>NZ_UWFA01000560.1 GCF_900601905.1 Pseudomonas viridiflava
GTTGCACATTAAGCTTTTCCTAAGACTCGTTTCGCACAGTGAGCGCTCCTTAACTGCCTGCGAGTATTTGCCATGCGTAAAGTCCTGCTGATTCCCCTGTTGTTGTCCAGCCCGTTGGCGCTGGCAGGTCCGCAATGCACCACGGCTGAAAAGTCCCAGTGGCAGGATCAGGCAAAATTCCAGGAGCAGCTCAAGGCTCAGGGTTACGAGATCAGCAAGTTCAAGGTGACTGACGGCAACTGCTACGAGATCTGCGGCTTCGACAAGGACAAGCGCAAGGTCGAGATCTATCACGATCCGGTCACCGGTAAAGCGGTCAAGACCGAGA
>NZ_UWFA01000558.1 GCF_900601905.1 Pseudomonas viridiflava
GCCAGGCTGACGTTGGTCATGCGCCCGTCTTTCTGGAGTTCTACCAGGATATTGATATCAATCCGATCCAGTTTGACCAAGCCTTCCATTACCTACCTCTTGTATTGCCATTCACGGTGCCTACCTTCTAGCAAAATCAGCGCCGTAAAGACAGCTGATGCTGAGCAACGAGGTCGGCCATGCTGCTGATACAGATGTCTGCGGTACATGGCTGGCGGTGCTGTTCGCGGCGGCGACGGATCAGGCACAGCCCGCCGAGACGCGGCGCAGAAGCAGGCGGACGGGACACCAG
>NZ_UWFA01000556.1 GCF_900601905.1 Pseudomonas viridiflava
ATCGTGATCTGGTTCGGCATCGGCGAGTTTTCCAAGGTGCTGTTGATCTACCTGGCGATCTTCGCGCCGATTGCCATCGCCACAGCCACCGGAGTGCGCACCGTGGACCCTGCCCGGGTGCGGGCTGCGCAATCGCTGGGGGCGACGCGCTGGCAACTGATTCGCCATGTCATCGTGCCCAGCGCGTTACCGGACATTCTTACCGGCATTCGCATCGGCCTGGGCGTGGGTTGGTCGACACTGGTCGCCGCAGAACTCATCGCCGCGACCAGCGGGCTTGGCTTCATGGTCCAGTCGGC
>NZ_UWFA01000554.1 GCF_900601905.1 Pseudomonas viridiflava
CATTACCTATATGCGCAATCCTTCAATCGAACGATGGATCAGTGAAGGCCAGGAATTCGACAATGGATTAGCCTGTCCTTACTGTACACAACCTACCTCTGATGTCGAACTGGTACGAGCCTACCGAACGCATTTCAACAAGGAATATGAGAAGCTCAAAAGCAGCGTATCGATGCTTGAGAGAGGAGTCCAAACAAGAACCGCCGAAGCTGTAATTGACAAGTTAACTATAGCAGCTGCCAACGCCTGTGCGTCCATCGCTTAATGGGAGGAAAACGTTAAAATTGATAGTCCTAACTTCCCTATAGAC
>NZ_UWFA01000553.1 GCF_900601905.1 Pseudomonas viridiflava
GCATTGCAGCGATCTACGCAACGCAGCTCGATGCGCTGCCAAGCCGTTGTGCTGCCGATCTGGCGATTATCGATGACCCTGCACTTATCCGAGCTCGACTATTTGAAGAAACGCGGCGTGTTCGAAAGGCTACAGCCGACCGCCTCGAACATCGATCACGTGAGCTCTCTGCGGACGTTGATCAAATCGATTCATTACGTGTCGACTCTGGTGCAGGCGCCGCCTCCGAGGACTGCTGACGAGTGGGCTCGCGACAAGCGAATCATGCCTCCCAGCTCGCCCCGGCCCGGTCCTTTTAACCCGGATGTAAACCCGTACATGCGGCCTGTTTCTTGGGCGTTCGCGCAACCATGTTTCGACCGCGTAACGTTCATTACGGCAACGCAAATGGGCAAGTCGGTCACGATGGAAAACATCATTGGCCATCGTCTCGACGAGGACCCTACGCCGATCATGTACATCGCGCCGACGGCGCCGCTTCTGAAAGATGCAGTCGTGCCGAAATTTGACGACATGATCGGCGAATGTCAGTCGCTAACGTCCAAGCTGGACGCGCGGCGGTCTTCGACGTTCGTGAAGTGGATAGCCGGCACGAAATTGCGCTTTGTTTGGGCTGGCTCTCCTTCGGGTCTGTCGGCTGACTCTGCGGGCTTGATCATGGTCGACGAGGTCGATCGGATCGTAAACACCGGCGAGGGTTCGACGGTTAGCCTGGTCGAGCGTCGTGGTGACGCATACGACGGCTCTAAGATTGGTTACACGGCCACGCCCACGCATGGCCGAGTAAGCAAGCGCCGCAACGAGACATCTGGCCTCGAGCACTGGGCCGTGGCGTCAGTTAAAGCGCTCGGTTCTGCTGTTTGGAAG
>NZ_UWFA01000550.1 GCF_900601905.1 Pseudomonas viridiflava
CCGTTGATGTTGTTCCATCAGTTGCAATTGATGGTGTGCGCGGTGCTGGCGCAAAGATATGCGCGCGAGCCGGAAAACACGGTTCCACGTAGGGCGGATTAGCGTAGCGTAATCGGCCATGCATGCAACGTCGGCGGCGCAACCATGGCCGATTACGGCGTTCCGCCTAATCCGCCCTACGTGGGACCGTAGCTCCGCAAAAAATCCAGCAACACCTGCGCCGCGATATCGGCATCATCGGCCGTCATCGTCTCCAGCGGGTTATGGCTGATGCCACCATTCCCGCAACGCGTGAACAGCATCGCCACATCGGTGATCGCCGCCATCGCCATCGCATCGTGCCCGGCCCCCGAC
>NZ_UWFA01000547.1 GCF_900601905.1 Pseudomonas viridiflava
GGCTTTGCGCAGTGGCAGTGGCAGCGGGTTACTGTCGCGGGTGGTCAGGTGTTCCGGGAACAGCGTGGTCAAGGTGCGATTCAGGGTCAGATTTTCCGAATCCGAACCGACGAGAATCTTGAACTTGCCAGCGTCCACGTCCCAGCTTGCAGTCTTGTCTACATAGTAGGCCAGGGAGCGTGAATCGATCGGGATGCTGACGGTTTTGCTTTCGCCGGGTTGCAGATACACCTTGGTAAAGCCCTTGAGTTCCTTCTCAGGACGATCAACGGCCGGTTTCACCGGTTGCACATACAACTGCGCGACTTCGAAG
>NZ_UWFA01000542.1 GCF_900601905.1 Pseudomonas viridiflava
CCATTACGGGAGGCATCAAACGTGTGGGCACGGTCAATGGCGGCTGGCCACTGCAAGCCGATATCGCCGTGACCACACGCATGGACAACGGTCTGGTCAAACCCATTCATACCGCACTGGAGGGTGCGATTGCCGGCGGCCAGTACGAACAGATGTTGCAGCGTTGGGGGTTGGATGTGGAGCGCGTCGACACGTCGCTGATCAACCCACCCGGCCTGCCGGACTGAAGCCTTCAAGGGAGTAATGACCATGGGACTGACACGACGCGAAGCGCTGTCCAGCAT
>NZ_UWFA01000541.1 GCF_900601905.1 Pseudomonas viridiflava
ACTGGGTACCATCCCGCTCGCGAACGGGATCCGGAAGGCGATTCAGGGCGACTGGCAAGAAGCGACCATCTCACCTGTATTTGATGGCGTCATGCTGCTCGCACTGGGTTTGCCGAAAACAGTTCGAGGGCTGTCCTCAGTGCCCTCCCGGCTCAGGAGCGCTCGAGCATTCGGTGGCCAACTGTTCAAAAACGCACGCAATATTTCTGCTTATGCCTCCAATGGGCCATTCAGGAACCTGACCCGCGCCCGGACCGGACGCTATGAACTGTCCAAGT
>NZ_UWFA01000540.1 GCF_900601905.1 Pseudomonas viridiflava
GGGTGGAGCTGTGCGATGCCTCGAGAATTTTCCCGGCAGCCTGACCAATATGCTGGATCAGGTTGCGAATTGCAGTGAGGAACTTGTTGAACAAGCCCGCCAGCTGCGCGGTTTCGTCGGTGCCACGCACGGCGAGGTTCTGGGTCAGGTCGCCTTCGCCACCGGCAATGCCTTCAAGGCCAGTGGAAACACTATGGATCGGACGCACGATGACTCTGGCGAAGCTGGCACCGACAATGGCAAACACCAGTGCCAGCACGGCAGTGATGACGCCGATCAGCCAGGTCAGACGCGTGGCCGTGGCCATGT
>NZ_UWFA01000538.1 GCF_900601905.1 Pseudomonas viridiflava
GCCTGTAGTGATTGATCACGTGGCAGAAGACGCGAAGTTCTGCGCCCACCACACACCGCGCCTGTACAACTTCGAAAGCTACATCTCTGTCCCGATCTTTCTTGCCGACGGCTCGTTCTTCGGCACCATCTGCGCGCTGGACCCCAAGCCCGCCACTCTGACCGGCACACCAATACTGGCCATGATGGAGTCATTCGCCCGGCTGCTGGCGTTGCAGATTGAAGCCGAGGACAACATGCAGCAGGTGCAGGCCGATCTGCTGGCCGAGCGTGAAGTCTCGGAGTTGCGCGAACAGTTTATCGCCGTGCTCGGGCATGACCTGCGCAATCCGCTGATCGCCATCAACTCCAGTGCCGAATTGCTGTTGCGCCGTCCGCTGGACGACAAGGCGCAGCAGATCGTCCATCACATCCTGACCTCCGGCAAGCGAGCCTCGCAACTGGTGGACGATG
>NZ_UWFA01000537.1 GCF_900601905.1 Pseudomonas viridiflava
GGCTCTTTGAGCGCTGCGGCGTTTTTCGTTGTGCCGGAAGACTTATTCAGACGCGCCTCAAAGCCCGCCGACGTGAAACGCCTTCACCTCCAGATACTCATCCAGACCGTAGCTGGAGCCTTCGCGACCGAGGCCCGACTGTTTGACCCCGCCAAACGGCGCGACTTCCATCGAGATGATGCCGGTGCTGAGGCCGACCATGCCGAACTCCAGCGCCTCGCCGAAGCGCCATGAACGACGCAGGTCCTGGGTGAAGTAATACGCGCCCAGGCCGTAAGGCGTGGCATTGGCCAGCGCCAGCG
>NZ_UWFA01000536.1 GCF_900601905.1 Pseudomonas viridiflava
GCACCGTGCACCAGAATAGGCCCGATCTGCGAGTCAATGCCGTGCAGAATGCGCTGGGCCTTGCCGAAGGAATACGCGAACAACACGCTGGCCTTGCCCTGAGCCGCATTGCCGCGCCACCACTCGTTGATGCCTTCGAAAATCTGCGACTGCGGCGCCCAGCGATAGATCGGCAGGCCGAAGGTCGATTCGGTAATAAACGTGTGGCAACGCACCGGCTCGAACGCCGCGCAGGTGCCGTCCGGTTCGACTTTGTAATCCCCGGAAGCGACCCAGACCTCGCCTTCATATTCCAGCCGCACTTGTGCTGAGCCCAACACATGCCCGGCCGGATGCAGGCTGAGTTTTACCCCGTGGTGGGTAATGGTTTCACCGTATTCGAGGG
>NZ_UWFA01000535.1 GCF_900601905.1 Pseudomonas viridiflava
GTTTCACTGACTTGAATCTCCAGCTCGCGCCACAGTTGCTCCTGATAAAAAACGTACACGTAACCCGCACGGGCCAGCACTGGTGTGCCCAGGTCGTCCACCGTTTTCGAACCGGGCAATGCCACGAACGGCAACACCGGAACGATCTGGTCGAACTGCTCATCGGCCTGTCGCGGCGTGACTTTGGTGGCGCTGAGCAACGGCAGGCGAATCGGCTCGCCTTCAAGGGTCGCGATCTGCAGATGAAGGTGCGTGCCCTCGATATGATCCCAGACCTTCAGGGTGCTGCTGAACAGTTCCCTGTACAGCACTTCCGATTTGGGTGGATAGATACGGGTTCCATCAGAGCCAAGCAGCAAAACCTGCTGCTGGTCCGAATAC
>NZ_UWFA01000533.1 GCF_900601905.1 Pseudomonas viridiflava
CCGCTGATGGTCAGTTATCAGCACTCGCTCTACTTTCCGGTGTTCAAACGCTACACCGAGCAGCAATTTGGCGGCGAACTGCCCTTCCAGCCGGATTATCGCAGCGACTACGTGCGCCAACTGATCACCAAGGGCGACGGCTGGATGCTGTTTCCACCGGTCCCGTTCAGTGACGATACGCCCAACTACGAACTGACGTCCCCGGCGCCCAGCCCGCCCTCGGCGAGCAACTGGCTGGGCACCGATGATCAGGCGCGCGATGTACTGGCGCGGGTGATCTTCGGTGCGCGCATCTCAATTC
>NZ_UWFA01000532.1 GCF_900601905.1 Pseudomonas viridiflava
GCTACACAGTCGTTATATTCAACCATCAGTACAAAGCAGTACTTTTCCTCTTCAATGGCAGTTCCAACTAAAAAAGGTGGCTCAGATAGTTCTTTAAAGGCTATGGCCGAACAAGTCACCTGCTCGGTTGCCGTCCTTAACTCCTCTTTCGCTATTCTAAACAAAGGATTTCCAACGCGATCCTCTGATAGCTCCTTGAATATTTCATTAATTTTTGTCTTGCTAATTTTTTTCTTTATTTTATAAAACTGAGCACTTTTTGAAAGATTTAGATTATATAAGTCCATTTTTACATTCCACTACCAAGTATCAGTAGTGGCATTGTGCCTTCTTAAATGCAAAAAAATCAATGCCAACATATGGC
>NZ_UWFA01000529.1 GCF_900601905.1 Pseudomonas viridiflava
GGTCATGGTCGGGCTGTATGTACGCCTGAAACTGGAAGAGACCCCGGTTTTCGCCAAGGCCATGGCTCGTCATGAGCGGGTCAGAATGCCCATCGTGGAAACCTTCCGCGATCACTGGAAGCCAATGCTGCTGGGCGCCGCTTCGATGGTGGTGTGCTATGCGCTGTTCTATATCTCGACGGTGTTTTCCCTGAGCTACGGTGTCTCGACACTGGGCTATACGCGGGAAACCTTCCTGGGGCTGCTGTGCTTCGCCGTTCTGTTCATGGCAGCCGCCACGCCGCTGGCAGCGCTGGCGAGCGACCGTTTCGGACGCAAACCGGTCCTGCTGGTCGGTGGCGTGCTGGCGATTCTGTCGGGTTTTGCCATGGAACCGCTCCTGACTCACGGCACCACATGGGGCGTGGCGCTGTTCCTGTG
>NZ_UWFA01000528.1 GCF_900601905.1 Pseudomonas viridiflava
ACTGCGGTGCGCGCAGCCAGTGCGGCGGCCTGCAGCCAGACCGGTTGCGGAACACCGGTTTCCACGCCTTGAATGGTGATGTGCTGATCGTTGCGCAGTTGACCTGCGGCGACCAACGTACCGACCGTGCCACGCTTGGCGCTGTAGACATGACCGTACAGTTGACGCGCCCAACTCCAGCGACCGGTGCTGTCGTCCATGGCCGCTTTCCAGGCATCCAGCGTGCTGGTGTCGGTCCACGGCAGGCACAGAAACTCGAAAGGCTCATCGCCCAGAGCAGCCAGCGCCTGAACCTGATCGGGGGTGCCGACGCCGCCGGTCATGGCGGTGACTTCAGCGG
>NZ_UWFA01000527.1 GCF_900601905.1 Pseudomonas viridiflava
GGACAGCCCGTTGATGAGCGGCAATACGCCGATTCTCGGTCTCGATGTGTGGAGCACGCCTATTACCTGCGCTACCAGAACCGTCGTCCCGAATACATCAATGCGTTCTACAACGTCGTCAACTGGGACGAAGTGTCCCGACGTTATCAGGCCGCACTGGCCTGATTTTTCCCAACACGAACCAGGGCCGTTTATGCGTTCTGAGATACTCGCTGTCAGCAGTGTCCGGTTGTTTCGTTTTGCAGTAGGCACCGTGCTGCTTTTGGCGGGTATGGCGTTACTGGTGGCTCAAGGGCTGGCCTGGCTGAACCTTGAGCCGCGCCTGTTG
>NZ_UWFA01000544.1 GCF_900601905.1 Pseudomonas viridiflava
CCCTACTGGTATGTGATCAGGCCGGTCAGCGGAATCATACGGCGCCGAATGCTGAAAATAATTGCCCGTGAATGCCGTGATCCAAGGCTTTAACCTTCTGACAGTGCCCTGATCTGTGACCAGTTCCGGGAGATTGCCGGTAGAACAACCTGCCTACTTCTCACGGGCATTACTCACCCCAAGCCTATCTGCAAGCCGAGTCAAATTCGCGCGATCCAGATTAAGACTTCTGGCAGCAGCAGAAACATTGCCTTCCGAGTGCCTGAGAGCCTCTTCCAATATCGC
>NZ_UWFA01000526.1 GCF_900601905.1 Pseudomonas viridiflava
CTACTACATGGCGTCCGGCCTGAGAGCCAGCGTCGCTGCGGAAGAGTTTCTGGAGCACGCCACCCAAGAGGCCGAGCACGCCGACAAGCTGGCCGAGCGTATCGTGCAACTGGGCGGCGAGCCGGAATTCAACCCGGACCTGCTGTCGAAGAACTCTCACGCGCAATACGTTGCAGGCAACACGCTCAAAGAAATGGTCTACGAAGACCTGGTCGCCGAGCGCATTGCGGTCGACAGCTATCGCGAGATCATTCAGTACATCGGCGACAGCGACCCGACCACCCGCCGCATCTTTGAAGAAATCCTTGCTCAGGAAGAGGAGCATGCCGACGACATGGCGGATAT
>NZ_UWFA01000525.1 GCF_900601905.1 Pseudomonas viridiflava
TGGGTGACCGGGTGATCAAGAGTCTGGCGCTGTTTCTCAAGCAAAGGTTGCGCAAGACCGATTTCATCGGGCGTTACGGAGGCGAGGAATTTGCCATCGTCATGCCGGACACGGATATCCAGAGCGCTCATCAGGTGCTGGAGGAAATCCGCCATCGTTTCGCGGAAATCCATTATCCGGCGCAGCCTGCCGATCTGTTCTGTACGTTCAGTGCAGGTGTGGTTTCCCTCGGGCTGCATGATGACAGCCTGAGTCTGGCCGCCCAGGCCGACAGCGCGCTGTATCGCGCCAAGCATGCCGGCCGTAATCAGGTGCACT
>NZ_UWFA01000522.1 GCF_900601905.1 Pseudomonas viridiflava
ATCGCGTACAGTCTGCTGCGCATCCGCCTGCGGCAGGGTGGCTTTCCAGATGTTATCGTGATCTTCGGACATACGGCTCTTGGCCGCAGTGATCAGGGTCAACGTGCCATTGAGGCCCAACTGGTTGGCGAAATTGGAATCGGTGGTGTACGCATCACCCCAGCGCAGCGGCGGGCCCTGACGCAGGGTGCCACGGATGCACACGACCATGACCAGCAAGACCAGAACGAAAACACCAATGCGCAGGTACCACGGCGCAACGCTGCTGACATGGTGGGTACCCGTGGTCGTAACGTGGCGTGGCCGTGTAAGGCGGCCGATGCCCTTGAACACCAGTCTCAACAGCCAGGTCACAATGGCCCAGGCGAGCAGGTAACGCACCACCGGAAAGCC
>NZ_UWFA01000518.1 GCF_900601905.1 Pseudomonas viridiflava
CACCAGCACACCGTCACGCATGCGCTGGGCAAAGCGGTCAACCAGGGTTTCTGCCAGGCGTCGATGGTTTTTTTGCGGGGAAAGCGCGTTGTCCGACATTGCAGCCTCAGTTCTGTCCGATACGCGAGTATAGGCTGCGATACCCGCACAAAACACGTTCCGAGTACGGTTATACTCAGCCCCCCCAAACGGACCGATCACCTTGCCATGGAACACTCCTCTTCCCCCAAAGGCCGCCGTTCCAGCCTGACCCAGCAACTGGTCGCCGAATTCGCGCGCAGGATTCGCGATGGCGAGATCCAGAGCGGCGAAAAGCTGCCCACCGAGCAGGTAATCATTCGCGAAAGCGGAGTCAGCCGCACCGT
>NZ_UWFA01000517.1 GCF_900601905.1 Pseudomonas viridiflava
TAGTACACCTGTACTATAGAGCGCGTTTTTACTCGCTGATAGGCTCCTCGATTGCCCATTGAGTCGATGCAGGCCTGTCTGCCGCGCGTATGCCTACGGCTTTTCAGGTCCTGAAACGCTCCGGCGCGTACATGTCTTCACGTCTGATGACCCTTATCGAACAGTGACCTGCCACGAGTAGCGAGATCCATGCAAAAAATCACGTTGGGCTTTACCTTTGCCGTGGTTTCGACCCAGCTTTGCGCGGGCGGCTTCGGACTCAACGAACAGAGTATCAGCGGCATGGGAACGGCATTCGCCGGGCGTGCATCCTCGGCCGATGACGCCAGTA
>NZ_UWFA01000523.1 GCF_900601905.1 Pseudomonas viridiflava
GCCGGAAACTACGGTTTCGACTTTGCGTTATCGATGGTCAAACTGCGCGGCTTTGGCGGCAAGACCGAGTTCTGGGAGCACAACCTGGAGTCTTTCACGCTGATGGCGGGGCTGGCGGCAGTGACCAGCAAAATCCAGCTGTTCGCCACCGTGGCCACTTTGACCATTCCGCCTGCCATCGCAGCGCGCATGGCCTCGACCATCGATTCGATCTCCAACGGGCGCTTCGGGATCAACCTGGTCACCGGCTGGCAAAAGCCTGAGTACGAGCAGATGGGCCTGTGGCCCGGCGACGAGTTTTTCCACACCCGTTACC
>NZ_UWFA01000516.1 GCF_900601905.1 Pseudomonas viridiflava
CTCTGCGGCCGTTGCGGTTGATGCCCTGCCAGGCGTAGATCGTCGAGGTGTCGTTCATGTCGCGTTCGCACTTGCAGATTAAGAATTTACAGCTTAGCCAGCGGGCGGATACAGGCAGGCTGGCGTTGGCCGATAAAATGTCAGATTGTGCTTCTGGTATGCGATTGACCGCGCAGGGATGAGTACACTGGCGCCGCTGCACAATACGGGGCGCAGGATGCGCCTTGTCATGGTTCTATTCTGGAGAGTGAGAGTGATGCATCAGAAAGGCTTTACCT
>NZ_UWFA01000513.1 GCF_900601905.1 Pseudomonas viridiflava
GGCGTACTGACAAGGAAGGCACTAATCCTCACTGTGTACGGTTCCGGTCACTACCGACCCGCTCTGACATTGAAACCTGAAGATGTGCTTTGTGGTTCAACGGTCACGTCACGTGAAAAGGGTGAGCCGGCAAATATGTACACGAACGAGTATGCGGCTGTCCTGCTTCCACTCGTTGGAAACGGACATTGGAATGGTCCAATGCACGCGCAAATAATTGACGTTATGCTTGCTGGTCGCAAAACCCTGTTGATTGGCGCGGTAGGTAAATCGTCGAAGAAAAGCGACAAGGAAAAGATCGTCGCGGGCATGATCCCTGGGAC
>NZ_UWFA01000511.1 GCF_900601905.1 Pseudomonas viridiflava
CTCTATATGTGTGCGGCGCCGGCCGCGTGATCAAGCATGCCCGTCAGATGAGTCCGGCTCAGCTGCGTAGGACGGTTAACACCTCTTCGCGTTGGCGATTTTGGTTGTCCGTTCGGGCGCGACAGCAGATAACCAATGCACGCTGCGCCCTGAAAAAGTGGCGCATTATGCAGACGTCCGAAGCCGTCTGCCAGAGTGTGCGCCGTTTTTATGATCGTTGGATGTCTGGAGGTCAGCCCAGTTCGACGATTTCATAATCGTGGGTGATCTTCACACCCGCATTGCCGAGCATGATCGAGGC
>NZ_UWFA01000509.1 GCF_900601905.1 Pseudomonas viridiflava
CAGCAACAGCGCTTTGGCAAAGGCCAGCACCGAAAGGGCGGCAAATGCGGTGCGCCAACCGAACGCATCGGAGATCAGCGTACCGACAGGAATGCCGAACACCGTGGCACAGACGATCCCGAAGCCGATCCGGGCAATCGCCCTACCCGCGAACTGCGGACCGACGATGTCCACCGCCGTTTCACTGGCCAATGCCCAGAACACCGGCAGCCCCAGCGCCGGGATCAATCGGGCAACGCCCATCACCGCGATGTTGGGTGCCAGGGCGGCCAACGCCAGCGCATCGCGATTGCCCGGGTGATGCTCAAGAATGCTCCGATCCTGCTGCTTGACGAAGCGACCAGCGCACTGGATTCGGAAGTCGAAGTGGCGATTCAGGAAAGCCTTGATGAGATGATGCAAGGCAAGACCGTCATCGCTATCGCCCATCGGCTGTCCACGATTGCAGCCATGGACCGGCTGATCGTGATGGAC
>NZ_UWFA01000505.1 GCF_900601905.1 Pseudomonas viridiflava
GTAGGAGCCGAGCTTGCTCGCGAAAACGCTGACGCGGTGTATCTGATTAATCACGTCGACTGATTCGCAGGCAAGCCTCGCTCCAACGGATTCCGTGATTTCTGTAGGAGCCGAGCTTGCTCGCGAAAACGCTGACGCGGTGTATCTGATTAATCACGTCGACTGATTCGCGGGCAAGCCTCGCTCCAACGGATTCCGTGATCTCTGTAGGAGCCGAGCTTGCTCGCGAATTACGCTTGCGCCTGACGCACCTGAATCTCCAGCTCCGCCTTCAACGCGGGAGGAAGCTTGAGTTGGCGGGCCAGCTCGTCCAGATAGGCACGTTCCATGAAATGCTCTTCATCCACCAGCATTACACTGGCAATGTACATCTCGGCAGCGATTTCCGGCGTGGTAGCGGCGCGGGCCACCTCGACCGGGTCCAGCGGCTTGTTCAACTCGGCGTGCAGCCAGTGCTGCAATTCCTGATCCCCGGTGATCTTGGTGAATTCCCCCTCGATCAGGGCGCGCTCCCGCTCATCCACATGCCCATCGGATTTGGCAGCCGCCACCAACGCACGCAGGATTGCCTGGCTGTGGATTTCGACCTGCTCGGGTGGCAGGCGGTCGATGGTCTGCGGCTCGGTGCGTGGCGCAGATGCCTGGTTGGCCTGCCAGTTGCCATACGCCTTGTAGGCCAGCACGCCCAACGCGGCCAGGCCGCCATAGGTCAGCACCTTGCCGCCCATTTTTCGTGCGCCTTTGTTGCCGATCAACAGGCCCATGGCCCCGGAAGCCAGAGCACCACCGCCAGCGCCGGACAGAAGGCTGCCCAGCCCGCCGCCGCTCGCGCCGCCCAGCAAACCGGCCAGGCCGCCCGCTGCAGATGATTTCTTGTCCCCCGACCGACCTGCCGATCCGCCCGCCTTGTTTTGCAACATGTCCTGGCCGGACTTCAGAAGTTGATCGAGTAAGCCACGCGTATTCATGGAAAGTCTCCGTAGACTATGTCAGACAATTCTGTGACAGCAGATTAAGGCGAAGTGTGTCCGGCCTGGCGGCTGGTTGTGCTTCTGGATGTTGCAACAACCCCGGCGCTGCTGCACATTGTCCGGACTCCAATAAACATTCACCTCGCCGATGTGCGCTGTTGCGTTTCAGCTGTTGATCACTGCCTTGACCCCCGACCATCGTTAGATAAAAAGAAGAGGGATTTTCATGTCAGCACACAGAACCACACTGTTGAGCGCCATCCTTACCAGCCTGTTCGCCAGCGCCAGCCTGCAGGCGGCCGAAACGCTCAAGATGGTCGGCGACGGTGAAGGCCAGCTGGATATCGTGGCCTGGCCCGGCTATATCGAACGCGGCGAAAGCGACAAAGCCTATGACTGGGTCACCGGCTTCGAGCAGGAGACCGGCTGCAAGGTCAACGTCAAAACCGCAGCCACCTCCGACGAAATGGTCAGCCTGATGACCAAGGGCGGCTACGATCTGGTGACCGCTTCCGGCGATGCCTCGTTGCGGCTGATCGCCGGCAAGCGCGTGCAGCCGATCAACCCTGAGCTGATTTCCAACTGGCGCAACCTTGACCCACGGCTGATTGGCGGCCCCTGGTACGTGGTGGATCGGCAGACCTATGGCACGCCCTACCAGTGGGGGCCGAATGTGCTGATGTACAACACCGAGGTGTTCAAGGTGCCGCCGATCAGTTGGAGCGTGGTGTTCGAAGCTCAGGACCTGCCGGATGGCAAACCCAACAAAGGCCGGATCCAGGCGTACGACGGCCCGATCTACATGGCCGATGCCGCGCTGTACCTGAAATCCGCCAAGCCGGACCTGGGCATCGTTGACCCCTATCAATTGACCGAAACTCAATACGCTGCGGTGCTTGAGCTGCTGCGCAAGCAACAGCCGCTCATCCACCGTTACTGGCACGATGCGACCGTGCAGATGAGCGACGTGAAGAACGAAGGCGTCGCCGCGTCCAGCTCCTGGGGCTACATGGTCAATGGTCTGCAGGCCGACAAGCAGCCCGTGGCCTCGACCATTCCTCAGGAAGGTGCCACCGGCTGGGCGGATACCACCATGTTGCACGCCGAGGCCAGGCATCCCAACTGCGCCTATAAATGGATGAACTGGTCGCTGCAACCCAAGGTCCAGGGCGACATCGCAGCCTGGTTCGGCTCGTTGCCCGCCGTGCCGGAAGCCTGCAAGGCCAGCGACCTGCTCGGCCCGCAAGGCTGCGCCACCAACGGTTTTGATCAGTTTGACCACATCGCCTTCTGGAAAACCCCGCAAGCCGAAGGAGGCAAGTTCGTGCCCTATAGCCGGTGGACCCAGGATTACATTGCGATCATGGGAGGGCGTTAATCACCGGGCCTTGTGGGAGCGAGCTTGCTCGCGAAGAGGCCAGTACAGTCGGCATATTTTCAGTGCCTGAAACATTGCCTTCGCAAGCAAGCTTGCTCCCACAAGTTCGATGGCCAATTGGAGCTCCACCATGCCCCTTGCAGTCCAGTTCACCCACGTGTCCCGGCAATTTGGCGAGGTGAAAGCCGTTGACCGGGTGTGTATCGAGATCCACGACGGCGAGTTCTTTTCAATGCTCGGGCCATCCGGATCGGGCAAGACCACCTGCCTGCGCCTGATCGCCGGTTTCGAGCAACCCAATGAGGGCACGATCCACATCCACGGAACAGAAGCCACAGGCCTGCCGCCTTACCAGCGCGACGTGAACACCGTGTTTCAGGATTACGCGCTGTTCCCGCACATGAACGTCCGGGATAACGTCGCCTATGGCTTGAAAGTCAAAGGCGTTGGCAAACAGGAACGCTACGCCCGCGCCGATGAGATCCTGGCGATGGTCGCCCTGGGCGGCTACGGCGAGCGCAAGCCAGTGCAGCTGTCCGGAGGGCAACGCCAGCGCGTGGCCCTGGCCCGGGCGCTGGTCAATCGCCCACGGGTGTTGTTGCTGGATGAGCCGCTGGGCGCGCTGGACCTCAAGCTGCGTGAGCAAATGCAGGGCGAACTGAAAAAGCTCCAGCGCCAACTGGGCATCACCTTTATCTTCGTCACTCACGACCAGACCGAAGCCTTGTCCATGTCCGATCGGGTAGCAGTCTTCAATAAAGGCCGCATCGAACAGATCGACACCCCGCGCAATCTGTACATGAAGCCTGCCACCCGATTTGTCGCCGAGTTTGTCGGCACGTCCAACGTGGTGCACGGCGATCTCGCCCGGCAGTTGAGCGGCCGCCCGCAGCCGTTTTCGATTCGCCCGGAACACATTCGCTTCGGCGACGGCCCACTGGGCAGCGATGAAGTCCAAGTCAGCGGCCTGCTGCACGACATCCAGTATCAAGGCAGCGCGACCCGCTACGAACTGACGCTGGATAACGGGCAAAGTCTGAGCGTCAGTCAGCCCAACACCGACTGGCAAAACGACAGCTCTCACTACGCCGCTGGACAACGCCTTGCCGCACGCTGGTCACGTCATGCCATGGTGGTGCTGCAGGATGCGCCGCCGAGCGAAGCGCCATGAGCCAGAGCCTCGCTGCCTCGGCCATGCAAGCGCGTAGCTCGCCGATGCGGCGGATCTCCACGCTGCTGTACACCCGGCCGAACCTGTACCTGTCGATGCTGTTGATCCCGCCGCTGATCTGGTTCGGCGCGATCTATCTCGGTTCGCTGCTCGCCCTGTTGTGGCAGGGTTTCTACACCTTCGATGACTTCAGCATGACGGTCAGCCCGGAGCTGACCCTGGCCAATTTCCGCGCCCTGTTCCAGCCTGCCAACTTCGATGTGATCAAACGCACGCTGGTGATGGCCGTTGCCGTGTCTGTCGTCAGCGGCATCATTGCATTCCCGATTGCTTACTACATGGCGCGCTATACCACGGGCAAAACCAAGGCGTTTTTCTACATCGCGGTGATGCTGCCGATGTGGGCCAGCTATATCGTCAAGGCGTATGCCTGGACCTTGCTGCTGGCCAAGGGCGGTGTGGCACAGTGGTTTGTGCACCAACTCGGTCTGGAACCGGTCTTGCAATTCATCCTCGGCATTCCCGGTATCGGCGGCAGCACCCTCTCGACCTCTTATCTGGGGCGTTTTCTGGTGTTCGTCTATATCTGGCTGCCATTCATGATCCTGCCGATCCAGGCCTCGCTGGAACGTTTGCCGCCATCGTTGCTGCACGCGTCGGCCGATCTGGGAGCGCGTCCACGGCAGACGTTCCTGCAGGTGGTGCTGCCGCTGTCGGTTCCCGGTATCGCTGCGGGATCGATCTTTACCTTCTCCCTGACCCTCGGGGATTTCATCGTGCCGCAACTGATTGGCCCGCCTGGGTATTTCATCGGCAGCATGGTTTACGCCCAGCAAGGGGCCATCGGCAATTTGCCCATGGCCGCCGCGTTCACTTTGGTGCCCATCGTGCTGATCGCGATTTACCTGTCGATCGTCAAACGCCTGGGGGCCTTCGATGCGCTTTAAGCTTGCGCCAGATGCTGTGCCAGCCAGAGAGCGAGCCCCCATCGGCCTGAAAATTGCCGCCTGGGCCGGGCTGGTGTTTCTGCATTTCCCGATCCTGATCATCTTCATGTATGCCTTCAATACCCAGGACGCCGCCTTCAGCTTCCCGCCGCAGGGCCTTACGCTGAAGTGGTTCAGCGTGGCCTTCTCTCGACCGGATGTGCTGCAGGCGATCAAGCTGTCGCTGAAGATCGCCCTGATCGCCACGCTGATTGCCATGGTTCTCGGCACGCTGGCCTCGCTGGCGCTGTATCGGCGTGCTTTCTTCGGCAAAGACGTGATCTCGCTGGTGCTGATCCTGCCTATCGCGCTGCCTGGCATTATCACTGGCCTGGCGCTGCTGGCGGCTTTCAAGACGCTGGGCATCGAACCTGGTCTGTTCACCATCATCGTCGGCCATGCCACGTTTTGCGTGGTGATCGTCTTCAACAATGTCATCGCCCGCCTGCGCCGCACCTCGCAAAGCCTGATCGAAGCCTCGATGGACCTGGGTGCAGACGGCTGGCAGACGTTTCGCTACATCATCCTGCCCAACCTCGGCTCGGCGCTGCTGGCTGGCGGCATGCTGGCGTTTGCCTTGTCGTTCGATGAAATCATTGTCACTACCTTTACCGCCGGACACGAACGCACGCTACCGATCTGGCTGCTCAACCAGCTCAGCCGGCCCAGAGATGTGCCGGTCACCAACGTGGTTGCCATGCTGGTGATGCTGGTCACGATGTTGCCGATCCTCGGTGCTTACTACCTGACGCGCGGCGCTGAAAACGTGGCCGGAAGTGGCGGAAAATAACTGCAGTTCATCAGGAGAAGAGCATGCAAACCAAACTGTTGATCAATGGCCATTTAGTCCAAGGCGAAGGTCCGGTGCAGGCTGTATTCAACCCGGCACTGGGTCGCGTGCTGACAGAAATCAACGAAGCCAGCGAAGCGCAGGTGGATGCCGCCGTGCGCGCCGCCGATAACGCGTTCGAAGGCTGGTCCCGCACTGCACCCAAGGACCGTTCGCTGTTATTGCTGAAGCTGGCCGACGCCATCGAAGCCGACGCTGAAGCGTTCGCCAGACTGGAGTCGGACAACTGCGGCAAGCCCTACAGCGCCGCGCTGAATGATGAAATCCCGGCCATCGCCGATGTATTCCGTTTTTTCGCGGGGGCCAGCCGCTGCATGGGCGGCTCGGCGGCGGGTGAATACCTGCCCGGCCACACTTCGATGATCCGCCGTGACCCTATCGGCGTGATCGCCTCGATTGCGCCGTGGAATTATCCGTTGATGATGGTCGCCTGGAAGATCGCTCCAGCGCTGGCCGCAGGCAATACCGTGGTCCTGAAGCCCTCGGAACTGACGCCGCTGACCGCGTTGCGCCTGGTCGAGCTGGCAGCGGATATTTTTCCGGCCGGGGTGCTGAACCTGGTGTTCGGGCGTGGGACAACCGTGGGCAATGCCCTGGTAACCCATTCAAAGGTGCGGATGGTGTCTCTTACCGGCTCGATTGCCACCGGCTCGCACATCATTTCCAGCACCGCCAACAGCGTGAAACGCATGCACATGGAGCTGGGCGGTAAAGCCCCGGTGATCATTTTCGACGACGCCGACATTGAGGCCGCGGTCGAAGGGATTCGAACCTTTGGCTTCTATAACGCCGGTCAGGACTGCACCGCTGCTTGTCGCATCTATGCACAAACAGACATTTACGACGCCTTCGTTGCCAGGCTGGGCGAAGCAGTCAGCACCATTAAATATGGCCTGCAGAGCGATCCGGATACCGAAATGGGACCATTGATCAGCGCCCAGCATCGTGATCGGGTGGCCGGATTTGTTGAACGCGCCCTGGCTCAATCACACATGCGCTTGATCACGGGTGGCAAAACCGTGGAAGGCAATGGCTTCTTCTTTGAACCCACGGTGATTGCCGATGCTCAGCAGGACGACGAAATCGTGCGTCGCGAAGTGTTCGGGCCTGTGGTTTCAGTGACTCGCTTCGACGACGAAGCCCAGGTGCTGGCGTGGGCCAACGAATCGGATTACGGGCTGGCGTCTTCGGTCTGGACCCAGGACATCGGCCGCGCCCATCGCCTGGCTGCCCGCCTGCAATACGGCTGCACCTGGGTGAACACGCACTTCATGCTGGTCAGCGAAATGCCCCATGGCGGGCAAAAACTCTCGGGTTATGGCAAAGACATGTCGATGTACGGCCTGGAGGACTACACCACGGTCAGGCATGTGATGTTCAAGCATTAAGTGCCTGCGAGGCGTACTACCCGGCACACCGGTGCGCCGTAGGAGCGGCTTCAGCCGCGAGGGCACCAGAACCACCGACGCGTCCGAAACAGACTCGCATGGCATGGCGCTGATCGCGGTTAAAGCCGCTCCTACTGGAATGGGTCTTCAGTGCTCGATCAATCGCGCAGATCAGACTCATGGATCGGCTGATCACGATGGGTCGCACGCTGGTATTGCGCGGGCCAGGTGGCTTTGCGCCCGCCCAGGTCGTCATCGGCGTGCAGCGGCCAATACGGATCGCGCAGCAGCTCCCGGGCCAGCAAAATGATATCGGCCTGGCCGGTGCGCAAAATGTGTTCAGCCTGAGCGGGCTCGGTGATCATGCCGACCGTCCCGGTGGCCATACCGGATTCCTTGCGCACGCGCTCGGCGAAACGGGTCTGATAGCCGGGCCCGACCGGAATTTCCGCATTGGCAGCAGTGCCACCGGAGGAGACGTCGATCAGATCGACACCCAGGTCTTTCAAGCGACGCGCCAGCTCAACGGTTTCGTCAGGGTTCCAGCCATCTTCCACCCAGTCGGTTGCCGACACCCGCACAAACAAGGGCAGCTCTTGCGGCCACACGGCACGTACCGCCTGGGTGACTTCGAGGGTGAGACGAATGCGGTTTTCAAACGAGCCACCGTAGTTGTCCTGGCGCTGGTTGCTCAATGGCGAAAGGAACTGATGCAGCAGGTAACCATGGGCTGCGTGGACTTCCACGACTTTGAAACCCGCAGTCAAGGCACGCTTGGCCGAGGCCACGAACGCCTGAATCACTTCCTGAATCTGCACTTCGCTCAGTTGCACGGGCGCGGTGTGTTTGGGATCAAAGGCAATCGGCGACGGACCCCAAGGCGTCCAGCCACCCTCGTCAGCCTTGATACTGCCCGACTTGCCCAGCCATGGACGCCACGTGCTGGCCTTGCGCCCGGCATGGCCGAGCTGAATCCCGGCGACAGCGCCTTGAGCGGAAATGAAGCGGGTAATGCGCTGCAGGCCTTCGATCTGTTCGTCTTTCCACAGCCCCAGGTCTTGCGGGGTAATCCGGCCATCTTCGGTGACCGCAGTGGCCTCGGTGAAAATCAGCCCCGCGCCGCCGACAGCACGGCTGCCCAGGTGCACCAGATGCCAGTCGTTGGCCAGGCCGTCCACCGACGAGTACTGACACATGGGTGAAACCGCGATGCGGTTGAGCAAGGTCAACTGGCGCAGCGTGTAGGGTTCTAACAACAGGCTCATGGAAACCTCTCAGGCAGGATTTGAACGGTGCATACAGCCTAGTCGACAATGCCGTCCTGCCCGGGGTTCCTCCTTAAAGCCTGTCAACGGCTAGCGCGGCGCAATATGCGCAACCATCAACTGCACGGTTTCATTGCCGCGAAACTCGTTCAGATCAAGCTTGTAGGCCAGCTCGACCCAACGGATATTAGGGTTCGGCCAGATATCCCGATCAACGCCAAAGGCAATTGCATCAAGCTTCACGGTGCCGCATTCGCTTTTGAGCACCATCTTCAAATGGCGCTCGCCGACCACCCGCTGTTCAACCAGCTGAAACACACCATGGAACAACGGCTCGGGAAAATGCTGGCCCCAGGGCCCGGCATTGCGCAAGGCGCGGGCCAGCTCCAGGTGAAACTCCTCAACCGCCAGCGGGCCATCGGAGAGCAATCGGCCGGTCAGGTCTTCTTCCTGCAGCTGACGTCGCACTTCTTCATCGAAGGCTTGAGCGAAGGCCGGGAAATTGGCCTCAGGCAACGACAGCCCCGCCGCCATCGCATGCCCGCCAAACTTGCTGATCAGCTCCGGATGACGAGCAGCAACAGCGTCCAGCGCATCACGAATATGGAACCCTGCCACCGAGCGGGCCGACCCCTTGAGCACGCCCTCCCCGGCACTGGCGAACGCGATGGTCGGGCGGTGATAGCGATCCTTCAGGCGCGAAGCGAGAATGCCGATAACGCCCTGGTGCCAGTCTGGCTCGAACACGCACAACCCGAACGGCATGGACTCCAGGGGCAGGTCCTTGAGCTGGGCCAGGGCTTCGCGCTGCATGCCCTGCTCGATGGTTTTGCGGTCCTGATTGAGCTCGTCCAGTTGCCCGGCCATTTCTCGGGCCAGGGTTTCGTCCTCGCAGAGCAGGCACTCGATGCCCAGGCTCATGTCGTCCAGACGCCCGGCCGCGTTCAGCCGTGGGCCGAGGATGAAACCCAGGTCGGTGGAGGTGATGCGCGTGTGATCACGGCGGGCAACTTCGAGGATCGCCTTGAGGCCAGGACGTGCGCGACCGGCACGAATACGCATCAGCCCCTGATGCACCAGGATGCGGTTGTTGGTGTCCAGCGGCACCACGTCAGCCACGCTGCCCAGCGCGACCAGATCCAGCAGTTCGCCCAGATTCGGTTGAGCACGCTGATTGGCTTCGAACCAGCCGTTTTCCCGCAGCCGCGCCCGCAAGGCCATCAACACGTAAAAGATGACGCCAACACCGGCCAGCGCTTTGCTGGGGAAGGTGCAACCGGGCTGATTGGGGTTGACGATGGCATCGGCAGCCGGCAACTCATGACCCGGCAAGTGGTGATCGGTGACCAGCACCTGCAGACCCGCGGCCTTGGCGGCGGCAACGCCTTCGACGCTAGAGATGCCGTTGTCCACGGTCATCAGCAATTGCGGCTGACGCTGCAAGGCGACGGCGACGATTTCCGGGGTCAGGCCATAGCCGTATTCGAAGCGGTTGGGCACCAGGTAATCCACATGAGCGGCGCCCAATAACCTCAGGCCCAGCACGCCGACGGTGCTGGCCGTGGCACCGTCAGCGTCGAAGTCGCCAACGATGAGAATACGCTGGCGCTCGTTCAGCGCCGTGACCAGCAGATCCACTGCAGCATCGATGCCCTTGAGTTGCTGATAGGGGATCAGCCGGGCAAGACTTTTATCCAGTTCGGCTTCGGACAACACGCCCCGTGCGGCGTACAGCCGGGTCAGCAAAGGCGGCAAATCGCCCAGAAAAGGCAAGGTTTGCGGAAGTGTACGAGGTTCGATGCGCATGCGGTTTTCGCTGATTCCTGGAAAAGCCAAAATAACGATCTAAATTTACAGGACGTTTTTGTGGGAGCGAGCTTGCTCGCGAAGGGGCCGGAACAGACTGAACATCTCTACAGCTCCGAACATCGCCTTCGCGAGCAAGCTCGCTCCCACAGGTGCAACGTTTGCTGTTTGACAGGGCGTGTCAGCCGCGCTCGCCCGCCAGCCATTGCAACTGCACTTCATGCTGACCCCGATCGTCAGTGACGAAAATCGTCCCTTCGCTGATCATCACATCCCACTTGATTACCCGTGGCATGTCTTTGGCCAGCACTTCGAGCACTTCCGGGGGCACTGCGGCGATATTGACGTTTTTCAGGTTCTTGATCGCCGGAATCACCTTGCCTTCCCATACGCGCAGGCTGCCATAGGCCAGCAGGCTGGTGCGTTCGGTGCGGCGCGAACACCAGGTCAGGCGATCTGCGTCAGGCTGGCCGACTTCGATCCAGTGCAGCACGCGATCATCCAGGCTTTTTTCCCACAGCGCGGGCTCATCCACGTCTGACAGGCCACGGCCGAACGACAGCTGCTCGTTGTACCAGAACGCATAGGCCAGCAAACGCACGGTCATGCGCTCCTCGGTTTCCGAAGGGTGACGCGCGATGGTCTGTTTGACGCTTTCGTAAACCCCACGATCAAGATCGGTAAGGTTGAGTTCGAATTTGTAGGTCGTGGACGGCTGGGCCATGTACGGGCTTCTAGATACGGGGAAAGGCGGCAAGTCTACCCGATGCAGGGCGGATGAACGACCCGGGCAGGCCGATCGGTTGCTCGCCCGACGCAACTTGGGATGCCGGATGCCTGGCACACGCTACGCCAGGAACCGGATCTGGCTGATAGCAGGGCTGAAAAAAAGAAACCCCGAGCAGCGGGGAGACTACTCGGGGTAAACCGTGGTCCTCTGGACCAGTACGGCAGGCATCAATCACCGGAGCACAATGTTTGAACCTGCCGTAAATATTCAGAACGCTGCGCGACCATTAGGTTCCGATGCGGCTGGAACAAAAACCACTCAGGCGAATGACGGCGCAGCAATGAATGGTCGATTGAGTGCCGCATGGCGCATGGCGGCAATCACGCAAGGTTCGATACGCCCCTCGGCCACCATCAGGTCGCGACGCAGACCGTCAACCACGTCCGTGAGCTGGCGTTTATCACTCAACTGCGCTGCCGAAAACGTGCGCTTGATCACCACGACACCGGCTGCATCCCTGAGCGACACCAGGCGTTCGCCCAGCAGCCCGGCCGGGCCCAGATCAGCCTGGTACGGCGTCAACGCTTCGCTTAGCAGTAAGCTGATATTTTCCATCGGGTTCACCACTCAACAGTTTGAATGCAAAGGTGCTTATCAATGACCATCGGCAACATCAGAAAGTTCTGGATGGTAAGTGACGCGTGACTCCGAGCATGCCTGCCCAATGTGACAGAGAAAAAACCGCTGCCCCCCTCCGGGATATGTCTGTAGGAAATCTCCCTCATGATCCTGACCCTTTCCTACAACCCGCCAGGCTGCCCAGGCTAATTGGGCAGGGCCGCAGGTGCGATGCTTTACGGCATATTTCATCGAGGCGTTCGGACGCAATGGAGCCCAGCTTGAGCGACTTTCCCGATCAACCGCTACGTATTCTCCTGGCTGGCGATAACCCGATTTTTCGCATGGGGCTGCAAGTCGTAGCCGAAGACGTAGAGCAGGCGAAGGTAGTGGGTCAGGCTGTCTCCGTGGAAGAGCGGCTGCAATTGCTACGCGAGCACAACCCCGAGATTCTGATCACTGACCTGCTGATGCCTGCTGATCAGCACGCCCGGGATCTGGAGTGGCTGGCCGCTATCCGCAAGGAGTTTCCCGAGCTGCGCATTCTGGTGGTCACCTCGGTAAAAGACGGTGAGCTGCTGCGCGCGATCCTCAGACTCAAGGTCAAAGGGCTGATGAACAAGAGCCAGGTGCTCGAAGAGTTGCCCGCAGCTATCGCCTCCGTGCGCAGGGATCGCCCCTACATTGCCATCTCCGTGCGCAACGCCATGCTTGAGGCGCTGCAACAGGAGAAAGCCAGGCCCAAGACGCTGGAGCAACTTTCACCCCGGGAGCAGGAAGTCTTGAAGCTGTTCGCCAGCGGAGCTTCGGTGGGCAAGATTGCCGAGCAACTCAACCGCAGCAAACAGACTGTGAGCGCACAGAAGATCAGTGCGATGCGCAAACTCAGGCTGGCGACCGATGTGGCGTTATTGATGTACCTGCAAAAGAAATACACCTGATCGCGCTAGAGGTTGCCGGTCTTGAGCTCAGGCGCCTTTGCTGCCCGCAAGCCAGCTTCCAGCAGCTGTCCCTCCATTCGCTTGCTCTCGGTGACGTCAATCCAGCCGCCGAGCGACCCTTGAAGCTCCCCGTCGGCTCGATAGAAGGGCACCGTCCACTGCCAGACGGCTATGTTCTTGCCCGGCAGTGGCATGTTGCGGTCGGCGAAGATCGGCTGACGGGTTTCAAGCAGTTTGAGGTAGTCGCCGTGCAACTGTTCCGAGATCTCCTTCGGGATCAATTCGATATCAATCAGGCGACGACCATTCATCTGCTCGAAGCTGAGACCCAGGCTCTCTTCATAGCTGCGATTGCACGAGATCATTCGCCCTTTGAGGTCTCGAACGTAAATGGGATTGGGGATGCCATCGAGCAGAGCATGCTTGAAAGCCAACTGATCCCTCAGGGCCTCCTCAGCGTTGAGGCGCTGGTGTATCTGCACTCTGAGGCGGCTACTCCACAGCAGGGAAACGAGTCCTGTGAGTAATGTCAGCGCCAATAACCAGTAAAACCAGCCTGGAACCCGTCTCCAGATCGATGGCTGAGGGGCAACAGCCCATAGCCACTGGCTGCGGATCGCACGCATCTCGGCCACCGGGAACGCCTCAAGACTTTTGTTGAGAATACCGAGTAATTGCGGGTGCGATTTGATGACGGAAAACCGGTCCGGCGACCACCAGCCTTCGACACTGCGTCCGACCTTTAGCTGATCAGGAGGAGACAGATGAGCACCCGCCTCGTTCTGGATAGTCGCCACCACCTCACCGGAGCGCACCAGCCCACGAGCTTGTTCGTAGTTTTCAACCAGGCGCAATTTTATGCCCGGAAAGTCCCTTTTGATGTCTGCCTCCAAAGCATGCCGAGCGGGTAGCGCGATCGTCTGGCCGCTCAATTCCCCCAATGAGCGGGGTGACGACGCATTTGATCTCACAACAAACACCCAGTTGTTGCCTCCGAACGAATGGCTGAAACTGAGCAGTTTTCGGCGCTCGGCATTCTCTGCCAGCGTGGTGTTCATTTGCGCCTGACCACTACGCAAGAGGTCATAGGTCTCATCGATCGCAGTGACCTCTCTATGCACGAACTGCAGACCGGTCATCCGGGATATCCGCCTCAATAAATCAATATTCAAACCGACCCATTGCCCGTCTTTATCACGATAGATGTAAGGGGGGTGCTGTTCGGAAGCGACCGTGACAATCGGATGCCTGGCTATCCACTCCCGCTCGCTGCGGTTCAGGCCAGCACGCTGACTGGCCACATCAGCGCCAAGCCCGAGGGTCCAGCGTGACAACACTTCGCGATTGATTGAAGGTCCCATGCTGGCCAGCGCAGTATCAAGCAGCGCCAGAAGACGCGTCTGACCATCGCGCACCGCGAATGAAAAGGCGTCCTGCGCCAAAGCGCTGTCGGAGTGGACCTGTAAACCTAGATAAGGGCGCAGTGACAGGTAAGAGCGAGCGATAACCTCGTTCCCGATGAAGGCGTCCGCCTCACCCTGACTCACGGCCTCCATCGCACTGAACAGGCTCGGCGCGATAATGATTTCGCTTTGCGGATACGCCGCGCGCAGAGCCCGCTGGCTGATGTAACCTTCGAGCACCACGAGTGTGTTGCCCTTGAGCCCCACTGCGAGCTCGGGACCCACTCCACGTGTCACCACTACCGAGCGATCCGCAAGGTAACCCTTGGTTAGCCGAAGCTGTTCAAACCCACGTTCGTAACCGTTGGCAGTACTGATGATGTCTATTACGCCATTGCGCACTGCATTGATGGCATCGTCAGGCTTGGCGAAACCCACCACCTGCATTCTGATGCCTAGCTTGCTGCTGATAAGCGCCAGGTAATCAGCACTGATTCCCTGATAAAGATTGCGGTCACTGGCAACATCAATCGGCTCATAATCCACCGTGGCGATACCGACCTTCAACACCGCCTGCTTATCCAGCCACTGGCGATCAGCAACTGAAAGCTCCAGGGGATCTACGGCGACAAAGGGTGGCTCCATGTTGAATGGCAGACTGTACAAAGCATGGCTGTGCTGACTGAACAGCAGAACCATGAAAAAAAACAGCACTTCAAAAGTGCTCTTGACCGGCGCAACGCGTTTACCGTCGATCACGCTCCACTTGCTTGCATTCTTCACAACAACTGACTCATCCGTAAGTGATTCACCCCCAAAGTGTGGCATGCGTAAATGAGAAGGCCCGCTGGTGAGCGGGCCTTAAGTTGTTACACGGCTATACGATTACAGCGGTTTGCCACGGTTGCCATGCTGGCTGACGAAGGCCTGTATGGCTTTGAGGTCATTTGGCAAAACGGTGCAGCGTTCATCACGCTCAAACAAATCAGACAAATGTCCAGGTAGCTCAAGCGCTTTTCCTACACCGGCCTTCTCCACTGCTTCGGGGAATTTCACCGGGTGAGCCGTTCCCAGGATCACCATCGGCGTATCCAGACTGCGTCGGCAAGCCCGTGCAGCTTTCACCCCGATAGCGGTATGCGGGTCCAGCAGCTCGCCGGTACTGGCGAAGACTTCGGCGATGGTCTCGCAGGTCTGCTCATCGCTGACTGCCAGTGAGTCGAACAGCTTGCGGGTTTCCGTCCAGCGCTCCTCTTCGACACTGAAGCCGCCACCCTGCTTGAAGGTATCCATCAAGCCTGCGATTGCCGCGCCATTTCGTCCGTGCATGTCGAACAGCAAACGCTCGAAGTTCGACGACACCATGATGTCCATGGACGGCGACAGGGTCGCATGCAGGGTTTCCTTGACGTACTGATTGCCGCTCATGAAGCGATGCAGGATGTCGTTGCGGTTGGTGGCCACGATCAACTGGTTGATCGGCAGGCCCATGTTGCGCGCCAGGTAGCCGGCGAAGATGTCGCCGAAATTGCCGGTTGGCACCGAGAACGATACCGAGCGAGCTGGTCCGCCCAGTTGCAGCGACGCGTGAAAGTAGTAAACGATCTGGGCCATGATCCGCGCCCAGTTGATCGAGTTGACCGCAACCAGGCGCGTGCCCTTGAGAAAGCTCTGATCAGCGAAGCTGTTCTTGACCATTTCCTGGCAGTCGTCGAAATTGCCTTCCACGGCGATGTTGTGGATGTTGTCACCGAAAATCGTGGTCATCTGCCGACGCTGAACGTCGGAAACGCGGTTATTCGGGTGCAGGATGAAGATGTCGACATTGTCGCACTTGCGGCAGCCTTCAATGGCCGCAGAACCGGTATCGCCCGATGTGGCGCCGATGATCACCACGCGCTCGCCACGCTTGGCCAGCACGTAGTCCAGCAGACGACCCAGCAATTGCAAAGCGAAGTCCTTGAACGCCAGCGTCGGGCCGTGGAACAGCTCAAGTACCCATTCGTTACCGTTCAGCTGGCGCAGCGGCGCAACCGAGCTGTGGGTAAACACGCCGTAGGTTTCTTCAAGGATCTGTTTGAAATCGGCATCTGGAATGCTGCCCGTCACGAACGGACGCATCACCCGGAAAGCCAGCTCGTGATACGGCAGGCCAGCCCAGGAGGCGATTTCTTCCTGGGTGAATCGCGGCAGGTTTTCCGGAACGTACAGGCCACCATCGCTGGCCAGACCGGTCAGCAGCACGTCTTCGAAATTCAGGGCCGGCGCCTGGCCGCGGGTACTGATATAGCGCATAGGATTTTCAAACCTTCGGTTTGAGCTGCAAGCTTCGAGCTTCAGGCTGCAAGTAAAAGCGATTGGCTTCTAGCTTGCGGCCTGGAGCTTACCGCTTGCCGCTTTCAATTAATTGAGATGTTCAACGCGGATCCGGACCACCGGACCAACCACGTCCTGCAAGGCTTCCAGGGCTTCGATGGCATCGTTCATGCGCTGCTCGATCACACGATGAGTTATCAGAATCATCGGCACCAGGCCGTCCTGTTCTTCGACTTCTTTCTGCATGATCGATTCGATGTTGATGCCCCGCTCCGACAGGATGCTCGCCACCTGAGCCAGGACACCGGGGTGATCCTTGGCCTGAATGCGCAGGTAATACGCGCTTTCGCAGGCATCGATGGAGAGAATCGGATGAGCGGACAGCGAATCAGGCTGGAACGCCAGATGTGGTACGCGGTTTTCCGGATCGGACGTCATCGCCCGTACCACGTCCACCAAATCAGCGATCACCGAAGAAGCCGTAGGCTCCATGCCAGCACCGGCGCCGTAGAACAACGTCGAGCCAGCGGCATCGCCATTGACCATCACAGCGTTCATCACGCCGTTGACGTTGGCGATCAGCCGGTCAGCCGGGATCAGCGTCGGGTGAACACGCAGTTCGATACCGGCGGCAGTGCTGCGCGCCACGCCAAGATGCTTGATGCGATAACCCAGTGCTTCGGCGTAGTTCACATCTGCAGTGGTCAGTTTGGTAATGCCTTCGGTGTAGGCCTTGTCGAACTGCAGCGGGATGCCAAACGCGATGGACGCCAGGATGGTCAGCTTGTGCGCGGCATCGATGCCTTCAACGTCGAACGTCGGATCGGCCTCGGCATAACCCAGCGCCTGAGCTTCTGCCAGGACATCGGGGAACGTGCGACCCTTCTCGCGCATTTCGGTGAGGATGAAGTTACCCGTGCCGTTGATGATACCGGCCACCCAGTTGATACGATTTGCCGACAAACCTTCACGAATTGCCTTGATCACCGGGATACCGCCCGCAACCGCAGCTTCAAACGCTACGATTACGCCCTTCTCACGCGCCTTGGCGAAAATCTCGTTACCGTGCACAGCAATCAGCGCCTTGTTGGCGGTGACCACGTGCTTGCCGTTTTCAATGGCTTTGAGCACCAGATCGCGGGCTATGGTATAGCCGCCGATCAGTTCAATGACGATATCGATTTCAGGGTTGGTTGCCACCGCGAAGACGTCGCTGGTGGTCGGTGTACCGGTAATCTGGCAGTTGGGGTTTGGCGTACGCATGGCAATTTGTGCCACTTCGATTCCACGCCCGGCACGGCGGGCAATCTCCTCGGCGTTACGCTGAAGTACGTTGAAGGTACCGCCACCGACAGTACCCAGCCCACAGATGCCTACTTTGACCGGATTCACTATGAACTCCCCGTAAAACGGCCGGCGCGATGCCGACCGTGAAAACAGCTGCACGTGGCAGTGCAGCTCTCTATTTACCCAACGGTCACTGGACGCGCTGGTTTATTTGGCGCTGAGCGCCAGTTTGGCCACTTGTGCAGCGGGCTGGTAACCCGGAATCAACTGGCCGTCAGCCAAGACGATGGCCGGCGTGCCGTTCACGCCGATCGATTGGCCCATTTCGAATTGTTTGGTCACAGGGTTGGCGCACTTGGCAGCCTTGATGTCCTTGCCATCGACCATCAGGTCCATGGCGCCTTTGCGATCCTTGGAACACCACACGGCCTGCAGTTGCTCGTCACCTGGCGAACCCAGGCCCTGACGCGGGAAAGCAACATAGCGCACTTCAATACCCATCTTGTTCAGCTGCGGCACTTCAGCGTGCAGCTTGTGGCAATACGGGCACGTGGTATCGGTGAACACGGTGATATGCGATTTGGTCTCGCCGATGGCCGGGTAAACCACCATTTCAGCGGTGGGTATGCCGTTGATGGTTTTGGCGATGGCCAGCCGTTCGGTCTTCTCGGTCAGGTTGACCGGTTTGCCATCCTGAATCTGAAACAGGTAACCCTGCATGACGAACTGGCCGTCGGGGCTGGCATACAGCACGCGGCCGCCTTTGAGCTTGACTTCGTACAGGCCGTTCAAGGGGCTGGCGCCAATGCTTTCGATAGGGAGTTCGAGTTTGAGCGAGTCCAGGGTCTTGCGAATTGCCTGGTCGGCGGCGGCATCGGCCTGAGCGAACATGCTGAAGGTACTGGCCAGCGCAACGGCTGCGACGGCGATAATCTGGGTCACGCGCATGAAAACTCCTCGGGCGGTGGGCAGGCAGGCTGTGTCGACAAAAACGGACATGCGCGTGCATCTGCGAAACCGCCAAAGACTACCACATAAGCCCCGTAACACCGACCCGCCGTAATGCAAGACTGTTCCGATTTTGTCGGTATTTTTTCGTCTCAGCCGCGTGGATGATGCTTGCTGTGCATGTCCTGCAGACGAGCGCGGGCAACATGGGTGTAAATCTGCGTCGTGGACAGATCACTGTGGCCGAGCAGCATCTGCACCACGCGCAAGTCCGCACCATGATTGAGCAGATGCGTGGCGAACGCATGACGCAACGTGTGCGGCGACAGCGATTTGCTGATACCGGCGACCAGCGCCTGATGCTTGATCCGATGCCAGAAGGTCTGGCGGGTCATCTGCTCACCCCGCAGGCTGGGGAATAATACGTCGCTGGGACGCCCGCCCAGCAATTCGTCACGGGCACCGCGCATGTAACGTTCGATCCAGACGATGGCCTCCTCCCCTATCGGCACCAGCCGCTCCTTGCTGCCTTTGCCCATGACCCGCAGCACGCCCTGGCGCAGATTGACCTGCTCCAGCGTCAGGCTGATCAGTTCAGTCACTCGCAGCCCACAGGCGTAAAGCACTTCAAGCATGGCCTTGTCGCGCTGACCAATGGCTTCGCTAAGGTCAGGCGCTGCCAGCAGCGCTTCGACATCGGCTTCCGACAGGGACTTGGGCAACGGCCTGCCCAGTTGTGGCATGTCGACCTGCAAGGTCGGATCGACAGAGATCAGCTTTTCCCGGAGCAGATAGCGATAGAAGCCACGCACCCCGGAGAGAAAACGGGCGGTGGAGCGCGGCTTGTAAGCCTTGTCCACACGCCAGGCGAGATGATCGAGGATGGCTTCGCGCCCGACATTGATCAGCGCCAGCCCTTTCTCCTGCAACCAGCCATTGAACAGGGCAAGATCGCTGCGATAAGCATCGCGGGTGTTATCCGACAGGCCCTTTTCCAGCCAGAGGGCATCGAGAAACCGGTCGATCAGTGGATCATCGATAGCAGACATAAATATTCGCGCTTGTGCAGTGAAGCATGGGCATCACAGGCCGGAAACAATAGAACTCCAGGCACAAAAAAGCAGCCCGAAGGCTGCCTTTTTTTGCATCAGAAAACTGTACTCAGGACAGTTTTTCCTTGATGCGAGCTGCTTTACCGGACAGGTCACGCAGGTAGTACAGTTTGGCTTTGCGAACGTCACCGCGACGTTTCACAGCCAGGCTGTCGATTTGCGGGCTGTAGGTCTGGAAAGTACGCTCAACGCCAACACCGTTGGAGATTTTACGAACAGTGAAAGCACTGTTCACGCCACGGTTACGCTTGGCAATTACTACGCCTTCGAACGCCTGCAGACGCGCGCGGTCGCCTTCCTTCACTTTCACCTGAACGACAACAGTGTCGCCCGGGGCAAAGGTAGGGATCTCTTTGGTCATCTGCTCTGCTTCGAGTGCAAGAATGATTTTGTTAGTCATGCTGTGCTCCTAAGGTAAATCGTCGGATCTACCATCGATACGTTAACTATCGTCCCGTTCGCGGATGTATTCCGCGAGCAGCTTCTTCTCTTCTCCAGAAAGCGAGCGGCTTTCCAGAAGATCGGCGCGTCGTTCATAGGTCCGCCCAAGGGACTGCTGTAAACGCCAACGCCGGATGTGTGCGTGATTACCACTCAGTAACACGTCGGGAACACGCTGATCCACATACACCTCCGGTCGGGTGTAATGCGGGCAATCCAGCAGACCGTCCGTGAAGGAATCTTCCTCCGCGGAGTCCGCATGCCCTAAAGCTCCAGGCAGCAGTCGCGTAACCGCATCGATCAGTACCATCGCCGGCAGCTCGCCACCGGAAAGTACATAGTCACCAATCGACCACTCTTCATCGACATGAGCTTCAATGAAACGCTCGTCAATGCCTTCATAACGACCGGCGATGAGGATAATTGCTTCCTCCTGCGCCAGTTCGCGTACCGCAGACTGATTCAGCTGGCGGCCTTGTGGCGATAGGTAAATCACCTTCGCCGCATCCCCTGCCGCTTGCCTGGCGTGAACCAGAGCATCTTCAAGGGGCTTGATCTTCATCACCATGCCCGGACCACCGCCAAATGGGCGATCATCCACAGTGTGATGTCGATCCGTGGTGTAGTCCCGCGGATTCCAACAGGTCAGCTGCAACAGCCCCTGTTTCACCGCACGGCTGGTAATGCCGTAGTCGCTGATGGCGGAAAACATCTCGGGAAACAGACTGATCACTTCTATGCGCAGGCTAGCCATCGCTTAGAAGTCCGCGTCCCAATCCACCTTCATCTCGCCGGCTACCAGATCGACTGCCAACACGCATTGCTCTGTATAGGGCAACAGGCGTTCGCGATCATCCAGGCTGCCTGCGCAGGGCTTGACCACCATTACATCGTTCGAGCCGGTCTCCAACAGGTGATCGATCTTCCCGAGCATTTGCCCAAGTTGGTCGATGACCTTAAGACCTTCCAGCTGGTACCAGTAGTACTCGCCGTCAGTCAGATCAGGGAACAGGTTACGCGGCACGCAGATTTCAAAACCGGACAGAAGACGGGCTTCCTCGCGGTCATCGAGACCTTTGAGCTTTGCGACCAGGAACTTGTTTTGCAAGCGTCCGCTGACCAGCTCTACCTGTTTAACGCTGCCTTCGCGCCGAAGCGTCCAGGTTTTGTAATCCAACAGGTTTCCAATCGGATCAGTAAAGGAAAAGACCTTCACTTCGCCGCGAACGCCATGAACCGAGTAAATCTTGCCAATGACGATCAAGTCGTCGGCAGTCGTTGGCGCCGCGTTCATATTGCTCAGGCCGCGACCTTGGTCTTGGCGTGATCTTTCAACAACTGAGCTACGCGCTCGGAAGTTTGTGCACCTACGCTCAACCAGTAGTTCAGACGCTCTTCGTTCACGGACAAACGAACTTCCTGACCACGGGCAACCGGGTTGAAGAAGCCAATCTGCTCTTTGTGTGAACCGTCGCGCGCATTGCGGCTATCGGTAACAGTCAGGTGGTAAAACGGGCGCTTTTTGGAGCCGCCCAGGGCAAGACGAATGGTTAGCATTGAACATCGTTCCTGTAGTCGGTGCTGCAAATCTAAGATGCACAGCGGGCATAGGTGCCCGAAAGGCCGCATATTCTAAGGAATATCCCGACTTTTGCAAATGTCTTTTTCCGGCGCCTATTGGCATGCCATCCAGATTTGCCAGGGAGCCGTCAGTATCGACGGCAGGTGTGGGCCCGCAAGGCGGGCATTTGCGAGAGGTTTCCCTCCCTTGTGGCGTGGCGTGCAGATCGATCTGCACGCGTTGCATCACATCTTTGGCATGCCGCCGCCGGGCAACATTCCGCCCATGCCGCGCATCATTTTCTGCATTCCGCCTTTGGCGGAGAATTTCTTCATCATCTTCTGCATCTGCTTATGCTGCTTGATCAGACGCCCGATGTCCTGAACCTGGGTGCCCGAACCCTGAGAAATGCGACGCTTGCGCGAACCGCTGATCAGGTCTGGGTCACGACGCTCGGCCGGTGTCATCGAATTGATGATGGCTTCCATCTGTTTGAATTGTTTCTCTGCCGCGCCCTGGGCATTGCCCATTTGCGACAGATTGACGCCGCCAATGCTCGGCAGTTTGTCCATGAGCCCACCAAGGCCGCCCATGTTTTTCATCTGTTGCAGCTGATCGCGGAAGTCTTCGAGATCGAAGCCTTTGCCTTTCTTCAGCTTTTTGGCCAGTTTGTCGGCCTTGTCTTTGTCGAGGGTCTGTTCGGCCTGCTCGATCAGGCTGAGCACATCGCCCATGCCCAGGATGCGTGAAGCGATACGGTCCGGGTGGAACGGTTCGAGCGCGTCGCTCTTCTCGCCCATACCGATGAACTTGATCGGCTTGCCGGTAATCGCCCGCACGGACAATGCGGCACCGCCACGGGCGTCGCCATCGACCTTGGTCAGAATCACACCGGTCAGCGGCAGCGCATCGCCAAAGGCCTTGGCCGTATTGGCCGCGTCCTGGCCGGTCATGGCGTCAACCACGAACAGGGTTTCAGCAGGTTTGACCGCCGCGTGCAGGCCCTGAATCTCACCCATCATCTCGACATCGATGTGCAGACGACCCGCCGTATCGACGATCACCACATCGATGAACTTGAGCTTGGCTTCCTTGATAGCTGCCTGAGCGATATCAATCGGCTTCTGGCTGATATCGGAGGCGAAGAACGTGACGCCGATGTCGTTGGCCAGGGTTTCGAGCTGTTTGATGGCCGCAGGACGGTAAACGTCCACCGAGACCACCATGACGGTTTTCTTCTTGCGCTCCTTGAGGAACTTGGCCAGCTTGCCCGCAGTGGTGGTTTTACCCGCACCCTGCAAACCTGCCATCAGGATGACTGCTGGAGGCGTGACGGCCAGGCTCAGCTCTTCGTTGGCGGCCCCCATCATGTCTTCCAGTTCAGCTTGGACGATCTTCACGAACGCCTGGCCCGGCGTCAGGCTGCGCGACACTTCCGTGCCGACAGCGCGCTCCTTGACCTTGTTGACGAAGTCTTTGACCACCGGCAAGGCAACGTCGGCTTCGAGCAAAGCCATACGCACTTCGCGCAAGGTGTCTTTGATGTTGTCCTCGGTCAGCTTCGCCTTGCCAGTGACATGGCGCAGCGTCTGCGAGAGACGGTCTGTCAGATTTTCAAACATGCGCGATCCTTTCAGGCTCTTGTCGAACCCCGGTTGGTGCGGCCCGGCCTGTATTAAATATGGCGCTCGGCGAGCCTGCGGCTTGAGCAGGTCGCGGATTATAGCGAAGACTCTGCTGGACGGACACCACGGAGTCTGCTTCTGTGGTCTTTCGTGAAATGTCGGTTCTATGCCAAACTCAGCGCCTTTGCGGCCCGTCCATCAGGATTTATGTTCCCTTTGCCACCCAGCCTGCTACCCAGCCTCGCCGCCGCCTGCCTTTATGCCGCTGCGACAATCTATCAAGGCATCCGCCTCAGCCAGGCCACACGCGCCGACAAACGGCTGCTTTGCCTGCTTGGCACACTGGCAGTGGTGGCGCATGCATTCGGACTGTTCTCGCAGTTGATTCGTCCGATCGGGCTTGGCCTGGACTTCTTTAGCGCCGCCAGCCTGATTGCAGTGGCGGTCATCGCCCTGACCCTGCTCGCGACTGTGCGCATCCCGGTGGAAAATCTTCTGGTGCTGCTGTTCCCGCTGGGATTGATCACGGTACTGCTCGCGCAATTCGCGCCAGCAGGCACGGTACAACCCATTGTGGAAGAGCCCGGCATTCTCAGCCATATCCTGCTGTCGATCCTGGCCTACGGCATGTTCACCATTGCGGTATTTCAAGCCTTGCTGCTGCTGGTTCAGGATTACCAGCTCAAGCACAAGCATCCTTCCGGGCTGATCAAGAATTTCCCGCCCCTGCAAACCATGGAAAGCCTGCTGTTCGGCTTTCTGTGGGCTGGCTGGGCGCTGCTTTCGCTGTCACTGATTTCCGGCTGGCTGTTTGTCGAGAACCTGTTCGCCCAGCATCTGGTGCACAAGACCCTGCTGGCCTGCCTGGCCTGGGTGGTGTTCAGCGTGCTGCTGTGGGGACGCAACCGGCTCGGCTGGCGTGGACACAAGGCTATCCGCTGGACCCTGGGCGGCTTCTGCCTGCTGATGCTGGCCTATTTCGGCAGCAAGCTGGTACGCGAATTTATTCTGCACATCTGACGGCCCGCTGATTATGGATAATTTGCCAATCGGCCCTCTGCTGGGCGTCGTGACCCTGCTGATCCTGTGGTCCGCACTGTTTACAGCCATCGAAGCCGCTCATCAGCAGCTTCGGGTATTGCGCAGAGCCGACCGGCGTTTCAGCGCCGCGCTGCCAAGGCTTGAATTCAAGCTGGCCAGCCTGATTTTCAGCAACACCCTGGTCAAAGTGCTGGTCACCGTCATCGCCACCCTGCTGGCAGTCAATTACTGGTTCTATAACGGCCCCACGCTCGCCTGGATCGCAGTCACCAGCGTGACGCTGATCTTCGCCGAGCTGATCCCGCGCCGACTTGCAGCGCGCCATCCGGCCGCCATCGTACACATGGCAAACGGCCTGTTGCGTCTGCCGATGAAGATTGTCTGGCCGCTAGCCTGGGTGTTCAGCGTTGTCGCCAGCACTTTGCTGCGGCCTTTTGCGAGAAATCACCAGCCAGCCGCCCAACAAGATGTCGATCAGGAGTTGCCGCAAGATGTACATGACGTGCATCACGACGGCGTCAACCAGCACCACCCTGACCGCTCACCCGTGCTGTCAGGCATTCATGCGCTGGACAGCATTACCGTCAATGACATCCTCGTGCCGCGCAGTGAAGTGGACGGCGTCAATCTGGACGATCCCATCGAGCAGATCATTGAACGCCTGATCATTTCCCGGCACACCCGCCTGCCGGTCTATCACAACGATATCAACCAGGTTCAGGGCGTACTCAATACCCGGCAGATCAGCCACCTGTTGCCCAAGGCGCAACTGACCAAGGAAGCATTGCTGGCTGCCTGCTACGAGCCTTATTTCGTGCCGGAAAGCACGCCTCTGCAACTGCAATTGCTGAACTTCCACAAGCAGCAGCGCCGCCTTGGCGTGGTGGTCGATGAATATGGCGAAGTGCTGGGCATCGTCAGCCTGGAAGACATTCTCGAAGAAATCGTTGGCGAATTCGAAAATGAACAGACACTGGATAACCCGCACATTCATCCTCAGGCCGATGGTCGGCTGGTGGTCGATGGTGCGGCATCAATCCGCGATCTGAATAGAAGCCTGGGCTGGCACCTGCCCTCCGATGGGCCGAAAACCTTGAACGGGCTGGTCACCGAAGCACTGGAAACCATCCCTGAAAGCGCCGTATGCCTGAAAATAGGCCCGTATCGCCTGGAAATCCTGCAGACCGAGGATAACCGCGTCAGCCGGGTATTGATGTGGCAGAACACAGCGACCCGCGCCGTCAATTAAGCGCGATCAGGCTCTTGTTATGCACACGACGGCCTTCCTATAATCGACCGGCTTATCCAGCCCGCCGATCCGTGTGTTACCCGCACCGCCTGTGATCCGGCCAGTCACTCAGCCTGATATGTCCGAGCTTTTCCCTGGCCCTGCCTTATCCCAGGCATGAGCCATGCCCCCCCCGCCCCTATCCGGGCTAACCTGATCAGCGCTGTACTCACAATAATTAATGTTTGCCGTCGTGGCGCGTCATTGCTGACGAGGATCGACAGGCGAAATGACTGTCAGGGATATCCGTATGACGACGACTTCTGCCGTTCAAGAGAACGAACTTGCTCCGGCCAAACCGGCCAACTCGGCGACTCGCGTCGCTACCGCCAGCTTCATTGGCACCGCCATCGAGTTTTATGACTTTTACGTCTATGCCACCGCCGCTGCGCTGGTGATCGGGCCGGTGTTTTTCCCGCAGACTTCCGGCACAGCGCAGATGCTGTCGGCCTTTCTGACCTTCGGCATTGCCTTTCTGGCCCGGCCGCTGGGCTCTGCTCTGTTTGGCCACTTCGGTGATCGCATCGGACGCAAATCGACGCTGGTCGCTTCATTGCTGCTGATGGGCGTGTGCACGACTTTGATCGGCGTGCTGCCAGGCTACGCAACGATTGGCGCCTGGGCACCGATCCTGTTGTGCGTGCTGCGTTTCGGTCAGGGACTGGGGCTGGGTGGCGAATGGGGCGGCGCAGCACTGCTCGCCACGGAAAATGCGCCCAAAGGCAAGCGCGCCTGGTTTGGCATGTTCCCGCAACTGGGCCCTTCCATTGGCTTCCTGGCGGCCAACGGTCTGTTCCTGACCCTGGCCATGACTCTGGATGATGAGCAATTTCGCTCATGGGGCTGGCGCATTCCGTTTCTGCTCAGCGCGGTACTGGTCATGGTTGGCCTGTATGTACGTCTGAAACTTGAAGAAACGCCAATCTTTGCCAACGCCATCGCTCGCCACGAGCGCGTCAAAATGCCGTTGGTGGAGCTGTTCAGCCAGTACTGGGCACCGATGCTGCTGGGGGCCGCGTCGATGGTGGTGTGCTATGCGCTGTTTTATATCTCGACGGTTTTCTCTCTGAGCTATGGGGTATCGACCCTGGGTTACAGCCGGGAAACCTTCCTCGCGCTACTATGCTTCGCGGTGCTGTTCATGGCGGCCGCAACGCCACTGGCGGCCTGGGCCAGCGACCGCTTCGGACGGCGTCCGGTATTGATCGTGGGCGGCGTGCTGGCGATCCTCTCCGGCTTCACCATGGAACCCCTGCTGACCCATGGCACGACCTGGGGCGTGGCGCTGTTCCTGTGTATCGAGCTGTTCCTGATGGGGGTGACATTTGCGCCGATGGGCGCCATGTTGCCGGAACTGTTTCCTACTCGGGTTCGCTACACCGGAGCGTCAGCAGCCTACAACCTGGGCGGAATTGTCGGCGCATCAGTCGCACCCTTCTTCGCCCAGAAGCTGGTGGCGATGGGTGGTTTGAGCTGGGTCGGGGGGTATGTATCGGCGGCGGCGTTGATCAGCGTGATTGCTGTGCTGTGCCTGAAGGAAACCCGCGATGCGGATCTGGACAAGATTGCCTAGATCGCACTGACCTTGTAGGAGCTCACGAGCACCGCGAGGCAGCGATGACGGTGTGTCAGACTAACCGCTATCGCTGCCTCGCGGTGCTCGTGAGCTCCTACAGGAATCTATTTACTTACAACTGAACCTTCACCGCCTGAGAGGCACGGGTCGCCTTGGCACGTGCAGCTTCGATGGATTCGTCGCGGGCCAGGGCCACGCCCATGCGGCGCTGACCATTCACTTGCGGCTTGCCGAACAGGCGCAGGGCTGTGTCCGGCTCGCTCAAGGCGACGCCCAGATTGGCGAACGTCGTCTGTGTCGACTGCCCTTCCACCAGAATCACAGCCGAGGCGGACGGCCCGAACTGGCGAATCAACGGAATTGGCAGGCCCAGAATCGCTCGGGCATGCAAAGCAAACTGCGAAAGGTCCTGGGAAATCAGGGTCACCAGGCCAGTGTCATGCGGGCGCGGTGAAACCTCGCTGAACCACACCTGGTCGCCCTTGATGAACAATTCAACCCCGAACAGACCGCGCCCACCCAGAGCTTCAGTGACCGCCCTGGCAACGCGCTCGGATTCAGCCAGAGCAACCGGGCTCATGGCTTGTGGCTGCCAGGATTCCTGATAGTCGCCCTTCTCCTGACGATGACCGACCGGCGCGCAGAATGTCGTGCCACCTTCATGACGCACGGTCAACAAGGTGATTTCATAGTCGAAGTCGATGAAGCCTTCGATGATCACGCGACCTTTGCCAGCGCGACCGCCTTCCTGCGCGTAATCCCAAGCCTTTTTCACATCGTCAGGGGTGCGCAGCAGGCTCTGGCCCTTGCCCGACGAACTCATGACCGGCTTGACCACGCACGGGAAGCCCAGGTCCTGCACAGCGTTGCTGTAGTCTTCGAAGGTGTCGGCAAAGTGGTAAGGCGAGGTCGGCAGGTCCAGTTCTTCGGCGGCCAGACGACGAATGCCTTCGCGGTTCATGGTCAGCTGTGCCGCGCGGGCAGTCGGGATGACCGTGAAACCTTCGGCCTCCAGCTCAACCAGCGTCGCGGTGGCGATAGCTTCGATTTCCGGCACGATGTAATGCGGCTTTTCTGCCTCGATCACGGCGCGCAGTGCTGCACCGTCGAGCATGTTGATCACGTGGCTGCGATGGGCGACCTGCATCGCCGGCGCATTGGCATAACGATCGACAGCGATCACTTCAACGCCCAGGCGCTGCAGTTCGATCACGACTTCCTTGCCCAGCTCGCCGCAACCGCAAAGCAATACACGGGTCGCGACAGGCGACAGTGGAGTTCCGATTTGAGTCATGTCAGGTCCTCGTGGAGCAGATGTCGAGGGCAGCCCGCCGGGTGCGAGCGACCGCTGTGGAGAAAGGCGCGCAATTTACCACGAAGCCCGGTAATTCTCAGCCCACACACGCGTTCTTGCGCGCACGCCAGACCATGATCAGCCAGACAGCCGTGACGCCGGCGAATTTCGAGAGCAGCGCAGTGAGGATGACGGGCGCGGTGAGCGCGTCGATCAGTCCGAAAAAGATGAAGGTGTCGACCGGGATACTCAATGCCGAACTGAGCCACAGCCGATCATGCAGCGGGCGCCTGGTGATGGTGAAAACCAACCAGTCGATACATTCGGATACCGCGAACGCCGTGGCGCTGGCCAGTGCAATGGTCGGATCGGACGTCACGTAGGACAACACCAGCGCCGCCAGCATCGCGATAAGTGCGCCATGCCCGAAGCGAGTCTGCACCATGTCGCGCAGCACAAACACCAGCCCACCCCAGGCCGACCAGATGACATCCAGGTGAGGCGCAGTGGAAAACGCGAAATTGATCAGCACAACGCTGCTGATGTAGGCGATCAGGAAGAGCATGGGCGAGGCTTATGTGGCGGGAAAGGTAAGCAATGGTATCAGCAGGTGGAAACCTGTGGGAGCGGTGAAATCCTGCGATCACATCTTCCAGACAAGCCCACTCGCCTCAGCCCGCTCATGGCACAACCTGAGCACTGCGCGGCGCTGCTCGTTGTCCATGGCATGCCAGTCAGTGATTTCCTTGACGGTGCGCTGGCAACCCAGGCAGATGTCGTCGTTATCCAGCGCGCAGATGCTGACGCAGGGTGAGGCGACGCGGCGTTCGGTTTCCATCGGTTTTCCTGGCTATGTGGCCTTTCAATCTCAGATCACGGAATGTTCGGGCGGCTGATGCAGGCTGATTTTGCTGTCATAGAGGACGTTGATCAACTCGACGATCATGATTGCCGTCAGCCCCCAGATTTTGAACTCACCGTAGCGATAGCTGGGCACATACCAACTGCGGCCCTGGTAATCGATCCGATGGGTATGCTCACGCGTGTCCTGACGGAAAAATTCCAGGGGCACGCTGAACACAGCCGCAATCTCTGCATCGTTGGGGCGATACTCGACGAAGTCAGGGATCAGGCCCACATACGGGGTCACTTTGATTCCATGCTTGGAAATCAGCGGGCTGAGCGGACCGATCACCTCCACCAGGCCGGGCGGCAAACCAATTTCTTCCTCAGCTTCGCGCAGGGCGGTGAAGATCAGGTCGGCGTCTTCAGGATCACGACGCCCACCCGGGAACGCTACCTCTCCGCCATGGGTCGACAGACCGCTGGCGCGCAAGGTCAGGATCAGTTCCGGTTCATCGCTGCGCGTAATCGGCAGCAACACCGCAGCCTCGGGAAAACGTCGATCCGTTTCGAGAGTGCTCGGCGTATGACTGCTTACACGGCGGAGTAGCTCGTCCAGCATGGGAAATCTCGATCTGTTGCCTACCCCGCATCATGCACCAAAGTGGCGAACTGCCCAAGCCCTTGCAGGACAAGTCGACATGCGACTCAAGCGCCGCTTGCCGATGCCCCGCGTTGCACGCCAAGATAGCGACTGAATTCAGCAGCCGAATCTCCCCATGAAATTCTGTACCCAGTGCGGTAACCCGGTCGAGCAACGCATCCCCGAAGGCGACAGCCGCTTGCGCTATGTCTGTGGGCATTGTCACTTCATTCATTATCAGAACCCGAATATTGTCGCCGGCAGTCTCGCGGTCTGGGACAACAAGGTCCTGCTGTGCCGCCGCGCCATCGAGCCACGCCTGGGTTTCTGGACCTTGCCCGCCGGGTTCATGGAAAACGGCGAAACCATCGAGCAGGCTGCGCGCCGGGAAACCGTCGAAGAAGCCTGCGCGACGCTGGGCCAGCTGGAGCTGTACATGCTGGTGGACGTGCCGCACATCAATCAGGTGCATGTGTTCTATCGCGGCGAGCTGGCGACGCCGGAGTTTGCTGCTGGTATCGAGAGCCTGGAAGTCGGCCTGTTCGACGAGGCAGATATCCCATGGTCAGAGCTGGCTTTCATGACAGTGCGCCGTGCCCTAGAATGCTTCTTTGCGGATCGGCGCCAGCAGCTTTACCCGGTGCGCACCGAAGCGTTGCCGCCCTCGCGGCCCATTCAAGACACTTAATCAGGCCAGCCCTTCAAAGGCGCCGTTTCAGGGATACCGTTTCGATGCGTTGGTTGCTCGCTGTTCTGTGTTTGTCATTCGTGCCTCTGTCTCAGGCCGCGTTCACCCAAACCATCATCCCGAAAGGCAGTGAGCAGAAAATCGTCGGCGAAAAGGTCATCAACCTTGAAAACATCGCCGACAAGAAAATCGATAAGGTGCTGGTGCTCAAATCCGTTCGCCAACTGCAGCTGATCAGCGCTGGCGAACCGCTGAAAACCTATCGCATTTCGCTGGGCAAACAGCCAAAAGGCACCAAGCTCAAGGAAGGTGATCAGCGCACACCGGAAGGCTTCTACTGGCTGGACTGGCGCAAGACCAGCAGCAACTACAACCTGTCGATGCACATTTCCTACCCGAACGTTGCCGATGCCGAGCGCTCGAAACGCGAAGGGGTAAAGCCTGGCAGCATGATCATGATCCACGGCACGCCGCTGGATGAGGAATATCCGGAGTGGTACTTCCATACCCTGGATTGGACCAACGGCTGCATCGCCATGAAGAACAATGACATGCGCGAGGTGTGGAATCTGGTGAAGGACGGCACGATGATTGAGATCAGGCCGTAGAGTTCGCGTCACAGAAAAACTTGTGGGAGCAAGCTTGCTTGCGAAGACGGTACTTCAAAGCACAAAGATATTCTGGATGTACCGACCTCTTCGCGAGCAAGCTCGCTCCCACAGCGACCTATCCAGATGAACCCTTTTCAAAGATTTTCCAGCCGCCAGACTTCATAGGCCGGCGTTTCGTAGGGATGGCTCTGCTTCAGAGCCGCCACCACTTGCTGAATCAGCTCGTCAGCCACCACAAGCTCGACCTTCCACTCCTGTACCCGCTCAACCACCCCGCCCTGCCCGATAAATGGCTGACTGCCATCCAGCGGGCGGAACTGGCCGTGGCCAAGCACCTGCCATGAGCATTGGTCATACGCACCGACTCGCCCTGCACCAGCGGCGAATACGGCACATTTGACCTGCTCTACGTGGCTCTCAGGGACAAAGAAGGCCAGCTTGAACACGGTGTCAGTTCACCCAGGCACGCGCGTTGCGGAACATACGCATCCACGCACCGTCTTCGTTCCAGTCTTCCGGACGCCAGGAGTTCTGCACGGCACGGAATACCCGCTCAGGGTGCGGCATCATGATAGTGACGCGACCGTCGCGGCTGGTCAGGCCACCGATACCGCGCGGCGAACCGTTTGGGTTGGCCGGGTAGGCTTCGGTGACTTTGCCATGGTTGTCGACGAAACGCAGGGCCACAGTGCCGGATACATCGACCGCGACCAGTGCTTCTTCGCTGGCGAACTCGGCATGACCTTCGCCGTGAGCAATGGCGATCGGCATACGCGAACCGGCCATGCCCTGCAGGAAGATCGACGGCGACTCCTGGATCTGCACCATGGCAACCCGTGCTTCGAACTGCTCGGAGCGGTTGCGCACGAAGTGAGGCCACAGTTCGCTGCCAGGAATCAGTTCGTGCAGGTTGGACAGCATCTGGCAACCGTTGCACACGCCCAGGGTGAAGCTGTCCTGACGTTCGAAGAAACTCTGGAAGGCGTCACGAGCGCGAGCGTTGAACAGCGCCGACTTGGCCCAGCCTTCACCGGCACCCAGCACGTCGCCGTAAGAGAAGCCGCCACAGGCAACCATGCCCTTGAAGTCGTTCAGGTCGACACGACCGGCAAGGATATCGCTCATGTGCACGTCAATCGCGTTGAAGCCAGCGCGATCGAATGCCGCTGCCATTTCGACCTGGCCGTTGACGCCCTGCTCGCGCAGAACAGCCACTTGTGGGCGCACACCGGTTTTGATGTAAGGCGCAGCGATGTCTTCGTTGACGTCGAAACCGAGCTTGACGCTCAGGCCTGGATTGTCTTCTTCCAGCAAGGCGTCAAATTCCTGATCGGCACATTCTGCGTTATCACGCAGACGCTGGATCTGGTAGCTGGTTTCAGCCCATTGACGCTGCAGCAGGCGACGCTGGCCGCCGAATACCGGCTCACCGTTGAAGCTGATGGCCACTTCGTCGTTGTTGACCGGCTGACCGATCACCGCGACGCAGTCTTCCAGGCCGGCAGCGCTGAACTGTGCAAGCACGTCCGGCGTGGCGTCCTGACGAACCTGGATGACCGCACCCAGCTCTTCGTTGAACAGAATTGCAGGCAGATCGGCCGAGATCTCAGCCAGACCGTCCATGTACAGATTCAGACCGCAATGACCGGCAAAGGCCATTTCCAGCGCAGTGACCAACAGACCACCGTCGGAGCGGTCGTGGTAAGCCAGCAGATGACCGTCGGCGTTGAGCCCCTGAATGACGGCAAAAAACGCCTTCAGGTCTTCGGCATCATCAACATCCGGGGCAACACGCCCGAGCTTGCCGTGAGTCTGGGCCAGAATAGAGGCGCCCATTCGGTTCTGACCACGACCCAGGTCGATCAGGATCAGGTCGGTAACGCCCTTGTCCATGCGCAGCTCTGGGGTAAGCGTCTTGCGAATGTCGACCACGGGTGCGAAGCCCGTCACGATCAGCGACATCGGCGACGTCACGCTCTTCTCGGTGCCTTCATCGCTCCAGCGGGTTTTCATGGACATGGAGTCCTTGCCCACTGGAATGGTGATACCCAGAGCCGGGCACAGCTCCATGCCGACTGCTTTTACCGTGTCGTACAAACGCGCGTCTTCACCAGGGTGTCCGGCGGCAGACATCCAGTTGGCCGACATTTTGATGTCAGACAGTTTCTCGATACGCGAAGCAGCAATGTTGGTCAGGGTCTCGCCGATCGCCATACGGCCGGAAGCCGGAGCGTCCAGAAGGGCCAGCGGCGTACGCTCGCCCATGGCCATGGCTTCACCAGTTTCGACGTCGAAGCTGGTCGCAGTGACCGCAACGTCTGCCACTGGCACCTGCCACGGGCCGACCATCTGATCGCGGGCGACCAGACCGGTAATGCTGCGGTCACCAATGGTGATCAGGAAGCTCTTGCTGGCAACGGCCGGGTGATGCAGAACACGCTGCACGCTTTCTTCGATATCCAGCACGCTCGGATCGAAGTCGTCGCCCAGTTCAGTTTCGCGATCCGCGCTGCGGTGCATACGTGGCGCCTTGCCCAGCAGCACTTCCAGCGGCATGTCCACCGGGTTGTTGCCAAAGTGGCTGTCGGTCACGGTCAGCTGAGGCTCGGCGGTTGCTTCGCCAACCACCGCGAACGGGCAGCGTTCACGCTCGCAGATTTCCTTGAAACGCTCGAAGTCCGCAGCGCCCACGGCCATCACGTAACGTTCCTGGGATTCGTTGCTCCAGATTTCCAGCGGGGCCATGCCCGGCTCGTCATTGGGCACATTACGCAATTCGAAACGACCACCACGGCCGCCATCGTTGACGAGTTCAGGGAATGCGTTGGACAGACCGCCCGCGCCCACGTCGTGGATAAAGCTGATCGGGTTCTTGTCACCCAACTGCCAGCAACGGTCGATGACTTCCTGACAGCGACGCTCCATTTCAGGGTTTTCACGCTGAACGGAAGCGAAATCCAGATCCGCAGAGCTGGTGCCGGTCGCCATCGAGGAAGCAGCGCCGCCGCCCAGACCGATCAGCATCGCCGGCCCGCCCAGCACGATCAGCTTGGAGCCGACGGTAATCTCGCCTTTCTGCACATGGTCTTCGCGAATGTTGCCCATGCCGCCCGCCAGCATGATCGGCTTGTGGTACCCACGAACCTCATCGCCATGCGGGGTGCTGATGGACTGCTCGAACGTACGGAAATAACCGGTCAGCGCCGGACGACCGAATTCGTTGTTGAAGGCAGCGCCGCCCAATGGGCCTTCAAGCATGATGTCCAGCGCAGTCACGATGCGTTCAGGCTTGCCGTAGTTGACTTCCCACGGTTGCTCGAAGCCAGGAATCTGCAGGTTGGAAACGGTGAAACCGGTCAGCCCAGCCTTTGGCTTGGCGCCACGGCCGGTTGCGCCTTCGTCGCGAATCTCGCCACCGGAACCGGTCGATGCACCCGGGAACGGCGCGATCGCTGTCGGGTGGTTATGCGTCTCAACCTTCATCAGGATGTGCACCGGCTCCTGCACCGCGCCGTACTGACGGGTTTCAGGGTCCGGGAAGAAACGGCCGGCCACGCTGCCGACGATCACCGAAGCGTTGTCCTTGTAAGCGGACAGGACGCCTTCGCTGTGCATCTGATAGGTGTTCTTGATCATGCCGAACAGGCTTTTTTCCTGGCTTTCGCCGTCGATGTCCCAACTGGCGTTGAAGATCTTGTGACGGCAATGCTCGGAGTTGGCCTGGGCAAACATCATCAGCTCGATGTCATGAGGGTTACGCCCCAGACCTTCAAAGCTGGTGACCAGATAATCGATTTCGTCTTCCGCCAGAGCCAGACCGAGTTCGGTGTTGGCTTTTTCCAGCGCGGCGCGACCGCCACCCAGCACGTCGATGGCAGTCAGCGGCTTGGGTTCGGCGTGGCTGAAAAGGCCTTTGGCCTCCTCCACGGAACCGAGCACCATCTGCGTCATGCGGTCGTGCAGCAAGCCGGCGATGACTTGCGCCTCGGCTTCGCTGAACTGACCTTCTACATAGAAGGTAATCCCGCGTTCAATGCGCTTGACCTTGGTCAGGCCGCAATTACGGGCAATGTCGCTGGCCTTGCTCGACCATGGCGAGATGGTGCCGAAACGTGGCATCACCAGGAACAGCCGACCGCTTGGCTCTTGAACCGGCACGCTAGGGCCGTATTTCAGGATGCGAACGAGAACTTCCTGTTCCTCGCTGGTCAGATCGCCAGCAACTTCGGCGAAGTGGGCGAATTCAGCATACAAGCCACTGACGGCCGAAACTTTTTGTTTCAGCTGTTCAAGTAATTTGCTGTGGCGGAAGGCAGAAAGGGCAGGAGCACCGCGCAGGATCAACATCTTCGGGACAGCCTCGGGAAGGGGTGTGCTTTGAGGCCGTGCATTCTAGCCTAAACCGACTGTTTGAGCACCCGGAACGGGCAGATTGCAGGTGCCCGGATGTCGGCGTACACACTTGGCATCAAGAAAGCCCTGCTCTAGCAGACCCGAGCCTTGCTGTCGAGATATGGCGCCGGTCGTCCTTTGCGTATACTGCACCGATGTTTTCCCAATCAGATCTCCGCCCTCGTTGTGCCAGATGGCTCATCGCAACCGGACTCTTCCTGATGCTCAGCGCCTGTGTGGATAAACCCAACACACTGGAGCGAGTCAAGGAGGATGGCGTTCTGCGCGTTGTGACTCGTAACAGCCCGGCGACCTATTTTCAGGATCGCAACGGTGAAACCGGTTTCGAGTATGAATTAGTTAAGCGTTTCGCCGAAGATCTGGGCGTCGAGCTAAAGATCGAAACCGCCGACAACCTCGACGACCTGTTCGACCAGATGCAAAAACCCGGGGGTCCGGTACTGGCAGCAGCCGGCCTGATCGACACCGAACAGCGCAAAAAGCAGGTGCGCTTTTCCCATCCTTACCTCGACGTCACCCCTCAGGTTATCTACCGAAACGGGCAATCGCGCCCCACCGATGCCAGCGATCTGGTGGGCAAACGCATCACCGTGCTTAAAGGCAGCAGCCATGCAGAGCAGTTGGCGGCGCTGAAAGCGAAATATCCTGGCATCGAATACGAAGAATCCGACGCAGTTGAAGTCGTTGATCTGCTGCGCATGGTCGACGAAGGGCAGACCGACCTGACCCTGGTCGATTCCAACGAACTGGCCATGAACCAGGTGTATTTCCCGAATGTGCGGGTGGCCTTCGACCTCGGCGATGGCAAGGAACAGCGTTGGGCCGTCGCGCCGGGTGAAGACAACAGCCTGCTCAATGAAATCAATGCCTACCTCGACAAGGTCAGCAAGAACGGGACGCTGCAGCGCCTCAAGGATCGCTACTACGGGCACGTCGACGTACTTGGCTATGTAGGTGCGTATACCTTTGCCCAGCACTTGCAGGAGCGGCTGCCCAAGTACGAAAAGCATTTCCAGGCATCAGCCAAGAAAGAACAGGTGGACTGGCGCCTGCTGGCCGCCATCGGTTATCAGGAGTCGCTGTGGCAACCGGGCGTGACCTCCAAAACCGGGGTGCGCGGTCTGATGATGCTGACCCAGAATACGGCGCAGGCGATGGGCGTATCCAACCGACTGGATGCCAGACAGAGCATTCAGGGCGGCGCCAAGTACTTTGCCTACGTGAAGGATCAATTGGATGACAAGATCGTTGAGCCGGATCGTACGTGGTTCGCTCTGGCTTCCTACAACATCGGTGGCGGTCACCTTGAAGATGCGCGCAAATTGGCAGAGAACGAGGGCCTGAATCCAAATAAATGGCTCGACGTGAAGAAAATGTTGCCACGTCTTTCGCAGAAAAAGTGGTACAGCAAGACCCGCTATGGCTACGCGCGAGGCGGCGAGCCGGTGCATTTCGTGGCCAACATTCGGCGTTATTACGACATTCTCACCTGGGTCACTCAGCCACAGCTGGAAGGTAACCAGGTCGCGGAAGGCAATCTGCATGTACCTGCGGTGAACAAAACCAAGCCCGCCGAAGAAAACCCGCAGCTTTAACCCCTGCGCTATCACTAACGAAGGCAAACACCTGTGGGAGCGAATTCATTCGCGAATACGGAGTAATAGCCGCTAGGTATCTACCGAATTTACCGGCCTCTTCGCGAATGAATTCGCTCCCACAGAGAATGCATTTCAATCCAACAGCGCTTACCCCTTAGCCCGTCTCATCCTGAAAAATTCACTGAGCATCGTCCCACACTCCTCTCCCAGCACCCCGCCTTCAAACAGCACGCGATGATTGAGAAACCCCTGAGTGAAAAACTGCCCCTGACTCTGGACGATCCCCGCCTTGGGCTCAAGCGCGCCGTAAACGACCCGGGCGATACGCGAATGAACAATCAGGCCTGCACACATGCTGCACGGCTCCAGCGTGACGTACAGCGTACTGCCCGGCAGCCGATAATTGTCGAGCGCCTGAGCGGCGGCGCGTATGGCGACCATTTCGGCATGGGCACTGGGATCGCTGCCACTGATGGGGCAGTTGAAACCACGACCAATGATTTCACCGCCCTGCACCAGCACCGCACCCACCGGCACTTCGCCCAGGGCCGCACCTTGAGCCGCCAGCATCAGGGCTTCACGCATGAAGTCCTGATCGCGACTGCGATCGATGATTTGTGGCTGGCGCATCAGGAAACCTCGATTGCTGCCATAAGGCCGGTTTCCATGTGATCAATCACATGGCAGTGGAACATCCACACGCCGGGATTATCGGCAACCAGCGCCACCTGCGCACGCTCGTTTCTGCCCAGCAGGAAGGTGTCGGTGAAGTAGGGAATGATCTTTCTGCGGTTGGAGGCGATGACCTTGAAGCTCATGCCATGCAGGTGGATGGGATGTTGATATTGGGTCATGTTTTTGAGTTCAAAGATGTAGCTTTTGCCCAGTACCAGTTTCGCGATCGGCCGATCCGCGCAAGTCTTGTCGGTGATATCCCAGGCCTGGCCATTGATCTGCCACAGGCTGGGCGGCTTGCCGTTATCGACATTCACCGACACCGAGCCCACCCATTCGAAATTGAAGTTGAGCTTTTCGGCGCTGTCCAGATCGGGCTCCGCAACCGGATTGGCAGGCAGTTCCGGCGGCCATTCACCCGGCGCATCAGTATTGGCGACAGAGCGAAATGTCCCCAGCCGCACCGGGCCATTGCGAAATGACAACTCTTCACCGGCCGGCGGTGCCTTGATCGCCAGACAAATCCGCATGCCGGGGCCGAGCCAGTAATCCTTGCCCAAGGGCCGCGGCGTGACCGGATTGCCGTCCAGGGCATAAATCTGCGCCTCCGCCCCCGGAAGGTTGAGGCGGTAGGTCACCGTGTTATCCAGATTGAGAATCCGCACCCGAGTAATTTGCCCGGCAGGCAACTCGATCACGCCTTGGGGGATGCCATTGATCGTTGAGAGGCGACCTGCCGTGCCTTCCCGAGCGGCCTCGCGAATCACGCTGAATTCGGTAAACGCGCCCACCTCATCCACATGCCAGCTTTTCAGGCTGACCGTGCGCTCATGCTTGAACCCGGTCGGCTCGCGCTCTTCGATGATCAGCGGTCCTACCAGCCCACGGCCCAGCTCTTCGCTGCTGCTCACATGGGGGTGATACCAATAGCTGCCAGCGTCTGGGACAAGGAATTTGTAATCAAAGTACTCGCCCGGCTTGACCGGCAATTGCGACACATAGGGCACGCCATCCATCTCCAGCGGCAACCGAATGCCATGCCAGTGAATGGTGGTTTCGACCGGCAGATGATTGATGAAGCGCAAACGCAGCCATTCGCCCTGACGCACCCGTAACTCAGTGCCGGGCGCGGAACCGCCAAATGCCCAGGCAGGGGTCTGATGCCCAGCCACCAGTTCGACATCCAGAGGCGCCGCGATCAATTCAAAATCGTGCCCCTCCCCTGGCCCTCGACAGCCCAGCCAATACCGTGAAGCACCGCCAGCGCCCAAACCAACGGCGGCAAGACCGACCAGGCCTCCGAGTACTTGTCGACGGGTAAAGGACATAAAAGCAGGCACCTCTAAATCAAGCGGGCGCACCTGAGGGTCGATGCGCGGGGCAAATACGATACACCTGCATTTGCCAAATCAAAACACCGGATCTGGTCCCTGCCTGATCAGTTCGCGCCAGCATCTTTTTTGGGAACGCCAACGGTTTTGCGCTCACCGGTAGCCGAGACTTCGTATACGTTCATGACCCACGTGTCGGCGATCACGGTTTCTACCACGTAGTTCTTCTTGGCTTGCGGCGTGAACTGCTGCGCAGCAGGCTGCGCCTTGTCGAACGGTGTAGGCATCGGAATACCGTTGAAGGTAAACGGTTTGTCCTTGACCGTGCCTTCTACGTACAGCGTTTTGTCGGCCTCGACCAGCTTGGTGATGCTGTCAGTACCACCTGCCATTTTCTTCAGATAAGCCGGTATGCGCTTGAAATAAGCAGAGTCATAAACACGATCACCCGCACTTTGAAATCCACCATTGGCATACCAGTACGTGTAACTGACAGGGCGATCACCCTCACCGCCGATGGTACGGAATGTCACGCTGGCTTGATGGTCATTCATGGCCAGTGGAACCACCGGCTCGGAAGTAAGATCACCCGCCTGACGACTGCTGCAGCCAGTCATGACCAGTGCGAAAGTGAGCGCTAACGGAAACGCCAAAGAAGTTTTCATTCGATCCCTGAACAGGCTTGAAGAAGGCCTGTGTAGAGCGGTTTATGGAGCGAAAGTTCCCTGTACGCTGCCGTGACCGATGGGAATTACTCCTGCTATAGGAGCCACACCGTTGACTCAAGATCCATTGTCAGCAGGAGCACGCTCTTCGCCTGCTCATACAATAAACCGGCCCCCGGCTACACAACCTGTGCGTGTATCAATGACGACTCGTTGCATTTATATAGGCCGACTTCAACGAAAGCCTGATCGCGGCCAATGTCTCAGAGTTAAGCGTCGCGAGATCCGCGCGAATCAGTTGCTGGCCTGGAGCATGAATTTTTACGATGCCCTTCCCTTTGTACTCCGCAGCGCCGACGAGGACTGCAATCTCAGCCTGGCAGGCGTAGTAAGCGGGATCGCTCCAGGTTTTTAAGAAAATCCGTTCTATGACGACTTTCACCTTCGTCGCAGACTGCGGCCTGGATTCAAGCGCCTCCTGAACAAACGTCCCCCAATCCTTTATCGGCAGCGCGGCATACCCCTCATATAAGGAGCCGTTGTAATTGGCCGCATGCCATACGATGTTGCTACGTTCAGTGCAGGCCGAGCAATTCTCGCCGCCCGTGACTGCGGTGACATCGACATCGATGGATCGCTGTTTGAGCGCCGCCAGCTCTGTTTCAGACGTGTAGGCGGCAAAGTGAAGCTGGTTCGTTGTACAGCCGGCCAACAGACTCAACAGGACGATTGTAAAAAACCTGGACATTCATAATCTCTGGCGGTGGGTTCATAAAAAACCCGCGATTACGCGGGCTTTTCAGGTTTAGCTGAGCGGGATCATTCCCACTCAATCGTCGCCGGCGGCTTGCTCGACACATCGTAGGTCACGCGGGAGATGCCTTCGATTTCGTTGATGATCCGGCCGCTGACGGTTTCCAGCAGCTCGTAAGGCAGGTGTGCCCAACGCGCGGTCATGAAGTCGATGGTTTCTACGGCGCGCAGTGCGACTACCCACGCGTAGCGACGGCCATCGCCGACGACGCCAACGGATTTAACCGGCTGGAAGACCACGAACGCCTGACTGACTTTGTGGTACCAGTCAGCCTTGCGCAGCTCTTCGATGAAGATGTGGTCGGCACGACGCAGCAGGTCGGCGTATTCCTTCTTCACTTCACCGAGGATCCGCACACCCAGGCCAGGGCCGGGGAATGGGTGACGGTAGACCATGTCGTACGGCAGGCCGAGTTCCAGACCCAGGCGACGTACTTCGTCCTTGAACAGTTCGCGCAGCGGCTCGACCAGCTTGAGGTTCATTTCTTCCGGCAGGCCGCCCACGTTGTGGTGCGACTTGATCACGTGCGCCTTGCCGCTTTTCGCGCCAGCGGATTCGATGACGTCCGGATAGATCGTGCCCTGGGCCAGGAACTTGATGTTATCGAGCTTGCAGGATTCGGCATCGAACACGTCGATGAAGGTACGACCAATGATCTTGCGCTTCTTCTCCGGGTCGCTCTCGCCAGCCAGATTGTCGAGGAACTGATCCTGGGCGTTGGCGCGGATCACCTTGACGCCCATGTTCTCGGCGAACATGGCCATCACTTGCTCGCCTTCGTGCAGGCGCAGCAAGCCGTTATCGACGAAGACGCACGTCAGTTGATCGCCGATGGCCTTGTGCAATAGCGCGGCAACCACGGAGGAGTCAACGCCGCCGGACAGACCCAGCAATACGTTGTCAGTACCCACTTGGGCACGGACCTGCGCGATGGCGTCTTCAGCGATGTGCGACGGCGTCCACAGTGCTTCGCAACCGCAGATATCGAGGATGAAGCGCGACAGGATGCGGCCGCCTTGCTTGGTGTGGGTCACTTCCGGGTGGAACTGCACGCCGTAATAGCCGCGCGTGTCGTCGGCCATGCCGGCAATCGGGCAGCTCGGGGTACTGGCCAGGACGTGAAAGCCCTGTGGGATCTCTGTGACTTTGTCGCCGTGGCTCATCCATACATCGAGACCGAAGACGCCGTCAGCATCAACGTGGTCTTCGATGCCGTCCAGCACGCGGCTTTTGCCGACGATATCCACACGGGCATAACCGAATTCGCGCATGTCCGAACCCTGAACGCGACCGCCCAGTTGTTCAGCCATGGTTTGCATGCCGTAGCAGATACCGAAAACCGGCACGTTCAGGTCGAACACGGCTTGCGGCGCACGCGGGCTGTCGGCCTCATGTACGGATTCAGGGCCGCCAGCGAGGATGATCCCGCGCGGGTTGAATTCGCGAATCGCTTCGTCGTCCATGTCGAACGGATGCAGCTCGCAATACACGCCGATTTCACGCACGCGGCGGGCGATCAGCTGGGTGTACTGGGAACCGAAGTCGAGGATCAGGATACGGTGGGCGTGAATGTCGAGGGCCATGACTCATTCTCGTCAAAAAACAGAAACGACACGGGGCTGCGTCAACAGCCCCGGTTATAAAACTCGTTGGATTGCATCGCGGCGCACACCGCAATGCACTCCGGATCAACCGACGCGGTAGTTCGGCGCTTCCTTGGTGATCTGCACGTCATGGACGTGGGATTCAGCCATACCGGCACCGGTGATACGCACGAACTCAGGCTTGGTGCGCATCTCTTCGATGTCGGCACTGCCGGTGTAGCCCATGGAGGAACGCAGGCCGCCCATCAGTTGATGGATGATCGCTGACAGCGAACCCTTGTAGGCCACACGACCTTCGATACCTTCCGGCACCAGCTTTTCGGCGCCTTCGGACGAATCCTGGAAGTAGCGATCCGAAGAACCCTGAGCCTGGGACATGGCGCCCAGCGAGCCCATGCCGCGGTAAGCCTTGTACGAGCGGCCCTGGAACAGTTCGATTTCGCCTGGGGCTTCTTCGGTACCGGCAAACATCGAACCCATCATCACGCAGCTTGCGCCTGCAACGATGGCCTTGGACAGGTCGCCGGAAAAGCGGATACCGCCGTCGGCGATCAACGGAACGCCAGTGCCTTCAAGGGCCGCGGAGACGTTGGCGATGGCGCTGATTTGCGGAACGCCGACACCGGCGACGATGCGCGTGGTGCAGATCGAGCCTGGGCCGATACCGACCTTGACCGCGTCGGCGCCAGCAGCAACCAGAGCCTTGGCAGCAGCGCCAGTGGCGATGTTGCCGCCGATGACCTGGACTTCAGGGAAGTTCTCTTTCACCCAGCGAACGCGGTCGATCACACCTTTGGAGTGACCGTGCGCGGTATCGACTACCACTACGTCAACACCGGCAGCGACCAGCGCGCTGACGCGCTCTCCGGTGTCTTTACCTGTGCCGACTGCCGCGCCAACACGCAGACGACCCTGGTCGTCCTTGCTGGCCAGCGGGTAGGCCTTGGCTTTTTCGATGTCCTTGACGGTCATCATGCCCTTGAGCGCGAACTGGGCGTCGACGATCAGGACTTTTTCCAGACGGTGCTTGTGCAGCAGCTCGCGGACTTCATTCTTGTCAGCGCCTTCACGGACCGTGACCAGACGCTCTTTGGGCGTCATCACTTCGCGGACAGGGACATCCAGACGATTTTCGAAGCGCACGTCGCGTGACGTCACGATGCCGACCAGGTCGCCATCATGCAGCACCGGTACACCGGAAATGTTGTGCAGACGGGTGAGTTCGAACAGGTCACGCACCGTGGCGTCAGCCTCGATGGTGATCGGGTCTTTGACGACACCGGCTTCGAACTTCTTGACCTTGCGGACTTCGGCAGCTTGCTGCTCGATGGTCATGTTCTTGTGGATCACACCGATACCGCCTTCCTGAGCCATGGCAATCGCCAGACGGGCTTCAGTCACGGTGTCCATTGCAGCGGAAACCAGGGGGATATTCAGTTCGATGCCACGGGTCAAACGGGTTTTCAGACTGACTTCGTTGGGCAGTACCTCGGAATAACCGGGTACAAGGAGAATGTCGTCGAAAGTAAGTGCTTCTTGGCTGATACGCAGCATCGCGGGGGCTCCCGAGCGGGAAATTGGAAGCGCGCCATTATACCCAGACACCCTCGTCGGCTCAACGTAAACCTCAGCCTATTATCAAAGCCTGTTATAGGCGCACTTTGACGAAGGAAACCGGACGATCCAGACGTTCGGCGAAGTCATCCAGAAAGCTCTGTTTGAAGGATGCGTCCAGCCAGTCATTGAAGATGAACCCCAGGTTGGAAAAACCGCAGGGTTCAAGAAACAGAAAGCCATTGATGTCGTCTTCATGCCGGCATTCCGGGCAGATGAAGTTATCGGTATGGCCAGGCATCCATTCTTCGAGACTGTCGAACAGCGCTTCACCTATTTCCTTGCGGCATTCGGGGCAACCGGCTTCTTCGGCGAAATCCTTGAGGGGCGTGAAGATGCAGCGCCTGGTGACAATCTCCAGGCCGTTGACTGGTTTGCCAAAGGGCAATGCATCCGGGTTTTCGACTACTTTGCGGGCACCGGGGGCGATGGCATAGGCCATTTTGTTGTAGGTGCGGCCACACGTCGTCAGCTCCGGCTCGACCACGTTGAGCTTGACCAGCCAGCGCAAGATCAGACGCGCCCTGGCCTCGCGGCCGGGGTAACCGGAAATCTGCGGGACGATAATGCTTTGGCTGTTCATGGCGGCGGTCACTGAGCTGTGTTCGAAGGGCGGCAGCTTAATGCCCCCGCCGCTCAGGTCAAGCCCGGGATCAGCCTGCAATGTAGCGGCCGATCAAGGCAATGCCGCTGACCAGCACCAGCCAGGTGACCGAACGGACAAAGGTTTCACGGGACATCTTCAAGGTCAGACGGCGGCCTACCCAGGAACCCAGCAGCATCGCGGGCAGCAGACACAGCGCCAGCATCAACACGGATAGCTGCGCATACACCCCGGCAATCACGAACAGGCTCAAGCGCACGACGGTACTGCAACTGATCAAGGCACTTTGTGTGGCACGAGCCTGCTCTTTGGACGCCAGTCGACCATTGAGATAGATCGCATACAGAAAGCCACCACTGCCGAACAACGCACCAAACAATCCGCCAATGGTGCCCATCGGAATGGCCCACCCCGGCGCCAACTGCGCAGGGCGTAACTTCACAGCCAGGCTGTAGAGCGCGTAGGCCGTGATGAAGATGCCCATCAATAATACAAGCAGATCGGATTTCAGATTGAGCAGGAACACCACACCCAGGGTGCAGCCCACTGCCATGCACGGCAACAGGCGCAGCAACTCGGCCCTGACCACCGATTGCCGCGAGGGCAGCAGATTGCCGAGTGCGGCGAGAAAATCCAGCAGCACCAATAAAGGAATGATCTGCGACAGCGGCATGAAATGGATCAGCACCGGGGCAGCCACTAATGCGGTGCCGAAACCGGCGATGCCGAAGACTATATAAGCAGCGACGATGGCCAGCTCGATCAGTAGCCAGTCGAGGAGCGTGAAGCCTTGATCGGTGAATAGTGCGATGACGTCAATGCTGTCCACTGTTGTTGTTCTTCCTTGAAAACATGATCTGCGGACTGTAGCAAAATGCCAGAACCTGCTGGCACTCACCTTTGGAACGCGCCCCATCCCCTGTGAACCCCCACAGGATGCACCCTTGCACCGTGCGTTGAACCCACATTGCCTTTATCATGCCGACCATGATCAAAGACCCCTTCGCAAGACTCGGCCTCGACCGGGAAGTCCTTACTGTCAGCCAGCTCAACGGCCGTGCGCGGGTGTTGCTGGAGGATGTGTTCAGTAATATCTGGGTGGAGGGTGAAATCTCCAACCTGTCGCGACCGGCTTCCGGGCACGTCTACTTCACCCTCAAGGACTCCGGCGCGCAGGTGCGTTGCGCGCTGTTCCGGCAAAGTGCCGCTCGGGTCAGGCAGGCGCTGAAAGATGGCTTGCAGGTCAAGGTGCGCGGCAAGGTCTCGCTGTTCGAAGGCCGGGGCGACTATCAACTGATCCTCGATACCGTGGAGCCTGCCGGTGATGGCGCGTTGCGGCTGGCCTTTGATGCGCTCAAGGAAAAGCTCAGCAGTGAAGGTCTGTTCAGCGCTGAGCGCAAGGTTGCTCTGCCCCTGCATCCGCAACGAATCGGCATCATCAGCTCGCCGACCGGGGCCGTGATCCGCGACATCATCAGCGTGTTTCGCCGCCGCGCGCCTCAGGTCGAGCTGACACTGATTCCGACGGCGGTACAAGGTCGCGAAGCCATCAACCAGATTGTCCGAGCACTCAAACTGGCAGACTCGCGTGGCTTTGATGCACTGATCCTGGCCCGTGGCGGTGGCTCGCTGGAGGACCTCTGGTGCTTCAACGAAGAGGCCGTTGCCCGCGCCATCGATGCCTGCGTGACCCCCATCGTCAGTGCCGTCGGCCATGAAACCGATGTTTCGATCAGTGATTTCGTGGCTGACATTCGGGCTCCCACCCCCTCAGCTGCGGCTGAATTGCTCGCGCCCGATTCCAGCGACCTGCATCGCCGGGTAGATAACCTGCACCGCCGGCTGGTCAGCCGCATGCAGGACAGACTGATGCGCGAGCGTCTGCGCCTGGAAGGCATCTCCCGCCGTCTACGTCACCCCGGCGAACGGCTGCGCCAACAGGCGCAGCGCCTGGATGACCTGGACATGCGCATGCGTCGCGCCTTCGAGCAACACCTGCACAAGCGTCAGGTTCGGCTGGCGCATCTGGAAAGCCGACTGGCTGCACAGCACCCCGGCCGGACCCTGGCTTTTCTGCGTCAACGCCTGGATGTGCTGGCGGCGCGCCTGCCCAAAGCCATGCGCGACACACTCAAAACACGTCGCTTACAGCTGCAGACCCAAGTGCAGACTCTGCAAGTAGTCAGCCCGCTGGCAACACTGGGACGTGGCTACAGCATTCTGCTCGATGAGCGCGGCCACGCTATTCGTAACGCCGCACAAACCCGGACCGGCCAACGCCTGACCGCCCGCCTGGGCGAAGGCGAACTGCAAGTGCGGGTTGAAGACAACCACCTGACGCCCGTCACCCTTTCTCTTCTGGATTGAATATCGATGCTGCGCTTTCTTGCTCCCGTATTTGCCCTGTGTCTTTGCCTCCCTGCGCACGCCGACAGCTATATCACTCGCATGCTGAACAAACCGGTTCCCGGCGGCGTGGCGGTGATTGATCTGGGCAGCGCGGCTCAAGCCCCCACCGCTACCTACCTGGGCAGGCCTGTGTTGGTGGTCAAGGAGCAGGATGCCAGCTGGCTGGCCATCGTCGGTGTGCCGTTGACGGTCAAGCCGGGCAGCCAACAACTGGTCGCCAGGGATGCTAAAGGCTCTCGTAACCTGGACTTCGTAGTAGGCGCCAAGAAATACCCTGAGCAACGGATCACCTTGAAGAACCAGCGCCAGGTAAACCCTGATCCCGAAGACCTCAAGCGCATCGAAGGCGAACTGGCCGTGCAACTCAAGGCCTACCGCAGCTTCACCCCTGGCACGCCGAGCAATCTGGTGCTGGACAAGCCAGTGGCGGGTCCTCTGTCGAGCAAGTTCGGCGTGCGGCGTTTCTTTAACGGTGAAGAACGCAATCCGCATTCAGGCCTGGACTTCGCGGTGCCAGCAGGAACGCCGATCAAGGCCCCGGCAGCCGGCAAAGTCATCCTCACTGGCAACTACTTCTTCAACGGCAACACGGTGTTTGTCGACCACGGCCAGGGCTTCATCAGCATGTTTTGCCACATGTCGAAAATCGACGTGAAGGTCGGCGACGTAGTCCCACGCGGTGGCGTTGTTGGCAAGGTTGGCTCGACCGGCCGCGCCACAGGCCCGCACATGCACTGGAACGTCAGCTTGAACGACGCTCGGGTAGACCCGGCAATTTTCATTGGCGCGTTTCAGCCGTAGCAAAACGCGGACCCCACAGCCTCTGTGGGAGCAAGCTTGCTTGCGAAGGCTGCGTTCCAGGCGATTAATAACTGTCAGAGCAACGCCCCCTTCGCGAGCAAGCTCGCTCCCCCAGGTTCAACTACACAACAGGCGCATCTACCAGCAATAAAATCTCAAGAAAATCAGAAAAGACGCGATTAAAAACCAATAATTTCGCACTACAAAGAACTTATCCCAATTTTTTCCAGCCTCTTGCCAACATTCCCCTCAATGGTTACGGTTGGCTTCATGAAAAACTCTCAAACCCTCATTCTGTTGCGGCAACATCGCTGTCTCAGCCTGGTCAGTGCACGACTGCCAAGCTAGACCGATGTGCCTCATCCCCGCCTTTTGCTACAGCGGCTGGCCGCCTTTCTCCGGCCCACGAATATAAAAGTACCTACAGGATTTGCTCCGATGACCATGCTCAAAGATCCGTCGACCAAGTACCGCGCGTTTCCGACCATCGACCTGCCTGACCGCACCTGGCCTTCCAAGACCATCACTGCGGCGCCGATCTGGTGCAGTTCCGACCTGCGCGACGGCAACCAGTCGCTGATCGAGCCAATGGATGCGGTCAAAAAGCTGCGCTTCTGGAAGACGCTGGTTAGCGTTGGCGTCAAGGAAATCGAAGCCTCTTTCCCGGCTGCATCACAGACTGACTTCGACTTCGTGCGCACTCTGATCGAAGACGGCCACATCCCGGACGACACCACCATTCAGGTGCTGACCCAGGGCCGTGAAGACCTGATTGCTCGCACCTTCGAATCGCTGCGCGGCGCGAAAAAAGCCATCGTTCACTTGTACAACGCGACCAGCCCGTCGTTTCGCCGCATCGTGTTCAACCAGGACAAGGCTGGCGTAAAAGAAATCGCCGTAAGCGCCGCCAAGCTGTTCGTGAAGTACGCCGCCCAGCAGCCCGAAACCCAGTGGACGTTCGAGTACTCCCCGGAAACGTTCAGCGCCACTGAGCTGGAGTTCTCCAAGGAAGTCTGCGACGCGGTCATCGAGGTCTGGAACGCGACTCCGCAAAACAAGGTGATCCTCAACCTGCCTGCCACAGTTGAAGTCGCGACCCCGAATATCTACGCCGACCAGATCGAATGGTTCTGCCGCAACATCACCCGTCGCGACAGTGTGATCATCAGTCTGCACACCCATAACGACCGTGGCACCGGCGTCGCGGCGACCGAACTGGGCCTGATGGCGGGCGCGGACCGCGTCGAAGGGTGTCTGTTTGGCAATGGCGAGCGCACAGGTAACGTCGACCTGGTCACCGTGGCCTTGAACATCTACACCCAGGGCATCAACCCGGGCCTGGATTTCTCGGACATCGATGGCGTGCGCAAAGTCGTTGAAGAGTGCAATCAGATCCCGGTTCACCCGCGTGCTCCGTATGTCGGTGACCTGGTTCACACCGCATTCTCCGGTTCCCACCAGGACGCCATTCGCAAAGGCTTCGCTCAGCAGAAGGACGGCGCCCTGTGGGAAGTGCCTTACCTGCCGATCGACCCGGCCGACATTGGCCGCAGCTACGAAGCGGTGATTCGCGTCAACAGCCAGTCTGGCAAGGGCGGCATCGCTTATCTGCTGGAACAGGAATACGGCATTTCCCTGCCGCGTCGCATGCAGATCGAGTTCAGCCAGGTCGTTCAAGGCGAAACCGATCGCCTGGGTCTGGAAATGACGGCCCAACAGATCTACTCGCTGTTCAAGGCTGAGTACCTGCAAGCCAACAAACCTTACGCGTTGATCAGCCATCGCCTGCAGGAAGAGAACAACACCAGCGCAGTAGACGCCGAAGTCAGCGTCAACGACGAGACACAACGCTGGAAAGGCAAAGGCAACGGCGCACTGGAGGCATTGGTGTCGAGCTTGCCAGTCGGCGTGGAAATCATGGATTACAACGAGCACGCGATTGGCGCAGGCACCACCGCCAAAGCCGCTGCCTACATCGAACTGCGGGTGAACGGTGATCGCGCGGTGCACGGCGTCGGGGTTGATGAAAACATCACCACCGCCAGCTTCAAGGCGCTGTTCAGTGCACTGAATCGCTCCCTGAGCCAGGCTGAAGCCAAAGCGGCCTGAAACGGGTGGCTTTGGCTGTGAGGAAGGTTGTGCTGGCGTTAGATCATGATTGAAGCCACCACCGCTCGCGGCTGAAGCCGCTCCTACGACGGGGATGCAGTTTGACCGTAGGAGCGGCTTTAGCCGCGAAATGCCTGCTCAGGCGCGGGATGGTCTTTGACATCAACACCGCTCGCGGCTGAGCCCGCTCCTACGACGCTTTTTTTGCCATTGGCCTGATCAGGCTGTGGTCTTGATCGGTACAGCCATCGCTTCCAACAACGAACCCTGCAGCGCAGTCAGTTGCGCCATGGTTCCAGATATCTGCTGCTGAATAGCCATGATCCGCTGCATTTTTTCCTGATCCGAGCCTTTGCTGTTCTGGGCGGCTGCCAATTGCTGTTGCTGCTCTTGCAACTGCTTCTCGACTTGCTCGATCTGCTCTTTGAGCTGCTGGATGATCTGCTCTTTGATGCTGGTTGGCGCAGCGGCCTCACCTGAGTCACCCGTAGCGGCAGTGCCCGACATGTCGACATTGAGTTTAGCGGCATCGCCGGATGTGTCGTCCGCAGCCACCGTCGCATCTTTTGGTTTGAAGGCGGCTGTAAGCGTCGGAGTGTAAGTGCTGAGAGAACTCGTATTGATATTCATGGCTAGACTCCAGTTCGGTAACCGCGGTATCGGCAGTCAGAAGTCAAACTGAAGCAGGTGACCATTTTAAAATGTGACGCAATCGACATTAACGCATCACTGAATATCGAACGTGTCTGCATCAAGATTAGCCGGGAACTTGGTTCGATACGCCGCAAGCTCTGCTGCACTCAAAGAAACCTCAAAAACGCCATCAGCTTCCCCCGCACTGAACAGGCTCTCGCCCTGAAAATCCAGCACCTGGCTGTCGCCGGTGTAGGCGAAGCCTTTGCCATCATTGCCAATACGATTCACCGCCGCGACATAGCAGAGGTTTTCGATAGCCCGCGCAGGCAACAGCCGGTTCCAGTGCATGCGACGAGCGCCTGGCCAGTTGGCGGTATAGAGCAATAGATCAGTATGCTGTGCGTCGCGGCTCCAGACCGGGAAGCGCAGGTCGTAGCAGATCAACGGGCGAATCCGCCAGCCTTTGAGTTCGAACTGCACCTGCCGCTCGCCGGGGCTGAAATGCTCATGCTCCCCGGCCATGCGAAACAAGTGACGCTTGTCGTAATGCATCAGCTCGCCATCCGGCCGCGCCCATAGCAAGCGATTGCGATGGGTCCCGTCCTCCGCATTGACGATGATACTGCCCGTGACTACCGCCTCCAGGCGTTTGGCTTGAGCGAGCATCCACTTGGCGGTGGGGCCATTCTCGGGTTCGGCCAGGGTTTCGGAAGCCATGGTAAAGCCGGTCGTGAACATTTCCGGGAGGACTACCAGGTCCACACCACTGACAGGTTCGAGCAGCAGCGCAAAGTGCTCCAGGTTAGCCTGCCGGTCGTGCCAGGCCAGGGAGGTCTGCACCAGAGCAACGTTCAGATTGGGTAATTGAGTCAGATCGCGCATAGTTTTTCCGCCGCTTGACGCAACGTCTCCTCTCGTTTGGCGAAACACAGCCGGATAATGCGCTGCCCTTCGGGTGGGCTTTGGTAGAACACAGAAATCGGGATGCTCGCCACGCCATGCTCACGGGTCATCCACAAGGCCATCTCGACGTCATTGAGGTCGGCACGGATGTGCGAATAATCCACCAGCTGGAAATACGTGCCGCCCACCGGGGTGAAGGTGAAGCGCGAATCGCGCAACTGGTTGCAGAAGAAATCCCGCTTGCCCTGGTAGAAGCCTGGCAATCCGTCAAGGTGCTCCGGGTGCTCGGCCATGAAGTCAGCCAAGGCCCACTGCAAGGGTGTGACGCCGCAGAAGCTGACGTACTGGTGGACCTTGCGCAGCTCGGCGGTCAACGCAGGAGCTGCTACGACGTAGCCGGTTTTCCAGCCCGTCACGTGGTAGGTCTTGCCGAACGAGCTGACCACAAAGGCACGCTGATACAGCTCCTCGTGCGCCAGGATGCTGACATGCTCACCACCGTCGAAGACCAGATGCTCGTAGACCTCGTCACTGACCAGATAGATGTCCCGATCCGCGATCAGCGCTGCCAGCTGGTCCAGCTCCGCTCGACTGATCAAGGCGCCACTGGGGTTGTGCGGGCTGTTGAGGATGATCATCCGCGTGCTCGGGCTCAACGCATCGCGCAGCTTTTGCCAGTCAATCGAGAAATCATCCAGGCCCAGCTGCACATGAACGCAGCGACCGCCTGCCAGCTCGACTGACGGTTCATAGCTGTCATAGCAAGGATCGAAGACGATGACCTCATCGCCGGGGCGGATGACCGTTTGAATAGCGCAGAAGATGGCCTGGGTCGCACCAGGCGTGATGGTTATTTCGGTATCGGGATTGGCCTCGCGGCCATAGCAGCGAGCGATTTTGGCCGCGACTTGCTGGCGCAGCGCGGGCAAACCGGTCATTGGCGAATACTGGTTGTGCCCCTGCTCGACATGGCGGCTCAACGCATCGCGCAATGCCTGCGGGCCATCGAAGTCGGGAAACCCTTGCGACAGGTTGATCGCGCCCGTTTCGGCAGCCAGCTGAGACATGACGGTGAAAATGGTAGTGCCAACATTGGGCAACTTGCTGTCAATCATCGGGCCCTTTCCTGCGCTGCGCCCGGCTCCACAGCGGCACGGGGTGAAGCAGGATAGCCCATCGACCGCGCATAAAAAAAGGCGCTATTAGCGCCTTTTTTGGAGAAAGCTTGTTACTGGATCACGCACAACCCGCTGATGGCGCCTAGCTGTTGGAGCGAGGCATGCCGGCGAAGAAAGATGACGCGGCATAGCTGCAAACCGCGGCGGCTAATTCGCGGGCAAGCCTCGCTCCAACAGACGGTGGCTAAATCAGCGCTTGTCTCTACGCTTCTTGTCGGCTTTCTTGTGGTGCGACATCATCCTGCGCTTCTTGTTGACCTGACGGTCAGTCAGCGTGTTCTTGTTACCCTCGTAAGGGTTTTCGCCGCCTTTGAATTCGATACGGATCGGGGTACCGACCAGTTTCAGAACGCGACGGTAGGTGTTTTCCAGATAACGGACATAAGACTTGGGTACTTTCTCGACCTGGTTGCCGTGAATCACGATCAACGGCGGGTTGGCACCACCCAGGTGAGCGTAACGCAGCTTGATACGACGACTGCCCACCATCGGTGGCGCGTGCTCGCTGACCGCATCTTCGAGAATCTGCGTCAGACGGCTGGTCGGCCAGCGAGTGACCGCCGACTTGAACGAGTTCTGCACCGACTGGTACAGGTTGCCCACGCCAGTGCCGTGCAGTGCCGAGATGAAGTGGATATCTGCGAAGTCGACGAAAAACAGTCGGCGTTCAAGCTCGGTCTTCACGTAGTCGCGCTCGCTGGGAACCATGCCGTCCCACTTGTTGAGCGCGATAACCAGAGCGCGACCGGCTTCCAGAGCAAAGCCGAGCAGGTTCAAGTCGTGATCCACAACGCCTTCGCGGGCGTCCATCACGAAGATCACCACGTTGGCGTCCTTGATGGCCTGCAGGGTTTTGACCACGGAGAACTTTTCAACTTCTTCGTGGATCTTGCCGCGCTTGCGCACACCCGCGGTGTCGATCAGCGTGTACTTTTCGTCGTTACGCTCGAACGGGATATAGATACTGTCGCGCGTGGTGCCTGGTTCGTCATACACGATGACCCGGTCTTCGCCGAGCATGCGGTTGACCAGTGTCGACTTGCCTACGTTCGGGCGACCGATGATCGCAATCTTGATGCCGTCTTTTTCGCTCGGGCCTGGAATGCGCTTGGCTTCCTGACCTTCAGCAACGACTTCCGGCTCGCCTTCTTCCTCGTCTTCGCCTTCATCCTTGGGGAATTGGCTCAGGGCGATTTCGAGCATCTGGCTGATACCGCGACCATGCGCACCGGCCACCGGGATGGCATCGCCCATACCCAGCGGCGAGAACTCGGCGCGGGCCATTTCAGGGTCGATGTTGTCGACCTTGTTGGCGACCACATAGGAACGCTTGCCACGCTTGCGCAAGTGCTCGCCAATCATTTGGTCCGCAGCGGTAAAGCCTGCGCGAGCATCACACAGGAACAGAACAACGTCCGCTTCTTCGATGGCGAGCAGCGACTGCTCGGCCATCTTTTCGTCCATGCCGTGCTCATCACCGGAAATACCACCGGTGTCGATCAGAATATAGGAACGCCCTTGCCACTTGGCCTCACCGTATTGGCGATCACGGGTCAGACCGGACAGATCGCCGACGATAGCGTCGCGAGTCCTGGTCAGGCGGTTGAACAAGGTGGACTTGCCGACGTTCGGTCGACCCACCAGGGCGATTACGGGAACCATGCGGCTCTCCACTTCGTTATTTCAGAAAATACAAAAGCCGCTGCAGGGCAGCGGCCGGAGTTCGGAGCAGCACCCAGGGTGCTGCACGAGGCCGAAGCCTCAATCATAGACAGTCATTACTTGATCGTCAGGGCTTCCAGCTTGCCGCTGTTGCCGTAGACATAAATCATGTCGCCGACTACCAGCGGACGTGCGCGCAGACCATCACTGTCGATACGCTCACGACCCACGAAACGACCATCGACCTGGCTCAACAGGTGCAGATAGCCTTCCATGTCGCCGACTGCTACATAGCTTGAGTAGACTTCCGGCGCGCCGAGTTGACGGCGGGCCAGAGCATCATTGCTCCACAGCGCAGAGGACGAGCGCTCGTCAATACCTTCGACAGTACCGGACGCCAGACTGGCGTAAACGCTGCCGAAGCCCTGGGCTACGCCCGAATAGCTCGACGCATCACGTTGCCAGAGGACACGACCGCTCTCCAGATCCAGACCGGCAACCCGGCCCTGATAACTGGCAACGTACAAGGTGCCACCGGAAAGCAGCAGGCCGCCGTCGATGTCGACAACCCGATCCAGCTCGGAGCGACCTTGTGGAACAGCAACACGCTGCTCCCAGATCGGTACGCCATTGGAGGTATCCAGAGCGACGACTTTGCCAGTGGACAGGCCTGCCACCGCGAGGCGGTTGGTCACAATCGGCGCGCCCGTGCCACGCAGCGTCAACACCGCCGGAGTACTTTCGTAGATCCAGCGCTGGTTGCCGGTCGCGGCGTCGAAGCCGATTACACGGTCATCCTGAGTCTGAACGACCACCACATCACCATTGGTCGCTGGCGGAGCCAGGACCTCACTGGTCACGCGCGCGCGCCATTTTTCTTCGCCGGTGCTGGAATCCAGGACAACCACTTCACCTTTGAGAGTACCGACCATGAGCATGCCATAGCCTACGCCAACGGCGCCGGACACAGGCAGTTCCAGGTCTTTTTCCCAGTTGACCTTACCGGTCATGCGATCGAGGGACACGATGTAACCGGCTACGTCGCTGGCGAAGATCTGCTCGCCGTCGATAGCGGGTACCAGCATGTTGTAGGTTTCACCCTGACCATCACCGATGGAGTGGCTCCACTGCTTCTGCAACACGACTTCTTCTTTGAAGTCGGTCAGTTCCGCTGGAGGCAATTCCTTCTTGCTGTTGCTGCTGCAACCCGCGGCCAGAATGGCCAGAGCCAGCAATGCTGCATGTTTCCAACGGATCACGTCACGCATCCCCTTTGGCCAAGTCGTCGAGCTTCATTTGTAAGCCACCCACGGCCGCTTCTTCAGACAGCGCGCTTTTGGCTTTTTGGTAGGCAGCATGCGCCTCGTCGGTGCGACCCAACTGTACCAGCAGATCACCCTTGAGCTCTTCGCGGCTGGCCAGGAAAGACTTGTCGGCATCGCCAGCAAGCAGCTTCAAGGCTTCATCAGCTTTGTTTTGAGCAGCCAGAACGCGAGCCAGACGCTGACGAGCAATTTCACCCAGCGTGTCGCTGGCAGGCTTGTCACTCACCAGCTTGAGTTCGGCCACGGCATCATCAAGCTTGCCGTTGTCAACCGCGACCTTGGCCACGAACAGGCTGCCGTACTGAGCATAAGCAGTACCGCCGAACTCGTTCTTGAGCTTGTTGGCGATGTCGGCAACGCGAGCAGTGTCGGCCTGGCCGCTTGGGGTGAGCGCAGTTTCCAGCAGTTGCTGATACAACGCCGACGCGCCCTGCGCCTGATTGCTTTCGTATCTGGTCCAGGCCTGCCAGCCAAGCACCACTACCAACGCCAGCAACCCGCCTGTCAACAGGGGCTTGCCGTTGCGCTGCCACCAGTCCTTCATGGCCGCCAGTTCATCATCTTCAGTACCTGACACCCCAATACTCCTATTCGCTAAATCGGCTGTTAATCAGCTTCAACCCTGCACAACGCAGGAGGCCAGGTGCTCGGACAGAGCATCCCAGGCAATATTTTGTTGTTCACCCTGACCACGCAGGGGTTTGACGCCTATGACCTGCTGCGCCAGCTCTTCTTCACCCAGGATCAATGCAAACAGCGCACCGCTCTTGTCGGCTTTCTTGAACTGACTCTTGAAACTGCCAGCGCCTGCATTGACCTGCAAACGCAGGTTCGGCAACTGATCACGAACACGCTCGGTCAGGGCCAGAGCGGCCAGCTCGGCGGCTTCGCCAAACGCACAGAGGTAGACATCGACCTGACGGGCGATGTCTTCCGGCACCTGTTCCAGGGTTTCCAGCAACAGCACCAGACGTTCGATACCCATGGCAAAACCAACGCCACTGGTAGGTTTGCCGCCCATCTGCTCCACCAGACCGTCGTAACGACCACCGGCGCAGACCGTACCCTGGGAACCCAACTGATCGGTCACCCACTCGAATACGGTTTTGCTGTAGTAATCCAGACCACGCACCAGCTTGGGATTAATGGCGTAGGGAATACCGGCAGCATCCAGACGCGCCTTGAGGCCGTCGAAGTGGATACGCGATTCATCGTCCAGGTAATCGGCCAGCTTGGGCGCATCGACCAGCAACGCCTGGGTTTCAGGATTCTTGGTATCGAGCACGCGCAAAGGGTTGGTTTTCAAGCGACGCTGGCTGTCTTCGTCCAGTTCGCTGAGGCGTGCAGACAGAAACTCGACCAGTGCGTCACGATAACGCGCTCGGGCTTCGCTGGTGCCCAGGCTATTGAGTTCGAGTTTGACCGCATCGCGAATCCCCAGCAGGCCCCACAGACGCCAGGTCAGCACGATCAGCTCGGCATCGATGTCCGGGCCATCAAGATTGAAGACTTCGACGCCAATCTGGTGAAACTGGCGATAACGGCCTTTCTGTGGGCGCTCATGGCGGAACATCGGGCCGATGTACCAGAGTTTCTGTACCTGACCGCCCCCCGTGATGCCGTGTTCCAGGACTGCACGCACACAGGCTGCAGTGCCTTCAGGGCGCAACGTGAGGGAGTCACCATTGCGATCTTCGAAGGTATACATCTCTTTTTCGACGATATCGGTGACTTCGCCGATCGAGCGCTTGAACAGATCGGTGAATTCAACGATAGGCATGCGAATCTGCCGGTAACCGTAGTTATCCAGCAAACGCGAGACAGTCCCTTCGAAATGACGCCACAGCGGGGTCTGATCGGGCAGGATGTCGTTCATGCCACGAATGGCTTGCAGAGACTTACTCACAAAAAATCCTTAGCAATTCTGGTTAGCCGCGGGCAATGACTGCTGCGTCGGCTTCGACCTTTTCGGCCGCTTTCCTGCGGATCAAGCGTTCCAGCTCATCCACAAGATTTTCGTTGGTCAGCTTCTGTGCCGGTTTGCCATCAATGTAGATCAGGTTCGGCGTACCACCGGTGAGGCCGACATGTGCCTCTTTGGCTTCACCTGGACCGTTGACCACACACCCGATGACTGCAACGTCCAGCGGAACCAGCAAATCTTCAAGCCGATCTTCAAGCTCGTTCATGGTCTTGACCACATCGAAGTTCTGCCGCGAGCAACTCGGGCAGGCAATGAAGTTGATCCCACGGGAACGAAGACGAAGCGATTTCAGGATGTCGTAACCGACCTTCACCTCTTCAACCGGGTCAGCGGCCAGCGAGATGCGGATAGTATCGCCAATTCCTTCGGCAAGCAGCATACCGAGGCCGACGGCAGATTTCACTGTGCCTGAACGCAAACCACCCGCTTCAGTGATACCCAGGTGCAACGGCTGGACAATTTCCTTGGCCAGCAAGCGGTAGGCTTCGACGGCCATGAACACGTCGGAGGCTTTCACGCTGACCTTGAAGTCCTGGAAATTCAGCCGCTGCAAGTGCTCGACATGCCGCAATGCGGACTCAACCAGAGCCGCCGGAGTCGGTTCGCCGTACTTTTTCTGCAGGTCTTTTTCCAGGGATCCGGCGTTCACACCGATACGGATCGGGATACCGCGATCACGAGCGGCGTCGACCACAGCACGTACCCGGTCCTCGCGACCGATATTGCCTGGGTTGATACGCAGGCAATCCACACCCAGCTCGGCGACGCGCAAGGCGATCTTGTAGTCGAAATGGATATCGGCAACCAACGGGACTTTGACCAGTTGCTTGATACGGCCGAACGCTTCCGCTGCGTCCATGTCAGGAACCGATACCCGAACGATATCAACCCCGGCCGCTTCCAGACGATTGATCTGGGCAACAGTGGCCGCGACATCGTTGGTGTCACTGTTGGTCATGCTCTGCACTGCAATCGGTGCATCACCGCCCACAGGAACTGAGCCAACCCAGATTTTCCGGGATTCGCGTCGCTTGATCGGAGACTCACCGTGCATGACTTATTGCCCCAGTTTCAGGCGGGCAGTTGCGCCCGAGGTGAACGGAGCCACATCGACACTTTCGCCGTTGTAGCTGACCTGCGCGCCAGCCGCCGCACCAAGGCGCACGCTCAGCGGCGGCTTGCCGCTGAGGTCCAGGCTGTCGCCTTTGCGTTTGAGTCCGCTGTACAGCACTTTGCCACCCGCATCGGTGACCTGAGTCCAGCAATCAGCGGTGAAGGCAATCTTCAACTGACCGGCACCGGCCACGACGACGGGCTGAACAGCCTCACTGGCAGCCGGAGCTGGCGCGGCAACAGCTGGGCTGGCAGGCGCTGGCGTCGCCGGACTGGCCGGTGTGGTATGAGTTGTTGCAGGCGCAGAAGGCGTAGCGGTCGACAGCGCGGGGGCAGGAGACGTCGCTTCGCCAGTGGAATTGGTCGGGTTCAATGGCAACGGTGCCGAGCCCGGCGTTCGGGCGGCAGCAACGGCCTGATCTTCCGGCTCATCCAGCGGATGAATCTGGGTGGTGCCGTCAGCACTTTCGACTTCCACGTGTTCCAGGCTCAGACCGGATGGCTCTTTGCCGCGCTGGGAGGTTTGATCCTGCCACCAGAAAAAGCCACCACCGACCAGCACAACCAGCAACAGCAGGCTGACTATGCGCAGAATATTGTGTGACAGCCGCACGGGTTCTTCGATGCGACCCAGAGCATGAACCGAGCTGCCCTGCCCGTCGGTGCCGGTGAACTGGTCGAACTGAGTGACGAGTGCAGCCTGATCCAGCTCCAGCAATTTGGCGTAGGCGCGCACATAGCCCCGGGCGAAAGTATGCCCTGGCAGCTTTTCAAAGTGGCCAGCCTCGACATTGCTCAACGATGTCACGGTCAGGTTGAGCCTCTGAGCGACATCTGGCAGCGACCAGTTTCTGTTCTCACGTGCCTGGCGCAGGGTATCCCCAGGATTAACGCGAGTGGCTGCTACAACTTCGGGATGCACCGCTTTCATCATTGCTCCGACAGGTATTGCTGATATTCCGGCGTACCGGGATAGAGTCTTTTGAGTTGCAGACCATAACTGGCTGCCTTGTTGCGATCATCGTAGATTTTTGCCAATCGCGTACCGAGCAATAGACTACGTGCATTTTGCTCGCTGAGCTGGCTAAAACGGTCGTAGTAATCACGCGACGGCACATAATGCCTGTCTTCGTAAGACAACTCAGCCATTTCCAGCAACGATCTTGGCAACTGACGATCCAGGCGCAAGGCCTTGATGAAGTGATTCTCCGCTTTCTCACGCTCGCCCAGCCGCGCTGCGGTCATGCCCAGGCTTTCAAATACGCGGGAGCGTTCGGGGTAGAGGCTATCGGCGGCGGCTTCTTCAAACCGTGCGTAAGCTTCCTTGTAACGCTTTTGTTCGTAAAGAAAACTGCCGTAGTTGTTGAGGATGCGCGCATCACCCTTGCGGGCTGCCAGGGCTTTCTGAAAGTGCTTGTCGGCCAGCTCTGTTTCAAGCTCTACCTGAAACACCAGGGCCAGCGCCGCATTGGCATCGGCATCGGCGGCATCGATTTCCAGGGCTTTTTTCAATGGAACCTTGGCGCGCTCGGTCTGCCCTTGCTGCAGATAACCGACTCCCAGCTGGACGTAAGCCTGGAGCGCATCCGCACGGCCCTTGCTGGTGCTCATTGGATCGATGTTGCCCGACGTGACGCAGCCCGCCAGCAGGGTCATGAAACATAGCAGCAGCGCGGCACGCACAGACATTGATGTTCTCTCGGCCAAGTGGGCGATCAGGTTCGAGTCACAGCGTTCTGGGCCACGCTGGCCTCGGCACTCAACTCACGTACCGCAATGTAACGTTCGCTGCGACGGGTTCGGTCCATGACCTGCCCTACCAACTGACCACAGGCGGCATCAATATCTTCGCCACGGGTAGTGCGCACCGTCACGTTGTAGCCAGCCTGGTGCAGTTGATCCTGGAAGCGACGGATTGCGTTATTGCTTGGACGCTCGTAACCGGAATGCGGGAACGGGTTGAACGGGATCAGGTTGATCTTGCAAGGGGTGTCCTTGAGCAGTTCGATCATTTCGACGGCATGCTCGACCTGGTCGTTGATGTCCTTGAGCAGGGTGTATTCGACGGTCAGTACGCGCTTCTCGCCAAGGGTCGCCATGTAGCGACGGCAAGACTCGAGGAGCATCTTGAGCGGGTACTTCTTGTTGATCGGCACCAGCTGGTTGCGCAATGCATCGTTCGGCGCGTGCAGCGACAGGGCCAGTGAAACGTCGATGTGCTTGGCCAGCTCATCGATCATCGGTACCACGCCAGAAGTGGACAAGGTCACGCGGCGCTTGGAAATGCCATAGCCCAGGTCATCCATCATCAGATGCATGGCGGCAATGACATTATCGAAATTCAGCAGCGGCTCACCCATGCCCATCATCACCACGTTGGTGATGGCACGGTCGACGGTTGCCGGGACGCTGCCAAAGGATTTATTGGCAATCCACACCTGGCCGATCACTTCGGCGGCGGTGAGGTTGCTGTTGAAGCCTTGCTTGCCGGTGGAGCAGAAACTGCAGTCCAGGGCACAGCCCGCCTGGGACGAAACACACAAGGTGCCGCGCTTGCCCTGGGGGATATAGACAGTCTCGACGCAGCTGCCGGACGCCACGCGAACCACCCACTTACGGGTGCCGTCGGTGGAGATATCTTCGCTGACCACTTCGGGACCACGGACCTCAGCACAGGACTTGAGCTTTTCGCGCAAGGCCTTGCTGACGTTCGTCATGGCGTCGAAATCGTCGACGCCAAAGTGGTGAATCCACTTCATGACCTGACCGGCGCGGAAGCGCTTCTCCCCGATAGAGTCGAAGAATTTTTCCATTTCCGGTTGAGTCAGACCCAACAGGTTTGTTTTGCCAGTCGATGCAATCATGAATTCACCCTTCACTCGTTAGTCAAAAGGACTTAGCGAGCGGTTACCTCTGTAGCTGCGAAGAAGTACGAGATTTCGCGAGCAGCGGCTGCTTCGGAATCGGAGCCGTGAACAGCGTTGGCGTCGATGGAATCAGCGAAGTCAGCACGGATAGTGCCGGCAGCAGCTTCTTTAGGGTTGGTAGCGCCCATCAGCTCACGGTTCAGAGCGATAGCGTTTTCGCCTTCCAGAACCTGAACGACAACAGGGCCGGAGATCATGAAGGCAACCAGGTCGCCGAAGAAACCACGAGCGCTGTGCTCAGCGTAGAAACCTTCAGCTTCGGCTTTGGACAGCTGCTTGAGCTTGGAAGCTACAACGCGCAGACCGGCTTTTTCGAAACGAGTGGTGATCTCGCCGATTACGTTTTTAGCAACGGCGTCAGGCTTGATGATGGAAAAAGTACGTTGAACAGCCATGGTGTAACTCCAGAAACAATGATTAAAGCGAAAAATTAAACCCGCGAATTATACGCGGGTTTCGGGGGATTTCCTAACTGCATAAGTAACAGAGCTTAGTCTGCTTCTTCGATCCACAAGCCCTGAATAGCCTCCAGGACCTTTTCCCCGCCACGATCCGGCACATCGTCAAACTCGGGCAGGGCCATCACCAGATTGCGCAGCTTGACGAAATTTACGGTCAGCGGATCGGTATCCGGGTGCGCTTCGGCCAGCTGGATAGCGATTTCCTGCACATCAACCCATTTCAGGCTCATGAGACATCCTTGAATCAGTGGGGCGCTTCGGCCGCATGGTTAAGCGAATACTTGGGAATTTCAACCGTGAGGTCTTCATTGCCGACGATTGCCTGACAAGACAGGCGCGACTGGACTTCCAGCCCCCAGGCCTTGTCCAGCATGTCTTCTTCCAGCTCGTCCGCCTCGTTCAGCGAATTCAGGCCCTCGCGAATAATGCAGTGGCAAGTCGTGCAAGCGCAGACGCCGCCACAGGCACTTTCGATATCGATGTGGTGCTCGTGGGCGATTTCAAGGATAGAAGTGCCCGGTTCAACCTCAACCACCAGCCCATCCGGACACAGCACGGCGTGGGGGAGAAAAATCAGTTGCGGCATCAGTTATTCCTCGATTTCATTCAGATTGCGCCCCGACAGCGCGGTCTTGACGGTCAGATCCATACGTCGGGCGGCAAATGCGTCGGTAACCTGCGACAGGCGCTTGGTCTGCTGCTCGATGGCGGGGCCATCCGTGCCCTGCATCAAATCGCGCAATTCCTGCAACTGCAGGTCAATCACCATGCGTTCTTCCTCGTCGAGCAGGCGCTGGCCATCCACTTCAAGCGCAGCTTCAACCGCCTCGACAAGACGCTGGGCGTCAACCTGTTGCTCACGCAGGACGCGAGCCACTTTGTCGTCACCAGCGTTTTCGAACGAGTCCTTGAGCATCCGGGAAATCTCACCATCAGTCAGGCCATAAGACGGCTTGACCTGAATACTCGACTCCACACCAGAGCCCAACTCACGGGCCGCGACACTCAGCAGGCCGTCGGCATCGACCTGGAAGGTCACACGAATTTTGGCGGCACCGGCCACCATCGCCGGAATCCCGCGCAACTCGAAGCGCGCCAGGGAACGACAATCACTGATCAACTCACGCTCGCCTTGCAGCACGTGAATCATCATCGCCGACTGGCCATCTTTATAGGTGGTGAAATCCTGAGCACGGGCAACCGGGATAGTGGTGTTGCGCGCAATGATCTTTTCCATCAAGCCACCCATGGTTTCCAGCCCCAGGGACAGCGGAATCACATCAAGCAGCAACAACTCTTCGCCGTCGCGCTTGTTGCCAGCCAGGGTGTCGGCCTGGATCGCCGCGCCAATCGCGACCACTTGATCCGGGTCAATTTCAGTCAACGGCTGACGGCCAAACAGCTGGGCAACAGCAGTGCGCACACGGGGTACACGGGTCGAACCGCCAACCATGACGACCGCTTCCACTTCCTCAAGCTCGATACCGGCGTCACGCACTGCGCGCCGGCAAGACTTGAGGCTGCGCGCGATCATGGGTTCGATCAGCCCTTCGAAAGCGTCGCGAGTCAGCGTGGCTTTCCATCCGTCATATTCCACGACCGTCGAAGGCTCATTGGTCAGCGCCTCTTTCGCAGCACAGGCTGCCTGCAACAGGCTGCGCTGCGCTGCAGGGTCGATGTCGGCTGACAGACCGGTTTCGCTGATGATCCAGCTGGCGATTGCATGATCGAAATCATCGCCGCCCAGCGCAGTATCGCCGCCGGTGGCCAGAACCTCGAACACACCGCCGGTGAGACGCAAAATCGAAATATCAAACGTACCGCCACCCAGGTCATAGATGGCAACCACGCCTTCGGCGTTCTGATCCAGCCCATAGGCCACCGCTGCAGCCGTCGGTTCGTTGAGCAGGCGCAATACGGTCAGGCCTGCCAGTTTCGCAGCGTCCTTGGTGGCCTGGCGCTGGGCGTCATCGAAATACGCAGGCACGGTAATCACAGCGCCTACCAGCTCGCCACCCAGCGTCTGCTCGGCGCGCAGGCGCAAGACCCTGAGAATATCGGCAGAGACCTCAACCGGGCTCTTCGGACCCTGGACGGTCTCGATGAATGGCATGTGCGACTCACCACCTACAAAACGGTAAGGCAGTTGCTCGCCCAATTGCTTGACGTCGGACAGACCACGACCCATCAAGCGCTTCACCGACAGCACGGTATTGAAAGGATCTGTCGCGGCAGCAGACTTGGCAGCCTGCCCTACCTCGACGCGATCGGCGTGGTAGCGAACGGCGGACGGCAGAATAACCTGGCCGTCGGCGTCAGCCAGAGGTTCGGACAGCCCGCTGCGCAAGGCGGCGACCAGCGAATTGGTAGTGCCAAGGTCGATACCGACAGCCAGACGACGCTGATGCGGTTGTGGGCTTTGACCGGGTTCGGCGATCTGCAGTAAGGCCATGCTTTATCAGAAATTCACAGGCGTGCGGCCAGGAGCCGCACGGGGTTAATCGTCGAGGCGCTCTTCCAGCTGGCGCACTTCGTAAGAGAGCTTGTCGAGGAACTGCATACGACGCATCAGGCGCTCGGCCTGATCACGTTGCGCAGCATCGTCCCAACAGGCGGCAAAGCTTTCGTTCAGCTCGTCCTGCGCTGTTTTCAGACGGCGCTTGAACACCGCAACCCCTGCCAGATCAGCTTCATCCTGCAGGTCTTCGAGTTCTTCGCGCCACTGCATTTGCTGCATCAGAAAATCGGGATCGTGCACCGTGACTTCAAGCGGCACCTCGCCCTTCATTGCCAGCAAGTAGCGCGCTCGTTTCGGAGCGCTCTTGAGCGTCTGATAGGCTTCGTTGAGACTCGCCGAGCGCTCGAGCGCAATGCGCTGCTCACGCTCGGAGGCGTCGGCGAAACGATCAGGATGAACAGCGCGAGCGAGCTCGCGATAGCGACTCGCAAGCTGATCGAGATCCAGCCGAAAGCTCGGCTGAAGCTCGAATAAAGCGAAATGACAAGGAGTACCCACAATAAGCCTCAAACGTTGAAGCTTTCGCCGCAGCCACATTCACCGCGGGAATTGGGGTTGTTGAACTTGAAGCCTTCGTTCAACCCTTCCTTGACGAAATCAAGCTCGGTGCCATCAAGATAGACCAGGCTTTTCGGGTCGATGATCACCTTGACGCCGTGCAGTTCGAACACGGTGTCTTCGCTTGCTGCCTCATCGACAAACTCAAGCACATAGGCGAGACCGGAACAGCCTGTGGTGCGAACACCCAGACGAACGCCATCACCTTTACCGCGCCCGTCAAGGGAGCGGCGTACGTGGTTAGCGGCAGCTTCTGTCATGCTGATAGCCATCTGAACTCCTTGCTTTGCGCTTCTCTAAAAAGTCGCTGCTGAATTACAGCAGGCCTTTCTTCTGCTTGTAGTCGCGAACGGCGGCCTTGATGGCGTCTTCAGCGAGTACCGAGCAGTGAATCTTCACCGGAGGCAAAGCCAGCTCTTCAGCCAACTGAGTGTTTTTGATGGTCTCTGCTTCATCCAGAGTCTTGCCCTTCATCCACTCGGTTGCCAGGGAGCTTGAAGCGATGGCCGAACCGCAACCATAAGTCTTGAACTTGGCGTCTTCGATAACGCCCTGCTCGTTGACCTTGATTTGCAGGCGCATGACGTCGCCGCACGCCGGAGCGCCGACCATGCCGGTGCCAACGTCTGGATCTTCCGCGTTCATCTTGCCGACGTTGCGCGGGTTCTCGTAGTGGTCAATGACCTTTTCGCTGTAAGCCATGGTGCTGTTCCTCTCTCAGGGAGCCGCTCTGCAGGCCATCAAAACCGAAGCTCTTCTGGCCTGTCTGGAAGGCGACTTTAAATTAGTGCGCCGCCCACTCGATCTTGGAGATGTCGACGCCGTCTTTGTACATGTCCCAGAGCGGCGACAAAGCGCGCAGCTTGGTGACGGCTTCGCAGACTTTCTGCGCTGCGTAATCGATTTCTTCTTCGGTGCTGAAACGCCCGAAGGTGAAACGTATCGAGCTGTGGGCCAGTTCGTCGTTACGACCAAGGGCGCGCAGCACGTAGGACGGCTCCAGCGAGGCCGAAGTACAGGCCGAACCGGAAGAAACAGCCAGATCCTTGAGCGCCATGATCAGCGACTCGCCTTCGACGTAGTTGAAGCTCAGGTTCAGGTTGTGCGGCACGCGAGCAGTCAAACTGCCGTTGACGTACAACTCTTCGAGATTCTCGACTTGCTTGTAGAAGCGATCATTCAGCGCTTGCAGGCGCTGGTTCTCGGACGCCATTTCTTCCTTGGCAAGGCGGAACGCTTCACCCATGCCCACAATCTGGTGAGTCGCCAGCGTACCGGAGCGCATGCCACGCTCGTGACCGCCGCCATGCATGGCCGCTTCGATGCGAACACGTGGCTTGCGGCTCACGTACAGCGCGCCGATACCTTTAGGCCCGTAGGTCTTGTGGGCCGAGAAGGACATCAGGTCAACCTTGAGGTTGGCCAGATTGATCTCGACCTTGCCAGTGGACTGGGCAGCGTCAACATGGAACAGCACACCACGCGAACGGGTCAGCTCACCAATGGCGGCGATGTCGTTGACGGTACCGATTTCGTTGTTCACGTGCATGATCGAAACCAGAATGGTGTCGTCGCGCATGACCGCTTCGATCATCGCAGGCGTGATCAGGCCGTCTTCGGTCGGGTCGAGGTAGGTGACTTCAAAACCTTCACGCTCAAGCTGACGCGTGGTGTCGAGTACTGCCTTGTGTTCGATCTTCGACGTGATGATGTGCTTGCCCTTGGAGGCATAGAAGTGCGCGACACCCTTGATGGCAAGGTTGTCGGACTCGGTAGCACCGGAAGTCCAGACGATTTCGCGGGGGTCGGCTCCGACCAGATCAGCAACCTGACGGCGTGCGTTCTCGACCGACTCTTCGGCCTTCCAGCCGAACACGTGGGAGCGCGAAGCCGGGTTGCCGAAGTTTCCATCAGCGGTCAGGCATTCGATCATTTTCTGAGCGACACGCGGATCGACCGGGGTCGTCGCGGAGTAATCGAGGTAAATCGGCAACTTCATTGAATCTCTCCTATCAGGCAGGCGCACCGCTCATTCATCTGCGTTCATTCAACGGCGGACGTTTCAATCTTATCCAGGTACTGGGCCTTGGCGTTGACGCCGTTACGACGCAGATCCTGGCGCTGGGCGACTTCCTGTACCTCACGGCGAGTGACAAGGTCGGCCAGACTGATACCGCTTAGAAATTCGTGTATCTGTTCGCTGAGGTCACACCACAAGTGGTGGGTCAGACAGGTGTCGCCAGCATGACAATCTCCCAGGCCCTGACAACGGGTCGCGTCAACGGACTCGTTCACTGCATCGACAACCTGAGCAACCTTGATGCCCTGCATGTCGCGTGACAGCTGGTAGCCACCACCCGGCCCGCGAACACTGGAAACCAGATTGCCGCGGCGCAATTTTGCGAACAGTTGCTCAAGGTACGAAAGGGAAATGCCCTGCCGTTCGGAAATGTCGGCCAGAGACACCGGCCCATTCTGCGCGTGCAACGCCAGATCAAGCATGGCAGTTACCGCGTATCGGCCTTTAGTAGTCAGTCGCATGGCGTGTACCGCAGAGGTTCGGAATGAGAGCGAGTATGCTATTCCCGAGTATTTAAGTCAACTATAAGACCAAGTAAAACAGTCGGGATTAAGCGCAAAAGAGCGGCCGCATCATAGCAAACGCCGGGGCGCATGACACGCCCAGTTTGGAAACGGCCTCAGCCGACTTTGCTGTCACTCTTGTCTTTCACACAGTCAAAGACCTCGTCACGCAACTCCGGGAGCTCTTTGGCGCAGTAGTCGCTGCCGAGCCCCTTTAGCGCTTCGCACATACCTTCCAGACGCCCATCGACGGCCTGCAGATGGTCGAGCAACTGACCAATCGCCCGGGCGACCGGGTCGGGCATATCCTCACTGACCCCATAGGCGTCAAAGCCCAGCTTCTCGGCGATCGCCTTGCGCTTGGCCTCCACGTCATCATTGGCCTTGACGATAATCCGACCAGGAATACCCACCGCAGTGGCCCCGGCCGGAACCGCCTTGGTGACCACTGCGTTGGAGCCGATCTTGGCACCGGCACCGACCGTGAACGGACCCAGCACTTTGGCGCCGGCACCCACTACCACGCCATCTTCGAGGGTCGGGTGGCGCTTGCCGGCATTCCAGCTGGTGCCCCCCAGCGTCACACCCTGATAAAGGGTCACGTCATTACCGATTTCGGCGGTTTCGCCGATCACGATGCCCATGCCGTGATCGATGAAGAAGCGCCGACCAACCTTGGCGCCCGGGTGAATCTCGATACCAGTCATCCAGCGGCCGAAGTTGGAGACCACCCGCGCAGGCCACTTCCAGCCTTTATTCCACAGGATGTGCGCCAGACGATGCAGCCAGATCGCATGCATGCCTGGGTAGCACGTCAGGACTTCAAATGAATTGCGCGCCGCCGGATCGCGATGAAACACACTTTGAATATCTTCACGCAGACGCTCGAACATCACTGATCCTTTCGCTTGTAAGGTTCACCGCGTGCAGCCTTCTGGGTTTCAGTCAGGATGCCGCGCAAAATACTGATCTCGGACCGGTTGACCTCGCTGCGCCCATATAGCCTGCGCAAACGGGCCATCAGATGGCGGGGCTTTTCAGGGTCCAGGAAACCTATGGCAACCAGGGTTGTTTCCAGATGGCCATAAAAGCCTTCCATCTCGTCCATGGTTGCCAGGTCGGCACTGCGCACCGAAGTCACTTCGACCTTCTCCACCTTGGTTGGCTGCCCCTGAGTCGCCAGCCAGGACATCCGCACTTCGTAGCTGAGCACCTGAACAGCCGCCGCAAGATTCAGCGAACTGAACTCGGGGTCGGACGGAATATGCACATGGTAGTGACATCGCTGCAGCTCTTCGTTGGTCAGGCCGGCGTACTCGCGACCAAACACTAGCGCGACCTCTGCGCCCTGCGCCGCCTGCTCGGCAGCCATGACGCCGGACTCGCGAGGATCGAGCAGTGGCCATGGGATGCGGCGGTCGCGGGCGCTGGTGCCCATGACCAGGTTGCACCCGACTAGAGCGTCTTCAAGGGTGGCGACCACCTGAGCCTTTTCCAGGATATCCCCGGCACCGGAGGCACGGGCATCCGCCTCATGATGAGGAAATGCCAGCGGATCAACGAGCACCAGGCGCGAAAGCCCCATGTTTTTCATGGCACGAGCAGCCCCACCGATGTTACCGGGGTGACTGGTACCGACCAGGACAACACGAATGTTTTGCAGCAAGGGAGCGCTCACAGATAAGAAGAAGGGGGTGAAATCTTACAGAACCACCGCACGTAGCGCTATGAAGGGTTGCGACTGGACGCCACACCGCTCGACCCGTGGGAGCGAGCTTGCTCGCGAAGGCATACCTCCAGACACTGGAGACCTTACGGATTCACCCACCTTTTGCGAGCAAGCTCACCCCCACAGGTTTCTCACCCCCCTCAAACTTAAACTTTCAGCGCTGGAAAAATCTCCCCACTCCCCCTACAATGTCCGGCTTTCTTTAACGACCTAGGTGAAACGTCCATGCAGCCCATGCTGAATATCGCGCTGCGCGCCGCCCGCAGCGCCAGCGAATTGATCTTCCGCTCCATCGAGCGCCTGGATACCATCAAGGTCGATGAAAAAGGCGCGAAGGACTACGTCAGCGAAATCGATCGTGCAGCCGAGCAACTGATCATCACCGCTCTGCGCAAGGCGTACCCGACCCACGGCATCCTCGGCGAAGAAACCGGCCTGCACGAAGGCAGCGGCGAGGGCGCTGATTACCTGTGGATCATCGATCCACTGGACGGCACCACCAACTTCGTTCGCGGTGTTCCGCACTTCGCAGTCAGCATCGCCTGTAAGTACAAAGGCCGTCTGGCGCACGCAGTGGTTCTGGACCCGGTCCGCCAGGAAGAATTCACCGCCAGTGCCGGTAACGGCGCACAGCTCAACGGTCGCCGCATGCGCGTCAGCCCACGCACCAGCCTGGAAGGCGCCCTGCTGGGCACCGGCTTCCCGTTCCGCGACAACCAGATGGACAACCTGGAAAACTACCTGGGCATGTTCCGCAGCCTGGTAGGCCAGACTGCTGGTATTCGTCGCGCTGGCGCGGCTAGCCTGGACCTGGCTTACGTCGCGGCCGGTCGCTTCGACGCTTTCTGGGAATCCGGCCTGTCCGAGTGGGATATGGCTGCAGGCGCCCTGCTCATTCAGGAAGCAGGCGGTCTGGTCAGCGACTTCACCGGCGGTCACGACTTCCTGGAAAAAGGCCATATCGTTGCCGGTAACACCAAGTGCTTCAAGGCTGTATTGACCTCCATTGCTCCGCACCTCCCGGCGCAATTGAAGCGTTAATTCCAGACTCATAAAAAAACCGGCTCAATGCCGGTTTTTTTACGCCCACAACTTTTGCTCATTCAAAACAGGAAAAAGCACCCTAGGGTGCTTTTTCATTCAATCAACAGACCTGTAATCAGTTGGCTTGGCTCAGAATCAACTTGCCGTCTTCGCCGACAGGGATCTGGCCGCCCGGATCACGCTCCATGCGGACTTGGCCGATCTTGTCCTTGAGCTTGTACTTCACGTCGTAACCCACAACCTTGTCACTGATGTCGTTGACCGTATTGCAACGAGTCTGCGTCGTGGTGTACGTGTCACGGTTCTGCATCCCTTCCTGAACCTTGTTACCGGCATAGCCACCACCCACGGCGCCCGCGACAGTAGCGAGTTTCTTGCCGTTACCGCCACCTACCTGGTTACCCAGTAAACCACCTGCAACGGCACCCAGTACGCTGCCAACGATCTGATGTTCGTCTTTGACAGGGGCCTGTCTCGTGACAGTAACGTCCTTACATACTTCACGCGGTGTTTTGATCTGCTGTTTGACTGGCTCAACTGCCAGTACCTCGGCATATTCAGGACCGCTTTTAACGAGGCTGTAGGTGGCAACAGCACCGCCAGCCGTTACAACGGCAGCGCCCAGCACAGCACCAACAAGCAACGATTTGTTCACGTGAACCTCCTGACCATCTCAAACGTAGTTTCCTACGCAGTACCTAGCCTTGGAGCGCAAAAGGCCATCAGAGTTCAAAAGATCACGCTTTTGAATATATCTGACGTACATTTGCTCCCCGCTCGAAAGGCACAAAAAAAGGCGCGAGCTCAACGCTCACGCCTTTCGGGATCCAGCTATAAAGGTGACCGATCAGGGAAGATCGTCGACCTTCTCTACCACGACCGGAGGAATCAGGTCCTCGGTGGTCAGGTTCAGCCAGATCAGCACGACGTTGGCGATGTAGATGGAGGAATAAGTACCCGCCAGGACACCGACGAACAGTGCAATCGAGAAGCCTTCGAGGTTGTCACCACCGAACACCCACAGCGCAACGATTGCCAGCAACGTGGAAACCGAAGTCGCGATGGTGCGCAACAGCGTCTGCGTGGTGGAGATGTTGATGTTCTCGATCAACGACGCCTTGCGCAGTAGACGGAAGTTTTCCCGCACCCGGTCAAAGACCACGATGGTGTCGTTCAGCGAGTAACCGATGATCGCCAGCACCGCCGCCAGAACCGTAAGGTCGAAGGTGATCTGGAAGAACGACAGGATACCCATCGTCACCACCACGTCGTGGATCAGCGAAATGATCGCCCCCACCGCAAACTTCCACTGGAAGCGAAACGCGAGGTAAATCAGGACACCACCCAGCGCCAGCAGCATGCCGAGGCCGCCCTGGTCGCGCAGCTCTTCACCCACCTGCGGACCAACGAATTCCACACGCTTGACGGTCGCCGGGTTATCGGCACCCGCCTTGCGCAGCGCGTCGGCTACCTGGGTACCCAGCTGCGGGTCTTCACCCGGCATGCGCACCAGCAGATCGGTAGTCGCGCCAAAGTTCTGCACCACGGCGTCGTGATAACCGGCGCTGACCAGCTCTTCGCGAACTTTGCCCAGATCGGCAGGACGCTCGTAGGTCAGCTCAATGAGCGTACCGCCGGTGAAGTCCAGGCCATAGTTGAGACCCTTATGAAACCAGCTGAACAACGCCAGCAGGGTAAGGAGCACAGTGACGGCGAACGCAACATTGCGCACGCCCATGAAGTTAATGGTACGTAACATGGCAGCCCCTTAAATCCACAACTTCTTGAAGTCACGCCCGCCATAGATCAGGTTGACCATTGCGCGGGTCACCATGATGGCCGTGAACATCGAGGTAAAGATCCCGAGCGACATGGTCACCGCAAACCCTTTGACCGGGCCGGTGCCCATCGCAAAGAGAATGCCGCCGACCAGCAGCGTCGTCAGGTTGGCGTCGAGGATCGCCGTGTAGGCACGATCGAAGCCTTCATTGATGGCACGCTGGACGGTCATGCCGTTGGCGATTTCCTCACGAATTCGCGAGAAGATCAGCACGTTGGCGTCAACCGCCATACCCATCGTCAAGACGATACCGGCGATACCTGGCAGCGTCAGCGTCGCGCTCAGCAAGGACATCAACGCCAGCAGCATGACCATGTTCAGCGCCAGGGCGACTGTCGCGATCAAGCCAAAGAAGCGATAGATGATCATGATGAAGATCGACACGAACAGCATGCCCCACAGGGAAGCGTCGATACCTTTGGTGATGTTGTCAGCACCCAGGCTCGGACCGATCGTGCGCTCTTCAGCAAAGTACATAGGCGCCGCCAGACCACCGGCACGCAACAGCAGAGCCAGCTCGGAAGCCTCGCCCTGACCGTTCAGGCCGGTGATACGGAACTGGCTGCCCAGCGGCGATTGAATGGTCGCCAAGCTAATGATCTGCTTCTCTTCCTTGAAGGTCTGGACCGGAACGTCTTTTTCGACGCCGTTGACCATCTGCTTGGTGTAGGTAGTGGTCGGCTTCTGCTCAATGAAGATCACCGCCATGCTGCGGCCCACATTGCTGCGGGTCGAGCGGCTCATCAGGTCGCCGCCATGACCATCCAGGGTGATATTGACCTGTGGACGACCATGCTCATCGAAACCAGCCTTGGCATCAGTCACCTGATCACCGGTGATGATCAGACCGCGCTCCACCGGGGCTGCCGGGCGGCCGCCTTCGCGGAACTCGAACATCTCGGTGGTGGCCTTGGAATCATCAGGGCCTGCGCCCAGACGGAACTCAAGGTTGGCGGTCTTGCCCAGAATCCGCTTGGCTTCGGCAGTGTCCTGCACACCTGGCAACTCGACCACGATGCGGTTCGCACCTTGACGCTGCACCAGAGGCTCGGCGACACCCAGCTCGTTGACCCGGTTACGGACCGTGGTCAGGTTCTGCTTGATGGAGTACTCGCGGATCTCGGCAATTTTCGCCGGGGTCATGGCCAGACGCAGAACAGGGATACCGTTCAATTCAGCCGGGGTAATTTCGAAATCTGTGTAGTTCTTGCGGATCAGAGCGCGGGCTTCTTCACGGGCAGCGTCATCGCTGAAACCCAATTGAATTGCGCCACCCAGTTGCGGCAAGCTGCGATAACGCTGTTTTTCCTTGCGCAGCAGGCTCTTCACTTCGCCTTCGTAAACGTTAAGCCGCGCGCTCAGCGCCTTGTCCATGTCCACTTCCAACAGGAAATGCACACCACCGGACAAGTCCAGGCCCATCTTCATCGGGCTTGCGCCCAGGTGACGCAACCAGTTCGGCGTGGTCGGAGCCAGGTTCAGTGCAACGACATAGTCATCGCCCAACGCCTTGCGCACGACATCCTTGGCTGGCAGCTGATCTTCCTGTTTGGTCAGACGCAACAAACCGCCTTTGCCATTCTCAGCCAGGGAGGTGGCCTTGACCGCGATACCGGAATCGACAAGCGCTTTGCCTGCACGCTCCAGATCAGCCTGACCAACTTGCAGCGCAGTACTTGCGCCACTGATCTGGATAGCCGGATCGTCAGGGTAGAGATTGGGTGCGGAATAAATAAAACCGATCACCAGCACCGCCAGGATCAGTACGTATTTCCACAGAGGGTATTTGTTCAGCATCACGCCGCCCGCTTAATAAAACGCGAGGCGCCTTGCGCGCCCCGTCGATTGGTAAAAGTCTGAATCTTAGATCGCTTTCAGGGTGCCCTTCGGCAGTGTTGCAGCAATAGCGCCCTTCTGCATTTTCAGCTCTACAGTGTCGGAAACTTCGATGACTACGAAGTCGTCGGTCACTTTAGTGATCTTGCCAGCGATACCGCCGGTAGTGACCACTTCATCACCTTTTTGCAAGTTGCCGAGCAGGTTTTTCTGCTCCTTGGCGCGCTTGGCCTGTGGACGCCAGATCATCAGATAGAAGATGACCAGGAAACCGACCAGGAAAATCCATTCGAAACCACCACCCATAGGGCCTGCTGCCGGTGCAGCAGCGTCCGCGAAAGCGGGAGAGATGAAAAAGCTCATTTAGCACTCCAGTTGCATAATCAAGATAAAAAGCGAGAAAACTCAGTTTTGAATCAGGCCAAAGGTGGGGTTGGAATACCCCGTTTGGCGTAGAAGGCGTCGACAAAGGCGGCCAATGTACCCTGTTGAATAGCCTCGCGCAAACCAGCCATAAGCACCTGGTAATGGCGCAAATTATGGATGGTATTGAGCATGCTCCCCAGCATTTCGCCGCACTTGTCCAGATGATGCAGATAAGCGCGCGAGAAGTTCTGACAGGTGTAGCAATCGCAGGTCGGATCCAGCGGCGAATCATCATGACGATGGAACGCGTTACGGATCTTCAGCACACCGGTATCAATGAACAAATGACCATTGCGGGCATTGCGGGTCGGCATCACGCAATCGAACATGTCGATTCCGCGGCGCACACCCTCCACCAGATCTTCAGGCTTGCCTACCCCCATAAGGTAACGAGGTTTTTCAGGTGGCATCTGGCCTGGCAGATAATCCAGCACCTTGATCATTTCATGCTTGGGCTCGCCGACCGACAGCCCGCCAATGGCCAGGCCGTCGAAGCCGATCTGATCCAGACCTTCGAGCGAACGCATGCGCAGGTTCTCGTGCATGCCACCCTGAACGATGCCGAACAGCGCTGCAGTGCTTTCGCCATGGGCGATTTTCGAGCGCTTGGCCCAACGCAACGACAGCTCCATCGACACCCGGGCAACATCTTCATCAGCTGGATAAGGCGTGCACTCGTCGAAAATCATCACGATGTCCGAGCCCAGGTCACGCTGGACCTGCATCGACTCTTCGGGCCCCATGAAGACCTTGGCGCCGTCTACCGGCGATGCAAAGGTCACGCCCTCTTCCTTGATCTTGCGCATCGCACCCAGGCTGAACACCTGAAAGCCGCCGGAGTCGGTGAGGATCGGGCCGTTCCACTTCATGAAGTCATGGAGGTCGCCATGCGCCTTGATCACTTCTGTGCCGGGACGCAGCCACAAATGGAAGGTATTACCGAGAATGATCTGCGCGCCCGTGGCCTCGATGTCACGCGGCAACATGCCCTTGACCGTGCCATAAGTGCCGACCGGCATGAACGCCGGGGTTTCGACGACCCCACGCGGGAAGGTCAGACGACCACGACGCGCCTTGCCGTCAGTGGCCAACAACTCGAAAGACATACGACTGGTGCGGCTCATGCTTGATCCTCTGGGCCCGATGCCTTGGGAGCGGTCGGCGCGGGATTGCGGGTGATGAACATCGCATCACCGTAACTAAAGAAGCGGTACCCGTTTTCGACCGCTGCGACATAGGCAGCCATGGTCTCGGGATAACCAGCGAACGCGGAAACCAGCATCAACAGCGTGGATTCCGGCAAATGAAAATTGGTCACCAGCGCATCGACCACGTGGAAGGGACGCCCTGGAAAGATGAAGATGTCAGTGTCGCCGCTGAAGGGTTTCAACACGCCGTCACGGGCCGCGCTTTCCAGCGAACGCACGCTGGTGGTACCCACCGCAATCACCCGACCGCCCCGCTCACGGCAAGCGGCCACGGCATCGACCACATCCTGGCCGACTTCCAGCCATTCGCTGTGCATGTGGTGATCTTCAAGGCGCTCGACCCGCACCGGCTGGAACGTACCCGCGCCCACATGCAGGGTCACGAACGCCATTTCAACGCCCTTGGCCTTCATTGCCTCCAGCAGCGGCTGGTCAAAATGCAGTCCGGCAGTCGGCGCAGCCACAGCACCGGCGCGCTGGGCGTAAACAGTCTGATAGCGCTCGCGGTCGGCCGTGTCATCCGGCCTGTCTATATAAGGAGGCAACGGCATGTGCCCGACGCGTTCGAGCAGCGGCAATACCGGCTCGGTAAAACGCAGCTCGAAGAGCGTGTCATGCCGCACCACCATTTCGGCCTCTCCCCCGCCATCAATGAGAATCATCGAACCGGGTTTGGGAGATTTGCTCGAGCGCACATGGGCCAGCACCCGATAGGTATCCAGCACGCGCTCCACCAGAATTTCCAGCTTGCCGCCAGATGCCTTCTGACCAAACAGGCGGGCGGGAATGACCCGGGTATTATTGAACACCATCAAATCGCCAGCGCGGACATGCGCAAGCAAATCGGAAAAATGCTCATGGCCCAAAGTGCCGCTGACGCCGTCGAGGGTCAGCAAACGACTACTGCGTCGCTCGGCCAGAGGATGGCGAGCAATCAGGGAATCCGGGAGTTCGAAAGTAAAGTCAGCAACGCGCATGATGGAGTTCGTCTAGCAGGGCCGCGAAGTTTAGCGGAAAGAGAGAAAATTGACCATGAAAGGTGATTGACCAACGGTAAGACCGTCTGTAGACTTCGCCGCCATTGAGCCCTGATGGCGGAATTGGTAGACGCGGCGGATTCAAAATCCGTTTTCGAAAGAAGTGGGAGTTCGATTCTCCCTCGGGGCACCACGACACATATCAAGCTGCTGCTCAGTGCAGCTTGAATCAGAAAAACCGGCCACTGCGCCGGTTTTTTTGTGCGTGCAATTTCAGCAGCGCCCATCTGATCCGTATTTATATCCCCCCTCTGAATCTGTACTGCAAACAGCGCCCCCCTCGATAATCAGGCGACCGGTTGCCATCAACGGCAACCGGCCTGGTCACGCCTGACGTGGCCCGTCGCCTATTTTCGGGAGGCCTCATGGGCAAGCTTACAATTTACATGGCTGTGTTTCTGATTGCTGCGATTGGTGTCGGCATCCTCGGGACTATCCCGCCGGGTTGAAGCCCTCTTTCAACTCCACACATCCCTATGGAACGATTGAAAGACCACCGGCCAAGCGAATCAGAAAGGTAGTAGATATCTAACGCCAAGCGGATTTCGGCAGCCATAGAATAAGCGGCTGCGGAGCGAACCTGCTCCACGCAATGTCGCTTGCGTCGTAGCGGCGATCAGCACAACACCAGAGCCAGAAATGCTGTTCGCCGGCACAGCGTGGGAGGTCTTACATGTTCGAATACACAGCCAGTGGTCTGAATGGCATTTCTTGCGCAACGGCTACGAACGTGTCGAAACCCCCTACGGGGAAGGGTTTGTGATTGAGGACCTGAAGAGTGCCGTCTCCTTGCTCGACAACCATCATTGGAAAGAAGTGCACGCCGCCTGACCTCATTGATCAGCCGGAAATACCTCAGATCAACATCCATCTAAACGCGCTAAAAATACGTCGATTACGCACCCATTTGTATCAAGATTGGGTTTCAAATCGCCGTTCGTCATATCTCGTGAACGGGTTGACCGACAGATTGCTCTTTTTCCATGTGGACACACAGATGCCCGCACAGCCGTTTTTGGCTTTATGGAATGAGGAGCACAACCATGTTTATGCACAACAAGCGTTTGCAATATACCGTTCGTGTAGCCCGACCTGATCCGGGGCTGGCCAACCTTCTCCTGGAACAATTTGGCGGGGCTCAGGGTGAGCTGGCAGCCGCCGCACGCTATTTCACCCAGGCGCTGGCCGAAGAAGATGCGGGTCGCAAAGACCTGCTGATGGACATTGCCACTGAGGAGCTCAGCCATCTTGAGGTGATTGGCTCAATCATCTGCATGCTCAATCGAGGTGCAAAAGGCCAATTGGCTGAAGGCGTGCAGCAGGAAGGCGAGCTGTATCGGGCCATCAATGGCGCGGGCAATGATTCGCATATCACCAGCCTGCTGTATGGCGCCGGGGCGCCGCTGGTCAACTCGGCGGGTGTGCCGTGGACGGCCGCTTACATCGACACCATTGGCGAACCGACTGCTGATTTCCGCTCGAATATTGCGGCAGAGGCACGGGCCAAGATTGTGTATGAGCGCCTGATGAATGTCACCGATGATCCCGGCATCAAAGAGGCCCTGGGCTTTTTGATGACTAGGGAAATCGCTCACCAGAAATCTTTCGAAAAAGCCCTGCAAGCCATTCAACCCAACTTCCCACAAGGCAAGCTGCCCGGCATGCCCGAGTTCACCAATGTGTACTTCAATCTGTCCAGCGACGGCGGCCCTGACCTGCGCGGCCCCTGGAATGAAGGTGAGGAATGGGAATATGTCGAGTCGCCGCAACCGGCCGTGGACGGTGGCGATGGCAGCGCGTCGGTCATGCTGTCCGATGAAGACGAGCAAGTGCTGTTGAACATGAAAAATCGAACCATGTCCGACCCGGATGCCAACCCGATTACTGCCGCTGATCTGGGCTCGGGGTTCGTTCAGGGCAAAGACGCCTGATTGGTCAATCATCACTGAAGGAGGAGTTGTTACATGAGTTTGTCTGACGATTTGAACAGCCAGCAGTTGGCCTCGGAGAGGGTGCCTGCTTTTTTTGATTCGACGTTTGATTCAACGCTCAAAAGCTTTGACGTCACCGCGTTGAATCTCAAACGTGGGTTGCAGGTCAATCTGGCACTCAACAGCCTGCGTACCCTTGGGCAGTTGAACCGCGAGCTCAAGTCGCGCACGTCCGGCGCGTATGACGCCATAAGCTATCAGCCAGTCCTGCGGGACGAGTAATCGCAAGTGAACCACAGCCGTCAAAGAGCAAGCCTCACCCGGGGCTTGCTCTTTGTGTTTTAAGAATGGGCAAGCTCGCCCAATCAAGCCGAGTAACGGTGCGGTCGATGATTCATGGCGATGATCAGATTAAGCGCTACAGCCCCGGCAATCGAAGCCAGCAGAATCGGCAGGCTGACCAGATATAGCGAACCCAGCACGACCAGTACATCCACGACCATCTGCAGTTTGCCCGCACGCAAACCGATGCGGTCCTGCAGATACAGCGCAAGAATGTTGATTCCGCCGAGACTGGCCTTGTGACGGAACAGCACGATAAAGCCCAGACCCATCATCAGATTGCCGAGTAACGCAGCGTAGATCGGCTGCAGCTGATCAATATGGATAAAGCGCGCATGCAACTCGGAAAACACCGACACCAATGCCACTGCGCAGAACGTCTTGATCGTGAATTCCCAGCCCATCCTGCGTATCGCCAGGTAGTAGAACGGCAGATTGATCAGAAAGAACACCAGCCCAAATGAAAGATGCGATGCGTAGCTGATCAAAAAAGCGATGCCGGCGCTGCTACCGGTCACCCCACCCACCTGACGCAGCAACATCACACCAAAGGACACCATCAAGGTGCCTAGAAGGATGGCGAACACATCTTCGAACAGCGAATGACGAGGAACTGAGGCTGCAGCGATATCGGTCATGGCGAACTCTTGAAGAACTTCAGTGGGATCGCGGCCATGGCATCAGGGTGGCCGCCCGCGCATAGACTAACTAATAAATGATCATTACATGCGACTTTCTTTGAATTATGCACACATCACGCACCCATAAAGAAATTACGCATTATTCATGCGCCACCCAGCACCACTCTGGCGCGCTTAGTCGGCTCTGCGATGAATTCGGCCAGCCTTCGTTGAAAAAAGGGCTGATACCTGGCCCAGCCTGCAGGTGGCTTCGTTCTTGCTTCCTCGGTAAGAATTGTTACCCACCGCTCACTACCTCTCGAGTCTCAGACCGCTATGAAGAATTTGAAACATTGCGTCACTGCCGCGCTGCTGTTCGGGGTTGCTGGAATGGCCATGGCTGCAGAACCCGTTTCGCACCTGGACAAAGTGCTGCAGTCTGGCGAGCTGGCCGTCTGCACCACCGGTGATTACAAGCCGTACACGTTTTTGCGCGGCGACGGCGAACACGAAGGCATCGATATCGAAATGGCGCGTGCGCTGGCACAGAGCCTCGGGGTGAAAATCCAATGGGTGCCGACCACCTGGAAGACCCTGATGCCGGACATGGTCGCGGGCAAATGTGATGTCGGCATGGGCGGCATTTCGGTCACATTGGAACGCCAGAAGAAGGCTTTCTTCAGCAACACGCTGGACATCGACGGCAAGATCCCTTTGGTGCGCTGTGAAGATCAGGCGCTCTATCAGACCGTCGAGCAGATCAATCAGCCGAGCGTGCGCATGATCGAACCTGCTGGCGGCACCAATGAAGCCTTCGTGCGCGCTTATCTGCCAAAGGCGCAATTGGCATTCCACGACAACAAGACAATCTTCCAGGAGCTGCTGGATAAAAAAGCCGATGTGATGATTACCGACGCCTCCGAGGCGCTGTATCAGCAGAAACGTATGCCGGGGCTGTGTGCCGTCAACCCGACGAAATATATGCAATACGGCGAGAAAGCCTACCTGCTGCCTCGCGATGATGTGACCTGGAAAGGTTACGTCGATCAGTGGCTGCACTTGAGCAAAGCCACCGGTGCATACCAGACTGTCGTAGGGCATTGGCTGGCCGTGCCGCAGTAATACAGCATCCGCAGGATTGGCGTTAGCCGCGAGGGCCAGTACATCCGATGCAGATTCTTCGGCTGGAATACTGCTCGCGGCTAAAGCCGCTCCTACGAGAAGGACCCGGGACCCGTAGGAACATGAAAACCAACAAAAGCATCACCCGTGCGTTCTGTGTCGAGCTTCAGCAAGAGTTGTCGATTGCGGCTGCGCGTCGGGAGTTCTTTTCCCAGAAAGAACCTCGCCAGCGCTTCGAGTTTCTCTGCTCAACGCCCGCGTGCCGCAAGTTGGGCGCCAAGGTTACGGGTGTCCGCTATAACGTGAAGCCGCAGGACAACCCAACCTTCGTGTCCGCACATTTTCGCGCCAACCCTCACTCCGACCATCACCCCGACTGCGAGTGGATCGAGGACCGCGACGAGGAGAACAAGCCGCCCATCGACGTCGAAGAGACCGAGCCACAGGCGCGTCTGCGCAAGGCCAAACGCAAGCTGGATGATTACATTGACGTCTTCGATCCGACCCTAAAGACGCCAGCCAAAGAACAGCCTAAAGAAGGCGCAGCCAAGCCTGCCCCCTCCCCCGTAGCAGAAAACACGCTGCCAGCCGAGGCGGCGCAACCCAAGGCTGCGCGCCAGAGCGAAACACGTACCACTAATCTTGAACGCCTGGTGGACAGCTTCCGACAAGCCAAGGCGCAACTGTCCATTGATGACTTCAAACTATTGATGCTCAAGGTGCCAGGCCAGGGTGAACTGGCACTGCGCTCCTATTTCCGCCATATCAAATACGCGCAGCCAGGCAAGAACGAACGCGTGCTCTATGGCGGGGGGCTGGTGGAGCGTTATGGGTCGGGTTTCAAATTCAGGTTCTTCGATCGACTCGAAGGCAAGCCGGTGACGTTATATGTGTCGCCCGCCCAGATGAAAGCCTACCGCTCCAGCCGCTACATCAGTGAGCTGCTTAGTCATGCAGAAGAAGTGAAGTTTTTTACGGTGTATGCCCTGGGCGAAGTCAGCCAAAGCCCGTCAGGAAAGAGCATCAGTGTGGCGGTGGAGGATTTGCGGCACCTGGTGATTGTGCTGGGGCCGACAAAAGAATAGCGATCTGGTGCGCCCCTGTGGGAGCGAATTCATTCGCGAAAGCGGTGTATCAGCCGATGACGATGCTGAAGACGCGTTCGCGGATGAATCCGCTCCTACGGGTTAACCGTCAAACCTTGACGATCCAGCCCGCTGGCGCTTCAACGTCGCCGGACTGCACGCCGGTCAGCTCTGCGTAGAGCTTGCGGGTCACTGGGCCGACTTCGGTTTCGCTGTAGAACACGTGCAGCTTGTCCTTATAGGAAATTCCGCCGATGGGCGTGATCACCGCAGCGGTACCGCAGGCACCCGCCTCTTTGAAGTCCGCAATCTGATCAATGAAAACGTCGCCTTCAACGACCTTCAGGCCCAGACGGCTTTGTGCCAGTTCGATCAGCGACAGGCGAGTGATACCCGGCAGCACCGAAGGTGATTTCGGGGTCACGAACACGTCGTCTTTGGTGATCGCGAAGAAGTTGGCCGAGCCGACCTCTTCGATCTTGGTGTGGGTTTGCGGATCCAGGTAGATCGCGTCAGCGAAGCTCATTTTCTTGGCTTCGGAACCTGGCATCAGGCTGGCCGCGTAGTTACCGCCGACCTTGGCAGCGCCGGTACCTTGTGGCGCGGCGCGGTCGTAGCCGGAGATCATGAAGTTGTTAGGCTTCAGGCCACCTTTGAAATAAGCGCCGACCGGGATGCAGAAGATCGAGAAGATGAACTCGGGCGCGGTACGCACGCCGATGTTGTCGCCCACACCGATCACGAACGGACGCAGATACAGCGCGCCACCGGAGCCGTATGGCGGAATGAAGCGCTCGTTGGCCGCGACGACCTTCTTGCAAGCCTCGATGAACGCGTCGGTCGGCACTTGCGGCATCAACAGACGGCCGCAGCTGCGCTGCATGCGCTGGGCGTTCTGATCCGGACGGAACAGGTTGATCGAGCCGTCCTTGCAGCGATAGGCCTTCAAACCTTCAAAGCATTGCTGGCCGTAATGCAGCGCAGTGGAGCCTTCGCTGATATGCAGCACGTTGTCTTCAGTCAGCGCGCCCTCGTCCCAAGCGCCGTCACGCCAGTGAGAGAGGTAGCGCTTATCGGTTTTGATGTAGTCGAAACCCAGAGTGTCCCAGTTAATGCTGTCGTGACTCATAACGCCCTCGTTCATTTAACGGCTGCCTGGACGATTCAGGCCATCGCCGTATTCTGCCAGATCATCCGCAGCTTGAGGCGTGAAGTGACTGATTTATGCACGCACAGAAGAAAGCGCCCGCAAGCGCGCTGGGCTACAGGGATGTCAGTGCATGCGCTGTCGGATGTACTCGAGGAACGCGGGCAGGTCCGAGCTGCACAAGGTGCGAGCGACGGTTTTGACTTCCTCGACGGGCCAGTCCCACCAGGCGGCCTGCAGAAGCAGCTCGCGTACATCCTCTTCAAAGCGCCAGCGGATGAATTTGCAGGGATTGCCTCCGACTACCGAGAACGGCGCCACATCCCGGGTTACCACGGCACCGGCAGCGACAATCGCGCCATGGCCGATGGTCACGCCGGAAAGGATCATCGCGTCAGCGCAAATCCAGCAGTCGCTGCCAATGACCACGTCGCCTTTGCTTGGTGCGTAGTCCTTGATGTCGTCGACTTCCTTGATCATGGCCGGAAACGGATAGGTCGTGATCCAGTCAGTACGATGCTCGCCACCCAGCAGAATCCGCACGCCCTCGGCAATGGATGTGTACGACCCCACTCGCAGGATGGTGTCATCACCAAACTCTATGACTTCCGGTATGCCGTAAGTACCCACGCCGAAGGTGTAGCGTGGATATTTGAGGCGAATTTTCTCAGGTGCTCTTTGCAGTTTTTCCAACTTGCGCAGACGCTTTCTCGTGCTTCGGTCTTTAAGTACTTCGAGGAATTTCATGGCTGGCCCGTGATAAAGACAAGGTGAACGACAACGGCTGTCAGTTTCTCTACCAATGAAGAACCAGACGTTTGAAGCGGCGTAGGGTTTTACGAGTGATATAGCGCAGCGGGATCGAGCGAATCAATTGCCAGGCATAGGGTTTGTCCGCCACCACCGCATATTTCAACGCTTTGTTGATAATAAAGGTTCTGCCCTGCTGATAACCCGCACAGTCACGATACGGCTCGATAGTCTGCAGATCGGCGTCGAGCAGCACCTTGTATTTACGCGAAAGATTATTGGCATGGCGACGATACCGCGTGACGCAAACAGGCAGAACATCAATGCCATAACCCTGGTGGGCGATTTTCAGCGTCATCTGGAAATCCTGAACCTTGATCTGCGGATCGTAAAAGCCGGCCTCTTTGATTGCTGCCATCCGATAAAGCGCGACGGGCGCCCCCACTACCATGGCCCCGCTCAATACCTTTTCAAAATCCAGGTGCTCAATGTAATCCCGGGACTGGTGTTTGGTGTCGTTGCCGTCGCAGTCCATATAAATGATCAGCGCGCCGACGCACCCCAGGTCCGGGTGTTTATCCAGGTAATCGGCGCGAACACGCACCGACTCCGGGAGCATGATGTCGTCCAGGTCAGGCGTGGCGACGTAGGTGCCTTTTGCGTAGCGCAGGCCATGATTGAGAGTTGCACTGACGCCCTGATTGGCCTGGCGATAAAGTTGAAAGGGATACCGGCTCTGCAAGGCCTCGAGCATCGCATAACTATTATCGGTCGATCCGTCATCGACAATAATCACTTCGAAGTTTTCATAGTCCTGAGCAAAGATGCTGGCAAGTGCCACTTCAAGGAATTTTTCGGCGTTATAGCAAGGGGCGATAATGGATACCAGAGCAGGCGTGTTCACCGTGGAGTTCTCTATAGGGTCAAGTTCTTGAGTCATTGTTATTCGGCCCCCGGTTTATCAAATGAGCGTAGTCGGTTCCCGTTGCACCTGCGTGTCACACCCACAAAATACCTGCACTCCCCGCCTCGATCAGGGAGAAATTTATTCCTGTTTTCAATCAGTCACAATTGTAGCCAGCCAAAAGGTCGGTATTTTGGCGACACATAAACCGACGCGCAACCCCGACCCCATTAAGGCCATTTATTTGACTTAAGCCTCCATCCATCTAAAGGTGGACAGCGGAGCACAGCGGCCTGTAGGTGCTTATGGACGCGTGCGTATATCCGACAGGCAAACAGACACTTTCATCGCAGCCAACAGGTTGCAATCAACCCCGCGTTCTCACTGGATGAGCGAGCCATGGATACAGGCATTACAGCAACAGCCCCCTCTGTCGCGCACGCCACCGAACGGCGCCTGATGCTATGGGTATTTTTCCTGCCGATTAGCTTGATGGTCCTCGCAGTGCTGTGGATAAACGCAGGTACGCTGATATACACCCTGGACGATCCATATATCCATATTGATCTTGCCAAACGTATCTTCAGCGGCCATTACGGCATCAATGGCAACGAATATTCAGCGCCGTCTTCGAGCATCATATGGCCGCTGCTCCTGGCCCCGTTTACGCCCCTGGGTCAGTTCATGCTCTGGGTCCCGCTGATCCTGAACATCGGTTTTTCCTTTCTGACCTTTTTACTGTTCAACCAGCTGTTGAACAACGTCAGCTTCGGCTACCGGTTCTTCATACTCGGCGGCTGGTTTCTGAGCACCAACTTCTATGGGCTGATCTTCAATGGCATGGAGCACTGCCTGCAGGTTTACCTGGTGGCGCTAATTGCCATGGGCATTTTGCACAAAGAATTTGAAAGCCGGCCGGTCACCCGCAGCAGCGTCTATCTGGCGATTTTCATGCTGCCATTGGTGCGTTACGAAGGGCTGGCCGTCTCACTACCGGCGCTGCTGTATCTGTTTGGCAAAGGCGAACGGATCAAGCCATTCCTGTGTGGCGCGTTGCTGGTCACAGCAGTGGCGTCTTTCTCATTGTTTCTCGCACATTTGGGCCTGGGTTACCTGCCTTCTTCGGTCATTGCCAAATCCGATACCACCGGCCTTTCATCCATCGCCATGAATGCAATCGGACAATTTGAAAAATATGGCTGGATAACTCTGATTCTGTTGGTGGTATGCGCCCTACTGCCTGAGCGCAGACAGTTTGCCTTTCTGCTGATCAGCGTAACGGCCCTGCACACGTTGTTCGGCAAGAATGGCTGGTTCGGGCGCTATGAAATTTATTGGCTGACCTTTCTCGGGGTATTTTTCATGTACCTGTGCGTCACGCATCTTCGCGCCCGCACAGCAGCGCTCATCTTCGGTTTGCTGCCGCTGGCGTTTGCGCAATTGGTCTATACGACAGTCAGCACGCCACTGGCGGCCGCAGCGATCTACAACCAGCAGTATCCGATGTCGCAAATCGCCCAACGCCTCAATGCGCCCGTGGCAGTCAATGATCTGGGCCTGGTGGCGCTCAACTCGCGGCAATACGTGCTGGACCTCTGGGGCCTGGGCAGCATGGAGGCCTTGAAGCTACGCAAATCGCAACGTGGTTCTGAGTGGATCAGTGATCTGATGCAACGCAAGAATGCTCATTATGCGTTCGTCTACGAGGAGTGGTTCGCACAGCGGCCGATGAACTGGATCAAGGTCGGCGAACTGCAGATGCACATCCCGAAAATCGCTGCTGCGTTCAATACCGTGGCGTTCTACGCCACCGATGAAGCGTCGGCACTGACCCTCAAGGAAGTGATGCAGGCTTATCAGCTGGAGTATCCCACGCAGAAGTATCAGTTCAGGTTCGAGCGCTAAATCCGAGCAGCGTTACAACCCATGGGTTTGCATTGACGCCCTGTATTTGAGGCAGCGACCGGGCTGGCACTCCCGCAAGATTTTTGTCACTGAGCAATAGCGACACACAAAAAAAGGGGCGGTATAAACCGCCCCCTTTTCGTCAACCTGCTGGTTTATTCAGCCAGCTTGAAGGTGATGAAGCTCGCACGGCCCTGACGCAATACGCGCATGGAGACGGAACGATTCTTCGGCAGACCTTTGGCGACTTCGGTGAAGTTCTTCGCCGATGTCAGCGCCTGGTTATTCAGGTGAGTGATCACGTCGCCAGGCTGCAGGCCGATCAGGGCCGCCGGGCCATCCGTAACCTCCTTGATCACCACGCCACCTTTGATATCCAGGCTCTTCTGCTGCTCTGCAGTCAGGTCGACCACCGATACGCCGAGACGATTGCTGCTGCGCTCGGCACCGGCAGAGTCAGGCGTGCCCATTTCCTGGCCTTCGTCCGGCAAGGCACCAACGGTCACGCTCAGCTTCTGACGCTTGCCATCACGGATGACTTCAAGTTCGGCCTTGCTGCCATCCTTGAGGTTGCCAATCAGGTGCGGCAAATCAGCCGACATGACAATCGGCGTGCCGTTGGCGCTGAGAATCACGTCACCGACCTGCACGCCACCTTTCGCCGCCGGACCGCTTTCCAGCACCTGAGCAACCAGCGCACCGGCGGGCTTGTCGAGACCGAAGGATTCAGCCAGGTCTTTGTTGACCTCCTGAATCACCACACCCAGCCAGCCACGGTTCACTTTGCCGCTGGCCTTGATCTGGTTAGCGACATCCATCGCGACGTCGATCGGGATAGCGAACGACAGGCCCATGAAGCCACCGGAGCGGGTGAAGATCTGCGAGTTGATGCCGACAACCTCGCCCGCCATGTTGAACAATGGCCCACCGGAGTTGCCCGGATTGATCGCAACGTCGGTCTGGATGAATGGCACGTAGGTGTCGTTAGGCAGGCTGCGGCCCTTGGCGCTGACAATGCCCTTGGTCACCGAGTGATCAAAGCCGAACGGCGAGCCGATGGCCAGAACCCATTCGCCGACTTTGAGCTTTTCAGAATTGCCTAACTGAACCGTAGGCAGATCCTTGCCCTCGATTTTCAATACCGCAACATCGGTGCGTGGGTCAGTGCCGACCAGTTTGGCCTTGAGCTCACTGCGATCGGACAGGCGAACGAGAATTTCGTCAGCGCCATCAATCACATGGTTATTGGTCAGTACATAACCATCCTTGGAGATGATGAAGCCCGAACCCAGCGACTGCGCTTCACGCTGACGATCGCCTTTTGGCGAACCAGGCTTGCGCCCCTGGGGCGGAATGCCTCGCTCGAGAAACTCGCGCAGCATCGGAGGCAGCCCTTCGAGGTCTGGCATCTGTTGCTGAGCAATGGCGCGGTCCGGCATCTTCTGCGTGGTGCTGATGTTGACGACCGCAGGCGAGGCTTGCTCGACAAGCGTGGTGAAGTCAGGCAGCGCTTCGGCTTGCGCCGTTGCAACCTGTCCGAGCATCAACAGCGCGGCCACCAATGAGAAACAGGATTTGAAGTTTGGTATGGACATAAGGCTCCCGTGCACAACGAGCATAGTTAAGCGATGCAGACCGAATAATCTGATGGGGACCTGTCTGCGGTTTTCAAGCGCAGGTAACTCCACATCAGCCAATTTCCCGGCCCGAAAACAACAAAGGCCAGAGCGGCAAGGCTGTGACCTATAGAAAAAATCGAGAGGTTTTGCAACTCACAAACCTCACCAAACGTTTCAGCGAAGTCTGCGAACATCCTGCAAAGGCTTGTGTTGCGGGATAACGAGCCCAAGATGAAACCTTTTACACCTTGGGTATTGCTGTTCAATGCGCGGGCCTACTTCTTGGCTTGCACGTCGGCGCTGCGCAAGGAAAGCGCGATGCGCTCGGCGGTTCCCAGCGGTATCTCGCCTACCACGGTCACCAGCGTGTCACCGTTCGCGGTGGTCAGGCGACGCGAGACGGCGACGGTCGGCCCCAGTTGGGTGCGAGTATCAGTCGCTGTCTTGCCGCTGACCGGCTCGACAAACACCGAGAATCGGGACAATCCATCGCCGTACATCAGACTGCTGACCTGAACCTTGGATTCAGGGTCCTTGCGCACGGCACTGGTGCTAAGTTCAAAACCGGGAGGTACCCATTCCAGACGCCAGGGCGCGGCTTTACCGGCGGCGTCAGTTCTGGCTTTGACGACGTCCACGGGGCGACAATCGGCGCTAGGCTTTAACGCCTCGTCGCTCGGCACCGTAGTGTTCAGATCAGTGAATTGGAAACGTTCAAGCAGCTGGCCCTTTTCGCTTAGCAACAGCGATTTGACCGGCAGACCTGTTTCGTCATCCAGATGCAATTCCACACCATAACGATGCTGATCCTTGGGGGTCAGCGCGATAATGGTTGCGGGACGGCCAGCCACCCGCGAGGTACCGACAGACTTGATGTCGTACCACTCAGCCAGCTTTGCGATATCAAGGAAACGGGAAGCCGCTTCGGGACGATTGGACACCCCTGATTCAAGCTTGCCGCTGACGCATTGCGTCGAGCCATCAGCCCGAACGAATTCCTGTGCGGAACCGTCCAGCTGTAGCAGTCGCTCACGAACCTTGCCATCAGTAACCCGATGCCAGATTCGATGAGTGGAGAAACTACCATTTCGTTCATAAACGAAAGTACCTTGGTAGCTTTGCTGCTGCTCAGCCTGCGCAAGACGTTTTAACGCATCCTGCGCCTGATCGGCGTGAGCGGGAAGGACGAGCCATCCACCAAGCAATAAAGGCAATAGAGGGACGGCGCGCATTATCTTCCTTAACGGTTTTCCAGGCTGGCGGCGCGAGCGTAAGGCAGAGCGCTGTCAGTTCCCTTCAAAGCGGCTTCCTGAGCGTGTTGGCGCAGGTAACCTGGCAAACGCTGGTCTTGCGAACCCGCTTGACCTTGCAATACACCGTTGGCCATCGGGCCGGGTGCCTGCTCGTTGCTTTCGGTATAGCCAGCCAATACGGCAGGGCCTTTTACTTGTGGTACAGACAGGTTGGCAGGCTGTGGAGCCTGTTGTGCCAGCTGTGCGCCCGCGATGTCGTCCTGGTTGTACAAACGTACACCGGCCAGAACAGCAACAGTAACGGAAGCGGCAACTGCCAGACGACCCAGGCTACGCCATGGACCACGAGCAGCTTTCAACGGACTGACTTCATCGGCGATCGCGGCAGAGACTGCAGCCGTGATATCCAAGTGAGGTATCAACAGCTCTTTGTGCATTGCTGCACGAGCAATCTGATAACGCGACCATGTGGCACGTGTATCCGCATCGTCAATGGCGTTCAACACCCGACGTAATTCCAATTCGTCCGCTTCGTTATCCATCACCGCGGACAGCGATTCCTGCAGGGCTTCACGACTCATGGCGGTTTCCTCTCTTGGCTATCGCCGCTGTCTCAGGATTCCTGCAACAACGGCTGCAGGGCTTTATCGATGGCTTCCCGAGCGCGGAAAATCCGAGATCGCACGGTACCCACCGGACATTGCATGACGCTGGCAATGTCCTCGTAACTCAGACCGTCGAATTCACGTAAAGTTAGTGCCGTACGCAAATCTTCCGGGAGCAACTGGATGGTTCGATGGACAGTGCCTTCGATCTCATCCCTCAACAATGCACGTTCTGGCGATTCGATGTCCTTGAGGCCATGATCGCCGTCGTAGAACTCCGCATCCTCAGACCTGACATCGCTATCCGGTGGCCGCCGACCGCGGGACACCAAATAGTTTTTCGCCGTGTTAATGGCGATGCGGTACAGCCATGTATAAAAGGCGCTGTCACCGCGAAAATTTCCGAGCGCGCGGTAAGCCTTGATAAAAGCTTCCTGCGCTACATCTTGAGCTTCATGGGTGTCGTGCACGAAACGCACGATCAACCCGAGAATCTTGTGCTGATACTTCAGCACCAACAGATCAAAAGCTCGCTTGTCGCCACGCTGAACACGCTCGACCAGCTGCTGATCTTCTTCCTGGGTTAGCATGAACACTCCTCATTGAGCCTGAAGGAGTGTTGCACCAGCCATTGTGTCGGCTTGAATACATAGACTCGGGCTTCTCGCAAAAGTTCTCCCCTCCAGGCAAGTTTCCTGCCGGCACTCAATGGCCCGCACGAAAAACGCAGCTCGAACCAGGTCGGCTGCGCGAATAATCTTGTCGTCGAATCTGCTGGCGGTAGCCGATAAAAAAGCTCCGTTAAAGCCGACGTTTCCCTTTACAGGCAACCTGCTATTGAACCCGGGCCATCATGAAAGTTCCCGAGTGCCACTCACCGGTGTAGGACCAGCATTACATCTATCGCAGGAAAAACGCCTTCCCACGATGAGAACGGTATGCAGCAAGCGTCGGACTAAAGCACAATCCGGGCCGACTATGATCCACATTGCCATAAAAGCGGGGCTATTGTGCCGCTACCCCCTTACTTATACTAGTGGCCCGTCTCGCAAATACGTTCGCTTTGTCGGTTGGCCAGCTAAGACGCAGCGCGCGGCAACGCATAGTGGCACGCGGCAAAGAAATGCTGCTCAAGGTGCTCGAAAGCGGACGCCCGCCAGTGCGCCGAGCGTGTCCAGAGACGGGCCATTAAAGGCCGCCGTACACGGAATTCACCTCATGAGCCAAGTTTTTCAATACGACGTACTGGTCATTGGCAGCGGCGCGGCAGGGTTGAGCCTGGCGTTAACGCTCCCTGCTGATCTGCGCATTGCAGTGCTGAGCAAAGGCGACCTGGCCAATGGATCGACATTCTGGGCACAGGGCGGCGTGGCGGCGGTGCTGGACAACGCGGACACCGTCCAGTCGCATGTGGAGGACACGCTCAATGCGGGAGGCGGCTTGTGCAACGAGGACGCGGTGCGCTTCACCGTCGAGCACAGCCGCGAAGCCATTCAGTGGCTGATCGATCAGGGCGTGCCGTTCACCCGTGATGACCACGTGGCGGTTGAAGATGGCGGCTTTGAGTTCCATCTGACCCGCGAAGGTGGGCATAGCCATCGGCGCATCATTCATGCCGCCGACGCGACCGGCGCGGCGATCTTCAAAACCTTGCTGGCCCAGGCCGAAGCACGACCCAATATCGAGTTGCTGGAACAGCGCGTGGCCGTCGACCTGATCACCGAACGCCGCCTGGGCCTGGACGGCCAACGCTGCCTTGGCGCTTACGTGCTCAATCGCAAGAGCGGCGAGGTCGATACCTACGGTGCGCGCTTCACGATTCTGGCCTGCGGCGGCGCAGCAAAAGTCTACCTCTACACCAGCAACCCCGATGGTGCCTGCGGTGATGGCATCGCCATGGCTTGGCGTGCTGGTTGCCGGGTGGCCAATCTGGAGTTCAACCAGTTCCACCCCACGTGCCTCTATCACCCGCAAGCCAAGAGTTTTCTGATCACCGAGGCGCTCAGGGGCGAAGGAGCCTATTTGAAACTGCCCAACGGCGAGCGTTTCATGCAGCGCTTCGATCCTCGCGCAGAACTGGCGCCACGAGACATCGTCGCCCGGGCCATTGATCATGAAATGAAACGTCTGGGCATCGACTGCGTATACCTGGACATCAGCCACAAGCCTGAGGCGTTCATCAAAAGCCACTTCCCGACGGTCTACGAACGCTGTCTGGAGTTTTCCATCGACATCACCCGCCAACCTATTCCGGTGGTGCCCGCAGCGCACTACACCTGTGGTGGCGTGAAAGTCGACGAGCAGGGTCGCACTGACGTACCCGGCCTGTACGCCATCGGCGAAACCAGTTTCACCGGCCTGCATGGCGCCAATCGCATGGCGAGCAATTCGTTGCTTGAATGCTTCGTTTACGCCCGCTCGGCGGCGGCTGAAATCGTCGCGCAACTGCCACACGTGCAGGCACCGGTGAACTTGCCGGGCTGGGATGCCAGCCAGGTCACGGACTCGGACGAAGACGTGATCATCGCCCATAACTGGGATGAGTTAAGGCGCTTCATGTGGGACTACGTAGGGATCGTACGCACCAACAAACGCCTGCAAAGAGCCCGGCACCGGGTGCGGCTGCTGCTTGACGAGATCGACGAGTTCTACAGCAACTATAAAGTCAGCCGCGACTTGATCGAGCTGCGCAATCTGGCGCAAGTGGCTGAATTGATGATCGCCTCGGCCATGGAGCGCAAGGAAAGCCGGGGCTTGCATTACACGCTGGATTACCCGGACCTGTTGCCAGTCGCAGTGGACACTATTCTGGTGCCGCCCACCTACGTCGGCTGAACTTGAGGCGCACCCGCAGGCGCCGATGCAGATCTGCCGCCATGGCGTCCCGGGGGATGCAGATTCCCCGGGTTCTGCGCCAGCCGAACAGGCCCTTCCCGGCAAGTCGAAAACGCAGCACAACCATCAGTGGCAACGCCATACTGTCGCGCTGCAATTGCACCGGTTGCCAGCCGCCATGCTGACTCCACAACTGCCAGCCTTCGGTATTGCGGCGCAATCCTGTGAAGGCTGTCGCTCGGCTGAGCAGGATCGAGCCGGGCACCACCCACAGCGCGTGGGCGACACACGCAGTGACGCCCAACGCCACGCTCCAGCCCGGCACTGCCAACACACATAAGGAAACAATCGCCGCAAGCTGTGCGGCCAGGTAAGCCATCAGCAACCCTCGGGAGGGTCGCCAGTGGCACTCGAAGCGATCAGGCAGGCTGGACACGATCCAGGATCATGCGAACCATGCGCTGCAATTCAGCGTCTTCGGACTCTGCACGCTGCATGAACCAGCCGAACATGTCCTGGTCTTCACACGTCAACAGGCGGCGATACAGATCGCGATCCACGTCATTGAGCGTCGGGTAGACTTCCCGGACAAACGGTACCAGCAGCACATCCAGTTCAAGCATGCCACGGCGGCTGTGCCAGTAAAGGCGGTTGAGTTCGACTTCTTCGACCATGGAGCGCTCCTCAAAATAGGCGGCGAGTATACAACCGCAAGCTCAATCAACGCACCGCACATTGGTCGCAGTAGTTTTCAGGTACCCATTAGCCAGTCGCGGCACTATCATGTGCCCCAGACTTTTTCCGTTGCGATGACCCATGGCCGACTCAGCTTTCTACTGCCCGCTTTCCCATGAAGGTGTTCTCGCCGTACGCGGCGTCGATGCCGGCAAATTCCTGCAGGGCCAATTGACCTGCAACCTCGATTACCTCAGCGACGCCAAAGCCACACTGGGCGCGCGCTGTACGCAAAAAGGCCGCATGCAATCGAGCTTTCGCATCCTGCTCGAAGGTGACGGTTGCCTGCTGGCGATGGCCAGCGAGCTGATCGACGCTCAGCTTGCCGATCTGAAGAAATACGCGGTCTTCTCCAAATCGAAACTGACTGACGAAAGCGCTGCCTGGGTACGTTTCGGCGTGCACAACGGCGATGCAGCCCTGACCAGCCTTGGACTGGATCTGCCGCAGGACACCGATGCGGTAGCACGCAGCAATGAGCTGATCGCCATCCGTGTTTCGCCTGCGCGGGCAGAAATCTGGGTACGCGCCGAACAGGCGACCGACCTTCAGTCACGCCTTGCGGGGCAATTGCCTGAGGGCTCGCTCAATGACTGGCTACTTGGCCAGATCGAAGCGGGTATCGGTCAGGTATTTGGCAACACGCGTGAAGAATTCATCCCACAGATGATCAACCTGCAGGCGGTCGGCGGTGTGAGCTTCAAAAAAGGCTGCTACACCGGCCAGGAAATCGTCGCGCGCATGCAGTACCTAGGCAAACTCAAACGTCGCCTGTATCGCCTGAGCCTTGCTGATCAGGCCGTACCAGAGCCCGGCGCAGCCTTGTTTTCATCGGTTCATGCCAGCGCTGTCGGCAACGTGGTCATTGCCGCTCGCGACAAACAGGGCGTGCAATTGCTGGCGGTGCTTCAAGCCGATGCAGCCGAAAGCGGTGACATTCACCTGGGTGCAGCCGATGGCCCGGCGCTGCAATTGGCTGACCTGCCGTATCAGCTGGACAGCAAACTCGAAACACAGCGCTGAATAATACGAACACCTTCATGCTTGAAATGTCTGCATATTGGTCCCGACTCTCGGCTCATTACGAGCCCGGAGGGGCGGGACGATCCCAACGCCTACGAGATGCGACATGAGCAATATGGCTGAAGAGGTGCAGAGGAACCTGATCAAGGCAATCGATAGAGATGCCTTGTTTTTGCCCACTCTCCCTGAAGTAGCACTAAAGATCCGCCTTGCCGCCGAGAACACCGAAATCAGCGTAGCTGCCCTGAGTAAAGTGATTGGCAGCGACACTGCGCTTTCCGCTCGCCTGATCAAGGTGGTAAACAGCCCATTGCTGCGCCCCAATTTTGAAGTCAGCGATGTCAACACGGCTATTACCCGGCTGGGGGTCAACTACACCTGCAACCTGGCCATCGGCCTGGTGGTCGAGCAGATGTTCCATGCCAAATCAGAGGTGGTGGAACGCAAACTGCGGGAAATCTGGCAGCAGAGCCTGCAGGTTGCCGGTATCGCTTACAAGCTGAGCCAGCGACGGGCGACCCTCAAGCCGGATAAAGCAACGCTTGCCGGGTTGGTGCATTTGATCGGCGTATTGCCGATTCTGACCTACGCCGAAGACCACAACGAACTGCTGGCTGATCCGGTCAGCCTCAACCATGTCATCGAACGCATTCACCCGGTGATCGGTGAGCGCTTGCTGCGCTCCTGGGACTTCCCGGAGCTGTTGGCAACAGTGCCGCTGAAATTTCAGGACTTCACCCGTGTGTCCGTTACCCCGGATTACATTGATCTGGTTCAGATCGCCACCGTGCACCTGCACCAGAACACCGGGCATCCGTACAGCCAGATCGAAATGAGCAGCCTGCCCGCTTTCCATCAATTGGGGCTGGACCTGAGCGGCGGTCATCTGGGTGCCGAGATGGATGAAGCGAAGATGATGTTGTACTGAATACCAGGAGCTATGAACTTCCTGATCGTAGGGCTTTAGCCGCGAAGAAGCCGGTTCATGCGCTGGATCTCTATTGACAGCGCTACCGCTCGCGGCTGAAGCAGCTCCTACGGATGCAGAGGTCTGGACGCCCTACCCCACCACAAAACTCACCCGCACTTTCAACCCGCCAGCCGCGCCATCATGCAGGCTGATCTGGGCCAGGTGCGCGCGGCAGATCTCGCCGACAATCGCCAGACCCAGACCCGAACCTTTGCCCTGCTGCTGGCTGCGGTAGAAACGCTCGAACACCCGATCACGCTCTGCCTCAGGAATACCCGGACCGTCGTCTTCGACCTCCAGAACGCCTGGCGCACTGACGCGCAGGATCACATTGCCCCCGGATGGCGTGTGGGCCAACGCGTTGTCGATGAGGTTGCTCAGCAGCTCGTTGAGCAGGGTCGGCTCACCCAGCAGCATCACCGGCTGCTCCGCTTCCAATGCCAATGAAACGCCATGGGCGTGGGCCAAAGGTGCCATGGCCATGCCCAGCTCCCGAGCCAGCTGGCTGAGGTCCAGGGTTTGCGCGCCCCCTTCAGCAATGGCCCGTGCGCCGTTTTCAATGCGCGCCAGCGACAGCAACTGATTGGCCAGATGTGTAAGTCGATCCGTGCCCTGCGCCGCTTCCTCAAGGGTAGTGCGCCAGTGCGCCGGTTCAGGATCACGCAGGCCCAGCTCAACCCGGGCCTTGAGTGCCGCCAACGGCGTGCGCAACTCATGGGCGGCATCAGCGATAAACTGCGCCTGACGTTCGAACTGCTGGCGCAAGCGCTCGGTGAAATGATTGAGCGCACTGACCAGAGGCCGCAGCTCGTGCTGCACCTCCACCAGCGGCAACGAGCGCAAGTCATCCGGCTGGCGCTCCTCCACTTCGGTACGCAAGCGCTCCAACGGTCGCAACGCAGCGCTGACCGTGAACCAGACCAGCAGCAATGCGCCCGCACCGAGCATGCCCAGGCGCAACAGGGTGTCGGCCATCAGGCTGCGCGCCATGCTGACCCGGGCCTCTTCGGTTTCCGCGACGCGGATTTCCGCCATGCCGTTCATATTCGGCTCACTGACCGGCTTGAGCAGGCTGACCACCCGCACCGACTGACCTTGATAGCGCGCCGTATAAAAGCTGGCCAGCGCAGGATAATCGTCGGTCCGGAGCGTCCCGGGAGGCGGCGGCGGGAGCCCCTCGTAGCCGGAGATCAGCTTTTTGTTGATGTCGTTGACCTGGTAATAGATGCGCCCGGCACTGTCATACGCGAAGGTATCCAGCGCGATGTAAGGCACATCGGCACTCAGTGTGCCGTCGCGCTGGGAAACCCCGGCAGCAATAGTTCGCGCAGAGGCCAGCAGGGTTCGGTCGTAGGCAATGTCGGCGGCTTCCCGGCCATTCCAGTAAGCACTCAGGCCGCTGGCCAGCATCAGCACGGTCATCAACAGGCCCAGGTTCCAGAGCAGCCGCCAGCGCAGGCTGTTATGGCTGTTCATCGCGGCTTTCCAGCAGGTAACCCAAGCCGCGAAATGTCACGATCGCCACCGGATGGCCGTCGAGTTTCTTGCGCAGGCGGTGCACATAAATCTCGATGGCGTCGGCGCTGGCCTCTTCATCTAACCCGAACACCTGTGACGCCACTTGCTCTTTGCTCATCACGCGGCCCGGCCGGGCGATCAGCGCCTCCAGCACCGCCTGCTCCCTGGAGGTCAGGGTCAACAGTTCATCGCCCAGAGTGAAACGACGGGTGTCCAGGTCATAGGCCAGCACGCCGCAACGCTGCTGCCGCTCGCCCCGCAGGACACTGCGACGCAACAGCGCTTTGACCCGCGCTTCCAGTTCTGAAAGCTCGAAGGGTTTGGCCAGGTAATCGTCAGCGCCCAGATTCAGGCCATGAACGCGGTCCTTCACGTCACTGCGAGCGGTCAGCATCAATACCGGCAGGTTTTTACCGCGCCCGCGCAAACGCGCCAGCACTTCAAAGCCATCCATGCGCGGCAGACCGACATCCAGAATGGCGACAGCATATTCTTCACTGCTCAGCGCCAGGTCTGCAGCCACTCCATCATGCAACACATCAACTGTGAGACCGGCGCCCTTGAGTGCCTGGGCTACGCTTTCAGCTAATTGCAGATGATCTTCAACGAGAAGAACACGCATCGACTTCTCCTGATTGCGTGACTTTTAAGGAGTCCGGAGTTTACAGGCGCACTGGCGGCTGTGAAGCACGGAAACAAATCAAAACTCAATTTAGCTGGACTGTGAAAGGTTATTGAAAGGTTTGCGAAAGCTTCGCTGTTTAGCATCGCGATAACGCCCGCCTGTCGGCGGTTGTCAGAAAAGCGCCTCGAAGCACTTTCAAAATAAGAACAATATCGGAGTCAACCATGACGATGCCAACGTCCAGGGCTGTTTTGCCCGCTCGCAACAACTCCATCCCTCTTTTTGAAGGCACGCCTATCACGGCGGGCACGACTGCGTTCACCTCTGATTCGCCCGGCGAACACTGATAAAGACAGTGATCGGCTGCCTGGTCATGGCCGCCGATCAGAAAGGAAGCACCTCAAACCGCTGTACATCCAACAACAATAAATTCTGGAGACTGACCATGACTTTATCCTTGCGTCGCTTCGCGCTAGCCGCGGGCTGCATGATGTTTGCCACGCATCTGCTGGCTGACGAACCCAAACGCCCTGAATGCATCGCCCCAGCGTCACCGGGTGGTGGCTTCGACCTGACCTGCAAACTGGTGCAGAGCGCGCTGATCAACGAGAAAATCCTCACCAAACCCATGCGTGTGACCTACATGCCCGGTGGCGTAGGTGCCGTGGCTTACAACGCAGTTGTCGCTCAGCGCCCTGCCGACGCCGGTACGCTGGTGGCGTGGTCGAGCGGCTCGCTGCTTAACCTGGCGCAGGGCAAGTTCGGTCGCTTCGATGAGAACGCCGTGCGCTGGCTGGCTGCGGTGGGCACCAGCTACGGTGCCATTGCGGTGAAGAGCGACTCTCCTTACAAAACCCTTGACGATCTGGTCAAGGCGCTCAAGGCCGATCCAAGCAAAGTCGTGATCGGTTCCGGCGGCACCGTCGGCAGCCAGGACTGGATGCAGACCGCGCTGATTGCCAAGGCCGCCGGTATCAACCCGCGTGATCTGCGTTATGTCGCCCTTGAAGGCGGCGGTGAGATCGCAACCGCACTGCTTGGCGGTCACATCCAGGTTGGCAGTACCGACATCTCCGACTCCATGCCGCACATTCTCAGCGGTGATATGCGTCTGTTGGCCGTGTTCTCAGAAAAGCGCCTGGACGAGCCGGAAATGAAAAACATTCCAACCGCCAAAGAGCAAGGCTACGACATCGTCTGGCCAGTGGTTCGCGGCTTCTACCTCGGGCCGAAGGTGACCGACGCCGAATACGAGTGGTGGAAGGGTGCGTTCGACAAGCTGCTGGCTTCCGAAGACTTCGCCAAGCTGCGTGACCAGCGCGAGCTGTTCCCGTTTGCCATGACCGGCAAAGAGCTGGACTCCTACGTGAAGAAGCAGGTCGCTGACTACAAGACTCTGGCTAAAGAGTTTGGCCTGATTCAGTGATCGATTGACTGACTAGCGGTCGCCCTGCCTGCGCGGCACGGCGACCCGGGAGTTACACCATGGTGATCCAACGCATTTTCGCTGCCTTCCTGCTGCTGGTCTGTGCAGGTCTGGCGGTCATGGCCTGGCCCTATCAGGCACCGTTTTCCTACGAGCCGGTCGGCCCCCGCGCCTTCCCGCTGTTGATGCTGGGGCTGATGAGCCTGGCATTGCTTTACATGCTGTTTCGTCCCGCGGCCATCGTGCACACCGAAGAAGAGCCAGCGCTGGACCGCGAAACCATCGTCAAGATCGTCGCCTGCGTTGCCTTGCTGTTGATTTTCGCCGGCACCTTCGAACCGCTGGGTTTCATCCTCAGCAGCATTCTGATTGGCATCCCGATGGCGCGCCTGTATGGCGGTCGCTGGGTGCCTAGCGTGATCGTGGTGATTTTGATGAGCGTGGGCCTTTACCTGCTTTTCGACAAAGCCATGGACGTTCCGTTGCCCCTGGGCCTGCTCGACGTTCTGGAGAACTGATCAATGGATACTTTCGGCTATCTGGGCCAGGGCTTCGGCGTTGCGCTCACCCCTTACAACCTCATCACCGCGTTGTGCGGCACCTTGATCGGCACTGTGGTCGGCCTGCTGCCGGGTCTGGGCCCGATCAACGGCGTTGCGCTGTTGATCCCGATCGCCTTTGCTCTGGGGCTGCCACCCGAATCGGCGCTGATCCTGCTGGCAGCGGTTTATCTGGGTTGTGAATATGGCGGCCGGATCAGCTCGATCCTGCTGAACATTCCTGGCGAAGCTTCCACCGTGATGACCACTCTGGACGGCTACCCGATGGCGCGCCAGGGCCTGGCGGGCGTTGCCTTGTCGCTGTCGGCGTGGAGTTCGTTCATCGGCGCCTTTATTGCGACCTGCGGCATGGTGTTATTTGCGCCCTTGCTTGCGAAGTGGGCGATTGCCTTCGGCCCGGCGGAGTATTTCGTGCTGATGGTTTTTGCCATTGTCTGCCTCGGTGGCATGGCGGGTGATCGTCCGATCAAGACCTTTATCGCGGCCTTGATTGGCCTGTTCCTGTCGGCCGTCGGCATTGATGCCAACAGCGGTGTATACCGCTTCACCGGAGACAATATCCACCTTACCGACGGTATCCAGTTTGTCGTACTGGTGCTGGGTCTGTTCTCCATCAGCGAGATTCTGTTGCTGCTGGAAAAAACCCACCACGGCCAGGAAGCGGTGAAGGCTACCGGGCGCATGATGTTCAATATCAAGGAAGCAACGGCAGTATTCACCGTGAACCTGCGCTGCGGCGTGCTGGGTTTTGTGATGGGCGTCTTGCCGGGCGCAGGTGCAACCCTGGCCAGCGCGGTCGCGTACATGACCGAGAAAAGCATCGCGGGTAAAACCGGGAAGTTTGGCCAGGGTGATATGCGCGGTCTGGCAGCTCCGGAGACAGCCATCGGTGGCGCGGCCTGCGGTGCATTGGTACCCATGCTGACCCTTGGCGTACCGGGTTCGGGTACCACGGCCGTAATGATCGGCGCGCTGTCGCTGTACAACATCACTCCGGGCCCAATGCTGTTTCAGCAACAGCCGGACCTGGTGTGGGGCCTGATCGCTTCGTTGTTCATCGCCAACGTCATGCTGGTGATCCTCAACATCCCGATGATCCGCATCTTCACCCGCATCCTCAACGTGCCGAACTGGGCACTGGTGCCGGTGATCGCGATCATTACCGGGATTGGCGTCTACGCGGTTCACGCCACCACCTTCGACCTGTTCCTTATGGTGGGCATCGGCATTTTCGGCTACATCCTGCGCAAGCTGGACTTCCCGTTGTCGCCGATCCTGCTGGGCTTCATCCTCGGTGGCCTGATGGAGCAAAACCTGCGTCGTGCGCTGTCGATTTCCAATGGCGCGATGGAGATTCTCTGGTCCAGCCCGATCACCATCGGCGTCTGGGTGCTGACCATCATCATGCTGGTCTTCCCGATGATCCGCATCTGGCGCAAGCGCTCCGCTCAGCGTAATGCCGCGACCAGTGTCTGATCGACCCTTCAAGACCTGGTGGGCAACACCGCTGGTCGGCCTGCTTGGCGGATACCTCGCCAGCCAGGTCGGCTGGCCTTTGCCGTGGATGGTCGGCTCGTTACTGGCGATCATCCTGGTCCGCTGCCTGACACCCTGGCAGTTGGCGGAAATACCCGGCGGCCGCAAATGCGGCCAATGGATTGTCGGAATCGGCATCGGCCTGCACTTCACTCCCCTGGTGATCGAGCAGGTAATGGCCCATTTCGGACTGATTTTTTTTGCCGCGCTGATCACCAGTGTTTCCAGTGTGGTCGGCGTGTGGCTGATGCGCCGCAGTGGCGAAGATCGCGCCACTGCGTTTTTCTCCAGCATGCCCGGCGGCTCGGGGGAGATGGTCAACCTCGGGGCCCGCAATGGCGCCATTCTCAGCAACGTTGCCGCCGGTCAAAGCCTACGGGTGCTGGCAGTCGTGCTGTGCGTTCCGGCGATCTTCAAATACCTGATGGGCAACGGCACACCGCTGGTGCATGGCGGCAGCGTCGACTGGCCATGGCTGGCGCTATTGTTCCCAATGGGTGCTGCCATCGCCTGGCTCTGGCAGCGTCTGAAGCAACCCAACCCCTGGCTGTTTGGCCCTTTACTGGTGAGCGCAGTGATCAGCGTCAGCTTTGATCTGCACATCGGCTTACCCGATGGCAGCAGTCAGATTGGTCAATGGCTGATCGGCAGCGGCCTGGGTTGCCACTTCAACCGTCAGTTCTTTCAGCGAGCCCCCTCGTTCATTGGCCGCACCTTGCTGGGCACGGCGCTGACCATGATGATCGCCGCGCTCGCCGCCTTTGCCTTGAGTACCGCGACCCATCTGGACCTGCGTTCATTGACCTTGGGCATGATGCCTGGCGGCATTGCCGAAATGAGCCTGACGGCCGAAGTATTGCAGCTGTCCGTGCCACTGGTGACGGCGATGCAGGTCATGCGTTTGCTGTTTGTGCTGTTTCTGGCCGAGCCGATTTTCAGATACTGGGATCAGCGCGCACCGCTCTGAACACTATCGAGAACCCGTGGGAGCGAGCTTGCTCGCGAATTGGCCAGCCATCGTTGGCTGAACCCTCGCCTTCGCAAGCAAGGTGGCACGCCACCCCGGTCGCTCCCACAGTTTTTGTGACTGGCTTTAAACCGCTGGCAACCGCCACTCGATCGGCGTCATCCCGTTCTGCTCAAGGTACTTGTTGGCACGGCTGAAATGCCCACAGCCCAGGAAGCCTTTATAAGCGGAAAGCGGTGATGGATGCACAGAGGTCAGCACCAGATGTTTGGTGGCATCCACCAGTTTCTGTTTGCTCTGCGCATGGGCGCCCCACAGCATGAATACCAGGTGCGGCTGATGGGCGCTGACCGTCTCGATGACTTTGTCCGTGAAATGCTGCCAGCCTTTGCCCGCATGCGAGGCGGCGTTGGCGCGCTCGACGGTCAGCGTGGTGTTGAGCATCAATACGCCCTGATCAGCCCAGGCTTGCAGGTGACCGTGGCTCGGGATGTCGATGTTGAGGTCGCGCTTCAATTCTTTATAAATGTTGACCAGCGAAGGCGGCGCAGGCACCCCGGGCTGGACCGAAAAACACAAGCCATGCGCCTGACCGGGACCGTGGTACGGGTCCTGGCCGAGAATGACCACCTTGACTTGGTCCAGCGGCGTCGAATTGAGCGCGTTGAAGATCAGCGGCCCCGGCGGATAGATTTCCTTGCCTGCTGCGTGCTCCTGGCGCAGAAATTCCCGCAGTTGGGCCATGTAAGGTTTTTCGAATTCTTCACGCAGCGCATGCTTCCAGCTGGCTTCGAGTTTGATACGGTCGTCGCTTGTCATGGTCATACCTTGAAATCAATGGGCGGACACTAGAAAAGCTGACCGCCAATGTCAAATTCAGCACGTATCGCGTCGTCGTTTCCTACACTGCACCTCATGCAACCTGAACCGACAGCGAGCAACCATCGCTGCAGCAAACCTGCACAGCCCCGAGAGGTCACGATGAATCTGCAATTTGAAGAGCTTGCCGCCCAGGATGGCGCCCGTATCGGCGTTGCCACCCTGGATGCCGAAAAGTCGTTGAACGCCTTGTCGCTGCCCATGCTGATTGCTTTGCAACAGCGTCTGGATTTGTGGGCCAGCGACGACAGCATTGTCTGCGTGCTGCTGCGCGGCAATGGTGCCAAGGCGTTCTGCGCAGGCGGCGACGTCAGGTCGCTGGTGGACGTCAGCCGTGAACATCCCGGCCAGGTGCCGCCGCTGGCTGCGAGCTTTTTCGCAGCCGAATATCGGCTCGACTACAGCCTGCACACTTATCCCAAACCACTGCTCTGCTGGGGCCACGGTTATGTGCTTGGTGGCGGCATGGGCCTGTTGCAGGGCGCGGGCATCCGCATCGTCACCCCGAGCAGCCGTCTGGCCATGCCGGAAATCAGCATCGGCTTGTTCCCGGATGTCGGCGCCAGTTGGTTCCTGTCGAAACTGCCGGGCAAACTCGGGCTGTTCCTGGGTCTCACCGGTGCACACATCAATGCGCATGACGCCTTGGACCTGGATCTGGCGGATCGCTTCCTGCTCGAAGATCAGCAGGATGCGCTGATCGAAGGCCTGCAACAGCTCAACTGGCAGGAACAGACGGCGATCCAGCTCAATAGCTTGCTCAAGGCGCTGCAACAGGAAGCCATCGGCCAACTCCCGGAGGCGCAGTGGTTGCCGCGCCGCAAGCAAATCGACGAGTTACTGGACGTCGGCAACCTGACGGGGACCTGGAACGCCATCAGCCAACTGCAATACAGCGACGACGCCCTGCTCGCCCGCGCAGCGCAAAACCTCGTGCAAGGCTGCCCGATGAGCGCCCACCTGGTCTGGGAACAACTGCAGCGCGCCCGCCATATGTCCCTGGCCGAAGCCCTGCAAATGGAATACACCCTGAGCCTCAACTGCTGCCGCCACCCGGAATTCAGCGAAGGCGTGCGCGCCCGGCTTATCGACAAAGACAACCAGCCCCGCTGGCACTGGCCGGATGTTGCGAACATTCCATTGACGGTGGTGGATGCGCACTTCAGAAAGGCCTGGGAGGGTCGGCATCCGTTGGCGGATTTGTTGGGGTATTGATAGAACGGACGCATCTGATGCTTGAGAACTACGTAAGCTCAACAGGGTGCCGAGCTTACGGTTCAGGTTCCAGGATCAGCGTTGCTGCTCTTGAATATAGTCTTTCAGAGCCTGATCCAGCCGGGTCTGCCAGCCGCTACCACCCGCTTTGAAGTAGTCCACGCCATCTGGTGAAAGCCTAAGTTCGAACACCCACAAAAAACGGCGCCTAAATCAGCGCCGTTCTCGATCATCTACCTAACGATGCCCCCCTCTCCCATCACCTCCGCGACCACCTCTTCCATCGCCGCGACCATCACCTCGCCCACCTCGACCTGGCCCGTCATGGCCTCGGCCGCCGTGTCCATCGCCCCATGAAGGGCCCGGGCGGCCGGGGTAGTTGCGGTAGTCGTTGCGCGGGTTGCGATAACCGGGGTTGGGGCGATAGCGGTTATCGCCCCAGCCGTAACCCTGTGGCCGACCCGGCTGGTAGTAGCGCGGCACCGGCGGTGGCGAGTAATAACGCACCGGTGGCGGCGCGTAGTAGCGCTGTTGCGGCGCTACGTAGATGCGCCGCTCCTGATAATAGGGACGATAGCCGTTGTCGTAGGCGTAAGCCCCACCTCCTGAATATCCCGGCTGTGTGTAGACCTCGGATTCGTAATAGCTGGAGGTTCCATAGCAACCTGAGAGTGTCAGAGCCAATACAACGATGAGCAAGGTTCGTCGATACATGGCGGCCTCCTGGACCGCGATAGGGCACAAACCAGCGACGCTGGTCGGCGTCCTGCCAATACTTGGCGGACATGAAATGAGACCGTAAAAAGACCGTCAAGTGCCATGCCGCTGGCGGTATCAGACGAGCTACCGCCCCATCGCAGTGCGCCTTCGCACCAGAGAGTGGCGCGATAAGTGCGCCTTGCGAAGTAGGAAAAGTCTGCCAGCCACGTCATCCGTGGCCTCCAGCAAGTTGGCACAACTCTCGCTTAACACTTGATGTGCAGGAGTCAATTCAGGTTCGCGGCACCACAATTTGCAATAGCTGACTAGGGTTCCGGCTCGCCTTTGGCGAGTGGCTGGTCCGAGAGTTGGCGACCTCCAGTAGAGGTTACACGGCGGGATAAAAGCCCGGGAGACAGGACACCAGTGGTGTCGCGTAGCTCCTGGCCGCCTTTCTTTTCGCTACTGGAGGTAATGACATGCAAAAGTCCCGTCTATTGGGCCTGCTCACCGCTGGCCTCATCGCTGCATTAGGCCTCTCCCCGGCACAGGCTGCCGCCAAGAAAGAATTCAACGTCTGCTGGACGATTTATGCCGGCTGGATGCCTTGGGAATACGCAGGCACCCAAGGCATCGTCGATAAATGGGCGAAGAAGTACGACATCAAGATCGATGTCACCCAGCTCAACGACTACGTCGAATCCATCAACCAATACACCGCTGGCCAGTTCGATGGCTGCACCATGACCAACATGGATGCGCTGACCATCCCGGCAGCTGGTGGTGTGGAAAGCACGGCGCTGGTGGTCAGTGACTTCTCCAATGGCAATGACGGCATCGTGATCAAGGGCGCAGGCAAGAAAGTCACCGATCTCAAAGGCATGAACGTCAATCTGGTCGAGCTGTCGGTTTCTCACTATCTGCTGGCTCGGGCGCTGGACAGCGTCGATCTCGCTGAAAAAGACCTGAAAGTGGTCAACACCTCCGACGCCGATATCTCTGCGGCATTCAACACCCGTGACGTTCAGGCCGTGACCACCTGGAACCCGATGCTGGCCGATATCAAAGCCAAGCCAGGCGTGACCGAAGTGTTCAACTCCAGCCAGATCCCTGGCGAGATCATGGACATGATGGTGGTCAACACCCAGACCCTCAAAGACAACCCGGCGCTGGGCAAAGCCCTCACCGGCGCATGGTTTGAAGTGGTTGCGCTGATGAACGCGAAAAACGCCCAGAGCCAGGCCGCACTGGAACACATGGCAAAAGCTTCGGGTACCGACCTGGCGGGATTCCAGGCGCAACTGGACACCACAAAACTGTTCGCCACACCCAAGGAAGCGCTTGAGTTCGCCACCAGCAAACAGCTGCCGGACACCATGCGCAAAGTCGCCAACTTCTCCTTCGAGCACGGCTTGCTGGGTGAAGGCGCGAAAGATTCCAGTGCCGTGGGCATGACGTTCGCCAATGGTGTCAGCTCCGGCGACAAGGCCAACCAGAAGCTGCACTTCGATACCAGCTATGTGCAGATGGCTGCCGACGGCAAGCTGTAAACCGGGTTCAGAAAGGTCATTGCCATGCGTTTGATAAACCGCCGCCCGGATCGCGCCAGTCGCCTGATTCTGGTGCTCCTGCCGTTCGCCCTGTTGCTGTTCGCCTACTTCACGGGCTCTGCAGCCAGGCTCACGGAAAACCCCAACGACAAGCTGCTGCCCAGTGCCGTGCAAATGGCCGAAGCGGTGAAACGCATGGCCTTTACCGAAGACACGCGCAGCGGCGGTTATCTGCTCTGGCAGGACACCGGTTCCAGCCTGCAACGTCTGGGGATCGGCTTGGGCATCAGTGCGTTGCTGGGTCTGTGCCTGGGTATTGCGTCGGGCATCCTGCCGTTGTTTGGCGCGCCGTTATCGCCATTACTGACGGTGCTTTCAATGGTGCCGCCACTGGCGATTCTGCCCATCCTGTTCATTGTTTTCGGCCTGGGCGAGCTGTCGAAAGTGATGCTGATCGTGATCGGTATCACGCCGATTCTGGCCCGGGATCTGGAACAACGGGCACGGGAAATCCCGGTGGAATTATTGATCAAGGCGCAGACCCTGGGCGCCTCGACCTGGACGCTGATCCTGCGGGTGATCCTGCCGCAACTGCTGCCGCGCCTGCTGATTGCATTGCGCCTGGTGCTGGGTTCGGCGTGGTTGTTTCTGATCGCCGCTGAAGCCATCGCCTCCACGGACGGCCTGGGCTACCGGATTTTCCTGGTGCGGCGTTATCTGGCGATGGATGTGATTCTGCCTTACGTGGTCTGGATCACGCTGCTGGCCTGGCTGATGGATTGGGGCCTCAAGGCGCTGACCCGCAAAGCCTTCCCCTGGTATGAAGGGGCACGCCCATGAGCTTCATTTCGGTCAATAACGTCTGGCAGAAATACGACGATCTGGTGGTGCTCGAAGGCTTGAATCTCAGCGTGGCCGAAGGCGAGTTCTGCACGCTGGTAGGCGCGTCGGGCTGCGGCAAGTCGACCTTTCTGCGCCTGTTGCTGGGCCAGGAGGTGGCGAGCAAGGGCAGCATCATGCTGGATGGCAAGGCACTGGCCAGCGAGCCGGATGCCAGTCGCGGCGTGGTGTTCCAGCGCTACTCGGTGTTCCCGCATCTGTCGGTGCTGGACAACGTCGCGCTGGGCCTGGAGTTGCCACGCTCGGCGCTGCTCGGCCGACTGTTTGGCAAGGCCAGGCGCGAGGCCAGGGAACAGGCCGCGCAATTGCTGCACAAGGTCGGCCTTGGCCACGCGCTGGACAAATACCCGGCGCAGCTTTCCGGCGGCATGCAACAACGGCTGGCCATCGCTCAGGCCTTGATCATGAAACCTCGGGTGCTGCTGCTCGACGAACCGTTCGGCGCCCTTGACCCCGGCATTCGCAAAGACATGCACGCCTTGCTGCTGGAGCTGTGGCGCGAGACCCGATTGACCGTGTTCATGGTCACTCACGACCTGTCCGAAGGCTTCAACCTCGGTACGCGCCTGCTGGTTTTCGACAAGATCCGCGTCGACCCTCACGAGCCCGGTGCCTATGGCGCACGCATTACCTACGACATTCCCCTGAACAGCGACCGCCGCGCAGCCCGCGCCGCGCTTGATTCGCTGCAACAGGCTTGAAGGAATCTGACTCATGACTGCTTCCAACACGCTGTTCCCTGTATTCGCCGAAGAACTGCTGCCCGGCGGCGGCCATCGCTCGTTCGTGCTCAAGCGCGGCGAATTGCTGCGCCTGACCGATCTGAACGGCAACGCCAACGTCAGCCTGACGATGCTCAATGCAAACGAGAAAACCGAGCGCCTGAACCTGCCCGACAGCCTCAAGTGCCAGCACACCGCCAAGCTCACCAACGGCCACTGCCTGTACTCGGACATGGGTCGTGTACTGGCCGCAATTACCGCCGACACCTGCGGCTGGAGCGACAGCCTTGGCGGCGTGCTCTGTGCTGACGAAGTCGCGGAAAAATACGGTTTGGGTCGCTATCAGGAGTTACGCAACGGCTTCTTTCGCAACGGCGTCGACAACCTGCTGGTGGAACTGGGCAAATGGGGCCTGGGCCTGTCCGACCTGCTGATGACCCTGAACCTGTTCAGCCGGGTCAGCGTCGACAATGCGGGCACGCTGCACTTCGAAACCAACAACTCCAAAGCGGGCGATTACATCGAGCTGTACGCGCCAATGGACACACTGGTCGTGCTCACCGCGCTGCAACACCCCATGGACCCGAATCCGCAATACGCGCCACAGCCGGTCCAGTTGAGCTGGATGAAGGCTGACGCCAGCGTCGCCGAACACTGCCGCACGTCCCGTCCGGAAAACCAGCGCGGCTTCATCAATACCGACCGCCTGTTCGCCTGAGGAGCATCGTCATGAATCTGCATTCCAGCATCCCGACAACCACCACACACATCCCGGCAGGCGAACCGTCGCTGACCGAACTCAAAGCCGGGCAAACCCTGCGCATCCTCGATCTGCAAGGCAATCAGGCAGTCGACACGCTGTTCTTCAGCCTCGCCAACCCGCGTGAGCGCTACGACGTGCAGCGCACGTTGCGCCGTCAGGGCAGCGTTTACCTGACCACTGGCAGCGTGCTGTATTCCAACCTGGGCAAGCCGATGCTGACCATCGTCGACGACACCTGCGGTCGCCATGACACCCTCGGCGGTGCCTGCGCGCAAGAGAGCAACACCGTGCGCTATGCCCTGGAAAAGCGCCACATGCACAGCTGCCGCGACAACTACCTGCGCGCCTGCGCCCATGATGGTCGTCTGGGCAAAGGCGATATCGGGCCGAACATCAATTTCTTCATGAATGTGCCGGTGACGGCGGATGGCGGGCTGACCTTCGAGGACGGTATTTCCGCCCCCGGCAAGTACGTGGAATTGCGCGCCGAGATGGACGTGATCGTGCTGATCTCCAACTGCCCGCAGCTGAACAACCCGTGCAACGGCTACGACCCGACGCCTGCCGAGTTGCACGTCTGGAATTGAGGCCGAGGCTTATCCCTGTTGGAGCGAGGCTTGCCCGCGATGAACGATAACGCGGTGTATCTGCCAATCCTGGGTGACTGATTCGCGGGCAAGCCTCGCTCCAACAGGTCAGATTGCGACTGAAAAACCCACGACGGACGACCCTCGTGCAGACACATTAATAGCGGGACGGCCCGCTTCCCAGTTTCAGGTCGAGCCGCTCGACTTGCGGGGTTCCAGACATGTTCGAGAAACTGCTGATTGCCAACCGTGGCGCGATTGCCTGCCGCATCCTGCGCACCTTGCGTGCCTTGCACGTTCAGGGCGTGGCGGTGTATTCCGAAGCCGACGCGGCGAGCCTGCACTTGCTGGAGGCTGACGAAGCCCACAGCCTGGGTGAAGGCGGCGCGGCCGGGACCTATCTGGCGGTAGACAAGATCCTCGCCATTGCCAGATCCAGCGGCGCCAAGGCCATCCATCCCGGTTACGGCTTTCTCTCGGAAAACGCCGCCTTCGCTCAAGCCTGTGAAGAGGCGGGCATTGCCTTTGTCGGCCCGACGCCCGAGCAACTGCGCGTCTTCGGCCTCAAACACACCGCTCGCGCACTGGCCAAAATGCACGGCGTGCCGATGCTCGAAGGCACCGGGCTGCTGGACAGCATCGACGACGCACTGAGCGCCGCAGAGATCATCGGTTACCCGGTCATGCTCAAAAGCACGGCAGGCGGTGGCGGCATCGGCATGCGCGTGTGCCGCAGTGCAGCCGAGTTGAGCGAATCCTTCGAGGCCGTCAAACGCCTGGGGCAGAACAACTTCAGCGACTCGGGCGTGTTCATCGAGAAGTACATCCAGCGCGCACGCCATCTTGAAGTGCAGGTGTTCGGCGATGGACACGGCGAAGTCCTGGCCCTCGGCGTGCGTGATTGCTCGGTGCAACGCCGTAACCAGAAAGTCCTCGAAGAAACTCCGGCCCCCAACCTGCCCGACGGCATGGGAGAAGCGCTGTGCACCGCGGCGATCAAGCTGGCCAAGGCGGTCAATTATCGCAGCGCGGGGACCGTCGAGTTTGTCTTCGACAGCGACGATCAGCGCTTTTACTTCCTGGAAGTGAACACGCGATTGCAGGTTGAACATGGTGTCACCGAACAAGTCTGGGGCGTGGATCTGGTCAGTTGGATGGTGCAACTGGCTGCGGGCGACCTGCCGCCACTGGCGCAACTGCAAGCCGCGCTCAAACCCAGCGGCCACGCCATTCAGGCGCGTCTGTACGCTGAAGACCCGGGCCGGGATTTCCAGCCCTGCCCAGGCTTGCTGACCGCGGTGCACTTCCCTGCCGTCGACGGTAAAAGCCTGCGCATCGATACCTGGGTAGAGGCCGGTTGCGAGATACCGCCGTTTTTCGATCCGATGATCGCCAAGGTCATCAGTTGGGCACCCAACCGCGAACTGGCCAGTGCTGGTCTGTCTGACGCCCTGAGCGAAACCCGGCTGTATGGCGTCGAAACCAATCGTGACTATTTGCGCCAGATCATCGCCGACGTGCCGTTCGCCAGCGGCCATCCGTGGACCCGCTGCCTGGAAGGTCTGGTCTATCACGCCGATACCTTTGAAGTGCTCAGCGGTGGTACGCAAACCAGCGTGCAGGATTATCCGGGCCGCCTGGGCTACTGGGCCGTGGGCGTGCCGCCGTCGGGGCCGATGGACAGTCGCGCGCTGCGTCAGGGCAATCTTTTGCTGGGCAATGCCGAAGGGTGCGCGGCGCTGGAAATCACCATGAGCGGGCCGCTGTTGCGCTTCAACACGGACGCAGTGGTGGCGGTGACCGGCGCGGTTATTCCCCTGACCCTCAATGGCGAGGCTCAGCCGCTCAACACTGCCGTGTTCGTGCCGGCCGGTTCTCAGCTCGCGCTGGGCACCATTGCCGGAGCCGGTGCGCGCAGTTACCTGTGCGTACGCGGCGGGTTGGATGTGCCGGATTATCTGGGCAGCAAAAGCACTTTCACGCTGGGCCAGTTTGGCGGGCACGGCGGCCGGGCTTTGCGCGCGGGCGACGTGCTGCACGTTGCGCCGCTGGATGATCGCAGCGCCGGGCAGCGAGTCCCTTCAGAACAAGTGGAGGAGCTGGCGGATGTGCGCCTGATCCGGGTGATCTATGGCCCCCATGGTGCGCCGGAATACTTCACTGAAAACTACATGCTGACTTTTTTTGCAACGGCCTGGGAGGTGCATTTCAACTCCAGCCGCACCGGCGTGCGACTGATCGGGCCGAAGCCGGAATGGGTGCGGGCCGATGGCGGCGAGGCGGGTCTGCATCCGTCGAACATTCACGACAACCCGTATGCCATCGGCGCTGTGGATTTCACCGGCGACATGCCCGTGATCCTCGGCCCGGACGGCCCGAGCCTGGGTGGCTTCGTCTGCCCGGTGACCATCATCGAGGCAGATCTGTGGCAACTGGGCCAGCTCAAGGCCGCAGATAAGGTGATGTTCGAGGCGGTGAGTATTGCCGAGGCACGCCGCTTGTTCTCTGAAACCGAAAATCTCCGTAGGACGACCGGGGTGGCGCTCCACCTTGCTGGCGATGAGGCCGGTCAATCAGTCACATCTCCAGCGTCTGGACTACCGCAATCGCGAGCAAGCTCACGCCTACAGGGGATCGGCGGCGCTGCACGGTCCCGTGGGAGCGAGCTTGCTCGCGAAGACGCCAGTACAGCCGACGAATCAGTGTTGATCGCACCAGCACCTTCGCTGGCAAGCCTCGCTCCAACAGAGTTGACGTCGCCGATCGTGCTCGACATCGGCCAGGACGACACCCGCCTGGTGGCCCGTCTTTCCGGTGACACCCACCTGCTGCTGGAAATCGGCGCGCCGGAGCTGGATCTGGTGCTGCGCTTTCGCGGTCATGCGTTGATGCAGGCGCTGGAAGGCAAACACGTGCCTGGCGTGATCGACCTGACGCCGGGCATCCGTTCGCTGCAAGTGCATTACCAGCCCGAGCAGTTGCCGCTGACGCAACTGCTGGACATCATCGCCGGTGAATGGGGGGCAGTCTGCGCCGCCAAAGACCTGCAAGTGCCGTCACGCATCGTGCATTTACCCTTGTCCTGGGACGACCCGGCCTGCCAGCTGGCGATCGAGAAATACATGACCACGGTGCGCAAGGACGCCCCATGGTGCCCGAGCAACCTGGAGTTCATCCGCCGCATCAACGACCTGCCCAACCTCGACGAAGTGCAGCGCACGGTGTTCGAGGCCAGTTATCTGGTCATGGGCCTGGGGGATGTCTACCTCGGCGCACCGGTCGCCACCCCGCTGGACCCGCGCCATCGGCTGGTCACCACCAAGTACAACCCGGCACGCACCTGGACCGCCGAAAACTCGGTAGGCATCGGTGGCGCTTACATGTGCGTCTACGGCATGGAAGGCCCCGGCGGTTATCAGTTTGTCGGGCGCACCTTGCAAATGTGGAACCGCTATCGCGAGGTCGCTGCGTTCGATGGCAAACCCTGGCTGCTGCGCTTCTTCGACCAGATTCGCTTCTACCCGGTGAGCGCCGACGAACTGCTGCGTATTCGCCGTGATTTCCCGCTGGGTCGCTTCGCCCTGGAGATTGAACACAGCACGCTGAACCTGGCCGACTATCAAGCTTTTCTCAATCGCGAAGCCGAGGGCATCGCGGCATTCCGCAGCCAGCAGCAGGGGGCTTTCAATGCCGAGCGCGAGCGCTGGATCGCCAGCGGTCAGGCCAACTTCGAGAGCGAAGAAGCCGTTGCGCCCGTGACCGAAGAGGCACCACTCAAAGAAGGTGAACACAGCGTCGACAGCCACATCGCCGGTAACCTCTGGCAAGTCCAGGTCGAGGCAGGCCAGCGCGTGGCAGCAGGTGATGCGCTGGTGATTCTGGAGTCGATGAAAATGGAAATTCCGCTGCTGGCCCCGATGGCAGGCACGGTGCGCGAAGTCCGGGTGCAACCGGGTTCGGCGGTGCGCGCCGGGCAGCGCGTGGTGGTCCTGCAAGCCGACTGATTTTTTGACTTTACCGACGGAATTCAACCATGAGCCTTGAAGTACTTTTATCTGATCTACGCCTGGACTCGGTGCGTGCAGCCTACCAGTCCGCCAAAGTCACGCCGCGCCAACTGATCCTCGCCCTGCGAGAAAAAGCCGCCGCCCTGAACCCGCACTACCACCTGTTCATCCGCTTGCTGAACCCTTCAGAGCTGGAGCCTTATCTGGTTGCGCTGGAAGGCCGCGACCTCGAGGATCTGCCGCTGTACGGCATTCCGTTTTCGATCAAGGACAACATCGACCTGGCTGGCATCCCCACCACTGCCGCCTGCGTGGCGTATGCGTACACCCCGCAACGTTCGGCGACCATCGTCGAGCAATTGCTGGCCCTGGGCGCAATTCCGATGGGCAAGACCAACCTCGATCAGTTCGCCACCGGTTTGAACGGCAGCCGCTCCCCTTTTGGCGCCTGCCCCAACAGCGTGCTCAGCGAATACCCGTCCGGCGGCTCCAGCTCCGGGTCGTCGCTGGCCGTGGCGCTGGGAGTCAGCAGCTTCTCGCTGGGCACCGACACCGCAGGTTCCGGTCGCGTACCGGCTGCACTGAACAATCTGGTGGGTATGAAGGCCAGCAAAGGCTTGATTTCGACTGCGGGCGTAGTCCCTGCCTGCCGCACCCTGGATTGCGTCACCACCTTCACCGCCACTGCCCGGGAAGCCAGCCAGTTGCTCGGCCTGACGGCGCAGCTGGACCCGCGTGACGAATACAGCCGCAGTAACCCACTCTGGAACGACGCCTCGGCGTTCGGCGCGCCACGGCCGTTTCGCTTCGGCGTACCTCGCACCGAGGACCTGGAATACTTCGGTTGCGTCCAGGGCCCGCGGCTGTTCGCCGATGCCATCGAGCGTTTGAAAGCGCTGGGCGGCGAAGCGGTCAGCATTGATCTGTCGCCATTTCTCGAAGCGGCAAGCCTGCTCTACAACGGCCCTTGGGTTGCCGAGCGCTACAGCGTGGCGGGCGAATTGATGCAGAGCAATCCTGCGGCCGTACTGCCGGTGATCCAGGCGGTGCTGGGCAAAGCACCGTCAGTTACCGGGGTGCAAACTTTCCAGGCGCAATACCGCCTGCAACAACTCAAGGCGCTCTGCGACCAGGCGCTGCAAGGTCTGGACTGCGTGGTCACGCCCAGCATCGGTCGCCCGGTGACCAATGCAGAGCTTGAAGCCGAGCCTGTTTTGCGCAACTCGGAACTGGGTTACTACACCAACTTCGTCAACCTGCTCGATTACGCAGCAGTCGCCGTGCCCAGCGGGTTCATGGACAACGGTTTGCCGTGGGGCGTGACCTTGTTCGGGCGAGTGTTTACCGACCAGTACCTGCTGAGCCTGGCCGATGCCCTGCAACGCAACACTGGCCTGCCGCTGATTGGCGGGCTGCAGGCAACTTTGAGCAAGCCCGCTGGCGTGGCCCGCAATGACATGATGCGCATCGTGGTCTGCGGCGCCCATCTGGAAGGACTGGCGTTGAACTGGCAGCTCAAGCAGCGTGGCGCGACGCTTGTGCAGCGCACGCAAAGCTCGCCCGATTACCAGCTTTATGCGCTGGCTGGCGGCCCGCCGTTTCGGCCGGGCATGGTGCGGGTCGATCAAGGCGGCGTGGCCATTGACGTTGAAGTCTGGGAACTACCGAGCCGCGAACTGGGCTCGTTCCTGACGGGCATCCCGGCACCACTGGGCCTGGGCAAAGTGCAGCTTGCTGACGGAAGCCGGGAATCGGGTTTCATCTGCGAGGCCTACGGTCTGGAGGGCGCGCAAGACATCAGCCATCTGGGCGGCTGGCGGGCTTATCTGCAGAGCCGATAAATAGTTAGCACAAGGCCAGAACCCCAGCCGACATAGTGAGCCTTCAACTCACCCTGTCGGCTTTTTTTATGAACGACTCCACCCTGCCTACCCAAGCCCATCGCAAACGGCTCGAGGGGCTGACCCTGAGCCCTGGCTTCAAACTGATCGCCCACTCCACGCTTCTGCTCAAAGCCAGCCAGATGGACGCAGACTATCCGCCCCGGCTGCGCAACTACGTTCGCGACCAATTGAAGTTGCTGTTGAAGCGCACCACCGGCAAAGCCCTGTCGCCGGACAAACTGGTCATTCGCTTCAGCACCGACACCAATCCTGCCGTGGATGATCAGGGCCAGGAGCGCTACTCGCGGCGCATGACCCTGACCGACATCGGCGTGCTGTCTTTCAACGGGGCGATGATGAACGCGCTGATGCAGAACACATTTACTGACAAGCCACTGGATGCATCGGCGCCAGAGCTGACCGCCAAAACCGCCCTCGCCCTGATCATCAATGCCCGTTGGACATTCGATTATCCGGCCATGCTGGAGCACTTCTGGGACAAGCACCGGGACACGTATCGAGCGCTGGCCAAGTTGTCCTTCCTCGATGAGCTGGCCAGGCATTACCAGCGCAAGGACATCAGCCGCGAAGGCTATCGGCTGGCGCTCGAAGCACTGGGGCTTGAGGCCTTTCCAGACTCAGGGCTTTGCCTGCAGTTGGCCGTGCGGGGCAGTTGGTCGACGGCGAGCATGCTGATGATCAACGAACAGCTGATTCCCGATGCCTTCCAGTTGCGCTCAGAAAAAACATCCCATTGCTTCATCCATTTGCCCGCAGGCAGAACCACGCCAGTGGAATACATCTCAGCTGAACCGCGCTACATGACCCAGAGGCTGATCGCCGCACTGAACGGTGCCCGAGGTCCGCAATCCGTCTCCGGGCGAACGGGCCTGAGTGAAATCCACGGAGATATCTTTAGCGCCATCACGGCGGCCGAGGAAAGACGCTCTCTGGACTATCTCGACGCACCGGGCGACGACACGCAGGTCGGGCTTGGCCCTCAGCCCAACCCCTTCACCAGGATCGAACGAGGGCTATCGCTGCTCAGCGCCATGGATATCTGGCAATCGCAGCCAGGCATCCTGCAACAGATCCCCACACCATTGACCACGGCCGCCAGCGTCATGGCCAACGCCCTGCGAGAGAAGCACGGTTGGGCGGTGGATCCCGACCGGGTATTCATACGCTATCAACGCGGGCATTCGATCACGCCGTTGGGCGATGCTCGACACCCGATGATCGACGTCCAGGTGCCGGACGAAAAACCCGTGAGCCTGAGCGAAGCACTGGTGAGCAACTATCGCGTCGCGTCGCCTGGTGGCTACATCGACCATGGCGGGCGAAACACGGTGTATTTCGACAGCTCCGGTAAAGGCGTCTGGAGCGCCAGCCAGGAGCTGCCGATTGACCCACAGGCCATTGAAAGCATCATCCGGGACATAAATTTCCTGGATCTGATGCATCGCAAGATCGACGAGTTCTGGGAGCAGCACCAGAGTGCCATTGATCAGACGCTGCACGCTCATTTCACGACCCAGGCGCTGTTGTGCGTCAAGCAGGGCACCTTGCAGCGCAGCGGCTTTGACCTGATCGTCGACGCCCTGCACCCGTTGAACAACGGGCCGCACCACACACGTATCGCGTGGTCGATACCGGGCTTCTTTTTGCAGCACTCTATTTTCGAAGGGCCGGTTGCGCAGTATTGCCCGAGCCTGCTGGTGCTCAGCCATCCAGACCGGCCGCACCGGGTGCTTTATCAGGCCGGCATGCTCAAGGCTTTCATTCAGTTCGCCAGCGAAGACGATCTCAACCGCTACTTGCGCTACGCAGCCCGCAGCCAGACGTGGCGCGAATCCGTGCTCAACTATGTCCCGGTGCGTCATCAGCCGAGGCTCACCTACATTCTGAAACTCTGGGCCGGAGCGCAGGCTCCCGGCGAGCCCGTTTCAATCCTGCGGCCGTGGACCGACGTATTGCTCAATCAGGACGCTCGCATGGCGCGGGTACAGGAGCGCAGCGAATGGCGCTTTGTGGATTCGCCGTTTGCCCACATCCGCAGCATGCTCAGGCAGAACGCACGCTGGGACGCCGATGATTTCATCGTCACCTCGCAAGAGCTGTCCCTGCGCTACTGGACGCGTCAGCTCAACCACTTGCAGTTTTTGCTGGCGCCCATGTCCATGTTGCTGACGCCCGCACTGATCGGTGCCCTGGCAACCGAATTGGGCATTGCGACCTTGAATATCGCCGCGGCCAACCTGCCGGGGGCGCGTCACGACGAAAAACGCCAGGCAATGCTCAGCGTGATGTCTCTGGGCTTACTGCAACTGCCGCCTTCGATGCCGCGCTTGGCCCATGCCGTGCGCAAGATCGCAGCGCCGGTAAAACCTGCGTTACGCCCGGCGCTGGTGTCGGCGACCAATACCCGAAGCTTTGGCACCTGGCTCAGCCGATCGATGCGCGAGCGCGAAACCCGCCTTGAACGGTTCTTCCATACCGACACGGTGCTCAAGACCTGGCACATTCCTGCTCATCCGGCCTTCGCAACCTTGTCAGTCAAGGCCTGGAAGCTGCAACGGCAGTTTCTGCTCTGGACCGCCGAGAACCGTCAGGCACGCACGCTGGTGGTCAGCAGTCACGGCTACTCCCTTCCCTGGAGCAGAAATGCCGTGATCCCCAACGGTACCGAACTGGGGGTCTTTGCCCCCCATGGCTTTGAACTGATCGACCCCAGACTCCATCGGGTGGTCAGCAGAAAAGCCGTCCCGTTCGCCCTGCTGAACAGCCTCGACAGCAGGCTCCTGCCGGCTCCGGTTCAGCCTTATGAACTGACCGAGCGACTGCTGGCGGGCACCGCCCGACAAGGCATGATCAAGAATTACAGCCTGGCGAAATTTCAGACGCCGCTTGGCGAAAGCTACCGGGACATCAGCCACATCGTGCGCAACTCCCATCAGTCCTCGTTCATGAGCACCTTGCCAGCCTCGCCCATGGATGTCCTGACCGTCAGAAACCGCTTCGGGATGTCGCCGCCGACCCTGGAGAAACTGTTCGCTGCGCTGTTTGAAAGCGGTATTCATTACGACCGGATTCTGCTCGTACATTGCCGCTGTTCGGCGTTCAAATCGCTGTTGGGCCTGGCTCCGGTTCATGGAGCGCGCTAGGTAGAGGAGCACCGGGAATAGGCAGACCGGCCGCCATCAGGGGTTAAAAGCTTCGAAAAACATACAACGTCGCGATGGCGAAAGCAGTGGCGGCGCGCTAGCATGCCGCCATCGATGGATTTTGAAGACTACGGACGCGTCATGCCTTTTCGCACCCCGGCCTACTCACAGCGCTCGCTGTTGCTGACGTTAATCATTGTGCTGGGCAGTGGGTTTCTGGCGACCTCGTTACTCGGTTATTACGCCTCACGCACCGCGATTCGCGACAACATCATCAACACCGAACTGCCGCTGACGTCCGACACGGTGTACTCGGAAATCCAGAAAGACCTGGTCCGCCCGGCACTGATTTCCTCGATGATGGCCCGCGACACCTTCATGCGCGACTGGGTCGTGGACGGCGAGCGCAACCCGGAACAAATCACCCGCTACCTCAAAGAGGTCATGGACCACTACGGCGCGTTCACCGCGTTTTTCGTCTCGGATAAAACCCTGACGTATTACCAGGCCAAAGGCGTGCTGAAGAAAATCGACGCCCGCGAGCCGCGTGACCTCTGGTACTACCGCGTGAGGGACATGGCCGCGCCTTACGAGATCAATGTCGACCCGGACATGGCCAACAAGGACAACCTGACCTTCTTCATCAATTACAAAGTGTTCGACTACGACAACCAGTTCATCGGCGCCACCGGCGTGGGCCTGACCGTGGACGCGGTGATCAAGCTGATCGATCGCTATCAGCAGCGCTATGGGCGCAGCGTGTATTTCGTCGATGCCTTCGGCCGCATCGTGCTGACCGGCGAAGGAGGCGGCCCACAAGGTGCTGCCATTGGCGATTCGCTGAGCCATCTGTCCGACATGGGCGACCTGCACCGGCAAATGCCCAAACCCCTGAGCGGCACCTACGAGCACCAGGTCCACGGCCACGGTCACTTTCTCAATGTGCGCTACATACCGGAATTGAACTGGTACCTGTTCGTCGACAAAGAAGAAGACTCCGCCCTCAATAACGCAAAGCATTCGTTGTACCTGAACCTGCTGATCTGCCTGGTCATCACGCTGCTGGTGGTCTACCTGCTGCAACACTTGATGAACCGGTATCAGCAGCGCATTGAAACCCAGGCCACACTCGACAGCCTGACCGGCCTGCCCAACCGCCGAGGTTTCAACATGCTGGCAGACAAAACCCTCAAGGACACCCTGCGCGAAGCCAAACCGCTGTCGGCGATGCTGCTCGACCTGGACCACTTCAAGCGCCTGAACGATACCCGTGGGCATCTGGCGGGGGACGAGGTACTGGTTGGTTTTGCCGACGACCTGAAAAGCTGTTTGCGTCAGTCGGACATCGTTTGTCGCTGGGGCGGCGAGGAGTTCATCATCCTGCTCAAGGGCAGCAACAGCCAAAGCGCCCGACGCGTCGCCGAGAAAATCCGCTTGCTGGCCGAACAACACACTTATGTGCTCGGCGCTGAGCCACTGCAAGTCACGGTCAGCATCGGCCTTACCGAACTGCAGCCCGGCGACACCCTGCACAGCCTGATCGCACGTGCCGACAGCGCGCTGTACCGCGCCAAGCAGAACGGGCGCAATCAGGTCTGCACCGAGGAGCCGCTCCCGGCATGACTTCGCTATCCGACACCGCCGCCACCTGCCCCGCCTGTGGCGCCAGCAATGACTGCACACTGGCCGACCCCGGCACGGCGGACCAGGCTTGCTGGTGTTTTTCAGTGAGCATCGACCCGGCCATCATCCAGGCCCTGCCCGGCGAGCTGCGCAACAAGAGTTGCCTGTGCCCACGTTGTGCGGCGGTCAACGATGAGCTTTCAGGCAAAAAGCCTTAGATCTGGCTTTAGCCGCGAGCGCGACATCTTCGCGGCTGAAGCCGCTCCTGCGCAGACAGAGAGCAACTATATTAATGGGAATACTTTTTCTGTAGGAGCCAATGTTTGCTGACCGACAGCGCTTGCGGAACCTCCTACGGGTACATGGAACCTCGAAGGACCGAGTAACATACCCGCCCTCTTCACTCATGATTGCCCAGCCATGCGCCTCGACCGCTTCCTCAGCAACCTGCCGCGCTTCAATCGCAAGGACGTGCGCCTTGCGCTGGTTGCCGGGCGTATCAAGGTAGACGGGCAAGTGGTCGGCAATCCGCATCATGAGGTGCGCGAGTTCAGCCGCGTAGAGTTCGATGCAGAGGTGCTGCAAGTCGGCAAAGCGGCCAGATATTTCATGCTGCACAAACCGCCAGGTTGCGTCAGCGCCACCAGCGACCCGCAACACCCGACCGTTCTGGACCTGCTGCACGAACCGGACAAGCACGAGTTGCACATCGCCGGGCGGCTGGACTTCAACACCACCGGCCTGATGCTGATCACCAACGACGGCCAGTGGTCGCGTCGCCTGACTCAGCCACAAACCAAACTGCCCAAGGTCTATTACGTCGAAACCGAGCAATTGATCGATGAGCGGTATGTCGAGAAATTCGCCGCCGGTTGTTACTTCGCCTTCGAAGACCTTACCACTCAACCGGCACTGCTGACCCTGCTCGGTCCGCGTTGCGCTCGCCTGAGCATCGTTGAAGGGCGTTATCACCAGATCAAGCGCATGTTTGGCCACTTCGACAATAAAGTCTTGCGCCTGCATCGCGAAAGCATGGGCCATCTGCACCTCGACCCCGGGCTAGAGCCTTGCCAGTACCGCGCGCTGCAGCCCTTGGAAATCCAGGGCATCTAGCCCGTCGACGACCGCTCGGCAGAACAGCTTTGGCAATTCACCAACGGCACTTGCAGGCGGCCCGATCCCCTGCTTGAATCCAATCGTCGGTCCGCATGTGACCGACGAGTCATTTGTGCATTCTAAGAAACCTTTTGCCGACCAGAGCCCACGCTCACGGCAAATCGCCCGCCAATAATAAAACACCTGTCGAACAGATCGTTCGGATCGACAAGGGGCCCCTTAAGGCAATGCCTACCTGTCACGAAACTCGTGCAACTTCGGTTGTGCGCAATCTGTTACGCCAGGAGACATAGATATGAGGCCAGAAATCGCTGTGCTCGACATTCAGGGGCAGTTTCGGGTTTACACGGAGTTTTACCGCACAGAGGCCGCAGAAAAGACCATCATCCTGGTCAACGGCTCGCTGGCGACCACTGCGTCGTTCGCGCAAACCTTGCGCAACCTGCACCCGCACTTCAACGTGGTGCTTTACGACCAGCCCTACGCGGGCAAATCCAAGCCGCACAACATCAACGAAAGGCCGCTGACCAAGGAGCTGGAAGGCCAGATCCTGCTCGAACTGATCGACCACTTCAACGCAGAACACATCATGTCGTTCTCCTGGGGCGGCGCAGCAGCACTGGTGGCGCTTTCCCACCGCCCGAAACGGATTGAAAAAGCGGTGATCAGCTCGTTCTCACCGGTGATCAACGAGCCGATGCGCGACTACCTCGAACGCGGCGTGAAGCACCTGAGCGTGCATGATCGCTACGAGGTCGGCAACCTGGTCAACAGCACCATCGGCAAACACCTGCCGCCGCTGTTCAAGCGCTTCAACCATCGCCACGTGAGCAATCTGGACACTCACGAATACGATCAGATGCATTTTCACATCAATGACGTCTTGAACCTCGACCCCCACGACTACCTGAGCACCGCGCAGCACATCAACGTTCCGGTACTGTTCCTCAATGGCGAATGGGATGAATACACCAGCCCAGCCGATGCCAGACTATTCGCGCCGGTGGTGCCTGGCAGCACGTTCAGTACCGTGCAAAGCACCGGGCACTTTCTGGACATGGAACACAAGGCCGCCTGCCGCGACTCGCGTTTCGCGCTGATGGACTTCCTCACCCCACAACCGCCAGCACCGAGCCGATCCACCTACCACTTCAAACAGGTGCAGACCGTACATGCCTTCTCCCTGTGAAGCGCTTACCCGACTGCACACGCACAGCCATTCGCCAGCGCAACACTCACCAAACTGGCGAATCAGCTGTGATAGCGGTCGGGCTTGCAGGGGGGAGTAATTGCAGGTGCGGAGAAATTAGCGCTTCAAATCAGCGTGCCATTCTGGTACAAAGTCAGCCGCTTCAAAGCGGGTGTAGTTTAGTGGTAAAACGAAAGCTTCCCAAGCTTTAGTTGAGGGTTCGATTCCCTCCACCCGCTCCAATTCTTCAAGCTTGAACCCCCTCCTGTTTTATCCCGCCAGCAGCCATCGACCACAGCATGCCTACCCCTTGGCGCATTCTCCGTGGGAGCGAATTCATTCGCGAAGGCGTACGATCTAAAATGCATCAGGGCCAGACCCTACGCATTCGCGAATGACTTCGCTCCCACAGGTTTCGGTTTACACGCCCACTAACCGCGTCGTCCATCGCCCCTCGGCCGCCCACATCGCCCCGGACTATGCGGCGAGCCCTACCAGAGCGCGATGTCGTACGTGAGGTACAGGCGGTTGCTGTCGCGCCCGCGGGCGAAATCCGCGCGGTACACGTAGTTGCGCAGCTTCACGCCCAAGCCTTTGAACGTGCCGCCTTGCAGCACGTACGCCAGCTCCGCATCGCGCTCCCACTCTTTAAGCTCGGCCGAATCGGACTTGCCGTTGTTGCCGCTGATGTAGCGCGTCGAGAATGTCAGGCCTGGCACGCCCACTTTGGCGAAGTCAAAGCCGTAGCTGAGCAGCCAGGTCTTCTCGTCTTCCTCGATGAATTTACCGATGCCGACGTTACTGAACGAGTAAACGGTTGCGCCGCTGATGTAGGGCAAGCCTGCTTCACCGCTCAGGGTCTGGTAGCCGCCACCGAAACTGTGCCCGGCGATGGCGTAGGTGAGTTGTCCGCTGAGCATGTCGTTGTCGATTTTGCCGTCGCGGGCACTTCCGGCATCCACGCTGTGGAAATAGCGCAGGTCGCTGGTCAGGACCCCGCCACCCAACAGCAAATCGTGCTGGATCGAAGCAAATTGCTGACGGTAGAAGTTTTCCAGCTCCCCGTAGAAGTAGCTCAGGCGTATGTTTTTGCCCAGCTTGTAGTCGCCACCAACGTAAGAAAAATCCGAGCCTCTGCCAGTAAAGCCGTCGGGAATGATCGAGCGGCTGTCCGAGGAATCCCGCAGTTTGAACTGGTCCAACCGCCCGCCCGTCAGGGTCAGGTTATCGATCTCGGTGCTGGTGACCTGCGCGCCCTGGTAAGTCTGCGGCAACAGCCGCGCATCGTTGTAAATCAGCACCGGCGTCTTGGGCAACAGCGTGCCGTATTTCACCGTGGTTTTGGACAGGCGTGCCTTGGCGGCCGCGCCGAGGCTTGAGAACTCGTCGGCGGCACGGCCATCGGCATGCACAGGTAGCAAGCCGGTGCCACTGCGGCCCTTGCCGGAATCGAGCTTGACGCCCACCAGCCCTAGCGCATCTACACCAAAGCCCAGCGGGCCCTGGGTGAAACCGGATTGATAGTCGAGCAGAAAACCCTGCGCCCACTCGGTGCGTTCACTTTTCGCGGTGCTGGCGGCGCGAGCGGTCAGGCCATTTTCGTCGCGGAAGTTTTCATTGAAGTACACATTGCGCAGTTGCAGTTTCAACTTGCTGTCGTCGATGAAACCCGCAGCGTCGACACAAGCCCAGGGCAGGATGCCCAGCAGCGGCGCGGTTTTGAGAAAGGTTGTAGTGCCACGCTTGGAAAACATACTCATGCTGTGTACTCATTGTTGTTATAGGCGTTATTGAAGGTGCAGCGATCCGCGCGCCCTGTGCAGGGCACTTGGATAACTCGATAAGAATGGTGGGTGCTGCAAACACGGCCCCGTAGGAGCGGCTTTAGCCGCGAATCTGGTATTTCCAGCAGTGCCAAGGCAGTGGATTTACCGGCGCCTTCCCGGCTAAAGCCGGTCCTACGAGGGTTGTGGCTTTATCAAGCGATCAGCGTCAGCGCACCGGTCAACAGCGCCAATGCCGTAATCACCAGCGAGGTGAGCACCGCCCACTTCACCGTGGCTTTCTGGAAGTCGCCGATATCGCGATCGATCATCCCTACCAGTAGCAAGGTCGACGCCACCAGCGGGCTCATCAGGTGCACCGGCTGGCCGAGAATCGAGGCCCGGGCAATTTCCAGCGGGCTGATGCCATAGGCGGCCGCCGCGTTGGCGAGGATCGGCACCACACCGAAGTAATAAGCGTCGTTGGACAGCACGAACGTCAGCGGCATGCTGGTCAGCGCAACCACCAGTGGGAACAGGTGACCCCACTCTGGCGGAATCCAGGCCACCAGGGTCTGAGCCAGGGCGTCGACCATTTTGGTGCCCGAGAAAATCCCGGCGAAGATACCTGCGGCGAAGACCAGCAACACCACGGTCATGGCATTGCCGGAATGCGCCAGGATGCGTTCTTTCTGAATATCCAGCTGTGGATAGTTGATCATCAGCGCCAGCACGAAACCGATCAGGAACAGGATCGCCGAATGCATCAGACCCATCACCAGCGCGATCATTACCACGATCACCAGCGCCAGGTTGACGTAAGCCAGCTTGGGACGCTTGTGCGGGGTGTCGCCCAGAATCGCCTCGATGTAACAGTCGCCGCCACCGCTTTGCAGGTTGACGTTGCCAATGCGTTTACGCTCGGCACGGCCCAGCAGGAAAGCCGTAAACACCACCCAGGCGGCACCGCCAATCATGGTCGGCAGCAGCGGAACAAAGTATTCGCCGGCGTCCAGCCCCAATGCAGCAATCGCCCGAGTGGCCGGTCCGCCCCACGGAGTCATGCCGCTCATGATGCTCAGCGACAACATCGACACGATACCGAGGATCATCGGGTTCATGCCGATGCGCTTGTACAACGGCAGCATCGCCGCGCAAGTGATCATGTAGGTGGTGGTGCCATCGCCATCCAGCGCGACCGTCAACGACAACAACGCCGTGCCCACTGCGATCTTCATCGGGTCGCCGTTGACGCGTTTCAGGATCTTGCGGATCAGCGGGTCGAACAGCCCGGAGTCAATCATCAGGCCGAAGAACAGGATCGCGAACAGCAGCAGCGCTGCGGACGGCGCGACCATCTTCAGGCCGTCGAGCATCATCTTGCCGGTGGTGCCGCCAAAACCGCCAATGACAGCAAACACGATCGGGACGACCGTCAGCGCAACGATGGGTGACAAACGTTTTGACATGATCAGGTAGGTGAACACTACAACCATGGACAAGCCAAGGAAGGCAAGCATATGGATATTCTCTTGTTGTTATTAATGGACAAGCGAACGCTGCCTGGCTGGGCAAGTACCGTATCAACGATACTCGCCCGGCTAGATAGTCATCGATTGGAATGGGTAACGGGTTGGGTGAATTCGCCCGGGTGCTAGATTCGCTAGACAACCGGCGGCGCAGTCTCCCACTGGCTGCTTTCGGGGCTTGGCACGGCGGCTTTGCCATCGAGCCTTTGCATGAGCAACTGGCGGTCGCAGGCGTTTTCCGAGAGGGAAATCACCACCGTGGCCACGGCGTTGCTCGCCAGGCTGGTCAAGGCCCGCGCTTCGGACATGAAGCGGTCGATGCCGATCAGCAATGCCAGGCCTGCAAGCGGGATGTCGTGGATCACCGAGAGGGTCGAGGCTAGCGCAACAAAGCCGCTGCCGGTCACCCCCGCTGCGCCTTTGGAGGACAGCAACATGATCGCCAGCATGGTCAGGGTCTGGGTCATGCTCAGTTCGATGTTGCAGGCCTGAGCAATGAACACCGCAGCCAGCGACAGGTAAATCGCCGTGCCGTCCAGGTTGAACGAATAACCGGTTGGCAGCACCAGCCCGACCACGCCTTTCTTGCAACCCAGCGCCTGCAGCTTCTCCAGCATGCGCGGCATGACCGGTTCAGTGGACGAAGTGCCGAGCACCACCAGGAACTCTTCGCGCAAATAACGCAGCAGCTTCCACAGACTGAAGCCGTTGGCGCGGCAGATCCCGCCCAGCACCACGAAGACAAAAAAACCGCAGGCGATGTACAGGGTCATGATCAGCTTGGCCAGCGAGCCGAGCGATGTGATGCCGTACTGGCCAACCGTGAACGCCAGCGCACCAAAGGCGCCGATCGGGGCGAAGCGCATCAGGTAGGAGAAAATCTTGAACACCATGTGCGACGCCGATTCCAGCACATTGAGCACTGGCTTGCCGCGCTCGCCCAGCGACGACAAGGCAAAGCCCGACAATACGGCAATGAACAGCACCGGCAACACTTCACCCTTGTTGAACGCACCGACAAAGGTGTCCGGAATGATGTGCATGAAAAAATCGACGACGCCCAGTTTCGCCGCGGAGTCGGTGTACTGACTCAACCCGGCGGTGCTCAGTTTGCTCGGATCAATGTTCATGCCTACGCCAGGCTTGAACACATACACCGCGACCAGGCCGATGAACAGGCTGACCACCGTCAAGCCCAGAAACAGCAGCATGGTCTTGCTCATCAAGCGGCCCAGCGAGCGCTTGTCGCTCATGCCAGCGATACCGGTGACGATGGTGCAGAACACCACCGGCGCAATCATCATTTTGATCAGCTTGATGAACGCATCACCCAAGGGCTTGAGCGCGACGGCTTGCTGACCCCAGAAATGCCCGACCAGGACACCGAGGACCACGGCGCAGATAATCTGGAAGTACAGCGATTTTGCGATTTTCATGATGCATCACCCATTATTGGTGTTGTTCTGATGCGGTAATCAATGTCGTGTCAGGCATAGCATGGTGCAGCGTTAAACCTTCAACCGGCCAGTCGTTGCGCGGCGGGTGCATACACCTCGCCGGAGAACAGACGTCGTGCCGTACGGACCACCGAGGCGCGAATGGTCTGCCCATTGTCGCCGACGTAAGCCAGGGCAACCTGGATCGAACCGCTTGGATGTTCGATCCGGACCTGTTGCAGGCGTGGGGTTTCGTTGCCCGTACCGAGCAATTTCGCAACCACGGTACCTTCGCTGACACAGGCAGTGGCCAGGCCAATGGAACCGGTGATTGCCAAAGCCTTGTGACAGTTATGCGGCATGAAGTAGCGAACCTTGAGGGTGCCGCCCGCATCGGGCCGCGAGACCAGCACCGGCTTGGGAATAACCTTGTCGCTGACATCGCCCAGGCCCATGGCCGCCCCGGCTCGCAGGCGGATGGCTTCGAGCTTGCGCAGAAACTCCTTGTCGCCATCCAGCTCGGCAGGGGTTTCGTCGCCGCGCTTGCCCAGCAGCGAGGCTTCGATGATCACCATCGGCATGGCCATGTCGATGCAAGTGACAGGCACCCCGTCAAGGATGTCCGTCTGCTGACCGGTTGGAAACATTTTGCCGGTCTTGCTGCCCGCTGCGTCCAGAAACGTCAGCTGCACCGGTGCTGCCGAACCCGGCACGCCATCAATGCTGGTCTGGCCGTCGTAGCTGACATGCCCGCCCGGCGTGTTGACATCGGCGCAGACAAACGTGCCAGTGTTGAGGTTGCGAATCCTTACTTGAGTCACATCGCCGGTGGCGCTGACCAGCCCCTGCTCCACCGCAAACGGCCCGACGGCGCACAGCATGTTGCCGCAGTTGGGCGCGGTATCGACCCGGCGCTGGGAGACCATGACCTGCACGAACAGATAATCGACGTCGGCATCAGGATGCGGCGAAGGGCTGACGATCGCGACTTTGCTGGTTTGCGGGCTGCCGCCACCGATACCGTCGATTTCCAGTTCATGGCCGGAGCCCATGACCGCCAGCAGAAGCTCGTCACGCTCAGGCGTCGAAGCAGGTAGATCGCTGGCAAGAAAGACCGGCCCCTTGGAGGTGCCGCCGCGCATCAGAACGCAGGGAATAGGTTGCATAGTGGCAGACTCTTATTGATCAATTGGGGTAATTGATGTGTTGAAAGCAAGAGTCCCATGGATTTTTTAGCTTATCCAATGCAAAGATCGTAGCTATTATTCCACTTTACGAAATAATAGACTCACCGGTCACGCACCCATTGCAATCCACTCCCAGGAGAATAAATGTGGAATATGAGCTGCAAGATATCCGATCGTTCGTGAAAATCGCCGAACTGGGAAGTTTTCACGAGGCCGCAGAAGTGCTGCATATTTCCCAGCCTGCATTGACGCGGCGCATTAAAAAGCTGGAACAGGGTTTGGGCACTTCGCTGCTTGATCGCACCACTCGACGCGTCAGCCTCACCAGCGTCGGCCGAGATTTTTTTCCCAAGGCGCGACGCTTGCTGGACGATTTCGAAGACTCGATTCTGAACATTCGCGAATTGGCCGAGCGGCAGATTGGCCAGGTGACACTGGCGTGCATCCCCACCGCCGCGTTCTATTTTTTGCCGTCCGTGATTCGCCTGTACAACGAGCGTTACCCGAAGATCCGCATTCGACTGCTGGACCTCAGCGCCAATGAAGGCCTGGAAGCGGTGTTACGCGGCGAGGCCGACTTTGGCATCAACATGATGAGCGGCCAGCATCCTGACATTGAATTCGTACCCCTGGTCAAAGAACCTTTCGTGCTCGCCTGCCGACGCGACCACGAACTGGCCAAACGTGAGTCGGTGGCCTGGATCGAACTCAGCGAATACCGGCTGATCGGCGTAGGACGCCTGAGCGGCAACCGAATGATCCTCGACCATGCCCTGGCCGGGTTGAGCTGGCGGCCCAAGTGGTTTTATGAGGTGCAGCATCTGTCGACCTCACTGGGCATGGTCGAAGCGGGCCTGGGCATCTCTGCAATGCCAAGCCTGGCGATGCCCGCTGAAGGTCACCCGACGCTGGTCAGTGTGCCGCTGGTGGACCCGGTGGTGGATAGAACCCTCGGACTGGTGTCCCGACGTGGCGCGTCATTGTCTCCGGCAGCGGAAAAATTTGTCTCCATGTTGCTGGAGCAGTGGCCGCAGTGATTGGGGGAGGTTAACGGCGGGGAGATTCACTGACCCGTAGCAGATGCCGCGCTGTCGCGCAGCAAACGCTGGACCTGTGGGAGCGAGCTTGCTCGCGAAGGCAATGTTCTGCCTTCGGAAATATATGCCGAGGTCCCGGCCTCTTCGCGAGCAAGCTCGCTCCCACAGGACCTGTGTTGGCTGCGCGACAGCGATGCGTTGAAGACGGGCCTTCCGACGGAACTGCTGCATCACCCTCCACTGTCAACCCAGACACGACAATCATTCCAGTTTCATCTCGTTAATCTTCCGCGCCCCTGGCCTTATAGTTTTGCCCAGACAACAGCACATCCGTTACAGCGATGTTGTTGATTCCGGGTTCAACTCGACGAGTATTTTTGCGTCCCGGATGCGTGACCCAAACATTACCGCAGCCCCCATGTGAAGTTCGCAGGCCTACGCCTGTTGCGCAATCGTCGGTCGCTGCAGCCCACGCTCAGGGATTGAGCTAACGTCTTGAGTCAGCCTCTCGCGCCGTATCGAGAGCTGGAGGTTTTGTGTCAGAGAGCAATAACACCCCGAACATCCCGACGAGTTCACGCAGGCAGGTTCTCAAGGTTGGCGCAACTGCGCTGGCAGCAGGCTCACTCTCGGCAATGGCCATTGGCAGCAACGTTGCCCAGGCGGCAACTAAAGCCCCTACTGGAAAAGGACAACACGACATGACGAGCTTCACGACCAGCGACGGCACTGAAATCTTTTACAAGGACTGGGGCACCGGTCAACCCATCGTTTTTCACCACGGCTGGCCACTCAGTTCCGACGACTGGGACGCGCAGATGCTGTATTTCCTTTCCAAGGGCTACCGTGTCATCGCCCATGACCGGCGTGGCCATGGCCGCTCGACCCAGACCGCGACCGGCAACGACATGGACACCTACGCCGCCGATGTCAGCGCGCTGGTGACACATCTGAAGCTCAAGGACGCCGTACACATCGGCCACTCCACCGGTGGCGGCGAAGTGGCGCGCTATGTGGCCCAACACGGCGCCGGTCGCGTAGCCAAGGCGGTATTGATTGGCGCAGTGCCGCCGGTCATGGTCAAGTCGGCCAGCAACCCCGGCGGCCTGCCGATGGATGTGTTCGACGGTTTCCGCGCCGCACTCGCTGCCAATCGTGCTCAGTTCTATAAAGAGGTGCCAATCCCGTTCTACGGCTTCAACCGCGAAGGCGCAAAAGTCTCCGAAGGCTTGAAAGACAACTGGTGGCGCCAGGGCATGATGGGCGGCGCGAAAGCCCACTACGACTGCATCAAGGCTTTCTCGGAAACCGACTTCACCGAAGACCTGAAGAAAATCAGTGTGCCCGTGTTGATCATGCACGGCGACGATGATCAGATCGTGCCGATCGCCGACTCAGCCGAGCTGGCCATCAAACTGGTTAAAAACGGCACGCTGAAAGTCTATAAAGGCTACCCGCACGGCATGTGCTCCACCCACCCGGAAGTCATCAACGAAGACCTGCTGGCGTTTATCAAAGGCTGATCGCCTGCGTGCACCCGGCAAAAGTGAGTTTGCCCGCGATGAAATAGCCTTCATCGCGGGCACTAGCCCGTACTCGATCCACGACACCGCCATCCCCATCCTCGATTTGCCCCCCCGACAACATCCATACGCTTCTCGCTCAGGCCATCCTGCAACTGCACACCCCACTTGTGCGAAGGCTCTAAATCAGGGCTTGCGCGCCATTACGGAGCAAAATCCGCTTTTCCCCGACTTTTGAACGAGTATTACCGGATATTTCATGGAAACCGCCGAAAGGGCCTAAAGCTGAACCGTTTCACGTCGATAGGGCTACCTATGTTTCCTCTCTCGACAGGCCCCTCGCATGAATCTGAGACATCTCAATATCGCCCCCCGGTCGTTGCTCTGCTTCGGTTTTTTCGCCGTACTGATCACTGCGCTGGGGCTTTTTTCCCTGGACCAGTCAGCAGGGTTGAAGGCGTCGCGAGAGACCCTGCAGGACAACGTTTTGCCGACCGTACAGACGATCGAACAGATCAAGACCGACCTGGTGACCATTCGCCTGGGCAACACGGGCCTGCGTGCCGCGCAGAACGCTGAGGGCGCGAGCCGCCAACTGGAGCGAATCAGCCAGGCCCGCAGCGGTCTGGAAACCGATGTCCGCAAGCTCAAACCGTTGCTGGTGACTGATGCCGGTAAAACCGCGTTCAGCGCCATGGAGCGCAATCTGGTTGCCTATATGGCAGTGCATTCGCGCTTCCTCGATGCGGTGGCGCAAAAGCGTGAGGACGTCATCACGGCGCTGACGTTGCCCTCCGGCGAAATGACCGTGGCCGCTGACGTGCTGAGCAAAGACATCACCGAAGTATCGCGCCTTGCCAATCTGAAGATGGCCGAATCCGATGCCATCGCCGACAAGACCTACTCACAGTCGCGCAATGTAACCATCGCGGCCATCGTCGTCGCCCTGGCCGCGACCCTGGCACTCGCGGCACTGTTCACCCGCAGTCTGGTGGCGCCCATCGCCAAAGCCCTGGCCGTTGCCCAGCAGATTGCGGCAAACGACCTGAGCAAACCCATTGAAGTGGACGCCAGAGATGAGCCCGGCCGTCTGCTCGAAGCGCTGTCCGTGATGCAGCAGAACCTGCGTCGCACCCTGGGCGAGCTGGGTGATTCATCGACTCAACTGGCCTCGACTTCCGAAGAGCTCACCGCCGTAACCGAAGACTCCTTGCGTGGCGTGCAGCGCCAGAACGATGAAATCAATCAGGCTGCCACCGCCATCAATCAGATGACTGCCGCCGTTGAAGAAGTCGCACGCAATGCCTCGCTGGCTTCAAGCGCAGCCCGGGACTCCAGCCAGTCGGCGGAAAATGGCCGTCAGCGTGTGGGTGAAACCGTCAGCGTGATCAACGAGCTGCATGAGGCGGTGGGCGTGACGGCGATCGAGATCGATGGCCTGGCCGTGCAGGTGCAAGGCATCAGCGGCGTACTGGACGTGATCCGCGGCATCGCTGATCAGACCAACCTGCTGGCGCTCAACGCGGCTATCGAAGCAGCCCGTGCCGGTGAGGCCGGTCGTGGTTTTGCAGTAGTCGCCGACGAAGTCCGGGCGCTGGCCCATCGCACCCAGCAGTCGACGGCGGAAATCGAAAAAATGATCGCCTCGATTCAGAGCGGTGCTGGCAAGGCGGTCAGCGCCATGGGCCACAGCAGCGAACGCGCGCGGGCCAGCCTGGAGGTGGCAGAAGCGGCCGGCCAGGCCCTGGTGGAAATCACTGCCGCCATTGTGCAGATCAATGAACGCAACATGAGCATCGCCTCGGCCACTGAAGAACAGGCGCAAGTCGCCCGTGAGGTTGACCGCAACCTGACCAGTATCCGCGACCTGTCGTTGCAGACCTCAGCCGGCGCCAACCAGACCTCGGCCGCCAGCAGCGAACTGTCGCAACTGGCGGTCGGGCTCAATCAGTTGGCGATGCGGTTCCGGATGCAATAAACCCATTGCGGCCCGCTTTGTGGGAGCGCGTATTCGGCCGGCGCCAACCAGACCTCGGCTAAAGCCGGTCCCACATCATCACTCAGCCAATAAAACCGTCCGCCAGCAGCAAGGTTTCCAGGCACTGCTCCTGAATGCCATAGAACACTTTCAGCTCCTGGATTTTCGCCAGGATGTCGGCGGATTTGAGCGGTTGGGCGCGTTTCACGGCGAGGATCATTTTGTTCTTGTTGGTGTGCTCCAACGAGATGAATTCAAACACCTTGGTCTCATAACCGCAGGCTTCGAGCAGCAATGCGCGCAAGCTGTCAGTGACCATTTCCGCCTGCTGGCCCATGTGCAGACCATATTGCAGCATCGGCCGCAGCAGGGTTGGGCTCTGGATCTGCAAGCGGATCTGCTTGTGGCAGCACGGCGAGCACATGATGATCGATGCCCCGGAACGAATGCCCATGTGAATGGCGTAATCGGTGGCGATGTCGCAGGCATGCAGCGCGATCATCACATCCAGCGTACTGGGCGCCACACTGCGCACATCGCCGCACTCGAAGATCAGGCCAGGATGCTCAAGCCGCGCCGCCGCGTTGTTGCACAGCGTGACCATGTCTTCGCGCAATTCGACCCCCGTCACCTGCCCTTGCGCCTGCAAGGTATTGCGCAAGTAATCGTGGATGGCGAACGTCAGGTAGCCCTTGCCGGAACCGAAGTCAGCGACCTTGATCGGCTGATCGAGCTTGAGCGGCGAAGACGTCAAGGCGTGGGAAAACACCTCGATGAACTTGTTGATCTGCTTCCACTTGCGCGACATCGAGGGAATCAGCTCGTGCTGCTGGTTGGTCACGCCCAGGTCGGTCAGGAAGGGTCGGGTCAGTTCCAGATAGCGCTTCTTCTCACGATCGTGGCCAGCCGACGGCGCTTCACGCACCTGTTGAGCCTTGCTCTTGAACAAGGTGCTTTTACCTTTCTTGCTGAATTCCAGCTGTACCTCATCGCTGAGCGACAGCAGATGTGCGTTCTTGAACGACTCGGGCAGCAGCCCGGCGATCACCTGAACCGCTTCGGCCAGCGGGAAGTTCTTGGTGATGTCCCGAGTCTTGTAGCGATAAACGAACGACAGGCAAGGCTGATCCTTGACCGTCAGTGGCTTGATGATGACCCGCTGCAGCTCAACCTCAGCCCCCACGTACTTGGCCAACACCAGTTTGATGAATGAGTTCTGGGAAAGGCTGTTTTCCAGCAGGCTCAGGAACTGCGCACGGTGATCCGGCGCGGGCTGGGTGGGAGTGGCAGTGACTGACATCGGAAAAGCGCCTCGGGGCGAGCTGAAACAAAGGCGACTATTTTAGGCGGGTTGTGGGGGTTGGGGTGGGATTAATTGATCATCGACCTGTGGGAGCGGTGCTGGCCCGCGATAAGGACAACGCGATCCAGAGTGAGCCCCGTGCAGCCTTCACGCGGGCCAGCACCGCTCCCGCAGGTTCAGGTCAACACCACCAACCTGTTCGGCAATTCATTGCGCACCTGGGTAACCGGCACATGCTCGGCCAGCACTTCGCCGCAGGCCTGAATACAGCCGAGAAACCCTTGCAGCGTCTGACCCTGCTGAACCTTGCGGGTGAAGACATCGATCATGGCCTGCCAGGTGGTGTTGTCCAGGCGGCTTGAGATCCCGTGATCGACGAGGATTTCCACGTAGCGCTCAGCCTCGCAGACGAAGATCAGCACCCCAGTGCCGCCTGCGGTGTGGTGCAGGTTTTGCTCGAGAAACTGCCGACGAGCAAGATTGCCTGCCCGCCAGTGTCGAACCCTGGCGGGCACCAGGTACATCGACCAGCGACTGAAATGGCAGACCAGCGCCACGACAATAAAGGTCGCCATCTGCGCCAGAAGCTGCTGATTGGCGTCCAGCCATTGAGGGTAGAAATTGATCAAGCCGGGCAACAACAGGCCGACAATCCCGGCCCAGATTAGCGGCACATAAGCATAATCATCGGCCTGAGCCGCGAGCACAGTGACAAGTTCGGCATCAGTACAACGTTCAACCTGGGCAATCGCCTCGGCCACCTGACGCTGTTCATCTTGATTCAGTAAAGCCATGGGCACATCACTCTTGTGTACTGCTTGAGCACTTCAACCTGACCGGTGCAATGGGTGACGGTAATCACCAATTGCCCGACGAGCCGCCGCCACCAAAACTGCCGCCACCGCCGCTGAAACCACCACCGCCTCCTCCGCCAGAACCGCCACCCAGGCCGCCACCAAAGCCGCCCAGCCCACCGCCGCCGATGAACCCACCGCCACCGCCGCGTCCGGAACCGCCGAAGCCGCTCATTTTCAGCACCACGATGGCCAGCACAATCAGGCCCAACAACAGGAAGCCATGTTCCACGAAGAAATCATCTTCGTCGGCCACTTGGGCGGGCTCCGCCAGAGGATTGCCGCCCAGAACCTGAACCATGGCCTGGGCACCTTTGCTGATGCCGCCGACAAAGTCGCCATTTCTAAATGCCGGGGTGATCACCTGATTGATGATTACCGAAGACTGCGCATCGGTCAGCCGCTCTTCCAGCCCGTAACCCACTTCAATGCGCACCTTGCGCTCGTCGCGCGCGACGATCAGCAGCGCGCCGCTGTCCTTGCCCTTTTCGCCGATGCCCCAACTGCGCCCGAGCTGATAACCGAAGTCCTCGATGCTCGCGCCTTGCAGATTGGGCAGCGTGACCACCACCAGTTGCTCGCCAGTGGCTTGCTCGTGAGCCTCAAGCATTTGGCTGATCTGCGCGCGGGTCTGCCCGTCGAGCATTTGCGCGTTGTCGACCACACGGCCGGTCAGCGCAGGGAATTGCAGCGCTGCCTGGGCCGAAAAGGCGCATACCCAGAACAGCACCATCGGCAAAAGCCAGCGCTGAACCCAGGACAGGCTTTGCATCAGAATTTAACTTCCGGGGCTTTTTCAGAACCTGGCGTCGTGGCCTCGAAGTTCGGCCGGATCGGCAGATCGCTGTACATCACGCTGTGCCACAGACGACCCGGGAACGTCCGGATTTCGGTGTTATAGCGCTCCACCGAGGTAATGAAGTCCCGTCGCGCCACAGCGATGCGATTCTCGGTGCCTTCAAGTTGCGACTGCAGGGCGAGAAAGTTCTGGTTGGATTTGAGGTCCGGATAGCGCTCGGAGACCACCATCAGGCGGCTCAATGCGCCAGTCAACTGGCCCTGGGCGTCCTGAAACTGCTTGAGCTTGGCCGGATCGTTAAGGGTGCTGGCATCGACCTGGATCGACGTCGCCCTGGCACGGGCTTCGATCACGGCGGTCAAGGTGTCCTGTTCCTGTTTGGCGTAGCCTTTGACGGTTTCCACCAGGTTGGGAATCAGATCCGCGCGACGCTGGTACTGGTTCTGCACCTGCGCCCAGGCAGACTTTACCTGTTCGTCGTACGTGGGAATGTTGTTGATGCCGCATCCGGCCAGAAAAGTGCTGAGCACCATCAACAGGCCAGTGGCCCACGTGTAACGATGGCTTCGCTGAGGCTCGCAGTGCTGTATTTGCATCATGTGTTTCCCTCGTTTGTTACTTTTTGATTCTGAATGGCAAAGTGGCTTTAGCCAAAACAGCAGTTCCCCGGCATAATCCGTCGCCTGCGCCAGTTGAAAACCTGTGCGCTACAGATGCTCGGTGCGACAACAAGTTCAGCGGTCGTTTGTAGCCTGGCCACAATAAGCACCAAAGGTCTAAACCCAAATAGTAGGCTGCCTGATATCTAACGCGAGTTGCAGGCAAACGCCTTGAGAAAATCATTCATGAATAAGCTGTGTTTACTCGGCCTTATGGTCGGTCTGGCAAGTCAATCGGTGTTTGCGGCAAACAACGTGAGCGCTCCGGCGACTAACAGCCAGGCGACGTTGCAAGCCAAAAACGCTTTCATCGGCAACCTGATGAAGCAAATGACCCTGGACGAGAAGATCGGTCAACTGCGTTTGATCAGTATCAGCCAGGAAATGCCACAGCCACTGATCCTCAAGGAAATTGCTGCCGGTCGCATTGGCGGTACCTTCAACTCCATTACACGCTCGGAAAACCGCCCGCTGCAAGAGGCCGCTGTCGCCAAAAGCCGTCTGAAAATTCCGATGTTCTTTGCCTATGACGTGATTCATGGCCATCGGACGATCTTCCCGATCAGCCTGGGCCTGGCCGCCAGCTGGGACATGGCAGCGATCACCGAAACGGGCCGCATCTCGGCCATTGAAGCCAGCGCCGACGGTCTGGACATGACCTTCGCACCGATGGTGGATATCTCCCGCGATCCACGCTGGGGCCGCAGCTCCGAAGGTTTCGGTGAAGACACCTACCTGGTTTCGCGCATCTCGGAAGAAATGGTGAAATCGTTCCAGGGCCAGAAAGTCTCCTCCGCCGACAGCATCATGGCGGCGGTCAAACACTTTGCCTTGTACGGCGCCGTAGAAGGCGGTCGCGACTACAACACCGTGGACATGAGCCCGACGCGCATGTACCAGGATTACCTGCCGCCGTACCGCGCAGGCATCGATGCGGGCGCGGGCGGCGTGATGATTGCCCTCAACTCGATCAATGGCGTACCCGCCACCTCCAACACCTGGCTGCTGCAAGATCTGCTGCGCAAGGATTGGGGCTTCAAGGGCGTGACCATCAGCGACCACGGCGCGATCAAGGAACTGGTCGAGCATGGCGTCGCCAAGGATGAACGTGAAGCCGCGAAACTGGCCATCAAGGCTGGCGTCGACCTGAGCATGAACGACAAGGCTTACGGCCAGTACCTGCCAGAACTGGTCAAGAGTGGCGAAGTGTCGGTCAAGGAAGTCGATAACGCCGTGCGCGAAGTGCTGGGTGCCAAATACGACATGGGCCTGTTCGCCAGCCCGTATCTGCGCATCGGCGATGCAGCTCAGGACCCGGCCGACACCTACTCCGACGACCGCCTGCACCGCGCCGAAGCTCGCGATGTTGCGCGCAAGACCCTCGTCTTGCTGAAAAACGACAACCAGACCCTGCCGCTGAAAAAGCAGGGCACCATCGCGGTGATCGGCAGCCTGGCCAAGAGTCAGCTGGACATGCTCGGCAGCTGGTCTGCAGCGGGTCGTCCGCACCAGTCAGTGACCGTGTATAACGGTCTGGCCAACGCCGTGGGCGATAAAGCCCGACTGGTCTATGCCCGTGGTGCCAACATCAGCGATAACGAGCACATCCTCGAATACCTGAACTTCATTGAAAAAGAAGTCGAAATCGATCCGCGCCCGGCTCAGGAAATGATCGACGAAGCGGTCAAGACCGCCGAACAGGCTGACGTGATTGTGGCAGTGGTCGGCGAATCGCGGGGCATGTCCCATGAAGCCGCGAGCCGCAGCAGCCTGAACCTCCCAGGCAAGCAACAGGACCTGATCAAAGCCCTGAAAGCCACCGGCAAGCCATTGGTACTGGTGCTGATGAATGGCCGCCCGCTGGTTCTGGTCGACGAAGTGCAGCAGGCCGATGCGATGCTGGAAACCTGGTTCCCCGGCACCGAAGGCGGCAATGCCGTGGCAGATGTGCTGTTCGGCGATTACAACCCGTCCGGCAAACTGGCCATGTCGTTCCCGCGCTCGATTGGCCAGTTGCCGGTTTATTACGCGCACCTGAATACCGGTCGCCCGTATTCGCCGAAGAAGGAAGGCAACTACACCTCGCATTACTTCGAAGAAACCAACGGCCCGCTGTTCCCGTTCGGGTTTGGTCTGAGCTACACCGACTTTGACGTTTCGGACATCACCCTCTCGGCCAGGGACCTGCCTCGCAAAGGCAAACTGACCGCCAGCGTCACTGTCAGGAACACCGGCAAAGTCGCGGGCGCGACCGTGGTTCAGCTGTACTTGCGTGATGTGGCAGCGTCCATCAGCCGTCCGGTGAAAGAGCTCAAGGGCTTCGAGAAAATCATGCTGCAGGCGGGCGAAGAGAAGGTCGTGACTTTCAGCCTCAGCGAGGACGATTTGAAGTTCTACAATCAGCAACTGAAATACGCGGCTGAAGCGGGCGAGTTCAAGCTGATGATCGGCCTGGATTCCGAAGCGGTTAAAGAGACGAGTTTCAACTTGCTCTGAGCCTGCGAATAAAAACGACATCAAGTCAGCGCTCGGCAGCTCCTACAGGGCCGAGCCACTCGCGCAATACAGGCTGCTGCGCCCATGCCCTCCACCTCCCGCACACTGCGCATAACCCTTTATGCCCTGCTGATTCTGGCTGGCGCGGCGATATCGGCCGGGCTGGCGGTACGGCAAGCGCGGCTGCATGCCGTCGAAGATGACGCGGCACGAGCTGGCGCGCAGTTATCGCTTTACGCCAACACCCTGCACACTCTGATCGAACGTTATCGCGCCCTGCCCGCCGTGCTCGCGCTGGACCCGCAACTGCGTGCCGCCCTGAACGGCCCGATCAACGCTCAGACGCAAGACGCGCTTAACCGCAAACTGGAACGCATCAACGGCGCGGCCCAGTCTTCAACCTTGGAATTGCTGGACCGCAACGGGCTGGCAATCGGCGCCAGCAACTGGCGTCTTCCCAGCAGTTACGTGGGCCACAACTACGGTTTCCGGCCTTATTTCCTGCAGACTATCGCCACTGGCGTCGGGCGCTTTTATGCGGTGGGCGTGACCAGCGGAATCCCCGGCTACTTTTTATCCAACGCGGTCACCAGTGACGACGGCGAGTTTCTTGGCGCCATGGTAGTCAAGCTGGAGTTTCCGGATCTGGAACACGAATGGGCACAAGGAGACGATCTGCTGCTGGTCAGCGACGCCAAAGGCATCGTGTTCATCGCCAACCAGCCAGGCTGGCGATATCGCGAACTGCGGCCTCTCTCGATGCAGGACCGCACCGAGCTACTGGCAACCCGGCAATACGATAAACAGCCGCTATCGCCACTGCCTCGCCGCTCGTTACGCGAGTTCGGCGCCGCCAGCCACCTGACCCGGGTCGACGGCCCGGACGGCAGCGCCGACTTTCTCTGGCAATCGCTGCCACTGCCCGGAGAAAACTGGACCCTGCACCTGCTGCGCAAGCCGCAGGTCGCCAGCGAGGACACCCGCAACGCAGCCCTTGCCGCTGCCGGTATCTGGCTGACGCTGGTGTTTCTCGGGCTGTTCCTCTACCAGCGCTGGCGTCTGGCAAGAATGCGCGAACGCAGCCGCGACGAGCTGGAGCAACTGGTGCAGGAGCGCACCCGGGATCTGCGCACCGCCCAGGAAGGCCTGGTGCAGTCCACCAAGCTCGCCGCGCTGGGTCAGATGTCGGCGGCACTGGCGCATGAAATCAACCAGCCGCTTACCGCACAACACATGCAACTGGCCACCTTGCGCCTGCTGCTCGATCACGGCCGCATCGACGATGCCTATAAAGCCCTGGCCCCGCTGGATCAACAGTTGACCCGCATGGCCGCTTTGACCGGGCACCTGAAAACCTTCGCCCGAAAAAGCCCCGGCGGCCTGCGCGAGCGGCTGGATCTGGCTGCAGTCATCGATCAGGCGCTGCTGCTGCTCGACTCGCGACTGCGCGATGAACAGATCAATTGCGTGCTCCACCTCAGTCGCCCAGCCTGGGTGCGCGGTGACGCGATCCGTCTTGAACAAGTGATGATCAACCTTCTGCGCAATGCCCTGGATGCCATGCGCGACAAAACCGTCAAACGCCTGGAAATCCGCATTGATGCCCGGGACAGACACTGGCGGGTCAGCGTCGGCGACAGCGGCGGTGGAATATCTGCCGAGAACCTGGGCAATATCTTCGACCCGTTTTTCACCACCAAACCGGTGGGTGACGGCCTGGGACTGGGCCTTGCGGTGTCTTATGCGATCGTTCATGAACTGGGCGGCAAACTGAGCGCTGAAAATCAGGGCGGCGGCGCGCTGTTCTCATTCAGCCTGCCCAATGATTATCTGGAGCCAGACCCCACATGTTGAATTCGGTCATTGTCGTCGATGACGAAGCCCCCATTCGTGAAGCGGTGGAGCAATGGCTGACGCTGTCCGGCTTCAATGTTCACGTGCACAGCCGTGCCGAAGAGTGCCTGGCGCAACTGCCCGAGCACTTTCCCGGCGTGGTCATGAGCGACGTGCGCATGCCGGGCATGAACGGGCTGGAGTTGCTGGCCAGAATTCAGGCGCTGGATGCCGACCTGCCGGTGATTCTGTTGACCGGTCATGGCGACGTGCCCATGGCAGTCGATGCCATGCGTGAAGGCGCCTACGACTTTCTCGAAAAGCCGTTCAGCCCGGAAACCCTGCTGCGCACCCTGCGCCGGGCACTGGAAAAACGCGCGCTGGTTCTGGAGAACCGCCGTCTGCATGAGCGAGCCGATGCCCGATCACAGCTCGACGCCACCTTGCTCGGCGTCTCTCCCAGCCTGCAAGCGTTGCGCAGCCAGGTGCTGGACTTGTCGCAACTGCCGGTCAATGTGGTGATTCGTGGAGAAACCGGCAGCGGCAAGGAAATGGTCGCCCGCTGCCTCCACGACTTCGGCCCCCGGGCGGGCAAGCCGTTTGTTGCGCTCAACTGCGCAGCGATACCGGAACAGCTGTTCGAGGCCGAACTGTTCGGCCACGAAAGCGGTGCGTTTACCGGGGCGCAGGGCAAGCGCATCGGCAAACTGGAATACGCCGATGGCGGCACGCTGTTCCTGGATGAAATCGAAAGCATGCCACTGGCTCAGCAGGTCAAGCTGTTGCGGGTCCTGCAGGACAAGAAGCTTGAGCGGCTGGGCTCCAACAAGGCGATTAACGTGGACTTGCGCATCGTCGCAGCGACCAAGCCTGATTTGCTGGAAGAAGCACGCGCCGGGCGCTTTCGCGAAGACCTGGCCTACCGCCTGACAGTCGCCGAACTGCGCCTGCCGCCCTTGCGCGAGCGTCGTGAAGATATTCCATTGCTGTTCAACCATTTCGCCAGGGCCGCTGCCGAACGTCTGGGCCGAGCCGCGCCGCAGATCACCGGGGCAAAGCTGGGTGCGCTGTTGAGCCATGACTGGCCGGGCAATGTGCGCGAATTGGCCAACGCTGCGGAGCGGCAAATCCTGGGGCTGTCTGCAGCGCCGCAGGCGCCTTGCGAGACCGGCCAGTCCCTGGCGGCTCAGCAGGAAGCGTTCGAAGCTCAATGTTTGCGCGCCGCCCTCGCCCGCCACAAGGGCGATATCAAGGCGGTACTCAACGAGCTGCAACTGCCACGCCGCACCCTCAATGAAAAAATGCAGCGCCATGGGTTGTTGAGGGAGATGTTTGTCGAGTGATTTTGTGGGAGCGAGCTTGCTCCCACGAGATCTACGCGCGCCCCGCAAAATGAGCGGATTTTCGCCTACTCCTGAACAGCCCATAGGCGGATTTCCGCTCATAAAATCTGCAAAACCCCTCTAGACCGGGCCTCCATCAACTGGCACAGCTTTCGCTATAGCCAGAGTCAGGCTGCGCATTGACGCGCCATTCTAAAAACAATGACTGTAAGGAACATGATGGACACCTCCAACTCTGTGCCTCAAGGGGCGGCCGGCGCGGCCGCAACCGGAAAAACCACCTCATCTCGTCTCAAATCGATTTTCAGCGGCTCGGTCGGCAATATGGTCGAGTGGTACGACTGGTACGTTTACGCTGCCTTCTCCCTGTATTTTGCAAAATCCTTCTTCCCCAAAGGCGACACCACTGCACAGCTGCTCAACACCGCAGCGATCTTTGCCGTGGGCTTCCTGATGCGTCCGATCGGTGGCTGGCTGATGGGCCTCTACGCCGACCGCAAGGGCCGCAAGGCAGCCTTGATGGCGTCGGTACTGCTGATGTGCTTCGGCTCGCTGATCATCGCACTGACACCCAGCTACGAAATCATCGGCGTGGGCGCTCCTATCCTGCTGGTCTTTGCCCGCTTGCTGCAGGGCTTGTCGGTAGGTGGCGAGTACGGCACCTCGGCGACTTACCTGAGTGAAATGGCGACCAAGGAGCGCCGCGGCTTCTTCTCCAGCTTCCAGTACGTGACGCTGATCTCCGGTCAGCTCATCGCCCTGGCGGTACTGATCGTGCTGCAACAGACCCTGACCACCGAACAGCTGTATGCATGGGGCTGGCGTGTGCCGTTCGTGATCGGCGCCCTGTGTGCGGTGGTTGCACTTTACTTGCGTCGCGGCATGGAAGAGACCGAGTCCTTCACCCGGGTCAAGAAAGAAGTCGCCAAAGAAAGCACCATGCGTATTTTGATGCGCCACCCCAAGGAACTGATGACCGTAGTCGGCCTGACCATGGGCGGTACCCTGGCCTTCTATACCTACACCACCTACATGCAGAAATATCTGGTGAACACCGTCGGCATGAGCATCACCGACTCCACCACCATTTCAGCAGCCACGCTGTTTCTGTTCATGGTGATCCAGCCATTGGTAGGTGCACTGTCGGACAAGGTCGGCCGTCGCCCGATCCTGATCGCGTTCGGCGTCATGGGCACGCTGTGCACGGTACCGATCCTGACCACTCTGCACACCATTCAAACCTGGTGGGGCGCGTTCTTCCTGATCATGGCGGCGCTGATCATCGTCAGCGGCTACACCTCGATCAACGCAGTCGTCAAGGCTGAGCTGTTCCCTACCGAAATTCGCGCACTGGGTGTGGGCCTGCCTTACGCGCTGACCGTGTCGATCTTTGGTGGTACAGCTGAATACATTGCCTTGTGGTTCAAGAGCATCGGTATGGAGACCGGTTACTACTGGTATGTCACCGCCTGTATCGCCTGTTCGTTGATGGTTTATGTGTTCATGAAGGACACACGCAAGCATTCGCGGATCGAAACTGACTGATCTGCTATCAATACTGCTGATAAAGGGCGGCCCGCAATGCGGTGCCGCCCTTTTTATTGAGAGTGATTCCTGTTGCCTCACTGTCGAAATGGTGCATTTTTATGCCAAAAACCGCGGACCTCCCGCAAGAATAATTACATTTTTATTTTGTCAAGAGGGTTTATTACAAGAGTTTTCAGGGAAATGCACCAACCTAATGCACTAGAGGCTGAAAGGCCCGAAAATAGCGCCCTGTGGCTTACTATCATTTTCAGCGATGGTCGGTAGCAACCCGATTAACTTCTTAATAAATTCTGGGCGCGTAGCATTCACTCCATACCGAACTTACAAACACTTCGATTGGAGATACATCATGAAAACTACACAACTGATTGCCGGTCTTGCCTTCTCTGTTCTGGCTTCCACTGCTTTCGCGGCTCCACATCTGCCAAGCCTGCCAGGTAACAACAACACTAACGTGGTTGAGCAGACTTCGACTTTGACTGTTGCCGAAGGCGGCTCCAAACACACTAACGTCGGCGGCATGCGTCAGGCTGCAGACGGTGCCGATCATGTAGGTGCCAATCGTCTGGCCGCTGATGGCGCGGACCGCGTTGGTGCAAACCGCCTGGCCGCTGATGGCGCGGACCGCGTTGGTGCAAACCGCCAGGCTGCTGATGGTGCTGACCACGTAGGTGCCAATCGTCTGGCTGCTGACGGTGCTGACCGCGTAGGCACCAATCGTCTGGCTGCTGACGGTGCTGACCGTGTAGGCGCAAACCGTCTGATCTGATCATCAGACGTTCCCCCTCTAGCCCGGCTTATGCCGGGCTTAATCGTTTTGCGCCAATGCTCAATCCTGTTCCTTCCTGACGTGGCTCTTGCTCGCATAAATCGGCACTATGTAGCCCTTTGCAGATAACACTTCGGCTACAGGAATTTTGCCCATGTCAGACGATATCTATTCGTACCAGCCTTCCCAGGGCCATGGCCTGCCCCACGATCCTTTCAACGCGATCGTCGGGCCGCGGCCCATCGGCTGGATCTCGTCTCAGGACGCCAACGGCAAGTTGAACCTGGCGCCCTACAGCTTTTTCAACGCCTTCAACTACATCCCGCCGATCATCGGTTTTTGCAGCGTTGGCCGCAAAGACAGCCTGAATAACATCGAACAGACCGGCGAGTTCGTCTGGAACCTGGCAACTCGCTCCCTGGCTGAAGCCATGAACCAGAGCTGTGCTCCGGTCGCGGCGGATGTCAGTGAATTCGAACTGGCCAACCTGACCCCGCTCGCTTCCCGGATCGTGGCAGTGCCGCGAGTCAAGGAAACGCCGGTGTCGTTTGAATGCAAGGTCACGCAGATCATCCAGTTGCAACGCGCAGATAAAGAGTTGGTGCCGAGTTGGCTGATTCTGGGCGAGGTCTTGGCGGTGCATATCGCCAAAGCGCTGTTGAAGGACGGGATTTACGATACGGCTGCAGGTGAGCCGATATTGCGTGGCGGTGGCCCGGCGGATTATTTCCAGCTGGGCCCAGATGCGTTATTCAAGATGCATCGGCCCAAGGCCTGATTCAGGCCGGGAACAGCAGATTGCCTTCGTCATCGATATCGATCAGCCGCGCCAGTTCCTGGGCGGCGGCCACATCGGCGTCGTGGGCGGTCTTGAACTTCTGACCGGGCAGCACTCGATGGAACACCGGTGCCCCACCCGCGCTCAGCGCCTTGACGGCAATAGCCGCGTCATAGCCACCCTCGCCCGGAACCACGGCGGAAACGGCTTCGAATTGATTGAGTTCTTTACGTGCCATCGTTGCGACCCTGCCCCTGTGCGTTCAAAGCCGGTGATTCTAAACCGCCGACGCTCAGATCGCGCGCAACATCTGCATCGCCCTGGCCTCGGCTTCCTGCTCGCCGGCGAAGGTTTGAAAGTCCAGGCTGCTGACCATGCAACTCTGCACAACTTCGGAGAAGACCTGCACGTGCGGAGCGTCGAGCCAATGGTTCATGTGATCTTCACTGGCCCAGGCGCCGCAGATCAGCCACAGGTCCGGATCCTGAGGCGCGTTTTGCAAGGCGAAGCTCAGGCAGCCGCTGGCACTGCGGGACGGCTCGATCAGGGCAAGCAGGCGCTCGCCCAATTGTTCACTTCGGCCTCGAGAGGCGCGGGCTAAAACAAGATGGCTCACTGCTGCGGACTGAGGCATGGTCATGGCTCCTTTATATAGCGCGAGTAACGTACCGAGTTTTCCGGGTTCGGCTACAGGTGAGAAGATTAGGGCCTGTCGGCAATGACCGTTAGCCGGTTCCTGCCAGCTTATTGCCTGATCCTGCAGTGAAGCGAAGCCATGATCTGGGCGCGGATGGCCGCTGGAATGCTCGTCGGGCAGCTTCAGGCAATCGGAATGACGATCTGACGGCCTGCAAGCACGGTTTCGGCAGAATCAGGCAATCATCCGACAGGATTCGCGTATCGCCCAGCCTTGCACAAAAATAACCTAAGCGTATTAACGCAGGATCAAGGGACGCACCCAATGTCGCAACTCCAACCAGGCATCGAACCGGTCACCGAGCATATGGAACAGCAGCGCATCGAACTGGCTGATCTGATTCGGCGCTTTGCCCCTGCCGAAGGCACTTTTCAGACCGCAATCGAGCCGCTGTATATGGTGCGGTATGAAAGCCCGTCGCAATCATTGCCAGCCCTGGCCGAGCCAGCGTTGTGCATTTTCGCCCACGGCAGCAAAGAAGTTCGCCTGGGTGACGAAACCTATACCTACGACCCACTCAACTACTTGGTGCTGTCGGTTGCCATGCCCCTGAGCGGCCGAATCGTCAACGCAACCCGCGAGCAGCCGAATCTGGCGCTGCGGCTGAATATCGACCCGTCCGATATCAACGCCTTGATTGCCGAGGCTGGCCCCATAAGCGTGCCGACCCGGCCCAGTGGTCGTGGCCTTTATATCGAACGCATCGACACCCAGTTGCTGGACGCCGTGCTGCGCCTATCACGCCTGCTCGACAGCCCCAAAGACATTGCCATGCTCGCGCCGCTGATCAAGCGCGAAATCCTTTACCGATTGCTGCGTAGTCAACAGGGCCATCGGCTGTATGAAATCGCGATTACCAACTGTCAGACACATCGCGTGACCCAGGCGATCAAATGGCTGAACGAACACTTCGCCGAATCGCTGCGCATTGATGATCTGGCTCGCGAAGTAAACCTGAGCGTGTCTACCCTGCATCATCGCTTCAAGGCCATCACCGCCATGAGCCCGTTGCAGTATCAGAAACAGCTGCGCCTGCAGGAAGCCAGACGCCTGATGCTCAACGATGGGCTGGATGCTTCGGCTGCGGGTTACAAGGTAGGCTACGAAAGCCCCTCGCAGTTCAGCCGCGAATACAGCCGCCTGTTCGGCGCTCCGCCGCTACGCGACATGGCGCGGCTAAGGGCGACGCTGTGATTGCCAATTGCAACCTCTCGGCGTCCAGGCTTCAACCTCATGAACTCAAGTAACCCGGGCCAACGAACGCTATAACTTTTGGCGCGATGATGGCGATGCGATATGCCATTTGCGTCCGACGCCCAAGCGACCCTCGGCCTACACTGCTGGTATTCCTGTTCAAAACTGCTCAGTGGTTGAATGAGGGTACCGAGATGAATATAAAAACAAGAAGGTGTTTGTCTGTTGTCGGTGTCGCTGCAATTGTTGCCTTGTACGCCACCAGTGCGTATCGGGTGGAAATGGCGCGGCAGGCTCCACAAGTGGCCAGTTGCAGCTTTGGTCACTGCGTCCCGGCCAACGCCACATTCAGCGCGTTGCGATGAGGCAACGCTGAAGCGTTTAAGTCGCGGGAATTGCGTAAGGCAGCTATCGATTAGGAAGCTATCGGCTTAGACTGATGGCTTTCTTGCGTCCGAAGCGGCGCATTATCACTGCCGATCAGGTCCCGCCTTGACCACTCTCAATCACACTACGCCTTCCATCCGCAGCGTTTTGTTTGCGTTGATGATGGCTGTGTTTCTCAGTGCGCTGGATCAGACGATTGTCGCCGTCTCGATGCCCGCCATCTCCGCACAATTCAACGACTTCGATCTCCTGGCCTGGGTAATTTCCGCCTACATGGTCGCGTTGACAGTGGCCGTGCCGATCTACGGCAAGCTCGGCGACCTGTACGGGCGGCGCAAGCTGATGCTGTTCGGGCTGGGGCTGTTCACCCTGGCCTCGCTGTTCTGCGGCGCGGCGCAAAGCATGGAGCAACTGGTGCTCGCCAGGGTACTGCAGGGGATCGGCGCAGGCGGCATGGTGTCGGTCAGTCAGGCCATCATTGGCGATCTGGTGCCGCCTCGCGAACGCGGCCGTTATCAGGGTTACTTCAGCAGCATGTACGCGGTCGCCAGCGTGGCCGGGCCAGTGCTGGGCGGTTTCATGACCGAGTACCTGTCGTGGCGCTGGGTATTTCTGATCAACCTGCCGCTGGGCCTGCTGGCCTGGTGGATCGCCAAACGAACTCTGCTCGGCCTGCCGGTCCCGCAACGCAAGCCGATCATCGACTACCTCGGCACCGTGCTGATGATCATTGGCCTGACGGCGTTGTTGTTGGGCATTACCGAAATTGGCCAGGGCCGCGGCTGGCAGGATCGGCAAGTGGTCGTTCTACTGGCCGTCGCGCTGCTGACGCTGGTGCTGTTCGTCCTCTACGAGCGGCGTACTCCAGAACCGCTGCTGCCGATGCATCTGTTCGCCAATCGCAATGCCGTGTTGTGCTGGTGCACGATTTTCTTCACCAGCTTTCAGGCGATTTCGTTGATTGTCTTGGTGCCGTTGCGCTTTCAGACCGTCGCTGGCGGAGGGGCCGACAGCGCGGCACTGCACCTGCTGCCGCTGGCGATGGGCATGCCCATGGGGGCTTTTTTCGCGGGACGCCGTACCTCCCTGACCGGACGTTACAAACCGATGATCCTGAGCGGTGCGCTTTTAATGCCGTTTGCCATTCTCGGCATGGCCTTTACCCCGCCACAAGCGGTAGTGCTGACCAGCCTGTTCATGATCCTCACCGGGATCGCCAGCGGCATGCAGTTTCCGACCTCACTGGTAGGTACGCAGAATTCGGTCGCGGTGCAGGACATGGGCGTCGCGACCAGTACCACCAACCTGTTCCGCTCGCTGGGCGGCGCAGTTGGCGTGGCCGTGATGTCCGCGCTGTTGCTGGCCATGCTGCAAGGCACTGGCCTGGCTCACATCAGCGCAGGCGCCATCGGTGGTGAAGGCGCCTCAGGGAATGTGCTGATGGACAGCCTGAATGCCGCCAGCGGCCCCGCATTGCAAGCATTGCGCGGCGAACTGGCGACTACGTTCAGACATCTGCTGATGATCAGCGCAGGAATCTCCCTGCTTGGCCTGACCGCCGCTTTATTGATGCCCAATAATTTGTTGCGTGGGAAAGGGCATAAGGAGCTGTAGGACCGCAACTTTTAGGAGCTGCCGCAGGCTGTGAACACCGGTGTGTCAAACCCTCCGCGGTTCGCAGCCTGCGCCAGCTCCTTCGGGGCAAGCTCACTGACTGTAATACCCCACCGCCACCAGATAATTGCCAGCCTTGCGCATGTAGGCGTGTTTGTTCTCGACCTTGCCAGTGACCGGGTTGCGCCAGCGATATTCGTATTCGCCAGAGTCCTGACGAGCAAGCATCGCCAGCATGGGCTCACCCACCGGTTTGCCTTGCGGATCCTTGACCTTGTTGAAATCGGTGTTGATCAATCGCAGGTTGGTGCCGTGCGCTACGTAGCGCTTGCTGGCAAGGTCGACCACGAACACGTAGAGGTCGTCCTGCAGGAAACCGCCGCGCAGGTTGTTGATAGCCAGCAGCGTGCCTTTTGCATCGCGCCCCAGCTCAACCACGGCTTTGTCCAGCAGGGCCTTGGCCTGTTCGGCTGAAGCGCGTGGCACGTAATAACCGACGGCGAGGATTCGCTGGCCAACGCGCTGGAAATACACATGCTTGCGCTCGACCTTGCCGTCGGCCCAATTGTGCCAGCGGTAGTCAGCTTGCTGAACGCCCTTTTCTTCGGGGGTGTTCAGCACTTCCTTGAATGCCTTTTGCAGATCGGGCTCCAGCACCTGGGAGACGTCTCGCCCGATCAACGCTGCAGAAGGACCGCCACTGGCCAGCATGGTGCCTTGTGTGTCGACGACAAAGACGTAACGTTCGCCATCCACAAACTCGCCCTGACGGCTGAATTCAGCAAACGCCTTGTCGCCATTCTGCTGATAACGCGCCACGGCCTTTTCCAGCAATGATCTGGCCGCCGGTCCTTGCTCCGGGCTTTCAACCCCTGCCCACGACTGGCCCAGCCAGGCACAACAGACGAAACCCAACACTACAGACTTCACTGAAAACTGCATCGCAGACACCTCTTTTTTATAAGTCTGAGCAGAGCTTAGACAAATGCCGGGCAATGCAGAATCATTCACGAGAAAGAGCTGCGGACAAACCTGCCGCGCTTTTCCTCAATCGGGGCTTTGCGACCAGAACCATTGAGTGCGCTCAGTTTTGAGATGCTCAAAGGCAGGCATGATTTCGCCCTTCTCGAAATAGCGCCGGGAGCGCGCCTTGGCATTACTGAACCAGTACCCGGCCTGCGGGCAGGGTTGACCGGCACTCACCGGCGGCTTGGGTTTATCGTCAAAGCGCGCGTACCACATCGCCGTGGAATGTTCGGTGAAACCGCGCCCCCGGATCGGATAAGGGTGCAGGCACCCGGTGTTGCGCACGCGCACAGCGCCGAGCGCCTTGTGCAATGCAGTATAAGCCTTCGATGGCGCTTCTCCTTTTCCCCCCAGCTCAGGTAATACCCCTGCGCGAACCAGCAAGCCCGCGTCATAGCTCTGGAAGACGACATCGCTGTAAGCACTGAGTTGTCTGCGCAGGCGATCGTTGCCGCCGAGCATTTTGACGAACCGGCTGCCCAATACGGTGTACCAGCTGACACCCTTGATCCGGTCAATCAGGTACAGGCTTTCCATGTGGGGACCCGCATCGACCATCAAGCCGGTGTGTTCCTGAGCAAAGCGGTATTCAAGAGGCAGATAACGTGCGTCATCATCGGGCAGGATGCAGGCCAGGCCCCCATAGCCGTGCTCGCTGTGCAACTGGTCGCAGAGATACCTGAGCCAGCCTTCGTAAGTCTTGGCGCCTTCGCTTTCGGCGAGCAGGGTCCAGGGCAGGACCATTTTCAGGCAGGAGTGGTCGGTCGCATCCTGGCCTTTGCCCGCGCCCATGACGAACATGCGATGAGTGGCAGCCTCGCTGGGCTCGGCGCTGGAGATCGACCACAGCAGAGGCTCCTCCGCCCGGGATTCGAGCATCATTTTCCGGCACGTCGCAAAACCACTGGGCGACAGCTTGCGCGGACATTTGTAGAACTGCCATTTCAGAAACGGCCGAAAGGTTTCATAGAACCGGCTGAAGCACGCCTCAAGCCGGTGTCGGGTCTCGGCCGTGTGACCGTGTTTGAAATACAGCGTGGTCATCAACCCGAGGCGAACGAGCGGCGCCCCATCCGCAGAATTAACCGTCAGTTGTGCAGCTTGATGCCTGAGCTCACCCAGGATCCTTACAATTTCAGATACAGTTTCCGACACGTCCTAAACTCCCCAACAACCCACTCATGTGCTATCGGGGCGCAGAGTGAAGGGAGTTTAGGGAGGGAGCAATACTGGATAGACAGTTTGGGAAATCAGCTACAAAGTTCAAGAAGCGTCCTACTTCCAGCCCACAACATTCCGTACACCACGAACAAATTTTGTAGGACTTGTCCTAGTGGCATTGAGCCAACAAGGTAAACGATGGGTAAACTGACTGGGCAGTCACCGCAGACTTGGTTATAGATAGACGGCTTCGGTCTGGATGAAATCCAGGGGGACTGGATCAGTGACGCAGCGCCGGGCTCAGACGCAGCATATCTAGGCCCGCCTCGACCCACTTTTCGGCTCGATCGCTGAGCGAGTAGCTGTCGGGTATAAGCAGCCATTGGCCAAGCATGCCGTCGATATAGGCGTGAAGTGAAATGGACGCGCGCGCAGTGTCCAGATCAGCAGGCAATTGGCCTTTGCGCACTGCATTGTTCAGCGCGAGGCCGATACGATCATTACATTCAAGGGCATTGGCCTGACGCTGACGGCGGAAGTCACACATTTCATCGGTAAATTCACACTTATGAAACAAGATCTCATTGATGCGCCGGGTTTTTGGGTCCAGCGCAACTTCATGAAACAAATGAATCAGCAGCTTCTTCATGCAGCCCAGTGGGTCAGCTTCGTCTTCGCTTTCGCTCGCCTTGGCCATCTCCTCCAGCGGTTCCTGGATGCTGTCGAGCATCGCCTGCACCAGGTCGGCCTTGTTGCTGAAGTGCCAGTAGATCGCGCCGCGCGTCACACCCGCCAGGCTTGCGATGTCCGCCAGAGTCGTGCGCGCCACCCCTCTTTCATAGAAGGCCTTCTCAGCGGCCTCAAGAATAAGACTGCGGGTGACCTGAGCTTCCTCTTTGGTACGACGGACCATGGCATCAAAACCTCAATGAAAGTGCTCCAGACGACGAACGACGTGGACTCGAAGCAAAAACGGGCGGCATTTGTATTGCCTTGTCCCGAACCTGTAACCCCCCGTCAATACGGCTTCGCGCCGAAAAAATGGGTGTTTACAAACAACCGTGAATGTAAGTATATTCATTAGCATGCTACTTATCCAGCCGGAATTTTTCATCCCTTCCAATCTATCTTGAGCACCCAAGGCTCCAGACCCGAGGATCTTCATGCAATTCAAGCCAGCTGTTACCGTTCTGGTCACTGCCGTCGCCCTGGCATCACTGCTCAGTGGATGCGGTAAAAAGGAAGAAGCGGCCGCCCCTGCCGCACCGCCTCCTCAGGTCGGCGTCGTTACCATCAAAGCCCAGCCTTACACGCTGACTACCGAGCTGCCTGGCCGTACCACGGCGTACCGCATCGCCGAAGTCCGGCCGCAGGTCAACGGCATCATCCTCAAGCGGCTGTTCACCGAAGGTGCTGATGTAAAGGCAGGGCAGCAGCTGTATCAGATTGATCCGGCGCTCTACGAAGCCACCGCCAACAGCGCAAGTGCGACCTTGCAGTCGGCCAAGTCGCTGGCGGATCGTTACAAGCAACTGGTCAACGAACAGGCTGTCAGCCGTCAGGAATACGACAACGCCAAATCCACGACTCAGGAAGCCCAGGCTGCCCTGCAGACCGCTCAGATCAACCTGCGCTACACCAAGGTCATGGCACCGATTTCCGGCCGTATCGGCCGTTCCGATGTGACCGAGGGCGCACTGGTCACCAGCGGGCAGGCCAACGCCATGGCGACGATCCAGCAGCTGGATCCGATCTACGTAGACGTCACCCAGTCTTCGGCCGAGATGCTCAAGCTGCGTCGCGATCTGGAAACCGGCAAGCTGCAGAAATCCGGTGACAATGCCGCTACGGTTAAACTGACCCTGGAAGACGGCAGTGAATACAGCAAGCCGGGCAAGCTGGAGTTCTCGGAAGTGTCGGTTGACCAGGCGACTGGCTCGGTCACCTTGCGCGCCGTGTTCCCCAACCCTGACCACACGCTGCTGCCCGGCATGTTCGTCCACGCGCAATTGCAGGCTGGCGTCAGCGCCCAGGCCATTCTTGCTCCACAGCAAGGCGTGACCCGCGACCTCAAAGGCAAGCCAAGCGCGCTGGTGGTCACCAAGGACAACAAGGTTGAGCAGCGTCAATTGGTCGCCAACCGTACCTCCGGTGCCTTCTGGCTGGTCGAGAAAGGCTTGAACGAGGGTGATCGCGTGATCACTGAAGGTCTGCAGTACGTCAAGCCAGGTGCTGAAGTGACCGTCAAGGATGCCGGCAATCTCACCGAAGCCCAGTCTGCCCCTGCCGCTGGCAAAGGTGAGTAATCGATGTCTAAATTCTTTATTGACCGCCCCATCTTTGCCTGGGTATTAGCCTTGGTAGTGATGCTGGTGGGTACGCTTTCGATCCTGAAACTGCCGATCAACCAATACCCGGCCATTGCGCCGACCGCGATTGATATCCAGGTTACCTACCCAGGTGCTTCGGCGCAGACCGTCCAGGACACCGTGGTGCAGATCATCGAGCAACAGCTCAATGGTATCGACAACCTGCGCTACGTTTCCTCGGACAGTAACTCCGACGGCAGCATGACCATCACGGTGACCTTCAACCAGGGCACCAACCCGGATACCGCTCAGGTTCAGGTGCAGAACAAGCTCAACCTGGCGACCCCGCTGCTGCCGCAAGAGGTTCAACAGCAAGGTCTGCGTGTTACCAAGTCGGTGAAGAACTTCCTGCTGGTGATCGGCCTGGTGGCCGAAGACGGCAGCGGTCTGACCCGGGAAGACTTGTCCAACTACATCGTTTCCAACATCCAGGACCCGATCTCGCGGACCTCAGGTGTGGGTGACTTCCAGGTTTTCGGTTCGCAATACGCCATGCGTATCTGGCTGGACCCGGCCAAGCTCAATAACTTCCAGCTGACCCCGGTGGAAGTGAGCGCAGCCATCAGCGCACAAAACGTGCAGATCGCGACCGGCCAACTGGGTGGCCTGCCTGCCCTGCCTGGCACACAGTTGAACGCCACGATCATTGGCAAGACCCGTCTGCAGACTGCCGAGCAGTTCGGCAACATTCTGATGAAGGTCAACACCGACGGTTCGCAGGTACGCCTGCGTGATGTTGCGCGTATCGAGCTGGGCGGCCAGAACTACAGCATCGATGCTCAGTTCAACGGCAAACCCGCTTCCGGTATGGCGATCAAACTGGCGTCCGGCGCCAACGCCCTGGACACCGCCAAAGCCATTCGCGCCACCGTTGCCAACCTGGAACCGTTCTTTCCGCCCGGCATGACCGTCGTGTATCCGTACGACACCACGCCAACGGTCACTGAATCGATTTCCGGCGTTGTACACACCCTGATCGAAGCCATTGTGCTGGTGTTCCTGGTGATGTACCTGTTCCTGCAGAACTTGCGCGCTACCATCATCACCACGATGACCGTGCCAGTGGTATTGCTGGGTACGTTCGGCATCCTTGCGGCATTCGGTTTCACCATCAACACCCTGACCATGTTCGGCATGATTCTGGCCATCGGACTGTTGGTCGACGATGCGATCGTGGTGGTCGAAAACGTCGAGCGGGTGATGGCCGAGGAGCATCTTTCACCCAAGGAGGCGACCAAGAAATCCATGGCGCAGATCCAGGGCGCGCTGGTCGGTATCGCCATGGTGCTCTCGGCGGTACTGCTGCCAATGGCGTTCTTCGGCGGTTCTACGGGGGTTATTTACAAACAGTTCTCGATCACTATCGTCTCGGCGATGGCCCTCTCGGTTCTGGTTGCACTGATCTTCACCCCGGCCTTGTGCGCAACCATGCTCAAGCCGATTGACCCGGAAAAACACGGCCAGCCGAAAAAAGGCTTTTTTGGCTGGTTCAACCGCACGTTCGATCGCAGCGTTGTCAGCTACGAAAACGGCGTGAAACGCATGGTCACTCACAAACTCCCTGCGTTCATCGTGTACCTGGTGATCGTGGCCGGGATGATCTTCCTGTTCACCCGTATCCCGAGCGCGTTCCTGCCCGAAGAAGACCAGGGCGTGATCTTCGCCCAGGTGCAGACCCCGGCAGGCTCGTCTGCCGAACGTACGCAGAAAGTCATCGATGAAATGCGTGACTTCCTCCTCGACCCGGAAAACGGTGAAGGCGCAGGCGTCAAATCGGTATTCAGCGTCAACGGCTTCAACTTTGCCGGTCGTGGTCAAAGCTCCGGTCTGGCCTTCGTGATGCTCAAACCGTGGGACGAGCGTGACTCGGATAACACCGTGTTCGAAATCGCCAAACGGGCCCAGGCGCACTTCTTCAGCTTCCGTGACGCAATGGTGTATGCCGTCGTTCCGCCTTCGGTACTGGAACTGGGTAACGCCACCGGTTTCGACGTTTACCTGCAGGACCAGGGCGGTGTCGGTCACGAAAAACTGCTTGAGGCGCGCAACCAGTTCCTCGGCATGGCTTCGCAAAGCAAGATCCTGGCAGGCGTTCGTCCGAACGGTCTGGGCGATGAGCCGCAGTACCAACTGACGGTCGACGACGAAAAAGCCAGTGCGTTGGGCGTTACCCTGTCCAACATCAACCAGACCTTGTCGATTGCGCTGGGTGGCAGTTACGTCAACGACTTCATCGACCGCGGTCGGGTGAAGAAGGTGTACGTGCAGGGCGAAGCGTTTGCCCGTATGACCCCGGAAGACCTCAAGAAATGGTACGTGCGCAACGACTCGGGAACCATGGTTCCGTTGTCGGCCATTGCCACCGGCGAGTGGATTTACGGTTCGCCAAAACTGTCGCGCTATAACGGCGTGGCAGCGATGGAAATCCTTGGTACTCCGGCCCCTGGCTACAGCTCGGGTCAGGCCATGGCGGAAGTCGAGGCCCTGGCCAAGAAACTGCCTGCGGGTATCGGTTACTCGTTTACCGGCCTGTCGTTCGAAGAGCGTCTGTCCGGCTCGCAAGCGCCTGCACTGTATGCCCTGTCGATGCTGGTGGTGTTCCTCTGTCTGGCAGCGCTGTATGAAAGCTGGTCGATCCCGATCGCGGTCATGCTCGTGGTACCGCTCGGCGTTATCGGTGCGTTGATGGCCACCAGCCTGCGAGGCTTGTCCAATGACGTGTTCTTCCAGGTCGGATTGTTGACGACCATCGGGTTGGCGGCGAAGAATGCGATCCTGATTGTCGAGTTCGCCAAGGAACTGCATGAACAAGGCAAGAGCCTGGTGGATGCGGCGATGGAAGCGTGCCGCATGCGTCTGCGACCGATCATCATGACCTCCATGGCGTTCATCCTCGGCGTTGTGCCGCTGGCGATCTCCACCGGTGCCGGTTCAGGTAGCCAGCATGCCATCGGTACGGGCGTGATTGGCGGTATGATCACGGCCACCGTTCTGGCGATCTTCTGGGTCCCGATGTTCTACGTTGCCGTGTCGTCGATGTTCAAAGGCAAAGACAAAGACAAAGAGCAAAAGAACCAAATTTCACATGATGAGGCTGGCCAATGAGCAAGTCCCTGATCTCCCTGGCAGTCACTGCGGTTATCCTCAGTGGTTGCTCGTTGATCCCTGAATACAACCAGCCTGCCGCGCCGGTAGCGGCGCAGTACCCGCAAGGTCCGGCGTACTCGCCGGCCCAGGCGGCGAATGTTGCTGCGGCCGAACAAGGCTGGCGGCAGTTCTTCCGCGATCCGGCGCTGCAGCAGCTGATCCAGACCTCGCTGGTCAATAACCGCGACCTGCGTGTCGCGGCCTTGAACATCGACGCCTACCGTGCGCAATACCGTATCCAGCGAGCCGATCTGTTTCCGGCCGTTTCGGCTACGGGCAGCGGCAGCCGCCAGCGAGTTCCGGCCAACCTGTCCACCAGCGGCGAGTCGGGCATTACCAGCCAGTACTCCGCAACCCTGGGCGTCAGCGCCTACGAACTCGACCTGTTTGGTCGGGTTCGCAGCCTGAGCGAGCAAGCGCTGGAGACTTATTTCTCCAGCGAAGAAGCACGCCGCAGCACGCAGATCAGCCTGGTGGCCAACGTCGCCAACGCTTACATGACCTGGCAGGCCGACAAGGAACTGCTCAAGCTGACTGAAGACACGCTCAAGGCGTTCGAGGAAAGCTATCGCCTGACCTCGCGCAGTAACGAGGTCGGTGTTTCTTCGGCCCTGGATCTGAGCCAGGCGCGGACCTCGGTGGAAAGTGCCCGGGTTGCACTGGCCCGCTACCAACGTCAGGTGGCACAGGATCAGAACAACCTGACCCTGCTGCTGGGCACCGGTATCCCGAGCAACCTGCCACAGGCTCAACCACTGAGCGCTGATCTGCTGAGCGAAATGCCAGCGGGTATGCCCTCTGACCTGCTGCAACGCCGTCCGGATATTCTCCAGGCCGAGCACGCACTCAAAGCGGCCAACGCCAACATCGGCGCCGCACGCGCTGCGTTCTTCCCAAGCATCAGCCTGACTGCCAATGCCGGTACCATCAGCCCGGACCTGTCGGGGCTGTTCAATGGCGGCTCGGGCACCTGGTTGTTCCAGCCAAGCATCAACATCCCGATCTTCAACGCCGGTAGCCTGCGCGCCAGCCTGGATTACTCGAAAATCCAGAAAGAGATCAACGTCGCCAACTACGAGAAAGCGATTCAGACCGCTTTTCAGGAAGTGTCCGACGGCCTGGCTGCTCGCAAGACTTACACCGAGCAGTTGCAAGCTCAGAATGACTTTGTCGGTGCCAACCAGGATTACTACCGTCTGGCCGAACGTCGCTACCGCATCGGTATCGACAGCAACCTGACTTTCCTGGATGCCCAGCGTTCGCTATTCAGTGCGCAACAATCGCTGATCACCGACCGCCTCTCCCAGCTCACCAGCGAGGTCAACCTGTACAAGGCCCTCGGTGGCGGCTGGTATGAGCGAACCGGCCAGGCCCAGCCTGTGTCGCAAGAGAAGCCGTCAGTCCAGCTGTTCTGATAGCCGCTCAATAAAAAACCCACCTTCACGGTGGGTTTTTTTATGCCTGACGAGAAGTGTTTGGATCAATGATCGTGATGCAAATAGGCAGGCTGTTTCGGCAGACGCAAACTGAACAGAAAGGCAATCGCCATCATCACCGTGACATACCAGTAAAAGTTGTTTTCCATGCCCATGCTCTTCAGGTTCAACGCTACATACTCGGCCGAACCACCGAACACGGCGTTGGCCACCGCATAAGCCAGGCCGACACCCAGCGCACGAACCTGCGGCGGGAACATCTCGGCTTTTACCAGCCCGCTGATCGAGGTGTAAAAACTGACAATCGCCAATGCCAGGGTGATCAGCACAAACGCCATGAATGGATTAGTGGTGGTCTTGAGAGTCATCAAAATCGGCACCGTGCACAGCGTGCCCAGCGCACCGAACCACAACATGGAGTTACGTCGGCCGATCCTGTCGGCCAGCATGCCGAACAACGGCTGCATGCACATGTACAGAAACAGCGCGCCGGTCATGATGTAGCTGGCGGTTTTCGGGTCCATCCCGCCGGTATTGACCAGGTATTTCTGCATGTAGGTGGTAAAGGTATAGAAAATCAGCGAGCCACCAGCGGTGTAACCCAGCACCGTAATGAACGCGGCCTTGTGATCGCGGAACAGGGCGCTGATGCTGCCGGCATCCTTGTCCTCACGCTGCTCTGCGGTGGTGGTTTCTTCCAGCGAGCGACGCAACAGCAGCGAGATCACGGCGGCGATTGCACCAATCACAAACGGAATCCTCCAGCCGTAGGCACGAAGCTCTTCGGTGCTCAAAAACTGCTGCAGGATCACCACGGTCAAGACAGCCAGCAATTGGCCGCCAATCAAAGTCACGTACTGGAACGACGCAAAAAAGCCGCGCTGACCACGCAACGCCACTTCGCTCATGTAAGTCGCGGTGGTGCCATATTCGCCGCCCACTGAGAGGCCCTGAATCAGGCGAGCGAGCAGCAATAATGCCGGTGCCCAGGCGCCAATCGAGGCGTATGTCGGCAGACAGGCGATGATCAGCGAGCCACCGCACATCATCAGCACGGCAATCATCATTGAGTTCTTGCGGCCGTGTTTGTCAGCCACCCGGCCAAACAACCAGCCGCCGATGGGGCGCATCAGAAAACCGGCGGCAAACACGCCTGCGGTGTTGAGCAACTGTACGGTGGGGTCATCGGAGGGGAAGAACGCCGGAGCAAAATAGATCGCGCAAAACGCGTAGACATAAAAGTCGAACCATTCGACCAGGTTGCCTGAAGAGGCACCGACAATCGCAAAGATCCTTTTGCTGCGCTCTTCGCCCGTGTACTGCGTGGTCGTCATTATTTTTCCCTCATGCTGTGAAACTTCCAAGACACAATCTGTAACATACGACATCACAGAAGTCAGTGGAATTCCTGTCACGTGAGGTCCAGCGGGGTCAGCCTGTTGGAGCAAGGCTTGCCCGCGAATCAGGCGCGGCGGTCGGTCAGGTAAACCGCGTTGTCGTTCTTCGCGAGCAAGCTTCGCTCCAACGGGATCCCTGTTGGAGCGAGGCTTATCCGCGAATCAGACCCTGCGGTCGGTCAGGCATACGGCTATTGCCGCTCTATCGCCAGCGCCAGCCCCTGCCCTACCCCCACACACATGGTCGCCAGCGCTCTGCGGCCGCCGCTTTTTTCCAGCTGATGCAATGCCGTCAACACCAGCCGCGCGCCGCTCATGCCCAGGGGATGGCCCAGAGCAATGGCACCTCCGTTGGGGTTTACCTGTGGCGCATCATCGGCCAGCCCCAACTCGCGCAATACCGCCAGACCCTGGCTGGCGAAGGCCTCGTTGAGCTCGATCACGTCAAAGTCGCTGACCGCCAGGCCAAGGCGCTCGACCAGCTTGCGCACCGCCGGAACCGGCCCGATGCCCATTACTCGCGGCGCAACACCCGCGCTGGCCATGCCGAGAATCCGCGCCCGAGGCGTCAGGCCATGCTTCTCGACCGCCTCGGCGGAGGCCAGAATCAACGCCGCCGCACCATCGTTGACGCCCGACGCATTGCCAGCCGTGACCGTCTTGTCCGGACCGTTGACCGGTTTCAGTTTGGCAAGGGTTTGCAGACTGGTATCGGCACGGGGATGTTCGTCCTGCTCAACCAGCGTCTCACCCTTCTTGTGGGTAACCCGCACCGGAGTGATTTCTGCTTTAAAAAAGCCCGCTGCCTGCGCAGCGGCTGTGCGCTGCTGGCTGCGCAGGGCAAAAGCGTCCTGATCGGCTCGAGAAATCTTATAGTCATCGGCGACGTTATCGCCGGTCTGCGGCATCGAATCGACACCGTAATGCGCCTTCATCAGCGGGTTGATAAAGCGCCAGCCAATGGTCGTATCTTCCAGCTTCATGTTGCGCGAGTAAGCGGCATCCGCCTTGCCCATCACGAACGGCGCCCGGGACATGGACTCCACACCCCCGGCAATGGCCAACTCCATTTCACCCGCGGCAATGGCGCGGAACGCCGTGCCGATGGCATCCATGCCGGAAGCACACAGACGATTGAGGGTCACCCCCGGGATTGATTCCGGGAGCCCTGCCAGCAACGCAGCCATGCGCGCAACGTTGCGGTTGTCTTCGCCCGCCTGATTGGCGCAACCAAAGAACACCTCGTCGACTTCGTCCCACTTGACCGAAGGGTTGCGCTCGATCAATGCCTTGATCGGCACCGCAGCCAGGTCATCGGCCCGGACACTGGCCAGTGCGCCGCCAAAGCGACCAATCGGGGTGCGAATCGCATCGCAAATGAAGACCTCACGCATCATGCCTCTCCCGGCGCCTGACCATGGGCCGCCGCAGTGCGGGCCTCCAGATCGCGCAACGCTGTCAATTCGGTATCACTGGGCTCGGCGGAGAACACCACATCTTCAGCAAAACGCACTGCCCAGCCGGTTGCAGCAATCACCTGCTCGCGGGTGACGCCGGGGTGCAGCGTGGTCACTACGAATTCGTTGCTGCCCGCTTCCGGCTCCATGATGCACAAGTCAGTAATGATCCCCACCGGCCCGGCGCCCGGCAAACCCAGTCGCTTGCGTGAATCGCCTCCTTCGCCATGACCTACCGAGGTAATGAAGTCCAGCTTGTCGACAAACGCTCGCGCTGACTGCTTGAGAATAATCAGCACTTGTTTGGCGGAACCGGCAATTTCCGGCGCGCCTCCAGCACCCGGCAAACGCACTTTGGGGTTGTTGTAATCGCCAACGACGGTGGTGTTGATATTGCCGAAGCGGTCGACCTGCGCGGCACCGAGAAAGCCCACGTCCACGCGTCCGCCCTGCAACCAGTAGCGGAAGATTTCACTGGTGGAAACCACGGTATCGGCCGTTTCTGCCAGCTCACCGTCGCCAATCGAAAGAGGCAGAACGTTCGGCTTTGCGCCAATCGGACCGGATTCATAAATAAGCACTACGTCCGGCGATGAGGTAAGCCGGGCCAGGTTTGCCGCCTTGGATGGCAGGCCGATGCCGACAAAACACACAGCCCCGTTGCGCAAACGCCGAGCGGCGGCCACTGTCATCATTTCACTGGTGGTGTAGGTCATTATTTTGCCTCCGTGGTGCTGGCAAGCTTGCGTTGGAACTCGCTGAAATCCGCCGTACCGTGGATGTACTCCTGGATCCACGCACTGAAACTTTCGCGGTCCCGGGCAATCGGGTCCCAGGCCTGGTAGAAACGGTTGTCGCGCTCGTAGTAGCCGTGGGCGTACGACGGATGCGCTCCGCCTGGAACATGGCAAACCGCGCTCAGGGCCCAGGTCGGCAACACGCAGGCATTCATGGGTGCGTTGAGGTGATCGACGATTTCTTCTACCGTGACGATGCAGCGTTTAGCGGCCAGTGCGGCCTCTTTCTGCACGCCGAGGATGCCCCACAGCAACACGTTGCCTTTGCGGTCGGCCTTCTGCGCATGAATCACGGTGACATCCGGGCTTACTGCCGGTACTGCCGCCAGCACTTCGCCAGTGAACGGGCAGGTCACGGTCTTGATCAGCGGGTTTACCTTGGGCAAGTCAGATCCGGCGTAGGCTCGCAATACGGCAAATGGCAGCCCGGACGCGCCTGCGACATAAGCATTGGCCAGGTCAGCGTGGCTGTGTTCTTCGATTTCCATCGCATGCGGCCATTGTTTCTCCACGGCATCACGCAAACGATGCAGTGAGCCGACACCCGGGTTACCGCCCCAGGAAAAGATCAGACGTTTGGCGCAACCGGCGCCGATCAGTTGGTCATAGATCAGATCCGGCGTCATACGCACCAGCGTCAGGTCTTTTTTGCCCTGACGAATGATTTCGTGGCCAGCAGCCGTGGGGATCAAATGGGTGAAGCCTTCCAGCGCAACGGTGTCGCCATCGTTGACTAATTGCTTCACGGCATCGCGTAGAGAAAGAATTTCAGCCATGAGGTGCTCCCGAACTCAAATCGCATCCAATTAAACAGCGCAGATGAACTACGCTGGAATGGACCTGAGGTTATGCCGGGGCCAAAGGCCAGACAATCCGATAATCGATTATCCGTTCGTTAATCGCACAAATTAACCGAGCTTCAGGTGAACAGCTGAGTACTCAGATCACGGCTGGCATCGAGCATGATTGGCAGGAAGCGCTGCTCCAGCTCACTCCTGGCAACCCGTCCAGCGCTGGTACTGACATTCAGTGCCGCCAGCACTTGGCCTGATGCGTCATAAACCGGCACGGCAATAGAGCGCAAACCCTGCTCCAGTTCCTGATCGACGATGCACCAGCCCTGTTGACGCACCTGCTGCAGACATTCAAGCAGGGCCTCCGGTGTACGGATGGTCCGGCTGGTCTTGGGTTGCAGGTCGACATGGTCGAGGTACTCGCGCAACGTCACATCATCCAGCGCCGACAAGAGAATGCGGCCCATGGACGTGCAATATGCAGGCAGGCGTCCACCCACGGACAGATCCACCGAAATCAGCCGCTGAGTCGTTGCCGAACGGGCGATATACAGAATGTCGTCGCCTTCAAGCGTTGCCATGTTGCAGGCCTCATGCAGCTGGTCACTCATGCGGTCCAGATACGGCTGGGAGGAAACCGCCAACGGTGTGGACGACAAGTAGGCGTGACCCAGGGTCAGCACCTTGGGCAGCAGCGAATAAGTCCGCCCGTCGGTCGTCGCGTACCCCAGCTTGATCAGCGTCAGCAGGCAGCGACGCACAGCAGCACGGGGAATTTCCGTGCGGTGGCTGATCTGCGCGATGGTCAAGTGCCGCTTGCGCTCCTGAAAGGCATGAATCACCGCCAGGCCGCGTGCCAGCGATGTCATGAAATCCGGGTCACCGGTCAGCGCCTCGATACGCTTGGCAGGCGACGCCACGATGGGCGGAGCCAATGAAGCAAAAGAATTTCGTAGTTCATCATTCATGGCCACTACCTCGGTAAAACCCTATCGGCCCATACGGACCGCTGCCTGCGCGCATTTTCAGTGCAACCCGACAAAACGCTTTGTGCGATTATCGAACGACTGGCCGATAATCGCAATTGACCCATCACAAAGATACTTATACCTTTGCAGGGCCTTAAGTGGCTTCTTGGAAATACTGGTCAGGTACCCACGAGAAGTCCAAGGCCGGCCTTGCCCATGAAGCGAGGCCGTTTTTATTTCTGCTTCCGCCTCTCATGCGGTTGCCCGCGGGTCGGCACAGCCTGCCGTTTGATCAAGCCGCCACGGCACTGAAACACACCGTCAACTATCCGGGAATTTGCCTGTCAGAATTCTGTCCAAGGCCGTCAATATTTTGCACCTGAAACTTCCCTTCATATGTTCCCCACGAAACTTCGGAACAGTCGTACAAGAAAAGTGCCTGTTTGGAATTCTTTCAGTTAGATGTCCCGTATATAGTTGACGTCGCCGAAGTTCTTGGAGATAGTGTCGATCACTTGGCTGGAATAAAGATTCGCAATGCCTGCCCTGCCCCGCCCAACGGCGGCAGACGCATCTGGATTGATCCCTCGCAGCCGTTCGCCGTACCGTTATCCCGGCGAATGATTGCCCAGCCGAAGTAGCTATCGCACTTGCAACTCAAAAACGAATGTCGCTACGACAGTTACGTTTCTGGTGTCCGTAGCCGCGAGCAGCCAACCGTTCATGCGATGCTGCCTTCACACCACTGTTTGGCTCGTGGCTAAACATGCCGTTGATGGCAATGCTCATATGTGAACAGCGCAGCTGCTCAGTGATATCACCAGAGTTAAATTGACTTGATCAGGTAACACAGTGACTAAAGATGAACTGCGCGCAGAACTTGAGCGCCAGGAACAACGTTTCAAGGATGTATATGGTGGCGAAATCACCACCTACGCAGCTCAACCTGAGCCGGAACGCAAACCTTGGCGCAAAAAAGCCAGTCTTCTCGACCAGGCGTTCAAGCAAGAATTACAGAAAATGGAAAAAGACCTGAGCGAAGAAACATAATCAGTCCATTTTCAGACCGCGACTGACCTGCGCTTGCCTGCACTGCCATTTCAGGTCCGCTGGGCAGTGAGCCGGCGTGCGCCGACGCTCGGCGATGCGGGTAAAAGTCGCGCGTAAAACGGCTGATTCGGCGCTGACTTGCATGAAATCCCGATATTGAGTGACGACCAATCAGCGGCTGTCGCATCGATCTGTATTTTTTCTGTCATAATCCCGCCCCCTTCAGACCGGGTCAGAAAACCTTCATGATCGATTTATTCAGCGGACTAGATGCCTGGGTACTAATAAGCCTTCTGCTTGCCCTGGCATTCGTCCTCACCTTCGAGTTCATCAACGGCTTTCATGACACCGCGAACGCGGTGGCGACAGTCATTTATACCAAAGCAATGCCGCCTCATCTGGCCGTGTTCGCCTCAGGTATCTTCAATTTTCTCGGCGTTCTGCTGGGCGGTGTCGGCGTGGCTTATGCCATCGTGCACTTGTTGCCGGTGGAACTGTTGATCAATGTGAACACCGGACACGGCCTGGCCATGGTGTTTTCGTTGCTCGCTGCGGCGATCACCTGGAACCTGGGCACCTGGTACTTTGGTATCCCGGCCTCCAGCTCACATACGCTGATCGGTTCGATCCTCGGTGTCGGCCTGGCGAACGCGTTGATCAATGACATTCCCTTGTCAGACGGCGTGAACTGGCAAAAGGCGATTGATATCGGCGCCTCGCTGGTGTTCTCGCCGCTGGCAGGTTTCCTGGTCGCTGCGCTGGTGCTGATCGGTCTCAAATGGTGGCGTCCGCTGTCGAAAATGCACAAGACGCCTGAACAGCGTCGCAAGCTGGACGACAAGAAGCACCCGCCGTTCTGGAACCGTCTGGTGCTGGTGATTTCCGCTATGGCGGTCAGCTTTGTTCACGGCTCCAACGATGGTCAGAAAGGCATCGGCTTGATCATGCTGGTTCTGATCGGCATCGTGCCGAGCCAGTTCGTACTGGACTTGAACAGCACCACCTATCAGATCGAACGCACCAAGGACGCCACGCTGCACCTGAGTCAGTTCTATCAGCGCAATAACAGCACGCTGGGCGAGTTCCTGGCGCTGGGCAAAGCGGAAAAAGGCGACCTGCCGGAAAGCTCCAGCTGTAATCCTGAGCAGACCGAGCCGACCATTGCAGCGCTGCTCGACAACCTGAACGGGGTTGCCGATTACCACTCTCTGCCCGCTGAACGCCGCATTGAAGTGCGTCGTTATCTGCTGTGCCTAGATGACACCGCCCGCAAGGTCGCCAAGCTGCCAAACTTGGGCGCACGTGAAAAATCCGACCTGGAAAAACTGCGCAAAGACCTGACGGCGACCACTGAGTACGCACCGTTCTGGGTGATTCTGGCGGTCGCGCTGGCGCTGGGTATCGGCACCATGGTCGGCTGGAAGCGCGTGGTACTGACCATCGGCGAGAAGATCGGCAAACAGGGCATGACGTACGCACAAGGCATGTCGGCACAGATCACCACCGCGTGTGCGATTGCTGCAGCGAACATCTTCAGCCTGCCGGTCTCCACGACGCACATTCTGTCGTCCGGTGTTGCGGGCACCATGGTTGCCAACAAAAGCGGCCTGCAAGGCGGCACCGTGCGTACCATCCTGCTGGCGTGGGTCCTGACCCTGCCAGCGACGGTCGCGCTGTCGGCCGGGTTGTTCTGGCTGGCCTCCAAAGCGTTGAGCTGATTGAAAACCGCGATGCCACAAGTTGCTCCTACGGGTATGCGCATCCCCTCGTAGGAGCGGCTTTAGCCGCGAGCGAGATCCAACCGGATAAAACTTCAAGGAATGCCCCGGCCCTTCGCGGCTGAAGCCGTTCCTAGAAGACCCTATCTGCTGCGCAGATAATGGCATCTACCTGCGCTTCTTGCCCCCTCCCAGCAACGACCCCATCAACCCTCGCACCAACTGCCGTCCCAGCTGATTGGCAGCCTGTCGCGCTGCGTTTTTCATGGCTTGCCCTGCTATGCCACCGAGAAATCCACCCGCCATGTCACTGAAGCTCTGCTGTTCTTCCTCGGTTTTTTTCGGCAAGTCGGCCGAATCCGGCGTGGCGACTTTGCGGGCAATCAGCATTTCGTACGCTGATTCACGATCGATCGGCTTGTCGTAGCGTCCAGCCAATGGCGAGCGTGCAATCAGGCTGGCGCGCTCGGCCTCGCTCAACGGCCCGATCCGCGATTGTGGCGGCGCAATCAGCACCTGCTGAACCATCGCCGGCGTGCCTTTGTCCTGCAAGGTACCCACCAACGCCTCGCCAATCCCCAGCTGGGTAAGCACTTCCAGCGTATTGATGTCGGGATTCGGCCGGAAGCCATCAGCCACGGCCCGTAGCGATTTCTGCTCCTTGGCGGTAAACGCGCGCAGTCCGTGCTGAATCCGCAGCCCGAGCTGGGCCAACACGTCATCAGGCAGGTCACCAGGAGACTGAGTGACGAAATACACTCCCACGCCCTTGGAGCGGATCAAGCGTACCACCTGTTCGAGCCGTTCCTGCAGCGCCTTGGGCGTGTCCGCAAACAGCAAATGCGCTTCGTCGAAAAACAACGCCAGCAATGGCTTGTCAGCATCGCCCCGCTCCGGCAATTGCTCGAACAGCTCGGCGAGCAGCCACAGCAGGAAAGTCGCGTAGACCTTGGGCGCTTCGTGCACCAGACGGCTGGCATCGAGCAGGTGAATACGGCCGCGTCCGTCGCTGGCCGGCTCAAGAAGGTCCTCCAGTTGCAGCGCTGGCTCACCGAACAAGGCTTCGGCGCCCTGCTGCTCAAGGATCGCCAGACGCCGCTGCAGCGCCTGGCTGGAACCGGTGGTCATCAGCGAGCTGTCTTCGCCCAGCAACTGCGGGTTGTCACGCAGATGATTGAGCAAGGCCTTGAGGTCTTTGATGTCGAGCAATAGCAAACCTTCCCGGTCGGCGACCTTAAACGCGGCATACAGCGCGGCCTGCTGGCTGTCGGTCAACTCCAAGAGGCTGCCCAGCAGCAGGGGGCCCATTTCACTCAGGGTTGTACGCAATGGATGACCGGTCTTGCCTTGTATATCCCACAACGTCACGGGATAAGCCTGCGGCCTGTGATTGAGCCATGGCATGCCCGCAATGCGCTCGGCGATCTTGCCTTGCGGGTCGCCCGCCGCACCGAGGCCGCACAGATCACCTTTGATGTCCGCAGCGAACACGGCCACGCCTGCATCGCTGAACGCTTCTGCCAGACGCTGCAAGGTCACGGTTTTACCGGTGCCGGTCGCCCCCGCAACGAGCCCGTGCCGGTTACCCAGGCGCAGCGCTTGTGAAACGGCCAGTCCATCAGGACCGGAACCCAGAACGATAGTGTGCGAATCGGGCATTTCTTCACCTGTTGATTGCGTAGGCAGGGGTGCGATGCAACCCAGTATTACTCAGTTTGGACCGTGCCGAGAGGTGGCGTGGGTGTCTGAACCTCAGATTCGCGATAACCAGGCCGTCGGCTATTGCCAGAACCCTCAGTACCCAGATCACTGTGCACCCGCCGCCGGTCCGATACGCGGCGATCCGCGCCGGGTTGCGAGCAGTCTTTGCTGCGCAATCATGGCTTGAACCGTCGTTTTGCACCCGCAAAGACTACTGCCCCGGGGCGGCTGATCCGGCGAACATCTATTCTAGGCAGAGGTCAACGTTAAGGAGTCGAGCCACTCAAGGAGTGTTCATTGTGCATATCGCCGACATGACCATGTTCTACGCCCCGGCCAGCGGCGGCGTGCGCACTTACCTCGACGCCAAGCATCGACGACTGGGCCTCTACCCGGACGTTCGGCACAGCCTGCTGATCCCGGGCGCCAACCGCAGCCACACAGATGGCATCTACAAAGTTCCCGCCACGCCAGTGCCGTTTGGCAACGGCTATCGGTTTCCACTGCGCCTGGCACCCTGGCGCAACACATTGCGCGCTCTGCAGCCGGACCTGATCGAGGTCGGCGACCCTTACCTGACAGCCTGGGCGGCGCTCGATGCGCGACGCCATCTGGACGTTCCGGTCATTGGCTTCTATCACTCTGACTTGCCATTGCTGGTGAGCAATCGCGTTGGCAGCTGGCTGGGCACTAACGTCGAAGCCTACATCCGAAAACTCTACGGCAACTTTGATCGTGTACTGGCCCCCAGTAGCATCATGGCCCACAAGCTGACCGGGCTCGGGGTCAGAAACGTCCACGTGCAGCCGCTGGGCGTTGACCTGATCACATTCACCCCTGCGGTGCGCGATGCCTGCCTCAGGACACAGCTGGGGCTGAGCCCGGATACCCGGCTGCTGATTTTTGCCGGGCGCGGCTCCCGGGAAAAGAACCTGCCGGTGCTGCTTGATTGCATGAAGCGGCTCGGCAGCGGGTTTCATCTGCTTTTGGTGGGCTCGCACATGCCAACTCAGGTTCCGGACAACGTCACGGTCATCGGGCACTTCTGCCCGGCAAGCGAACTCGCCAGGATGCTCGCCAGCGCCGACGCCCTGGTGCACGCAGGCGATCAGGAAACGTTCGGCCTGGTCGTCCTGGAAGCCATGGCCTGCGGGATTCCAGTTGTTGCGGTTGCGGCCGGAGCGTTCCGGGAAATCATCCCCCGGGAATGCGGCCTGCTGTGCGATCCAGGGAGCGCCCCGGCCATGGCGGACGCCGTGCATGAATTGTTCCGGCAAGCGCCAGCCGACAAAGGCCATCTGGCTCGGCGCTACGTGGAAAGCCGCTACTCATGGGACAGCGTGGTCGCCGGCCTGCTGGAGCATTATCGGGCGGTCCTGGGCCAGACGCTGCCGGTACGGGCCCATGCCTGAATCCCTGACACCACCGCCCGGCGTATTGCTGGTATTGCACGACGTCGCCCCGCAGACTCTGCCGGACTATCAAAACTTCGTCGCGCAAGTAGACGCCCTGGGGCAGATTCCCATAACGTGGCTGGTCGTACCGAACTTCCACCGCTGTAACGACGTCGAAGACAACGCGCCATTTCAGCGCCATATGCAAGAGCGCCTCTGTCGTGGCGACGAATTGGCGCTGCATGGCTACTTCCATTGCGATGACGGGCCCAGGCCACGCACACCAAGGGATTACTTCATGCGCCGCGTTTACACGTGGGAAGGTGAGTTTTATTCACTGACCACCTCCCAGGCATTGACCCGACTGCACGCAGGCCTCGAGCTGTTTCGGCGGATGGCCTGGCCGCTCAAGGGTTTTGTAGCGCCTGCCTGGCTGATGAGCGAAGGCACTCGTCAGGCACTGCGCCAGTTACCCTTGACCTACACCAGTGACGCCCGGCGTCTGTATGAGCTTCCGGACTTTTCCCCCGTCGATGCGCCAGGCATTGTCTGGAGCGCGCGCAGCCCGTTGCGGCGCGGGGTATCTAAATGGCTAAGCGACTATCGCGAAGCTCGACTCCGTCACGCGCCGACGATCCGCCTCGGCCTGCACCCTGTGGATATGCGTCATGAATTCTCCCGCAACTACTGGCTTGAAACCTTGCGTCGCCTGATGGAAAACGGCCGGGTGCCGATGACCAAATCCCAGTGGCTCGCCCACCAGAGCACTCTCGGGCGGACCCAGGCATGAAGCGCATTGCCTGGCTGGCGGTGGGTTTACTGGCCGCCATATTGATCCCGTTGCTGTTGGGCGGCGGCGATATTTTCCAGCGCTTGCGCAGCTTCCCCTTCCCGCTGTTGATGGCGATGTTCGGCATGATCATCCTGTGCTGGGGTCTGAACACGTTGCGTATGCGGCTATTGCTCGGCGACAGCGCGCGGAACCTGAGCATCAAGCGAAGCCTGGGCCTGATCATGGCCAGCGAGTTCGCGTACTGCGCCACGCCCGGGGGAAGCGGTGGGCCGTTGACACTCATGGCCGTGCTTTCGCGCAACGGAGTGGGTGCGGCCAAGAGCAGCGCCGTGTTTGCCACCGACCAACTCAGCGACCTCCTGTTTTTCCTGTTGGCGCTGGTGGGCATCATGTTCTATGCGCTTTTCAACCACCTCAGTGAACGGATGGAATGGCTGCTGGGCTTCAGCGCGGTGCTCGTGGTCGGCAGCCTATTGCTGTTTGTCGGCTTCGCCCGCTTTCACCGCCAGGTCATCAAATTCAACGGCCGACTGCTCAAGCGATTCAACACCAAACGCCTCACCCGCCGCCGCTGGGCGCGCAAGCTGCTGCATTTTCGTGATGCGCTGGCGCAGACCTGGAAAATGCCTCGCCAGAGATTGCTCGCGGTCTTCATTCTGACCTGCGTGCACTGGGGGCTGCGTTACAGCATCCTGTATCTGGCGCTGCTCGGGCTCGGCGTGAATGTGCAATGGGCCTGGACGTTTCTGATCCAGATGCTGTCGCTGACGGCGGGGCAGTTCAGCTTGTTGCCAGGCGGCGCCGGGACTGCGGAGCTGACCTCGGCGGCTCTGTTGGCGCCCATGGTGGGCAAATCAACGGCGGCGGCAGCCATTCTGATCTGGCGTACGGTGACGTACTACTTCTACCTGGTGGTGGGCGGACCGATCTTCCTGCTGATGGTCGGGCGACCGCTGCTGAACCGGCTGATGCGCTTCAACCAGGCTTGAATCAACTGTCTGGCTCGTTCGCATCGAGCGGGGTGTCCTGAAGCTGGGTCTTGCGCCAAAGCTCGGCTGCGCCGTCAAAATCAGCCCCGTCCTCAGGGCTCAGGGCATCCGGATCATAACGACTGAGACAGCCCTCACCCAGCGTGGGTGGGGCTGTCGACGTGGCCTTGTCGAGTGGGTCGCTCATTTGCATTCCTCCGACACAGCGTAATTACACGGCGGCCACACTATTCGTGGACCAAATTGATCCGGGAAGCGGTGTTTCATGCGATGAAAATGCAGTGAATGTACCGGCCTCTTCCCGGATGAATCCGGTCCCACGCGTCCGTGTTGGTGCTCAATCAAACCTGCTTAGTCAAACACTACCGTCTTGTTGTCGTGGACCAGTACGCGATCTTCCAGGTGGTAGCGCAAACCGCGGGCCAGCACCATCTTTTCGACGTCGCGACCGAAACGCACCATGTTCTCGATGCTGTCACTGTGGCTGACGCGAACAACATCCTGCTCGATGATCGGGCCGGCATCCAGTTCTTCGGTTACATAGTGGCAAGTTGCGCCGATCAATTTGACGCCACGCAACGATGCCTGGTGATAAGGCTTGGCACCGACAAATGATGGCAAGAAGCTATGATGTATATTGATCACCTGATGTGCATAGTCGCGGCACAACTGAGGCGGCAGAATTTGCATGTAACGCGCCAGAACGATCACGTCGGCCTGATGTTCTGCAATCAGACGGGACACTTCGGCAAAGGCCGGTTCTTTGTCTGCCGGGTTAACCGGTACGTGGTAATAAGGAATGTTGTGCCATTCGACCATGCTGCGCAGGTCCTGGTGGTTGGAAATCACGCAGGCGATTTCACAATCCAGTTCATCGCTGTGCCAGCGGTGCAGCAAATCGGCCAGACAATGGGATTCGCGGCTCGCCATCAGCACCACGCGCTTCTTCTGAGCGGAATCCGTGATGCGCCAGTCCATGGAGAACTCTTCGGCAATTGGCGCAAACGCCTCGCGGAAAGCTTCCAGTTCGAACGGCAGCGTGTCGGCACGCATCTCGTGACGCATGAAGAACCAGCCACTGAGGTTATCGGAGTGGTGGCTCGCCTCGGTGATCCAGCCGTTGTAGGACGCCAGAAAGTTACTGACTTTGGCAACGATGCCAACACGGTCCGGACAAGAAATCACCAGACGAAAAGTGCGCATTAGGGAAACTCCAGAACTTCGCAAAGGCCGCCATTCTAGCGGCTGCGCGACAAAACTGCAGTATTCCTGTCGATCTGATCGAGCCTTGCCGTTACCAGCGTCGATTGCGCCTGACACGCGTCGGCCTTGCCGACCTGCAGAGCCTGCAACGTACTTGCTGGCACGGCCTAATTAGCAGTTATCTTTTTCGCCGGGGTAACACCGGGCTAGTTTGTCACCGGTGTAGGACACGCCGTATATTGCTAAATAATTCAAATAAAACTTTTCTTTAATGTTTACTTGCTCAATGCGCATGACTATTATTGCGTCACTGTCTACCTGTCACCCTCTCCACATAGGTGTACCTCATGTCGCTGATCAACGAATACCGCGCTACAGAAGAAGCCATCAAAGAACTGCAAGCCCGTTTGAAGAACCTGTCCCAAGACGACAAACTGCAAACCGAGCTGGAATTCGAAGGCAAACTGCGCACCCTGATGGGCGAATATCAAAAGTCGCTGCGTGACATCATCGCGCTGCTCGACCCAGACGCTAAAGTTGGCAAGACCGCACGCGGCGCAGCAGTGAAAACTACTGGCACCAAGCGTGCACGCAAGGTCAAGCAATATAAAAACCCGCACAACGGCGAAGTCATCGAAACCAAAGGTGGCAACCACAAGACTCTGAAAGAGTGGAAAGCCAAGTGGGGCGGTGATGAAGTTGAAGGCTGGGCAACCCTGCTGGGCTAATCCCTGCGGCGGTTCTCGCTTCACCTGCAACACCAGAAACGCCAGCTTGCTGGCGTTTTTTATTGGCTTTTTTTCAATGCCTGCGGCTAAACCCGGCTCAGACGGCATCAAAGTCCCAGACGTTGACGCAACTGTTCGATATGGCCCTGCCACTGCGCCAATACGTTGAGCTGCTCAGGTGTGGCACTGATCGATAGTTCCACCAGCGACCGACTGAAACTCTGCAGCGTATTGGGGGCGCCCCATTGAGCGTCAGTCAGACGGTTCTGGCAAAAACTGCGCCAGCGCTGTTGTTCTTCTGGACTCAGGGTTTCAGCAAAGTTTCGTGCCCGATAACGGAACAATAACTCCGGCAACCGTGCGTCATCAAAAGGCCATGTAGTATTGGCCAGTTGTTCAGGCTCGGCAGAACGTACTTGTTCACACAGCCTGCGGTCGCGATCACCGATAAATCCGTCATACAACTGCTGCTCGGGATCTTCATTGGCGCCAAACTCATCGGGCGCATAAATGGTGTTGAGCTTTTCTTGCCAGATAGCCTGCCCTTCTCGCAATTGGCTGGCCCGTTGCTCGAACACGCCCATGTCCAGCTCCAGGCGTTGTTGGTCTTCGCTGCGCAATACCTTCAATGGCGCCACCACCGGGCACCGATTTATATGCAAAAGTTTTAGCGGCACCGGCAGTTCGCCTTCGGCCAAGTCGTCACGGCGGGTATATAACCGGCGACGCAAAGTTTCCGGATCCTCATCCAGCAACGGCAGGTGATCCTGATGTAAGTCACAGACGATCAGCGCATTACGATTCTGCGGATGCCAGGCCAGCGGCAGCACCACCCCTACATAATGCCGGGCCGCCGAGAAACGCCCGGAGATATGCACCAGAGGCTGCATCAGCTCTATCTGTTGCTGGACTTTCTGCTTGCTGCGCAACTGGAACAGATAATCGTAGAGCCTGGGCTGTTTCTCGCGGATCAGGCGCGCCAGGGCGATGGTTGCGCGCACATCGGAGAGTGCGTCGTGGGCCTGGCCATGATCGATGCCATTAGCGGCAGTCAGGCGCTCCAGCTTGAGAGTGACTCGCCCATCTTCTTCAGGCCAGACGATGCCGTCCGGACGCAAGGCATAGGCGGCTCGGACCACGTCTATCAAGTCCCAGCGGCTGTTGCCGCCCTGCCACTCACGTGCATAAGGGTCGAAAAAGTTTCGGTAGAGGCTGTAACGCGTCATCTCGTCATCGAAGCGCAGCGTGTTGTAACCCGCTCCGCAGGTACCCGGCGCCGCCAGTTCGGCGTGCACCCGGGTCATGAAATCGGCCTCGCACAGGCCCTGCTCGGCAAGGCGCGACGGCGTGATTCCGGTAATCATGCAAGCTGCCGGGTGCGGCAGGATGTCGTCGCTGGGCTGACAGTAGATATTGACCGGCGCGCCAATCTCGTTGAGTTCTGCGTCGGTACGGATCCCGGCCATCTGCAAGGCGCGGTCATTGCGGGGGTTGATCCCGGTGGTTTCGTAGTCGTACCAGAAAATGGTGGAAGTCACGGGCGGATCCTGAACAGAAGACCGGCAAAGTGTAGGGCTTGAAGGCGCTAAAACGCGAGTTAGTCATATTCTGTCGTCAAATCGAAAAGTTTCTTACAACTCGCGCTGTAACAGTCCGGTTGCTTAGCATGCGGGGGGTGGCTAGCATCAGGCTTTGCTTTCAGGCGCTCGCCCCAGACAATGCCATCCCACGCCCCCATCAGGAACGTAACCGCGCCCGCGCCGCTGGACACCCGCAGCCGCATCGAAACCCCGGAAGGCATCGACCTGCTCCTGCGCCCGGCAGGCCTGCTCCCCCGCGCACTTGCGTTTGCCATCGATTTCGGTTTTCGCGCCCTGATCATGGGCGCGCTGTACCTGCTCTTCAGCCTGTTCGAGTCCTTTGGGGCTGGCCTGACCGCACTCGGCCTGTTCCTCGTCACCTGGTGGTACACGGTGTTGTTCGAGGTATTGAATCAGGGCCGCACACCCGGCAAACAGATCATCGGCCTGCGGGTCATTCATGATGACGGAACCCCCATCGGCTGGACCGCCTCGCTGATTCGCAATCTACTGCGCTTTGTCGACATGATGCCGTTCGGCTACAGCCTTGGCGCCATCAGCTGCCTGCAGCATCCAGCCTTCAAGCGCCTGGGAGATCTGGCCGCTGGCACCCTTGTGGTGTATCGCGAGCCCCCCACTGCGCGCCCGGTCCTGCCCGAAGCGGAGTCGGCGGTGGCGCCGTTCACCCTGAGCCTTGAAGAACAACGCGCCGTGCTGGGTTTTGCCGAACGCCAGAGCCAGCTTTCATCCGAGCGCACGCTGGAGCTGGCATCGATTCTCGCCGAGCCGCTGCACGTGCGGCCCGATCAGGCGGTCGCCAAGCTCAACGGCGTGGCTCGCGGCCTACTGGGTTCATCATGAAGCAAGCGCTTTTTGAAGCTCGTCATCACGCTCACTGGCAACGGTTCAGCGAGTCCCTGGATACCCTTGAGCGAAGCCAACCACTCAAGGCTTCAAGTGAAACGTTCACCCGCGACTATCGGCGCATCTGCAATCAGCTCGCACTGGCCCGGGAGCGCGGCTACAGCAGTCATCTGGTCGACCCGCTGCAGCAACTGGCAATGCGTGGCCACCAACAGCTGTACCGCCATCGCAGCCCGATCGGGGCGCAATTGCTCGGTTTCGTGCTGGCCGGCTTTCCACGTCTGGTGCGCGCTGAATGGCGTCTGGTGGCGATCGCCAGCCTGATGTTCTTTGGCAGCCTGCTGATCATGGCCGGGCTGATTCAGGGTTTTCCCGACCTGGTGTACAGCGTTCTCGACCCCCAGCAGGTGGCAGAGATGGAGAGCATGTACGACCCACAGGCACGACGCATCGGCCAGACTGCAGAGCGTGCTGCGGGCGACGACTGGATGATGTTCGGCTACTACATCATGCATAACGTCGGGATTGCCTTTCAAACCTACGCAACCGGTTTGCTGTTTGGTCTGGGCAGCCTGTTCTTCCTGTTCTTCAACGGATTGATGATCGGCGCAGTGGCCGGGCATCTGACCAGCATCGGCTATGGCCAGACATTCTGGTCATTCGTGATCGGCCATGGCGCTTTCGAACTCACGGCCATTGCCCTGGCGGGCGCTGCAGGGCTGAAGCTTGGCTGGGCATTATTGGCACCCGGGCAGTTATCCCGAAGTCAGGCCCTGCGTCAGGCGGCAAAGACCAGCGTGCAACTGATTTACGGCGTCATGCTGTTGCTATTGATTGCAGCGTTCATAGAAGCTTACTGGTCGTCCCTGCGCTGGCCGCAGCCCGCCGTGAAATACACAGTGGGTGTGGCGCTCTGGGCGCTGGTCATCGCGTACCTGGTGTTCGCCGGAAGGAAGCCAGCATGCGCCTGACTGACTCCAGCGTTGCCATCCATCCGCGCAGTCCCTGGGAAGCGGTTGACCTGGGCGTGCTGCTGGCCCGGCAACATCGTGGGTTGCTGATGGGCAGCTGGGCGATTGTCACCTTGCCGATCTTCCTCCTGCTCAGCCTGAGCCTCTGGGATTACCCGACCCTGGCGCTCCTGTTGTTCTGGTGGCTCAAACCGGCCTATGAGCGCCTGCCGCTGATCATTCTTTCCACGGCGCTGTTCGGCTCCCCGCCTGCATTGAAAGCAGCCCTGGGCATCTGGTTGCGTACCCTATGGCCCAACCTGCTGGCGAGTCTGACCTGGCGGCGCTTGAGCGTGAGCCGCAGTTTCGTGCTGCCAGTGCTGCAACTGGAAAAACTGACCGGGGCCGAGCTTGGCCAGCGCATCGCGGTGCTGAGCCGCAACGACATACGCGCCGCCCGCCTTCTGACGCTGGTCGGCAGCGCCCTGGAGTTTGCGCTGTGGATCGGTCTGCTGGTGCTGTTCTACATGTTGATCCCGCAACAGCTGGCCACGGACTGGAACGAGCTGACCCTGTTCGGGCTCGATGAGAACCTGAACTGGCTGGAGCACCTGACCAACCTCGGTTACGCCCTGGTGCTGGTGATGTGGGGACCGATTTATGTGTCATGCGGTTTTACGTTGTACATCAACCGCCGCACAACGCTGGAAGCCTGGGACATCGAGCTGGTGCTGCGGCGCTTGCGCCAGAAGCTGACAGGCAGCGCTTATGTGCTGATGATCGGTTTCGGCCTGAGCCTGACCCTGGCCGCACCGCCCGTGTCGGCCGCCGACCATAACTTCAGTTGCCCGATTCCGGCTTCCTCCAGCAAAGCCGAGGCAGGTCCGGACAGTCCACGCCTGACTCATCAATCTCTGACCAGCGAAGCTGCGCGCCAGGGCACCAAGACCCTGCTCCAGCAACCCCCCTTCAAGAATCCGCAAACAGTCTCCGGCTGGCGCCTGATCGACCAACAAGCGGGCCAGGATGCCAAGGCCAGAAGCCCGTCAAGCGCCTGGGTCAAATGGCTGAACGGGTTTGTTCAGCTGGCAGGCTTTCTGGCCCAGGCATTCAAAATACTGCTGTGGGCCGTGGCTGTGACGCTGATCTGCCTGTTGATCTGGCGATACAGGGCGTGGTTCAGCGCCTTCGTCAGCCGCAGCGATGCCGCCAGGCCCGAGGTTCGCCAGCAGCCCGAGCAATTGTTCGGCTTGCAGATAACAGCACAAAGCCTGCCGACCGACGTCGCTGGCAGCGCTGAACAGCTGTGGGCAAATCGGCCGCGCGAAGCGCTGGGTCTGCTTTACCGGGCACTGCTCAGCCGACTGGTCAGCGACTATCAATTGCCGCTGAAAAGCGCCGATACCGAAGGCCAGGTACTGGAGCGGATCGCGCACCTCAAACACCCTCATTTGCACGCATTCAGCCTGAGCCTGACGACCCAGTGGCAGAACATGGCCTACGGTCATCAACTGCCACCGGCCCATGTGCGGGATGACCTGTGCGAAGGCTGGCGACAGTTGTTCGACGGGAAGCCCCGCCCATGACCCGACGCGCTCAATGGCTGTTCGCAGCGCTGATGCTGCTGGTCCTCGCAGTCGCTGGCGGGTATCTGGCGAAAAACCTGGAACACTACGAAGAGACCCTTGATAAGGGCCCCACTGCGCAAGCCAAAGCCAACCCTTATCTGGCTGCGGAAAACTTTCTGCGCCAACGTGGCCTGACAGTCAGAACCGCTGATTCGCTCGGCAACCTGCCTGACCCTGCGCAGCAGGCGCAGACTCTGCTGTTGCTCGCCAGCCGCGAGAGCATGACGCCTCCCGAGGTCGACCGGGTGTTGCGCTGGGCTCGCGGCGGCGGGCATCTGCTGTTTGTTGCCGAGCAGCTTTGGAATGAAAAAACCGCACGCAGTGGCGACGTGCTGCTGGATCGTCTGCAGATTCACCAGTTGCTCAGCAAAGACCTCAAGGAGCAGGACCGCACGCCCTTCAAACCCATGATCCCGCTGCGCGCTGTCGAGCCCGAACCTGAAACGGCGCCGACACCCTGGCCCGAGCTGACTCGCCTGTACCTCGAAAACGAAAACGCTCCGGCCTACATGAGTTTCGATACCAGCTTTCATCTTGAAGACCCACAGGACCATGCACAGGCCTGGGCCAACAGTGCCGAAGCCACGCACATGCTGCAACTGGTTTACGGCGACGGGCTGATCACCGTAGTCACCGATGCCGACCTGTGGAAAACCCGCGCCATCGGCAAGTACGACAACGCCTGGCTACTGTGGTACCTGACCCAGGACAGCAACGTGACGCTGCTGGTCAGCACCGCACATGACAACCTGCTCAGTCTGCTGCTGCGCCATTTTCCATTGCTGCTGCAATGCCTCGCGCTGCTGGTCGGCCTGGGGCTGTGGCGGATGGCAATGCGTCAGGGCCCGCTGCTGCCGAACCCGCCCATCGCACGCCGCCAACTGACCGAACACCTGCGCGCCAGTGCCGAGCTGTTGCGGCGAAACAGCGGCCAGCAAAGCCTGTTGCGCACGCTGCAGTTGGATGTTCTGCGCCGCGCCAGACATCGTCACCCCGGTTTCGAAACACTGCCGGTTACCGAACAATGGCAAGTGCTGGCACGCCTGACGCGACAGCCAACCAGCGCCATCAGCCAGGCCCTGCGCCCGCGCCCTGCCAGCCGAATCTCAAGCGCCGATTTCACCCGGCAGGTTGCCCACCTGCAACTAATCAGGAATGCCCTATGAGCGATCCATCAAACGATCCATCGACCCACAGCGAGCCCGCCGCCGAGTTGACTGTCGACAGCATCCCGGAACCCGCCGAAGCCGTCGCGCCGCCGAGCAATCAGGCGCAACAACGGCAACGCGCCAGCCATCTGGCCCAGGCGTTGCGCAACGAGCTGCAAAAGGCGGTCGTCGGTCAGGAAGCCGTCATCGATGGCGTGCTGACGGCGTTGATCGGCGGTGGCCATGTGTTGCTCGAAGGTGTGCCGGGGCTAGGTAAGACCTTGCTGGTGCGTGCGTTGGCGCGTTGCTTCGGTGGCGAATTCGCGCGCATCCAGTTCACCCCTGACCTGATGCCCAGCGATGTCACCGGCCATGCGGTTTATGACCTGCAGACCGAGCAGTTCAAATTGCGCAAAGGGCCGCTGTTCACCAACCTGCTGCTGGCCGACGAAATCAATCGCGCTCCGGCCAAGACCCAGTCGGCTTTGCTTGAAGCCATGCAGGAACGACAGGTCACGCTTGAAGGGCGGGCGATGCCGATTGCTCAGCCCTTCATGGTCCTGGCCACGCAGAACCCGATCGAACAAGAAGGCACTTATCCCCTGCCGGAAGCAGAACTGGATCGCTTCATGCTCAAGCTGCGCATGGATTACCCCGACCTCGATGACGAACTGGCAATGGTCCGCCAGGTCACCCGCTCGACCCGCGCCGACATGCTCGACGTGCAGCCTTTACGGGTGGTGTTGCAAGCGCGCGAAGTGCAGGCCTTGCAGCGTATCGCCAGCGAGCTGCCCATGGATGATCAGGTGCTGGACTACGCCGTGCGTCTGGCCCGGGCTACGCGCAGCTGGCCGGGGCTGACCATCGGCGCGGGGCCCCGAGCGTCGATTGCCCTGGTGCGCGGCGCACGGGCACGGGCTTTGTTGCGCGGCGGCGAATTCGTTATCCCGGATGACATCAAAGGATGCGCCCTGGCAGTCTTGCGCCACCGGGTCAGGCTGGCACCGGAACTGGATATAGAAGGGCTTTCAGTGGAGCAGGTGCTCAAGCAGATGCTTGACCAGGTCGCGGCCCCGCGCCTGTGAAACAGACGCTCAAGCCTTCCGTGGCGCTGCTTTGCTGGCTGGGCGGTCTGGCTGGCCTGGCGCTGCTGCTCGGCATCGGATCGACGTTCACCCAGGTGGCCGATGAACTTGGCACGCTGTTCCGGGTATTGTTGCTGGCCCTCGTGCTGATTGCGGCGCTGGATGCTTATCGCCTGCTGCGCCTGCCCTCGCCGCAGCTGCAACGTCGTGTCCCGGGGAGCCTGGCGCTGGGCCGCTGGAGTGACGTGGCCGTGCAGTTGAGCCATGACTACCCGACGCCGCTCACGGTTGAGGTATTCGATCATGCACCTGACGGTCTGGAGTGCGAGCACCTACCGCAGACAATCACCCTGCAGGTCGGGCAAACCGCCGAATTCAGGTACCGCGTACGCCCCAACCAACGTGGCCTGTTGCAGTTCGAGCGCTGCGAGATATACCTGCCGAGCCCCATGCACTTGTGGAGCAGCCGCCGCTATGTGCCGCTGGCCGACGTCACGCGTGTCTACCCGGACTTCGCCCGGCTCTATGGAGGGCAGCTACTGGCCGTCGATAACTGGCTGAGTCAGATCGGTGTGCGCCTTCGACAAAAGCGCGGCCTGGGCATGGAATTCAATCAGCTGCGCGAGTTTCGAGAAGGCGACAGTCTCCGGCAGATCGATTGGAAAGCCAGCGCACGACACCGCACCCCCATTGCCCGGGAATATCAGGAAGAGCGCGATCAGCAGATTATTTTCATGCTCGATTGCGGCCGCCGGATGCGCAGCCAGGACGGCAACCTTTCCCACTTCGATCACGCGCTGAACGCCCTGCTACTGTTGGGCTACGTGGCGTTGCGTCAAGGTGATGCGGTGGGTTTGTCGACGTTTGCCAGCGAACAGCCGCGCTACCTGGCACCCGTCAGAGGCCAGAGCCAGCTCAATGTGCTGCTCAATAGTGTCTATGACCTGCACAGCAGCCAACGCCCGGCCGATTACAGCGCCGCTGTGCGCCAGCTGCTGGCGCGACAGAAACGCCGGGCACTGGTGGTGTTGATGACCAACGTACGAGACGAAGACGATGAAGAGTTGCTGGCTGCCGTCAAACAGCTCGAACGCCAGCATCGGGTGCTGGTGGTAAGCCTGCGCGAAGAAGTGCTGGACGACTTGCGTAACGGCCCGGTCGAAACCTTTGATCAAGCCCTGACGTATTGCGGCGCAGTGGACTTCCTCAACGCGCGCGCCGATTTGCAAGAGCGCTTGAATGCACACGGTGTTGCAGTGCTGGATGCGCGCCCTGCAGAGCTGGGCGCTGAGCTGGTCAGCCGCTACCTCAGCTGGAAGAAAGCCGGAACGTTGTGAGCAAGCGCGAGAGCGTCGCCAGACTAGGCCGACGCTTCCAGAGGATAAAAGCTGAAATAGTAATTCAGGGCCCGGATTAACTCGCCGTAGCTTTCAGGCGATTCGGTCAGCGTAAAGCCCGAGTCGTAACTGCCAGGCGTCTCGTCTTCATGACACCAGACACAGGTCGCCTTGACGTCAACCGTCGACGGTAGTCCGCGTTCGCAGGGCACCTGCAGACGCAACTCGAATTCAGCCCCCACCAGGACCGGCAGATCGCTGATCAGCATCAGCCCGGCTTCGGATATGTTGCCCAGACACCCCATGGACCTGCTGGTGTACCGGTTGATTACCCGAAGATAGAAAGGCAGTTGATGTCGTTCGATTCTTCGTTCTTTTAGCATGGTTAGTCGCCGTCTTTGACCATTGAGCATGGCCGCGCTAAAACTTTCGAAATTGCCCTGACCCTGACCTGCACAATCATTGCGGTCGAACACTACATGTCAGGTAATCGCAGAATGTACCTCTGACTGGCAAGTTCCGATCCGAGTCACTCTTTAATCATCAACTTTGCAAAGACTAGCGCAAAGCGGCCAATCAGCCACCTGAAAAAGCTACCGCCCATCCAATCGGGTGTATCTAACGTGAAGCAGGTCGGGTCTGAGCGGTTTGGATTTTCGGATAGTGACCAAGCTGCTGGAGGGTTTCCAGGCGGGCACGAGCCCGGTAAGCGTATTCGCTGGCAGGATACTGGGTGACGATGAACTGGTAAGTCTGGGCCGCATCCACGAACAGTTTCTGGCGCTCAAGACACATCCCGCGCAACATCGAGACCTCCGGCTGTATGTAACGCCGCGAGCGACTTTGACGGTCGACCTTGGAAAGACTCAGCATCACGTTTTCACAGTCACCACGGTCGTAGGAACGGTAAGCGCTGTTCAGATTGGAATTCATCGACAAACGGGTACAGCCACTGACGGCGGCCAGCAATACTAAAAACATCACGATTCGCATGGGACTCTCCTGTGCTCTGCACTGTATCGACCCTGACGTGGATTTCTTCAAGCCGTTTTACGACCAATCGTCAGTGCGCGGTTGGCCACGACGACTCACGTGAGTGAAACGAACAATGACTTCGCCTCAAGACAGTAGTAGCCTCTCGCTGCGCTTCATATAAGGAGTTTGTGCATGACCGTACGCCGCACCAAAATCGTCGCCACCCTTGGCCCCGCCAGTAATTCGCCAGAAGTCATCGAACAACTGATCCTCTCGGGTCTGGACGTTGCTCGTCTGAACTTTTCCCACGGGACCCCGGATGAGCACAAGGCTCGCGCCAAACTGATCCGGGAAATCGCTGCAAAGCACGGGCGCTTCGTCGCGCTGCTGGGCGATCTGCAAGGTCCGAAAATTCGTATCGCCAAGTTTGCGAGCAAGAAGATCGAGCTGAAGGTGGGTGACAAGTTCACCTTCTCCACTGCTCATCCGCTCACCGATGGCAACCAGCAAATCGTGGGTATCGACTACCCGGATCTGGTCAAGGATTGCGGCGTGGGCGACGAGCTGTTGCTCGACGACGGTCGCGTGGTCATGCGCGTTGATACCCAGACCGCTGACGAACTGCATTGCACCGTATTGATTGGCGGTCCACTGTCAGATCACAAAGGCATCAACCGTCGTGGTGGTGGCCTCACCGCCCCGGCGCTGACCGAAAAAGACAAGCTGGACATCAAGCTCGCCGCAGAAATGGACCTGGATTACCTGGCCGTTTCCTTCCCGCGCGACGCTGCCGACATGGAATACGCACGCAAACTGCGTGACGAATCCGGCGGTACCGCCTGGCTGGTGGCCAAGATTGAACGCGCCGAAGCCGTTGCCAACGACGAAGTGCTCGATGCACTGATTCGCGCCAGTGACGCAGTGATGGTTGCCCGTGGCGACCTGGGTGTGGAAATCGGCGACGCTGAGCTGGTCGGTGTACAGAAACGCATCATCCTGCACGCCCGCCGCCACAACAAAGCGGTGATCGTTGCGACCCAGATGATGGAGTCGATGATCTCAAGCCCGATGCCGACCCGCGCCGAAGTGTCCGACGTGGCCAATGCCGTGCTCGACTACACCGACGCCGTGATGCTGTCTGCTGAAAGTGCTGCTGGTTCTTATCCAATCGAAGCAGTGCAAGCGATGGCGCGCATCTGTGTCGGCGCTGAAAAGCACCCCACCGGCAAGACTTCCAGCCACCGTATCGGCCATTCGTTCACCCGTTGTGACGAAAGCATCGCCCTGGCGGCCATGTACACCGCCAACCACTTCCCCGGTGTCAAAGCGATCATTGCCCTGACTGAAAGCGGCTACACCCCGCTGATCATGTCGCGGATTCGCTCCTCGGTACCGATCTACGCGTTCTCCCCGCACCGTGGCACTCAAGCCCGCGCGGCCATGTTCCGTGGCGTGTACACCGTACCGTTCGACCCGGCCAACCTGCCACCTGGTCAGGTCAGCCAGGCAGCGGTCGACGAGCTGCTCAAGCGTGGTCTGGTGGAACAAGGTGATTGGGTCATCCTCACCAAGGGTGACAGCTACCACACCATCGGTGGCACCAATGGCATGAAAATCCTGCACGTCGGCGATCCTCTGGTCTAAGCCTTCGCGCGGTAAATAAAAGCCCCGACTCGCAAGAGCCGGGGCTTTTATTGGAAGTTTGATTCACTCACCCGTACAGACTGTGTGGGACAGGCTTTAGCCGGGAAGAGGTCGGAACAATCTCAGCCTATGCGTTACCAGACAGGCCGCCTTCCCGGCTAAAACCAGTCCCACACGTTCGCGCCCGTCCCGCTGCCTACTCGCGCCCCACAAACACATCCGCCAACACCTGATTCCTCGGCAGCCCTGCCAGATACAAGCGTTTGGCAAAGTCTTCGACGCTCACGGGATTTGCGCACAACAGCGCCATGGTCTTGCGTGAAAGCAGCCGCAGGTCAGCCAGCGAGGTTGCCAGGTTCTGCGGCGTGAGCAGTTGCACCTGCGCCGCCACGTTCGTCAGCTCGTCACGCAGATAGTGCTCGCTTTCATCCCGCGCCAGATGCACCAGCCGGATCGGCCCTTGATGTTCCTGTCGCAATGCCTCGCGCAGCACGCCCCATAACGGCCCCAAGCCGGTCCCGGCGGCGAGCAGCAACAAAGGTCGCTCCTGCCAATCCGGGTCGTATTGCAAGGCGCCACCGCGCAATTCACCCAGACCGAGTGCGTCGCCGACCCGCAACTGCCGGGCGACATTGATGAACTCGCCGGGCTGGCGGCAATCCAGGTGCACTTCCAGAAAAGGGTCTTCGCCGGGCAAACTCGCCAGGGAGTAAGGCCGGGCGACACCACTGGCAGTCCAGAGCACCAGATGCTGCCCGGCGCGATAGCGCAGCGGGCGCTCGGGCTCCAGACGTAGACGCAACACTGTCGGGCTTAACCAGTCGCAACCGGATACCCGTGCAGGCGAGCCGTCGCGCAAGGGATCAAAGGCGTGAACCGTCAAATCTTCGACCACCCGGCACTGGCAAGCCAGACGCCAGCCCTGCTGTCGTTTCCCGGCGTCGAGCGCTTGCGGGAGCGCATCGGCAGGTTCGCCAGCAATGCAGCGCACCAGACACGCGTGACAACTCCCGGCCCGGCAGCTATAGGGCACCGCGACGCCCGCCTGATTGAGGCTGTCCAGCAGATTACTGCCCGCAGCGACCGCCCAGCGCCGCTCGCCGACCTGCAATTCAGGCATCGACGCTTTCCCAACCGGCCACACACCGATTGCGCCCGGTGCGCTTGGCCATGTACAGCGCCTGATCGGCACGCTGTAACGCGTCATCCAGGTTATCGCCGCGCTCCAGCAAGGTCATGCCGACCGACAGACTCAGGTCCACGCCAGGCAAGATGTCCAGCCTGACCCTGGCGAAGCACTCGCGAACTCGCTCGCAACACTCCACCAGCTGTTGCTCAGTGCACATAGGTATCAACAACACGAATTCTTCTCCACCGTAACGTGCCAGCACATCTGTATCGCGCAGGCAGTTTTCAGCGCCCAGTGCAAACGCCTGCAACACCTGATCACCCGCAGCATGCCCATGGTTATCGTTGATGCGCTTGAAGTGATCAAGGTCGATCAGGGCCAGGCCATGGGAAGCATCACCCTCCAGCAGGCTCAGCTCGCGGGCCGCCATGCGCAAAAAGTAGCGGCGATTGTACAGGCTGGTGAGTTCGTCGGTGGCGGCGAGTTCTTCAAGTTGCGTCATCATGCCGCGCAGGGTTTCCTGGTGGGCCTGCAAGGCGTAACGACGCTGGCGCATGCGCATGCGCTGGGAATACACGTAAGTGGCAAACAGGCTGAGCCACAACAACATCACGAACAGCGCGCTCAATTCGAGTATCGCGGTGGCAGGCGACACCACGCGCCCTGCTGAAAACTCCCACAACGTGATCGCAGCAAAACTGATCATCACCAGCCCCGCGCAACGGGCGAAGACAAAAGGCGTGAGCTGAAACAGGCCGAACAGCAGAATCGGTGCGTACAGCAGCAAAAAAGCGCCACGGGCCGTGTCCAGGTAAAACACTAGCCACGTCAGCCAACCGAGGGCCAGCATCACCTGAAACTCGGTCAGGCTCGCATCGGCAAAGCGTTGGTTGAATTTGCTCAGAAACACCACCAGCAGCACCAGTTGGCTGAGTAGCACGCAGGCATTGCCAACCACAGCTGTTTGCAGGGACTGATGCAGCTCGCCAGCAAAAATCGCCAGCCAGCTCAGCAACATCACCACCAGATAGGTAGCGGTGGCGAGGCCGAACCGCTTCAAGAACAGGGTTTGCGTAGTCGCCGGAATTTGTCTTGCGCTAGTCGGGCTCAAAAGGATTCTTCCATAGTGGCACTTGGTCCCAACTTTAGCCTCGAAGCCCTAAAGTTGCCCGCCCGAAAAACACAAATACGTTCAAAACCATTCAATTGCAATCGCTATAAGTCCGCTGCAGGCTGCGCAGAATGCGGATTGCGGGTTATGACCCATGAATGCTGGCGCAGGATGGGCCAGCACCTGACAATGCGCTCTGCATAACCGATGGATGGATCTGTGCGGGCGACGGGTTATACTGCCGCGCCTTTTTGTCGCAGCCATATAAACTGTTACAACCCCGACCTCCCCTCAGACAGCACCGGGTTGTAAATGGCTCGGCACATCATTGAATGTTCCCGACCTCATAGAGGAGCGCGCCCCATGACCGTGATCAAGCAAGACGACCTGATTCAAAGCGTCGCCGACGCCCTGCAATTCATTTCCTACTACCACCCGGTAGATTTCATTCAGGCCATGCACGAGGCGTATCTGCGCGAAGAGTCGCCGGCTGCCCGCGATTCCATGGCGCAGATCCTGATCAACTCGCGGATGTGCGCCACCGGGCATCGCCCGATCTGCCAGGACACCGGTATCGTGACCGTGTTCGTGCGCGTGGGCATGGACGTGCGCTGGGACGGCGCCACCATGGGCCTGGACGACATGATCAACGAAGGCGTGCGTCGCGCCTACAACCTGCCGGAAAACGTGTTGCGCGCTTCGATCCTCGCTGACCCGGCCGGTGCGCGTAAAAACACCAAGGACAACACCCCGGCGGTGATCCACTACTCCATCGTCCCGGGAAACACCGTGGAAGTGGACGTGGCGGCCAAAGGCGGCGGCTCGGAAAACAAATCGAAAATGGCCATGCTCAACCCGTCCGACTCGATCGTCGACTGGGTGCTCAAGACCGTTCCGACCATGGGCGCTGGCTGGTGCCCGCCGGGCATGCTCGGCATCGGCATTGGCGGTACGGCCGAGAAAGCCGCCGTGATGGCCAAGGAAGTGTTGATGGAATCCATCGACATCCACGAGCTGAAAAAGCGTGGCCCCTCCAACCGTATCGAAGAGATGCGCCTGGAGCTGTTCGACAAGGTCAACCAGCTGGGCATCGGCGCCCAGGGCCTCGGCGGCCTGACCACCGTGCTTGACGTGAAGATCATGGATTACCCGACCCACGCCGCCTCCCTGCCGGTGTGTATGATCCCCAACTGCGCCGCCACCCGTCACGCGCACTTCGTGCTCGACGGCACCGGCCCCGCATCCCTGGAAGCGCCATCGCTGGACGCCTACCCGGAAATCGTCTGGGAAGCCGGCCCGTCAGCCCGTCGCGTCAACCTCGACACCCTGACCCCGGAAGACGTGCAAAGCTGGAAGCCGGGCGAAACCGTGCTGCTTAACGGCAAGATGCTGACCGGTCGCGATGCTGCCCACAAGCGCATGGTCGAAATGCTCAACAAGGGCGAAACCCTGCCGGTGGACCTCAAGGGTCGCTTCATCTATTACGTCGGTCCGGTTGATCCGGTGCGCGAAGAGGTGGTTGGCCCGGCTGGCCCGACCACCGCAACGCGGATGGATAAATTCACCCGGCAGATCCTCGATCAGACCGGCCTGTTGGGCATGATCGGCAAATCCGAACGCGGCCCGACTGCCATCGAAGCGATCAAAGACTACAAAGCGGTCTACCTGATGGCCGTCGGCGGTGCTGCCTACCTGGTGGCGCAGGCGATCAAGAAATCCAAAGTCGTAGCCTTTGCCGAACTCGGTATGGAAGCGATCTACGAGTTCGAAGTCAAAGACATGCCGGTAACCGTTGCCGTGGACAGCAAGGGCGAATCCGTCCACGTCACCGGCCCGCAGATCTGGCAGAAGAAGATCAGCGACAGCCTGGCGGTGGAAGTGCAGTAAGCGCTTTACCCAGCCAATGAAAAACCCGCAGCGATGCGGGTTTTTTATTGCCTATTGATTAGGCAGCACAGAACTGTGGGACTGGATTCATCCAGGAAGAGCACCTTGCATTCGCCGCATGCGCATCGGCAGAAATATCGCGTTGCCGGGTCAATCCGGTCCCACAGCTTCGCGCCTACCCATCGACAGCGTAGCGGCGCTTACGCATTGGAAATCCGACTGACGCTGGTGATCTGCCCACTCCAGATCATCTCGAAATGCGCGGTCTGCACGATTGACCTCACAGGCCTGGGCGTCAATAAAGCCCAGCAATGGTTACCTGGCGAACGGACAGAGTGGTAACGCAATCCAGGGCAACCTGCGCGTCTGGCCGCAGCACCCAACTGACGCGCGTGGCTGTAATCGTCGGGGGCGTAGATGGGGTGATCAAGCGCCAATCCTGTGGCATCCAGGCTTGCGGCCTCATCAAAGGTGCACGACAGCCCACGAAACACGAATCGCTCGAAACTCAAACCTGTCACGTTGGACCAATAGTGATTCTGGTGATGGCGCACTTCGGCAATGGCTGTGTCCATGACATCGGCCAGATACAGCACGCCGAACGCCCCGGCGCTGAAACGCGAACCCGCCGGATTCACATGGGTGAAGGGCCCGACGGCATAGGAGCATCCGGGAATCCCGAACGGGATCTCGGCCAGCGGGATCAAGCCCAGGCGTCCGGCTTCGTTCTGCAGGCGCGGATTGGTCAACGCTTGCAACTGGTAGAGCAACTCGAATTCAGCGGCGTCGGCCACATCGTCGAACAGGTCGATGGGTGGAAACTTGGAGTTGACCAGCCGGTAGCCCTGCTGCTTCTCGGCAGCCAAAAGCGGGAGATCCTCCAGATTTACCATTGCGCGCCACGCAGCGCATCGATGCGCCGGAAAGTCTCGTACAGCGAGACCATGTCACCCTGCGCCATCACGTCCAACGGTTTGCGCCCATTGAAAAACTCGTTGTGGTTATCCAGCGACGGGAATCCATACACGTTGGCCGGGTTATCGAAGATCGTACGCAACGCCCCGTGAATGTTGAGGATGAAGCTGATGCGGTGCAACTGGTCCATGTCCAGGCTGACCGACCACTCCCCCGGCTGCCGGGCACGGGTGTAGGTGCTGCGGGAAACACGCAAGATCCGACACGCCTGCTCACTGGACGCATCCCATTTGTCGAGCACGCGCAGAGCGGCACGCAGGCCAGCGACGGATTGCTCTCTGGAAAGGGACTGGGGCTGAGAAAGGGCGGACATTGAGATTTCTCTTTTGCTCTGAGGATTCAAATCCTACATAAATGAATCTACAGATGCAAATGGCGTCATGAGCATGAGTTAGAAATTCGCCAGCATGCTGACTGGCGAAGAGGCCGAATAACGGCAATATTTTCCTTGGGAATAGCCGTTATCGCCAACTGTTCCTAATTGCGGCGAAAGCTATAACCCCATGTTTCGTTTATTTTTTACGTGAAAAACAAAGCGGCACTGTCATTTCTGACAGTAGACGTTCAGGAGCCCCGCGCATCGATTGGACCCAATGTCATTGATGGTAAGCGGCGTGAGAGGGTGGACATCCCGCAAGGGTATGGAAGCTTTTATGAGAAGGTTCGTATGTCGGATGGGTCAATGATTCACGCGGGCCCCAAACTGTCGAGTGGCGGTCAGGCTATGTTTACCGAAGCAATGCTTGAAGATAAGAGGTTTCAATTCAGTGTGGCAAAAAACGCACCTGGGGTACTGGGCCATGCTCAGCATCCTAACGCCCGTTCTGGTATGAGTCGTGCGCAGGAGAATAGCGCGGGTTCGCGTACACGTCTGGCGATGGGATCTTCCGACACACGTATGACTCACTCTTCTGGCTACACAATGCCTGAATGGGCAAAGGTAATGGCCAGACTCGATCGGTTGAACAATTCAGAAAGTTCGTCAATAAACCTCGACGGTGGTTCATCAGTTTCTCTGGGGGTCATTGGGTCTGGGGGAGAGATTTTGATGGCTCGGTCGCTTCCAGGACTCATGAACAAGGAGATCGGAAACTTCATTGCATTTTCCGAACCCGTCGGTTTTTTACGAAAGTTGTTCGCAAGGTAGGGGGCGCCGGAGGCCCTGTGGCGGCTTTGAAAATTGCATGCAGATATAAAGCCGCAGCACCACTCACCTCACCCCCGCCGATTCAACACATTCACCACCAACCGATCCACCCATCCCCACACCCGCTGCTTGATCCGACTCCAAAGTGGCCGTGCTTTCCACTGCTCCAGGGTTATTTCCTTGCTCACCGCAAAATCCTTCTCGAAGCTGGCCACCACGTCCCGGGTCAGGCCGGGGTCGAGGGCTTCGAGGTTGGCTTCCAGGTTGAAGCGCAGGTTCCAGTGGTCGAAGTTGCACGAGCCGATGCTGACCCAATCATCGATCAGGACCATTTTCAGGTGCAGGAAGCAGGGTTGGTACTCGAAGATTTTCACCCCCGCGCGCAACAGCCGCGGATAGTAACGGTGCCCGGCGTAGCGCACTGAGGGGTGATCGGTGCGCGGGCCGGTGAGCAGCAGGCGTACGTCGACGCCGCGCGCCGCAGCCCGGCGCAATGAACGGCGGACTTTCCAGGTTGGCAGAAAATACGGGGTCGCCAGCCAGATACGTTTCTGGCCGCTGTTCAGGGCGCGGACCAGCGATTGCAGGATGTCGCGATGCTGACGTGAATCGGCGTAGGCCACCCGGCCCAGACCAAGCCCGGAAACCGGGACTTTGGGCAATCGTGGCAGGCCGAAATTTTGCGCCGGGCGCCAGGCGGTGCGGTGCGGGTTGGCGTGGAACTGGCGATCAAACAGCGCTTGCCAGTCGATGACCAGCGGACCGGTGATTTCCACCATGACTTCGTGCCATTCGCTGACATCCGCAGAGGGCTGCCAGAATTCGTCGGTGACCCCGGTGCCGCCCACTACCGCTAGCTCTTTATCCACCAGCAACAGCTTGCGGTGGTCGCGGTAGAAATTGCGCACGCCGCGTCGCCAATGGATGCGGTTGTAGAAACGCAGGATCACGCCTGCGTCGGTCAGGCGCTTGCGCAGACCCAGGGTAAACGCCTGAGAACCGAAGTCATCGAACAGGCAGCGCACGATCACGCCCCGCTTCGCCGCGTCCACCAAGGCCCGCACCACCGCATCCGCGCAGGCACCGGCCTCGACCAGGTACAGCTCCAGCTCCACTTGCTGCCGGGCTGCGTCGATCGCCGCGATCATGCGCGGGAAGAAAGACGGCCCGTCGATCAGCAGCTGAAACTGATTGTCCTTGCGCCAGGGAAAAATCGCTCCACTCATGTCAACGGGCCGTGAAGATCAAGACAGCGCCCACCGGCACCGACAGGCTTATCGCCGACAAACCGGCAGCGCTGCGCAGGGTCGAGAAGCCAGGTACCAAGCCGAAATCCTGAGCGTTGACCACCAGAGGCTCCAGCGTCACCACCTGGAAGCGTCGCTCATCGAGCCGCGTGGCGAGCAGTTCCGCCCGGTAGCTGTGGGATTTGCCATGCAATTGCACGATCAACGGCAGGCGCAGTTCCAGCTGCGCACCGGGGGCCAGATCGTTGATGGGACGCAGGTCGAGCTGGGCATTGATCTTCGCCCGTGGAAATTTGTCGACATCGAACACGTGCTCGCGGATTCGCTCATCACGCAGGGCAATGCCGGTGCTGACCGACTCCAGTTCGACCTCGACTTGCGCCGCCCCTTGGCGGTCGACTTTGCCGTGCAGCGTCAGGAAGCGATGAACTTCGGCGATGTCTGCATTCTTGGTGGACGTGAACGACAGTCGCGATGACTCGTTATCCAGATACCAGTTCGCCTGAGCAGACATCGAAAACACTGACAGCAAGGCCAGCAGCAGGCGGGTTGTGGTGTGCATGCAAACTCCAGATGCGCATTGAGAGGCAACCTTACCGCCTGTCAGACCGCTGGCAAACTGCTACGTTCGCAGGCAGCAAATATCAATGCTCCTGCAGGCGACAACCTTGTCGCTCACCCTGCCAGACCGCGACGCTACTGCGACCCAGGCCGTCGGCTGTCACGCGTTTATTGACCGGGTCATCGATCAGGCTGCTGGGTACGTACTGCTTCACGTAGCCACGGCAATAATCGGCCGACTCAAGCATGACGTAGCGGCAGGAGCAATACTCCTTGGCGGTATAGGCGCTGATGATGCCGGGAAACGCGCCCAGTGCGACGCGGTATTGCCAAATCAGTATCACCAATGCCATCAGCATCAATAGCAACAGACTGCTGAAGGGCCGGCGTCGTACAAATCCGATAATCATCTCGACTCCACTCATAAGGGGGCTAGTGTCGCGTGTCAGCGCAACGCGTGGGCCTCGTTACCAAAAGCAGCCAGTGCCAGCTTGAGCAACTGATCATGGGAATAACTGCCGTCACGATCATCGGCGTAGCGCACGATCACCAGCCCGGCGTCAGGCACGACATACAGCGCCTGCCCCCAATGCCCCAGCGCGGCGAAGGTATCAGACGGTGCATTTGGCCATGGCCCCTTGGCGCCGTCCGCTTTGCGGTTGAGCCACCATTGCCCGCCAGAGGCTTCGTTGGCCTGTTCTCCGGCAAAGGGCGTCAATACGAAGTCAACCCAGGCCTTGGGTAACAGTTGCTGATCATTCCAGCTTCCGCCGCGTTGCATCAGCCAGCCAATGCGCGCCAGATCCCGTGCGTTCATGTAGGCGTAAGACGAGCCGACAAAGGTCCCGCTGGCGTCCGTTTCCCAAACCGCACTGCGAATACCCAGCGGCTCGAACAAAGCCGTCCAGGGATAATCGGCATACGCCTTTTCACCGATCATGCCGCGCAACGCCGCCGCCAACACCGTGCTGTCGCCACTGGAATACAAATAGGCAGTGCCAGGTGCATGGGCGCTGCGGTGTTCGGCAGTGAAGCGCGCCATATCGCCGCGACCTCGGGTGTAGAGCATGGCGACCACTGAGGAGTTGAGCGGCGCGTATTCATAGTCTTCCTGCCAATCCAGCCCGGAAGACCAGGTCAGCAGATGCCTGAGGGTAATGCCGGGGTGCGCAGTGAATGGCGGGTAGAACCTGGCCACCGGATCGTCCAGCTGAAATCGCCCTTGCCCGTAGGCCACGCCCAACACCGTTGCCAGAATGCTTTTGCTGATGGACCAAGTGAGATGCGGCGTCTCGGCGCGGGTTTCACCGGCATAGCGCTCGTAGATCACCTGCCCGTCGCGCATCACCAGTAAGGCATCGGTGCGGATGCCCTGGCGGGTTTCATCGTTGCGCGCGGGAAATGCGTAATCTTCCAGAGCGTGCAGCGCGCTGGAATCAGCGCCGGCATTGATCGAAAAGAACAGCAGAAACAGCCAGGCAAAGCGCATGGAATAAGTCTCGGATATTGATCGGCGAACTGTAGCGGGGAGTTGTGACAGCCAATAGGCATTTTCTGGATTCACTGGTGGGACCGGGTTTAGCCGGTCCCACAGTGCGTCGTCCTGCCCCGTCACACAACCATCACCAAACCTTCATGGTCATGACATCGCCTCTGCTTAGCCTGAATTTGTATAGCAGCGCCAGGCCATTTCAGCCGATGCCCACATTTACAGGGCTGGCTTACGGAGACTTCGCATGACTCAGATCGCCCGCATTCGCGACACAGCATCCGACCGCCGCCTTCAGGCTGAACGCCTGACCGGCGCCCATGCCTTGCAGGAAGCACAGGCCCTGCGATTCACGGTTTTCAGTGGCGAGTTCAATGCCAAGCTCAAAGGCGCCGACCAGGGCCTGGACATGGACGACTACGACGTGCACTGCGCGCACATCGGCGTACGTGACCTCAACACCGGCAAGCTGGTCGCCACCACCCGTCTACTGGATCACAAGGCCGCCACCACCATCGGCCGTTTCTACAGCGAAGAAGAATTCAGCCTGCACGGCCTTGGCCATCTGCAAGGTCCGATCCTGGAACTGGGTCGCACCTGCGTGGACCCTGAATACCGCAATGGCGGGACCATCGCCGTGCTGTGGAGCGAACTGGCCGAGATCCTCAACGAAGGCCATTACAGCTACCTGATGGGTTGCGCGAGCATCCCGATGCAGGACGGCGGCATTCAGGCCCACGCCATCATGCAGCGCTTGCGCGAGCGTTATCTGTGCAACGAAAACCTGCGCGCCGAGCCAAAGAACCCGCTGCCCGCCATGGACCTGCCCAACAACGTCATCTGCGAAATGCCGCCATTGCTCAAAGCCTACATGCGCCTGGGTGCGAAGATTTGCGGCGAGCCATGCTGGGATGAGGATTTCCAGGTTGCCGACGTATTCATCCTGCTCAAGCGCGACGAGTTGTGCCCACGTTACGCCCGGCACTTCAAGGCAGCAGTGTGATGAGCCGGTTACGCGGCTACGCCCGAGTCGCCCGGGTGCTGCTGGTGATCGCACTGGGCCTGAGCATTGCGGGCGCCTTTGCTTGCATGGAGCGCCTGAAGATCGGTCACTCCATGGCTCGTCGCCAGCGCTGGAGCCGTTGGTTCATGGCGCGTCTGACGGCGGCGTTACCGTTTCGCGTGACCATCAGCGGCCAACTGCCTCGCCAGCCGATGCTGTGGGTCAGCAATCATGTGTCATGGACCGACATTCCCCTGCTGGGCATGCTCGCTCCGCTGTCGTTTCTGTCCAAGGCCGAAGTGCGCACCTGGCCGGTCGCGGGCTGGTTGGCGTTAAAGGCCGGCACGCTGTTTATCCGCCGTGGTGCAGGCGACAGCCGCCTGATTCAAAAACAGATGGGCAATCACCTGCAGCAGAACAACGCACTGGTGATTTTCCCCGAAGGCACCACCACTGACGGCACCGGGCTGCGTACCTTCCACGGGCGTTTGATGTCCAGTGCGATTGATAGCGGCGTGATGATGCAACCGGTGGCGATTGCGTATTCCCGAGACGGCAAACCAGACCCCATCGCGCCTTTCATTGGCGATGACGACCTGCTCTCGCACCTGCGTCGACTGTTCGCCAATGAGCAAGGTGATGTGCACATCCAGTTGCTGACGCCGATTGCCACTCAAGGCAAAGAGCGCGCTGCGCTGGCCTATGAAGCGCAACAGGCGGTACAGGTTGCGCTATTCGGCGAACCGCCTGCCACCGCTGAAACGCCAACCGCAGAAAAGCCCGTGGTGATTGCCAAGCCTCAGTCGACTGAAAGCCCGCGTTCGGCCAGAGCAGCCTGAGAAAAATCCTGCAACAACGGATAAAACTCGGCGAAGTCAGTACTCAGGGATTGGTAGAGCTCATGCAGTTCGTGCATGACGCCCGCCAACCCCTGAGGCCGTGACAGGCGCCGGGAAATCCCCATTAGCACCTGCTCCAGCACGGCAAACTCCTGATACGAACCCAGCCAGTCCTGAGCCGCCATGCGCGGTGCAATCAGCGCCAGGCGCTCGGGCAACTCGGGTTCGGCAGCCAGCACGCGGTACACCTTGTCGGTGAACGCCGCGAGCGGAATGTCCGCATACATCTCCCAGTCCCTGGCCAGGCAATGGTCGAAAAACACGTCCAGCACGATGCCCGCATACCGTCGCCGCTCACTGGGGAAACGGGCAAGGGATTGTTTGATCAGCGGATGGCTGTCGGTAAAGGCATCGATGCTGCGGTGCAGCTGGATCGCCTGGGCCAGCTCGTGCGGAAAACGTCCGGCCACAGGCCCTTTGACGAAATCGCCATACAGACTGCCGAGTAATTGCGCCGGACGCTGGCCGCCAAGGTGCAGATGAGCAAGGTAATTCATGGCGCCCAGCCTACGCCGAATTGCCCGCCAGGCAAATATCGATATAACCCGATATAGCGTTTTGCCCTATCCTCAGCAGAAAATCATATTTGTATATCGCGAAATACAGATATAAAGTTCGCCCCATCGCGATATAGCGCTAGACCCATATTGAGAACGACATGCCTATCGACCTCGACGAAATTATAAAAGCCCTGGCTCACCCGGTCCGCCGCGACATTCTCGTGTGGCTCAAAGACCCGCTGACCTGCTTCCCGGACCAGACCCATTCGACGGAAAACGGCGTCTGCGCTGGGCAGATCGACCAGCGTGCCGGGCTTTCGCAATCCACGGTGTCCGCGCACCTGGCGACCTTGCAGCGTGCTGGGCTGATCACCAGCAAAAAGGTCGGGCAATGGAGCTTCTTTCGGCGCAATGAAGAGGCGATTCAGGCCTTTATTAAAGCGCTGGTGCTGGAGCTAAGCCCACCGGTTTGAAAATCCACAGATCCCCTGTGGGAGCGGTGCTTGCCCGCGATACAGGCGCCATGGTTTCCAAAGAGATCACCCAAACCTTATCGCGGGCAAGCACCTCCCACAGGATTCGCGCTGCCTTCCACTACTTCATAAAGGAGACGACCAGTGCCTCTTTCACTGTTTATTTTGGCCCTAAGCGCCTTCGCCATCGGCACCACCGAATTCGTCATCATGGGCCTGCTGCCAGATGTCGCGGCGGACCTCGGCGTTTCGATCCCCGGCGCTGGATGGCTGGTGACCGGCTATGCGCTGGGCGTCGCCATTGGTGCGCCGTTCATGGCCATGGCGACCGCCAGGCTGCCGCGCAAGGCCGCGTTGGTGACGCTGATGGGCGTTTTCATTGTCGGTAACCTGTTGTGCGCCATCGCCAGCGATTACAACCTGCTGATGTTCGCCCGTGTGGTCACCGCCCTGTGCCACGGTGCGTTCTTCGGCATCGGTTCGGTGGTCGCCGCAGGCCTGGTCCCGGCCAATCGTCGCGCCTCTGCCGTGGCCCTGATGTTCACTGGCCTGACCCTGGCCAACGTGCTGGGCGTGCCCTTGGGTACGGCGCTGGGTCAATACGCTGGCTGGCGTTCGACCTTCTGGGCAGTGACCGTGATCGGCGTTATCGCGCTGATTGGCCTGATCCGCTTCCTGCCGACCAATCGCGAGGAAATGAAGCTCGATATGCGCGCCGAACTGGCCTCGCTCAAAGGTGCGGGCATCTGGTTATCGCTGAGCATGACCGCGCTGTTTTCCGCCTCGATGTTCACCCTCTTCACTTATGTCGCACCGCTGCTGGGTGAAGTGACAGGCGTCTCGCCGAACGGCATCACCTGGACCCTGCTGTTGATCGGCCTCGGCCTGACGGTAGGCAACGTGATCGGCGGCAAGCTGGCCGACCGGCGTCTGGCGGCAACCCTGATTGGCGTGTTCATCGCCATGGCGGTGGTGTCCACGGCGTTGAGCTGGACCAGCGTCGCGCTGATCCCGACAGAGATCACCCTGTTCCTCTGGGCCACCGCCGCCTTCGCCGCCGTGCCCGCGCTGCAGATCAATGTGGTGACCTTCGGCAAGGACGCTCCGAACCTGGTGTCGACCCTCAATATCGGCGCGTTCAACGTCGGCAACGCATTGGGCGCCTGGGTCGGTGGCAGCGTCATCGCCCATGGTTTGGGCCTGACCAGCGTTCCTCTGGCGGCGGGCGCCCTGGCTGTGCTGGCACTGATCGTGACCCTGATTACTTTTCGCCAGAACGGCAACCCCGATCTGGCTCCTGCCATTAACTGATGATTCAAGAGGATTTGCCGCATGACGACTATCTTTGACCCGATTACCCTGGGCGATCTGCAACTGTCCAACCGCATCATCATGGCCCCGCTGACCCGCTGCCGCGCCGACGCCGGTCGTGTACCCAACGCGATGATGGCCGAGTACTACGTGCAGCGCGCTTCCGCAGGCCTGATCCTGAGCGAAGCCACCTCGGTTACGCCGATGGGTGTGGGCTATCCGGACACTCCGGGCATCTGGTCCAACGACCAGGTGCGTGGCTGGAGCAACATCACCAAAGCGGTCCACGCCGCTGGCGGCAAAATCGCCCTGCAACTGTGGCATGTGGGGCGCATTTCCCATCCTTCGTACCTCGACGGCGAAACCCCGGTTGCGCCGAGCGCGATCAAGCCTGATGGCCATGTCAGCCTGGTTCGTCCACTGGCCGACTACGTCACGCCCCGCGCGCTGGAGCTGGCAGAAATTGCCGACGTAGTGGACGCTTTTCGTATCGGCGCGGAAAACGCCAAGGCTGCAGGTTTCGACGCGGTGGAAATCCACGGCGCCAACGGTTACCTGCTCGACCAGTTCCTGCAGACCAGCACTAACCAGCGCACCGATCTGTATGGCGGCTCGGTGGAAAACCGTGCCCGCCTGATGCTTGAAGTGGTGGATGCCGTGATCGAAGTCTGGGGCGCTGGCCGCGTGGGCCTGCACTTGTCCCCACGGGCCGATCTTCACGAGATGGGCGATGAAAACCTGTCCGAGACTTTCGGTTACGTGGCAGCAGAAATGGGAAAGCGCGGCATCGCGTTCATCTGTGCGCGGGAACGTGAAGCAGGCGACAGCATTGGCCCACAGTTGAAAAAGGCCTTCGGCGGCGCCTACATCGCCAATGAAAAGTTCACCAAGGAAAGCGCCAACGCCTCGCTGGCCAACGGCTGGGCTGACGCAGTGGCCTTTGGTGTGCCATTTATCGCCAACCCGGACCTGCCTGCCCGCCTGCAACAGGACGCGCCGCTGAACGAAGCACATCCGGAAACCTTCTACGCCAAGGGGCCGGTGGGTTATATCGATTATCCGGTGTTGTAGGGGCTTCGCGAGCTGCAACCAACCGTAGGAGCGGCTTCAGCCGCGAGGCGTTATTACCGACAACACAGATGCTGTGGATGTAACGACCTTTTGGCGGCTAAAGCCGCTCCTACGGCTGGAAATTACCGGCGCGCGTTGATCTGCTGCGACAGGTTCTGAACCTGGCTCTGCAAGGTGCTGATGTTGCGCGTCATTTGTGCACGGAAGGCGTCGAACTCAGCGGTGTTGCTGCTCGCCGCTGCTGGGGCCGGACGATTTTCCTGTTCGCTTTTGAGCACGATCAGGTCTTGTTCCAGACGCTCGATGGCCGCACTCGGGTTGCCCTGCTTCTTCAACGCGGCCACGTCGGCATTCAGGCTTTTGAGCTGCGTGTCGATTTTCTCCTGCTCGCCCTGTGCAGCCTTGGTATCCGGGACCGCCGACTTGAGGGCTGCCAGCTCGGAGCCGAGGGCTTTCAACTGTTCCTGAAGCTGAGTGGTGCTGGCCTGTTGCTGGCTCGCCTGGGTGGCGACCTGCTCGACACGCTGTTGCAACGTCGCTTGCTGCCCTACCGCACCTTCCTGCAGTTTGTCCTGATCTGCCAACTGATCCTCGATGAGTTTGATGCGCTGCTTGAGCGCCTCGCCGTCGACCACGACCGATTCAGTTGCTACCACCTTGCCGGAAATATCCTGCAGACGACCGGCTGCTTCTTCGCTGATCCGCGCAAAGCTTTCCTGGGTCGCGACCAGCTGCTGTTCCATCAGGGAAATCTGCTGAAAGCTCCACCAGCCCAGCCCACAGAACGCGATGACCAGCGCGCCAACCAGCGCCCATAACGGCCCGGTGCTCGCTGCCTTGACCTTCACCACCGGCGTGTCGCGGGAATAGACAGTGGTGCGCTTGCGCGCAGCCTTGGTGGACGGCGCGAAGTCGTCTTCATCATCCTTGGCGCTGAGATTCGGAACGTCATCGACGTCGTCGTAAGGATCGTTACGCATGAGGAACCCTTTGTGAAACCGTGATGTTGACTGCTTGAAGTGGCCGAGTATAACCGCTGTATCCGCCTGCTATGGCGCTCAGCCGTTTTGTTGTGCTCCCCACCAGTCGCAAAACTCGTCCAGCGCCGCCCAGAGACTGACGTGAGGCTGATAGTCCAGATACTGCTGCGCACGGCTGATATCCAGGGTGAAGTCGCGGCTCATGACCTGCATCCCGAGACGGGTCAGCGTAGGCTCAGGTCGCCCCGGCCAGAGCAGGCAGGCTCCCTCATTGATAGCTGCCGCCGTGTAGCCCAGGCCGTAGGAACGATACCGCGTGACGTGTGGCAATTGCATGCGGCGCATGACGTAATTCACGCCATCCCACACCGGTACCGGTGCGCCGTTGCTGATGTTGTACGCCTTGCCCAGTGCCGAACTGCCGGCCAGCAGGCTGCTGAGCATGGCCTGATTGAGATTGTCGACGCTGGTGAAATCGACTTTATTCAGGCCATTGCCGATGATCGACAAACGCTTGTTGCGCTGCATTCTCAGCAGCCGCGGGAAGATGCTGGTGTCGCCCGCTCCGGTCACGAAGCGCGGACGCAGGGCGATGACCTCCAGGCCGAATTCCTGGGCGCCAAACACCTTTTGCTCGGCCAGGTATTTAGTGGCCGCGTAGTGATTATTGAAACGCCTGGGCACTTGATCTTCCTTGATGTTCAGGTGCGAGCGGCCGTCGAAGTAAATCGAAGGCGAAGACAAATGCACCAGTCGTCGAACCCGCTGCTTTAGGCAGGCCTCGACCACGTTCTCGGTGACTTGCACATTGCCCAGAATGAAATCCTGCTTGCGCCCCCAGACGCCCACGGCCCCGGCGCAATGCACCACCGCGTCGACGTCACGGCACAGCTCACGGACCAGATCAGGGTCGATCAAGTCGCCCTGCACGAACTCGGCACCGCGCCTTACCAGGTGATCAACACCCGTCGCGCGACGCCCGTTGACCCGAACGCTGAACCCCTGCTCAAGGGCAAAACGCGCGAAGCGTCCGCCTATGAAGCCGCTTGCGCCGGTGACCAGAATCTTCATGTACCGCTCCGTTACAGATTTGTTTACGTTGACCTTGTTGGAGCGAGGCTTGCCCGCGAAGAACGCTGACGCGCTCTGTCTGACAATCACAGCGCCTGCATCGCGGGCAAGCTCGGCTCCATCAAATCATGCTTCAACCTGACGCTCACTTCGCCGCCAGCGGCACCAACCATTGCCCGGCCTGCTGCGCCAGATGCTCGGTCAGGCGCGTCAGCAATTGCCCACCGTTGCGCCAATGATGCCAGTACAGCGGCACATCAACGGGGTTGTCAGGAGCCAGTTCCACCAATGTGCCGCGCTGCAATTGTTCGCGCACCTGAATCTCGGGCACCAGGCCCCAGGCAACTCCCGCTTCGGTCATGCGCAGAAAACCCTCGGAAGATGGGCACAGATGATGCTCAAAACCACCCGTGACCCCAAGTGACACCAGATAACGATGCTGCAACAAATCATCCGGGCCGAATACCAACGCGGGTACCCGGGCCAGCCGTGATGGCTCAAATCCGTCGGGGAAATGGCGAGCCACGAAAGCCGGGCTGGCCAACCCACGATAGCGCATCGCGCCCAGTAACTGGCTTCTTGCCCCGGCAACCGGTCGCTCGCTGCCACACAGACAGGCAGCCACCTCGCCAGCACGCATGCGTTTGAGGCCGACGTCCTGATCCTCCACGACCAGATCCAGCAACAGATTGTTCTGCGCGCAAAAATCGCCGATCGCCGAGGCCCACCAGGTTGCCAGACTGTCGGCATTCAACGCGATGCGCAGCCGCTCCGGCATGCCCTCTTCGTCCAGGGCAGGCACTTGGCTTTGCAGGTCTCGCTCCAGCAGGCGGACCTGCTGCACATGGTTGAGCAGTCTGCGACCGATGTCCGTCGGGCTCGGCGGAGTGGCACGGATCAGCACTGGCTGGCCGATGCGAGCTTCGAGCAGCTTGATCCTTTGCGACACGGCCGATTGCGACAGCCCCAACACTTGAGCAGCGCGTTCGAAACCGGCCTGCTCGATGACTGCCGCCAGAGCGGAAAGCAATTTATAGTCGAACATCAGTTTCTCTAATGAGCGATCAGGAATATTGGTTTTTCTTATACTCCGCAGCCGACCATGATGCCAGCCAATCCTGAAAGTCGATCAACCATACGGAGTACGTTTCATGTGGCAGAGCTATCTCAATGGGCTGTTGGTGGCCGCCGGGCTGATCATGGCCATCGGCACGCAAAACGCCTTTGTTCTGGCCCAGGGCTTGCGCCGCGAACATCATTTGCCGGTGGCGATGTTGTGCATCGTCTGCGATGTCTTGCTGGTGGCAGCCGGAGTGTTCGGGCTGGCCACTCTGCTGGCGCAAAATCCGATCTTGCTGGCGGTCGCGCGTTGGGGCGGGGTAATTTTTCTACTCTGGTACGGCAGCCAGGCGTTGCGCCGTGCCTGCTCCCGGCAAAGCCTGCAGCAGAGTGACGCCGTCGGCCAACGTTCGCGCCGCGCTGTGTTGCTCAGCGCGCTGGCCGTCACACTGCTCAACCCGCACGTTTATATTGATACCGTATTGCTGATCGGCTCCCTCGGCGCGCAACAGACAGTGCCCGGTGCTTATGTGGTCGGCGCGGCGAGTGCGTCATTGTTGTGGTTCACCACCCTGGCTGTCGCCGCCGCGTGGCTGGCCCCCTGGCTCGCACGCCCCGCTACCTGGCGCCTGCTGGACCTGATGGTGGCGGTGATGATGTTCACCGTGGCGGCGCAATTGGTGCGGGCTGGATGAGGTGATGTGAACGCTGTGGGAGCGAATTCATTCGCGAAGGCGACGGTACAGCCGATAGAGATTTATAACCTGTAACACCGTATTCGCGAATGAATTCGCTCCCACAGGTTCGAGGTTAGCCCATGCTTCGATGTTTTTCAGAGGCCATGCAGGCGACCATTGGACATCTCACAAGTCCGCCGTTCGCATCGCCGATCTTCAGCAAGCCTTTTGGCAAACGCTCTGGAACCTCTATCCCACACAGTTGTTGCGTGGTTAAGCCGCAGACCCGGTGCTATGATCCAGACCCTGCGCCGCAAAGAGTAAAAACTCACCGGCGTATGTTTTGTTCTGTCTGGCCGCCCGTGATCGGCCTTGCGCTCACCGCAACTGACCTGATTAGGAGATAAACCATGGCTTTTGAATTGCCTCCACTGCCCTACGCCAAAGATGCATTGGTGCCGCACATTTCCGCAGAGACACTGGAATATCACCACGACAAGCACCACAACACCTATGTCGTGAACCTGAACAACCTGGTGCCAGGCACCGAGTTCGAAGGCAAGACTCTGGAAGAAATCATCAAGACTTCTTCGGGCGGCATTTTCAACAACGCAGCCCAGGTCTGGAACCACACGTTCTACTGGAACTGCCTGGCGCCAAACGCTGGCGGCGAACCTACCGGCGCACTGGCTGATGCCATCACCGCAGCTTTCGGTTCGTTCGACAAGTTCAAAGAAGAATTCAGCAAAACCTCCATCGGCACCTTCGGTTCCGGCTGGGGCTGGCTGGTGAAGAAAGCTGACGGTTCCCTGGCTCTGGCCAGCACCATCGGCGCAGGCAACCCGCTGACCAGCGGCGACACTCCGTTGCTGACCTGTGATGTTTGGGAACACGCCTACTACATCGACTACCGCAACCTGCGTCCAAAATACGTAGAAGCGTTCTGGAACCTGGTCAACTGGGACTTCGTCGCCAAGCAATACGCGGCCTGATTTTAGTAACAGCATCCCAGAAGTGAAAAAACCCGGTATTGCCGGGTTTTTTTTCGTCTGCGAAATGTGTTTTAAGTATTGTCAGAAAAAGATAGCGGACTAATATCACCGCTTGGGCTTTACGATTGCGTTCAAGTTTCAAAGGTTTTTATCCGACACAGTGAAAATGGCTGAATCTGACTCTTGTCAGGCCGATGCAAGGAAGTGGCTAAAGAGGACGCTGGATCGCCAGAAGCAGCGTTTTCGAGCTCGACTGCTTTTGATGATGGCGAAGGTTGCAGGTACCGGCACGGATTAAGGAATGACCACTTGAAGCTGGAACTCAAAAACAGCCTTTCGGTAAAACTGCTGCGAGTGGTGCTGTTATCGGCACTGATCGTGGGCGTGGTGTTGAGTTGTGCGCAAATTGTCTATGACGCCTACAAGACCCGCCAGGCCGTGGCCAGCGATGCGGAAAGAATTCTCGATATGTTCCGCGACCCCTCGACCCAGGCCGTTTACAGCCTGGACCGGGAAATGGGCATGCAGGTCATCGAAGGCTTGTTTCAGGACGGCGCAGTGCGCATGGCCTCCATCGGCCATCCCAACGAAACCCTGCTGGCCGAAAAGGAACGCGCCCTCAAGGCGTCTCCAACCCGCTGGCTGACAGACATAATCCTCGGCCAGCAACGCAGCTTTACCACGCAACTGGTCGGCCGCAGCCCCTACAGCGAATACTACGGCGACCTGCGCATCACCCTGGACACCGCCAAGTACGGCGAAGAGTTCATCTTCAATGCCGTGATCATTTTCATCTCAGGGGTGTTGCGCGCGCTGGCGATGGGGCTGGTCTTGTACCTGGTTTACCACTGGCTGCTGACCAAGCCGCTATCGCGCATCATCGAGCACCTGACCAACATCAACCCGGATCGCCCCAGCGAGCACCAACTGCCGCAGCTCAAGGGCCACGAAAAAAACGAGCTGGGCATCTGGGTCAACACCGCCAATCAATTGCTGGCCTCCATCGAGCGCAACACGCATCTGCGCCATGAAGCAGAGAACAGCCTGCTGCGCATGGCGCAGTATGACTTCCTGACCGGCCTGCCCAATCGCCAGCAACTGCAGCAACAGCTGGACAAAATTCTCGTCGACGCCGGCCGGCTGCAACGTCGGGTCGCGGTGATCTGCGTCGGGCTCGACGACTTCAAAGGCATCAACGAACAATTCAGCTACCAGACCGGCGACCAACTGTTACTGGCTCTGGCTGACCGTCTGCGCGGCCACAGTGGTCGCCTGGGCGCGCTGGCTCGCCTGGGTGGCGACCAGTTCGCGCTGGTCCAGGCCGACATTGAGCAACCCTACGAGGCCGCGGAACTGGCGCAAAACATCCTCGATGACCTGGAAGCCCCGTTCGCACTGGACCACCAGGAAATCCGCCTGCGCGCCACCATCGGCATCACCTTGTTCCCCGAAGATGGCGACAGCACGGAAAAGCTGCTGCAAAAAGCCGAGCAGACCATGACGCTGGCCAAGACCCGCTCGCGCAACCGCTATCAGTTTTATATTGCCAGCGTCGACAGCGAGATCCGCCGCCGCCGAGAACTGGAGAAAGACCTGCGCGAAGCGTTACCGCGCAATCAGCTTTTTCTGGTGTACCAGCCGCAGATCAGCTACCGCGACAACCGCGTGGTCGGCGTCGAGGCGCTGATTCGCTGGCAGCACCCGGAACACGGCATGGTCCCGCCTGACCTGTTCATCCCGCTGGCCGAGCAGAACGGGACGATTATCGCGATTGGCGAATGGGTGCTGGATCAGGCTTGTCGTCAATTGCGGGAGTGGCATGACCAGGGCTTCACTGACCTGCGCATGGCCGTCAACCTGTCCACCGTGCAGTTGCACCACGCCGAGCTTCCCCGGGTCGTCAACAACCTGTTGCAGATCTACCGCCTGCCACCCCGCAGCCTTGAGCTGGAAGTCACCGAAACCGGCCTGATGGAAGACATCAGCACCGCCGCCCAGCACTTGTTGAGCCTGCGTCGCTCTGGCGCGCTGATCGCCATCGACGATTTCGGTACCGGCTATTCATCTCTGAGCTACCTGAAAAGTTTGCCGCTGGACAAGATCAAGATCGACAAGAGTTTCGTCCAGGACCTGATAGACGATGACGACGATGCCACCATCGTGCGCGCCATCATCCAGCTCGGCAAAAGCCTGGGCATGCAGGTCATTGCCGAAGGCGTGGAGACACTGGAGCAAGAGGCTTACATCATTTGCGAAGGCTGCCACGAAGGCCAGGGCTATCTCTACAGCAAGCCGCTGCCCAACCGTGAGCTGCTGGCGTACCTGAAGCAAGCCCAGCGCAACCAGGTGGAGGCGATGTAGGTTTATTTTCAAACCGCCCCGCCGGGCTCAGCGTGGGACCGGCTTTAGCCGGAAAGGCGGCATTGCGCACGACAACGATGCATTGGATGTACCGGCCTCTTCCCGGCTAAAGCCGGCCCCACCGCAGATGTGCCTAAACGCTCAACAGAGGTTCGCCCACCTTATCTGCCCTCATACCTTGCAACCCTTTGTTACAAGCTTGCCCAACCTCCAATTCCGCGCCGGGCAATAGGCCTTTACATCGAATGCAAATCTTTCGCATTATGTTGCAGCTTTTTTTGGGCGCCGGGCGCCTTAAACCCTTTAGACGCAGGATTCCGTCATGATTCGTATGCCATTGGCAACCGCTAGTCTGCTGGCCATCGCTATTTCCCTCGCCGGTTGCGGCGACGAGAAAAAAGCCGCCGCACCAGCCCCCGCATCTGCTCCGGCTCCAGCACCTGCTGCTGCACCCGCGCCGACCGCTGCGGCTCCAGCGCCTGCCGCTGCTGCACAATCGACGGACGCCGCCGCCAAAGCCGTCGTCGCCAACTACGCCAATATGGTTTCTGCGGTGTTCAGCGACGCCGAGGCCACTGCCAAGACACTGCGCACTGCCATCGACGCGTTCCTCGCGACGCCGAACGACCAGACCCTCAAAGCCGCCCGCGACGCCTGGGTTGCTGCGCGCGTGCCTTACATGCAGAGTGAAGTCTTCCGCTTCGGCAATACCATCATCGACGACTGGGAAGGACAGGTTAACGCTTGGCCCCTGGACGAAGGCCTGATCGACTACGTCGCCAAAGACTACCAGCACGCGCTGGGCAATCCGGGCGCCACCGCCAACATCATCGCCAACACGGAAATCCAGGTCGGCGAAGACAAGGTCGACGTCAAGGACATCACCTCCGAGAAACTTGCCAGCCTGAACGAGCTGGGCGGTTCCGAAGCCAACGTCGCAACCGGTTACCACGCCATTGAATTCCTGCTCTGGGGCCAGGACCTGCACGGCAATGGCCCTGGCGCCGGCGAGCGCCCGGCGTCCGACTACGTTGAAGGCGCTGGCGGTACCGGTGGCCACAATGACCGTCGTCGCGCTTACCTCAAAGCCGTGACCGACCTGCTGGTCAGCGACCTGGAAGAAATGTCCAACGACTGGAAAGCCGGTGTTGCCGATAACTATCGCGCCACCCTGGAAGCCGAATCCGGCGAAAGCGGCCTGCGCAAAATGCTTTTCGGCATGGGCAGCCTGTCCCTGGGTGAACTGGCGGGCGAACGCATGAAAGTGGCACTGGAAGCCAATTCCAGCGAAGACGAACATGACTGCTTCAGCGACAACACCCACAACTCGCACTTCTACAACGGTAAAGGCATCCGCAACGTTTACCTGGGCGAATACACCCGCGTAGACGGCACCAAGATCAGCGGCCCGAGCCTGTCTTCACTGGTTGCCAAAGCAGATCCAGCCACCGACGCCACCCTGCGCGCCGACCTGGACGCTACCCAGGCCAAACTGCAAGCCATTGTCGATCAGGCCAACAAGGGCCAGCATTTCGATCAACTGATCGCTGCGGGCAACACTGAAGGCAACCAGATCGTACGCGACGCCATCGCCTCCCTGGTCAAACAGACCGGCGCCATTGAGCAAGCCGCTGGCAAGCTCGGCATCACCGACCTGAACCCGGACAACGCCGATCACGAGTTCTGATCAGTGAGGTTGAGCGTTCGCGTCTGAACGCCTTAATCAAGTGTCCTGAAAAATGCCAGTCGGCTCGCTGACTGGCATTTTTTTATGGCTGGGACGTTCTGTCTGAAAACAGGGGACCTGTGGGAGCAATCGGAGGTTACGACGGTCGCGAATGCGGACCGTCTGACACAACTCCCCCTCCCACGTCATTAGCTCCGATTGCTCTTCTCGGACACCTGTCCGAAAGACAACTCCGAGAACGCTGTAAGGCATTTCCGAATCACACTTTGACGCCTTGAACCTCACCGCCGCCTCGCCGAATATCCGTGCCCCCCCTTCCCGCTCTGTGCAAGGCACGCATCGATGACAGCGCTTGAATTCGCCCCCCCTGACCTGCCGTGGTCGCAAAATGGCTATCTGCTGTTCAATGCGGTGAGAACCGAAAACCTGCTGCCTCGCCTGTATCAGTGGAACCCCGGCATCGACTGCTATCCGCTGTTCATCGGCACGCGTTTCAAGGCGCTGCTGGACGTGTCGCCCGTCATAGTGGCAATCGAAGGTCCGCAGGATCCAGTACTGCAAGCATTTCTGGAAAACGCCAAAAAAATCTGGGGCCTGCTGCTGTTCAGCCATGCGGACCTGAAAACCCTGTTCGAACACCTGCGCTGGCTGGTCAGCGTCGATGAACCCGTGGGCAAGGCCACGCTGCTCAACCTCTCCGATCCACCGGTCGCCAACGCACTGTTTGACCTCTATCCACTGCAAACCGACAACCGCCTGTTTGGCCCGATCGAACACGTTTATGCCGTGGACCGCTTCGAACAGCGCTGGCGTCACCATCAACGAATGGGCGAACCGGCGATCAACAATCACGAGGTTCTGTATCGCCTCAGCGAAGCGCAGATTGAAGCGCTGGATGAAAGCGGCTTTCGTAACGTCGTCATAGGCCTGATGATTGCCCCTGCAACGCTCATAGGCTCTGTTGGGACCAGTTGGGATAACTGGAGAAAATGGCAAATAGCTTTTTTAACTGGTACTGGGGGAGAAAAAGCTGGAGCGCTATCAGCCGTCACCGGAGACCTAGGCAATACAGCACTTAACTTTCATATAACGAGAAAAGCTTTTATTGAGAGGCTGGGAATACTCGAGGATGTTAGGGCGGCACTGCAGGCCGATAGAAAGTTGGTCTCAAGTATGGCTTGGGCGACTCGATGAGCACATTTCCTTCAATTTTCGACCCGTATGACTCCGTTAGGACTCGCCTTCACTGCTCTCCAACTGGGTGGTGAGTCCATCTATAACTACAACAATCTTGACGATCAGCAGCGCTGGATGGAGGGATGTTGTTGGGGAGCAAAACCCGAAGGCTGGGACTGGCCAATTCACTCGCAAAAGCTTGCTGAGGCAACCCTACTGCCGGAAATAATCGATAAAGGTCTTCATCGTCAGCCAATTGATGATAGCCCAATACGCAGGCTACACCTCCTGTTGCCGGGCTTGAGTTTTGCGACATTCAACAACACTTCTTTGAGATGGAGTGTGCTTTTGCAAAAGTCTCCAGATGACTGGGATGCAGGCGAGGCACTGGCATCGTTGACTCGCGTAATTTCTCATCACCCCTTGATCCTTGAATTGGATATCCCTGATCACTGGCAGGGGCTCCAGGCTCAATTACAGCTTCGACTAGCCGTGAGACCCTCAATCGCGTCAACGTACCTCAAGGTTAATGACGGCCATCTTTATTACCGTATTCCTCTATCTCCAGACAGGATCAACGATAAACCGATAACCGCAGCTGCAGTGACGCCACCATTGAACAGGATGCTGACGAACACTAAAATCACTCGGGAGCTTCTCAATGACGCTAAGTAAATATGAGCGGCTCCCGCGAGCAGGCGACACTGAAAAGCAATTAGGTACCGAAGCTTTTTATCTGGCGCCAAGACCGGTACCAACTGGAGTAGCAGCGTTTAGCTCAAAGCAGCTACATAAACATACCAATGAGGAGCACATGGACTTCGCCACGGGGATGGCGACATTGGAATACGGTGCGAGAAGCGGGATAGGCGTGATCGTTTGCATGATAATGTTTTTCTTCACAATTGCTATAGGAATGGGTATATCGGAACACATTAGATATGGTGTTCCAGTATTCGAAATAACAAAGATATTTCTGCTACCCAATTGGTACTTATGGACGTTTGTCACCTTGCTGGCGTTAATGTATACGTACTATTTTTTACGAGCTGTGCAGAAGCTCACAAGCTCTTCCCCAATCCGCTTCAACCGCCAACGTCGCGAAGTCGCCTATGTCTCAAAACGCGGCCAATTACCACGCTTCGTCTCATGGGAAGAAGTCATCGCCTGCGTGACCAGCGGCCAAGTCATCACCCAATATGGCACGCACAACAGCTTCTCTCTGATGATCGGCCTTCGGGATGCGGATAGCGGAGACGTTCTGTGGCTAACCGTGCCAACCGGTTCACTCATGCTAGCGGTCGGTGAGTGGGAAGCCATTCGGGTTTATATGGAAGAAGGCCCAAGCGCTCTGCCACAACTCATGAGCGAGGAGCACGAAGAAGGCACGGTGGCGTACTTCCATTTTTGCCGACGGGTATATCGCGAAAACCATTCCTACATGCGTTACCTGTTCGGTTTCATGCTGATCCAGTTCTGCAGCGGCTGGACCCTGCCCTGCCACATCGCTGCCTGGGTCGAGCGTTTGCCGAAAACCAGCTTCCCGAAAGCAGTTATTGAATGGTCCAAACCACTGCCGCCTGAGCAATGGCAAAAACCGAGCGAAGCGCTGATCGAACAGAGCAAAGCGATTTGTAAGAGCTTGCGCAAAGGCAAGAGCCTGTTTGACCACTTTCAGAGCGAGACCGAGCCCAGCGAAACCCGGCAAGCTCAGAATTCGTAACAACACATTGCGACACACCAAGGCAAACGATAATCCCTCTTATTCAAAAAGGGCAGGACTGGTAAGCTTGCACGCCCCGATTTTGGGCTGGTTGCAGGTTGATTATGGTGACGCGGCGGCGTGCGGTGTTGGTTTTACTCGGTGCTTTGGTGATGGCTGGGTGCGATGACGCCCCGCGTTTCACTCAGGCAGAGCCGGGTGAAGCGCTGGCGGGCGGCAATGCGACGGTCAACAAACGTGATCGCAATGCGTTTTCCCTGCCCTCTGCCAACCTGTCGCCGGTTCGCCGCCTGGATTTCAGTGTCGGCAACAGTTTCTTTCGCAGTCCCTGGGTGATTGCCCCGGCAACCACCACGGCTCGCGACGGGCTGGGGCCGCTGTTCAATACCAACGCTTGTCAGAACTGCCACATCAAGGACGGTCGCGGCCACCCGCCTGAGCAGGACGCCATCAATGCCGTTTCAACGCTGGTGCGTTTGTCGATCCCCGATGATCCGAGCCACGCTGAGCTGATCAAGAAGAATGGCGTTGTGCCCGAGCCGACCTATGGCGGGCAACTGCAGGACATGGCCGTGCCCGGCGTCGCTCCGGAAGGCCGAGTGCGCATCGAGTATGAGCCGATGCCGATGCGCTTTCGTGATGGCTTTCAGGTCGAGCTGCGCAAGCCGACGCTGAGCATTACTCAGCTCGGTTATGGCCCGATGCACCCTGAAACCCGCGCTTCCGTTCGGGTCGCGCCACCGATGATCGGCCTGGGTCTGCTGGAAGCCATCCCCGAGGCAGCGATTCTGGCCAATGCTGACCCGGACGACAAAGATGGCGACGGAATTACCGGGCGGCCCAATTGGGTCTGGGATGACGCGATGCAGCAGGTGGCGCTGGGCCGATTTGGCTGGAAGGCCGGCCAACCCAATCTGAATCAGCAGAACGTGCACGCCTTTGCGGGTGACATGGGACTGACCACCCGCCTGAAAATGGCGGACGACTGCACGCCAGCGCAAACCGACTGCCTCGCGGCCCCCAACGGCAACGGCCCGGATGGCGAGCCCGAGGTCAGCGACAACATCTTGCGCCTCGTGCTGTTCTACAGCCGTAATCTGGCGGTGCCGGTCAGGCGCGACATCGAAAATCCACAGGTATTGGCTGGCAAAAATCTGTTCTACAAGGCAGGCTGCCAGCAATGTCATACGCCGCAGTTCAAGACGGGCCACGACGCCGCAGAACCGGAGCTCGCCGATCAAGTAATTCGTCCTTACAGTGACCTGCTGCTGCACGACATGGGCGATGAATTGGCTGACAACCGCACCGAATTTCAGGCCACAGGGCGGGAATGGCGTACCCCTCCGCTCTGGGGCATAGGGCTGACCCAGACAGTCAGCGGCCACACCCAGTTTTTACACGACGGGCGCGCCCGTAATCTGCTTGAAGCGGTGCTCTGGCACGGCGGCGAAGCACAGGCTGCGCAGCGTCAGGTGCTGGCATTTGATGCCGAGCAACGCGCCGCACTGCTGGCGTTTCTGAATTCGTTATGACGTCTTCCCTTTAAAAACTATAAGGAGCCGGACATGTTCCGCCCCAAGTTGCTATTCACCAGCCTTGCCGCGCTCGCTCTGGGCGCCTGCGCGCCAGCGGACCTGCAAGCGGTCACGTCCGCGTCCATCGCCCAGCAGGTAATCCTGCCAACCTACAGCCGCTGGGTTGATGCTGATCGTCAATTGGCCACCAGCGCGTTGGCGTTCTGTGCAGGCAAAACAGACTTGGCCAGCGCACGCGCCGATTTCCTGCACGCGCAAAAGACCTGGGCTGAACTGCAACCACTGCTGATCGGTCCACTGGCCGAGGGCAATCGCGCCTGGCAGGTGCAGTTCTGGCCAGACAAGAAAAACCTCGTCGGTCGTCAGGTCGAACAGTTGGTTACTGCACAGCCGCAGATCAGCGCCGAGGCCCTGGCCAAATCCAGCGTGGTGGTGCAAGGCTTGTCAGCCTACGAATACATTCTGTTCGATGCCGCCATCGACATGGCCAACGCCGAGCAAAAGGCGCGTTATTGCCCGCTACTCTCCGCGATTGGCGAACGCCAGAAAGCCCTGGCCGAGGAAATCCTCAGCAGCTGGAACAGCACCGACGGCATGCTCGCGCAGTTGAGCAAATTCCCTAACAAACGCTACGCCGATTCCCACGAAGCCATCGCCGAACTCCTGCGCGTGCAGGTCACCGCGCTGGACAGCCTGAAGAAAAAACTCGGCACGCCCCTGGGTCGCCAGAGCAAGGGCACGCCGCAACCGTTCCAGGCCGATGCGTGGCGCAGCAAATCGTCGCTGAGCAGCCTGGAAGCCAGTCTTGCCAGTGCCGAAACCGTCTGGTCAGGTGTCGACAACAAAGGGCTGCGTGGCCTGTTGCCCGCCGAGCAGAAACCGCTGGCCGAGAAGATCGACGCCGCTTACGCTGCCAGTCGCAAATTGCTGTCTGCGCTGAAACCGCCACTGGCTGATCTGCTGGCCAGCGAAGAAGGCCGTCAGCAGCTCAACGCGTTCTACGACAGCCTGAATGTCGTGCATCGCCTGCACGAAGGCGAGCTGGCCAAGGCGCTGGGCATCCAGTTGGGCTTTAACGCCAACGACGGCGACTGATCAGAGGTAACCCATGATGTTGCGACGCCAGGCCCTGGCCCTCGGAAGTCTGCTCCTCAGCGCCGCTACGCTGGGCGGCTGGACCCTCTTCAGGCAAAAAGGCAAAAGCCCGCTGCTGCTCTCGGCTCGTGATGACGGCGACGGCAAACATTACGCCGTGGGTTATCGCCTCGATGGCCAGCAAGTCTTTGCGACTCAGGTGGGCCTGCGCTGCCACGACATCATCAACCACCCGACCCTGAATCAGGCGCTGTTCGTGGCCCGTCGGCCGGGCACCGAAAGCTACCTGATTGATTTGAGTGACGGCCGTCTGTTGCAGACCATTACCTCGCAACCGAACCGACACTTTTACGGGCACGCCGTCATTCACGGCAGCGGCGAATGGCTGTACGCCACCGAGAATGACACCACAGACCCAGGGCGCGGCCTGCTGGGGGTTTATCGCTTCGTCGATGGCCAATTGGTGCATTCAGGTGAAATCCCCACGCACGGTATCGGCCCGCATCAAGTGTCGTGGATGCCCGATGGCGAGACGCTGGTGGTAGCCAATGGCGGTATCCGCACCGAAGCCGAGAGCCGCGTTGAAATGAACCTCAACGCGATGCAGCCCAGCCTGGTGCTGATGCAGCGTGACGGCACGCTGCTGAGCAAGGAAACCCTCGGGCAATCGATGAACAGCGTGCGGCACCTGGGTATCGGTAGCGACGGCACTATCGTTGCCGGTCAGCAGTTCATGGGGCCTTCCCATGAGTCCGCCGAGTTGCTGGCGATCAAGCGTCCAGGCCAGCCATTTCAGGCATTCCCGGTCGATGATCAGCAGCTGGCCGCCATGGCTCATTACACCGCCAGCGTGGCAGTGCACAGCGAGCTGCGTCTGGTGGCGCTCACGGCCCCCCGAGGCAATCGCTTTTTCATCTGGGACCTGGACAGCGGCGCCGTTCGTCTCGATGCCCCGTTGCCAGACTGCGCAGGGGTGGGCGCTGTAGCTGACGGCTTCGTGGTCACCTCCGGCCAGGGCCGCTGCCGTTTCTATGACTGCCGCAAGCCAGAGCTGGTCGCCACCCCGCTGGATTTGCCTGGGGGTCTTTGGGACAACCATCTGCATTTGGTGTGAGCACCCTGGATGTTGGAGCGAGACTTGCCCGCGAAGAACGATTGCTGGCTGTGTCTGATACACCGCAGCAGCAACTTTTTCGCGTGTAAGCCTCGCTCCAACACGCTTGAACTCGGTAGTCATGTAGGAAAACTCAACACGTCTTGAAATCCGGCTATTTGCTGTACCGGACAGGGTGAATCTCACGGTAATATCCGGCAACGTCGTACGGTTGATTCAACCCGATTTTTCCAAGGATATGGATATGCTGCGTCGCCGGATGCTAATCATGTTGGGCGTTGTGTTGCTTGTCGTTCTGCTGCTTGCGGGCTACAAGGGTTTTTCAATCTATCAGCAGATTCAACAATTCTCCGCGCCCAAGCCACCCATCAGCGTGGCAGTAACCACCGTCAGTGAACGGCCATGGCAAAGTCGCCTGCCAGCGATCGGCACGCTCAAGGCTTTGCAGGGCGTTGACCTGAGTCTCGAAATCGCTGGCACTGTAAAGGCCGTTCAATTCGAGTCGGGGCAAAAAGTTCGTCTCGGCCAATCATTGCTGCAGATGGACAGCGATGTTGAAAAGGCCCTGCTGGGTACCGCGCAGGCTGACCTGGGACTTGCACAGGTTGAATACGGACGCGGCAGCAGGCTGGTGGGCGATCAGGCGATTTCCCGGGGCGACTTCGACAAGCTCGCCGCGCAACTGAAAAAAGCCAGCGCCACGGTTGCTCAGTTGAATGCCTCGCTGGCCAAAAAAAGCATTCTTGCGCCGTTCAGCGGCACCATCGGCATCCGTCAGGTGGACGTCGGGGACTACCTCGCCAGCGGCACAGTGATTGCCACGCTGCAGGACCTCAGCAGCCTGTATGTCGATTTCTACGTGCCGGAACAGTCACTGCCCAAGCTGGCGGTGGGCCAGATCGCCCAGGTCAGTGTGGCTGCGTATCCGGAGCAGACCTTTGACGCGACCATCAGCGCCATCAACCCTAAAGTCGATGACGCCACTCGCAACGTACTGATTCGCGCCACCCTGCCCAACCCGCAAAGCACACTGCTACCCGGTATGTTTGCCAATCTGCAGGTGCTGTTGCCGGGGCCGAAAAGCCGGATTGTCCTGCCCGAAAGCGCCATCACCTACACCCTTTATGGCAACTCTGTGTATGTCGTGATCTCGAAAAAAACCGCTGACGGCCAAGCGCAAACCGATGGGAAGGGCCAGCCACAGCTGGTTGTCGATCGCCGCTTCGTGGAGACCGGGGAGCGCCGCGACGGCCTGGTCATCATCAGCAAAGGCGTGCAGCCAGGCGAACAGGTCGTCAGTGGCGGCCAGCTCAAGCTTGATAACGGCGCGCACGTTGCCATCAGCGCAGACAAGACACTGCAAGCCGAACAGAACGGCCAGCCAAAAGCTGACTGATCAAGGAACCCTCATGGCTTTTACAGACCCGTTCATCCGCCGCCCGGTGCTCGCCACGGTGGTCAGCCTGCTGATCGTGCTGTTGGGTTTTCAGGCGTTCAGCAAATTGACCATTCGCCAGTACCCGCAGATGGAAAACGCCCTGATCACCGTGACCACCGCCTACCCCGGTGCCAACGCCGAGACCATCCAGGGCTATATCACCCAACCACTGCAACAGAGTCTGGCCAGTGCCGAAGGCATCGATTACATGACGTCGGTCAGCCGGCAGAACTTCTCGGTCATTTCCATCTATGCGCGGATCGGCTCGGACAGCGACCGGCTGTTCACCGAACTGCTGGCCAAAGCCAACGAGGTGAAGAACAAGCTGCCTCAGGATGCCGAGGATCCGGTATTAAGCAAGGAAGCAGCCGACGCGTCGGCACTGATGTACGTCAGTTTCTACAGCTCCGAATTGAGCAACCCGCAGATCACTGATTATCTGTCACGCGTCATCCAGCCAAAACTCGCAACCCTGCCCGGGATGGCCGAAGCGCAGATCCTCGGCAACCAGGTGTTCGCCATGCGCCTGTGGCTGGACCCGGTACGTCTGGCTGGCTTCGGCCTGACCGCGGCGGATGTCACCGATGCGGTGCGCCGCTACAACTTCCTCGCGGCCGCCGGTGAAGTCAAAGGTGAGTACGTGGTCACCTCGATCAATGCCAGCACCGACCTGAAATCCGCTGAGGCCTTTGCCGCCATTCCTCTCAAAACGGCGGGCGACAGTCGCGTGCTGCTCGGTGACGTGGCCCGAGTGGAGATGGGCGCCGAGAACTACGACACGGTCAGCTCCTTTGATGGCATCCCGTCGGTGTACATCGCGATCAAGGGCACGCCCAGCTCCAATCCGCTGGATGTGATCAAGGAAGTGCGGCGCATCATGCCCGAGCTGGAAAGCCAGTTGCCACCGGGGCTCAAGGTTTCCATTGCCTACGACGCAACACTGTTCATCCAGGCGTCGATCAGCGAGGTCGTCAAGACCCTGATCGAGGCCGTATTGATCGTCATAGTCGTGGTCTTTCTGTTTCTCGGTGCGTTGCGCTCGGTGCTGATCCCGGTCATCACAATTCCGCTGTCCATGGTCGGCGTGCTGTTTTTCATGCAGCTGATGGGTTACTCCATCAATCTGCTGACGTTGCTGGCCATGGTGTTGGCCATCGGTCTGGTGGTGGACGACGCCATCGTCGTGGTGGAAAACATTCACCGGCACATTGAAGAAGGCAAAACCCCTTTTGACGCGGCCATTGAAGGGGCGCGAGAGATCGCCATGCCGGTGGTCTCGATGACGGTCACTCTGGCGGCAGTCTATGCACCGATCGGTTTTCTGGAGGGGCTGACCGGCGCACTGTTCAAGGAGTTCGCCCTGACCCTCGCCGGAGCGGTCGTGATTTCAGGCATCGTCGCGCTGACCCTGTCACCGATGATGTGCGCCCTGTTGCTGCGTCATGACGAAAATCCCAGCGGGCTGTCGCACAAACTTGACCAATTGTTCGAGCGCCTCAAACGGCGTTACCAGAGCATGCTGCATGGCACCCTCAACACGCGCCCGGTGGTGCTGGTGTTCGCCCTGATCATTCTGTGCCTGATCCCTGTGCTGCTTAAGTTCACCAAGTCGGAACTGGCTCCGGATGAAGATCAGGGCATCATTTTCATGATGGCGACCTCGCCGCAGCCCACCAACCTCAACTACATCAACCGTTACACCGATGAGTTCATCAAGATCTTCAAAGAGTTTCCCGAGTACTACTCCTCATTCCAGATCAACGGATTCAACGGGGTGCAGACGGGCATTGGCGGCTTCCTGCTGAAGCCCTGGGATGAACGCAGTCGCACACAGATGGAGATTCTTCCCGAGGTTCAGGCACGACTGGCCGACATCAGCGGCCTGCAAATCTTTGGTTTCAACCTGCCATCGTTGCCGGGGACTGGCGAAGGTCTGCCCTTCCAGTTCGTGGTCAATACCGCCAACGACTACGCGTCGCTGCTGCAAGTGGTCGAGCGCATCAAGGCCCGCGCGACGCAGTCAGGGAAGTTTGCTTTTCTCGATATCGACCTGGCATTCGACAAACCGGAAGTCGTGGTGGAAATCGACCGGGCCAAGGCTGCTCAGGTTGGCGTTTCCATGCAGGACCTGGGTGGTACGCTGGCAACCCTGCTGGGCGAGGCGGAAATCAACCGGTTCACCATTGAAGGCCGCAGCTACAAGGTGATTGCTCAGGTCGAGCGGCCTTACCGGGACAACCCAGGCTGGCTGAACAACTACTACGTGCGTAGCAGCGATGGTCAGTTGCTGGCCCTGTCGACCCTGATCAACGTCAGCGACCGGGCGCGACCGCGGCAGCTCAATCAGTTCCAGCAGCTCAACTCGGCGATCATTCAGGGCTTCCCCATCGTCAGCATGGGTGAAGCGATTGACACTATCCGGCAGATCGCCAGCGAGGAAGCACCTGCCGGCTATGCCTATGACTACGCAGGCGCCTCACGGCAGTATGTGCAGGAAGGCAGCGCCTTGTGGGTGACCTTCGCGCTGGCACTGGCGATTATTTTCCTGGTGCTGGCGGCCCAGTTTGAAAGTTTCAGGGACCCGCTGGTCATTCTGGTCACGGTTCCGCTGTCGATATGCGGCGCATTGATCCCACTGTTCCTCGGCTTTTCGAGCCTGAACATTTACACCCAGGTCGGGCTGGTGACCTTGATCGGTTTGATCAGCAAGCACGGCATCCTGATCGTCGAGTTCGCCAATCAGCTGCGTCGAGACAAAGGCCTGTCGGCCAGAGAGGCAGTAGAACAGGCTGCGGCAATTCGCCTGCGTCCGGTGTTGATGACAACGGCCGCCATGGTCTTCGGCATGGTGCCGCTGATCCTGGCCAGCGGAGCTGGCGCGGTCAGCCGTTTTGATATCGGTATGGTGATTGCTACAGGGATGTCTGTCGGTACGTTGTTCACGCTGTTCGTGCTGCCCTGCGTGTACACCCTGCTTGCGGCACCTGACCGCACGCCGACCGCGGAGCCCGATCCAGATCAAGCCGCCCGGCGTGGCTGAACACCGGATACAACAAGGCCCCAATGATGGGGCCTTTGAGTCGATAGAGCGGGAACTGGAAGGATCAGCGCTGGACTGTTGTGCCTTGCGCCAAACCGAACATCAACAACAGCAGGTCATGACTCGGCTGCACCGAATCCTGAGCCTTGGCGACCCGAGGCAAAGGACAATGTCCCTGACCGTGCTGGGCGCTTAATACCTGAGTGCCGGGTTCTTCCCACGCGGCCATCGCTACGGATGCAACAGCCAATGCGCCGAGAATGAACAAACCTCGTGCCATTTCTAGCTTCATTAGTCTAAACCCTTGATAGCGCTGCCAAACGCCGCCTCGTAAAAGTAGACTAACTTGTTCCAATCTGCAGCTTTGAACGACGAGTGGCGGCGCAATTGCAGCATGTCATGACGAGCGGCAGCGACGGCAGTCAGTCGACGGCGGCATTTCTCCAGATCCAGCAACGCAACCTCGGCCCGAGCGTTGCGCCCTTCGCCGACGACACGCACAAATACATGCTTGATATACAGGCAACTGTGCTGCCAGCGGCCACGATGCATGCGGGCGAGGGTCGTGGCCAATTCTTTTAGCAACTGCTCGTGTAGCGCTTCGCCATACTGCTCTGGCCCACCTGCTGCGTACCAATCGTCCAGTTCCTCAAAACCCTCCAGCGCTTCGGTGACCAAGAGCGCGCGCCACTCCTGGCGTTCATCCCGCTTGGCACCACAGAACACCATTCGAGGCACGCCCACAGCCAGCTTGCCCAAACCCAGCAGTGCATCACGCTCTCTCAGGACTGTCGGGCGGCCGAATGGATGCAACCAGCTGCGATAGGTGTGACCGACCTGACGTTTAACGTAAAGCAGCTGCCCGGCTTCACTGAATATGCGCTGCACACCGCTTTCTCCACCCCGGCGCTGATTGGGCTCTTCAACCCATTCGCCGTGCTGGCCCCAGAAGAAGTCAAAATCACGGCCTTGCGATTCCGTGGGCTTGATGACTGCCTGCACGCCCATTTGATTTACCTCTTGCGCAATAGATAGACACGCCACATGGCGTAAAGCGGCAGGAAATCCAGACGTTCCTGAATCCGAAAACCTGCCTGTTCAAACTCGGCCTCGACCGTTGCTGCGGGTAACACGAAACGGTTCTGGTAACTGTTCTGACCTTTCACGGCATGCCGCCTGCTGTCCAGACGCTTGCGTTTCCAGGCCTTGAAATTGCCGTCGACCCACAGCGAGACAATTGCGCTGTCACGGGTAACTCGTTGAAACTCCCGTAACAGGGCAAGGCGATGTTCGGCTTGCCCAACGTGGTGCAACAGACGCATACAGAAGATGCTGTCGACGGCGTTGTCCGGCAGGTCGATATCAAATGCAGAAGTCTGCAAGGGTCGTACCCGCTTCACCACTTCTGCTGGCTGTGCAGCACAGGCAGTCTTGAGCATATCGGCGGAATTGTCAGCACCGATTATCACCCGGTTGGGCTTTTCAGCAAGCAGCGGCCAGAATCGGCCAGCGCCGCAAGGCAAATCGAGCACCAGCCCCGGATCACCTGCAAGGTTCAACGCTTTGCGGGCCAGCTGTTCATCGCGCCAATGTGACAGCCGTCGGGACACATTGTCCTGATGCTTGTGCAAATATTGTTGCGCGTGATCGCGATCATATTTGCGTGAAAACTCGAGTTCGATTCGCTTGCTCATGCCGCATCTCCTGATTCCGATGCCCGCTAAACTAGTCAGCGAGCTGTCATCGTCAGGTCATACTTGTGTGAAAAAAGTGTTGAGGCGCGACGCAAGTGTTTCTAGATTCTTCAATGGGTTAACAGTGATGACAAGAAAAATCCGAGTGGGTGACGGTTTTTCCGTCATGCATGAAGCAGCCGCGTAACAGCGCCGCAACACGACAAAAAGCGAGCTAGGCGGGAACCAGCCGGACGCTGAAGCGGCAGCCGTGAGGCTCCATCGGGTCCAGACTCACGCTCCAGCCCTGGTTTTCACAGATGCGCTGGACCAGCGACAGCCCTAGACCGAGGCCCTCGCCGCGTTGCTCATTACCGCGCACGAACGGCTCGAACATCGCCTCGCGCTTTTCTTCGGGAATACCCACGCCACTGTCTTCCACCAGGAAGCCGTCATTCTGTAACGTCAGAGTGATAAATCCATGATCGGTGTAGTGCAAAGCGTTACGCAGCAAGTTGCCCATCACGGCGAGGAGAAACGTCGCGTTATAAACGATCCCCGACGAATGGCCGGCCATGACCGAGCGTACGTTCAGTTGCAGGCCCTTGCTCTCGATAGGCCCGCGCCACAGTGAGACCAACTGATCGGCGACCGCTGGCAGTGACGCTTTTGGCGTCATGGCCGGATCCTCACGCTGCGTACGTGCGAGCATCAGGAAGGTTTGCACCAGATCGCGCATCTCTTCGCAGGCGCGGGCGATACGCTCGACCTGCGAACGCGCACGGCTGTCCAGCGCAGGGTTTTCCAGCAGCAGCTCACAGGAGCTGGCGAGCACCATCAACGGGGTACGCAATTCATGACTGACGTCGCTGGTGAACATCCGTTCGCGGGCCAGCGCCTGACGCAGGCGCCCGAGCGTCGCATCGAATGCCACCGCCAGCTCGCCCACTTCGTCAGCGGCATAGTCCGGTGCCAATGGCGGGGCAAGCCCCAGCAATTGGTCGCGATGACGAACCTGCCGAGCCAGACGCACCACCGGCGCCATCACCCGGCGGGCCAGGACCCAGCCGAGGAATACTGCCAAGCCGAGGGCCAGCACGAATCCCACCAGCACCACGGCAAACAGCACCCGCTCGCGTTCTTCAAAATCGCTCTGGTCCTGCAGCAGCACATAGCGCCGTCCGTCCACGACCTCAACCATGGCGTGGTAAGACAGCGGGCCGCGGAATACTTCGTGGAACCCGGCTTCAAGGTGCTTCAAATCCTTGGGTAAATCAAAGTCGCCGGGGCCACCGCTGAAATAGAACAACTGATCCGGTTCTGGGCGATGGCTCCAGTCGGAAACGCTATCCATCAACAGCAAGCGATTGAGGTCGCCGCCCAGTCCCGAGGAAATCAGTTTTTCCTCGACCAGATGGACAGTCGCCACAATGCCCATTGCGAAAGATCCCGCAACCAGCGCGCTCATCAACGCGAACGCGATGATGATCCGCTGGGCAAGGCTCTGCTTAAACTCCATCCCGGCCCTCGGCCAGGCGATAACCGACACCATGGACCGTCTGCAGCAGCGGTTTGGCGAATGGCTTATCGATGACCTGGCGCAACTGATGCACGTGGCTGCGCAGGCTGTCGCTGTCGGGGCAGTCATCGCCCCAGAGCGCCTCTTCGAGGATCTCGCGACGCAGCACATGAGGGCTTTTCTGCATCAGCACTGCGAGCAGTTTGAGACCTACCGGGTTGAGCTTGAGCAAGCGCCCTTCGCGGGTAACCTCCAGCGTGTCCAGGTCGTAAATCAAGTCCACCACCTGCAAGGTGCGCCTTCCGCCGCCCTGGGCACGACGCAACACGGCTTCGATTCGCGCGGCAAGTTCGGACAGCGCAAAGGGCTTGAGCAGGTAATCATCAGCGCCGGAGCGGAAGCCCTGCAGACGGTCGTCCAGCTGGTCGCGAGCGGTGAGCATGATGACCGGCGTATCGCGGCGGGCGTCTTCACGCAGCCGCTTGCACAGCGTGTAGCCGTCAATGCCGGGCAGCATGATGTCCAGCACGATCAAGTCGTAATGTTCAGTCGCCGCCAGATGCAATCCGGAGAGGCCGTCCTGTGCGCAATCGACGGTATAGCCTTTCATGCCAAGGTAATCGGCAAGGTTGGCCAGGATGTCACGGTTGTCTTCGACAAGAAGAATTCGCATCGGTACGCCCTCCATCTTCAATAATGCTGGCGCAGCTTAGAGCTAACCCGCTCGCAGAGCCAGTGTCATATAGCATGTTGATTGCCGAACCCTTCAAGCAGCCATAAAAAAACCCCGTCGCTCCTATGAGCGACAGGGTTTTATGTTTCAGGCTGATCGTGTTCAGAAGGCGTAGGTCACCAACAGTTCTTTGCTCACCTGAAAGTCCACCGACATCATGAAGCTCAATGCGCTGATGGTGAAGATGGAGAACACGAACAACTTGCGAGCCCAGACAGTGTCGTCCACTGCCTTGTAACCTTTCCACGCCATCCACAGCCAGTACATGCCCATTGCCGCAGCAACCGCCAGATAGTTGAGACCGGCGTAACCGCCAAAGGTCAACATCAAGGTGGCTATCAGAAACGCCAGGATGTAGAGCAGGATGTGACGCTTGGCCACCCGGATACCGCGCTCAACCGGCAGCACCGGAATCTTCGCAGCCAGGTAGTCATTGAAGCGGAAGATCGCAATGGCATACGAATGCGGCATTTGCCACAGGCTGAACATCACCAGCAACGTCAATGCCGCGAAGTCGAAGCTATTGCTGACTGCGCAATAACCAATCACCGGGGGCATGGCCCCCGAGAGACTGCCGATCAACGTGCCGTGTACCGACTTGCGCTTGAAATACAGGCTGTAAAAGCCCACGTAAATCACAAAGCCGATCACTGCGAGCATAGCCGCCAGCGGGTTGGTTCTGGTGTACAGCAAACCAACCCCGGCAACACCCAGGACCGTTGCGTAGAGCAGGGCCAGTTTCAATGAAACCAGACCCTGTACCAGCACGCGATTCTTGGTGCGCTCCATCTTCTGGTCGATGTCCCGGTCGATGCAGTTGTTGAATACACAACCGGATGCAACGACCAGGGAGGTGCCTATGACTGCGGCCAGGAACATGCCGAAGTCAATTTGCCCTTTGGAGGCCAGAAAAAAGCCACCTGCCACCGAAAGCACGTTACCGAAAATGATCCCCGGCTTGGTGATTTGGATAAAGTGCTTAAGGGACATCAGGCGTACCTCATTTAGCCATCATGACGGTGTGGATACTGAACATGATCCACAACGAGAGGCCGACCAGCAGAACGATGACCAGCGCGGTAAACGCGAAGGCAAACACGTTGTTGCGTTGAGCGTTGGAGCGGTCCAGGTGCAGGAAGTAATGCAGGTGAACGAGCACCTGCACCACGGCTAGAACCAGAATGGTCACCAGCGTTGCAAACTTGGACATCACCGGGTACATCACCAGCCCGAACGGGATCGCCGTCAGGATGACCGACAGGACGAAGCCGATAACGTACGACTTCACACTACCGTGGCCGTGGTCTTCAGCAGAGATATGCGCGTGTGCGTTAGCCATTTACAAGGTCCCCATCAGATAAACAACGGTGAAGACGCAGATCCACACCACGTCCAGGAAGTGCCAGAACAGGCTCAGGCAGCTCAGACGAGTGGTGTTGGTCGACGTCAGGCCACGGGTCTTGACCTGATACATCATGATCGCCATCCAGATCAGACCGCTGGTCACGTGCAGACCGTGCAGGCCAACCAGCGCGAAGAAGCCGGACAGGAAGCCGCTGCGGTTAGGGCCGTAGCCTTCAACGATCAGGTGATGGAATTCGTAGATTTCCATCGCGATGAAGCCGGCACCGAGCAGGAAGGTCATGGCCAACCAGCCCAGAACCTGGCTCTGCTTGCCTTTGTAAACGGCCAGCATGGCGAAGCCGTAAGTGATACTGGAGATCAACAGGAACGCCGTTTCGACGGCCACGAATGGCAGTTCGAAAATGTCGTGCCCCGAAGGACCGCCTGCGACGTTACCCACCAGCACCGCATAGATCGCGAAGAAGGAGGCGAACAACACGCAGTCGGTCATCAGGTAGAGCCAGAAACCGTAAACGGTCATTGGCCCCGCGTCGTGGTGATCATGCCCGTGGTCGTCGTGACCGTGGGCATCTCCTGGATTCAATACTAAGTTCGACATGTTTAAACCTGTTCCAGTGTGGATTTGACAGGAGTGTATGCGCCCTGAGCCACGAGGACTTTGTGCTGCTCACCTTCAATACGTGCCACTTCTTCAGCAGGCACCATGTAACCCTGATCGTCACGGGCGGCGTGGACAACGAACGTCGCAACGGTCGCTACCAGGCTGGCGATTGCCAACCACCAGATGTGCCAGATCATGGCGAAACCGAATACAGTCAACAGCAGACCCATATACAGACCGGTCGCGGTGTTGTTCGGCATGTGAATCGCCGAATAGTGAGCCGGTACGCTGTAGGCAGTGCCGTTACGCTTGGCTTCGGTGAAGGCATCCAGATCGGTAGCTTTCGGCAGCTCGGCGAAGTTGTAGAACGGCGGCGGCGAAGAAGTCGACCATTCCAGGGTGTGGCCATTCCACGGGTCGCCTGTCAGATCAAGATTCTCGGGCTTGTTGCGGTCGCGGATGCTGACGAAGATCTGGATCAGCTGGCAGGCAATACCCACAGCGATCAGCATTGCGCCCCACCAGGCGATGTCCAGATACAGGTTCCAGGCCGGGTTATCAGTGGTGTTCAAGCGACGAGTCATACCCAGGAAGCCCAGGAAGTACAGCGGCATGAACGCAATGAAGAAACCGAAGAACCAGCAGTAGAACGCCGACTTGCCCCAGGTCTCATTCAGCTTGAAGCCGAATGCTTTAGGGAACCAGAACGCGAAACCAGCGATGTAACCGAATACCGCACCGCCGATGATGACGTTGTGGAAGTGAGCGATTACGAACAGGCTGTTGTGCAATACAAAGTCAGCACCCGGGATCGCCAACAGAACGCCGGTCATGCCGCCGATCGAGAAGGTGATCATGAAACCCAGGGTCCAGAGTACCGGCGCGGTAAAGCGCAGGCGGCCCTGGTAAATGGTGAACAGCCAGTTGAATAGCTTCACCCCCGTCGGTAGCGCAATCAGCATGGTCGCCAGACCGAAGAAGGCGTTGACGCTGGCACCCGAACCCATGGTGAAGAAGTGGTGCAGCCAGACCATGAAGCCCAGTACGCAGATCCCGCCGCTGGCGTAGATCATCGACTTGTGGCCAAACAGGCGCTTGCCGGTAAAGGTAGAGATGACTTCGGAGAACACACCGAATGCCGGCAGTACCAGGATGTAAACCTCAGGGTGACCCCAGGCCCAGAACAGGTTCACGTACATCATCGGGTTACCACCCAACTCGTTCGTGAAAATGTGGAAGTCCAGGTAACGGTCAAGCGTCAGGGCTGCCAGGGTAGCGGTCAGGATCGGGAACGAAGCCACGATCAGAACGTTTGCCCAGGTGCAGGTCCAGGTGAAGATCGGCATTTCCATCAACTTCATGCCAGGCGTACGCATTTTCAGTACGGTGACCAGGAAGTTGACACCCGTGAGTGTCGTCCCGAGTCCCGATAGCTGTAGCGCCCAGATGTAGTAATCGACCCCCACGCCAGGGCTGTAGGCCAGGCCGGACAGAGGTGGGTAAGCAACCCAGCCGGTCTTGGCGAACTCGCCGACGCCCAGGGACAGGTTGACCAACAGTACGCCGGACACCAGGAGCCAGAAGCTCAGGGAGTTCAGGAACGGGAAGGCAACGTCACGGGCACCGATCTGCAGCGGCACGACGATGTTCATCAGGCCGGTGAAGAATGGCATCGCCATGAAGATGATCATGATCACACCGTGGGCGGTGAAGATCTGGTCATAGTGTTCCGGAGGCAGGTAGCCTTCAGCGCCGTTTTGCGCCAAAGCCAACTGGGTACGCATCATCACGGCGTCGGCGAAACCGCGCAACAGCATGACCATGGCAACGATGATGTACATCACACCGATTTTCTTGTGGTCGACTGACGTCAGCCATTCGGTCCACAAGTAGGTCCACTTCTTGAAATAGCTGATTGCCGCAACGAGCGCGATGCCACCCAGCGCAATCATCGCCAGGGTGATCATGACTATCGGCTCGTGATACGGGATCGCGTCCAGACTTAATTTACCAAACATCGTTTACTCCTCTGCCCCAGCAGCTGAATGCTTACCCTTACCCATGTCCATCACTTTCTCACCAACGTTGGCGTCCGACTCGCGGGCCGTACCTTCCGTCTCGTGAGGGTTCACCTTGCCCGGTTTCATGCCTTCATATTTGTCGATGATGGTATTGAACAGGTTCGGAGTGACCGATGAGAAAAGTTCGACCGGGTTACGCTCGCTCGGCTTGAGCAAAGCTGCGTATTCCGACGCCTCAAGCTTTTTAGGTGAACTCTTGACTTCAGCAACCCAGGCGTCGAAATCAGCCTTGGATGTGGCGGTCGCCTTGAACTTCATTCCGGTGAAACCCGCGCCGCTGTAGTTGGCGGAGATACCGTTGTATTCGTGGTTTTCGTTGGAGATCAAGTGCAGCTTGGTGAGCATGCCGGCCATGGCGTAAACCTGGCCACCCAGACCTGGAATGAAGAACGAGTTCATTACAGAGTCAGAGGTAATCTTGAAATTGACCGGTGTATTGGCCGGGAAAACAATCTTGTTGACGGTCGCGATGCCTTGGTCCGGGTAGATGAACACCCATTTCCAGTCCAGCGAAACCACTTCAATGGTGACCGGCGGCACGTCCGATTCGATTGGACGATACGGGTCCAGTGCGTGCGTTGATTTGTAGGTGATGTAGAACAGCACCAGCAACAGAACCATCGGAATGCCCCAGACAGCGGCTTCGATCTTGGTTGAGTGCGACCAGTCAGGCGTGTAGGTGGCTTCTTTGTTCGTGGCGCGGTATTTCCAGGCGAAGATGATCGTCAGGAAAATGACCGGAATTACCACGATCAGCATCAGCAGCGTGGCGGTAATGATCAGATTGCGCTCGTCCAGACCTATTTGCCCTTTAGGATCGAGCAGAGGCACGCCCTCGCAACCACTGAGCAAAAGCATGCTGAAAAGGGCCAAGAAGCCAAAAAACCTGGGGTACCTTTTTTTACTCATCTCACGACCTCTAAAAGCAAAAGCAGCTTGCGGGTGCAATTGGTTTTCGACCGCCAACACTGAAACCTGCCCGTGTTGGCATGTTTATTTGGATTGAACAGGAGCCTGTCACAACGCACGCAAGCGTAACGACAAATCCATCTGGATCTTTAATTTTCTTGTTCGAATGCTGGCAACACGCCCGCTTGTGCAGGCCACTTCCATTTGTTGCGGACATTCCTGGTGCTTTCAGAGATCGGTCGGGCTAAATCCTGCACGACCTGCGCAAGGGCGCCAAGTGACCTCGAAAATGCTCGTCGCGGGGTGACCCGGATCGGCAAGTGCGGGGATTGTAGATATGTAAATTTTCAATGACTATGTTTTTTTTAGCAACAGTTTGTATCAGCGGCTGTAAATATCGAGAAACAGCTCACGAAATTTTCACAAAAAACGCCCCGTTCCGGACGAGGCGTTTTTGCTCACAGACCCTGTAGCCCGCGGCGCTTGCGCCGATTGCGAAGGATCCCGACAGGCACCAACACAACGGTCAGCACAAAGGCGACGAGCGCCCATTGCGCCAGCGACAATCCGAGGACCGGCGGATAAGGGGTCGTACAGAAACCACCTACCTGGAACCCGACCGGGAATAGCGACGCCAATGGCAGGCCATCGACGATCGGTTGCAGGAAATCGATGCCGCAGCTCTCGGTCGGGTGCGAAAGAATGTAAACGTGACGGCCGGCGGCCACGATCCCGCCAATCGCACTCAGCACCACCAGCGCTTCACAGATCGTGGTGCTGCGACTGCCCGGCATGGCCGCGCCGATGAAGGCGAAGATGGCGATGAACAGCAAAGCGTAGCGTTGCAGGATGCACAACGGGCAAGGCGCTTCGCCCAGGACGATCTGCATGTACAGCGCTCCGCCGATCAGCGCCAGGCAAATGATGCCCAGCAGGACCAGAAAGCGCTTCTCGCGTTTTAGGTACAACATGTTGTCGCTCATTGACTTACCTTTCGAAGGGGTATCCATCTGGACCGTTCGATCCCTGCCCGGGCGCGTTGCCGCTGCCCGTACGACATTCACGGGATTGTAAATGCTCGACGGCCTGATCGCTCGCGATAATCATGGTCGCGACCAGACAACTCAAGCGTTTAACTGCTGTGCGGGTAGATTTGCCGGCCGGATGGTGAATGGCTTGCCAGACAAGGAAAGTAAAAGCGCTTCTATATATAGAAGCCTGCGGCTTTTTGTCGCAGCCCGGAATTGAAAACCCAAGCCCTCGAAGGAGCGGCCTTAGCCGCAGTGGCTTGAGCAACGATCCAGCGCCCAGGCCGAGATTATCCCGGCTGAAGCCGCTCGGGTTGGGACCCCTTCTATATATAGAAGAGTGCGGCCATTTGTCGCAGGCCGAATTAACCACACTTACTCGCAGGAACGGCTTTAGCCGCGAGCGGTAGTGCCATCCACCAGCATCCAGCGCACAGGCCGACATCTTCGTGGCTGAAGCCGCTCCTACGACGCGAGAGGCTTAGCCGGAAAACGTCAAACCCTCGCAGGAGCGGCTGGTGTGGCATTATTTATCTTTCTCGAAAACAGTAGGCTATGGGCAAATAGTCAAAATGATTCAAAAGCAAAGTACTTGATCTACGGCATCAAAGAGCTCTGGACGGACACAGAGCCAGCGCTGGCAAACAACAAAAATCTCAAGCCAAGCCGTGCCGGGCCGATACCCCAATCATAGGAAGCTGTGTGCCGCTGCCTGCGGCAGAACACTTATTTGCAGAAGGTTCATATGTCCACCCAGAACGTCCGAGCGGATTCACTTTCCCTGCTGCTGTTCACGTTACGCAGCGGCAAACTGATGGCGATCAACCTGCTCAAGGTCAGCGAAATCATCCCCTGCCCGGCACTGACACGCCTGCCCGAATCCCACCCACACGTCAAAGGGGTCGCCACGCTTCGTGGCGCTTCGCTGTCTGTGATCGACCTGAGCCGCGCCATTGGCGAACGCCCGCTGGTTGACCCGGACGGCGGCTGTCTGATTGTTACTGACGTAAGTCGCTCCAAGCAGGGCTTGCACGTTCAGGCCGTGAGCAAGATCGTGCACTGCCTGACCACTGATATTCGCCCGCCGCCTTATGGGTCCAGCAACAAGTCGTTCATCACCGGTGTCACCCAGGTCGACGGCACGCTGGTACAGGTGCTGGATATTGAAAAGGTCATCCACGGCATCGCCCCGGCGAGGATCGAGAGCACATCCGACGCCTTGACCGTGGAGGAAGCCGAAGTCCTGTCCAAGACCCGTATTCTGGTGGTCGATGACAGTCAGGTCGCCCTGCAGCAATCGCGGATCAGCCTGCGCAACCTGGGCCTTGATTGCCACACCGCCCGCAGCGCCAAGGAAGCCATCGACGTATTGCTTGAGCTGCATGGCTCGCCCGCGCAGATCAACCTGCTGGTGTCCGATATTGAAATGTCGGAAATGGACGGCTACGCGCTGACTCGCACCTTGCGCGAAACCCCTGATTTCCAGCATTTGTACATCCTGTTGCACACTTCTCTGGACAGCGCCATGAACAGTGAAAAAGCCAAATTGGCAGGTGCAGACGCGGTTCTGACCAAGTTTTCCTCGCCTGAGCTGACCAAGTGCCTGATCGTTGCTGCTCAGACCATCGAAGCCCAGGCATCGTGACCCTGCAGGCCCCCGCCACTCAGACCGCCCTTGACCGGGTTGGCGGTTCTGCCCGGCATTGCTGGTTGATGCGCCGTGACCTGCGCGTACCGTCACCGGCCATTTTCTGGGCCGGGCATATGCGCCCTCAAGCGTTCACTCTGGAAGTCGCTGGCGAGGCGCATCGCTTGCTGACCCACGCCTACAACGGCCAGGTCGGTAACCTCTTCGACTACAAAACCTGGCTCGCGGCGCTGCAAACCGACCCTGAGCACAACCTGGACTTGTGCTATACCGCCAGGGATGACCAAGGCATGGTGGGCTTTGTCCAGGGCTGGACCAGCGCTTTCATCAAAGATCTGGTGGTGCATCCCCGCGCCCGCCACCAAGGCATTGGTCTGAACCTGCTGAGCCATGTATTTGAGGTTTTTCGCCAGCGCAATGAGGCTTGTGTCGACCTCAAAGTCATGGAAAACAACTTCGCCGCTCGCTGCCTGTACGAAAAAGCCGACATGCGATACGTCCAGCGGTTGGAAATTGATCCGCGCTGATCTGGCATACTCCGGGCAGACTCGATGCTCATGGAGAATGCAATGAAACTCACCCGTCTGAAACTCACCAGCCTGCTTGTGCTTGCGTTAACCGCCGCCAGCCAGGCCAGCGCGTCCAGCAACGATGCATGGAAAGCGCTGGATAAAGCCGTGGTAGACAGCTGCATCAAGGCCAGCCAGCTCAAGGAAGTGCGCGCCGTCGGCAAGGCCGGGTTCGATGACAGCGTCGGTTATGAGGCCTTGATGCTCAGAGGCCGGTACCCGCAACCCCACATGAAAAACCAGCCCGGTGCCGAGCTGTGCCTGTTCAATCGCCACAGCAAAAAAGCGAAGGTCAGCGAATGGGACGAGCAAATGGGCGCGCCAAAAAAATAGTCATAAACGCGCTGGCGTGAACCTTGCTAGAACTCCAGTCTCAGTCAGGCCGAACAGCCCTTGCCTCTGTTGTGCCTGACGCACGTCTGGATGGGCTTGAATCGTAATGAATATGCGCTTTTCATGTGTCGGTTGCGGCACCTGCTGCAACGACCATCATGTCCCTCTGACCTTGAACGAAGCCGTGCAGTGGGCGGTCGACGGCGGTTCTCTGATTGTGCTGACCGAGGCCTTTCTGGCGGATGGTTACGGCGTGCCTGCCGAGCAACTGACCCACGCCAGCCTACGCTCGACACCGGTCCGGAGCGGCTCGACCCAGGCTCAGGTTGCAATCACGTTTGCCGCGTACAACGTCGGTCCTTGCCGGAATCTTGACGCAGAAAACCTCTGCCGCATCTATGAGCGACGGCCTTTGGTCTGCCGGATTTACCCGATGGAGATCAATCCGCATATCCCGTTGCGCCCGCAAGCCAAAGATTGCCCTCCAGAATCCTGGGATCAGGGGCCGGAGCTGATCGTGGGAGGCAAGCTGGTGGACACGGAACTGAGCCGCCTGATCGAGCAGTCCCGGGAAGCCGACCGGGACGACATTGCAGCCAAGCAAGCCATCTGTCAGCGGTTGGGCATTCGTACCACTGCCTTGAAAGGCAACGGGTTTGTTGCCTATTTGCCCGACATGGATGCTTTCGCCACAGCGGTCATGGACCTGGTCGACGGCGTTGAAGCACCGCACGCCGATACCGGCTGGAGTTTCCATGTGAGCGGAGAAACGGTGCTGAGCACTTTACAGCTGGCCGGCGCTGAACTGGAGACCGGGGAACCGAAGGGTTATAGCTTCATACCGTTGCAGGCGGGATAGCAGCCGACATTGAACTGTAGGAGCGGCTTTGGCCGCGAAGATCTCGGCCTACGCGCTGGATCTTCGTCGCCAGCAATACCGCTCGCGGCTAAAGCCGCTCCTACGGAAAAAGCATTCCAATTCGGACAGTTATTTTAATGTTAACGCTTGCCCATCGACTTGCGCGTGCCATGTGGTGCTGCGCCGGGGATTTTGTTGTGGCCGTGTTTATTGGACTTCTGGTAGTACGGCTGATCCTTCCTGGCCTGAGCCAGCTCACCTGGCTTGAACGGGAAGCTGAATGCAGGGATGGCCGCTTTGGTATCAGTGGTCGCATCTTCGGCAACGACTGTTTCGGGAGCGGTGTTTGGGTCAATGGCAGTCATGGAGGCTCCAGAAAGTTGGAATCAGTCGTCGAAAGGCCGCGCAGCATACCTGAATCAATTGCAGCCTGCCTGCACGGCCCGACACCTCCTATCGGCTGGGCCTACTTGTAAAACAGATCGACCATCACTTCGGCCTCGAAAGGCCCGGCTTTCGGGGTCTTGCTCTGCCAGACCAGTTCGGCATCGAAGTCGACACGGGCGGCCTTGTTATCGCCCAGCAAATCCGCCAGGTGGAAAGGTTCGTTGTAGCGCAGGATCGATGCATCCCGGCGGTTGACGATCCGGATGCCCACGCCGGTATTCGCGGCGGGAATCAGGTAATTCCCAGCCAGAGTGCCGGTGACCGGCTTGAAACGCGCGCCCAGGCTGAAAGGCGAGTCGCACTCGCGCGTGGTCACCAGCGCGAAGGGCCGACGCTCGATTACTTTGCCCACCGCCACTTGCTGGATGCCAACGTTGCCGAACTCGATTGTTTCAGGCAGCACCTGCAGACCGGCATTGCAGGCAATAAAACGCAGACCATTGAGGTTGTTGATCTGATAGCTGAGGGTTGCGCCGGGCAACGGATTGAGGCCCGCGCCGCTGTCGAGCTGCAATACCCGGTAATCGTTCACCTCACTGGCCACCCCGGAGGGAGGCGTCGGCCCGAACTTTTCGATGAATACAGAAAAGCCCAGATTGAACACTACTTTGGGGCAGGCCCCGATATTTGCTTCACCTTCCCGGCAAACTGGCAAGAATTGCCCTGTGCTGATGCGCCCGCTGCTTTGCAGATAATCGATACCCGCCACGGTCACTCCGGAGCGAATCCCCTGGCCGATCAACCGGTTGTCCGGATTGATGTAAAGAAAGATTTCTTCCCGAGCGGCGGCCATGCCGTCCTTGACGCATTCCACCTGAAGATCCAGCCGCTCTGAACGCCAGACGACTTCACCCTCCGGCACGTTCGAGGGAATCGCGACGCTGGAACCCAGATCGGCACGAATCGTCGTCTCCCCCGCTCCTTGCGTCTTGCAGACCAGTGCGAAGCAGGTTGCGGGGCTGAGCAGCAACGCCAACAGCAAGACTCTCGCTGACGGCAATACATGGGAGCACGTCCGACACGGGTCTGTTGTCTGTACTGACGCTTTGGCGAGCAAGCTCGCTCCCACTGAATCTGGGGTCTGAAAGGAAGGTGTTTTAAAAATATTCATCAGCAGTCCTTTTGCCGGTCTTCGGTGGTAATGAAGGTGTGCCCTGTGGGCCGTGCGCAAAAACTGCGCAGCCCGCCGTAGTCGGTCAGTACCTGAAAAGACAGCCGCCTTGCGCCATCAACAGCCGGAACTTCCATGGCGTGGCTGGCACCCGGCGCGAGCACCCGGTACTCACTGACAGCGACGCCGCCCAGCTGCACATCCTGTAGCGCGGCGTGAAACGGCGTGGGGTTGCTGACCTGCAGTGATCTGTTCGCGAGCGTCCAGTGCAAACGCTGCGGGGTTAGCGCCGGATCGTCAGTCAACCCGGGTGGGCGATAGAACACATTGATGCGCTGGCGAATGGCGATGCTCAGTTGACTGGTACCCGCAACCTTGCGGGGGATTTCAAGCACATAGAGGTGCAGCAACGATTCAACGTTTTTCGGCATGCCCTGACCCTGATACAACAGCCGCAGGCTTTGCTTTGCCCGTCCCTCAAGCCGGGACAAATGCGGCGTCAGCACAAAAGGCAATTGCGAGTCCGCCGCCTGCGGGCCGCCTTGCACATTATCGGCAGCGCTCAGCCAGGCCTGGATCAGCACCGCATGGTCCTTATGGTTGACCAGCTCCAGGCTGGCCTCGGCAAAGCGGCCATCAAAGATCAAGCGTGTGCCGCCCAATGAAACCGTGGCAAACGCATTCGCGCCCCACAACCAGGCCACCAGCAGCAGGATAAGGCGACTCATTGGCAGGTCACCTTGATTCGCTCGTAAGCGCGGGCCGGATCTTTTTCTGGCAGGGTGAAGGTTGCGCGGCAACGCTGGTCGCCCCACTTGGCAAACAGCTCGCCGCTGTCCTGCTCGCTGAGTACCAGCGCACGGCCCGTGGGGTCGACAACCGCCAGCGCCTTGCCGTCGGCGCCTTCGACACTGGCGCCCAACGGCACGCGACTGCCATCGGCCTGGACCAACTCGAACTGCACGCGGCGCCCGGTGCTCGCGTTGAAGCGCACCACCGACATGGCGCCGCGCCGCGGCACCACCTGGGTCACGGCGTTATCCAGATCCACATCTGCGCCCAGCTGACGGGTATCGAGGCTGATCCAGTTGGTGCGATAAGGCTGGGCGTAAGGCAGCACGGCGTAGCCGTTATTGGCGGTTTTGACATTGGTGAAACTGCTCAGCCCGGCACCCGTCACGTTTGGCACCTGCACCAGAGCAAAGGTCTCACCCAGCGATTGGCCAAGGTTGATTCCGCCGCCATGAACCAGCAACGACCCGGACGCACCCAGGGTGAGCGCCTCGTAATCGCGGCCCTGGCTGTAACCCGCCTCGAAACGCCCATAAGGACGGGTGGTGTTGAGCTTGCCGGAGCCGAAGCTGCCTGAACCGCTGTCATGCCCGGCCTGCACCGAATAGAACGTGCTGCGGTCATCAAGTACCTGCCCGTTAAGCCCCAGCTGCGCGTTGTACTCCCCGGAACGGTCGCGCACCGCGTTGAACGAGACACGCGATGAGCCGGGGCTGACACCCAACGGCATCGTCAGGCTGAGGGCGATCCGGTTGCCGCTGTCACTTCGCCCATCGCTGGTGGACTCGCGGTTGTTCTCAAGTGACAGGCTGTAATTGAGGGTACGCCAGGCGGCGTTGTAAGCCAGGTAGAACTGGCGCGTCTTGCCGGTCTGGTTCCAGTAACGCTGCTCGGATGCGGTCAGGCTCAAGCTGCCGGATTGCTCAGGCAACGACTGGGTTATGTTCAGCTCAATCCGGTCCTTGGCCACGCTGCTGGATGAGCGACGCAAACCCGGGTCAAGCGCCTCAACGTGCTGGTTGAGGGTACGGAAATGCTCGGTGGAATAGCGATAAGCGGCCACCGCCAGGGTGGTGTTGGTGACGTCCAGCGTATTGGCGTAGCGCACACGCAGACTTTGCCCTGCATGACGCTGATGTTCGGCCTCGCTGATCGATTGGGTCAGGTCTGCCGATAACGCCCCCAAGCCAGTGTTGACCCCTGCCCCCAGATTGCTCGCCTGATAATCCGCAGCCAGTTGCAGGCCGCCAAAGCCGGTCACCCGTTCGCTCAACCCATAGATCAGCGCGGCACTGGCGAAGGTAGGCGACGCCGAATCATCACTGGCGTTGTCGACCTGGCCGACCGCCAGGCTGTAGCGAAAAGAGCCGACGGGCACCATGATTGGCAGCGAGGCATAAGCCTGAGTAAATGAACGACGCCGACCATCCGCCTCGACAATGGTCACCTGCAGGTCGCCATTGGAACCGCTGGGGTAGATATCGGTGATCTCGAAAGGTCCCGGCGATACGTTGCCGCTGTACAGCAGATAGCCGCCCTGGCGCACTTCCACCGAAGCGTTGGTTTCGGCGATGCCTCGGATCACCGGCGCATAAGTGCGCTCACTGTCAGGCAGCATTGCGTCATCCGAGCTCAGGCCAAGCCCGCGAAAGCGCACACTGTCAAACACCTGCGAATCGCTGAACGTCTCACCCAGGGTCAACTGACTGTGCAGCGCGGTGATGTCGCGCTGGACAAAGGTGCGATTGCTGCGAAAGCGGTAGTCCTGATTATCGCCGTAGACCAGTGAAGACTCGTTGCGCAGGCGCCACGCCCCCAGGTTCACGCCGTTGCGCAAGCTCAGGTAGTACTGCTCCGAATCCTGACGCTGATTACTGCGCCGCGCAGCGCTGAACGCATAATTGACGAACCCCACCGGCTCGCCTTCGTCCCACAACTCGGCAGGCACATATCCTCGGGCACTGCGTTGCATGACCTGCTGCGGCACGCTGATGTTCAGCCGCAAAGCATTGGGCTGGTAGTCGACTCGGGCAAATTCGACGCGAGCGGGCAAATCGAAGCAGGCCTGGCTTTCCGGCAAGACCGGGTCTGCCTGCAGGCGATCCGGATCAACACCGAAGGCTTGCAGCATTTCCAGGGTCAGGCAAGGCTCGATACGCCCGGAAACCGGGTCGCTGGCAAAGACAATGTCGCGCCGCCCGCTCAAGGCACGGTTCACGTAAATATCCACCCGATAAGTGCCGGGGAGCATGCTGTTGGCACGCAGGAACTCAGTCAGCTCTGGCGGCTGCTCACTGCCCTGTATAAACGCGGTATTGAACTTTACCGAGGTAGCGGGCGGGCTATCGACAGCCCAACTGATGACTGGCAGCAACTGCGCAATGCCGAAAACCACACACCTGCGTCGCAAAGTCGGCTTCAAACCCTTTGCCAACGGCAGGATGGATCGCGGAGTTGCCCCCCCGACGTTGTTGTAAAGCCATTCCATTAGCTGTTTTCCACTCGATTCAAAAGCACACCTGAATTCCTTTCAGGCAGACACACGACTGTTGAGCCGGGCCCCATCAGAGGCGTGACTCAGAACTGGATCAATTAAAGGTATCCGGCTACTTGGCGAGACGAGTCAAGGAAGCTCCGTCATGACGGCTGCGGCTGAAATGCCTGCTTTGAGGGTGGCCTGATAGGCAACCTGCGCGCCGAAATCATTGATGCTCAGAAAGCTCAGTTGCAACGCGCCGTTGTTGACTGCCGAAGCCAGCGAAAACTTCAGACTCTGCCCCGGAGCGATCATCTGGCTGTCTTGATTCAAGCGTTGCGCATCGCCCTGACGGCCAAGGATACGCACCATGGAAACGTGGTACGGCCCAGGATTGAAGACTTGCACCGTGTTGCGATCGGCAAGTTGCCAGCTTAGCTTTTCAGGAGCGTCAGCTGGCTCACCCTTGAGGTTCCTTGGACGGAAAAACAGCTTCATGCGCTGGCGAATGGCAACTTGCAGGGCGTTATCCCCAGCGGCCTGCGGTATTTCCTGAACGTTGAGCCAAAGTACCGACTCGCGATCCTGCGGCATGTCGGTACCTGCGTAAACGACCCGCAGTAACTGCCTGCCTCCCCCGGACAATCGAGCCAATGACGGCGTGATGATGAAAGGAAGGTTGTCAGGATCGGTATGCCCGGCCCCAGGTTCAAGCCAGCTCTGAACAAGGATCTCACTGCTTCTGGTGTTATGAACGCCGAAACTGACTTCTTTGTCTGCGGCTGGGTAAATGACGCGAGTGGTATTAATGACAATACCTGCCTGCACGCCGACGCTAAACAGCCCGAATAACGCCGCCGCCATCAGCAAACAACAGTGGCGATAATAAGAAAAGTACATAAGGTGCTGGCCCTGGGTTCATGAATGACGGAGCGAGTTACACTCGCCCCGCACGAGGTATTACTCGTAATCCAGAACAAACGGCAGGTCACCGTTAGCCCGACCTGGCCGGGTCGTTGTACCGTTAAGCATATACACCGCAGCCAGATTAAGCTCCGCACTAGCGCCGCCGTTACCGTCCTTGATCAGTGGCTTGTCAATGGTCTCAGTCCCGCCAAGATCAATGAGCTGATTGGCCGCATTGAGAATACCGATACCGATACCCGTAGCCGCACCCGTAACGCGGAGCAACTTGGTATCGTTTTGATCCTGCCCGTTACCCTGACCAGGAACGAAACGCATCTTCACCACATTGTATTGATCAGCCCCTGCCGTGCAGTTGACCAGTAACTGGATGGGCGTGGAGGTTTCCAGCTTGTCTTCGGACGATGTACCGATATCGGAGAACGAAACGTTACCCAGATCTACTGCGATTTCACCAGCAGCGGAGCCTCCTCCGGTGCCGGCACCCGGCCCTACACTGCAGGAGATGTTGGTCAGTGTTCCGGTGAAGAGCAACTTGCCATTATTGGCAGCGGTAGCCGTCCCCGTCAGACCCAGAGTGATGGCACCAGCAGCCGCCAGTGCAAGAGTAAGTTTTTTCATATTAACGACATTCCTTGTGATATTTCGTGTATGCCCTCAATCGGACGCCACGCACTATAAGGTTCGATCGGGCTGATCGATGTCGGTATTTTTACTTTAATGAAGTGGATTAGCAGATTGAACGCGTATGAACTTTCCGTAGGAATAACCGCAATTTCCTTACAGGCCACGCAGGACTTGGCGTCGCGCTAATACCTGATCAAAAAGGTCAGGCAAACCTTCGCATTAAATTGATAAGCGCATGAGGAGAACAACTTTATCGGTTGGCAAATCTGTTACTCGTTATACCGAGAAACAGATTTGAATTGAAAATCATTCAATTGCTTATTGATAAGTCAGAATCAAAAGCCCTGCATCCGAACCGTTGCCTGCCGAGCGTGAGGCCTGCAGCGACTGGTAGTGGGTTGAAAAAGGAATGACCGACCCTGCGCATGCGTTGCGGGTTGTGTCGATGACGATGGACACGCCAGGGGAAACAGTGACCCGTTGCGCAGTGCCCTCCTGCGCTGAGCCGGTCGGCTGTCGTATGGCGCAACTGGCGTTGCTGATGTGGCCGGTAAAACTCACACGACCTTCAGCGGCCAGCGCGGCAGTACTTGCCACCAGCGTCGGTACGATTAACAGCAGGGTGATGAATTTCATGGGTTTGCTCCGTGGTATCAATCCGCAACGGGCGAAATCAGTCGAGACAGGTCTGTGAAGAAGCGCACGAGCATCATCTCTGCGATGGGTTTGCGCAGAGGATGCATTCTCCTGCTGCCCTCTCTTGGCTATCGTCCGGCGCGGCAGATTCTTGATAACGTTCGGATCCACGGTTTATTTAGCTGACAATCCTGACAGCTTGCCGTCATTCTGCTGACCGGGTAGACGGGCTATAACAGACAAGCCAATAACCGTGTCCCCGCCCCTTTGACTTTTCGGCGCCTCTCGCATGCGTAAACAGACCAGAACCGTCCTCGCCGTCGCCTTCATTGCGGGTTTGCTCGGGGTGTCCACATGGACCCTGACCCGACCGGCGACGGCCAAAGTCAGCACGCCGAGCGCGGTGCCGATCAAGGTCATCACCGTCAATGAGGAAGACGTACCGCGTTTCGTGACGGGTATCGGCTCGGTCCTGTCATTGCACAGCGTGGTCATTCGCCCACAGGTGGATGGCATTCTCACCAGGGTGCTGGTCAAGGAAGGACAAACGGTCAAGGCCGGGGACCTGCTGGCGACCATCGATGACCGAGCGATTCGCGCCAGCCTGGAGCAGGCCAAGGCGCAGCTCGCGCAAAGCCAGGCCCAATTGGACATGGCGCAAGTTGATCTCAAGCGCTACCGCCTGTTGAGTGAAGACAACGGTATTTCCCGACAGACTTTCGACCAGCAGCAAGCCACGGTTCATCAGCTCAAAGCCACGGCGATGGGTAACGAGGCAGCGATCAGCGCGGCGCAGGTGCAGCTTTCCTACACGCAGATTCGCTCACCGGTGACAGGCCGGGTCGGCATTCGTAACGTCGACGAAGGCAACTTCCTGAGGGTCAGCGACGCTCAAGGCCTGTTTTCAGTGACCCAGATCGACCCGGTCTCGGTGGAGTTCTCGCTGCCGCAGCAGATGCTGCCGACCCTGCAAGGCTTGATCGCTTCAAGTACCCCGGCGGCGGTCAAGGCGTTCCTCGGCGATGGCGACAATGGCACCTTGCTGGGTGATGGCAAACTGAAGCTGATCGACAATCAGGTTTCTGCCACCACCGGGACCATTCGCGCCAAGGCTGAATTCAGTAACCCTAAACAACTGCTGTGGCCCGGCCAACTGGTCACGGTCAAGATCCAGACCGCCGTCGAACGCGACGCCCTGCGCGTGCCGCCGCAAGTGGTGCAGCGCGGCATCGATCAACACTTCGCGTTCCGTGTGAATGGCGACAAGGTCGAGGTGGTCGCGGTGCAGGTGCTCTATCAGGACAGCGACCTGATGCTGATCTCCGGCCCCAAGGCAGGTGATGTGCTGGTCAGCGACGGTCAGTCACGGCTCAAGGCCGGCTCGCGAGTCGAAGTCCTGCATGACAACCAGCAAGACGCTCAGCAGAACCGCCGGACTGCCAACCTGGAGACCACACGATGAAAGGCCGTGGGTCGGTTTCGGCCTGGTGCGTTGATCACCCGGTCGCGACCCTTCTGCTGACATTTGCCATGGTGCTGCTGGGCGCCATTGCCTTCCCGCGCCTGCCCGTCGCGCCGTTGCCGGAAGCCGAGTTCCCGACGATTCAGGTCACGGCGCAACTGCCCGGCGCCAGCCCGGAAACCATGGCGTCATCGGTGGCCACGCCACTGGAGGTGCAATTCAGCGCCATTCCCGGCATGACGCAGATGACGTCAAGCAGTGCTTTGGGTTCGACCAATCTGACGCTGCAATTCACCCTCAACAAGAGCATCGACACGGCCGCCCAGGAAGTTCAGGCGGCCATCAACACCGCCGCGGGCCGACTGCCCGCCGACATGCCGAACCTGCCGACCTGGCGCAAGGTCAACCCGGCAGACAGCCCGGTGCTGATCCTCAGCGTCAGCTCCAACCTGATGCCCGCCACCGAACTCAGTGACGTCACCGAATCCCTGCTGGCGCGCCAGCTGAGCCAGATCGACGGGGTCGGTCAGGTGTTTATTACCGGCCAGCAACGGCCCGCGATTCGGGTCCAGGCCGCGCCGGAGAAACTTGCCGCCTTGGGCCTGACCCTCGCCGACATCCGCGTCGCCGTGCAGCAGACCAGTCTCAACCTCGCCAAAGGCGCGTTGTATGGCAAGGACAGCGTCTCCACCCTGGCCTCCAACGATCAACTGTTCCGTCCACAGGATTACGCGCAACTGATCGTTTCCTACAAGAACGGCGCACCGGTGCATCTCAAGGACGTGGCGCGGGTCGTCAACGGTTCGGAAAATGCCTACGTGCGGGCCTGGTCCGGAGATCAGCAAGGCGTCAACGTGACGATTTTCCGCCAGCCTGGCGCGAACATCGTCGAAACCGTGGACCGCATTCAGAGCCAGTTGCCGCGCTTGCTGGAGATGCTTCCGGCGTCGGTGGAAGTGTCGGTGCTCAACGACCGCACCCGGACCATTCGCGCCTCGCTGCACGAGGTGGAAATGACCCTGGTCATCGCGATTCTGCTGGTCGTTGCAGTGATGGCGCTGTTCCTGCGCCAGCTTTCGGCGACTCTGATCGTGAGTGCTGTGCTGGGGGTCTCGCTGGTTGCCAGCTTCGCGATGATGTACGTGTTCGGGTTCAGCCTCAATAACCTGACGCTGGTGGCGATTGTGGTGGCCGTCGGCTTTGTCGTGGATGACGCGATTGTCGTGGTGGAGAACATCCACCGTCATCTTGAGGCCGGTGAAGGCATGCGCGAAGCGGCAATCAAGGGCTCCGGGGAAATCGGCTTTACGGTGGTGTCGATCAGCTTCTCGCTGGTGGCGGCGTTCATCCCGCTGTTGTTCATGGGCGGCGTGGTCGGACGGCTGTTCAAGGAGTTTGCCCTGACCGCGACCGCGACCATTCTGATTTCAGTGGTGGTGTCCCTGACGCTCGCGCCGACCCTGGCTGCCCTGTTCATGCGTGCGCCTGAACACGACCCCCACGCCAAACCCGGTTTCAGCGAGCGGCTGCTGGCGCTCTATGAGCGAGGCCTGAACAAGGCGCTGGCGCACCAGCGGATCATGCTCGGCATCTTCGGCCTGACCCTGGTGCTGGCAGGCGTCGGCTATGTGCTGATCCCCAAGGGTTTCTTCCCGGTCCAGGACACCGCGTTTGCCCTCGGCACCAGCGAGGCAGCGGCCGACATTTCCTACCCCGACATGGTGGAAAAACACCTGCAACTGGCGAAAATCGTCGGCGCTGATCCTGCGGTTCAGGCGTTCTCCCACTCGGTGGGTGTCAGCGGCAGCAACCAGACCATTGCCAACGGCCGGTTCTGGATTTCACTCAAGCCGCGTGGTGAGCGCGACGTCTCGGTAAGCGAGTTCATTGACCGCCTTCGTCCCAAACTGGCGAAAATCCCCGGCATTGTCCTGTACCTGCGGGCAGGCCAGGATATCAACCTCAGCCCCGGCCCAAGTCGCAGCCAGTATCAATACGTGCTCAAGAGCAACGACGGGCCGTTGCTCAATACCTGGACCCAGCGCCTTACAGAGAAACTGCGCAGCAATCCGGCGTTTCGTGACCTGTCCAATGATCTGCAGCTGGGCGGCAGCGTCACCCACATCGAGATCGACCGCAGCGCGGCGGCACGTTTCGGGCTGACCACCAATGACGTCGACCAGGCGCTTTACGACGCCTTCGGCCAGCGGCAGATCAGCGAGTTTCAGACCGAGATCAACCAGTACAAAGTGATTCTGGAGCTGGACGCCAAACAACGCGGCAAGGCCGAAAGCCTGGCGTATTTCTACCTGCGCTCACCATTGACCAACGAAATGGTGCCGCTGTCGGCGCTGGCCAAAGTCGGCGCGCCGACCATGGGCCCATTGTCCATCGCCCATGACGGCATGTTCCCGGCGGCGAATCTGTCGTTCAACCTGTCACCGGGCGTGGCGCTGGGGGATGCGGTGCGCATGCTCGATCAGGCCAAGAACGAAATCGGCATGCCGGCTGCGATCATCGGCAATTTCCAGGGTGCCGCTCAGGCTTTCCAGAGTTCGCTGGCCAACCAGCCGTGGTTGATCCTGGCTGCGCTGGTGGCGGTGTACATCATCCTGGGCGTGCTGTACGAGAGCTTCGTCCACCCGCTGACGATCATTTCGACATTGCCTTCGGCGGGTATCGGCGCCCTGCTCCTGCTGTGGCTGATGGGCCAGGACTTTTCGATCATGGCCTTGATCGGCGTGGTGCTGTTGATCGGGATCGTCAAGAAGAACGGCATTCTGCTGGTCGACTTCGCCCTCGAAGCCCAGCGCGAACGCGGCATGAGCCCGCTGGAGGCGATCCACGCCGCGTGCCTGACACGTTTCCGGCCGATCATCATGACCACCCTCGCCGCCCTGCTTGGCGCCCTGCCGCTGATGCTCGGCTATGGGGTCGGCGCCGAGTTGCGCCAACCGCTCGGCATCGCCGTGGTCGGAGGCCTGCTGGTCAGCCAGATGCTGACGCTGTTCACTACCCCGGTAATCTACCTGCAGCTGGAGCGCTTGTTTCACAAGCCAAAGGCGGCCCCGGAACCTGTTGGAGCGTTGCTTGCGCGCGATAAGGGCGGCTCGCATGCAGGGTAAATCGCGGAAACCTTATCGCGGGCAAACCTCGCGTCCACAGGTCATCAATACAATGTGCAAGAGACCTGCGCCATGCGCGTCCTGATTATCGAAGACGAAGAAAAGACCGCCGACTACCTGCATCGCGGTCTGACGGAACAAGGTTATACCGTCGATGTGGCGCGCGACGGTATCGAGGGCCTGCACCTGGCGCTGGAAGCGGACTATGCGGTGATCATCCTGGACGTGATGCTGCCGGGGCTGGATGGCTTTGGCGTGTTGCGCACCTTGCGCGCGCGCAAACAGACGCCAGTGATCATGCTCACCGCCCGCGAGCAGGTGGACGACCGGATCCGGGGCCTGCGCGAAGGGGCGGATGATTACCTGGGCAAGCCGTTTTCGTTTCTCGAACTGGTGGCGCGTCTGCAAGCCTTGACCCGCCGTAGCAGCAGCCACGAGCCCATGCAAGTGAGCGTTGCCGACCTGTGGATTGACCTGATCAGCCGCAAGGCAACCCGTGGAGGCATGCGCCTGGACCTGACCGCCAAAGAGTTCTCGCTGCTCAGTGTGCTGGCGCGGCGCCAGGGTGAAATCCTCTCCAAGACGTCTATTGCCGAGATGGTCTGGGACATCAATTTCGACAGCGACGCCAATGTCGTCGAAGTCGCGATCAAACGCCTGCGGGCCAAACTGGACGGGCCTTTCGAGCAGAAGCTGCTGCACACCATTCGCGGTATGGGCTACGTGCTCGAAAGCCGTGCCGGAGAGGCGCAGTGAAAAGTGACTCCATCGCCTTGCGCCTGAGCGGCCTGTTCGCATTGGTGGCGTTGCTGGTGTTTACCTTGATCGGCTGGGCGCTGTACCTGCAAGTCGACAAGAGTCTGGCGCTGCTGCCGGAAGCCGAGGCTGATGCCCGCTACAGCGTGCTGGAGTCAGCGGTCAACCGGCACAGCGACGTTGAACACTGGGGCCGGATCAAGAACAAACTCAGGCTGCTTAGCGAAGAAGACAAGCGCCTGCGCTTCTGGGTGGTCAGCGATAATCCGCTGTATGAGTTCGGCGAGCCGAGCGACGAAATCCGCCGTTTCGCCAAGGGTCCGGCGGGCATGCGCACCCTGCACCTGGACGGCCATGAGTACCCGTTCAAAGTGCTGGTGAGCGAGTTCGCCGCCAGGGAACAACGCCCGTCGTTGCGCTTTCTGATTGCCATCGATACCGAGACGTTCTGGCATACCCAACACTCGCTGATGATCGCCCTGATCAGCCTGGCGGCAGTCGGCATTGTGCTGGCTTCAGTGCTCGGTTACTGGGTGGCGCGCATTGGCCTGCGGCCGCTGGCCAGCCTTTCACTGGAAGCGCGCAAGCTCACTCCGCCCAGGCTTTCCGGGCGCCTGCAGTTGAGCCCAATGCCTCCCGAGCTGGACCAGCTCGTCTCTTCATTCAACTCGACACTGGAGCGTGTCGAGCGGGCCTATTCGCGGCTGGAGTCATTCAACGCGGATGTGGCCCATGAGTTGCGCTCGCCGCTGACCAACCTGATCGGTCAGACCCAGGTCGCCCTGACTCGCGGGCGCTCGGCCGAGCACTACTTCGAGGTGTTGCAATCGAACCTTGAAGAGCTGGAGCGGCTGCGTTCGATCATCAACGACATGCTGTTTCTGGCCAGTGCCGACCAGGGCAGCAAGGCCACCGAACTGACCTGCACGTCGCTCGCCCAGGAAGTGGCCACGAGCCTGGATTATCTGGACTTCATCCTCGAGGATGCGCAGGTTCAGGTGCGGGTCAACGGCGACGCCAGCGCGCCCATCGACAAACCGCACATGCGCAGGGCGCTGGTCAATCTGCTGCACAACGCCGTGCAGCATACCGAGGCTGGGCAGACCATACAGGTCGACATCGCCCAGGACCGCGATCAGGTCAGCATCAGCGTTGCCAATCCTGGCGTCTCGATTCCCGACGAACACCTGCCCCGTCTGTTCGAACGCTTCTATCGGGTGGACGCCTCCCGCGCCAACAGTGGCGCCAACCACGGCCTGGGGCTGGCCATTGTCAAAGCCATTGCGCTGATGCATGGCGGCACGGTTTTTGTGCGCAGCCAACAGGGCGTCAATACCTTCGGGATAACGTTGCCGACGTGAGCGGCCGGTGCATTGGCGCTGCAAACATCGAATCCGACACAGAAGCGGCACGCTGGTGTTTTAGCCTGCTGAGGATCAGGCTATAAAGGCCAATAGCTATCCAAAGCAATATTCACGATCATATAAACCACTCACAACAACACTATCATCAGCCAAGCCAACATTTTTCGAGTCCATTGAACACAATGATTGTTCCTTCACCCCGGCAAACCGTTCATAAAAACTGGACTCGGCCGCAAGTTATTCTGGTCTGCGGCAGCGCCGCCGCCATGCTGGTAATCGTACTGATCGTGGTGTTTCTGCTGATCCGGGAACGCCAGGATGCCAACGATGCCGCCGCCCGCGCTGCTGCCAATATCGTGCACCTGATCGATGCCGATGTGCTGCGTAATGCCGAGTTGTATGACACTTCGCTGCTGGGGATGATTGCCGCCTGGAAACGCCACGACCTGCACAATATCTCCCCCGAGTTGCGCCACATGGTGTTATTTGATCGATCAACCGCGGCACCTTATAAAGGTGATTTGCTGCTGGTGGACAAGCACGGCAACATCCTCGCCGACTCGACCTCCGTCATTCCCAGAACCTTCAACCTGTCTGACCGCATTCACTTTCAGCAACACAGGCAGGACCCGTCTCTGGACCTGAAGGTGGGCGGGCCGTTCATCTCGCGTGAAGGGTTCAAGGATTGGTGCATCAGCTTCAGCCGCAGGATTTACGCAGAAGACGGATCTTTTGTCGGCATCGCCAGCGCAGCCATGCGTCTGGTGTATTTCAAGCAATTGTTCCGCACCCTGGATATTGGTCCGGACAGTAACGTGACGCTGCTCAACATGGACGGTGTAGTGCTGGCACGCCAACCGGAACCTGAAGGTCAGGAGATGATCGGCAAGAGTTTTGCCAGCAGCCCCAACTTTCATCGCGTGATCGACAACGGCAATGGCAGTTTCAGTGCCAACTCTACCTTTGACGGCAAGCGACGTCTGTATACGTTTTCACATGTCGGCTCGCTACCACTGATAGTCATAGTCGGTCAGTCGGAGCACGAGGTCTACGCCGTCTGGCAACGCAGCGCCTGGTTGGTAGGCAGTGCTACCGGATTGCTCTGTCTGGGGATCATGTGGCTGACCTTTCTGCTGCGTCGCGAACTGTGTTTGCGTCAACAAGCGGAGAACGAACTCAAGCTACGGGCCTCTACCGACGCGCTTACCGGCTTGCCCAACAGGCGCAAGCTGGATGAGGTGCTCACCCAGGAATGGACCCGCGCCATGCGCGCTGGCAAACCTCTGTCTCTGCTAGTGATCGACGTCGACTACTTCAAGGCCTTCAATGATCGCCACGGCCATCCTGGCGGCGATGAGGCATTGCGTAATGTCGCCATTACACTGGCAGAAAGCATCCGCCGGCCCGCCGATTTCGTTGCGCGTTATGGTGGTGAAGAGTTTGTCGCAGTATTGCCGGAAACCGACCTCGAAGGCGCCAGGGCCGTTGCGGAAAAGATCCGTGCTGCGGTCCAGGATTTGCCCCTGTTCGCCAACGACATTAAACCGCTGACCGTCAGCATCGGTATTGCGATGCGCACGGTGCAATCGGGTGACGCCTTGGAAGACCTCTTCAAGACGGCGGACGACGCGCTGTATAACGCCAAGAACAACGGCCGCAACCGGGTGGAAAGCCAGGCAGCCTGATCAAAGACCAAAAAAAACGCCAGACTGGCTGGCGTTTTTTTAATGACACGGCTTTTAGGCTTTTTGAGCACGAGCCTGGTCACGCAGAGCTTTTACTTTGTCGTGATTGGCTTGTACACCTTGCAGCTGCTTGTCGATCAATGCAGTCACGTTGGCTGGCAGGTTTTTCTCGATAGCTTTCTGACGCGCTTCTTTGTACGCCTTCAGGGCAACGTCTTCGCCACGCTCGACTTCGTTGAGGATCGCAACATCATCCTTGCCGGTCAGGGTCGACTTCAGGTCTACCCAGGCGCGGTGCAGAGTGCCCGAGACACTGGAAGAAGTTTCTGGATCGCCGCCCAGTGCACGCACTTCAGCCTGCAACTCGCGAACTGCAGTCGCGATTTCAGCCGAGCGGCTCAGGAAGAACGCTTTCAGTTCTGGGTGCTTGATATCTTCTGCGCTGGTCTGAAAACCTTTCTCGCCATCTTTGCTGGTTTCGATCAGGTCGTTGAGCAGGGAGATCGATTCTTTATTGATGTCAGTCATTTTCCAATTCCTTATTGGCAGGTTGATACGAAAGTGTGTAGATGACTAGGTAATTGCAGAGCGCGTGCCAGCTTTTGCGATTAAAAAATATTCTTATATTTCAATGAATTATATTTAACCCCATACAGACGCATCGTGATTTATGCATGAACTGTCGTTTGGCCTGCATGCAGAATGCACGTATGGTGGAGCTGCTCAGAACACAAAGTGATGGACGCGCATGGATCCGGAAAAACTATTACTGCTGGTCACTCGTGAAATGCCTTTCGGGAAGTACAAAGGCCGTCTGCTGGCCGATTTACCAGGGCCATACCTGAACTGGTTTGCCCGCGAAGGTTTTCCCAAAAGTGAGCTGGGCAGCCTGTTGGCGTTGATGCAGGAGATCGACCACAACGGCCTATCTGAACTGCTCGATCCGCTGCGCAAGCGGCCCAGGCAAAGCTTCAACGACCGCTGAAATCGGCCAGACGTCGCGGCGAGCAAAGTCCCGTAGCAGCGGCTTCAGCCGCGAGCGGCAATACTGTCGATGAAGATCTGGCGCATGTGCAGATATCTTCGCGGCTAAAGCCGCTCCTACTGGGCTGTGTTTACGCAGCTGTGTTTACAGCGCGGCGTAGAGGACGGGGCGGGACCTCCTAGGTTTCTGATACTTTCAAAAGCGAGAATGCAATGCTCCAGCAACAAGCAAGGGATGAGCTGTTCTGGCAACGTGTCGCGGCGCGTTATGACGTCGAGCCGGGCCCGATCAATCTGGAAAACGGCTACTTCGGGCGCATGACCCGTGAGGTGGTGGAGGACTATCGGCGCAACATCGATTACGTGAACCGCAGCAATTCGGTCTACGTGCGACGCCAGTTCGATGCCCATGACAGCGGCATGATCCACGCGCAACTGGCTGATCTGCTGCAGGTCTGCGTTGAAGAAATCGCCATCACCCGCTGTGCCTCCGAATCGCTGCAGTCCCTGATCCGCAACTACAATCGGTTGCAACCGGGCGATCAGGTGCTGGTCAGCGATCTGGATTATTTGAGTGTGCAAAGCGCCATGCGCTGGCTGGCGAAAAGTCGCGGTGTCGAGGTCATCGACATTACCCACGCCCACCCCGCCACTTACGATGGTCTGGTCAATAGCTATCAGCAGGCATTCGAGCAGTACCCACGGCTCAAGCTGATGGCGCTGACCCACGTCACCCACCGCACAGGGCTGGTGATGCCGGTCAAGGCCATTGCAACGCTGGCCAGAGAACGAGGCATCGACGTGATCCTCGACGGCGCACACGCACTGGGGCAGCTGGATTTCAAGCTGGATGAACTGGGCGTCGCGTTCGCGGGCTACAACCTGCAGAAATGGATCGGCGCGCCGTTGAGCCTGGGCTTCATTTATGTGGCTCGGGACCGAATTGACGCTGTCGACCCAGACATGGGCGATATACGCTATGCACGCAATGACATCCTGTCGCTGGTGCCCTACGGCACACCAAACATCCCTGCGTGGATGACCTTGCCCAAGGTGTTCGAAGAGCATCTGGCCATTGGCTCAGCCAACAAGGGCGCACGCTTGAGCTACCTGCGCGACCTGTGGGTCAAGCCAGCCAGAGACCTTCAGCACATCGAAATCCTGACGCCGGACGACCCGCGTCTGTATTGCGGGATCACCGCGCTACGTTTTACCGGGCATGACGACCAGCAGCCGATGGTCGAGCGTCTGTTGCAGGAATACAACCTGTTCACCGTGGCCCGCGCAGGCTCGGCTTGCGGGCCGTGCATTCGCATCACGCCGGGGTTTACGACGGCAGCTGCGGATATGCAGGTGTTGGTGGAGGCGTTGCGGGAGCTCAAGTAAGCGATGATCTGTTGGAGCGAGGCTTGCCCGCGAATCAGACGATGCGGTATGTCTGACACACCGAGCCATCGTTCTTCGCGGGCAAGCCTCACTCCAACAGAAAAAAGTATCAATCAAACAGCGCCATCGCCTCGGCGGTGGCTTCCTGAATGCGGCCCCAGTCGCCATTCTTGACCCACGCGTTGTCAATCATCCAGGTCCCGCCGACGCACATGACGTTGGGCTGCGCCATGTAGCTTTTCAGGTTGTCGACGTTGACCCCGCCAGTCGGGCAGAAGCGTACTTCGTTGAACGGCCCGCCCAAGGCTTTGATCGCCGCCACGCCGCCGCTGATTTCCGCCGGGAACAGCTTGAAGCGGCGATAACCCATGGCGTAGCCAATCATGATTTCCGAAGCGCTGCTGATGCCCGGCAACAACGGCAACGGGCTGTCCAGCGCGGCTTGCAGCAGATCCTGCGTGCTGCCCGGCGTGACGATGAACTGCGAGCCTGCCGCTTCGGCATCGGCCAGCATCTTGCGATCCAGAATGGTCCCGGCCCCCACGCAGAGCTCAGGGCGCTGTTCGCGCAGAATACGAATCGCGCTAAGACCGAACGCTGAACGTAACGTGACTTCCAGCGCGGTCATGCCGCCAGCGGCCAGGGCGTCAGCCAGGGGCAAGACGTCCTCGTCACGCAGGATGGTGATCACCGGAAGAATTTTCGCTTTGGTGCAGAGTTCGTCGATCTGCTTGATCTTGTTCGCCATGCTGTTGAGCGGCTGAGTGTTTTGAGCGGTGTTCATGGCGGCGGATCCTTTTGTTATGGGCACCAGTAAATCTCAAGTGAAGAGTCAAGGAATGCACGCACCGGCATTTCGGCGAGGTCATCGCCAGCCAGCGCGGCGCGCAAGGTATCGAGTTTGGCCTGGCCGGAAACCGACAGGATCGGCAAACGCGCCGAAGCCAGCAATTGACGGGTCAGGGTCAGACGCTGATGCGGCACGGTCGGCGCCAGCATTGGCAGGCAGCGACGCGAGCTGTCCAGGTCCAGTGCTTCGGCGAGGTTGGGACTGCCGGGGAACAACGAGGCGGTGTGGCCGTCGTCGCCCATGCCCAGAATGAGCACATCAATTGGCGGCAACTCGGCCAATGCCTGATCGGCTGCCAGCGCGGCCTCCTCCAGACTGTCCGCCACGTTGTACAGGCCTAGAAACCGAGCCTCGGCGGCAGGGCCTTGCAGGAGAAAACGCTGCAACAGGCCCGCGTTGCTGTCGGCGTGCTCCACCGGTACCCAGCGCTCGTCGGCCAGGCTGACCACCACTTTCGACCAGTCCAGCGGCTGCTCGGCAAGCGCCTGGAAAAATGCCACGGGGCTGCGGCCGCCGGACACCACCAGCGTCGCCAGGCCATGGCCGGCGATGGCGGTTCTGAGCTGTTCGGCTACGTTGGCTGCCAGCGCCTGGGCCAGCAGTTGCGGATTGTCGAACTCCCGGACCAGTTGGCCCTGAGGGAATTCAAGTTCACATATCGCCATACCACGATCTCCCATCACGAGTAATCAAGGCAATGGAGCTCATCGGCCCCCACGATCCAGCCGTGTAAGGCTTGGGCGCATCGCCAGCCTTTTTCCAGCCGGCGATCAGCTGATCGCACCATTGCCAGGCGTACTCAATTTCATCTTTGCGAACAAACAGGTTCTGATTGCCGCGCATGACTTCCAGCAACAACCGCTCGTAGGCATCCGGGACGCGAGCGCTGCGGTAGGTGTCGGAAAAATTCAGTTGCAGCGGGCCGCTGCGCAGCTGCATGCCTTTGTCCAGGCCCTGATCCTTGGTCATCACCTGCAAGGAAATGCCTTCGTCCGGTTGCAGGCGAATGATCAGGCGGTTGCTGATCTGCATGCGCTGCTCGGGGGCGAAGATGTAGTGCGGTGGCTCTTTGAAGTGGATCACGATCTGCGACAGTTTCTGCGGCATGCGCTTGCCGGTGCGCAGATAGAACGGCGTGCCCGACCAGCGCCAGTTGCGAATATCGGCACGCAGCGCGACGAAGGTTTCAGTGTCGCTCTGGGTGTTGGAGTTTTCCTCTTCCAGATACCCCGGCACGGCTTTGCCATCGCTGTAACCTGCGGTGTACTGGCCGCGCACCACTTGAGTGGCCAGCCGCTCCGGCGTGAACGGCGCCAGGGCCTTGAGCACCTTGACCTTCTCGTCACGAATACTGTCGGCAGACAGATCGCTCGGCGGGTCCATGGCGATCAGACACAACAGTTGCAGCAAGTGGTTCTGGATCATGTCGCGCAATTGCCCGGCCTGATCGAAATAGCCCCAGCGGCCTTCAATGCCGACCTTCTCAGCCACGGTGATTTCAACGTGGGAGATGTGGTTCTGGTTCCACTGGGTTTCGAACAGGCTGTTGGCGAACCGCAAGGCGATCAGGTTCTGGACGGTGTCTTTGCCCAGGTAGTGGTCGATGCGATAGACACGGCTTTCCGGGAGGAACTGCGCCACGGCGTCGTTGACCCGGCGCGAAGATGCCAAGTCGTGACCGATGGGCTTTTCCAGCACGGCGCGAGTGCGATCGGTGAGATTGACCGAGGCCAGGTTTTCGCAGATTGCGCCGTATACCGAGGCTGGCGTGGCGAAGTAGGCGATCAGGGTTTCAGCATTGCCCACGCGCTCGGCCAGCGCGACGTAATCCTCGGCCTTGAGGAAGTCCACATGCAGGTAGCTCAGACGCGCCTGAAAACGCTGCACATGTTCGGGTTCAAGCTGAGTGTCGGGAACGAAACGGCGCAACGATTCATCGATGTATGCCAAATGCTGCTGTTCGGTGCCGGGTTCGCGCGCCAACGCGAGGATACGCGTGTCGGCATGCAGCAATCCTGCGCGGTCGAGCTGATAAAGCGCCGGGAACAACTTGCGCACTGCCAGGTCACCCAAGGCGCCAAACAAGGCAAAAGTGCACGGTTCAACCGTAATCGAGAGCATAATGTTGGTTCTTTTATCAAGTTAGGCTACAAATACCTTTTTTAAAGGCGTTACTCAAGGCCATATGTAGTAATAACCACAACATTCCTTCTAAAAGCATATTCCAGTGGTGATCAACACAGGCCCTGAGTACGATAGGCCACCTTTGCTACAGGCTAAAGGGCCTATCTAGAGCCTTGTGAAAAAACCTGTGCAAAACCGCCTGACAAGGACTTGGAATGGACCACTCAAGAAATCTTCTGGAGCAGATCCAGAGCCGCCTCGAAGAACTCAACAAGGCTGAGCGCAAGGTCGCTGAAGCGATTCTGCTCAACCCCCAGCAAGCCACCCGATTCAGCATTGCCGCTCTGGCGCAGGCCGCCAAAGTCAGCGAGCCGACGGTCAATCGCTTCTGCCGATCTTTCGCCGTCAGCGGCTATCCGGAACTCAAGCTGCAGTTGGCTCAAAGCCTGGCCAGCGGCGCGGCGTATGTCAGCCGCGCAGTGGAGGCCGACGATGATACCGAGGCGTATACCAAGAAGATTTTCGGCAGCGCCATTGCGTCCCTCGACAGCGCCGTGCAGCAGCTGGACCCGGCCCTGATCAGCAAGTCTGTGGACATGTTGATTCAGGCCCGGCAGATCCACTTCTTCGGCCTGGGCGCTTCGGCTCCGGTGGCGCTCGATGCGCAGCACAAGTTCTTCCGCTTCAACCTGGCCGTCACCGCCCATGCCGACGTGCTGATGCAGCGCATGATTGCGTCCGTCGCCCACACCGGCGAACTGTTTGTGATCATTTCCTACACGGGGCGCACTCGGGAACTGGTCGAAGTCGCACGCATTGCCAGGGCCAATGGCGCCTCGGTGCTCGGCCTGACCGCAGCCGGTTCGCCCCTGGCGCTGGCCAGTACGGTGAGCCTGAACATACCGCTCCCGGAAGACACGGACATCTATATGCCGATGACCTCGCGGATCATCCAGCTGACGGTCCTTGATGTGCTCGCAACCGGGATGACCTTGCGCCGAGGCGTGGATTTCCAGCCGCACCTGCGCAAGATTAAGGAAAGCCTGAATGACAGCCGCTACCCGATTGAGGATCAGGGTTAGGACATCAGCACCCTGGGACCGGCTCTAGCCGGTCCCACAGAACGACGATGAGCCGCAGATTCAATGCACCAGATAAGCCTGCAACTTCAGCTCCGCCTGCTCACCCGGAGCCAGTCTCAGGCTTTCATCGCTGCCTGACGCCGCTTCAACACAGACAAATCCCGTCGCCTCATGACCGGCCACGCCCATCAGTGGTCGACTGCCTGGGTGCCAGACGATGGTGTTGAGGCTGTCACCGGTGTCGATCCCCAGGCGTCGTTGCCAGGCCTGGTCCTGCAGTTGCAGTGCACCATTGTGTTCAAACATCCGCTGGCAGCCACCCGCGACCCGTAACTCGCCCTCCTGCCGACACGCCTGACGATTCAACTGATCGTAACCCTGAGCGCCTTCCAGGCCCTGCAGCGCAACGTCCTGCACATCACCTATTCGCCAATAGGCATGCAACGCATGGCCGAACTGGCACGGTTCGCTGTCTTCATGACGGGTGCCCAGGCGCAACTCCATGCTCTGCCCCAGCTCGGCATACAAGTCGGCCTGCCAGTCACATAACTGCAAACGCCAATGCAGGCTGACTCCGGCCTCATTCTCGCGGCTGTCGATCAGCTTCCAGTCCAGCAGCCGCGCCCAGCCGTGGGCAGGCCAGCCCGACTCGCTGGGGTGTCTGCCATGCCAAGGCCAGCTCACAGGTACGCCGCCGCGGATCGCGCCAACCAGTGGCCAGCGCGAGGCACACCACAGCCAAGGCTTCTGGCCGGTCGGCTGAAAATGCAGCAACTGCGCGCCCTGGCGACTGAACACCGCCTGGCACAAGGGATGGTTGATCAACAGCACATCCCGACGTTGAAAGCGCTCCCACTCGAAGGTGGGTCGGGCGCGTTGCGAGTTGAAGAAACGTTGCAGGGGGTGTTCGGACATCCGGACCGCTCCAGTCAAAAACAAATAACTCCCTTGTTGGAGCGAGGCTTGCCCGCGAATCAGGCACCGTATTCTTGCAGGCAAATCACCTTAGCGTTCTTCGCGGGCAAGCCTCGCTCCAACAGGTCGGCGACAGCCAAAAAAAACGGGCAGCCAGGCTGCCCGCAAAGCACACACGACCCTGAATCGTCTGTTAGAACTTGGTCTGCAGTTTGATGCCTGCCACCAGCGCGTCGTCGACCTGATCAACACCGCCCGGGTGTTTGATGTATTGCAGGTTGGGGCGGATGGTCAGCCAGTCGGTCACGTGCACGCCGTAGTAGATCTCGGAGTTGTACTCGCTCTTCTGGATCGGTAGGTAGCCTGGGTTGTCGTAGTCGTTGATGCCATTGGAGGCATTGATCAGCTGTGCACGATCACGCACATCTTCGTTGACGTGAATGCGCGAAACGCCGATGCCGATATCGTCCTTGGGACGGGACGCGAACGGCCCTTTGATGACCATGCCGACTTGCAGGAAGTTATCGACGAAGTTGGTTTCCTTGTCATGCACCGTGGCATTGGCAAACAGGCTCACGCCCCGTGAAGGATTGCCGTCGAAGGTGCTGATCTGCTGCTGCGCAACGACCCACCAGCCGGTCTTCTTGTCATGGGATTTGAACTGGCCACCGGTCAGGCCCTGCGGCTGGCCGTTGACGTCTTCATAGAGATCGTTGGCGCTCGGGCTGCTCAGGTAGTAACCCAGACGGTATTCGCCAGGCAACGAATTGACGGTCGGAGACCACACCACTTCCACTGGCACCAACGTACCCTTGGCGCCGCTGCCGTTGAGTTTGAAGCCGTTGCCGGTTTCCAGCAGGGACGGGTTCTGTTCGTAGACGCCGATCTGGGCATAGAACTCAGGCGTGATGTTGTATTTCACGCGCAAGGCCCACTGGCTGACAGGCCAGTTGTACCAGGTGTTGACGTAGTTGGCCGCCTGGGTGCCGCAGAACGTCAAGTTCTGGAAGTCGCAAGGGAAGCTGCCGAAGTCTTCACCCTCGCCCATACGGCCCGCTTTGATGTCCAGCTTGCCGTCGAGGAATTTCTGTTTGACCCACATTTGGGTCAGACGCCAGGTCTGACCACGGCCCCAGACTTCCTGTGAGGAACTGAGGGTGCCGACGCGCGGATCGCCCAGCCGGTCGTTGGAAATGTTCTTGCCGCTACGTTCAGTGATCGCGAGCTTGAATTCAGCGTCGCTCCAGCCGAACGCCTTTTGCAAATCGATGTTTACACCCAGGGCGAACTGGTCGCTGTAACGGGCCGTTTTATCGGTGTCGTAACCGCCGTGAACGTTGGCGCCCATCTCGCCAACGTAGTCCAGCGTAAAGTCGTAGCCTTTGTCATAAAGGTCTTTACGGGCTCCACCCCAGTCTCCGGTCATGTGTTCATTGGCGTTGAACGGCTCAATGGCGAAGGCCGCGCTGGAGAACGCCAGCGCACTGAGCACTGACAAACCACCGATCCGCTGGAACCGATTAAGCGATTTGTTGCGTAGCTTCTTCATCCCTTAACTCCTCGTATTATTGTTATTAGCTTTTTTACGGCGTTACATCGACGACTGGGTATGGCTGGCTGAGCGTGCTTTTCAGGGCAGTCACCACTCAACCGGCTCGGCCCGGATCAGTTGCGATTGAGCTGCGTGACGTTGCCACCCCGCTCCAGAGGTGGTTGATTGTTGGCCAGTACACCCAGACGCTCACCCGTGGCAGCATCAAACAGCAGCACCTTGGCCGGATCGAATTGCAGGGTCAGGCTTTCACCCACCTGAGGCGCAACGTCCGGTGCCAGGCGGCAGCAGACCTTGCTCTGGTTGAGGTTGACGAACACCAGCGTGTCCGGCCCGGTGGGCTCGGTGACTTGCACCTCGGCACGAATGGTTGGCAAACCGTTGGGCTGCGCTGGCGCCAGCACGATTTGCTCAGGGCGCAGGCCGAGGATCACTTCGCGATCTTCCAGCCCGGCATCGCTCATGCCCAACGGCAACTCGCAACGCGCCTGGCCGCTGTCCAGCAACGCCAGCAGACGGCCTTCCTTGCGCTGCAGACGCAGTGGAATGAAGTTCATGGGCGGCGAGCCGATGAAGCTGGCGACGAACAGATTGGCAGGGTCGTTATAGATCTCTTTGGGCGTACCGAACTGCTGAATGATGCCGTCTTTCATCACCGCGACTTTATCGCCCAGGGTCATGGCTTCGATCTGATCGTGGGTGACATAAACCGTGGTGGTTTTCAGGCGCTGGTGCATCAGTTTCATTTCAGTGCGCATCTCGACCCGCAGCTTGGCGTCGAGGTTGGACAGCGGCTCATCGAACAGATAAATCTTCGGCCGCCGCGCCAAGGCTCGCCCCATGGCAACCCGCTGTTGCTGACCACCGGAAAGCTGCCCCGGTTTGCGATTGAGCAGGTGCTCGATCTGCAACAGCCTGGCCACGCGCATCACTTCTTCTTCGATGGCGGCCGGGCTCATCTTGCGGATTTTCAGACCGAACTCGATGTTTTCGCGCACGCTCATGGTCGGGTACAGCGCGTAGGACTGAAACACCATGGCAATGTCACGGTCCTTGGGGCTCATGCCGCTAACATCCGAGCCGTCGATCAGAATCGAACCGGCACTGATGTTTTCCAGCCCGGCGATGCAATTCATCAGGGTCGATTTACCGCAGCCGGACGGACCGACCAGAATCAGGAACTCGCCGTCCTTGATCTGCAATTCGATGTTCTTCAGCGTGTCCGGAAGGCCCGCGCCGTAGGTCTTGTTTACATTGCGTAATTCGAGCGTTGCCATGTTTACCCCTTGACTGCGCCGGCCGTGAGCCCGCGCACGAAATACTTGCCGGCAACGATGTACACCAGCAGTGTCGGCAACCCGGCGATCATCGCCGCCGCCATATCAACGTTGTATTCCTTGACCCCGGTGCTGGTGTTGACCAGGTTGTTCAGCGCCACGGTAATGGGCTGCGAGTCACCACTGGAGAACACCACACCGAACAGAAAGTCGTTCCAGATCTGGGTGAATTGCCAGATCAGGCAGACCATGATGATCGGCGTCGACATCGGCAGAATGATCTTGCCAAAGATGGTGAAGAACCCCGCCCCGTCGAGCCGAGCGGCCTTGACCAGCGCGTCGGGGATGCTCACGTAGTAGTTGCGAAAGAACAGCGTGGTGAACGCCAGGCCGTAGACCACATGGACGAACACCAGGCCGGTGGTGGTGCTGGCCAGGCCCATTTTGCCGAGGGTGAACGACGCTGGCAGCAGCACGGTCTGGAACGGCAGGAAGCAGCCAAACAGCAGCAGCCCGAAGAACAGCTGCGAACCGCGAAAGCGCCACATCGACAGGACGTAGCCATTGAGCGCGCCGATGGCGGTGGAGATGATGACTGCCGGAACGGTGATCTTGATCGAGTTCCAGAAGTAGCCGTCCAGCGTCGCCCAGGCTTTGACCCAGCCGATGGCCGTGACCACGGTGGGCCAGCTGAGCAGGTTGCCGGTGCCGATGTCTTCCGGGGTTTTGAAACTGGTGAGCAACATCACCACCAACGGCACCAGATACAGCAGGCAGGCCAGAATCAGCACTGCATGAATCGCCAGGCGGCCGAGGCTGAAGGCGGGTTTGCCAGCAAGACTAGTCATTGCGCTTGGTCCTCAGCTCGGAATACAGATACGGCACGAGAATCGCCAGAATGGCCCCGAGCATTAGAATCGCACTGGCCGAGCCCATGCCCATCTGGCCGCGGCTGAAGGTGAACGAATACATGAACATGGCGGGCAGATCGGAGGAGTAACCCGGCCCACCGGCCGTCATTGCCGCCACCAGGTCGAAACTCTTGATGGCAATGTGCGCGAGGATCATCACGGAACTGAAGAACACCGGGCGCAGGCTTGGCAGCACCACCTTCCAGTAAATCTTCGGCATGCTCGCGCCGTCGATCTGCGCGGCACGAATGATCGACTGATCGACGCCGCGCAGCCCGGCCAGAAACATCGCCATGATGAAACCCGACGACTGCCAGACCGCAGCAATGACGAGGCAGTACACCACGCGATCCGGGTCGACCAGCCAGTCCAGACGGAAGCCTTCCCAGCCCCAGTCGCGTAGCATCTTGTCCAGCCCCAGACCGGGGTTGAGCAACCACTTCCAGGCGGTGCCGGTGACGATCATCGACAGCGCCATCGGATACAGGTAGATCGTGCGAATGAAGCCTTCACGACGAATCCGCTGATCAAGGAACACTGCCAGCACTACACCGATGGCCAGGCTGATGGCGATGAACATGCCGCCGAACACGATCAGGTTCTTGCTCGCCACCCACCAGCGGTCGCTCTCGTAAAGACGCATGTATTGCGCCAACCCCGCCCATTTGTAGCTGGGCAGAAAAGTCGAGGTGGTGAACGACAACACGAACGTCCAGAGGATGTAGCCATAAAAACCGACCAGCACGATGAACATGCTCGGTGCGAGCACCAGCTTGGGCAGCCAGCGTTGCAGCGCATCGAACGGCGAGGCTTTGCTGAAGGCAGCGACAGAACTCATCGAATAATCCAGGTTGAAAACATCATTTCCCGCTCACGGCCGTGCCTGACACCAGACTTCGGGTCATCAGCACAAACGGCGGCTGGGGTGAACCGCTGGCAAGCCAGCGGTCGTGGTTTGCAGCGTATTACCGGGCGGACTTGATCGCCGACGCCAACTGGGCAGGCGCCTTGGCCGGGTCAGCTTTTGGATCGTTCATGAAGTTGGTGACCACATCAAAGATCGCGCCCTGTACAGCGAGGTTGGTCGCCATGCTGTGCGCCATGCTTGGCTGCAGGCCGCCGGTTTTCGAGTCAGCCAGGAAGTCTTTGGCGGCCGTCTGGGCGCAGGAGTCGAAGCCGTTCTTTTCCATGTTGTTCAACATGTCGTTGCGAACCGGAATCGAGCCTTTGTTGATGCTGAAGACCTTCTGAAACTCTTCACCCAAAGCGACTTTTGCGATGTCTTGCTGAGCAGCTTTCGTACCAGCGTCCTTCTGCTTGAACACTGCCAGGGAGTCAATGTTGTAAGTGAAGGCTTTCTCGGTGCCCGGGAAGGCCACGCACTGGTAATCCTTGCCCGCTACTTTCTTGGCAGCGGTCCACTCACTCTTGGCCCAGTCGCCCATGATCTGCATACCGGCTTTGCCGTTGATCACGTCGGCTGCGGCAACGTTCCAGTCGCGACCGGCACGGTTGGGGTCCATGTAGGTGGCGACTTTCTTGAATTCGGTGAATGCCTTGACCATTTCAGGGCCGGTCAGCGCTTTTTCGTCCAGATCGACGAAGGCTTTTTTGTAGCCATCAGCGCCCATGACCGACAGCAGTACGGCTTCGAACACGGTGCTGTCCTGCCATGGCTGACCGCCGTGGGCCAGGGCGATGAAACCTTTGGCCTTGAGCTTGTCGCCTGCGGCGTAAAACTCTTCGAGGGTGGTGGGGGCTTTTTCGATACCGGCTTTCTTGAACACTTCCGGGTTGATCCACAGCCAGTTGACCCGGTGGATGTTCACCGGCACGGCCACGTAATCACCGTCGTACTTCACAGTATCGGAGACTTTCTTATCCAGCATGCTGTCCCACTTTTCCTGCTTGGCCACATCCTTCAGGACATCAGTGTCGAGCAGTCCGGTGGAGGCCCACTCCTGAATATCCGGGCCCTTGATTTGTGCGACGCCTGGCGCGTCGCCCGCCACAGCGCGGCTCTTGAGTACGGTCATGGCCGTTGAACCGCCGCCACCGGCGACTGCGCCATCCTTCCAGGTGAAACCGTCTTTTTCGACCTGCGCCCGGAGAACATCCACAGCGGCTTTTTCACCGCCAGAGGTCCACCAGTGAACAACCTGGACTGTGCCTTTGGAATCGGCTGCGTAAGCGCTCAGAGGGAACAACGAGGCGAGAGAGATGACAGCTGCGAGGCGGGAAATTGAATTCATCGATTTAACCTTTCTTGTTGTTATGCATGAGCAAGTCTGTGCTTGCGCTGCATGGAGTCTAACCATGGTGGTTGAAAGTACAGTAACGAAGCGACGCGCGATGGTCACAGGATGGTTACATTGGAAAACCATGTCTATTTGTTGGAGCGAGGCTTGCCCGCGAGGAACGATGGCGAGGTGTATCTGATTGACCGCGGCGACAGATTCGCGGGCAAGCCTCGCTCCTACAGATCCGCGTCACTCGGCCGTCCGCGGCAAATACAGGGTCACGCGCAACCCTCCCCCGCGCAGGTTCTGCAGGCTGACTTCACCGCCATGGCTATGGGCGATGTTGCGTGCGATGCCCAGCCCGAGGCCGTAGCCCTGCGCCTGGTTGCCGGCCAGACGAAAGTGCGGTTCGAACACCCTTTCCAGACGCTGCTCCGGTACGCCGGGCCCTTCGTCGTCGACATGCAGGACGAAGGCATGGGGGTTGTCTTCGACTTTCAGATGAGCCCGGGTGCCGTACTTGAGGGCATTGTCGATCAGGTTGCCGATACAGCGCTTGAGCGCCAGCGGCTTGCCCGGATAAGGCGCCAGTGCCTTGCCCTCTTGTGTCGCACTGCCATTGCCGGTCGGCAGCAGATAAGGCTCCACCAGGCAATCGAGCACGTGATTGAGGTCCACTGCCTCGATATTTTCGTGGATATCCGTGTCCTTGACGCATTGCAGGGCGCCCTTGACCAGCAGTTCAAGCTCATCGAGATCACGGGTGAATTTGGCTTGCAGGGCCTCGTCCTCAAGCAGTTCGACGCGCAGGCGCAAGCGCGTGATCGGCGTACGTAAATCGTGGGAAATGGCACTGAACAGCTGGCCGCGCTCGGTCAAGTAGCGGCTGATGCGCGTGCGCATGGCGTTGAACGCTCGACTGACCTCCACCACTTCGCTGGCCCCACCTTCAACGTCAGGCTCGACATCGGCGCCCAGCGACATGTCTCGCGCCGCCCGAGCCAGGCGCTTGAGGGGGCGGCTTTGCCAATGCACCAGCAGACCGATGAACAGCAACAGAAAGCCGCTGGTGAGCAGAATGAACCACACCTGCTGCAGCGGCAGGTCCTGCTCCTCAAGGGTGGTGTAAGGCTCGGGCAGCAGCGAGGCGATGTACAACCACTCCCCCGCCGCCAGTTCGATCTGCGTGACCAGCACCGGTGGGTTGACCGGTTCAAGGCTCAACGCGTAATGCGCCCAGGAGCGCGGCAACTCGTCGAGCTTCAGGCCGCTGTTGAAAATACGCAGGTCTTCGGGGCGAACAAACCACACGGCAATGGCCGGGTCGGCACCCAGATGCTGGCGCAACACTTCATCCACGACCGTCAGCACTGCCTGCTTGCGCGGCGTAGCGTCCATCACCTGCATATCCAGCGGGCGGTCATTGAGCGACACCACAAAACGCGTGCCGCCCATGCTGCGCAGTTGATCCAGCACCAGCGGCCGATAGGCCAGGGGCAAGGAGCGAAAGTAACTGACGCTCGCAGCCATCGAGTACCCCAGGCTGCGAGCACTGGTGATCAAGCCTTCCATCTGCGTGGCGCGCAACTGCGAGAGCCAGATGACGCTGGACAGTGCCTGGGCGAGGAACACCGCGAGCAGGGTCAGCAGCAACATGCGCCCGAGCAATGAGCGAGGCAATGGCAGACGGCGCTTTGCCGGTTTCAGGTCCACCCTCAGTAACCGTTGCTGACTTGCGATATCACGTTGGCTGCCAGCAGGTAGCCGCTGCCACGCACCGTGCGGATCAGGCGAGGCGACTTGCCGGTGTCACGCAATCTCTGACGCAAGCGGCTGACCGCCATGTCGACAATACGCTCCAGGGGCATCAGCTCACGCCCGCGGGTGGCATTGCCAATGGTGTCGCGATCAAGGATCTGCTGCGGGTTGTCGAGAAAAAGCTTGAGCAAGGCAAAGTCGGCTCCGGACAGAATCACTTCCTCGCCATCGCGATGGAACAGCCGGTGACTGACCATGTCCAGCCGCCACTCGTCAAAGGTCCACACATCGCCGCCGCTGCGCTCCTGGCCAAACTGGGCGCGACGCAACAGAGCCTTGATCCGGGCCAGCAGTTCGCGAGGGCTGAAGGGTTTGCCGAGGTAATCGTCAGCGCCCAGTTCAAGCCCGATCACCCGATCGGCTTCGTCGGAGCTGGCCGTGAGCATGATGATTGGCACGTGGGGATAGCGCGCATGCTGGCGTACGTAGCGACAGAGGCTGAAGCCGTCTTCATCGGGCAGCATGACGTCCAGGATCAACAGGTCGCTGGGCTCGTCGTTGAACGCCTGACGGAATTCCGCACCATCACCGACGGTGCGCACCTGAAAGCCGGAGCGGCTCAGGTAAGTGTGCAGTAACTCACGGATCTCCTGGTCATCATCGACCAGCAGGATTGATTTACTGACTGTGCTCACTGGTGTCGTCCTTGTTGCATGAATCGTTATTGTTAGGGGTGAATCCTGAAGCTAACCGCACCCGTTGGAGCGAGGCTTGCCCGCGAAGAACGATGACGCCGCTTTCCTGACTGACCGAGGCGCCTGATTCGCGGGCAAGCCTCGCTCCAAAAAATATTCCAAATCTAAATCTCTATTTCCCGCTCTTCACCAAACGCCTGCTGCAACGCCACACCCGCGCCCATCAGCCCGGGGTACTCGGCCGTGACCAGCCAGACCGGAATGCCTTTGAAGTAATCGCTCATCACGCCCTTTTCGGCTAAAGCGCGTTTGAAGCCGCTGTTCATGAAGAAGTCGACAAAGCGTGGCACCACGCCGCCCACGATGTATACACCGCCGCGCCCGCCAACGGTAAGCACGGTGTTGCCCGCCACACGGCCAAGGAACACACAGAATTGTTCAAGGACTGCCACTGCCGCCGGATCACCTTCCTCGGCAGCCGAGGTAATGGCGGCCGGGGACTTGTGGACCGGCTCGATATCATCCAGCGCACAGCTGACCTGATACAGCAGCAACAGGCCCGCACCGCTCAGCACGGTCTCGGCGCTGACATGTTCGTGATCGGCCATCATGCGCATCCACAGCATCGCTTCACGAGCATTGCCGATCGGCAAATCCGCATGCCCGCCCTCACCCGGCAAGGCCATCCAGTGATTGACACCCACGCTGAGCAAGCTACCGATGCCGAGGCCGGTGCCAGGCCCAACCACCACGCGCGGACGATCCGCTTCGCCAATCCCGTGGCAGATCGTCAGGTATTCGTCGTCACCCAGGCGGGTCATGCCCAGTGCCATGGCGCTGAAATCGTTGATCAACAGTAATTCATCGACTTTGAGGTTGGCGCAGAACGCCGACTTGCTGAGCCGCCAGTTGCTATTGGTGAAATGAAATTCGTCGCCGTCCACCGGCCCGGCCACCGCCAGGCAAACCAGGCCGATGTCGCCACGCTGCAGCTCAAGGTCCTGCATGTAGACCTCGACAGCCTTTTCCGGACTGGCGTAATCGATAGTCGGGAATACCCGGATTGAATGCAGTTTGTCGTCTTCCCAAATGGCAAAACGTGCATTGGTACCGCCAATGTCACCGACCAGGGCCAACTTCACTTGAGCGTCTCCAGATTCGAGGTAAAGGCGCTGGCGCCCTGCTCGGCGGAGCTGAAGGCCATGCGCATGAAACCGAACAGTTCCCGACCACAGCCCACGCCGTTGTCCAGATGCCCGATTGCAGGTTCTCTGGCGGCCAATTCTGCCGGTTCAACCAGAACTTGCAACGTCCCTTTTACCCCATCGACGCGAATGATGTCTCCATCCTGCACCAGTGCCAAAGGGCCACCATCGAACGCTTCCGGGCATACATGAATGGCCGCCGGGATCTTGCCGGACGCCCCGGACATGCGCCCATCGGTGACCAGCGCGACTTTGAAACCACGGTCCTGCAAGACCCCGAGAAATGGTGTCATTTTGTGTAGCTCGGGCATGCCGTTCGAGCGTGGCCCCTGAAAACGCATCACCGCGACGAAATCGCACTCCAGCTCGCCCGCCTTGAAAGCGTCTGCAAGATCCTGCTGATCCTGGAACACTTTGGCCGGGGCCTGCACCACCTGATGCTCCAGAGCCACTGCCGAAACTTTCATTACGCCGCGCCCGAGGTTGCCTTCCATGACCCGCAAACCGCCTTCCAGGGAAAACGGATTGGCCACGGGGCGCAGAATGTTTTCGTCCAGGCTCTCGATCGGCCCTTCGCGCCACACCAGCTTGCCGTCTTCCAGGAACGGCTCCTTGGTGTAGCGGCTCAGGCCACGTCCCATCACGGTGTTGACGTCTTCATGCAGATAACCGGCTTCCAGCAGCTCGCGAATCAGGAACGACATGCCGCCCGCAGCCTGGAAGTGGTTGATGTCGGCTTTGCCGTTCGGGTAGACGTGAGTCAGCGTCGGCACGACTTCGGAGAGGTCGGCCATGTCCTGCCAGGTCAGTTGAATGCCGGCGGCCTGGGCGATGGCAGGCATGTGCAGGGTGTGGTTGGTCGAGCCACCGGTGGCATGCAGCGCAACGATGGAATTGACCAGCGCACGCTCATCGACGATTTCGCCGATGGGCATGAAGTTGCCGCTCTGCTTGGTCATGCGCGTGACCTGCTGCGCCGCCTCGACGGTCAGCGCATCGCGCAGCGGGGTATACGGGTTGATGAATGACGAGCCGGGCAAGTGCAGGCCCATGACTTCCATCAGCAACTGATTGGTGTTGGCCGTGCCGTAGAACGTGCAAGTGCCGGGACCGTGATAAGACTTCATTTCCGAATCCAGCAGCTCTTCGCGGGTCGCCTTGCCTTCGGCGTAGCGCTGGCGCACGTCGGCCTTTTCCTTGTTGGAAATCCCCGAGACCATCGGCCCGCCGGGGATGAAAATCGTCGGCAGATGGCCGAAGCGCAGGGAGCCCATCATCAGGCCGGGCACGATCTTGTCGCAGATCCCCAGCATCAGCGCGGCGTCGAACATGTTGTGGGACAGAGCAATGGCGGTGGACATCGCGATGATTTCGCGACTGGCAATGCCCAGTTCCATGCCCGGCTCACCCTGGGTCACGCCATCGCACATGGCAGGCACGCCACCGGCAAACTGGCCGACCGAACCAATGTCACGTAAAGCCTGTTTGATCTGATTCGGGAAATGCTCGTAGGGCTGATGCGCCGAGAGCATGTCGTTGTAGGAGGAGATGATCGCCACGTTGGCCGCGTTCATCATGCGCAGGCTGTTTTTGTCTTCCGGTCCGCAGGCAGCGACACCATGAGCGAAATTGGCGCATTGCAGTTTGCCACGCATCGGGCCGTCGCTCGCGGCGCCTCGAATCAGTTGCAGATAGCGCTCACGTGTTTCGCGACTGCGGGCTATCAGCCGTTCGGTTACCTCAAGAATGCGGGGATGCATGTGCTGAACTCCAGGCTAACGTATGTGGTCACCCGTTTAAGACCGCGTCAGATATCGAGGCACACGCCTTGTCTGTAAAAGCTTGATCTCGATCAACTGTGTTGGCCTTACAGGCTTCTCGTTGTAGGTAAAACAAAATATTGCCATTAAAAAGGCTTGTTTTCTATTTCTATGCGAATAATCTTGTAATTCCAACAACAAATTTAGAAAGGACGGCTGTATGACTCTTCGTATTGCAATCAATGGTTTTGGCCGCATCGGCCGCAACGTCCTGCGCGCACTGTATACCCAAGGCTACCGGCAAGACCTGCAGGTCGTCGCGATCAACGATCTGGGCGACAGTGAGATGAACGCTCACCTGCTGCGCTTCGACACGGTCCACGGGCCATTTTCCGGCACCGTCGAGTGTGACAGCGAGAGCCTGACGGTCAATGGTGACCGTATTGCAGTCAGCGCCATTCGCAACCCTGCCGATCTACCCTGGAAGGCACAAAACGTTGATGTGGTTTTCGAATGCACCGGGCTGTTTACCGATCGCACCAAAGCCGCGGCGCACCTCACCGCCGGCGCCCGCAAGGTCATTATCTCGGCCCCGGCCAAAGGTGCCGACGCGACCATCGTCTATGGCGTGAACCACGATACCCTGCGCCAGTCGCATCAGATTATTTCCAGCGCATCGTGCACCACCAACTGCCTGGCGCCCGTCGCGCAGGTGCTGCACCGCGAACTGGGCATTGAAAGCGGTCTGATGACCACGATCCATGCCTACACCAACGACCAGAACCTGATCGACGTCTATCATACCGACCCCTACCGCGCCCGCTCGGCCACCCAGTCGATGATCCCGAGCAAGACCGGTGCCGCCGAAGCCGTGGGCCTGGTGCTGCCGGAGCTGGCAGGCAAACTGACCGGCATGGCGGTTCGGGTGCCGGTGATTAACGTTTCGCTGGTAGATCTCACTGTACAACTGACCCGCGAAGTCAGTGCCGATGAGGTCAACGCGTTGATGAAGGAAGCCAGCCAGCATTCCAAAGTGCTGGGTTACAACACCTTGCCGCTGGTTTCCCACGACTTCAATCACAACCCGCTGTCGTCGATCTTCGACGCCAACCACACCAAATCCAGCGGCAAACTGCTCAAGGTCCTGGCCTGGTACGACAACGAATGGGCATTCTCCAACCGCATGCTCGACAACTGCCTGGCGCTGCATAACGCCGAGTAATGCCCAGGCGCGGTCTACTGCAGGAGCGGTGCTTGCCCGCGAACCCGTCGCTGCGGTCTACAGGACTACCGCGTCATCGTTGTTCGCGAGCAAGCTCGGCTCCTACAGAGGATCAGAGGATCATCCTCCGTTGGAGCGAGGCTTGCCCGCGAATCCGTCGCTGCGGTCTGTCAGTTCCACCGCGTCATCGTTGTTCGCGAGCAAGCTCGGCTCCTACAGAGAATCAGAGACTCATACACACCGTTGGAGCGAGGCTTGCCCGCGAATCCGTTGCTGCGGTCTACAGGACTGCCGCGTCATCGTTGTTCGCGAGCAAGCTCGGCTCCTACAGAGAATCAGAGATTCATACACACTGTTGGAGCGAGGCTTGCCCGCGAATCCGTTGCTGCGGTCTACAGGTCTGCCGCGTCATCGTTGTTCGCGAGCAAGCTCGGTTCCTACAGAGAATCAGAGATTCATACACACTGTTGGAGCGAGGCTTGCCCGCGAATCCGTTGCTGCGGTCTACAGGTCTGCCGCGTCATCGTTGTTCGCGAGCAAGCTCGGCTCCTACAGAGGATCAGAGGATCATCCTCCGTTGGAGCGAGGCTTGCCCGCGAATCCTTTGCTGCGGTCTGTCAGTTCCACCGCGTCATCGTTGTTCGCGAGCAAGCTCGGCTCCTACAGAGAATCAGAGATTCATCCACACCGTTGGAGCGAGGCTTGCCCGCGAATCCTTTGCTGCGGTCTGTCAGTTCCACCGCGTCATCGTTGTTCGCGAGCAAGCTCGCCTCCTACAGAGAATCAGAGATTCATCCACACCGCTGGAACGAGGCTTGCCCGCGAACCCGTCGCTGCGGTCTACAGGTCTGCCGCGTCATCGTTGTTCGCGAGCAAGCTCGGCTCCTACAGCGAATCAGAGATTCATACACACCGTTGGAGCGAGGCTCGCCCGCGAACCCGTCGCTGCGGTCTACAGGACTGCCGCGTCATCGCCCGCCATCTGGCTGCGCCCGGCACATGGTCGGGGCGTGATCGTGGTCCGGGCCTGATAGACTGGCGAGGATTTCGATCATGAGATCGAACCACCTTACGACAACTGAAGCGTTCATGAACCGCAAACCTCCACGGTCCAGAGTCTCTCGCCTATTATTCGCCGCACTGGCTTACGTCAGCCTCGGGATAGGCCTGGCCGCGATTTTCATACCGGGTCTGCCGACCACCGAATTCGTTCTGCTGGCGGCCTGGGCGGCGACCAAAAGTTCGCCGCGCCTGAGCGCTTGGCTGGAAAACCACAGGGTGTTCGGTCCAATCCTGAGCAACTGGCGCAACGGTCGACTGGTGACTCGCCGTGCGAAAGTCAGCGCCACGGTCAGCATGCTGCTCTGCGCGCTGCTGATGCTGTACCTCATGCACGGCTGGCCGGTTTACGCCGCCATCGGCGGAATGCTGCTCGGTAACGTATGGATCTGGTCGCGGCCGGAACCCACCCCTGAGACATGACGCCCGTCATGCCCCTGTCACCGCTGTTGGTCTAGAGTTGAAACGCTGCTGCGGCTGAACGCCAGCCGCCAGCCAAGGTCAACCGCTACACTCTTCGACCCGCCAAGGGGCATTGACATGTTCGAGCCAGGCCATCTGCACATCACCCGCGCGCCGCTGCAGGCGTCGGATCTCGGTTACGACATCCATATCCGCTATGAAGTCTGCGAGGACCCCACGCAAGGCAAGTCCATGCGCTTTTCAATGGACGGTGAAATCGCTGGCAACGCTTTCCAGGACAAGTTTGAACTGCCCCGTGACCTGGCCTGCAACTTTGCTCATAACGCCAACAAGATTGCTGTAGATCATGGCCTGCCGCCCATCGCCGTGCTGCCCATTGCCATACATGAAGACTACGACCGCATGTTCAAGGACGTGCACGACAAACTGGGCATCGAGCCGGGTGAACCGGTGAAGCCGGAACATTTGACGTAAGCCAGACTGCGTCATCGTTCTTCGCGGGCACGCCCGGTTCCAACAGCCCAATACCCTGTGGGAGCGAGGCTTGCCCGCGATAAGGCATGGCCCCAATCCCAATCCAAACCGCGTCATGGTTCTTGGCGGGCAAGCGCGCTCCTACAACAGGCTGCCATTGCTGGCATAATCCCCGTCCTCAGCGGTCACAACCTTCAGGACCCCATGCGTATCCACGTCAGTTTCATCGACCGCGTCGGCATCACCCAGGAAGTGCTGGCGATTCTCGGCGGGCGCAATCTGAATCTGGATGCCGTGGAAATGGTGCCGCCCAACGTCTATATCGACGCGCCGACCCTCAGTCACCAGATGCTTGAAGAACTCAAGGACGCGCTGTTCAGGGTTCGCGGAGTCGAGGCGATCACCGTGGTGGATATCCTGCCCGGGCAACGTCGGCATTTGCAGCTCGATGCATTGCTGGCCGCCATGACGGATCCGGTACTCGCGCTGGACAGCGCAGGTCATGTCTTGCTGGCCAACCCGGCCTTGATCGCATTGATTGGCCGCGAACCTGCGGGCGAGCCGGTAGCAGAGTTGTTTGCCGACCCGGGCCTGCACAACGCCTTGCTGGAAAACGGCTTTCGCCTGCCGCTACGTGAGGTGACCCTTAACGGCGAGGCGCTGTTACTGGATGCGACACCGATCACCGATGCTGGCGCGCTGCTGACCCTGTATCAACCCAGTCGCATTGGTGAACGCTTGTCCGCGCTGCACCACGACCATGCCGAAGGGTTTGACGCGTTGCTGGGCGAATCCGCAGCCATCCGCACCCTCAAGGCCCGTGCCCAGCGCGTGGCAGCACTGGATGCGCCCTTGTTGATCCAGGGCGAAACCGGCACCGGCAAAGAGCTGGTGGCCCGCGCCTGCCACGCGACCAGCGCCCGACACAGCGCGCCTTTCCTGGCACTGAACTGCGCCGCGTTGCCGGAGAACCTCGCCGAAAGCGAATTGTTTGGTTACGCGCCCGGCGCATTTACCGGCGCGCAACGGGGCGGCAAACCGGGGCTGATGGAACTGGCCAACCAGGGCACGGTATTTCTCGACGAAATCGGCGAAATGTCGCCTTACCTGCAGGCCAAGCTGCTGCGTTTCCTCAACGATGGCAGCTTCCGCCGGGTGGGCGGTGATCGGGAAGTAAAGGTCAATGTACGCATCCTCAGCGCCACCCATCGCAATCTGGAAAAGATGGTCAGCGAAGGCACCTTTCGTGAAGACCTGTTCTACCGGCTGAACGTGCTGAACCTGGAAGTCCCGCCATTACGCGATCGCGGCCAGGACATTCTGCTGCTGGCGCGCTATTTCATGGAGCAGGCCTGCGCGCAGATTCAACGGCCCGTCTGCCGCCTGGCCGTCGGCACGTACCCGGCCTTGCTGGGTAACCGCTGGCCCGGCAATGTACGCCAGTTGCAGAACGTGATTTTCCGTGCGGCAGCCATCAGTGACAGCAATCTGGTCGACATCGGCGACCTGGACATCGCAGGCACTGCCGTGGCCGGTGAAAGCGATGGCGAAGTCGGCAGCCTCGAAAAAGCCGTCGAGACCTTCGAAAAGGCCTTGCTGGAAAAGCTCTACACGGACTATCCGTCAACCCGGCAACTGGCGACGCGTCTGCAAACGTCGCACACCGCCATCGCCCACCGACTGCGTAAATACGGAATCGGCGTCAAAGCCTGAGACCGTCAGGCCTCAACGTGCAAGTCCCGGAATATCGGCATTATCGAATCCCGGGTCAGCGGCGCCAGGTTGAGTTGCGGATGGCTGTCGGCGCTGATCCACACCACTTCCTCGATCTCCGCAGCGGGTTGCACGTCCCCTTCAATGCGCACTTCAAACAACTCGCAACGCACTTCAAACCCAGGTTCATTCACAGCAGGCGCGGCGAATGAGCCCAGATACCGCGCCTGGGCCGGGTCAATCACCAACCCCAACTCTTCTTCAAGTTCGCGACTGAGCGCCACAGCGGCTGGCTCACCGGCCTCGATCTTGCCGCCCGGTTGCATGAACGCCTGGGTACCACGCTTGCGCACCAGCAACGTCCGGCCATCGGCGCCGATCAACAGTGCCGCGGCGATGTGAATCAGCTTCATGGGAAGATCTCGGTCTTGAGTTGCCGCGCCTGTTCGGCACGCTCCAGCCCGAAGCGGATCAGACGATCAATCAGCTCGGGGTAGGAAACACCGCTGGCCTGCCACAATTTGGGGTACATGCTGATGGAGGTGAAGCCCGGAAGCGTGTTGACCTCGTTGATGACGATACTGCCCGCGTCAGTGACGAAGAAATCCACCCGCGCCAGACCCGCACACCCCAGCACTTGATAAGCGCGCAGGGCCACATCACGCACAGAATCGGCCAGTTCGGCGGCCAGCTCGGCAGGGATCGCAATGCGCGCCTGATCGCCATTGAGGTACTTGGTGTCGTAGGCATAGAACTCATCATTGGCGATGACCTCGCCGCACACGCTGACCTGCGGCTGCTGATTGCCGAGCACCGCGCACTCGACTTCACGCCCCGCCATGCCGGACTCGATCAGCACCTTGTGATCAAACTCGAAAGCCAGCGTCAGCGCTGCGTGATAGCTGGCTTCATCGGTGACCTTGCTGACACCCACCGACGAACCTTGGCTGGCCGGTTTGACGAACAGCGGCAGGCCCAGTTCGGCCGCGACCGTAGCGAATGCAACGGACTGACCACGGGTGACCACCACAAACGGCGCAACGGCAATGCCCGCGTCACGCAGCAGGCGCTTGGTGACGTCTTTGTCCATGCACGCCGCCGAGCTGAGCACGTCCGGCCCGACGAAGGGAATCGCCAGCAGCCGCAGCAGGCCCTGCAGCGAACCGTCTTCGCCGAACGCGCCATGAATCAGCGGGAACACCACATCAATGCGGGGCAACTCGACACCCGATGCAACCTCGACAAATTGCCCGGCCGCAGCGCCCGGGACAAGGGACAACACCCTGCCGGAACTGCTGAGCCTGATTCGGGCCGGGTCGCTGCCATTGAGCAGGTAGTCGTTCTCATCCAGATGCAGCCAGCGGCCTTGTTTGTCGACGCCGATCAAGGTCACGTCGTAAGTGCCACGGTCGATCGCGTTGATCACGTTTCGGGCGGACTGCAGCGAGACTTCGTGTTCGCTGGACTGCCCGCCGAAGAGGATGGCGACTGATGTTTTCAAAGCAACGACTCCTGGATTTTCAGGCCGCAGAGTCAAAAGCAATTTTGCCTTCTCGTCCAGTGATGATCCGCCCCGGTGGTCGCCAGCGCTGAGAAAAAGACAAAAAAAATCCTCACGGGGAGGATAAGAGCCGGTGGAACCGGCTTCAGCCGGCCCCAGGGGTGTTGCAGCATCACTCGGCGGAGGTTGCGTCTTTCTTGCCACCAGAGCCGAACGTAGCGAAACGCTTGTTGAAGCCGGCGATACGGCCTTCAGTCGTAGTCTTGCGCTGCTGGCCGGTGTACATCGGATGCGAAGCGCTGGAAACGTCCAGAGCGACATAGGGGTAAGTCTTGCCGTCGCTGTGCGCTTGGCTGCGGTCGGTATCGACGGTTGAGCCGATCAGGAAAAAGGCATCGGCAGCCGTATCGTGGAACAGCACAGTGCGGTAAGCGGGATGGATATCAGGTTTCATGTTGCCTCCAGATGAGTGCGCAATTGATGTGTTACACAATAACATATCAACTTCAGGCGCTCACAATCGATTGTGCTGACGTGACTCATCAGCGAACTTGATCAGGCAACGGCATCGTTCAGCTATGCTGGCGTGTGCCGATAGTTGTGTAGATGCAATTTCCTTCCTCACCGACCCAGCCCCCGACAGCGCAATAACCGCCTGTCACAGAGGGAGCGCTGCCGATCAGATGACCGTCCTTAGCCCCAGGAATCCGTATGAGTCTGTCCCTTCTCAGTCGTTACGCCTTCTTCGTTGGTTGTGTGCTTTTCACCTTGTGCAGCGTGCCGTTCTGGCATCACGAGTGGCTGTGGCCATTCGCTCTGGTAACCGGCGTGTTGTCGCTGGTGGGCATTTTCGACCTGTTGCAATCGCCACATTCGGTGCGGCGCAATTATCCGATCCTGGGCAATATCCGCTATGCGGTGGAGGCCATTCGCCCGGAAATCCGCCAGTACCTGCTGGAGTCGGACAGCGACGCGCTGCCGTTCTCGCGTGCGCAACGCTCGCTGGTGTATTCCCGAGCCAAGAACGAATCAGCGGACAAACCCTTCGGCACCCTGCTCGACGTCTATGGCACGGGTTTCGAGTTCATCAGCCACTCCATGCGCCCGGCGCCTCTGAGCGATCCCAATGCGTTTCGCGTGATCGTCGGCGGGCCGCAATGCAGCCAGCCGTACTCGGCGTCGATTTTCAACATCTCGGCCATGAGCTTCGGCTCACTGAGCGCCAATGCCATCCGCGCACTGAATCAGGGGGCCAGGCTCGGCAACTTCGCCCATGACACAGGCGAAGGCAGCATCAGCGCTTATCACAGGGAAAACGGCGGCGACCTGACCTGGGAGCTGGGCAGTGGCTACTTTGGCTGCCGCACGGCGGAGGGTCGTTTCGATCCCGAACGATTTGCCGCACAGGCCCGAGATCCGCAAGTGCGCATGATCGAGATTAAATTGAGTCAAGGCGCCAAACCGGGCCACGGCGGCATTCTGCCCAAGCACAAAGTCACTAAAGAGATTGCTGAAACCCGTGGCATCCTGATGGGCGAAGACTGCGTGTCGCCGTCACGGCACAGCGCGTTTTCCACGCCTGTGGAGCTGATGCAGTTCATTGCGCAGTTGCGTGAGCTGTCCGGCGGCAAACCGGTGGGTTTCAAGTTCTGCCTGGGTCACCCCTGGGAGTTCATGGGCATCGCCAAGGCCATGCTGGAAACCGGAATTTTGCCGGACTTCATCGTGGTCGATGGTACAGAAGGCGGGACCGGCGCTGCGCCAGTGGAATTCACTGACCACATGGGCGTGCCGTTGCGCGAAGGCCTGCTGTTCGTGCACAACACGCTGGTGGGCTTGAACCTGCGGGACAAGATCAAGCTGGGTGCCAGTGGCAAGATCGTCAGCGCATTCGACATCGCCAGCGTTCGGGCCATTGGCGCCGACTGGGCCAACTCGGCGCGCGGTTTCATGTTCGCTATCGGCTGTATCCAGTCGCAAAGCTGCCACACCAACAAATGCCCGACCGGCGTAGCGACTCAGGACACCCTGCGCCAACGTGCGCTGGTGGTGCCGGACAAAGCTCAACGGGTGTTCAACTTCCACCGCAACACCCTCAAGGCCCTGGCGGAAATGCTTGCCGCCGCCGGCCTCGACCATCCAGCACAACTGGAAGCCAGGCATCTGGTGCGGCGCATGTCCGCGACCGAAATCAAGCTGTTTTCCCAGTCCCATGTATTCCTGACGCCGGGCCAACTGTTGAATGGGGAAGTGGATGGCAGCTTCTATTCGAACATGTGGCAGATGGCGCGGGCGGACAGTTTTGAGCCTAATGCTATGGCCTGACAGGCCACTGGAACACTGAGACATTCTGTAATAGCGCGTTTTTGCTTTTACCGGAAAATTGCCTCACCCTGCCGCGCCGCCGCACCAGCCCCGTCTGGATGACCGGTGGCGCGGAACCTTGAGCCTTCGCGGCTGATCTTCATTCATACGACATCAAAGAGCCCACCGTTATGACTAACGGACGCGACCTGCGCATCGACTTCTTCCGGGGCCTGGCGCTGATCTTCATTTTCTGGGATCACGTCCCCGACAACCCACTCGCCCAACTGACCGTGCGCAACTTCGGTTTCAGCGATGCCGCGGAAATCTTCGTCTTCCTCGCAGGCTATGCCGCGATCCTCGCCTACGGCCGGATTTCCCGGCGCGACGGTTACATGGTCGCCTGCGTGCGCATTCTGCGCCGGACCTGGGTGCTGTACGTGGTCCACATTTTCCTTCTCACACTGCTGATGGGCATTGTGTTCGTCGCCAATCATTACGTCGAAACCCGCGACATGATCCAGGAAATGGGCCTGCAGCATTTTGTCGCTGACCCGCAGCAAGCCCTGGCAGATCAATTGCTACTGCGCTTCAAACCCAACCTCACCGATCCGCTGCCGCTTTATATCCTGCTGTTGTTGGCGTTGCCGTTGATCCTGCCGATGATTCAGCGCAGTCCAGCGCTGACCGTGAGCCTGTCGATTGCGCTGTACATGATGGTACCGCTGTTCGGCTGGAACATGCCGGCTTACGAAGGCGGCGGCGTGTGGTATTTCAACCCGGTCGCCTGGCAACTACTGTTCGTGCTGGGCGGTGCCTGTGCGCTGCGTTCTGAATCCAAGCCGCCGCTTGCACGGCAGGGTCGCTCGCGGGTTCAGCAGCCGCTATTCATGATTTCGGCGATTTACGTTTTGGTGGCTGCTGTGCTCACCTTCGCCTGGAAATTCCCTGCACTGCATGACGCAATGATGCCCGGCTTCGTCGCAGACGGTTCGTACCCGATCAACAAGACTGACCTGGGGCCCATGCGCTTGCTGCACTTTCTTGCCCTGGCGTACTGCGTGGCCAAACTGCTGCCTGCCGGCCAAGGCTGGGTCAACACCTGGCCTGCCCGACAAGCCTGTCGCATGGGTCGTTATTCGCTGGAGATCTTCTGCCTGGGCGTGTTGCTGGCGCCCATGGCCGACATGGTCAACGCCCTGGCGGGCGACAGCTGGCCCATGCAGATCTGCACCGCCCTGGCCGGGCTTGGCTTGATGATGCTGATGGCCGCCTGGCTGGATTTCAGCAAACGGCTGAGCAACCCAAAACCCGCCGGAGCAGTGGCTATTTGAGAACAGCGTCTCAATAAGGGTTCCTCTCAGAAGTTTCCCACAACCTTATCAGGCCAAGTTTTTTGCCACTTGGCCGCTAAGAAAAGGGTAGAAATCGGGAGGACGCAATCATGAACATCAGTCCCATAGTGAACATCAGCACCCTTTACTCAGTGACACCTGGCACGTTCAGGGATAAACACAACACCACGCCAGAAGCGCACACCTTGGTTGCCGAAAAAATAAGGAGCGTGGAGAAAACCGCAGTCGATTCACGTGCAGAAGCCCCTGAAGAGGCTAAGGAAACTGAGCATTACGAATATGAAGAAGCGCCATGGCTGAAGCTGGAATTCGATGATCCGCTCATGGGGCGTATCAAGAAATCAATGTATCTGATCAATATCACCTTAGAATCAATCGGAAAATTGACAGAAATAGATCGTACATTTAAAGAGTTTTCCACGCAACTCAAGGATCTGCGCCCTGATATTGCCTCGACAAACTACGGATTCACCCTGGACGAGAATGCCAACATCAAGATACTTGACGGCCGACAACCATTGAGTGAAGCGGATAAATTGTGGCTGACCGACGAAATCAACAAATTCAAAAACCTTAGAATTACGATTCATGATCACTCCAAAGCGCTCATGGCGCTCGTGGATCACACCAAGGATTTTGGTGGCAAATACAACCTGAACAGGCATAACTTTCAATCGACTATTGACTACCGAGACATTCTTAATACCTCGCAGCACGACTTTTATGAAAGAGCTCTGAAAGCCATCCAGGACTATGCACCGAAGAGATCAGAACCGCGAATCAGTACGTACGCCTAGCCTGAAAAAAGCGACCCGCCAGACAATGCGTGGCGGGCCGCCGCTAGCCAGCTTTCTAGGATCGCGTACTACTGATCAATCGCTGATCGCAGACATGTCCAAATTTATACTTCGCCGAAACGGAACTCCCTGCTAGAAAATTCTGAAAGACATAATGGCCCACTCTATAATCGGTTCTCCACGTATTGTTATAGCCTTGACTGTAATCAACGAAATCCCTTGCCTGTACCCCGCCTTGGCATGTCCCAATATTCAGCAGTATGGACGCTTTGCCTTGGTTATCCGAAATCAAGGTTCCCGTCATGTTTTCTCTGTCGTCTCCGTCAAGTTTCAGACCATAGCTAACAACTCCGCCTTCCAACGGCACGCCCGTTGAATCAGTGAACTGCGCCATTACACTCGCTTCTTTATGGGCTTGACCCGGTAACCACGCAGGCTCGCTGTAGCCATACGGAATACGCAAGACATTACCCTCGCCCTGAAGATCGAATTTTTTCAGAATCGGGTAAGAGCCAAACACCATCGAATATTGCCCAGCGCCGAACGGAGTGGCCTGATGATGGGTCACCCTGATAATGATCTCCTCACCCGCCTTGAGGTTTTTCAGGGTGTTGATACCTTTATCGGTGATCAACGTCCAGGCCCCATCGATATGTCGCTCGACCTTGATAGCCTGCCCGCTCTTCAAGTCCAATATCACATCCTGACCTCTCAACGCGGTAAAGCCGTAATAATGCTCGGCGGCTGCACTATTTAAACGAGCATTGATGATGTGAACCTTGTCCGTTAACACGTTGAAGACCGGCTCCTCCATGACGGGTGCAACAGCAACTGGTGTTGCATTACCCTCTGGCACACTGTGTGCCCATGTAGCATGAGTACCCGCTGAAAGTGCAGCGAACACAACAAGACCTAACAGCAATTTTTTATTTTTAAGCATCTGAACCTCTGATTTACCCATAGTTATAATTCGTTTATGCCCAGTAGCTTGAAGCACTGACAATCCGGAAGTAATCACCCCTTAAAGTCTGGGTCAACGCATGCGTTTAAAAATCAGAAGCGTCCTACTTTTGTGTTTAGTTGTAATACATATCCTACAATTACCGACCATCCGTTCTTACATCAAACACTTGAAAAATCATGACTATCCCAACGCTGCGGCATTCGGCTGCCAGCCCTTCTCAAGGCAGGTCGAGTTTTCACCCTTTGAGCCGATAAATTCTTCAACGGCCGCCACCAGCGTCTACGCTTGAGTCAGGTGCGATTAACAGGTTTAACCGGGCCAATGAAATGGGCGTACTACGGCATTCAGACACAAAGCAGACTGTGATCCCGGCTGACAGTGAGGAGCCCGCCCCAATGCCGAAAAGCCCGCGCCGCAGGCGCTATGCGTGGCGTGTTTTCTGGGTTGTGGGGATCATGGCCGCGGGTGCCCTGGCGCTCGCCATTGCTGTGGAGTCGCGCAGTTCACGGCTGCAGGCGCTGGAATTCAGCCGTTTCGCGGCAAAGCTGAGCTACTCGATACAGCCAGGACCGAGCGATTCGATGCTGTATCCCGGCGACGGGCCTTTCGACAAGCGTCTGGGTTATTCATCGCTGGATGAGTTTCTGCCACGTCTGCTCAAGCGCGACTATCTGATTACTGATCAGGTGCGGTTTTCTCCGGACCTGCTGGCCTACAGCAAGCGTGGCCTGTTTGTCCCTTATGAAGAGAAAACCCAGGCGGGCCTGTCGATCACCGACTGTCGCGGTACCGACCTTTACCAGTTCCGCTATCCGCAGCAGTTCTACCCCACTTTTGCCGCCATTCCGCCGCTGATCGTGCACAGCCTGCTGTTTATCGAAAACCGCGACCTGCTCGACCCGGACCAGCCGCTTGCCAACCCGGCGGTGGACTGGCCGCGCTTCGTCAAGGCAGCGATTTCCCAGGTATCGAAGATGGTCGGCTTGCCGGGCCAGTCAGCCGGGGGCAGCACCCTGGCAACGCAGCTGGAAAAGTATCGCCACTCGCCAGATGGTCTGACCCAGTCCAGCTCGGAAAAACTGCGGCAGATGATCTCTGCCAGCGTGCGCGCCTATCAGCCAGGTCAGCAGACCCTGGAGGCACGCCAGCGGGTCGTGCGCGATTACCTCAATAGCGTGCCGTTATCGGCGGTGCCGGGGCATGGTGAAGTACACGGCATGGCCGAAGGTTTGCGCGTCTGGTATGGCGCGGATTTCATCAAGACCAATCAGATCCTGGCGTCCAGCGCGAGCGATGAACAGAGCCTGGCCGCGCGAGGTCTGGCGTTGCGCGAGGTGCTGTCACTGGTGATCGCTCAGCGTCGGCCTTCGTATTATCTGGCCAAGGGTCGCGAAGAACTGGCAGAGCTGACCGACAGCCATATCCGCTTGCTGACTCAGAATCAGGTCATTGACCAGGCCCTCGCAGACGCCGCGCTGAAAAGCACGGTCAGCTACCGCAACTGGGTGGAGCAGCCGACGATTCAGGCCATCGAGACCAATAAAGGCATCAGCGTGGCGCGCAGCCGATTGTCGGCGCTGCTCAATCGGCCGCTGTACGATCTTGATCGCCTTGACCTGTCGGCGACCACAACGCTGCAAAGTGATTTGCAAAGCCAGGTCAGCCAGTACCTGCGGGACTTGGCCAACCCGGCGTTTGCGGCTCAGGTCGGGTTGATGGGCGAGCGTCTGTTGACACCGGCCAGCACCACACAGGTGCGTTACAGCTTCACCTTGTTCGAGCGCGGGCCGGATGGCTCGCGTGTCAGGGTGCAAACCGACAGCACCGATCAGCCTTTTGACATCAACGAGGGCAGCAAGCTAGAACTCGGCTCGACGGCGAAGATGCGCGTACTCACCACCTACCTGGAAATCATCGCCGAGTTGCACGAGCGGTACGCCGCTGCAAGCAACGCGACACTGAACAAGACACCCGTGGCGGAGCAGGATCGGCTGACTCGTTGGGCGATAGATTATTTGCTGCAGAACAAGGATCGCGATCTGTCGAAGATGCTCGCGGCGGCACTCGACCGACGTTACTCGGCCAGCCCGGCAGAAAGCTTTTTCACCGGTGGCGGCATGCATCACTTCAATAACTTTCGCAAGGAAGACGACGCTCGCCTGCCAACCTTGCGCGAAGCGTTGCGCGAGTCGATCAACCTGCCGTTCATCCGCCTGATGCGCGACATTGTGCGCTACAGCACTTACGAGGCGCCGAGCAACAGCGCCCAGCTGCTCAAGGATGACAACGATCCCCGGCGTCAGGAATACCTGAGCCGCTTCGCCGACCGGGAGGGTTCGGTGTTCCTGCTGCGGTTCTGGAAGCGCTACAAGGACAAAACCACTCAGGAACGGCTCGACACCTTTCTGGACGGTATCCATCCGACCGCCATCAGACTGGCAGCGGTGCATCGCTACCTGCTGCCCAGCGCAGATCAAGCTACCTTCAACGCCTTTATTCGAGCGCACCTGGCCGAGGAAAAAAGCCCACTCAAGCTCAGCGAAAAACGCCTGGCGGATCTCTACGAGAATTACGGCCCCGGCAAATACGACCTGCCGGATCAGGGCTATATCGCCAAGGCTCACCCCCTCGATCTGTGGCTGGTGGGTTACTTGCTCAAGCACCCGGATGCGCAGTTCAAGGACGCGCTTGCCGCTAGCCAATATGAACGTCAGGAAGTCTATGGCTGGCTGTTCAAAAGCCGTCACAAAGGGGCTCGCGACAGCCGTATCAGGACCATGATGGAAGTCGAGGCGTTTCTCGACATTCATCAGCGCTGGCAACGAGTGGGCTATCCGTTTGACCATCTGGTGCCTTCGCTGGCCACTGCGATTGGCAGCTCTGGCGACCGCCCCGCAGCGCTGGCCGAGCTGATCGGGATCATTCAGAACGACGGCATCCGGCTACCCACTCTGCGCATCGACAGCCTGCACTTTGCCGCAGATACCCCTTACGAAACCCGGCTGGCCAACAATCCTGAATTAGGCAAACGGGTATTGCCGTCTGAAGTGGCGGCGGCCATGCGCGAAGCGCTGTCGCAAGTGGTGGATGGCGGGACAGCCAAGCGCGTCTCAGGCAGTTTCAAATTGCAGGACGGTAGTGTGCTGGCGATGGGTGGCAAGACGGGCACCGGCGACAACCGCATCGAAAGCATCGGTTCGGGCGGCCGCGTCCTCAGTTCGCGGGCGGTGAACCGTACCGCCACGTTTGTGTTCTACCTGGGCGATAACCACTTCGGCACGCTGACCGCCTTCGTGCCAGGCCGCGCCGCAGAGGGGTTCCGCTTCACTTCAGCGCTGCCGGTGCAGGTGCTCAAAGGCATGGCGCCGATACTCAATCCGTATCTCGAGCCGGGCGGGCATACGCGGTGTGAGAGGCAGTTTTTATCAACCATGAAGGACTCCCTCCGGTAGGAGCGCACGAGCACCGCGAGGCCGCGATGCCGCGATGCCGCGATGCCGCGATGCCGCGATGGCGGTGTATCAGGCAGAACGCCATCGCGGCCTCGCGGTGCTCGAGCGCTCCTACAGGGTCCGGCCTCGCCTCAACTGACAAACAAGAACCATTCGTCTTTATCGCTTGCGTACACATTAAGATATATCTTAAGGTATATCTAACGTGTAACAGGAGATGAAGAAAATGCCTGATGACCCTCACCACAACGACCATCGCCCTCCCCATCGCGAACATGGCGATGGACGCGATGGTTTTGAAAAGCGCCCTGGCCGTGAACGTGGCGGGCGCGGGCCTCGGGTGTTTGCCCCGGGAGACCTGAAACTGCTGCTGCTGGCGTTGATTGCCGAACAGCCGTGCCATGGCTATGACCTGATCCGCCAGATTGAAGGCATGTTCGATGGCGCTTACAGCCCGAGCCCCGGCGTGATCTACCCGACCCTGACCTTTCTGGAAGAAAGCGAGCTGATCGCAGGCGACGCCCAGGGTGGCAAGAAACACTATGCCGTCACCGAAGCCGGTCGCACCTCACTGGCCGAGCAGGCTGTCGCGCTGGATGGGGTACGGATGCGCATTGACGTCAGCAAGCGCTCGCTGCGCGGCCATGATCGACCGGCTGAAATCCACGAAGCGGTGCATAACCTGCGCCACGCTCTGCAGTTGCATCACGGTCGCTGGAGCCCGGAAGAAATCCTGCGGGTTCGCGACCTGCTCAATAACACTGCCAAAGCCATTGTCGATGGCCCACAATCAGCATCGGAGAAGTCGGTATGAATTCGCAGCAAGGTATCCATCGCGTCAGCCATGAGATCAAGCGTCGCAGGCTTGAAGTGCTGCGCGTCAACGACATCACCCCGAAAATGCGCCGCATCACCCTGCACGGACCGGACCTGAGCGGCTTCATCAGCCTGGGCACCGATGATCACGTAAAGCTGATTTTTGCCAACACCCCGCAAGAGCAGGCCGCGCTGGAAAACTTCATGGCAGGCTCACCTGGCGATGGACCCAAACCGCTCATGCGCGACTACACCCCGCGCCGTTATGATGCGGTCAGTGGCGAGTTGGACATTGATTTCGTCTTGCATGGCGAGGGCCCGGCGGCCAGTTGGGCTGAACAGGCCGAGCCAGGTCAGTTCCTGCACATTGCCGGACCACGGGGTTCGATGATTGTCCCGGACATCTTCGACAGCTACCTGCTGCTCGGCGACGAAACCGCCCTGCCCGCCATTGCCCGCCGTCTTGAAGAATTACCTGCTCATCGCCACGCACTGGTGGTCGTCGAAGTGGCCGATCAGGGCGAGCAGCAAGTGTTTGCCAGCCAGGCCCAGGTCGACGTGATCTGGATCGTGCGTGGCGAACAGTACCTGCTGGACGTGACCCGCCGCCTGGAAATGCCCGAAGGCAGACTGTATGCCTGGGTAGCGACCGAATCAGGCCTGTCACGCAAGCTGCGCCGGGTGTTGCTCGATGAGTTCGGGCTGGAAGAAGAATTCGTGAAGGCTGCGGGGTATTGGCGCGTTGATGGGGTGGATGGCGAATAGTCTCTCGAGTTGAAATGAAATCCATGTGGGAGCGGTGCTTGCCCGCGATAAGGTTGGGCGTTATTCACTTCAGATCGCCTAAACCTTATCGCGGGCAAGCACCGCTCTCACATGGGTCACTTCCCACAGAACCTGTCCGCCCCCAAAACCCCCAGCGCAATCACGATAAACCCCAGCAATATCCCACCAGCATTGGTGAACGCCTCGACGTAGCCAATGTTGCCGACGTTGATAAAGGGGTACATGTAGTCGCCGATGTAACTGCCCCTGAGCAGCACGTAAGAAAAGTACGCCGCCGGGTACAGCATCCAGAAGATTACGTGCCTGAATCGCAACCCGCCCTTGGGCACATACAGCCACCAGTACAGCACGAACGCCAGCGGCATGACGTCGTGCAGTAATACGTCGGCGATCCACTGCCAGCCTTGCGGGTGCCAGAGGTGTCGCAGCAGCAGGTTATAGGCCAGCCCGACCAGCACGATGCTGGCCGCAATACCACCGCACACCACGGGCAGGCGAAAGAATCGCTGCGCGGGCGAGTCCCTGTTCATCAGGGCGCAGGTCAGCGCCACCGCCACCAGGGTGTTGGTCCACACCGTAAAAAAGCTGAAAAAACGCACCAGCCCTCCTATCAGGCTGGCGTCGTCGGCCCAGCGGGCGATCAGTACCAGATAGAGCTGGATGGCCAGCCCGGTCCAACCCAGACAGGCGGCGATGAGAGTGAAGCGGCGCGATCCTTGCGCAATCTGTGGAGCTTTGCGGTGCATCGTTTATTCCTTGAAACCCGGCATTCCAACCGGGCGAAGTTACCAACCCTTGCTGCGGTGCAACTTCACGTAGAGCGCCTCGACCTTCTCCCTGGCCCAAGGCGTCTTGCGTAGAAAGGTCAGGCTGGACTTGATACTTGGATCGCTCTTGAAGCAGCGAATATCAATGCGTTCAGCCAGCCCTGACCACTCGTAATGCTCAACCAGTGCGTTGAGAATCTGTTCCAGTGTCACGCCGTGCAGGGGATTGGAATGGGGTGTCGTCATGCAAAACCTTCAAGCTTGAGGATAAGGGGCATTTCCCGAGAGCTGCGCACCTTAGCCGAGCCTTCAGACAGCGGGAAGAGCTTAGCGTGCGAAGACGATGTTTTGGCAGTCAGCTAGCGCCCCTACCAAGTGTAGGACGTTTCCCAAATCAGCCCATCCATGACGGGTGGAATGGGCTTCCCCCCACTATTGCAATCCGCGCAATGATCCATGTCAGTTTCGGCGCTGTTTACACACTCGTTAGGCCCCTATCATTACCGCCTGCCCGCTGAACCGATTTTGCAACTGTTTTTGCCTTGCAAGGCGGCGACATATCGCCACAGGCACTCCTCTCCAGATCACCCGAAAAGAACGATACCCATGTCTGCCCAATCGCGACGTTTTTTGGCTTATGCCCTGCCCGCTTCATCCCGCCTGACCTTTACCGCAAGACTGTGCGGGCTCGCTGTTGCAAGCCTTGCAGGCTGCGTTCATGCCGCGCCCGCCTTCGAGGGTGATTCGCCGTGGATGCTGGGCGACTGGAACGGCAAGCGCAGCGAACTTTCGCAACAAGGCTACGACTTCAAACTCGATTACACCTCCGAGACCGGCTCCAACCTGCACGGTGGTTACAGCCATGACAAAGCGGTGCGCTATAGCGATCAGTACGCGCTTGGCGCTCACCTGGATCTGCAGAAAATTCTTGGTTGGCATGACGCCGAGTTTCAGCTGACGCTGACTAACCGCAACGGCGACAACATCAGCAATGACCGGGTCAGCGACCCTCGCACCGGTACCTTGTCCTCCTCCCAGGAAGTCTGGGGCCGAGGCAGCGTGACCCGTCTGACGCAGCTCTGGTATCAGCAGAAGTTTTTCGATCAGGCGCTGAGCATCAAACTCGGTCGCTTCAATCAGGGTGAAGATTTCGGAAGTTTCCCGTGTGATTTCCAAAACCTGGCGCTGTGCGGTTCGCAAGTTGGCAACTGGGACGGCGGCACTGTCTACAACTGGCCTGTCAGCCAGTGGGCGATGCGCGCCAGATATCAGATCAATCCTGAGATGTTCGCCCAAATCGGCGTGTTCGAGCAGAACCCGTCCAATCTGGACAACGATAACGGCTTCAAACTCAGCGGCAGCGGTACGCAAGGCATGGTGCTTCCCGTCGAGCTGGTCTGGTCGCCACGGGTGCGCGGCCTGCCGGGCGAGTACCGCGCCGGGTATTACTACAGCACCGCCAACAGCCAGGATGTGTACAAGAACAGCAACGGGCAGTCCGCCGCCCTGACCGACGGCAGTTATCGCAGCGCGTCGAGCAAACACGGCCTGTGGCTCAACCTCCTGCAGCAAGTGACCGGCCGCGACGGCGAGCAAAGCCGTGGCCTGAGCGTGTTTGCCAACGCCACCCTGCACGACAAGAAGACCAACAAGGTCGACAACTATGTGTCACTCGGCGCGTTCTACAAGGGCCCGTTCGATGCCCGTCCGAAAGATGACATCGGCCTGGCTGTCGCGCGCATCCACGTGAACCCCGCCTACCGCAAAAATACGGCTGCACAGAATCGGGCAGCGGCGGTCTACGACTACAACGACCCAGCGTTTACGCCGCTGCAGGACACTGAATACAACGCGGAGATCTACTACGGCGTGCACGTCAATAACTGGCTGACCATGCGTCCCAACCTGCAGTTCATCCGCCATCCCGGCGGCGTGAATCAGGTAGACGATGCGTTGGTCGCTGGGCTGAAAATCCAGTCCTCGTTCTGACCGACGGCTGTTTTTTGCTGTCAATAGTTCGTATCAGCAACTAGTTTCAAAGTATTGCAGCGAATTCTTCATTGAATCCTGTGCGAAACGACAAAGCGTCAATCACTTAAATCTGTCTTGGAGATTCACACTATGAGCACTGACGGTGCCTTGAGTAGACATCGCCTGCTACCGACGTTGCTCGGGGCGGTGATACTGCTGATGGGCCTGGTCCTGCTGGGCCTGGGTATAAAACTGCTGCAGGTCGGCGGCTCGATGTATTACCTGCTGGCCGGTATTGGTCTGGCGATCACAGGCGTGCTGCTGATCACGGGTCGGCGCGCGGCCTTTGGCCTGTATGCAGTGATCCTCTTCGCGAGTACCGTCTGGGCATTGTGGGAAGTGGGTCTGGATTGGTGGCAACTGGTGCCACGTCTGGCCTTGTGGTTTGCGATCGGCATCGTCTTGCTTCTGCCATGGTTCCGTCGCCCGGTTCTGCGTGGCCAGCCTGGCGGCATGGGCATCGGCGGTCTGACCGTAGCCGTGGTGCTGGCGGGCATTACCGCCCTGGCGAGCCAGTTCACCAACCCGGGCGAGATCAAAGGTGAGTTGGACCGCGGCTCTCAAGGTCAAGAGCAGGCGGGCACCACCAGCGCCGCGCCTGCCATGCCCGATGGCGACTGGCAGTCCTACGGCCGTACCGGCTTTGGGGATCGTTACTCGCCACTGGCGCAGATCACCCCGGAAAACGCCAGCAAGCTGGTGCCGGCCTGGACCTATCGCACCGGTGATATCCCAGGGCCGAACGACCCGGGTGAAACCACCGCCGAGAACACGCCACTCAAAGTCAACGGCATGCTCTACGTGTGTACCCCGCACAGCCAGGTCATCGCTCTGGACCCGGATACCGGCAAGGAAATCTGGCGCTACGATCCGAAGATCAGCACCCAGAATGCGGCCAACTTCAAAGGCTGGGCGCACATGACCTGCCGTGGCGTGTCGTATCACGATGACGCCGCCTACGCCGCCGCACCCGCTCAAAGCCCGGCAACCCCTGCTGTGGCCTCGGCTGAGAGCAATGTCTGCCCGCGTCGCATCTTTCTGCCGACCGCTGACACCCGCCTGATCGCGCTGAACGCCGACACCGGTAAAGTCTGTGAAGATTTCGGCAACAAAGGCGCCATCGACCTGAGCGCCAACATTGGCACCTTCGCGCCGGGCGGCTACTACTCCACGTCGCCACCTGCGGTGACCAAAGACCTGGTGGTGATCGGTGGTCACGTGACCGACAACGTTTCGGTGGATGAGCCTTCTGGCGTGATCCGCGCGTTCGACGTGCACACTGGCCGACTGATATGGAACTGGGACAGCGGCAATCCGGACGACACCACACCGATTGCAGCTGGCCAGTCGTACACCCGCAACTCGCCCAACATGTGGTCGATGTTTGCGGTCGATGAAAAGCTCGGCATGCTCTACCTGCCGATGGGTAACCAGACCCCGGATCAATGGGGTGGTGACCGCACCGACGAGTCCGAGAAGTACAGCGCCAGCATCGTTGCACTGGACATCGCGTCCGGCAAAGTTCGCTGGAACATGCAGCTGACTCACCACGACCTGTGGGACATGGACGTGGGCGGTCAACCGACCCTCATGGACATGAAAACCGCCGGCGGCATCAAGCCTGCCGTGCTGGTATCGACCAAGCAAGGCAGCATTTATGTGCTGGACCGCAGCAACGGTCAGCCGATCATCCCGATCAACGAAGTGCCGGTGCCTCAGGGCGCAGTGGCAGGCGATCGCACTTCGCCGACCCAGCCGAAATCGGACCTGAACTTCATGCCGCCGCCGTTGAAAGAACGCGACATGTGGGGCGTCACACCGTTTGACCAGGCGCTGTGCCGGATCGACTTCAAATCCCTGCGTTATGACGGCCCGTTCACCCCGCCATCGCTGCAAGGCTCGATCGTCTACCCTGGTAACTTCGGCGTGTTCGACTGGGGCGGCATTTCGGTCGATCCGGTGCGCCAGATCGCGTTCGTCAACCCAAGCTACATGGCGTTCCGATCCAAGCTGGTCCCGGCTGCAGAAGTCGAAGGCGGCCCAGGGCGCAAGAGTGAAACCGAAGGCGTGCAGCCGAACAAAGGCGCGCCATACGGCGTGATCCTTGAAGCGCTGCTGTCGCCGATGGGCTTGCCTTGTCAGGCACCAGCCTGGGGCTATGTTGCAGCCGTGGACCTGACCAATCATCAGACCATCTGGATGCACAAGAACGGCACCGTGCGTGACAGCTCGCCGGTTCCGATCCCGCTGAGCATGGGTGTTCCAAGCCTGGGCGGTACGTTCACCACCGCCGGCGGCGTGGCGTTCCTCAGCGGTACGCTGGACCAGTACCTGCGTGCCTACGATGTTCGTAACGGCAAGCAGCTCTGGGAAGGCCGCCTGCCAGCAGGCGCGCAAACCACGCCAATGACTTACACCGGCAAGGACGGCAAGCAATACGTGCTGGTCGTGGCCGGGGGTCATGGTTCGCTGGGTACCAAGCAAGGCGATTACGTGATGGCGTTCAAACTGCCGGATTGATGGTTGTTTGATGTTATCTGCATGAAAAAGCGGCTATCGAGAGATGGCCGTTTTTTTTTGTGAATATGCGCGATCCCGTTGGAGCGAGGCTTGCCCGCGAATCAGACGCTGCGGGCTGCCTGATAAACCGCGTTATCGTTCTTCGCGAGCAAGCTCGGCTCCTACAGATACGCAGGTTTGCCAGGCACACCGCGTACCCCGTGGGAGCGAATTCATTCGCGAAGGCAATGGTGCAGACAACGATAAAGCGCGGCAAGCACACACGAACAGGCCGCCTCATGCGCTTCTCATTTTGAGCGCTCCGTCAAACCACGCTGGCATTGAGGCGCAATAAGGGCGGAACCGTCAGCAGCCATCAACGCGGCAACGGATATGTACACACATCACTGACACCCAACCGCTACTTCTCAATCACATCCCCGCGCATCGGGGCCAGCCGCGCAATCAGGCGGTTTTGGTTGGGCACGGAAATCCCCTGGGCATCCATGGAATCGATCAGGTTTTCAACCAGCGCATTGAAATCGCTGCGGGTCAGGTTCTGGCCTTTATGCGACTCGGCCATGGTGTCCCCCGTGTACTTGCAGGGCCCACCCGCTTCTACGCACAGCTGCTCAACCAGTTTGTCGCGCAGGCGGATGATATCGATCTTCTTGAAGTTTTCGCCGATACGCTCATCCTTCACCGAAATGATCAGCATGCCTTCAACAATCCGCTGAATCCCCGGCTTCTGTCCCAGCGCCTGATACAGGCTATCGTCTTTGGGCGGCTGTTGAGCACAACCGGCGAGCATGACCAGCACCCAGCAGGTGAGTAATTTCAGGCGCATGTCAGAAGCTCCCCTGAATGGACAGATAAGCGCCGTTCTGGTCATCCAGCGTGGCGATTTCGCCCAACTTGGCGTAGGCCAGAATCACCGAAAGGTGCTTGTTGGGGAAATAACCGACGAACACATCCGCCCAATCGCTCTCACCCGAGAACGACAGGTTGTCCGGCTTTTCCCGATATTCCACGCCCAATGCCCAGCGCGGGTTGAACAGCACGGCGACGGAACCTTCCTTGAGCAGGCTGCGGGTGTCGCGGCGGTCGCCACCGAAACCCAGCAGGCCGGTTTCATTGGCGCGGCTGTAACGCACCCCGCCGTTGACCACCACGTTGTAGCCAAACGCCGCGCCCATGAACAGGCGGCTGGCGGTCAGGTAGCCCTCGACATCCGAGTCCCGCCTGGCACCGATCAGGCTGGGGATGAGGAAGTCATTCTGCTTCTTGTATTCAATGCCGAGGGAAACCTGCGGCAGGCTGTCGTAAATCAGGTCACCAAACAGTCGGACTTTGAGGCCGAAAATATCCTGAGTCAGGTTATCTTCCGGCAGGCTCAGGTTTTTCTGCAGCGTACCCAGGTCAAATCGCTGGTGGGCGTAGGAAAGCTCTACACGGTTGCCATAGGCGACCGACATACCGGCGACGTCCAGGGTGTAATCCGGCAAATCCACGTGCGTGGCAAACACACTGGTGCCCCACTCGCCCTGCTCGCCGTAGCCGGTCAGCACCGCCCAGGGGGTAATCCCGCCGCCCGCTGCGCCTTCAATGCTGGAGCCGCCGCCAGTGGCAATCAACCGACCGTTATCAGCCTCGGCGAACGGCACAAAGGCACCCAACACGCAACTCAACACCAGCGAACGCTTGTAGGACATAGCTTAATGAACCATCAGACTGGGTGTAGATAATGACTTGGCCATCCACGCTTCGAAGGCCACAGCGGTCAGCGGACGACTGATCAGGTAACCCTGGGCAGTGTCGCAATTCCAGCGGTCCAGCAGGATCAGGCTGTGCTCGTACTCGACTCCCTCGGCGACCACTTTGAGGCCCAGGTTGTGGCTCATCTCGATGGTCGAACGCACGATCACCGCGTCTTCGCTGGTTTCGTCCAGGTTGCGCACAAAGGACTGGTCGATTTTCAGTTCCTGCACCGGCAGCCGCTTGAGGTGCGCCAGCGATGAATAACCGGTCCCGAAATCATCGATGGACAGGCTGATGCCGCATTCGCGCAGACGATTGAGAACCACCAGCGCTTGCTCCGGCTCACGCATCACTGCGCTTTCAGTGATCTCGAAAATAAGTTGCTCGGCCGGGACGCGGTACAACTTGAGCAGGCTCATGACCCGGTCTGCCAGGTCGCCACTGAGCAGATCGTCTGCAGAAATATTCACCGAGACCTGAACCAACAGGCCGCGCTTCGCCCACTCTGCCATCTGCCGCATCGATTCTTCGATGACCCAGTTGGTCAGAATCTGAATGCTGCCCGTGCGCTCGGCGAGGACGATGAATTCAGCAGGGGATACGTTGCCAAATTGCGGATGCTGCCAGCGCAGCAGGGCTTCAGCCTGGCGAACAATGGCCTGACGGATATCCAGCTTGGGCTGGTAATGCAGTTGCAATTCGCCTTTTTTGGCCGCCTGACGCAAGTCGCGAATCAGGCTGATCTGGCGTTGATGGGCCAGGTCGCGGCCGTCTTCGTAAACCTGCAGGCGCCCAGGCATGTGCAAGGCATCGCGGCGAGCGATAGCCACGCGCTGGAGCAGTTCATCCACCGACTGGCCATGCTGGGGATAACCAACGATGCCGATGGTGGATTCGAGCACGACGTCATTGCCATCGACGTGGTGGGTCTGGCTGAGCGTGCGTTGCAAGCGGTCAGCCGACGCCACAGCGCCATCACTGCCGGTGTGGTCCAGCAGCAAGAGGAATTCGTTGGCTGTCAGCCGCGCCAGGGTGTCGCCGGGGTTCAGCGTCGCCTTGAGTTCCTGACCGATGTCACGCAACAGTTGATCGGTACCCGCCGCGCCGCAGCTTTCGCTGATCGCCAGATAATTATCAATACCCAGGCTCAACAGCGCCATGGGCCGCTGCGCCGAAATCGAGCTGCCCAGACGTTCCATCGCCAGTGCCCGGTTGGGCAGGCCAGTCTGAGCGTCATGCAGCGCGTTGTGCGCCAGTTGATCTTCGCGCACCGCGATGCCTTGCTGCATCGTATTGATGGCCGCGGCGAGCAGGCCCAGTTCATCACTGCGTGCCATGCTAACCGGGGTCTTGTAGTCGCCGTCACCGATGCGTTTGGCGGCCAGTGCCAGCGCACGCACCGGCAGCGACACGCTGCGCGCCAGGATCAGCGTACCGATCAGCGAAGCCAGCAAGGCGATGATCGAAATCCAGAAAATCTTCTCGTCCAGCGGCGCAAACGCCATCAGCGCTTTGTCGATCGGGCTTTGCAACAACGCGAAGACCTGCTCCTGATCGCCTTCGATGTTGTCCAGCACCATGCTCTGGCTGAGGAAGCTCAGATTGGAGTGCTCAGTCATGCCGATCCGGCCCTGGGATGAACCCAGCATCAGTTCCATCAGGCTGGCGCGCATTTCTTCTGGCTGGGTGCTGATCATGCGCCCGGGCTGGCCGCCTTCTGTGGTGAGGAAAGAGACTTCCAGGCCACTCATGGAGCGCAAGGCCTGGGCCAGTTCGTCATCCATGCTGAAACCCATCACCACACGACCAATCGGCAGTGGCGCCAATACTGTGCTTTCGACCAGCAGATGCGGAACGCCGCCAATCGGGACGATCACCATCGACTGGTTCTTGCGTTTGGCATCGCGCAACGACTTGTCGAAGCGGAATTTTGAACCCTCGGCAATCACTGTCACGGTGCTGGCAACCACAGTGCCATCCATGCTCAGCAGGAACATGTCGCTGGCACCGATACGCCCGCCGTGGTTGAGCAGCACCGAGCGAATGGTCGACGCATCGGAACTGGCCACGGCGTCACGAAAACCGAAGTCAGCCGACATCAACTGAACGCCATCGCGCAAACGCTTGCCGCGCATGTCCATCAGGTCTTCGAACACCCGGGAGCCGACTTCCAGCTGACTCTGCGCCTGAGAGCGAACCGCGTCGCTGGTGGCCGCCTTGACCGCGAAGAACACCGCTGCAACCACAATCAGCAGCAAGGCAATCAATACGCAGGCGATGCGCGCCTGAAAACTGGTGCGCAGGTTCATCAATGGGCGGCCTTATGGAAAGCATCGCCGAATGCGCTGGAAGAAGGAGCCGCCGGCGCGTCGTCGGCACTGACTTCAACCTCCAGCGAGAAGTCTTTCTTCAGGCCTGCAGCAGGCACGTCGAATTCACCGCCACTGATGGGCTGCATGTCCGGCGTCTTGGGATGCCACAACGTTGCCGTGTAATGCCCGGCAGGCAACTGATCAAAATTCACGGTGCCATCCTCAGCACTGACTGCGAACCACGGGTCATCGGTGACATAAATGTAGCCCAACATCCAGTCATGGATGTTGCAACCGAGCACCACGACGCCGGGTTTGTCGAACAGCAACGGATCGGACGGAGTGCCACTGTACAGGCGCAGCTCGAAACGCTTGGCGGGAGAAAAGGAATACACCTGGTGGCGAATGTTGTCGCTATTGGGGAATTTCACTTCGGTATTGGTGTGCACGGCCAGCACACGGGGGGCGAACTCCTGATCACGCTGGTCCATGTTGGCTTTGAGCGCCAGCACTTTACCCGGCGGACCTTGCAGGGTCAGCACCGCACCGGACAGCGGTTTGCCGTTTTTGTCGAGCAGCCGCGCATTGAGCCCGGCAGCAGAGGCGGAGCCCACGCAGACCAGTAAACATGCGGTTACAAGCAGGGAAATAGCTTTATTCATGAAGTCAGTCCACAACGGCAAGGCCGAGTAAATGAATGCCCGCCTTGGCAACGAAGTGTCTCGCGAGCAGATTAACTGCTGCGGCACGGAAGATCACGCACCAGATAAGGCATAAGGCCATCATCGAAAAAACTGTCGACGAAAGGTTGCCTGCGGGCCGTGGGCGGTATTGTTTTCCTGCTCTTGAACAGGCTATCGACCGCGACCATTGAAACCTGAGCGCCATTGCCCCATCTAAGGTGCATGTTCAATTATGCAGGTGCCCCATGAGCAACCAGCAAGCAGATTCCCAAGACTTACCAGATGATGTCGAAGGCGAGCACGAAGTCACGCTGAACTCCAGCAGCACCACGCTTGCTCTGCCTGGGCAGAACCTGCCGGACAAGGTCTATATCATCCCGATTCACAATCGCCCGTTCTTCCCGGCCCAGGTGTTGCCGGTGATTGTCAACGAAGAGCCGTGGGCCGAAACCCTTGAGCTGGTCAGCAAGTCCGATCATCACTCGTTGGCGCTGTTCTTCATGGACACGCCACCGGAAGATCCTCGGCACTTCAACACTGACGCTCTGCCGGAGTACGGCACCCTGGTCAAGGTGCATCACGCCAGCCGGGAAAACGGCAAGCTGCAGTTCGTCGCCCAGGGCCTGAGTCGGGTGCGGATCAAAACCTGGCTCAAACACCATCGCCCGCCGTACCTGGTAGAAGTCGAATACCCGCATCAGCCCAATGAGCCGACCGACGAGGTCAAGGCCTACGGCATGGCGTTGATCAATGCGATCAAGGAACTGCTGCCGCTCAACCCCCTGTACAGCGAAGAGCTGAAGAACTACCTCAATCGCTTCAGCCCCAACGATCCGTCACCGCTGACCGACTTCGCTGCCGCTCTGACTTCCGCCACCGGCGTCGACCTGCAGCAAGTGCTTGATTGCGTGCCCATGCTCAAACGCATGGAAAAAGTCCTGCCGATGCTGCGCAAGGAGGTCGAAGTCGCGCGCCTGCAGAAGGAAATTTCCGCCGAGGTGAACCGCAAGATCGGCGAGCATCAGCGCGAATTCTTCCTCAAGGAACAGCTCAAGGTCATTCAGCAGGAGCTCGGCCTGAGCAAGGATGACCGCAGCGCCGACATCGAACAGTTCGAAGCCCGCCTGAATGGCAAAACCCTGCCTGCGCAGGCGCGCAAGCGCATTGACGAAGAAATCAACAAACTCAAGGTGCTGGAAACCGGCTCCCCTGAGTATGCCGTGACCCGCAACTATCTCGACTGGGCCAGTTCGGTGCCGTGGGGCGTGTTCGGCAAGGACAAGCTGGATCTCAAGCATGCGCGCAAAGTCCTGGATCAGCACCACGCCGGGCTGGACGACATCAAGTCGCGAATTCTCGAATTCCTCGCAGTGGGCGCCTACAAAGGCGAGATCAGCGGTTCCATCGTGCTGCTGGTCGGCCCGCCGGGCGTCGGTAAAACCAGTGTTGGCCGTTCGATTGCCGAGTCCCTGGGGCGTCCGTTTTACCGGTTCAGCGTCGGCGGCATGCGTGACGAAGCGGAAATCAAGGGTCACCGCCGCACCTACATCGGCGCCCAGCCGGGCAAGCTGGTGCAAGCGCTCAAAGACATGGAAGTGATGAACCCGGTCATCATGCTCGATGAAATCGACAAGATGGGTCAGAGCTTCCAGGGCGACCCGGCATCGGCGTTGCTGGAAACCCTGGACCCGGAGCAGAACGTCGAATTCCTCGATCATTACCTCGATCTGCGTCTGGACCTGTCCAAAGTGCTGTTCGTCTGCACGGCCAACACCCTGGACTCGATCCCCGGCCCGCTGCTCGACCGCATGGAAGTGATTCGTCTGTCGGGTTACATCACCGAAGAAAAACTCGCCATCGCCAAACGTCATCTGTGGCCCAAGCAGCTGGAAAAGGCTGGGGTTTCCAAGGGCAGCCTGTCGATCAGCGACACCGCCTTGCGCTCGATTATCGAAGGCTACGCCCGGGAAGCCGGAGTGCGGCAACTGGAAAAGCAACTGAGTAAGGTGGTCCGCAAAGCCGTAGTGAAGCTGATTGACGAGCCCAAATCGGCGATCAAGATCGGTCCGAAAGACCTCGAAGCCTCGTTGGGCATGCCGGTGTTCCGCAATGAGCAGGTTCTGGCTGGCACCGGTGTGATCACCGGTCTGGCGTGGACCAGCATGGGCGGCGCGACTCTGCCGATCGAAGCGACCCGCATCCACACCCTGAACCGTGGCTTCAAGCTGACCGGGCAACTGGGTGAGGTGATGAAGGAATCGGCGGAAATCGCCTACAGCTATGTCAGCTCCAACCTCAAGCAATTCGGTGGCGATCCAACATTCTTTGACGAAGCCTTCGTGCACTTGCACGTCCCCGAAGGCGCCACGCCTAAAGACGGTCCGAGTGCGGGTGTCACCATGGCCAGCGCCTTGCTGTCCCTGGCCCGCAATCAGGCACCGAAGAAAGGCGTGGCCATGACCGGCGAACTCACCCTGACCGGGCATGTACTGCCGATTGGTGGCGTGCGGGAAAAAGTCATCGCGGCCCGTCGGCAGAAAATCAACGAACTGATCCTGCCCGAACCCAACCGTGGCAACTTCGAAGAACTGCCCGATTACCTGAAAGAAGGCATCACCGTGCACTTCGCCAAGCGCTTTGCGGATGTGGCGAAGGTGTTGTTTTAACGGGCAATGACGACCACTGTGGGAGCCGAGCTTGCTCGCGAAGAACGATAACGCGGTGTATCTGGCTAACCGCGCCACCTTCATCGCGAGCAAGCTCGGCTCCCACAGGTGATCTGATCCAACCACAATATCGCCTCACTAATTCCCCATCGGTTATGCTCCAGCTTCGTCCGAAGACTGGAGCCACCATGCCCCCTGCCCGTCTGTTACTCCCGCTGAGCTTTTCTCTTCTGGCCGCCTGCGCGCAGCACCCCAAGCAGATCGTGACCCTGGAAGACCAAGGTGATTGCCCCGTTACGCTCAATCCTGGTCAGACGCTGCTGCTGACTTTGCCCAGCAACCCCACTACCGGTTATCGCTGGCAGGTGCAAAATCCCGCGCAATCGATTCTGCGCAGCCTCGGCCCTGAGGTGTACAACAATCCGGAAGACAGGAACATGGTGGGCAGCGCCGGTCATTCGGTCTGGCGCTATCAGGCAACAACCGCAGGCAACGCTCGATTGACGATGGTCTATCAGCAGCCCTGGGCGCCCGAAGTGGCCCCGGAGAAGACCTTCGACTGCGCAATTACAGTGAACTGAGGCTCTTTTGCCGCCCTGCTGTCAGATGATGTTTTGGCTTGGGCGTGGATTTGGCTAAACTGCCGCACTTTTCAGCCCGCCGCCGGAACCACCGTGAGCAAACAACCCGACCGCATTTTCGCCCAGCCCCTGGCCCAGGTGCCGGACTTCGCCTTCAACGAAGACGTCGTGCGGGTTTTCCCGGACATGATCAAGCGCTCGGTGCCCGGTTATCCGACCATCGTCGAGAACCTCGGCGTGCTGGCCGCGCAATTCGCCCAGCCCAATACCGTGCTGTATGACCTGGGCAGTTCACTGGGCGCAGTCACCCAGGCGTTGCGCCGCCATGTGCGCAGCGAAGGTTGCAGCGTGATCGCTGTGGATAACTCGGCGGCCATGGTCGAGCGCTGCCGGGAATACCTGAATGCACAAGACTCGATGTTTCAGGAGTTGCTGCCCGTCCAGGTGATCGACGGTGACATCCTCGCCCTGGAGTTCCAGCCCGCATCGGTGGTTGCCCTGAACTTCACCCTGCAATTCATCGCCCCTGATCAACGCCTTGCGCTGCTGAGCCGTATTCGGCAGGCGCTGGTGCCGGGTGGCGCGCTGATCCTTTCCGAGAAACTGCGCTTTGCCGATGAGCAGGAACATGCCTTGCTCACCGACCTGCACATCGCCTTTAAGCGCGCCAATGGCTACAGCGACCTGGAAATTGCCCAGAAGCGCAGCGCCATCGAAAACGTCATGAAACCCGACAGCCTCGAAGAACACCGCCAGCGCCTGCTCGATGCAGGTTTCAGCAAGGTGGTGCCGTGGTTCCAATGCCTGAACTTTGCCTCGTTGATTGCCCTGCCATGATTGATCTTGCTCCTCTGGTCCGCCGTCTGGCGGGCACCCCTCTGGCTGAATGGGCCAACGGCCTGCAGGCCCAGCTCGACACGAAAATGGCCAAAGGTCATGGCGACCTGGAGCGTTGGCAAGGCGCGCTGAATGCCTTGCCTGATCTGATGCCAACGCGCATCGACCTCAAGGACAGCTTCACCCTCGACGTCGACTGCGACGACGAAACCCGGGCGCAGACCCGCGCCGCACTGATGGGCCTGTCGCCGTGGCGCAAAGGTCCGTTTGATGTGTTCGGCGTGCATATCGACACCGAATGGCGCTCGGACTGGAAGTGGTCGCGCGTCGCACCGCATCTCGACCTTCGAGGCAAGCGCGTGCTGGACGTCGGTTGCGGCAACGGTTACTACCAGTGGCGCATGCTTGGCGCGGGAGCGGCCAGCGTGATCGGCGTCGATCCGAACTGGTTGTTCTTCTGTCAGTTCCAGGCCATGCAACGTTACCTGCCTGATCTACCCGCCTGGCACCTGCCATTTACGCTGGAAGACTTGCCAGCAAAGCTGGAAGGCTTCGATACCGTGTTTTCCATGGGTGTGCTCTATCACCGCAAATCACCCATTGATCACTTGCTGGCGCTCAAGGATTGCCTGGTCAAAGGTGGCGAGCTGGTGCTGGAAACCATGGTGGTGGAAGGTGATGTGCATCAGGTGCTGGTGCCGGAAGACCGCTATTCACAGATGCGTAACGTGTGGTTTCTGCCGTCCGTCCCTGCCCTTGAGCGGTGGCTGCGCCGGGCGGGCTTCGTGGATGTGCGTTGCGTGGATGTCAGCGTGACCACCACCGAGGAACAGCGCGGCACGGAGTGGATGCGCTATCAGTCCCTGAGCGACTTCCTCGACCCGAATGACCCGAGCAAAACCGTAGAAGGCCTGCCCGCGCCAATGCGCGCAGTGATTGTGGGGCGTAAGCCCTAAGACTCGGGCGAGCCCCCCGTTGGAGCGAGGCTTGCCCGCGAATCAGTCACCTCGGTATTACAGCCAGACCGCGTTATCGTTCTTCGCGGGCAAGCCTCGCTCCAACAAATACCCATTCAGGCTTTGTGCGCCGCCGCCACAATCAACGCCTTCATCTCTGCCACAGCGGTCTTAAAGCCAACAAACAGCGCATGGGCCACCAGCGCATGGCCGATGTTCAGTTCATTGATGCCCTTGATGGCCGCCACGGCCTCTACGTTGTGGTAATGCAGGCCATGCCCGGCGTTGACGATCAAGCCTTGCGCCAGGCCAAACGTCACGCCATCAGCAATGCGCTGCAGCTCTTCAGCCACTTCGGTTGGCGTTTGCGCATCGGCATAACGGCCGGTGTGCAGCTCGATGGCGGGCGCGCCGACACGTTTCGACGCAGCGATCTGACGCTCATCGGCATCAATGAACAGCGACACTTCACAGCCGATCTTGCTCAGCCGCTCCACCGCTGCCTGGATACGCGCTTCCTGCCCGGCCACGTCAAGGCCCCCTTCTGTGGTCAGCTCCTGACGGGTTTCCGGCACCAGGCAGACGTGGGCCGGGCGAATGCGCTCGGCGAACGCGAGCATTTCTTCAGTCACGCCCATTTCGAAGTTCATGCGGGTTTGCAGCACATCCTTGAGCAGCAGCACATCGCGTTCCTGGATGTGTCGGCGGTCTTCGCGCAGATGCACAGTGATGCCATCGGCACCGGCCTCCTCGGCATCCAGCGCAGCTTTGACCGGGTCCGGATAACGCGTGCCTCGGGCCTGACGCAACGTGGCGACGTGATCGATGTTTACGCCAAGCAAAATGCGAGTGCTGTGGGTCACGGGTGTCTCCTGAAAGATGATCGGAACAGGTCGATGAGCATAAAGCCTGATTACGGCTTGCGAAACAGTTCGCGACTGACCAATGGCCGTCCGCCCAGATGCACGGCCAGCGCCTGGCGCATCAGACGCTTGGCGGCAGCCAGGGCACCCGGGGCACTCCAGTCGGCGTCAGCCATGGCCAGCAATTCGGTGCCCTGAAACAGGCCGGGCTGCAGCAGATAGACACGCTCAAGCCCGGCATCCACTTGCAGGCGATACAGGCCACTGGCGTCCAGCGGTTCGCCGTTGATGTCGGTGTCCAGCGCAAAACCATAGCCCAGATCATCCAGCAGCCGCCATTCGAATGAGCGCAGCAAGGGCTCCAGTGCCCGGCCCTCAGCCAACGCTTGCAGCGTCGCGGCATAGTGATCGAACACGGCAGGATGGGGATCTTCGGCGGGTAACAGACGGATCAGCAATTCATTGAGGTACAGGCCGCTGAATAGCGCCTCCCCCACCAGCCAGCTGGCCACACCGACGCCTTCCATGCGGCCGACGTTTTTCAGCTCGCCCCGGCCGCGAAACTCCACTTCAAGCGGTACGAACGGCCGTGCCAATGTGCCCGCCTTGCCCCGCGCACTGCGCAGCACGGCGCGCAGTCGGCCTTGAGGCGTGATGAAGTCCACCAGCGCGCTGGTTTCCCGGTACGCCCGGCTGTGCAACACGTAAGCAGGTTGGCCGATAGGCACGCTGATCATTCAGGCGGCTCGAAGGAAGCGAAGGCGTTACAGGCAAATCCGGTGCCGCCAGGAAGCAGCACCGGAGAATCGGGCTTAAAGGTCGCCGTAGCCCAACGAACGCAGGGCGCGCTCGTCATCGGACCAACCGCCTTTGACCTTGACCCACAGGTTGAGCATGACTTTGGAGTCAAACAGCAGCTCCATGTCGCGGCGGGCGTCGGTGCCGATGCGCTTGATACGCTCGCCCTTGTCGCCAATGATGATTTTCTTCTGACCGTCACGTTCGACGAGGATCAATGCATGAATGTGCAGGGTCTTGCCCTGCTGCTTGAATTCTTCGATTTCCACGGTGATCTGGTACGGCAGCTCGGCGCCCAGCTGACGCATGATCTTCTCGCGGACCAGCTCGGCGGCCAGGAAGCGGCTGCTGCGGTCAGTAATCTGATCTTCCGGGAAGAAGTGATCGTTCTCCGGCAGGTGCGAAGCAATCAGCCCTTCCAGCGCATCCAGGTTGTGCCCGTGCTGCGCCGAGATCGGCACGATGGACGCATTCGGCAGCTGAGTTTGCAGCCATTCCAGGTGCGGCATCAGCTCGGCTTTGTCTTCAAGACGGTCGGTCTTGTTGATCGCCAGAATCACCGGGCCCTGAACGTACTGCACGCGTTCGAGGACCATCTGGTCTTCGTCGGTCCAGCGAGTGCGATCAACCACGAAGATCACCACGTCGACATCTTTCAACGCCGCCGAAGCGGTTTTGTTCATGTAGCGGTTGAGGGCTTTCTCGCCATTTTTGTGCATGCCGGGGGTGTCGACGTAAATGGCCTGGATAGCGCCTTCGGTCTTGATGCCCAGCATGTTGTGGCGAGTGGTCTGCGGCTTGCGCGAGGTGATCGCCAGCTTCTGACCCAGGATATGGTTGATCAGCGTCGACTTGCCCACGTTTGGCCGGCCAACGATGGCGACATAGCCACAGCGTGTTGCAGTTGAATCAGTCATTGCCGTTCTCCACGCCCAGGGCAATAAGTGCTGCGGCCGCTGCTACCTGTTCGGCAATGCGACGACTGACACCCTGACCCCGGCTTTTCTCATTCAATAAGGTGATCTCGCACTCGACGAAAAACATTCGGCAGTGCGGTTCGCCCTGGATATCCACCACTTCGTAACGTGGCAGCTCACAGGCACGCGACTGAAGAAATTCCTGCAGTCGGGTTTTCGGATCTTTGTTGGTGTCCACCAGCGTCAGGCTGTCGAACTCGGTGGTCAGCCACGCCAGCACGCGCTCACGGGCCATTTCCATCCCGGCATCCAGGTAGATGGCGCCAATCAGGGCTTCCAGGGCATCGGCCAGAATCGACTCGCGGCGGAATCCGCCACTTTTCAATTCACCGGAACCCAGTCGCAAGTAATCACCCAGGTCAAAACCACGGGCCAGCAAGGCGAGGGTTTCACCCTTGACCAGACGCGCCCTCAGGCGGGACAGCTGGCCTTCACGGGCCTGCGGGAAGCGATCAAACAGCGCTTCACCAGCCACGAAGTTGAGGATGGCATCACCTAGGAATTCCAGACGCTCGTTGTTGCGACCGGCGAAGCTGCGGTGTGTCAGGGCCAGAACCATCAGTTCCTGATCTTTGAAGGTGTAGCCGAGCTGACGCTCCAGGCGACTCAAGGAAACTGTCACAGGTTACCCACGCAAAAAGTGTCGTTGAACATCACCGCCAGCTGGACGGCCTGGCTCAGTGGTTCACGTTGTTCATATTTCAAATGGGCAAGAAGCTTATTGTTCTTAACCGTCACGTTTAACGCCTTGTTCAAATCTACATCCTGAATGCTATCGGGCGGCCATCGTCGGCCAGCCCAAATGACATACGGCGCTGATTGATACAGCGCCGCATGGATTACTTGATCAACCCGACTCGCGAGAAGTTGGGGAAGTGGCTGAGTTTGGGCTCAGGCCAGCTCATCCATACCGCGAACGCCTTGCCGACAATGTTCTTGTCCGGGACCATGCCCAACTCATCCTTGGGAATGTTCGGATCATCCCAGTAACGGCTGTCGTTGGAGTTGTCGCGGTTGTCACCCATCATGAAGTAATGACCGGCCGGGACAGTCCACTCACGGTCAGGCGGCGCGCGATAGCGGCTCATTTCCTGACGGATCTGGTGTTCGACTTCGCCGAGCTTTTCGCTGTACAGCTCTGCGCTGCCCAACGTACCTGGCTCGGTGCCGATCAATTGCTTGGCAACCAGCTCACCGTTGACGAACAGCTTCTTGTCGCTGGTGTAGCGAATCTGATCACCCGGCAAGCCAACCACACGCTTGATGTAGTTGACGCTAGGGTCGCTTGGGTAGCGGAACACCATTACATCGCCGTGTTTCGGCTCACCGATGGAGATTACCTTCTCATCGATAACCGGCAGACGGATCCCGTAGGAAAACTTGTTGACCAGGATGAAGTCACCCACCCGCAGCGTTGGAATCATCGAGCCTGACGGAATCTGGAACGGCTCGACCAGAAAGGACCGCAGCACCAGAACGATGAACAGGACCGGAAAAAACGATTTGCCGTATTCAACCAGCAACGGTTCCTTGTTCAAGCGCTCAACGATTTCAATATCCGGCTGGCTGACACTGCCCTGATAAGTCGTGATGGCAGCCCGGCGACGAGGCGCCAGGACGACCAGATCGAGCAACGCCAGCAAACCGCACACGAACACAGCGATAACCAGCAACAGCGGGAAATTTAGTGACATAGGACCTGACTATTCCAACCTGAGCACTGCAAGGAAAGCTTCTTGTGGAATCTCCACGTTGCCGACCTGCTTCATGCGTTTTTTACCGGCCTTTTGCTTCTCCAGCAATTTACGTTTACGGCTGACGTCGCCGCCATAACATTTGGCCAGTACGTTCTTTCTGAGTGCCTTGACGGTTGTCCGCGCAATGATCTGGCCACCGATGGCTGCCTGGATCGCGACGTCGAACATCTGCCGTGGAATCAGTTCTTTCATCTTCTCGGTCAACGCACGGCCTTTATAAGCCGCGTTGTCACGGTGGACGATCAATGCCAGGGCATCGACTTTCTCTGCGTTGATCAGTACATCCAACTTCACCAGATTGGCGGACTGGTAGCGGTCGAAATGATAATCCAGCGAGGCATAACCGCGACTGACCGACTTGAGACGGTCGAAGAAGTCCAGAACCACTTCGTTCATCGGCAAATCGTAGGTCACTTGTACCTGAGTTCCCAGGAACAGCATGTCGTGTTGAACGCCGCGCTTTTCGATGCACAGGGTAATGACGTTACCCAGGTGCTCCTGCGGCACAAGAATATTTGCCCGAACGATAGGTTCGCGCATGTCTTCGATGGCCGACAGGTCCGGAAGCTTGGAGGGGTTATCGACGTGAATCGTTTCACCGGTCTTGAGCAGCAGCTCGAAAATAACCGTTGGCGCCGTGGTGATCAGATCCAGATCGTATTCACGTTCCAGACGTTCCTGAATGATCTCCATGTGCAGCATGCCAAGGAAGCCACAACGGAAGCCGAAGCCCAGCGCGTCGGAACTCTCTGGCGAATACTGCAGGGACGAGTCGTTCAGGGTCAGCTTTTGCAGCGCTTCGCGGAAGTCTTCGAAGTCATCGGAGCTGACCGGGAACAGACCGGCATAAACCTGCGGCTGGATACGTTTGAAGCCTGGCAGCACTTCAACGTCCGGGGTGGTGCTCAGGGTCAGGGTGTCGCCGACTGGCGCGCCATGAATGTCCTTGATACCTGCGATGATAAAGCCTACTTCACCGGCTTTGAGGTCGACGGTAGCAGTGTGCTTTGGGGTAAACACGCCCACGCTGTCGACCAGGTGCATCTTGCCGGTGGATTTGACGAGAATCTTGTCGCCCTTGCGGACCCGACCATGACGCACGCGCACCAGAGACACAACGCCCAGGTAGTTGTCGAACCATGAATCGATGATCAACGCCTGCAACGGGTCTTCGATGTTGCCGGTCGGTGCCGGGATGGTGTGCACCAGACGTTCCAGGACTTCATCGACGCCCATGCCGCTCTTGGCGCTGCACGCCACCGCGTCGGTGGCATCGATGCCGATGATCTTCTCGATCTCTTCCTTGACGCGGTCCGGATCGGCCTGCGGCAAGTCCATCTTGTTCAGCACCGGCATGACCTCAAGGCCCTGCTCGATCGCGGTGTAGCAGTTGGCGACAGACTGCGCCTCAACGCCCTGACCCGCGTCAACCACCAGCAGAGCACCTTCACACGCCGCCAGGGAACGACTGACTTCATAGGTGAAGTCGACGTGGCCGGGGGTGTCAATGAAGTTCAGCTGGTAGGTCTTGCCGTCATTGGCCTTGTAATGCAGCGTAACGCTGTGCGCCTTGATGGTGATCCCGCGCTCGCGCTCGAGATCCATGGAGTCAAGCACCTGCGCTTCCATTTCGCGCTCGGACAAGCCACCGCACATTTGAATGAAACGGTCGGCCAGCGTCGACTTGCCATGGTCAATGTGGGCGATGATGGAGAAATTACGGATATGACTCAAATCACTCACGGATCAACACTCAAAAAGGTTGCAGGCAGATTACCCGCCGAAAAATAGCCGGGAATTGTACCTGAACTAAGCCTTGGGCGTCACGTTTGCAGGCGAGTGGTTCAGGAATGAAGCTCTATTTGCCACTTCATCAGGGCTGACAAGCCCAGACCTGTAGGAGCGAGCTTGCTCGCGATGGCGTAATTTCAGTCGAGACATCCAGTGCGGCATAAACCGAATCGCGGGCAAGCGCGCTCCTACAGTCGAAATGCGATCTCGTCTGTAGGATCGCGCTTGCCCGCGATGGCGTCAGAGCATTCACTGCCGGGACGGAACCAGACTCCACAACACCTCAAATGCTGTTGTTGCACCCGAATTTACTTCCATAAAAAAACCCCGCACAAGGCGGGGTTCTTTTGGGGTGCAGCTAGGAGTGAAGCCGGGTTACATCATGCCGCCCATGCCACCCATGCCGCCCATGTCTGGCATGCCGCCGCCAGCTGGAGCCTTGTCGTCCGGAGCGTCAGCGATCATGGCTTCGGTGGTGATCATCAGGCTGGCAATCGACGACGCGGCCTGCAGAGCAGAGCGAGTCACTTTAGCCGGGTCCAGGATGCCCATTTCGATCATGTCGCCGTATTCGCCGGTAGCAGCGTTGTAACCGAAGTTACCCGAACCCTGCTTGACCTTGTCGACTACAACGCTTGGCTCGTCGCCGGAGTTGGCAACGATCTGGCGCAGTGGAGCTTCTACAGCGCGACGCAGCAGAGCGATACCGACGTTCTGATCAGCGTTGTCGCCTTTCAGCTCGGAGATAGCCTGCAGCGAGCGAACCAGCGCCACGCCACCGCCAGGTACCACGCCTTCTTCAACGGCTGCACGGGTTGCGTGCAGGGCGTCTTCAACGCGGGCTTTCTTCTCTTTCATTTCAACTTCGGAACCAGCGCCGACTTTGATCACTGCAACGCCGCCGGACAGCTTGGCCAGACGCTCTTGCAGTTTTTCCTTGTCGTAGTCCGACGACGTGTCGCCGATCTGCTGACGGATCTGGGCGATACGACCGTCGATGTCAGTGCGAACGCCAGCACCGTCGATGATGGTGGTGTTTTCTTTGTTCAGCACGACGCGCTTGGCATTACCCAGGTGTTCCAGGGTAGTGGTTTCCAGGCTCAGGCCGATTTCTTCGGAGATAACGGTACCGCCGGTCAGGACAGCGATGTCCTGCAGCATTGCCTTGCGACGGTCGCCGAAACCTGGAGCCTTGACGGCTGCAACTTTCACGATACCGCGCATGTTGTTCACAACCAGAGTCGCCAGGGCTTCGCCTTCAACGTCTTCGGCAACGATCAACAGCGGACGGCCGGCTTTGGCCACTGCTTCCAGAACTGGCAGCATTTCGCGAATGTTGGAGATTTTCTTGTCGACCAGCAGGATCAGCGGGCTGTCCAGCTCGGCAACCATGGTGTCCGGCTTGTTGATGAAGTACGGGGACAGGTAACCACGGTCGAACTGCATACCTTCAACAACCGACAGTTCGTTTTCCAGACCAGTGCCTTCTTCAACGGTGATAACGCCGTCTTTGGTCACTTTTTCCATGGCTTCAGCAATGATGTCGCCGATGGAATTGTCGGAGTTGGCCGAGATAGTACCGACCTGGGCAATTGCCTTGGTGTCGGTGCAAGGCTTGGACAGCTTGCGCAGCTCGGCAACGATGGCGATGGTCGCCTTGTCGATGCCGCGCTTGAGGTCCATCGGGTTCATGCCGGCAGCGACGGCTTTCAGGCCTTCGTTGACGATGGCCTGAGCCAGAACGGTTGCAGTAGTAGTACCGTCACCAGCGTCATCGTTGGCACGGGAGGCAACGTCTTTGACCAGCTGCGCGCCCATGTTTTCGAAACGGTCTTTCAATTCGATTTCTTTGGCAACCGAAACACCGTCTTTGGTGATCAGAGGAGCGCCGAAGCTCTTCTCGATGATCACGTTACGGCCTTTAGGGCCCAGGGTTGCTTTTACTGCGTCAGCCAGGACGTTTACACCGGCGAGCATTTTTTTGCGGCCAGAATCGCCGAATTTAACTTCTTTAGCAGCCATGATCGATCTTCCTTAAATACTTGGGGTAGTAACGGAAACTAGTGGGGTGACTCAGGCTTCGACGACCGCGAGAATTTCGTTCTCGCTCATCACCAGCAGGTCTTCGCCATCTACTTTCACAGTGTTGCTGCCGGAGTACGGGCCAAACACCACTTTGTCACCCACTTTCACGGCCAGCGCACGTACTTCACCGTTGTCCAGCACGCGGCCGGTGCCGACAGCGAGGATTTCGCCACGGTTTGGCTTTTCAGCAGCCGAACCTGGCAGAACGATACCGCCAGCAGTTTTGGATTCTTCTTCGCTGCGACGGATTACGACGCGGTCATGCAGAGGACGAAGCTTCATTGTCGATCTCCTAATTATGGTTTTTGAGCGGCTGGTGACGACACCAGCGGGTTAATGCATCCGGCGTTGCCGGTTGCGGTTCGACAAGCGAACCGCAGAATACGGTCTGGCGTAACTGCCAGAAACCTTGCGGTGACCCATACATAAGGGCGGGCAAGGTGATTACAAGGCCGGGCGTTGAATTTTTTTGTCGAAAGTTACCGCTCCCCCAAACGCACACGGCGCCTTGAGGGACTCCCAAGGCGCCATGCTGGCGGACCATAAAGCGGTTTATTTGTCGCGATGCTCGAACTCGCCCTCAATGACATCGGGCTTGCGAGTCGGCGGGTGAATCGGGTTTGGGCGCCCGGAATCGTTGCTCGCGGGCATGTCTTCGGCAAACGCGCGCTGGCGCAACGCCTGCTCCTCGGCACGTTTGCGCATTTTGTTGACCAGCAACGTACGGGTGAACGGCAGCAGGCAGATGATGCCCAGCACGTCACTGATGAAACCTGGCAACAGCAGCAGACCGCCCCCGACTGCAATCATCAGACCGTCCAGCATTTGCTGGGCAGGCAGCTCGCCACGGGAGAGGCTTTCACGCGCGCGCATGGCCGTCGCAAATCCAGCGACGCGAATGATGAACAGCCCCGCCAGCGAAGTCAGGACCACCAGCAGGAAGGTCGCAAAGAAGCCGATCGACATCCCCACGCGAACCAGAATGAACAGTTCCAGCACAGGAAAAAGCAGGAACAACAGCAGAAAAACACGCATCAATTCACTTCCTCAACGCAAGAATGCCTTGCAGTAGACCCTACGTGACGTCAGAAAAGCGTGAATTCAAGCCTCCTGCCCCACAGATACGGGCCATTTTTGCGCGTGAGCCAACTGGGTCAAGGCCTCGCGCACTTGTTTCGGTGTGTTACACGGCTCACTGAAAGCCAGCCAGTATAGGCGCTGACCGATCCGCAGGTGCATGCCTTCACTGTCGATGCCTGCCAACTGCGCAGGCTCGTTGGTCGGCAGACCAACGAGCTGCACGTAATGCGCGATGGCTTTGGCGTGATCGGCATTCATGTGGTCAACCATGCTGGCTTCTGCTGCACCGGCGAACGGATTGGCCAACGCGACGTGATCGAGCCAGTGAATGGCTCCAAATCCGCCAATGAACCGATAGCGCACCGGCGTCAGCACCCAGAAGTCGAAATCATGGGCGCTGTGGTAGCTCTGTGATTCAGGGAAATAACGGTAATAACGCTGGGCAGCGGCGTCGATGACATCGGCATCGACCAGCTTCTGCGCCTCGGCCATGACCGTCACCCGGCCCGTGGCCTGAACGTCGTCAGCTTCGCGCTCGCCGACCAACAGAGAGCATTTGGCGTCTTTGCCCAGGTTGTGAGTGTGCTGCGCGATGCGGCTGATCAGAATCAGCGGCCGGCCCTGCTCGTCCAGGCAATACGGCACCGATGAACCAAAAGGAAAGCCGGGCATGGACTTGGAATGGGTGGACAGCACACCCCGATACTCCTTGAGCAGGAGTTCGCGAGCTTGCCGGGAAGCCTTGACGCTCATTTGGACCACTCCTCGAAGGTGATAACGACAACCTGCCAATTGGGCACGCGGATGCGTCTCAATGACAAGTTAATAATTATTGGGAGAGGATACCAAGAGAGCGATGTTGCGTACTTCTGTAGGAGCGGCTTCAGCCGCGAGATATCGGCCTGTGCGCAGAATCTTCATCGACAGCACTACCGCTCGCGGCTGAAGCCGCTCCTACAGGTGATGTGTTGCTATCGCTTACCAGGTCACACCGAAACCAGCGGTGTAGCGGGTCTTGTCGAGGTCGCCCTGATCAGAGCCACTGATGACGTTTTTCTCGGCCTTGAGGTTCAGCGAAGCCCAGTCGGTAACCTTGTAGCGCAGCCCGACTTCGGCATCCAGAGAGTAATCGGCAACGCCGCTGATAGGCTTGCCCAGCTCACCGTTAGTGAAGAACTCGAATTTCTTGCCGATCAGGTAGCGGTTGTAGTCCCAGGTCCCGGCAACCGAATAGAAGTTGTCCTTCTCACCGGTGTTGTATTCGAAATCGGTTCTGTTGAGCAGCGAACCGAGTTTGAATGCGCCCAGTTCGTCATCCCAGAACTGGTAGCCAGGACCGGTACCAACGGTACGCTGGCGAGCAAGGTCTTCGACTTTGTCACGCTTGTAGCTGATGCGGCCATCCCAGAACCAGTGTTCGGTCAGGAAACGGTCGATGGAGTACTCGGCGCTCCAGTTGTCGGTGTTGACCACGTCATCCTGGGTTTCGCGGTTGTAATCACCCTTGGCGTTGTGGCGCCATTGGCCATGCCGCGCCGAGGTTTTGAAGGCAATGTTGTAATCGTCGGTATCGTTTTCGGCTTTTTGAAAGTCCAGCGCGGCGTCGATATTGCCCTTCCACACCAGGTCCGTAATGATCGGCTTGGGCTTGAGGATCTGCTGGATACTGGCAAGCTCCACGGTTTTCGGCGCCTCACCGTTGGCCAGTGTCACCTTGCCGTCATCGGCCGGTTGGAGAGACTTGGCTATCTCGCCCTGGTATTCATCCTGCTTGACCATGAGCTTCTGGTCGCTCTGCAGGGTTTTGACCTGCTTCATGTCCAGCGGGATAGTTCCGCCGTAAGCCGTGTCAATCACCAGCTTGCCGCCATCGAACAGCTTGATGGTGCCGGTGATCTTGTCACCGTTCTTCAACCAGACGGTATCAGCAAGCAGGGGCGTGGAAGCGACGGAAACAGCAAGGCACAGCAGGGTTCTGATCAACATAAGCAAATACAGGGCTCATTTAGCGGAAAATCGGGCACTGTCCGGAAAGAGGACAACGTCAAGGCAATCGAAGACCGCCGCGGGCATAGAATGCACAGACCGTAGGATTATTCCGTAGTTCCATGACGCTATGCAGACAACCTTATATACAGGAATAAACACGTGAGTGATGAGCATTCGCAGCATTCACCGACCACCGCCCCCTCCCCGGCCGACATCAGACGCACTGCCTTATATATGACGCTGCATCAGATACCCGAGGGAAAAGTGGTCAGCTATGGGCAACTGGCCGACCTGGCGGGCCTGGGCCGGGCAGCGCGTTGGGTAGGGCGCACATTGAGCCAGTTGCCCGATGACACCTCGCTGCCGTGGCACCGGGTGATCGGCGCCGGCGGCAAGGTCAGCCTGCAAGCCGGAACCCACTCTGGCGATGAACAACGGGCTCGTTTGCGTGCCGAAGGCGTACTGGTGCAAAACAATCGGGTAGATATCCGGCGCCATGGCTGGCGCCCGATGGAGCACAGCGGTTAGAGTGCGCCCTTTGTTTTCGTAACCTGAGGCAGACTCCAGCCCATGCCCCGTAAAACCTGGCGCGCCGCGCTCGCCGCATATGCCAGCCCCTCGACGTTAGTGCTGTTATTGCTTGGCTTCGCCGCAGGCATGCCTTACATGCTGGTGTTTTCTACCTTGTCGGTCTGGTTGCGCGAAGCCGGGGTCGCTCGCGAAACCATCGGCTACGCCAGCCTGATCGGCCTTGCCTATGCATTCAAATGGGTGTGGTCGCCGCTGCTGGACCAATGGCGCCTGCCATTGCTCGGCAAGCTAGGGCGTCGCCGCTCCTGGCTGGTGCTTTCCCAGTCCCTGGTGATCCTGGGCCTGATCGGCATGGGCTTCTGCGACCCGCAGCAGCATCTGTCATGGTTGATCGCAATTGCCGTGGTGGTGGCCTTCTCTTCCGCCACGCAAGACATCGCCATCGACGCCTATCGCCTGGAAATCGCCAACGACACCCAGCAAGCCGCCCTCGCCGCCAGTTACATGTCCGGCTATCGGGTTGCCGCTTTGCTGGCCACGGCAGGCGCACTGTATTTCGCCGAAGGTTTCGGCTCCACCGGTTTCGCCTATAAACACTCGGCCTGGACCGGGACTTACGTGTTGTTTGGCCTGTTGATGCTGCCTGCGCTGATCACCACACTGATCATGCGTGAGCCGCCAGTGGCGCTGCGCACCCAGCTGTCGGCAGCGCGCTATGGTTTCGCTCACCAACTGGCTTCGGTGTTTGTCCTGATTGTGTTGCTGGTGTCAGTTCCGGCGATGTTCACTCAGCTGTACAACACCGACTTCGCCAGCGTGCTGTTTCAGGGCACCAGCTGGATGGACCTGCTGATGGAAGACCGCGCGTTCCTGCGCGCCATTCTGTACACGCTGCTGACCACCGCCTGCCTGTCTTCGATGGGCCGACGTGGACTGGCGCCGGTTCTGACGCCCATCAACGACTTTATCCTGCGTTATCGCTGGCAGGCGTTTCTGCTGCTGGGTTTGATTGCGACGTATCGCATGTCGGATACGGTCATGGGCGTGATGGCTAACGTGTTCTACATTGACCAGGGCTTCACCAAGGACCAGATCGCCAGCGTCAGCAAGATCTTCGGCCTGGTCATGACGCTGCTCGGGGCAGGGTTTGGCGGGCTGTTGATTGTGCGCTTCGGCATCATGCCGATTCTGTTCATCGGCGGCCTGACGTCTGCGGCGACCAACATTCTGTTCCTGCTGCTTGCAGATATGGGCCCGAACCTGCAGATGCTGGTGCTGACCATTTCACTGGATAACTTCAGCTCAGGTCTGGCGACCTCAGCCTTCGTCGCCTATCTGTCGAGCCTGACCAACCTCAAGTTTTCCGCGACCCAATATGCGCTGCTCAGCTCGATCATGCTGCTGCTGCCACGCTTGCTGGGAGGGTATTCAGGGGTGGTCGTGGAGAAATACGGCTATCACAATTTCTTCCTGATCACCGCCTTGCTGGGGGTGCCGACGCTGATCATGATCATCCTGCAGTGGAGTAAGGAAACGAAGCAAGACCAGGCGGCTGAAGAGCTTGAAGCGCAAAAGCCTACGGATCTTTGAGCGGCCCTACTGAAGGAAAGCGGTCCCTGTGGGAGCGTTGCTTGCGCGCGATAGGGCTGAATGCGGTTCACATAAGATCGCGTCCAGCCCTATCGCGTGCAAGCACCGCTCCCACAGTTCATCTAGCGCACCAACCAATCATTGCGCTGGCGAATCCTGAACCACTCGAATCACCCGCTGCGGGAACGGGATGTCGATGTTGGCTGCTTTCAGCCGGTCACGGGCCTCGGCGTTGAACATGAACATCACGTCCCAATAGTCAGCTGTATTGACCCAGACTCGCAGGGAAACCGTGATCGAACTGTCGCCCAGCATGGAAACCACGGCCGCCGGGGCTGGATCTGGCAGTACTCGCGGATCCTTGGCCAATTCCAACAGCACGTTACGGGCTGTTTGCAGGTCAGCCTCATAATCCACGCCCACATCAAAGGTGATCTTGCGTGTTGGCTGGCGATTGGTGTTGGTGATGATCCCGTTGGACAGATTGCCGTTGGGCATGATCACCGTCTTGTTATCGCCAGTGCGCAGTACGGTGTGGAAAATCTGGATGTTGTCGACGGTCCCGGCAACACCCTGGGCCTCGATCCAGTCACCGATCTTGAACGGACGAAACAGCAGAATCAGCACCCCGCCGGCAAAATTCGCCAGGCTGCCCTGCAACGCCAGACCAATCGCCAGGCCCGCAGCACCGATGGCCGCCACAAACGAGGTGGTTTCCACGCCGATCATCGACGCGACGCTGACCACCAGCAAGATCTTCAGAATGATATTGGCCAGGCTGCTGATGAAGCCCTGCAGCGCCAGATCGGCCTTGCGCAGCGCCAGCAACGCGCCCACTTTGGCGGTCAGGCGATTAATCAACCACCAACCGATCGTCAGCGTGACCAGGGCCAGCAGCACGCGGCTGCCGTATTCCATGATCATCGGCAACCAAGCCTGAGAAGCCTTCACCAAGTGATCGACTTCGGCATTGAAATCCATGTTTTTCTCCTTACGGGTCGCGAAGCTGGCGGCTCGCTCCTCGGCAATGCTGCGAGAAGCAAGCCGCAGGTTCGGGCCATGCGCACCTACCCGGACAAAAGCCGGGCAGCGTGCGTGCCAGAATGTCAGTCGCGGAAGTTATTGAACTGCAGCGGCATGCCGAACTCATGGGCACGCAGCACGGCCATGGCTTCTTGCAGGTCATCACGCTTTTTGCCGGTCACCCGGACCTGCTCGCCCTGAATGGCGGCCTGAACCTTGAGTTTGGCTTCTTTGATGTGAGCGACGATCTTCTTCGCCAGCTCTTTGTCGATGCCTTCCTTGAGGACCGCGTCCTGCTTCATCAGCTTGCCGGACGCGAATGCATCTTTGACTTCCAGGCATTTGACATCGATCTTGCGCTTGACCAGGCACAGCTTGAGAATTTCGATCATCGCTTCAAGCTGGAACTCGGCCTCGGCAGTCAGGTTGACGGTCAGGTCTTTTTCCTTGAATTCGAACTCGCCTTTGCCTTTCAAGTCGTAGCGACGGTCCAGCTCTTTGATGGCGTTGTCGACGGCATTAGTGACTTCGTGTTTATCCAGTTCGGACACTACGTCGAACGAGGGCATGTCATTTCTCCGGTTGGTAGGCGTATGGAAACGCTTGGCGTGACGGTATTGAATCGCGGTTATTATAACGAGACTTTTCCTGCGTTCACTGCGAGCGTTCCATGTCGACCACCGATTTGCTTCACTTGCGCCCATTGATTTGTCTGGCAGTGACCCGTTGATGCCGGTGACCTGGCATATTCTGGGCGCCGGAAGCCTGGGCAGCCTGTGGGCCGCACGCCTGGCACGGGCTGGATTGCCGGTGAAGCTGATCTTGCGCAACGCCCAGAGACTCGCCGCTTATCAAGCCAATGGCGCGGCGCTGACGCTGATCGAGCAAGGCGTCGAGAGTAGGCTGGCGATCAGCGCCCAGACTCTCGACAACGGGGAACCCATCACCCGACTGCTGCTGGCCTGCAAGGCTTACGACGCCGAGCAGGCAGTCGCCTCGCTTGCTTCACGACTGAGCCCTGGGGCCGAAATCATCCTCCTGCAAAACGGCCTGGGCAGCCAGGATGCGGTGGCGGCGCGAGTCCCTCAGGCGCGTTGTATCTTTGCATCGAGCACCGAAGGCGCGTTTCGCCAGCAGGATTGGCAGGTGGTGTTTGCCGGGCATGGCTATACCTGGCTGGGCGACCCTCGGGATCCGACGCCGCCCGCCTGGCTTGAAGAGCTTCAGCGCAGCGGCGTGCCTCATGAATGGACGCCGGACATCCTCACCCGCCTGTGGCGCAAACTGGCCCTCAATTGCGCGATCAATCCGCTGACAGTCCTGCATGACTGCCGCAACGGTGGGCTGCTTGAGCACCATTGTGAAGTCGCCACCCTCTGCGCCGAACTGGCCGGGCTGCTGGAGTGCTGTGGCCAGCCAGCTGCCGCTGAGGATCTGCACAGCGAGGTGCAGCGGGTGATTCAGGCCACGGCGGCCAACTACTCGTCGATGCATCAGGATGTCGCGCAGGGCCGACGAACTGAAATCAGCTACCTGCTGGGTTACGCCTGCGCTGCTGCAGAACGCCATCAATGCGCTGTTGCGCATCTGAAACAGCTGCACCAGCGCCTGCTTGGCTGTTTATCCGACAAAGGGCTGCGGAGCGACTAGGGTTTGCTCAACCGCCAAACGGCACGCTACCCTGACGGCTTCCCCTCAGTGTGTGATTCGCCTCATGTCATTGCGCCAACGCCTGGAAAACCTGCCGGTCGGCCAAAAGCTGCTGGCGGCCTTGCTGGTCCTGCTGACCACTGTCCTGCTGGTGGCCAACCTGACATTCATCAGCGCCGCCTATTACATTTCTCAGGAAGCCATGGCGCCCCAGGCCTTGCAGACCATTGGCCGCCTGATCAGCAATCCCAACCTGGCCGAACAGGCACTCAGCTCGCCGGGCAATGCAGAAGCGCTGCTCAAAGAGCTGAAAAGCTATGGGCCGCTGCGCGCCGCCGCGCTGTACGACAACACTGGCGAGCGTCTGGGCCAGTTGCAGCATGGCGACAAGCTCAGGCTGCCCGCTCACGTCAAAGACATCGATACCTGGCGCATCACCGAATTTCGCAATACCCAGGTCATTCCAGTGCCCAAAGCCGGGCAGACACCGGGGCATCTGTTATTGGTAGCCAGCAGCGAGCTACCCACGGCGTTTTACACCGGTACTCTGACCGCCAGCCTCGGGATTCTGGTGTTCAGCGTATTGCTCTGGCTGATCATTGCGCGGCAGATCCGCAGGCTGATCACTGAGCCTATCTATCAGCTGGAAGAGCTGTCCCGACAAGTCACCCGGGAAGAAAGTTATGCGCTGCGGGCCGAACCGGGCAACAAAGACGAAATTGGTAGCCTGGCCGAAGCCTTCAACACCATGTTGTCGCGCATGGAAGCCCGGGAGCAGCAACTCAAGCGCGCCCGGGATGACTCGCAGGAAGCCTACGACCAGGCTCAGGGGCTCGCCGAAGAAACCCGCAACACCAATCGCAAGCTGGAACTTGAAGTCAAAGTACGCAGCAAGATCGAGAAAAAACTCACCGGATTCCAGAATTACCTCAACAGCATCATCGACTCCATGCCATCGGCGCTGATTGCCCTGGACGAGCAGCTGTATGTCACCCAGTGGAATCAGGAAGCCAGCGCGCTGTCCGGCACGCCGCTGGATGAAGCCCTCAATCAGCCGATCTTTCTCGCCTTTGCGCCGATGAAAACCTTCCTGCCGCAAATCAAACAGACCGTCGAGCGCCACAGTGTCACCAAGATCGAACGCGTCACCTGGATCAAGGATGAAGAACGACGTCACTATGCACTGACCTTCTACCCCCTGACCGGGGATGCGGGCCGTGGCGTGGTGATCCGTATCGACGACATTACGCAGCGCCTGTCTCTGGAAGAGATGATGGTGCAGTCCGAGAAAATGCTTTCGGTCGGCGGGCTTGCAGCGGGCATGGCCCATGAGATCAACAACCCGCTGGGCGCGATCCTGCATAACGTGCAGAACATCCGCCGCCGGCTGTCCAGCGACCTGCCGAAAAACATCGAGCAGGCCGAGGCGGACGGCATCGAGCTTGAAACCGTGAACCGCTACCTGGTCAGTCGCGAGGTCCCGCAACTGCTTGATGGCATCCAGCAAGCCGGGGCGCGGGCGGCCAAAATTGTCAGTCACATGCTCAGTTTCAGCCGCCTCAGCACCCGGCAGATGGCGCCTTGCGACCTACCGGCTCTGATTGATCAGGCGCTCGAAATCGCCAGCAATGACTTCGACCTGACCATCGGCTTCGACTTCAAGGGCCAGGCCATCATCCGCCAGTTCGACCCGGAACTGGGCCCTGTGCCGGGCACCGCCAACGAGCTGGAACAAGTGCTGCTCAACCTGTTGAAGAATGCCGCGCAGGCCATTCATCAAAGGCCCGAGGACAGCGAGCCGGGGCGGATCACCCTGCGCACGCGTCTCAATCCTCCGTGGGCGGAGATTCAGGTCGAAGACAATGGCGTAGGTATGTCGGAGAACGTGCGCAAGCGAACCTTCGAGCCGTTTTTCACTACCAAGGAAATTGGTCAGGGCACCGGGCTTGGGCTGTCGGTGTCGTATTTCATCATCACCAATAATCACAAGGGTCAGATGGAGGTGCACTCCTCGGTCGGCCAGGGCACCTGCTTTACCTTGCGTCTGCCATTGACCGGCAGCCAGGTCGCGGTGCCAGAAGCGGTTATTTCACCGCTATGACGGAGCAATGAGAATGGGCTTTCGCTTGTCGAAGATTTACACGCGCACGGGTGACACTGGCGAAACCGGCCTTGGCGACGGGCGCCGTGTCCCCAAGGATCACCCTCGGGTCGAAGCCATTGGCGAAGTGGACACACTCAATAGCCAATTGGGTCTGCTGCTGGCCGGACTCGCCGAACAGGCGGCTCTCAAGCCTGAGCTTGATGAAGTGATTCAGGTGTTGACCCCGTGTCAGCACCGCTTGTTTGATCTGGGTGGGGAATTGGCGATGCCGGTGTATCAGGCACTGGATCAGGCAGAAATTGACCGGCTGGAGGCGGCCATTGATGTCTGGAATGAAGAGCTGGGACCGCTGGAGAACTTCATTCTGCCCGGCGGCTCGGCCCTGATCGCCCATGCCCACGTCTGCCGCAGCCTGGCCCGCAGCGCCGAGCGGCGTTGCCAGCATCTTAATGCAGTCGAACCGCTGACCGGGTTCGGGCTGGCCTATATCAATCGGTTGTCAGACTTGCTGTTCGTCGCTGCACGCATGATCGCCAAACGCCAGGGCATTGCGGAGATACTGTGGGAGGCGGCGAAGAAGCGGTAGCGCCCTGGGCGCTGTTGGAGCGAGGCTTGCCCGCGAAAAACGATGACGCGGTATCACTGAAATACCGCAGCGCAAGGTTCGCGGGCAAGCCTCGCTCCAACGGGTTCGGCGAGATGCTGGTTAATCAGCGGGCCAGAACGCCCGGATCCCTGCCACGCCTTGCGCGCCGCTCTGCCAGGCTTGCTGCTGTTCAGCCGGGCCAACGCCGCCGAGCAGGTAAACCGGCTTGCTGAAGCCTGCAATCAGCTGTTGAGCCTGCTCCCATCCCAAAGGCTGCGCGTCTGGGTGCGTCTGAGTCGGCTGGACCGGTGACAAGGTCACGAAATCGACGCCCATCTGTTCGGCCAGGCTCAGTTCTTCGGCGTTATGGCAAGAAGCCGCGAGCCAGCGTTCTTTGGGGAACGGCCGTCCATTGGCCGCCAGCTTGCGCAATTGTGCCGAGGTCAGGTGCCAGCCCGCGGCCGGGAAATCACCCAGCCATTCCAACGGTCCCTTGAGCATCAACTGCGCCTTGCCCGCACACAATCCCACAGCATCCACCGCCAGATCGCGATACTGCGGGTCATAGCCGTTGGGCGCGCGCAGTTGAATCAGTTTGATACCACCCGCGATGGCCTTCTGGATGCCGCGCAACAATTGCGGGGTTTCCAGCTCACCGGGGGTGATCATGTATTCAGCGGGCAGACGCGCCGCCGCGACGATCGGCTGATTGGCCGCCGGAAATTCATAATTCGGCAAGTCGCGGTTGGAGACCCAGGCCAATGGCTGACCTTCGACCCCATGCGGTTCACCGGTAAATGCCGAGACTTCCCAGACATCCAGCAACACCTGCTTGTCCGGGTAATCATGCTGAATCCTGATCAACGGACGCGCCTGGGTGACGACGATGTTCAGCTCTTCCAGCAGCTCGCGGGCCAGGGCCGCTTCGACCGCCTCGCCTGATTCGACCTTGCCACCGGGAAATTCCCACAGCCCGCCCTGATGCTGGCTGTCGGCGCGCCGTGCGATAAGGATTCTGCCGTCAACGCCACGGATCACGGCAGCGGCTACATGGACTCGTTTCACAGGGGTTCCTCCTAAACCGACATTTCGCGGCTAAAGCCGCTCCTACGGATACAACACGGTCGTAGGAGCGGCTTCAGCCGCGAGGCGGTATTGAACGGCCGTAGGGCGGCGATCGTCAGATCAGGTGCGATATTCCGCGTTGATCTTCACGTACTCGTGGGACAGGTCGGTGGTCCAGATGGTTTCGCTGCAATCACCACGACCCAGCTCGATACGGATGGTGATTTCGGCTTCCGCCATCACCGCCGAACCCTGCTCTTCGGTGTAGGTGGTCGCACGGCAGCCTTGGCTGGCGATGCACACCGAACCCAGGAATACGTCGATCTTGCTGACGTCCAGGTCCGGCACACCAGCGCGACCAACAGCGGCGAGGATACGGCCCCAGTTTGGATCGGAGGCAAACAGCGCGGTCTTGATCAGCGGCGAGTGAGCCACTGCGTAGCCGACGTCCAGGCACTCCTGGTGATTGCCGCCGCCGTTGACTTCCACGGTCACGAACTTGGTTGCGCCTTCGCCGTCACGCACGATGGCCTGAGCGACTTCCATGCACACCTCGAACACCGCTTTTTTCAGCGCGTCGAACAGCGGGCCTTTGGCTTCGGTGACTTGCGGCAGATTGGCCTGACCAGTGGCGATCAGCATGCAGCAGTCGTTGGTCGAGGTGTCGCCATCAATGGTGATGCGGTTGAACGATTTGTTCGCGCCGTCGCGGATCAGGTCCTGCAGAACGCTCTGCGAAACCTTGGCGTCGGTGGCGATGTAACCCAGCATGGTCGCCATGTTCGGGCGGATCATGCCTGCGCCCTTGCTGATGCCGGTGACGGTGACGGTCACGCCGTCGATCTGGAACTGACGGCTCGCGCCTTTTGGCAGCGTGTCGGTGGTCATGATCCCGGTGGCGGCAGCGGCCCAGTTATCCACAGACAAGTCATCCAGCGCGGCTTGCAGCGCACCTTCGATCTTTTCCACCGGTAACGGCTCGCCGATCACGCCAGTGGAGTAAGGCAGCACAGCCGAGGCATCAACGCCGGTCAGCTCAGCCAGTTTCGCGCAGGTACGTGCGGCATTGACCAGACCTGGTTCACCGGTACCCGCGTTGGCGTTACCGGTGTTGGTCAGCAGGTAGCGAACCGCGCCGCCCACCCGTTGCTTGGCGAGGATCACTGGCGCTGCGCAAAACGCGTTGAGGGTGAACACGCCTGCCACACTGGAGCCTTCGGCGCAGCGCATGACCACGACGTCTTTGCGGCCTGGGCGTTTGATGCCAGCCGAAGAAATGCCCAATTCAAAACCGGGAACCGGGTGCAATGTCGGCAAAGGACCAAGACCAACAGCCATGAGGTGCGCTCCTTGAATAAATGTCTGCGCCGCCCTTGTCGGTACGGCAATCGATTGTAAAACGCCGCGACGGCAGGGCCGGTCGCGGCGTTGGTGCTACGGATTCAGATCAAGACTTAACTGATCTGACCGTGGCAGTGTTTGTATTTCTTGCCCGAACCACACCAGCACAACTCGTTACGGCCTTGCTTCTGGTCATTGCGGACCGGCAGCGTTGCCACTTCGACACCCTCTTCAACCAGGGCTTCCGGCTGCTCAAGACCCGGTGCTTCGGCGTGTTCGAATTGCATGCGCTGGGCCAGTTCTTCGGCGTCGCGACGCAGACGAGCTTCCTCTTCTTCCGGATCTTCGCGGCGCACCTGGACGTGGGACAGCACACGGATGGTGTCGCGCTTGATCGAATCCAGCAATTCCTGGAACAGGGTGAAGGATTCGCGCTTGTATTCCTGCTTCGGATTCTTCTGAGCGTAACCGCGCAGGTGGATACCGTGACGCAGGTGGTCCATGGTCGACAGGTGGTCTTTCCACAGGTCGTCCAGCACGCGCAACAGGATCTGCTTCTCGAAGCTGCGCAGGGCGTCCGCACTGGCTTGCTCTTCTTTCTCGTTATACGAGGCGAGCAGCTCATCCATCAGCTTGGTGCGCAGGGTTTCTTCGTGCAGGTGATCGTCTTCGTCCAGCCATTGCTGAACGGGCAGCTTGACGCCGAAATCGGTTTCCAGCGCAGCTTCCAGACCCGCAACATCCCACTGCTCAGGCAGGGACTGTGGCGGGATGTGCTGGCTGATCAGGCTGTTGAGCACGTCCTGACGGAAGTCGGCAATGGTGTCACCAATGTTGTTCGCAGCCAGCAGGCTGTTACGCATGTGGTAGATCACTTTGCGCTGCTCGTTGGAAACGTCGTCGAACTCCAGCAATTGCTTACGGATATCGAAGTTGCGGCCTTCAACCTTGCGCTGCGCCTTCTCGATCGCGTTGGTCACCATGCGGTGCTCGATCGCTTCGCCGGACTGCATGCCCAGCGCCTTCATGAAGTTCTTCACCCGGTCAGAGGCGAAGATGCGCATCAGGCTGTCTTCCAGAGACAGGTAGAAACGGCTGGAACCGGTGTCGCCCTGACGACCGGCACGACCGCGCAGCTGGTTGTCGATACGACGTGATTCGTGACGCTCGGAGGCAATCACGTGCAGGCCGCCCGCTTCGATCACTTGCTGATGGCGTTTCTGCCAGTCGGCCTTGATCTGCGCGATTTGCTCGGGGCTTGGATCTTCCAGTGCCGCGACTTCCACTTCCCAGTTACCGCCCAACAGGATGTCGGTACCGCGACCGGCCATGTTGGTGGCGATGGTCAGCGCACCCGGACGACCGGCTTGCGCGATGATCTCGGCTTCTTTTTCGTGGAACTTGGCGTTCAGGACCTTGTGACCGATGCCTTCCTCATTGAGCAGTTTGGACATGTGCTCGGAGGTTTCGATGGTCGCGGTGCCCACCAGTACCGGACGGTTCTCGGCCAGACAGGCCTTGATGTCGGTGACAATGGCAGCGTACTTCTCTTCCGCCGTCAGGTAGACGAGGTCGTTGAAGTCTTTACGCGCCAGTGGCTTGTTTGGCGGGATGACCACCACAGACAAGGTGTAGATCTGGTGAAATTCGAACGCTTCGGTGTCTGCGGTACCGGTCATGCCGGACAGCTTGTTGTACAGACGGAAGTAGTTCTGGAACGTGGTCGACGCCAGGGTCTGGCTTTCGGCCTGAATGTTCAGGTTTTCCTTCGCTTCGATGGCCTGGTGCAGGCCTTCGGACAGACGGCGCCCCGGCATGGTCCGGCCGGTGTGCTCGTCGACCAGCAGGATCTGGCCGTCCTGAACGATGTATTCAACGTTGCGGTTGAACAGGGTATGCGCACGCAGACCGGCATAAACGTGAGTCAGCAGACCCAGGTTATGCGCCGAGTACAGGCTTTCGCCTTCAGCCAGCAGGCCGACTTCGGTGAGCATTTCTTCGATGAACTGGTGACCGGCTTCGTTCAGCTCCACCTGACGGGTTTTCTCGTCAACGGTGTAGTGACCCGCTTTGGTGACTTCGCCTTCCACTTCCTCGATGTGCTGCACGAGGCGCGGGATCAGGCGGTTGATCTCGGTGTACAGCTTGGAGCTGTCCTCGGCCTGACCGGAGATGATCAGCGGCGTACGGGCTTCGTCGATGAGGATCGAGTCCACTTCGTCGATCACGGCAAAATTGAGCTCACGCTGGAACTTGTCTTCCATGCTGAAAGCCATGTTGTCGCGCAGGTAATCGAAACCGAATTCGTTGTTGGTGCCGTAGGTGATGTCGGCGGCATAGGCTGCACGCTTTTCCTCGGGCGGCTGGAATGGCGTGACGATGCCAACGCTCAGGCCGAGGAATTCGTAGAGCGGACGCATCCAGTTGGCATCTCGACGCGCCAGATAGTCGTTCACGGTAATCACGTGAACGCCCTTGCCGGCCAGTGCGTTGAGATAGACCGCCAGGGTGCCCACCAGGGTCTTGCCTTCACCGGTACGCATTTCGGCAATCATGCCTTCGTGCAGGGTCATGCCGCCGATCAACTGAACGTCGAAGTGGCGCATGCCCATGACGCGTTTACCGGCTTCACGAGCCACTGCGAAAGCTTCAGGAAGCAGCTTATCGAGGGTCTCACCTTTGGCTAAGCGGGCCTTGAACTCTTCGGTCTTGGCACGCAATTGCTCGTCCGAAAGGGCCACCATTTGCTCTTCGAAGGCATTGACGAATTGAACCGTCTTGAGCATGCGTTTGACTTCACGCTCGTTCTTGCTTCCAAAAAGTTTTTTTAACAAAGGCGCAAACATATCGACAGGATCTTCCACACATAGGAATGGAGGGCGGCCCCGTGAGTCGCCCGTGCAGCCCTCATGGCCGCATGCGAACGAGCATTCTACCCGGAAACGATGGAGAGGAAAGTGGCGTTATTCCACGATGCTGGCACAGCGCTGTGATGGGGCTGTCTGTAGATAGGGTCATTTTGCGCAAGTTCAACCCATCGGCCACAGAAGTTAGCCATTGATTTTGCGCACAAAACCCCGTTTGCCGACGGACAACGGGCAGTCCAGTGCTTTCTGCTAACATGACGAACTTGTCACCTCAGGTCACCCGCTCATGGCATTTCGTCCCCTCACCGCCCGGGCACCCGCTGTACTGTTGCGCGAAGCCAAGCCGCTGAAAGCGATTTTTCATCATGCCCAGCGTCTGGGTCACTTGCAGCGTCTGCTGGAAAGCCAGTTGCAGCCTGCCGCCCGTGAGCATTGCCATGTGGCGTCATGGCGCGAAGGCAGCCTGTTGCTGATCGTGACCGACGGGCACTGGGCCACGCGCCTGCGCTATCAGCAGAAACGGTTGCAGCGACAGTTGGTCGCATTCGACGAATTCGCCAACCTGACCCGCATTGTGTTCAAGGTGCAACCGCCTTCCGCTCGTCAGGGCGCGGCCGGGCATACCATGGATTTGTCGCCGGTGGCGGCTGAAAGTATTCAGGCCACGGCGGACGGGATCACCGATCCGAAATTGCGTGCAGCGCTGGAGCGGCTGGCGGCGCATGCTAAACCCAAGGATTGATCGAAGCCCGGTGGTTTGCTTGCCTGTGAACCTTTTGAGTACATATCCGTTGCTGCGGTAACGGCTACTTAGGGTTGCGCTTTTACAGCGCCTCACTTTTGAAAGCGCAAAAGTAAGCAAAACGCTCTTGCCCCACCAATCGGTCCCTCGCTAGTGCTCGGCATGCCCGTAATCCGACATTGAGGCGTGGCGCCGCCGCCAACGGCCATCCATGGCCTGGGGCGGCTAAACCGGCATCCCTGCCGGTTTGCCCCACGCCTCAACATCGAATTCCGGCCAGCGTGGTTTAACGGGGCGCCCAAGATCAAAATCAAAAGCGCGCGAGGCGGCCGGAGAGCCGACCTGCTTGTTCATACCGTGTTCCTTCGGGCGAGCACCGAACCAGTGGGATGACCGGGGTGGCGCTCCACCTTGCTCGCGAAGAGGCCGGGAAATCGGATGTATTTCTGAAGGCAGGAACATCGCCTTCGCGAGCAAGGTGGAGCGCCACCCCGGTCGTCCCACAGGTCCTATGTTTGTTGCGCGACAGCGCGGCGTCCGGACGACGTGGGCACTCCCACAGAACTGAAGACGTGCGGAGCTCCTACCTCAATTCACGTAGCGCCAACCATCGCCGCAGTTGATCTTGATCTGCTTTTGATCTGCTTTTGATCTGCTTTTGATCTGCTGTTGATCTGGCTTTTGATCTTAGGCGCCCCGTCAAACCACGCTGGCCGGAATTCGATATTGATTCGGCGGGTGAACCGGCAAGGATGCCGGTTTAGCCGCGCTGGGCCAGGGATGGCCCTTCGCGGCGGCCCGCCGAATCAATGTCAGATACGGGCATGCCGAGCCTAGGCGAGGTACCGAGTGGTGGGGCAAGGACTTTGTGGTCACTTTTGGGGCTGTTTGCCAAAAGTGACGCGCCGTAAGGGCGCAACCCTAAGTGGCCGTTACCGAAGCAACGGATATGTACTCAAAAAAATGTGCAGATACCAATGCAGCCCACACGATCCCACACAAGCTACCGCCCACTCCACACCCTCTCAAACTCCAAAGCCCCAGCCTTGAGCACCCCAGCCTGAACCAGTAACGGCATAACCATCGCATCCCGTTCGACCTTGCCATTAAGCTTGATCCGCCGGGCGGCAGGCTCCAGCCAAGCCTCGAAGCGATGCTCGCCCTCGCGCTGAACATCCGCCAATAACCGCAATCCTTCACGACACTCCAGGCTGAGCTGTGCACTGCCCAGCACCACCGTCCACGGCGTAATCAAAGCCAGGTCCCGGCCGTGCAATTCGCCGTCACTTGACCTGCATGTCGCGCCGCTTCCGTTAATGTGCACGCTACCCTGCCACTCTCCGTCCATGACAAAGCCCGTCAACGGGGTCATCTGCCGGGCAGCGGGTGCCAGTTGCGCCTGCCAGGCCCAGGGCCAGCCGCTGAGTTGCAATTCCCAGCTCCGTTGCTGAAAACCCGCACTCACGTTGCCTTGGCCGAACCAGGGTTGAAAACGCCAGACCAAAGGACCAAGCGGACCGAGCCTGTCCATGCGGCCGTCCCACAGCGTGCCGGTCACCACCACCGGTTGCCAATCCGGAGTCCAGGGTACAAACCGGGCGACAAAGGCAGCGGGTATGTTCAGCAGCAAAGTGATAACAAACACCGCAACACCCGCACCCCAGAGCTTACGGGTCACGGTCTACCCCCCGTGCGGCTGACGTCCACGCTGAATACCAACCCCTGATGCCCTTGTTCAAGGCTCCAGCGCAGCGGTCGCCCGCCTTGCGCCTGAATGCTGCTGAGCAATTGCGGCAGCGTTTCGGCCTGACTCAGCTCGCCCTGCAGTTGCCAGACATCGCCGCGCTGTTCAACCCGCGTGAGCATCAGCCCGCGAGCACTGGCCAGCGCCTGCCAGTAATCGCTGGTGAAGGTCACACCGGGGGCCAGGGCCTGGGCCTGCTGAGCCAGAATCGGCCATTGGCGCAGCTCTTTGCCCCACGCCAGCAATGGGCGGCCAATCAGCACCAGTAACAACGTCAGCACCACCACCCAGCCCGCGAGCAAGGCATAACGGCGGCTCGCAGGCAGCGCCGCAAAAGTGACGCAACTGCGTTCGATAAGAGCCTTCATGGCTGCCCGTCCAGGTTGAAGTCGAGCGTGAGCAGTGCGGTTTTGAGGTCCGGCTCGACGGTGACTTTGGCTCCGGCGCTGCGGGCCATCGCCTGCCAGTGTTCAACGGTCGGCGCCGGACTGGCGCCACTCAGCACGACGCGCCAGTGCGGCCCATCGAAATAGCTGCCGGACACACCCCAGTCCGGCTGACTATCGAGCCACCGCCCGACGGCCTGCTCCAGCTCGACCATTTGCTGTTGACGGGTTCGCCAGTCGCGCTGATCGGCGGACATCCGGGCCAGCAGCCGCTCTGCCTGTCGGGCACTGGCAACAGGACCTGTGACGCTTTCGACCTGCGCCTTCCAGACCGGCACCTGCTGCCAGAACTGCCCAAGGGCAACCGCACCCCAAAGCAGCGCCAGCCCTGCACAGGCCCCCGCCAGCCGACGTTGGGTCTGGCTGAACAGCCAGGTGCGTGGGCGACTTTTGCCTGCGCGCCGTGCCGAACCCGCCAGCAGGTTCGGCAGGCGCTGCAACGGCGCCCACTGCGAAGGCCAGGCGCCGGAGATTTCCTGCTGCGGGTGTAGCCAATCTTCCGGCACTTGCCCCAGAACGTCCGACCATACCAGCCAGTGCTGCAGGCCATTGGCATCGGCGCGTTTGAGGCAAGTGTCATGACCACGAGCCCAGCGCAATGTCTGATCAGGCGCCTGCTCCGGCAGCAACTGCAGTTCTGCCCACGCATGGGTGGCAGAGAAGCCCATCGCGTCACATTCATCCAGCCAGCCCTGGACACGGGCGCGTTCGGTCACCAGCAATTCCAGATGCCCGCTCGCCCTGGACAGGCAGCTCACCTGCACCTGATCCACGGGCTGCTGCAGCGAGTCTTCCAGCAGTTGCGGCCACTCATGCGCCTTGAGCCCTGGCGGCGCGGGGATCTGGAAGTGGCTGCAGTGCACGGCCGGGATGACCAGCGCGACCCTGTCCTGAGCAAAACGCGCAGGCGGCGCGCCTTCGCCAGACTCGGTACCGGGCAGCCGTCGCCAGTGCCAGGGGGCGGCATCGCCATGGCCCGGCCGAACCAGCAACCACGGCTGCGCCGCCGAACGCTCGGCAAGTCTGCGTTTAAAGCGCGTCACGGTTGGCTATCCGGCAAGTTGAAGGTGCAAACATAAGGCGCTCCATGTCGCTCGAATTCGAGTCGCACGCCCCGATCGGGCTGTTGAGCGACCGTTGAAGGAAACGCCAGCCAGCGGCTCCCCTGATAAAAACTGAACTGCACGTTGTCGATCTCGCTCAGTTGCTCCCGGCGCTGCCAGCGAGCGGCCGTGGCGGCGTACAGATCCGCCGAGGTCCAGACGTTCAAGCTGCGCTCGCGAGGGCTGAATTCCAGGCGCTGACGCTGCAATCGCGATTGCCCCTCGACTTCGGGCCAGGCGGTCAGTGCCACCCAGTCGAGCTGCCGAGCAGCGGGCCTCCAGTCCAGCCAGGCCATCGGCAGCGGCAAGCGCTGCTCATAGAGTTGGCGCAGTACCAGACCGTCCAGCCGCCGTTCCAGCGCCAGGCAGAATTCCAGCACCAGCGGCTCGTTACCCGGCTCGGACAAGCGTTCGCGCACGCTCAACCAGCCGTTGACCAGCGCCGCCAGCACCACGCCCAGCACGGCAGTCAAGGCCATGGCGACCAGCAATTCAATCAGCGTCAAACCGAATTGAAGTCGCTTCACGGGCGCACCAGGAACAATGTGAAATGCCCCAGCGGTTCGCGCTCATCCCGCGCCGCAAACAGCGCCAGCTCGCCGCGCCGCAAATCGCGTACGCCGGTCATGCCCAGATCCAGCCGCCAGTAGCAGGTCATCTGGCCCTGACGCAGTTCGCCATGCACCTGATTGACCTGCGGCCAGTAACGCTCGACGCCAAACCGCGCTTCCAGCTCACGGGCACACAGACTGCCAAGTCGATGCTGCTGAACCGCCTGATGCACACTGATGCGCTGGCGCAACATCTGGCTGACCATCACCGCCATGATCGCCGCGATACCCAGTGCAACCATCACTTCCAGCAAGGTAAAACCCCGCTCGCGCTTCATGGCAGGTTCACTTGCGTAAGGCTGTTATCGGCGCGCCATTCCCATCGCTGCTGCCCTTCAGGCCAGTGCCAGGTGAGCACCGCAGAACCGGCCACGCCAGTGGGGGTGAACAGCACCTGGGGCTCGGCAGACACCGGCCAGTCGGCGCTCAACTGCGCGGGCCAGGCTTTGAGCCGCGTCGGTTCAACCCGCCAGCGCTGGGTGTCGGCACTCTGCTGCAAACGCACGAACTCCGGTTGCTGGCCATTCCAGCGCAAGCCCAGCACCTGCCCGCTGTGCCGGGCCTGGGCTGCTTTAATCCGCGCTTCGGCTGCCAATTGCTGCAAGGCCTGCTGAATCGGTGCCTGGCCGGAATCCAGCCAGGCCACGCTCATGGCGCTGAACAAGCCGACGATCAGCAACACCACCAGCATTTCCAGCAGTGAAAAGCCCCGCGCACGCTTCACGCTCAGAGGTTCCAGTTACCGATATCGCCGTCGGTGCCCTCGCCACCTGGCGCTCCATCGGCACCCAGGGAATAAATATCGATGCGCCCGTGCTCGCCCGGCGCACGGTAGTTGTAGGCGTTGCCCCATGGGTCGGCAGGCAGGCGACGAATGTAGCCATCGGCTCGCCAGGCACGGGCCAGGGGTTCGACTTTCGGCGCGCTGGTCAGGGCATTCAGACCCTGTTCGGAACTGGGATAACGCAGGTTATCCAGGCGATACATGTCCAGCGCCTGTTCAAGGGTGGACAGGTCCGCCAGCACTTTCTGGCGCATGGCCTTGTCCTGATTGCCGAGTACGCTGGGGGCGACCACAGCGATCAACAGGCCGATGATGAAAATCACCACCATGATCTCCATCAGGGTGAAGCCACGCTGACGCTTGCGATTCAAAAGGGGCATGAGAAGGTTCTCCATGATTAGAAAGCGAGCCCTTGATTGAGCTGCATGATCGGTAACAACACGGCCAGTACGATGAACAGCACCACGCCGCCCATCACCAGAATCATCAACGGTTCGAACAAGGCCATGAGCATGTCCACGTGTCGGGTGAAACCGCGCTCCTGGTTGTCGGCGACCCGTTCGAGCATGTCCGGCAGCGTCCCGCTAGCCTCGCCGCTGGCCACCATGTTGAGCAGCAACGGCGGAAAATGACCGGCAGCGTTCAGCGCCCGATGCAGGCTGACGCCGCCTTCGACCTGTTCGCGAACGGTGGTCAGGGTGCGATGAATTTCCCGATTGCTGACGGTCGCAGTTGCCACCTGCAAGGCCTCCAGCAAGGGCACGCCGCTGCCCACCAGAATGGCCAGGCTGCGCGCCAGTCGGGCGCTTTCCAGCACGGTCAGCAGCGGGCCGACTTTCGGCAGGCGCAACAGGCTGCGATCCAGGCGCAGACGCCAGTGCGGTTTGCGCAACAGGTAGCCGCCAAGCGCCCCGGCACACAGCGCCAGCACCAGCAGCCAGGGGCCGACAGTGACCAGTCCCTTGCTGATCCCGATCAGCAATTGCGTGATCAGCGGCAACGCTTGCCCGGTATGGCTGAATTGCTCGGTGAGTTTGGGCACGACAAAGGTCATCAAGCCCACCACGACCAACAGCGAGACCAGCATCAGTACCGCCGGATAAATCATGGCCGTGCGCGCCTTGTGCCGCTGGCGCTGAACCTGCTCCAAATGCTCGGCCAGGCGTTCAAGCACCGGGGCCAGCTTGCCGGAACGCTCTCCGGCCTCGACCAGCGCGCAATACAGGCCGTTGAACAGACCGCCCTGGCGACGCAGGCTCTGGGCGAGGCTGTGACCTTCGCCCAGTGCGCCGCGCACCGCCACCAACAGATTGCGAATTGCCGGTTCCGCGAGCTGCCTTTCAAGCGTCGCCAAGGCGTCCACCAGAGCGATCCCGGCGCTCAACAGGGTTGCCAGTTGCCGAGTCAGTTCGCACAGCTGGCTGTGACTCAGACGCTGGCCACGCGGGCTGCGAGACGCCGAATCCTGAACCTGCAATTGCCGGGTAAACAGCCCTTGCTCACGCAATAACTGGCGGGCATGGCGTTCGTTTTCCGCCTGGATGCTGGCCTTGCGGGTGTGTCCGGCCGGATCAAGCGCCTGATAGCGATACGTCGGCATCGGCTAGCCCCGCACCGCGCGCAAGACTTCGGCAAGGCTGGTCTCGCCACGCCGCAGGCACTCGCTGGCCATGGCCGCCAGGCTTTGGCGCTTGTCCGCCAGATACTCATGCATGACGACTTCACTGGCGCCGTCATAGAGCATGCCGATCAGTCCGGCATCCAGTTCGATGAATTCATACAGGCCCATTCGCCCCTGATAACCGCTGCCCTGGCAGGATTCGCAGCCTTGCGGGTGAAAGCTGTGTTCCAGCTCCGCCAGCTCCGGCCATAGCGCTCGCTCGGCAGCCTGCAACGGTTGCGCAATGGCGCAATGGCACAAGCGCCGCACCAGCCGTTGCGCCAGCACGCCCTTGAGAGTGGAGGCGATCAGAAACGGTTCGATGCCCATGTCCCGCAGTCGGGTCACCGCTCCCACCGCACTGTTGGTGTGCAGGGTCGACAGCACCAGGTGCCCGGTGAGGCTGGCTTGCACGGCGATCTGCGCGGTTTCCTGATCGCGGATTTCGCCGAGCATGATCACGTCAGGGTCCTGACGCAGAATGGCCCGCAGGCCGTTGGCAAAGGTCATGCCCGCCCGCGGATTGATGGCAGTCTGGCCAATGCCGGTAATGGCGTATTCCACCGGGTCTTCCACGGTGAGGATGTTGCACGAACCGTCGTTCAGACTGTTGAGGCTGGCATACAACGTGGTGGTCTTGCCCGAGCCGGTCGGCCCGGTACTGAGCACGATGCCGTTGGGTCGCGACAGGCAGGCACGCAGGCCCGACTCCACTTCCAGCGGCATGCCGAGGTTGGTCAGATCCAGCAGGCTGGCTTGTTTGTCCAGCACCCGCATCACCACCCGCTCGCCATGAATACCCGGCAGGGTCGAGACCCGGATATCCACTTCGCGGCCGCCGGAGCGCAGGGTGATGCGCCCATCCTGAGGCTGGCGTTTCTCGGCGATATCCAGCCGGGCCATGACCTTGATCCGCGAGACCAGCATGGTCGACAGCGCGCGGGGTGGGCGCAGCACTTCGCGCAAGTGGCCATCGACCCGCAGGCGAATCACCAGCGTGGCCTCGAAGGTTTCCACATGGATATCCGAAGCGCGCAGCCGCAAGGCCTCGCCAAACAGGCCGTTGATCAGCCGAATGACCGGCGCGTCGTTGTCGTTCTCCAGCAGGTCTTCGATCTTCGGCAGCTCACTCATCAGGCTGTCGAGATCCACCTGTTCACCGATGCCTTCGATCAACGCGGCGGTGGCCGATTCGCCAGACTGATAGAGCGCGCCAAGACGTGCTTCGTAATCAGTAGCCGACAAATGCTCGACGCCGCACGGCAAGCCATGGGCGCGGATGACTTCCTGCAACGTATCGGTGTCGCCGCCGCTGCGCAGCAACAAGCCCCAGCCATTGGCCGCTGGGACTTTTGCCACACCGCTCTGGCGCGCCAGCCGATACGGCAGCAGCGTGCTTACCATGAGCCCTGGTCCAGGCGTTCGCGGCTGGCGGGGAACAATTGCAACAGGCTGTCGCTGTCGGCCAGGTTCGGCAGCGCCAGGGAAGTTGCGGCCTTGAGGTTGCGGTATTTCTCGCTGCTCAGTTGGGCCAGGGTCTGGCCGTCGCGCACGATGCGCGGGCGGATGAACACCATGAGGTTCTGTTTGACGCGCTGTGAGGAGTCCGAGCGAAACAGACGGCCGAGGCCCGGAATATCACCCAGGAACGGCACGCGCTGATCGCTGGTGGTGGATTCGTCGCCGATCAGCCCGCCGAGCACCACCAGGCCGTTGTCTTCGACCATGACCTTGGTCTTGATCTCGCGCTTGTTGGTGATCACGTCGCTGGCAGTGGCACTTTCGGCGATCGATGACACCTCTTGCACGATGTCCAGGCGCACGGTGTTGTCGACGTTGATCTGCGGCTTGATGCGCAGCTTCACACCGACTTCCTTGCGCTCGATGGTCTGGTACGGGTTGGTGTTGTTCTGGGTCACCGAACCGGTCACGAAGGGTACTTCCTGGCCCACCAGAATCGACGCCTCTGCGTTATCCAGGGTCAGCAGCGTTGGCGTGGACAACAGGTTGAAACCACTCTGGCTTTTCAGCGCATTGAGCAATGCGAGGAAATTCAGCCCGCCACCGCTTAGGTTGCCGACTCCCGCCGTTACCCCTTGCACGCCCGACAGCAACTGCCCCAGGCCGGTAGTGTTATTGGCCTGCGCCAGCGCCCCGACTGCGGTCACGCTGGCGGCGTTGTTGCCGCTGAAATTGATCGCGCCACCGCCGAAGTTGTCGCCCTGAAACAACCATTGCACGCCCAGCTCCTGGGCACGGGTATCGGACACTTCGGCAATGATCGCCTCGACCACCACTTGCGCGCGGCGGATATCCAGCTGCTCGACGATGTTGCGATAGGCCGTCAGCTCGCTGTCCGGGCCGACCATGACCACGGCGTTGGTGCCTTCTTCGTACTCCATGCGAATGCCGGTGGTGCTGACCGGCGCGGCCTTCTCGCCCTCTTGCCCACCCACAACGGGCACCGCAGCTTCCTGACTCAGCCCCCGCAATACCTTGACCACTTCAGCCGCATTGGCATGGCGCAAGTACATCACCACGGTATTGGCGTTGTGCTGCGGGTCGTAAGGTTTATCCAGCTGTTTGAGCAGTGTGCGCACCCGCTCGCGACTGTCGACACTCCCCCGCACCAGCAACGCATTGCTGCGCGGATCGGCGACCACTTGCGCACTGTCGGCGCCTTGTTCGCGGGCCAGCAGGCGGGTGACCAGTTGCGCTGTGTCATTGGCGTTGGCGTTCTTGAGCGGCAGCACTTCCAGCGGCTCCTGGCTGACCTGATCCAGTTGCACCAGAAGGCTGTCGATACGGTTCAGGTTGCTGCGCCAATCGGTGATCACCAGCAGATTAGCTGACGGATACGGCGTGATCACGCCCACACGGGGGTCGATCAACGGCCTGAGGATGTTGAGCATCTGTTCACTGGCGGCATTGCGCACGCTGAACACCCGTGTGGCCATGCCGTCATTGGCATGACCGGTATCGCGTTTGGATTCCACCGGTACCGGCTCCAGACGCGCGGCCTGATCCGGGACAATCTTGACGCTGCCGTTGGGCAGATCGACAGCAGCAAAGCCCTGGGCGCGCAGCTGCGAGAGGAAGATTGCGTAGATCTCATCGCCGCCCAGCATCTCGTTGCTGCGCACCGTGACCTTGCCCTGCACGCGCGGGTCGATGATGAACGTGGTCTTGGTGATCCGCGAGACACTGTCGATGAATTCACTGAGTTCCGTGTCGACGAAATTGACTTCGTAGACCGGCTCTTCTTCGGCAGCTAGCGCCGTGACCGTCAAGGCACACAACAGAAGCGCCAGGCGCAGAGGTTGCTTGAAGCTGATAGTGGTCATGCTTATCCCTGTTGCTTGAAGCCGAAAGACGGACGTTGCGCAGGCCAGGCCAGACGTTCACGTTTGCCGTGGTTGTCGAGGATCAGGCCCAACTCGTCGATGTCATGCAGGACAATGCCGGGGGCCAGTTTCTGGCCGCGGATCAGGCTGCGTTGCCGTTGCTCATAGCGCAGCACCACTACCGAAGCACTCAGTGGCGTGGCCTTGAAACCGCCGAGGTATTTGATGTCCAGCGTGGTCAGGGGCAGCTCATTGCTCAGCACGGGGCCTGCGGCTTGCCAGTGACGGCTCAACAATTGCGCCACCGGCGCACTGGCTGCCGGGCTGGCAATCGGTTGCGCCAGCCCGTGCCAGAGTTGCAGCACACACTGCGCCGCCAACCAGCCGAGCAGGATGACCAGCGCCAGATGGCTGATTCCGGGCAGATGCCTGAAACCGGGCAGACGGCTCAAATGGCCGACTCCCGAGGATGCCAACCGGGATGCCCCTGCACATAGCGGATCTGTGGCAACTGCAGACGCGTGATCTGCCAACCGGCGGGACGAGCCCGCAGCCAGGCTTCGACATGCTGCCAAAGGGGTTCACCGGCCTGGGCATCGAAGCCCAGGCTGAACGTCCGGCATTGCCCGACCGGTTCGCCCAGGCCACTGATGCGCTTGCCGCTGGCGCTGTAGGTGACCTGCCACGGCTGGCCCTGCAAGCGCGGCAGGTCCTGACTGTTGTCCAGCAACAGCGGCTCACCGAACAACTGCTCGGCGGCGTTTTCCAGTACACGGGGAATCTGTTTGGCGGAGACGTCCACCACCGGCGCCGGGTAGCTGGCCGTCAGGCTGATCAAGTGTTCGCGGGTGATCATCTGACCCTGGGCCAACGGTGCGTCGTAGCGTAAGCCGGGGAGCAGCACTGCGCTGTCCGCGCGTTCGGCCAGGGCGTCATGCAGCAACCGATCCCAACTGCCGCCGCGCACGTCCCGGCGCCAGAGGTTCTCCGGGGCCGTTGCCAGTGGCTGATCGAGCCAGTTGGCGTGAGCCGCTCGCTGCTGTCGCGCCAGTTGGCCGATGCGCTGTGCATGAGCCTGATCGGCAGCGTTCAGACTGTTGGCCAAGGCAGGATGAAAACGCGCTGCGAACTGCCATTGCCCGGCGACCTGCTGGCACTGAATACGAAACGCACCACTGGCCCGCACTCCGCCAAACAGCACCGGCACTCGCTTGCCCGTGGCTTGCAACACTTCAACCGGTTGCGGCCAGAAGTCCTGCCCACGAGCGCACAGCACCAGGTCGACCTGGGCCAGACGCTCGGCCAGCCAGAAACCCGGCCCGGTGCCCACATCCGCCAGCGCGATCACCAGATCGGCATCGGCACGGGCGCGATCAAGGGCCGGTTGCAGTCTGTCGTGCCAGTGTTTGAGGGAGGCTTTCTGATCCCGGGCGTAAGGATCGGTGATACCGACTACCGCAATGCGCACCCCGCCCCGCTTGAAGAAGGCGACGTCTTCGGTGCCCAGGCGTTTGCCAGCCTCTGTCCCCAGCCCGGCACCCAGCACGGGGTGGCCAAACTGGTGATACAAACCGCTGCACCGCTGCGGCCACAGCAGACGCTCGTCGCTGCTGACGCGAACTTCGCTGCCTAGCAGTGCACTGCCTTGCACACCGGACAAGCCTTGAGTCAGATAAGCCAGGCCGCTGCCATTCCAGCACTGGCCATTCTCCAGGGTCAGGCTGTTGCCCTCGCCCGCTGCAGTGCGCAAACCTTGCAGTAACGCACCCAGTACCGGGTAACCGCCGGTCTCCATCTGCTGACTGAGATCGGCATCTAGCAGGCCATTAAGTTGGCGCTGTTCCGGTAGTTGGACATGGGCGTTGACGCCGCTGATCCAGGGCGCCTGACCAATCCTTGTTGCAGGCCCCAGACGAGTAGCGGGCACGACTGGCCGACCTGGCTGGCGGGCATCCAGTGTGTCGGCAACATACAGCAGATCGACACTGCGACCCTCCGTGCCAGCGCCTGGAACCTGCAGGCTTGAGCAGGCCGACAGTAACGGAGCCATCGCGCCCACTGTCATCCATCCCAATACATCGCGCCGCGCCATTGAAGCCATTGTTCTCACACCCTGAGGCTAATTCTTCACAGGGGCGGCATATTGGCGCTCGCAAATGACAGTTTGACGACAGTTTCTTTAAGCCCTACTAAAGTCGTTAGTTGGAAACATTTGGTAATAACTAGTTGGGCAGTTAGAGCCTTTCTTAATAAAACTGCCAACGAATCATCACACTCGACTTCTACAGTCCCGGTTCCTTTTCCAAACCTACTTTCATAAAAAGGACCTGATGAATGAGTCGTAACACCGGCGATAACCTGAACCGCAACCCAAGCGACAACGAACCGATGTCGTCCGTGCTCGATACCTATTTGAGCCGTCGCACCGTAGTAAGGGGTGGTTTGGGCGCTGCGATCGCCATGATCGCGGGCACCGGCCTGACCGGTTGCTTCGACAGCGGCGGTGGCGGCAGTGATGACGCCCCGGCACCGACGCCTGCTCCAACGCCTGCGCCGACTCCGGATCCCGTCAAGAAGCTGGCCTTGGGATTCACTTCGATCCCGGGTTCACGCACTGACGCCGTCACGGTTGCCGCTGGCTATACCGCCTACGTGCTCGCACCGTGGGGCACGCCGCTGAACAGGAACGCCAATGCCTGGAAGAGTGACGGCACCAACACCTCGGTTGACCAGGCCAACTCGGTCGGCATGCACCATGACGGCATGCACTTCTTCCCGATCAATGGCAGCTCCACCGATGGTCTGATCGCCATCAACTTTGAATACATCGACGAAAACGCCCTGCACCCGGCGGGCCCGACTCTGGTCAACGGCGTTCGCCCGGCCGAAGAAGTGCGCAAGGAAATCAACGCCCATGGCGCTGGCGTCATGCGTGTACGTAAAAGCGGTGACCGCTGGCAGGTGGTGGACAACGATCCGCTGAATCGCCGCTTCACCACCGCCTCGGTGATGAACCTGTCCGGCCCGCTCAAAGGCACCGACCACGTCAAAACCAAGTTTTCCACTGACGGCAGCCGCACCCGTGGCACCAACAACAACTGCGGCAATGGCTACACGCCGTGGGGCACTTACCTGACCTGCGAAGAAAACTGGCCGGGTATTTTCGTCAACAAAGGCACGCGTCCGGCGGATCAGGTGCGGATCGGCGTCGCTACCAGCGCTGGCAACTACCAGTGGGAAACTGCTGCGGGCGAAGCCACGGAAGTCAACGATGAGTTCGCGCGCTTCAACATCACCCCAAGAGGCGCAGCAGCGACGGACGATTACCGCAACGAGGCCAGCACCTATGGCTACATCGTGGAGATCGACCCGTATGATTCCAGCACCCTGCCGGTCAAGCGCACCGCGCTGGGTCGTTTCCGTCACGAAGGTTGCTGGCCGGGCCTGACCACTGTCGGCAAGCCGGTGGTGTTCTACATGGGTGACGATTCGCAGAACGAATACCTCTACAAATTCGTCTCCACCGCCTTGTGGGAAGCCGCCGATGCCACGCCGAGCAATCGTCTGGCAACCGGTGCCAAATACATGGACAGCGGCAAGCTGTACGTTTCGCGCTTCAACGCAGATGGCAGCGGCAATTGGCTGTTGCTCGACGTGATCACCCCGACCACCGATGGCAGCACCCTGGGCACCAAGTTCAAGGACCTGCCAGGCATCATCCTCAACACCCGTGGCGCAGCGGATGCCGTGGGCGCGACCCCGATGGACCGCCCGGAATGGACGGCGGTAAACCCGCTGAACGGCGAGGTCTACCTGACCCTGACCAACAACACCAGCCGCACCGTGGCCAACGCCGCCAACCCGCGCATCAACAACAAGCACGGGCACATCATCCGCTGGAAGGATAATGACAATCAGGTCTCGTTCACCTGGGATATTTTTGTCTTTGGCGCCAACGCGGCGGGTACGGCTGACATCAACCGCTCCGGCCTGACCGAACTGAACCAGTTCGCCAGCCCGGACGGCATGAGCTTCGACAGTCGCGGGATTCTGTGGATCCAGACTGACAATGGCGAATCGACCCTGACCAGCTATACCAACGATCAGATGCTTGCGGTCATCCCGACCAACCTGGTCGACGCCCAAGGCAAGCAGGTTCCGGTCAATGCCCAGAACCAGGTGGATCTGCGTCGCTTCTTCGTCGGCCCCAATGGTTCGGAAGTGACCGGCATCGCGTTCACGCCTGACAACAAAACCATGTTCATCAACATCCAGCACCCGGCCAACTGGCCTTCAACTGACGTAGCCACCACGGTAACCGTCGGCAAGGTCCGCCCACGGGCATCGACCGTGGTCATTCAGCGCGCGGATGGTGGCGAACTGGCGGTCTAAGGCACCACACTGCAAGCCGGGGTTGCCCGGCTTGTAGCCCTCCTCAAAATACCCAGGCTTTCTACAGGCCTGCGTTTTTTTCGACAGACATTTATTTATCTCCCCACCTGCCGCTCACGAATCACAATCGCCTGGGCGGGCACTCGGCTGTGCCACTTCACCACGCCCAAAGCCTGTATACGGTATTGGCTGCGAAACACCTGATCATCCAGTTGCACCTCAAGTTGCAGCAGGAAATGGTCGCTGTTGAGCTGCAAGCCTTCACTCAGTTGCGCAAACGCTTCGTCATCCATCGCCCCCATCGCCTGGCGCAGGGCGCTGGCGTCGGCATAACCGCCTGCGGGTCGGGCGCTGATCAGGCGCGTCAGTTGCGCACGGCCGATATTGCCCTCGTACATCGCTTCCAATAGCGGCAACTCATCAAGGTTCAGGGCGTTGGCATTCAGGCGCCAGCCCGACGTTTCCGGCAAGGCGCACAAGTTGCGATGGCGCTGTTCACGGTCCCGGTCGGCGGGCAGCAACAGGTTCAGCTCACTGGTATCGACCATCAATTGGTTGGCGGCCAGACGCGGCGGAGCCAGGCGCAGGTATTCGTTGTTTTCGGCACCTTGCGAGCGGCTCTGATGGTCAGCATCAAGCCAGTCAGTCAGGCTCTGGGTCAGTCGTTCGGCGGCCATGTCTTCGCCCAACAGATAAGCCAGCTGTTTCTGCGCACGCTCGGCCTCAGGGCCAATCAGGCTGTTGACGTTGAAACAGCGGTGCAGGTCGACGATGCGGATGCTCGCCTTGCCACCCTTGAAGTCATAACTCAGCGGCTGGCCGCGCAAGGCTTGCCAGAACAACGGGCTGGCGCGCCACAGCGGGTCCTTGAGCGCCTGCGTGGCAAAAGCCAGCGCGGCACTTTCCACCGAGCGGGCCTGCACGCGTTGCTGCAGCAAGCGCACGCTGTCGACCTCCTGCCTTCCCTGCTCGACCATCCACGCCAGCCCTGCAGCGAGCATCGCCAGCGCCACCAGCACCATCAGCAATGCCGCGCCCTGTTGTTTGTTGCTGTTCATTTTTCAGCCTGAGTGTTCAACGACAGGCGTCAGTCAACACCGCCAATGTTGCAAGCAAGTGGCAGCCACGCGAAAAGGTCTCGCAACCTTAATCGCGCCGTCACAATCGCCCGCCAGAATGCGCGTTTACATGTCAAATCAATGACCTGGCAAATCAATCAACTGGAGAGCGCATCGTGGGTGGAATCGGAATCTGGCAACTGGTGATCGTACTGTTGATCGTGATGATGTTGTTTGGCACCAAACGCCTGAAAGGGCTCGGGGCAGATGTGGGTGACGCCATCAAAGGCTTTCGCACCTCCATGGGCAACGATGAAGGCAAGACCGAAAACACCCCGAACAGCTGCCTGAAAGACAGCACCCAGACGGCCGCCCACACCGAACACAAACACTGATGTTCGAGATCGGATTCACCGAAATGATGTTGGTCGGGGTGGTCGCCTTGCTGGTGCTCGGCCCTGAACGCCTGCCCAAGGCGGCAAGCACGGCCGGGCACTGGATTGGCCAGTTCAAGCGCGGGCTCAATGGCATTAAGCAACAGATGGAACGCGAGCTGGATGCCGAGCAATTGCGCAAGGAGCTGGACCAGCAACCGTTGCGTCAGCTTGAACAGGAACTGCGCGAAGGCATCAGGCTCGATACACCTGCAGCGCCCTCTATCGCCTCGGGACATACCCAATCATGAGCACCCTTGAATTCAGCGAACCGCTGAGCGTGTCAGGTCATTTGCGCAAATTGCGTTCGGTACTGGTGCGCAGCATTGTGGTGCTTGTGGTGCTGTTTATCGGTCTGTTTCCCTTCGCGCAAGAGATCTACACCTTTATCGCCGCGCCGCTACGGGTGTTTCTGCCCGAGGGCGCGACCATGATTGCCACCAGCGTGACCTCGCCCCTCATGGCGCCGATCAAGCTGACCATGATGATCGCGTTGTTTCTGGCCATGCCGATGATTCTGCACCAGGTCTGGGGGCTTATCGCGCCGGTGGTCTATCGCCAGGAACGACGTACGGCCATCTGTCTGATGATCGCCAGTGTGTCGCTGTTCTATGGAGGGATGGCGTTTGCGTTCTATCTCGTGTTCCCGATGATGTTCGGTTTCTTCGCCAGCGTCACCCCGGACGGCGTGGAAATGATGACCGACATCGGCCTGTACCTGGATTTCATCCTCGCGCTGTTCCTGGCGTTTGGCCTGGCATTCCAGATCCCGGTGGCGACCTTTCTGATCATCTGGGCCGGCATCACCGACGTCCAGACCCTGAGCAAAAGCCGGCCCTACGTGATTGTTGGCTGCTTTGTGGTGGGCATGCTGCTCACGCCCCCTGACGTGTTCTCGCAGACCCTGCTGGCCGTGCCGATGTGGATGCTGTTCGAGTTGGGTTTGCTGGCTAGCAGAACCATTTCCCGCCCGTTGCAACAGTCAGAATCCACACAAATCCTGTAGAAGTGAGCTTGCTCGCAATTCGATTTGTCAGTCGATACACCATCGTCTGACCCGACGCCATCGCGAGCAAACTCACTCCTACAGGGAAACGGCTTCGCCCGCCTGACGTGGTCCCGCGTTGGAGTTGCTGGCTCGCAACGAGATCCCCATAAAAAAAGGCCGCCCGAAGGCAGCCTTTAAAAACAACAAAAAGGAAGGAGAGTAAAACTGACCTTACACGGCCGCTACAGGGCGCATGTAAGAAATCGGTGCGGTACTCGCGTCCTCAAAAGTCACGACTTCCCAGGCATCAGTCTGCTCGATCAAGGCGCGCAGGAGACGATTGTTCAGTGCGTGGCCGGACTTGAAGCCGCGGAACTCACCAATCAGGCTGTTGCCCAGCAGGTAGAGGTCACCGATTGCATCCAGAATCTTGTGTTTGACGAATTCGTCCTCGTAACGCAGGCCGTCTTCGTTCAGTACGCCATCTTTATCAACCACGATAGCGTTTTCAACACTGCCGCCGAGTGCGAGGTTGTGCTTGCGCAGGTACTCGATATCACTCATGAACCCGAAGGTACGGGCACGGCTGACTTCCTTCACGAAGGAAGTGCTGGAGAAGTCCACGCTTGCGCTTTGAGTGCGATCGCGGAAGACCGGGTGATCGAAATCGATCTCGAAACTGACCTTGAACCCTTCGAAAGGCACGAAAGTAGCGCGTTTACCGCCCTCTTCCACTGTGACTTCACGCAGGATCCGGATAAATTTCTTCGGCGCGTCCTGTTCTTCCAGGCCTGCCGATTGAATCAGGAATACGAAGGGACCCGCGCTGCCGTCCATGATTGGAACTTCGGAGGCAGAGAGTTCTACGTAGGCGTTATCAATGCCAAGGCCAGCCATGGCCGAAAGCAAGTGCTCGACGGTGTCGACTTTGACATCACCGCTGACCAGTGTGGTCGACAGGGTGGTGTCACCGACATTTTCCGCACGTGCAGCAATATGCACGACGGGGTCGAGGTCAGCACGGACAAACACGATGCCGGTATCCACAGGTGCAGGCTTGAGGGTCAGGTAGACCTTCTCACCGGAGTGCAGACCGACACCTGTGGCACGGATAATATTTTTCAGGGTGCGTTGTTTAATCATGGCATTGGCCGCTTCAGCGCAAGTTGCGAACTGGTATCAACAAAGGCTGGCGATAATAGCAGACCCGGCCTTTGCTGAACACCAATCACCCTAATACCCCTGATACATTTCATCAATCGGCCTGACGACGCAGGAAAGCCGGGATATCCAGGTAATCCAGATCGTCATTCGGATTCATCTTCGCCGCTGCTGTAGCGCCTGCGTGTGCCTGATTGCGCATTACGGTAGGACGATCCAGGTCACGGTAGTTGACTGACGGCAGTTCCTGACGGGCAGCAGGCTGTTGCGCCTGAGCTGACTGGGAAGTCTGCAGCGTGTTGTCGATGACCTTCATCGGCTTCTCGATTTTCGCGCCCAGACCGGTGGCAACCACAGTCACGTGCAGCTCGTCGCGCATGTCCGGATCGATAACGGTACCGACCTTGACCATGGCGTGCTCGGAGGCGAACGCTTCGATGATGCTACCCACGTCGGAGTACTCACCCAGAGACAGGTCAGGACCGGCAGTGATGTTGACCAGGATGCCGCGAGCGCCCTGCAGGTTGACGTCTTCGAGCAGCGGGTTGCGAATGGCTGCCTCAGTCGCTTCACGTGCACGGTTCGGACCGCTGGCGCAGCCAGTGCCCATCATCGCCATGCCCATTTCGCTCATCACGGTACGCACGTCAGCGAAGTCGACGTTGATCATGCCCGGACGCTTGATGATGTCGGAGATACCGCGAACGGCACCGGCCAGTACATCGTCAGCCTTGGCGAAAGCCGACAAGAGGCTCGCGTCTTTACCGAGGATGGTCAGCAGCTTCTCGTTGGGAATGGTGATCAACGAGTCGACGCTTTCGGACAGCATGCGGATGCCTTCATCGGCGATCTGCATACGCTTGCGACCTTCGAACGGGAACGGACGAGTCACCACCGCAACGGTGAGGATGCCCATTTCCTTGGCCACTTCAGCAATGATCGGGGCCGCACCGGTACCGGTACCGCCGCCCATGCCAGTGGTGATGAAAACCATGTTGGTGCCCTGCAGAACTTCTGCAATGCGCTCACGATCTTCCAGTGCAGCCTGACGGCCCACTTCAGGGTTGGCGCCAGCGCCAAGACCTTTGGTTACACCAGTACCCAGTTGCAGGATGGTGCGCGCGCCGATGTTTTTCAGCGCTTGAGCGTCAGTGTTGGCGCAGATGAATTCCACACCTTCGATGTTGCTCTTGACCATGTGATTGACAGCGTTGCCGCCGCCACCACCAACACCGATAACTTTGATTACCGGGCTTTGCGGGACGTTGTCTACGAGTTCGAACATTTTCCCTCTCCTTTCATTTCTCTAGTTTTTTTGCCCACTGCCGCCATGTACAACCTTGAAACCTAGAAATTACCCTGGACCCAGCGCTTGAAGCGTTCAAGCACCGGAGCCTTGGGTTCATCTCCGTAACCGCTATTGCTACTGCTGATGCCGGAAAACGAGAAACCGTCAGACTGCTTTTGCAGGCCGTACAGCAACAAACCGACACCGGTTGAATAGATCGGGTTACGCACAACATCGGCGAGCCCTTTGACGCTATGCGGTACGCCAAGGCGCACCGGCATGTGGAAGATTTCCTCGGCCAGTTCGACCGCGCCTTCCATTTTCGAGGTACCACCGGTCAGCACGATGCCGGCCGGGATCAGATCTTCATAACCACTGCGACGCAGCTCAGCCTGAATCAGGGTGAACAGTTCGTCATAACGCGGCTCGACCACTTCAGCCAAAGCCTGACGCGACAACTCGCGAGGTGGACGATCGCCCACGCTCGGCACCTTGATGGTCTCACCGGCACCGGCCAGTTTGGCCAAGGCGCAGGCGTAGCGGATCTTGATCTCTTCGGCGTATTGCGTAGGGGTACGCAAGGCCATGGCGATATCGTTGGTGACCTGATCGCCGGCAATCGGGATCACGGCCGTGTGGCGAATCGCGCCTTCGGTGAAAATCGCGATGTCGGTGGTGCCGCCGCCGATGTCCACCAGGCACACGCCCAGTTCTTTTTCGTCGTCAGTGAGTACCGAGTACGCCGAAGCCAGTTGCTCCAGAATGATGTCGTCTATTTCCAGACCACAGCGACGCACGCACTTTTCGATGTTCTGTGCAGCATTCACGGCGCAGGTCACCACATGCACCTTGGCTTCCAGGCGAACACCCGACATGCCCAGTGGCTCGCGAACACCTTCCTGGTTATCGATCACGTAATCCTGCGGCAAGGTGTGCAGCACACGCTGATCGGCAGGGATCGCGACGGCCTGGGCGGCGTCAAGTACCCGCTCCAGATCCGCCGAGCTGACTTCACGATCACGGATCGCGACGATGCCGTGGGAGTTCAGGCTGCGAATATGGTTGCCCGCCACGCCGACGAACGCCGAGTGGATACGGCAACCCGCCATCAGCTGAGCTTCCTCCACTGCGCGCTGGATCGACTGCACGGTGGATTCGATATTCACCACCACGCCCTTCTTCAGGCCGCGCGATGGATGGGTACCGATACCGACGATTTCCAGCGTGCCATCGGCCGCGACCTCGCCTACCAGCGCCACCACCTTGGAGGTACCGATATCCAAGCCAACGATCATTTTGCCGCTTTGCACGTTTGCCATGGTCCTGCCTCTTGTCAATTCTTCGCGACGGCGGGTTTGTCCGTCGGAGGCGCTACCTGCTCACGCCACCCGACGGCAAGGCCGTTGGAGTAGCGCAGGTCGATGCGCGCAATATTCGTAATCTGTTCTTTAAGCGTTTTGTCGTAGATGGCGATAAAGCGGCGCATCTTTTCCACAAGGTGATCGCGTCCCAGCAACAGCTCGATACCAGGACCTGCACTGCCCGCGCCCGTGGTCAAAAACCAGCTGCCACGCTCACGTAATTCCAGTCGTGCGATGGAGAACCCCATGGGGCGCAACATCTGGCTCAACACTTGATACTGTTGCATCACCTGCTGCTGGGCCCGTTGTGGGCCGAACAACTGCGGCAGGTGTTCATAATTGGCCAGCTCGCGCGGGGTGAATGCTTCGCCCTGATTGTTGAGCAAAGCTTCGTCGCCCCAGCGCGCCACTGGCAGTTGTTCTTCCAGGCGGATCACCACCTGATCCGGCCACACCCTGCGCACTTCTGCGTGGGCAATCCATGGCATTTTTTCCAGCTCGCTGCGCATCGCCGCCAGATCGATGGTGAAGAAACTCGCCGCGACGTAAGGTGCGATCCGCTGCTGCACTGCTTGCTGGCTGATGTAACTCAAATCACCCTGCACGTTGATCTTGGTGATCGGACGGTCGGCGTACGGCAGCAGTCGTTGTGCGCCTTCATACGCGCCAAACCCAAGCGCAACCATCAACACCAGCCAGCCCAACTTCTTGAAGAACCCGCCCAATTGCGCCTTTGGCAAACGCGCCGACAGCGGTTCCTTGGCAACCATGCGACTGGCACCACGCGGCACTGGCTTGCGGCCAGGGGCGGGAGGCTGATGACGCGCCGTCGCGTTCATGACTTAGCCTCGCCCCTGAACGCTGTCAGCCAGAATCGCCAACACCAGCTGCTGGAAATCCAGACCTGCCGCACGGGCCGCCATCGGCACCAGACTGTGGTCGGTCATGCCCGGTACGGTGTTGACTTCCAGCAGCCAGAACTTGCCGTGGGCATCCTGCATGACATCAGTGCGCGCCCAGCCGGATACGCCAACGGCCTCGCAGGCGCGCATGGTCAGTTGCTTGAGTTCCTGTTCCTTGACGTCGTCGAGCCCGCAGGGAATCCGATACTGAGTATCGTCAGCCAGATACTTGGCGTCGTAGTCGTAAAAACTGTGAGGGGTGCCCAGGCCGATGGGAGGCAAAACCTGGCCACGCAGCGAAGCGATGGTGAACTCGGGACCTTGAATCCACTGCTCGACCAACACTTGCGAATCGTAGGTACTGGCGGCTTTCCAGGCGACGATCAATTCTTCGACGCTGGTCACCTTGGCCATACCGATACTGGAACCTTCATGAGCCGGTTTGACGATCAAAGGCAGGCCCAGTTCCGCAACTGCAGAAATACAATCCGATTCGCTGCCAAGCACTGTGTGCATTGGCGTTGGCAGGCCCAGACTCTGCCAGACCTGCTTGGTGCGCAACTTGTCCATCGCCAGCGCCGAAGCCAGTACACCGCTGCCGGTGTAAGGGATTTCCAGACACTCCAGCAAGCCCTGCATGGTGCCGTCTTCGCCACCGCGCCCGTGCAGAACAATGAAGGCGCGATCAAACTTCTCGCTGACCAACCGCTGCAGGAAATCCTCGCCCACATCGATACCGAATGCGTCCACACCGGCACTCTGCAAAGCCTCAAGCACAGCCTGACCGGACTTCAGGGAAACCGGGCGCTCGGCACTCTTGCCACCAAAGAGCACGGCGACGCGGCCGAAGTCTTTCGGCTCAACGGTGGAGCGCAGCAACGATTGCAGGATCGCAGTCATTTGAGCTTCCCTTCGGTAGGAGCCACGACAGCGCCGACAAACAGCGGGCTTTTAAGCAATTGCGGAGCGAGCCCGCCGATATCACCGGCTCCCTGGCACAGCAGGATGTCACCGGCGCGCAGCAACGGCTTGACCAGTGGCGCCAGCTCGACGCCGCGCTCGATGTAGATCGGGTCGAGCTGACCGCGCTGACGAATGCTGTGGCACAGGTTACGGCTGTCCGCTCCGGGGATCGGCTCTTCGCCTGCCGGGTAAACTTCCATCAGCAACAACACATTGGCTTCGGCGAGCACCTGCACGAAATCGTCGTAGAGGTCGCGGGTGCGGCTGAAACGATGCGGCTGGTAAACCATCACCAGTCGACGATCAGGCCAGCCACCGCGCACAGCGTTGATCACGGCAGCGACTTCACGCGGGTGGTGACCGTAGTCGTCAACCAGCATGACCTCACCGCCTTCAACCGGCAGTTCGCCATAAATCTGGAAGCGTCGACCCACACCCTGGAAGCCCGACAGGCCCTGAACGATGGCCTCGTCGCTGACGCCTTCATCGGTAGCAATCGCGATGGTCGCCAGGGAATTGAGCACGTTATGGTTGCCCGGCATGTTGACCGAAACATCCAGCGGCTCGCGATCACGGCGCAACACGGTGAAGAACGTCAGCATGCCAGCCTGACGCACATTGATCGCGCGCACGTCAGCGGTTTCGCTGAAGCCATAAGTGACCGTCGGGCGTTTGACCTGAGGCAGAATTTCGCGCACCACAGGATCATCGATGCACACTACGGCCAGACCGTAGAACGGCAGGTTGTGCAGGAATTCGACGAAGGTTTTCTTCAGTTTGTTGAAGTCGCCTTCGTAAGTGGCCATGTGATCGGCGTCGATGTTGGTGACGACGGCAACCAGCGGCTGCAAGTGCAGGAAGCTGGCATCGCTCTCATCAGCCTCGGCGATCAGGTAACGGCTGGTACCCAGTTGTGCGTTGGTGCCCGCGGCGTTGAGCCGGCCGCCAATCACAAAGGTCGGATCCAGACCACCGGCAGCGAACACCGAAGCGATCAGACTGGTGGTGGTGGTTTTGCCGTGGGTACCGGCAACCGCGATGCCGTGGCGATAGCGCATCAGCTCGGCGAGCATTTCCGCACGCGGTACCACCGGAATACGCCGCTCAAGGGCAGTCGCCACTTCCGGGTTGGAGGTGTTCACGGCGCTCGATACCACCAGCACATCAGCGCCCACGGTATTTTCTGCGCGGTGGCCGATGAAGATGTGCGCACCGAAGGACTCCAGTCGTTCAGTGACCGCAGACGCCTTGAGGTCGGAACCGGAGACTTCATAGCCCAGGTTCAACAACACTTCAGCAATCCCGCACATGCCCACGCCGCCGATCCCGACGAAGTGGATACGACGGATGCGGCGCATTTCCGGGTGCGGCATGGCGCGTTGATTCTCAACCATGAGCCACCTCCAGGCAGATATTCACAACAGTGTTGGTTGCATCAGGCTTGGCCAGCCGGCGAGCGGTACGAGCCATGGTGTCGAGTTGTTCGGGTTGCATCAAAACCTCTGTCAGGCGCGCCGCCATCTCGGCTGCGCCAGTTGTCGCTTGTGGCATGACGAAGGCTGCGCCTTCGTGGGCCAGATAGTCGGCATTACGGGACTGGTGGTCGTCGATCGCATGGGGCAATGGCACCAATAGCGACGGCAGTCCGGCCGCCGCCAGCTCACTGATGGTCAGCGCGCCTGCGCGACAGACCACCAGGTCGGCCCAGCTATACGCTTGGGCCATGTCTTTGATGAACGGCGCGACCTGCGCCTCGACACCCGCAGCACGGTAGCGCTCGGAGGTGATTTCATCGTGGTTTTTGCCCGCCTGATGGAACACTTCAGGCCGCAGTTCAGCAGGCACTTGGGACAGCGCCTCCGGCAATAATTTGTTCAGCGGTTCGGCACCCAGGCTGCCCCCCAACACCAGCAAACGCGCCTTGCGCCCGGCCAGTGCCTGACGCGGGGTTTCCAGGAACAGCTCGACACGCACCGGGTTACCCGTGGTGCGGCGCTTGTCCGAGGCGGCGAAGGTATTGGGGAACGCTTCGCATACACGGCTGGCGAATGAAGCCAGGCTGCGATTGGCGGTACCGGCCACGGCGTTCTGCTCGTGAATGATCAACGGCACTTTGCCCAGCTTCGCAGCCAGGCCGCCTGGGCCGGTCACGTAACCACCGAAACCGACAACGCAAACGGGATTGAGCTCACGGACAATCTTGCGTGCCTGCATCAACGCCTTGAGCAACATCAGCGGCGCCTTGAGCAGAGACAATCGCCCCTTGCCGCGCAGGCCGGTGACGTTGATCAGGTGCAGGGCAAAACCTGCCTGCGGGACGAGTTCGTTCTCGATGCCACGCGGGGTGCCGAGCCAGTGCACTTTATAGCCGCGCGCCTGAAACTCGCGGGCGCAAGCCAGCGCCGGGAACACGTGCCCACCGGTGCCACCGGCCATGATCAGCACGTTATCGTCCATGTTTGGGCTCCTCGGCGAAGTCACTTTCGTTGAACTCGGCCTCTTCACTGCCCATATTGTTGCGCGACTCCCACTCGATCCGCAGCAGCAGACCCAGGCTCGCACAGCAAATCACCAGCGAGCTGCCGCCGTAGCTGAGGAACGGCAAGGTCAGACCCTTGGTAGGCAGCAAACCGACGTTCACGCCGATGTTGATCAGGAACTGGCCAATCCACAGGAACGCCAGACCGTAAGCGACGTAGGCACCAAAAAACTGCTTGGCGCGCTCGGCCCACATGCCGATGTACATCGCACGGATACTGACGAACACGAACAGCCCGACCGTCAGCAACGAGCCGACCACGCCAAGCTCCTCGGCCAGCACCGAGAACACGAAGTCAGTGTGAGCTTCAGGCAGATAGAATTGTTTCTGCACGCTGTTGCCCAGGCCAACGCCCAGCCACTCGCCACGCCCGAAGGCGATCAGCGCCTGGGTCAGCTGGTAGCCCGAGCCGAACTGATCGGACCACGGGTCGGTAAAGGTAATCAGGCGCGCCATCCGATACGGCTGCGCCTGAACCAGCACGAACACCGCGCCGACCGCCAGGGCAACCATCAGGCTGAAACGGAACAGACCAACGCCGCCCAGAAACAGCATCGCCGCGGCTGCGCCCATCATCACGACGGTGGCACCGAAGTCCGGCTCCATCAGCAGCAGACCGGCCATAGGCAGTAAGACGATGAACGGCTTGAAGAAGCCCATCCAGCTTTCGCGAACTTCGGTCTGGCGACGAATCAGGTAACCGGCGAGGAAAATGACGACGAAGACTTTGGCGATCTCCGACGGCTGAACGTTGAACGCACCGAAGCCGATCCAGCGCATCGAACCGTTCACCTCGCGCCCCACGCCGGGTATCAGCACCATGATCAGCAGACCGAAGGCGCCGAGCAGCATCAGCCAGCCCAGACGCTGCCAGGTGGCGACCGGAATCATCATGGTCACGCCGCACGCGCCGATGCCAATGATCATGTAGATCAGGTGGCGGGTCATCATGTACAGGGTGTTGCCTGAGTTCACCGCCGCCACTTCAGAAGAGGCAGAAGTGATCATCACCAGGCCCAGGCCTAACAGGGCAAGGCAACCGGCGAGCATCGGGAAATCGACATCAATGCCGCGACCACTGATCAGTGGCGACGGATAAGGCTTGATCACGCCGAAGATCATGACAAGTCCCCCACGGCTTGCGCGAACAGACGACCGCGCTCTTCGTAGTTTTTGAACATGTCAAAACTGGCACAGGCCGGAGACAGCAACACGGCATCACCCGCCTGGGCGATCTCGGCGCAACGTTGCACGGCGTCATTCAGAGTGGCTACACGGAACAGCGCAACACCCTCGCCCAGCGCCTCGGCGATCAACTCAGCGTCACGGCCGATCAACACCACAGCGCGGCAATGAGCCGCGACCGGCGCACGCAGGCCGCTGAAGTCAGCGCCTTTGCCATCGCCACCGGCGATCAGCACCAGCTTGCCAGCAATATCAGCACCCAAACCCTGGATAGCGGCCAGTGCAGCGCCGACATTGGTCGCCTTGGAGTCGTCGTAATAGCTCACGCCTTCACGCTCGCGCAGCCACTGGCAACGATGCTCCAGGCCGCCGAAGTTGCGCAGGCTGTCGAGCATTGCGTCCATTGGCAGGCCGACCGCGTGACCCAGCGCCAGTGCCGCCAAGGCGTTGGACTGGTTGTGAGCGCCACGGATTTTCAATTCGCGCACCGGCATCAGGTTGTCGAACTGGAAGGCGAGGTATTTTTCCCCGTCCTCTTCGCGCAAGCCGAAGCCGTGGAAATCGGGTTTGTTCAGGCCGAAGGTCCAGCAGGGCAAGCCTTCACCGATCAGAGGCCGGGTCAGCACGTCCTGACGGTTGACCACCACCTGACGCGCGCCACGGAAGACCCGGTGCTTGGCCAGATGGTAGGCAGGCAGGCCGCTGTAGCGGTCCATATGGTCTTCACTGATGTTCAGCACGGTCGCGACTTCGGCGCCGAGCTGGTCAGTGGTTTCCAGTTGAAAGCTCGATAGCTCCATCACGTAGAGCTCGATGTCATCGCTGAGCAGATCCAGCGCTGGGGTGCCAAGGTTGCCGCCCACTGCAACGCGCTTGCCAGCCGCAACGGCCATCTCGCCCACCAGCGTGGTAACGGTGCTTTTCGCATTAGAGCCGGTGATTGCAATGATCGGCGCCTTGGCGTGACGGGCAAACAGCTCGATATCGCCGGACAGCTTCACGCCTCGGGCCGCGGCCTGCTGCAGGGCCGGGGTCGCCAACGCCAGCCCAGGGCTCACGTACAGTTCATCAGCGCGGCAGAGGAATTCGACGTCCAGTTCGCCACAACGCACATCCACCTGCGGATATTCGCGACGCAGCGTCGCCAGCTCCGGTGGATTTTCCCGCGTGTCAGCCACGGCGAACGACACGCCCCGGTTCGCCAGGAAGCGAACCAGAGACATGCCGCTCTTGCCGAGGCCGACAACGATGCGGAAATGGTCTGAAGCGATAAGAGACACTCGTTCTACCTCAGTTTCAGTGTGGCAAGGCCGATCAATACGAGAATCACGGTGATGATCCAGAAGCGGACGATCACGCGTGGCTCGGGCCAGCCCTTGAGTTCAAAGTGGTGGTGGATCGGTGCCATGCGGAAAACGCGGCGGCCGGTCAATTTAAACGATGCGACCTGAATGACGACTGACAAGGTTTCCATTACGAAAACGCCGCCCATGATGAACAGGACGATTTCCTGACGAACGATCACGGCGATAGTGCCCAGCGCAGCACCCAGCGCCAGGGCGCCGACGTCACCCATGAAGACCTGGGCTGGGTAGGTGTTGAACCACAGAAAACCTAGGCCGGCACCGATCAGGGCACCGCAGAACACAATCAGCTCACCCGCGCCCGGTACATAAGGGATCAGCAGGTATTCAGCGAACTTCACGTTACCCGACAGGTAGCAGAAGATGCCCAGTGCGCCGCCGACCAGTACGGTAGGCAGAATCGCCAGGCCATCCAGGCCGTCAGTAAGGTTGACCGCGTTGCTGGAGCCGACAATCACGAAGTAGGTCAGGACCACGAAGCCGATGCCCAACGCAATGCTGGCGTCTTTGAACATCGGAATGATCAGCGTGGTTTCCACCGCAGAAGGCGCGGTCACGTACAGGAAGATCGCCGCACAAAGGCCGAACACCGACTGCCAGAAATACTTCCAGCGGCTTGGCAGGCCTTTCGAGTTCTTTTCGATGACCTTGCGGTAGTCATCCACCCAACCGATACCCCCGAACAGCAAGGTGACCAGCAACACCACCCAGACATAACGGTTGCTCAGGTCAGCCCACAAAAGCGTGCTGATGGCGATGGAAGACAGAATCAGCGCGCCGCCCATGGTGGGCGTACCGGATTTGGACAAGTGCGACTGCGGCCCGTCGTTGCGTACCGACTGACCAATCTGTCGAGTCTGCAGAGCGCGGATCATCCACGGCCCCAGGCACAAGGACAGCGACAACGCCGTCAGCACGCCAAGAATCCCGCGCAGCGTCAGGTATTGGAAGACTGCGAAGCCCTTATGGAACTGTTGTAGAAATTCGGCCAACAGCAGCAGCATTAATGTTTCTCCAGGCTGGAACCGCATAGGGCGGCCACGATGTTTTCCATCGCAGCGCTACGCGAACCCTTGATCAAAATAGTGGTGTTCGGATCCTGCTCGGCGCCAAGCGCAGCGATCAGGTCGGTCTGATTTTCAAAATGGCGCGCATGCTCGCCAAAAGCGTCGACGGCGTGGGCCATCAACGGACCAACGGCATACAGCGCTGAAACCTTGCCAGCGGCGTAAGTGCCGACGTCGCGATGACCTTGTTCAGCCCAATCGCCCAGCTCGCCGATATCGCCCAGCACCAGAACGGTCCGTCCGGTAAAACCGGTCAGGATGTCCACAGCGGCGTTCACGGAAGTCGGGTTGGCGTTGTAGGTGTCGTCGATGACCCGCAGACCGTTCAGCGCCAGTTGCGCCACGGTGCGGCCTTTTACCGGCGCAACGGCGTTCAATCCGGCGACAATGCCCTCAAGGCTGGCACCCAGCGCATGGCCTGCAGCGGCTGCGGCCAAAGCGTTGGCGACGTTGTGCGCGCCCAGCAGGTTCAATTGCACAGCGGCCGAACCAGCCGGGCTGCACAGGGTGAAACCGGGGCAGCCACGTGCGTCCAGGGTCAGGTCTTTGGCGTGGAAGTCCGCGCTCTGATCAGCAATGGCGAAGCTCACCACCTTGCGATCACGGGCGCGAGCGGTCCAGATCGAAAACGCCTTGTCTTCTTTATTAAGCACTGCAACACCGGTGCTATCGAGGCCTTCCAGGATTTCACCCTTGGCTTCGACGATTTTCTCCGGCCCGCCAAACTCGCCCACGTGAGCGGTGCCCGCATTGGTAAGCACCGCGACATGGGGTTTGGTCAGGCTCACTGTGAACGCGATTTCGCCGACACGGGATGCACCCAGCTCAATGACGGCAGCAGCGTACTGCGGCGCCAGCTCAAGCAGCGTCAGCGGCACGCCCAGTTCGTTATTCAGGTTGCCTTTGGTGGCGAGCACCGCGCCACGGGTGCGCATGATGCTGGCGAGCATTTCCTTGACCGTGGTTTTACCGCTGGAGCCCGTGATTGCGGCCACTGGTCTGTCGACAAACGCGTTGCGGTTGATTGCGCCCAGTTGCGCAAGCGCCTTGCGGGTATCCACAACCACCAGTTGTGGCAGCGTTGAACCCGGCACTGCGCGTTCAACCAGCGCACCGACGGCACCCTTGGCAGCAACTTGATCCAGATAATCATGGCCGTCGAAGCGCGGGCCGGTCAGGGCGACAAACAACTGCCCCGGCGCAATGGCGCGGCTGTCAATGCTGACGCCGTCGAACGTGCAGTCAGCGCCCACCATCCGCGCGTCGAGTACCGCCAGCAGTTCGCTGAACGACAAGGGCTTAAACATCGGCCACCTCCCACGCAGCAAGCGCCTTGGCTGCTTCTTCCAGGTCGGAGAAAGCCTGGCGCTGGCCGTTTATTTCCTGGTAATCCTCGTGCCCCTTGCCCGCCAGCACAATGACATCCTCAGCCGAAGCGGTGGCGATGATTTCGGCAATCGCCTGACCGCGTCCTTCTACAAAGCGCACGTTCTGAACAGCGCTGAAGCCCTGGCGAATGTCATCGAAAATCTGCGTCGGCACTTCACTGCGCGGGTTGTCATCGGTGACCAGCACGCCATCAGCCAGCCGCTCGACCACCTCAGCCATCAACGGACGCTTGCCGCGATCACGGTCGCCGCCACAGCCGAACAGGCACAGCAAGCGGCCTTTGGCATGAGGGCGCAGTGCGGTCAGCACTTGTTCCAGCGCGTCAGGCGTGTGGGCGTAATCGACCACCACCAGCGGCTTGACCCCGCCGCCCAGACGCTGCATGCGACCTACCGGACCTTCGAGCTGCGGCAAGACTTTCAGAATTTCATCCAGCGCGTAATCCAGGCCCAGCAAGGCGCCCACCGCAGCCAGCACGTTGCTCAGATTGAAACGCCCCAGCAGGCTGCTGCGCAGCAGATGCTGACCCTGCGGAGTGACCAGCGTGGCGCGCACACCTTCGTCGCCAAACACGGCGTCGCGGCAATACAGATAAGCGCTGGTGTCTTCCAGGCTATAGGTGATCAACCGCGACTCGCGCTTCTCGGCGGCCAGGGTGCGACCGAATTCGTCATCGATATTGATGACCCGGCAACGCAGATCGGACCATGCAAACAGCTTGGCCTTGACCTCGCCATAGGCTTGCATGGTGCCGTGATAATCCAGGTGATCGCGAGACAGATTGGTCAGCACCGCCACATCAAAGGCCAGCGCAGTGACACGCCCCTGATGCAGGCCATGGGACGACACTTCCATCGCCACGGCGCGAGCACCGGCCTTTTTCAAGTCAGTCATGGTCGCCTGAACCGCCAGCGGGTCAGGCGTGGTATGGCGACCGCTCTGCAAGGAGCCGTAGAAACCGGTGCCGAGCGTGCCAACGATGCCGCAATGCTGGCCCAACAGATCCAGCGCTTGCGCGACCAGTTGGGTGACGCTGGTTTTACCGTTGGTACCGGTAACACCGACCAGATTCAGGCTGCGGCTTGGATCGCCATAGAAACGGCCGGCGATGTCCGACAACTGTGCCGCCAGGCCTTTGACCGGAATCAGCGGCACGTCGGTGATGGGCAGAACCTTGGCGCCCTCGACTTCATAGGCCACTGCAGCAGCGCCGCGCTTCAAGGCATCGGCGATGTGATCGCGGCCATCGAAGTTGGCGCCCGGCACGGCGAGGAACAGATCCCCACCGCGCACGTTGCGGCTGTCCAGCGTCAGTTCGCGAATCATCAGATCGCTGGAGGCATGGGCGAAAATCTTGTTCAGGCTGGACGACATTAACCGCGCCCTCCTTTTACGACCGGGGCCGCGTTGACTTGCTCGGGCGGCACAGCGACGAGGTTATCCGGAGTAACGTTCATCAGGCGCAAGGTCCCGGACATCACTTTGCTGAAAACAGGAGCAGAGACCAAGCCGCCGTAATAGCCGCCTTTGCTCGGTTCATCAATCACCACCACGATGGCGTAACGAGGATTGCTCATCGGGCCGAAGCCAGCGAACAGCGAGCGATACGAGTTCTCGGCGTAGCCCTTGGTGCCCACCGAGGTTTTACGTGCGGTACCACTCTTGCCAGCAACGTGATACGACGGCACGCGGGCGCGATACACGCCACGCGAATCCTCGATCACGGCCTGCAGCATGGTCTGCAGCGTTTTGGCGGTTTTTTCCGGAATGGCCTGGACCGCAGTCGGTGGCGCGTCGCTTTTCAAAATCGTCAACGGCACGATCTTGCCGTTGTTGGCCAGTGCCGCATAAGCGTGAACCAGCTGCAACGCCGTCACCGACAGGCCGTAGCCGTAGGAGAGGGTCGCGGTTTCAGCTTTTCGCCATTCGCGGTAATTAGGCAGGTTGCCGACGCGTTCGCCAGGGAACCCCAGACCGGTGTACTGGCCAAGACCTACACGCTGCATCGCCTGGAAAATCGCCTCGCCACCCACATCGAAGGCGACTTTGCTCATGCCCACGTTACTGGAGTTGATCAGAATGCCCGTGAGATCCAGAACCGGACCCTCGGTCTTGGTCACGTCGCGAATAGTGTATTTGCCGATCTGCAGCGTGCCGGGATAAACCTCGACCTTGTCGGTGGGCTTCCAGCGGCCACTGTCCAGAGCAGCAGTCATCGAGATCGGCTTCATGGTCGAACCCGGTTCGAAGACGTCGATGATTGCGCGGTTACGCATGGCGGCAGGCACCATGGTGCGGCGGTTGTTCGGGTTGTAGGTCGGCGAGTTGACCATCGCCAGCACTTCGCCGGTCTTGACGTCCATGATCACCATGCTGCCGGCCTTGGCTTCGTTCTCGACGATGGCATTACGCAATTCGCGAGTCGCCAGGTATTGCAGGCGCAGATCAATAGACAAAGCCAAGGTCTTTCCAGCCTTGGCGTTTTTGGTGACCTGCACGTCTTTGATCAATCGACCGCGACGGTCCTTGATGACCTGCCTTCTGCCCGGCACACCGGCCAGCCAGTCGTCGTAGGCCAGTTCCACACCTTCGCGACCGTGATCATCAAGGTCAGTGAAGCCGACCATGTGCGCGGTGACATCGCCGGCCGGATAGAAACGACGGAATTCTTCGATGCCATAGACGCCTGGCACTTTGAGATCGAGCACCGCCTGGCCATGCTCCGGCGTCAGGCCGCGGACCAGATAGATAAATTCCTTGCCCGCCTGAGCCTCAAGACGTTCGGTCAGGACTTTGGGGTCCTGGCCGATGGACGTTGCCAACGCTGCCCACTTGGTCTTGTCCAGCTGCATTTCTTTAGGGTTGGCCCACAAAGTGGTCACCGGCGTACTGACAGCCAGTGGCTCGCCATTGCGGTCGGTAATCAGACCCCGGTGCGCAGGAATCGGGATATGACGCATGCTGCGCGCGTCGCCCTGTTCCTTGAGGAAGGTATGGTCAACCACTTGCAGGTCGATGATCCGCCAGCAGATGGCAGCGACCAGAATCATCAGCAGGCCGACGACCACACGAAAGCGCCATGGATACAATGCCCCCTCAAGCTTCATCATGGCGCCACCATCCGAACTTCGGCGGCACTCGGGATGCGCATTTTGAGTTGGTCGGACGCCAGTTGCTCGATGCGGCTGTGGGCGGTCCAGGTGCTTTGCTCAAGGATCAGCCGGCCCCATTCGGCCTGGGCCTTGTCACGCACACTGAGCTCCGAGTAAAGCGAGTTCAGCAACTGACGGTTCCAGTGCGCGCTGTACGACACGCCGATGGCCGAAACGAGGACGGCCACAAACAACAGCAACATGATGAAGCTGCCGCCAGGCAAGGGTTTGAGGAAAAGCCGGCTCACCTGAGCTTCTCCGCAACGCGCATGACAGCGCTGCGTGAACGCGGGTTAGCCTTGGTTTCGTCGTCGGAGGCGAATTGCGCCTTGCCGTGAATCTTGATTTTTGGATCGAATGCCTTGAACTGGATCGGCAGGTCACGCGGCATGTTGTCCGCTTCGCCCTTGGCAAGCTTGCGCATGAACAGTTTGACGATGCGGTCTTCCAGCGAGTGAAAACTGATGACCACCAGACGGCCACCGATTTCCAACGCTTCGAGAGCGGCCTCAAGACCGGCCTCCAGATCACCCAGCTCATTGTTGACGTGGATGCGCAAGCCCTGGAAAGCACGGGTCGCAGGGTTTTTACCCTTCTCCCACGCCGGATTAGCGACCTTGAGCACTTCGGCCAGATCGGCTGTACGCTCGAAAGGCTGGATTTCGCGACGCGCAACAACGGCAGCGGCCATGCGCTTGGAGAAACGCTCTTCGCCGTACTCTTTAAAGACGCGGGCAATTTCTTCGACGGGAGCGGTGGCAATGAACTCTGCTGCGCTGACGCCACGGCTCGGGTCCATGCGCATGTCCAGCGGGCCGTCGTTCATGAAGCTGAAGCCGCGTTCAGGGTCATCCAGCTGCGGCGAGGACACGCCGAGATCCAGCAGGATCCCGCTGACCTTGCCCGCAATGCCGCGCGTTCGAGCCTCGGAGCCCAGCTCGGCGAAGCTGCGCTGCACAATAACAAAGCGGCCGTCTTCGGCCGCTAGCGTTTGCCCGGTGGCAATTGCTTGGGGATCCTTGTCGAAACCTAGCAATCGGCCATCAGGGCCAAGCTTCTGCAATACAAGTCGGCTGTGCCCGCCGCGGCCGAACGTCCCGTCCATATAGCAGCCATCAGCGCGCACTGCGAGAGCCTCTACGGCTTCTTCGAGCAGTACGGTGATGTGGGTAAAGCCGCTATTCATAGTCACAGGATCAGATCACGTAATTCATCAGGCATCGCGCCCGGTTGTTGAATGGCCGCCAGATCCGCATCAGCAACAGCGTTCCAGGCGTCCTCGTCCCACAATTGAAACTTATTGAGCTGGCCAACTAGCATCACGCGCTTATCCAACTTGGCATATTCGCGCAGACGCGGCGGAACCAGAAAACGACCACTGCCATCAAGCTCCAGATCCACCGCATTGCCGATCAACAAACGTTGCAGGCGGCGGTTTTCTTCACGAAATGTTGCAAGGTCGCGCAACTTGGCTTCGATCAGCTCCCATTCGGAGAGCGGGTAAAGGCATAAACAAGGGTCAACCGCATCAATAGTTACGATTAACTGGCCTGCGCTACGCGAATCCAACTCGTCACGGTACCGGCTCGGCATAGCGAGACGGCCCTTTGCATCGAGATTGATAGCGTTTGCACCACGAAACACAGGCGCTTTCTCCAAATTCTAGCTTTTTGCGTTAAAAAAACCCACTTCACGCCACTTTCTGCCACTTGCGCACACTATAGGAACCCGCCCACCACACCGTCAAGGCACGGTCCTAAGGAAAACCCTTACATAACTGAGATTTACGAGCGATATGAGACGTCTGACGCTAAATTTACGAGCGTTCTGACAGATAATTCCGACGCAACTCAAAAGGCTGCGTGACGAAGTTAATGTGATTTGTGAGGTGTAAGATTTTTTTGGTATTACGAGGGGGTGTTATGCGGATGAAACGAAGGGAGAAAAAGGTGGAGAGTCGATCTGTAAGCCGGGTTCTGTCGAGGACAGTCATTCCTCTACGACGGCCATCACTGGACGTCTTTAGCAACCTACCCGGTTCCAGCGCGGGCCACGCCTAGGAACCCTATTTGGTCTTGCTCCGAGTGGGGTTTACCTTGACCACGAACTGTTGCCAGACGTGCGGTGCGCTCTTACCGCACCTTTTCACCCTTACCGGCGCCGAAGCGCTTAGGCGGTTATTTTCTGTGGCACTTTCCGTAGGCTCACGCCTCCCAGGTGTTACCTGGCACTCCGCCCTATGGAGCCCGGACTTTCCTCCCCCCCTTAATTGCGAACAATAAGAGGCAGCGACTGTCCAATCGACTCTCCGGCGCCAAGGTTAGCGGCACAACCCGCGTAGAACAAGCTTTAAAACGTCGCAGGCCCGCACCGCAGCGCTTTATTCGCCCTTTTGCTTGTCCAGCGCCACCTGGTAAAGCAGGTTCTTGCGTACACCGGTAATTTCCGCTGCCAATGCCGCAGCGCGCTTGAGCGGCATTTCTCCGAGCAACAGGTCAAGAATGCGTCGCGCCTCGCTGCCGATCACATCTTCATCCTCCGGAGCAGTCCAGCCCGCGACCAGAACCACGCACTCACCGCGCTGCTGATTGCTGTCGCTTTCGACGAACTCGCGCAGCTCGGCCAGGGGCAGGCCCTTGAGCGTTTCGAAGGTTTTGGTCAGCTCGCGTGCCAACAACGCAGGGCGTTCAGGGCCAAACACCAGTTCCAGGTCCTGCAGGCATTCGAGAATGCGATGCGGGGCTTCGTAGAAAATCAGCGTGCGCGGCTCTTCCTTGAGAAGCTCCAGGCGCGCCCGGCGCCCCACGGCCTTGGCAGGCAGAAAACCTTCAAAGATAAAACGGTCCGACGGCAGACCCGCCGCCGACAAGGCAGCGATCAAGGCGCACGCCCCTGGCACCGGCACAACCGCGATGCCCGCGGCACGCGCTTGACGCACCAGGTGATAACCCGGATCGGAAATCAGCGGCGTCCCCGCATCGGAAATCAGCGCAACGCTGTCGCCGGCCTGCAAGCGGGTGATAAAACGGCTGCCTTCGTCGCGTTCGTTATGCTCATGGCAGGCGGCCAATGGAGTGCTTATGCCGAAATGCTGCATCAACCGCATCGAGTGACGAGTATCCTCGGCTGCAATCAGCGCCACCTCGCGCAACACCTTCAACGCCCGCACGCTCATGTCATCCAGATTGCCGATAGGGGTGGCCACTACATAAAGCGAACCGGCGGTGGAATTCAAAGCAACGGGAGCAGTCAAAGCGCAGACCTCATGGTTTGTTACCCTGCAAGGGGTGATGGGTTCGCATTGTACAGACTACGACTGCAACGCATGGCCCGCACACTCACGGAAGACCGAAAAAGGAACAGGAAGCTCATGACCAGGCCCACGCAACACCTTGAAACCAGCGGCGCCGCCCCGTATCTGGCGTCACTGCGAGCTATATCACTGCTTTAAATGCCTTCGACGTCGCACCCATGCCAGCGCTTGGGTACAATTCCCCGCTAATTTGCTCGAGTATCAGGACCCTATACATGATCGCTTGCCTGCGGCTGTTCTCTGCCCTCTGCCTTGCTGCCCTATTGGCCGCTTGTGCCAGCTCGCCTTCGTCCAGCCTTGGCGAACTTCCTCGTACCCCTGACGCCAGCATCGAGCAATTGCTCGATCAGGCTGCGACAGCCAAGACTCCAGATCAGGCTGCGTTGCTGCGACTGAGCGCCGCTGACCTGGCCAACCGGCAGAATAATCCCGGGCGTGCCGCGCAGATTCTTGCGCAGGTCCAGGTCGACCTGCTCAAACCCGGCCAACAGGTATTTGCGGTCACCCTGGATGCCGAACTGGCCATGGGTCGCAATCAACCAAAGGCAGCACTGACTGCGCTGAACCATCCAAGCCTGCAGCGCCTGGGTGAGCTTTCCGTCGAGCAACAGGTGCGCACCCAGACCGTTCGCGCCCGAGCCCTGGAAGCCGATGGCCAGATTCTTCCAGCGATCCGCGAGCGGGTTTTCGTCGGCCCTCTGTTGCAAGGTGCGGACCTTGCCGCCAACAACGACGCGATCTGGACGATGGTCGCTGCGCTGCCGCCCGAGCAGTTGCAAGGCAACACTACCGACGACATGGGCGGCTGGCTGGATCTGGCCCGCTCAATCAAAGGCGCTGGCACCCTTGAGCAGCAACAGGCCGCCATCGACACCTGGAAAGCCGCCCATCCAAAGCACCCAGCAGCCATTCAGTTGCCCGCCAAACTCGCTCAACTGCGCGCCCTGACCAGCGAGCCGCTGACCAAAATCGCGCTGTTGCTGCCTCAGGAAGGCCCGCTGGCCGCTGTCGCCAAAGCCCTGCGTGAAGGTTTCATGGCCGCTCACTATCAGGCTCAGCAAGCCGGCCAGAACCCTCCCGCGATTCAAGTGTTCGACAGCTCGCGCCTGACTTCGATGGATGAATTCTATCGCCAGGCTCAAGCCGCTGGCGTGCAACTGGTGGTCGGTCCGCTGGAAAAACCACTGGTCAAGCAGCTCAATAGCCGCCCTCAACTGCCGATCACCACGCTGGCCTTGAACTACAGCGACGTGGGCAACGAAGGCCCGCAGCAACTGTTTCAATTCGGCCTGGCCGCAGAGGATGAGGCCCGCGAGGTAGCGCGTCGTGCCTGGGCTGATGGCAAGCGCAGTGCCGTTGCCATGGTGCCAAAAGGCGAATGGGGCGATCGCGTTCTCGAAGCGTTCCGCCAGAGCTGGCAGGCCAAAGGCGGCACGCTGATCGCCGCCGAACACGTTGACCAGCCGGTAGCCTTGGCCCAGCAAGTGGCCGATCTGTTCCAGTTGCGCAACAGCGAAGGTCGCGCACAACGCCTGCAGAGCACCGTGGGCACGCAAGTGGCTGCGCAGCCGACTCGCCGCCAGGACATTGACTTCATGTTCCTGGCTGCAACCCCGCAGCAGGCTCAGCAGATCAAGCCGACCATGGTTTTCCAGTACGCGGGCGATGTCCCGGTGTATGCCACGTCGCATCTGTTCACCAACAGCAACGACCATGCGCAGTACATGGACCTCAACGGCGTACGTTTCTGCGACACGCCCTGGCTGCTCAACTCCACCGATCCACTGCGCCAGCAAGTGATCACCCAATGGCCACAGGCCGCCGGACCTCTGGGCCGGCTCTACGCCATGGGCGTGGACGCTTATCGCCTGGCACCGCGCTTGAGCCAGCTCAAAACCCTGCCTGAAAGCCGCGTCGACGGCCTGTCCGGGAGCCTGAGCATGAGCCCTATGCGCCGCGTTGAACGTCAACTGCCGTGGGCCGAGTTCGTCGATGGCAAGATCCAGCGCCTGCCGGACACCGCACAGTAAATGCAGGGCAACACCCGCCTGAATGCAGGGCGCGAGGCTGAAGCCTACGCCCTGCAGCATTTACAGAAGCACGGATTGCAGCTGATTGCGCAAAACTGGTTATGCAAACGTGGCGAGCTTGATCTGGTCATGCTCGACGGAGATACAGTAGTATTCGTCGAAGTTCGCTACCGGCGACATTCCGAATGGGGCGGCGCGATGCAAAGCGTCGATTTTCGCAAACAGCAGAAGCTGATTCTCGCCGCTCAGTTGTTCCTGCAGAAGGAAACACGATGGGCTGATGCAGCCTGCCGGTTTGACGTGGTAGCGGTTGAAGGCACAGCGGATAACGGCTTGCCCCTCAACTGGATCAAACATGCTTTTGAATGTTGATGCTCGCCGATGCTCAAGCAGACAGCGCGCAACTCATGCACCAATACCCAACACCGATTTCGCTCTTCGCTTTGCGGGCTGGGAAGCCTTCGAGACACCCTGAATTCGCCCGATTAGCCGCGATACGCTAACTAAGGTCACCCCGATGGACATGCAATCCCGAATCCGCCAGCTTTTCCAGGCCAGCATCGATGCCAAGCAACAATCGATGGAAGTCCTCGCGCCTTACATCGAGCAAGCCAGCCAGGTCATGGTCAATGCGCTGCTCAATGAGGGCAAGATGCTTTCCTGCGGCAATGGCGGTTCGGCTGGCGACGCGCAGCACTTTTCCTCCGAGCTGCTCAACCGCTTCGAGCGCGAACGCCCAAGCCTGCCAGCCATCGCGCTGACCACCGACAGCTCCACCATCACCTCGATTGCCAACGATTACAGCTACAACGAAATCTTCTCCAAGCAGATCCGCGCACTGGGTCAACCCGGTGATGTGCTGCTGGCGATTTCCACCAGTGGCAACTCGGCGAACATAATTCAGGCGATCCAGGCCGCACATGATCGCGAAATGATTGTCGTAGCATTGACGGGACGCGACGGTGGCGACATGGCCTCGCTGCTTTTACCGGAAGATGTGGAAATCCGGGTACCGGCAAAAGTGACCGCACGAATTCAAGAAGTCCATCTGCTGGCGATCCATTGCTTGTGCGATCTGATCGACAGCCAACTGTTCGGGAGTGAAGAATGACCCCTAATCGCCTAAGCCTGCTGGCCCTGACGCTGTGTTTGAGCATCAGCGGATGCAGTTCGGTCCTGACAGCAACACGCGACAACCCGATCGAAGATGATCGCGGCACGCGTACGTTCGGTAGCAAGATCGATGATTCACTGATCGAAACCAAAGCCGCGGTGAACATCGCCAAGGCCAGCCCGGATCTGGATCAGAACTCGCACATCGTCGTCACCAGCTACAACGGCATCGTGCTGCTGGCCGGCCAGACTCCTCGCGCTGACCTCAAAGCCCTCGCCGAGAAAGAAGCCAGTGGCGTGCAGCGCGTCAAGAAGGTCAATAACGAGCTGCAGGTGATGGAGCCCTCATCCATCCTGGCTCGCAATAACGACGCCTGGCTGACCACCAAAATCAAAAGCCAGATGCTCACCGACAGCGCCATTCCGGGCTCGCGCATCAAAGTCGTGACCGAGAACGGCATCGTTTACCTGCTGGGCCTGGTGACTCAACAGGAAGCCACCCGCGCCACCAACCTTGTGCAAGGTGTGTCTGGCGTGCAGAAGATCGTCAAGCTGTTCGAATACATCGACTGACCCGCTTCGAAAACCAGACAAGAAAAAGGCGACCCGAGGGTCGCCTTTTTCTTTGGCTGATTACTTGACGACCTTCAGACTTGGCCGGCCGGTAGGGCGCGGTGGCTCGTCATCAGGTGGCGTCTCGTCATCCTGTTCGATGCTTTCATCGTCTTCGAACGCAGGCTCCAGATCGAAAACCATACCTTGACCATTCTCACGGGCGTAAATGCCCAGAATGGCCGCCACAGGGACGTACAGGGTATGCGGGACGCCACCGAAGCGGCCTTCGAAGCTGACCGCGTCGTTGTCCATGTGCAGATGGCGAACAGCCGACGGCGAGATGTTCAGGACTATTTGCCCATCGTTGGCAAACCCTTGCGGGACCTGTACCGATGGGTATTCCGCATTGACCAGCATATGCGGGGTGCAATCGTTATCGACGATCCACTCATAGAGAGCACGAATCAGATAAGGGCGACTGGAGTTCATCAACGGCTCCTTAGGCCTTAGCGCATGTCACGTTCGGCAGCAGACAGACTTGCCTGAAATGCCTCACGCGCAAACTGGCGCTCCATATAATCAAGCAACGGCTTGGCAGGCCGCGGCAGTTCGATACCCAGCACGGGCAAGCGCCAGAGTATGGGCAATAGACAGCAATCGACCAAGCTTTGCTCGTCACTGAGGAAAAAAACTTTCTCGGCGAACAATGGCGAAACGCCGGTCAGGCTTTCGCGAAGTTCTTTTCGAGCCTGAACCCGCGCACTTTCCTTGCTGCGCGGATCGAGGATCAGGTCCACCAGTGCACACCAGTCACGCTGGATCCGGTGGATCAGCAAACGGCTGTTGGCACGCGCCACCGGGTAGACCGGCAACAAAGGCGGATGCGGGTAACGCTCATCCAGATATTCCATCACCACGGTCGATTCATACAACGCCAGGTCACGATCGACCAGGGTCGGCACGCTGCCGTAGGGATTGACCTCGATCAATTTCGCCGGGTGAGTCCCCGACACAACATCGATGATTTCGGCGCTGACACCTTTCTCGGCGAGCACAATGCGCACGCGATGGGAATAGTGGTCGGCGGGGTCGGAGTAACAGGCCAACCGGTTGGTCACGCCCATGGCGGTCCTCCTCGCTTGTTGAATTTATGAAAAACGTAAAAACGAACGCGCCCTCGGGCACCTCCCGCAACGACCGCATTGAGGCAGTGATCATTGCGGGCGACAAGATAGCTCATTTACGCGATGTAAATTCTGCAATCTTACCGTCACAGCGACATTTGCCCTGCGTTTGTTGCTTAAAAGAGGCACCCGAAGGCGCGAAGTGTGGCTGTGGTGTTACATAGTTAGTGAACGTCCTTCCAGTATTCGCGCTTGAGCAAATAAGCAAAGACAAAGAAGAACGCCAGATAAAGCAGCACGTAGGTGCCGATGCGCTGATGCTGCAGCTTCACCGGGTTCGCTGAATAGGCCAGGAATGTCACCAGATTCTTGATCTTCTCGTCGAACTGCTCTGGAGTCAGGCTGCCGGTTTTCGGCACGATGGTCAGTTGATCGCACGCCTCATGAGTCAGCGGAGCACCGGTCAGCGGGTCGAACTGCTTCTTGCCGTCCTCGACCAGCTGGACTTGCTTGCAGCCAACCACCTGGCGCCCTTGCAGCCCCACCAGCACGTTAGGCATGCCGACATTCGGAAACACTTTGTTGTTCACGCCCCACGGCCGAGCCGGGTCTTCGTAGAAAGAACGCAGGTAGCCATACAGCCAGTCAGTGCCGCGCACACGCGCCACCAGCGTCAGATCAGGTGGCGCAGCACCAAACCAGGCTTTGGCATCGTTGGGCTGCATGCCGATATTCATGTGATCGCCAATCTTGGCCCCGGTGAACACCAGCTTCTCGAGCATCAGCTCATGGGGAATGCCCAGATCGTCGGCCACACGCTCGTAGCGCTGAAACTTGGCGCTGTGGCAACCCATGCAATAGTTGGCAAAGGTCCGCGCACCGTCCTGCATGGCCGCCTTATCCGATACGTCGATGTCGACGCTTTCCAGCTCGTGACCGCCCTGCTCGGCGCCAGATGAAAACACAGGCAGCGCAGCAAGAAACAATACAGCAAGTAGCTTTTTCATCAGCCAGTCACCCTTTCTGGAACCGGTTTGGTCTTTTCGAGCCGGGTATAGAACGGCATCAGAATGAAATAGGCGAAATACAGGAAGGTACACACCTGCGACAGTAACGTGCGCCCCGGGGTAGGCGCGAGGACACCCAGCACGCCAAGAATGACAAAGGACACACAGAACACCAGCAACCAGATTTTGCTCAGCCAGCCCTTGTAGCGCATGGACTTGACCGGACTTCGATCCAGCCAGGGCAATACAAACAGCACCGCGATGGCGGCGCCCATGGCCATGACCCCCATGAGCTTGTCGGGGATCGCACGCAGGATTGCGTAGAACGGCGTGAAGTACCAGACCGGGGCAATGTGCTCCGGCGTCTTGAACGCGTTTGCCATCTCGAAGTTGGGTTTTTCGAGGAAATAGCCGCCCATTTCCGGGAAAAAGAACACGACCGAGCAGAACACGAAGAGGAAAACCACCACGCCGACAATGTCCTTGACGGTGTAATACGGGTGGAAGGGAATGCCATCCAGCGGCTTGCCGTTTTCATCCTTGTACTTCTTGATATCGATGCCATCGGGGTTGTTCGAACCGACTTCATGCAGTGCCAGGATATGCAGCACCACCAGACCCAGGATCACGATAGGCAGCGCAACCACATGCAGCGCAAAGAAACGGTTGAGGGTGATACCTGAGATCAGATAATCGCCGCGAATCCACTGGGTCAGGTCATCACCGATGAGCGGAATCGCGCCGAACAGCGAGATGATCACCTGCGCGCCCCAGTACGACATCTGCCCCCATGGCAGCAGATAGCCCATGAAGGCTTCCGCCATCAGCGCCAGATAGATGAGCATGCCAAAGATCCACACCAGCTCGCGGGGCTTTTGGTACGACCCGTACAGCAGGCCGCGAAACATGTGCAGATACACCACGATGAAGAATGCCGAAGCGCCAGTGGAGTGCAACAAACGCAGGATCGAGCCGTACTCGACATCGCGCATGATGTATTCGACGGACGCAAAGGCCTCTTCGGCCGAGGGCGTGTAGCTCATGGTCAGCCAGACGCCGGTAAGGATCTGATTGACCAGCACCAGCAGCGCCAGCGAGCCGAAGAAGTAGAAGAAATTGAAGTTTTTGGGGGCGTAATACTTGCTGAGGTGGTCTTCCCACATTTTTGTGGCGGGGAAACGAGCATCTATCCAATCCATGAACTTGCTCATCACGCGTTCTCCTGATCGACGCCAATCACAATGATATTGTCCGACTCGTAAGAATGCGGCGGTACCGGCAGATTCAAAGGCGCAGGTTGCGACTTGTAGACCCGGCCAGCGAGGTCGTAATGGGAGCCGTGACACGGACAGAAATAGCCCCCGACCCACTCTTTGCCGAGATCGGCAGGAGCCACTTCAGGACGAAAAGTCGGGGAGCAACCCAAGTGAGTGCAGATCCCGATCAGCAGCAGGATTTCTGGCTTGATCGAGCGTACAACGGGGTCAACGTAAGCGGGCTGGACCGAGTTTTTGGACTCAGGGTCGGACAACTGAGCGGTAATTTTCCCCAGGTTGCCGAGGATTTCTTCGGTACGACGGACGATGAAAACAGGCTGACCGCGCCACTCTGCAATCATCTGCTGGCCTGCTTCAATCTTGCTGATGTTCACCTTCACTGGTGCGCCTGCGGCTTTCGCCTTGGCACTGGGAAACCATGACCCCACGAACGGGACCGCAGCCCCCACCGCTCCTGCTGCGCCAACCACAGACGTGGCCGCCACGAGGAAGCGACGCCGGCCTGCATTCACGCCGTCATTGCTCATTCCGTCCTCTCCCATCAGCTTTGTGGCCTGTTTAATCAGGCGTCTAGTTAAATAAAATTCGGATGTCCAAATTTTGCCGAATGGTAAATAGAAACCCTTCAAAGTACAAGGGCATTACATTGGCCGAAAAGCCACAAGCCTTGTAATCCGGGGCCTGCGCGGAATGAGTCACGTTGTCACATGTATAATAGACGCCCACAAAAAAACGCCCAGCTCCGCGAGGAGGCTGGGCGTTCTTTTTGAACGAAGAGCGAATTAACGCTTCGAGTACTGCGGACGCTTACGCGCTTTACGCAGACCGACTTTCTTACGTTCAACTTCACGAGCGTCGCGAGTCACGAAGCCAGCTTTGCGCAGAGCGCCACGCAGGGTTTCGTCGTACTGCATCAGAGCGCGAGTGATACCGTGGCGGATTGCGCCAGCTTGACCACTTACACCACCGCCGATCACGGTGACGTAGATGTCGAACTTCTCGACAGTCTCAGTCAGTTCCAGCGGCTGACGAACTACCATGCGGGCAGTTTCGCGGCCGAAGAAATTTTCCAGCGAACGGTTGTTGATGGAGATGTTACCGGTACCTGGACGCAGGAAAACGCGTGCGGTTGCGGTTTTGCGACGGCCGGTGCCGTAATTTTGAGTAGCCGACATAATGAACTATTCCGTTAAAACTTCAGTTCTTGGGGCTGCTGAGCAGTATGAGGGTGTGCAGTGCCCGCATAGACTTTCAGCTTACGATACATGTCGCGACCCAGCGGGTTCTTAGGCAGCATGCCTTTAACCGCGGTCTCGAGCACGCGCTCAGGAGCTTTGGCGATCAGCTTTTCAAAGTTGATCGACTTGATCCCGCCCGGAAAACCGGAGTGAGAGTAGTAGATTTTGTCGGTGGTTTTAGCACCGGTAACGCGGATTTGCTCAGCGTTGATAACAACGATGTAGTCACCGGTGTCAACGTGCGGAGTGTATTCCGGCTTGTGTTTGCCACGCAGACGGCTAGCGATTTCTGTAGCCAGACGACCGAGGGTCTGACCAGCAGCATCGACTACGAACCACTCGCGCTGAACTGTTTCCGGTTTAGCAGTATAAGTTTTCATTATTTAGCCTCAGGGGCCGCCCTGATAAATTGAGACGGCGGATCTTACTGAATAGATCGTACTTTGACAAGCAGCATGTCAAAGGCAGCCGGCATAAAGACGCTGCCGAGGGCTCGGGTCGGCGCATCTGTCATACGGCAAGATGTTTCTCGGCAGATGGAGCATCACTTCCACCGCAAAGAGCCGGCGGATTATGCGGATTGCGAAATAAATTTCAACCTGCTTTTATGGCTCCCCCACTAAAGGAGACGCAAATGGATTACCGCCAACTCGGCAGAACCGACCTGAAAGTCAGTGCCATCTGCCTCGGCACCATGACCTGGGGCGAGCAAAACAGCGAAGCTGAAGGCTTTGCCCAGATCGAACGTGCCAAATCCGCCGGGATCAATTTCCTCGACACCGCCGAGATGTATCCGGTCCCGCCCAAGCCTGAAACCTACGCCAGCACTGAAAAAGTCATCGGCAACTGGTTCAAGAAGCAAGGCGATCGTGCCGACTGGATCCTGGCCAGCAAGATCGCCGGCCCCGGCAACGCTATCGAACACATACGTGGCGGCAGCCTGAAGCACAACCGTGAACACATCGTCGCGGCACTCGATGCCAGCCTCGCGCGCCTGCAGACCGACTACCTCGACCTCTATCAGTTGCACTGGCCGGAACGCAGCACCAATTTCTTCGGCAAACTGGGTTACACCCACACCGATGAAGCCTTCACGCCGCTGGAAGAAACCCTCGAAGCACTGGATGAGCAGGTCAAGGCGGGCAAGATTCGCCATATCGGCCTGTCCAACGAAACGCCGTGGGGCACCATGAAGTTTCTGCAATTGGCCGAAAGCCGTGGCTGGCCGCGCGCGGTATCGATCCAGAACCCTTACAACCTGCTCAACCGCAGCTTTGAAGTGGGCCTGGCGGAAGTGGCCATTCGTGAAGAATGCGGGCTGCTGGCCTATTCGCCACTGGCATTTGGCATGCTGTCAGGCAAATACGAAGGCGGCGCGCGCCCTGCAAAAGGTCGCCTGAGCCTGTACAGCCGCTTCACGCGCTACTTCAATCCTCAATCGGAAGCTGCTTGCGCGCGCTATGTTGCACTGGCGCGTGAGCACGGTCTGGACCCGGCGCAAATGGCCCTGGCTTTTGTCAATCGCCAGCCGTTTGTCACCAGCAACATCATTGGTGCTACCACGCTTGAGCAACTGGACAGCAACATCGCCAGCTTCGAGCTGCAGCTGTCCGACGAGGTTCTGGCCGGCATCGAGGCGATCCATAAGGATCATCCGAATCCTGCGCCGTAATATTTACTGGCTCTGGAATTGAAATGAAACCTGTGGGAGCGACCGGGGTGGCGCTCCACCTTGCTCGCGAAGAGGCCGGGGCATCCAAACATAGTTATGCGCGGCAGGAACATTGCTTTAGCGAGCAAGGTGGAGCGCCACCCCGGTCGCTCCCACAGGCCCTGCTGAACCCTGGGACCCACGGGGTGCAGGCAAACACACGCACCCCCTCACAAGCTCCGGGCAATGATCTCTTTCATGATCTCGTTGGTCCCCGCGTAAATCCGCTGCACCCGAGCATCGGCCCAGGCACGGGCGATCGGGTATTCCCACATGAAGCCGTAGCCGCCATGCAGCTGTACGCATTCGTCGAGCACCTTGCATTGCAGATCGGTGGCCCAGTATTTGGCCATGGCTGCTGTCGGCACATCCAGCTTGCCCTGCAGATGCAATTCAAGGCAGCGATCAATGAAGACCCGACCGATCTGCACTTCGGTCGCTATCTCGGCAAGCTTGAACCGGGTGTTCTGGAAATCCGCAATCGCCTGCCCAAACGCCTTGCGTTCCCGGGTGTAGTCCAGGGTCCATTGCAAGGCCGCCTCGGCTGACGAGATAGCACCAATGGCAACCGTGAGTCTTTCCTGAGGCAGTTCCTGCATCAAGTAGGCGAAGCCCATGCCCGCCTGACCCAGCAGGTTTTCCTTGGGCACCCGCACGTCCTGGAAGAACAGCTCCGAGGTGTCCTGCGCCTTCATGCCGACCTTTTCCAGACGCTTACCTTTGGCAAAGCCCGGTGTTTGGGCTTCGACCAGAAACAGGCTGGTGCCTTTTGCTCCGGCCTTGGGGTCGGTCTTGGCCACGACAATCACCAGATCAGCCAGATAACCGTTGGTAATGAAGGTCTTGGAACCATTGATCACGTACTCGTCGCCATCGAGCACGGCGGTCGTCTTCACGCCTTGCAGGTCCGAGCCTGCACCGGGCTCGGTCATGGCAATCGCCGTCACGCGCTCGCCGGAGACCAGCTGCGGCAGGTATTTGTGCTTCAAGGCCTCACTGCCGTAATGCAGGATGTACGGCGCAACGATGTCAGAGTGCAGGGAAAAACCGATCCCGGTCAGACCGAGACGACCGATCTCCTCGATCACGATGGCGCTGTAGAGAAAATCCACCGCCATGCCGCCGTACTCTTCGGGTATATGCGAGCACAACATGCCCTGCTCACCCGCCTTGCTCCACAACCTGCGGTCGATATACCCCTGCTTCTCCCACTGACTGTGAAACGGCGCTGCCTCGCGCTCCAGAAACTTGCGCACGCTGTCGCGGAACAGCTCATGTTCCGGATTGAAAAGAGTTCTGGGAATCATGGGGCACCTCGTGATCGGGAAAGCCGGGATGAGCAGAGCCTATGCTCATGAGGTGGACCGGGACACTGGACACATCAGACAAAAAATAAGACGATCCAGCCGCTGCATGACCGCTTTCCCCTTTACCGCATAACAATAAAAGAACGAAAGACTATGTCGACCCAAGCCTCCGTGCCATTGCGGCGCGTCAGCATCCTGGCCATAGACGGGGTGTTCGCATCCACGCTGATGCAAGCCAAGGACTTTTTCCACATCGCCAGCCTGCGCTACAGCAAACAGCTGGGCCAGGGCCGAAAACCCGCGTTCGAAACCCGAATCGTCAGCCCGGACGGCAAGCCCGTCAGCAGCTTCAGCGAAGTCGTGTTGCCGGTGGACGGCGCGCTGGGCCAGAGCGATGTGATCGTGATCCCGGCGTTCTGGGATGACTTTGACAATGTGCGCGACCGTTACCCGCAAGTCATCCCCTGGCTGCGTCAGCAACATGCCAACGGTGCTGTGCTGTGCGGTGAAGCGAGCGGGGTTTTCTGGCTGGCCGAAGCGGGGCTGCTCGACGGCAAGGAAGCCACTACATACTGGCGCTACTTCAGCGAATTCAGTGAGCGTTTTCCGAAGATTCTGCTCAATCAGGAGAAACACCTGACAGACGCCGACAATCTTTACTGTGCAGGCGGCACGACGTCGGCGTGCGATCTGTACATTTATTTGATTGAACGCTTCTGCGGGGCCAACGTTGCGCAGACGGTTGCCCGGGACATTCTCTACGAAGTGCAACGCAACTATTCGCCCGGCCGCATGGGGTTTGGCGGGCAGAAGCTGCATCAGGATGTGGTGATCCTGCAGATTCAGCACTGGCTGGAGGAGCACTTCGCAGACAAATTCCGCTTCGAGGATGTGGCCCGTGAGCACGGCATGAGCATTCGCAACTTCATGCGCCGCTTCCAGTCAGCGACTGGCGACAAACCGCTGCACTACCTGCAACGGCTGCGCATCGAGACAGCCAAGGGCTTGCTGTCCGGCACACGCAAGAGCATCAAGACCATCAGCTACGAAGTCGGCTACGACGACGCCAGCTTCTTCGCCAGGCTGTTTCGCCAGCACACGGAATTGTCGCCCAACCAGTATCGGCAGCAGTTTCAGCAAGCGGCTTGACACGGAGCACCTGCAAACACGGTCCCACGCGCTCCGTTTTATTGCACGCTAGGGTTTGTGAGCCCGGGACAGAAATTCGTGGGACTGCATTTCCAGCAGTCGGCTCAAGGTCCGCTGGAATTCGAAGTTCAGACGGCCGCCGGTGTACAGGTCTTTCAGCTCGACCTCGGCCGAAATGATCAGCTTGACGTTGCGGTCGTAGAATTCGTCGACCATGTTGATGAAGCGACGGGCGATGTCGTCGGTGGTGACGCTCATCTGCTCGACGCCACTAAGCAGCACGGCATGGTAGATCTTGCCCAGCTCGATGTAATCGTTCTGGCTGCGCGGGCCGTCGCACAGTTCGCGGAAGTCGAACCAGGCCACATCGTCGCAGGTGCGTAGCGCACGAATTTCGCGATTTTCGACCATCAACACGTCGTTCTCGACGGTCTGGGCGCAATCCGGGGTCAAAGCCTTGAAGCTTTTGCGCAGGCTTTCCTGAGCGGCTTCGTCCAGCGGGAAGTGGAACAGCTCGGCCTGCTCAAGATGACGCAGGCGATAGTCCACGCCGCTGTCGACATTGACGATATCGGTGTTCTGCTTGATCAGCGCAATGGCTGGCAGGAAGCGCGCACGCTGCAAACCGTCCTTGTACAACCCGTCGGGAACGATGTTCGAAGTCGCGACCAGGGTCACGCCGTTTTTGAACAACTCTTCCATCAACGTGCCGAGGATCATCGCATCGGTGATGTCCGAAACGAAGAACTCGTCGAAACAGATCACCCGCGCCTCATCGGAAAACCGTTTGGCGATCAAGGTCAGCGGGTTCTTCTCGCCTTTGAGGGTGCGCATCTCTTCGTGCACGCGCTTCATGAAGCGGTGGAAGTGAGTCCGGACCTTGTCCTCGAACGGCAGCGCTTCGAAGAAGGTGTCGACCAGATAAGTCTTGCCCCGGCCCACGCCACCCCAGAAGTACAAGCCTTTTACAGGGGCCTGTTCTTTCTTGCCGAACAGCTTGCCGAACATGCCTGGCTTGCTTTGATGCGCGGCCACCAGATCGTCATAAAGACGCTGCAAGTGGCGCACGGCAGTTTCCTGCGCCGCATCGTGGAAGAAGTCGGGACGCTTGAGATCTGCTTGGTATCGTTCTAGAGGGGTCATATTCGTTAGCAAGGCAACAAAAACGGGTCGTCACTGTAGCGACGGCCCGCAGGGTTGGCAATTAGTCCTGTTGTGGGGCGAGGGCCAGTTTCAGGCTTTCAATGGCAGCATCGCGGGCCTGGGCGTCGGCGAATGCCGGGCTGTCTGCTACGCATTGGCCATCGAGCCAGAGGTGGAAACTATCGGTTTCACTGCGGATATCCAGTTCGCCACCCTGCTGCAGCTGCTTGCTGACCGCACCCGCAGCCTTGCCATCAGGGAAATTGCGCGACAACAACAGCTGCTCGCCATCGGCCGCCAGCAGACGGAAACGGAAGCTGCCGTCCTCTTCGCGGAAGCTGACAAAGCGTACGCCCTTGGCGGCTTTTTTCTTGCCGGTGTCGGCCACCTGCACAACGCTGCGGAACGAGCGCAGACCCACTGATTCGCGCAACTCGCCTAGAAACGGCGTGGCGATCCTGCGGGCCTTGGCAGCACCCGCCAGCAGAATGTCTTCCAGATCAGCCGGGCGCTCCAGCAAGCGATTGTAGTGTTCCCGCTTCTCGCCCAGTTCGCTGTCGAGCAAGCTAAACAAACGGTTCTTGGCTTCACCCCAGCCCAGCCCCTGCAACAGCTCGGAACGGAACTCTGCGCCCTGCTCTGGCGTGGCGAAGGCCGAATACAGGGTGAACAGGTGCGAATTGTCCGGATCCTTGGCTTCACCAGGGGCCTTGGAGTCAGTCACGATGCGCGAGATGGCATCCTTGAGCTCCTTGGCGTTGCTGAACAGCGGAATGGTGTTGTCGTAGCTCTTCGACATCTTGCGCCCGTCGAGGCCCGGCAGTGTCGCGACGCTTTCTTCGATGACCGCCTCAGGCATCACGAAGAAGTCTTTGCCCTGACCAAACAGATGGTTGAAGCGCTGGCCGATATCGCGCGCCATCTCCACGTGCTGAACCTGATCGCGACCGACCGGCACCTTGTGCGCGTTGAACATCAGAATGTCTGCAGCCATCAGCACCGGATAGCTGAACAGCCCCATGGAGACGCCTGCGTCCGGGTCTTCGCCGGTCTCGACATTGCGGTCAACCGAAGCTTTATAAGCGTGGGCGCGGTTGAGCAGGCCTTTGGCCGCGACGCAGGTCAGCAGCCAGGTCAGCTCGGTGATCTCCGGAATATCGGATTGGCGATAGAAAGTCACCCGGTCCACATCCAGACCCGAAGCCAGCCAGGTTGCTGCCAGTTCCTGGCGCGAGCGCTGAATGCGCAGCGGGTCATCGCATTTGATCAGGGCGTGGTAATCGGCCAGGAAGTAGAACGAATCAGCATCGCTCTGGCGGCTGGCGACAATGGCCGGGCGAATCGCGCCCGCGTAATTGCCAAGGTGTGGCGTGCCGGTGGTAGTGATGCCGGTCAGGATACGAGTGGTCATGGCGGGTCGCTTATGGTGCTGTGATCAATTCGAGAGGCGCGGCATGACCAGATCTTTGAGATCGGTCAGCTTGCCATGAAAAAAGTGTCCGCATTCTGCCACTTTCAGCAGCTCATGTGGGCGCGGTAGCGTGGCCGACCAGTCGTAGACCTGCTGCGGCTCAACCACTTCGTCGGTTTCCGGCTGGATCACGATCAGCGAGCAGTTCTGTGGCAAGGGATTTTGCTCATTCAGGCGCATGACCGCCGGCGCGACCATGAACAGATGCCGCAAGCTCTGCCCCGCCGCTTCCAGGCGCCCGCCCAGGCTTGCGGCAACAAAACCGCCGAAGGAAAAACCGAACAGGGTCAAGGGCAGATCAGGGTGTTTTTCCAGCAACCAGCGAGCGACGGCCTGGGCGTCTTCAATCTCCCCCGCCCCGGCTTCAGACGTCCCGGCGCTGGCGCCGACGCCACGATAATTGAAACGCAATGTAATCAGACCAGCGTCGCGCGCCGTGCGCTGCAGGGTCGAGACCACCTTGTTGAGCATGGTGCCGCCCTGAATCGGGTTCGGATGGCAGATCAAGGCCAGGCCCGTCGCTTCGGGCAGATCCAGGTAAAGTGCTTCCAGTTGACCCACCGGGCCATCGATCAATACAGGTGTTTCGCGCATGAGCAAGAATGAACTCCGTGACCTCGCAATGGGTCGACTCGTCTAGCTGATTGTCTGCCAATAGCGTATCCGTGAGCGTGTCGCGGTATACAGAGCAGGTTCGAGCCGTTAACGTAAAGCAAAGCCGTTTATAGAGGAAGGACTCGTGGAACTCTCGCTCTTAGTTTGGTTGTTGCCGACCATTGCACTGGTTGTCGGTGTCGTCATCGGATTTCTGGTCGCGCGCTTGCTGCCCAACGCTGCCCCCAACGGAACACAGCGCCAGCTGGATGATGTTCAGGAGCGTTTCGATAATTATCAGAATGAGGTGGTCACCCACTTCAACAGTACGGCCAGTCTGGTCCAGAAGCTTTCGCAGAGCTATCAGGACGTGCAGGAGCACCTGTCTGAGGGCGCCAACCGCCTGGCAACCGATGAGCAGACTCGTCAACGCCTGCTCGCCGCCTTGCATCCGGAGGCCAACCAGATCCACCGCGACCGCCTGACTCCGCCCCGCAGCACCGAAGCGCCGAAAGACTACGCACCCAAGACCCCCAATGCCCCAGGCATGCTGGACGAGCATTACGGCCTGAAAAAGCCTTAAGCGTCCGGTTGTGAAAAAGCCCGCCATTGGGAATGAATGGCGGGCTTTTTTGTGTTTACGGACCGGAGAACACCGGGCTTGCTTGCAATGAACGATGAGGCCAAATCCGTGGGAGCGAGCTTGCTCGCGAAGGGGCCGGTACAACCGACATTCATTTATCGTCTGCACCGCAGCTTTCGCAAGCAAGCTTGCTCCCACTGGTTCCGTGGCGCCCCAAATCCGGCGCCTGCCCCCGCACCCTCTGGTTCGCGGGCAAGCACCACTCTCATGAAATCAACACTGATCCGGTGGGAGCGAGCTTGCTCGCGAAGAGGCAGGTGCATCCGCCCACTGTTTTGAACATGAAACGCTGCCTTCGCGAGCAAGCTCGCTCCCACAGAGTTCCCCGTTGGACATACCACCAATAAAAAACCCGCCATCGCTGGCGGGTTTTTGTTGGCAGCGGACGAGGCTTAGATCGCGCCGCGGCTGCGCAGCAGTTCCAGCACGTGCTTGACGCTTTCTTCAAGATTCAGCGACTGGGTGTCGATGACCAGATCGGCGTTGAGCGGCACATCGTACGGGAAGGACTCGCCCGGGATGTTGTCGCCGTCAGCCGCGTACAAGCCTTGCGGGTCACGGGCACGGCACGCTGCCGGAGAGGCCTGAACGTAAACCGTCAGCAGACGATCAGCGCCAATCAGCGATTTGGCCTGTTCGCGGCCTTCGGCGTCCGGCGCAACAAAGGCTGCCAGGGTAATCAGGCCTGCCTGATTGAACTGACGTGCCACGTGAGCGGCACGACGCCAGTTTTCAGTACGTCCGGCGCGATCCTGCGGCAGACCTTTGTTCAGGTCGTGACGCAGGTTCTGGCCATCGAGCACATAAACTGCCCGCCCCATGTCGAACAGCCTGCGCTCGACCGCATACGCCAGAGTGCTCTTCCCAGCCCCGGACAAGCCGCTGAACAGCACGGTAGCCGGTTGCTGACCGAAACGCTGGGCACGCTCTTCGGTGGCGACGTGCGCCAGCTCACCGTGGTGATTGGCGCCCGCGCTACCGACCGGCTTGGCGATGATCATGCCGGCCGCGACAGTGCCATTGGTCAAACGGTCGATGACGATGAACGAACCGGTGGTGCGGTTGCTGTCATAGCCGTCCAGGGCGATGGCCGAGTCGAGACTGATCCTGACGCGACCGATCTCGTTCAGGCCCAGGGAGCTGGCAGGCCCTTCGGCCAGGGTGTTCACGTCAACCCGATGGCTGATGCTGGCAATCGAGCCCGGAACATAGCTGGTGGCCCGCTTGATGTCGTATTTCTTGCCCGGCAGCATCGGCTCTTCGGCCATCCACACCAGCATGGCGTCGAACGCATCAGCCACCTGCGGGACGTTGTCGGCATGCACCAGCAAGTCACCACGGGAGATATCGATCTCGTCTTCCATGGTCAGCGTTACAGCCTGACCCGGCCCGGCGCTTTCCAGCTCACCTTCGAAGGTGACGATGGATTTCACCCGGCTGCTCTTGCCCGAAGGCAGCACGACAATTTCATCGCCCTTGTGCACGATGCCGCTGGCCAATGTTCCGGCAAACCCACGGAAGTTCAGGTTTGGACGGTTGACGTACTGCACAGGGAAGCGCATGTCGGTGTAGTTGCGGTCGTTGGCGATCTCGACGGTTTCAAGAATCTCCATCAGCGACTGACCGGTGTACCACGGCGAACGCTCGCTCTTGTTCACCACGTTGTCGCCTTTGAGCGCCGACATCGGCACAAAAGCCATGGTGGTCGGCTTGAAGGCGATGCCGTCGGCGAACTTCAGATAATCAGACTTGATCGACTCGAAGACGCTTTCATCGAAGCCATTGAGGTCCATCTTGTTGATGGCGACCACGATATGCTTGATGCCCAGCAGCGACGCGATGTAGCTGTGGCGGCGGGTCTGGGTCTGCACACCGTAACGGGCATCCACCAGAATGATCGCCAGGTCACAGGTCGAAGCGCCGGTGGCCATGTTGCGGGTGTACTGCTCATGGCCCGGGGTATCGGCAATGATGAATTTGCGCCTGGCAGTGGAGAAGTAGCGGTAAGCGACATCAATGGTGATGCCCTGCTCGCGCTCGGCCTGCAGACCGTCAACCAGCAACGCCAGGTCGACCTCGTCGCCCGTGGTGCCGGATTTTTTTGAATCGCGGGTGATGGCTTCCAGGTGATCCTCGTAGATCATCTTGGAGTCGTGCAGCAGACGCCCGATCAGCGTGCTCTTGCCGTCATCGACGTTGCCACAGGTCAGAAAGCGCAGCATTTCCTTGCGTTCGTGCTGGCCCAGATAGGCGAGGATGTCCTCGCTGATCAAATCAGATTGGTGACTCATTGCATTCGAGCTCCAGGCTGTAAGCTTCAAGCGGCAAGCTTGTCGGCGTACGGCCAGTCAGAAAATCTACTTATCAAGTGAGCTTCAGGCCTGCGCTTGAAGCTTCCAACTTGCCGCTTAGAAGTACCCTTGGCGCTTCTTCTCTTCCATCGAGCCTGCACCATCGTGATCAATGACGCGGCCCTGGCGTTCGGAAGTTCGCGTCAGAAGCATTTCCTGAATGATGTCAGTGAGGCTGATGGCCTCGGACTCGACTGCGCCTGTCAATGGGTAGTCGCCCAGTGTACGGAAGCGGACTTTCTTCTTGACGATGCGTTTGCGGTCTTCATCGGACAGATGATTACGCAGACGATCGTCGTCGATCATGATCCAGGTGCCGTTCATCTCGATGACTTCGCGCTCGGCGGCGAAGTACAGCGGAACAATCGGGATGCTTTCCAGATAGATGTACTGCCAGATGTCCAGCTCGGTCCAGTTGGACAGCGGGAACACTCGAATCGACTCGCCTTTGTTGACGTTGCCGTTGTAGACGTTCCACAGCTCGGGACGCTGGTTTTTCGGGTCCCAGCGGTGCTTGGTGTCGCGGAAGGAGTACACGCGTTCTTTGGCACGGGACTTCTCTTCGTCGCGACGTGCGCCACCGAATGCAGCATCGAAGCCGTGCTTGTCGAGCGCCTGTTTCAGGCCCTCGGTTTTCATGATGTCAGTGTGCTTGGCACTGCCGTGGGTCAGCGGGTTGATGCCCTGCGCGACGCCATCGGGGTTGACGTGGACGATCAGGTCCAGGCCCAGATCCTCGACCATCTGGTCGCGGAATTTGTACATTTCCTGGAATTTCCAGCGGGTGTCAACGTGCATCACCGGGAATGGCAGCTTACCCGGGAAGAACGCCTTGCGCGCCAGGTGGAGCATGACGGCGGAGTCTTTACCGACGGAGTACAGCATCACCGGGTTATCAAACTCGGCGGCGACCTCGCGGATGATGTGGATGCTTTCCGCCTCCAGCTGTTTCAGATGCGTCAGTTTGTCGACCATGGTTACTCACGGGTTGCGTTCGTTTTTAGACCGGACAGCGCCCGGGACGGCCAGCGGGCCGTGTTCGAGGCCGCACTCTAGCACAGCGCCTTCTTCTATTGCGGAGGCTGGTTAGATCGAAAAGTTCTATATTTATACCGCCGCGTTCGGGTGCTCAGACCGGGTTCGGGCAGTCAATGAACAGGTGTTCGAGCGCGAAGCGCCGCGCCAGATAATCGCCCAGCGCCTGCACGCCGTAACGCTCGGTCGCGTGGTGACCGGCGGCGATAAAACTGATGCCGTTCTCCCTGGCGCTGTGCACGGTCTGTTCGGAGGCCTCGCCGCTGATAAACAGGTCGACACCGGCCAGGACCGCCTGATCGATGTAACCCTGACCGCCGCCGGTACACCAGCCAACCCGGCGAATCATCTCGCTACCCTCAATCAACAGCGGCTCGCGGCCCAGCGTTTCGTACACCCGACGCGCGAAATCACGTGGCATCAGCGGCTCATTCAGCGAGCCCACCAAACCCACGACCCGTGAGTTGTCAGGATCCAGCGGACCTTCCACCGTGATATCCAGTTGCCGGGCCAGTTGCACGTTGTTGCCGACTTCCGGATGCACATCCAGCGGCAAGTGATAGGCCAGCAGGCTGATGTCATGTTTGAGCAGGGTTTTCAGGCGACGCTGCTTCATGCCGACGACGCAGGGGTTTTCGCCCTTCCAGAAATAGCCGTGGTGCACCAGGATCAGATCCGCCTGCGCCTCGACTGCGGCGTCCAGCAACGCCTGGCTGGCAGTCACGCCGCTGACGATGCGCATGACCTGAGGCCGACCTTCGACCTGCAGGCCGTTGGGGCAATAATCCTGAATGCGGGCGCTGCCCAGATAACGATCGGCTTCTTCTACCAGAGTGCTGAGCGCAACAGCCATGAAAGACTCCTGATGATGGGGTTTGAGCTGACGGGGTTTGCGTTGCAAAGGCCTTCGCTTAACAAGGTCTTAATTTACAAGACACGACCCCAAGTGCTCGTATAATGCCGCCCATTATGGCGCAGAAGGGCAAGAGGCCGCAGCGCCGGATTTACTCTCAGGATTCGCTCAATGTTCAAGGCACTGCGGTTTTTCGGTTGGCCATTGCTGGCCGGTGTGCTCATCGCGCTACTCATCATCCAGCGCTTCCCTGAACTGGTCGGGCTGCCAAGCCTTGACGTGAACCTGCAGCAGGCACCCCAGACCACCAGCGTCCAGCAGGGCCCGGTCTCTTACGCCGATGCGGTGAGCATGGCAGCCCCGGCGGTGGTTAACCTGTACACCACCAAGATGGTCAACAAGACTGCGCGCCCACTGTTTGAGGACCCGCAATTCCGCCGCTTCTTCGGCGACAACCTGCCGAAACAGAAACGCATGGAATCCAGTCTCGGCTCGGGCGTGTTGATGAGCCCGGAAGGCTACATCCTCACCAACAACCACGTGACCAGCGGCGCCGACCAGATCGTGGTTGCGCTCAAGGATGGCCGCGAGACCATTGCCCGAGTCATCGGCAGCGATCCGGAAACCGACCTCGCGGTGCTAAAGATCGACCTGAAAAACATTCCAGCCATTACCATCGGCCGCTCTGACAGCATCCGTATCGGCGATGTGGCACTGGCGATTGGCAACCCGTTCGGCGTCGGCCAGACCGTCACCATGGGCATTATCAGCGCCACGGGTCGCAACCAGTTGGGGCTGAACACTTACGAAGACTTCATTCAGACTGACGCAGCGATCAACCCCGGCAACTCCGGGGGCGCGCTGGTTGATGCCAACGGCAACCTGACCGGGATCAACACGGCGATTTTCTCCAAGTCAGGCGGTTCTCAAGGGATTGGCTTTGCGATTCCGACCAAGCTGGCGATGGACGTCATGAAGTCGATCATCGAACACGGTCAGGTGATTCGAGGCTGGCTGGGTATCGAAGTACAGCCTTTGACTCTGGAACTGGCGGAATCCTTCGGTTTGAAGGACCGTCCGGGTATCGTCGTTGCAGGGATTTTCCGCGACGGGCCGGCTCAGAAAGCCGGTTTGCAGCTGGGCGATGTGATTCTGAGCATCAACGGCGAACCTGCGGGTGACGGGCGCCGCTCGATGAATCAGGTGGCCCGAACCCGACCGACCGACAAGATCGCCATCCAGGTCATGCGTAACGGCAAGGAAATGAAGCTCAACGCCGAAGTAGGCCTGCGCCCACCGCCAGCGCCTGCTGCGGTGCCGGTGGAGGAGCAGTAACCGAAGGCTGTGTATTGTGGCACCGGCTTCAGCCGGGAAGCGGTATTTCAATCAACGCTTATGCAGCGAATCTACCGACCTCTTCCCGGCTAAAGCCGTCCCCACAGAGCTGCATTGATGCCTGTGGAAGGCCTTACAACCCGGCCAACCCATCCAGCAGCGCCTGATTCTGCTCCGGCGTACCGATGCTGATGCGCAGGAACTGAGCGATTCGTTCTTGCTTGAAGTGCCGAACGATCACGCCCTGCTCGCGCAGCTTCGCAGCGATACCTGCAGCGTCGTGTTGCGGGTGGCGGGTGAAGATGAAGTTGGCCGCTGACGGCAGCACTTCAAACCCCCTGGCCTGCAACTCGCTGGTCAGCACTTCCCGACTGGCGATCACTGCATTGCGCGTCACTTCGAAGTGCTCACGGTCCGCGAACGCCGCCGCCGCCCCCACGATCGCCAGGCGGTCCAGGGGATAGGAGTTGAAGCTGTTCTTGACCCGCTCCAGCGCTTCGACCAGATCAGGGTGACCCACCGCCAGCCCGACGCGCAAACCTGCCAGAGAGCGCGATTTGGACAATGTCTGGGTGACCAGCAGATTAGGGTAGCGATCCACCAGGCTGATCGCGGTCTCGCCCCCGAAGTCGATGTAGGCTTCGTCGACAATCACCACCGAATCAGGACTGGCCTTGAGCATCGCCTCCACGGCCTCCAGGGCTACGACGCAACCGGTCGGGGCATTGGGGTTGGGGAAAATGATCCCGCCGTTAGGCTTGGCGTAGTCCTCGACACGAATCTGGAACTGCTCGTCTAAGGCAATAGCATCGAATTCGATGTCATACAGCCCGCAATACACTGGATAGAAGCTGTAGCTGATATCCGGGAACAGCAGCGGTTTGCCGTGCTGAAAGAAGGCATTGAAGGCATGCGCCAGGACTTCATCGGAACCGTTACCCAGAAAGACCTGATTGGGCTTCACGTCGTAATAGTCAGCCACCGCCTGCTTGAGCAGATCGCCGTTCGGATCCGGGTAGAGACGCAGGTCGTCGGTCAGCTCGGCGCGCATCGCAGCCAGGGCTTTGGGCGACGGGCCGTAGGGGTTTTCGTTGGTGTTTAGCTTCACCAGCTTGGTCAGCTTGGGCTGTTCGCCCGGCACGTAAGGCACCAGAGCGTTGACGAAAGGACTCCAGAATTTACTCATGCTTACTTCCCCTGCCCTTCGCTATCGATGATGCGGTACTCGGCGCTGCGCGCGTGCGCAGTCAGTGATTCGCCACGAGCCAGTACCGATGCTGTTTTGCCCAGTTCCGATGCACCCTGCTCGGAGCAGTAGATGATCGACGAGCGCTTCTGGAAATCGTAAACCCCCAGCGGCGACGAAAAGCGCGCTGTGCCGGAGGTTGGCAGCACGTGATTGGGACCGGCGCAGTAATCACCCAGCGCTTCGGACGTGTGGCGCCCCATAAAGATCGCACCGGCGTGACGGATCTGCGGCAGCCAGGCTTCGGGATCGGCCACCGACAACTCCAGGTGTTCGGGTGCGATGCGGTTAGCGACTTCAATGGCTTGCTGCATGTCCGCAACCTTGATCAACGCACCACGGCCATTAATCGACTTGTCGATGATGTCCGCGCGCTCCATGGTTGGCATCAGTTTGGCGATGCTGGCCGCCACCTTGTCAAGAAACCCGGCATCGGGGCTGACCAGAATCGCCTGGGCGTCTTCGTCGTGCTCAGCCTGGGAGAACAGGTCCATGGCGATCCAGTCCGGATCGGTCTGGCCGTCACACACCACCAGGATTTCCGAAGGGCCTGCGATCATGTCAATACCCACTTGCCCGAACACATGGCGTTTGGCGGTGGCCACATAGATGTTGCCGGGGCCGACGACCTTGTCGACACGCGGCACGCTTTCAGTGCCGTAAGCCAGGGCTGCGACTGCCTGGGCCCCGCCAATAGTGAACACGCGGTCTACACCGGCAATACACGCGGCAGCGAGCACAAGCTCATTGATTTCGCCACGAGGCGTCGGCACCACCATCACCACTTCGGTGACACCGGCTACCTTGGCCGGAATGGCGTTCATCAAAACCGAAGAGGGGTACGAAGCCTTGCCGCCCGGCACATACAAACCAGCACGATCCAGCGGCGTGACTTTCTGGCCCAGCACCGTGCCGTCGGCTTCGGTGTAGGTCCAGGAATCCTGCTTCTGCTTCTCGTGGTACATGCGCACCCGATCAGCGGCTTTTTCCAACGCTGTGCGTTGCTCCGGGGTGATGCGGGTCAGGGCCAGTTCAAGGCGTTCGCGAGGCAGAATCAGGTCAGCCATGGAGGCGACCTGCAAGCCGTCAAAACGCTGGGTGAACTCAACCAGTGCCGCATCGCCACGCTCACGCACGGCCTTGATGATCTCGAGGACACGTTCGTTGACCGAATCGTCAGACACACTTTCCCAGCTCAGCAGATGATCCAGATGATGTGCGAAATCCGGGTCAGCAGCGTTGAGTCGGCGAATTGCAGTCAGTGCGGTCATAGCGAGAGCCTCATAGGAATGGCAAAAACTCAGGCGCCCTAAACTAGCAGTCGATCCGCTTGGGCACCTGAGAATTCTGGCTATGAGGCGGATAGACGGGCGCGACTCAAAGTCGCGCGGGTAAGTCAGCCGCGGTGTCGGGACTCCACTGCATTGCGCAGGGTGTCGATAAGCGACTGGATACGGGCGTGCTGCATTTTCATGGAAGCCTTGTTCACCACCAGACGCGAACTGATGGTGGCGATCAGTTCCTGAGGCTCCAGGCCGTTGGCACGCAGCGTATTGCCGGTGTCGACAACGTCGATGATCTTGTCGGCCAGGCCGATCAGCGGTGCCAGCTCCATGGAGCCGTACAACTTGATGATGTCGACCTGACGGCCTTGCTCGGCATAGTAGCGTTTGGCGACGTTGACGAACTTGGTCGCCACCCGCAGACGGCCCTTGGGCTCGACGGCGCCAATGGCACCGGCGGTCATCAGCCGGCACTTGGCGATCTGCAGATCCAGCGGCTCGTAAAGACCCTGGCCGGTGTATTCCATAAGCACATCTTTACCGGCAACACCCAGATCAGCGGCGCCATGCTCGACATACGTCGGAACGTCGGTGGCACGCACGATCAACAGGCGCACATCGGCCTGGGTCGTGGGGATGATCAGCTTGCGGCTCTTGTCCGGATTCTCGGTGGGCACAATGCCTGCTTCAGCAAGAAGCGGCAGGGTGTCGTCGAGGATGCGGCCCTTGGACAGTGCGATGGTCAACATGGGAAACGTCAGTCCTTATCAGGAAGCTTTTGTACGCACGCAATCGGCGCCGGACAAGCCTCTTGCCCGATCATGGCGGCAGGAGGTGAAACGAATCATGTGCCGCCCAACGCCGCTTCAGCGATGGGCAGCAAGTCAGATGACGACTAGCCCGGAACGCGACGGATCTTGGCGCCCAGCATCTGCAGTTTCTCTTCGATGCACTCGTAGCCACGGTCTATGTGGTAGATGCGGTCGATCAGCGTGTCACCCTGGGCAACCAGTGCCGAAATCACCAGACTGGCCGAAGCACGAAGGTCAGTCGCCATCACTGGCGCCCCTTTGAGGACTTGGGTACCGGTCACGATGGCAGTGTTGCCTTCGACCTGGATCTGCGCGCCCATGCGGTGCATCTCGTAAACGTGCATGAAGCGGTTTTCGAAGATCGTCTCGATGACCGCACCTGTGCCTTCGGCAATGGCGTTCAGCGAAATGAACTGTGCTTGCATGTCAGTCGGAAAGGCCGGATACGGAGCGGTACGCACATTGACAGCCTTGGGCCGTTTGCCGTGCATGTTCAACTCGATCCAGTCCACACCGCTGGTGACTTCGGCACCAGCTTCCTGAAGCTTGAGCAATACGGCTTCGAGGATGGTTGGATCGGTGTCCTTGACCTTGACGCGACCGCCAGTGGCAGCGGCAGCAACCAGATAGGTGCCGGTCTCGATGCGGTCAGGCATGACTTTATAAGTCGCCGAACCCAGGCGCTTGACGCCATCAATGGTGATGGTGTCGGTACCGGCACCCTGGATGTTGGCACCCATGGCGATCAGGAAGTTGGCGAGGTCGACGACTTCCGGCTCGCGAGCGGCGTTCTGCAGAACGCTGCGGCCGTTGGCCAGGCTCGCGGCCATCATGATGTTTTCGGTACCGGTCACACTGACGGTATCGAAGAAGAAGTTGGCACCATGCAAACCGCCTTCCGGCGCCTTGGCCTTGATGTAGCCGCCTTCCACGTCGATGACCGCGCCCATGGCTTCAAGGCCACGAATGTGCAGGTCAACGGGACGCGAGCCGATGGCGCAACCGCCGGGCAGTGCAACTTCTGCCTCACCGAAGCGGGCAACCATCGGGCCGAGCACCAGGATCGAGGCGCGCATGGTCTTGACCAGCTCGTATGGAGCGACCAGGGTCTTGATGGTGCGAGCGTCGATCTCGACGCTGAGCTTTTCGTCAATCACAGGCTCGATGCCCATGCGACCGAAAAGCTCGATCATGGTGGTGATGTCGTGCAGGTGCGGCAGGTTCTGCACGGTAACTGGCCCATCGGCCAGCAACGTAGCGGCAAGAATCGGCAGGGCAGAGTTTTTCGCCCCGGAAATGCGGATTTCGCCATCAAGACGAACGCCGCCAGTAATAATCAGTTTATCCATTAGAATCTCGACGCCAATTGGCTCAGGTGCGCTCGGCCCACGCAGCGCGGCTGAAAAATTTCATAGTGACCGCGTGGATGCTGCCATCGGCGATCCAGGGGTTCAAATGCGCATAGATCTGCTGGTGACGCTTGACCGGGCTCAGGCTGGCCATCTCGTCATTGATCACGTTCAGTTGGAAATTGCAGCCTTCGCCTTCAACTTCGACCTGAATCTCGGGCAGCTTTCCTTCAAGGAAGCTCTTAACTTCTACGGCGTGCATGCTTAACCTCATTGGCGCCCGACGCGCGCGGGTCGGCCATCATACAAAAAAGCCCGCTTAATGCGAACCCCGCTTGACGGGACCCGGACGAGGGGGCTTTCGTTGTGAATCATTAATGTTCGTTAAACAGCTCGGTCAGCTCGGACACCTGGGCAATCTTGCGCATGTCGTCAGGCATGGCACGAACGCTGACGGATTTGCCGGCATCCCGCGCATCACGCATGAATGCCAGCAAAAGCGCGAGACCGACACTGCTGGACTTTTCGACCCCGGAGCAATCGAGCACGACGCTCGGCAACTCGCTCGAACCGATCAGCGCCGCACCCTGCTTGCGCAGGGCCGGCCCGGTGCTGTAATCCAGCACGCCGGTCAACTGCAACTCACCTGGCGCACCAAGGCGAACGGCAGCCTCACTCATTGGGCAGCCTTTTCAGCAGCTTCAGCGGTGACTTGCTTGGCCTTGGCGACTTCGCCAGCCCAATTGTTGATGGTGTCATCCAGGTTGTTGCCATTGCGCTGCATCGAATCTGCAAACTGATCACGGAATAGCTTGCCGATGTTGATGCCGTTGATGATCACGTTGCGAACCTTCCACTCACCGCCCAGCTTGACCAGGGTGTAAGACACTGGATAGACAGCGCCGTTGTTGCCCTTGACCTGCATGTCGACACTGGTGCGATCGGCGCCTTCAGCCTTTTCCGGCGAAACGGTGATGCCCTGGTTGTTGTACTCCAGCAGGGCATTGCCATAGAACTGCATCAGGCTGCGCTTGAAGTTTTCCTGAAAGCGCTGCATCTGAGCCGGCGAAGCATTGCGTGAATACTTGACGGTCATGATGCTTTTGGAGATGCCATCGGCGTCCACTACAGGGCCGACAATGCGATTCAGCGCGTCATAAAAAGCGCTGGGATTGCTCTTGTATTGCTCTTTGTTGGCTGCCAGATCGCTCAACAATTCCTTGGTGGTGCGATCCACCAGGTCATGAGCGGTCGGTGCGGCGGCAGCATTGGCAAGCATCGGTAACAATGCCAGCAACACCAGCAGACCACGGCGCACGATAGAGATCATGTAAAAGCTCCTCATTTAGCGTCTTTACTCACGGTATTGAGCAGGAATTTTCCGATCAGGTCTTCCAGCACCAGGGACGACTGGGTGTCATGAATGGTACTGCCATCCTTGAGCAAGCCATCGTCGCCACCCACGCTGATACCCACGTATTTTTCACCCAGCAAGCCGGCCGTCAGGATCGATGCAGTGGAATCAATCGGTAGGTTATCCACCTTTTTCTGCACTTCCATCGTGACCCGACCAGTGAAGGTGTCGCGATCCAGATCGATCGCGGTGACCTTGCCAATCGTGACGCCCGCCATGCTGACCTTGGCTCTGACAGTCAAACCGGCAATATTGTCGAAATTTGCATAAAGTTTATAGCTGTCGGTGCTGGCACTGGCGCTCAGACCGCTTACGCGCAGGGCAAGCAGGAGCAGAGCCAAAATCCCGGCCAGCAGGAACAGGCCGACACCGGTTTCGATGGTGCGGTTTTGCATCAGAAATCTCCAAACATCAAGGCGGTCAGAATAAAGTCCAGGCCCAGTACGGCCAACGAGGCATATACGACTGTTTTGGTCGTGGCGCGACTGATGCCCTCTGAAGTGGGCTCGCAATCGTAACCCTGGAATACGGCGATCCAGGTCACTACAAAGGCAAATACGACGCTCTTGATGACGCCATTGATCACATCGCCGCTAAAAGAAACACTGTTTTGCATGTTCGACCAGAAAGACCCCTCGTAGACGCCCAGCCAGTCGATGGCCACCCAGGAGCCTCCCCAGATACCCACCACGCTGAAGATCATGGCCAGCAACGGTAGCGAGATGAACCCCGCCCACAGTCGCGGCGCAACAATGTACTTGAGTGGATCGACGCCAATCATCTCCAGGCTCGACAGCTGCTCGGTGGATTTCATGTTGCCGATTTCCGCGGTCAGGGCAGAACCTGCACGACCTGCGAACAGTAAGGCAGTCACCACGGGGCCAAGTTCACGCAACAACGTCAGCGCAACCATCTGGCCGACCGCCTGCTCTGAGCCGTACTTGGCGAGAATGCTGAAACCCTGCAGTGAGAGGACCATGCCGATGAACATGCCGGAAACGACGATAATCGCCAAGGACATGACGCCTACCGAATACAGCTGTTTGACCAGCAATTGAAAACCGCCGCTGATGCCACCCCGACCGAACAAGGCGTGGACCAGGAAGATTCCCGAGCGTCCGAACACGCTGACGATATCGATCGCGCTTCGACCCAGCAGTCGAATCCGCTCCATTAATGACTTGTTGCGCATCAGCGCTTCCCCAAAAGATCTTCGCGGTAATCCGCTGCTGGATAATGAAACGGCACAGGCCCGTCCGGGTCGCCGGTCATGAATTGACGAATGCGCGGGTTGTCCGAGCTCATCAACTCCTGCGGCGTGCCCTGCCCCAGTACCTGCCCGTCGCCGACCACATACAGGTAATCGGCAATGCTGGCTGTCTCGTCCAGGTCATGGGACACCACGACACTGGTAATGCCCAGAGCGTCATTGAGCAGTTTGATCAGCCGTACCAGAACCCCCATGGCAATCGGGTCCTGACCGACGAAAGGCTCGTCGTACATCAGAATCTGCGGATCAAGCGCGATGGCCCGGGCAAGCGCCACGCGACGCTTCATACCGCCGGATAACTCGTCAGGCATCAATTCCAGGGCGCCACGAAGCCCGACCGCCTGCAGCTTGAGCAGCACGATGTCGCGGATCATTTCTTCGGGCAACTGGGTATGGACGCGCAATGGAAACGCGACGTTCTCGAAAACGTCCAGGTCAGTGAACAAAGCACCGCTCTGGAACAGCACACCCATGTGTTTGCGAGCATCGAACAGGTCACTGCGCGACAGCTCGGGCAAATTCTGCCCGTTGACACACACCTGGCCTGCGGTAGGCCGCAACTGGGCGCCCATCAGGCGCAGCAGAGTGGTCTTGCCGCTGCCGGAAGGCCCCATGATGCCGGTGACTTTGCCACGGGGAATGCGAATATCGATATTTTCGAAAATGCTGCGCGTACCGCGCTTGAAGGACACGCCCTTCAGCTCGATCGCGTAGGCGTTATCGGCGCTCATCTAAACTCCTTGCGATACAGCCTTACGCTCAGCTGCGGGCCTGTGGCGGACGACATGCTGTCCAGGTAGACCGAACAAGCCGCGAACTATACCACCGCAGTATGGCGCGCCCAATAGCGAACCCCGCTCAATGCGTAACCGCACAATTATTTGCGACATGCCCTACAACTCCTGGGGATATCCCGCCTGGCAGTCAGCCCTGATGTAACGGCGACGAGACGAATCCCACGAAGAGCGACGATCAGGCGTGAGGGATTCGCGCATTACCGCTATAATCGCCGCCTTTTAGCAAGCTGACCAATTTTCACATGAGCCAATCCAGCGACCTGATCCAATCGGCACAACGCACCATCCGCCTCGAAATCGAAGCTGTTGAAGGCCTGCTTGGCCACATCGACGCCGATTTCGTTCGCGCCTGCGAGATGATTCTGGCCAGCAAAGGCCGCGTTGTGGTGGTGGGGATGGGCAAATCCGGGCATATCGGCAAGAAGATCGCGGCGACGCTGGCGAGCACCGGCACTACATCCTTTTTTGTTCATCCGGCCGAAGCCAGCCATGGCGACATGGGCATGATCACTTCGGACGACATCATTCTGGCCTTGTCCAACTCAGGCACCACGGCGGAGATCGTCACCTTGCTGCCGCTGATCAAGCGCCTGGGCATCAAGATGATCAGCCTGACCGGCAATCCGGCTTCGACCCTGGCGAACGCGGCAGATGTAAACCTCAACGCTCATGTCGAGCATGAAGCCTGCCCGCTGAACCTGGCACCCACTTCATCGACCACTGCCGCCCTGGTGATGGGCGACGCCCTGGCCGTGGCATTGCTTGAGGCGCGCGGCTTTACGGCCGAGGACTTTGCGTTCTCGCACCCAGGCGGCGCACTGGGCAGGCGTTTGCTGCTCAAGGTCGAGCACGTCATGCACACCGGCGAGCAACTGCCCAAGGTACTGCGTGGCACTCTATTGCGTGACTCGCTGATGGAAATGACCCGCAAGGGCCTGGGCATGACCGCCATCCTTGAGGCCGATGGGAGACTGGCCGGGATCTTCACCGACGGCGATCTGCGCCGCACCCTGGACCGCCCGATCGACATTCGCCTGACCACCATTGACGAAGTGATGACCGTGCATGGCAAAACCGCCCGCCCGGAAATGCTCGCAGCCGAAGCGCTGAAAATAATGGAAGATCACAAGATCGGTGCGCTGATTGTCGTCGATGACAATGATCGTCCTGTCGGCGCATTCAACTTGCAGGACCTGCTGCGCGCAGGCGTCATGTAATGGAGACCTGTAAATGACCACGGATCTGCTGCAACGCGGCAAGAACATCAAGCTGGCGATTTTCGACGTAGACGGCGTGCTGACCGATGGCCGCCTGTACTTCCTTGAAGATGGCAGCGAGTTCAAGACCTTCAATACGCTGGATGGCCAAGGCATCAAGATGCTGATCGCGTCCGGCGTGACGACAGCTATCATCAGTGGGCGTAAAACCCCGGTGGTAGAGCGCCGGGCAAAGAATCTGGGGATCGAGCACCTGTATCAGGGTCGCGAAGACAAACTGGTCGTGCTCGACGAACTGCTTGCTCAATTGGACCTGAATTACGAACAAGTCGCCTATTTGGGTGATGATCTGCCAGACTTGCCGGTCATTCGACGTGTGGGCCTGGGCATGGCGGTCGCCAACGCGGCCAGTTTCGTCCGGCAACACGCGCACGGCATCACCCAGGCGCGTGGCGGAGAAGGCGCCGCACGTGAATTCTGCGAACTGATCATGAGCGCCCAGGGCAGTCTTGAAGCCGCCCACGCCGCCTACTTATAGAAGCCATTTATGTTCAGCAAAAAGATTCGATCGTTTCTTGTCCTTGGCGTGCTGGCCTTATTGCTGGCCGCTGTAGGTTACTGGAACATCAGCCCGGAAAGCTTCATGGATCAGCCGTCTGCAGCGGTTGACGAAAGCGCGATCGATTTTTACGCGATCAACGCGCACAGCGTCCAGTACCTGCCAGATGGCAAACTGCAGTACGAAATGACCGCTGACAAGGTCGAGCACATCAAGGCCACCGACGTGACGATGCTGACCACGCCGGACCTGCAAATGTACCGCGGCACGCTCTTCCCCTGGCACATCCAGAGCAAGACAGGCGAGGTATCGCCCGGTGGCGAGCAGGTCGAATTGATTGATTCCGTACGCGTCGCACGAACCGACGACAAAAAACGTACGACCATTATTACCAGCAGTCGAATGACCGTATTTCCGCAGAAGCAATATGCGCAGACCGAGCAAGCCGTTAGAATCGACGGCGCAGGCGGTGTGACCACGGCCAAGGGAATGAAAGCGTATTTGAACGAAGGCAGGATGGACCTGCTTTCTAACGTAAGAGGACAGTATGAGGCTCGTTAAAACCCTTCCTTTTTTGCTTGGCCTGGGCGCAGCACTGGGAAGCGCGAGCGCCTGGTCCCTGCCGACTGATCGCGATCAGCCGATCCACATCCAGTCCGACGACGCACAACTCGACGACAAGAAAGGCGTTGCCACTTACAAAGGCAACGTGATCATCACCCAGGGTTCGATGAAGATTACCGGCAACACGGTGACCATCACGCGTAACGCCCAGGGCGAAGTCGACGTATTTACCTCGGTCGGCAACCTGGCCTACTACGAGCAGAAGCCTGCCGTGGACAAGCCAATCGTTCAGGCCTACGCGATTACTATCCAGTACTACGCCGCGCAAGATCGTATCGTGCTGATCGACAAGGCCAAGGTCATCAATGACGGCAACACGTCCGAAGGCGAGAAAATCGTCTACGACACCGTCAAGCAGATTGTCAGCGCCGGTCGCGCCAACGGTGGCAGCAAAGTCACCACGCCGCGTCCACGCATCGACATGGTGATCCAGCCGAAAAAGAAAACTGACCAGCAGAAGGCCCAGTAATGGCGACGCTGAAAGCCCAGCATTTGGCTAAGAGCTACAAGAGTCGCCAGGTTGTTCGCGATGTGAGCCTTTCAATCGAAAGCGGTCAGATCGTTGGCTTGCTGGGCCCCAACGGCGCCGGCAAGACCACCTGCTTCTACATGATCGTCGGCCTGGTGCAAGCCGACCAGGGCCGAGTCCTGATCGACGACCTGGACGTCAGCCACCAACCGATGCACGGTCGGGCACGCGCCGGTATCGGCTATCTGCCGCAGGAAGCGTCGATCTTTCGCAAGCTGTCGGTGTCTGACAACATCATGGCGATCCTTGAGACCCGCCCTGAGCTGGATCGCGCGGCGCGCAACAAAGAGCTCGAAAGCCTGCTGCAGGAATTTCACATCACGCACATCCGCGACAACCTCGGGATGAGCCTCTCCGGGGGTGAGCGCCGCCGCGTCGAGATCGCCCGAGCCCTTGCAACATCGCCGAAGTTCATCCTGCTGGATGAACCGTTCGCCGGCGTTGACCCCATTTCGGTGGGTGACATCAAGCAGATCATTCATCACTTGAAAGCCAAGGGCATCGGCGTGCTGATCACTGATCACAACGTGCGCGAAACCCTGGATATCTGCGAGACCGCCTACATCGTCAACGATGGGCAATTGATCGCAGAAGGCGACTCGGAAACCATCCTGGCCAACCAGCTGGTCAAAGAGGTTTACCTCGGTCACGAGTTCCGCCTGTAAGCGCGGGCGGCCTGAGCCGCCAGAAGGATGGCCTGGGGTGTTTCCCCATGGAGGTGGCATTAAATGCCATCACACCCTAGGCAAACACTTCGGTTTCAGGCATATAATTTGCTTATGTTGGCGCTCCGGCGCTCTGTAGTGGATGGCGCATGTGCGCCGGCGAATAAGGTGTTAAGCCCCAGCCATGAAACCATCGCTAGTCTTGAGAATGGGCCAGCAGCTGACGATGACGCCGCAGCTGCAACAGGCCATCCGCTTACTCCAACTGTCTACGCTGGACCTCCAACAGGAGATTCAGGAGGCGCTGGAGTCCAATCCCATGCTGGAACGGCAGGAAGAAGGCGACGACTTCGACAACGCCGACCCGCTGGCCGACAACATTGAGCAAAAGCCCAACCCTGACGTTCAGGAACCGACCTACCAGGAATCCGCGCCGACCGTGGACAACCTCGAGGAAGGCGACTGGAATGAGCGCATTCCCAATGAACTGCCCGTAGACACTGCTTGGGAAGATGTCTACCAAACCAGCGCCAGCAGCCTGCCGAGCAATGATGATGACGAGTGGGATTTCACCACGCGCACATCAGTGGGTGAGAGCCTGCAGAGCCATTTGCTCTGGCAGTTGAATCTCGCACCGATGTCCGACACCGATCGCCTGATCGCCGTGACGCTGATCGACTGCATCAACAATCAGGGCTACCTCGACGAAACCCTGGAAGAAATTCTCGACGCCTTTGATCCCGAGCTCGACATCGAGCTTGATGAGATCGAAGCCGTGCTGCACCGCATTCAGCAATTTGAACCGGCCGGCATCGGCGCTCGCAATCTGAGCGAATGCCTGATGCTGCAGCTGCGTCAGCTACCGGCCAAGACTCGCTGGCTGGCTGAGGCGCAGCGCCTGGTCAGCGATTTCATCGACCTGCTGGGCAGCCGTGACTACGCGCAGCTGATGCGACGCATGAAACTCAAGGAAGACGAGCTGCGCCAGGTCATCGAGCTGGTCCAGAGCCTCAATCCACGCCCAGGCTCGCAAATCGAATCCACCGAAGCGGAATATGTTGTTCCCGACGTGATCGTGCGCAAGGACAATGAGCGCTGGCTTGTAGAGCTCAATCAGGAATCCGTGCCGCGCCTGCGGGTCAATCCGCAGTACGCAGGCTTCGTGCGCCGGGCCGATACCAGCGCCGACAACACGTTCATGCGCAATCAGTTGCAGGAAGCCCGCTGGTTCATCAAGAGCCTGCAGAGCCGCAATGAAACGCTCATGAAGGTGGCCACCCAGATTGTCGAGCATCAGCGCGGCTTTCTAGAATATGGCGATGAGGCGATGAAGCCGTTGGTCCTGCATGACATCGCCGAAGCGGTCGGCATGCACGAATCGACAATCTCCCGTGTGACCACGCAAAAATTCATGCATACCCCGCGTGGTATTTACGAGCTGAAATATTTCTTTTCAAGCCACGTAAGCACCTCCGAAGGCGGCGAGTGTTCGTCCACAGCCATTCGCGCGATCATCAAAAAACTGGTTGCTGCGGAAAATCAGAAAAAGCCGTTGAGTGACAGCAAGATCGCTGGTTTACTGGAGGCACAAGGCATTCAAGTAGCCCGTCGCACAGTCGCCAAGTACCGCGAATCACTTGGCATAGCGCCCTCCAGCGAACGCAAGCGACTGATGTAACGAGAGGCCCTGTCCGACCTAGCCCACGCAGGTCGCATGCAGCCCGGGTTGCTAGCCACAGCGTTCCAGTGGCAGGCAAAAGCCTGCCTCTTTATGCACTGGCAATAAGGAGAAAGCGGTATGCAAGTCAACATCAGTGGGCACCAACTGGATGTGACCGACGCGCTACGCGACTACATCAACGAGAAACTCGGACGATTAGAGCGCCACTTCGACAAAATAACCAATGTGCAGGTCATCATGGAGGTCGAGAAGCTGAAACAGAAAATCGAAGCCACCCTGCACATCCCCGGAGGGAAGATCGTCGCCAATGCGGAACATGATGATATGTACGCCGCGATCGATCTTCTGACCGACAAGCTGGATAGACAACTGCTCAAGCATAAGGAAAAGCAGATCGGCCACCTTCAAGGTGCGACGGCTCGCTGATACCCCCCAAAAATGATCCGAATTGAAAATATCCTGACCCCCGGCCGTTCCCTTGTGAACGTGCCGGGCGGCAGCAAGAAACGCGTTCTCGAACAAATTGCCAACCTGATCGGCAAAGAAGTGCCTGATCTGGATTCGCAAACCGTGTTCGAGAGTCTTGTCGCCCGTGAAAAACTCGGGTCTACCGGTTTCGGTAATGGCATAGCCATTCCTCACTGCCGCTTGAAGGGCTGCGAATACCCGATCAGCGCATTGCTGCATCTGGACGCCCCCGTTGATTTCGACGCCATTGATGGCGCGCCCGTGGACCTGCTGTTTGTCTTGCTGGTCCCGGAAGCAGCCACCGATGCGCACCTTGAGCTGCTGCGCCAGATAGCCAGCATGCTGGACCGCAAGGAAGTCCGTGACCGTCTCCGTAGCGCCGGTACAAACCAGGCGCTGTATCAGGTAGTGCTGGATGAGCAGAACGGGCATTAAATCATGCGGATGATCATCGTGAGCGGTCGCTCCGGCTCGGGCAAAAGCACGGCTCTGGATGTGCTGGAAGACAACGGCTTCTATTGCGTTGACAACCTGCCAGCCGGCTTGCTTCCCGAACTCGCCGAACGCGCGCTGATCAACACCGAGCTGGCCGAGCCGCTATTGGCCGTGTCCATCGATGCGCGTAACCTGCCGAGCCACCTGACCCGTTTCCCGCAGATGCTTGAAGAAGTGCGTTCGCGCAATATCCAGTGCGATGTGCTGTATCTGGATGCAGACGAATCGACTCTGTTCAAGCGCTTCTCGGAAACCCGCCGTCGTCACCCGTTGAGCAATGCCAATCGCTCGCTGGCCGAAGCCATCCGCGATGAAACCACCTTGCTCGGGCCGATCATTGATCTGGCTGACCTGAAGATCAACACCACCCACCTGAACCTTTACCAGCTTCGCGACACCCTCAAGTTGCGGTTGCTCAACAAGCCGGAACCGGGCACCGCGTTCTTGATCGAATCGTTCGGATTCAAGCGTGGCATGCCGATCGACGCCGACCTGGTATTCGATGTGCGTTGCCTGCCGAACCCGTACTGGAAGCCTGAGCTGCGTGAGCAGTCAGGGCTGGATCAGCCTGTTGTTGATTACCTGGCCGCTCAGCCTGATGTCGAGGAGATGTTTCAGGACATCTTTACCTACCTCAACAAATGGCTTCCGCGCTTCGCGGCCAGCAACCGCTCATATGTCACGATTGCCATTGGCTGCACTGGCGGGCACCACCGCTCGGTCTACCTGACCGAACGTCTGGGTCAGGTCCTGCAACAATCCCTCAAAAATGTTCAGGTCCGCCACCGCGACCTAAGCTGAAAGGACTTTCCCTGCGATGCCCGCTCGTCAAATCACCATCATCAACAAGCTGGGCCTGCACGCCCGTGCCGCCGCCAAATTCGTTGGCGTTGCAGGCAAATTCCCCTGCCAGATCCGCGTCGGCCGCAGTCCGGAAAGCATGGTCGATGGCAAAAGCATCATGGCGGTCATGATGCTTGCTGCGGGTAAAGGCACCGATATCCACTTGCTGACCGAAGGCGATGACGCACAGGCAGCGCTGGACGGGCTGGTGGAGTTGATCGAGAACAAGTTTGATGAGGGTGAGTGAATAGAACTCGCTCGCGATGAGGTCCAGTGTTCAGAACGAATCCCGCCGTTGCCTCTGACCACACGCTGTCGTGGAGCTAACACAGGACTTGCAGGAGCGCGCTTGCCCGCGAGAGCGTCAGATCAGCCAACAGATTTTTCGCTGACCGAACGTATCGCGGGCAAGCGCCCTCCTACGCGAATGCATTTCAATTCAGTTGAGTAGCAACTGCTTCAGCCCTTCTTCACAAACTCCGACTTCAATTTCATCGCGCCAATGCCGTCGATCTTGCAGTCGATATCGTGATCGCCATCGACCAGTCGAATGTTCTTCACCTTGGTGCCAACCTTGACCACCAGGGAGGAGCCTTTGACTTTAAGGTCCTTGATGACCGTGACGGTGTCGCCATCCTGCAGGGTGTTGCCCACCGAGTCCTTGATAACCTTGACGTCTTCGGCTGCTTCAGCGGAGCCGTCGGCGGACCATTCGTAAGCGCATTCCGGGCAGATCAGCTGGGCGCCGTCTTCGTAGGTGTATTCGGAATTGCATTTTGGGCAGGCAGGTAAGCTCACGGTATTCTCGCGTCAAAGGGTAAAAACCATGGATTATAAGGGGTTTTTACCTTGATGAGGGCGCGAATCTCGTCGCGCCCTCATGCCCTTCAACCCAAGGCCGTATCCATGACCATCATCAGGCAAAAGCCGACAACCAATCCGAGGCTCGCCACTCTGTCGTGACCGTTGCGCCGGGACTCGGGAATGATCTCCTGCGTCACCACCAGCAGCATGGCACCAGCGGCGAATGCCAGACCCAAAGGCAGCAGCAATTCGGCGATGGCCACTAGCCAGGCGCACAGCAACGCGAAAACCGGCTCGACCAACCCCGATGCAGCGCCGATCAGAAAGGCCTTGAAGCGCGACATCCCTGCCCCGGCCAGCACCAGCGCGATGACCAGTCCTTCCGGTACATCCTGAATGGCAATACCCATGGCCAGGCTGTCGGCATCGGGCAGCCCGCCGCCCGCCGAGACGCCAATGGCCATGCCTTCGGGAATGTTGTGGGCAATGATCGCGATCACGAACAGCCAGATGCGTGGCGCGATGGCTGGAAGCGCCTCACCGCTCAAAGGCGAACCTTTGGAAACGAGGTGATCGACCACGAACAAGCCGATGGCCCCCAGGAATATCCCGAGGCTGACCAGACCACCAGCGCCCCAAGGCGTAAAGCCTAGGTTTTCTGCTGCGGCCAGGCCGGGCACGATCAGGGAAAACGCCGTCGCCGCCAGCATCACCCCGGCACCAAAGCCCAGCAGGCCATCGGACACCGAAGCCGGCATGCCGCGGATGACCAGCACCGGGACCGCGCCCAATGCGGTGCCAAGCGCGCAAATCGCTCCGCCTTCCAGCGCCCGCATCAAGCGCGGCTCCAGGTCCAACCATTCAAGGCCTTGAGAAACCAGGAGCGCCATACCTGCCAACAGCAGAACCGAACCCAATGCCAGGCGAAACAACCGCCCACTGCTGATGGTGAGTATTTCCGTGCGCATAAACTGCCTTGGATCTGATTATTGAAGGTTCAGGCCAGCGCAGCCTGATAACGCCGAGCGACTTCCGCCCAGTTGATGACGTTGTAAAACGCGTTGATGTATTCGGGGCGACGGTTCTGATAGAGCAGGTAATACGCGTGCTCCCAGACATCCAGCCCCAGAATGGGCGTATTGCCGTTCATCAACGGGCTGTCCTGGTTGCCGCTGCTTTCCACCACCAGGTTTTTTTGCGGGGTAACGCTCAGCCATGCCCAGCCACTGCCGAAACGGGTCAGCGCAGCTTTGGTGAAAGCCTCTTTGAAGGCATCGAAGCCACCGAGCTGCTCGTCGATCGCCTTGGCCACCGGGCCTTCGGGCAAGCCGCCGCCGGTTGGCGCCATGACCGCCCAGAACAACGAATGGTTGGCGTGACCGCCGCCCTGATTGATGACCGCCGAGCGCAGCTTTTCAGGCAGTTGGCCGACAGCAGCGACGAGTTTTTCGATGGGCCATTCAGCCCACTCAGTACCCTCAACGGCGGCGTTGAGGTTATTGATGTAGGTCTGGTGGTGCTTGCTGTAGTGGATCTCCATGGTTTGCGCATCAATGTGCGGTTCCAGGGCGTCGTAGGCATAGGGCAAGGCAGGCAGGGTAAACGGCATATCAATGTACTCCGTAATAAAGGCCGGACGTGGCGGCGGCATTGCGTTGCAGAGACGAGCGCGAGTGTTCGCCGCCGCTGTTGAGCAGCCGATGGGTTCGTGGGTATTCGCCGTGCTCGCTGATGAAACCCAGCAGCTCGGCATAGGTTTTACTGCTGTGGCGCAGCGCGGCCTGGCGTAATGACGGGGGCAGACGCTGATCCTGCATGACCTGCAGCAACCGCTGATGGATCGCGCAGAGATACTCGGCGCTCTCCTCCGGCTGCCCCAGGCTCAAATGCAGGTCCGCCAGGTTGTGGTGGGATATGACACAGGCGGCCACCGCTTCATCAGGGTTGGGCCACCGCTCGAACAACACCTGAGCCAATGCCAGCGCCTGTAGATACAGCTCACGGGCGTCAACCAGCTCACCCGCAATGAAACAGTGATTGGCTCTTTCAATGGTGCGTTTCCAATGCTCCATGGCGCGACTCCTCAAGCGATGGCCGACAGGTCAGATCCCGCCAGCGGTGAGTTTTTCCGGGTCCAGCAACGCTTCAAGCTGGCTGCGTTGCAGGTCGGTGTGTTCAAGGGCGACATCGATAATCGGCCGACCTTGCTGGTAAGCGGTCTTGGCGATCTCGGCGGCTTTCTGGTAGCCAATGATCGGGTTCAACGCAGTCACCAGGATCGGGTTGCGAGACAACGCCTCCTTGAGCTTGGCTTCGTTGACCTTGAATGTGGCAATGGCCTTGGTGGCCAGCAGGCGACTGGAGTTGGCCAGCAACTCGATGCTGCTCAACAGGTTCTGGGCGATGATCGGGAGCATCACGTTCAGCTCGAAGTTGCCCGACTGCCCCGCGACAGTGATGGCTGCGTCGTTGCCGATCACCTGAGCCGCCACCATCGCAGTCGCTTCCGGGATCACCGGATTGACCTTGCCCGGCATGATCGACGAGCCCGGCTGCAAGGCCTCCAGCTCGATTTCCCCCAGGCCGGCCAACGGCCCGGAGTTCATCCAGCGCAGGTCATTGGCGATTTTCATCAGCGAAACTGCTACGCCCTTGAGCTGACCGGAGACAGCGACGGCGGTGTCCTGAGAGCCAATCAGCGCGAACAAATCCTTGCCCGGCACAAATTCCACGTTACTCAAGCGACTCAAATGGCTGCTGAAGCGCTTGGCGAACTCGGGGTGGGCGTTGATGCCGGTACCGACTGCAGTACCGCCCTGGGCCAGAGCCTGCAGGCTTGGCAACAGCGCCTGCAAATGCTCGATGTTGGCGCGGATTTGCTGGGCCCAGCCGTTGAGCACTTGGCTCATGCGCACGGGCATGGCGTCCATCAGGTGCGTACGGCCGGTCTTGATGAACGGATGGACCTCATCGGCTTTGCGCTCGATCACTTGCACCAGATGATTCAGCGCTGGCAGCAATTGCTCATGCAATGCCAGCGCAGCGCTGACGTGGATGGTAGTGGGGATGATGTCGTTGCTGCTCTGCCCGCAATTCACATGATCGTTGGCGTTGACCTTGTCGCCCAGTACGCGACTGGCGAGGGTGGCGATCACTTCATTGGCGTTCATGTTGGTGCTGGTGCCGGAGCCGGTCTGAAACACGTCCACCGGAAAGTGCGCCATGTAGTCGCCGCTCAGTAATTGCTGGCAAGCGCTGACAATTGCCTCGCTCTGCCCCGCAGAAATCTGCTCCAGTTCCAGATTTGCGTGGGCGGCCGCGGCCTTGGCGAGCAACAAGGCACGAACGAACTGCGTCGGCATCCGCAGATTGCTGATGGGGAAGTTATTCACCGCACGCTGAGTCTGCGCGCCATACAGGGCCTCGGCCGGGACCTGAAGTTCGCCCATGCTGTCGCGTTCTATACGGGTATTACTCATCGCAGTTTCCTTGCACCAGTTCAGAGGGAGAAATCGAGGGTTGCAGCAGACAGGTCGACAATTGCCAGGTGCAGGCCTGCCAACGCTGCTGGTCGGCCGGTGACTGGATCAGCGCCTGCAGATCGCGCAGCGGCCGCCATGCCTGATCCACGCACAGCGAACGCCAATGCCAGGGCAGCATTGTGTCGCGAGCGGTATCCATCAGCAGACGGAAAGAGGTTTCAGCGATCATCCGCTGAGGAGTGGCAGTGAAGCGCGCCAGATATCGCCCTTCGGCCAGATAGTGGTCAATCAGCCGAGGTTCGTCGGGTGTCAGGGCACAGCGAATTCGAAAACTCAGCGTTCGCCAGTTTTCCAGGTGCGCAGGAGGCGTATGCAAAACAGGACCCATGACCACGGCTCATTTTGGATAATGATATTCATTATTAAATGATATTGAGAATCAAAACAACCTTGGAGGGTGAAGGATTTTAGCGCAGAGAAGGAAACTGTTAGAGCCGGGCTTGCCTGAGAAGCACGGCAACACGGCGTGTCTGGCAAACCGCAGCGACGATTCGCGGGCGAGCCTCGCTCCAACGGTTCCGGTGTGATCTGTGGGAGCGGTGCTTGCCCGGGATAAAGCCGGACGCGGTTCACTTTGGATCGCGTCGTCCTTTATCGCGGGCAAGCACCGCTCCCACAGGAAAATCTCGATCAGCTGTTGAAGCCGGGCTTGCCTGAGAAGCACGGCAACACGGTGTGTCTGGCAAACCGCAGCGACGATTCGCGGGCGAGCCTCGCTCCAACGGTTCCGGTGTGATCTGTGGGAGCGGTGCTTGCCCCCGATAGAGCTGGACGCGGTTCACTTTGGATCGCGTCGTCCTTATCGCGGGCAAGCACCGCGCCCACAGAATGCTTGCCCTTTATCTACAACCGAATCAGCTACCGGCCACGGTCATGCGTTCGATCAACACCGAACCGGTGCGGATATTACTGCGCAGTTCAAGATCGCTGCCAACGGCGACGATCTGTTTGAACATGTCGCGCATGTTGCCGGCAATGGTCACTTCCTGAACCGGGAACTGGATCTCGCCATTCTCGACCCAGAAACCGGCTGCGCCACGGGAGTAATCGCCGGTCACCATGTTCAGGCCGCTGCCCATCAATTCAGTCACCAGCAACCCGCGGCCCATACGACGGATCAACGCTGCCTGGTCTTCGCTGCCGTGGGTGACGAACAGGTTGTGTACGCCGCCTGCGTTGGCGGTGCTCGGCAAGCCGAGTTTGCGACCTGAATAGGTACTGAGGATGTAGGACACCAGCTCACCGTTCTCGACGAAAGGCTTGGCATAGGTCGCCAGACCGTCGCCATCGAACGCCGAGCTGCCCATGGCGCGCATCAGATGCGGGCGCTCATCCAGGGTCAGCCACTCAGGGAACAGACGCTGCCCCATGCAGCCTTCCAGAAACGATGATTTGCGATACAGGTTGCCGCCGGAAATCGCTCCAAGAAAGCTACCGAACAAGCCACCGGCCAACTCGGCAGAGAACAACACCGGCACCTCACAGGTCGGCACCGGACGCGCACCCAGACGGCTGGCCGCGCGCTCGGCAGCCTTGCGACCGATGCTCTGCGGATCAGCCAGCAGCTCGCCCTGGCGACTGACGTCGTACCAGTAATCGCGCTGCATCTGGCCTTCGCCTTCGGCAATCATCACGCAGCTCAGGCTGTGACGCGTCGACGCATACCCACCGATGAAACCATGGCTGTTGCCGTAGACCCGGCAGCCCTGATGGGTATTGAGGGTAGTGCCGTCGGCGTTCTTGATCCGCCCGTCGGCATCGAACGCCGCTGCTTCACAGATCAAGGCTTTCTCGATGGCCTGCTCGGGGGTGATGTCCCAGGCGTGGAACAGGTCGAAATCCTGCTGCTCCTTAGCCATCAGGGCCGCATCGGCCAGGCCGGAGCTTTCGTCTTCAGAGGTGTGTTTGGCGATGGCCAGGGCCGCAGCAACGGTTTCGCGGATGGCGTCGGCGCCACTGGCCGAGGTGCTGGCCGAGCCTTTGCGCTGGCCGACATACAAGGTGATGCCGAAACCCTGGTCGCGATTGAATTCGACAGTTTCCACTTCGCGCTGACGCACTGAAGTCGACAAACCCTGCTCCAGAGACACTGCCACTTCACAGGCACTGGCACCCTGACGCCTGGCTTCGGCGATGATTTGCTCGACCTGATCCTGCAGTGCGGGCAAGGCCTGTGGGCCGACGCTTTGTGATGCACTCATGACTTTCTCCATCAAATTCTGCTTTCGGCACGAGCCGAATACCGAGCGGGCCGGACAAGTGGCCCCCGACTGGTTATCATGGCGGCGTTTATTTGCGGACTGCCCCCATGGTTGATTCTTACGACGACTCCCTCGACGGGGAGAAAAGCAAAACCCAGGTCAAACGCGAGCTGCATGCTCTGGTTGATCTTGGCGAGCGCCTGACGACACTCAAGCCTGACTTGCTGAACAAGTTGCCCTTGACCGATGCCTTGCGTAAAGCACTGGCCGATGCGCCCAAGCACACTGCGAACATCGCACGCAAACGGCACATCATGTTCATCGGCAAGCTGATGCGCGATCAGGACCTGGACGCCATTCTGGTGCTTCTGGACCAACTCGATGCCTCCACTCGCCAATACAATGAACGGTTCCACGGTCTGGAGCGCTGGCGTGATCGCCTGATCGCCGGTGACGACGCGGTTCTCGAAGCGTTTGTCTCTGACTATCCGGAAGCGGATCGCCAGCAACTGCGCTCGTTGATCCGTCAGGCTCAACACGAGCTGGCGCAGAACAAAGCACCCGCCTCCAGCCGAAAAATCTTCAAATACATTCGTGAGCTGGACGAGAAGCAACGCGGTTTGCGTTGATCCTCGTGATATTGCGTAGGAGCGGCTTGAGCCGCGAAGCAAGCGCCACGGCCTTTCGCGGCTGAAGCCGCTCCTACGTACTCATCCTCCTGTACCGCCCACCGTGATCGCATCGATCTTCAGGGTCGGTTGCCCCACGCCTACCGGAACTGACTGCCCATCCTTGCCGCAGGTGCCTACGCCGCTGTCCAGCGACAGGTCATTACCGACCATCGACACCCTGCTCATGGCTTCAGGGCCATTACCGATCAGCGTGGCGCCTTTGACTGGCGCAGTGATTTTGCCGTCTTCGATGAGATAGGCTTCGCTGGTGGAGAACACGAACTTGCCGCTGGTGATGTCCACCTGTCCCCCGCCCAAGTTGGCGCAATAGATGCCACGTTTGACAGAGGCGATGATTTCCTGCGGATCGCTCTGCCCTGCCAGCATGTACGTATTGGTCATCCGAGGCATCGGCAGGTGCGCATAGGATTCACGACGGCCGTTACCGGTGCGGGCGACGCCCATCAATCGAGCATTGAGCTTGTCCTGCATGTAGCCCTTGAGGACGCCGTTTTCGATCAGGGTGGTGCACTCGGTCGGCGTGCCTTCGTCATCGACGCTCAGCGAGCCACGACGCCCGGCCAGCGTGCCGTCATCGACGATGGTGCACAGCTTGGAAGCGACCATTTCGCCCATGCGACCGCTATAGGCCGAACTGCCCTTGCGGTTGAAGTCACCTTCCAGACCATGGCCGACAGCTTCGTGCAGCAGTACACCCGACCAACCGGAACCCAGCACCACGGGCAGCGTGCCGGCTGGCGCAGGAATCGCCTCAAGGTTGACCAGCGCCTGACGCAGCGCTTCACGGGCATAGCCCATGGCACGATCCTCGCTGAGGAAGTAACGGTAATCGGTACGCCCGCCACCGCCGTGGCCGCCACGCTCGCGTCGGCCGTTCTGTTCGACGATGACGCTGACGTTGAAACGCACCAGCGGACGCACATCGGCAGCGAGGCTGCCATCAGTGGAGGCGACGAGGATCCGTTCCCACACACCGGCCATGCTCACGGTCACTTGCTGAATACGTGAATCCAGCGCACGAGTGGCAACGTCGACGCGCTTGAGCAGCTCGACTTTCTCGGCACGGGTCATGACCTCCAGCGGGTTATCCGGGGCGTACAACTGGGCCACGTCTTGCGAGGTGAAAGCCTGCACGGTGCCATTCTGGCCAGCGCGGGAAATCGAACGGGCAGCACGAGCGGCGGTGGTCAGCGCTTCGTGGGTGATTGCATTGCTGTAGGCAAAGCCGGTTTTCTCGCCGGACTGAGCGCGCACGCCGACACCCTGGTCAAGGTTGAAACTGCCTTCTTTGACGATGCCGTCTTCCAGCGACCAGGATTCGGAAATCTGCCCCTGAAAATACAGATCGGCGGCATCGATACCCGGCCCGGCCAGTTCGCCCAGCACTGATTGCAGGCTGTCGAGGTTCAAGCCACCAGGTGCCAGAAGGTGTTCGCTGACAGAGGACAAGTCACTCATATTCACTCCGAGGTCTGCGCAGGCCGCTGCAATGCGTCCTGCGAAAAAAATCTCCGGTGACTGGACACCGGCATCCGCGCCCGTATGGACGCTTGCTCTTGACTGTCGCGTTCGGCCAGCAGCACGGCTTCACCCTGCGCCTGCTCCGCCAGGACTCGACCCCAGGGGTCGATGATCGCGGCATGCCCGTATGTTTCTCTTGGCCCCGGATGAATCCCACCTTGCGCGGCCGCCAGCAGGTAGCACTGGGTTTCGATGGCGCGTGCCCGGATCAGAATCTCCCAGTGCGCCGCACCGGTAACAGCCGTGAAGGCCGACGGTGCGGTAATCAATTCAGCGCCCGCTTCGCGGAGCGCGCTGTACAACTCGGGAAAACGCAGGTCATAACAGACACTCAGACCCAAACGCCCCACCGGAGTGTCGACCACCACAACGTTGCTGCCATGAGCATAGTCGTCAGATTCGCGATAGCGGCCCCGAGCATCAGCGACATCAACGTCGAACAGGTGCAGCTTGTCGTAACGTGCGACCTGCTGGCCATGTTCATCAATCAGCAAGGAACAGGCGGTAACTTTGCCATCTGGCTGATCACTCGGCGGCAGCGGCAATGTTCCGGCGACTATCCATAAGTTGAGGTCGCGGGCGGCAAGTTTCAACCATGGCAGGATCGGCCCTTGCCCAATAGCCTCCGCCCGGCCTATATCGGCGACATCACGACGGCCCATGGCGGCGAAATTTTCCGGCAGCACCGCCAGCCGAGCACCGGACGCGGCAGCCTGCTCCAGCAACTGCCGAGCCTGGGCCAGATTGCCCAACACATCGCTCTGGCTGACCATCTGAATCACGGCAAAAGACATGAAGATCTCTTATCAATAAACACAAAACCTTGAGATGAAGTGCATTTCTGTAGGAGTGAGTTTGCTCGCCCTAGCGTAGGGCCAGACGATAAAGTGTCTTCAGACAAATCCCATCGCGAACAAGCTCACTCCTACAGTGTCCCACGGGGTCTTGGCGACAGTGGGGCTCCACTCGCTCTTACTGTACTCCGCCGCCAACTACTGTGGCTTCTCGAACGGTTTGTCGAAAGTAATCTTCGGCTCTTTCCATGGACCCTCCACTTTGTACTGCACGCTGGCAAAGCGTGCGACGCGGTCACCCAGCAGCTTGTCGACCAGGAACAACGCGCCACCAATGGCGGGCGCGCCGACGATCAATGCAGCGATGGGCAGGTTATTGGTCACCGGCAAGGTCACCAGTAACTTGGCGTCGACTCGATCCTTGACCATGTCCAGCGTGCCGTTGAGTTCCAGGTTGCTGGAAGGTCCGGTCAAGGTAATGGGTTTGCGCGTTACGTAGACACCATCGCTGGCCACCAGCAACCCTTTGACCCGGTCGTAGCTCAAGCCTTTGCCAAGCAGGTCGGAAAAATCCAGCCTCAGGCGTCTGCCGATGGAGTTGAAATTGAGCAGACCGAAGACGCGCAAGGCCTGAGCACCGCCTTCGACCTCAACAAACTGGCCCTGGCGCAACGTTGCGTCGAGGCTGCCGGAGAAGCGCTTGAGCGCTACCCAGGCAGGCGAGCCCGGCCAGCGGCCATCGGCGTTCAGCTCGAAATCCTCACTGGTAACGGTCGGCGCAAAACCCCAGCCCTTGAGCACATCCGCCAGATTCTTGCCGTCCATGCGGCCTTTGTACCAGCTGCTGGTGGCACCGGGCGCACCTTCCCAGACACCTTCGCCCTGCAGCAGCAAGCCTTTGAGGCCCATGTTCACATCGTTGAAACGAATGCCGGTCGCCGTCGGGCGAGTATTCAGAGACCAGGCGCCGACCAATTGATCGCCCTGGAAAACCTGAGTGATCTTGATGTTCATCGCCGGGACTTTAGTGGGGTCGACATCGGCTAGAGGATCAGGCGCATTCTCGACAACCGCCGCATTCGGGTCGGGCGCCGGGAGCCGCACGTAAAGCAGATCGATGCCGATAGGCGCAGCCTTGGCATCCGGCAAGGTGGCACTGCCCTTGATCAACCGGCTATCGAGCCCCAAGGTCCAGGCGGTATCGCTACGTTTGAGCTGAACGCTGGCCTGATCCAGCGTCGTGCCCATGGCGGTCAGTTTGCCAATCTGCAGATCTACGTTGTTGACCAATTGCTTGGCGCTGCCGCCCGGATCATCACCGGCATATTTGCTGACCATGGCCTGCCACGGCGCGATATCCAGCTCGCTCAACGAGCCACGAACCCTCAAGCCCTTGGCGTCCGGCACAATCGCGCCGCCATCACCGAGAAACAGTTCGCCACGCCCATCCGCAAGTTTGCCCGCCGGGGAAGCAAAGGCCAGGCTGGCGAGGTTCCCATAGCTGAAGTCGTAGCGGCGCTGAGGCCCTTCCAGCCCCATGCGGAACTCGCTGTTGCGGCTGTCCTCAGCCAGCTTGCCAAAGGGTGCAGGCAGATCGATGACGGTGCCCTGGAGATTCGAGTTGATCCGCAGCTGGCTGTCATTGCCCAGGGTCAACTGCAATTGATAGGGCAGCTCACCCGAGACCGGCAAGGCCTGGGTCACGCCCAGCCACTCAGCGAGTTTGGGCACCGCGATCTGGCCATTGGCGACCACTCGGGTCAGGTTCGCTCCCGGCTTGCCCTCGGCGGCAATCTCGGCGGTTACCGGGCGGTCGAAGGCCTGCGCCCGCACGCCCTTGCCGCTCAAACCTTTGGCATTGTCAAAACGGAAGTCACCCTTGAGCTGGGTCAGTTCGAGCACCGGCTCGCTGATCTTCAGGCGGGCTTTTTCGGTGTTGAAATCCACCGCAATCTTCGGCTCCTGGCCCTTGACCAGCGGGATATCGAGTTTCAGCTTGCCCTTGATCGGCCCATCGGCCTGCCAGCCCTTGAATATGCTGGCAGTACCAATGGGCGCCTCTTGCAGAATCTTCACGCCATCGGCCAGGGCACCGGAGAAATCGCCATCCACCAGCAAGTGGCTCGGCTGCCCGGCTGGCGCATGAGGGATGTTCACCTGCACATTGCTGACATCCGTGTTGAGCAGCCGACCTTTGCTGGCCTTGATGCGCACGCCGCTGTTTTCGACATAGACCTTGCCATCCACGCCGGTCAGGCGTGGCCAACCCGGCTGGAAATCCAGGGTGGCATCACGGACCTTGAAGAACAGGCTGATGACCTGCGCGGTCTGCGGCGCGTTTTTGGTCAGCGAGCCCTGATACTGGAAGAAACCCTGATCGACCTTCCCTCCGATAACCGCTGTGCGCAGCCATTCATCCAACGCCGGGCTGAGTACGGCGGGCAAGTATTTGCTGGTGTAGCTGCCGTCGCCGTCCACCATGCCGACCCGCAGGTCCATGTAGTCTTCCTGAGCGCGCTCATGATCCAGATGCAGACGGATCAGGAAGTCAGCCGCAATCTTGCCTTCGTCCCCCAGCACTTTGATGTACGGGGCAATCAACGTGAAGGTTTCGCTGTCCAGCTTCCAGGTCAGGCGCGCATTGGCCTTGGGGTACGTCCATTGATTATTGAAAATCGGGTACAGGTGCAGCATGAAGTTGTCGGAGGCCAGGCGCAGCTCGCCCTGCCCGAGATCGCCGCTGATCGCACCGCTGACATTCCCGGCTGCGGGCGCACCGTGGTAGGCGTTGAAACCGACATTTTCCAGGTTGGCAGCGAAGCTCAGCCGTTTATCACCCTCGGCCTGAGGCCGCAGATCCAGCAGGACGTTGCGCAGCGCACCCGTGACTTTTAGGTTATGAATGACTTCCATCAGCACATCCGGCAGGGGCGCGACAGATTCCAGCAAGGGCGTGACAGGCGTCAGATCCAGGCGATCCGCCTGGACATGCCAAAGCTCCTCGCGCTCCCCCGTTGCTGCCTGCTGATTGAGTTGAATACGGCTCTCCCAGCGCTTTTTGCCGAGGTCCATGGCCAGCGAATTGACGTTGACATCAAAGCCCTCGTCAGTGCGCCGAAACCAGGCATTGAGCGCCAGATTGTCGATTCTGGACGCCTTGCGCTCAGCGTAGGCTGCCTTGATCTGCGGGGCGTTGAGGCGGGCGACGGCAGTTTGCAGCGAACCCTTGCCCCAGGTCAGCCAGAATTCGCCACCAGCCTTGAGGGTCGAGATGTTCATCTGCCGCGTCAGGCTTTTCGGCAACCAGTGGGCCCAGTCGCTTTGCGGCAGGCTGAGGTAAACGTCCGCCTCGCCATCTTTCCAGGTTCTGGCTTCAACACGCGAGCGCACATTCAACGCCAGCGGCTGGCCGTCGGGCAGGGTCAATCGAGCGTCCAGACGCTGGTGAGTGGCGCCGGTCGCCAGACTGAGGTTGACATAGGTGAGTGTCAGCGGAGCTTGCTCGAACGGCTGCAAAGTCACCTGGCTATTGGTCAGGGAAAGCCGCGAGACCCTTTGCATCTGGTTGAGCAGTTGTTCGGGATCAAGCGGTTTTTCATCCGTGACCGGCAACCCCTGCAATGTCCAGTGCCCTTGCGGGTCTTCCTTGACGCTCAGTTGCAGCCCTTCGACCTGCACATGAGAAAGGCGCAGATCCCAGGCCAGCAGGCTGGCCCACAGATCAGGCTCGGCATTTACCTGGTCAAGGCGCACCGAGTGGGCACCTTCGCCGAGCATCACATCATGCGCGATGAACACCGGCGAAAACCCGCGCCAGCTGCCTTCCAGGCTGCCGATGGCCAGAGGCATGCCCACTGCGGTCTGGGCCCGGGTCTGAACATCCACGCGATAACCTGCCACCAGTGGCGTGAGCTCGCGGCCCACGCTGACATACAGCGCAGCGAGCACCAGAACCAGCGCGCAGACACTCAACCCCCAGCGCGTCAGTGTCGCGAACAAGCCTGGCAGGCGACTCATGTCAGAGCTCCTGTTGACCGCAGCGCGGGATAAACGGCTTGCGTCAACGAGCCCGACTCAATCGTCCAGGTGCGGTCAGGGGTTGGCTCATTGCTCACGCATAATTCTCGTTATAACGGCTTCCCTGCCGCTGGCCCTGGGGCACCGTTATCAGTTCATGTATCAAACACGTCTTTTCGCAGCAGTGCCGGATCACAGCGGCATCAGGTCAGAGCAGCACCACGTCGTATTGTTCCTGGGAATACATGGTTTCTACCTGAAAGCGGATCGTGCGACCAATGAAGCTTTCCAGCTCCGCGACATTGCCAGACTCTTCGTCAAGCAGACGGTCCACCACTCGCTGGTTGGCCAATACACGGTAGCCCACCGCCTGGTAGGCACGGGCTTCACGGAGGATTTCCCGGAAAATCTCGTAACAGACCGTTTCCGGGGTTTTCAGCTTGCCGCGCCCCTGGCACGCGTGACACGGTTCGCACAGCACCTGCTCAAGGCTCTCACGGGTGCGCTTGCGGGTCATCTGCACCAACCCCAGCTCGGTGATGCCGATGATGTTGGTCTTGGCGTGATCGCGCTCCAGCTGCTTCTCCAGAGTGCGCAACACCTGGCGCTGATGCTCACCGTCTTCCATGTCGATGAAGTCAATGATGATGATCCCGCCCAGATTGCGCAGGCGCAGCTGCCGGGCAATGGCCGTCGCCGCTTCCAGGTTGGTCTTGAAGATTGTCTCTTCAAGATTGCGATGGCCGACAAACGCACCGGTGTTGACGTCGATGGTGCTCATGGCCTCCGCCGGATCAATCACCAGATAGCCACCCGACTTGAGCGGCACCTTGCGCTCCAGCGCTTTCTGAATTTCATCCTCCACACCGTACAGGTCAAAAATCGGCCGCTCGCCAGGGTAATGCTCAAGGCGATCAGCGATCTCCGGCATCAGTTCGGCGACAAACTGAGTGGTTTTCTGGAAGGTTTCCCGGGAATCGATGCGGATCTTCTCGATCCGCGGGCTGACCAGATCACGTAAGGTGCGCAACGCCAGCCCCAGATCTTCATAGATCACATTGGGCGGGCTGACGGTTTTGATCTGGTCGCCGATCTGATCCCAGAGGCGGCGCAGATAGCGGATGTCCATGAGGATTTCATCGGCACCGGCACCTTCGGCGGCGGTGCGCAGGATAAACCCTCCGGCTTCCTTGATACCTTCAAGCGCGACGCAGTCAGTGACGACCTTCTTCAGGCGCTCGCGCTCGGCTTCATCTTCGATCTTGAGCGAGATACCGACGTGCGCGGTCCGGGGCATGTACACCAGATACCGCGACGGGATCGACAATTGGGTGGTCAGCCGCGCTCCCTTGCTGCCAATCGGGTCCTTGGTGACTTGCACCACCAGGCTTTGCCCTTCATGAACCAGCGAGGCAATGCTTTCCACCGCCGGGCCTTCGCGCATGGAGATTTCCGAGGCGTGAATGAACGCCGCGCGGTCCAGCCCGATGTCGATAAACGCCGCTTGCATGCCAGGCAACACCCGCACCACCTTGCCTTTATAGATATTGCCGACGATGCCACGACGCTGGGTGCGTTCGACATGCACCTCTTGCAGAACACCGTTTTCGACCACTGCCACACGCGACTCCATCGGTGTGATGTTGATCAGAATCTCTTCACTCATGGCTTGTCACCTTCCAGGCATTGCCAACAGGGTATGCCGAAATGGCCGAGCAGTTCTGCGGTTTCGCACAGCGGCAGGCCAACCACAGCCGAGTAACTGCCGTGCAGGCTCTCGACGAAGATCGCCGCCAAGCCTTGTATAGCGTAGCTCCCAGCCTTGTCACGGGGCTCGCCGCTGGCCCAGTAGGCGTGGATTTCAGCAGCAGATACCTGCCGAAAACGCACGAGACTGCTGACCGTGCGGGTTTCGCAGCCTTGCGCGCCCACGACGGCGACAGCGGTGAGGACTTCATGCTCCCGGCCTGACAACGCCGTCAGCATCGCCAGAGCATCGGCCTCATCGACCGGCTTGCCAAGGATGCGCCCGTCAAGCACCACCGCCGTGTCGGCGCCCAGCACGCAGCCTTGCTCGCCACCAAGAGTCGCCAACCCGGCCGCCGCCTTGCCGCGCGCCAGCCGCTCGACATAGGCCGCAGGAGATTCGTGAGGGAGAGGCGTTTCGTCGATCTCGGCACCGAGCACCTTGAAGGGCACATCGATCTGAGTCAGTAGTTCCCGGCGGCGCGGCGAACCGGAGGCCAGAAAGAGCTGGGGCATGGGGACGTCTCCGTGTCGATGATCATGACGTAGACCCGCGCGAATAAGCTCGTGCAGGTCGACATTCACGCTGCGTCAGTTGATTTTCAAACGTTTGCTCAAGCCGCGCAGGCCGTAGCTGACCCATGGCCACAACAGCGCACTGACCAGTGCTGGCAGAACCAGCGCCAGGGTCGGCTGGCGGTTGCCGGTCAGGGCGCTGAGCCACAGCTGCGCCAGTTGTGCCAGGCCGAAAATCACTAACAGAATCAGACACTGCTGCCACATGGGAAACATGCGCAGCCGTTGTTGCAGAGACATGACCAGAAAGGTGATCAAGCATAACGTCAAAGCGTTCTGCCCAAGGAGCGTGCCGTAAAGCACGTCCTCCATCAGGCCGAGCAGCCACGCGGTGACCATGCCCACCTTGTGCGGCAAGTACAGCGCCCAGAACGTGACAAGCAGCGCCAGCCAGAGTGGGCGAAAGATTTCCATGAACTGCGGCAGAGGCGAAACGCTCAACAATAAACCGATTGCAAACGTGAACCAGACAACCCATCCATTGCGTCCCGGGGCGTGACTAACCATCGATTCTCTCCCGAGGGGCGGCAGGTGTTGTAGCCGGTTGAGTCGCTGCTGGCTTGACCGGCGGCTTGCTCGCAGCGGGCTTGACCACCGGTTTTGGCGCAGGAGTCGCTGGCGTATGAGCCGCTGGTGTGGCCGGTATCGCGGCAGCCGCGGCAGCAGCAGCAGCGCCATGACTGATCGGTGCTGTCTGGCTGGCAGCAGGCACGGCGCCGTTGGTCACTGGCGCTGCGCCAGGGTTGGCGGCTTTCTCGGATTCCTGCGCCTGGGCTGCTTCAGCGGCGCGCTCTTCCGGCGAGCGGCCATCGGAGAACACCAGCAGCAGGTAACGGCTGCGATTGAGCGCCGCCGTCGGCACGGCCCGCACAATTGCAAATGGCTGACCGGAGTCATGAATGACCTCTTTCACCGTCGCCACCGGGTAACCGGCAGGGAAACGCTGACCCAGGCCGGAGCTGACCAACAGGTCGCCTTCCTTGATATCAGCCGTATCGGCGACGTGTCGCAGCTCAAGGCGTTCCGGGTTGCCAGTGCCACTGGCAATCGCCCGCAGCCCGTTGCGATTGACCTGCACCGGAATGCTGTGGGTCGTATCGGTGAGCAACAACACGCGTGAGGTATAGGGCATCAGCTCGACCACCTGGCCCATCAGGCCGCGGGCATCAAGCACCGGCTGGCCGAGGACCACGCCGTCGCGCTCGCCCTTGTTGATGATGATCCGATGGGTGAACGGGTTGGGGTCCATGCCGATCAGTTCGGCGACTTCGACTTTTTCGTTGACCAGCGCAGACGAGTTGAGCAGCTCGCGCAGCCGAACGTTCTGCTCGGTCAGGGCTGCGAGCTTTTGCAGGCGCCCTTGCAGGAGCAAGGCTTCGGTCTTGAGTTTTTCGTTTTCGGCGATCAGTTCGGTGCGGCTGCCGAACTGGCTGGCAACCCCCTGATACAGACGTTGCGGCAGATCGACAATCCAGTAGGACTGCATCAGGACCAGGGACATCTGGCTACGCACAGGCTTGAGCACGGTAAACCGCGCGTCGACCACCATCAGCGCTACCGATAACACGACCAGCACCAAAAGGCGCACGCCCAGCGATGGGCCTTTAGCGAAAAGCGGTTTAATAGGCCGCTCCTCCGGGGCAAGATTTCAATCGGCTGTTGTTATTAATGCGACTGTTATTCATGCGACATCAAACCGGCCTGGACAGATGGAAGATTTTTGCGTGAGCCTAACGTACACAGGTAGCCAAAGCGCTACCTGTGTGCGAACAGCTGCATGATAAGTGCTTGCCGCGAATTATTCGCTGGAGAGCAGATCCATGGTGTGCTTATCCATCATTTCCAGCGCACGGCCACCGCCACGCGCTACACAGGTCAGCGGGTCTTCGGCAACGATCACCGGCAGGCCTGTTTCCTGGGCGAGCAGCTTGTCGAGGTCACGCAGCAACGCGCCACCACCGGTCAGTACCAGACCACGCTCGGCGATATCCGAAGCCAGCTCCGGCGGCGACTGCTCAAGGGCGCTTTTCACCGCCTGAACGATGGTCGCCAGGGATTCCTGCAGCGCTTCGAGCACTTCGTTGGAGTTCAGAGTGAAGGCACGTGGCACGCCTTCAGCCAGGTTACGGCCGCGCACGTCGACTTCACGCACTTCACCGCCCGGGTAGGCAGTACCGATTTCCTGCTTGATGCGCTCGGCAGTGGACTCGCCGATCAGGCTGCCGTAGTTGCGACGCACGTAAGTGATGATGGCTTCGTCGAAACGGTCGCCACCCACACGTACGGATTCAGCGTAAACCACACCGTTGAGCGAGATCAGGGCGATTTCAGTGGTACCGCCACCGATATCGACGACCATCGAGCCGCGGGCTTCTTCAACCGGCAGACCGGCGCCGATGGCAGCAGCCATTGGCTCTTCGATCAGGAATACTTCACGAGCACCGGCGCCCAGCGCCGACTCGCGAATGGCGCGACGCTCGACCTGGGTCGATTTGCATGGCACGCAGATCAGCACACGCGGGCTTGGCTGCAGGAAGCTGTTTTCGTGAACTTTGTTGATGAAGTACTGAAGCATTTTTTCGCACACGCTGAAATCGGCGATAACGCCGTCTTTCATGGGGCGAATGGCGGCGATATTGCCTGGAGTACGGCCGAGCATGCGCTTGGCTTCCATCCCGACAGCGACGACGCTCTTCTGGTTTCCGTGGGTCCGAATGGCCACAACTGATGGTTCATTCAGAACGATACCGCGCTCACGCACGTAAATAAGGGTGTTGGCAGTGCCCAGGTCGATAGACAGATCGCTGGAAAACATGCCACGCAGTTTCTTGAACATGGGAAAGGGACCCTAGGGAACGCGTGGGTAAAAAAGTGCGGCAAACTCTAACAACGACAGGGATTTTGGGCAAGGAGCCAATATGTTAAATTAGCGGCTTTTCCGAGCATGACCCTAGAAGTTCGCGGCCTTATGACCGTAGAAATGCGGTAGTGTTCCTCAATCTAACACACGGACACATTCCGTATGCATTCCACTGGAGAACCCCATGGCGCTTGATCGCTCCGACGTGGAAAAGATCGCGCATCTGGCCAGACTTGGCCTGAATGACGCCGATATCCCGCGTACTACCGAAGCACTTAATAGCATTCTCGGGCTGGTTGACCAGATGCAGGCGGTCGATACCACCGGCATCGAACCCCTTGCCCACCCCCTGGAAGCGTCCCAACGCCTGCGCGAAGACGTGGTCACCGAGCGAAATCGCCGGGAAACCTATCAAGCCATCGCACCAGCGGTCCAAGACGGCCTTTATCTGGTTCCAAAAGTCATCGACTAAGGGAATGTGCCTTCAATGCATCAAATGACTCTGGCCGAGATCGCTCGCGGGCTCGCCGATAAAAAGTTTTCTTCCGAAGAATTGACCCGTGTCCTGCTCACGCGCATCGCGCAGCTCGACCCGCAGCTCAACAGCTTCATCACCCTGACCGAAGACCTGGCGATTACCCAGGCGCAAGCTGCTGACGCCCGTCGCGCTGCCGGCGAGAACAATCCGCTGCTGGGCGCACCGCTGGCCCACAAGGACCTGTTCTGCACCCAGGGTATCCGCACCAGCTGCGCGTCGAAGATGCTCGACAATTTCAAGGCCCCCTACGACGCCACTGTGGTTGCCAGGCTGGCCGCTGCGGGCACCGTGACGCTGGGCAAGACCAACATGGACGAATTCGCCATGGGGTCGGCCAATGAATCCAGCCACTACGGCGCCGTCAAGAACCCGTGGAACCTTGAACACGTACCCGGCGGCTCGTCCGGTGGCTCGGCCGCTGCCGTCGCTGCCCGTCTGCTGCCTGCCGCGACCGGTACCGATACCGGCGGCTCGATTCGCCAACCTGCCGCACTGACCAACCTCACCGGCCTGAAACCGACCTACGGTCGTGTGTCGCGCTGGGGCATGATCGCCTACGCCTCCAGCCTTGATCAGGCAGGCCCGATGGCCCGCACCGCTGAAGACTGCGCGCTGCTGTTGCAAGGCATGGCCGGTTTCGACCCGCAGGACTCCACCAGCATTGACGAGCCGGTTCCGGATTACAGCGCCAACCTGAACGCATCGCTGCAAGGCTTGCGCATTGGTATTCCCAAGGAATATTTCAGTGCCGGCCTGGACCCGCGCATCGCTGATCTGGTGCACCAAAGCGTCAAGGAGCTGGAAAAGCTCGGCGCCGTGGTCAAGGAAATCAGCCTGCCGAACCTGCAGCACGGCATCCCGGCTTATTACGTGATCGCTCCGGCTGAGGCTTCCTCGAACCTGTCGCGCTTTGACGGCGTGCGTTTCGGCTACCGTTGCGAAGACCCGAAAGACCTGACCGACTTGTACAAGCGCTCCCGCGCCGAAGGCTTCGGCCCGGAAGTACAGCGCCGGATCATGGTCGGTGCCTACGCGCTGTCCGCTGGTTACTACGACGCTTACTACCTGCAGGCGCAGAAAATCCGTCGCCTGATCAAGAACGACTTCATGAACGCCTTCGCTGAAGTGGACGTGATCCTCGGCCCGACCACGCCTAACCCGGCCTGGAAAATCGGCGCCAAGACCAACGACCCGATTGCCGAATACCTGGAAGACTTCTACACCATCACCGCCAACCTCGCGGGCCTGCCGGGCTTGTCCATGCCAGCGGGTTTCGTCGAAGGACTGCCGGTGGGCGTGCAATTGCTCGCTCCGTACTTCCAGGAAGGCCGCCTGCTGAACGTTGCTCACCAGTATCAGCAAGTTACCGATTGGCATCTGCGCGCGCCTAGCGGCTTCTAAGGAGAAACCATATGCAATGGGAAGTCGTCATCGGGCTGGAGATTCACACCCAGCTTTCGACCCAATCAAAGATTTTCTCCGGTAGCTCTGTAGCGTTCGGCTCCGAGCCCAATACCCAGGCCAGCCTGGTTGACCTGGGCATGCCGGGCGTTCTGCCGGTGCTCAATAAAGAAGCCGTGCGCATGGCCGTCAAGTTTGGCCTGGCCGTAGATGCTGAAATCGTCCAGCACAACGTGTTTGCCCGCAAAAACTACTTCTACCCGGACCTGCCCAAGGGTTATCAGATCAGCCAGATGGAACTGCCGATTGTTGGCAAGGGCCACCTGGACATCACCCTTGAAGACGGCACGGTCAAACGCGTCGGCATCACCCGTGCGCACCTTGAAGAAGACGCGGGCAAAAGCCTGCACGAAGATTTCAGCGGCATGACCGGCATCGACCTGAACCGCGCGGGTACGCCGTTGCTGGAAATCGTTTCCGAGCCGGACATGCGTTCGGCCAAGGAAGCCGTGGCTTACGTCAAAGCCATGCATGCGCTGGTTCGCTACCTGGGCATCTGCGACGGCAACATGGCCGAAGGCTCGCTGCGTTGCGACTGTAACGTTTCGATCCGCCCCAAAGGCCAGGTCGAGTTTGGCACTCGCTGCGAGATCAAGAACGTCAACTCGTTCCGTTTCATCGAGAAGGCGATCAACAGCGAGATCCAGCGCCAGATCGATCTGATCGAAGACGGCGGCAAGGTCATCCAGCAGACCCGCCTGTACGACCCGAACAAAGACGAAACCCGCGCGATGCGCAGCAAAGAGGAAGCCAACGACTACCGTTACTTCCCCGATCCTGACTTGCTGCCGGTGGTCATCGAAGACTCGTTCATCGAAGAAACCCGCGCCACCCTGCCCGAGTTGCCGCCGCAGAAACGCGAGCGCTTCCAGAGCCAGTTCGGCCTCTCGGCCTATGACGCCAGCGTGCTGGCTTCGAGCCGTGAGCAGGCTGACTACTTCGAACAAGTGGTGAGCATCTGCGGTGACGCGAAACTGGCCGCCAACTGGGTGATGGTCGAGCTGGGCAGCCTGTTGAACAAGCAAGGCCTGGAGATTGAAGAATCGCCGGTCAGCGCCGAGCAACTGGGCGGCATGCTGCAACGCATCACCGACAACACCATTTCCGGCAAAATCGCCAAGATGGTCTTCGAAGCCATGGCCAATGGTGAAGGCAGCGCCGATGAAGTCATCGAAAAGCGCGGCCTCAAGCAAGTCACCGACAGCGGCGCCATCGAGTCGATGCTCGACGAGATGCTAGCGGCCAACGCCGAACAGGTTGAACAGTATCGTGCGGCTGATGAAACCAAGCGCGGCAAGATGTTCGGCTTCTTCGTCGGCCAGGCGATGAAGGTCTCCAAAGGCAAAGCCAACCCGCAGCAGGTCAATGAGCTGCTGAAGAAGAAGCTAGAGGGTTAGTAGAACGGCGCTCTCGCAGGAGCGGCTTCAGCCGCTCCTACGTCATCCACTATCCAATAGACCCAAGGATCGCACTCCATGCTGCGACTTCTCGCTGCCTCTGCCCTGCTCTCCCTGCTCGCTGGTTGTGCCACCGGGGTAATCGACCCTCATGGCTACGATGAAACCGGCAACGCTTCCTACTACGGCGCACGCCACCACGGCAATCGCACCGCCAGCGGTGAGCGCTTTGATCAACACGGCTTGACTGCCGCGCACCGGCGACTGCCCTTTGGCACCAAGGTGCGGGTAACCAACCTGAACAACGACAAAACCGTTATCGTGCGCATCAATGATCGCGGCCCGCATACCCGCGGGCGGCTGATCGATCTTTCCCGCGAAGCTGCCGAGCGACTGGGCATGCTGCGCAGCGGTACCGCGCCTGTGCGCGTGCAAAGTCTGGTCGACTAAGGACGCCCCGAATTCTCGAACTATTCTCCCTGCCGCCTTTCGATGTCCTGCAATGGGTCACGGGCCTTGTGCTGCTGGTGATCGGCGCACTTCTATCGGTACGGGCCGCCGTGAGCCTGGCGACCACGCTGCGGATTCGCCCGCTGTTCATCGGGCTGACCTTTGTCGCGCTCGGCAGCAGCGCACCGCAAATGGCAGTTGGCTTGCAAGCGGCGTTCAGCTCCAGCGCCGACATCGCCGTGGGCAGTGTGGTGGGCGGTACGATCTTCAATGTACTGGTGACGCTGGGCCTGTGCGCGCTGATCATTCCCCTGCGGGTGACTCTCCAACTGGTCCGCCTGGAAATCCCGCTGATGATCGCGGCCAGCGTGCTGGTGTTCGCGCTGTCAGCCAACGGCGTACTGACAACCATCGACGGCGTGATCCTGCTCGCCGGGCTGCTGACCTATCTGCTGATGCTCCTGCGCCAGTCCGCTCAGGGTTTTGCCTATCGTGCGTCGAGCAGCCGCGTCACCTCACGCCAGACCGGCCCATTGCTGCTGCGTCTGGGCGCGTTGATCGGCGGGATCACTTTTGTGGTAATGGGCAGTCACCTGCTGGTAGCCGCTTCGGTGGTGATCGCCGTGGACCTCGGCCTGTCCGAGCGGATCATCGGCCTGACCGTGATCGCCGTCAGCACCTCGTTGCCCGGCCTGACCACTTCGCTGGTGGCCGCATTGCGCGGCGAACGGGACATCGCAGTCGGCAACGTGATCGGCAGCACGCTGTTCAACCTTCTCGGCGTGCTGGGCATCACCGCATTGATTGCCCCCGCGCCGCTGTCGGTCTCCCCCAATGCCCTGGAATTCGACCTGCCGGTGATGCTCGGTGTGGTTGCGCTGTGCCTGCCGCTGTTCTATTCAGGCTACCGACTCACGCGCACCGAAGGCCTGATGCTGCTGGCGTTGTACGCGGTTTACGGCCTGCACATCGTGTCGTTCACCACCGGCATGCCCCTGGCAGGCAGGCTCGAACGACTGATATTGGTTTATGTCGTGCCGCTACTGGCGAGCGCGGTCCTGCTCGGCACGGTCAGGGCTTGGCGACGACAGCACTAGATCCAGCCGCCCCATTGCAGAATGAAAATCCCGATGTTGGTGGTGACCGCCGCTGCGAGCGTCGTGATGACGATAATCGCTGCTGCCAATTGGTGATTGCCGTTGGCGGCCCGGGCCATGACATAGCTGGAAGCCGCCGTGGGACTGGCGAAATACAGAAACAGAATGCCCAGCTCAGCGCCGCGAAAGCCGCACAGCCACGCCGCCAGGGTGCAAAGCACCGGCAGAGTAATCATTTTCATCACACTGGCGCTGATCGCCAGTTCGCCACTCTGGCGCAGCGAATTGAGCGACAACGTGCCGCCAATACAGATCAGCGCCAACGGTAAGGTCATTTGCGCCAGGTAATTTCCCGATGTTTCGAACCAGTGCGGCAAGGGAATCTTGAAGTAGGCGAAAGGCGACGCGAGCAGGATGCTGATGATCAGCGGATTGCCGAGCACGCTTTTGAACAGGCTCCACGGGTCAGACTTGATGACCGGGCTGTACACCGCCAGCACGATGGTCGATAGCGCGTTGTAGAACAGGATCACCAGCGCGGCAAGGATAGCGCCCAGGGAAATCCCGTAATCTCCGTACATGCTGGCCGCCAGCGCCAGGCCGATGACACCGTTGTTGCCGCGAAACGCACCCTGAACAAAAATCCCGCGATCTGCCAGTGGCACCCGCCAGACCGCCCACACCCAGGCAAACGCAAAACCCGCCAGCGTCACCACAGAAAAGAAGATCAACAGCGAAGGCTGCAGCGCCGCCCTGAGATCGGCATGGATGATGCCCAGAAACAACAGAGCCGGCATCGTCACGTTAAACACCAGACTTGAAGCCGTCATGATGAAACCGTCATCGATCCAGTTGATCCGCTTGAGCAGCACGCCGAGGAACAACATCGCGAAGACCGGCGCGGTGATTGCCAGGGTTTGGTAGAAAATTTCCAGCATGCGCTCAACCCTGCCCTGTCGTTAGGTGGCTAATGATAAGCCAGCATAGACGATAGCGGGTCAGGGAATTTCCCGGAGCCAGGCTGCAGGTCATACAAAATCTATTTCACATGGTAATGCAGCTTTCTGTGGGAGCCGGGCTTGCCCGCGAAGAACGGTGACGCGGTGTGTCTGGCAAACCGCAGCGACGATTCGCGGGCAAGCCTCGCTCCAACGGTCCGGGGTGATTTGTAGGAGCGGTGCTTGCCCGCGAAGAACGGTGACGCGGTATGCCTGGCAAACCGCAGCGACTGGTTCGCGGGCAAGCCTCGCTCCAACGGTCCGGGGTGATTTGTAGGAGCCGGGCTTGCC
>NZ_UWFA01000503.1 GCF_900601905.1 Pseudomonas viridiflava
TCCTTAGCCTGCTATCATTTGTAACCATTGATTGCCAAAAATACACGAGCTGCTCCCAAGAAGCGGCCGAACAAACCCGTGACCACATGATGAGGTGCACCCATGTCTGATCAAGATCAAGACAACCCCCGGCGTGACTTTCTGCGCAAATCCTTGACCTTGATCCCGGTGGTCACGGTTGCCAGTACCGGCCTTGGTGGCTCAATGCTCATGGCTACGTCAGAGCCTGCCCAGGCCGCTGCAGCCAAGCCTGTGGTGAGCGACAAAGCCTATGAGCCC
>NZ_UWFA01000502.1 GCF_900601905.1 Pseudomonas viridiflava
TAGTTAAACAGTTTACTCAACATAACCTTGAAATAATGCGAGATGGCGGTGCGCCATACCCAAGGCTAGTCGACCAAGCTGGGGGCCGTACAAAATTTGAAATCCACTATAAAAAACATATTGCAAACGGAGGTGCAGTGTACGACATCGACAACTTGGTTATCATGACCCCAAGACAACACATTGACCATCACAGGAGCCATGAGAATGATCTTTAAAGAAAAGATAGAAGATTATACCGAAGAAGAGTTCCTGGAGTTTTTGAAAGGGCTCTCTTCCGAAT
>NZ_UWFA01000524.1 GCF_900601905.1 Pseudomonas viridiflava
GTCCAGGACCTCAAGGGCAAGACCATCAGTTATGTGCGGGCCACCAACACCCACTACTTCGTGTTGAACCTGCTGCAGCAGAACGGCTTGTCCCTGGCGGACGTAAAGGCGGTACCGCTGCCGATGCAGGACGCGCTCACCGCGTTTCGCAACGGCCACGTGGACGCCATCGCCACCGGCGGCATCGGCGCGCTGCAAGCCACCAGCCAGATGGACGGCGAACTGCTGGCGGACGTCAGCCGCTACTACTCCTGCAACTACGTGATTGCGACCACGCAGCAGGTACTGGCCGACCCTCGACGCCGCAGCCATGTAGGCGATTTTTTGCGGCGCGAGCAAGCCACCTGGGCCTGGG
>NZ_UWFA01000500.1:0-267500 GCF_900601905.1 Pseudomonas viridiflava
ATCCCGAACTCAGCAGTGAAACGATGCATCGCCGATGGTAGTGTGGGGTTTCCCCATGTGAGAGTAGGTCATCGTCAAGATTAAATTCCAGAACCCCTGATCGCTGACGCGTTCAGGGGTTTTGTTTTAGTAGAAGCCAAAGAATTTAGTTGGAGCGTTACTCAGGTAACGAGCTGACAACCGAATTTCTTGACGACCATAGAGCATTGGAACCACCTGATCCCATCCCGAACTCAGCAGTGAAACGATGCATCGCCGATGGTAGTGTGGGGTTTCCCCATGTGAGAGTAGGTCATCGTCAAGATTGAATCCCGAAACCCCCGATCGCTAACGCGATCGGGGGTTTTGTTTTTTCGGATCTCAAAAGTTGCTCGTAGGCCCTGCAACATCAGGTGAACAGGTTGCGCACGTTGTTCATGGCATCATCTGCAAACCCCTGCAGAAACACTGTGAACGCAGGCCACGTCTCCGGCCCTCCGGTGGCGGGCTCGGCGATAATTGTCCAGGTCGCTACACACTGCATGTCGCCTTGTTCCCGCACCTCCATGGCTGCCCATAAATTACCCACTTCCAGACTGGTGTAAATCAACGACCACGTCATGAACATCGCCTGGTCGTTATGCGAGTTCAGCTGTTCAATGGCTACGTTGCCATCCTTGAACAGTTTCTTGCGAACGGAGCGCACGCCGCTACCTGTAACCTCGCATTCAGCCAGCGCAGGTATGAACGCTGGAAAACCGGCAAAATTTCCGACTACGCGCCACACACTTCGCGCGTCGCTCTCAACCTGCACGGCCGATACCACACGGCACGCATCGGGATTTTTTATCAGGGTATCGGGTGTCAGCATGTTGATAGAGGTCATGTCATTTCTCCTTAAAGTACTCACTCAGATAAAATCGATTTCTTGCAGATATGCGCAGCCTTTGCTTAGCAATGCCTCACTCTTTTGCGGATAACATTCGCCCATGCGCTGGACGCCGTTCAGAGCGTTGCCATACTCGATTTGCGAGATATCGCCGATGTCCTCCTGAAACCCGTCCAGATAGAAACCGAGCACACCAAACAGCGCGTTCTGGCTGTCGACGCGACTCAGTTGCCTTTGCCAGTCACTGATGCTGACCATCTGAAAATGGCCACCCGCCACGCGGAAAGAGCTGACGTAATCCGTCCAGCTCAGAGGTTGTGGGTTGTGCAGATTGAATACCGCATGGCTGGCCTGGAAACGGCTGGCATGGAACCCTATGAAACGCGCCAGAAAGTCCACCGGCATAAGATCGAAGTTCATGGCGAACTCCGGGACCTGGCCCAGTTGCATCGAGCCCTTCAACATCAGCATCAGACGGTTTTTATGAGGCTGGCAAACACCCGTGACGCTGCTGAAGCTGATGTTTCCAGGACGGTAGATATTGACCTGCACGCCCAGGTCCACAGCGCTGCGCAGAATTCGCTCGGCCACCCACTTGGTCAGGTTGTAGCCATTTTTTATGTAGATCGGCGGAGTCGCTGCAGCTGGCTGTTCAAGCACCACGCCATCGCTGGCCACAGCACTGGACGCGGACAGCGTGGAAACAAAGTTGAATACCTTCCTGGTACGACCTTCACACAGGCGCAAGCACTCGAAGATGGGCGCGACGTTGTCCGGCGCCAACGCTTCGTAGTCCTGAACATGGTTCACATTGGCGGCGTTGTGTATCAGTACGCCGAACTCACGATCCAGTCGCTCATAGACTCCAGCATCAAGCCCAAGACGCGGCTGGCGGATGTCAGCGGCATAAAGCGTGACGCGACTGAGATCCAGGTGCTCGAGGCGATTCTCCTTGAGTGCCTGGACGAAACGTTCTTTGACACTGTGTTCAGGGCTTTCACGAAGCAGGCATGCCACTTCACGTACCCCCTGCGCAAGCAATGCCTCAACGATATGGACGCCGAGAAAGCCGTTCGCCCCGGTGACGATCACTCTACTGACGTCACCCAGCGGCGTGTCAGGCAGCACAGCTAACGTCAGCTCGCTCTCAGCATCGCGCAGCGCCTGAGAGCTGACACAACCCACCCCGCCATCCTTGTCATCAATCAAGCGGGCCAGGGTCATCAGCGTAGGGGCTTCAATAAAACGATTGATCGGAATGCTGCGCCCAAACCGCTCACGGATACCTAGCAGCATCCGCGAGAGCAGAATGGAGTGACCACCCAGATTGAAAAAACTTTCATCGGTTGAAATACCGCTCACCGGCGTGTCCAGCAGATCAGCCCATAAGTGCAGCAGTTGCTGCTCGCGTTCGCCGGTCGGTAAACGCCGCGCCTTGCCTGCGGCGACATCAATTGGCATCGCCAGCAATGCCTTGCGGTCAACCTTTCCATTGCTTGCAAAGGGCATGTCAGACAACAACGTATAGGCGACAGGGTGCATGTAATCCGGCAGCAAAGACTCGACATGCGCACGTAGCACTGCGCCCGGTGGTTCGCCATGGGCATCCATCGGCTGCGCCACGAAAGCGAGGATTTGCTGTTGCGGGTTGATCACCACGGCAACTTGTCGATACAGATGAGTGCCGCGCAGACAGTGTTCGATTTCTTCCGGCTCGACTCTGAAACCGCGAATCTTCACCTGATTGTCTCGGCGACCACACAGCTCGATCCCGTGCTCGGTCCACTTGCCGATATCGCCACTACGATAGGCGCGAACCTGTGCCCCGTCCGCCAGCGTCAGCTGCACGTAACGCTCATTCGTGAGCGCCGGATTATTCAGGTACCCCATCCCCACGCCAGGCCCGACGATGAACAGCTCACCCGGCGTGTTCTCTGGCACCGGCTGCAGCGCGTCATCCAGGATCAGCACCTGGCTGTTGGCAATCGGGCGACCTAGATTGCGATTACTGCTGTCGGCCTGAAATTGCACCGCAGTAATCAGCACTGTCGCTTCACTGGGGCCGTACAGGTTATGGAAACGACAGATTCCGGCCAGTCGCGCGATCACATCTGGCTCGCAGACGTCACCGCCGGTCATCAAGTGCTCCAGCGCCAGAGGCTGATCGTGGGGCAGGATGCTCAACAACGCGGGAGGCACAAACGCATGGCTGATGCCCTGACCCATCAACGCCATCAGTTGTAACGGATCCCGGCGCTGATCCTCGTTGGCAATCACCAGTTCCGCGCCAGCTAACAGGGTCGGGAAAATATCGATCACCGAGGAGTCAAAGCTCAACGTCGAGAACTGAAGCACTCGGCTTTGCGACGACAGCTGCGCATAATCGGCATACCAAGCCGTGAAGTGGCTCAGGTTACGCTGGCTGAGCAGGACGCCCTTGGGATGTCCGGTGGTGCCTGAGGTGTAAAGCGCCATACAGGGCGCCTCGATAGCCACTTTGGTTCGCAGCAAACCTTGATCGCTCAGGCGCAGGTCGATGCAACTGATGTCCAGCGCAGGAAACTCTGCACTTGCCAGTGGATGGGTTCCGTCATGCAGTAGCGCTACCGCTCCTGAGTTCTGCAGCATGTAGCGCTGTCGCTGCAGTGGCTGGCTGGGGTCAAGTGGCAGATAAACCGCGCCGCAACCCATGATCGCCAGAACGCCGGCAAACAGCGCCGCCGATTTGGGCATGCAGATCCCGACAACCAGGGGCTCACTCGCCTTGTGTCCGGCTAACAGCGGCAGCAGCCAATGCTCGATGGCAACTGCGTGCGCGTATAGCTCGTGATAGCTGATATGTTGCTTGCCGAAGGTCAGGGCGATGCGCTCGGCATGTTTACGCAGGCTCGCATCCAGGCGATTGATCAACGGCACCTGTGCGATTTCAAGCAAATCAGGACGCGTGGTGTCATTGAAGCGATGTTCGAACATCAGGCGCTCGATAGCCTGCAGGTCGAACTGGCCCGCACTGCGCGGTGGATCAGCAGTCACCGCTGCCGCCAGATAAGCCGGATCCCTGGAGGCGCGGCTGACATGCAGCGCAGTCATCTCGACAACTGCCCTGACAGCGGCGTCCCGCAACATGCGTCCGTTACCCGAAGGCTCAGCCGGTACAACCTGGCGATCAATCAGGCGTTGCGCCGTGCCTGTGCCGTACCAGCAGAGAATCTCCAGGCTCGGCAAACCACCCCCCGACGTGCTGCTCATGCCAACCCGCAACGCCAGATACGCCGGCACGGCACTGTTGATTTGCAGTGTGCCGTCGTCTATCAGCAGCGCTGCGGGACTGCTCGTGTCATTGTTTTGAGCCATCTGATCGGTTAACAGTTGCAGGTGATGACCGTGGCTTTGCAGTTCCTTCGCCAGCTCGCGCAAGGTCGCGCTCTGGCCGCTGAGTACAATCTCCAGACGCCTCATGGCCGCGCTCCCGATGCTGGCAGATAGCTCGCAAGGGCCGTTTGCACGCAGCGCGTGTCGAGCATCGAACTGGTTTTGAAAAAGCGCACGATGTTGCCGATCAGTGGATGGCTGTGGCTGATCGGGAAGCTCATCCCCCGGACTTCGTCGTTGAGGGCTTGCTTGACCGAGGCTGAGGTTTGCAAGTGGTCAATCAAAGACAGGTCAAAGTCGGCCTGGATCTCGTGGGTCAGGTATTGCTCGATGAACACCGGCATGATCTGCGCGATGCATTGGCGATCCTCAGCTGGCGCACTGTGCCAGTAGATCCGCACTAGGCGTGTCCAGAATCCTGAATGGCGACCTTCGTCCAACAAATGATCAGCCATGAGCCCCTTGATGGACTGCTTGACCGAATCATCCTGCGCAAATGCCGCGACATCATTGGTCACGGTATTTTCAGCGATGGCCACGCAAATCAGTTCAACAGCGCTGCGCAGGTGATCAGGCGCCAGGGCCAGGGCTGCCGGGATCGCCCGGCTCAGCTCGATTTCCGTCGGTAGCACGATGGGTTCGATACCGGTCAGGGCGATGGTCTGCTGCATGAAGTCCATGGCCACCAGCGCGTGATAGTCCTCATCGATGACCACGGTCATGGCGTCAAAGCGACAGGCAAACGGAAAGGGGATAGCGAACCTGTTCTTGGCGATGCTACGCGCGGTCTTGTCGACGATTTCGGTCTCGAAGATCACGACGTCATTGATGAACTTGTAGAGGCTCTGCACCAGTGCGTAGTCGCGCAGGTGGGCGCATTCACGGCTAAAGGTTTCGCTCAGTACCAAAGGTTGTCGGCTGAGCGGGTAAATAAGCTTGTCGTCGTCTTCGACCATGCGCCGCGGCCGGGTGCGTATGGTGGCGCGACCTTCCCAGGCATCTACGAACGACAGGTAGTCTTCGGCTTTCATGAGGGGGCATCCTTGCGGGTTCATAACCCGGCAATCGGGAGGGATCGGGCGCCGCGCACCTTGCTGAGCGAGGGCCGACGCATGCTGATGCGCAGCTTGTCCCACAAGGCAATGCGGCTATCGATGGCGGCGATGGCGGATTGGCAGGCTTCGCGCTGGCGTTGTTCGTCGCCATCCACCAGCTTCGCCAGCAGTCGCTCTGCAGCAGGTCCATGCTCACCGGCATCCACATCGATGTGGCGCTGCAGGTAGTAGCGCAGGGTCGGGGCTTGATCGATGGTGAGTGCGCTGTCATTCAAAATGCGCTGGAACATCGTTGGAATGACGTCCTCGCGGCCATGCAAAAATGCTGCGGCGACGCTGTGCGCTGGCGCGTTCAGGGCCGTGTCCAGCGTGTGGCTGACGAAGCCGAATGCCGCCTCGCTCGCATCAACGCTCTGCAGAGCGACCGTATAGTGCATCCCCTGCGCCTGAAGTGTGATGAAACGCTCCACTTGAGAGGTGTCTGCTCCGATTTCACGCATGGCATCCAGATACAGTTCGAAGTGGCTACAGTGCCCGTCACCCCTTTTGTTATCGGACTCTTCGCCCAGCACGATTTCGTTGATCAGCCTGGCCGCCTCAGCGTTTTTGGGCGGTAGCCAGGGCAATTGGATGCATGTCAGTTCATGCTGCAATCGTTTGGTCAGCGACATGAAGTCCCAGACAGCAAATACATGCACTTCCATAAAGTGCCGGAGTACGTCGATCGAGTTAATCTCGGCAAAGATAGGGTGCTGTGCAAGTTCGGTTTTTTTGCGAGTTAATACATCGTGTCTATCTGGCATGACGATCCCTCGAATTATAGATAGTGAATACCCGACTTCGTAATGAAGAGCGTAATCGGTGGTCTTCTAATGACATCCCTTGTTGAATGCACACAGGCAGGCATTAGGGTTATACGCCACAAGGGCCTTATGGTTGTTGGGCTGGCGGCGAGTTACGCCAGATACGAAGTAAAACTTAGAACAGGAACAAGTTCTCTTGCAAACTTTTTTTTAATTATTTCAAGTGTGTATAAATTCGGGCTGAACGGGTCGATATAAAACTTTCATGTTAAGTTTTATAGGGGCGTCAGCAGCCCTTCCAGCGGATAAGTCCGGAATTATAACTAATGAGCTCATGCCTCGCTCAGTGCTGCCTTTAAATTGAATAAGCGTTGTATTTGTTTAAGGGCGGCTGTGGAAGTTGATTCCACTGGCTTGGTGCCCGTTAAGAACTCCTTTTCTTCGTGGGTGTTACCGTTCCTGGGTACTGGTTCACGGACAGCGGGCAGAAGTCGTTTTCCCGCAGACGTCGTAAGGCGAGTTTGGCGCATTCAAACGCAAGCCTGGGCCTGCGTGAATAGGACAAACCGCGATAAGAAACGAGGGACTGAAATAAAACCAGTGCAGCGGGAAGGGTGGCGGCGTCAACGAGAGGGCTTTGCGCCGCTGCTGACTTCAAGGCCCGAGCGCAGCGGTCGGGCCGGAGACGATCAGTGGTGGTCAGGCTTTACCGGTTGAGGGGTTGCGCAGCATCACTCTTGCGGCTTTCGAGATACCGGGTAATAGCCTGCACACCGCGATTGAGGTGGACTATCAAGGCTGCCACTATCGGCTCGACTTGCCGGGCCTCGGCCAGCCGCAAGAGCTCCCAGTGATCATCCTGGGCCAGCTTGCCCAGGCCCATGTTCGAGAGGTTGAAGCGCAGAAAGCGTTCCTCTTCGTTCAGGCCCTGCTCGACCAGCGTCATCAAGCGTTTGTTATTAGCTTTGGCATAGAGCGACATATGAAACTGGCGATTAAGCATGCCCATTTCGGTGTAGTCGGTTTGCGCCTCCATCATCTCGATGTAGTGGCGTGCCTGAGCCAGGTCGTCAGCGTCCAGTAACGGAATCGACAGGCGCAATGCTTCAGACTCCAGGATAATGCGCAGAGCATAGGCTTCAACCGCGTCCTCGGAAATCAACGGCGCGACGACCGCACCCTTGTGCATTTCAACCCGCAGCAGAGACTGAGCTTCAAGCTGGCGCAACGCCTCGCGCACCGGCATGCGACTCACACCAAACAGCGTCGCTAGCTCCTGCTGACGCAACGGCGTCCCGGCAGGTAGCCGCCCATCAAGGATGGCGGTGCGCAATGTTTCCTCGATCACCGAGCGGGCCATGTGTGCCGCAGGCGGTTCTTGATTGATGATCGTGCCCAAAACACTGTGTTTCGTTGAAGTACGCATGGCCTCTATTCTTCATAAGTACGGATTGATTGAAACGTTGGGCCCGAGCATTCCACCAGGCGGGTCGCTCTCAAGTAGCGCCTGGGGATTCGGGCTGCGCTCTTCGCGCGCTGACGAAGCATAGCGCGCCGCCCACTGTTGTCAGCCCTGCCAGTACATAAAACATGGTGACTGGTGGTGTATTGATCAGCAGATAGCCACATATCACCGGGCTCAGGGCGCCACCGAATGCCGCCAGATTTTGCGCGCCGTAATAGCTGCCACGCAATGATTCGGGCGCTATGGTATCGATGAATAAATATTCTGCGGGGTAAATAATCATTTCACCCAGGGTGAAAACAAACATTGCCAGACACCAGGCCACCAAGCTGTGGGATAGGCTGAAGCCAATCAGGCCAAGGACGAAAAATCCAACTCCCAAGGCAATCCAGTAGGGCATCTGTTCACGTTTGAGCCAACGGCCGATCTGATACTGCATGAGGATCACGGTCAGCGCGTTGCAGGCCAGGATCGCCGAGAGAATTTTCAAGGCGTCCCTGGGCGCTTGGGTCACCAGCAGAAACTGCGACAGATAAAGCGTGAAGCGCCCGTGAACGATCGTGCTCAACAGGCTCCCGCTGGTGAACCACACCAGGATTTTGTCGTTTTTCAACGTGCGCAATGTGCTGAAAAAACTTTGCGGTTTGGCGTCTTCAGCGCGTTGCGTGGGCGCAATGCCGGTCATCAGAAAGACGCTGCCCAGGGCGATGGCACTGGCAATCAGGAAAGGCGCCAATGGCAGATAGCCTGCAATGATCACCCCAAGCATCGGCCCGGTCGCATAGCCAATATTGGTCAGCGTATAGCGCAGGGAGAACACTTTGGCACGCAGCCCGATGGGCAGGTTCTCGCTGATGATAGCCTTGGAGCCAATGAGAAAAAGCGCCGATGCGGCCTCGGTGACGACCAGCGTCAGGGTGGTCAGGTAGACATCATGGGCGAGGGTCAGCAAGGCAAAGCCGATACCGCTTGAAAGCATTGCGACGATCAGCAGCTTGCGCTTTTCCAGGCGATCAATGATGTAGCCGCCATACAGCCCGAGCAGGGTTGCCAGGAACACGGCGATGCCCATCAGCAGACCGACGTCCTGCTGATCCAGGCCGAGCCGGGTGCTGAGGAACAGCGTCAGCAAAGGGCTGGTGATCGCGCGGCTGACGACAATGGTCAGCGAGCAGATCAACAAACGGCGAATGACGAGTGAGTACTTGGCCACGCCTTGCTCTGTCCTTGTTCTGCTAGTTACGAACGGCGGAAATGAAACTCTGCGTGCGCGGGTTCTGCGGGCTCAGCAGGATGTCTTCCGGGCTACCGCTTTCCACGATCTGGCCTGCATCCATGAACACGATGCGGTTGGCGACCTCACGGGCGAAGCCCAACTCATGGGTCACCACCATCATGGTCATGCCCGAGTGCGCCAGGTCACGCATGACCGATAGCACTTCGCCGACCAGTTCCGGGTCGAGCGCCGAGGTGGGTTCATCAAACAGCATTAACCTGGGCCGCATGGCCAGCGCCCGGGCAATGGCGACCCGTTGCTGCTGGCCTCCGGATAACTCGATCGGGTACGCGTCGCGCTTCTCGGCCAGGCCGACCCGCGCGAGTAACTCCAGGGCATGCTCGTGGGCTTCCTTGGGGGAGCGCTTGAGGACCTGGCACGGGCCTTCGACGATGTTCTGCAACACCGTCATGTGCGGGAAAAGGTTGAAGCGCTGGAAGACCATGCCGGTGGCCAGTCGCTGGCGCGCAATCTGTGCATCGGTCAACTCGTGCAGCTTGTTACCGACGATGCGATAACCGACCAGCTCGCCGTCGACCCACAAGCCGCCCTGATCGATTCGTTCCAGCTGGTTCACGCAACGCAGCAAGGTGCTCTTGCCAGAGCCGGACGGGCCGATGACACACAGTACTTCGCCTTGCTCGACTTCCAGATTGATGTCATTGAGGGCGTGAAAACTGTCGTAGAACTTATGCAGGTTGACGGCTTTAACGATGTTTTTCACGGTGACTCTCCCTGGGCCGTCGAGAAGCAAGCGTGTCATGGCCTGGACGGTGCTGGCCTGCAAAATATCTAAAGATCTGCCGAATATGGCAGGTTTATCGTATTGGAATCAGGTAATTACCGTGCGTTGGATAAACCGGTCGCGGTTGCCAAGCGTCGGAGGGTATGGTCATTATTGCGCTCGGCTATATTCGTGCGTGAGGTCAAAGCCTGTTGAATATGGCAAACGAGGTCAATCAGTTTTATGGAAACGCCACTTTCCAATTCAGCCAACTTGCCGTCCTCGCCGGGAAATCGACCACCGCTGACGCTTGGCGGTCTTGATTTCAAGCTGTTGCGGGTGTTCAAGGCAGTGGTTGAAGCGGGAGGGTTCAGCGCTGCGCAGAACGAGCTGAATGTCGGTCTTGCTGCCATCAGCAAGCAGATCTCCGACCTTGAGATTCGTCTCGGCATGCGCTTGTGTACCCGCGGCCGTGAGGGGTTCTGCCTCACCGAGGAGGGCCGGCTGGTCTATCAGGCGTCCCTTGACCTGTTTGCATCGGTGGACAGTTTTCGTGACCGGCTCAGTTCTGCGCAAAATGAATTAATTGGCGACCTCAGCATCGGTGTGATTGATAACACGCTGCAAGACAAGCACTCACCGATGATCAACGCGTTGCGCACCCTGCACGATGAGGCGCCGAAAGTCAGGTTGCGTCTGCATGCCGCGCAGCTGGACGATATCGAGCGCGGTGTTGTGGAAGGTCGGTTGAGCCTGGGCATCGTGCCGGTTTACCAGCGCCGCGAAGAGTTTGATTACTTTGCGCTTTACGAAGAAGTTTCCAGCGCCTATTGCTCGGCGCATCACCCACTGTTTGACGTCGACCCGAGCCAGATCGATGTGGGCGTATTGCGCGGTTATGAAGTCGTCAATCATCGCTACGCGATCCACGGCGACAAGGCCAACTTCGTGACCCTGGACGCCCAGTCGGCCTCGGCTTCGCAGGTTGAAGCGGTGGCAATGCTGGTGCTGACCGGACGCTTTATCGGCTTCCTGCCCGATCATTTTGCCGCGCACCTGGTGCGTGAGGGCGTGCTGCGCGCCCTGCGCCCGGACCTCATCACCATTCGCACGCCCATCAACCTGATCCTGCGCCGCAGCGCGCCGCGCAGCCCACTGGTCAAAGCCTTTGCTGCTGCGTTGGGGCTGGATTTGAAGGTATTGGCATAGTTTCAACAGGATCGGTGATCGTTAGTGACTGAGGGAAACACGTAAAAGCCTGGTTGATCTCGGGCCTGTGGGAGCGAGCTTGCTCGCGAAGAACGATAGCGCGTTGTATCAGCTTCACCGCGCCCACAGGAATTGATTTAACCCGCATCACCAGTTTTAGCCTGCCCTGCAAAGTTGCAAGCGACCACAGAATCGTCCCTGATGGCGAAATTACGTCTTCATCCCCGGCAAACCCCAGCTCTGCAGCGGGAAGTCAGCCAGTGAACCAAGCACCAGGTCGGCGTGTTCATACTGCTCCACCGGCATATGGGAATCCGGTACCGCGACAGCGTACATGCCGGCAGCCTTGGCAGCGGTGACGCCGAAAGGCGAGTCTTCGAACACCAGGCAATCAGCCGGATCCACACCCAGGCGACTCGCCGCGACGAGGAAAATATCGGGTGCGGGTTTGGCGGCTGTCACTTGCGGGTCATCCGCGGTCACGACCGTTTCGAACAGCTCGAACCAGGCGCGATGCATCTCGGTTTTCGCATGGAAATAATGCACCGACGAGCTGGTGCCTACCGCGATGGGGATGTTGTTCGCGGCCAGGTGCCGCACCAACGCCTCGGCACCGTGCATGGCCAAGGCCTGCGGAAAACGCTCGTCCAGCATCGGCGCGCGGATGTCCAGAAACTCGTCAATCGACAGCGGCAGCTCCAGTTCCTTGATCACGTAACCGGCAAAATCCCGAGCGCCACGGCCAATGGTGTGCTGCTTCACGGCCCAGTCGAACGTGCGGCCATAGCGGCTGGCAATCAGGTGGGTGACCTCGGTGTAAATTCCCTCGGTGTCCAGCAGCAACCCATCCATGTCGAAAATTACAGCCTTGATCGGGCCTCGTTCACCTTGCTGTGCAGTCATGTTTTTCAATCCTGTTTTTTCAAACCTGCGACCAGCCTAACTTTTGTAGGAAGTGTATTGCTACCCATGTCTGAAACAGGCACTGCTGCAACCAAACTCACCGATTGCTGCCCAATCCCTGTCGAAAAGGAGCATTCGTACGCAGATTGGGGAAGCAAGCGGGGTCTTTTCAAGGCTGTCGATGATAATCTCTCGCCCCTGATGACCCTTGCAGCGTCTGCCTGGCTGGCGTGAGCTCGCAGCCGAAACCCGCCACGGGTTCAGGGACGAATATTTCACTTACCAGAAACGGATCTCTTCGAGTCGACCCATGAATAAATCAGCAGGTATTGCAGCAGGCGTCATCATTGTCGTTGGGGCGCTGGCCACCGGGGGCGCGTGGTACACCGGCACCCGGCTCGAAGACGTATTGCGTGATTCGATCCAGCAAGCCAATCAGGAATTGGCCACCTCGCTCAAGGGAACCGAAAGCACCATGGTCATAGACCTGGTGTCGATCGACCGCCGCATGTTCAGCAGCACCGCCCACTACCGTGTGGTCATCCACGACGAGAATCTTGCCCGTGACGGCAAAGATGCCGAGTTCCTGTTCGTCGACAATATCGAACACGGCCCGCTGCCGTTTTCACGCCTGAAAAGCTTCAAGCTGCTGCCGGTCATGGCGCAAAGCAACTTCGCCATGGAGAAGAGCCCAAGCGCCGAAAAATGGTTCGCCATGAGTAAAGGCGCCAGCCCGGTCACCGGACACGCCAGTGTCGGTTACGACCGCTCAACCGCCGGCACTTTGCTGCTGGCGCCGCTGGAAATGAACGACACCGATGGCAAATTCACCTTTTCCGGGCTTGAAGTGGATGTTGAAGCCAGTGCAGACGCCGAAAAGCTCAAGCTGACCGGCAAGATGGAAAACATGCAGCTCAATGTTTCTTCACCGGAAGGTGATGTCGCCGTTGGCGCCAAGGGTCTGAGCTTCGACACCGGCGGCACCAAAGGCAAATCCGGCTTCTATCTGGGCCACAGCAACCTGAAAATCGACAGCGCGTTGGCTCAGGTCGCAGGCCAGGCGCCTATCGTCCTGACTGATGTCGTCAACACTAACCTGGCCCAGGAAGAGGGCGGCAACCTTGCCGCGCAGGTTAACTACAACGTCGGCATGATCAACTACAACGGCAAGGACGTGGGCGCCCTCCAGACGGCGTTCAAGGTCAGCAACTTCGATGTCGCCGCGACGCTGGCGCTGAACGAGCTGTACCAGACCAAAATCCTGCCGCAGCAACAGGCTGCCATTGCGGCTGATCGCACGTTCGAACTGCAGCTCAGCCCTGCGGATCAAGAATCGATGAATGCCCAGGTCACCAAACTGCTTGCTGCCAGGCCGCACATCGAGCTTGAAAAACTGGCGCTGAAAACGGCGAACGGCGAAAGCCACATGCGGATTGCCGTGGACCTGGCCAACCCGGGTTCAACCGATCAGCCGTCCGCCGAAATCGCGAAAAACGCCATCGGCTTGCTGGATGCCAAAGTCGTCCTGTCCAAACCGATGATCCGCGACCTCGCGACCCTGCAAGCAAACCTGGGTGGGCAGACCGATCCGGCAGCCATCGCCGAGCAAGCCAAGGCCGCCAGCGAAATGGTCGGCGCCATGGCCGTGATGATGCAAGTGGCCAAGGTTGATGGCGACAACATCGTGTCCAGTCTGACCTACGCGAACGGCATGGTCGACTTCAACGGCCAGAAAATGCCCCCCGAAGAGTTCCTGTCGCTGGTCATGAGTAAAGTCATCGCGATGCGGATGCAGTAAAGCGCATCACAGTGGCAAGCCTCGCATCACGTGGGGGCGAGCTTGCTCGCGAAGGCGATGTTAAGGCTGGAAGAGATGTGTTGATTATTCCGGCCTTTTCGCGAGCGAGCTCGCTCCCACAGAGGGCCCTCTAAACGCGAGTGTACTTTTAACCAGACCGCCTTCTAGACCGGCGGCTGGCGAGGAATATCCAGCGGCGTTTCATGGGCATCGATTTCCGGACGCACGTTGCGCGAGGAAATCTCGGTACGCAGTTGCGGCAGGCTTTGTGGATATTGCTTGGCAATAAAGGCAATCAGCCGTTCGCGCATGTGGCAGCGGGCGTCCCAACTGCGGGACGAATCCGCCGAGCTCAGCAATACCCGCAGTTGCATGGCCTTGGCGTTGGTATCGGCAACTTGCAGCACGCATACGCGTCCATCCCACAAGTGCGGAATATCCTCGCAGATACGCTGCACCTCGGCTCGCAGCTCCTCGACCGGCAATGAGTAATCCACCCAGACAAACACCGAACCGATCAGGCTCGATGTCGCACGCGTCCAGTTCTGGAACGGTTTCTCGATAAAGTACTGCAGCGGTACCACCATGCGCCGCTCATCCCAAATCTTGATCACCACGTACGTGCCGCTGATTTCCTCGACCCGTCCCCATTCGCCCTCAACGATCACCACATCGTCCAGGCGGATAGGTTGCGAAATAGCAATTTGCAGCCCCGCAATCAGATTGCCCAGCACCGGCTTGGCCGCAAAGCCCGCCGCGAGACCCGCCAAGCCTGCGGATGCCAGCAGACTGGTACCGATTTTGGCCACAGGCGGAAAGCTCATCAGGATGAGTCCGGTGCCGAACAGCAGCACCAATGCATTGAGGCAGCGCACCAGAACTCGAACTTGCGTCTGAATGCGCCGCGCATGCAGGTTGTCCTCGATGTCCAGCGGGTTGCGAATAGCCACGGCTTCGCCGAAAGCCTTGACGCAACTCAGGATCAGCCAGGTAAACCCGGCCGTGACGAGCAAGCCGTTGACGTGTCGAACCGCACCAATCAAGCGCAGGTCATCATCAGCTGATGTCCAGACGGTCTGTAGCGCAAGCAATGGCAGCAGCCATAAAGTCGGGCTGGCCGCGCGGTAGATGAGTTGTTGTGGCAGCACGTAAGAGTTGGCGACGCGTCGCAGTACGCTCAGGGCGACCCAACGGATCAGCAATGCCAGCAGGACAGCAAAGCCTGCGACGATCAGCGTCTTGAGCCATGGCAAAGGCACAGCCTCCAGCCAGTTCTGGGGCAACAGGTGTTCCATCGAAGGGTACTCACAGCAGAAATGACTTTAAGCCGAGCGGCCCGGTGGAGATGGGCCGTCGGCCTCGATGGCTTAAGTCGCCTGCAAAATGTGAGCCCCTTGCCTGCCAAATGTTCCCCGCCAAGGGCGCGCAGCGCAATTGAGCTGCGCCAAGGGGGAACCGGTTTGAGCGATCTGCTTTACGACAGACAACAAAAAACCCGCCGAGGCGGGTTTTCTTCAAGACCATTCCAACATCCTGTCGGTAAGCCCTCCGGGCCATGGCCGATCATCCTTGATCCTGTGCGCGTCCTGCGCAGCAGCTGTTGGATCCAATCTTACGGAGGTTGAGGGTTGTCCGACAGAGCGAATCACCCTCAATCCGTGTAAGCCTTTCGCTATAGATGATATTTGTTCTCATTATTGAGGCTGTTTAGCTGCTGAGATGAGATTTTTTCGCAATATTCCGTAACAAATGCTTGGCGGGCCCGAAGCTCAAGTGAACAATGCAATGCCACGCATTCTTATTGAGATTCACCGATGCCCACGCGCTTCAGTTTTCTGGCCTGGCTACTGCCTTTGTTCGCGGCTCTTAGTTTCAATGCATTGGCCGACGCCACCGATGGTGCAGCGCAAGCCCTGCATGCTCTGGATTACCTCAGCGCCGATTACCCGGCAACAGTCGCTGATGGCAAGATCGTCGATGAAGGCCAGTACCAGGCACAGGTCGATGCGCTCAAGGCGTTACAGGGCCAGGTCGTGGCGTTGCCTGCGCGGGCCGAGCGTGACGAATTGGAGAAGGGCGTTCTGGACCTGGCTGACGCGGTATCGCACAGGCAGGACGGCGCTGTCGTTGCCCGTCAGGCCAGGCAGTTGGGGGCGCGACTGGCGGTTGCCTATGAGGTCAGTCAGGCGCCGGTGATCACTCCCGACCCGACTCGTGGCGCGCCGTTGTACGCGCAACACTGCTCGGTTTGCCACGGTGATACCGGCGCTGGAGATGGTCCGGCCGGGATTGGTCTGGAGCCGCCGCCGTCGAATCTGCGCGACGGGGCGCGGCTGGATCGTCTGAGCCTGTATGACCTTTACAACACGCTAGGGCTCGGCATCGCGGGCAGCGACATGCCGGCCTTTGCCGATCAGCTCGATGACCGGCAGCGTTGGGACATTGCCACTTACATTGCCAGCTTCAGCGCCCAGCCGGTGGCGGCGCCGGGCAAGACATTCAACCTTGCCGACCTGGCGCGCCAGACGCCGCTGGAAGTGCGGGCCGCTGAAGGCGAACAGGCCGTTGCCACCTTCCGCGCCCAACGCGCCCAACCGCCGCAGGTTCAGCGTGGCCCGGCGCAATTGCTCGACTACACCAGCCAGACGCTGGACAAGAGCCTGGCGGCTTATCGTTCGGGTGATCACGAGCAAGCGTACGATTTGTCCGTTGCGGCTTATCTGGAAGGCTTCGAGCTGGTCGAAAGCTCGCTGGACAACGTCGACGCCAACGTTCGCAAGGACACCGAAAAAGCCTTGATGGCCTATCGGCAGTCTTTGCAGGACGGCTTGCCCCTGGAGCAGGCGGTGCAAAAGCTGGACTTTGCCAAGAGCAAACTCAAAGAGTCTGCGGGGCTGTTGGGCAGCGACGGCTTAAGCACCTCGCTGAGCTACATTTCAGGGCTGTTGATTCTGCTGCGTGAAGGCCTGGAAGCGATTCTGGTGCTGGCCGCCATTCTTGCCTTTCTGCGCAATACCGGGCAGGAATCGGCGGTGCGCAGCGTCAACATTGGCTGGGCGCTGGCGTTGCTGGCCGGGCTTGGGACTTGGGCGCTGGCGGCGTATGTGATTGATGTCAGCGGCGCGCAGCGGGAATTGCTCGAAGGCGCCACGGCACTGTTCGCCAGCGTGATGGTGTTGTGGCTCGGGGTGTGGATGCACGATCGTCGCCATGCCGCGGCCTGGCAGGATTACATCAAGAGCAGCCTGGTGGGCGGCGGCGGGCGCTTCGGTTTTGCGATCCTGGCGTTCTTCTCGGTGTACCGCGAGCTGTTCGAGGTGATTCTGTTCTACGAAACCCTGTGGCTGCAGGCCGGGCCCGCCGGGCACAATGCGGTGCTGGCAGGCGGCGCCACGGCACTGGTGTTGTTGATCGGCCTGGCCTGGGTGATCCTGCGCGGCTCGGCGAAACTGCCGCTGACGCTGTTCTTCGGTATCAATGCCGCGTTGCTGTGCGCGTTGTCCGTGGTGTTCGCCGGGCATGGCGTCAAAGCGCTGCAGGAAGCCGGGATTTTCGGCACGCGGCCGGTGCCGTTCTTTGAGTTCGACTGGCTGGGGATTCATGCCGATGCCTATTCGCTCAGCGCGCAGTTGATTGCCTTGATCGCCATCGCGGTGTTGTATGGCCGAAGCTGGTTGGCGGAGAAGCGTCGAACGCAGGTGGCGTGACCCTCTGATCTGTAGGAGCTCACGAGCAGCGCGAGGCAGCGATAGCGGTTTTCCTGACACACCGCTATCGCTGCCTCGCGCTGCTCGTGAGCTCCTACAGGGATCTGCTCAATTTTTACAACGAGGTACCTCCATGCGCGTCTGGATCGATGCCGACGCTTGCCCCAAGGCAGCCAAGGATCAAATCATCAAGTTCGCCCTCAAGCGCCAGTTCGAGGTGGTGCTGGTGGCCGGGCAGAGTCAGATCAAGCCCACTTACAGCCTGGTCAAGCTGATCGTGGTGCCCAGCGGCCCGGATGCCGCGGATGATTACTTGGTCGAGCACGCCGTACCCGGTGAGCTGGTGGTGTGCAGCGATGTGCCGCTGGCCGACCGGCTGGTGAAAAAGGGCGTCGCTGCGCTGGATCCACGTGGCAAAGAATTCGACGCCCAGAACATGGGTGACCGCCTGGCGGTGCGCAACCTGTTCACCGACTTGCGTGACCAGGGCCAGATGGGTGGTGGTCCGCCTCCTTATGGCGACCGGGAAAAGCAGGCCTTCGTCAACTCACTGGACCGGATTCTGACCCGCCTCTCGCGCTGAACGGCCACCCCGAAACAGTGCATGCCCGCCTCAAAATGAATCACTCTGCACAGTCTGCCCGGAAAATATCGGCTGCCAGTGTGCAGAGTGCACGTCGCTGAATATCACCTCTGCCCGCTTTTTTCTGCTTCACAGCGCTGCCCGGAAACGGCCTGGTTATTGCTCTTGCACCAGCCTGCCATTGAGTCCGAATCCCAACCTGTTGATGTGGAGAAAACCAGATGAGTGCACCCAGCGAGTTTCCCCTGAGCGAAGCCCCGCGTGAAGGACGCAAAGGGCTGCTGTCGATTTCCATGGTGTTATTCAGTTTCACGTTCTTCACCGGGACCATGTTCGCAGGCGGCAAGCTGGGCATGGCGTTCAACTTCGTCGACATGCTGTGGATCGCGGCGATCGGTAACAGCCTGCTGGCGATCTACGCGGCGGCCCTGGCGTTTATCGCCTCGCGCAGTGGTCTGAATACGGTTCTGATGGGCCGCTTCTGCTTTGGCGAGGCCGGCAGTCGGCTGTCGGATGTCTTGCTCGGTTTCGCTGAACTGGGCTGGTACGCCTGGGGCACCGCGACCGTGGCGATTGTGCTGGTGAAAATGCTCGGCCTGGCCGAAGGCTTCACCACGCCGCTGATGGTTTTGTTCGGGCTGGGTTTCAGCATCACGGCAATCATTGGCTACAAAGGCCTGGACGTGCTGTCGCGGATTTCGGTGCCGCTGATGTTTGTCCTGCTGATCATTTCCATGTACATCGCCACTCGCGACATCGGCGGTTTTCAAGGGCTTGCGGCGCTGATCCCGCATGAAACCATGACCCTTTCAGCGGCCATCACCATGGTCTTCGGCACTTTCGCCAGTGGCGCGACCCAGGCCACCAACTGGACGCGATTGTCCCGTAGCGGGCGGGTGGCGGTGACGGCTAGTGTGGTCGCGTTTCTGTTGGGCAATGGCCTGATGGTGGTGGCGGGCGCGTGGTGTGCGATGGTCTACCAACAAGCCGACATCGTCGAAGTGATGATGCTCCAGGGCCTGTCGTTTGCCGCCGTGATCATGCTCTGCCTGAACCTGTGGACGATTCAGGGCCCAACCATCTACAACGTGTCGGCGGCCGCCTGCCACCTGATGCGCAGCGAACGTCGCCGGACCATGACCTTGATCGCCGCAGCGCTGGGTATCGTGCTCGCCATCGGCGGCATGTACGAAATGCTGATTCCGTTTCTGGTGTTGCTGGGCTCGATCATCCCGCCCATTGGTGGCGTGATCATGGCTGACTTCTGGTACCGCCATCACGGTAAATACCCGGCGTTGTCCAGCGTTACGCTGCCGCGTTACAACTTGTTGGGGCTGTCGGCTTATGCCATCGGCGCCGCGCTGGCGTACTTTTCGCCGTGGATTGCGCCGCTGGTGGGCATCGCCGCTTCGGCCGTCTGCTACATCGTGCTGTTGGAAGTGACCGGCAAGCGCAGCCTGGTTGCCGCTGGCGTGCAGGAGGAAATTTGAGCCTCACCGTTGCCGAAATCCTCAACCTCCCGGGGCTGGAGGAAATGTCCGTGCGTGCCGGATCCGCCAATCTGCATCGCAGCGTGCGCTGGTCCTACGTGGCAGAGAACGAGGGCATTGCCGACTGGATCATGGGGGGCGAGCTGGTGTTCGTCACGGGCATCAACTACCTGCGCGATGAAGCCAATCTGCTGCGAATGGTGCGCGAGGGCGATGCCAGCGCGATTGCCGGGCTGGTGATCCTGACCGGGGATGCCTACATCCAGCAGATCCCTGATTCGGTGATCGAACTGGCAGAGCAGTGCGGCGTGCCGCTGATCGAGCAACCCTATCTGTTGAAGATGGTGATCGTCACGCACCTGATCGGCACGGCGCTGGTACAGATGGCGCAGACCAAACGCTCGCGCCACGACATTCTCGGCCAGTTGCTCAGCGGTGATTACCCCAGCCTGAGCATCGCCCGGCAGCGCGCGGCGCATCTGCGGTTGCCGCTGCACGTGCCCCGACGTCTGGCAGCGTTACGTTTGTCGGCCGTCAGCGTGTTGTTCGACAGCCACGCTCCGGAGGCAGCGGAGCGCTTGCTGCAACACACCCGGCAAGCGGTCCTGGACCACCTTGAGGCCTGGAACCGCTCGTTGCCGCTAGCCTTGCCGGTCATCGTTCAGGGTGATCTGTTTATTCTGCTATTGCCGGAACTCGACGCGGTACGCAGCGAGCTGGCGCGAATTCATTGCGAGCTGGTGCCGGTGCTTGGCGACATGGCGCTGTTCATGGGGCTGGCCAATCCGGTGCAAGACTGCGGGCAGTATCGGCAAGCCCTCAATGAAGCGCGTCAGGCGCTGGATGTAGCGGAACACCTGCGTCCGGCCAGTGGCCTGTGCGATTTCAGCGAACTGGGCGTGTTGCGCCTGCTGCAGGCCGTGACGGATCGGTCGGTGATCGACAGCTTCGTCAAACAGATCCTCGGGCCGCTGATCGAGACCAACCGCAAGCAGCCCCACAGCCTGATCGAAACACTGGATGCCGTGCTGCAGGAGAACGGCAACGCACTCAAGGCCGCCCAGCGCCTGGGCATCCATCGCAACACCATCAACCAACGTATTTCGCGTATCGAGCAGCTCAGCGGGCAATCCCTCGACGACGCAAATTTTCGAATGAACGCTTCGGTCGCGCTGCTGGTGTGGCGCATGTCCGAAGCCCAGCGACAGGAATAATCATGCACATCATCAATGCCACGCTGCGTAAAACTCCCGGCCTGCACACAGTCAGTTGGGAGAACGGGGTGATCACGGCGGTCACTCCACAGGCCGGAAACCTGCATCCGGCAACACAAGACCTGGATGCGAACGGGCAACTGGTCATCGCGCCGCTGGTCGAGCCGCACATTCATCTGGATGCGACCCTGACCGCAGGCGAGCCTGAATGGAACATGAGCGGCACGCTGTTTGAAGGCATCGAGCGATGGGCGCAGCGCAAGGAAACCATCACCCATGAAGACACCAAGCAGCGGGCTCATACCACCATTCGGATGCTTGCCGAGCACGGTATCCAGCATGTTCGCACACACATCGACATCACCGACCCGACGTTGGGCGCGCTCAAGGCAATGCTCGAAGTGCGCGAAGAAGCGCGCCACCTGATCGACCTGCAAATTGTTGCCTTTCCTCAAGAGGGGATCGAATCCTATGAGGGCGGCCGCGAGCTGATGGAGCGTGCCGTGGCAATGGGTGCGGATGTGGTGGGCGGTATTCCGCACTTTGAGAACACCCGGGAGCAGGGCGTCAGTTCGATCAAGTTCCTCATGGATCTGGCGCAACGCACCGGCTGTCTGGTGGATGTGCATTGCGACGAAACCGACGACCCGAATTCGCGCTTCCTCGAAGTGCTGGCCGAAGAGGCGCGGGTGCGCGGCATGGGCAGCCGGGTCACGGCCAGCCACACCACGGCGATGGGCTCGTACGACAATGCCTACTGTTCGAAGCTGTTTCGCTTGCTGAAGCGCTCTGGCATCAACTTCGTGTCTTGCCCCACCGAGAGCATCCACCTACAGGGTCGTTTCGACAGCTATCCCAAACGTCGAGGCCTGACCCGGGTTGCGGAGCTGGATCGCGCCGGGATGAACGTCTGTTTTGGTCAGGATTCGATCAAGGATCCCTGGTATCCGCTGGGCAATGGCAACATTCTGCGCATCCTCGATGCCGGCTTGCACATCTGCCACATGATGGGCTTCGAGGATCTGGCGCGCAGTCTGGATCTGGTCACCGACAACAGCGCCCGCACCCTCAACCTGGGCGAGGGTTACGGCATTGCCGTGGGCCGACCGGCCAACCTGCTGATTCTGGATGCCGAGAGCGATTACGAAGCGGTGCGCCGTCAGGCCAAGGCAAGGGTGTCGATACGCGCGGGGAAGGTGTTGATGACGAGGGTGCCGGAGCGGGTGGAGTTCAGTTAAAGCCGCCGTGGCGGAGTGCTTCTTGGTCGGACTACGGATCTGTGAGCCCCCAGACGTTCCGTTGGAGCGAGGCTTGCCCGCGAAGAACGCTAACGCGGTGTGCCTGCCAAAACGGGTCGACTGGTTCGCGGGCAAGTCGGAATGCCGCCCACACGCTCCAACAGGGTAAATAAATGGCTGTTGGAGCGATGGGCGAGCTACTCCTCGTGCGTCAACTCCAGCACCCGGTCCACTAGTTTATTGATCCCACTGGCAGCTTCACCGATGGTCTGCGCAACCATGTACGCCGGGGTGCTCACCAGTTTGCGGGCTTTGTCTTCGACGATCTCGGTGACCTCGCACTCCTGATGTTCACCTTTCATGCGGGTGATGGCGGCAGCGGTTTCGGCGTCGTTGCCGATGGTGCACGTCACGCCGGGGCCATAAATCTTGGCGGCCAGTGCCGGAGAGATGCAGATCAGCCCAACGGGCTTGCCTGCTGTCGCAAAGGCTTCAGCCAGGGCCAGGACTTCAGCCTGCACCTTGCAGTCAGAGCCCGCTGTCGCGAAGTTGGAGAGGTTTTTGGCCGCGCCAAATCCACCCGGGATGATCAGCGCATCGAACTGCGTGACGTCAGCCTCGCGGATGTCCTCGATGGCGCCACGGGCGATGCGTGCCGACTCGACCAGCACATTGCGGGTCTCGGGCATTTCTTCACCGGTCAGGTGGTTGACCACATGATGCTGGGCGATATTCGGCGCAAAGCACTGCACCTGTGCGCCCCGTTGATCCAGGCGCAGCAGCGTCAGTACGCTTTCGTGAATTTCCGCGCCGTCATAGACGCCGCAGCCGGACAGGATCACGGCAACTTTCTTTTGCATGGTCATACTCCCTTCAAACGCAGCGGTCTGCCAAAGCCTTGTACAGGTTGGGCAGTTTGTCGATCTGTTCAGTGTTCGGACAAGAGGCAGCGATGGGGATTCAATTATCGAAGGAGTGAGGCGGGAGGGGGCGGTCACTGACGAGCGCAATACGCGATTATTGCGCTCGTCAGGGTTTATTGATGGTTGGTCTTTTGACTGTCGGTTTTAACGTCAGCAGGGATTTCCGCCGGGATATGCGCCATCGCGCTGGCTTCGGCAGCGGCCGCCGAAGCCGCGAGAGCTTCTTCGCGGGCGATGCGCGCGTTCTTGAAACGGCGACGCATCCAGAGTGCGAAACCCAGCACCAGCAACGCACCGAGCACCCACAGCTCGTACTTCTTGATATTGCCCAGCATGCCTTCGAGCACTGCGCCGAAGTGATACGCGGCAGAGCCCAGCGCGGCGGCCCAGACCGCAGCGCCGATGCCATTGAGGATCAGGTAACGCAGTGGCGGATAGCCCGACAGGCCAATGGCCACAGGCATGACGGTTCGCAGGCCATACACGAAGCGGAAGCTCAGAACCCAGAGGTCCGGATGCTTGCGAATGTGTGCCAGAGCCTTGTCGCCCATGAGTTGCCAGCGCGGTTTGCGCGCCAGGATTTTACGGCCGTGCCTGCGCCCCATGTAGTACCAGAGTTGATCCCCGGCGTAGCTTCCGAAGAAGGCCACGACCACGACCAGCTTGATGTCCATGTATTCGCGGAACGCCAGGAATCCGGCAAGAACCAGAATGGTCTCGCCTTCAAAGAAGGTGCCGATGAAGAGGGCAAAGTAGCCAAATTCGTGCAAGAAATTCTGGAGCATTGTCTGGATGCTGGCGAAATGAACGCGCAGCCTAACTCGGCCAAGCCATTCAGGAAAGTGTGCAAATGTGTCTCGACGTTAAACTTTCCTACAAGGACAATGGCAAATGCCCAGCTGCGGCCCTGAGTCGCACGTTGCCCCACGACTGTCACACATTGGTCATAATGGCGGCTTATAACTGTCGCGCTTGCCCGCGTATGCGGGCCCAGGAGTCTCGCCGTGAGCTTTACCCCCGCTAATCGCCTGTTTCCTCTCACCCGCCTGCGTCGCAATCGTCGCGACGAGTTTTCTCGTCGTCTGGTCCGTGAAAATGTTTTGACCGTCGATGATCTGATCCTGCCTGTTTTTGTCCTCGATGGTGAAAACCGTCGCGAAACCATCGCGTCCATGCCCGGCGTTGAGCGTCTGAGTATCGATCTGCTGCTTGAAGAAGCGCAGAAGTGGGTCGCATTGGGCATTCCAGCCCTGGCGCTGTTCCCGGTGACACCGGTCGAGAAGAAGACGCTGGATGGTGCTGAAGCCTGGAACCCGGACGGTATTGCCCAGCGTGCCACTCGCGCTCTGCGTGACCGCTTCCCGGAGTTGGGCGTCATCACAGACGTGGCACTGGACCCGTTCACGACCCACGGTCAGGACGGCATCCTCGACGAAAACGGCTACGTGCAGAACGACATCACGGTCGACGCGCTGGTCAGGCAAGCGCTGTCCCATGCTGACGCCGGTGCACAGGTTGTGGCACCTTCGGACATGATGGACGGTCGGATTCAGGCCATCCGCGAAGCCTTGGAGCTGGCCGATCACGTCAACGTGCGGATCATGGCTTACTCGGCCAAATACGCCAGTGCCTACTATGGGCCGTTCCGCGATGCAGTCGGTTCGGCACTGAACCTGGGCAAGGCGAACAAGGCGTCCTATCAAATGGACCCGGCCAACAGCAACGAAGCATTGCATGAAGTGGCTGCCGACCTGGCTGAAGGCGCTGACATGGTCATGGTCAAGCCTGGCATGCCTTATCTGGACATCCTTTATCGGGTCAAGGATGAGTTCAAAGTGCCGACCTTTGTTTATCAGGTCAGCGGCGAGTACGCGATGCACATGGCGGCCATCCAGAATGGCTGGCTCAATGAAGGCGTCATTCTTGAATCGCTCACGGCTTTCAAACGCGCAGGTGCTGACGGCATCCTTACTTATTTCGCCGTCCGAGCTGCAGAACTGTTGAAAGGGCAATAGCCCGTACAGGAACATTCATGAATACCGAAGGACTCACCGAAGCTACTGTTGAAGTCGAGATCGAGCAGACCCTGCCGGTCGTCGAACCCAGCGTCGAGGTCATACCTGCTGTTGTGGAAGCCGCGCACCCGGTGCCGGCGATTGTCGTGCCTAACCTGGACGACAGCAGCCTGTATATCCATCGTGAACTGTCGCAGCTCAAGTTCAACATTCGCGTGTTGGAACAGGCACTGGATGAGTCCTATCCGTTGCTGGAGCGGCTCAAGTTCCTGCTGATCTTTTCCAGCAACCTCGATGAGTTCTTCGAAATTCGTGTCGCCGGCCTCAAGAAGCAAATCACCTTTGCTCGCGAGCAGGCTGGTGCTGACGGCCTGCAGCCGCATCAGGCCCTGGCCCGCATCAGTGAACTGGTGCATGGCCACGTTGATCGCCAATACGCGATCCTCAATGACATTCTGCTGCCTGAGCTGGAAAAGCATCAGGTGCGCTTTATCCGTCGTCGCCACTGGAACGCCAAGATCAAAGCCTGGGTGCGTCGCTATTTCCGTGACGAGATCGCGCCGATCATTACCCCGATCGGGCTTGATCCGACGCACCCGTTCCCGTTGCTGGTGAACAAGAGCCTTAACTTCATCGTGGAGCTCGAAGGCGTCGATGCCTTTGGCCGCGACTCTGGCCTGGCGATCATTCCGGCGCCGCGTCTGTTGCCTCGGGTGATCAAGGTTCCCGAGGATGTCGGCGGCACCGGGGACAACTTCGTGTTCCTGTCGTCGATGATTCACGCCCACGCCGATGACCTGTTCCAGGGCATGAAGGTCAAGGGTTGCTACCAGTTCCGCCTGACCCGTAACGCCGACCTGGCGCTGGATTCAGAGGACGTGGAAGACCTGGCGCGCGCGCTGCGTGGCGAGTTGTTCTCCCGTCGTTATGGCGATGCGGTGCGTCTGGAGGTGGCCGACACCTGCCCTAAACACCTGTCGGATTATCTGCTCAAGCAATTCAACCTGGCCGAGTCCGAGTTGTACCAGGTCAATGGCCCGGTCAACCTGACGCGTCTGTTCAGCATCACTGGTCTGGATAGCCATCCGGAGCTGCAATACCAGCCGTTCACCCCGGCGATCCCCAAGCTGTTGCAGAACAGCGAGAACATTTTCAGCGTGATCGGCAAGCAGGACATTCTGCTGCTGCATCCTTACGAATCCTTCACGCCCGTGGTCGATCTGCTGCGTCAGGCCGCCAAAGATCCAAACGTGCTGGCGGTCCGCCAGACGCTGTATCGCAGCGGCGCGAATTCGGAAATCGTCGACGCCCTGGTGGACGCTGCACGTAACGGCAAGGAGGTCACTGCGGTGATCGAGCTGCGTGCGCGCTTCGACGAAGAGTCCAACCTGCAACTGGCCAGCCGTTTGCAGGCCGCCGGTGCGGTGGTGATCTATGGCGTGGTGGGTTTCAAGACCCACGCCAAGATGATGCTGATCCTGCGCCGTGAAGCGGGCGAGATCGTCCGTTACGCGCACTTGGGTACCGGCAACTACCACGCGGGTAACGCGCGTCTGTACACCGATTACAGCCTGCTGACTTCCGACGATGCCTTGTGCGAAGACGTCGGCAAAATGTTCAGCCAGTTGATCGGCATGGGCAAAACCCTGCGCATGAAGAAGCTGCTGCACGCGCCGTTCACCCTGAAGAAGGGCATGCTCGACATGATTGCCCGCGAAACCCAGTTCGCGGCCGACGGCAAACCGGCGCACATCATCGCCAAGTTCAATTCACTGACCGATCCGAAGATCATCCGTGCGTTGTACAAGGCCAGCCAGTCGGGCGTGCGCATCGATCTGGTGGTGCGCGGCATGTGCTGCCTGCGTCCGGGCATTGCCGGGGTCTCGCACAACATTCACGTGCGCTCGATCATCGGCCGCTTCCTGGAGCACACCCGTGTGTTCTATTTCTTGAATGGCGGCGACGAGCAGATGTTCCTGTCCAGCGCCGACTGGATGGAACGCAACCTCGACAAGCGCGTCGAGACTTGCTTCCCGGTGGAAGGCAAGAAGTTGATCCTGCGGGTCAAGCGCGAGCTGGAGTTGTATCTGACCGACAACACCCACAGCTGGCTGCTGCAGTCGGACGGCACTTACGTGCGCAGTTCGCCGACTGGCAACCAGAACGCCCGCAATGTGCAGGCGACGCTGTTGGAGCGTTTGAGCAACCCGGTCCTCAGCGTACGCTGAGGACGATCCCGACTCGGGTCAACCAGGCCGCTTCCTGCTCGAAGTCGGCCTGGGTCAGTTGGTTGTTTTCCAGCCAGCCATCCGGGAATACCACATCAAGATTGTTGCCGCTGGCGGTGAGCACCGGCTGCGGCATTTCCTGCGTGCCCCGAATGTGGTGGAACAGGATCGCGAAACGCAGCAGCACGCACAGGCGGATCAGCTTGTCGCCCTCTGCGCCGAACTCGGCGAACTTATCCTTGGGGATGTTACGGCGATGACCGCGCACCAACAGCGCGAGCATTTGCTGGTCTTCGCGCGAGAAGCCCGCCAGGTCTGAATGCTCGATCAAGTAGGCGCCGTGCTTGTGGTAGTGGTAGTGAGCGATGTCCAGGCCGATTTCATGCACCTTGGCGGCCCAGCTCAACAGTTCACGATAACTCTCGTCTTCCAGGTCCCACGCCTGAGCGACCTGCTCAAGCGCGAGCAGGGCTTTGCGCTCCACACGGTCGGCCTGTTCCAGGTCGGCATGGTAACGCTCCATCAGCGAGCTCAGGGTGCGCTCACGGACGTCTTCGTGTTGATGGCGGCCCATAAGGTCATAGAGCACGCCTTCACGCAGGGCGCCTTCGCAGTGGTCCATGCGCTTGAGTTCCAGCGCATCGAAGATCGCTTCGAGAATCGCCAGCCCCGCCGGGAAGATCGAGCGCCGATCCGGCTTGATGCCGTCGAAGTCGATTTTTTCCACATCGCCCAGCTTGAACAGCTTGCGCTTGAGCCAGGCCAGCCCTTCGGCATTGACCTCGCCCGAGCCCTGACCGTTGGCCTTCAAAGCCAGGCCGATGGCACGAATGGTGCCCGACGAGCCAATGGCTTCATCCCACTTCAAGCGGTGCAGGGCATGCTCGATGCTCATGATTTCCAGGCGCGCCGCGGTGTAGGCCTGGGCATAGCGTGCCGGGGTAATCTTGCCGTCCTTGAAATAACGCTGGGTGAAACTCACGCAACCCATTTGCAGGCTTTCGCGCAGCAGCGGTTCGAAGCGCTGCCCGATGATGAATTCGGTACTGCCGCCGCCGATATCGGCTACCAAGCGTTTGCCGGGGGTATCGGCCAAGGTGTGGGAGACGCCGAGGTAGATCAGACGCGCTTCTTCACGGCCGGAGATGACTTCTACCGGGTGGCCGAGGATTTCTTCGGCGCGGCGGATGAATTCGCCACGGTTGCGCGCTTCACGCAGGGCATTGGTGCCGACGATGCGCACGGCGCCCAGCGGCAGACCGTTGATCAGCTGTGCGAATCGTTTCAGACAGTCCAGCCCACGCTGCATGGATTCTTCGTTGAGCGTGCGCTCTTCGGTGATCCCGGCTGCCAGCTGTACCTTCTCGCCAAGGCGCTCCAGGATGCGGATATCGCCCATATTGGCTTTGGCAACCACCATGTGGAAGCTGTTCGAGCCCAGGTCGATGGCGGCGATCAGGGAAAGATTCTTGGCTTTGGATTGCGGCATGATCAGAAAATCTCGGTCGATAACCGCGCTATCGTGCCACGAACCTTGCCTGACGCCAACGCGAAGCTTTGAAGCTGGCGTTTAGCCTGCAAACTCAATAACCCTGATCACCTTTTTCAAGGGAGGCGGTGTGGCACCTGGTGGGAGCGAGCTTGCTCGCGAAGAGGCCCGAACATCCTTATATATTTCTGGCGGCCGCAACATTGTCTTCGCGAGCAAGCTCGCTCCCACAGGTTAGGCCAGCATGGAGTTTCCCAAAGGATTTGAATGTCAAACCGGCAAACTCGTGGTGGATTTGATTTCCGACAGCGCCACCGTCGAATTCACTTCCTGAATGCCCGGCACCAGCGACAGCTTCTCGAAAAAGAAGCGCTCATATGCCTCGATATCCGGCGTCACGATGCGCAGCAGAAAATCCACCGAGCCCATCAGCACGTAGCATTCGAGCACTTCCGGGAAGCCGCGAATCGCTTCAGTGAATTCGGTGAAGTTCGAGCGCCCGTGGGCGTTGAGTTTGACCTCGGCGAAGATCTGCGTATTGAGGCCGATTTTCTTGCGGTCCAGCAGGGCCACCTGGCGACGAATCACGCCTTCGTCCTTCAAGCGCTGTATGCGCCGCCAGCACGGGGATTGTGACAGCCCCACGAGCTCGGCAATCTGGGCGCTGGACAGCGACGTGTCTTCCTGCAGCAGGGCCAGAATCTTGCGGTCGTAGGCGTCCAGCTCGGTTTGCATAAACAATTCTCGTGGGTGGTAGAAAGCGCATTAACAAGTCTGGAGGGGGCCGATAAGGCCAATCTTAGACCAGATATTTCCGCTGGTGCATGTAAGAATTTTCTTCACTTGCACTGTACCTACCTCGGAGAGGCCAGCATGCCCAATCTCGAAGCCGTTCCCGCTCTGCCACATCGCCCGGATGCCTGGTCGGCCAGCAATGTGCATTGTTCAGTGCGCTATCAGGTGGAGATCGAGGCCGAAGCCGATTCGCTGTGCCGGGTGCTCAATCTGTTTGCCATGCAGTACCTGATCCCGCAGCAGATCAATGTGCTGCAGCAGGACGAAATGCTCGGCATCGTCGTGCAACTGAGCGGCCTGACTTGGCATCGTGCGCAAGTCATTGGTCAAAAAATGCGCAGTTTGATCAACGTCCACTCGGTGGATCTGGAGCAACTCCCTGCTGCGCACAGTGCACATCCAGCGGTCTCTCTTGCGGCTGGTTGAGGCTGCAAGACACCCCGGCGGAAAAAATTCGCAAATGTTGGGTTCGCAGACTTGGCAACAACTGACATGCTGGTGACTACTCTTGGTTCGTCTGAACCAAACTGTCCAAAGGAATACGCATGTCAGTCCTTGCCTCATCATCCCAGGACCGTTGGCTGGATCTGAATGATCTGCTGAGAGATCTGGTTGCCCAGGGCATCCTCGACCAGAACGCCGCCGAACAGGCCCTGACCATGCGGCGCAGTTCGGCCAACAGCCAGCTGCACCCGCTGGAGTTCATCGCTGCGCTGCAGCTCGACGACTTCACGCGCCCAGGGCGCAAGCTGGATCTGGAAACCCTGACAGCGTGGCTCGCCAGACAAAGCGGCCAGCCCTACATGCGCATCGACCCGCTGAAGATCAAAGTCGCCTCGGTGACGCCGTTGATGTCTTACGCCTTTGCCCAGCGGCACAAGATTCTTGCCGTAGCGGTGGACCGCGAATCGGTGACCATCGCCAGCGCCCAGCCGTATGTCTGCGCCTGGGAAGCTGATCTGACCCACGTGCTCAAGCTGCCAATCAAGCGCGTGGTCGCCAACCCCATTGATATTCAGCGCCTGGCGGTGGAGTTTTATCGGCTGGCCAAGTCGGTCAGCGGGGCCTCTTCGACTGATCAGAAAATGAGCAGCATGGGCAACTTCGAACAGTTGCTCAAACTAGGCGCCAGCGATCAGGAGCCCGACGCCAACGACGCGCACATCGTCAACATCGTCGACTGGCTATTCCAGTACGCGTTTCAACAGCGGGCCAGTGATATCCACATCGAACCGCGCCGGGAGCAGGGCACGGTGCGCTTTCGCATCGACGGCGTGTTGCACAACGTTTATCAATTCCCCGCACAGGTCACCATGGCTATCGTCAGTCGCCTGAAAAGCCTGGGCCGAATGAACGTTGCGGAAAAACGCAAACCCCAGGATGGCAGGGTCAAGACCACCACGCCCGAGGGCGGAGAGGTCGAGCTACGCCTGTCGACGCTGCCGACGGCGTTTGGCGAAAAAATGGTCATGCGAATCTTCGACCCGGAAGTGCTGCTGAAAAACTTCGACCAACTGGGCTTTTCCAACGACGACCTGCGCCGCTGGGAGGGCATGACCCGCCAGCCCAACGGCATCATCCTCGTCACCGGGCCCACCGGTTCGGGCAAGACCACCACGCTGTACACCACGCTTAAGACCCTGGCGACGTCGGAGGTCAACCTGTGCACCATTGAAGATCCCATCGAGATGGTCGAGCCGGCCTTCAACCAGATGCAGGTTCAGCACAACATCGACCTGACCTTTGCCAGCGGCGTGCGGGCGCTAATGCGGCAGGATCCGGACATCATCATGATTGGCGAGATCCGTGATCTGGAAACCGCTGAAATGGCGATTCAGGCGGCGCTGACCGGTCACCTCGTGCTTTCCACGCTGCACACCAACGACGCACCGAGCGCCATCAGCCGGATGCTCGAACTGGGTGTGCCACATTATTTGCTAAAGGCCACGATTCTCGGGGTCATGGCGCAACGGCTGGTCAGAACCCTCTGCCCGCACTGCAAGGCACCGGTTGCTCTGGACGAAACCGACTGGCAGAGCCTGACGCGCCCCTGGCAAGCCCCGGTGCCTGTCGGCGCGCAGCAGGCGGTGGGCTGCGTCGAATGTCGCGACACCGGTTATCGCGGCCGCGCCGGGGTGTACGAAATCATGTTGATGTCCGATGGCGTGCGAGCGCTGATCAGCGCCGACATGGACCTCACTGCCATGCGCCGCCAGGCGTTCAAGGAAGGCATGCGCAGCCTGCGTTTATCCGGCGCCCAGAAAGTCGCCGCCGGGCTGACGACCCTTGAAGAAGTGTTGCGGGTTACGCCGCAGAGTGAGCAGCGGTAGAAACATATGAAGCCTGTTGGAGCGAGGCTTGCCCGCGAACCAGTCACTGCGGTGTGTCAGGTCTACCGCGTCATCGTTCTTCACGGGCAAGCCTCGCTCCAACGGAAATCACTCACATCCAGAACAAATTTCCCCGCCACTGCTGGCCGAACTCTGACTTAATAGCCGCTGATAAACGTTCGCAACCAACAGGGATCCGTTATGCAAATCGGTAGTGTGGTTTTATTGTTCGTCGCGCTGGCTGTTGCCATCGTGTTCATGGGCTTCAAGGTCGTGCCGCAGGGCTATCAATGGACGGTCGAGCGATTCGGCCGCTACACCAATACGCTCAAGCCGGGCCTGAACATCATCGTGCCGGTGATGGACCGTATCGGGCGCAAGATCAACGTCATGGAAAGTGTGCTGGACATCCCGCCTCAGGAAGTCATCACCGCTGACAACGCCACGGTGCAGATAGACGCCGTGTGTTTCTTCCAGGTGGTCAACACCGCGCAGGCGGCTTACGAGGTGAACAACCTTGAGCACGCCATCCGCAACCTGCTGCAAACCAACATCCGCACCGTGCTCGGCTCCATGGAGCTGGACGCCATGCTCAGCCAGCGCGACAACATCAACGAAAAGCTGCTGCGTACCGTGGATGAAGCTACCGCGCCCTGGGGCATCAAGATCACCCGGATCGAAATCAAGGACATCAGCCCGCCCGAGGATTTGATGGCGGCCATGTCTGGCCAGATGAAAGCCGAGCGGATCAAACGTGCGCAAATCCTCGAAGCAGAGGGCCTGCGGGCTGCGGCGATCCTGACCGCCGAAGGCAAGAAGCAGGCGCAGATTCTGGAAGCCGAAGGCGGGCGGCAAGCCGCGTTTCTGGAGTCCGAAGCGCGTGAGCGTCAGGCCGAAGCAGAAGCCCGTGCTACGCAAGTGGTGTCTGAAGCGATTGCCAGCGGCAACGTCCAGGCGGTCAACTATTTCGTCGCGCAAAAGTACATTGATGCGCTGGGCAAGCTGGCATCCGCCAACAACAGCAAAGTGATCCTCATGCCGCTCGAAGCCAGCCAGGTGATCGGCGCGGTGGGCGGGATCGGCGAAATCGTCAAAGCCACCTTCGACTCCAAGAAAACCTGAGGCGCACCGATGGAATTCCTGCAAAACCTGTCGTTCTGGGATTGGCTCGGGCTGGGCACCGTGTTGTTGATTCTTGAGGTGTTCGGCGCGGGCGGCTATCTGTTGTGGATGGGCGTGGCAGCGGCGGCAGTGGGGATTCTGACCTTCGTGCTCCCCGCCATGGCCTGGACCGTGCAGTTTCTGCTGTTTGCGGTGATGTCCGTGCTGACGGCTGTGTACTGGTGGCGTCGGCAGCGCACGGTCAATCGGCCGTCGGACCAGCCCGGTCTCAACATGCGCGGCCAGGAGCTGATCGGCCGCACCTTCGTCGTTCACGACGCGATTGTCGAAGGCCGCGGCAAGATCAAGGTCGGCGATGGGGTGTGGATCGTTACCGGCCCGGATGCGGGCGTTGGCAGCCAGGTGCGGGTGATCGGGCAGGACGGGGCGATCTTGCGAGTAGAGGCGTTGTAGGCGTAGGAGTGATTCTGTGGGAGCGTGGCTTGCCCGCGATAAGGCTGGACTCGATTGGCCTGATATCTGAGTCGACCTTATCGCGGGTAAGCACCGCTCCCACATGTTGGGGCCGCACACGGAACTACCACCTCCCTCCCAGCATCCAACGGTTTCAGAACAACCATAGTTGGAGTATCCCCACCATGCGTCTCAAGCTCGCTGTCGCCACGTTTGCTCTGCTTTCTCTCCCGGTCGGTTCAGCAATGGCTGACGCAGGGTTCTGGCGTGATGTCATTTCATCCGGCGCCACCACCGGTTCTACTTACCTGACCTTCAAGGATCACAAGCTGATCGTTGCTGCTCAGGACGACGCAGGTAGCTTCGTTGCCAGCGACGGCGGCATCCGTGGTCCTTTCCTGGAAGCCGCTATCGCGCAAGTGCGCAGCGAGAACCCAGGCTTGAACGCTTCGGACATGGACCTGGCCAACGCCATCCTGACCAAGAATCTGGTTGCTGAAAACCAGTAAGCGCCACACAAAAAAATGCCGCTCCATCGAGCGGCATTTTTTATGGCTGACGTTTCGGTTTATTCGCCGATAGCGCTCTGGTAGCCAGCAGCATCCAGCAGTTTCGCCAGGTCTGCATCGGCAGCGCTTGGCTTGACCTTGAAGATCCACGCGCTGTAAGCGTCGGTGTTCAGCGATTCTGGTGCGTCGGCCAGTGCTTCGTTGACTTCAACCACTTCGCCACCTACTGGCGAGTAGATATCCGAAGCGGCTTTGACCGACTCCACCACACCCGCTGCGTCACCGGCCGCGAACACCTTGCCGACTTCCGGCAGCTCGACGAAAACCACATCACCCAACGCTTCCTGAGCGTGATCGGAAATACCGACGACGATCAGATCACCTTCTTTTTTCGCCCATTCGTGGCTTTCAGCGAAACGCAGTTCGGCGGGGATATTGCTCATTTAGTCATCCTCAAAGTCGGGTCAGCGGTTAAACCCGCCAGAAAAATTCAGTCCAGGGTCACTCAGATCAGCGCTCTGCCATGACGCACAAACGTGGGTCGTACCACGCGTACCGGATACCACTTACCGCGTATTTCCACCTCGGCGCGGTCAGCGGTTGCGATGGGCACGCGTGCCAAGGCAATGGATTTGCTAAGCGTAGGAGAGAAACTACCACTGGTGATCTCTCCTTCGCCAATTTCTGCGATACGCACCACTTGATGGGCGCGTAAAACGCCGCGCTCTTCGAGCACCAGGCCGACCAGTTTGGAGGTCACGCCCCTGGCGCGTTCGGCTTCCAGAGCGGCTCGGCCGATGAATTGGCGGTCTGCCGGTTCCCAGGCGATGCTCCACGCCATATTCGCGACGAGCGGAGAAACGCTCTCGTCAATGTCCTGGCCGTACAGGTTCATGCCGGCCTCCAGGCGCAAGGTATCCCGTGCGCCGAGGCCGATAGGGGAAATGCCGGCACCCACCAGGTCATTGAAAAAGCCGGGCGCTTGCTGCGACGGGAGAATGATCTCCAGGCCGTCTTCCCCCGTATACCCGGTGCGGGCAATAAACCAGTCACCTTCCTGGCGACCTTCGAACGGCTTGAGCTGGCGGATCAACTCGGCGCGGGATGAACTCAACAACTCGGCAATCCTGGCCCGTGCGTGGGGACCTTGAATCGCCAGCATCGACAAATCCGTACGGCGAGTGAGCTTCACGTCAAAGTCGTTCAGGTGCACGAACATCCAGGCCAGGTCTTTGTCGCCGGTCGCCGCATTGACCACCAGCCGATAACCGTCGTGGGTGAGGTAAACGATCATGTCGTCGATGATCCCGCCGTCGGAGTCGAGCATCGCGCTGTACAGCGCGCCACCCACCTCCTTGAGCCGCTCGACATCGTTGGCCAGCAGACGCTGGAGCCAGATCTTCGCCTGTGTTCCGGCCACATCGATGACATGCATGTGGGAAACATCGAACACGCCGCAATCGCGGCGCACCTGATGGTGTTCCTCGACTTGCGATCCGTAATGCAGGGGCATATCCCAACCACCAAAATCGACCATTTTCGCGCCCAGCGCGAGGTGCAGGTCAAAGAGCGGCGTACGCTGTCCCATGGGTTTCTCCTTCCGGGCGTGGCGAAGGTGCGGGCAGGCAGAACGCTGGCAGGCCCCCGTGAATTGGGAGTTTGAAGCCGCTCATACATGTCGAACGGTCTGACAGACCACACCGATTGCGGCGCATTGTAGCCGCAAGGTTGTAGACCCGCACCTAACCGTTTTGGCGTGCTGAGCGTCTGATGAGACCGATGACTGGTAACAAACCCACAAGTACCAGGGTCAGAGCGGGCAGGGCAGCTCTGGCCCACTCGCCTTCGCTGGTCATTTCGAAGATGCGCACTGCCAGCGTGTCCCACCCAAACGGGCGCATGAGCAGGGTGGCGGGCATCTCCTTGAGCACATCCACAAATACCAGCAACGCTGCGCTCAGCGCGCCGGGCACCAGCAACGGGAGATACACTTTGAAAAACAATCGCGGCCCGCTGATACCCAGGCTTCGTGCGGCTTCGGGCAGCGACGGGCGAATGCGCGACAGGCTGTTTTCCAGCGGCCCGTAAGCCACCGCGATGAAACGTACCAGGTAGGCGAGCAAGAGCGCCGACAGGCTGCCCAGCAACAGCGGCTTGCCAGCACCGCCCAGCCAGCCGGACAGCGGGATCACCAGTTCGCGATCCAGATAACTGAACGCCAGCATGATCGACACTGCCAGCACCGAGCCGGGCAGGGCGTAACCCAGATTGGCCAGGCCCACACCGGCGTTGATGGCGGGCGTGGGTGCCAGTCGGCGAGCGAAGGCCAGGACCAGCGCCACGCTCACGGTAATCAGCGCCGCCATACCGCCCAGGTACAGCGTGTGCAGGATCAACCCGGTGTAGCGCTCGTCCAGATCAAAACGCCCGCGCTGCCAGACCCAGATAATCAGCTGCAGCATCGGCACCGCAAACGCGCAGACGAACACCAGTCCACACCAGACAGTGGCCGCCAGCGCCTTTAGGCCGCGCAGGTGGTAGAGCGCCTTGACCCGTGGCCGCTCGTTGGTCGCCCGGCTCGCGCCTCTGGCCCGACGTTCGCCATACAAGACCACCATTACCGCCAGTAACAACAGGCTGGCCAGCTGCGCGGCGCTGGAGAGGCTGAAGAAGCCGTACCAGGTTTTATAAATGGCGGTGGTGAAGGTGTCGAAGTTGAACACCGACACGGCCCCGAAGTCCGCCAGGGTCTCCATCAATGCCAGCGCCACACCGGCACCAATCGCCGGGCGAGCCATGGGCAGCGCGACTCGCCAGAAGGCTTGCAGCGGCGTTTGGCCGAGGATCCGTGCCGCTTCCATCAAACCTTTGCCTTGAGCGATAAACGCCGTGCGCGCCAGCAGATAGACGTAGGGATAGAACACCAGCACCAGGACGATGATCACGCCACCCGTGGAACGCACGCGCGGCAGACGAAAGCCGGTGCCAAACCATTCGCGCAACAGCGTCTGCACGGGGCCTGCGAAATCCAGCAGCCCGACGAAGACAAACGCCAGCACATAAGCAGGAATCGCGAAGGGCAGCATCAAGGCCCAGTCCAGCCAGCGTCGGCCGGGGAATTCACACAGGCTGGTCAGCCAGGCGAGACTCACGCCGAGCAGCGTGACACCCACCCCAACGCCCAGGATCAACGTCAGCGTATTGCCGAGCAGGCGGGTCATCTGGGTTTCCCACAGATGCGCCCATATCTGCGCGTCGATGGTTTGCCAGGACAACAGCAAAACGCTCAACGGCAGCAGCACCAGCGCAGCGATGCTGAAGACAAGCGGATACCAGCGGCGTTGGGCGGGATGAGCCAAGGGTGAGTCTCGACAAAAGGATCAGGCTTGCGGAGATCCCCGTGGGAGCCTCATTTCAGTTCAATTAGTGCGCTTGGGCTACAGAATCAATTCCAACCCGCCCGATCCATCATGCGGATGGCTTCGGCCTGGCGTTTCCCGGCGACTTCGACCGGGATGGTATCAGCCTTGAACGCACCCCAGCTCGCCACTTCCGCAGAAGGCGCGACTTTCGGGTTGGCCGGGAACTCCTGATTGATGCCGGAGAATATGGCCTGAGCTTCCGGGCCGGTCATCCACTCGACCATCGCCTTGGCGGCTTCCGGGTGGGGGGCATGTTTGGTCAGGCCGATACCGGACAGGTTCACATGCACACCGCGATCAGTCTGATTCGGCCAGAACAACTTCACCGCCAGCTGAGGTTTTTCTTTGTGCAGGCGACCGTAGTAGTAACTGTTGACGATGCCCACGTCGCATTGCCCGGCGTTGATCGCTTCCAGCACGGCGATGTCATCGGAGAACACGTCGGTGGACAGGTTGTTGACCCAGCCTTTGAGAATCTTCTCGGAGGCCTCGGCGCCATGGGTTTCGATCAGGGTAGCGGTCAGCGACTGGTTATAGACCTTCTTGGCCGTGCGCAGGCACAGGCGACCTTCCCAATCCTTGCCCGCCAGCGCTTCGTAAGTAGACAGTTCGGCTGGCTTTACCCGGTCAGTGGAATAGGCGATGGTCCGTGCGCGCAGGCTCAGGCCTGTCCAGCTGTGGGTAGACGAGCGGTACTGCGCAGGGATATTGGCGTCGATCACCGGCGAGGTAAACGGCTGCAAAATGCCCATCTGTTCTGCCTGCCAGAGATTACCGGCATCTACCGTGAGCAGCAGATCAGCCGTGGCGTTCTCGCCCTCGGCCTTGATGCGCTGCATCAGCGGTGCTTCCTTGTCGGTGATGAACTTGACCTTGACGCCGGTCTTGGCGGTATACGCGTCAAAGACGGGCTTGATCAGTTCGTCAATCCGGGAGGAATAAACCACGACCTCGTCGGCAGCCTGGGCGGTGGTGCCGAGCACTGTCAGTGTCAAAGCAGCCAGAAAACGCTTGCTTGCCTGCATGGGAGTGTCTCGCTTCGCAAAATGAGGCGAAATGGTAGTGAATCCCATTTGCCAAGTCTGGCTGGACGAGTAACAGGATGTTGCGAGGCGCCGCCGGTCCTGTTGGAGCGAGGCTTGCCCGCGAATCAGACACCTCGGTTTTTCAGTAAGACCGCGTGATCGTTCTTCGCAGGCAAGCCTCGCTCCAACAAGGCCGTACCTACATCTACAACCGCGCCAACTCCGGCAAATCCCCGCTCAACCCCAGCGCCTGGCGCACAAACGTCGCCTTGGCTTCCGGTATCTGGTTGACCAGCTTCAAGCCGGTGTTGCGCAGCCAGCGCAAGGGCAATTGATCGGCCTGGAACAGGCGCTCGAAGCCCTCCATCGCTGCCATCAGCGCCAGGTTGTGCGGCATGCGGCGCCGCTCGAAGCGGCTCAGCACACGGATGTCCGCCAGCCGTTCGCCACGCTCGGCGGCGTGCAGCAGCACTTCAGCCAGCACCGCCGCGTCTAGGAAACCCAGATTCACCCCTTGCCCGGCCAGCGGATGGATGGTGTGCGCGGCGTCGCCGATCAAGGCCAGGCCTTCGGCCACATAACGCTTGGCATGACGCTGGCGTAACGGCACGCATAAGCGTGGGTCGGCAGCGATGACCGGGCCCAGACGGCCCTCGAAAGCCCGCTCAAGCTCGCGACAGAAGGTTACATCGTCCAGCGCGGTCAGGCGCTCGGCTTCCTGTGGGGTCACCGACCAGACGATGGAGCACCAATGCTCGCCAGGCCGAGCCAGAGGCAGGAACGCCAGCGGGCCGTTATCGGTGAAGCGCTGCCAGGCGGTTTTGTGATGTGAGTGCTCGGTGCGTACGCTGGTGACGATGGCGTGATGCAGGTAATCCCATTCGCGGGTGGCCGTGCCCGTCAGCTTGCGCACAGCGGAATTGGCGCCGTCTGCCGCTACCACCAGCGGCGCGCGCAGTTGTCGGCCGTCGGCCAGCGTCAGCAGCCAGTCATCGCCGGAGCGACGCATCTGCTCAAGACGCGCATTGGCCAGCAAGCCGATATCGCAATCATGCAAGCGATCAAGCAGGGCATCCTGGACGACGCGGTTTTCGACGATATGGCCCAGCACATCAGCATGCACGCTGGCGGCAGAAAAGTGGATCTGCCCGGTGCCGCTGCCGTCCCAGACCTGCATCTCGCCATACGGGCTGACGCGGCGTGTGGCGATGCCGTCCCACACATCCAGGCGTTGCAGAATGCGCTGGCTGGCGGCGGACAACGCGCTGACCCGTGGCTCGAAAGGCGCTTGTGTGTCGAACGGCTTGACGCTCAGCGGGCCGCCATCGACCACGATGATATTCAGGCCACTGCCTTGCAGCGCCAGCGCAAGGGCGCTGCCGACCATTCCGGCTCCGACAATCAGCAGATCTGCGCGGGTTTCCATGCTTTAAATCATTCTCGCGAAGGGCGTGAGCCAGTGAGTAAGGAGCGCTGCATCAAACATTGGGCCGAGTCCCCAGCCCCATCGCCTGCCGGGCAAACCAGCGTTTGGCCGGTGGCAACAGGTCAAGACCCAGCAGACCGATGTTACGGCCTGCCGCGATCAGCGGCTGATTGCTACCGAACAGGCGCGTGACCTGATCGGAAAAGCCCACCGTCAGTTGCTGATCCAGACGCTGCTGTTCGCGATAACGCTGCAAGGTCGGCAGGTCGCCGGGCTGCGTGTCGCTGGTCAATAGGGTGTGCGCCAACGCATCGGCATCCCGCAAGGACAGATTGAAACCCTGACCGGCAATCGGATGCAGGCTGTGCGCCGCGTTACCCAATATGACCAGATGCGAGCGGACCTGTTCTTCGGCCTCGATCAGGTTCAGCGGGTACACATGCCGCGCGCCGACCTGCTGCAGAGTGCCAAGACGGTAGCCAAATACACTCTGCAGTTCACTGAGGAAGCTGCGGTCGTCCAGGGCTGCCAGGCGCTGCGTGTCTGCGCCGGTGCGGGTCCAGACCAGCGCACAGCGGTTTTCCGGCAGGGGCAGAAGGGCCATCGGGCCTTCGTCGGTGAAGCGCTCGAACGCCTGCCCGCAATGGGCTTCGCTCGGGGTGATGTTGGCGATCAGCGCGCTCTGGTTGTAAGGGCGCTGGCGCACGCCAATCCCCAACTGCTCACGCAGGCTTGATCGCCCGCCATCAGCGAGTACGGCCAGCTCGCATTCCAGCTCGGTTTCATCGTCCAGCAACAACCGGTAGCCATCGGGCAACGCTTTCATCTGTTTGACTTCGGCCGGGACGCGCCAGGTGACCACCTCTTTGTCCAGGCCCTGCCACAGGCATTGGCCCAGCCAGGCGTTTTCCACCACATAACCCAGCGCAGGCACGCCTTCTTCCAGGGCTGAAAGGCGCGCGGCACCAAAGCGACCACGATCAGAGACCTGAATCTGCAGGATCGGCTCGGCGCGCCGGGCAATCGCTTGCCACAGACCAAGGCGTTCGTAGATTTGCCGGGCGCCGAATGACAGCGCTGAAGAGCGGGCATCGTAGCTCGGCTGATAGGTATCGCCCGGCGCGAACGGTTCGATCAGCACGATCTTCCAGCCGCGCTCCCTGGCCCCGGCCTGTAACGCCAGCGCCAGGCTCGCGCCGACCAGACCGCCGCCGACAATCGCCAGATTGAAACGGCTCATGCAGCATATTCCGGTTGCTTGCGGGCTGCGGCCATCAGCGCCTCGATTTCAGCGACGGACTTGGGCACGTCGCGACTCAGAATTTCACAGCCTTGTTTGGTCACCACGACGTCGTCCTCGATTCGCACACCAATCCCGCGCCATTTTTTCGCGACCTGCTGGTTGTCCGGTGAAATGTAAATACCCGGCTCTACCGTCAACGCCATGCCGACTTCCAGCACGCGCCATTCGCCGCCGACCTTGTAGTCGCCGACATCATGCACATCCATACCCAGCCAATGCCCGGCGCGGTGCATGTAAAACGTCTTGTAGGTTTCGTTGGCTATCAGTTCGTCAACATTGCCTTGCAGCAAACCCAACTCCACCAAGCCGGTGGTGATCACCCGAACGGTTGCTTCGTGGGCCTGATTCCAGTGCTTGTCCGGGCCGATGGCCTCGAACGCCGCTTCCTGGGATTTGAGCACCAACTCGTAAATGGCTTTCTGCTCGGGAGAGAACTTGCCGCTGACCGGAAAGGTGCGGGTGATATCGCTGGCGTAACAGTCGATCTCGCAACCGGCGTCGATCAGGACGACGTCGCCGTCCTTGAGCACCGCATCGTTCTGCTGGTAATGCAGGATGCAGGCATTGCGGCCCGAGGCGACGATGGAGCCATAGGCCGGCATCTTCGCGCCGCCTTTGCGGAACTCGTAATCCAGCTCGGCTTCCAGGCTGAACTCGTGCAGACCGGGACGGCAAGCCTGCATGGCTCGAATGTGCGCGCGTGCGGAAATCTGCGCGGCTTCGCGCATCACTTTCACTTCTGCCGCTGATTTATACAGGCGCATGTCGTGCAACAAGTGATCCAGCGCAACGAATTCATTGGGCGGCTGCGCACCCAGATGAGCCTTGGAGCGGATCACGTTGATCCAGTCCATCAGGTGGCGGTCGAATTCAGGGTTGCTGCCCATGTTCGAGTACACCCGCTCTCGGCCTTCGATCAGGCCGGGCAGGATCTCGTCGAGATCATTGATCGGGAAGGCGTCATCCGCGCCGAAGTCACGAATCGCACCTTCCTGTCCGGCCCGCAGGCCGTCCCACAATTCCCGCTCAGGGTTGCGCTCGCGGCAGAACAACACGTACTCGCCATGTTCGCGACCGGGCATCAACACCACGACGGCCTCAGGCTCGGGGAAGCCGCTCAGGTACTGGAAGTCACTGTCCTGACGATAAACGTGCTCGACATCGCGATTGCGAATCGCCACCGCCGCAGCGGGCAGGATGGCGATGCTGTTGGGTTCCATCTGCGCCATCAAGGCTTTGCGTCGCCGAGCGTATTCCGACTTCGGGATCTGGATCATAGGCAGGTGGATTTCCTTTTAAGCGCGCCGGTCATGCTCCAGGCAGATCACGACCGGCTTCGCCGTTACTGAACAATCAATGCAAGGAAGGTTTTGGCGCTGGCGCTTCGGGTTTGTTGCATTCGGTGAACAGCAACAGGGGCGCTACGCGCAGGTACTCCATGACTTCCATGTAGTCGCTCTCGCCGTCTTCGGACTCTTCCAGCGCGTCCTGAACCTGAGCGATGGCGGCCAGGTCCTGCAGCACTTCCATGGCTTCGCCGCTGATCGCGTTGTCGCCAGCAGTCAAACCGAAACCTGCGAGGAAGCCCTGGCACCACTGGCCCAGCGCGATGGCGCGCTCGCCCAGCGGCTCTTCGTCGCCGGGCAGCAGCAGGACCACGGTCATGTCGTCGCTGGTCAGTTCACCTTTGACCATCTCCTGCAGGCCAATCAATGCCTGACGAACATTGTCTTCAGGCGCGGAGCCGAGGATATCGGTAGCATCGATCAGCCAGCGATCGGCAGCGAAGCCTGCACCGGCGCAACTGCGGCCCAGCAACAGGCCATGCAGTTCGGCAGGGGAAACAGGATGACCGCTGCTGCTGAGCAGGGTGGCGAATGCTTTATACGGGGAATTCTGAATAGGCATGGGTAGCTAGTCGCCAATCGGCTCAGTGTCTAGAATAGAGGCTTCACATCGTAGACTATCCGGGCCGCAAGATCACCAAGACGTCCCATTCGCGGCCATGGCTCAACGCCAGCTCCTGTGCCACTCATCAGAAAGTATTCAGTGGGAAACAATGGAAGACACCGACCTGCAAGCGTTGATGGCCCGACTGGAATTACTGATCACTCGTGTCGAGCAACTAAAACGTCAAAACGGACTCCTATTAGCTCAGGAAAAGTCGTGGCGCGACGAACGCGCTCATTTGATTGAAAAAAACGAAATCGCCCGGCACAAGGTCGAGACAATGATTTCGCGCCTCAAGGCCCTGGAGCAAGACTCATGAGCAATGGCAACAGCGTCACCGTTCAGATCCTCGACAAAGAATATTCCATCATCTGCCCCCAGGAAGAGCGCACCAACCTGGTCAGCGCCGCGCGTTATCTGGACGGCAAGATGCGTGAGATCCGCAGCAGCGGCAAAGTCATTGGCGCCGACCGTATCGCCGTCATGGCCGCGCTGAACATCACTCACGATTTGCTGCATCGTCAGGATCTGCCTGATGTGCAGGCCAGTGGCTCGACGCGCGAACAGGTCCGGGATCTGCTTGATCGTGTTGATCTGGTGCTCGCCACAGACGCCGATTCGCCACCGGATGCACCTCGGGGCTGAATGTTGCGACAAGTTTCGGTATACTTGCGCCGCTCCCTGGAGTGCTTGCCAGTCGGTCATGTCCCTGAGCCGATACGCACAACCACGGGGGTTGCACGTTGGGGTTGGTGTGCATGTCCGCTCGACGGAAAGCCTTAAAACCTCCTGCAATCTCCACCTTGAACTTTCGGGTTCAAGGGCTACACCGACAGCGGTTCGTCGGGGAGTCTCAATTCAGTTCGTTGCCGGTCTATGCCGACAACCGTCACCACGAGATCGCCGCCACGGCGCTCTCGATCTGGTTCAACCTCAATGGATCAGCCTGCGCTCATGACCAGTGTTGTCCCGCTCACCCGTCAGCAATTGCGCCGTAAACTTCGCATCGCCCGTCGTGCTCTAAGCACCAGTGAACAACGCGCAGCTGCACGTGGCCTCTATAGGCAATTGGCGCAGCACCCGTTGTTTCGTCGCGCTCGCCACATCTCGCTGTACCTGCCCATGGACGGTGAAATCGACCCGCGCCTTTTGCTGCGGGCTGCTCAGCGTCGGGGCAAGGCGACATATCTGCCGGTGCTCAGCGCCTGGCCGCGCACCAAGATGGTCTTTCAGCGGGTCAGCCCCGGCGAAACATTCAAACCCAATCGCTTCCGCATTCCCGAGCCGCGTATCAACCCGGCCAGGCAGCGCAAAATCTGGGCGCTGGATCTGATCCTGATGCCGCTGGTGGGGTTTGACGATGAAGGCGGGCGACTGGGCATGGGCGGCGGCTTCTACGATCGAAGCCTGGCGTATCGGTCACGCAGAAGCATCTGGCGCAAACCTACCTTGCTGGGGCTAGCGCATGAATGTCAGAAGGTCGAGCGTCTGGCGCAGGCCAGTTGGGACGTGCCACTGGATGGCACGGTGTCGGATAGGGGTTGGTATGTAGCATGTCGCGGGGAAAACGCATGACCCCTGTGGGAGCGGTGCTTGCCCGCGATAAGGCCAGGCGCGGTTCACGTTAGATCGCCTAAACCTTATCGCGGGCAAGCACCGCCCCCACAGAAAAGCGCATTTCAATTCAAAAGATTGTTTTTCGAGCGACCCGGGTGTTAGAAAATCAATGCCGCGAAGGATACTTCTGCTGCTGTTGGGTAATTTCAACTGGCGCGTCGGTTTTGTTAGCCCACAGACTTTGCGCATAACCCGTAGTGACGACACCCAAGCCGAACAAAATAACCAAAATCCAAAGTAAATCCGGCTTGCGTTTCATTGACTGCCCTCCTTAGGCAAATCAATACGTTGTCAGCAGCGGTTTCCGTATAGGCCGTGCAGCAGCGTGGAGCTTAAAATCCCGGCATTCTGCGACAACGATCACAGACACGCAAACGATGATGTGAGCCGACTGTCGGTTAGTCATGAAACTGTCAGACAACTTGCCCGTTCAATCTTTCAGGGGTAACAAAAATGGCCTATTGGCTGATGAAATCCGAGCCCGATGAATTTTCCATCACCTCGTTGCAAGACCTTGGAAATGCACGCTGGGACGGCGTTCGCAACTACCAGGCGCGTAATTTTCTGCGAGCGATGGCGGTAGGTGATGAGTTTTTCTTCTACCACTCCAGTTGCCCGGAGCCCGGTATTGCCGGGATCGGTCGGATCAGCAAGGCGGGCTATCCGGACCCCACTGCACTGGATCCGCAAAGCCACTACTTCGACGCCAAGGCTAACGAGGCTAAAAACCCATGGACGGCGATTGACGTTGAGTTCGTCGAGGCTTTCAAGAAAGTGCTGAGCCTTGGCTATCTCAAGCAGCAAGCGACCCTTGAGCAGTTGCCGCTGGTGCAGAAGGGCAGCCGTTTGTCAGTGATGCCGGTGACCGCCGAGCAATGGTCGGCGATCCTGGCACTGCGTTGAGGCTTACTGAACGATGAAGTTGTTGAACAGCAGGTCTTCAACCACCGGCTTGCCTTCTTCGTCAGTCATGACCTGCTGAACCTGCTTGAGGGCTTCCTGGCGGATCTTCTCCTTGGCTTCGGCGCTGCTCATGGTGTCGACGGTTTGCTGGGAGAACAGCGCAACCAGTTGATTGCGAATCAACGGATCGTTGCGTTTTACCGCCGCCTGGGCTTCCGGACCGGTTACGCGCAAGGCGATGTCGGCTTTATAGACGCGCAGCTTAGGCCCGCCATCGAGCGCATAGTTGCCCACGAACGGAGGCGTCAGGGACACATAAATAGCCTTGGGTGCCTCGCCTTCTTTGGCTTCTTCCTGAGCCAGAGCGATGCCCGGCATCGACAGGGCCAACAACATCAAGATCCACGCTTTCACAGTCCACTCCTTATCGATTTGCCGTCTAGCTTATACATGCTCATCAGGCCGGGTCATGCTGATTGACCGAAAAATTCACATACCTGAACGTATCGGCCACGAATCGAAAAGGAATAGCCCGATGAAAGCCTTGCTGTGCAAAGCGTTCGGCCCCGCCGACACCCTGGTGCTCGAAGACATCGACAGCCCGCAGATCAAGAAAAACGAAATCCTGCTGGACGTGCATGCCGCCGGGGTCAACTTCCCCGATACGCTGATCATCGAAGGCAAATACCAGTTCAAGCCGCCGTTTCCGTTCTCTCCCGGCGGCGAAGCCTCGGGTGTGGTGGCGCAAGTGGGCGAAAAAGTCAGCCACCTCAAAGTCGGCGACCGGGTCATGGCCCTCACCGGCTGGGGCAGCTTCGCCGAACAAGTCGCGGTGCCGGGCTACAACGTGTTGCCTGTGCCGCAGAGCATGGACTTCACCACCGCCGCCGCTTTCAGCATGACCTACGGCACCTCGATGCACGCCCTCAAACAACGCGCCAACCTGCAGCCCGGCGAAACCCTGTTGGTGCTCGGCGCTTCCGGCGGCGTCGGCCTTGCAGCGGTGGAAATCGGCAAAGCCATGGGCGCCCGGGTCATCGCCGCCGCGAGCAGCGCGGAGAAACTCGACGTCGCGAAAAATGCCGGCGCCGACGAGCTCATCAACTACACCGAGACTAACCTCAAGGAAGAAATCAAACGCCTTACCAACGGCAATGGCGTCGACGTCATCTACGACCCGGTTGGCGGCGACCTGTTCGACCAGGCCATCCGCTCCATCGCCTGGAACGGCCGCCTGCTGGTCGTCGGCTTTGCCAGCGGCCGCATCCCCGAACTCCCCGTCAACCTTGCTTTGTTAAAAGGCGCCTCAGTCGTCGGCGTGTTCTGGGGCTCATTCGCCCAGCGACAACCCCAGGACAACGCCGCCAACTTCCAGCAACTGTTTGCCTGGTTTGAAGAAGGAAAATTGAAGCCGCTGGTTTCGCAGGTGTATCCGTTGAGTGAAGCGGGTGAGGCGATCGATTCTCTCGGCAAGAGGAAGGCGGTGGGGAAGGTGGTGGTGTCGCTTCGTTAAGGTTGTTTCCGGTGCCCGCATTCAAATGAGGGCACTGATGACAACAACGCCCGCACCCGCTCAGGCAGCTGATCCGCCTAAAACGCCTCGGGCTTCCACCGCAGCGCTCGATGATGCCGGACCGCGAATGCCTATCGGGCGCTGATCGGCCCTGGTTCGAGGAATAGTACGTGGAGGCTTTGTCGGACCAGATGGCAATGAGGTCTGATCCGGCTATAGGATCGGTCCGAAACTTGGCGCATTTTGTTACACATAAGCCGAATGTTCAGAAAACAACACCTTGCAGCGGCTTAGGCCGTATTTATTGGTGTTTTCGGGCGATAGACACTGCTTTTTTCTGTAACGAAAATGTAATATTCGCTTTCGCGCAGAAAAACAAAAAATGGAGTGTCTGAATGTTTGCCTTCTTCCGCCCCGCTGCACATCAGGCACCCTTGCCTGAAGAGAAAATCGACAGCACGTATCGACGTCTTCGCTGGCAAATCTTCGCAGGCATCTTCATCGGTTACGCGGGTTACTACCTGCTCCGTAAAAACTTTTCCCTGGCCATGCCTTATCTGATTGATGAGGGCTACACCCGCGGGCAACTGGGCGTGGCGATGTCGGCCATTGCCATTGCTTACGGCTTGTCCAAGTTCCTGATGGGCATCGTGTCTGACCGCTCCAATCCGCGTTACTTCCTGCCGTTTGGCTTGCTGGTCTCGGCGGCCGTCATGTTCGTGTTCGGTTTCGCGCCCTGGGCCACGTCCAGCGTGACCATCATGTTCGTTCTGCTGTTTATCAACGGCTGGGCGCAGGGCATGGGCTGGCCGCCGAGCGGGCGGACCATGGTGCACTGGTGGTCGCAGAAAGAGCGCGGCGGCGTGGTGTCGGTCTGGAACGTGGCGCACAACGTGGGCGGCGGTCTGATCGGGCCATTGTTCCTGCTGGGCCTGGGCTGGACCAACGACTGGCATGCTGCCTTCTACGTACCGGCAGCAGTGGCGTTGCTGGTGGCGCTGTTTGCGTTCGCAACCATGCGCGACACCCCGCAATCGGTCGGCTTGCCGCCCATCGAGCACTACAAGAACGATTACCCGGAAGGCTACGATGCCAGCCACGAAGAAGAATTCAGCGCCAAGGAAATCTTCGTCAAATACGTGCTGCGCAACAAAATGCTCTGGTACATCGCACTGGCCAACGTATTCGTCTACCTGTTGCGCTATGGCGTGCTGGACTGGGCGCCGACCTACCTGAAAGAAGCCAAGGGTTTCTCGGTCGACAAGACCTCGTGGGCCTACTTCCTGTACGAGTGGGCCGGTATCCCGGGCACGCTGTTGTGCGGCTGGATGTCGGACAAAATCTTCAAGGGCAACCGTGGCCTCACCGGCGTGGTGTTCATGGTCCTGGTGACCATTGCGACCCTGGTTTACTGGCTCAACCCGCCAGGCAACCCGACCGTCGACATGATCGCGCTGGTGTCCATCGGCTTCCTGATCTACGGCCCGGTGATGCTGATCGGCCTGCAGGCGCTGGAATTGGTGCCGAAAAAGGCGGCTGGTACCGCAGCTGGTTTTACCGGCCTGTTCGGTTATCTGGGCGGCTCGGTGGCGGCAAGTGCGGCGATGGGCTACACCGTTGACCACTTCGGCTGGGACGGTGGTTTTGTCCTGTTGATCGGTGCTTGCGTGCTGTCTATCGTCTTCCTGCTGCCGACCTTGTGGCACAAGCAGATTGCGAGTACTTCGCGGTAAGCGGGCTTGAGGCGTGATTAACCTGTTGGAGCGAGGCTAGCCCGCGAAGAACGATACGCGGTATGCCTGGCTGACCGCGTCGATTGATTCGTGGGCAAGCCTCGTTCCAACAGGCCCTATATCACTTGGCAATCCGCCGCGCAGCGTCTTAAACGCGCTTCCAGATTCAGATCCGGCATGGCGTGGCTGCGCAAAGCGCTGGCGGTCTGTTCGACGTAATCGCGCGTGGTGCCATAGCGGCCGCTGGCGCTGGCCAGCACCTGGCTCAGCACGTTGTCTGGCAGGTTGCCCGCATAGCTGGGCAGATGCCGCTCCAGTACAAACCCCAGTGCCTGAACGCGTCGGCCATCGGCAAGACGGCAGCGCAGCCAGTGCGGACGATAGGATGGGAAAGGCATTTCCCGTTGCCAGAGTGCCAGCAACGACTCTTGAAGATTTTCGTCCGGCAAGCGATAGGCAAACCCACTGCAAGACCCACCGCGATCCAGGCCGAATACCAGGCCCGGCAGTTCCGGCGTGCCCCGGTGTTCGTGTGACCACAGATAAAGCCCGCGATGGTAGCCATGAATCCGCCCGCGTTGACGCTCGACTGCGGTGCACTCGGGGCGCCAGATTAATGACCCGTAAGCGAACAACCAGACCGGCCCCCCTTCGTGGCGCTGCAGGGTGGCGTCCATTGAGTGGAGCAGTTGTTCGCGGGTCAGTTGCGGCCCCAGATCGATGACTGGCGGATAAGCCAGCCCCAGGCCGTCATGCACGGCCGCTGACAAACTATTGATTTGATTCCCCATTAGGCCTCCCTGGCGGTCCGGTTTGATCCGGAGCTTTCGCCAGCTGCAGCAGGTGATGCTGAATGAATGTGAGCGTGTTCGACTGCCTGGACAGTGCCGCTTTTACCCTGCGGCACCGAAACCATTGCATAGAAACGATGCAATTAACACTCCAGTGACGTGTCCTCCCAGCGGCTCATCCGCTACGTCCGACCGACGACACCTCTGTATGGTTTTTCAAGTTAGGACGATTCCTACAAATATCTCGGAATCTTCAACTTACGGCCCGCTGCGCACGCTCTGTATAAACGCCGACTCGAATTTAAACAGCGGAAAACAAGGCATGACGGTCGGCAGAATTCTGAAGGTGGCAGTGTTCGCAGTGCTGTCCCTGGTGGTATCAGGGGTAGCGGCAACGGAAGACGCCAGCGAGAGTGGCCCTGGTTACTGGCTCGTGCAGACCAGCGTTTATACGCGGCATTTTTCGCCTGACCCGGAACACACCAATCGTCAGGACATGTTGGGGCTTGAACGCAATGAAGCGTCCGGTCTGGTTTACGGTGGGGCGACGTTTCGTAACTCGTTTGGCCAACGTTCGTTTTACCTTTACGCGGGCAAACGCTTCGACAGCAGCACTTATCCGGTCTATTTCAAGATCACCGGAGGGTTGTTGAAGGGGTACAAGGGCGAGTATCGCGACAAGATCCCGCTGAACCGCTACGGCATTGCGCCTGTAATCATTCCGGGGATCGGCATCCACCTTGGCCCGATCAACGCAGAGGCCATCCTGTTGGGGGCCTCGGCAGTGATGCTCAATGTAGGTATTCGTTTTTAACGACCGCAACCCGTTCAGGGTCGCGGCGCATAGGCGAATACATCAGCGCGCATCTGGTGGGCGTCCATTCCGGCGCTGACCAGCGCATCCAGCGTGCCATAGATCATGGCTGGCGAGCCGCTGGCGTAAACATGCACGGCTGACAGGTCAGTGATGTCTTCACACACCGCCTCATGCAGCATGCCGCAGCGGCCTTCCCAGCCACAGAGGTCGCTCACCACCTGGTGCAGAAACAGATTGGGCAGCTTTTTCCACTCTTCCCAATGCTTGATCTCGTAGAAGTCATCCGGGCGACGTGCGCCCCAGTACAAATGCACGGGGTGGGCAAAACCCTTGGCACGGCAATGCTCGATCAGGCTGTGCATCTGCGCCATGCCCGTACCGGCAGCTATCAGTACCAGCGGAGCGTCAGGCAACTCGGCGAGGTGAGTGTCACCAAAGGGCAGCTCGATACGCGCCATCTGGTTACGCTGCAATTGTTCGATCAGGGCTTGCGCGCTGTCTTCGCGAACCAATACATGCATTTCCAGATCGCGGCCGCTGTGTGGCGCCGAGGCCAGGGAAAACGCCGACTTCTCGCCGCTGTCCTTGTGAATCATCAAGTACTGGCCTGCGTGATAACGCGGCGGTTTTCCCGCTGGCGCACGCAAGCCGACACGCCAGACATCGCCGCCCACCGGCGTGCACTCGCTCAATTGGCAGGCGAAGCTGCGCACCGGCAATTCACCCAGGGCGAGCACGCCGTCCCACAGGACTTCGCAATCTTCCAGCGGCTCTGCAAGACAGGTGTAAATCTCGCCATGGGTCAGTTCGTCACCGCCCTGTTGGACGCGGCCTGTCACCAGCAGCGCCGAACACACATGGCAATTGCCGTTGCGACAGCTTTGCGGGCATTCGTAGCCCAGGCGCTGCGCAGCATCGAGGATCCGCTCGCCGGGTAACGTTTCCAGCACTGCACCCGAAGGCTGCAAAGTCACGCGCATCAATCTATTCCCAACTCATGCCAGATTTCGTCGACCCGGCGCGTGGTGGCTTCGTCTTTGACGATCACCCGACCCCACTCGCGTGTGGTCTCGCCCGGCCATTTGTGCGTTGCATCCAGCCCCATCTTCGACCCCAGCCCGGAGACCGGCGAGGCGAAATCCAGGTAGTCGATCGGCGTGTTTTCGATCATTACCGTGTCGCGCTTGGGGTCCATGCGCGTGGTAATGGCCCAGATCACGTCGTTCCAGTCCCGGGCATTAATGTCGTCGTCAGTGACGATAACGAATTTGGTGTACATGAACTGTCGCAAAAACGACCACACGCCGAGCATCACGCGCTTGGCGTGGCCGGGGTACTGCTTCTTCATGGTCACAACTGCCATGCGATACGAACAGCCTTCTGGCGGCAGGTAGAAGTCAGTGATCTCCGGGAACTGCTTTTGGAGGATCGGCACGAACACTTCGTTCAATGCCACGCCCAGAATCGCCGGTTCGTCAGGCGGCCGGCCGGTGTAGGTGCTGTGGTAAATCGGCTTGATGCGGTGTGTGATGCGCTCGACGGTGAACACCGGGAAGCTGTCGACTTCGTTGTAGTAGCCGGTGTGGTCGCCGTACGGGCCTTCATCGGCCATTTCGCCGGGATGAATCACGCCTTCCAGGACAATTTCGGCGCTGGCCGGGACTTGCAGGTTATTGCCACGGCACTTGATCAGCTCGGTGCGGTTGCCGCGCAGCAGGCCAGCGAAAGCGTACTCGGAGAGGCTGTCCGGCACGGGCGTGACAGCGCCAAGAATGGTTGCCGGGTCTGCGCCCAGCGCCACGGCCACCGGGAACGGTTCGCCCGGATGTTTGGCACACCATTCCTTGAAGTCCAGCGCGCCGCCACGGTGGCTCAACCAGCGCATGATGACTTTGTTGCGGCCGATGACCTGCTGGCGATAAATGCCCAGGTTCTGGCGTTCTTTGTTCGGGCCGCGAGTGACCGTCAGGCCCCAGGTGATCAGCGGGCCGACGTCGCCCGGCCAGCAGGTTTGCACGGGCAGCATGCCGAGGTCCACATCATCACCTTCGATGACGATTTCCTGGCAGGGCGCGTCCTTGACGACCTTGGGCGCCATGGAAATGATCTTGGTGAAGATCGGCAGCTTGGACCAGGCGTCTTTCAGGCCTTTGGGCGGCTCGGGCTCTTTGAGAAAGGCCAGCAGCTTGCCGATTTCCCGCAGCTCGCTGACCTCTTCCGCGCCCATGCCCATGGCCACGCGCTCGGGCGTGCCGAACAGGTTGCCGAGCACCGGGATATCAAAGCCCACCGGTTTTTCAAACAGCAGCGCCGGACCCTTTGCGCGCAGGGTTCGGTCACAGATTTCAGTCATTTCCAGTACAGGGGAAATGGGCATCTGAATGCGTTTCAACTCTCCGCGCTGCTCAAGCTGCTGCACGAAATCGCGTAGGTCCTTGAATTTCATTAACCCGGCCACCGATAAAATAGGCTCGTATCGTACCTGCTCTGACGTTTTGTAGCAGCTTTGGTGTTGGTAGTTTCTCGGACCTGTGGGAGCGAGCTTGCTCGCGAAGAGGCCGGTGCATCCGATATATTTCTATGGGCAGGAACATTGCCTTCGCGAGCAAGCTCGCTCCCACAGGGAATCTGCGCCATTTGAATAAAAAAAATGGCGCCGATGAGGGCGCCATTTTTTGTGCTGCGGTGCTGCCTGTTACTTGCGTTTCATCGACAGGAAGAACTCGTCGTTGGTCTTGGTCTGCTTGAGCTTGTCGATCAGGAACTCGATAGCAGCGACTTCGTCCATCGGGTGCAGCAGTTTGCGCAGGATCCACATGCGTTGCAGCTCGTCATCAGCAGTCAGCAACTCTTCACGGCGGGTGCCGGAGCGGTTGATGTTGATGGCCGGGAACACACGTTTCTCAGCGATCTTGCGGTCCAGAGGCAGTTCCATGTTGCCGGTGCCTTTGAATTCCTCGTAGATCACTTCGTCCATCTTCGAGCCGGTTTCAACCAGCGCGGTGGCGATGATGGTCAGCGAGCCGCCTTCTTCGATGTTCCGCGCAGCGCCGAAGAAACGTTTCGGTTTCTCCAGGGCGTGGGCATCGACACCACCGGTCAGTACCTTGCCGGAGCTCGGGATCACGGTGTTGTAGGCGCGAGCCAGACGGGTGATGGAGTCGAGCAGGATCACCACGTCTTTCTTGTGTTCGACCAGGCGCTTGGCCTTCTCGATCACCATTTCAGCAACCTGTACGTGACGGGTTGGCGGCTCATCGAACGTCGAGGCAACCACTTCGCCGCGCACGGTGCGCTGCATTTCGGTCACTTCTTCCGGACGCTCATCGATCAGCAGCACGATCAGATGCACTTCCGGGTTGTTACGCGTGATGTTCGACGCGATGTTCTGCAGCATGATGGTCTTGCCCGCCTTTGGCGGAGCAACGATCAGGCCACGCTGGCCTTTGCCGATCGGTGCGCACAAGTCGATCACGCGGCCGGTCAAGTCTTCGGTGGAACCGTTACCGGCTTCCATCTTCATGCGGATGGTCGGGAACAACGGCGTCAGGTTTTCGAAGAGGATCTTGTTCTTCGCGTTTTCCGGACGGTCGTAGTTGATCGTGTCGACCTTGAGCAGAGCGAAATAACGCTCACCTTCTTTCGGTGGACGGATCTTGCCGACGATGGTGTCGCCAGTACGCAGGTTGAAGCGGCGGATCTGGCTAGGCGAGACGTAGATATCGTCTGGGCCGGCGAGATAGGAAGCGTCTGCAGAGCGCAGGAAACCGAAGCCGTCCTGGAGGATCTCCAGCACGCCATCACCGGAAATTTCCTCGCCGCTTTTGGCGTGCTTTTTCAGCAGGGAGAAAATCACATCCTGCTTGCGCGAACGGGCCATATTTTCTATGCCCATCTGTTCGGCCATTTCGAGCAGATCGGTAATCGGCTTTTGCTTGAGTTCAGTCAGATTCATAGGGGAATGACGTAATCATGTAGGGAGGGGAAAAATTAAGCTTGTGGGCTTAATGAGGCCGCGCCGCAGAGAAGGCGACAGGATCGCGTACTAAATCGAAAGGAGAGCGTCGGCGACGGCTTGCAGGGGGCAACGGAGAAGCCGTTGCGGGGCCGAATGTACCACTTGATTTTCAGGCCGTCTAGTACAGCGCCTGAAAAAAAGCCCCGCAATTTGCAGGGCTTTGATACATCAGATGTTAGCGTCCAGGAACGCTGCCAACTGAGACTTCGACAGCGCACCGACTTTGGTGGCTTCGACGTTGCCGTTTTTGAACAGCATCAGCGTCGGGATACCACGCACGCCATGCTTGGCCGGGGTTTCCTGATTTTCGTCGATGTTCAGCTTGGCGATGGTCAGCTTGCCTTTGTAAGTTTCGGCAATTTCGTCCAGAACCGGGGCAATCATTTTGCACGGGCCACACCACTCAGCCCAGTAATCAACTAGTACAGCACCTTCAGCCTTGAGGACTTCGGCTTCGAAGCTTGCATCGCTGACGTGCTTGATAAGGTCGCTACTCATGGAGTTCTCCGAGTTAGTAGGCTAAAAAACGTGGCCCATCATAGCGGGCCTTGCCCCGTTCAGGAAGCTGGGCTTGATTGAGTCTGGCTATAGAGGTCCATGAGTCTGGTTATTAGGGGGATAACGCAGCAGATGCACAATGCGTATCCGTAGGAGCGGCTTCAGCCGCGAGCGGCAGTGCTGTAAATGAAGATCCTGCGTATAGGCCGATATCTTCGCGGCTAAAGCCGCTCCTACGGGGAGGGTGGTTTGTGGCGATTAACGGTTCAGCTCGCTGGCGAAACGAAGACAATGCCGGTGCGCAGCGCGGCGCCACGGATATGTTCATGCATGGCCTTTTGTGCGGGGCCCGAAGCGTGGCGGGCGAGGGCGCGCAGGATCTTGCGGTGCTCCTGCCAGGTTTCCATGGCCCGTGTAGGGCGGATGAAGGGCATTTTCTGGCTTTCCAGAAAGATATCCGCGCCCGCCGTAATGATCCCCAGCATGGCCTGATTGCCGCTGGCGACGAGGATGTGCCGGTGGAACTCGAAATCCAGTCGCGACGCCGCCTCGAAATCCTCGGCGCGCAGTTCCAGGCGCATGGCTTCGACATTGTCCTCCAGCACATCGCGCTCGTCGGCGGTCAGGGTCACGGCCGCCATGCCCGCCGCAAAACCCTCCAGCGCATAACGAAGCTGAAACGTGTCTGCTGGCGACACCTGTTTGTCGAAAGGCCAGGAAAAACCGGCGGTGCGCTGTTCTGGTTCAGAAATCGCCTGAACGAACACGCCTTTGCCCGGCTGCACACTGACCACGCCCAGCGCGCTCAGCGACGACAGCGCCTCGCGCAGCGACGCCCTGCTCACGCCAAGCAAAACCGCCAGGTCCCGCTGCGAAGGCAGGCTGTCGCCGGGTTCATAGCCCTCCTCGACAATCAATTTACGGATTGCCCTCAGGGCTGATTCAGGTACTGCGAGCGGGCTATGAGGCATCACTGTTCAGGCCAGTCAGTCCAGTAAAAAACCCTTGTAAGCCCATATTGCCGATACGGCAAGCGACGCCCAGGCCTGGGGCGACGTGGCTTTGCGGTGCGCCAAAGCAGGGCGCGTGAAGCATTGACTGGTCAGACCAGTAAGACCAAAAAAACGCGCAAAGCCTTGGTTTTCGGTCGCAGTTTGATGGATGGCATGCGCTGTGCACTGACGAACACAGGCATACCTCTCGCCCCATCACGGAGTCTTCCCATGACCAAGCGTTACAGCGCTCTGCTTACCGCCCTGTTTGCCAGCCTCATGCTGAGCCAGGCACCTGCCCATGCTGACGGGCTGGATGACGTCGTGAAACGTGGCACCCTGAAAGTCGCCGTCCCGCAGGACTTCCCGCCGTTTGGCTCGGTAGGCCCGGACATGAAGCCGCGTGGCCTGGACATCGACACCGCACAGCTGATAGCCGACCAATTGAAGGTCAAGCTCGAACTGACTCCGGTCAACAGCACCAACCGTATTCCGTACCTGACCACCGGCAAGGTGGACCTGGTGATTTCCAGCCTGGGCAAAAACCCGGATCGCGAGAAGGTCATCGACTTCTCCAAGGCCTACGCGCCGTTTTACCTGGCAGTGTTTGGCCCGCCTGACGCGGCAATCAGCAGCGTTGACGACCTCAAAGGCAAAACCATCAGCGTGACCCGTGGCGCCATCGAAGACATCGAGCTGACCGCCGTTGCCCCGAAAGAAGCAACCATCAAGCGCTTTGAAGACAACAACTCGACCATCGCTGCGTACCTGGCCGGTCAGACCGACCTGATCGCCAGCGGCAACGTGGTCATGGTCGCCATCAGCGAGAAGAACCCAAAACGCATCCCTGCGTTGAAAGTGAAACTCAAGGATTCTCCGGTCTATGTCGGTGTGAACAAAGGCGAGGCGAGCTTGCTGGCCAAGGTCAACGAAATCATCGATGCGGGCAAGAAAGACGGCGCGCTGGAGAAGAACTCTCAGACCTGGCTTAAGCAGCCACTGCCAGCTGACCTCTGATTGATCATCGTTTTCTGATTTCGGGGCCCGCCAATGGCTTACCATTTTGACTTTGCACCGGTTATACAGAATGCCGATCTGCTGCTGCGCGGCGCGCTGTTTACCCTGGAGCTGACCGCCATTGGCACGTTGCTCGGGGTCAGCCTGGGCATCGTCGGCGCGATTGTGCGGGCCTGGAAGATCCAGCCGTTCTCGGCAATCTTCGGCGTCTATGTCGAGCTGATCCGCAACACGCCGTTTCTCGTGCAACTGTTCTTCATCTTTTTCGGTTTGCCGTCCCTGGGCGTACAGATTTCCGAATGGCAGGCTGCGATCCTGGCCATGGTGATCAACCTCGGCGCGTATTCCACGGAAATTATCCGCGCCGGCATTCAAGCGATCCCAAAAGGCCAGCTTGAAGCGGCGGCTGCGTTGGCGATGACGCGCATGGAAGCGTTTCGCTATGTGATTCTGATCCCGGCGCTGGGCAAGGTCTGGCCCGCACTGAGCAGCCAGATCATCATCGTGATGCTCGGCTCGGCGGTGTGCTCGCAGATCGCCACAGAAGAGCTGAGCTTTTTCGCTAATTTCATTCAGTCCCGCAACTTCCGTGCGTTCGAGACCTACATCGTCACCACGCTGATCTACCTCTTTATGGCGTTGATGGTTCGTCAGTTGCTGGCCTGGATCGGACGTCGCTACATTTCGAGGAAAGGCTGATGGATTTCACCCTCTGGGATGTGGTGCGCAACCTGCTCACCGGCTTGCAATGGACGTTGGCGCTGTCATTGGTGGCGTTCATTGGCGGCGGCGTGATCGGCTTGTTGGTGATGTGCATGCGCATCGCCAAACTCAATGCGCCCCGCGTGATTGCCAAGGTCTACATCGAACTGTTCCAGGGTACGCCGCTGTTGATGCAGCTGTTTCTGGTGTTCTTTGGTGTGGCCCTGATGGGTTTTGATATTTCACCCTGGGCCGCCGCGGCGCTGGCCTTGACCCTGTTTACCAGCGCTTATCTGGCCGAGATCTGGCGTGGCTGCGTCGAGTCGATCGCCAATGGCCAGTGGGAAGCATCGGCCAGCCTGGCGCTGTCGCCGCTGGAGCAACTGCGCTACGTGATCCTGCCGCAAGCGCTGCGCATTGCCGTCGCGCCGACCGTTGGCTTCTCGGTGCAGGTGGTCAAAGGCACCGCAGTGACTTCCATCATTGGTTTTACCGAATTGACCAAAACCGGCGGCATGCTCGCCAATGCGACGTTCCAGCCCTTCATGGTGTATGGCTTCGTGGCGCTGGGTTACTTCATGCTCTGCTACCCCCTGTCGCTCAGTGCCCGCTACCTGGAAAGGAAACTGCATGCCTCTGCTTAGAATTTCCGCGCTGCATAAATATTACGGCGACCATCACGTTCTCAAGGGCATTGACCTGACTGTCGAAGAGGGCCAGGTCGTGGCGATCATCGGCCGCAGCGGTTCGGGCAAAAGCACTTTGCTGCGCACCTTGAACGGGCTGGAATCGATCAACGACGGCGTCATCGAAGTCGACGGCGAATACCTGGACGCTGCCCGCGCTGATCTGCGTTCGTTGCGGCAGAAAGTCGGCATGGTCTTTCAGCAATTCAACCTGTTCCCACACTTGAGCGTCGGTGAAAACGTGATGCTCGCGCCACAAGTCGTACAGAAAAAGTCGAAAGCCGAAGCGAAAAAGCTCGCGCAGCAGATGCTCGAGCGGGTCGGGCTTGGGGAGAAGTTCGATGCTTTTCCGGATCGGCTGTCCGGTGGTCAACAACAGCGTGTGGCGATAGCCCGTGCGCTGGCGATGTCGCCCAAGGTGCTGCTGTGCGATGAAATCACCTCGGCGCTGGACCCGGAACTGGTCAACGAAGTGCTCAGCGTGGTGCGCAGCCTGGCAGCAGATGGCATGACCTTGATCATGGTCACCCACGAAATGCGCTTTGCCCGCGAAGTCGGCGACAAGCTGGTGTTCATGCACCAGGGCAAAGTACATGAAGTGGGCGACCCGAAAACCCTCTTCGCCAACCCGCGTACGCCAGAGCTGGCGAACTTCATCGGGTCGGTGGAGCAGGGGGCGTAAAGCCCGATCCCGCGCAGGGTTTCGCTCGTTGGAGCGAGGCTTGCCCGCGAATCAGTCACTGCGGTCTGGCAGGCCCTCCGCGTTTTTCGTTCTTCGCGGGCAAGCCCGGCTCCAACAGAGACCGAGTTTCAATGTGGGAGCGGTGCTTGCCCGCGATGAACGATGGCTCGGTTCAACAGATAAACCGAGGTGTCCTTATCGCGGGCAAGCCTCGCTCCCACAGGTTCAGCTTTTTCCCAACCATCGCTTACAACCGCAACAACGTCTTCCACGCCCGGCTCTGGAACACGACGATGGTCTGCTGCACGCGTGCATCCAGCACTTCATCGCTGATCGGCATTTCAGCCAGTTGCACCAGCTTGTTCAGCTCGCCATACAGACGATCCAGCTCCGGCAGGTCCAGTGCGCCACGGGCGTGGTGCAGCCAAGCCTGAATGCGCTCGATACGCGGCAATTGCTCAGCCAGGTCTTCCGGCTGCTGCTGATAACGACCCAGCTGCAAGGCGGTGGCTTCGTCAGCCAGCAAACGCGGCAACCAGCTGTCCAGCTGCGCAGCGCCCTGGCGATTGCCACGGTTGTTGCGCTCCACGGTCCAGCTGCGTGCCAGCAACCAGCGCGAGGTGTTCAGCGAGAACAGTCCCCAGCGTGGGTCCTGCAGCTCTTCAATAAATTGCTCGTGCGCCGCGCCGCGCACATCGTCGTCTTCACGGCCGGCCTGAACCAACGGGCGCCAGTCTTCCAGCAACGCATCCAGCGACGAACGCAGTTCACTGCTGGTGCTACGCGGTGCAGCTTGGCCCAGGCTACCGGTCAGCGCACGCAGCTCAACCAGCAGCGCAACCCAATCCTGCAGCAGACGCCAGTGACCATTGAAACGGTATTGCTCAGCCAGACGCTGACTGCTGCCCAACAAATGCAACGCCAACGCAGCGTAAGCGTCGTCCAGCGGCATTTCCGGCTGGAACTGCGGCGCAGGCAGGCTCAATGAATAGCTGTTGGCATCAAACAGACGATAACCGCGCTCGGCCTTGCTGATATCGCACGGCATCAGCGGCAAAGTCGCGGCCAGTTCGGCAGCCAGTTCCAGCAGCGCAGCAGGGTCGCCTTCGCGCAGCTCCAGCTCCAGCTCGCAGATTTCTTCCTTCTGCTTGCCAGCCACTACATGGCCTAAGTCCAAAGCGGCTTCGATCACCACCTTGGTCTTGCCACGGCCCCAGGCAATTTCAGCGCGTTCACGCACGAAATCAGTGGTGAACAGCGGTTTGATGGTCTTCTTGTCCAGCTCGGCCAACTGCTCAGGCCAGCATTCGCCGTCGAGCTTTTTCAGGTCCAGCTTGGCCTTGGGCAGATCCCAGTTGTACTCGTTGCGCTCGGAAAAACCGGCGACGCTCTGGCCGCGAGTCTTCATGGTCTGAATAATCTTGTCGCCATCACGGCGCAGACGCAGGGCAACCTTGGCATTGGCCAGGTCACGTTCCGGGGTATCAAAGTATTGGTTCGAAAGCTCTACGCGTTCCCAGCCACTTTTGTTGCGCTTCTTGAGTAGCGGGTGTTCGCGCAGTGCAGCGAGGGTTTCGCGGCTGACGCGGAGTTTGATTTCTGTTTCTTTCTGCATGGCCGGGAATCCAGACGCTTGTACTGATAACGGGTGCAGCCAGTTGTTACGAGGCCGCCAAGGCCATGCAGTGTACAGGACATGACCCGCAAACAGGCCGTCGCACTGCATGAAGCCTTTATATACCCGCCGCAGCTCAGCTCAAGGCGGCGCTGCCCGACAATGCATCGTCAACAATCGCCCGAGCCATATCGCTCAAATAGTGAACAGCCCAGACCGTCTGTTGACTCCCGTCACCCAAGGCTGAGTCCAGGCTTAGTTCGTTGATACAGGCCAGAAGATGGGAGGCATGTTCAAGGGCGGATTCGATTGGGATGCCAGGGTTTATGCGGAATAGGGGTTGGTGGGTTCGGGAGCAGGTGATGGCGCCGCGGGTTGTGCCGGGGAGTAATTCATTGGAAATAGTCATCGATGGAGTTCCTATATCTTGATGAAACGTCAGACCTGCCGCCAAGCAGGTAAAGGTGACGGATTGCACAAGGTTGGCGGACCGGAGACATAGGAACCGGCACTCCCGAAGGAGTCCCTGCGCAACCCGCCATAACGCGGAGTTGCTAGAGCAAAAAAAGCGCCTGCAATATTAAATCGGGGCGCTGTTTTCGCCTACATCTGTCGGACCGCCAAGCCCGATCGCTGCGGTTGCAGCGACGGGGCGAACTCTAAAGTTGTCGAGCGCAAGCGGCTAGAAGGTGACGTGGACTGAGGTTGTAGGAAAGCACCACAGACAACCACCGACCCCGGTAGGAGCGCGCTTGCCCGCGATAAAGGCACCGTGGTGAATCTTGTACACCGCATCAACGTTCATCGCGGGCAAGCGCGCTCCTACATACATGCCTATCCCGCTGGCGCGAGCGGGCGGCGTTCCGACTTGCCCGCGAATCAGGCGCCTTGGTCAGGCAGGTTTACCGCGCTATTGTTCTTCGCGGGCAAGCCTCGCTCCAACGGAGCCCGTATTTTTCCAGTGGGAGCGGATCCTGCCCGCGATACAGGCGCTGCAGTGAGTGAGTCTTTAGGCAGATTCCGAAAACCAGCCTAGTGGCAATCATTTAAACGTAAAGCCCAATGCAGTAGTCCAGATCATCTCTCAAGGGGTGGCCTAGAACTCCCATAACGGCTGCGACTTCAGTCGGCGATAGATCATGCTCGCCGGCAGGTACGTCCGTCAGCGCTTCCCAGCCCAATACTGAAAGCACCTTAAGTTCCAACTCCTGCGGCACTCTTGCTTCGTATTGCAGGGACTCGTCCGGGTTCGGTTCAGCGTAAAAACCTTGAATCGATAGGAATACGACATCTGATTTATCCTTCGTCTTCTCGGCCACTTCCTCGTCGCTAAGTCGCGTGCCAATGTACAAATCCAGATCAGTCGGAATCGCTTCATTGATCACTGCCGAAATTTGCCGAGCCTTGGACTTCGTCAAACGAGTACCTGCATAGCTGTTGTTCAGTTGTTCCCAGCCCATCAAATTCATAACTGCCTGTTCAACTTCAGGCTTCACATGAATCTTGAGTTTGATCGAGTCGTCTTCACTGGCGTCAGCCAAAAATCCTGTAATTGCTATAAGCATAAATTCCCTATACCTCTACTGCACGATCGCATATGGCTGGCTTGATCTGGTCACCGTTATCAGCGTCAAAACCACCTAGGTGTGTGCCCTCTTTATCGTATATATCGACGAATCCGTACTCGTAGTCCCATTCGAATATGCGGCCCTCGCTATCTTTCCAGCGCGCTCGTGTTGGTTCTTCAATATCCTCAGCAATGCCGATAACCAACCTCAAGTCAGTCGGTAGCGGTTGCCCAATAATTGACGACAGCTCTGTCACTTGCTCAGTCGTGAGCGGCTGTTCATTTTCTATCATCGCGTCAAGGTTTTTCTGGCCTAGAAGCCGCAGGACTTGCTCGTTAAATGAGCTGTCTATCTCCAGCTGGAGTTTCAGAGAATCGTCCTCAGAATTTTCCAGTGAAAATCCAAATATATAAATGTACATAAGGCTTCCTCTTATATTTTTGGTGTTTTTGCGCATGTCTGCTCAAGACCCAATCGCCATACATCCTCCTATAAATTCACGCCGGTCAATCGGCATTGCAGGTAAGCTGAAAAATATGTTTTTTGTCGTAAAACGGGCTGCCGACCAGTTGCTCAATAGCTGCTGCTTGCTCGGCGCTCATGTTGTAGCCTTCATCGCCGCGCTGAGGCTCTGACCAGCCCATGATATGAGCAAGCTCCGAATCGAACCCCTCGGGTACGATAATTTCAAACGCCAAAAACTTTGATCCATTGTCGAAAGCTTCAATGATGTATTTCATGGTTCCACCCTCCGGGTTTTGTCTGCTTCTTTTAATTGTTCACCTGTCTCGGGATCGAATTCCCCTAGATGTCTTCCACGTTTGTCGTATTTTTCAACAGTCCCATGCCGACTGTCCCATTCATAAATAATCCCTTCATCTGTCTCCCATCGGGCACGTAGCCCTCCTCCACCTTGAATAGATGTTTTACGAGGAACTTTTTTCGCCTCCGGCATCTTGGTGAGGACCTTTGGGGGGCTCTGGTAACCATGATCCGGATTAAACGGCTTCGCAAACACCACATACATCGACTTCATCAACGTATTCGACGGGAACACCACGATGCAGTCATCGAGGGTGATGTCTTCGCCGGGGAAGCCTTCGATTTCGGTGTCGGTGTTTTCCGGGATGGGGTGGACGAGGATGTTGCCCAGTTGCTTGCCGGTGTCGTCGGGATAGGTCAGCGGTGGCATTTCACCCAGTGGCCCGCTGCGGGGCGTCCAGAGTAGGGTGATGCCGTTGAGCTCGGCTTCTATTGCCGTTTTGTCGGCGTTCCAGGTGGCTTGGACGATTCGGACTGACTCGTCGCCGGTTTCCGTGGAGTGGATGCCGTAGACCTGCATCACGCCTTCGGCGTCCTGGCGGAACTGGAAGCGTACCCGTGATGGCGCGCGCGTCAGGTTGCGCAGTTCATCGTCGGTGTATAGCGTGCCGTCGCCCATTTTCGAAGGCAGCATGCCCAATATGAAAATGCTCGAGGGCCCACTCAACCCGCGTATCGCCCAGTTCAGCCGGTTTTGCATGATGCCGCTGCCCGCGACATAACCTAACCCCAGATCCGCGCCGATTGCTGCTGCAACTGCGGTGCTTGCCGACGGCATCAGCATCGCGCCGGCGATCATCACCTTGCCGAAGTTGGATGCAGGCTCGGTGTCACTGCCGACGCACGTCTGGCCCCATTGCCTGGGCACGCAGGATTTGGCAAACACCCTATCCGTGCGTTTCTTAGGCGCTGGCCATTCTTCTTTTGCAGGAGGAACGTAAACCCGCTCAGGCTCCTTCGGTTTTGCGAAACCCGCCCACGATGCCCCGCCGTTGGGGAGCTTGGGGCGTACTGAATCAAAAAATGGATCGCTGAACGGATCCTTCTTTTCGTCCTTTTTGTCGACCCAGCTCATGAAACTCCCTGTGCGCTCATGTCGAGGGCGGGAGCTTGCCGATCAACTATTCAGACGGTCAATCTGACAGCGGTAACGGGAAGTGTCTGTCCTATATAGATATTTCGGCCTGATCACGTATTGATATCCAGCCCCTCATCAGCAGCACCCACCACCAATAAAACCACTTGCGTTCCATGCGCCATGCACACATATTTGCCCAATGAAAAATATCAAGCTTGAAAACATCGTCGGTGCGCTAACGCTGGCGATCTCTGATTCCATCCATCAAGGCACTCAAGAGCAGGCGCCAGAAGTCGGCCCGGCTGCCGCAGCCATTGCCTTGCTCGGTCATGAGCCCGGCATGTCTATCGAACGCTTGAGGCGTGCCTTGGGGTTATCTCATCCGGGGGCGGTGCGTCTTGTCGACAGGCTTGTCACGCAAGGCATGGTCGAGCGTCGGCCCTCAGCGGCGGATCGCCGCACCGTGGCGCTGCACCTTACTGGCGAGGGAAATACGAACTGCGCTGCAGTACTCGCTGTACGCCATGAACGCATCGCTCGCGCTTTGGAAGTCCTGGACCCGCAGGAGCGTGAAGCCCTGGGGCGGATGACAGAAAAGCTTCTTCACAGCCTGGTGCAGGACCTCGATCAAGCCTACTCAGTGTGCAGGCTGTGCGACCCCGTAGCGTGCACGAACTGTCCAGTGGCAGACGCGCTGGAACAAGGTCATTGAAAGTCCATGTGCCGAACGGCTTAACCCTTTAATCACAGCCTCTGAAAGGTTTGTATTCGGCACACTCGTTTCATTCAACCCTTTCCTCTTGGGTCTGAACCAGGCGCAGTCGCTGCAGCCCCTCGGTGAAAATCACCAGGCTCACGCCTAGCAACGCAATGTCTTTTATCAGGAACGTGCCGACGAAGTTCAGCCACGGGAAACCTCCCGATCCCGCCTCCCAAATCGGCAATGCCAACATCATGGACACGGTCGTGAAGAAGATCAGCGCCGCCAATCCGCCGCCTGCAATGGCTGCCCGAGCCGACCAGGGTGAAGCGATGAGCAGCAGCGCAGTCAGGATCTCGACCGTACCCAACAAGTAGGAAGTACCCGTTTCGCCCAGAACCAGATAAAGCCAGGCAAGCCATGGCGTGCCACTGATCAGGGGCACGAGTGCCTGCACCTCGATCTGCGTGAACTTGAGAAGACCAATCATCAATAGAGGCAGAACAACGCCAGCCAGAGCAATCCCCCGGCTGACCTTCGCGAGCTTCGAAATACTGGAAGTGACCGCAGCCTGCGGGCTGGTGGTGCTTGTGAGGTGCGACATGAGAATCTCCGAGCGTTAATGTGTGCTCGAAGCATATGTTATTGGCTCGGCAATTCATATGCGTCGCGCATATGATATTTCGCTATAAACCGGGTCTGGAGGCGGAAGCCGCAGCCGCAGCTGTTTAGGCCCAGGTCCAGGCGCGGGATTGGTTTTTGAGGCAGTGCGTTCGGCCGGATAGCCATAGGGCAAAAACAACAAAGCCCGCACAAGGCGGGCTTTGGAAGCTGTTTCACCACTGTCATCGACAGCCCGAAACAAGAAGATGGTGCACCAGACGGGATTCGAACCCATGACCCCTGCCTTCGGAGGGCAGTACTCTATCCAGCTGAGCTACTGGTGCAATGCGGGCGCCATGATACTCATCTGGCTGGCGGGCGTCCATGCTGGTGAGTGCTGTTGTTGATTTCACACGTTTCCAGGTGTTTAGGTGACGCTGATCTGAAAATTTTCGGGTTTGGGGACAAAGCGTTCTTTTTTTCGAACGGGCTATTGTCCTTTACCCCAGCAGTCCCTAGGATTCGTTTGAGATTTCAAACGTTTTTGCCCGGTTCTTCTACACTTTGGCAGCCTTGCACTGCGGGGGCCGGCGACGAATGACGGGTGGCTCATTGTTGAGGCCATCAAAATTGTTGCTCCGCCGTCGTGCGGTGCGTTTTCGGTATATCAAAGCAGAGGCCGACATGCAGCTTAAAGATTCCAGTTTGTTTCGCCAGCAAGCCTATATCAACGGCGCGTGGCTGGACGCAGACAGCGGTCAGACCATCAAGGTCAATAACCCTGCCACCAACGAGATCCTCGGCACTGTGCCGAAAATGGGCGCGGCCGAAACCCGTCGTGCCATTGAAGCAGCCGACAAGGCGCTGCCCGCCTGGCGTGCACTGACCGCCAAGGACCGTGGCAACAAGCTGCGTCGCTGGTTTGAGCTGATGATCGAGAACCAGGACGACCTGGCGCGCCTCATGACGCTGGAGCAGGGCAAGCCGCTGGCCGAAGCCAAGGGCGAGATCACTTACGCCGCTTCCTTTATTGAATGGTTCGCCGAAGAAGCCAAGCGCGTCTATGGCGACGTGATTCCGGGCCACCAGCCGGACAAGCGTCTGATCGTGCTCAAGCAGCCGATTGGCGTAACCGCAGCCATTACCCCGTGGAACTTCCCGGCGGCGATGATCACCCGTAAAGCCGGCCCGGCCCTGGCCGCTGGTTGCACCATGGTGCTCAAACCTGCTTCGCAGACCCCTTATTCCGCACTGGCACTGGCTGAACTGGCCGAGCGCGCGGGCATCCCGGCTGGCGTGTTCAGCGTCGTGACGGGCAGCGCTGGCGATATCGGCAGCGAGCTGACCGGCAACCCGATCGTGCGCAAATTGTCCTTCACTGGCTCGACCGAGATTGGTCGTCAGCTGATGGCTGAATGCTCCAAAGACATCAAGAAGGTTTCGCTGGAACTGGGCGGCAATGCGCCATTCATCGTGTTCGACGACGCGGACCTGGATAAGGCCGTCGAAGGCGCGATCATCTCCAAGTACCGCAATAACGGCCAGACCTGCGTCTGCGCCAACCGGATCTATGTGCAGGACGCGGTCTACGATGCGTTCGCCGAGAAGCTGAAAGTCGCGGTGGGCAAGCTCAAGATCGGTAATGGTCTGGAAGAGGGCACCACCACCGGCCCGCTGATCGACGACAAGGCCGTGACCAAGGTCAAAGAGCACATTGCGGACGCCGTGAGCAAAGGCGCCAAGGTGCTGTTCGGTGGCAACAGCCTGGAAGGCAACTTCTTCGAGCCGACGATTCTGGTCAATGTCTCCAAAGATGCCGCTGTGGCTAAAGAAGAGACCTTTGGCCCGCTGGCGCCGCTGTTCCGCTTCAAAGACGAAGCCGAAGTGATCGCCATGGCTAATGACACCGAGTTCGGTCTGGCCTCGTACTTCTACGCTCAGAACATGAGCCGCGTGTTCCGCGTGGCCGAAGCGCTGGAGTACGGCATGGTGGGTATCAACACCGGCCTGATCTCCAACGAAGTGGCGCCTTTCGGCGGCATCAAGGCGTCGGGCCTGGGCCGTGAAGGCTCCAAGTACGGCATCGAAGATTATCTGGAAATCAAATACCTCTGCCTGAGCGTCTAAGGCAGCGATATTTCAGCCTGCGCAGCGCGAGAGCGACGCTGCGCAGGTGTTTACCGCACCAAAACCTATTGGTGGCCGGAGGCCGTGACAGTCGATCATCGCATGCTGTCCCGAGTTGATCCGCCACTTGATCCTTGAGCTACGCCGACCGATGAGCGGCGAATGAGGAAACCATGAGTCAGACAAACGCAGAATTGATGCAACGCCGCGAAGCCGCTGTTCCACGCGGTGTGGGCCAGATCCACCCGATCTTCGCCGCCTCGGCCAAGAACGCCACCGTTACCGACGTTGAAGGTCGTGAATTCATCGACTTCGCGGGCGGTATCGCGGTACTGAACACCGGTCACCTGCACCCGAAAATCATCGCTGCCGTGCAAGAGCAGCTGACCAAGCTGACTCACACTTGCTTCCAGGTGCTGGCCTACGAGCCGTACGTTGAGCTGTGTGAAAAAATCAACGCCAAGGTCCCAGGTGATTTCGCCAAGAAAACCCTGCTGGTCACCACGGGTTCGGAAGCGGTCGAGAACGCTGTGAAAATCGCTCGTGCCGCCACTGGCCGCGCTGGCGTAATCGCGTTCACCGGCGCTTACCACGGCCGTACCATGATGACCCTGGGTCTGACCGGTAAAGTCGTGCCGTACTCGGCCGGTATGGGCCTGATGCCAGGCGGTATCTTCCGCGCCCTTTACCCGTGCGAGCTGCACGGCATCAGCGTTGACGATTCCATCGCCAGCATCGAGCGCATCTTCAAGAACGACGCGGAGCCTAAAGACATCGCCGCCATCATCATCGAGCCGGTTCAGGGCGAAGGTGGTTTCTACGTGGCGCCGAAAGCGTTCATGGCCCGCCTGCGCGAGCTGTGCGACAAGCACGGCATTCTCCTGATCGCTGACGAAGTGCAGACGGGCGCTGGCCGTACCGGCACGTTCTTCGCCATGGAACAGATGGGCGTGTCTGCGGACCTGACCACCTTTGCCAAATCCATCGCGGGCGGCTTCCCGTTGGCGGGTGTGTGCGGCAAGGCTGAATACATGGATGCTATTGCGCCGGGTGGCCTGGGCGGCACTTATGCCGGCAGCCCGGTGGCTTGCGCCGCTGCGCTGGCGGTGTTGCACGTCTTCGAAGAAGAGCATCTGCTGGATCGCTGCAAAGCGGTTGGCGAGCACTTGGTGACTGGCCTCAAGGCCATTCAGGCCAAGTATCCGGTCATCGGTGAAGTGCGCGCGCTGGGTGCGATGATCGCCCTGGAGCTGTTCGAAGATGGCGACACCCACAAACCAAACGCTGCAGCCGTTTCGCAAGTGGTTGCCAAGGCACGTGACAAGGGTCTGATCCTGTTGTCGTGTGGTACCTACGGCAACGTGTTGCGCGTGCTGGTCCCGCTGACTTCGCCGGACGAGCAGTTGAACAAAGGTCTGGCGATTCTTGAAGAATGCTTCGCTGAACTGGCGTAAATATGCCGGGGTCGTAATTGATTAAATTATGACCAAACGGACAAAAAAGACCCGCTTCGGCGGGTTTTTTTGCACTTTTAGAGGGCTAGCGCGGCTTTTGAGCTATATCCGGACGAGTGCATTGGCTAAGGTGGGTGCATGAATTGTGTGCACATGAAGGACCTGTGGGAGCCAATTCACTCGCGAACGCGGTGTGTCAGTTGTTTATATTTTTTGATACGGCCCATTCGCGAATGAATTCACTCCCACATAAAACCTCATAACCCAGATAGCTATGCGTTGTTCGATGAGAGAGTGCTGATGACGGCTGTAGATGTACCGGCGGTTCCTCGAGTATTGATTGCCGAGTCTGACCCTTGGGTTCGCGAGACGCTCAGCGAGCTGGTTCTGAGTGTGCGCGGGGATATCGAGCTTGAAGTCGTCAGCGACGGTAAACAGGCCGTCGCTTGGTTGAAAAAGTACAACCCGAATCTGATCATCGCGGCCAGAGAGCTCCCGGTGCTCGATGGTTTGACCCTGCTGCGCGGCGTTCGCGGTCTGAAGCGCCAGCCTGCCACGCCCTTTATCCTGATCAGCAACCGCAGCGACAGTGCCAGCGTGCGTGAAGTATTGCCGCTGGCGCCGACGGCCTACCTGACCAAACCGCTGGATATCGAAAAGCTGCGCCTGCGGGTTGAAGGCTTGTTGCTGGCCTGCCCTGTGCCCGGCGCTGCGCCTGCGCTCACGCCGGGTGAAACCCTGAGCAAATTTCTCGACAAGCGCCGGGAAACCGCTGATGGCGCGCCGTTGTTTATCGATGTCGCGAATGCGCTGACGCTCAGCAAGGGGCCAACCGGCATCGACGCCACTCTGCTTGAGCAGGAACTGCGCAACGACCCGCACATCACCGCGCTGCTGATTGCCTCCGCCAATACGGCAGCCCAGCATCTGGGCAAGCCGGTACAAACCCTTCCAGCGGCATTGGCCGTTCTGGGCGTCGTGCAGAGCTCCGGAATTATTTCCGGGCTGGCGAAAAAGCGCATGTCGGTACTGAGCAGTGCGGCACTGTTGGCGCAGGCCAACGAATTCTGGACCTTGTCACAACGCACCGCCGAGTACGGGCGGATCCTGGCGGGCATGCTTGAAGTCGACGCCGATCGCTGTTTTTGCGCCGGGTTGCTGCAATCGCTGGGTGATCTGGCGGTAGTTGGCTGCCTGCAGGAATGGCTGCAGGCGGGTGGCAAGCTCGATGATGAGCAGATCAGGCAATCGCTGGAGAAATACTCCGCAGCGTTCGGCTCGGCATTGCGTACACGCTGGCGCTTGCCGCTGGAACTGCGCGAGTTGATTGCTGCGGTTTACCAGTACAACACCGGGGTTTACACCCGCGAAGTTCTGGTCATGAACCTGGCCGGACACATGGCGCGTCTGGGCGATGAGGATAGCGTTACGTCGCTGATCAAGACCAAGCCCGCCAGGCTGCTGAAAATGACCGTTGCTGACTTGCAGCGCCTGCGCAAGAAACTCACTGGCGTCACCGACCCGAGCTTGCTGGCCGCGCCCGTGGTCGAGACCCTGCCCGCGGTTGAAGAAGAGGATGACGGGCCGGACTTGCTGGATGGCGCGCCGGAGCCGGAAGTGGCCGAGGCTGAGGAAAACGATCCAGCCGAAACGCCCAACCCGTAGGAGCGGCTTCAGCCGCGAGCGATATCCCAGCTGGAAGATTATTCATTGAATGCCCCGGCCTCTCGCGGCTAAAGCTGTTCCTACTAGAGGCCAGCACATCCAGTACATCTTTGAAAGCGGGTTTGCGGTCCGGCTTAAACCAACACAATCTGATTCTTGCCCTGGCGTTTGGCCTGGTACATCGCGGCGTCGGCGCGGGCGTAAAGGGCTTCCAGGCTCTGGTCGGCGTCGCCCAATGTGGTCAGGCCCTGGCTGGCGGTGATGCCAAAGGTCTTGTCGCCGCGCTGGAAGCTCAAACGCTGAATCTCGCGCTGCAAGCGCTCGGCAATCTGCTTGGCGATATCCGGCGCGCAGCCTGGGAAGATCGCCGCGAACTCTTCGCCGCCAATCCGCCCGAACAAATCTCCACGCCTGAGCGTCGACCGGCCGCATTCAGCGATGCGCTGCAACACCAGGTCGCCTTCCTGGTGCCCGTAGGTGTCGTTGACCAGCTTGAAATCATCGATGTCCAGCAACAGAAACGCCATCGGCGTGCCATGCAGCCGGGCCAGTTCGAACTCGCGTTGGGCGCATTCGAAAAAATGCCGACGGTTGCTGCTCTGGGTCAGCACGTCGGTGGTGGCCAACCGTTGCAACTCGCTTTCCAGCTGTTTCTTCTCGGTGATGTCTTCGGCGATGCCCACCACGATCAAGCGATGCCCGGCATCGGTCTGGTGGCTGACGAAGCATTTGTCGCTGATCCAGCGTACTTCGCCGTCAGCGCGGATGATCCGGTACTCGCGATCCTCGACCGCGCCCTTCTCGATGACCTCGTTCAGGCTGCGTTCGGCGTAATTGAGGTCGTCGGGGTAGATGCTGTCACGCCATTCGCCGAAGTCGGCCAGCAGCAGGCCCGCCGAGCGGCCGAAGATACGCTCGTAAGCGGGGCTGACGTAAATCATGCGCTGGGTGGCCCAGTCAAACGCCCAGAGCACGGCATTGACGCTGACCAGCAGCGAACTGAATAGCTGCTCACGTTCGCTCAGGCGCGCGACTTCAGCCTGGGCATGCATCAGCGCCAGCAGCGTCTCGGCGGCAGCGGGCATTTCAGTTGAGGGATTGGATGACGAGGGGTTTGGCTTGTCCATGGCACTGCATCTCATGAAGAAGTGCGGCGCAGAGCCACAACATTCCCACTGGGTTATGGGCTGTTGTTCTGAGTGGTTTTACGGGGCGAAGTTCAAATCAGCCGCGCCCGACACTCGGGCGCGCTGATCAATGGCGTCACGCCTGGGCAGGGCGCAGCGAGTAGGTTTTGAGCTGATCGGCAAAGTCACGCAGGGACTGAATGCCGCTGGCTTCGGCTTCGTGGATCCAATCTTTCATGGCGGCCAGCATGTCATGGCCGTTGCTGCTGGTCTTGACCCAGATCTGTTGCAGGGCCAGACGTTTCTCGTAAATCACTTTCAACGCGTGGCTGTGTTCGAGCATGGTCTGGATACGCACATGGTGCTTGTCATCCAGCAGGCTGGTCTCACGGGACAACAACCGCTTGGCGCGATGGAACTGATGGCGCACCGACGCATCCGCCTTGGCGAGCTCCTGAGCCACCAACGGGCCGATCACCAGCTTGCGGTACTGGGCCATGATCTGGAAGCGGTTGTTGAGGATCGCCATGGCGGTGTCCATGTCGATATGGCCTTTGCCTTCGACGCGATGGGCAATCGGTGCAACCCGCTGCACTTTGGCCAGGCGCAGGGCGCTGAACACCTTGATCCAGGCCCAGCCCATGTCGAATTCCCACTTCTTGACCGACAGCTTGGCCGAGTTCGGGTAAGTGTGGTGATTGTTGTGCAGTTCTTCGCCGCCAATGATGATGCCCCATGGCACCAGGTTGGTTGCCGCATCACGGCATTCGAAGTTGCGATAACCCACCGCGTGGCCCAGCCCGTTGACCACACCGGCGGCCCAGAACGGAATCCACATCATCTGGATGGCCCACACGGTAATGCCCAGCGCGCCGAACAACAGCAGGTCGATGACCGCCATGAACGCAATGCCCAGCAGCGGGAAGCGCGTGTACAACTTGCGCTCGATCCAGTCTTCGGGGCAGTTTTTGCCGTAAATGCGCAGGGTGTCCGGGTTTTCTGCTTCGGCGCGGTAGAGTTCGGCACCTTTGCGCAGTACCGTGGACAGGCCTTTGACCACCGGGCTGTGCGGGTCGTCGGTGGTCTCGCACTTGGCGTGGTGTTTGCGGTGGATTGCGGTCCACTCACGGGTGTTCTGCGCCGTGGTCAGCCACAGCCAGAAACGGAAAAAGTGTTTGAGACCCGCATTCAGCTCCAGCGAGCGGTGGGCCGAATAGCGGTGTAGATAAATAGTGACGGCGACGATGGTCACATGGGTCATCGCCAAAGTGACTGCCACCAACTGCCAGACGGAAAGGTCGAGCAAACCGTTGTACCACATAGGCTGTATTGCCCTCGAAATGACGCGTGTGGAGAAAAAACCAGCAGTGCGCATTATCACTTAGCCACCAGATAAAACCAGTCGCCCTTTGAGATAAGAGTCGCCAGATGTTTCTTATTCTATAATCCTGCCTTTTCGTAAGGTTTTTAGCTTTCTTATGACTGATTCTTCCCGCGATGCACTACGAACCGCCCTGTTTTATGGGGTTGTGTCCATTCTCTGGTTCGTGGTGTGCGACCTTTTGTTGCCGGATCTGATCAAGGATCCCGGCCGCCTGGCATTTGCCAAACAGATGAGCGGTTACGTCTGGGTCATCATCAGTGCCGTTCTGATCTTTATTGCTCGTACGCAGTTGCTGCGTTTCATGGGCGTCGACGTCAGCCTGCGGCGTCAGCGTGAGGATCATGAGCGCCTGCGTCTGGCGGCAGCGGTGTTCGACAGCACCCGCGAAGGGGTGGTGGTCACCAACCAGCTAGGGCTGATCGTGCACGTCAATCGGGCGTTCATGGAGATCACCGGTTATCAACAGGATGAAGTGCTGGGCCGCAACCCCAACACATTCAAATCCGGCCGTCACGGTCCGGAGTTCTACCGGCAGATGTACCGCTCCATCCTCAGTGCCGGGCAATGGAGTGGTGAAATCTGGAATCGGCGCAAGAGTGGCGAGATCTACCCGCAATGGCAGAGCATCCGCAGCGTCAAGGACGAAGGCGGCGAGATCAGACATTTTGTCGGTGTGTTCTCGGACATCACCGCCCTCAAGCGCTCTGAGCACGATCTGCTGCAGTTGGCCCACTACGACCCACTGACCGGGTTACCCAACCGCCTGCTGTTCATTGATCGCGCCACGCAGGCGCTCAGCTATGCGCGCGTCAGCAAGCGCGGCTGTACCTTGCTGCTCATCGATCTGGATCACTTCAAGAATATCAACGACAGCCTGGGGCACAACGTTGGCGATGAGGTGCTCAAGGCGGTGGCGGGGCGACTGCAGTCGTTGTTCGATGCCGACATGACGCTTGCTCGTCTGGGCGGTGATGAGTTCGCGGTGCTGATCGAGAGCTGCCAGCAAGTGGTGCAGGCAGCGGGTTATGCGCAGCGCATTCTCGATGGCTTCAGAACCCCGTTCGTTCTGGAAAACCAGCAACTGTTCATCAGTGCCAGCGTTGGCATCAGTCTGTTCCCCAGCGATGCGGCAAGTGCCGAGCAGTTGCTGCGCAACGCTGATTCGGCCTTGTTCAAGGCCAAGCGCGACGGGCGTGAGGCCTATGCCTTGTACACCGAAGAACTGACCGCCCACGCGCAGCAGCGTGTCGAGCTGGCCAGCGAGCTGCGCCGGGCGATCGAGCAGCATGAGCTGCGGGTTTTCTATCAGCCGATCCACAACCTGCAGGACAGCCGCATCCTGGGCGTCGAGGCGCTGGTGCGCTGGCAGCATCCAGTGCGCGGGTTGGTGCCACCGGGAGAGTTCATCCCTATCGCGGAGCAGATTGGGCTGATTGCCGACATTGATGCCTGGGTGATGCGCACGGCCTGCCAGCAGATGTGCGATTGGCTAGCGGGTGGTGTGGATATTTCCTTCGTGGCGGTCAACGTTTCCAGCCGCCTGTTCAGCAGCGGTCAGCTTGATGTGCAGGTGGCGAAGGTCCTGCGCGACACCGGCCTGGACCCGATGCGCCTGGAGCTGGAAGTCACTGAAAGCGCGGTGATGGAGGATCCCGAGCAGGCTATCGAGCAACTGCACCGCCTGCGCGATCTGGGCCTGAGCCTGGCCATTGACGATTTCGGCACCGGCTATTCGTCACTGCTGCGCCTCAAGCGCATGCCGGTGCAGAAATTGAAGATCGATCAGGGCTTCGTGGCTGGCCTGCCCAGCGATGAAGACGACATCGCCATCGTACGGGTGATCATCGCCCTGGCGAAAAGCATGGGCATGCGGGTGCTGGCCGAAGGCATCGAGCATGCTGATCAGGCGGGCTTTCTGCTCAACAACGGCTGCCAGCTGGGCCAGGGCTACTGGTTCGCACGGCCAATGCCGGCTGAACAGATTGACTGGCAGCGCGCCCCGGAATTTCGCCAGCCGGTGATCTGAATTCGCCGGTTGATGGCGGTGGTGCTTCTGGGGGAGCGGTGCTTGCCCGCGATAAGGACGCCGCGATTCTGAAGTGAACCGCATCCAGCCTTATCGCGGGCAAGCACCGCTCTCACAGGGGGCGAATAGGCAGCCATAACTCTAAATGCACTTTGGTTATATCTAGATTCTTAAATAGTCTTTTTAAGAATATCCGCACGTCTCTAAGATTGCCTCCACGCCACAAGCAGATCCTCGCGAGCGGGTCTGCGGGCAACTCACTTTCAAGGAGCACGATCATGAGCGCATCTCTGCGTAGCGTTGACGGTCAGGACGAAGCGGCGATTCTGCGCGAGATTCAGAGTGCGTTACGCGACCTGCGTTTCGGCGCGGTGGAAATCACCGTGCACAACGCCCAGGTCGTGCAGATCGAGCGCAAGGAAAAGTTTCGTTTGCAGAGCCCGGGCAACAAGCCGAGCTGAGCACGTAGCCGCAAGGCATCTGTGGGAGCGAGCTTGCTCGCGAAGAGGTCTGTACATCCGAAGCGTCATTGGAGTCAGTCCCATCGCCTTCGCGAGCAAGCTCGCTCCCACAAATGTTCACCAGCTATGCACACCAAAAAATTAGAAAAAGCCAACACCACAACAGATCTCCAGGAGCTTGATCCATGTCCATTCGCCGTTACGCGCTGGCCGCACTCGCCAGTGCCGTGTTTGCCGGTTCTGCTGTTGCCAAGGATTACGAGCTGTTGAACGTTTCGTATGACCCGACGCGTGAGCTGTATCAGGAATACAACGCAGAGTTCATCAACCACTGGAAGAAAGCGCATCCGGACGACAAGGTCGAGATCAAGCAATCCCACGGTGGCTCAGGCAAGCAAGGTCGCTCGGTGATCGACGGTCTGCGCGCTGACGTGGTGACCCTGGCGCTGGCTGGCGACATCGACGAAATCGCCAAACTGGGCAAAACTCTGCCGGAAAACTGGCAAACCCGCCTGCCGGACGCCAGCACGCCGTACACCTCGACCATCGTGTTTCTGGTGCGCAAGGGCAACCCCAAGGGCATCAAGGATTGGGGCGACCTGATCAAGAAAGATGTTTCGGTCATCACGCCAAACCCGAAAACCTCCGGCGGCGCTCGCTGGAACTTCCTGGCTGCCTACGGCTATGGTCTGAAAACCGGCGGTAGCGAAGCCAAAGCCAATGAATACGTGAAAGAGCTGTTCAAGCACGTGCCGATTCTGGACACCGGCGCTCGCGGCTCGACCATCACGTTCGTCAACAACGGTCAGGGCGATGTGCTGCTGGCGTGGGAAAACGAAGCGTTCCTGGCGTTGAAAGAAGACGGCGGCGCGGACAAGTTCGATATCGTCGTGCCTTCGCTGTCGATTCTGGCTGAGCCGCCTGTCGCGGTTGTCGACAAAAACGCCGAGAAAAAGGGCAACACCGAAATCGCCACCGAGTACCTCAAGCACCTGTACAGCAAGGAAGGCCAGGAAATTGCCGCGAAGAATTTCTACCGCCCGCGTGACGCTGAAATCGCTGCCAGGTACGAGAAGCAGTTCCCGAAACTGAACCTACTGACTATCGACAAAGACTTCGGTGGCTGGAAAACTGCGCAGCCGAAATTCTTCAATGACGGCGGCGTGTTCGACCAGATTTATCAGGCGCAGTAACACAAATCTGTAGGAGCTCACGAGCACCGCGAGGCAGCGATGGCGGTCTGTCTGATGCACCGCCATCGCGGGCGTCGTAACCTCCGTGCGCTCCTACAGGGATAGCGAATTTAGCTGAACCATGAACCCGCACTCGTCTGCGGGTTCGGTGTGTTAACCAAGGACTTTTATGTCGCGACGTATCTCCCCCGTCATACCCGGCTTCGGGCTGACGCTGGGTTACACCTTGGTGTACCTCAGTCTGATTGTGTTAATCCCGCTGGCGGCGATGTTCATTCACGCCGCGCAGCTGACCTGGGATCAGTTCTGGGCAATCATCACCGCACCGCGTGTGCTGGCGGCGCTGAAGCTGAGCTTCAGTACGGCGTTCTATGCCGCTGTGATCAACGGCATCATCGGCGTTCTGTTGGCGTGGGTGCTGGTGCGTTATACCTTTCCCGGGCGCAAGATCATCGATGCGATGATCGACTTGCCGTTTGCGCTGCCCACCGCAGTTGCCGGTATCGCGCTGACTGCGTTGTATGCCCCCAACGGGCTGGTCGGGCAGTTCGCTACTGATCTGGGCTTCAAGATTGCCTACACCCCTTTGGGCATCACGCTGGCATTGACCTTCGTGACGTTGCCCTTTGTGGTGCGAACGGTGCAGCCGGTATTGGCTGATATTCCTCGTGAAGTCGAAGAAGCCGCCGCCTGCCTTGGCGCTCGCCCGCTGCAAGTGTTCCGCCATATTCTGGTGCCTGCGTTGTTGCCCGCCTGGCTGACCGGCTTCGCCCTGGCCTTTGCCCGTGGTGTTGGCGAGTACGGCTCGGTGATTTTCATCGCAGGTAACATGCCGATGAAAACCGAAATCCTGCCGCTGCTGATCATGGTCAAGCTCGACCAGTACGATTACACCGGCGCGACGGCGATTGGCGTGATGATGCTGGTGGTTTCTTTCATTCTGCTGCTGCTGATCAATCTGCTGCAGCGGCGCATCGAAACCCCATCCTGAGGAGGCGCAGAACATGTCTTATTCATCTGTTTCAGCCGCCGCCTCTGCCAACGCCGCCCGACGTGGCAGCGCGGTGTCGCGCCGGATTCTGATCATCCTGTGCTGGCTGGTGTTCCTGATGTTTCTGGGTTTGCCGCTGTTCATCGTGGTGTCTCAGGGCTTGAAGAACGGCCTTGGCGCGTTCTTTACCGCGATCCTTGAGCCTGACGCTTTGTCGGCCCTCAAGCTGACGGTCATCGCCGTGTTGATCTCGGTGCCGCTGAACCTGGTGTTCGGCGTCAGCGCCGCGTGGTGCGTGAGCAAATACTCGTTCCGGGGCAAAAGTATCCTGGTCACGTTGATCGACCTGCCGTTCTCGGTCTCGCCGGTGATCGCCGGCCTGGTGTACGTGCTGATGTTTGGTGCTCAGGGCTTTTTCGGGCCGTGGCTCCAGGACCACGACATCCAGATCGTGTTCGCCCTGCCGGGCATTGTCCTGGCGACCATCTTCGTCACCGTGCCGTTTGTGGCCCGTGAACTGATCCCGCTGATGCAGGAGCAGGGCACTCAGGAAGAAGAGGCCGCGCGGCTGCTGGGTGCCAACGGCTGGCAGATGTTCTGGCACGTGACCGTGCCGAACATCAAGTGGGGTCTGATCTATGGCGTGGTGCTCTGCACCGCCCGGGCCATGGGTGAATTCGGCGCGGTGTCGGTGGTGTCCGGGCACATCCGCGGTGTCACCAACACCCTGCCGTTGCACGTCGAAATTCTCTATAACGAGTACAACCACGTGGCTGCCTTTGCCGTGGCGAGCTTGTTGCTGATCCTTGCGCTGTTCATCCTGCTGCTCAAGCAGTGGAGCGAAGCGCGCATTAACCGTCTGCGCCACAGTGCGGCGGAGGAATAACTCATGTCGATCGAAGTCCGTAATGTCAGCAAGAACTTCAACGCCTTCAAGGCCCTGAACAGCATCAATCTGGATATCCAGAGTGGCGAGCTGGTGGCGCTGCTCGGCCCGTCCGGCTGCGGCAAGACCACTTTGCTGCGCATCATTGCCGGCCTGGAAACCCCGGATGACGGCAGCATCGTCTTCCATGGCGAAGACGTCTCCGGTCACGATGTACGTGATCGCAACGTCGGTTTCGTATTTCAGCACTACGCGCTGTTCCGCCACATGACTGTCTTCGATAACGTCGCGTTCGGCCTGCGCATGAAGCCCAAGAACCAGCGCCCGAATGAAAGCCAGATCGCGGTCAAAGTCCACGAACTGCTGAACATGGTGCAACTGGATTGGCTGGCTGATCGCTACCCGGAGCAACTGTCCGGTGGCCAGCGCCAACGTATTGCCCTGGCTCGGGCGTTGGCGGTAGAACCTAAAGTGCTACTGCTCGATGAGCCTTTTGGCGCACTGGATGCCAAGGTGCGTAAAGAGCTGCGTCGCTGGTTGGCGCGTCTGCACGAGGACATCAACCTGACCTCGGTATTTGTGACCCACGACCAGGAGGAAGCCATGGAAGTGGCCGACCGCATCGTGGTCATGAACAAAGGTGTGATCGAGCAGATCGGCTCGCCGGGCGAAGTGTATGAAAACCCGGCCAGCGATTTCGTTTATCACTTTCTCGGTGATTCGAATCGCCTGTCGGTGGGCGAAGAGCAGGTGCTGTTCCGGCCTCACGAAGTGTCTTTGTCGCGCACGGAACTGGAAGACCACCACGCCGCTGAAGTGCGGGATATCCGGCCGCTGGGTGCAACCACGCGGATTACCCTCAGAGTCGAAGGCCAGAGCGAGTTGATCGAAGCCGAAGTGGTCAAGGACCACGACAGCCTGACCGGTCTGGCGCGGGGCGAGACGTTGTTCTTCAAGCCGAAGGTTTGGCAGAAGATCGCGGGGGTTTAAACCCAGTATGTTGGAGCGAGGCTTGCCCGCGAATCAGGCACCGCAGTCTCGCAGGTAAACCGCGTAATCGTTCTTCGCGGGCAAGCCTCGCTCCAACAGATCAAACCACCGGCTTCAAATCCCGCTTGTGAACCACCCCCACCCGCGCTTCGATCGCATGCTGCAATGGCTTGCGCAGCCCCATCAGAAACGCCAGCTCCGCGACCACGAACAGCGGCCCGATGATTAATCCTGAAACATCATCGATGAATGCTGGCTTGCGGCCTTCGTAATAATGGCCGACGAACTGGATGATCCAGCCCACGACAAACAACCCGACGCCAGCACTCAGCCAGACCATGGTTGCCTGTTGCGCCAGCAGCTGGCCTGCCCACAGGCATAGCCCGAGCAGCACAGCCATGACCACGCCGAACTGACGATCAAGGCGCAAATAGAACACCACTGAAGCTGCCGCGACGGCCACGGCAGGAGACACCCACAAGCCGCCCACCATCCAGCCAGGGCGTGACAGCAGCACGGCCACTGCCACGACAATCAGCGGGATGCCGACAAAATGCGTGATGATGTTGCGCGAGTCGCGGTGGTAACTGGCGTATTGACTGAGATGGTCGGTGAGGTTTTTCATTATTATTTCCTCCGTGGGGGATAAACGATTCTGCTACGGTTTCGTCTTGAAAGGGATTCAATCTGCAAAATAAGGAAGCACACATGACAACTGGAGCTGCATGGCGGTCCCGGCTGATGAACGATTACTGGTTCTCGCACCTGCCGGCTGACTTGCAGGATAGCTTGCTCGACGCTGCGCGCCAGACCCGCAGAACACCGGGCAAATTACTTTTTCACAAAGGCGATGCGCCTTGCGGTTTGTATGCCTTGCTGGAAGGCTCGGTGCGCATGGGGCCAGTCTGTGACCAGCGTCTGGTGCCGCGCCTTGAGGGGATTCGTCTGCCTTTCTGGTTCGGCGAGGTGTCGCTATTCGACGGTATGCCGCGCCGGTTCGATGTCTGCTCTATCGAGCAAAGTATCTTCCTGCATGTGCCTCAGGCGGTGATTAGCGAAATCCTGGAGCGCAACCCGGCCCATTGGCGCCCATTCGCCAGCCTGCTGAGCGCCAAGCTGGGCATCGACCTGCTGCGCCCCGAGTACATCGAAGAACTGCCCGCCAAGGCCCGTGTTGCCTGGCGGCTGCTGATGCTGGCCGAGGGGTATGGCGACTTGAGTCATGCGCGGCGGTTGATCTCACTCGATGAAATCGAATCGATGCGCACCACCAACCTCGCACGCCCGGCACTGTTTGAGGTGCTGCAGGATTTGCATCAGCGCAAGATCGTGCGCCTGGGCGAGGAGCAGCTGGAAGTCTTCGATGTCTTCAAATTGCGCAAGGCAGCCAGCGTCAAGCGCGCCAAGTCGTTATGCTGACGGCCTGAACAATCGAGGTGAGTCATGCGGCTGCTGTTAGTGGAATACGATGTCAAAACTGCCCGAGAGCTGGCCGAAGGCTTTGCCCAGTCAGGTTTCGCGCTGGATGTCGCGCTCAATGGCCTGGACGGTCGGCACTTTGTCGAAGAGCAAACCTACGACCTGATCATCCTCGACGTCATGCTGCCAGGCCTTAACGGCTGGCAATTGCTGCAGCTGATCCGCCAGCGCGGCGCAACTCCGGTGTTGTTTCTGACCGCGCCGGATGCCATCGAGGATCGCCTGCGTGGTCTTGAGCTGGGCGTGGATGACTATTTGTTAAAACCGTTCAACGTTGAAGACTTGCTGGCGCGGGTGCGCAAACTGCTGCGCCGAGGCCCTACGGGCGATGCCGCCAGCATCAGCATCGCCGACCTGGAAATCGACATGGCATTGCAACGGGTCAGTCGGGGCGGGCAGCGGATATCCATGGGGGAGCAGGAATTCGCCTTGCTGCAATTGCTCGCCAGCCGCCAGGGCGAAGTCCTCAGCCGCACGCAGATCGCCGCGCAACTGTTCAACAACGACCCACGCCCGGTCGACGTCGCACTCCACCGCCTGACCTCGAAAATCGACGAGCGCTACCTGCCCAAGTTGATTCATAAAGTCGGCGCAGACAGCTACCAGCTGGCGCTGCTGGAAGACGAGGCATTTGATTTGCGCTGAGCTCGCTCAAATCTGTAGGAGTGAGCTTGCTCGCGATCGGCTGCGAAGCAGTCGTAAAAAAGCCCAATTCACCATTGCCGCACAGTCGTGCCGACGTTATCCCGAGCACGCTCGCTCCTGCAGAACACCAAGGTGTGTCTGAAAAGACTCAGATCGTTAGGAGCTCACCGAGGTTACGAGGCCAGCGATGGCGGTGTCATGGACACTACGCGTCGTCGTCCAACGCCGCTTGGCGCTCTCCCGCCCCAGTGTGACCTACTTGTCATTAGTCGTCGTATGACATGGCGAAAAATCCCTGCTCCGCAAATTCCTCGCAATTCCCTATAGCCAATGGTCTAACCCCACCCTCACCCCATTGACAGTGTAACAAGGTGTGTCTATAAATCGCTCAGTCATACGATGACTAGGCGAATTTCTGATTTTTGCAAGTGTGAAAGTAATACAAGGAGTTACCGCCTCTATCGAGAGAGCTCGCCGCCGCATCAATAAAAAACCAATAACAAAAAGGTGAAGAGATGAAGATAAAAGGCATCCGTTGGTGGATGGTTGGCCTGGTCACGGCCGGGCTGATCGTCAACTACCTCGCGCGCAACACGCTGTCGGTGGCCGCGCCCACGCTCATGAGCGAGCTGAGCATCAGCACCGAGCAGTACTCGCACATCGTCGTCGCCTGGCAGGTTTGTTACGCCCTGATGCAGCCGGTGGCCGGGTACATCATTGATGCGATTGGCACCAAGATGGGCTTTGCGATTTTTGCCGTAGCCTGGTCGGCTGCCTGCGCTGCAGCAGCGTTCGCCACGGGCTGGCAGAGCCTGGCGATTTTCCGCGGCATGCTTGGCCTGACCGAAGCGGCGGGCTTGCCGGCGGGCGTCAAGGCCACCACTGAGTGGTTCCCCGCCAAAGAGCGGTCGGTCGCCATTGGCTGGTTCAACATCGGCTCGTCGATTGGCGCGCTGCTGGCACCGCCGCTGGTGGTGTGGGCGATTCTGCAAAGCGGCTGGGAACTGGCGTTCCTGATTGTTGGCGGGCTGGGGCTTGTCTGGAGTGGCTTGTGGTTGCTGCTCTACAAGCATCCTCGTGACCAGAAGCGCCTGAGTGACACCGAGCGTGATTACATCCTCAGCGGCCAGGAATCGCACCTCAAAGATGTGCCGACGCAAAAAGGCAGTTGGAAAAAAATCATCACCAGCCGCAATTTCTACGCGATTGCTTCGGCGCGGATCCTCTCGGAGCCCGCCTGGCAGACTTTCAACGCCTGGATCCCGCTGTACCTGATGACGGAACGGCACATGAACATCAAGGAAGTCGCGATGTTCGCCTGGCTGCCGTTTCTCGCCGCCGACATTGGCTGCGTGCTGGGCGGCTACCTGAGTCCGTTTTTCCATAAGTACTGCAAAGTGTCGCTGTTCACCTCACGCAAACTGGTACTGCTGTTCGGTGCGTCCTGCATGATCGGCCCGGCCTGTATTGGCTTGGTTGACAGCCCTTACACCGCCATTGCCTTGCTCTGCGTAGGTGGTTTTGCGCATCAGACGCTGTCTGGCGCGCTGTATTCCATCACCTCAGACTCCTTCGGTAAAAACGAAGTGGCCACTGCCACCGGTATGGGCGGCATGTTCGGTTACCTGGGCGCTGCGGCCTTCACTCTGGTATTTGGCGTGCTGGTGACCAAAATCGGTTACAGCCCGCTGTTCGTGGTTCTGGCCGTGTTCGACATCGTGGCTGCCGTGGTGGTCTGGAATGTAGCCAGGGAATTGCCCAAGCATCCGCAGCCCGTTGAGACCGTTCATCCGGAAGGTGCGCCGTTGTTGCCAACCGCGTGAGTTGATTCTCTTGTAGGAGCGCGCTTGCCCCCGCCACAGCCAACTCGGTCTGCCTTGTCGCACCGCGTTATCTTTCATCGCGGGCAAGCGCGCTCCTACAGGTCGGCGTCGCAGAGATGTAACAAACATTCAGTACCTTGAACCTTGCCCACTGACAGGCGGGTAAACACAGCAGTTTTTATCGGGGTTGTTCCTTAGGCAGGGGACAGCCCCTTTTTTTTGCCTGCGCATATGCAATTTAGCTATTGATTGATAGCTTCTTATTCCTTAGTGAATTGTGCCTGCGTCTTTATAATCAGCCTCATGAACGCACCATGCAGGAGGCGAACCCATGCATAACGAGTCGATCCGCTATCTGATCGTGCCAGGCTGGCAAGGGTCGGGCGATGAGCATTGGCAAACCCACTGGCAGAACAGCCTGCCCAATAGCTCGCGCGTGGAACAGGCCGACTGGTACAAGCCACGCCTCGAAGATTGGGTAGGCGAGCTGCAGCGCACGATTTCTGCTGAACGCACGCCGGTGATCCTTATCGCCCACAGTCTGGGCTGCATCACCGTTGCCCATTGGGCCCGCCTGGCGCCGCTGGGGTCATTGCGACAAGTGCAAGGCGCTCTGCTGGTCGCGCCTGCTGACGTCGAACGCCCCAATTGCGCGCCTGCCTTGCGCAACTTTGCGCCGATCCCGAAAGACCTGTTGCCGTTCCCGGCGCAAATCGTCACCTCCGACAACGATGCTGCCGTCAGCACTCAGCGCGCCTTGCAAATGGCCGGTGACTGGGGGGCCGAGACCGGCATTCTCAGCCAGGCGGGGCATATCAACATCAAATCGGGGCATCGTCGCTGGGAGCAGGGCTTCGCCTATTTGTATCGCCTGCAAAGCCGAATGGAACACCAGGCCCGGCGTCGCGCATGAATTCAACCGGCGCGAAGAGCTTCGCGCTTGCTAACCAGATCCTGTCTTCATTCAACGTTTGAGCCGTCGCAAGGGTTCAGGCGGGAGTTTGCCATGAGCCTCAAAGAATCTTTCGGTCAGCCCTTGCTGACCTTCCCCGATGCCGAAAAAAGCCCGCTGAGTATCCGCGCCAAAGCGCTGGTGTTCATCGACCCTCGCGCTCGCCGTCTGCGCGAGGAAATGGAACAGCTGGCACCCCGTGAGCTGCCGGTTTTGATCCGTGGCGAATCCGGCACGGGCAAGGAATTACTCGCCCGCCATATTCACCGTGGCAGTGACCGCCCCGGTTTGTTCGTCTCGGTCAATTGCGGCGGCATCAGCCCCACCTACGCCGATGCCGAATTGTTCGGCTACGCGGCTGGCGCCCACAGCGGCTCAGTCAGCAGCCGCGCAGGCTGGTTTGGTTCTGCCAATGGCGGCACGCTGTACCTGGACGAAATCGGCGATTTGCCACTGCCGATCCAGATCAAGCTGCTGGCCGCCCTGGAAAACCACGAAGTCACCCGCGTTGGCGCACAACAACCCAGCCCGGTAGACGTGCGACTGGTCGCGGCCACCAGCATCGACCTGGCTCAGGCCGTGGCCGCCGGCAAGTTTCACGAGCGCTTGTTCCACTACCTCAGCGAAGGCCACCTTGAGCTGCCGGCCCTGCGTGAACAAACGGGCAACATCCTGCCGCTGGCGGAATATTTTCTTGGCATCTATAGCCAGCGCCTCAACCTGGACGTGCCATTTATCAGCGACGCCGCACAAGCCGTACTCGAAGCCCACACCTGGCCAGGCAATACCCGAGAACTGGAAAACGTCATCCACTTTGCGTTGCTGGTCAGCAGCGGCGAAGAAATCCTGCCAGAGCATTTAAACCTGCCCGTCAGCGCCGATCCGCTGGTGCAAATCGAGCGTCTTGTAGGAGAAGTTCTTGTTGATGCAAAGGTTGAGCAACTCTTTGCACTGCAGCGAGCCCTCGAAATCATCACCGCGAAGCTGGGAAAAGCCATCCGCTGAGCTACAGCCCGCTGTTTCTCGCGCTGCATTCTCTACGAGGGTGCGGCGTTTTTTTTGTGGGGTCGAAAAGTTGCTTGGGATTTCCTTCGTGTCTAGGGGATAAATCCTACAATATTAAAATAGATTTCTAACTTTTTAATTCGTAATTCGACCATTGACTTTAAATTAACTATCGATATTTGCAGGGTGTTTATTTCTTTTAATTGCGGGCGCTAGACAGGTAATGAAACTTGGATAAAGCTGGTTTCGTGATCTGGGATGTTGGGTGTCAATAGCCATTTCTTGGCAGGTGGCAGGGCAACTTCCAGATTAATGAATTGCCTTCGGGATGCATCGCGACGGAATAATGGACGTCTAACAGGAAAGTCCAGGTTTGGACATAAAGGATTATGTGATGAATAGTGTGAATAACGCACCACGCTGGATCAGGCTGAAAGAATTTTCGATCATAGTGGCTTCAGGGGCTGGCCGGTTGTATGCCAATGGCCGTCAGCAAGTAAAACTAACGGTGAAGCTTGAGGCTGAAGACGAGTCGCTTCGGCCTGTTCGCTTCAGTGAGCGTGAGTTAAACAGCATTCGGTTGATTGAGTATCATGGAGGTAGAGAGATCGCTTTTGATAACTCTAATTTCGCCTCTGGCAGCCCTGTGACAAATAGGCTGATGTGGGACTACTCGCAACATCAAAACCCTGCCTATGGCTTTTATCCTTCACAAAACCAGGCGGGCGTTTTTGATGCTGGTAACTCGCGTGTGTCGCGGACTGCTGACGATGAATCTGTCGTCTATAAAGATTTCTACGTCAGAACAGTTGCGGACACACGGCTACGTATAGCGGCGAAAATTACCCGGGACGATGGCCAGGTTTTTATATCCTCCGGTAATGCAGACGGTACTGTGACACTGGTACCTATGGAGGTTCCGCGCTATGGTCCCGAGGATTACACGTTCAACCCGATTACCATTTCGCCCACTGCTAGAGTCAGTTATGACTATGTTCCATTTGCGCTGAATTCGGTTCACGGCCCGGTTGAGTTTCGTTCTGTTTCGCTCTCTGATTCGAGTGCGGTCAAGCATGTGGTGACACTTAATGGTGCCGGCACGTTGTTGTTTACGGGATTTACCTTTCCTGGCGGAACACAAATTCACTACAGTAACCTGCACTCCATTGGACCAAGCCATATACAACAAGGCTATGCTCTACAGGGGCGACCTGTCATTGTCGTTGTGCGTGCATTAGATACTGCGCCCACTGGCCTGCCTTCATTGAGGCCGTCGATCGTTCTTCGGGCGATTGATATGTACGGCAACCCTCATAAGGTCACGGTTCTTTTTAAAGAGACTGATCAGGATACTAAAGAGTTGGTGTTGTACTGATTGCATTTTGACCAGTCTGGTTTTTTGCATGGGTCTGAATGAGCGGTGGACTCGCGTCGGTGACGGTTCGCTCCAGGGGCTTGTGCAGCATGGATTGCCTGAATAGGCTATTAAGGATAATACAATGAACGCTATTAGTAATTCTCGTCGTTGGAGCAACGCATTGCATTTCACGGTGGAAGTGGGATCCCCTTCGGATCGCCTGTATGCGAATGGGCTTCAACAGGTTCAACTTAGAGTCGGTCTTGTCGTTGCAGATGATAACGGTGATTTAATTAATCTTCGTGATGATGACATACGCAGTCTGGTTCTGATTCAGTATGCCGGGGGAAGAGAAATCCCCTATGCTGACCCACTCTCGGGTGCCTCCGCCACAACAGTAGAATGGGATTGGAGCAACGTGCGGGACGCGAGATACAAGTTTTCCCCTGCCACCGTCTCTCTGCCTGAGGCGAATGGACTAGAGTTAGCAAGTCTTGATTTCGTATACCGGGACTTTTGGGTCAGGTCCAAAGCCAGTAGCCCGCTGCTTATTGCTGCGAAGGTCACGATGCAAGATGGCACCGTCTTTACCTCTGCCCAAATGCCGAGTGGCTTCGTGACGCTTATCCCTGAAGCGGTGCCTGCCTCCCGCATCAGCGATTATACGTTAAAGCCGACGACTATCAGTAATAAGGGAATTGAGTATGACTATGTTCCTTTTGTGATGCGTCATCGCGGCGTGCTGATGGAGTTCGCTCACTTCACCATGACGCCCGTCAGTATTTCCAAGCACAGTAATACCGCAAGACCCGGGACTGTTCATGCTGTATTCACGGGGCACACTGCTGTGCCAGGCGAGGGGCAAGTCAGCTATGCGCGAAGCAACTCCGGGCTGCCTGGACGCGTATTAGATGATTATCTGCGGCCTGGACAACCGATTATTTTAGTCGTGAGCTCCACGTTCAATATGTCTCAGTCTCCCGTGCCAGATCCGACCTCCGCCGCGCGTATCACTGCCGTTGATCGGTTTGGCAATCCTCATCGTCTGACCCTTACCTTTACCAGTCGCAGTGATCGGATGAGACAAATACAACTGGCCTGAGTACCAACACAGACGCTGGCACTGCTGGCGTCGAACCCTGCTTATAAATTTCGGAGACATAATGAGTTCATTCGCTGCTTCGGGCGTGCATTCCAACGCCTTTAATTATCTTAGTTTCATCAGTTCGGGCGTTGATCCTCGAACAGGCACTTACAGTTTGAGTCTTTCCCTGTCCAGTCTGCTGGGCAATACATTAAGTGGCCCTTCGTTGCCGCTCACGCTAGGCTTCAATGCCTTGCAAGGCACCAACTCAGGGTTTGGGAATGGTTGGGCACTGCCGTTTTCCAGCTACCACTCACGGTCAGAAAAATTAAACTTGTCCACGGGGGCTACCCATTTAGCCATTCTCACGGAAGACAGTTTGTTAATCCGAGACAAGAAAGTTAACGATTTGAAAGTCACCCGCTCGGGGGACGACTTGATCATTGACTACAAAACCGGAGTCCGTGAGGTGCTACGTAAGTCGGGGTTAAACTCGGAAGAATGGCTTGCTTCGAAAATTTACTCACCTGAGGGTCGGGTCATTCACCTCGCTTACCAGTTTGTTGCCGGGCGTCGCGTATTGAGCAACGTACGCGATGAAAGCCAAACGTTGTTAACGGTCGATATCCGCGCTGGCTCGGCTCAGGCTTCCAGTATTACGTTGTGGCCTGAAAGCCCAACTGACAGGCTGATTTTCCAGCTGCAGCAACAAAATAGTGAGCTCACAAAAATCACCTTGCCGCTGGACAATAATGCTTCCCTTTCCTGGCGGCTACGCTATGCGGAAGTGGGCGGGCTGCGCCTCATCAATAGATTGGAATTACCCACTGGCGGTTTTGAAACCGTTACCTATCTGGCGGGCGGGATGAGATTGCCTTCCGCTGCTCCAGTAACCGCACTGCCCGCCGTCTCTTCGCATACGATTTTCCCGCGCTCAAACCAACCGTCAATCACTCGGGAGTACCGCTATTCTGCAAAGAACTATCTGGGGTTCGGCTCCAATGCCAGATGGCGTAACGACGGAGATAACCTGTATCAAGCGACAGACAACTACGAATACGAAACCTATGAAGACCTGGTAGTGGGCAGCGGATCGAGCAAGCGTGTCATGCGTCGTACCAAGCGTGTCTACAACCGTTTTCATCTGCAGGTTGAAGAGACCGTTAATCAGCGTGGCAAAACTGTCCGTAGCCGGACCCAATACCATGAAAAGCCGGGGCTGAAGTTTGGGGATCAGCCTGGCAATTTTCAGATGCCGGCCAGGGTCGAAGTGTCCTGGCTCGACGCAGCTACGCCGAGCGTGAGTCGTCAGGAGGTCACGCTGACCGAGTACGACGATTTCGGCAATATCTTGAAGAGAGTCTCGCCGACCGGAATCACCGAAGTATTTGATTATTACCCGGTGGGAGCATCCGACGGGTGCCCGGCCGATGCGTTCGGAGCAGTGCGCTGGCTTAAACAGAAAACACTGATCCCCGCCCAGGACCGAGCCCCGGCCCCGACATTGACTACGCAATACCGTTACACCGAAGTGCTATCGGCCAGCGCGGAGCGCGGACGGTTTTTAGCATTGGCTCAAGAAGCTGTCCTGCAAGATGGACAGACAGTGCCGTTCATGACTATTGACCGAAAATATGAGACGGATCCCCGGAGCGAGTTCTTCGGCCGATTGAAACAAAAAACCGAAACTATCGAAGGCCTGAAAACGGTTTTTGATCACGCTTACGAACTGCTTGATGGTGCCGTCTGTACCCATACAAGGATGACGGCAAGCGACGGCAAGTGGTGCGCTAAAGATACCTGGCACAACAGGCTGACGGGTGCCGAGGTCAAGACAGTCGGGCAATTGGGCGTCACCCTGGAAACGGCCCATGATCGGCTCGGTCGCAAAACCCTGGAAATGCTCGCGCCGGCAACCTCAAACCAGGCGAGCCGTACTCACAGCTATCAACTGGCCGACAAGTTGGGGGATCTAGTGCAGACACGCACGGTCGCTGCCAACGGTGCCGCAACGCTGACAAAGCTGGACGGCATGAGCCGCAAATCGAGCATTGAAGTTCAGGACATGGACGCTGCCGGGCAACCGATGTGCGCGGTTTATAGTGCTAGATACGATGCGCTGGGCCAGTTGACTGAGGAGACCAGCACCGATTGGCTGGACGGCAAACCCTACCCGCTGGTGAACCTGTACACCTATGACGACTGGGGTAATCGGCAAGAGACCATCGGCCCGGATGGGGTCAATAAGATTGACCTGTATGACCCGATCAGGCTCACCCAGACTCAAGGCATGGCGAACGCCGGTAAAACCGTTGCTACCCTGAATGTTTTCGGTAAACACGATTCCGTAGAGCGGTTTGATCGTAACGGCAAGTCCATCGGCATGACGTCATATCTCTATGACGGACTAGGCCGCTGCGTGCAGCAGATCGATCCGCTCGGGCGCACGACCCAGTTCGCTTATGACTTCGCTGATCGGCTGGTGCTGACCCAATTGCCGGATGGCACGAAAATCAGAAAGGTCTTTGTGCCGCACAGTACCGAGGATCTTGCGACACACATCTGGGTCAATGATTATCTCGCCGGACAGCGCACGTATGATGGCTTGATGCGGGTCACCAGCCTGACGGTGGGGGGGCGTACCGAAACCTTCACTTACGAGGGCGCTCAACCGAGCCCCGCAACCCATACCACTGCCAGCGGCAAGGTGATTTCCTATAAATACGATCCGGCGCTGAACAATCAAATGATTGAGCGCAGTGTGGCGGGCAACGGTAATTTGTCGGCGAGTTATCAATACAACAATCGGCACGCCAAGTTGCTGCTGGCCTCAAGTCCTGGCAATCAACATCAACGGCATTATTCCCCTTCAGGCCAGTTCAACGGTGATCAGCTGGGTGAAGGTCAGACGCGGCTTGGTACTGCGCAGCGTAATTCCCTCAACGGTTTGCCGATGCAATACACCGATGTATCAGGCGTCGTGCAGTCCACGCGCTATGACACGCTGTGTCGCATCGCGCAGGTCCAGCAGGGGGGCGTCCAAGCCCACTATAGCTATGACGCACTGGGTCGGGTTAGCAAAATCGAAACGGTGGACACCCAGAGTAAACGTACCCTCACCACGCAACTGGAATACGACGACTTTGGCCGCGAAGTAAAACGCGTTCTGCGGGTCGACCTGAACCCTGCTGAAGAGTTGTCTCAGCGTTTCGACAGCACCGACAAGCTGGTTCAACGCACGCTCAAGCGCGGCGCAACCGTATTGCGCGATGAAACCTTTGGCTATGACTTGCGCGGCCGCCTGGTGGATTACACCTGCAGCGGCGTCCATCCGCCGGTTGATGCAGCCGGCAAGGCCATTCTCAGCCAGACCTACCAGTTCGATGAACTGGACAACGTTCGCGAGCTGAAAACGGTATTCACGGGCGGCGAAAACACGGCTATCTACGAATACGATTACACAGACAAAACCCAACTGAGCCGGGTTCGCCACAGCCATCCAGATTACGCAGCTCACCAGGCAACTTTTACTTACGACAACGACGGCAACCAGCTTAATGACCCGCGTGGGCGTCGCATGAACTATGACGATCTTGGCCGCCTGGCCTCGGTTGTGAAGGAGTACGCATGAATCAACAAGGCGTTTTGATCAGTTATCGCTACGACGCTCTGGATCGCCTGATCGGTATTGATCCAGCCGCAGGTGCGGTCACTACCCGAATCTACCGCGACGGACGCATCGCCACGCAGCACGAGGGCGGTCAACAACACAGCCTGATTGAAGCTGGCGGCCATGTTCTGGCGCAGTCCACCCGATCAGGCAATGGCGTGGTTAACAGCCTGCTGGCCTGCGATCAACAGCGCAGCGTCATGCAATCAGTGACCGGTAATCAGATCCATCGCAGTGTTTACACACCTTATGGCGGACAAGCGACAGAAGGTGGCTTGCAAAGTCTGCTGGGTTTCAATGATGAACAACCGGACCCGGTGACCGGCTGCTATCTGCTGGGTAACGGTTACCGCGCCTATAACCCCGAGCTGATGCGTTTTCACAGCCCGGACAGCATGAGCCCATTCGAATCGGGCGGGGTTAACCCGTATGCCTATTGCGTGGGCGATCCAATAAACATGACGGACCCGACCGGGCATTTTTCCTGGAAGACTGCTCTGGCCATTGCGATTTCGGTCGCGGCTGTCGCCCTTACGATCATTACGCTTGGGTCGGGAGTGCCTCTGACCGGCCCCGCGATTTTCGGGTTGGCACTTGGCCTCGTTGGCGAAGGGCTCAGCATCGCGGGTGATTTGGCCAGTGAGCTCGCACCCGACTCCAAAGCAGGAGACATCTTGGGCCAGCTTAGTCTGGCGTTTTCAGCTGCATCCTTTGTATCACCGCGGGCTGCGAAGCACGCCGCCTCTCGCGGCGCTCGTGCCGCGTCGCATTTTTTCAAAGCCGGGCCTGTTTCGGTCGCCCGGCAGGGGGCTGTCAGGGTGTCCAATGGGCAAGCGCTGAAAAGCCTCAGTGGCGTGGCGAAACTTGGCCGTGGTGCGAGAAATACGGTTGCGCTTCAGAATCGATTGGACCAAGCGGGGACGATCCTGAACTTCGTTAAATACGGGGTGGGATGGCCAGTCAAAGGTTATGCCTACGCAGATCAATACCTCTTCAACCCACCCGCTGCAGGTCAGTCTGATGAAGCACCTTCGACACTTGACGCTTTTGTGCGCGGCAATGAAGAGCAAGCGGCGCCAGGACCGGGACACATCAACATCAAGCCTGGCGCCTTTCTCTCCGCCGACCAAAGCCGTGCGCAGGATATTAGGGAATTCTGATCCCTGCATGCCCGGCTAGCACTTATCCAAAAATGCATAAGCAATTAGCAAAAAAGTATTGTCTTGGAATAAAAAATATCGGTAATGTCCGCTCCACGCCCCCGACCGCATCTGCGGCGGGGGCAACTCATTGAAGAGTTGTCGCATAAACCGACCTCGATTTTCTCTAAGGACATTGCATGAAGAAGACATTGCTGTTGACCGCTCTGGCGGCCGTATTTTCGGTAAGCGTGGCTCAAGCGGCCGAGAAACTGGTGGTCGGTGCGACGCCTATTCCGCACCAGGAAATCCTGGAGCTGATCAAGCCAGACCTCGCCAAAGAAGGCGTGGATCTGCAGATCAAAGTCTTCACCGACTACGTGCAGCCAAACGTACAACTGAACGAGAAGCGTCTGGATGCCAACTACTTCCAGACCAAACCGTACCTGGAAGGCTTCAACAAAGGTAAGGGCGCAACCCTGGTGACCGGTGTTGGCGTTCACGTTGAACCGTTCGGCGGCTACTCGCGCAAATACAAGAGCATTGCTGATCTGCCGGAAGGCGCAACCATCGCCATCCCTAACGAAGGCAGCAACGCCGGTCGTGCCCTGTTGCTGTTGCAGAAAAATGGCCTGATCACCCTGAAAGATCCGACCAACGCGCTGTCGACCCCGAAAGACATCGCCACCAACCCGAAGAAATTCAAGTTCCGCGAGCTGGAATCGGCTGTATTGCCACGCGCACTGGATCAGGTTGACCTGGCGTTGATCAACACCAACTACGCCCTCGAAGCCAAGCTGAGCCCGAAGAAAGACGCGCTGATCATCGAAGGTGCTGATTCGCCTTACGTGAACTACCTGGTGACCCGCTCCGATAACGCTCACACCGACGCGATCGAGAAGCTGTCCAAGGCCCTGACCAGCCAGAAAGTCAAAGACTTCATCAACAGCAAGTACGACGGCGCGGTATTGCCAGCGTTCTGATTTGCTACGCCATGCCCAACGCCGACACGGGCAACCGTTTCGGCGTTTTTGTTATCTGGCGATAACCTGTAGGAGCTGCCGAAGGCTGCGAATTGCGGTGTGTCTGATACACCGCTTTCGCAGCCCTCGTAACCTCGGTCAGCTCCTACAGGTCCACCTTGGGTCCTAGCTCAATCGGGACTATCCATATGCAATAACGATATTTAAATTCCGATTCTTATATCTATAAAGTCATGACTCTAAACCACCAGTCTTCTGGAGTCGGAGTTCATGTCAGCAGCCTCCCTCGCGTCATCCTCTGTTCAAGCCGCGCCTCAACAGTTTGACGTGCGTCCGTTCGCTGCCAGCGTGGGGGCGGAAATCGTCGGGCTGGATTTGTCCCGACCGCTGAACGAAGCCGACTTCGCCCGCGTCCATCGCGCCCACCTGGATCACCACGTGGTGGTGTTCCGCGACCAGCAGATCACCCCGCAACAGCAAGTCGATTTCAGCCGTCGCTTCGGCGTATTGCAAATCCACGTGCTCAAGCAATTCCTGCTGGCCAACCACCCGGAAATCCTCATCGTCTCCAACATCGTCGAAGACGGGCAGCCGATTGGTCTGGGCGATGCGGGCAAATACTGGCATTCGGACCTGTCCTACAAAGAGCTGCCGAGCCTGGGCTCGATGCTTTACGCGCAAGAATTGCCCAGCGAAGGCGGCGACACCCTGTTCGCCGACATGCACCTGGCTTTCGAAACCTTGCCGGAGCACCTGCGCAAGGCCGTTGAAGGTCGCAACGCTGTTCACAGCTACACCGCCCGTTATCGCGAGGGGCACAACGCGCAGAACTGGCGGCCGACTCTGAGCGCCGAACAACTGGCGCAGGTAGTCGTGGTCAGCCACCCGATTGTGCGCACCCACCCGGAGAACGGTCGCAAGGCCCTGTTCGTCAGCGAAGGGTTCACCACCCACATCGTTGGCCTGCCGGAAGACGAAAGTCAGCAGATCCTCAGCGAACTGTACGCACACAGCGTGCGTCCGGAAGCGGTATACCGCCACAAATGGGCACCCAACGATATGGTCTTCTGGGACAACCGCTCGCTGATCCATCTGGCGGGCGGCACACCGGACCATCTGCGTCGCCGCCTGCACCGCACCACCATCCAGGGCGATGCGCCGTTTTGAAACCGGGAGCCAATCAATGAATGCTGTTCTGCAAAGCCACACGGCTCGCGCAAACACGCCTGCGCAACCGGTCGATCAGCCTGCCGCGCAAGCCCTGTTGCAGGTCGAGAACGTCAGCCTCGAATACCGCACCCCCGAGCGCGTGGTGCGGGCAACCCATAAGGTCAGTTTTGAAGTCGACCCGGCGGATCGTTTCGTGCTGCTTGGCCCGTCCGGTTGCGGTAAATCCACCTTGCTCAAAGCCGTGGCCGGTTTCATCCAGCCCAGCGAAGGGCAGATTCGGCTGGCCGGCGCAGAAGTCAAAGAACCTGGCCCGGACCGCATCGTGGTGTTTCAGGAATTCGATCAGCTGCCGCCGTGGAAAACCGTGATCGAAAACGTCATGTTCCCGCTGCTGGCCTCGCGCACCTTGAAGCCCAAAGAAGCTCAGGAACGCGCCCATTACTACCTGGCGAAAGTCGGTTTGAGCGCGTTTGCCGATGCCTACCCGCACACCTTGTCCGGTGGCATGAAGGCTCGGGTGGCAATTGCTCGTGCACTGGCCATGCAGCCGAAAATTCTGCTCATGGACGAACCCTTCGCCGCCCTCGATGCACTGACCCGCCGCAAGATGCAGGAAGAGTTGCTGGAGCTGTGGGAAGAGGTGCGCTTCACCTTGCTGTTCGTCACCCACTCCATTGAAGAAGCGCTGGTAGTCAGCAATCGCATCCTGCTGCTGTCGCCCCATCCCGGTCGCGTGCGGGCGCAAATCAACAGCCACCAATACGACCTGAAAAGCCTCGGCGGCGTCGGCTTCCAGCAAACCGCCCAGCGCATTCACCGGCTGCTGTTTGATGAAGGTGACGAGCAGCCGGTTGATCGCGAGCTGAATTTTCAGGACATCCGCATCGCTTATTAACACCCATTTGTTGGAGCGAGGCTTGCCCGCGAACCAGTCACCTCGGTTCTGCGGGCCGACCCAGTCATCGTTCTTCGCGGGCAAGCCTCGCTCCAACAGACTTTCGAGAATTGCACCATGAACATCCGTGAAGAATACGAAGTCATCCTGGAGCCTTTCACTCAGGAAGATCTGGCCCGTGATATCCCGCTGGCGCAGCGCATCTGGCAACTGAGCTGGGTGCGCAAAAGCGTGATTTTGATCGTGCTGGCCGTGCTCTGGGAAATCGCTGCACGGATCCAGAACAATGACCTGCTGCTGCCCAGCTTCCTGCAAACCGCAGCTGCGTTTTATGACGGCATCCTGTCCGGCGAGCTGATCGGCAAGGTCTGGATTTCCCTGACCGTACTGATTCAGGGCTACGTGATCGGCATCGTCCTCGCGTTCGCGTTGACCACACTGGCGGTGTCCACCCAACTGGGCCGTGATCTGCTCGGCACCCTGACCGCGATGTTCAACCCGCTGCCCGCCATTGCACTGCTGCCGCTGGCGCTGCTGTGGTTTGGTCTGGGTCAGAACAGCCTGATTTTCGTGCTGGTGCATTCGGTGCTTTGGGCCTTGGCGCTCAACACTTATGCGGGCTTTCTGGGTGTCTCGGAAACCCAGCGCATGGCCGGTCGCAACTACGGCCTCAAGGGGCTGCGGTTTGTCTGGTACATCCTGATCCCCGCCGCGCTGCCGTCGATTCTGGCGGGCCTGAAAATTGGCTGGGCCTTCGCCTGGCGCACCCTGATCGCTGCCGAGCTGGTGTTCGGCGCTTCATCGGGCAAAGGCGGCCTGGGTTGGTACATCTTCCAGAACCGCAACGAGCTGTACACCGACAAGGTTTTTGCCGGCCTCGCCGCCGTGATCCTTATCGGCCTGCTGGTGGAAAACCTGCTGTTCGCCAATATCGAACGCCTGACCGTCAAGCGCTGGGGCATGCAGCGTTGATCTAACGAAAACACTCAACTCCGTTGGAGCGAGGCTTGCCCGCGAATCAGGCGACGCGGTCAATCAGCTACACCGCGTTATCGTTCTTCGCGGGCAAGCCTCGCTCCAACAAATTCTCGCGAGGTTCTACATGACTGTTCCTTTCAAACGCTCAGCCCTTGTCGCGCTGGCGGCAAGCATCGGTCTGCTCAGCAGCGGCGCGCAGGCCGAAGGCAAAATCAGCATCGCTCAGCAGTTCGGCATCGGTTACCTGATTCTCGACGTGGTCCGCGATCAACAACTGATCGAGAAACACGGCAAGGAGCAGGGCCTGGACATCAAGGTCGACTGGAACAGCATCTCCGGTGCCACGGCCATGAACGAGGCGCTGCTGGCGGGCGCGCTGGACGTGGTGTCCGCGGGCGTACCGCCGATGCTGACCGTCTGGGACCGCACCAGAGGCAAGCAGAACGTCAAGGCCATCGCCTCGCTGGGCTCGATGCCCAACTACCTGCTGACCAACAACCCGAACGTGAAGACCCTCAAGGACTTCTCCGAAAAAGACCGCATCGCTGTGCCAGCCGCAGGCGTGGGCTTCCAGTCGCGCACCTTGCAGATCGAAACCGCCAGGCAGTTCGGTAACGAGAACTTCAAGAAATTCGACAACATCTCGGTGAGCCTCGCCCACCCGGACGCCACCTCGGCACTGATCGCAGGCGGCTCGGAAATCAACGCGCACTTCTCCAGCCCGCCGTTCCAGTACCAGGAACTGGAAAACCCCAAGGTTCACAAAGTGCTGAGCTCCTACGACGCGCTGGGCGGTCAGGCCACGTTCAACGTGCTCTACACCACCCAGAAATATCACGACGAAAACCCTAAGACCTATAAAGCCTTCTACGACGCATTGGCCGAAGCCGAGAAAATCATCAAGGCCGACAAGCCAGCCGCCGCCAAGACCTACATCCGCGTCGAGCAGTCCAAGCTGCCGCTGGCGCTGGTCGAGAAAATCGTCGCCGACCCGGAAATCGACTTCACCATCGCCCCGCAACGCACCTACATCTATGCCGAAAAACTGCATGAACTGGGCGTACTGAAAAACAAGGCGGACAGCTGGAAGGATTATTTCTTCGAAGAAGCCCACGGTGGTGCGGGCAGTTAATCAGCTGGGCGGCAATCCATTAGCGCAGACCCTGTGGGCGCGGTGCTTGCCCGCGATAAGGAAACCTCGGTTTACAGATACATCACCGAAACCTTATCGTGGCCAAGCACCGCTCCCACAGAGCGTGATCTGCTTTAGCCGCGAGCGATATTGCGGCCGATACATCTGCATTGAATGCCCCGGCCTTTCGCGGCTGAAGCCGTTCCTACACTCAGCGCTCGTGCAGATCTGCCCCAATTGCGCACCCCAAGGAACCCTGATCTACGCTTAGAGTCGCATAAGCACAGCGCACCCCACTCAATCGCAGCGAGGCGCGCGCATGGCATCCGCATAAGGAGTCTGCATGCCCGTTTATCCCTCAAGGCTGGCGATTTTCGGTCTGGCGTTTTCGCTGGCGATTCTGGCTGGCTGCGGCAAAGAGCAGCCGCCTGCGCCGAACCTGCCGCGGGTCCATGTGCAAGAAGTCGAGACGGCTGAATACGCTGCTCAAGTCGCGCTCACTGGCGATATTCAGGCCCGGGTTCAGACTCAGCTGTCGTTTCGCGTCGGCGGCAAGATCATTCAGCGGATGGTCGACGTCGGCGACCGGGTGACTGCGCGTCAGGTGCTGGCCAGACTCGATCCCAAGGATTTGCAGATCAACGTCGATTCCGCTGTCGCTGCCGTCGCCGCCGAACAGGCGCGGGTGACGCAAAGCAGCGCGGCGTTTGTGCGTCAGGAAAAGCTCTTGCCCAAGGGCTACACCAGCCGTAGCGAATACGATTCGGCACAGGCTGCGTTGCGCAGCAGCCAGAGCGCACTCAAGGCCGCCCAGGCGCAACTGGCCAATGCCCGCGAACAACTAAGCTACACCGCGCTGGTTGCCGATGCGCCGGGAGTGATTACCGAGCGCCAGGCCGAGGTTGGCCAAGTGGTGCAGGCCACCATGCCGATTTTCGGCCTGGCTCGTGACGGCGAGCGTGACGCGGTGTTCAACGTCTACGAATCGCTGTTTGCCGATCCGTCGGGCAATCAGCCGTTAGCCGTCACGCTGCTGGAAAATCCGCAAGTCAAAGCCGTCGGCAGGGTCCGGGAAGTCACCCCCGCGGTTTCCGCTGAAACCGGCACCCTGCAAGTGAAGATCGCGCTGGAAAAACTTCCCTTGGGTATGGACCTGGGCTCGGTGGTCAGTGTGAGCTTGCAGGCACCGGGCAAGGCCAGTGTTGAGCTGCCCTGGGCGGCGCTGACCAAAGGTTTGGGCAAAGAACTGGGCCAACCCGCCGTCTGGGTGGTGGACGATCAGGGCAAGGCCAATTTACGCGGGGTCACGGTGGCGCGTTATCTGACCGCCAAGGTGATCATTTCTGATGGCTTGAAAGGCGGCGAAAAAGTGGTCGTGATGGGTGGGCAACTGTTGCATCCGGACATGCAGGTCGAAGTCGCTCCCACCGAGCAGCAGAAAACCGCGAAGGTGCAACCATGAAGTGTCTGACGCCACTGCTGCTGTTAGGCCTCTTGAGCGCATGCAGCAAGGAGGAGCCCGCGCCGGACCCGGTACGTCCGGTGTTATGGGTTGAAGCCAACGCGATTTCCGAAGAAAGCCTCGGGCGCTTCGCAGGCAATATCGAAGCGCGTTTTGAAAGCACTCTGGGTTTCCGTGTGGGCGGGCGTATTGCGCAGCGCCATGTGGATGTCGGCAGCGAAGTGCAAAAAGGCCAGTTGCTCGCCACCCTCGACCCCACCGACCAGCAGAACAACGTGCGCGCCGCCCAGGGCGACCTGGCGCGGATCGAAGCGCAATGGATCAACGCCCAGGCCAACGCCCGTCGCCAGCAAGAGCTGTTTGATCGCGGCGTAGGCGCACAGGCGCAGCTGGATATCGCTCAGACCGACTTGAAAACCACCAACTCTTCACGCGAGCAGGCGCGCTCGGCCTTGAGCCAGGCCCAGGATCAATTGGGTTATAGCGAGCTGCGCACCGATCACGCCGCCGTTGTGACCCGCTGGCAGGCCGAGGCCGGGCAGGTGGTGACGGCGGGACAGGAAGTCGTGACCCTGGCGCGGCCCGATGTCAAAGAAGCGGTGATCGATTTGCCGGGCGCTCTGGCCGAGCAATTGCCGGTGGGCGTCGAGTTCAAAGTCGCCAGCCAGCTCGACCCGCAGATCGCCACCACGGCGACCCTGCGCGAGATCGAGCCCCAGGCCGAGCGCACCACTCGTACCCGGCGTGCCCGCCTGAGCCTGACTGAAACACCCGAATCGTTCCGCCTCGGCACGGCCATCAGTGTCACCCTCAGTTCAGCGATTGAGGCGCGCACCGAGTTGCCGATCAATGCGTTGCAGGAAGTCGACGGCAAGACCCGGATCTGGGTCATTGATCAGCAGAGCCAGACCGTTAACCCGCGCGATGTGCAGGTGAACAGCCGCACGGGTGACACCTTTGTGCTGAACAACGGCGTCAAGCCCGGCGAGCGCGTGGTGAGTGCCGGGGTCAATAGCCTGAAACCGGGCCAGAAAGTTAAAGTTGATGAAGGAAGCCCGCGATGAAAGGGAGTTTCAACCTGTCCGAATGGGCCATCAAGCACCAGTCGTTTGTCTGGTACCTGATGTTCGTCGCGCTGCTGATGGGCGTGTTTTCCTACATGAATCTGGGTCGTGAAGAGGATCCCTCCTTCACCATCAAAACCATGGTCGTACAAACCCGCTGGCCGGGCGCGACGGTGGATGAAACCCTTGAGCAAGTCACCGACCGCATCGAGAAAAAACTCGAAGAACTCGACTCTTTGGATTACGTGAAAAGCTACACCCGCCCCGGTGAATCGACGATTCTGGTCAACCTGCGCGATACCACCGATGCCAAGGCGATCCCCGAGATCTGGTACCAGGTTCGCAAGAAAATCGACGACATTCGCAGCCAGTTTCCACAGGGCATGCAGGGGCCGTTTTTCAACGACGAATTCGGCGATGTGTACGGTTCGATCTACGCCTTTACCGCCGACGGCTTCTCCATGCGCCAGCTGCGCGACTATGTGGAGCAGGTGCGCGCCGAAATCCGCGAAGTGCCGGGGCTGGGCAAGGTCGAGATGATCGGCCAGCAGGATGAAGTGCTCTATCTGAATTTCTCCACCCGCAAGCTGGCTGCCTTGGGGCTGGATCAGCGACAGGTGGTGCAAAGCCTGCAATCGCAGAACGCCGTGACACCCGCCGGGGTGATCGAGGCTGGGCCTGAGCGGATTTCAGTGCGCACCTCCGGGCAGTTTGAATCCGAAAAGGATCTTGCGGCGGTCAACCTGCGCCTCAATGACCGGTTTTATCGTCTGAGCGACATCGCGGACATCACGCGCGGCTACACCGATCCGCCCAAACCTTTGTTCCGGTTCAACGGCAAACCGGCCATTGGCTTGGCGATTGCGATGAAGAAGGGCGGCAACATTCAGGAATTTGGCAAGGCGCTGCACGACCGCATGCAAGCCACCACCGCTGACCTGCCGGTTGGCGTCGGCGTACACAGCGTGTCGGACCAGGCCGAAGTGGTGGAAAAAGCCGTCGGTGGCTTCACCAGCGCGCTGTTTGAGGCGGTGGTGATCGTGCTGATCGTCAGCTTCGTCAGCCTGGGCGTACGCGCCGGATTGGTGGTGGCGTGTTCGATCCCGCTGGTGCTGGCCATGGTCTTTGTCTTCATGGAATACAGCGGCATCACCATGCAGCGGATTTCCCTCGGTGCTTTGATCATTGCCCTGGGTCTGCTGGTGGATGACGCGATGATCACTGTGGAGATGATGGTCACGCGCCTGGAAATGGGCGAGACCAAGGAGCAGGCTGCCACGTTCGCCTACACTTCGACGGCGTTCCCGATGCTCACCGGTACGCTGGTCACCGTCGCTGGGTTTGTGCCCATCGGCCTCAACGCCAGTTCGGCGGGTGAGTACACCTTCACGTTGTTTGCGGTGATTGCCGTGGCAATGCTGGTGTCGTGGGTGGTCGCCGTGCTGTTTGCGCCGGTCATCGGCGTGCATATCCTGAGCAGCAACATTAAAAAGAAAGACGAAGAACACAAGAAAGGGCGCATCGCCCGATGCTTCAACAGCAGCATGTTCTGGGCCATGCGCAATCGCTGGCTGACGATCATCATTACCGTGCTGCTGTTTGTCGGCGCGGTGTTTTCCATGCAGTTCGTGCAGAACCAGTTCTTCCCGTCCTCGGATCGCCCGGAAATCCTCGTCGACCTGAACCTGCCGCAAAACGCCTCGATCAACGAAACCCGCAAAGTCGTGGATCGGCTGGAAGCCACGCTCAAAGACGATCCGGACATCGAGCGCTGGAGCACTTACATCGGCCAGGGCGCGGTGCGCTTCTATCTGCCACTGGACCAGCAACTGGAAAACCCGTACTACGCGCAACTGGTGATCGTCAGCAAAAGCCTGGAGCAGCGTGCGGCCTTGAGCGACCGCTTGAACAAGCGTCTGCGTGAGGATTTCGTCGGCATCGGCAGCTACGTGCAGCCCCTGGAGATGGGCCCGCCGGTGGGGCGTCCGCTGCAGTATCGGGTTAGCGGCGAAAACATCGACAAGGTCCGCCAGCACGCCATCGAACTGGCGACGTTGCTGGACAACAACGCCCATGTCGGCGAAATGATTTACGACTGGAACGAGCCGGGCAAGGTCTTGCGCATCGACATCAACCAGGACAAGGCACGGCAGTTGGGCTTGTCTTCCGAAGACGTGGCGCAACTGATGAACAGCATCGTCAGCGGCTCGGCAGTGACTCAGGTGCGCGATGACATTTACCTGATCAACGTCGTGGGTCGCGCCGAAGATGCCGAACGTGGATCGCCGGAAACCCTGCAAAACCTGCAGATCGTCACATCCGGCGGTACCTCGATCCCGCTGCTGGCCTTCGCCACGGTGCGCTACGAAATGGAGCAGCCGCTGGTCTGGCGTCGTGACCGCAAGCCGACCATTACCGTCAAGGCGGCGGTTGCCGATGACATGCAACCCACGGATCTGGTCAAGGAACTCAAGCCTGAAATCGACAAATTCAATGCCGGGTTACCCGTCGGTTACAAGGTCGCGACTGGCGGCACGGTAGAGGAGAGCAGCAAGGCCCAGGGGCCGATTGCCAGTGTGGTGCCGTTGATGGTGTTTCTGATGGCAACGTTTCTGATGATCCAGCTGCACAGTGTGCAAAAGCTGTTCCTGGTGGCCAGCGTCGCGCCACTGGGCCTGATTGGCGTGGTGTTGGCGCTGATTCCGACGGGTACGCCCATGGGCTTCGTGGCGATTCTCGGGGTGCTGGCGCTGATCGGCATCATCATCCGCAACTCAGTGATCCTGGTGACGCAGATCGATGCCTACGAGCGCGACGGTTATCTGCCGTGGGATGCCGTCGCCGAAGCCACCCAGCATCGTCGTCGGCCGATCCTGCTGACCGCAGCGGCCGCCAGCCTGGGCATGATCCCCATCGCCAGGGAAGTTTTCTGGGGCCCAATGGCCTACGCCATGATCGGCGGCATCATCGTCGCCACGCTCCTGACCCTGCTGTTTTTACCGGCGCTGTACGTGGCCTGGTACCGGATCAAAGAGCCGAGTGATGAGCAGCGTGGGCAGGCTGCAAAACCGATTTGACCCTATCGCGGGCAAGCCTCGCTCCAACGCAGATCAGTGTTTCCTGTAGGAGCGAGGCTTGCCCGCGAAAGCCGCGACTCGGTCTCGAATCGAGTTAAATCCAGACAGCATCCCAAAGCGGGTAATCCCTAACCCGGCTGACTAGCCCGGCGCGAACGGGATTGAGGATGATGTAACGGGCCACCGTTTTTAAATCCTCCTCTCGGCGAATCGCCCGATCGTGAAATCCTCTTTGCCAGAGACTTCCGGTGCGGCCTAATGCCTTGTTCACCAAACAATTGCTTCTGGATTTTGTGCGGGCGATCACTTCACTCAATGATTTCTCCCTGAGTGCGATCAGCCAGTGAAAATGATCTGGCATGACTACCCAGGCCAGGGAGGTAACCAAAGCCTCACGCTCGGCAGTCTGAAATTCTTTAGCGACAAGCCTCCCAACTCGCCAGTCGGAGAAAAAAGCCTCGCGGTTTTTAGTCACAGAAGTAATCAGATAGATTCGACCATATTTGCTGTATCGACCTATTCGGGTTTGGCTGGTTTGAAAGCGCATCTGCAATCCGTTGCTTCTGAGTGGTGAATTCAAAAGCTAGTCCAAACCTCAGGCGCGTGAGGCCGGATAGATTGGCTGGATGTTTCTATGAGGGACCGAGGCGGGGCATTCGCGGGCAAGCCTCGCTCCAACAGACCTGTCCTGTTGGAGCGAGGCTTGCCCGCGAAGAACGATGACTCGGTCTAATTCCTGCCCCGCATCAGTGCACCCCAGCCGACCCGCTGGCCATTTCCCACCCACCCCGCAGCCCAGCGTAGCGCCTGAGCGGCGCACCATATCGGCATGGGTTTGCACCGCCGTGAAGCATTTGATTCATTTATTTTAATTGTTGAATTATTTGATTCTTGGTCCTAGTCTGTTTCTCAACACGCCTGCTGGCGACTTCTTGCAACGAGTGAGACGGGGGAGCAACACATGACTGTGAAAGTACTCTTGAGCCTGGCGGTCGCGACCGCTTTTTCGGCCTCCACCTGGGCGGCGGACTGGACGGTCGGGGCCAACGTCGGCAACGTGCCGTGGGAGTTCCAGGACGCCAAAGGCGAGATCGTCGGCTTTGAAGTCGATGTCGTCAAAGAAGTTGCCAAGCGCGCCGGTAAAACCGTCGAGTTCATCAACATCCCGTTCAACGGCCTGTTCAGCGCCGTGCAGTCCAAGCGCGCCGACATCGCGATTTCCTCGATCACCATCACCCCGAAACGTCTGGAATCAGTCGCGTTTGCCCAGCCGTACTACGACAGCGATCAGTCGCTTTCGGTGCTGACCAAGTCCGGCATTGATGGCCTCAAAGGCATGCAGGGCAAGGTGGTCGGCGTCGATACCGGGTCCACGGGTGACATGTGGGTAACCGCGCATCAGGCTGAATACAAGTTCGGTGACGTATCCCGCTACGAAGGTCTGTCCCCGGCCATGCTCGACCTGGCGTCCGGGCGCATGGACGGCTACGTCAGCGATATCCCGGCAGTCCTTTACTACATCAAGGACAAGCCGCAATACAAAGTCGTGGCCCGCATTCCCACAGGCGAGAAGTATTCGCTGATGCACGCCAAGGGCTGGGAGTCGGCGACTCAGGTCAACGACATCATCAGCGCCATGAAGAAAGAAGGCGTGATTGCCGGCCTGCACAAGAAGTGGTTTGGCGCCGATGCCGACGCCGATTCCAGCACCGTCAAAGTCGTTGATGTCCTCAAGTAAACGCTGACTGTTCAACCTGGCGCGGCTGCGCCGTCACCAAGGAATCGCAATGGAGTTGGTGCAGACTTTCTTCAACTGGGGCGTGTTCGTCGACGCCTTGCCGCTGATGCTGCGCGGGCTCGGGGTGACGGTGTTGCTGGGCGTGGTGAGTATCGTGCTCGGTCTGGTCGGCGGTTTGCTGTTGGCCATGCTGCGCCTCTACAGCTACGCACCGATCCGCTTGCTGGCGCGCATCTACATTGACGTGATGCGCTCCATTCCGCTGCTGGTGCTGCTGGTCCTGATTTATTACGCGCTGCCGTTCGTGGGCATTCGCCTGTCGTCTTTTGCCGCAGCGGCTGCGGCCTTGTCGCTGGTGTCCTGCGCCTATTCGGCGGAGATTTTCCGCTCCGGGATAGAGGCTATTCCGCGCGGCCAGTTCGAAGCTGCCGCCTCGCAGGGGATGAGTTTTTTCAACACCATGCGTGACGTGATCCTGCCGCAAGCCATGCGCATCGTAATGCCGCCGATGACCAGTAACTGCATCAACGTCATGAAAGACACGGCGTTGGCGTCCGTGGTGGCAATGCCTGATCTGCTCAAACAGGCCACCCAGGCCCAGGCGTTGTCTGCCAACCCGACGCCGCTGGTGGGCGCGGCGATCATGTACCTGCTGTTGCTGCTGCCCCTGGTGCAACTGGTCAGTTGGGTGGAGCGGCGCAATGGCTCCGGGAGAAAGAACTGATGAGCGCAGTCATCGAGATCGAAGGCGTTGCCAAGTTCTATGGGCAGTTCCAGGCTCTGGCGGACATCAACCTGTCGGTAGAGCAGGGCGAGGTGGTGGTGATTCTCGGGCCTTCGGGTTCCGGTAAATCCACGCTGATCCGTTGCATCAATCTGCTGGAGGAATACCAGCAAGGCGATATTCGCGTCGCCGATCAGCGGGTCGAAAGCGGCCCCAGGCTGGCCGGCATTCGCTGTGAAGTCGGCATGGTGTTCCAGAACTTCAACCTCTATCCGCACATGACCGTGCTGGCCAATGTGGCGCTGGCGCCGGTGCGCGTACGCGGCATGTCCCGCCGCGATGCTCAGGACCGCGCACGGCTGCTGCTGGAAAAGGTCGGCATGAGCGCCCACGCCGAAAAATACCCCGGCCAGTTGTCCGGCGGTCAGCAACAACGGGTCGCCATCGCCCGGACCATGGCCATGGAACCCCGGGTGATCCTGTTCGATGAACCCACTTCAGCCCTGGACCCGGAAATGGTCGGCGAAGTGCTGGACGTGATGCAGAACCTGGCGCGCTCCGGCGTGACCATGGTCGTGGTCACTCATGAAATGGGCTTTGCCCGCAAGGTCGCCGACCGAGTGATCTTCATGGAAAACGGCCGGATCATCGAACAGAACAACCCTCACGATTTCTTCACGGCCCCTCGGGAGCCGCGGACCCAAGCCTTCTTGCAGGCCATCCTGCACCACTGATCACTTTGGAGACTGCCCACGTGAACGCCCTCGATATGAGTTATGTTCGTAGCCAATTCCCGATGCTGGCCGACGGCTACGCCTACCTGGACAACGCGGGCGGTTCCGCCGTGCTTGGCCGCGTAGCCGATCGGGTGCGCGACTACCTGCTCTATAGCAGTGTGCAGCTGGGCGCGTCCTATGACGGGTCGGTGTCGGCGGGCGCACGCGTGATCGAGGCCCGTGAGGCGGTGGCGCAGTTGATCAATGCTTATCACCCCGAAGAGTGCGTGATGGGCGGCTCGACCACGCATCTGCTGCAGATCCTGTGTCGCGCCGTTGCGCCGTCGATCAACAGTGGCGATGAAATCATCGTCACTAATTGCGACCACGAAGCCAACATCGGTCCATGGCAGCGCCTGTGCGAAGAGCGTGGCGCGACCTTGCGGGTCTGGTCAGTGGACCCGGGGAGCCTTGAGCTGGAGCTCAAGGATCTCGACGCACTGCTCGGCCCGCGCACGCGCTATGTGGCCATGACCCACGCCTCGAACATCCTCGGCAGCGTCAACCCGGTGGCCGAAGTCGCCCGGCGGGTACATGCCGTGGGCGGCAAGTTGTGCGTGGACGCCGTGGCCTATGCGCCGCATCGGCTGGTGGATGTGCAGGCCAGCGGCGCTGACTATTACGTGTTCAGTTTCTACAAGGTGTTCGGCCCGCACTTCGCCGTGCTGTGGGGCCACCGCGACGCGCTGTTGGCATTGCCGAGTCTGAACCACTTTTTCATCGGCCAGGACGTCATTCCTTACAAGTTGCAGCCGGGTAACCTCAACTACGAACTGTCCTACGGCTGCATGGGCATTCGCGATTATCTGCTGGATATCGGCCAGCGTCTGGGCGCCACTGGCACGCCACGTCAGTTGATGCAGGCGGCGTTTGACGCTTTTGAAGTCCAGGAAGACTTGCTCGCCGAGACCCTGCTGGCCTTTTTGCGTGAAGCGCCCGGCGTGCGCATCATCGGCAAACCCCGGGTCACGGCAGGCGATCGCGTGCCGACCATCAGCTTTGTCGTCGAAGGCGTTCAGTCCGAAGCCATCGTGCGGCGCATCGACGCGGCGCAGATCGGTATCCGTTTTGGTGACTTCTACGCTCGGCACCTGATCGAAGAGTTGGGTCTGACCCGACACGGCGGCGTGGTGCGCGTATCCATCGCGCACTACAACACGGTCGATGAGATGCAACGGCTGGTCGAGCATCTGGGCCGGGCGATCACCGATTTGCGCCAATCCTGATTTTTGCGAGCGATTTCCATGCCTGTACCTCAAACCCTTGCCGAGCTGCGTGCAGCCATCGTCGAGCAACAAGATCGCCTGACCGCGCGCATGCGTGACGCGGCGCAGTACCTCAACGATCATCCCCACGATGTGGCGCTCAACACGGTGGCCGCGTTGGCGGGGCGCTCGGGGATTGCCTCATCAGCCTTCATCCGGCTGGCCAAAGCGCTGGGTTTCAATGGCTTCAGCGATTTGCAGCGATTGTTCAAGGCGCCGCTGCAACAGGCCGGCTCGAGCAGTTTCAGCGAGCGCATCCGCCATTATGACGGCGAAGAGTTGCTGGAAGACCCGACCGATGTGGGTGCGATTCTTACCGCCTTCAGCCGGGCCAATATCGTGTCGCTGGAGCATTTGGCCGAGGGCCAGCAAGTCGAGGCGCTGGAGCAGGCCATCACCTTGCTGCAGCAGGCGCGGACCACCTTTGTGGTGGGCATGCGCCGCTCGTTTCCCATGGCCAGTTACTTGAGCTATGCCCTGAGTCGTGTCGGTCGGCGCGCCGTGCATATCAGCGGACTTGGCGGTTCGCTGCGCGAGCAGGTCGGCGCGCTGCACGGCGATGACGTGTTGGTAGCGGTGAGTTTTCCGCCCTATGCCCAGGAAACCATCGAGGCTTGCCAGCAGGCGTCGGCAGCCGGTACGCCGATCGTGGCGATCACGGACAGCATCATCAGCCCGATCAGCCAGTGCGCGGCGGTGATCATTGAAGTCAACGATGCCGAGCTGCTGGGTTTTCGCTCGCTGACCGCGGCGTTCTGCGTGGCGCAAACGCTGGCGATGGGGCTGGCGTTCCGCGACGGTCAGTCCCTCAGCGGCCCGGATCACGATGCCTTGAATAATATTGACTGCTGAGCCACTGCTCGGCGGTCTTGCGTGCACCCAACCATCTGCGCCTGTGCAGGAGAGTGCTTCTATGGCTTCACCCCTACGCGATCTGGTCGGCTACGGCCAAAACCGCCCCCAGGGCACTTGGCCCAACGGCGCACGCCTGGCCATCAGCCTGGTCATCAACTACGAGGAAGGCTCCGAGCGTTCCCTAGCCATGGGCGATCCGGATCAGGAAAGCATGACCGAGTGGGGCAGCTATCAGTTTCCTGATGGCGTGCGCAACCTGGCGATGGAATCGATGTACGAATACGGCTCGCGGGTCGGCATCTGGCGGATCCTCGACATTCTCGAAAAAGCGGGCGTGCCTTCGACCTTTCACGCCTGCGCCGTGGCCTTCGAACAGAACCCCGACGTAGCGAAGGCCGCCGTTGCTCTGGGCCATGAGGTGTGCAGCCATGGTTACCGCTGGGAAGAAGTCTTCCGCTTGAGCGAAGCCGAGGAGCGCGAGCATATCCGCCTGGCCATCGAGTCTTTCGAGCGGACCTGCGGCAAACGCCCGGTGGGTTGGTACTGCCGTTATGGTGCGAGCGTGCGCACCCGTCGACTGGTGGCCGAGGAGGGCGGTTTTCTCTACGACTCCGATGCCTACAACGACGACGTGCCGTATTTCGTCGATGTCGAAGGCAAGCAACATCTGGTGGTGCCGTACACCAGCGACGTGAACGACTTCCGCTACTGGAATTCGCCGGGCCTTTCACAGGCGTCGGATTTTTTCGAGTACATGAAGGAAAGCTTCGAAGTGCTCTACGACGAGTCCGCTGATGGTTTGCGGATGATGTCCGTGGGCCTGCACCCGCGCATGGTCGGCCGTCCGGGTCGGGTTCGGGCGCTGAAAAAATTTATCGAATACGCCCAGGGGCACGAAGGCGTGTGGTTCGCCACCCGCGAGCAAATCGCCCAGGCCTGGCTGGCCCGTAGCTGAGGAGCATTGACGCATGCAGGCATTGGACGTAGTGGTGCGCAACGCCAAAGTGATCACGGCGGCAGATACGTTTGTCAGTGACATCGGCATTCGTGACGGCAGGATCGTTGCTCTGGGTCTGGGTTTGCCGGGTGGTATACGGGAGATCGATGCCAAGGGGCGCTCGGTGACGCCCGGCGGTGTCGACAGTCATGTGCATCTGGATCAGCCGACCGGCGATGGTTCGGTGATGGCCGACGACTTTGAAAGCGGCACCCGTTCGGCAGCCTGTGGCGGGACCACCACGGTGATCCCGTTCGCCTGCCAGCAGAAAGGCCAGAGCTTGCGAGCGGCCGTCGAGGACTATCATCGGCGGGCGGATGGCAAGCCGCTGATCGACTACGCCTTTCACCTGATCGTCACCGACCCCACCGAAGACGTGCTGCGCCGGGAACTGCCCGAGTTGATCGCCGAGGGTTACACCTCGTTCAAGATCTACATGACCTACGACGCGCTCAAACTCGATGATCGGCAGATTCTGGAAACCCTGTCAGTGGCGCGTGCCGAGGGTGCGATGGTGATGCTGCATGCCGAGAACAGTGATTGCATTGCCTGGCTGACCGAACGCCTGCTGGCGGCTGGGCTGGCGGCGCCGCGTTATCACGCCAGTTCGCGTCCGATGCTGGTGGAACGCGAGGCCACGCACCGGGCCATTGCACTGGCCGAACTGGTGGATGTGCCGATCCTGATCGTGCATGTATCGGGTCGCGAGGCCATCGAGCAGATTCGCTGGGCGCAGGACCATGGCTTGAAGGTGTATGCCGAAACCTGCCCGCAGTACCTGTTCCTGACCGCCGATTCCCTGGGCTGTGATGACAGTTTTGAAGGCGCCAAGTGTATTTGCAGCCCGCCGCCCAGGGATGCCGCCAATCAGCAAGTGATCTGGGACGGTTTGCAGAATGGCTCGTTTGCGGTGTTTTCTTCCGATCACGCGCCGTTTCGTTACGAAGGCCCGGACGGCAAACGTGCGCATGGCGAGCAGGCGCCGTTTTCGGAAATCGCCAACGGCATCCCCGGCATTGAGACCCGCATGGCGTTGTTGTGGTCCGAAGGAGTGTGCACCGGGCGCATTACTGCTCAGGAGTTCGTCGCGCTGACCTCCACCAACGCTGCCAGAATGTACGGTTTGTACCCGCGCAAAGGCAGCATTGCGATTGGCGGCGATGCGGATCTTGTGATCTGGGACGAGGGGCTGGATTTCGAGTTGCACAATGACCGGCTGCACCACCGCGTCGACTACACGCCCTACGCGGGCATGCGCCTCACTGCCTGGCCCGCGCTGACCCTGGCGCGGGGCGAAGTGGTCTGGGACGGACAGGCCCGTGGCGAGCCGGGCCGAGGTGAGTTTCTGCCGTGTGCAAGGCCAGAGCCTGCCAAGGCGAGACGGCGAGTGGGGCAATTGCCCTAGTGCTCGGGCAGACACAGGTGCTGTGGGGTACCCACATCCGTGGGAGCGAGCTTGCTCGCGAAGAGGCCATTCAATCCGGTAGTTACTTGTCGCTTGGAACACAGCCTTCGCAAGCAAGCTTGCTCCCACAAGTTCTGACAATATTCTCGCCACCCTCTAAAAATCCCCCCACAACTGCTGCGCCACGCTCAGGGCCACAACCGGTGCGGTTTCGGTGCGCAGGACACGAGGGCCGAGGCGGGCGGCGTGGAAGCCAGCGTCTTTTGCCTGGTCAACTTCGGCATCGTTGAGACCGCCTTCCGGGCCGATCAGAAACGCCAGGGTGCCTGGTTTGGGATGACTGGTCAGCGGTTCTGCGACCGGGTGCAGCACCAGCTTCAACTCGGCGTCGCTGCGCTTGAGCCATTCGGCCAGCGGCATCGGCGGGTGGATCACCGGCACCACTGAGCGGCCGCATTGCTCGCACGCACTGACCGCGATCTGCTGCCAGTGCGCCTGGCGTTTTTCGGCGCGTTCGTCCTTGAGGCGCACTTCGCAGCGCTCGCTGACAATCGGGGTAATTTCCGTCACGCCCAGTTCGGTAGCCTTCTGAATCGCCCAGTCCATGCGCTCGCCGCGAGACAGACCCTGCCCCAGGTGGATGCGCAAGGGCGATTCGGTCTGGCCGGCGAAGGTCTCGTCCAGCTGCACGCGCACACGTTTCTTGCCAACTTCCAGCAGTGCGCCACGAAATTCGTGACCCGAGCCGTCAAACAACTGCACGGCATCGCCTTCGGCCATGCGCAATACCCGGCCAATGTAATGCGCCTGAGCCTCAGGCAGTTCGTGCTCGCCGAGGCTGAGCGGGGCGTCAATGAAAAAGCGGGACAGTCTCATGGTGGGTCTCTGAAATGTGTATTGCTCCGTTGGAGCGAGGCTTGCCCGCGAAGACATTATTCCAGACGCAGGATATGTATCGAATGTACCGGCCTCTTCGCGGGCAAGCCTCGCTCCAACGAGTTGTGTGGTTAACCCGGATCCCGAAAGCCCGGATGGAAATTCTCGGGCACGGCGACGCTGATGCTGGTGCGGGTCGCGATGTCGATGCCTTCGGTGGCGACTTCGGCCAGGAAGTCGATCTGCTCCGGCGTGATCACATACGGCGGCAGGAAGTACACCACACTGCCCAGCGGCCGCAACAGGGCGCCGCGCTCAAGGGCGTGCTGGAAGACTTTCAAGCCGCGACGTTCCTGCCACGGATAGGCGGTTTTGGTGGCCTTGTCCTGCACCATCTCGATCGCCAGCGCCATGCCGGTCTGGCGCACTTCGGCCACATTCGGATGGTCGACCAGGTGCGCGGTGGCGGTGGCCATGCGCTGGGCCAGGGCCTTGTTGTTCTCGATGACGTTGTCTTGCTCGAAAATATCCAGCGTCGCCAACGCCGCCGCGCACGCCAGCGGGTTGCCGGTGTAGCTGTGCGAATGCAGGAAGGCTCGCAGCGTCGGGTAGTCGTCGTAGAACGCGTCGTACACATCGTCGGTGGTCAGAACCGCCGCCAGGGGCAGATAACCACCGGTCAGCGCCTTGGACAAACACAGGAAGTCGGGGCGGATACCGGCTTGTTCGCAGGCAAACATCGTCCCTGTGCGGCCAAAGCCCACGGCGATTTCATCGTGGATCAAGTGCACGCCATAACGATCGCAGGCCTCGCGCAGCAGCTTGAGGTATACCGGGTGGTACATGCGCATGCCGCCCGCGCCCTGAATCAGCGGCTCGACGATCACTGCGGCCACCGTGGCGTGGTGCTCGGCCAGGGTGTGCTCCATGGCGGCGAACATGTTGCGCGAGTGTTCTTCCCAGCCCATGCCTTCGGGGCGATGGTAGCAATCGGGGCTGGGCACCTTGATGGTGTCCAGCAGCAGCGCCTTGTACGTCTCGGTGAACAGCGGCACATCGCCCACCGACATCGCGGCCATGGTTTCGCCGTGGTAGCTGTTGGTCAGGGTCACGAAGCGTTTCTTGTCCGGCCGGCCGCGGTTGAACCAGTAGTGAAAGCTCATTTTCAGCGCAACTTCGATGCAGGACGAACCATTATCGGCGTAGAAGCAGCGGGTCAGGCCGTCCGGAGTGAGCTTGACCAGGCGCTCTGACAGCTCGATGACCGGCTGATGGCTGAAACCGGCGAGGATCACGTGTTCCAGCTGGTCCACCTGATCCTTGATGCGCTGATTGATGCGCGGGTTGGCGTGACCAAACACATTGACCCACCACGAGCTGACGGCATCCAGATAACGCTTGCCTTCAAAGTCTTCAAGCCACACACCTTCGCCGCGCCTGATCGGCACCAGCGGCAGGTTTTCGTGATCCTTCATTTGGGTGCAGGGGTGCCACAGGACTGCAAGGTCGCGCTGCATCCACTCGTTATTCAGGCCCATTTACTTTCTCCGGCTAACAGCTCGCAGGGTGCGCGAACGGACAATCGCGCAAGCCTATGCAATGCCTGGCTGCGGGACAACCTCTGGGGGGCAATTGGTTTGGCAAACATCGGACCTGTAGGAGCGCACGAGCACCGCGAGGCCGCGATTGCGGTGTGCCTGACAAACCGCTATCGCGGCCTCGCGGTGCTCGTGCGCTCCTACAGGATTGCGATCCAGTTTGAATGGTTATTTCCTGTTTGACAGGCCCCCGATGGACATCGCTGGCAGGCCTGCAACGGCTGGCGTATCCTTCGCGCTCTTTGATGTCTCGGGCTTCATTTTCCGAAACTTCCTACGTTTTATTTCGGAGTTCGCTGAATGCTTTCTGGTTGGCTGCGCGCCTGTGCGCTTTTAGTAGTTGGGCTGGTAAGCGTTTCGGCGCTCGCTAATGAAAAACCACATACGGCTATCGTTATCGGTGGCGGGCTTGCAGGCCTGACCACGGCCTACGAGCTGCAGGCCAAGGGCTGGCAGGTCACGGTGCTGGAAGCCAAGCCAAGCCTGGGCGGCCGTTCCGGTCTGGCGACCAGCGAATGGATCGGCAATACCAAGGCCCAGCCTGCGCTGAATCAATACCTCGACCGTTTCAAGCTGGCTACCGTGCCCGCGCCAGAGTTTGTGCGAACGCCGGGCTACCTGATTGATGGCGTGTACTTCACCAAAGCCGATCTGGCCCTGAAGCAACCCGCGACTGCCGAGGCGATGAAACGCTACGACGAGACCCTGGACAACCTTGCGCGCTCGATCGACGACCCGCAAAACCCGGCCCCCAACAGCACGCTGTTTGCACTGGATCAGATCAACGTCGCCAACTGGCTGGATCGTCTGAAACTGCCGGAAACCGCTCGTCAGTTGATCAACCAGCAGATTCGTACACGTTATGACGAACCTTCGCGCCTCTCGCTGCTGTATTTCGCACAGCAATCGCGGGTTTATCGCGATATTGACGACCGCGACCTGCGCGCTTCCCGTTTGCCAGGTGGCAGCGCGGTACTGGCCGAAGCCTTCGCCAAACAGATCAAGACCATCAAGACCAACTCGCCGGTGTCGGCGATCATCCAGGAAAAGGATGGCGTGACCGTCAAGGCAGGCGCAGTCGGTTACAGCGCTGATTACGTTGTGCTGGCAGTGCCGTTGCGCGCGCTGAGCAAGATCCAGATGACCCCTGCGCTGGACGCCCAGCACATGGGTGCGATCAAGGGCACCAACTACGGCTGGCGCGACCAGATCATGCTCAAGTTCAAGACGCCTGTGTGGGAAAGCAAGGCGCGCATGTCCGGGGAAATTTTCAGCAACACTGGCCTGGGTATGTTGTGGATCGAGCCTGCGGTCAAAGGCGGCGCCAACGTGGTGATCAACCTGTCTGGCGACAACGCCCGCATCATGCAGTCGTTTGGCGACAAACAGTTGGTGGATCAGGTGCTGATCCGTATGCACACCTTCTATCCGCAGGCACGCGGTGCCTACACCGGCTACGAAATCCGTCGTTACAGTGTTGACCCATCCACCGGTGGTTCTTATCTGGCCTTCGGCCCAGGGCAGATCAGCAAGTACTGGCGCCTGTGGGAAAAGCCGGTTCTGCGTGTAGCCTTTGCCGGTGAGCACACCGATACGCTTTACCCAGGCACGGTAGAAGGCGCTTTGCGTTCGGGCCAGCGTGCGGCCAGCCAGGTACAGGATCTGGCGGCGGGCAAGTCGTTCGAACCGGTCAAAGTCGCGCCGCCCAAAGCTGCCGATGCTCCGAAAGAGTCCAGCGGCAACTTCTTCAGCAACCTGTTTGGCGGTTCGTCTGACAAGGCCGACGCCAAAAAGCCAGAGCCCGTCAAAGCTGCTGACGACAACAAGCCGAAAGAGAAGGGCTTCTTCTCCTGCCTGTTCGGTTGCGCTGACGAGCCGGTGGCCAAGCCGGTCGAGAAAGCACCCGAGCCATCTCCGGCGCCAGCGCCTGTAGCGCCGGTTGTTGCTCCGGTGGTTGAGCCCGCCAAACCTGCGCCTGCCGCCGAGCCTGCGAAAAAGGCCCCGGTGAAACACGCTGAGCCTGCCAAAAAGACTCCGGCGCAGGTAGAAGCAGCGAAGAAAGAAGCGGCGAAAAAAGAGGCTGCAAAAAAAGAAGCCGCCAAGAAAGAAGCCGCTAAAAAAGCAGCAGCCAAGGCAAAAGCCGAGGAAGCCAAGAACTGATTGAGTTCTGGCTGAAATGAAAAAGGCGCGGTGCTCATCACCGCGCCTTTTTTTGTGGCCGAAGTGCGCGTGATGCGCGTCCTGTGGGAGCGAATTCATTCGCGAATGCGGTCGTACGGGCAATGCATCTCCATCGGATGTACCGGCCCATTCGCGAATGAATTCGCTCCCACAGGTTTCAGGTGTGTCCCGGGAATTCGGATTTGACTGAATAATCCAGTAACCACCCCGTCATGATGCACAGCGCATCGACAGCTAGCCTTGAGGCAAATCTTCAAGCAAGGACGCTTCGATGCTGCCACTGTCGCGAATCCTCACCTGTGTTGCCCTGACCTTCGTTGCTTTCAACGCCCACGCTGATCCATGCCCCGACTGGACGCCTGCCAAGGCACACACCTCCATTGATGCGCTACAGACGCAAATCGCCCGCTGGGATGACAGTTACCATCGCCAGGGCGTGTCATTGATCGCCGACGAGCTTTACGACCAGTCTCGGCAGCAACTGGCGTTCTGGCGCTCATGCTTCATCACGCCCGACACCCGGCTCGATAACCCGCTGAGCACCGCCTCCGGGCCGGTTATCCACCCCGTGCCACACACCGGGGTCGGCAAACTGGCCGACGATAAAGCCGTGCAAGCCTGGCTCAAGGGCCGGACTGATCTGTGGATTCAACCCAAAGTCGACGGCGTGGCCATAACGCTGCGGTATGAGCAGGGCGAGCTCGTTCAGGCGATCAGTCGCGGCGATGGCATCAGCGGGCAGGACTGGACCGCATATGCGCGGCTGATCCCGTCCATCCCGGCGCGTTTGCCCTGGCAGGAAACGCTGGTGCTGCAAGGTGAGTTGTATCTGCGCCTCAATGCCCATGTGCAAGCGACGGCAGGCAGCGTGAACGCGCGCAGCAAGGTCGCCGGGATGCTGGCCCGCAGCGAGCTGAACACCCAGGATGCCGAACAGATCGGACTGTTCGTCTGGGATTGGCCCGCCGGGCCTGCCGCCATGAGCGAGCGCATGGCCGGTTTGAAGGCGATGGGTTTCGATGACAGCGCCGATTACAGTCAGCCCCTTGAGAGCTTTGTTCAGGCCCGGCGTTGGCGCGAGCACTGGTATCGCAGCCCTTTGCCATTTGCCACCGACGGCGTGATCATCCGCCAGGGTCAGCGCCCGCCTGCAGAGCGTTGGCAGGCCAGGACGCCGTACTGGATTGCCGCCTGGAAATACCCTTTCGCCCAAGTGCTGGCCGAAGTGCGCCGGGTCAATTTCAACATTGGTCGCAGCGGCAGAATCACACCAGTGCTGGAACTGCTGCCGATACGCCTGGATGACCGGCAGATCAGCCGCGTCAGCGTCGGGTCGCTGCAACGCTGGGAGGCGCTGGACATTCGTCCCGGCGATCAGGTGGCGGTGAGTCTGGCCGGTTTGACGATCCCGCGACTGGATAGCGTCGTCACCCGCAATGTCGAACGCTTGCACCTACAGGTGCCGCAGGCTGCGGATTTCCACTCGCTCAGCTGTTGGCGCGCCAGCCCCGGTTGTGAAAGTCAGTTTCGGGCACGGCTGAACTGGCTCAGTGGCAAGAAAGGTCTGGGGCTTGCCGGAGTGGGGCCCGGGACCTGGGACAAGCTTGCCAACGCCGGGCGAATCGACGGTTTGCTGGATTGGTTGACCCTTGATCAGGCTCAGCTTGTTAACATTCCCGGCCTTGGCGCGCGTAGCAGCGCTAAACTACTCGACAGTTTGCAAGGTGCCCGGCATCAGTCATTTACAACATGGCTAAAGGCTATTGGCCTGCCGCCTGCCGGGGACGCCGAGCTGAACCAGGGTTGGCAAGTGCTGGCCGGGCGCACGTCTGAACAATGGCAGGCGCAGCCGGGCGTAGGTCCGGGGCGCGCCGCGCAACTGGTGGCCTTTTTTGGGCATCCTGAGGTTCAGGCGTTGAGCGAGCAGCTACGCTCGCAGGGTATTCAGGGGTTTTAGTTTTTGTGCCGGGCATTTCATCGTCACGCCCGGACGTCATGGTTATCAAAAGGAGTTCATATGAGAGTGTTTTCACCGCTGGTTCTGTTGACCTGCTGCGGTCTGCTGGCGACGCCGCTGCTGGCCGCCGAGCAAGCGCCCGAGGCCACCGGCTGCCTGGCCAAGAGTCATGAAATCAGTATGAAAATCGAACAGGCCAAAACCGAAGGCAACAAGCCCATGCAGGCCGGTCTGGAGAAGGCCCTGAGCGAGACCAACGCCAATTGCAGCGAGGCTTCATTGCTCAAACAGCGTGAACAGCAAGTGCTGGATGCCAAGCGTGAAGTCAGCCGTCGTCAGGCCGATCTCAACAAAGCCATGGCCAAGGGCGACCCGGAGCGGATCAACAAACGCAAAGACAAACTGGCCGAGTCTCGCAAAGAGCTGCAGGACGCGCAGACCGAGCTGGAAGAGATACAGCCGGAGGATTGAGTAAAAAGCCCGACCATCTTCCCTTGTGGGAGCGAGCAAGCTCGCTCCCACACTCAAAGTCATCACAGACCATCGTCCGTAGAGTCAGTAACTCCGAAACTCCTTATGACACGCTTCGCACGCCGCCTCGACCTTGTTCATGGCGGGCGTCAGGGTGCTGGTTTTGAAGGGGCGTTGATTGCTGGCGGTCACCAGCTCAGCGGTGGCTGACTCCAGCGAACGGGTCAATTCATCAAAGCGGACCTGCTTGTGCCAGACGTCATCCCTGGCGCTGGTGTGATCCGTTTCTTTGGTTTGTGGGAAATGTTTCCAGGGTTCGTGGGCCAGACCGTCGAGTTTGACGGCGCCCTCGCTGAAACGCTGACCATCGAATGCCACTCGACCCCGCAGCATGCCGCCCAGGTCTTCGCTGGTGTTGAGCATCTGCTTGAAGATTGCCTGGCGCTGGCCCAGCGGCGAGCCGGGGTCTACACCGCCGCAAGCACTCAATGTCATGCAGGCCAGCAGCACAACGCCCGGTTTTTTCATTCTCTGCAACATCATGATCAGCCCAGCGCAGGATAACGTCGGCCAGTATCCCCGGCTTACCGGCGTAGTCCAAGCGCTGGGTCTGGCGCAATCACGCAGGCATCGGCGTGGCCGAAGCAATGAACAGGCCTACGATCAGGGCCAGCCCGGTCAGCCAGGCCAGCGAGCGCAGGGCCGCCCAGTCAGCGAGATAAAATATGATGTAAAGCAGGCGGCTGGTGATGAACAGCACAGCTACCACATCAATGGTCACCAACTGCGCGTTACCGGCGATGTGGGCGATGATCACAGCGGCGGCAAAGCCTGGCAGCACTTCGAAGCTGTTGAGCTGCGCCGCATTGGCCCGGGCCGGGAGGCCTTCCAGGTTGTTCAGGAAGTTGCGCGGGTTGTGGTTATGCTTGCCATTGAATTTCCCGCTCGAGAACTTGGCGATACCCGCGCAGATGATCGGCAGAATAATCGCGATCAGTACGCACCAGAAAGCAACCGTCATAGCAGAATCCTTATAGTTTGAGTTTCATCACGAGCATGCCCAGCAACACCAGGCCACATGCTAAGAGCCGGGGCCGCCCGAAAGGTTCTTTCAAATAGCGCATCCCGAACAAAACCACCAGGATCACGCTGACTTCGCGCAACGCCGCCGCCTCCGCCACCGAGCCCAACTGCATCGCCCAGAGCACCAAAGCGTAGCTGAGTAATACGCACAGGCCGACGCTCAACCCCAGCCGCCATTGCTCGCGCCAGAACAGGACAAAGGCTGGGCGCTTGTAGACCGCCGCCAGCAATGGGAACGGCCAGGCGCTGATCAGGGTCAGCCAGACCAGGTAGTCCAGCGGCTGGGCGCCTATCTTCAGGGCCTGACCGTCGATCCAGGTGTAGCACCCGATACACAGCCCGATCAGCGCAACCACCGGCAGCAATGACCACGGCAGCCGGTCCCCGCCGCCACCTTGCCACAGCAGGCAGACCATGCCGCAGGGAATCAGCAGAATGCCGAGCATTTGTTGGTGTGTGAGCTGTTCACCGGCGAAGATCAGGGTCAGCGCCAGCACCACTAACGGTGACAAACCGCGCATCAGCGGATACACCAGGCCCAGATCGCCGACCCGATAGGCCTGGATCAGCAAGTACCGATACAGCAGCTCGAACAACGCCGAGGCAATCAGCCATGGCCAGATTTCAACCGGTGGCGGCTCGACAAACCCTACCGCGACCACGGCAAACAGCATCGCCACAAAGTCCATGCTGGCGATCACCAACAGCCGCTCACCGCTGAATTTGATCAGGGTATTCCAGGTCGCGTGCAGCAGCGCCGCGATCAACACCAACACCGTAGCCAGCAAGTGGACCTCCCTGATCGGAATGCGCGAAGGCGGTGAGGATAGATGAACTGATCCGGTCCGTGGGCACGACCGGCCGATCCTGTGGGAGCGACCGGGGTGGCGCTCCACCTTGCTCGCGAAAGGGCCGGTACATCCACTGCATCTTCCGAGACTGGGAAAATGTCTTCGCGAGCAAGCTCGCTCCCACAAAGGTTAAGGGCGTGGAGCTGTCACACCTTGTCCAACCTTCCTTAATAAGAATCCCTACGATTCGCGTTTCCTGTCTCCGAATCGTAAGGAAGTTCCATGCACTCTGTTTTTCGTTTGCGGCCAGCCGTGGCCATGACGAAGGTCGCTCTGGCGTGCCTTATCGCCCAAAGCACCGGCGTTCAGGCCCAGGAGGGCGCAGTCGCGCCATTGACCCTCGAAGAAGTAACGGTAACCGCAGCCGGTTACGAACAGAGTGTGGAAAATGCGCCCGCGTCGGTGACCATCATTACCGGCGAGGAGCTGCGCAAGAAATCCTTCCGCGACCTCACTGATGCACTACGCGATGTCGAAGGCGTGACCGTCAACGGCGGGGCCAACGAAACCGACATTTCCATTCGCGGCATGCCGGCCGACTACACGCTGATTTTGGTCGACGGCAAGCGCCAGAGCGCGCGCGAGTCGCGGGTCAACGGCAACTCCGGTTACGAGCAGAGCTTCATTCCGCCAGCCGAAGCCATCGAGCGTATCGAGGTCGTGCGTGGCCCGATGTCTTCCCTGTATGGCTCGGATGCCATCGGCGGGGTGATCAATGTCATCACCCGCAAGGTCACCTCGCAGTGGGGCGGCTCGGTCACTTACGATTATTCGGCGCGTCAGCACAGTGACCAGGGCAATGCCCGGCAGACCCAGTTCTACCTCAACGGCCCGCTGATTCAGGACACCCTCGGGCTGCAGGTCTGGGGTCGGTATCTGGACCGGCAGGCCGACGACGATGTGGAGACCACCAACGGTTTCAGCAAGGCCGATCACAAGGACCTGACGGCACGTCTGGCGTACACCCCGACCGTCGACCACGACATCCTGCTGGAAGCCGGGGCCACGCGTCTGAAAAACGGCGATGGCCTGAGCGCCAACTGGGCCACCCGTGAGCAGGAAAACAATCGCGATCACTGGTCGATTTCTCACCAGGGCCGTTGGGATTGGGCCACCTCTGATATCTCCTTCGCTCAGGAAGAGTCGTCTCGCAAAGGCTTGGCCAGTGCCACCCAGGCTGACGTACTGGGCCGCAAGCCAACGGTGAAAAACTCGGTGCTGGACGCCAAACTGGTGATCCCGACCGAACACAACATCACCACCACCGGCCTGCAATGGAACGAAACCACCATCACCGACTGGAACCAGGGCCTCGGTGACCGCGTGAACTACGACTATTCCGTCGTGCAGAAGGCGCTGTTCGCAGAAAACGAATGGGCGATCACCGATGCGTTCTCGCTGACCACCGGCCTGCGCATGGACCACCACGAACAATACGGCGTGCATTTCAGCCCGCGTGTTTACGGGGTGTGGAACGCGACCGACGAATGGACCTTCAAAGGCGGGGTGGCGCGTGGCTTCAAGGCGCCTGAACTGCGGGCCGTGATCCAGGACTATGCCGTGCTGCGTCGCAACACCTTTGCGATGCTGGGTAACCCGGACCTCAAGCCGGAGACCAGCACCAACTACGAGATGTCGGCGCTGTGGTCCAACCGCGACAACCTGTCGGCCGGCGCGACCGTGTTCTACAACGACTTCCAGGACAAGCTGTCCACGGTCACCACCGCCGAGCGCTTCAACGGCTTCATCATCATGGAGCGGGTCAACGTCGACAAGGCTGTGATCCAGGGCGTGGAATTGAACGGCCGTTGGGACATTGCCTCGGACCTGGCACTGAAAGCCAACTACACCTACACCGATTCAGAGCAGAAGTCCGGTGCCAATGCGGGCGCACCTTTGGCCCTCACGCCGAAGCAGAAAGCCAACGTGCGCACGGACTGGAAACTGTCCGACAAGACCCAGCTGTGGGCGTCGGTCAATTACTACGGCGAGGAGTACGGCAACACCCTTACCGCCGAGACCTCCCCGGGCTACACCACCGCAGACTTTGGCGGCTCGTATGAACTGACCAAAAACCTTTCGTTCAACGCCGCGCTGTACAACGTGGCCGACAAACGCCTGGATGACGAAACCTACGGCACCGTCAACTACGGGCGCACGCTGTGGGCTTCGACGACCGTGCGGTTTTAAGGTCGGATAGCAAGGCGTTTCCTGTAGGAGCTGCCGAAGGCTGCGAATGGTTTTAGCTGACACACCGCCTTCGCAGCCTTCGGCAGCTTGCTACAGACGACCGCAAACCCTGTTGGAGCGAGGCTTGCTCGTGAAGCTGGCTATGGATCCGGCACATCTTTAGGGCCTGAAATACTGCCTTCGCAAGCAAGCTTGCTCCCACAAAGGAAAGTGTTTACAGGGTTCACCCCATCGGGCATCACGCCGGTTCAAGCGCTGCGGGTAGACGCACCACAGCGCATAACCCGGCGGGAGGCCGATTTTCCAGGGCCAGTTCCCCGCCGTGCGCCTGGATACACGCGCGGGCTATCGCCAACCCCAGGCCTAGCCCGCCACCCCGGCTGACGTCCGCGCCGCCGCGTCCCAATTGCACGAACGGCTCAAAGACCTGAGTCAGCCACGCAGGCTCGATGCCGGGCCCGTGGTCAAGAATCTCCAGCCGGATCATCCCGCTTTCCTCTCGGCCCAGACTGACGTGCGCATCCCCGGCATGGCGCAGCGCGTTATCGATCAGGTTGGTCAGTGCGCGTTTGAGCGCCAGCGGTCGGCAACGGCAGCTGACCGGTTCGGCAGAGGCCCAGGTCACGGGCTGCTCCAGGGTGCGGTAACGCCGGGCCAGATCGTCGAGCAGTTGGTTCAGAGACACGCTCACCGTTGGCTCTTGCAGCGCATCGCCGCGCACAAAATTCAGGGTTTCGGCGACCATGGCGCGCAACTCGTCGAGGCTTTCCAGCATGTCGTCACGCAGCGGCCCGTCCTCGACCAGTTCCATCTGCAGGCGCAGTTCGGTAATGGGCGTGTTCAGGTCATGGCTGACGGCGGCCAGCATGCGCGTGCGGCCTTCCACGTGCCGGGCGATCCGCTCCTGCATCACGTTGAACGCCGTGGTCAGGTCGCGGGCTTCCTGGGGGCCGCTCAGCGGCAAGGGCGCAATCCACTCGCCACGGCTGACTCGCTCGGTGGCCTCGGCCAGGGTCTTGACCGGCTGCACCACGCGGCGCATGAAGAAGATCACGATCAGCAACACAGGAATGGTGGTCACCGGCAGGGTATAGGCCAGCAGCCGACTCCACTCGTAGGCCCCGGCCGGGTGCTGCAAGGAATTGAGACTCTGCCCGTCGGGCAAGATCAGGCTGGTGCGCAATCGCAGGGGAGCCCAACCCGCGCGGAAAAACACCTGCTCGCGCGCCGGGCCGCCGGTGGTGCGCTCCAGTTGAATACTCACCGGCATCTCGGCCGTCAGCGCCAGCCGCGAGCGCAGGTCGCGGGCCAGACGCCGCTCTTCCTTGTGCATATCAAAAGGGCTGACGTCAGGCTGCTCGGCAATCCAGAAGCGTGCGTCTTCGGTTTCCATGGTCGCCAGTACCCGCGACGCATCGGCGGCCGACAGCTCATGTGCGACATGATAGGCCGTGACCAAACGTTCCAGAGTCAAGGTGCGTGACAGCGGATGGATCAGCGCCCCGGTGCGTTGCAGAAACAGCATCGCAATGGCATTGGACGCCAGCAACGCCAGCAGTAGCAGCACGCCCAGTTGATGGGTCATGCGACGGGGCCAGCAGCGGTTCAGCAGCTTCAAAGTGGCTGCACGCTGACATCGGCGGCCAACATGTAACCGCCGCCCCAGACGGTGCGCAAGAGTTGCGGCTGGAGTGGATCGTCCGCCAGCTTGCGGCGCAGACGGCTGATCTGGCGGTCGATGGCCCGGTCAAATAGTTCGTTGCCGGGGCGTGCGGTCAGGTCCATGAGGCGCTGGCGATCAAGGGTCACGCTCGGGTGTTTGAGGAACACATTGAGCAAGCGGCTTTCGGCAGTGCTGAGTTGCACCTGGGTGCTGTCGGCTCGAACCAGCATGTCAGTGGCGGTCATGAAGCTCAGGCCAGCGAAGTCATAACGCAGCATAGCGACGGCGGGTTCGCTGTCAGTGAATGTGGTTTCCGGCTGGGGCGCAACTCCTCGACGACGCAGCACGCTGTTGATGCGCGCCACCAGTTCCCGAGGTTCGAAAGGCTTGGTCACGTAATCATCCGCACCCAGATCCAGCCCGCGCACCCGGTCCGCCGAGGCATCCCGAGCCGTTAGCAGGATCACCGGGAGATTCGAACGCCGATGCAGCTGGCTGCACAGGTCAAAGCCATTGCCGTCGGGCAGCATCACGTCCAGCACCACCACATCGAACGATTGCTGCTTGAGCAACTGCCACATCCCGGCCGCATCCTCGGCGGTGCGCACGTTGAACGAATGCCGACGCAGATACACCGCCAACGGGTCGCGGATCTTGCGATGGTCGTCGACGATGAGGATGCGAGGGGGGAGGTGGGTTGGATCAAGCATCAAGTGAAGCCCGGTTATGCAGATTGCGCGGGATGGACCTGTGGGAGCGAGCTTGCTCGCGAAGAGGCCAGTGTTCACGAGCGATATTTCGAGTCTGAAACATCGCCTTCGCAAGCAAGCTTGCTCCCACAGCGGCACCATACGCCTGCTGCATCTGCGGATGATTCCCATTAACGAACGGCGATAATAGCTGATTGCCGCCTTCAGGCACAGATTTGCAACGCCCGCGCCTCGCTGCGGTCAATGCGTGTCCCGGCGATTGCAGAGAAATATGTGTCTGGTTGCGTCAGCAGCCCATCAAACCTTTGCCCTGGGCACGCTTCGAATCGCAATAACAGGATTACCAATGCTTGAACTCGCTGCTGGTTTCATCTGCCTCACTTCGCTGCTTACTTATGTGAATTTCCGTTTCGTCGGCCTGCCGCCCACCATTGGCGTGATGGTCACTGCGCTGATGTTTTCCCTGATCCTGCAAGGCCTGAGCTTCATTGGCTTTCCGGGCCTGGAAGAGCGCGTGCAACAGCTGATCGGCCAGATCGATTTCGGCGATCTGCTGATGAACTGGATGCTGTCGTTCCTGCTGTTTGCGGGCGCCTTGCACGTCAACCTGTCCGACCTGAAAAGCTACCGCTGGCCCATCGGCCTGCTGGCAACCTTCGGTGTCTTGATCGCCACCACGGTGATCGGCGCGCTGGCGTACTGGATTTTTGGCCTGTTCGGCTGGCACGTGAGCTTCCTGTACTGCCTGCTGTTCGGTGCTCTGATTTCACCGACCGACCCGATTGCCGTGCTGGGTGTGCTGCGTACCGCCAACGCCAGCAAGCCGCTGAAGACCACCATCGTCGGTGAGTCGCTGTTCAACGACGGCACGGCGGTGGTGGTGTTCACCGTGCTGCTGGGGATCGCGCAACTGGGCGAAACCCCGACCGTGGGCGAGACAGCGATGCTGTTTGTCCACGAAGCCATTGGGGGTGTGCTGTTCGGCGGCCTGATTGGCTATGCGGTGTACTTGATGATCAAGAGCATCGAGCAGTACCAGATCGAAGTCATGCTGACCCTGGCGCTGGTGATCGGCGGTTCGGCGATGTCCACCGAGCTGCATGTGTCGGGCCCGATTGCCATGGTGGTCGCCGGTCTGATCATCGGCAACCTGGGCCGCAACCTGGCGATGAATGACATGACCCGTCGCTACATGGACGGTTTCTGGGAATTGCTCGATGACATGCTCAACGCGCTGCTGTTTGCGCTGATCGGCATGGAGCTGCTGCTGTTGCCGTTCTCCTGGTCACACTTGCTGGCGGCCGGCCTGTTGGCGGTGGCGATCCTGCTGTCGCGATTTGTCACGGTGGCTCCGGCGATTCTGCTGCTACGTCGCTGGCGCACCGTGCCCAAAGGCACCATCCGCATTCTGACCTGGGGCGGCTTGCGCGGCGGTGTTTCGGTAGCGCTGGCCCTGGCCTTGCCATTGGGCCCGGAACGCGATTTGCTGCTGAGCATCACTTACATCGTGGTGCTGTCGTCGATCCTGTTGCAGGGCTTGAGCATCGGCAAGCTGGTCAAGGCAGTGACCCGCGACGAGCCGCAGGCGCTAAATACTGATCACTGACTCACGCCTGCTGCCATGCGTGGCTCGATTGGCTAAGATGCGACGACCGCTGGCGAGTGCTGGCGGTTTTATCGAGGCTTGGGAGCACGCATGTCCAGCAAAGAGGAGATCGCCGTAACGGGCGGCACACCGATGATTCCTGACCAGCGTCGGGAGTTGATGCTGCGCCAGCTGCGCAAGCATCAGGTGCTCAGCGTGCATCAGTTGGTGGAGATGTTCGACTGCTCGCACATGACCATCCGCCGCGACATCGCTTTGTTGGAGCAGGAAGGTCGCGCCTATTCGGTGACCGGCGGCGTGCGCATCGCCAGCCAGCTGCACAGCGAACCCAGCCATCAGTCCAAAGCCGTGGTCGAGTTGCCGCAAAAGCAGGGCATGGCGCGACTGGCTGCTGGCTTGTTGCACGATGACATGACGATTTACCTCGATGCGGGCACCAGCACTCTGGAGATCGTCCCGCACATTGCCGCGCTGTCGGGTATGACCGTGATCACCAATGACTTCGGCATCGTCAGCGCTCTGGCCGACGCCAGCAATGTGGACGTGATCCACACTGGCGGCCTGCTTGATCACCCCAATCGCTCCTGTGTCGGCGGACTGGCCGCCGCCACTCTGCGCCAACTCGCCACCGACATTGCCTTTCTGTCCACCAGTTCATGGGACCTGCAGCGCGGCACCACCACGCCTTCCGCGCTGAAAGTCGAGGTCAAACAGGCCGCCATGCAGTCCGCCTCGCAAACCGTACTGGTGGCGACCAGTTCCAAATACGGCACTTTCGGCATGTACAAAATCGCTGCGCTGGAGCAGTTCGACATCATCATCAGCGATGCGGCCCTTGCTGAAGCGGCGGCGGATGGCATCCGCAAGCATCGGGTCGAGTTGTTGCTGGCGCCGGTGGGGCAGCGCTGAGTCATGCGTGTTCTGTTGTTGCTGGTTCTGGCTCTGCTGGGTTCGACTGCCCAGGCTTCAATGCGCTGCAACGGCGCGTTGATTGATGAAGGTGATTTGGCCGTGGAGGTCCTGCGCAAATGCGGCCCACCTGCCGAACGCCAGATAACCCCGCCTGCACTGGCCGCCAATGGCCAACTCAAACACGGCGCCGTGACCGTTGAAACCTGGGTCTACGGCCCGGACAACGGCATGTACCGCAACCTGCGGTTCATTGATGGCCGGTTGATTGAGATCAAGAGCAAGAAGTAACAGCCATCTCGATCCACTGTAGGAGCGAGCTTGCTCGCGATGCGGTTTGCCTGTCGATGAATTGTCGCCTGACCAGACGCCATCGCGAGCAAGCTCACTTTCATCAAACACGAAATAAACTATCTGAATTGGAATGCTTTTCCGTAGGAGCTCATGTTTGCTGCGACAGCGCGGCGTCTGGACGACGGGGAATCTCTTACAGATGATCCCCGAACTTGGTGAAATCCCCGCTTGCCGGCGAAGAACGATGACGCGGGGTGTTAGACAAACCGTTATCGCTGACCTCGTAACCTCGGTGAGCTCCTACGGGATTCATGCGTCTGCTTTATGTGAATCCATGTGAATATTAAAAACTACTTCACATTATTCGTTCACTGATTCACTATCAGATTCACAGATCAGAACAATTCCGACCGATTGCTGGCAATTCAAAGCATCGGCAACCATCCGAGGAAGACAGCATGACTACCAAGAATGTCGGCGTAATTGGCTTGGGTGCGATGGGGCTGGGCATTGCCCGCTCGTTGCTGCGCAGTGGTTTCAATGTGCACGCCTGCGATGTGCGCAGCAGTGTGACTGAGCAGTTCGCCACCGAAGGCGGCGTGGCTTGTGGCTCACCGGCTGAAATGGCCGCTGACTGTGATGTGATCATCACGGTCGTGGTCAACGCTGAGCAGACCGAAACCGTATTGTTCGGTGAGAACGGTGCCATCGCGGCGCTGCGTCCCGGCAGTCTGGTGATCGGTTGCGCCACCGTCGCGCCGACCTTCGCAGTCGAACTGGGTCAGCGTCTAGTCGACCAGGGTCTGCTGTACCTTGATGCGCCCATCTCCGGCGGCGCGGCCAAAGCGGCAGCGGGCCAGATGACCATGATGACCTCCGGCCCGGCTGACGCTTACGCCAAGGCCGAAGACATCCTCAATGGCATGGCGGGCAAGGTGTATCGCCTGGGCGACGTTCATGGCCTGGGTTCGAAAGTCAAAATCATCAATCAACTGCTGGCCGGTGTGCACATCGCTGCCAGTGCCGAAGCCATGGCGCTGGGCCTGCGTGAGGGTGTCGATGCCGACGCACTGTATGAAGTGATCACTAACAGCGCCGGTAACTCGTGGATGTTCGAGAACCGCGTGCCGCACATCCTCAAGGCCGATTACACGCCGCTGTCGGCTGTGGATATCTTCGTCAAGGACCTGGGCCTGGTACTGGATACCGCCCGCAGCAGCAAATTCCCGCTGCCGCTGTCTGCCACTGCGCACCAGATGTTCATGCAGGCCTCCAGCGCCGGGTACGGTCGTGAAGACGACTCTGCCGTGATCAAGATTTTCCCGGGCATCGAACTGCCGAAAGCCAAGCCAGACCAAGCGTAAGGATGTCCCGATGAGTATTTCTCCTGTGCGCCCTTTGCTGGGCTGCATCGCCGACGACTTCACCGGCGCCACTGACCTGGCCAACATGCTGGTGCGCGGCGGTATGCGTACTGTGCAAAGCATCGGTATTCCAACGGCTGAAATGGCCGCAGGTCTGGACGCCGACGCTATCGTCATTGCGTTGAAATCGCGGACCACACCGGCCGCCGAAGCTGTCGCAGAGTCACTCGCGGCGCTGGAGTGGCTGCGCGAACGCGGCTGCGAGCAGATCTTCTTCAAATACTGCTCGACCTTCGACTCCACTGCTGCGGGCAACATCGGCCAGGTCAGCGAAGCCTTGCTGGACACGCTCGGCAGCGACTTCACCCTGGCGTGCCCGGCCTTCCCGGAAAACGGCCGGACGATTTTCCGTGGGCACCTGTTCGTGCAAGACCAGTTGCTCAGCGAATGCGGCATGCAGCACCACCCGTTGACGCCGATGATCGACGCCAATCTGGTGCGCGTCCTGCAATCGCAGACCCAACAGAAAGTCGGCCTGCTGCGCTATGACAGCATCGCCAAAGGTGTTGAAGGCGTGCGCAGCAAGATTGCCGAGCTGCGCGCCGATGGCGTGAAAATGGCGATTGCCGACGCACTGTCCGATGCCGATCTTTATACGCTGGGCGAAGCCTGCGCCGACTTGCCACTGCTGACCGGCGGTTCGGGGCTGGCCTTGGGCTTGCCGGGCAACTTCCGCAAGGCGGGCAAGCTGCGCGATATCGATGCGGCCCAGCTTGAGCCGGTTGCCGGTGGCGAAGTGGTGCTGGCCGGTAGCGCGTCAGTGGCAACCAACGGCCAGGTCGCGGCCTGGCTTGAGGCGAAACGGCCGGCCCTGCGCATTAATCCGCTGGAGCTGGCCGCTGGCCGCCCGGTGGTTGAGCAGGCGCTGGAATTTGCCCGCAAGGCTGGCGAAACGGTATTGATCTACGCCACCAGCTCGCCGGATGAAGTCAAAGCCGTGCAACAGCAACTCGGTGTCGAGCGTGCAGGCGCACTGGTTGAAGACGCCTTGGGCCAGATCGCCAAAGGCCTGCTGAATGCCGGTGTACGCCGCTTTGTAGTGGCAGGCGGTGAAACCTCCGGCGCTGTGGTTCAGGCATTGGGCGTGCAATTGCTGCAGATTGGCGCGCAGATCGATCCGGGCGTTCCGGCAACGGTCAGCAGCGGCGCGCAGCCATTGGCGTTGGCGCTCAAGTCCGGCAACTTCGGCGGCCGTGACTTCTTCGCCAAGGCGCTCAAGCAATTGGCCGGAGTGTCTGCATGAGTGTTGAAAACAAACTGCGCGAAGAAATCTGCGATATCGGCAGGCTGCTGTATGGACGCGGCTACACCGTGGGCAGCGCGGGCAATATCAGTGCGCGTCTCGATGGTGGCTGGCTGATCACGCCCACCGACGCGTGTCTGGGCCGCCTTGATCCGAGTGAAATCGCCAAGGTCAATCTGGCCGGTGAATGGGTCTCGGGCAGCAAGCCTTCCAAGACCCTGGCTCTGCACCGTGAGGTCTACGACCGCAATCCGACGGTGGGCGGCGTGGTGCACACCCATTCCACGCATCTGGTGGCGTTGACCCTCGCGGGTGTCTGGCAGCAAGACAATATTCTGCCGCCGCTGACCCCTTATCAGGTGATGAAAGTCGGGCAGATTCCGCTGATCGGTTACGAGCGTCCCGGCTCGCCGAAGGTCGCCCAGCGCGTTGCACAACTGGCCAACAGTGTGCGCGGCGTGATGCTCGAACGGCTCGGCCCGGTGATCTGGGAAACGTCGGTTGCCAAGGCCGCGTACGCCCTTGAGGAACTGGAAGAGACCGCTCGCCTGTGGCTGATGACCCATCCCAAACCGGCTCCGCTCGACCAGGCATCCCTGGACGAGCTGCGTGAGGTGTTTGGCGCGAAGTGGTAGCGCCCGGTTTGAACCCCATGGTTTTGCTTGACGACAATTGATCGGGAGGCGCGCTCGCGACTCCCGGCAACCCCCGGCCATGCCGGAAAACAATAACAACAGGACTCAAAAAGTATGACGCCACTAATGCTTATGTTGATTGCCGGTGCGGGTATCGCGCTGCTGCTGTTCCTGGTCCTCAAATACAAGTTTCAGCCGTTCGTGGCGTTGATGCTGGTGAGCATCATCGTCGCTTTGGTCGCGGGCGTGAAGCCGGCTGATCTGGTGGCGACCATTGAAGGCGGCATGGGCAAAACCCTGGGCCACATCGCGATCATCATTGCCCTGGGCGCGATGATCGGACGCATCATCGAGTTGTCCGGTGGTGCCGAAGCGCTGGCGAAAACCCTGATCAAACGTTTCGGCAATCGACGCACGCCGCTGGCGCTGACCGTTGCCGGTTTCATCGTGGGCATTCCAGTCTTCTTCGAAGTCGGCGTGATCATTCTGATGCCGCTGGCCTACGGCGTTGCCCGTGCGGCCCGTAAGCCGCTGCTGCTGTTCGCGCTACCGATGTGTGCGGCGTTGCTCGCCGTTCACGCGTTTCTGCCGCCGCATCCGGGTGCCGTCGCAGCAGCAGGCCAACTGGGTGCTGACCTGGGCCGCGTGCTGATGTTTGGTATCCCGATGGTTGCCGTGCTGAGCCTGATCGGTTACTTCATCGCTGGCCGTATGACCCGCAAGGTCTACCCGATGACCGACGATATCCGCGCCGAGGTTTATGGCCCGCATATCACCAATGCCGACCTGCAGGCCTGGCATAACGGCGACTACAGCAACACCAGCGAAGCTGCACACGCCAACAAGCTCGGTCTGGAAGAAAGCGCCAGCAGCCTCGCCGCCTCGCTGCCACCAGCTCCTGCTCCAGGTTTCGGCCTGATCATCGCGCTGATCCTGCTGCCGATCGTGCTGATTCTGCTGGGTACGCTGGCGACCACCATGCTGCCGACGGATTCCATGCTGCGCAGCATCCTGACCGTGCTTGGCGCGCCGTTGGTTGCCTTGCTGCTCGACACCTTGCTGTGCGCCTGGCTGCTGGGTTCGCGCCGCGGCTGGAGTCGTACTCAGGTGTCGGACGTGATCGGCTCGGCGCTGCCGGGTGTGGCGATGGTGATCCTGATCGCCGGTGCCGGTGGCGTGTTCGGTAAAGTGCTGGTCGATACCGGTATCGGCGCGGTGGTTTCCGAAGCGCTGCGTACTACTGGCCTGCCGGTTCTGGCCCTGGGCTTTCTGCTGACGCTGCTGTTGCGTGCGGTACAAGGTTCGACCACGGTTGCTCTGGTGACCACGGCCGGTATCCTCAGCCCACTGATCGCCACCTTGAACCTTACCCCCAACCACCTGGCGCTGCTGTGTCTGGCCATGGGCGGTGGCGGTCTGGCAATGTCGCACATCAACGACGCCGGTTACTGGATGTTCACCAAGCTGGCCGGCCTGAACGTTGCCGACGGCCTGCGCACCTGGACCGTGCTGGTTACCATTCTGGGCACACTGGGGTTCCTCGCGACTCTGGTTATCTGGCCATTCGTCTGATCTGAAAAGACTGGAGTTCACATGCCTCGTTTCGCTGCCAACCTCAGCATGCTCTACCCGCAACATGAATTTCTCGACCGTTTCGCTGCCGCTGCCGCCGATGGTTTCGGCGCGGTGGAGTACCTGTTTCCGTATGACTTCAGCGCTCAGGAAATCAAGCAGCGCCTGAGCGACAACGGGCTGGTGCAGGCGCTGTTCAACGCGCCTCCGGGTGACTGGGCGGCGGGTGAGCGGGGCATTGCTTCGTTGCCGGGGCGTGAAGAAGAGTTCCGCAGCGGCATCGCCCGCGCGCTGGAATACGCTGCCGTATTGGGCAACGACCGGATTCACGTCATGGCCGGTTTGCTGCCCGGCGAAGACCTGCGCGAGCGTCATCACGCGGTGTATGTGCAAAATCTTGCTTACGCTGCTGAACAGGCGGCCAAGGCGGGAATCACGGTATTGATCGAGCCGATCAACACCCGCGACATGCCGGGCTTTTTCCTCAATCGTCAGGATCAGGCCCAAGCCGTCTGCAAGGAAGTCGGCGCTGCCAATCTCAAGGTGCAGTTCGACTTCTATCACTGCCAGATCGTCGAAGGCGATGTGATCTCCAAGCTGCGTCGTGATTTCGCAGGTGTCGGCCACATTCAGATTGCAGGCGTACCGGACCGTCATGAGCCGAACCTGGGCGAGCTGAATTACACCTGGCTGTTCGAAGAAATCGACCGTCTGGGTTACACCGGCTGGATTGGTTGTGAATACCGCCCCAAAGGCGATACCAGCGAAGGGCTCCAGTGGCTGCGGGACTGGAAAAAGCTGAACGGCTGATCCCGGCCTTTTCAGAACCGTTACACCTTCATAAAAACAATAAAGGTAATCGGTATGCGAAGTTTCAAAAGTGGCCTGTGCGCTGCATTGTTGGTCGTTGCACACCTGGGCATGGCCCATGCGGCGAGTTACCCGGCGGCGGTGGAAGGGGAGTGGACGGCGTCCAGCTTCACCTTCCACACCGGTGAAAAACTCGACAACCTGCGCATGAGTTACATCACCGTCGGCGATCCGAAGAACCCGGCAGTGCTGTACCTGCACGGCACCAATCGCCCGGCCAGCGACATGCTCGGCAAGGATTTTGGCGGCGAGCTGTTTGGTCCCGGGCAACCGCTGGACGCCAGCAAGTACTACATCATCGCGCCGGATGGCATCGGCGTCGGCAAATCCAGCAAGCCCTCCGATGGCTTGCGCATGAAATTCCCCGAATACAACTACACCGACATGGTGCAGGCGCAATACCGCCTGCTGACCGAAGGGCTGGGCATCAAGCATTTGCGCCTGGTCATGGGCAACTCGATGGGTGGCATGCAGACCTGGATGTGGGGCCAGACCTGGCCGGACATGATGGACGCGCTGGTGCCGATGGCCTCGCAACCCACCGCGATGTCGGCGCGCAACTGGATCATGCGGCGCATGATGATCGAATCGGTCAAGCAGGATCCGGCCTGGAATCAGGGCAATTACAGCAGCCCGCCACCTTCATTGCGCCTGGCTAACGTGATGTTCGCTTTTGGTACCAGTGGCGGCACCCTGGCTTATCAGGCCCTGGCGCCAACGCGGGCCCAGGCAGACAAACTGGTCGATGAGCGACTGGCGGCACCGCTGCCGGGTGACGCCAATGACTTCATCTATCAGTGGCAGTCGTCGGCCGACTACGACGCCGCGCCGAAGCTCTCGGCCATCAAGGCGCCGGTGCTAGTCATCAACAGCGCCGACGACGAGCGCAACCCGCCCGAGACCGGGACGATGCAGGCTTCCCTGGCACAGTTGAAAAACGCCCGCCTGGTGCTGATCCCCGCCAGCGCCGACACCCGTGGGCATGGCACTACCAACATTGCGCGCTTGTATGCCGAGCCTTTGGGCGACTTCATGAAGGCCACGGCGCGGCTTCAGTAACATTCCAGTGAACTCTGTTGGAGCGAGGCTTGCCCGCGAAGAAGATAACGCGGTGTGTATGGCTAACCGTGTCGCTCTATTCGCGGGCAAGCCTCGCTCCAACGGAATTAACTATCGTCCATTTCTTCCTTGAACTGGTCCTTCACATAGGTGATTTCGGTCTTGCCGTGGGGCGCGGGCAGGCCGTCTTCACCGAGGTTGACGAAGACCATCTTCTCGACCGTGAGGATGCTCTTGCGGGTGATCTTGTTGCGCACCTGGCAGGTCAGGGTGATCGAGGTGCGGCCAAACTCGGTGGCGGTGATGCCCAGCTCGATGATGTCGCCCTGCCGCGAGGCGCTGACGAAGTTGATTTCCGAAATGTACTTGGTCACCACGCGCTGGTTGCCCAACTGCACAATGGCGTAGATCGCCGCTTCCTCGTCGATCCAGCGCAGCAGGCTGCCACCGAACAGCGTGCCGTTGGGGTTGAGGTCTTCGGGTTTAACCCATTTGCGGGTGTGGAAGTTCATGCTCGCTCCTGACGGTCTGCCGATTGATGCCGGTCATCATGGCAGACGACGGGTTTTCGTCACAGTCGTGGCTGCTTATCAGCCCGATAGCGTCTCTATTCGGGTTGCCGCGTCGCTGCCGCTCAATTGAACGTTGCTATCCATGCGCTCGGCATCTGCGTTGCCGTACGTCACTTTTTTGCCTCGCCGACTGTAGCGCCTGCAACACTTGCCGATAGAAAACATTGGGAAGATCAGCCAGCTTGGCTATAATCCCCACCGCTTCAAAACGGTCATCTTCACTTGATACCGTTCTCGCCACCTGTCCGAGGGGCGCTGCAGCAGGTTTTCCTGTCAGGCTCGGATGGGGCGTTGTTCGACTGGGTCATTCCGTCGAGCCTTAAACGCACAACGGCGCCCATTCGCATACTACGAATGGAGACTCTCTAATGAGTGCTGTACTGACGCCCGCAGATTTTTCCGACTACAAAGTCGCCGACATGTCCCTGGCTGCCTGGGGCCGTCGCGAAACCATCATCGCTGAATCCGAAATGCCTGCCCTGATGGGCCTGCGTCGCAAATACGCTGGCGAGCAACCGCTCAAGGGCGCGAAGATTCTCGGCTGCATCCACATGACCATTCAGACTGCCGTGCTGATCGAAACCCTGGTTGCCTTGGGTGCCGAAGTGCGTTGGTCGTCCTGCAACATTTTCTCCACTCAAGACCAGGCCGCTGCTGCTATCGCAGCTGCCGGTATCGCGGTTTATGCCTGGAAGGGCGAGACCGAAGAAGAATACGAGTGGTGCCTTGAGCAAACCATCCTCAAAGATGGCGCGCCTTGGGATGCCAACATGATCCTGGACGACGGCGGCGACCTGACCGAGCTGCTGCACAAGAAATACCCGGCGATTCTGGACCGCGTCCACGGCGTGACCGAAGAGACCACCACCGGCGTTCACCGCCTGCTGGACATGCTGGCCAAGGGCGAGCTGAAAATCCCGGCCATCAACGTCAATGACTCGGTGACCAAGAGCAAGAACGACAACAAGTACGGCTGCCGTCACAGCCTGAACGACGCCATCAAGCGCGGCACCGACCACTTGCTGTCCGGCAAGCAGGCGCTGGTGATCGGCTACGGCGACGTGGGCAAGGGCTCGGCTCAGTCCCTGCGTCAGGAAGGCATGATCGTTAAAGTGACCGAAGTTGACCCGATCTGCGCCATGCAAGCGTGCATGGACGGTTTCGAGCTGGTTTCCCCGTTCATCGACGGCGAAAACGACGGCACCGAAGCGAGCATCGACAAAGCGCTGCTGGGCAAGATCGATCTGATCGTGACCACCACCGGTAACGTCAACGTATGTGACTCGAACATGCTCAAAGCGCTGAAAAAACGCGCTGTGGTCTGCAACATCGGTCACTTCGACAACGAAATCGACACCGCTTTCATGCGCAAGAACTGGGCATGGGAAGAAGTGAAGCCACAGGTTCACAAGATCCACCGCACCGGCCCTGGCGCATTCGATGCCCAGAACGACGACTACCTGATCCTGCTGGCCGAAGGCCGTCTGGTTAACCTGGGCAACGCCACAGGTCACCCAAGCCGCATCATGGACGGTTCGTTCGCCAACCAGGTTCTGGCGCAGATCTTCCTGTTCGGTCAGAAGTACGCCGATTTGTCCCCGGCGCAAAAAGCCGAGCGTCTGACCGTTGAAGTACTGCCGAAGAAACTCGACGAAGAAGTGGCCCTGGAAATGGTTCGCGGCTTCGGCGGCGTTGTGACCAAACTGACCAAGACCCAGGCCGATTACATCGGCGTGACTGTTGAAGGTCCGTTCAAGCCGCACGCGTACCGCTACTGATTGACCGTGTGGGCCTCGCTTCCATGTGGGAGCGAGGCTTGCCCGCGAATGACCGCGAAGCGGTCACAGAATGCGAGCATCCGCTACTATCGAAACGTCCGCGTCTCTGTAGGAGTGAGCTTGCTCGCGATAGCGGTAGTCCTGGCAGCATTGTTGCGCCTGACGTACCGCTATCGTGAGCAAGCTCACTCCTACAGGCGGCGCTAAGTTTGCGAGTTTCCAAGGTTACCCACCATGTCCCAAGACCGTAGCTTCAGCTTCGAATTCTTCCCGACGAAGACCGAAGCTGGCCATGAAAAGCTTCTGAATGTTGCTCGTCAGCTAGCCAGTTACAACCCCGCTTTCTTCTCCTGCACTTACGGTGCCGGTGGATCCACGCGCGACGGTACGATCAATACCGTCATGCAGTTACAAAACGATGTGAAAGTGCCGTCCGCACCGCATCTGTCCTGCGTGGGCGACAGCAAGGCAGACTTGCGTGCCCTGCTGACCCAATACAAAGAAGCCGGCATCAAGCGCATCGTCGCGCTGCGCGGTGACTTGCCTTCGGGTATGGGCATGGCCAGTGGTGAACTGCGCTACGCCAGTGATCTGGTGTCCTTCATCCGTGAAGAGACCGGCAGCCACTTTCACATTGAAGTCGCCGCGTATCCCGAGATGCATCCTCAGGCGCGCAACTTCGACGACGACGTGAAAAACTTCGTGCATAAGGCTCAGGCCGGTGCCGATAGCGCGATCACTCAGTATTTCTTCAATGCCGACAGCTATTTCCATTTTCTGGAGCGCGTGCAGAAGAAAGGCGTCACCCTGCCAATCGTGCCGGGCATCATGCCGATCACCAACTACAGCAAGCTGGCGCGCTTCTCCGATGCCTGCGGTGCGGAAATCCCGCGCTGGATCCGCAAGCAACTGGAAGCCTACGGCGACGACGTGCAGAGCATTCAAGCCTTTGGTGAGGAGGTCATCACCGAAATGTGCGAGCGTCTCTTGCAAGGCGGCGCACCGGGTCTGCACTTCTACACCCTGAACCAGGCCGATCCGAGCCTGGCGATCTGGAACAACCTGAAGCTGCCTCGCTGACTTCAGAACCTGTGGGGCCGGCTAAAGCCGGTCCCGCATCCCCTTGTATCTGCACCGTTGAGCAGCAGGAAAGCAGCGCTAGGCGATTGCTCTGTTATACTCCGGCCTTCCCGCCAGGCTTACGCCCGGATGCTCGGTCTAGCATTAGGCTCTTCGATCACGCCCTCAAGCGCTTTTTTCATCCGCGCTGACGTATCGAGATGCCCTGAAGACCCCGCAGGACCGGACGGGATCGCGTCCTCTAAACGCCATTCGCGCCAGGCAAGACTTCCCTTTGAGCATAAGCTCTCACTAAAACAGGATTACTCATGTCCTTTGCTTCCCTCGGTCTCTCCGAGGCTCTAGTTCGCGCCATCGAGGCAGCGGGCTATACCCAGCCTACTCCGGTGCAACAGCGGGCCATTCCCGCCGTGTTGCAAGGTCGCGACCTGATGGTTGCCGCCCAGACAGGTACTGGTAAAACCGGTGGTTTCGCTCTTCCGATTCTGGAGCGTCTGTTCCCCAACGGTCACCCGGACAAATCCCAGCGTCACGGCCCGCGCCAACCTCGCGTACTGGTCCTGACCCCGACTCGCGAACTCGCCGCGCAAGTGCATGACAGCTTCAAGCTGTATGCCCGCGACCTGAAGTTCGTCAGCGCCTGCATCTTCGGCGGCGTCGGTACCAATCCTCAGGTGCAGGCCATGGCCCGCGGCGTAGACGTGCTGGTGGCCTGCCCGGGTCGTTTGCTCGATCTGTGCGGCCAAGGCAGCGTCGACCTGTCCCACGTTGAAATCCTCGTGCTCGATGAAGCCGACCGGATGCTCGACATGGGCTTCGTCCACGACGTCAAGAAAGTCCTCGCGCGCCTGCCTGCCAAGCGTCAGAACCTGCTGTTCTCGGCCACCTTCTCCAACGACATCACGGCGTTGGCTGGCAAGCTGCTGCACAACCCAGAGCGCATCGAAGTCACGCCGCCGAACACCACGGTCGAGCGTATCGAGCAACGGGTTTTCCGTCTGCCTGCCAACCACAAGCGTTCGCTGCTGGCGCACCTGATCACGCAAGGCGCGTGGGAACAGGTTCTGGTGTTTACCCGCACCAAGCACGGCGCGAACCGTCTGGCTGAATACCTGGATAAACACGGCCTGAGCGCTGTGGCGATCCACGGTAACAAGAGCCAGAACGCCCGTACCAAGGCCCTGGCCGACTTCAAGGCGGGCGACGTGCGCATCATGGTTGCGACCGATATCGCCGCTCGCGGTCTGGATATCGATCAGCTGCCGCACGTGGTCAACTTCGAGCTGCCGAACGTCGATGAAGATTATGTGCACCGTATCGGCCGTACCGGTCGTGCAGGTCGTTCCGGTGAAGCCATTTCCCTGGTAGCGCCAGACGAAGAAAAACTGCTGAAAAGCATCGAGCGCATGACCAAACAGAAGCTCGCCGATGGCGATCTGATGGGGTTCGACATGAGCTCGGTTGAAGCCGAGAAGCCGGAAGTGCGCGAGCGTCCTGACGTGCGCAACCCGCGTAATTCGCGCGGTCCGCGTGGCGATGGGCCGAACGGTGGTGGCGGTGGTGGCGGTCGTAAAGACAAGGGCAAGGACAAAGGCAAGGAAAAGACCCCTGCCGCCGCAGCGGCTCCTGGCGAGCGTCCGGCCCGCAAGCCTCGCGAACCGCAGAAGCCGCGTGAAGGTGGTGGTCCGGCCCGCGAACAGCGTTCCTCGACGCCACGTGCTACCGCGGCCCCACGTCCGTCTTCGGATCGTGCCCCGGATGAGTTCCTGGATGACGAAGTGGATAATTTCGGCAACCGCGCTGATTACGTCAGCCCGTACAAGGACAAGAACCAGGGTCGCGGTCGTCGTCCTGGCGCTCCGGCTGCCGGCACGGGCGCTGCAACTGGTGCTGCCCCGGCAGCTCGCGGTCCTCGCCCGAGCGGCCCGCGCAGCAGCGGTGGCGCGACCACCGGCACGCCTCCAGCCAAGCGCAGTGGCCCACGCAGCGGTGCTCCGCGCGATGGTCAGGCACGTCGGGAAGAGAACCCGCGTAACCGTCGCCCGGCCCGTGATGATCAGCCAGCCCGTCAAGAGCCGGCCGTTCGCGGTCCACGCGACAGCCAGCCGCAACCGAAGATCATGCACAAAGAGTCGAAAAGCGATCGCTTCCCGTCTCCTGAGCAGCTCGATCAGTTGCCGACCCGCCCACGCGGTGAAAAACCAGCCTTGCTGACCCGCAACCGCGAAGGTTAAGCCAGGCCGGAACAAAAAAAGCCCCGACTGGTTCGGGGCTTTTTTGTGGCTTTGTTGCAGCGAGGCTTGCCCGCGAATAAAACGACGCGGTTAGCCAGACACGCCGCGTTAACGTTCTTCGCGGGCAAGCCTCGCTCCAACAGGCTCTGCAAACAAAAACGCCGACCCTGAGGTCGGCGTTTCTGGTTAACCGGAACGCTTACTTGGCTTGAACGCCTTCGAAGCTGATTTCCAGGTCCAGGGTCTGGGAAGTAGGGCCCGGGCCTTTGATGCCGAAATCATTCAGGTTAAGCGTCGAGGTGCCGTTGAAGCCGGCACGGTAGCCGCCCCATGGATCCTTGCCTTCGCCGTTGAAGGTCGCCTTGATCACGATTGGCTTGGTCACGCCGTGCAGGGTCAGGTCGCCCGTCACGTCAGCAGTCTTTGCACCGGTGGATTTAACAGCGGTGGAGACGAACTTGGCTTCCGGGAATTTGCCGGTGTCCAGGAAGTCCTTGCTCATGATGTGCTTGTCGCGCTCAGCATGGTTGGTGAACAGGCTGGCGGTTTTCAGTTCGACATCGATTTTGCTGGCTTCTGGCTTGGCAGCGTCAAAGCTGAACTTGCCGGTCCAGTCCTTGAACGTACCGTGGATGAAGCTGTAGCCAAGGTGGCTGATCTTGAAGTCAACGAAAGCGTGCTGGCCTTCTTTGTCGATGGTGTAGTCGGCGGCCATCGCCTGACCTGCGGACAACAGTGCAGTACCAAGAGCCAGAGCGGCGAGAGTCTTCTTCAACATGCTGTTATTCCCGTTTTGGTTGAACAATTAAGCGCGACCCAGCATACGCTTGAGGGTCACATCGCGATCAATGAAGTGGTGTTTCAGTGCAGCAAGACCATGCAACCCGGCAAAAACGACCAGCACCCAAGCCAGGTACAGGTGAATCCAGCCTGCGGTTTCCGCCTGTTCAGGCAGGCCGCTGACCAGCGCCGGGATTTCAAACAGACCAAACACCGGGATCCCCACGCCGTCGGCGGTGGAAATGAGGTAACCGGCGAACATGACGGCAAACAGCCCGACATACAAAAACAGGTGACCGAAGTGCGCGCCGATTCGCGTCCACTTGCCATAGCTGGCCAGGGCGGATGGCGGCGGGCTGATCAAACGCCAGACGATGCGGATCAGCATGAAGGCGAACAAGGTGATGCCAATGCTCTTGTGCAGGTCAGGCCCGGCTTTACGCCACGTGTCGTAATAGTCGAGGCCAACCATCCACAGCCCGAGGGCGAACAGCCCATACACCGTGGCGGCAACGCCCCAGTGCAACACCATGCTGACCAGACCGTAGCGAGAGGAGGAGTTGCGAAACTGCATTGCAAGTACCTTGTAAGAAGTGATCCCAGACTAGCTTTTTATCTATCGAGTGACAGCGCAAAATCTTGCTTTGAAAGATCAGGAAAATCGATTGTTACGATTTCTGTCGTTCAAGCATCGGCAGCATCCCGATAAATTCAGACAGACAAAACTGTGCCGAGACCACCGGCTGTTCAATATAGATGAACGGCGTAAGAGGAGGCGGGGTGGGGTTCTGTTGGAATACACTGCTCCTACAGATGGTTATCCATGTCGTGGGCTGAAGTCAGCCAGAGCGGGATTCTTCTCTCCAGGTAATAGCCCGGATTCTTCAGGGAGCCGTCGACAAAACCGACATGTCCGCCTTTATCCTGCAGCTCGAATTCGGTGCTTGCCGACAGTTCTTCTGGCTCGGGCAGGCTGTGCTTGAACACGAACGGATCGTCTGCGGCCTGAATGATCAGTGTCGGGGTGCGGATTTCGCCGAGGAAGTAGCGGCTGGAAGCGCGACGATAATAATCCTTGGCGTCCAGGTAGCCGTGTAGAGGGGCGGTGACTCGGCCGTCGAAGTCCCAGAAGGTCCGCATGTTTTCCAGCGAACCCAGGGCTGCCAGCTCGGCCAGGCCCTCGCTCATGCCTTCATCCTTGAAGTGCCGCTGTTTGTCTCGGACATAGGTGAGCATCTCGCGCATGAAATGCCGCTGATAGACCTTGGAAAAGCCCATGCCGATTCGGTCTGCGCACTCATCAAGGCGGAACGGCACCGACACCGCCACGGCGCCCAGCAGTTGACTGTTCAGCCCTGATTCGCCCAGATACTTGAGCAACACATTGCCGCCCAGCGAGTAGCCGACCGCATACAGCGGGGCCAATGGGCGCAGGGCACGCAGGTGCTCGACCACTGAGGCGAGGTCTTCACTGGCGCCGGAGTGGTAGCTGCGCGACAGCAGATTGGGTTCGCCGGAACAGCCGCGCCAATTCAGCGCCACGCTGGCCCAGCCTTCACGGGCCATGGCTTGTTGCAGGCCGACGACATAAGGCGAGTTTGAAGAGCCGGTCAGGCCGTGCAGCACCAGCACCAGGGGTGCGTCCAGTTGGTGCGGGCCCGCCCAGTCCAGGTCGAGGAAGTCTCCGTCCGCCAGCCAGAGCCGTTCGCGATGCCGCTCCAGCGGCAAATTGCGGCGCAGTAGCGGCCCCCACAGCGTTTGCAGATGAGGATTGCCCAGGCCAGCAGCGGGAACAAAGCGGTTCGAGAATGAGGATTTAGTCAGCACGATCGTCCTCGTGGGGCAGATTCAGGGGTATCAGTGGGTACGTTGCCACAAGTCAGGCGGGATGTGAGGGGTATTTGCTGAATGGTTAAAGTTGAGAATGTACGGGTGACGCATGACCTTTGGGTTGACCAATCCCTCGGGTTCAATTGATCCCTGTGGGAGCGAATTCATTCGCGAAGAGGCCACTACATCCGACAGATTTTTATCGGCCTCAATATTGCCTTCGCGAATGAATTCGCTCCCACAGGTTCGAGGTGAACCAAGGCTTTATGTGTTTCTCGAAGCGTTGCAGGCGAACATCGACTCTCCCAAAGAGTGCTAGCCCCGTTGCCACAACGCGTAATACACCTGCCCGGCTTTCTTCTCCCGGTGCAGACGCCAGTTGCCCGGCAAACCTGTGGTCGACGGCGGGGTTTCGCTTTCGGTGTAGATCCAGGCGTTTTCTGCCAGCCAGCCGCGCGATTCCAGCAAGGTGCATGCCGAGGCCAGCAGGCCCTGATGGAACGGCGGGTCGAGGAACACCAGGTCAAAGGGCTCAGCCGTCTGGGTCTCCAGATGGCGCAACGAGTCGGTCTGCGAGACCTGGCCAGTGGTGCAGTCGAGCATGCTCAGGTTCTGGCGCAGGCTGGCGATGGCCGCTGCGCTGTTGTCCAGCGCCAGGCCCATGCTTGCGCCACGGGACAGGGCTTCGAAAAACAACGCGCCGCTGCCGGTGAAGACGTCCAGCACGCGCGCACCGGCAATCTCCATTGCCAGCCAGTTGAACAGCGTTTCGCGTACACGATCAGGCGTTGGGCGCAAACCTGGAGCGTCTGGAAAGGTCAGCTTGCGGCTGCCCCATTCGCCACCAATGATGCGCAGTTGGCCCAGGCCGTTGTGGCCCTTGGGACGTGGATTGGCCATTAATGCTCCGGGACCCCGAGAGGTCGTTCTGCAGGTTTTTCGGTAGGTGGCGGCAGCGGCTTTTGCGCTACGGTCGGCCCGGCGCTGACGATAACCAGCTTGTCAGCGTTCAAGTGTTTGTTCATGACGGTCTTTACCTGCTCGACGGTCACGCTTTGCGACTGAGTCATGAAGTCTTCGAGGTAGGTCAGCGGCAAATCGTAAAAGCCGATAGCGCCCAGTTGCCCGACGATGTCCGAGTTGTCGGCGTTGGTCAGCGGGAAGCTGCCCGCCAGCTCGCGCTTGGCGTCATCCAGCTCTTTTTGCGTGGGGCCATTGGCGAGGAAATCGCGGACGATGTCCTGCACCAGCTTCAGGGTGTTTTGGCTGAGTTCGGCGCGGGTTTGCAGGCCGATCAGGAACGGGCCCTGAGTCTGCATCGGAGTAAAGCCCGAGGACACGCCGTAAGTCAGGCCGCGTTTCTCCCGCACTTCAGTCATCAGGCGACTGCCGAAGCCGCCGCCACCCAGCACCGAGTTGCCCAGTGATAGCGCGGCGAAATCCGGGTCATTACGGGTGATGCCCAGTTGGGCCAGCATCAGGTGAGTCTGCTTGGACGGAAACTCGATGTGGGTTTCGCCTGCTTTGGGTTCGACCGGGGTCGGCAGTTTGGCCAGGGCCGGGCCTTTGGGCAGCGACGCGGACACCTGAGCCGCCATCGCCTGAGCTTCATCGCGGGACAGATCGCCCACCAGCGCAATCACCGCATTGCCTGCCGCATAAGCCTTGGCATGGAAAGCCTTGAGCTGGGCGAGGGTGATGGGCTTGATGGTTTCAGCAGTGCCTTCGCTCGGGTGGCCATAAGGGTGGTTGCCATACAGGCGCTTGAACAGTTCTTTATTGACCAGAGAGCCAGGGTTCTGCTTCTGGTATTCGAAACCGGCCAGCAGCTGGTTCTTTATACGCGCCAGTGCATCTGCCGGGAAGGTTGGCTTGCCGACGACCTCCGAGAACAGCTTCAAGGCTGGCTCGCGTTTGTCCGGGGCACTCAGGCTGCGGATCGACGCAACGGCCATGTCGCGATAGGCACCATTGCCAAACACCGCGCCCAGGCCATCGAAGCCTTCGGCGATGGCCGTGACATCCTTGCCTTTGATGCCCTCGTTGAGCATGGCATTGGTCAGCACCGCGACGCCCGGGAGGGTTTGATCCTGGCTGCTGCCAGCGGCGAAGGTCAGACGCATATCGAACATCGGCAGCTCGCGTGCCTCGACGAACAGCACTTTGGCGCCTTCGGCGGTTTGCCAGGTCTGGATATTCAGGGTGCGGCGCGCCGGCGCCTTGCCATCGAGCTCCTTGAGAGACTCAAGGGCCGGGCGGGCGGGTTCGGCAGCGCTGGTTGGCTCTTCTGCCAAAGCAGACTGTGCAGCAAAAACACTGAGGCCAGTGCTCAGCAGCAGGCCGAACAGCGTGTGACGTGGGCCATTGCGCTGACTCATTTTGCTTTCTCCTCAGGCAGAACGTGCGCAACGCTGAGGCGCTCACGGGTGAAATAGGTGCGGGCGGCGTTCTGGATGTCGGCAGGCGTTACGCTTTGCAGTGCAGCCAATTCCTCGTCGATCAGCTTCCACGACAGGCCCACGGTTTCCAGTTGGCCGATGGTGCTGGCCTGGGAAGTAATCGAGTCACGCTCGAAGACCAGCCCGGCAATCACCTGAGCCCGGACCCGCTCCAGTTCATTGGCGGTCGGCGGCTTGGTTTTCAGCTCGTCGAGCAGACGCCAGATACCGGCTTCGACGTCCGCCAGGCTTTTCTTCTTTTGCGTATTGGGTGTGGCGTTGATGGTGAACAGGCTGTCACCACGGGCGAACGCGTCATAGCTGGAGCTCGCACCGGAAACCAGTTCTTCACCGCGTTCCAGTCGAGTTGGAATGCGCGCGCTGTAACCGCCGTCCAGCAGCTCGTCGATCAGGCGGAGCGCGTTGACCGAGCGTGGGTCTTGTGCGGTCGCCATGCTTGGCACGTTGAAGCCGTACATCAGGGTCGGCAGTTGAGTCTGTACATGCAGAGTGATGCGGCGTTCGCCGGGTTCAGCCAGTTCCAGCGGCTTTTTCGACGGCGGCACTTCGCGACGCGGGACCGGGCCGAAGAAGCGTTCGGCCAGGGCTTTGACTTCGTCGGGCTTCACATCACCCACGACGACCAGCGTGGCATTGTTCGGCGCGTACCAGGCTTCGTACCAGTGCCGCAGCTCTTCGACCTTCATGCGCTCCAGGTCGGCCATCCAGCCAATGGTCGGCGTGTGATAGCCGCTGGCCGGGTAGGCCATGGCCTTGAAGCGTTCATAGGCCTTGGAGGTCGGTTTGTCGTCGGTGCGCAGCCGGCGCTCTTCCTTGATGACTTCGATTTCGCGGCTGAACTCATCGGCGGGCAGTTTGAGGCTGGCCATGCGGTCGGCTTCCAGCTCGAAAGCCACGGCCAGACGATCACGGGCCAGGACCTGGTAATAAGCGGTGTAGTCGTCGCTGGTGAAGGCGTTTTCTTCTGCACCCAGATCCCGCAGGATCAGCGAGGCTTCGCCAGGCCCGGTTTTCGAGCTGCCCTTGAACATCATGTGCTCAAGAGCGTGGGACAAGCCGGTCTGGCCTGGCGTCTCGTAGCTGGAGCCGATCTTGTACCAGATCTGCGAAACCACCACGGGCGCGCGGTGATCTTCGCGAACAACGACCTTGAGGCCGTTATCGAGTGTGAATTCATGGGTAGGTTGCGGGTCGGCGGCCATTGCACCGAATGGCAGACAAATTGTGCCGAACAGCAGGCCTGCGGCACGGCGGGCTAGAGCATTCATTCGTAATTTGAACCTGTAAGACGGCCCGTTTGAACTTAGCGTCCACGGGCGCGGGGGTGTTAGGATAGCGGCCAGCTCAGCTGCCTACCACGACAATGATGTAGGAGCGTTCCGATAGTCACTGTGCGGAGCGCAAATCCCTGTAGGAGCGAGCTTGCTCGCGCTAAGGCCGGCACGGCCTTCAGGCAGATTTGAATCGAGCCCTTTTGCCAGCGCTGCGCACTGGATCGCGAGCAAGCTCACTCCTACAGGTAGCAATATTTAGTTGGTTTATGCTCAACGGGCATATGAACAAGCTGACTGAAAAGCAGTCTGTTTCGCATACCAGAATTTTTCAGAGGCGCCGCTCCGGCGCGTCGCTACCTTGAGATAGCCGTCATCCATGTTTGGTTCCAACGACGACAAGAAGAACCCAGCCCCGGCTGGTGAGAAGAAAGGCCTGTTCGGATGGCTGCGCAAAAAGCCGCAGGAAACCCCGGTCGAACCGCCGCAAGATTTATCCACAGCAGCCCCGGAGCCGGTGATTGAATCGACTCCGGCAGCCGTTGAGCCGCAGTTTGCCCCAGCGCCGAGCCTGGCACCGGTTGGCGAAACTGTCGTGGCGGAACCTGTTGCGGAGCAAGCCCGGCCCCAAGCCGAGCCAGAGCCTGCCGACCTCTCACACTCACAGCCCTGGCCTGCATTGCCGGTGGCTGAAGAACCTGTAGCGCTGGTCAATGAGTATGAGCTTCACGTCACGCCGCCGATTGCGCCGCAGTACCCGGTAGATGGGCAGGCCGAGCCAGCGCTTGAGCTGCAGCCAGAACCGGAACCGCGCATCGACGTGCCCATGGTCGAGCCGGAATCGACCATCCTCCCAGAGCCAGAGCCAGAGCCAGAGCCAGAGCCAGAGCCAGAGCCAGAGCCGGTTGCAGTAGAGCCCGAGCCCGAGCCGCAACCCGAGCCGGTGATTGCGCCAGTCGTTGCGGCCATGGCCCCAGCTGCTGCGGTGGCGGTTGCGCCAATCATCGACACCCCGCCCGCGCCAATCCCCGCCGCTCAGCCGGAAGCCGCCAAGGCAGGCTTCTTTGCGCGTCTCAAGCAGGGCTTGTCCAAGACCAGCGCCAGCATCGGCGAAGGCATGGCCAGTCTTTTTCTGGGCAAGAAGGCGATCGACGATGACCTGCTGGAAGAAATCGAAACCCGTTTGCTGACCGCTGACGTCGGCGTCGAGGCCACCAGCGTCATCATCCAGAGCCTGACTCAGAAAGTCGCGCGCAAGCAGCTCACCGATGCCCAGGCGTTGTACACCTCTCTGCAACAAGAGCTGACGACAATGCTCAAGCCGGTGGAGCAGCCACTGCTCATCGACGTCAGCCGCAAGCCGTTCGTGATTCTGGTCGTCGGCGTCAATGGCGCGGGCAAGACCACGACCATCGGCAAGCTGGCCAAGAAACTGCAGCTCGAAGGCAAGAAAGTGATGCTGGCCGCGGGCGATACGTTCCGCGCTGCAGCCGTGGAGCAGTTGCAGGTCTGGGGTGAACGCAACAATATTCCGGTCATTGCCCAGCACACGGGCGCGGATTCCGCTTCAGTGATTTTCGATGCCGTGCAGGCCGCCAAGGCTCGTGGCATGGATGTATTGATCGCCGATACTGCAGGCCGTCTGCACACCAAAGACAATCTGATGGAAGAGTTGAAGAAAGTGCGCCGCGTGATGGGCAAGCTGGACGCCGAAGCGCCGCACGAAGTGTTGCTGGTGCTGGACGCTGGCACCGGCCAGAACGCGATCAACCAGGCCAAACAGTTCAACCAGACCGTACAGCTGACAGGCCTGGCCTTGACCAAGCTCGACGGTACGGCCAAAGGCGGTGTGATCTTCGCCCTGGCCAAGCAGTTCGGCTTGCCGATTCGTTACATCGGCGTAGGCGAAGGCATTGATGACCTGCGCACGTTTGAAGCAGAACCCTTCGTCCAGGCACTGTTTGCGGAGCGAGAAGCCAAATGATTCGTTTCGAACAGGTCGGTAAACGCTATCCGAACGGACACGTCGGCTTGCATGAGCTGAGCTTTCGAGTGCGTCGCGGTGAATTTCTGTTCGTGACCGGTCACTCCGGGGCGGGCAAAAGTACCTTGCTGCGCCTGCTGCTGGCCATGGAGCGCCCAACCACCGGCAAACTGCTGCTGGCCGGTCAGGACCTTGGGCAGATCAGCAACGCACAGATTCCGTTCCTGCGGCGCCAGATCGGCGTCGTGTTCCAGAACCACCAGTTGCTGTTCGATCGCACGGTGTTCAACAACATCGCCTTGCCGCTGCAGATCCTCGGGTTGTCCAAGCCGGAAATCACCAAGCGCGTGGATTCGGCCCTTGAGCGCGTTGCGCTCGGTGACAAGGCCGAGCTGTACCCCGGCGATTTGTCCACAGGGCAACAACAGCGGGTCGGCATTGCCCGGGCCATTGTTCACCGTCCGGCGCTGCTGCTGGCCGATGAACCGACCGGTAACCTCGATCCACGCCTGGCGGCGGAAATCATGGGTGTGTTTGAAGACATCAACCGGCTGGGCACCAGCGTCCTGATCGCCAGCCACGACCTGGCACTGATCGCACGGATGCGCCATCGTATGCTGACCTTGCAGCGCGGTCGTCTGATCGGTGACGGGGAGGCTGGAGTATGAGTGCCACACGTTCGCCTAAAGTGTCCGAGCGCGTATCGCCCAAGGCTGCCGAGCCGGGCCCGCAGAAGAAACCCAAGAAAAACAGCCACGACGATGACGGCCCGGATTTCGGCACGCTGTTCAACGCCTGGCTGGAAAGCCATCGCTCAAGCCTGATCGACAGTCTGCGCCGTCTGGGCAAGCAGCCGATCGGCAGCTTCTTTACCTGTCTGGTGATGGCGATTGCCCTGAGTCTGCCCATGGGCCTGTCGTTGTTGCTGAACAACGTCGAGCGCCTGGGGGGTTCATGGCAGCGTGCTGCGCAGATTTCGATCTACCTCAAGCTCGATGCCAGTGCCAGCCAGGGCGAAAGCTTGCGCAACGAAATACGGCTGATGCCGGGTGTTGCCGAAGCGGAGTACATCAGCCGCGAACAGGCACTGGCGGAGTTCCAGCAGCAGTCCGGTCTGGGCGAGGCGCTCAAGGAGTTGCCGGACAACCCGCTGCCGGGCGTGGTGCTGGTCACCCCGGATGAAGTCGACAAGCCTGCGCTTGAAGCCCTGCGCACGCGTCTGGCCGGGATGCCGCACGTCGAGCAGGCGCAGCTGGATCTGGTCTGGGTCGAGCGGCTGGCGGCAATTCTCAAGCTGGGCGACCGCTTTGTGTTTGGTCTGACTGTGCTATTGGTTTCGGCACTGCTGCTGGTCATTGGTAACACCATACGTCTGCACATCGAGAACCGTCGCACCGAAATCGAAGTCATCAAACTGGTGGGCGGCACCGATAGCTATGTACGGCGGCCTTTCCTTTATATGGGCGCACTCTACGGGCTGGGCGCGGGGTTCCTCTCATGGGGCGTGCTGGCTTATGGCCTGGATTGGCTCAACGACGCGGTGATTGGCTTGGCCGGATTGTACGGAAGTGATTTTTCTCTGGCTGGCGTACCCGCGTCCGATGGTCTATCACTCTTGCTTGGAGCGGTGTTGTTGGGGTATATCGGTGCATGGATCGCAGTAGCACGCCATTTACGTGAGCTGGCACCTCGTTAAATTAATCTTCATGTATTGACATATCTGAATATGGGAACTTGTCTAGCGGTTCCCGGTCAATTTTGCAGTGCTGAACTGCACGAGTCATGTGACGGAGGTAACATTTCGTATGACCACTTCTTTGCAACCTGCCTATGCCTTAGTCCCGGGTGCGAACCTGGAAGCCTATGTGCACACGGTCAACAGCATCCCTTTGCTGACGCCCGAGCAGGAGCGTGAACTGGCTGAGAGTCTCTATTATGAGCAGGATCTGGGGGCGGCTCGGCAGATGGTCCTCGCCCACCTGCGTTTTGTCGTGCATATCGCACGCAGCTATTCGGGTTACGGTCTGGCTCAGGCCGACCTGATTCAGGAAGGTAACGTTGGCCTGATGAAAGCCGTCAAGCGCTTCAACCCGGAAATGGGTGTGCGCCTGGTGTCGTTCGCTGTGCACTGGATCAAGGCGGAAATCCACGAATTCATCCTGCGCAACTGGCGCATCGTGAAAGTCGCGACCACCAAGGCCCAGCGCAAGCTGTTCTTCAACCTGCGCAGCCAGAAGAAGCGTCTGGCCTGGCTGAACAACGAAGAAGTCCATCGCGTGGCCGAGAGCCTTGGCGTAGAGCCTCGTGAAGTGCGGGAGATGGAAAGCCGTCTGACCGGTCATGACATGGCCTTCGACCCGGCTGCCGAAGCCGACGATGACAGCGCGTTTCAGTCGCCAGCCAACTATCTGGAAGACCATCGTTACGATCCGGCACGTCAGCTGGAAGATTCCGACTGGACTGACAACTCCACCGCCAATCTGCATCAGGCGCTGGATGTGCTGGACGACCGCAGCCGCGACATCCTCTACCAGCGCTGGCTGGCGGAAGAGAAAGCGACCCTGCATGACCTGGCGCAGAAGTACAACGTCTCCGCCGAGCGTATCCGTCAGCTTGAGAAGAGCGCGATGAACAAGCTCAAGCTGTCGATCGCTGCGTAAAGCCGCTTCGCCAGTCAAAGAAACGCCCTGATCGGGAAACCGGTCAGGGCGTTTTTTGTTCAGGCGCGCAAACCATTGGATCCTGTGGGAGCGAGCTTGCTCGCGAAGAGGCCGGTATATCCGAATATATTTCTGTGGGCAGGAACATTGCCTTCGCGAGCAAGCTCGCTCCCACAGGGATGTGCGACAGCTTAGAATTTGCGGCTGTGGTTCAGCCCCACCAGATACTCTTCCCCACCCAACTGGCGCATCTGCTGGCGAATCCAGCTGGCGCGGCCTGCAACGTAGCTGCTCGGCCGACCGGCATTCCATTCGCGAGGATTGGGCAGAACGGCGGCCAGATAGCTGGCCTGTTGCGTGGACAAGGCGCTGGCATTGACGCCGAAGTGATGCTGCGCGGCGGCCTGGGCGCCGAACACGCCGTCATCCCACTCAACGCTGTTGAGGTATACCTCAAGAATGCGCTGCTTGGACCAGAGGATTTCAATCAGCCCGGTAAACCATGCTTCCAGGCCTTTGCGCAGATAGCTGCGGCCCGACCAGAGGAACAGGTTCTTCGCCACTTGCTGGCTCAGGGTGCTGGCCCCGCGTACCGAACCGCCCAGTTCGTTATGGGCGATGGCGGCCTGAATCGCCTCGACGTCGAAGCCCCAGTGCTCGGCGAACTTCTGATCCTCCCCAGCAATGACCGCGATTTTCAGGTCGTTGGAGATTTTGCTCCACGGCTGCCAAGTGCGCTGCAGATCAATGGGTTTGCCATCGACCCAGGATTCTATCTTGCGCTCGACCATCAGCGCCGTACCCGGTGGCGGCACGAAGCGGAAGATCAGGACCAGCAAAACGCTGCCCGCTGCAAACCAGAGCAGGGCTTTGATGAGGCGACTCAGTAATGTACGCAGCATAGAGATGGCTTGGCCGAACCCGTGGAGCGGGCCATTATACAGACCGTGCGCCTTTGAACGATTTGGAGTTGGTAATGGTTCGGACCTTTTTGATGTTGGCAGCGTTTTTCGGCTTCACAGGCGTGGCTCTGGGAGCCTTTGCCGCCCATGGACTCAAGAATCGCTTGAGCCCGGAATACCTGGCGATTTTTCATACCGGCGTGCTCTACCAACTGATCCACGCGTTGGCGCTTCTTGGCGTGGCAGTGCTTGCCGCGCAGCTGCCGGGCCGCTTGATGAGCATGGCGGGCTGGTCCTTTGCGCTGGGAATCGTGCTGTTTTCCGGCAGCCTTTACCTGTTGACCCTGACCGGGATCAGCAAGCTGGGGATCATCACCCCCTTTGGCGGGCTGGCGTTTCTGATCGGTTGGGCGCTGTTGGGTTTGACCGCGTGGCGGTTGGGTGGGGTTTGATCGACCCGGTTTTGGATTGAAATGATCGTTGGAGCGAGGCTTGCCCGCGAAGAACGCTAACGCGGTGCGTCAGAATCACCGAGTTGCCTGATTCGCGGGCAAGCCTCGCTTCAACGGTATCTAGGTTGCCAAAGACGAATGGCATGGCTTTACCTTGGTCATACCGCCTGATCGGGCTAGAATGCTCGCCCCAAAAATGATGGCTGCTCCCGCGCATGCACATTCAGTTGAACGGTGAACCCTTTGAACTGCCCGATGGCGAGACCGTCGCGGCATTGTTGACCCGCCTTGAGCTTGTCGGGCGTCGTGTCGCGGTCGAGCTGAACCTGGATATCGTGCCGCGCAGCCAGCATGAGTCCACGGCGCTGCGTGACGGCGATCAGGTCGAAGTCGTTCACGCCATCGGTGGCGGCTAGTCCACGACGCTTTGAATTCCACGGCCAGACCTCACCTTCCAAGAGGATTTCCAATGAGCAACGTTCGCAGCGACAAGCCGTTTATCCTGGGCGGTCGGACTTTCGAGTCGCGCCTGCTGGTGGGTACCGGCAAATATGTGGATATGGAGCAGACCCGTCTGGCCATCGAAGCCTCGGGTGCAGAGATTGTGACGGTCGCGGTACGCCGTACCAATCTGGGCCAGAATCCCGGCGAGCCGAACCTGCTGGATATCCTCCCACCGGATCGCTACACCATCCTGCCGAACACGGCGGGCTGCTTCGACGCCATTGAAGCGGTGCGTACCTGCCGCCTGGCCCGCGAGCTGCTCGACGGCAAGAATCTGGTCAAGCTCGAAGTCCTGGCCGACCAGAAAACCCTGTTCCCCAACGTGATCGAAACTCTCAAGGCCGCTGAAACGCTGGTCAAGGAAGGTTTCGACGTGATGGTTTACACCAGCGATGACCCGATCATTGCGCGTCAGCTGGCGGAAATCGGCTGTATTGCGATCATGCCGCTGGCTGGCCTGATCGGCAGTGGCCTGGGAATCTGCAACCCGTACAACCTGCAGATCATTCTCGAAGAGACCAAGGTCCCGGTGCTGGTTGATGCCGGTGTCGGCACCGCATCCGATGCCACCATTGCCATGGAGCTGGGGTGTGAAGCGGTGCTGATGAACTCGGCCATCGCCCATGCGCAAGACCCGATCCTGATGGGCGCCGCCATGAAACACGCAGTAATTGCCGGTCGCATGGCCTACCTCGCCGGCCGCATGCCGAAGAAACTCTACGCCAGCGCATCCTCGCCGCTGGATGGGTTGATTCGGTAAGCCTGGATTAACCCTGTTGGAGCGAGGCTTGCCCGCGAAGAACGATGACTCGGTATTTCTGACTGACCGCGTTGTCTGGTTCGCGGGCAAGCCTCGCTCCAACATAAAATCTGAGATTTTTTGATGACTGATCCACACTTTCCAAACCCAGAGCTGCCTGTTGCCGAAGAAGGCGAAGAGCGCCAGCATCGCCGCATCAAAAGTTTCGTGATGCGCGCCGGACGCATGACCGAAGGTCAGCAACGAGGCCTGGACCAGGGCCGTCCGTTGTACGTGTTGCCGCTGGTCGATGCGCCGGTGGATTACGATCAGGTCTTCGGCCGCTCGGCACCGCGCACCCTGGAAATCGGCTTTGGCATGGGTCATTCCTTGCTGGAGATGGCCGCCGCTGCGCCGGATCAGGATTTCATCGGCGTTGAAGTCCACTATCCGGGCGTTGGCGCCTTGCTCAATGGCGTGCTGACTCAGGGCCTGACCAACGTGCGGGTCTATGATTGCGACGCGATTGAAGTGCTCAATCGCTGCATCGCCGACAACAGCCTTGACCGCCTGATGCTGTTTTTCCCGGACCCGTGGCACAAAAGCCGTCACCACAAGCGCCGCATCGTGCAGCCGGCCTTCGCTGAGCTGGTGCGCAGCAAGCTGAAAGTGGGGGGTGTGCTGCACATGGCCACTGACTGGGAACCGTATGCCGAATTCATGCTGGAAGTGATGAACGTCGCGCCGGGTTATCGCAACCAGGCCGAAGACGGCAAATGCGTACCACGCCCTGCCGAACGCCCGATCACCAAGTTCGAACGCCGTGGTGAGCGTCTAGGGCATGGGGTTTGGGATTTGAAGTTCGAGAAGGTGGATTAAGTCAACCTTGCAGGTTTGCACGGTTCCTGTGGGAGCGGTGCTTGCCCGCGATAAGGTCCACGCGATCTAAAATGAACCGCGTCCAGCCTTATCGCGGGCAAGCACCGCTCCCACAGGGGTAAAGGTATTTCAGCCCCGCATCACTTCCTGTCCGCAACCACCCCAATCAACACCAGCACCACCAGCAACACCGGCGCCAGGCTGTAGTTGTTGAACTGGCTGAGCCCGCGAATCACCCAGGGCGTCGCGTAGATCAGCGCCGCGCCGCTGCCGATGGTCACCAGCAGGGCCATCAGCGGGATGCGCAAGGCACCGGCGAAGCTGCTGATTCTGCCTTCGACCCAATTCTTGAAATCCGCGCCAAACAGCACCAGCAAGCAGCCCACCAGCGCCAGCGCAATTTCCGAGAGGTTGCTGCGGCTCCAGCGGGAGACAGTGGCGAGCAGGTCGAGTATGAAATCCATGCAGGGTCCTTAGATCAAAAAGTATTGCAGCAGGTCGTTGAGAAACAGCTGACCTTGCGGCGTGGCGGCCAGCCGGCTCGGATCAGCGTGCAGCAGACCACGTTGCTCGGCCTGCTGGCGGGCACTGGCCAGCGAATCGAGGCTTAGACCCGTGCGTTCGCGAAATAACGCAGCGTCCACGCCATTCGTCAGGCGCAGGGCATTCATCAGGAAGTCAAACGGCAGTTCTTCGACACTCAACAGCTTTTCACCAGCTTTGAACGGCTTGGCCGGGTTCAGGTAATCCTTGGGCAGGCGGGTTTTCCAGGTGCGCACGATGCGCCCGTCCGGATGACTGAGCTTGCCGTGGGCGCCCGCACCGATACCGATGAAATCGCCGAAGCTCCAGTAATTGAGGTTATGCCGCGCCGGTCTGCCGGGTTGCGCATAGGCCGACACTTCATACTGTGCGTAGCCATTTTCGGCGAGCAACAGCTGACCGGCCTCCTGGATGTCCCACAGAATGTCGTCCTCGGGCAGGGTCGGTGGCTGGTTCCAGAACACCGTGTTCGGCTCCAGCGTCAGCTGATACCAGGATAAATGCGTCGGCTGGAGGTCGATGGCCTGCTGCAGATCGGCCAATGCGTCCTCTGGCGACTGATCTGGCAAGCCGTGCATCAAGTCCATGTTGAAGTTATCGAAACCCGCCTGGCGCGCCATGTCGGCGGCACGAATCGCTTCGTCGCCGTTGTGAATACGGCCCAGGGCTTTGAGTTTGGCTTCCTGAAAGCTCTGAATGCCGATCGACAGGCGATTGATGCCCAGACCGCGATACGCACTGAATTTGACCTGTTCGAAAGTGCCCGGGTTGGCTTCCAGAGTGATTTCGATGTCATGGGCAAAACGAATGCGCTGTTCGACACCCTTGAGCAAGCGGCCTAGAGAATCAGCGCTGAACAGGCTCGGCGTGCCGCCACCGAAGAAGATCGAACTCAGCTCACGGCCGTAAACAAACGGCAAGTCCAGATCCAGATCGGCCAGCAAGGCGTCGATGTATTCCGCTTCCGGCAACACGGGGCTGGCGGTGTGAGAGTTGAAATCGCAATACGGGCATTTGCGCACGCACCACGGGATGTGGATATACAGCGACAACGGTGGCAAATGAGGCAGCGCGGCCCTCGGCCCGGTTGAGGTAAAACCGGTGTCGCCGAGGAACAGCGGAGTTGCGGGCGTTTCCTGGGTCATTTCAGGTCCAGGCTCAAACGCTGTCGCAGAATCGCCATGGCGCGGGCGCGGTGGCTGAGCTGGTTTTTCTCGGCCGGGCTCAATTCAGCACTGGAGCAGTCGCGCTCCGGCACCCAGAACAGCGGATCGTAACCGAAACCATGGTCGCCGCTGGCCGCGGTCAGAATGCGCCCGTGCCACAAACCTTCGCAGAGGATCGGCAACGGGTCGTCGGCATGACGTACCAGCGCCAGCACGCAGACGAACTGGGCGCCGCGCTGGTCTTCAGGTACGTCCTTGAGGGCGTCCAGCAGCTTGGCGTTGTTCGCTGCATCGCCCTGACCGTCGGCATAGCGTGCAGAATAAATTCCTGGCGCGCCGCCGAGGAAGTCCACCGCCAGGCCCGAGTCGTCAGCCAGTGCGGGCAAGCCGGAAATCCGCGCTGCGTTGCGTGCTTTGAGGATGGCGTTCTCGACGAACGACAAACCGGTCTCGTCAGGCTCTACGCTGCTGAATTCACCGATCGAGCGCAGTTGCACGCTGTCGCCGAGCATGGCCTGAAGTTCTTTGAGTTTGCCAGCGTTGTGGCTGGCCAATACGAGCTGCGCAAAATTCATCATTCGCCTGGGTAGATTTCCTGATTGAAGCTGAAGGAGTGCTTGTCCTCGCTGCCAGCTTTCACATCGATGTTGAAGGTGTAGGTCTCGGCTTGTTTCACCGGGAACTGCGCTATGTAGCTGACCCAGCCTTTGTCAGTGACCTGCTTGAAGGTCAGTGGCTGAGCACGCCCGGTTAAATCCTTGTAGGTGCCCGTCACCACCGAAGGCGCTGGCTTGCCTGCCTTGAGCACAGTGATGTTGAGCACGCTCAATTGCTTGCTACGGGTCAGGCCTGAGGCGCTGGCCACTTCCTGTGACAAGGTGCTGGAAGCAAACGCGTTGTAATAGACCGTCACGTCGCCGAAGGTCTCTTGCCGGTTCGGCTTGGCGTAGTCGGCAGCAAATGCCGACAGGCTCAGAGCACAGATCAGGATCATTGCCAGGCGACGCATGGTTGTTCTCCTTATCAAACTTGTAGGAGCGCGCTTGCGCGCGATGGCATTCGTTCAGGCGACTAACAGGTCAGGTTCAAAATCGAATCGCGGGCAAGCGCGCTCCTGCCGGGTTTGTGCACAACTTTCCTAAACCGCGATCTTGTGTTCCTGCAACCCCGGGCTGCTGACCCGGTAGATACCGATCTCACCTAACAGGTTAGGCCATTGTTTGCTGGCCCAGCCGTGGCGATGCTGTTGATCGACGGCGAGCCGATCAATGACCCGTGCATGGCGGCCACGGCACAGTTCTTCGAAGTCGGCAAAGGTGCAGAAGTGGATGTTCGGCGTGTTGTACCAGGTGTACGGCAGGAAGTCGGAAACCGGCATCCGGCCCTTGGTCGCCAGATACCAGCGGCAGCGCCAGTGCCCGAAGTTGGGGAAGGTGATGATGCATTGGCGGCCCACGCGGAGCATTTCGTCGAGGATCTTGTCCGGGTAGTGCACGGCTTGCAACGCCTGGGTCATGACCACCACGTCGAAGCTGTTGCTGGCGAAGTTGCCCAGGCCTTTGTCCAGATCCTGCTCGATGACGTTGACACCCTTGCTGACACAGCGGGCAATATTGTCGGCGTCGTTTTCCAGGCCATAGCCGGTGACTTGCTTGTTGTCACGCAGCCAGGCCAGCAGTTCGCCATCGCCACAGCCCAGGTCGAGCACGCGGCTGCCCGCAGGGATCCATTCTTGGATGATTTCCAGATCGGCTCTCATGGCGTCCTCAAAGTGCAATTCGGTTCATGTAACTGGAGAACGCCTGAAGGTAGCGCGGGATCGGGATCAGGAACGCATCGTGGCCCTGAGGTGCGTCGATCTCCAGATAGCAGACGTTCTTTTTCGCCGCCATCAACGCATCCACCAGTTCCCGGGAGCGGGCCGGCGAGAAGCGCCAGTCAGTGGTGAACGACATCACACAGAAATCTGCGGTGACATGGGCCAGGGTCGCGGCCAGGTCATCATTGAACGCGCCCGCCGGGTCGAAGTAGTCCAGTGCTTTGGTCATCAACAGATACGTGTTGGCATCAAAGCGTCCGGAAAACTCTTCTCCCTGATAGCGCAGGTAGCTTTCAACCTGAAACTCCACGCTGTGGAAGTCGTAGTTGAGCTTCTCGCTCTTGAGACCACGGCCGAATTTCTCGCCCATGGAGTCATCGGACAGGTAAGTGATGTGTCCGACCATCCGCGCCAGCATCAGGCCGCGTTTGGGGATGACGCCGAATTCCTGGAAGTCGCCGCCATGGAATTCAGGGTCCGAGAGGATCGCCTGACGCGCTACTTCGTTGAAGGCAATGTTCTGCGCCGACAACTTGGGAGCCGAGGCAATGGCCAGGCAGTGCCGAACCCGATCCGGGTAAGTCATGGTCCATTGCAGGGCCTGCATGCCGCCCAGACTGCCGCCCACGATGGCTGCCCACTGCTCGACACCCAGCCGGTCAGCCAGACGTGCCTGGCTGTGGACCCAGTCTTCCACGGTCAGCACCGGGAAATTCGCGCCGAAGGGCTTGCCAGTCTCAGGGTCAATGCTGCTCGGGCCGGTTGAGCCATTGCATCCGCCGAGGTTGTTCAGGCTGACCACAAAGAAGCGATTGGTGTCGATGGGTTTGCCAGGGCCGATGCAGCTGTCCCACCAACCGGGCTTGCGCTCGTCGACGCTGTGGAAACCCGCCGCGTGATGGTGGCCGGACAGCGCATGGCAAATCAGCACGGCATTGCTGCGCGCGGCGTTGAGTTGGCCATAGGTTTCGTACATCAGGTCGTAGGCAGGCAACGAGCGGCCACAGGCCAGCGCCAGAGGCTCGCTGAAATGCGCCAGTTGCGGCGTGACTAGACCGACAGAATCTTCGGGAAAGACCGTGGACATCGAGCCTGCTCTCGCTTAAATGAGGCGTAAGTCTAAAGACCGCTGCGGAGGGGGGCAACCAAGGAATTTGCTGGCGTCTGAAGGAAGTCCCCGCCCGTCTTCGACTCCGCGCGGTCGTCAGCAAACAAGTACCGCAGGAACGGCTTTAGCCGCGAGAGGCCGGGGCATTCAATGAATATTTTCCAGCTGGAATCTCGATTCGCGGCTGAAGCCGCTCCGGAGCTGCGGTGTCCAAATCTTTTATGCACAACGGGCGCTGCCTAAGAGCCAAATGGTATGAAATATATGAAAGCCTTTCGGGGATTATTTAACTCTCTGTTCTGTAAGGATTTTATGGCGACTGCAGAGCAAGGATCTGACCATTCGGATAAGTAGCTGGCTAAGTAAAAAAGCCGTCAGTCGAATTTTCATCAACAGACTTATCCACAGGCTTTCCGATTGGCGGGGTCAATGCAATTGCGCGATCAGCAGCAAATTACGCGGAGTTATCGGGCTCTCACAAAAGGTGCCCACGCGGACTTGATAGTGCTGCTCCTGCAGATAAAGCGCGCGGTCGAGCACCAGCCAGAGCTCCAGCGGACGCCGGAACACATTGCGAACCAATTCCAGATTGCGCACCTGAGCCAGGCGTTCCCAGCCCGTGGCTTCAAGGCTGGGCCAGTGTTGCTCACCCACCTCCGGCAAGCCTTTGAGCGCGGCCAGATCACGGCAATAGGTCGCGAAAGGTTTGTCCAGCCAGGCGCTGGGCAGAGAGGGTGTTGGCAGGTATTCGTCGACACTGCGCACTTGCCGTTGCAATAAATCAAAGGCCAGGCGCTGCGCCATGGACTGATCGCGCTGACGCTTTACCCTTGCGCCAGCCGTCACCGTTTCACTCATCGGCAGGCCAAGATCGTCGCGGGACAGTTTCAATGCCGAGGCCTGACCTTCGCTGGACAAAGGCTGGTAATGCTCGGTGCTTATCCGGTTATAGCAGCACGGCGCTATGGCCATTTGCGCACAGCCGACCTGGCTGGCCAGGCGCATCAACTGCACATGCAAATCGCCGCAGGCATGCAGCGCCACGGGGGTGTGATGGCTTTGCAGGCGGCGCCAGGCATCATCGGCCATCACGTCCTGATGCACATGGCTGGCCTCGATGTTGAGGCGGGCGCTGAGTGCGCGTCCCGCCTGCACCAGCTTGGCGTCGTACTCAAGGCAGGTTAGCGCCTGATCATTACGCAGCAGCCGTCGCCCAAGGTGACCTTTGCCGGAACACCAGTCCAGCCAGTGCTCAGGGTGGCGCGCAAAGTCCAGGCGGCTGGCGAAGGCTTCGATCTGTTGCCACTTACGCCCCGGCACATCAACGCTCATCCGTGGCTCGACCGGCTCCAGGCTGGACGAAGGCAACAATGGCGCATGGCTCAGCTCAGCGGCTTCGGCTGCAAGTTGCGGAAATGGAAACGGCGCGGCCAGTTGTTCGGGCTGGTTGTGAGCGGCTTCGGCTTCGCTCAGCGAACGTTTTCGCAGCCAGTCTGCGAGTTCGGGGTACTGGCGTTCCCAGGGCAAATGCAGATGCGTGAAGGGCTTGGGCCGCCACAGGGGTTGCCAGGCGAACAGGAAGCTGTCCAGTGCCCGGAATCGACTGCGCAGCTGTTCGTCGTGCAAAGCGGAGTGGTGGGCCATGGGCAGCTCGAATAAGTAAACCCGGCTCAAGCCGGGCCCACAGTATCGCTGCTGTCAGAGAATGCTGAAAGGAAAGTACTTGTCGTTGATTTTCTTGTAGGTGCCGTCTTCGATGATTTCCTTGATGGCCAGATTGAGACGCGCGCGCAGTGGATCGTTCAAACGCACCGCGATGCCCATCTTGTCGTTGTCCAGCACTGCGTCGCCCTTGAACTCGAAGCTCATGCCAGGCTCGCTCTTGAGCCATTCGTAGGCGACGTATTTGTCGGCCAGCACGGCGTCGACATGGCCAGCAGCGAGGTCGGCGAAGGCAGCTTCCTGGGAGTCATACAGACGCAGGGTGATGTCCATACCCAGGTTTTCCTGCAACCAGACCGAGGACTGGGTCGACGCCTGGGTGCCCAGGGTCTTGCCCAGCAGCGAGTCGCGAATAGAGGCTTTGTCGGTTTTGATATCAGCCGTCTTGGCGGCCACGAATTGCAGCTTGTTGGAATAGTAGGGCGTGGTGAAGTCCACCAGCTTGCTGCGTTCTTCGGTGATCGACATGGACGAAATCAGGAAATCGAACTGGTTGCTGACCAACGCCGGGATGATGCCGTCCCAGTCGGCGATGACCACTTCACACTCAACCTTCATCTTGGCGCACAGCGCTTTACCGATCTCCACGTCAAAGCCTGACGCCTGGCCGCTGGCGTCCTTGCTGTTAAACGGTGGATTGGCCCCTTGAACACCCATCTTCAACGTTTCTACGGCAAAAGCGCTGGTCGTGAACGCCAGAGTGGCGGCGACGGCCAACAGGAATTTTTGGTACGTCTGCATGGGTGTTGCTCCGGATACGGGTGCTGGACTTGGGGGCGGTTGGGGAGTGGCTGCTGTTCGACCTGATTTAAGTGCAAACGTCGCGGGTTAGGCAAAGGTTTTGTTGCGCAGATGTGCACACATGACCTGTGGGAGCGCCACCCCGGTCGCTCCCACAGGTAAGCCTCGCTCCATCAGAGTGCCCGGCAATCCAGATAAATCCTGCAATTTTGTGCTTTTAAATCCAAAGCACTCAGATAGTGCGCGTTACCGCGAACTGGGTATTTTTGGTGCGCTTTTGCAAGTTCGGGGTGGGGCGCTCGGTAACAAATTGTCTTACTCTCAAGCTGAAACGTTTAACTCACGCCAAATTGCACCGCTTTAATCCGCACGTTTCCGTGGGCGACGTCGTTTTTGAAACATTTTGGCGCAGATCTTGCGTCAAAAATAAAAAACAGGACCGTAGCTTTCTCTTTACGACGAGCTGCGGGGGCAGTCGCTCCTCACGCAAAGGTAGTCTCAATGAGCAGCATCCCTAACGCTACAGAGCTCGATCAGGGGCTCAAACCTCGGCACATCACCATGCTGTCTATCGCCGGTGTGATTGGTGCCGGTCTGTTCGTTGGCTCCGGTCACGCCATTGCCGAGGCCGGGCCTGCCGTGCTGCTGGCCTATGCCGCAGCCGGGACGCTGGTGGTGCTGGTCATGCGCATGCTGGCCGAGATGGCCGTGGCTTCTCCGGATACCGGTTCATTTTCGACTTACGCCGATCGCGCCATCGGGCATTGGGCCGGTTTCACCATCGGTTGGTTGTATTGGTGGTTCTGGGTGCTGGTGATTCCACTGGAAGCCAACGCCGCGGCAACCATCCTGCACGCCTGGTTCCCGGACATCGGCATCTGGGTGTTCACCCTGGTCATCACCTTGCTGCTGACCGCGACCAACCTGTTCAGCGTGAAGAACTACGGAGAATTCGAGTTCTGGTTCGCCCTGATCAAGGTCCTGGCGATCATCGGGTTTGTGGTGCTGGGTGCGGCGGCCATTTTCGGTTTGCTGCCCGACAGCCAGGTCAGCGGCGTCAGCCATCTCTATGACACCCAAGGCTTCCTGCCCAATGGCATGGGCGCGGTATTGGCCGCGATGCTGACCACCATGTTCTCGTTCATGGGCACCGAGATCGTCACCATTGCTGCCGCTGAATCGAAAGATCCGGAGAAACAGATCACCAAGGCCACCAACTCGGTGATCTGGCGAATCTGTCTGTTCTATCTGGTGTCGATCTTTATCGTCGTGGCGCTGGTGCCATGGAACGATCCGCGTCTGGCTGAGGTGGGTTCCTACCAGACCGTGCTGGACATGATGGGCATTGCGAACGCCAAGCTGATCGTCGATATCGTGGTCTTGATTGCGGTGACCAGTTGCCTGAACTCGGCACTCTATACCGCCTCGCGGATGCTCTACTCGCTGGGCAAACGTGGCGATGCGCCTGCGGTTGCGACCCGCACCAGCAAAAGCGGCACGCCTTACTGGGCAGTGATCTTGTCCACGGCTGCGGCGTTCCTGACGGTATTCGCCAACTACGTGGCTCCGGCTGCCGTGTTTGAGTTCCTGCTGGCCAGCTCTGGCGCCATCGCGCTGCTGGTGTATCTGGTGATTGCCGTTTCCCAGCTGCGCATGCGTCAGAAGAGCATTGCCGCAGGCGAGCAGCTGTCGTTCCGCATGTGGTTGTTCCCGTACCTGACCTGGTTGGTGATCGTGTTCATCATCGGGGTGCTGGGGATCATGCTGGTTCAGGAAGCCCACCGCGTGGAAATCCTCGCCACGGGCCTGCTGAGTGTTCTGGTAATCGCCACCGGCGTGCTGGTGGCGCGTCGTCGCAAGGCCGAGCGGGTTGGGAAGGTGGTGTTGAATTGATGGGGTATTGAATCCCGGCGCCGAACCTGTGGGAGCGAGGCTTGCCCGCGATAAGGGCACTGCGGTTCAAAGAGAACCGCGTCCAGCCATATCGCGGGCAAGCCTCGCTCCCACAGAATCAAATCGCCTACAGATTCCTCATCAACCCCGAACACGCCGCCTTGTACGCTTCATGCTGGTACTTGTTCAGCGAAGAGGGCAGGGCGAAGTCGTGTTTTTTGTTCTGGGCGTTGATGGTCTGGGGTGACAGCAGGGTCACTTCGCAGTCCTTCAACAGCTGGAATACCGTCTCGATCTTGAAGGTGGTCGGGCCACCGGCGAACTCGCCTTTTTTGCTGCGCTTTTTGATAACGACATGGCTGATGCCGTTTTCCCTCACGAAGCTGGCGATCTGTGCAGCAAAGGCCTGGACGTTTGCCGATTGATCGTCGTCTTCCAGCGCCAGCTTCTTGATTGCCAACGGCAGATGTTCGAGGCCACCTTGCTGGCGAGTCGCCAAGGCGAAGATCGCCTCGCTGCCTTTGATTTCCACACCACAAATAATCATTGAAACGCCTTCACTTCATAGCCTTCAGAGATAAGGCAGACACCATAGCTCACGAGTGTGTTCATTCCTGGGCAATCGACTCCAGGTACTCCGAGCGCTCATCGCTCATGCGTGCCAGGCAGTCGTTTTCAGCGATGGTGTAGGCCTTGCTGCCCGCCGCTGATGGGAAGACTTCAACCGCACAATCGGCGTCGCGCAGCTTTTCCCAGGCTTGCTGGGCGCTCTTGAGCTTGCTGGTGAAATCGTTGAATTGCGTCTTGTTGGCGACGAACTGGCTTTGCACCCGCTGCAGTAGGTTCTGGAAGTTCTCCTTGAGCAACTCCTCAGCGGTTTCCCGGCTGTATTTGGAGCATTCCAGGGTTTGCTTGTCTTCGTCGACCCCATCGCACGGTGAAACGTCAGGATTTTGAGCCGCGTGAGCGCCTGTGATGCCCGTAGCCAGTAGCGTCAAAGCCAGAAATACCGTTTTCATCGAGTCGCTCCGATTCAGTGATGGCCTGAATTCTGGCCTAAGCGCGGGCTAAAGAACAGGTTGGCGACCACGGGCGGTATCGCGTCCTGTCGACCATTGTCGTTTCTTGACGCTTTCGGCAAGCCCCCTGTCGTTTTTGCACCCGGCTCGCCCGTGCCTCAGGCATATGCTGGCCTCAATAGCGCCGGCACACGATTCGGCGCATCAGCATCCATATAAGGGGACAGCCTGATGAGCCCAGCCGAATTGCACGCCGACAGCATCGTTATTGACGGGCTGATCATTGCCAAATGGAACCGTGAGCTGTTCGAAGACATGCGCAAAGGCGGCCTGACCATGGCCAACTGCACCGTATCGGTGTGGGAGGGTTTCCAGGCGACCATCGACAGCATCTGCAAAAGCCAGAAGTTGATGCGCGAGAATAGTGACCTGGTAATGCCGGTGCGCACCACTGCCGACATCCGCAAGGCCAAGGAGCTGGGCAAGACCGGCATCCTGTTCGGCTTTCAGAATGCCCATGCCTACGAAGACCAGATCGGCTACGTCGAGATCTTCAAACAGCTGGGCGTGGGCATCGTGCAGATGTGCTACAACACCCAGAATCTGGTGGGCACCGGCTGTTACGAGCGTGATGGCGGGCTCTCGGGTTTCGGTCGTGAAATCGTTGCCGAGATGAACCGCGTGGGCGTCATGTGCGACCTGTCCCACGTAGGCTCCAAGACTTCTGAAGAAGTCATCCTCGAATCTAAAAAACCGGTCTGCTATTCACACTGCCTGCCGTCCGGCCTTAAAGAGCATCCGCGTAACAAGTCAGACGAAGAACTGAAGTTCATCGCCGATCACGGCGGTTTCGTCGGCGTGACCATGTTCGCGCCGTTTCTGGCCAAGGGCATCGAGTCGACCATCGACGACTACGCCGAAGCCATCGAATACGTGATGAACATCGTCGGCGAAGACTCCATCGGCATCGGCACCGACTTCACTCAGGGTCACGGCCAGGACTTCTTCGAATACCTGACCCACGACAAGGGCTACGCCCGCCGCCTGACCAGCTTCGGCAAGATCATCAACCCGCTGGGCATCCGCACCGTGGGCGAGTTCCCGAACCTGACTGAAACCCTGCTCAAACGCGGCCATGCCGAGCGCACCGTGCGCAAGATCATGGGCGAGAACTGGGTGAACGTGCTGGCGGACGTCTGGGGCGAATAAAGCCACCCGCAACCTAAAACAATCAATCACCCCGCTGCCATTACGCGCAGTGGGCGTCACCCGAATTTCTGGAGTTTGACCCCATGGCTAAAATCGCCCCGCAACTGCCCATCGAAGTCGACAGCGAAACCGGCATCTGGACCTCCGACGCCTTGCCGATGCTTTACGTGCCGCGCCACTTTTTCGTCAACAACCACATGGGCATCGAAGAGGTCCTGGGGGCTGATGCGTACGCCGAGATTCTCTACAAGGCCGGTTACAAATCCGCCTGGCATTGGTGCGAGAAAGAAGCTGAATGTCATGACCTGGAAGGCGTCGCGGTGTTCGAGCACTACATGAAGCGCCTGTCGCAGCGCGGTTGGGGCCTGTTCAAGATTCAGGACATCGACCTGGAAAAAGGCACTGTCAGCGTCAAGCTGGAGCACTCGGCTTTTGTCTACGTGTACGGCAAGGTCGGGCGCAAGGTCGACTACATGTTCACTGGCTGGTTCGCCGGTGCCATGGATCAGATTCTCGCCGCCAAAGGCAGCCCGATTCGCACAGTGGCCGAGCAGGTTTACGGCGGTTCGGAAGAAGGCCACGACGACGGCCTGTTCATCGTCAAACCGTTGTAAGTCGAGGATCGTGTCATGGCTTTCGAAGCGATGTTTCAGCCTATCCAGATAGGCAAACTCACGATCCGTAATCGGGTATTGAGCACTGCGCATGCCGAGGTCTACGCCACCGATGGCGGGATGACCACCGACCGCTATGTGAAGTACTACGAAGAAAAGGCCAAAGGCGGGATTGGCCTGGCGATCTGCGGCGGTTCATCCAGCGTCGCTATCGACAGCCCGCAAAGCTGGTGGAAGTCGGTCAACCTGGCGACCGATAACATCATCCCGCACTTCCAGAATCTCGCGGACGCCATGCACAAGCACGGCGCCAAAATCATGATCCAGATTACCCACATGGGCCGTCGTTCTCGCTGGGACGGCGATCACTGGCCGACGCTGCTGTCGCCTTCGGGCATCCGCGAGCCGGTGCACCGTGCGACCTGCAAGACCATCGAGCCGGAAGAAATCTGGCGGGTGATCGGCAACTACGCCAGCGCTGCGGGACGTGCCAAGGCCGGTGGCCTGGACGGCGTGGAGCTGTCGGCCGTGCACCAGCACATGATCGACCAGTTCTGGAGCCCGCGAGTCAACAAGCGCACTGATGAATGGGGCGGCAGCTTCGAAAACCGCATGCGTTTTGGCCTGGAAGTCATCAAGGCGGTGCGCAAGGAAGTCGGCCCTGATTTCTGCGTGGGCCTGCGTTTGTGCGGCGATGAATTCCATCCCGATGGCTTGAGCCATGAGGACATGAAGGAAATCGCCAAGTACTACGACCAGACCGGCATGATCGATTTCATCGGCGTCGTGGGCTCCGGTTGCGATACCCACAACACCCTGGCCAACGTCATCCCGAACATGAGTTATCCACCGGAGCCGTTTCTGCATCTGGCGGCCGGCATCAAGGAAGTGGTCAAGGCGCCTGTGCTGCATGCGCAGAACATCAAGGACCCGAACCAGGCCACCCGGATTCTGGAAGGCGGTTATGTCGACATGGTCGGCATGACGCGCGCGCACATTGCCGACCCGCACCTGATCACCAAGATCAAGATGGGCCAGATCGACCAGATCAAACAGTGCGTGGGTGCCAACTATTGCATCGACCGCCAGTATCAGGGCCTCGACGTGCTGTGCATCCAGAACGCCGCGACGTCCCGTGAGTACATGGGCGTGCCGCACATCATCGAAAAAACCACCGGTGCCAAACGCAAGGTGGTGGTCGTGGGTGCCGGGCCTGCGGGCATGGAAGCGGCGCGGGTGTCTGCCGAGCGCGGCCATGACGTGACCCTGTTCGAGAAGAAGGAATTCATCGGCGGGCAAATCACCACCGCATCGAAGGCTCCGCAGCGCGACCAGATCGCCGGTATCACGCGCTGGTTCCAGCTGGAGCTGGCGCGTCTGAAAGTGGACCTGCGTCTGGGCACGGCAGCTGACGCTGAGACGATCCTCGACCTGCGCCCGGACATCGTGGTGCTGGCAGTGGGCGGTCATCCTTTTGTGGAACAGAACGAGCATTGGGGCGCGGCGCAAGGCCTGGTGGTCAGCAGCTGGGACATTCTCGACGGCAAGGTAGCGCCGGGCAAGAACGTGCTGGTCTACGACACCATTTGTGAATTCACCGGGATGTCGACCGCTGATTTCCTGGCCGACAAAGGCAGCCAGGTGGAAATCGTCACTGACGACATCAAGCCGGGTGTCGCGATTGGCGGGACATCGTTCCCGACTTACTACCGCAGCATGTACCCCAAAGAAGTGATCATGACGGGCGACATGATGCTGGAAAAAGTCTACCGCGAAGGGGACAAGCTGGTGGCGGTGCTGGAGAACGAATACACCGGTGCCAAAGAAGAGCGGGTGGTGGATCAGGTGGTCGTCGAAAACGGCGTGCGCCCGGACGAGGAGCTGTATTACGCACTCAAGGGCGACTCACGCAACAGAGGCCAGATCGACATCGAAGCCCTGTTCGCCATCAAGCCGCAGCCCTGCTTGAGCGAACCGGGTGACGGGTACTTGCTGTTCCGCATTGGTGACTGCGTGGCACAGCGCAATACCCACGCGGCGATTTATGACGGCTTGCGGCTTTGTAAAGATTTTTGACGGTTGTGGAAAACCCTGTGGGAGCGAGCTTGCTCGCGAATGCTATCTGTCAGCCACAGTGATGCTGTCTGACCCGGCGCTTTCGCGAGCAAGCTCGCTCCCACGGAAAAATGCTGAGCCCCGCCCCACAGAAAGCACCGAGCCGCGCCGTAGGAGCTTCACATGCTGAATACTTTGCTTCCAATCCTGCTGTTCGCTGCCCTGGGCCTGGGTGTCCTCGGCGCGTTGCGGCGGGTCAAAATGTGGCGCAACGGCCGGGCCTCGAAAGTCGATCTGCTCGGCGGGCTGCTGGCCATGCCCAAGCGTTACATGGTCGATCTGCACCACGTCGTGGCCCGGGACAAATACATCGCCAACACCCACGTCGCGACAGCGGGCGGGGCGGTGGCGTCTATCGTACTGGCGATTCTGGTGCATGGTTTCGGCCTGCATAACCAGATTCTCGGCTTCGCGCTGCTTATCGCCTCGGCGCTGATGTTCGTCGGCGCGATCTTCATGTTTCTGCGTCGCCTCAATCCACCGGCTCGCTTGTCCAAAGGCCCGTGGATGCGTCTGCCGAAAAGCTTGCTGGCGTTCTCGGCGAGCTTCTTCCTGCTGACCTTGCCGGTGGCGGGCATCCTGCCTGCGGATTTTGGCGGCTGGGTCTTGGCCGCGATTCTGATGGTCGGCGTGCTATGGGGTGTGTCGGAATTATTCCTGGGCATGACCTGGGGCGGGCCGATGAAGCACGCCTTTGCCGGTGCCTTGCACCTGGCCTGGCACCGTCGCGCCGAACGTTTTGGCGGGGGGCGTTCTACCGGGCTCAAGCCGCTGGACCTCAGCGACAAAACCGCGCCTCTGGGCGTAGAAAAGCCCGCAGATTTCACCTGGAACCAACTGCTCGGTTTTGACGCCTGCGTGCAGTGCGGCAAGTGCGAAGTAGCATGCCCGGCGTTTGCCGCCGGTCAGCCGTTGAACCCGAAAAAGCTGATTCAAGACATGGTGGTGGGCCTGGCGGGCGGCACCGATGCGAAATTCGCCGGCAGCCCGTATCCAGGCAAAGAGATTGGCCTGCACAGCGGCAACCCTCATCAACCTATCGTCAATGGCCTGGTGGACGCAGAAACCCTGTGGTCCTGCACCACCTGCCGCGCCTGTGTCGAAGAATGCCCGATGATGATCGAGCATGTGGACGCCATCGTGGACATGCGCCGCCACCTGACCCTGGAAAGAGGCGCGACCCCGAACAAGGGTGCCGAGGTCCTGGAAAACCTCATCGCCACCGACAACCCCGGCGGTTTCGCGCCGGGCGGGCGGCTGAACTGGGCGGCGGACCTGAATCTTGATCTGCTCAGTGACAGGCGATCGGTCGACGTGCTGTTCTGGGTTGGCGATGGCGCATTCGATATGCGCAACCAGCGGACCTTGCGTGCTTTCGTCAAAGTCCTCAAGGCGGCAAAAGTCGACTTCGCAGTGCTCGGTCTCGAAGAGCGGGACAGTGGCGACGTGGCCCGTCGGCTGGGCGATGAAGCCACGTTCCAGATGCTCGCCAGACGCAACATTCAGACCCTGAACCAATACAGCTTCAAACGCATCGTCACCTGCGACCCGCACAGTTTCCATGTGCTGAAAAACGAGTACGGCGCGTTCGACGGCAATTACCTCGTGCAGCATCACAGCACCTACATGGCCGAGTTGATATCCGGCGGGGCGCTGAGTCTTGGTCAGCACAAAGGCGCCAGCGTGACCTATCACGACCCTTGCTATCTGGGCCGCTACAACGGTGAGTACGAAGCGCCTCGCGACGTATTGCGTGCGCTGGGCATCGAGGTCAAGGAAATGCAGCGCTCCGGTTTCCGCTCCCGCTGCTGCGGTGGCGGTGGCGGTGCGCCGATCACGGATATCCCCGGCAAACAGCGGATCCCGGACATGCGCATGGAAGACATCCGCGAGACCGGTGCCGAAGTGGTGGCCGTCGGTTGCCCGCAATGCACCGCGATGCTTGAAGGCGTGGTCGAGCCGCGACCGCTAATCAAGGACATTGCCGAACTGGTGGCCGATGCGCTGGTGGAAGAGGTTGTCCCGAGCAAACCTGCGCCAACCAAACGTGAACCTGCGGAGGTGCACTGATGAGCGACATTATCCGCCGCGACCCTCGCGCCGAGTGGATCGCCCGTAATCGCCTGCATCCGCTGCACGCGACCATGCAACCGGCGCAGAGCAGCTGGATGGGGCCTAACGGTCTGATGCGCAAGAACGTCCATGGCCTTGGTTTCATCGGCCCCAACGGTATCAAGCGTATCGACCGCAGTGGCGCGCAGCAGGGCGGAGCGGTCAAACGCTCAGCGGCTGCCGAGGTGCAATTGCCGCTGCATCAGGTGCCGGAACCGGCGTTTTATATCTGCGTGGCGCCGGACATGGTCGGTGGCCGCCTGAGCGCTCATGACCGCGATCTGCTCGGCCTGGCCCATCAACTGGCGGGCTCGGCTGGCGCGGTGTTGGCGGTGGTGTTTGGCGAACACAAGGAAACGACATTCGCGACGGCGGGCGTGGATCGTCTGCTCACGCTGGAAGGCACCGAATTCAGCGGTTACTCACCCGAGCAACGCGTTCAGGGTTTGCGGGCTGTGGATAACCAGTTCAACCCAAGGCACTGGTTGCTTCCTGATAGCCGCACCGGTGGCGGCGAGCTGGGCCGACGTTTCGCCGCAAGCCTGGGTGAGCGTCCGGCGACACGCGTCTGGCAGGTCAAAGATGAGCAGTGCATCGGGCGCGCCGGTGCAGGCCGTGAGGATCTGGCCCGGCCACTGGCTCGCCTGATTCTGGGCGCAGTGGAATGTGCCGAGCCGGTTAGCGAAACCCGTCATGAAGCGCTGCCCGTGGAGTTATCCACAAGCGTGGCGCGCAGCTTGCCGCGCATCGAAGACCTGGGTGCCGTGGCGGTGGACCCTGGCCTGATCCCGATGGCGGAAGCCGAGTTCATCTTCTCCGGCGGTAATGGCGTCAGGGATTGGGACCTGTTTCACAAGACGGCTGCGGCGCTGGGCGCCACCGAAGGCGCGTCCCGCGTGGCAGTGGACGATGGCTTCATGGGCCGTGATCGTCAGGTCGGTGCCAGCGGTACCTGGGTCACGGCGCGGGTCTATGTGGCGGTGGGGATATCCGGTGCCATCCAGCATTTGCAAGGCATTGGTGCCTGCGACAAGGTGGTGGCGATCAACCTTGATCCGGGGTGCGACATGATCAAGCGCGCCGACTTGTCAGTCATCGGCGAGAGTGCAGAGATCCTCAAGGCGCTGATCGTGGCGGTGGAGCAGTATCGCAATGGAGCGAAACAAGATGCGGCCTGAGCTTACCAACTCGCCTGTGGATAAAACCCCGTTGCACGTCATCAGCCTGGTCTCTATCGGTGCGCATCCGACCTCCGGTCGTGCCCGTCGCGCCGAGCAGGACGCCCGCGCGGTAGAGCTGGGCCTGCAACTGGCTGGGGATAACTTGCATGTGCTGCATGCGGGCAATGCCGAGGAGCCTGCGTTGCGGGCTTATCTGGGCATGGGGCTGGACCAGTTGCACGTTCTGGAGCAACCGGAAAACGCCGATGCATTACCCGCGCTGAGTGATTACATTCGTGAATCCGGGGTGCAGATGGTGCTCACCGGCAGCCAGGCGGAAACCGGTGAAGGCTCCGGCATGTTGCCGTTTTTGCTGGCGGAAAAGCTCGGCTGGCCGTTGGTGGTCGGATTGGCAGAAGTCGAATCGCTCGATGGCGGTACGGCGCTTGTACTGCAAGCGCTACCCCGCGGCCAGCGGCGGCGCCTGAAAGTGCGTCTGCCATTTCTCGCCACGGTGGATAACGCTGCGCCCAAGCCTCGGCAAAGCGCCTACGGCCCGGCGCAGCGCGGCACCCTCGATGCCGAAGAGGTGGAAATCATCAGTGACGAGCTGCTGAGCGGATCTGCGCTGCAACCGGCCAAACCACGCCCCAAACGCTTGAAAGTCATCAAGGCCAAAAGCGGCGCCGACCGCATGAAAGCCGCGACGGCCAAAGCCAGCGGTGGCGGCGGCCAGGTGCTCAAAGGCGTAACCCCTGAGGCCGGTGCCGAAGCGATTCTCAAGTTGCTGATTGAGGAAGGTGTTGTGCGCTGAAGCCTCTGTGAGCTGCTCGCCAATAGGCCGGTACATTCTATGCGTCCACATCGACGGCAACATTGCCTTCGCAAGCAAGCTTGCTCCCAGCGTGCAGCTCAACGCTTGGTGTAACTGTAAGTACACATAACCTGTGGGAGCGAGCTTGCTCGCGAAGGGGGCGTCATTTCCGACCCATTTCTGTGTCTGGAATATTGCCTTCGCAAGCAAGCTTGCTCCTAGCGTACAGCTCAACGCTTGGTGTAACTGTAAGTACACATAACCTGTGGGAGCGAGCTTGCTCGCGAAGGGGGCGTCATTTCCGACCCATTTCTGTGTCTGGAATATTGTCTTCGCAAGCAAGCTTGCTCCCAGCGTGCAGCTCAACGCTTGGTGTAACTGTAAGTACACATAACCTGTGGGAGCGAGCTTGCTCGCGAAGGGGGCGTCATTTCCGACCCATTTCTGTGTCTGGAATATTGTCTTCGCAAGCAAGCTTGCTCCCACGGGCATTGGGTCCTGCGCGGTAGAGCCATCCACCCGACAAGCGCCAATTGCCAGCATTCACGGGCTCTGACACAATCGCGAATAATTCTCGTTAGTTAATGCGTCTTTTCGAGGTTCGTTTCGTGTCGTCAGCCCCCAGCACTCAGAGCGAGTTGATTGGCGTCCTGTACCGTGACCACCGCAGTTGGCTGGTGGCCTGGTTACGGCGCAATGTCGCCTGTGCGCAGAGGGCCGAAGACCTGAGTCAGGACACCTTTGTGCGTCTGCTCGGCAGGGATCAGCTGGATCCGCCTCGCGAACCCCGAGCTTTTCTGGCGGCCATCGCCAAAGGCTTGCTGTTCGACTATTTCCGTCGAGCTGCGCTGGAGCAGGCCTATCTCAACGAGCTGATGCTGATCCCCGAGGGCGAGCAGCCTTCGCTGGAAGAACAATTGCTGATTCTCGAAGACCTGAAGGCGATCGACCGCATGCTCGGCAAGCTGTCGAGCAAAGCACGGGCGGCGTTTCTCTACAGCCGGATCGACGGCCTGAGCCATGGCGAAATCGCTGAGCAGCTTGGCGTCTCTGTGTCGCGAGTGCGGCAATATCTGGCGCAAGGCCTGCGCCAGTGCTACGTCGTGCTTTACGGCGAACCACAATGAGTGCCCTCAACCCCGGGCCGGTGTCGAGCAAGGTGCTGGATGCCGCCATTGCCTGGCAACTATGCCTGGACGGTGGCATGGGCAGCCATACGGAGCGTGAAGAGTTCACCCGATGGCTGGCGGCCAACGATGAGCACGGCCGGGCCTGGGCGCAACTGGGCATGCTCGACCAACGCATTGCCCTGACCAGTGGCCCGGCGCGTTCGGCGTTGCTGAAATCTCGTGAGGGTGCCTTGCGGCGCATGCGCAAATTCGGCGGCGGGCTGGCCAGCGTGATGCTGGCGTTCGGCCTGGCGTTATTTGTCGTCGATCAGTATTTGCCGGTCGACTACTGGCTGGCGGATCAGCGCACCGTCACCGGCGAGCAACGCAGCATTCGCCTGGCCGATAACACGCTGATCCGCCTCAACACCCACAGCGCGATAGATGTGCGCTTTGATGCCACGCAGCGCCGTGTAGTGCTGCAGGAAGGCGAAATTTTCGTCGAGACAGGCGATCACAACGACCCACGGCCGTTTATCGTCGAAACCCGCGATGGCAGCATGCGCGCACTGGGCACACGCTTTATGGTGCGGCGCGAAGATGACGGCACCTTGCTCAGCGTGCTGCAGTCGGCCGTGGCCGCACATGCCCAGCGCGATGATCGTGAACAGGTCCTGCGCGAGGGCCAGCAAATGCTCATGACCCGAGATGGCCTGGGCCCGATGCTGGCGCTCAAGCCCGGTGCCGATGCCTGGACACAAGGCATGCTGGTGGTGGAAAACGCCCGGCTGGAGGATCTGGTCGCTGAACTGGGTCGTTATCGTCCTGGTTATCTCGGGATTGCGCCGGATATCGCCGAGTTGCGCATCACGGGGAGCTTCCCGCTCAAGGACACCGATCTGGCGCTCAAGGCGCTGATGCCGACCTTGCCGGTGCAGGTCGAACAGCGCACGCAGTGGTGGACCAAGGTCGTCGCGAATGATGCAAAAAACCAAGCGCGCCCCTGACAACGCCTGAAACGTAATCCGAATCTGAATTATTTTCGATTGGCTATGACACTTTTCCGATTTCGTCCGGCATTCAGGCATTGAGAACCGATTCCTCAGGAGCCGAACCATGTCCCGTACGCTTGAAACCCTGCTGCGCCCCAGCCTGCTGGCTGTTGCAATTGCCCTGGCCGCGCCGTTGGCCAGCACTCAGTTGGTTGCCGCAGAACAGGCATCGACCGTGCGCGCCTACAACCTGCCCGCTGCGCCGCTGGCGACCACCCTGAACCAGATCGCCAGCCAGGCCGGTCTCGCCTTGGCGGTTGACCCGGCGCTGGCCAGTGGGCGCAGGTCGGCTGCGGTCAACGGCAACTTCGACGCAACCGGCGCGTTGCGCCAGGCGTTGCGTGGTTCGGGTCTGCAGTTGGTGCAAAGCAGCGTGGGTACGTTCAGCCTGATGGCCGCGCCGGAAGGTTCGGTAGCGCTGCCGGAAACCACCATTCAAGGCCGCAGCAGCGCCGAAAGCGCTTGGGGCGAAGTGCAGGGTTACGCAGCGACCCGCACCGCATCGGGGAGTAAAACCGACACGCCCATTCTTGAAGCACCGCGCTCAATCTCCGTCGCTACTCGCGAGCAGATGACTGATCGGGCGGTGCAGAACCTCGACGACGCCGTGCGGTACATGCCAGGCGTGACCGCCAGCAGCTATGGCAGCGACAGCCGCGCCGAATGGCTGAAAATTCGTGGCTTCGAGCCCACCCAGGTGCTGGACGGCCTGCCGCTGCCCAAAGGCGTCTATGTGATGCCCAAGCTGGAAACCTGGGACCTCGAACGTGTCGCCGTGTTGCGCGGGCCGGCGTCATCGGTTTATGGCCAGACCCCGCCTGGCGGCATGCTGGACATGGTCAGCCGTCGCCCCGAGGCCACCGCCAGCCATGAGATTCAGGCGCAGGTCGGCAGCTACAACCGCAAGCAGATCAGCTTCGACAGCACCGGCCCGGTTGATGACGCCGGGGTATTTGAATACCGGGTCAGCGGCGTGGTGCGTGACAGCGGGACGTCGGTCGAGCATATCGATGACAAGCGTTACAACCTGGCACCGAGCCTGACCTGGAATATCGACCCGGACACCAAACTGACCTTCCTCAGCCAGTTCAACCGCGACGATACCGGCATCACCAGCCAGTTCCTGCCGCTGGAAGGCACCCGGCTGTCGACCCCGGCCGGTGAAGTGAAATATCACAAGAACCTCGGCGATCCGCAGTGGGAGTTCTACGACAAGACCTATTACGCGCTGGGCTATGCATTCGAACATCGCCTGAATGATGTGTGGCAGTTCAAACAGAACCTGCGCTACACCAAGAGCGATCTGTCCTTTCAGGGCATCACCGCCGGTGGGTTCTTTGGTTCGGTTGCGGCCGACGGCACGCTTTCCCGTGGCGCCAACGTGGTCAATGAAGACATCAGCCAGTTTGCCGTGGACAACAACTTCCAGGCCGACTTCGATACCGGCGCTCTCCAGCACACCGTGTTGATCGGCCTGGATCACCAGCGCATCAACCACAACTACAAATGGTTGTTTGGCAGTGCGCCGACCAGCAACATCATCAACCCGGTGTATGGTCAGGATTTCAGCAACGTGGCCTACACCCCGTTTCAGAATTACGGCCAGAAAACCCGCGACACGGGTCTGTATCTGCAAGACCAGATTGCTCTGGATAACTGGCGTCTGACCCTCGGTGGGCGTCAGGACTGGCTGGAAACCGATACCGAATTCCACCAGACCGGCATCAAAGACACCCGCAGTGACAATGCTTTCAGTGGCAACGCGGCGTTGAGCTATGTGTTTGATTCAGGGTTCGCGCCCTACGTGTCTTACGCCGAGTCGTTCCAGGCCGAGCAGGGCGGCAACAACGCTACCAGCGCTGCGTATGAACCCAGCACCGGCAAGCAATACGAACTGGGTATCAAATATCAGCCGCCGGGCCGCGACATGCTGTTCACCGCAGCGGTCTACGACCTGACGCGCAAGAACATCGTGCTCAGCGACACCTTCGGCAACAGTCGTCCGCTGGGCGAGGCGCAGGTCCGGGGGCTGGAGCTGGAAGCGGTTGGCAACGTCAACGAGAACCTCAAGCTGACCGCGTCCTATACCTACGCCAACAGCAAAATGACCAAGGTCGGCGACCCGCTGGACAAGAATCGCCCGCTGCCGCTGACCCCGGAAAACCAGGCCGCCGCGTGGGCTGATTACACCTGGCACACCGGCTTGCTCGATGGCTTCGGGCTCGGGTTCGGCGTGCGCTATATCGGCGAGACCGATAACGTCGCCCTTGGCAGCCTGGCTTTTGTGCGTGACAAGGCGGACGGCCACTCCGGTTCGTACACCGTGTATGACGCGGCCGTGCATTACGATCTGGGCCGTCTGAACAACACATTCAAAGGCGTCAGCGTGGCGGTCAACGCCAACAACGTGTTCGACAAGGAATACATATCGACATGCGACGGTTTCTACTGCTATTACGGTGACCGTCGTACCGTGCTGGCCAGCGTCAACTACAAATGGTGACCTGATCGGCTTGCGAGGCACTGGACCTGTGGGACCGGATAAATCCGGTCCCACAGGTCGATGCACATTCAGATGATTGTGCGGTGTCTGATAGTCGATGCAAAAAGGGTCGCTGCCTGTGCAGCGGCCTTTTGCTTTTGAGATGAAGCTGTTGAGACGAGCCACATGAAAAGCCAAACCGTACGCCGCTGGTCCCTGATCCATACCTGGACCAGCCTGATCTGCACCCTGTTTCTGCTGATGCTGGCGATTACCGGGTTGCCGTTGATTTTCAGTCATGAAATCGACCACCTGCTGGGCAACTCTCCAGACTTCAAGGCGATGCCTGCCGATACGCCCCACTTGAATTTGCAGCAGCTGGTGGATGCCGCCCAGGCGCATCGACCGGGTGAAGTGTTGCAGTATTTCGGCTGGGAAGATGATGATCCCGACGGCGTGTGGGCGATCACGGCCAAAACGGCCGGGACCGAGCCAAACGATTCACACTCCTTCATGCTCGATTCGCGGACCGGCCAGGCCTATGAAACGCCGTCTGCCAATGGCGGGTTCATGATGATCATGCTGCGCCTGCACGTGGACATGTACGCAGGGTTGCCGGGCAAGTTGCTGCTGGCGTTCATGGGCCTGATGTTCGTGCTGGCGATTGTTTCCGGGACGGTGCTGTATGCGCCGTTCATGCGCAAACTCAAATTCGCCACCGTACGCGCCGATAAATCCCGGCGCATGCGCTGGCTTGATCTGCATAACCTGATTGGCGTCGTGACCCTGACATGGGCCCTGGTGGTCGGCGTTACCGGCGTCATCAGTGCCTGCGTCGACCTGCTGATTGCGGCGTGGCGCAATGACAGTCTCGCGGCCATGGTCGCGCCTTATAAGGACGCGCCACCCTTGACCCTGCGCGCGCCCGCGACGCGGCTGGTGGAAATCGCCGAGTCCGCTGCGCCGGGCATGAAGCCCGATTTCATTGCCTTCCCCGGCACGCGCTTTTCCAGCGAACACCACTACGCGGTGTTCCTCAAAGGCAACACTCACCTGACGGCGCATCTGATTACGCCTGTGCTGATTGATGCGAAAACCCTCGACCTCACTGCCGTGGTCGAACGCCCGTGGTACATGGATGCGCTGGGCATGTCGCAACCGCTGCACTTTGGCGATTACGGCGGCATGCCGATGAAAATCCTCTGGGCCGTGCTTGATGTGCTGACCATCATCGTTCTGGGCAGCGGTCTGTATCTGTGGTGGGTGCGCAGACGGGTGGCGCGACCTGTCGAAGATATTCAGGCGGAGGTTGTGGGTTGAAGCGTTCAACGTTCTGGAAGACTTTTGCCGCGCCCATCGTGATCGGCCTGCTGATTGCGGCAGGCCTGTTTGCCGCGTTACTCGGTGATGGCTGGTGGGATACGCTGGCCTGGCTGGGGATGGGAGTGGCAGCACTATTGAGTATTCGTGGCCTGCTGGTGCGCGGACGCTGAAAAAGCAAAGATTGCGGACCCGCAGGACGCTGGCTAGTCTGTAGGGCTGTCCTATTCGAGGAGCACCCATGTCTGCGCCGACCATGACGTTGTACACCAACACAGCCTCACCTTTCGCTCGCAAGGTCCTCATCCTGCTTCACGAAACCGGCCAGTTGGACAGAGTGACGCTGCAACAGACGACGCTGACCCCGGTCAATCCGGCCGCCGAGCTCAACGATGACAACCCGGCAGGTAAAATTCCCGCCCTGCGACTGGCCGATGGCAATGTGATCCACGACAGCCGGGTGATCCTCGATTACCTGGATCACCAGCATGTCGGCAACCCGCTGATCCCGCGCGATGGCTCGGCCCGCTGGCGGCGTCTGACCCTCGCGTCGCTGGCGGATGCGCTGCTGGATGCGGCGTTGCTGATTCGCTACGAACAGGTACTGCGCCCGCAAGAAAAGCACTGGGACGTATGGCTGGACAATCAGCAGGAAAAAATCGAGCGCTCGCTCAATTATTTCGAACAGGACGCGATCACTGAACTGAGCTCGGCGTTTGACGTGGCCGCCATCAGCGTGGCGGCTGCCTTGGGCTACATTGACTTCCGCCAACCGGACCTGGCCTGGCGCAACCGCTATCCGCGTCTGGCCAACTGGTACTTCGAAGTCAGCAAACGCCCATCGATGCAGGCGACCCAGCCTACAGTTTGAAATGTAGGAGCACTGCTGAATCTGTGGGAGCAAGCTCGCTTGCGAAGACGATTTTTCAGGCGCAAATGATGTGTCGTCTGTAATGGCCTCTTCGCGACCAAGCTCGCTCCCACTGGAGAAGCATGATCTATGTTGGGGCGAGGCTTGTACGCGAATGATGCGCAGAACCTGTGGGAGCAAGCTTGCTTGCGAAGGCGGTGTTCGGGCGCAGGTGATGTGTCTGGTGTAATGGCCTCTTCGCGAGCAAGCTCGCTCCCACGGGGCTTGGTTATATGTGCGGATTTGTAGGAGCTGCCGCAGGCTGCGAAAACGGTCCACCTGACACACCGCCGTTCGCAGCCTTCGGCACCTCCTACAAGGAATTGCGTCAGACAGCCCCATCAATCACCTTGCGGTAAAACGCCCATTCCTTCTCCAGCGCATCCGCCTGGTTGACCGCCTTGCGGAAGCCATGGCGTTCGTCTGCGTAGAAGTGGCCTTCGGCGGGGATGCCTTTGGCTTGCAGGGCGGCAAGCATCGCGCGGGTTTGCTCCGGGACTACGACGGCGTCCAGCTCGCCCTGGAAAAAAATCACCGGCACGCGAATGTTTCCGGCATGCAATAACGGCGTGCGGGCGTGGTAGCGATCCAGATCTTCTTCGGGATCGCCAATCAACCAGTCCAGGTAATCGCTCTCGAATTTATGCGTGGCCTTGGCCAGTGCAATCGGATCGCTGACCCCATACAGGCTGGCGCCTGCGCGGAACACATTGTGAAAAGCCAGGGCACACAAGGTGGTATAGCCGCCTGCGCTGCCGCCACGAATAAACGCTTGCTCCGGGTTGATCACGCCGCGCTCAGCCAGATGCCGGACCACCGCGCAGGCGTCCTCGACATCCGCAACGCCCCAGTTCAGGTGCAGGCTCTGCCGATACTCACGACCATAGCCACTGCTGCCGTGATAGTTGAGGTCGGCAACGGCGAAACCACGTTGGGTCCAGTATTGGATCTTCGGGTCCAGCACCGGGTAGCACGCTGATGTCGGGCCACCGTGAATGAACACCACCAACGGCGGCGTCTCGGTCGTGTTCATCGCCGGATAGAAGTAACCATGCGCTTCGCCATCGCCGCTTTTGTAGCGCAGGGTTTGCGGACGGCTGATCTGCTCGGGGGACAGGGGCGCCACTCCGCCAGCCAGGACCTTGACGCTATGGTCTTTGCGACTGATCGCCAGCACCGCAGACGGGCTGACGGCTGAGGCCGCGATGCAGTAGACATGTTGATCATCCACCGCGAGGTTGCGGAAGCGGCTGTACTCGCCGCTGAAGTCCTGCAACGTGCCGTGGCTGTCGCGCATGCCCAGCACTCCGACGCCGTTTTCCGACCAGGTCGCCAGGTAAGCGCCGTTCTGCATAGGCAACCAGCTGCGACCGGCCAATTGCCAAGGCGCCGGGGCGTGGTCGGCGTCGCTGGCCTTGAGGTGAGTCAGGCCAAACGAGCCTTCGACGCAGGGTTGCCAGTAACCGCCCTGATCACTCAGGCAATACAGGCGACCCATGGCATCAAAGCGGGCTTGCTGGATGGATTCCTCTTCACGATCCCCCGCCAGGCAGCGCGGCTCGGACCAGCCACCGGTCGCCTGGCGCTTGCTGCTCATCAGCAACGTGCTGGTCCAGGGTTGGTGCGGCTTCTGCCACTCAATCCAGGCCAGGCGCTGACCATCCGGGCTCAGGGTGGGCGATGCGTAAAAATCCGCCCCACGGGCCAGGACCAGACGCTTGCCATTGGCAACGTCGATGCTGACCAGTTGATGGGTGTCCTTGTCTTCTTCGACGGCGAGGATCTGGCCATTGGCAAACAACAGGTCGCCGAAGCGTTTTTTGCCGGTGGTGATGGCTTCAGGCAGGCCTTCTTCTTCGAACTCATCCCAGACCAAAGGCTGGCGATACAGCTGCTGATCGGTTTCGTTGACGAACACCAGAGCGTCTTCGGTCAGGCAGAACGAGCCGCCGCCGTATTCATAGACGCGGCTGCGGACGCTGAAGCCGTCCGGCGTCAGGCAGGTCAGCGTTTCTTCAAACCAGCGCCAGATGCGGCTTGCGCCATCTTCGGGCCGGTATTCACTCCAGAACAGTCCCAATGGGCTGACCGCCAGCTCGGCGAAATCGACCCCGGCGGCGACAGCCTGAGCGGCATTGAAGGTGTCAGGATTTGGCGATAAGGCGCGAGTTTCGGTCATTGCGAAAGGCCAGCTGCTCAATGGTTTGAGTAGCATACTCGGCTTCTTCGCGGGCCTGAACAATCATCCCGTGATGGGGCGATTTGCTACATACCGGATCAGCATTGGCGGCATCGCCGGTGAGCATGAATGCCTGGCAGCGGCAGCCGCCGAAATCCTTTTCCTTCTCGTCGCAGGAGCGGCACGGCTCGGGCATCCAGTCGTAACCCCGGTAACGGTTGAAACCAAACGAGTCGTACCAGATGTGCTGCATGGTGTGTTCGCGCACATTGGGAAACTGCACCGGCATTTGCCGCGCGCCGTGGCAAGGCAGGGCAGTGCCATCGGGCGTGACGGTGAGGAAGATATTGCCCCATCCGTTCATACAGGCCTTCGGGCGTTCCTCGTAATAGTCGGGGGTGACGAAGATCAGCTTGCACGGATGATTTTCGGCAGCCAGCTTGGCACGGTACTCGTTGGTGACCCGCTCTGCGCGCACCAACTGGTCTTTGGTGGGCAACAAACCTTCACGGTTAAGGTGCGCCCAGCCATAGAACTGACAGGTTGCCAGCTCGACGAAATCCGCTTCGAGGGCGATGCACAGCTCGATGATTTTATCGATCTTGTCGATGTTATGCCGGTGGGTGACGAAGTTAAGCACCATCGGGTAGCCATGTTTTTTCACCGCTCGGGCCATTTCCAGCTTTTGCGCGAAGGCTTTTTTCGAACCGGCGAGCATGTTGTTCACTTGCTCGTCACTGGCCTGGAAGCTGATCTGGATGTGATCCAGGCCGGCCTCTTTGAAGTCGATGATCTTCTGCTCGGTGAGGCCGATGCCCGACGTGATCAAATTGGTGTAGTAACCCAGGCGTCGGGCCTCGGCGATCAGTTCGGCCAGGTCCTGACGCACCAGCGGTTCGCCGCCGGAAAAACCGATCTGCGCCGCACCCATCTGCCGCGCTTCGCCCATGACCTTGAACCACTGCTCGGTGCTCAACTCCTGACCTTGTTTGGCGAAATCCAGCGGGTTGGAGCAGTACGGGCACTGCAGCGGGCAGCGATAGGTCAGCTCGGCCAGCAGCCACAGCGGCAGACCGACCTCCGGTTTGGGCGGCATCTTCAGAGCTGGCGAGGCGGTGCTCGACTCAGGCAAGGTCGATCCAGTGTTCGGCACGGGCCACCTCCATGAATTGCTCGACATCGGTGCCGAGTTCGGGAAAGCCTGGGAACTGCTCGCTCAGGTCCTCGATGATCGCGTTCACAGTGCGCTGGCCATCGATCAGGCCGCCAATGGCGCTGGCGCTTTCGTTCAGTTTGATCATGCCTTCGGGGTAGAGCAGCACATGGCCGTTCTGCGCCGGTTCGAACTGGAAGCGATAGCCGCGACGCCAGCTTGGAGTTTGTTGTCGATCAAAGCTCATAGGGCAATCCCCTTATGCCAGATCCGTTGGTCGGTCACGCTGTGATAAGGCGGGCGGTTCAGCTCGTAAGCCATGCTCATGGCGTCCAGCATGCTCCACAAGATGTCGAGTTTGAACTGCAGGATTTCCAGCATGCGCTGCTGGCCTTCGTAAGTGGTGTAGTGCTGCAACGTGATCGCCAGGCCATGCTCCACATCGCGGCGAGCCTGGCCCAGGCGGGTGCGGAAATATTCATAGCCCGCTGGATCAATCCACGGGTAGTGCTGCGGCCAGCTGTCCAGGCGCGACTGGTGGATTTGCGGAGCGAACAGTTCGGTCAGCGAGCTGCTGGCGGCTTCCTGCCAGTTGGCGCGGCGAGCAAAGTTGACGTAGGCGTCCACGGCAAAGCGCACGCCGGGCAAGACCAGTTCTTGCGAACGCAGTTGATCCGGGTCCAGCCCCACCGCCTGACCCAGACGCAGCCAGGCTTCGATGCCGCCATCTTCACCGGGGGCACCGTCATGATCCAGCAGACGCTGAATCCACTCACGACGGATTTCACGGTCCGGGCAGTTGGCCAGAATCGCTGCGTCCTTGAGGGGGATGTTCACCTGGTAGTAGAAGCGGTTGGCGACCCAGCCCTGAATCTGCTCGCGGGTCGCCCGGCCTTCATACATCGCCACGTGGTACGGGTGATAGATGTGGTAATACGCGCCCTTGGCACGCAAGGCCTGTTCGAATTCAGCGGTGGACAGCGGCGTTGCTTCGCTCATGTCGGCTCCTGGTCAAGATTGGCACGGTCCTGTGGGAGCGAGCTTGCTCGCGAAGGGGCCGGTACATTTTCTGTGCTTGAAACTACGTCTTCGCGAGCAAGCTCGCTCTCACAGTTAGATCTCATGGCTCTCTAAAGCTCAATACTCATCCCATCAAACGCCACTTCGACGTTACGCCGTGCCAGTTCGGCGCGCTCGGGGGAGTCTTCGTCAAGGATCGGGTTGGTGTTGTTGATGTGGATGAGCACCTTGCGCTGCTCGGGCAGGCGCTCCAGAACTTCGAGCATGCCGCCGGGACCGTTCTGCGCCAGGTGGCCCATTTCCGTGCCGGTGCGGGTGCCGACGCCGCGGCGCTGCATTTCGTCGTCGTCCCACATTGTGCCGTCCACCAGCAGGCAGTCCGCGGCTGTCATTTTTTCCATCAGTGCGTCATCCACCTTGCCCAGCCCTGGCGCATAGAACAGCTTGCCGCCGGTTTTGAGGTCTTCGACCATCAGGCCAATATTGTCGCCCGGGTGCGGGTCGAAACGGTGTGGCGAATAGGGCGGCGCTGCGCTGCGCAACGGGAAAGGCGTGAAGCGCAGGTTCGGGCACGCCGGGATCACAAAGCTGCCTTGGAGCTCGATGCGGTTCCAGTTCAGGCCGCCGTTCCAGTGCTTGAGCATGGTGAACAGCGGGAAGCCGGTGCTGAGGTCTTCGTGAACCATGTCGGTACACCAGACTTGATGCGGGCAACCTTCGCGCAGGCTGAGCAAGCCGGTGGTGTGGTCGATCTGGCTGTCCATCAGGATGATGGCGCTGATGCCGGTATCACGCAGGGCCCGGCCTGGCTGCATCGGCGCAAAACCTGCGAGCTGCGCGCGGATGTCCGGCGAGGCGTTGCACAGCACCCAGTTGACGCCGTCATCGGAGAGCGCGATAGACGATTGCGTGCGGGCGTGGGCGCGCAGGCTGCCATCGCGAAACTCGGCGCAGTTCACGCAGTTGCAGTTCCACTGCGGGAAGCCGCCGCCAGCAGCGGAACCTAGAATCTGGATGTACATGTCAGCTCCGTTGGGGAGGCGTGTTCAAAAATAAAGAAAGTGCCATAACCATAAAAAAAGCCCCGGCGAACCGAGGCTTTGCACCGCGTTGTCATCAACGGCTTGCGAAGTACATGGTGACTTCGAAACCGATACGCAGATCAGTGTAAGCAGGTTTGGTCCACATAAAAGACTCCTTCTGGGTGATTGCAGCGGTGGGTGGTAAATCGTTAGTACCTCTGCAAAGAGATACGTTCGATGCTCAAGCCGCTATGTTACTTAATTTAACAATTGCTGACTGTCGAATTCAGGAACAAAGCTGTTGCAGCTTTGGTAATGATCAACGGACCTGCCACGGCGGTTCGCTGGTATTGGCCAGGCATAGCCAGCCTCCTGCGGCCTCATTAACGCGGGCAATGGCGTTGGATAAGTCGGCCTGGGTCAGGTGGCGCAGGGCTTCCTGCAGGAAGGCCAGGTAGTCATTGCCTCGACCGGCCAAGTGCCCTTGCCAGAGCAGTTCAGCAGCGCTGGCGTTGTCCATCGCGCTTAGATCCAGCTGGGCGATGAGCGCTGTGGTTTGTGCGCTGAGGTCGGTTTCGGTGGGTGCTTTCAGACTTATCAGGAATGCTTCGATGTGCCGAACCAGATCTTGAACCGACGCGCTGGGCGACTGGACGCCCAACAACAAGCCAGGCTTCCCGGTGATCTGTCGCAACCCGCTGAACACCGCGTAGCCCAACTGCAACTCAACCCGCAGGCGTTGATAGAACGGGCCTTGTATCAACTGCGCCAGTAAACGCCAGGCGGCTTCGTCGATGATCGATGAAGACGGCGCGGGGCAGAACAGCAGCACGGCGCTTTCTGTCGAGTCCGAGGGTTCTGCCTGCCAATGTCTGCCTGCAGGCAGGGTTTTAACGTGCGCTGGGGCGGTGTCTTGCAGGCCTGGCGTCTGTGTCAGCGCTGCATCACAGGCCAGCGCCCCCTGAGTGAAACTTATCCAGCGGGTGCACGCCCAGAAACGCTGGATGTCGGTTATTGCTGCGCCTGTTTTGGCATCCAGATAGCGATCCGGCAGGACGTGAAGCAACTGTCGAATCGGGATCAGTGCCGGATCGTCAGGGAGCGAATCGAAGGTTTTATCGCCTGGTGCATTCAGCAGGCTGAATGCACATTCCAGAATGGCCGGAATGGGCCCTGTGATTCCGCTCAACTTCAGCTGCCAATAATCGCCGTACGCCGTGAACGCGAGATCCACTCCCGCCTGTTTGGCGTTGGCAGACAGGCCGCGCAGGCGATGCTCAAACCGCTGCCACAGTGCGGGCTGCGGGCATTGCAGCTGCCAGCGCAGGTAAATCGCGCCTTCGTCGTCATTGCTAAGGTCACCGAGAAAGGGGTTGGGTGTGGGCAATTGCCAGTCGAGGGTTGTGGTCTGGGATTCAGGTTGCAGCTGCTCAAGCAGAGCGAACAACGCCTCGCAGCCTTGATCGGACAAACCCAGCGGCCTATGGCCAGCATGATGATGGGCAAGCTCCAGCGGGCCGCAGGTTTGCAGGCGTCGCTGCGAAAGGCGGTTGTAGTCGTCGTGCAGGGTTGGCCATGTGGTGTGAAAGAGCGGGAGCCATGAACGCAGCTTTTCGGTAGCAGTGAGCGCGCTCGCGATGGCGCAATCACTCGCGACGCTGACCAAAGCCTGCCCCGCAAACTGATAAACCACCTCGGCCTTCAGCGACCCAATACCCTGTGCGCTGCTGCCATTGAGGGCATGACACAAAAACGCCACCGCCTCATCGGCGCCTTCCGGCAAATCCTCGACAGCAAAAAGATCGCAGGGCATCAGAGGCTCATGTTCAACCAGCCTCGGCGGGCGAGCTTGCTCAACCTTCACCCCGCTGGCGAAGTATTCACCATAAGTCGCCGCCAGGTCGCGCAGATCCTCCAGCGATTGCGGCCCGGCCAGACACAAAGTCATTTGCCCTGCTTGATAAAACTGCCGGAAGAACTGCTCAAGTGCCTGCTGAAACGCCTGATCCGGCACGCGCAGGCTGTAGCGGTTGCCCGCATGAAAACCCCGCAATGGGTGGCGGGGTGAAAGACTTTGCAGCCGTTGAGTCTGCTGACGAGAGGCTGCGTCCCGCGACCAGGCGATAAACTCGGCGTGCAGCACTTCTCGTTCGCGCAGTTGGTCGGCCAGCAGCATGCGCGGGTTAGTGAGCATGTCGCACAGTCTCTCCAGCCCTTGGGAGAAACTCGCCGGGGGCAGTTCGAAGAAAAAGTCGGTGGTCCGCTCCCGGGTGCTGGCATTGACTTGCCCGCCGTGACGCTGAACGAAGGTCATCAGCTTTTCGTCGTCGGCGAAACGCTCGGTGCCGAGAAAGAACAGATGCTCGAGAAAATGCGCCAACCCCGGCCACGCAGCAGGCACATCATGACTCCCCGCCGCCACCCGTAACGACGCCGCACAGCGCTTGAATCTGGGCGCGTGACAGAGCACGACGTTAAGGCCGTTGGCGAGGGTCAGGTGTTGGGTGGTGGGCATGGCGGGTTCTGCAGAAAGACGAGCGATCATGCTAACGCGGCAAACCTGTGGGAGCGAGACCTCATGTGGGAGCGGTGCTTGCCCGCGATGAGGCTGGACGCGATCCAACGTGAACCGCGTGCAGCCTTATCGCGGGCAAGCACCGCTCCCTCAGAGGTGTCAATCTCCAGCCAGATCCACATACAACCCAGGCCGACGATCATTGAAATAGGTATTGATCGACCGCGACTGTTCCATCAGTTGCCGATCCAGCGTGCCGATGATCAGGGTTTCATCTTGCGCGGCCAGCGCCAGACGGCTGCCGTCGGGGGCGCAAAGGCTGCTCAGGCCGCAATAGTGAATATCGCCCTCGCTGCCACAGTAATTGGCGTAGGCCACGAAACACTGGTTTTCGTAGGCGCGGGCGCGAATCGTGACGTCGGCGACGAAGTCATAAGGGGCCATGTTCGCGGTCGGCACCAGAATCACTTCGGCCCCGGCGAGCGCCAGGCGCCTGGTGTTCTCGGGGAATTCCACGTCGTAGCAGATCAGAAAGCCCAGTCGCCAGCCGTTCAGCGCAACCATCGGAAAGCGATCTTCTCCGGGGCGGAACATTGCTTTGTCCAGATCGCCATACAGATGCGTCTTGCGGTAATTGCACAAGGTCTGGCCGTGGGCGTCGATCAGCTGGATGGAGTTGAACACCTGCTCATCGACGCTCAGTTCCGGATAGCCGTAGAGAATCGCAATGCCACTGGCCTGGGCGATCGCTGCGATATCACCCGCTGCGAAACCGTCGGCAGGTTGTGCCAAGGCGCGAGCAGCTTCGGCACCGATGTTGTAACCGGTGAGGAACATTTCCGGGCAGACCAACAGCTGCGCGCCCTGCGCGGCGGCGGCATGCGCCTGCTGTTCCAGACGCTGCAGATTGCCGCCAACATTCAGCGGCAGCGGCGGGCATTGGTACAAAGCGATGCGCATGATGTTGCCTCGTGTTCAGTCAGCCAGGGCGATGGGGCCGATGTCGTCGAACACATCGCCGGGGCCTGGGTTGTCGGCGTGAGTCTTGCCGCCAAAGTGGGTCATGATGCCCCAGACCGCGTTCAAAGAGGTCTGTACCGCGCCCTCGACCCAGGCAGGTGTCCAGGAAACATCATCCCCGGCGATGAACATGCCACGCTGTTCCACCGGCATGCTGTGCTGCATGAAATGCGCGTACATGCGCTGGTTATAGCGGTAATGCCCCGGCAAGGCGCCTTTGAAAGCCCCGAGAAAATGCGGGTCCGATTCCCATGACACGGTAATCGGGTCGCCAATGATCCGCGCTGCGATGTCGACTTTAGGGTAGATCTTTTTCAGCGCATCCAGCGCCAGCTTCACGCGCTTTTCGATGGGCTGCGGCAGCATCTTCAAGGCATCGCTCATCCACGAATAGGACAGGCAGATCACCCCCGGCTTGTCGTCGCCGTTATCGAACAGGTACGTGCCACGGGTCAGGCGGTCGGTGAGGGTCATGCTCATCAGGTCGCGGCCGGTTTCCGGGTCTTTGTCTTTCCAGAACGGGCGGTCGACCATCACAAAGGTTTTCGACGACTGCATGTAGCGCGTGCGGTCCAGGGCCATCCACATCTTTTGCGAGAACAGCGACTCTTCGCACTCGATCTGCGTGGTCAGCAGCCAGCTCTGACAAGTGGTCAGCACGGCGGCGTAGTGGCGCGTGTCGTCCCAGTTGTCGGTCACGGCCAGGCGACCGTCTTCAGCGCGGGCGATGCGTTTGACCCCAGTGCGCGGCGCGCCATTGTGCAGGGAGGCCAGGCTCGTACCTTGTGGCCAGTGGGCGCAGCGCTCGGGTATGTGGCGCCAGATGCCCAGCGGCACCTGCTCGACACCGCCGACGATCAAGTGCTGGTGATCGTCGCAGTTGGTCATCACCACCCGGAAGATTTCCAGCATCGAGTTGGGGAAGTCCGAATCCCAGCCACCGGTGCCGAAACCCACCTGGCCGAACACCTCGCGGTGGTAGAACGAGAGCTTGGCAAACGCCTTGGACGTCGCGACGAAGTCATAAAACGTGCGGTCGTCCCACAGCGGCACGAGGGTGTTCCACAGCGCTTTGAGGCGCGGCACGTCGCGGTCGCGAATGGCCTGCTGGATGTCTTTGAAGCCCGAACCGGCTTCCAGCGCATCCGCCCAGGCATCAGCGACTTCCTGAAACATCGCCGGCAAATCGGCCAGGGTTTCTGCGTAATAAGTGACGCCTTCCAGGTCAATCACGGTGCTGCCGGAAGCACCAGTCAGCGGGTTGGGGAAGGGGCGGGATTCCAGACCGAGCTTGTCGACATAGTGGTAGAACGCCGTGGACGACACCGGAAAACGCATCCCGCCCAGCTCGGCAACGATGCCGTCGGTGCCCTGGAAGGCTTGAGAGCGCAGGCGGCCGCCCATTTTCGAGGCTTCATAGATGACCGGTTTGAGGCCGAGCTTCATCAGCTCATACGCCGCGACCAGTCCCGCAATACCGGCCCCGACAATCGCCACTTCCTGGCCGTGGTTCTCGACCGGAATACTGCCCAGCCCGGCTGGATGCTCGATCCAGTCATCAAACGCAAAAGGAAAATCCGGACCGAAACAGGTGATCGGCTTTTTACCGTCTGCAGGATGGCGATTGTTTTTCATGAATGACCTGGCTGATGCGCGAAAGAGCACAGTCTAGACAGGAGTGGCGACGTTAATAAGACGCAAAGTGTCGTCGATGTGGAGTGGTTTTGTGCGATGTGACGACTTGGTCAATCATTTGGTCTGTTGGAGCGAGGCTTACCCGCGAAGAGCGAACGCGGCGTGGCAGGCTAACCGAGGCGGCTGATTCGCGGGCAAGCCTCGCTCCAACGAACTGCTCCGCTCTAAACCGGCTGGCCCCGATCAATCTTGCTGCTGAGGATGATCGACGTGGTGGTTTTTTCGACGCCATCGATGCCGCCTATCAGATCCAGCAACTGGTCCAGCTGTTCCGGCGAATCGGTGCGCAGCCAGGCCACGTAATCGAACTCGCCGCTCACCGCGCACAGCTGCTGGACTTGCGCCAGGTTTCTGAGGCGGCGCAGGACTTCCTTGCCTGAGCGCGGCTGCACGGTAATGCCCACGTAAGCCTGCAAACCGCCGTCCACTACCCGCTGGCTCAGGCGCACGCCGTAGCCGGTAATCACTTTGCTGCTTTCCAGCCGCGCCAGCCTGGAGGTGACCGTGGTACGGGCGATGCCGAGCTGGCGGGCAAGCATGGCCACGCTTTCCCGTGCGTTGAGCTGCAAGGCGGCGATCAGTTGGCGGTCTATTTCATCGAGGACGGGCGGGCGTGGTGCGGACAAGAGCATCTCCTTCAGGGCTGCGGGCATCTTACCTGTGGGCGCAGGAAATGGCTTGGCGCGTCCTGAAACGAAGCAAGTGGATTCATTGTGGTGCGCATTGCTTTCAAGGTGCGCATCAACAAATCCGCATTTTGTCCGTTGAGCGACGTCATCTGTCTTGCCAGCGTTAGAGCGATAAAACATCCGGGCGTACAGTACATACCGTTGATCACTAAGTTGTAAGCTTTATCGAAGTTCTAATGCCGTTATTTCGAACACGCTCTCGGAAGTTAAAAGTGCGGGCGAATGTTTTATATCGCGCTGGTTATTGGAGTTTGGATGACTCACCGATTGCTAGCGATTGGCATGGCCCTTGCTGAACAGGTATATCGACCACCTGCACAGTGAGATTCGTTATGAGCAGCAAGACGCTTACGCTAGAGCAGCCATTAGCCGGAGCTTTCAGCTCGCGCTGGTATCAGCTGGTGATTGGCCTGGTTTGCATGATGGCGATTTCCAGCCCGCAATATGTCTGGACGTTATTTACCGGGCCGCTGACCCAGAAGTTGGGTGTGTCATTGGCTCAGGTGCAAATAACGTTCTCTCTGTTAATCATCTTGCAGACTTTTTTCTCGCCCGCGCAGGGCTGGCTGATAGATCGGTTCGGCCTGCGAAAACTGATTGCGACCGGCTGCACCTTGTCGGGCTTGAGTTGGGTATTGGCCAGCCAGGCGAACTCGCTCACTTCTTTGTATTTGAGCTATGGCCTGCTGGGCGGACTCGGGACCGGCATCGTGTATGTCGGAATTGTCGGGTTGATGGTGCGCTGGTTTCCGGATCGCCGCGGTCTGGCAGCGGGTGCGGTAGCGGCGGGTTATGGCATGGGCGCGATGCTGACCACTTTCCCGATCAGCAACAGCCTCAAAGACGTCGGCATGGAAGCCACGCTCATGACTTTTGGCGTGATCCTGGGAGTGGTCGGTTTGCTGGCCTCGCAGTTCCTACGCCAGCCACCGGCCCAATTGGCCGAGCAACCGGTGCCGATCGTGGGCAAAGTCGTGCCTGATATGGCGCCTCGACAAATGCTCAAGACGCCGATTTTCTGGCTGATGTTTGCCATGTTCACCATGATGTCCACGTCCGGGCTGATGGTGACTTCCCAGATGGCCAGCTTCGCCAAAGACTTCGGCATGACCAACGTCATGGTCATGGGTATGGCGGCATTGCCGCTGGCATTGACCATCGACCGCATTTGCAATGGCCTGACCCGACCGCTGTTCGGCTGGATCTCTGACCACTGGGGCCGGGAAAACACCATGGCGTTTGCCTTTTTCTTCGAAGGCGTGGCCATGACCCTGTGGTTTTTGACGATTGATAACCCGGTGTTGTTTGTGCTGCTTTCCGGTGTCGTTTTCCTCGGCTGGGGGGAAATTTTCTCACTGTTCCCGTCGACCCTGACTGACACCTTCGGTGCCAGGAACGCCACGACCAATTACGGCTTTCTTTACATGGCCCAAGGCATCGGCTCAATCTTCGGGGGGCCGATGGCAGCGCTGTTGCATCAGTACACCGACAGCTGGGTTCCGGTATTCGCCGTGGCCATCAGCTTCGACATCATTACCGCCGCGCTGGCTTTCTTCGTGCTCAAGCGTATGCGCCGCAACTGGCTGGCCAAGAACGCCCACAGCCTGTAAATCAAGGACTCTGCATGCTTAATACAACTCTGGCCGCTCGCGGAATCGCCGTTGCCCCCCATAGCCTGGCTGCTCAGTCGGCCCTGGCGGTTCTGCGCGAGGGTGGCAATGCCATCGAGGCGATGGTCGCTGCGGCCGCTTCGATTGCGGTAGTCTACCCGCACATGAATAGCCTGGGCGGCGACGGCTTCTGGCTGATCGTTCCGCCCACGGGTGAGCCGATCGCTATTGATGCCAGCGGTCCGGCGGGTAGTCTGGCGACGCTTGAGCGTTACACCGGTACGGCGCGCATCCCGGTTCGCGGTGCGGGTGCGGCATTGACGGTGGCCGGGACAGTCGGCGGTTGGCAGGAAGCCTTGAAGGTTTCTGCCGAGCTGGGTGGCCGATTGCCTTTGCCTCGTTTGCTCGCCGACGCGATTTATTACGCACAATCAGGCATCCCGGTTACGCCTTCCCAGCATCTTGCGACGGCCAGTAAAAAGGCCGAGTTGCAGGCTATTCCCGGCTTTGCCGAGACCTTTCTACACAACGGCGAAGCGCCAGCCGCGGGCAGTCTGTTCAAGCAGACCCGGCTCGCCGCCACCTTGCGGACTTTGGCCGAGCAAGGCCTGGACACCTTCTATCGCGGCTCCCTGGCAGACTCCATCAGTGATGATCTGCACACCCTGGGCTCGCCCGTGACGCGCAGCGATCTGGCCAACTACCGGGCCAAACGGGTACGCGCGTTAACGCTGAGTCACAGCACCGGGACGGTGTTCAACCTGCCGCCGCCGAGCCAGGGATTGGTCTCCCAGCTTATCCTCGGCGTGGCCGACCATGCCGGGCTGAGCCAATGCGCGCCAGACAGCGCCGATCATATTCATACGCTGGTAGAGGCCACCAAGCTGGCATTCGCGGTGCGGGATGAACACATCACCGACCCGGAACACATGACCATCGATCCACAGGCCTGTCTTGAGCCGGACTACCTGCATCGTCTGGCCCAGCGCATCGATCCGCAGCACGCGGCGTTCTGGGGTGAAGGCAAAGGGCCGGGCGATACCATCTGGATGGGCGTCATCGACAGCAGCGGCCTGGCGGTGTCGTTTATCCAGAGCATCTATCACGAGTTCGGCAGCGGGGTGGTGTTGCCCGGCAGCGGCCTCAACTGGCAGAACCGTGGCGCCTCTTTCAGTCTTGATCCGAACCATCTGCTAGCCTTGCGACCAGGCAAGAAACCCTTCCACACCTTGAACCCGGCGGCAGCGCGTCTGGATGACGGGCGCCTGCTGGTCTACGGGACCATGGGCGGCGACGGCCAGCCGCAGACTCAGGCGGCCGTGTTCAGCCGTTATGCGGTGTTTGGCCAGTCGTTGCAGCAAGCGGTGACCGCGCCGCGCTGGTTGTTGGGCAGAACCTGGGGTGACAGCAGCGATACGTTGAAACTTGAGTCTCGGGTCGCGCCCGAGGTCATCGCCGAGCTGAAAAAACGCGGCCATGAGGTGGAAGTGCTCGGGCCGTTTACTGAGACCATGGGCCATGCAGCGGCAGCGGTGCGCTTGCCAAATGGTTCATTTGAAGGGGCGTTCGATCCGCGCAGCAACGGGGCGGCGGCGGGGTATTGATCAGGCCTCGCAGGAGCGGCTTCAGCCACGAGCGGTCATGCCGTCGATGAAGATCCAGCGCATGAATCGGCATCTTCGCGGTTAAAGCCGCTCCTGCGGGTTATGTGTCTGTTACCCCTCGACTGTCGGCAACTGTTGCTCGATCACACCCAGCCAGCCCATGCCCGGGTAGGTCTCGAAACCCGGCGTCATGGAGTAACCCTGGATCAGGCTATTGGGCAAGATTTGGTAACCACTGGCCTGTCCGGCTTTGGTCTGCAAATCGACGCTTTGGCCCAGGTGGCTTTGTGCATCGGAGCTGGCGATGATCTTGTGATTGGAGTCGACCATCATCACCCGCGTGCGCGCGCGCTCATCGTCACTCAGGCGCACCCCGTTGATGACCGAATTCGCCTGGCTTTGCCAGTCAAAGAAAATACCAATCACCCCGATGACCGGCGATTGCTTGCCTGCGTTGGCGCGCACGGCGGCGCTGAACGCGCAGCTGGGTGAGGCGTTGAGCAACGGCTCTATGGCGACTTCGCCGGCAAAATACTGATCGCCCGAGGAGTGACGCAGCGCCTGTTTGAACCAGGGTGCATCCGCCACATTGGCGCCGATGACCTTGCCGAATGTGTCAGGCCTGCCCGAAGCAATGACACGGCCGGTGTTATCGGCGACCCAGATGTCCAGGTAAACGGTGTAACTGTCGAGAATGATCCCCAGGCGTTCGCTGGCATGGGTACAGGTTTTCTGGGTCGGGTCTGTCAGTGCATCAACCAGCGAGGCATCGGTTGCCCACCAGCGCACGTCACAGGTGCGCTCATACAGATTGCGGTCGATGATTTCGATCAGGTTCAGCGACAGATCCGCCAGGCGCTGGCCGCGCACGTCGAAACACATGCTTTTGCCCAGTTCAGTCAGCTCGTTGACCGACGCTTGCAGGTCCTGAGTCAGGCCACTGGCGATTTTTGAAATCCGCTCCGAGATGTTTTTGACTTCCTCGGCCACAACTGAAAAACCCAGACCGGCTTTACCTGCGTGCGCCGCTTCGATCAGGGCATTGATTGCCAGTAATCGAGTTTGGCGCGTAATCATTTGTATATCGCTGACGCCACGCGTGGCGAGTGCTTCCACTTCCCGCGAAAGGGTGACGATCCGTTCAGGTTCGATCATTTTCGTTCTGCTTCAAAGGGTTATCGTTGCGGCAGATTCACATCAAGTTTGTGACAAAAATAATACAGACCGGGGCTATTAGTTGCCCCGTGTCCCGGGCGAAGACTTGAACTTGAAGTCAATTAAAGTAGGCGGGCTGGCACCGTGTATTCGGCAAGCTAACGCAGATTTAATAATCTGTCATCTGCCGTACAGGGGCACCCAGATGGCGAGATTTTCTCATCCGTAGGAGCTGCTTTAGCCGCGAGCGGTAGTGCCGTCAATTTAGAACCAGCATATAGCCCGACATCTTCGCGGCTAAAGCCGCTCCACGGGGCCTTGTCAGAACTTCCAGCGGCGGGAAGTCTTGGCCAGTCGCTGCTGCAAACCTTCAATATTGATCGCCAACTGTGACATCAACAGATGGTAGGCGGTAAGTTCGGTGGGCAGCGCCACGGCGGGAGTCTGCAGCGGCGTATCGGACGTGCGTTGCAGCCGCTCGGTCGCGCCGGTCTGCAGGGCCCGGGCCATGCCGATCAGTTGCCTGCGGGTCTGGCGGTACTCGGCGTCCAGGCGTTCTTTCCATTCCACACCGGCCACTGTGTCGATATCGGCGGGACGAATATTGGCGAGGATTTCCAGAGTGCTCAGGCACATCCGGAAATGCCCTTGTATGGCGTCCAGTTCGACCATGGAAATTCGCACTTCCTTGGAAACCGACGGCATCAACGAGCGCAGTTGCAACATAGTGTTGTTCAGGCGCGACATCAACTTGCGATGATCATCGGCGGATGTCACCTGGCCGTGGATGATTCGCCCGTAGACCTTGGCGCAGTCACGCAAGCCACTGGCCAGGTTATAGCGCCAGGAAAAGACCGCGTACAACGGCAGGGCAAACGAGAACGCCAGCGCCAACGCGATGCCGATCAGGATATCCACGGTGCGCCACAAGCCATCACTGATCGGGTTATAGCCATGACCCGCGACAATAAACAGAGTGATCGCAGACAGCAGCGCGGTATAGCCACCCTTGCCAATCGCGTGATAGGCAAAGAACCCGCACATCACCGACATCATTGCGTAGGTCAGCAGCGGCAGCTCCAGATAGCCCTGTTGCACCACCACCAACAGCCCGAGCCCGGCGCCGATCAGCGTGCCATAGGCGCGCTCGACGGATTTCTTGCGGATATTGCCGTGATGCTGCAAACCGCCAATCACGATCAACATCGTGACCGACGCCCATTCCCCGTGCGGCAGGTTGAGGCCGGTGGTCAACAGGATCGTCACCAGCAGACCCACGGCAATCCGCGCGGCATGGATCAACCGCGCATGGCGGAAACGTCGATAAGGATCCAGCAACGGCCGTAAAACGCGGCGCAACCAGAACGGCAAACGGAGAGAGCGGGAAGTCATCATGCGTAAAAGACCGCGCAGGTTGGGATTTGATCCCGTAAGAGACGCGGGAAGAGCGCCGTAAGCCACAGTCGCCTGGTATTTGTGCTCCAGGCCGGCCGTGTCAATGGCCGCAAGGAGCGGCACGTCATGCCGAATCATTTCATCACATGTGAGGTATTGCGTAGGAGTAGCTTTAGGCGTAGCGTGCGGACTTATCACATGTGATGTCTGGGAGGGCAGTCAAATGGCTCGGAAAACTTCCACCGACTACATGCGTGAAATGCGCGCACGGTTGACCGCCGCCGGGTACGTCAAAAGAGAGCTCTACGTGCTCCCTGAAAATGCTGAAGTACTCAGAAATGTCGAAAAGGTCTTACGCCAGCCCTATTTGGGTAACCGGATCAAACTGGAGGGATTCATGACAGAAAATACCAAGTGGACCATCGATACACTTCATTCGGCGCTGATTGAACTGGACGTCGTGAAGAATAACGAAATCGAGCTGACCCTGGTCCAGGGCGCCGAGCCCAGCCTGAGCCTGGCCATGCACAACTTCGGCGGCCTGCCGATCATCATCGCGATCGCCGGCGACCAGATCCTGGTGGATTCGGTGCTGGTTTACGCCTCGCAGGTCAAAGACGCTGCAGCCTTCAACGACACCGTGCTGCGCAGCCGGGACATTTTCCCGCTGTCCTCGATCGGCATCGAAACCATGCCTAACGGCGAAACCGTCTACAACATGTTCGGCGCATTAAGTGCTGCGTCCTCGCTGACCGTCATCGTCCATGAGGTACTTACCCTGGCGGATAACGTGATTCGGGCAGCTGATGCCTACGAAGATTTCCTGACCATCGATCCACAGTAATCGGAGACACATAAATGAGCCTTTGGAAAAAAATGGTTACCGCGCTCCGTGGTGGAGCTTCGGAAGTGGGCGAGGCAATTGTCGACGCACAAGCGTTGCGTATCCTCGATCAAGAGATTCGCGATGCCGATGCCTCGATGCTCGCTGCCCGTAATCAACTGATTCAGATCAAAGCCAAGCACAAGCTGTCCGTACAGCGTGTGGATGAGCACGACAAAAACATTGCCAACTGGGAACAGAAAGCCATCGCCGCCATGAATAAAGGCGAAGAAGGCCTGGCTCTGGAGTGCGCCGAGAAGGTGTCCGAACTCACCGCTCTGCGGGATCAGGAAAAAGCCGCAGCCGATCAGTTCGGCATGCAGGTCACCAAACTGACTGCCCAGGTCACCAAGGCCGAAAGCCAGATCAAAGGCCTGCGTCAGCAAGCCGATATGGCCAAGGCACGCGATAGCGTGCAGAAGGCGCAGATCAACGCCGCTGCTGCAACGGGCGGTGCCAATGGCCGTCTGGAAACGGCGGTGGGTTCGCTGGCGCGGATCAAGGCGCGTCAGGACGAACAGGACGCCAAGCTTGAGGCTGCTGAAGAACTGGCGGACGCGGCCAACGGCGGTGATCTCGAGCGTCGTCTGCAGGATGCTGGCATCGGCGCGAAAACCGGTGGTGCCGCTGACGTGCTGGCGCGCTTGAAAGCGCAAAGCCAGGGCGGCAGCGCAGGTCAGTAACGTCGCATCGAAAAAGGGCGAGCGGAGATCCGCTTGCCCTTTTTTTCTGGTTTTTGGTTAAGAGTGGAGGGCCTACATGAATGCCGGAAACGGACTACGCATTATTCTGGGCCTTGCCGCTTTAATGATTGCGGTGCAGGTGGTTAACTCTCTGACCGCCGATAGCCTGATACATCATGGATTGATTCCGCGAACGCTGTCCGGCCTGCAAGGCATCATCTTTTCGCCGTTCCTGCACGGCTCGGTGCGTCATCTACTGAGCAATCTGCTGCCTTTTATCGTGTTGAGCTGGTTGGTGGCCACCGAAGGCGTGCAGCGTTATGTGCGTGTGGCGGTGCTGGTTTCGCTGATCGGTGGCCTGCTGGTCTGGGTGATAGGGCGGCCGACCATTCATGTGGGAGCCAGTGGCCTGATCTTTGGCCTTTGGGCCTATCTATTGGCCCGGGCGTGGTATCAGCGCAGTTTCATCAGCCTGGCTGTAGCAGGAGTGACCTTGCTGGGTTATAGCGGGTTGATATGGGGTTTCGTGCCTGTGCCGGGAGTCTCGATTGAGTCACACCTCGGCGGAGCCGTTGCCGGTATTGTCGTCGCCTGGCTGATGCACTCCAGGCGGCTGGCCGAAAGCGGCACCGTATGAGCGGGCACCTGCCAATGCGACAACGTTTACCGATGTAATCCGGATGATCACAAAGGAATGTAGTAAATGTCGTTGCTGCTGCTGATCAGGCTTCAGACTACCGCTTTTTTCGAAAAATTCGGCTGGGCCGGTATTGGCATGCTGCTGGCCGCTCACTTTGTACTGTCCTACCTGCTGTTGGCGCTGGCAGGCGAAACGCATCTGCTCGATTCTCGGGAATTTGTGTATTTCTACCTCACCACCGCCACAACCGTCGGGTACGGCGATCTGTCGCCAAAAACCACAGGCGGCAAGCTGGTTACTGCCGTGTGGATCATGCTTGGCGGTATCGCACTGCTGACCACAGTGATCGGCAAGGCGTCGACGTCAGTCGGGGAACTCTGGAGAAGAAAAATGAAAGGGCTGGGTGACTACGCGAATCTGACCGGGCACACGGTCCTGATCGGCTGGGATGGAGAGACCAGCGAGCGAATCGTCGATCTGCTCTATCAGGATGAGGCTTCCAGCGGTGATGGCCTGGTGGTCTGTGATTCGTTGGCGACTGAAAATCCCTTGCCGGGTAAATGCTCGTTCGTGAAGGGCGACTCGCTGGACTCGCCGTCGCTGCTGCAGCGGGCCGGGGTCAAAGGTGCACAGCGAATCCTGGTGCACACCCAGTCGGATAGCCTGACACTGGCAATCGTCTTGACCCTCAAGCAGATTGGAACGCGAGGCCATGTGGTGGCGCACTTCAACAGCTCCGAGCGCGCTTCGCTGGCCAAGAGTTACGCCCCGGAGCTGGAGTGCACCTCCAACATGGCCATCGAAATGCTGGTGAGGTCCTCGCAGGATCCGGGCTCCAGCATCGTCATCAATGAGCTGTTGTGCGTGGGCAAGGGCGCGACGCAATATCGCCATGCCCTTGATCAAAGGCTGATCACCAACTGTGGTGATCTGTACATACGTCTGCGTCAGGAATTCAGCGCCACCCTCATCGGTTATCGTGCTCAAGGTGCCCGCGAATTCGAAATAAACCCAGCCAACGACACAGCTGTTCAGGGTGGCGAGATTTTTTATATTGCTTCGGCGCGACTGGAAGGAAACGCATTATGAGTTGGATCAAACGAGCTTTAGGGCTGGCCCCGCCAAAACCGCCTTCCGGTTCCGCACCCCTTGATGGGCCGGCGCTGCTCAGCCCCTTCGGTCTGGCCAGTGGGCGAATGCTCGATCTGGATGACTCGCTCAAGTTATTGCTCGATGGTCACTCCGAACTGGTGGTGCCCAATGAAGAAGTGGTCTGGTCGGTCGGTCACGTGGACCTGGGGCAGTCGATACGGCTGGTGCGTTTCTACTTCGAAGACGAAGACTACTGGATGCAGGTCATGATGAATGGTCCTGCCGCCGAAGACGTGCAGAACATCATTCTGTTTGGCTACAGCAACGTCGTGACCATTAATAGCGAAGCCGAGCTGAAACGGCTGGTGGGGGCGGACTCGAAGATCGGCCTGCCGCTGTACGAACACGATGGCTGGGAGTACGAGCGGCAGTGGGGCACTGAGGAAGGGCAGACCGAATTGACCCCGATGACCGAAGACGTTGCCAACCCCGAAGGCCGCTACCGCATTGAGCACTTGAGCATGTTGTATGCCCGAGATACCGGCCTGATTGACCGCCGCGAGTTCTTGTTGCTGTCCGTCGAGGAAGATGAAGAGGGTGTCGTCTCCCTCACCACCAGCGTCGGTGTCACGCTGCAGTCCACTGATTTCACTGTCATCTAAAAGGAAGTAAAAAATGCTTGATGCGCTTCGTATGTCCCTCAGCTTCCAGTCAGTTTTGAGCTTCCTGGTTTACATCATCGTGGCGGGTGTGCTGTTCGGGTTGTTTCAGATGGCCTATACGCGCCTGACCCCGCACAAGGAATTCGTTCAGATTCGTGAAGGCAATGTCGCGGCGGCCGTGGCGCTGGGTGGTGCCCTGATCGGTTTCGCCTTGCCCGCCAGCAACGTCATTACCTACAGCGTGAGCGTGCTGGACGTGGTGATCTGGGCAGTCATCGCAGCGGTAGTTCAATTGCTGGCCTTTACCGTAACCAGCCTGGTGTTGAAGGATCTTTCTGCGCGCATCACCCGGGGCGAACTGGCCGCGGCGATCTACGCTGCCAGCGTCTCGATCAGCGTCGGTTTCCTCAACTCGGCCTGCATGACGCCGTCGACCTGATCAGCCGCCAATCGAAAGGAGTATTCGATGAGACGTAGTTCCCTGAAACTGGTCCTGGCCAGTACGCTGCCTCTGGCGATCAGCGCGTGCAGCAAACCCGACACCGTTGAGGTTTCCGCACAGCAGACCTATCCGACGGTGCAGGCATGTGTGGACAGCAAGATCCCCGTAGATGTCTGTTCGGACGCCTACATGAACGCTCTGGCCGAGCACCGGCGTATCGCGCCAACCTATGATGACTCAGCGTCCTGCGAGGCAGATTTCGTTCCCAATTACTGCCAGCAGAACTCCGACGGTAAATTCACCCCCAAACTGGGCGGTTTTGAACTGGAGTTGTCGGGAGAGCTTCCCAAGGATCAGTACGAAGCAGCCAAGGCACAGGCCGCGCAGTCCGGCGGTGGCAGCGGCATTGGCGGTTCGGCCGTCAATGGTTTCCTGATGGGCATGCTGGTCAGCAATATGGTCAACGGGATGGGCGGAGGCGGGCGCTATTACGCGCAGCCGATTTACCAGGAGCGTGATTCACGAGGCGGTTATCAGAGCTCTACGCTCTCGCGACAGATCGAGCGCGGCAAGACCTTCGGCAATTCCACCCAGGCCCGCACCAGCTCGACCGGCACCTACAGCAAGAGCACGCTGGGCCGTAACTCATCCGTTTCGTCGTCGGTTTCGCGTGGCGGCTTCGGCAGTCAGGCCACCGCCCGCAGTGGCTGGGGCGGCAAGAGCACCGGCTCAAGCTCCGGGGGCTGACAGGGGCGAGTCATGAAAAAAATCAGCATCGAAGAGCGTCCTGACTGGCGCACCACCGCCGAGCGTGAAGGGTTTGATTTTCACACCATCGACGGTGAGCGCTACTGGGATGAGCGCGCCTACTATCAGTTCACTGAAGATCAGATCACCCGCGATATCGAAGCTCCGACGCAGGAGCTGCATGCCATGTGTATGGATGCAGTCGAGAGGGTAGTAGCAAGCGAGCAATTGCTGACCGAGCTGGCGATCCCGCCAGCTTTCTTCGATCTGGTGCGGACTTCATGGAAGGAGGGGCATCCGCACTTGTACGGCCGCTTCGACTTCAGCTACGACGGCGTCAACCCTGCAAAGCTGCTCGAAGGCAACATGGATACGCCGACCTCCGCCTACGAGGCCGGCGCTTTCCAGCTCATCTGGCTGGAAGAACAGATAGCGCGTGGTGTACTGCCCGCTCATGCGTCGCAGTTCAACTCGCTGGCAGAAGACCTCGTTCGAGCCTTTGCGGCAATCAAGGACGGCGGGCCTTTCTACTTTTCCGCGATGTCAGGCTCGGCGGAAGATCGGGGTACCACCGAATTCCTGCGCAAGATGGCCGGGCATGCGGGCATTGAAACCCGGCATATCGATATCGAAGACATCGGTTTGAACGCCCAGGGCCGGTTCGTCGACCTTGAGGGACGCTGGATCGAGCGGATCTTCAAGCTGCATGCCTGGGAGCACGTATTCCATGAGCCTTACGGCCGGGCAGTCCCGCAATGCGATACGCAATTCATCGAGCCTGCCTGGAAGTCCATCATCTCCAACAAAGGCATCCTGCCGCTGCTGTGGAAATTCAACGAAGGGCATCCCAATCTGCTGCCGTCCTTCGTCGACAAAGACCCGCGAGCGCCGGTCCCGAAAGGCTGGGTGCGCAAACCCTACTTCTCCCGCGAAGGTGCCAACATCGAAATCCGCACGCCGGGTGATCAAGTCATCTTTGAAGACGGCCCCTACAACGACGCGCCCTATATCCTGCAACAGTTCGCCCCTTTGCCACGCTTTGGCGACAGCTACACCTTGATCGGTTCATGGGTCGTGGGTGATCTGGCTTCGGGTATCGGCATTCGGGAGGACGACAGCCTGATTACCAAGGACAGCAGCCGGTTTTTGCCGCATGTGGTGGTGGATTGATTGGTATAGCCATAGCGGCGGTCCGCCCCGCGGCGCTGTAGGCATGGCCGTACTGGGTAATCTCCTGTAGGAGCTGCCAGAGGCTGCGAAAGCGTGATTTCTGACACAGCTCCATTCGCAGCCTTCGGCAGCTCCTACACAATGGCGCTTCAGGCTAGGCATCTGTCTTTCGGGCCTTTCGCTCCTATCGGTCCCAGAAAAGGACTGATCGGTCCATTTTTGGGACCGATGAGCCTTTCCTAAGCACGAGTTGCTCAAAAACCAAACCAAAAAAAACCGCGCAATGCGCGGTTTTTTCAATATTGGTGGGCCCACACGGACTCGAACCGTGGACCAAGGGATTATGAGTCCCCTGCTCTAACCAACTGAGCTATAGGCCCTCAGTAGGCCGCGGATTATAACGGCGGTTTGGCTGCGGTGCTATCCGAAAAGTCTGAAAGCGTTGTACGAAGAAATTTCGCGCTGAATTCCTCCGGGCATTGCGGCAGGCTGACGATGTAGCCCTGGATTTGTTCGCAGCCTTCTTCCGCCAGGAAGCGTTGTTGTTCAGGGGTTTCGACGCCTTCGGCGATGACGGTCAGTTGCATGCTGCGGCCCAGTGCGATGATAGCTCGCACGATGGCGGCGTCGTGGGTGTCGTCAGGCAGGCCGCGCACGAAGGACTGGTCGATCTTGAGGATATCCAGCGGCAGGCGTTTCAGGTAGCTCAGTGATGAGTAGCCGGTGCCGAAGTCGTCAATGGCCAGCTGCACGCCCAGTCGCTTGAGCCGGTAGAGCACGGCGAGGGCTTCTTCGGCCTGGCTCATGATGAAGTTTTCGGTGATTTCCAGTTGCAGGCAATCTGGCTCCAGGTGGTAGTCGGCCAGGAGCTGCTCGATTCGGGCGAGCAGCTTGGGCTGGCGCAGTTGCGCACCTGCAAGGTTGACTGACAGCGCACCGAACGGCTGGTAGATCCTGTTCCACTGGTTTATCTGTTGGCAGGCGTGTTCCAGCACCCAATCGCCGATCTCCAGGATCATGCCGTTCTCTTCGGCCAGGGGGATGAAAAGCTCGGGCGGTACTTCGCCCAAGGTCGGGTGAGTCCAGCGCAGCAGGGCTTCGGCGCCCACCAGTTGCTGGTCGCGCAGGCTGATCTTGGGCTGGTAATAGAGGCTGAATTCATTGCGCTCCATCGCCCGGCGCAGTTCGTGTTCCAGGGCGATTCGAGCAGTGGCCTGTGAGGTGAGGTCCTCGGTGTAGCTTTCAACGCGATTACGGCCCTTGGCTTTGGAGCGGTACATCGCGGCGTCAGCATTTTTGACCACGGTAGCGACGTCGGTGCCGTCAGTGGGGAACAGGCAGCTGCCGATACTGGAACTGATGAAGAACTCATGTTCACCCGCCTGGAATGGCGCCGCAAAGGAGCCCAGCAGCTTGTTGGCGATGGCTTGAGCATCTTCAGGCTGGAGCAGGCCAGGCAGCAGAATGATGAACTCATCGCCACCCAGTCGCGCAACGGTGTCGATATCGCGCAGGTTCTCCTTGAGGCGTTGGGCAATGCCTTTGAGCAGCAGGTCGCCCACCGGATGACCAAGGCTGTCATTGATGTGTTTGAAGCGATCAAGGTCAAGAAACAGCACGGCGCCGAGGCTGTTGGACTCCTGGCTGTGAATCAGCGCAGCCTGTAGGCGACTTTCAAACAGGGTGCGGTTGGGCAGCCCGGTCAGTGGGTCGTGATGCGCCTGATAGTCGAGCCGTGCTTGCGCGTGCTTGAGGCTGGAAATATCGGCGAACACTGCGACGAAGTGGGTGATGAACTGGTCTCTGTTGCGCACGGCGCTGATGGTCAGCCAGCACGGGTAGACCTCACCGTTTTTGCGGCGGTTACTGATCTCTCCCTGCCAATGGCCTTCGGCTGTCAGTTGATACCACATGGCTGCGTAGAACGCGCTGTCGTGCAGGCCGGAAGCCAGCAGCCGTGGGGTTTCGGCCATGGCTTCCTGTTCGCTATAGCCAGTAATGGCGCTGAATGCCCGGTTGACCGCAGTGATGCGCTGGCGGGTGTCGGTGATCAGCACGCCTTCTGCAGTGCTTTCGAAAACCGTGGCGGCCAGCTGGAGTTTTTCCTGCATCTGATGCCGCTCGGTGATGTCCCGGGCAATCGTCAGCATGCAGGGTTCGCCACCGATGAGCAGCGGTCGCGAGGAGACTTCGCACAGTCGGATCTGGCCGTTCTTGTGACGGATGTGGCTGCGGAAGTCGCGCACGTAGCCATCCTGCTCCAGCTGGGCCAGCAGTTGTGTTCGCTCATGCGGGTTGGCCCAGATGCCCAGGGAGAGTGTCGACTGGTCATCCGACAGCTCGTTGCCATAGCCGGTCAGGCGGTTGAAGCCATCGTTGACTTCAACCATCAAGCCGTCGCTCTGGCGGGTGATCAGCATGCCATCGGGTGAGGAGTGGAATGACTTGGCGAATTTCTCTTCGGATAGCTGCAACTGTTGCTGAGCTTGCTTGAGCTGGCTGATGTCGCGCACCACTACCAGCACCGCTTTGGTGGAGTCCAGGTCGAAATGTTCGGCCGAGAGCAGCCCGGCGAACGTGCGGCCGTCCTTGCGTCGGAAGGGCAGTTCCAGGTTGCGGATGCTGCCCGCCTGCAAACGCAGCAGAATTCCCGGACCGATGCCGGGCACGCCCCAGATGTTGAGTTCGGACGGGGTTCTGCCGATGACGTCCTCGTTCGCCAGGCCAATCTGTTCGGCGAACGCTTTGTTGGCTTCCAGTAACCTGCCCTCGGCAAGGCTGGCGATGATCAGAATATCCGGGCATTGGGCAAACACTGAGGCGAACTTGCCTTCAGACAGGCGCAGCGCCTCCTCGGTTTGCCTGGTCTCGGTGATATCAATCATCAAGCCGCGCATCAGCGGGTGACGTCCCTGGCGTATCAGGCTAACGATATCGCGCACCCACAGCGTGCGGCCGTCAGCGCTGATCACCCGATAATCAATGCTGTGGTCTTTGCCTTCTGCTGTTTCTCGCTCGCAGAAAGCCTCGGTGGCGGGCAAGTCCTGTGGGTGGACAATGCTGCGCCAGAAGCCCGGTTCTTTCCATTGGCGCAGCGGGTAACCCAGCAAATGTTCAGCCTGGGGCGACACGTAGTTGTAGCAAAAGTCTGCCGCATTGGCTTCCCAGGCTATTGCCGACAGGCCTTCGATGAGGCCTCTATAGTGATACTCGCTGCCGCGCAGTTCCTGTTCGAGCTCCACCCGGCGGGTTATCTCCGAGCTCAACTGTCGATTAACGCGTATCACCACCACGAGAACGGTGGATAGCAGTAACAGCCCTGGCAGCCCGTACAAAAGAAATTTTTCCCACATCCTTGTCCATTCTCTCTTGTGATCTTCAGGTTGTTTCAGCCCTGATCAAACTTCGGGCCGACTTGTGTCCGCCAGCTAACCATCCACTGGAGCGGGTGAGACCGCATGCGCTGCGTATAAAATCATCGGCCGTTTTCCGGGTTCCTGAAGCAAACCCTTTCGGTTGGCCCCTCTGCGCAGATATCTACCGCGCGCGGCCACCGGCGAGCCCAGACAACAAGGAAGGGTAATGCTGACAGTGTCATGTCAGCCTCACAACTGCGGGGGCAATGGGACGAGTGTAGCTGTACTGAGAAAAGCGTGGTCCTCAGGTTAAAAACTAATCGCCCATAACGCAGAACCCCCGGCAGGGCCGGGGGTTCTGGGTGGAGCAGGCTTGCTTATTCGTCCAGGAACGAGCGCAGATGCTCGCTTCGGGTCGGGTGACGCAATTTGCGCAGGGCCTTGGCTTCGATCTGACGAATCCGCTCACGGGTTACGTCAAACTGTTTGCCGACTTCTTCCAGCGTGTGGTCGGTATTCATATCGATACCGAAACGCATACGCAGGACCTTGGCTTCGCGGGCGGTAAGGCCCGACAGCACTTCGCGAGTCGCTTCTTTCAAGCTTTCAACGGTGGCGACATCGATTGGCGACTGCATGGTCGAGTCTTCGATGAAGTCGCCGAGGTGCGAATCTTCGTCATCGCCGATCGGGGTTTCCATGGAGATCGGCTCTTTGGCGATCTTCAATACCTTGCGGATCTTGTCCTCAGGCATTTCCATGCGTTCGCCCAGCTCTTCCGGGGTCGGTTCGCGACCCATTTCCTGCAACATCTGCCGGGAAATACGGTTGAGCTTGTTGATCGTCTCGATCATGTGCACCGGAATACGGATGGTGCGTGCCTGGTCGGCAATCGAGCGAGTGATCGCCTGACGGATCCACCATGTGGCGTATGTCGAGAACTTGTAACCCCGACGGTATTCGAACTTGTCGACTGCTTTCATCAAGCCGATGTTGCCTTCCTGAATCAGATCGAGGAATTGCAGGCCACGGTTGGTGTACTTCTTGGCGATCGAGATCACCAGACGCAGGTTGGCTTCAACCATCTCTTTCTTCGCGCGGCGGGCCTTGGCCTCACCGATCGACATGCGACGGTTGATGTCCTTGATTTCAGCAACGGTCAGACCGGTTTCGGTCTGCAGCGCTATCAGCTTTTGCTGGCAACGCTGGATGTCCGGCTGCAGACGACCAATGGCTTCAGCGTATTTGCCTTTGCCTTTGGCCAGTGCTTCGGACCAGCTTTCGTCCACTTCATTGCCAGGGAACTGGCGCAGGAAGTCGGCGCGAGGCATGCGGGCATCACGAACACACAGCTGCATAATGGCGCGTTCCTGAGCGCGAAGACGCTCAAGTGCACCGCGAACACGCTCAACCAGACCTTCAAACTGTTTAGGAACCAGTTTGATCGGCATGAACAGCTCGGCCAGTGCAACCAGCTCGGCAATTGCCTGCTTGCTGTCGCGGCCATGCTTCTTCAAGGCTTTGCGGGTGATTTCCATCTGATCGGAAACCGCACCGAAGCGCTGCTGGGCAATGATCGGGTCCGGACCGCTTTCGACTTCTTCTTCGTCGTCAGTGGACTCTTCCTTCTCTTCCTCGTCGTCATCGCCTTCGGCAGCCTTGGCTGTTTTAGGGTCGACAGGCGGCGGGACTTCGGCTGGCGGCGCAATGCCGTCATCCGGGTCGATATAACCGCTCAGGACGTCAGAGAGGCGACCGCCTTCCGTCGTGACACGTGTGTACTCGGAAAGAATATGGTCAACCGTGCCAGGGAAGTGCGCGATAGCGCTCATCACTTCACGAATGCCTTCTTCGATACGCTTGGCGATTTCAATTTCGCCTTCACGGGTCAGAAGTTCGACCGTACCCATTTCACGCATATACATGCGCACGGGGTCAGTGGTGCGACCGATGTCGGTTTCAACCGCTGCCAACGCTGCGGCCGCTTCTTCTGCGGCTGCCTCGTCGGTATCGGCGTCGGCCAGCATCAGGGCGTCCGCATCCGGGGCACTCTCGTGTACCGGGATCCCCATGTCATTAATCATGCGGATGATGTCTTCCACCTGCTCGGGATCTGAAATATCCTCAGGCAGGTGGTCGTTGACCTCTGCGTAAGTCAGATACTTCTGCTCACGACCCAGGGTAATCAACTCTTTGATACGAGACTGCTGTTGCGCTTTTCCGGACATAACACCCTATCCACTGAAGGTCTTGGCGGGCAAAAAACAAGCCGAGGATTATACCCGAGCTATGACCTCACGCGCCAGTTGAGGTCGGGGTTTGTGCAGGAACATTCCGATTTAACAGCTTCAACAGCAGAAGTTTTTCATCTGCGTCCAAGCCTGACTGGCGTTCCTTCCTGATCAATTGCTCCAGGCTGCGCTCGCGTTGGCGTGCGGATAACCTAGTTATAGTGTCGAAAAACTGTTGTTCAAGGTTATCGGCCGATATCAGCCATTCCTTTTCCGCCAATGCTCGAAGTAAGCGGCCCTGTTCGGTGCCGTGCCAGCGAGCGATTAACTGCAACGAGCGCATCTTCGGGTTCTTCTGCAGGGCTTCCAGCAAAGCAACCAGTAGTTGTGCCTGAATGTTGTCTTCTGCTGCCAGTTGACTCGCCTCTTCGACTTTCTCGGCGAGCTCCGGGTGATGCAGCAGTGTTCTCAATGCGGTGAGCGTTGGTGGTTCGACGCTCGTTGGCGTGCGCGGGGCACGTGGTTCGAAGTCGGGGCGCTTGCCTTTCTTGTCCCACGGCTTGTTTTCCCACTTTTTCTGGCCCTGAGCGCCGGCTTTTTTTGGCGTCCACTCTTGCTGGGGCTCGTACCCGCCCTGTTGCTGATAGTCAGCATAATCAGGCATTGCGTCGTAATCGAAGCCCGGGTCGTAGCTCGGTGGTGCTTCGGCAGGTGCGTTTTGCACCAGCTGACTAACGGTCTCGCTGTTCAGGCCGGTAATTTCGGTCAGGCGCTGACGCATCAGGATGCGCAGGTTCGCTCCCGGGACTTTGTCGATCAGCGGCGCTGCCAGCGTGGCCATATGCGCCTTGCCTTCAAGGGAGCGCGGGTCGGCTTCCTTGGTCAGTTGCTCGAAAAAGTAATCAGCCAGCGGTTGGGCGTGCTGATTGATCCGCGCTTTGAAGGCGTCGGTGCCCTCGGAGCGCACCAGCGTGTCCGGGTCCTCGCCTTCGGGCAGAAACAGAAACCTGGCACGTCGCCCGTCCTGCAGGCTCGACAGGGTTGCTTCCAGTGCGCGCCATGCCGCATTGCGGCCCGCCTGGTCACCGTCGAAGCAGAACAGAACGTTGGGCACGACTCTGAACAGTCGCTTCAAATGTTCTTCGCTGGTTGCGGTACCCAGCGTGGCGACGGCATTGCGCAGACCCTGTTGGGCGAGCGCGATGACGTCCATGTAGCCTTCAACGACGATGATCTCATCGAGGCTGCGATTGAACTTGCGCGCCTCGAACAGCCCATACAGCTCCTGACCCTTGTGAAATACCGGCGTTTCCGGTGAGTTCAGGTACTTGGGCTTGTCGTCGCCAAGCACGCGTCCGCCGAAGGCAATCACCCGGCCGCGGCTGTCGCGGATCGGAAACATCACGCGGTCGCGAAAGCGGTCGTAGCGTTTTCCGGTCTCGGCGTTTTCGATCAGCAGCCCGGCATCAATCATGGCTTTTTGCTGAAGCGTATCGCTGCTCAAGTGTTTGTGCAGGTTGTCCCAGCCCGGTGGAGCAAAGCCGAGGCCGAAGTCCCGGGCGATTTCACCGGAAAGACCGCGACCCTTGAGGTAATCCACTGCCGCCCTGCGTGAGGGGTGGCTCTTCAAGGCCTGCCGGTAATATTCCGCAGCTGCGGTGAGCAGCGGGTACAGCGGCGAGTCGGTGGGCTGTCGCGGTTTGTTGCCTTTGACGCCTTGTTCTCTGGGGACTTCCATGCCCGCAGCTTTCGCCAGATCCTCAACCGCCTGGACGAAGTCCAGATTGTCGTGGTCCATGATGAAGCCCAGGGCATTGCCGCCCGCGCCGCAACCAAAGCAGTAATAGAACTGTTTGTCAGGGCTGACGCTGAACGACGGAGTCTTTTCTTTGTGGAACGGGCAGCAGGCGCTGAAATTCTTCCCGGTTTTCTTCAATTGCAGACGTGAGCTGACAACATCGACGATGTCGGTGCGGTTCAGGAGGTCGTCAATGAAGCCTTGGGGAATCAGCCCGGCCATGTTGTTCTCACATCAAGTCAAGCGTTTCGCCATGACGGTCGTGGCGAATCCAGTATTTAACGGCTGCTGCGAATCTTTCTGCAATGCCATCACGGCATGCACAGGTCGATCGCCATGCGGCTGTTGATCAATATCTGGAATGGTAGCTGGCAGCAAATCCACCCGCAGTCCTCTGAGTGCATCAGGGGATGGGCCGGAACAGTGACGGCTTGCAAGCGTATAGGCTGTTTATAGCAAATCGAATGCCGGTTTACGGCTTCGGTGTTCGCTCAGCGTGCGAGGGTGACGCTGCCTTGGCTGAGCTTCTTGCGAAGATCATCAAGGCATACTCGTCATTCACTTTGATGCATGCGCCGTAATGGCGTGCTCAACGTGGCCTGAATCTCAGGCTGGACGTGCTTTGAGCAAGTGATCTTTTGCGCATCTGCGCAGCAATCGCTTCTTCAATGTAGCTTATGCGTTGCCTTAACTGCCGCTAGCCCGGCTTTGGGGCCGGGCATTGCAGAAGCTTGCGACAGACGTCTGTAAATTAATACAGACGAACGGCGCGGCGCTGTTCGCGCTGAACTTTCTTGGCGTGACGCTTAACAGCGGCTGCTGCTTTACGCTTACGCTCAGAAGTAGGCTTCTCGTAAAATTCGCGGCTACGAACTTCAGCCAGAACACCGGCTTTTTCGCAGGAGCGCTTGAAACGACGCAGAGCTACGTCGAAGGGTTCGTTCTCTTTAACTTTGACGGCTGGCATCCAGAGCTACCTTCATTCATTACCGGGGTCAACGTCTCGTGCAAAGACTGCACATAAGTACGTCGGTTTTTAAGGGTTGCGGATGTTAACCCCTCATTGAGAGGAATGCAAAGCCTCTGATCGAAAACCGCTGGTCGGGGCATCGGGCGGCGACTATTATGCGCGCCTTCGAATTCAGCCTCTACAAGGCGCAAACCCATGCTAGTACTGGGATTAGAAACTTCCTGCGACGAAACCGGCGTCGCGCTCTACGACAGCGAACGCGGTCTGCTGGCCGATGCTTTGTTCAGCCAAATCGACCTGCACCGGGCTTACGGCGGGGTAGTGCCGGAGCTGGCTTCGCGTGATCACGTCAAGCGCATGCTGCCGTTGATTCGCCAGGTTATGGCCGATGCTGGTACCGCTGCGTCGGACATCGATGCCATCGCATACACAGCAGGGCCGGGGCTTGTAGGCGCTTTGCTGGTCGGCGCATCGTGCGCGCAGGCGCTGGCTTTTGCCTGGGATATTCCGGCTCTGGGCGTGCACCACATGGAGGGCCATCTGCTGGCTCCAATGCTGGAGGCGCAACCGCCAGAGTTTCCGTTCGTCGCTTTGTTGGTTTCCGGCGGTCATACGCAGCTGGTTAGCGTTGATGGCATCGGCCTGTATGAGCTGCTCGGCGAAACCCTGGATGATGCCGCAGGCGAAGCTTTCGACAAAACCGCAAAGATGATGGGCATGCAATACCCCGGCGGTCCTGAAATCGCCGCGCTGGCGACCAAAGGTGTGGCGGGGCGTTTTGTGTTCCCTCGGCCGATGACGGATCGCCCGGGGCTGGAATTCAGCTTCAGCGGCCTGAAAACCTCGGCGCTGAACACGTGGCAGCAATGCCAGAGCGCTGGGGACGACAGCGAACAGACTCGTTGCGACATCTCGCTGGCCTTCCAGCAGGCGGTGGTAGAGACTTTGACCATCAAATGCAAGCGTGCGCTCAAGCAGACCGGCCTCAAGCGTCTGGTGATTGCCGGTGGCGTCAGTGCGAATAAATCGCTGCGTCTGTCGCTGGAGAAAATGCTCAGTGATCTCAACGGCAATGTCTTTTACGCCCGGCCTGAATTCTGTACCGATAACGGTGCAATGATTGCCTTCGCCGGGTGCCAGCGGCTACAGGCGGGGCAGAAGGAAGATTTGAGTATCAGCGTACAGGCGCGCTGGCCGATGGAGCATTTGAAGGGCTTGCATGACGCGACGTGAGGATGCCCGTCACGACGGCTCAGAAATGCCGTTCGCGCCCGGCAAACAGGTCGCGTAGATTGCCGCGATGACGCCAGACGATCAGCGCGGTAAGCAAGCTCATGGGCAGCAGCGCTCGGGGTTCTTGCCAGGCGAGTAGTGGCAAGGTCAGTGGCGTGGCAATCAATGCCGCCAGGGAGCTGGTGCGGGTCATGTAGAACACCAGCGCCCAGGCACAGATCGCCAGGGCAGCGGCGGGCGGGTACAGCCCGAGCAACATACCGGCGGCAGTTGCCACGCCCTTGCCGCCACGGAAGCGAAAGTACAGCGGGAATAGATGGCCCAGCACTGCGCACAGCCCGATCCAGGCTTGCGCCCTTGGGTCCAGGCCGCAGGAGTGGGCAATCAACACCGGCAGCAAGCCTTTGCACAGGTCACCGAGCAAGGTGAGTATCGCGAGTTTTTTCCCGGCCAGGCGCAGCATATTGGTCGCGCCCGCATTGCCTGAGCCACTGGCGCGCGGATCCGGGCTGCCAGTGAGGCGGCTGAGCACTATGGCGAAGGACAGTGAGCCAAGCAGGTAGGCGAAGATCGCCAGTAACCAAAACATGCTAACTATTCCGGGCTGGGAAGCCTTGATTCTAACGGCGCATCGCGCCCTTGTCGTGCAGTGGAGAGTGGTGCTTGGACAGAGTGTTCATTGAGGGGCTGGAAGTCGACACCGTCATCGGTGCTTACGACTGGGAGCGCGGCATTCGCCAGTGCCTGCGCCTGGACCTGAGTTTTGCCTGGGACAACCGACCTGCTGCAGCGGGCGACGACCTGAGCAAGGCGCTGGACTATGCGAGCGTGTCCACGCGCATCATGGAATTTGCTGACAAGGCGCAGTTTCAGTTGGTGGAAACCTTTGCCGAGCGATTGGCTGAAGCCCTGATGAGTGAATTTCACATTCCCTGGTTGCACCTGAAACTGACCAAGCCCGGAGCTGTTGCGGCCGCCAAAGGTGTGGGCGTGGAGATCGAGCGCGGATGTCGCTGACAAGGATTTACCTGGGCCTGGGCAGTAACCTGGAGCGCGAAAAGCATCTGGTTGCCGGGCTTGAAGCGCTGGACGGGTTCGTCACTGACATGACGTGTTCGGCGGTGTTCGAAAGTAACCCTGTGGGGATCAAGAGCGGTCTGTTTTTCAATCTGGTGGTGACCGGCTGTACCGAACTGCCGCTGGCTGAGCTTGACCGCAGGCTGAAACTCATTGAAGCCGACAATGGCCGCTATGCGCCGGACCGCAAGGGTCTGCCGCTGGATATCGACGTGCTGCTGTACGGCGAGCTGGTCGGTGATTTCGACGGGCTGATCCTGCCACGCGCTGAAATCCTCAAGAATGCCTTTGTACTCTGGCCGTTGTCGCTCATTGCGCCGGATCGCGTGCATCCCGGTGCGGGTAGCTCCTTTGCCACGCTTTGGGCTGAGGCGCAGATCGACCAGCAATTGTGGCCGGTGGCGTTTGAGTGGCGCGGGATGCCGTTGACGCCGCAGAGCTTGTTGGACACCTGACCGGCCGAGCTCGGTACGCCTATTGGAGCGAGGCTTGCCCGCGAAGAATTTAACGCGGTGTGCCAGACAGATCGAGCCGTCTGATTCGCGGGCAAGCCTCGCTCCAACGGGTCACTTTTTTCTGCATGACACCGCGGGCCAGGGTTGCATGTCGCATGGGCTTCAGCTGTTGTACTGCGCCTTGTAGATTTTCAGCGCATCAAGACGCTCCACTTTCAGCGCCTCGCCCAGCGCCAGGCCTTGCAGACCTTTCTCGATCAGCGGCTGCACCGACACGGCCTTGGCTGCATGCGCCGCGCCACGCAGGTAATCGGCTTGCGGATACTCGCGCTGTTCCAGGCCTTCGCGGCCACGGGCGTCCATTTCACACGCGATGATGAAATCCTCAAAGCGTTGCGGACGGCGATACACGTCGAAGCTGTGCAGCAGCTCAAGCACGGTTGACGGCTTCAGCTCCAGGGCCCGATGACCATGGGTGTGGTACTGGCCGACCAGCAGTGCCAGTTCCTGACAATCCTTCGGCACCTTGAAACGGTTGTTCACCGCCTTGATCAAGCGCAAGCCGGTGTGTTCGTGCGCAATGTGCCTGGGCCACTCGGACTCTGGCGTCAGGCCTTTTCCCAAGTCGTGAAGCAGGCAGGCCCAGCGCACGCAGAGCGGTTGCTGGTGGATGGCAGCCTGTTGCAGAACGCTCAGAACATGGATGCCAGTATCGATTTCCGGGTGATGGGCCGGTGGTTGAGGCACGCCGAACAGAGCGTCCACCTCGGGCAGCAGTTCTTTAAGCGCGCCGCAATCACGCAGTACTTGAATGAATACCTGAGGCTGGTTTTCCATCAGGGCGCGGGAGATTTCCTTCCAGCTGCGCTCCGGGGTCAGGGCGCCCAGTTCGCCGGATTCGCTCAACTGGCGCATTAGCTCCAGCGTTTGCGGGGCGATGCTGAAACCTTGCGGCGCATAGCGGGCTGCGAAGCGTGCCACACGTAGCACTCGCAAAGGATCTTCGGCGAACGCGGGGGAAACGTGACGCAAAATACGTGCTTCCAGATCCTGCTGGCCGCCGTAAGGATCGGTGAGATTGCCTTGTTTGTCTTCGGCAATCGCATTGATGGTCAGGTCGCGGCGGATCAGGTCTTCTTCGAGGGTCACCTCGGGGCTTGCATGGAACACAAAGCCGCCGTAGCCGCGCCCGCTTTTGCGTTCGGTGCGGGCCAGGGCGTGTTCCTCGCCGGTGAGAGGGTGCAGAAAGACCGGGAAGTCCGTGCCCACCGGCCGGTAGCCCTTGATCAGCATTTCTTCGGTGGTGGCGCCGACGACGACCCAGTCGACATCAGTGACGGGTTTACCCAGGAGACGGTCGCGCACCGCGCCACCGACTTTATAAATGTGCATAAAAAACCTCCGTAAGCGCGACAGGATAAACCTTGCGTCGCGGTTGCGGAGGTAAAACCTAGTGAGCGGTCATGCAGGTGATGCGTGACGGCGATCGGTCAGAGGTGAACAACCGAGAGATCGAGCCGGGGATAGTCGCCGTCAGGATGCTCGCTTCTGGGTGGAACATGATGGGTTTTCATCACTTGGTCGCCTTGCAGGGTTTCCAGATGGATGTCGAAGCCCCATAGCCTGTGCAGGTGTTTAAGCACCTCGTCAGTGGACTCGCCCAACGGCTTGCGGTCGTGCTGTTGATGGCGCAGGGTCAGCGAGCGGTCGCCTCGGCGGTCGATGCTGTAAATCTGCACGTTGGGCTCGCGGTTGCCCAGGTTGTACTGCGCAGCCAGTGTTTCGCGAATGACCTGGTAGCCTGGCTCATCGTGAATCGCCGGGACCAGCAGGTCGTCCTTCTGGTCGTCGTCCAAGATGCTGAACAACTTCAGATCACGGATCACTTTCGGTGACAGATATTGCAGGATAAAGCTCTCGTCCTTGAAGCTGCTCATGGCGAACTTCACCGCAGTCAGCCAGTCTGTGCCAGCAATTTCGGGGAACCAGCGCCGATCTTCCTCGGTGGGCTCTTCACACATGCGGCGTATGTCGCGGTACATGGCAAAGCCCAGAGTGTACGGATTAATGCCGCTGTAATACGGGCTGTCGAAGCCCGGCTGATAGACCACCGCAGTATGCGAGGTCAGGAATTCCATCATGAAGCCGTCAGTCACCAGCCCCTCGTCGTACAGGTCGTTCATCAGGGTGTAATGCCAGAACGTCGCCCAGCCTTCATTCATCACCTGCGTCTGACGTTGCGGGTAAAAATATTGGGCAATCTTGCGCACGATGCGCACCACTTCGCGCTGCCAGGGCTCCAGCAGAGGCGCGTGTTTTTCGATGAAGTACAGGATGTTTTCCTGAGGTTCGGCAGGGAAGCGGGCGTTATCTTCCTTGCTGTTCTTGTCAGCATTTTTCGGAATGGTGCGCCACAGATCGTTGATCTGTTTCTGCAGGTGTTCCTCGCGATCCTTCTGGCGGCGTCGTTCTTCTTCAGCCGAAATCGGGTACGGCCGTTTGTAGCGGTCTACGCCATAGTTCATCAGGGCGTGGCAGGAATCGAGCAGGTCTTCGACCGCGTCGATGCCGTGGCGCTCTTCGCATTGCATGATGTACTGCTTGGCAAACACCAGGTAATCGATGATCGAGCTGGCGTCAGTCCAGGTGCGAAACAGGTAGTTGCCCTTGAAAAAACTGTTGTGTCCGTAACAGGCGTGGGCCACGACCAGCGCCTGCATGCAGATGGTGTTTTCTTCCATCAGGTAGGCGATGCACGGGTCGGAGTTGATGACGATTTCGTAGGCCAGACCCATCTGGCCACGGGTGTAGGATTTTTCGGTACTCAGGAAGTGTTTACCGTACGACCAATGGTGATAGCCCAAAGGCATGCCCACTGACGCGTAGGCATCCATCATCTGCTCAGCGGTGATGACTTCAATCTGATTGGGATAGGTGTCCAGCGCATAGCGCTCCGCGATACGGCTGATTTCGCGGTCGTAGGCCTGGATCAGTTCGAACGTCCACTCTGAACCCGTGGAAAGGGGTTGGCGTTTCTGCTCTCTAGCGGTCATGTCACTAACCTGCGCTGGAAGAGTTCACGGAATACCGGATAGATGTCACCGGCAGAGACCAGCTGTTGCTGGGCGAACGTGTCGGCGAAGGCTTCGCCGATGCGCTCGTATTCGAACCACAAGGCCTGATGCTCCCGTGGGGTAATTTCCACGTAAGTGTAGTACTGCACAAACGGCATGATCTGCTTGATCAGGATGTCGCGGCAGATCGGTGAGTCGTCGTTCCAGTTATCGCCGTCCGAGGCCTGGGCGGCGTAGATATTCCATTCGTTGGTGGGATAGCGCTCGGCCATGATTTCCTGCATCAGCTTCAAAGCGCTGGAAACGATGGTGCCGCCGGTTTCCCGTGAATAGAAGAATTCCTCTTCGTCCACTTCCCGGGCGCTGGTGTGGTGGCGGATGAACACGACTTCGATCTTGTCGTAGTTGCGCTTGAGGAACAGGTACAGAAGGATGAAGAAGCGTTTGGCGATGTCCTTGGTGGCCTGGGTCATGGAGCCGGACACGTCCATCAGGCAGAACATCACTGCCTTGGAGCTGGGGTTGGGCTGTTTGACCAGCAGGTTGTATTTTAGGTCGAAGGTGTCCAGGTACGGAACGCGACGAATGCGCGCCTTGAGCCGGTCTATTTCGACTTCCAGGTCCTGAATGTCGCCGAAATTGTCCGGTTCTTCGCGTTTCAGGCGGTCCAGTTCGCTGACCGCTTCCTTGAGCTTGGCGCGGCTGCTGCCCGACAGTGCAATGCGCCGCGCATGTGCCGAGCGCAGGGTGCGGATGATATTGATACGCGAGGGATTGCCCTCGTTGCTGATGCCGGCGCGGACGGTCTTGTAAGTGTCAGTGCCAGTGAGGTTGCGCTTGACCAGGTTGGGCAGTTCGAGGTCTTCGAACATGAATTCCAGAAACTCTTCCTGAGTAATCTGAAAGACAAACTCGTCCATGCCTTCGCCGGAATTACTGGCCTTGCCAGGACCTTTGCCGCCTCCACCGCCTTGTGGGCGGGCAATGTGTTCGCCGGTCGTGAATTCCTTATTACCAGGGTGGACCACGGTCTGCTTGCCGCCGCGGCCATGATGCAACACCGGCTCGTCGATATCGCGACCGGGAATGCTGATTTGCTCGCCATGCTCCATATCGGTGATGGAGCGGCGGCTGACAGCTTCTTCGACTGCTTTTTTAATGTGGTCACGGTAGCGCCGCAAAAAGCGCTGACGGTTCACCGTGCTCTTGTTCTTGCCATTGAGACGTCGGTCGATCACATAGCTCATAGGCCCCTCCGGGGAGCTTCAAGTCGTAAGCTTCAAGCTGCAAACGAATGCGCGTTCAGCCCCGTGCCTGGAGCTTGAGCGCTTTTCACTTGCAGCCTGTAGCTTGAAGCTTGCCGCTGCTTCACTGCGACTTCCGGACCCGTAGGTACCATTCGGAAAGAAGCCGTACCTGTTTGTCGGTGTAGCCTCGCTCGACCATTCTGGTAACAAAGTCGTTGTGCTTTTGCTGATCCTCTTTGCTGGCCTTGGCGTTGAAGCTGATAACCGGAAGCAGGTCCTCGGTGTTGGAGAACATTTTTTTCTCGATGACCACACGCAATTTTTCGTAGCTGAGCCAGGTCGGGTTTTTGCCGTTGTTGTTGGCCCGGGCGCGCAGCACGAAGTTGACGATCTCGTTGCGGAAATCCTTCGGATTGCTGATGCCGGCCGGTTTCTCGATTTTCTCCAGTTCTTCGTTCAATGCCACGCGGTTGAGGATTTCCCCGGTTTCCGGGTCGCGGTATTCCTGATCCTGAATCCAGAAGTCCGCGTAGAGTACGTAGCGATCAAAGATGTTCTGACCGTACTCGCTGTAGGACTCCAGGTAAGCGGTCTGGATTTCCTTGCCGATGAACTCGATGTAGCGCGGTGCCAGGTATTCCTTGATGAAACGCAGATAACGCTCACGGGTTTCGGCCTGGAATTGCTCCTGCTCGATCTGCTGTTCCAGCACATACAGCAAGTGCACCGGGTTGGCGGCGATCTCGTGGGGGTCGAAGTTGAACACCTTGGACAGGATCTTGAACGCAAACCGGGTGGACAGGCCATTCATGCCTTCGTCGACGCCTGCGCTGTCGCGGTACTCCTGAATCGACTTGGCTTTGGGGTCGGTGTCCTTGAGGTTTTCACCGTCATACACACGCATCTTGGAGTAGATGTTGGAATTTTCCGGCTCTTTGAGGCGGGACAGGGTGGTGAACTGGGCGAGCATTTTCAGGGTGTCAGGTGCGCAATGCGCTTTGGACAGCGAGCTGTTGAACAGCAATTTGTCGTAAATCTTGATTTCATCGCTCACGCGCAGGCAGTACGGCACCTTGACGATGTAGATCCGGTCGATGAACGCTTCGTTGTTCTTGTTGTTACGGAAGCTGTGCCATTCCGATTCGTTGGAGTGGGCCAGCAAGATGCCGGTGAACGGAATCGCGCCCAGGCCTTCGGTACTGTTGTAGTTACCTTCCTGGGTAGCGGTGAGCAGTGGGTGCAGCACCTTGATCGGTGCCTTGAACATTTCGACAAATTCCATCAGACCCTGGTTGGCCCGGCACAGCGCGCCCGAATAGCTGTAGGCGTCGGCGTCGTTCTGTGGGTATTCCTCGAGTTTGCGAATGTCGACCTTGCCGACCAGGGCTGAGATGTCCTGGTTGTTTTCGTCGCCCGGCTCGGTTTTCGCGACAGCAATCTGGTTAAGGATCGATGGATAGAGTTTGACCACTTTGAATTGGCTGATGTCGCCCCCGAACTCAGCCAGACGCTTGGTCGCCCACGGCGACATGATAGTGCTCAGGTAGCGACGCGGGATGCCGAAGTCCTCTTCGAGGATCGCGCCGTCTTCGGTGGCGTTGAACAGGCCCAGTGGCGATTCAAAGACGGGCGAGCCCTTGATCGCGTAGAACGGGACCTTTTCGATCAGTTGTTTGAGTTTCTCAGCCAGCGATGACTTGCCGCCACCGACCGGGCCGAGCAGGTAGAGGATCTGTTTCTTCTCTTCCAGGCCCTGAGCGGCGTGGCGAAAGTACGAGACGATCTGGTCGATGCATTCTTCCATCCCGTGGAAGTCGGCAAAGGCCGGATAACGGCGTATGACCTTGTTGGAAAAGATCCTCGATAGCCGCGAGTTGGTCGAGGTATCAACCAGCTCGGGTTCGCCGATGGCAAGCAACAGTCTTTCGGCCGCAGATGCGTAGGCGCTGCGATCCTGCTTACAGAGCTCCAGATACTCCTGTAAGGAGAGCTCCTCCTGGCGTGTCGATTCAAAGCGTTGTTGGAAGTGGCTAAAAATACTCATGACGTCACCTCGCTCGATACGTAGAGCCGGCGGCGGATCGTCAGTCGATGTTGGCAGCAGCCGAGTATCCAGCTGCCAGTGGAACCCCCCAAACACCATAAAAGTAGCTACCGATGACCCACGCGCCGGTGTACCGGCTCTCCCCTGATTACGGATGGCCTGTGGCTAAGGATAGTTCGGAATCGGAAAGATAAAGAAGGGATGAGCAGAAAGTCAGGCAGACCGTTGGTCAGTTGGGACGCGAACCCGCGCAGGACGCGGGATCAACTGAAATAAAAAAAATTTCCGTCAGCCAGAAACGGTATCGCCCGGGAAAGTGCTGCGCCACAACTCGAAACCGCCGTCCATGCTGTAGACATCCGAGAAGCCCTGACTCACCAGGTAGGCGGCGGCGCTCTGACTGGAATTTCCGTGGTAACAGACCACCACCACTGGTTTGTCCAGGTCTGCATCACGGATGAAGTCGGCAATGGAGTGGTTGTCCAGGTGCTTGGCGCCAGGGATGTGGCTGCTGGCAAAGGTCTGTGGATCGCGAACGTCCACCAGCACCGCATCTTGCTCACGCAGGGTTTGAGCCTGTTCTGGCGGGATACGTTTGAATTCGGTCATGGTTGGCTCCTTGAGTATTCTGATGAGCAAGGTCTGTGGGGGATTCTAGTGGTGCCACAAGCATACCTTGCGCAGGAGAAACGCGATCCCACAGGGTTTGCGTTGTCTCGCTGAGGTTTTGATTTTAGCGACGGATTACGCCGGCCGGGTTATGCAAAATCGTCCGTGTCGCCCCTGTTTGCGCATTGCCGTGGTCATCGCAATCGCACAAGTGGCGCTCAAGGGTATCGACATTGAGCATCGTCATTGCAGAACCCCACACGCAGCCGGTGTCGAGTGCGTAGACATTGGGCTCATCACAGCGGCCTTCCAGCGCAGCCCAGTGGCCGAAGATAATCTTCACGTCGCAGGTCTTGCGGTCTTTGTGCTTGAACCATGGCGCATAGCCAGGCAGGGCGGTATCCACGCCTTCCTTGCCTTTGAGGTCGAGTTTGCCTTCGCTGGTGCAGAAACGCATCCGCGTGAAGTAATTGGTGATGACCCGCAACCGGGTTACGCCACGCAAGTCGCTGTCCCATTTGCTTGGCTCATTGCCGTACATGCCCTCCAGGAAGGGCTGGTACAAGGCGTCGTCGTGCAGTGCGGTTTCCACTTCGGCGGCGCATTTCAGGGCTTTTTTCAGTGACCACTGTGGCGGTATCCCGGCGTGGACCATGGCCACGTTACGTTCAGCGTCGTAGTGCAGCAGCTTTTGCTGACGCAGCCATTGCAGCAGATCGTTGCAGTCCGGTGCTTCGAGAATCTCGCGCAGGGTGTCGCCCTTTTTCAGGCGCTCGATGTTTCGCGAAGCGGCGAGCAGGTGCAGGTCATGGTTGCCCAGTACGCACACCACGGATTGGCGGATGCTGTACAGAAAACGCAGGGTTTGCAGTGACTGGGGGCCGCGGTTGACCAGGTCGCCCACCAGCCAGAGGCGATCCTTGGCCGGGTCGAACTTCACATGTTCCAGCAGGCATTGCAGTGGTTCGAGGCAGCCTTGCAGGTCGCCAACGGCATACACCGCCATCAGTGAAGCGACCCCGGCACGGCCAGGCGAAACGGTGCGATCACGGCGTCGAAGCGTTTACCGTCTTCGGCGAGCATCTGATAAGTGCCCTGCATGTTGCCCACTTTGGTGGTCATCACGGTGCCGCTGCTGTAGGTGTGGCTCTGACCTGCGTCGATCAGTGGTTGTTGGCCGACCACGCCCTCACCGCGAACCTCTTCGACGTGACCGTCACCGTCGGTGATCACCCAATGCCGCGAAAGAAGTTTGGCAGGCAGCTCGCCACTGTTATGCACCGTCACGGTGTAGGCAAACGCAAAGCGATTGTGCTCGGGTTGGGACTGCTCGACGAGGAAGCGAGTAACGACGCTGACGTCGACCTGATATCGGGAATCGGACATGCAGTAGGCCTTGGAAGCAAATGCGGATAAAACCGGAACGCCCGGTGGAATCAGTCTAGGACATGTAGACGATAACAGACGAACAGCACTTTGCTCGCCCACATGTCCTGCAAGGTCATACCTGGGCAGGCTTTTCGCTCAGTTTGTCGGCCAGGCGGACGAACGCGGCAAGATCCAGTTGTTCAGGGCGCAGGCTGCCATCAACACCGGCGGCTTCAATCTCATCGTTGCTCAGCAGCAGCTTCAAGGTATTGCGCAGTGTTTTACGGCGCTGGTTGAAGGCTTCGCGCACCACTCGCTCAAGCAGGCGATGGTCCTTGGCGGGATGTGGCAGAGTTTCGTGAGGCACCAGACGGACAATCGCCGAGTCGACTTTCGGCGGCGGGTTGAACGCGCCCGGGCCGACGTTGAACAGGTATTCGACCCGGCAGTGGTACTGAACCATGATCGACAGACGGCCATAATCGCCGCCGCCCGGTGCTGCTGCCATGCGCTGAACCACTTCCTTTTGCAGCATGAAGTGCATGTCGCGGATCAGATTGGCGTTCTGCAGCAAGTGGAAAATCAGCGGCGTGGAGATGTTGTAGGGCAGGTTACCCACAACCCGCAGGCTGCCTGCCGGAGCGTTGAGGCTGGTGAAGTCGAACTTCAGCGCATCGCCCTGATGCAGGTTGAAGTTGGGCTTGCTGCCAAACTGGTGAATCAGGATCGGGATCAGGTCTTTGTCCAGTTCCACGACGTCCAGTTGCGCGCCGCTGCCCAGCAGGCCTTGGGTCAGGGCGCCTTGCCCGGGGCCGATTTCCAGCAGGCGTTCTTCCGGACGGGCATGGATCGCGCGCAGGATTTTGTCGATAACGCCCGCGTCATGCAGGAAGTTTTGTCCAAAGCGTTTGCGCGCTTTGTGTTGGAATTGCTCGGTCATGTAGGGGTCTCGGCCATCTGATAGGCGGTGTGCAGGGCGACTTGCAGGCTGCCGGTGTCGATCTTGCCGCTGCCTGCCAGATCCAGGGCGGTGCCGTGATCGACAGAAGTGCGAACAATCGGCAGGCCCAGCGTCACATTGACTGCCGCGCCGAAACCTTTGTACTTCAGCACGGGCAGGCCCTGATCGTGGTACATCGCCAGCACTGCGTCGCAGTGCTCCAGATATTTGGGGGTAAACAGAGTGTCGGCAGGCAACGGGCCGCGTAGATCAAGGCCCTCGCTGCGCAAGCGCTCCAGGGCAGGTTCGATGATGTCGATTTCTTCGCGGCCCAGATGCCCGCTTTCACCGGCGTGGGGGTTGAGCCCGCAAACCAGGATACGCGGCTTGGGAATACCGAATTTGTTGACCAGATCGGCGTGCAGAATGCGCGTCACCCGCTCCAGCCGCTCGCTGGTGATCGCGTCGGCCACCTCGCGCAGCGGCAAGTGCGTGGTCACCAGCGCAACCCGCAGGTCGCCGGTGGCCAGCATCATCACCACTTGGTCGGTGTGGGTCAGCTCGGCCAGAAATTCGGTGTGTCCGGAAAAGGCGTTACCGCCTTCATTGATCACGCCCTTGTGCACGGGGGCGGTGATCATGCCGGCGAAACTGCCATCCATGCAGCCTTGCCCGGCGCGGGTGAGTGTTTCCAGAACGAAGGCGCCATTGGCCTTGTTCAAATGCCCGGTGACCACCGGTGCGAGCAGCGGTGTATCCCAGACATAAAGGCTGCCTGCAGGGGCTGGCGCGTCGGGGAAAGCATCCGGGGTAACGCGAATCAGGTCGACAGCCACGCCCAGCTGTGCGGCCCGCTCGGTGAGCAGGTCGCAGCTGGTAATGGCAATCAGGGGGTGCGGCTGAGGCTGGGTGGCGAGTAGCAGGCACAGGTCAGGACCAATGCCGGCCGGCTCGCCGGGTGTCAGTGCGAAACGCTTTGGTTTCACTGTGCAGCCTTGTCAGCGCCAGGCAGTTTGATCTCTACATACGCTTCGTCACGGATCTGACGCAGCCATGTCTGCAGCTCTTCGTCGTACTTGCGGTTACGCAACGCCATAAGCGCTTGCTGGTCGCGAGCCTGATCGGTGGCGTCAGTGGAGCGACGGCCGAGAACTTCCAGAACATGCCAGCCATAGTTGGTCTTGAAAGGCTTGGACAAGGTGCCTTGCGGCGTCTCGTTCATGACCTGACGGAACTCTGGAACCAGCGAGTTGGGGTCAACCCAGTTCAGGTCACCGCCGTTAAGCGCCGAGCCCGGGTCTTCCGAGAAGCTCTTGGCCAGGGTAGCGAAGTCATCGCCATCCTTGATGCGGTCGTAAATCTTCTGCGCCAGACGCTTGGTTTCTTCTTCGCTGCGGATTTCGCTTGGCTTGATCAGGATGTGACGCACGTGAACTTCGTCGCGCATCTGTGCCTGACCCTGACCGCCGCGTTTTTCCAGCAGCTTGAGGATGATGTAACCGCCAGGGGTGCGCGCAGGAGGGGTGATGTCACCCACCGGCATCGAGCCCAGCATGTCGCCGAATGGAGGCGGCAGCTGTGCAGCTTTACGCCAGCCCATGTCGCCGCCTTCCAGCGCACTTTCGCTTGCTGAGTTGGCGATTGCCGCCTGACCAAAGTCAGCGCCTTGCTTGAGCTTGCCGTATAGATCCTGAGCCTTGCGTGCAGCGGCCTGGATCTGGTCCGACGAAGCGCTGTCCGGCGTTGCGATCAGAATGTTGGCGAGGTGGAATTCCTCGGACAGTTGAGCTTTGCCCTGACCCGAAGCCAGGAAGTTTTTCACTTCCTGCTCCGACACCTGGATACGTTCGGCAACCCGGCGCTGACGCACCCGGCTGATGACCATTTCCCGGCGAACCTGCTCGCGTGCATCGTTGAACGACAGGCCGTCACGTGACAACGCGGCGCGGAACTGTTCCACGCTCATGTTGTTGCGCTCGGCAATGGTACCGATCGCCTGGTTCAGCTCTTCGTCAGTGATGCGAATGCCGGAACGCTCGCCCATCTGCAACTGCAGGTTTTCCAGGATCAGACGATCCAGGACCTGTGGTTGCAGCGCTTCGGCAGGCGGAACACCCGAGCCGCGCTTGGCGATGGTCTGTTGAACCTCGCGGACACGCTGGTCCATCTGGCTCTTCATGATCACGTCGTTGTCGACGATGGCCACCACGCTGTCGAGCGGTTGAACCGCAGCCTGCGCTGCGGTCCCCAGGAGTAACGCGCCCAGCATCAGCGGGCGCAGACAATCAGAAAGCTTGGTCTTCACGTTCACGATAACCTTGAATGCCTTTGTCGAGGAAGCTCTCTACTTTGGCGCCGGTAACGCCACCAAGTCCCTTCAACACAATTTGTAGGAATACGCCGCGGTCGCCTTTTTCGTTCTCAGGGGCTTCCTGGCTGAACTCGTCGTAGTCGATCCAGTAACGGCTGATCAGGCGCAGTTTCCAGCAGCAGTTGTCATATTCGAAACCACCAAAGGCTTCGATAGTACGATTGCGGTTGTAGTCGAACTGCCAGCGGCTGATCGCGCTCCACTGCGGCACGATTGGCCAGATGACCGAGAAATCGTGCTGCTGGATCTTGTAGTAGTCCTTCACGTAACCCGGTTGACCCGGTGTGCCGTAATCCCCGCCACCTACGCTCCAGCGACCGGTGTTCTGGTCGTAACGGACCAGGTCATTACGGTAGCGGTAGCCGAGGTTGACGATCTTGTTCGGATTGTCTTCAGGCTGGTAGCGGAACATCGCGCTGCCCGAACGGGTGCTGCGGCTGTCCGGATCCCAGTTGAAGTCCGAATTCACACGCCAGTCGCGGTTGAAGCGGTATTCGTATTCCAGCGCGTAAGGCGAGACGTTCGCTTGTGCGTCGTCGCGATCCTTGAACACCACGCCCGGCAATTGAACTTCACGATCCTTGAAGTACAGCGCCTGACCGATGCTGAAGCGTTGGCGTTCGAAGCCGTTGTCTTCGATCCAGCGGTTGGTCACGCCCAGCGACAGCTTGTTCTCGTCACCGATGCGGTCGGAGCCGACGAAACGGTTATCGCGGAACAGCGAGGCGTAGTTGAACGTGGTCTCGGCGCTGTCGAAGACCGGAATGTCGGTCTGATCTTTCTCGGGAACATAGAGATAGAACAGGCGCGGTTCCAGGGTCTGGCGATAGTTGTTGCCGAACCATTGGGTATTGCGGTCGAAGTACAGGCCGCTGTCGACGCTGAAGATTGGCACGCTGCGGCTCTGGCTGCTGCTGAACTCTTCGTCGGCGAGCAGGGTGGTCTTGCCACGGCTGTCCAGGTCCAGATCGTACTGGGTGTAGACGTATTTCAGCTTCGGCGTCAGGAAACCGTAGGTCCAGTTCATCGGCAGACTGACCGATGGAGCCAGGTTCAGACGGTCGCCGTTGGCGCGGGCCAGACCCGCGACGTTGTTGTCCAGACGCGATGCCACATTACCGTCACGGTCAACAAAGGTGCCTTGGCGCAGGTCGCGATCAAAGCGTACCGCTTCGGTCTGATAATCGAACTGCAGGCCAGCCGGGTTGTAGGGCAGGGAACCGTTGAAGGTAATCTGCGGCAGACGATCATAAGGCGTGATGTTCGACACCGTTGCCAGCTTGTAGGCCTGGGCGTTGAACACCGCTGCGAAGTTATCGCCGCGGTAGGTCAGGGAGCCCTGCTGGTTCAGGAAATCAGTGGACTCGACACCGATCTGATCGGTCTCCAGATCCTGGAAGTAGTACGGGTCGCTGATGTCGGTGTAATCGACCTTGGTCATCCAGCGCGAGTCCAGACCGCCCTTGTGCTGCCAGTTCATCATCCAGCGCGTGTCTTTATAGTCACTCTGGAGTTTGCGATCGTCATCGTCGTCGTTGAGGTACGCGCCGCCGACCTGACCTTCGCTGCTTTTGGTCAGGTAACGGAATTCGCCTTCCATCAACATGCCGCGCTTGCTCATGTAACGAGGATAGAGCGTGGCATCGTAGTTCGGTGCGAGGTTGAAGTAGTACGGCGTAACCAGCATCAGGCCGGTGTCGCTGCTGGTGCCAATCGATGGCGGCAGGAAACCTGACTGGCGACGGTCGTCGATCGGGAAGTAGATATACGGCGTGTACAGAACCGGTATGTCTTTGACCCGAAGGGTTGCGTTGGTCGCGGTGCCGAAACCGGTGGCCGGGTTCAGCGTGATGTTGTTGCCCTTGAGGGTCCACGCATTGCTGTTGGGTTCGCACGTGGTGTACGTGCCGTCCTTCAGACGAATGATCGCGTTCTCGGCACGTTTGGCGTACAGCGCGTTGCCGCGGATGTTCGACTTGTGCAGGACATATTCGGCGTTGTCGATCTGGGCTTCGCCAGTATCGAGCTGCAGTTCGGCGTGGTCGCCAACGATCAGGGCGCCGTTGTCGCGCAGACGGACGTCGCCGTTGAGCTCACCACGGTTTTCAGCCTGATAGAGGCTCGCTTCCTGAGCCTGGACCTGCATGCTGCCCTGACGCATGACCACGTCACCGGCCAGCGAGGCCACTTGCTGTTCCTGCTCGTAGCGCGACGCCTTGGCTCCGATGAACATCGGTGCTTCTTTCATCGGCGTCTTGTCGTCCATGCCCGGACGAATCGGCTCGATATAGGCACCCGAGCAATACGGGCCGGTTTCGGCCAGTTGTGCAGGGGTCAGCTGTTCACGAGGAACCCAGTCGAGGTGGCTGTAGTCAGCACTGCGCGACTTCAGGCCGCGGCCTTTGGCTTCGGTGACCAGCTTGGCCGTCGGCGCGGCTGATTCACTACTGACGGTGGAGCCGCTGTCCGAAGTGACCGTGCCATTGGAGCTGACCGACGTCGCGCTATGCACGGGACGCGGGGGCAACTCGACAGCATTGGATTTCGGCGCACAATCCCAGGCACCCGAAGCAGAGACTGAGCAGTCATACTGTTCCGCGGCGACCACGAATGGAACGGCCAGAGGTTGCATCGCCAGCAAACTGCCAGTTACGAGCAACGGAAATTTTTTACGAAACGCGGGGGATTTCAATGCCATCTTATTAGTCCGGGCTTCCTGCGCGCCATCTGCCCGCGGGGGGGCCGCACGCCTCTCGATGGGCTGAAAAAGATGTCGGATAATAAAGCATGACCCGCTTGACGGCTAGCGCCGTCGGAGACCCTAGCAATGCCAGATCAAGATGTACGCCTGCAACACCTCAAACTTTGGCTCGATGAGCAACTGCCAGCGCTGTTTGCTGCTCAGGGCTGGGGCGCAATACCCCCGGCCACGTTGACTGCGGCCAGTAGCGACGCCAGTTTCCGGCGTTACTTCCGTTGGCAGGGTGGTGAGCAAACTTTTATTGTGATGGACGCGCCGCCACCTCAGGAAAACTGCAAACCGTTCGTGGATATCGCCCGTTTGCTGCAAAAAACCGGGATCAATGTTCCACAAATTTATGCCGAAGACCTTGAGCGAGGCTTTTTGCTGCTCAATGATCTGGGCAGAAAAACCTATCTGGATGTGATCGATACAGAGAATGCCGATCAGTTGTTCGCCGATGCCTTCGAGGCGCTGCTGGCTTACCAGCAACTGCCCATGGACGCGCCACTGCCGAGCTACGACGTAGCGCTGCTGCGTCGCGAGCTGGAGTTGTTTCCAGAGTGGTATGTGCGCAAACATCTGGGCATCGAGCTGGATGAGCAGCAGGTCGCCCTTTGGCAGCAGGTCAGCGAACAGTTGATCGACAGCGCCCTGGCGCAACCCAAGGTGCTGGTGCACCGCGATTACATGCCGCGCAACCTGATGCTGAGCGAGCCCAACCCTGGCGTGCTGGATTTTCAGGATGCGGTGTATGGCCCGGTTACTTACGACGTGACCTGCCTGTTCAAGGATGCGTTTCTCAGTTGGCCCGAGGCGCGAGTACAAGCCTGGCTGGAACTCTATTGGGGCCGCGCGCGCGCGCTGGGCATCCCGGTTCAGGATGACTTCGCCGAGTTTCTGCGCGCCAGCGACTTGATGGGCGTGCAACGGCATTTGAAAGTCATCGGGATTTTTGCGCGGATCTGTCATCGGGACGGCAAACCACGTTACCTGGCCGATGTGCCACGTTTCTTTGCTTATATAGAAGCGGTGCTGGCGCGGCGTCCGGAGTTGGCAGCGTTGGGGCAGTTGCTCAACAGCCTGAATCCACCGTCGAAGCAAACGGTATGAATCACGCGACCTTGTAGAGGTCATCATTAGAATAAGGTTATCGATTGTGTTGACGAGGCATGTATGAAAGCGATGATTCTCGCTGCCGGAAAAGGCGAACGGATGCGCCCGTTGACCCTGCATACCCCCAAGCCGCTGGTCAGGGCGGGCGGTGTGCCGCTGATTGAATATCACCTGGGTGCCCTGCGCGAGGCGGGGTTCGATCAAGTCGTGATCAACCACGCCTGGCTTGGGCAGCAGATCGAGGATCACTTGGGTGACGGCGAGCGCTTTGGTCTGCGTATTGCCTTTTCGCCCGAAGGTGAGCCGCTGGAAACCGGGGGCGGCATTTACCGGGCGCTGCCCTTGCTGGGCGACGAGCCGTTCATGGTGGTCAATGGCGACATCTGGACCGACTACCCTTTTGGCGCGTTGCAGGTGCCGATCAAGGGGTTGGCGCATCTGGTGCTGATCGACAATCCCGCGCATCACCCTGAGGGCGATTTTTCATTGATCGACGGACAGGTGCACGATTCTCCACAGCCGGGCACAAGGCTCACCTACAGCGGCATCGCGGTGTTGCATCCCAAACTGTTTGCCGATTGCCAGGCGGGGGCATTCAAGCTGGCGCCCTTGTTGCGTGCTGCCATGGAGCAAGGGCAGGTGACGGGTGAGCACTTCACTGGGCGTTGGGTTGATGTTGGCACCCACGAGCGTCTGGCTGAAGTCGAGCGGTTGCTCGTGGCGGGTCGCTGAGTGCTCTGGCCAGGCACAGTGCTGGGGGCAGGCGCAGGTTTTGCCATTGCCAGTATTCCCGGCGCGTTACTGGGAGCCTTGCTGGGGCAGGCGCTGGATCGGCGTCTGGCCCTGCACAGTTGGGCGCAGTTGCGCGAGCGTCTGGCGGGCCGGGAGATGCCTCGGGATGACGAGCTGCTGTTCGTGCTCTTGGGGCGTCTGGCGAAATGCGATGGCCGGGTGGTGGATCAGCATATTCAGCAGGCCCGCGTCGAAATGGGCCGCCTGGACATGAGTGAGGCGGCGCAGCGTCGGGCCATTGCGGCGTTCAATCGTGGCAAGGACGGCCGTGACAGCCTGCGCGGCTTTTTGACTTCACGCAAAACCCAGCCCCATGCCGCCGAAGGTCTGTTGCGTGCCTGCTGGCGCATGGCTTGGGCAAAAGGCAAACCGTCCCGTGCGGAGCGGGAGCTGATTGTGTTGTGGGGCAAGTGGCTTGGCTGGTCGGCAGCCAAAGTCGAAGCCTTGGCTGCCGAGCATGAGCCAGCGAGAAAGCCTTTGGCTAATAGCGGCAACAACTATCAGCAGGCGCTGAAATTATTGGGCGTGGAATCCGACAGTGAACCAGCGCACATCAAGCGCGCTTATCGTCGCCTGTTGAGCCGTCATCACCCCGACAAAATTGCCGGGTCCGGCGCGAGCCAGGTGCAGGTCCGCGATGCCACTGATCGAACTCAGGATCTGCATAACGCCTACAAAGTGATCAGGAATCGACGCGGGTTTTGAGGGGCCGAGTCTTACGGGGAATCTATGGTGGCCTGCAATGCGTATCTTGTGGGACCGGCTAAAGCCGGCCCCACATAGGGCGCATTCCAATTCAGAGAGGGCCGCGCTAGCAGCGTCAGTTGCTACAGAGTTACAACCCGTTGCCTCACTCCGCCTCAACCCACCCGCGAACCCTGCGAAACATCTGTTCCTGTTCTGCTGCGCTGTTGCCGGGAATTGCCGTCAGGGTGATCTGATTGAAGCCTGGCCCTTTCTTGCGCTTGCTGACTTGCAGGCGTTCTTGCGCGGCGTTGCGTGCCAGGGTCTGTTCCTTGTAGACGAAATCCGAGGTTTTCACTTTCAGGGCGGGGACCAGCTCGATGAGACGCGGCTGCGTATCCAACGGTTCGCGGGCGGTCAGCATGACGAACTTCTGCACCAATGGCGCCTGGCGTTCGCTCAAATAACGCGCAGCCCAGTAAGCGCCGCTGCCATGGCCGAGCAACACAATGCTGCGCGCCTTGTTCTGCTGGGCGAAGCTGATCGCGCTTTCGATACGGGCAAAAATCTGCTCGGCCTGAGCCTTGGACTGTTCATCGGCTGCTGCTGCGCGGGCGGTTTCTGCCGCTGCTTCTTTCTCTGCTGCTGCGGCCTGGTCAGCTTCGGTCGGCGCGGCGTCTTTGGGTGAGTCCTTGGGTTTTTCAGCGGCTGCAGCATCAGCGGGCGCGGCCTCGGCTTCCCGCGCCTGACTGTAATCGGCCTGTTGATCCGGCAATGTCAGGCTCAGGCTGGCCCAGCCAATGTCTGGAAACTTGCGCCGCAACGGGCCGACAGCACCTGGAGCGTCAGCGGATTCGTCCGCGCCCGGGATGATGATCACCGCACCCTTGGGGTCTTCAATGTTGGCAGGCTTCCACAACGCCAGAAAGCTGCTGTCGCCCGCCTGTAATTGCTGCTGATCAGCCGCTGGCAAGCGACTTTCCAGGGCCAGGGCGTCCACTTGCGTACGCGGCAGCAGCGGCGCGCGTTCCACCGTAGGTTCAGCTGGCGTATCTTTGCCCGGGGCAGGATCAGCCGCCATGACAGGCAACGCACAAGGTAGTATCAGCGCCAGACACAGCGTAGGAAGAATTGTGCGAACGGTGTAGGACATTGAATATTCCAGGCCAGAAACTATCCCGGCAGACTAATAGGTTGATGCGCGTTTGTCAGGCCCGGGCTTGAGCGTACGCCGCGGGTCCAGAGACTGCACAGAACAGATGGGAACCACACTTTGATCAGGTTTGTGCTGCGTACTGGCGTTATCGGCTGTCTGCTTGTGCTCTTTATGCCGTTGTTGGCCAGGGCACAACCCGATGCTGGCGGCGATTCGCCGACGGCCCTGTCGGCCGAGCAACGCGCCTGGCTCACTCGGCACGGGCCATTGCGGGTCGGGCTGGTGTTGCAGGCGCCCTATGCGCAGGTTGACCGACGCCAGCAACAATACTCGGGTGCCAATGTCGACCTGATCAATCTGCTCGGCAAAAACCTGCAAACCGAACTGCTGTGGCGCAGCTTCGCGGATCAGGCTGCACTGGAGGAAGCCCTTGCGCAGGGCATGGTCGACATCGCCCCTGGCCTGACCCAGACCCCGGCCAGTCTGCGGCTCTGGTTGTTTTCCGACCCCTACATGCGTATTTCCCAGTTGGTGGTCGGCGAGCGTGACGGCAGCGGCGTTGTGGACCTGGAAACCCTCGACAGCCGCACCCGTGTGGCGGTGCGCATGCCTAGCGCGACTGCGGATTACCTGAAAAACACTTACTCGCACCTCAACCTGCAAGGCGTCCCGCTTGAGCGTCAGGCGCTGCAGTTGTTGCTGAGTCAGCAGGCACGTTACGCCGTGCTCGATGAGGCGCAGCTCAGCCGGCTGTCCCGCGAGCCTGAGTTTGCCGGCCTGAGCATCGTTGGCGACATCGGCTACCCGCAGTTGCTGCGCATCGCCTCACCGCGCAACGCCCCGGAGCTGGCCGATATCATCAGCGTGGCGCTGCACGCCATCCCCGCCAGGGAGCTTGATCAACTGCATGCGCGCTGGCTGCCGCTCAACTCGGTAAAGGCCACTGAATCGCCAGGGTTCTGGCAGAACCTGTGTCTGTTGCTGCTGGTGCTATTGCTGGCGTGTTTCGCCATCGTGATCTGGCAGCGACGTCAGCAACAGGCGCTGGAGCGCGAAGTCTTGATCGCCCGTGACGAGCTGGCGCTGCGCGCGGCGGGCGAGGAGGCGCTGCGGTTGGCGCAGTTTTCCATCGACCAGAGCACGGTGGGTATCCTCTGGGTCAACTGGGACAGCCGGGTGCGCTACGCCAATCAGGCCGCGCACACCATGCTGGGCTACGGCGCCACAGGCGTGGTGGATCGGCCGCTGATCGATTTCGAACCCACTCTGCACATGGACCGCTGGTTGAATCTATGGAAAAGCGCACGTTCCAGTGAGGGCATCGCCCAGACCTTCGAAACCCATTGCGTGCGCGCAGATGGCAGCATTCTGCCCTCTGACGTGTCGCTGAGCTTCCTGCGATTTCAGGAATCCGAGTACCTGGTGGTGTTCCTCGCGGACGTCACCGAGCGGCGTCGCTATCACGAGCAACTGCGTGAGCTGTCGGCGCATCTGGAAAGCGTGCGTGAAGAGGAGAAGGCGCGAATTGCCCGGGAAGTTCACGACGAGCTGGGGCAGATGCTGACGGTGCTCAAACTGGAAACGTCCATGTGTGAACTGGCCTATGCCGAGCTGGATCCGGGCCTGCGTGAGCGCCTGAACAGCATGAAGCGGCTGATTTCCCAGCTGTTCCAGTTGGTGCGCGATGTCGCGACCGCGTTGCGCCCGCCGATCCTCGATGCGGGTATCGCCTCGGCCATCGAGTGGCAGGGGCAACGCTTCGAGGCGCGCACGCAGATTCCGTGTCTGGTGGATGTGCCGGACAACCTGCCGGCCCTGAGTGACGCCAGGGCCATTGGCATGTTCCGGATCCTGCAGGAGGCGCTGACCAACGTCATGCGCCACGCACAGGCGCATACCGTGGAAATCAGCCTGACGCTGGAGGAGGGCGTGCTGTGCATGACCATCGCTGATGACGGTGTGGGCTTCGTGCAGCATCAGGGCCGGTCGGCCTCGTTCGGGCTGGTGGGCATGCGCGAACGGGTATTGATGCTCGGCGGCCGATTGGAGCTGGACAGCGAGTCTGGCGAAGGCACAACCTTGCGGGCTTATATTCCGCTGCAGCAAGTCGGCCAGGAGCAACAGAAGTGATCCGAGTACTGGTAGCCGAGGACCACACCATCGTGCGTGAAGGCATCAAGCAATTGATTGGCCTGGCCAAAGACCTGCTGGTGGTCGGCGAAGCGAGCAATGGTGAACAACTGCTGGAAACCCTGCGTCATGTCGAGTGCGAAGTGGTGCTGCTGGATATCTCCATGCCGGGGGTCAATGGCCTGGAAGCGATTCCGCGTATCCGCGCACTGACCAACCCGCCGGCGATTCTGGTGTTGTCGATGCACGACGAAGCCCAGATGGCGGCACGCGCCCTGAAAGTCGGCGCGGCCGGATACGCCACCAAAGACAGCGACCCGGCATTGCTGCTGACGGCGATTCGGCGAGTGGCGGCGGGCGGGCGTTATATCGACCCGGACCTGGCCGACCGCATGGTCTTCGAGGTTGGCCTGACGGATAACCGGCCGCTGCACTCGCTGTTGTCCGAGCGCGAGTTCTCGGTGTTCGAGCGCCTGGCCCAAGGCGCCAACGTCAACGACATCGCCCTGCAACTGAACCTGAGCAGCAAGACCATCAGCACCCACAAAGCGCGGTTGATGCAGAAGATGAACCTGCATTCTCTGGCTGACCTGGTGAAATATGCGATGGAGCATAAGCTGTTGTGATCTGAAAGCGACATCCCAAGAACGCCACAACACCTGTGGGAGCGAATTCATTCGCGAAGGCGGCGGTGAAATCAACGCATCTCCAGCGCCGGTAAGTCAGCATTCCCGAATGAATTCGGTCCCACGGGTTCCTTGTCGGCCGATACATCAGCGCAAGACGCAGAAATCGAACATACCTATCCGCGCCATCCCTGTAGGGCAATCCCTACCCCAATCTCTCATACCCCCCGATTTGCGTGGGTTGCAGCCTAAACTAGGCTTGAGCCCACGCAGACAAAACAAAGGTGTGGGTAATGAGCAACGTCGATTCAAGCGCTGGGGCGAATGATGTTCTGGTCAGCTTTCGTGGTGTGCAGAAGAGCTACGACGGCGAAGCCCTTATCGTCAAAGACCTCAATCTGGATATTCGCAAAGGCGAGTTCCTGACCCTGCTCGGCCCTTCCGGCTCCGGCAAGACCACCAGCCTGATGATGCTGGCCGGTTTCGAAACCCCTACCGCTGGCGAAATCCTCCTCGATGGCCGTGCGATCAATAACGTGCCGCCGCACAAGCGCGACATTGGCATGGTGTTCCAGAACTACGCCCTTTTCCCGCACATGACCGTCGCAGAGAACCTGGCATTCCCGCTCACCGTGCGCGGCATGAGCAAGACCGACGTCAGCGAAAAGGTCAAACGTGCCCTGGACATGGTTCAGCTCGGCACCTTCGCCCATCGTTATCCGGCGCAATTGTCCGGCGGCCAGCAACAGCGTGTGGCCCTGGCGCGTGCGCTGGTGTTCGAACCACAACTGGTGCTGATGGATGAACCGCTTGGCGCGCTGGACAAACAACTGCGTGAACACATGCAGATGGAGATCAAGCATCTGCACCAGCGCCTCGGCGTGACCGTGGTCTATGTGACCCACGATCAGGGCGAAGCGCTGACCATGTCTGATCGCGTTGCCGTGTTCCATCAGGGTGAAATCCAGCAGATCGCGCCACCGCGCAGCCTGTATGAAGAACCGAAAAACACCTTCGTCGCCAACTTCATCGGCGAAAACAATCGTCTGAACGGCAAGTTGCTCAGCCACAGCGGCGAGCGCTGCGTGGTGCAGTTGGAGAAGGGCGAGAAAGTCGAGGCGCTGGCCGTCAACGTCGGCCAGGTGGGAGATGACGTGACCTTGTCGATCCGCCCTGAGCGCATCAGCTTGAATGGCAACAGCGAGAGCTGCGTGAACCGCTTCTCCGGGCGCGTGGCAGAGTTTGTGTATTTGGGCGACCACGTTCGTGTGCGCCTGGAAGTGGCAGGTAAGACCGACTTCTTCGTCAAACAGCCCATCGCCGAGCTGGACCCGGCCCTGAGCGTTGGCGACGTTGTGCCAATTGGATGGCAAATCGAGCATGTTCGCGCGCTCGACCCCTTGCAGCACGTGCATTGATCTATCAATAAAAAGGCATCAGCCAGAGACGTAAACCGTCCGCAACGCATAAACCAACACTGCTCGTGGAGAAAACAACGAAATGCTCAAATCTTTGAAGTTCACCGCAATCACGCTGGGCATGATGTGTGCCGCGCAAGCCATGGCCGCCACTGACCTGACCGTCGTGTCCTTTGGTGGTGCCAACAAGGCCGCCCAGGAAAAAGCCTTCTACGCCCCGTGGGAAAAGGCCGGCAACGGCAAAATCATCGCTGGCGAGTACAACGGCGAGATGGCCAAGGTCAAAGCCATGGTCGACACCAAAAGCGTGTCCTGGGACCTGGTAGAAGTCGAATCCCCGGAACTGGCTCGCGGCTGTGACGAAGACATGTTCGAAGAGCTGGACCCGAAAATGTTCGGCGACGCGGCCAAATACGTGTCGGGCGCGATCTCCCACTGTGGCGCGGGCTTCTTCGTCTGGTCCACCGTGCTGGCCTACAACGCCGACAAACTGGCTTCGGCGCCTACCGGCTGGGCTGATTTCTGGAACACCGAAAAATTCCCGGGCAAACGTGGCCTGCGTAAAGGCGCCAAGTACACCCTTGAATTCGCGTTGATGGCTGATGGCGTTGCGCCGAAAGACGTCTACAAAGTGCTGGCCAGCAAAGACGGCCAGGATCGCGCCTTCAAGATGCTCGACAAGCTCAAGCCAAGCATTCAGTGGTGGGAAGCGGGCGCACAGCCGCCGCAGTTCCTGCAGTCGGGTGACGTGGTCATGAGCTCGGCCTACAACGGTCGCATCGCTGCGGTAGCCAAAGAAAGCAAACTCAAAGTGGTCTGGACCGGCGGCGTTTACGACTTCGACGCATGGGCCATTCCGAAGGGCTCGAAAAACGCTGAAGCAGCGAAGAAATTCATCGCTTACAGCCTGCAGCCTGAGCAACAGAAAAACTTCTCGGAAAACATCGCTTACGGCCCGGCCAACACCGATGCCGTCAAACTCCTGAGCGCCGAAACGCTGGAGAAGATGCCGACCACCGAAGAGAACATCAAGGATCAGGTGCAGATCGACGTGAAGTTCTGGAATGACAACGGCGAGTCCCTGGAACAGCGCTTCAACTCCTGGGCTGCCAAGTAACACATCGCGTCAGAACCGGGTGCGTTCCCTGCTTGAGGGCGCGCACCCCTTGTTGAAAGATTTCGGAGTTCGCTATGGCCATCGCCGTGCCCCTGACTGAAGGCGCCAGCCCCACCTTGAAGCAACGTCTGGCTCGCGCCGAACGGGTTAACCGCTGGAAAGCGCAGGCCCTGATCGCGCCGCTGGTGATCTTCCTGTTGCTGGTATTCCTGGTGCCCATCGTGGCGTTGCTCTACAAAAGCGTCGGCAACCCGGAAGTGGTCAATGCCTTACCGACTACCGTGATCGAAGTGGCGAAGTGGGACGGCAAAGGCCTGCCTTCGGAGCCTGTGTACAAAGCCCTGAGCATGGATTTGGCGCAGACGCGCAAGAATTCCACCCTGGGTGATCTGTCCAAGCGCATGAACATGGAACTGGCCGGCTATCGCAGCCTGCTGATGACCACTGCCCGTGCGCTGCCTTTCAAGCAAGAGCCAGCTTCTTACAAGGATGCCCTCGAAGCGCTGGACGAGCGTTGGGGTGATCCGGCTTATTGGCAGGTGATCCGTCGCAATACCAGTAGCGTTACCCCCTATTATTTGCTGGCCGCTGTTGACCATCGCATCGACGACCTCGGTGAAGTGGCGCCAGCAACCCCGGATCAAGCGATCTACGTCGACATCTTCGCCCGCACCTTCTGGATGGGCTTTGTCATTACCCTGATCTGCCTGGTGCTGGCCTATCCGTTGGCTTACCTGCTGGCCAACCTGCCAGCGCGGCAGAGCAACCTGTTGATGATTCTGGTGCTGCTGCCTTTCTGGACCTCGATCCTGGTGCGCGTGGCGGCGTGGATCGTGCTGTTGCAATCGAGCGGTCTGATCAACGGCGCGCTGATGGCCATGGGCATTATCGATAAACCCCTGGAGCTGGTGTTCAACCGGGTCGGGGTCTACATCTCCATGGTGCACATCATGTTGCCGTTCATGATCCTGCCGATCTACAGCGTGATGAAGGGCATCTCCCCAACGTACATGCGTGCCGCGATTTCCCTGGGTTGCAACCCGTTCGCCAGCTTCTGGCGGGTGTACTTCCCGCAGACCTATGCCGGTGTCGGCGCGGGGTGTCTGCTGGTGTTCATTCTGGCGATCGGCTACTACATCACCCCGGCCTTGCTGGGCAGCCCGAACGATCAGATGGTCAGCTACTTCGTCGCGTTCTACACCAACACCAGCATCAACTGGGGCATGGCGACGGCATTGGGCGGCTTGCTGTTGCTGGCAACCGTCGTGCTGTACCTGATTTATAACTGGTTGGTCGGCGCCAGCCGCCTGCGTCTGAGCTGAGGAGAATCATCATGCTGAGTTCATATTCGTCGCCGCTGGAACGGGTCTGGTATTACGCGCTGCGCATTCTGTGCGGGCTGATCCTGCTGTTCCTGGTGTTGCCAGTGCTGGTGATCATTCCGTTGTCGTTCAACTCCGGCAGTTTTCTGGTTTACCCGCTGCAAGGTTTCTCTCTGCACTGGTATCAGGATTTCTTCAACTCCAATGAGTGGATGCGCGCCCTGAAGAACAGCCTGATCATCGCCCCTGCGGCGACGCTGCTGGCTATGGTGTTCGGCACCCTAGCGGCAATCGGTCTGACCCGTGGCAACTTCCCCGGCAAGGCGCTGGTGATGGCGCTGGTCATCTCGCCGATGGTGGTGCCAGTGGTGATCATCGGTGTGGCGAGCTACCTGTTCTTCGCGCCGCTGGGCATGGGCAACAGCTTTCTGTCGCTGATTCTGGTCCACGCGGTGCTCGGCGTCCCTTTTGTGATCATCACTGTGTCGGCTACGTTGCAGGGCTTTAACCATAATCTGGTGCGTGCGGCGGCCAGCCTCGGTGCCTCGCCGCTGACCGCGTTCCGCCGTGTGACCTTGCCGCTGATTGCGCCGGGCGTGATTTCGGGGGCGCTGTTTGCCTTCGCGACTTCATTCGATGAGGTGGTGGTCACGCTGTTCCTGGCAGGCCCCGAACAGGCCACCTTGCCTCGGCAGATGTTCAGCGGCATCCGCGAAAACCTCAGCCCGACCATCGCCGCCGCCGCGACGCTGCTGATCGGCTTCTCGGTGGTCCTGCTGCTGGTGCTTGAATGGCTGCGCGGGCGTAGCGAGAAGCTGCGCACGGCTGTCGAATAACGCTTCACCCTGTAGGCGCTGCCGAAGGCTGCGAATGACGGTGCATCAGGCATAACGTCTTCGCAGCGTTCGGCAGCTCCTACAGATAGTCCGTGGCGTGGGCGAAACCCGTGGGAGCGAGCGTGCTCGCGAAGGCGGTGCATCTGGCAAGCAGATGTGCCGGATTTACCTGCCTCTTCGCAAGCAAGCTTGCTCCCACCGAGGTTGGAGTTTTCCCGAAACGCTTGGAGTACAATGCGCGCCACCGTGATTCTGCTCAAAAAGGTGCGTCATGCAGCCCTTCCTCATTGCTCCCTCGATTCTTTCCGCCGACTTCGCCCGCCTGGGCCAGGAAGTCGACTCTGTGCTGGCCGCTGGCGCGGACATTGTTCACTTCGATGTGATGGACAACCATTACGTACCGAACCTGACCATTGGTCCGATGGTGTGCTCGGCGCTGCGTAAATACGGCGTGACAGCACCCATTGATGTGCACCTGATGGTCAGCCCGGTGGATCGCATCATCGGCGACTTCATCGAAGCCGGTGCCACCTACATCACTTTCCACCCGGAAGCGACCCAGCACATCGACCGCTCGCTGCAGTTGATCAAAGAAGGCGGCTGCAAGGCAGGTCTGGTGTTCAACCCGGCCACTCCCCTGAACCTGCTGGAATACGTCATGGACAAGGTCGACATGATCCTGCTCATGAGCGTCAACCCAGGCTTCGGTGGGCAGAAATTCATCCCCGGTACCCTGAACAAACTACGTGAAGCCCGTGCGCTGATCGACGCCTCGGGCCTGGACATTCGCCTGGAGATCGATGGCGGCGTCAACGTCAATAACATCCGTGAAATCGCCGCTGCCGGTGCCGACACGTTTGTGGCCGGCTCGGCGATCTTCAATACGCCTGACTATAAGCAAGTCATCGACAAGATGCGTGCAGAACTGGCGTTGTCCCGCGCATGAGCGGCTTCGAGCAGCTGTTCCCAGGCCGTCTTCCCAAGCTGATCATGTTTGATCTGGATGGCACCCTCGTGGATTCGGTACCGGATCTGGCAGTCGCGGTGGACAAAATGCTGCTCGAATTGGGTCGCCCGGCGGCTGGGTTGGCTTCGGTCAGAAACTGGATCGGCAACGGTGCGCCGGTTCTGGTCCGCCGTGCCTTGGCCAATGACCTTGATCACAGCGCGGTCGATGACGCCCAGGCCGAACAGGCGCTGGATATCTTCATGAAGTTCTACGCCGAAAAGCACGAGTTCACAGCGGTGTATCCGGGCGTGCGGGAAACCTTGAAGTGGTTGCAGAAGATGGGCGTGGAGATGGCGTTGATCACCAACAAGCCGGAGCGCTTCGTGGCGCCTTTGCTGGATGAGATGAAATTGGGCCGGTTCTTCCGCCTGATCATCGGTGGCGACACCATGCCCACCAAAAAACCGGACCCTGCCGCGCTGTTCTTTGTCATGAAGATGACCAACATCCCGGCCTCCCAGGCGCTGTTCGTCGGCGATTCCCGCAGTGACGTGCAGGCCGCGAAGGCTGCAGGTGTTGCCTGTGTGGCCATGAGTTACGGCTACAACCATGGCCGTCCGATCGAAGAAGAATCCCCGGCGATGGTCATTGATGACCTGCGACGTCTTATTCCCGGTTGCCTGGATCTGGACGCTGGGATAATGTTGCCGCAAATCAAAGATCCCTCCTTTAGAGATTCCATCGTGGTGGTCACTCGCAAACTCTGGATGAAAGTCATCAAGGCCCTGGCCCGCTGGCGTTGGCGCGCCTGACTTGATTCCGGCCGGACACGTTAACCGGCACCGTTTGCTTACCTGACTGCTAACCCTCACCCCCCGAGGTTGATGATGAATCGCGAAGAATTCCTGCGTTTGGCTGCTGCTGGCTACAACCGCATCCCGCTTGCCTACGAAACCCTTGCAGACTTCGACACGCCGCTGTCGATCTACCTCAAGCTTGCCGATGAGCCGAACTCCTATCTACTGGAATCGGTGCAGGGCGGCGAGAAATGGGGTCGTTATTCGATCATCGGTCTGCCTTGCCGCACCGTCATGCGGGTGCACGACCATGACGTCAGCGTGACTCATGATGGCGTCGAGATCGAAAGCCTTCAGGTTGAAGACCCGCTGGCGTTCGTCGAAACATTCAAGGCGCGCTACAACGTCCCGACTATTGCTGGCCTGCCGCGCTTCAACGGCGGGTTGGTGGGCTATTTCGGTTATGACTGCGTGCGTTATGTGGAGAGGCGTCTGGGCAAGTGCCCGAACCCTGATCCGCTGGGCGTACCGGACATCCTGCTGATGGTGTCCGATGCCGTGGTGGTGTTCGATAACCTGGCGGGCAAGATGCACGCCATCGTGCTGGTCGATCCGGCGCAACAGGAAGCTTACGAGAGCGGTCTGGCGCGCCTGGAGGAGCTGATGGAAAAGCTGCGCCAGCCGATCACGCCTCGTCGCGGACTGGACCTGACCCGACCGCAAGCTGCGGATCCGGTGTTCCGTTCCAGCTTCACTCAGGATGACTACGAGAAAGCCGTCGACACCATCAAGGAATACATCCTGGCCGGGGACGTGATGCAGGTGGTGCCATCGCAACGGATGTCCATCGACTTCAAGGCTGCGCCAATTGATCTGTATCGCGCGCTGCGCTGCTTCAATCCGACGCCCTACATGTACTTCTTCAACTTCGGCGACTTTCATGTCGTCGGCAGTTCGCCGGAAGTGCTGGTACGGGTCGAAGACAACCTGATCACCGTTCGCCCGATTGCTGGCACCCGGCCACGCGGTGCCAACGAAGAAGCGGATCTGGCGCTGGAAAAAGACCTGCTCTCGGACGACAAGGAAATCGCCGAACACCTGATGCTTATCGACCTGGGTCGTAACGACACGGGGCGCGTTTCGGAGATTGGCTCGGTCAAGCTCACGGAAAAAATGGTCATCGAGCGTTACTCCAACGTCATGCACATTGTGTCCAACGTCACCGGGCAGCTGAAAAGCGGGCTGACGGCCATGGACGCGCTGCGGGCGATTCTGCCAGCAGGTACCTTGTCCGGCGCACCGAAAGTTCGCGCCATGGAAATCATCGATGAGCTGGAGCCGGTCAAACGCGGCGTCTACGGCGGCGCGGTGGGCTACCTGGCGTGGAACGGCAACATGGACACCGCCATTGCCATCCGCACAGCCGTGATCAAGAACGGCGAACTTCATGTCCAAGCGGGTGGCGGCATCGTCGCCGATTCGGTGCCGTTACTGGAATGGGAAGAAACCCTCAACAAACGCCGTGCGATGTTCCGCGCAGTAGCGTTGGCGGAGCAGGAACAGTAGAGCGCAATCAGAATGCTTGATACCTTGTGGGAGCGAGGCTTGGTCTGGGCGGCATTCCGACGATAAGGCAGAATGCGTTTGACCTTATATCTGCGGCGTCCTCATCACGGACAAGCACCGCTCCCACAAAAGCAAAGTTCACAGGCTGTTTTGCTTAAAAATCCAGACTCACCGCCAGGTTCACCCCTTGCTGGGTCACGTCATCATTCTTGCGCCAGTTGTAATTGGCCCGCAGGCTCAGGTCTCGGGTCAGTTTCTGGCTGAGGCCAAGGGTGGCGCGGTTCAGGTCCTTTTGCGGTCTGTAGCCTTCCAGCGTGAAATCATTCAACGGCAAGCTATTCAGCGCGATGGTCACGTCTTGTGGGTCAGTCTCGAACTCCCGTTCATGGGCAACCTCGGCAAACAGTTGGGTTGACGGGGTGACCCGCAGCTTGCCCTGCAGTCCACCGCCGAGACGTCGCGACTTGCGGGTCTGATCATCGAAGGTGAGAGCCGTGGAGCGATTGCCTTTTTCCGAATAGCCGTTGACGTCCACATGGGCGTAATCCGCGCTGATGAAAGGCGACAGGTGCCAGTTGCTGCTGGACCCTGCGATATCAAACCCGAGCCTGGCGCTAGCTCCCCAGATTTCGCCATCGGTATCGCCTTTCTCGCTGCCTTGCGCGACACCCAAGGCGAACTTGCGCTCGGCATTCTCATAATCAAGATGCCCGCCCGATGCAGAGAGGTCTGCCCACAAGTGATTGGCCTGATACTGGACAAAGGCAGTCGCCAGATAGCTATTGAGTTTGTAGTCCGAATCCAGCTCGCCAGCGTCGAGATTCTGCCGATAAGCGCCGCCTACCATGCCTGCGCGCCAGTTCTCGGCGAAACGGTAGCTGCCACCAATGGTCATGTTGTAGCCATGTCCATCGGCATTGGCCGAATTATCCTGCGCATCGAAGTCCATTCTCTGACCGCTCGCCGCGACAATGGCCCGCCACTCACCAACGCGCTGCCAGTTGCCCCAATCTGCCAGCCATTGGCTGCGCAACTCGTCTTGCTGTGCGCGTAACGTGCCGCTGGCCATTTCCGGCATCAGGCTGACTTCCCAGGGTGCAGCGAGCAAGGAGTAAGCGTAATCGGCAATCAGCAATTGCCCGGCTTCGGTGGGATGCACGCCGTCGTTGAACAGCAGTTTGGTGGGGTCTGGAGTAGCGCTGTTTATGCCATAGGTACTGTTTTCCCGGCAGCTGTTGCCGCTAAAGCAAGTGCCCGTCAGATTTTGACCGCCAGCCAGGCCGAAGCGGGTCGGGTTATCAAGTGTTTCCGAGACAAAGCGCGGCACGTTAAGCGGAATGATCTCAGCGTCGATCTGCGCCAGACGACTGACCAACTGAGTATTGAACGCGCCGCTGAGTATGGAAGTGAAGGGGGCGAGGGGGGTTCCTGAAACTGCTGGCGTCTGGCCAATGTCTGGCAGCAGCCAGACCATGATGTATTTTGCCCCAGCCTGTTGCAGCGCCTGAGCGCTGTTTGCCAGCCGGTCGGCGGCGTCCCTGGATTGCGACAGACTCAATACCCGGCCCTGCAGGAAGTCATTACCGCCCCCGGTCAGGTAATACAGAGCATTGGGATCCGCACGAAAGTTATTGGCAACCAGATAACCTGGGCGTGTACGAAAGACAGTGCCGTCATCCGGATTGACGATATTGGACTGCCGCGTGATTGCCTCATAAATCTGATCCGTGCGATCACCCCCCACCGCCCAGTTATTCCCGTCTGCCAGCCCCAGCGCAGCATTCACCGGTGAAGTCGAAGCCCCTAGGTCGCCCGGCGCAATACCGAGCTTCATGCCCAGCAACGTAGACGAGTTCAGGCTGAAGAATTCCCCGCTCCCGTTCTGGTAGTTAGGGCCTGTGCGGTTGGTAAACCGCAATGTCGCGCCGTTGGGCCCGCCTGCATCCGGAAATTGCCCGGCATCCGCGAGACTGTCGCCGAAGACGATCATGGTTGAGTAGGGGGAGGGGGTGGCTAATGCCCCGGAGCAGGCCAAGGTCAGCCAACATGCCGACACCGGCACTATGAGCGAAAGTTTGATCATTGCTGCGCTTCCTTACTTATTGTTTTAAAAAGACTCCTAGGAAAATAGCAAACGACCCTGTGAGTGCCATCCTTTCTGCCGAAAGGGCACCGAGGGTGTCCGAAACGCGGGATGACTCAGGCCTAGCCTGCCAGCAGTGGCTAAAGGGGACCGCCTGTTCACCGGCGGTCCATCCAGAGGGCGACTAGATCCCTGTTCAGCAGGTTTCAGTGGTGTAGCCAGATTTCGCCGCGAGCAGACAGAAGATTCGTTCGATGGCATGAGGCATGGTGCCGTCCACAAGACCGTGCTCGATGTCAAAATCTGAGGACTTTAGTCGGCATAGATCTCGAATAGCTTCGGGTTTGAACCAGAACATCGAGCCTGCCGGGAAAACATCATATTTAAAGCTCAGTGCGAGCGTGCGACTGAGGACAGAAGTGTGATCCCTGTTGTCCATCATGTTTTGGTCGTTATGAGCAATCAGATAGTTTTCGGGGACGATGATCCCGAGGGATTTATTCGTCTCCAGCCGGGTGATAATGTCATTAACGGTAGACTGACTCCCGATCAAGCTGTTGATAAGCTGATTGCGGATATCGGATCCGTCTTCCCGATATACGCTCATTTTCGTGTGCAGTTTACAGGCCGCACGATAACCGAGCTTGCTGATGGTCTCGAGAATTTTCACGAAGGGATAAATATCTCTCCCTCTGTTTTCATGCAGCTCGATAACGGCATGGGGAAACTCCGAGCGCACCAAAGTTACAATATCCTTGTTTGTGGTCGTCACAAACAGGTCAAAGTCGAAATGACGAAGCTTTTCCAAGCTTTGTCTGAGTTCTGGCCACAACTCGGCGTAGTGAATATGCAGAACCACTGCGTAGGGGTTCTTTTTCACGAAATTCGCTGAGTCAGTCTTGGAGATTAACTGCCGGTCGTAAGACGACATGACGTCATAGGTTGCTTGTAGATACCCATAACCGTTTTTTCGATCTGGTTCGAGGTGTGTGCCCTCCGCCCATTCATTCCATGCATTGACGAACACAATTTTTTCATCAGCATTGTACTTGGGTGAACAATAAGCGTTACTGCAGGCAGCCGCTAGCCACTGCTTGTAGCGTTTGAGACTAAAACCATGAAAGCTGTGGCTGTCGTGCTGCTTTCTCGCGGTGTTGTCCCAAGACAACATTGGCGTCCTGAATAACTTGTAATCCGGCTCTTCCTCGCGGATAGCGTAGGATACAACTTGATCATAGCTGTAGATACGGCCCCTGAAACCTGGGTTTGTGATGTTAAGTTGTTCCGTGATTTCAGTACTTTTCGCCGTATGAGGCGGGAATTCTACAGAGGCGTCGAAAGCAAACGCCTCCGGTCCTTTAATGCCAAAGCTCTGCGCGCAGATCAGGTAAAGATCCGGGATGCCATGCCTCTTGACCTCCTCGCGCCATAAGTTTGCCGTGTGTTCCATGTCCGGAATTATATTGGCGCGATAAACTACCAGCACCGGTTTGCCGTCGATACGAATGTACCGAGGATCTTTGAAAAACTTGACGAGGTGCCGAATAAACGCAATGGAGTCTTCATGGCTATGGTCTTGCGCTATAAGTACGTCGTTATCCTGGCCGTCCCAGCGCCGTGTCCAGTTTTCGTTGGCCCATGTCAAACAGAAAGGAATGTCTACCTTCGGGTTCGCCAGCATCATTTCCAGAGGTGTATCCATCAGGATCTTGCCAGCAAACCAGTAAAAATAGTAGCTGAAGCCGTGGATACCATAATCGCGCGCCAATTTTGCTTGCTCTTCCATTACGGAAGGGACGCGCAGGTCATAATAGCCATTGTGGATTGGGCAGTGGGGCTGGTAGTGACCCTCATAGTTCTGACGTGCTCGCCCGACGTTGTACCACTCTGTAAAGCCTTTCCCCCACCACTCATCATTTTCCGGGAACGGATGAAATTGCGGCAGGTAGAAGGCGATGAGTTTCACAACGGGATCGATAGGACCGTTGTATTTATACTCCACGTATCCTTCAATTGTGGCGTCGAACTCGATCTTGGGTATCGGTGGTTTTGTATCGTTTGCTGAGGCTGCGCTTTTGATGCAGCGGCTGATCAGATCTTTTTGTTTGGCAGTTAACGGACAGTTATGCCAAGAAACCCTGAGGCCTTGGCGAACCGCCTTTGTAGCTTTAATACGTGTCGATTCGGCCGCACGTTTCAGGATGCGCAATGGCTCAGTGACCTTCCAGGAATAACTGTTTTTGAATTGGCAAAGTTCGCGCGAGATTGCTTCCAATTGCTGATTCTGACTCTCACCGGATTGCACCAGGTGCTCGATGGTGTTTTTTTGTTTCATGATCAGCTCATAATCCGCGGTATTGTGATGCGATGCGGGCTCTTTTTTTACCATTGAGTTGTAGCCGGTACGGAAAGCTTGGCAGGTACTTTGAATACGATTCGGAAACTGGTGCGAGCAAGTTTCGTCTTTTAAAAACACTGCGACAAAATCATTCCACATGCCTTCGCCGGTAATCAGCCCTGATTTTTCCCCAATGAAGGACTCCAGTAGCAGCGTCGGGTGCCCGTTGTGTCGTGCCCACTTGGCCAGTGAAAGTCCGGAATCAGGATAAAACCGCCAACTGTCCACGGGATAGCGATGGACCATTCCATTGCTGGGGGCGTTTATGTAGAGCAATCCACTGGGCTTCAAGATACGTAGGCAGTCGAGGTAGAGCAGCCAGAAAAAGTCAGAGTGTTCAAAAACTGAGCTGCAGACAATGACATCGACGGATTCGTTTTCGAAGGGCAGCGAGTAGGGGTCGTCTACAACAATATCGACGCCGGAGCCGTCAACAAAATCAACACCAATATAAGTGGCTTCCTCCGGTGAATATTTACGCAACGAACCGTTTACGTCTTGAGCGCCAACGTCAACAATCACCTTTCCGGTGAAATCACCGGCACAGTACGTTTGAAAGAACATCTTCCCGTATTTCATTGCAGATTCGTGCACCAATATTACCTGCTGTTTCTAAGTTTGATATTCGACATTGGAATGCCGATCAGGCCCGCCGCAACGCTGGTGGACTCTGATTTGAAGTGAAGAGCGTCGTGAATCCAATGATGCTGGACGTGGTCCTGCTGAGTACCGTCTGCAATCGCGACGCTGACTGAATACTCGCCTTTGGCCAGTCGGGGCATCATGAAAGTGAACTCTGCGAATACCTTGTCCTCGTCCTGAGTGCTGACCGGACTCTGCGCGTAGCTCAGATAGGTGTTGTCGCCAAACAAGGCTTGACCGAGCCTGTCTTTGACATGGAAGCCGATGATGGGCGCGTCTAGGGCTGAATGTGTCAGCGCTTCTATCTTCAGGGTCACTTGCTCGCCCCCCACGATCCAGGCCAATGGGTGCTTGTTAACGTCCAGAAATAAAACGCTGGTGATCTGTGCGTGCCCTTTACCGAATGCAGGTGCTTGAGCGTCAAACGCGAAGATCTGCAGGTCATTGCGCAGGTTGCTGGCGTTAATAAAATCCTGACGCTGATCCTGGGCGGCTACAGTGGGTTCGGCTGGCAGGGTTTTGATTCGAGTTGTGCTGCTGGCGCCTTGCTGCGCTTCATAAAAAGCTTCCAGGTAGGCATCGCATACGTCTTTAGGTTCGCCCTGCTTAAGCACGCGGCCTTTCTCCAGCCAGATAGCGCGATTGCAAAAACTACGCACTGCGTGGGTGTCGTGGCTGACGAATAAAATGGTGCCGGTCTTCATGAAGTCGCGCAGGAAGCGCATGCACTTCTGGGTAAAAAATGCGTCGCCCACTGCCAAGGCTTCGTCAATGACCAGAATATCGGCATCAACATGGGCAATCACAGCGAACGCCAGGCGTAACATCATCCCGCTTGAATATGTTTTTACAGGCTGTTCAATGAAATCGCCGATGTCAGCGAAATCCAGAATGGCTTCGAATCGTTGAGCGATCTCGCCATCGTTCAAGCCCAGCACTGCACCATTCATGTAGACGTTTTCGCGGCCACTGAACTCGGGATTGAACCCAGACCCCAGTTCCAACAACGCCGCCACCCGTCCGTAAGATTGCACGGTCCCGCTTGTGGGATTAAGCGTGCCGCAGATCATTTGCAGTAGCGTTGATTTCCCGCTGCCGTTGCGGCCCACTATTCCGATGGTTTCGCCTCGTTTCATTTGGAATGAAACATCCTGCAAGGCCCAGAACTCTCGGAAGAAACGTTTGGGTGGCATCCCAACAGAGCGCTGCAAACGAGGAATCACGAATTGCTTCAGTCGATCCTTTGGCTGGTCATATATCTGATAGCACTTGCTGAGGCCTTCAACCTTTATCGACAGTTCAGAGGACATCAGCGAACCCCTTGCGAGTCTTCTGGAACAGTGCGAAACCCAGGCATGAGAATGCCAGTCCCACCGTCAGGTAAATAGCGAGGGTAATAAAGTCGGGTTCCTTTCCCCAAAACAATACGTTGCGTGTTTGTTCAATGATGGTAGTCAATGGGTTCATGTATAAAAACGGACGATATGTTTCAGGAAGGGCTGATGCGGGATAAAAAATTGGGGACATGAACATCAGTGCAGTCGTAAGCAGACCAATAAACTGCGCGACATCCCTCAAAAACACACCGATGAACGCCAGCATCCAACTGAGACCCAGAATTATCAGCGCGAACGGCAGAATGATGAGCGGCAGCCAGAAAGCCGTGAGTGGTGGGGCGCCGAAAAAGACCAGATAGCCCACTAGCCATACAGCTAGGCTTATTGCACTGTGGAAAAGGGCTGAGCCGAGAGTAACCAGGGGCAGAATCTCTAGCGGATACACGACTTTTTTGACGTAATTAGGATTTGCCAGAACGAGCCCGGGTGCCCGATTAATGCATTCCGAGAACAGATTGAAGATGATCAGGCCGCAAAACAGTATCAATGCAAACTCGGTCTTGGAGTCGCTCGCAGTTCCCCATCGAGCGCCAAAAACTACCCCGAATACAAATGTAAAAATGACCAGCATAAAAAGGGGATTCAGGAGCGACCACAGGATCCCCATGAATGAGCCTCGATAGCGGCCCAGTATTTCCCGTTTGATTGATGCACGTAGAAGGTGGCGGTTTCGCCAAGGGCTCGCGACCATTGCGGAGGGAGAGGCTGAGAAATTCTGCATTACTCAAAGCCTTCCGTCTCTGCCAGTGTCTTGGCTGTCTGGTCCTTCACCGACAAAATCGGCTGCCCCTCGATGGGCCAGTTGATCGCCAGGTGGCGGTCATTCCATGCCAGGCTGCGCTCCTCTCCTGGCGCGTAGTATTGGGTGGTTTTGTAAAAAAACTCGGCATAGTCGGATAGCACGATAAAGCCATGCGCGAAGCCTTCAGGGATCCATAGCTGTTGCTTGTTTTCATCGCTTAGATGCACGCCGACCCACTGGCCAAATGTGCTGGAGCTCTTTCGCAAGTCCACAGCTACGTCAAAAACTTCGCCCTTTACTACACGCACCAGTTTTCCCTGGGGGTGGTTGACCTGATAGTGCAGTCCACGAAGTACGTTTTTCGAGGAGCGCGAGTGGTTGTCCTGGACGAAGCTGACAGGACGTTCGATTGCCGCCTCGAACTGTCGATGATTGAAGCTCTCAAAGAAAAAGCCGCGCTCATCACCCAAAACCTTTGGCTCAAGCAAGACCACTTCTGGAATTTTCGTGCGTGTCACGATCATGGGTGAGTCGCCTCTTTCAAAATACGCTGCAGGTATTGGCCATAACCGTTTTTCAGCAACGGTGTGGCCAAGCGCTCCAGGTGTTCTGCGCTGATCCATTGCTGCCTGAAGGCGATTTCTTCCGGGCAGGCCACTTTCAGGCCCTGGCGATGTTCAAGCGTTGCGATGAAGCGGCTCGCCTCAAGCAGTGACTCGTGAGTGCCGGTATCGAGCCATGCATAGCCGCGACCCATGATTTCGACAGAAAGGTTGTCCTGTTCCAGATAGATACGGTTCAGGTCTGTAATTTCCAGCTCGCCACGTGGGGAAGGTTTAATGCTCTTGGCAATGTCGATGACTTGCTGGTCGTAGAAATAAAGCCCGGTGACCGCATAGTTGGATTTTGGCTTAACAGGTTTTTCTTCGAGGCTGATTGCTTTGCCGGCTCTGTCGAATTCGACGACTCCATACCGCTCTGGGTCGTTGACGTGGTAGGCGAATACGCTGGCTCCAGCCTCACGAGCGTTTGCGCTGTGCAAAAGCTCATTGAAGTTGTGACCGTGGAAAATGTTGTCGCCAAGGACCAGCGCAGAAAGGTGATTGCCAATAAAGTCCTGCGCGATCAGGAAGGCCTGCGCAAGCCCATCCGGTGATGGCTGCACGGCATAGGAAATGTCCAGGCCCCACTGGCTCCCATCGCCCAGCAGCTGTTCAAAGCGTGGCGTGTCCTGGGGCGTGGAAATGATCAATATTTCGCGCATCCCTGCCAGCATCAACGTGGTCAGGGGGTGATAAATCATGGGCTTGTCATAGACCGGCAGCAGCTGCTTGGAGATTGCAAGCGTGGCTGGATGCAAACGGGTCCCCGAACCGCCGGCCAGGATGATGCCTTTTCGTTTGGTCATATTGCGTTCTCGATTGTTTCTTTGAGCATCCGGGTTACACCGATGCGCCAGTCTGGCAACTGCACTGCAAACGCCTGCTTTAGCTTCTGTGTATTGAGCCGTGAGTTATGCGGACGCTGAGCTGGGGTCGGGTAGTCTTTGGTGAGCGTCGACGCGAGGTCGCTGCTTGAAACCTTGAGCGGCAGGCCCAGAGCCTGCGCTTGCTGCAGAACGAAGCGGGCGTATTCGAACCAGCTGGTCTCGCCGTCTGCGGCAAGGTGGTAGAGCCCGCTTGATGCCGGTCGCTGACGCGTCACGCGGATGGCATGAGCGGTGACGTCTGCCAGCAGCTCAGCGCCGGTCGGGCTGCCAAACTGGTCACCGATGACGCTGAGGTCTTCACGCTGTCTGGCGAGGCGAATGATGGTCTTGGCGAAGTTTTCGCCGCGTTGGCTGTAGACCCAGCTGGTACGAAAGATCAGATGTCTGCAGCCAGCGGCCTGGATGGCGCGCTCGCCATCGAGCTTGGTGGCGCCGTATCTGTTGACAGGTGTGGTCGTGTCGGTTTCCTTCCACGGCGAATTCCCGTGGCCCGCGAATACGTAGTCTGTGGAGTAGTGAACCAGCAGGCTATCCAGCTTCTGCGCTTCTCTTGCCAGCACTGACACTGCATCCGCATTGATTCGGTTAGCGAGTCGAGGCTCACGCTCTGCCTGATCGACTGCCGTATAGGCAGCGGCGTTGACGATGACATCGGGCGCAATACGATCCACTGTTTCAGCCAGTCCATGCAGATCATTCAAATCACCGCAGTAGTCCGGACTCCGGGCGTCGAGTGCTATCAGCGTTCCGAGTGGCGCAAGGCTGCGTTGCAGCTCCCAGCCCACCTGGCCGTTTTTACCCAGCAAGAGAATCTTCATTGGCAGCGGCCTGCATACTGCCTGGTCACCCACTCGCGATAGGCCCCTGACCGGGCGCTGCTGACCCAGTCGGTATTTTTCAGGTACCAGCGCACGGTCTTGCGGATGCCGGTTTCGAATGTCTCGGCAGGTGTCCATCCAAGCTCGCGCTGGATCTTGCTGGCGTCGATGGCATAACGGCGATCATGTCCCGGCCTGTCCGCCACATGCCTGATCTGTGAGTCGTAGGGCTGCCCATCCGCGCGCGGGGAAAGCTCATCGAGCAAGGCGCAGACGTCATGCACGATTTCAAGGTTGGTCTTTTCGTTCCATCCGCCGATGTTGTAGGTCTGGCCTGGTACGCCAGCCTCCAGCACGGTGCGTATGGCGCAACAGTGGTCGGTCACGTAAAGCCAGTCCCGGACCTGCTGACCATCTCCGTAGACCGGCAGATCTTCGCCCTCAAGCGCCTTGACGATGATCAGTGGAATCAGCTTTTCCGGAAAATGCAGCGGACCATAGTTGTTCGAGCAGTTGGTGGTCAGCACGGGCAGACCATAGGTGTGATGGTAGGCGCGCACGAGGTGGTCGCTCGCCGCCTTGCTGGCCGAGTAAGGGCTGTTGGGCTCGTACGGATGATCTTCCGTAAAGGGAAGGTCATGTTTCGCGAGTGATCCGTAGACTTCATCGGTCGACACGTGCAGCAAGCGAAACTGTCCTTGGGCATATGGCGACAGCGACTGCCAGTACGTTCGGACGGCTTCGAGTAACTGAAACGTGCCCACGACATTGGTTTCGATAAACGCCTGGGGGCTGTGAATCGAGCGGTCGACGTGGGACTCGGCCGCGAAATTAAGGACTGCTCTTGGTCGGTGCTCTGTCAGCAGCCGGCCAACGAGCTGACTGTCGGCGATGTCGCCTTCCACAAACGTGTATCGCGCATCATCGGCCATGGACTCCAGGCTCATCAGGTTGCCCGCATAGGTGAGCTTGTCCAGATTGATGACGGGCTCAGTCGAGTTGCCAACCCAATCCAGAATGAAGTTGGCACCAATGAATCCGGCACCGCCGGTCACTAAAATTGTCATGGTTCAGATCTTCTTAAACAGAACTGCGAGTACGAGTGCGAGATTTTGCAAGTGCGTCTGGCGATGCAGGCCGGCTCGCCAGACGCTCGAAAATCGTTGCAGGAGGCTTTGGTTTTGCGCGGCTTTGAAGTCAGCAAGACGCTGTATGTGTTCTTGCTTCAGTCGATGGCGCATGGTTTCGAGCGCTGAAATGTTCTGCGCATTCCAGTGGGTGAATCGGCCCTGAAAAACCATGCGTATTCGCTTCAGGCGCGCGCACCACGTGACGTTGCTACCAATGAGGTTGGCGTTGTGTTGGCGGTACATCACCCTGGGCTGCGGGTCATAGTGAATAACCCCGCCTGCACCTGAAATGAGCAGGTAAGCCCACCAGTCATGGGATGGGACAGTGATTTCGCTTCCCGCCTCCTGCAGCAATCTGCGGGCGGCCTGATTGAAAACCATCGTGTTGCCGCCGGCGATGCTTTGTACCAGGGCATTACTGAAGTGCGGGGGGCGGATGAACAGCGGCGAGAAGCCCTTGTTAGCGCCAATATCGTCGATGATTTGACACCGTGCGCAATAGAGTGCCGGCGTCTCTTGAGGGATGGTGCTTATCCAGGCCAAAGCGGTCTGAAGTTTGTCTTCACGCCACACGTCGTCTTGATCCGACCAGGCGTAGTAATCGGCATTGATGTCCTCCTTTGCAGTCAGTGCCAGGAAGTTGCTGGCAAAGCCTTTACCTGGGCCTGCCAGGATCTTTACGCGGCCTGATGCCCAATGCCCGGTGAAGGTCTCCAGCACCTCAATTGTCTGGTCTTGAGACCCGTCGTCAGAAACGGCCAGTGTCCAGTTCTTGTGAGTTTGCCGCTCCAGGGATGCGAGTTGTTCTGCAATGAACCTGTCACCGTTGTAGGTGCACATCAGAATCGAGACGCGCGCCGCTGCGACTGCCGGTGACAGCGAGGGCTTCTGAGTAGTGGCGGTGACAGTTGTTGTGCAGGTCACAGAAATTACTTCGCGATAACGTAGAACGAACAGGCCCATGCGGGCGGCGGAGTTTCCGACTGTTCAGCGCGAATGGCGCAGAAATAGACACGATGTTTGAGTCGAGGGGGGATGGTAGATACATTCGCCGAAGCAGAAAGTCGGACTGGGTAGGCAGGCTCTGTAGGAAATGTCCTGTTTCGTCGCTACCGGATGACCGGCGAGTTTTCTGAACAGGCAGATGGCGGGCTTTTTTCAGGCGCTTGGCGGCGGATCTGACAAGCTTTGCTGGCCTTGGCTGTATTGCACCGCACACCTACCTAGGCTAATGTGCCCAAACGTAAAAACGAGACTTCCTCCTGTGTTGATTGTCAGCAAACTCTTGATGCGCGTAATCAAGGCTCACGCCCGTTGGCGTTGGCGCGCCTGACTGATTCCAATCCGGCCTGACCGGACCTCTTCCTGATACGCCTTTATATCTCTGCCCTGCCGCTTTATCGGTACAAGTCCCGATCGCTAAACTAGCGGGCACTCAATCGGCAGCGATATCGAAGGTTGAAAAAATAGTCAGTAATTCAATGGGTTGAAGCCAAATGCTGCTGATGATCGATAACTATGATTCCTTTACCTACAACGTTGTGCAGTACCTGGGTGAGCTGGGTGCCGACGTGAAGGTGATTCGCAATGACGAAATGACCATCGCCGAGATCGAAGCGTTGAATCCTGAGCGTATTGTGGTCTCCCCCGGCCCGTGCACGCCGAATGAAGCTGGTGTCTCGCTGGAAGTGATCAAACACTTCGCGGGCAAGCTGCCGATTCTGGGGGTTTGCCTGGGTCACCAATCCATTGGCCAAGCCTTTGGTGGCGATGTGGTGCGGGCCCGTCAGGTAATGCACGGCAAGACCAGCCCCGTGGTTCACGAGGACGATGGCGTCTTCGAAGGACTCAACCACCCGCTGACCGTGACTCGCTACCATTCGCTGGTGGTCAAGCTCGATACCTTGCCCGAGTGTCTGGAAGTCACTGCCTGGACTGCGCTGCAGGACGGCTCGATGGATGAAATCATGGGGCTGCGCCACAAGACCTTGAACGTCGAGGGGATTCAGTTTCATCCCGAGTCGATCCTCACCGAGCAGGGCCACGAGCTGTTCGCCAACTTCCTCAAGCAAACCGGCGGCACCCGTCAGGGTTAAGGATTCTTTATGACTAAGCCAATGGATATCAAAACTGCGTTGGGGCGAGTGGTCGATAATCTGGATCTGAGCACCGGCGAGATGAGCGACGTCATGCGCGCCATCATGACCGGTCAGTGCACCGAGGCGCAGATTGGCGCTTTCATGATGGGCATGCGGATGAAAAGCGAAAGCATCGATGAAATCGTCGGTGCCGTGTTGGTCATGCGCGAGTTGGCGGGCAAGGTTCAGTTACAGACTCTCGACCGTGTGGTGGATGTGGTCGGCACGGGCGGCGATGGCGCCAATATTTTCAACGTGTCCACGGCGTCTTCATTTGTCGTGGCTGCCGCCGGTTGTACGGTGGCCAAGCATGGCAACCGCGCCGTGTCGGGCAAGAGCGGCAGCGCTGATCTGCTTGAGGCCGCGGGGGTTTATCTGAATCTGACGCCGGTGCAAGTGGCGCGCTGTATTGACAGTGTGGGCATCGGCTTCATGTTCGCGCAGGCGCATCACGGGGCGATGAAGCATGCGGCAGGTCCGCGTCGCGACCTGGGCCTGCGGACCTTGTTCAACATGCTGGGCCCGCTGACCAACCCGGCCGGCGTGCAGCATCAGGTGGTGGGCGTATTCAGTCAGGCACTGTGCCGCCCGCTGGCCGAAGTGTTACTTCGTCTGGGCAGCAAACATGTGCTGGTCGTGCACTCCCAGGATGGCCTGGACGAGTTCAGTCTCGCGGCACCCACTTTCGTGGCCGAGCTGAAAAACGGCGAAATCACCGAGTATTGGGTTCAACCCGAAGACTTGGGTATGAAAAGCCAGAGCCTGTTCGGTCTGGCGGTTGACGGGCCAGAAGCGTCGTTGGCGCTGATTCGCGATGCGCTGGGCCGTCGCAAGACCGAGCACGGACAGAAAGCTGCGGAAATGATAGTGCTCAATGCAGGCGCGGCGCTTTATGCTGCCGATCATGCCTACTCCCTCAAAGAGGGCGTGGAACTGGCTCATGATGCTCTTCACACCGGCCTGGCTCGGGAGAAGATGGACGAGCTGGGTGCCTTTACTGCGGTATTCAAGCAGGAGAATGAAGAATGAGCGTACCGACAGTTCTGGAAAAAATACTCGCCCGCAAGCTCGAGGAAGTGGTTGCCCGGCGTTCGGCCGTCAGCCTTGCTGAAGTAGAGCGTCTGGCCGCTGCGGCCGACCCGGTGCGGGGTTTCGCCAAAGCCTTGATCGAGCAGGCCAGGCGCAAGCAGCCAGCGGTCATCGCCGAAATCAAGAAAGCTTCACCGAGCAAAGGCGTGATTCGCGAAAACTTCATGCCCGCCGATATCGCCAGAAGTTACGAGAAAGGCGGCGCAACTTGCCTGTCGGTCCTGACTGACATCGACTTCTTTCAAGGCGCCGACGTCTACCTGCAGCAGGCCCGTGCGGCCTGTAAGCTGCCGGTGATTCGCAAGGACTTCATGGTTGACCCCTATCAGATCATCGAAGCCCGGGCGTTGGGCGCTGACTGTGTTCTGTTGATCGTCTCGGCACTCGATGACGTGAGAATGGCAGAGCTGGCATCCGTTGCCAAAAGCGTGGGCCTGGACGTGCTGGTCGAAGTGCATGACGGTGACGAGCTTGAGCGTGCACTGAAAACCCTCGACACGCCATTGGTTGGCGTCAACAACCGCAACCTGCACACCTTCGAAGTAAGCCTCGAAACCACACTTGAGCTGCTGCCGCGCATCCCGCGTGATCGTCTGGTCATCACTGAAAGTGGCATCCTCAATCGCGCCGATGTCGAGCTGATGGAAATCAGCGATGTGTATTCCTTTCTGGTCGGCGAAGCGTTCATGCGTGCCGAGCAGCCTGGCGCTGAGCTGCAGCGGTTGTTTTTCCCCGAGCGTGGCGCAGCGATCAGCAGTTCCACGCTGGACTGATCTGCTTGCGGCGCTGCTTCGACGGTTTACCCAAGGATCAACATGTCTGACTCAGTCATTGATATTTGTGTCGAAGCGGGCCTGCAGGCCGAGCTGGATCTTCTGGCGTCGGTCTGTGCCGCTGAAGCGGATTTCGGGCTGTTGCTTTGGCGCCCGCGTGATCGGGCGCTGGTCATGCCCCGGCGCATGAGTCGCCTGCCTGGTTTCGTCGAGGCCAGCGAAACACTCGCCGACAGCGGCTGGCCGGTTCTGCTGCGCGAAACCGGTGGCGAGCCGGTGCCGCAGTCTTCGGCGACGGTCAATATCGCGCTGGTCTACGCGCAACCTGAAAGCGACCCTGATCGCGACCGGATTGAAATCGCCTACCGCCGACTCTGTCAGCCAATTCTGGATATGTTGAATGAATTGGGCGGCAGTGCTTCGTTGGGGGAGGTAGAAGGGGCTTTCTGCGACGGGCGCTACAACGTCAACCTCGACGGCCGCAAAATGGTCGGCACTGCACAGCGCTGGAGGCAAAGCCAGGGCGGGCTTAGGCCGGTAGTTTTGGCCCACGGCGCATTGCTGGTGGAAGACGAGCGTCGGGAGATGGTGGCCGCAGTGAATCGCTTCAACGAAATCTGCGAAATCGAACAACGTGTACGCGCTGATAGCCACATTGCGCTGAGCGAGGCGTTTCCCGTGGATGGCGTGCTGGAGAGACTGGCGCAGACCTACCCGTTAATGCTTGCTGAGCTCACCCGCGCCTGATTCTGCCAGTGCTCCATTGGCGTACGACCTTGGTCGCTCGCTCATCCGCAAGTCGGGGTGTTGCATCTGCTTTGGTAGCTTCACCGCGTGTTGAACACCACCATGGTCTTGCCTTTGACGTGCACCAGCTTTTGTTCTTCCAGTGCCTTGAGCACGCGACCGACCATTTCCCTTGAGCAACCCACGATGCGTCCGATTTCCTGACGGGTAATCTTGATCTGCATGCCGTCGGGGTGGGTCATGGCGTCTGGCTGCTTGCACAAGTCGAGCAAGGTGCGCGCTACTCGCCCGGTGACGTCGAGAAACGCCAGGTCGCCGACTTTGCGCGTAGTGTTGCGTAAACGCTCGGCCATTTGGCCGCCGAGGTCATAAAGGATTTCCGGCTCCTGATGCGAAAGCTCGCGGAATTTGCTGTAGCTGATTTCAGCCAGGTCGCATTCGGTCTTGGTTCTGACCCAGGCACTGCGAGTGTTTTGCTGCCCGGAAGGTTCAAAGAGGCCAAGTTCACCGAAGAAGTCTCCTGTGTTGAGGTAGGCAACAATCATCTCGCGGCCTTCCTCGTCCTCGATCAGAACCGTCACTGAGCCTTTGACGATCAGGTACAACGACTCTGAACGGTCGCCCGCACAAATGATGTTGGCCTTGGCCGGGTGGCGCCGACGCTGCGCGTGGGAGAGAAATTTGTCCAGGTGCTTGATCTTGGGAGTCAGGGGGATAGCCATTCTTGGGTCCTGAAAATGCTTCGCTGGAGGTATTCTTATCGTTATCGGCAGGACATCGCATTTAGCCACCTTTTCACCCGGCATTCGGAGCCTTTTCCGAAATTTCCTACATCTTTATTTCTAAATCGAATTTAGCCGTTGAATCTGTCGGTGCGAGGCGCTGTGCTAAGCTGGCCGCCACTTTTTAGCACTGGAGTCTTGGCGATGAAGGCACGCATTCAATGGGCTGGTGAGGCCATGTTCCTCGGTGAATCCGGCAGCGGTCATGTTGTGGTCATGGATGGCCCGCCTGAGAGCGGTGGGCGCAACCTCGGCGTGCGGCCCATGGAAATGGTGTTGATTGGCCTGGGTGGCTGCAGCAACTACGACGTGGTCAGCATTTTGAAGAAGTCGCGTCAGCCGGTGGAGAGCTGCGAGGCTTTTCTCGAAGCTGAGCGGGCCAATGAAGATCCCAAGGTCTTTACCAAGATCCATCTGCATTTCGTGGTCAAAGGCCGTGGGCTCAAAGAAGCCCAGGTAAAACGTGCCATTGAGCTGTCGGCTGAAAAGTATTGCTCAGCCTCGATCATGCTCGGCAATGCTGGCGTCGAGATCACCCACGATTATGAAATCGTCGAGTTGGGTTGAAAAGTCTGATGCATCATAAAAAAGGCGCCTGATCAGGCGCCTTTTTTTTGTGCGAACTAAAGGCTGCGTGAGATAAAAAGCCGCTCTCAGGGAATGTGGCTATCAGGAATGGTAATAATCCAGGTTGGCGGGTACGCCGGGAATACCCGCGATTAGTCGCGACGAAGTTATAGGCGGTATGTGCTTTTAGTCATGATTTTGGCCAGCACGCCCATGCCGAACTTGATTGGCGCCGGGAAGCGGAAGCCTCCGGCGTTCAACGCGCTTTCGGCGTGATGTTCTTCGTCTTTGCGCATCTGTTCGAGAATCGCACGGGATTTTTCGTCCTCTGCGGGGATTTGCTGCAGATGCTCGTTCAAGTGTTTGCAGACCTGATCTTCCGTGGCCGCAACGAAACCCAGGCTGACCTTGTCGCTGATCAGTCCGGCGGCAGCGCCGATCCCGAACGACAAGCCATAAAACAGCGGATTAAGGATGCTGGTGTGACTGCCCAGCTGGTGGATGCGTTGTTCGCACCAGACCAGGTGATCGATCTCTTCTTCGGCCGCATGTTCCATGGCCTTGCGCACATCAGGCAGCTTGGCGGTCAGCGCCTGCCCCTGATATAGCGCCTGAGCACAGACTTCGCCCGTGTGATTGATGCGCATCAGCCCGGCGACATGTTTCGCGTCGACATCGCTCATCTTCACTTCAGGCTGAACGATGGCGGGTGAGGGGCGAAAGGAGTAACCCTTTGATGGCAGCAGCGTACGCATCGCCGCATCGGCTTGCAGCAGGATTCGATCAATAGGGGAATAGTGACGTTCGGTTGCCATGAGCACCTCCGGGAAAACCATGGCGCCAGTCTACCCCAATCGTGTTCGGGAGGGGGGAGGCGGGTCATTGTGACGCGGGGTGTGAAAGCAGGTATTGCGCAGCCGTGTTCGGCGCGCCGCAAACATCCAACCGTGGGACCGGCTTTAGCCGGGAAGGCGACAGTTCAGTCGAGACCTGTGGAATTTACCCAGAGTTCTTCCGGCTAAAGCCGGTCCCACGCAAACAACGTTCCTGATGAGCGTTTTCCGATCAACCCGGCGGCCAGTTCATCTGGCGCTGACCCAGCACATGCATATGGATGTGATAAACCGTCTGCCCGCCCATTTCATTGCAATTCATGACCACGCGAAAACCGTCCTCACAGCCCAGCTCTTTCGCCAGCCGCTGTGCCGTGAACAGTATGTGCCCGGCAAGGCCTTTGTCTTCTTCGGTCAAATCATTGAGCGTGCGGATGGGCTTTTTCGGGATGACCAGAAAATGCACCGGTGCTTGTGGGGCGATGTCGTGAAACGCCAGCACCTGGTCATCTTCATAGATGATTTTCGCGGGTATTTCCCGGTTGATGATCTTGGTGAACAAAGTATCCACAGCCGTCTGCTCCTTGTGGGTGGTCCTGGTAAATGAGTGCGTTGCGTGAGTGTACAGCCTGTCAGATTCAGCGCGAGCACATGGATTTATTGATAACCCCGGTGATGCTGCGGCTGAGCCAGCGTGACAGCAACCGCGGACTGAATGCGATCAGTCGGTTGCGCCAGCCGGGAACGATCACCGCCCGGTTTTTTGCCAATGCTCGAACGGTATAAAGTGCGACTTCCTCGGGCGTCATCCAGCGTCCGGCGCTGATTTTCCCTGCCTGAAGCTGCGATGTACGGAAGAACGAAGTTCGTGTCGGGCCTGGGCATAGCACCGAGACCTTTATCCCGTTCTTCTTCACTTCTTCGCGCAGGCCTTCGGAGAAGTGCAGGACATAAGCTTTGCTGGCGTGGTAAGTGCTCATCCATTGTCCCGGCCTGAAACCTGCGACCGACGCCACGTTGAGAATCTGCCCGCCACCTTGCAGCGCCATCAGATTGCCAACGGTATGGCACAGACGGGTGAGGGCCAGGATATTCAGGTCAATGAGGTCTTGCTCGGCGCCCCAGTCCTGCGCGAGAAACGGCCCCGATGTGCCAATGCCTGCGCAGTTGACCAGCAGATCAATCTGGTGCGCGCCTTCTTCTTCCAGCTCCAGGAGAAAGCCCGACAGGCGCAGCGGTTCTCCCAGATCGCAGGCACGGAACAGGACCTCAACGCCAAAGCGCTGAGTCAGCTCGATGGCGATGGTTTCCAGCAGATCCCGCTGCCGGGCAACCAGAATCAGTCGATGACCTCGGCGAGCAAGCGCTTCGGCCATGGCCAGGCCAATGCCACTGGTTGCCCCGGTGATCAAGGCGTAACGGGTCATGCCACTCTCCACTGTGGGTGTCGCGAGCCGCAGAACATATTCCGGGCTGTAGAAAACAGACTATTGATCTTGATCGTCCTCAAGCTGTGTATCCGGCGCGGGTTTTTGTGCCGGGTCGTCGTAAGGCAGTGATTGTTCATATTCGGCGGTGGTGGCGTCCAGTTGTTCCTGCAAGACATCGAGGCCACCGGAAAGACCTGATACGAAACCCAAGACAATAAGCAGCAACCACAGCCCTGCCAATACTTTGATACTGCGGGAGTTGGGGGGCGGCGGCGCGCCATATTGATTGACGCCTTTGTTGCCGGGGATGAGCACCATCAGTAAAAAGAAAATCGTACCTATATAGGGCAGCAGATTCAGCAGCATCAGCCACCCGGACCAGCCCATGTCGTGCAGCCGTCGCACACCGATCTGAATGAGCACCACGAATGCTGCCGCACTGGCGACGGTCATCAACAAGCCGCCGCCGATAAGGGTCACACCCATCACCATTGCGCAGGCCCCGAGCCCCATTACCGATGCAGCCATCAACACCAGCATCCAGGCCAGATAGCGCAAGCGTCCTAGTCGACCTTGAATGCCGAAGACTTTGAGCGACGCATATTCCCACGTCGGCTCGCTGACCGAGGCTCGAGGCGGTGCATACGGGGACGCCGAAGCGGGTTGCGACGATACGACCTGCACCGGCGCTGCTTCGATTTCATCCAGGCGCAGGCTGATTGCCGGGTCAGGCTCGATACGCGCCTCGACGCCCGCTTCGTGCAGCGCCTGAATGTAGGCCGCGGCATCGGATTCAGTCAGGCCGCGCTTGAGGGCGATGGGGTTGCCGTTGAAGAGTTTCTCCACCGCGGCTGGCTCGCTCTTGAATAACTGCGCCAGATTGAGCCTGGCGGTTTGCGAATCAACACCATTGCGCAACTGCCCTTCGAACACGATCTTGTAAAGGGTATTGGCCATGTCTGGCTTCCTTGTCTTGGATAAAAGCGACCTGAGCCGGGAAGAAGGGCAGGCTGTTGCTTCATGATTGCGTGGGGCGTCGGCACATCAATGCGGCGAGCTGCAAGGCCGCATTGACGGTCCATTGCTTTGTCAGAACGGCTTGACCACAACCAGAATCACGATCGCCAGCAAGATGACAACAGGAACCTCATTGAACCAGCGATAAAACACATGGCTGCGGCCGTTTTCGCCCCGCGCGAAGCGTTTGACCTGTGCGCCACAGACATGGTGATAGCCGATCAGTAGAACGACCAGGGTCAATTTTGCGTGCATCCAGGCCTGAGACATGAAGCCTGGTGTGAGGCTGATCAGCCAGATACCGAACACCAGGGTTGCAACCATCGCCGGACCCATGATGCCTCGATAGAGTTTGCGCTCCATGACGCAGAAACGATCGCGGCTGACGGCGTCTTCGCTCATGGAGTGGTAAACGAACAGCCTCGGCAGATAGAACAGCGCTGCAAACCAGCAGACGACTGACACGATATGCAGCGCTTTGATCCATAAATAGAGCATTTTCAGTTATTCCCAGGTTCACGGTGGGACAAATAGTAGTGGCTTGCACGCCCATACGTCACGTTGTCGGTTGTCGCAGGCGCGTTAGGCCCATATTATCGACGGCTTTCCAGTTGGTACGTAGAGGGCAGGTTATGGTCAAGGTCGGTATCGTCGGCGGCACGGGTTACACCGGTGTCGAGTTGCTGCGTCTGTTGGCACAGCATCCGCAAGCTGAAGTGGTCGTCATCACCTCTCGATCCGAGGCAGGACTGCCTGTCGCCGATATGTATCCCAACCTGCGCGGTCATTACGATGGCTTGGCGTTCAGCGTGCCTGACGTCGCGACACTCGGCGCGTGCGATGTCGTGTTCTTCGCCACGCCTCACGGCGTAGCTCACTCGCTGGCAGGCGAACTGCTGAATGCTGGCACCCGGGTGATTGACCTGTCCGCCGACTTCCGTCTGCAGGATTCGGTCGAATGGGCCAAGTGGTACGGTCAGCCCCACGGCGCGCCTGAGCTGCTCAACGATGCGGTATATGGGTTGCCTGAAGTCAACCGTGAGCAAATCAAAACCGCGCGGCTGATTGCTGTGCCGGGTTGCTATCCGACCGCTACACAGTTGGGCTTTCTGCCACTGCTCGAAGCCGGTCTTGCCGACAACAGCCGCTTGATTGCTGATTGCAAATCGGGCGTCAGCGGTGCGGGTCGCGGTCTGAGCATCGGTTCGCTGTACTCCGAGGCCAATGAAAGCTTCAAGGCCTACGCCGTCAAGGGTCATCGTCACCTGCCGGAAATCACTCAAGGTCTGCGCCGCGCTGCAGGCGGTGAGGTGGGTCTGACGTTTGTGCCACACCTGACGCCGATGATCCGTGGTATCCACTCCACGTTGTACGCAACAGTCGTCGACAGGTCTGTGGATCTGCAGGCGCTGTTCGAGAAGCGCTACGCTGATGAGCCGTTCGTGGACGTGATGCCAGCAGGCAGCCACCCGGAAACTCGCAGCGTACGCGGCGCGAATGTTTGCCGTATTGCCGTGCACCGTCCTCAGGGTGGTGATCTGGTGGTCGTGCTCTCAGTGATCGACAACCTGGTCAAGGGTGCGTCGGGTCAGGCTGTGCAGAACATGAACATCATGTTCGGTCTGGATGAGAAGCTTGGGTTGTCCCACGCTGGGATGATGCCCTAAAGGCCGCTGCGAGCTCCACGCTGCAAGAGCTTCTGGCGATTCTTGCAGCGGGTAGCTTGCCGCTCATCGCGGTTGCTCTAATAGTTGACCAATTTTCTCGGAGAAGCGGATAATGCGCGTCATTACGCATTATGACGGCTTAGCGCCGGGAGATAGTTAACATGAGCGTCGAATCCTTCACTCCAACGGCTTTGCAATTCACCCATGGCGCTGCGCATAAGGTGAAGACCCTGGTCGATGAAGAGGGCAACGATCGCCTGAAGCTGCGTGTATTCGTAACTGGCGGCGGCTGTTCCGGTTTTCAGTACGGTTTTACTTTTGATGAAGATGTGGCTGACGATGACACCATCGTTGAGCGCGAGGGCGTGAGCCTGGTGGTTGATCCAATGAGCTTTCAGTACCTGGCTGGCGCCGAGGTCGATTATCAGGAAGGCCTGGAAGGTTCCCGTTTCGTCATCAAGAACCCGAATGCGTCCACCACCTGTGGTTGCGGCTCGTCTTTCTCGATCTGATGTCTGCTTACAAAAAAACGCCGCGCAAATGCGCGGCGTTTTTGTTTGTGCGGTGACTCAAGCAGGGTAGATAGCACCCAGGACTCGGAGCCCTTTGGCACCGGTTACTGTCGGCCGATTGGCGGGCACGCTTTCAAGGCAGCAATGAGCTAGCCAGGCAAATGCCATCGCCTCGACCCAATCAGGATCAATACCGAATGTCGCTGTGCTGCTTACCTTGGTCTCAGGCAGCAGTGCGGCCAGTCGCTGGGTCAGCGCAACGTTGTGGGCGCCGCCACCGCAGATCAACAACTCTTTGGTTTCCGACTGTGCTGATTGCAGGGATTCGGTAATGGTCAGTGCGGTCAGCTCCATCAGGGTCGCCTGAACGTCCTGCGGGGAGAGCGTTGGCAATTGAAACAAGTGATGGTGCAGCCAGCCAAGGTTGAAGACTTCTCGCCCAGTGCTCTTGGGGCCTTTGGTCAGGAAGAACTGATCGCTGAGCAGTGCTTTCAACAAGGCGGGATCCACCTTGCCACTCGCCCCCCAAGCGCCGTCACGGTCAAAGCTTTCGCCGCGCTGGGATTGTATCCAGGCGTCCATCAGCACGTTGCCTGGTCCGCAATCGAAACCGGAGACCGGCCTGTCCAGCTCAATCAGGCTGAGATTGCTGAACCCACCGATGTTGAGTACTGCGCGGCGGTCCTTGTTGTCATCGAACAGTGCCTCGTGAAACGCCGGGACCAGTGGAGCGCCTTGCCCACCGGCGGCGATATCACGACGGCGGAAGTCACTGACCACTGTGATTTCAGTCAATTCGGCAAGCAAGGCCGGGTTGCCGATCTGGATGCTGAAGCCGCGTGCGGGCTCATGGCGGATGGTCTGCCCATGGCTGCCGATTGCGCGGATCTGCCCGGCGACCATGCCCTGCTCGGCCAGCAGCGCCAATATGCCTTTAGCCGCGAGGCGTACCCACTTCTGCTCGGCAATCGCTGCGCGCGTCAGTTCATCTGGCCCACTGGAACACAGGCCCAGCAATTCGGCGCGCAGGTCTTCCGGCATTGGAATGTAGTGGGTGGCCAACAGTCTCGGCCGGTCGTTTTGCTCCACAAGGGCGATATCGATCCCATCGAGGCTACTACCGGACATCACACCTATATAGAAGAAGGCCATGGCTTATCGTTTGCTCGAGGCCAGCATGGTGGCCTTTTCCTGGTCCATACGAGCCATCAATGGCTGGCTCTGCTGCATGAACCGCTGTTTTTCGGATTTGGCGATGGGGTCCGCCATCGGCAATTTTTGCCCCAGTGGATCGACATGCACCCCATTGACCTGGAATTCATAGTGCAAATGCGGGCCTGTCGACAAACCGGTGGTTCCAATATAGCCGATCACTTGGCCTTGCTTGACCGAGCCGCCGGTTTGAACACCTTTGGCGAAGCCCTGCATGTGGCCGTACAGCGTGCGGTAGGTATCACCGTGCTGGATGATCACGGTGTTGCCGTAGCCGCCACGTCGGCCGGCGAGCAACACTTTGCCATCGCCGGTGGCCTTGATTGGCGTGCCGCGTGGGGCAGCGTAATCGACGCCTTTGTGAGCGCGGATCTTGTTCAGGATCGGGTGCTTGCGGCCCATGGAAAACATTGAGCTGATGCGGGCAAAGTCCACCGGGGTACGGATGAATGCCTTGCGCATGCTGTTGCCATCGGCGGTGTAGTAGTTTGTGTTGCCTTGTTTGTTGGTGTAGCGCACGGCCGAGTATGACTTGCCATGATTGGTGAAGCGCGCAGAGAGAATGTTGCCGGTACCAACGGTTTTGCCATTGACGACCTTCTGCTCATAGATGACGTCGAATTCGTCGCCTTTGCGGATGTCCTGAGCGAAGTCGATGTCGTAGCCGAAAATATTGGCCATATCCATGGTCATGCTGTGCGATAGACCCGCGCGTTGTGCGGATTGAGACAGAGAATTGTTGATGACGCCGTGGATATAGGCAGTGCGCACGTCCGGCTTGCTGATTTCCCGGCTGAACGAGAAGCCTTTGTCAGTCCTGGAGAGGCTGATGCGCTCCAGTTCGCTGAGTTTGGTATGCAGCTGCTTGAGCTGACCATCGGAATTCAGTTCAAACTGCAGGACCTGACCATTCTGCAAGCGGCTGAACTGTTTCGCCTGTTTATCGCTGGCCATGACCTCGTGCACGGTCGTTGCCGGGAGGCCGACTTTCTCGAACAGCGTGGACAATGTGTCGCCTTTGCTGACAACCACTTCCCGGTGATTGGGATTCTTGACCGCGGCAACGGCTGCTTTTGCCGGGGCGGGCTGAGCGTCGGCGGTTTCTTGTGGCTGCTCTGCGCCATTGTCGATCTGAGGAAATGGAGAAACTGCAACGTCTTGTGTGGCTTGATCCGCTTGCGGAGCGTCTTGGTTAGGTGCGATCTGATCTGCGGCGGCTTCCAGATCGAGATTCAATACAGTTTTTTTGGCTTCAACTTCGCTTGATGGGAAGACCAGAAGGGCCAGGCTCAGCAAGGCGGCAATGCCGCTTGCAGCGAGCAGGTGGCTCTTTGGATAAAGCGGGGGCGCTTTAGGCGGTGTGTCGATCATAGGTAATTTGAC
>NZ_UWFA01000500.1:272500-274642 GCF_900601905.1 Pseudomonas viridiflava
CAGCTAGGAGGTTGGCTTAGAAGCAGCCACCCTTTAAAGAAAGCGTAATAGCTCACTAGTCGAGTCGGCCTGCGCGGAAGATGTAACGGGGCTCAAACCAGGTACCGAAGCTACGGGTATCACCTTAGGGTGATGCGGTAGAGGAGCGTTCTGTAAGCCTGTGAAGGTGAGTTGAGAAGCTTGCTGGAGGTATCAGAAGTGCGAATGCTGACATGAGTAACGACAATGGGTGTGAAAAACACCCACGCCGAAAGACCAAGGTTTCCTGCGCAACGTTAATCGACGCAGGGTTAGTCGGTCCCTAAGGCGAGGCTGAAAAGCGTAGTCGATGGAAAACAGGTTAATATTCCTGTACTTCTGGTTATTGCGATGGAGGGACGGAGAAGGCTAGGCCAGCTTGGCGTTGGTTGTCCAAGTTTAAGGTGGTAGGCTGAGATCTTAGGTAAATCCGGGATCTTAAGGCCGAGAGCTGATGACGAGTGTTCTTTTAGAACACGAAGTGGTTGATGCCATGCTTCCAAGAAAAGCTTCTAAGCTTCAGGTAACCAGGAACCGTACCCCAAACCGACACAGGTGGTTGGGTAGAGAATACCAAGGCGCTTGAGAGAACTCGGGTGAAGGAACTAGGCAAAATGGCACCGTAACTTCGGGAGAAGGTGCGCCGGTGGAGGTGAAGCATTTACTGCGTAAGCCCCTGCCGGTCGAAGATACCAGGCCGCTGCGACTGTTTATTAAAAACACAGCACTCTGCAAACACGAAAGTGGACGTATAGGGTGTGACGCCTGCCCGGTGCCGGAAGGTTAATTGATGGGGTTAGCTAACGCGAAGCTCTTGATCGAAGCCCCGGTAAACGGCGGCCGTAACTATAACGGTCCTAAGGTAGCGAAATTCCTTGTCGGGTAAGTTCCGACCTGCACGAATGGCGTAACGATGGCGGCGCTGTCTCCACCCGAGACTCAGTGAAATTGAAATCGCTGTGAAGATGCAGTGTATCCGCGGCTAGACGGAAAGACCCCGTGAACCTTTACTATAGCTTTGCACTGGACTTTGAATTTGCTTGTGTAGGATAGGTGGGAGGCTTTGAAGCGTGGACGCCAGTCTGCGTGGAGCCAACCTTGAAATACCACCCTGGCAACTTTGAGGTTCTAACTCAGGTCCGTTATCCGGATCGAGGACAGTGTATGGTGGGTAGTTTGACTGGGGCGGTCTCCTCCTAAAGAGTAACGGAGGAGTACGAAGGTGCGCTCAGACCGGTCGGAAATCGGTCGTAGAGTATAAAGGCAAAAGCGCGCTTGACTGCGAGACAGACACGTCGAGCAGGTACGAAAGTAGGTCTTAGTGATCCGGTGGTTCTGTATGGAAGGGCCATCGCTCAACGGATAAAAGGTACTCCGGGGATAACAGGCTGATACCGCCCAAGAGTTCATATCGACGGCGGTGTTTGGCACCTCGATGTCGGCTCATCACATCCTGGGGCTGAAGCCGGTCCCAAGGGTATGGCTGTTCGCCATTTAAAGTGGTACGCGAGCTGGGTTTAGAACGTCGTGAGACAGTTCGGTCCCTATCTGCCGTGGACGTTTGAGATTTGAGAGGGGCTGCTCCTAGTACGAGAGGACCGGAGTGGACGAACCTCTGGTGTTCCGGTTGTCACGCCAGTGGCATTGCCGGGTAGCTATGTTCGGAAAAGATAACCGCTGAAAGCATCTAAGCGGGAAACTTGCCTCAAGATGAGATCTCACTGGAACCTTGAGTTCCCTGAAGGGCCGTCGAAGACTACGACGTTGATAGGCAGGGTGTGTAAGCGCTGTGAGGCGTTGAGCTAACCTGTACTAATTGCCCGTGAGGCTTGACCATATAACACCCAAGCAATTTGATGCTCCTCGTTGAAAGACGAAAGGACGCCAGATTGCGGTGACTGTGAAGACGACACGAACCGAGAGTTTGTTCGCACACTGAACCTGACTATCACATACCCATTAGCTGGCACGTGAACCCGAAAGGGCCAACGCTCCGGCAACCGAATTTCTTGACGACCATAGAGCATTGGAACCACCTGATCCCATCCCGAACTCAGCAGTGAAACGATGCATCGCCGATGGTAGTGTGGGGTTTCCCCATGTGAGAGTAGGTCATCGTCAAGA
>NZ_UWFA01000497.1 GCF_900601905.1 Pseudomonas viridiflava
GAGTTACCGGCGGTCACCACGCCAACGCGTTTGGCACCGATGAAGCCCTTGTTGGTCTCGACGCCGATGCACACGCCGTTTTCCTTGCGAAAGCCGATCACTTCAGTCTGCTGAATCAGGTCCACGCCCAAAGCGTCGGCAGCACGTGCGAAGCCCCAGGCCACGGCATCATGACGAGCCACGCCGCCACGGCGTTGCACGGTTGCGCCAATGATCGGGTAACGGGTGTTTTTCGAGCAGTCCAGGTACGGGATTTCTTCAGCGACCTGCTTGCTGTTGAGCAATTCGCCGTCCACACCATTCAGCCGGTTGGCGCTGACACGGCGTTCTGAGT
>NZ_UWFA01000496.1 GCF_900601905.1 Pseudomonas viridiflava
ACATCATCGTTGTGCACGGTGTCGATCCACGCCGCTTCGTCGGCCTGGCGGGTGTTACGTTTGGCAGTCAGGCTCACGTTGCCATTGCCATTGCCGATGTCGCTGGCCGGGCTTGCGAAGGTGTCAGGACGCCGGGTTTCGCGCTGTTCGAGGCGTGCCAGCTCTTCGTCCAGGTTCAGGTTGTCCAGGTCCATCTCGCTGACCTGCCAGGGGTCATCGTCGTCGGGCGCCTCGCCCGTCTCTGATATAGGCTCTGATGTCGGCTTTGGTGTCAGCGTTGGCCCGGGCTCAGATTCCAGT
>NZ_UWFA01000492.1 GCF_900601905.1 Pseudomonas viridiflava
CCCCAAGATCCTTGAAAATAGGCACGAACTGCGGCACGACGTAGGCCAGCAGCAGGGCCAGCGAGCCGAGTACGCCGACCACCAGAAAGGCCGGGTAGATCAGCGCGTTGATCACTTCACCACGCAGCAACTGGCTGCGCTCCAGATAATCGCTCAACTGACGCAAGGTGCTTTCCAGCGCGCCGCCGGCTTCGCCTGCACGCACCATGCTTATATAAAGAGGCGAAAACTGACTGCCCTCTTCTTCCAGCGCCACGGACAACGGTTTACCGGCCTTGACC
>NZ_UWFA01000490.1 GCF_900601905.1 Pseudomonas viridiflava
AACTTGCACGGATTGCCGCCAACCACGGAAAAGGGAGCGACGTCGCGCACGACCATGGCTCCGGCACCCACGATCGCGCCATGTCCGATCGTCACGCCGGAAAGGATCACAGCGTCGGCACAAATCCAGCAATCACTGCCAATCGTCACGTCGCCCTTGCTCGGCGCATAGTCCTTGATGTCGCTGACCTGATCGACCATGGCCGGAAACGGGTAGGTGGTGATCCAGTCGGTCCGATGCTCGCCGCCCAACAGAATCCTCACGCCTTCAGCGATGGATGTGTAGGAGCCCACTCGCAGGATCGTATCGTCGCCGAACTCGATGACGTCCGGGATGCCGTAGGTACCGACTCCGAC
>NZ_UWFA01000489.1 GCF_900601905.1 Pseudomonas viridiflava
CTCTTACGACACTGGCAGCCATGCGCGCATGAATCAGCACTCCAGCCTGATTGTTGAAACCGGCAGCGGCGTCCAGGCCATTCTTGCCGTGGGTCAGTTCGATCCACTGGCCTTTGCCTTTCGCGTGATCCGGGTTGCTGTCGCCCGCGTCGAACTGCGCCACGTACAAGGTGCCGTGGTCCAGCAGGTCGCGGTTGGCTTTGGGGTTCTGGTGATCGATCTTGTCGCGGCTGATGAACTTGTAGATGAACTCGCCACGCTCGTCATCGCCCATGTAC
>NZ_UWFA01000488.1 GCF_900601905.1 Pseudomonas viridiflava
TCCTTGATCAGGGCCGGGTGCTCGGCATCGGCGCCATGAGCAGTCGCTCGAAAACTGCGAGCTGTATCAACAACTCTGGCAAGGCCACACCCGCATTCGCCAATGGCAACTGAGCAGTGGAGAACCCGCATGATTTCCAGTCTGATGCGCGCGGGCGAACGCCTCGCAGGGCAACGCGATCCACGCCTGAGCCAAGGCTTGCGCCTGGCAGTCCTTGAAGGTCTGTTGAGCGCAGCTCCGTACCTGCTGCTGTACTGGCTGCTGGCGAGCCTGTTCGACAATACGCTGCAGGGCTGGAGCCTGATCTGGCTGGCGCTGGGCATGCTTG
>NZ_UWFA01000487.1 GCF_900601905.1 Pseudomonas viridiflava
GTTCGATATCGCCCAGGCCATCCTTGTAACCGATCAGGTTAGGGCAACGCTCGGCCAGTTGTTCCAGCAGGGTTGGCGTCAGGCGGCAAACGTTACGGTTGTAGACCACCACGCCAATCTTGACCGACTTGCAGACGGCTTCAACGTGGGCGGCAACGCCGTCCTGGCTGGCTTCGGTCAGGTAGTGCGGCAGCAGCACCAGGCCTTTGGCCCCCAGGCGCTCGGCTTCCTGAGCGTACTCGATGGCCTGACGGGTTGCACCGCCTACACCGGCCAGAATCGGCACGCTGGTGGCGCAGGTATCAACGGCAGTCTTGATAATTTCGGAGTATTCGCTGGCTGCCAGGGAGAAGAACTCACCTGTACCGCCGGCAGCGAACAGAGCGCTTGCGC
>NZ_UWFA01000486.1 GCF_900601905.1 Pseudomonas viridiflava
GGATATAAAACAGAAGAAAAAAGCATCCGGAGTATTGAGTAGCGTCTGATTGACGTGAACAATGCAACGCATCGCATGCTTATTGAGATTCAACAATGCACCTGCACTCTCGTTCACTCGTCCGGCTCCTGACCTCCATGTTGCTGCTGTGCAGCTTTGGTGCGCTGGCCGATCCCGTCGAGGGCGCAGCTCAGGCGCTGCATGTGCTGGATTACCTCAGTGCGGACTATCCGGCGACGGTTGCGGATGGCAAGGTCATCGACAGTGCCGGATACGAGAAACAGATCGACGCATTGAACGCGCTTCAAAGCCTGATCGTTGCGCTGCCGCAGCGGACTGAACGTGCCGAGCTGGAGATGGGCGCAGCAGACCTCAAGGGCGTCGTGGAAAAGCGACAGGACGGTACGCTCGTGGCGCGTCAGGCCACGCAACTGGGTGCAAGGCTGGCGCTGGCCTATGATGTCAGCCAGGCACCGGCCATTACGCCGG
>NZ_UWFA01000485.1 GCF_900601905.1 Pseudomonas viridiflava
TGCGCGTCAAAATATTAAACAGAGCGATACCCAAGGCGGACACCAGCGGTATCAACGCGGCAAGCACAAAAACACCCGTGCCGGGCCGAAGTATGACAAGGGTCCCTGCGAACCCTACCGCTGCAGCTATCCAACGACGCAGGCCAATGAATTCGCCCAGAATCATCCCTGCAAGGCCCAGCGTCATCAATGGAAACACTGCGTAAAGCGCGTGCATTTGCGCAAGGCCCAGAAATCGCAACCCAAAGGCGAAAAGGACTACGTCGGTCACTCCCAGGAGTGCCCGGGTAATTTGAAGTCCGGGTTTTGCGCTCCGTACAGAAGCCCTGAGACTGCCATGACAGGCGGCATACCCCACCGCAAAAATCACGAATACCCAATAGCGCACCATGATCATCTGCGAGACAGGAAGGTCTTTGACCAGCACCTTGGTGATCCCGTCCTGCGTTGCAAAGGTGAGCATTGAAAGCAGGCAGAGAACTATTCCGAGTTGTGGGCGGGCACTGCCAGAAGTCCGTTCGGTAC
>NZ_UWFA01000483.1 GCF_900601905.1 Pseudomonas viridiflava
ACCCTGACCCGAGACGGCGCTCAGGTCATCCTGCTGGATGTGCCGCAGTCCCGCTCTGATCTGGAAGCCCTGGCCTCACGCCTCGGTGGGCAGGCACTTGCGCTGGACATCTGCGCTGCGGATGCGCCTGGGCAGTTGCTGGAACACCTTCAGGGCGGCATCGACATTCTGGTGCACAACGCTGGCATCACCCGTGACAAGACCCTGGCCAACATGCCTGAAGACTTCTGGGACTCGGTGCTGGCCGTCAACCTCAATGCCCCGCAGGTGCTGACACAGACCTTGCTGGACCACGGCGCGCTCAACGACGACGCGCGGGTGATCCTCATGGCCTCGATCAACGGCATCGCCGGTACTCGCGGACAGACCAACTACACCACGAGCAAGGCCGGTCTGATCGGCTACGCCCGCGCGATGGCACCCGGACTCAAGGCACGCGGCATCAGCA
>NZ_UWFA01000482.1 GCF_900601905.1 Pseudomonas viridiflava
GCTCAGCACCATGAGCTGGCAGAAGCGCTGAGTTTTGATCCCGCTACGATCAGCCGCGAAAAGATCGAGCATGCCGACGAAGCCGCGAGTCATGTCTTTCAGGACAGTGAAAGCCAGCTTGCTCTGGGGCATTTCGCCAGAGAGTACGTCATGATTCTAAATCACGAATCCATTCTGCACTTTTCCGGAGGAATGGTTTTCGAGATCGTGCTCGCTGCGCTGCTAGTCTACTTGACCGGTGGAGTGGGGCTGGCAGCACGGGGCACCGCAGCTAGCACACGTTTAACGCCACCGCTCAAGCGACTTGGCGAAGTGCTGGAAAAGCTGGGGCGTGATCTCAAGATTGCGCGTGTGCACGCAGAAGGCCATGCTGAGGGGGTGGGGAGCGGATCGCAGACGGTTGTGATTACTCGGGCGAAGGG
>NZ_UWFA01000481.1 GCF_900601905.1 Pseudomonas viridiflava
ATCCACAGTGCTGCGTGAAGCAGGACAGGGTGCGTTGCTGCGTGACGGCATGACGGTGGTGATCGCCGGTCGTCCCAATGCGGGCAAGTCCAGCTTGCTGAACGCTCTGGCGGGCAGAGAAGCGGCCATCGTTACCGAGATTGCCGGCACGACTCGCGATGTATTGCGTGAACATATCCACATAGACGGAATGCCCTTGCACGTCGTGGACACTGCTGGTTTGCGCGACACTCAGGACCAGGTTGAAATGATCGGCGTGCAGCGTGCGCTCAAGGCGATTGGCGAAGCGGACACGATCCTGCTGGTGGTAGACGCAACGG
>NZ_UWFA01000475.1 GCF_900601905.1 Pseudomonas viridiflava
ATCCCGAACTCAGCAGTGAAACGATGCATCGCCGATGGTAGTGTGGGGTTTCCCCATGTGAGAGTAGGTCATCGTCAAGATTAAATTCCAGAACCCCTGATCGCTGACGCGTTCAGGGGTTTTGTTTGTATGCTCGAAAAGAGCTGAGCGCAGCTGCCTACCTGTGGGAGCGCGCTTGCCCGCGATAGCGGTTGTCCAGCCACAAAGTAGCGTCTGATCTGACGCTATCGCGGGCAAGCGCGCTCCTGCTAAAACCGCTACATCTGACCCACCGCACTCGCCCAACCCCACGCAAATCCAGCCCAACTCAGCCCTCATTTTGCGTTAAGGTTCGCCCTTAGGTTTCTGCCCAGCCAAGGAAGCATCCATGCCCGTAACAACCTCCCTCAGCGCCGGTTTCATGGTCGTTCACGGCAACCGCCTGGATGACCTGCGCAGTCTGGTGGTGTCATGGATGCGTCGCTATCCACTCACGCCTTTGGAAAACGAAATCGCGCTGGTGCAGAGCAACGGTATTGCCCAATGGCTGAAACTGGCTCTGGCCGAAGATGCCGCAGACCAGGACGTCGGCGGCTGTGGCATTGCAGCTGCGATAGATGTCCAGCTTCCTGGCAGTTTCATGTGGCAGTTGTATCGCTCAGTGTTGGGCAAGGACGAGATCCCTGCAGCCTCGTTGCTGGATAAGGCCCCGCTGACCTGGCGGTTGATGCGTCTGCTGCCAGCGCTTATTGATCAGCCGCACTTCGAGCCTTTGCGCAGATTCCTGATCAATGACCCTGACCTGCGCAAGCGATACCAGCTGTCAGAACGACTCGCCGACCTGTTTGACCAATATCAGGTCTACCGCGCCGACTGGCTGGAAGACTGGGCCGCCGGCCGTCACCAACTCCGCAACGTGAGAGGCGAAGCCAGGCCGCTGACATCGGCAAATTGCTGGCAGGCCGAACTCTGGCGTGCCTTGTTGCTGGATGTCGGTGAAGAGGGTATGGCCCAAAGCCGTGCGGGGGTGCATCAGCGCTTTATCGAACGCATCACCAGCCTCGACGAAGCGCCAGCAGGTTTGCCACCTCGAGTGATCGTATTTGGCATTTCATCGCTGCCCGCTCAGGCTCTCGAAGCACTGGCCGGGCTGGCGAGGTTCAGCCAGGTGCTGCTCTGTGTTCACAACCCGTGTCGCCACCATTGGGCTGACATCGTCGCCGATAAAGACCTGTTAAGGCATCAATACAAGCGCCAGGCGCGCAAGTCGGGAATGCCGGTCGTGCTCGACCCACAGGCCTTGCATCAGCACGCCCACCCCTTATTGGCCGCGTGGGGCAAACAGGGCCGTGACTATATCAATCTGCTGGACAGCCACGATGATCCAGGCAGTTACCGCTCGGCGTTCAAGGACGGGCGGATCGATCTGTTCAGCGAGGGCGATCCCAAGACGCTCCTTAATCAACTACAAGACGACATCCTCGAATTGCGCCCGCTGGATGAAACCCGCGCAAACTGGCCTGCCGTAGACAAGGCAACAGACCGCTCAATCCGTTTTCATGTGGCCCACAGCGCCCAGCGTGAAGTCGAGATCCTTCACGATCAGCTTTTGGCGCGGTTCAGCAAAGACCCCGATCTACGCCCGCGCGACGTGATCGTCATGGTCCCCGACATCGACAGCTACGCGCCGCACATCCGCGCCGTGTTCGGCCAGCTTGAACGCGATGATCGGCGCTTCATCCCGTTCACCCTCGCCGACCAGGGCCAGCGTGGGCGCGAACCGCTGCTGATTGCTGTAGAGCATCTGCTGAAAATCCCCGACAGCCGCTTCCCGGTCAGCGAAATCCTCGATCTGCTGGATGTTCCTGCCTTGCGCGCGCGCTTCAAGATTCAGGAGCGCGACCTGCCGACACTGCACCGCTGGATCGAAGGCGCTGGAGTACGCTGGGGCCTCAATGCAGCGCAACGTGAAAGCCTGGGTCTGCCCGCTGAGCTGGAGCAGAACAGCTGGCATTTCGGTTTGCGCCGCATGTTGCTGGGCTATGCCGTTGGAGCCGGTGCTGCTTGCGACGGGATCGAACCCTACGACGAAATCGGCGGACTGGACGCCGCGCTGATCGGTCCGCTGGTCGCGCTGATCGACGCACTGCAAGTCGCGCACAGCGAATTGTCGTCCCCCGCCATCGCTCAGGATTGGGGCCTGCGCCTGCAAGCGTTGCTGCAACTGTTCTTTCTCGCAGACAGCGAGCATGACGATTACCTGCTGGCTCAACTGGAGCAACTGCGGGAAAACTGGCTACAGACCTGCGAAGCGGTTGGCCTGCAGGACGAGCTGCCGCTGACCGTGGTTCGCGAAGCGTGGCTGGCAGGCCTGGATCAAGGTCGATTGTCCCAGCGTTTCCTCGCAGGTTCCGTCAATTTCTGCACCCTGATGCCGATGCGTGCCATCCCCTTCAAGCTGGTGTGCTTGCTGGGCATGAACGATGGCGATTATCCACGCGCCCAGCCGCCGCTGGATTTCGACCTGATGGGCAGCGACTACCGCCCCGGTGATCGCTCCCGCCGTGAAGACGACCGTTACCTGTTGCTCGAAGCGTTGCTCTCTGCAAGGGACCAGCTATACATCAGTTGGGTCGGCCGCAGTATTCGCGACAACAGCGAGCGACCGCCTTCGGTACTGGTAGGGCAGCTGCGTGATCACCTGTCCGCAGGCTGGAAACTGGCCGATGCCGTAGAACCCACGGACAGCAAAAAGCGTGATCCCGGCCAGCAGCTCTTGCACGCACTGACCCTTGAGCATCCGCTGCAGCCGTTCAGTGCCCAATACTTCCATGCCAACACCGAGAACCTGTTCAGCTTCGCTCGCGAATGGCAGGTTTTGCATGAAGACCAAACCGCCCAGCCAACGCCGATGGCCCTGATCGCCCATGAACAGCTAGAACCGCTCAACCTCGCGCAACTGCAAGACTTCCTCAGAAACCCGGTCAAACACTTTTTCAGCCAACGCCTCAAGATCTACTTCGAAGTCGCCGAAGCACCTTTGGCCGATGAAGAGCCCTTCGTGCTCGATGCGCTTGAGCGCTACAGCCTGAGCGACAGCCTGCTCAATGCCGCACTGACGCAGGCCGAACACAGTGACGATGCCCTGCAAGCCCAGGCGCTGAAACTGCAAGGCAGCGGTTTGCTGCCCATGGCGGGGTTCGGCCTCAGTCTGCAGCAGGAACTGATCGAGCCGCTGCCCGATCTGGTGCAGCGTTACCACAGCCTGCTGCATCTCTGGCCCACGCCGCTGAGCAGCGCATTGCCGGTCAGCTACACCTATCAAGGTGTAAACCTTGAAGGCTGGCTGGGCGGGCTGCATCGTAATGCCCAAGGTGACTACCTGCTGATCACCGCTATTCCCAATGCCATCGGTGGCAAGAAAACCCGCAAATGGCATCGCCTGATTCGTCCGTGGGTGCTGCATCTGGTGGGCTGCGCGTGTGGACTGAAACTGAGCACCGCACTGGTAGCCAGTGATGAAACCTTGCTGCTGGACCCACTGGACGAAACGTTGGCCACCAACGCGCTGAATGACCTGCTCACTGCCTGGCTCAGCGGTATGCAGCGGCCATTACCGGTTGCGGTCAAAACAGCCTTTGCCTGGCTGGGCCAGACGGACACCAGCAAGGCCGAAGCCGCCGCCCGCAAGGCGTATGAAGGTGACGGGCAAACCACTGACGGCGAGCGCCGGGAAAGCACTGCGCTGGCCCGACAGTTCCCGCACTTTGACGCGTTGATGGAAAGCGAAGAGTTTGTCGGCTGGTGTGAAGCGCTGTACAAACCGATTTTCGAAGCGCCCTGGCAGTCCCTGTCCAGCGAAGGAGCCAGCGCATGACCGACGCTCAACTGCAGACCGCATCCCTGGCCCTGCGCTTCCCGTTACACGGCAGCCAACTGATCGAAGCCAGTGCCGGCACCGGCAAGACCTTCACGATTTCGGCGCTGTATGTGCGTCTGGTGCTAGGCCATGGCGGTGACGCAGCGGGTTTCGGCCGCGAGTTACTGCCGCCGCAAATCCTTGTCGTCACCTTTACCGACGCCGCCACCAAAGAACTGCGCGACCGCATCCGGATACGTCTGGCTGAAGCGGCGCGCTTCTTTCGCGAAGAAATCAGCGCCCCTGACGAGCTGATCAACGAACTGCGCGATCAATTCAGCCCCGAGCAGTGGCCCGCCTGCGCCAGCCGCCTGGATATCGCCGCGCAGTGGATGGACGAAGCCGCCGTGTCGACCATCCACAGCTGGTGCCAGCGGATGCTGCGCGAGCATGCCTTCGACAGTGGCAGCCTGTTCACCCAGACCCTGGAAACTGACCACAGCAGCCTGCTCGGCGAAGTGTTGCGTGACTACTGGCGGCTGTTCTGCTACCCCATGAGCGGCGATGCCCTGACCTGGGTGCGCAGTCACTGGAGCGGCCCGGCGGCGTTGTTGCCCAAAGTCCGCAGCCTGTTCGGCAGTGATCGGGCTGTTCCGACTCAGGCACCTGCCGAGCTGATCAGCGCCTCTGTGCAGCAGCGCCGCGAGGTGCTCAAGGCGCTCAAGTCGCCATGGGCCAACTGGGCCGCTGAACTGCATGCGATCTGCATCGACGGCGTCGCGTGCAAAGTGGTCGACGGTCGCAAGATGCAGGAACGCTATTTCCGCCCGTGGTTCGAGAAACTCACCGCCTGGGCGGCCGACGATGAGCTGGAAGAGCTTGATCTGGGCACCGGTTTCACCCGCCTGACCCCCGAGGGTATTGCCGAAGCCTGGAAAAGCAATCCGCCGTCGCACCCGGCGTTCGAGGCCATGGTCGAGCTGAAGGTTGCGCTGGAGACACTGCCGACACCCGATGCCGCCGTGCTGGAGCATGCCGCTCACTGGGTCGGCGTGCGTTTTGAAGCCGAAAAGCGCCGTCGCGCCGAGATGGGCTTTGACGACATGCTGCTCAGGCTGGATGCCGCGCTGCAAAGCGCCGGTGGCGAACGCCTGGCGACGCTGATCCGCGAACAGTTTCCCGTGGCCCTGATCGACGAATTCCAGGACACCGACCCGGTGCAGTACCGGATTTTCGAGAGCATCTATCGCCTCGAAGAAAACCACAGCGAAACCGGGCTGTTCCTGATCGGCGACCCGAAACAGGCAATCTATGCGTTTCGTGGTGCCGACATCTACACCTACCTGCGCGCCCGTCAGGCCACGGCCGGGCGCTGGCACACGCTGGATACCAACTACCGCTCCAGCCACGCCATGGTCGAAGCGGTCAATCATGTGTTCCTGCGCGCCGAACAACGGCCAGAAGGGCGCGGGGCGTTTCTGTTTCGCGAGGGTAACGACAACGATGTGCCGTTCTCCGGCGCGCTGTCCCAGGGGCGGAAGGACGAACTGCAACTGGACGGCACGCCGCTGGCCGCACTGAATGTCTGGCACATGGCGAGTGATCAGCCTGTGTCCGGCGCCAGCTATCGTCAGCAACTGGCGGCCAGCTGTGCCAGCGAAATCGTCCGCCTGCTCAATGCCGGGCAACAGGGCCGAGCCGGTTTTGCCGCGCCGGACAAAGCACTCAAATACGTGCTGCCCGCCGACATCGCGATTCTGGTTCGTGATGGCAAAGAAGCCCAGGCGGTACGCGGCGAGTTGTCGGCGCGGGGCGTACGTAGCGTGTACCTGTCCGACAAGGATTCGGTGTTCGCCGCTCAGGAAGCCCACGACGTGCTGGCCTGGCTCAAAGCCTGTGCCGAGCCGGATTCCGAACGCACCCTGCGTGCCGCTTTGGCGTGCATCACCCTGGCCTTGCCGCTGGCCGAACTGGAGCGTTTGAATCAGGACGAGCTGGCCTGGGAAGCGCGGGTCATGCAGTTCCGCGGCTACCACCTGATCTGGCGCAACCAGGGCGTACTGCCCATGCTGCGCCGCTTGCTGCACGACTTTCAGTTACCGCAGACCTTGATTGCCCGCGCCGACGGCGAGCGAGTCCTGACCAACCTGCTGCACCTGTCCGAATTGCTGCAACAAGCGGCTGCGGAACTGGATGGCGAGCAGGCGCTGATCCGCCATCTGGGCGAGCACCTGGCGCTTTCCGGCCAAGCCGGTGAAGAACAGATCCTGCGCCTGGAAAGCGACGAGCAACTGGTCAAAGTGGTGACCATCCACAAATCCAAGGGCCTGCAGTATCCGCTGGTGTTTCTGCCGTTCATTTGCTCCAGCAAACCGGTGGATGGCAGCCGTCTGCCGCTGCATTTCCACGATGAAAACCGCAAGGCGCAGGTCAGCCTCAAACCCACCGCAGCGCTGATCGAGCAGTCTGACAACGAGCGTCTCGCCGAGGACCTGCGCTTGCTGTATGTCGCCCTGACCCGCGCCGAATATGCCTGCTGGCTGGGCGTCGCGGACCTCAAGCGCGGCAATGCCAGCAGTTCGATGCTGCATCGCTCGGCGCTGGGTTATCTGCTGGGCGGCGGCATGCCGTTGGCCGAGTCGACCGGGCTCAATATCTGGCTGCGCGACCTGAGCCAGGGTTGCGATGGCGTCAGCGTCGAGCCTGTGCCAGAGCCAACCGCAGAAACCTTCAGCCCGCCGCGTAACGAAGCGAGCTTGCTCAAACCGCTCAACCCCAAACGCCGGGCTGCGGAAAACTGGTGGATCGCGTCCTACAGTGCCCTGCGCATTGGCGACACCATTACCACCAGCGGTGATGAATCCCCTGACAGCCCGCAGGCGCAAAAGCTCTTTGACGATGAACGCCTCGACCCCGAAGCGCCGCGCGAAGTGTTGGTCAGCGGCGGCGATATACACCGCTTTCCGCGTGGGCCAAACCCCGGCACTTTCCTCCATGGATTGCTGGAGTGGGCGGGCAACGAAGGTTTCTCAGCGGTCGCCGACAAGCCCGAGGTGCTTGAGAAGCAGGTCGGCCCTCGTTGCAACCGACGCGGCTGGACGGGCTGGATCGGTACGCTGACTGCCTGGCTGCAACAAGTGCTGACAATGCCGCTTTCCCTGGCCGCCGACACCCAGCCGGTTGCGCTGGGCGAAATGGACCAGCCCAACCAGTACCGCATCGAGATGGAATTCTGGTTCGCCTGCCACAAAGTCGATGTCGCGCAGATGGACGCGCTTGTGCGCCGCTACACCCACGACAACGCCCCGCGCGCCGCAACGGAAACCGTCTCGCTCAACGGCATGTTCAAAGGCTTTATCGACCTGACCTTCGAGCACGAAGGCCGCTATTACGTGGCGGACTACAAATCCAACTGGCTCGGGCCGGACGATGAAAGCTATACGCAAGACGCCATGACCAGCGCGATTCTGGATAACCGCTACGACCTGCAATACGTGCTGTATCTGCTGGCGTTGCATCGCCAGCTCAAGGCGCGACTGGCCGATTACGATTACGACCAACACATGGGCGGCGCGCTGTACATCTTCCTGCGCGGCGCGTACTCCAGCACCCAGGGCGCGTACTTCACCCGGCCGCCACGGGAGCTGATCGAAAGTCTGGATCTGCTGTTTCAGGGCAAATTTCACGACAACTCGGCACCTGAAGCATTCGTCCTCACCGGAGAACCCGCATGAGTCGTTCATTCGCCGAGCTGCTGCCCACGCCGCTGGATGCTCAAAGCCTGGCTGAGCTGACGCCACTGACCCAGGTCAGCGACCTGCTGCTTTTACTCGAACGTTGGGTCGAGCGCGGCTGGTTGCGGGCCCTGGACAAAGCCTTCGTCGCGTTCCTCAGCGAGCTGGACCCGTCCGCGGATTCGCTGGTGCTGCTGGCGGCGGCCTTGACCAGCCATCAACTGGGCCATGGTCATGTCTGCCTGGACCTGTATGAAACCTTAAAAGAGCCGGATTTCGCCCTGTCTCTGCCTCCCGAAGGCGATGTGCAAAGCGGCCCCATGTTGCTGCCTTCGCAATTGCTCGTGGCGCTGGATGGCGAGGCCTGGTGTCAGGCCTTGCTCAATAGCACTTTGGTGGCGCGGGGCGACGATATAAGCGACAGCGCGGCCAGCAAACCGCTGGTGTTGTCCGATCGCCGCTTATACCTGCGCCGTTACTGGACCTACGAACGGCGCATCGGCGCGATCTTGCGCCAGCGTCTGGCGCAGCAGGAGGAGGTGCCCAGTGATCTTGCCCAGCGCCTCAACGTACTGTTTCCACCCAGCGCTACCCCGGATGCACTGATCGACTGGCAGAAACTGGCCTGCGCCCTGGCGACTCGGGGCGCATTCAGCATCATCACGGGCGGGCCGGGCACCGGCAAAACCACGACCGTGGTGCGCCTGCTTGCCTTGCTTCAGGCCCCGGCCGTGCAAAGCGGCCAGCCGCTGCGTATTCGGCTGGCGGCACCCACCGGCAAGGCGGCGGCGCGGTTGACCGAGTCCATCAGCCAGCAGGTGAAAGGCCTGACGGTCAGCGACGACGTACGCGAGAAAATCCCCAGCGAAGTCACCACCGTGCACCGTCTGCTCGGTAGTCGCCCAGGCACCCGGCACTTCCGGCATCACGCGGGCAATCTGCTGCCGCTGGATGTTCTGGTGGTCGATGAGGCCTCGATGATCGACCTGGAAATGATGGCCAACCTGCTGGAAGCCATGCCTCCTCACGCGCGCATGGTGTTGCTGGGCGACAAGGACCAGTTGGCCTCGGTGGAGGCGGGCGCTGTACTGGGTGACTTGTGTCGCGACGCCGAAGCCGGTCTCTACAGCCCGCAAACCCAGGGCTGGCTTGAAGCGATCAGCGGCGAAGACCTGAGCCGCGCCGCGCTGCAACAGGGCGATCAGCAGCAACATCCACTGGCTCAGCAAGTGGCGATGCTGCGTTACTCGCGGCGCTTCGGCGAGGGCAGCGGCATTGGCAAGCTGGCGCGGCTGGTCAATCAGCAGCAATCCGACGACGCCCGGGCCTTGCTGACCGCTCGCAGTCATGACGACCTGTTTGCCCTGGCGCTCAAGAATGAACAGGACCGTGCCCTGGAGCAACTGCTGCTTGAAGGGCACGATCAAGGCAGCAGCGGCCCGCAAGGTTATCGACATTATCTGGGGGTGATGGCTGCCCAGCGTCCGCCTCAGGATGCTGCGCTGGAAGACGAGCGCTGGGGGCAATGGGCGCGAGCGGTGCTGGAGGCATTCGATGCATTCCAGTTGCTATGCGCGGTACGCAAAGGCCCGTGGGGCGTGGAAGGCCTGAACCGGCGGATCACCAGCGCCTTGTTCGAGGCCCGGCTGATTGAGGGCGATCACCAATGGTACGAAGGTCGTCCGGTACTGATGACCCGCAACGACTATGGCCTGGGCCTGATGAACGGTGACATCGGCATCGCCCTGCGTCTGCCGGAGCGCGAAGGGCCGCAGGCGGGCAAGCACGTATTGCGCGTGGCTTTCCCGCGCAACGACGGCAGCGGCGGGGTGCGTTTTGTGTTGCCGAGTCGGCTCAATGACGTGGAAACGGTTTACGCCATGACCGTGCACAAATCCCAGGGCTCGGAGTTCGCCCACACCGCGTTGATCCTGCCGGAAGCCCTCAACCCGGTGCTCACCAAGGAGCTGATCTACACCGGCATCACCCGGGCCAAACACTGGTTCAGCCTGATTGAGCCGCGCAAGGGCGTCTTTGAAGACGCCCTGCGCCGCAAAGTGAAACGCTTGAGTGGGTTGATGTTGGAGCTTTAGCCTCATACAACTCCCTGTAGGAGCGAACTTGTTCGCGAGGCGCTTGGCCTGACACACCGCCTCGCCAACAAGTTGGCTCCTACAGTTGAAACCGGTATGCCAGAAATACCGCGTTGTCGTCCATCGCGGGCAAGCCACGCTCCCACAGGCATAACGCGATCTGTGGGAGCGAATTCATTCGCGAATGCGGACGTACAGCTGATGCATCTCTATCGACTGTACCGGCCTCTTCGCGAATGAATTCGCTCCCACAGGTTCGAGGCGATCATCGCAACCCCATAAATTGCATCACCCGCTCCCCAGCCTGGCCCGAGCGGATGGTCTGCGGCCCGGCGTCGGCCTGCACCACACCGTTCTCCATGAAAATCACCCGATCGGAGATGGACATCGCGAAGTCCATCTCATGGGTGACGATCAGCATGGTCATGCCTTCCCTGGCCAGGTCGCTGATCACCTTGAGCACATCGCCTACCAACTCCGGGTCCAGCGCTGAAGTCGGTTCGTCGAAGAGCATGATCTGCGGGTCCATCGCCAGTGCCCGGGCAATCGCCACCCGCTGCTGCTGGCCGCCGGACAACTGATGCGGATACTTGTGCGCGTGGGCCAGCAAGCCGACCTTGTCCAGCAAGGCATAGGCGCGCTGTTCGCTGATCACCCGGTCGCGGTCGTGGTAGCGCGGGGCGAGGGTGACGTTGTCGAGGATGGTGCGGTGCGGGAACAGATTGAAGTTCTGGAACACCATGCCAATGTGCTGCACGCCACGACGGATCTGCGGGTTATTGGGCTTGTCGCCAGCGTGGATAAAGCTTTCGCCGAACAGAATGATTTCGCCGTCATCGATGCTTTCCAGGCCGTTCACGGTCCGGATCAGCGACGTCTTGCCCGAGCCGGACGGGCCGATGATGGAAATCACCTGACCGGCCTGCACGTCCAGATTGATGCCCTTGAGCACTTCATGGTGGCCGTAGCTTTTATGGATCGTGTGCAACTGCAGCGCGGGGGCAACGCCGGTTCCGGTCTGCGTGGCGGTTTTCAGGGTCGGCCTGGGCAGGCTCGCGCGCAGTTGTTGCACGCCGCTGTCGTCGAGGGTTTGCGGCTTGCGGTTGTTCAATTCCAGGTGCTGTTCGAGCCAGTGGAACAGCCAGCCAAACACCGTGACGATCATCACGTAATACACCGCGACCGCCGACAGGGTTTCCATGACCAGAAAGTTTTGCGCATAGAGGCGCTGGCCCACGGTCAGCAATTCGGTCAGGGAAATCACCGAAATGATCGACGTCAGTTTGACCACCGTGATGTATTCGTTGATCAGCGTCGGCAGGGAAATCCGGAACGCCTGCGGGATCACGATCAGCCGCTGCATGCCCAGCACGCCGATGCCCAGTGCACGACCGGCTTCCTTCTGACCCTTGGCCACGGAAATCAGCCCGCCGCGGTGGATCTCGGCCATGTAGGCCGCTTCCGTGACCACCAGCGCAAACAGCCCCGAGTAGAACGGATCAGACAACACATCGCGGGTGAACGGCAGCATCTGCGGCAGGTTGTAGACAAACACCACCAGCACCAGCAGCGGCACGCTACGAAAGAACCAGATATAAATCGACGCAGGCACGCGCAACCAGCGCGAGCTCGACAACTTCGCCGACGCCAGCAGAAAGCCCAGCACCATACCGATGAACCAGCCCAGCGCGCTGAGCTGAATCACCGTGATGCACGACTTCCAGAAGTCCGCCATCGAGAACAGGGAAAAAAAGTAAGACCATTCGAATTGCATGTACACCTCAAGATCAGCCGCGCTCCTACAGATAAAACACGATCTGTTGGAGCGAGGCTTGCCCGCGAATGAGTCTCCGCGGGTTGGCCTGGCGCACCGCGTTATCGTTCTTCGCGGGCAAGCCTCGCTCCAACAGGCTCGTACTTACTCAGCTACCCGGCGCTTCCAGGTTGTACTTTTTCAGCAGCGCGTCGTATTCGCCAGACTTCTTGGTCTCGTCGAAGGCCTTGAGCAGTGCCTGATACAGCTCCTCGTTGCCCTTCTTTACATAGATGCCCAGCGTCTGTTGGTAGATCGAATGCTCGGTGCTGACCACCACGCGGCCTTTGGTGCGTTCGGCGATCATGCCCGCCGCGCCATCGATTTCCACCTGAGCCTGAACGTTGCCGGACAGCAGCGCCTGGGTCACTTCAGGGGCGGAAGGGAATTCGCTGACCGAGATCGCGCCTTTGTTGTTCGGCACGCAGTAATCAACCGACAGCTTGTTGAACTGGGCAACCCAGGTGGTGCCTTTTTCCAGGCCGACTTTCAGGCCGCACAGGTCTTCCGGTACCTTGGGTTTGATCTTGCTGTCCTTGAGCACCATGATCGCCGCGCCGGTCTTGGCGTAAGGGATGGTCTGCGCCTGAGTCTGACGTTCCGGGGTGATGTACATGCCGGAAATGATCGCGTCGTAATGCCCGGCGTTGAGGCTGAGGATCAGGCTGGAGAACTTGGTGTCGACAAAGTCCGCCTTGAGGTTCATGTGCTTGGCGAGCATGTGCGACAGTTCCGGATCGGAGCCGACCACATTTTTCTTCTCGTCGTAGGATTCGAACGGCGGATAGGTAATCTCCATCCCCACTTTGAACACACCCGGGGTAACGGTGCTGGCGGCGTGAGCCAGAGTCGCCCCGAAAACGGCGGCGGCAAGCACGGTCAAGCGGACTGCAATGTTCTGTTTATTGCGCATCGTCGAGGACTCCAGAATAGAAAGGTGCGGCACGGTGGGTTTGGGAAATGTTGTGTAGGCCATTCAGGACGGCTCTGATGCCTGGTTTTTCAAGTGGCCGAAGCTCGAAGGCTTGCGGGCTTTTTCGTACAGCTTCAACTCGCCGCTCTGCACTTTTTTACGCAAATACTGATAGGTCTGCAGAGCCTGGCCGAACATGTGTTCGCCAATGGTGATCTCTTCGTAATCCTGCGCACCGGCCTCGGCAAACTGCGGCAACGGTTTGATTTGCGTGTGGAAATCGCAGGCATAGAACAGCGGGAACGAGTAGCGCTCTTCGCTGACAGTCCTCACCCGGTGAGCGGTTGCAACGAACGTACCAGCGGTCATCACCTCCAGCATGTCGCCGATGTTGACCACAAATGCGTCTTCCACAGGCGGCGCGTCGATCCATTGGCCCAGATCGTTCATCACTTCCAGGCCCGGCTTGTCGGCGAGCAAGATCGTGAAGCACTCGTAATCGGTGTGCGCACCAATACCGGGCGCGTCCTGGGCGGCGCCGTCGAACGGGTAATGAATCAGGCGCAGCTTGGACGGCGGTCGGGTGACCATTGCGTCGAAGTAACCTTCCTCAAGCCCCAGCGCCAGGGCGAAGCCATCAAACAGCCGCCGACCCAGGGCGAAAACGGCGGCGTAGTAAGCCTGCACGGCGGGCTTGAAACCGGGCAGGTCCGGCCATTCGTTGGCGCCGATCAGCGGGGTTTTGGCGATCACCAGCGGGTCTTCGTCGCCCACCTCGAAGCCGATATCGAACGCTTCCTTATGGTCGGGCTTGCCCTTGGCGTACACTTCTTCGCCTTCCGGTACGAAGCCTTTGTGGCTGCGCGAAGTACCGATGTAGTGCTGCATCTTGTAATCCAGCGACTGGGCAAACAGATCCTTGGCCGCCTGGCGCAAGCCGTCGATCAAGTGCTGATCAATGCCGTGATTCCTGATGTACAGAAAGCCGACTTCCCGGGCCGCTGCGCCCAATTCGTTGGCCACCGCCTGGCGCTGGGCAATATCGGCGCTGAACAACCCGGCGATATCCACCACCGGAATACTGTTGAAGTTGGCGACGGCTTGAGTGTGATCGGTCATGACAACAGGCTCCTTGATTAACGGTGGGTCGGATGAGTGAAGCGCTGAAAGTGTTCGCGTTCGGTCTGGCCCATCCAGATATTCAGCGACCACAAGTCAGCCACTGGCACATTGGTAAAGGGCAGGTGATGCAGGTAACCGTCGGCGCCGAATTCGGGCGTCAGCGTGCTGACCTGATAGCCCCGCGCTTGCTGCGAGCGCCAGATCGCTTCCCAGTGTTGCTGGTGGAAGGCCAGTTCTCTGGCGTATTCGGGCGCGGCGGGGTGCGGGACTTGCGGGCCCTGGTCATAACCGACCCGGGCCTGAATGTGATGCACGCGATCGACAAAAGCGCTGAGGTCGTCTTCCGGATCGTTGAGCAAACGCTCGCAGGTGACGACCCAGTGGCTGATGTCGCTGGTGAACAGCATCTGCGGCAACTGGCGAATCAGCTCCAGCGTGACCCACGGGTTGAACAGCGAGCGCGAGCGATGAGTTTCGAATGAACACAACTGACCGTGCTTGCGCGCCAGTTCCAGCGCCTGGCCGAAGAAATCCACTTGCTGCGGCAGCTGCCAGCGGTCGTTGCCAGCCAGCACATTGACGAAGCGCGGCGCCAGCTCGCTCGCCCAGCCGAGCTTCTTGTCCAGGTCGCCGAGGTGCTCGGCGACCGTGGCGGACTGTTCCGGCAGTACGTCGTAGGCCGTGAATACCGTGCTGATGTAGCCCAGCCGGTTGGCGCGCAGAAACGCCGCAAACTCGGCACGCTCGGCAGCCGCCAACGGCAGGCGCGCTTCCATGCCGTCGAACCCGGCTTCCAGCAACTCTTCCAGTGCCTGCGTCTTGCTGGCGGTGTAGCCCCAGAGCGTGCGAAAAATATCCAGCTTCATCGATCAACCCCAAAGATAAGCAAGCGGCCTGATCTTAGGGGGCGGTGACAAGCGGAAAGAATAGGAAAGCTCAAATCGATAGTTCAGAGATTTATGAAGTATCGGTGCAGCGCTATAAGCGGCTCCTTAGATCCCTGTGGGAGCGAGCTTGCTCGCGAAGGCTGTGTATCTGGCAAAGCAGATGTGCTGAATGTACCGCCCTCTTCGCAAGCAAGCTTGCTCCCACAGGTCCGGTGTCCCGCCGAATAATGCGCGCACCTGTAGGAGCCAACTGGTTGGCGAGGCTTTTGGGTCTGTAAACACTCGGATATCAAATCGCGAACACATTCGTTCCTACAGAGGGTCATCGTTCTTCAAATCGCGACCTTTCCCCGAATCAGGCACAACACCCGGAGTTATAGGCATTCCGTCTCGCATCAGCACAAGCGTACTATTCGCGCACGACCGTACTCACGACGATCATCGTCAGGGCATCACGTGAACCTGCGCCGCAGAGCGCTTTCACCATGCCCATTGCTAACTTTTTATTTTGCTCTTGCCCACTGGTTTAGTGCCTAAGGTGGGCACGTTGCTGCTGCTATTCAAAAAAGAACGAGAACCGATACCGCTGTGGACCAGCGTCGCCAACCCGACGTATCAGCGGTCACCCGTGATTGATGCTTGAGGCCTTACGATGCAAAAACTACTGATCAATGGTCAGGAGCACGAGCTGGATGTCGCAGAAGACATGCCACTGCTCTGGGTCCTGCGCGATGTGCTGGGCCTGACAGGCACCAAATATGGCTGCGGCATTGCCCAATGCGGCGTCTGCACCGTGCACCTGGACGGTCAGGCTGTGCGCTCGTGCGTGCTGCCGGTCAGCGCCGTGGCGGGCCGCAAGGTCACCACCATTGAAGCCGTCGGTGAAATTCCCGTCGGTCAGCAAGTGCAGCAGGCCTGGCTCGCCCATGAAGTGGTGCAGTGCGGTTACTGCCAGCCGGGGCAGATCATGTCTGCGGTCGCCTTGCTCCAGGCGCACCCTGACGCCAATGACGAACAGATCACCGAGGCCATGGCCGGGAATCTGTGCCGTTGCGCGACCTACACGCGGATTCGCGCGGCCATCAAAAGCGTCAGCAAGGCCTGAGGGTAATCACCATGTCAGAAATCAAAACATCGGCCGCGATGGTCTCGCGACGCGGGCTGCTCAAAGGCGGCGCACTGTCGCTGGGTGGTCTGGTGATCAGCACCTGGCTGCCGCCACTGGCCAGCCGCAGCATGGCGGCCGAGGCTGTCAATGCCGCACGCCTGGGCGACGCCGCGTCTCCAGGCTTCGGCGCTTTTGTCCGGGTTGCGCTGGACGGCAAGGTCACCGTGATCTCGCCCAAAATCGAGATGGGCCAGGGCGTACAGACCGGCATCGCGATGATGGTCGCCGAAGAGCTGGAAGTCCCGCTCGCCTCGGTCGGCATTGAAGAATCCCCGCCCAATGCCGCGCTCTATACCGACAGCATCCTGCAATTCCAGGCCACCGGCGGTTCGTCTTCGACCCGTTACGCCTGGGAGCCACTGCGCAAGGCAGGCGCCACGGCTCGCGTCCTGCTGATTGAAGCGGCCGCGATTCGCTGGAACGTCGCGCCGAGCCTGTGCCACGCCGAAAATGGTCACGTGCTGGGTCCGAATGGCCAGAGCCTGGCGTACGGCGAGCTGGTCCAGGCGGCGTCGGCACTGCCAGTGCCCAAAGACGTGCCCCTCAAGGCCATGGCGGATTTCAAACTGCTGGGCACATCGGCCCCGCGTCTGGACACGCCGCACAAGGTCAACGGCACGGCGGTATTCACCATCGACGTGAAAATCCCCGACATGCTGATCGCCTCCACGCTGACCTGCCCGGTGCATGGCGGCAAGCTGCGCAGCGTGAAAGACGACGCCGCGCGCAAGATCCAGGGCGTTCGCGATGTCATCCGCCTGGATAACGCCGTGGCTGTCACTGCCACCAACTTCTGGGCCTGCCAGCAAGCGCTCAAGGCCCTGGAAATCGAATGGGACTTCGGCCCGCACGCGTCGATTGATTCGGCGCAGCTGGATAAAGCCCTGATGGACGCCAGCTCCAAAGACGGCGTTTTCGCCAAGCAGACCGGCGACATCGGCGCGGCGCTGAAAAACGCCTCCAGCAAGTTCGAAGCGGTGTACCAGCAGCCATTCCTGTCCCACTCGCCACTGGAGCCCATGACCTGTGTAGCCCATGTGCGCCCTGATATGTGCGAACTGTGGGTCGGCTGCCAGGCGCCGGGCTTTGCGCAAATGGGTGCCGCGAAAGTCTGCGGCCTGCCTGTGGATAAAGTAGTTATCCACAACCAGCTCATCGGTGGCGGCTTTGGTCGGCGTCTGGAGTCGGACTTCATTTACCAGGCCGTGGATATCGCCCGTCAACTGAGCTACCCGATCAAACTGATCTGGACCCGCGAAGAGGACATGACCCACGACCGTTATCGCCCGCATTACGTGGATCGCCTCAACGCCGCGCTGGACAAAGACCTCAAGCCGGTCGGCTGGGAACATCGCATCGCAGGGGCTTCGGTGATGGCAGCCTACGTCGGCAAATTGCCGGAAAGCGGCGTCGATGCTGATGCCGTCGAAGTGGCCATCGACCCGGTTTACAAGCTGGACAGCCTCCAAGTGCGCTACATCCGCCAGGACCCGGACGTGATTCCGGTTTCCTGGTGGCGCGGGGTTGGCCCGCTGCGCAGCACCTATGCCGTGGAATGCTTTATCGATGAGCTGGCACACAACGCCAAGGCGGACCCGATCGACTATCGCCTGAGCCTCATGCAAGACCACCCGCGTGCCCAGGCCGTGCTGAAAAAAGCCGCCGAACTGGCCGACTGGAAAACCTCGCTGCCCGCAGGCAGTGGTCGTGGTGTTGCCGTCAGCTCGGTGTTCGGCAGCTTTGTGGCAACCATCGTCGAGCTGGAAATGCGCGGCGACAAAGGCCTGCGCATCAAGCGCCTGATCACGGTCGTGGACTGCGGCTTTGCCAACAACCCGACTTCGGTGGAATCGCAAATGGAAGGCGGCACACTGTTCGGCCTGTCGGCTGCGCTGTTCAACGAAATCCTCATCGACAAGGGCCAAGTGGTGCAGACCAACTTCCACGCCTATCGCCAGATCCGCATGAGCGATGCGCCGCCGGTGCAGGTCCACGTCATCAAAAGCCAGGAAAGCCCAGGCGGTGTTGGTGAAACCGGTGCCGTGCCGGCCGCTGCTGCGTTGGTCAATGCCCTGTTCGCCGCGTCCAAAGTGCGCGAGCGCCGTCTGCCACTGAGCCGTTCCGGCTATTTCACTGTTTAAGGAGCGCCGTTATGAAAACGTTGAATTCTGCGCTCGCCGTGTTGGCAGCAAGCTTCGCACTTGGCGCCCAAGCCGCTGATCAGGCCCTGATCAGTAAAGGCGAATACCTGACCCGTGCCGCAGATTGCGTGGCCTGCCACGTCGCACCCGGCGGCAAACCCTATGCGGGCGGGCTGTCGTTCAAGCTGCCGTTTGGCACGCTGTATTCGCCCAACATCACCCCGGATAAAGAAACCGGGATTGGCAACTGGACCGACGACGAATTTGTCAGCGCCCTGCAAAAAGGCGTGGGCAAGGATGGCAAGCACTACTATCCGGCCTTCCCGTACACGTCCTACACGCTGATGCCGCGCGAAGACATTCTGGCGATCAAGGCGTACTTGTTCAGCCTTGAGCCGATCAGCCAGAAGCCGAAAGAGAACGACATCGGCTTCCCGTTCAACCAACGCTGGGGCATGTTCTTCTGGAACGCGCTGTTTGCCGACAACGAGCGCTTCGTACCGGACAGCAAACAGTCAGAGGAATGGAATCGCGGCGCCTACCTGGTGCAAGGCCCTGGCCACTGCGGCGAGTGCCACACCCCGCGCAACATCTTCCAGGCGATGAGCTCCGGCAAGTCCCTGGCCGGTGGCGAGATTGGCAACTGGCAGGCCTATAACATCAGCTCCGATCCGAAACACGGCATCGGCGCCTGGCCGCAGGAAGCCTTGGTCAGCTACCTTTCCAAAGGTTATGCGCCGGGTTATGGCGGGGCAGGCGGGCCGATGGCCGATGCTGTTGAACACAGCCTGCGCTTCCTCAGCCCAGCGGATCTGAACGCGATTGCCGTGTACCTCAAATCCACCCCGGCGCGCAGCCAGGGCGTAGCGCGGCCGATGCTGGCGATCAACGCTCAGGCCGAGAAAGGCCTGGGCAGCAAGGTGTTTGCCGAGTCCTGCGTGGCGTGCCATCGCCTGGACGGCACCGGCAATCAGTCGCCAATCGCCACCTTGATCGGCCTGAAAACCGTCAACGACCCGACCGGCACCAACCTCATCTCGACCTTGCTGGAAGGCCATACCCAAGGCGCCCAGCGCGTCGATCAACGCATGCCGGACTTCGCCCGCAACTACAATGACACGGAACTCGCCGCCGTGAGCACCTACGTCCTGCGCCGCTTCGGGCAGAGCAACGGGCAAGTCAAAGCCGAGGATGTGAAGAAATCACGGGAAGCGTCGTTGCATTGATACTGTTGTGGGAGCGAGCTTGCTCGCGAAGAGGCCATTACATCGATAGTTATTTATCGCTTGGAATACAGCTTTCGCAAGCAAGCTTGCTCCCACAGGTTCATGGCCGTTCGCAAGCAAGCTTCCACAGGCTCAAGGCCGAATAATCAAATCCGTGGGCGCGAGATTGCTCGCCAAGGCGTTTAATTTTTCCGGAAGAGCTGAGTAGGTGTACCGAAATCCCGCAGGCCGAAACATTCACTGAAAACTGCGTACTTGAGCGTTCTGCGATTCACACTAGATTAGCCCTTGGACTCAATCCGAGGAGGCAATGGAATGCTTGGGAAAGCTCGCTCTCACGCTCTAAGATCAGGACGATTCTCCGCGCCCGGCCAGATTTATATGGTAACCACGCGATTGTCCAATGGCGGTCGGACTTTTGCCAATTGGAGGCTGGGTCGGCTTGTAGTAAATGAGTTGCGCCTGGTACATGAGCAAGATATCGCCCACTCCTTGGCTTGGGTTGTCATGCCGGACCATCTGCACTGGTTGTTTGAATTGCGCCTAGGCACGCTGGACACGGTGCTCCAGCGTGTCAAATCCAGAAGCGCCATCGCGATAAATAGAGCCACTGGCGATACGGGGCGCGTCTGGCAGACCGGGTATCAGGATATAGCGGTACGTCACGACAGAAGCCTGAAGAACTTCGCTCGTTATATCGTTGCTAATCCGTTGCGAGCAGGGCTGGTAAAGACTGTCAGGGATTATCCCCTGTGGGACTGTAAATGGCTTTGATGGTTGGGCAGGGCGACTGCCGCTTTCGCAAGTAAGCTTGCTCCCACAACTACTGGGTTGTACTGAAATCCGTGGGAGCGAGCTTGCTCGCGAAAGCGGTGTAGCTGGCGCGGAGATGTGCCGACTGAACCGGCCGCTTTCGCAAACAAGCTCCCACAGGTTCAGTGATCCTACCGGCTCACCGCTTCTGCGAAGAAAGCACCGGGGCATAGCCGTTGCCCAGCACTTCGCGATACACCTGCGCTGTCGTCGCGCACATGTGGTCGGCGGTGAACATCTTCTGGAACCGCAGCAGGGCATTTGCCCCGAATCGCTGCGTCAATGCAGGGTCATCCCACAACCGGCGCATTGCCTCGCGCAACGCCAGCGGCGCATTCGGCGGCACGGCCAGGCCGGTTTCTTCATGGATGTTCACATACGTCGTGCCGGTGCCGATCTCGCAGGAGATCATCGGCTTGCCGTACATCGACGCTTCCAGCAAGGAAATCCCGAACGCCTCCGAGCGCAGGTGCGACGGAAACACCAGCGCGTAACACATCTGCAGCAGGCAAGCCTTGTCCTCGTCGTCCAGGCGACCCACGAACAGCACATTGCGCAGCTGCAGCTTTTCAGCCTGAGCCTTCAACTCCAGCTCTTGCGGGCCCGCGCCAAGGATCACCACCGGGTAATCCACGCCTTCAAGCGCACTGAGCAGACTGTCCAGGCCCTTGTAATAACGCAACACCCCGACAAACAGGAAAAACTTCTCCGGCACACGCTGGCGCCATTGCTCGCGGGTTTGCGCTGAAACGGTGGGGTATTCCGCCTGATTCAAGCCATACGGCACCACAACGGTCTTGTCCGCGAACGGCTTGAGGGTTTCGCTGCTGCGCTGATAGTTCGGTGAGGCAACCAGAATGCGGTCCATGCTGCCCAGAAACTGGTTCATCAGCGGCGCATACAACTTCAACAGCGTGCGTTGCTTGATGATGTCCGAGTGATAGCTAAGCACCGTTGGCCGACCATGACGGGTCGCAAAATGCACCAAGTCCATCAGTGGCCACGGAAAGTGGAAATGCACCAGATCCGCCTCGGCGGCCATTTCCTTGAACTGCTTGAACACGCTCAGGGAAAACCCGGTAGACGCCAGATTGAAGTTCTCCTTCACCCGCGTCACCTGATGATCCGCCACCTGCACACGAGCAGGGGAGGGGTCAGGACTCAACGTCAGCACCTCGCCCTCGATCCCCAGCGCACGGCTGCCCTGGCACAGCTGGAAAATCACTTGCTCGATACCGCCAGTGGTATCGGGATAGTAGGTTTTGAAGAAATGCAGAATGCGCATTGAGGTTCCAGCGGTAACTTTCAGGGGCAGCCGTCCAGCGTCAGAGACCACCGACGTTGAGGGCAAAAGAAGTGGTGACCTATCCGAACGGATAAACAGGCGCGGGACTTTACTCCCGTGGATGCGGCATCTGCAAGATGCAAGTGGGCAACGTCGATGCACTATGTGAGAAAAATGGACAGTCGGCGCGGGAACTTAAAGCCTTTTTCATTTATGCATCGTTAGGTGGGTGATACACTCGCGCGCTTTTCCATACCAGTGGCAGTTCGGAAATTATGCGTAACGTAGATGAAAACAGCTTGCAGGCCGCATTAAAGGCTTGCAAAGGCAGTTTCATATCAGTCGGTATTTTCAGTTTTTTTGTCAATGCACTGATGCTCGTCCCCACCTTTTATATGCTTCAGGTTTACGGACGGGTGCTCACGAGTGGCAGCCTGACCACCTTGGCGATGTTGACCATCATCATGGTCGTGCTGACCATCACTACCGGTTTGCTGGAGTGGATCCGGTCACGCATCATGGTCCGCGTCAGCACCAAGCTGGATGTAATCCTCAGCCGTGACGTCTATCGCGCCAGTTTCAAGCAGGCCCTGGCCACCGGCGGCATGAACTCTTCAGCCCAGCCGCTGAGCGATCTGACCAGCCTGCGTCAGTTTCTGACCGGCAATGGGGTGTTCGCGTTCTTCGATGCCCCGTGGTTACCGATCTACATCGCCGTCATGTTCATGTTCCACCACTGGTTTGGCTGGATGGCGATTGCCTGCGCAATCATCCTGATCTGCCTGGCGTATGCCAACGAAAAGGTCACTGGCAAGGCGATTGCCGAAGCCAACCGAGAAAACCTCGCTGCCACGCTGTACACCACCAAAAACCTGCGCAACGCCGAAGTCATCGAATCGATGGGGATGCTCAACTCCCTGATCAACCGCTGGTCGACGCGGCAGAAGAAAGTCTTGCTGCTGCAATCGGTAGCCAGCGACAACGGTGGCGTTGTGACGTCCACCTCCAAGACCTTTCGGGTCATGGTGCAGTCGTTGATTCTCGGCCTGGGCGCGCTGCTCGCGGTCAGCCACGAAATCAGCCCCGGTCTAGTCATCGCCGGTTCCGTATTGCTGGGCCGCGCTCTGGCGCCGATCGACCTGATCATCGGCAGCTGGAAAGGCTTCATCGCCGCGCGCGGTCAATACGCACGCCTCAATGAAATCCTCAGCAAACTGCAATCAGAGCCACAGCGCATGCCGCTGCCAGCGCCTGAAGGCAACGTGACCGTGGAAAACATGATCGTTGGTGCGCCAGGCTCGCGCAGCGCCATCATCAAAGGCATCACCTTTTCCGTTCAGGCTGGCACAGTGGTTGGGGTCATCGGCCCGAGCGCTTCCGGTAAATCGACGCTGGCGCGTGCGCTGCTGGGTATCTGGCCGCCACAACACGGTTCGGTTCGTCTCGACGGGGCTGATATCAGCACCTGGGACAAGGCCGAGCTGGGGCCGCACATCGGCTATCTGCCTCAGGATATCGAGCTGTTCGAAGGCACCGTCAGCGAGAACATTGCCCGTTTTGGCGATGTCGACGCTGAACTGGTCGTTCAGGCCGCCAAGGTAGCGGGCGTTCACGAGATGATCCTGCTGTTGCCGGAAGGCTACGACACGGTCATCGGCAGTGAAGGGGTCAACCTTTCCGGTGGCCAGCGTCAACGGGTGGGCCTGGCACGTGCCATCTACGGCACGCCAAAGCTGATCATCCTCGACGAGCCGAACTCGAACCTCGACGAAGTCGGCGAGCGCGCCTTGTCGTACGCCCTGACTTACCTCAAGGCAACCGGCGCGACCATTTTCGTCATCACGCACCGCACCAACATCCTGTCGCAGCTCGATCGTCTGCTGGTCATGAAAGACGGCCTGCTCAGCATGTACGGGCCGAGCGATCAAGTGATTGCCGAACTCAGCGCAAAAGCTAAAACCCAACAAAAAGCAACCAACGTTGCTACCTCAGGCGCAGCGCCTTCTAGCGTCTGACAGGAAGATGTCGATGAAAACTATGATTACTACCGCTGCCGACAACTTCCAGGATCTGCCGACGTCCGACGCCAAGACTCGTCGTCTGGGCTACGGCATCATCTTTGTCGTGTTTGGCCTTTTCGGCGGCTGGGCGGCTTTCGCGCCACTGGACAGCGCCGCCAACGCCCCTGGCGTTGTGACCGTACAAACCTATCGCAAGACTGTTCAGCATCTGGAAGGCGGTATCGTCAAAGAGCTGCTGGTTCATGATGGCGACACCGTCAAAAAGGACGACCCGCTGATCGTGCTGGATGATGCGCAGGTAGGTGCCGAGTATGAAATGAATCGCAGCCAGTTGGTTGCCGCCAAGGCCACCGAAGCGCGTCTGCGTGCCGAGCGTGACGGCCTGACCACCATCAATTTCGGCGATGCGCTGGAGCCCAACACGCCGCGTGGCAAAGAAGCGCAGAACAGCGAAACACAGATCTTCAACGCGCGTCGCAACTCGCGACTGGGTGAAATCTCGGTGCTGCAAGAACGCGTCGGTCAGCTCAACGAGCAGATCCGTGGCCTGGGCTCGATGATTTCCACCAAGAACAATCTCGGTAAGTCGTATACCGGTGAGATTGGCGAGCTGCGTGACCTGCTGGCGCAAGGTTTTGTCGACAAGCAGCGCATGCTTGAGCAAGAGCGCAAGCTCGATGGCCTGAAGTCGGAAATTGCCGACCACAACTCGACCATCACCAAGACCCGTCTGCAAATCAACGAAACACAGCTGCAGATCGTCCAGCTCACCAAAGACTTCAACTCCGACGTCGTCAAGCAATTGGCCGACATCCAGACCAAGGTGTATGACCTGCAGGAGCGTACCGCTGCCTACAAGGATCGCCTGAGCCGCATCGTCATTCGTGCCCCGGAAGACGGCATGGTGATCGGCATGACCGTTCATACCGTGGGCGGCATTGTGCGGGCGGCGACTCCGTTGCTCGACATCGTGCCTTCGGTTTCCGACCTGATCGTGGAAGTCCACGTGCAACCGGTGGACATCGACCGCATCAGCATCGGCAAGACTGCCAAGATTCGTTTCAGCGCATTCAACAGCGCCACGACGCCTGAAATCGAAGGGGTTGTGACGCAGATTTCCGCTGACCGCCTGACCGACGAGCGCACCGGCATGCCTTACTACCTGGCGCGTCTGCAGGTCAGCGAAGACGGTCAGCGCCGCCTTGGCGACCGCAAACTGCTGCCGGGTATGCCAGCCGACGCGTTGATCAGTACTGGCGAGCGCACCATGCTGCAATACATCCTGCAGCCGGCCCGCAACGCAATTTCTGAATCGATGATCGAGGAATGATCGTGCGCCTCCTGTTTCCATGCCTGATGTTGGGAATGCTGTCGCTGCAGGTTCAGGCTGCCCAGCCTAAAACTGCCGAACCGTCCACGCCAAAGCCGCCTCCGAGCAGCGTCAGTGCCAAGGAATACTCCGCAGACCTGGCGTCGCTGTACCGCGAGTCTCGCCTGGAAGACCCGCGCGTGCTCGCCTCGTATGCGCGCGCGCAGGCCAGCAAGGAACATGCTCGTGAAGCCTTTGGTTCGTTGTTGCCCCAGGTTTCGGCCAACGTTGGCGCCAACCGCATCAAACAGGTCAACGAACAGATCAACCAGATCTATAACAGCGAAAACTACAGCCTCAACCTGAGCCAGGCGCTGTACAACAAGGCAGCCTGGGAGAACTATCAGAAGCTCAAACTGACCATCAAGCAGACTGAGTCCGATACCGCCGAAGCCCAGGCTGAAGCAACGGTTGACCTGGCGCAGCGTTATTTTGCCGCGCTGGCTGCTGACGATGAGCTGGAGCTGATTCAGGCCGAGCGCCGTGCCACTCAGAAAAACCTCGACCGGATCAACGCACTGTACGAAAAGAAATACGCGATGATCACCGACGTGCTTGATCTGCGCGCCCGGGTTGATTCGCTGGCTGCTCAGGAAGTCGATGGCCGCAACCAGGTTCGCCTGACCCGTGCCGCCCTGTCCGAAATCGTCGGCCGACCGGTCACCGAGAAGCTCAGCCGGATCCGCAACGACGTCGAGCTGAAAGTGTCCGATGAAAGCCTTGAGACCTGGGTCAACCAGGCCATACAGGACAACCCGTCGCTGCAGTCCACCATCAGCGGTGTCGAAGTGGCCAACGCTGCGGTGCGCGGGGCAAAAGGCGGGCATTATCCGACCCTTTCCCTGAATCTCAGTGCGCAGAACACCAACGAAGGCTATAACAATGCCCTGGCTCCAAAAACAGACAGTTATGTAGCCGGTGTTCAGTTGTCGGTGCCGCTCTACAGCGGCGGCTCGACCTCGGCGCGGGTGCGCGGTCTGGTGCAGGATCAGATCTCTGCAGAGCAGCAGTTGGAGGCAACCCGTCGTCAGGTCGTGAAAGAAACTACCAATGCGTATTTGACTGCGGACTCAAGTGTTGAAAAAATCCGCGCCAATCGCAATGCTCTGGCTTCGGCCGAGCAATCGAGTATCGCCTCGGAGAAAGCGTTCTCCTATGGCGTCGTCAATGCTGTGGATGTCCTGACTGCAACCCAGAACGAGTTCAAGGCTCGTCGTGATCTGCTCAAGACCCAGTACGACTTTATTACCAACCTTTTTATCCTCAACCGCTGGGCTGGCAAGCTGTCTGATGAAAGCGTCCAAAGCGTTAACGTCTGGCTGAGCAATAACATCAAGACCGACCCCGCCCCTGTTCGGAAAGCACAATAATGACTGCAGTCCCTAGCAAATCCGTAATCATCACTGGCGTAACCGGCCAGGACGGCGCCTACCTTACCCAGCTTTTGTTGGAAAAAGGTTACAAGGTCTACGGCACGTACCGCCGCACCAGCTCGGTCAACTTCTGGCGTCTTGAAGAAGTCGGCGTTGCTACTCACCCGAACCTGGAACTGGTCGAGCACGACCTGACCGACCTCAGCGCCAGCATCCGCCTGCTGCAGAAAGCCGAGCCGAGCGAGGTTTACAACCTGGCCGCTCAGAGCTTCGTGGGCGTTTCCTTCGATCAGCCAATCACTACCGCTGAAATCACCGGTCTGGGCGCAGTCAACCTGCTCGAAGCTATCCGTATCGTTAACCCAAAAATCCGCTTCTACCAGGCGTCGACTTCGGAAATGTTCGGCAAAGTGCAGCAGGTTCCGCAAACCGAAGCTACTGACTTCTACCCGCGTAGCCCATACGGCGTGGCCAAGCTGTACGCCCACTGGATGACCATCAACTACCGCGAGTCCTACGGGATCTTCGGTTCCAGCGGCATCCTGTTCAACCACGAGTCGCCACTGCGCGGCAAAGAATTCGTGACCCGCAAGATCACCGACGCCGTGGCGCGCATCTCCCTGGGCATGCAAGACGTGCTGGAGCTGGGCAACATGGACGCCAAGCGTGACTGGGGTTTCGCCAAGGAATACGTCGAAGGCATGTGGCGCATGCTGCAGGCTGATGAGCCGGACACTTTCGTCTTGGCCACCAACCGCACCGAAACCGTTCGTGACTTCGTATCGATGGCCTTCAAGGCCGTTGATATCAACCTGGAATGGAAAGGCAGCGCCGACAACGAGCACGGCATCGACACCAACACCGGCAAGACCGTTATCCAGGTCAACCCGAAGTTCTACCGTCCTGCTGAAGTCGAGCTGCTGATCGGTGACCCGGAAAAAGCCAAGCGCGTACTGGGCTGGGAAGCCACCACCACGCTTGAGCAGCTGTGCCAGTTGATGGTTGATGCTGACTTGACTCGCGTAAAGAGCGGTAAATCCTTCTAAGTGACCCATGTGTCGCCCGCCCCTGGAGCTTCTGTTCCGGCGGCGGGCGCGCCTGCTTCTGGTGAGCCGTATTTTTAGCCATTTTTTCTCGCTACAGTCTCAAGCGCCTTCGGTGAAAGTCCTGTCGTCTGCAATCCCTGCGATGCACTGCCCGCTGCTGTTCGGCTTACAGTGGGTGATTCGATGAATCGTCTGTTGTTTGATGTCACGCGTCTGCTCGAATCCGGTCTGCACACGGGTATTCAGCGTGTGGTGCGCTGCCTGCTGGCGGCCAGCCGACGTCGCTATGCCACACTCGGTTATCAGGTGTTGGCGGTCAGGTTCGAAGGGGTTCACTGGCAGGCATTCGATGAGCTGGCACCGCATCCCTTTCAGGGCCTGGGCGAACATGCACAGGGGCAGGGCGAGCTTATCGAGCCGGGCGACGGCGACGTACTGCTGATGTTCGACGCCTCCTGGTACGCCGAGCCCTGGCCTGCAGTGGATGCAGCGCTGGCACGAGGCGCGCGGCTGGTCGGGATGGTCCATGACCTGCTGCCGCTGGAACACCCTGAATGGTTTCGCGAAGGGCTCAAGCAGCGCTTCGAAACCCACCTGAATCATATGGCCGACCGCGCCGAGCAGATGTTTGTGCCGACCCTGGCAGTGCGCGAGCAACTGATCAAGCGTTTTGCCGAGCGTGGCTCGTCACTGCCTGTCAGTGTTCTGGCGCATGGCGGCGACTTCTGCGCGCTGACCGCCAGCGCTGAACAAATCGCTGGCTATCAGAAGATCCTGCCGGCCCCGGCGACACCCGAAGATCCGCTCTACCTGGTGCTGGGCACGCTGGAACCGCGCAAGAATCACGGCCTGGTGCTTGATGCATTCGAAGCGCTGTGGGAGCAGGGCAAGCAACCCCGGCTGCTGTTCGTAGGCAACGTCGGCTGGCAAGTTGACCGTCTGGTGGAGCGCCTGCAAAATCACCCGCTGCGTGGCGACCGCCTGTTTCATGCCGCTAACCTCAGTGACCCTGCCTTGCTCTGGCTGATCCGCAATTCCACGGCGCTGGTTTACGTGCCGTGGGATGAAGGCTTCGGGCTTCCGGTCCTTGAAGCTGCCATGCAAGGTTGCCCGGTGATCGCCAGCGATATCGCGGTATTGCGCGAAGCCGGGCGGCAATGGCCCACCTTCATCAAGCCGGGCAGCGTCAGCGAGCTCATCCAGGCCCTCGATACTTTTCCCCAACGTGAGCCGGTGCAGGCGTTTCATCGCACCTGGGACGACGTGGCCCAACAACTAGTAGGAACATTCCTGAACATGCCGAGCCGAGCAAAATGAAAACTACCCTGTCAGTTTTCGACCTGATCAAAGACGTCCTGCGCTTTCGCGGGCTGATCTACGCCATCACTCTGCGTGAAATCAAAAGCCGTTACGCAGGCTCTACCCTGGGCGCGCTTTGGCTGGTGGTGCCGCCGATCTTCATGGTGTTTATCTACACCGTGATTTTCTCGCGTTTGATGCAGGCGCGCATGCCAGGTATCGAACACCAATACGCCTACAGCATTTATCTGTGCGCAGGGCTGATCACCTGGAACCTGCTGCTGGAACTGGTGCAGCGTGGCAAAGGGGTTTTCCTTGAACACGCCAACCTGATCAAGAAATCCAGCTTTCCCAAGTTCATCCTGTTCATCCCGGTCATCGCCACTGCGGCGCTGAACAGCCTGATCCTGATGGTGCTGGTGGTGGGCTTCATGCTGGTGTCGGGTTACCCGATCATGCCGACGGTGCTGGTGCTGGTTCCCGTACTGGCGATTACCGTACTGCTCGGGATTGCCGTGGGTGCGCTGCTGGCGACTTTGAACGTGTTCTTCCGCGATATCGGCCAATTGTCCGATGTGTTTTTCCAGGCGCTGTTCTGGGCCACGCCGATTGTCTACCCGCTGAGCATATTGTCCGAGCGGGTTCAGGAGTTGTTGTCCTGGAACCCGGTGTTCCCGCTGGTCCTCACTGCGCAACGTGCGTTGCTGGGTGAGGCGGTGGGCATGCGGCCATTGATCTACCCGTTGATCTTTGGCCTCATCGTTTTCCTTCTGGCGGTGCTGTTGTACAAGCGCAGCTACAACGACCTACTCGATCAGATCTGACATGACTATTCTCGTTGACCAGATAGGGAAGGCCTATCCAAAACTCAAAGGCCGCTGGCACGCTCTGGGCACCTGGCTCGGGCTGTGCAAACGTGATCAGAACTGGATCATCCGCGACGTCAGCTTCAAGGTCGGCCAGGGTGAGTCAGTCGGCATCATCGGCGTCAACGGCGCGGGCAAAAGTACGCTGCTCAAGCTGATCACCGGCACCGCCATGCCCACCGAAGGCACTGTCACCACGACCGGGCGCATCGCTGCGCTGCTGGAGCTGGGCATGGGCTTTCACCCGGAATTCACCGGTCGGCAGAACGTCGCCCTGGCCGGTCGCATGCAGGGTCTTGAGCGCGAGCAGATCATCGAGCTGATGCCTGCCATCGAAGCCTTTGCTGAAATCGGCCACTACTTCGATATGCCGGTGCGGACCTATTCCTCTGGGATGTTCGTGCGTCTGGCCTTTAGCGTGGCGACGGCGGTACGCCCTGAAGTCCTGATCGTCGACGAAGCGCTGGCGGTGGGCGATGCCTATTTCCAGCACAAGTCCTTTGCGCGCATCCGTGACTTCCGCGAGCAGGGCACTACATTGCTGTTCGTGTCCCACGATCCCGGCGCCATCAAAAGCCTGTGTGACCGCGCCATCCTGCTGGGCGACAACAAGATGCTGATGGATGGCCGTCCTGACGACGTCTTGGACTTTTACAACTCGCTGATCGCCCGCAAGGAAGAGGGCTCGTTGCAGGCTCAGGCCGTCAATGCGCCTTATGCCGGGCGCTCCGGCAACGGCAAGGCTCGCATCGAAGAACTGACCATCAGCAGCAACGGCCGCGCCGCGCATATGCTGGAAGTCGGCGCGCCGCTGACCCTGACCTTGAAAATCAAAGCCAACGAGCCGATTTACGACCTGTCCCTGGGCTTCATGTTCAAGGACCGTACCGGCTACGACATTTTTGGTACCAACACCTGGCTGCGCGGCGAAATGCGCGACCTCGGCGTCAATGCCGGTGTCGAGCAAACCCTGACCGTCACCATCCCGGCGCTCAATGTCGGCCCAGGCAGCTACAGCCTGACCCTGGCCCTGCATGGCGGCGCAGATCACATCGAAGACAACTTCGACTGGTGGGACAAAGCGGCCGTGTTCAACGTCACCGGGCACAGCGGCTACAAACACTTCGCGGGTGTCTGTGCGCTGGAAGCGTCGTTCAAACTCGATTGATTGCACCACCCCTCGCAGGAGCGGCTTGGGCCGCGTGAGACCGCTCCTGCGACGGCATCCCCGTCTGAAATGTCCCGACAATCATCAACAGATGCATCGGCCGCCGGGATGCTTCTATTGTTCGCCATCACATTCGTGATGGCGGGCAACGGAATGCAAAGGCACATCCATGGAAAGTCTCTTCGCGTCGGGCGATTCTCCCAAGTCGGGCATAGCTATCTGGTGACCTGCGTCACCAAAGACCGCCAGCCCGTCTTCACTGACTTCTACCTCGCACGCAGGCTTGTAAACGAACTGCGGCGCATAGATGAGTCCGCAATGGTTGGATCGCTGGCGTGGGTCATCATGCCTGACCATCTTTCAACACAAATTTTCCGGCCGGAATGACGCTTCGTGGCTAAAGCCGCTCCTACGAGGAAGTCGGCGGTGGCCCCGGATTACGGTGTACGGCTGCACCTGCATCGCATACCTGCGTAGAATAGCCGCCTTCTTATTCCTGTCATGGCGCATCCATCGCGGCATGAACTCATCAGCATGCACTGGCTATCTAACCGGTCCTGAACGTAAATAATGACTATCGATCTCAAGCAACTGCAAAAAGACATCGTGGCTGAAGTCAATCGCCGCGAATACGAGCGCGTCCAGGCCAATAACGCGGACGCTTTGAAGCTCAAGCCCAACCTACCCAACGATCTGGTCCGGGCCTTTGAGCCAATGGACATCGAAGGTTATTTGCCGCCGGGCCCGGAGCGTTACATTACGTCGATCTCCGACGATGCTGCCCCCGAGCCGCAAGCCGCGTCGGGGCAGATCCCGCCGCCGAGCCTTTACCGCAAGTTGCGGGGCGTCCCGGTCATCGGCAAGTACATCGGCCACCCTCGGGTCATGGGTTTCCTGACGCGCGCGCGGCAGCGGCCGGGCGGCGCGTCGGTCAAGAACCTGGTGATCATGCTGGTGCGCGCCGTGGTGTATCGCATTCCCGGCATGCAGCGCCTGGTCTATATCGGCTCCGCCCTCAAGCACATGCCCGAGCGCATGAACGCGCTTGAGTACCACCTCGCCGACGGCAACACCCGTTTGCGCAACCTTGGCCTGCAGATCCAGAACCAGACCAACCAGAGCCTCTACACCCATGCCCTGGCCATCGAGCAGAACGAGCAATATCTCGTCACTCGCCTGCAGCGCATGGAGCAGCGTCAGCGTGAGCTGTCGATGATGCTTGCCCAGGCTCAGCAACCGGGCGCGACCCCGGCATTCCCGGCGCGTGCCGAAGAAGAGCCGGGCATGCCGCACGAGTTGTATCTTGAGTTCGAAGCCAATTTCCGTGGCTCCAAAGAGATGATCCGCGAGCGCCTCAAAGCCAACCTGCCGTACTTCAAGCCCAACGCCGAGCGCTTCTCCGAGCCGGTCATGGACCTGGGTTGTGGGCGTGGCGAATGGTTGCAGTTGCTCAAGGAAGCTGAAATCCCGGCGATTGGCGTCGATTCCAATACCGCCATGATCCAGTGCTGCACCGATGCTGGCCTTGAAGCTTACGTCGGCGATGCGCTGCAGTACCTCGCGGCCATGCCCGCCAACAGCCTCGGTGGTTTGACCGCGTTCCACATCATCGAGCACTTGCCGCTGGATGTGTTCATCAAGCTGATCGACGAAGCCCGACGCGTCGTGCGTCCAGGTGGCGTGGTGCTGTTTGAAACGCCGAACCCGGAAAATCTCATCGTTGGCGCGTGTAACTTCTACGTCGACCCGACGCATCGCAACCCGATGCCTCCGGCCCTGGTGGCCTTCCTGCTCCAGGCGCGTGGCTTCGAGCGGGTCGAAATCGACCGCCGCCACCCTGGCGATCCGGCGTTGCACCTCAAAGGCAACGACGAAGCCATCACCGGCCCCCTGAATCGACTGCTGTTTGGCGCGCAAGATTACGCAGCCATCGGTTACGCGCCTGAATGAGACTGAACTGACCTCATGCATCTAATTATTTGCAACGAACGCCTGCTGTTCCGCTTCGGAGTTGACCGTGTCCTGCTGTTGCTCGCCCAAGGGCTGAAAGCGGCAGGCTGGCGCATCACTTTTATCGCCCAGCGCGCCAACCATGATGTGCTGCGACGCATCACCGATGACATCCACACCCCGCCGATTCACAACGGCCCGTACACCGAACTCGACCAGGTCACGGCCCAGTGGCTCAGCGACAATCGCCACCTGCTGGCGCCGGTCGGTCAGGATGCGGTGGGCAGTGTTGCGCTGATTGGCGGCTGGCCGTTTTACGCGTCCATCGCGGTATTCCGCCAATGGGGCATCCCGACGGTTGCCCTGGATTGCGGCGGCGTGCCGTACCAGGACATGCAAGGCCCGGCGCGTCTGGTGCAAGAGCGCCTGCGTGCCCAGCGTCGTGAATACCTGCCCGAAGCGCGGGTAGTGACGCCGATCAGCCATTTCGTATCGCGCACGCAAAGCCTGCCCGATGCCGGTTTAGGCGTCGACATCGCCATGATCCACCTCGGTGCCGATCACCTGGCGGGTGGCGTCGATCAAAGCCTGTGGCAGATGAACAACCAGCCACCGAGCGAAATCAGCCACACCGATGCCGATGACGGCCCAACCATCATCAACCTCGGGCGCTGGGAAACCGGCAACTACAAAAACAGCGAAGGCCTGTACCCGATTGCGCGGCAAATCATCGCCGTGCACCCCAAGGCGCGTTTCAGTGTGTTGGCGACCGCCGACGAGCTGGACCTGCCCGACGACCTCAAGGCGCACATCCTGCCGCTGGGCCACCCGAGCGATGCGGATCTCGCAACCCTGATGGCCAATGCCCAGCTGGGTATCAGCGTTTCCCACTGGGAAGGCTTCAACCTGCCGCTGGCCGAAATGCAGCAACTGCGCAAACCGGTACTGGTGCTGGACATCGGTGCCCACCCTGAAGTGGTGGCTGACGAGCACCAGCTGTGCGTCGATGAGGGCGATATCGCCGCAAAAGCCCTGCGCGTCCTGGCCGGCGAACTGCTGACCGGAGCCGAGTGGGAAGCCAACCTCGACACCTTCCTGCAGACCTTCACCTGGAAGCGCACCATTCAGGCCTACGCCGACCTGCTCAGCGAGCTGACGCCGATTCAGGACCTGCCGACCCCGCAGCTGGTCATCGACACCAGCGCCTGCCTGCGTGACACCGCCAATACCGGCGTGGCCCGCGTGGTGCGCAGCCTGACCCGCAAACTGCAGAACTTCGGCCAGCCACTGTTCGTGACCTGGAACGAAAGCCTGCGCGCCTACGTACTGCCCACCGAAGGCGAGTACCACAACCTGGCGCTGTACGGCGGGCCATTGCCCAACCCCGAACATTACGTGCTGCCACGTTCGCCGGCCAACGCGCCGCAAACCCTGGCCAGCCTCGGCGGCCGTCATTTGCGCAATGGCTGGCTGCTGCAAAGTGAAATCGTTTTCGAGCGTCAGGGGCCGGATCGCCGTGCCGCAGCGCGTGACCTTGGCCTGCAAGTGGCGGCGATTTTCTACGACGCCATCCCCGTCACCCATCCTGAGTGGGTCGCCGATACCCTGATCCGCAATAACCACGCCGCCTACATGCGCGGCCTGGCTGAATGCGACCGGGTGCTGCCGATATCTCCAGACGCTGGCACGCAACTGCAAGCCTTCTGGCAGCGGGAAAACATCACGCCGCATGCTCAGCTGCGCACTTGCTGGATCCCCGGCGAACTCACAGCTTCGCCCCGTGCGACCATCGCCGCCGACGCGCCGCGCCCAGGTGAGCCGCTGCGCATCCTGTGCGTTTCGACTTTGGAGCCGCGCAAGAACCACAAGACCCTGCTTGCGGCCGTTGCCCGTCTGGCTGCGGATTACCCCCAACTGGATTGGCAACTGGATATGATCGGCAACCGCTACGCCGGTGCCGACTGGATTGTCGAAGCCGTGCGCGAAGCCAGCGCCGCCGACCCGCGCATCGTCTGGCATGGCGTGGTCGATGACGACACCCTCAACGATTACTACGCCCGCGCCCACGTCAGCGTTTATGCGTCGCTGGTTGAAGGCTATGGCATGCCTATCGTCGAAAGCCTGTGGCACGCGCGCCCGTGCATTTGCCACAACGGCGGCGTCATGGCCGAGCTGGCCGCTGAAGGCGGTTGCCGCACCGTGGACATGAGCGACCCCGCCGCACTGGCCTCCATGATCCACGAACTGGCGACCCAGCCGCGCCAATACCTGAAACTGGCCAGCGCTGCCGTAGCGCGGCCGATCCTCACCTGGCGCAGCTATGCCCGTGAATTGCTGCGCCAACTGGCCAGCCATAACCCGCGTCTGGCGCTGGAGCCATTGCCTCGTGAGTGGCAGCACTTTTTGATCGACCCGACGTTGCCGTTGGCAGACGAACCGGGCCAATTGGCCCTGGCGACCTTGCTCAGCCGTCGGCCAGCCAGCTGCGCTTTGATCATTGGCGAACAACCGCAATGGCTGACCGCGTTGGCGAGCGTGCAAATGCCGCGCGCCTGGCAAGTTGCCGAAGGCGATGCCAGCGGCTCCATCGCCCGTGACGGCAACCTCAGCCGTATCAGTGCGCCGGTGCAGGAAGCATTGCCATTGCTGCTCGATGAGCTTAAAGACAACGAAATCGAGATCGACCTGATTATCCTCAGCGCAGATCAAGCCGCCAGTGCCGAACTGCAACAGTTGCTCGACAGCCACCTGACAGGGCAGGGCACACCGGGCCTTCTATTAATAGAAGGCGACACTGCCGCTGTTACCGCGCATGCGCTGCGTCTGGCCAGCGAGCCTGATATCCGCCTGCCCGGCCTGCAAGGTTATCTCTTCCCCTACGCGGTGGCGGGTACCGAGCAATGAAAGTTCTGGTGATCTCCAACTTCTTCCCGCCCCACGTGATTGGCGGCGCAGAAATCATCGCTCACCACCATGCCTCGGCCCTTGCGGCCAGAGGCCATGAGGTGCGGGTGTTGGCAGGTGACAACAGCCACGGCCTGCCAGGCTACCCGACCCAGACCGAAGTGTTCGACGGCTTGCCCGTCACGCGCATCGCCTTGACCCAGCGGGACTTCGCGCCGACGGGTAACAACGTCGCCCACCCGGAAGTCGAGCGGATCTTCCTGCGCCTGATCGACGACTGGCTCCCGGACGTGATCCACGCGCACCACATGGCGGGTTTGTCCCTGGGCATCCTGCAGCTGGCCCGCGCCAATGGCATCCGCATCGCGCTGACCCTGCACGACCACTGGGGTTTCTGCATGAACAGCACGCGGATTACCACCCAGAACACCCTCTGCCAGGACAGCACCCAGTGCCACACCTGTCACGAACACATCTACAACGAAGACGTGCGCCTGCCGCAACGCATGCGCCAGGATTACCTGCGCTGGCAGCTCGACGCTGTGGACTACTTCATTTCCCCGAGTCGTTACCTGGCTGACCAGTACATCGCCAACGGCATTCCCGCCGAGCGCATGCACGTCATCGCCAATGGCATCGAACTGAGCCGCTTCAGCGACACCGCGCCACCGGCGCCGGGCCAGCGTCTGAACATCTTGTTCACCGGCTACATGGGTGACCACAAAGGCGTGCCTGCTCTGCTCGAAGCCCTGGCGCTGTTGCCGCAAGACAAAGTCCACATCGATATGGTCGGCGATGGTCACATGCTCGCCAGCTACAAAGCCAAGCTCGCCAGCATCGCGCCCAATGTGTCTGCCAAGTTCTGGGGGCGTTTGCCCAATGCGCGGATTGCCGAGCGTTTCGCCCAGGCCCACGTCTTCGTGCTGCCGTCCGTCTGTCCGGAAAACCAGCCCGTCACCATCACCGAAGCCATGGCCTGTGGCCTACCGGTCGTCGCCTCGCGCATCGGAGGTATCGCCGAGCTGGTGGACGAAGGCACTACCGGCTGGCTGGCCGAGCCGGGTGATGCCGTTGATCTGGCCGCCAGGCTTGCCTTCTATATAGAAGAGCCGCACAAGATCGCCGTCCACGGTGCCGCCAGTCGGCAACGTATTCAGGACTTCGCCTTCGAATTGCAGGTCGACCGCCTCGAAGCGTTGATTTCCACACCGACCTCTGAGCGCTGCACTGCTTTCAAGCTAATCGCCTGCCACGGCTCGCCGCTGCCGGAAACCTTCGATGCCGTCCTGGCCGAAGTCGCCCCCATCCCCGCCAACCGTCCACAACCGTCCAGCCAACCGTGCTGGATCCCGGTGAATTGGATCACCCCTGAAACAGCCGATCTGCTCTGGGTGTCCGGCCCGCTGACAACCGACCCTGACACAGCTTTGCAACATATTGAGAGGTATCGTGCCCTCGGCAAGCCCGTCGTGTTAGACGAGCGCAACATCGCGGTAGCGCGAGCGTCAGACACTGCCTTGCTGGTACGTGGGAAAAATCAGACAGCCTTAGGCCTAAAGCTTCTAAGCAGTCAGCCGAAACCCACTGTGAACCCTAACGAAGCGCGTGCGGAAAAAGCATAAGGTATTGGTCAAAAGGTCTATGTAAGCGGCTCTTTTGACAGATATTTCGCTTTACATTCTGTCTCAGATATTGCCTATTAGGGCCTTGACGAGTGTCAAAACGACATGACTCAGATGAACCAACAGTAGGCTATGGTTTTCGGGTTTTTGATAGCAGAAAGCTATTAGGCAAAATTTCCTACAAAACCATGTGTTTTTTCCTACTGTAACAGCTGAGATACGGGTTGACCTGTGCTATCGTGCCGCCAAGGCTGCACGGAGTGCTGGGCAGCTGATGGGTGAGACAAAGATGTCCACCTGTGTTTCAGCTTCTATACATAATGAAACCTGGAGTTTACAAATGGCTGCTTCAACCTACTTTGCACAAGTTCAACAACTGTACATCGCCTACTTCGGCCGCCCAGCCGACACCACCGGTCAGGCTTTCTGGGCTGGCGTTATCGATGCTGCAAACGGCAACATCGCTGCAGTACAAGCCGGTTTCTCCACTTCTGCTGAATCCGTAGCCCTGTACGGCAACAAGTCGAACATCGACAAAGTTACCGCGATCTACCAGAACACTTTCGGCCGTGCTCCAGATGCAGCTGGCCTGACCTTCTGGGTTAACCAACTGGAAACTGGCAAGCTGACCCAAGCTCAAGCTGCCTGGACCATCCAGCAGTCCGCTGGTTCGGTTGACGCTGCTGTCGTTCAAGCCAAACTGGTTGCTGCTCAAGCGTTCACCGCTCAGATCGACACCGCCGCTGAAATCCAAGGCTACCAAGGTGTTGCCGCTGCTGATTCGGCTCGTGCTTTCCTGGCTACCGTTACTTCGACCGCTACCGGCCTGACCGCTGTTGCTAACGCTCCTACCGCTGTGTCGACTGCTGTCGCTGCTGGCGCTTCGAACGGTGCTTCTTTCGTTCTGACCGCTGCACTGGACAACCTGACTGGCGATAGCGCTAACAACACTTTCACCGGTGACGTAGCTACCACTTCTGCTGCTGACCAAATCAATGGCGGCGCAGGTATCGATACTTTCAACCTGGTTGGCGCTGGAGCTACTCCAGTTCTGCCTACCCTGACTAGCGTTGAGCGTCTGGTTCTGACCAACCCTACCGCCACTTTGGCTGCTAACGTTTCGACCATCGCTGGTCTGACCGACGTAGTAGTTAAAGGCGGCCAGGCTGTGGCTGGTTCGATCACTACAGCTGCTGGTGTTACCACTACCGTTGATGGTTCCGTAACTTCGCTGACTGTTGCCACAACTGCTGCCGCTGTTGCTGAAACTGTTGGCCTGACCAACGGCACCACAGTCGGCGCTCTGACCGTTGACGGCGCTGCTGTTAAGACGTTGACCATCGCTTCGAACGGTACTGCTGCCAACACCATCACCGTTCTGGATGGTACTGCTGGCGCAACTGCAGTCGCTAACTCCACCCTGAACATCACTGGTTCGCAGAAGCTGACTATCGCCAGCGTACTGGATACCGACTTCACTACAGTTAACGCTTCGGCCAACGCTGGTGGTGTAGCTCTGACTTTCGGCGCCAACGTTGTGACCGTTACAGGTGGCGCTGGTGCTGATAAGTTCTCCTTCGGCGGCAACCTGACTGTTGCTGACAAAGTTGACGGCGGCGCTGGGATTGACACCATCTCCGTAACTGGCGTTGACCTGACTGCCGGTGGGAACGCAGCGGTTCTGGCTGGCCTGAACGGTGTGACCAACATTGAAGTTGTTGAATTCTCCGGTGCTGCTGCTGCTACCGTTGCTTTCGGGAGTGGTGGTCTGACTAACGCTGCCGTAACCAAAGTGCTGTTCAACACTGCACCGGTTGTTGCTGCTGCTGACGTTGTAAACGCTGCTGATGCTGCACACACTTACGCTTTCGGTTCCGCCAACACCGGCGCAGCTAACCTGAATCTCGCCACTGGCGTGACCACAGTAAACGTTGCTCTGGAAGGTACTGCTGGCGCAGCAGGTGTTGTTGGTGCTCTGACAGTTGCTCCTACCGCTGCTGAACTGTTAGCTACTCCTGCTTTGGTTAGCACTGTAAACATCACTTCGACTGGTGTTACTGCCGGTACAGCGAACACTGTAGGTTCCCTGGTTGCTCAGGCTGGTTCGACGTTCAAGGTTGCAGGCTCGCAAGATCTGACTATCTCCGCCGTTACCAACAAAGCTACCATCGACGCTTCGGCATTCACTGGCAAGCTGAATATCACTGGTTCGGCTGCCGCTGATACCATCACTCTGGGTTCGGGTGCTGACACTGTAACCGTTGGCGCTGCTGGCTCGACTTACACTGCTCTGGACACAATTACTGGTTTCGCTAAGGCTGATACTCTGGTTCTGACTGGTGCAGCCGTTACTGCAGCAGCTAACCTGGTTAAATTCGACGCTACCAACTCGGTATCCTTCGAACAGGCTCTGATCTCTGCTGAAACTGCAATCACTGGTGCTGGCGTAACTGCATCGTGGTTCAACTTCAATGGTAACACCTATGTAGTTGCTAACACCGACACTGGTAACAGCGCTACTGCTAATGGCTCGACTGACTTGGTTGTTAAGTTGTCCGGTGTTCAGACTCTGTCCGCTGATGCTACCGGCATCCATGGCGCGGTCTAATATGCTTTGATCCTCTCGCTTCGGTGAGAGGTATAAACATATAAAAAACCCGCTGACCGAAAGGTTAGCGGGTTTTTTTTTAGTAAAGCGAATTGCTGCAGGGGCAGCGATAGAAGCTGGTTGAGTTACAGGCCAGCGAAGCTGAACGTATCGCTTTCCACTGGCTCTGCGACTTCAGATTCTTTTTGGTAAATAAGTTTTGCTAACACGCCGATTTTTTGCATTGAAAGTAACTGGGAGAAAACCAATGGTAATGCGCCAGCCCGGCGTAGCTCCAAGAAGGCAGCATCAGATAACGAGTTGAAAATCACTTCATCGACTTTATAAAGGCCTTCCACGATCTGTTTTTCTTTGCCGTTGTCCAGCTCCAACTCCCACGGCTGAATGACGTCATGTGCAACCAATATATTACAGATTGCCTGAGTTTGTGAACGCGTAGCGTTAAAGCCTTTAATTACTTCAAATGCACTGCTGAGCGATTCTTCAACTGAACCGTCATCTTTGAAAAATGGTGTGCCCTGTGGCCCGTCAGTGATGCATTCCTCATCAATACAAAAAACTTGTTCGTCATCCTTGCCCGGGACATTCAGCAATTGAAAAGGGCTGCTGCGGTAGGTGACTGGCATGTAGTCAGAGAGCCATACTCCACCCGACGATATGAATAAGTTTTGGCCTGGCTTAAGTCCCATGACGACGACCAGCATAAAATCCTGCTCCTGCTTAATAAAAGCAATCGGCATCGCTTGGGCGGCGTTGGCTAGCTCGCTAACGTACAAAGTGGCGACAGTATCGGACCGAGCAAAATCCAAAGAGGTTCGCTGGTTGAAATGCTTGTTGCGATGTAACTCTGTGCTAATGGGAACGTAATTAGGCATCAAGGTACTCCCTAAAAGTGTCGCGCTAGCGACCAAAACTGGGTCCAGCCCCCGCTGACGGCTGGTGGTGTGGTTTCCTACACCATTGAGCGCTTTAGTCTGACGAACTGACGGGCATAGGTCGAGGCGGTTTTTTGGGGATTCGGTTGAAAGCGACAAGGCTTCGGAGCGAGGCCAGGCGATCAAGAGCACGAGCAGCCCCGTTCGAATTGGGTTAACTGGATTTTTTCGGCAAAAGGCTCTCATTTGGCCGACCCTCTTGCAGGACCCATCCCTTTCTTTTGAGTGAAATTTCCTAGAAACTCCAGCCCCCTTGCGCCTGTCGATTGGGGTTACTAGTCTGCGCTGGTCGCTGACTTATTCAGTGATCGGGTTTAGCAGCCCGTGTTGACTGGCGCATGCGCCTCCTTATAGTCAGGCGTTTTTTATCGCCGGCACTTTATGGCGGCCATGCGCAGGGCACCTTCGGGTGCGCCGGGTTCCAGTCACCGGTCTGCTAACCTGCGCATGGCTGCCACCCATCGTTTAGCGGCGTTGATGGCAGCTTCAACTGTTATGGCTGGAGTTGTACCTATGCTCAAAACCAAACCCGCACCAAAAAACACAACGCAAACCGATGCGTTGCCATTCAAGGCCAATGACCAACTGAGCGCCGAAGACGCGTTGATCTGCGCGTCCGACCTGCTGCGCGGGGCTATTGCGATGGCCTATGAATGCGGCGACCACCTCAAGGGTTATCAGCGTGACTTGGCGTTTTCGGTGGTGAACCAATTGCAGATGGCGACCATGATGGTCAACACGTCCCTGGAGAGATTCCCGGTCGAACGGTCGGTGTAGCAAAGCGGCGCGGCGCAGGGCTGAACGCGTAGGAGCGGCTTCAGCCGCGAAGCGTTATTGCGACGATACAAATGGTGTGGGTGTACCGACGTTTCGCGGCTGAAGCCGCTCCTACGAGGTTGCGCTGTATCTCACGCTAACCATGGCATGGATTTATCGGTGTTTTCGCGGCCCGTAGGAGCGGCTTTAGCCGCGAAGCGTTATTGCGACGATACAAATGTTGTGGGTGTACTGGCGTTTCGCGGCTGAAGCCGCTCATACGGCGGCGGCGACGGTGTGCATGGGATACCCACCGTCGGAGCCGCGCCTACCTGAACCGCTGACGCAGCGCTCGTTGCACCGGCACTTCGAACAAACGATGGCAACCATAGCTCAGCGGAATCAATACACCCATGAACAGCACCAGCATCCACGGGCTGTAGAAGAGACTGCGTTCGCCGCCCAGGGCATCAACCACCATGGCGAAGATGATCTGCAACGGGAAGTGCAGCAGGTACGACGAGTAGCTGATGTCACCCACTGCAGCGAAAGGTCGCAGGAAGGTGGGGAAGGCGCAGCTGACGGCGGCCAGCAACATCACCAGCGTGGGGAAGGCGATGCCCATCAGCAAGTACAAATTCAGGGTTTGCGACAGCAGGACAAACGCCCATGCCGCCGCCGCGAGCAATGTCGCGATGGCCAGGAACGGTTTGGTGCCGACTCGTTTTATCAGCCAGTCCATGAACATGAACGCCACGCCGCCGCAGAAGAACGTGAAGATGCCGCTGCCCAATTTGTAGTTGTTAGGGTAGAGGTAATAGCCCAGCACAATCAGGCAAGGGATGATCAGGTAACGGGCCTGGCGGGCAAGGCAGGTGGCGAACATGATCGCGTAGAGCAGCACTTCTACCGATACCGACCAGATCGGCGCATTGAACGACCAACCGCTCTCAAAACCCCAGGCCGGGATCAGCAGCGCGTTCAGAACGGCGTGATAGAAGTCGTTTGACTGGTAAACGAAGTAGCTGGTGTGGCTGTTGGCGTAGAGCAATTGCAGTATCGCTACGCCGATAAAGGTGACGAGGTGCAGGGGGTAGAGCCTGCTGAACCTGTCCATGAAAAAGCGCGACGCGCTCAGGGTGCGTGCCGCGATGCGCTGTGAGAACAGCCAGAAAAACACAAACCCGGAAATGCAGAAGAACAGTTCTACCGCCAATGATCCACGCTGATACGCCAGGGTGAAGATGTTGAACAGCGGCTGCCCGACGCCGTTGAAGTCTTTGGGGCTATCACCGACGTAGAAGAAGTGCTGCCAGTGCCAGAAGACCACGGCCAGCGCGGCGATCCCCCGAAGAACGTCCAGCGAGTAGATTCTGTCGGGGAAGGGGGTCTGCGAGCTGTTCATTCTGTGTCCATGGTTAGAAGGCATTCAGCGTTTTGCCGTAGGAGCGGCTTCAGCCGCGAGCGGTTGTGCTGTCGATGAGATCCAGCGCATAGGCCGACATTTCGCGGCTGAAGCCGCTCCTACGGTGAGGTGGCGCGTCGTTCGGGGCTACCGAAACGACCAGCGCTTGTGCCCGATGTAGCTGGTCACCACCGGTACGACTACACCCACGGCGTGGGCGATTTCCAAGGTGAACATTTTGACTCCCATTGCAGGCAGCAGGTAATGGGCCAGCGCCAGGCTGATACCCCAGGTCTGCAGTACCGCAACGATGTTGACCAGTACGAAGATCATCGCCGAATGGTGCACGGCTTGCTGGCTGTCCTTGAACACAAACGCCCTGGCCAGGACGAAGGCGGTGACCATCCCGGTCAGGTAGGCAAGGATCACTGCTGGCGAGAAATCCATCCACAGGCTGTAAATGATCCGCGAGCAGAAGTTGACGCCTGCAGCGAACCCGCCGGTGATCAGGAAGATCAGGAACTGTCGGGACATGAACTGTTGGATCATTTGCCCGCGTCTCGTGCCATCTTGCGGCCAAAATCGATACTTTCAGAAATACCCCGGTCTTCCGGGTAGTAATACGAGGTATCGGCAATCCACAGGCCTTCAATGGACTGTTTCACGGGCGGCAATTTATTCATGAAGCCCGGCTCACAGATCGGCTGCGCATAGCGATAACGGCTGGCGCGCAGTTCGATGAAGTCGTCGTCGGTGAGTGCCGGGTTGATCTTCTTCAGGTAGCGCTGCACCTTGTCGAGGAAGTTCTGATCCGGTTCGGCGAACAGCGGGTGCTCACCCGGCACGTAGAACGGCACATAGACGATGTGCTGGTCCAGCGGGCGCAGGTTGGTGTATTCAACCAGGCCGGGAATGTCCATTTCCGGGTCGTTGGTGTTGAGCCAGAAATTGTTGGTCAGCGGCTTGCGCAGCTTGGCAATCACGCACACCACGGCGACGTTTTTCATCGACTGGAAGCTGGCGATTACGTCGGCAGGCAGATCGGGGATGATCTTCGCTACGTAAGGCAGCGGAATAGTGCTGATGACTTTGTCGAAGTACTCGACCTGGCCGTTCACTTCCACGCCTTTGGTCTGGCCGTTCTCGACGATCACGCGAGTCACTGGGGACTTGAGGCGGAACTCGCCGGAGTTGGCTTCAATGTCCTGTTTCATGCCTTGCAGCAAGGTTTCCGAGCCGCCGTCCAGGTAACCGAGCTTCTCTCGAAACAGGCTGTAGCGTGAACGGCCGATGCGGCGGATACGACTCCAGATCCAGGCGGCTGAAAGATTGTCGCTGTAGTTATAGAACTTGTACTCGAACAGGCGCCGCCACAGCACTTCCCAGGCTTCGGCGCCCACGGCACCGCGAATCCAGGTTTGCGCGTCGCGGTTGTCCAGAGGTTTCCAGTCGTTGCGCTTGGTACTCAGGAACGCGTGCAGGCCATAGCGGAACTTGGCCACCAGGCTCAGGCCGCGGAACTTGAGCAGCGCTATCGGATTGCCCCAGGCTTGCAGGCGGTTCTGATACCAGTAGCCCATCTTGGTTTCGACCCAATGCATCTTCTTTTCCAGGCCCAGCTCTTTGAGTACATCCAGGAAAGCATGGTCAGAAATGCAGTGGAAGTGGTAATAGCGCTCGATGGTCAGGCCCGAGAAATCAAACGCGGCGGTCATGCCGCCAATGCGGTCATCGGCTTCGAAAATCACTGGATGATGGCCGTCGCGTGCCAATTGATAGGCGACTGCCAGGCCCATCGGGCCAGCTCCCAGTACTGCAATACGTTGCCCCATCTTTAGAACTCCAACACGACTTTGCTGTACTCGGGATCGTTGAATGTTTCATTGATCGCATCAGCAAAGGGTGTGTAAGGCACGCCAAAAATGCCGGGCCAGTCGATAACTTCAAATTCGTCTTTCGCGCTCAACGAAGCAAGTTGCTGCGTCGTGAAGGGCGGGTTTTTGTCAAACAGGCTCCAGGTCCAGATCAGCGCATAGAACAGGCTGTACGGGATTTTCAGAATCACCGTGCCGGCTTTTGTGGCCCGTTTGATTTCACGGATGATGTCGATGTAATCGATGTTCTCGTGGCCGGAAATGTTATAGATGCCGTTGATTTGCGGATGCTCGATGCAACTGATGATGATGTTGGAGAAATCACCCACATACAGCGGCTGGCGCAGGTAGCGGCCGTGGCCCGGAATCGGGAATACCGGCACTTTTTTCATGAAGCGCGACAACCAGCCCAGGTGCTTGCGGTCAAACCAGCCGAACATCAGGGTCGGACGCAGGATCGGGCAGGGGATGCCGCTTTCGATCACCATGCGTTCCTGGTCTTTCTTGGTATTGGTGTAAAAGTCGTCGGCCACCGATACAACTACCGACGAGCTGATCGGGATCAGACGCGGGATGTTGTGCAGTTTGACCTGCTCCAGAATCAGCGCCGTAGCGTCGACGTTGTTGCGCACGAATTCCTGATAGTCATTGCCACCGATTTGCGCCTGCAGCATGACTACTACGTCAGCACCTGCAAAATGCCGTTGCCACTCACCGGGCTCGGCCAGGTCGGCGTACTCCACGGTGATGTCGGGCTGGGTCTTTTTCAGGATCGCGAGGTTTTCGCGGTGCTTATCAAGCACCACGATGTTGCTGTAGCCCTTGGCCTTGAGGCGCGCTACCAGATTCTGGCCCACCAGACCGGCACCGCCGGGCAAAAGGATCTTGGAGGCATTCATTGTGTTATTACTCCGTCGAATTCTAGGCCGAACAGCGCCACGCCGAGTTCTCGGTCATCAGGCGAAAGGCCGACGCTTTTAGGCGATACAGGTTTCTCGATCAGCAACTGCAGGGCCTGGACTTGATCGCTGGCGGCTACCGGAATGCTGATGGTCTGGCGAGTGTTGCTGGCGGAAAACCTGACCTGCTTGACGGGCTTGCCGTTGAGCACGAAGGACACCGATTGAGTGGTATCCGGGGTGGGGATGAAAGCTTCCAGGTCCAGTTTCAAGGTGCTGGCGTTGTCCGGGTTGGCCTTGAACAGCAGGCTGGCTTTCGCACCGATGCTCCAGACGCGGTCGGCTTCGACCCCCGCCCAGCCAGTGGACAATAAATCGCGGCTGAACACAGGGCGGGCCTGGGCGACTGTCAACATGCGGCCTGGGGCAATCGATGGGCTTTGATCGTCATAAAGCGAGAGCCCCATAGCAGAGAACGCTGGCACCTTTTCGGGATAGGCGTTGTACGCGGTCACGGTCAGGCGCTTGCCCAGTCGGACTTCGTCGTCACTGCAGCGGTAGGCTTTGGTGAACAGGATGTGCCAGTTCTGGTTCACGCAGAACAGTTTCTCGCCAGTACGCGCAGAGTAAGCTTCAAGCCCTGCTACTGCTGACCAGAGGTGCGGCCAGTTGTGGGTGGCGTCCAGATCCAGGACCAACACATTGGCCGTGGTGCGCTGTGCTTTGAGGGTGTCGAATGCTGCCGAAATACCCGGCAGGCCGTAATGCTGGGTGTAAGGCACCGGCTTGTTGATTACCGCGAAGGTGGTCGCGAACAGAACCAGCGAAGCGACGCCAACCAGTGGCTTGAGCGAACCCAGGCGGGTACGGGCAAGCAGAACCATCACGGCGTAGGCAATAGCGAGTGCAGGCGCGGCGTAATAGAACAACCCAACGTAGTGCTCGCTGAGCATGTCGATGCCATACCGCGCATAGAACAGCAGAGCGAAGGTCGCAGCGAAGATAGAGGCGATCAGTGCGCGAATACGCGTGCGGGTGTCTTGTGGCAAGCGAGCGCACGCCCACCAGGCCAGCACTAACAGGCCCAGCCCCAAGGCACCCCACACGTTGCCACCCCAGTACGAGGCCACAAAGGCAGCCGAGTCGGCCAGGGAGTTGGCGGTATGCCCACCACTGAACGTCGCGTAATCGTGAACCGGGCCCGGGAAGTCAGTGACGGTCTTGACGATCAGCGGGATAAAGAACACGAACAGCGTCAGGCACGAAAGGCCCAGCGGTAACCGATGACGAAATAGAAACGAAGGGCTGGCGACGATGCGGTCGTTCTGGCCCTGGCCCCTGATGACCAGGAAGTTACCGACGATGGCCGCGATCAGCATCACACCCAGCACGGCCACGAATGACACATGGCCGTTGATCAGGAAGCCGGAGCTGATCGCCAGCGCCTGCAGGCTGTCGACCTTGCCATCAATGACACGCCCGATTGCCATCAGTGCGATCACGAATGGGAACAGGTACATGTTTGGCATCCAGATGCCATTGAAGAACGCGTAGTCCGTCAGACTCAGGATCAGCAGTAGGACGCTCAGCGCAGCGAGCGAGATAAGTGTGGACTGCGTCAGGCGATGAAAGCCGATAAAGGCAAGCGTTATCCAGAAGGCGTTGTAGAACGCCACGGCCATGACCTGGCCAGCAAAGGGATAGTCAACCAGATGCAACCAGTCGTGGAACACCACTTCACCGGCGGCCAGCACATAGAGGATGGCCGGGCCGGGATGGTTGAATCCCACTCTGGAGTAGTTACCCACCCAAAGGGAAAAACTCTTGGCACTTTGGATCAAGACCGAGTTGGCTGCAAAGTCGCCTGCTTCGTTGGTTACCGCACTGATGGTGGTCCAGTTGGCCAGCAGCAGGAACGTCACAGCGACGACGTAGAGCGCGAAAATACTGATCCGGTTTAAAGAATTGAGCCGGTTGATAAGGTTACTCATGGATCCCTCTGATAGCTGAAAAAGTCCTGACCGCGAGCAACCCGTTTACAGGTTCAGGCGTTTGAAGATCAGGGTAGGGATGCACTTGATGATCAGCATGATCAACGCCCAGAAGCCCGGCGCGTACAGAGTGTCTGCTTTGCTTTCGATGCCCTTGACGATGCGCTGCGCTACTTGCTCAGGGCTGGCTACCAGAGGTGCTGGCAACGGCAGGCCTTTGGTCATTGGTGTATCCACAAAACCTGGCTTGATGGTGGTCACCTGAACCCCGACCTTGAACAGCCGTGCGCGCAAGCCTTCGCAAAAGGTCGATACCGCAGCTTTAGCGGTGCCATACAGATAGTTGGAGGGACGCCCGCGATCACCTGCTACCGATGAAATCACCGCCAGGCTGCCGCAGCGCTGAATTTCAAACTGGTTGGCCAGAAGGGTCAGCAATGCGATGACCGACGTGCCGTTGTTGGCCAGCTCCTGCAGGGCGACATTCACGTCTTGCTCGCAGGCCTTCTGGTCGGGCAGGGTGCCGTGGGCGATCAGAGCGATATCGATTTGGCCCAGAGCGGCAATGCAGCTGGTCAGCATCGCCGGATGGGCTGCGCTGTCTGTAGCGTCCATTTCATGCACGGTGACGGTCTTGGCGCCGCGCCCTTGAAGGTCTGCGGCAGTCTGTTGCAATTTGTCGGTATTGCGCGCCACGAGGAAAAACTCACTCCCCTGAACAGCCCACAAACGGGCGCACGCCGTGGCGATGGCGGAAGTGGCGCCGATGATCAAGACTCGTTTCATAAGATGACTCTTTTCCAGAAGCGGGACATCAAAGAAGGGTCGCGCAGCGCTTCAAGTTGCTCCCAGGCGGGGTAAGCCTGGCGGAAGTCGCTGCCGCTCATGTGCGCGTCCTTGGCGGGATAAAGCCGACCGCCAGCGGTCCGCACGATGCTATCCAGGCGCGGAAAAAGGTTCTTTTCCAGTTCGTTGCTCTGGGGGAAGTCCAGAGCCAGTGAGGTGCCAGGCAGAGGGAACGACAACAGCCCTGGCGAGGTGATATCGCCGCAGCGCTTGAGCACCGCCAGGAACGAGCCCTGGCCGCTGTCGGCAATGGCGCCAAGCAGCTCGCCCATGGCGGCCTCGGCATTGGCGTCCGGGATCACGCATTGGTATTGCTGGAATCCATGACGGCCGTAGATGCGGTTCCAGTGACGGATGCGATCAAGCGGATAGAAGAACGGTTCGTAGGTGCTGCGCTTCTGCGTGCGCTGACTGGGGTGCATGTGCCAGTAAGCGGTATTGAAGGCGCTCAACGATAGATTGTTGATCAATGAGATGGGCGGAGTCACCGGTACGGAAAGCTTGGAGCGCTCATCCAGGTCAAGCGAGCCGTAGCGTGCATGGTCTCCGACAATGAACACGCCGCGTCCGGTGTTGGCGCCTTTGGCCAGACAGTCGATCCAGGCCACGCTGTATTCGTGCTGGTGATCGAGCTCCGCAGACAGGGCGAAGAACTCTGCCAGATTGCCGAAACGCACCACGGTGCTGTTGATCTGGCTGGCCTGTATAGGCATCAGTTGCAGTTCTGCCCACTGAATGACCCCCGTCAGGCCCAGCCCGCCGATGGTGGCGCAGAACAACTCGACGTTTTCGGTAGGCGAGCAGGTCAGGTGCTCCAGGCCATGGCGCAGCAGGCCAAAACATGAGACGTGGCGTCCAAAGGTGCCGCGCAAGTGGTGGTTTTTGCCATGCACGTCATTGGCGACGGCACCGCCGACAGTGGCCAATTGGGTACCCGGCGTGACGGGCAGGAAGAATCCTCTTGGAATCGCCACCGCAAGAATCTGCGCTAGGGTGATGCCGGCTTCAACGCGAATGATGCCTTGCCGCCAGTCGGTGTGAATAAAGCGATCAAGGCTGCGCATGTGCAGCACCTGATCACTGGCGGCAAGGCAGCTGTCGCCATAACTGCGGCCGTTGCCATAAGCCAGGGTCGTACCATGGGCCTGAACAACCGCAGCCTGCACCGCGGGCAGTTCGCTTTGCCATGCGCAGGCATTAGCGGTCTGAGGGGCGCGTGGATGGCGACCCCACGAATACAGCGCCTGACTCATGTCGCCACCCAGAACACCAGGCAGAACAGGATGCCTACTACCAGGCTGACCCGATCACGAATGGCGAACACGACAGGATCATCATGCATTTCGCCGCGATGAGTCAGCATCCAGACTCGCGTCACCCAGAACAGCAGCAGTGGGCAACCCAGCCAGATGACTTGAGGATTGGTGTACAGCGCCGTGGTCAGCCCGTCATGGATGTAAAGGGCCAGAACCATCACGGACAAATAGCCGGACGCGGCGCCCAGGGACGAAATCATCTCCAGATCGCTGGGGTAATAGCCGCGACCTCGGGTTTTTTTGGTCATTCCCTGTGTCCGCGCCTCACGCAGCTCGGCGTAGCGCTTGACGAGTGCCAGGCTGAGGAAAATGAACATCGAGAACGCCAGGATCCAGAACGTCAGCGGCTGCTTGAACGCGGCTGCACCAGCAATGATGCGCACGGTGTAAAGCATGGCCAGTGCAATGACATCCACCGCCATTTGGCGTTTGAGAGATAGCGAGTAGGCCAGGGTCAGGATGTAATAGGCGGCGAGCACAGCGGCAAACCGGCCCGGCAATAACCATAACGATCCGGCGAAGGCGACCAGCAGCAATAGCGGAAATGCAATCAGCCCGAACTTGATGGACAGCCGTCCCGAAGCGAAAGGGCGATTGCGCTTGGTTTTATGGTGTCGGTCATCCGCCAGATCGAGCAGGTCGTTGAGCAGATAAACGCTCGACGCGCACAGGCCGAAGAACAGAAAACCAAGAATCCCTTGCCAGAGCAGCTGCGGATTGGTGAGTTGATGTGAGGCCAGCAACGGGACAAAAATCAGTACGTTTTTCATCCACTGATGAAGACGTAGAGCTTTGAGCCAATCCCGGGGGCTAGACACGTTGGATTGAATAACTTGCGCAACATTGCCTTTGGAGCGCGCTTTGGTTTCAACCCCGGACTCCGGGTTTACCACATAAGCCTTGCGTGCGGCCGCCCAGACTTGGATGTCGTCGTGCGAGTTGCCCATGTAATCGAAGCCTTGTTCACCGAAATGCTCGATCAGCAGGTCACGCTTGCGATGTGACGACAGGTTGCGCTCGCTGTCGCTGGCCATTACCTGATCGAACAGCTGCAGGTGTTCTGCGATGCGATCTGCAAGGCTGTAGTGGCTGGCCGTGGCGAGTATCACCTTGCGACCCAGGCTCCGCTCCGTTTCAATGAACTCGATTACCTGCGGATCATAAGGCAGAACGCTGACGTCAAGGTCGGTTGCCAGCGCCAGGCCCTCCTTCAAGGTGGCCTTGCTCTTGCTCAGCCAGCCAAGCGGCTTGAACATATTCAAGGGTTGGCTGCGCACAAATGCCATGCCCGTCTCCAGAAGAAGATCGGAGCGCAGCAGGGTACCGTCAAGGTCAACTACGAGTGGTAGGAGCGGTGGGAACGGGGCAGTCACGAACACTCTTCCCTAATACTGAGTCGGTAAGTCCACTCAGGGAGGCTGAATAAAAACGCAACCAAAAAAATGCTACACGCAGACATTGAACTGCGCGCCATCGAAGGGTTTGCGTTTATGCACTAAATCAAAAAAGCGCGGTATTCTCTCATAGCTGTTACCTTTTGAACCAACTGAATATCTGGCTGTAAGAGCTTGATGAGAGTCCAAGGGCGCTCCAAGCCCGGCCATTGTCGCATTCGTCTACAGGTTCGGCGGCTGGATGACTTGTAGCCACTCACCTCCGCGAAACGAATTCAGGATTGTAAAAGTGAGTACTGAACAAGCAACCCCTGGCATTGCACCATTGGAACTCAAGCGCATCACCACCGAAATGCATGACCTGGAAGATCGCCTGCAGATTACTGGCGAACTGACGGCTGGCGAGCCGGTGGTGTTCTGGATGACCCAGCGTCTGGTGAAACGCTTGGTGCCGCATTTACTTGGCTGGCTGCAACCGTCGGCTGCGGCAGGCAACACAGCTACTATCGCCGATTACCACACGGCTGCCGTTCAAAGCTTCGCCCAGCAGGCCGCCATTGCTCAGTTGCCAGAACAGCCCGCCGTCCAGGCTACCCAGCAAAACAGCGATTGGCTGATCGAGACAATCGATGTTGCGCGAACGGCTGAGATAATCTCTCTGACCTTCAAGAGTGGTGAGCAAAGGGCGGCTTTACTGATGGCGCCGCAACCGTTGCGCCAATGGTTGGCGATCTTGCATGACCAATGTCGCAAGGGTGAATGGGCTCTCGATATCTGGCCTGAATGGATTTTGAATAACGCACCGACGGACGGTTCCAAGCATTCTGGCACCATGCATTGATGAGAGTGTTGAGAGGCGCAGATGTAGAGCGTTTTTCATGCGTTTTTGTACAAAAAGTGAACAATCCTTGCGCTGACGAAGTCAATTCTTGAAAAAGTGATTTAGTTCGCAGCTTATGCGTCAAGACGCTCGCTTTAGGCACGTTCATCGTTTAATCTGCGTGCGTAGGTTGTGAAGCAAATGCCAAAAATTAAACCCCGTCTTTCCAGGAAGATGGGGTTTTTTGCATTCAGGGTTTCGTAAGCCCTCGCAAAGGCTGGGTTTAGAGCGGGAGGGTGATTTGGTTCTAATCAACGTTGAGTGTTTGGCTTAGATAGCCGCCAACACCGTGATGTTGATAATGTGCAGGAATTGACGCCCCGCATTGGTGCGCCCCTGTCACATCGTAGGGGCGGCTTCATCCGCGATGGGCCGGAACATTCACAGTATTTGCATCGGCAGTGATGACGCTTCGCGGCTGAAGCCGCTCCTACGAAGACGGGGGCGGACGACAAGTGGATTGCCTGATTTTAACGACGCCCGTGGAATATCCAGATCCAAGGCATGCCCGACCGGAGGCTCAGCATCGGGTTGAAAGGCCAATTTTTATCAAAGGAGTTATTCGATTGAAACTATGGACGGCGATGTGTGCCCTTGCAGTGCTTTCCGGCTGCGGGACAGTCAAGACCTTGAATGACGAGAAGGGCGCAGCCGACGATCTGGCTCGCTGGCAATCCAATTGCCATTCGATCCCTCGCGCCTACAGTGGCGCGGCCTACCAGTTCTGCAATTTGAATGCGCCTGCACGCTCGGGTTCGCATTGGAGTGCGGGGACGATTGCATCGGATCTGGCCCTGTCGGGAATCGCCGACACAGTGCTGCTGCCGTACACAGGTTACTTGCAGTATCAGTACGGTGATATCAAGGTTCGACGCAAGCAGTACTGAGCTTTACGCCGCTTATCGGCTGTTGGCCTGTTCATGTACGAGAAGGTAACAAACCTGTAAACGGGCCGTTACAATGCGCCCGCGCCGGTTTGTGCGCACTTCTCTTCATGCTCGGAAGCAGGATTTTTCAGTGGCTAATATTACGTATCACCAACCGGCTGACTCGGCTTTTTTTCAGGGTTTCAGCGGTACTCCTTCACTGGTCAGTGCCAGTAACACGCTTATCGTGACGGCCGACGGCCCTTACAGTGCAGCGATCAGCGGGATTTTCAGCCCCACCGGCTCGGGCATCGCCAACAGCATTACTTACTCGTATGGCGGCACGCCGTATGTGACGTTTTCCGGTTTCAGCATCAGCGCGACTAACACGTACGCTGTCAACAACCTTTTCCGGGGTGATGACCGGATAACCGGCTCTTGGGGCAACGATACTTTTTTCGTTTCGCTGGGTAATGATGACTATAACGGCGGTACTGGCCGGGATACGATTTCCTACGATGTCAGCAAGAGTTTCGTCACCGTCAATGTTAGCGGAACGGGTTATCTCGCCAAGGTTGCTGGCAAAACTGATGCGATCAACAACGTTGAACGGCTGGCTTTTACCGACGGCGTGTTGGCTCTGGACGTTAAAGCTGGCGAGACGACAGGTTCGGTCTATCGTCTCTATCAAGCAGCCCTGGACCGCAAGCCGGACGCCGTTGGGCTTAAATTCTGGGTCAACCAGGTCGATCAGGGTGCCAGCATCGCGAACGTTGCTATGGGCTTTGTGCAGAGCAACGAGTTTCGTGTCCTGAACCCAGCGAGTGACACACCCTCCCTACTCAAAAGCTACTATCAGAACGTGCTGCATCGTGCGCCTGACGCGGGTGGCCTGGCATTCTGGAGTAACCAGGCTGCTAGTGGTGTGCAATCCCATGAAATTTTGGTGGCATTTGCCGAAAGCAACGAAAACATCGGCAACACAGCAGCCGCTACCGAAAACGGAATCTGGCTGGGCTGACAGCCCCAGATTTCACAAGTATGGGAGCGGCTTCAACCGCGAAGGGCCGGGACATTCAATAAAGATTGTTCTGGCTGGCATATTGTCTCGCGGCTAAAGCCGCTCCTACGGATTTGCGTGGATTTGCGCGTCCGCCGTAGGGGCGGTGGGGTTAATCCGATCCCTTACGCAACCCGCAATGCCTTCAACACCACCAACGATTTCTCGGCAAAGGCTTCAGCCTGTCTGGTCAACTCGGCGAGGTTTTCGTCGCCGGTTTCCAGGATCTTGCCTTCGACCACCAGGCGTTCGCCCTGGCTGCCAAGCAATTGCCAGACCTGATGCGCCCATTCCGCCGGTTGTTTCTTGCCTTGTTTGATCGACAGCAAAAACAGCTGCTCGAAACGGCTAACCCCCACGCCGCCTCCGGTCACCGGGCTGGCAAGGAATTCCACTCGTTTTTCGAATTGCGCTTGCAGGCACAGATGTTGATTGAGCGCGTTGCAGCGATTCTGCGCTTGCTTCTCCGCTGCTTCGCTCTGGCAAGGTGCGACGGCACCCATGCCAATCAGAATGGAAATCGCCTGGCTCAGCACGCCGTACGTCATGGTCGGCACTGCTGTTGCGAGCTGGCGCAAGGTCTTGGCCGCATTGGCTTTGGCGGACAACGCTTCAAGCAGCGGCGCGTAGATGTCCTGCTGCAGGGTGGCTTCGCCCAGTGCACCGGTGACTTTGGACGGTACGCTGTCTGCCAGCTGCGTCAGTACCACGCGGGTATTGAGCATCCGGTCACGCTGTTCGGAAGCAGTCAGCCGAGTTGCGCCACGCACGTACAAGTCTTTGCGAAATTGCTGGTTAACAAAGTAATCCCGCGCTTGTTCGCGCATCACTGGATGGTCGATGGCTTGCAGAAAGGTCTGCGCATCAGCGCCCAGGTTGATGGCGTCCACGGTGTCGAACGGTGACGCCGTGGTGGCGAATTCGAGTTTGCCCGGTGCCAGTGCATCCACCACGTCGGTGAAGTACATGCAGTTCCAGTCACGATTGAAATATTCGTGCGCCACGTACTGGCGGTTCTGGCCCTGAATGGTCTTGAGTTTGCCATCCAGATTCGGCACGGCCTGGGCGTACAGCGGGTTGGCTTTGAGCAGAGCTTCGGAAAACTGCAGCGCTGCATCCACCCGCGCAGTGCCGGTTTTGGTCGCGGAGGCGAAGCGGTCATGCAAGGTGAACAGCTGGCGCAGCGGGGCAGAAGGTGACCAGCCGGGGAAGCAGTTGTAGCTGATGTACAGCACGCCGCCGGGCTTGAGTTGGCGGCGGGCGAATTCGGCGATCAGTTTATGGTTGTCGCGGCTGATCCAGGTCCAGATGCCGTGCAGGCTGATGCTGTCAAATTGCGGAAGATCCGTGCGCGCCAGCAATTGTTCGAAGCTGTCGTCGTACAGACGGGTGTCGCCGCTGAAGCTGTCGGCCAGGCTGTTGGCGTGCGCGGCGTGGGCCGGATTGAAGTCCGTACCCACGAAGTGACCGGGGTTGGCGGCGGCGTTGATGTTGATTGAGACGCCTTGGCCGAAGCCGAGTTCGCAGTGGTACGCGTTGGCGCTCTCGACGCAGGCAAAGCCACGCAACAGGAGGCAATAACGCTGGAACACCGGGCTGATTTCCCGGTAATAGCCGTAGGTGTAACCCACGTCCGTGAAATAGCCTTCGTTCCAGGTATCGCTCATAGTCAGTTCCTTTGGATCTATAGAGTTGAGGTTTTTTCTTATAAAGGCAGTAGCGTTGCCCTACAAGGAAAAATACTCATTCGCATTGTTTTTTTAGCGACAAACTGAGTCATTGTGAACACCCCGCGATCACCGTCGCCATCCCGTCGTGATCACCGTCGTAGGAGCGGCTTCAGCCGCGAGAGGCCGAAGCAGTCGATGCATAATTGCTGCCAGTGGTTGCTTCGCGGCTAAAGCCGCTCCTACAGCGGCTGCATTTCATCGTTCGGCCCTCATCCCTTGCGCAGGTCGGCCGACACAGAGCTAAGCACTGATGCGGTTGCGCTGGAGTAACAATCATGGTTTCGACGGTCACCCCTTTCACCGACACGCGCAACCGCGCCCTGGCAAACGAAGGCTACGATGGCGTGGTCATGGTCTCGGTGGCCGGTTTCTACGGGACGGGTGTATTGCTCTATGACGGCCAGGCGATCCTCACCGCTGCGCATTTGTTTTCCAACGGCAGCACGGCCGCAACCGTGAAGTTTGAAACCTCGGCCGGGACCCAGACGCTGACGTCCAGCAAGGTCGTGGTCATGAGCAATTACGACGCGTTCAATACCAATAACGATCTGGCGATTGTCTGGCTTAACGGCCACGCGCCGCTGACCGCCAATCGCTACGAGCTGTACCGCAGCAGCGATGAGATCGGCAAGGCATTCACCTTTGTCGGCTATGGCCAGCCGGGCACCGGTGCCAGCGGCGAATCGCTGACCTATGCAGGCACGCCAATCCGGCAGAAAGCCAGCAACCAGTTCGACGCCGACCCGGCCACTCTCAAGGCGGCGTTGGGGGCGGGCATGACCTGGACGCCGCTGGCCGGTACGCAGTTGATCGCCGATTTTGACAATGGCAGCGCAGCGCAAAATGCCCTGGGCCGCTTGATCAATGTCGGCGGCACCGGGCTGGGCGTAAACGAGGGCTTCATCAGCCAGGGCGATAGCGGCGGCCCTGCGTTTCTGAATGGCAAGGTGGCCGGTATCGCCAGTTACGTCACCAGCCTGAGCCAGGGCAGCACCCGGCCTGACATCGACACCAGCACCAATAGCAGTTACGGCGAAATCGGCGCCTGGCAGAAGGTGAGTGCTTATCAGCAAGTGATCGACCAGGCGGTGCGCGCCAATTATGTCAATGCGCCGACCAAGGCCTCCGAGGTGAAACTGGCCGTCACCGAGGGCAACAGTGGCATTGTCGATGCGTACTTTCTGCTGGAATTCACCGGTGTGCGCAGCAATCCCAACCAGCTGTTGAGCGTCGACTACACCACGCGCGACGGCAGCGCCAAAGCGGGCGAGGACTACATCGCGGTCAAAGGCACGCTGATGCTGTACCCCAACGAGAATAAGGCGGTCATCCCGGTTGAAATTCTCGGCGACCGGATCCCCGAAGCCGACGAAACCTTTTTCCTCGATGTCAGCAACCCGGTGGGGGGCAGCTTTGGCAACGTGCTGGTGTTGACCGGCATGCGGACCATTGTCAACGACGATGTTTTTGTCTAGCCACCCTTGAACTGCTGCTGAAAATAAGGCACTAAAGCACCCCGCTATCCGTAAGGGCAGCGGGGTTTGTAATTTTAAATACACCACAAAATAAGGCAGTCAACATGACCCAAGTCCCGACCCTCACCCTGAATGGCACCGATCACGCGATCAGCGACCTCTCCGAAGCGGCTCGCTCACAGGTCGCGAATATTCAGATCGTGGATGCAGAACTGACCCGCCTGCAGCAGCAAGTTGCGATTGCCCAGACCGCGCGTAACGCCTATATGGCCGCGCTGGTGGCAGAAGTTGAAGCCGCACCCAAGGCCGCGCCGAAAGCAGCAGCCAAAAAAACCACCGGCAAGGCCAAAACCAAAGGCTGAGTGTGTGCCGATAAAACCCCCAGGATTGGCGTTAGCCACCAAGAGGTCAGTCCTGCGGGGGCTGGGCCAATCAATGCCCACTGGCGTCAATCGGCCTGCGGGACCGGCGTGACGTTGACCTTCAGCGAAGAGAGCCAGTGATTGGCCTGCTGCAGCTGGCTGATGATCTGTGTGCAGTGCTCGGTGCTCAGGATGGGGCGGTGCTGACGAAACTCGCGGCACTTTTGCAGGGCGCGGGTTTTGCCCTGGATCTGATCGGCGGCAAGCTCCAGCCCGGATCCGCCAAGGCATTGGCTGAGCAGGCGGAACACGTCGTCATTCATGGACGGGCTGTCGAGTACCGATTCGCTAGGGCGCAGGCCTTCGCTCTGGGTCAGAGCCAACATGTAGTTTGAGGCTCCCTCCAGCTGCACGCTGCCCCCCGGAATCGCGACAATCAGCGGAAAGTAGGGCGCCAGTGACGGCAGGAGATGGTTGGGAAACACCTCGGCTTTCCAGTAGCTGCGCACCACCTGGCTGAAATGCCGGAAATCCTTCACAGGCACGAACCGCGCCGCGTTGAACGGCAGAATTTCGACTTTGGGTTTGTGGCTGAACACCGTGTCGTTGGACACATCGACATACAGCGTGCCCATCAAAAACGCGTTCTGGAAATACTCGCCGCGCAAATCTCCCCACACCTGCCGCGCTGTGCCACCTGCCCGCAGAAACGCCAGTAACGCTGCCTGCCCCTGGGCTGCTGCCTCGGACACTTTCAGGTTATGCAGCTGTGTAAGGCAGTGCTCGGTGGCGCGGGAAATCTCCAGACACTGACCCAGCGGATAGGGCTTGCCCAGTTTTACTGGTTGCGCTTGGCTCAGCGGTACGTCGAGGCTGGCCCGCAGGCTCTGGAGCAGTAGCTCCAGAGCCTGGAGGTGCGGCAACAGATGACGCTCGGTCAGTTGCTGCTCATGCGCTTCGTCCAGGATGCGCGGCTCGTTGGGCAGTAGCGGGCCGCTGCGTGGGTAATCGGGCATGACTAGCCAAAGACCAGGTTCACGCCCGCCGTTGTGAAGGTTGACGGGTCCACCGTGGTGCCGGTCAATTTGATCACTACGTCCCCCGTGCTGAAGCCCGTGATGGCATCCGCGCTGTGTGCGATATAGGTGTCGTTGTCAAACGTGAACCAGACCGCCTTATTGGTTGCCACGCCCGACAATGCTTGCGTCAGCGCAGCACCCAGGTCGGCCGGTGCCACCGGAACGAACCTGGCGCTGACGAAGTCGACATTGTTCAGATTGCTGCCCAGGGATAGCTGGTCGCCTGCAGCAAAGTCGGTGATCGTGGTGAATTGCACGGCAGTGGTGTCCTGAGCCGTGGCCCCGGACAGCACAATGGTGTCCTTGCCGGTGCCGGTACTGATCGTACTGCCGAAAGAATTCGGGACTGAGGATGTCACAACGGTAAGGGTGTCATTGCCCGAGCCACTTTGAATGGTGATTGCCGCCTGCCCTTTATTGGCGCTTGCGCTGGCGATCGCGAGGGTCAGATCGCCGGTCGCCGCCGAACCATTGATGCTGGTCAGTTGCGACACGCTGAGACCGCTTTGGCCGCTGATGGCTACATTCAGCGAATGATTGCCGGTAATCACCAGCGACTGTAGGTCGTTATCCACGATGCTCAGCACGTTTGCCGTTGCGCTGCCGCCTGAGTTGATATTGATGATTTCAATCCCTGCCGTGCTCACCGTGCCAGCGTTTGCTGCGCCAGTACTGACCCCGTTGAAGGTGTAGTTCAACACATCCGCGTTGCCCGGCTGATTGAAATTCAGGGTTGTGGAGTGGCTGTTCACATCGCCGGTCACATTCACATTGAAGCCCGTCTGGGGAATGCCCAGGCTGCCAATGGTGAAGTCATTCACCGTATCTCCGCCCAACTGGATACCGGTAATAACCGATTTCAATTGGGAGGCATCCAGCAAACCGCCATTGGCCACGTTCCGGCCACCTGTCAGGTCCAGCACCTCGAAGTTCCTGAACACTGAGCCATTGCCAGCCTGGATCGAGCCCACCGACAACGTATCGATGCCATCCCCGGCGTCGATGGTCGTGCCTTTGGTCGCTGTGCCGGTCACGATTAACCGGTCGTTGCCCGAGCTGCCGATGAATCTGCTCAAAGTGTTGGCGTCCAGGGCAATGGTCAGGCCGCCGCTGTTGGCCGATGCGTCAACGGCAGAACCGGAGAAGCCCAGCGTTGTGCCGAGGTCAACCTTGCCCGTACCTGTCAGGGTGAGGGTCGCGGTCGATGCATAATCGTCAGCGCTCAATACCGTGGTCAGGTCGGTGGAGGCATTGATCAGCAGTTTGCTGATGGTGTTGGTTTTCCCCAGGTCGATGAGGCTGACCTTATTGGCGGCGCCGCTCGAAGTGAGCGTGACCGTGGTGGCCTCTGACGTTTCAGAGCGAATCGCTGTGGTGGTCACGCCTCTGTCCAGCAGCAAGCTGATGTCGCCGGTGGTCTTGGTCATGCTGAAGTTTACCGCACCCAGCGTGGTCGCCTTGTCGCCGAGCAGCGCCACGGTGGCACCGGTTTGAACATTGTTGAAGGTCACGGCGCCCGTTGACACGTTGCTGGTTACGGTCGACAACCCGTTGATCCCGCCGAGGTCATAGATCGACGAGTCGCCTGACTTGTGTTGATCGCGGATCAGCAGTTGCTCGATATTCGTCAGGGTCGCCGCTGGCCAGAAGGCGACCGCGGCTCCGGTTACGCTCAGCGAGAGGATATCGGTGCCCAGACCGCCATTCAGCGAGTCGGCCTTGTTAAAGGTGCCAAGTGCAGGGGTGCTGGTGTCCAGAGTGGCGATAAAGGTGTCGTTCTGGTCGCTGCCCGTCAGCGTATCAATGCCTGTGGTCAGGGTCTGTGTGGTGTTGACCGGCACTGGCGTAACTGGCGTTGGCACAGTTGTGCCGCTGGCTGTGGCAACCGAGGTGCCGAGGTTTGCGGTGGCGGTGTTTACCGAGGCTGGGGTCGCGTCCACCGAGGCGAGGAATGTTCGAGCAGTGGCAGCGGCCGTCACGCCGCTGTAACCGCTGATTTCCGCCGGAGTATCAAGTTGCGCCGTGAAGGACTTGGCGATGGCCAGCTTGTTGACCACGGCCAATGCATCGCCCGGTCCTGCCGATGACTGAATCTGAAAGGCCGCCTGGGCCTGGGTGAGCGCGCCGCTTTCAATCTGCGCGACCCAGAATGCCAGCCCTGCCGGCTCTGGCTGACGGTTGAACAGGTTGACATAAATGCCGGTGATTTTTTGCGTCGTTGAAACGCCTGCGTACAGCGCATTGGACTCAGAAGAGCTCGCAAACCCGGCGATCATGCTCGCCAGGTTGCCATTGGCCGCATCGACCTGAGTGGCCCAGAATGTCAGCCCGACCGGATCAGCGGGGCGCCCGAAATAGGCGATATACAGTTGTTGTACCTGATCGAAGTAAGTCGAGGCTGCCATCTTTTTATCCTGAAAGCCGACGTCAATGAACCCGGCGGGGGAGGCAAAAAATCAAAGAGGATGGCAATTTAACACCGCGTTCTGACGAAGAGAATAAGCGCTGCGCCCCCGGCATGGCCTTCTGGCTCCTCCGGCAAGCATGTTATGTTTGCAGCCCTTTTTTCTTCCACCTACCGGATCGCCCTAACTTCTATGTCTGATGCTCCCGTTCTGATCACCGGCGGCGCTGGTTTCATTGGCTCGCACCTCACTGACGCGCTGCTCGCCAAGGGCCATGCGGTGCGCATCCTCGATGACCTGTCCACGGGCAAGCGCAGCAACCTGCCGCTGTACAACCCGCGTGTCGAACTGATCAACGGTGATGTAGCCGACGCGGCGCTGGTGTTACGCGCCGCTCAGGGTTGTCAGGCGGTGGTGCATCTGGCGGCGGTGGCGTCGGTTCAGGCGTCGGTGGACGACCCGGTCAAGACTCATCAGAGCAACTTCATCGGCACGCTCAATATCTGCGAAGCGATGCGTCTGGCCGGTATCAAGCGCGTGGTGTTTGCCTCCAGCGCGGCGGTCTATGGCAACAACGGCGAAGGCCAGGCCATCAGCGAGGACACGCCCAAGGCGCCACTGACGCCTTATGCCTCCGACAAGCTCTCAAGCGAGCACTACCTTGATTTCTACCGCCGCCAGCACGGGCTGGAACCTGTGATATTCCGCTTTTTCAATATCTTCGGCCCGCGCCAGGATCCTTCATCGCCTTATTCCGGGGTGATCAGCATTTTTGCCGAACGTGCCGAGAAGCGCCTGCCGATTGCGGTGTTCGGCGATGGCGAGCAGACCCGGGACTTTTTCTATGTCGGCGATCTGGTCAAGCTGCTGACCCAGGCGCTGGAGCTGGCCGAGGTCGAGGAGGGCGCAATCAACGTCGGGCTGAATCAGACCACCTCGCTCAATCAGTTGTTGTCGGCGCTTGAGCAGGTGGTGGGTGGTTTGCCAGAAGTCTCTTATCAGGCCGCTCGCTCCGGGGACATCAAGCATTCGCGCGCCAACAACCAGCGTTTGCTGGAGCGTTTCGTGCTGGCCGAGCCGACTCCGTTGGGCGTCGGGCTGGCTAAATTGCTGGGGCGCTGAAGGCCCCTGAGGCGGTGCACGTCAGATGGCTTCGTTCACGGGCTGACTGGCACAGGCGCACGCTTTGCTGAACTGCGTTGCGCCAGATAATTGCCCAGGCGCATCGCCGGTTGTTCTATATAGCGGTAGGTCAGCGCAGAGACGAAAATCGTCCCGGCCAGCGACGCCAGCATGTAGGCGCCCGTTGGCCACTGCTGCAACCAGCTGACATTGCTGACCTGCACCAGCCACGACAGGGTGTAGAACACCACCGGATGGAACAGATACAGCGAATAACTGATGGTCCCGAGCCAGACCAGCCACGCAGGCCGGACTTTGCCGTAGATGGCGAGCCCCGCAAAAATCGCGACGCCCAGCGCGTAAGGCACGAAGAAGTGCAGCACCTTGATTTCCGGGGTGACCAGCAGGTAGTAGCTGACTGCGACGATTGCCATCAGCCACCACGCGGCGATATAGCCGAACACCGAAAGCCGGGCAAACCAGTGCATCGGTGTTTTGTCGTACCAGATCCGGAACAACGCCCCCCAGAACATCACCCCCAGATGCAGCGCCAGCATCGCTACGGCCGGAGGCAGGGAGAGGGGGAGCGGCCTGCCGACGAATGACAGGACAATCGGCAACAGGCATAGCGCGCTGAGCACCACGATCAAGGTGCTGAGTACTATCGCCGAACGCAGCAGCCCGCCAAAAAACAGCAACACGCACAGGGCGTAAAATGCCAGTTCAGTTTGCAGCGTCCAGTACTGGCCCTGTACCGAAGGCATGCCCAGGGCTTCCTGGATCATGGTCAGGTTGAGGAGTATTGCAGTCACGGATATTTCCTTGCCCCACAGGTACCAGAACGTCACCAGGCCAAACGGGATGGAAAACCAGTAGATGGGATACAGCCGGAACAGGCGCTTGATAAGGAATTCGCGGCAAGATCCTGCACGGTCCGCCCGCAGGCTGGAAGGGATCACGAAACCGCTGATGGCAAAGAAGATCACTACGCCGATCCGCCCGAAATCGGCGAGCCAGGCAATGTCGTGGAGCCGATCCTGAATCGACGGCGCCGCAATCAGGACGAAATGCTCACTGGTATGCATCCATACAACCAGCAGTGCAGCGATAGCGCGCAGGCTATCGATATGCGCGAAGCGCGTACCCGGTACATTCATTAAATGGCAGTCCTTGCTCATTGAACGTTTTTTGTACCGGGATTGTACCGGGTCTGTATCAAATCATTAACAGGTCTTTGCAGACGATCGCGATGGGGGCAGGAATATCCTTGCCCCACCGTCCGTAGGAGCGGCTTCAGCCGCGAGAGGCCGGTACATCCAATGCACATGCGATGGCAGGAATACTGTCTCGCGGCTAAAGCCGCTCCTACGACGGTGGGGCATATCGGCGCGATTCAGTGCATTTCGGCGGCAGGAACATTGTCTCGCCGCCGAACCCATTCCGGTTAAGCCTCGGCGGCGACCCTGTCACGCCAGTAGGCGAGCAACTGTTCCAGCGTCGAGTGCAGGTTTATCGACGGTTGCCAGCCCGTGGTGTCGCGCATTGCGGCGGTGTCGCCGGTGGCTGTGGCGATGTCCGAAGGGCGCATCCGCTCAGGGTCTTGAGTGACGCCGATCTCGGCGCTGCTCATGGCCAGCAATTCATCCAGAATCTCGCGGATCTGCCGTGGTTGGCCAGAGCAGATATTGAAGCAGCGCGGGTACTGACCGTCATGGCTGGACAGTTGCAGCAACTTTACATAAGCGTCGCAGACGTCGGCCACGTCCAGGAAGTCGCGGCTGGCTTCCAGATTGCCGACTTTCAAGGTCGGCTCCTGTTTGCCGGCTTCGATCAGCGCGATCTGGCGGGCGAACGAAGCGGTGACGAAATCTGCCGATTGCTGTGCGCCGATGTGGTTGAACGGTCGCACGATCACGCCAGGCTGACCCTGACGGAAGTATTCGTTGAACGCCGCTTCAGCGGCCAGTTTGCTGGCGGCATAAGGGTTGAGCGGTTGGCACAGGGTATCTTCGCCCAGCGCCACGCCCTTTTTGAAACTGGCGCCGTAGACTTCCGAGGAGCTGACAAAGAGCACGAAGGCTTCAGGCGCGCGATTGCGCAGCGCTTGCAGCAAGTTGACGCTGCCAATCACATTGGTCTGCCAGGTCAGCACCGGCTCTTTGAAGCTCATGGGCACGCTGGTAATGGCGGCCAGATGCACGACGTGGGTCGGTGCCGCCTCGGCGATGGCTTGCTCCAGAGCGTCAGCGTCACGGATGTCGCATTGCACTGTCTGGTCGGCATGTTGCGGTGCGGGCGAGGTCGAGCTGGTCATGGCGATGACATGTTGCCCGGCCTGCTGCAGGATCTTGCAGAGGATCTGCCCGACAAAACCGTTGGCGCCGGTGATGAGAATGCGTTGCATGGTCAGAATTTCCTTGATGGCCGTGGCGCAAGCGAGCGAGTTTAACAGGCCCGCGGATGAGACAGTCGTGGCTGACATTGGTGCCCGCTCACAGCCAGATTTAACGTCAGTTCAGCGACGTGAGGCTTAATCGACGAGGCGATAGATATCCAGCGTCTCTTTGGCGCAGCGGCTCCAGGAAAACTCCCGGGCACGCAGCAGACCTGCCGATGCCACTTCCTGGCGCAGCAGTTCGTCGCTGAGCAGGTTGTCCAGTTGCGCGGCCAGTTGCTCGTCATTGCCACGATCAACCAGCAGAGCGCTGCCCTGAGCAAATTCAGACATCGACGTGTCTGCCGTGCAGATAGACGCTACTCCGCATTGCATGGCTTCGAGCAGAGGCAGGCCGAACCCCTCGTACAGCGATGGATAAGCGAATACAGCCGCGCCGGCATACAGGGTCGGCAAGTCCTGGCTGGAGACGAATGACAGCTGGCGCAAGCCATGGCTGGCTTCCAGGGTCTTGATGCGCTCGTTGAGTTCCTGGTTATGCCAACCCGGCGCGCCAGCCAGCACCAGCGGGAATTCTTCGCGCATGGCTTGCGGCAAGCGGCACCAGGCATCGATCAGGGTGTCGACGCCCTTGCGCGGCTCCAGCGTGCCGACGAACAACACGTAGCGGCCATGCTGCAAACCATATTGCTCAAGGGTTGGACGAGTCTGTTCAGCGGTTTGCGGCGTATAGGTTTCGGCTGCGCCCAGGTACACCGTGCGTACCCGGTCAGCGCTCACGCCAAAATCGCTGATCAGTTCGTCGCGGATGATGTCCGAATCGGTGATCAGAAAGTCTGCGCGCTCAAGGGTTTTGGGCAGTTGCGCACACAGCCATTCCACCCGCTTTTGTGGGTGGAACTGCGGGTAGTGGATAAAGGACAGGTCGTGAATGGTGGCGACACTCTTGCCCGCATAGGCTTTGAGAATGAAGTTGGGCTCGTGGTAGACGTGGTTGCGAAACCGCCCTGCACTCATTTTCAGTTGGGTGCTGCGCAGGATTTCCCTGGCGCGGTAAGCGAACGTCCAGCTGCGCAGCAGGTTGCGCAGTTGTGAAGAGGACGAGGGCGCGCCGGGCGCATATTGCGCGCTGGAACTGATGCAGTTGGCGATGGCTTGCTCGGCGGTGTAGTGGCGCGAACCTATAAAGCAGTCGATATCCTCGATCTCATCGTCACGCAGCTGTTCGATCAGGTTGAACGTGTAGTTGCCTATGCCGGTCAGCGGAGGGATGAGAGATTCGATGTTGAGCAATAGCTTCATGAAGTCGAGCTTACCTGTCTGCGCCAGCGCGGCGAGCAATCTATGAATGTATGTGGGGGGCGAGTTTAACAGGGAGCGCTCGAAGAGACGGCAAAATGGACCTGAAAACTGCGGGTAATCTGGAAAAAGCCGTTTCTATTAAGGGTGCCTGACGTGATGCGCCACGCTTTCGCGTAACCCGGGGATTTATTTTGCTTTGCCAGTTGACGGCTTTCGGGCAGCCATTCATTGTGGCACTTCAATATCACCCTTCGCCTTGAGCGCTCAAAATGAAAAACCTTGTAGCCATCGCAGGTCTTTCATTGATTGCGATGCAGGCCACGTCTGCGTTCGCAGCGACTATCAAAATCGAGAACAAGTCTTCCTGGGAAATCCACGAGATTTATTTCGCGCCGTCCAGTCAGGATGAGTGGGGCGATGACCATCTGGGCAAGCAAGTGCTCAAGACTGGCGATACGTTGAGCTTGAGTGGCGTGACTGCTGGCAAGTGGGACGTGCGCCTGGTTGACGAAGATGAAGACGAGTGCGTGGTCAAGGGGCAGCAGATTTCTGCGTCTGAGAAGTTCGTGATTGAAGACGAGGATTTGCTGGGCTGCCAGGCTGCTACTGACGAGTAAATTCCGATCGTAGCCATTCTCCAGGGTGGACATGATTTGAAGCCAGGCATCGCGGGCCACTCCCGCGATGCCTTTTTTTTCGGCTCAAACCGAGCGCCGAGAAGCGTTCACGGCGTGCCGCTGATTACATCCATACACCGTTTTGCAACTCACTTGCGGTGCTGCTGATGTTCTCGTTGCTCTCGGAGAATGCGACCAGAACATCATTGGCGCCAGCGCCGTTGGCCATCTGATTGCTCCAGTACTGCAAGCCCGTCGCGTCAGGTGCGCGGTGCAATACGTGCTGGTAGTAGCTGTTGATGAGCGAGGCAGAGTCAGTGTTCGGATTGGCAGCTTTGAACTCGTTGCTGTTGACAAACCCCATGGCTACTTCAGCCATGCTGACACCCTGGTCCAGTTTCTCGGTCCAGAGCTTCAAGCCCGTCGCATCGGCCTTGCGATCAAACGCCGCCTTATAAAGACGATAGGCCGATCCTGCGTTTTGGCCCGCCTGGACGTCCAGGGCCAGAGTTGTGCCGTCTTCCTGGAAGTTGACACGCTCGATGCTGAAAAGCGTATCGCTCTTGCCCAGACCTTTGACGGTGGCGACGGTGCCTACCGACGAAACTGCGAAGTCGCTCTTGAGTGCCGCGTAGTGCACGGTATCGATACCGGCGTTGCCGCTGTAGGTGTCGTTACCCGGCCATGCGTAGAAATGGTCATTGCCGTTGGAGCCGACGTACTGGTCATTGCCGCTGAACAGTGAACCGGTGTTCGCTGCGTCGCTGACTCTGACGTTAAGCCCGCTGATCGTCACGTACGGCGTGTCATTAAGGGAATAAGTGATGCCGGTAAAAACGCCCGCCTGTGAATTACCTGACGGGAAAATGCCGCTCAAGTCCGCCTTGTAATTACCGTCGGCGAAAACAATGTGAGTGCTGGAGGTCGACACCACTTGCCCGGTAGCGCCCGCCTGGGATGCCTTGTTCAGGTCGAAGTTGTCGAGAGGCTGATTAAAGGTAATACGTGCCATTGGGATGGGTCCTTATCTTTCGTCGATCAATCGGGTGCAAAGAGGGGCAGCCCGATCAGGACAGCCACAGCCCGCTGCTGAGTGCAGCTGCTGTATTGCTGATGTTTTCCTGACTTTCGGAGAACGAGACCAACATTTCGCTGGCTGACATGCCATTGGCCGCCGCGTTACTCCAGTACTCCATGCCCGTTGCATCGGGTGCTCGATGCAACACGTGCTGGTAGTAGCTGTTTATGAGGGTGCTGGAATCAGCGCCAGGATTGGCCGCCTTGAACTCATTGCTGTTGACGAAGCCGTTGGCGACTTGAGTCAGGCTGGCGCCGTTGTCCAGCTGCGTGATCCAGAACTTCACGCCCGTGGTGTCGGGCGTGCGATCAAATGCCGCCTTATACAGGCGATATGCCGATCCGGCGTTCTGGCCCGCTTCCACATCAATCGCCAGCGTCGATCCATCACCAAAGCCAATGCGCTCAACGTTGGACACGACGTCAATCTTGCCGTCGACTTTGATGGCATACGCTCTGCCATTGGCATCGACAGTGCGGGTGACGATCAGGCCGGCTTTGCTGCTGTACTGAACGGTATCGATCCCGGCGCCGCCATTGATGGTGTCATTGCCAGCACCGCTTCTGATGACGTCGTTGCCTGCCGAGCCAATGACCGTGTCATTGCCCTTGAGGACTTCATTCAGGGCGCTTTTGAAATCGAACCCGCCGACGTGTTCGGCGACTGTCGCGGCGTCTGCATTGATGCCGGTGACTTCGTAGTACAGGCCGTTCTGGTAAGCCGCCGTGGAGGTCAGGGTGCCGCCGGTCACTTCGCCGTTGCTGAACTGGAAGCTGCCGAAGTAATCCTGCGTTCTGACGCCATCGGTCGCGCGAATGTGGCCAGCGTCCACAATGGGGAATTCCCCGTCCCACGCCTGCAAGTTGTTCATGTTGATCGGTTGATGCAGCTTGAGGGTCGCCATTTATCTTCCTTAATCAATGCATCGACTGGCTGCTTGTGACGTATAGCAGGTCCTGGCCCGCGGCTTTGACGGCTTCATGCCGTTTCGTCGATGCGCAAACGAATAGGATCCAAATTGAATTATGCAGGCCGTCTGACTCTGCTTATGGAGAATTGTTCCCATCTTTTGGCACATCAGACCTTTGATTGAAGCCTCGATCCGTGTTGCATACCCCCCAAACCCCCCGGATAATGCGCCCCTCACTACACGCACGTAGTACAAGAATGGAGTTGCTATGTTCACCCCGGTAATCCTGGCTGGCGGTAATGGTTCTCGTCTGTGGCCGCTTTCACGCCAGAGCTTCCCCAAGCAATTTCTGGCCCTGGATGGCCAGGATCAGGGCACGATGTTTCAGCGCACGCTGGCTCGGCTGCAAGGCCTTGAGCATTCGTCCGCCGTGGTGGTCACTAACGAAAATCACCGGTTTATCGTTGCCGAGCAGTTGCGTGTAGCGAAGATGGGCAGCCGCCGCATCATCCTTGAGCCGCTGGCGCGTAACACCGCCCCGGCCATTGCGTTGGCGGCGCTCGAAGCCAGTGCTGATGGCAGTGATCCGATCCTGCTGGTGCTGGCCGCCGATCACCATATCCACGACGAACAGGCGTTCCGCGCCGCCGTGCAAGTGGCGCAGGCCCATGCCGAAGCCGGGCGTCTGGTGACGTTTGGGATTACGCCGACTCACGCCGAAACCGGGTTTGGCTACATCCAGTGTGGCGCTGCCATCGAGCAGGGCGGTTTTGCGATTTCCGCCTTCAAGGAAAAACCTTCGCCGCAAATGGCCGAGGAATACCTCGCCTCCGGCGTGTATCTGTGGAACAGCGGCATGTTCATGTTCCGCGCTTCGGTGTTCCTCAACGAGCTGAGAGAGCATCGTCCGCAGATGCTGGCTGCGTGCCGTGCAGCGCTGGCCGAAGCTGAGGCTGACCGGCATTTCCTGCATATCCCGGCTGAGCAATTCTCGCAGTGCGCCGATGAGTCGGTGGACTACGCGGTCATGGAGCACACGGCTGCCGGGTTAGTGGTGCCACTGGATGCTGGCTGGAATGACCTGGGCAGCTGGGGTGCCATCTGGGATGTGGGCCCGCACGATGCCGACATGAATCGTCTGGAAGGCGACGTCATGGCGATCAACACCCGTAATTGCCTGGTGCAGTCCCATCATCGTCTGGTCGCCACGGTGGGCCTTGAAGACCTGATCGTGATCGAAACCAAGGACGCCGTACTGGTTGCCAACAAGCACGACAGCCAGCAGGTCAAGGAAGTTGTCCAGCGTCTGCAGGCCGAAGAGCGTGCCGAGTTCGTCACCCACCCGCTGGTCAATCGCCCGTGGGGCCACTACGATACCGTGGACCATGGCGAGCGTTATCAGGTCAAGCGCATCAGCGTGTTGCCGGGCGAATGCCTGTCCCTGCAGATGCATTACCACCGCGCCGAACACTGGATCGTGGTGTCTGGTACTGCCAAGGTGATCTGTGACGACAAAGAGCTGATCCTCTCGGAAAACCAGTCGACGTACATCCCGCTGGGCATCAAGCACTCGCTGGCCAACCCCGGCAAAGTGCCGTTGGAGCTGATCGAAGTGCAGTCCGGCTCGTATTTGGGTGAAGACGACATCGTGCGGTTCGAAGACCGTTACGGGCGCTTGCCGAAGTAACGCCGGATCACCTGAACCCGCTCCCGGAAAAACCCGCGTCGATCAACGCGGGTTTTTTTTCGCGTGCCTTTAATCGAGTGGCTATAACTTACCTACGCATTCGGACGAAGGGTCGATTCAGCTCCCGTTTCCCATGCCGATAACTCGTCTGAACTCTCAAGGATCGGTACCGCCATGTTTAATACTCGCTTGAAGAAGGAATTACAGGCGCAAGAAGCCGAGCTTTCCATGTATCGGCAGATGGAGCGGGGCATGGACGCAGAGATGCTGTCTGTCACCCTCGACCCCAATTACCGCATCACTCATGTCAACCGCAACTTCTCGAAGGTCCTGGGTTATAACCCTGAGCAGTTGCAGGGACGTGGCATGGATGAAATCGTCCCGGCTTATGTCAAGCAACTCAGTTGCTATAAAAACCTGCGGTCTGCTGTCGAGAAAGGCGAGTCGGTAATCGATAACTACCGCTTCCTTAAAGTGGACGGTAGCCTGGCCTGGGTGCGGGCAATCTGGTACCCGATCATGGGCGCGGACGGCAAGCTGTCGCACATCCGCTGCTTTGGCAGTGACATCACTGAGGCGATTGAACTGGCGACTGAAAACGCCGCGTTTATTCAGGCGCTGTTGCGCTCGACCGCAGTGATCGAGTTCAACCTGGCGGGCAACGTGCTCAAGGCCAATGACCAATTCCTGCGCGGGATGGGTTACAACCTGGCGCAGATCAAGGGCAAGCACCACAGCGTCTTTTGTGACCCTTCAGAGGTCGCCTCACCCCAGTACAAAGAATTCTGGGCGACCCTGAATCGGGGCGAGTTTGTGGCTGATCGATTCAAACGAGTGGATGCCAATGGCCGCGAAGTCTGGCTGGAAGCCACGTATAACCCGGTGCACGATGCGCAAGGCAACCTGTACAAGGTGGTCAAGTTCGCCACGGTGATTACCGATCAGGTCGAGCGTGAGGCCGAAGTCAGCGATGCGGCCGGTATCGCTTTCGAGATTTCCCAGCAAACCGACCTCACCGCCCAGCGCGGCGCCACAGTGGTCAAGGACACCGTCGAGACCATGCGCCGGATCTCCGATGAGATGGAGTCTGCGTCCCAGGGCATCGAAGCGCTGGGCAAACAGTCGCTGTTGATCAGCTCCATCGTGCAGACCATTGGCGGCATCGCCCAGCAAACCAACCTGTTGGCGCTCAACGCTGCCATCGAAGCCGCCCGTGCGGGTGAGCAGGGCAGGGGCTTTGCGGTGGTGGCCGATGAAGTGCGCCAGCTCGCCGGTCGCACCAGCGCGGCCACCGAGGAAATCGTCAACGTCGTGCAGCAGAACCAGAACCTGGTGGACGAAGCCGTGCGTGGCATCGCCAACAGCCGAGGGCAGGCGGAACAAGGCCTGGGGCTGGCCAATGATGCGGGTGCGGTGATCGTCGAGATCCAGGAAGGCGCCCGGCAGGTGGTGGGGGCCGTGAGTCGGTTTGCCAATCAGTTGAAGTAGATATCTGCCGCCCGCTATTTTGGGGTTGATGCTGACCCTGTGGGAGCGAGGCTTGCCCGCGATAAGGCTGGACGCGATACAACGTGAACCGCGTCCAGCCTTATCGCGGGCAAGCCTCGCTCCCACAATTAAAGGTATTCCAATTCAGCTGTGCGCTTCCGAACAGCCCACGCATTGCGTACCCTTGCGGATCAAAAAGCCGCTTCAGGGGAACCGCAGCGCTCATGACTCTTTCTTTCAAACAATGGCGCAAGCGCCTGACCCTGGCGGTGCCGTTTGCCGTGCTGCTGGCCGGTTGCGACAACTCGGACAAAACCCCGACGCCGCCACCTGAGCCACCGGCCCCGCCGCACACTACCTATACCCCGGCGAGCTGGGATGCCTTGCCCGCCGTGGCCGACAGCGATCTGCAAGCCGGTTTTGCGTCGTGGCGCAGCGCCTGTCTGCGGCTCAAGGCGGATGCCGTCTGGGGCCCGACCTGCGCGGCGGCCGCCGGTGTACCGCTGGATGCAGGCGTGGCGCAGATCCGCAGCTTTTTGCAGGATCAGTTGCAGGTCTACAGCATGCGCTCGGCAACCGGCAGCGCCGATGGTTTGATTACCGGTTATTACGAGCCGGTCTACCCCGGCAGCCTGACGCAAACCCCGCAGGCCTCGGTGCCGGTGTATGGCGTGCCGGACGATCTGATCATCGTCAATCTTGAGAGCATCTACCCCGAACTCAAGGGCAAACGCTTGCGCGGCCGTCTTGAAGGTCGAGTGCTCAAACCGTATGACGATGCCGCGACCATCAACGCCCAGGGGCTGAACGCGCCGGTGATCGCCTGGCTGACCAATCCGATGGACCTGCAGTTCTTGCAGATTCAGGGCTCGGGTCGGGTGCGTCTGGAAAACGGTCAGCAATTGCGTATCGGTTACGCCGACCAGAACGGCAGGCCGTATCGCGCCATCGGCCGCTGGCTGGTGGAGCAGGGCGAGTTGAAGAAAGAGGACGTGACCATGGGCACCATTGCCGCCTGGGCCAAGGCGCATCCTGAGCGTATTGCCGATTTGCTGGCCAGCAACCCCAGCTATGTGTTTTTCGCCCGCAACCCGGACAGCAACGAAGGGCCGCGTGGTTCGCTCAACGTGCCGCTGACGGCGGGGTATAGCGTGGCAATCGACCGTAAAGTGATCCCGTTGGGCAGTCTGCTCTGGCTATCGACCACCCGTCCCGACGGAACCCCACTGGTACGTCCGGTGGCAGCGCAGGATACCGGTGGCGCCATCGCCGGCGAAGTCCGCGCCGATCTGTTCTGGGGCACCGGTGATGAGGCCGGCCATCTGGCGGGTGATATGAAGCAGAAGGGCAATGTGTGGCTGTTATGGCCCAAGGGCATGGCGTTGCCAGCGGCCGCGCAATAACAGGCATCTGCAGGAGCCAGTTTGTTGTTCGGCGTTATTTCAGGCACACGGCGGACCTGTAGGAGCGCAACGAGCAGCGCGAGTCCGCGAAGGCGGTCTGCCTGACGCACCGCTATCGCTGTAACCTCGGTGAGCTCCTACAGGTCTGGTGTTTCAGACGCACCGCGTTACCGTTCATCGCGGGCAATCCTCGCTCCCACATAATCACGGCCCTGGGGCAGCTGGTCATTACTTCTGCAACTGCTTCACCAACTCCGGCGTCACGTAATGCGGGCCGTCGAACAGGTAGAGGGGGTAGCCGTCGTACGCAGCCAGCTGCGGTTTGAGTTCGGCGGCAGTGGCGGAGCGGAAGCCGCCGCCGTAGTTGGGGCGGAAGGCTTCGACGATGATCCTCACGCGGTCCTTGCCCAGGCTTTTGCGCAGGGCGTCGGCGTAGGTGCGGGCCACGGGGGCGGTGCGGGCGTAGACGCCGACGCCGTCCTGAAAGAACACGCCGATGTCATCCGGCAACCATTGCTTGAGCCATGCGGCGGTAGCCTGCGGGCCGATGTTGGCGCCGTCATAGACGCTGATCCACAGCGGTCGTGGCAGCTTGGCCAGTAGCGCAGGCAGTTCCTTTGCGCGGGTCCAGCTGGGGTCGACTTCCGCCGGGAAATACCAGCCGGTGACATGCAGCGGCAGCGACAGTTTGGCGATTTTTTCAGACACAGCCGCCAGTTGCTCGATGTTGTCCCGCGAACGGTTCTCGCTGAAATAACCTGCCAGCCCGACTATCACATCCTGCGCCCAAGGCTCTTTGGCGATGCGCGCCCAGTCCGGCAATACCGGCACGCTGGGCAAACCAGTGCCAGGCACGAACGCCTGATCGTCCACCACCGTCCATTGCACCAGCAGCTCCCGGGCACCGAGTTTGTGCCAGTCGCCCTTGATGCCCACCGTCTGGTTGTCCGGCTGCCAGACCATCCCGACGATGCCGGGGTCCAGCGGTTTCACTCGGGTGACATACATCATCGTGGTGCCTGACACCACTGTCGCTGCAAGTAACAGAACAACAACCGTGGCACGGCTCAGGGTTTTACCAAGAATCTTCAAGGAAGCGCCTTATTGATGCGCTGATGCCACTGGTTCAGCGAGGTCACGCCTTTGGCGTTCCAGTTGGCAGCAGCGTCGGGGCCGAGGTGAAACTGGCCCTCATTGAATTGCCAGACGATCACCTGGGGTTTGTGCTGGGCGAAATCCGGCGATTCCAGATACTGCAGCAAGGTCGCCCAGGGGCCGACGTCGCCGGGATTCCAGGTCAGGGTAACCGGACGGTCCATCGCGTTGGAGAGTTTCTGGGTAAAGCCCAGATACGGCTGTACAAAACTGTTGCCGATCACCTGAACTGGCGCGGGGGCGTCGTCGATCAGCAGATCATCTTTCTCCACCTGATGACGCACGGTGTAGATGTCCCGGCCAATCGCCTTGCGCTTGATGGCGGGTAGGAAGTTACTCGCCAGGTCGCCAAAGGCGCGCTTGTCGAACCAGTCGCCCAACACCGCGCCGCCACCGGCTTCACCCTGCAGGCGATAGCGCCCGGTGATCAGTCTGGCGGTCGCGTCGGCAGTGTTTTCCGCGCTCCAGGCCGTCCAGTGATAGTCCGCCCGGTAAAACGCAGTCTGCTTGCCGTGCTCGGTCTGCTGCAGAATCGGCTTGATATTCAACGTGGTCAGGCCCGCTTTGCTCAGGCTGCCTTGCAGTTGATCGTAGCGTTGCGCGACGGCGGGGCTCAGCGGTTGGCTGGCGGGCAGGCGCTGTGCGTAGAACGGCGCTTTCATCGGCACCACCAGCACAACCAGGGCGATGTTCTCGCGGGCCAGTTGCTGCTGCACGTCTTTGAGCAACGTAATGCTGCGCGCATTGCCCGCGTTGTCGACCTTGCTAAGGCTTTCCCAGGCCGGAAACAGCCAACCGTCCTTACCCGTGATGACGGCCGACGCAGCCTGTGCGCCGGTGCCGGTCAGGCACAGCAACAGACCGGCGACAACGGGCAAGCGACGCAGCAGCGGCTGGGCTTTCAGTGGCTGGCTCATGGGGCAGTCTGGTCCACAAGGCCGATCAGACGCGGCGACTGGGCAGGGCCGATCAGGAACAGGCTGTAGCGATCGCTGGCCTTGAACGGCTCAAGCTTGAGCGGCAGGCTGGTGTTTTTGCCGCACGTGGCGATCAGGGTCGCTTGCACCGGGTTGATGGTGCGTTGTGCCTGACCATTGAGCGGCAGCTGGTTGAACACACTGGCACCGTTGGCCAGCTGGACCGTGGCTTTTTCACAGCCGGGGCTGAGGTTATAAATGTTCAGCTCGGCGCGCAGGTCTTTGCCACGTACCGGTGGGTCGATGACCATGCGCGGCGCGGCAGCGGGGTTGCTGTCCAGAATCAGGGTGACCCAGGCGTTCTTTGGCACGTTCAGGTCTTTGATCTCGCGGCCGTTGACGGTCACGTGCAAGGGCTGGCGCGAATCCACCACCTGAAACGGGCTGGCGATCACCGACTGGGTCGACAGCGCGAAGCGGGTGCTTTTGTCGACGCTGACCTGCGCAGCGGTGTCGGAGGGATTAACGACCCGCACCCAGGCCGAGCCTTCGGGCAATTTCGACGCGTACAGCTGGGCGATTTCAGAGGCGGCCTGGGTGTTGGCCGCCGCCAGGCCAAACCCGAGGCCCAGCCCCAGCTTTAGAAAAATAGAAAGACGAGGGTACATACACATTCCTCAGTAGGAGTAAGTCAGGCGAGCGAAGACGCCTTTGGCGCGGTCATCTCCGGACACTTTCACTCGGTATTGAAGGGAAAAATCCACGTAGGAGCGCGGCGCGTTGTAGGCGTCTTCGCGGAACCAGTAGCGCACGTTGTTACCGATGCCGACGCCCGCCGCGTGGCCTGACGAATAATCAGCGCGGCCGTCGCTGCCGGTTTCGCTGTTCATCTTCGAGTCGTAATCGTAAGCCGCGACCACGTGAGGGAAGGTGACCCAGCGCGAGCCGGTGCCGCCAATGGCGTAGCTGCGTCCGCCTTGCCATTCGCTGTTGATGTAATTGCGCGAATCATTGACATAGTGACCGGCTTCGGCGAACAGCTGCGAGGTCCACCAGCTCGGCGTATCGACGCGCAGATCGGTGCCGATGCTTGAGCCATAGCCCAGGCGCACCAGCCAGTCGCCATCCACCTCCGACGAACCCAGCGGGAAGGTGCGCTCCAACGCCGCCATGACGTTCAGGGATGAGAACGGTTTGACCCGCACACCCAAAGCGCCTTGCAAGGCATCCAGGCCGGTGTCGGAGTCGCCATTCTTGCTCCACAGCGTGTCAGTGACCCGGCCATACAGCTCGACGAAACGGGCATTGCGATAACCCAGCGGCCGATAAGAAAGCTCGGTGCTGTTCTGCAGGCTGTCATTGCTGCCACCACTGCTGCTGCCGCTGTTGCCGTTGCTGGTGGACGGCGCTGAACTCAAGCCGCTGCTGGAACTGTTGCCGCGATAGCTGGTGGTGCTGGTCAGGCCCCAGGTGCGCGAGACATCCGCCACGGCGCGCCGGGTGTCGAACAGCTGCTGGTCGGGCATGTCCAGTTCGCCTGAATTTTTCGCGTCGATCACCCGCTTGAAATAGCCCACTGCGTGCTCGTCGTCGTTGACGCGCATGGCGGTGTAGGCGGCGTCCTGAGTGGCTGTCGGGGTCAGGCGCGTTTCGGCGTCGGCCTTGCGAAACGATTCGTGCGCAGCCTCATCGTCACCGGCCTGCACCGACAGATAAGCCACTTGCAGCTCGCTCATGGTTTCCAGCTCGCCAGTGTCACGGGCCTGCTGCAAACGTTCGCGGGCCGTGCGGCGCTGGCCCAATGCGGCGTAGAGGCTGGCTTCTTCGTAGGCGGGCAGGCTGCCCAGTGCCAGGGCTTTAGTGAGATCCTCGCGGGCGGCGGAGTCCTCGCCCATCTGCTGCTGCAGGCGACCGCGCTGCGCCAACAGACGTGCATCGTTGTTGCCGTTGGCTTCAAGGCCACGGTTGGCGGCATCGAGGGCTTCGGGCAGACGCTTCTGATCGGTCAGGGCACTGACCAGCAGGCTGCGATAAGCCGGGTTTTCCGGGGCGCGGCGAATGGCTTCGCTGGCCAGGGTCGCGGCGGATGCGGCGTCCTTGCGAGCCAGCGCGGCATAGGCCTGAACGGCCATGTCGGTGCCGCCATCGCGCTGGTTGCCGGGCCAGATGTCGCAGATCAAACCGAAGGCGCTTTCCTGGCAATTGAGCGCCGGAGCCGGGAAGCGGGTGGCGATTTTCAAGCCGTTGGATTTCTGCCGGGCTGCGGCCTGGGCAGCGGCGCGACGGCGGGCAACTTCGCCGCTTTCGTCTGTCGGCAGTGGTTGCAGTTGCGCCAGCGCCAGTTGCGGGTCGTTGTTGGACAGCGCCAGGTCAGCAGCGAAGAAGCGGATTTCCCGCACTTCGGAGTCCAGCAGGCCATTGATAGCCAACGCCTGTTTCAGGTCGTTTTGCGCGGCTTGAGTCTTGCCCTGTCGATCCAGGGCATAGGCACGCAGAATCCACGGCGCGATTTCGCCATCGTCCTGAGCCAGTGCGCCGCTTGCCGCCAGTTCCGCGGCGCGGTAATCCCTGGCGGAAATCAAGGTGCTGATCAGCAGTTGTTGGTGGGCGGTGATTTCCGGCGCCCAGGCCACGGCCTTGCGGGCCTGATCCACGGCCAGCGGCAGGTTGTCGGCTTGCAGGGCGCGATAGCTGGCGATGGCCAGCGGGGCGGCCAGTTGGCGGCGGATGGCCTCGCGGCGCATTAACAAGGTGTCGTCATCCGGGAACAGGCGCAATGCGTCGCTGGTCGCCAGGTCGGCTTCCTGCAGATGCTGTTGGCGTTGCAGGGATTCGATCAGCAGCAGGCGATAATCCAGGCGTTTTGGTGCCTGGCTGATGGCTTTGCGTGCCGACTGGGCTGCCACGGCAAAGTCGTCGCGGTCGTAGGCCTTGAACGCTTGAGCCGCTGCGCCGAAGCCGGGGGCCTGGCGTGCTTGCGGGTAGCGCCTGGGGTTGTCGCGCATGTCTTTGTCGCGTTCGGCCAGGGCAATCAGCCTGTTCAAGCGAGTAACATCGGCGCGCTGGCGCAAAGCTTCACGGGCCTTGGCGATGGCCAGGTCGTAGTCCTTGCGCTCATAGGCGCTGTAGGCTTCGTTGGCCGTCTGGTAGGCCGGGCCGGTGAGCGGCAGCGGCAGTGTTTCGGCGTAACTCACGACGGGCAGCAGGCTCAGGCCGGTGACCATCAGGCTCAGCAGAGAGCGCTTCATAACGCAGGTTCCGTCTGGTATTGGCTGTGCTGACGAGCCACTGCCTGTTCGATGGTGGCACGCGGCAGGACGCCGGTATCCACCAGATAATCGCCGATGCGGCCGTGATGTTGCGGGCGGTAACCGAGCATGGCGCGGTCGAAGACGGCACGGTCCAGCAGGCCGCTTTCAATCAGCAGATCGCCCAGCAACGGCGCGCTGGCGTTCGGCACCGATTGGCCCTCGGTGGCGTTATCGCGACGCAATTGCGCGACGATTTCGCTCTCCCGGGCGATCAGTTGCTGCGGCTCGCTGCCCAGTTGCTCGCTGACCTGTTGCAGCCCGTCGGCCGACAACGGGCTGGCGACTGCGACCTCTGGTTGACCGTCGGCATTGGCACCCAACAACACGACGCGCCAGCGCAGAGCAAACTCGTCGGCCAGGGTCTGCGGCGACGCAGCGGCTTTGGCGGCCACGTCGAACACCCGTGGCAGCTCGTTCTGAAAGGCAATCGCTTCGGCCAGGGTTTCGTCATCCAGCCAGCCATGGTTGAGCAGGATGCGCCCCAGCGGGATGTGCCGGGTCTGCTGCTCGGCCAGTGCGCTTTGCAGTTTGGTTTCGTTGATCGCCTGCCAGGACAACAACACGCTGCCCAGTTTGCGCGGCGCAATCGCGACCAGGTCGGTGGACGGGAAGTCGTGCATGGTTTTATCCCAGACCAGCTTGCGGTTGAGCACCTTGCCGACGATGAACATGCGCCAGGCCCGAGAAGCGGCCATGAAGTTGACGAAGTTGCCCACCACCATGCGCGGGATCGACAGCAGGGCATGCTGCCAGCCGTACAAGATGCCGGTGAAGTAGCAGCGATGCACGATGCGCCAGGCCAGGGCGATACCGTTGGCCAGCAGCAGGTATTTGATGAAACCGTTGGCTTCGAACGGGGTCGGGAAACTGACGTTCCACAGCCCGCTGTGACGCAGGATGATCAAGCCCAGCAGTTGCACGAGAATCACGTAGGCGATGATGCTGACGAACGCCGTCACTACGCCCTTGCGGTCGCGAAACAGCAGGTAACGGTTGGCCAGCGAACCGCTCCAGCCCATCTGTTCCCAGCCTTGCAAGCCGATGCCGAGGGTCCAGCGGGCTTTCTGGCGAAACGCCGTGCGAAAGGTGTCCGGGAAGAACTCGCGCACGCACAGCGGCATGTTCAGGGTCGACTCGTATGGCTTGCGAAACCACGACTTGCGCAGCACCCGATACTGCACCGGGAAACGCACGAAAATCGCGTTCATGCCGACTTTCGCCAGGCGGTTACCGACGTCGTAGTCCTCGGTGAGGCTGTCGGTATTGAACGGCTGGTTCTGGGTTTCGTCGGCCAGCACGCGCAGCGCCCGGTGCGAGAAACAGGTGCCGACGCCCGCCGACGGCACGGTATCGGTCATGCTTTCACGCACCACCAGATCCTTGCCGTGCCATTCGGCGAATTCGTCCATGTAGGTCCCGGCGACCCATTCGTACCAGTTGCGCTCAAGGGAGACCACCGGCAGCTGGATCATGTCCTTGCGTGGCAACAGGTAATTGAACAGGCGCAGTTCCAGCGGGTGCAGCACGTCTTCGCTGTCATGCAGCACGACCCCGGCGAAGGTCATGTCGTGGGTTTTTTCATGCAGGAAAATCGCTTGGATGACCCAGTTCAAGCAGTCCGCCTTGCAGGTCGGCCCGGCGTGCGGGACTTCCACCCGGTGCAATTGCTTGTAACGCCGGCGCATGCGCTCCACCTCATCGATGGTGCGCTGATCGTTGATGTAGGTACCTACGAAGACCACGTAGTTCTGGTAATCCAGGGTCGACACCATGTTCTCGATCATCGGTGCGATGACGTCGTACTCAAGCCAGGCGGGCACCATGATTGCCAGCGGCTGTTCATCACGCGCCACCAGCTGTTCGACGGTCAGCGGCCGATACTTGCGCCCCGCCGTGAACTTGCGAAACACGCGGCGCGACCAGTACCAGAGGTCGATGAACAGATCATCCAGGCTCGAAATCAGGATCAGCACCGCGACCACAATCGTCGCGACTTCCAGGATGCTGTAGTAGTGGGCCAGCCAGTACGGCCAATAGAGCGACGTCATCGGAGGGTCCCGTTACTGGCGATTGCGACGGGCGCTACGGCCAGCCAGCAACAGCAAGAGGAACAGCACGACAGCGCCAGGAATCAACCACAACATCGACGGTTGGCGCCATGCATCAAGGCCTTTGGGCTCTTCGCTTTCGATCATCTGGCTGCCGCTCGGGTCTTTGCTGTCCAGTGTGGTCAGCGCGCCCTGGGCACCGAGAATGCTCACGTCACCCCGGGTCAGCAGGATCGGCTTGGCAAACACTGGCGCCTGGTTGCCCAGCGCGTGGTAGACCAGACCATGCTGACCGCCAGCCTCGACCACTTGCAGCGAAGCCAGGTTGTTCAGCGGTTGCAGGTCCAGCAGCACCTGATCCTTGTGATTGATGCGCAGGCGACCCTGGTCGTCGACGTCCACCGAGGCCTTGCTGTCCTTGATCGGCAATTGGAACGCGAGGAAGGATTTGTCCGGGCTGACCGAGGCTGTCGGGTCAGCGGCGACGGTCAGTTGCGCGCGCAGTGGCGAGACACCGCTGGCGTCGGCCACGGCAATCACTTGCGGCAGGCTGCTGGCCGGTTGGTCGAGCCAGGTTTGCGGCACCAGCACTTGAGTCTCGCCAGCGAAGCGTGCAGCCATGCCGGAGAAGTCGTCATTGAGGGTGGCTTTGTCCAGCACGATATGGCTGGTCGGCAACACTGCAACCGGGAACGCTTGCGGTGTTTCCAGGCAACGGTCGCTGACCGGCTGGCGCTGGAAGGAGACCCGCAGGACGTTTGTCGAACCCAGTGCATAGCCTGGAATGCGCGCTTCGATGCGCTGTTTTTCGCCATTGGTGACCAGCTGTTGCGCGCCGATCAGGTAATCGTTGAGAAACAGCGAGGCCACTGGCGCGGTGCCTGAGGCCCCGGGTGCGGCCGCCACATCGATGATTGCCTTGACTGGCACGCGACCGTCGTAGGCCACGCTGCCCAGCGGGAACGAGGTGCTCCAGTCGGACTTGGCCAGCACGTCGAGGGTGCCGGTTTTGCCGCCCAGTCGCGAGAGTGCCACACGGCCATCGGCTTCCAGCGGGGTATGGGCCTCGCTGATGGTCAATTGCCGGGTAAGGGCCAGTTTGTTCCAGGCCGAACTGAACAGGGTCAGCGCTTTGCCGGTGGCCTCGGGAGCGATCATCAGCATCGGACGCGCGCCGAGCAGGGCCAGGCGTACGTTGTCGGTGCCTGCCTTGAGGCCCACGTTGATGTGCCGTTCACGCCACTGGTTCAGGGCGCTGGCTGCGCTTGCGTCCAGGCCTTGAATCTGGGCGTGCAGGGCATCGAGCGAATCATTGATGGCCTTGAGCAGTTGCGGATCGTTGATCACCAGATCCGCCTGCACATTGGCGGTCTGACCCAGCACCAGCAATGCGCCGATCTGTGCCGGATCGGTGATGGTCTGCGTGCCTTTGCCATTGAGGCTGGCGAAGGCCGGAATGTTCAGCAGCTCGGCGGGCACCCGCAGGCCGCTCACGTCGACACTGTCCTGCAGCGCAGGGAAGGGCAGGATGCGGGCGTGTTTGCCGATCCGCTCCAGAGCCACGCCCATGCGCCATGCTGAATCGTAGCTGGCCGCCGACAGGCTGCCGGGCGCGACCATGATTCCCGGTTTGCCGGGCAGGGCATTCCAGGCGGCGCCGACGTCCTGCAACTGGCTGGCGTCATAGCTGTAGGTCAGGCGGGTGGTGGGGTCGATACGCAGGACGTTGCCGATCACGCGCTCGTCTTCACAGAGCACGCGGTCGACAATCGACGACCAGGCAACGCCCAGGCGCACCGAGCCGGTTTCCCGTGCGGCCTTGTCGACGCCCAGAGTCACGCTGGCATTGCCTTGCGCTTCGTTCAGGCCTTCGGCGCGGACCGGGTAGCCGTCCAGCGACAGCAACATGGTGTTGCGGCCGCCTTCGCCATTGAGATAGCTGGCATCGAACTGCAGCGTTGCATCGCTCAGCGCAACGCCCGCAGGTACCGGCAGATACAGCTCCCGCCTGGCGTCAGTGGAGCCGAGAATGATCGGTGCATCGATACCCAGATCACTCAGACGAATCTGGCGTTCCTGACGGGTGTCGGTGTTGAGCCGGTTGATTGCCTGAGTGAGCGGGCTGTCCGCAGCCAAGGCGAAAGTCGGCATAAGCGCGAGCAGGCTCACGCCACAGGCAAGGGCGCTGAGCGCGCCCGATTGGGAGGCAACGGAAAACTTCATTCAGGCAAATCTCGGGCTGTTGGAGGGGCTATGGTTTAGGGGCTGGCGTTTATCTACTGGAAGGATGAAACCGGCCGGGCTTGCCCCTGGTGCGGAATCAGCATTGGGTGATCGAGCGCCAATGGCGGCTTGCCCACCACGAACTCATGCATCGGACGGCCGAGCAGGACATCGACAATCCGCGAGCTGGCCAGGCCGTCGCCATAGGGATTGGCTGCCTGCGAGGCGCGGCGCCAGAGCAATTCGTCGTCGTACAGCGCAGCAACACCGCTGACGATGGACTCGGGGGAGGTCCCCACCAGTCTCACAGTGCCCGCCTTGACGGCCTCCGGACGTTCAGTGACCTCGCGCATCACCAGCACGGGCTTGCCCAGCGAAGGCGCTTCTTCCTGGACGCCACCGGAGTCGGTGAGGATCACGTAGGCGCGCTGCATCAGGCGCACAAACGCCAGGTAGTCCAGCGGGTCGATCAGGTGCACGTTATCCAGGCCCGCCAGGTGCTCGTTGACCGGACCTTGAACGTTGGGGTTCAGGTGCACCGGGTAGACAATCTGGATATCGCTGCGGCTGGCCAGTTGGCGCAGGGCCTTGCAGATATCCAGGAAGCCGTCGCCGAAGTTTTCACGTCGGTGGCCGGTCACCAGCAGCACCTTGCGGTCTGGCTTGATGAACGAGAACTGGCTGTCCAGACGGGCGCGTAGCTCGCTGTCCTGTTCGATGCGTTTGGCGGTCAATTGCAGGGCGTCGATCACGGTATTGCCGGTCACGAATGAGCGCCCTTGCAGGCGTTCGCCCAGCAGGTTGGTGCGCGACTCGAAGGTCGGCGCAAACAGCAGGTCGGCGCCCAGATCGATGCAGCGGCGGTTCATTTCTTCCGGCCACGGCGAGCGAATGTCGCCGGTGCGCAGGCCCGCTTCTACGTGGCCGACCGGGATCCGGCGATGGAACGCCGCCATCGCGGCAACCATCGCCGAGGTGGTATCGCCGTGCACCAGAACGCGATCAGGCTGAGTCATCTCCAACACCGGATCGATAGCGTCATACAACGCCGCGGTCAGGGTGTTGAGGTTCTGCTGAGGTCTCATGACGTCAAGTGTGAAGTCAGGCTTGAGCTCAAACAGATCCAGCACTTGCTTGAGCATGCTTTGATGCTGGCCAGTGACACAAATCATCGAATGAACACCTGATTCTGCCGCCAGGGCTTTGACGAGCGGGGCCATTTTTATAGCCTCCGGACGCGTGCCGAAAATGGACAGAACTTTAACTCTTGGTTGACTGCGAGCGATGATGCCCTCCTCGCGCAATTTATGCGCCGCACAGTAATTCACTCAAGGCGCAAATGACTTGAGCAATCTAGCGTGCTGAGTTTGATGGGCCGGATTTAAATCAGAGTGGAAACTTGATTATTCACTTCGTGTGATATGGCGCATTGCCTTGCTTCCGGATCGGCGTCGATTATTAGCAGCATTCGCGATGAGTGCAAAGTTTAATATTCAGAATTTTTCAAATCGAAGGAAGTTTGAAACTTTAATTTTAAGTGTCGGTCTGTAGTAGGTTTTGCGGGGTTTTGAGCGGGGAGGCATATCGAATGGTTTCAAGTTTTAGATATTGATTTATATGAGGTTTTCAAAATACTAAGTGTTATACGTCGGATGGATTGAATCTTTTTGATTTCTGTTGTCATGCATCGCCGGAAGGGCGGTTGCTGTTCTGCAGGTTCTAACCGGAAGTCACTTGAATGACGCCTGTATATTGTCACGGTGCAGGGGGAGTCTGGTTCAGGAGTGGGGTTTGTGCAAGTTAACTTTTCAGAAAGTTCCCGAATGGCAACTCAGGGTGAGGGATGGCGTTTTGCCGCTAGTGCGAAGTATACACGGCAAACCTTAATACACCTCATGCAATTTTTGCGGTCTCCAACTGTATTCAATAACAGCCGATCATTGATCCAGGCCTGTTGGCCTGAGGCTCTCGCCGTTGGTCGGGGTCTATACATCGGTATGATTTTCGTCGCGCCTGCAGTTGGTTAATGTGCACAGCAGTTGTGCGTGGCACAGCATTCATTCACCGATGTGGAAGGTAGAACAGCTTGAGCAAATCCCCGGTGATAGCGGTCGTCGATGATGATATGGCGGTGCGCACGGGACTCGACAGTCTGGTGCGCTCGGTGGGCTTTGCGGTGTGCCTGTTTGCGTCGGCGGAGGAGTTCCTGGGCTCCACCTGCCTGGCCAAGGCGCGGTGCCTGATTACCGACGTGCAAATGCCTGGCATGAGCGGCGTTGAGCTGCACGAGCACCTGAGTCACCGGGGCTTTCGCATCCCCACCATCTTCATCACCGCCTTTCCCGAAGACTCGATACGCCAGCGCGCCATGACCGGCAGCGCAGTGGGCTTCCTCAGCAAGCCGTTCAATGCAAGGTTGTTGATCGATTGCATCGAGTCCACGTTAGGGGTGGTTTGAGTTTCTGAAGAGGCCAGTGCATCGAGCCGGTCCCACAGGTCAGATCTCTTACAGATCTCTCGCAGACCCCGACAACTCCAGCGCCTCAGCCATGCGCACCAGCTCGGCGAAGGAGCGGGCGTGCATTTTCTTCATGGCGTGGCCTCGGTGGATCTTGACGGTGATTTCACTCAGGCCGATTTCCCCGGCGATCTGCTTGTTCATCAAGCCTGATGCCGCCAGGGCCATGATTTGCTTTTCCCGTGGGGTCAGGGTTTCGAAGCGGCTGCGGATCTCGTTGAAATGCTTGTGCGCCTGACGCCCGCTTCGGTCTTTTTCCAGTGCCGTGGTGACGGCGTCCAGCAGGTCCTGCTCGCGGAAAGGTTTGGCAAGAAAGTCCACGGCACCGGCTTTCATGGCGCGCACCGTCATGGCGATGTCGCCGTGGCCGGTCATGAACACAATCGGCAGGTTGACGTTGGAGCGCGCCAGTTCGTTCTGGAAATCCAGGCCGCTGGTGCCTTGCAGGCGGACGTCGAGCACCAGGCAGCTGGCGGCGTCCGGGCGCTGGAACTGCACGAAGTCCGCCACTGACGCAAAGGTCTCGACCCGCAACCCTACTGAACGCAGCAGGCTGCTCAATGCATCGCGCAGGGCCGCGTCGTCGTCGACGATGAACACCATTGGCTCGGTGCTGACGTTGAGCGCAGTTCTGTTCAGCGGGTGGTCGTCATTCATCGTGCAGCCTCGGCAAGGGTGGGCAGGGAAAACAGCAGGCTGGCGCCTGCTGTGGGTTGGCCTTGCATAGAAGGCTGCTGCGCCCAGATCCGTCCGCCATGGGCTTCGATGATCGAGCGGCAAATCGACAGGCCCATGCCCATCCCTTCCGGTTTGGTGGTGAAAAACGCATTGAACAGCTGGCCCATGTCGCCCTGACGGATGCCGGGCCCGCTGTCTCTGACCTCCAGCACCACTTCGCCGCTGGATTCCTGCCGCAGGTGCAGGCTCATGTGTCGTGCGCCGCCCGAATGGCTGGTCATGGCCTGAATGCCGTTGATCAAGAGATTGATCAGCACTTGCTGCAGCTGGATGCGATCACCCATGACCTGAGGGACGTCCGAGGCGATGTCCAGCACCAGCTCGACACGGCTGCGCTGGATTTCCCGTGCCACCAAACCGAGCGAGTCCTCGATGACTTCCTGCAAGTCCACCGGGATGCGCTGTGGATCGGATTTACGCGACAAGGCCCGGATGCGCCGGATGACCTCGCTGGCGCGGAAGGTTTCGCTGAGGATGCGCTCCAGCGCCTGACCCGCCTCGCCGATGTCCGGAACCTTGCGGTTGAGCCAGCGCAGAGACGCTTCGGCGTTGGTGGTCACTGCGGCCAGGGGTTGATTGACTTCATGAGCGATGGAGGCCGCCAGTTCGCCCAGGGTCGTGACGCGGGTGACGTGGGCCAGCTCGGTCTGCGAGCGGTGCAGGGCCTCTTCGGCCTGCTTGGCGGCAGTGACGTCCATCAACGCGCCGACGTATTCGCACTGGCCCTGCTGATCGCGGGTCAGGTGGGCGAGCATGTGCAGGTGTTTGACCCGACCATCGGGCATCAGCAAGCGGTGCTCGACGCTGAGGTCCGGCACCAGTTGCCTGGCCTTGGCCACGCTGTCGAGTACGCAAGGCAGATCATCCGGATGAACGCGTTGCAGGATGCTGTCCATCGAAGGCGGCTGGCTGGCCTGCACTTCATAAATGCGCCGGGTTTGCTCGGACCAGTGCATCTGCATGTCCGGCAGGCGAAATCCGATGCTGCCGGTGCGGCTCAGGCGCTGCGCGTCACTCAGGAACGCCTCACTGCGCCGCAACGCATCGTGCGCCTTGGCCAGCAAGCGTATCTGCTCCTGCAGGCGGTCGTTAGCGGCCTTGTTGTTCAGCGCCAGCAACGTGGTGATGCCAATCGCCGCCATGCTCACCAGCGCCCGGGCGATGGCAGGCAACTCTGCGTCTTCGCCGTGGGAAAGCAGGAATGAAAGCAGGGTCAGGGTAAAACAGCTCACCGACACAATGATCAGCCCGGTGCGGCTGAAAAAATTCACCGACAGCAGAATCACTGACACATAGAGCACCGCCACCGCGATATCCAGCGACGTCACGGTATCAATGATGAATACCGTGCCGGTGATCAGCACCGCGCCCAGGCGTTGCAGCAACGACGACGGCGTGGCGTCGGGCGCGCAATCACTGCGCGCCTCAGGTAACGTAGCGGGTCGGTTCATAGTTAAGGCATGACGCTCCATGTACGCTGCCCGATAGCCGCGCCGGGCAGATCTGATCCTCGAAGGGGCGCAGCAGCATGAAAGACCCGCCGCCTGCTCGTGTGCGGGCGATTTTACGACTGGTCGCCGGATTGGACTATGGTCTGTAGGGATAACAGCAGGTTTTGCGAGCGCTGAGCACAGGTATTGCATTGGCTGCAGCAGGTGCATAGGGGGGTAAATCCCACTCGGTTGAATGCCTGCGGTTGATGCAAACACTCGCTAATGCAGCAAAAGACCCTGATACTCGACCCGAACTTTTTGCAGTGAGAAAGAATGCAATGCCCATGATTCCCTTGCTGATCTGCGATGACTCGAACATGGCGCGCAAGCAGCTGTTACGGGCCTTGCCTCCTGAATGGGGGGTGTCGGTCACCATGGCGACCAATGGACTGGAAGGGCTGGATGCCGTTCGTCGCGGGCTGGGTGAAGTGATGCTGCTGGACCTGACCATGCCGGTCATGGACGGCTATCAGACGCTGGCGGCGATTCGTGCGGAAAACCTCGACGCAAAGATCATTGTGGTGTCCGGCGACGTTCAGGACGAAGCCGTGCGCCGGGTCATGGAGCTGGGCGCGTTGGCGTTTCTGAAAAAGCCCGCTGACCCGGAACAGCTAAAAAGCACCCTGACCCAACTGGGCCTGCTGGGTGAGCCGGTGTCGGTGCCCGCCGTGGTGGCGCCAGCGATCACCGGTGCCGTGATCAGTTTTCAGGATGCGTTCCGCGAAACCATCAACGTGGCCATGGGCCGAGCGGCGGCGCTGCTGGCCAAGGTGCTCGGGGTGTTCGTGCAACTGCCGGTGCCCACCGTCAATATGTTCGAAGTCGGCGAGTTGCACATGGCGCTGGCCGATGCGCACAGCAGCGAACGCCTGACGGCGGTCTGCCAGGGCTATATCGGCGGCGGCATCGCGGGCGAAGCGCTGCTGATTTTCCATGACTCGGACATTGCCGACATGGCTCAGCTGATGCACCGCGATTCCGAGGATTATTCGGATCAGGAAATGCTCCTGGACCTGTCCACCATCCTGATCGGCGCGTGCCTGAGCGGGATCGCCGAGCAGATCGACATCGAGTTCTCCCAGGGCCATCCGCAGGTGCTGGGTTCGCAAAGCGGGATTGATGACCTGATCCGCATCAATCAGACCCGCTGGCAGAAAACCCTGGCGGTGGAAATCAGCTACAGCCTGGAGGGGCATAGCATCAATTTCGACTTGCTGATGTTGTTCACCGAAGATTCGGTCGAGCGCCTGACCAAAAAACTCGCTTACCTGATGAGCTGACCCATGAGCAATCAAATCGATATCAAAGAACTGCATTGGTTGCTGGCCGTCACCCAGAACATCGATGTGGGCATCGTCGTGCTCGACCGTGAGTACCGTGTGCAGGTCTGGAACACCTTTATGGAGAATCGCTCCGGGGTAGTGCCTTATGAGGCGTCCAACCGATCGATCTTTACCCTGTTCCCGGAACTCAACCAGAAGTGGTTCAGCAAAAAAGTCGACAACGTCATCACCCTGGGCACGCCTGCGTTCACCATCTGGGAGCAGCGCCCTTATCTGGTCCGGTTCAAGAACTACCAGCCGATTACCGGCCGGGAAGATTTCATGTACCAGAACACCACGATGTTCCCGCTGCGCTCGACCAATGGCGAAATCACCCATATCTGCCTGGTGATCTATGACGTCACGGACGTGGCCACCAACCGGCACCAGTTGCAGGCGGCCAATGCAGAGCTGAACAGGTTGTCCAGCACGGACAGCCTGACGGGCATCTTCAACCACGGCCACTGGAAGGCGATGCTCAAGCGCGAAGTGTCGCGTCATGGTCGTTATGGCTCCATGGCTTCGCTGGTGATGATCGATATCGACCATTTCAAACGGGTCAATGACGAGCACGGTCATCAGGCTGGCGACGTGATGATCCAGGCGGTCGCTGACGTGATTCGCCGCCATGCGCGGGATGTCGATGTGGTCGGGCGTTATGGCGGCGACGAGTTCGCGGTGGTGCTCCCCGACACGGACAAGGTTGGCGCTCGAGTTTTTTGCGAGCGGCTGCGTGAAGCGATCGAGGCGTTGCAGGTGGCGCATGAGGGGCAGACGATCCGCTGTACCGTCAGCCTCGGGGTGGCGGACCTCACCAAGTCGGCTCACGACGCCAGGACGTTGATCGAGTGGGCTGACCAGGCGCTTTATACCGCGAAGAAAAACGGTCGCAATCAGGTGTCGATTTACGAATAACCGGCGGATTGCTGGTAGGATCGGGATTTTTCCGGCGGCGATCACGGACATCATGCGACCTCAATCCACACTCACGGTAACCCCTGTCGACCATCCATTGGTGGGGCGCGTCAGCCCCCCAGGCTCGAAATCCATTACCAACCGCGCGTTGTTGCTGGCTGGCCTCGCCAAAGGCACCAGCCGTCTGAGCGGCGCGCTCAAGAGTGACGACACGCGGGTGATGTCCGAAGCCTTGCGTCTGATGGGCGTGCAGGTTGACGAGCCGGATGACAGCACCTTCGTTGTGACCAGCAGCGGCCAATGGCAAGTCCCGTCGCAGCCTTTGTTCCTCGGCAATGCGGGTACGGCGACGCGTTTTCTGACGGCAGCACTGGCTAACTTCCAGGGCGACTTTGTCGTCGATGGCGACGAGTACATGCGCAAGCGGCCGATTGGCCCGCTGGTCGATGCCTTGCAGCGCATGGGCGTTGAAGCCAGCGCGCCGACGGGCTGCCCGCCGGTGGCGATCAAGGGCCAGGGCGGCCTGGCTGCCGGGCGTATCGAGATCGACGGCAACCTGTCCAGCCAGTATGTATCGGCATTGCTGATGGCCGGAGCCTGCGGCAAAGGTCCGCTGGAAGTGGCCCTGACCGGCAGCGACATCGGCGCACGCGGATACGTCGACCTGACCCTGGCCGCGATGCAGGCCTTTGGCGCTGAGGTCGAGGCCTTGAGTGACACCGCCTGGAAAGTCTCCGCCACGGGCTATCGCGCCACTGATTTCCACATCGAGCCGGACGCCTCGGCCGCGACCTACCTGTGGGCCGCCCAGGCGCTGACCGCAGGCCAGATCGATCTGGGTGTGGCAACTGAGGATTTCACCCAGCCAGACGCTCTCGCCAGCCAATTGATCGACAGCTTCCCGAACATGCCAGCGGTGATCGACGGTTCGCAGATGCAGGATGCGATCCCGACCCTGGCCGTGCTCGCTGCCTTCAACAACCAGCCGGTGCGTTTTGTCGGCATCGCCAATTTGCGCGTCAAGGAGTGCGACCGCATTTCCGCGCTGTCCCACGGTCTGTGCGCCATCGCGCCGGGCCTGGCGGTGGAAGAGGGCGATGACCTGATCGTCAATGCCGACCCGCAACTGGCTGGCCGCTCCGTAGACGCATTGATCGACACCCACGCCGACCACCGCATCGCCATGTGCTTTGCGTTGGCCGGTCTGAAAATCGCCGGCATCAAAATCCAGGACCCGGACTGCGTCGGCAAGACCTACCCGGGTTATTGGGATGCGTTGCAGTCGTTGGGGGTCAAGGTTCAACGGGTGGATTGATATCGCGATCCGTTAGGCGCGCGCGATGTGTCTGAATAAACGCGAACCCTGTAGAAGCTGCCGAAGGCTGCGAACAGCGGTGCGTCAGGCCATTCTGTGGGAGCGAACTCATTCGCGAAGACTGATTCACAGGCGCTGACTATCTGTTGAGTGTTCTGGCTCCTTCGCGAATGAATTCGCTCCCACAGTTGGACTGCAGGGTGTCAGACCAATCGCATTCGTCGCCGTCGTAACCTCCGACAACTCCTAACAGGTGCGAGGGTGCGTCTGCTGCACTTCAACTCCTCAACAATTTCCTCAACGGCACGCCGTCTTTCATCACCGGGGACTTGATCACGATGTAGCTGAAGTACTTGGATATGCCGATATTCTTGTCCAGCAGCTCTTCGATCACTTCCTGGTAATGCTGGATGCTGCGGGTCATGAAACGCACCAGATAATCGTAGCCGCCGCTGATCAGATGGCATTCCAGCACTTCATCCACCAGCCGGATATTGGCTTCGAACTTGGCAAAGTCTTCGCGCTTGTGGTCGCTCAGGGACACTTCGGTAAACACCGTTACCGAGTCAGTGATTTTGGTCAGGTTCAGATGCGCCTTGTAGCTGGAGATGTAGCCCGCTGCCTCAAGGCGTTTGACCCGCTGCAGGCAAGGGCTGGCGGAGAGGCCGACTGCATCGGCGAGGCTGACGTTGGTCATGCGCCCGTCTTTTTGCAGCTCAACCAGGATATTGATGTCAATTCGGTCCAGTTTGACCACGCCTTCCATTCAGAACCTCTTGATTGCGAGCCAACATTCGAACTCTTTCTAGCAAAATCAGCGCCGTAAAGACAGCTGATGTTGCGCCACCAGGTCCGCCATGCTGTTGATGCAGATCTCGGCCATGCACGCCTGCCCATGCTCGACCCGGTCTCGACGGATCAGGCACAACCCGCCAAACCCACCTTTGCTGACCGGGGGGCGGGACAGCAGTAGCGTGTCCTTGGCCGACAGATCCAGCTCGTCGAGCCAGCGGCTATCGTCCAGCGGATGATTGGCCTGCGACAGCAGATTCTCCGGTACCAGCCCGAGCCGCTCGCACAGCAGGGCGCGGTCTTCGGCGTCGCGGTCGACATACACCAGCAACGTGTAGAACTTGCGCAAATACAGCATTGCTCCCGGCGCGTCCTCGAATAAGGTCCAGGTGGATGAGGCGCGGGCGAAGCTCATGCCTTCCTCCCAATTGGCCCTGCCGCCCAGGCGCTCGGCCAGCTGGCGGTGGGCAAAGCACATCAGGCCGCTGAAACCCAGCTCATCGAAACGCGGGTAAAGCGCCCGCACTTCGGCGTAGAACAGGCTCAGCACCTGCTCTTTTTCGGGTACATCGTGCAGGGTTTCCAGCAACGGTTGCAGCGCGGCCCACACCCCTGAATCGCGGTCCACCAGGACAGCGTCGCAATCGATCAGCAGTACACAGTAATCGGTCAGGTCCATGGCAGGTAAAGCCTCCAATGATGCATCCAGTTCCACGACATGCACTGAAAACGTCCACCGCCTGGCCGTTGCTGGCGAAGACGGCGGACGCAGGCTGGTTCAGGCGCTGTGGTTCAATACTCGTGCCAGCGCGCTGTCGAGAATGCTCAGGGCTTCATCGATCTGCGCTTCGCTGGTCACCAGCGGCGCGAGGAAACGCAGCACATTGCGATACACCCCACACTTGATCACCAGCAGACCACCGGCGCGGGCCGCATCGATCAGGCGCTGATTGAGATCGGCATCCGGGGTGCGCGCCGGGTCATCCTTGATCATCTCCATGGCGAGCATGAAGCCGATGCCGCGTACGTCGCCGATTTGCCGGTAGCGCGCTTTAAGTTCCAGCAGCCCGGTGTGCAGGCGCTGCCCCAGCAATTGGCTGCGCTCCAGCAGTTTTTCTTCTTCGAAGCTTTGAATCACCGCCAATGCTGCCGCGCAGGCCAACGCATTGCCGCCATACGTGCCGCCCAGACCACCGGGCAACGGCGCGTCCATAATCTCGGCGCGACCCACCACGCCTGACAGGGGCAAGCCACCGGCGAGGCTTTTGGCGACGGTCACCAGATCAGGTTTGATGCCCGCATGCTCAAAGCCGAACCATTTGCCGGTACGCCCGAAGCCGGTCTGGATTTCATCGAGGATCAGCACAATCCCGTGTTTTTCAGTCAGCGCCCGCAGGGCCTGGAGAAACGCCGGCGGCGCTTGCAGGAAGCCACCGTCACCTTGAACCGGCTCGATCAGAATGGCCGCCACACGCTCTGGCGCGACCTGGGTGGCCAGCAATTCGTCCAGCGCGGCCAGGGCCATCTCGCTGCTGACCCCGCGGTAAGCGTTGGGGTAGGGGGTGTGGAACACTTCCGGCGCAAATGGCCCGAAGTTCTGTTTATAAGGCTGGCTCATGCCGGTCAACGTGGTGCCCATCAACGTGCGGCCGTGGAAGCCACCGCGAAAGGCGATGACCGCCGAACGGTTGGTGTGGGCGCGAGCGATCTTCACCGCGTTTTCTACCGCTTCGGCGCCAGAGGTGAAAAACACCGCCTTGTGCGGCTCGGTTCCGCCGACCAGCTCGCAGAGCTTTTTCGCCAGATCGACATAGGGTTTGTAGCTGACCACCTGGAAACAGGCGTGAGAGATTTTCGTCAGTTGCGCCTGAACGGCGGCGACGACCTTGGGGTGGTTGTGACCGATATTCAGCACGCCGATGCCGCCGACGAAATCCAGGTAACGCTTGCCGTCCACGTCCCACAACTCGGAGCCCTGGGCGTGATCGATGACCAGCGGATGCGCAGTGACGATGCCACGGGGCACAAACTGATCGCGCTGACGCAGGAGATGAGGTGTTTCGTCGACTTTGCTGTTCATGGCGTTCCCCTTGGTAGGCCTGGCAACCGGCAGGTGGCTGCGATGCTGTTCAGGTTAAGCCTTCAGCAAAATGATCTACGCCGAACTTGCCCGTTCTGACGTTCGGATCGACTGTTTTTCCCCGCGCAAACGGCAGAATCCTTCACGCCGCTTTGCCACCATGGAATCTGTCGCGCCAACTGCCCCAAACAGCACGCAACACCGTTGCCATGGCGCTTTCAGACAAATGCTGCCGGGTGACTCAGGCATCATGAAGGCCACCTTCATCGACAGGAAAACGCCATGGCGCTGCTCTATAAAGCTGATCCCGTGCGGGGGGAACAGTGGAAAGCACTGTTTGCCGAGCATGCCCCGGATATCGAGTGGCGGGCCTGGCCGGATATCGGCGACCCCAGGGACATCCAATACCTGGCCGCCTGGACGGCGCCGGATGATCTGCACAGCGTGCTGCCCAATGTCGAGGTGGTGTTTGCGCTGTCGGCGGGCGTCGACCAACTGGACCTGGGCCGCTTGCCGCAAGCGCTGCCGGTGGTGCGTCTGCTGGACCCCGGGATAGGCAAAGGCATGTGCGAGTACGCGTGTTTTGCGGTACTGGGTTTGCATCGGGACATGCTGCGCTATCGTCAGCAGCAGCTTGAAAGTCGCTGGCAAGCGCATCCGCTGGTACCGGCCAGCAAGCGTCGAGTCGGGGTGATGGGGCTGGGATTGCAGGCGCAGCAGATTCTCGGCAGTTTGCAGCCTTTCGGTTTCGAGCTGTCTGGCTGGGCGCGCAGCGAACACCGGATCGAGGGGGTTGAGTGTCACGCGGGCGTTGAGCAGTTGCCGAGGTTTTTGAGCCAGTGCGACATCCTGATCTGTGTATTGCCTCTGACTGAGCAGACCACGGGGATTCTCGATCGCGAGCTGTTCGCGCAACTGCCCCGTGGCGCGGCCCTGGTGAACATGGGACGGGGTCGGCATCTGGTCGAGGAGGATCTGCTGCAGGCACTCGACAGCGGTCAGCTCAGCGCGGCGGTACTCGACGTGTTGCAGCACGAACCGGCTGACCCGACGCACCCGTTCTGGCACCACCGGCAGATCCTGCTGACCCCGCACATCGCCGCCATGACCCAACCCGACAGCGCCTTCCCCGGCCTGCTGGAAAACATCCGCCGCCATCAGCGCGGTGAAAAAATGCTGGGCCAGGTGGATCGGGGGCAGGGGTATTAGATTCGGGAGTCGCCATATGACGGGCGCGATGGTCGTGTCTGCGGCAAACCTGTGGGAGCGAATTCATTCGCGAAAGCGGTGGGACAAACGATGAATCTCTATCGGCTGTACCGGCCCCTTCGCGAATGAATTCGCTCCCACAGTTGGGCTGCGGAGTGTCAGGCAAATCGCATTCGTTGCCGTCTTAACCTCCGACAACTCGTACAGGTGCATGTGGAAAAACTCGAACCCTGTAGGAGCGAACTTGTTCGCGAGACGTCAGGTCGGGCGATGCATCACGCGCCTGGCACACTGCCTCGCCAACACGTTGGCTCCTACAGAGCCGGGCTGTGCCTGAAAACACAGAACCTGTAGGCGCTGCCGAAGGCTGCGAACAGCGGGCTATCAAAGCCCGCCAATATGAAACGCCTTGACCTCCAGATACTCATCCAGCCCGTAGCTGGAGCCCTCGCGCCCCAGGCCGGATTGTTTGACCCCGCCAAATGGCGCGACTTCCATGGAGATGATCCCGGTGTTGAGGCCTACCATGCCGAACTCCAGGGCTTCGCCGAAACGCCATGAGCGGCGCAGGTCCTGGGTGAAGTAATAAGCCCCCAGCCCATACGGCGTGGCGTTGGCCAGCGCCAGCGCTTCAGCTTCATCGGTAAAGCGCATCAGCGGTGCGACCGGGCCGAAGGTTTCTTCGTTGGCCAGCAACATTCCGGCGTGGGTGTCGCCCAACACTGTCGGCTCGACAAACTGGTCGTTGCCACTCGGCAGGCTGCCGCACAGCAGGCTGGCACCCTGACTCAGGGCATCGTCGATATGCCGGGCCACTTTGTTCACCGCCGCCGTATTGATCAGCGGGCCGATGGTCACGCCACTGCCCAGGCCATTGCCGACCTTGAGCTTGCCGACTTCCTCCACCAGCCGTTGAGCGAAGCGCTCGTAGATGCCGTCCTGGACCAGAATCCGGTTGGCGCACACGCAGGTCTGCCCGGCGTTGCGGAATTTACTGAGCATGATCCCGGCCACCGCCTGCTCAAGGTCGGCATCGTCGAACACGATAAACGGCGCATTACCGCCCAGCTCCAGGCTCAGACGTTTGATGTGCTCGGCGCTCTGGCGCATCAACAAACGACCCACTGCCGTGGACCCCGTGAAGGAAATCTTGCGCACGGTCGGGTTGCCGGTCAGCTCTTCGCCGATCCCGGCGGGCATGCCGGTGATGACGTTGAACACCCCGGCCGGAATGCCCACGCGCTCGGCCAGCACCGCCAGCGCCAGTGCCGACAGCGGCGTCAAGTCCGAGGGTTTGACGATGATCGGGCAGCCCGCCGCCAGCGCCGGTGCGCATTTGCGGGAGATCATCGCATTGGGAAAATTCCAGGGCGTGATGGCTGCGCAGACACCCACCGGTTGCTTGAGGGTCAGCAGGCGCCGATCGGCACTTGGCGCCGGCATGGTTTCGCCATGCACGCGGCGGGCTTCTTCGGCGAACCATTTGACGAAGCTTGCGCCGTAGCGAATCTCTCCCTTGGCTTCGTTCAAGGGTTTGCCCTGCTCGGAGGTCATGATCAGCGCCAAGTCGTCGACGTTGTCGAGCATGGCTTGATACCACTGTTCCAGCAGCAACGCGCGCTCGGCGGCCGGGCGTGCGCGCCAGGCGGGCCAGGCACGGTCGGCGGCTTCGATGGCACGTCGGGTTTCGCCGCCCTGCATGGCGGGCACCCGCGCCAGGCATTTGCCGCTGGCAGGGTCGAGAACGTCGAGGGTGGCGCCGTCGTCGGCAGCGATCCACTGGCCGTCGACATAAGCCAGTTCTGCCAGTAAACGCGGGTCTTTCAGCTGATTCTTGAGCATGGTCTAATCCTGATCCGGGACAGCCTTCAGTCTATTGAGCCCGGCGCAGGCCATGATGCTGAAAGCGCCGGATCAACAGCGTCGGATGCCGAAAATCGTCAAGGGACGGCAGACTGCGCTGGCGCGTCTGGCGGTGTAAGAAGGGCTGCTCAGTGCACCAGCGAGCCGAGCAACCCGGCCAGAAATTTCTGGCCGGCGACCATCTGGCTGATTTCGATGAATTCATCCGGCTTGTGCGCCTGTTCAATGGAACCGGGGCCGCACACCACCACCGGAACGTTCAGGCGCTCGGCGAACAGTCCGCCTTCGGTGCCGTAGGAAACCTTCAGCTGGCGCGTGCCGCCGGGCGCAAAGGCCTGCAGCAAACGCACCGCCTCGACGCTGGGATGGGTGTCCAGGCCAGGGTATTCATTAAGGGACTGGATCTCGATGTCAGCCACGGCCGAGACCTTGCGCGCCTCGCGGACGATGGCCTGGGCCTGCTCGCGCAGCTGGTCGAGAAACAATGCCGGATCGTCGCCGGTCAGGTTGCGCAGTTCGAAGTCCAGGGTGCACAGGTTCGGCACGATATTCAGCGCCTTGCCGCCGTCGATGCGGCCAACGTGCACGGTGCTGTAGGGGATGTCGTATTCGGCATCCCGAGCGCCATGCTCCTGCAATTGCTGCTGGCTGTGACGCAGCGAGGCGATGAAATCGTTGGCCAGATGGATCGCGTTGACCGCCAGCGGGGCCAGCGAGGAATGCGCTTCCTGGCCCCGACAGAAGGTGCGGAACGAGCTTTTGCCTTTGTGGCCCAGGGCGAACTGCATGTTGGTGGGTTCGCCGACGATGCACAGAAACGGCCGCTGCGGCGCCAGATGCAGCACGTCCAGCAAGCGGCGCACGCCGACGCAGCCGATCTCTTCATCGTGAGACAAAGCCAGTTGCAGCGGGCGGCTCAGGTTGCAGTCGGCGGCATCGAGCAGGCTGTCGATGGCCAGCGCGATAAAGCCCTTCATGTCGCAGCTGCCACGGCCGTAGATTCGCCCGTCTTTTTCCGTTGCTTGAAACGCGGGCATCGTCCAGGCCTGGCCTGCCACAGGCACCACGTCCGTGTGGCCCGAAAGCAGAATGCCCGGCTGATCGGCCGGCCCGGTGCTGGCGAATAGATTGGCCTTGTGCCCGGTTTGATCCTTGACGATCAGCGCGTCGATGCCTTTGCTGGCCAGCAGGTCGCGCACGTAGTCGATGAGCGCCATGTTCGACTCCGATGAAACGGTGTCGAAGGCCAGCAGTCGGCTGAAGATTTCCCGGACACGCGGCTTCATGAGGCTTTGCTCTGTTGAGTGCTGGCGCTGGCGAAGCGGCGGATGTCGAACGGCGCAATCGAGGTGCTGGTGCTGCCGGTGCTGAGCAGTTCGGCCATGACATCGCCGACCCCCGGGCCGAGCTGGAAGCCATGGCCGCAGAAGCCGAAGGCATAAAACAGCCCGTCGACCGTGCCGCTGCGGCCCATGATCGGCAGCGAGTCCGGCAGGTAGCCTTCGATGCCGCTCCAGACCCGGATGATATTCAGGTTGGCGGCCCCCGGCAGTAAACGGCGCATCTGCTGCAACTGATTGATGGTGCTGTGTGGCAGGACCGCGGCGCGTTTGTTGAGCATGTCCGGTTTGCTGCGCACGCCACCGCCGATGATGATGTTGCCGCGTGGGATCTGCCGGAAGTAGATCACCTCTTCGGCGATTTTGGTGTACACACCGATCACGGTTGGCAGGGCGTAGGGCACCGGTTCGGTGACTGCCATTTGCGGGCCAAACGTGTCCAGCGGTACCGGCTCGCCGAATTGCGCGGACAGCTTCTGGCCCCAGGCACCAGCGGTGATCAATAACTGATTGGCGCTGAACACCCGCCCGTCGGCGGTGGTGACTTCAAAATGATCGCCGACCTTTTCTACCTCGGTGACTTCAGTGCGTTCTTCAATGCGCGCGCCATGGCGGATCGCCGCGCGGGCGAAGGCGGGCGCGGCCAGGCGGGGGTTGGCGTGGCCGTCGTGGGGGGCGTAGGAGCCGCCTTTGACCACCGGGCCGAGGAATGGGAAGCGCTGATGAATTTCCTTGCCGCTGTAGATCCGCAAATCCAGTTCCCGCGCCTCGGGGGCGGCGGCGTAGGCGTGCAGCTCGGCGATTTCCTCCTCGCGATAACACACGCGCATATGGCCGCTGGGCAGAAACTCCAGATCCTCGCCGATCAGCTCCGGCAGGCGTCGCCACAAGGCAAAGGAGCGGTTGGCCAGTTCCAGCTGGCCGAGAAAACGACCCTGGCGTCGCACGTTGCCGAAGTTAACGCCACTGGCGTACTGGCCGATCATGTCGCGTTCCAGCAGGGTCACCGACTGGCCACGCTGACGCAGGAAAAACGCCGTGGCCGAGCCCATGAAACCGCCGCCGATAATCAGTACATCGGATGTTTGCTGCTTCATGACACCACCTCATCAGTGAGCATCGACAACGGTTTGATCGGTGCCTGACCGCGCTGGCGGCCCACCAGTTCGACCGCCACTCCAGCCTCGGCGGCGATCACTTCAGCCCCGGCCTGGGAGCAATAACGCCCCTGGCAGCGACCCATGCCGACCCGGCTGAACGCCTTGGCGCGGTTGACTTCACAAGCGCCTTTTTCCCGGACCACGCCTCGCAGTTCACCGGCGCTGATCATTTCGCAGCGGCAGACAATCGCTTCGTCCGGCAGGCTCTTGGCCTGTGCCGATGGCCATGGGAAGGCTTCCGCCAGCCCGACCCGGAAGCGGTCCATCACTGCCAATTGCTGTTGCTGCGCGACCATTTGCGCGCTGTTGACCGGTAGGCCAAGGTCTTCAAGCAGCGCCTGCGCCACCAGCCGCCCGGCCTGTTCGGCGGCATCGGCACCGCGAATTTTTGCCCCGTCGCCTGCGGCATACACCCCTTTGACTGAGGTACGGCCTGCGGCGTCGACGTCCAGCAGCCATTGGCGGGAAACGCCGTCGAAGACCAGGCGACAACCGGCCAGATCGGCCAGCTGGGTTTCCGGGCGTAGGTGGTAACCCAGGGCAACCGCGTCACAATCCAGTTGTTGCGTGTTGCCTTTGCCATCCTTGAAACGCACGCCGCTGGCGCCGGTGTGTGGGTCGCCGAGCACTTGCAACGGCTCGACGCCCAGATGCACCGGCACTTTGGCGCTGTGCAACCTGGCGAGCAGTTTCATACCGTCGAACAGCACACCGGGGCGCGCCAGCAATTTGGGCATGGCCATGACGCGTTTGCTCAACGGCGAGGTGTCCAGCACGGCAGCGACTTCGGCACCGGCCTTCACGTATTGACTGGCGACCAGATACAGCAACGGACCACTGCCCATGAACACCACCCGGTGGCCGATGGACACCGACTGCGCCTTGAGGGCAATCTGCGCGCCGCCCAGGCTGTAGGTCCCGGCCAGTTGCCAGCCGTGAATCGGCATCAAGCGGTCGGTGGCGCCGGTGCAGAGGATCAGCGCGTCGTAGTCGAGCACCGAGTGCTGGCCCTGATGCACGCAGCACAATTGGCCCTGGCTGAGGTTCCACACCAGCGTGTCGGGGCGGTAATCGATGTGCTCGCGCAGGCGGTCGAAGCTCTGGTGCAGGGCGCGGGCCTTGTCTGCTTCGGTGCCGTACAGCGCCGGGTAATCGCGTTTGAAACCTTCGGGCTGGCGGCGATAGATCTGCCCGCCGTCGCGGCGGTTTTCGTCGATCAGGATCGGCTTGATCCCGGCCGCCAGCAACGTCTCGGCGCAGCGCGTGCCCGCAGGCCCCGCGCCGACGATGACTACCCGTGCAGTGGCCATATAGCCTCCGGTTGTGTGGTGACAATGTCCAGCCCGTCACGGGCCTCACTGGAGCAGGCGCGCAGGCGTTCGCCCGAACGCGTCCAGACCCAGCAGTCCTGGCATGCGCCCATCAGGCAGAACCCGGCGCGTCGGCCTGGATCGAATTCCGACTGGCGCAGCGCTACGCCCTGAGTCAGCAGGGCGACCATCAAGGTGTCGCCCTGCAATGCCTGAATCGGCGCGCCATCCACCACCAGGCTGACAGTGGCCCGGTCGCGCTCGCCCAGCCTTACGAAACGCCCTTTCATGCGTAAGCTCCCACGGTCATGTCCTGCAGATCCTGTTGGTTTTGCCGCAGCTCATGGCTGTCCAGATGGCAGAGCACCTGGCTGCCGCCAGCAATTTCCCGACGGCCCGGCGCGGTGCGGTTACACAGGCCTTCGACCCGTTGCGGGCAGCGGTTGAGAAAGGTGCACAACGGCGTGCCGTGGCTCACCGCGCTGATCGGCGGCAACGTGCCGCACGTGCTGGTGCCACAGGTTTCCAGCCAGCCCTGACGCAGCTCGGGCACCGAATGCACCAGCAGGTCGGTGTACGGGTGAAAAGGCGTGTGGCTGAACGACTCGCGGGCGCCTTCTTCGACTTTGTGACCGCTGTACATCACCACAATGTCGTCGCACAGGGCGCGCACCGTGGAAATGTCGTGGCTGATGAACAGGTACGAAACCCCCAATTCGCGACGCAGGTCGCCGAGCAGTTCGAGGATCGCCGCACCGACCACGGTATCCAGCGCCGAGGTGACTTCATCGCAGAGGATCAGGTCCGGTTTGGCGGCCAGTGCACGCGCCAGGTTGACCCGCTGCTTCTGCCCGCCGGACAACTCGTTCGGGCGGCGTTCGGCCAGGTCTCTGGGCAGGCGCACCAGATCAAGCAACTCGTCGATGCGGCTGCTTAATGCAGCTCCCTTGAGGTTGAAGTACATCTTCAGCGGACGGCTGAGAATGGTGCTGATGCTGTGCATGGGGTTGAGTGCGGTGTCGGCGTTCTGGAACACCATCTGGATACGCCGGAACTGATCGTCGCTGCGCCCGGCCAGGTTCCCGGACAACGGCTTGCCGTCGAACTTCAGGCTGCCGCGCGCCGGGTCGAGCAGGCCCGCGACGACCCGCGCCAGGGTCGACTTGCCAGAGCCGGACTCGCCAATCACGCCAATCGCCTGGCCTCGGCGCACGGTCAGGTCGATGTCTTCGAGCACGCGAATCATCGGCATGCCGTTGAGGTCTTTGTTGCCGTAACCTGCGGACATGCCGCTGATGGTCAGCAGCGGTGCGTCCTGGGCGATGTCGCTGGCCGGGCGCAACGTCGCGTCGGGGCGTGCGGCAGCCAGCAGGCTGCGGGTGTAGGCATGGTCCGGGTTGTCGAGCAGGCTGGCGGTGCTGTTGTGCTCGACGATCTGCCCGCCCTTGAGTACCACGATCTGGTCGGCCATTTGCGCCACTACCGCCAGGTCGTGGGACACATAGACTGCCGTCGCGCCGCGCTCGCGGACCACGCGCTTGAAGGCGCGCAGCACGTCAATCTGGGTGGTCACGTCCAGCGCCGTGGTTGGCTCGTCGAGGATCACCAGCAGTGGGTCGCTGATCAGCGCCATGGCCGCCATGACCCGCTGCAACTGCCCGCCCGAGACCTGATGCGGATAGCGCTCGCCGATCTGCTCCGGATTGGGCAGGGCAAGGTCGCGGAACAGCCCGACTGCTTTGGCTTCCAGGTCTGCGCGCTTGCCCAGGCCATGAATCAGCGCGCCTTCGATCACTTGATCGATCAGCCGCTTGGCCGGGTTGAACGCCGCTGCCGCGCTTTGCGCAATATACGACACCCGATTGCCGCGCAGCCCCTGCAGCACTCGCTCCGGCAAATCGAGCATGTCGTGTTCGCCGATCTGCACGCTGCCCCCGGCCAGCCGACAGCCGCGGCGGGCGTAACCAAGCAGCGCCAGGGCAATAGTCGTCTTGCCTGAGCCGGATTCGCCGATCAGCGCCAGCACTTCACCTTTTTTCAGGGCGAAGCTGACGCTTTTGACGATCTCGATATCGCCGCTCTCGGCACTGGCAACCACGCGCAGGTCCTGGACTCGGATCAATTCACTCATCTCAATGCCCTCCGGAACGGCGGCTGCGGCGCGACGACAGCCTGTCGATGAACAGGTTGACGCCAATGGTCAGAGTGCCGATGGCCAGCGCGGGAATCACGATGGCGGGCGCGCCTTGGTTGAGGCCGCCGATGTTCTCGCGCACCAGCGAACCGAGGTCGGCGTCGGGCGGTTGCACGCCCAGGCCCAGAAAGCTCATGCCGCTGAGCAGCAGCACGATGAAGCCGAAGCGCAGGCCCAGGTCAGTCAGCACCGGGTTGAGCATGTTGGGCAGGATTTCCACGCAGGCGATGTACAGTCGGCGCTCGCCACGGGTGCGGGCCACTTGCACGTATTCCAGCGCTTCGATGTTGACCGCCAGGCTGCGTGCGATGCGGAACGCGCCGGGGGAGAAACTCAGCACTGCGGTGGTGATCAGCAGGGTGACCGATGAGCCGAAGGCCGAGACCATGATCAGCGCGAGCATTTTGCTGGGGATCGAGATAAACGCGTCCATCAGGCGGCTGATCACTTCGTCCAGCCACTTGGGCACGACCACCGCGAGCAGCGCCAGGCTGGTGCCCAGGCCGCTGGCGAGGATCGCGGAAATCAGCGCCAGCCCGACAGTGAAGCGCGACCCGGCCAGCACGCGGCTGAGCATGTCGCGGCCCAGGTAATCGGTGCCGAACGGGTAGGCGGCGGACAGGCTCTCAAAGACGTTATCGGAAACCACTTCGCCTACCGGATGCGGCGCGAGCCAGGGGCCGAACAACGCCACCAGCAACCAGAAGACACACATGAATGCGCCCGCCAGCCCGAGCCAGGAGGTGCTGTGGGCAACCTTGCCCAGCGACAGGTCAGGGGAGGCAGGCGGCGATTTTACAATGAGGTTATTCATTGGGTTCTCAGCCTCGGGTTGGAGAGGATGGCACACAAGTCAGCGATCAATACCAGGCCCAGATAGGCCGAGCAGAACAGCATGGTGCAGGCTTGTACCAGGGCCATGTCGCGGTTGGTCACGGCATCGACCATCAGGCTGGCGACGCCGGGGTAGTTGAAGATGGTCTCGACGATCACCACCCCGCCCAGCAGGTAAGACAGGCTCAGTGCAATGGCGTTGGCGATCGGGCCGATGGCATTGGGCAGCGCATGACGCAGCACGATACGCATCGGGCTGACGCCTTTGAGGCGGGCCATTTCCACATAGGGACTGTCCAGTTGGTCGATGACGGCGGCGCGGGTCATGCGCGCCATTTGCGCGACGATCACGCAACACAGCGTCATCACCGGCAGCGCATAAGTGCGGATGAATTCCAGCGGGGAATGGGTTTCGCTGGCGTAAGACAATGCCGACAGCCAGCCCAGATTGACGGCGAAAATCAGCACCGCCAGGGTCGCGACCAGAAATTCCGGGACGGCCACCAGGGCCAGAGTGATAAAGCTCAGCGCGCCGTCCAGCCGCCCGCCACGGCCCATGGCTGAACCGATGCCGAGCACCAGCGCAACGGGCACCGAGACCAGCGCCGTGGCACCCGCCAGCATCAGGGTATTGGGGAAGCGCCCGCCGACCAGTTCTGCCACTGACATGGCGTTGGACGCCGACTCGCCGAAATTGCCGCTGAGCAGGTTCATCAACCAGCTCAGGTAGCGCACCACACCCGGTTGATCCAGGCCCATTTTTATCCGCAATGCCGCGACCTGTTCAGGCGTCGCGAATTGCCCGAGGGCGGCTTGTGCGGCGTCGCCCGGCAGTACCGCCGTAATGGCGAACACCACCATGGAAACGATCAGCAGGGTCACGAGCGCAGCGCCGAAGCGCTTGCCGATCAACCAGAGTGTGTTGCTGTTCATGGCATTGCTCCAGCCTGAGAAAACCTACCTGCTATCAAGCGTCCAGCCAGATCTGCTCGCTGAACATGTAGCCCATGAAGCCACCCAGTGGATTACTGCCATAGCCTTTGATGCGCTTGTCGACGCCGTCGATGTTGCTGATGAAGACCGGGATGCCGATGCCGCTGTGGTCGTGCACCAGGGTCTGCATGTCGCCATACATCTTGGCGCGCTTGGCGTCATCGGTTTCAGCACGGGCGAGCATCAGCAACTGGTCGAACTGTTCGTTTTTCCAGGCCGATTCGTTCCAGGGCGCGGCGGACTGGAAGAACTGCGAGAAGATCACGTCGGCGTTGGGGCGCGGGTTGATGTTGCCAAAGCTCAACGGGTGCTTCATCCAGTGGTTGGACCAGTAGCCGTCGCTGGGCAGGCGATTGACGTTGAGGGTCAGGCCCGCTTCCTTGGCCGATTGCTGCAACAGCACGGCAATGTCGACTGAACCGGTGGCGGCCGGGGAGGCAGCCACGGCCATGGTGATTTTTTCCATGCCGGCTTTTTTCAGGTGGAAGCGGGCTTTTTCCGGGTCGTACACGCGCTGCGGCAAATCTGCATTGAAGTAACGCGAACCTGGGGAAATCGGCGTGTCGTTACCGACGCGGGCATAGCCACGGAACACGGCGGATTTGACCTGTTCGCGATCCAGCAAGTACTTCATGGCCAGGGTGAAGTCCGGGTTCTGGCCGGGCATCTGGTCCTGGCGGATGATCAGGTCGGTGTAGTTGCCTGACGGTGCGTCGAACACGCTGTGCTTGGCGCTGGCGGCAATGCGCGAGGTGGAGCGCGGGTTGACCTCGTTGATCAGGTGCACATCGCCGGACAACAGCGCGTTGACCCGCGAAGGCTCGTCACCGATGGCGATGAATTCGATTTCGTCCAGGTAGGGCAGGCCCGGCTTCCAGTAGTTCGGGTTGCGCACGCTGATCGAACGCACGCCCGGCTTGAATTCCTTGACCTTGAACGGCCCGGTGCCGATGCCCAGGTTGAAGTCAGTGGTGCCTTCGGGAACGATCAGCAGGTGCGACACCGCCAGAATCGACGGCAGTTCGGCGTTGGCCGAGGTCAGGCGAATCTGCACTTCGTTGGGGCCGCTGGCTTTGACTTCTTCGACCTGAGCCATCAACGGCATGACCTTGGAGCCGGTCAGCGGGTCTTTGTGGCGGCTGAGGGAGAACACCACGTCGGCGGGGGTCAGCGCCTTGCCGTTGTGAAAGGTCACATCCTTGCGCAGGGTCACGGTCCAGAGCGTGGCGTCGCTGCTCTCGATGCGTTCGGCGAGCTCCATTTGCGGCACCAGGTGCTGATCGAAGCGGGTCAGGCCGTTGTAGAACATGTAATGGCGTACGTAATCGGTCGACAACGCGCCCTTGGCCGGGTCGAGGGTGTCGGCGGTGGAACTGGACATGCCTGCAACGCGAATTCGCCCGCCAGGTTTGCCCTTGCCGGGCGCTGCGGCGTCGTCGGCGAAGACCTTGCCGGCGGCGCCAAACAGGTTGGTCGCACCGCTGGCAACAACGCCAGCCACGCCCAGCATGCGCAGCGCGTCACGGCGTGACAGGCCGCGATTGAGCCCTTCGAACACGCGCAGGCTGTCCTGGCCCGAGATCAGTCGCGAATCGTCTTTGTTGTCAGCCATATCAGTTCTACCTGTCGATAAAGGGAATGCATGAGTTGCTCACGGTTGACCGGAGCGTCCTTGAAACGCACACAACGACGGTGAAGCAAAAAACTAATGCCGGGCATCCTGAAAGCGGTACCAGGCGCCCACCAGCGGCAGGAACCAGGGCGTGCCGAAATGCCCGGGGACCGCTGGCCAGTCAAGCTCGCGCCAGGGGTTGGCCTGCGGCTTGCCGTCCATCACATCGGCCATGACCTGGCCCATGTGCACCGACATCTGCACGCCGTGGCCGCTGTAGCCCATGGAATAGAAAACCCCGTCGTGCTCGCCCGCACGGGGCAGGCGGTCAGAGGTCATGTCCACCAGCCCGCCCCAGCAGTAATCCACTCTGGCGCTGGCCAACTGCGGGAACATCTGCACCATGGCGGCCCTCAGCACCTGGCCGCTCTTGGCGTCAGAGGTGGCGTTGGACATGGCGAAGCGTGCGCGGCCGCCGAACAGCAGGCGGTTGTCCGGCGTCAGGCGGAAGTAATTGCCGATCATGCGGCTAGTGACGTAAGCGCGCTGCCGGGGCAGCAGTTGATCGATCAACGCCTGGGGCAGCACTTCGGTGACGATCACGAAACTGCCTACCGGCACGATGCGCCGCCGGTACCAGCCCGGCCCGCCATGCTGGCAAGCCCCGGTGGCGAGCAGAATCTGCCGGGCCTGCAGGCTGCCTTTGGCGGTGTTGACCTGAAATCCTGAGGCATTGGCCTTCCAGTCTCTGACGGCAGCGTCCTGAAACACCCGCGCCCCATGGCGCACGGCAGCATCGGCCAGCCCGGCACCAAAGCGCCCGATATGCATCTGCACGCCATTGCGCTGCAGCAGGCCGCCGTGGAACCCGGCCGAGTCCACCTCGGCGCGGGTTTGCTCGGCAGTCAGCAATTCGACGTCGGCATCCACTTCGCGCCGGATCAGCTCGCAGGTGCGGGCCATCGACTCGAAGTGCAGGGGTTTAGCCGCCAGCTTCAGCTTGCCGTTGCGGGTCATGTCACAGGCGATCTGCTCCTGGTCGACCAGCGTGACCACTGTCTTCACCGCGCTTTCGTAAGCCTGGTAATACGCCCGGGCCTGCGCCGCGCCGAGGCTGGCGGTCAATGCCGAATAATCCTGAGCGACGCCGGTATTGCACTGGCCTCCGTTGCGCCCGGAGGCTTCGCCAATCACCTTGCCAGCTTCCAGCACCACCACACTTGCGCCGCGCATCGCCAAGGTGCGCGCCGCCGACAGCCCGGTAAAACCGCCCCCGACAATGGCGACGTCGACCTGGCCTTCCACCGGGCCGGCCTGCGCGCCGGTAAACGCCGGTGCGGTATCCAGCCAGTAAGATTCACTTCGCATGTCTGTGGTCCTTTGCCTGTTGCCGTTGGCAGGTGACGTCGCCTTGCTTGCAGATTACAGGCCGACCAGCGCGGGCAAGCCGCCGATGTCCTTGATGGTGTGGTGACCGTAGACCGCATTGCCGGGCACGTCATGGCCGCGATCCACGAACGCACGGTTCTTGATTTTCATGTCATGGGCCGACAGCAGGTCGTAACGGAAACTGGAGGACACGTGCAGCACGTCTTCAGGGCCACAACCGAGGTTGTCGAGCATGAACTCGAACGCACGCAGGCGTGGCTTGTAGGCCTGGGCCTGTTCAGCGGTGAAGACTTTATGGAACGGCGCACCGAGCATGCTCACGTTGGACATGATCTGGCTGTCGCTGGCGTTGGAGAAAATCACCAGCGGGATCTTGTCGGCGATCTTCGACAGGCCGGCCGGAACATCGGCGTGCGGGCCCCAGGTTGGAACCGCGTCGTAGTACATCTGGCCTTCCTGGCGATAGTCGACACCCCAGCGTTTGCAGGTCCGCTCCAGCGCCGTCTTGATGATCTCGTCATAAGGCACCCAGTCACCCATGACCTGATCCAGACGGTAGGCGGAGAAATCCTTGACGAATTGATCCATGCGTTCAGCGGGGACACGGTCAGCAAACAGCTCACGGGTCATGCTGCCCATATGAAAGTTGGTCAGTGTGCCGTAGCAATCGAACGTAATGAATTTGGGTCGAAGAAAGCTCATTGAGTGCGGTCCTGAAGTTCGTTAAGTCGGGGGCGAGGCCTGCTCGGGCTTCTGTTTCAATGCCGGTGATGCAACCCTGCACCACACCTTCATTACAACACCGTGAAATCAGCAGATGGCGTTAAAAGTGCTGGCTGGTTGATAGAAAGCACCGTTTTACGGGTCAGCCTCAGCAGACTTTGCGGGTCGCTCCAGCCTTGGGCGGGCCGCGTGTTTATGCGTATTTATGCGCGTTAATGGTGCCCCGCCGAGAGCAAACCCCGACCGCGCACGGCAGAACCTGCGCCGCAGGGCATGTCGCAGAACAAAGCAGGATCTGCAGGAGCCATCGGAGGTTACGACGGTCGCAATCGCGGTGTGTCAGGCGGATGGCTATCGCGAGCAAGCTCACTCCTACAGGCTCGCTCATATCTGTAGGAGCTCACCGAGGTTACGAGGCCAGCGATGGCGGTGTGTCAGGCAGGTCGCTATCGCGGACTCGCGCTGCTCGCGCGCTCCTACAGGTCCTGCGTTTTGTCTGGAATAACGCCGATCGGTCGCTATCGCGGTGTGGCTGGAATAACGCGGAATCTGTAGGAGCCATCGGAGGTTACGACGGTCGCGATGGCGGTGTGTCAGGCGGATCGCTATCGCGAGCAAGCTCACTCCTACAGGCTCGCGCCTATCTGTAGGCGCTCACCGAGGTAACGAGGCCAGGGCAGACGCTTATTGTGCGATATCGATCAACACGCTTTTAAACCGCAGGTTGGCTTCAAACGCTTCGCGGCCCAGGTCTTTGCCGATGCCGGAGCGTTTATAGCCCCCGGTGGGCAGGATGTAATCGTTGCTGCGCCCGTAACGGTTGACCCAGACGGTGCCGACTTCCAGCTTGCGAATCAGCCGCAGGGCGCGGCTCAGGTCGGCGGTGTGCACACCCGCGCACAGGCCATAGGTGTCGTGTTCGGCCAGCTGCAGGGCGTGTTCTTCGGAGTCGAAGGGCTGGATGGTCAGCACCGGCCCGAAGATCTCTTCGCAGACTGCCGGGTTGTGGCTGTCCACGGCGGTCAGCAAGGTCGGCTGGTAATACGCCCCGCCCATGCCTTCAAACAGCCCGCCGCCGGCCAATACTTCAGCACCGGCTTGTCGCGCGCGTTGCACGATGCTGTCGATGCGGTTGCCTTGCAGGCGGGAAATGATCGGCGGCAAGGTGGCGTCCGACGCCCAGGTCGGGCCGGGGCGCAGCGCGGCGAAATAACCCTGAAGATGCTCGATGAACGGTGCCATGATCGAGCGTTCGATCAGCAGCCGCGAGCCCGACACACAGACCTGCCCGGCATTGCCGGTAATCGCCAGCGCGACCGTGCGAGCGGTTTTCGCAAGGTCCGGGACATCTGCGAATACCAGCTGCGGGCTCTTGCCGCCAAGCTCCAGAGTCACCGGTTTGGGGCCGACCAGCGCACAGGTGGACATGATGCTCGACCCTGTGGCGGTCGAGCCGGTGAAGGTCACTTTCGAGATGCGCGGATGCCGACACAGCGCATCGCCGGTGGTGCGCCCGTCGCCCTGCACCACGTTGAAGATCCCGGCGGGCAGCCCCGCCTGCACCGCCAGTTCGGCAAAGCGCAGGCTGGAAAACGGCGTCAGTTCCGAAGGCTTGAGCACCACGGCGTTACCCGCCGCCAGCGCCGGGGCGACTTTCCAGTGGCCCATGCTCAGAGGGAAATTCCACGGTGCAATCGCGCCGATTACGCCATACGGTTCGGCTATCTGCATGCCCAGCCGATCGGTCTGGGTCGCGGCCACTTCGCCGCCATGCTTGTCGGCCAGCTCGGCAAAAAACCGGATGCCCTCGGCCACGTAAGGGATGTCCCAGGCCAGCACGTCCTTGAACGGGCGGGTCGAGCCCACCGCTTCCAGCGGGCCGAGTATTGCGCCATCGGCTTCGATCAGGTTGGCCCAGCGACGCATCACCCGTGCGCGCTCGCGTGGCGGGCGGCTGGCCCAGTCGCTGGTTTTGAACGCTTGCCAGGCATTGCTCACCGCTTCGTCCACCATGTCCGCATCGGCCAGCGGCAAGCCCGCGTAGACCTGGCCATCGGAAGGGCGCGAGACGTCCATGCCGGACTGGGCATCGCGATAACGACCGCCAATGAAATGCGCGCTGCGAACGTTGATGTGACGAGGATCGAAGCTAGCCATGAAGGACTCCAGCGCAGAGAAATCGAGGTGTCCATCGTAGAAAAAATCGCCAAGCATTTGCTGCCGACCTTGGCGTCGATTTAAGCAGTAACTGTGGTCAGCAGCGGCTGGCTTCGCGCATTCTGCCGAATCACCGCGAGCCCCTTGCCACGCCCTGTAAACAGGTGGGATACAGGCACCATTGCCTTTGCGCGCCCTTTGAACGGAGAGCTTTATCATGGCCGACTCGCAACGTCCTTCGTATGACTATCGCCCGATGACCGCCGACGATGTGGAGGCGGCGCACCAGCTTTCAGTGCAGCTCAAATGGCCCCATCGGCGTGAAGACTGGGCCATGTTGCAGCGCGTCAGCCAAGGCTTCGTGGCCGAAGATCAAGGGCGGCTGATCGGCAGTGCGTTTACCTGCCATCAAGGGGAGTTTTCGACCATTGGCCTGGTGATCGTCAGTGATGACTACCAGGGCAAGGGCATTGGCCGACAGCTGATGAACCTGGCCATCGACGCCGCTACCCCGCGCACCGCGATCCTCAACGCGACCCTGGCGGGAGCGCCGCTTTACGCGAGCATGGGCTTTGTCGATTTCGGCCGGGTCGAGCAGCGCCAGGGCAACGTCCAGGCGCCCCCCGCAACGGCGCTTGCTGCCGGTGAGCGCAGCTGTGTGTTGAGGGAGGCGGATTACCCTCGGGTCATCGAGCTGGCCAATGCAGCCAGCGGGTTGGACCGCAGCAGCGTGCTCAAGGACCTGCTGCCCGGCGTGGAGCAATCGGTGGCCATCGAACGCGATGGGCAATTGCAGGCGTTTGCCCTGCTGCGCCCGTTTGGTCGCGGTCGCTGCATCGGCCCGGTGATCGCGCAGAACGTCGAGCAGGCGCGCTACCTGATCGGCGCACTGCTGCGCCAGGTACCCGATGCCTTTGTGCGCATCGATATCCCGACCGATAACGGCCTCGGCGAGTGGCTGGACGAAGCTGGCCTCAAGGCCGTTGACAGTGTGACGCCCATGGCCAAAGGCACGGCGCCGCAAGCCGCTGGCGGCGTTGCCCAGTTTGCCCTGATCACCCAAGCCATTGGCTAACCCGGAGTTTTTTGTATGTCACAGCTGAATGCTTTGCTGTTGGTCCGTGCGGACGGCAGCCCGACGGATACCCCGCTGACCCGCGGCGCGCTGGGCGCAGGCGACCCGTTTGCCGAGGTGCGGGACAGTGCCTGCACCGGGCCGCAGGGGGTCAGCGCCGGGGTGATCAGGGCAAGCGGCACCTGGCGCAGCGAAGTCTATCCGTTCACCGAAATGCTGGTAGTGCATCAGGGCCGGGTCAGCCTGCAGGTCAATGGCGAATCTCTCGCGGCGGGGCCCGGAGAAAGCGTTGTGATCGAGCAGGGCGTGGCGTGCCGGATCGACGCCGCGGAGGGCAGTGTCTGGGCGTTTTGTGCCTCGGTGGCTTCAGAGCATCCGGCCCAGGCCGGGTTGACCTGGGTCGACCGTTACGTGGCGCTGGCCCCCTCGGCGGCACCCGAGCCAGGCATCCTGATTGGCCCGACCCCGCAATGCCGGTCGCACAATGCCTTTGTCGACCCCAACGGCCCGCTGCGCATCGGCGTCTGGGATTCGACCCCTTACACCCGTGGCGGCCGCCCGCATAAAGTCCACGAGCTGATGCATTTGATCGAAGGCCAGGTGACCCTCACCGGCGAAGACGGCACAGCGCTGACGGTCAACACCGGCGACACCGTGTTCGTTGCCCAGGGCACCCATTGCGCGTGGCACAGCAGCGTGTACGTGCGCAAGTTCTATGCGGTGGTGTGAGGGCTGAAAAGTGACCTCGTAGGAGCGGCTTTAGCCGCGAGCGATGGTGCTGACGATGAACATCCAGCGTATACGCCACCACCTTCGCGGCTAAAGCCGCTCCTACAGGGACCTGTAGGTCATCCGGTAACCCAGCTCTGCGCTTTCGCCTTTGTGCAACAACCTCAACCCCGGATGCCCCGGCAAGTGGTGGGCGTTGACCGGGTGGCTGACGGGTTCGAAGCAGAAGAATTCCAGCCCCGGTGGGCAGAACACCAAGAAGAACTCGCTGCCGGTTGCCTGGCATTCAAGCTCATAACCTAAGTCCGGCTGGCTGATCAGGGCCTTGCCGTCCCACTCGGTGAAGCCGTTGTCGAGGCGGGTTGGCGGCAGGCTGCTCAACTCGTTGAAATCCCATTCGCCAGGCAATGCCCGCAACTCGCTCGGTAACCCCGCCTCATCGCTCAGCCAGACCCGCGCGGCCTTGGCCTGCAAGCGAGTGTTGGCGGTGCGCGGCAGATAGGGATGCAGACCCAGCCCATGCCAGGCCGCCTGTTCGGCCAGGTGCGTGACGGTCAGCGTGATGCTCAGGCTGCCGTTCTGCAGCTTGAAACGCAGTTGTGCGCGATAGGCAAACGGAATGGCGCTGTCCAGTTGCAGCACGGCAAGGCTCGGACTGTGCTCGATAACCTCCCACGGCTGCTGCCAGGCGCTGCCATGGATCGGTAACGCGTCGTTGGCGCTGTTCGGTTCCAGGGCGAACCAGCCGTCGGGCGTATCAAAGCCGCCGCTGCCGATCCGGTTCGACCAGGGCACCAGCGGGTAAGCGCTCAGGCGCCGTGGCGTGCCTGCGCTCAAGGCCTCGTCGTCGCTGCGGCGCAGCAGCGGTTGGCCGCTGGCCAGGGCGATCCAGTTGGCGATACTGCCGCCGGTCTGTGGGGCCAGGGTCAGGCGGGTGATGCCGTCGTCGAGGGTCAGCAGTGGTGAGTGCATGTGGATGCCCCTTACAGGTTGAATGTCAGGCGGCGCGGCGCCAGGTCAGCAGCACGATGCCGGTGACCACGATCAAGCCGCCGATCACCTGGCCGCTGCTGAGTAATTGATCAAGAATCAGCCAGCCAAACAGCAGGCTCGCCACCGGTTCGATGTTCATCACCGGTGCATTGCGGGCCATGTCCAGGCGGGTCAGGCAAATGAACAGCATCGAGAAGCCCAGGCCGTAAAGCGTTACCAGGCACGCCAGGGCGGTCCAGCCAGTGGACGTCGACGGCAGCGACACGCCACCGGGCAACACGCCACTAAAACCGGCCAGTGCGGCGGCGCTGAACACGATCAGCATGGTCAACATGCTGCGCACCGTGCCGCGCATCGAGGACAGTTTGTGGTCTGTGATCCACAGCGCGCACGCGAACACTCCGGCAGCGGCAAAACCAAAGGCGATGCCTTCAAGCCATTGCGCTTCGGTGTTGTGCTGGTTGGACAGGCGCTCCGGTACGTCCAGGGCAAACACCAGGCCGACCAGAATCAGGCCCATCAGCAACGCTGCACGCCGGGTCGGTGCCGAGCCGCCCAGAGCCCAGGTCAGCAGCACCAGCAGGATCGGTGCAACGTTAGCAATCAGTAACGCCAGGGCCACGGGAATGCGCGCCACGGCTGAATAGATACAAAAGCTTTGTGCCGCGATCAGCACCCCGAGCAGCAGTTGCCAGCGCCAGGTGCGTGCGGTCATTTGCGGACGCTCGCGTTGCCAGAGCACCAGGCCTGTCAGAACGATGAGGGTCACGCCGGAACGACAGAGGATCGCCAGCAACAGGCCGGTGTCGTGATCGAAGGCGATTCGCGCAGCAATGTGGTTGCCCGCGAAAGCGCAGGCCAGCAGGGCGAGGATGAGTACAGCGATGTGGCGGGGGAATAAAGCAGAAGCGGACATGAGCAACCAGCCTCCTTGGCTGGGGGTGACGCTGATTTACAAGCAATTGTGGGAGCGGTGCTTGCCGGCGATAAGGTCAACGCGATCTAAGTGAATCGCGTCCAGTCTTATCGCGGGCAAGCACCGCTCCCACAGGGCATTGCGTTAAGCGGTTTGTTTTACAACACCACACTCGGCAGCCACAGGGAAATTGCCGGGATGTAGGTGACCAGCATCAGCACCAGGAACAGCGCTGCGTAGAACGGCAGCAGGGCTTTCACGGTAGCTTCGATGGTGACTTTACCCACCGCGGCTCCGACGAACAGCACAGCGCCTACCGGCGGCGTTATCAATCCGATCCCCAGGTTCACCAGCATGATCATGCCGAAGTGCACCGGGTCGACGCCGACACTGGCAACCACAGGCAGCAGAATCGGGGTCAGGATCAGGATCAGCGGCGCCATGTCCATGATGGTGCCCAGCAGCAGCAACATCACGTTGATGCACATCAGGATCACATAGCGGTTGTCCGAGATGGTCAGGAACGCGGTGGTGATCTTCATCGGAATTTCCATCAGCGTCAGGATGTACCCGAAGCTGGCAGCAAAACCGATCAGGATCATCACGATGGAAATGGTCCGCGCAGCCCGGTGCATCAGCTTGGGCAGATCACGCCATTTGTAATCGCGATAGATGAACATGGTCACGAAGAACGACCAGAGCACGGCAATCGCCGCCGATTCGGTCGCGGTGAAGACACCTGACAGAATGCCGCCGAGGATGATCACCAGGGCCATCATGCCCCACAGCGCTTCACCGGCGATCTTCAGCGCCTTGCGCATGGGGATCACTTCGCCTTTCGGGTAGTTGCGCTTGCGGGCGAAGATCATGCACAGGCCCATCATCACCGCGCTGAGCAGCAAGCCCGGCATGATCCCGGCCATGAACAGCGAAGCAATGGACACCGTGCCGCCAGCGGCCAGCGAGTAGAGCACCGAGTTGTGGCTTGGCGGGGTCAGGAGTGCCTGGACCGAACCGCTGACAGTTACCGCCGTCGAGAAATCGCGTGGATAGCCCGCACGTTCCATTTCCGGAATCAGAACCGAGCCCACCGAGGCGGTATCGGCCACTGAAGAGCCGGAAATCGCACCGAAGAAGGTCGAGGCCACAATGTTGACCAGCGACAGGCCGCCACGCACGAAGCCGACCAATACGCCGGCAAACGCGACCAGCCGTCGCGACATGCCGCCTTCGGCCATGATCGCGCCCGCGAGGACGAAGAACGGAATGGCCAGCAGCGAGAATTTGTTCACGCCGCCCGCAATCTGAATCATCAAGGCATCGGCAGGGATATCAATCCACCAGGCGCCGATGAGTGCCGAAAGACCTAACGCATAAGCGACCGGCATGCCGATCAGGATTAGCGCGATGAAGCTGCCCAATAAGATGAGTGCGTCCATTTATGCAGCACCTTCATTTTCTTCAACGACATCAAAATGCATGACAGAACGGTGGCTTTGATCACCCAGCAAGACGCGCTCCAGGATGAAAATCAGCGTCACGATCCCGCCAAGGGGAATAGGCAGATAGGTGATACCGACGCGCAGGACCGGGATTTCGCCCAGGTACTGGTTCCAGGTGGTAGCGCAGAGTTTGAAACCTTTGAAAATCATGAACAGCGCGACAACGGCCATCAGGATCTGCACCAGCACTGCCGCTGCCTTGCGCACTTGAAGCGGCAGACGATCGACCGCCATGGACACAGCCATGTGTGCGCCCGCACGGTAGCTGGCGGCAGCGCCGAAGAAGGTGAACACCACCATCAACAGGATCGCGACCGGTTCTGGCCAGCTTGAGCCAGTGCCCAGAACGTACCGGGTGAAGATGCCCCAGGGGATGATCAGGGTCATGATCAGGACCGAGAAACCGGCAATCCCGATACAGACCTGATAAATAATGTCGTTAATGCTCAACAGCGTATTTTTCATGGAGGCTCACCACAGCGGCGGCGAACGAGCTTGCGCTCGCCCCCGCGGCGTTAACGGACTGACTGATGGGGCTTTTAGTTTTTAGCAGCGGCCAGGGCCGGATTGGTCTGTACGGCTTCGATACGGTCGATCAGCGCTTTGTACGGCGCACCGTATTTGTCGCGAATCGGCTGGGTCGCGTCGTAGAAGGCTTTCTTCTGGTCAGGCGTCAGCGTGATGAATTCCACACCGGCGGCTTTAAGCTTGGCTTCTGCCTCAGCGGACGACTTGTCCCACAGCACGCGCTCCTCGGCCTGAGCCTCTTTGGCCAGCTTTTTCACCAGCGCCTGTTGCTCGGGCTTGAGCTTGTCCCAGGTGACCTTCGCTATCACGATTGGCTCGGGCAGGATCAAGTGCTCGGTCATGGTGAAGAATTTGGCGTTCTGGTAGTGGTTGTGCTGGAAGTAGGTCGGCGGGTTGTTTTCTGCGCCATCGATAACGCCGGTCTGCAGGGCGCTGAAGATTTCGCCGGTAGCCATGCCGATACCGCTGCCGCCCATGGCGTTGAAGGTGTCGATGAACAGGGGGTTGCCCTGAACACGAATCTTCATGCCTTTGAGGTCGGAGAGCTGGCGCACGGGTTTCTTGGTGTACAGGTTACGGGTGCCGCCATCCATCCACGCCAGAGCAACCATGTTCGCTGGGGAATTGGTGATCTTGTCGAGAATTTCCTGGCCGATTTCGCCGTCGATGATCGTGCGCATGTGCGCCTGATCACGGAACACGAACGGCAGGTTGAAGACGTTGACGTCAGGCACTACCGGGCCAACGATGCCCAGGCTGACCCGGGTCATCTGGACGGCGCCGCTCTGCAGCTGTTCAACCACTTCTTTTTCAGAGCCGAGCACGCCACCAGCGTACATTTTGAAGCTGAACTCGCCTTTGGACTGCTCTTCGAGCTTCTTGCCCATGTTCTGCTCAGCCACCACCGGGGCATAACCGGCGGGGTGAACTTCGGCGAATTTGATTTTGACCTCAGCCTGGGCCAGGCCCGACATGCAGAAGGCCAGCGGAAGTGCTGCGATGAGAAGCTTGCGTTTGAAATCCATGGATAACTCCAGTGTTGTTGTTTTTAGGTGCTGGCGAAGCGGTATTGCTGGATACATACCTGTTGAATCATTGCACTGCAGACTGTTTTCACCCCCTGAAAACGGTCTCCGGTAAACCTTGTACGCCCGGCCTGAGAGCAAATACCCCGCCGGCCAGCGGTTGATCACTGATGTCGCCACCCGGACGGATCGAGGTGACGAACAGCGTGTCCAGATTCGGGCCACCAAATGCACACATGGTGGGCTTTTTCACCGGCACGACCAATGACTGATCGAGTTTGCCGGTCGGTGTGAAGCGATGGATCAGCCCGGCGTCGTTGCCGCAGATCCAGTAACAACCGTCGGCGTCCACGGCTGCACCGTCGGGGCGGCCGAGAAAGTTGTTCATGTCCACAAACAGGCGGCGGTTGTGCGGCGTGCCGCTGTCGATGTCGTAATCGAAGGCCCAGATTTTCTGCACGCCGGGGTGCGAGTCGGACAGGTACATAATGGCCCCGTCCGGGCTGAACGCCAGGCCGTTGGGCACAATCAGCTCCTCAAGTTGCGCGATCAGAGGCTCGCTCTGGCCTGCGCTGTAGCGATACATCGCACCCACCGGCGCACCTGCGGCCATGTCCAGCAACATGGTGCCGGCCCAGAACCGGCCTTGACGGTCGCAGCGGCCATCATTGAAGCGCATGTCAGGTTGCGCGTGCTCGACGCTGATCAATGGCGTGCTGCTCAAGGTGCCATCAGCTTCGGTTGTCAGGCGGTACAAACCGTCCTCCATACCTGCAACCCAGTCGCCGTTGCCGTCGCGGGCGATACAGGCAAGCATCTGCGGGGCTTTCCAGCTTTGCGTGGTGTCGTCAGACGCGTTCCAGCGGTGCAGGCGGCCAGCCGGAATGTCCACCCAGTAAAGGGCTTGCTCCTGGGCGCTCCACACTGGGCTTTCGCCCGTGGCGTTTTGTGCGTCGAGAATCAATTCAGCGTCCATGTCGGCCAGCTCTCTTGTTTTTATAGGCTGTTTGGGTGGTGCGCCTTACTCGTCGCCGAACGGTCCTGCCGCGGCAAACGCGCCGCCCTGATAAACCGCCGCCGGGTCATCGGCTGCTGGCATCGGTTGTTGTTCGACCTTGTCGCGGAACACTTCCGAGCTGTCTTTTGCGGTGTAGCCCAGGTGGGCGGCGAAGCGGTTGTCCCACCATACGTCACGGTTGTCGGACATGCCGTATACCACGGTGTGGCCGACGTTGGGTGTGAACAACGAGCGCTCGATCAACTGGGTGAGGTCATCAAAACTCAGCCAGGTGCTCATCATGCGGCGATTCTGCGGTTCCGGGAACGACGAGCCAATGCGGATGCTGACGGTTTCGATGCCGTAACGATCAAAGTAGAACGTCGCCATGTCTTCGCCATAGGACTTGGACAGGCCGTAGTAGCTGTCCGGGCGGCGAGGGGAGTGGGCGTCGATGGTTTCGTCTTGCTTGTAGAAGCCGATCACGTGGTTGGAGCTGGCGAAAATAATGCGTTTTACGCCATGCCGACGGGCTGCTTCGTAGATGTGAAACACGCCGCTGATATTCGCGCCGAGGATTTCCTCGAACGGGCGCTCAACCGAAACACCGCCAAAGTGCAGGATCGCATCCACGCCTTCGACCAACTGATGAACGGCTTGTTTGTCGGAGAGGTCGCAGATCTGTACTTCTTCACTGGCATCGGCCGCCGGGGCCATTTCGCTGATATCAGAGAGTCGCAGAACCTTGGCGTACGGACGCAGGCTCTTGCGCAGAACTTTGCCCAGACCGCCTGCCGCGCCAGTCAATAGCACACGGTTGAAGGGAGTTGGGGCGGTATGAGAGGTTGTCATGAGGGTCCCTTGCGTATTCTTATTAGGTGTCATCTGTTGTCGTATGACTTGTGACGATTATTTGCATCGCCAAGGGCTTTGTCAACGCGACTTAGGTCGAAATGTTGTTGGGGTTGTGGGAGCGGTGCTACCTGTGGAAGCGGTGCTTGCCCGCGATAAGGCTGGATGCGATTCACTTTAGATCGCGTTGACCTTATCGCGGGCAAGCCTCGCTTCAACAAGTGCTGTGTTTTCTTACAACAGCGACAGCGGATAGCTGATGAACAAGCGGTTTTCATCAAACTCGTTGGTGCTGTAATCGCGACGGATGCTCGCGTTACGCCACCGCACGTTCAGGCTCTTGAAGGTGCCGCTCTGCACGGTGTAGGCCAGTTCCGACTCGCGGCCCCATTCCTTGCCGTCGGTGATAGCGCCGGTGTGCACGTTGTCGCCGCTGATGTAGCGGTTCATCAGGGTCAGGCCAGGTACGCCGAGGATCGCGAAATCCAGGTCGTGACGCAGCTGCCAGGATTTTTCCTTGGCGTTGTCGTAGCTGGAGTTGTAGCTATCGTTGGCCAGCGTACCGCCGCTGGTGCCGTTGACCCGGAACCACGCGTCATCGCCGCCGACTTTCTGCAGGCCCACATACAGGGTGTTGCCCTTGTATTTGGCCGAAAGCAGCGCGTAAGCGGTTTTGTTGTCCAGATCGCCAGCCAGTGCGCTGCCGTCTTCAGTACCCCAGAAATAACCCAGGTTCGCGCCCAGAGTCACATCGCCGATTGGCTGGCTGTGCAGCAGGTTGACGAACTTCTGGTTGTAGATGTCTTGCAGTTCCGCGTACCAGACACCGATCTGGGTGCGCTTGTCATTGAAGGCGTATTCGCCACCGCCGAAGTTGAAGCGGTCGGACGTAAATGCGCCACGGCCGTTCAGGAACATGTCTTCCATGCTCGCATCGTTACGCGGGCTGTTGCCACGGAACTGGCCGCCGTACAGGGTCAAGCCGTCCAATTCCTTGGAGGTGATCTGCGCGCCACGGAAAGTTTGCGGCAGGGAGCGGCCGTCATCCGAGCGCAAGATTGGCAACACCGCCATCCATTCGCCGACTTTCAATTCGGTTTTGGAGACCTTTGCCTTGGCCGCCACACCCAGGCGTCCGAAGTCATCCGCTGGCCGACCGTCGCCGTGGATCGGCAACAACTGTGTGCCGCCAGTGCCCTTGCCACCGTCGAGTTTCACCGAGTACATGCCCAGTACATCAACCCCGAAACCGACCACGCCCTGGGTATAACCGGACTTGGCATCGAGAATGAAGCTCTGCGTCCACTCTTCAGCCTTGCCCTGTGGCGCGGTGCTGTTGGGGAAGGACGGGTTGGTGAAGTTACGGTTGAAGTAGGCGTTACGCAGGTTCAGCGTAGCCTTGGTGTCATCGACAAAGCCTTCGGCTGACGCCAGCAGCGGCATCGTCAGGCTCATGCTGCCCAGCCCCAGGAGAATCAGCGAACGGGTGTTGTGAGATCTCATTATTGTTGTGCTCCCATTTTTTCGACCATGCACTTCTCCGGCGGCGTTAAAACGACCTGTACTGTGGAGAAGTGCGCTAATGCCCCGTGTCCAGGGCGTCAGGCTCGGCCGCAGATACGGACGAGCCTCTACTTCACAGCGGTTGAACCGTCAGCGAATTCGAATAAAAGTCGTCCCGGCGTAAAGCGGGATCGAAGAACTGCACAGAATGGGGTGTGGCGGGCTACTGCCGATTTCGCAGCCGGATGGCGCGAAGGTCTGAAACGCGAAGACGCGAGTGGTCATACGTTAGCTTCCCTGAATTATTGTTATTTTTGTTATCCGTTGTCGTACAACTTTGAGTTCGATTATTTACAGGCTACCCAGGGTTTGTCAATTGGTGTGTAGACGAAAGTCTAGGCGCCCACTGGCGTCTTAAAGGCCGACCCAATCCTCAAGGTTTAAGGTCTCACGACCTGAGAAGTCTAGCGCCTGGTATCCCGAACGTCAGGACTGATAAGGGATATGTCAATGGGATATACCTCTGCTCAACGCCATGCTGACGAATGAACGCAGGTTTACACGCAGAGTCCATCCTTATGCATCGCACTTTTGTGCAGCAACCGATTCTGTGAATGTTGTCGTGGTCGATCGGTCCCCAGCCATCCAACCTGACGGGATTTTTGACATGAACAGGTTTGCCCATTTTGATACCAATGCCACGGGTCGCGATTTTGCGGTGGGAGATATCCATGGGCATTTTACCCGACTGCAGCATGCGCTGGATGAAGCCGGTTTCGATCCGGCGACCGACCGGTTATTCAGCGTCGGCGATCTGGTTGATCGCGGCCCGGAAAGCCTTGAGGCGCTGCACTGGCTGGCTCAGCCCTGGTTCTTTGCCGTGCAGGGCAATCATGAAGCGCTGGCCATTGAGCACGTGTTGCAGCAACCGCTGGATTACCGGATGTGGACGTCCAGCGGCGGCGCCTGGTTCCTGGAGCTGACGCCCGAGGCGCAGCAGCACTGCGCCGCGCATTTCGCGCAGATGCCGATTGCCCTGGAAGTTGAAACCCCCGGCGGTTTGATTGGCCTGGTGCACGCTGACTGCCCGCTGCCCACGTGGGACATGCTGCGCGCCACCTTGAAAGGCCATATGCCTGAGCGATGGCGGTTCCAGGAAAGTTGCCAATGGTCACGGGAGCGCCTGCGGCTGCGCGATTACAGCGGCATCCCTGACCTGCGTGCGCTGATTGTCGGGCACACGCCGCTGCCCGAGCCGGAAGTCCTCGGTAACGTCCTGCACATTGATACCGGTGGCTGGCGCTCTGATGGCAGTGGCTTTTTCACGTTGGTCGCCCTGGACTCGCTGACGTTCATGCACATGGAAAGCCGCTGATGAAGGCTGGCCACTCGTATGGACCGCGTTATGCTCGGCCTTTCATTCAACGCAGGGTGTGAATCGCAATCATGAAAATCGGCCTGATTTCCGACACCCACGGTCTGTTGCGTCCTCAGGCGCTGGCGGCGCTGCAAGGCTGCGACCAACTGATCCACGCAGGAGATATCGGCAAGCCCGAGATCCTCGATGTGTTGCGCGCCATTGCGCCGCTGACCGTGGTCAGAGGCAATAACGATCAGGATGACGACTGGGCGGGCGAGGTGCCGTATCGCGCCCGGCTGGAGGTGGAGGGGGTGGGCATTTACATCACCCACATTCTGGCCGACGTGCCCAAGCCATTGCCCGATGGCATTCAGATGGTCGTCGTCGGCCATTCTCACAAGCCGTCGGTCCAGCAGATTGAAGGCGTGTTTTACATAAACCCCGGCAGCGCAGGGCCTCGGCGCTTCAAGCTGCCGATTACCGTGGCCCTGCTGCACATCGATGAACAGGGCATAAGGGCCGAGCTGGTGGAGCTGGCGGTGTGATGTGGCCAGTCACTCAGATCACTTAACGACCGGGTCCAGCCCGCTGGTCTTGATCGCACTGGCCGCCGCCTGCGATCCCAGGTATTGCAGCAGCTCACGGGCCTGCTCCGGGTGGGCGCTGCGGGCTGACACGCCGCCGGAATACAGGGTCATTTGCTGAGCTTGCTCGGGGATCAGGCCAACGATGTCGATGCCCGCCACCGGCTTGAGCTCGCTCAGTTGCTGAAAGCCAATCTGCGCCTCGCCCCGTGCAACCACGTCGCCCACCGGCTCGGCGGGGATCATGCGGCTTTTGCTCTGCAGACGATCAGCAATGTGCATCTGATTGAACAGCACCCGAGACAGATAAACGCCGCTGGCGCTGTCGGAATAGGCGATGGACTTGGCGTCGATCAGGGTCTGCTTGAACGCCTCCATGGTGCTGATATCAGGTTTCGGGTCGCCATGACGGATCGCCATCGCGATGTAGGATTTGCCCAGGTCGACCCGGCTTTTAGGGTCGACCTGACCATTCTTGATCAGCTTGTCCAGTGCCGAACTGACCATCAGCACCACATCGGCGGGCTCGTTGCGATCCAGGCGGTTGGGGATGGCTTGTGGCGTTGCGCCCATCGAGGGGGCGGCCTGAATCACCAGACGCACGCCGGTGCGTTGTTCGTAGTCGGCGCTGATGGCATTGAACGCGCCCATGATGCCACCGGAGCTGAGGATGACCAGAGAGACGGGTTTGGCGGCTGTCGCGGCACTGACGTAGGCCACAGGAGAGAAGGAGAGGGCAGCGCCAAGCAGATACGGAAGAATGTTTCTCATTTGAAGATGAACCTTGCAGTGAACGGAACGCTGGGGATTATGTGGCAAAGCCGCCACGGATGCGCGTTTATCGAACGCTTTTGGTGAATGCGGCACGGGTAATGATGATGAATGTTTACAGTCATAAAAACCCCTGTTAGTTAAACAGGCGTTACAGTTAGTTGTTAAGCGCGTCATACAATTTATTGCGTTATATAGAGAGCTGCTGATTTTTTGGCGCCTGTTTTCAATAACTTGAATAAACGTCGACCATCCATCGCCAAACCAGCCTTGCTGCTGTTTTGGCTGCCACACTGCTTTACACACGGAAGAATTCTCACTGGCTAAGGTAAACCTCGATGATCAATGATCATTGGACAGGAACCTCAAGCAGTATTCATGGCAGTTCACGAAGCACTACGCGTGTAGATGAAAGTCCCGAGCGTTCCATAGAATCCAATTGCGACATGGCGCGGTTTGCTGCGGTAGCGTCTGAAAACACCACGTCGGGGACATTTCCCGTTCTGATACTGATGTGTACCTACAACGGTCAGGGATTTCTCGAAAAACAATTGGAGTCCATTCAGTCGCAAAGCTTCACCGACTGGCACGTGGCTATTTCCGATGACGGATCAAGCGATGAAACCTGGAATATCGCCACCCGTCATCGCCATTTATGGGGCGAGGACAGGATCAGTCTATGGCACGGACCCTGCCGCGGATTTGCCAGGAATTTCGTTGCCAATGCGTGCAACAAGGCGTTGTCAGCGGAGTTCTATGCATGGTGCGATCAGGATGATGTCTGGGAGCCGGACAAGTTACAGACAGCCTTGAACTGGCTGAGACAAGGCCCGCCAGACGTTCCCGCGTTGTACTTCGGGCGCACGCAACTGGTCAGCGAAAGTGATGAGTTTCTCGGTTATTCGCCGCTGTTTCGCAGGCCGCCAACCTTTACCAACGCGCTGGTCCAGAGCATTGGCGGCGGCAATACCATGGTGTTCAACCACGCCACCCGGCTGTTGCTTGAAGAAGCGGGACATTCTCTGGATATCGTCTCCCACGACTGGTGGGCCTATCTGCTGGTCAGCGGCGCTGGCGGGCGCATGTTTTACGATGCCAACAGCTATGTGCGTTACCGACAGCACACGCGCAATCTGGTTGGCTCCAACGCCGGTTGGCGTGCTCGTGCGCTCAGGCTGCGACTGATGTTCGAAGGACGCTTCAAACATTGGAACACTACCAATATCGCGGGCCTGGAAACCATCAGACATCGTTTGACAGAAGAGAATCGCCACGTGCTTGAAGAGTTCAAGACCTTGCGCTCTGAACCCTTGGTGAGCCGCTTGTTGCGCCTCAGACGTTCAGGCCTCTATCGGCAGACGCTACTGGGGAATCTCGGCTTGATGATGGCAACTGTCATCAGACGAATTTGATCGACAAGTGCCATGAACAACGGCAAATCGACTCGGTAAAGCTGCAAGTTGGGAGGAGGTTCAAGTGCCATTTTTATCCGTCGTGTTGGTCATGAGAAATCAGATGGGGATGATCGAAAGAGTCCTCGATAAAACCGCATTACTGATTGCGGGGAAGGTCAGCGATTATGAATTGATCGTGGTGGACAATGCGTCAGACGACGAAAGTGTGGCGCTGTTGAAGCAGTTGACCAGCGAGACCGGCATCGTCAACCTGCAAGTGTATGCCCTGACCAAGGAAGTCGATATTGATACGGCGTTCTGGGTCGGTCTGGAGAATGCCCTCGGGGATTTCGTGGCGGTCGTGGACCCGCTCTCGGACGACATCGACTTTTTGCCGCAAATGCTTGAACGGGCCATCAATGAGACTGACGTGGTCTTTGCCTACAACGATCAGAAGCCAGCGCAAAGTTTGCCGTATCGCTGGGCATTTGCAGTATTTCACCGGCTCTATCGCTGGTTCAACGGTATCTATCTGGTTACGGAGGCACCGCAGTATCGAATGCTTAACCGTCGGGTGATCAACTTCATCCTGCAGCATCCACAACCGGCGACCTCCTACCGTCATTTGCCTGCAACCGGTGGTTTTGTCCGTGCCTATCTGCGTTATAGCTCCCCGCCCGATGCCTGTCGCAAGAAACGTCTTGGCGAAAGTATCGACCGTGGCATGCGCCTGCTGGTTTCCACAACCCGAGCGCCAATGCGGTTGGTCACCACCCTGTCATTGTTCGGCGCTGTAGCCAACCTGCTGTATTGCATCTACGTGGTCGCTGTCGCGATTTTCAAAACAGAAGTTGCGCCGGGCTGGGTCAGTGTCTCGTTGCTGCAATCGAGCATGTTCTTCCTGATTTCCCTGGTCCTGCTGGTGCTGGGTGAATACATCATCAACATGGCGAGCCTTTCCAACGAAGGGCCCAGTTACCACGTGGGCCAAGAGTTCACGAGTGCCCGCATGACCCGTCGGGAAAAGCTCAATGTGGTGACGTGAGTTGTCGAGAAAAAACCTGAACAAATAAACGCCGATGCCATTCATTCAGGACAGGAATCGAGCTGTGCAGAAAATAAAAAACCTGGTGCGACGATCTGGTTACGCAAACGTAAAGTCTGTCGAAAGATTCATGTCATTCACAGCGCTCTTTGTGTTGCTGGTCTTGCTGGTCATGTATGCGTATAGAAAGTCATTGTTCTTCGCAAGTATCCCGGTAGATGGTGCATTTCAGCATTTGAATCCAATGCGCAGAATAGCGTCCGGGGAATTGCCAGGCGTCGATTTTCAGGTGTTCCACGGATTGGTGATTTCGTACTTGCATTACCCGTTATATTGGCTGCTGGGAGGGACATTATTTGCGTCGGAGTTTTCGCGTTTTCTGATCAATGGGCTCTGTGCGTATCTCGCGGCGGCGGCGGTGCTGTTTGGATTGAGAAGAACCAGGACAGCCCTCGGGCTGTTTATCTTTTTCATCGTGTCGACTGAGTTGATGGGGCTGTTCTGGCTTATCGACCCCTTGGGGGATGCCTATTCATCCCTGGCGGTCAGGGTGTTTCTCCCTTCGCTTCTGATTGGCTACCTGTTTTATATGAACCGCAAAGGGCTGATGAGGGCCGATAACACCCTGTCTGTCATTGTCTTGCCTCTGGCGCTTGGATCTGCACTTACGCTGATGATTGCTACGGAACAGGGCATTGCCTTGTTTCTGGCGGTATCTGGTGCGCTGATTTTTTTTCATCCGGGACGGCCTCGTCACCTCATACGAGCGCGTGATGTCGTTCTTTTCTGGATGTCGATGCCGGTTATCTATTACGTCATGGTGTTTGTAATAACCCATGGAGAGCCGGGCAGGGCCTTGACGTTTTACTTTTCGGAGTTGCCGGCTGACCAGTTCTGGTACTTCGGCGCTTACCCCAATATTTTCCCGAAGGACTTTGCTTCCCTGCTGTTCGTGCCTGGCACGCGCAGGCCCTTCACCAGTTACGCAGTAGTGGCTTTCGCCTTGCTGGTTCTGTTGGTTTCACTGGTCAACGCCAGGGATCAACAATACCGGAATGAATGCCGGATATGGGTGCTGGCTCTGGCTTACGGCAGTGCGACGCTGATCTCCAACCTCGGAATGATCTCCAGCCATTATTCGGAGGCGGTGACGCGTCTCTCCTGTCTGTTTCTCATTACCTGGGCATGGCGCCTCATAGAGAATCGCTTTTCGTCAAAGGGGGTCGGGTATTTCAGGGTTTCATCGTTGTGCATCATGCTGCTGATCCTTCTATTTTCGCCCTTTGCGCTATCAGGGTTGTTCCCTGCAGGGCTCGCCCTGCTCAACGATTACCGAGGGTCTGTTCTGGAAAAGCGTTATTCGGGCGTCATTCCGCGAGGCGCGGAGTATCAGAACCTTTTTTCGATTGCTTCAACCGTATTGCCGCCTAAGTCCTTGATGGGGGGGCAGCACACGGCTGATCAGAACGAGCCGGACCGGGAAGGGGGCTTTCTCATCTTCCGGAATCCACCTGCGCTGCTGGTGAATTTGCTGAGCCAAGGGGCCGATGTCGAGCTTAATGAGCGCAGAGAAAACATTCTTCAGGTCGCCGGCAGCCACATCATGTATAGCGCCAGTGGCGACAGCTCCAGTTATGACTTCAAGTATTTCAATCCCGAAATTTCCGCTCGGGTCTTGTCCACTACCCCTCTCTACTCAAAAAAGACCAACTTATGGATAAACGGGGTTGCCAGCATCATCTTCAACAAAGGTGGCTGCATGATGATGACCAGCGCAGCCCATCTGGCCAACGTATCGGAATACCGTGCGGTGCAATTTTCCAATGAGGCCTATAGGCGTCATGTCACGTCTGTTCATGAAAATATTCTGTGTGTCGACGGGCCACCCCTTGAGCCATATGTCCATGGTTTTCCACAGCGTTTCACGGTGCTGCCGTACATTGATTTCTCATCTTCGGATTTTGCGTTGAGTTCCAGGACGATCCACAAACGAACGATTCCCAATGTGGCGCGCTGGTTATATGAGTCCGAACAAAACAGCCCTTCCTTGATCGATTTGGATAAAAGCGATGTACGTGCTTATAAAACCAGCGACGCTGACGTCAGTGGCCATTATCTGAAAATGGCATCTGCTTTCAGGATAAAGGACGATACCCTGCGCTATTTTCAACGCTGGTCAGCCGCGCCCTGTACACGGGAGCAACGCCCGACACTCTGGTCGACATATACCGGTTATCTGGACCTGGAAGAAAATGTGGTCAACCAGAGCGGTACCGATTACATCATCCATGCCCTGGGTCGCACCCGCCGGGCCAAGTATCTGAACGATTTCGCCAACATCAGGCCCACATTCGTGCACACCCTCCGATCTTCATACTCTGCTTATGAACGCTGGATTCAGACGGCTACCTGGCCTTTTTATGAAGCGCTGCTGGCCAACTATGATGCTGTCAGGACCACGGATTACAGCGTGATATGGCGGCGTAAAAGCGATCAATCCATTACCTGCAGCTGGATCGAAAAACCCGAGGCCTTGTGTCAGTCGTATTACCAGCCATGGCGTGACAACTTGCATGAGTGGGAGGGCATCTTGAGCGTTGCGCCCCAGGCTCGTTCCATAGAGCTTCCTGAGCTCGCGGTGGAATCGTCCGGGCAGCAGCAGGTGTATGTGCTGGAGTTGACCTATTCCATTTCCAACCGGATTCAGAGTATTCCGGTATTTGGAAAGGTTGCGCGGTACTTCATAAGGCCTGTCGAAACCATGACCCCGTTACCCGTTTCGTTGCCACCCTACGAGACCAGGGTCACGTTTCCGATCATCGTCTCTCCCGGGCAAAAACCGCTGTTGAAACTCGAAACTGTCTCTTTGTTCGGGCAATCGGATTTTACTGTGTCGTCCATCAAGTACCGGAAGGTCAAAGAGAATATCGAAGGATACAAGAAGGCAATCCTTGATCAGTAACAGGAGTCTGCGCTCATGTTCCGTTTGTTACTGGCTGGCCTGGCTGTCTACCTGCTCGGCCTTTCGTTCATCGTCTTGACACCTCCCTGGGAAGGCTACGACGAAATTGCCCATTATTCGTTTGCGCAGCAGCTGGCGGACACCCAGCAAGCGCCGTCCTTCGAGTCCGGCCGCCTCTCTCTGGATGTGGAGGGTTATCAGGCGTTGATGCCCATGCCTTACAGGCCGGTGCCCGCGTTCGACGACAACGGCGGATTGACCTATCGTCAATGGTTTTCAGGCGCCCTTGCCGATGCACCTTCAGCCCATGATCCACCTGTGTCCGCACGGCGGTTTGCGCCGGGCCAGGCGCCCAACTGGCAGGCGCAGCATCCGCCGTTGTATTACCACCTGATGGCGCCGCTGGTGGGCTGGACCGCTGAGCTGTCCTGGGCGGCGCAGCTGTTCTGGTTACGGCTGGCGTCCTGGTCGATGGCGTTTGCCGGCTTGTTGATCGGCGTCGCGGCAACGCTTCGCGCGTTGCAGGCGCTGGCCCCGCAACTGATCGGCGACTACGGCTGGGTGGTGTCGTGCTGGGTGGTCTTGTTTCCCGGGCTGCTCCCGGAGTTTGCCCGAGTCGGCAACGATGCATTGGTGGTGCTGCTGTTTGGGCTGATCTGGGCCTGGGCGGTGCAACGGCTGATGACGCCCTTGTCGTGGTGGTGGTATGTCGGGCTGGGCGTGCTGCTCGGGCTTGGCGGGCTCAGCAAAGTGATTTTTCTGCCCATCACGCTGGTGATGATCGGCTGGCTCGCCTGGATGGGGTTGAACGCCGATGAGCCTCGGGAACGCGTCCGGACCTGGTCCGGCAGCCTGCTGACGGCGGGGTTGGTGGTAAGTATCGCCAGCCGGGGATATCTGGCGAACATCGCCGAGCGCGGTAGCCTCACCGGGCTTCAAGAGCTGGCCCACCGAGATGACATGGGATCGCCACTCTGGCTTGCGGGGTTTGAGCAACCGCTGATGTTCCTCAAAGGCGTGCTCAATATCGGCCTGACGTTTATCTGGGGAGGGACGGCTTCCAGCGCCTATCCCCCGGTGATCCTGATGCTGCCTTTATGGATCATGACTGCGGTGCTGGTTGCTGCATCGCTGTTGCGGGTTCGCTTGCGTGATCCGCTGACTGTGCTGGCGGCGGTGCTGGTCAGCGGTGTGTTGATCAGCCTGGTGTATTACCTGTTGATCAGGCTTGCCGATGAAAAAGTTGGTGCCGGGACACCGGGCTGGTATCTGCATATCCTCGCGGCGCCGCTTAGCCTGCTGTTTGCCTTGGGCGCCAACGAGTTGAAGCAGCGCTGGGTGTTCACGGTGACCCTGGGGCGAGTCTGGCTGGGATACGCGGTTTGCCTGTTTGCCGTGGTCACCTGGCTGCAGCTTGCGCTGTTCACCGGGTGCACTTTCAAAACGGCTACCCGCCGGATTTACGCGTCTGAAGACTGGCGTTGCCTGGCAGACATCAGCGCCATGTATCAAGGCCTTGAGCGCCTGGCATATCCGGCGGCAGGCGTGGTGTGTTTTACCATTGCGGTGGCGCTGCTCGGCTTTGCCGGACGGCGGTGGCGAGGTGTTCATGAGGTGTCTGGCCCGCGATGATTGTTCGCAACGGTTTTCTGAGCTTGCTGGCACTGGTGCTGCCGCTGCTGGTCGGCGTGGTAACGGTGCCCGGTATCATCCAGGGGCTGGGCCTGGAGCGCTTTGGCGTGTTGACCCTGGTCTGGGCGGTGATTGGCTATGCCAGCCTGTTTGATCTGGGGATCGCCCGGGCGTTGACTCATCGAGTCGCGCAACTGCACGGGCAGCGTCGGCACCTGGGGCTGGTAGTGCGTGCCGGCATGCTGGTGCTGGTGATTCTTGGAGTGATCATCGGCGTGTTGGCGCTGCTGGTGCTCGGGATTGTCGATTCTTCGCGCTTCTCCATCGAGGAACAGGAATTCAGCAACAGCGCGTGGCTGGTGGCGGCCAATATTCCATGGGTGATTGCCAGCGGCGGTTTTCGCGGTGTACTGGAGGGGCTGCGACAGTTCGGCGTGGTTTCATTAGTCAGGCTGAGCTTCGGGCTGGTGACCTTTCTGGCCCCGGTCGTGGCCCTGCAGTTTGCTCCCAGGCTCGACTTCATCATCGCGATGATGCTGCTGGCGCGGGTGCTGGGCTGCCTGGCGATGGCGTGGGCCAGCCGCTCTGCATTTGTGGTGGACAAGCCGCTGATCGACAGCCCCATGAAGCAAACCCGACGGCAGATTGAAGTCCGGCGTTTGCTGGGTTTTGGCGGCTGGATGACGGTTTCAAACCTGACCAGTGCGGTGATGCTCTACGCTGACCGCTTTGTACTTGCCTACAGCCCTCTCGCGCCCTTGCTGGCTTTTTATACGACGCCTTACGAGTTCGTGACCCGCTTGTTTATCATCCCTTCGGCTCTCGGCAGTGTGCTGTTCCCGTACATGGCCAGGGGTAAATCCTTCACCGGCATCAACAACCGGCTGCTGCAGTTGGCCAGCGTATTGACGCTGGCGGCTGTGGCCCCGGTGATTGCCGCGCTGATCCTGTTTGCGCCGCAAGTCCTGGGGCAATGGATTTCGCCGCAGTTCGCCAGTAATGCCGCCTTGCCGCTGATGATTTTATCCGTCGGGGTGTTGGTCAATTGCCTTGCGCAGCTTTATCAGACTTACCTGTTGGGCTACGGCAAAGCGCGCTGGATTGCGCAATTGCACATCGTCGAAATGCTGGCTTTCGTGCCCTGCGTGTATGCGGCCGTGCGCTATTTCGGGATTGAAGGCGTGGCCTGGGCCTGGACACTGCGCGTGGCGCTGGATGCCGCCGCGCTGTTGCTGATGCTGGTGCGCACCGATGCCCGTCTGTTGAGTTCGGGGTGGGCATTAGTGATCGCGCTGCTGGTTGCGCTGTTGATGTTGGGCTGCGCCGACAGTCCTTGGCTGTTCAAAGTACTGCTACTGGCCGGGCTGAGCAGTGTCTGCCTGGTAGTGGGGCTGCGCGCGCTTCAAAACCCGTTACTCAGAGGTGGGGCTGCGGAGCTGCAAGCCCGTTGAGGCCAGGCCCCAGGACTCTTTCGCAGGCGAAAAAAAGCCCGGCCAACGCCAGGCTTGATGTTCATTGCAACCTTGCAACCCTATCACCCACCTGCTGCCCTGTATCGCACGCAATACCCATCAGCACATTCCTCCCGCGGATACCGGGCGGTCAGGTAGCTATCCAGTGCCTGAAACCGTTCGCGCATGGTCTTGCCATCGATGCTGTACGAGGGGAACGTCGAGGAATAGACGATGGCGGCTGGAGCGGCAGCGCTCAGGGCGCTGATCAGTTCGGCCTCGTGGTGGGCGGCGGCGTACACCGGGTAGGTGAAGCGCGTGCAGCTCGGCAGCGCCAGCAGGCCATTGATCACGCCGTTATTGGACAAGTCGAACACGCAACTGGCCTGGCTTTGCAGCAACTGTTGCGACGCCCAGTTCACGCCTTCGGTAACCGCATCCGCATTACCGGGCGGCGCCACCAGCTGGGTCAGCCACTGATACTGGCCTTGGCGAAAATGCTTGAGGCCGATATAGGTCACGGCCGAGGCCGATGCGCCAATCATCATGACAGTGAGCAAGTGGCTCAGGCGAAAGTCGTTCGGGTAGCGGTGCGGGATACACAGATAAACCAGCACGCATGCGACCAGAAAGAAACCTACGTGATGAAATTTGAACGACAGCGCGGACCCGATGGCGATGACGACGGGTGCCAGCAAGCTCAGTCTGTTGAGCGTGAACGTCGGGCGAGCCAGGCTCAGGGTCAGCAGCAACGGCGCCCACAGACCATTGAATATGTGCTCGACATCGGCCCGGTTGATACCGACTTTGAGCATGATGGCTGTCAGCGCAAGCAGCGCGAGCATGCGCGCCTGGTCCTGTATCGCTCCCCTTGAGAGCCAGTGCGCCCGCACCGCAAGCAGCACGGTACCGAGGTTGATCAGTATCACGAAAGTGCTCAGGATCACCGCGTCCCGCTGCCAGCCGTAGCTCCATTGCCCGGAGGTTTGCAGCAGAACGCTAAGGTTTTCCAGATAACCGCTGAGTGAAAAACCGTCGAACAACAGCCCCAGACCCAGCACGGTGCTGGCAAAGGCCGCAGCCGCCAGCAGATGGATCCGCTGGTGCCACGCCAGCAACAGCATCGCCGGGCCCAGGCACACCACGGTGGCAAGGCCTCGATCAAACGACCAGAACATGCCAAAGCCTGCCAGCGCGCCGAGAATCATCAGCAGCCCGACAGGCCGGGCTTCACGGGGTTGGCGGCTCAACAGCAGAAAACTGTACAGCGAGGCGAGCAGCAGCAGGTCGCGGTAGCCGACAAACAACGGCGCTGCCACCGCCATGCCCAGCAACACGATCCACGCGTAGGGCCGGGTCTTGCACAGGGTCTGCGTGATCAGCAACAGCAGCGCCGCGGCGGCAATGTCCAGCGCGCTATAGATTGCCGCCGTGGGCAGGAAATAATGCTCATCACCCCACCAGTAGCGGGCCGCCAGCGCCGGTATGAAATCCAGCGCGCCGTGAATGCTCAACGGTTGGAACGCTTGCGGCTGCAGCGAGAAGAAATTGACCGCCACCGCGAAGTATTCGCCGTCATGAAACGGGTCGGTCAGCACGGCGCTGCCCTTGAGGTTGGGAACCAGGATAAAAAAAGCGCAGACCAGCAACAGTAGGCCGACGACTTTCCAGTCTCGGCGCAACAGGCTCATGTGAGGCATAGGGTGTCCCACCTACAGGAAAAAGGGCGGCAGGGATCAGGGGTTGTAGCGGCCAAGGCAGGATTTGAACAGCACCTGCATGATCGACAGATTGCCCCTGACGCTGCTGATCTTGGTCGGCACTTCGCCTTTGGGATAACGCCGTTCGGTGGGCATCTCGACGCAGCGATAACCCAGCAGCGGCGCGCGATAGGACAGATAGGCGAGCAGTTCGTAGGTGCTGAACACATCGCGAAAGATCGCCAGGCGCGGGTCCAGTAGCAAGGTGCGGCTGTAGGCGCGGAAGCCTTGGGTGGTGTCGGTCCATTTGAAACCCGACGCCAGGCTCAGCATGGGCGCATGAATCAGGCGTATCGCCAGGTCTCGCGAGCGCGGTGTGTTTTCAGCTTTGCCGCCTTCGACAAAACGCGACGCCTGGACGAAATCGACGCCTTGTTGCAGCGCCTCAATGAACGGGCCGATGGCTTGCGGGTCGTCCTTGTCGTTGCCGTCGATGGTGACGACGCCTTCATAGCCCTGATCCAGGGCGAAGGCATAGGCGCAGCGCAATTGCGCACTCAACTTGCCGGGGCCGGTCTTGAGCAGCAACCCGCGCACGCCCAGGGCCTGCAGTGCTGCAGGTTCCAGTGAGGCGTCGGTGCTGCCGCCGTCGATAATGAGGATGTCGGCGAGGTCGGCAATCTTCAGTGCGGCCATTCGCGTCAGCAGGCTCTTGATCCGTGCGCCCTCGTTAATCACCGGGATCACCACGCACCAGCGATGCTGGCGTTGCAGCCAGAACACGGCCTCAAAAGCCGGTACTTGCCAGCGCTCGCGCTGGGCTTGGGGGGTGTCTGTCATGAGGTACCTCTCGTCAAGCAGTCCATGAGCTGAAATGCGTTTTGTGGAGCTCACAGCCTGTGGGGGTTTGGCTGCGATAAGCGTGGGTTATTGCGTACATATCCGTTGCTGCGGTAACGGCTACTTAGGGTTCCGCCCTTACGGCGGGTCACTTTTGGCAAACGCCCCAAAAGTAACCAAAAGGTCTGTGCCCCAACCACTCGGTCCCTCGCTGGTGCTCGGCATGCCCGTAATCCGACATTGATTCGGCGGGCCGCCGCAAAGGGCCATCCCTGGCCCAGTGCGGCTAAACCGGCATCCATGCCGGTTTGCCCGCCGAATCAACATCGAATTCCGGCCAGCGTGGTTTGACGGGGCGCCCAAGATCAAAAGCAGAGCAAAAGCCAAAGCAACGTGGATAAGCGCTGAAGGCGCGGTAAGTTCACATTTAAGGACGGCTTTCAGGCCGCCGCGCTTTTGATCTTGGGCGCCCCGTTAAACCACGCTGGCCGAACGCAGGGCTTGAACCGTGGGTAACCCGGCAGTACGCCGGGTTAGCCGCACTGGGCCAGGGATGGCCCTTTGCGGCGGCCCACGGTTCAAGGTCTGCGGGCGGGGACACCGAGCCTAGGCGAGGTGCCGAGTGGTGGGGCAAGAGCGCTTTGGTTACTTTCGCGCTTTTCGAAAGTGACCCGCCGTAAGGGCGGAACCATCAGCAGCCGTTGCCGCAACAACGGATATGTACACAAAAAACACCTCAGAAAAGATGTGCAGATACCCATGCCACGACAAGGCTGAACCCGATTCACTCTAGATCCAGTCGCCTATATCTCGGACAAGCACAACTCCCCCACGACCAGTTTTCTCACCTCACCCCACATGCACCGTAATCAACGCCACCCCCACCATCACCAGCACGATCCCGGCGATGGTGGTCCAGTAGAACGGCTCGCGGAAAATCATCGCTGAAGACAATGCCACGGCAGCAATCGCGCCTGCCGTGAGTACCGGGTGGGCGACGTTCAGCGGCAGTTTCGCCAGGGCCGCGGCGTACAGCAGAAAAGCCGCGCCATACAGGCTCAGGCCGAGCCAGAATGGCCAGTTGCTGAACGCGGCAGCGGGGTCCTTGAAGGACGGAAACTCACGCGGCGGCATCATCGCCATTTTCACCAGCACACTGGCCGACGCGTTGGAAAGAATGCCGATCAGCAGGATCAACCACTTCATTGCTCGCGACTCCGGGGAGGTTTTCGGTAATGCCAGGAGGCAACGCGCAAAGCCCGCTCGATGGCCACGCCAGGTGCTTCGTGGGGCGGGGCCAGCATCTCGATGGACACCACATGATTGGGCAGGTAATGCTCGATGGCTTGCGCCATGTTCGCGTGCTCGGTGCTGCCATCGCCCAGCGGCACCAGCTGTGGTTCGCTGAGGTGCACATGGCCGATCAGATCCGAGCGCGCCTTGAGCAGCGCATGCGGGTCTTCGGCGTTGATGGTCAGCGCCCCGGTATCCAATTGCATCCTGATCGCCGGATGAGAGGCGAGGCGCACCACCCGAGCGGTCTCGCCGCTGTCGGTCATGAAGTTGGCGCCGTAGCAGACCGGGTTCGGTTCCAGGCAGATGGTCACCCCGGCTTGCAGGGCGATGTCTCCCAGTTGGCGAAAAAACTGAGTGGCCTGATACGCCGTCTGTTGGTCATTCAGGCCGCTGCGGTCGCGGTTTTTCGGCGAGCCGAACACCAGTCGGGTAGCGCCTAGCCCGGCGCCTATCCGGCAGACGGCCGTCAGGTGCAGGAGCATGGCTTGCTGGCTTTCCGGCGGGCCAAACATGTTCAGCCCCTGGGTGCCGAACAGCAACGCCTGCATGCCGGTGATAGAGATGCCGCGCTCGGCCCACCAGCTTTTGACCCGGACGATGTCCTGGGTGCTGGTGTTGAGCGGGTCGGGAAAGTATTTGCCCGGGGCGACATCAATGGCGTCCACCCCATGGCGTTCCAGCAGCGTGGCAATTGCCTCGTCATGCACCACGTCCCAGGCAATGTTGGAAATAGCCAACCTCATGTACTCGCTCCTTCATCCTTGAATGTCTGCGGCTCGGACTGCGCATAGGCGCGGATCGCCATCAGGGCTTCGCGCGCCTGATACTGATACCGCCCCTGCGCGCCGAACAGCCCGGCATGCCGGGTCTGCAGGTCGTAGCGCGCAGGCGTGCCGGGCAGCAGGTTGTTGAACGGTCGAGCAAAACCACGCTGGGCAACATCCTCGACGCTGACCGGCTCAGACGTCAGGTGCACCAGTGATAAACCTGCATCCAGGGCAGTCTGGATGTCGGTGTTGAGGTTGACCATCGGGTAAAACTGGAAGACGCCTCGGCTATCAATGGCCCGCAGATTGTTGCCGTTGAGAAAGTCGAAAATCACGTTCTTGCGCAAGCCAGGCCCCACCAGGCCGGGCAGGCGAACGATCAGCGATTCTGCAAAATGCGCCTGAACGAAGCGTTCCAGCCAGCGCCGATGCAAGCCATAGGCGTGCAGACCGCATTCCTCGACCTCGCTGTCCTCGTCCACGCCTTGGGCCTGCTTGAACACATCGACCGTGCTGATCAGCACGAACTGTCGGCAGGTCACGCGCTGCAAATGCTCGATCAGCGTTTCGATATTGCGCAGGTCTGACAGCGGGTCCTGATTGGCGAGCCATTTCTGCGCCGGAGCCGCCGCACAGACCACGCGATCAAAAATCTTGCCGTGGATCTCGCCCAGGTTGTTGGAGCGATACAGGCTGTCAAAGGGCTGCTGGGCGAGCAGGGTGCTGCCCACGAATCCGGAATAACCAATCAGTGCATCACTCATGGGCGCTCCTGCTTAATCAAGACGGGTAAACGGCTCGGCATCGAGCTTTTCCAGCACGTCGTAGATGTTGTCGATCTTGCCGCCGAGCACTGAGTAGGTGCCGGGCAAGGTCGGGTGGCGCTCGAAGAAAATCGGCCGGGCGTCGTTTTTTTCGCTCATCTGCAGCACGGTCTTGACCTCGAACAGCGACTCCACGTATTGGGCGCCTCGAATCGCCGGGATATACCGGGCGACGTCGCGCAGCATGTGGTCGACGCGGGTTTCTCGGTGGTACTGCGCGAGCTTGTCGTAGGGGTTCACATCAGGTTGGTCCAGCCAGTGCAGATGCGGCGTGTAGCGCACATGGGAGAGGGTGTGCAGCCGGCGCGCCGGGAACGGCATGATGGAGAAAAAAGGTCCGTCCATCACCGTGACCCCGAGCTCCTCAAGCACCGGTGGCAGTTTGAGCAACGGCATCTCGGTGATTTCCTGCCTGAGTTCGGCCTGGGTGCCGGTGAAGTCGCCGGCAAACTGATTCAAGCCGCTGTAGGTGCAATTGATCGCGTAACGGCAGTCGAGCTGTTGTTGCGTGCCGTCCGCCTGGCGCGTGGTCACCTGCAAGCCCGAACCTGGGTTGGCGGACACGTCAGTGACCTGGGTCTGGTAACGAATCTGTACGCCGCATTCAGTCAGTGACTGGCTGGCCCAGCGGGCGAGTTTGTCGCTGTCGAAGGCAAACTCCTGGACCAGAAACACTTCTTCGATCAGGTGCGGCTCGAACAGCTTGCGCAGCCCCGACTCGGCGCGCTGGATCGGCGCTCCGATGTCCCGGCAAAAACGTTCGAATTGCCTGGCCGTGACCTTGGAATTGCGCCGGGCAATGGCGTACAGCTTGGTGAAGTCCTGTTTGACGATGTCCGGCCAGTCGCTGATGAAACGCGGCAGGTTGATGCGGCTGCGGTACGCCGTGGTGAAACTGCGCGGATAGTGGTAGCCGTTATGCACGCGTGCCTGGTTGTTATACGACGCACGCTGCATCAGGGCTGATTCGCGTTCGATCAGGACAATGTTCTTCAAGCCTCGCTCACGGGCCAGATAAATGGCAATCGCCGAGCCATAAAAGCCCGCGCCGATGATCACGGCGTCAATTGATGCTGATGTGTGGTTCATGATCAGGAGCGCTTTTGGCCAAGGGTGACCAGCACATCAGGGCGCATGGCGCTGTCCACGACGTTGAGCTTTTCCCGTCGGGTCATGCGCGCGCTGGTGAACTCCTGGCCCACGTGATACGCCGGTCCTTCGTTGGACAGCGTCGCCATGTTGAGGATGTATTCACCCAGTACCAGCAGCACTAGGGAAATCAGGAAAAACATGCCTGATTGCAGCAGCGAAACGCTGACCCAGCCAGGCGCGACTTCGGTCTTGAAGATCGCAATGATGACCACGTAGCCACAGAACAGCAGATTGGCCACCGCCCCAAACAGCGACAACGCGGTCACCAGCCGCATCGGCGCCCGGGTTGTGGATACCAGCAGGCGCACGCCACGATCGACGCTTTCGCCCAGGCGCTTGGGCCGTGTGGTCTTGGGCGTTGCGCTGTATTTCAGATACGCACGGCTAAAGCCACCGGTTGCGGGCAAGTGCCGGTAAGACATCGCAGGGTGGGGGTGTTGCAGGATGAAATTGATTACCCGCTTGCCCAGCATCCGGAACTGGGGCGCTTCGTTGGCGAGGTTGATCCCATTGAAGCGGTTATATAGCCAGTGGAATGCCGCGAACGCACTGCGATAAGCCAGGCTTTGCGCGGGTTTCTTGTCGTTATTGGCAAACACCACGTCGGCACCTCTGACGGCGCACTCGAGCATTTGCGGAATGAAATTCAGGTCGTCGGTCAGGGGATCAATGACCACCACGAAATCGCCCAAGGCGTTTTCCATCCCGACCCAGGAAGCGGTGTCTGCATCCACTTCTTTAGTCAGCGCATACACCTGAAGATTGGCCAGCCCATGCTCGCCGGTGAGGTTTTTCAACACGCTGATGCTGTGGTCATCCGATGCGTTGTCGACGACGATCAGCTCAAAGTCTCTGACCAGGGACGTGATGACTGCAGACGCCTCGCTGAGGGTTTGTTCGAGGCTGGCCGCCTGATTACGCACCAGAAACACCACCGACAAAAAACCAGGAAAAAAATCCATATTAATCCTCTCGGAAAATGGATCCGACACTCAAACCGGCAAGACTCAAACTGCGAAATATCGTGAGTTAAGCAAGTGTCCGGAAACACAGGGAATAGCTACCGCCTGCCGAATAGTCGTCCGAGATATTCAACGGGGCCTCATAGCTTGAAGGGGCTGTTAAGTAGCAGTGCTATATCAGCGTTAGAACGGGGGGCTGTCAAATACATTCGTCAGATTTTTAGCGCGGCTTTGATTGTTGTTTTCAAGACTATGATTTTATTAATGAATATAAATTGACGTTTTGCTATGGCTGTTTTTTGTCACTCAGTGGAGCGAAGTCGAAGGATAAAAACAGCAGAAAAAAATAAGCCCGGCAAAAGCCGGGCTGGGGTACTTCAGGACAGGTATCAGCTCAGGCGGTTGGCACCGACATGATCTGAACCATCAGCAGCGAGGCGGTTCGCACCGACATGGTCTGAACCATCAGCAGCGAGGCGGTTGGCACCGACGTGGTCTGCACCATCAGCAGCGAGGCGGTTGGCACCGACATGGTCTGAACCGTCAGCAGCGAGGCGGTTGGCTCCGACATGGTCTGAACCATCAGCAGCGAGGCGGTTGGCACCGACGTGGTCTGAACCGTCAGCAGCGAGACGGTTGGCACCGACATGATCTGAACCGTCAGCAGCGACGAAAATCACGGTAGGGGTCGGGTCTACCAGATTTGTGTTGTTATTGCCTGGAAGGCTTGGCAGATGTGGCGCAGCAAAAGCGCTAGAAGCCAGTACGGAGAAGGCAAGGCCGAAGATCAGTTTGGAAGTTTTCATGGTAGTTGCTCCAGATCGGGTTGGTTGTTAACTCGGTATGGAGGCAATGCTACGCCGCTGAGATTTATTAAGAAGTCAATGCGATCACTACCCATCATTGCCCAAATTGATAGTTGGGAAATGGGATTCCTTGCGCCGGGAAAGTGATCCGTAGGAGCGGCTTCAGCCGCGAGCGATAGTGTGATCGACGAAGATCCAGCGTGTGCAGCGGTATCTTCGCGGCTAAAGCCGCTCCTACGGCTGTGGAGGGGCCGCACGCTTAGTCAGTGTCCAACTTGTTATCGTTCTTCGCGAGCAAGCCCGGCTCCAGCCAAGCGTGTTTCGCTCAAACCCTGAACCGGCTCACCATCGTCTGCAGCTGGTTGCCCAGGCGGGCGAGTTCAACGCTGGAGGCGGCGGTTTCTTCGCTGGCCGAGGCGGTCTGCTCGGAGATATCGCGCACGCTGATGATGCTGCGGCTGATCTCTTCGGCCACTGAACTTTGTTGTTCGGCCGCTGCGGCGATCTGCTGGTTCATGGCCTGGATGCTGGACACTGTCTGCGTGATGCTGCTCAGCGAGCTGCCGGCCTTGCGGGTCAGGTTGACGCTGCTGTCGGTCAGCTCGCGGCTGCTGAGCATGATGCTCGACACCTGCCGTGTGCCGTTTTGCAGACCGCTGACCAGGCTTTCGATCTCTTTGGTTGATTCCTGGGTGCGCTGCGCCAGGCCGCGAACTTCGTCGGCGACCACTGCAAAGCCACGGCCCGCTTCACCTGCGCGGGCGGCTTCGATGGCAGCGTTGAGCGCCAGCAGATTGGTCTGTTCGGCAACGGCCTTGATGACGTCCATGACTTTGCCGATCTTGTCGCTTTCCTGCTCCAGCTGCGTCATCGCCTCGGCCGAACGCACCACTTCGGCGGCCAGGCGTTCGATCTGCGCCACCGCTTCGATGACCACTTTGTCGCCCGCGCGGGCTTCGGTGTCGGCAGCCGATGCGGCTAGCGAAGCCTGCTCGGCGTTGCGCGCCACTTCCTGAACCGTGGCCGACATTTCATTCATGGCGGTGGCGACTTGATCGGTCTCGACTTTCTGGCTGTTGACCCCGGCGCTGGTTTGCTCGGTGACGGCCGACAACTGCTGAGCCGCGCTGGCAATCTGCGTGACGCCATCACGAATGCCGCCGATCAGGTCGCGCAGGGTGCTGCCCATGCGTTGAATGCCTTGCTGCAGTTCGCCCAGTTCGTCGCGACGGGTCACAACCACGTTGTGTGACAGGTCTCCGGACGCAATGCGATCGACCACCCGCAAAGTGTCCTGCAACGGCCGAGTGATTTGTCGGGTGATGATCATGGCCGCGAGAACGCCCAGTACCAGAGCCAGCAGGGTGAAGGTGATTTGCAGCGTCAGGGCCCGGTCGGTGTTCTGTTCGCGCGCCGTGAGCTGGAAGTCATACAGCTCATTGCTCACTTTGGTGATCGCCTGGCCCTGAGCTTTGGCTGCCTGGCGTGCGCTGACCAGGTCGGCATTGATCAGCGTGAAGCGTTGCACGGTGTCGCGGTAGCTGATCAGCGCGGTTTCGAGTTGCTTGAGGGTGTCAGCATGATCGGCACTGAACCTGGCGTTCAACGCGGCCATGCCCTTGATGGCGACTTCAAGTTGGCGGGTGGCATTTTCCTGTGTTGCGGGTGAGGGGTTGCCCGTATAGCCGCGCACCTCGTAACGCACCAGAGTCAGGTTTTCCCTGGCGGTGATGATGTCCTGCCAGGCCTGAAAGCGCTCCAGAGAAATGGGCATCTCGTTCACATCCTCCACGATCAGGCTGATCAGCTCGAAGCCTTTTGAGGCATACACGCCCATTTCCTTGCGTGCGGCGGTATCGGCCCGGTAAGCCTCACGCATTCTGTTCAGGGATTTCTGATAGTCGGCGGTCAGGCTGTCGATCTTCTTCAGATTGTCCAGGTTGATCGCGGCCTTGAGCACAGTCTGAAGCTTCTTTTGCTCTGCATTGAAAAGATTCAGGGCGGCCTGCGCCGCTTCACCGGCGCTTTCATCGCCTTTGTCGACGACGTACTGCAGACGTGCCGAGTTCAGATCATCAAGTAGCGCGTTCAGCTCAGAAATGTCGACCATTCGGTCGCTGCGTTCGATCAATTTGCTGATGCTGCCCCAGCCGACCGTCGCCAGAAGCGCGGTCAGTACCAGCACCACACCGAAGCCCAGCGCCAGTTTCATTTTTACACTGATGTTTGCAAACCATGTGTTCATGACTTTCCTTGGATTTCGACCGGGGCGGGTGTGAAGGCAGCAACTCAGATCAAGAAGCCGCTCACTGACGGCATGAACTCAACCGAATTGATATATATGAATGCATGAATAGCAAATAATATGGCGATGAGCCATCATTATTTTGACGTCAGATTATTTGCGCGATCAAAGGATTCAGGGACTGTGCGTCCAGAACGCTCAAGCCCGGCAATGAGCCGGGCTTGAGGTGTGTTGCGGGTGTGGTTGTAAGGTCGGGAATCAGACCTTGAAGTGGCTGACCATCATTTGCAGTTGGCCGCCCAGGCGGGCCAGTTCAACGCTGGAGGCGGCGGTTTCTTCACTGGCCGAAGCGGTCTGCTCGGACACGTCGCGCACATTGATGATGCTGCGGCTGATTTCCTCGGCCACGGCACTTTGCTCCTCGGCTGCGGCGGCAATCTGCTGGTTCATCGCCTGGATGTTGGACACCGTCAGGGTGATGCTTTCCAGCGAGGTGCCCGCTTTACGCGTGAGGGTCACACTGCTTTCGGTCAGCTCGCGGCTGCTGAGCATGATGCTCGACACTTGTCGCGTGCCGTTCTGCAGGCCGGCCACCAGTGCTTCGATTTCTTCGGTGGATTTCTGCGTGCGTTGCGCCAGGCCGCGAACTTCATCGGCTACCACCGCAAAACCACGACCGGCTTCACCGGCACGCGCTGCTTCGATCGCCGCATTGAGCGCCAGCAGGTTGGTCTGCTCGGCGACGGCCTTGATCACATCCATCACCTTGCCGATCTTGTCGCTTTCCAGCTCCAGCTGGCCCATCGCGTCGGAAGAACGCACCACTTCAGCCGCCAGACGTTCGATCTGCACGATCGCTTCACCAACCACCTTGTCGCCTGCACGGGCTTCTTTGTCCGCCGTGGAGGCTGCTTGCGACGCCTGTTCAGCGTTGCGAGCAACTTCCTGCACGGTGGCCGACATTTCGTGCATGGCCGTGGCCACCTGATCGGTTTCCACTTTCTGGGCGTTTACACCGGCGCTGGTCTGCTCGGTTACGGCCGAGAGCTCTTCAGCGGCGCTGGCGATCTGCACCACGCTGTCGCGGATCCCGCCGATCAGGTCGCGCAACGTGCTGCCCATGCGCTGAATGCCTTGTTGCAATTCACCCAGTTCGTCGCGACGGGTCACGACCAGGTTCTGGGTCAGGTCGCCGGATGCGATGCGCTCGACAACCAGCAGGGTGTCCTGCAGCGGGCGGGTAATCTGGCGGGTGATGATCACGGCAGCCAGCACACCGAGAAGCAAGGCGATCAGGGTGCAGATCAACTGCATGTTGCGTGCATCGGCGCTTTCGATATCGCGGCGATCCAGCTGGATCTTGTACATCTCGTCGCTGAGCTTGACGATGGTCTGCCCCTGGACCGTCATGTTTTTACGCAAGGTGGCGAGGTCGTTGACGGTGTTCTTGAAGCTCCCCAGCGCGCTGCGATAGTTGCCGAGCACCGTTTCCAGCTGCTTGAGGCGCTCTGCCTGAGTGCCGGTGAAGGCGCTATTGAACGCTTGCAGGCGCTTGATCGCATCATCGATCTGGCCGAGGGCTTTCTTCTCGTTTTCGGCGCTGGTATTGCCGGTGTAGCCACGGGTTTCGTAGCGTACTCGCAGCAGGTCTTCGCGAACCGTGGTGATGGCCTGGAATTGCTCGAAGCGGCGCTCTTCATCGGCGCCCATTTTCAGCACATCAGCGTTGATCTGGTCGATCAGGGCGTTGCCCTTGTCGGCGTTGCTGCCCAGTTCATCACGCACGCTGTTGCTGGCTTTGTAGCCGGCGCGCATGGCACTCAGGCCTTTTTCGTATTCGGCAATGACCGTGCTCAATTGCTGCAGCAAGGCGACGTTTTCCGGGCTCTTGAAACTCTTCAGCAGTTTTTCCTGTTGGGCCTTGAAGCCATCGAGCGCGACCTGCACGGTCTGGGCAACGGTGTCATCCCCATCAGCCACCATGTATTGCAGGCGCGTCACCCGCAACTTGGTCAACTGAGCGTTAAGCTCGGTGATGTCACTCATCCAGTTACTGCGGTCGATGAGTTTGCTCAGACTGTTCCAGCCAGTCAGAGCGAGAATGGCAGTAAAAATCAAAACCAACCCGAAACCCAGGGCCAGCTTCATGTTCACGCTGATGTTGGCAAACCAGCTGTTCATTGTGTTTCTCCACGAATGTCATTTCTTTTCAAGGTCAGTCACAGCCGGAAGATTGTTTTTTTAAGCCAGCAAAGCACCTGCACATCAGCCTATCGGCGGGTAACTGAATAACCTGAAGGTTGCCCTCTAAAAAGTGACCAGCCAGTTCCAATGGTTTGCCGGAGACAAGTCAGCCCTCCGCAAAAGTTATAAAGGTTAGCTGTTGGCCTGATTTTCGACGCTCTTTAAAACTTCGCCCTTAACCATTCTTTTATTGGATCCAATAACGTTGCCAGCAGGTTATTGAGACGCGTTCCATCTATAAAAGGTCAAAATGCCACTATTCGTCGGAAATATTACAGAAAGACTTTTTCAAGCCGACACGAATGTACGTGCGCACTGTCAACACTGCTCGCAAGCCAAGTCGGAAGGGATAATTCGATTGGTGGTCACCTCTTTAGAGCAACCTTGATGAACAAAACACTGCTGGGAAAGTTACGCTCCCTCATGTCCGTCCCGCATGACAACCCTGGCCTGATCAAAGCGCAATACATCGCGCTGTCCCGGCAGCTGCCGATGATGTACTTCATCCTGCTGGTCAACACCCTGGTCCTCGCGGGCACGCACTACAAAGCGGCACCGCTGTGGCTGGTGATTGGCTGCCCGTTGCTGATGACTGTGTTCGGCATCAAGCGTGCGGTGCAGTGGTGGAGGTCGCGAACGACCCTGCCCAGCCCCGAGTGCATGCTCGCGGCGCTGCGGCGCACCAACCACCTGGCGCCGTTAGTCGCCCTGGCGTTCACCGGCTGGTCGCTGGCGCTGTTCCCGTATGGCGACGTCTACAACCAGACCCACGTTGCCTTTTATATGGCGATCACGGTGATTGCCTGCATCTTTTGCATGATGCACTTGCTGCCCGCCGCGCTGGCCACCACCGTCGTGGTCAATACCGCCTTTGTGGTGTTCTTCGGCACCAGCAACAACATCACCTATATCGCTACCGCCATTGACGTGCTGCTGGTGTCCATCGCCATGTTGTCGATCCTCAAAAGCCAGTACGGGGATTTCACTCGGCTGGTGAACATGCAGGCGCGTACCGAGAAGCTCAGCAACGAGAACCAGCAGATGGCCAACCTGGACAGCCTGACTGGGCTGGCCAACCGTCGCAAATTTTTCACGCGCCTGGATCTGGTGCTCGCCGACGCTCGTGTCAATCATAAGCGGCTGGCGGTAGGGCTGATTGATCTGGATGGCTTCAAACCGGTCAATGACCTGTACGGTCACAGTGTCGGCGACAAGTTGTTGTATCAGGTGGGTAAGCGGCTCACCGGTTTGCTGGAGGACGGCGTGCATCTGGCCCGGCTGGGGGGCGATGAGTTTGCGCTGATCATTCCCGACGCCAAGAGCGATGAGCAGTTGCTGGCTTTCGGCGAGGAAATCTGTGCGCGCATGCGCGAGCCTTTCATTCTGGTGGATATACCGATCCAGATCAGTGCCTCATTGGGGATGGCGACCTTTCCCGATCTGGCTGGCAGTGAAACGGAAATCTATGAATACGCCGACTACGCGCTCTACCAGAGCAAGCGCAACCGGCCCGGCACGGTGTGTCTGTTCTGCGCCGCGCACCGCCAGCAGCTCAACCGGCAAGGGCTGACCGAGCAGGCCTTGCGCCGCGCAGATCTGGAAGATGAGTTCTATCTGGTGTTTCAGCCCATCGTGGATATCCATACGCAGCGCACCGTGGCTTTTGAAGCCCTGGCCCGCTGGCAAAGCCGGGAACTGGGCAACGTGCAGCCCTGTGAATTCATCCCCATCGCCGAGCGTATCGGCATGGTCAACCGCCTCACCGTGCCGCTGCTGACCAAAGCCCTGCGGGCCGCCGTTGCCTGGCCCGAGGGCGTTCGGTTGTCTTTTAATCTGTCAGCCCACGACTGCGGCTCGGAAGAGGCCGCGCAACAGATTGCGCGGATCATCAGGGAAAGTTCCTTCGATCCGTCCTGCGTGGATCTGGAAATCACCGAGACGGCGGTGATTCAAGACCTGGCGCAAACCCAGCGAGCGATTGCCCTGTTTCGCGGCCTGGGATGCGGTATCTCGCTGGATGACTTCGGCACCGGCTATTCAAGCCTGAGCCAGATTCACGCGTTGTCCCTGACCAAGCTCAAGGTCGACCGCACCTTTGTCACCGACATCCACCTCAACCCGGCGAGCTTCAAGATCGTCAAATCGCTGCTGGCGCTGTGTGCCGACATGCAGCTGGAATGCATTGTCGAAGGCGTGGAAACCGAAGATGAACTCACCGCCCTGAAAAGCCTGGGCTGTGCGCGTGCCCAGGGCTACCTGTTCTCGCGGCCGATGCCTGCAACCCAGATCGGCCTGTGGTTTGAGGGTGAGCGGGTCGGGGCGGTGTAGCAGTCCTTCGCGCGGCGTTGCTCATCGTCCGGCAAACTGCACTTCAGGGGTCTGGCCCATCAGTAACCCCTGATTCAACTCCGTCACCTCCCGAATGTAATCCCACAGCACTGTGATCCGCTTGAGCTTGCGCAAGTCTTCGCGGCAATACATCCAGAAGTGCCGGGTGATGTTCACTTCGTCTGCCAGCACCGGGATCAGCCGAGGGTCCTGAGCGGCGAGGAAGCACGGCAGGATCGCCAGTGCGCGGCCTTGCAGCGCTGCCTGGTACTGGGCGATGACGCTGGTGCTGCGCAGTTGCGCCTGGGCGCCAGGCAGCAGGTTGCTCAGGTACAGCAGCTCGGAACTGAACGCCAGGTCATCCACATAACTGATGAACGTATGCCGGGCCAGATCGGCACTGCTGTTCAGCGGCGCATGGCTGTCGAGGTAGGCCTGGGTCGCGTACAGCCGCAGGTTGTAGTCGCACAGTTTGCAGCAGACATAAGGCCCGTGTTCCGGGCGCTCCAGGGCAATGACGATATCCGCTTCGCGCTTGGACAGGCTGATGAAGTGCGGCAGCGGCAGGATATCCACCGAGATTTCGGGGTAGCGCTCAAGAAAGTGGCTGAGTTGCGGGGTGATGAAAAAACTCCCGAAGCCTTCGGTACACCCCACCCGCATGTGTCCGGACAACGCCAGGCCGGAACCGGAAACCTGCTCGCAGGCCAGGTGCAAGGTGCTTTCAATCGACTCGGCATAACCCAGCAGTCGCTGCCCTTCAGCGGTGAAGACAAAGCCATTGGTGCGGGATTTTTCGAACAGCAGCGTGCCGAGTGAATTTTCCAGTGAGGTGATGCGCCGGGACACAGTGGTGTAGTCGACGCCCAGGCGCTTGGCGGCGCTGCTGGCCTTGCGGGTACGCGCTACTTCGAGGAAAAACTTCAAGTCATCCCAGTTGAGCAGGCTCAGTGACGTAAGGCTTTTTTGCATGATGGACCTGCTTTTATGTGCGTTCTTGTTAGAAGTTTGCACATCTATACTCCAAAGCATTGTCCGCACCAATACCGAGTTTTCGTAGGTGATTGCGCCGAATATTTGCAATGAAATGATTTCGCCGTAGGAGCGGCTTTAGCCGCGAGCGATGGTGCGGACGATAAAAATCTAGCGCACAGGCCGATATCTTCGCGGCTAAAGCCGCTCCTACGGGGCCGTGCTTATAACAATAATCAAGCGGAGGACTTTATGAACCACGCAACGCACCCAGCCATCGAGCGGGTCAGAATGCTGATCGACGGCGAATGGGTCGAATCGCAAAGCACTGAGTGGCTCGACATCATCAATCCGGCGACTCAGCAAGTGCTGGCCCAGGTGCCTTTTGCGACGGCGAGCGAAGTCGACGCCGCGGTGGCCGCCGCTCAGCGCGCCTTTCTGACCTGGCGACACACCCCGGTCGGCGCGCGGATGCGCATCATGCTCAAGCTGCAGGCGTTGATCCGCGAGCATTCGCCGCGCATCGCCGCTGTGCTCAGCGCCGAGCAGGGCAAAACCATCGCCGATGCCGAGGGCGATATTTTTCGCGGGCTGGAAGTGGTGGAGCACGCCTGCTCCATCGGCAGCCTGCAAATGGGCGAGTTTGCCGAGAACGTAGCGGGTGGCGTCGACACCTACACCTTGCGTCAGCCCCGATGGCCATCGCCTGCGGCAATACCTTTGTGCTCAAGCCTTCCGAGCAGGACCCGATGTCGACCCTGTTGCTGGTGGAGCTGGCTGTTGAAGCCGGAGTGCCGCCTGGCGTGCTCAATGTCGTGCATGGCGGCAAGGAGGTGGTCGACGCGCTTTGTACCCACAAGGACATCAAGGCGCTGTCGTTCGTCGGTTCCACGGCCGTGGGCACCCATGTTTACGAGCTGGCAGGGCGGCACGGCAAGCGTGTGCAGTCGATGATGGGCGCCAAGAACCACGCCGTTGTGCTACCCGACGCCAATCGTCAGCAAACCTTGAATGCGCTGGTGGGGGCAGGTTTTGGTGCCGCCGGGCAGCGCTGTATGGCCACTTCGGTGGTGGTGCTGGTGGGCGCCGCGAAACAGTGGTTGCCGGACCTTAAAGCGCTGGCACAGCAGCTTAAGGTCAATGCCGGGAGCGAACCAGGCACTGACGTCGGGCCGGTGATTTCCCGCCGCGCCAGACAGCGGATTGTCGAGCTGATCGACAGCGGCGTGCGCGAAGGGGCCACCCTGGAGCTGGACGGTCGCGAAATCAAGGTCCCAGGGTTCGAGGACGGTAATTTCGTCGGCCCTACGCTGTTCTCCGGCGTGACCACCGAGATGCAGATCTACACCCAGGAAATCTTCGGCCCGGTGCTGGTGGTGCTGGAAGTCGACACCCTGGATCAGGCCATCGCACTGGTCAACGCCAATCCGTTTGGCAACGGCACCGGTCTGTTCACTCAGAGCGGCGCGGCGGCGCGCAAATTCCAGAGCGAAATCGACGTCGGCCAGGTGGGCATCAACATCCCGATCCCGGTGCCCGTGCCGTTCTTCAGCTTCACCGGTTCACGCGGTTCCAAGCTGGGCGACCTGGGCCCGTACGGCAAACAGGTGGTGCAGTTCTACACTCAGACCAAGACCGTCACCGCCCGCTGGTTTGATGACGACAGCGTGAATGACGGGGTCAATACGACGATTAATTTGAAGTAGGTTGCATGTCGAATGATGGCCTGCTGTGGGGACTGTGACATGAACAACTCGCCAAGGAGAACACCATGAAAATCGCATTCATCGGTCTGGGCAACATGGGCGCGCCGATGGCTCGCAACCTGCTCAAGGCCGGGCATCACTTGCATCTGTTCGATCTCAACACCAGCATCCTCAATGAGCTGGCAGGGTTGGGCGCACGCATCAGCGAATCACCCATGCATGCGGCGCAGGGCGTTGAATTGGTGATCACCATGCTGCCCGCCGCCGCTCATGTGCGCAGCGTGTACCTGGACGACGATGGTGTGCTTGCCGGGATCGGCCACGGCGTGCCAGCAGTGGATTGCAGCACCATTGATCCGCAGACCATCCGCGAAGTCGCCACCCTGGCGGCCCGGCAAGGCGTGACCCTGGCCGATGCTCCGGTTTCCGGCGGGACCGGGGGCGCGCAAGCCGCGACACTGACGTTCATGGTTGGTGCCAGTGACGAGCATTTCGAGTTCCTCAAGCCGGTGCTGGCGAAGATGGGCAAGAACATCGTCCACTGCGGCGATATCGGCACTGGGCAGATCGCTAAAATCTGCAACAACATGCTGCTGGGCATTTCGATGATCGGCGTTGCCGAAGCCATGGCGCTGGGGGATTCGCTGGGCATTGATACCGAGGTGCTGGCGAAGGTCATCAACACCTCGACCGGCCGTTGCTGGAGTTCGGAAATGTACAACCCATGGCCCGGCATCGTCGAAACCGCGCCCGCTGCGCGGGGCTATACCGGCGGATTCGGGGCCGAGCTGATGCTCAAGGACTTGGGCCTTGCCACCGAAGCCGCGCGGCTCGCCCATCAACCGGTGGTCCTCGGCGCAGTGGCGCAGCAGCTGTATCAGGCGATGAGCCTGCGCGGCGAAGGCAGCAAGGATTTTTCGGCAATTGTGGAGGGGTATCGCAAGCGCAGTTGAACGTGGTCCTGTGCATTCTGCGTGGGAGCGAACTCATTCGCGAAGAGGCCATTACATCCGATAGTTATTTGTCGCCTGTAATACAGCCTTCGCAAGCAAGCTTGCTCCCACAGGTCCGAGGTCGACCAAGACAGATGCGTTACCTCCCTCATGGATGAGTTCGGCCTTGATTTCAAGGCCCCCGCAACAGCTCTAACAACTCCTGCAGGTCGGTGATGTGCTGAAGGTTCAGGCACAACTCGCCCAGGTGTTCGGCCTGGGTGGCGGGCAGGGCGCGGACGGCCAGCGAACTGTATTTCTGCCACAGTTCGGCATCGCCAATCGGGTTGAGCGGGCCACCCAGCGGAGTGTTGATCTGTAGCGTAGCGCTGCGCCCGTGCGTGCCAGTGAGGGTGACAAAAGGCTCATCCAGCGGGGCGAGCGAAGCATCGACCCTCATTTCAATCCGCTGCATGAACGTCGCGATAGCCGATGAGGTGCGCTGGTATTCTTCATAGGCATCCAGCCCGGCATGGCCGAGTAAGCAACGCACGGCCAGGGCATAAGGCAGGCTCATTTGTGCGGCGGCAAGCGTTTGCGTGTCCAGCCCGGCGCACATGTCCACCAGAAACGCACTGGCCTTGACCTGGATCGACTGCACCTGATCGGCGCTGATCTGCAACTCGCTGAGCAGTTGGCCGACGGCATCGATGGCCGAGTGGGTGCCACGGCACGCGGCGTAAGGTTTGAGGGAACAGCGCGCCAGCTTCCAGACCACGCCCAGGTCTTCGGTCAGCGCCTGAGGCTGTGCGGTGTCCCGGGCCAAGGTGCGCAGGAAACCACCCCAGACGTCATCGAATACCTGAGACGGCCCCGTCATGCCTTCCCGGGCCAGCAACGCCGCCAACACACCCCCCTCCGCGGGGCGGCCGGCATGCAGCTTTTTAGTGTCTGCGCCGTCATGAATGAACGCCCACAACCCGCCGCTCATGCTGGCCGACAGCCCTAGCGCCGAGGCGGTCTGGCTTTCGTCGAGTTTCAGCAACCTGGCACACGCCGCTGCCGCGCCGAACACGCCACAGGTGCCGGTGGAATGCCAACCGGCCTCGTTATGCGGCGAGTAGCCGCCACAGGCTTCCAGCACTCGCCGGGCAATGTCATAGCCGATGACCATGGCGGCCAACAGCTCTTTGCCATCTGGCATCGGCTCGCACAGGGGCAATACCGCGAGCATGGCCGGGACGACCACCGCGCCGGAGTGATCGCAGCCGCCTGCGTCATCGAGCTCCAGCGCGTGGGCGGCAATGCCGTTGATCAAGGCGGCATTGCGCGCGGACAACCCATAATCAGCGCCCCAGATCACCGATGCGCCTTCCGCTTCACTGGCATTCATCGCCCGCAGCGCGCGTTGGGTCAGCTCTGTTTGCGAACCGGCCAGCGCAGCGCCCAGGGTGTCGAGCAAATGCTGCTTGGCTTTGACGACTAGCGCCTCAGGCAGGTCTTCGAATGAGGTGCGGCAGATGAATTGGCTGAGGGTTTGAACGGCGTTGGTCATGGTGGGCTCTTCAGACATGAATGTGAGCTGGAGTGATACTCCGTGGGAGATCCCCCATCGTCCAGACGCCGCGCTGTCGCGCAGCAAACACAGGACCTGTGGGAGCGAGCTTGCTCGCGAAGGCAATGTTCCTGCCTTCAGAAATATATGCTGATGTCCCGGCCCCTTCGCGAGCAAGCTCGCTCCCACAGGTTCGGTTTTTTCCAACAGAATTCTCAGGTTTCATTGCAGCGGTAATGGCGCTCAAACACCGCAGCCGGGTGGTCTTCGGGGGTGGTGTTGTGGTTGTCAGCCCACCAGTCGGCGACTTCCTCGGCGGTGGCGAACCACACCTCCGGCTGGGCCTTGAGCCAGGTCAGCCATTCCAGCAGCAAGCCACTGCGGCCCACGGTGCCGAGGGTTTCCGGGTGCAGGCGCAGCACGTAGCACAGCCCGAAACGATGAAAGCCATTGAAATCGTGTTGCCAGTTTTTCAGCACTTGGGCGTATGAGCCGATCCGGGCCTGGCTGACCGGCACCGCAGGCGCGAGGTTGAAAGCGAAGTACGGCTCGTCTTCAAGTTCGCAATGCAACGGCAGCTCAACCAGCGGTGGCGCGTCGGCGCTGGCAGCCGGATGCATGTAAGGCAGATCGTCCCCTGACCAGGACGAAGACCAGTTGATACCTTCAGCGCGTAACGCATCGGTAAAGCCCGGCGCGTAGCTGCCCGCTGGCGCCCGAAAACCGCTGGGCCGTTGCCCGGTCAGATCGGCTATCGCCTGGCAGCCTTGTCTGAGCGAAGCGTGCTGGGCGGCAAGGTCCAGTCTGGAGAAATCCTCATGGCGATAACCCGCACAGGCAATTTCGTGCCCGGCCGCATGAATGGCCTGAACCACCTGCGGGTTTTCTTCGGCGACGATGCCTGGGATGCACCAGGTGGATGGCAACTGCTGATCGGCAAGAACCTGCAGCACTCGCTGCACACCGCGAGTAGTGCCGTAGCGCCACACCGACAGGCTTTTGTCCCGCCCGGCAATGGCGGGCACCTGAGTGAGAATGCCGTGAATATCGTTGTAGTCGATGGTAATCACCACCGCGCACCGATAAGGCCTGGGCCAGACGCCGCTCGGTTCAGTCATCAGAGTGCTCCTTGAGCCAGAAGCTGGCGACGTCGTTACAGGTTGCAAACCAGACGTCCGGCTGGCTGTGCATATGTTCGAGAAAACGCTCCAGAATGCCGATCCGCCCCGGCTTGCCGCTGATCTTGGGGTGAAACAGCGTGGTCATGCACAGGCCTTCGCGATAGGTGCCATCGAACTCGCGGCACCAGTTGTCCAGCGTCTGCTCGTAGCTGGCGATGCGATCCAGTCCGGCGGGGTAATTTGGTGCACGGGTGTAGGCCAGTGAGGCGTAGTCATCGAGTTCCCAACGACCGGGAATCTCTACCAGACCATGGAGCTGGCCGGGCACTTCAATGAAGTACGGGCGGTCATCGCCGCGCATGCTGCTGGAGTAGGTGACGCCGCAGTCCATGAGCAGGGCAGGGGTTTCTGTGTGCCAGTCGCCTGACGGGGTGCGGAAACCTGTGGCGGTGATGCCCAGGTAACGTTTGAAAATGTCCGCGCTGATCTTCATCACCTCGCGCTGAGCGGGCAGATCAAGGGCGAAAAATGATTCGTGGCGATAGCCGTGGTAAGCCACTTCGTGGCCGTGTTCGAGGATCGCCTGGCATTGGCGCGGCCAGTTTTCGACGATCCAGGCCGGGACAAAGAAAGTCGCGGGGGTGGAATGTGCCTTGAGCATGTCCAGCAGACGCGGCAGAGCGCGATATGGGCCGTAGCTGCCAAAAGTGAAGTACTCGGGTTTGTGCCAGATCGAACCATCTAGCATTGCCGCGCCGGTCGGTCCGTCCAGATCGAACGCCAGGGCGACACTGGCGCGAGCGTTGCCGGGCCAGCGCAAATCGTTGCAGGCAAACATGGGGTAGTCTCCAGAGCCCTAGTGATGACCCGCTCGCTCCATGAGCGGGGCCCGAGCTGATTACTTGGCGCCGTTGAGCTGCGCTTTTTCGACCGCGCCGTTCTTGAGCTGCCATTTGTCGAGGATCTTCTCGTAGCTGCCGTCGGCGATCATGTCGTTGAGGGTGGCGATGATGGCCGCGCTCAGCTCGGCATTGTGCTTGGCCACGCCCAGACCGGTCAGCTGACGGGTCAGCGGCTCGCCCAGCACCTTGAACACACCCGGCTCCTGGCCCTGGATGTACGGCAGGGTTTCGCTGCCTTGCACGGCGGCGTCCAGACGCGACTGGCGCAACTGAGCACGAGCATCGGCGCTGCCTTCGGTGCCGACCACGGTGATCGCCGGTTTGCCTTTGGCGACGCAGTTCACGTCACTCCACTTGGCGATTTCCACCGGGAAGGTGGTGCGGCGGCTGGTACCGATCTTCTTGCCGCACATGTCTTCGACGCTGTTCAGGGTCTTCTGCGACTCAAGGGTGTAGAACTGCGGACCGGTGCTGAAGTAGTCGACAAAGTCCACGGTTTGCTGGCGCTCAGGCGTATCGGTCATGCCCGACAGCACGATATCGATACGGTTGGTGGCCAGGCCGCTGACCATCTGTTCGAACGCGGTCTCCTGCCATTTGATTTCCAGGCCCAGACGCTTGGCAATCTCAGTGCCCAGGTCGTAATCGACGCCGGTCAGTTTGCCAGTGGCCGGGTCCTTGAAATCCATCGGCGGATAATTCGGCGCGATACCCGCCGAGATGTAGCCCTTGTCCTTGATGGCTTTGGGCAGGACGTGGGTGTCAGCTGCCCAGCTCGAAACCGAAATCAGGGCGGACAGCGCAGCAGTAGCGGCAAGCGTGAAAGTTTTCAAATCGGAGATCCTCAAAGGGTTTGATTTCAGTTCAACACGGCAGCAATAAAATCCTGGGTACGCGGGTTGCGCGGGTTCATCAGCAGGTCTTCCGGGGCACCTGTCTCGATGATTTGCCCGGCGTCCATGAACACCACGCGGTTGGCCACTTCACGGGCAAAGCCCAGTTCGTGGGTCACCACCACCATGGTCATGCCGCTTTTGGCCAGGTCACGCATCACCGACAGCACTTCGCCGACCAGCTCTGGGTCCAGGGCCGACGTCGGCTCATCGAACAGCATCAGCTTGGGGCGCATCGCCAGAGCGCGGGCAATCGCCACGCGCTGCTGCTGCCCACCGGACAGCTCGATGGGGTAGGCGTTGGCCTTGGACTCCAGGCCGACGCGCTTGAGCAAGTCCAGGGCCAGTGCGCGGCACTCTTCTGCGGGCTGGCGCAACACCTGGGTGGGGCCCTCGATGATGTTTTCCAGCACGGTCATGTGCGCAAACAGGTTGAAGCGCTGGAACACCATGCCGGTCTTGAGGCGCTGGCGGGCGATCTGCACGTCGCTCAGTTCCACCAGCTTCTGGCCCTCGGTGCGAAATCCGAGGATCTCGTCATCGACCCACAGGCCGCCTTCATCGACTTTTTCCAGCTGGTTGATGCAACGCAGCAGCGTGCTCTTGCCCGAACCGGACGGGCCGATGATGCACAGCACCTCGCCGTGGGGGATTTCCAGGTTGACGTTCTTGAGCGCCTGGAAGTCGCCGAAGAACTTGTTCACGTCTACAGCCTTGACGATGTTCAACATGTTCAGTCCTCAGTTACGTTTGCCAGCGCCACGGGCGAAGCGTTTTTCCAGTCGGCCCTGACCCAGGGTCAGGATCGTCACTACCGCCAGGTACCAGATGCCGGCCACGATCAGCAGCTCCATGACCCGGGCATTGGCGTAGTAAATGTTCTGCGCGTTGTGCAGCAGTTCCGAGTACTGGATCACGCTGGCCAGGCTGGTCATTTTCACCATGCCGATGAATTCGTTGCTGACCGGCGGGATGATGATGCGCATGGCCTGGGGCAGGATGATTCGGCGCAGCGCCTGCAGGCGCGGCATGCCGATGGACTTGGCAGCCTCGTACTGGCCGGTGTCCACCGACAGCAGACCGGCACGCACCACCTCGGCGGTGTAGGCACCCTGATTGATGCCCAGACCCAGCAGTGCAGCGGCGAACGGGGTGATGACTTCAACGGTCTTGAATTCGAACAGGCCGGGGATGCCCAGGGTCGGGAAGATCAGCGCCAGGTTGAACCACAGCAGCAACTGCAGGATCAGCGGCGTGCCGCGAAACAGCCAGGTGTAGCCCTGGGCAACGTATCGTAGCAGCGGGTTCTGCGACATGCGCATCACGGCCACGATCACCCCGAGCACGACGCCCAGCGCCATGGCCAGGATCGACATGGTGATGGTGTTCAACAGGCCGAACATGATCGATTCAGCGGTCAGAAACTGCCGCACGAAACTCCATTCGATGTTGCCGTTGATGAAGGCATGAACCAGCCCGATCAGCAGCACCACGATCAGGGTGGCCGCCGCATAACGACCAAAATAGCGACGCGGTACGACTTTGTACGTCGAGATGTCGTACTTGGCGACGGTTGCAGCGCTCTCGGCGGCTGCTGATGCTTGAGTCTTTGACATGCAGTATTCCTCGTTGGAACAGCGAATCAGCCGCGTGGACCCGCGTAGTCGAGTGCCCATTGTCGCTGGGTGATCAGTTGCTGCTTGAAGCGCTCGATCTGCTCGGCAACCCGCACCGGCGAAGTCCCGCCCCAACCGCTGCGCGCGGCCAGTGCAGCTTCCAGGGTCAGTGCTTCGAGCACCTCGGGGGTCAGGCGTGAGTCGGTGGCGGCCAGCTGTTGGGTGCTGAGCTGCTCCAGGCCGATGTTGTTCTCTTCACACAGTTGAACCAGTTTGCCGGTGATCTCGTGGGCTTCCTTGAACGGCACGCCGCGCACCGCCAGCCAGTCGGCGACTTCGGTGGCGAGGGTGAAGCCCAGCGGTGCCTGGCGTAGCAACTCGTCGGCGCGCACTTTCATGGTGTCGACCATCCCAGCAAAGGCGGGCAGCACCAGGTGCACGGTTTCCAGGCTGTCGAGAATCGCGTGTTTGTCTTCGCTCAAATCGCGGTTGTACGACAGCGGCTGGGCCTTGAGCACGGCCAGAATGCCGGTCAGGCTGCCGATCAGACGGCCTGACTTGCCGCGGGCCAGTTCGGCAATATCCGGGTTCTTTTTCTGCGGCATGATCGAGCTGCCGGTGGCGTAGCCGTCGTCCAGCTCAACCCAACGGAATTGCCGGGAAGTCCACAGGCAGAACTCTTCGGCCAGGCGCGAAATATTGATGCCCAGCATGCTGCTGCAGAACAGGAACTCGGCCACATGGTCGCGGCTGGCGACGGCGTCGATGGAGTTCTCGCACGGGCCGCTGTAGCCCATCTCGGCGGCCGAACGCTGTGGGTCGCGGGCAATGGCGGAACCCGCCAGTGCAGCAGCGCCAAGCGGCGACAGGCTGAAGCGTTTGTCCCAGTCCTGCAGGCGCTGGATGTCGCGATGAATCGCTTGAGCGTGGGCCATCAGGTGGTGGGCGAACACGATGGGCTGCGCCTGTTGCAAGTGAGTGAAGCCTGGCGCGATGGTGTTGATGTGTTGCTCGGCTTGGGACACCAGGGCTTTTTGCAGTTCGAGAATCGCCAGGGTCATGACCCGGACCTGGTCACGCAGGAACAGACGCATGTCATTGGCCGACTGATCGTTGCGCGAGCGCCCGGCCCGCAACTTGCCGCCCAGCGTGCCGAGCCGTTCCGTGAGCAGGCGTTCGATGAAGGTGTGCACGTCTTCGTCGGCAGGGATGGGTTCGATGCTGCCAGCGGCGAAGTCGACGTCAATGCCGCGCAATGCCTCGATGATGCGTGCCGTTTCGTCAGCGTCCAGCAGGCCTGCGCGGTGCAGTTCGTTGGCGTGTGCCTTGGAGCCGGCGATGTCATAGGGCGTCAGGCGAAAGTAGGCACGTGGCGAGCGCGACAGGTTGGCCATGGCTTCGGCCGGGCCGGTTTTGAAGCGTGCGCCCCACAGGCGATCAGTTGCGTCAGACATACAATTCTCCGTTGGCATCGATGGCTCGAACCCAATGGGGTTATCAAGCCAGCAATGATTTAGTTCGGCTTGCGAATAACCCTGGGTCGATCAATTGAGAGTGATCCTAGGAAAAACCAGCGGACGTGGAAATGTTTTAAATGACAAGTCAACTTACGGAAAATGGAAACCTGCCGAAAACAGTGGCCGACAATCACCACGACAATAACTTGCAATGGGCGAAGACATTCAGCCAATGAGTGGTCGTGCAGGTTTTGTTCTCTTTGCCCGTTCCGGGCAGTTATCTTGAATAATCAGCGAGTTGCGGTGCGGCGGCTGAGTCAGCCCGTATTTGCTGGGTTTGGTGCTGGCCTGCGGGTTTTTTGCAAGGGCGGGTTCGGGCAGGGTTACTTGTCTACACACTGCCTGGAAGTTCAGTCGAGTGTTGCAAGTGCGCTCGGTAATGGGGCGTTTTTTTTCGGTGGCCGCGCGGGTCGAATTGTTGTACGGCAACCGGTGGAATGAGGATTTCCAGCGATTGATTAACGACTATCAAGGCGGGATAGTTGAAGGGCTAACAGTCAGAATGAATAACGCGTTAATAAATGCACGGTGGCGGTGCGTGTTACTGAAATACACCTGAAACATGCACCTTATTTGCTCGTCAGGGTATTAATTGCTCATTTGCCGGATGCTTCACGCAGGCGTTGCAAGAACACCGATTCAGCCTGGGTCAGCCGTTGTTCCAGGTTCCACAACAGGTTGATATCCACCGACCCCACGCCCTGCTCAGGCGGCAGCCGCCACAGCCTCCCGGCGCGTAATTCGCTTTCGCAGAGGTGCTGCGGCAGGCACGCAATGCCGAAACCCGCCAACACCAGCCGCAACACTTCCTGGGTATTGGCCGACGACGCGACGATCTGCCCGGTCAGTTTGTGCCGCTCGCGAAATTCCGCCAGCGACGACAGTGTGCCGCCCAGCAGGTCGCCGGTAAAAATGATCAGGGGTTCGTCGCACAGGTCCGTCAGACTCAGGTCGGTGCGCCCGAATAACGGATGCTGATCGCTGGAGTAGAAGGCGTAGTGTTCCTGGGTCAGGCATTGCTGGCCGAGCCCCGCCGGTACGCTGCGATTGACCGCCATGCCGAAGCTGGTGGTTTTCTGGGCCAGCGCACTGAGGATGGCCTCGCTCGATTGGACGTCTATTTCCAGGGTGATGCCAGGGTAGTCGCGATGCAGTTGCGCCAGGAAGGCATCGTAGGCCGGGCAGTGAATGCCGCTGACCGTCAGTATCCGCACCTTGCCCACCACCTGATCAGCACTGCGCTCCAGCGCGGCATCCAGCTGGCTGAAATGCTCCTGAACCTGCGCCGCCACCCGCAAGGTCTCGATCCCCGACTGGGTCAGCAGAAAGCGTGGGCCGCGGCGTTCGATCAGGGCCGCGCCCATTTGCTCTTCAAGACGTTTGATGGCCTGGCTCACGGCGGGCTGTGACAAATGCAGGCGAGCCGCCGCCCGGCTGATGCTCAGCTCCTGGGCGACGACCTGAAAGGTGCGCAGCAGATTCCAGTCCAGCCGTTCGCCCAGCGCTCTGGATGAGGTGCGCGCGTTGGCTGCCGGGCTTGTCGTTTGAGTCACTGCAGCGCCTTTATTGGTGGAAAAAATAATCAATATAAGAAATGGCAAATTGAATTGCGCGGCCTTTTGCTCTTAAAAGGGCTGCATGAAACACGCCATGATTCCCATCAGGACCAGCACCATGACCTCAGCCGGGCGCTTCAAGCCGCTACCGCCGCACATGTCCGAGACCGAACGCCACGCCCGTTGCGAGCTGGCTGCACTGTATCGTTTGTTGGCTCACCTGCGCATGACCGATCTGATCGACACGCATATTTCGCTGCGTGTGCCGGGTGAGGCGGGGCACTTTCTGATCAACCGCTACGGCACCCTGTTCGAACGCATGAGCGCCAGCACGCTGGTCAAGATCGATGGCCAGGGCAATGTGGTCGACGAGTTTTACCCGGACCATCGAGTCAATCGTGCCGGGTTCGTGATCCATTCGGCCATACATGCCGCGCGCAGCGATGCCCACTGTGTGATCCATACCCACACTGCGGCGGGCATTGCCGTATCAGCGCAGGCCGGCGGACTTTTGCCGTTGAGCCAGCATGCGCTGAAGTTCTACAACCGTTTGAGTTATCACACCTACGAAGGCATTGCGGTCGACACGGCCGAGCGTGAGCGTCTGGTGGCGGATCTGGGCAGCAATAATGCGATGATTCTGCGCAATCATGGCTTGCTGGCGACGGGCAGCTCGGCGGCAGACGCGTTCTCCACTATCTATTTCCTGGAGCGCGCCTGCCAGGCACAGGTTCAGGCGCTCAGCGGTGGCGTGCCACTGGTGCAGCCCGATCCACAGGTCTGCGAGCATACTGCACAGCAATTCGAGGCCGACGACAGCGAAGGCATCACCGAACTGGCCTGGCAAGCGGCCTTGACCCTGATTGAAAGCCAACGCGACGAGTATTGTTCATGAAACCATTGGTTCTGCTGGGCTCGGGTGGCGGTCTGGGCCGCGTTCGGGAATGTCTGCTGGCGCTGGATCCGTCGCTGACCATCCTCAGGCATGGCGATAGCGGGGCCCAAGAGGCTGACGTTGCCCTGTGCTGGAACCCCGCGTCGGGCGACCTGGGGCAATACCCTGACTTGCGCCTGATTCATTCCATCGCCGCCGGTGCGGACCAGATTTTCAAGGACCTGAGCCGACCGCTGCAGGTGCCGGTCTGCCGTATCATCGATCCGGACCACCGGCTGGGCATGGTCGAGTATGTGCTGTGGGGTGTTCTGCACTACCACCGTGGTTTTGATCAGATGCTGAAAAACCAGGCGCAGGTGCTCTGGAAACGTCCGGGTCAGCAACCTGCGCAGCAGACCAGGGTCGGCGTCATGGGCCTGGGCGAGCTGGGCCGGGCGGTGGCTTCGCAACTGGCCGGACTGGGTTTCGACACCCGCGGTTGGGCACGACGCGCCAGGCAGGTCGAGGGCGTGAAGACCTTTCGCGGTGAGCAGCTCGATGAGTTTCTCGACGGGCTGGATATTCTGGTCTGCCTGTTGCCGCTGACCATTGAAACGGTGGGGATCCTCGGGCAGGGCGTGTTCGCCAGAATGGCTCCCGACTCGGTGGTGATCAACTGTGGTCGTGGCGAGCATCTGCAGTCGAGCGATCTCTTGGCCGCACTCGACAGCGGTCAACTGCGCGGCGCGTTGCTGGACGTCTTCGAACGAGAGCCGCTACCGGTTGACGACCCTTTCTGGCGGCATCCGCAGATCACCCTGACGCCGCACATCGCTTCATCGGCGTCCTATGAAGTGATCGCGCAGCAGATTCTGGAAAACCTGCACCGCCTGGAAGCGGGCGAGCCGCTGGCCAATCAGGTCAATTCAGAACAGGGCTATTGAAAGGATTACCCTCGACATCAACCCGTCCCGGTCGTCTCCGGGACGGGTTTTTTATGCTCGAAAATATCCGCAAATCAGCTCGCCACGCCCTCACGCAAACACAAAATACTTGCGCACGGTCTCAACCACTTCCCAGATGCCTTTCATGCCCGGCTCGACCACGAAGATATCGCCTGCCCGCAGGTGAATCGGCTGCATGCCGTCCGGGGTGATGATGCAGTAGCCTTCCTGGAAGTGGCAGTATTCCCACTTCACGTAGTCGACTCGCCATTTGCCCGGCGTGCAGATCCAGGTGCCCATGATCTTGCTGCCGTCTTCGGAGGTGTAGGCGTTGAGGTTGACAGTGTGTGGGTCGCCTTCAAGTTTTTCCCATTTGCAGGCGTCGAGCACCGGCAGTGGATGGGTATCGCGCAGAACGGTGATCGGCGTAGACATGACAGCTCCAGATGAGGGCGCGCAATTCGCGTGCGGCCACCTTAGGGCTGTTGGCGCGGTGGCAGTTGTCTGGGGTCGACATGGGGGTATCCAGAAGCGCAGCGATCTTTGTATGGACAAACCTCCACAGGGATTACATTTATCTTGGGGCTCAAAGACTCCAGCAACACCTGCGCATACCCCGGCAATGCGGCGAAATCCGGGGCGCACAGCAGCAGTTGTCGGTCCGCCCATGAGTCATTCAGCGGGATGCTCTTGAAATGGCCCGCCCCCTGCCAGCGCGCAACGGCCGCCTGCGGCACGATGCTCAGCCCCGCGCCATGGCTGACCATGCGGATCGCGGCATCGAAGCCCTCGGCGCGGACCCGGATACGCAGCCTTTTGCCCATGTGCAGGGCCTGTTCTTCCAGGTAAATGCCCAGGGCACTGTTGACCGACAGGCCGACGAAGTCGTGATCCAGGATCTGCCCGAACCGCAGGCTGGGCTGGCTGTGCAGCGGGTGATCCAGCGGCATGATCAGCACCAGCGGATCGGCGCGAAATGGCCGGGTCTGCAGGTCACTGGCGTCTACTGCGTCGGAAATGATACCGATGTCTGCCGTCCCGTGGCGCACTGCATGCAGGATACGCAGGCTGGGCTGTTCCTCGACGTCCACATCGGTATGGGGATGCATGACCAGAAAGTCTGCCAGCAGCTCCGGCAGATGCTCGCTGAGGGCTGAACTGTTGCAAAGCAGACGTACACGGCCTTTGAACCCTTTGCTGTAGTCGGCCAGATCGAACTGCATGCGCTCGACCTGTTGCAGGATAAGCCGCGCATGTTGCGCCAATGCCTTGCCCGCAGGTGTAGGCGTGACGCCTCGGCGGCCACGCGCCAGCAGCGTCAGGTTCAACGAGCCTTCAAGGCCGCGAATCCGCGCGCTGGCCGACGCCAGCGACAAATGGCTACGCGCGGCACCGGCGGTGATGTTGCCGGTCTCCAGGGTGTTGAGAAACAGGCGCAGGTCGGTGAGGTCGAAGTGCATGGTGGGCTCCGCGTAGCAGGTATGGTGCATCAGCCTTAGGCTGAACCATAGGCTGCATCAATATAAAGCAGATTTCCACTCACGTATTTCTGCTGCACCATCCCCCCATGAGCGCAATCATCGAACACTATCAAACCCTGGGCTGGGCATTATCGGCATTGGTCATCGGTACTTTCCTGCTGGCCGGTACGGTCAAGGGCATCATCGGGCTGGGGCTTCCCACGGTGGCGATGGGCTTGCTGGGTCTGGCTATGCTTCCCACGCAGGCAGCTGCGTTGCTGATCATCCCGTCGACTGTCACCAACTTCTGGCAACTGGCCGTTGGCGGGCATTTGCCGCCGCTGATCAGGCGGCTGTGGCCAATGCTGCTGATGGTGGCAGTAGGCACCGGGCTTGGCGCAATGTTGTTGGGCATGAGCGGTGGTCAGCAAATGACCCGGGCGCTGGGCGTGGCGTTGTTTGTCTATGCCTTGACGGGTCTGTTCCTGCCGACATTGCGTGTACCGGCGCGACATGAAGTCTGGCTGGGCCCGGTGTGTGGCTTTGTCACCGGGGTCATTACCTCCGCGACCGGGGTCTTCGTTATCCCGGCAGTGCCGTACCTGCAAGCGCTGGGATTGCAGCGCGATCAACTGGTGCAGGCGCTGGGCTTATCGTTCACGGTGTCGACCCTTGCCCTGGCCGGTGTCCTGTTCTGGGGTGGTTCATTAAGCGGCGGCGAACTGGGCGCTTCTCTGCTGGCGTTGGCCCCGGCGCTGCTTGGCATGTGGCTGGGGCAATGGCTGCGTCAGCGGATCAGCGCCCAGACATTCAAACGAATATTTTTCATCGGCATGGGCGCGCTGGGTCTGCACTTGATGCTGGGGTGAGCCTCACAAAGATTTGCACGAATTACTCAGCCATTCGTGCGCTCAAAGCAAATGTCATGTTCCCGGGCGATGCTTATTCCTGAGGCCACCCGGCTGTATCGTTCACTCATCAACTTAATGACCCTCCTGATGATTGACGAGGAACGACATGAAAAAAATTCTGTTATTGAACGGCGGCAAGCAGTTCGCCCACTCCGATGGCCGTTATAACGCGACCCTGCATGAAGCGGCCGTGGCGTTTCTGGATCGCTTGGGTTTCGATGTTAAAGAAACCTTTATCGATGGCGGCTACGACATTGCCGAGGAAGTGCAGAAGTACCTGTGGGCTGATGTGATCATCTATCAGATGCCCGGCTGGTGGATGGGCGCGCCGTGGACGGTGAAAAAATACATCGACGAAGTGTTCACACAGGGCCACGGTTCGCTGTACGCAAACGACGGCCGCACCCGCTCCGATGCGTCGCAGAAGTACGGCAGCGGCGGCTTGCTCAAGGGCAAGCAGTACATGATCAGCGCGACCTGGAATGCACCGCAGCAAGCGTTCGAAGACCCGTCGGATTTCTTCGAAGGCAAAGGCGTAGACGCCGTTTACTTCCCGTTCCACAAGGCCAACGAATTTCTGGACATGACGGCGCTGCCGACTTTTCTGGCGGTGGACGTGATGAAGATGCCCAACATCGAGGGCGACGTTAAACGCTATGAAGCGCATTTGGCGCAAGTGTTCAGCGGCTAAACCTGTGGGAGCGGTGCTTGCCCGCGATAAGGCCGGAAGTGATCGCAAGTGAACCGGGACCAGCCTTGTCGCGGGCAAGCACCGCTCCCACATTAAGTGAAGCACCGCTCAAAATAGCGCTACTATCCAGCCTGTTTTGAGCGGAGAACAAAGATGAAGGCGCGGTCCGATGAATTGCAGGTGTTTGTCTCGGTGATCGAGAGCGGTTCGATTTCCGCTGCGGCCGAGCAGAGCGGGCAGACCCCGTCAGCCATCAGCCGCACCCTGTCGCGGCTTGAAGCCAAGCTGGAAACCACGCTGATCAACCGCACCACGCGGCGCATGGACCTGACCGAGGAGGGCAAGTATTTCCTTGAGCAGGCGCGGCAGATTCTGGCGCAGATGGAAGGCCTCGAAGAGCGTCTGTCCCGACGTCATCAAACCCCTGCCGGACGTTTGCGCATCAACGCCGCATCGCCCTTCATGCTGCATTCGGTGGTGCCCTACGTCGCCGAATTTCGCCAGCGTTTCCCCGACATCCAGCTGGAGCTCAACAGCAACGATCTGATTATTGATTTGCTGGAACAGAGCACTGATATCGCCATTCGTATCGGCGCACTGGCCGATTCGACCCTTCACGCGCGGTATCTGGGCAGCAGCCCGCTGAACATTCTGGCCAGTCCTGAATACCTTGCCCGCCAAGGTTGGCCGAAGACTGTGGCGGCGCTGGCGGACCATGCGCTGTTGGGCTTTACCCACACTGAAACCCTCAATCACTGGCCGCTGCGCCATGCCGAGGGTGACCTGTTGCTGATCCGCCCGGCCATTGCCGCCTCGAGTGGCGAAACCCTGCGGCAACTGGCGCTAGCCGGTGAGGGGATTGTCTGCCTGTCGCATTTCATGACCCACGAAGACATCCGCCAGGGCCGCCTCAAGGTCATCCTCGCCGACGCCAACAGCGGCCATCGCCAGCCAATCCATGCGGTGTATTACCGCAATTCGCAACTGGCGCTGCGCATTCAGTGCTTCCTGGATTTCATTCAGGAGAAGATGGCAGGGTATGCCTCGTAGAAACCATCCGTAGGAGCGGCTTCAGCCGCGAGCGATATCAAACCCGCCAAATACCTTCCTATATGCACTGGCCTCCCGCGGCTAAAGCCGCTCCTACGAGAAATGCGTGGATGTGGTTTTTCCGCGATGACCTTCATTTGCGTTTATCGCGTCTCTGGTCATTAATCTATGGCGTCTGACCTTCACGATAAGGAAGCCTCATGCAACGGGTTATGTTCAAGACGCTTGCGTTGTCAGTAGCAATTTTCAGTTCTTCTGCGGCCTTTGCCGTGACTCTCGAAGGCGGGGCAGTGGCTTCGCCTGACGAATACGGCGCGAAGGTGGCGGCCGATATTCTGCGCAAGGGCGGCAATGCGGTGGATGCCGCGGTCGCCACCGCGTTCACTCTGGCGGTTACCTATCCCGAAGCGGGAAACATCGGCGGTGGGGGTTTCATGACGTTGTTCATGGACGGTAAACCGTATTTCCTCGACTACCGCGAAACCGCCCCCAAAGCCGCCAGCCGCAACATGTACCTCGACGACAAGGGCCAGGTGATCGAGAACATGAGCCTGGTCGGTGCGCGTGCCGCCGGTGTGCCGGGGACTGTCATGGGCCTGTGGGATGCCCACCAAAAATTCGGCAAACTGCCCTGGGCCGAGCTGCTCACCCCGGCCATTGGCTATGCGCGCAACGGCTTCAAAGTGGCGGAAAAACAGTACATGTATCGCCAGGAGGCCCTTGAGCTGTTCAAGGGCACCACCAACTTCAATGACTACTTCGGCAGCATGAAAGTCGGCGAAACCCTGCGTCAGCCGGAACTGGCAAAGACCCTGGAGCGTATCGCCGACAAAGGCGCGGACGAATTCTATAAAGGTGAGACCGCTGATTTGCTGGTCAGGCAGATGGAACAGGACAAGGGCCTGATCACCCGGCAGGACCTGGCGGAGTACAAAGCCATCTGGCGCAAACCGCTGCACGTCAACTGGCGTGGCAATACGCTGTACACCGCACCGTTGCCTAGCTCGGGTGGCGTGGCGCTGGCGCAACTGATCGGCATCAAGGAATTGCGCGCTGATGATTTCAAAGGCGTCCCGCTCAATTCCGCCAAGTACATCCATCTATTGGCGGAAATCGAAAAGCGGGTGTTCGCGGATCGTGCCGACTATCTGGGCGACCCGGCGTTCACCAAAGCGCCGGTCGCCGAGTTGACCGACCCCAGTTACCTCGCCAAACGCGCTTACGAGATCAACCCGACGGCTATTTCAGCGACTGAAAACGTCAAGCCAGGCCTTGAGCCGCACCAGACCACGCATTTCTCCATCGTCGACAAACAGGGCAATGCGGTCAGCAACACCTACACCCTGAACTGGGATTACGGCAGCGGAGTGGTGGTCAAAGGCGCAGGCTTCCTGCTCAACGACGAAATGGACGACTTCAGCTCCAAGCCCGGCGTGGCGAACGCGTTTGGCGTGGTGGGTGGCAGTGCTAATGCCATCGAGCCGGGCAAACGCATGCTGTCGTCCATGAGCCCGAGCCTGGTGACGCGTGATGGGCAAGTGACGCTGGTGCTGGGTACGCCGGGTGGCTCGCGGATTTTTACCTCGATCTTTCAGGTGCTGAATAACATCTACGACTTCAACCTGCCGCTCAAAGAAGCGGTCGGTGCTCAACGCGTGCACCACCAGTTGCTGCCCAAGGACACAATCTACTTCGACAGCTACGCACCGCTCACCGGCAAGCCTGCTGAGGATTTGAAGGCAATGGGTTACACGTTGGAGGATCAAGGCTGGGAAATGGGCAATGTGCAGGCGATCAAGGTCGATGGCACGAAGCTGGAGACAGCCTCCGACCCAAGGGGCAGGGGCGTGGGGATGGTGGTGAAGTAGTCACCGATCTGGACTTGGCGCAGTTCCCTGTGGGAGCGAATTCATTCGCGAAAGCGGTGTGTCAGGCCTGGATATGATTCAGGCCTGGCGCCTTCGCGAATGAATTCGCTCCCACAGTAGATCCGGTTCAATCAGGTACACCGTGCATTCCTCTTGGGCCCGGATGGAATTGCGGTATCTGATCCGAATCTGTTGTGCGGCGCTGGACCCGTGGGAGCGCCACCTCGGTCGCTCCCACGGGATATTCATCGCCCGTGGGAGAGCTGAGCTGTTACTTCTTAGTGATGCTCACGGGTCGCGCGGAATTTCACGTCGGCCCAGCGCTCTTCCATCAAGGCCAGGTTGACCCGCGTAGGCGCCAGGTAGGTCAGGTGACCGCCGCCGTCCATTGCCAGGTTTTCCACGGCTTTGACTTCAAACTCTTCGAGCTTCTTCTTGTCGGCGCAATCGATCCAGCGCGCGGAATACACCGTGATCGGCTCGTAGGCGCATTCCACTTTGTATTCTTCCTTCAAGCGGCTGGCCACCACATCGAACTGCAGCACACCCACGGCGCCGAGGATGATGTCGTTGCTGCGCAACGGGAAGAACACCTGCGTGGCGCCTTCTTCGGCCAGTTGCTGCAAGCCCTGACGCAATTGCTTGGACTTGAGCGGATCTTTCAGACGTACGCGACGGAACAGTTCCGGCGCGAAGTGCGGGATGCCGGTGAAGCCCAGGTTCTCGCCTTCGGTGAAGGTGTCGCCAATCTGGATCGTGCCGTGGTTGTGCAAGCCGATGATGTCGCCCGCGTAGGCCTCTTCCAGCATTTCCCGCTCGGAGGAGAAGAACGTCAGCGCGTCGCCGATCCGCACTTCCTTGCCCAGACGCACATGGCGCATTTTCATGCCCTTGTCGTAACGCCCGGAACAGATGCGCATGAAGGCGATACGGTCGCGGTGTTTGGGGTCCATGTTTGCCTGGATCTTGAACACGAAACCGGTGAATTTCTCTTCAACCGGTTCGACGGTGCGCTCGTTGGCAACACGGGCCAGCGGCTTGGGTGCCCAGTTCACGACAGCATCCAGTACGTGATCGACACCGAAGTTGCCCAGGGCAGTGCCGAAGAACACCGGGGTCAATTGCCCGTTGATGAACTCTTCCTGGTTGAATTCATGGCAGGCGCCTTGAACCAGCTCAAGCTGATCAACGAAGCGGTCGTACTCGTCGCCCAGGTGAGCGCGGGCTTCGTCCGAATCCAGCTTCTCGATGATGCGCACGTCGGTGCGCTCATGGCCGTGGCCTGCGGTGTAGACAATGATGTAGTCGTCGGCCAGGTGATAGACACCCTTGAAGTCGCGGTAGCAACCGATCGGCCAGGTGATCGGCGCGGCCTTGATCTTCAGGACCGCTTCGATCTCGTCCAGCAACTCGATAGGGTCGCGAATATCGCGGTCAAGTTTGTTGATGAAGCTGACAATCGGCGTATCGCGCAGACGGCAGACGTCCATCAGGGCGATGGTCCGTGGCTCGACGCCTTTACCACCATCGAGCACCATCAGCGCCGAGTCGACGGCGGTCAGGGTGCGATAGGTGTCTTCCGAGAAGTCTTCGTGGCCCGGGGTGTCGAGCAGGTTGATCATGTGATCGCGATACGGAAACTGCATGACCGAGGTGGTGATGGAGATGCCGCGTTGCTTCTCCATTTCCATCCAGTCGGAGGTGGCGTGACGATCGGACTTGCGCGACTTCACCGTGCCAGCGACGGAAATGGCCTTGCCCATCAGCAGCAGTTTTTCCGTGATGGTGGTTTTACCCGCATCCGGGTGGGAAATAATGGCGAAAGTGCGGCGTTTCGCGACTTCGGCGGCCTGATGGGTCATGGGAAATCGCCTGGCAGGTGAGTCAAAAAAGGGCGCAGATTATAGCCTAAGTCGGGCCAAGAACCGTACCGTTGAGTCGATGCGCGGTGGCTAATTAATGTCTCACGTGGGAACCTTTCAGATCGTGGAGACGTCCATTCCCCCGTCAAGGCCAGTAAAACGGCCAACGTCAGGGGCTGAATCATCAGCATGTTGGCTTGACGAAGCTGCGCTAATGGCTTGTGTTTTCGCCGAGGGCAACCTCAATGGCGACCCACCCGCTGCTCTTCGCGAACGTTATTGCTGATCACCTGCGAAGGTCGGTCACGGCAACGCGTTCGCCGACTGAAATAAGGAGTCCGCCTGTGGCTAATCGCTATGGCAAGGGGCTGATTGGAGGTGCGGTTGTGATCGCACTCCTGGCCCTGCTGATCCACTGGATCGGCATAAGTACCATCAAGCAATACCAGGATGACCTGCTGTTCTACCTGCAAGCTCACCTGATTCTGGTTCTGGTTTCAATGTTGGCGGCCCTGGTGGTCGGGATCCCGGCGGGCATTGCCCTCAGCCGACCGAGCATGGTTGGCCGCGCCGAACGCTTCATGCAGATCTTCAACATTGGTAACACCGTTCCACCTCTCGCCGTTCTGGCCATTGCCCTCGGGATTCTCGGGATCGGCAGCGGGCCTGCGATCTTCGCTCTGTTCCTCGCCTCTTTGTTGCCCATCGTGCGCAACACCTACGAAGGCTTGAAAAACGTTCAGGGTTCTCTCAAGGAAGCTGCCACCGGCATCGGCATGACCCCGCGTCAGGTGCTGTGGCAGGTTGAATTGCCCAATGCCGTGCCGATCATCGTCGGCGGTGTACGGGTTGCACTGGCGATCAACGTCGGTACTGCGCCGCTGGCGTTTCTGATCGGTGCCAACAGTCTGGGCAGTCTGATCTTCCCCGGCATTGCCTTGAACAATCAGCCGCAACTGGTCCTCGGTGCCGCGTGTACCGCGCTGCTGGCGTTGCTGCTTGATGGTCTGGTGACACTCGCCAGTCGTACCTGGCTGGAACGTGGCCTGACTCGCTGAGCGAAGGAAACCCCATGAAAAAATTATGCTTGTTTCTAGGCTTTGCCTTGCTGTTCCCGGCATTCGCCCAAGCCGCGGATAAACCCGTGCTGCGCATCGGCGCCCGGGTGTTTACCGAGCAGACCATGCTCGCTGAACTCACCGCGCAATACCTGCGTACCAAGAACTACGACGTGCAAATCACTGGCGGTCTGGGCAGCAACTTGGCCCGTAGCGCACAGGAAAGCGGTCAACTCGATCTGCTGTGGGAATACACCGGCGTCTCGCTGGTGGCCTATAACCACATCGATGAAAAGCTCGACAGCGCGCAAACCTACGCCCGTGTGAAAGAAGTCGACGCGAAAAAAGGCCTGGCCTGGCTTTCGCCGTCGAAATTCAACAACACCTATGCGTTGGCGCTGCCGCAGAAAGTGGCGGACAAGTACCCGCAGGTCAACACCATGACCGACCTGACCAAAGTCCTCAAAGACGAAGCCAAAGAGGGTCATGTCGTAGCGCTGGATACCGAGTTCGCCAACCGTTCCGACGGCCTGGTCGGCATGGTCAAGCATTACGACATGAATCTCGGCCGTGAAAACACCCGGCAGATGGATGCCGGGCTGGTCTATACCGCTTTGCGTAACGGCCAGGTGTTTGCCGGGCTGGTCTACACCACTGACGGGCGCTTGAACGCTTTCAAGCTCAAAGTGCTGGAAGACGACAAGCACTACTTCCCGGACTACACCGCCGCGCCGGTGATTCGTCAGGAGTACCTGGACAAGCACCCGGAAATCGCCACGTTGCTCAAGCCGCTGGCCGATCTGCTGGACAACCAGACCATGATCGACCTTAACGCCCGCGTTGACGTTGGTCACGAAAGCCCGTCCACCGTTGCCGCAGATTTCCTGCGCCAGCACCCACTTAATTAAGGAAGGAGACGATATGAATATCTTTAGCGCCTTCTCCCATCTGGACTGGGCCCAGGTGATTCACCTGACCTGGCAGCACATCACGCTGGTCGGCATTGCCGTGACACTGGCGATTCTGGTCGGCGTCCCGTTGGGCGTGCTGATGACCCGCTTCCCTGCGCTCGCAGGTCCTCTGCAGGCTAGCGCCACGGTGCTGCTGACCGTGCCGTCGATTGCCCTGTTCGGGTTGCTGTTGCCGTTCTACTCAAAGTTCGGCCAGGGCCTGGGCCCGATGCCCGCGATCACTGCCGTGTTTCTCTACTCATTGCTGCCGATCATGCGTAACACCTACCTGGCGCTGACTGGCGTCGAGCCGGGTATTCGCGAAGCCGCCAAAGGCATCGGCATGACGTTCGGCCAGCGCCTGCGCATGGTTGAACTGCCTATCGCCGTGCCGGTGATCCTCGCTGGCGTGCGCACTGCCGTGGTGATGAACATCGGCGTCATGACCATCGCCGCCACCATCGGCGCGGGCGGTCTGGGTGTACTTATTCTTGCTTCAATCAGCCGCAGCGATATGTCGATGCTTATCGTCGGCGCGGTACTGGTCAGCATTCTGGCCATCATCGCTGACCTTCTCCTGCAATGGCTGCAACGTGCGCTGACTCCAAAAGGATTACTGAAATGATCGAACTTCAAAACCTCACCAAGACTTTCCAAAGCAACGGCAAAGAAGTGAAGGCTGTCGATTCGGTCAGCCTCACCGTCAACGAAGGCGAGATCTGCGTCTTCCTCGGTCCGTCGGGTTGCGGCAAGTCCACCACCCTGAAAATGATCAACCGCCTGATCATGCCGACTTCCGGCAAGGTTTTGATCAACGGCGAAGACACCACCGACCTGGATGAAGTGACCCTGCGTCGCAACATCGGCTACGTGATCCAGCAGATCGGCCTGTTCCCGAACATGACCATCGAAGAAAACATCGTGGTGGTGCCCAAGCTGTTGGGCTGGGACGCCAAGCGTTGCCACGACCGTGCTCGCGAACTGATGAGCATGATCAAGCTGGAACCCAAGCAGTATCTGCATCGCTACCCGCGTGAACTGTCCGGTGGTCAGCAACAGCGGATCGGCGTGATTCGTGCCCTGGCGGCCGACGCGCCCTTGTTGTTGATGGATGAACCGTTCGGTGCGGTCGACCCGATCAACCGCGAGATGATCCAGAACGAATTCTTCGAGATGCAGCGTGCGCTGAACAAGACCGTGATCATGGTCAGCCACGACATCGACGAAGCCATCAAGCTGGGCGACAAAATCGCGATCTTCCGTGCAGGCAAACTGCTGCAGATCGACCACCCGGACACCTTGCTGGCGCACCCGGCAGACGAGTTTGTATCGAGCTTCGTCGGCCAGGACAGCACCCTCAAGCGCCTGCTGCTGGTCAAGGCCGAAGACGCCGCCGACAACGCGCCATCGGTCAGCCCGGAAACCCCGGTCGCCGATGCCCTGGACCTGATGGACGAAAACGACCGTCGCTACATCGTCGTCACCGATGCCGAGAACAAGGCCATGGGTTACGTGCGCCGCCGCGACCTGCACCGTCAGACCGGCACCTGCCTGCCGTTCCTGCGTCAGTTCAACGCCACAGCGGCCTTTGATGAACACTTGCGCATCCTGCTGTCGCGCATGTACGAGTTCAACCGTTCATGGTTGCCCGTGCTGGATGCCGAGAATGTGTTCCTGGGTGAAGTGACACAGGAATCCATCGCCGAATACCTGAGTTCCGGACGTTCGCGTGGCGGCAAGACGAGCATTGTTTCGCCGGCTGATATTGCGGCTGAAGCACAGGCTTGATCGAAATGAGGCCCCGCGCTGCAACGGCGCGGGGTCTACGGATCTGAATTGAGATGCTTGTTCTGTAGTCTGTGTGAGCCAGCTGGCTCGCGATGGCGGCGACTGGGCTGAAGCAGATGTTCTGGATGTTCGGGCCTCTTCCCTGCTAAAGCCGGTCCCGCGTCATCGCTCCCACACAGAAAACGGAAAACCCCTACAAGACCGGAAAATTTACATCCTGTTCGTTTTGATACAAAGTTTTTCAGCAACTGAGAACCATTAGTATTTACATGTCGTTTCTCAGCCACTAGCATGCGCGGCACATGCGTACATGTCTGGCAGGCGGTTCTTAGGCATTTTCAGATCAGTCCTACAGCGTGCGTGTCTTCATCTCATATACGGAATCCGATGATGTCCCGTCCTGCTCTAAACGCGCTGACCATTGCGCTTACGCTTGGCTTTTCTGCCTCGATTCTGGCCGCTCCAGTGCGTGTGGATCTGCCAGCTCAGCCTCTGGGCAAGTCTTTGGCGCAACTAGGCCAGATCAGCGGCCTGAAGGTCATGTTCGATCCGCAAGCCGTTGCGGGCAAACAGGCGCCTACCGTGCGTGGTGATCTGGAGCCTGCGCAAGCGTTGCAGCGTCTGTTGGCAGGCAGTGGGCTGACCGCCAGTGTCGAAGGTAATTCCGCTCGTGTTGCCGCGCCGGTTCAGCAAGGCGCGATTGCCCTGGACGGCATCAATATCAACGCCGACACCAGCCTTGCAGGCGCGGCGACCACCGAAGGCACTCACTCGTACACCACCGGTTCGATGAACACGGCGACGAAACTGCCGCTGTCGATCCGTGAAACGCCGCAGTCGGTCAGCGTTGTGACGCGTCAGCGCATGGACGATCAGGGCATGAACGACGTCAATGACGTGGTCAAATATGCGCCGGGCGTGACCTTGCGCAAGTTCGGTGGCGACCGTCAGCAATTTCTGGCCCGTGGTTTCACCATCGATAACCTGATGTACGACGGCTTGCCGACCAGCCTCAGCACGTTTACTCAGGACACATTGGCCGAAGCTGATCTGGCCATGTACGACCGTGTGGAAGTGGTACGTGGTGCAACCGGTTTGATGACCGGGGCGGGGAGCCCGTCCGCCACCCTGAACCTGGTGCGCAAGCGGCCAACCGCCACGCCGCAGGTGAGCATCACCACCAGTGCTGGCAGCTGGGACCGTTATCGCACCGAAGTCGACGCCTCGAACAAGCTCAACGAATCCGGCACCGTGCGCGGTCGTGTCGTGGCGGCGTATCAGGATGACAACAGCTTTCAGGACGAGCGCGAAAAACAGCGCCAGACCTTTTATGGCATCCTCGAAACCGATCTGAACGACTCGACGACCTGGACCATCGGCGCCTCCAAGCAGCGCGACGATGCCACTTCTGACTGGGGCGCATTACCCGCCGGCCCCAATGGCGAAAACCTGCACCTGTCGCGTTCAACGTTTTTGAGCAACGACTGGGCGTACTGGAACCGCGACAACGTCAGCGTATTCACCGACCTGACCCATCGCTTTGACAACGGCTGGACCGCGAAACTGGCCGCCGCCAAAATCTGGGCTGAGTCCAACACCTTCTCCAGCTACCTGGGCGCCGATGCCTCGGGGACCGGCTTTGCACAGTCCTCGGGTCAATATGACACCACCGACGTGCAGACCAACCTCGACGCCTCGATCTCCGGGCCGTTCCAGTTGTTTGGCCGTCAACATGACGTGAGCTTCGGCGCGAGCCGCCGGCAGGAAAAATTCGATCAGGACGGCGGCTACTGGCTCGCGGCTACTCCGATTGATATCTACAACTTCAACCCGGGCGTCATCGCCAAGCCGGACCGTGCCGATCGCCAGGCGTATTCGAGCCGCAATACGGCCACCGAGGAGGCGGTCTACGGCGTTGCGCGATTCAACCCGATCGATCCGCTGCACCTGATCATCGGCAGCCGCTTGAGCTGGTACGACTACGACAACCGCAGCGGCACGGGCGACTATAAAGTTACCCAGGAAGTCACGCCGTACGCGGGCATCATCTACGACCTGAACGACACCTATTCGGTCTACGCTAGCTACACCGAAATCTTCAAGCCACAGACCGAGCAGGACGTTTCCGGTTCGGTGCTGGACCCGATGACCGGTGAAAGCTATGAAATCGGCCTCAAAGGCGAATATTTCGACGGCGCGCTGAACGCTTCGGTCGCACTGTTTGACATGACCCAGGAAAATCGCGCCTATGCGATTACCCCGGTTCCGGCCATCTGCAGTGCTCAGAACCGCTCGTGCAACGCGGCTTCCGGTGAAGTACGCAGTCAGGGCATCGACACCGAAATCAGTGGCGCATTGACGCCGAACTGGCAGTTCTCTGCGGCGTATACCTACGTGTTGAGCCAGTACATCAAGGACGGTGACGAGCGCAACGAAGGTCGTCTGTTTGCCCCTAACCAGCCGAAACACCTGTTCAAGGCCGCGACCAGTTACAACCTGACCGGCGACCTGAGCAAATGGCGTGTGGGCGGCGACGTGCTGGCCCAGAGCGAAACCTTCACCCGCGTCACTACCACCGGTTACGCCAGGCAGAACGAATACGCTGTGGTTGGCTTGATGGCCGGTTACAAGTTCGACGAGCACTGGGATGGCCGCGTCAATTTCAACAACGTGTTCGACACCAAGTACTGGCAGGGCATCCCGACCGGCACGGGTACCGGCGTCTACGGCGACCCGCGCAACCTGATGTTCTCGTTGAAGTGGACGATGTGATACGCAGCCTGACAGACCGTCTTGTGTGGGACCGGCTCCAGCCGGGAATAGCCCGGTGCAACTGACGCGATTTTCATGTCAGGTGTCACGCCTTCCCGGCTAAAGCCGGTCCCACGAGGTCATCGCGTCACACACAGACACCCTGCCCATTGCAGGGTGTTTTTGCATGTGGTTTTCGGTGAAATCGGCCGTCTGAGGAACATCAGGCTGTCATGTAGGTCGGTTACTACAGTGGTTAAAAGGGGCGCAGGGTGCTGTCCCGGCAGAAACGTGCGCAAAGGCGACATTTTTTGTTGATTCCACGGCCCTCAGGTCCTAAAGTTCGCGCCGAACGTCCAAGCTGGAAACGATCCATCCGGCTCAAGTACTGACGACGAGACAGCAAGGCCATAAGGACAGCGGCGTATCGCATCCCTATGGTCTTTTTGCTTTCGGCGGACATGCCTTGGGAAGTAGGCGAACCAAAGTGGGGATACACACGGAGGACGTTCACAGAGGGAATGCCACATCAGGCCCTTGCACCCATTGATCAAATGCAGTTTGCCACCAGGAGTCCCAGCATGCCGATTCAAGTCGAAGACTATTTCCAGCGCGACACCTTCAACAAAATGAAGGCGTTTGCCGACAAGCAAGAAACCCCGTTCGTGGTCATCGACACCGCGATGATCAGCCAGGCCTATGATGACCTGCGCGCAGGCTTCGAATTCGCCAAGGTTTACTACGCCGTCAAGGCCAACCCGGCAGTTGAAATCATCGACCTGCTCAAAGACAAGGGTTCGAGCTTCGACATCGCCTCGATCTACGAGCTGGACAAGGTGATGGACCGCGGCGTCAGCCCTGACCGTATCAGCTACGGCAACACCATCAAGAAATCCCGGGACATCCGCTACTTCTACGAGAAGGGCGTGCGTCTGTTCTCCACCGACTCCGAGGCCGACCTGCGCAACATCGCCAAGGCCGCTCCCGGTTCGAAAGTCTACGTGCGTATCCTGACCGAAGGCTCGACCACCGCTGACTGGCCTCTGTCGCGCAAATTCGGATGCCAGACCGACATGGCCATGGACCTGCTGATCCTCGCCCGTGACCTGGGCCTGGTGCCTTATGGCATCTCCTTCCACGTCGGTTCGCAGCAGCGTGACATCAGCGTCTGGGACGCGGCGATCGCCAAGGTCAAAGTGATCTTCGAACGTCTGAAAGAAGAAGACGGCATCGTCCTCAAACTAATCAACATGGGCGGCGGCTTCCCGGCCAACTACATCACCCGTACCAACAGCCTGGAAACCTACGCGCAGGAAATCATTCGCTACCTCAAAGAAGACTTCGGCGATGATCTGCCGGAAATCATTCTGGAACCAGGTCGTTCGTTGATCGCCAACGCCGGTATTCTGGTCAGCGAAGTGGTGCTGGTGTCGCGTAAATCCCGTACCGCTGTAGAGCGTTGGGTGTACACGGATGTGGGCAAATTCTCCGGCCTGATCGAAACCATGGACGAAGCCATCAAGTTCCCGATCTGGACCGAGAAGAAAGGCGAGATGGAAGAAGTGGTCATCGCCGGTCCTACCTGTGACAGTGCTGACATCATGTACGAAAACTACAAGTACGGCCTGCCACTGAACCTGGCCATCGGTGATCGTCTGTACTGGTTGTCCACCGGTGCGTACACCACCAGCTACAGCGCCGTAGAGTTCAATGGCTTCCCGCCGCTGAAATCGTTCTACGTCTAAGCGCTGATGCTGCATAAACAACCCGCGAGTGATCGCGGGTTTTTTTATGCCTGCCTGAAACACGGACCTGTAGGAGCTGCCGAAGGCTGCGAACAACGGTGTGTCAGGCAGGCGGCTTTCGCAGCCCTCGTAAGCTCGGTCAGCTTCTACACATCGGCAATCAATTCGTACGCCGCTCGGTCGCTTTCATCGCCCAGTAACGCAGCACGGCGATGGTAGTCTCCCGCCATTGCCCTGATCGCCGGGATGGGCGCGGCAGCCAGGGTTTTGCGGGCGACGCGCAGGAAATTCAGATTGCCGTTTTCCAGGGCACTTTTCAGCCAGGCCAGCGCCTGATCAAGATGGCCGTGATCAGCAAGTACGGCGGCATGGCTGAACTGTCCGCGAAAATCCCCACCTTCGGCCGAGCGTCGATACCAGTCAAAAGCGGATTGCGGGTCGGCGACACAATATTGCCCCTCTTCCAGATAGCGGCCCAGCAGGTTCATTGATTTGGCATGGCCCATCCGCGCGGCCTGTGCGTAACAGCGCAAGGCCTGCTGCTGGTTTTCCATGACGCCGCGCCCGGTAGCCAGCAAGTTGCCCAGGTTGTACAGCCCCCAGTCCAGCCCGGACGCCGCTGCGCGCCGATAGTGGCCAGCCGCAATTGCCGCGTCTGCCGGGCACCCCCAGCCATGCTCGTAACAGCGCCCGAGCATGTTGCGGGCCATGACATGGCCGTGGCGGGCGGCGATCTCGAACCATCTCAGCGCCAGTGCCGGATCGCGTTTGATGCCTTGCCCGTCCAGCAGGATCTGCCCCAGCAGCGCCTGGGCATCGACGAGGTTCTGCCCTGCTGCGGCAACGATGGCCTGGGCAGCTTTGGCAGGGTTGTCGGCGAGCATTGCGCGCAGTTGATCGCCGTCGAGGGCTTGCGTGCGTTGCAGGTTCCAGCTCATGGCTCAGACCTCGACCCAGCGGCGCAGCAGGTTGTGATAAGTGCCGGTCAGCTTGAGCAGCGAAGGGTGATCCGGCACATCACGGGTCAGGGCCTGGATGGCATTGTCCATTTCAAACAGCAAGGCGCGCTGGCTGTCTTCACGCACCAGGCTTTGCGTCCAGAAAAACGAGGCATAGCGGGTGCCACGGGTCACGGCGTTGACCTTATGCAGGCTGGTGCTCGGGTACAGCAGCATATCGCCAGCGGGCAGCTTCACACGCTGGGTGCCGTAGGTGTCCTGGATTTCCAGTTCGCCGCCGTCGTATTCATCCGGGTCGCTGAAAAACACGGTGGCAGACAGGTCGGTTCTGACTCGCTCAATGCTGCCTTTGGCCTGACGCACGGCGTTGTCGATATGGAAATCGAAACTGCCCCCGGCGGTGTAGCAGTTGATCAGCGGCGGGAACACCTTGTGCGGCAGGGCGGCAGACATGAACAGGGGGTTGGCCCACAGGCGTTCGAGCAGGGCGCTGCCGACTTCAACGGCCAGCGGATGACCTTCGGGCAATTGCAGGTTGTGCTTGGCTTTGGCCGATTGATAACCGGCGGTCATCTTGCCGTCGGCCCATTCGGTCTGTTCCAGGGCCTGGCGGATGCGCGCCACTTCATCATGATCAAACAAGCCAGGGATGTGTAAAAGCATGGTCGCAGCACCGCGTTTGGGTCGTGACTGCGGCCCAGAGCTGCGGCCTACACCCATCGACATGAAAATTCTGTAGAGAGAATGTGTATTGAATGAAATATTTTGCTAAATAGCAATGAGTCCCAATTGCTACCGGTAACTATTTGCAATATATTCCGCGGCCTCAACTCCTTGGGGAAGGAAATCATTCATGTCGCGTCAATCGTTACCATCCGGTGCTCACTCGCAACGCTCGCTGGTTAGCACCGTGGGTGTGGCCCTCGCTGCGATGTCTGCCGGGCATCTGGCTCACGCTGCCCAAAGCAGTGATGAAAAAGCTGTTTCGCTGGGCGCGACGAGCATTAGCGGGGAGCAGGACGCGACCTACAAGACCGATGAATCGGCGTCGAAGAAATACACCGCGCCACTGCGTGAAACGCCAAAGAGCGTCACCGTGATCCCGCAGCAGGTGATCAGCGACACCGGCGCCACCAGTCTGGCCGATGCCTTGCGCACCACGCCAGGTATCACCTTTGGCGCGGGTGAGGGCGGCAACCCCGCTGCAGACCGCCCGATCATTCGCGGCTTCAATGCCGAAAGTGACGTGTTCATCGACGGCATGCGTGACGGTGCCGCGCAAAGCCGGGAAATCTTCAACATTGAATCGGTTGAAGTCAGCAAGGGTCCTGGCTCGGCCTTCACCGGCGCCGGGTCCACGGGTGGCAGCCTGAACCTGATCACCAAGGGCGCGCACCTGGGCAACGCCTACAACGGCGGTTACACCTTCGGCTCCGATCAGACGCAACGTTACACCGCCGACCTCAATCAGCAGATCACCGATACGTCGGCGTTCCGCCTGAACCTGATGAAGCACGACGCCAATGTGGCCGGCCGCGATAACGTGGATGTCAGCCGCTGGGGCGTGGCGCCATCGTTCGCCTTTGGCCTGGGCACCGACACTCGCGTCAAGCTGGACTACTACCACCTGGAAACCGACGACATGCCCGATTACGGCATCCCGTTGACCTCCACCACTGGTCGCAGCAAGTACATCGTCGACAAGCCAGCTCACGTCAACGAAAGCAATTTCTATGGCCTGACCGGGCGTGATTATCGGCAGAGCAAGAACGACAGCGGCACGTTCCGGATCGAGCACGACCTCAACGAGAACCTGACCCTGTCCAACAGCTTCCGTATGTCCCGTTCGACCCTGGATTACATTGTCACCAACCCGGATGACACCCGCGGCAACGTGGCCAACGGGCTGGTTTCGCGCTCGGCCAAAAGCCGCAACTCGACCACCAGTGGCTTCGTCAACCAAACGGATCTGGCCGCCAAATTCGACACCGGATTCATCAGCCACAGCCTGGTCACCGGTGTGGAGTTCTCATATCAGGACACCCACAACCGCAACTACAACGTGCTGGACGCCAATGGCGCAGCGATTGGCACAGTGTGTACCGCGGCGGTGATTCGCACTGGCGATTGCACCAGCCTGTACAACCCAGGCCCGAAAGACGCCTGGAACGGCAGCATCTCGGACAGCCAGGCGTTTACCGACACGGACACCAAAACCAGCGCCGCGTACGTCTTCGACACGTTGACGTTCAACGAGCAATGGTCCCTGAACCTGGGCCTGCGTTATGACGACTACGACATCAAGTCCAGCGGTTTTGCCACGGCCGGTCGTAATACCGTGGCAGGCACCTTCAAGCGCGAGAACACCAGCCAGTTGTGGAACTATCAGGTAGGGCTGGTCTTCAAGCCGCTGCCGAACGGCAGTGTGTATGCGGCATGGTCTACCTCCAGCAACCCGTCCGGTGAAACCAGCGGTAACGGTGGCCTGGAAATCTCGGCGGCCAACTCCGATCTGGAACCGGAAAAGAACCGTAACTACGAGCTGGGCACCAAGTGGGACTTCTTCGGCGATGACCTGTCGCTGACCGCAGCGCTGTTCCGCACCGAAAAAACCAATGCCCGTATGACCGACCCGGACAACACCACCTTCCAGGTGCTTGATGGCGATGTGCGTGTGGATGGCTTCGAATTCACCTACACCGGTAAGATCACCAGCAAGTGGAAGGTCTACGGCGGTTATAGCTACATGGAAAGCGAGCTGGTCAAGACGACGTTGGCTGCGGACGAAGGCAACCACGTGCCCAGCACGCCGCGTAACAGCTTCAACCTGTGGTCAACCTATGAGCTGATCCCGAAACTGACCGTGGGCGGCGGCGCGACCTTCGTAGATTCACGCTTCGGCAACGAAGCCAACTCGGTTGAAGTGCCTTCATACTGGCGCTACGACGCAATGGCCGCTTACGCTCTGACGAAAAACGTCGACCTGCAGCTCAACCTGCAGAACCTGACTGACAAGCGTTACTACGATCAGGTATTTACCACTCACTACGCGCACATGGCCGCTGGCCGTACCGCGCTGATGAGCGCCAACTTCCACTTCTGATAAAGAATCAGGATGTTGAAGCCCCGCTGGCCTTTTAGGGTGAGCGGGGTTTTTTGGTGTTTGGAAATCGTGGTATTTGATTGGAATGCATTCCCACAGAGTCAGCCATTTGTATGGGCAGTGGATTGGAGTAACAAAGGGTGTTGAAGAAAGTCCTGTTTCAAGTCCACTGGTTCTTCGGCATTACGGCCGGGCTGGTGCTGGCCCTGATGGGTATTACCGGCGCCATCTATTCATTCGAGGATGAAATCCTGGAGTGGGCCAACCCTGAAGCGTTGATTATCCAGCCTCGCGGGGAAACGCTGCCGCCGATTGAGCTGGTGCGCAAGCTTGAGGCCGCCACCGGGCTGACGGTCGCGATTCTGCGCGTGCAGACCGTCGGTGATAAAGCCGCACAAGTCTATTTCACCCCGGCCCCCGGAGAGCGGCGCGGGCCGATGCGCAACTTTGATCCTTACGATGGTGAAATCACAGGCGACGCCACGGGCGCAGAATTTTTCGACTTCGTCTTGCGCCTGCACCGCTTTCTGGCAATGGGCGAATATGGCAAGCAGGTCACGGCGGCCTGCACGCTGATTCTGGTGTTTTTCTGCCTCTCGGGTTTGTACCTGCGCTGGCCGCGCAAGGCGCTGAACTGGCGGGTCTGGCTGACGCTGGACTGGGCTAAAAAAGGTCGCAGCTTCAACTGGGATCTGCACTCGGTCTTCGGCACCTGGTGCCTGCTGTTCTACCTGCTGTTCGCCGTGACCGGCCTCACCTGGTCTTACGACTGGTTCAACAACGGGATGAACGCCTTGCTCGGCGATGCGCCTGCGGGAGAACAGCGGCGGGGCGGTGGTCGACCCGCTGGCAAAATCGAGCCCGCAGCGAAGGCCGATTATGTGGCGATCTGGAACAGCATCCAGTCAACGGCGGGCCCTGAGCTTGCGGCCTACAACATCCGTTTGCCCAATGCGGGCGGTCAGCCAGCCACCATTTTCTACATGCTCAAGGATTCACCCCATCCGAGGGCGTTGAACACCATCATGCTGGACCCGGCCACTGGCATCGTGAGTTCGGTCGCCCGTTACGCCGACAAGAGTTTTGGCGCGCAATTGCTGGTCAGCAACTACTCGCTGCACGTGGGCAGCTACTTCGGCATGGTCGGGCGGCTGATCATGACGGCCGCCGCATTGATGATGCCCTTGTTCTTTATCACTGGCTGGCTGCTGTACCTGGACCGGCGTCGCAAGAAACGCGAGATAAAGCATGCCCGTGGCGGTGTCGCGGCTAACGGTGACAACGATGTGCCTGCGTGGCTGATCGGTTTCGCCACTCAGAGCGGATTTGCCGAGCAACTGGCCTGGCAGACCGCCGGGCAACTGCAGGCAGCGGGGTTACCGGTGAAAGTGCAGCGGCTGGCGGATGTCACCGAGCAGGACCTGCGCCAGAGCCAGAACGCGTTGTTTGTGGTCAGCACCTTTGGCGACGGCGAAGCCCCGGACAGCGCGCTGGGCTTCGAACGCAAGCTGCTGGGTAGCCCGCTGGGCCTGGAAAACCTCAATTACGCGGTGCTGGGCCTTGGCGATCGGCAGTATCAGCATTTTTGTGGCTTCGCCCGGCGACTGCAGGGCTGGCTTGCCGAGCGCGGCGGCACGCAGTTGTTTGACGGCGTGGAAGTCGATAGCGCCGACCCGGTCGCCTTGCAGCACTGGCAACATCAGCTGGGCCAGATCACCGGCAGTGCACCCTCTACGCTGTGGCAGGCCCCGGCGTATGACCATTGGACGCTGAGCCAGCGCGAATACTTGAACCCCGGCAGTAGCGGCTCGAAGGTGTTCCTGATCGACCTGACACCGCCGCCATCGATGACGTGGCAGGCGGGCGATCTGGTGGAAGTCATGCCGCGTAACAGCAGCGCGACGGTCGAGCAGTTCCTTGCCGGGCTGGGGATTGCTGACAGCGCTATGGTCCACATCGGCGGGCTTGAGGAGCCGCTGAAGGTTGCTCTGGCCAGCCGCCAATTGCCTCAGCATCGGGCGCATCTGGTGGGTTTGCACGCGCAGGCGGTTGTCGATGCGCTGGTGCCGCTGGCCATGCGCGAATATTCCATTGCCTCGATTGCCGAGGATCGCGTATTGCAGTTGGTCGTGCGTCAGGAATTGCACCCGGACGGCAGTCTGGGGCTGTGTTCTGGCTGGTTGACCGAGCACGTTGCCGTGGGCGATGCGGTTAGCCTGAGGGTGCGCCGCAACAGCAGTTTCCATTTACCGAATGAGCCACGACCGTTAATCCTGATCGGTAATGGTACTGGCCTTGCCGGGCTGCGCAGCTTGCTCAAAGCACGCATCGCTCAAGGTCAGCCGCGTAACTGGCTGTTGTTTGGCGAGCGTCATCGGGAGCACGACTTCCATTGCGGCAGCGAGCTGATGCAGTGGCAGGCTTCGGGTGAGTTGGCGCGTCTGGACTTGGCATTCTCCAGGGATCAGGCCGAGAAAATCTACGTGCAGGATCGTTTGCTTGCAGCGGCGGATGAGCTTCGCGGCTGGTTGGCCGATGGTGCTGCTATTTATATCTGCGGCAGTCTGCAAGGCATGGCAGCCGGGGTGGATGCTGCGCTGATCGAGATCCTTGGCGCGCAAGCGGTGGGAGAATTGATCGAGCAGGGGCGGTATCGCAGGGATGTTTATTGACTAGGTGCAGTCCGTTGGAGCTAGGCTTGCCCGCGAAGGCGTTGTGTCAGCTGAGTATTCTCTAACTGACACACCGCCTTCGCGGGCAAGCCTCGCTCCAACGGGTTAACACTTACGCCGCCACAAACTGCTCCGCGTAATGGCAGGCAACCTGGCGGTTGTCGACCAGGCGCAGTGCCGGTTCGTCGGTGGCGCAGCGCTCGGTCGCGTACGGGCAGCGCTTGTGGAAAGCGCAGCCGCTTGGCGGATCGAGCGGGTTGGGCAGTTCACCGACGATCTTGATCTTCGGCTTCAGCGGGTCCGGGTGAATCGTCGGGGTCGCCGACAGCAGCGCCTGGGTGTATGGGTGCAGCGGACGGTTGTAGATTTCTTCCTTGGGACCCATTTCCGCCGGGCGTCCCAGATACATCACCAACACCGTATCGGCCACGTGACGCACCACCGACAGGTTGTGGGAGATGAACACGTAAGCGGTGTTGAATTCCTGCTGCAGGTCCATGAACAGGTTCAGCACCTGCGCCTGAATCGACACGTCCAGCGCGGAAGTCGGTTCATCCGCCACCAGCACTTTGGGTTGCAGCATCATGGCGCGGGCCAGGGCAATACGCTGACGCTGACCACCGGAGAACATGTGCGGGTAGCGCTGATAGTGCTCAGGGCGCAAACCGACCTGGGCCATCATCGCCTGCACTTTCTCGCGACGTTCCTTGGCGGACAGATTGGTGTTGATCAGCAGCGGCTCGCCCAGCTGATCACCGATTTTCTGCCGAGGATTGAGCGACGCATACGGGCTCTGGAACACCATCTGCACGTCTTTGCGCAGCTGTTTGCGTTGTTCCTTGGTGGCGCCGTTGACTTCCTGACCGGCGATTTTCAACGAACCGGACGACGGCTCTTCAATCAGGGTCAAGGCGCGAGCCAGGGTCGACTTGCCACAGCCGGACTCGCCAACCACGGCCAGCGTCTTGCCGGCTTCAAGTTCGAACGACACGCCGTTCAGGGCGCGGACCAGCGCGTGGCCCTTGAACAGGCCACGGGAAACTTCGTAATGACGGGTAAGGTCGCGGGCGGTAAGAACGACGCTCATTACGCCACCTCCTGATTCAACGGATAGAAGCAACGCGCCAGGCTGTGGGCTTTGGGATCAAGACCTGGGCGCTGGGTGCGGCAGTTTTCCTGCACATAAGGGCAGCGCGGCGAGAGCAGGCAGCCTTGCGGGCGGTCGTAACGGCCAGGGACCATGCCCGGCAGTGTCGCCAGACGCTCGGCACCCATGCTGTGTTCCGGAATCGCTGCCAGCAATGCTTCGCTGTACGGGTGCGCAGGCACGTCGAACAAGCCCGGCACTTGACCGACTTCAACGGCTTGCCCGGCGTACATCACGCAGACGCGCTGAGCGGTTTCAGCCACCACCGCCAGGTCGTGAGTGATCAGCACCAGCGCCATGTCCTGCTCTTTCTGCAGGCTGAGCAGCAAGTCCATGATCTGTGCCTGAATCGTCACGTCCAGTGCAGTGGTAGGTTCGTCGGCAATCAGCAGCTTGGGCTCGCCAGCAATGGCCATGGCAATCGCCACCCGCTGGCTCATGCCGCCGGACAGTTGATGCGGATAGGCATTGAGACGCGAGGCAGCACCCGGGATTTCAACCTTTTGCAGCAGCTCAAGCGCGCGCTGGCGCGCGGCACGGCCTGACAGATTCAGGTGCTGACGCAGCACCTCTTCGATCTGGAAACCCACGGTGTAGCTGGGGTTCAGCGCGGTCATCGGGTCCTGGAAAACCATCGCCAGGTCTTTGCCGATGATCTTGCGGCGCTGGCGGTTGTTGAGCTTGAGCAGTTCATGACCGTCGAAGTTCAGCGAGTCAGCGGTGATCACGCCGGGGTGATCGATCAGGCCCATCAACGCCATCATGGTCACGGATTTACCCGAACCCGATTCGCCGACGATGGCCATGACTTCGCCTTTTTCGACGCTCAACGACAGGCCGTCGACAACCGGCACTGCTGTGGCATCGCCGAAGCGGACGTTGAGATTCTTGATTTCTAGAAGTGGCATGCGAATCTCCTCAGGCGGCATTTTTGAGTTTCGGGTCCAGCGCATCGCGCAGACCGTCGCCCATCAGGTTGATTGCCAGCACGCTGAGCAAAATGGTCAAACCAGGCAGGCTCACTACCCACCAGGCGCGTTCGATGTAGTCACGGGCCGAAGCCAGCATGGTGCCCCACTCAGGCGTCGGCGGTTGTACGCCCAGACCGAGAAAGCCCAGCGCCGCAGCGTCGAGGATGGCCGAAGAGAAACTCAAGGTCGCCTGCACGATCAGCGGCGCCATGCAGTTGGGCAGCACGGTGATGAACATCAGGCGTGGCAAGGTCGCGCCCGCCAGACGGGCAGCGGTCACGTAATCGCGGTTCAGTTCGCCCATCACCGCAGCACGGGTCAGACGAACGTAGGAAGGCAGCGAAACGATCGCGATGGCGATCACCGTGTTGATCAGGCCAGGGCCGAGGATGGCGACAATCGCCACCGCCAGCAGCAGCGAGGGCAGGGCGAGCATGATGTCCATCAGACGCATGATCGAGGGGCCCAGAATGCGCGGGAAGAACCCGGCCAGCAGGCCCATGAGAATGCCCGGAATCAGCGACATCACCACCGACGACAAACCGATCAGCAGCGACAGGCGCGAACCCTGGATCAGACGCGACAGCAGGTCGCGGCCCAGTTCGTCAGTGCCCAGCAGGAATTGCCATTGACCGCCTTCGAGCCAGACCGGCGGGGTCAGCAGGAAGTCGCGGTATTGCTCGCTCGGATCATGTGGCGCGACCCAGGGCGCAAACAGCGCGCAGAACACGATCAGGATCATGAACATCAGACCGGCAACAGCGCCCTTGTTTTTCGCGAAGGCTTGCCAGAATTCTTTGTACGGCGAAGGGTAAAGCAGGCTTTGATCGACTGCTACCGAGGGAATAGGTGTGCTCATAGTCAGGATCTCAGCGCTGGTGACGGATGCGTGGGTTGGCAAAGCCGTAGAGGATATCCACCACGAAATTGACCAGGATCACCAGGCAGGCGATCAGCAGAATGCCGTTCTGCACGACAGGGTAGTCACGCGCACCAATGGCTTCGATCAACCACTTGCCGATACCCGGCCAGGAGAAAATCGTTTCGGTCAGAACCGCACCGGCGAGCAGTGCGCCGACTTGCAGGCCGAACACGGTCAGCACTGGAATCAGCGCGTTGCGCAGGCCGTGAACGAACACCACGCGGGCAGGCGACAGGCCTTTGGCACGAGCAGTACGCACGTAGTCTTCACGCAATACTTCAAGCATCGAGGAACGGGTCATCCGGGCGATGACCGCCAGCGGGATGGTGCCGAGCACGATGGCCGGGAGAATCAGGTGATGCAGGGCATCAAGGAACGCGCCTTCTTCATCGCTGAGCAAGGTGTCGATCAGCATGAAACCGGTTCTTGGCGGGATGTCGTACAGCAGGTCGATCCGCCCGGAAACTGGCGTCCAGCCCAGGGTCACCGAGAAGAACATGATGAGGATCAGGCCCCACCAGAAAATCGGCATCGAATAGCCGGCCAGGGAAATACCCATCACCCCATGATCGAACAGGGACCCTCGCTTGAGCGCCGCAATCACCCCGGCCAACAGGCCCAGAATACCGGCGAAGATCAACGCGGCAATCGACAGCTCCAGCGTCGCCGGGAACAAGGCCGTGAACTCGGTCCACACGCTGGTACGCGTGCGCAGCGATTCACCAAGGTCGCCTTGGGCGAGCTTGCCGACATAGTCGATATATTGCGCATACAGGGGTTTGTTCAGACCCAGGCGTTCCATGGCCTGGGCGTGCATTTCCGGATCGACCCGGCGTTCACCCATCATGACTTCAACCGGGTCGCCCGGAATCAGGCGAATGAGCGCGAAGGTCAGCAAGGTGATGCCGAAAAACGTGGGTATCAACAACCCCACTCGGCGGGCGATAAAACTAAACATCGTGTGGTGTTCCTCATCGGCCGGTTAGGCTTATACCGGTGAGTCTCTGGGTAGAGCCCACCGGATTATTTTTCTACTTCACCCGGGTAGTGGAGAAGTTGTTATTGGTCAGCGGGCTGATTTGATAGCCCTCGACGTTGTTGCGCATTGCAGTAAACAGTTTCGGATAAGCCAGGCTCAGCCAGGGTATGTCTTTTGCCACGATCTGCTGGGCTTGCTCGTAAAGCGCTGCACGCTCAGCCGGATCGGTCTTTTCCCGTGCCTTGGAGATGGCTTCTTCAAACGCCTTGTTGCACCAGCGGGCGTAATTCTCACCATTCTTCGCCGCATCGCAACTCAGATTGGGCGTCAGGAAGTTATCCGGGTCGCCATTGTCGCCAGCCCAGCCTGCAAACACCATGTCATGTTCACCGGCCTTGGCCCGTTTGAGCATTTCGCCCCATTCCATGACGCGCAGGTTCAGCTTGATGCCGATCTTTGCCAGGTCCGCTTGGAGCATCTGCGCACCCAGCGCCGGGTTCGGGTTGGTCACCGCACCGCCATTGCGCAGGAACAGGCTGAACTCCTGGCCTTCGGGTACGCCCGCTTCCTTGAGCAGTGCCCGTGCCTTGGCCAGATCCAGTGGCGGGTTCTTGATGTCCTTGGCATAACCGAGCAGGGTCGGCGGGTAAGGGTTGACGCCTTCAGTCGCCTTGCCTACGCCAAACAGTGCGCCGATGTAAGCTTTCTTGTCGAATGCCAGATTGATCGCTTCGCGCACCCGCACATCGTTGAGGTACTTGTGCGTGGTGTTGATCGCGATGTAGCTGGTCATCATGGCTTCCATCTCGTCGATCTTGAGCTTGGGGTCGGCCTTGATGGTGTCGATGTCGTCCGGTTTCGGGTAAAGCGCTACCTGGCACTCGTTCGCCTTGAGCTTTTGCAGGCGTACGTTGCTGTCCAGCGTGATGGCAAAAATCAGCGCTTCGCTGGGGACCGCACCCTTCCAGTAATCCGGGTTGGCTTTATAGCGAACTTGGGCATCCTTGGCATAGCGAGTCAGGATGAACGGGCCTGTACCAATGGGTTTGCTGTTCAGGTCGGCCGTTTTGCCCGCCTTGAGCAGTTGGTCGGCGTACTCGGCGGAGTAGATGGACGTGAACGGCATCGCCAGGTCACGCAGGAACGGCGACTCGGGACGCGTCAGGGTGAACTTGACGGTGTGCTGGTCAATTTTCTCGACGCTTTTAAGCAGGTCATTGAAGCCCATGCTTTCGAAATACGGGTAGCCGGTCAGAGACTTGGCGTGCCAAGGGTGCTTCGGGTCCAGCTGGCGCTGAAAACTCCAAAGAACATCGTCGGCGTTCATCTCGCGGGTTGGCTTGAAATAATCGGTGGTCTGGAACTTGACGCCTTTGCGCAGGTGGAAGGTGTAGGTCAGGCCATCGTCGCTGACTTCCCAGCTTTCGGCCAGGTTGGGTTCGGTTTCGGTGGTGCCTGGCTTGAAGCCGACCAGTTTGTCCAGAAAGGTTTCTGCGGTGGCATCTGCCGTCACAGCGGTGGTGTATTGAACGATATCAAAGCCTTCCGGGCTGGCTTCGGTGCAGACCACCAGGGGCTTTGCCGAGACGCTCAATGCCGCGCTGAACAAGGCCAGGGCGATCGAGTTGCGTAGCGATAACAGTTTCAATGCAAACCTCCGTAGATGTGATGCCTGGGTGACCGGCGCGGCATCGGGTCAGTTGCCCGCTGCCGCGCCTGTCGGGTGCGGATTACAGGATGTTGAATGGAATGGTGGTGACCAGACGGAACTCGTTCAGGTTGCCATCAGCCTGGTTTTCGCTGGCGCGGTGCGTGGTGTAGGTCGCACGGATGGCTGTGGCCTTGAGCGGGCCGGACTGTACCGCATACGACGTGCCGATGCCGTATTCGTAGTGGGTTTCGCCGTCCATTGCGCGCACGTCGCTGTACGCGGTGCCTTTGTAATGGGTGCCGTCGATATCCCAGCCACGTGCCTGGTAGATGTTGAATTTCAGACCCGGTACGCCGTATTCAGCCATGTTCAGCACGTAAGCCAGCTGCAGGGACTTCTCGTTCGGGCCGTTGAAGTCCGAGAGCAGGGAGTTGGCCAGGAAGATGGCGTTGGTTTCGTGGGCGTAGTCGAAGTATTCGTTACCGGCCACTTCCTGATAGGCGATGCTCAGGCTGTGAGCCTTGTGCGTACCGGTAAAGGAAAGGCTGTAGGTATCGTTATCGATTTCGCCCATTTTGCGCTGGCCGGAATCTTTGGTCTTGTAGTAGTTCAGGTTGGTGCTCAGGCCCACCACGTTGGTGTCACCCATTTCGTGGGTGAAGCCGAAGTAGTACTGGTGCCAGAAGTCTTCAAGGTTCGAGGCGTAGAAGCTGGTGGTCAGGCTGTCGGTCGGCTTGTAGTCGCCGCCCAGCATGTCCAGACGATCTGCAGTCTGGCTACGGTCGCCGTATTCAGAGCGGAACTTGTCCAGGCTCTGTTCCATGCGAGGCGATACGCGGTCGAAGCTGGCAGCCTGCAGGGAGAGGTTGTTGAACTCGTCGCTCTGGACGGCAAAACCCTGGAAGCTCGACGGCAGCGCACGGTTACCGATGTAGGCCACAACCGGGGTGTTCACGGACTGGCGGCCCATGGTCAGCGTGGTGTTGGAAATGCGTGCCTTGACGTTGCCCAGGCCCATTTTGCTCCATTGGCCCACGGCATCGCCGTCGCTGTCGGCCAGTGTGCGGTTGGAATTGCCAGCGAAGTCGCCGGTGTCACGGTCCAGAGCAATGGCGTTGTACAGCGCCAGTTCAGTGGAGAAGCCAACGGTGCCCTGGGTGAAGCCCGAGGTGTAGTTGACGATGGTGCCTTGCTGCCAGTTGATACGACGCGGGGTGGTTTTGCGCACGCCGTCGTCGTTGTAGCCGAACACGCTGTCGCGACGACGCAGTTCGTTGGCGTACCAGTTACGCGTGGTGCCGGTCAGGTGTTGGTCTGCGAAAAAGCCGTTGGCGTCAGCCTGGGCGTTTTTGCTGCTCAGCGTGGTCGGCACGAATGCCTGGCTGGCGGGCTCTGCCTGAGCCATTGCGCTCAAGGAGGCGATGGACAAGGCGACTGCAGCGGTACTGATTTTTCTCACGATTGAAGCTCCCTTACTACTTTTATATACGCCAGTTTTTATGGTCTGGCTTTGATGGCATGCGGCTCGTGGCCGCACTGGCTTGTTGAATCGAAAAGCGGAAAAACTGAAAAACTGCCACAGCGATACGCGCTGCCCGGTCAGGGGCAGCGGGTTTTCGCGGTGTTGAGCGTTAGTCGGCGACGCTGACGCCGGAGAAGGTGTTACGTCCAAACGGGCTGACTTTGAAACCCTGGACTTCAGCGCGCAGTGGCTGATTGACCGTGGAGTGAGCAATTGGCGTGATCGGTACTTGCTGTTTTAGGTACTGCTGAGCCTGTTTGTACAGATCGATACGCTTGGATTGATCTGCCGTGGCAACGGCGGCCTTGACCAGTGCGTCGTACTTCTCGTCGCACCACATGGAGTAGTTGTTACCGCCAATGGCCGCGCAGCTGTACAGCGTGCCCATCCAGTTGTCCGGATCACCGTTGTCACCGGTCCAGCCGATCAGCGAAATATCATGCTCGCCGTTTTTGGTGCGCTTGAGGTATTCGCCCCACTCATAGCTGACGATCTTGACCTTGATGCCGACCTTGGCCCAGTCGGACTGGAGCATTTCAGCCATCAGCTTGGCGTTCGGGTTGTACGGGCGCTGAACCGGCATGGCCCACAGGGTCAGCTCGGTGCCTTCCTTGACGCCTGCAGCGCGCAGCAGCTCTTTGGCTTTTTCCGGGTTGTAAGGCGCGTCCTTGATGGTCTCGTCGTAGGACCATTGGGTCGGCGGCATGGCGTTGACAGCCAGTTGGCCAGCGCCTTGATACACGGCGTTGATGATGGCCTGCTTGTTGACCGCCATGTCCAGCGCCTGACGCACTTCCAGTTTGCCCAGCGGTTCATGGCGCACGTTGTACGAGATGTAACCCAGGTTGAAGCCCGCCTGTTCCATGACTTTCAGGCTTTTATCTTCCTTGAGTTTCTGCAGATCAGCCGGGCGCGGGTTCAGCGAAACCTGACACTCGTTGGCCTTGAGCTTTTGCATGCGCACCGAAGCGTCGGTGTTGATCGCGAAAATCAGGTTGTCGATTTTCACGCGGCTCGGGTCCCAGAACTCTTTGTTGCCTTTATAACGGATCTGCGAATCTTTCTGGTAACGCTGGAATACGAACGGGCCGGTACCGATTGGCTTCTGGTTGATGTCGTGTAGTTCGCCAGACTTCATCAACTGGTTGGCGTATTCCTCGGACAGTATCGACGCGAAGTTCATGGCGACGTTCTGAATGAACGCGGCATCGACTTTATTCAAGGTGAAAACCACGGTCAGCGGACCGGTCTTTTCCACGGACTTGATGTTTTTGTTCAGGCCCATGCCGTTGAAATAGGGGAATTCGGTCGGGTAGGCAACCCGGAACGGATGGTCCGCCTTGAGCATGCGGTTGAAGGTGAACAGCACGTCGTCGGCATCGAAGTTGCGGGTCGGCTTGAAGTACGGGGTGGTATGGAATTTCACACCTTCACGCAGGTGAAAGGTGTAGACCAGGCCGTCTTCGGACACGTCCCATTTGGTGGCCAGCGCCGGTATTACCGCCGTGCTGCCTTGATCAAATTCGGCGAGGCGGTTGTAGATCGGTTCGGCGGCATCGTTGTCGGTGCCCGCGGTGTACTGAGCAATATCGAAGCCCGCCGGGCTGCCTTCGGAGCAGAACACCAGATTGCTGGCGGCCTGGGCCGCTGGCGTGAGGGCCAACAAGCCAAGGCCGAACAACGACGACAGGGCAATGTTTTTATGCATGATGATCTTTATCCCTAAATGTGAGTCGTAAATGCCCAACTAATATCAGGCAAAAGGGTCCTTGCAATCTGGAAGCCTTCTTGACTGCTCAGCAATAAATTGAAATAGCATTGTTCACGCCGCCGACGGTATGCCCGTCGCAAGCGCGAGTAAATAGTACGTATTGCCTAAAGTTTCGTAGGAAAGTTCTGTCGGTTATTAGTGCGTGTTTACGCAGCGTCCGTAGGAACACCGTAGGAGCGGCTTTAGCCGCGATACAGTCTCGCGGCTAAAGCCGCTCCTACGAGTTGATACTCGACAGACGGAATTAACTGCGCCGTTTTAACAGCGCAGTTAATTGATCCCTTACTTGCCAGTAACGCTAACACCGTAGAAAGAGTTCAGACCAAACGGGCTGATCTTGAAATCTTGTACGGTTGTGCGCATCGGTTGATAAACCGTCGAGTGCGCAATAGGCGTCATAGGCACTGCATCTTTGAGAAGATGCTGGGCTTGTTTGTACAGTTCGATGCGCTTGGCCTGGTCGGTGGTTTCTTTCGCCTGATGGATCAGGGTGTCGAAAGGCTTGTCGCACCACTTGGCAAAGTTGTTACCGTTGACCGCGTCACAGCCAAACAGGGTGCCGAGCCAGTTGTCCGGGTCACCGTTGTCGCCGCTCCAGCCAATCAGCATCGCGCCGTTTTCGCCGGCCTTGGCGCGTTTGATGTACTCGCCCCACTCATAGCTGACGATCTTGGCGTTGATACCGATCTTCTTCCAGTCGGACTGGAGCATTTCGGCCATCAGCTTGGCATTCGGGTTGTAAGGACGCTGAACCGGCATCGCCCACAGGGTGATTTCGGTGCCTTCCTTGACGCCAGCCTGCTTGAGCAGTGCCTTGGCTTTCTCAACGTCGAACGGTGCATCCTTGATGGTGGTGTCGTAAGACCACTGGGTCGGCGGCATGGCATTGACGGCCAGTTGGCCTGCGCCCTGATACACGGCATCAATGATGCCTTGCTTGTTCACGGCCATGTCCAGCGCCTGACGGACTTCCTTGATCGCCAGAGGGTTTGGCTTATCGTCGCCCTTGATCTTGTCCATCGTGTTGTAGGCGATGTAGCCCAGGTTAAAGCCTGCCTGATCCGGCATCTTCAGGTCTTTGTCGGCCTTGAGCGGAGCCAGGTCGGCTGGACGTGGGTAGGCGGTGATCTGGCATTCGCCTTTCTTCAACTTCTGTGCGCGAACCGAGGCGTCAGTGGTGATGGCGAAGATCAGATTGTCGATCTTGACGTCTTCAGGCTTCCAGTAATCCTTGTTGCCGGTGAAACGGATGTTGGAGTCTTTCTGGTAGCTCTTGAACACGAACGGGCCAGTGCCGATTGGCTGCTGGTTGATCAGTTCCGGCTTGCCTTCCTTGAGCAGCTTGTCTGCATATTCAGCGGACTGAATCGAGGCAAAGCTCATGGCCAGGTTCTGGATGAACGCAGCGTCGACTGTCGCGAGCGTCATTTTGACGGTGTGGGCATCAACCTTCTCGATCCGGGTGATGTTTGTATCCATCGCCATGTCGGTGAAATACGGGAATTCGGTCGGGTAGGCCTTACGGTAAGGCATGTCCTTGTCAATCATGCGGTTGAACGTGAACAGCACGTCGTCGGCATTGAATTCACGGGTCGGCTTGAAGTACGGCGTGGTGTGGAACTTGACGCCTTCACGCAGGTGGAAAGTGTACGTCAGGCCATCCGGGGACACGTCCCAGCTGGTCGCCAGGCCTGGGGTCACGGCGGTGCCGCCACGTTCGAACTGGCTCAAACGGTTGAATACGGTTTCCGCCGCAGCGTCGAAATCAGTACCGGTGGTGTACTGGCCTGGGTCGAACCCGGCCGGGCTGCCTTCGGAGCAGAACACGAGGTTCGATGCTGCTTGAGCGAAAGGAGCTGCAGTGATCAAGCCTGCACTGAGTAGAAACGGAATGACCGCGTGTTTGAGCATGGTGGCCTCAGTTGTTGTCATTTTTAATTTTGAGGGAACAGCCTCGTGGGCCGATCCTGCCGATACTTATGCAGGGGCCATACCCAAAGCAAGATGTTGACGCCAGAGAAGTCACAAACTGTGGCACGAGCGTACAGGAATGTCGCATCAGTGTAATTTTTGGCGCATTTGATCGTTTGCGCGTCGTATTGAGACAGGTCTCGCGCACCAAAATCGCGCAACCAAGCGTGTTGAATGCACTCGGTTGGCGCGACAGTGTTACCCCTCGGGCAATTGGTCCGGGTTTATCGGGAAAGGCCCACCCCATAAAACGGCGTCAGGCCGAACGGGCTGAGCTTGAAGTCCTGGACTTCCTTGCGCATCGGCTGGAACACCCTGGAGTTGGCAATAGGGGTGATCGGCACTTGCGTCTTGAGAATCTGCTGAGCCTGCTGATAGAGCTTGATGCGCTCGTCGCGGTCAGTGGTCAGCTTGGCCTTTTGCACCAGTTTGTCGTAGGCCGGGTCGCACCATTTGGCGTAGTTGCTGCCCTTGACCGCCGCGCAGCTGTAGAGCACGCCGAGCCAGTTGTCCGGGTCGCCGTTGTCGCCGGTCCAGCCGTAAATCATCGCGTCATGCTCGCCGGCCTTGGCGCGCTTGATGTACTCGCCCCATTCATAGCTGACGATGTTGGCCTTGATGCCGACCTTGGCCCAGTCGGCTTGAATCATCTGCGCCGACATCCGCGCATTGGGGTTGGACGCGCGCTGGACGGTCATCGCCCACAGGTTGATCTGGGTACCCGGCGCGATACCCGCCTCCTTGAGCAGCTGTCTGGCTTTTACCGGGTCGTGGGGTGCGTCCTTGATGCTCGGGTCGTAGCTCCACTGGCCCGGCGGGATCGCATTCTGCGCCAGTTGCCCGGCGCTTTGGTACACGGCTTTGATGATCGCCGGTTTATCAATGGCCATGTCCAGCGCCTGACGCACCTTGAGCTGATCCAGCGGCGGATGGGTCACGTTGTAAGCCAGGAAGCCAAGGTTGAAGCCCGGCTGGCTGATCACTTTTAGGTTCGGGTCTTTCTGCATCTCTTCGATGTCTTGCGGGCGCGGGTAACCGCTGACCTGGCATTCCCCGGCCTTGAGCTTTTGCATGCGCACGGCGGCATCGCCGCTGATGGAGAAGATCAGATGATCAAGCTTCACGTCTTCGGGTTTCCAATACGCGGTGTTGCCGTCGTAGCGGATCTGCGCGTCCTTCTGATACCGCTTGAAGACGAACGGGCCGGTGCCGATGGGCTTCTGGTTGATGTCTTCGGCTTTGCCCTGTTTGAGCAGCTGGCCTGCGTATTCGGCCGATTGCACCGAGGCAAAGCTCATCGCCAGGTTTTGCACGAAGGCGGCATCGACGTTGTTCAGATTGAACCTGACGGTCAGGTCATCAACTTTTTCGACGCTCTTGATGGTGGTGTTCATGCCCATGTCAGTGAAGTACGGCGACTCGGACGGGTAGGCTTTGCGGAACGGGTGGCTGGCATCCAGGAGGCGCTGGAAGGTGAACAGCACGTCGTCGGCGTTGAAGTCGCGGCTCGGGGTGAAGTAATCAGTGGTGTGGAACTTCACGCCGGGGCGCAGGTGGAAGGTGTAAACCAGGCCATCGCTGGACACGTCCCATTTGTTCGCCAGGCCGGGTTCGACTTCAGTGCCGCCGCGCTTGAACTGCGTCAGGCGGTTGAACACGGTTTCAGCCGACGCATCGAAATCGGTACCGCTGGTGTACTGGCTAGGGTCGAAGCCGGCCGGGCTGGCTTCGGAGCAGTACACCAGCGTGCTGGCGGCTTGAGCCACGGGCGCGCAGGCGAGAAGGGCGGCAGTCAGTAGCAGCGGTTTGAATGCATTCTTTTCCATGAAGTCCTCGTGGGGCGGCACTGATGCGGATAGACAACGGATAGTGCCGGACTCACAAGGTTCCCGACAATTGTTGATGCCGGTGGGGAGGATTGCGCTGTCCCTGACAGCGCATCGTCATGGTGGAGCAAGCTTGCTCCCACGCGTCGACCGTTTGCTGCGTGACAGTGTTGCTCAGGAAGACGGGCATTCTTATCTGGAACCGCGAATTACCTCTGGCGAGTCAGGTACCAGCCGATAGGCGTGCGCTTCCACAATTGCAGCAGAAGGTTATCTTCGCTCAGAAAGGTTTCCAGGAAACTGCTCCCGTCCCGCTTGAGGTTTTCGAGCTGTCTGAGTGAAGCATCGCGAGCCTGTTGGGCGATTCTATCCAGATCACTTTTGCTTTCAGCCCTGCGGACCAGATGCGGATTTTTGGTTGCCCACTGCGCAACGAATTCATCTTGCCAGCGGCAGTCCATCGGATGCTCGAAATATCCCCTTGCGACCAGCCCTGCATTGCCCGAGCCCGGTTTATCCAGCCATTGCTCAAGCATGACGTGTCCGACATGTTCGACCGCCTGTTGCGCCAGAATCGCCGCCAGTTCGTGCAGTGGATGTTCGGCGTGGTCTTTAGCCAGTTGCGAATGAGAGGGGTCAGTAGAGCCATTGGTGTTCGGATCGTCCCAGCGTGTCTGTGCGCCGCCAATGCTGTTACCCACCACAGTCATCAAGCCCTGCATGGCAAAACCGATAGCGTTGCTGAAAATCTGTCCTGGCTTGCCGATGAAATGGTTGATCTGTTCGATGAACTCGGAAAACGGCAGGTCGGCCCATTTGTCGCGGGCGCCGAGGAACTCCTCAAACGCTTTCAGGTAGCTCTCGTTGGGATGTTCACTGAGCAGAATCTGAATAATCTGGTCCTTCTCGTAACGCTCGCCCGACTGGATTGGCATGAACACCGTGTCCTTGGTCGAGAACAGAATCTTGCCCAACGGTGCTGCAAGGCTTGCAATCACATCGGTTGAACCAAACATGCCGGTCACCAGCGGCAGGCCATGGCGACAGTCAGCTTTGGAGGTCCAGGGCAGCACCTTCGTGTAACCCAGTTTGATCAGACTGAGTTCCACAAAATTGGAGTGGGAAAAGAAGTCTTCCAGGACATGCAGGGCGGACCCGAAGGCACGTAACCCATCGGTGGACTCCAGCCCCTCCCGGGCTGCGGTATCGAACTCGGTTTTCATCGCACTGGCGCTGCGGTCAATGTAGCGTTTCATCGAGGTCTGTTGGTCCACCTTGAGCAGTGGATCGCCGGGCAACACCCAGAGTTCGAAGTCCGCATCACGACTCTGAGGGTTGGCCGGGTCAGGGTCGATCACTTTGGGGTTGTCGATATGCTCACTGGGGCGGTACACACCGAGCCTTTGCGGCGTAACCCTGAAGCGCTCCCGGTCGATTTTCATGAGGTCGTGGAATTCACGCACTGCCAGCACGTCCACGATTCGAGTCAGGGCATCGCGCGATAACACGTCGGGAAAGTTCTTCGGTGAGTGCCAGGCTCGGACGATTTTCGGGTCCAGCAGTTGCGAGTAGTCCCGCAGCCAGTTGCCGTAATAAATCGCACGAAGTTCGTGATCCCTGAAACCGACGGATTTCAGGATCTTCTCGATAGAGCTGTGAGTGGCTTTTTTTTCATCGCCGTCACCGGCTGAGAAGCGCAATGCGATCTTTATAGGTTGCCCGGCGCTGGTTTGTGGCGAGGTTTCAATAGAGGTTTCAATAGAGGTTTCAATAAGAGGATTCATCCGTGATTCCTTATAAAAAATGTGGTCGGTAAAGCGAGGCCCAGTTTACGGCACCAGATTTTTTGGGGAATCAGACGGGGGAGTCAGGAATTGTAGGATGAGGGGATGTGAGCGGTGCGATAACAAACCGCAGGAGCGTCTTTAGCCGCGAAGGGCCGGTAAAGTGGATGGATATTCGTTGGCTGGACTAGCGCTCGCGGCTGAATCCGCTCCTACGGGCAACTCACATCCGTAGGAGCGGGCAGGGGTTACGGGATCGCGACTTCGATGGTGCCGTCGGCCGTCACGGTCACCTGGCTGGTGCCTGCTTCGACGTCAGGCGTCGGCGCGCCGTCAGCTTCGGGGCGTGCTGCCTTCATCATCATGACCGGCGCACGGAAATACGGCTGCGGATAACCCGAGGTATTGAAGTTCAGGTTGACCACTTTGTAACCGGTACCGCCCAGGGCGTCGGTGATCAGTTGCGCACGGGTACGGAACGCCGTGACGGCTTCCTTGAGCAACTCGTCTTCGCTGGCTTTGCGGGTAGGTGGCGCGATGGAGAAGTCCATGCCGCCCATTTTCATGTCGCCCAGCATTTCGCCAGTCAGCTTGGACAGGGCTGCAAAGTCGGCGCTTTCCAGGCGCAGTTCAGCGCGTTCGCGCCAGCCGGTGATCTTCTGGCCCTTGTCCTCATAAATCGGATAGCTGCTGCGGTTGCCCTGGCGGATGGTGATGTCCTTGACCTGGCGAGCCTGGCCGAGCGCCTTGTTCAGGGTTTGGGTGACTTCGGCAGCCAGTTTGGCCGGGTCGGTGTTCTGGGCCTCGGTGTAGAGCGTGACATTCATCAGGTCGCGACTGACTTCCTTGTTGACCTCTGCACGCACGGAAACCTGGTTGTAACGCGCCTCTTCAGCCATGGCCGGGACGCTGATCAATGCAGCGGCGCCGAGGGCGAGAAGGGCAGTAGCGGGGCGAAGGCTGAACATAGAAACTCCTTGTTATCGAGCAGGCCCGGGACAGGCGTCCAGCAGGCGTAAAGCCATCAGACTGTGAAGGGATGATCGGGTTCCAGCCCGGCCATGATGCTTGTGCCACAAAACGTATCGGTCGCAGGCAGATTAAATCTTGATGAAACCTGTAACGCGTTGCAGCAGTTTCCCCAGTTTAGCTGGCTCCTTGGTTATACTCGCTGCGATTCGCCTGGAGCACTCATCAGGAGAGCTCATGCTCGCCCCCGTACAATTGCTGTCCGCTACCCGTCAGAACCTCTGGCGCCTGACCATCATCCGCATGCTGGTGCTGGCTGCACAGGCCGGTTCGGTAGGTATTGCCTACCTGTTTCAGTTATTGCCGCTGCCCTGGATGCAACTGGCCGTGACCCTCGGCTTTTCAATGGTCTGGTGTGCCGTGACGGCGATTCGCCTGCGCACTTCGCTGCCGGTCACAGAGCAGGAATACGCCGTACAGCTGGCATTCGACCTGTTTATCCACAGCGCGCTGCTGTACTACTCCGGCGGTTCGACCAACCCGTTCGTTTCCTATTACCTGGTGCCGCTGACCATCGCTGCGGTGACCTTGCCGTGGCGTTATTCGTTAATTCTTTCGGGCATCGCGCTGGCCCTCTACAGCTGGCTGCTGGGCCACTCGTTTCCACTGGATACCTACCCGATTTCCCGGGAAAACATGCAGATCTACGGCATGTGGCTGAGTTTCGCCCTGGCCGCTTCGGTGATCACTTTTTTTGCCGCGAAGATGGCGGAAGAGCTGCGCCGTCAGGAACAGCTGCGTTCGGAGCGCCGTGAAGAAGGCTTGCGCGATCAGCAACTGCTTGCCGTGGCGACTCAGGCTGCCGGTGCCGCGCACGAGCTGGGTACGCCGCTGGCCACCATGAGCGTGCTGCTCAAGGAAATGCGCCAGGACCATAAAGACCCGGCGCTGCAGGATGATCTGGAAGTGCTTCAGGAGCAGGTCAAACAGTGCAAGCAGACCCTGCAGCAACTGGTGCGCGCTGCCGAGGCCAATCGTCGTCTGGCGGTCGAGATGCAGACCGTCAATCACTGGCTGGACGAGTCGCTCAACCGCTGGCACCTGATGCGCCCGGAGGCCAGTTACCGATTCCAGTTGCTGGGCAAAGGCACTGCGCCCATGCTGGCGCCGCCGCCGGACCTGACACAGGCGCTGCTCAATCTGCTCAACAACGCAGCCGACGCCTGCCCGGAAGGCCTGGAAGTGAATCTGGACTGGGACGCCCAGGAAATCTGTATCAGCATTCGCGACCATGGCCCTGGTGTGCCGCTGGCCATCGCCGAGCAGATTGGCAAACCTTTTTTTACGACCAAAGGCAAAGGCTTCGGCCTGGGTCTGTTTTTGAGCAAGGCCAGCGTGACCCGCGCGGGCGGCTCGGTAAAACTCTACAGTCACGAGCAAGGCGGCACGCTGACCGAGCTGCGCCTGCCACGTAACGCCCGAGGAGATGATGCATGAGTGACGAAATCCAGGTTGAAGGCGAAGAGCTGCCGCATCTGTTGCTGGTTGACGATGACGCAACGTTCACCCGTGTGATGGCGCGAGCAATGTCGCGACGTGGTTTTCGCGTCAGCACCGCCGGCTCCGCCGAAGAAGGGCTGATTCTGGCCCAGTCGGACATTCCCGAATTTGCCGCGCTGGACCTGAAAATGGATGGCGATTCCGGCCTGGTGCTGTTGCCCAAGCTGCTGGAACTGGACCCGGACATGCGCGTGGTGATCCTCACCGGTTATTCGAGCATTGCCACGGCCGTGGAGGCGATCAAGCGCGGCGCCTGCAATTACCTGTGCAAACCCGCCGATGCCGACGACGTGCTGGCGGCGCTGCTGTCCCAGCACTCGGATCTGGACACCCTGGTGCCGGATAACCCGATGTCCGTGGACCGCCTGCAGTGGGAACACATTCAGCGCGTGCTGACCGAGCACGAAGGCAATATTTCCGCGACCGCCAGGGCGCTGGGCATGCACCGCCGCACCTTGCAGCGCAAATTGCAAAAGCGTCCAGTACGCCGCTAAGCGCTTTTTTAGTCATGGATGATCGCGTCGAGCGTTCGTTGCCCACGGCACGAACGCTGAACTTCACTACGAAGTCGAGTCATCACCATGAAGCGCAATGCCGAGTACACCGCCGTCAATGACAGCGTGGACGAAAAGTTCTTTTCCCGCGTCTGGAAGCTGATCACCCCCTACTGGCGCAGCGAAGAAAAGCGCCTGGCCTGGATCCTGCTGATTGCCGTGATTGGGCTTTCGCTGTTCAGCGTGGGCATTTCCGTGGTGCTCAACAGCTGGTACCGGGATTTCTACAACGCGCTGGAAAAAAAGGACCTGGCGGCGTTTACCCAGTCAATCCTGTATTTCTGCGGCATTGCCACGTTTGGCATCCTCGGCGCCGTGTATCGCCTGTATCTGACCCAGATGCTGACCATCCGCTGGCGCCGCTGGCTCACCGAGCAGCATTTTGCCAAATGGCTGAGCCATAAAAACTACTACCGGCTGGAGCAGGGCGGTTATACCGATAACCCGGATCAGCGGCTGTCCGAAGACCTCAACCAATTCACCAGCAGTACCTTGAGCCTGGGCCTGGGCCTGATGAAAACCGTGGTCAGCCTGGTGTCGTTCTCGATCATCCTCTGGGGTGTTTCCGGGAGCATCGAGCTGTTCGGCATCACCATCCCCGGCTACATGTTCTGGGCGGCTTTCCTTTATGCAGTGGTCGGCAGCTGGCTGACCCATGTCATCGGTCGGCGCCTGATCCCCCTGAGCAACCAGCAGGAGCGTTACGAGGCGGACCTGCGTTTCTCGCTGGTGCGGGTTCGCGAGCATGCGGAAAATATTGCGTTGTCCAATGGCGAACCCAACGAAAATGCGCGGCTCAGCTCGCGCTTTGGCCAGGTCTGGAGCAACTACTGGTCAATGATGGGCGTGCAGAAACGTCTGACCTTCTTTACTGCGGGCTACTCGCAAATCGCCGTGATCTTTGCCTTTATGGTGGCCGCACCGCGTTATTTCGCGGGCAAGATCGAGCTGGGCGAGCTGATGCAGATCAACTCGGCGTTTGGCAGCGTGCAGGAAAATTTCAGCTGGTTCATTGATGCCTACGCCACGCTGGCGTCATGGCGAGCGACGTGTGACAGGCTGTTGAGCTTTCGCCAGGCAATGGACCAGAACGAGGCGCATGTCTCGGCCATCGATATCCAGCAGGGCGGCAGCGCCTTGAACATCGCAGGTCTGGCCTTGCAGCTGGGCAGTCGTCAGCTGCTGAATGACGCGACCCTTGAGGTGAGGGCGGGTGAGCGCGTCATGCTCAGCGGCCGCTCCGGCAGTGGTAAAAGCACCCTGTTACGGGCCTTGGGTGGTTTGTGGCAGGACGGCAAGGGGCTTATCCGCTTGCCTGCCGAGCGTTATCTGTTCTTGCCGCAAAGCCCTTATCTGCCCATAGGCACTCTGCGCGAGGCGTTAAGTTATCCACAGGGTGTGGAGATTTATCCGGCTGCACGCTTCGCTGAGGTGCTGGAAACCTGCCGACTGGGTCATCTGACATCACGCCTCGACGAGGGCAATCACTGGCAGCGCGTGCTGTCGCCCGGCGAGCAGCAGCGTCTGGCGTTTGCCCGGGCGTTGCTGTTCGAGCCGTGCTGGCTGTTTATGGATGAAGCCACCTCGGCAATGGATGAGGAAGATGAAGAGCAGCTGTATCAGGCGGTGATTGATCAGTTACCGGATGTAACCCTGATCAGCATCGGCCATCGCAGCAGTCTCAAGCGCTTTCATCGACGTCTGCTGCGTATTGACGGCGGCCAATTGCAAGAACAACCTCGTTCCCAACCGGTTGTATGACTGTTTCCGGGAAAACGGTCGCTTTTACGAATGTGATCGTATAACCCGGTGAGCTATCATGAGTGCTTTCCCAGGTTGAGATTGATGTTGCATATGGAAAATCAAAGCGCTCCTCCTCGCGCCCGCCGCAAGCACCGCAGCCTGGCGCAGGAGTTGGTAACTGAACTGTCCGAGCGCATTCGCAGCGGACTGCTCAAGCGTGGCGACAAACTGCCGACGGAATCGGCAATCATGGAAGAACAGGGCGTCAGCCGAACGGTGGTTCGTGAAGCCATCTCCCGCCTGCAAGCCTCAGGGCTGGTCGAAACACGACACGGCATTGGCACCTTTGTGCTGGACACGCCAAGCCCGAGCGGTTTCCGGATCGACCCGGCGACCATCGTGACCTTGCGTGACGTGCTGGCGATTCTCGAATTGCGTATCAGCCTGGAAGTCGAATCCGCCGGGCTGGCGGCGCAACGTCGCAGCGACGAGCAGCTACAGGCCATGCGCACGGCATTGGATGCCTTGAACGAGAGCGCCGCTCACGCGACAGACGCGGTGTCGTCGGACTTCCAGTTTCACTTGCAGATCGCCCTGTCCACGGGCAACCGTTATTTCACGGACATCATGACCCACCTGGGTACCAGCATCATTCCTCGGACCCGGCTCAATTCGGCGCGCCTGGCCCATGACGACCAGCAGCACTACATGACCCGCCTGAGCCGCGAGCACGAGGAAATCTACGACGCCATCGCCCGCCAGGACTCCGACGCCGCCCGCGCCGCTATGCGTCTGCACCTGACCAACAGCCGCGAACGCCTGCGTCATGCCCATGAAGAGGCGGAATCGCAGCGGGCTTGAGTCTGGGCTGACGCGGATTTTGAAGCGATCATCGAACCTGTAGATGATCCCTGTGGGAGCGGTGCTTGCCCGCGATAAGGTTTCGGTGATCTGTCTGTCAAACTGCGGCGTCTGTATCGCGGGCAAGCACCGCGCCTACAGGGAATCGGCAATCCCGTGGGAGCCGGGCTTGCCCGCGAAGCAGCCGGCGCTATCAGTCAGGCACACCGCGTCATCGTTCTTCGCGGGCAAGCCTCGCTCCAACGAGTTCGCCGATCGTCTGGAGGAGCTGCCGAGGGCTGCGAATCGCGGAGTGTCCTTTATGCAGTTTTTCGCAGCCTTGGGCAGCTCTTGCATAAGCTCCGACCCAGTTGGAACCGGGCATTGGCCTCAACATAACCTTCAGTGATCATACGACCTTAGTCTAGCCACTTTCTCGCGCATCCCCATTCCTGCGGGGGCTTGGCTCCCATCGGTCAGCTCTGGCGGAAAAACTTCAAAATCCCTGTTGAGTGATTTTAGTATCAGTTGTACGATGACTTACGACATCGGCACACAGCTGATGATCCATTCACTTTTTGCTGCTCAGGGTGTTCGAATAATGAATCCACAAGAACTGAAGTCCATCCTTTCCCACGGTCTGCTGTCCTTCCCGGTAACCGATTTCAATGCCCAGGGCGACTTCAATCGCGCTGGCTACATCAAGCGTCTTGAGTGGTTGGCCCCGTACGGCGCCAGCGCACTGTTCGCGGCAGGCGGTACAGGTGAGTTCTTCTCCCTGGCAGCCAGCGAATACTCCGAAGTGATCAAGACTGCCGTCGATACCTGCGCTACCAGCGTGCCGATCCTGGCGGGCGTGGGCGGTTCGACCCGTCAAGCCATCGAGTACGCTCAAGAAGCCGAGCGTCTGGGTGCCAAAGGCCTGCTGCTGCTGCCGCATTACCTGACTGAAGCCAGCCAGGACGGCGTAGCCGCTCACGTCGAAGCCGTGTGCAAGTCGGTCAAGATCGGCGTCATCGTCTATAACCGTAACGTCTGCCGCCTGACGGCTCCGCTGCTGGAAAAACTGGCTGATCGCTGCCCTAACCTGATCGGCTACAAAGACGGCCTGGGCGATATCGAACTGATGGTTTCGATCCGCCGTCGTCTGGGTGACCGCTTCTCGTACCTGGGTGGTTTGCCAACCGCCGAAGTCTACGCCGCTGCCTACAAGGCGCTGGGCGTACCGGTCTATTCGTCTGCAGTGTTCAACTTCGTACCCAAGCTGGCCATGGATTTCTACCACGCCATCGCCAAGGAAGATCACGCTGCCGTCGACAAAATGATCGACGATTTCTTCCTGCCTTACCTGGACATCCGTAACCGCAAATCCGGCTACGCCGTGAGCATCGTCAAGGCAGGCGCGAAAATCGCTGGCTACGACGCAGGTCCAGTGCGTACACCGCTGACTGACCTGACGGGCGAAGAGTACGAAATGCTCGCCGCGCTGATGGACAAGCAAGGCAAGCAGTAAAAGAAACCTGGCATCAAGCCGCTGAGCGATCAGCGGTTTTTTGCCATTGGTGATCCGCCCGCAACACAACTGATGATCAGCGGACAGCATGGCCCTCGAAGGTCGTGGTCGGCGGCGTCGGTGGCAACAATGCGTACTAACTGTGGGTGGGAGGTGCCGCTGATGGCGACACATTCCAAGGGGCCGGCAGGCGCAGCGACTCAATACCAGCAACAACGATTTACCCGCGCAAAAAAATAATTAGTGGGAGTTATCACACACATGCAAAAGTCCAAGCCGACTCACGTCCGCTATTTGATCCTGCTCATGCTGTTTCTGGTGACCACGATCAATTACGCCGACCGTGCGACCATCGCCATTGCCGGTTCCAGCCTGCAAAAAGACCTTGGTATCGACGCCGTCACCCTCGGGTTCATCTTCTCTGCGTTTGGCTGGGCCTATGTGGCCGGTCAGATTCCTGGTGGCTGGCTGCTCGACCGTTTTGGCTCGAAAAAAATCTACGCACTCAGCATTTTCACCTGGTCGCTGTTCACCCTGCTGCAAGGCTATGTCGGTGAATTCGGCATTGGCTCTGCTGTTGTGGTGCTGTTCATGCTGCGTTTCATGGTGGGCCTGGCCGAAGCGCCTTCCTTCCCTGGCAACGCGCGGATCGTGGCGGCCTGGTTCCCCACCGCTGAACGCGGTACGGCCTCGGCCATCTTCAACTCCGCACAATATTTCGCCACGGTGCTGTTCGCGCCGCTGATGGGCTGGATCGTGTACCGCTTCGGCTGGCAGCACGTATTCGTCGTGATGGGGAGTGTCGGGATCGTATTTTCTGCGGTCTGGATGAAAGTTATCTACAGCCCGCGTCAACATCCACGTATCAACAAAGAAGAGTTTGATCACATCGCCAACAACGGCGGCATGGTCGATATGGATGATCAGGTCAAAGGCAACGGCAAGGCTGCGAGCGGTCCTAAATGGGACTACATTCGTCAGCTCCTGACCAACCGCATGATGCTCGGCATCTACCTGAGCCAGTACTGCATCAACGGTATCACTTACTTCTTCCTGACCTGGTTCCCGGTGTACCTGGTGCAGGAACGCGGCATGACCATCCTCAAAGCAGGCATCATTGCTTCCTTGCCAGCGATCTGCGGCTTTATCGGTGGTGTGCTGGGCGGGATCATCTCTGACTACCTGCTGCGCAAAGGCCACTCGCTGACCTTCGCTCGCAAGGCGCCGATCATTGGCGGGCTGTTGCTGTCGACCTCGATCGTGGCCTGTAACTACGTTGATGTTGAATGGATGGTGGTGGGCTTCATGGCCCTGGCATTCTTCGGCAAAGGTGTTGGCGCGTTGGGCTGGGCGGTGATGTCCGATGCCTCGCCCAAGCAAATCGCCGGTTTGAGCGGTGGCTTGTTCAACATGTTCGGTAACCTGGCATCGATCAGTACCCCGATCGTGATCGGTTACATCATCGCGACCACTGGCTCGTTCAAATGGGCGCTGGTATTCGTTGGTGCCAACGCTGTCGTGGCCGTGTTCAGCTACATCTTCATCGTGGGCGAGATCAAACGCGTTGAATTGAAAGAGACTCCAACCAAGACTGGCGACGACGCCAGCGTACTTTCTCAAGCTAAATCCTGAGGAAACCATGATGAACCTGATTCAACATGCCGATTCCCCGCGTTACATCCGCCTCCATGAGCTGGATAACGTGGTAGTGGTGGTCAACGACCAGGGTGTGCCAGCTGGCACCCAGTTCGATAACGGCCTGGTGACCATCGACAACGTACCGCAGAGCCACAAGGTCAACACGGTCGATATCGCCGAAGGCGAGCCGATCATCCGTTACGGCCACACCATCGGTTATGCGTTGCAGCCGATTCCGAAAGGCAGTTGGGTCAGGGAAGATCAGTTGCGCATGCCATCGGCCCCGGCGCTGGACAGTCTGCCGATGTCCGATGCCGTGCCGGAACGTGGGGCGCCAATCGAGGGTTACACCTTCGAGGGTTATCGCAACGCCGACGGCACGGTCGGCACGCGCAACATTCTGGGCATTACCACCACGGTGCAGTGCGTGACTGGTGTCCTCGATCACGCCGTCAAGCGCATCCGCGATGAGCTGTTGCCCAAGTACCCGAACGTCGATGACGTGGTGGCGCTGACCCACAGCTACGGCTGCGGTGTGGCCATCACGGCTACAGATGCTTACATCCCGATTCGCACGGTACGCAACCTGGCTCGTAACCCGAACCTGGGCGGCGAAGCGTTGGTGATCAGCCTGGGCTGCGAGAAATTGCAGGCCGGGCAGGTCATGCATGAAGACGACAGCTCTGTGGATCTGAGTGATCCATGGCTCTACAAGCTTCAGGATTCCAGCCACGGCTTCAATGAAATGATCGAACAGATCATGGAACTGGCCGAAGTGCGCCTGAAAAAACTCGATCAGCGCCGTCGCGAAACGGTTCCGGCGTCCGAGTTGATTCTGGGCATGCAGTGCGGCGGCAGCGATGCGTTTTCCGGCATCACCGCCAACCCGGCGTTGGGCTATGCCTCTGACTTGCTGCTGCGCGCTGGCGCCACGGTGATGTTTTCCGAGGTGACGGAAGTGCGTGACGCCATTTATCTGCTGACTTCCCGGGCTGAGTCCCTGGAAGTGGCGGGCGAACTGGTTCGGGAAATGGACTGGTACGACCGTTACCTGGCCAAGGGCGAAGCAGACCGCAGCGCCAACACCACGCCGGGCAACAAGAAGGGCGGGTTGTCGAACATTGTCGAGAAATCCCTCGGGTCGATCGTCAAGTCCGGCAGCAGCGCGATCAATGGCGTGCTGGGCCCTGGCGAGCGCTTCAAGCGCAAGGGCCTGATCTTCTGCGCCACCCCGGCCAGCGATTTTGTCTGCGGCACGCTGCAGTTGGCCGCAGGCATGAACCTGCATGTGTTCACCACAGGTCGGGGCACGCCTTATGGCCTGGCGATGGCTCCAGTGGTCAAGGTGTCGACTCGCACTGAACTGGCGCAACGCTGGCCGGATCTGATCGACATCGACGCTGGCCGCATCGCCACCGGTCGTGCCAGCATCGAAGACCTGGGTTGGGAGCTGTTCCACTTCTATCTGGACGTGGCCAGCGGCAAGAAGAAAACCTGGACCGAGCACTACCGGTTGCACAACGACATCACCTTGTTCAATCCGGCGCCGATTACCTGATACGGCCGTAATTGAACTGGCATTGTGGGACCGGCTTTAGCCGGGAATAGGGCTTTGAATCCACTGTAAAGGGTGGTTGAAGTTGCCGCATTCCCGGCTAAAGCCGGTCCCACAAGTCTCTTCTCCCAAAAGTTCTCAGCCAGCCAAAGCAGCCCCCTTCCACATACCCCGGCGCTGTACCACTGGTCCTGCCAACATTCACCTCGCCTGAACTTAGAGCCTTGCCGGGTTCTCCTTAATAAGTCGCTTGATCAATGTCCTCGGACGTTATTGCTTACTTGAATAAGGAGAAACTCATGCGCGCACTTACTTATCATGGCGCTCACGATGTACGCGTCGACACAGTGCCGGATCCGGTGATTGAAGAAGCCGACGACATTATCCTCAGAGTCACTGCTACAGCGATTTGCGGCTCTGATCTGCACTTGTACCGGGGCAAGATTCCGGCAACCGAGTCGGGGGATATCTTCGGTCACGAATTCATGGGCATCGTGGAAGACGTGGGTTCTCAGGTCACAGCGGTGCAGCCGGGTGACCGGGTTGTCATTCCGTTCGTGATCGCCTGCGGGAGCTGTTTTTTCTGTCAGCTGGACCAGTTCGCGGCGTGCGAAACCACCAATACCGGGCGTGGCGCGATTCTGAACAAGAAGTCGATTCCACCGGGTGCCGCGCTGTTTGGTTTCAGCCATTTATACGGCGGCATTCCAGGCGGGCAGGCCGAGTACGTGCGTGTGCCCAAGGCCAACACCGGGCCTTTCAAGGTGCCGGGCACCCTGGCCGACGAGAAGGTGCTGTTCCTCTCCGATATCCTGCCGACGGCCTGGCAAGCGGTCCTCAACAGCGGCGTCGGCAAGGGTTCGAGCCTGGCGATTTATGGCGCCGGGCCAGTAGGTTTGCTCAGTGCTGCCTGCGCCCGCATGTTGGGGGTCGAGAAGATCTTCATGGTTGATCACCACCCCTATCGCCTGGCCTATGCGCAGAGCACCTATGGCGTTATCCCGATCAATTTCGATGACGACGATGACCCGGCGGACACCATCATTCACCAGACGCCCGGCCTGCGCGGCGTTGACGGAGTGATTGACGCCGTAGGTTTCGAAGCCAAGGGCAGCACCACGGAAACCATCCTCGCCACCCTCAAGCTCGAAGGCAGCAGCGGCAAGGCGCTACGCCAGTGCATCGCTGCGGTGCGCCGTGGTGGCGTGGTCAGCGTGCCGGGTGTTTACGCGGGGTTCATCCATGGATTCCTGTTTGGCGATGCTTTCGACAAGGGCCTGACTTTCAAAATGGGCCAGACCCATGTGCAGCGCTACTTGCCGGAACTGCTCGAACACATCGAGAGTGGAGCTCTGAACCCGGAAGCGATCATCACCCATCGCCTGTCCCTGGAAGAGGCGGTCGAGGGCTACAGGATCTTCGACAAGAAAGAGGAAGACTGCCGCAAGGTGATTCTGGTGCCGGGGTTTGATAGTCGGGTGGGTGCATAATTGGCAGCAACCCAACTCCCCGGGTGGGAGCGAGCTTGCTCGCGAAGGCTATGTTCCTGCCTCCAGAAATCTACTTGGATGTCCTGGCCTCTTCGCGAGCAAGCTCGCTCCCACAGGTAATCACCGAGCCCGTGGGAGCGAGGCTTTATACCTCAGGAATACTTCGCCGAATGATGCGGGTAGTCCACAAGGCGGGCGCCGATGACCATTTCGCTGATCCAGTTAGTCAGCATCGAGCTGTACAGGCTCTGGCTCAGGTCGCTGCTCAAGGCGTGGTCAGCGCCATCCACCAGCCGATAGGTCAGCGAGTGAGCCTGCTCGAAGGCGCTGCGGTAACTCATGAGCGTGGCATGGGGCACGTAGTCGTCCTGCTCGGATTCAATCAACAGCACATCGCCATGGAATTCCTTGCAGGCGGCCAGTGCTCGGTTGTCGGCAGCGGTCACGGCCGAGCGTCGGTAGTGGGCCAGCTTGTCGCGATCCAGTTCCTGCTTGGGCATGTCCCAGTCGGCATCCCAATACAGGGCGGGCACCCTTAACGCCAGCCATTTGACCGGGCGCATGGAGCTCAGAATCGTCGCCAGATAGCCGCCATAGCTGCTGCCGATCACGGCGATAGCATCGCTGTCCACGGCGGGGTGACTGACCAGCCGATCATAGGCCGCCAGCAAGTCTGCCAGGCTCTGCTCGCGAGACACTTTTGCGCGCATTTCATGCGTGCGCTCGTGGCCGCGCAGGTCGAAGGTCAGGCACACGCACCCAAGGCCAGTGATGTTTTTCGCCCGGGCCAGGTCGCGCTGTTGGCTACCGCCCCAGCCATGCACAAATAAAATCCCCGGAATCTTGGCCCCCGGCGTGAGGATGGTGCCGGAGATCGACTGCCCGTCAACGGCAATCTCGATGCTTTCACTGCTAACGCTCATAAGGCTGCACCTTGGTAAATTTGCTGATCAAACCCACGTCTGGGTCGTCGCCTTCGTAGAGCACGCTGGCATCAGCCGGGATCGTGGTTTCGCCATAGATTTCGTGGGTCGACGCACAGATCCTTTGCAGGTCAGGGGCCGCCGCAAACGCCAGCAAGGCTTCGACTTCCGCCGGGCTGGCTCCGCCGATTCGCCAGGATTGCTCCAGCACGCCAGAGCAGCGTTCGCCTCTGGCGTTGGTGCCTTGGGCGATGTCGTAATTGCGCCGCGAGGCGATGAAATCCGGGAAGCACGCCTGCGCGGCTTTTTCATAGCGCATGGCCTGCGTCACTGCGCGGCGCACGGGTTCATCCAGATCCAGTTGTAGCAGCGCGTCATAACCGCCACGTACGATCCACAAGGTCGAGCCGCCATAGACGGTCTCGCCGTTGTTGTCCTCGGTCAGGCACTGGGTGCCGTGATAGCTGGCGACAAGGCCTGCAACCTGGACCTGGCCAACGCTCAGGGTGATCACATCGCTCAAGTCCTCTTCGATGACCAGCCCCCAGATGGCGACTTCCTCCATGTTTTGCAAGGCAATGGCGGCGGTCAGCTCGCTGTCGCTGGTTGCCACGATCTGCCCGCGCCCTGCAGTGGCGAGTACCGGTTTGATCCGCGCCGGGCCGTCAGCCAGTATCAACCGGCCGGCCTTGAGTGCGTCGGCTTCATTGAAAACGGTGAATCCGCCGAGCACCGCATCGGCGGCGTCCTCATGAAACTGCCGGGACCAGCCGGGTGGCTGAGCGGTCGCGTCTTTGAGCAATGGGTGGGAAATGGCCTTGGTCGCCATGAAAGGCTCGGCAATCAGGCCGCCAAACAAGTCGTCGACAGACTGGATATTCAACGCGCTGTGGTCTTGTTTGCCGATCAGCGTGTCAGACGGGATGTAATACAAATCCGGCGCCGTGTGCAGGGCGCTGTCATACAGGCCTTCGAATTCGCAGCCCAGCAGGCTGGCGATTTTCTCGGCGAGCTTTTGATGAACAACCACTTCATGTATGGCGAGTTTTTTATGGGTGGGCAAGAGGACAACAGCAGCTTTTTCAACGCTCGATCTTGATCCGCGCATGGGTAACTCCGTGTTCAGACCGGCGGCTGCATGCCCTCGGTCAATGGGTACAGCCCTCAATCTTCTGAATAATTTGCCACGCCAGAGTTCCTTGAGACGGATCGGCGGCGGCAGCCTTTGGCCCGGTGAAATGCTTTTGCAATACGCAGGTGGTTAGATCCAGCCATGAATTCGGGGAGGGGAGTAACGTGATGTCGACGATCGCAAAATGGGCTGTGCAGGGCGTAGCGTTGTTTCTGTTTGCATGGATGGCGGCGCTGGCTGGCCAGTGGAGTAGCGCGGTGGTGGATCAGAGCAGTTCTGATCGCCTTTCACAGCTGGGAGATTTCGCGACGCATGAACGCAAAGCCGCTGTGGCGAGCGCTGAGTAGGGGCCTGAGCGTTCCCCTCGTAGGCTTTAGCCGCAAGACGCCGAATGGATGGCGAAAGATCTTCATTGGCAATACGACCGCTCGCGGCTGAAGCCGCTCCTACGGATGTCCGGGATTTCAGGCAAAAAAAAGACCCGCTAAGTGGCGGGCCTAAGTGAGATTCAACAGGAGTGAGGCCAGACTAAAAGCGTTGGCGTGAAAACCTCGTGAAAAGAATGTCGCAGAAACAAAAAGCCCGGCAATTGCCGGGCTTTTTAATGTTTGCTTAGTGGCCTGGTGATGGCGCCTGATTGGCTACCGAGGCATTGAACTTGCCAGGCAACGTGTGAGGGGCATTGATTCTAGAAGTCATTTTGTCCGCGAACTCCCGGGCTTCATCCCAGCTGCGACATTTGACCGGGTAGTTGTCCAGCTTGACTATCCAGCTGGCGCCGTGAGTACCTTCTTCAATCTGGATAAGCATCTTCCGCATCTCCGTCAGTTGGTCAGGTGAACACAATACCGAGGTCTCGGTACTTAAAAACCTGTGAATCCTGCGCCGAAAACGGCGGTCGGGCTACTACAAAATCACACAACCGATGAACGTATTAAGACGCTTTTATTATGGCTAAATGCCGCTATCTTTTAGGGGGGCGGTCCTTGCCGTGGAAGTCGGTTTAACGGATGACTCCCGGGTTTTCAGTTCATGCCGAAACCGACTGATATCCGGAGTAAAGGTCGTTTGGTATTGCCCTTGCATCGGATCAAGAATGAAGCAGGTGACTTTCTAGGGTGAGGCCGGTGGTACCGGCGGTTCTGGCGGGATGAGGTCGAGATGGATCAGCTGCGTGAAAAATGTTTGTGGGAACAATCCACGACTCGTCAGATTCAACCCGTTCCACTGGGCGGCGCCATCAAGGTCGATGTCTGCGTAATCGGCGGCGGTATCACCGGGCTGTCTGCAGCGCTGCATTTACTGGAGGCGGGCAAGTCCGTGGCGGTACTGGAAGCGTCGCGGATTGGCACCGGAGGTTCGGGCCGTAACGTCGGGCTGGTCAATGCCGGTAGCTGGATTGCCCCCGATGATGCGGCGAACATTTTAGGGCCGGGTGTGGGCGAACGCTTCAATACCGTGATGGGCCTGGCGCCGGCACTAGTCTTCGAGCTGATCGAAAAGTACCAGATTGATTGCCAGGCACGCCACGAAGGCACCTTGCACATGGCCCATAACGCCAATGGCGCCAAAGACATCGAAGCCCGTCACGCTCAATGGAAGCGTCGTGGCGCCGATGTCGAGCTGCTGACAGGCGCCCGGTGTCGCGACTATTGCGGCACCGACAAAATCCCCACCGCCTTGCTCGACCGTCGCGCTGGCACCATCAACCCGATGGCCTACACCGTTGGCCTTGGCGAAACGGTGCTCAAGCTTGGCGGGCAGGTTTTTCAGCAGTCTCCCGTGCAGGCCGTCACCCGTGAAGGCTCCAGCTGGGTTGTCTCAACGGCAGCCGGTACGGTCAGCGCCGACAAGGTCGTGGTTTCGACCGGCGCGTACACCGAGGGCGAATGGGCGGGCATCAAGCAGAACTTCTTCAAGGGCTACTACTACAACGTTGCCTCCGAGCCGCTGAATTCCAGCGCCGCTGACGAAGTGCTCAAGTACGGCCAGGGCTCGTGGGATACCCGGATGGTGCTGAGCAGTATCCGCCGCGATGATGAAGGCCGGCTGATCCTGGGCAGCATGGGCAAGATGAACAACAAGCCGGACTGGTTCATCCGCAGCTGGGCTGACCGGATCCAGGGCCATTACTTCCCGCAATTGGGCAAGGTTCAATGGCAGATGCACTGGACAGGCTGCATCGACTTCACGCCGGATCACATGGTCAAGCTGTTCGAGCCTGCGCCAGGCCTGGTGGCCGCCAATGGCTATAACGGGCGCGGCAATACGACCGGCACGGTGATGGGCAAAGCCTTTGCCGACTTTCTGGTCAAAGACGACCCCGGCGTGCTGCCAATCCCCTTCGCCCCGGCGCCTGAATTGAAGAGTGCAGGCGTGCGGGCACTGGCTTATGAGACGGGTTTTAACCTGTACCATGCCGGGCAGTGTTTGCGTGTGATTCTGTAAGGCCTCAGGTCGTTTGACTGTAAGAGTGAGGTGAAGCTTAAATAGCTCCGAACCTGGAACTCACCGAGGTTACGAGGCCAGCGATAGCGGTGTGTCAGGCAGCCGCCATCGCGAGCAAGCTCACTCCAGCAGGTTTACAGCTATCTAAAAGGACGTTGACCCATGACCATCGACTGGCACAGCACCCCTCTTTCCCGGGAAACGCCCGTGGACAAGGCCTACAAAAACACCCAGCGGGTGCGCAGGTTCATGACCGAGCAGTGCGGTGCGCACTTCAAGTTCGACCGGCCGTTCATGGCCTGGATCAAGGACGGCAAACCCAAGACCATGGGCGATGTGGTCGATGAATGGCAGCGCCGTCAGGCTTGAGCTAATCGGCCCGAAAGCCCCATACCATTTCCACCACCCGGATCGCGATCACCAGATATAGCAGGCAAAAGAACACCTGCAACACCACGTGATAGCGCAGCTTGGCCAGTCGATGCAGGCCGTCGCTGATGTTCATCAACATCAGCACGGCCGACACAGTAATCAGCCCCAGGCCCGTCAGTTGTGAACCCCACAAGCCCAGAAATACCTGCTGATTGCCATTGAGCGCGTTGCTGCCTGCGGCAAACAGCAGCGCGCAGACCAGCAGGTTCTTCACGTTATCGAACACCTTGGTATTCAGATCATGCTCCAGCAGATCCAGATACCGCCTCCATATCTTCCTCATGCCTTCGCTACCCTTGCTTGAGCATCAGCCGCAGAAACGCTTGAGCAAGGATAGGTGTCAATGACGCTGAGCGCCTCGGTCAGCGATCAATTCAGAGAAGGCATCCCCAGGGCTTTTGCGCAGGCCTGCAGCGAACGCAGTTGCGTATCGGCATACAGCTTCAGTTCATTGATGGTGTTGCGGCCCAGCGCCCGCTGAAAATCCTGCTGGTTCGAGCTGGTGCTGTAATGCGATTGCGCGTCATCCCCCAGGTTGGACTGGAAAATCCCCGCCGCGCTGACTGGCAGGAAGTCCTCGTAGACCAAAGGCTCGCAGCGGATATAGCCCGCGCTGATCAATTGCTCAAGGTCGGCTCCCGAGTGCTCGCCCGAGACGGGGCCTTTGTCGGTGGCGAAATAACGGAAATACGCCAAACCCTCGACGCGCATTTGCTCGTAGTTGTCGGGGAACGCCTTGAAAGTCTGCTCAAGAATGTCCGCGTAGCGAACCGCGTTGGCTTCGTTGGGGAATTCTCCCAGCTGCGCGCGTGCCTCATTCAACAGCTCGTCATACCGCTCACGGCCCTTGGGGGTCAGGGCTGCGCCGCGCTGCTCGATCTCCCCGAAGCGTGCCGAGTGGCTACCGCTTTCATGGGCTGACTGGCCGACAAAAGTGATGGGCTCTTGCAGCGCCTTGAAGCTGGTCTGGCGCAGCAGAATAGGGCATCGGCGACGCGGCGGTCCTTCAACCACGGCCTTGGGCGTGATGCCCTTTTTCGGCATGCCCTCCTGCACCACATCAATGTCCAGCGTGCGTGGCGTCAGGTGATTGATGTGCGGGCCATGAAACGCCACCACATCGGCGATCAATCGGTGTTGCGCGTTGAGCTGGTTGTATTCGTCAAGGGTCACCGTGGCAGTAGGGTGCCAGCGGAAGGTTTCCAGCGCCTGCTGGATAAAATCCTGCGCGTCGGCGTCATTCAGACCGCCATCGGTTTCGGATTTTTCGATCAGCTCGACGGCGCGGGCAGTAAAGATATTGCGCTTGCTCAACACCTCGCTGGCAAAGGCGCGCAGCTCGGGATTGTCGATCAGTTCCAGGCGCAGGAGCGAGGTGAACACCCGAAACGGGCTGACTTGCAGAGCCTCTTCATGAACAGCGCGAAAAGCAGTCGAATGCACCGGCACGCCCGCTGGCGTCAGGTCGTAATAGCCGACTGGCTCCATGCCCATCACCGCGAACAAGCGGCCCAGCGTCGCCAGCTCAGCCGCCGTGCCGACCCGGATGGCGCCATGACGCTCCATGTCCAGGCGCCGGATTTCCCCGGTCTGGGTCAGGCTGCGGGCGATCTGCGGATCATTGGCCAGCACCTGCTCATTGGTTTCTGCCACCAGCTCCAGCAGCGTCCCGTAAAGCGGCACTTCGGCCTTGTACATCTGCGACATGGCACGTGAAAAGCCGGCTCGGATCTCGTCACGGTTAGCGAAGCTTGCAACAGTCATTGCGGTAATTCTCCGTAGCGATAATGTCGAAAAATGCTCGGTCTCTTGTAGGTGTCAGCTTGCTCGCGATAGCGCAAGATCAGCCGGTAAATCTATCGACGGACCTACCGCATCGCGAGCAAGCTCACTCCTACAAGGGCCTGTGTTCGCTGCGCAACAGCGCGGTGTAGCCAAGACCTATTGGTATTACGAAAGCTCAGCCAGACACCGCGCAAAAATATCCAGCCCCTCACTCAATACCTCAGGCTCGATGGTCAGGGGTGCCAGCAAACGAATGATGTGCCGGGCCTTGCCGCTGGGCATCAGCAGCAGGCCTGCCGCGCGGGCCGCTTCCAGCAATTGAGCGAGTTGCTGCGTGCCGGGCGCGCCGTCTTTAGTGATCAGTTCGATGCCGCGCATCGCGCCGACGCCGGTCAGCCTGCCGAGATACGGCGACAGCTTGCCTGCCTGCCAGGCCTGATAACGGCTGACGATCATGTTCTCCTGCATCTCACCCCAGGACGACAGGTGCTCGTCGGTCATCTGCGCCAGGCTGGCAATCCCCGCCGCGCAGGCAATCGGGTTGCCGGAGTAGGTCCCGCCCAGGCCACCCTTGGGCAAGGTGTCCATCAGCGCCCGACGCCCGACCACCGCACCCAGTGGAATACCGCCCGCGATGCTTTTGCCCAGCAGGATCAGATCCGGCTCTATGCCCAGTCGGGTAAAGGCAAAACGCTGCCCGGTGCGCCCGAAGCCGGACTGGATTTCATCGGCAATGATCAAAATGCCCTTTTCATCGCAGAACTGGCGCAACGCCTGGGCGAACGCTGGCTCCATCGCCAGGAACCCGCCTTCGCCCTGCACGGCTTCGAGGATGAAGCAGGCAACGTCATTGACATCGATTTCGACGCTGAACAAGCGGTCCATGGCCTTGAGCGCCTGCTCGGTGGTCACGCCGTTGTCCTGGCTGGGGAAGGGAATGTGGAACACCGGGCCGGGCAAGACGCCGACTTTTTGCTTGTAGGGCGCGACCTTGCCGTTGAGGTTGAGGGTCGCCAGGGTGCGCCCGTGAAAGCCGCCATCGAATGCAATGATCGCCGTCTTGCCGGTGGCACCACGCACAATCTTCAAGGCATTTTCGGCTGCTTCCGCGCCGCTGTTGGTGAGCATGCCGCTGAGCGGGTAGGACACCGGGACAAACTTTTCCAGCTCATCCATGAAGCGGATATACGGCGCGTGGGGCACCGCGTTGAAGCAATAGTGGGTCAGCCTGGTGGCCTGATCCTGAATGGCTGCCACCACCTGTGCATTGCAGTGGCCCAGATTCAAGACACCAATGCCGCCGACAAAGTCGATGTAGCGCTTGTTGTCGGTATCCCACACTTCGGCGTTTTTGCCATGGGACAAGGTCAGGGGGTGCACATGAGAAATGGACTGGCTGATGTTTTCGCGGCTCATGATCGGCGACCCCGCACGGCTGAACTGGCATTCGATGCCGGATTGAAGGGCCGATCAATACAGCGTGCATGCGAAGACATCGGGGGCAGCCTGCGTGGGAGATAGTGCCCCTATATAAGCGAGTAACGCCGATTGCCCACAAGCGAAATAAACTCGCGCCATCATTCCATTAATTCGGGAAGTGGGAGGCTTCAGGAGCCGCCTAGATCACCTGCCGATTCAGCAAGCCATCAACCATTGCCTGAGCCATCTCCACCAGATGCACGACTGACATGGCCTGATGGCGTTGCGTGCCGCGCAGGTTTTCAGCCGCCTCGTAAGCGGTCGTGGTCGCGCAACGCAACAGGTCGGCGGCCTGGGCCAGAGCGTCTTCCGTGCTGACCTCCGCGGGCAGGGATAAAAGCAGTGAGGACGCTGAATGGCCGCCAAAAATGTGCTGCACCGGATATACCTCCTGAGTCGAGGGACAGGTTGTTGACTAGGGGAAACAGCCTTTGGAAAAAGGCAGCTGTACGCGGGTTAGTCGACCGACCCACCAGCAAAAAATCGGCGCACCCAAGGGTGCCCCACGTACAGCCGCAAAAACAGGCAGGTAGATGCCTGGAGTTCAAACAGTGCAATCTGCGATGGGATCGGGCGACTAAACCCGGTCGCTGTGAAAGCGACGGGCCGCACAATAGACAGGCCGATCACGTTAAACAAGGCGTTGAGCGGCATCCTGGTAAATTCAGAAGTTTCCTACATGAGATGCGGTGATGGATGACGCCAAGAGGTAACGTATGATGGCGTCTGCCGATTATTTCAGGAGACCCCCATGCAGTTGAGCAAGCGCGATCAGGCGCGGATTGAGCGTCGCCTGGCGTCAACCCTGACCGAGGCCTGCGAAGCCGCCAAGGCGCAAATCGTCGGCTTTGCATGGCTGACCCACGAAGTCGACTACGCGGCGTTTCCTGCCAGCCTGCGGGTGGTCTGGGTGTTCGATACCCAGCGCCATCAAGACCAGGCACTGGCCAGCGAGCAGCGTGCCTACATGGTCGCGCTGACCTCCAGCGCGCTGAGCGCAGCTGATGTGAACGTGGCCAATCTCGCGGCCCACGTCCAGTTTGACAGCGAAGAGCAGTGCCAGCGCGCCCACGGCGGCAATTGGCAGCAACGCCTGGCGCGGGGCTGAGCGTGGCCAAGGACATCGAAAACCCGTGCACGTCCGTCTGCCAGCTCAGCGGCGACCTGTGCGTGAGCTGCGGTCGCAACAAGGAAGACATCCGCAAATGGCGGCGCATGAACCGCCCGGAAAAAATGGCCGCCGTGCAACGCGCCAGTCAGCGTTTGAAAAGCCTGAACAAGAAGAAAAGCTGAACGGAATATTTCGCTCCGTGTGAAACCCGCGCTGCTCTGCAATACTTCGCAAAAATGCCCTGTCACCTGACGCTGGCAAGTCGCAGTGCTCACTTGCTCACTGGAAAACTCATGCAAACAAAAAGCCTGATGTTCTCGCTGCTCTTCACTCTGCTGGCCGTCTTGCAGGCCAATGCGGCGGATAAAACCTGCGCCGAAGCCATCGGCCAGAAACGCGCCGACTTGCTGGTCAAACAATGCATCAGCGTTTCCCCCGCCACGCGCCCGCCGTGCAACGTGGCCAATAGCTGCGAAATGATCAACAGCGAAGTCGAGCGCGGCTGTGAGTTTCTGGGCGATGACCCGAACACGCCGGACTATTGCCACTTCAAACTGACCAAACCGCAAACCGTGCAGGGCGCTTTGATTGCCGGCAATGGCATCGATGACTACACCATTACCGTACTGGTCAATGATGGCCGACGTTTCAGCGCCTATTGCGACGGCAAATGCGGCGCCTGGTTCATCGCCGAAGACGAAGGCGAAGCCACCTTGCTGCCGAACATGGTCGGCAAAAACGTCAAAGTCACCCTCGCCAGCGAACCCAACAACGATCGCATCGCCGGGCCCGCTGCAGACGAAAAACTGATCTTCGTCAAGAAGATCGAGGTGGTGAAGTAGACCTGTAGGCGCGAGGCTTGCCTGCGATGCGGCTGGCTCGGTCTGCCTGCCGCACCGCGTTATCGTTCTTCGCGAGCAAGCTCGGCTCCTACAGGGAATGCCTTCCAATTCAGGGAGTCAGGCAGGCCGGGCTATCGTTCTTCGCGAGCAGCCAGGACTACTTGGTCGGTGGAAACGCTTCCAGCCGCGCCTGCACCGCATCGTCAAAAATCATGTACAACGCCTCGACATCACTGGGTCGCAAGCGCTTGGCCGTCTCCAGCCCGAGAATGAAGGCAATCTGCAGTTCGCCCTCGCTTTCCACATCTTCACGGGTGCTGGCCGCATCCAGAGAACGCAGCAACTTATCAATGGGCCCACGAATAGGCTTGGGCAGCCTCAGTAGATCCAGCCTTTCTTGTGGCATCAAACTCTCCAGGGGTCTCGACCGGGACGAGGGCGGTCAGTAAGCCGGTCATAGTGAGCTAAAACGGCGCGCAAGGGGATAAAAAAACAACGCCAAGTGCTGTTGAGACTGCCCGCATGAGAAGAAGTCAAAATCCCGGTCAGCATCGCCAGAATCATCCAGTCCGTCAGATTCGTCCTACGCCTTTGCAGGATTATTCGTTCAGTTGGCAGCGAGCGCACAGTACTAACCCCACCCAACAATCTTTCTAAATTTTGCCGCCTCACGGTTGTTCAGTGGACTCGCCTCAGCAGGGCGATCCAACCGACAGCGGCCGGGCTTAATCATGTTGAGAGAAACGGTGAATGGCAGTTCTGTTGAAGTTCCTGACTGAGGATCCTGATGAAATTGTGCTGGCGACACGTTATTGGGCGATGGATGACGAAGGCGCTTACCTGGAGAAAGTCAGCGAGCTTGTGCCGTTTCGTGACATCACGCATGCGGGGTTGATCGCAAAATTTGTCCGCACACTGTGCGAGGCCACTGACGAAAACCAGCTCTGCAGACGATGCGATGGTCCGATTCGGGTGGCCGGTCGGGCTGAGCCCAAGAAATACTTTCAGCGTTCAGCCGGGCCTTGTGTGCAGTGCTCGGACGAACTTCGCAAAGAGGAGCTTGAGCGGCGGCGATTGGCCGATATCCAATTGCAGACCCAGCTGGATGCCAGGATCGATTACATACGCACCCTGACCATCACCTACGCTGACTTGACCGATGATCAGCGTTTTATTCTCCTCGCGATTGAAGGCTTGATTGCTCCTCGTCTTGCCCAGGGCACTTTCCCTGCCAGTAGCTGCGAGACGCTGGCACCCTGGCAGGGTTCGTCCTACCTGATGCGGCTGTTCGAGGCGGGCGTGCTTTGGGATTCTCCGCAAGCCGCGCAGCGGGGCACCTATTACCTGCTGGACGGGAACCTGCAGGCTTATCCGCATTCGATTCAGTTCTTCCTGCCGCCCGATACGGTTCTCGGCCGTGGTGCCGAGCCGTTGGAAAGCATTCTGGCGCGAGAATTTACCGATACCCAGGCAATGACCAATCTCTGGCTCGACTATGCGGTCGGGGAGGTGATCCGTTATCTGATGGATCAGTGCCGGGTTTATAGCCATGACCTTGATGATGAGGACATCGACAAAATCAAGGCCACGGTCCGTTCTGCTCTGCATCGTTACAGCGTGGCCCAGCTGTGGTTTGTGATGTGGAAGGTGGTCAAGGATGCGGCGAGTCTGGCGAACCGCGAGTTCTACAATCGATACAAGGCCGCGGCCACGATCCCCAATAAAATTGTCAGGCAAATCGAGCGGGCGGATAAGCAGGACGGCATCGAGAGATTCTGGGATCGCCCCGAGCACCACATCGTCGGCGCGCTGGGCATGGCTTTTCTTGCCGTGTTTGAGATTGACGAGCTTACGGAAGGCAAACGGGCACTGGCAAAATTTGCTCAGCTTGGCGCGCAGCCGAGTGTCAAGGACGCACAAGATATAGCCAGCAACTTCATGCAGGACGCGCTGAACAACAATGCTTCACTGCGGGCGATGGAGCAGTTCGCCGAGCTCATCCGTGAAGGCTTCGACGCGCAGGGCGCGCTGGCAAAGCTTGAGCCGCAGATATGTGGCTTGGCGGCTGGCCAGTCGCTCATGGATTGATCTACTGCATGTATTTTGACCGGGGCGATGCAAGGCAGTGGCTGCCCACTGTCCACCTGTTGCTCGCCCGTCTTGTTGCCATTCTGGCCGCGATACGGGCGAAAGCTTCGAGTCTTTGTTTCGGGCAGCCGAAGGTGGTGCTCCCTGCGCTAATCACTCCAGAATTGCGTGGATACAGCGATCTAACCATGCGCTTGAGTCAAGCCGCTCAAAGTTGCCGAGCGTGAAGGCCTATCCGCTTCTCAATCACGCGATGCACATCACACGCCTCCAGCATCAGCAAATGGGCCGTGCTGGCGATGGTAGTCAGGTCGTGTTCGTCTGCGTGGGAGGGCTTCATGTTCACCATCGCATCAAGGAAGCGAGTGGCGAGGCTCACCCGCAACTCGGCGCAGGCGTGCAAATCCTTCAGCGAGGCTTGGGTGTCCAACAAAAACACCGGGTTGTCCTGACCGGGTTGGGTGAGCGGGATGTAGCGGGGCGGGAGGTTGCTGTCGTTCATCTGCAGAAAGTCCTGTGCAAAGTGGAGCGGCCACGAAACCATCTTGAAAAGGGTGGCAGCTGTACGCGGGTTGACGAACCGGAGGTATCAAGCCGGTAGGCCAGAAGGCCTCCCACGCACAGCCGCCATTGCACAACCACGCAGACAGCTGCCTGCGCGGAGAAACGTGAAACTCAGCGCTGGATACCAAACAGATCGTCAAATCCGGCCGTTGAAGTGGCAACGACGGTGCGCAGATTAGAGATTCAGCACAGGGCGAGTGCGGTATTTATATCTATCCCTTCGCCTGATCAAAGCCTGCATGTGTTGCCAGGCGTTAAAACCGGACAGCAGACGAGCAAAGCTTAGTGCGCTGTGAACCAACCGGGGTGCAGCACAGGAAGATGCTCCTTCAGCCATTTCACAAATGCTTCGACCTGAGGAGCAAGGTGCGTTCTGCTTGGATACAGCACGCAAACCAGGCGCGGCTGTGGACGATAAGGCCTGAGCACCTCGATCAGTTCTCCACAGGCGAGGAAGTTCTCAACGGCGATTCCCGGTGCCTGGACGATACCGAAGCCTGCAATACCACATTGAATGTAGGCATTAGACTCATTCACAGTGATGCCACCGTGGGGGGTGTGAGGGTGATGTTCGCCGTCCATCGAGAAGTGCCAAGGGAGCGGTCTGTTACTTTGACCGGAAAGGAAGCTGACACATCGGTGGTCTGGCAGATCTTGCAGACTTGTGGGTGTCCCGAACGCCTGGAGATAGCCGGGGGACGCACAGGTCACCATGATGGCGGTGCCAATTTCTCTGGCCACCAGACTGGAATCCGGAAGGTCACCAATCCTTACTACACAGTCGATGCCTTCGGCGACGAGATCCACCATGCGGTCAGTCACTCCCAGCGCAAGTTCGAGTTCGGGAAATGTCTCTGTGAATTTCCTGAGGCTTTCTATGAACCAGTGCTGGGAAAATGCGGTGGGTATGTCAATTCGAAGCCGTCCACGCAAGGTCGATCCAGTCCGGTCGAACATGGAGGTCGTCTCTGCAATGTCTGCCAGAATATCTTTGACGCGTTCGTAAAATCGCTCCCCCTCCGCAGTCAGTTTTACCTTGCGAGTAGTGCGCTGGAAGAGACGCACTCCCAGCGAAGCTTCAAGATCCTGAATGGTGCGCGTGACATGCGGACGTCCCGCCTGCATGGCTTCTGCGACTTTGGTGAAGCTCTTCAACTCCGCGAGCTTGGCGAATACCTGCATCGCCTGTAGAAGCGCCATAAGTCTCCCCGAGAACCTGAGAATCCGCTGATTGTTGCTTTCAAGGATAACAATCCTGATAGTTTCTGCATATTTATCCAGCAGTGGCCACGCGGGACAATCTCCCTGACGCAAGGGGAGCTTTTCCTCCTCTGCACCTCACAACTGCTGGAGAGAGAGAATGAAAGCGTGGCTTCTGAAAGATTTCGGCCTGGATAATCTGGTGCAGGGCGAGGTAGAAACTCCAGTGCCCCAAGCCGGTGAACTGCTGGTTAAAGTAGGCGCTGTATCCCTCAACTTCCGGGACAAGGCCATCGTCGACGGTATCTACGAACCTCACATGGTGCCCAAGCCGCTGATCCCCGTCAGTGATGCGGCGGGAACTGTCGTGGCCATGGGTGCTGGTGTCAGCCGCTTCGCTATTGGAGATCGGGTCAACTCGCACCTCTACTCACGTTGGCTGGACGGCACGCCCGGGCCAGATGAACCCAACTACTGCTTTGGTTCGCCATTGCCTGGTGGTCTGGCGCAATACATGATCATCCATGAGGACAGCGCGGTACGTGCCCCCGACAACATGTCGGATGAGGAGGCAGCGACCCTTCCCATTGCCGCCCTGACAGCGTGGTATGCGCTCGTCGACTATGGCCAGATTGAGCCTGGGCAGACCGTTCTGGTTCAGGGTTCAGGCGGTGTTTCTGTTTTTGCAGCACAAATTGCCACAGCTTTGGGGGCAAAGGTTATTGTCACCTCCAGCCGTGATGCCAATCTGCAAGCAGTAAAAAAACTAGGCGCTGTTGCAGGTGTGAACTATCGCACCTGCCCTGAGTGGGCAGAGGAAGTTTTGAAGATCACTGACGGCAAGGGAGTGGATCTTCTGCTGGATGTGGCAGGCGGTGACGGCATCAACCAATCGATTGCTGCAACAAAGGCAGGTGGACGTATCGCCCAGATCGGCTTCCTGACAGGCCAAACCTCTGTCCTGAACCTGATGCCGATGATTTTTCGACAAACGACGATTCGTGGGATAGCCGTTGCGCCACGTTCGTCATTTGACCGAATGAATGCATTCTTGAGCGAGCACAAGATTCGCCCGGTCATTGAACACGTGTATCCATTCGATCAAGCACGCGAAGCCTACGAACATTTGGCCAGAGGCGCCTTTGGTAAGGTCGTCATCAAAGTCGCGTAGTTCGCAGGATCAAGCGTTGGAAAATTGGAAAAACCGGCCGAGTGCCGGTTTTTCGCGAGACCTGCACGCGCTGCGCACTAGCTCAGCTGCTGGGGACGCTCCTTCGTTTTATGTGCGTCAATCGCACTAATCGACTCCTGTAAAGGCGCCACAGCGGTTGCCAGCATGACGATCTGCCTGCTCAATAACATCCAGGCTGATTTAGCGGGGTCGCGTTACATGGAATGGTGCCAGCATTATGTATGCCTCTGTAGCCGCCCTGGCTAAAGTTGGCGCAACCGGCTAATGCCGCGACGAGCAAGAAGAATGCAAATTTCCCCTTCATGGTCTTTCTCCTCATATCTGTTATGCCCACTAGACGGACGCCAGACCCACAGTAAATGAAGTCAGCCGCCTTGTACGGTTTTCATGTCCGGCAAAAAGCCATGACACAACCGCCGGTAAGTTCGACATAGAGCCCAGGGCGCGGCCCCGATCACTCATATCGGGCACCAGCGTATGGCTACCGGCCGCGGGGCCTATAACAAGTTAGTAAGGTAAAAAGTGCCCTTGGCCCCCGGCAAAAACTCGACCTTTTCATTGGCCAGCACACACTCAAACATGCACCTGCCCCACGTTAATGATGACTTGCTCTTCTTTATGTTTTAGGATCGGCCACGCTCTGTATGCTGGCGCGGTTTGAATTAATCGCTCGCTTAAACATGAGACGCAAGGAAGGTTAGATGGAGTTTGATGCCGTTTCATCCGCTACCAAGCCCCATGTTCTGATTGTCGATGACACCGTGAGCGAAATTCGGCCTCTGCTGCTTTTACTGCAATCTCTACAGTGGCGGCTGTCTTACGCCAGTGATCCTCAGCAGGGCTACCATCGAGCGCTGACCCTACGGCCCGATTTGATTCTGCTTGATGTCCGCATGCCCAAAATGACCGGGTTCACGTTGTGCCGATTGCTGCGCGAAGCACCGGCCACCCGCACGACGCCCGTGATATTCCTGACATCATCCAGTTCTCTGGACGAGCGCCTGGAGGGCTTTGCGCTTGGGGGGGTGGACTATGTACTCAAGCCGTTCGAACCTCACGAAGTTCTGGCCCGCATCCGTCTGCACTTGCAACTGACGCGGCGTGCTAATGCCGTTGAGACGCTTGCTGTCGAATCTGCATCGCCAGCTGATGCAGACCAGATTGTCCTTCAGGCGGCTATGCGTTTCATCGCGCAAAACCTGGATGTTTTGCCCTCCCTGACTGAGATTGCACTGAAGGTCGGCACCCATGAAAAGCGCCTGTCCGGCATTTTCCGCGCTCGTCTGGGCACAACCGTTTTTGGCTACGTCCGCGAAGCTCGGCTGCTGCGAGGGCAGGAGCTCCTACTGAGCGGTTCGATGAACATGCAAGACATAGCCGACGTAATAGGCTTCAAAAGTGCTGCAAACTTTGCAACTGCATTTCGCGAAAGGTTCGCAATGACGCCCAGCCAATTCAGGCAGCAGGCCCAGAACGAAAAGGAAACGGGTGGGCGCGTGTGACGGTTTGGATTCGTCTGCTGCTGCTTATGATCTGCTGCCTGGGTGAAGCTCAGGCCGCTACGTCTGTCGTGGACGCTTGCCTGTCAGACCAGAAGGAGCTCACGCCCTTGACTCAGGTGCTGGAGGACCCTGCAGGCCAGATGACTGCAGAGCAGGTCCTGACATTGTCGCCGGAGCGCTTTCAGCCAGCAGAGGAGTGGTCGCGGCCCAGCTATTCATCGGCAGCGTTCTGGTTGCGGTTGACAGTAAAGAACACGGCCCAGGGTAGTTGCACGCAGTGGCTGACCGTTGGGGAGCCCCGCCTGGAAAACATTCAGGTGTACGTCATAGGCGCCGGGCGCCGACAGGAGCAGCACGCGGGTAACGCGTACCCCGTGGATCAATGGCCCATGCCCTCTCGTCAGCCGGTATTTCCGTTACAGCTGGATGAAGGTGAGGCAGCGACCGTATTGATCCGGGTTGCCAGTAATTCGTTGCTGCTGATACATCCTCAAATCTGGTCGGATCGCGGTCTGCTGGACAGACGACAGCACGTTGACCTGATAGATGGCGTCGCGTTAGGCATTGTTTTTCTGTTCGTGCCCTTCAGTCTGCTCATGGGCTGGATAGTGCGGTCGCGCTTATTGCAAGTCCATGCGGGGCTGGTACTGACCTATTTGCTGATGACCTGCGTCGCCAATGGTTATCTGGTGTTCTGGCCCGCTGCATCCCTTTATACACCGCTCATTTACACCTTCTTCACCGTCGCCTCGTTCGCTTTTTTCCTCGGCTATGCCCGGGTACTGCTGGAAGTCAGGCGCTTACCGAAAATCCTGGGCTGGCTGTTCTCGTTGCAGTTGGTCGGTTTTGCTGCCAGCAGGCTTTGGGCGCTGGGTATCGACCCGCAAGAAGGCGCGAAGATCACGCTGGTTTTTCTGTACGGCATTTATGTGATGCTTCCCCTGACATTGATCATGGGCCTGCGCCGGGGGATCAAGTTCAACCCCATGGCCTGGATCGTAGTCGGTCTGTATGGGGTGCAGTTTCTGGTTCGTTATGTGCTGTCGCTCAATCAATTGCCGTGGCAGACCCAGGCCGACCGATATGATTTGTCATCGATCCTGCCGGGGATCGCACTGCTGGTTTGCACCCTGATCGTTGAAGTCAGCCGTGGCCGTGCGCGGGAACGGCACGCACTGGCTGATCTTGAAGAACAGCGGCAGACGGAGCATCAGCGCCTGGAGAACACCGTCACGCTGCGTACTCAGCAGTTGAACGACTCGCTGCAGGCCCGTAGCTCGCTCATGGCGCGGATCAGTCATGACTTGCGCTCCCCGCTGGTGACTATCATTGAGTACGCTCGCCTGCTCGGCAGCACCCCGGATCGGGTAACCCACTACACCCAACGCATCGAAAATAACGCACGTCATCAACTGGAGCTGATTGACGAGTTGCTGGAGTTCTCGCGCAGTGAGCTGCAACAGATGGAGCTATCCCTGGCGGCTGGCTACTTCTACCGGTTTCTTCAACAGGTCGAAGAAGATGGACGACTGCTGGCTGCACGGCAGGACAACCTGTTTGTCTGCCGTTTTGCCGAAGATCTGCCAGTACTGCTGAAGGCTGATTTCCGGCGCTTGCGCCAAGTGTTGATTAACCTGTTGGCGAACGCTTCCAAGTTCACGCGCCACGGTTGCATTACCGTGGAAGTTACCAACCGGACTGCCTTGGATTCCCTGCGTGCCCAGGTGCACTTCAGCGTTACGGACACTGGCATCGGTATTGACGCGGCGGATATTGAGCACGTACTTGAGCCATTCCGCCGGGGCAGCAATGCCGATCACTACGAAGGCAGCGGGCTGGGTCTATCCATCGTCCGCCAATTGCTCGCGCACATGGGCAGCAACCTTGAGGTGGTGTCCGAGGCGCAACGCGGTAGTTGTTTCAGCTTCAGCCTGGACCTTGATGCTGCCCTTGAAGATGAGCTTGATACTGCGTCGGAGCAGAACAACTGGCTGGCCTTCGACGGCGAGGGCAAGCACATTCTGGTGGTGGATGACATCGAGCTCAATCGGGACTGGCTATATGACTTCCTGACCGGTTATGGCGTCGATGTCGTCGTGGCCGAGAATGGCGAACGCGCACTGGCGCTGCTCAATGAGCACACCTTTGACCTTGTGATGACCGATCAAATGATGCCAGTCATGGACGGCTGGGCGCTTCTGCAGCACCTGCGTGCCGATTGGCCGGATGTGCCGGTATTGCTTTACTCCTCAGCCCCGCCTAGGCGACCTGCCGGATACCCCAAAACGCTGGATTTCGATGCCACGATGCTCAAGCCCGCATCGGGTAATGAGCTGATTTTCGGCATTGACGCGCTGACACGGCATCGTCAATCAACGGCGCGACCGAGCACGGTCGATGAGTAACAAGAAGAATCGCAGATTCGCTTTTGCTTGTGTCTCCGAATGGGTCTCCTGCATCGGCCTTTTCGCATGGGCTCCTTTTATTCTGGCCGATGCCGAGACTGTCGAAAGCGGACGGGTGTCGACCACAGCGCAACCGACCCTGACGCTGGACGAAACCGAGGTCACTGCGCGGCATCGTCTGGAAAAGCCGCAGAACGTGCCCATTTCGCTCGCCGTGCTGGACGGTGAGCAGCTCGACGCCAGCGGCCAGCATTCCTTGCAGACAATACAAGAGCGGGTGCCTGGTCTGGTGGTGTCGGGGCACAACGCGCGCTATGCCGGGTTTGGCCTGCGGGGGTTTGGCGCCACTGCTTATAACGACGGGCTGGAAAGCAGCGTCGGCGTATTTGTCGACGGCATCTATCTAGGCCGGTCAGGCATGGCCTTCAATGATTTGCTCGATGTGCAGCGCGTCGAGGTATTGCGTGGCCCGCAAGGCACGTTGTTTGGCAAGAACACCAGTGCCGGGGCCATCAATATAGTCACGCGCCAGCCGACTGATTATTTCGAGTCCAACGCCGAAGCCACGATGGGAAGCGATGGCCTGCGCGAATATCGCGGGGTGGTGTCCGGGCCGCTGATAGACGGCGTATTAATGGGCCGACTCAGTGCGTCAGAAAACACCAGGGACGCAGAGGTTGATAACCGGCAAGACGGTTCGCGACTCAATGACCAGAACCGCCAGAGCCTGCGTGGACAATTGTTATGGGAGCCCAACGATACATTCAGTGCCCGGCTGATCGTTGATCGCGCCTGGCAGGACGAAAACGGCAACGCACTGCTGGCCAGCCATTACAGTCAGGACACCCTCGGTCGTGCTGCCTTCATGGGCTATACCTTGCCGTCAACCGACCCGTATCGGCGAGAAACCAGGCTGGATGGCGTGACCCGCACCCAGAGCTTGCAGAATGGACTTTCGCTGGAGCTGACCCAGGCGCTGGATGATGATCATGTGCTGACCAGCCTCACCGGCTATCGCGACTGGCGCTTTCGCAACAACCGCGATGGCGACGGCACGGCCCTGGCGATTGCGCAAGCCGACAGCGGACTCGACCAGCGTCAGTTCAGTCAGGAGCTGCGCCTCGCAGGCAAGGTCAACGAGCAGCTGGATTATGTGGTGGGCCTTTATTACCTGCATCAAGAGCTCAATCGCAAGGTCGACGTGGACTTCGGCAAGGATGCCAGTGCCTGGTTCCTGGGCGATCGTCCGGAACTGAAGGCTTTCGGTGTCACCCAACCGCAGCAGGTGCCTGCCAGCCTGCTGAGCGGCGCCGGTCAGCGCTTCGACGGTGAACAGAATGGCGATACCCGTGCAGTTTTCGGGCAGTACACCTGGCGCCCGCTTGACCCTCTGGAGCTGACCTTTGGCCTGCGTTATACCCAAGAGCGTAAGGATGGCTGGATTTCCCGCGAGCTCGTCAATCTTGCTCCGCTGGGCCGCGATCCGGTGTCGAGGGTGGGCGGGCAGTTGCTCCGGGATGTCGCCCTGGGTGGCGACTACTACCGACGCAGTACCGTCGACGAACAGAACGTCTCCGGTCTGGTCGGCCTGAGTTATCGCTTCAATGATCAGATCCTTGGCTACACCAGCCTGTCGCGGGGGGCCAAAGCGGGTGGCATCAATCTGGACGTGGTCAGCCCTGGGGTTAACCCCACCTATAAGCCCGAACAGTCGACCTCACTGGAGGTGGGGCTGAAAACCCGGTTATGGAACGATTCGGCGCACTTGAACCTGGCGCTGTATCAAACGGACGTCGATGATTATCAGGCGCTGACCTACAGCCGGCCCGTCAATGCGCTGTCTCCGCCCCTGCGCGACAATCTGTTGAACGTCGGCGCGGTGCGTTTGCGCGGCGTCGAGATGGATTTTGCCTGGCGCCTCGACGAGCAGATCGATCTGCGCTTTGGCGCGGCCTGGAGCGACGCCCGTTACCGCGACTTCAAGAATGCGCCCTGTGCGCCGGGGTCGGGGCAATGGACCTGCGACCTGAGCGGTGCGCGGCTCTATAACGCACCTGAGTGGAGCGCGACCGCTGGCGTGGGTTACCGCTACCCCATGCAGGTGGATCTGGAGGTTTATTCGGGCCTGGACTACAGCGTGCGCAGCGGCTATCAGGGAACGCTCGAAGGTGGCGTCGGCAGTTATCAACCCGGCTATGGCTTGACCAACCTGCATCTGGGCCTTCGGGACCCTGATCGCAGCTGGAGCGTCGAAGGCTGGGTGCGTAACGTGCTCGACACTCAGTACATCACCGCCGTGTATTCGCTGCTGGGCGCGGGTGATTACGGGGTGTTGCCGGGTGACCCGAGGACAGTCGGGCTGACGTTGAAAGTGAGCCACTGAGCCGGGCTCGGCACGCCCGTGATCTGACATTGATTCGGCGGGCTACCCGTCGTCCCACAGGTTCAGTTTCCTGCCGGGACTGGCCTCCTTTTCAAACCCTCTCGCTCACTAATAAGCACAAATCCGCCCCAGCAAAATATTTATTCCGTCATTCAAAGATGCTGCTTTGCAGCGTCGGGAAAACTGCGCGCCGTACATTACCCACCCCATGTCGGGGCGGTCAGTTTTCTAACGGAGTAACTCGACGATGCGCATTTCTCACAAGGATTCGATGTATGTGAGCAGGCATCTGCTGCAATGGACGATCGCGCTGGTCGGCTCGACCGTCGCCCCCTTTAGTCTGGCGCTGACGCTCCCGGACGCCGGTCAACTGCTTAACGATCAGCAGCAAACCCTTCCGCAGGAGCGACGTTCGACAGAGCCGCCGCCCGCGTTCGAAATGCCGTCTGGGGCCTCATCGGTGAAGGACTCCGGCATGCGTGTCCAGCTCAAATCCATTCGTTTCAGCGGCGACACCGAGCTGGCGGTGCGCGAAAACCTCCAGGCACTGGTCACGCCAGTGCTGGGCAAGACCCTCGATCACCCCGGCTTGCAGCAGTTGGCGCAAAGCCTGACCCGTTATTTGCGCGGTCAGGGTTACGTGCTGGCCCGAGCGTACCTGCCACGTCAGGACCTGACGGAGGGTGAGCTCGAAATCGCCATTGTCCAGGGCAAGCTGCAGTCAGGTGCCGATCGCATCAAGGTCATTGGCCAGACGCGAACTTCAAAAGAACGGCTGCAAGACATTGCCAACGCCGCTTTGCCGGAAGGCCAGGTGCTGCGAGCCGCTGAGCTGGAGCGGGCACTATTGCTGATCAATGACCAACCCGGCATCACCGCCCGCTCGGCGCTGGATCGCGGCGTTGAACCTGGCACCAGCCAACTGTTGATCAACGCCAGTCAGGGCCCGATTCTGAACGGCGGCGTGTCCGCCGATAATTACGGCAACCGCAGCACCGGCACTGCGCGGGCCAATGCGCAGATCAATGTCAACGACCCGTTCGGCCTGGGCGACCGGATGTACCTCGGGCTGAGCAAGACCACCGGCAGTTCTGTCGTCGGTGGCGGTTATAGCCTGCCGTTGACGCCGTCGGGCTTGCGCCTGCTCGCTGCAGCGTCCTATCTGCGTTATGACGTCGACCAGGAAGTGTTCCGGCCTTTGGACCTGCGTGGTACCGCCAAGAGCGGTTCCCTGGGCCTGACGTATCCCCTGATTCGTTCGCGTCTGGAAAATCTCGACGTTACCGGCACTTACGAGCGTCGAGAGCTGGAAGACCGTGCGCTGGGCAGCCAGTTGCGCGAGCGCACGCTGGACAGCTTCACCTTTGGGCTCAGTGGTAACCGCTTCGACAATTTCGCCGGCGGCGGTGTGACGGATGCCAGCGCATCCTTGACCGTTGGCAAGCTCGATCTGTCGGGCAATCGCGAGGACGAATTCGCTGACCGAGTAAGCGCCAAGAGCGACGGCAGCTTCCAGAAGGTCAACGTGCGCCTGTCACGTCTGCAAAGCCTGGGTGCCGCTGATAAATGGACGGTGTTTGGTGCCGTTTCCACGCAATGGGCCAGCAAAAACCTCGACTCGTCCGAGAAAATCCTGCTCGGCGGGCCGGCTGGCGTACGTGCCTATCCAGTTGGCGAGGCGGCTGGCGATCACGGTTGGCTAGGGACGCTTGAGTTGCGCCGCGATATCGATCTTGGCTTGCCAATGACAAGGCTCCAGGCCCTCGGATTCTTCGACACGGGGCGGATCTGGTTGCACGAAAACCAATGGGAAGGCTCGGTTAACACGGCTGAAAACTCCAACAGCTATGACCTGAACGCACTGGGCCTGGGTGCCAACCTTTGGGTGGGCAACTGGACAGTACGCACAGCGGTCGCGCGCACGCTGGGTAATAACCCGGGCAGCGTTTCCGGCCTGGACGCCGATAGCCGCTCCAGCGACTGGCGCGCCTGGCTGCAGACCTCCCTGGCTTTCTGATCTCCGTCCACGACCCCTGAATTCTCAAGAGCATTGCATTATGAAGAGCGCTTCGTTGAACCACGTTTACCGTCTCGTCTGGAGCGATACCGCTCAGGCTTATGTCGCTGTTTCCGAAAACACCCATTCGCGCGGAAAACGCGGCGGCTTGATGGGCACGCTGGCGGCCCTGGGGCTGTTGAGCGTGGGCATGGCCCAAGCCGCTGATTTGCCCACAGGTGCGGCGATAGTCGGTGGTGCGGGCAACATCTCGCAAAACGGCAACCACATGGTGATCAACCAATCGACCGACAAGCTGGTGACGAACTGGAACAGCTTTGATGTCGGCCATGACGCCAGTGTGACGTTCCAGCAGCCGGGCAGTGCCAGCGTTGCACTGAACCGGGTAGTGGGTGGCGGTAATGCCAGCCAGATTCTCGGCAAACTGAACGCCAACGGTCAGGTCTGGCTGTTGAACCCCAGCGGCGTGGTCATCGGCAGCGGCGCCCAGGTGAATGTGGGTGGGCTGGTCGCCTCGTCGCTGAAAACCAGCGACGAGGATTTCCTTGCTGGCAAGACAACGCTCAGCGGTGGCGCCGGGGCCGGGGCGGTGAGCAACCACGGCCGCATCACCACCGCCCAGGGTGGGGTGGTCGCACTGATCGGGCCTCAGGTCAGCAACAGCGGTACGATTCAGACGCCTGGTGGCAGCACCGCGCTTGCCGCTGGCGACAAAGTCAGTCTGGATTTCACCGGGGACGGTCTGGTCAGCGTCAATGTGGATCGCGGCGTGCTGGACGCCCTGGTACAGAACAGCGGCCTGATCAGTGCCAACGGTGGCTTGGTGACGCTGAGCGCGCGCTCGGCCGACGCCGCCATCAGCAGTGCGGTGAATAACACCGGCATCATCGAAGCCAAGGGCATGCTCGAACGCAATGGGCGTATTTTGCTGGACGGCGATGATCAGGGCGGGGTGACTCAGGTCGCTGGCACGCTTGATGTGTCCTCGCAACACGGCAAAGGTGGCGACATTGTCATCACCGGCGAACAAATTGCGGTAAGTGGCGCTGCGCTGGATGCAAGTGGTGTCCATGGCGGCGGCACAGTGAAGGTCGGTGGCGGCTGGCAAGGCAAGGATGCCAGTGTTGCCAATGCCCGCAAGGTGACGGTGGATGAGCGCACGACCGTGCGAGCGGACGCGAAGCAAGGCGACGGTGGCACTGTTGTGTTCTGGTCCGATGACAGCACGCGCTTCGCTGGCAATATCTCGGTGCGCGGTGGCACGCAAAGCGGCAACGGTGGCAAGGCCGAGGTCTCGGGAAAGAAAACGCTGCAGTACAGCGGTTTGACCGACGCCCGTGCCGAGAAGGGGCGCACCGGTGATCTGTTGCTCGACCCCGCTGATATCGTCATCAATGGCGGCGGCACAACTGGTGACGCGATTACCGGTAGCACAGTGACTGAAAAAGCGTTGGAAGCGCAGACCGCCAACGTATTGCTCCAAGCCACCAACTCCATCACCTTTGCCGATCTGACTCAGAATGGTGGCGACGGCACCATTACCATGCAGAACGATGTCAGTTTTCGAGCTGAAGTCCTGGACAACAGCAATGCGAGTACATTGATCAGCTTCGCCAACGCCGCCAACACCCTGGAGGTATCGGGGACCGGCAGCATTTACATGCAGGCGGGCGGCGGTAATACAGGATCAATCCAGAACTCTTTCAATCTGATTGCTCACGGTCCGGGCGATAACCCGGCGGTCGCTGACCTGCCAACGCACAACGTGGGAGCTATCGGCAGCGGTACTCCGGGCGCAGGCAGTATCACCCTGCTGGGCGCCGATGGCTTGACCATCGCTGGCGCCATTACCACCAACGGCGGCTATGTGCGGCTTTCCAGCGATTCGGATGTAGGTGGCCGAGGTGCGCTGACCATCAATACACCGATCAATACGGCGGGCGGTAACCTTTACCTGTCCTTCGGCACAACCGCTTTTGCGGAAAGTATCGCCACGCTGACCGGCGATATGACGCTGGGCGCCGGGCGGCTGTTTTTTGGTGATGCGATGGGCGCCAAAGGCTTGGGCGGATCTACCGGTGAAAAGCGCCTGGGCGGCAAGCTCAGCCTCAGCGGCGACGTGAACTTCACCACGCCGCTGACCATGCTCGGCGGCGCATCGATTTATACCAACGGCAATATCAACTTCAGCAGCAACGTCAAGCTCGACACGGGTAACGATGCATTGACGCTGCGCGCGACCAATATCGACTTTACCCAGGCGACGCTGCAGAACGTATCAACCGCCAGCCTCAGACTGGAACCCTGGGACATCGCCACCAACATCTCCCTGGACGGTAACGACGGGATCGCGACGGCCAATACCCTGGGCAAGATCGACAACATCATGAACCTGACCATCGGGCGAGCTGACGGTACGGGCACCACCACCGTCAACAACACCGGTTTCGCCTTCAATGCCAACAACATGCTGACGCTGCTCAATGGCGATATGCAGATCAATGGAGCGCTGCAGAACACCAGCGCGACGGGCCATGTCAATGCTCGCGCAGGGCAGGGTGATGTGGTGATCGGCAGCACTGGCAGCGTGACAGGCAAAGGCACCGGTGACGCCATCGTCCTGAGTGCTGCGCGTAACTTCATTAATAACGCAGGCAATGCGGCGCTCAACAACACCAATAGCAACAGCCGCTGGCTGACGTATTCAACCAGCCCGGACGCTGACCTGCGTGGCGGTTTGCCGCTTGCTTTCAAGCAATACAATGCTCGTTATGGCAGCACGGTTGCGCAGGCGACCGGCAATGGCCAGATTTACTCCGTCGCGCCAAAAGTCACGGTCGACCTGACCGGCGAAGTGCGCAAAACCTACGACGGCGGCACCCAGGCAACGCCGACCACCAGTAACTTCACGGCCACTTCCGGCGCTGTCGATGGCGACGACATCAGCCTCATCATTGCCGGTTTTGGCACTGCCACCTACGACAACAAGAATGTCGGCAATGGCAAGACGGTCACCGTCAACGGCATCAGCCTGGGCGAAGCCAAGAATGGCAATGTCCGGGTATACGGTTACCAGTTGGCCTCCAACAGTGTCAGTGGCGCCATTGGCACCGTCGACCGCAAAACCCTGACGGCCACCGCCGATGTGGCCAACAAGGTCTATGACGGCAACACCCAGGCCAGCCTCGGCAACGTCCAACTGGTGGGTGTGGCCAATGGCGACGCCGGAAACATACAGGTTGTGGGCAGCCAGGGTACCTTCAGCGACAAGAATGCCGGGGTCGGCAAGTTAGTCACGGGCAGCGGCCTGAGCATCGACGGTCTCGAAGCGGGCAACTACACCTTCAACAGCGGCGCGAACGTCGGCACGGGCACCATCGACCGTAAAACCCTGACGGCCACTGGCGATGTGGCGAACAAGGTCTATGACGGCACTACCCAAGCCAGCCTGAGCAATGTCCAGCTAAGCGGTGTGATCACTGGCGACGCCGGAAAGGTCCAGGTGGCGGGCAATCAGGGCAGCTTCAGCGACAAGAATGCCGGGGTCGGCAAGTCCGTGACTGGCACCGGGCTGACCCTCAGCGGTCTGGAAGCAGGCAACTACAGCATCAACACCGGGGCGAACATTGGCACGGCCACTATTGACCGCAAAGCTTTGACGGCCACAGCCGATGTCGCCAACAAGGTTTATGACGGTACTACTCAGGCCAGCCTGAGCAATGTCCAACTGACGGGTGTGGTGAACGGCGATGCCGGAAACCTGCAGGTGGTAGGTAACCAAGGCAGCTTCAGCGACAAGAATGCCGGGGTCGGCAAGTCAGTCACTGGCGCCGGTCTGACCCTCGGCGGTGGGGAAGCGGGCAACTACACCTTCAATCCCGGCGCGAACATCGGCACGGCCACCATCGACCGCAAAGCCCTGACGGCCACCGCCGATGTGGCGAACAAGGTCTATGACGGCACCACCCAGGCCAGCCTGAGCAATGTCCAGTTGAGCGGCGTGATCAATGGCGACGCCGGAAAAGTGCAAGTGGTGGGCAGCCAGGGCAGTTTCAGCGACAAGAATGTTGGAGTCGGCAAGTCGGTGACCGGTGCGGGCATCAGCCTCGGCGGCCTGGAAGCGGGCAACTACACCATCAACCCCGGCGCGAAAATCGGTACGGCCAACATTGACCGCAAAACCCTGACGGCCACCGCCGATGTGGCGAACAAAGTGTATGACGGCAACACTCAAGCCAACCTAGGCAATGTCCAACTGGTCGGTGTAGTCACCGGCGACGCCGGAAACGTGCAGGTACTGGGCAACCAGGGCAGCTTCAGCGACAAGAACGCCGGGGGCGGCAAGTCGGTGACCGGCACCGGGCTAAGCATCGGCGGTCTGGAGGCGGGCAACTACAGCTTCAACTCCGGCACGAACGTCGGCACGGGCACCATCGACCGCAAAACCCTGACGGCCACCGCCGATGTGGTAAACAAGGTCTATGACGGCACCACCCAGGCCAGCCTGGGCAATGTCCAACTGATCGGTGTGGTCAACGGCGATGCCGGAAACCTGCAAGTGGTGGGCAACCAGGGCAGCTTCAGCGACAAAAATGCCGGGGTCGGCAAGTCAGTGACCGGCACCGGCCTGAGCCTCGGCGGCCCGGAAGCGGGCAACTACAGCTTCAATACAGGCGCGACCATTGGCACGGCCACCATCGAGCGCAAAACCCTGACAGCATTGGTGGACATCGCCGACAAAACATTCGACGGTGGGACAACGGCGACGATACGTGGGGTAGCGCTAGGGGGGGTTATTGCCGGGGACAAGGTCGGGGCGGCGGGCAGTGCGAACTTCCTGACTGCCAATGCTGGCCGCGACAAGCCGGTTACCGTGCTCGGTTTGCAACTGACTGGCGATGACTTCGCCAATTATCAGCTGACAGGCGATCAATTTACCGGCAGCGCTTCAATCAACTCTCCGCTCTACACCCCTGTGGGGCTGCTAGGCAAAGCCGAGGGCGTTAACGGCACCGCGATGATCGCAAACCGGCCGGAAGTTCGCCCGGGTGAGGGCACGTTGAGCGCCACCCGGCCTATTGCCCTGAGCGCTTTGATGACCAACGATTCGGGTACGGCGCCTGTCAGGATGGACGCCACCGCAAACGAGCCCTTGCGAGGCGACTTTCTCTCCGCCAACGGCAGTCTAAGCCTGTCCATGGAGGACGAGGCCGCCCAGCCTGTCGTGAAGAAAGTGCTGAATGTGTACAGCTCACAAGCGGGCAAGGAGCCTCAAGCGGTAGGGAAATACTCGGCAAGCGATATGGGTAACAACATCCTGTTGGAGAAAGTGGCCTCGACCCTGCGCAACCTTCCGATTCTGCAACATGAGGCGGCTGCCCGCTCTGAAGGTTCGGTCGCTTTAGGTACAGGCGAGTTGCTGCGTCTCAATATCAGCATGCTCAAGGATGCCACCTTGCTGGTAGAGGCTGCGCCTGTAAACCAGGCCCTTTCGAACGAGGAGCTGGCGACCTATGGGCTGGCACTTGCGAAACAGCGTTTGGGGATCACGGTCGAAGCGATTCAAACCGTGGTGATTGAACAGTCGCAGCGTCAGGCAGACGTCGTACAGATCCACAATGCCGGTCTGGTAAGCCGCTGATCCACCCGGACACTATCGTTTAGTTGGCCCGCAAACGCCCGATGCATGCATCGGGCGTTTCTATATCCGCTCCGGCAAAGGCCGATTCCCCTCCTGCAAATACCCTCGGTAACCAATCTGCCACCATCAGCAACAGATCGGGTTTGATCGAACCGTGGGTTCGCCCCGCCAGTCAGCCCCATGGGCATCAGGCCATAAGTAAGTATCCAACCGACTTGCCCGGTTAAACCGCGCACAGCTATCGAGTAACCCCATGAAATCATCCACGTTCGCCCATTGCTGCTATCTGCGCTTATCTGGGCTTGTAGCCATTGCGCGAACCCGAAGTGGCCGCGCACTCAATGCAATGGCGGTTCATCTCTTGTCATTTGGGGGACACCCTGAGCGCGCAAAAAACGCCTGTGACGGCGCGCTGTCGGCGAGCCCGGACAGGAGAACAGACCCTCTCCCGCCTCAACTGGCCGCAAGCGTTTTCAATTGTGCGCGCGAAGGCATCATCGTCGCCGACTGCACCGGACGCGTCATTCGCGCCAACGAAGCGTTCACCCGTATTACCGGCTATGAGCAGGACGAGGTGGTGGCGCAAAATCCGACGTCAGAGGCCGTTTTGCTGCGCAAAGTCGCGGCATTTTTCACGTCAATGGGCAATGCGCTGGCAGAACAGGGGCATTGGTCCGGGGAAATGTGGAGCAGCCGCAAGGACGGCTCTGAATTGGCGCTCAAACTCAGCATCAGCGCGGCATACGGCAACGACGGCGAAGTCACCCACTACGTGGCGCTGCTCATCGATATAACCCAGCTCAAAAAGTATCAGCAACTGCTGGAGCGCCAAGCGGACTACGACGCCCTGACCCAACTGCCTAATCGAAATATGCTTGCCAGACGCATGCACCAGGCGATGGATTCAGCTCGCACGCGACGCCGCAGCCTGGCAGTGGCCTTCATCGATCTGGACGGCTTCAAACTCATCAACGACCGCCACGGCCATGGCTTTGGCGACCGCGTCCTGCAAATCCTGGCCCAGCGGATCAAGGCAACTATCCGAAACCACGACACCTTGGCACGCCTGGGCGGAGATGAATTCGTCGCAGGCCTCTTCGACCTGCAACAGCCCCACGACTGCGAGCCCGTGCTCAGGTGCATGGTCCAAGCCGCCAGCGCGCCCATCCTCATCGACGGAATCATCGTCCAGCTCTCCGCCAGTATTGGCGTGGCTTTTTTTCCGTTGCATGGGCAAGAGATGGAGACGCTGATCGCCAAGGCTGATCAGGCGATGTATGTGTCGAAGAGGGCTGGGGGAGATCGGGTGGGGTTTTGTGGGGGAGTGGAGGTGCATTGATGTCGCACTGCAAAGACGGAGTGATTAACCCGATCATTGCTGCTCTGGAGACGTCTGCCTCAGCGCTTTCCAGCAGTCTATTAACGCTTCACACATACAAACATCGCATTCCCGGTCACGCCCTCCCAAGGCGTGATCCGCTCATAGTCATGCTCGAAAACCTGCACCTCGAATTTAGGCTGTAACAGCGTCAGCAACTCGGTGAAACTCAGCGCCACCATCGCATGCTCATCCTGCCAAGCCTCAGTCACCCCGGCCGTGGTCTTTTCGATAGTCAGGCGCAGCGCTTGCTGCTCGCCCTCTCCGCTGTAATGCCAGCTGGAGCCGAAGGTGAAATGGCTGCCTTCAAACTCGACGCTATGGCGTACGAGCAAGTGGTTGTCGATGTGCAGTTTGTCCACCGCGTTGAAGCAGAACACGCCATTCTCTGCGAGTGCGCCGTGCACGCTGGCGAGGCAGGCACGCAGTTGGGCCAGCCCAGGGTTGTAATGGGCCGAGTACAGGAAGCAGGTGATCAGGTCTTGCGGTTCGTTCACCCGGAAACCGGCCATGTCCTGAAGGCTGAATTGTGCTTCGGGGCACCGCAGTTGGGCGAGGTCCAGCATCGGTTGACTGATGTCCAGGCCGGCGCTGTGGTAGCCGAAGTCGAGGAAATGGCGCACATGCGGCCCGGTGCCACAGGCAAGATCAAGGTGGCGGCGCCCGCCATTGCCGAACAGTTGGTGCAGGCGGCGTACGCTGTGGCTTTGTGCTCGGTAGGCGATGTCGGCGCACATCAGGTCGTAGTAGATGGACAGATCTGTGTAAAGGGCGTTGGTGGACATAAGTGGTCAGAGGATTCGGCGGGGATTTCGCGGCGGCATGGTAACTCATTCCTGGGCGGATACCGCTACACTCGCCCCTCAACCATTCGCCAAGGAGGCAGCCATGAGCGTTCGCGGGCAAGACCGACAGATCGACAATATCGAGTTCAACGTGGGCGACATCGCCCGCAGTAAAGCCTTCTATGGTGCAGTGTTCGGCTGGGCATTCGTCGATTACGGCCCCACCTACACCGAGTTCACCGATGGGCGACTGACCGGCGGGTTCACTACCGGAGAACCCATTCGACCAGGTGGCCCGCTGGTGATCCTGTACGCGGATGATCTTGAAGCTACGCAGCAGCGCCTAAAATCCGCAGGTGCCGTGATCAGCCGCGAAACCTTCTCGTTCCCTGGTGGCCGCAGGTTTCACTTCATTGATCCGGATGGGTATGAGCTGGCGGTGTGGAGTGCTCAATCGTAGCGCAGACTCGGGGACAGCTCGCTTCCAACCGGTGAGGTGCTGCTCAAGGCGGGGGCGGTTAGGCAAACCCGTCTCTGCGGTGGTCTGGTTTATTGCGGTGATAGTGGCGGGGCGCGCGCTGGTTGCGGAGGACTCAGATGCATGAGGGGGGGGGAAGCGAAGGCAGATGCGCTCTCTTAGCTCTCGGTAGATTGCTCGACTTGGCTCTCATGTCGTCGGCAGCGACACGTATGCATGACGTGTTCTTGAAATGGATTTTTAGCGACGTATTGGCCCGGGGCTTGGCGAGTATTCATAACCTAAAAGCAGCAGCTCCTGATAAGTACGATCGGGTGTTAAACTTTCGCCATTTTGACCCTACTCCAAGGAGTTGTTGCGTGAACACGGAAAATCATTCCCAGACGGCCGCGTTTCTATGGTCCATTGCCGATCTGCTACGCGGTGACTTCAAACAATCGCAATACGGTCGCATCATCCTGCCATTCACGCTGTTACGGCGCATGGAGTGCGTGCTCGCACCGACCAAGGATGAGGTGATCAAACAAACCTTCGCTCAGGAAGGCCGTTCGGACCAAGTGCGTGACATGATTCTGCTCCGCGCTGCCGGTCAGCAGTTCTTCAACGCGTCTCCGCTCAACCTCGCCACGCTGTCCGCCACACAGACGGCGGATGACTTGATGCGCTACGTGCAAGCGTTCAGCAAAGACGCCCGTGAGATCTTCGAGCACTTCCACTTCGAAGACTTCGTTCAGCAGTTGGAGAGCGCCAATCTGCTTTATCAGGTGGTGCAGCGTTTTGCCGTAGCGTCGCTGGAGCCTGAGCGCATCAGCAACTTCGGTATGGGCATCATCTTCGAAGAGCTAATTCGCAAGTTCGCCGAAAGCTCTAACGAAACCGCCGGGGAGCACTTCACCCCGCGCGATATCGTGCACCTCACCACCTCGTTGGTCATCACCGATCAGGACCACAAGCTCGCACCCAACAGCATTGTCACCATCTATGATCCAACCGCGGGCACCGGAGGCTTTCTATCTGAGGGTGATGAGTACATCCAGTCCATCAGCGAAAAAGTCAGCGTGTCTTTACACGGTCAAGAGCTCAACCCCGAGTCCTACGCCATCTGCAAGGCGGACATGCTGATAAAGGGCCAGGACGTGGCCAGCATCAAGCTCGGCAACACCCTGTCCAACGACCAACTGGCTGGCAAGCATTTCGACTTTATGCTTAGCAACCCGCCATTCGGCGTGGAGTGGAAGAAGGTGCAGAAGCAGATCACCAACGAGCACACAGTCAAGGGCTTCGACGGTCGCTTCGGCCCTGGCTTGCCACGAGTGTCCGACGGTTCGCTGCTGTTCCTTCTGCATTTGGTGAGCAAGATGCGTGACCCGCGTGAGGGTGGCTCGCGTATCGGCATCATCCTCAATGGCTCGCCGCTGTTCACCGGGGGCGCTGGTTCGGGCGAGTCAGAAATTAGGCGTTACCTGCTGCAAAACGACTTGGTCGAGGCCATCGTCGCGCTGCCAACCGACATGTTTTATAACACCGGCATCGCCACCTATGTATGGATACTCAGCAACAAGAAAGCCCCGGCGCGCCAAGGCAAGGTACAGCTAATTGATGGCGGCCAGCACTACGCCAAGATGCGCAAATCGCTGGGCAGCAAGCGCCAGTACATCACCGAGGATCAAATCAGCGAGCTGGTACGCCTGTATGGCAGTTTCGAGCAAACCGCGCAGAGCAAAATCTTCCCCATCGACGCCTTCGGCTACCGCCGCATCGCCGTCGAGCGTCCGCTGCGGCTGAACTTCCAAACCAGCACCGAGCGTCTCGGAAAGGTGCTGGAAGAAAAGGCCATCCAAAAACTCGACAGTAGCGCCCAGCAGCAACTGATGGCCGCTCTGCAAACCATGGACGCCAGCTTGCTGCACCGCAACCGTGAGCAATTCAGCAAGCTGCTGAAAAAAGCCCTGACCGCGCACAGCGTCAGCCTTAGCGCGCCGGAGCTGAAAGCACTGCTCAATGCACTGAGCGAGCGCGACCCCGAGGCGGACAGCTGCATGACCAAGGGGCAGCCGGAAGCCGACGCCGGCCTGCGCGACAACGAGAACGTGCCGCTGGGCGAGTCGGTGTACGACTACTTCCAGCGCGAAGTCATCCCCCATGTACCGGATGCCTGGATCGACGAGAGCAAGACCGATGCTCTAGATGGCGAGGTCGGCATTGTTGGGTTCGAGATTCCCTTTAATCGGCACTTCTACGTGTTCCAGCCGCCGCGCCCACTAGCGGAAATCGACCGCGACCTGAAAGCCTGCACCGACCGCATCAAGCAGATGATTGAGGGGCTGTCGGCATGACAAATTTGTCGGGAGCACATTTGAACAGTGGCGCAGCCGTTGGCCCGCAGGGCGGGGGCAGGGATAGCCCGATTAGGTTTCCAGGGTATCCGGCGTACAAGGATTCGGGTGTTGAGTGGCTCGGGGAAGTGCCGGAGCATTGGAGTGTTTTACCTGTGAAGTGGGTCGGATGGCTTAAAGGAGGCGCCGGTTTTCCTCACGATAAACAGGGTGTTGATTCGTATGAGCTGGACTTCCACAAAGTTAATGCTCTTGCGTCTGCGGATAGCGACGGTGTTCTGCGAACAAGTGAAAACACTATTACTCGAGAAACTGCGAAAGAGCTTGGTGCCTATATTTTTCCGAAAGGTACAATTGTCTTTGCTAAGGTTGGCGCTGCATTGCTGCTCGGGCGGCTAAGGACAATCAGCGCAGAAGCATGTCTCGATAACAATATGATGGGGCTTATTGTCTTCCCGGGAAGAGCTTCGAATCAGTATGCTCTTTACTCAATGGGTACTGTCCGGTTTGATTTGATTGCAAACCCTGGGGCCGTGCCATCTATGAATGAAGGTCAGATTGGTAATTATCGATTGGCGTTTCCAGGCTTGCCGGAACAAACTCAAATTGCCCGCTTCCTCGACCATGAAACCGCCCGCATCGACGCGCTGATCGAAGAGCAGCAGCGTCTCATCGAACTGCTCAAGGAAAAGCGCCAGGCCGTGATCTCCCACGCCGTCACCAAAGGCCTCGATCCCACGATGCCGATGAAAGACTCCGGCGCGGAGTGGCTAGGCGAGGTGCCGGCGCATTGGGAGACTTTGCGAATAGGTGCCGTTTACTCGGAAGCTGCGGATAAAGGGCTGGCCGGGCTTCCTGTGTTACGTGTTTCGATTCATCACGGGGTATCTGATAAGGAGTTGTCAGAGGAGGAGTCGGACAGAAAAATCACCCGCATAGAAGATCGCGAGAAGTACAAGCGAGTTCGCCCCGGGGACCTTGTCTACAACATGATGAGAGCGTGGCAGGGTGGGTTTGGTGCTGTCCTCGTAGATGGCCTTGTTAGCCCTGCATATGTAGTAGCCCGCCCTAAAAACGAAGATATCTCAAGATATGTAGAGCAGCTTTTGAGAACGGGCTGTGCTGTCGAGGAAATGCGTAAAAATTCTTACGGGATTACAGACTTTCGACTGCGACTTTACTGGGATCAATTCAAAAACATCGTCATTGTCATCCCGCCAGAGGTTGAAAGGCAGCAGATCATGGAGCGCATTGATTCGTTGATTAACGAGTCTGAGGCTTTGAAAAGTGAAGCAGATCGGCTGATCGTCATTCTCCAAGAACGCCGCTCAGCTCTAATCTCCGCCGCCGTCACCGGCAAAATCGACGTACGCAGCTGGCAGCCCCCAGCGAGCGCAACATCCCTCGAATTAGTACAAGAGACCGCGTAATGGCGAACAGCAAGGAAGCGCAATTTCAGCAGGACATCATCGCCTCCCTGGCTTCTCAAGGCTGGCTGGTCGGCACAGCCAGCAGCTACGACCGACGCACGGCGCTGTACACCGAAGATGTACTGGGCTACTTCAAAGAAGCATGGCCTGAGCGTTGGGAAAAGTTCGCCAAGGCCAATCCGAATAATCCGGATGATGTGCTGGTGCAAAAGCTTGTGCGCGAGCTAGAGCAGAGCGGTACGTTGGATGTGCTGCGCCATGGCTTCAAGCTGCCAGCAGTAAAGGTGGAACTGTGCAGTTTTCAACCCGACCACGACATGAACCCGGACACCCTCAAACGCTACCACTGCAACCGTTTGCGCGTGGTGCCGGAAGTGTCTTATTCACCTCATGCGCGTGATGCTGGCAAGGGCGGGCAGAGTTACGACCCCCGCCTGGATCTGGTGCTGTTCGTCAACGGCATTCCCACCGCCACGCTGGAGCTGAAAAGCGAATTCAAGCAGTCGGTGGAAAACGCCAAGCGCCAGTATCGTGACGATCGTCCGGTAAAAGACCCGCTGACTCGCAAGCCCGAACCTCTGCTCACCTTCAAGCGCGGCGCACTGGTGCATTTTGCTGTCGGTCAGAACGAGGTGGCCATGACCACCAAGCTGGCCGGAAAGGACACCTTTTTCTTGCCATTTAACCTCGGCAGTGACGAAGGAGGTGCTGGCAACCCAATGCCTGCCGACGACACCCACTATGCAACCGGCTACCTGTGGGAACGCCTGTTGCAGCCAGACGCGTGGCTGAAACTGCTGGGGCGTTTTTTACACTTGGAGAAAACAACCAGTGAAGGCTTTGACGGCACGCTGGTTACCAAGGAAACAATGATCTTTCCGCGTTATCACCAGTGGGAAGTGGTCAACAAACTCATCGAAACCACCCATACCGAAGGGCCAGGAAAGCGCTATCTGATCCAGCACAGCGCAGGTTCCGGCAAGTCCAACTCCATCGCTTGGACTGCACACCAACTCGCCTCGATGTATAACGCGGACGGGCAGCGGCTGTTTAACTCAGTGATCGTTATCACTGACCGCACAGTACTCGACAGCCAACTGCAAAACACCATCTACCAGTTCGAGCACGCTCAGGGGGTGGTTAAACCGATCAGCCGAGATGTTGGCAACCAGAGTAAGTCCGAACAACTGGCCGAGGCGCTCGCCGAGCAGACGCGCATCATCATCGTCACCATCCAGACCTTTCCTGCACTGTTCGACGCACTGGACAAATATCCCAAGCTTGCCAGCGGTCGCTATGCGGTGATCGCCGACGAGGCGCACTCCTCGCAGACAGGCTCATCTGCCAGCAAGCTGAAACAGATTCTAGGCAGTGATGCACCGGACGCCGAGGAAATAAGTGCCGAGGAGTTATTAGACGCCGCCGTGCAGGCGCGCCAACCTAATGAGCGCATCAGCTACTACGCGTTTACCGCCACACCCAAGGCCAAGACCCTAGAGCTGTTCGGTCGCGCGGCCGACCAAACGCTGCCAGCCAGTTCAAGTAACAAACCCGAACCGTTTCACTTGTACTCCATGCGTCAGGCCATTGAAGAGGGTTTTATCCTCGATGTGCTGCGCAACTACACCACCTATAGCACCGCCTGGAAGATCGCCCACCCGGATGGCGAAGACGACGAGGTGGACAGCAAAAAGGCTCGCATCAAGCTGGCACGCTGGGTGCGCTTGCATCCTTACAACATCAGCCAGAAGGTAGAAGTCATCGTCGAGCACTTCCGCGCCAATATCCGCGGCCTATTGAATGGCCAAGCCAAGGCCATGGTGGTGACCAGCAGCCGTCAGGAAGCGGTGCGTTATCAGTTGGCGGTGAAAGCTTATGTCCAGCAGATGGGTTACAGCGATGTGCATCCGCTGGCGGCGTTCTCTGGCAGCGTGTTATCGGATGAAGTAATCCCCGAAGAGGTGACGGAAAATAGCAGCCTGCTCAACGCTGGCCTGAATGGCCGCGACTTGGCCGAGGCTTTCGATACCCAAGACTTCAACGTGATGATCGCGGCCAACAAGTACCAAACCGGCTTCGATCAGCCCAAGCTGTGCGCCATGTATGTGGACAAGAAGCTGCAAGGCGTGGACTGCGTGCAAACCCTGTCGCGGTTGAACCGCACCTTTGGTGACAGCAAGCAAACCTTCATCCTCGACTTCTTCAACGAGCCGCAAGATATCCTCGAAGCCTTCCTGCAGTACTACACCAAGGCCGAACTGACCGACGTTACAGATCCGCAGATCATCTATGACTTGCAGAAGACGCTTGATGCTGAGGGGATCTATCACTGGCAAGAGGTCGAGGCGTTCGCCATGGCGTTCTTCGATCCTAAGGCAGCAGCCAGCAAGCTCAGCTACTACTGCACCCCAGCCAAGGAACGCTTTGCCAAGCGTTATGCGTTTTCGCTGGAGTCACGCCAGCAGGCGCTGGACTACAAACTCACCGCTGAAGCCAATGGTGACAGCGCCGGCCTGAAGAAAGCTGAGCATGCGTTGAAAGAGGCTGGCGAACAGGTTGATCAGCTCGACCTGTTCCGCAAAAACCTACAAAGCTTCGTGCGCCTTTACGAGTTCCTCTCACAGATAGTGCCTTATGAGGATCGCGAACTGGAGCAGCTCTGCGTATACGCCAAGCACTTGCACCCGCTTCTACGAGTTGATCGCTTGTTACAAGACGACGTGGACGTGGGCGAATTGCAACTGAGCCATTACCGCTTGAGCAAGCGGGCCGAACACCAGTTGCGTCTGAGTGAGGAAGGAGGCACATACGGACTCAAGCCTGGCAGTGACGTGGGCAGCGGCAAGCCCCATGACCCGGAGAAAAAGAGGCTTTCGGAAATCATCGAAGCGCTCAATGAGATCTTTGGTGCTGAGGTAAGCGATGACGACCAACTGCAATTTCTCACTGGCATCGCCCAGCGCATTAGTCGCCAAGAAGATGTGATGGCTCAGGTAAACAACCACTCGGTAGATCAAGTGATGCATGGCCTGTTCCCCAAACGAGTGCTTGATACAGTGCTGGACGCCATGACCGACCATGAGAAGCTTTCGCTGGAAGTGCTGGATAACGAGACTAAGAGCCGGGCGTTTGCTCTGGTAATTCTGAAGATGCTGAAAACGGCGTCTGCCCTCGATGAGAGCGGCGTACGTGATGTCTGAAGGCGGCCATCAGGGATAAGGAGTGACCATGGCGATTCCGGATTTTCAAAGCGTGATGCGTCCAGTGCTGAGCACCGTGCAGAATGGTGCGCCATTGCCGCTTAATGAGTTACGCGAGCGAGTGGCAGATCAGTTTCAATTGAATGAGGAGGAGCGCAAGGAGCGCCTGCCCTCTGGCAATCAGACGGTTATCAATAACCGCGTAGGCTGGGCTCGCACTTATCTAAACAAGGCGGGGCTGCTGACAATCCCGGCCAAGGGCATGGTGCAGATAACGCCACGTGGCTTGGATGTCTTGGCTGATGGGCCGGAGCGCATCACGGTTGGCTGGTTGAAGCAGTTCCCCGAGTTCGCGGACTTCCATACGGCAAAGCCACAATCAGTTATCTCACCCGTCGCGCTGAGCGTTGTTATTGCCGAAACGACGCCGGACGAGCAGTTGGCCGAGGCGCATCAGGCGCTAGTGCAGTCACTCGCAGATGAGCTGCTGGTACAAGTCCGAGCAGCTACACCCAGGTTCTTTGAGCAGTTGGTGGTCGATCTGATGATCGCCATGGGTTATGGCGGCTCGCGCAAGGAGGCCGGTAAGGCGACCCAGGCGACCAATGACGACGGCATCGACGGCATAATCAAAGAGGACAAACTTGGACTCGACGTGATCTACCTACAGGCCAAGCGCTGGACCAACGTTGTGCATCGTCCGGAGATCGACAAGTATCGGTGCACTTACTCGCCAGCGTGCACGTAAGGGGGTGTTTATCACCACTTCAGAGTTCTCCGAAGGAGCCCGTACTGCCGCGCTGGGTCTGGACATCAAAGTGGTGCTGATTGACGGCGTTGAGCTCGCGCGACTGATGGTGGAAAACAATCTTGGGGTAAGCGTTAAGCAGGTCTACGAGGTGAAGCACCTGGACAGTGATTACTTCGCGGGGGAGTGATTCGCGATGCCGCGTGCAGGCTGGGTCGCCGAGATGCTGAATGACAGCTTCAAATTCTCTGATTTTTCTCTATATCTCGGCCCTCCCGCACATGCAGCTGTGCCGGTAAAGCTGTCTTGAAGCTGGTATCACCCAGTCCCAGCGAGCTCAGCAGCCACAAAAAAAGCACCTGCGTCGCCGCGAGGTGCTTTTTTGTACTGCTTAATTTGGTGGAGCCGGGGGGATTTGAACCCCCGTCCGCCAGTACTCCGCTGTCGGTCCTACATGCTTAGCCGTGTCTATTAAGTTAACCCTCAGCGACCCGACGGGCAGGGTGCTTTGGGCGAGCTGTGTAAGTTTTAGCCGATTCGTCCACAGCGTACTGCACGGCGATTCTGTTCTATATGACAATCACTTCGGGTTTACAGACATCCCCTAGTGATTGCTGGGCCCGAAGGCACCAGAAGCTCAGGGTCTAAGGCTGCTTACGCAGCGATGGACATTTCCTGGCCGTAGTTTTCGTCATTGGCAACTATAAGTAGTTGCAACAGTGGATTTACGACTTCTGTTACCAAGTCGGCATGCACCTAAAGTTTCATCACCGGCGTCGAATCCTAAACGGCCCCAGCTGACTGCTTTCGCGGTCAGGTCGCGCAGTGTACTCCAACGAGACGTTCGCGTCGACCTTCTGACGCAAACCACCGGCGGGCCAGCCATGTGGCTGGCCCGGCTGATGTTTTACTTGGCGCCTTCGCTACCGGAGCCGATGTTTTTCAGTGCAGTGATCTGCTTGGTGGTGATCTCGATGCACTCTTTTTCGTTGCCAGCGGCTTTGGCGGCCATGGCAGATTTTTCAGTTTTCTCGATTGCCATTTTGTCGTCAGCCGACAGGTTGGTACCCGAAGACGTGTGAGCATCCTTCAGCGCTTGAAGGTTGGCAGAGCAGAGGTCATCTGCAGCGAATACCGGGGAACCCAACAGTGCGGCGGTGAAGAACAATCCTGTGAGTGCTGTGCGCTTCATGTGTATCTCCTTGAGCCTGTGGACTCGGTATGGCCGGTCGATTAGGCCTGTGCCGAGGTTTGAAAATAGCCCGACATCATTGGCGGGCCTACACAAACTGACTGTGCGCAAACGCAGGGGTTCTATTTTTTTTCGCGCTCATGTGAAAAAGCCATATTGGCGGATTGAGGCACCAAAATGGGGCGAACGCCGCGCTGAGGCGTTGATCAGGCGGTTTTGGCTTCGGTGACCCTGTCCACCAGATACACCAGCCCGTGATAGTCGATGCCGCCGTGTTGGGTGAGGCCGATTTCGCAGGTGCGGCTGGTGGAAATGCCTTCGCTGCAGTACTGCACGGCGTCTTTAAGCGAGCGAAGTGCGTGGGCGTTTAGCTCGGGGGTGGTGAAGCCTTTATCCCCCGCGAAGCCGCAGCAATGAATGCCCTCAGGGATCACCACGTTGATGCTGCACAGCCTCGCCAGCTCGATCAGCGCCTGGCTTTCCCCCAGGTGTTGGGTGCTGCAGGTCACGTGAACGGCGATGGGTTCCTGTTGCGGGGTGAAGGTCAATTTGTCCAGCAGATGCGTGCGGATGAAGCGCACAGGATCGTACAGGTCCAGGCGGGTGTCCTTGAGGTCTTGCACTAGGCGCAAGGTGCAGGGGCTGGTGTCGCAGTAGATCGGATCGAGCCCGCCGCGGCTGGCTTTGCTCAGCGCGGCGAGCAGTTCTTCGCGCTTGCTGTCGGCTTGTTGGCTGTAACCTTTTGATGCAAATGGCTGGCCGCAGCAGAGGCTGTCCTGATGTTCGGGGAACACGACCTGGTAACCGGCTTTTTCCAGCAGGCCTTTGGTTTTATCCAGCAGCGACATTTGTTCTTTGTCGGCCGCCGCCGGGCCCATCACCCGGGAAACACATGCCGCCAGGTAGACCACGCGGGGGCGCTGATCTTCAACAGGTGGCGCGAAGGCGATCGCATGCTCGGCTTGAGGCATGGCGGGTGTCCATTGGGGGACGCGCCCGGCGGATACCTTGCTCAATGCGGCAGAGATTTTTGCCAGGCGCGATGCACCCAGTAGCATGCGCGCGCCGTTGGCGGCATGCAGGGTGAAGCGCGCTCCTTGCAGCAGGGTGTCGAAGTGATTGGCCATCCAGCCTGCCGCCTTGCCGTGGCTGGCCTCCCGGCTGCGCAGCTTCTTGACCAGCTCGCCGGTGTTGATCCCCACCGGGCAGCGTTGTGCACACAGGCCAGTGGCTGCGCAGGTTTCGATGCCCTGATAGTGGTAGGCCTTTTCCAGTTCATCGGTGTTGATGCCGGCGCGTTTGCGCGCCTGGATATCCCGCCAGATCACGATGCGCTGGCGAGGGCTGAGGGTGAGTCCTTTGGACGGGCATACCGGTTCGCAGAAGCCGCACTCGATGCATTTGTCGATGATTTCGTCAGCGGCGGGCAGCGGTTTGAGGTGCTTGAGGTGGATCTGCGGATCCTCGCTTAGCACCACATCCGGGTTGAGGATGCCGTTGGGGTCGAGCAGACGTTTGAGTTGCCACATCAACTGGTACGCCTCGCTTCCCCATTCCAGCTCGACGAAGGGGGCCATGTTGCGGCCGGTGCCGTGTTCAGCCTTGAGCGAGCCGCCAAACTCCACGGCCACCAATTGCGCCACGTCGTCCATGAAAGCCTGATAGCGAGCCACTTCTTCCGGGTTGTTGAAGCCTTGGGTGAAGACGAAATGCAGGTTCCCCTCCAGTGCATGGCCGAACAGGATGGCTTCGTCGTAATGATGCTTGTCGAACAGTTCGATCAGCCGCCGCACGCCCACGGCCAGTTGTTCGACGGGGAAGGTGACGTCTTCGATGATCACCGTGGTGCCGGTCAGCCGCACTGCGCCGACGGCGGGGAAGGTGTCTTTGCGGATCGCCCACAGGCGCGCGTTTTCCACCGGGTCTTCGCTGAAGTCGACCTGTTTTTCCACGGGGAAGGGCGCGAGCGAGGCCATGATCTGCGCCAGTTGTTCATGCAGTAACAAGCCTGAAGCGGCGCGGGCTTCGATGAGCAGGGCGCAAGCGTTACTCGACAGCTCGCGGACGAAAGCGGGCATGCCGGGTTTGTCCTGCACCGAACGCATGCTGCGCCGGTCGAGCAGTTCGACGGCGGCGACGGGTTGGGTTTTCAACACAGTGACGGCGTTACAGCAGGTCTCGACGTCCGGGAACACAATCAGCGCCGACGCCTTGTGGGGGTGATCGATGACGGTGTCGTAGGTCACCGAGCTGATAAACCCCAGAGTGCCTTCGGAGCCCACCAGCAGATGGCTGAGGATATCCAGCGGCTCTTCAAAATCCACAAGGGCATTGAGCGACAGGCCGGTGGTATTTTTCAGACGGTATTTGTGGCGGATTCTGCCGGCCAGGTCGGCGTTGGCGCGGGTCTTTTCACTCAGTGCCGACAATTGCTGCAGCAGGTCTGCGTGGCTCAGGCGAAAGGCCGCGACGCTGCGCGGGTCTTCGGTGTCGAGGGTCGTGCCATCGGCCAGCACCAGGCGCATCCCGGCCAAGGTGTGATAGGTGTTTTGCGCAGTGCCGCAGCACATGCCGCTGGCGTTGTTGGCGACGATGCCGCCGATCTTGCAGGCATTGATCGACGCCGGGTCCGGCCCGATCTTGCGGCCATAGGGAGCAAGCCAGGCATTGGCGTGTGCGCCGATGACGCCAGGCTGCAGACGGATTTGCGTGCCTTGTTCGCGCAGTTCGCGGCCATTCCAGTTGTCGCCCAGCACCAACAGGACAGAATCGCTGATGGCCTGGCCCGACAGGCTGGTGCCCGCTGCACGAAAAGTGACCGGAACCTTGTCACGTTGAGCGAGCTTGAGCAGTTGAACCACTTCAGCTTCGGATTCCACCCGGATCACCAGTTGAGGGATCAGCCGATAGAAGCTGGCGTCAGTGCCGAACGCCAGGGTCGATAGCGGATCGTCGAAGCGTCGTTGGGCGGGGATCAGTTGGTGGGCGTCGCGCAAGAAGGCGGCGGGCAGGCTCATGCATCCTCCAGAGCAGCACGGCCGAATCATGAGAGCCGTGTGCGTGATACCGGTTAACCGCACGGCGGGCCGAGCGGTGGTGAAAGAGCCGACAGCGCACGGGGCCGTGCGCTGTCGGATAACGCTGACCCGTGGCGGTCAGTGGACCAGCATCCCGGTAAACCAGTAGGCCTGGGCGTAGGTCATGCAGCCGATGATGGTGGCGAAGAAAATGCTGTGCTTGAGGGTGAAGCGGAACAGGTCCGACTCTTTACCCACCAGGCCTGTGGCGGCGCAGGCCACGGCGATGGATTGCGGTGAGATCATTTTGCCCGTCACGCCGCCGGTGGAGTTGGCAGCCACCATCAGCACGTCGCTGACTCCGACCTGGTGCGCGGTGGTCGCCTGCAATGAGCCAAACAGCGCGTTGGACGAAGTATCCGAGCCGGTCAGGAACACCCCGAGCCAGCCCAGGAAGGGCGAGAAGAACGGGAATGCTGCACCCGTACCGGCCAGGACCAGCGCCAGCGTCGACGACATCCCGGAGAAGTTCATGACGAACGCAAAGGCCAGCACCATGCCGATGGAGATAATCGCCCAGCGCAGCTCTTTGAGGGTTTCCTTGAAAGTGGTCAGGCCAGTACCGGGGGTGATCCTCAGGACGAACATGGCCAGAATCGCCGAAAACAGGATCGCTGTGCCGGAAGCGGCAATCAGGTCGAACTTGTACACCGCAGGCATGGCCGTGGCGTTGGCGACGATGGGTGCAGTTTTCATGACCAGTTGGTCGAGATGCGGGATCGGGAAGTTGAACGTCCAGGCCTGCATCGCCCCACCGGCAGCAAACATCGCCTTGAAGGGTTTGAGGGTCCAGATGGTCACCATGACCGTGAGAATCAGGAACGGCGACCAGGCTTTGACGATCTGGCCCAGTGTGTAGGGCGATTTCACCGAGGTGCGCGGCTGACCGAAGCCGCCCGGGCTGCCGAGGATGGCCGCACCACCGGAACTGATCACCGCGCTGTCAGCGGCACGTTGCGGCTGCCAGACTTTCAGGAACAGCGTCAGGGACACCATGCTCACCAGCGCCGAGGTGATGTCCGGCAGTTCGGGCCCGATGTAGTTCGAGGTCAGGTATTGGGTGACCCCGAATGTCGACCCGGCCACCAGCGCAGCAGGCCAGGTTTCCTTGACGCCTTTGAGGCCGTCCATCATGAACATCAGCCAGAAGGGCACGAACAACGACAGGAAGGGCAACTGCCGACCGGCCATGGCGCCGATCTTGAATGCGTCGATGCCGGACACCTGGCCAGCAACGATTACCGGAATCCCCAGAGCGCCAAAGGCGACCGGCGCGGTGTTGGCGATCAGGCACAAGCCTGCGGCATACAGTGGATTAAGGCCGAGGCCGACCAGCAGCGCGGCAGTGATTGCCACCGGTGCGCCGAAACCCGCCGCGCCTTCGAGAAAGGCGCCGAAACAGAATGCAATCAACAGCACCTGCAGGCGTTCGTCGTCGGTAATCGACATGACCGAGCTGCGGATGATCTCGAACTGCCCGCTCTTGACGGTCAGTTTGTAGAGAAAAACGGCGGCCACGATGATCCAGGCAATCGGCCACAAGCCGTAGGCAAACCCATACCCGGCAGCTGCAAGGGCCATGTCGGCGGGCATCTGGAAAGCGAAGATTGCTACCAGCACGGACAGCACCAGGGTGATGCTGCCTGCGATGTGGCCTTTGAGCCTGAACACCGCCAAGGCGAGAAAGAAAAACACGATGGGTATGAGTGCAGCCGCGGCCGATAGGCCCAGACCGCCCAGCGGTGTGTAGAGCTGTTGCCAGGTTTGCATAAGGATGGCCTCTAATTGTTTTTGGATAGGCTCGAAAAGTTCTGCAGCGCAGTGAAGGTTAGTCACTCGTCGGCATTTGTAAATTGGTAATACCAATTTACAATGTCGTAGGCGTAGCGTAGAAGCCTTGTTATTGGTGTGTCAATTTGCAGTGTTGCGACTTTGGTCGCAGATTTTGCGCAATGTCGGGTTGATCCGTTATTTGAGGCGTCATCTGACGGGTGCCGCAGTGACGACAATCAGCCAGAATGCGCGGTCCCGGTAACTGATCGGGGAGTTGGAGCAGGGTTATGGGTTTTGATCAGGTGCGTCAGCGCCGTTTGTCTGACGATATTGTTGAACAGCTGGAAAAAATGATTCTTGAAGGCACGCTCAAGTCCGGCGGGCGATTGCCTGCCGAGCGTGCGCTCGCTGAACAGTTCGGTGTGTCCCGGCCTTCACTGCGCGAGGCGATTCAAAAGCTGACCGCCAAGGGCTTGCTGGTGAGCCGTCAGGGTGGCGGCAATTATGTGGTGGAAAACATTGGCTCGACGTTCAGCGACCCGCTGTTGCACCTGCTTGAAAGCAGCCCCGAGGCACAGCGTGATTTGCTGGAGTTCCGCCACACCCTGGAAGCTTCCTGCGCTTACTACGCAGCGATGCGCGCTACGGACATGGACCGTGAGCGGCTGCGCCAGGCCTTTGATACGTTGCAGGATTGCTACTCACGCGCCGACGAGGTGAGCCGGGCAGAAGAGGGCGCTGCCGATGCGAGCTTTCATCTGGCGATTGCCGAGGCCAGTCACAACGCTGTGTTGCTGCATACCATTCGCGGATTGTTTGATTTGCTCAAGCGCAACGTGGTGATCAATATCGGTGGCATGTACAAACAGCGCAGCGAAACCCGCGACATGCTGATCAGTCAGCATCGGGACTTGTACACGTCGATTATCGAAGGGCGCGCCGATGATGCGCGGGAGATTTCCAGTCGGCATCTGCTGTATGTCCAGGAAGTGCTGGAAGAGGTGCGGCAACAGGCGCAACGCACGGCTCGGGCTGAGCGGCGTAATGGGATGTGATCAGGTGTGATGTGTGAAATGCCGGTGGGAGATGCTGTGTTTGCCTGCAACCCCGCAGTACCTCAGGCTCAACACATCCCTGTGGGAGCACCACCCCGGTCGCTCCCACAGGTAATCACCGGACCAGTGCAAATTTATTAGCTCCCGTCAGTGTCGGAACCTAATCATCCTTGCCCTTGGTGCGCACGGCGCGTTGCAGCTCGCGATCGGAATCGCGCTCACGCTCGGTATGGCGCTTGTCGTATTCCTTCTTGCCTTTACCCAGAGCAATTTCGCACTTGATCAAATGCTGCTTCCAGTAAAGGGAAAGGGCCACGCAGGCATAGCCTTTCTGCTGCACCGAAGTCGTCAGCTTTTCAAGCTCGCGCTGGTTCAGCAGCAGTTTGCGGGTGCGTGTCGGGTCAGCGATGACGTGCGTGCTGGCGGTCGTCAGCGGCGAGATATGGCTACCCATCAGCCAGGCCTCACCGTCTTTGAGCAGCACGTAACTGTCTACCAGCTGTACCTTGTTGGCACGCAGACTTTTTACTTCCCAGCCAGCCAGGACCAGACCGGCCTCGAACTTGTGTTCGATGAAGTAATCGTGACGCGCCTTTTTATTTTGCGCGATGGTCCCTGTAGGGTGTTTCTTGAGCTTAGCCATAGGCGACGCATTATAGGGACTCGCTTCGAAGTCGGCTACGGGCAACCGCGTGCTTGAGCACACTGGTTGAATCCCGGACAATGCGCCTGCTTCGAAGGGCTGTAGTGTTCGCCTTGAGAATGGCCTCGGTAATATTTAGAACGAACCGATGAAGGCTTGTCGGGTCGACTGATCACCCTGCGACTCTACGCCGATGGGTGATGGCTACCGATTGCAGGTTTGGGTGACGGGCCTTGGCGCTCTTTGCTTTGACGTTTTTTTGATGCGCTATGTGGCGCCGTTCGGCAGCCTGTCGGGTTGCCGCTCAGCTTTGGAAGTGACGCTGACATGACTACGCATATTCAACGTTCTGCCCTTTTACCTTACCCCGCCCAGGCGCTTTATGACCTGGTCAACGATGTGCCTCGTTACTCTGAGTTTCTGCCTTGGTGTTCCGCCGCCAAAGTACTCAGCGTCGATGAGGGGCATATGCGCGCCAGCCTGGAAATTGCCAAGGGCGGGTTGAGCCAGCATTTCGTCACACAAAACACCCTGGTGCCGGGGCAGTCCATCGTGATGGATCTGGTCGAAGGGCCATTCAATCAACTTCATGGTGTCTGGACCTTCAAGGCGCTGGGCGAAAAAGCCTGCAAGATCAGCCTTGATCTGTCTTTCGACTACGCGGGCCCCATTGTGCGGGCGACGTTAGGTCCGTTGTTCAATCAGGCCGCCAACACACTGGTCGATGCTTTCTGCCAGCGTGCGAAAGCGCTGCATGGCTAAGTTGATCTCGATCGAGGTGGTTTATGCCGCCATTGATCGCCAGGCGCTGCTCAGTATCAGCGTGCCTGTTGGGACAAGTGTCAGGCAGGCCTTGATGGCTGGTGATGTGGCGAGCAGGTTTGCCGAGCTGGATGTTGCCCACTGCCCTGTGGGTATTTTCGGCAAAGTCGTCGACGGTGGACGAGTGCTGGAGGGGGGCGATCGCATTGAGATCTACCGACCGCTGCTGGCCGACCCTATGGAAATCCGCCGTCTGCGCGCAGCCAAAGCGGCAAAAGCTCGGCAGGCCGGGAATAAATAAGTTTTTTAACAGTAAGCAGACAGCAAAAAGCCCGGCATGCCGGGCTTTTTAGTGCGCAGTGATTACTGCGGCGAGGTTTCCAGCGGTTCCTGGCTTGGCACCGGAACGGTTTCGACTTTATCGACGTCGTTCTGGATCTGCTCCAGCATCGAACCTGGCTTGGCGGGTTCTTCTGCCTTCGGCTGCTCGCCGGTGGCCGGCGTGACATTGGTGTCAGTGCCGCGACCCAGAATGGCGTCATCACGGCTTACGCCTGGCATGAAGTCACCATTGAGGCTGACCAGCTGATCGTTGCTGTTGAAGATCAGGGTCATGCGTTCTTGCTGACGTTCACCGCCGCCTGGCTGCAGGCTGTACAGGTAATCCCAGCGATCAGCATGGAAAGTGTCGGTCAGCAGAGGGTTGCCCATGATAAACCGTACTTGCCGTCGGGTCATTCCCGGCCTTAACTGGTCTATCATGTCCTGCGTGACGACATTGCCTTGCTGGATGTCGATTTTGTAAACCCCGGGGAATGAACAACCGGCGAGTGCGAGCAGTCCCACGAGGGTGAAACTGGTTAGCAGGAGCTTGGTGTTTTGCATCGGTGGGCGACTTCCACTATCTTGGCTGGGACAACGTAAACCCCGATCATACCTGCATTAAGAGAAGCTGCGAAGCAGCGTCTGCGAGAAAGCTGACCATGGTTGAAAATAGCGAACTACGAAAAGCCGGACTTAAAGTGACCCTGCCACGGGTCAAAATACTACAGATGCTCGATTCTGCCGAGCAGCGACACATGAGTGCCGAGGATGTTTACAAGGCACTCATGGAAGCTAGCGAGGACGTCGGACTGGCCACGGTTTACCGTGTCCTGACTCAGTTCGAAGCTGCCGGATTGGTGGTTCGCCACAATTTCGACGGTGGACATGCGGTATTCGAACTGGCTGACGGCGGCCACCACGACCATATGGTCAACGTGGAGTCTGGTGAAGTGATCGAATTCTTCGACGAAGGAATCGAGAAGCTCCAGAAGGCGATCGTCGAGAAGCACGGGTACGAGTTGGTGGATCACAACCTGGTACTGTACGTGCGCCATAAAAAGGCTTGAGTCTTTTTTAGGCAAACAGCGAAGGCGACCTCAGGGTCGCCTTTGTGCGTTTTGGGGAAGGAAAAGCGCTTGAAGCCTTAGGTCCAACTTTGTTGGAGCCGAGCTTGCTCGCGAAGAACGATGAAGCGGTCTAGCTGATAAACCGCGTCAACCCATTCACGGGCAAGCCTCGCTCCAACGGGACAGGTGATAGCGGCCTGTCTGATGCATCTTCGTCGCGGTCTTGCAGTGCTCGTGCGCTCCTGTAGAGCGGGTTTCAATTCTTGGCCGTCACCACCATCTTTTTCGCGTGCGCCAGCGATTCTTTGGTCAGGTCGATCCCGCCCAGCATCCGGGCGACTTCTTCTATGCGTTCGGTCTTGCTCAGTTTCGACACAGCGGTCCGCGTAGCTTCGCTGTCCCGAACTTTATGCACAAACAAGTGCTGATGGCCTTGAGCCGCAACCTGAGGTAAATGCGTCACGGTCATCACCTGGCCGCGATCTCCCAGGCGACGCAGCAACTGGCCGACAATCTCAGCCGTTGGCCCGCCAATACCGACGTCCACTTCGTCGAACACCAGCGTCGGTACCCGTGAAGTTTGCGCGGTGATGACCTGGATCGCGAGGCTGATCCGGGAAAGCTCACCGCCCGAAGCGACTTTCGCCAACGCTTTCAGCGGTTGTCCCGGGTTGGCGCTAACCAGCAATTCGATCTGTTCCAGGCCGTTGGGCAATAGCTCTTTTTCCGGATTGGCCTTGAGCTCGATACTGAACCGCCCGCCGGGCATGCCCAGGCGCTGGATTTCATGCTCGACTGCCGTGGCCAGTTCCGGGGCTGCACGATGGCGCAGGTCGCTCAACTCCCGAGCCTTCTCTTTATAGTGGCGAGCGAAAGACGACAGTTCGTTTTCCAGGCGCTCGATGGCTTCGTCATTGGCGTTGAGGGTTTCGATTTCATCCAGCAGCTTTTGCTGAAGTGTCGCCACCTCAGTGGGTTGGATGCGGTGTTTGCGCGCCAGCGTGTAGATGGCATCAAGCCGCTCCTCCAGCTGTTGCAGGCGGGCAGGGTCGGCGTCGAAATGATCGAGAAAGCGATTGAGCTCGCCCATGGCCTCTTCAACCTGAATCTGCGCGCTGGACAGCAGGTTCGTCGCTTCACTCAGGGCGGTGGGCGAATCGTTGACGCTGCCCAATCGATGCAGGCTGGCGGTCAGGGCATTGAGCACGTTGCCGGAGTCGTTTTCGCTGCATTGCTCGACCACCTGACGGCAAATGCTCAGCAGGCTTTCGGCGTTGGTCAGGTTCTTGTGTTCCTGCTCCAGCTGTTCCAGCTCGTCTTCGCCCAGGCTCAGGCTTTCCAGTTCTTCAAGCTGATAGCTCAGAAGCTGGTGGCGCGAGCGCTGCTCGTCTCCCGAATTGGATAGCCGATCCAGCTCCTGACGCGTCTGGCGCCAGCGTTGTGCGGCCAGTTGCACCTGACGGGCCAGATCCGTCGCGCCAGCGTACTCGTCCAGCAGGCGGCGATGGGTATCAGGCTTGAGCAGTGATTGATGTTCGTGCTGGCTGTGGATGTCGATCAGCAATTCGCCCAGCGCTTTCAAATCGCCCTGCGGGCAGGGAGTGCCGTTGATGTAGGAGCGTGAGCGACCTTCAGCGGTTATGACTCGACGCAAAATGCACGGGCCATCGTTGTCCAGATCGCGCGCCTGCAACCAGACGCGCGCTTCAGGGATATCCGCAAGGTCGAACGTCGCCAGAATATCGGCTTTGTCCGCGCCCGGGCGAACGACGCCACTGTCAGCGCGATCGCCCAGAGTCAGGCCCAGCGCATCGAGCATGATCGATTTACCGGCACCGGTTTCACCGGTGATGACGCTCATGCCTCGGTCCAGCTCGAGATCGAGATGTTCGACGATGGCGTAGTTGTGTACGGAAAGGTGCACCAGCATGGAGTGGCTCCCAGGCGATTTGTCTGGTTATTTATACAGTGTTTCATTTGCTGCTGACAATGCCCGGATTTGGCCTTGTTGGCAGCCGCTCATCCTTTTTGTAGTCCATGCGGGAAATTGTTCAAGCGGGATAAGGGCTTGGCGGTGACCGGAAATTTTGTCCGGGCTTTCATCGATCCGTGCAAATTTGCTCTTGAAGCTGAGAATTCCGCTCCCATATAGGGGGACAGAAGCGCGAGTTGAGCTCGCGGACGTATTTGAAAGGAGAAATCTATGGCTGACGAACAGAATCTGGATGCGCAGACCCAGGACCAGGCTGCCGATGCAGTCTCCGGTGAAGAATTGGTAACCCGTGTACAGGTGCTCGAAGAGCAACTGGCTGCGGCTCAGGACCAGTCCCTGCGAGTGGCTGCGGATTTGCAGAACGTCCGCCGCCGCGCTGAACAGGATGTAGAAAAGGCGCACAAATTCGCGCTGGAGAAGTTCGCTGCCGACCTGCTGCCGATCGTCGACAGCCTGGAGCGCGGTCTGGACCTGTCCAACCCGGACGACGAAAGCATTCGCCCGATGCGTGAAGGTATCGAGCTGACGCTGAAAATGTTCAACGACACGCTTAAGCGTTATCAGCTCGAAGCGATTGACCCGCACGGCCAGCCATTCAACGCCGAGCACCATCAGGCGATGGCGATGCAGGAAAGCGCCGACGTCGAGCCCAACAGTGTATTGAAAGTGTTCCAGAAGGGTTACCAGCTCAATGGTCGCCTGCTGCGCCCGGCAATGGTCGTGGTCAGCAAGGCGCCGTCGCCTGCGCAGCCATCAATTGATGAGCAGGCTTGAAATCAGCTGTCTGGCCCCCATTTATAGGCCAAGCGTTTAAGAGCTACCGCAATTTGTAAACGCAGTTGCGGCAACCAGATTAAAAATTTTTCGGGAGAGTCAAAGATGGGCAGAATTATCGGTATCGACCTGGGGACCACCAACTCCTGCGTCTCCATTCTGGAAAACGGCAACGTTAAAGTAATCGAGAACGCCGAAGGCACTCGTACTACTCCTTCGATCATCGCTTACGCCAACGATGGCGAAATCCTCGTCGGCCAGTCCGCCAAGCGTCAGGCAGTGACCAATCCGCATAACACCCTGTACGCGGTGAAGCGTCTGATCGGTCGTCGTTTTGACGAAGAAGTTGTGCAGAAAGACATCCAGATGGTCCCTTACAAGATCGTCAAAGCTGATAACGGCGACGCATGGGTTGAAGTCAACGGCCAGAAAATGGCTCCGCCGCAGATTTCCGCTGAAATCTTGAAAAAGATGAAGAAGACTGCCGAAGACTACCTCGGTGAAGCCGTGACCGAAGCGGTTATTACCGTTCCGGCCTACTTCAACGACAGCCAGCGTCAGGCGACCAAAGACGCCGGCCGCATCGCGGGTCTGGACGTAAAGCGCATCATCAACGAACCAACCGCAGCCGCTCTGGCTTACGGTATGGACAAAGCGAAAGGCGACCACACTGTCATCGTGTATGACTTGGGTGGCGGTACTTTCGACGTTTCGGTTATCGAAATTGCCGAAGTTGATGGCGAGCACCAGTTTGAAGTGTTGGCCACCAACGGCGACACGTTCCTGGGTGGTGAAGATTTCGACATTCGTCTGATCGACTACCTCGTTGACGAATTCAAGAAAGAAAGCGGCATGAACCTCAAAGGTGATCCGCTGGCCATGCAGCGCCTGAAAGAGGCCGCTGAGAAAGCCAAGATCGAATTGTCGTCGAGCATGCAGACTGACGTTAACCTGCCGTACATCACTGCAGATGCGACCGGTCCGAAGCACTTGAACGTGAAAATCTCCCGTTCGAAGCTGGAATCGCTGGTTGAAGACCTGGTTCAGCGCACCATCGAACCTTGCCGCATTGCTCTGAAAGACGCTGGTATCGACATCGGCGCAATCAACGACGTGATCCTGGTCGGTGGTCAGACGCGTATGCCGCTGGTTCAGAAGCTGGTTACCGAGTTCTTCGGTAAAGAAGCACGTAAAGACGTCAACCCGGACGAAGCCGTTGCAATGGGTGCTGCCATCCAGGGCGCGGTATTGGCTGGCGACGTGAAAGACGTTCTGCTGCTGGACGTGAGCCCGCTGACCCTGGGTATCGAAACCATGGGCGGCGTGATGACTGCGCTGATCGAGAAAAACACCACGATTCCTACCAAGAAATCGCAAGTGTTCTCGACTGCCGACGACAATCAGGGCGCTGTGACCATTCACGTGCTGCAGGGTGAGCGTAAGCAAGCCGGTCAGAACAAGTCTCTGGGCAAGTTCGACCTGGCCGAGATTCCACCAGCACCACGTGGCGTTCCACAGATCGAAGTAACCTTCGACATCGACGCCAACGGCATCCTGCACGTAGGCGCCAAAGACAAGGCGACCGGCAAGCAGCAGTCGATCGTGATCAAGGCTAACTCGGGTCTGTCCGAGGAAGAAATTCAGCAGATGGTTCGTGATGCTGAAGTCAACGCTGAAGAAGATCGCAAGTTCGAAGAGCTGGCTTCTGCCCGTAACCAGGGCGACGCTCTGGTTCACTCGACTCGCAAAATGATCTCCGACGCTGGCGACAAGGTCACTGCCGAAGAAAAAACCGCGATCGAAGCAGCTCTGGTTGCTCTGGAAGCCGCTGTTAAAGGCGACGACAAGGCTACCATCGACGCCAAAGTCGAAGAGTTGTCCAAAGTGTCGGCGCCGGTCGCTCAGAAGATGTACGCCGAGCAGGCCGAGCAGCCACAAGGTGGCGCTCAGGCAGCCAAGGAAGAAGCCAAACCTGCTGACGACGTTGTCGATGCAGAGTTTGAAGAAGTGAAAGAAAACAAGTAAGCGCAGGCTCACTTGCAAGCCAGTTGCCCGCTTTCGGGTGGTGACTGGTAGGATGTCGCCGCGCGGGAGCTTGCTCCCGCGTTGGCGTGTCTGGAGCCAACGAATTTTTGCTCAGTGGTTATGTACCGCTGAGGTGTGTGGCAAGGCCGTTATGCTCCTGCATGGCGGCTTGTTCTGCCGCTTTCTCGGTCGCTCTGGCCGATGAATAGAAGACCAGGATCGTTGAATTGACGTGAGTTGGGTCCGGGCCTGTATGGGGCTCAACGAGTTTGGCAAGGCTCAGGAGGGTTTTGCCGGACGTCCTCAAAAGTGCGGAAGAATTTATGGCAAAGCGTGACTATTACGAAATTCTGGGGGTGGAGCGAGGCTCCAGCGAGGCAGATCTGAAGAAGGCTTATCGTCGTCTGGCGATGAAGCATCACCCTGATCGCAATCCTGACGACAAAGCGTCGGAAGAACTGTTCAAAGAGGCCAACGAGGCCTACGAAGTGCTGTCCGACGCGAGCAAGCGTGCAGCCTACGACCAGTACGGTCATGCCGGGGTTGATCCGAGCATGGGCGGCGGCGGTTTTGGCGGCGGCGCTGGCGGTGCGAACTTCTCCGACATCTTCGGTGATGTATTCAGCGACTTCTTCGGCGGTGGCCGGGGTGGCGGCGGTGGTCGTGGCGGCGCGCAGCGCGGCAGCGACCTGCGTTACACCCTTGAGCTGAACCTTGAAGAAGCGGTGCGCGGCACGACGGTCAACATCCGTGTGCCGACACTGGTCAATTGCAAGCCGTGCGACGGTTCGGGTGCCAAGAAAGGCTCCTCGCCCGTCACCTGTCCTACGTGCGGCGGTATCGGTCAGGTTCGTATGCAGCAGGGCTTCTTCTCGGTGCAGCAAACCTGCCCGCGCTGCCATGGCCACGGCAAAATCATTTCCGACCCGTGCGATTCCTGCCACGGCGAAGGGCGTGTTGAAGAATATAAAACCTTGTCCGTCAAAGTACCGCCTGGTGTGGATACCGGTGACCGGATTCGTCTGTCGGGTGAAGGCGAGGCGGGTGCGCAGGGCGGTCCGACTGGCGACCTGTATGTCGTGATCAATGTCCGCGAGCATGCGATTTTCCAGCGCGATGGCAAGCATCTGTTCTGCGAAGTGCCGATCAGCTTCACTGATGCGGCATTGGGCGGCGAGCTTGAAGTGCCGACTCTGGATGGCCGCGTCAAACTGAAAATCCCGGAAGGCACCCAGACCGGCAAGCAGTTCCGTCTGCGTGGCAAAGGCGTTGCGCCGGTCCGTGGCGGCGGTGCGGGTGACTTGATGTGCCGCGTGGCGGTTGAAACTCCGGTCAACCTGGGTCGTCGCCAGCGTGAACTGCTCGAAGAGTTCCGCTCCACGCTTGAGGGCGACAGCTCTCACTCGCCGAAGGCCACCGGTTGGTTCGACGGTGTGAAGCGTTTCTTCGGCGATCTGTAAGGCTTAACGGGAGCAGAACATGCGACGTATTGCTGTGATGGGCGCCGCTGGGCGCATGGGCAAAATCTTGATCGAAGCGGTTCAGCAAGCGCCTGGCGCGGGTTTGACGGCTGCGATCGATCGTCCGGATAGCACGCTGGTGGGCGCGGATGCAGGCGAGCTGGCTGCGCTGGGTCGTATCGGTGTGCCGCTGTCGGGTGATCTGGCCAAAGTGGTTGATGAGTTCGACGTGTTGATCGATTTCACGCATCCGTCCGTGACGCTGAAAAATCTGGCCTTCTGCCGCAAGGCTGGCAAGGCCATGATCATCGGCACCACTGGCTTCAGTGCCGAAGAGAAGCAGCGTATTGCCGAGGCAGGCAAAGACATCCCGATCGTTTTCGCTGCCAACTTCAGCGTAGGTCTGAACCTGTGCCTGAAACTGCTCGACACCGCGGCACGCGTACTGGGTGATGACGTCGATATCGAAATCATCGAAGCCCATCACCGGCACAAGGTTGATGCACCATCGGGCACGGCGTTGCGTCTGGGTGAAGTGGTGGCCAATGCGCTGGGGCGTGATCTGGAGAAGGTCGCGGTTTATGGTCGTGAGGGCCAGACCGGCGCTCGTGATCGGCAGACCATCGGCTTTGCCACGATTCGTGCTGGCGATGTAGTGGGTGATCACACCGTACTGTTCGCCGCTGAAGGTGAGCGGGTCGAGATCACGCACAAGGCCTCCAGCCGCATGACATTCGCCAAGGGTGCTGTTCGTGCTGCGCTTTGGCTGGAAGGCCGCGAGGCGGGCTTGTACGACATGCAGGACGTGCTGGAACTGCATTGATCGCCTGATCATGCAGCAGAGGCGCAACCCGTCAACAGCCGGGTTTGCGCCTTCTATTTTTCCCGAGAGGGAACTTCTGTCGCATTCCCTCGTCTTTTTGCCTCATTGGCGGTAGACCAAAATAGCCTTTTTCTGTAAGCTACAGCTTTAGTGTGTCCACTAAAAGCGCGCAGATGATTCTATAAGAAAGCGGGGTGACGTAACTACGTCATTCCGCTTTTTTGCAACCTGCGAACGCCCTTTCAGGCTTTACTTACGGGAGGTCTTCTTGACTAAGCCAGCCATACTCGCCCTTGCTGATGGCAGCATTTTTCGCGGCGAAGCCATTGGAGCCGACGGTCAGACCGTTGGCGAGGTAGTGTTTAACACTGCCATGACCGGCTATCAGGAAATCCTTACCGATCCTTCCTACGCCCAGCAAATCGTTACTCTGACTTACCCGCACATCGGCAACACCGGCACCACGCCTGAAGATGCTGAATCTGATCGTGTCTGGTCCGCAGGTCTGGTCATCCGCGACCTGCCGCTGGTTGCCAGCAACTGGCGCAACAAGATGTCCCTGGGGGACTACCTCAAGGCCAACGGCGTTGTCGCCATCGCCGGTATCGACACCCGCCGCCTGACCCGCATCCTGCGTGAGAAAGGCGCACAGAACGGCTGCATCATGGCCGGTGACGATATTTCTGAAGAAGCCGCCATCGCTGCCGCGCGCGGCTTCCCGGGCTTGAAGGGCATGGACCTGGCGAAAGTCGTCAGCGTCAAGGAAAGCTATGAGTGGCGTTCCAGCGTCTGGTCGCTCAAGACCGACAGCTGCCCGGAAATCCCGGCCAGCGACCTTAAATACCACGTCGTTGCCTACGACTACGGCGTCAAGGTCAACATCCTGCGCATGCTGGTCGAGCGCGGTTGCCGCATCACCGTGGTGCCGGCTCAGACGCCAGCCAGCGAAGTTCTGGCGCTCAAGCCAGATGGTGTATTCCTTTCCAATGGCCCTGGTGATCCCGAGCCTTGCGACTATGCGATCAAGGCCATCAAGGAAGTCCTGGAGACCGACACCCCGGTATTCGGTATCTGCCTGGGTCACCAGCTGCTGGCTCTGGCTTCCGGCGCCAAGACCGTAAAAATGGGTCACGGCCACCACGGTGCCAACCACCCGGTTCAGGATCTGGACACCGGCGTCGTCATGATCACCAGCCAGAACCACGGTTTCGCCGTAGATGAAGCAACCTTGCCTGCCAATGTTCGCGCCATCCACAAGTCGCTGTTCGACGGTAGCCTGCAGGGCATCGAACGCACCGACAAGGACGCGTTCAGCTTTCAGGGTCACCCTGAAGCAAGCCCGGGCCCGACCGATGTGGCTCCGCTGTTTGATCGCTTTATCGAAACCATGGCCAAGCGACGCTGAGCGGTTGCCTTGAGAATGTAATGCGCAGTGGCCGGGCCGGACCTGAACACACGTTCGGCGAAGACCGCCCGGCACTGCAGAGAAATTCAAGACGGCTTGCCGACTGACCTACGGATTTGAGTGACAACCCATGCCAAAACGTACAGACATAAAAAGCATCCTGATTCTCGGCGCCGGTCCAATCGTGATCGGTCAGGCCTGTGAATTCGACTACTCCGGCGCCCAGGCCTGCAAGGCTCTGCGCGAAGAGGGTTACCGCGTCATCCTGGTGAACTCCAACCCAGCGACGATCATGACCGACCCGTCCATGGCGGACGCGACGTACATCGAGCCGATCAAGTGGCAGACCGTTGCCAAAATCATCGAAAAAGAACGTCCTGATGCGCTGCTGCCTACCATGGGCGGCCAGACTGCACTGAACTGCGCACTGGACCTGGAGCGCGAAGGCGTTCTGGAGAAGTTCGGCGTTGAGATGATCGGTGCCAATGCCGACACCATCGACAAGGCTGAAGACCGTTCGCGTTTCGACAAGGCCATGAAATCCATCGGTCTGGACTGCCCGCGTTCGGGTATTGCCCACACCATGGAAGAGTCCTACGCGGTTCTGGAAAAGCTCGGCTTCCCGTGCATCATCCGTCCGTCGTTCACCATGGGCGGCACTGGCGGCGGCATCGCTTACAACCGTGAAGAGTTCGAAGAAATCTGCACACGTGGTCTGGACCTGTCGCCGACCAAGGAACTGCTGATCGACGAATCGCTGATCGGTTGGAAAGAGTACGAAATGGAAGTTGTCCGCGACAAAAAGGACAACTGCATCATCGTCTGCTCCATCGAAAACTTCGACCCGATGGGCGTCCACACAGGCGACTCCATCACTGTCGCGCCAGCGCAAACGCTGACCGACAAGGAATACCAGATCATGCGTAACGCCTCGCTGGCGGTGCTGCGTGAGATTGGCGTTGAAACCGGCGGCTCGAACGTTCAGTTCGGCATCTGCCCGGACACCGGCCGCATGGTTGTGATCGAGATGAACCCGCGTGTGTCGCGCTCTTCGGCGTTGGCCTCGAAAGCAACCGGCTTCCCGATCGCCCGCGTTGCCGCCAAGCTGGCCATCGGTTACACCCTCGACGAGCTGCAGAACGAAATCACCGGCGGCAAGACGCCGGCGTCCTTCGAGCCTTCGATCGACTACGTCGTCACCAAGCTGCCACGCTTCGCCTTCGAGAAGTTCTCCAAGGCTGACGCACGCCTGACCACGCAGATGAAATCCGTCGGCGAAGTCATGGCCATCGGCCGCACTTTCCAGGAATCCCTGCAGAAAGCCCTGCGCGGCCTTGAAGTGGGCGTGAGCGGCCTTGATCCAAAGCTGGATCTGAGCAACCCGGAAAGCATGAGCGTGCTCAAGCGCGAGCTGACCGTTCCAGGTGCCGAGCGTATCTGGTACGTGGCTGATGCGTTCCGCGCGGGCATGACGGTCGAAGAAATCTTTGCCATGAACATGATCGACCCCTGGTTCCTGGTGCAGATCGAAGATCTGATCAAGGACGAAGAGAAGATCAAGACCCTGGGTCTGGCGACCATTGATCGCGACCTGATGTATCGCCTCAAGCGCAAAGGCTTCTCCGATGCGCGTCTGGCCAAGCTGCTGGGCGTCACCGAGAAAAACCTGCGCCGTCATCGCCACAAGCTGGAAGTGTTCCCGGTCTACAAGCGCGTTGACACCTGCGCTGCCGAGTTCGCCACCGACACCGCTTACATGTACTCCACCTACGAGGAAGAGTGCGAAGCCAATCCGACCGATCGTGACAAGATCATGATCCTCGGTGGCGGCCCGAACCGTATCGGCCAAGGCATCGAGTTTGACTACTGCTGTGTACACGCGGCCCTCGCTCTGCGCGAAGACGGGTACGAGACCATCATGGTCAACTGCAACCCGGAAACCGTGTCCACTGACTACGACACCTCGGATCGCCTGTACTTCGAGTCCGTTACTCTGGAAGACGTGCTGGAAATCGTCCGCGTCGAGAAGCCAAAAGGTGTGATCGTCCAGTACGGCGGCCAGACGCCTCTGAAACTGGCTCGCGCTCTGGAAGAAGCTGGCGTACCGATCATCGGCACCAGCCCTGACGCGATCGACCGTGCAGAAGACCGTGAGCGCTTCCAGCAAATGGTTGAGCGCCTGAACCTGCGTCAGCCGCCGAACGCCACTGTTCGCAGCGAAGACGAAGCGATCCGCGCCGCTGGCAAGATCGGCTACCCGCTGGTAGTTCGTCCTTCCTACGTGTTGGGCGGCCGGGCGATGGAAATCGTCTACGAAGAAGAAGAGCTCAAGCGCTACCTGCGTGATGCGGTGAAAGTGTCCAACGACAGCCCGGTGCTGCTCGACCACTTCCTCAACTGCGCCATCGAAATGGACGTTGATGCGGTCTGCGACGGTACGGATGTGGTGATCGGCGCGATCATGCAGCATATCGAACAGGCGGGCGTTCACTCTGGTGACTCGGCGTGCTCCCTGCCGCCGTACTCGCTGCCTGCGCATATCCAGGACGAGATGCGTGAGCAGGTCAAGAAAATGGCCCTGGAACTGGGCGTGGTCGGCTTGATGAACGTGCAGCTCGCGCTGCAGGGCGAAGACATCTACGTGATCGAAGTGAACCCGCGTGCCTCGCGTACCGTGCCGTTCGTTTCCAAGTGTATCGGTGTTTCCCTGGCAATGATCGCGGCACGCGTCATGGCGGGCAAGACCCTGAAAGAGCTGAACTTCACCAAGGAAATCATCCCGAACTTCTACAGCGTGAAAGAGGCGGTGTTCCCATTCGCCAAATTCCCTGGCGTTGACCCGATCCTCGGCCCAGAGATGAAGTCCACCGGCGAAGTGATGGGCGTTGGCGATACCTTCGGTGAAGCGTTTGCCAAAGCCCAGATGGGCGCCAGCGAAGTCCTGCCAACAGGCGGTACTGCGTTCATCAGCGTCCGTGATGACGACAAGCCACTGGTGGCTGGTGTTGCTCGTGACCTGATCAGCCTGGGCTTCGAGATCGTTGCCACCGCCGGTACTGCCAAGCTGATCGAAGAAGCTGGCCTGAAAGTGCGTCGCGTGAACAAAGTGACCGAAGGCCGTCCACATGTGGTCGACATGATCAAAAATGACGAAGTCACGCTGATCATCAACACCACTGAGGGCCGCCAGTCGATCGCTGATTCCTACTCCATCCGTCGTAATGCCCTGCAGCACAAGATTTACTGCACCACCACGATTGCTGCGGGCGAAGCTATCTGCGAAGCGCTCAAGTTCGGTCCTGAAAAAACCGTGCGTCGCTTGCAGGATCTACATGCAGGGTTAAAGGCATGATCAAATATCCAATGACAGTCCAGGGTGCCAAAGCCCTGGAAGAAGAACACGCTCATCTCACCAAGGTCGTGCGTCCCAAGTTGAGCCAGGACATCGGCACGGCTCGCGAGCTGGGTGACTTGAAGGAGAACGCCGAATACCACGCTGCCCGAGAGCAGCAGGGTATGGTTGAAGCGCGTATCCGTGACATCGAAGGCCGGATCCAGAATCAGGTCATCATCGATGTGACCGCTATCCCTCATACCGGCAAAGTGATTTTCGGCACTACCGTGGAAATCGCCAATGTCGAGACGGATGAGCGCGTCACTTACCACATCGTGGGTGAGGATGAGGCTGACTTCAAACTCGGCAAGATATCGGTCGGTTCACCTTTGGCTCGTGCCTTGATTGCCAAGGAAGAGGGTGACGTGGTTGCCGTGAAGACGCCCGGTGGCGTGATCGAGTACGAGATTGTCACAGTCAGCCATATTTGACGTGAACCGCCCACATGCAGTGGGCGCAATGACCTGGCGGCTCTCTCAGATGTTCTGGGTGGGCGGCCTGGTTTTGCTGCATCTGGCAATTCTGACGGTGCTGGACCAAACCGGTCTGGTGCCGTTGCTGATCAAAGGCTTCATCGGTATTCCAGGCGCGTTGCTGGTCGGATTTGCAGCATTGTGCGCAATGGTGCAGATGGTTGTACTGATCAGGATTGAGCGCGTTTCGAGTGTCTGGCGAGATGTGCGAGGGCAGTTGCTGCTGGTCGCGTTGGTTTCTGCGTTCAGCTACTACGGCCTGCGGTTATGGCTGCCCGATGCAGTGCATTGGCAATTGATGAGCTATCTGTTTCTGGGGCTGGCCGGATTGCTGCTGGTTTTGCAGCCCGTGCCGGGAAGAGGCGACAGGGCGCGCTGATGCGGCCCTGGCTTCGTTTTATCAGTGTGCGCGGTGTACGTTTGAAAGCTGTTTGTTAACCTTTGGGTTCTTGCGATAGATCAACGCCATTTTGCCGATGACCTGTACGAGATCCGCGGTACCAGCCTTGCACAGTTCTGCAATGGTCTGCAGACGGCTTTCACGGTCAAGGATGTTGAGCTTGATCTTGATCAGCTCGTGATCGCTCAACGCGCGCTCCAGTTCGGCTAACACACCTTCGGTCAAGCCATTGTCAGCCACGATCAATACCGGTTTCAGATGGTGGCCAATGGATTTGTACTGTTTCTTCTGCTCTTGAGTGAGCGGCATAATCTGACCCCTGCGTCTGATCTTGTAAAAAGCGGCGGCCAGTTTACCCGAGCGAGTCCGGGACCGCCCACTTAATCACGACTCGTTTATTTTTGAGGTGCCCCGTGGCCCGTTCCAAGACAAGCCATAACTGGCTCAAAGAACACTTCGACGACAAATACGTCAAAATGGCGCAAAAGGACGGCTACCGTTCACGCGCCAGCTACAAACTCCTGGAGATCCAGGAAAAGGACAAAATCATCCGTCCGGGCATGACCGTGATCGACCTTGGTGCTGCGCCGGGTGGCTGGTCGCAGGTGACCAGCCGTCTGATTGGCGGTCAGGGTCGTCTGATTGCGTCCGATATCCTGGAAATGGACAGCATCCCGGATGTGACCTTCATTCAGGGCGACTTCACCGAGGATGCAGTGCTGGCCCAGATTCTGGACGCCGTCGGTAATACACAGGTAGACCTTGTGATTTCCGATATGGCCCCCAATATGAGTGGACTGAGCGCTGTCGATATGCCGCGAGCAATGTTTCTTTGCGAGTTGGCACTCGACCTCGCCGGACGTGTTTTGCGTCCAGGTGGTGATTTTTTGATCAAGGTCTTCCAGGGTGAAGGCTTCGATACCTACCACAAGGACATCCGCAAACTGTTCGACAAGGTGCAGATGCGCAAGCCGTTATCGTCACGTGATCGTTCCCGTGAGCAGTATCTACTGGGTCGTGGCTTCAAGGGCATTGATGGCTCGGAGAGCATCGAGCGTTTCTGATTGCAGGCGATAGATTTATTTAAATGGCCTGTCGATGCAGCATCACCGAGCATCGTGTAGTCAAAGTTTCACAAAGGGTTACAGACGGCGCCTGCCACATCTGTAACATCTGTAGTAAGTTAGGCCGGTGAATATCATGCGAGGCACGCTCCTGCGTGGAGCTTGCTTCAGAGGGTAGCTAATTGAACGATATGGCAAAGAATTTGATCCTGTGGTTGATCATCGCGGCTGTCCTTGTGACGGTGATGAACAACTTCTCCAGCCCGAACGAGCCGCAGACCCTCAACTACTCTGAGTTCATCCAGCAGGTCAAGGATGGCAAGGTCGAGAAAGTTGCTGTCGATGGTTACGTCATCACGGGCAAGCGCAGCGATGGCGACAGCTTCAAGACCATCCGTCCGGCCATTCAGGACAACGGTCTGATCGGTGACCTGGTTGATAACAACGTGGTCGTCGAGGGCAAGCAGCCTGAACAACAGAGCATCTGGACTCAGCTGCTGGTGGCGAGCTTCCCGATCCTGGTGATCATTGCCGTGTTCATGTTCTTCATGCGCCAGATGCAAGGTGGTGCGGGAGGCAAAGGCGGGCCGATGAGTTTCGGCAAGAGCAAGGCGCGCCTGCTTTCCGAAGATCAGGTCAAGACGACTCTGGCAGACGTCGCCGGTTGTGACGAAGCCAAGGAAGAAGTGGGCGAGCTGGTGGAGTTTCTTCGCGACCCGGGCAAGTTCCAGCGTCTGGGCGGCCGCATTCCTCGCGGCGTTCTGATGGTGGGCCCGCCGGGTACCGGTAAGACCTTGCTGGCCAAGGCGATCGCTGGCGAAGCCAAGGTCCCGTTCTTCACGATTTCCGGTTCCGACTTTGTTGAAATGTTCGTGGGTGTTGGCGCAAGCCGCGTCCGTGACATGTTCGAGCAAGCCAAGAAGCACGCGCCATGCATCATCTTCATTGACGAAATCGACGCAGTTGGTCGCCATCGTGGCGCTGGCATGGGCGGTGGTCATGACGAGCGTGAGCAGACTCTCAACCAGTTGCTGGTCGAGATGGATGGTTTCGAGATGAATGACGGCATCATCGTCATCGCTGCAACCAACCGTCCGGACGTGCTGGACCCTGCATTGCTGCGTCCGGGTCGCTTTGACCGTCAGGTCGTAGTAGGTCTGCCAGACATTCGTGGTCGTGAGCAGATTCTCAAGGTTCACATGCGCAAAGTGCCAATGGGTGACGACGTCAATCCAGGCGTGATTGCTCGTGGTACGCCGGGCTTTTCCGGTGCCGACCTGGCCAACCTGGTCAACGAAGCCTCGCTATTTGCGGCTCGTACCGGCAAGCGTATCGTCGAGATGAAAGAGTTCGAACTCGCAAAAGACAAGATCATGATGGGCGCCGAGCGCAAATCGATGGTCATGTCCGAGAAAGAAAAGCGCAACACGGCTTATCACGAAGCGGGTCACGCCATTGTCGGTCGGGTAGTGCCTGAGCATGATCCGGTCTACAAAGTGTCGATCATTCCACGTGGTCGTGCGCTGGGTGTGACCATGTTCCTTCCTGAGGAAGATCGGTACAGCCTGTCCAAGCGGGCACTGATCAGCCAGATCTGCTCTCTTTATGGCGGTCGTATTGCCGAAGAGATGACCTTGGGCTTCGACGGTGTCACCACGGGTGCGTCCAACGACATCATGCGGGCCAGCCAGATTGCACGGAACATGGTCACCAAATGGGGCCTGTCCGAGAAGCTCGGTCCGCTGTTGTACGGCGAAGATGAAGACCAGAGCTACCTGGGTCGTGGCGGCGGTGGTTCGAGCAGCGGTCTGTCGGCAGATACCTCTCGCCTGATCGACTCCGAGGTTCGCAGCATCATTGACCAGTGCTACGGCACCGCGAAACAGATCCTGACGGACAATCGTGAAAAGCTCGACGCGATGGCGGATGCGTTGATGAAATACGAAACCATTGATGCCGAGCAGATCGACGACATCATGGCTGGTCGTGCTCCACGCGAGCCGCGTGATTGGGAAGGTGGTGGTTCGGGTACGCCTGGCGCGCCTGTAACGCCTCCGGATGTGCGTCCGGAAACCCCGATCGGCGGTCCAGCTGCTGAACACTAAGGCCTGACATGACTTCTGCGCTGTACCCGACCCGGTTGCCTTGCGGCAACCGGGTTCTTGATTTGGCCCATACGCATGTTATGGGCATTCTCAACGCCACTCCTGACTCCTTCTCTGATGGTGGACGCTATACGCGCCTGGATGACGCCCTGCGCCATGCACAGGCGATGGTTGCCGCTGGCGCTACGCTAATCGATGTCGGTGGTGAGTCAACTCGCCCCGGTGCGCGGGCAGTCAGTCCTGATGAAGAGCTTGAACGGGTTGCTCCTGTTGTCGAGGCGTTGAGTCGCGAGCTTGATGTCATTATCTCGGTCGATACCTCCACGCCAATCGTGATCAGCGAAACAGCGCGCCTCGGTGCAGGGCTGATCAATGACGTGCGCTCGTTGCGCAGAGAAGGCGCGTTGCAGGCTGCTGCGGCGACCGGTCTCCCGGTGTGCCTCATGCACATGCTTGGCGAGCCTGGTGACATGCAGGACAATCCTCACTACCAAAACCTGCTGGGCGAGGTCAGTGAGTTCCTGCGTGAACGCATGCAGCAATGCGTAGCGGCGGGCATTCCCGTTGAACGAATCATTCTTGATCCGGGCTTTGGCTTCGCCAAGAGCCTCGACCATAATTTGAGTCTGTTCAAGCATATGCAGGAGTTGCACGCGCTGGGGCGTCCGCTATTGGTTGGCGTCTCGCGAAAGAGCATGATTGGTGGCGCGCTGGGACGCCCTGTCGGCGAACGTCTTTATGGTGGTCTGGCGCTTGCTGCAATGGCGATGACCAAAGGCGCAAAAATTCTGCGTGTGCACGATGTCGCCGAAACGGTTGATGTCGTGCGCATGATTGCCGCCGTTGAAGCGGCGCAGTAAGAACACGGAGCACACATGACTACAAAAAAATATTTCGGTACCGATGGTATCCGCGGTCGAGTGGGTCAATTCCCGATCACTCCCGAATTCATGCTCAAGCTGGGCTGGGCTGCAGGTATGGCATTCCGGCGGTTGGGCGCCTGCCGCATTCTGGTCGGCAAGGACACCCGGATTTCCGGCTACATGTTTGAATCCGCGCTTGAAGCCGGGCTTTCAGCAGCTGGCGCGGATGTGATGCTGTTAGGTCCGATGCCGACGCCGGCCATTGCGTATCTGACCCGCACGTTCCACGCCGAAGCCGGGATCGTGATCAGTGCGTCGCATAACCCGCACTACGATAACGGCATTAAGTTCTTCTCCGGCCAGGGCACCAAGCTGCCTGACGAAATCGAGCTGATGATCGAGGAACTGATGGATGCTCCGATGACCGTGGTCGAGTCGGAGAAGCTGGGCAAGGTTTCGCGCATCAATGATGCAGCGGGCCGCTACATCGAATTTTGCAAAAGCAGCGTGCCGACCAGCACCGACTTCGCTGGCCTGAAACTGGTCGTCGATTGTGCCCATGGCGCGACCTATAAAGTGGCGCCCAACGTTTTTCGTGAGCTGGGTGCCCAGGTGACCGTCCTGTCGGCGCAACCAGATGGGCTCAACATCAACGAAAACTGTGGCTCCACGCACATGGGCGCGCTGCAGGCAGCGGTGCTGGCCGGGCATGCGGATCTCGGCATCGGCTTTGATGGCGATGGCGACCGGGTGTTGATGGTTGATCACACCGGTGCAGTGGTCGATGGCGACGAATTGCTGTTCATCATTGCTCGCGATCTTCATGCGCGGGGTCGCCTGCAGGGCGGCGTTGTTGGCACCCTGATGAGCAATCTGGGTCTTGAACTGGCCCTGGCTGATCTTGATATACCGTTCGTGCGGGCCAATGTGGGTGACCGGTATGTCATTGCCGAGCTGCTGGAACGCAATTGGCAGGTCGGTGGCGAGAACTCCGGCCATGTGGTCTGCTTCCAGCACACCACCACGGGTGATGCGATCATCGCCGCGCTACAGGTTCTGCTCGCGCTGCGCCGCAGTGGCGAGAGTCTCGCGCAGGCGCGGCAGGCATTGCGTAAATGCCCGCAGGTGTTGATCAATGTCCGGTTCTCCGGCGGTGTTGATCCTGTTACCCATCCCGCTGTTCAGGAGGCTTGCGAGCGTGTAACCCAGGCAATGGCCGGTCGCGGTCGCGTGCTGCTGCGCAAATCCGGCACCGAGCCGCTGGTTCGGGTGATGGTCGAAGGTGAGGATGAAGTTCAGGTTCGGGGCTATGCCGAAGAGCTGGCGAAACTGGTTGCTGAAGTTTGCGCCTGATTTCGGCTTGCCAGTGTTGAAAGTGTTGGGTAACATCTGCGCCCACTTTGACCGACGAGGTACAGCATGCGTCGCCCTATGGTAGCTGGTAACTGGAAGATGCACGGTACCCGCGCCAGCGTCGCTGAGCTGATCGAGGGCCTTGGTCATCAGGTCCTCCCTGGCGGTGTTGATGTGGCGGTATTTCCGTCAAGCCTGCATATCAATCTTGTGATTGAAGGTTTGCAGGGTAAATCGATTGCGGTCGGTGCGCAGGATTGCGCGCACCAGGCAGAGCAGGGTGCGTTGACCGGTGAGGTGTCTCCTGGTCAGCTGGCCGATGCAGGCTGCAAGCTGGTCCTTGTGGGTCATTCGGAACGTCGCCTGATCATGGGCGAGAGTGACGATGCACTGATCCGCAAGTTCGCAGCGGCGCAGGCAAGCGGTTTGACGCCGGTGCTGTGCATCGGTGAGACCCTTGAAGAGCGTGAAGCCGGTAAGACGCTTGAGGTTGTCGGGCAGCAGCTCGATAGCATCATCGCTGAGCTGGGCATCGAAGCCTTCGTCAATGCAGTAATCGCTTACGAGCCGGTCTGGGCCATTGGTACCGGGCTGACGGCTTCGCCTCAACAGGCGCAGGACGTGCACGCAGCTATTCGTGCGCAGTTGGCGAAAGAGAATGCTGAGGTCGCGCAAGGTGTGCGGCTTCTTTATGGCGGCAGCGTGAAGGCGGCCAATGCGGTCGAACTGTTCGGCATGCCGGATATCGATGGAGGCCTCATTGGTGGCGCCTCCCTGAATGCAGCTGAGTTCGGTGCGATCTGTCGCGCCGCGGGAAACTGAGAAAATGCTGGAAACAGTCGTAGTCGTTTTTCATCTGTTGGCCGCTCTGGGCGTTGTCGCTCTGGTATTGCTGCAGCAGGGTAAAGGTGCGGACGCTGGTGCGTCGTTCGGAGCAGGTGCATCAAATACTGTCTTCGGAAGCCAAGGTTCCTCTACCTTTCTGAGTAAGTTTACTGGTATACTCGCCGCAGCTTTTTTCATAACCAGCTTGGGGTTAGGTTACTTTGCTAAAGAGAAAGCTCATGGGCTGACTCAAGCAGGTTTGCCAGATCCAGCAGTCATGGAAGTCAAGCAAAAACCGGCAGCAGATGATGTTCCGGTGCTCGAAGGGCAAAAGCCAGCTGTTGTTCCAGCTGACGTACCTCAAGCTCCAGAGCAGAAGTAAGGTTTCAACAGGCAGTGATGTTCGAGGCTGTCAAAAGAGTTGTATTGCCGAGGTGGTGGAATTGGTAGACACGCAACCTTGAGGTGGTTGTGCCCATAGGGTGTAGGGGTTCGAGTCCCCTTCTCGGTACCAATTGTCAAGGCAGCCCGCATTAGCGGGCTTTCTTGTAGGTGGATGTTGGATTGACCCTGCAAGGGATCAGTCGTATACTTACGCCCCAGCTTTGTCGCGGGGTGGAGCAGTCTGGTAGCTCGTCGGGCTCATAACCCGAAGGTCGTTGGTTCAAATCCAGCCCCCGCAACCAGTTTTAGCGGAGCCCCTTTTCAGGGGCTTTTTGTTAGCTGGACACTTTCAACGCCGCTGTTCTACGGCGTTTTCAAGGATGGGCGTTTCGCCCATTTTTTTATTTTGCAAAGCATGCACATACATGCACGAGGGGGTTCAGGTGTCGAGCAAGCTAGAAGAGTTGCAGGCCTTGCTGGCCCCGGTGGTCGTGGCCCTGGGCTATGAATGCTGGGGTATTGAGTTTTCGGCTCAAGGTCGCCACTCAATGTTGCGCGTTTATATCGATAAAGAGGGCGGTGTGCTGGTGGACGACTGCGCCATTGTCAGCCGTCAGATCAGCGGTGTCTTGGATGTTGAAGATCCGATTTCCGTTGAGTACACCCTCGAAGTTTCCTCGCCTGGCATGGAACGCCCACTGTTCACTCTTGAGCAGTTCGCAAAATTTGCCGGTGAACAAGTGAAGATCAAGCTGCGCTCGCCTTTCGAAGGACGACGCAACTTTCAGGGCCTTCTACGTGGTGTAGAAGAGCAGGACATCGTGGTGCAGGTTGAAGACCATGAGTTCCTGCTGCCGATCGATATGATCGACAAGGCCAACATTATTCCCACGTTTGACTGATACGTGCCAAATACTGCGGATCCCGCGGATCCAATGGCTTGCGAAAGGCGAGGCGTACGATGAGCAAAGAAGTACTGCTGGTTGTTGAGTCGGTGTCCAATGAAAAGGGCGTTCCGGCAGGAGTGATTTTTGAGGCGCTTGAGTTGGCTCTGGCCACCGCGACGAAAAAACGCTTTGAAGATGAAGTTGAGCTGCGTGTAGAAATCAATCGTCAGACGGGTAACTACGAGACGTTCCGCCGCTGGACTGTTGTAGAAGACGAAGACCTGGACGATCCGGCTTACGAGCTGGCTGTCGATCAGGCTCAAGAAAAGCGTCCAGGCGCTGTAGCTGGCGATCTTATCGAAGAAAAGATCGAGTCGATCGAGTTCGGTCGTATCGCTGCGCAAACCGCCAAGCAAGTCATTGTGCAGAAGGTTCGCGAAGCCGAGCGTGCGCAAGTAGTTGATGCATACCGCGAGCGTCTGGGCGAAATCATCTCCGGTACCGTTAAAAAGGTTACGCGTGACAACGTCATCGTTGACCTTGGCAACAATGCCGAAGCATTGCTGGCTCGTGAAGACATTATTTCCCGCGAAACCTTCCGTGTAGGCGTTCGTTTGCGCGCGCTGCTGAAGGAAATTCGCACTGAAAACCGTGGCCCTCAGCTGATCCTGTCGCGTACAGCGCCAGAGATGCTGATCGAGCTTTTCCGCATTGAAGTGCCGGAAATCGCCGAAGGTCTGATCGAGGTGATGGCTGCCTCTCGTGACCCGGGTTCGCGTGCAAAAATCGCTGTTCGCTCCAAGGACAAACGAATCGACCCACAAGGCGCCTGCATCGGCATGCGCGGTTCGCGAGTTCAGGCTGTTTCGGGCGAACTGGGTGGCGAGCGAGTGGATATTGTCCTCTGGGACGACAATCCGGCTCAGTTCGTCATCAATGCGATGTCCCCGGCTGAAGTTGCGGCAATCATCGTTGATGAAGACGCCCATGCCATGGATATCGCGGTCGGTGCCGACAACCTGGCTCAGGCCATCGGTCGCGGAGGCCAGAACGTGCGTCTGGCCAGCCAGTTGACCGGTTGGACCCTGAATGTCATGACCGAATCGGACATCCAGGCCAAGCAGCAAGCAGAGACCGGTGACATTCTGCGCAACTTTATCGAAGAGCTGGAAGTCGATGAAGATCTGGCGCAGGTGCTGGTTGATGAAGGCTTTACCAGCCTGGAAGAGATTGCCTACGTACCGGTGGAGGAGATGCTCAACATCGACGGCTTTGACGAGGAAACCGTCAACGAGCTTCGCGCTCGGGCCAAGGATCGTTTGTTGACCAAAGCCATCGCTACAGAGGAAAAGCTGGCAGACGCCCATCCGGCCGAAGACCTGCTCTCGCTTGAGGGTATGGACAAGGATCTGGCGATGGAACTGGCGGTGCGCGGCGTAGTTACCCGCGAAGACCTGGCCGAGCAGTCTATTGACGATCTGCTCGACATCGACGGCATCGACGATATTCGTGCCGGCAAGTTGATCATGGCCGCCCGAGCCCACTGGTTCGAGTAATTAGGCGCGGCCTGAGGAGAGAAGTGCATGACGCAAGTCACGGTGAAACAACTGGCCGATGAGGTCAAAACACCGGTAGAGCGCCTGTTGCAGCAGATGCGTGAGGCAGGTCTGCCGCACACCGCCGCCGAAGAACATGTGACTGACAGTGAGAAGCAATCTTTGCTGACTCACTTGAAAAGCAGCCACAAGGCGAAAGTGGAAGAACCACGCAAGATTACGCTGCAGCGTAAAACTACCAGCACCCTGCGTGTTGCTGGCAGCAAAAGCATCAGTGTTGAAGTACGCAAGAAAAAAGTATTCGTACAGCGTAGCCCGGAAGAAATCGAAGCCGAGCGCAAGCGTGAGATGGACGAGCGTCGTGCGGTAGAAAATGCTGCACGTCAGAAGGCTGAAGAAGAAGCCAAGCGTCGCGCCGAAGAAGAAGCGCGCAACCAGCCTTCCGCTCCCGGCAACGCCGCTTCCGATGCAGTAGCCGCTCCGGCAGCTCCGGCGCCAGCTGCTCAGCAGCCTGTGCACGAAGCGCCAGCTGCTGCGCCAGCTCCTGCTCCGGCAGAAGCTCGCAAGCGTGACGAACAGCGTCGCCCGGACAAACCACGCAGCGACGACAGAAATGCTCGTGGCGGCGACGGCGATCGCAAGAACGCCCCGCACCGTGCTTCTGTCAAAGAGAAAGCGCCAGCACCACGTGTTGCCCCGCGTACTACCGACGAAGAAAGCGATGGCTTCCGTCGCGGCGGTCGTGGCAAGGCCAAGCTCAAGAAGCGTAATGCTCACGGCTTCCAGAGCCCAACAGGTCCTCTGGTTCGTGACGTGAAAATTGGCGAGACCATCTCTGTCGGCGACCTGGCGCAACAAATGTCGGTCAAGGCAGCTGAGATCATCAAGTTCATGTTCAAGCTGGGCACCCCAGCCACCATCAACCAGGTACTGGATCAGGAAACTGCCCAACTGGTTGCTGAAGAACTGGGCCACAAAGTGACGCTGGTCAGTGACACTGCTCTGGAAGATTCCCTGGCAGAATCGCTGAAGTTTGAAGGCGAGACGTTCTCCCGTGCTCCGGTTGTGACCGTAATGGGCCACGTTGACCACGGTAAGACTTCGCTGCTCGACTACATCCGTCGTGCCAAGGTTGCAGCAGGCGAAGCCGGCGGCATCACGCAGCACATCGGTGCATACCACGTTGAAACAGAACGCGGCATGGTCACCTTCCTCGACACCCCGGGTCACGCCGCGTTTACCGCAATGCGTGCCCGTGGTGCCAAGGCGACTGACATCGTGATTCTGGTCGTTGCGGCGGACGACGGCGTTATGCCGCAGACCATCGAGGCTGTTCAGCACGCCAAGGCTGCTGGTGTTCCTCTGGTGGTTGCAGTGAACAAGATCGACAAGCCGGGCGCTGATCTCGATCGCATCCGTAGCGAGTTGTCGGTTCACGGCGTGACGTCCGAAGAGTGGGGCGGTGATACACCTTTCGTTTCGGTCTCCGCGAAGATGGGTACCGGCGTAGACGATCTGCTGGAAGCTGTATTGCTTCAAGCTGAAGTACTGGAACTCAAGGCGACTCCATCGGCCCCTGGTCGCGGTGTTGTCGTCGAGTCCCGTCTGGACAAAGGTCGTGGCCCCGTGGCGACGGTTCTGGTTCAGGACGGTACGCTGCGTCAAGGCGACATGGTTCTGGTCGGTTCGAACTTCGGCCGTATCCGCGCCATGCTCGACGAGAACGGCAAGCCAATCAAGGAAGCAGGTCCATCGATTCCGGTCGAGATCCTGGGTCTTGACGGCACGCCGGATGCGGGCGACGAGATGAGCGTGATGACTGACGAGAAAAAGGCGCGTGAAGTCGCCATGTTCCGTCAGGGCAGATTCCGCGAAGTCAAATTGGCTCGTGCTCACGCTGGCAAGCTTGAAAACATCTTCGAGAACATGGGCCAGGAAGAGAAGAAGACGCTTAACATCGTCCTCAAATCCGACGTTCGTGGCTCGCTCGAAGCTCTGCAGGGTGCCTTGGGCGGCCTGGGTAACGACGAAGTGCAAGTGCGTGTGGTCGGTGGCGGTGTCGGTGGTATCACCGAGAGCGACGCTAACCTGGCGCTGGCTTCGAACGCTGTATTGTTCGGCTTCAACGTGCGTGCCGACGCTGGTGCTCGCAAGATCGTCGAGCAGGAAGGTCTGGATATGCGTTACTACAACGTGATCTACGACATCATCGAAGACGTCAAGAAAGCCCTCACCGGTATGCTTGGCAGCGACGTTCGGGAGAACATCCTGGGTATCGCCGAAGTCCGCGATGTATTCCGTTCGCCGAAATTCGGTGCGATTGCTGGCTGTATGGTTATCGAAGGTAACGTACACCGTAACCGTCCAATCCGCGTACTGCGTGAAGACATCGTTATCTTCGAAGGCGAGCTGGAATCCCTGCGTCGCTTCAAGGATGACGCTTCCGAAGTTCGTGCAGGCATGGAATGCGGTATCGGCGTCAAGAGCTACAACGACGTCAAGGTCGGTGACAAGATCGAAGTCTTCGAGAAGGTCCAAGTGGCTCGCAGCCTTTAAGTCGCGAGCTAGAAGAGCCATGGCAGGTCGTAGCATGCAAATGCCGCAGTTCCTGTCATGGGCTCAACACGCAACGCCCGGTCCGACTTCTGTCAGGCCGGGCGTTTGCCGCTTTCAGACCGCGAGGGTTTTGTCCCCGGTCAGTATCAGGTAGCAAACCATGGCAAAAGAATATAGCCGTACCCAACGTATTGGCGATCAGATGCAGCGCGAGCTGGCTCAACTGATCCGTCGCGAAATCAAAGATCCGCGCGTCGGTCTGGTCACCATCACAGCGGTGGATGTCAGCCGCGACGTGGGGCACGCCAAGATCTTCATGACCGTAATGGGTCAGGACAGCGCAGAAGAAATTGCTCAGACCATCAAGGTGCTCAACGCCGCCGCAGGCTTCCTGCGTATGCAACTGGCCCGTGAAATGAAGCTGCGCAGCGTTCCGCAACTGCACTTCCACTACGACGAAAGCGTCGTGCGTGGCGCTCATCTTTCAGCATTGATCGAGCGTGCTGTTGCCGAAGACGGTCAGCACCCGGCTGACGCGCCACAAAGCGCCAAGCCAGACAGCACCGAGGAGTAAAGGGTGGCTCAGGTCAAGCGTATACGCCGCAACGTCAGCGGGATCATTCTGCTCGACAAGCCGCTGGGCTTCACGTCCAATGCCGCCTTGCAAAAGGTGCGTTGGTTGCTCAACGCCGAAAAGGCCGGGCACACCGGCAGCCTCGACCCATTGGCCAGTGGTGTTCTGCCACTATGCTTTGGCGAGGCCACCAAGTTCTCGCAATACCTGCTCGATTCCGACAAGTCCTACGAGACCCTGGCGCAGCTGGGCAAGACCACCACCACCGGCGACGCCGAAGGTGAGGTTTTGCAGATCCGCCCGGTGACCGTTGGTCGTGCCGATATCGAGGCTGCCCTGCCGCATTTTCGCGGAGAAATCAGTCAGATACCGCCGATGTACTCGGCGCTCAAGCGTGATGGCCAGCCTCTCTACAAGCTGGCCCGGGCCGGGGAAGTAGTGGAGCGCGAGCCTCGTTCTGTTACTATTGCGCGCCTGGAATTGCTTGAGTGTGACGCCGATACCGCGCGCCTCTCGGTCGATTGCACCAAAGGTACTTATATACGTACCCTGGTTGAGGATATCGGTGAGAAACTGGGCTGCGGCGCTTATGTTGCGCAGCTACGCCGGACTCAGGCAGGTCCTTTCAGTTTGGCCCAGACGGTTACGCTGGAAGAACTGGAAGCGGTACACGCCGAAGGCGGTAATGAAGCAGTCGATCGATTCCTGATGCCTTCGGACAGCGGCTTGCAGCATTGGCCATTGCTACAGTTTTCGGAACACAGTTCGTTTTACTGGTTGCATGGTCAACCGGTAAGAGCCCCGGACGCGCCGCAGTTCGGCATGGTTCGGGTGCAGGATCACAACGGTCGCTTCATCGGTATCGGTGAAGTGAGCGAAGACGGGCGGATCGCGCCACGTCGCTTGATTCGGTCAGAATGACCGGACCCGTGCAGTCAGGTTTCCTGGCTGAACGGTATGAGGATGGCTGTTAACAGGCACGGTCATTCCTCCCTTTGAATACGAGAGTTTGCTCTCGGCCTGTTGAAATCGTCTCCCCGGAGCGGTTTCCCGAAATAAGGATTGCCCACATGGCACTCAGCGTTGAAGAAAAAGCTCAGATCGTAACCGACTACCAGCAAGCTGTTGGTGATACTGGTTCGCCAGAAGTGCAAGTTGCACTGCTGACCGCCAACATCAACAAACTGCAAGGCCACTTCAAGGCCAACGGTAAGGACCACCACTCGCGTCGTGGTCTGATCCGTATGGTAAACCAGCGTCGCAAGCTGCTGGATTACCTGAAAGGTAAGGACGTTAGCCGTTACAGCGCCCTGATCGGTCGTCTGGGTCTGCGTCGCTAATAACGACTCGGATAGAGGTTGGTTGTCTGTCGTGGCTCGCCAGTGGTTTTGGCGAGTCTGGCAGGCTCCCAGCCTCTAGTTGCATCTGGACTGTCGTGGGGCCGATTCCCCGCACTGCCCAAGAATTCGCAAGAAACCAGTTCCCCAAGAGCCACAAAGAAGGTAGGAAACCGTGAACCCGGTAATCAAGAAATTTCAATTCGGTCAATCGACCGTAACCCTCGAGACTGGCCGTATTGCCCGTCAAGCTTCGGGTGCTGTATTGGTCACCGTTGACGACGACGTCACCGTTCTCGTGACTGTGGTCGGCGCCAAGACAGCAGACCCAAGCAAAGGCTTCTTCCCCCTTTCCGTGCACTACCAGGAAAAAACCTACGCTGCAGGTAAAATCCCTGGTGGCTTCTTCAAGCGTGAAGGCCGTCCTTCCGAAAAAGAAACCCTGACTTCGCGCCTGATCGACCGTCCGATCCGTCCGCTGTTTCCAGAAGGTTTCATGAACGAAGTGCAGGTTGTCTGCACCGTCGTTTCCACCAGCAAGAAAACCGATCCGGACGTCGCTGCGATGATCGGTACTTCGGCTGCCCTGGCGATCTCTGGCATCCCTTTCGATGGCCCGATCGGCGCTGCGCGCGTTGCCTTCCACGAAAGCACCGGCTACCTGCTGAACCCGAACTACGAACAACTCAAGGCTTCGAGCCTGGATATGGTTGTTGCCGGTACGTCGGAAGCCGTGTTGATGGTTGAATCGGAAGCCAAAGAGCTGACCGAAGACCAGATGCTGGGCGCTGTACTGTTTGCTCATGACGAGTTCCAGGTCGTGATCAACGCCATCAAAGAGCTGGCTGCTGAAGCTGCCAAGCCGACGTGGGCATGGGAAGCCAAACCAGAAGCCACCGCGCTGCTGGGTGCCATCCGTTCCGAGTTCGGCGACGCGATTTCCCAGGCTTACACCATCACCGTCAAGGCTGATCGTTATGCACGCCTGGGCGAGCTGAAAGACCAGATCGTTGCCAAACTGTCCGGTGAAGAAGGCCAGCCGACTTCCAGCGAAGTCAAAGCTGCTTTCGGCGAAATCGAATACCGCACCGTGCGCGAGAACATCGTGAACGGCAAGCCGCGTATCGACGGCCGTGACACCCGCACTGTTCGTCCGCTGAACATCGAAGTTGGTGTTCTGCCGAAGACTCACGGTTCGGCGCTGTTCACCCGTGGTGAAACTCAGGCACTGGTTGTCGCGACGCTGGGTACTGCCCGTGACGCTCAGCTGCTGGACACCCTGGAAGGCGAGAAGAAAGACCCGTTCATGCTGCACTACAACTTCCCTCCGTTCTCGGTAGGTGAGTGCGGTCGCATGGGTGGCGCTGGTCGTCGTGAAATCGGTCACGGCCGTCTGGCTCGTCGTTCGGTTCAGGCCATGCTGCCTGCTGCCGACGTGTTCCCGTACACCATCCGTATCGTTTCGGAAATCACCGAGTCCAACGGTTCCAGCTCCATGGCTTCGGTCTGCGGCGCATCCCTGGCACTGATGGACGCTGGCGTACCGATGAAAGCACCGGTTGCCGGTATCGCGATGGGTCTGGTTAAAGAAGGCGAGAAGTTCGCCATCCTGACCGACATCCTGGGCGACGAAGATCACCTGGGCGACATGGACTTCAAAGTAGCCGGTACCGCCAAAGGTGTTACCGCGCTGCAGATGGACATCAAGATCAAAGGCATCACCGAAGAAATCATGGAAATCGCTCTGGGCCAAGCCCTGGAAGCGCGCCTGAACATCCTCGGCCAGATGAACCAGATCATTGGTCAGTCGCGCACCGAACTGTCGGAAAATGCTCCGACCATGATCGCGATGAAAATCGACACCGACAAAATCCGTGATGTCATCGGTAAAGGCGGCGCGACCATCCGTGCGATCTGTGAAGAAACCAAAGCTTCGATCGACATCGAAGACGACGGCTCGATCAAGATCTTCGGCGAAACCAAGGAAGCAGCTGAAGCTGCACGTCAGCGCGTTCTGGGTATCACCGCTGAAGCAGAGATCGGCAAGATCTACGTCGGCAAGGTTGAGCGCATCGTCGATTTCGGCGCATTCGTGAACATCCTGCCGGGCAAAGACGGCCTGGTTCACATATCCATGCTGAGCGACGCTCGCGTTGAGAAAGTGACTGACATCTTGAAAGAAGGTCAGGAAGTTGAAGTACTGGTACTGGACGTGGACAACCGCGGCCGTATCAAGCTGTCGATCAAAGACGTAGCTGCTGCGAAAGCATCGGGCGTCTAATCAGCAGGCTCAGCCTGGCAATGAAAAAAGGATCCTTCGGGATCCTTTTTTTATGAGTGTAATTAATAGGTTACGGAACTATTGTCGGCTGCTGGCAAAGCATGCATCTTGCACGTGGCGGTTTGGACGAACGGGCAATCTGCACGATTCCGTAAAACCGGATATTTCTTAACTTATTGATTAATAAGGTTTTTATTTGCATCCAGAAACTGGCACAGCGCTTGCGATATATACCAGTAACCCTGCAGCCACTCGCTGGTGCAGATTCTGAGAAAAACAGGAGTTACTCGTATGAAGAAGTTCGCTATCGCTGCTGCCACCGCTACTGCCCTGACTCTGACCATGGCCAACGCTGCCTTCGCTCAGACCTCTGCTCAGGCTCCAATGGTGCTGGCCGCCAACACCACTACTCAAGAAGTGAAAGAAGACACTTCTGACACCTGGATCACCACCAAAGTCAAAGCAGACCTGCTGACTGAAAAAGGCATCCCAGGTTCGGACATCAAGGTTGAGACCAACAAAGGCGTGGTTTCCCTGTCCTCCATGGTCAAAGTGACCGAAGCTCAGAAAACCACCGCCGTGAACATCACCAAGAAAATCAAAGGTGTGAAAGACGTTTCGGCTGCTGGCCTGAAAGCTGAGTAACTAATACTCAACGCTGAACGAGAAAGGGTCAGCTGTACTGCAGCTGATCCAGGGAAGGTTCATGCGAAGGTCACAAGGATGTGACCATTAAAAGCCCCGGCGGAGACGTCGGGGCTTTTTCTATGGCACTTGTTATGTCTGCAGGTGATCGCCCGTCGTCCAGACGCCGCGCTGTCGAGCAGCAAACAGGGTTCCGTAAGAGCGGCTTTAGCCGCGAAGATGTTGGCGTATACGCGGTATCTTCATCGTCAGCACCATCGCTCGCGGCTAAAGCCGCTCCTACGAGGTCAGCGCTGTGTCAGCAATCACCGACCCCGCTGGCTATCAATCCTTACCAGCCGGCCGCCTTCGAACCTCAGGTATTGATACATTCCATGATCAGGGCCGTAGATCCACTCTTCGATCCGCACCTGTTCGGATCGTCGATAGTCGCCGCTGAAGGTTTCCTTGGAGCCAATCACTTCCTGGCTGATCGGCGTCCCGCACTTTTGCTGGACCTCAAACGCCCGGTCGCCGTCACTGATCAGCTGGCTTCCGCAGCGAAGTGTTGCCGCCCCGGCGGTGCCGCACAGGGTGGTCAGAGTCAGACACAGAAACAAACGCATGCGCATGGGCTTACTCGCTATCCAGATGCATCGGGCTTATCACCGTGCCATCTTTTTCAGCCTGGCCCAAGCGGGCATCGACAAAATAGACGCGCTGGTCTTCAAGCTTGCCCTTGTCCACGAGGTAATCCTTGATGCTGCTGGCCCGGTTCTGCCCGAGTTCGCGCAACAACAATTCGTTACCGCTCCAGAACTGGAGGATTTCCTCGCGCATTTTGCTGGTGCGCTCCTCTTTGCCCAGGTCCGCCCACTGCGCCGGAGGCTGTTTCTTCAGGCGGGCGCGGTAGATGCCTTCGAGCATGGGGCTTTTTTCACTGTCCGGCACTTCCACCAGCGCGGCACTTGCCGGGACCTTATCCCCTCGGCGCTGGAGAATCTTGTAGTAGTTGTACTGGTATTCGCGCTCAAGTCGTTGTCTGGCGATCAGCGGACCGTCGCTGCTGGCGGCGCTGGTGCCCTCGATCTCCAGGCGCAGGGTCGGGCGCTCCTTGAGTGCAGTTGAGAGCGTGTCCAGGGCTTTTTGGGTCTCTGCACTCAAGGTGCTCGCGCCAGGGGCAAACTTGACGCTGCTGAGGTCCTCGGAGCCCCCACCACGAGCCAGCCCGCCGATGAATTTGAAGGGCGCTGCGGCAGCGCGCACCACCAGATTACGCAAGGTCTGCCAGACAATCGGCATGACGCTGAATTGCGGGTTGTTCAGATCTCCGGTGACCGGCAGCTCAATGGAGATTTTTCCATCGGTGTCCTTCAACAACGCGATCGCCAGCTTCAACGGCAGGTCGACAGCGTCAGGGCTGTCGACCTTTTCACCCAGCTCCAGCTGTTCAACCACCACTTTGTTTTCAGCCTTGAGCTGACCTTTGGTGATCAGGTAGTGCAGGTCCAGGTTGAGGCGACCCTTACGAATCCGGTAGCCCGCAAACTTGCCGGAGTAGGGTGTCAGGTTGGTCAGTTCGACGCGTTTGAAACTCGTGGCGATGTCCAGCGCAGCCATCGGATCGAACGGGTTGAGACTGCCTTTGATGGTCACCGGCGCGTAGCGGTCCACCTTGCCGTCGATATTGACGGTTGCAGGATTTGACTGACGGTTGTCCAGCGTACCAATGCGGCCATTGAGCTGCTGGATAGCCGTGGCGAAATTGGGCGTCAGGCTGAAGTCGGCGAAGTTGGCCGAGCCGTTATTGATGTTCACTTCACCCACGCGAATGCCCAGCGGCTTCGCATTGCCTGCGCGGGCTTGTGCCTTGGCTGCAGGTGTCGTGTCAACAGGCTGAGGGATCAGCAGGTCATCAACGTTGGTGGTGCGATCCGGGTTGATCATGAACCGCGCGTAAGGCTGTTCAAGGTTGACCTTGGCAATGGTCAGCGCATCGCCGTGCGCGTAGTTGAGACCTTCAAGGGTCAACTTTTGCCATTTGAGGAAGTCACGCTGCTTGAGTGTATCGAGCGTGTGCAATTGGTCGACCTGGGCTTTGCCGTTGATGGTAAAGGCCAGCGGCTCGGTGCCTTTGAGGTTCACCGCAAGATCGCTGCCAAGCATGCCACTGCGCAGTTCCAGGCGAATGAACGGACTGATGTAAGCCTGAGCCACTCGCAGATCGATATCTTTGGTGGTGACCTGCAATCTGGCGCTGACCGGGCTGAGGTTGACATCGCCTGCAGCGGTCAGTCTGCCCTGTTTGCCAATCCCCGAGTCGAGCTTGAGGGTGAAAGGGGATCTGTTCAGGCTGTCGAAATTCTGCATATCGACATTCAATGGGCCGACGTCCAGCTCCACGGGTTCTTTTTGCGAGCGATCGGCCAGATGGACCTGATAGTCGCGCAGTTGCACATCCTTGACGATCACTTGCCAAGGCTTGGAGGCGGGCGCTGGCTTGGCGTCGGCCTGGGTCTGAGCAGGCGTCTTCGGCGCTTTGTCATCGACAGCGGGCTTGGCTGCTGGCTTGTTGGCTGATTGGGCGGACGGGCTGGCGAAAAGTTTTTGCCAGTCCAGTTGCCCATCCGCTTCCAGTGCCGCCCAGGTTTCCAGCTTGTTGCTGCGAACCTTGCCAACGGTGACCAGCTGTTTGGCCAGGTCGATGGAGGTATCGGTAACATCCAGGCGCTGCAGTCGAACCAGCGGTCGACCATCCGCTGTATTGATGGCAAATGGCGCAATGCTCAGGGCCGTGTTGGTCAGCTTGAGCTCCGTTTCCTTGGACAGATTCAGCGAATAAGCGGTGCTGAAATTCAGCACCCCGTCCTGCAACGCCAGAGGCAGCGCGTCGCGGACGTAGGGCCACCAGACTTTCATTTTGCTGTCGGTCACCTTGAGGGTGCCTTCAGAGGTGATCGGGATCAGGCTGATCCGGCCGACCCAATCGATCTGCCCACCTTCCGGGCCTGCTGCGACCAGAGTCATGTCGGCGTTGTCTTCGGGCAGCGTGCTGAGGTTTTTCAGCTCGAAGTTCAGCTTGTCGTAGAGAAACTCGATGGGTTCGCTGGGACGCAGATCCTGAAAGTGGACATTGCCGTCAACCAGCTTGATTTCGCCGATGCGCAGCGGGAAAGGCTTGCTGGCTGGCTCGTCCTTGGGAGCCGGCTCGCTGGCGGGAAGCTTGAACAACTGAGTCAGGTTCAGCGTGCCGTCCTTGGCAAACAGCAGTTCGGTCTTGGGCTTGACCAGCTCAATGGCCTCCAGGTGCAGCGCACGTGTCCAGAGGCTGTCGATCTGCAGATTGGCATAGAGCTTCTCGAAGCCAACCTGTTCCTTGCCCGGCGTCCCGATATTCAGGCCAAACAGAGTCAACTCTAGGCTGTAAGGATTGAACTCGATCCGCTCAAGCGTGGCCGGGACTGTCGAATAGTTGGCCAGCTGCTGGTTGGCAATGCGCAAACCGACGCCGGGCAAAATCAGGAAGCCGAGGACGCTATAGAGACCGAAGCCGATCAGCAAGGTACCAGCAGCGCGTATCAATCCTTTGGACATGTGGGGCGTCATCTCTTCTATGTCGGGCTTTTTCGGAGCTCCTTGGAGTATGGCACGCCCATCTGGTTCCAGAGACCAAGCCGTTAAGCTTCGTAGGAAATATCCACGCGTGTTGTAAGTCCTAGAGCTGCAGAATCAATGTCTTGAGCGGTGGCTGATTGTCCAGGGAAGGGAAATCCTCGGCCGGAGGCATGATCTGCCAGTCGCGCACAGGCCTGCCGGTTTTGGTAGCGCAGCGCAGCACCTGTTCGAGCCAGTCATTCATGCTCACTTTTGCCAGATTGTTGCAACAGATCAGCACGCCGTTGTCGGCGGTGGTCAGCAGCGCAGGCTTGAGCAGGCTTTGATAATCACGCAGCAGGTCGACCGTGCCGAAGGCGCTTTTGGCCCAGGCGGGTGGATCGAGAAGGACCAGATCGTACTGGCGCTGATCAAGCTTCACGTACTCCGGGAGTTTATGGCCGCGACGTTGGGTGATGGGCAGGCCTGCCAGTTGGCGTATGGCCGGGAAATAATCGGACTGGATGAACGACATGCCGGGCAACTCTGGATTGAGCGCGCCGTTTTCCCGGCCGACCGCGAGGTTGCCCTCGGCGAAGTCCAGATTGCACACTTCACTGGCTCCGCCCGCTGCGGCACTCAGGCCGACGCCGCAGGTATAGGCGAACAAATTGAGGACGCTTTTGCCCTGGCTGTGCTGTTTGACCCAGCCGCGGGTAGTGCGCAGGTCGAGAAACAGCAGCGGATCTTGCCCGGCATGCCGACCACGAACCCGATAATTGAGGCCCCATTCGTGGCCGATCATATCTTCAAGTGCTGCCGGGTCGGCTTTGTAGACCGCGTCGTCACGATCAATCCGCGAGTTGCCCTGGGAGCGATCGTTGTAAACCAGCAGCAGGTCCAGGCCCAGGCGTGCGTTGACTGCGGCGTGCAGCGCCAGCAGAGCATCACGTTCCAGACCGGTGTGGAAACTTTGCACCAGCAACTGCGGGCCATAGCGGTCGACGGTCAAACCGCTGGCACCTTCCTGGCTGCCATGAAACAGCCGATAACAATCGGTGCCCTGCCGGTGCAACTGGGCGAGCAAGGATTCACGGTTATCGAGGGCGACGCTGAGCGCCTGAATCAAGGAGGACATGCAAAGCGCCTTGGGCTGCTGGATGGGCGCGGCAGTTTATCAGGTAAGGCGTGATCTCAGTTTGAGAATGCAATCTCCTGTGGGAGCGAGGCTTGCCCGCGATAAGGGTGACGCTGAATCCAGGTCATTCGTATCGCGGGCAAGCCTCGCTCCCACAGGTATCTCATTCCAATGCGTTTATCTGTGGAGGCTTTGGTTTATCGCGCCAACGCCAGTGCCACACCCTGACCACCGCCAATGCACAGCGTCGCCAAGCCTTTTTTGGCATCGCGTTTGATCATTTCGTGCAGCAAGGTCACCAGCACCCGGCAGCCCGACGCACCGATGGGGTGACCCAGGGCGATGGCGCCACCGTTGACGTTAACCTTGGCCATGTCCCAGCCCAGATCCTTGCCCACCGACAGCGACTGAGCGGCGAAGGCTTCGTTGGCTTCGATCAGGTCCAGTTGCTCAATGGACCAGCCGGCTTTTTCCAGGCAGCGACGGGTAGCGCTCACCGGGCCGATGCCCATGATCGCAGGATCCACGCCCGCATTGGCGTAGGCGGCGATGCGCGCCAGTACCGGCAGACCCAGTTGCTCAGCCTTGGCCGCGCTCATCAGGATCACGGCTGCCGCGCCATCGTTGAGCGATGAGGCATTGCCAGCGGTTACCGAGCCGTCTTTCTTGAAGGCGGGTTTGAGTTTGCCCAGGGTTTCAGCGGTAGTGCCTGCACGGGGCTGTTCGTCGATGGCGAAGGCAACCGGCTCGCCTTTGCGCTGGGGGATCATGATCGGCGTTATTTCATCGGCGAAGCGTCCGCTTTCAATGGCGGCGACAGCCTTCTGTTGCGAAGAAGCGGCAAAGGCATCCTGCGCTTCACGGCTGATTTCGTACTGCTCGGCTAGGTTTTCAGCGGTGATGCCCATGTGATAGTCATTGAACGCATCCCACAGACCATCGCTGATCATGGTGTCTACCAGCGTGCTATGACCCATGCGCAGACCGGTACGTGCGCCGGGCATGACATAGTTGGACAGGCTCATGTTTTCCTGGCCACCGGCAATGATCACCTCGGCATCGCCGCAGCGAATTGCCTGAGTGGCCAGGTGCAGCGCCTTGAGGCCCGAGCCGCAGACCTTGTTCAGGGTCATCGCCGGGACCGCAAACGGCAGCCCCGCCTTGATGGCCGACTGACGGGCCGGATTCTGCCCGGCACCGGCAGTCAGCACCTGGCCCATGATGACTTCATCGACCTGCGCGCCATCCAGCCCCGTTTGCGTCAATAGCTGGCGGATAACCGCTGCGCCCAGATCGACAGCGGAAACATTCGCCAGTGAACCCTGGAAACTTCCGACTGCGGTACGAGTGGCGGCAACGATAACGACGTCTTGCATGGCGCGGATCCTCACTATTATTGGGTTTTACGACGGGCTATGAGTGGATTGCCCGATTCGCTGTGATCTAGGGATCACATGTTGGCACAGAAGCGCTGAACGCTTCCAACCGAGAACCGACCAGTACTGGTTTGTCTTCACAGCCCCATGCGCCGCCTGGCGCGGTGGATCGAGCTGTTGCGCACAGCCCAGCGTAGCACCGGCGCGCTGCGCATGACGCCCGCCCTGACCATCTTGCGTTGCAGTGGACTCTGCTGCAGTTCGAGCATTTCGCTGGCCCAAAGCGGTAATAAATCGATGCCTGCCTGCATCATCAGTGAACCCATGGGTTTGGCCATCCAGCTGGGCGCGGGCGCATCCAGCAGGATCCGCAGCACTTCCCGGCTGCGTTGATCGCAAAGCAGTTGCGGGCGAATGTTCTGCAGATACGCGGCAATCTCCACGGACGAGCAAGGCACGTTTCGAGCGCCAAGCCGTTCGGCAATCAGCGCCGTTTCCGCGTAGTACCTGTCCTGATCGGCCAAGGAAAGCGCCGGGTTCAGGTAGCGCAAATGCGCGGCGAGAAAGTTGCTGACTTCGGCGACATGCACCCAGGTCAGCAGGTCCGGGTCGCTGGCTGCATAAGGGCGGCCATCCGGCGCTGTGCCGGTGACCTGCAAATGGATGTTCCGCACCTTGTCGATCAGCCAGTTGGCGTCTTTGGTCGAACCAAATGTGGTCCCGGAAATGAACTGCCCGGTGCGCCGTAGCCTGCCCAGCATGTCGTGACGAAAGTTGGAATGATCCCAGACTCCGGCCAGCGCCAAGGGGTGCAGGGCCTGCAGCATCAAGGCACTGATGCCGCCGATGAGCATGCTGGGGAAGTCGCCATGGACTTGCCAGCAGACGGCATCAGGCCCGAAAAGGCCGGGGTCGCCCTTGGGATTTTCCAGATCGAGTTGCCCGAGCGACAAGCCGCTCAAGCTCATGACCTGGGTTTCGATACGACTGCGAATGAATTCCATGGGGGCTCGTTGGGTGATGCACGGCTGACGGGGGCGTTGGAGCGAGGCTTGCCCGCGAAGAACGATAACGCGTCGTACCTGAAATGACGAGGCGATGGATTCGCGGGCAAGCCTCGCTCCAACCTAGTGCCAGCAGACCATGCCCCGCTTCGCTCAGCGATTCAAGCGTTTGTCGATCAGGCCTTCAACCACGCTTGGATCGGCCAGGGTAGAGGTGTCGCCCAGGCTATCGAGTTCATTGCAGGCGATCTTGCGCAGGATGCGCCGCATGATCTTGCCCGAGCGGGTCTTCGGCAACGCCTGTGCCCACTGAATCAGCTCCGGTTTGGCGAAGCTGCCGATTTCCGAGCTGACATGGGCGAGTAATTGTTTTTTCAGCTCGTCATCGGGCTCGATGCCGGCCATGGGCGTAACAAACGCATAAATCGCCATGCCTTTGATGTCGTGCGGGTAACCGACCACGGCGGCTTCGGCAATGCTGTCATGCAGCACCAGTGCGCTTTCCACCTCGGCCGTGCCGATGCGATGCCCGGACACATTGATCACGTCATCGATACGCCCGGTGATCCAGAACGCGCCTTCTGCATCGCGCCGCGCACCGTCGCCGGTGAAGTAGTAACCGGGGCAGGGCTTGAAGTAGGTTTCGACCATGCGCTGCGCGTCGCCGTAGACGCTGCGAATCTGCCCTGGCCAACTGGCTTTGATCACCAGCAGACCGCTGCCAGGGCCCTGGATCTCCTTGCCTTTTTCATCCAGCAAGGCGGGTTGCACGCCGAACATCGGTTGCGTGGCACAGCCGGGTTTTATCGGGTTGGTGCTGATCAGCGGCGTCATCATGATCCCGCCGGTTTCGGTCTGCCACCAGGTATCAATGATCGGGCAGCGCTCTTTGCCTACCTGATGGAAGTACCATTCCCACGCTTCGGGGTTGATCGGCTCACCGACGCTGCCGAGTAATCGAAGGCTTTCCCTGGAAGTAGACTGCAGAGGTCTGGTGCCTTCGCGCATCAGGGCACGCAAAGCGGTTGGCGCGGTGTAGAAGATATTGACCTGATGCTTGTCGATGACCTGCCAGAAGCGCGAAGCATCGGGATAGTTGGGCACGCCTTCAAACATCAGCGTCGTCGCGCCATTGGCCAGTGGGCCGTAAACGATGTAGCTGTGACCGGTGACCCAGCCGACGTCGGCGGTACACCAGAAGATTTCGTGGTCCTGATAATCGAAGACGTACTTGAAGGTCATGGCGACCTGCAGCAGATACCCGCCGGTGGTGTGCAAGACGCCCTTGGGTTTGCCGGTACTGCCTGAGGTGTAAAGAATGAAGAGCGGGTCTTCGGCATCCATCGGCTCGGGCGGGCAGTCATTGCTGGCACCGTGCAGACTCTCGTGGTACCAGATATCGCGCCCGGTCACCCACTGAATATCGCCTTCGGTACGTTGCACGACAACCACTGTGCTCACGTCGGGGCAGCTCTGCAGCGCTTTATCGACGTTATTCTTAAGCGGCACATACTTGCCTCCGCGCACGCCTTCGTCGGCGGTGATGACGGTCTTACAATCGGCATCCAGGATTCTGTCGCGCAAAGCTTCAGGTGAAAAGCCGCCGAACACCACTGAATGCACTGCCCCAATGCGGGCGCAGGCGAGCATGGCGTAAGCGGCTTCGGGGATCATAGGCATGTAGATGCACACCCGGTCGCCCTTTTTGACGCCGCGGCACTTGAGCACATTGGCCAGCCGGGCGACGTTGTGATGCAGTTTTCTGTAGGTGATTTCAGCAGATTCCGCAGGATTGTCGCCCTCCCAGATGATCGCGATCTGATCGCCACGCTCTTCAAGATGGCGGTCGATGCAGTTGTAACTGACGTTGAGCTGGCCGTCCTTGAACCACTGGGCTTCGCCGGTCTTGAGATCAGCTTGCATGACGCTGCTCCAGGGCGCTGACCAATCGAGAAACGCTTTGGCCTGCTCTGCCCAGAACTGCTCGGGTTGGTCCACCGATTGCCGGTACATGCGCTGATAGTCTGCGGCGCTGAGCTGTACAGCCTGGCGCACGGCTTCGGCCTGGGGGTATTTGCTGATGTCGAACATGACCACTCCTTATTCTTGTTGTCGGGACCTTAAAGAATAGGAGCTTTGCCGGGAGGGTGGGTTCAATTGGGAAAGCGGGCGCGCCTTGGACCTGTAGGAGCTCACGAGCAGCGCGAGGCAGCGATGGCGGTGTGTCAAGCAGATCGCTATCGCTGCCTCGCGCTACTCGTGAGCTCCTACAGGTTTTTGTTCACAAAAAACAAAACCCGCTGTCTCTTGCGAGCGCAGCGGGTCTGGATCAAGCAAAGCGCAATCAGCCGCGGTGACGACCACGGAAGTAATTGATCAGGCCTTGTGTCGACGCATCGTCTGCCGGTTCGTCGGTGCCGCCGGTCAGGCGCTGGTAAACGGCTTTACCCATTTCCTTGCCCAATTCAACGCCCCACTGATCAAAGGCGTTGATGCCCCAGATCACGCTCTGCACGAAAACCTTGTGCTCATACATCGCCACCAGTGCGCCAAGGCGACGCGGACTGATGCGTTCAACCACCAGCGTGTTGCTTGGGCGGTTGCCCGGAATGACCTTGTGCGGCGCAAGTTTCTGCACGTCTTCCTCGGACAGGCCCTTGTCGCGCAACTCGGCTTCTGCTTCGGCGCGGGTTTTACCGCTCATCAATGCCTGGCTCTGGGACAGGCAGTTGGCGTACAGCCACTGGTGATGGTCGGAAACCGGGTTGAAGCTGACAATCGGCACAATAAAATCAGCCGGTATGAACTGCGTACCTTGATGCAGCAACTGGTGGTAGGCGTGCTGACCGTTGGCACCCACGCCGCCCCAGATCACGGGGCCGGTATCCGTAGTGACTGGCTTGCCGTCCTGACGCACGCTCTTGCCATTGGATTCCATGTCCAGCTGTTGCAAGTGCTTGGTAATGTTACGCAGGTAATGGTCGTACGGCAGGATGGCGTGGCTCTGCGCACCCCAGAAATTGCCGTACCACACGCCCAGCAGACCGAGCAGCACGGGCATGTTCTGCTCGAACGGCGCGGTCAGAAAGTGTTGATCCATCGAATACGCGCCGGACAGCAACTCCTTGAAGTTGGACATGCCGATGGCCAGCGCGATAGGCAGGCCGATAGCCGACCACAACGAATATCGACCGCCGACCCAGTCCCACATCGGGAAGATGTTCTCTTCACGGATACCGAACGCCACGGCAGCGGCGTTGTTGCTCGATACGGCGATGAAGTGACGATACAACTCGGCCTCGGAACCGCCCTGCGCCAGATACCAGGCACGGGCCGCAGTGGCGTTCTTGAGGGTTTCGAGCGTGGTGAAAGTCTTCGAGGACACGATGAACAGCGTGGTCTCGGCGCGTAACTTCATGGTCAGCTCATGGAACTCGCTGCCGTCGATGTTCGCCAGGTAGTGGCAACGTACGCCTTTCTGCGCGTAGGACAGCAGCGCTTCGGAAACCAGCTCCGGGCCGAGGAACGAGCCACCGATGCCGATGTTCACCACGTCGGTGATCGGCTTCTCGGTGTAACCGCGCCACAGACCGTCGTGAATGCGGCCTACCAGATCTGTGATCTGGTTCAACACCTTGTGCACTTCAGGCATCACATTGACGCCATTGACCAAAAGCTTGTCGCCCACCGGGCGGCGCAGGGCTGTGTGCAGTGCCGGACGACCTTCGGAGGAGTTGACCAGCTCGCCGTCATATTGCGCCTTGATGGCATCTTTCAGGCCGACCTCATTGGCCAGCTTGACCAGCAGATCCCGGGTCTCGGTGTTGATCAGGTTCTTCGAGTAATCGAGAAACAGGCCGCAACTGCTCAACGTGAATTGGCTGAAACGCTGCGGGTCAGCATTGAAGGCTTCGCGCATGCTGAAATTCTGCATGGCTTCGCGGTGTTGGTTCAGTGCCTGCCATGCGGGCAGGGCTGTTGCATCTGAAGGGGTGCGGTAGTACGCCATCGCTGCGGGTTTCCTTGTACTTGGAACTGGCTTGGAGACTAAAAGCGAAAATAGGCAGACTTCAATCGTTGCACCAAGACTAAACATAATGTGCGGCTGTGTCTGCGCCTTGCTTTACCTGAGCTCGGTACTATTTCACACAGTGCGGTCCGGGCTTTGAACATGATCGATATCGATAGGGCATTGCGGGTACTGCGAAGTTCCAACCTGCTCAGTGTAGGAGCTGTGGTTCAAGCACGGGACTCTGTAGGAGTGAGCTTGCTCGCGATGCAGTATGTCAGCCGATCAATTATCGTCTAACCTGGCGCTATCGCGAGCAAGCTCACTCCTACAGACCCCGCTGTGCAAGGGCAAAGATCGCCAAAATCAATGGATTTAGTGCCGGTCACAATTCAAATGCAGGTTATCGATCAACCGGGTCTTGCCCAGGAAGGCGGCGGCCAGGATCACCAGATCTTCGTCTTGTACGGTGGCCGGACGCAGGCTGGTGGCTTCGCGAACTTCCAGGTAATCCGGGCGTAGGCCGACGGCTTGCAATTGCGCTTTGCCAGCGTCCAGCAAGGCGTTGAAGTTCTTGTCGCCGCTATCGATTGCGTTGCCGATGTGCTGAATGACGCGGTACAGCTCTGGGGCAATGGCGCGCTCGGAGGCTGTGAGGTAACCGTTGCGCGAAGACAGCGCCAGGCCGTCATCGGCGCGCACCGTAGGCTCGCCGATGATCTGGATCGGCATGTTCAGGTCGCGAACCAGCGCGCGGATCACGGCCAGCTGCTGGAAATCCTTTTCGCCAAAAATCGCCAGGTCAGGCTGGACCATGTTGAACAGCTTGCTGACCACGGTAGACACGCCATCGAAATGGCCGGGACGGCTGGCGCCGCACAGCCCCTCGGAAATAACCGGGACGCTGACGGTTGTCTGATCGGCCATGCCGTGCGGGTACATTTCCTCGACGTTTGGCGTAAACAGCAGGTGGCAACCCGCTTCGAGGAGGCGTTCCTGATCGGCCGCCAGTGTGCGTGGGTAAGTGGCCAGGTCTTCATTGGGGCCGAACTGCATCGGGTTGACGAAGATCGTCGCCACGACAAAATCGGCCCGTTGCGCTGCCTTTGTCACGAGCGCCGCATGGCCGCTGTGCAGGTTGCCCATGGTCGGCACCAGGCCGATGCGTTTGCCTTCACTGCGCGCACGCGCGACGGCAGCGCGAAGTTCGCGCACGGTTTTTACTGTGTTCATGCCGAGAATCCGTGTTCAGGAGCCGGGAAGCTGACGTCTTTGACCGCTGCAACATAAGCCTGCAGGGCTGATTGAATATCCGGTTGGCCGGCCATGAAGTTCTTCACGAACTTGGGCACACGGCCGGTGATTGCCAGACCGAGCATGTCGTGCAGCACCAACACCTGGCCGTCTGTGGCGCTGCCTGCGCCAATGCCGATTACCGGGATCTTCACGGCGTGGCTGATTTCTTCTGCCAGTTCACTGGGCACGCATTCGAGCAGAATCATGGCTGCGCCAGCCTGTTCAAGGCTGATGGCATCGGCGCGCATTTGTCGCGCCTGGGTTTCCAGACGACCCTGAACCTTGTAGCCGCCCAGCACGTTCACGGCTTGTGGCGTCAGGCCCATGTGCGCGCACACCGGGATGCCGCGCTCGGCCAGCAAACGAATGGAGTCTGCCAGCCATGCCGCGCCTTCGATCTTGAGCATGTGCGCACCGGCCTGCATCAGGGCCGCGCTGTTGGCGAAGGTCTGTTCAAGGGTCGCGTAAGCCATGAAGGGCAGGTCGGCCATGATGAGCGCGCCTTGATTGCCGCGTTTGACACAGGCCACATGGTAGGCCATCTCGGCAGTGGTCACTGGCAAGGTGCTGTCATGACCCTGCAGGACCATGCCCAGCGAGTCGCCGACCAGCAGCACTTCAACGCCCGCCTGGCTGGCCGCGTGAGCAAAAGTTGCGTCGTAGCAGGTCAGCATGGTGATTTTTTCACCCTTTTGCTTGAGGGCCTGCAACGAGGTTACGGTGATATCTGGCATGGAAAAGTCCTCTGTCAGGCGCTGTGAACACTACGGCGAGCAACGCGTGAGTTTCATCCTGGAATAGCAGGTACACCGTCGTTTGCGGTGTTTCAAATCAGCCTGCCTGGCGCCCGGTTACCAGCTAACCGGCTGGCGGGACGCCTATCTTCGTGAGGAGGGGGCATGAAGTCAATTGCAGCTGTTACCTCCCGTAGCAAGAGGATTACCCAAGCGCCGTGAGGCCTGCCAGGTCGAGCGTGTCGGTCAGATGCGCTCGATGCCTTCAAAGGGGCATTCGGCCAGCAATTGGCTCAGGACACGACCGTCGGCGAGCTGCAGTACGGGCGCCAGCTCGGCCAGCGGATAGAGCACGAAAGCCCGGGCCTGCAGCTGATAATGCGGCACTTTGAGGCGCGGCTCGTCGATCAGCCGTTCGCCAAACAGCAGGATGTCCAGATCAAGGGTACGTGGCCCCCAGCGCTCATGACGCTCGCGGCCTTGGTCAAGCTCGATGGCTTGCAGTGCATCCAGCAATTGCAGGGGTTGCAGCGCGGTGTCCAGAGCGGCAACCGCGTTGGTGTAACGCGGCTGGCCGGGCAGCAGAGAGTCGCTGACGTAGAACGAAGAAACTGCGCTGCACTGGGTCTGCGGCAATTGCGCCAACGCATCGATGGCCTGACGCAGTTGCTCGGCGGGGTCAGCCAGATTGCTGCCCATGCCTATATAGACGCGTTCCATCGGGCTTACTCGCCAGAGGCTGCAGGCGCGTCGCCACCGGCACGTTTGCGCTTGGTGCCGCTGCTGCTGCGGCGACGCTTGCGCGGTGCGCCGTCGGGCTTGCTGCCCAGGTCGGTGATCATCGCGCGACGTTCGCTGTCGTTGCAATCCTGATAGTCAGTCCACCATTCGCCCAGGCCATCGGTTTCCTCGCCGGCGCTTTCGCGCAACAGCAGGAAGTCGTAACCGGCACGGAAGCGCGGGTTGTCCAGCAACAGGTCGGCGCGCTTGCCAGAACGGCGCGGCAGGCGTTCCTGCATGTCCCAGATTTCGCGGATGGGCATGGTGAAGCGTTTCGGAATGGCGATGCGCTGGCACTGCTCGACGATCAGCTCGTGCGCGGCTTCCTGCATCGCGGCAATCGGCGGCATACCGCGTTCTTGCAAGCGCAGCGCCTTGGCTGGCAGCGCAGGCCACAGCAGGGCGGCGAACAGGAACGCTGGGGTCACCGGTTTGTTCTGCTTGATGCGCAGGTCGGTGTTGGTCAGCGCTTCACTGATCAGCGTGTGCGTGTAAGTCGGGTTGTATTCCAGTGCCTTGGAACTGGCCGGGAACAGCGGGTCGAACAGTTCCAGGTCGACCAGCATCTCGAAAGTCGGCGCAGCATGTCCGGAGAGGAACAGCTTGAGCACTTCTTCGAACAGTCGGGCTGACGGAATATCGCGCAGCATCGGTGCCAGTGGGCGGATTGGCGTGGCGCTGTGTTTTTCGATGCCGAAATCCAGCTTGGCGGCGAAACGCACGGCGCGCAGCATACGCACCGGGTCTTCCTTGTAGCGCTGCTCGGGATCACCAATCAGGCGGATCAGACGATTGCGAATGTCGTGCACGCCATTGGCGTAATCGAGAATGCGTTCGCTGACCGGATCGTAGTAGAGGGCGTTGATTGTGAAGTCTCGGCGCTGGGCGTCGTCTTCGAGGGTGCCGTAAACGTTGTCACGCAGAATGCGGCCGCTTTCGTTGCGCGACGACTGATTGCTGTCCTCGTCTTCATCATCCACGGGATGGTTGGCGCGGAAAGTCGCCACTTCGATGATTTCACGACCGAAGTGGATATGGACCAGCTTGAAGCGCCGGCCAATGATCCGTGCATTGCGAAATTCGTTGCGAACCTGCTCCGGCGTGGCGCTGGTGGCGACGTCGAAATCCTTGGGTTCGATATTGAGCATCAGGTCGCGGACACAGCCGCCGACCAGATAGGCCTGATAACCGGCATTTTGCAGGCGCTCGACAATGTTCACCGCATATCGGCTGAACTGGCCGCGCTGCAACGAGTGCTGGCTGCTGTTGAGCACTTCAGGCGTGCTGCGGATATGTTGCTGCGGTTTGCGCAGTGGGGTACGGAATGACTGGAACAGCTTCTTCAGCATGGGATGCACTGTTTGAAGGAATATTCGGCCAAAAACGAAGAATGACCGCATGATGGGCGGGGATTCTAGCATTTAGTCGAGGGATGGTGTAGGAAGCTGCGCGATGGTGTGAGCTCTTACAGGGTTTGCATTTCAATTCGGGGGGCATCAGGAGGGAAAATCTTTCAGATGCTACTGGGGGAGCCGAAGCTCCCCCAAAGTCATTGCTCTTATTTTTATTGTGTCTGTGGGCTTTTTGTTTTTGTTGAGTGCCCATCCACAAGACTGTGTCTGTGGAACCTCCCAATCGGGAGTCAAGAGCAAACGGATTGCTTTGGTCGCTGTGCTGCAATGATCATCCGATCCAACCAGTTCAGGCGCTACCTATGGGTAGTTTTTATTATTCTCGGCCTGGTTGCGGGGCAAGCCCCAAATACAACGCCTCTCCAAAAGAATCAGTTAGCTGCGCCTCCGCCGTGTTGTTCTTGTTATGCGTGAGTCGATTCGTATTGTTCTTATTATCGGGTTTTGCGTTTACTGGTTTTTGTTGTTCTTGTACTAAGGATATAGCAGGACCTGTGCCAACTTTTCAAAAGTCCCGTAAACCGGGGTGTCTGGGGCGTGGCTGGCTTTTTGATGGCAAAAAAAAGCCGGGGATTCGTTACCGTAAACCCCGGCTTTTGTTACGCGTTCTGGCTGAGGTAACAGTTTTGCCCGATGTGCGCGAAGCGCGGGCCAGAGCCTTGCGCGCAGGTTTTCACGTCTCGCTGGCGACCCCTTTGCGACGCGGGATGCCAAGGCGCTGACGACGTTCCCACAGGCACTTGCGGCTGACGCCCAGTTTGCGCGCCAGCTCGGTCTCGGTCATGTGGTCCTGATGCTCAAGGACGAAGTGCTGGAAGTAATCTTCCAGGGACAGATCTTCGGTCGGCTCATGACTGGTCGAGCTGGACGAACCCTGATGCGGCGCCAGGCCGATGAAGTCGTCGTCATCCAGATCGTTCAGCTCGATGTCGATGCCCAGCAGCTCGGCGGAAATTTCCGGACTTTCGCACAGAATCACCGCGCGCTCGACAGCATTCTCCAGTTCACGAACGTTGCCCGGCCAGGTGTATTGACGAATGGCCTGCTCGGCGTCCGGGGCGAACTTCAGATCGTTGCGGCCCGCCTTGACGCTTTGCCGAGCCAGAAACGAACGCGCAATATCCAGCACGTCACTGCCGCGCTCGCGCAAGGCCGGAAGCTTGAGGGCGATCACGTGCAGGCGGTAATAAAGGTCTTCGCGGAACTGGCCGACCTTGGCCAGGCTTTTCAGGTCCCGGTGAGTGGCGGCGATCAGGCGCACATCAACCTTCTGCGACTGCACCGAACCCACTCGGCGAATTTCGCCTTCCTGCAGCACACGCAACAGGCGCGCTTGTGCTTCGAGGGGCAGTTCGCCGATTTCGTCCAGGAACAGCGTGCCGCCGTCGGCTGCTTCAACCAGGCCTGCACGACCGGCGCTGGCACCGGTGAAAGCGCCTTTTTCGTGGCCGAACAGTTCGGACTCGATCAGGGTTTCCGGGATCGCCGCGCAGTTCACGGAAATCATCGGAGCCTTGGCGCGCCGCGACAGATTGTGCAGCGCGCGGGCCACCAGTTCCTTACCGGTCCCCGATTCGCCCTGGATCAGGACGTTGGAGTCGGTGGGCGCAACCTTGCGGATCTTGCTGTACAGATCCTGCATCGGCCCGCAGGAGCCGATGATGCCGATCTCGCCATTGCTGTTGTCGGCGGGGGATTTATCCGAGCCCGCTGACTTGGCAGCGTTGGCGGTGCGATCGGCCTGGATGCTTTGAACGGTCTGGCGGTCACGCAGGATGCGCGCGACGGCCTGGAGCATTTCATCGTGGTCGAACGGTTTGGCGATGTAATCCACTGCACCCATTTTCATGGAGTCCACGGCCGAGCGCAGGCTCGCGTAGCTGGTCATGATCAGCACCGGTTTGCCCTCGCCAAGCTTTATCAGCTCAGTGCCGGGTGCCCCGGGCAGGCGCAAATCACTGACGATCAGATCAAACGACGGGATGCTGAAGCGTTCCTGGGCTTCCTGCACCGAACCCGCTTCGCTGACCTGGTACTGATTACGTTCCAGCAGGCGACGCAGGGCGGAGCGGATGATGGTTTCGTCTTCGACGATCAGAATGTGCGGCATTGATTCAATTCTCTCGACGGGCTCAGTTCACGGCGGACGTCGCTTCGACATGACGCGGCAATGTCACCCGGATACGGGTGCCGCGTTGGTGCTCGGTGTCTGCCGGGCTGTCGATGGTGATCTGTCCATAATGCTCTTCAACGATGGAATAGACCAGTGCGAGGCCTAGTCCGGTGCCTTCACCGGGATCCTTGGTGGTGAAAAAAGGTTCGAACAGTCGGTCCATGATTGCTTTCGGAATACCCGTGCCTTCGTCCTCGACGATCAGGTCCACGGTATGCTCGGAAACTTCGCTCCTGACCCGCACTGCGCTGCCTGCAGGCGATGCGTCACGGGCGTTGGAGAGCAGATTGATCAGTACTTGCGCAAGCCGTTGCGGGTCACCATCGACCCAGTGCTCGGGGTCGCACAGGTTATAGAATTGCACTTCGTAGTTGCGCCGGTTGAGCGCCAGCAGACCAATGGCATCCTGGGCGACTTCGGCCAGGCATACCGCTTCGTCATTATGTTGATGGCTGCCAGCGTGGGCGAAGCTCATCAACGATTGCACGATGCGCGACACACGCTTGGTCTGTTCGAGAATCTGGCTGCTGATTTCGGTCAGCTCGCCGTCGCCTTCGCGCTCTTCGCGCAAGTTCTGCGCAAGGCAGGCAATGCCGGTAATCGGGTTGCCAATTTCGTGGGCCACGCCTGCCGCCAGTCGACCGATACTGGCAAGACGTTCGGAGTGGACCAGTTTGTCTTCAAGCATCTGGGTGTCGGTCAAGTCTTCGACCAGTAACACCAGTCCGCTGTTGCCGGGGGCGAGTGGCTCATCAATGGCGGCCTTGTGCAGGTTCAGCCAGCGGGTCTGGCCGTCCAGCGCCAGACGCTGTTTGTGCAAGTGTTCGTCCGGCAGGTTGATAAAGCCGCCGAGCAGCTCGCGCCATGGCTCGGCGATGGTTTCCAGGCGTGAGCCGACGACCCGCTGAGCGCCAATGCCGGTAAGTTCTTCCATGGCCCGGTTCCACATCAGGATTTCCTGATCCTTGGCCAGGGAGCACACGCCCATAGGTAATTCCTGCAGGGTTTGCCGGTGGTAGCGGCGCAAAGCGTCGAGTTCTGCGGCCAGGCCGGTGAGACGCGAGTGGTAGTCTTCGAGTCGACTTTCGATGAAATGGATGTCTTCCGTCACATAGTTTTCGCCGCCGGACTTGTACGGCAGGAAGGTTTCGACCATGTCCTGCGCCACGCTGGGGCCCATCAGGCCCGACAGGTTGGCTTCGATTCTGTCGCGCAAGCGGCGCAAAGCGTAAGGCCTGCGTTCGTCGAATGGCAGATACAGGTCGCGCAACGCTTGTTCCACTTCTTTCTGCGCAGCTTTTGCACCCAGCGGCTTGGCCAGTTGGGTGGCGAACTCCTGGGGGGACGCGGCATGCAGTTCGCGTCGTTGCGGGCGGCGCACGTTGTCCACGGCACACGCCTCGGCGGCACTGGCCTCTTCCGGGCTCGGGTTACTGAACAGCGAAATCAGGGTGAAGATCAGGACGTTGACTGCCAGCGATGCAATCGCGGCCATGTGCCAACTGGTGTCGTCCAGCACGTAGATCATGTTCAGCAGCGGAATATAGAAGCCCTGGAAATCGCCAATCAGCGGCAGCAGCATGCTGATGACCCAGACGCTGATTCCGGCCAGCAGCCCCGCGATGAAGCCCCGACGATTGGCCGCGGGCCAATACAGTACCGACAGCACCCCTGGCAGAAATTGCAGGGTGGCGACAAACGCGACAATGCCCAGATTGGCGAGGTCTTGCTGCGCACCGAGCAGCAGGTAGAAGCCATAGCCCGCCATGATGATCGCCACAATCAGGCCGCGCCGGGTCCACTTCAACCAGCGATAGATATTGCCTTCGGCGGGCGGCTGATACAGCGGCAGCACCAAATGATTGAGGGCCATGCCGGACAGCGCGAGGGTGGTGACAATGATCAACCCGCTGGCTGCCGACAGTCCGCCGACGTACCCCAGCAGCGCCAGAGACTTGCTGTTGACCGCGATTCCGATGCCCAGGGTGAAATATTCCGGGCTGGTGGTCGCGCCGAGTTTCAGCCCGGCCCACAGGATGAGCGGCACCGCCAGGCTCATCAGCAGCAGAAACAGCGGCAGCCCCCAGCTGGCGCTGACCAGAGCACGAGGGTTGAGGTTCTCGGTAAACGTCATGTGATACATGTGCGGCATGACGATCGCCGAGGCGAAGAAAACCAGCAGCAGAGTGCGCCATGGTCCTTCTTGCAGCGGGGTGTGCAGGGCGGCGAGGGCGGTCTGGTTCTGCAGCAGCCATTGTTCGAGCTGTTGCGGGCCGTCGAACACGCCGTACAAGGCGTACAGGCCGATCCCGCCAATGGCGACCAGCTTGATCACCGATTCAAAGGCAATGGCAAACACCAGACCTTCGTGTTTCTCGCGTGTCGCGATGTGTCGCGAGCCGAAGAAAATCGTGAACAGGGTGATCAACGCGCAGAACGCAATGGCGACGCGGGCCTGCACCGGTTCGCGGGTCAGGATGCCAATCGAGTCAGCCACTGCCTGGATTTGCAGGGCCAGCAGCGGCAGGACGCCAATCAACATGAAAATCGTAGTCAGCGCCCCGGCCCAGGTGCTGCGAAAGCGAAAGGCAAACAGGTCGGCCAGGGACGACAATTGATAGGTTCGAGTGATTCGAAGAATGGGGTAAAGCAGCACCGGCGCCAGCAGAAACGCGCCGGAAACTCCGAGGTAACTGGACAGGAACCCATAGCCGTACTGATAAGCGAGACCCACGGTGCCATAGAAAGCCCAGGCGCTGGCATAAACGCCCAGCGACAGGGTGTAGGTCAGTGGATGACGAATGATCCAGCGCGGGATTACACCACGCTCACTGATCCAGGCCACGCCAAACAGCATCAACAGATACGCGGCGCTGACCAGAATCATCTGGGTCAGGCTAAAGCTCATCGGCATCTCGTTGGCTCTGCAGGATGAAAGTCACCACGATCAGGATCAGCCACAGCAGATAGGGCCGATACCAGGCGCCCGTGGCGTCGATCCACCAATCCATGATGGCGGGCGAAAACAGGTAGATGCCCACTACCAGCAACAGGACCAAGCGGTAAATATACATTTGGCCTCCTTGCACGATTCGTTCGCGTTGCGGCAGATGTGGAGCGGCATGGTAACGGATGGCGAGCAACCTGCAAGCGGCGTTTCGCCGGTAACCTGTACAACTTTGAATCGAGGCGTCTAGCTCAGTCTATCCGAGCTTCTTCAAGGTTCCGAACACGAGGAATGGCGGAAACGTTCCAGCTCCCGATTGCCCATTTCAGGACTTCCTCGGGCGTGCCGTAAGCCAGGGCCGATTCAGGGGCCTGACCCAGTGCGCGCAGAGCACGTAACAAAAGCGGCGTTGCCTGATCGACCTGCAGTGGTGGCGAGCGATAGGATTTGCCCAGCTTGTTGCCATCGGGTTGGGTGATGAGCGGAATGTGCAGGTAGCGGGGCTGCGGCGAGCCGAGTAGTTCCTGCAGATACAGCTGGCGGGGCGTAGAATCGAGCAGGTCGGCGCCGCGCACAATGTCGGTAACGCCTTGCATGGCGTCATCAATCACAACGGCCAGCTGATAGGCGTAAAAGCCGTCGCGACGACGGATTACAAAATCGCCGACCTCATTGCCCAGGTGCTGCTGGAACAGGCCCTGCACCCGATCTTCAAAACGGTATTGCAGCTCTGGCACGCGCAGGCGGATCGCCGCGTTTTCTGGCGCATGTCCGGCGTTGCGGCACAAACCGGGGTAGACGCCCTGAAAGGGCTCCAGTTGTTTGCGCGAACAGGTGCAGGCGTAGGCCAGGCCTTGGTTGAACCAGCGATGGATGACCTCTTGATAGGCATCGTGGCGCTGGCTCTGGGTGACCAATGCGCCGTCCCATTCAAAGCCGTAACGCTCCAGAGTATCGAGAATCGCAGCCTGCGCCCCGGCGACTTCCCTCGGCGGATCGAGGTCTTCCATGCGCATCAGCCATTGCCCGCCAACCGAGCGAGCATCCAGGTACGAAGCCAGCGCTGCGACCAGTGAGCCGAAGTGCAGATAACCGCTGGGCGTCGGCGCAAAGCGCCCGATATAAAGTGGGGATTTCATGGGCGGGATGTTACTGGAAAACGTGCGAACCCTGTGGGAGCGAATTCATTCGCGAAGAGGCCCGTACATTCGATGCATCTTCATCGGCCCTGGCATCGCCTTCGCGAATGAATTCGCTCCCACAGGTGCAGTGTGAAACCTGGACTGGTGCGAACCCGGCCGCTCCCACAGACTTTGCGTTGCGCAGCCCCAAAAACAACAAAGGACGCCGAAGCGTCCTTTGTTTGCAAGGTTGCGGGTCGTGTTACTTGCCGACCTGCTTTTCCTTTATTTCCGCCAGCGTTTTGCAGTCGATGCAAAGGTCGGCGGTTGGGCGGGCTTCGAGGCGACGGATGCCGATCTCCACGCCGCAGGATTCGCACCAGCCATATTCTTCGTCTTCGATCAGCTGCAACGTTTTGTCGATCTTCTTGATCAACTTGCGTTCGCGATCACGAGCACGAAGTTCGAGGCTGAATTCCTCTTCCTGGCTGGCACGATCGGCCGGGTCCGGAAAGTTGGCGGCTTCGTCTTTCATGTGATGCATGGTCCGATCGACCTCTTGCATCAATTGCAACTTCCAGCCATTGAGGATTTTCGTGAAGTGAGTGCGCATGGCATCGCTCATGTACTCCTCACCCTTACTGATTTCGTAAGGCTTGATATCACCGGCCAGCTGGTTGTTCTGCTGCTTTTCTTGGGTGGGCATGAATGGACCGCCTCTCACTCTTTAATCCATTGCGCAGGAAATAATCCATCACCGACACCTGCCGGCCCTGCGGCTGCAAGCGGGCGAACTTACCAGATCAAATCAGAGCGCGCTACTCCCGGTTGTCGAGGGTGCCATCGTCGGCCCGGTTAATGCTATTCAGGTGGTCGGCGCTTTACACTCATCTGAATGGCATTGCTCCGGGCAAAGCCCTGTCTTCCGGCGTCGGTGGCCATTCTGCGCGCCCTGCAAGCCATTAACATGACCGCAGCTCAAGCGCTTGGGTAGAATCACGCCCGATGAATTCGGATCTTTTATTAAGGAAGGCCAATGGCTCAGCCCTACAGTGCGCGCAGTCGCGCCATCGAACCTTTCCATGTCATGGCGCTGTTGGCGCGCGCCAATGAGCTGCAGGCGGCAGGGCATGACGTGATCCACCTGGAAATCGGCGAGCCCGATTTCACCACTGCCGAGCCCATCGTGGCGGCGGGGCAGGCCGCTCTTGCTGCGGGCAAGACCCGTTACACCGCCGCCCGCGGCTTGCCTGAACTGCGTGAGGCCATTGCCGGTTTCTATGGCCAGCGCTATGGCGTAAGCCTGGACCCCGAGCGAATTCTGATTACGCCGGGTGGTTCTGGTGCCTTGTTGCTGGCCAGCAGCCTGCTGGTGGATCCGGGCAAGCACTGGCTGCTGGCCGATCCGGGTTACCCGTGCAACCGGCATTTTCTGCGACTGGTCGAAGGTGCGGCGCAGCTGGTTCCAGTAGGTCCGCAAGAACGCTATCAACTGACGCCTGATCTCGTCGCCCGGCATTGGGATCAGGACAGTGTCGGGGCCTTGGTGGCGTCGCCCGCCAACCCGACCGGCACGATGCTGACGCGAGACGAGCTGGCCGCGTTGTCGGCATCGCTCAAGGCGCGCAATGGTCATCTGGTGGTGGATGAGATTTACCATGGCCTGACCTACGGCACCGACGCGGCCAGCGTGCTGGAAGTCGATGACGAAGCATTTGTGTTAAACAGTTTTTCAAAATATTTCGGCATGACCGGCTGGCGTCTCGGCTGGCTGGTTGCGCCATCAGCGGCAGTTGCCGACCTGGAGAAGCTGGCGCAGAACCTCTACATCAGCGCGCCCAGCATGGCTCAATACGCCGCACTGGCCTGTTTCGAGCCGCAGACGCTGGAGATTCTCGAACAGCGCCGCGCCGAATTTGGTCGTCGGCGTGACTTCCTGTTGCCGGCTTTGCGGGAGCTGGGTTTCGGGATTGCTGTCGAGCCTGAAGGAGCGTTCTACCTTTATGCCGATATCAGCGCCTTTGGCGGCGATGCTTTTGCGTTTTGCCAGTATTTCCTTGAAACCCAACATGTGGCGATCACTCCGGGGCTGGATTTCGGGCGCTTCAAGGCCGGGCATCACGTGCGATTTGCCTACACCCAAAGCCTGCCGCGTCTCGAAGAAGCGGTGCAGCGTATCGCGCGTGGCTTGCAGAGCTGGAAAGGCTGATGCGCTTTACTCCCGAGCTGGAACAAGGCGTGCTGCTGGTGCGTTACAAGCGCTTCCTGGCTGATATTCAAACCGACAGCGGCGAGTTTCTGACCATTCATTGCCCCAACACAGGCTCGATGTTCAATTGCATGATGCCGGGTGGCCGCGTCTGGTTCAGCCGTTCCAATGATCCCAAGCGCAAACTGCCGGGTACCTGGGAAATCAGCGAGACCCCTCAAGGGCGGTTTGCCTGTATCAACACCGGGCGTGCCAACCCTCTGGTCGAAGAAGCGCTGCGTGCTGGAGTCATCCGCGAGCTGAACGGATTTACCGGTCTCAGGCGCGAAGTGGCCTACGGTCAGGAAAAGAGCCGGGTGGATTTTCGTCTGGAGTATCCGACAGGCCCGGCCTACGTCGAGGTCAAGAGCGTCACGCTGGGGTACGACGGCACGTCGGTGGCGGCCTTCCCGGATGCAGTGACGCAGCGCGGCGCGCGCCATTTACGTGAACTGGCAAATCTTGCGCGCGAGGGTGTGCGTGCGGTGCTGCTGTATTGCGTCAACCTGACCGGCATTGACGCGGTCAGGCCTGCTGAGGAAATCGATCCGGGTTATGCCGATGCCTTGCGCGAGGCGGTTGCGGCGGGTGTCGAAGTGCTGGCGTATGGAGTGCAACTGACGCCTGAAGACATCTTCATTGATCGACCTCTCCAGGTTCAATGGGCGCTGCAGCCGGTTCAATCGGCTTCGGGGGTGGCGATCCAGATCCCGTCCTGATCTTCGCTGCAGGCGATACGGCTCAGTGACTGGCCTTCGCAGGGGCCAGCGATGCACTCGCCGCTTTCGATCAGAAACAAGGCGCCATGGGTGGCGCATTGGATCAGGCTGGCGCTGCTGTCCAGAAACTGGTCGGGCTGCCACTCAAGGGCGACGCCCCGATGCGGGCAGCGGTTGCGATAGACGAACACCTGACCATTGCGGCGCACCGCCAGCAGGCCCACGCCGTCCACCTGAAAACCTCGGCTGTGCGCGTTTGGCAGGGATGCGCTGCTACAGAGCAGTTTCAATAAGACCTCTGGGCATAAGGGTGGTTTAACAACGCCGCTACGGTGATCCGTGATCCGCAGGAGCGGCTTCAGCCGCGAGCGATATTACTGGCAACGAAGATTCAGCGCAGACACCGGCATCTTTGCGGCTTTCGCGGCTAAAGCTGCTTGTACGGGATACAGTCGAACAGGGTTTGACGAAAACGGCTAGAAAATCATGGGAAAAGCAGGACACGTCTGTCAGTTATTTCTGATGCTGGCAATGTTGACGCTCGGCGCTTGCCAAGCGCCACCTCCGTTGCCGAATATACCCGCCTGGCAGAGCCCGGATGGGCGAGAACACTTGGATTTAGGCATGATTCATGACATCAAGAGCGGGCAGGAGCTGACCGCACAGCAGTTGGCGGAACGGCTCGCACGTGCATCGCGGGTTCTGGTCGGCGAGCAACACGACAATCCTGACCATCACGCATTGCAGCTCTGGATTTTGCAGGTGCTCGCAGACCGCAGACCCCAGGGCAGTCTGCTGCTGGAGATGATCAAGCCTGATCAGCAGGCGGCCATCGATAAGGTCCGCGCCGATATCACCGCCGGGTCCGTCCTGCCGGCTGATTTGCCTTCGGCGATCGGCTGGCAGCAGGGCTGGAACTGGTCGCTGTACGGCCCGATCATCCGCTACGCAATGGCGCAGCCGTATCCACTGCTTGCCGCCAATTTGACCGGCAATGAGGTGCAGGCCATTTACCGAAGCCCTCCGGCCCCCGCTGCCGGGGCCAGCGGAGCACAAGGCGTACGTGAGCGATTGTTGCACCAGATCCGTGCGTCCCATTGTGGATTACTGCCGGAAGATCAGTTCCCCGCGATGCTGGCGATCCAGCAGCAGCGGGATCGACGCATGGCCCAGAGCCTGATTGCGGCTCCCACCCCCGCCGTGCTCTTTGCAGGCTCTTATCATGTGCGCAAAGATGTCGGTATTCCCCTGCACATGGCCGACCTGGGTGCTGATGAAAGTCCGGTGGTCCTGTTGCTGGCTCAGGTGGGCACCCGCGTAGAGCCCGGCAGTGCCGATTACGTCTGGTACACCGCCGCGCTGCCCGAGCGGGATTACTGCTCGCAGAAGTAGGCCCGGCAACATGGCCCTTGTCCTGGTATTGCGACGCCGGGGCCTTCAGAAAACTCTGCTTATTCTGTAGGCCTCTTCGCTTTCTGCGTTCTAGCGGATTTCTCGGCTTGCGCTCCTATATTGTCTAGCTCTTCGCTTTTTGAAGTTTCGAGGATGGACATGAGTGGCGCAAAAAAACCTGATGAAGAGCAGCGTACGCAGGAGGCGATTGGCCTGCTGGATCTGATGGCGCTCAATACCGATGACGATGAAGAGCGGATCGTGGGCATCTGCCAGCGCGCAATGACGCCAGTCGGCGGGGTTGCGGCGGTTTGCGTCTACCCGCGCTTTACCTTGCTGGCCCGCACCACGCTGGATCGGCAGCAGGCGCCCGATATCCACGTCATAGCGGTCGTCAACTTTCCTTATGGCTTGGCCAATATAGAGAGTGCGGCTTCTGAAGCGCGTGCAGCGGTGATGGCCGGGGCGGATGAAATCGACATGGTCTACCCGTTTCGGACCTTGCTGTCGGGCGATCGGCGCACCGGACTGGACATGATGGCGGCCTGTCGCTCGGCCTGCGGACCACGGGTCTTGCTGACGGTGACGCTGGAAACCGCCGACTTGCGTGATCCGCAGATCATTCGCGATGCCTGTCGGGACGCGATCAGCTCCGGGGCTGACTTCATCAAGACCAGCACCGGCAAACTGGTGGGTAACGCGACCCCGCAAGCGGCGCGGATCATGTTGGAAACCATTGCCGATGTAGGCGGGCAGGTGGGGCTCAAATTCTGCGGCGGTATTCGAACCTTTGCCGACGCGCAGGTCTTTCTGGAAATGGCTCAAGCGCGTTTCGGTCCGAACTGGGTCAATGCGCAGCGGGTTCGGCTGGCCGGTTCAAGCCTGCTCGACGATCTGCTGTCCCAGCTAGGCGTTCTGGCACCCGGGCCTTACGGGAATAGCAATGGCACAAGACGAACTGCGGGCAAAAAAAGACCCGGCAAAGAGCCGGGTCAAAAACCGTGATTAGCCTGATGAGGAGATAATCTGAAAGTCCGAACCAAGGTCTTTCAGCTATCGGCCAGTCTCGCGACCGGTTGTGATAATCATATCGATTCTCATTTGCAAGTCAACGACTTATTTCGTCTATCACGTCCGCTTTGCTTTTCATGGGCGTGCCAAGCCCTTGCGCCGCATAGCGATATTTTGCAATTGCCGGTTCAAGGCGTCTTTGCGGTCGGTGGGCAAATCATTCCAGTGAATGTCCATCAAGGCCGCCTCAATGGCATATAAAAGCACCTTGGTGGCACGAAACCCTCGCTTTCGTACGGCCTCGTAGGCATCAACAGCACCCATTTTCCGTAAATCAGAAGAGCTGTGAATACCAACGGCGTGTAGCCACTGAGCTGACGTCTTGCCAACGTTTTTCAGGTGTTGCAGATCATCGTTCATCATGCCTCCTTGCGATGCTGACCTCTGACTTCCTTAGTGCATGTGTAAAAACCGGCAAGTTTGCTGTGAGTGTAGCTTCGCGTGTGGGCGGGGCACTGCAGGTGGTCGGAATTTGGATCCAACTTCGTACGCTGCACAACTGCGTGGGAATGAGGGTTCAAAAGGGTGGGCTGGCGGGGGAGGTTAGCAGCGTGGCGTTAAAGCATGGCCCCACATGCATTGCGCATGTGGGCTTATGGGACGCAATCAGTGGGTTTTGTAACGCAGCCGAGTGCCGAAGTTTACCGACATCAGAATTTCGTCTGCAGCCAGCTCGCGTGGGAAAAACGCCCCTGAGATCTGCGCATGCGCGATGCTCGCGCCTTCCATTGGCGTATTGCGAAGATCCAGCCCGCGCAAGTCGGCGGAGCGGAAGTAGGCATCGGTAAAGTCGATGCCAGTGGTATCGAGGTTGCGCAGGTCGAGTCCGCGGAAGTCGCCACCCACGAAGTCGATGGTGCCTGACTTGGGTTTCTCCAGATTGAACCCGTCAACGTCGTCGTTGCGCAGCATCGTATAAAGGGGGGAATCAAGTACTTTGGGCTGACTCATAACGCCTCGCTTCATCCGTTCCGTTAGAATTATGACGCCATTATATCGCCACTATTTTTGAGCCGTGAAGCGTTAACTGCCAAACGGCTCAAACAAGGGTTTAGACGCCTGGCAGACGCTGGCGCAGGTTTTCCACCAGGCTGTCCAGATCACTGCTTTTATTGGTTTCGACGCGCTTGCTTTGCAGTGTTTCTTGCGCAGTCAGCGGTTCCCGGCTCGCTTGCTGGGCTTCGACCACCGCCAGTGTGGCGTCGGAAGGGTCGTTGTTCTGCGCCTGACGCTGTTCCAGCCAGCCAGCGATCACTGCCTGTGGCGCTTCGCAATCGAGGATCAGGAACGGCACGCCTGTCTCTTCGGCGACAGCTGCTGCGGCAGCGCGCTGCTGCTGCCTGAGGTAGGTGGCGTCAATGATGACGGGGAACCCGGCGCGCAAGACGACGGCCGCCAGTTCATGCACGCGCTGGTAGGTGGCAACGCTGACGTCTGCGTCATACAGGCCCGATTCAGGGCTCTTGTCGGCAAACAGGCGTTTGCGTTCCACGTCCGAGCGCAGACGCACCGCGCCCAATGACTCCACCAGACGCATGGCCACATGGCTCTTGCCGACTGCGGAGACGCCGTGGGTGATGACAAGGAAGCGCGACGGAATGGCGCTGTAGCTTTCCGCCAGGTTCGCGTAATTGCGGTACTGGCGCATCACGGCGCCGCGCTGCACGAGATCTGCGTCAGGAGACAGGCCGAACAGCGCGACCTTGGCGCGCACTACCGCCCGGTAGGCCTTGTAGAAATTCAACAACTCAAGGCCCTGGTAGTCGCCGGTCAGCTCAAGGTAGTTACTGATCAGTCGACGTGACAGGGACTTGAGACCGCGGTCTTCAAGATCCATGGCCAGAAAGCCGATATCGGCATAGACGTCGGTCTTGCGGAACGGCTCGTTGAATTCGATGCAGTCGAAGATCACCACCTTGTTGTCGATCAGCGTGATATTGCCCAAGTGAATGTCGCCATGACACTCGCGCACAAACCCGTCTGCTTTGCGCTGTGCCAGCAGTGGCTTGAGGCGTTCGAAGCTCGACTCGGCCCAGGCTTGCAAGGCATCGAGCTGAAGCAGGTCGGCCTTTTCGCTGATCATCGCGCGAATCTGTTCGAAGTTCTGCAGGACTGGCGCCATCACGCTGTCGGGCGAGCCCAGTTCACTCTCACTCGTTACACGGGGAGCGCTGATGTGAAATTCGCCGATCTGCGTAGCGATCTGGTCGATGTGCGTGGGCGTCAACTCGCCGTTTGCCTGCAAGGTGCTGAGCAAACCGGTTTGCGGGAACTGACGCATTTTCAAGGCGTACTCGATGACTTCGCCATCGCCAGCCAGCTGCGGGTTTTCTGCGGTGCCGGTAATCGGCAGCACTTCCAGGTAAAGGTCTTCGGTGAGGCGCTGGTTCAGGCGCAACTCTTCGTTACAGAAATGCTCGCGTGCTGCCAGGGTTGTAAAGTCTAAAAAACCGAAATTCATCGGTTTCTTGATCTTGTAAACGAAAGGGCCAGTGAGCAGGACCCACGAAATGTGCGTTTCGATGACCTGGAAGTCCTCGACTGCATGGGGGAACAGGGCCGGGTTCTGCAGGGCTGCAATCAGTGACTGGCTCACGGACGATCCTTCAAAGTGATGATTCGGTGAATGCTTTCAGGCGGCCATTATGGCCGCTCAACGCAAGGCTGCAAACCACCGGCATGGGCGTCTGTCGATCCCTTGCAAAGTGCGTATAATCCGCCGCCATGACTCGAACTCGTACTCCCCGCAAAGCAAAAAAACCTGCCCCCAGCCGCCTTCGTACCTGGCTAGGCTGGGCGTTGAAGCTCAGTATCGTCGGCGTTGTGGTGCTGGCAGGCTTCGCCATCTACCTGGATGCCGTTGTCCAGGAGAAGTTTTCCGGCAAGCGCTGGACCATCCCCGCCAAGGTGTATGCGCGCCCGCTCGAGCTTTTCGTCGGGCAAAAACTGAGCAAGGACGACTTTCTTATCGAGCTTGACGCGCTGGGCTACCGGCGCGAGAGCGTGGCCAATGGTCCCGGTGCTGCTGCTGTCAGTGGCAACACGGTAGACCTTAACACCCGTGGTTTTCAGTTTTACGAAGGCAGCGACCCGGCACAGCAGATCCGCGTGCGGTTCTCCGGCGACTATGTTGCCGACCTGGCTTCGGGCAATGGCGCCAAGCTGGCAGTGGCTCGTCTGGAGCCCCTGATGATCGGTGGGCTGTACCCGAAAAATCTCGAAGATCGAATCCTGATCAAGCTTGATCAGGCACCGCCCTATCTGCTTGAAACCCTGGTCACTGTCGAAGATCGGGACTTCTATCACCACTTCGGTGTATCGCCCAAATCCATCGCTCGTGCTTTCTGGGTCAACGCTTCGGCGGGGCAGATGCGCCAGGGCGGCAGTACGCTGACCCAGCAGTTGGTGAAGAACTTTTACCTGACCAACGAGCGCAGTCTGACTCGCAAGCTGACAGAAGCCATGATGGCGGTCTTGCTTGAAGTGCATTACAGCAAGCAGGAAATCCTCGAGGCCTACCTCAACGAAGTGTTCGTCGGTCAAGACGGGCAGCGCGCGGTGCATGGCTTCGGCCTTGCCAGCCAGTACTTCTTCAGTCAGCCATTGTCCGAGTTGAAGCTGCATCAGGTGGCGTTGCTGGTGGGGCTGGTCAAAGGGCCTTCCTATTACAACCCGCGCCGCAACCCCGAGCGCGCGCTGGAACGTCGCAATCTTGTGCTCGACCTGCTTGAGCAGCAGGGTGTCGCCACTGCCGAGGTGGTCGCTGCCGCCAAACAGATGCCGTTGGGCGTGACCAAGACCGGCAGCCTGGCGGACAGCTCCTTTCCCGGTTTCCTTGATCTGGTCAAGCGCCAGCTACGCGAAGACTATCGCGACGAAGACTTGACTGAAGAAGGCCTGCGGATCTTCACCAGCTTCGACCCGATCCTGCAGATGAAGTCAGAATCGGCCATGAGCGAGGCCTTCAAGCGGCTTGCCGGGCGTAAAGGTGTCGACGACGTTGAAGCCGCCATGGTCGTGACCAACCCCGAGACGGGTGAAGTGCAGGCGTTGATCGGCAGTCGCAAGGCCGGTTATGCAGGTTTCAACCGGGCTATCGATGCCGTGAGGCCGATCGGCTCGCTGGTCAAGCCGGCTATTTACCTCACCGCTCTTGAGCAGCCGAGCAAGTACACCCTGACCAGTTGGGTGGCGGACGAGCCGTTCCAGGTCAAAGGCGCAGATGGCCAGGTCTGGAAGCCGCAGAATTTCGACCACAAGGCCCATGGCAATATCTTCCTCTACCAGGGCCTGGCGCATTCCTACAACTTGTCGAGCGCCAAGCTCGGCCTGGAACTCGGCGTGCCGAATGTATTCAAAACCATCGGCAAACTGGGCGTGCAAACCGACTGGCCTGAGTATCCGTCGATGTTGCTGGGCGCCGGAGCTCTGAGTCCGATGCAGGTCGCGAACATGTATCAGACCATCGCCAATGGCGGTTTCAATACGCCGATGCGCGGGATTCGTAGCGTACTGACGGCAGAAGGCGAGCCGCTCAAACGCTATCCGTTCCAGATTCAACAGCGCTTTGATCCGGGCTCGATCTACCTGTTGCAGAACGCCATGCAGCGCGTGATGCGCGAAGGTACCGGGCGGTCGGTGTACAACGTGTTGCCGAGTTCGCTGAACCTGGCGGGCAAATCCGGTACAACTAACGACTCGCGCGACAGCTGGTTCGCGGGTTTCAGTCAGGATCTGCTGGCGGTGGTGTGGCTGGGCCGTGACGATAACGGCAAAACGCCGTTTACCGGCGCCACGGGTGCCTTGCAGGTGTGGACCAGTTTCATGAAGAAAGCCGATCCGCTGCCGTTGGATATGGCGCTTCCAGGTAATGTCGTGCAGGTCTGGGTCAATGCTGCCACTGGGCAAGGCACTGATCCGAGCTGCCCGAATGCAGTACAGATGCCGTATATTCGCGGCAGTGAACCGGCGCCCGGTGCTTCCTGTGGTGGGCCTGCGGCCCCGGCCCAGGAAGTGATGGATTGGGTCAAGGGTTGGTTGAACTAGGGGGTATCAAGTGAACAAATGGTTACTACCGGCTTTAGCGGCGCTGACATTGCTCAACGGTTGCGCCAGCGTGGAGCGCGGCTCGATTCCCGTGGTGGATTCCGGCTCCAGGGTTTCCAATAGCGAAAGGGTTGCTCGCACAGGTACGGCGCGCACCAACCCTGCCGTTGCGCAGGCTCCAGCCCAGGCGCAGGCAATGCCCCAGGACTCGGGCGTCGTCGTTATGGTGCCTGGCGCGGCCAATTCTGCTGCATCCGGTACTTATGCGGCCCCTGCCGCGCAGGCACCATTCAGCGTAAACACACCGATCGACACCTCGCCGGCCAGCGCGCCAGTGACCAATAACACCTACGAAATGCCCGCCACTCAGGCTCCTAGCGGAATTCCGTCCTCGGGCGGACTATCGGCCGACGAGCAACTGGATGGTCCGGTGCTTGCCTTGTTGACCACCGCGCAGCAACAGCAGAATGGTGGTGATCTGAATGGCGCGTCGTCGAGCCTGGAGCGTGCGCAGCGCGTTGCACCTCGCGAGCCTCAGGTCATCTACCGTCTGGCTCAGGTACGACTGGCGCAAGGCGACCCCGCTCAGGCTGAACAGCTGGCACAGCGTGGTCTGACTTATGCCAATGGCCGTCCGAGTCTTCAGGCCAGCCTGTGGGACATCATCGCGCAGGCACGCGAGAAGCAGGGTAACGCTGCTGGCGCGGCTCAGGCCCGTCAGAAAGCCAGGGTGGGTGCTTGATGGACAAGCGCTTTCCTGAGGTGGCGGAGCATTTGCTACTGATCGAGCGTGAGTTGCGGGCACTGGGCTGGTGGAGTGCTACACCGCCCAGCGCCCAGGCGCTGTCCAGCGGTGAACCGTTCTGTGTCGATACGCTGGAATTCGAGCAGTGGCTGCAGTGGATATTCCTGCCTCGCATGAAGCTGATTCTGGAAAATGACCAGCCTTTGCCCAATGCTTCGGGCATCCTCCAGATGGCGGAAATGGTTTACGCCACCCGCCAGCGCGAGACGCACCTGCTGCAGCAACTGCTTGCTCAATTCGATCAGTTGATCGCCGCCACGTGTTAGAGCGGGTCCGTGCAGTTGTTCTGGATTGCGACCTCGGTCTCGGCAACCCGTGCCTTGCGTTCATCTTCGTTCAAGCGCCTCAACCCACCCTCGACCTGCTCGCGCACTCGGGGGTTGTTCTGCAACTGAGAAAGATTGGTGCGCAAGGTTTTGCAGCCCTCGCTGCGTTGCGCCTCTTCCTGGGCGATTTTCTTTTTGACTTCGATATCGATAGCGCGCTGCTCAGTCTGCCCAGCGGGCTTGGGCTGCACAGGGCTGCTGCCCGATGCAGAGCCACTGGAGGGCGTCTTGAGATCGATCTGCTGGGTTTGCTGGCCCGCGGGCGGCTGAGCGTCAAAATGCGTGACGCCCTGCGCATCTACCCATTTATAGATAGGCGCCGCCTGGCTGGTCGCGCTAAAAGCCAGCGTTAAGAGGGCTGCGGCGATCATGCGATGCATGCTGCTTCCTTGAAATTGAATTCGTGGTGCAAATTACCATAAGCCCGCAACGGCGACCTTATTCAGTGCGTTCAAGTGGCCTTTGCGAGAAGAAAGCTCACGGATGACTTGACTTGGGGCAGGCGAATCACAACAATCCAAAGTTCGCCGTGGAAGGACTGCCAGAAGCAGGCCATCTCGGTAGATCATGAGGCGCACACCCGCGCCGACCTGTAACACCCGCAACGCGTTACCTCGCGCTGGGTGGGAATGCCCCGCAACACTCAGGGTCATCCCAATACTTGCTCAGTCAGTGCTGACGTAGTCGGCGACCACCGTCGCTCATGCTCTGCTTGGCAGTAAAACCTATTAAGACCCGTCCTCGTGTGTGGACGGTATTCTGGCGTTTTAGAGGTGAACAACGTGGAGCTCTTATCCGGCGCTGAAATGGTCGTCCGCTTTTTGCGTGACGAAGGCGTTAAGCATATCTATGGGTACCCTGGCGGCGCCCTCCTGCATATTTACGACGCCCTGTTCAAAGAACCTGCCGTAAACCACATTCTTGTTCGCCACGAACAGGCGGCCACGCACATGGCTGACGGTTATGCGCGTGCCACCGGCAAGGCGGGTGTGGTGCTGGTGACTTCGGGCCCTGGCGCGACGAACGCCATTACCGGGATCGCGACTGCTTATATGGACTCGATCCCGATGGTGGTTCTGTCGGGGCAGGTAGCCAGTACTCTGGTGGGCACCGATGCGTTCCAGGAAACCGACATGATCGGTATTTCGCGGCCTATCGTGAAGCACAGCTTCATGATCAAGCATCCGTCAGAAATTCCCGAGGTTCTGAAAAAAGCTTTCTATCTGGCTCAATCCGGTCGTCCGGGCCCGGTGGTTGTCGACATTCCGAAGGACATGACCAACCCGGCTGAAAAGTTCGAGTACGTGTTCCCCAAGAAAGCCAAGCTGCGTTCCTACAGCCCGGCGGTTCGTGGCCATTCGGGTCAGATCCGCAAGGCGGTGGAAATGCTGCTCGCAGCCAAGCGCCCGATCATCTATGCCGGTGGCGGCGTGGTGATGGGCAACGGCTCCGAGCCGCTGACCGAACTGGCCCAGAAGCTCAACACACCGGTGACCAATACCCTGATGGGGCTGGGCAGTTATCCGGGCATGGACCGTCAGTTCGTCGGCATGCTGGGCATGCACGGCAGCTACACCGCCAACCTCGCCATGCACCACGCCGATGTGATTCTGGCAGTCGGCGCGCGTTTCGATGACCGAGTGATCAATGGCGCGGCCAAGTTCTGCCCGAATGCCAAGATCATCCACATCGACATCGATCCGGCGTCCATTTCCAAGACCATCAAGGCTGATGTGCCTATCGTTGGTCCGGTTGAAAGTGTATTGACCGAGATGGTCGCGACGCTCAAGGACATCGGCGAGCTGCCGGACAAGGCAGCCGTGGCGTCCTGGTGGAAGCAGATTGACGAGTGGCGCGGTGATCGCGACCTGTTCCCGTACAACCCGGGCGACGGCAGTGTCATCAAACCGCAGAAAGTCATCGAAACCCTTTGCGAAGTCACCAACGGTGATGCTTTCGTGACCTCCGACGTCGGTCAGCATCAGATGTTTGCCGCGCAGTATTACCGCTTCAACAAGCCCAATCGCTGGATCAACTCCGGCGGCCTGGGCACCATGGGCTTCGGTTTTCCGGCGGCCATGGGCGTCAAGCTCAGCTTCCCGGAGGCGCATGTTGCATGCGTGACCGGCGAAGGCAGCATCCAGATGAACATTCAGGAGCTGTCCACCTGTCTGCAGTACGGCCTGCCGGTGAAGATCATTCTGCTCAACAACGGCGTGCTCGGCATGGTCCGTCAATGGCAGGACATGAGCTACAGCGGTCGTCACTCGCACTCTTATATGGAGTCGCTGCCGGACTTCGTGAAGCTGGTCGAGGCTTATGGGCACGTCGGTATGAAAATCACCGATCTGAAAGATCTCAAGCCGAAGATGGAAGAAGCCTTCGCCATGACTGATCGTCTGGTGTTCATCGATATCCAGGTCGACGTCACCGAGCACGTTTATCCGATGCAGATCAAAGACGGCTCCATGCGCGATATGTGGCTGAGCAAGACGGAGCGGACTTAATCATGCGGCACATCATTTCGCTTTTGCTGGAAAACGAACCGGGTGCGTTGTCCCGCGTCGTGGGTCTGTTTTCGCAGCGCAACTACAACATCGAAAGCCTGACCGTGGCACCTACGGAAGACCCGACCCTGTCGCGTCTGACACTGACCACGGTTGGCCAGGATGAAGTGATCGAGCAGATCACCAAGAACCTCAACAAGCTGGTCGAAGTGGTCAAGCTCGTCGATCTGTCGGAGAGTGCTCACATCGAGCGTGAACTGATGCTGATCAAGGTCAAGGCCACCGGTGCTCAGCGCGCCGAGATCAAACGCACCACGGATATCTTCCGCGGGCAAATCGTTGACGTCTCAGCGAGCGTTTATACCGTGCAGCTGACCGGTACGAGCGACAAGCTGGACAGCTTCATTCAGGCCATCGGCACTGCCGCTATCCTGGAAACAGTACGCAGCGGCGTGACGGGCATTGCCCGTGGCGACAAAGTGCTGAGCATTTAATCTTATTTAGCAAAATGGCCTGACGGCCGTGATAACAGGGGAATTTCATGAAAGTTTATTACGACAAAGACTGCGACCTTTCGATCATCCAGGGCAAAAAAGTTGCCATCATCGGTTACGGTTCCCAAGGCCACGCTCAAGCGTGCAACCTGAAAGACTCCGGCGTAGATGTCACTGTTGGCCTGCGTAAAGGTTCGGCTACTGTCGCCAAAGCTGAAGCTCACGGCCTGAAAGTGACTGACGTTGCTTCCGCTGTTGCTGCCGCTGATCTGGTCATGATCCTGACTCCGGACGAGTTCCAGTCCCAGCTGTACAAGAACGAAATCGAGCCGAACATCAAGCAGGGCGCTACCCTGGCTTTCTCCCACGGTTTCGCGATTCACTACAACCAGGTCGTGCCTCGCGCTGACCTGGACGTGATCATGATCGCGCCTAAAGCGCCGGGTCACACCGTACGTACCGAATTCGTCAAGGGCGGCGGTATTCCTGACCTGATCGCTATCTATCAGGACGCCACCGGCAACGCTAAAAACGTTGCACTGTCTTACGCTTCGGGCGTGGGCGGCGGTCGTACCGGCATCATCGAAACCACCTTCAAGGACGAAACTGAAACCGACCTGTTCGGCGAGCAAGCCGTTCTGTGTGGTGGTACCGTTGAATTGGTCAAGGCAGGCTTCGAAACGCTGGTTGAAGCTGGCTACGCTCCGGAAATGGCTTACTTCGAGTGCCTGCACGAATTGAAGCTGATCGTTGACCTCATGTACGAAGGCGGTATCGCCAACATGAACTACTCGATCTCCAACAACGCCGAGTACGGCGAGTACGTAACCGGTCCTGAGGTCATCAACGCTGAATCCCGTCAAGCCATGCGCAATGCTCTCAAGCGCATCCAGGACGGCGAATACGCGAAGATGTTCATCAGCGAAGGCGCCACTGGCTACCCGTCGATGACCGCCAAGCGCCGTAACAACGCCGCCCACGGTATTGAGATCATCGGCGAGCAACTGCGCTCCATGATGCCTTGGATCGGTGCCAACAAGATCGTCGATAAAGCCAAGAACTAAGTTCTCGCGACGCTGTTCCACGCTACGAAAAACGCGACCAATGGGTCGCGTTTTTTCGTTATGGGGCAAGGTCTGGTATAAAGCTGCATCGTTTGCAGACGAACCCTCGTCGCAGGCATCTGTCGAAATTTTCCACACCGTTGCAAGGTAAAGTCCATGAGCGAACGTCCTGAAGAGCCACGCAAGGCCTCTGACGCCGAAAGCCTGCTACCGATCGATGAGCATATTGAAGAAGGCCATGACGCCGAAGGGCGCAAGGTCCGGCATCGCGGCATCTATCTGCTGCCAAACCTGTTCACCACTGCGAACCTGTTCGCGGGTTTCTATTCCATTATCAGTTCCATGAGTGCGCAAAGCGCCCTGGCTGCAGGAGATGCGGCAGGGGCGAGCAAGTATTTTGCGTTCGCCGCGATCGCTATCTTCGTGGCGATGGTGCTCGACGGCCTGGATGGACGCGTCGCACGCATGACCAATACCCAGAGTGCATTCGGGGCAGAATACGATTCGCTGTCCGACATGGTTGCCTTCGGTGTCGCGCCGGCACTGCTGGCTTTCGGATGGGCGCTGGGCGATATGGGTAAAGTCGGCTGGATGGTTGCCTTTATTTATGTAGCGGGCGCGGCGCTGCGACTGGCGCGCTTCAATACGATGGTTGGTAAGGCCGACAAACGCTACTTCATCGGGCTGGCCAGCCCTGCTGCAGCGGGTGTCGTGGCGGGTACGGTCTGGGCGTTCAGCGATTACGGTATCCAGGGCTCAAAGCTGTCGTTTTTAGTGGCCTTGTTGGTTGCTGCTGCTGGCATGCTGATGGTCAGTAATATCAAGTACAACAGCTTCAAGGAGCTGGACCTCAAGGGGCGGGTGCCGTTTGTCGCGATTCTTGCGGTGGTGTTGGTTTTTGCTGTCGTATTCAGCGACCCGCCGCGCATCCTGCTGCTGATTTTCCTCGGTTATGCAGCATCCGGCCCTATTCAATATTTGTTACGCCTGCGTCGCCGCAAATCCGCCGAGTGATGTAATTTCCCCCATACTCCACAGTCTATTGGTGCATCAGTTCCCTAGGCCGTGGAGTCATCATGCTAATCAAAATTCCCTCAGCGTCCGATTGCAAAGAATCGGACGTTACCCCCGAGTCCTTCTATCTTTCTCGCCGTGCGCTGTTGGGTAGCTCTCTCGCCGGCCTGGCGGTCAGCGCAATGCCCAGCTGGGCGAGTGCCGCAGATCCTTCCCTTTATCCCGATGTTGAAGCTGGCAAGACGCCTTCCTGGTTTACTGAAAAACTGCCCGGCACGAAATGGCAGGCGGTGAATGTCAAAGGGGAAGCAATCACGCCTTATAAAGACGCGACTCACTACAACAACTTCTATGAGTTCGGCACCGACAAGGGCGACCCGGCGCAAAACGCGGGTTCGCTGAAAACCGAGCCGTGGAGTGTGGTCATTGACGGCGAGGTGGGCAAGCCAGGTCGCTATGCCCTCGAAGACTTCATGAGGCCGTATCAGTTGGAGGAGCGTATTTATCGACTGCGCTGTGTCGAGGCCTGGTCGATGGTGATCCCGTGGATCGGTTTCCCTATATCCGAGCTGCTCAAGCAGGTCGAGCCGACATCCAAAGCCAAATACATTCGCTTTGAAACGTTGCAGGACCCTAAAAGCATGCCGGGGCAGCGCTCTGGCTTCGCCCTTATCGACTGGCCTTATGTAGAGGGCCTGCGGCTGGACGAGGCGATGAATCCGCTGGCCATCCTGGCAGTGGGCATGTACGGCCGCGAGCTGCCCAATCAGAATGGCGCGCCGTTGCGTCTCATCGTGCCGTGGAAGTATGGCTTCAAAAGTGTGAAGTCCATCGTGCGGATCAGCTTGGTCAGTGAGCAGCCCAAGACCACTTGGCAAAGCATTGCTGCCAACGAATACGGTTTCTACGCCAACGTGAACCCGACTGTGGATCACCCGCGCTGGACTCAGGCGCGGGAGCGCAGATTGCCAAGCGGACTTTTCAGCCCCAACGTGCGGCAAACCGAGATGTTCAATGGCTATGGGGAGGAGGTTGCTTCCTTATATACAGGCATGGATCTGCGGAAGGACTATTGATGCGTTATCCATTATGGCGCCTGGCCGTGTTCCTTGCGGCTTGCGTAGCGCCCGCGCTGTGGTTGTATCAGGCCTGGATCTTTGCCTTGGGGCCTGATCCTGGAAAAGTTCTGGTCGACAGGTTGGGGCTGGGCACCCTGATTCTTTTGTTGATCACATTGGCGATGACCCCATTGCAGCGTTTGACGGGCTGGCCGGGCTGGATTGTGGTCAGGCGTCAGATGGGGTTGTGGTGCTTCGCCTATGTGTTCATGCACATGACTGGGTATGCGGTTTTCGTGCTTGGCCTGGATTGGTCCCAGTTGGGCGTTGAACTGGTCAAACGTCCCTACATAATTGTCGGCGCGCTGGCGTTCCTTTGTCTGCTGGCTCTGGCAGTCACCTCAAATCGCTACAGCCAGCGACGTTTGGGAACCCGCTGGAAAAAGCTTCATCGGCTTATCTATGTGATTCTGGCGCTTGGTCTGCTGCATATGTTCTGGATTGTCCGGGCTGATCTCAAAGAGTGGTCGTTATATGCCGTCATAGGCGTAGTGCTGCTTAGCCTCAGAATCCCAGTGATTGCTGGACGAATCCCGCGTCTCATTGGAAAGAAGAACAAAGTTGTTTCAAAAACTGAAATAAGGGGTTGACGGCCTCAGGGATCTCTCTATAATTTGCACCTCTTCTGGCGCAGACAGAACGAAAAACTCCTTGATAATCAATGAGTTGGACGATGAAGTTGGCGAAGAAGAGGTTTCGATGAGGTTGATCGGAAGCGGTGAAAAAAGGTGGTTGACAGCAGGTTGTAACGCTGTAGAATTCGCCTCCCGCTAACGAGCAGCGTGAAGTTGATCGAAGCGCAAGT
>NZ_UWFA01000473.1 GCF_900601905.1 Pseudomonas viridiflava
GATGGACAGGCGCAGCGTATCAGCCAGGAACGTTATTACCCGTTCGGCGGCACGTCATGGTGGGCGGGGCGCAATGCGATTGAGGCGAGTTACAAGACCGTGCGTTACTCGGGCAAGGAACGCGATGCGACAGGGCTTTATTATTACGGTTTGCGGTATTACGCGCCGTGGTTACAGCGCTGGATCAATCCGGACCCGGCGGGGGCGGTGGATGGGTTGAATCTGTATCGTATGGTTAGAAACAATTCACCGCGCTTTAGCGATCCTGAAGGAACAGCCCCAAGC
>NZ_UWFA01000472.1 GCF_900601905.1 Pseudomonas viridiflava
AACGTAATGCAGACCGCTGCAAGTGCTGCCGTTACGGTCAAGGCCAACAGTGCCGAAGTCAACGGGCCGGTCTATGCGGGCGCGTCGCTGGCCGTGACCACGGCGGGTGATCTCGTGACCCGTCAGAACGTCGCCGCACGCGATGCGCTGACACTGTCCGCAGGCGGTCAGCTCAACAACTCGGCGGTGATCGAAGCAGGCGTCAACGCCGATAACAGCCGCAACGGTTCGGGCGATGTCACGTTGTCGGCCAACGGGCTGAGCAACAGCGGCAGCATTACCGCCAGCCGTGCCTTGCAGGCCACTGTTACCC
>NZ_UWFA01000468.1 GCF_900601905.1 Pseudomonas viridiflava
GCCCTGATCCTTGATCGAAGCGATTTCCTGCGCATAAAGGCAGAAACGATTTTCATCATTGCCATGTGCAAGCGCTGTATCCAGGCCATCTCGCCGAAACGCATCGACAGGGTCAGATCGTCGACGCTGTAGACCTGAACCCGGTTGCGGCCCTTCTCCTTGGCCATGTAGCAGGCCATGTCGGCAGCAGACAGCGACCCTTCCAGCGTGGCGGGCGGGGTGGGGCGCATCACCGGTACGGTGATCGGCGCACTGATCCTCGGCGTCATGGCCAGCGGGTTCACGTTCGTCGGGGTGGATGCCTACGTTCAGGACATCATCAAGG
>NZ_UWFA01000467.1 GCF_900601905.1 Pseudomonas viridiflava
CAGGTGCGGCTGGCTTGGCAGGAGCCGGTGCCGGCGCAGTTGCCGCAGGCGCAGGCGCTGGTGTCGGCTTGGCCGTAGGCTTTGATGCAGGAGCCGTTGCCGGTGCAGCCGGGGCCGGTGCAATCGGCTTGGCGGGTGGCTGATTGTTGCTACCCATGTCAGCGTCGCCCGGCACGGGCTCCTGAGGCAGGACCTGAGGCTCCGGAACCGGCACAGGATCGACCTTGACCTGTGAAACGGCAGGTGCGTGAGGAGCCGAAGGCGCTTCGACCTGAACCTGGCGCGTCTCATCTTCACGCGTGAACAGCATCGGCAGGAAGATGACCGCAACAG
>NZ_UWFA01000466.1 GCF_900601905.1 Pseudomonas viridiflava
CTACGTAGCCCATAACGAACGACCACGCATCAGGGTTGATAGCGAAAAGGTTGTTTCCGTTGGACTTGCGCTTTAGTAGCGAGAGCCCGAGGCGATCGAATATCGATTTCTCCAACGTCGTGGCGCAGACTTTCGACGCCAAGGTGGGCACGTAGCGACCCAGCTTGAGGGTGTTGTACAGGTCAAGGGTGTTCTGATCGGTCTTCACCAGATCGAGCACCGCGCGGCACTGCGTACTTGTGAACTGGCCGGTACCGCTTTTGCGATCGATGGTCAGGATCTCAAAAATCTTGACCAGAAACTCTCGCGCCGAGCTCTTAAAACGGTGCTGTGTCAGGACTACCCGCGCCTTTCGCTGGG
>NZ_UWFA01000465.1 GCF_900601905.1 Pseudomonas viridiflava
CCCAGCAGCGCGAAGTGGGGGTGCCAGGTGGTGTTGGGCTGCTCGTTAAAAAAAACGGCAGGGGGTGAAGCATTGCCATGCTGCCAGCCGCGCAGGGGAGGTTGAACCCACAACTGCTGGATAGGCCCCAGTATCTGACTCAGATGCTCGCGGCTATAGCTTGAAAGCCAGTGATGCAGTACCAACGGATCGGCAAAGCGCAGCAAGCTGGAATTACCAAGGTAGTCGTCCGGGTTGAGGTACTGACGCAAATGCGCCGCAACGACTTTTAAAGAAGCGCTGCTGTGAAAAATGCATGCGTCGATCCGTTGCGCAGCATTCCCATGCCACTCCCGCACGAGCGCGGATTGGCTGGGTAGCTGCACAAGCACAGGTCCCATAT
>NZ_UWFA01000464.1 GCF_900601905.1 Pseudomonas viridiflava
ATATCCAGTCGGGCGTAGTCGAGGGACAGCCGGATGTAGGCTCGGACCACGTTTTCCTGCAATTCGAGCTGCGCCTGACGCTGCTCGGCAGCACTCATGTGCGCCAGATCAACGGCCTGCTCGCTGGCGTTGCGTTCACGTCCCCACAGGTCCAGTGCGTAGCTCAAGCCCAACGACGCATTGTTGTCCCAGGTGCGAGTATCGGCCAGCCCGCCGGGGCCATAAAACTGATCCTCGGGCCAGTCGTGACGCATCAGGCTGGCGTTGCCTTGCACTTGCACAGACTCGGCGGACTCGGCCACCTGCGCCATCGCCTTTGCCTGG
>NZ_UWFA01000463.1 GCF_900601905.1 Pseudomonas viridiflava
GGCGTACGTGTGTTGCCTTTCTTGAACGTTCCCAGGGAAGTCACAAGCTGCGCTTGCAGGCGATCAGGCACAACGTCGTAGTGACGCAGGATCACCGGCAGGTCGTTGTCGTTGTTGTCCAGCAATTGCAGCAGCAAGTGCTCGACCTCAACGTCGTAATGATTCTCCGACAGGCACAGTGCAGCGGCGCTTTCCGTCGCAGTACGGCTGGTTTCGTTCAGCTTGGCAAACAGGGACTTCAGGTTCACAGGGAGACCCCATCAAAAGGAATTTGGAATAGGGCGCAACGTGAGGGCTCTACGTCAACACCGGGACGTTTGAGCCAGCCGAGCCAGCCCAGAGAAACATTGCCCTGGCGACCCAGACGGGCCGCGGGTACCGCTTCGCGCTTGAGCCTGGGAGCAATCTGGAAGTCCAGTTCTGCACCCACGTAAAAGC
>NZ_UWFA01000459.1 GCF_900601905.1 Pseudomonas viridiflava
ACGTTGAGCCCTGCGCGGGCAGAGACCATCGGGCTATTCGTCTGGGACTGGCCTGATGGCCCGGCCACCATGAGCGAACGTCTGGCAGGCTTGAACGCCATGGGTTTTGCCGACAGCACCCGCTACACGCTTGCGCTGGAGAGTTATGCCCAGGCCGCGCAGTGGCGCGAGCATTGGTACAGAACCTCCAGGCCGTTCGCCACGGACGGCGTGATCATGCGTCAGGGCGAGCGCCCTTCCTCCGAACGCTGGCAGGCGAAAGCGCCCTACTGGATCGCCGCCTGGAAATACCCCTTTGCCCAGGCGCTGGCAGAAGTGCGCAAGATCAACTTCAACATTGGCCGCAGCGGCAAGATCACTCCGGTCCTGGAG
>NZ_UWFA01000457.1 GCF_900601905.1 Pseudomonas viridiflava
TGTTGTTTCCACATTTTGCGGCGACGTATCTGTACGACGTCGCCTTGAAAGCGCCGGGCCCTTTCCTCTACCGTTAACGCCTCGTCTTTTGTTACGGATTCGCCATGCACCTGGCTCGCACGCGTTCGTTGTTCTTTCTGGCATTTCTGACCTGTGCGCTGATCATTGCCGCCGTGCTTTACCTGCAACACGCCTTCGGCCTTGAACCTTGTCTGCTCTGCCTCTCGCAACGGGCGGCGATGGTCAGTTGCGGTGTGCTGACGCTGGTAGCAGCCTGTCATTCACCCGGCGCGACCGGCTGGCACCGCTACTGTGTGACGTTGCTGGTGGTCGCACTGGTCG
>NZ_UWFA01000476.1 GCF_900601905.1 Pseudomonas viridiflava
AAGCCAATGTGATCGACATCGACGGGCCTTCCGGCAAACAGCTTGTTGCGTATCTTGTGCTGGCCGACCTTGATCAAGGCCCGGACGTTCTGCGCGAAGCCTTGAAGACGCATCTCAAGGCTCACGTGCCGGACTATATGGTGCCGACCTGGTTTGTCTTCATTGATGTGATGCCGCTGACCGCCAACGGCAAGCTGGATCGCCGGGCACTGCCCAAACCGGATGTCAGCCGGTCGCAGCAGGGTTACGTCGCGCCGCGTACGCAATTCGTGCAGCGTTTGGCAGCGCTGTGGCAGCAGGTATTGCAGGTCGAACAGGTCGGTCTGAACGACAACTTCTCCGCGCTGGGCGGGCACTCGCTACT
>NZ_UWFA01000456.1 GCF_900601905.1 Pseudomonas viridiflava
TGCGTAGGGTGTCGTGTCTACGTCTAGTCCCGAATACTGCTGCGCTAATTCATACTCTGTAGGCGAATAGCTGTGATATCGTACGGCAAGATACTTGAAAGGCCACCGTAACCGTGCTCAACCTCAAGTTTATCGCTGAGATAACAAAGCCACTTTTGATATCTGGCGGCCCCACCAGGCTGTTTGAGTATCGACCAAGGAGAAACCAGTTTTATGTAGGAGCGAATCTGATCCCCGTGAACTTCCAAGGAATTGAGCATAGATATTCTATACTCATC
>NZ_UWFA01000454.1 GCF_900601905.1 Pseudomonas viridiflava
GGGTGGCAGTGTCACTTTCCACGTCGAGAATGTCGTCCTGCACCTGAAAAGCCAGACCTACGGCTCGGGCATACACCTGAAGTGCATCAAGTTGTGTCTGGTCGGCGCGGCCGCTGGCCAGTGCGCCCAGTCGAACACTGGCTTCGATCAACGCGCCAGTCTTGTGGCGGTGCATCTATTCCAGTGCAGCCTGACCCAGCTTCAGACCCACCGGTCCCAGATCGATCGCCTGACCACCCACCATGCCGGCCGTCCCGGCAGCTGTCACCAGATAGCTGACC
>NZ_UWFA01000453.1 GCF_900601905.1 Pseudomonas viridiflava
GGCCAAAGCTTTAGCGCATGTGTCTGACCTGACGTCGACCTGTAACGCGTCTATGGTCAACTGTAACAAAACTCACGCCCACTGCAGGAGCAATCACCGTGCCTGACAAGAAACTCAAAATCGACCTTGCCTACCGCCCCCGCCTCGCCGACCTCAAGCCTTTAAACGTGCCGGCCGCATTGCTTGCGCAGCAACCACAGACACTGGCTGCACCACGTACCACCCCTGCGAGCGAACTGAAAAAGCGTCAGGGTTACGCCGAAAACTTCCTCGGAGATTTCGTGGTGCCCTGGCC
>NZ_UWFA01000450.1 GCF_900601905.1 Pseudomonas viridiflava
CGACCAGTGGCATGAACAATTTGACGCTGTAGAGAAAAAACTCTAGAAACCCTGTCATACCCGACCCGGAAACCTCCATGCTCGCCGAAACAATGCCTCAGCACACTGACCCTTCAATTGAAGCCATGCACCGTGCATTTGCCCTGCAACGTGCCGCATTCAGGGCCAATCCGATGCCTTCGGCAGCGCAGCGCCTGCAATGGCTCAAGTCGCTGGGCGAGGTGTTGAGCCTTCATCGCCAGGATCTGATCGACGCGATAGGCGCAGACTTCGGCCAGCGCAGTGCCGATGAGACCCTTCTGGCCGAGCTATTGCCGAGCCTGCTGGGTATTGCTGATGCGCGAAAACACGTGAAG
>NZ_UWFA01000449.1 GCF_900601905.1 Pseudomonas viridiflava
GATAGGCTCGGTGTGGCCGTGAGGGACGAAGCAGACTTCACGGCGTTGACGGTTGAAACGGGTAGGGACGACTTCCTTGTATTTGAGGAGGTGGTGGAAGGTGATGGCGAGGTAGATGGCTAAAGCGGCCAATGCGGCCCAGCTGCCAACTTCAAGGCCTTCGGGCATTACTTCAAGTCCAAAATCTATTGCTTCTTCCATGGAACCTCCGAACATTATTCCTAGGAACCAAGCGAGTACTGGCGCAAAAAAACCAAAGATCCAAATAGCCCAAAAAGGTGTGCCCAGCCCCATCTGCCAAGCAAAAACAACTGGCAAGCCCACTCCAAAGTCCAGGTAGGTATCGGTTACTTCACCCACTACACCTCCGTAGTCCTGTGCCGGTAAATCGGTGGGCAGCGGTAGTGGGGCCAGATAAGTCACCTGACCCGTCGGGAAAATCTCTTGCATACCAGCGTGTGGGGCGTGATTGATAGGCGGCGGGCCAGTATCTTCTGCCATTACTTTTTCACCCCGGGCATCAGGTCTGGATTGACCTCGCATTGCTCTCTCGGTGGGCGCTGGATCTGTAGGAGCGAACTTGTTCGCGAGACGGTAGCTCTGACGACACAGTGCCGACGTCTCGCCAACAAGTTGACTCCTAAAGGTTTGGCGTTTCCCAGGCTCATTGGGCGGTGCCTCGATCCGCCTGCTGCACCTCGGCAAAGCGGGATGCCAGGTTCTGGCTGGGGCGTTTCTCGCGCAGGGCTTTCACGGCCTGGCTCAGGCGCAGCAGTTCAGCGCTGGGTTTGGCCCATTGCTCGGGTGGGATCGGTGCCGACCAGCTTTGCATCGCGTCCGGTATCACGGCTCGGCCGATGCGTTTGATGCAGCGGATTTCCCATTCGGTCAGGTAGTTGGGCAGCGTCCACAGGGTCAGCACGTGGTACAGGTACCACCAGAACGGATAGAAAAACCCCACCTCGCGATTCCTGCGCCGCCGACGCATGCGCTCCCGTGCGTTGTAAAAGGTGTGCAGACCTTCGTGGGGCGGGTCGCCGGGGTTTTGCAGCTCAAGCGGGTCCTGGATGTCCTTGAGGCTGTGCACCTCGTATTCCATGTAGGCGCGAATCGCTTCCCAGTTGCACACCGCCAGATCAAACCCCGCGCAGAAAAACTCCAGGCTGTAATGCTCATCATGGGCCGGATGATAAAAGCCGACGCCCATGGCGTAGCGGATATCCGGGCCGTACTGCGTCACGCTTCTGGCCTGAACGACCCAAGCTGACAACGACTCCCACGGCACGAAGATAGGCTCGGTGTGGCCGTGAGGGACGAAGCAGACTTCACGGCGTTGGCGGTTGAAACGAGTGGGGACGACTTCCTTGTATTTGAGGAGGTGGTGGAAGGTGATGGTGAGGAAAATGGTGAGGGAGGCTGCTGCTCCTCCCAACCCGGTATAAATAAGTGGGACGAACATTGCTTGCTGAATACTGATTATTCGCTCCCATGAGTCAGCTAGAAGCAAGCTAATCAGCAACATCACAACAGGGAATATTAGTGAGCACATGAAAAAAAAATTCAATGGCCCGCCCAGCGTCATTTGCCATCCAAATACGGGAGGCAAACCTATACCGAAGTCCATATAGGTGTCGTTCATTTCTCCGACAGCATGTCCATAATCCTGAGCAGGTAAATCGGTGGGCAGTGGCAATGGGGCCAGATAAGTAATCTGACCCGTTGGGAAAGCCTCCAGCAGGCCGGCGCGGGGGGCGTTATTTATAGGCGGCGGCCCTGCACTTTCATATGCCATCTTATTTGTTTACCTCGGGCATGAGGTCTGGGTTGATCTTGAAGTACTCGCACTTTCCTGGCGGATCGAGGTTCACCGCCGGGAAGTCGCCGCTTTCGCCTAACACCGGGAAGCGCACCTCATACACATTGGCTTCGTGCTGTCCTGTCGAAATGATGGGGCCCAGCTGGATTGAGAGCACGATATCGGTGTGACTGATCTGGTCCGCTCTGACAAGCCCGCGCATGTCTTTCAATTCCACAATCAGCGGATTGAGCTGCTTGATGTAAAGACGGTCTTCTAGCGCTTCGTCCAAAGGCCTCCAGCGCTCCGGTATACGGTCTCGCCCTGTTTGCTCACGAACGACCTGATAGCCGCCGATATTGAGCACGGCGGCGCTGGCATGACTTCCGGCAGGTTTGGTCAGCTCGGCAGCGTAAAGCGTCGGGAAATGCAGCAGGAACTGCCGAGGTGCGGTATCGCTGGCCGGGATGATTTGCATGCGCGGGGCTTGGTAGTTTGCACGCAGTTCTTTGAGGTAGTGCTTAAGGGGTAGTGACAGGCACTGCTCAGGGTCCTGCCCTTGGCCCCAGGGTGTGTTCAGCAACCAGTGATCGTGACGGCTGAGGTTGTTGCGGTTGTAATACCAGCTGCCGGACAGCTCCAGCGCAGTGAACAAAATGCCCGCCACGTTAAATCGCAGGAACACCGTGGATAGTCGGGTACCGGCCGCTGCCCAGGCTACTATCCGGGCCGGTGAGTTGCGGGCGGTACCCAGGACATTTTTGAAGGCAATACCTGTTTGTATTGCGCCGTAGGTATTGCTGGCCAGAAAGCCGCTATTGCCCAGCATGCTGAACACTGCACCATTCTGTGCGTCGCGATTGCCATTGCGTATAGCGTCCTGCCAGTTGCTATGGGCGCTATATAGACTCATGGCAGCGGCAACCATCCCTGCAACGTAACCACCTATACCAAGACCGACGTGCAGCTTACCCATCTGCACGTGAACACCCATTAGCTCTGCCTGCTTTAGATTTTTTGCCAACTTTGATGCATATGCGCTGAGGGCGGTGTCAGCGATGCCTTGAGCGGCGCCAAATCCGGTAGCAGCTGTCGCGTTCAGGGAGCTTATAAGCGAAGTACTCGGCTTACCTCCTTCAAATTCCCGGTACACCACCACCAAATTCACCACCTGCGCCACAAACACCAACAACCCGGCCCCATCCCCCAGCAACCCCACCTTCGGTGCCACCGTCACCCCCTTGCGATAACTCTCCAGCACCGAACGCACCTCACGCTGCTGCTGCGCCGCAAACACCAGCGCCAACCCCGGCTTGCCGGAGGACGCGGTTTGCAGGTGGGTTGAGTCGGTCGGCAGATCGGCCACCGGGCTCAGGGCCTTGGCCAGGTGTTGTTCCAGTTCGCTCAAGGACTGCTGAGTCTTCTGGCGTTGTTCCTTGACCCAGTCAGCATCGCTGCTCTGGTGCCAGTAACGGTCATGGGCTCTTTTTTCGCGGGTGTAGTTGGTCAGGTAGCGCAGGTGGTCACGTTTCTGCTGCACGGCCTGGAGGGTCTTGCCCAGGTGTTGCAGGTCTTCGGCGCTGGCGAACCGGAAGGTGACGTTCTCGCGCCGCGCCGCATCAAGGATCGCAACACCCGCCGTATTGGGCAGGCGGCGAAACAGCGCCTCCATGTCCGGTAGCTGGCCTTTGTCCAGCTCCTGCAAAAAAGCCTGCACGGCCTGCTGGATACCCGTCTGCAACGCGGGAGCCAAGGTGCCCCACGCGGCCGTGAGATTGACCTGTGTCGCGGGCGACAGTCGTTCGGTGTCGAGCACCAGGCCGGCACCCCATTGTTTGAGGCTCTCCATCCAGATGGGAGCGTCTTTGATCAACAACCAGCCCGCGTTGGTGAAGGCGGCGAACTGCGTGCCCAGTTCGGTTTGCGCACTCAGGGGCGCGGCGTAGAACATCGGCCGGGACATGGCGGGGCTGAGACCGAGCCAGATCAGCACGGCATCGATGGCTTTGTCGCTGCGGCAGATATCTTTCAGGCAGGCGTATTCGGTGAGCAGGGCGTGATCAACTTGCTCGGCGTCTTCGATGTCGTAATACCAGATGGCCCGGTGTAGACGGTTTTTGATCAACAGGTTGATACGATCCTGGGTGATCTTTTCCAGTGCTTCGTTCAGCGGCTGCAACACCGCCCGTTGCTGCTTGAGAAAGGCGTCCATGCGCGGGCGATCAATCAAGTCATTGATGCCGCGCTGGCCGAATTTGGCACCGTAAAGGGCGTCCTTGGTGGGCTTGTCCATCTGGCGATAAAGCGTCCAGAGGGTTCTGCGATGACGTGCAATGAACGCGGAGCTGGTGCCGACGAAACGTTGTTCGAGGTAATACTGTTGAAGCGTGTACACCCGAACTTCATGGTCAGCGTACATATGCGGCGGCTCGGCGCTTGGAGGGATGGCTTTGAGGCGAGCCTGCAGCTCTGCAGGTAAATCGGGGTCTTCAAGGCGCGGCGCGGGGTGTCGGTTATTGTCCTCGTTCATCACCTCGCGCAACGTCTTGCGCGTCTGGCTGAGTTCCGGCTCTTGCAAGCGTTCAATGTCGTCTAGCAACGCCTTGAGCGCAGGGTTGGCTTTGGCCCGTTCACCCAAGTCCTCTTCGGTGATTTTGGTCAGCGATTCGATATAGCAGCCCAGCAGATAATCGCGCTCGACCTCACCGTTCTGGCTCTGCGCCCAGCGGTCAATCTGCGCCACCACCTGATCCTGATGCTGGGCCAGATCACGCATCACACCGACGTCGTCGCGCACCGCCAGAAACAGAAAATCACGCTTGTGCTCAGCCGTGACCTGGCTGGTGAATTCTTCCAGGATGGTTTGCCGGTACAGCGGCGCGTGCTCCCAGGCGTAAGGGATTTCACTGCCTGTTTCGCCCGGTTTGTCCGCCCAGCTGGCGCTGGTTTCGGCCAGCCAGACGGCCATGGGGCGATCGTCAAACAAGTGCACGCCTTTGCCGTACTGAACGTTTTCGAAGCTCACCCGCTGCATGAAGTACTCACGCTCCGCCGCGACTTTCATGACCTGGGCGCATTTGAACGCCGTCCACTGCACTTCGCTATAGGCCACGTGCAGCTCAGCTCGGCGTGAAAAGACCAGCGCAGGATCGTTTTCGATCACGCAGTCGCGTTTGTTGCTGCTGACGTCGTCGCCTTTGAACAGCAGGGCCACCGCCGAGCCATCTTGGGTCTTGTACTCGTGCAAGAATCCCGTGGAACTCTCGATGATGTACAAAAAACCATCGCGAATCAGACGAAAGCCCAGCGGCCGGGACGCCAGCGTATAAGGCATGCTCAGCTCACGCGACGGATCGAGGTCTTCGACCCGGCCATAGCGGATCGGCAGCAGTTGCAGGGTCTGCATCATCAACGGACACATACCCGCTGCGTCGAGGGGGTCATCGCGTTGTGCTTTGGCGACGAGGTTGGCCATGTGCCCGCGTGGGGTCTGGCAATTGTCAGGCATCGTAGGCTCCTTGCCGAACTGGGCGGACGGCCCGTGGTGAAGGCGCAAGGTTCGCCGATGAACACCGCCCGCTCAATGCAGGAAAGGGGGTTTGGGAAAGGTCCTACGAAATTTGTCTAAACCGGTCCTACGAACTGCAATCAGCTCTCAAGGCAACCCCCACAAACACGGGCCGATATGGCACACTTCGCCCCTTGAACCCGAAGTGTTTGCCCTGTTTTATTCGCGCCGTGGGTTTTCTACGCATTTATATTGGTACGTCGGTCCCATAATGAGGGTTCAGCGCGCCGCCGAGCAGGTCGATACCTGCGTTGATCAATAAGAGAGGAACGACCGTGCACAACGTCGTCATCAGCGGCACAGGCCTGTACACCCCGGCCGACAGCATTTCCAACGAAGAGCTGGTGCAGTCTTTCAACACTTACGTTGCTCAATTCAACAGCGAAAACGCCGCGGCCATCGAGCGCGGTGACGTGCAGGCTCTGACGGAGTCCAATGCGGCGTTTATCGAGAAGGCGTCCGGCATCAAAAGCCGCTTCGTGATGGACAAGGCCGGCATCCTCGACCCGCAACGCATGAAGCCACGTTTGCCCGAGCGCTCAAACGACGAGTGGTCGATCCTCTGTCAGATGGGCGTAGCCGCCGCCGAGCAGGCTTTGCAGCGCGCGGGCAAGACTGCCGCTGATGTCGACGGGGTGATTGTGGCCTGCTCGAATCTGCAGCGGGCTTACCCGGCGATTTCCATCGAGATCCAGGCCGCACTGGGCATTCAGGGTTTTGGCTACGACATGAACGTGGCCTGCTCCTCGGCGACGTTCGGCATCCAGGCAGCGAGCAACAGCGTGCAGCTGGGCCAGGCCCGGGCATTGCTGGTGATCAGCCCGGAGATCTGCACCGGCCACCTGAATTTCCGCGACCGTGACAGCCATTTCATCTTCGGTGACGCGGCCACGGCGGTGCTGGTGGAGCGCGCCGATCTGGCGACCTCGCCTTATCAGTTCGATATCGTCAGCAGCAAGTTGCTGACCAGCTTCTCCAATAACATCCGCAATAATTTTGGCTTCCTCAATCGTGCTTCGGACGAAGGTGAGGGCGCGGCAGACAAACTCTTCGTGCAGGAAGGCCGCAAGGTTTTCCGCGAGGTGTGCCCGATGGTGGCTGACCTGGTGGGCGAGCATCTGGCGGCCAACAGCCTGAACGTCAGCGATGTGCAGCGCTTCTGGCTGCATCAGGCGAACCTGAGCATGAACCACCTGATCGTCAAGAAGCTGTTGGGCCGCGAAGCCACGGTTGAAGAGGCGCCGGTGATTCTCGACACCTACGCCAACACCAGTTCGGCGGGTTCGGTGATTGCCCTGCACAAATACCAGGATGATCTGCCCACCGGCGCGCTGGGTGTATTGAGTTCGTTTGGTGCCGGTTATTCGATTGGCAGCGTTATTTTGCGCAAGCGCTGAAGCCGGGCGAAACTCGCCTGACACTGACTCCAGGCAGTGATCCGCAGTTTGCTGCGTGCGGGTGTTACCCCGTTACGGCACTTTGTGTTGGCGGATAAATACCGTGAATGGCTTCTTTGTCATTCACGGTATATCCGATGTCTTCTCCCGATATTGCTGACGTTACTCCCTTCGGCGTAGACCACGCCAACCTTGAATTTCTCAAGACCTGCCTGCCTGACTGGTACCTCAGCGCGCCCAAGCCGCTGCGAGTGGCGTTGCACCAGAGCCAGCTCAAAAGCCAGCTGTCGCGCCGGGTCGTGGAACCCATTCGCAACCAGCTGACGCCGATTGAAACCTTCGCTACGCCATTGCTGACCCAGGCGTTGTTTGATTGCTTCAAGCTGCGCCAAATGAAAAAGCCCGACATTGACCGGGCGAACGGATGATGGGGATCCGCCAGGTCGATGTCGGGCTTGGTTGCTGCAAGCTTTTGTACGGCAGCGTGTTACGGTTGTTTTAGAACTTCGCTTCCACGTCCAGCTGCAGGGTGTTGGCATCTGCGTCGCGCTGGCTGGCCACCGCGTAGTCAGCCTTGGTCAGGAAGTAAGTGGCGCCCACCGAGAAGTTCTTGTCGATTTCGTAACCGAGCTTGATCTTGTGGCCACGCGAACCGGTGGTGCCGTTGGCGAAGTCAGAGTCGGTGAAGGCGCCAACCACTGCGTTACGCTGCGTGTCGCGATAGTTGTAGTCCAGACCGAAACCAAACACCTTGGTCTTCACGCCGGCCAGCCAGGCAGTGTCCTGATCATCGGTGCTGTCGTTGTTGACGACGTATTGGCCGTACAGCGCCAGTGGCAGACCCAGGCCGCTGATATCAACCTGACCGAAACCTTCGTACAGGCGGAACTGGTTGGTGGTGTTGCCGTTGACGCGCAGGGCAGCACTGTCCTTGTCGTTATCGAAGGCGTAGACGCTACCGCCGACGGTGACTTTGAGGTTGTCCGTCGGTGCGAATTTCGCGCCCAGCTGGCCGGCCGTCATGCTCAGGTCGTGGCGGAATTGCGTGCCTTCGCCATCGATGTTGTCTTTGAGGGTGTAGTAACCCGCGCTACCAAACAGCTCGGTCTTGCCGCCCAGCGGGATGCTGTAAGTGGTTGCCAGGCCTTCCGGGTTGATGTCGCCGTCCCAGATCACGTCGCCCATGCTGACCCAGGGCTGGTTCATCTTGCCGCCGATCACGTGCAGGTTTTTCACCGCAGTCGGCGCGTAGTCGATGTAGCCCAGGTCCAGCCACAGGTCTTTCTTGACGAAGTAGCCGTCCAGGTCCTGGTTGGTGGAGCGCGCGTCGCTGCTGCCGCCAGTGGCGATGCGGATACCGGTGCTCACCTGCGGGTTGATTTCGGTGTAGGCACCCAGACGAGCGCGAATACGCTGACGGTCTTTGTCCTGGCTGTTGGTCTGGCCATCGATGTTGATGGTTTCCTGACGCACACGCACGTCGCCTTTGAATTGAGTCTTGGCAGCCCAGGCGATTTTCTTCTCGAACTCGCTCTGAGTGGCCGATTTAGTGTTCTGCACGTCTGCCAGTGCCTGTTTCTGGGCTGCCTGGTCTTTGGCCAGTTCGGTTTGCAGTTCAGCGTATTGAGCGGCATTGATCGAACCGTTGGCCTTGAGCATGTCCAGCAGCTTGGCGTCGACTGCGGCGTTGGCCGGAACGCTCATGGCCAGAACCAGACCACCACAAAGGGCGGCAGCAGTACGTGTAGAAACAAGACGCATAATGAACTCCATATCTGGGTTTTAGGATGACGGCAGGCCATCCTTAAAATCCGCCCCACAGGCAGGGCGCTTTGAGGGTTAGTGCCCTCGGTTCTAAAAACAGGCGCCAGTATCGCCGGGGGTTATTACAAAAAAGTGGCATTGCAATGGCACGTCGATGACAATGCAACTTTGTGCAAGAAGTACGGTCCAGAGCCTCGCGTCGATGTTTCGGGGATCGGTTTCGTGGTATGGGCAGGGCGATGGAAGGCGGGATGAGGGATGTTAAGGTGGCGCAAGGCCACTAGGTTGAAGGGCAATGCATTACCCGGTTAATGCACCTCGACCAGGCGCACTGACTACCGTGGCGCTTCATTGAAATGCCATGGACTGAACGATGGACCCGGATATCGATTTTTACCGAAACTACCCCAACCAGGACCTCCTGGCACACCATCTGGAGCGCTGGTTCACTCGCTACAACCCCCCCAGACCGCGGCGCTGCAGATGGCGCTGTATAAAAGTCAGATCAAAAGCCTGGCGGCGCAAAGGGCCTTTGCAAATCTCGTAAAACCGCTCAAATCGGTTCACGACCTCGCGCGACCTCTACTCAACGAACAGTTGCACCGGCTGTTCGCCTTGAACGTCGATTGTCGGCATCTCTATCTGCAGGAAGTCACTGCGGCGCAACCTGCAAGCTCAAGGAGCGCTGTCAGTTCGAAGTCCTGAGCCATATCGCACGGATGAAAAACGATGTCAGTGAAGAGGCTTATCAAGCCTTGCTGGAAGTGGCCAAGCCCGCTGGCCAGCCTGTCTGACGAGGCGGCCCGGTGCAGTATTGCGCGGTCGAATTATTTGCGACCCGGGACGAATGGCCGAAACCGGCGACGTTGTGCAGCAGCAACGCTGGAGTGATTTGCAGCAACAGGCTGCTGCCGAACCCTTTGTGCTGCTGGTCAACGACCTGCTGCAAACCGCCGATTATCGGGATAACCGGCGCCTGCTCACAGAACGCCTGTGGCGAATGATCGATACAATGGCCGGATCCGAAGCCTTGCAGGAAGAGCTGTTCAGCCTTGCCAGCCACCCGCAAACCTGCGGCGACGGCACCATGATCACGTTCAATATGATGGATGTGCGGGTGTTGGTGTTCGAGCTGGAATTTCTGGCGGGCGGGAAGACGCCGATGGGCATGTTCGAGCTGATGCACGGCCTGGAGCGTCTGGATTAACTGGAAAGAATCGCCCTTGAAGACTCCAATGCCCGAGTCGCCCCACATCCCGACCTGGATCAGGTCGAGGTACTGCTGATATACCCGACCCGCTTGCGTGACGAACTGGCATTGCCGGGGCAGTCCCAGGGCATGCTGTTCGAAAACCTCTCCGGGGTGGACAACATGCTCCAGGACGCCAAGGCTCGGGTTCTCGCCAGGGAGGGTACGCCTGAATTTCTTGGCTCACTGCTGAGCCGAAAGGATTGGCTGAGCTTCCTGGAGGATTATTTTCGAGATGATTTCGCGACGCTCCGCCAGCCTTTTCATGATCGGCTGGACGTGCTCGACGCGCAAAGAGAGAACCTGGCGGACGAGGTGTACCTCAGCCGCGTACAGGCGATTGATCAGACCCAGAAACAGGCGGTCCGGGCCAAAGCGTTGCAGTTGACCACTGACATCGCGGTGCTGGCATCAGACACCCGCTGATGTCAGCACCGGCGCGGCGGCCGTGAACAAATCTTGCCAATGAGGGATACTCGGCGCTATGGGATTGGCTCCCGGCTGAAACGGAGTTCTCCCGGTTGTCGCCGCGGTTCTACATACCGTGGCGTCGGCCAACCTGGAATCTCCACGATTGATCTCTTTCATTGGGAACTGCGCATGTCCGTACAGACCACCGACAGCCTGAGCACGATCGCGTCCGCGCAGTGGGACGCGCTCCTGCCCGGCAATCAGCCTTTCGTGCGTCACGCTTTTCTCAGTGCCCTGGAAGACAGCGGCAGCCTGGGGCCGCGTTCGGGCTGGAAAGCCGAGCATGTGCTCACCTACCGGGACGGCGAACTGGTCGCGGCGATGCCTGCCTATCGCAAGTGGCATTCCTATGGCGAATACGTGTTCGATCACAGCTGGGCCGATGCCTGTCGTCGGGCTGGCATCGCGTACTACCCCAAGCTGTTGGGGGCGGTGCCGTTCAGCCCGGTGAGCGGGCCGCGCATCCTGTCAGCTTCGCCCGAGGCCGGGATCGAGTTGCTCAACAGCCTGCCGGGTTATCTGGAGGCTGAGGGGTTGTCCAGCGCCCATGTCAATTTCACCGACCCGCTGGCCGATGCGTTTCTCGACGAACAAGCGGGCTGGCTGCAGCGCTATGGCTGTCAGTTTCACTGGCAGAACCGCGGTTATCGGGATTTTCAGGATTTCCTCGACGCCTTGAGTTCGCGCAAGCGCAAGCAGCTGCGCAAGGAGCGCGAGCAAGTCGCGGGGCAGGGCATCGAGTTCGACTGGCTTGAAGGTCAGCAACTGAGCGAATTGCTCTGGGATTTCGTCTACGCCTGTTATTCCAACACCTACGAGGTTCGCGGGCAGGCGCCCTATCTGACTCGCGAGTTTTTCAGCCTGCTGGCCGAGCGCATGCCCGAAGCGATTCGCGTGGTCATTGCGCGCCAGGGTTCAAGGCCGGTGGCCATGGCGTTCAGCCTGCTGGGTGGCGACAGTTTCTATGGCCGCTATTGGGGTTGTCTGGCGGAGTTTGACCGTCTGCACTTCGAGACCTGTTTCTATCAGGGCATGGATTACGCCATCGCCCACGGCTACAAGCGTTTCGACGCCGGGGCGCAGGGCGAGCACAAGCTGATTCGTGGTTTCGAACCAGTGATCACTCACTCATGGCATTACCTGGCCCATCCAGGGCTCAAGGATGCCGTGAGCGATTTTCTCGCTCAGGAACGCCTGGGTATCCTCGCTTACGCCGAAGATGCCCGAGGCGCGTTGCCGTATCGGCAGGCTTGAGGTTACGCAAGTCCGTTGGAGCGAGGCTTGCCCGCGAATCAGGCAGCTCGCTCTGTCCGGTATAGCGCGTCATCGTTCTTCGCGGGCAAGCCTGGCTCCAACAGATCCGGCTCTTCAATCAATCCCGACAAACCCGCCGGTCTGATGTTGCCACAGCCTGGCATACAACCCGCCGTGGGCCAGCAGTTCGGCATGGGTGCCGGTCTCGGCGATTTTGCCGTTTTCCAGCACCACCAGCCGGTCCATCCGGGCGATGGTGGAAAGGCGGTGGGCGATGGCGATCACGGTCTTGCCTTGCATCAGCGTTTCCAGGCTTTCCTGAATGGCCGCTTCCACTTCCGAGTCCAGCGCTGAAGTGGCCTCGTCCATGATCAGAATCGGCGCGTCCTTGAGCAGCACCCGCGCAATGGCGATGCGCTGGCGCTGACCACCCGACAGTTTCACGCCACGCTCACCCACCTGCGCTTCAAAGCCGGTGCGCCCTTCGGCGTCGGACAGCAGCGGGATGAATTCATCGGCCCGTGCCTTGCGCACCGCATCCCAGAGCTGCTCGTCGCTGGCGTCCGGTTTGCCGTACAGCAGGTTGTCGCGAATCGAGCGGTGCAGCAGCGACGTATCCTGAGTAATCATGCCGATCTGTTCCCGCAGGCTTTCCTGTGACACGTGGGAAATGTCCTGGCCGTCGATCAGAATGCGTCCGTCCTGCACGTCGTACATGCGCAACAGCAAATTGACCAAGGTCGATTTACCCGCACCCGAAGGGCCGATCAAACCGATTTTCTCCCCGGGTCTGATGTCCAGGTTGAGGCCGTGAATGATCCCGTTGCCATTGCCGTAATGGAAATCCACGCCGTCGAACTTCACGCCGCCATGCTCCACCTTCAGACGGGGAGCCGGGTCGCGGTCGGTGACGCTGACCGGTTGGGAAATGCTCGCCAGACCGTCCTGCACCATGCCGATATTTTCGAAAATGCCGTTGACCACCCACATGATCCAGCCGGACATATTGACGATGCGAATCACCAGGCCAGTCGCCAGGGCGATGGCGCCCACGGAAATCAGCGACTCGGTCCACAGCCACAGAGCCAGGCCGGTGGTGGTCACTATCAACACGCCGTTCATGCTGGTGATGACGGTGTCCATCGCCGTGACGACGCGACCCGCCAGCTGGCTTTTTTCGGTCTGTTCGGTAATCGCTTCGCGGGCGTACAGCTGCTCGAACTGGGTGTGGGCAAACAGTTTCAGGGTGGTGATGTTGGTGTAGCCATCGACGATCCGGCCCATGAGTTTGGAGCGCGCATCGGAGGACACCACCGAGCGTTCCTTGACCCTTGGCACGAAGTAACACAACGCCGCGATGTAGGCGGCAATCCACGCCAGCAGCGGGATCATCAGGCGCCAGTCGGCTTCGGCGAACAGCACCAGAGCACTGATGGCGTAGATCAACACATGCCACAGGGCGTCAACGGCCTGCACGGCGGAGTCGCGCAACGAGTTGCCGGTCTGCATGATGCGCTGGGCGATGCGGCCGGCGAAGTCGTTCTGGAAGAAGCGCACGCTTTGCTTGAGCACGTAACTGTGGTTCTGCCAGCGGATCATGCTGGTCATGCCGGGGCTGATGCTCTGGTGCACCAGCAAATCATGCAGGCCGACAAAAATAGGCCGCAGGACCAGCGCAACCAGCGCCATCCAGATGAACTCGCTGGCGTGGACGCTGAAGAAATCTTTAGCGGGCGTGCCCTGGGCCAGGTCGATGATGCGGCTCAGGTAGCTGAACAGCGCTACTTCGATCAAGGCGCCGATCAGGCCAACCACCAACAGCGCCGCAAAGGTCGGCCAGACCTGACGCAGGTAATAGATGTAGAACGCCAGGACGGTATTGGGGGGAGCATCGGTGGGTGCGTCACGGAAAATATCGATCAGCTTTTCAAAACGGCGATAGAGCATTGGCGATGATGCCCACCGGTTAGGCGGGCTCTCCTTGCTGAGCGGGTAGACTTCTGATCCGACCCGCATGAAACCTGCATTGCTGCAAAAGATTTCATGCGGCCTCGTCACTTATCGCTCAGAAGTCTAGTCGACGCGTTTGGCGGACTTGATGTAGATCGGATCCAGCGGGACATTCTGCATGCCCTGCTTGTTGCCTGCCTGAGCGTTGACGATCTGGTCGACGACGTCCATGCCTTTGACTACTTTGCCAAAAACCGCGTAGCCGAAGTCACGGGTGCCGTGGTCGAGCATGGCGTTGTCGTTGGTGTTGATAAAGAACTGGCTGGTGGCCGAATTCACTTGCGAGGTGCGGGCCATGGCGACAGTACCGCGCACGTTGTGCAGGCCGTTTTCAGCTTCGTTCTTGATCGGGTCTTTGGTGGGCTTTTGCTGCATCTGGGCCGTGAAGCCGCCGCCCTGCGCCATGAAGCCAGGGATTACCCGGTGGAAAATCGTGTTGTTGTAAAAATTGCTGTCGACATAACCCAGAAAATTCTGGGTGCTGATCGGCGCCTTGGTGTCTTCGAGCTGGATCTCGATCGCGCCGAAGCTGGTGTCCAGCACGACATGAGTCTGCTTGGCGGGCGTTGCGGCCATGAGGTTGGCGGCAAACAGCACGGAGCAGGTGGCAATGGCGATTTTTTTCAGCATGGTTCAGTTGATCCTGAAGTGAGGGGGTTCGACTGCGATCTTGTGCGAATGCAGGCCGCAAGGTAATCACGTTTGGCTTTTCTTGCCCAGTGTTCAGCCGCTCGCGCCAACGCTGGCTGGGGTCAGGGCTTCTGTCGCGTGGATGAATTGCAGCACGATCCGGTTGAATTCTTCGGGTTGATCGAGCGGGGTGGCGTGGCGTGAATCCTCGATGACCACCAGCCTGGCATTGGCGATCAGCTTCACATAAGCCTCTTTGTCGGCTACCGGGCGGTAGTCCCGATCGGCGCTGACGATCAGCGTCGGGCAGGCGATGCGCCCCAGTTTGTGTTGCACACCCCAGCCCACGATGGCGTCGAAGCTGGCCAGATAAGCGCGCTTGTCATTCTCGGCCCAGCGGCTGGCCATCTTGCGCCGCAGCTCGGCCTGTTCGGCTTTGGGAAACAGGTTCTGGCCCAGCGCCTTGCCCAGGGTTTCCATGCTCAGCAGCCGGGCCAATGCCCAGCGTCTGGCGTACTGCCAGACATCATTGGCGCTGCGGACCTTGACCTGGGGCGTGCTGTTGACGATGCACAGGCTGCTGAGCAGTTGCGGCTGATCGACGGCCAGCTGAAAGCCGATCATGCCACCCATGGACAAGCCGACCAGATGCACCGGGCCCAGATGCAGATGCTCGATCAAGGCTTCGACGTCGCCGGTAAACCCGGGAATGCTGTAGCGCTCCCGGGGTTTGTCGGAACGGCCGTGGCCACGGATGTCGAGGACAATCACCCGGTAATGCGCGGCAAACGCCGGTATCTGGTATTCCCAGTCGCGACAGCTGGAGCCCAGACCGTGTAACAACAGCAGGGGCGGGCCCTGGCCATATTCTTCGTAATGCAGTGAACAACCGTCATGTTCGAAATGGGCCATGGACAGCTCCTTGTCTGGCGGGTGGCTTGAGGCTAGCAGGTTCGGGCCGGTGCGCTCAGGCCTGGTGCGGCGCGGCGAAAGCGGCTGTCAGCGGTGCGGTATCAAAGGTGCGGATCAGCTCGATGAGGATCTGCGTCGCCGGGCCCAGAGGTTTGTCTTTGCTGGAGTAAAGATAGAAGGTCGGGTTGCGACTGCCACCTTTGTCCAGCGGCAGCGCCTTGAGCACGCCTTCGCGCAGTTCGCGTTCGATCAAATGGCGCGGCAGCCAGGCAAAGCCCAGCCCGCTGCTGACAAAAGTGGCGGCGGTCGCCAGGCTGCCCACTGTCCAGCGTTGTTCGGCACCCAGCCAGCCGACATCACGAGGCTGCTGACGGCCCGAGTCGCGGATCACGACCTGCAGCTGGCTTTCCAGGTCCTGGAAATTCAATTCGCGGTGCAACTGGTGCAGGGCGTGTTCCGGGTGCGCGACGGCCACAAATTCGACGTTGCTCATTTCCGTGCCCAGATGACCGGCGATGCTGAAACTGCTGATCGCCAGGTCGGCAACGCCTTCGAGCAACACTTCCTCGACCCCGGACAACACCTCTTCACGCAGACGCACCCGGCAGCCCCGGCTTTGCGGCATGAACGCGGTCAGGGCGCGGACCAGACGCGCATTGGGGTAGGCGGCGTCCACCACCAGGCGCACTTCGGCCTCCCAGCCCTGTTCCATGTGATGGGCCAGGTCTTCCAGCTGACTGGCCTGTTTGACCAGTTGCCGGGAGCGTCGCAACAGTACGCCGCCGGCTTCGGTCAATACCGCCTTGCGCCCGTCGATACGCAACAAGGGCACGCCGAGCTGATCCTGCATGCGCGCCACGGTGTAGCTCACCGATGACTGCGAGCGGTGCAGCACTTCCGCTGCCTGGGCGAAGCCGCCATGATCGACCACGGCTTGCAAGGTTCGCCATTGATCAAGGGTGACGCGGGGGGCTTTCATGTGTCGCTCCTCTTTTGCTGCGCTTTGTCCTAATCTGCCAGTCCCTCTCTGGAGACTGCCAATGAACAGATTCTGTTGTGTGGTGCTGGCACTGCTGCCAGTGACGGCCTGGGCCTATCCCATCGAAGTGGAAAAACACTACGAAGGCGTCGAAGTCGATTACACCGCTCATGACACGTTTTATGACACCGGTTCGATCACGGTGAACAACTACGGCAGCGTCGCTGCCAAGTGCAGCGTGGTGTTCCGCAATGGCCCCGAGGCGCCGCGCACCCGACGTATCAGCGTCGCCGCGAAAAAAAGCGCGGACGTGTCGGCCAAATTCAATCGCAGCATCATCAAACTGCGCATCAGTCTGACCTGCAAGCCTGAATGATGCTGGCATGGGTGTGCTGCGATTCATTTCAACGCATCCCGCATAGGAGCGGCTCTAGCCGCGAGTGATGGTGCTGACGCTAGAGATCCAGCGCATAGGCCGACCTCTTCGCGGCTAAAGCTGCTCCTGCGGGGATACGTGTTTTAAGCAGATTAGGGCGACGGTACCGATAAAACAATTTATTAGATGTATTGAAGCAGGTTTTTACGCTTTTTAATCGATTTGACCCTGTTTAACCTCTGCTCCATCGAAACACATTCTTCGTTGGAGGCCACAGCCCATGTCCCGCGTACTGATCATCGAAAGCAGCGCTCGTCAGCAAGACTCGGTTTCCCGCCAGTTGACGCAGCAGTTCATTGGCCAGTGGCAAGCGGCCCACCCGGCCGACACGGTCACCGTTCGCGACCTGGGTAAAGACCCGGTTCCGCATCTGGACGCGACGTTGCTCGGTGGCTGGATGAAGCCCGACGCGCAGCGCAGCGCCAACGAGCAAGCCGCGCTGGACCGCTCCAATCAGCTGACCGACGAACTGGTCGCCGCCGACGTGCTGGTACTGGCTGCGCCGATGTACAACTTCGCCATCCCCAGCACCCTCAAAGCCTGGCTGGACCATGTGCTGCGCGCTGGCATGACCTTCAAGTATGGCGAAACCGGTCCTCAAGGCTTGCTCGTCGGCAAGCGCGCCTTTGTCCTGACGGCTCGCGGCGGCATCTATGCTGGCAGCACCCTGGATCATCAAGAACCCTACTTGCGTCAGGTGCTGGGTTTTGTCGGCATCCACGACGTCACGTTCATCCACGCCGAAGGCCTGAACATGGGTGGCGACTTCGTTGAAAAAGGTATCAACCAGGCCATCGCAAAACTGGCTCAGGTGGCCTGACCGGCGCTGTACCGACTCAAGCGTTGCAACCGACTTCCCTTGGCACCTCCCGCTCCTGGGTGCATGGCCCGATAGACCCGCGTTTTGCGTAGTCATCGGGCTTTTTCTTGGGCGGCTGTTTTATCGGCATTCGCTGAATTGGCGTTCCTGTTTTCGTCAGTTTTGACTAGACTCGGCTGCAAGCTGAATCGATTAATCTGTTTCGGCGACTGTAGCGAATCCAATAATTCCAATAAGGACTGCCCTCATGAAACCTCTTGCCTGGCTTTTCGGCCTCAGCGCGATTGCCGTCGCTTCGCAGGCTGCCGCCTGGGATTACGTGCTGCTCGACAGCGACAAGCCCGCCCAGAATCAGCAGATCACCAGCGCGCAACTGGGCGTCAAAACCGCCAAGCCGTTCAGCGTCACGATGCGAACCTTGCACGGTGGACGTCAGGAAGGCGTGAGCGTGATTGATATCGACAACGGCACGATGAAGCTCTCGGTGGTGCCCACCCGCGGCATGAACGTGTTGCAGGCGTCAGTCGGGGACGTGCGCATGGGCTGGGATTCGCCAGTCAAGGACATCGTCAACCCGGCCTTTATCGAGCTCAACGGTCGTGGTGGCCTCGGTTGGCTGGAAGGCTTCAACGAACTGGTCACCCGCTGCGGTTATGAATGGGTCGGGCATCCGGGCATGGACAACGGCGAACTGCTGACCCTGCACGGCCGGGCCGCTAATATTCCGGCCAGCAAAGTCACGCTGCACATCGACGAAACTCCGCCTTACGCCATCCGCCTCAAGGGCGAATTGAAAGAGCAGGCCTTCAAAAAAGTCGACTTCTCGGTGCAGACCGAACTGGTCACAGACCCGGGTAGCACGCGCTTCACCCTCAACGACACCCTGACCAACAACGGCGACTATCCGAAGGAATATCAGGCGCTGTACCACAGCAACTTCAGCACGCCATTCCTGGAGCAGGGCGCACGCTTCGAAGCGCCAGTGAAGCAAGTCTCGCCGTTCAACGACAAGGCCAAGGCTGATCTGGCTGACTGGCAGACCTATCGCGGGCCGACCCCGGATTACGATGAAACCGTCTACAACGTCGTGCCCTACGCCGATGCCAAAGGCGACACCCTCACGGTGCTGCATAACAAAGCCGGTAACCTAGGCGTCTCGCTGGGCTTCAACACCCAGCAACTGCCGGTGTTCTCGCTGTGGAAAAACACCGACACCAAAGGCCAGGGTTACGTGACCGGGCTGGAGCCGGGTACCAGCTTCTCCTACAACCGTCGCTACCAGCGACCGCTGAACCTGGTGCCGACCATCGAGCCCAAGCAACAGCGCCAGTTCCAGATCAGCTACAGCCTGCTGGCCGACAAAGCTGCAGTGGATGGCGCGCTGGGCAAGGTCAAGGAAATCCAGGCCGGGCGTGAGACTGAAGTGCGCAAAGAGCCGTTGGTTGATTTGAGTAAGGAGTGAGTTGTTAGAACAGGTTCCTGAAACAACGCAGGACCTGTGGGAGCAATCGGAGGTTACGACGGTCGCGAAAGCGGTGTGTCAGACAACCCGTATTCGTCGCGGTCGTAACCTTCGACAAGTCCTCGTATGTTTGCAGCTCGATGAATCTGAGCGCCGCGCCTTGTATCGGGTAGCAACAACAGCATCCGGGTGCTGCTGAGTCCGGTTCCGTCCTGACGGCCGGGTCACTTTTGTTTTGGCAAAAGTAACCAAAACCATTGCGCTGGCGTCCGGCCCCCGCTTCGCGGCGGTTCCTTCGCTCCGGCACCGTGGGGCGGGCACGCGCCGACGGGCCATTCATGGCCCAACGGCGCTCGCTCGGCATCCATGCCGAGCGACCCACCCCACGGCACCTCCGCTCAGCCTCCCGACGCGCGTTTGGCGGCGTCTGTGAAATCGCGGAAAAAAAGCAAAGCAAATCTGCTTCGCAGAGTTTTTACAGCACGACTTTCTGTGTTCACTGGAGGTGTTTGCCGCACCTTGTGGACACAGCCAACACCAACCCGCTAAGGTCGCCGCCTTCAATAGGGGGCATTCATGGGTTATCTACTGTTCGTCACGCTGATCCAGGCGTTTTCCTTCAGCCTGATCGGCGTGTTTCTGGCCGGGCACGTCGACAGCTACTTCGCGGTACTGATCCGCGTCGTCCTGGCCGGGCTGGTATTCATCCCGCTGACGCAATGGCGTCGGGTCGAGCCGAACTTCATGCGTGGCATGCTGGTGATTGGCGCGCTGCAGTTCGGCATCACCTACGTGTGCCTGTACCTGAGCTTCCGCGTGCTCACCGTGCCCGAAGTGCTGTTGTTCACCATCCTCACGCCGCTGCATGTGACGCTGATCGAAGACGCGCTCAACCGCCGCTTCAACCCATGGGCGTTGCTGGCCGCGTTAGTGGCGGTGCTGGGCGCCGGGGTGATCCGCTGGGACGGTATCGACGGCAACTTTCTGGGCGGCTTCCTACTCCTGCAAGTCGCCAACTTCACCTACGCTGCCGGGCAAGTCCTGTACAAGCATCTTGTCGCCCGCCACCCCAGCGATTTGCCCCATTACCGACGCTTCGGCTACTTCTACCTCGGCGCCCTGATCATCGCCTTGCCCGCCTTCCTGATGTTCGGCAACGCGCAACGCTTGCCGGATGCCGCCGATCAATGGGCGGTTCTGCTATTCCTCGGCCTGTGCTCCACCGCGCTGGGCATGTACTGGTGGAATAAAGGCGCATGCCTGGTCAGCGGAGGCACACTGGCCGTATTCAACGTACTGCATGTGCCTGTGGGCTTGCTGATCAACTTGTTGATCTGGAATCAGAGCGAGCCGTTGGGGCGTCTGGCTTTTGGCGGGGTGCTGATCCTGGTGTCGTTGTGGGTCAGTCGGTTGGGATCGAGAAAGGCACAGTTGGTGTAGATATCTGGGTTGCAGGGCTCCCCAACAGAGTATCTACAGGATGATCACTTAAACTTTCGCCAACCCCACCCGCATATCCGCACCGCTCGGTTGCTGGTACAGACTCAACCCGAACTCCGGCAGCACCGCCAGCAGGTAATCGAAGATATCGCCCTGGATCCGCTCGTAGTCGGCCCAGACGATGGTTCGGGTGAAGCAGTAGATTTCCAGAGGTACGCCCTGGGCGGTTGCTTCCTGCTGGCGGACCATGCAGGTCATGTCGGGATGGATATCGGGGTGGCTTTTCAGGTAGGCCAGCGCATAGGCGCGAAAGGTGCCGATGTTGGTCATCCGCCGGCGGTTGGCCGACAACGCGGCGACGTTGCCTTGTGCCTGATTCCAGGCCAGCAGCTCGGATTGTTTGCGGCCAATGTAGTCGGTCAGCAAGTGCACCTGGCTGAGCTGCAGCTCTTCATCGTCGCGCACGAAACGGATGCCGCTTGCATCGATGAACAGGCTGCGCTTGATGCGTCGACCCCCCGATTGCTGCATGCCGCGCCAGTTCCTGAACGATTCGGACATCAGGCGCCAGGTCGGGATGGACACGATGGTCTTGTCGAAATTCTGCACCTTGACGGTGTGCAAGGTGATGTCCACCACGTCGCCATCCGCGCCGACCTGAGGCATTTCGATCCAGTCGCCGACACGTAACATGTCGTTGCTGGTCAACTGCACGCTGGCCACAAACGACAGCAGCGTGTTTTGCGAATCCAAAGTGGCGATGGTATGGACAGCTGAAATATGCTTGATTTTATTGAGGATAGTGCTTACCTATGGTGTCCATATGGACAGACGTTTGATATGGACAGTTGACTAGCGATCGCCTGAGCACATAGCTTCAATTTGCTCGAAGTTACGTCGGTACAGGATCTCCAGCAGCGCACCGTGGATAAATCAATGTCCGTAGAGCTGATGGCATATGCCCCGGAAGCAACGTGACCGGAGGCAACCAACGATCGTTAGGGCAGGCAACCTAAGTCGTTAGACTATCTTAGCCTCCCAAGCCGCTAGTCCGATTAGCAGGCGCAGCGGTTGAGTTCCTATTGCAACGCTCAGCGGCCGCAATCTCAATACTCTCGTATCAGTGCGTGTCAGCTGAGGCGAATTACTCATTCGGCATCCGGGCGATGCTGATGGATCACGGTTCTCGTTCACCCTCGAATGCTAAGATTTTCATCCTGAGACGATGATTCTCGTACTGGATTGAAATGAGCTTCTGAAGTAGTTTTTGATACGTCGCGCTTTTTAATACGTCTGATTCATTTAGCTTTTTAGTCGGGGGTTTGACAGGGCGTTTCTTTACTTGCACTAGAGGCTCGGCCGGAACTGCGCTTTGTTGGTGTGCTGCTTCATCTATCAGATTAACCAGTCGCGACTGCGATGCTCTACCTCGTTTTATTGACCCCCTCTTTCTGCCCGCCTCTAAGGATACAGCGTCCAAGTTGATTGGGACGCCTATAAGCATAAGCCGGTCAAGGGCATCGATGTATTCATTATTCGTATTCATAGGTCGCCTCCAGTAGATGGGCATAACCAGCCTTGTTGACAGCATCGATTATGCTGCGAATTTCTAAAGATATTTGCTTGTGGTGAGGGCTGTTTTTTGAAAGTTGTGCATTACCCTTAATATAGGTTTTGATAGCCCTGTTGATCTTTGGAATAGAGTTCTCATCTAATATTGCAAAGCTGCAGTGGGTACACGGCGTGAGATTGGTGAATTTTATGAGTTCGCAAGGATTGGGGTTGGTGCACCCTCCCAGCGGGCCGGATTTGTAAACGAGCTTTCCCTTCTCAAAATACTCCTTCGTTAGAGCTCTGTCTGTGACTATGATAAGGGGCGCTCCCCGATCACTGGCAAACTTAATCCGATTGCCTTCGCCACCCCAAAGACTGGACGTAGATTGAATGACGTTGCTCACATACGCTTCGTACTGACTTAACTTTCTGTTGGCCTCCAACTGTCCGATGAAAGCTTTCTGATCAGTATCGTCGATAAAGTTCACCGCGAAAGTGCTACCGCTCCGATAATACGATGTCATCATGTCTGTGAGGTGCTTAAATTGACTTGACATGGAGCCTAAAGAAATAGATCCGGATCTGGCCCCATAGACCGCTAGGGAGCGCCTGCATTGATGTGTCTTCAGCGGCCAAGATTTACCGATCTTTAGGCTAGGTATATTCCTCCAGTCGGTAAATCCATCAAATATCTCAAGCTCTCTGATGTCCTCTTCTGTGATATTAAAGATTGGGTTTTTCCGCATCGCATTAGGTATCTTGAATGACGCCCTCAGCGGTATTCGATAGTGCATTGGTTGTGTATGGGTTTTCGAATGTGAAACCATTGGAAACAGGGGATATTCAGCTGCTTCTTCTAGGCTGTAATTGTTAATAATTTGAGCTATTCTCCCTATGCTAAGAGCAGCATCGAAACCTTTATTTACAATGCTTGAAGTGATCCAAGTTGTTGGCATGAGGCTTTCCACAACTCCTTTGTAGGTGAAACCAAGGATGACCGGAATTAGTTTTCCGTTAATATTAATCCCTTGGAGGGCGTTCGAGGGTAGTTTGGTGACTTCGCCGTCCCTCATTCCGGAAAAAATATGGATAAAATATTTTGCGGTGGCGACAATTTCATTGAGGTATGCATTTAGCTTTTTTACGCTATTGATCCCCATGTCTGATAACTGCTTATGCACTCCCAAGCCAACGGTAGCAGTCTCCCAGTCTGGAATATCCTTATTTCTGATCATGCTGCTGGCGGCATGGCCGTAATTAGGTTGCTTAGCGCGTTGGTGGTACAGCTCAATGATTTCCTTGCTAATTTCATTATATCCGTCAAGAGCGGTAGAAAATTCGGTTATGATCGCTGCGTAAATTCTCGAGGGTATTAGCCAAGTTTGTTCTGTTCGTTGCGTATGCCCAAAAGTTGATGCCTCCATGGCCGTCGCACGTTCAGGAAGCGTTTCAGATATGGATAGGCCAGAGTTAGGTGACGATTTACTGATAACATGAATCTCATGGAGCAGCCTTACAACGTCACTGGCCGCCGCCTTCTTTTGTAACGTCGAGATGAATCTAAGTATTTGAATCTCGAATTCAGGACTTGAGAGGAACTTAGTAATCGTCACCTTCATCGAGAACGCCATGCCCGCGATCGTGCGCAACGGATGGAACCTTACACTTTGTACTTTGCGAGCGTTTGGGTAGAGATAAAGACGCGAAAATTGAATCGATTTCATTTCTTCTACTATTGCGACGAACAAATCACACTGATTACCTTTATGCCATGTAGTAAAATTAAAACTGGTATTGTAGGCTGAATAGGTTCCCATTCTCCAAACATCATGTTTGTAAAGGCTCATGGGGTTGCCTTGCACGTCACGCGAGATTATGAAATCATCCGGGACGTTAAGCCCGTTCCCTAAAGGCACGTAGTTTTGAGGAGCATATTTCCTCTGAGCCGTTGAAAGCAGTAGTTTGTCCTCTATATTCATGATACATAGCCAATATGAACCAACGCGTCAAGATGGACTGCCCAGAATGGGTCAAGTTCTCCACACTCTACCTCCGCTTGAATCCTATCTATCAAGTTTGCATCTACAAGTTTCATACTTATAGCCTCAAGTATTTCGTCTATCCGATATTGCAATGGCGAAAGCCGTTCAGTCCATTGCTCCGGGTCGTGATATTGCTGCGTGACGCTTATGATAAATTTTATCGACAGCAGCCGTTTGATGTCCGTTTCATCAGCGTGGATGGCGTAGTGTTTGCAGAAAACGCAATATTCCGGTTCTCTGCACGATGGCACTGGCGATAGGCTATTGAAACCTTTCGCGATTGAAGGTAAGCCCTCAGCAGACATGCAAGAGCCCCCAGGTATTTCGATTGAAGTAGCGTCGGGTTGGATAATAGTCACTGGAATTGTGGATTGGTTACGACCTCTGGCAATTGCAGCCTTTTGAATAGCATCGAAAAAGAATGTGAACTCTTTGGCTACGTCCTCTAAGGCCGGGCGGCCATAATGGGTTTGAACAGTGCTAACCGTGTTTCCTAATTTTTGAGCTGTTAGCAGCGTGTCGCCATCACTGATTTTCAGATATTGATAGCTAACATTTTTCCTAAATTGTGCCGGGGTCACCCATACCACGTTCGGTAAAAATACATGAAGCAAGTGTTTATAGCTTTGTATATGTGAGTATAGTATCTGTCCATATTCCCCACTTCTTCGAGGGAACGGAAATAGTAGGGCGCTTTCGGTCTTTCCCAATAACCACTGTCTGAGATCTAATATCTTGTTGTACGTGCTGCTGTATTTCGCGCCGAACTCTGGCTCGACTCTCTTGCCGCCTGCTCTGGATTTTATACCTAAAAATCTTCTGCCTTTCGACGTAGGAATAGGCTTGAAATCAGTTGGTCGTAAATCTGCCACCGGGGACAGGTTTCCCCCGGTTGCAGCAATAAAGCTTAGCAGGCCAGCGGTCAACGCTGTAATTACTAAGTTTCTTGCTCTATAGGGATTTCTATATTCTGAGTTTGAGATAAGCACTTTAGCCCGTAAAATAGCGTACGCGTCGTTTTTGCTATTTTGAGAAAGCCTGCTAAGCTCGGGGCTTCCTGTGATCAGGGCTTCCATCGTTGGTAGTGCAGGAAACTTTGTGAGTTCACCATACATTAACTTTACATTTTTTTGCTTTCGAAACCCTATATCGTCATACAGGAAGTAGTCTTCATCTGACTGCGAGGTCAGTACTAGCGGAAAATTCTCTTTTTTGAATATCACACGGTGGACTTCATCAACATATTGTATGTGAGCCGCAAAGCTGATGTCCTGTTCAGTTGCTGAGGGAGTTCCGGGCCCAGCTATGCCGGGCATGCTTTTCCTCAACTTGGTGGCCCATAACTTGATGACGCGCTCATCCTCTCCCGTAGCGATAGATATAAACTTACATGCTCCTTTTTGATAATTTGTAGCGACCGTTGCTGCAAGCCGCTCAGGTGCCCTAGGCGGTAGGTTAAGGCGTTGAATCAGATGTGCGGTGTAAGTAACGTATACAGATCTCCAGTTGTTCCTGTCCAGAAAATCGATTTCGGAATAGTTGGAGTCTACCCATTGGAGAAATGACGAGAAGATCGCCTTATGTGTCTTGGCACGCTCATAAGCTTGGCCGCGTATGAAATCAATGATATCTCGCGCCGTACTTAAACGCGAAAGAACAAGGCTTGTTGGGTCAACTAAATTCCCAATGATGCCTGATTGAGCCGACCTTTTCGTATAGCAAAAAGACGTTACATCAAGATAGTGTGTATGGCCTGTCTTTTCGTGCTTATGGCGAAATACTACGCTGTCGGGGATTAGGATAGTCGTGGTTATATCGCCAAGATCCAGAACAGTGACGGTTCTCTGAACGAGCTTTTTCGCAAGGGTCATGGCTACTGAGCCACGCTTCTAACGACGTATTTGAACAGTTCAGATTCAAATTTATTCTGAACATGATTTTTCCAGTCCAGTCTAGATCTGTAATTTAAGTATTGCAAAGTGATTTCTTTACTCCGATGCCCCATGCGTTGCTGGACATATTCCAATATGGCCGTGATAGTGCCTCGTTTTTCTTTAGCCAGTTCTTCTTCAAGTAAATTCATGCCAAATGTCGCTCTAAGGTCGTGGAATATTAAACTCTGAAATTCTGGCGAATCATTCTGGATGCTCTGGTTCAGGCTTTTGATGAATTCTCGCACCGCTTGCCCTTCAGTGTGCTTATAGAGTTCAGAAAAATACGGGTCTGATGGATCTGCCGTAAGCCTTTCTTTCATCTCGGCTTTGCTTGTGTAAAAGGATGTTCCGCGAGCGGATAGAAATAGATAGTTGTTATCGTTGTCACCATAATACGAATTTAAGCGTCGATTTATTGCAACAGTTGAGTTGGAATATACCTTAAGGTCTTCCACTAACCACGCTGGAATGATTATTGTCATTCTTGATCCATTTTTCGTATCGATGCCTGTGCCAGTACCGATTGGAAGACGTAGATTTCCGTGGTAATCCGGTACTCTTTCGAGGTGACTTATCCGAATGGTAGTCAATGTTTGAAGACGGGCCCCTGTAAATATCGCGAGGTAGAATAGCAGTTGGTAAACTCGATCACACCTCCTAAGTGCATCGAGCAGGGTTTTCTGATCTTCAAGTGTTAACGGCTTCGCTTGCCCGCCATCGTATATGTAACTTGGGTCTGGCAGGGGCTTCGATCCTGAAATTGATAGATCTGTTGACGGGACTGCTATAAATTTTTTGAGTCCGTAGTAAGTAGTGGCTTCAATGTATCTAACCACTTCTGAGTATGGGGATTCCGTAAATAATGATCTATCTATCAAATTGTACTTTATTATATCTTTGTAAAACCTAGCTACTGCAGACATTATCTTTTTTCCAGTTCCTAGTGTCAGATGTCCTTTATCTATTTCGTTTTGAATATGGCGTTTGTACCTATAGGTTGCTCTTAACTGCTTTAGCTTGGGAAAATGCAGGTAATTGATATTCTCGGAGTCTAGAAAGCGGCGATAATGTAGCAGGTGGTTTGCTTGGGAACCGTACGTTCTATGGTTGTAACTCAGAGTGTTATTTAATCTGTTGATTAGGCACAAGTTGGCTATATCCCACGGTTCCCCACGGTTATCTAATATAACGGGAAAATTGTAATAAACATCGTCTGTTATGGTGGTTAGTTCTATGTCGGGGTTGAGTGGCTGGGTGCGAAGCGTCTGCTGATTTTCGTAATTGGGCTTGAGTAATTGAAATCTTTCTATGAAGACAACTTTGTCATTCGTTGTTGGGTGCGTCGGTAGTGTGAGTGTTTTGTTCATTTTTTTAAGTTTTTAAAGAGGTTGGATTGTCGGAGGTTATCTCGTTGTGGTGAGTAGGTCGATATTTTTTTGTAACTACAATATATATGTAAAACGAGCTTTTAATACCGCGTTCGTTAATGTGTTTTTTTCGATAGTATTGAATTTGGTGGCTTCAGTAGGGTAAGTAGAGGTTTGCCCTTAATTGATTTCCCCTAAATCCGGGCGCTAGGTCTGCGCCTGCATTCTCGATTTGCACGGAAAACTCCTGCTCATAGCGGCCGCTTGATGCCAATTTTTTCAGTCATATCGCTTTTTTTCGCATAATTGAGCTAGGTGGCTGTTGCTCTTTCCATTCCAAAGCGTGTTGCCGCACAGACTTCGTGTATGAGTTGGCCCAAAGCTTTACTGGCGTCATAGCATTCATAAGAAATCGTGACTTCACTTTGGCGTCCTATATTGACGTGCAATCGTCTGACCTAAGAATCCCCCTAGTAGGAATCTAGGAATTTTGTTCCAGCATGCTGAGTCGCTGATTCGATGTTGATATTGAAAGAATAGAATGACTCACGGTTCTTCTAATGCGTTAGCGACTTCCAATGGGCGTGGATGGTTCGCCGTATATGGAATCTGCTAATGCCGTTTTTGCAAGCAATCCCTGCACGGATGCATTTTTTTCAAGTAACGCGACACAACCTGCAACCTGCAATCTGCAATTGATAATAGGTTGCCAGTTAGCATCCAGATGCGAGCGTCCGGTACTACTTGGTCATCTAGCTATCAGTATTGAACTTGTTCTGCCTTGCTCACAGTTTGCCCAAAGTTTATATAACCTATTTTTGGCCAAGTTTTACTCGGTGGGCCACGTGCCTGCATCGGGAGGCTAGCGTAGATGGCGCGGTTTCAGCCCGGTCGCCTAGAAGGTTCACATTACTATGGAGACCACGATTACTCCCTAGGCGCCTATGCGCTCTACAGAAGACCTCAATTTGGCTGTTGCTTTCCTGGTTCTGAACGTTTCAACAACCACTTCGAGCAATCGTGTAATCATTTCGGCCAAAGTGTTCATCGCTTGGCAGAAACTTCCGGTAGTGTGGCTGAGGCTCCAATGCAAAGCATTCATCGCACCATCGCCAAAGTAAGCTTCGATACACTTTTGAGTCTCTAGCGCTTCAATCGCTGTGAGTGGAGGAGCTATTGAGATGCGACACATCCTTGGACACGGGGGCCCGGAGGTCACGCACTCCCTGGTAATGAGTGGGGATTTTGAGCGTATAAGAGCTCATGTCAGATCTTGGCGATCTGCGATTTTACGTTCAGCGTCAGAGTCAACCGTCGATTGGTATACGTCTTGAAGAAGCCTTCCTTTATGGCCTTGGTCTGAGCCAGTGCAGGGGCTTTCCACAGGCCAAGAGCGATCACATCGTCGCCTTCGTTCAACCCATTGAACCAGCTAGCTTTGGCAGCCCAAACGCTAACGTCCAAGCTGAGGCCGTTGCTGGGGTCTTTGGGATCCTGGGTGATTTTTAGCTTTTGGAGGTTGAGGACGTTACGTGTGGAGTCACCTTTTAAGCCCCGATGTAATCCTGCCCACTCGGCCTTGTATGGCGATGGGGTACTCCAGGACGCTTCTGGGTGTCTGGGGGATATCAATCTGGAGGGCATGTTCGGGTTGATTAGAAAGGCGGCCCTGTCCCTTCGCAATGGGCGTTGCACTATGGGAGGTGCGGGTACCTATCTCGAGCTGGAGAAATTTTGAATAGGTACCGACTTTGCAAACGCCGAAAGCTAGCCTAATCACACATAAATCAGACAGGTATCATTGAGTGTCATACGCACCTACCGACGCGGTACAACACTGCGAAACTTTACTCCGCAAAATGGTGGAGGATCTGCGCGCCAAGCATATATGGCCGAACGTATGTATCATCATCGACGGTCTGCTCAAGCGACGCATTGAGTTGGCGGAAGTATACGAAGAGGTTCATGCCGCGTTAGCTCAGACGCCCAGGGCCTTGTACGTGTTCTGGGATGTGTTTCTCCATGCTTCTGATGGTTGGAACCCCCAGAAGAACCACGCGGCACGGCAAGCTCGCGAGGAGTTAGTCGGAGTCAATGACCGAATTAGCGAGCTCGCTGACCAGTTGGCTGCGCAACTGGATCGGCGAAATACTATTCATAACAACACAGGCTTCAGTTCCAGTACGCACTATCACATCTTGGATATCGTGCACGAAGCGTCGGAGCACAATTATCACTACGAGAGCTATGTGAAGGATGATTTGGAGCGTCTTCAGCACCAGTACGACCTGAAGTATTGGCCAGCATTGAGCGAGGTGGTTCAAGCGATCGGTGACGATGCCGAGAGGGCTGAGGTCACCGCCAGTGACCCAGCTACTGCAGCTGCCACCGAAAGCCGGAAGTCCGGGCGTTCGGACTTCGTGAGAGCTTTCCTCGCCCGACTTGATGACAGTCGAGTGAGGAAGTGTGGCTTCATTCCGAATGGCTTCGTGCTCTCTGACAGCGCCATGGCCTCGCTCGTGAATTGCGGCCTGGATCTCCCGTTTGATGAGCTGGTGGACGCCGACCTCATCAAGCGCTTCAGACAGAGAGAGCGCCAGGCAAAGAAAATCTGATCGCGTTTGGGCCAACGCAGCATCAGAGAGGTCGGCGAGATCAAGTGAATGCCTGGAGTCTTGCCCGGTTAAGAGGAGGCGGACACTAGCTGCCAGTCGACAGGATGTTGCGATTTGGCTGCATCAGTCCAACGCTGGTAGCTCTGCTCGGCTTGAACCGGATCATCGCACTTCGGTTTTGCACGCAAAGCGAAGGCCCTTTCAGCCAAGGTCTCCAGCCGCTCAGCTGCCTTGGGTAGCCAGCCATTTTTGATTGCCCATAGCTTGATATTCTCCGCCGGCTCCCCGTGATCACGCGAGCGTAGAATTCTGAGAATGCGTTTTGCTAGATCCTCGTCAGAAGGATGCAGGACGTTGGTAGCCAGGTTGACCACTGAGGTCAGGGACTTCATTGCTTGCTCAACGACTGGATCAACAATGAGCTTAGTCGCTGCCTGGGCTGATGTGCCGGCCGTTTTCCGCTTGCCTAGCACTTGGGGTGACCAGGTTTTATTCCAGTCCTCAATCGCATCGGGCGTCCAAGGAACAGCCACGACTGCCACTAGATTTTGCAGCGCATCGACTTTGTCCATCATGTCCTGACTGGCGAAGACGGCAATTATCACGGATGGCTTGGTTACCCACTGCAACGTCTTCATTGTTTCGCAACGCATCTGAGCGCCGCTAGGCAGTGTCACAGGCTTGCCTTTGACCAGCGAATTGTGGACGGTCGAGTCTAGCGCCTCATGAAGGGCGCCAGAGGTGAGTGACGCTTTCGCGGGTACTAGGAAAATGACGTCGAGCGTGTTTGATGTCTCACAGAGACGATCAGCAATCTTAACTCCCGCAAGGATGTGAACAGGGCTTTGATTGGTATCGGGTAAGAGTAGCCGTTGTACGTTGAGCATGCAGTCGTCCTTGTCATAAATGGTCGTCACGGGCGTGAGCAAGATCAAATTTCGGAGCTTGTCTCGGTTCATCTGAGAGATCAAGCGATGGAAGCCGCGTGCACCTCTGTTATGGCTGCTGAAAGTCCGAATTAAAAGGCGCTACGCAGACCGTTCTAGGCTCGTGCTTTAATTTACATCTTGGCGAAAGGCGGTGAATGGTGGCGGCATATCAGTCCTAGCTGCTGCGCCAGGCAAAATGAGGTCTGGATAGATTAAGCAATTGGAAGCGTTTTGTGGACAGGCGTTAGCTTGGTGTCAAAGCCCACAAGGCATTGATTGCCCTTGCCCTCGCCTTGCCATGGTTTTTGATCCGAGAGCCCGCAGGGCTTTGGTGCTCCTGCTCCTGCTCCTGCTCCTGCTCCTGCATTTGATCTTGATCAGATAGAGAAGAATTCTTGTGCTAGATCCTGGCCCCGCCGTGTGCCTCAGAACTGAAGACACCACACAGCTGAAGCCATTTGTATTAGATGGTCGGCGCGGCGTAATTCACTGGGGTGATGGCCATTTGGCTCTTTTCAAGTCATGATCTAATTGTGTGTGCGTAGATGCGCGCTTTACAGTGCCTGCTTATGTTGTGGGTCATACCAGGGATCGGATCAGTGTCATCATCTGCAGATAGCCCGCCGTCGCTCAGTAGTGTCATCCAGAAGCTTCTGGATAAATCACCTCTGGATCGTTTCGTTAAGTGCTCGGTGGACTTGGCGACCGCGCCGCCCCACAAGGCTCCCCAGATTGCGCTTTTGCATGTCCGCTTCAAAGAAGATATCCCCAGTGTCAGGGCGTTTGCCGATTTCCTTGGTAACCAAGCGGCAAACTATGCGCTGAGCCGTCGGCGCCGAGATGAATACCAAGCCCGGATAGCCTCAGCGGAAAACGGGGATATGTCAGCTGCGCAAGAGCTCAGCCGGGCGGTTAGGAGTGCATTCATTGAATTCCGCAAAGCTCATCCATCAAGGGCTAGTGAGGTAGGGGAGGTGCTGGCCTATTGCGTGGCCGTTCACCAGCTACAGGCCTCACAACTGATAGCCAAGATGGCATTGAAAACCAGCACCAATATGCCGGTTTATGGCTTGGACGGCATCCATGCTTCTGTGACCAACGGTGAGCTGAATGTGTTCTTCCTCGAATCCAAGCTGGCAGGTACTGCCGCAAGTGGAACAGCTGACTACGCAGACTCTGTCTCAGGCTTTCTTAAGGATGATGGGCAATATGAGCATGAGTACGGGCTAGTTACGAGCCTGGGAAACCTTGACGCGCTTGATCCTGCTGATAAAACCTTGATGATGGACTACCTTGATGTGTTCGGTAACCCAAATGCGCCCAAGCGTGAGCGATCGGTAGGGGTGGTGTGTTATTCGGAAGTCAAGCACTTCGCGAACAAGCTTGAAGTCGATGATGGCCCATTATCAAAACATGAAGATTATTTTGGTGAACTCTATAAAGGGGATCTCAACAGGCACCATACCAACCTGACTAACCAGTTGGGTGTCAAAAAAGTCGATGGGAATAAATGCATGGTTTTTTTGGTTGCCGTGCCTGATGTTGACGACCTGAGAGAAAAATTTTATGAGTCGATAGGCCTGACGGGGTTGGTATCCGATGTTCCTCTCACCCCATCCTCGGTAATTGAGGAGGGCACCCCATGAGCACTTTCGCGACGGGGCTTGCCTCAAGGTTTGTCCAGAATCAGAAGTTCAGAGATGCGTTAGGCCACCTCCAGGCGTGCGGTGCTGCCAGCGCGCTCCCCGGCTCAGTCACACAGCCACACGCAATTCCCGATCACAATGCGATCGGGAAAATGCTGTACTGCGCATCAGTGTTCGCGCAGTCGGGGGCAGAATCGCATGTAAGCCTGGCTCAGACCATTGCATTTAATGCAATGCTGATCTCGCAAGAGTCGACCGTACTGGAACGGTGCGCAACGATATTGACAGAAATTGGAAATTTTCCGAGTTTGAATTATGCCGAGAAGCGGCACTCTACAAAGCCCTCAACATTGCTCGGGATGATTCAGAGAAATATTGTTGAGCAGCTAAATACTATTGAAGTGGCAGGTTCTGCTATTACTCTGACGGACTATCAGCGAAAGGTATGGGACTCTCTCCAAGAGGGGCGCTCCTTGGCCATCTCCGCTCCCACTTCTGCTGGAAAGTCATTTTTGGTGATCGAACACCTTTGTCGGGATGCCTTGGCGCTACCACAATTTGTGTTCGTCTACATCGCTCCAACACGAGCCCTGTTGTCCGAAGTTCACTTGAAAATCAAGGAGCGTCTTGCAAGTGATGTGAATATCCGACTTACCGACATTCCCACTTTTGAAAACGTGCCTCGGCAAATTTTTGTGCTGACTCAGGAGCGGTTCAAAGTTCTTCTTTCGATAACCTCATCCCCGATAAATCTTGTGGTCGTCGACGAGGCTCAGAATTTATCAGACGGCGCCCGTGGGATGATCCTGCAGGATTGCATTGAGCAATGCTACGCCCGCGATCAAAGAACTCATATCGTCCTGCTCGCACCGGGCGCACAAGGTTTTACCGATGCACTAGAAAGCCTCGGCATGCCTGGGATTTCTGAGGTCAGTACCACTGTTTCCCCTGTCCTGCAAAACCGGATTGTGGTGTCGAAGACTCCGTCTCTCAATCAACTGGAGTTCAAACTGCTCAATGCCCATGGGTACTCACATATAGGCACCATGCCGTGCAAAACTGGGCTTAACTTGGTTGAAAGCAAGCTCGCAGCTGTTGCTTTGGAATTGGGCAGCGGCGGTGGATCGTTGGTTTATGCTAAGACGCCGACTGAGGCGGCAAGTATCGCCGGCTCAATTGCTCTAGGCTTAGACGATGTGACGGATGCTAATGAACTGGCTGATTTCATAGCGGATCATATTCACCGCGATTATCACTTGATAGGTATGGTGAAAAAGGGAGTTGCCTTTCACTATGGACAAATGCCGGCCCTGCTTCGTGAGGCTATCGAGGCTGCGTTTCGTGCTGGTACAATTAAGTTTTTGGTCTGTACAACGACTTTGTTCCAAGGTATTAATCTTCCTGCACGTAATGTATTTATCAATACGCCTGCTAGGGGGCGCGGAGAAAAGGTGATGCTGGATCCTGCCTTGCTATGGAACTTTGCAGGTCGAGCAGGACGTATGGCGAAAGACATCGTTGGGAATGTGTTTCTTATAGATTACGATGACTGGAGCAGTCAGCCAATGGACACGTTCTATAAATTTACCATTCGATCCGCACTTTCTGAGTTTGTAACTGAGAACGCTCTGGATGTTCTTACGGTACTAAACAAGGGAAAGCTCGAATCCAAGCCTGGCGACGAGCGTACTCGAAATGCCACTGCTTCGGCTGGCATGCTCATAAGTAAAGCTCGCCAGGGGGAGATTGCCGACTACCTTAACAGAGTTGCTCCATCGTTGGATTATCTTGAAGTTCGAGATATTCGAGAGGCTGCTGAGAAGGCTTCCGAAGAGCTCCTCCTACCTCAACAAATAATCGAAGGGAATTGGACGTTAGACTTGTTCGCGCTGGATAGATTGATGGCGCACCTTGTCGATCGCCTAAATGATGGAACATTAGATAGCGTGGTGCCCAAGAGTCCAGCGGATCTAGGTAAGGCGGCTTTTAGTCATTACGCAGAAATTTTTAATATATTGTTCAAGTACATAAAGGGCTTCGACAAGAACTTTGGAGCCTACGTTGCTCGTATTGCGGTGAAATGGATGGAGGGTAAACCTTATCCATTCATTTTAAGCTACGAAATCACATCTGAAAATCGTCTTGTCACCAAGAAGCGAAACCTAGAGAAGCTCAACCTGATGGCTGACCCTGGCTACAGGGTGAGAGCTATAGGTGATGCCAATCCTAGCAAGGTGATTAAAAAGGCGTTTGATACAATTGAAGATGTCGTTCGTTTTCAGCTGGTACAAATGGGTAAGGCTTATAACGATATACTCATTCATGTCTTCAACGATAACGGTCTCACTCACAAGGTTTCCGAGATTTTTGACTTTGCGTTGGCCCTGGAGCTTGGCGTTAGCACAAATACAGGGCGCGCTTTTTTGGAGTTAGGTCTTTCTCGGATTGCAGCTTCTGAACTTCAGAAGGTGTTCCCTAATAGCGATCTTGACATCTTAGGCGCGAGAGAGAAATTACTGGATTTTGATCCGTCGCCGCACAAGTTGAGTTCTGTCATCCTGGCGGAGATAGATAAAGTCAAAGCTGCTCTGATATCTGCTGAGATCTCTGCCTAGGACGATCCTTCTACGCATCAATTTTGACGGCCATCGGCGCTGACGGGTCAATAGTACCCTGGGACTGGAGCGCCGGTTCCCATCGCTTGGCTCACCTATTTACGGTCTGAGTGATCTGAACGTAAAAGCGCGCCAGGGGTCTAGGCTCAACGTGCTATTTGTAGCTGGGGGGCTGTGGTTGCGCAATCGGCCTGCCAGATTAGGCTACCCAGTGGTAAGTAGGCTCAATATGCCCGCGGCTAAGGTCATGAGGGAGTAGTGGGGTAGGTCTGAAGGGGCGCCGCCAGCCGGCTACGCCGCTCCAGCCCCGTTCGAAGCTCCATTCATTTGCGTTCCAAGGTCGCCCCCCAACCAACGCACCTCCAGTCTCGTGGATCTGCCTCCATATCAGTCGAAGTGTCTAAAGCCTCCGTCACAGTACCAATCGCTACCGGCGAGGGCTTGAAACATTGCAGTTTCCCAAGAGTTGGCATGCTGGCGACGCTTCCCCTGCGCAGATACCGTTAAGAGATCACGGACGCCATCTACGCCATCACTTTCCCATAGGATGCTCAAAATTTCCCGGAGGCTCGCTAACTCGTTGCTGGATTCCACCGAAAATCTCACGTCCAATCCGTAGCTTTCAAAATGAGTGATAACTCGTTGCTTATCTACTGCAGGCCAGTCATGAGGTGGAATGGCTTTAAACTCCAATACTGGAGGCGTTGTAGGCGAGAGATCCGCAAACAACCATTGCTCACGCTCAAGCTCTTCACGATCAAAGTACGGATGCAGTGTTTGCTTGGATTGTTCGGTAGCAATAGATGCTTGTTTGCCATGATTACAATCTTTGCACGCAGGCACTAGGTTGAGAGGGGTTACCGAAAGCAGAGGGAATTTTGCCTTCGGAAGGTAATGATCCAAGGTGCTTGCCACACCCAGGCCGCAGAAAGGACATCGTCTTCTTGGCGCCGTCGCCATGATCAAATCGTAGACATTTCTTGCAGGTTTCGACTGAGGGGCCATGTGATCTGAGTACGTACTCTTCAGCTCTTTTTTTGTTACTTGTCCGATTACTATGTCTTCATCTTTAACATTGCAAGCCGCTATAGTGTATAAGCTTTGTAAATGACCTTGTGTGGAGTACTCGATAGCAGCGTTGGTGATGTCAGGTAGTAATGACAATAGCCTGGCGCGTAGATCCATGTTCGATATGCTGTTCACGCAGGTGACAAATAGGTCTTCTGCATTGACCGTAGGGGGAGAGATACGTCTCAAATCTGTTCTCCCTTTGTTTTATCCCTGGCGGTTGTCATTGCTCTGAGAAGAGCTCGGCCCTCAAGACCTATCTCGCCCCCGTACTCCGCATCAATTTCCTCATAACTTTTTCCACCCTGTACCGATTTTTCCAATAAGTCGTGGAATCCTGACTTAGAGACCTCTAGTCCGAAGACATGGCGCGTCAGCGTCCCTACGTTCTCGGCGAAGGTTTCAATGTCAGGTCTGTCTACCGTTGCAACCAGCCTGCTTCGATTTATGATTGATACACAGGATTTGGGCACTTCTTGGAGTACCACGGGAGAGTGTGTGGCAATTATCGCAACGGCGTTTCGGTTGGTGAGTAGGTCAGACAATGCTCGGGTAAAGGCAGACAGAAGTGGCGGATGGAGGTGGCTTTCAGGCTCGTCGATCAACACCAGAGTTTTTTCCTCAACCGTTTCAATTAGTTGAGTGATCGTGAGCAGTACAATCGCGTGCCCGGAACTCATTCTGTTTAGGAATCTAGAGCTGGTTTCAATGAAACTGGTTTTTTGTTCTGATGGGTCTTTTTCATAATGATCTATCAACTGCGAGAGATTCATTTCTTCAAAATTATGATCTGACTCTAATTTTTTTATCGCAGTTATCCATCGTTCTTTTTTTGCCTGCAGTGAAAGGCATGAGCTCAGGCTGAGGGCTAAATCTTTGCATAGTTTCGGCTTGTCTTTAAGCCCCCAAGCTGGCCGTTCCTCTTCCTCTATACGAGACTTCAATCCGATGTATTTATAGCGCATTCCGGCAGATGAGTCGGATTGATCAGGTGGTGGCTCGAAGGGGTCAAACGCGCTAAAAGATACAGAAACTATCCCTGCGAAGTATTGGTCATCTAAACGTGCTTTTGAATTAAAAATATGGCTTTTGTAGAAATAGCCCAGGTCAGGCTGTTTTTTTTCACCAGTAAACAGTGAGTCGACCATGGCGTTGAGTATTGTTGTTTTGCCTATCCCATTACGCCCGATTAAAACGTGGAGGTTGGATGAGGGTTTTGAGTCAGGATTGACTATAAACTCAAGTCCGAGTTGTGAGAATGTATCGGATCCCTTTCTTTCAAAGCGAAAATGGTATTCAGTAAGCGGCGCTTCGCCCCTAATAATTTTAGCGTACTGATTATCTATAGTCGTCCGATTCGTAACACGTAGTAATGAGGTGCCAAACACTCTCTCTTTCTCAGCTATCTCTCGTTTTATAGAGTCATAAGCAACGTCACCTAGGGCCGCGAGAATTTCTAAGGCGAGCGGGCCGGGGCAGAGGTTTATCAGTTTTTTATAATAATCTGCATCTTGTCCAAGGCTGAAAAAATTGGATTCTAAATGCCTAAATTCCTGGGGTATAGCTTCTTCAGTCCACCCCTCCGTCTGGCCCTGAAAGCCAATTTTTAGATCGCCTATCTTCAGTTCAATTCCCTGGTCGTTGTATAAGATCAAACTGAAGGAGCTCTTGAATCCAAAATCGTCCCAGTTGTCAGACCGAAGAAGCCCTACGTTGCGGGTTGGGCCACTATACCCTGAGCGATATTTGATGTTATGAAAGTTCATGGCCATCTAAATTCTTCTGTGTTTAAAGGTTTGATAAGCGAATAAGGCGTTCGCGCAGTCAGGTTTAACCTACTCTGACTGCTCCACCTCCGACTCGGCTTGGAAAACCTCAATCAGCTTCTGGTTGTAGTCGTCCAGATAGCTCTGGAGTCCTTCCCGATCAATGAGCCTAACGCCGGCTGTGGTAGCCAGTTCTTTGGCGGATTTGGTGTAGTACGAATTGGTGACGACCATGGCCTCATCGCAGCCATAGAACGCCTTTGCCGAGATCGCCTGCTGGACAGCAGCATTGCCCACCGAGCCCGTGTAGTTCTTGGCCTGGATGACCATGTTCTTGCCGAATCGGCTTACGAAAAGGTCAGCACCTTGGTCGGCGGTCTTCTTGGTCTCTTTCACGTCAAAGCCAATGGTTTGGAAGATCTCAACCAAGAACGCCTCGAACTGAAATCCGTCCATCGCATCCACGAGGTACATGGTGATAAACCGGTTCGGATTGAAGTGCTCAAGTTGGCTACCGAGACGGTCGACCAATATGTCGAAATAGATGGCCTCGCACAGGCTGAGCCCGCTACGAAATGCTGGCAGGGTCATCAGCGCAGCGCCTGCCGACGCGTTCGCCTGGGGATTGAATTGCATGCCTGGATAGGAAATATCGTTCTCCCACAGGTAGTAGTAGAAGAGGGCCAGGTCTGAGCGAAATGTCGTTCCTGCCTCGTCGATCCACGACCGGAGGGTTTCATTGAGGTCGGCCCTGATGTGCCGGCTGAGCTCTCTAGAGAAGCCCGCGTAGGTCGAGTTGAATGCGGTGGTCAGCAGCAGCTTATCCAGCAGCGATGGCAAGCCCTCAAGCTCATCAAAGCCTTTACGGATCAGCACTTCTCGAAACAACTCACGCTCTGTGTACGCACCATCCATCCTCGGGCCGGGCACGCCGACATCTGTGGCTCCAGACGTGGCTTCTCGGGTCGTATGGATAAAGTTTGTGAAGTACGGCTGCTTGAGCTGCGCGTATTTCCTCAGCACGTTGTTGAGCAGGTCATTCAGCTGAGCCTGCTCCTTTTTCTTGCCCAAAAAGTCCTTGATGAGTCCTTTGGACTGGTACTGGAAGTCGGGGTAGAAGGATGGGTCAAGAGGCGTCAGATGCTGGGCTCGCAGTTCTGACGAAGGGGACAACTGGGAGCTGTTGCACCACGGGCAGGCGGTTTCAAATGTGGTTCTGTTGCATCCGTTGCATTGATAAATCATGGGAGTCCCTTCAGCAGAATGCGATATGACGACGAAGGGAAGGCAGTACTGATGAGCTATCGCCAGCCCGTGAACAGCCTAATGCCTACGTCGCGCGGTGCAGAACGATAGCTCAGTGCCATGCCCCCGTCCACGCCGCTTTCTCGCGATGCTCACTCATCGAGAAACCCTTTCTCGACGAATCTTTGATGGTGCATCTCACGAAGCGCGATGGCTGATTTGTACGATTCCAGTTGATCAGCCCCATTGTCGTGTGGATAGTCTTCCGGTCGCATCTCCCTGAGCTGCAGAAGTTCGTCCCGGTTGGCTTCGGCCTGGCTAATCCATCTAGCTTGTATGGTCTCAGCAAGCTCTTCAAAGCCATCAGACGTTCGACCATGCTCCCAGAACCACTGCTTCATATCCTGATAGATCTGAAGGTGTCTGCTGTCGAATCCCCCGCGATGGTTATCGATTTCGAACGAGTACCTGTAAGGGGCGTACTGATAAAGAATGAACTGTTGAAGCAAATACGCGGTGCCGTACTTACCATCGAGTAAAGTTTCGCGGTGCGTGATGTACGGTGACTCGCTCATGCCAGCGCCCTTTTTGAAGTCAAAAACCACAGTGTAGCCGCTGTTTTACTGACCTAGGATTCAGCGGGTGCAGGTACGGGGGATGGAAGCATCCCGAGCGTCTTGATGTCTCCCGTGCGAGACCTCCTGGCTGCTGGGATCATCGTCGTCCGATCCTCCAGAACTGGAAGTGGGATCGTGACCCGGAATGGCGAATCGGACGACGATGCTGAAGGCCTTGTCGTCGCCGACAGTCTCAACCCTCAGAAGGCCCGTGTACTCTTGATGCTTGCGCTGACCAGAACCCCGGATGTCGTCGCCATCCAGCAATATTCAAGCAGCCACTAAACCTTGCACCGGAGGTGCCGGAATTCTCCAGTGGGCGGCTTTTGTTGGTTATCGCGGATAGTGTCGGACAAACTTGTTCCAAAGCGACAAAAAAGTTGAAACTGCGACATTTTGTTCACCCCACCCCCTTGAAATTTTTAAAGCGCGACGGAGTTTATTATTTGATGGCAAAGAAAAAGCGAGGGCCTCAGGTTCACCGCATTTGCCTCGAACATTCTCCGGCTCCTTTTGCCGCAGGCCAGCGCTTGTGACCTCTGATTTGACGCAGTTCTTGAGGTGAAGGCGGTATCGCGGGTGAGGGGGGCAGGAGGAGTCGCACCTTAGGCCGCAAGGCCGTACTGCTTTTTTTTTGACGACAAACAAAGAGCGTTAGTTTTTCGGGAGAAGTGAGCCTGAAGTTTGCCCTGTGTCGGACAACATGAGTCAGTCAGTCGATGCTCAATTGTGCGCCACCTTGGCATTGAAATTCGAATCAATGCTGACGTCTCAGCTCATGGACTTCTACGGTTATAAAAAAGGCCGGATGCTGGACAGTGATTTAGCAGAGAATTGCTTAGGCTTGTTCACGGTCACGGAAAATATGAAGGATATGGATCTGGAAACATCCATCTGGAGGCGTGCAGCTCACGCCTATCATCAGACGCTCGCTGAGGTAATCCGGGAAGGTCTGAACACCTACAAACGCAGCCCAGGGATTGACGACTCAACTCGACTTTACGAGGCAGCGGTCGGGCACCATGCCTTCTTATTGTTGCGCGGGGCCATGCTGGCCAAGTACGGTGAGCATACGCTTGGGCCTGGCTACGTTGAGTTAAGGTCGCGCTTGCGGTGGCATATCAGAACTCACCTTCTGCGCCAGTTGGTCGCTGACGGATTTGCAACGACTCAGATGCGAGATTCTCTTTTTGCCAGCGATATTGGGTTGTGATTCTCAGCGCGCCTGTATTCCCTCACTGTTGCAGTTATTGAGCCAAAGGGATTGGCCTTGAACTGAGTCATGTGTCTACAAATCCGTGAGGTTGCTGAAATTTCCATCGCCCCTTAGGTTGAGGAAATATCTCTAATGTCTGGTCAATCCTTGAGCCAATATCTATCTACTGTGCTTCTCGCTATCCCCAACTCTCGTACCACCTCCATTTTCGACATGGCCTCTTTCTGCAGCCGGCGTACCGCATCTCGTGTTTCATCGGCACGCTTGCCTCGTACACCACGAGCCGCCGAAACCTGAGCCTCGCTGTGCAGCCTGCCTGCTACCGAGTTCGAGTGCAGCTGGGCTACCCATTGAACTTGATATTCATCAAGAGGCAGGCCGATTAGTCGAGCCTCCAACGAAAACATCACCTCACTCGGGGATACGCTTAGCAAATCGCAAAGCGCCTTAAATTTCATCAGCGTTATCGCCTGTCGTCCCTGCTCAATTTTCGCAAGGTGATCACGGTTGAGCACTCCGGCGCAGGCCTCGCGACTAAGTCCAGCACTGACTCGAAGCTCTCGAAGAATCTGCCCCAACGCTTGTTGATAATCCATGAATGACGTGTGCTCACAAAAGAAAGCATAGAGCCACGCTTTGACGCCTCGTATCGTGGGGGTATACCATGTGTTGGTAATGCATATGGGTTGCCGGAATCAATATATAGGTTAACCGTATCAATGCGACTGCTGCTGATCTCCATGTTGAGGGTCGTGATGTACAGCCGCCAGCTTGATAGACGAAGTATTCTGAGATTTACAGCAAAGGATGGGCATGCCGAAATGAGTCCTGCTGGCATTTTCCGCTGATTTCGAGCTCGACATTATCTGCTAGCCGAAGCTTACATTTCATATGCGCATTGGCAGCCGCTCGGCATGACCTCGATCGAACAGGGTTTAGCCGCATCCTGCAGATGTTGACGAGGGCACCTGAGCTTAGCTTCTCGCAAATGCTGAACTGCTTCGCAGAGCATCTAAAACACAACGACCGGTCAAGATGAATGGAAGACGAAATTTTACGTGAGGTTGCAGAACTGCTGCACGGCTCTGCCCAGGTTATCGATGGCTCAGAACTGGACGACCAAGAACTGGCAGTTGAAGCGGCGCGGCATTGCCCGGGAAAAGGGTTCTGTGTTGTCCGGCAGTGGATGCTCATCGATGTCGAAGTTTCTGAGGCGTCTCGTTTAGAGCTGGAGGCGGCGGGTATCAAGCCTACGATCCTCTACTCGCACGCAGTGAGTTGGGACAGCAAAGGTAGATTTTGCCCAGGGGACTGGGTACGCAGCACGTATCAGATCTCTTATGAGCGCTATTTTTTTGAGACCACAAATACGTTGTACGTCTTGGCGGGCAAAGGCTTTAGAAAATCTGCAAGTGGACGGGCAGTGCAAGCGCTTGGTTAGTAACGCCTGCGCTACGGATATTTGGTGAGCCGCTGCAAGGCAATCGAAAGGACTGTTACCGAGTCGTAAAAATAGGTGTTCCGCACGAATTGGAATGGGGCCGATGGATGCTCCAGTAGGCAAGAAAATGAATCCCGATTACGCCAGCTACATGACCAAGAGCTTCGGAGCCACACTGGAAGACCTGACGTTCAACCGATTGCCTACAGTCATCCTACGTGCCAAGGAGGCAATACCGGGCGACGAAATCGTGGGTTTTCTGATATGTGCGCTTTATCGTCCACCGAGAATGACGGGGCTGATTTTCTGCGACCAGAGGCATTCATTTCCTCCTGGGCTTCCCATGCATACACCGCCGGTTGTGAGCCAATTTACAGAGAGGGCTATCTCTTGGTTGAGGCGGATACCGGAGGATTATTTGTGGTTGCACATCAATATTTTGAGAACGGCGCTCTGGGCCCGTTCTTTCGAGTGCAATAAAGCTTGATGTGTGATGAGCAACGGCGGAGCTGCACCGCGAGTTGCGCCCATGGTAACCACGTGAACCGATAGTGACGCCCTGATGAAGCTACGAATCTACTCTGACTTGCATAACGAATTTCACCGCTTCAATCCTCCGTCACTCGACCCGAGCATCGGTTTGGTGATCCTCGCCGGCGACATTGACAAAAAGGCGCGTGGCATCAAATGGGCCAATAATTCCTTCAGCTGTCCAGTTGTTTATGTGTGCGGAAACCATGAGTTCTACGATGGACACATTGACCATACCCTTCAGAAAATGCGGGATGCAGCGGCGGGCCACGTTCACGTCCTTGAGAATCAGTCATTGATAGTCAACAACATCCGGATTCTTGGCACTGCAGCTTGGACTGATTTTTCATCGACTGGCGACCAAATCGCAGCCTCTTGGCTAGCTAAAGAGTCTATGAACGACTTCAGGTATATCAGGATAGGCGCGGGTTACCGACGTCTACGTCCAGATGATCTGATCACTCGAAACAAAACAGCTAAAGCCTGGCTGACCCAGGAACTCGCTTTACCGTTTGCAGGGAAAACCGTCGTAATCACACATCACGCCCCCTTACCAGCGGTCATTGGCGATAAGCATGATGGACATCTCACTGCTGCGTACTCGAATGACTGGGCGGAACTGATCGAACAAGCGAACTTATGGGTCTTCGGTCATACCCACGAGGCAGTAGATGTGGAAATGGCCGGCTGCCGGGTGGTTTCAAACCCTCGTGGGTATCCCAACGAATCCACAGGTTTCAATGCGTCTTTGGAAATCGAAGTATGAAGAGCGACCGCACCTGCAAATCAAACGCTGCCCCTGTCCTTGCATATGGATCTAGGACGACGATAACCGAACGTCTACCGGACGAGCTCATCCAAGCGATGGCTTTGGACTGGGGAGTCTATATCGATGCGTATCTGCTAAATGCGGCGCGGGTAGGCATTCGTTATGCAGCGATCGTCTTTTGTGATCAGTCCGGTGCTTCATCAGACGGGATGACGGTAGCCACTCCGCCGGTACGGCATGTTGCGACCCGAGGAGCGTTCAAGTTGCTTCAAACCTTGGATGGAGCGGACAACTATGTGCTTGTCACCGAGCAGGGCGTTTGAGTGATTGTCGATGGCAACGGTGATTGCCTGCTTCTAGATCTTGAGATGGCGTTGGTGAAGCTTGGAATAACCAGAAGGGGCAATACATGCAGGACTTCGATATAAAGCAAATGATTGGCCCAAGCGTGCTAATGCCTGGAGTTGAAATAGAGCTAGATGAGGCGGTTCGAGTCGCTAGGGAGCGTTTCCCCGGCCAGAGCTTCTGTGTCGTTAAGGAATGGGTCTGGCTCGACTTGGAGGCACCCGATCTCATAAATGACGAACTCGCCAATAACGGAAAGCGCCCTGTGATGCTACTGGTCTTTGAAGTGCTGTTCGATAGCTCGACGTCTTCTAAGGCCCACTGGTTTCGCACCACGCCGTTGATTGAATTTAGCGAAGGTATGTTTTTCCAAACGGAAAACAAGCTTTACGTGTTGATCGGTCATGGGCGCCGGAAGTCGATGTCGTTGTCAGCCGTGATCCGGTTGTTTTGAAGCTTCGCGAGATCGCCAATGGAAGTGAGGCTGGGGGCAAAATGATTAGCGCAGTCGTGTTTGACGCATTCGGAACTATTGTCCGCATAGCTAAGCGAACGAGCCCGTACGTTGCGCTTTTTCGCGAGGCCCGAAGACAAGGCGTCGTCATTACTCCTAGTTCTACAGTGGTGGCAATGACGATGAGCTTATCGTTCGATGAGTTAGCACGGCGCCTCGGCATCGTCCTTTCCTCCTCAAAACGCGAGGAGCTGTATCGCGCACTGGAGCTGGAGCTGTTGTCAATTGAGGCCTATCCGCCACCCAGGCCTTGTTCACAGCCTCGGGCTCAAACTGTCTGTTCAACACATTCTCGGCAATCGGCAGGTCATGTTTGCTATCAGTGGTGTGCACAAACTTACGTTTCCAGGCCGAGCGTAAACCGTTTGCACGCATCAAACCGCGGATTTTATGAAGGCCCACTTCGATGCCTCGGGCTTGCAAAACCTTACGTAAGCGGCGACTACCGTAGCAGCCGCCACTCGCTGCAAACGCCGCTTTGAGTTGCACAACAACAGGACAACTCTTCTGAACAGGCGCTTCAATACGCGTCTGCGCTTCGTAGAAGCCGGATCGACTGATGCTCAGTAAACGACAGAGATATGCCACCGAATAAGCCTTCTGTTGCAGTTGCCGAACCGTAACCGTCCGGGCAACACACCTTCCTGACACCGTCGCTTGAGGCGATGGTGTCCACCCAAATATAGGTGGACACCATTTTTAGCCTTTTTAAGCGGACGCCCATGCCACAAGAACGCCGTTCCTATTCCAAGTCCTTCAAGGCCCAGGTCATTGCTGAGTGCGCCCAACCTGACACTTCAATTGCCAATGTCGCCTTGACCCACAACCTCAATGCAAACCTCGTCCATAAATGGATTCGGGTGCATACACAGAAAAACCTGACACTTCAAACCGCCTTCATCCCGGTCAAGACATCGCCGCCGGTGCCGATGCATCAGGCCCTTCCTGCCACGATCCGAATCGAAGTGCCGCATTCAAAAGGCGTAGTCGTGGTGAGTTGGCCGGCAGAAAATGCAGCGGCGTGTTCTGCTTTCCTGCGAGACCTGCTGCGATGATCCGCATCGACTCCATCTGGCTTGCCACCGAGCCCATGGACATGCGCGCAGGCACTGAAACTGCGCTGGCGCGGGTCGTGGCCAAGTTTGCCGACCATCTGCCGCTGTATCGCCAAGAGAAAATCTTCGGCCGCGCCGGGCTGCCCATCGCCCGTTCGACCTTGGCGCAGTGGGTGGGCAACTGCGGCGTGCAATTACAGCCGCTGGTTGATGCGCTGCGCGAAGCCGTGCTGACGCACGACGTCGTTCACGCCGACGAGACGCCGGTACAAATGCTGACGCCTGGTGCGAAAAAAACTCATCGCGCTTACGTCTGGGCCTATGCCACCAGTCAGTTCTCCAACCTGGCGGCGGTCGTTTACGACTTCAGCCCGAGCCGCGCTGGCGAACATGCCCGAGCCTTCTTGGGCAGTTGGAACGGCAAGCTGGTCTGCGATGACTTTGCCGGCTACAAGGCAGGCTTTGAACTGGGCGTTACGGAGATCGGCTGCATGGCCCATGCCCGCCGGAAGTTCTTCGACTTGCACGCGACCAACAAGAGCCAGGTCGCCGAAAAAGCGCTGAACTACATCTCGGCCTTGTACGAAGCTGAACGAGAAGTCCGAGAGCTGGAGCCGGGTGATCGGCAGCGAATACGGCAGGAAAAAGCAGCGCCAATCGCCGACGCACTTCATACCTGGATGATCGCCCAAAGACAGCTTGTGCCTGAGGGTTCGGCCATCGCCAAGGCGCTGGATTACAGTCTCAAACGCTGGATAGCGCTGACGGTGCCGTGCCCATCGATAATAACTGGTGCGAGAATCAAATCCGGCCGTGGGCTCTTGGGCGTTCGAACTGGCTGTTCGCGGGATCGTTACGCAGCGGTAAACGTGCAGCGGCGATCATGAGTTTGATCCAATCGGCGCGACTCAACGGCCATGATCCGTATGCTTATTTGAAGGACGTCCTCACGCGCCTGCCGACGCAGCGGGCAAGTGAGATTGCGGAGCTACTACCGCATAGGTGGCGACCGGTTTAGTTGCGCAAGACGGGATGCCCGGACGCACCTCCAACTGGTGCCATTACCGGTCTACTTAGCCTTTATGCTGGTTATCCATGCATTCCTCCCTACAGCTTCGCCCGGTTCAGCCGATAGTTTTCGTACCAAGAGAAGCGCGGCAATTCGATCCTGTAACAAAGGAGAGTAAGCGGCTTTTGAGGAAGATCTCTTGGAATGCTTTCATTACCTCATAACCATAAATGAGAGATGGGCACTTTTTAACGCCTAAGAAAGCACTCACAGACCTTGAGTGATCGAGAACCCGATGAATTTATTAGCGCCTGCCCTGTTCGTTACCAACCGTGTTCGATTCCCCATGAAATTCGCAATTTTGGGATTTATTGTCCTGATTCCTCTGCTCCTGCTAGGCACCCGGGTGATGCTTTCACTGAACACGAGCATCACGGGCATCAAGCATGAACAGGTGGGTCAACAATACTTGTTGGACGTCACCCCTATCCTGCGTCTAACCATGATTCAGAGGGCGCTGACACACGGCATGCTCAGCGGTGACACCAACGCAGTAGCCAATGCAGCACGCAATGCTGAAAAGCTTAACGATGCCTATGCGACTCTTGCTGCGCAGGACGCAAAATTTAGCACCCAACTGGCAACGACAGACCGAGTTCAGACGTTGCGTACCGCTAGTGTGCAGCTGGTTGAACGCGCCAAAGCAGGCGAAGCACCTTTGGTGATCTTTTCCGCGTGGAACGACCAGTTAACCGACCTAATGAATTTCGTTTACTACATTACGGCCACTTCCGGCATGATTTTGGACGAAGAAGCAGGTTCGTTGTACCTCATCGATCTAAGCTCTATACGTCTGCCTCGGCAAATAAATCTGGTCGGACAGATTCGCGGTCTGGCCAGCGGTTTTAGCGCTGACCGTCCTCTGGACGACACCACTCGTATTTTTGCCCAGACTTTGTTGAAACAGGAGCTGCTAATGCGTCAAGAGTTGCAGCAGAGCCTTTCCCTGCTTCGCCGAGAAGAGCCTAAATTATCTGGTGTAGTTCAGCCGTCTGTAACAACAGCCATTACCGACCTGGAAAATCTGCGTAAAGACCTGGTGGACTACCTTGATCCGAGCAAGCGCTCAAACGTGAATGCCAACACCTTGGGCGAGCGTGGAAACGCCGTCGTTGCTCAGTTTTACAAAGCTCAGGATCAGATGCAGGAATCGCTGCGAATTCGAATTGATGAGCGTCTGAATACTCTGAGTAATGAGCGTACTTTCGGCACTGAGCTATTTATCGCCATTGCGATACTGCTGCTCTATGCGTTCGTCGGCATCTACAAGGCTCTGCGGATTGGGGTTGATGAGCTCCTAGCTGTGACGGCACGTATTGCTCAAGGCGATCTGAGCGCGCGCGTCCGAATCAACAGCCACGATGAAATCGGTGATGTAGGCGAGGGACTTAACCGCATGGTAACGGCCTTCTCTGGCTCACTGAGCCAGGTGGAGCGTAGCTCGCATTCAGTCTCAGATGCGGCAAAGCGACTAGAGATCTCCATAGGCCAAGCCAAAGCCTCAATGAACTCACAACAGGCTGAAACCGAGCAGGTTGCTACTGCCATCAACGAAATGACCGCGAGCGTTGCCGACGTGGCCCAGAATACCGAGGGCGCAGCACGTGCCGCTGAATCTGCAAGCAGTGCGTCTAACGACGGCTTGAAAGTTATGATTGAAACAAGTGCCGCTATTGAGGCGTTGGCCAACGAAGTGGAGCTCAGTGCAAGCAAAGTCGAAGCGTTAGCGACACACAGCAAAGAAATCGGTGGTGTCATCGAGGTCATCAGTACCATCGCGGATCAGACTAACCTGCTGGCCCTTAACGCGGCCATCGAGGCGGCGCGAGCTGGCGAGCAAGGCCGTGGTTTCGCGGTCGTGGCTGACGAAGTGCGGACTCTGGCCTCGCGCACACAAAACTCCACAGAAGAAATTCGACGGATCATCCAACAGTTGCAAGGCGCTACTGATGCCGCTGTTCAACAGATGAAAGCTGGGCAAACCCGAGCTAGGGAATGCATTCAGGCAGCGAGCCAAGCGTCTGGCAGCCTGAACCAGATCAATGAAGCAGTAGACGGAATTGTGGGCATGAACACTCAGATTGCAAGTGCGGCGGTGCAGCAACATTCGGTCTCAGAGGATATCAATCGCAACGTCATCGGCATTCGAAACAGCAGCTTAATCGTCATGGAAGGCGTAGAGGACAACGCCGTAACGGCTGACGAGCTTTCATTGCTCGCTAATGAACTTCGCAGCGTAGTCGGCAAGTTTAAGTTATCCAGCAACGCTTGAAAGGAATCTCAAGCGTTTCAATTGTTGATAGCACGAGAAAGTGCTTTGATCGGGTCTGACTGGGGTGATGATGCCCGGCAGTCCCTGATCGACATTGAGGGCTGAGCTTCATCGTTGCGCAATCTCGTAAAACAATAGAGCCAGCTACGCTAGATGACTTGCCCGGACGGTTACGCCGAACCAGCCGATACCTCACTTCAGTTCGCGGGCAAAGAAGGCTGTAGCCTTTTTTAAGATGTCGTTGTCCATCTTGAGCTGCCGGTTTTCATGCTCCAGTTGTCGAATGCGCTGTTGCTCAGACGTCAAAGGTTTGCCGATTCCAGCCTGCCCCAACTGTTCGGCCTCATATTGCCGCACCCAGCGCCGTACGGCCGTCTCCCCGAGACCTTGATCTTGGCAAACCTGGGGAACAGTCAGCCCTTGATCCTTAATCATCTTCACGATTTCCAGCTTGTAGCTGTCATCGAAGGTTTTGCGTTTTCTGGTCATGGAAAGCTCCTCGATAGATGTATTTTCCACCTATCGAGGTGTCCGGGGAAATTAGACCACCACAAGGATGTGCACCTAAATTAGCGTCGGCTCTAGCTCTAGTCTTTAAAGAGGGTATTTCATGCAACAACGTGCCGTTCCTATCAGGCCCCTCTAAGCCCAATTGATACAATAGTCTAGCCAGCTCAGCTCAGCTCAGCTCAGCTCAGCTCAGCTCAGCTCAGCTCAGCTCAGCTCAGCGCTTCGATTGCCTTGCTCACACTCAGCTTAAATCAACGCGAACCCCGTACATAAATAAATTCGGCTGCAAGCGCAGAAAGCACAGCGCTACAATCTACATTTGTTCCGTTGGCCTTAGACGTGAGGTTCTGAATTTACAATACTCACATTCAGACACATGTTTTCTCCCTGCTGAAAGCTCGCGTTTATTGGGGTTTTTTCTTCGGGCGACGAACGGCGCTTCAGGTCTGTTCGGAAACGTCGAGAGAGTTAAAACGACGAGAGGCTTCCCTATGATACTGCGCAAACTCAATCTCGCTTCACGCTCTGCCCTATGTTTCGGGTTCTTTTGCCTAATGATTATTGCGTTGGGTCTCATCGCCCTTAAGCAGATGGCAAGCTTGAACGCCTCTGAAAAGTTCGTAGAAACCAACGTAGTGCCTAGCATATCTTTGCTGGGAACAATTGACAGGGAGTTTATAAGTATTAGAGGAAGTAACGCGCGGTTGCGTAACCCTGTAGAGCCAGAAAATCGCAAAACTCAAGCACTTGAAGACGTAAGGAAAGCCCGCGCAAGCGTCCAAGACACACTTTCGAAGCTTGAACCGTACATAGTCACTGCTATGGGAAAACAGGTTTTCGGTGAGTTGTCCCAAAACTATGCCACTTATCAAAAAATACAGGATCAATACCTGTCATTCATTTCTTCTGGCAGTCTTGATGACGCTGTGAAATTGTCTAACGAAGCGATGAAGCAATCGGCAGACAACGTAGAGCATGACATAAAAAAACTAACTGAGCTGATCACCAAAAAAGCGAAAGAAGCAGGCGAGGAAGCTACTCTCATCTACGACCAGGCCAAAATTATTGTTGGCTCATTTATCTTGGTCGGCACATTGGCTGCAATTAGTCTAGCTCTGATGTATACCCGGAGCGTGACTAGCCCGGTAAGCCAGTCGCTGGTCATCGCTGAGCGTATTGCCAAAAACGATCTCAGCGAGGTCATTGAGGTGCAAGGAAGCGACGAAGTTGCCAGGCTCATGCACGCTTTGAAGGGGATGCAACATGGTCTGCGAAATACGCTTTCTTTGATATCTGATTCCTCCAGCCAGTTGGCATCGACTTCTGAAGAAATGCATGCCGTCACTGAGGATGCTAATAAAGGCATGCTGCGCCAAAATAACGAGATCGAAATGGCCGCTACTGCCGTCACCGAGATGAGCGCTGCCGTAGAAGAAGTTGCCAGAAATGCCTCTGGAGCCTCCGAAGCGGCCAATCGATCTAACTCCGCCGCATTGGCAGGTCGTGCACGTGTAGATGAAACCGTTCAGGCCATCAGCTTGATGGTCGCAAATGTTGAAGACGCGTCTCAGGAAGTACAAGGGCTCGCCGTGATGGCGACCGACATCAGTAAGGTTCTGGATGTGATACGGGCTATTGCCGAGCAGACCAATCTTCTTGCGCTGAATGCTGCTATCGAAGCCGCTCGGGCCGGTGAGGCAGGTCGAGGCTTCGCGGTAGTCGCGGATGAAGTAAGGGCTTTGGCTCATCGTACGCAGCAGTCAACCAGTGAAATTGAACAGATGATTAGCTCGATTCAGAAAGGAACTGGAGCGGCTGTTTCGGCAATGACTCACACGAACGCCCAAGCACAGAGAACTCTTGACACCGCTCAAGGCGCAGGTAGTGCATTGGTGGAAATCACCGAATCGATTGACAATATCACCGAGCGCAATGTCTTGATCGCAACGGCATCGGAAGAGCAGGCCCAAGTCGCCAGAGAGGTAGATCGTAGCCTGGTCAGCATCCGAGACCTATCAAGTCAAGCTTCAGAGGGATCTAGTCAGACGGCAATTGCAACGTCTGAACTTACGAAGCTTGCTGTAGAATTGAATCGGTTAGTCAAGCAGTTTCGCATGTAGAATTTTTATTCGCGGGCCGAGAGAAAACTGCTCAGTTGACGGCATTGGTACTGCTAAACCAAAGATACGTCAGTGTTTTGCTTCCTATAAGCCGAAGGAGCTAGGCCCCTGATTTACACGCTGATTTGACGGCACGGAGGTTGAATTTTTCAGAGATGTTGCGATACCATCTCTTGAGGAGATGGCATTCCTTCTTAAAACCGCCTCGTGCTGATGATGCCTACGTGAACCCTGGACAGGGTGCGTAGGTGTGCCTCCCTGTCCTCTAATTTAGGACAGGATCTTGACTCCAAATCTCATATCAGCTCTCTTTCGTAATCTGCGATTATCAGCACCTCCTCGGCTCTACCAGCCCAGAGGAGAATTGCAGCCATGCTGAAATCACTATTAGTTATCGCCATCGGTGCATCACTTGGTGCTTGGTTGCGCTGGCTCCTAGGCATGAAGCTCAACGCACTCTTCCCGACAATTCCCCCAGGCACTGTGGTGGCGAACATGGTCGGGGGGTACATCATCGGCCTGGCCATCGCGTTCTTGGCCGCATCTCCCTCCTTAAGCCCCGAATGGCGCCTGCTAATTATCACGGGTTTTTGTGGGGGACTTACCACCTTTTCCACCTTTTCAGCCGAAACAGTTGCCCTAATCCAAGAAGGTAGATTGCTTTGGGCTCTCGGCTCAATTTCATTGCACGTCGTAGGTTCGTTAGCGATGACCCCTGCCGGACTACTGTCCTACCAAATGATTGGTACTCGCTGAGGAGATTAAAATGAAAGGTTATGTGGTCGTTTTCTTCACCCAACAAAACCGTCGTTATCAAGGAAAGATGCTTGGCGAATGGATCCTCGACGTGGCTAAGGAAATGGGGCTGCGCGGTGCCACGCTATGTACTGGAATCGAAGGTTTTGGACACACCGGGAAACTACATTCATCGCACTTTTTTGAGCTGGCTGATCAACCCACGGAGATTCGCTTGGCAATCACGGAGGATGAGGCAGAGCGGTTATTCAAGCGACTGGATTGTGAGGACATATCGGTGTTTTTCACCAAGACGCCAATCGAGATGGGCACACTAGGAAAAACGCCTTCCAGCGCAGGCCCCTCCAAAGCTTCGGAGCTATAAACATGAGCTATACGGACATTCCAGCTGGTAAAGCGATCCCCAATGACTTTTTCACCGTTATCGAGATTCCTGCAAACCACTCTCCGATCAAATACGAAGTGGACAAGCCAAGTGGGCAGCTCTTCGTAGACCGCTTCCTCAGCACACCAATGTTCTATCCGGCCAACTACGGGTTTATTCCGAACACGCTAAGCGATGATGGCGATCCATTGGACGTACTGGTGGTCTGCCCCTAGGTGAATTGGTCAGACGGTTGCTGATCTGGAGCACCGGGTTTTCTCCGGCGCTCGACCATCTGAGCAACCTTGCTGTGCTGGTTTTTCACGGGACAGTCAGTGTTAGCGGAGTAGGCGTCCGGCCAAGTCATCTATCCAGACCCGCAGTCAAGACATGGGTTGAGATCTAGTCGCTGCGCCAGACAGCTCGTCATTTCCCAGATGGGGAAACCACATCTTGCCAGCCATCTATCAATTCCATATTTTGCGCAACGATCCGGCAGGGATTGCCAGTTGCCTTGCGACAATTGCTAAGGGCCTGCTGTCGCGCTGTCTTGAGTGAGCGCGCGCCGTAGTACCAATAAATGCTACTACTCTCCTTGGACATTGCCATGGCTTTCTCGGTAACGCTTTGAAGATAAGCCTCAGCGCCCGCACGGTCTTCGGGCACCAGCTTCGAAAGCAGCGGCATTAGTGCGCTGTCGTCCATGGCAGGAAACCGATTGCTCCTGAGAAAATTTTCGATATAGGGCTTTAAAAGTATATTGGCCTCTTGTTTGTAGAGCGTGTGCCCATCCTTACCGAATGGGGGTAGCAACGCCAGCGCAGCGTTACCGCCCCCCGAGCGATAACCCGCGATCATCCGAACGACAAGATCCGGGCTGAAAAACGGGTCATTCTCGGCGTAAATCCAGAGCGTTGGCGTTGGGTTGTCTTTGCCGAATTTCGTGAGGTTTCGCACAAGATCAGTTTGATATAACGAGCAATTAGAGTCGGCAGAGCCCACATTTGTGTAGTGGTAAACGCCGCCAGAGATGTTGATTACCGCTGCCAATGGACGACTTGGTTGAGCCGCCAGGTCTAACATTGAAGCTCCGCCGATAGAGATACCAACACCTACTGCCAAGGATGGATCTACGTCTGGACGCTCACGTATCGCCGCCAATGCGGCGCCCAGCTCTTTGCCATGCGCATCGAGAAATCGGGTCACATTGGGATCGATGCAGGTTCCCCCTTCATTCATGAAAGTTCCGGTCGAACGGCCATAGCCGGGCCATACAATCGATGCGGCAAGCCAGCCACGATGCGCAAAGTCGTGAGCGATATGAGCAAGCCAATCGGCATGTGCGGCAGACGGAGATGTTGCCGCCGAGCCGTTAACAATCAGTGCAATGGGGAGCTTCCCGTCCTTTATGGGACGGACGATCAATGCTTCGATTTTCTCAATATGGGAGTCGATCTGGATCGGCAATAAGAGCCGTTCTTCGCGTACCAGTGTGTCTGCATGAGTTTGGCTTGCACAAAGTATCAGGCCAAACGCAATAAACATGAAGCATCGCATCGATTGCATTTAGAACACTCACAGATACGTTAGAAGATTGGAAGAGCTAGCCTCCGCGACATTGATCGGAGCGACCCGTACCACCTGATAGGGGTCAAGCAAGTCCAAACTTGCCTAGCGGGATTTTCTTGACAGCGACAGCATGAGTTGCATGCCCGTAACCAGAGCATTACTCACCGGCCTCCCTGTGTCACCTTCGCTGCTTCAACCCACGCACTGAATGCTTTGCTATCTAGCGGCCTGCTTACTAAATACCCTTGGCCTTCATCGCATCGTATCGCCTTAAGCAGTGCCAGCTGCTCATCCGTCTCAATCCCTTCCGCCGTGATGGTCATTGAAAAAGCGCGACCAAGCTCGACAATCGCTTGAATGATCGATTTGTCGTTCTCGTTTTCACCCAGGGTCTTCACGAAGCTGCGATCAATTTTCAGACCGTCGAACGGAAAAGAGCGCAGGTAGCTGAGAGAAGAATATCCCGTACCAAAATCATCCAAAGATAAGCGCACGCCGAGCGCTTTTAGCCCGTTCATTACGTCAAGCGCACTGGCGGCATCTTCCAGCATCACGCTCTCGGTTAGTTCCAGCTCCAGACGCGCAGGATCAAACCCGCTGTCGGCAAGTGTTTTCTGAACACGCGCTATCAGGTTGCCACGCTGGAATTCAACTGAAGATAAATTCACAGATACGAACACATCCTTATGCCAGCTACTGGCTATCCCACAGGCGGTGTGGAGTACCCAGTCACTCAACGGCACAATTAGTCCGGTTTCTTCGGCGATAGGTATAAATATATCCGGAGGAATCATTCCTCGTTCCGGGTGGTGCCATCGTACTAAAGCTTCCGCACCGACCATTTGACCATCAGAAATGCGAATGCGAGGCTGGAACTGCAACCTCAGTTCTCCATGATTAATGGCGTAACGGAGGTCACTCTCAAGCTGACGACGCTCGATGATCTTCGCGTTCATACCGCCCGCGAAAAAGCGCCAGGTATTGCGTCCTCCAGCCTTAGCTTCGTATAAGGCTATATCAGCATAACGCAGCAGTTCAGTGGCATGGCTCGTGTCATTGGGCGCCATCGCAACTCCGATACTGGCACTGACAAAAACTTCCTGCTCATTGACTGCGACCGGCTTTTCGATTGAATTGATCAGGCGTCGGCATAAAGCTTCTACCTGCTCCTGAGAGCTGATATCCGTGAGAATGAGTACAAATTCATCGCCACCCGTACGTGCGACTAGGTCGCCGCTTCGCACGCACTCCGCCAAACGGCGTGACATCTCAGTTAGTACATGGTCGCCGGCGGCGTGACCGAAAAGATCGTTCACAGGTTTAAAACGGTCGAGGTCAACGCTCAGCATTACCAGTGGATGCTCATGAGTGGGGGCAGCCTCCAGCTTCCCATCCAGAAACTCCTGCAGACGCGTCCTGTTCGGCAGGCCGGTCAATACGTCATGCTGCGAAAGATATTCTATGCGGCGACGGGCCTCGACTTCCTCTGTCACGTCAGTAGCTGTGCCGCGAAATCCATTGTTGGTCATTGCGCGGGCGGAGAGTCGAGTAACGCGCTGTTGACCATTCAAATCCGTGTAACTGCATTGCAAGCTGCCGTTGACTCGTCGTTTGGGCATCGCTAGCCAATGAGATATAGCGCACAAGTCCGTGTGCAGCAGACTGTCGATACTTGCTCCGATCCAGTCTTCCCTCAACAGGCCTGTGACCTCTTCAAATTTCTCGGACAGATAGGTGAAGTTCCCGTCCGGGCCAATTTCCCATATCCAATCGGAACTAGCCTCAGCGACATCGCGAAAACGCTCTTCGCTGGCTGCAAGCGTCGCCTCGCTTAGCTGAAGTGAAGCATAGCTATGATCAAGCGCTCTGGCTGCGATGGTTGTGCGACGTAAAAACACTAACGTCATCATCCAAACGAGCAGGCCAGCAGCGCCGAGCAATGGCAGCATGAAACTCAGCAATCTCTGCCCAGGCGTCTCTGGATTCCAATGCAGACGGCCAGCGGAGCCGTTTTTGCCTAGGGGCAATGTAGCGATTGGAGGAGACTCGGAAGCCGATAACACTCGTAGCCCTTCGATACCATAGTCAGCACCAATCGCCTCCAGTTTAGAGTCGTCAAGGAATATTACGAAGACCATTACTGATGCTGGCGCTTTATCAACCTCAATTGTCGGGTCTGTCCCTGGTGTCAGTGCTGCTGCTGCTACCAAAACAGGTACACCACCAACGTTAAGAAAGGCGGTCACAGGCGTCCCATTCTTCGCTGCTTCCCGGGCTTGATTGCTAAGTCCATCAAACTCTTGGCCAAGCCAATCTTCAATCGCCACGTCCTCCAGCTCGCCCTTGATAACCGAGTAAACGGTTCGACCTGTACCATCGACCACGAAAACGCCTTGGAAACCGAAATCTGCGTACAGCGTGGGCCCTGCATTCTGGTTAACGAATGCCCAGTCGCTATTCACTTCAATGTGCAAATGCCTATAGGCATCACCCCAGAAGGCATAATCCTTGAGCGTTGCACGGGCAGATTTTTCAAGCGAATCTACGGCTTTTACCGTATAGAAAATGCTTTCAGCTTCTTCAATCCTATTGAGGTCTTGCGCCACATATATAAGAAGACCAATTGCCAACAAAAAGACAGCTGCCAATAATCCCGAGAATTTAAGCAGCGAGACACGAATCAGGCCCACACTTGAGTGATGCTTGGCAGGAATGGCGGTCATGATAGGGGCGTTATTCGGCATAGGACTCCACGCAGGGCGACTAGAGCAACGCTTCTAGTAAGAGGTTATCGGCCAGGGCTCCTTTTACCTAAGCTCTTGCGACTGAGGATTCCGATTTTCAGTAGTGGCGGGGTGCGTGAGAGAGGTCGGTTCTTCAGCTTTTAGGCTGGCCGCTTTCCTTTTTGACTACAAATCACGATCTTTAAATTGGGCAAGCTACGTCTGACATTAAACCATCGAGAAGCTGCTCCTTTACTCTTCCATGTAGCTGCAGGCTTCCCTTCGCCAGCGGTCAAGATCGAAGGTGACAGCGCCCCATGGCAGAGGAGTTAAAGCAACACACCACGGGCAACATCCAAGTGAGGACAGAGCATTGAGGAACGTTTCCGCACGCATTGGCGGCACAGGAATTGCTTTGGAAGCCTAACCGCCAATTTAACGACGCCCCGATGAAACTCTCATTATCACACTCCACCAGGCTTACACCGAAAGCTCTCTCGCTTTCGCTGATAGGCTTTATTCTTTTAGTCTGCATTTTGTTGATCCTCGCAACTGCATGGCAGATGGTGCAGTCATCCAACGAACGGGTTGGGGCGGCCAAAGTAGCAGTTTCGAATATTGTTCTGGCCGCTGAGCAGCAAGCTCGCGACACTATGCTTCAAGCCGACAATATCCTACGAGATCTTGCAGAGCGTGTAGCGCATGAGGGAGTGGGCCCCAATCAACAGGAGCGATTGTCGAAATTAATGGCCAGACAGGTGAATACTGTCGAAGGCGTTCAAGGGCTTTTCCTTTTCGACGCCGAGGGCAATTGGACGGCTAACTCTTTTTCGGAAGGCGTGCAAACAAAGAACAATGGCGACAGGGCGTACTTTGTCTACCATCGTGAACACGATGATGAATCTATCAACATCGGTTCCATTGTTGTAAGTCGAACAACCGGCCAGATGGTTATCCCAATCAGTCGACGTATCGAGTCCTCGGATGGTGTCTTCGCAGGGGTTGCTTTGGCTACAGTCCCCGTAGCGTATTTCCAAAGTTTCTTCAATCGAATGGATGTTGATGAGGAGGGGGTAATCTTCCTTGCGCTCGGTAACGGGGAGTTGCTTGCTCGGCGTCCGACACTCACCGCGTTGATGACTACAAACCTCTCCAAAGGAGAAATTTACAGTCGATATCTTCCCCATAGTGATAGCGGTACTGCAATTATAAAATCAGTTGTTGATGGTATAGAGCGCATCTATGCCTATCGTCGCTTAGCTGGATTGCCAATTGTCGCAGCAGCGGGGGTCTCGTACACGCATGTATTTGAGCCTTGGTGGTCATACGTTTATCAAACCATTGCGCTGCTGGTTGCAATCATACTGGCGCTAGCATTCCTCGGCGGGTGGCTTTATCGGCAAATACAGCAGCTATTGAAAGCAGAAAGTCAGCTTGAAATTGCACGGAAAGAGCTTGAGGTCATTGCGTTAACAGACAGTCTTACGTTGCTAGCAAATAGGCGAAGTTTCGATAATTCAGTACAAAAAGAGTGGGGTCGGGCTACTAGGCAAAAATCGAGCTTGTCGGTAATCCTTTTGGATATAGATCTTTTTAAGCAATACAATGACCACTACGGCCACCTACGCGGGGATGATTGCTTATCTCAAGTAGCTAAACTAATTGGGGACAGTGTCAGCCGCCCCTGTGATGTCGCTGCTCGTTACGGAGGTGAGGAATTCGTAATTCTGCTTCCAGAGACGAAGCTGTCAGGCGCCATAATGTTGGCAGAGGAGATTAGAGTCGCGCTGGAGCAAGCCCGCATTGAACACTCTCCAAGCCCTTTCGGTATCGTCACAGTAAGTTCAGGCGTCGTTACCACTTGCAGCACTGGAGAAATGCTCTACGAGGATTTCATGGCGGAAGCTGACCGTCTACTCTATGTCGCTAAGTCGAATGGGCGTAACTGCGTCGAGAGCTGTTTGTCAGTATAGGACTGACATGTTTGGATGCGGTAACGGTTGTCATCGAAAGTTCAGCGAGCATACATTTGAACATCCATGCCGAGGTTGCTCGGTATGAGCGTTCGCTATTCCTCCTGCCATGGTTATTCCGATTAATTCCACCGCTGTTCTACAAAGCTGCTATTTTGATGGTACTACAGGGAGGCATTACGTCATGGGCGACAATCAGGGCCGCGAAGCGAGAGAAGCGCTCTTAGCTGTTTTGAGTTGCGCTGCTTCGGTTGGAATCGACATCGATTTGCTGTGTCATCTAGCGGCTGAAGAGCTCCTCAGCGAGGATGCCCGTGAAGATGCAAAGCCTTACGCAGCTGGAGCGGTCTATGAGATTGCTATGTGTATGGACTGCGTAATTGGGCCGGTCTGAGTTCGCAGCCTCGCATTCCAGGCTCATAGAGGAACATCTGGAGCGGTAGGGCGGCATTTAACTGACATCCGTACCGCGAGCGACCAAAAAACCAGGGTGCGTAGCAAGGACAGGCTGCTCTACTCGGTTGCCCTAGGCGATCACTTTGCCCACTTATGCACCATGCTCATATAGCTGTCTGCGCATAATTGGCCATTATGGTCGTTTAGCCCCATGTCGGTGGACAGGTCATCCCTGCAGCCCTCCCCAAGGCATATCAACCAGCCGTCCCTGAGGCCCTGACCATTGGGCCATCTTGGAAATCCCCAAATCTGCTGATGCGGCACCGGTATGTGCCTAACCGTCTGCTCCTAGCCCAAGTCGCATTTTAATTGGTTGTTCAATTGCGCCGCACGGGAGCTCGCACGGTGGAAGATGTTCAACCAGGATGAAACCTAGCTTGTCGTAAAGCGATCTGGCTGCAGTGTTCGATTCGAAAACACTTAGGTCTACAGAGATGAAATCAGCAGCTCGACAATGTTCAATCACCGTCGTAAGAAGAGCCGATCCGTAGCCCTGGCGGCGGTATTCTCGCTTTACCTGCATCCCAAGAACTCCGATCACCTCGCTACCACCAGGCCGGCAAAAGCTGTCGGGATAGGCTTCAGCTGACCCGACTATCTGCCCGTCATGCTCGATGACATACACCGGCCAGTGATTTTTCATCACCTGCGATAACGCACGTTCGATTGCTTGGATAGGAGGTGGGCTTGGACGCGCTGAATAACGTCCCTCAGCGCTGACCTCACAAAAAAGCCCATAGAAGGCATTGAGGTCGTTGAGTGTGATAGGTCTGACTTCCATGTTTACCTCACCCATATACATTCTGTCCTGGATTTGCAGGATGTCGCTGCGCAGCACTTGTCCATCGGGGCGTTAGCTCAAGAGGTTCGCTCGCTGACCCTGTGCTCCTCAATGATGGAGTCCTGGGCTGGCAGAGTTAGTGATCGAAACCGGAAATACGACGCCATCGCCCGACAGGTCTTCTTTGATGCCTAACGCCACTGCAGCGTCATGCGCTTTGCCGCGTAAACCCTTCTTGCGACCATCCAGCACCTGATAGCACGTAGCAGCGTCGACGTTATGAGCGAGAGCAAAAGCCTGGATAGAGATACCGCGTTTTTGCAGCCAAAGCTTGGCTTCAGCGGGTGTGCGTAATCTTTCCATAAAATACATCCATGTCTATGCACTTAATAAATTCCCTTCGCGTACATAGCCATAGATCGAGAGCTTTGCCAAGCTGGAAAACTGTCAGCCCACCAGTCGCATCGGGCTATTACTATGATTTTGCCCGGCGAATGGCATAAGATAAGACCTATCTGGAACTCCGAACTCCCAAAGGAAACGCAAATGTCCCGTCTGGCTGAATTTCGTAAACTCGAACAAGACCTCGCTGATCAGCTGGCTGCGCTGGAGTCGATGAAATCCGACTCTGGTCTGCAGGCCGAGATGGAGTTTGAGAGCAAACTGCGTGGCCTTTTGGCTGAGTACGGCTGCAGCTTGCGGGATGTGATCAGTTTGCTGGATCCTAATGCTGCTACGCGCGGCAAATCCACTCCTTTAGCGGCGCCAGAGAAAGGCACCCGGAAAGCGCGCTCGATGAAGGTCTACAAGAATCCGCATTCGGGCGAGATTGTTGAGACAAAAGGTGGGAATCATAAGCTCTTGAAAGCTTGGAAAAATGAGCACGGCTCTGACGTTGTTGAGTCGTGGCTCGCCAAGTAATCTTGGGTTGAGTACAAAGGGGCCATTAATGGCCCTTTTTTTGGGCTCAGAATTTAGCATTTTTCTTACGTCGGCAGCGCTCGGAGCAATACCGAACCTCCTCCCAGCAGCGTTCCCATTTCTTTCTCCAAGTAAAGGGAAGGCCGCAGGTAAGGCAGGTTTTTACTGGAAGCTCACTTTTTTTCAACGCTACACCCATTGTGGATCTTCAGCCTCAGGGTAAACTGGCAGCTCATGAGCGTCATCATCTCTGAACTGATCATCAAGCTCATCCCCCTAACTCTGTGTAGATAGCATCCAGCTCAGGTTGATCCTGGGTTCCACACTTACACAGTAAGGTTTTGTGAATTATGAAGAGCGAACAGGTTGAAGGCGTTGTAGAGAAATTGGCCGGCAGAGCGCAAACCACCGTCGGAAAATTTTTTGGTGATTCGAAGCTGGAGACTGAGGTGCGGGACGCCAAGCTACAGGTCAACTAACTCAAACCTATGGCGATGCATTGGACAGCGTATCTACGTTCGTCAAGGAGAAGCCAGTGGCTCAGTTGCAATCGGTGCAATGGGCCTGCTGGTGCTTAACCGCCTCCTCTGCCGCTGAGGCTGAAGAAAAGCTTTCAGTAGTTGTTCTCCACCCCATCATCGCATTCTTGACTATCTGGAGAGTGCTAGGGTGAGGTGTTAGCTACACCCGTAAATGTCTCATGCTCTACTAGACACTCCTGACTGACAGCAGCAGTGGCTGAGTTCGCGATCCTAATACGGGCGCTACTCAAAACCCTTTTAACATCCGCTCAAGTGTCTGATGCTCCCAAGTGCTGAGCATGGCTACTGGGTCAGTCCCATCAGGATATCCAAGATTGAACGCCCAACCTCTACCGTCAGGACTCACGCATTCTTCGCAGTAGTCGAGCTCATCGCAATCGTTGTAAAGGGTAACGCGCCACCCTCAATGTCGACCACGAAGTGGCAGCCATAGCCCTCGTCCCATGTATGGCCGCCTGCCCTGACCATGGTGGGGTTTCCCAGCGTGAACTCTCGCAGCACCTGGCTCACCTCAGTCGCAGTTAAAGCAGTTAAAGCAGTTAAAGCAGTTAAAGCAGCTAAAGAACCGGGTTCGCTGTTATCTAATGTCATCTAGGAACCTTTTTCGGCCAGTATGTGGCGAAGATTAACTCATGGCTAACCAATGACTATTGTAAGCGTCCGGTGCGGACGTATTGCGATGGTTGTCGAATGGGTTTGATGACATTCGCCGGATCCTAGGCATAGGAACCTGGCCGTGGTTCAAGCACGCAGACTTCGATGACGGTTTTGAATCACAGCTATTATTTGACGAGCTGCTTTATGTATCTCCGAGACACCCATGCGTATACGGCGTCTGTCCGTAGCGCGATCCAGTTCGCCCCACGCTTGTTCATCGGTTCTGTAGCGTTTGTGCGTAAGAGCCTCTTCAAGGAGGACGTCGAGCGGGTGCTTATCACTCAGGGCGCGAATTGGCTTGGATAACCAGTTAATCGCCAGTGTTTCGTCAGTATACAGACCCGTCGCGGCCCGGACAGGTACCGGCTACCTCCCGTCCAACCTCGTTTGCTACAACCTCGGTTCTGGCAAAGGGCTTGGTTTTGACCGGGTGCTTGTGATTCCAGCAGAGAACCAGCTCAAGTTCTTGGCTGGAGATGGCCAAGCGTTCGATATGAATAAGACTGGAGAGTCCAGAAACAAGCTCTACGTTGCCATCACGCGTGCCCGTTTCAGCTTGGCTTTTTTAGTCGAGGACAAGAAAGTGAACGCACTGCCGTTTCGTATTTGGAAGCTGCAAACGCTGGCACCGCATGACAAAGCGACGAGAAGCTGCCGCGATCAAAGCTACCGCAGCTAACCAGGAGGATGCGGGAGTGGGATATGAGAAATGAGAAAATACGGTGGTTGACTTATTGGACTCAGTAGCTGCTAAAAGAGGGGGTTCTCGCCTCATTTTTTTATAAGGCGGGTTTTCTTGTGCGCTAGATGGCATAATGCCTCGCCAAGCATTCATCGGCTCTGTGCTAGCAATCTTGGTGTGTGAATTTAACTAGAATAATGTTGGTCAGGAATTTCTCGGATGATGCCCGCAACTTATACTGCGATACTGCCAATCGCGCTGTTATTGATTGTGTTTTTACTGAAGCTTTTCATCGGGCGGGTCTACAGTATTTTAGAAATATGGCGCGCAGCGATGGAAGTGCCCGTGGATATTTCAATTTTCGGTGTCTCTACCCTAATAAGCTTCATAATGTTGATGGGAGGTGGCACTAGCCTTTCAGAGCCGCTATGTTTTTTATTAGTATTTATCGCATTAAAAATCTTGACCATAGTAGTTTGGCGACAGTCAATCTCGACTCTCGAGCAAGGAGATTTAGGGATAAGAAAAATGATACTAATAACTTTAGGTACAGGTTTCAATTTTTTTATCACCATCATGATGGCGGTGTTTTCGGTCTCACTGCTGGTTGGGAAACAAAATGTTAGCTAATTCGTTGTTCGAAGTTGTTGTGTACGCAGCCTTTGCATCCCTTGCGTTGTCTATAGTTTCACTGTGCTGTATCCTATACTTTAAAAGAAGCAAAACTTCTTATAATGAGGAGGCTCGACGCATTGAAATGGATGTCATGCGCAGTTCATTTGAAGAAAAGATATATCTTTTAACTGAGAGGATGCAGAAGAATTCTTCGCGTTGGAAAGATGTGAATCATTTGATACTCGACGGAAATTCAAAATCTCCTATTGGTCACAGGTTGAATAGCCAGGGTCGCAAAGTTCCCTATCTAAATGCTAATCATTTTTTTGAGGAGTTGGGAATAAATATCGATGCCTTGGAGATGGTTGATAATCAAGTTTTCGTTTTAACGCCATTCCATGAAAGATACGAGCAAACATTTCTGACCATTAAAGCAGGATGTGATTTAAACAAGTTGGTGGCGGTAAGGGGTGATGAGTCCTTCAAGGCTGGTAATATTCTAAAGCATATTATTGAACAGATTATTATTTCTCCATTTATTATTGCCAATATAAATGGTCGCAATCCCAATGTTCATTATGAGCTTGGTATAGCGCATAGCCTGGGCAAGAATATTTTGCTCGTTTCTGAGGGCGTAGATGAAATTGCGTTCGATCTTCAAAGTGAGAGGGTTCTGACCTATAGCAGCCATAGAGATTTGAACGCTAAGCTGTATGTTTATTACACGCAGTTGCTGCGTGACAAGTAAACTCCCGGCTGACGACACAGCTTGCGCGTATAGACTATCTCTTTAGCGGAATTATTTGCTTCCGTCTTTTCGGCTTTGCAGGAGCCCGTATTGCTTGTGGGGTGGCCGCCGTTAACCTAGCACGGCTCAGCCGCCCGATCCTGTAGCTGGATGCGGATTATGTCGTTAAGTAATTGAATGTGCGCATGCGTCGTACGCGTTTTGGAGTTAACTTCGGCTACCCGATTATCATGGACTCTACATTTGGGATGACGGTTGCTGATTGTAGATGTGGGTGTTGGAGCCTCTCTAAAGCAAACGAATATAAGGTTCCAAGCTTTATTGCCAGGACAGAGCAGCGGTCACGATTAGTGGTGTCTAGATATTGGCTTAGGTCATTGCACCGGATGTCGATCGAGGGTTGGTTTTCAGGCTTGTCGCAGGGGCTGACGAACATTTCTGATTCGTAGGCTGTTCTGATCTTATATCGACAGCATTTCTTGTCTCTAATCTGGCAGATGATTGCTACACCATCAGCTCGCTTGGAAATCAAAAAAATCCACTTGTATCGGGTGTCAGACCGGCAGCCTTCATTTCTCTTATAATCTTAACGTGCCAGGCCTCGCTGGCATCCATCTCTGTATATAGAACACCGTATAAGTCCGAAGGGATTTCAGGACTGCCCTTTTTCAGCAGCATCACTCTCCCGCGGCCCAGCTTACCGGTGAAGTAGCCAAGCTCGAAGATGACGTTCTGACGTGCTCTAGCATTTGGTGTAGACGCTGTTGACGACCCCCCAATGTCATCAGGAGTAAGCAGAATCACCGCAAAGCCAACGTCAGCCTCGCTTTCAAACTTCTCAATGATTGTACGTCCCTGATCAGGCTTCTCTCTAAGCACAACGGCATGTAGACCGAGCTTCTCTATGAACCTGGCCAAGCCTTGCAGCGCTGCCTCGTCATGACCGTGGACAATGAAGACCTTATTGGACGTGTTAGCGGTTGGCATCGGCTCTTGAAACCTAGACTGGGAATGAAAGTATATTTTGTAGTCGCGAGCAAATGGGGCCAGAATTTGGCCCGCATAGCCATGAATACCCGCTACGATTTTATCCCGGCCGGTGCAAAAATGATTTAGCCCGAAATTCATAGCAAATTTGGGGTCTTCACCCATCTTCATCGTCAGCAAGAGCACAAGCCCTAATCGCTCATCCTCATTTTCAGGCCATGGGAGAGGCTTTGATCCCAACCCGCCCCCTGACTTGCTGCTGATAGCAAGGAACTCATCGAGATCAACACCAGCAGTAAGTTTATGATTGCACGTCGCCAAGGACGGATGACTCAGTGCCTTTGCCAAGGTTTTCATCGGCACTTCATAGGTTTGATGTTGTGAGCCCTGAAGATCGAGAATGGCGTTATTGATTTTCGTGAAAATGTCGATGGAGGTCATCTTTCACCCTCACTCAAGCGTCGCTGAACGGCTTGGTCAATAATGTGCTGCCGCGCAGTCTCTTTATATCCTTCGACGACGCTGCGCACGAAAGCGTTTGAGTTGTACGAGCCCACACGGTCATCAATGTTTCCGTGAATTTTTGCGATAGCCTGTTCAATGCTCAGAGGGTCATGCGGGTCGCATTCTACTGACCCCAAGGTTCCGTCTAGTGCTTTTAGCGTTTTTTCGACTTCCGCCAGATCTCGCTGAAGCTTGTCCAACCCTTTGATCATCACCTCACTCCTTGAAAAGAATACAAGGCAGACATCGTGGCATATTCACGCCTAGTTGGAGAAGTATTTGGAGCTTCCCGCTCAACCTCGCTGCAACCAACGTTATCGATCAGCCGATAACTATCTGTCGGCAGCTTGCTGGCTGTGGCTAGGGAGCGAGGGGGCGAGAGGGCGAGAGACAAAAACATTTTTATGAGACCAACCAACAGTAATGGCCGAATCAGCGGCTTGACGTGGCCCAGCAAAGCACCCACCAGGAAGCGAGCTCCTCCACCATCTTCGACAACGGTGCTGGCGATGTATATTCCATTCCTGCACAGCTAAGAATCATTGCTACCGCCAGGCAAGGGCCTGCAAAGCTTGGGGTGTAGCGTTTGTTGATGTTTGTCCGGAAATGAAAATCATCGTTATCAGCGCGGGAATGATCCACTGGAAAATTAGGCTGAAGAGGCTGATTCCAAAGACTAGTTCGGGGAACTAGAGAAAACTTCCGCTTTAGCGCAGCCGAAGGGGCCTGGCTGACCGCTGTTTAGGTAGACGACTCAGCCCAAGAGATCCATGGTGATGTTCGTCGGGTAACAGGTCGCGTCGCTATAATCGAACCAGCGTTAAGCAGCCGCTGGCCTACCTGCCATCGTCTATTCAGATGCAGGTCATTCGATATCGACGGGAAAGTAGTGGGAGTGCATATTTCGGCGACATGAGTCTGCAACGTCCACTATCTGCTAACGCTGGTAGCGTCTGGACGCAATAATGCCCAGTTCGCCAGGAGCGAGAGCGTACCTCGTCCATAGATTGTACAAAGCAAATTAGGCGTTTCGCTGAGACGGCCATAATAGGTCGCATGGGATAAATGTGACCGCATGCTGAGCAGGGTAATACACCCATAGATCCTCATCAGGCGCCATCATCGTATGGAGCCGCATTGCGCGCACTTGGCTTGGCTTGAAGTCGGGTATCGGCTCAGAAATTTGGCGATAAAATGTTTTGGTGTTTCCCAATCTGGTGAAAGTCTCAGTAATGAGGCCATGGGAAGTCCAGATAGGGCCGTCCCTGATCCTCTGTAAGCCACGTTGTCCGATAAGCCCCCTTTCAAAATATCATGCCGAGTAGTCGCTTGCTCCCCATATTGGAACGTCACTGCCATAGGGTTAGAGCGTCTCCCGACGCAAGCGGGGCCAATTTGGCGTCTGCTGTTAATGTTGGTAAGTATCCTTGGTCTCCTGCAAAATCCGCTGCACTCAGATCGATGCGAAGATATCGGTTTGTTGGCTTAGCACGAATGCTCGTTACTCAGTAATGTACAACTGCTCTGGAAAGTCCCGAGGTCTGGAGGCAAACCCCCGCTCACTTGTTGGTGGTGCTCTGGGGGAGGAAACCTGTCTGATTGTGGTCAATGGTGGATGACAAGTTATTGGGTGGCGATTCAACACTGAGTTGGACGTAGCTGCGGCAGTTTGAGTCAAGGATGAGTAGGGTATCGACATCAATTTTTTGCTGCACGGGACTGATCTAGGGCATCACGGATTTCAGGATGCCCTAGGGGTCTAGATGTAATGAAATGGGCCATGTCCATCATTTGTCCATATGCTCAATTTCACATTCCCCGTTTTTTTTGTATTCTTTGGATTCTCTTTGTAGACCAACAGAATCACTGCCGACATCGCACCCAGGCCGGACAGCAGCAACAAGGGCGAACGGTCGATCAGGGTCGCGACGATGATGATCGCGGCGAAGATATACAGAATCATCTTTGCCAGTTGCACATAGCCCTTGATCGAGCGGGTGCGGGCATGGGCGGTGCGGGCGTAGATGTCCAGCAAGGCGTTGAGCAGCGCACCCAGCGCAAGGGTCAGGAAGGTAATGGTGAACGCCAGGGCGACGTTGCCAATGATGTTCTTGGCGGTATCACTCAGTGCCGGGACCAGGTTCAAACCGAACTGGATAACCAGTGACGGCACGATTTGCGCCAGGCGGTTGAAGACTTTGTTATGGATCAGGTCGTTGAGCCAGTGCAGCGTCGGCTGCCGCCCGAGCATTTTCATGGTGTAGAGCAGCAAAAAACGCGCCAGCCTTCCAGCGACCAGTGCGACGGCCAGCAGTAACATCAGCCCGAGGCTGGCGTGCAGCAGTGGATGTTGATCAAGCAGCGTCCAGAGTTCCTGAACGCGCAGCCATAACGATTTTATATCCATGGGGGTCGATGAATCCTGAAGAAAAAAGCCCCGCAATTAGAGCATTCATCACCGGTGCAAAGGCAGGGATTGGCAAATTGAGTAACAAAATCGGCCATTGGTGGTAAAGAAACTCGGTTCTGGCGCCCGAAACCGTTACGCTATGCGCCGTATTTTTGTTTTTCGTCGAGGTAACACCCGTGTTTTCCGAATTCGCCCTGCACGAACGCCTGCTTAAAGCTGTGGCCGAGCTTAAATTTGTCGAGCCTACGCCTGTGCAAGCAGCGGCCATTCCTCTGGCCCTGGAAGGGCGTGACCTGCGGGTGACGGCGCAAACCGGTAGCGGCAAGACGGCGGCATTTGTATTACCGATCCTCAATCGCCTGATGGGCCCGGCCAAGGTTCGCGTCGACATTCGCGCCGTGATCCTGCTGCCGACCCGTGAATTGGCGCAGCAGACACTCAAGGAAGTCGAGCGCTTCTCGCAGTTCACCTTCATCAAATCCGGCCTGATCACCGGTGGCGAAGACTTCAAAGTCCAGGCCGCCATGTTGCGCAAGGTGCCGGATATCCTGATCGGCACCCCAGGGCGTCTGCTGGAGCAGTTGAACGCGGGCAACCTGGATCTCAAGAACGTGGAAGTGCTGGTCCTCGACGAAGCCGACCGCATGCTGGACATGGGCTTCTCCGAAGACGTCGAGCGCCTGGCCAACGAGTGCAGCAATCGCCAGCAAACCCTGCTGTTCTCGGCGACCACAGGTGGTGCAGGCCTGCGCGAGATGATCGCCAAGGTGCTCAACGACCCGCAGCACTTGCAGGTCAACAGCGTCAGCGAACTGGCTTCCGGCACCCGTCAGCAAATCATTACCGCTGACCACAACAGCCACAAAGAGCAGATCGTGCACTGGCTGCTGGCCAATGAGACGTATCAGAAGGCGATCATCTTCACCAACACCAAGGCCCTGGCTGACCGTTTGTACGGCCGTCTGGTGGCGCTGGATTACAAAGCCTTCGTGCTGCACGGCGACAAGGACCAGAAAGACCGCAAGGCCGCCATCGATCGCTTGAAGCAGGGCGGCACCAAGATCCTCGTGGCCACTGACGTTGCCGCTCGTGGTCTGGACGTTGAAGGCCTGGATCTGGTGATCAACTTCGACATGCCGCGCAGTGGCGATGACTACGTGCACCGCATTGGCCGTACCGGCCGTGCGGGCGGCGAAGGCCTGGCGATTTCGCTGATCTGCCACGGCGACTGGAACCTGATGTCCAGCGTCGAGCGCTACCTGAAGCAGAGCTTCGAGCGTCGCACCATCAAGGAAGTCAAAGGCAGCTACGGCGGTCCGAAGAAGGTCAAGGCCTCTGGCAAAGCCGTCGGCGTGAAGAAGAAAAAGACCGACGCCAAGGGCGACAAGAAGAAAACCGGTGCCAAGGCGCCGACCAAACGCAAAATCACCAACCGCCCGAAGACCGACGCTCTGTCGCTGGTCAGCAAAGACGGCATGGCCCCGCTGAAAAAGCGCAAGACCGAAACGCCTGCGGCTGAGTAAATACAAGCGCAATACAATTCCCTGTGGGAGCGAGCTTGCTCGCGAAGGCGATTTCCAGGCCAAGTAGATGTCGGATGTAACGGCCTCTTCGCGAGCAGCTCGCTCCCACAAGGACAGTATTTCAGCCCTGACTTACATCACTCCGCTTTTTTCTGCGCCGCACCCAATTCTCTGATCCGCTGATCAATCAGCTGGCACTTGTCTGGCAGTTCTGCCGCCTTGGTTTTCAGATCCATCTTCTGCAATTCGTCGTTGATCTCTTTGGCCTTGGCCGGGTTTTGCTCGGTGAGCTTCTGGACTTCGCGTGCCAGTTGCTCGCGTTTGGCCGTGGCTTCTTCCGGCGCGCAGGCCCAGGTCGGCAGGGCGCCCAGCAGGGCCAGGGCGGCGGTCACACTCAGCAGGATTTTCATGAATGCCTCTATCTCCATGACGGGCTTGTGGGATTGAGCGCCGATCCTGGTTGAAAGTTCAGCGCAACCGCCTGGAGGTTGAGGCGGAACGGCGAGCGACCAGATCTGTCACAACCCACGTACAGGAAGCACTCACCCACGCTGGTTGGAGGTAATAAAAATGGACAAGAAGACTTATGACTGGGACCTCATCGAACGCCTGCTGCATGAAGTGCAGAACGGCGCCGATGAATCTTTCAAGCCTCGCGCGTATGCCGAACAGCACGCTACCGCCAAAGCGGCTGAAGGCGATGAGGTGGGACACGTGGATCATTTGAAGGCGATTGCCGGTGAATATGAGGCGTTGTTGCTCAATCGTGGTTTCATCCAGCCACGGCCGGAAGCTGAGGGCGGCAACGGCGAAAACTTTATCCTGTCTCCCTTGGGTGCACAGCTGCTGGCATTGATCGACAGCAGCATCCCAGGCAACGACCATCCGCGCCAGGTGCTCGATGACCAGCAGGATCCGCTGGATCCGGTGACGTTCGAAGAACTTGCCGCCAAGGCGCAGATCGCCTGAGGTCGTATTCGGTTAAAACTGTGGGACCGGCTTTAGCCGGGGAAGGGCCTAAACCGCATGGATAGGGTCAGAACTGCCGCCTTCCCGGCTGAAGCCGGTCCCACAATGTTCCGTGCGGCCATGCGTGTTAATTCGCCGTCGCCGCCTTCAAGCAACTCAAGTCGGTAAAGTCCTTGCGCGTATCGGCGATTTTGGCCAATAGCCGCTGGCGCTGATCGGGTGTGCTTTGCGCCATCAGATCGACCACCAGCGCAATCGCCGCCTGCTCGGTGCGCTCATACGCGACACGGTATTGCGGGGTCCAGAAGGTCTCGCGGTCTTGCAGCAGTTTGGCGATCCTGCCAGGGAAGTCCGGCGCCTGACGGTCCTGCACCGTCGCGACAAACAAGGTCTGCCACCGAGCCCGATTATCCAGCCAGGCGCGGTTCTGCTCGCCCAGCGAAGTTGACCATTGTTGAATGCGTTGCTGCTGCGCCGCATTGAGCTTGCCCATCCACGGCGTCAGGCGTTTCTCCATGCGCTCGGCACGCTCGCTGATCTGGGTGTCGAGCGGCTCTTTGAGAAACTCGTTTTCGCGTTTGCGCTGATCCTTGCTGAAAGCGGCCTGCATCTCCTGCACTTGCTTGTCGTCCAACTGGACCAGCAACTCGACCGCTGACGGCGTGATCTGCCGGGAGATCTGCGCGATCGCCCGTTTGGCTTCGTCAGTCCGTGCCTGCAGCCCGTCCGCCGTGACCTGGTTGGCTTGCACCATCTGCTGCATGCGGTCCAGCCAGGTCAGATAGCCGGGCAGCTGCGTGCTGCAATGCCAGGTCAGATGATCTTTGAGGCGTGTGTTGAACCAGTCCTTCTGGGAGCTGTTCATGTCCAGATAGTCGCTCAGCGACCAGGGGATAATGACGTCCAGGTTGCGATAGGCCAGCCCGATGCGACTGCAACCGGACACCACCAGCAGGGCCATCAACAGCGAAATGAAGGCTTTGAACGGGGTACGCATGACCACTCCTGGATTGACCTGCCTGATGTGTAGAGCAGGTCCAAGGGTAGCAGTTCAGTGGACTAGAAAAATGAGCGTACGGCCTTGAGGGTGAACATGCCTTCGCATTGCGGATTGTGCCCGCTGTAGGCACTGCAATCGCTGCCGCTGAGGCTGGAACTGCTGTAGATCAGGTTCATGTCGACCCCCAGCCATGGCTTCGACAGGTTCAGCGACCAGTCGTTGAAACCGGTGACCATGCTGCCGTCGGAGATCTGCTGCGGCGTGTCGTATTGATGGTTGGCGTACTGCACGCGCACGCCCAGCCCGAGTTGCTCGATGCCGCCCAGATCGACAATCAGCGTGCTGTCTCGGCGTCCGATATCGTTGCTGAAGGCAGCGCCAATCCGGCTGTTGAGGACCCGCAGCCCGGCGTAGAACTCATGGGTGTCCAGCTGGCTGGTGTCCGGATAACTGTAACGGATCATGCCCAGCTCATAGCCGAGTGTCTGGTCGAAGGGTTTTTTGAAGCCCAGATAGGAATCGACTTCAAGGCCGCTGTCGGACGTTACTCCCACGTTGGGTGACCACTGGCCGACGTAAAAGCCGCTGTCGTGGGTCAGATCAAGCCCGCCGTGAAACGAGCCGGCACCATTTTGCGTGACCAGGCCCTGAGCCATGCTGCGCGTGGGGGAAGTGCCCAACTTGAGGCTGAAGTCGCCCAATTCCCGCTCCATCACCTGGGCAGTCACTGACTGGCAAACGAGCAGGGCACCCAACGACAGGGCGCAGCGGCGAATATTGAGCATGGCGCTCACTCCTTTAAGTAACGGAGGGGGCAGGTTGAAATGGCCAGAGGCCCAACGAAGACACCAGAAAAAATCGCGAACTACAAGAAAGCCGCGAGATAGAGCCTCGCAAGCATACCTTCGAAAAACCGGGGAAGTGCACCGTTCGTCGATCCGGCCTGGATCAATTTGCCGCAGTGGCCTGCTTCTGCGGGATGACCAGGCCGCGAATCACCACCAGCGCCTGCTCGAACGACGGGTAGCCGCTTTTCGCGACATCCAGCTCGGCGTACTGCGCCCGATAGCCCTCGGACTTCTTCTGGTCGGTCATGCTCAGCTGTTGCGAAAGCAAAGCAATGGCCAGCGGGTGCTTTTGCCGGGCCGCATCTTCCAGCAACTCGATGACTCGCGGTTGGTCCGCTTGCTGGCGGATCAACAGCACCGCCATGTAAAACTCGGCTTCACCGGACTCGTCATCAATGCCCGCTCTGCGCAGCATGGCTTCGGCCAGTTCGTAATTTTCCCGGTCGGCTTCGCTGATCAACAGCTTGGCCTGCAGCATGTCGTTCTGATAAAGCAGCTGTTCGGCACGGCATTGGCTGCCTTGCGCAAAACCTTCATCGGGAACGTTATTGCATGTGTGTGAGGCACAACCGGTCAGACAAATCAGTGCGCCGAACAGCATCCAGTTCTTCATTCGTGCATTCCGCAGGGGCTGGCTTCAAGACATCATCCTGCCCGTCAGCGCGAGACTAATCAACGGCTGTAGCACCGCGAGAGTGAAGGTATAGCCGCAAAAGTGCAGTCAGGGTGAAGCGCAGAGAGGGTGCAGCGATCAGAATCTGGCGCTTTGGCGCTTGAATTTACAAGCAGTCAAAGCGCATGACGATTCGTTGGAGCGGGGGAGTATTACTTCTTGCCGAGGGTGATTTGCTTGGACGGGCCGAAGGTCTGGCCGCTGACGCCTTTGGCAATCTGCTGGATTTCGCCACCGGACTTGAGGAAAGCAGCAATCTGGGCGTTGATCGAGTCGCTCGTTTCAACCGCTGGAGCTGGCTTTGCTTTCGAGTTGGATGCTTTTACGCGCATGGTTGCCATTAACCTATATAAACGTGATACGGCCAGCGATGGTACACGAATCACTTGACAATTGCTTGCCCAATATCCTTCTAAAAACGCCTGAATATTAACGTCGTGACTCCCTGAATAAATAACCGGGCCCGCCAAGCGATTGTTTTAATTGGGAAGATAACTATCGGCGAGAAATGTGGGTCACTGTGTGAGGGCAGATACAGCGCAGGGCATCTGACGAGCGGGTGAGCCACCACGGTCTTCGGCCGGATCGGCAAATAACTGATTGATCGGGGCGTTTGCCTGTACAGCGGGAAGCCGCCTCGCATCGGCAACATTGTCTGCAAACTCGGGTAGAATGCCGCCCACGTAAAGAGGGTAGGTGCACATGGCTTTAATCGGGCGTTACAACAGCTTGCAAGTGGTTAAACACACTAACTTTGGTCTGTATCTGGATGGCGGTGCGGACGGTGAAATCTTGCTGCCCAACCGTTATATCCCCAAGGATATTCCCAGCGAAGATGAAGACTGGCTCAACGTCTTTGTTTATCTGGACAGCGAAGACAAGCTGTTGGCCACCACAGAAAAACCCAAGGTTCAGGTTGGCGAATTCGCCAGCCTGAAGGTGCTTGAGGTCAACAGCATCGGCGTGTTCCTGGATTGGGGTTTGCCCAAAGATCTGCTGCTGCCGTACTCCGAGGAGAAGCGCACCCTGCAGGCGGGCGACTACTGCGTGGTGCACGTCTACCTGGACAAGCACACTCGGCGCATCACTGCCACGGCGCGCCTGGACCGTTATCTGGACAAGACACCGGCCAGTTACAGCGTCGGCCAGGAAGTTGACCTGCTGGTAGCCGAAGCCACGGACATGGGCTTCAAGGCGATCATCAACAACAAGCACTGGGGCCTGATTCACAAGAATGAAGTCTTCAAGTTCATGCGCGCAGGCAAGCAGGAAAAAGGCTTCATCAAGGAAATCCGCACCGATGGCAACATCAGCCTGAGCCTGCAGCCCGTGGGTGAAGAGGCCGCCAGCAGCCTTAACTCCAAGATCCTCGGCAAGCTGCGCGAAAACAACGGCGTGCTGCCGGTCAGTGACAAGAGCGATCCGCAGGTGATCAGCAACCTGTTCGGCGTAAGCAAAGGCAATTTCAAGAAGGCCATTGGGGCGTTGTACAAGCAGGGTCAGATCGTCATCCACGCCGATCGCATCGAACTGGTCTGACGCTTCATCGCTAAAAGCCCGGCGCAGGGATCGTTTCCGGGCCAGCGGCAGTCCAAAGCGGCAGCGCGTTCATCAGGACGCGCTGCGACCCAGACAAGGATGCCCCGATGAAAAGAACCCTCTGCGCCTACTTCACTGTTCTGTTCACCTTTCTGGTGCTGGACGGCATCTGGCTCGGCTGGCTCATGGGGCCTACCTATCGGGAGTGGCTGGGCCCGCTGATGCTGGAAAAACCGGTGGTTTTCCCTGCCGTGGCGTTCTATCTGCTGTATGCGTTCGGGGTGGTGATGCTGGCAGTCAAGTCTGCCCTGCGTCGCGACAGCCTGCGCCATGCACTGCAACGCGGCGCCTTGCTCGGGCTGGTGGCCTATGGCACTTACGACCTGACCAACTGGGCCACGCTGCAAGGCTGGCCGGCGCAACTGGCGTTGATCGACCTGGCGTGGGGGACGTTTATCTCAGCCGCTGCGGGGACGATGGGCTACCTGGCGGCGCGACGTATTGCTTCGTAGGAGCGGCTTTAGCCGCGAAGATATCGGCCTGTGTGCGGATCTTCATTGACAGCACCACCGCTCGCGGCTGAAGCCGCTCCTACGACGCGACAACGTTGTAACCGTCAGGCCTGCAGGAACTGCGCAAACGCCAACCCTGCGCCTGTCGGCCGCACATCTTTGAGAAACGAATCCTTGTCCGCGCTCAGCTCCAGGCTGACGGTGGACTTGCGCTGGCCTTTGTTGCGAATGGTCAGCCCTTCCATGTGATCGCGCAGGAATACCGTGGTCACTTTCAGGTGCAGCAACTCATCGCTGCCTGGGGTGTGCAGCAGCAGATGCACCCATTCGTATTGACCAACCGCCAGGCGCGGCACTGGCAGGTCGAACCACCAGATGTTGCGATTGGTGTTCAGGGCCGCGAAATGGGTGTTGTTGGTACCCAGCACGGCACCGCCCAATTGTTGGTTTCTGCGTGCGATGGCCTGCTTTTTATCGAGTTTCATAATCTTCCTGCGGATCGTTGTAGTCAGCGCACCGAGCGAGGCTCGCTGTCGCCAGATTGCGTTGCGCATTCTCGGGGGTTGGCAGGCAAACTTAAAGGCAAACTTTCATCACTGGCAGGGTTTGCAGGTTTGCCTTGAACGGACCAACGGTCATTACCGCCTGGAAAATAGTTGAAACTCCTGGCAAACGAGACGGGTCAATCTTTAGGTCGAGGCAATGACCTCTCAGAAATTTCGGAGTAGTCCCCATGAGCAGCACTGGCGATAAAGTTAAGGGCATGGCTAACGAAGCTGTTGGTAACATCAAGCAAGGCGTTGGCAAGGCTACCGATAACACCAAGCTGCAAGGCGAAGGCAAAGCCCAGGAATTGAAGGGTGAAGCCCAGCAAGCCAAAGGCGACGCTAAAGATGCAATCAAGAAAGGCGTCGACAAGGCGTAAGTGAATCCCCGCCCGGACTCATCCACCGGGCATGATTCAAGGCAACGGCCATCTTCGGATGGCCGTTGTCGTTTGCGGCCCACTGATTTTGAAACCTTTTTGCGAATGATTCAGTCCACTGGATAAGGTAAAACGCCATGCCCTGTGCCGAGGCTGTGTGACAAGCGCAGTTTCCGCCCATCCGAATGTGTAAGCTGCGCCAGTTTAGGTAGCGAAGGAGACACCATGATTTTCCCGGAATTGCGCCAACTGCCTCTGGGCAAGGTGATGGTACGAACAGTCAACGAATTCCTCGATGACGAAATGTCGACCTACGCATCGGCTCTGGCTTACCAGATGCTGTTCTCTCTGTTCCCTTTCCTGCTGTTCCTGATCGCGCTGATCGGTTTCCTGCACCTGCCGGACTTTTTCTCCTGGCTGCGGCTGCAGTCCGAACTGGTTTTGCCGCCGCAGGCGCTGGAGCAGGTCAACCCGGTGATTGATCAACTGCAACAGTCCAAGGGCGGCTTGCTGTCCATCGGTATCTTCATCGCCTTGTGGACCGCGTCGGCGGGCGTGCGGCTGATGATGAGCGCCATGAACGCCGCGTATGACGTGGTCGAAGGTCGGCCGATCTGGAAGCGTTTCCCGCTGTCGGTGCTGTACACCATCGGCATCGCGATGATGATGCTGGCCGTGGCAGCCCTGATGGTCACCGGCCCGCAGGTCATGAACTGGTTGGCCTCGCAGATCGGCATGGAAGAGTTCATCGTCACTTTGTGGACCGTATTGCGTTGGCCGTTGATCGTGATTCTGCTGATGGTTGCAGTGGCGTTGATCTACTACGTGATGCCGGATGTGAAGCAGGAGTTTCGCTTCATCACGCCCGGCTCGGTGCTGGCAGTGGTGGTGTGGATCATGGCGTCGCTGGGGTTCGGCTATTACGTCAAGACCTTTGCCGACTACAACGCCATGTACGGCAGCATCGGCGCGATCATTGTGCTGTTGCTGTACTTCTACATTTCCGCGGCGGTGTTGTTACTCGGCGCGGAAATGAATGCCGTGGTCGAGCACATGTCGGCCGAAGGCAAGGACAAGGGTGAGAAAGAAGAGGGCGATGGCGCGCTGGAGTCGACTGAAAAGCAGCACGTTTCGGGTCTGGGTCGCGACCATTCCGTGCCAATGCCGCAGAAGGCGGGCGACTCCTGATTGCAAAGGCCCGGGTGAAGCACTGGGCAAGTATGGCAGGATGCTGTTTTTCTTCGATGGATACGCGCTGTCATGATCCGCGACATTCTGAAAATGGGCGATCAGCGCTTGCTGCGCATCGCCCCCGCCGTGCCTGAAGCGATGTTTGGCACGCCTGAACTCAAGACCCTGATCGCCGACATGTTCCAGACCATGGAAAGTGTTGGCGGCGTCGGCTTGGCCGCTCCACAGATTGGTGTTGACCTGCAGCTGGTAATTTTCGGCTTCGAGCGCAGCGAGCGTTATCCCGACGCTGAAGCGGTGCCCCAGACGATCTTGCTCAATCCGCTGATCACGCCGCTTGGCCCACAGCTGGAAGAGGGCTGGGAAGGCTGCCTTTCGGTCCCCGGCCTGCGCGGCGCGGTGGACAGGTTCCAGAGCATTCGTTACGAGGGCTTCGATCCCGACGGTCAGCCGATCCAGCGCATCGCCCATGGATTCCATGCCCGGGTGGTGCAGCACGAATGCGATCACCTGATCGGCCGTCTGTATCCGTCGCGCATTACTGATTTCAGCAAATTCGGCTTCATGGACGTGATGTTTCCGGACATGGATCCGAATGCGGATGAGTGATTGGGGCTGAGCATGAATTGTAGGAACTGACGGATCAGAGTGGTGAGCCTTGAATCGAGTAGCAACAACAGCATCCGGGTGCTGTTGAGTCAGGTTCTGTCCTGACGGCCGGGTCACTTTTGTTTCGACAAAAGTAACCAAAACCATTGCGCTGGCGTACGGCCCCCGCTTCGCGGCGGTTCCTTCGCTCCGGCACCGTGGGGTGGGCACGCGCCGACGGGCCATCCATGGCCCAACGGCGCTCGCTCGGCATCCATGCCGAGCGACCCACGGCACCTGCGCTCAGCCTCCCGATGCGCATTTTGTGTCGCCTGTGAAATCGAGAAAAAAGCCAAAGCAAATCTGCTTTGCAGATTTCTCCAGCATGAGGATATGCAGGGTTGTAGGGCTCCCCAACAGAGTATCTACAGGTGAGAATTACACATCGCCACCAGCGCTTTGGCCCGGCTGTAGCGCATCAGCTTTTCAGCCAGGGATTGAGGCAAATCATTGGCCAGTTCAAAACCCTGGCGCTCGTAGAAACCTGCCAGATCCGGGTCGCAGAACAACCACACCGGACCTGCTGCGTCCTTGAGCGCCTGTGCAATCAACCGACCGGCGATCCGCTGGCTGCGCCAGTCCGGGTCAACGAATAAACCGGTCAGCCAATACCCGCCTGATATCGGCCGCAAGGACAGCGCAGCAATGATGTCCGGTTGGCGGGCCACCCACATCTGCGCCGCGCTGGATGAGCGCATGGGCGAGCGGTGGTGGCGATAGAACTTGTCCAGCAGCGGTTGGCTGATCTCTGGCAACAGGCAGAATTCGATTTCAGGCATGGGACAGGCAGCAGGGTGGAAAGCCGCGCATCATAACGCGAGTGGCCACAGACCAGTAGCAGCGCCCGCTGTGGGGCCGGTTTTAGCCGAGAGGCGGAATTAGTCGATACAGGTGCAATTGACGTACAAGCCTCTTCCTGGCCCAAGCCGGTCCCGGTTGAAGATAAGAGCGTTATCTTATGTCTGGCAGGCCCCATAGAAAACGGGATATTTATGACTTCAATCTTTGCCGAGCTCTCCATGTACACCGCCCCTCTGCGTGTTCAGCAGGCCAGCGAGGCGTGGCTGGCGCGGATCTGCCAATTGCTCGGCGCACAGCGTTCGAGCGCTGCGGATTTGCCGCTGCCCGAGCTGTGGTTATCCGAAAACCTGCTGCTGGCGCACACCTGTGGCTACCCGCTGATGACCCTGCTGCAAGGCAAAGTGCGGCTGGTGGGCAGGCCAGCGTATGAATTGCCCCACAGCGCAGCCGGGAACCACTGCAGCCTGTTGATGGTTCGCGCTGACGACCCGCGTACCGGGTTGCAAGACTTTTTCGGCAGTCATGGGCTGGTCAACAGTGAAGATTCCAACTCCGGCATGAACCTGCTGCGCCACGCCGTTGCGCCGTTGCAGCACAAAGGCAGATTCTTCGCCGGCGTGTCGCTGACTGGCGGCCATCGCCTCAGTTTGCGCGGGCTCAAGGAGCGGCGCGGTGATCTGGCAGCGATCGACAGCGTGACCTACGACTATCTGGCCCGCGACGCGAGCGAGGAAATCACCGACCTGCGCATCCTCGCGCGCAGCGCGGCCAGCCCGTGCCTGCCATTTATCACGGCGCACACGGCCAGCGATGCACAGGTCGAAGGTATTCGTCAGGCAATGAACCAGGCGTTGCGCGACTTGCCTGAAATCGCCCAGGTGCTGGCGATTTCCAGCGTCCTGCCCGCCAGCGAAGCGGATTATCACGTGCTGCTCGATTACCGGCAGCAGGCAATCGACATGGGACTGCCGTCCTTGTTTGCCTGACATTGCAAGCCGGTACAACTAACCTGTCGTCCGCGATGTCGATAACTGCAGGCTGAAAAACAAGACCTGTAGGCGCTGCCGCAGGCTGCGAAAACCGGTTGACTGACAAAGTGCAATTCACAGACTGCGGCAGCTCCTACAGGCCGGGTTCTTTCTTGAAAAAAACCAGAGGTGACCATGACATCAATCAGAACCCTGCTCGGCTGTTCGCTTCTGGCGCTAGGCTTGCTTGGCCAGCCCGTGGCGGCAGCGGACAAAGCCACACCGATTCACTTCGGTGACATTACCTGGGAAAGCGGCAGCCTGATCACCGAAATCCTGCGCACCATCGTCGAGAAAGGCTACGGCTACCCCACCGATACATTGCCCGGGAGCACCGTGAGCCTTGAAGCAGCGCTGGCCAAAAACGACATTCAGGTGATTGGTGAAGAATGGGCCGGGCGCAGCCCTGCCTGGGTCAAGGCGCAGAGCGAAGGCAAGGTTCACGGGCTGGGCAATATCGTCAAAGGTGCCACTGAAGGCTGGTGGGTGCCGGAATTCGTGATCAAGGGCGACCCGGCCAGAGGCATCAAGCCGCTGGCCCCGGACCTCAAGTCGGTGGCTGACCTGCCGCGCTACAAAGACGTCTTCAAGGACCCTGAATCGCCACAGCAGGGCCGTTTCCTGAACAGCCCGACCGGCTGGACCTCGGAGATCGTCAATACGCAGAAGCTCAAGGCCTACAAACTCAATGACAGTTACGTGAACTTCCGCACGGGCTCGGGCGCGGCGCTGGATGCCGAAATCAGTTCATCGATCCATCGCGGTAAACCGGTGCTCTTTTACTACTGGTCGCCAACGCCGCTGCTGGGCCGCTTCAAGCTGATCAAGCTCGAAGAGCCGCCATTCGATGCCGAGGCCTGGAAGACCCTCGCTGACGCCAACAACCCGAACCCCAGGGGTACCCGTTCGCTGGAGCCGCACCTGAGCATTGGCGTGTCCGACCCGTTCCACAAGCAGTACCCGGATCTGGTGGCCTTTTTCGAAAAAGTCGACCTGCCGATTGATCTGCTCAACCAGACCCTGGGCCAGATGAGTGAAAAGCGTCAGGACCCGAAAGTCGTCGCCCAGGCTTTCCTCAAGGACCACCCTGAAGTCTGGAAAGCCTGGTTGCCTGCAGAAGTGGCCAGCAAGGTGAGCAGCAGTCTTTGACGCGCTAGATTCAATCCTGTAGGAGCGGTTTTAGCCGCGAAAGCCGCGAATCTCGCGAAGATATGAGCCCATGCGCCAGGTCTTCATCGACAGCACGACCGCTCGCGGCCAAGGCCCGTTCCCACGGGCCTGTTTCGCGATAAGCCAATGAGTAAAGCCTTTCAAATGAAATCGCCAGACGGCCTGTTGCAAACCCATCGCCTGACCCTGCGCGAACTGACCCTCGCTGACGGTCCGGCCCTGGCGTCGATCCTGGCTGATCCCGAGGTCATGCGCTATTCGGTGCGCGGGGTGATGAGCACTGCGGCAACCCTTGAATTCATTCAGTGGTGCATCGATTGCTGCGTGGACTCCGGCGTCGCTCCCTGGGCAGTGGTGGATAACGCCAGCGGCGCTCTGGCCGGGTTCTGCGGGTTGAATGCCGAGCAAGTGGATGGCGCTGATGAAATTGAGCTGGGCTATCGACTGGCCCCTCGATTCTGGGGCCGGGGGCTGGCGACCGAGGCCGTGCGCGTCGCGTTGGATCATGGCTTCGGCGTGCTGGGCCTGGCCTCCGTCATCGCCATCGTCCAGCCCGAGAATGTTGCGTCGGTGCGGGTTATCCAGAAGGCCGGCTTCAACGGTTTTGTGTACAGCCAATACCATCGGCTGGCCGTACGCATCTATCGAATGCCCCGTGAGCAATGGCTGGCTGGAGAGTCCCGTTAGCGTCAGCGGATATCAGGTAACGACCTCTGAAGTGATTAAGCCGAAGGCAGCTGCTAGCTTCACAAGGCAGTCGTGAATTGGGAGGCAGCATGACGTTGCGCAAGCCGGTCGCTGTTGCGGCTTTGAAACTGAAGATCCTGACGCTGATGGCAACGCTGTTGCTCGGTCTGCCTAGCCTGCTGCCCCTCGTTCGGGCGTCCGACGTGGACGACAGCGCTCTGGCATTCGTGGAGGAGCGGCACCTGGGCGAGAGCCTCGGTTGGCTGGGTTATCAGGTCGCGTCACGGACCCCGACCTTTGGCAACATTGTCAACGCGATCGGCAAAACCCAGGCCCAGACGCTGGTCAAAGACCAGTTACAGCAGTTGCAGCCGCAGTTCCAGTGGCAGTGGGACCGCAATCTGGCGGCGGCCTATGCCCAGGCCTTCACGGCAGATGAGCTGCGTGCGCTCAACAAGGGCGACGACCCGCCGATGCTCGCCAATAAGCTGCGGGCCAAGCAGAATGAGGTGGGCATGGACATGAAAGCGCGCTCTGCTGATCTGCTTCGCGATTTTGTCTCGCAGGCGCTGGAAAATGCCCAGGCCTCGCTGACGCACTGATCAATCACTGACTTAATTGAGGTAACGACCATGGACCCGTTCATGCAAGCGGCAATCGACGAAGCACAACTCGGGTTGGAGGAGGGCGGCATTCCCATCGGCTCGGTGATCGTGCATGACGGCAGGATCATCGGCCGTGGGCACAACCGTCGCGTGCAGGAAGGCAGCGCGATCAAGCATGGCGAAATGGATGCTCTGGAAAACGCCGGTCGCCAGCCTGCCAGCGTCTACCGGGATGCGGTGCTCTACACCACACTGTCGCCCTGCTCGATGTGCAGCGGTGCGATCCTGCTGTACGGCATCCGCAAGATTATCGTCGGCGAAAACCAGACGTTCATGGGCGAAGAAGAACTGCTGCGCTCACGCGGGGTAGACGTCGAAGTCATCCACAACGCGACCTGCGTGGACATGATGAAGGGCTTTATCACCAGCAAGCCTGAGTTGTGGAATGAAGATATTGGTGAGTAGCGGCCGAGGTGACCAGGGCCGTACGCCAGCGCAATGGTTTCGGTCACTTTTGTCGAAACAACAGTGACCCGGCCGTCAGGACGGAACCTGACTCAACAGCGCCCGAATGCTGCGTCGGTACCCGATTCAAGGCTCACCGCTCTGATCCGTCAGCTACTGACATACAAGGAGCAGACCGAGGTTGCGAGTGCTGCGAGGCGGCCTATCAGGCAAAAAGCATTACCTGCGACAACGCTCATCAAGCATGGGATGGCTCTCAGAATACCGTTGTAACGCCTAGCTGGTCTTTAGAGGCGTAGCCACCCCAAACAACGACACCTGCAACATACCGTCAGCCTCAACCAAGCGCACGGGTGCCGTCCCGCCTGGCATCTGGACATTGATCAGCCCCGCCTGCACCAGCCCGGCGTGCCAGGCGGCGCAGGCCACGGCGCTGGCGCTGGTGCCGGAGGAGGCCGTCGGCCCTTCGCCGCGTTCGAATACCCGGGCCATGATCCGATCGGCCGACATCACCCAGGCCCACTGCAGATTTATCCCCGTCGGGCAGGGTTTTCCGCTGCCCAGTTCACCCTCGGCAAAGGCGATGCGCGTCAGCCCGGCGTTGAGCTCAGGTGTATGCAACTGCGCAAACGAAGGCAGTTGCGCCTCGTCACTGACCAGCGTGACGCAGTGTGGATTACCGATGCGCACGAACACGCTGTGCGTCCACGCGCGGTCTAGCGTTGCCAGCACGGGCACCTGATGCAGTGGACGGCCATTGAGCTGCGCAGGACTCACCGCAGACGCCAACGCGCCGACAGCGTCCAGCCCAAAACCTGCATTGCCCAGGGTCAGCCAAAAGCCGGCTTCTCCTTCCACGGTCATGGGCTCAGCCAGGGTGGAGACTGGCGTTGCCGAGCCCGGCTTGTCGTGGTGCACCCGCAGCTCAAAGCCCGCATCGGCGCGTGCCAGGCCGAGGTCGGTCAGGTGTTGAGCAAAAATCGTCAGGCCATTGCCGCTGCGTTCAGCCAGCGTGCCGTCTGTATTGACGATCAGCAGATCAAACGGCGCAGCGTCCTGGAAAGGCCCGACTAGCAGCCCATCCGAACGATGGGCCTTGGCTCCTGGCGGCGGCGGGTCGTCCGGCCAGCTGCACATCGCCTGCACCGCAGCGCTGGCCCAGTGCAACCTGCTGACGGCTGCCTGGGCGGCGTTGTCGGCTATCGCGATGCCCAGCTCGCGCAGGGCCTCGGGCGTGGTAACGGCGTAGAGGTTGCCGCGCGCATCGTAAAGCTGGCTCATGGTTGGTCCGGGATAAGTCTGATCAGCCTCTATTGAGGCTCAGGTCCCTGCCTCTCAACAAGTTTTTTCATGACCCGGATGTATTCAGGTGGCTTGCGCTGCTAATCTCGGCGGACTTATTTCCCTCGTCCGGCGGACGTTTCGGACAACCTGCGTGGTGATACGGATGTCAGTGCAGTTACGCAACAACGTGAGCGTCATGGGTGAAGGCCCTGCGACGCTGATCTTTGCCCATGGTTTTGGCTGCGATCAGAACATGTGGCGGTTCATGGCGCCGTTGTTCGCCAAACGCTATCGAGTGGTGTTGTTCGACATGGTCGGCCACGGCCAGTCCGATATCGCGGCCTGGTACAAGCGCAAATACGACACGCTGGAAGGCTACGCCAGCGACCTGCTGGAAATTGTCAAAGAGTTCGCCGGACCGGGCCCGGTGATTCATGTCGGTCATTCGGTCAGCACCATGATCGGCGCCCTGGCGGATCTCAAGGAACCGGGCCATTTCGCGGCCCACGTCATGATCGGCCCATCCCCTTGCTACATCAACGATGGCGATTACATTGGGGGTTTCACCCGGCAAGACATCGAGTCGTTGCTCGAAGCACTGGACAGCAATTACCTGGGCTGGTCCGGAAACATGGCTCCAGCAATCATGGGCGCTCCCGAGCAGCCGGAGTTGAGTCAGGAGCTGACGGACAGTTTCTGTCGCGCCGACCCGGACATCGCCAAGCAGTTTGCCCGTGTCACGTTTCTCTCCGATCACCGTCGGGACATCGCCCGGCTGACCACCACGACCCTGATTCTGCAATGCAGCGACGACCTGATCGCGCCGGTGCAGGTCGGAGATTTTCTGCACCAGGCCATCGCGGGAAGTACCTTGCGGCGCATCGAAAACGTGGGTCATTGCCCGCACATGAGCGCTCCCGGCGCCTGTGTCGCCGCCATCGATCAATTCCTCGCCGACTCTGGAGTAGTCACTCTTGTCAAATGATGTCGACGCTCTGCCGGGCAGCGATGAGCTGATCGACAACGCGCCTTGCGGCTTGCTGCTGACTCTGGACGACGGCACGATCAAACGCGTCAATCAGACTTTCTGTCTCTGGTTGGGGATGCCGCGTGAAGCGCTGCTTGGGCGGCGCTTTCAGGATCTGCTGAGCATGGGCGGCAAGCTTTTTCATCAGACCCACTGCCTGCCGCTGCTGCAGATGCGTGGCTCGGTGTCGGAGGTCAAGCTGGACCTGCTGCGTCAGGACCGCAGCACCGTGAGCCTGATGTTCAACGGCGTGCGTCGCCAGACCCCGCAAGGTTATCTGCAGGAGCTGGCCTTGTTCGGTGCCCAGGAGCGCACCACCTACGAACGAGAGCTGACAGCTTCGCGAAAAATGGCCGAAGAGCTGCTATTGCAGCAGTTGGCGTCGCAAAAGGAACTGTCGTCCGCGCAAAACCGCCTGCGCCTGGCGCAGACCGAAGCCGACATTCGCGCAACCTTCGCCGAACAGATGGTCGGCTTCGTCAGTCATGACCTGCGCAACCCGCTGGCGGCGATCAAGATGGCGGCTGGCCTGATTGGCCGGGACCCGCTGAGCGAGCGCCAGCAACGCAGCCTCGGGCATGTGATGGTGTCGGTGGAGCGGGCGCAACGCCTGATCGTCAATCTGCTCGACTTCACTCAGGCCCGGGTTGGCCGTGGCATCACCGTGCTCGCCCAGGCCATTGACCTGCACAAGGTTGTCGGTGCCTGCGTCGAAGAACTGCGCCTGACCTTTCCTGAGCGTACGCTGATCCATCGAATCGAAGGCGAGGGGCCGTGCAGCGCCGACGCCGACCGGCTGTTCGAGCTGGTGGAGAACCTGGTCAGCAATGCCGTGGCCTATGGGGCTGCGGACAGTGACATTGTCGTGACCTCGGCATTTGAAACCCAGTGGATCAAGATCTCGGTGCACAACCACGGCGCGCCGATTGCGGTGGACCTGCTCGGCGGCCTGTTCGAGCCCATGCTGTTTGGCGTCGCCGAGGGTGATAATGACGCTCATACCGTCGGGCTTGGCCTGTTCATCGTCCGCGAAATTGCCCGCGCCCATTGGGGTGATGTGAGCCTGAGTTCCAGCGAGGAAGCCGGCACCACTTTCGTCGCCAGCCTGGCGCGACCGCTGGGGTGAATGCTTCGCCTGGCACCCCGATTCAAGGCTCACGACCCTGATCCGTCAGCTACTGACATACAAGGAGCTGCCGAAAGCTCCTAAAAAATTCGCGCAACTTCAAACCACCACCGTCAACCACGTCGACACCAGCAACAGCCCCGCCATGCAGCGGTTGAAGCGTTGCATGGCGAGTGGCGAGCGGAAGAACCTCGCGGCGCTCACGCCCAGCACCGCCCAGGCACACATGCAGGGGATGGCGATTACAAAGAACAACAGCGCCAGATACACCACTCGCAGAGTGCGATCGGCCTCTGTTCCGGCGAACACACTCACCACCGCCAATGCCATCATCCAGGTCTTGGGGTTGACCAACTGCAGGCTCGCTGCTCCCCAAAGCCCCAGAGTCGGGCCTTTGCTGGCGCCGTCGACCTCGATCGCCGCAGCTGGCGCACGGAAAATCTGCCAGGCCATCCAGCTCAACCAGGCGATACCGATCCAGGACATGCTGGTCTGCAGGGTTTGATGCCGCGCCAGAAAATCGCCCGCTCCCGTGCCCACCAGCAGCACCAGCCCGGCAGCCCCGGCGCAGGCACCGATGACGATGGGCGCTGCGGCAAGCAGGCCGTGGCGTGACGTGTGGGTGAGCACCAGAATATTGGTCGGCCCCGGAGTGATCGAGGACACGAAGGCAAACAGCATGAAGGGTAAAAACTGTTCCATGACACAACTCTGGGTGACTGATCGAGCGTCGATCATCGCCGCTGGGCTGGCCTCAGTCTGGAAGGTTTGTGCAACGCTTGCGATAGGCCGCTGGCGTCATCCGGTAAGCGCGCTGGAACCAGCGCCCCAAATGGCTCTGGTCGGCGAAGCCGAGGGTCGCCGCGACATCGATGGGCAATTGGCCTCCCGCCAGCAGACGTCGTGCCCGGGCCAGGCGCAGCTGAATCAGGTAGGCATGGGGTGCCAGCCCGAACGCGGCCTTGAAGGCCCGGCTCAGGCGGAACCGGTCGACACCGGCCACCTGCGCCAGATCATCCAGGCCGATGTCCTGGGTCATGTGGCTGTGCAGGAAATCCCTGGCCGTCTGCGCCACTAATGGCAGGCGCGGGTCGGGGCTGTTCTGGGTGCGCCAGCGCAAGTGGCTGGTCAGCTGCGTCAGCAAATGGTCGAGGGCGGTCTGGCGCACGATGCGCATTTCCTGGTCATGCAGGCTGCGGAAGGCAACGGCGGTGGCGTTGGCCAGTCGCAGGTCGTCGGCCTGAGTGGCGGCGAAGCTGAGTTGGCACTGGCTGGGCGTTTGCTCGAACAGCGCGTGCAGCTCGCGGTCCAGCCATTTGGGATCCAGATATAGCGTCTGGTAGGTGAAACCCTCAGGCGCTGGGGCGTCGCCATCATGAATGTCGCCCGGCTCCAGCAGGAACACCCGGCCTGGGGTGCTGATGTACCGCTGCCGCTGACAACGAAACTGCTGCACGCCCTGCTCGGTGAACCCCACCAGGTAGCTGTCGTGCCAGTGCGGATCGTAGGCATGACCTTCAAAATGCGCACGAATCGTCTCGATGCCGGAGTCTGCATCCTGCTTCAGATCGATCCAGTTGCGGCTGGTCATGTGTTACTCCTGCAAGCGGCGTTGAGAAAACGATGGATCAAATGAATGATGTTTCTATCGGGATGGATGCATTCGAATGAGAATGCATGATGGCAGCACTGAAAGTCTGGAAGATTTGTGCAGAGTGGCGCTACAGTCTCCTGGCTTTTTCAAATCGACGCTCTTCACAACCCTACGACAACCCCCACGACAACCTCGATACCACAGGACTGAAATGAGGCAATCCATCGCCGAAGATGTCGCCGTAATCGGTCGGATCAGTGCAGTACCTGCCATTCTTCAGGTCATCAGCGAGACCACCGGCATGGGCTTTGCGGCTGTCGCGCGGGTGACAGACTCATCCTGGACCGCTTGCGCTGTACTCGACAAGCTTGATTTCGGTCTGCTGCCGGGTGGCGAGCTGGAACTCACCACCACCATCTGCCACGAAATCCATGCCTCCCATCTGCATGAGGCGGTGATTATCGACTGTGTCAGTGAGGACGATAAGTACCGTTTGCACCACACACCACAGATGTACAACTTTCAGAGCTACATCTCGGTGCCGGTGTTTCTGTCAGATGGTTCGTTTTTCGGGACCATCTGCGCCCTCGACCCCAAGCCTGCGAAGCTGAAAAACACTGCCGTCGAGCCGATGATGACCTCGTTTGCCCGGCTGTTGGGCATCCAGATCGAGGCCGAGGAAAACCTCGAAAAAGCCCGTGCTGATCTGCGCGCCGAGCGGGAAGTGTCCGAGTGGCGCGAGCAGTTCATTGCCGTGCTCGGCCATGACCTGCGCAACCCGTTGTTTGCCATCACCGCCAGCGCTGAATTGCTGCTGCGCAAGCCGCTGGACGACAAGGCCCACCGGATTGCGCAGCATATTCTGACCTCCGGCAAGCGTGCTTCGGACCTGGTCAATGACGTGCTGGATTTCGCCAGAGGGCGGTTGGGGCATGGCATTCCGTTGAGCCTGCGTGAATGCGATGACCTTGAGGCGGCGCTGCAGCATGTGATCGCCGAAGTGCAGCAGGTCAATCCGACACGCAGGATCCGCTCCAGCATTAGCGGGCTTGAGCAGGTGCGCTGCGACCGCGAGCGCATTGCCCAACTGCTGTCCAATCTGGTTGCCAACGCCATCGCCCACGGAGACAGCCAGGGCGAGGTGGAAGTGCTGGCCGGTATCGTTCTGGACGAGCTGTGCATCAGCGTCAGCAACCAGGGTGAGCCGATCCCGGAAGAGGTGGTGCCACAATTGTTCCAGCCGTATTCACGCCCTGGTACAGAAGAGCCGCAAGCCGGGCTGGGGCTGGGCCTGTACATCGCCAGCCAGATTGCCCAGGCCCATGGCGGTCGGCTCGACGTGCGCTCGACCCGCGCTGAAGGCACGACGTTCACCTTCAGCATGCCGCTGATCTGATTCAGAGCAGCAGTTCGAAACGGCTCGTGGCCAGGCACTCGCCATTGATCAGCACGTCCAGCGCATGGGTGCCTGGATAGTGCACGCGGGTGGTGAAATTGCGCAGTTGCGGCTTGCGGGTCACCAGCACCGATTCCCCGGCGGCCAGCTCCAGGGTTTTCAGTTTGAAGACCTTGGCTGAGGTGGCGCCGGATTTCTTCACGTAGTGAATCGCGTAATCAATGATCAGGCGCTGGCTCTGCCGGGAGGTCGATGTCACCCGAAAGGCCAGGTTCAAGGTTTCGCCGAGGCGTAGCGTCTGCGGGGTGAGGCTGAGATGGTCCACCCGCACCTGGGCCTTCTCGCCAGCGCCCATGATGCCCAGTGCCCGGCGATTGCCTTTCTTGATCAATGAACGCAACGCATGCCGGGCGATCCAGGCGGTGTAGGGATTCTCCAGCGACCAGCCTTCGAGGTAATCGAGCACCCAGTCGGGGTTGTCCTTGCTGATGTCGTTCAGGTGATTGGCCACGGACTTGCGCACATACAGGCTGCTGTCGGCCTTGAGAGGATCGAGGATCGGCAGCACAGGCGCCGGGTCCTTCATCAGCGGTTCGATGCGAAACGACCACGGCAGGCGCGGGCGGCTGCCCTCACTGGCCAGGCGCCGTACATGTTCGTTTTCGTCCTGGGCCCAGCCTTGCATGATGCTCAGCGCACGGGGCATGTCCAGGCGTAGAAAATGCCGGACGGCAAACTCTGACGAACCAAAGCGGGTGAAAAACTTCAAGGCCTGCATCGAACGCTCAAAATCATGCTGCCCGTAAAGCGCAACATATTCGGGCAGTATCAGGCTGACGAAGCTGCTGTTCAGGCGTGGCGCCAGTTCATGGAGGATCGTCAGCGCCTGCTCGTAATCGCCCGGCAGCCCGGCGTGCAGGCCCCGGCTGACGCGGTTGAGACGCTGCATCAGCGACTGGCTGTGCAGGTCGTGGGCGACATGGGCCAGAAACGCTGCGCTGTCGAACGCCGGATAAATCGCCTGGGTTTGCTCGGCAATGTGCTGCAAGCGGGCAAGGTTGAAGATTTCTTTCAGCGCGGGCGCGGCTTGCGGGGTGTCGGTCATGGGGTATCCCGGTGAGCAAGAATGTGGAGGCGCTCACACGCAGCGCGAGCTCCTACAGGATATTGCCTCAAGGCGATCTGCACATCCTTGTTACAAACTTGAAACCGCTTTGCTTGCCCATCGCACCGGTCGGAGGCGAACCTACGTGGGCAATCGCCATCAAACGCCTGAATCTTTACCGTTTCCTATAGAAGGTAAGTGATGAACAGTTCTGCGCGAATTCTTGCATGTGCAACGCTGGGCGGCCTGCTTCTGGCCGGGCTGGCGGGTGTTTCCCAAGCCCAGACCCTGCCCAACAGTACGCTCAACAGTGGCAACCCGAACAATGGCGCGATCCACCGCGCCAACCCCAATAGCCGACAAGGCACCCAGCCGAGCATGCCGCCGGTTCGCGGCCCCAGCACCGCGCCCAACCCGCGGCCGCCGACCCTGGAAAACGGCGGCATCCGCAATGGCTATGACACGCGCAAACAGCAGCCGGTCTCGCCCGCGGGCAGCGGCACCCGCCTCGAGCGTAAAACCACCGACTGAGTTGTTCATTCCCCGTTCGCCGAGGGCTTATTCATGCACATAAGGAATCGTTCATGCATCGTAAAACCTTGATCGCCACATTCTGCGCCAGCGCCGTGCTGACCCTGTCGCTGAACGCATCAGCAGGTCCCGTACAGGATTTCAAAAGCGAGCAAGGCACCATCAGTGTCGAAGAAGTCGCCAAAGGGCTGGATCATCCGTGGGCCCTGGCGTTTCTGCCAGACAACAAAGGCATGTTGATCACCGAAAAACCCGGCAACCTGCGGATCGTCGCGCCGGACGGCACCTTGTCCAAGCCGCTGTCCGGCGTGCCCAAAGTCTGGGCTCAGGGGCAGGGCGGTTTGCTGGACGTTGTGCTGTCGCCGGACTTCGCCACGGATCGCATGGTGTATCTGACCTTTTCCGAAGTGGGTGAAGACGGCAAGGCGGGTACTGCGGCAGGCCGTGGCCGACTGTCCAACGACCTCAGCAAGCTGGAAGATTTCAAGGTGATTTTCCGCCAGACGCCCAAGTTGTCAGTGGGTAACCACTTCGGCTCGCGGATGGTGTTTGATCGTGACGGTTATCTGTTCATCGCTCTGGGCGAAAATAATGCCCGCCCGACGTCGCAGGATCTGGACAAGTTGCAAGGCAAAGTCGTGCGTCTGTTCGCCGACGGCAAGGTTCCACCGGACAATCCGTTTGTCGGTCAGAAAAATGTCCGTCCGGAAATCTGGTCATTTGGTCACCGCAATCAGCAAGGGGCGGCGCTCAACCCGTGGACCGGCACCTTGTGGACCAATGAACACGGGCCCAAAGGTGGCGATGAAGTGAATATCATCGAGCGCGCGCAAAATTACGGCTGGCCGCTGGCCACTCATGGCATCGACTATTCTGGCGTGCCGATTTCCGAAGCCAAGGGCGAGTTTGTCGAAGGCACCATCAAGCCGTACCACGTCTGGCAGAAGTCGCCGGGCATCAGCGGCATGACGTTCTATGACGCCGAGCGATTCAAAGCCTGGGACCACAACCTGTTCATTGGCGCATTGGCCACTGAGGAATTGATCCGGCTGGAATTCGAAGGCGACAAGATTGTTCATGAAGAACGTTTGTTGGGGGATATGAAGAAACGCATCCGTGATGTACGCCAGGGGCCGGATGGTTATATCTACGTATTGACCGATGAGGGTAACGGCCAAGTATTGAAAGTGGGTTTGAAATAACTATTAATCGGATCATCGATCCACTCACTGCCGGAGCTGCCAACAAATGCGAAACAATGTGACGGGCACATTGTTTCGCAGTCTGCGGCAGCTCCGGCGTTTTTAATCAGACCTGCAGGGAAAAGTTACATATCCTGTTTGTCTTTGATGATTTCGCCGGTCTTGGCATCCAGCTCCACATCCCACTCAACGCCTTTGGCGTCGCGCAGTTCAACCTGATACACGTAGCGCTCGGCATGCTTGTCCAGCTCGGTATCGTGGATGGTGAAGCCTGGGTGCTTGTCGAGCGCCAGCTTGTTGAGTTTTTCGAAATCCATCACGGTGCCGGCTTTGTGCAGACGTACCACTTCATCAGGGCCGATATCAGCTTGTGCAACACCGGCAACGGTAGTCAGGGCAACAGCAGCAAACAGGGCGTGCAAAGTTTTCATTATCTATTCCTTCTGATTGATCTGGAGTTATTGATCCAGTGGGAAACGATTCGTTCCGTTGTCTGGTTGAAGCCAGATTAACCACGCTTACTTAATTCATCCTTAATAATCGACACAGGTTGTTTCGCCGAATCGGGTACATCGAACAGAAGAGCGATAACTCGCCGTATCTGAACAAACCAGATCCCGTGGGAGCGCCACCCCTCTCGTCCCCACAGGATCAGTGTCTGTACGCGCTTGCTCGCGATAAGAACACCTCGGTTTGCCTGACATACTCGACCCACCAGTCAGCAACCTGCCGCGCCCATTGCCTGGGAGTTTGCTATTCTTCGCGCCCTGCGACGGGTTGTCGCGTCCAATTCATCCATGGTGACCGGGGTTCCTATGACGGCCATTGTTCGAGCACGACCCCAGCCGTTCTCTCGCGCAGACTACAAAACCCTGGGCCTCGCGGCGTTGGGCGGGGCGCTCGAGATCTATGACTTCATCATTTTCGTGTTCTTTGCGCTGACCCTGAGCCAGCTGTTTTTCCCGCCGGAAATGCCTGAATGGCTGCGCCTGCTGCAAAGCTTCGGGATTTTCGTCACCGGTTACCTGGCGCGTCCGCTGGGCGGCATTCTGATGGCGCACTTCGCAGACAAACTGGGCCGCAAGCGGGTCTTCAGCCTGAGCATTCTGATGATGGCCCTGCCGTGCCTGTTGATTGGGGTCATGCCCACTTATGCACAGATTGGCTATTGGGCACCGCTGATCCTGCTCGCGTTACGCATCCTGCAAGGCGCGGCGGTGGGCGGCGAAGTGCCAAGCGCCTGGGTGTTCGTCGCCGAGCACGCGCCCAAGGCCCATCGCGGCTATGCGCTGGGCGTGCTGCAGGCCGGGCTGACCTTCGGCTATCTGCTGGGGGCGCTGGTGGCGACATGGCTGGCGAAAGTCTTCACCCCGGGGGAAATCCTCGACTGGGCCTGGCGTATCCCGTTCCTGCTCGGCGGTGTATTCGGCGTGGTTGGCGTCTGGCTGCGTCGCTGGCTCAGCGAGACCCCGGTGTTCATGGCCATGCAGGAGCAGCGTAAAGCGGTCACCGAGGTGCCATTGAAAGCGGTGCTGCGCGAGCATCGTCAGTCGTTGTTGCCCGCAGCGCTGCTGACCTGCGTACTGACCTCGGCAGTAGTGGTGCTGGTGGTCATTACCCCGACAGTCATGCAGAAAAGCTTCGGCATGAGCGCCAGCCACACCTTTGCCCTGAGTAGCCTGGGCATCGTGTTCCTGAATATCGGCTGCGTTCTGGCTGGCATGCTGGTGGACCGGATCGGCGCCTGGCGGGCCGTGATGCTGTACAGCGTCATACTGCCGCTGGGTATCGCGCTGCTCTATGCCAGCCTGATTGGCCAATGGCTGGCGCCGGGCATTGCCTACGCGATCGCCGGGCTGGCCTGCGGCATCGTCGGGGTGGTGCCTTCGGTGATGGTCGGTCTGTTCCCGGCGGACATCCGGGTGTCGGGCATTTCGTTCACCTACAACATCGCCTACGCGCTCTGGGCCAGCACCACACCGTTGATGTTGATCGCGCTGATGCCGTGGAGTCCATGGGTCTGCGTCGCTTACGTGGCCGTGATGGGGTGTGTGGGCCTGCTGACTGCCGCAGTGTTCGGCCTGCACAAAGGCCTGAAGGTCGACGCGCTGCTGGTGCGCTGACGACCTGCCTCTTGTTCGGTCCGGATGAAGCTAATATTCATTCAGACCCCACGAGAGCAGGGCATGAACCACCACCTTGATCACCACAATGCTCAGTTGGTCCACCGCCAGGTAGAAGCACTCTACCGGCAGGAATCGCGTCGGGTGCTGGCGACGTTGATTCGTTTGCTGGGCCATTTCGAGCTGGCCGAAGAGGCTTTGCAGGACGCGTTTATTGCGGCTGTCGAGCAATGGCCGCAACACGGTGTGCCGCACAACCCCCGAGCCTGGCTGATTTCCGCAGGGCGCTTCAAGGCGATAGACAGCTTGCGCCGCCGTTCGCGTTTTGATGCCTCGCTGGTGCAGATGGCTCATGAGCTCGAAAGCCAGTTGCAGGGACAGGCGCCCGATCCGGACAGCGTCGAGGATGATCGTCTGCGGCTGATCTTCATCTGCTGCCACCCGGCCCTGACGCAAGAGGCGCAGATCGCGTTGACCCTGCGCGAAGTGTGCGACCTGAGCACCGAAGAAATCGCCCGTGCTTTTCTGGTCAGCCCCTCCAGCGTGGCGCAACGCATCGTGCGCGCCAAGAACAAGATCCGCGCCGCCTGCATCCCCTACGAAGTGCCGAGCCTGGCTGAACTGCCCGAGCGCCTGGATGCGGTGTTGCGGGTCATTTACCTGGTTTTCAACGAGGGCTATTTCGCCTCGTCCGGTGATCAATTGCTGCGCAGTGACTTGTCCGCCGAGGCCATTCGGCTGGGGCGGTTGCTGCTTGACCTGCTGCCAGAGCCGCACGTGTGCGGGCTGCTGGCGCTGATGTTGCTCACCGAAGCCCGGCGCAAGGCGCGGGTGTCTGCCAGCGGCGAGCCGATCCTGCTCGACCGCCAGGATCGCAGCCTGTGGGATCAAGCCCTGATTGCCGAAGGCCAGGCCCTGGTGGAAAAAGCCCTGCGCGCCGGACGGCACAACGCTTACAGCGTGCAAGCCGCAATTGCCGCCCTGCACGTGGAGGCAGCCTGCGCCGAAGACACCGATTGGGCACAAATCGTTGCGCTTTACGATGTGCTGGCGCGCCTTGGCCAATCCCCGGTCGTGGCGCTCAACCGGGCGGTGGCGGTCGCCATGCTGCGTGGGCCGGAGGCTGGGCTGGCGCTGATTGAAGGCTTGCTGGCTGGCGGTGAGTTACAGGAATACCACCTGGCCTGGGCGGCCAAGGCTGAGCTGTGCTGCCGCGCCGGGCAGATCGCCGAAGCCTGCGCGGCGTACCGCAAAGCCATACCGCTGGCCCGCCAGACGGTTGATCGGCAGTTTCTCCAGCGCTGTCTGGACGAGCTGCAATCGCGGGCCTGAAACAGCCGACCCTCAATCAGCAAAAAATCTGTCTTGGGTCGTGTCGATTTCCCGCAGGCCCAGGCGACTACTCCCTGCAAAGACCTGTAATGGAGCACGTCATGAAATACCTTTGCCTGATTTACAGCAACGAACACACCCTGCATTCACACCCGGACAGCCCTCGGGATGACGAATGCCTGGCCTATGCCCAATCGGTGCAAGCCAGCGGCCACATGCTGGCGGCCGAGCCGCTGGAGTCGGTGCAGACCGCCACCACCGTGCGCAAGCGCAACGGCAAAGTGCTGATCACGGACGGCCCTTTTGCGGAAACCAAAGAACAACTGGCCGGCTTTTACCTGATCGACGCCCGCGACCTCAATGAAGCGATTCAGATCGCGGCCAACGTACCTGCCGCCCGGGTCGGCAGCGTGGAGGTACGGCCAGTGCGCACCCTCAATCTGCAGCAGAGCGCGGATCCCGCCCGCCAGGAGATGACCTATGAACGCCAACACAGCTGAACAGCACAGCACCGAGCAACAGATCCAGAGCCTGATCGAGCAATGGAGCGCTGCGATCCGCGACAAGGATCTTGACCTGATCATGAGCTATTACGCCCCCGAGATCGTCGCCTACGACGCTATCGTTGCGTTGCAATTCAAGGGCATCGACGCCTATCGCAAGCACTGGGAGTTCTGCCTGGGTATGTGCCAGGGCCCAATGGTCTTCCAGCAGCGAGAGCTGGTGGTGCATGGCGATGAGCAATTCGCGCTGGCCCACTGGCTGAACAGTTGCGGCGGCACGGACGAGAACGGCACGACGCAGTCGTCCTGGATGCGCGGCACGGCCTGCTTCAAACGCACGGCCGAGGGCTGGAAAGCGGTTCACGAGCATTTTTCGGCGCCGTTCGACATGGAAAGCGGCAAGGCGTTGTTCAATCTGCAGCCTTGAGCTTCATGACAAACCGAGGAGAACCCGCCAATGAGTGTTCAATCCGTACCCGATGACTACCGCAGCCTGACTATTTATCTGGGCGTCAAAGGCGCCAGCCAGGCTATCGAGTTTTACAAGAAAGCCTTCGGCGCCGTGCAGGACTTTCGCCTCGACAGCCCGGACGGGCGAGTTGCCCACGCAGCCTTGCGCGTGGGCAACTCGATGCTGATGCTCGGTGAGCCCTGTGACGAGGGCGTACTGGGCAGTCCAGACCCACTCAACAAAGTGTCATCCGGGCTGTATTTGTACGTTGAAGATGCCGATCAGGTGTTCCGCGAGGCGCTTGAGATGGGCGCAGAGCAGATCATGCCCATGGCCGATCAGTTTTACGGTGATCGCAGCGGCACTCTGCGCGATCCCTACGGCCATGTCTGGTTTGTGGCCAGCCATAAAGAAGACCTGACCCCTGAAGAAATCCACCGGCGCGCGCAAGAAATGTTTAAACAGGCCTGAGTCTGTCAGCCCACATCTATATATGTTGTGGGCTGTTTCCTAATACTGTTGGGTAAATAAGACTTGTATGAGTAAGTTTTAGGTGGATCCAATTTTTTTGGTTCAACGCATTGTATTTGTGATGTGTGGCGTTTATCTTTTCGTTCGAAACAAGTATTGCGACGTAACGCAGTCGTGGTTGCAAAGGGGAGTAGGGGATGTTTCTGTTGGTTGTGTAGGAAAGTTCTCTTTCAGCTAATTAATTCAATTCATAGTTCGTTATTTATCAAAGTCCTGCGACGTTGAGCAAGCTTGCGGCTGCATGGTTTTTTTGATCCGTTTTTTTTGATCCGTTATTTTCTGATCATTGATAGTCGCGGCTGCCTGGCTTTAATGCCGGGAATATAAATTATCAATAATAAAAGGGAGTTACTCGATGGGCGTTATGATGAAAAGTGACGGTGCTCGATTGCCTGCCACATTCAGGCATGTATCGTCGTTGCCCGGTGGCGATGTTCTTCAACGTTTCAATGGCCTGGTCGCTCGGCAGCGCAAACTTTCGCAACCTCAACTGTGTGAGTGGCAGGCGAGATTACTCGGACCCAAGGGCTCTCTGGAGAACTTCTCCCGGCGAGTCAGCCGCGAAGGAAGCAGAGCCCCGGGGCTGGATTACCTGGCGGTGCCGGGAGGCGCGCGGCACCGGCTGCTCGCTGAAAAATGCGCCAACTTCGTCCTGTCCCTGTATCGCCGCCACAAAGTTACGGTCAACCCCTTCAACGAGATGCCGCGCACGTTGTTGTGCTGTGTGATATTTGATCATTCGGCGCCTTATACCCTGGCCGAGCGCTTTGCCGCCATGCAGGCGCTGCGTCAGCAAGACAGCGCGTTTTTCATCAAGCTTATTGCAACCACGCACCATACCGTGGAGCGCCGTCTGGTGTTCATTGGCTTGCTTGAGCATTTCGATGCACTGCTGCCCATCGAACAAAGCATCTATCCACGTGATTACCGTACGGTTCAGCAAGGCCATCTCAATAGAGAGCAGGCGCTGTACGGCGCGCTGACGCTCGATAAACCGCTGAGCAAATTGTTCGAAGGGCACACGCCGCAGTGGCTGGTGGAAAATCTTGCCACCCTGGCCAGGACGGACGACGCAACGGGCGGCGCTGTTTGAGTCTGACCTTGATGCAGTTGTTGTCATTGCCCTGAGATGTCGACGCCCAGCCGTTGAAACGAGACCACGTTTGATTCTGCCGAGCACACTCGGTTGCGGCCCGTGGTTTTGGCGATATAGAGCGCCTTGTCAGCCTCGTTGAGCCAACTGGCCGCGTCGGGCATGTCCGGCCGGAAGGTGGCAACGCCAATGCTCAGGCTCAGTTTCAGGTGGGGCAGGCGAGGGTCGCGCAAGTTGCTGGCATCGACCCTCAATTGCTCAAGGGTTTCCCAGGCCAGCACCGCGCTGGTGTTGGGCAGGATCACGCAGAACTCATCACCCCCGTAACGACCCGCAAGGTCAGTACCGCGCAGGCTGACAACCAGTGCCGTGCTCAAGCGCTTGAGCACGCTGTCGCCAATGATGTGGCCTTGCGTGTCATTGATCGCCTTGAAGTGGTCGATGTCGATCAGCGCGATGGAGGTTTCACGCGACAACACCTGGCAGCGGCTGAACTCCAGCTGCAGCAGGTCCTTCCAGGAGCCGTGATTGATCAGGCCGGTCAGGCTGTCGGTGCGGCTGAGCTTGCCGAGGATATGCTTGTGCTCGCTGAGCTTGTACGACACCTGATAACTGGTGTAACCGACAAACATCGGATAGAGGATCAGGACCGGCAGGCAGGCGTAGATCTGCAACGGCGTGCTGTAGGACGTGAAGGATTGATGGAACAGCAGCACCGCGATCACGGCGCCGACCGCTTGCGCCAGCGTCCCGCGCAGGAACAACGTCTTGCCCCCCGCGGCGAGGTTGTGCATGCCCATCATGGCCAGTACGGTCACGGTGGGCAGCGGGTTGAAGCCCATGGCCCCGGCCCAGAAGCCGCCAGCCAGGGAGTCTACGAGGATGTTGCGCTTTTCCGCGTGGAACGGTTGGCGCGAGCGCGTCGCCAGCCACAGCGCAATCGGTGGCCAGATGATCGCGTTGCAGAGCATGACTGCCCAGACCCACGCAGGCGGGCGCAGCAGGTACATCGTGGCTGCAACACTGAAAAAACCAATGCCGACACCCAGGCTGCGTACCCAATAAATTCGTTTGGCAAAGGACCTTCCCTTGCCGTCGTGACTGACCATGGCGCTCTACCGATATTTGCTGCTGATGGCCTGTAAACCGTGGCTCAGGCGCAAATAGCGGAGTTTGGCCTTCCCGCTCCTTGCTGGGAAGAGCCATTTGCCATTATTGAACAATACCGTCACAAATTGTCGCTGCTTGTCACACTTCGGGCAGGTTAGCGGGTCAATTGCGCTTCATTTGGATAGCGACAAGCGCGGTGGCTATCGCAAGCAGTGCAACCGCCGCCGCCACGTAGCCCACAGCAGGCAACCCGAGCTGGTCGATGGTCAGGCCGCCGATCACCGAGCCCAGGCCGATGCCTGCGTTGGCGGCCGAGACATTCAGCGTGCCTGCCAGTGCCTGAGCCTGAGGCGCGGTCTGCATGACGCGGATCTGGCAAATGGGGAACAACGCCGTATGCGCCACACCCCAGACCAGCAGCACTGCGCAAAGCAGCGGCACGGAACCGGCAGCCGGCACACTGGCGCTCATGCCCACCGCCAGCAGCAAGGCGAACACGATGGTCGAGCCCAGCGGACTGGCGTCCACGTAACGACCACCCAGGCCATTGCCGATCAGGCCAACCGCACCAAAGCCCATCAGCCACCAGCCCACTTGCGCAGGCGGGACCATGGCGATGCGTTCCAGGGTGTCAGCCAGGTAGGTGTAGGCGGTGAACATTGCCGTAAACAGCAGAATCGACAGCAGCAAGTTGATGATGAAGCGCGGGTCAGCGAGGATTTTCGCCTGTTTGGCCAGGCCGACTTTCTCGGTAGGAGCAATCGACGGCATGACCCTCCACAACAGCAACGCCATCAACAGCGACAGCACCGTCAACGCCCAGAACGCCCCTCGCCAGCCCACTGCATCGGCAAACAGCGTGCCCAGCGGAATGCCAAACAGCATGGCGGCGGAAATCCCCAGGTAGACCCTGGCGACCGCCTTGCCGGCCTGTTTCGGGCCTGCCATCAAGCCGGCCGTTTCACTGGCAGTCCCCCAGAACACCGGCAACGCCAGCGCCGGGATGAACCGCGCAAACGCCAATACCCAGATGCTGCTCGACAGCGCCGCCAGCGCATTGGACGCGGCAAAGATCGTCAGGATGGCGATAAAGGTCTTTTTGCGATCCAGGTGCGACAGCATCGCCGTCAGGGGTGGGCCGAACAGCATCACGGTGAAGGCGAACAGAGTCACCAGCAAGCCAGCATCGGAGATGGTAATCCCCAGATCCCGCGCCATCGCAGGTAATAGCCCGATGATCAGGAACTCGGTGGTCACGATCACGAAGCCGGCCAGCGCCAGAATCGCAATCGCCATATTCGCGCCAGTGGCGCTTTCGCCGCTGGCAGAACCAGCAGCGGTGGTGTTGACGGAAGACATGCAAATCACTCGGATGAAAAGATGGCGCTAGCCTATTGGAGAAAGCGCTTCTTATCTTTGGTGATTTTTCCGTGCATTATGGAATCCATTTCTTTAATGGCGGCATGCTCATGATCTCTGCTGATCGTCTCAAAGGCATCTCGACTTTTGTTGCGGTGGCCAACGCAGGCAGCTTTACCGCTGCCGCCGAGCGTTTGAGCCTGACCAATTCGGCGGTCAGCAAAAGCATCGCCCGCCTTGAAGCGCGCCTGGGCATGCGCCTGTTCGAGCGCACCACCCGCAGCCTGGCGTTGAGCGAGGAAGGGGCCGCGTATTACGCCGTCTGCACGCGCATCCTCAATGAACTGGAAGACGCCGAAACCGCACTCGCTTCCCAGCGCTCGGAACCTGCCGGGCACCTGCGCGTGGACTTACCCGCGTCGTTCGGGCGGATCCACGTATTGCCGCTGATTCTGGCGTTCGCCGACGAGCATCCCAAACTGCGCCCGCACGTGTCCTTCACGGATCGTTTTGTCGACCTGATCGAGGAGGGCATCGACATTGCCGTGCGCATTGGTGGCCCGGCGGCGTGGCCCATCACCCTGGGCCATCGCTATCTGGGCACCGAACGACTGATCTTCTGTGCAGCGCCGCTGTATCTTCACCGCCACGGTACGCCGCAGACCTTTGACGAACTGGCCGAGCATGCCTGCGTTCTGTACGGCAACGCCTCTGGCAGCTCCAGCCCGTGGGTGATCATCGACGCGACCGGGCAGACCGAATTGCGCACGGTGCCCGGGCGCATCGTGGTCGGTAACGGCGAAGCCCAGGTGGCCGCGGTGGTGGCGGGCAGCGGCGTTGCGCAACTGGCGACCTGGTTGATCACAGACCAACTGCAACGCGGCGAACTGGTGGAGATTCTTCCGCACCTGGCCACCGAAGGTCTGGACCTGCACCTGGCGTGGCCCCGCAAGCGTGAAGCCCTGCCCAAAGTGCATCAGATGGTGGAGAGGCTGTGTGCGGTGTTGAAGATGGATTAAAGCTTTTGAATAAGGCCGAGATTCTGCAGGCCAGCCCCGGATTTGTAGGAGTTGTCGGAAGTTACGACGGCGACGAATGCGGTGTGTCTGACCCACCGCATTCGTGACCGTCATAACCTTTGATTGTTTCCACAGATTCTGCGTTTACCCAGAGACGCCGACAGCCGCCGAATTCTGGTTGCCAGATAAGGGCCAAGACGGTATCTATCCACCACTAGATCCTTTCGACAGCCAGGAAGTCGTCATGCCCGAACTCGCAAGCTTAATCACCTTCTCTCTGATTTGCCTCGGCATGGTGCTCACGCCCGGCCCGAACATGGTTTACCTCATTTCCCGTTCCATTTCCCAAGGCCCCAAAGCCGGGCTGATTTCATTGGGCGGCGTGGGTGTGGGCTTTCTCTTCTATATGCTCTGCGCCGCATTCGGCATTACCGGTCTGGTGATGGCCGTTCCCTACGCTTACGACGTATTGCGCGTCGCAGGTGCCCTGTACTTGCTGTACCTGGCCTGGCAAGCACTCAAGCCCGGCGGCCGCTCCCCGTTCCAGATCAAGGAACTGCCTCGCGACAGCAACAAACAGCTGTTCCTGATGGGCCTGATGACCAACCTGCTGAACCCGAAAGTTGCCGTGCTGTACCTGTCGCTGCTGCCGCAATTCATCAGCGTCGACAGCGGCGCCAGCATCCTGAGCCAATCTCTGATCCTGGGCACCACCCAAACGCTGATCAGCCTGAGCGTCAACGCCATGATCGCCCTGGCTGCAGGCTCCATCGCCGTCTTCCTCACTCAACGCCCGACCTGGGCGATGGTCCAGAAGTGGCTGATGGGCACCGTGTTGTGTGGGTTGGCGGTGAAGATGCTGGTGGAAGGGCGGCGTTAATCTGGCTGGGTAAATGCTGCTTTTCAGGCAGCAATCGCAGCTTGGAAAGCAGCACTTATCACTTCTTGTTATCCGTGATCGCCTTCAGCAACTCCCCGTGCGCCTTGGCGTCTTTTTCCAGGGAGATCACGTTGATCATCGCCGTGCGCCTGCCTGCCGCAGCCGTTACGGTGCTGCTCAGCACCTTGCCACCATCGACGCTGCCGGAAATATCCAGCTGCCGCACGCCCAGGCCGCGGCGCACCATCTTCTTCTCGCCGAGCTGCTTGAAGTTCTGATAGCTGGCCTTCTGCTGCTCGACCGTCGCGGCAATAATCCCGTCCAGGGTGGCCTTGTCATTGCTCGACACTTTCTCTGCAGAATCCAGTGGCGTCTCGGTGACAATCACCACCCGCTTGGCGGCCTTGTTCATATAAAGAGAACCAGTCACGCCTGCTGCCCTGGCCTTGTCATCAATCTCGGGCATCGGGCTTTTCACGTAATCCTTGGGCAAGCGAAACACCAGGCGCCCACCCAGCAGTGAGACCTTCTGCAGGCTCGACGCTTGCTGTCTGGTTGCGGCGATGACGTCTGCACTCTGCAGGCTCATCAGCAGCGCAGCAGTCAGCACGACGGTTTTACAACTGAAAAACCGCATGGGGTTTCCTCATAAGGGCTGGGTCAGTAACGAATGGTGGCATCCTGCCTTAATGGGGGATTGAAGTCGAACGACGGTGGAAAAACCGGCTGAATGTATGTCAGCACTACCGACACTTTTTGTATCCGGTCGGGAAATAGTCTCAGCAGTGGCGAGACTATTTCCCGATCGGCGCCAACATCGCCCGAATCCCCCGACACTTCGGATAATCCCCACACCCCCAGAAGTTGCCACCAGCATTACCCCCAGTGCGCGCCACCTTGACCACCATGGGTTTCTTGCAATGCGGGCAGGCCGGGGTTTTGGGCGGCGGTACTGCGTTGGGCACGGCCTTCGGTTTGGGCTTTCTGGTTTTGCGAGTGAGGGGCGGCGTGGCAGGTTGGGAAGCAGCAGGCTGGGCGTCTGCGAGCGGATCCGTCATGTGCGACCCCGCCGTGTGCCCACGAAGCTGTCGAACCCAGGCAGCCGCCCGAGCAAGCCAAGTCCTGAAGCGATTGTGTTTCGTGGTCATGGGCGAAGTCATTCAGAGGCGGACAGGGGCGGACTTTAACAAAAGCTGGGGCAAACGACGCACCGCTGTAGGAGCCGCCGGAGGTTACGACGGGCGCGAAAGCGGTGCATCGGGCCGATGCAAAACCCCACCCCACCCCACCACGCCAAATTCGCCACACCCCAGCACAATGATGGCCTAGCGCTATACCGTTCAGCTGATATCCAAAGTCGTAATGCCATAATGATGGCAATCCGACGAGCGTCACTCACGGCCTTTCTATCATTGCCGACACAATGCCCGAACAGTCACTCACTTTGGGTATAACACTATGGTTTCGACGGTCACCTCCTACACGGATGCACGCAACAAAGCTGTAACCGGTCAAGGCAACGATGGCGTGGTTATGGTATCCACAGGAGGTGGTTATTACGGTACAGGCGTTTTGTTGTTTGGCGGTCAGGCGATCCTGACGGCGGCCCATTTGTTCAAGAATGGCACCAACAACACCTCGGTTACCTTCGAAACCACAGCCGGTAAACAGACCCTGGCTGCGAACAAGGTCGACGTGATGTCGAACTACGACTCGGTCAACCTCAATAACGACCTGGCGATTGTCTGGCTCAAGGGCCACGCCCCGGTCGGCGCGGAACGTTACGACCTGTACCGCGACGCCAACGAAATCGGCCAAACCATGACCATGGTCGGCTATGGCGTCCCCGGCACCGGCGCTTCGGGCGTATCCAGCAACTATTCGGGCGCGCCAATCCGCCAGATCGCCTCGAACAAATTCGATGCCGACGCCGCTGCGCTCAAAGCCAAGATGGGCAACTACATCTCTTGGAACCCCAAGGCTGGCACCCAGTTGATCGCCGACTTCGATGATGGCACCGCTGCCCACGATGCGCTGGGCAGCCTGCTCGGGATTCGCGACACCGGCCTTGGCCAGAAAGAAGGCATCCTCAGCGCTGGCGACAGCGGCGGCCCGGCGTTCATCAACGGCAAAATCGCCGGCATCGCCAGCTCGATCAACAGCATGTACCTCAACGGTGCCCACCCGGACGTCGACAACAGCCTCAACAGCAGCTACGGCGAAATCGGCGCCTGGTCACGCATCAGCGCCTTCCAGGAAACCATCGACAAGGCGATCCGCGCCAGCTACACCGACGCGCCGACGAAAATGTCTGATGTCAAGACCAGCGTTGTCGAAGGCAGCACCGGTGCCAGCAACGCCTACTTCCTGGTCCAGTTCAACGGCACCCGCAGCGACCCCAACCAGGTTGTCAGCCTCAACTTCACCACCCGCGATGGCACCGCCAAAGCCGGCGAAGACTACCTGGCCACCAAAGGCACCCTGAACTTCTACGCTGGCGAAACCCAGGCCGTGGTCGCCGTCGAAGTACTCGGCGACTACAAATGGGAAGCCAACGAAACCTTCTACATGGACTTCACCAACCCGGCCGATGCCAGCCACGGGCAAAACATCATCATGACCGGCATGCGCACCATCGTTAACGATGACGGGTTGTTTGGTTGGGCTTGATCGAAGGTCAAAAAAAGTCAGTGGCGTAATCAGGGCACGGTACAAGCTGGTAGGACACATCGTTCTATCAGCTAAGGATTAGCCACGAGAAAGGCAGGAATCAGCTTGATTGCCGCGCTGGCATATCTCGCCCAAACACGTAGGAGCGCGCTTGCCCGCGATGACGCCAGCCCGACCAACCCCATTTCAATCCATCCTCTTCCCCTGCAACATGACCACTCTTCTGCCGCCAGCGCGAAGAGCGCTATGCTGGATTCCGCTCGGCGTGTCTCCAGCCTGAGGATAAAATTATTAACATTCGGAAGAATCGTATTGATAAAACCCGGCACCCCTCAATCGACGGCGTGATCCGCAGCCAGCCTCTTGCATAGTCGATAGCTGCCAGGGGGCATTCCAAACCAACGCTCGCAGGCTTTATTGAAAGCACTTTGATTTTTAAACTGCAACTGGTAGCTGATTTGCTTCAGCGAAAGATCAGTACCTGTTAATAGTAAGTGGCCCTTTTGCGACTTGACCTTATCCAGCAGTTTTTTGAAACTTTGGCCTTCGCATTCCAGTGAATGGACCAATTGGTACGGTGTCAAGCTCATGGTTTTCGCTACATCTTCCAGGGTCAGCGGCAGTGCTTGATAAAGGTGCTGAAGAAGGACGCTTTTTGTACAACTACTCATCTTATCAGCCACTAACTTTCGATGTTGCATGGCCAGATAGTCACGATGAATTGCCTGTAGCATGGGATCGGCCATCATAATTGGCAGTTTCCCGTCTTCACCATGGAATGTAAGTGAGTTAGCGTTAGCGCCGAACTTTAGGTTGGGGCCGAACATTTTTTTCAACTGTTGGGTGTCATCAGGCTCAGGGTAAGTAAATTCGGCAGCGATGGGCACAATTTTTTTGTTAGGCACCAGCCAATGTAGCAACCCAAGCGTGATGGAGGCAATGGCGTCTATAAACACTCGGGGAAGTTCGAGGTCTGCCAAATCCTCAGCAAAGCCAACCAGTTTGAGTGTGGCAGGCTGCTCATCCAGGAACATACAGAACCCACAGCCAATCAACGAATGATAGTCGACGATGTACTTCAAAGCATTTCTAACTGTCGAACTCGACATGACCGCGTAACCCAAAACGCCGAGGTTTCGCGGATGAGCTTGCTCATAGGCAAGAAGACCGATATTACCGTCGCCATTAGCCTGTTCTACCGAAGCGAAAAAAGTCGTCAACTCCCGCCATGGAATCTGCTGCATGCCTTCTGACAAACCAGGCGCATGCGCGATGAAAGGATTGGTGATTTTAGGTGCCTGATGGGTCGTGGGCTGAAACGCTTCAAAAAAAGCTTGGGCGAAAAAAGACGAAATACTTGGCATATCCGACCTGTCAAATTAGCAACATCCTTTCATTATCGATCTAGTCCATCCTGCATCGTGTGATCCGTCAGAGCCTCCATCCTGAGGCGAGAAAGAATTCTACAGGATATAGCCGCCAACGCTAGAATCACCTACCGTCCAGACTAGGTAAGCCGACCGGGATATAGGCGTGTATGGACCCTCTTCCCTTATCCTGAGCGCGAAACTGTTTATCCTGGCGATTTTATATCTTCAGGAACAGATCAAAATAGTATAAGAAAGCGCTGGATGACCTGCGTTGATCTGCGCGCTCTCTGAGCTCTATACCGCAGTCAAGTCTCTCAATACACCGATACCCATGAGCTTGGCGAGGAGTGCAGTCTGCTGCAACGCCTCTGATAGTTGCTTCTGGGAAACGATCTCCCTCCCTTTCTTTACACCCTAACGAGTAATAAATATGTATTGGCTGACAAGCCTGAAGCTCAAGTCCAAGCTGCTCATTGCGTTTGGTCTATGTGCGTTGATCACTGTTGCTGTCGCAGCACTTGGTAAGTCCGGCATCACCACGCTTTATGACCAACTCAATAGTACGGTGACCAACAACCTGATCTCGATTCAGAAAACCGACGCAATCAAGGCAAGCGTCATTGCCACCCACCGTGACTTCTTCAAGTCCATCGTTCTGACGGCCGGAAAAGCCAGCAGTGACGAGCTCAGCGCGGCTGTTCATTCGTACCGCGATAATCAGGCAGAAGCTCAAGCTGCATTCAAACTTTACCGGACCACCCCGCTAGAGCCAGATGAGCGGGCGGCAGGCGACGATTTCGAACGTGACTGGCCGGCCTACATTGCTGCGGTGGACTCAGCTTACGCTGCGCTCAACAGCGGTGATATCGAACAGGCTAGAAGGCTTGCTGTAAACAGCGTGACACCGGCTTACCTCAAGGTCATTGCTGAGGCCAGGATCATGATCGAGTCCAATACTCGACAGGCTTTTGAAGTCGCGAAAACAGGCGAAACTACTAACGAGCAAGTGACCTGGGTGCTGATCGCGGGTTGCCTGATCGCCATGCTGTGTGCCGGTATTCTTGGACTGATCGTCACTCGCATGATCACGCGTCCGATTTACCTATCGGTCGAAGGCGCAGAGCGCGTCGCCAAAGGCGACCTGACACAGCCCATCGAAGTTCGGGGCACCGATGAAACGGGACAGCTATTGCAGTCTTTGTCCGTCATGCAAAGCAACCTGAAAGGTACCGTGCAGCAGATTGCCGACGCCTCGAATCAACTGGCTTCCGCAGCTGAAGAGTTGACTTCCGTAACCGAGGACAGCACCCGTGGATTGGTGCGCCAGAACGACGAAATCCAACAAGCTGCGACTGCGGTCAACGAGATGACGGCTGCCGTGGAAGAAGTGGCGCGCAACGCAGCCAGCACCTCTCAAATCTCCAGCCAGACGGCTGAAGAGGCATTGAAAGGGCAGAAACAGGTGCAGCAGGCCGTAACGGCCATCAATACCGTGACAGCAGAAATTACCGATTCCACTCAGCTAGTTGAGGCATTGGCCGGACAAATCCACGACATTACCAAAGTATTGGAAGTTATCCGTGGTATTGCTGAGCAGACCAACCTGCTCGCGCTTAATGCTGCGATTGAGGCGGCACGTGCCGGTGAACAAGGTCGTGGTTTTGCTGTGGTGGCTGACGAAGTACGTGCGTTGGCACACCGCACGCAAACCTCCACTGGCGAGATCGAAACTATGATCAGCCAGGTTCGCAGCGGTGCTGACAACGCAGTGCAGGCCATGGGAAAAAGCCAAAGCCTCGCGCGCAGTACTCAGTTACTGGCCACTGAGGCCGGCTTGGCGCTGGAGCGAATCAGTCAAGGTGTTAGCCAGATCAATGAGCAAAACCTTGTTATAGCAAGTGCAGCAGAAGAGCAGGCTCAAGTAGCGCGTGAGGTGGATCGCAATCTGGTTAACATTCAGGATCTGTCGACTCAAACGGCGGCGGGTGCCAACCAAACCAGCGCATCCAGTCAAGAGCTATCACAGCTAGCCATTTCGTTTAATAAGTTGGTCGGACAATTCCGATTGTGAGGAATATTCACTGCCTGGGTGGTGGCGCTGATACGGTTTTTAGCCAAGTTGCTGATTTTTCCTGACCTTTACTCGGCATCCGAAAGTTCGCCCAAAGACTACAGTTGCTGAGTCTTTGGGCAGGTCATGAGTTCCGGCAGCCCAGGTCAAAATCGCATCAGCGAATACTTTTTCCGTCTCGCAACACTGCAGCTCTCATCATCGAAAAATCAACAACCCCCACAATTGAATTTTTGAAACTCCGGGTCGTTTAGCCCATAGAGGTGATAGCTGGCGCGCCAAATTGCCCGCCAGCTGCCTCCCTGGCTGCTTTTAATACAGCCGCCAGATTTCAACCAAACCCAACCCCCCGCCAAACAGCCCGCCACCAAGGCAACTGAGCTTCAACTGCTCCGAATCCCGCAGCATCTGCCCCAGCGGCAACATCCTCGGCATATCCCGCAACCGAATCCACGGCTCGCTCTGCCAATGCAACAGACACACCGACAACCCAGGCCAACTCAACTGGCTAAGGCTAGGCGCGCAGTCGTTCAACGGCAGCCGATCATCCCGCAAGCAAGGCACAACCTCGTTAGTAATCCAGCGTCGCAGTCCGCGATTCTCGGCATGAAAGTGATGCACCAACAACTCATAAACCCCCGACTCACTCACCATCAACTCCTCCTCAGCACCGTAATGCGTCGCCAGCAAAACCACCCGCCGCTGATCCACATCCAGCTTGCGCGTCGTCCGCTCGTTCAGTGGCCAGCCCATCAGACGGCTGAAGTCTCGGGCACAGAACCAGACTTGGGATTCGAGGAGGAGGGTGCGGAGTTGGCGGTTGTGGCGGTGGAAGGTGGTGGGGGTGAGGGCTTTGGCTGGGTTTTGCCTGAGTAAATCTACGTTGGACATTTTTGTTACCTCTGTGCGATTAGCGTTCTTAGGGCTAAGGTGCCGGGAGTTAAGAAACCCCACACAGAGACGGGCCGGACATATTCCCCTTTCGGGTCTTGTATTAGTCCACTCCCGGCATAACAGAGATTTTAAGACGCGCAGGCATAAACCGCAGGTACGAAAAAGCCGCATTTTATCGGGGGCGGTCCAGCCGCTGTGTGGGAGCGTTTCTTAGGCGCGGTGCAAGGGTAGGGCGGGTTAGGCAGTACGACAAGATTCAATGCTGTAGGAAAATTCCGAAAATACACATTCGGAATTTCTAGCACGTTCATTAATCACGCCACGGTCGGTTGGCTATGCGCCGTGGCGTGGTTGTCAGGCATGCGCCACGGAGTCTGCTGGCTCTGTCGTCGCTGCATTGGCTTCGTCTGCGGCACTGACCTTGTCAAAAAGTAATCGGAAGACAACTTTCGCGATCTTCGACGCCAATAGTGGTGGCACTGCATTTCCTACCTGATGGAACTGATCCGTTCGGGCGCCTTGAAAGAAGTAATTATCAGGGAAGGTCTGGATCCGGGCAGCCTCCCGAACAGACAGGCTACGACACTGTGTCGGGTCGTAGTGGATGAAGTAATGGCCATCTTTTGAAATGTGGCTAGTAATCGTAGTCGCCGGCGCGTTTTCTAGCTGTACGCGGAATCGATCACTGAAAACACCGCTTTCCCAGTTTTTGTGGTCGGGTGCCAAACCATCCAAATTGAAGTCTTTGTGGCCTTTAGGGGATACGTTATGAATCTGTGCATAGATCGATGCGAACAGATATCTGCGCAAATCTTCAGCCATATGTCCACGGGCTTCATGATTCAGCCACTGGTGCAGATAAGGGTCCAGATACCATTCGTCAAGCAGGGGGAGGCCAGTCGAGCCATCTTCATTGTTGTCTTGTCTCTCAATACGACGGCCACCATAGGTATCAGGAGCTGTGAAATTGTTCTGGATGTCTCCCAAGGCTTCCCACATTTTCGTGTTGGTGGGGTCTACCTTGCTGCGCAAATACCGAGCTTGGTCTTGGACTACATCGGTCCAATTACTCTTGCTGTCTGCCGTCTTGGACAAGCCGCTACGAAGCCTAGGCAGGTTTTTCAAAATCTGACCGACCGACACCGATGGCTCACCAGCGTTGAGTTTGACCTGTTTGGGTTCTTTCGGAATGTAGTCCTCAGATATACCAAGCAGGATGACGCGATGCCGCGCTTGCGGGATACCGTAGTTTTCGGCTCTGATGATAAAAGTTCTTGGATCAATCTGATCCACATCATCGCCTGGAGCAAAATGAGCCCCTGTGACAAGCGAGTAGATATGGTACTTCTTGCCACTGCCCCCCTCGTGGAGGGCTTGGCTAGGATCTGAAAGATCTTTCAATATATTCGAGAAGATCCGCTCGTTGTTCACTTTGGACGACAGGATGCCTTTCACGTTCTCCATCACAAAGATGGCAGGCTGACGCTCTCGAATAATCCGCAGATATTCTTTATAGAGGAAGTGACGATGGTCCTCTTCTGCTTTGTAGTCAGCCTTGGCTTGGTTACGCGAACGTCCAGCAAGCGAATACGCCTGGCAAGGTGGACCACCAATCAAAACCCAAGGGCGACTCTGGTCCAGCTTGTCTTTAAGGATCCCATCAAGGAGGGCATTTCCCTCTTCGCTCCCAAGAGTTATGCATCTCGCTTCTAGGGCAGCCTCTTCCCACAAATCCTTTGTTTCCTCGGAGGGCGAAAATGTTTCCGAGGGCGAGCCTTTGTTGCAGAAATCATAATATTCAAACAGATGCGCTGGCTTTTGCTTTCGAAGCAGTCGATAAAATGCACGCAGCCTCAGCGTCTTCCAGGCCTTTTCATCCTTTTCTGCGGAAACGATTATCTTGAAACGTTCGCCGTCGCCAAAGGATGTGAAACCTTCTCCAAGCCCCCCCGGCCCCGCGAAGAGGTCCACCACCTGTATTGGCTGGGTCAGTTCACCTGTAGGATCTACAGGCATATCCTCTTGTAAGAAGAAGGTCATCTGGTCTTGGGTCATGGACATAGTCAGTAAGGAAGTCAGGTCTCGCATGATGGCGGGCATCCGCGGCAGTAATACGTCACCAGAAATGAAGGTTCGGCGCCTGCTGCATCGTCACGGCTTCAGATATCGTCTTCACAGGAAAGATCTCCCAGGAAAACCAGATCTGGTGCTTTCACGCTATCGGATTTGCATTTTTGTTCATGGTTGCTTCTGGCATAGGCACCCGGGCTGCAGATATGCCACGAATCCCAAGACTCGTGAGGACTTCTGGCGCCTAAAATTCGACCAGAACGTGAGGCGAGATCTCAGGAACAGAGATGAACTGCTGCTGCAAGGGTGGCGTGTCTTTGAGCTTTGGGAGTGTGGAATCCGTGGGCCAGAGGCTGATATGAACTGGATCCTTGAAGCTGTGCGGGATTGTAATCAAAAATTTATCTCATGGCCCGACTTTCCTACTGGTGTAGGGGGGTGAATGAGTCAGCAGCGTCAGAGCGACTTTAGGCCTGAAAGATCTACCTTATATTCAAGCTGAACAACGCCTGCTGGCAGCACTCCATCTATAAAACTCGCAGGCGTTATTCGAGGAAAGGTTTCATCAACCATATAGGATCGTGCTTCGAGCAGGTTGTATGCTTCTTTTCGCGCGGAGCATCCAGCCTCCATCCCGAGCCGCTGCAACGCGCGTTCCAGCATGGCTGCATTGACGCCGAGCGCAATGAGACGGTCACAAACGAGATCAATCGACAGACCATCGTCGGTCGGCTCGAACCTGAAGTGAATCAGTTGTAAAGGCTTACCAGATGAGGCAGCCAACTGGAACTGCCCGGAAATATTGACCATGGTCCCGTAGCGGCTAATCGTTGATTTGACCTCGTAATCGGTCGCTGGAGTCTTGATGTCAACCACTCCGCCGAATGGGCCGCTCCACTCATAGGAGGCCCCTTTGATGACCAGGGTTTCCAAGGCCAGCAGTTCAGCAAGCACGTCATAACCATGTCTGTCGATAAGTGCATTGCCCAGCAGGTGTCGCCAGCGTTGCCACCAAACCATAGGGTCAGCCAGCAGCGCTTGGCGTACAGCAGTACCGGATTCGACGCTGATCATATGCTCGCAGATCAGCCCGAACTCGTTGCGGAGCCATTCAATGGACGACTCCAGCCGCAGGAAACGCCGCTGCTGCCCCCCGACAACCCGCTCCACTGTCCGGAGCCTAGCGCCGGCGAACCCTTCTGAAATCTCTAGGGAGTTGGTGCATTCAACAGCAACGCCGAAATTGTCACCTTCTCGAAAGACCCACGCCGGGCAGGCTGCTGGCATCGCTTTGATGGGCAACATCCGGCCGCTCTCGTCAAGGTTTGCAAAGCCTTCCTGGATCTCTTTCAGAAGATCAGTCACGGTCACTCTCCAAATCAATGGGCGTGCATCCCACATCGGTAAACAGCGCGTCCACGTAGCCAAACAAACCGCCTTCACAAAATAGAGGTTCCTTCAGCACGATCTGCGCCGTATTGAGCTTCATGATCGCCCTGAACTGATCTTGGGAGGGTTTGCGCAACCGACGCATCTTGAAAATCAGCCGTGTTAGATCAATCCTGAAGCCGCCCTTACCGGGTCGCTCGACTAATTGCACTACCGTATCCGTGGTCACACTCTCCAGCACTTTTCGGGTATTTTCCTCGGAGCCCTGCCACGTAAGGTGGACGGTCCACCACGTCGCCCGCAACCAGATGCGGCTTCGGCCCTTCCAGTACCGCACAGGCGGTGCGCTGTCCCAACGACTTTTCACCAGATCCGGCAGCACCCTCAGGGAGAGAAAGCGCCACCAGCCGTCATCCGCTGCGGTGCGAATGTCCATACCTGCCTCTGCCAATATCCTGTATAGGGCAATGCCAACTTTCATGTCGTAGGCGCCAGGGCCTGAGGCATTGCTCCTCGCGGTGGGGTCATAAAGCGACACGATGGCGAGCAAGTGACGGCGTAACTCTTCCATTTTCGGATTAAGGTTTTCTGAGGAAAACTCATCATCTTTGACCATCTCGTCAAACCGGCGCTGCGACAGTTTGAGATTTAGTGTCGGGAAGCTCATGCTGCGCTCTCCAATTTCCGAATCTGGTGATCAAGCCAGCATTGGGTAGATACGAACAAGTTTGGAAGGGATCCAGTATCAAGATTTCCCAACCTGATAAACGAGCGCACGGCGTCCGCGATACTAGCTAGACCTTCGTCAGCATAGGGCTCGCCCACATACGTATCGAACTCTGCGCCCATGTCTTCCTTGACCTGAGCAATAACCAGCGCGAGCCAAGCGGCGAAAACTTGGCGCATCAAAGGCGACTGCTCGATATTCATTGCCCGACGGTCACGTAGTTGTTCGAAATGCGGATGGGAGTTGTTAAGTACAAGAGCGACGTAGTCGCTTGAAAAGGGCTCATCCTGCGGATCGCTCCAGCAAGCTTTCAACTCCCACAGTGGCCCCTCTACGCCTAGAGACTCCTCCAGGACAGGAAAAAGGGAACCATCACCATCGATGACGATTTCGATTGGTCGTGCCAGAGGGCCCAACCGTGCGCCTGAATGGTGTGCAAATCCAAGAGCCGGCTCTCCGTTGCATTGGCCGAGAAATGCTTGGACTGACAAGAAACCACTACCTCTGACTGTCCCAGACTCCAATTCGATGTTGAGCTCTACGACCCGACCTTCTTCTTGGTGCTTTAGAACATGACAGCTCCCGAGCGTTCGCCAGCATGAATCTGCAGACGCCCATTCCAGCGCCAACAATACCTCAGTGTCGATGGTCGCCACACCGTCGATACCGAAGATGGCCTCCAGAAGCGAATCTCGTTCGATCAAACATTGAACCATCAAGGGGTGTTCGGCTGGGTCCCAGTCACTATCCTTGCCCAAGGCCCACTGATCGCCGCTCAATAGCGTTGCGCCCGGATCAAGACCATCATGCGATCGGAAGGCATAATTCACTTCCGACTCACTTCCCCAACCGATTGGCGCCCTTAACATTCGATAGGGCGGTAGTCGAGTACTCATTCCGGTGCTCCATTGCTACCCGAGATTCGAACACCGACCACAGGCCGCAGCAACTTGCCACCGGACTCGGTTATCTTGACGTGAAGTTCTCCCTCCAGCACTAGGCCCGCTTGGACAAACGCAGGATCAACGCTCAGACTGACAACTGTCCTATTTGCAACTTCTATGCTCTTCACAAAGGGACTTACGCTACTGACGCGGGGTGAGTCCAGTTGAAAGGGAAACGCGCCAAGCCCGCTCTCATGCCATTTTTCAAAGGTAATTGGTCCGGCTTCGGAATCTACAGAAATGATGATTTCCCTCTGTATGTTTGGCCGTAGCATTCCCCATCTCAAGCACCATTTCATAACGATGGCAGATGCTATATACCTGACTTCCGTTATCTCGAGTTCAGGCGAAGACACCAAACTCCCTCTGGAACCTTGTCCGGCAGCTGCACGGGGCGTCGCTTTGCCAAATCTTCCATCACCTCCGAACCCTCGACTGGGTAGCACTAGTTCGGCCAGTTTGCGTGACATCCGCATTGAAGGTTTGACTGTCACGCTAGGTGGGGACGGTACGCCGAAATCTTTCAAGGCTCGACCGCATTGAGTACGAATTTTTTCAACAATCCGCCCTCCGTTTATATCTACCCACTCTGCGTGATCCGCACGTTCGCAACTTCTGAGATACCCTTCGAGATTCTGTATGGAAGAGCGTAATCCACGAGCCTCCGATGCTTGGAGTTCTTGTTCCGCATCGGGCAGGAAGAGTCCCACCACGTATCGCCCATCTGTAAAACCAGCGAATCCACCGGCCCAGCCGCGAGAATCGATACTGTCGTCCCAACAGATGTTCATCCCAGGCGAGCGCATGAAGGTCATTATCGGGCGATGGGGCGCACCGCTGTCTGTCTTGGAGAAAATACATGTTTCTGGGCTGGGCGCATTGTCTGGCGCATCCATCTGCAATTGGCGCGGTGTTATCGCCACGGCAAGTAACCATCCTGCCTGACCACCGCTTAAAAATTCCCCGCGTAACTGGATAGATTTGCACAGCACATCATTGATTTTGACGCCTTTGGACGTCAGATAATCTCCCTCTTCCGGCACATCTCGTACGGCTCGGTCATAAAGACACTGACTCACCTGAAATATCGGCAACATGTCCGCACTTGCTATCTCGTTGCCGTTCACCGACGCACTCAAATATCTACCACTGGCGAAGAAGGGATTATCCAGCCGCGCACTAAACCAACGCTGGATTGCTACATTTACATAGTCCTCATAATTGCTGCACCACCATGGCGCAGGCCCGCTTTCGTTGTCGAACACGGGCAGCAAGTTTTCCTTTAACAATGGAATGATGATTGCCGTTCCAGTTGTTTTACCGGTAAACGGTTGGGCACCTAATGCCTTCAAAATTTCGTGAATGCGTTCTGGAGCCGTGATCGCTCGCAAGCTGTCATCCGCCACCCACCAAGCAATGCCGGTTTGCGTCATGAGTTGCAGGCGGTCGTCCCGGCTTTCATCCTCGACCAGCGAAGCTACTAGCCGCTCCTCATACCCGTCGGTCATCTTGATTCGGCTGTAGTAGATGACCAGGCCTGCCCCCATGCGGAAGTAACATGTCTTGCCCAATCCCCAGGAACCGCCCGCACTGTCGTCTGTGCGAGTCCGGCCGATTTCGAACACTAGCTTTAGGAAGTTGCCATGCTTACCGTTAGCCTCCACGCTGTCGAAGGTCATTGGCCCCGTCAACCCCTCGGTACCTGAGTCGCGAATTTCAAGCAGTTTCGGGGTGCGCGGATACCGTTTCGCAAGCATCTGCAGGTTCAGCCCTTCACTGAATGTGGAGGCGATGGCGTCCAGCGAATGCTCGCGAATATGAAAGTCCACCGAAACCGGTAGCGCCTTGTTACCGTTGCGCCCTGCGTCGAGCGCGTTCTGAACGGATTCGCGTACCAGTAGATCCAGCAAAGGTGTTTCTTCGTTCTGCAGCGCGCGAAGCAGGAATGCGCCGGATTCCTGCATAGGCTGCAGTTGTAGGCTGTAATACTTCATAGGTCAGATCACGCCTACCGTTTCTTCAACGCTATCGTCCGACGTTGTGAAGGTCTCGGGGATATTGACTGTCACGTGAGTGACGTAGTTTTTCTGCTTGCCTTGTGAACCTGGAAGATAAAGGCTGATGCCTACGATGTGCGCTTTGGCATTTAGCGACACCCTCTCCCGGCGTGGCGCGGTGCTCACTTTTGTAGGCTGCGTGTACTCGCTCTCTTTGTCGATCAGATAAATCAGCAGCTGAGGTACAGCTCCGACACCTCCCTTGTCGCGAAGATCTGCCACTAGGGGGTTACTGAAACTCGCCTTTGAAAGATCATTAACTTCAAGACCGCGGGCATCTGCCAGCAGATCCCTAGGATCTCGCAGCGCACCAATAGAGACGCCATCATCCGATCTTTTATCAGCGAAGCGGCTACGTTTAATCCGACCAACTGCCTTGCCACCAATCTCCCAGCTATTTTGTGGCGCCGGTGTGCTGCCCGCCACCACCACGTTCCAATTCGTATAGCCGGCGTTTTCAGCGTGTTCACCTAGCCACTTAATAAACGCTTTCATATCGGAGAAGAACTGATTCCCTGGATGGAACGTCAGGCTTGATAGGTAATCGGCCACCCGATCTACGTCAACATTACGCCAGACAAGGCTGTTCGCCCCCTTCAGTTCTGATCTTTCGAGGTCGCTGCCTGCCGAACTCAAAAACGCCTCTGTCGACTGCAGATTAGCATTGAGCTCCGTGGCGGCATGATCGCCGTCAGGGAACACGGTCGTCTGCCGATTGATTCCAGAGAAGTCGAGTGTCGCTGCGACTGCGCGCTGCATTCTGTTTGCGCCGGTCGGGCGAATCCAAGCAAGCCTCGCATGTACCCGCACGCGAGGCCCGAAATCTTCAGGCTTAGCGCCGCCATGCATGAAGCGTTGTAAATCGTCCCGAAGCTCCTCCTCCGCGACTGTCATGAACTCGTACTTTTCTCTAGTGTCGTCGGACATCCAGATGCGAGGCAACAGTTCATAGCCTTTGCGATAGCCAAACCAGCGCCCCATTTGCATAAGGGAATCTGCTTGCGCCGCGCCGCGTAGGAAGAAGGTGCTGACCAGATTTTCAATAGTCAACCCCCGGGAAAGCGTTGCGCCGCCGATAACAATGAATGCTGTACAGAAACTCAGTCCCAGCGCCTCGTCAGGGTAGAACAGTCTCCGAACTTCGTTCTCATCAGTTACCCCGTTATTGGCACCGTTATCAACGCATACGTGGATACCATGGTGGTATTTCCGTCTAGAGTCTTCGTCCAGCTGAATAGCTGTGATCGTTGTGAGAAGTGTGCGGATTTCTTTAGAGAAACTGTCAAATGTCGGCAAATCACGTAGCTCGGAGAGCCGTCCGTAGTCAGGGAATCGTTCGGAAAACTGAGCAACATCTAGACCTGACGAAACCCTATCCCACACAGGCCTGAAAGTGGCGTTCAAGTGATCATCAGCATACGTCGACCACATTTTAAGCGCCCTCTGTACAGCTTCACTCATGTATTCATGATGAAGCTGCCTTGCGCTAGTGTGGATCAACATGCTCACCGGTTTTGCAGCGCCGGATAAACGCATCACAGCCACGCAGCACAGATACCAGATCAAGCTTTCTTCCAGCGCGGAAGGTAATGTCAGATTGTCTCCCTTGTGCAAGCAATCTATCTGTTTCAGCTCTTCTTTAGAGATTTCACGAACGATCCCGAGCGGCTCTTTTTCATTCTCGGCATAACCGAAAATCTGCACAGGTCCGAAATGTTCGTCCGCCTGCGGCAGAGCCGCAATGAAATCCGTTGGATACAAAGTATCGCCAGGTCCTTCATTTAGGAAGTTCGCGGCGGGCGTGGCGGTGAACGCGACATAATTTACGCATTGTAGCGGCAGACTTATCAGCTCCAGGATGAGCTCATTGATGACCGTACGCTCCGCTTTCGAGACATCATTCGAGTTGATGCCGGCCTGGTCTGCCTCGTCATCAATTACCACGAGCCGCATCTGTGACATCCCCACCGGGTGCTCATTGATCCAGGCAATAAGATGTCTCAGCCGGGCCGGGTTTTTCAGGCAAACAACAAGGTGACGATCTCTGCGTCCAGCGTCGAACTGCATGTCTTGGGCGCGGGCACCATAGGGGCTATTTACTGAAGGGTGCTCAATGGCCTTCCAACTGACGTTACCATCATGCTGGAACAGATCGCCGACCAGACGTTTGCTGGTTTGAACCCGCAGGTTCTCTAGTGTCCCGGTGAGTACTACGAACAAGTTCCATCGATAGTCGGCAGCCATTGAAATTAGCCCGGCCATGTTCGCTGTCTTACCGGACTGTACGTGCCCGACTACCAGACCTTTGACAGCCTTGCGATCTGCGGTGGTCTGACGAAGGTGCTGGAGCACCCGTACCGCAGATCTCTCAATATTGTCGACCGAGGTTTCCTTCCAGCCCTGCTCAATCAGGTGTTTTCTGTAGACTTGCCATGCGCTGCGGCGATCTTGTGGCACTGCCATGCCCGGTTCGGCTTCTTCTGGGCCTACAACGATCAAGGGTCTCGCAGCGGCGACAGATTGTTGTTCTGCCTGTTTCTTATGCTGCACGATTTTCTTCCAGCATTCGAATCGCTCTTCAGGGCTACCGCCCAGAGAGGGCCAGTCATCCATCTCCTCTTGAGACAGGAACCAGTCACTGACTTTTTCAAGTGACTCTCCCATCCGGCCGAGCTTGGCGATATCTTCCCAACCTCTGCCTTTCAAGCGCCAACCATCAATAAATGCGCGGCATTTGTCGTACGCTGGGTCAATACTGTAATCAGCCATGAGCATCCCTACTATATTCGGAGGACAACTCGAATCAGGAACATCCCTTACATCCAAGTGTTGAACAGGGATAGTGGCACAGAGCTGGCTACCTTACAAAACCGGACAAGATAGTTGCTCCCACGATTGGACGTTGTGTGTTTGGTCAGGTCATAAAACAGTCAGAAGCATCACGCTTCTGGCCTTCTGTTTAGCGCTGCAAGGCTATTCAGCCCGGATATCAATCCCAGCTAAGCGCACGGCCGGTTTGCTATTCAGCAATTCGCGTCTCAAAGAAGTTCTTCTCTTTCTTCAAGTCCATTATCTCGCTGTCGCGCGATGCTTCTGCCTCGGTTTCCGAGCCAGATCATTCAAACCTAGCCCTAGGCTGCAACAACAGCGCAACCAGCGCACTCCACCCTGTCTGATGTGAAGCCCCCAAGCCGCGTCCATTCTCGCCGTGAAAATACTCGTGGAACAACATCAGGTCCCGGCTCTGTGGATCGATTTCCAGCTGTGGATAGCTGGCCATGGAAGGTCGGTTGCCTTCGCTGTTGGGCAGGAATAATCCGCAGATGCGCTGGCTTAAACCGTCAGCCACTTCGTCCAGCGAAGCCAGATAGCCCGAGCCGCTGGGGTATTCCACGGAAAAGTTTTCGCCGTAATAGCGATGAAACTCGCGCAGTGATTCGATCAACATGTAATTCAACGGCATCCATATCGGGCCGCGCCAGTTTGAGTTGCCGCCAAACAGCCGCGAGTTGGACTCGGCAGGCTGGTAATCCGCCGACAGCGTGTTGCCATTGATTTGCATGCTGAACGGATTCTCTGCATAGAAGCGTGACAACGAGCGCACACCAAACGGCGAGAGAAACTCGTTTTCATCCAGCATTTGCTTGATGAGGTCTTTAGTCCGCTGCCCCCGCAATAGCGCCAACAATAGACGATTGCCTTTTCCGGGTTCGGTCCAGCGCGAGATGAGCGCTGCCAGGTCCGGGCGATGATGGAGGAAACCCAGCAGACGCTCGCGCAGCCCTTTGAGCCCTTCATGTTCGCGCTGCTCCAGCACACGCACGGCAAACAGCGAAATCAAGCCCACGAATGATCGCAGCCGCACCGACTCACGGCTGCCGTCAGGGCGGTGCAATACGTCGTAGAAGAACCCGTCCTGTTCGTTCCAGAGCCCTTCGACATCCACGCTGTCCACTTGGTTGATCGCACCGGCGATGTACAGAAAGTGCTCGAAGAATTTCACCGAGATGTCGATGTAAACGTCATTGCGCTGTGCCAGTTCCAGCGCCATGCGCATCAGGTCCAGGGCATAGCCAGCCACCCAGGCCGTTCCGTCGGCCTGATCCAGTTGATAGCCGGGCGCAAAGGCGGCAGAACGGTCAAACAGGCCGATGTTATCGAGACCGAGAAATCCGCCCTGAAAAATGTTGTGGCCTTCGCTGTCCTTGCGATTCACCCACCAGGAGAAATTCAGCAGCAGCTTGTGGAAAACCCGCTCAAGAAACGCGGCATCGCCTTGGCCTGTCTGCGTCTTTTCCATCTGGTACACACGCCAGGATGCCCAGGCATGCACCGGCGGGTTGGCATCGTCGAAGCACCATTCATACGCAGGTATCTGGCCGTTGGGGTGCATGAAGCGGTCTTTGACCAATAGCAGCAATTGATCCTTGGCGAAGTCCAGGTCAATCAACGCAAACGCGACCGCCTGGAAGGCCGTGTCCCATGAGGCGTACCAGGGATACTCCCACTTGTCCGGCATCGAGACGATGTCGAAGTTGTACAGGTGACGCCACTGGTTGTTGCGTATGTGCGCGCGTTCAGGCGGCGGTGTCTGTCCGGGATCGCCAGCGAGCCAGGTTTTGACGTCGAAGTAATAAAACTGCTTTGACCACAGTAATCCAGCCAGTGCCTGGCGCTGGACATTGCGAGCATCGGCATCGGGCAATGCATGCTGCAACGCGTCATAAAACTCATCGGCCTCGGCGCGGCGCGCTTCAAACAACTTGCGCGCATTCACCCGCGCCGCGCCGGCGGGGGCGAAACGCAAGTACACCACCTCAGAAGCGCCGCCCTCCAGTTGCAGGACGAAATGCGCGGCGACTTTGGTCCCGGTGTCTCTGCGAATTGCGGTGGGGTTAGCGTTCACGAGGTATTCCCCGATCCCGTCCTTGAAAGGGCCGGACGCGGGCTCGCCAAACAGTTTTGGGGTGTTAGTGCGGTTCTCGCAGAACAGCCAGTCGCAGGCGTGCGGACCCCAGGCCGTGGCATGCCTATCGGCTTCTGACGGATGCCGGGCACTGATCGCGTCATTGAGCAGTGACAAGGCTGGGCGCTCGGTACCCGGTGCCCAGCTCCAGGTATCACGGGCCCATAACTGCGGCAGTACATGCACCCGTGCTGCCTGATCTGAGCGATTGGTGACGGTCACCCGCATCAAGACATCGTCCGGCGTGTGCTTGGCGTACTCCACCGTGACGTCGAAATAATGGTTGTCGTTGAATACGCCGGTGTCGAGGATTTCATATTCCGGATCATCCAACCCACGCGTGGCGTTCTCTGCCACCAGATCATCGTAGGGGAACATCGCGTGCGGGTACTTATAGAGCATGCGCATGTACGCGTGGCTGGGGACACCGTCGAGGTGAAAGTACAATTCCTTGACGTCTTCGCCATGATTGCCTTCAGCATTGTTAAGGCCAAACAAGCGCTCTTTGAGGATGGGATCGTGTTCATTCCACAAGCCCAGGCCAATGCACCAGTGCTGAGACTTGTCGGAAAACCCGGCCAGCCCATCTTCTCCCCAACGGTAAACACGGCTGCGGGCATGATCATGGGGAAAGTAGTCCCATGCATTTCCATCGGCGCTGTAGTCCTCCCGAACGGTGCCCCACTGCCGATCACTCAGATACGGCCCCCACTCACGCCACCGTTCAACATCCTCGCTGGCAAGGCGCAAACCTTCGGTCGTCTTCAACAGCGCGTACTGCGTTGGATCGGCAGCCATCATTACTTCCCGGCACGTTAAAGCTGGAAAATCCAGACCTCGTGGTTTGTCATGAGGCTATCGGTGGGTGGGGTTTGTCAAACGGCGGGTAGGAGCGGGCCTGGAAAATCTGTTTTGTGGCGTAGATCGCCTCGCGAACACGTTCGCTCCTGCAGGGGGCGTATTTCAGGGCAATAAAAAAGCCAGAAGCATCACGCTTCTGGCTTTTTGGTTACCGCTTCAAGGCTGTGCAGCCCTGATATCAATCCCAGCTAAGCGCGCCGCCGGTTTGGTATTCAATCACCCGCGTCTCGAAGAAGTTTTTCTCTTTCTTCAAGTCCATGATTTCGCTCATCCATGGGAATGGGTTGGTGGTACCTGGGTACTCTTCTTTCAAACCGATCTGGCTCAGGCGACGGTTGGCGATGAATTTGAGGTAGTCCTCCATCATCGCGGCGTTCATGCCGAGGACGCCGCGGGGCATGGTGTCGCGGGCGTATTCGATTTCCAGTTGGGTGCCTTGCAGAATCATCTGGCTGGCTTCTTCCTTCATTTCGGCGTCCCACAGGTGTGGGTTTTCGATTTTGATCTGGTTGATCACGTCGATGCCGAAGTTCAGGTGCATGGATTCGTCGCGCAGGATGTACTGGAACTGCTCGGCGACGCCGGTCATTTTGTTGCGGCGGCCCATGGACAGGATCTGGGTGAAGCCGCAGTAGAAGAAGATGCCTTCCAGGACGCAGTAGTAGGCGATCAGGTTGCGCAGCAGTTCTTTGTCGGTTTCTTCGGTGCCGGTTTCGAACTTCGGATCGGAGATCGAACGGGTGTATTTCAGGCCCCAAGCGGCTTTTTTCGCGACCGATGGGATCTCGTGGTACATGTTGAAGATCTCGCCTTCATCCATGGCCAGCGATTCGATGCAGTACTGGTAAGCGTGGGTGTGGATCGCTTCTTCGAAGGCCTGGCGCAGGATGTACTGGCGGCACTCCGGGTTGGTGATCAAACGGTACACGGCCAGGACCAGGTTGTTGGCAACCAGGGAGTCGGCGGTGGAGAAGAAGCCCAGGTTGCGCATGACGATGCGGCGCTCGTCGTCGGTCAGGCCTTGTGGGTCTTTCCACAGGGCGATGTCGGCGGTCATGTTGACTTCTTGCGGCATCCAGTGGTTTGCGCAGCCGTCCAAGTACTTCTGCCAGGCCCAGTCGTACTTGAAAGGCACGAGCTGGTTAAGGTCAGCGCGGCAGTTGATCATCATTTTTTCGTCAACGGCCACACGGGCGCTGGCGCCTTCGAGTTCAGCCAGGCCTTCAGCGACGTCCAGTGCGTCCAGCGCTTTCTTGGCGCGGACCAGGGCAGGGGAGTCTTTGTCGGTGATGTTGCGAGCTTCGGTTGCGGCGGCGCCACCGGCGCTGTCGAGGCGGTCCATGTTGGCTTCGTTGGCGTGACCGGCGTTGGTCGCTTTAGCGACTGTTTCGCCGTCTTCTTTATCGAATTCGTCCCAGCTCAGCATGGTGGAAACTCCTGAATTTCAAAGGATGTAGTGCCCGCGTCGTGTCGCTAACGTTGGCAACGGATTTGTGGATTCACTCGGGATTGACGGGCCAGTGCTGCTGCCAGTCAATCAGCGGATGTGCCGCCGCGGCGGTTGGCCTTACAGGCGCACAAAACGGATAGCGGAGGTTGCTTTCAGGTAAGACAGCATTGCGTGTGCCAATGGTCATTTGGGTACCCTGGAGCGAGCGCGGGATTATACAGATTTTGCCCGGCACTTGTTCATCCCTGACTGCATTTTGGGGTGTGATTTTCACTTTTTTCTATGGCATTTGAGCGGTCATTCTCAATTGGTGAGATATGAGCGGGAATGCAGTGAAAACCCTGTATGTAGTGTTTTTCAAATTTCGAAACACAGCATATAGGTCTTGCTGGCCTCCGGCAATGTGTCGATGCGCGCATTTGCGCTAAGGGTTTATGGCTTGATGGGGGTCAATGTTTCTGTGTGCCTTGGATATAGGGGGCTGCGGCGGGGAGGGGGGTTGTGAGGCCGGTTTTGAGGTGGCTGACCGTTGGTCAGCCTGTGAGCGGGGGCGCGAAAAGCCGATTTCGGTGAGGGTTTGGATGTTTACCGGCAAGTCCTCTGCGCGCTTGAAAACGCCATCGCGAGCAAGCTCACTCCTACAGACAATCGCCCTGTTGGAGCGAGGCTTGCCCGCGAGGAACGATAGTGTGGTCTATCTGATAAATCGCAGCGTCTGCATCGCGGGCAAGCACCGCTCCCACAGGGGATCGCGGTGTTTCAGGGATATCGCGCTATCCTTCTTCGCGGGCAAGCCTCGCTCCAACGGGGATTAGTTGTGGAGTCACGCCCGCCAGCGCGCTGGCGTTAGCTGACTTTGAAGAAGGCCACTTTCTGGGTCAGGCGGTCGGCCAGCTGGGCCAGTTCCTGGCTGGCGGTGGAGACTTGTTTCGAGCCTGTCGCGGACTGCACGGTTGAGCCGTGGATGCGGTTGATGTTGACCGCCACTTCTTCGGCCACGGCGCTTTGTTGAAGGGAAGCGCTGGCGATCTGCGCGTTCATGCGATTGATGGCGCCCACTTCCTGGCTGATCTTGCTCAGCGCGCCCTGTGCGTTGCGGGTCTGCTCCACGGTGCGGCCGACCAGTTCGCAGTTGTCACGCATGGTTTGCGCGGCGGTTTGCGTGCCGCTTTGCAGGGTGCTGATCATGTCGCGGATATCCTGGGTCGACTGCTGAGTGCGGTTGGCCAGTGAACGGACTTCGTCGGCGACCACCGCAAAACCGCGCCCATGCTCGCCCGCGCGTGCCGCTTCGATGGCTGCGTTGAGGGCCAGCAGGTTGGTTTGCGCGGCGATGGAGTTGATCACGTCGATGACGGTCTCGATCTCTTCACTCTGTTTGGACACGTGCTCGACGGTGAGGGTGGTTTCAGCCAGGGAGGTCGCCAGTTGTTCGATGGCCAGGGTGGTGCCTGCCACCAGTTGGTTGCCGCTTTCCACTTCGCTGTCGGCCAGGCGAGTCGCGTCCGCTGCCTGTGAGGCGTAGCCGGTGACTTCGTTGACGGTGGCGGCCATTTGCGTAATGGCAGTCGCCACTTGCTCGGCTTCGCGGGTCTGCAGGTTGATCTGGTCGTTGTTGGTGATGGACGTGGCGGACAGCAGCGAGGAGGAGTGGTTGACTTCCTGAGCCGCGATGCGCACCTGGGTGATGGTGTCTGCCAGGCGGGCGAGGGCGGTTTTCAGCACGCCCATCACGCTGTCGGGATAGGGGGTGTCGATGCGTTGTTGCAAATCACCGGCTGCCAGTCGCTGGATCGCCTGCGCCACGTCGGTCGGTTCTGCGCCGAGGGTGGATTTGACGAAGCGAATGATGAAGGCCGCCAGGATGATGCTCAGCAGCAAAGCCACGGCCGTGGCCATCAGCATCAGGCCGCGAAACTGGCTGGCGGTGGCCTGCACATCGTTGAGCTGGGCTTTGATCGAGGCTTCTTCAAAGTCGATCAAGGCGTTGATGCGCTTGAGCCACTCGCTGTAGTTGGCCGAGACCTGATTCAGCAATAACGCCTGTGATCCCGGGATATCGCCGGTGCGCCGCAGGTCGATCAGGGTTTTGGTCGAGGCAAGGGTCTGCTGCTCGATCTCTTTGATGGCGCGCAGCATGGACTGTTCTTGCGGGTTCACGTTGGACTTGGCGTAGAGCTGGTCCAGCGGGGTGGCCGAATCGACGTAGTCTTTTTCCAGCCGGGTGACTTCGCGCAGGTGGTTTTCCAGGTCCTGAGGGTTGCTCACCAGGACCGCGTCGCGAATCGCAATGGCCCGGTTATGCACGCTGCCCCGGAAGTTGATGGCGTAGCGTTGCACTTTCGCGGCGTTTTCGCTGACGTCTTCAAGGGTGGAGTCGATAAAGCCGACCCGTTGAATACCCACGGCAGTAATCAATACCAGCAGCGATACGATGGCAGCAAAGCCCAGGCCGATGCGCGATGCGAGGGAAATCGGAGTTTTCATGGAGTGGACTCGTGGGGGAGCGAAGTACGTGAACGCACTGGTATCAATACGCCATCTTTGGGTGTGACGAAAGTATCGTCATGCGAGGTTGCTGCCCAATCAACGAAGACTACGGCATTCATAGGCGGATGCTATGGAATTGTTTACACCACTGTTTGCCGCGCCCTATTGCGGGGACTTTTCCCAGGCGAAAGTCGGTCCCACAGGTTTCACCCAGCCCCTGTGGGAGCGAATTCATTCGCGAAGAGGCCGGTACATCCGATGTATTTCTATCGGCTGTGAAAGTGCTTTCGTGAATGAATTCGCTGCCACAGGGATCCGGTTTGTTCAGATACACCGAGGGCGAGCGCGCTGCAGCAGGTTTTGGGATGTGTGGAAGGGGTGGTTGCAGCGGGGGATGATTTTGCGGGGGAGGCCGGGAGGGTTTGATGCTCCCGGTTTTATGTTCAGGTATTTACAGAGGTGCTGGCTTCTTCGCGAGCAAGCTCGCTCCCACAGGAAAGTAGGAGCGAGGCAGCTTTTAGCTATGCCTTATTGGCAAGCCTCGCAATCCGGTTCGTCGATGGCGCAGGCTTTAGGCACTGGCGCTGGACCGGCCGGGGCGGCTTCGGTTGGGCGTGGGGCGGTGATCGCCGAGTCGTCCGGGCCGTGGCCGCCGCTCGATACTGCGTTGAGCTTGCCGGTGTTGACGGTGGATTTCTCGGTGCTGGTCGCAGCCAGGGCACGGAGGTAGTAAGTGGTTTTCAGACCACGGTACCAGGCCATGCGGTAGGTCACGTCCAGCTTCTTGCCCGATGCGCCGGCGATGTACAGGTTCAGGGACTGAGCCTGGTCGATCCACTTCTGGCGACGGCTGGCTGCGTCAACGATCCACTTGGTGTCGACTTCAAACGCGGTGGCGTACAGGTCTTTGAGTTCCTGCGGGATACGTTCGATCTGCTGTACCGAACCGTCGTAGTACTTCAGGTCGTTGATCATGACCGAGTCCCACAGGTCGCGGGCCTTGAGGTCGCGAACCAGGTACGGGTTGATCACGGTGAATTCGCCCGAAAGGTTCGATTTCACGTACAGGTTCTGATAAGTCGGTTCGATCGACTGCGATACGCCAGTGATGTTGGCGATGGTCGCGGTCGGTGCGATGGCCATGATGTTGGAGTTACGAATGCCTTTCTGTACACGGGCACGGACTGGCGCCCAGTCCAGGGATTCGTTCAGGTCAACGTCGATGTACTTCTGGCCACGCTGTTCGATCAGGATCTGTTGCGAATCCAGCGGCAGGATGCCTTTGGACCACAGCGAACCCTGGAACGTCTCGTACGCGCCGCGCTCATCGGCCAGGTCGCAGGAGGCCTGGATCGCGTAGTAGCTGACCGCTTCCATGGACTTGTCGGCGAATTCGACGGCAGCATCGGAACCGTAAGGAATGTGCTGCAGGTACAGCGCGTCCTGGAAGCCCATGATGCCCAGGCCGACCGGGCGGTGCTTGAAGTTCGAGTTCTTGGCTTGCGGCACCGAGTAGTAGTTGATGTCGATCACGTTATCGAGCATGCGAACGGCGACGTCGATGGTGCGCTTGAGCTTGTCGGTGTCCAGCTTGCCGCCCACGATGTGGTTCGGCAGGTTGATCGAGCCCAGGTTGCAGACCGCGATTTCGTCCTTGTTGGTGTTCAGGGTGATCTCGGTGCACAGGTTCGAGCTATGAACCACGCCCACGTGCTGCTGCGGGCTGCGCAGGTTGCACGGGTCTTTGAAGGTCAGCCATGGGTGGCCGGTTTCGAACAGCATCGAGAGCATCTTGCGCCACAGATCCTTGGCCTGGATGGTCTTGAACAGTTTGATCTTGCCTGGGTATTCGCTCAGCGCTTCGTAGTACTCGTAACGCTCTTCAAAGGCCTTGCCGGTCAGGTCATGCAGATCCGGGACTTCGGACGGCGAGAACAGGGTCCATTTGCCGTCATCGAAGACGCGCTTCATGAACAGGTCAGGGATCCAGTTGGCGGTGTTCATGTCGTGGGTACGACGACGATCATCACCGGTGTTCTTGCGCAGCTCGATGAACTCTTCAATGTCCATGTGCCAGGTTTCCAGGTACGCACAGACCGCGCCTTTGCGCTTGCCGCCCTGGTTGACTGCGACTGCGGTGTCGTTCACGACTTTCAGGAACGGTACAACGCCCTGGGATTTGCCGTTGGTGCCTTTGATGTACGAACCCAGCGCACGAACCGGCGTCCAGTCGTTGCCCAGACCGCCTGCGAATTTGGACAGCATGGCGTTGTCGTGGATCGCGTGGTAAATGCCCGACAGGTCATCCGGCACGGTGGTCAGGTAGCAGCTGGACAGCTGCGGACGCAGAGTACCGGCGTTGAACAGGGTTGGGGTCGAGGACATGTAGTCGAAGGACGACAACAGGTTGTAGAACTCGATGGCGCGGTCTTCCTTGGCTTTCTCTTCGATCGCCAGGCCCATGGCCACACGCATGAAGAAGATCTGCGGCAATTCGAAACGCACGCCATCCTTGTGGATGAAGTAACGGTCGTACAGGGTTTGCAGGCCCAGGTAGGTGAACTGCTGGTCGCGCTCGTGGTTGATCGCCTTGCCGAGTTTTTCCAGGTCGAAGGTGGCCAGGATCGGGTTCAGCAATTCGAACTGAATGCCTTTGGCGATGTACGAAGGCAGGGCCTTGGCGTACAGGTCGGCCATTTCGTGGTGAGTGGCGCTTTCAGCGACTTCCAGGAAATTCAGGCCTTCGGCACGCAGGGTGTCCATCAGCAGGCGGGCGGTCACGAACGAGTAGTTCGGCTCGCGCTCAACCAGGGTACGGGCGGTCATCACCAGGGCGGTGTTGACGTCTTTCATCGCCACGCCGTCGTAAAGGTTTTTCAGGGTTTCGCTCTGGATCAGGTTGGCATCGACTTCTTCCAGCCCTTCGCAGGCTTCAGTGACGATGGTGTTCAGGCGACCCATGTCCAGCGGCGCAACGCTGCCGTCGGCGCGGGTGATGCGGATCGAGGGGTGAGCCTGGACCGGCGCGTCGTTGCCACGCACGGCACGCTCTTTGGAGCGCTCGTTGCGATAGATGACGTAGTCGCGAGCCACTTTCTGCTCGCCGGCACGCATCAGGGCCAGTTCGACCTGGTCCTGGATTTCTTCGATGTGGATGGTGCCGCCCGAAGGCATGCGACGCTTGAAGGTCGCAGTGACTTGTTCGGTCAGGCGGGCCACGGTGTCGTGGATGCGCGAAGACGCAGCGGCGGTGCCGCCTTCAACTGCGAGAAACGCTTTGGTGATGGCGACGGTGATTTTGTCATCGGTATACGGGACGACAGTGCCGTTACGCTTGATCACGCGCAGCTGGCCGGGAGCGGTCGCGGACAGGTCCTGTTGGGAGTGGCCTGTCTGCGGCGCCGGAGTCGGCGAGTTCTCGCGAGTTGTGTCTGTTTGCATGGGTGTCTCCACATTCTCTATGTTTGTTTGGGTAGGGTTTAGCTACCCACCGTTCCGTCTTGCGGCATTCAGTCGACAAACGTCGGCTGCAACGACCTCAAAACGAAATGGGGACGACGGATGTCGCCGTCCCTGGCCTTGAAGTCAAAAAGGCAGCGAATCGTTGCTCGCTGCCCTGAGGGATCTGTTTGATGGTGCGTGTTAAACATTGCAACAAATGTACTGAGTGGCTTTGGTGCGCGGGACTGCGTGCTCAGCGTTGCGGCGGGAGAGGTTTGGCTGTTAATCCAGCCTTTGGTTCAACCCTGAACGCTGAAGAAAAATGCTTGAAATTCCCGTTCTACCTGTGGTGGGTTTTTATCTCAAAACCCTATATGTAGGGTTGCTGGTGACGCCGGGCTACAAGATAAAGCGTTTTGGACACCAATTGCAACGCATGACCTGTGGATAAGGCTGTGTGTAAATCGTGTATGAAAAGGCGCACTCGCGTGTAGGCCGCATAACTGCTGGACCCAACTGGATTTTCCGGCTTTCGAGGTTTTTTTCCGCCGCTGACTGATTTTTGCGGGCGCGAACCCTATCACAAAAAATGCCTTTGGCAAGGTCGGTCTGGCATGTGCTGTGCTTGGCGAAACCGGTTGCTACAATTGCGCGGCGTTGGTTCTCTTCGCGGCTGAAGCTCCTACGATATAGGTGATCCGTAGGAGCGGCTTTAGCCGCGAGCGATACTGATGGCCATGACGATCCACTGTGTACACCTACTTAATTCGCGGCTAAAGCCGCTCCTACGGTTCTGTATCGCCACGCAGTCTCCAGGAACCCAATGCCCCGTTCTTTAATCAGCGAGTCCTTCGCCTCTTTCGGCCAAACCCTGATGGCGGTCGACGACCCGCGCCCGGTGCGGCCTCTATCAGAGGTGTTGCAGCCTGAAACGCTGGACGCCTTGCTGCTGAACATCTACGGCCCTGAGTTGATGCCTGCCCGCAAAGCAGTGCTGGTCTCGCAGTGGTCCAAGTATTACTTCATGCAGGTGATCGCGCCGGTGGTGGTCGCGAGCCTGGTGTTTGATCGGCATTGGTCCGTGAAGCTCGATCACGTGAGCCTGGCCTTGGACGAACGGGGTTTACCTGTCGGGGTGAAGTTCGGCGTTGACGAAGCGGGGGCGCTTGAACGGCTGCTGGACGACAATCTGCTGCCGTTTATTGAAAATCTCAGCGCCTACGGCAATCTGTCGGGCGCAGTGTTGTGGGGTAATGCAGGAGATTATCTGGAAAGCTGCCTTGCCCGGTTGAGCGCCCTGACGGATGTTTCGCTGGACCCGGGCTATGGTTTGCTGCGCAGCAGGACGCTGGCCGATGGGCGACGTAACCCGCTGTTCAATGCCATTACCTATGTTGGCGAGCCTGCTTGCCGCAAACGCCGCACCTGTTGCTTGAGTTATCAGGTGGCGTGGGTGGGGCGGTGTGAGCATTGCCCGTTGGAGGCGGAGCGCTGACCCTCCCCAGAACTAGTGGCGCATTTATGAAGCAATGGCCACCAGACTCAACAGCTGTTCACCCTGCACGCTGAACTGCCCGTCCAGTTCCTTGCCGCTGTGCCATTCGCTGGACAGGTCCGTCAGCAGGCGCAGGCGCGCATGGCCATCTTCTGTCCATTCCAGCAATTGAGCGTCTTCGAAGTAGAAGCGTTTTTGCACGATGGGGTACAGCGCCTTGAACAGTGCTTCCTTTATAGAGAAGGTCAGCGTCACGCGCAGGGCGATCTGTTCGGCGGGGCCAGCGGCCATTTGCTGCATTTCTGTAGCGGTGAGGATTTCCCCCGCCAGGCGTGTGGCGCGCTCGGGTGTGAGCAGGTTTTCGGTATCCAGACCCAGGCCGCGCCAATGCTGTTTATGGCCGACGATGGCGGCGGCCCAGCCGGTGCTGTGGGTGATCGAGCCGCTGATGTCGTCCGGCCAGATCGGTGCGCGGTCCTCGCCCATGCCCGGCACCCAGTGGCGACCTTCCAGCTGCATGAGGGCTGCCCGGGCACACAACCGGCCCGCGAGAAATTCGGTCTGGCGTTTGGCGACGGAGCGTTGGATGCTCGCCGGAGGCACGACGGCGCAACGTGGGAAGTCGCCCTCGGCCAGTTTCGTCGGGTCGAAATGGCCGCTGACCAACACCACATTCGCCAAGGCGTGAGGCAAGGGCCAGTGATGAGTGAGTGTCGGGCAGGAGGCAGGAAGAGTTTGAGTCATGGGCGGCATTTTGCCGGGGGAAGGGGGATTGGGGAAGGGGTTCAGGCTGAGACCCGTGGGAGCGAGCTTGCCCGCGAAGGCGTTGGTGAGTCCGACACAAACACTGCGCCTGGAATACCGTATTCGCGAGCAAGCTCGCTCCCACAGTTGATCAGCCAGTCTTTTGGTTACGCGCCAAACACCTTCTTCAGAAACGCTTGCATGTCTTTCCACGAGCTTTCATCGGCGGCCTTGTTGTAGCCGATATCCGGGCCGCCGTGTTCGCCGTGGCTGAGACGATCGGCGTCGGGGTTGGTGAAGCCGTGTTTGGCGTCGGCAATGCTGACGAATTTATAGTCGGCACCGGCCTTGTCCATTTCATTTTTGAAGGCTGTGACGTTTTCCGGTGTGACCATGCTGTCTTTCGCGCCATGTTCCACCAGCATCGGCACTTTCACGCCGCCCGCTGTGGCCGGGGTGTTGGTGACCAGTGCGCCGTGGAAGCTGACCACGCCCGCCAGGGCTTCGCCGCGACGTGCTGCGTCGAGCACGATCTTGCCGCCGAAGCAGTAACCGATGGCGGCGATCTTGGCCGGGTTGGTCTGTGGCTGTTTCTTGAGCTGTTCAAGGCCCGCATCAAAGCGCTGGTTGGCGGCGTCGCTGTCCTTGAGCGCGGCCTGCATGAAGGCCATGGCGTCTTTCGGGTGTTCAGTATTCTTGCCTTCGCCATACATATCGATAGCCATGGCGCTGTAGCCGAGGGCGGCGAGGTCGCGGGCGCGGCGTTTGGCGTAGTCATTCAGGCCCCACCATTCGTGAACCACGATGATACCGGGGCGCTGGCCCTTGATGGCATCGTCATAGGCGTAATAGCCCACCAGCCGGGTGCCATCGGCGCTTTGATAATTGATCTGTTCGGTCTTGATGGCGGCCTGGGCCAAGCCCGCCAGGGTCATCATCACGAATGCAATCCAGAAACGCATGGTCAGCTCCTTGGTAGAGGTCGAGCGATAGGGGTTGAGGTCGAGCAATAGGGAGAGCGCAGAAGGGTCGTGCCGGAGAAGACTAGCTCATTGTGCCGTCTGAAATGTAGTCGGTGCGGTACATAGTTATTAAGGACCGCCGTTAAGCGAGTGTTCAGGCGGTGTTCAGGGGCGGTTCAGCGCTTGCCGATTAGTCTGGCCCGGTACCTGAACAGCGCCCGGCGCGAGAGGACTACAGCATGCAGACCTTCAACAAGTTTTTCCTGGCTTTGGCTTTTCTGGGCGGCAGCGCAGCGGCGCAGGCGGCGGACAACAACGAGCTGGCGCGCGCGCCGACCAACAAGACCAGTGAGCGGTTCGAGGCGATTGAAAGGCGCCACTGGGGCCAGGGTTTGAGTCAGCAGGGCACCTATAACGGTCTGCCGGTGGCGCAGAAAAATCTGGCGGGCCATTATGATCTGCGCCAGCCCGTGCCGGTGGTGCTGAACGCCAATGCTGGCAGCTCGCAGGCGTGGAAGCCGACGCAGCAGGTGCTCCAAATGATTTCCGTGTAGGAGCTGCCGCAGGCTGCGAAAGCGATCTGGCTGACACATCGCCCTCGCAGCCTGCGGTAGTTCCTACGCGTCAATGTAACGATTCAACATTCCACCCAGGAGAGCGTCATGAAGTTGCTGGTGGTTGAAGACGAGGCGCTGTTGCGTCATCACTTGCAGACCCGTCTGACCGAATCGGGCCACATCGTCGAGGCGGTGGCCAACGGCGAGGAGGCGCTGTATCAGGCTGGGCAGTTCAATCATGACCTGGCGGTGATCGACCTGGGGTTGCCGGGGATCAGCGGCCTGGAGCTGATTCGCCAGTTGCGCGTGGCAGGCAAAGTGTTCCCGATCCTGATCCTGACCGCCCGTGGCAACTGGCAGGACAAGGTCGAAGGCCTGGCCGCCGGGGCTGATGATTACGTGGTCAAGCCGTTTCAGTTCGAGGAGCTCGAAGCGCGCCTCAATGCCTTGTTGCGCCGGGCCAGTGGCTTCACCCATTCGACGATCATTGCCGGGCCGTTGTTGCTGGACCTCAACCGCAAGCAGGCCTCGCTGGACGAGCAACCGCTGCCGCTGACCGCCTACGAATACCGCATCCTCGAATACCTGATGCGCCATCATCAGCAAGTGGTGCCCAAGGAACGCCTGATGGAGCAGCTGTACCCTGACGACGAAGAGCGCGACCCGAATGTCATTGAAGTGCTGGTCGGGCGCCTGCGCCGCAAGATTGAAGGCACTGTGGCGTTCAAACCGATTGAAACCGTGCGCGGTCTGGGCTACCTGTTTACCGAGCGCTGTAAATGATTCGTTCGCTGCACCTGCGTTTGCTGATCGGCGCTGCGGCCCTGGCCGTGGTGTTCATGCTGTTGATGCTGCCTGCCTTGCAGGGCGCGTTTAGCCTGGCGTTGCGCGGGGCCATCGAGCAGCGTCTGGCGTCTGACGTGACGACGCTGATTTCGGCCGCCCGGGTCGAACATGGCCGGCTGCTGATGCCGTCGGTATTGCCCAGCGAGCAGTTCAACCTGCCGGGCTCGCGGCTGCTGGGCTACATCTATAACCGCCAGGGTGATCTGGTCTGGCGCTCGCTGGCCACCGAAGATGAAAACATTGATTACCAGCCGCGCTACGACGGCAAGGGCAGCGAGTTTTCCCTGATCAGGGAAGCCAATGGCGAAGAGTTCTTCGTCTACGACGTGGAAATCCGCCTGCTCGGCGGGCGCAATGCGGCGTTCAGTATCGTCGCGCTGCAACCGGTGCGCGGCTATCAGGAAACCGTCAGCGCGCTGCGGCAGAAACTCTATCTGGGCTTCGGCGCGGCGTTGATCGTGCTGCTGGCCTTGTTGTGGCTGGGTTTGACCTGGGGCCTGCGCGCGTTGCGGGGGCTGAGTCAGGAGCTGGATGAGGTCGAGTCCGGTGCTCGCGACAGCCTCAGCGAGAGCCATCCGAGTGAATTGCTGCGCCTGACCGGGTCACTCAATCGGTTGTTGTCCAGCGAGCGCGAGCAGCGCATTCGATATCGGGACTCGTTGGGCGACCTGGCGCACAGCCTGAAAACCCCTCTGGCGGTGTTGCAGGGGGTCAGCGAAACCATCGCCAAACGCCCTGAAGACGTGGAGCAGGCGCGCATTCTGCAGTCGCAGATCGAGCGCATGAGCCAGCAGATCGGCTATCAATTGCAGCGCGCCAGCCTGCGCAAGAGCGGCCTGGTGCGCCATCACGTCCGGCTGCGGCCGGTGGTCGAAAGCCTGTGCAAGACGCTGGAAAAGGTCTATCGCGACAAGCAGGTCAACGTCACCCTGGACCTGCCCGAAGAGTGCGTGGTGCCAATGGAGGAGGGGGCGTTGCTGGAGATGCTCGGCAACCTGCTGGAAAACGCCTATCGCCTGTGCCTGGGCGAAGTGCGGGTCAGTTTGCGCTCCACCCCTGAAGGCGATGAGTTGTGCGTCGAAGACGACGGCCCCGGCGTACCGGAGGATCAGCGTGAACGCATCCTGCAGCGCGGCGAGCGGCTGGACCGGCAGAACCCGGGGCAAGGCATCGGGCTGGCGGTGGTCAAGGACATCATTGAAAGCTACAACGCGCGCCTGACGCTGGACGACTCGCCACTGGGCGGCGCGGCGTTCCGGATTCATTTTCCGCAGGGCTAGCCGCTCGCGGCTCCGTTGGGGCGAGGCTTGCCCCGCGAATCAGTCGACGCGGTCGGTCAGGTGCACCGCGTCAAGGTTCTTCGCGGGCAGGCCTCGCTCCAATTGTGTCTGCTCGCACTGGGCGGATACCCGCCACTCACCCGCTGATATTCCCCGCATGCGGCGGAATTCCGCCACCCTTCACCAGGCTCCAGGCCCCGAGTAATACCCGGACACCATGATCCGAGAGGCGTTCAGCGGTTTTCGCAAAACTGGCACGCGCCTTGCGATAGAACTCGCAGGTCTGCTCAACGCAGCCGACAAAACAAATCCCTCCAGTTGCAGGAGGGTTAGCTCGTTAGGTATCTGGCGCATCACATGACTGATGCCGACGGTACCCTTGAGGATGATGCCATGACGACTCGTCAGCCCCTGTATAAATCCCTGTACTTCCAGGTGATCGTAGCCATTGTGATCGGTATTCTGATCGGTCACTTCTATCCTGACACCGGCAAGGCTCTCAAGCCGCTGGGCGACGGGTTTATCAAACTGATCAAGATGGTCATTGCCCCGATCATTTTCTGTACGGTGGTCAGCGGTATCGCCGGCATGCAGAACATGAAATCGGTCGGCAAGACCGGCGGCTATGCGCTGCTGTATTTCGAAATCGTTTCCACCATCGCCCTGCTCATCGGTCTGGTCGTGGTCAACGTGGTTCAGCCGGGCGCCGGCATGAACATCGATGTCAGCACCCTGGATGCCTCGAAAATCGCTGCCTATGTCACAGCGGGCAAGGATCAGAGCATCGTTGGCTTCATCCTCAACGTCATTCCTAACACCATCGTCGGCGCGTTTGCCAACGGCGATATTCTGCAAGTCCTGATGTTCTCGGTGATCTTCGGTTTCGCCCTGCATCGCCTGGGTGCCTACGGCAAGCCGGTGCTGGACTTCATCGATCGCTTCGCCCACGTGATGTTCAACATCATCAACATGATCATGAAGCTCGCGCCTATCGGTGCTTTCGGCGCCATGGCGTTCACCATCGGTGCCTACGGTGTGAGCTCGCTGGTGCAGCTGGGTCAGTTGATGATCTGCTTCTACATCACTTGCGTGCTGTTCGTGCTGATCGTACTGGGTGGCATCTGCCGCGCTCACGGTTTCAGCGTGCTGAAGCTGATCAAGTACATCCGTGAAGAACTGCTGATCGTGCTGGGTACGTCCTCTTCGGAATCGGCTCTGCCACGCATGCTGATCAAGATGGAGCGTCTGGGCGCACAGAAATCGGTAGTAGGTCTGGTGATTCCGACGGGCTACTCGTTCAACCTGGACGGTACTTCGATCTACCTGACCATGGCGGCCGTGTTCATCGCTCAGGCGACCAACACCCACATGGACATCACCCATCAGATCACCTTGCTGCTGGTGCTGCTGCTGTCGTCCAAAGGTGCTGCTGGCGTGACCGGTAGCGGCTTTATCGTACTGGCTGCAACCCTGTCGGCTGTTGGCCACCTGCCGGTTGCCGGTCTGGCGCTGATCCTGGGTATCGACCGCTTCATGTCCGAAGCCCGCGCCCTGACCAACCTGGTGGGCAACGCTGTTGCGACGCTGGTTGTTGCCAAGTGGGTCGGCGAGCTGGACAACGAAACGCTGCAAACCGAGCTGGCGTCGGGTGGTCGGGCAATCGACAACACCATGCCGGTTGACGATCTGGGCGTAGCCGAGATGGCTGAAGAGCCAGTGACTCGCCCGATCCCGACGCGTAAGCCTGTGTAACCACAGCCCGCGTCTGCTGCGCAGCGACACAAAAAACCCATCTTCGGATGGGTTTTTTTCTGCCCGGGTTTTACCTGAGTGGATTGGCTACGCTGAGGGCTGAACGTGTGTTTTCAGGAGGTCTGCATGCAAGGTCCGTTGTCGTCCCTCAAAGTGCTGGATTTCTCGACCTTATTACCGGGACCCTTTGCTTCGCTGCTGCTGGCGGACATGGGCGCCGAGGTGCTGCGTATCGAATCGCCGTCGCGCATGGATCTGTTGCGCGACCTGCCGCCCTTCGAGCATGGCGTCTCGGCCAGCCACGCTTATCTGAACCGCAACAAGCGCAGCCTGGCGCTGAACCTCAAGCAGCCGGTAGCGCTGGACGTCGTCAGGCAATTGGTCATGGAGTACGACATCGTGCTGGAGCAGTTTCGGCCCGGAGTGATGGAGCGTCTGGGCATCGGCTACGAGGAGCTCAAGGCACTCAACCCGCGGCTGATTTATGTGGCGATCACCGGCTATGGCCAGACCGGCCCCTATCGCGAACGGGCCGGGCACGACATCAATTACCTGGCGTTGTCGGGCATTGCCAGCCACACCGGGCGCAAAGAGAGCGGCCCGTTGCCTTTGGGGTTTCAGGCCGCGGACGTGGCCGGTGGCTCGCTGCATGGGGTGATCGGTTTGTTGGCTGCGGTCGTGGCCCGGCAACAGAGCGGGCTGGGGCAGTACGTTGATGTGAGCATGACCGACTGCGCGTTCAGCCTGAACGCCATGGCCGGGGCGGGTTATCTGGCTTGCGCGGTCGAGCCGGAGCGGGAAGCCCAGATGCTCAACGGCGGCAGCTTTTATGACTATTACCGCAGCCGCGATGGGCAATGGTTTTCGGTCGGCAGCCTGGAGCCGCCGTTCATGCAGGCGCTGTGCAAGGCGTTGCAGCGACCGGAGCTGGCGAGCCAGGGGTTGTCCGCCCGGCCGGAAATCCAGGCGAGTCTGAAAAACGAGCTGCGGGCCGAGTTCGAAAAGCGCAGTGCTCAGGAATTGACGACCTGTTTCGCGGCACTTGATGCCTGTGTCGAACCGGTGTTGAGTGTTGCCGAGGCGGCGCTGCATCCCCAGTTGCAGGCCCGGCAGGTGGTGACCCAGGTGCCGCGGGGCGACGGCACCTCACAGGCACAGATTGCCTGCCCGCTGAAATTCTCCGCCGGCCTGGCGGCTCCCCGCCACATGGGGGTTCGGTTGGGGGCGGACAGTCAGCGGGTGTTGGAGGGATTGGGTTATAGCGAGGAGCAAATCGCCGAAATGCGCGAGAGTGGCGCGGTTTTGTGAACGTCGGTGAGCCTTTGTGGGAGCGGCCGGGGTGGCGCTCCCACAGGTCCGTGGATTAGAACCGATGTGTTATTCGACTCTTGTTTCGCCGCTGAACACCAGTGTCTCGCGGCATTTTCGGCACAGGTAGCGCCGACCCTTGCGAACCATCTGATGGCGCTGGGCTGAGAACGGGAAGTCGCTGCCCGCGCAGGGGCAGCGGTAGATGTAGCGGGTTACGCTGCGGCGTTTGATGGCGTACGTGTGGCAACGGTTGGGCGGCAGTTCGTAAACCCCGCGCATGATCAATTGCCATTCCTCGCCATGGGGCTGGATGCGATCGCCGAACAGTTGGTGGGCGATCAGGTGCGCGACCTCATGGGCCACCGTCTGGCGCAGAAAATCTTCACTGTTTTCGCGGTACAGCTGCGGATTGAAGCGCAGCATATTTTCATGCAGGTGCGCGACGCCGGCCTTCTGGCCGCGCAGCTTGAGGCTGACTACCGGGCGTTTGAAGGGGCGTTTGAAAAAGGCTTCGGCTTGTTGGTAACAGACTTCGACACGGGTGTTGAGTTGCTCAGGCATGCTTCATCGGTCTCCAGAGAGCGCGAGTATGCCGTAAAAGGTCAGGCGATCGAAAACCTGAGGTGCCGAATGGTCGTTGGCTGCATGTGGTATCCAACCTGTGGGAGCGAATTCATTCGCGAAGGCGGTGGTACGGCCGACAAATTTCTATCGCCCGTACTGGCCTTTTCGCGAATGAATTGGCTCCCAAAAGTTTCACGCCACAGTCTGATACTTAGTTGGTGTATTCGGGACCCACGCCGATCCCCCACAGCACCACGGTAAACGCCATGATCGCCACCAGCACCACGAGCCCCACGGCCAACACCGAGCTGGAAAACATGAAGCCCTCGTCAGCCGGAATGTTCATGAAGGTCGGCAGGCCCACATACAGCAGGTAAACCGTGTAGCACACCGCTGCAGTGCCCACCATCATGCCCAGCCACAGGTGAGGGTAGAGCGCCGCCAGCCCACCGATGAACAGCGGCGTGGCGGTATAGGTGGCAAATGCCACGCAGCGCGCCAGGCTGGGGGTCGCGTCGTAAGTGCGCGCCATCCAGTGAATGAAACCGCCCATGATCGCCACGCCCGCGAGCATGGCGATGTACGACATGATCGTCATCCAGATCGCACTTTCGTGGGTCAGCATCACTGGCGCGCGCTCGCCGATCACCCAGCCCATCCGGGTGGTGCCGATGTACGCCGAAACGGCGGGGATCGCCGCCAGAATCAGGGTATGAGTCAGATACATGTGGCCGATGCTTTCTTCCTTCTCGCCCCGTATCTCTTGCCATTCCCGGTCGGGATGGGTGAACAGTCCCCAGACGTGGTGGATCATGCGGGTTACTCCTTTTTTGCGTCACTGAGTGAAACGCGGACACCTGTGGGAGCGGTGCTTGCTCAATCCCGTCCAGCCTTATCGCGGCCAAGCACCGCTCCCACAGATGGCCTCACCAGTAGCAGTATAGGAAGCACACACCTGCTCTTTAGAGTCATTGGTCATGTCCAGCCCCTGCTAATAGCCCAATGCAACAGCCGGACGGGCTTTAGCACCGCACAGCATTTATGCGTAAAATACCCGCCGTTTTACCGACCTCACGTCACAGCATCCGGATACCCGCGCCATGGCCACGCTTTCAGTCAATCAGAACAAACTGCAGAAACGCCTGCGTCGCCTGGCGGGCGAAGCGGTGGCCGACTTCAACATGATCGAAGACGGCGACAAGGTCATGGTCTGCCTGTCGGGGGGCAAGGACAGCTACACCCTGCTCGACGTACTGATGCACTTTCAGAAAGTCGCGCCGATCAATTTCCAGATCGTCGCGGTGAACATGGACCAGAAGCAGCCGGGCTTTCCCGAGCACGTATTGCCTGCCTACCTGGAAACCCTGGGCGTGGAGTATCACATCGTTGAGAAAGACACCTACTCGGTGGTCAAGGAGCTGATTCCGGAAGGCAAGACCACCTGCTCGCTGTGTTCACGCCTGCGACGCGGCACGCTGTACACCTTTGCCGACCAGATCGGCGCGACCAAGATGGCGTTGGGTCACCATCGTGATGACATTGTCGAGACCTTCTTTCTCAACATGTTCTTCAATGGTTCGTTGAAGGCGATGCCGCCCAAACTGCGCGCCGACGACGGTCGCAACGTGGTGATCCGGCCTTTGGCGTACTGCCACGAAAAGGATATTCAAGCCTACTCGGACTTCAGGAATTTCCCGATCATCCCGTGCAACCTGTGTGGCTCCCAGGAAAACCTGCAGCGCCAGGTGGTCAAGGACATGCTCCAGGAATGGGAGCGCAAGACGCCGGGCCGTACCGACAGCATTTTCCGCAGCTTGCAGAATGTGCAGCCCTCGCAGCTGGCGGACCGCAACCTGTTCGACTTCACCAACCTGCGCATCGACGAAAGCGCTGCGTCGCGGTTTGTGAATGTGCTGAATGTCTGACCCCATTTCGGGATCACCACAACCTCTGTGGGAGCGAATTCATTCGCGAATGCGGTGGTGCAGGCGAAGACTATTTATCGACTGTACCGGCCCCTTCGCGAATGAATTCGCTCCCACAGGTTGTATGCCCAGCGACCTTAATGGTTAACGGTAAACGCCAACATCGCTGACAACTGGCACAACGGCCGGCCGCTTTCGCTTTGCCACTGGTTGAACACTTGCTGGACGATGGCCTGATCGCGTTTGCTGGTCGGTACTTTGTCGACGATCTTCTGCGCATTGAGCGCCGCCACCACGTCCCAGGTCGGGATAAAGGTGTCTTTGCCCACCATGCGCAGAAAGCGCGGCGACGACAGCCCGCCCATCTGATTGCCGTGTTTGGCCAGGTATTGCCACAAGCCCGTGATGTCATCGACCGGCCATTGGGCGATGAATGCGCCGAAGCTGCCGTGTTCCTGCTCGATGTCGAGAATCAGCTGCGCGTTACGCGGCACGCTCTTGAGCTTGCCCAGGTGGCGAATGATCCGTGCGTCCTGCATCAGGCGTTCCAGGTGGTCGGCGCCCATCAACACAACCTTTTCCGGATCGAAACGGTAGAACACTTCTTCGAACGCTGGCCACTTGGAGTCGACCAGGCTGTGCTTCAAACCGGCACGAAACACCCGCAGGGCCATGGTCGACAGATAACGGTCGGCGCTGATGGCTTGCAGTTGATTGGCGGTCTTGGGGGAGGGCAGGTGTGCTTCAAGGGCTTTTGCCGAGCCGAAACGGTTCAGGCAATACTCATTCAGCCATTTGTAATCGTGCATTCAGGCTCCGGCGCAGTGTTTCTGAAGGAGGGGGACTGCAAAGTCAGACCTGACCTTCGCCCCCAAGTTTGCGGTTGTATTGAAAACGCCAGCGGATATACAGCAGGGCGCTGACGAAAACGGCGAGGCTGGCGAACATTTCCAGCAGCCCAAACAACCAGCGATTGGGGTCGAAACAGGCCAGCGCACCTTTGATGAAGTACAGGTTGACCACAAAGCAGGTCCACGAGTGGGCGCGGGCGCTACCGAGGATCATCCCTGGCGCCAGCAGCAAGAGCGGCACCAGTTCGATCAGCAGGATCACCCAGGGCCTCGCGCCATGCAGGTCGGCCAGCCCCAGGTAGTAAACGATCAATAGCGTGATGAGGCCGATAAAACATCCCAGGCTGACCACGCGACTGACTTTCACTCGCGGTTCAAGCCACTCCAGCGCAGGCAGCACCCTGGGCTTTTTAGCCACGGCCGGGCTCCAGCAGTGCGGCGGTTTTCGCCAGACGCTGGCCCAGGGCACGACACAATTGGGTTTCGTGTTGATCCAGTGGGCGTTTGCCGTCGGCGCCCGCGTGATGGCTGGCGCCGTAAGGCGTGCCGCCGCCGCTGGTTTCCACCAGTGCCGACTCGCTGTAGGGCAGGCCGCTGATCAGCATGCCGTGGTGCAGCAAAGGCAGCAGCATCGACATCAACGTGGTTTCCTGACCGCCGTGCAGGCTGGCGGTAGAGGTGAAGACACTGGCAGGCTTGCCCACCAGCGCGCCGGTCAGCCACAGGTTACTGGTGCCATCAAGAAAGTACTTGAGCGGCGCGGCCATGTTGCCGAAGCGCGTCGGGCTGCCCAGGGCCAGGCCTGCGCAGTTTTTCAGGTCGTCGAGGGTTGCGTACAGCGCGCCGCTTTCCGGAATGCTCGGCGCTACGGCCTCGCAGTCTGCGGAAATCGCTGGCACGGTGCGCAGTCGCGCTTCCATGCCCCCCAGCTCGATGCCACGGGCAATCTGCCGGGCCATTTCGCTGGTGGAGCCGTTGCGGCTGTAGAACAGAACCAGAATATAAGGCGCAATCACGAGACAATCTCCAGCACGTTTTCCGGTGGGCGACCAATGATCGCCTTGTTGCCTGCGACCAGAATCGGTCGCTCGATGAGTTTCGGATGGGCAGCCATGGCCGCGATCAAAGCTTCTTCGCTCAGGCTCTGGTCCGCCAGATTCAGCGTCTTGTAATCGTCCTCGCCGGTGCGCAGCAATTGCCGGGCGCTGATGCCGAGTTTGCTCAGCAGCTCGCGCAGCTGTGCAGCGTCGGGCGGCGTTTCCAGGTACAGCATGATGGACGGGCTCAGGCCTCGGCCTTGCAGCAGTTCCAGCGCGCCGCGTGACTTGGAGCAGCGCGGGTTGTGATAAAGCGTCAGATCGGTCATTTGCAGGTCGCATCTTGCGTAGGGTGGCGGCTATTCTACCCGCCTGACGCCATGGGCTGAACATGCAGTGGTAATCGGTCGCATGCCCGTGGCTGGATAGTGAGGGTCAAGCGTGATGAGGAACAACATGGCAAAGCGGTTCGCAGCATTAGTGGCGCTGGTCGGCAGTTTGCTGCTGGCTGGCTGTGGCGTGGATCTGGGCGTGGACCAGAACGGCCAGAAAGTTGCCAGCGACAAGGTCGACAAGCACTGGCTGGTGATCAATTACTGGGCGGAATGGTGTGGGCCGTGCCGGGTGGAGATCCCGGAGTTGAATCATCTGGCTGAGCAACTCAAGGACCAGAAGGTCAGCGTGTTCGGGGTCAACTTCGACAATTTGCAGGGTGAAGAGCTGAAAACCGCCAGCAATGCGCTGGGCATCAAGTTCACGGTGCTGGCGCAGGACCCTGCCGCGCAATACGACCTGCCACCCAGCGAAGCGCTGCCGGTGACCTACATCATTGATGACAAGGGCAAACTGCGCGAACAGATGCTCGGCGAGCAGACTGCAGCGGGTGTGATGGCGAAGTTGAAGGCGCTGCGCGGGGAAGGGTGATACGGGCTCGCGATAAACCGGTGGAAATCTGTGGGAGCGGTGCTTGCTCGCGACAAGGGCGCCTCGGTTTAGTGATAAATCACCGAAACCTTATCGCGGGCAAGCACCGCTTCCACAGGATGATCATTCCCAAGGGGAACAATCAGCGCCTGCTTAACCTTCTTCCCAAAACCGCAACGGCTTGCCTTCGGCAGGCCACAGGCGCAGTTGGTTGATGGGCGAGATGTCCCAGCGCTGGACTTTGCCGATCGCTTGCAGGAAGCGCTGTTCCTGCTCCATTAAAGCGGGCGCACACATTTTGCGGGTCTTGCCCACGGTGCCGAAACTGATGGTCTCGTCCTGCAGGGTGTAGGAGGCAAACCAGTGGTTGCAGCCCGCATTGCCATAAGCCCGGCCATCGGCGCCCAGGGTCATGGTCAGGTGGCTGTTATCAATCAATGGGCGTTCGCCGATCCATTCCAGCAGGTAACTCTGTTCATGCTTGATCGGCAGCGGTTTGGCCGCGCAACCGGTCAGCAGGACAGCGCCGATCAATGCGGACAGAACGTGTTTCATGCCGCCTTCTCCTGGCACTTTCTGCACAAGTGCTTTTCACCTTCGGATGCCCAGCCCAGCTCGGCGATACGTGCGGCCGCTGCAGGCTTTTGCGCCGAGACGCCCGCTTTGGCGTCAACCATGAACTCAAAATCCAGCACCGTGCCGCAACCGTCACAGTTGACCTTCCACTGATGGATGGCCAGCTCGTCGAATACCGGGCCTTTGGCCACGGCTATCCATTGCCCGGGCGGGTTGATCAGGTGGCGAACCTTTTCAACCTGCAGGCGCATGTGCAGGGTTTTACTGCCTTTGAGGGTCACCAGCAGCTCGTCACGATCGTGGATCGAGCCGCCGTTGCCAGTCACCTGATAACGGCCCGGAGCCAGGGTGCGGCACTCGGTCAGGGTGTGTTGCGGGTTGAGCATGCTGTAACGGAAATCGTGTTCGGCCATGAGGTCCTCCAAATTGCGCGCATCCTATCACGCACCCGCAGTTTTTCTCCCCGCTAACCGATGAAGGCGCAGAGGACTGTCTGGCGCTGGCTGTTGAAAAAGCAGGGTGCGCATCGACGATTCTGGTAATGGGGATATGCGGATTGCCGTCGGCCCCACAGGGGGCCGGGCCTGCCCCTTGAAGGAGGGCTCCATCAGGCACTCACCCGCGCTTCGGCGGCGAGGCGGTTGATGGCTGATTCCAGATCGTCCAGTGCCGCCTGGGCTTGGGGCGCATTCTGCTTGAGCAGGGTTTCGCTGCGTTGGCACGCGGCACGCAACTGCGGCACTCCGCAGTATCGCGTTGCACCGTGCAAGCGATGCACGCGCTCCAGCAAGGCCGACTGATCATTGGTTTCCCGTGCGGCGCGAATGGCCTCGCGATCGCTGTCCAGCGAGGCCAGCAACATGGCCAGCATGTCGGCGGCCAGATCCGGTTTACCCGCAGCCAGCTTCAAACCCTCTTCGTGATCCAGAACCAGCATGTCCAGGCTTTTGCGCGCCGTTTCCGGCTGGCGTTCCGGCTGCTGATTGCGCAGCGCCAGGCCACTCCACTTCAGTACTACCTGAGCCAGCTGCCGTTCGCTGATGGGCTTGGTCAGGTAATCGTCCATGCCGCTCTGCAGCAGCGCTCGCTTTTCGTTGGCCATGGCGTGGGCGGTCAGGGCGACGATGGGCAGCGGCGTGCTCTGGCGGTCGGTTTCCCAGGCGCGGATCGCTTCGGTGGTCTGCCTGCCGTCCATGCCGGGCATTTGCACATCCATCAACGCCAGGTCGAAGGTCTGGGTTTGCACCGCGTGCAGCGCCGCATAGCCGCTGTCGACGGCCGTGACCTCGGCGCCCATGTCTTCGAGCAAGGTCTGCACCAGCAGCAGGTTGGCCGGGTTGTCGTCGACGCACAACAACCGTGGCGGACGGCTCGATAATGGCTCCGAGGCGTCGCTGCGCGGGGCCTTCGGGCTAATCAGTTCGCAGAGGGTGCGGCGCAATTTGCGCGTGCAGACCGGTTTGGCCTGCAGTTGGGTGTACATGTCGGGCACCGCCAGCTGGAACAGTGCCTGCTCGGTGGTGGGGCACAGGACCAGGACCTTGCAGTCAAGGTTTTCCAGGTCCCAGATGTGTTGCCGCAGGCGCTCCGGCGGCAGCTCATGGGCGGTGACGCCGACCACCGCAAGGCTGATCGCCGCAGGTGTCTGATGGGCGGCAGTGACCCCGTTGAGCAGGTTTTCCAGATTATTGAACACCAGGGTTTGTAGGCCGCAATCTTCCAGTTGGTGCTCCAGCGCCTGGCGCGCCAGATCGTGTTGCTCAAGCACCGCCACCCGCAGGCCTTGCAGCGGCATGGCCGGTACATCTTCGATGTCTTCGCGGGCCTTGGGCAGTTTCAGGCTGACCCAGAATTCCGAGCCTTCGCCCGGGGTGCTGTCTACGCCAATTTCCCCGCCCATCTGTTCGATCAGACGCTTGGAGATCACCAACCCCAGGCCGGTACCGCCGGGTTGCCGGGACAGCGAATTGTCCGCCTGGCTGAATGCCTGGAACAATGCGCGCACGTCCTGACTGGACAGCCCGATGCCGGTGTCTTGCACGCTGATGCGCAGTTGCGCGCTGTCGTCGGTTTCATCCTCGACCATGGCCCGGGCGACGATGGTGCCTTCGCGGGTGAACTTGATGGCATTGCTGACCAGGTTGGTCATGATCTGCTTGAGCCGCAGCGGATCGCCCAGCAGCGACAGCGGCGTGTCGCGGTACACCAGGCTCACCAGCTCCAGCTGCTTGGCGTGGGCGGCGGGGGCGAGGATGGTCAGGGTGTCCTGCAGCAGATCACGCAGGTTGAACGGCTGGTTATCCAGCACCAGCTTGCCGGCTTCGATTTTCGAAAAGTCGAGGATCTCATTGATGATGCTCAACAGGCTGTCGGCGGATTTTTCAATGGTGCCCAGATAATCGTACTGGCGCGGGGTGAGTTCGCTTTTCTGCAGCAGGTGGGTAAAGCCCAGAATGCCGTTGAGCGGCGTGCGAATCTCGTGGCTCATGTTGGCGAGAAATTCCGACTTGATGCGGCTCGCCTCTAGAGCTTCTTTGCGCGCCAGGTCCAGCTCGATGTTCTGAATCTCGATGGTTTCCAGATTCAGCCGCACGTCTTCGGTGGCCTGATCGATGCTGTGTTGCAGTTCTTCCTGGGAGTTCTGCAAGGTGGCGGCCATGCGATTGATACCCGACGCCAGTTCGTCCAGCTCCAGGCTGCCCAGGGGCGGCAGACGGGTTTCCAGTTTGCCGTCCTTGAGCTTGGAGACTGCCTGCTTGATCTGGCTGAGCGGGCCGTTGATGGCGCGGCTCATGCGTATCGCCAGCACCGCCGTCAAACCGATCCCGGCAAGAATCAACAGCAGGCTGGCAAACATGCTGCGGTAACCACGCAGCAGGGTATTGCTGTGGGACAGTTCCAGTTCGACCCAGCCCAGCAGCCGGTCGGCTTCATCCGGCACGACGGCGCCGGTCAGATGCCGCTGGCGACCCAATACCGGCAGCAGGTAGCGGGTGGCATCGCTGCCGGAGCGCTGCAGCAATTGCTCGCTGTTGCCGCTGGGTGCGGGGTTGATCATGCTCGGGCCTGCATGGGCCAGCATCTGCCGGTCGGCGCTGAGGAAGGAGACCGAGCGCACGTCAGTCTGCTCCAGGGTCTGCACCGCGATGCGTTCGAGCTGCTTGCTGTCGTTGCGGCCCAGCGCCGCCGCTGACAGAGGCGCCAGCTCCTGGGCAATCATCTCCCCGCGCTGCAGCAACTGCGCCTGCAAGTCGTGCAGTTGCATCCAGGTGAAATAGCCGCCCAACAGCGTCGCCATCAGCATGGCTGGCAGAATGGTCAGTAGCAGCACGCGGCCTTTTATGCCCAGCTTGGTCAGCACGCTTTTTTCTCCAGCAGGCCAGAATTGCAGAGGATCTTCGCTCGACTTGGGAGTTTGCCGAGGTTGCAGCAGTGTAGCCATTAAACGCCGTGCAATCGCGGCATATTGCTAAGCGAGCAGCGGGCTGGCTTATGCTTTTTCGCGATAAGGCCCGCACTTTGCGTGATATGGGCTTTGGCCGTTTGCCGTTATGATAGGCGCCCCCGCAGTCTGGATTGCGAATACGCCATGACCTTGCAGTACCCAACCATTGCCGATTGCGTCGGCAACACCCCCCTCGTGCGTCTGCAGCGCATGGCGGGTCATACCAGCAACACGCTGCTCCTGAAACTGGAAGGGAACAACCCTGCCGGTTCCGTCAAGGATCGCCCCGCGTTGTCGATGATTACCCGTGCCGAGCTGCGCGGGCAGATCCATCCGGGCGACACCCTGATCGAAGCGACCTCCGGCAACACCGGTATTGCGCTGGCCATGGCCGCTGCGATCAGGGGTTACAAGATGATCCTGATCATGCCCGACAACTCCAGTGCCGAACGCAAGGCCGCGATGACCGCCTACGGCGCCGAGCTGATTCTGGTCAGCAAGGAAGAAGGCATGGAAGGTGCCCGCGACCTGGCTGAGCGTCTGCAAAGCGAAGGCCGGGGCAAGGTGCTCGACCAGTTCGCCAATGGCGACAACCCGGAGGCGCACTACACCAGCACCGGCCCGGAAATCTGGCAGCAGACCAGCGGCACCGTGACGCATTTCGTCAGCTCGATGGGCACCACGGGCACCATCATGGGTGTTTCGCGCTACCTCAAGGAGCAGAACCCCAACGTGCAGATCGTCGGTCTGCAGCCGATGGACGGCGCGTCTATCCCCGGCATCCGCCGCTGGCCGCAGGAATACCTGCCGCGCATCTACAACGCCGACCGGGTGGATCGCATCGTCGATATGGATCAGACCGAAGCCGAAGACACCATGCGGCGTCTGGCGCGTGAAGAAGGCATCTTCTGTGGCGTTTCCTCTGGCGGAGCGGTTGCCGGGATGTTGCGTTTGTCTCGTGAAGTCGAAAATGCGGTCATGGTCGCGATCATCTGTGACCGTGGCGACCGTTACCTGTCGACCGGCGTCTACGACGCGCCCAACTGATGGCCAAGCATGTAAGAGGCCTGCGCTTTCAACCAGCAGGCGGTACTCGGGTCAATCAGATCCCGGCCGGTAAAAAGCAGCGCCTGACGATTGAGCGTCTGGCCAACGACGGGCGCGGCATCGCGTTTTTCGAAGGCAAGACCTGGTTCGTGGCCGGTAGCCTGGCGGGTGAAGAAGTCGAAGCCCGGGTGCTCAATGCCCACGGCAAGATCGTTGAAGCCCGCACTGAACGTGTACTTCAGGGCAGCGCCATGCGTCGCCCGGCGCCCTGTGCGCACTTCGGCCGTTGCGGCGGCTGCAGCGTGCAGCACGTGCCCCACAGCGAACAACTTGCCCTTAAACAGCGCATGCTGGCCGAGCAATTGATGCGCGTGGCCGGCGTCGAACCCGAGGAATGGGCCGCACCCTTGACCGGCTCTGAATTGGCCTACCGCAGACGTGCCAGAGTCGCCGTACGCTGGGACGTCAAGGCCAAGCGGCTGGAGGTGGGTTTCCGCGCAGCCGCCAGTCAGGACATCGTCGCCATCGAACAATGCCCGGTGCTGGTACAGGCCTTGCAACCGATCATGATGCAGTTGCCCGCCATGCTGAAGAGTTTCAGCAAGCCGCAGGTGCTGGGGCATGTCGAGTTGTTCAACGGCACGTCCAGCGCTGTGCTGGTGCGACATACTGCGACGTTGGCGGATGTCGACTTAAATACCTTGAAAGCATTTTGCCATACTCATGACGCACAACTATGGTTGCATGGCGAAGGTGACCCGCAGCCGGTGGATCCGGCACAGGGCCTGGGCTATCGACTGGAGCCCTGGAACCTTGAGCTGGCCTACCGGCCGGGCGACTTCATTCAGGTCAATGCGGCGGTCAATACCGCGATGATCGAGCAGGCTCTGGACTGGCTGGCACCCAAGGCTGATGAGCGGGTGCTGGATCTGTTTTGCGGGCTTGGCAACTTTGCCCTGCCGCTGGCGAAAGCCGTCAGGCAGGTGGTGGCGGTGGAAGGCGTTGCGACCATGGTCGAGCGTGCTACCGAGAACGCAATGAGTAATGATCTGCACAACGTGGAATTTTTTCAGGCAGATTTGTCACAGCCGCTGGCGCAGGGGAACTGGGCCGCGCAGGGCTTTTCTGCGGTGCTCCTGGACCCGCCACGTGATGGCGCTTTGGAGGTGGTACGCAAGCTCAAAGCACTAGGCGCCGGACGGTTGCTCTATGTGTCATGCAACCCGGCAACTTTGGCTCGCGACACTGTCGAACTGGTCAATCAGGGCTATCGATTAAAACGTGCCGGAATCCTCGATATGTTTCCACAGACGGCGCATGTCGAGGCGATGGCTTTATTTGAAGCGAGTAAGTAGGCGGCAGCTCAAGGAATCGGGTTTGCCTACTACAGGGAGTCTCGTTTAATCCGACTGGCCCGCGGACACCAGCCCTTGCTTGCCCGGCAAGGAGTGTTCGCTCAAGAAGGTCAGCGACTGAAGGCGCTATTCATCGCGCCGTAGGGAAGGTAAGCAACATGGTACAGGTGAGAGCACACCAGCCGATAAACACAGACGGCAGTATCAACCTCGACGCATGGCTTGATCATGTGGTCAGCGTCGACCTCATAGTGGATCGACAGGCCTTGAAAGAGGCCTGTGAGTTTGTCCGACAGGCCGAGCAGCAGGACAACGCTGCCAAGAACCTCTGGGCCGAAGGCACGTCCAGCTTTCACACCGGGCTTGAAATCGCCGAGATTCTCGCCGACCTCAAGCTGGATCAGGACTCGCTGATCGCGGCGGTTCTGTACCGTGGCGTACGCGAAGGCAAGATTCCGTTGCCGGACATCGAACAGCGTTTTGGTGCCACCGTGGCCCGGCTGATTGACGGTGTGCTGCGCATGGCCGCCATCAGCGCCAGCCTCAGCCCGCGTCAATCGCTGGTGCTGGGCACTCAGGTGCAGGTCGAAAACCTGCGCAAGATGCTGGTGGCCATGGTCGACGATGTGCGCGTTGCCCTGATCAAGCTGGCCGAGCGCACCTGCGCGATCCGTGCAGTGAAGAACGCCGACGAAGAGAAACGCAATCGCGTGGCCCGGGAAGTCTTCGATATCTATGCGCCGCTGGCTCATCGCCTGGGCATCGGCCATATCAAGTGGGAGCTGGAGGACCTGTCCTTCCGTTACCTTGAGCCTGAGCAATACAAGCAGATTGCCAAGCTGCTGCATGAGCGGCGGCTGGACCGCGAGCGTTTCATCAGTGATGTGATGTCGCAGCTGGACAACGAACTGCTGGCCACTGGTGTCAAGGCTGATATCAGCGGCCGGGCCAAACACATCTATTCCATCTGGCGCAAAATGCAGCGCAAGGGTCTGGAATTCAGCCAGATCTACGACGTTCGCGCCGTACGCGTGCTGGTTCCGGAAATGCGCGACTGCTACACCGCGCTGGGCATTGTGCATACCTTGTGGCGGCACATTCCCAAGGAGTTTGACGACTACATCGCCAACCCCAAGGAAAACGGCTACCGCTCGCTGCACACGGCCGTCATCGGACCAGAAGGCAAGGTGCTGGAAGTCCAGATCCGCACCCACGCCATGCACGAAGAGGCCGAACTGGGCGTCTGTGCGCACTGGCGCTACAAAGGCACCGACGTCAAATCCGGTTCCAATCATTACGAAGAGAAAATTTCCTGGCTGCGTCAGGTGCTGGAATGGCACGAAGAACTGGGCGATATCGGCGGTCTGGCTGAACAGCTGCGCGTCGATATCGAACCGGATCGGGTTTACGTCTTCACCCCGGACGGCCACGCCATTGACTTGCCCAAAGGCGCTACCCCGCTGGACTTCGCTTATCGGGTACACACCGAAATCGGCCACAACTGCCGTGGCGCGAAGATCAACGGCCGTATCGTGCCGCTCAACTACAGCCTGCAGACCGGTGAGCAGGTCGAGATCATCACCAGCAAGCACGGCACGCCGAGCCGAGACTGGCTGAACTCGAACCTGGGTTACATCACCACCTCTCGGGCGAGGGCGAAGATCGTCCACTGGTTCAAACTGCAGGCTCGTGACCAGAACGTGGCGGCCGGCAGAACCCTGCTCGAACGTGAACTGGCGCGTCTGGCGCTGCCCGCGGTCGACTTTGACCGGTTGGCGGAGAAAGCCAATCTCAATTGCGCCGAGGACATGTACGCGGCACTGGGGGCGGGCGATCTGCGTCTGACTCAGTTGGTCAATCTGGCGCAGCAGCTGGTCGAGCCGGAACGCGGCAACGAGCAGCTGGAGCTGATACCGCGCAAGGCCACCGGTTACAAACCGGGCAAGCGTGGCGATATCCAGATCCAGGGCGTCGGCAACCTGATGACCCAGATGGCCGGTTGCTGCCAGCCGCTGCCGGGCGACGCCATCGTCGGTTACATCACTCAGGGGCGTGGCGTGAGCATTCACCGCCAGGACTGCGCCTCCGTGCTGCAGTTGGGTGGTCGCGAGCCGGAACGGATCATTCAGGTCAGCTGGGGCCCGGTGCCGGTGCTCACCTATCCGGTGGACATCATCATCCGCGCCTACGACCGTTCGGGTTTGCTGCGTGACGTCTCCCAGGTGCTGCTCAACGAGCGGATCAACGTGCTGGCGGTCAACACCCGCTCGAACAAGGAAGACAGCACTGCGCTGATGTCCCTGACCATCGAGATTCCGGGGCTGGATGCCTTGGGTCGCTTGCTGGGACGCATATCGCAGTTGCCGAACATCATTGAGACGCGGCGTAATCGAACGCCTTGAGGTGACTGTACCGACCGATTCGCGAGCAAGGTGGCGCTCCACCTTGCTCGCGAAGACGGCGGTTCAAACACTGCAAATCCGGATAAATGAACGCCTATGTATAGCCTCCAAGACCTGCTCCACCTCATGGCCCGCTTGCGTGACCCGCAATACGGTTGCCCGTGGGATGTGAAGCAGAACTACGCCAGTATCGTGCCGCATACCCTCGAAGAAGCGTATGAAGTAGCCGACGCCATCGAACGTGGTGACTTTGATGACCTCAAGGGCGAGCTGGGTGATTTGCTGTTCCAGGTCGTTTATTACAGCCAGTTGGCCAAGGAAGAAGGGCGTTTCGAGTTTGACGGGGTGATTGATGGCATCACCACCAAGCTCATTCGTCGCCACCCGCATGTTTTCCCCACGGGTGATCTTTACGCGCCCCTGGAAACCCCGCGTCTGAACGATGAGCAGGTCAAGCAGCGCTGGGATGAAATCAAGAGCCAGGAGCGCGCCAGCAAAAGTGCTGCCCCCGAGCAATTGTCGCTGTTGGACGATGTGCCTGCGGTGCTGCCCGCCCTGTCTCGTGCCGCCAAATTGCAGAAACGCGCCTCGCAGGTGGGTTTCGACTGGCCCGCTGCGCTACCCGTGGTGGATAACGTACGTGAAGAGCTCGATGAAGTGCTCGAAGCCATGGCCGATAACGACGCCGAGGGCATTGCCGAGGAAGTGGGTGATCTGTTGTTCGCCGCCGTGAATCTGGCCCGCCACCTCAAGGTTGACCCGGAAAATGCCTTGCGCGCCGCCAACACTAAATTCGAACGACGCTTCAGATTTATCGAACAGGCATTGCGCCAGACCCAGCGTCCCATGGAAGATTGCACCCTCGAAGAAATGGACGCTCTCTGGGGCGAAGCCAAACGTCAGGAAAAGAACGCGCCCAGCTGTGGCTGAGCCCGCTGCATAAGTGAGTAGACAATGAGCATTTCCCTTCGCGATCAGTTGCTCAAGGCAGGCCTGGTCAACCAGAAGCAGGCCAAGCAGGTCAGCAAAGACAAGCAGAAAGAACAACGTCTGGCCCATAAAGGCCAGGTGGAAATCGACGACTCGCAAAAGCGTGCCGCCCAGGAAGCCGCCGCCGAGAAGGTCAAGCGCGACCAGGAGCTCAATCGTCAGCAGCAGGAGAAGGTGGAGCAGAAGGCCCGCGCAGCGCAGATCAAGCAATTGATCGAAAGCTCACGCCTGCCGAAGCTGACCACCGAGGACTACTACAACTTCGTCGACGACAAGAAGGTCAAGCGCCTGTCGGTCAACAACCTGATGCGCAGCAAGCTCAGCAATGGCTCGCTGGCCATCGTCACCCACGCAGGTGGCTATGAAGTCATCCCCCGTGAAGCGGCCCTGAAAATCCAGGAGCGCGACCCACGGCGCATCGTTCTGCTCAGCGAAGAGACCGAAGAAAAGGCCGATGGTGACGATCCATATGCGGCCTACAAGATCCCTGATGATCTGATGTGGTAAGCCTCTGAACAAACGAAACCCGCTGAAAAGCGGGTTTTGTCTTTTTACGATTCTGTTTTAACGATCAGTGCGGCGGCGTCTCACTGAGTGCGGCGGTTTTCCTGCTCTTCCAGCTCCATCTTGTAGCGCTGCGCATCCGATTCGATATGAAACATGCCCACCAGTTGATCCTGCTGGTAGACGTCCCAGATCTGAATGCCATCAGCGATGGTTTCATGGGAGATATGGGCGTCGTCGCGTTCGCTTACTCGTACGGTCATTTCAAACTCCTCACTTGGACTGCGGCGATCTGTCGCAGGCCTCAGTTATAGGATTTGTTAGGAGCCTAAGTAAATAGTTGGTTTTTTTCATGTTGGGTAAAGGGGGTTGGTGCGGTGCTGTAAGCCTTGATTTATAAGGGGTGCAGCACGGCTGGAGGGTAGATGAAGATTGTTTCATGTGGTCAGCGCGAACCTGTAGGAGCTGCCGAAGGCTGCGAATTGCAATCTACCTGATACACCGCCTTCGTAGCCTGCGGCAGCTCCTACAGGTATTCCACCCACAAAAAAGCCCCGCTCAATGGCGGGGCTCTTCAAACGGGGCGGGCTGATCAGCTGCCTTTAACCGCTTTGCCATTCACCGTGCCGTCCAGCAGCATGATGTTGTATTCCTTGCCGTCGGTCTCGACCTGTTGCAGGCGAACCAGCAGGTAGTCCCAATCCTTGGCAAACCACAGCACAGTGATGCGCTTGCTTTGCGTCGGGTCGCGGACGCGCTCGACCTTGATGGCATCGATCTGACCGGCCTTGGTGGCGACCTTCTCGGCGCCCAGGACGCGGAAGTCGTAAGTATCAACCTCGTCACCGTCGACGACCTGATAGCTCATGCTCTTCTTGCCAGCGGCGACGTCGTGCTGCAGCGCCAACTGGTAAGTCGACTTGTCGAGGATGCCGCGATTGAGTGGCAGCTTGACCGCATCGCCGCGATCAGTGCCGGTGATGAATTTGTTGGACCAGTCAAACGCCAGGTCAACCTTCTTGGATTTACCCAGGCCACCACGTTCGAAGTTGTAGGTCTGTGGCATCAGCGTGTCTTTGTCGACCTTCAGCGTACTGATTTCGGTCAGGCTGGCGATCATCATGGAGGCCTTGAAATTCAAGGTCCAGACGCCGTTTGGGCCAGACGTGAGGCTGCGTTCGGCAGTGCCGCTCATGGGCAGTTGCTTCCAGTCGGCTGTATAGCTGGCGGAGAACGGTTGCAGTTCGGTTGCCTGGACAGCAGGCAAGGCGAGCAGAGCGAAAGCGAAGAGCAAAGCGCGACGCATAATATCTCCTAGGTTCGAATCAAGTGGCCATTGGCGGCGAGTAACTGACCGTCCAATAATGCGCCTTCTTCGCCAAGGCTCAAGCGGCCTTCAGCGAACCAGCGGATTGCCAGCGGATAAATATGATGTTCCTGGGTATGAACGCGTTGGGCCAGGGTCGTCGGAGAGTCGTCAGGCTCAACCGAAATGACTGATTGTACGACCAGTGGTCCGCCGTCGAGTTCCTCGGTGACAAAGTGCACACTGCAGCCGTGCTCGGCGTCGCCAGCCTCCAGCACCCGTTGATGGGTGTGCAAGCCTTTGTAGCGTGGCAGCAGGGAAGGGTGGATGTTCAGCAGGCGACCCTGATAATGCCGTACAAAACCGGCAGTGAGGATCCGCATGAAACCGGCGAGCACCACCAGCGTTGGCTGGAAGGCGTCGATCTGTTCGATCAGTGCGGTGTCGAAAGCCTCGCGACCTTCATAGCCCTTGTGGTCAAGCACGCAGGTTTCGATGCCTGCGTCTTTGGCCCTTTGCAAGCCGAACGCATCGGCGCGGTTGGAAATCACCGCGCGGATGCGGGCGGGATGGCTCCCGCCCTTGAAGCTGTCGATCATGGCTTGCAGATTACCGCCGGTGCCGGACAGCAGCACCACAACATCGCAGGTTGCAGGCATCAGTGCGCCTTGAGGTTTTTCAGCTCGACTTGCGCAGCGCCTTCGGCAGCGGTGGCAATCTGGCCGATGACCCAAGGCTGCTCGCCTGCTTCACGCAATACGTTCAGCGCTGCGTCGACGTGCTCCTGAGCGACGCAGATCACCATGCCCACGCCGCAGTTCAGCACGCGGTGCATTTCGTGTTCATCAACGTTGCCTTGCTGCTGCAACCAGTCGAAGACCGCTGGACGCTGCCAGCTGGCGACATCGACCACCGCCTGAGCGCCGGCTGGCAGCACGCGCGGGATGTTGTCCAGCAAACCGCCGCCGGTGATGTGGGCCATGGCTTTGACTGCGCCAGTGTCCTTGATCAGCTTGAGCAGTTGTTTGACGTAGATACGGGTCGGCGCCATCAGCAGATCGGTCAGCGGCTTGCCGTCGAGCTGGATGTTTTCGATATCGGCACCGGCGACTTCGATGATCTTGCGAATCAGCGAGTAACCGTTGGAGTGCGGACCCGAAGAAGGCAGGGCGAGCAGGGCATCACCGGCAGCGACTTTGGATCCGTCGATGATGTCGGCCTTTTCCACGACACCGACGCAGAAACCGGCCAGGTCGTAGTCTTCGCCTTCGTACATGCCCGGCATTTCAGCGGTTTCGCCGCCAACCAGCGCGCAACCGGCCAGCTCACAGCCCGCGCCGATACCGGTTACCACATCGACAGCGGTGTCGACGTTGAGTTTGCCGGTGGCGTAGTAATCCAGAAAGAACAGCGGCTCTGCGCCGCAGACCACCAGATCGTTGACGCACATGGCGACCAGATCGATGCCGATGGTGTCGTGCTTGTTCAGGTTCAGGGCCAGACGCAGCTTGGTGCCAACGCCGTCGGTGCCGGAGACCAGGACCGGCTGTTTGTAGCCTGCCGGGATTTCGCAGAGGGCGCCGAAGCCACCCAGGCCGCCCATGACTTCCGGCCGCTTGGTGCGCTTGGCGACGCTCTTGATGCGTTCGACCAATGCTTCACCGGCGTCGATGTCTACACCGGCGTCTTTGTAGCTCAGGGAGGGTTGCTTGCTCATAATCCAGGCCTTTAGGGGGGATTCGGGGGATCGACCGAAACAGCGGGGCCTCTGAAAAGCTGCATGCAGTTTTCCGGGCCGCCACCATTGCCGTCTGCGAAGGCGCGCGATTTTATCAGGCTTGGGCGGCAGCGGCCATCCTTAGGCCGACAGGCTGGCCCTCCGGATACAAAATAAACCCGGTAGTGCGACGCTGGCCGGTTCGGCGACGGCTGTATAAGGTGTAGCCTTCGTCTTTATGTGAATGATCGACCGTGCGTTGCGGTCTCAATCATGCCAGCCCTTTTGATGCGGCCTCCTTTTCAGCCGCTTTTTTCCGTTCGGGAACTGTCCATGCGTCTTTCCAGATTGTTTTTCGTCGGCTGCCTGTCAGTGCTCAGTCTGCCGAGCTTCGCTGAAACCGTTAATAACCTTTATCAAGTTCGTGAACCGGTCAGCGGTCAGTCCGCTGATGAGCGCACCCGTGCCACCCAGGCGGCGCTCGAAACCCTGGTCCTGCGCCTGACCGGCGATGCCAGGGCGCCTCAAAGCCCGGCGCTGGCCGACTTGCGCAAAGACCCGCAGCAGGTCATCAGCCAATATGGCTACGAGGCCGGGCCACCAGAAACGCTGTTGGTGGATTTCGATCCGGCCAGCACTGATCGCTCGTTGCGTCAGGCCGGCCTGTCGCTGTGGGGCAGCAATCGGCCGACCATTCTCGGCTGGTGGCTCAACGACGCCACCGAAGGTTCCAATCTGGTCGGTGATGGCCAGAGTTCTGCCGAACCGCTGCGGCGTGCGGCTCAGCATCGCGGCTTGCCGTTGCGCCTGCCGCTGGCTGATCTGGGCGAGCAAAGCGTAGGCACTGCGAAAAATCTTGAAGGTACCGATGCCGGCCCGCTCAAGGAGGCCTCCGAGCGTTACGGCGCCGATGCATTGCTGGCGGTCCACGCCAAAGAGGAGGCCGGTCAGTGGCAAGGCAAGTGGCGCCTGTGGCTGGGCGACAAACGCGAGCAGGGCACGGCAACCGCAGCCAGCTCCGAGGCCTTGGCCGACGCGGTGTTGTTGGCGGTCAGCGAGCGCCTGGCGCCACGCTTTGTGGTCAAACCGGGCGCGTCCAGCGGGATGCTCCTGCAAGTGCAGGGCATGACACTGGAGCGCTATGCGCAACTGATGCAGTTACTCGAACCGTTCGGCGCGCGTCTGAAATCTGTTGAAGGCGATCGCATCCTGTACGAGGTCAGCGGGAGCGCCGAGCAGATCCGCTCGCAACTGGCATTGGCCAAGCTGCAGGAGACCTCGGCACCTGAAGTGGCCCCAGCGGCTCAGGCGCCTGTTGCGGCTACCGGTACGGTTCAGGCCCCGGCGCAGACGGTCGTGCCCGCTCCGACGGCGCAGTTGTATTTCCGTTGGTAAACACTGTTGGTAAACACGAGAAGTATCCATGAGTAGTAAGGGGTTTTGATGACTGACACACGGCGCTGGTTCTGGCTTGGCGGGATTGTCCTGCTGTTCCTGTTTGTGTTCTTGCTGCACTCGATTCTGACCCCCTTTCTGGTCGCGCTGCTGCTCGCCTATATGGGCGACCCGCTGACCGACAAGCTGGAAAAGCTCGGTCTGTCGCGAACCTTGAGTGTGGTGGCGGTGTTTGGCCTGTTCACCCTGATCTTCATGGGGTTGCTGTTGATTCTGGTGCCGATGCTCGCCAAGCAACTGTTCCGCCTGTATGAGCTGGCGCCGCAGATGCTCGACTGGTTGCAGCACACGGCTTTGCCCTGGGTGCAGACTAAATTCGGGCTGGCGGACGGCTTCTGGAGATTCGACAAGGTCAAGGCTGCGATTTCCGAGCACATGGGCCAGACCGGCGATATCGTTGGCGTGGTGCTGTCCAAAGCCACGGCGTCGAGCCTTGCGTTGATTGGCCTGATCACCAATCTGGTGCTGATCCCGGTGGTGTGTTTCTACCTGCTGCGTGACTGGGACGTGATGATGGCCAAGATCCGCAGCCTGCTGCCGCGTCATCGCGAAGCACAGGTGGTCAAGCTGGCGGGCGAATGTCACGAAGTACTGGGCGCCTTCATTCGCGGCCAGTTGCTGGTGATGGTGGGACTGGGCGTGATCTATGCTGCGGGTCTAATGCTGGTGGGCCTGGAGCTGGGTCTGTTGATCGGGGTCATCGCAGGTCTGGCTGCCATTGTTCCTTATATGGGCTTCGTGATCGGCATCGGCGCGGCATTGGTGGCCGGGTTGTTCCAGTTTGGTGGCGACCTTTATCCGATGCTGGGGATTGTCGCGGTCTTTATGATCGGTCAGGCCCTGGAAGGCATGGTGCTCACGCCGTTGCTGGTGGGTGACCGCATTGGTCTGCACCCGGTGGCAGTGATCTTCGCGATTTTGGCGGGCGGCGAACTGTTTGGTTTCACCGGGATCCTGTTGGCGTTGCCGGTGGCGGCGGTGATCATGGTGTTGGTGCGGCATATGCACGACATCTATAAAGAGTCGGATATCTATGGTGGGGCTCAGGATCCGGAGTTGTAAGCAGGCTCAAAAAGTTTGGGTCTGGAGCGCGATCTCATATGGGGGTGGTGCTTGCGCGCGATAAAGCTGGATGTAATGTTGTGTACACATCCATTGCTGCGGTAACGGCTATTTGGGGTTGCGCTCTTACAGCGCCTCACTTTTGAAAGCGCAAAAGTAAGCAAAACGCTCTTGCCCCACCACTCGGCACCTCGCCTAGGCTCGGTGTACCCGACCGCAGACCTTGAACCGTGGGCCGCCGCAAAGGGCCATCCCTGGCCCAGCGCGGCTAACCCGGCGTCCTGCCGGGTTACCCACGGTTCAATTCCCGCGGTCGGCCAGCGTGGTTTAACGGGGCGCCCAAGATAAAATCAAAAGCGCGCGAGGCGGCCTGAAAGCCGACCTGCTTTTTTTCGTGTGCTTGGCTCGCGTTATTCGTTGTTTGTGCCATTGCCTTCGCGAATGAATTCGCTCCCACGGAATCAATGGGGTGCGCAATTCTCTGTAGGAGCTGTCGAAGGCTGCGAATCGGTAGCCGCCTTCGCAGCCTTCGGCAGCTCCTACAGTAAATTTACGTAGCGCCATCCATCGCCGCAGTTGATCTTGACCTGCTTTTGATCTGGCTTTTGATCTAAAGCGCCCCGTTAAACCACGCTGGCCGGAAGCCGATATTGATTCGGGGGGTAAACCGGCAGGAATGCCGGTTTAGCCGCCCTAGGCCATGGATGGCCGTTGGCGGCCCGCCGAATCAATGTCGGATTACGGGCATGCCGAGCCTAGGCGAGGGACCGAGTGGTGGGGCAAGAGCGCTTTGGTTACTTTCGTCTGGGCCGGCAATCCGGCTTTTCGAAAGTGACCCGCCGTCAGGGCGGAACCTCAAGTGGCCGTTACCGCAGGAATGGATAGGTACTTAAAAATCCTGGATAACCCATACCGCGATAATAGGATGCAAATATCAGGTCAATCGAGTCATGCCTTATCGCGGGCAAGCCACGCTCCCACAGCCAGCGTGTTCCGCTATTGCTCCCAATTCACGCAAACCTTTGATTTTGCTTATGGTCTGGCTCATTGCTCCCCCAGCGTCACGGGTATAAACTTTGCGCACTTTACACAGAGGCCCCTAACGGTTCGCTTGGACCGTTCAGCCAGCATGAAACCTATTCAGCTGCCCCTGGGTGTGCGTCTGCGTGATGACGCCACCTTCATCAATTATTACCCCGGCGCCAACGCCGCTGCACTCGGCTACGTGGAGCGCCTGTGCGAAGCCGAGGCTGGCTGGACCGAAAGCCTCATCTATTTATGGGGCAAGGACGGGGTAGGGCGCACTCATCTGCTACAGGCCGCTTGCCTGCGTTTCGAGCAGATCGGCGAACCGGCGGTTTATCTGCCGCTGGCCGAAGTCATTGATGAAGGCGTCGAACTGTTCGACAACCTGGAACAGTACGAGCTGGTCTGTCTGGACGACCTGCAGGCCATCGTCGGCAAGCCCGAGTGGGAGGAAGCGCTGTTCCACCTGTTCAACCGGCTGCGCGACAGTGGCCGTCGCCTGTTGATCGCGGCCTCTCAATCGCCCCGCGAGCTGCCGGTCAAACTCCCCGATCTCAAGTCTCGCCTGACCATGGCGCTGGTGTTCCAGATGCGCGGTCTGTCCGATGAAGACAAGCTGCGTGCGTTGCAATTGCGTGCATCGCGCCGTGGCCTGCACCTGACCGACGAAGTCGGCCATTTCATCCTCACCCGGGGCACGCGCAGCATGAGCGCGCTGTTTGATCTGCTGGAAACCCTGGATCAGGCATCGCTTCAAGCGCAACGCAAACTGACCATTCCCTTCCTTAAAGAGACGCTTGGATGGTAGACCCGGCGCTGTTGCTGCAAACCGCAGCGGCATTGCGGCACGCGCAACGGATACTGGTCATCACCGGGGCAGGGCTGTCGGCGGATTCCGGTTTGCCGACGTATCGCGGTGTGGGTGGCCTCTACAATTCGGAAACCGAAGACGGCGTGTCGATTGAAATGGCCATGTCCGGACCGATGCTGCGTCGTGATCCCGGGTTGTGCTGGAAGTACATGGCGCAACTGGCCAGGGCCTGTCTCGGCGCACAGCCCAACGCGGCGCACTACGCCATTGCCGAACTGCAGCGTAAAAAGCCGGAATGCTGGGTGCTGACGCAAAACGTTGATGGTTACCATCGTGCTGCTGGCAGCCCGCCAGAACGCCTGATCGAGATTCATGGTCAGCTTGGGCCGCTTTACTGTCAGTCATGCTCAGCCGAAGAATCCGACGTCAGTGCCCATCTGGATCGTCCTCTTCCGCCGCTTTGCTCGCTCTGTGGTGGCGTTATGCGACCATCGGTCGTGTTGTTTCAGGAAATGTTGCCCGAGCGCGCCCTTGAAACCCTCTATGCAGAGATGGCAAAAGGCTTTGATGCGGTACTGAGTATTGGTACCACCGCAAGCTTCCCGTACATCCATGAACCTGTATTCAGAACAAGGGTTTGCGGCGGCTTTACGGCTGAAATAAATTTGGCGTCAACAAATCTCAGCGCGCAAATGGATGCCTTTTTTCCCTGCCGGGCAGTACATGTCATGGGAGAGTTGGTAAGTCACATTTAGTTCGATTGAATTTGCAAATGAGAAAGATAGAGGGCATAGTCGCGGCTTCTTAACAGTTCAGCCACGGTCGTGCCCATGCTAGTTCGCTTCGCACCCCTCGTGCCCCTCGCACTCGTGACCCTTTTGTTCGGTTGCTCGGCCAATATGCCGGTTTCCCAAAACACCCAGCAACAGGCGCACAAAGCTACTCTTTCCGCTCCTACCTCCGCCATCCGCTCAGACCGGTCGGTGTTGCAGGACGAGCTGGCCACTGAAGCCGAACTGGCTCAGTTTGCCGACAGCAAGCCTTATCAATTGCCAGTGTTGGCGGACAGCATTCTTGAGCGTGGCAAAGCCCTCATCGGTACCCGTTACCGTTTCGGCGGCAACTCTACCAAGTCCGGTTTTGACTGCAGCGGTTTCATCGGTTATCTGTTCAAGGAAGAGGCGGGGATGAACCTGCCGCGTTCTTCCCGGGAAATGATCAACATTGATGCCCCGCTGGTGAAGCGCACTGATCTTGAGCCAGGCGACCTGCTGTTCTTCAGCACCGCCGGCCGCGGTCGCGTCAGTCACGCAGCGATTTACCTGGGTGATAATCAATTCATCCACTCCAGCAGCCGTCGTAGCGGTGGCGTTCGCGTCGACAGCCTTGACGATACCTACTGGAGCAAAACCTTCATCGAAGCCAAGCGTGCGCTGGCCATGGAGTCGCCGACTGTAGCGGCCCCTCAGACCACTGCGATGACGGCAACGACGCTCAAGACCCCAGCGGTCAAGAAGCGCAAGCACAAATAACTACCGTGTTTCATAAAGACAGGCTATAAGCCTGTCTTGTGCTTTCCGGGCCCCCGGCAAAGTAAGCCGCATCCACTTCAGGTTGTCGTTTATGTCGATCATGGTTCGCCTAGCGGTAATTTCTCTTGCAGCTTTGCTCGGTGCTTGCGCCAGCGCGCCGCCGCCGCCCCAGCCTCGGGTTGTCCAACGCCCGGTGCTCGTCACACCTATCGAAAACTCCAACCCCGCCGCCGAAGATGTGCTGTTCCGCGCTTTGGGGTTGGTGGGCACGCCCTATCGCTGGGGCGGCAATACCCCGGACTCGGGTTTTGATTGCAGTGGTCTGATTGGCTTTGTCTATCGCGACGCGGCGGGCATTGCCTTGCCACGTTCGACCCGCGACATGATCGTGATGCGCGCGCCGAACATTGTGCGCGAGCAGTTGCAGTCCGGTGATCTGGTGTTCTTCGCCACGGGTGGCGGCTCGCAGGTCAGCCATGCGGGGATCTACGTCGGCGAAGGCCGCTTCGTGCATGCGCCAGCGACTGGCGGCACGGTCAAGCTCGACAGCCTCGACAAGCCTTATTGGCAGAAGGCTTATCTGAATGCCAAGCGGGTGATTCAGCCTTCAAATCTGGCGCGGAATCAGTAAAGCTGGTCGCAGCGCTCAAGCTGCGACCAGATGTATGGACACTGCCAACCCAGCTGCTGCAGCCAGATCAACCAGGGCATCCAGGCTGAACAGGTCAACCCTGCCAGCTTTCAGGTTGGAAAAGCGCGGTTTGGTAATACCCAGTTTGCCTGCCTTCAAGGTATCGCTGCCCGGCCAGTGCTTGATTCGTTCATTGAGTTCGATCATGAGCGCTGAGCGAGCTTTCAGGTGTGCTGCTTCCTGAGCCGTATCAGCCAAGGCATCCCAGACGCTGGCAAAGGTTTGTTCTTCCATCATTTTTGGTCCCTCATTAATTCGCGCCGTCTCATCGTGGCTAGCGCAATATCTCGATGTTCTGTCTTCTGGGTGGTTTGGCCAAATGCATGCAACACGTAGATAGCATTTGGCAGCGATGCCAGATAGACGATTCTGAACGCGCCTGAAATCTCTCGAACCCTGATTTCCCGAACCCCGGTTCCAATGCTGTTCATTGGCTTCCAATCCTCTGGCCCAATACCCCTTTGAACGCGGTCCAGTTGAAAGCCTGCGATTGACTGCGCGGGTAAAGGAAATTCCCTCAGTCGATCCAGCGAGTCTCCCAAAAATATCAGTGGCTTCATGCTTCATTCCAATTTGGATATGAAGCAATTGTTATCGTTTTCGATAACAAACTTTAGCAGCTCTTTCGGCGCTGGTGCCAGGAAAAATCTACGGGTGTTGCAGGGCGAGGTAATTCGCGTTGGTCAAATGAGGTTATCTGGCAAGAATTGCCGTGGACCAGAAAGATTTGTTTCGTGCTCACGATCGCCGTCGGGGTCAAGCGCGCTACAGACCGCATTCTTCTGTGGCGCGCTTGTCCGCGATAAAGTCGTCATGGTTTTGGGCAACCCCTCAATTCACCGCTTCACCCCCGTCACCCGCCAGATCTTATTCCCCACATCATCGGCCACCAACAACCCGCCCTGATGATCATTCACCACACCTACCGGACGACCCTGAGCTTTTTCATCCGAATTCAGGAACCCAGTCAGCAGGTCAATCGGCGCACCGCTAGGTTTGCCGCCACTGAACGGCAAGAACAGCACTTTATAGCCACTATGAGGCTTTCGGTTCCATGAGCCGTGCTGGCCGATGAACATCCCTTCGTTGAACGGTGCGGGCAGGGTTTTGCCGTCGGCGAAGACCAGGCCTAGTGACGCGGTATGCGGGCCGACTGCAAAGTCCGGGGCGATGGCCTTGGCTACCAGGTCCGGATTCTGGGGTTTGACCCGTACATCCACATGCTGGCCGTAGTAGCTGTAAGGCCAGCCATAGAAGCCGCCATCCTTGACCGAGGTGACATAGTCGGGCACCAGGTCGCTGCCGATTTCGTCACGTTCGTTGACCGCCGTCCAAAGCTTGCCAGTGTTGGGTTCCCAATCCATGCCATTGGGATTGCGCAGGCCTGAGGCAAAGATGCGATGCGCGCCCGTGGCGGCGTCGACTTCCCAGATGGCGGCGCGGCCCTCTTCGGCGGCCATGCCGTTCTCCGCGACATTGCTGTTGGAGCCAACCGTCACGTAGAGCTTGCTGCCGTCCTTGCTGGCAATGACGTTTTTGGTCCAGTGGTGGTTCAGCGTCCCGCCCGGCAGGTCGACGACTTTGGTCGGCGCCGCGCTGATCGAGGTCTGGCCTTCCTGGTAGGGGAAGCTGATCAGGCGGTCGGTATCGGCGACGTAGAAGGTATTACCCACCAGAACCATGCCAAAGGGCGAGTTGAGGTTTTGCAGAAACACGGTGCGGGTCTCGGCCACGCCGTCGTGGTCCTTGTCGCGCAGCAGGGTGATGCGGTTGGGGCTGGGCACACCCGCCCCAGCGCGGCCCATGACTTTTTTCATGACCCAGCCGCGCACGCCCTGATCATCATCGGGTTTGGCGGGCGAGTTGGTTTCCGCCACCAGCACGTCGCCATTGGGCAGTACGTACAGCCAGCGCGGGTGATCCAGATTTTCGGCGAAGGCGGCGACCTGGGTGCCGGGGGCGGCAATCGGTTTGGCGTCCTTAGGCCAGCCGACCGCCGGGGCGATGTTCACGGTCGGGATCAGTGTCTTGTTGGGCTCCGGCAATTTGGGCGAAGGCCCGGTGCCGTCCATGACTTGCAGGGTCGAGGACTCGCCACAGCCCGCCAGGCCTGCGGCAACGACGAGCAATGCAGCATAGTGCGGTTTGAGCGTGAACATGGTCGATCTCCGGGACGAGTAAATGCCGATAAGAGATAGAGACGCCCATGCGCACGAGGTTCAACCCCCTGTGTTGATTGACGCTCCACCCCCAAGGCTCTAACCTGCGCGCTTGTTTCAGGTGCTTGAAGTCTGCGGACTGCTCAAGTGAAACAGGGAAGCCGGTGCCGTCGCAGTCTGCGACTCATCCCGGCGCTGCCCCCGCAACGGTAAATGAGTGAAAACTGCGCAATCTGGCCACTGTGCTCAGGCATGGGAAGGCGCGCAGCCGGGTACGCCCGCTCATGAGCCCGGAGACCGGCCTGATCCATCCAACAGCATCACGGCGGGCGATGCTCTGCGCATGAGCTGGCCGCGTTGCCAGCAGTGCTGCCGCCTGCCGTCTGCTTTCGCGTGCCCTCAAGCGGAGAGCTGAGATGAACGAATCCCCCGAACGCGACGAGCGCCATCTGGCGCGCATGCTGCGCAAGAAAGCCGTGATGGACGAACGTATCGCCAGCGCTCCCAATGAGTGCGGCCTGCTGCTGGTGCTGACCGGCAACGGCAAAGGCAAAAGCAGCTCGGCCTTTGGCATGCTTGCCCGGGCCATGGGCCACGGTATCCAGTGCGGCGTGGTGCAGTTCATCAAGGGCAGCAACAGCACCGGTGAAGAGTTTTTTTTCCGCCGGTTTCCCGAGCAGGTGCGCTACCACGTGATGGGCGAGGGTTACACCTGGGAAACCCAGGACCGCCAGCGCGATATCGCCGCCGCTGAAGCCGCCTGGGAAGTGTCCCTGGAAATGCTCCGCGATCCGGCCATCGGCATGGTGGTGCTGGATGAGCTGAATATCGCCCTCAAACACGGTTACCTGGACATCGAGCGCGTGCTCAGTGACTTGCAGGCCCGTCCGCCCATGCAACACGTGATCGTCACCGGTCGCGGCGCCAAGCCGGAAATGATCGACATGGCCGACACTGTTTCTGAAATCACCGTCGTCAAGCACGCCTTCCAGGCGGGTATTCGGGCGCAGAAAGGCATTGAGCTGTGAGTAATCGTTCATGAGCGAGCCGCGTCATTGCCCGGCGGTATTGATCGCCGCGCCCGCCTCGGGCCAGGGCAAAACCACTGTCACCGCAGCGTTGGCTCGCCTGCATCGCAATCAGGGCCGCAAGGTCCGGGTGTTCAAGTGCGGCCCCGATTTTCTTGACCCGATGATTCTCGAGCGGGCCAGTGGCGCGCCGGTCTACCAGCTGGATTTGTGGATGGTCGGCGCCGATGAAAGCCGTCGCTTGCTGTGGGAAGCGGCAGGCGAGGCCGACCTGATCCTGATCGAAGGCGTGATGGGGCTGTTCGACGGCACGCCATCCAGCGCTGATCTGGCGCGCCATTTCGGCGTGCCGGTGCTGGGCGTCATCGATGGCACCGCGATGGCCCAGACCTTTGGCGCTCTGGCGCTGGGGCTGGCGCGTTATCAGCCGGATCTGCCGTTCGCCGGGGTGCTGGCCAATCGGGTCGGCACCGTGCGCCACGCACAATTGCTTGAAGGCAGCCTCACCGAAGGCCTGCGCTGGTATGGTGCCTTGTCCCGCGAGACCGGCATCGAGCTGCCCAGCCGTCATCTTGGGCTGGTGCAGGCCAGCGAGCTGAATGATCTGGACCTGCGTCTCGACGCTGCCGCCGAGGCCCTGGCCAGCACCTGTGAAGTGGCCTTGCCGCCAGCGGTGACCTTTGCCGCGCCGCAAATCATCCCTGCCGAGCCGCTGCTGGACGGCGTACGCATCGCCATCGCCCATGACGAAGCTTTCGCGTTTACGTACGGCGCGAGCCTGGATCTGCTGCGCGCCATGGGCGCTGAGTTGTCGTTTTTCTCGCCGATCCGCGACAGCGCCTTGCCGGAGGCCGACAGCCTCTATCTGCCCGGTGGCTACCCGGAATTACACCACCTCACCTTGAGCAGGAACGCGCCGATGCTGGCTGCGATTCGCGCCCACCATCAGGCAGGCAAGCCGTTGCTCGCCGAATGCGGCGGCATGTTGTATCTGCTGGATGCCTTGACCGATGTCGAGGGCCAGCGCGCCGAACTGGTCGGCCTGCTGAGCGGCGAAGCGGTGATGCAGAAGCGTCTGGCAGCCCTGGCGCTGCAAAGCGTGGCGTTGCCGGAAGGCGAGTTGCGCGGTCACACCTATCATCACTCGCTGACCAGCACCGAACTGCAGCCCATCGCTCGCGGCCTGAGCCCCAATGGCGGGCGCGGCGCGGAGGCGGTTTATCGCGACGCACGTCTGACGGCGTCCTACGTGCACTTTTATTTTCCTTCCAATCCCCAGGCGGTTGCGGCGCTTTTCAAACCATGAGTGATCAAGCGTACAGCGAGCAGGAGCGCGCGGCGGTCTATCGCGCCATCGCCGAGCGGCGTGACATGCGCCATTTCAGCGGCGGCAGCGTGGCCCCTGAATTACTGGCGCGCCTGCTCGACGCGGCGCATCAGGCCCCCAGTGTCGGCTTGATGCAGCCCTGGCGTTTCATCCGCATCACCGACCGGGCTCTACGCACGAGCATTCAGGCGCAGGTCGAGCAAGAGCGGATTCGCACCGCCGAAGCGCTCGGCGAGCGCGCCGATGACTTCATGAAGCTCAAGGTCGAAGGCATCAATGACTGCGCCGAAGTGCTGGTGGCGGCGCTGATGGATGACCGCGAAAAACATATCTTTGGTCGTCGGACGTTGCCGGAGATGGATCTGGCTTCGTTGTCCTGTGCGATTCAAAACCTCTGGCTGGCCGCCCGTGCCGAAGGCCTGGGCATGGGCTGGGTGTCGCTCTTTGATCCCCGGGCCCTGGCCGATTTATTAGGCATGCCGGTCGGTGCCAAGCCGCTGGCGATCCTCTGCCTGGGGCCGGTGACCGAGTTCTATCCGGCGCCGATGCTGGTCATGGAAGGCTGGACTGAGGCGCGTCCGCTGCGCGACATGCTGTTTGAAAACCAATGGGGAGTCAGTCAATGAGTGTGGCGCTGTTGAGCGTTGCCGGGGTGGCGCTGGATGCGCTGCTCGGCGAGCCGAAACGGTCCCATCCGCTGGTCGCATTCGGGCGCTTTGCCGACCGTATCGAACAGCGATTCAATGCTGCCGGGCGCGGCTGGCGCAGCCATGGCGTGACCGCCTGGGTGATCGCCGTGGTGCCATTGACCTTGCTGGCGACGTTGTTCAGTTGGCTGCCTTACATTGGCTGGCTGGTGGAAATCCTCGCGCTTTACTGCGCCCTGGGCTTGCGCAGCCTGGGCGAGCATGTCGAGCCGGTCGCTCAGGCGTTGCGCGCCGATGATCTGGACGAAGCGCGACGCCGGGTGGGTTACCTGGTCAGCCGTCAGACCAGCGAACTGGACGCCACCGAGGTTGCCCGCGCCGCCACAGAGTCGGTGCTGGAAAACGGCAGCGATGCGGTGTTCGCCGCGCTGTTCTGGTTTGCAGTCGCAGGCGTGCCGGGCGTAGTGCTGTACCGCCTGAGCAATACGCTGGATGCCATGTGGGGTTATCGCAACGAACGTTTTGAGCGTTTTGGCTGGGCGGCGGCAAAGATTGACGACCTGCTCAACTATATTCCTGCGCGGCTTGTTGCCTTGACCTACGCGCTGCTGGGCAAGACCCGGCTGGCGCTGCGTTGCTGGCGCACTCAGGGCCCGACCTGGGACAGCCCCAATGCAGGGCCGGTGATGGCGGCGGGCGCGGGCGCTCTGGGCGTCGAACTGGGCGGCGCGGCGATTTACCACGGCGAGCTGCACCAGCGTCCGCAGTTGGGCGAGGGCGTGCCGGCCGACGCGGATTCCATCGATCGCGGCTGGCGATTGGTGCAGCGTGGTGTGTGGTTGTGGCTGCTGGTGTTGTGCGTGGGGGCTGAATTTTATGCTTGAACATGGAGGACGCTTGCGCAAGGCTGCGCGCCAATACGCGATCGCCGAATCGGACTGGCTGGACCTGTCCACCGGCATTGCACCCTGGGCCTTCCCCATCCCGCCCATTCCGGCAGAGGCCTGGGGGCGGCTGCCAGAGGCGGACGATGCGCTGGAGTCGACCGCTTGCGTGTATTACGGCGCGCCGCAGGCCTTGGCAGTGCCTGGATCCCAGGCTGCCATTCAGGCACTGCCCAGGTTGCGTAGCTCCGGCAAGGTCGGCGTGCTGTCGCCCTGTTACGCCGAACATGCTCATGCGTGGCGCCGTTCCGGGTTTCTGGTGCGTGAAGTGGTCGAACATGAAGTGGACTATTTTCTCGACAGTCTCGACGTGTTGGTGGTGGTCAATCCAAACAACCCGACGGGGCTGATGCTCAGTGCCGAGCAGTTGCTCAAATGGCATGCCCGCCTGGCTCTGCGCGGTGGCTGGCTGGTGATCGACGAAGCGTTCATGGACAGCACGCCGGGCCTGAGCGTGGCCGCCCACAGCGATTTGCCCGGCCTGATCGTCTTGCGTTCGTTTGGCAAGTTCTTTGGCCTGGCGGGCGTGCGTCTGGGTTTTGTCCTGGCCGAGGCCCGCTTGCTCAAGCTGTTGCGCAGTGAAATCGGACCCTGGGCGGTCAGTGGTCCGACGCGCATCATTGGCGAGGCCTGTCTGCGCGATACCGAGGGTCAACAGGCGCAACGTCAGCGCACCGACTTGGCGAGCCAGCGTCTGGCAGGATTGCTGACGCGCCATGGCCTGACCCCGCATGGCGGCTGCGCGTTATTTCAGCGAGTGATCACGGCGCAGGCTGCCCAACTGTATGAGTTCTGCGCCGGTCGCGGAATTCTGCTGCGTTTGTTTGTGGTGGATGACCCAGTCAAATGCAGCCTGCGTTTCGGTCTGCCTCGCGAAGACGTGGATTGGCAGCGGCTGGACACGGCACTGCTTGAGTTCCACCAACAATCGCTGCGCCAGGAGCAACCATGACCACACTGATGGTGCAGGGCACCACGTCGGATGCCGGCAAAAGCACGCTGGTCACCGCATTGTGTCGCTGGCTGACCCGCCAGGGCGTTGCGGTGGTGCCGTTCAAACCGCAGAACATGGCGCTCAACAGTGCGGTCACCGCCGACGGCGGGGAAATCGGCCGCGCTCAGGCCGTGCAGGCTCAGGCGTGCTTTCTTGAGCCCCACACCGACATGAACCCGGTGCTGCTCAAACCCAACAGCGATACCGGCGCGCAGGTGATTATCCATGGCCGCGCGGTCACCACCATGAATGCGGTGGCCTATCACGGATATAAAGAGATCGCGATGCAGGCGGTGCTCCAATCCCATGCCCGGCTGAGCCAGGCCTACCCGGTGATCATGGTCGAAGGTGCCGGATCGCCCGCCGAGATCAATCTGCGGGCCAATGACATCGCCAACATGGGTTTTGCCGAGGCGGTGGATTGCCCGGTGCTGTTGATTGCCGACATCAATCGCGGCGGAGTTTTCGCCCACCTGGTGGGCACTCTGGAATTGCTGGCGCCCAGCGAGCAGGCGCGGGTCAAGGGTTTCATCATCAACCGGTTTCGTGGCGACATCGCCTTGCTGCAGCCTGGGCTGGATTGGCTCCAAGCGCGCACCGGCAAACCGGTGGTGGGCGTGTTGCCTTACGTGATGGATCTGCATCTGGAGGCGGAAGACGGCCTCGATCAGCGCCAGACCGATAAGGTCGAGCAAGTGCTCAACGTGGTCGTGCCGATCCTGCCGCGTATCAGTAACCACACCGATTTCGATCCGCTGCGTTTGCATCCGCAGGTCAATCTGCAGTTCATCGGGCCAGGGCAAGCGATCCCGGCGGCAGATCTGATCATCCTGCCGGGCTCCAAAAGCGTGCGCAGTGACATGGCCTATCTGCGCGCCAACGGCTGGGACAGCGCCGTCGCCCGCCATTTGCGCTATGGCGGCAAGCTGCTCGGCATTTGTGGCGGCCTGCAGATGCTCGGCGAGCACTTGCATGACCCGCTGGGCCTCGAAGGTGCGCCGGGTTCCAGCCCTGGCCTGGGGTTGCTGGAGATGAGCACGGTTCTTGAGGAACACAAACAACTGCGCAACGTGACCGGCTGCCTGCTGCTTGAAGGCGTGCAGGTCAGCGGTTATGAAATCCACGCCGGGGTGACCACCGGCCGTGCGCTTGAACACCCGGCAGTGCGGTTGGCAGACGGCCGGGTCGATGGCGCGCAAAGTACTGACGGGCAGATTTTCGGCACTTACCTGCACGGCCTGTTCGAAACCCCCGAGGCCTGCAGCGCGCTGTTGCGCTGGGCGGGCTTGCAGGATGTTCAGGAAGTGGACTACCACGCCCTGCGCGAACGCGATATCGAGCGTCTTGCCGACCTGGTGGAAAACCACCTTGATGGCCGGTTGCTGCGCGAGTTGTGTGGGGTGCGATGACACCGCAGTAAAACTGTAGGAGCTCACGAGCACCGCGAGGCAGCGATAGCGGTCTATCTGATGCACCGCTATCGCTGCCTCGCGCTGCTCGTGCGCTCCTACGGGAACGTATTTCAAATTGATAGAAAGGCACACACCAATGCTGCAACTCATCCTCGGCGGTGCCCGCTCCGGCAAGAGTCGTCTGGCGGAAGGGCTGGCCAGTGGTTCGGCGCTGGAGGTGGTGTATATCGCCACCAGCCAACCGATGGACGGCGAACTCAATCAACGTGTCGCGCTGCACCGCGAGCGGCGCCCGGCGAGCTGGGGGTTGATCGAGGAGCCTGTCGAGCTGGCGCGGGTGCTGCGGGATAACGCCAGGCCTGATCGCTGCCTGCTGGTGGACTGCCTCACCCTATGGCTGACCAACCTGTTGATGCTGGAAAACCCCGACCGTCTGGCGCAAGAGCGCGAGGCGCTGCTCGATTGCCTGGCGCAGCTGCCTGGCGAAATCATTTTTGTCAGCAACGAGACCGGGCTGGGCGTGGTGCCAATGGGCGAGCTGACCCGGCGTTATGTCGATACCGCAGGCTTGCTGCATCAGGCCCTGGCTGAACGTTGTGACCGCGTGGTGTTGACCGTTGCCGGTCTGCCCCTGACCCTGAAAGGACCCGCATTATGAGTAATTCCTGGTGGCTTGAGCCTGCACAGGCAATCAACGTCACGGTTCGCGAAGAAGCCCAGGCGCGTCAGCAGCAGCTGACCAAACCCACCGGCTCTCTTGGCCAGCTGGAGCGTGTCGCGGTGCAACTGGCCGGACTGCAAGGCCAGCTCAAACCCAGTGCCGACGCGCTGTGGATCGCGATTTTCGCGGGCGATCACGGCGTTGTCGCTGAAGGTGTCTCGGCTTATCCCCAGGAAGTGACCGGGCAAATGCTGCACAACTTCGTCACCGGCGGCGCGGCGATCAGCGTGCTGGCGCAGCAACTGTCAGCACAGCTGGATGTGGTGGACCTGGGCACCGTTGCACCACTGGAACTGCCCGGCGTCCGCCATTTGCGTATCGGCGCGGGCACCGCGAACTTTGCTCACGGCCCGGCAATGACCCGGGAGCAGGGCCTGCTGGCGCTGCAGGCCGGCCGCGACAGCGTGTTGCGGGCCAAGGCTGTGGGCAGCGAATTGTTTGTCGGCGGCGAAATGGGCATTGGCAATACTGCCGCCGCCAGTGCGGTTGCCTGCTCAGTGCTCGAATGCGCAGCGCAGTTGCTGGTGGGGCCGGGTACCGGGTTGAACGCCGCAGGTGTCGCGCGCAAGACTCAAGTCATTGAGCGTGCGCTGGCTTTGCACGCCGAGCATGCCGGTGACCCGCTGCACAGCCTGTTCTGCCTCGGTGGTTTCGAAATCGCGGCGCTGGTCGGTGCTTATCTGGCCTGCGCGCAGGAAGGTATCGCGGTGCTGGTCGATGGCTTTATCTGCAGCGTTGCCGCGCTGGTGGCCGTGCGTCTGAACCCGTCGTGCCGCGACTGGCTGTTGTTCGGGCACCGGGGTGCCGAGCCCGGTCATCGCTATTTGCTGGAAACCCTGCAAGCCGAGCCGCTGCTGGACTTGGGGCTGCGTCTGGGCGAAGGCAGCGGCGCAGCCCTGGCGGTGCCGCTGGTGCGTCTTGCGTGCCAGTTGCACAACGGCATGGCGACCTTTGCCGAAGCCGCCGTGGCGGATCGTCCGGCATGACTCTGTATCTGGACCTGCTGCGCCATGGCGAAACCGAGCTGGGCGGCGGCATGCGCGGCAGTATCGACGATGCCCTGACGCAGACCGGCTGGCAGCAGATGCGTGCCGCAGTGGCCGAGGCCGGGCCGTGGCAGCGCATCGTCAGTTCACCGCTGCAACGCTGCGCCCGCTTCGCCGAAGAACTGGCGCAGCGTCAGGGCTTGCCGCTGAGCCTTGAGCCCGGTTTGCAGGAGTTGCATTTCGGCGATTGGGAAGGGCACAGCGCTGCGCAATTGATGGACACCGATGCTGAAGGGCTTGGCTTGTTCTGGAACGACCCCTACGGCTTCACGCCGCCCAATGGCGAGCCGGTGATTGCGTTTTCGGCGCGAGTGCTGGCCGCGGTGCAACGGCTGCACCAGGCCTACGCCGGTGAACGGGTGCTGCTGATCAGCCATGGCGGTGTGATGCGCCTGTTGCTGGCTCAGGCACGTGGTCTGCCACGCGAACAGCTGCTGCAAATCGCGGTGGGGCATGGCGCGTTGTTGGGGATTACAGTGGCTACGGGTGGCCTGCTGGCAGAGCGGCACTGAGACCTGTAGGAAAGCAAACACGGACCCTGTAGGAGTGAGCTTGCTCGCGATGCGGTGTGCCAGTCGATAACGCTGTCGATTGTATTGACGCCATCGAGCACGCTCACTCCTACAGGGAAAGCGTTATTTCATAGATGAAAGGAGCAGCCCTGACATGTTGCCATTCTGGATCGCCCTGCAATTCCTCAGCAGCCTGCCGATCAGCTTGCCCGGCATGCCCAAGCCACAGGAGCTGGGCCGCTCGCTGTTGTTCTATCCGCTGGTGGGCGTGCTGTTCGGGGTGGTGCTGGTGGGCTTGAATGCACTGCTCAGCGGCACGCCGGTATTTTTGCATGCTGCCTTGCTGCTAACCGTCTGGGTGCTGCTGAGCGGTGGTTTGCATCTGGATGGCCTCGCCGACAGCGCCGACGCCTGGCTGGGCGGCTTTGGCGACCGTGAACGCACCTTGAGCATCATGAAGGATCCGCGCAGTGGGCCCATCGCGGTGGTGACCCTGATTCTGGTGCTGCTGCTTAAATTCACTGCGCTGCTGGCCTTGATCGAACACCCGAACTGGATCGCGCTGCTGCTGGCGCCGGTGATTGCCCGGGGCGCAATGCTGGGCCTGTTTCTAAGTACGCCGTATGTGCGCAAGGGCGGATTGGGGCAGGCGCTGGCTGATCACTTGCCACGCGCGGCGGGGCAAAAAGTATTGCTGGTCTGCGCGCTGGGTTGCCTGCTGATCGCCGGTTCGGCCGGGTTATATGCCCTTGTCGCGGCGTCGCTCGGCTTCTATTGGCTTAGGCACTTGATGATCAGGCGTCTGGGCGGGACGACCGGTGATACGGCGGGCGCCTTGCTGGAGCTGCTGGAGGTGGCGGTTTTGCTGGCGGTGGTATTGAGCTGACGCCACCTGTAGGAGCTGCCGCAGGCTGCGAATCTGGGTATTCCTGACACCCCGCTGTTCGCAGCCTCCGGCAGCTCCTACAGGTATTTCGAGTTCAGATTGACACCCATACCCCCAGCGCGTAATTTCCACACATCCAGTTACGGGTATATGCGCGTAACTCGTTTTTGCCTGCATCCCGGAGAATAACAATGACATCTGTCTGGCGTACCAGTGGCTGGATCCTGTTGGGCAGTGCGTTGATTCTCGCGCTTTCACTGGGCACTCGGCATGGCTTCGGGTTGTTCCTGGCACCCATGAGTGCGGACTTTGGCTGGGGTCGCGAGGTCTTCGCCTTCGCCATCGCCTTTCAGAACCTGATGTGGGGGCTCGCGCAGCCCTTTGCCGGGGCGCTGGCTGATCGCTTCGGCGCCGCGAAAGTGGTGTTTGTCGGCGGCATTCTCTACGCCGCCGGTTTGATGATGATGAGCATGGCTGACTCGCCCCTGAGCCTGTCACTCAGCGCAGGTGTATTGATCGGCATAGGCCTGTCCGGCACGTCATTTTCCGTAATCCTCGGGGTGGTTGGTCGGGCCTTGCCGCCGGAAAAACGCAGCATGGGCATGGGCATCGCCAGTGCGGCAGGATCCTTTGGCCAGTTCGCCATGTTGCCCGGCACCCTGGGCCTGCTCAGCTGGTTGGGCTGGTCCAGCGCCTTGCTGGTGCTGGGCGCGATGGTGGCGCTGATTCTGCCGCTGGTGATGATGCTCAAGGACAGCCCGGCTCCGCTGCTCGGTGGCGAGCAGACCCTGCGTGAGGCCCTGCAGGAAGCCTGTTCGCATTCAGGCTTCTGGTTACTGGCACTGGGCTTTTTTGTCTGCGGTTTCCAGGTGGTGTTCATCGGCGTGCATCTGCCCGCCTATCTGGTGGATCAGCACTTGCCTGCCAAAGTCGGCACCACGGTTCTGGCGCTGATAGGGCTGTTCAATATCTTCGGCACCTACACGGCTGGCTGGCTCGGCGGGCGGATGTCCAAGCCGCGGCTGTTGACGATGCTGTATCTGCTGCGGGCGGTGGTCATTGTGTTGTTCATTTCGGTGCCGGTGAGCCAGACTTCGGCCTATCTGTTTGGCGTGGCCATGGGCTTGTTGTGGCTGTCCACAGTGCCACTGACCAACGGCACCGTAGCGACCTTGTTCGGCGTGCGAAACCTGTCGATGCTCGGGGGTATCGTCTTCCTGTTCCACCAGTTGGGCGCATTCCTGGGTGGCTGGCTGGGAGGCGTTGTCTATGACCGCACCGGGAGTTATGACTTGATCTGGCAATTGTCGATTCTACTCAGCCTGCTGGCGGCTGCGCTGAACTGGCCGGTGCGCGAGCGCCCGGTGGCCCGTTTGCAGGCAAGCGCCGCGTGAGCAGGGGCTGGTTGTGGGCTGCCGGGCTGGCGGCTGGCGTATTGCTGGCGCTGGTCTGGTGGGCGTGGCAGCGAGTCGGGCTGGCAGCGTTGCAGTTGGGCATGGGTGCCTGCTGAACAGCCGAGCTAGGCATTTGCGCAGGCGCAGGTTAGTTTGTCATACCGACAAAAAAATGAGTGCGCCGCATTGGCGCCTGGACTGCCCTATGACCATTCGCTGGCTTGCTGTTCCCGTTCTCTTGCTGGCCATGGGCGGCACTGCCCTGGCTGCCGACTGCCCACCGCTGTTGCAAGGCGAATTACCCAAGTTGCGCGCCAAGGAAACCATCGACCTGTGCCAGCGCTTCGCAGGCAAGCCCATGGTGGTGGTCAATACCGCCAGCTTCTGCGGTTTTGCGCCTCAATTCAAAAGCCTTGAAGCCCTGAGTCAACGTTACAAGAGCCAAGGCCTGGAAGTGTTGGGGGTGCCGTCCAATGACTTCAAGCAGGAGTCCAAGGATGGCGAGGAAACCGCCAAGGTCTGTTACGTCAATTACGGCGTGACCTTCACCATGACCGAGCCGCAGCCGGTCAGGGGCGATGACGCAACGCATTTGTTCAAGGTGCTGGCCGAGCAGAGCAACCCGCCGCGCTGGAATTTCTACAAGTATGTGGTGGATCGCCAAGGCAAGGTGGTGGCCAGTTTTTCCAGCATGACCGAGCCGGATGATCCGGAGCTCATCGCGGCCGTGGAAAAAGCTATCGCCTCCAAGCCCTGACGCTGAGCAGGCAACAAAAAGCCCCGCAGACCTTGACTGGTGTGCGGGGCTTTTTATCAGCCGGTCAACTCATCAGAAGCGATAGGTGATCGAGCTGCCGATGCCGTGAGCGGTGTTGCGGTAGTCAGCGCTGTAGGCGCCTTTGGTCGCGCTGGCGTCGCGAATCTTCGCTTCGTCTTCACGCAGGTACGAGTAGGCCACGTCGATGGTCATGTCGTCTGTCGGGCTCCAGGCAGCACCGAAACTGATGGCCTTGCGATCGCCGGTCGGGATACGTGGCGAACGGTTCAGGTTGTTGGCTGGCGATTGATCAACCGAGAAGCCGGTACGCAGGGTCCACTCTTTGTTGACCTTGTAGGACGCGCCGATGGCGTGTGCCCAGGTGTCGTGCCAGTTCTGTTCTTCTGCGATTCTGCCGATCGGGCCGGTAGCGCCGCCCAGTTGCGCCGGAACGCCGCTGTTGTTTACGACGATGCTTTCCAGGCGGCTCCAGCGAGTCCAGGTGCTACCTGCGTAGAGCGTCCAGTTGGCGTCCAGCTCGTGGGTAACCGAGAAATCGACAGATTCCGGAGTATCGATGTTCAGGCCAGCGTGATACTTGCCGCCGCTGAACGGGCCGAAACCGCTGCCTTCGATCTTGGTTTTGCCGTCGAGCTTGTATTCGACTTTGGAGTGGTAGGTCAGGCCTACACGGGTGCTGTCGGTGGCTTGTACCAGGATACCGGCGTTGAAGCCGATGGCCAGGTCGTCGCCTTTGATCTTCACTTCGCCGTCATTGCGGCCAGGGGTGGCGGCGTTGAGGGTCGCGGACGTCAGCTCGCCTTCGATGCGGTTGAAGGTCGGGCCGAAACCGATGGAAACCTTGTCGTTGAATGCATAGCTGACGGTGGGCTGGAAGGTCAGAACCTGAACGTGGCTCTTGTCGCCCCAGTAACGGCCGGCGAAGCCGCTTTCATAGTCGGTGACCAGACCAAACGGAACGTAGAAGCCAACACCGAATGCCCAGTGATCATCGATAGGCTTGACGTAATAGCCCATCGGAACGCCGACGAACGGTACCATATCGCCATCATTGCTGCCGCCAAAAGTGCCACGGCCGTTATCAATATCGGTCTTGGCGATGATTGCAGCTGCGCCAACGCTGACTTGTTCGCGCTTGAGACGGGACATCCCGGCAGGGTTGCCGAACACGGTGCTTGCGTCGTCTGCCGAGGAAGAGCGACCCGCGAAACCGGTGCCCATACCACTGATACTTTGCTCGTTGATAGCAAAACCGGCAGCAAACAATTGAGAGGTTGCCAGGCTGACAGCGAGGCCGAGTGTGGTCTTGAGCATTACTTTTTTCATTATTAGAACTCCGTGTTGATCACGGCGCGGAAATTACCAACATTTTTCGGAATGCGCTATAGGCCGAACGGCGCGATCTAGAGCGGTTTTTGTAGGACAATCCAGTCAATGTGTGGGCATCGTGATGCAACGTGTGGTGTCCCAATCCGGTTCATGCGGGGTGATGAAGCGGCGTTACACACGTCTGCCAGGCGCTCACGAAGTCGCGCAATCGACCCTGGGGTTGAAATATTTCGCGCCATATTTTGGCCAATTCACGAGGATCATCGTCAGAGGGCAGGCGCGCACCTCGGGCCTCGACCATTAACCAGGCTATCGCCGTCGAGTAGCGCAGGTTTACGGTCAGTTCCAGGTGCGGGCCGGTGAGAAAGGCATGTTGGCTGGCCAGGCCGCGAACCAGGCTGGCCAGTTCTGGATCGCGGGCCAGATAGCTATCCCATAATTGACGATGGCGGACATCGGTGATGCTGTAGAGGCCATGGCCGCGGCGGCTATCCAGGGCGGCGCCGAGTGAGGATTGACTGGCAGCAACTGCCAGCAGAAAAGATTCCGCGCCCCCGCTGTGGCGATTCAGATACAGCAGGGTGGGGCGAATCACGTGTCGGGTCAGGTCTCTGGCGGCAATTCCCATAAGGTCCTCGGGGAATTCAATGACCGGCGGGCCCTGACGCATGGCAGCGATTTTTCAGTGTCAGGCCCGTCGGAAGCGGTGAATGGCCGCTTGAGTTGAAGTGTAGTGTCATCTTTCGGGCGTAAAGGACTGTTTTTAAATCGTTTCCCAACATAGACGCCCTTGCATATATCCCTTTGCACCAGTCGCCGATCAACAGCGTACTTATTTGCAGACGAAAAAAAGCCCCGCCTTTATCGGGCGGGGCTTTACGTGTTCGTCTAAACCGGCTGTTCAGCCTCAGGCAATCAGGGCCTGGCGGGTGCGGTCGATCACGGCCTGCAGCGGTTCGGCGCTGGAGTACTGATCGGGGTACAGGCGCTCGCTGTGGCGTGCGATACCGTGTTCATTGACGATGGTGAAGCTGAAGCAACCTTTGCGAGCGGCCATGATCAGGCAGTTCATTGGGGCAAAGGCGTTGGTCAGTGTATGGATAGCGTGTTCGGTCTGGATATGAGTAGTCATGGTAATGGGTGTTTCCTGGATCGGCGCAGAACAAAACCGCGCAAAATTAAAACGTTCCAGCTAAACGCGGGCCATCGGTTTGTTGAGATGGCGGGGCGAAGAACCTGTCTGGAACAAAGCAGGCAGTTCAAGCGCGCATTATCGTAGGCGCTTTTGCTGACCGGTAGGTACTTAGGAGGGCAGGCAGCACAACAAGAGCAAAGGTTCGACGCTCTAGGTGGAGATCCTGATCAATTGCAGGCTGGTTCTGTCAGGCCATGAAGGTGTTTGCATCACCACTCCCGTCTGCGGGTAGTCGGTATGCAGGCTCATGTCTGGAAACCATCGAGGTGGTCGATCCCTTGTTGTCAGCAACCTCTTCATTCGTGTGAAGGTGGTGTGCCGGGGGACTTTTTCGACCAGAATTGACTTTCAGCTTGGTACTAACGGCGACAATGCTAACCGAGTTGATTGAGGATTGGAAGGGGCGGTGTGAAAAAACCTTGGCTTGGCGGTCGGATTGCAGGAGCGCGCTTGCCCGCGATAGCGTTGGATCAGGCAATAATTTTTCGATTGGATCAACGCTATCGCGGACAAGCGCGCTCCTGCTGAGGTGGTGTTCGCCGTGGTCATTTTCAGCTGTTATCGCGCGCCGGAGTAAACTTGTGCACATTGGCGCAACTTGTTGCCACATCACTGTCATAGGCGCGTCTAAGAGCTTGATTTACCGTGGTGATTTATTAAGTCAATGAAAAACATCGTTTTTTTCACTGGTGAAAAAATCGTCAGTTTGAGCGCAGGCCCCATTCTATCTAGCTTTGCGAGCGTTCGAGGGAGGTTGTCCACTGAGTTATCCACAGCTTCTGTGGATTGTCCCAAGCGCTTGCTCTAGTGCGCGGGTCTTGACCCGCTGCTCATCAGTCTCCTCTTTACCTCGGCGAGAAAAAGTGTAGAGTTGCGCGCCTCCTGATTTGCCCCCGCAGTGTTTATGAAGCCGCAGCCTGATTTATCCGCCGAAGGTCATGATTCAAACAGCGAACGTTCCCACCTGTCATTGCGTGTTGCGTTATGGCTGCTGGACAACCCGCGCCTGAATCAGAAGACCAGCGTCAAACACTTCGCCGGGCGTTTGCTCAAGCAGCCTGCGCGCCGTGGCGTGGTGGTGGCGCAAAGTCGCCTGGGGCAGATGCTGTGCCGCGATTGCGGAAACACCCGGGACCGGCGCATCGGCCACGAGCTGTTGCGCCAGGCCGCTCGCGCCGGTGATTGCAGCGCTCAATTCGAATACGGCCGCCTCTGCGCCCAGTCGCCGATCAACGAGCCGCAACGCGCACGTCACTGGCTTGAGCTGGCGTCCGCCAAGGGTTCGCTCGACGCACAGCGTCTGCTGCTGCAGCTGGATCGCCACTGACCGGCAATCCACTGCCGACCCGGGGCGTGGTTCGCGCATAATGCCGCCAGCATCAATTGGCTATCCCTGGAGTTTCTATGGCACTGGACTTGAACAGCCTGATGATCGGCCTTGGTCTGGCCGCGCTGCCATTATTGGCTCTGGCCTGGCAGCTGCAACGCAAGCTGACCCTTCAACAAGCCGACACAGCCTTGCTCGACGAACGGCTGAGCACCGCGCAAATGGCCCAGGACGGGCTCAACGCTCAGCTAGACGCCAGCCGCGACGAGATCAGCGATCTGAGTCAGGCGAACGCCGCCAAACAAGCTGATCTTGCTGCGACCCGCCGCGAGGTCGAGCTGTTGCGCCAGGAGCGTGACAATGCCCAGGACGTCGCCCACGGCTGGAGCCTGGAGCGCAGTACTAAAGAAGCCGAATTACGCCGCCTGGATTCGCAATGCGCTTCTTTGTCTGCTGAATTGCGCGAGCAACAGGAAAGCCACCAGCAACGTCTGAACGACTTGCAATCCTCCCGGGACGAGCTGCGCGCCCAGTTTGCCGAGATGGCCAGTAAAATCTTTGACGAGCGCGAACAGCGCTTCGCTGAAACCAGCCAGCAACAGCTCGGGCAATTGCTCGACCCGCTCAAGGAGCGCATTCAGTCCTTCGAAAAGCGTGTTGAAGAAAGCTACCAGGCCGAAGCCCGGGAACGTTTTTCCCTGGGCAAGGAGCTGGAGCGCCTGCAGCAACTGAACCTTCGTCTGAGCGACGAGGCGACCAACCTGACCCGCGCGCTCAAAGGCCAGAAGACTCAGGGCAACTGGGGTGAGCTGATCCTGGAGCGCGTGCTGGAACATGCCGGGTTGGAAAAGGGCCGCGAATACCAGACGCAGGTCAGCCTGAAAGGTCCGGATGGCGAACGCTTCCAGCCGGATGTGCTGATCATGTTGCCGGGCGACAAGCAGGTGGTGGTGGATGCCAAGGTCAGCCTGACCGCCTACCAGCAATACATCAGCGCTGATGACGAGGTGATCGGTCAGGCGGCGTTGAAGCAACACGTCCTGTCATTGCGCAATCACGTCAAGGGATTGTCCGGCAAGGATTACAAACGCCTCGAAGGCTTGCACAGTCTGGATTTCGTGCTGCTGTTCGTGCCGATCGAGGCGGCGTTTTCCGCTGCGTTGCAGGCTGAACCGAACCTGTTTCAGGAAGCCTTCGACCGCAATATCGTGATCGTCAGCCCGACCACCCTGCTAGCGACCCTGAGGGTGATCGACAGCTTGTGGAAACAGGAGCGCCAGAGCCAGAACGCCCGGGAAATCGCCGAGCGAGCGGGCTGGCTGTATGACAAGTTTGTTCTGTTCATTCAAGATCTGGATGAAGTGGGCAGCCGGTTGCAGCAACTGGACAAGGCGTACAGCGCCGCCCGCAACAAATTGACCGATGGACGTGGCAATCTGGTCAGCCGCAGCGAGCAGCTGAAACTGCTGGGCGCGCGTGCCAGCAAAAACCTGCCCGCTGATTTGCTTGAACGCGCGATGACCGATGAGCAGGGGCTGACTGAACTACCGTAGGAGCGGCTTTAGCCGCGAGGGGCTGGACAGTCGATGCGTATTCGTCGCCAATGAAGTTGCTTTTGCGGCTAAAGCCGTTCCTACGGGCACTGTATCTGCGGCGTGACAGCGCTGTGTCAGGGAAATGGATTGGACGTTCATCATCAAATAGGGATTTTTTAGAACATGAGCACTACCCGCAAAACCGCCGATGCTTTTGCCCTGCAAGTCATGCTGGTGTTGTGTGTGGTGTGGGGCATGCAGCAGGTGCTGATCAAATGGGCGGCGCCTGATATTGCGCCGGTCATGCAGGCGGCGGGGCGCTCCGCAATCGCGGCGGTGATTGTCGGTATCGCCATGTGCTGGCAGGGCGGGCTACGCAGCATCCCGGCTACCTGGCGTTCCGGGCTGGTGGCGGGCGGCCTGTTTGCGCTGGAGTTTCTGTTCATTGCCGAGGGGCTGAAGCTGACCACCGCGGCGCATATGTCAGTGTTCCTTTATACCGCGCCGATCTTCACCGCTCTGGGGTTGCACTGGAAACTGCCCAGTGAGCGACTGCGGCCATTACAGTGGCTGGGTATTTTCCTGGCCTTTCTGGGCATCGCGACGGCGTTCGTCGGCGGCATGTCGTTGACTGACATGGACAGTAACATGTTGCTCGGCGACGCCATGGGCGTGCTGGCGGGCATGGCCTGGGGGGCGACGACCGTGGTGGTGCGCAGCTCGCGGTTGTCCGAGGCGCCCGTGACCCTGACGCTGTTTTACCAACTGATCGTCTGTCTGCTGGGCCTGCTGTTGATCGCGGCGCTCAGTGGCCAGTTCGGCGATGTCGAGCTGACGCCGGTGGGTGTCGGCAGCGTGCTGTTCCAGGGTCTGGTGGTGTCCTGCGCCAGCTACCTGGCCTGGTTCTGGCTGTTGCGGCGCTATCTGGCGTCGAATCTGGCGGTGTTCTCGTTCATGACGCCCCTGTTCGGCGTCACCTTTGGTGTGCTGCTGCTCAATGAGCCGCTGAGCCTCAATTTCGTCATGGGTGCGATTCTGGTGTTGCTGGGTATCACGCTGGTCAGCGGCGAGCAGTGGGTGCGCAAAAAGCTGCGAGGCTGGATACAGGGTTAATTAGTGGCTAATTGCCGTTGGTCGTAAAGCTCAGTCGTCAGGGTCAAAGAGCTGTCACATTGAGCACTGTCGGAAAAATGTTTTTCCGCGACACTCGTGAGCAGGCGTAAAGTGTGACATCGCACTATTATCTGTAAGACGCGGCTTGAAGATCAGTCGTCGAGTATTTCCCTGAAGGGGGGCTTTATGAACACTAAATTGCAGGATTGGCTACATGACCTCGGCGTTGCACTGGGCCTGATCGAACGTCCCAAGTTGCAACCCATACCGGTACGTACGGACGACAAGCGTCGTCGTCAGCAACAGCGCCGGTAAATCCTCTCTGGCTTCCCGGGGCGCAATGGCGTCCCGCAACTGATCGGCGAGGTCTGTCCGACGTCGGCCGGGTCGCAGCCTTCAACGCATGAATGTTCATTTATGCGTCAGTCATCTCTCAGGGCAAAAATGATCTCCGCGAGGGCATCAGCCGTTATGCGATCCGGATTTTTTTTGGCTCGCAGCCTGATGTTGTCTGGGAGGTCCACCGGCAGCTTGTTTTCGAGGTAGCTGAACAGCTCCTCGACATCCTCTTCGTCCAGCACAAGCTCTTCGAAGGAAGAGTGTTCGTGGATCTCTGCCTTGTCCACCAGGATCACGCCGAGCTGGTCCAGGATGATTTGCTTGATGTCCTCGCGAGTCATGAAAGCTCCCTGTGCAGTAGATGTTTAGAGGATCAGCCCTAACTTCCAGACAACAGAGGGTGTTTCCATACGAGTGAACACACGTGAGATCGAAAGATGAAACGTGGCCTGCACTCTGCTGATTCGACTGTTCAATAATTGCGCACGTGTTAAGGCTAGCTCAAACGATGAAGGCGAACGGGTCGTGAGTGAAATAAAAAAGGTGTCCGAGGACACCCTTTTTCATGGCTCCAGCCTGAGCGCTCAGCGATGCGCCACGCCGGGCAACACACACAGCATTTCGTAAAGCAGGTTGGCCCCCAGCAGAGAAGTGTTGCCGGTGGTGTCATAGGGCGGCGAGACCTCGACCAGATCGCAGCCGATCAGATCCAGACCCTGACAACCCCGAATGATCTCGATGCCTTGAATGGTGGTCAGCCCGCCGATTTCCGGTGTGCCGGTCCCGGGTGCCCAGGCCGGGTCGATGCCATCGATGTCGAAGCTCAGGTAAACCGGGACACCCGCGACTTTCTCACGGACCTCAGCCATCAGCGGAGCCAGGGATTTGTGCCAGCATTCTTCGGCCTGGACGACGCGGAAACCCTGTTTGCGGCTCCAGTTGAAGTCTTCGGCTGTGTAGCCCTGAGCGCGCAGACCGATCTGCACTACGCGATCACAATCGAGCAGGCCTTCTTCAACGGCGCGGCGGAAAGTAGTGCCGTGGGCGATTTTCTCGCCAAACATGTGGTCATTGACGTCGGCGTGGGCATCGATGTGTACCAGGCCGATCTTGCCGTGCTTTTTATGCAGTGCGCGCAGGATCGGCAGGGTGATGGTGTGATCACCACCCAGGGTCAGAGGAATCACGTCATGGCTGACGATCTCGTCATAGGCTTCTTCGATGATGCGCACCGCGTCCAGCAGGTTGAAGGTGTTGATCGCCACATCACCAATGTCCGCCACGGACAGCGAGTCGAACGGCGCAGCGCCGGTGGCCATGTTGTAAGGGCGGATCATCACCGATTCGGCACGGATCTCCCGTGGCCCGAAACGGGTTCCGGCACGCAGTGACGTGCCGATATCCAGTGGCACGCCAACAAACGCGGCATCCAGCCCCGCAGCACTCTGCAGATGAGGCAGACGCATCATGGTGGCGATGCCGGCAAAGCGCGGCATTTCGTTGCCGCCCAGTGGTTGGTGAAAAATCTTTTCCACGGGATTGCCTCAACAATGGTTTCAGTAGGCCGATTCTGCGAAAGCGGACCGGGTGGAACAATCGCTGAGGCGAAATACTTAGTTCAGGAATTTCAGAACTAAAGGAGTTCTGGGCTAAGCTGCGGTGCGTTCCGGGCTGTTGGAGCGAGGCTTGCCCGCGAATCAGTCACCTCGGTGCATCAATCACACCGAATTGGCTTTCTTCGCGGGCAAGCCTCGCTCCAACAGATCCGGCAATAATACCTTTGTAAGCCGACCCCCCATGCCCAACGCCTTGCCCGATCTGAAACTGCTGCGGATTTTTGCCAGTGTGGTCCGCCACCAGGGGTTTGCCAGTGCGCAACAGGAATTGAATCTGTCGACCTCTGCGATCAGCACCTATATGAGCCATCTCGAAGCCGGGTTGGGCATTGTGCTGTGCCATCGAGGGCGCGGCGGGTTCAGCCTGACCAGCAAGGGCGAGCTGTTTCATCAGGAAACCCTGCGTCTGCTGGGCGAACTCGAAGGTTTTGAGCTGTACGCAGCGGCGCTGAAGGGCGAGTTGCGCGGCACGCTGAACCTCGGGGTGCTGGACTCAACCGTCAGTGACCGGGCGCTGCCGTTCGCCGAGGTGATCGGCGCCTACAGCGCGGAACATCCGGCGGTGCACCTTCACCTGTCGGTAATGAGCCCCTACGAATTGCAACTTGGCGTGCTGGACAACCGTCTTGACCTGGCCATCGGCTCGTTTTCCACGCGCATGAACGGCTTGCTCTATCAGCCGCTGTATCGCGAGCAGCACTGGCTGTATTGCAGCAATCGCCATGCGCTGTTCGCCGAGCGGCGCATTCCCGAGCCGGTGATCGCTCAGCAACGGATGGTCGGTCGGGGTTACTGGAGTCAGGCGGAACTGGCCCGACACGGGTTCAAACACAGCGCCGCCACCGTGGAAAGTATGGAAGCCCAACTGATCCTAGTGCTGTCAGGCGCCTACATTGGCTATTTGCCCGAGCACTATGCGCAATCCTGGGTGGATTCCGGGCACTTGCGCGTGTTGCTGCCGGCGACCTTCGGCTATCAGGCGCCGTTTTCCATGATCGTGCGCCGTGGGCGCAGCCGTGAGCCACTGATCCAGACCTTTCGTGATCTGCTCAAAGCGCAGCTGAACCCAAGCTGAGGAGCCCCGATGAGCAAGAGAGCCCGATGTGAACGCTGCCTGCGCCCGCAAAGCCACTGCCTGTGCGGGTTGATTCCGCAGCTTGATAGTCGTACTCGGGTGTTGATCCTGCAGCATCCTGGCGAGGTCAGTCATGCCTTGAATACCGGACGGCTGGCAGCACTGGGTTTGCGCAACGCGCAGTTACTGGTGGGCGAGGTGTTTGCAGATCTGCAGGCCGTACTGCATCCGCCCGGCTATCAGCCGCGGTTGTTGTTTCCGGGGGAGGGTGCGCAGCAGTTGGTGGTTGATGAGGCGGATACATTGCCGACGCTGCTGGTGGTGCCTGATGGTACCTGGCGCAAGGCGCGCAAGCTGTTGCACCTCAACCCGCTGCTGGCTGCATTGCCACGAGTGACGCTGGGCGAGGTGCCGGCCTCGCGCTACCGCTTGCGCAAGGCGCCGGGGCCGGATGCCTTATCGACGCTGGAGGCCATCACTCATGCCTTGCAGATTCTTGAAGCGCCTGAATCATTCGTGCCGTTACTGGCGCCTTTTGAAGCGCTCATAGACCAGCAGATCCAAGCCATGGGCAGCGATACTTACCAGCGCAACCACGTTGAACGCCTTGATAAGCGAACTGACTAAAACACTTTCATGTACTTTGTGTGTCCAGCTGTAACTGTGTCGAAAGCAGCGCTGGGCCTACACTGGCCATTCGCATTACCTGCCTCGGGAATTTTTCATGCATATCTCTTCCGGCCGCTGGCTGTATGGCCTGTGTCTCGCGCTGGTGACAGCGTTTCTGTGGGGCATCCTGCCCGTCAAACTCAAGCAGGTATTGCAGGTCATGGACCCGGTAACGGTGACGTGGTTCAGGCTGTTGGTGTCCGGCACGCTGTTGTTCGTGTGGCTGGCCTGCAAGCGCCAATTGCCCAGCTTCAAGCAGCTGGGTACCAAAGGCAAAGGCCTGGTGGCGCTGGCGGTCTTTGGTCTGGTGGGCAATTACATTCTGTACCTGATCGGCTTGCAGATACTCAGCCCCGGCACGGCACAGTTGATCATTCAGGTTGGGCCGATCCTGTTGCTGGCAGGCAGCGTCTTTCTTTTCAAGGAGCGCTTCACGCTGGCCCAGGGTTTTGGCCTGCTGGTGCTTCTGGTGGGTTTCGGTCTGTTCTTCAATCAGCGTCTGGAAGAGCTGCTGACGTCCATGAGCGAATACACCACCGGTGTGCTGATTGCCTTCCTGGCGGCGACAGTCTGGACGTTTTATGGCCTGAGCCAGAAGCAGTTGCTGACCGTGTGGAATTCCTTCCAGGTGATGATGGTGATTTACCTGTTCTGTGCCTTGGTGATCACCCCTTGGGCGCACCCGATGGAAGTGCTGCAGGTCAGTTCTCTGCAGGGCTGGCTGCTGCTGGCCTGTTGCCTGAATACGTTGGTGGCCTACGGCGCCTTTGCCGAGGCGCTGGCTCATTGGGAAGCGTCGCGGGTCAGTGCGACGCTGGCGCTGACGCCACTGGTGACATTTGCCACCGTGGCCATCGCCGCCTGGCTGTGGCCCGACTACGTGAAGGCCGAAGAAATCAACGCATTGGGTTACGGCGGGGCGATTCTGGTCGTGGTGGGCTCGGCCGTCGTCGCGCTTGGCCCGTCATTGCTGGCTGGCCTGCGCGCTCGCAAGGCCAGGCTGGCAGGGCAAGTCTGAGCGGTTTTCAGCGTTTGCCCAGTTGCCCGGCCTGCCTGAGCCACTGCTGACGCTGTTCTTCGGTTGACGTCTGCACGGGGGCGAACTCGGTCAGACGTTTGGTCTTGATGCCGCAGAAACCCAGCACCGTGCGCACCATTTGCCGATGCGCAGGTGCGCCATAAACCCAGCGAAAGTAGCGCGGCGGGGTGTCCATGGTCACCAGCAGTTCCGCCGTGCGCCCCTTGAGCAATTGGTTGGCGGGGCTTCTGCGGCCGTGGTTCTTGAAGGCGAAGCCGGGCAGTAATACGCGCTCCAGAAAACCACTGAGCAAGCTCGGCAAGCCGCCCCACCAGACCGGATACACCAGCACCAGATGCTCGGCCCAATGGATTTCCCGTTGGGCTTCAAGCAGGTCATGTTCCAGGACCTGGCTTTGCTGGTAACCGTTATGCAGCACCGGATCGAAATCCAGCTCGCTCAGTTTCAGCATCCTCACCACATGGCCTTCGCCACGGGCGCCCTGAGCATAAGACTCGCCCAGGGCGTGACCGAGGCTGGCGCTTTTCGGCGTGCCGAAGATCATCAGGATGCGTTTGCCATCACCTTCCAGCCGTGTCGCGCCGTGCTTGGCATCAACCATTACTGCCCGCCTCAAGCATGTTTTCCGGTCTGACCCAGGCGTCGAATTGCTCGTCCGTCAGGTAGCCCAGAGCCAGTGCGGCTTCACGCAGGGTGAGGCCTTCGGTGTAAGCCTTCTTAGCGATCTGTGCGGACTTGTCGTAGCCGATATGCGGGTTCAGCGCGGTGACCAGCATCAGGCCGCGCTCCAGGTGCTCGGCCATCTTCGCTGCGTCTGGCTCCATACCGGCGATGCAGTGTTCGTTGAAGTTGCTGCAGCCGTCGCCCAGCAACCGAATCGATTCGAGCAGGTTGTGAATGATCACCGGCTTGAACACGTTCAACTGCAAGTGCCCCTGGCTGGCGGCAAAACCAATGGTCACGTCGTTGCCCATCACCTGACACGCCAGCATCGACAGCGCTTCGCATTGAGTCGGGTTGACCTTGCCGGGCATGATTGAGCTGCCCGGCTCGTTGGCCGGTAACTTGACTTCCGCCAGCCCAGCGCGCGGGCCCGAGCCCAGCAGGCGCAGGTCGTTGGCGATTTTCATCAGGGTCCCGGCGAGGGTTTTCAGCGCTCCGGACAACGCCATCAGCGGCTCATGACCGGCCAGCGCGGCGAACTTGTTAGGCGCCGTGACAAACGGCAAGCCGGACAACGCCGCCAGCTCAGCGGCAACGGCTTCGGCAAACCCGTGAGGCGAGTTTAGCCCCGTACCGACTGCCGTGCCGCCTTGTGCCAGCTCGTAGACCGCGGGCAGGGTGGCGCGGATGGCTTTTTCGGCGTAGTCCAGCTGCGCAACAAAGCCCGACAGTTCCTGACCGAAGGTGATCGGCGTGGCGTCCATCATGTGCGTGCGGCCGGTTTTCACCAGTTTCATGTGCCGCGCCGATTGCTCGGCAAGGCCATTGGACAACTCGGCGATCGCGGGCAACAGATGCTCTTTCACTGCCTGCGCTGCCGCGATGTGCATGGCCGTCGGGAAGCAGTCGTTGGAGCTTTGCGAGCGGTTGACATGGTCATTGGGGTGCACGGGGGACTTGCCGCCACGGCCCTGACCGGCCAGCTCATTGGCGCGTCCGGCAATCACTTCGTTGACGTTCATGTTGCTCTGAGTTCCGCTGCCGGTCTGCCAGACCACCAGCGGGAACTGCGCGTCATGATCGCCGGCCAGCACTTCATTGGCTGACTGCTCGATCAGCCGGGCGATATCGGCAGGCAAGTCGCCGTTGCGGTCATTGACCCTGGCGGCGGCCTTTTTGATCAGCGCCAGGGCATGCAGCACGGGCAGGGGCATGCGCTGATCGCCAATCGCGAAATTGATCAGTGAACGTTGTGTCTGGGCACCCCAGTAAGCGTCTTCCGGGACTTCGATCGGGCCAAGGCTGTCGGTTTCAGTGCGGCTCACTGGGCTAGCTCCTTTGAGGGTTGTACGCGCATGTTAGGCCCTCTCATCCGGGAAGGGTTCCCCCGGCGGCGGATTTAACCGCTCGGCGTGTCAGGGGTTGAGGCCGACGCAACGTTAAGCGCAGAATGGTCGGCCTTGGGGTTCTGCCTCGCCTGCTAGAAAGGAAATTCGATGACCCGTCTTCGCGCCATCTGTACTGCGGCTGTTCTGGTATGCGCCAGCGGCCAGGTTCTTGCCGATACCGCCAGCCACAATGCCAGCGCTGAAACGTTCCTGAAGCTGGCTCACGCCGATAAGCTGGGCACCCCGGTGTACATGCAAGTACAACAGATGTTTGCCCAGCGCTTCGCCGAAACCAAAGCGCCAGAGTCGAAAAAAGCCCTGCTGGAAACCTATCAGGCCAAAGCCAACGCCGCGCTGGATCAATCCATCGGCTGGAACAAGCTCAAGCCCGATATGGTCAAGCTGTACACCGCCAACTTCTCGGAAAGCGAGCTCAAGGACCTGGTTGCGTTCTACCAGTCCCCATTGGGCAAGAAAGTCCTGACCAAGATGCCTGAGCTGACTCAGCAATCGGCGCAGCTGACCCAGGGCAAGCTGGAAACAGCGGTCCCGGTGGTCAACAAGCTGCTGGCCGACATGACTGCCGAGCTGGATCCGTCGAAGAAAGCTGCTGCGCCAGCTCCTACCAAAAAGCCCTGATAAGCGAAGCCCGTCATGACCATGCAAACGCGAATCGAGTCAGCACTGGCTGTGTTTCAACCGCTGCATCTGCAGGTGCTTGATGAGAGTCATATGCACAGTCGTGGGGAGCAGACGCATTACAAGGCGGTGGTGGTGAGTGATCAGTTCGAGGGGCTCAACGCGGTCAAGCGGCACCAGAAGGTCTACGGCATTCTGGGCGGTTTGATGGGTGAGTTTCATGCGCTGGCGTTGCATACCTATACCCCGGTTGAGTGGGCGAAAACTGGCGCTGCGCCGGTTTCGCCGACTTGTGCTGGGGGGGAGTGATTGGAGGCTTAATGGCTGTAGTTCCGAGTACATATCCATTAGCGATGTGTATTTGAATTATGGTTCCGCCCTTACGGCGCCTCACTTTTGAAAAGCGCAAAAGTAAGCAAAACGCTCTTGCCCCACCACTCGGTCCCTCGCCTAGGCTCGGCATGCCCGTAATCCGACATTGATTCGGCGGGCCGCCGCAAAGGGCCATCCCTGGCCCAGTGCGGCTAAACCGGCATCCCTGCCGGTTTGCACCGCCGAATCAATATCGAATTACGGCCAGCGTGGTTTGACGGGGCGCTTAAGATCAAAAGCGCGCGAGGCGGCCTGATAGCCGACCTGTTTCTCGCGTGATCCTGCCGGGCTATCTTCATCGTCTGTGGTATTGCCTTCGCGAATGAATTCGCTCTCATCAAACACGAAATAACCGCTTGAATTGAAATGCTTTTCTGTGGAGGTGCCCACGTAGTCCGGTCGCCGCGCTGTCGCGCAGCAAACACGAGACCCGTGGGAGCGAGCTTGCTCGCGAAGGCAATATTCCTGCCTTCAGAAATGCATGCCGATGTCCCGGCCTCTTCGCGAGCAAGGTGGAGCGCCACCCCGGTGCTCCCACAGGTCTCGTGTTTGCTGCGCGACAGCGCTTGGACAGGGACACCGCGGAATCTCCCACGGACTCAACGGCGTGCACAATTCTTTGTAGGAGCTGCCGAAGGCTGCGAATCGGTAGCCGCCTTCGCAGCCTTCGGCAGCTCCTACCTCAATTCACGTAGCGCCAACCATCGCCGCCTTTGATCTTGATCTGCTGTTGATTTGGCTTTTGATCTTAAGCGCCCCGTCAAACCACGCTGGCCGAACGCGGGCCTTGAACCGTGGGCAACCCGGCAGGACGCCGGGTTAGCCGCGCTGGGCCAGGGATGGCCCTTCGCGGCGGCCCACGGTTCAAGGTCTGCGGTCGGGTACACCGAGCCTAGGCGAGGTGCCGAGTGGTGGGGCAAGAGCCTTTTGCTTACTTTTGGGCTCCTTTCAAAAGTGAGGCGCCGTAAGGGCGCAACCAATAGCGGCCGTTACCGCAGCAACGGATATGTACACAAAAAAGGCGAAGTCCAACGCCCTTATCCCCACCCCCCATTTTTGCTAGAATCCGCCCCGCGCCGAACACCCGGCGCATTTCTATCGAATTCCCAACATCCGGTAGGCCCTTTGCGAGGGTCGCCACCTGGAGATATACATGACCCAACAGCCGATCAATCAACCGATCGTCGTAGCGGCGCTATACAAATTCGTCACCCTCAGCGACTACGTCGAGCTGCGCGAGCCACTGCTTCAGGCCATGGTCGACAACGGCATCAAAGGCACCTTGCTGATCGCCGACGAAGGCATCAACGGCACCGTCTCGGGCAGCCGCGAAGGCATCGACGGGTTGCTCGCCTGGCTGAAAAAAGACCCGCGCATGATCGACATCGATCACAAGGAATCGTACTGCGACGAGCAGCCGTTCTACCGCACCAAGGTCAAACTCAAAAAAGAAATCGTCACCCTGGGCGTCGAAGGCGTCGACCCGAACAAGGCCGTCGGTACCTATGTCGATCCCAAAGACTGGAACGCCATCATCAGCGATCCGGAAGTGCTGGTGATCGACACCCGTAACGATTACGAGGTCTCGATTGGCACCTTTGAAGGCGCCATCGATCCCAAGACCACGGCGTTTCGTGAGTTTCCGGAATACGTCAAAGCCAACTTCAACCCCGACGTACACAAGAAAGTCGCCATGTTCTGCACTGGCGGAATCCGCTGCGAAAAAGCCTCCAGCTTCATGTTGAGCGAAGGCTACGGCGAGGTTTTCCACCTAAAGGGCGGGATTCTCAAGTACCTGGAAGAAGTGCCCCAGGACGAAAGCCTGTGGCGCGGCGATTGTTTTGTGTTCGATAACCGGGTCACGGTGCGTCACGACCTGACCGAGGGCGACTACGATCAATGCCATGCGTGCCGCACGCCGATCAGCGCCGAAGACCGCGCCAGCGAACATTACACCCCAGGCGTCAGCTGCCCGCATTGCTGGGACAGCCTGAGCGAGAAGACTCGCCGCAGCGCGATTGATCGGCAAAAGCAGATCGACCTCGCCAAGGCGCGTAACCAGCCGCACCCGATTGGTCGCAACTATCGGTTGGAAGATCGCTTGGAAAACACCGTGCAAACCCACCAGCCAGACGAGGCCTGACCCATGTCCGCGCGCCTGCTCTATGTGATGGACCCGATGTGTTCCTGGTGCTGGGGCTTTGCCGATGTGGCGCAGGCGCTGGTCGAGCAGGCACAGGCCAGTGGCGTGTCGCTGCATCTGGTGATGGGCGGCCTGCGCACGGGCAGCGGTGCGGCGCTGGACCCTTCCACTCGCCGGTACATTCTGGAGCATTGGCAGGCCGTGGCTGAAACCACAGGCCAGACGTTCCAGTTTGACGGGGCCTTGCCGGATGGTTTTGTCTACGACACCGAGCCTGCGTGTCGGGCGATTGTGGCCGCACAGCAGCTCGATCCCGAGTTTTCCTGGAGGCTGGTGCGGCTGATTCAGCAGGCGTTCTACGTCCAGGGGCGTGACGTCACCAAGGCCTCGGTGCTGACCGAACTGGCCGAGCAGGCGGGCCTGCCGCGTATCGAATTTGCCGAGGCGTTTGACAGCGCCGAGCAGGTGGCCGCGACTCAGGCGGACTTTGCCTGGGTGCAGGACTTGGGCATCGCCGGTTTCCCGACCTTGCTGGCTGAGCGCGATGGTCAATTGGCATTGCTGACCAACGGTTATCAGTCTCTGGATGCGTTGGCACCCTTGCTGGGTCGCTGGCTGGAGCGTAACGCCGGTGCGTGAGCCCTCTCACGACATCGGTGACACGTCCGTCGGGCAAAGTGCGGTGTTTGATCGGCTGAGCTGGGCGGAAATCCGGCGTCTGGCGTCACGTCATAAAAAGGCCCTGTGGATCGCCAATGGCGTGGCCGTTCTGGCGACGCTCTGCACTGTGCCGATTCCGCTGCTGCTGCCATTGCTGGTCGATGAAGTGCTGCTCGGACATGGCGATGCCGCGCTCACGTTCATGAATCACCTGTTGCCGGACGGTCTGCAAAAACCCGCCGGTTACATCGGCCTGATGCTGTTGCTGACGTTCACCCTGCGCGTCGGTGCACTGGTCTTCAACGTCATCCAGGCCAAGCTGTTTGCCCGGCTGTCCAAAGATGTCGTCTACCGGGTGCGCATTCGCTTGATCGAGCGCCTCAAGCGCATCTCCCTGGGGGAGTACGAAAGCCTCGGTGGCGGTACCGTGACCACCCATCTGGTCACCGATCTGGACACCCTGGACAAGTTCATCGGCGACACCCTCAGTCGTTTTCTGGTGGCGATGCTCACCTTGACCGGCACCGCTTCGATCTTGATGTGGATGCACTGGAAGCTGGCGTTACTGATTCTGCTGTTCAATCCGCTGGTGATTTACGCCACGGTGCAGATGGGCAAGCGGGTCAAGCACCTGAAGAAACAGGAAAACGACAGCACCTCGCGTTTCACCCAGGCGTTGACCGAAACCCTGGATTCGATTCAGGAAGTCCGGGCGGGTAATCGCCAGGGTTATTTCCTCGGCCGCCTGGGCGTGCGTGCCCGGGAAGTGCGCGATTATGCGGTTGCTTCGCAGTGGAAAAGTGACGCCTCGAACCGCGCCAGCGGGTTGCTGTTCCAGTTCGGCATTGATGTATTTCGTGCTGCCGCCATGCTCACGGTGTTGTTCTCGGATCTGTCGATTGGCCAGATGCTGGCGGTGTTCAGTTACCTGTGGTTCATGATCGGGCCGGTGGAGCAGTTGCTGAACCTGCAATATGCCTATTACGCCGCCGGGGGCGCTTTGACCCGCATCAACGAGCTGCTGTCGCGGGCCGACGAGCCGCAGTATCGCGGCGGGGTTGACCCGTTTGCCGGGCAGAAAACCGTGGGTATCGACGTTCGTGGCCTGACCTTCGGCTATGGCGATGACAACATTCTTGACCAGATGAACCTGAGTATCGCGCCTGGAGAAAAGGTCGCGATTGTCGGGGCCAGCGGTGGCGGCAAAAGTACCCTGATCCAGTTGCTGCTCGGCCTGTACAGCGCACAGTCCGGGACGATTCATTTCGGCGGTGCCAGCCAGCAGGACATTGGCCTGGAAACCATTCGGGAAAACGTCGCGGTGGTCCTGCAGCATCCGGCGCTGTTCAACGACAGCGTGCGCGCCAACCTGACCATGGGGCGCGAGCGCAGTGATGAGGCCTGTTGGCGGGCGCTGGAAATCGCCCAGCTTGAACCCACGGTTCGGGCCTTGCCGCAAGGACTGGACAGCATTGTCGGCCGTTCTGGAGTGCGCCTGTCGGGCGGTCAGCGCCAGCGTCTGGCGATTGCCCGGATGGTGCTGGCAGATCCGCGTGTGGTGATTCTCGACGAAGCCACCTCGGCCCTGGACGCGGCGACCGAATACAGCCTGCATCAGGCGCTGGCCCGGTTTCTTGAGGGGCGTACCACTTTGATCATCGCCCACCGCTTGTCGGCCGTGAAGCAGGCCGACCGAGTCCTGGTATTTGATGGCGGGAAAATCGCCGAGCAGGGTGATCACAAGCAATTGATCGCTGATGGCGGTCTATACGCAAAACTTTACGGGCACTTGCAGCACATTTAATTTCCGGGCTACCTTGCCAACCGAGTCTTTAACGTCTTTCTTGGTAATAGTGTCAATTTGTCAGCAGTGGTGTTTCAGCTGTTTAACACGGTTGTTTCTTTTCAACGTCGTGAATATCCGTATCTATTGTGATGTGGGGCGGTAGCGCGCTCAATATTGAGACACATGCACGCTTGCCTGTAGGGATTTGGCCTAGTCTTTGGTCTGGATGGTTGTTCAGTGGATGGCATTTTGAGCCTCTGGTATTGCTTATGAAAGGGAACCCATGAAGCAAAAGCGGATCCTCGGAAAGCCCCGGTTATTGGGCATTGTGTGGCCTTTTATCGCGGTTGCGCTGTTTCAGGCGCTGCTGGGTTGCGTCAGCCTCTACATGTTGTCGGCCGTGCGCAGCTATGTCGCCGGTGAAAGTCTATGGTCCAAAGGCCAGAAGGACGCCATTTACTCCCTCAACCTGTACGCCCATGATCGCAACGAACTTGATTACCGCCGCTACGAACAGGCCATCGCCATTCCCAAGGGAGGGCATATCCTGCGAATGGCGCTGGATCAGCCTGAGCCGGATCGGGCGCTGGCTCGCCAGGGGATTCTGCAGGGCGGCAACCATCCTGATGATGTGGCGAGCATCATCTGGCTGTATCTGAATTTCCGCGAATTCGACTACATGAAGCAAGCCATCGATCAGTGGATTGTCGGGGATGAGTTTCTTCTGCAACTCGATGAGGTTGCCCGGAAAATGCACGCCGGTATTTCGTCCGGCCAGGCGAGCGACGCCGAGATGACCGGTTGGCGCGAGCAGATCACAGCCCTCAACAGAAGTGTGACGCCGGCAGCCAGAGCCTTCAGCGATGCGTTAGGCGACGGCTCCAGAGGCATCTGGCGTCTGTTGCTGGTGGTCAATCTGGCGACCGCCGTAGTGCTCATCCTGCTGGCGTTGCTGCGCACCCATAAATTGCTGGCGCAACGGCACGCGTTTGCGGATGCACTGCAGGTCGAGAAGGAGCGTGCGCAGGTAACCCTCGAGTCCATAGGTGACGGCGTTATCACCACTGATGTCGAGGGTTCGATCGTTTACATGAACCCGGCGGCGGAAAATCTGACCCACTGGAAAAACAATCAGGCCAGCGGTCTGCCCCTGGCTGCGTTGTTCAATCTGCTGGACGAAAACGACCAGAAAGACAGCTCGACGCTGATCGAGCATATTCTGGGCGGCAAGCTCAGCGGCAGCAGCGAGCATTCCAAGCTCATCCAGCGTCTGGATGGCAGCACAGTTTCAGTGGCACTGGTGGGATCGCCGATCTTCACTGACGGCAAAGTCAGCGGCACGGTGCTGGTGCTGCACGACATGACTCAGGAACGGCAATACATCGCCAATCTGTCCTGGCAGGCGACCCATGATGCCTTGACCGGCCTGGCCAACCGGCGCGAATTCGAACATCGCCTGGAACTGGCCCTGCAGGATGTGGCCCGACAGCCGCGCCAACATTCGTTGATGTACCTGGATCTGGACCAGTTCAAGCTGGTCAATGACACCAGCGGGCACGCGGCGGGCGACGAGCTGCTGCGGCACATCTGTACCGTGCTGCAACAGGGGCTGCGTGAAGGCGACACCCTTGCGCGCCTGGGCGGAGACGAGTTTGGCGTGTTGCTGCTGAACTGCCCGCCCGAGGTGGCCGAGAGCATCGCCAACACCTTGCGTCAGACCGTGCAGAGCCTGAACTTCGTCTGGAAGGGCAGGCCTTTTGTCAGTACGGTGAGCGTCGGGCTGGTGCACATCTCCCAGGCACCGACCACGCTGGAGGCATCCCTGCGTTCGGCAGACATGGCCTGCTACATGGCCAAGGAAAAAGGCCGCAATCGTGTGCAGGTCTATCACGCCGATGATTCGGAAGTGTCGGTGCGCTTCGGCGAGATGGCCTGGATTCAGCGTCTGCATGTCGCGCTCGACGAGAATCGGTTCTGCCTCTACGCCCAGCAGATCGCCCCCATCGGCATCCGGGGTGAGCACGATAAAGGCCACATCGAGATCCTGCTGCGCCTGCACGACGAAAGCGGGCAGATCATCCTGCCGGACAGCTTCATCCCCGCCGCAGAGCGCTATGGCCTGATGACCTCGATTGATCGCTGGGTGGTGAGGAATGTATTCAGTGTGGTTGCCCGCTGCCTGAAAGAAGCCCGACACGCTGGGCCGATGGCGGTCTGTGCAATCAATCTGTCGGGGTCGAGCATCGGTGACGAGGCGTTTCTCGATTACATCAAGCAGCAGTTCAAGGCCTTCGATATTGCGCCGTCGCTGATCTGTTTTGAAATCACTGAAACCAGCGCGATCAGCAATCTGGGCAGCGCCATTCGCTTCATCAACGAGTTGAAGGCGCTGGGTTGCCAGTTTTCGCTGGACGACTTCTGTGCTGGCATGTCGTCGTTCGCCTACCTCAAACATCTGCCCGTGGATTACTTGAAGATCGACGGCGGTTTCGTCAAAGACATGCTCGACAACCCGATCAACCGGGCTATGGTGGAGGTCATTAATCACATCGGGCATGTCATGGGTAAGCGCACGATTGCGGAGTTTGTCGAGACCCCGCAAATCGAACTGGCCCTGCGGGAAATCGGCGTCGATTACGCCCAGGGTTACCTGATCGAACGTCCGCAACCTTTTACCTGCGCTAGCCTGCATCCACGGCCTGCGCGGGTCGCACCACTACTGTTCAGTACGCCAGGAACATTTCGCTAAGCCAGTCACTACAACCGAAGGAGCTACACAGTGATCGATACTTTCAGCAGGACCGGTCCGCTCATGGAAGCCAGCAGTTACCCGGCCTGGGCACAACAGTTGATCAATGATTGCAGTTACGCCAAGGCCCGCGTGGTCGAGCATGAGCTGTATGTGCGCATGCGCGACGCCCGCCTGAGCCCCCGAGTCATGCGTCAGTACCTGATCGGCGGCTGGCCCGTGGTCGAGCAGTTCGCCATTTACATGGCCAACAACCTGGCCAAGACCCGCTTCGCCCGGCACCCCGGCGAAGACATGGCGCGCCGCTGGTTGATGCGCAATATCCGCGTCGAACTCAACCATGCCGATTATTGGGTCAACTGGAGTGATGCCCACGGGGTCACGCTGGACGATCTCAAGGCGCAGCACGTTTCCCCAGAGTTGCACGCACTGAGCCATTGGTGCTGGCACACCAGTGCGTCCGATTCACTGATCGTCGGGATTGCGGCGACCAACTACGCCATTGAAGGTGCCACGGGTGAATGGTCTGCCGTGGTCTGTTCCAGCGGCGACTATGCCGAAGCTTTTCCCGAGGAGTCGCGCAAGCGCGCCATGAAGTGGCTGAAGATGCACGCCCAGTACGATGATTCTCACCCCTGGGAGGCGCTGGAGATTATCTGCACCCTGGCGGGCAACAACCCCAGTCAGCAGCTGCAAACCGAGCTGCGCCAGGCGGTGACCAAAAGTTATGACTACATGTACCTGTTTCTCGAACACTGCCTGCAGCTGGACAAGGCCAAGGCGCCGCGTGCCCGAGTAGCGGAACTGGAGAATTGAACCGCTAGCTCGCCATCGCGAGCCGGTTGCGGCCCTCGCGCTTGGCGACATAGAGCGCGTTGTCGGCGCGGCGCAACAGGCTGTCGGCGGACTCCGCCGGCAGCAGGGTGGAGCAACCCAGGCTGATGGTCAGCTCCAGGCTGTGATCCAGCAGCGGATAGGCCAGCTCATGGGCGCTTTGGCGCAACCGCTCGCCGATCAGACCGGCCGCTTCGCGGTCGGTGTTCGACAGCAGAACCAGAAATTCTTCCCCGCCATAGCGAAACACGCGGTCGATATTGCGCAACTGACCCTTGATGGTCTTGGCAATGGACCTCAGCACTTCGTCGCCCGAAGAATGGCCGTAGGTATCGTTGACCTTCTTGAAGTGGTCGATGTCCAGCATCAACAAAGACAGCGGCTGGGTGTGGCGGCGCGCGACTTCAATCTCGCGAAGCAGTGTCTGATCCATGGCAATTCGATTACCTGTGCCCGTCAAAGGGTCTCTCAGCGCGCTTTGCGTCGCGGCGCGATAGAGCAGGGCATTGCGCATGGGAAACAACAGGCAGGCCAGCAGCGATTCCATGGTGACCAGCTCTTGCTCGGTCAGCTCTTCATCCAGCTGAAATAGCAGAGTGCCCAGGTGTTCGCCATCGTTGCTCAGGCTGTATTGCACTCGATGGCTGCCGCGGGTACCCAATTGCAGGCGCAGGTCGCTGTCACGGTGATCGTAGGTCAACGATTTGATCGACAACAGACGCTGAACGCCCTGGAAAAAGATTCCGAGGATTTTCTCTGCTTCCAGACTGGTCTGCAGCTGCTGGCCAAGCTGTTGCGTCAGCTGTTCAAGATCAATGGGCGGCTCCGGCGTGTTCTGATTCTGCCGAACACCAAAGCCCAGCCTTCTCAACTTTGCAGCATCAAAGTCAATAGCATTAGTCTGGGTAGGAGAAATCATGGTCTCACTCCTCAGCACATATAGTTGGATTGGCTGAGTTAGAGCAGGGATTTGTGGATCCAGTTCATTTAATTATAAAAAGATCCTTCTCATAACCAGTTGGAACTCAATGCCGGTACCTCAGTCACCGCTGTCTGATTGAGGAAAATAAACTGCATTGATAATACTCAATGCAGTTTCCTGGTCGACTTATTGGGCGTTGAGTGCCTGGCCGTTGACGTCCTGGCTGTCAGGGCCCATGAGATACAGATACACCGGCATGATCTCTTCGGGGGTCGGGTTGTTCAGCGGGTTTTCCGCCGGGTAGGCCTGGGCGCGCATGCTGGTGCGGGTCCCGCCAGGGTTGATGCTGTTGGAGCGCACCGGTGCAACGGTATCGAGCTCGTCGGCGAGGGTTTGCATCAGTCCTTCGGTGGCGAATTTCGACACGCCATAAGCGCCCCAATAAGCACGTCCCTTGCGACCGACGCTGCTGGACGTGAAGACCACAGAGGCATCTTTCGACAGTTTGAGCAGCGGCAGCAGGGTGGTGGTCAGCATGAACATCGCATTGACGTTGATGTGCATGACCCGCATGAAGTTTTCCCCGGACAGCTGCTCCAGCGGCGTACGCGGGCCAATGATCGAAGCGTTGTGCAGCAGGCCGTCGAGGTGACCGAATTCGCTTTCGATCATCGCTGCCAGTTCGTCGTACTGATGGGGCAGCGCGGTTTCGAGGTTGAAAGGAATGACCACCGGCTGCGGATGGCCAGCGGCTTGGATCTCGTCGTAGACCTCCGTCAGGTTGGCCTCGGTCTTGCCCAGCAGCAGCACCGTCGCGCCATGGGCAGCGTAAGTCTTCGCCGCCGCAGCACCAATACCGCGACCCGCGCCAGTAACAAGAATCACCCGGCCAGTGAGCAGATCGGGGCGAGGGGAGTAGTCGAACATGGGTTACCTCTTTTGATAATTCGCTAATGATCCGTTGGAGCGAGTGGGCGGCATTCCGACTTGCCCGCGAACCGGCCGACTCGGTGATTCTGACAGATCGCGTTATCGTTATTCGCGGGCAAGCACCGCTCCCACAGTCATCAGCTCAGCAGCTGCACAGCGCGCTATCAAGCACCTTGCGCAGTTCCAGTGGATGATCCACCACCACGTCGGCGCCCCAGTGATCCGGGTTGTCGTTGGGGTGGATGTAACCGTAGCGCACGGCTGCGGTCTTGGTACCAGCGTCGCGACCGGACTCGATATCGCGCAGATCATCCCCTACAAACAGCACGCTGGCCGGATCCAGATCAAGCATCTTGCACGCCAGAATCAGCGGCTCCGGGTCGGGTTTGCTATGGGTCACGTGATCGGGGCAGATCAGCAGTGCCGAACGCTCGGCAAGGCCCAATTGCTCCATGATCGGCTGGGCGAAGCGCACCGGCTTGTTGGTCACCACACCCCAGATCAGGTTGGCTTTTTCAATATCGGCCAGCAGCTCGGCCATGCCGTCAAACAGCTTGCTGTGCACCGCGCAGTCCTGCTGGTAGCGCTCCAGAAACTCCAGGCGCAGGGCTTCAAAGCCTTCAGCGGTGGGCGACATGGCAAAGGTTGCGGCAACCATGGCCTTGGCGCCGCCGGAAATTTCATCGCGGATCAGCTTGTCGGCAACCGCCGGGAAACCGCGCTCGGCGAGCATGGCCTGACAGATCGCGATGAAGTCCGGTGCGGTGTCGAGCAATGTGCCGTCCATATCGAATAGAACCGCTCTCAAGCGCATGGCTCAGGCCTCCCGCAGGGTCTGGATCATGTAATTGACGTCGACATCCGAGGCCAGCTTGTAATGCTTGGTCAGCGGGTTGTACGTCAGGCCGATGATGTCCTGTACCGACAGGCCCGCCGCACGGCTCCAGGCGCCCAGCTCGGAAGGGCGGATGAATTTCTTGAAGTCGTGGGTGCCGCGTGGCAGCAGGCCCATGATGTACTCGGCGCCCACGATGGCGAACAGGTAAGCCTTCGGGTTGCGGTTGATGGTGGAGAAAAACACCTGGCCACCCGGCTTGACCATGCGGTAGCAGGCGCGGATCACCGAGGATGGATCAGGCACGTGCTCAAGCATTTCCAGGCAGGTCACCACATCGAACTGCTCGGGCATTTCTGCTGCCAGGTCCTCGGCAGTGATCTGCCGGTATTCAACCTCCACGCCGGACTCCAGCTGGTGCAGGCGGGCAACCGCCAGCGGCGCTTCACCCATGTCGATGCCGGTCACGCTGGCGCCGCGCAAAGCCATGGCTTCACTGAGAATGCCGCCGCCGCAGCCGACGTCGAGCACCTTCTTGCCCGCCAGATTGACGCGCTCGTCGATCCAGTTGACGCGCAACGGATTGATATCGTGCAGCGGCTTGAATTCGCTTTCGCGGTCCCACCAACGATGGGCCAGGGCCTCGAATTTGGCGATTTCGGAATGATCGACGTTGCTCATGGGATGTCCTCTTGAACTTGAAATACTTTTCAACGGGTCGGCTGAACCCAGCCGCCCCGGTCTTGATCGGTGTGCCCTGAAATCCGCTTGCCCCAGGCTTTGGCGGTTTCGCACAGGGCCTGTTCGTCCATGCGCGTCAGGCGGCGATTGTCGAGCAAGTGCTTGCCCGCGACCCACACGTGGCTGACGCAGTCGCGGCCGGTGGCATAGATAAGCTGCGATACCGGGTCATAAATCGGCTGGCGCGCCAGCCCCGACAGATCAAAGGCAACGATATCGGCGGCCTTGCCGATTTCCAGCGACCCGACCACCTCCTGAATGCCCAGCGCCCGAGCGCCGTTGAGGGTCGCCATGCGCAGCGCCCGGTGAGCGTCAAGCGCTGCTGCCGAACCGGCGACCGCCTTGGCCAGCAGGGCCGCGGTGCGGGTTTCGCCCAGCAGGTCCAGATCGTTGTTGCTGGCCGCGCCGTCAGTGCCTATCGCTACATTGACGCCAGCCTGCCACAGTCGTTCGACCGGGCAGAAGCCGCTGGCCAGTTTCAGATTGGATTCGGGGCAATGAATCACGCTGGAATTGCTTTCCACCAGCAGTGCCATGTCGTCATCGCTGATTTGCGTCATGTGCACGGCCTGAAAGCGCGGGCCGAGCATGCCGAGGCGGTTCAGACGCGCCAGTGGGCGTTCCTGGTGGTGCTCGACAGCCTGTTCGACTTCAAAAGCCGTCTCGTGGACGTGCATCTGGATATTCGCGTCCAGCTCATCCGCGATCACCCGGATTTTCTCCAGATTGTCATCGCACACGGTGTACGGCGCGTGGGGCCCGAACGCCACCTTGATACGCGGATGATGGATCAGGTCGTTGAACAGCTGGACACCTGTGTGCAGGGCTTCGTCGGTTGTGCGTGCTCCAGGAACGGCGAAATCCAGGATCGGCACGGTGATCTGCGCGCGCATCCCGCTGACATGCACCCGGTCAGCCGCCACCTTGGGGAAGAAATACATGTCCGCGAAACAGGTAATGCCACCTTTGAGCTGTTCGGCGATGGCCAGGTCGGTACCGTCGCGCACAAAGGCCTCATCGACCCACTGGCTCTCGGCCGGCCAGATGTGTTCCTGCAGCCAGGTCATCAGCGGCAGATCGTCGGCCAGGCCGCGAAACAGGGTCATCGCCGCGTGCCCGTGGGCGTTGATCAGGCCGGGAGCAAGCAGGGTTTCGGGCAGCTCAAGGGTTTGCAGGGCAGTTTGCCTGAGGGCCTCGGCGCGGGGGCCGATGTAGACGATGCAGCCATCGCGGATGCCCAGGCCGTAGTCTTTGAACACCACACCGGCAGGTTCGACCGGCACCAGCCAGCCAGGCAGGAGCAACAGGTCGAGCGGGGCGGCGGCGTTCGGCATGGCGGGGCTTCCGGGCTTATTACGGGGACGGCGAAGTATACCCGAGCGTCTTCACGGGCGGCTCGCTATAATCGGCCGCTTTTGGGGCTGGCATGGGTTTTTTGAGTATGGAGTGTGCTATGCGCAATCAATTGATGGCGGCAGAGACGGTGAAGGCCATCGATTGGCGAGACGACGCTCTGTATCTGCTGGATCAGCGTGTATTGCCATTCACCCAGACCTGGCTTGTTTATACCCAGGTCGCCGATGTGGCCGATGCAATTCGCAGCATGGTCGTGCGCGGCGCCCCGGCCATCGGCATCAGCGCCGCCTATGGCGTGGTCTTGGCAGCGCGGGCGCGGATCGCTGCCGGTGGTGACTGGGTCGCGGCGCTGGAACAGGATTTCCAGCTTCTGGCCGACTCTCGCCCGACCGCCGTCAACCTGGTCTGGGCCCTGAACCGCATGCGTCTGCGTCTGCGCCGCGCCCGACACACCGATCAGCCCCTGGCGGCGCTGGAGGCCGAGGCGGTGGAAATCCACCTCAGTGATCGCGAAGCCAACTTGACCATGGCGCAACTGGGCACTGATCTGATTCGCCGCCACCAGGGCAACCTGCAGGCTGTGCTGACTCATTGCAATGCAGGCGCGCTGGCCACCGGTGGCTTCGGCACGGCGCTGGGGGTGATCCGTGGCGCTTTCCTCGAAGGCATGATCGAGCGCGTCTACGCCGGTGAAACCCGTCCCTGGCTGCAGGGCTCGCGGCTGACGGCTTGGGAACTGGCGAGCGACGGCATCCCGGTGACCATCAACGCCGACTCGGCAGCTGCGCACCTGATGCGCACCAAAGGCATTACCTGGGTGATCGTCGGGGCGGACCGCATTGCAGCCAATGGCGATGTGGCGAGCAAGATCGGTACTTATCACCTGGCAGTCGCCGCCATGCACCACGGCGTGCGGTTCATGGTAGTCGCCCCCAGCTCGACCCTCGACATGGACACCGCCAGTGGCGACGACATCGTCCTCGAGGAGCGCGATCCGCTTGAGCTGCTTGAAGTAGGCGGTCAGCGGGTAGGTGCAGATGTCGAGGCCGTCAACCCGGTATTCGACGTGACCCCGGCAGACCTTATTGACGTGATCGTGACCGAAAAAGGCATCGTCGAGCGTCCCGATACCGCGAAAATGGCCCAATTGATGTGTCGCAAACGTCTGCACTGATCCGATTGCCTGTGAACCGGTCCGCCAGTGTTGCAGGCGCTAAGCGGGCCTGTAAGCGTTTCTCAGGCGTCTTGTGTTGATCAGGCTCACTTTCAGGGCTTTCAAAGGATAGGTGCGTGGCGGCGATTGTGGTAACATCCGGCGGTTTCCAGGGAGGCTATCCGTAGCCGTCCCTACTGCGCAGATCCAGAGCATAACTCGTTGATTTGTCGTAAGTCGCCAGAAGGCAAATGTGCCACTGGCGGCGAGCTTCGTTCATCCCGGATGGATGCACGAGGTTTCACCAGAAAAAGGAATCGAGCTTCTCATGGGCGAACTGGCCAAAGAAATCCTCCCGGTCAATATCGAAGACGAGCTGAAGCAGTCCTACCTCGACTACGCAATGAGCGTAATCGTCGGGCGGGCACTGCCCGATGCACGCGATGGCTTGAAGCCCGTGCACCGGCGTGTACTGTTCGCGATGAGCGAACTGGGTAACGACTGGAACAAGCCGTACAAGAAATCCGCCCGTGTGGTCGGTGACGTTATCGGTAAGTATCACCCCCACGGCGACACTGCCGTTTATGACACCATCGTTCGTATGGCGCAGCCGTTCTCGCTGCGTTATCTGCTGGTTGATGGCCAGGGCAACTTCGGTTCGGTCGATGGCGACAACGCTGCGGCCATGCGATACACCGAAGTGCGCATGACCAAGCTGGCTCACGAGCTGCTGGCCGACCTGCACAAGGAAACCGTGGACTGGGTGCCGAACTACGACGGCACCGAGATGATTCCTGCGGTCATGCCGACCCGTATTCCCAACCTGCTGGTCAACGGCTCCAGCGGTATCGCCGTGGGCATGGCGACCAACATTCCGCCGCACAACCTCGGTGAAGTGATCGACGGTTGCCTGGCGCTGATCGACAACCCGGAAATCAGCATTGATGAACTGATGCAGTTCATCCCTGGCCCTGACTTCCCGACGGCGGCGATCATCAACGGCCGCGCCGGTATCGTTGAAGCCTACCGCACCGGTCGCGGGCGTATTTACATGCGCGCGCGCTCGATCGTCGAAGACATCGACAAGGTCGGTGGTCGTCAGCAGATCGTAATCACCGAGCTGCCGTACCAACTGAACAAGGCGCGTCTGATCGAGAAGATCGCCGAGCTGGTCAAAGAGAAAAAACTCGAAGGCATCACCGAGCTGCGTGACGAGTCTGACAAAGACGGCATGCGCGTCGTGATCGAGCTGCGTCGTGGTGAAGTGCCTGAGGTGATCCTCAACAATCTTTACGCCCAGACCCAGCTGCAAGCGGTTTTCGGCATCAACATCGTTGCCCTGATCGACGGTCGCCCGCGCATCCTCAACCTCAAGGATCTGCTCGAAGCGTTCGTTCGTCACCGCCGTGAAGTGGTCACCCGTCGTACCGTTTTCGAACTGCGCAAAGCCCGTGAACGCGGTCATTTGCTTGAAGGCCAGGCCGTTGCCCTGTCGAACATCGACCCGGTAATTGCGCTGATCAAAGCCTCGCCAACACCTGCCGAAGCCAAAGTCGCGCTGATCGCTACGCCATGGGAATCCAGTGCCGTGGTGGAAATGGTCGAGCGCGCCGGTGCCGATTCCTGCCGTCCGGACAACCTTGATCCGCAATACGGTCTGCGTGAAGGCAAGTATTTCCTGTCGCCTGAACAGGCGCAGGCGATTCTCGAACTGCGTCTGCACCGCCTGACCGGCCTTGAGCACGAAAAACTGCTCACCGAGTATCAGGAAATCCTGTCCCAGATCGGCGAACTGCTGCGCATCCTCAACAGCGCCACGCGCCTGATGGAAGTGATCCGCGAAGAGCTGGAGCTGATCCGCGTTGAATACGGCGACAAGCGCCGCACCGAGATTCTCGATGCGCGTCTGGACCTGACGCTGGGTGACTTGATCACCGAAGAAGAGCGCGTAGTCACGATTTCACACGGCGGCTACGCCAAGACTCAGCCACTGGCGGTCTATCAGGCGCAGCGTCGCGGCGGTAAAGGCAAGTCGGCCACCGGCGTCAAGGATGAGGACTACATTGCTCACCTGCTGGTTGCCAACAGCCACACCACGCTGTTGATGTTCTCCAGCAAGGGCAAGGTTTACTGGCTCAAAACGTACGAAATCCCGGAAGCGTCCCGCGCTGCCCGTGGCCGTCCGCTGGTCAACCTGTTGCCGTTGAGCGAAGGCGAATACATCACCACCATGTTGCCGGTGGACCTGGAAGCCATGCGCAAGCGGGCTGACGAGGAAGAAGGCGATGTCATCGAAGGGGAAATCGATGACGAGAACACCAATGAAACCGAAGAAGAGCGCAAGGCGCGTATCAAGGCTGCAGACAAGAAGAAGGCGCCGTTCATCTTCATGTCCACCGCCAACGGTACCGTCAAGAAAACCCCGCTGGTGGCCTTCAGCCGCCAACGTAGCGTGGGTCTGATCGCCCTTGAGCTGGACGAAGGCGACATTCTGATTTCCGCAGCCATCACCGATGGCGAGCAGGAAATCATGCTGTTCTCCGACGGCGGCAAGGTCACGCGCTTCAAGGAATCCGACGTTCGCGCCATGGGCCGTACCGCTCGCGGTGTTCGCGGCATGCGTCTGCCGGAAGGGCAGAAGCTGATTTCCATGCTGATTCCGGAAGAAGGCAGCCAGATCCTTACCGCTTCCGAGCGCGGCTATGGCAAGCGCACCGCGATTTCCGAGTTCCCCGAGTACAAGCGTGGCGGTCAGGGCGTCATCGCCATGGTCAGCAACGACCGCAACGGCCGTCTGGTCGGCGCGGTTCAGGTGCTCGACGGCGAGGAAATCATGCTGATTTCCGATCAGGGCACTCTGGTGCGTACCCGTGTCGACGAAGTATCGAGTCTGGGCCGTAACACTCAGGGCGTGACCCTGATCAAACTGGCCAGCGACGAAAAACTGGTCGGCCTGGAGCGTGTGCAGGAGCCTTCGGAAGTTGAAGGCGAAGAGCTGTTGGGCGAAGACGGTGAAGTGCTCGAAGGCGAGGTTTCGGCCATCGTTGACGAAGATGCCGCCACTGACGAGCTGCAAGCCGATGCTGCTTCGGATGAAGAAGAGTCGCAGGACTGACCTTGGCAACATTGGGGCAACACATGGCCCCCGTGGGAGCAAGCTTGCTTGCGAAGGCGATGCATCAGGCGATGCATATTCGGCGGATGTACCTGCCCCTTCGCGAGCAAGCTCGCTCCCACAGGGGTCAGGTATGCTTCAGATAATCCTGCAGTGATTGAAAGAAGTCGCCGAAGGCTGCGAACGGTTCCCACCGCGTCGCAGCCTTCGGCGCTTGGTACTCCAGATGGCCCAAGCCTGAGAACATCAGAGCGTAGTGAGAGTGGATATGAGCAAGCGAGCCTTTAACTTCTGCGCAGGTCCTGCTGCGCTTCCTGAAGCTGTTCTGCTGCGTGCACAGGCAGAACTGCTGGACTGGCATGGCAAGGGCCTGTCTGTCATGGAAATGAGCCATCGCAGTGATGAGTTCACCTCCATCGCCAACAAGGCGGAGCAGGATCTGCGTGACCTGCTGAGCATCCCCTCGAACTACAAGGTGCTGTTCCTGCAAGGTGGTGCCAGCCAGCAGTTCGCCCAGATTCCCTTGAACCTGCTGCCTGAAAACGGCACTGCCGACTATATCGACACCGGTATCTGGTCGCAGAAGGCGATTGAAGAAGCGTCGCGTTACGGTCACGTCAATGTGGCTGCCAGCGCCAAGCCCTACGATTATTTCGCCATCCCTGGCCAGAATGAGTGGAAGCTGACCCAGGATGCTGCGTACGTTCATTACGCACCCAACGAAACTATCGGCGGTCTGGAATTCGACTGGATTCCTCAAACCGGTGATGTGCCGTTGGTGGCTGACATGTCTTCGGACATCCTGTCGCGCCCGGTGGATGTCTCGCGCTTCGGCATGATCTACGCCGGTGCCCAGAAGAACATCGGCCCGAGCGGCCTGGTGGTAGCGATCATTCGCGAAGACCTGCTGGGTCGCGCGCGCTCGCTGTGCCCGACCATGCTCAACTACAAGGTCGCGGCGGATAACGGCTCGATGTACAACACGCCGCCGACCCTGGCCTGGTATCTGTCAGGTCTGGTGTTCGAATGGCTGAAAGAGCAGGGCGGCGTAGAAGCCATCGGCAAACTCAATGAAGTGAAAAAGCGCACGCTGTATGACTTCATTGACGCCAGCGGCCTGTACAGCAACCCGATCAACAAGACTGACCGTTCCTGGATGAACGTACCGTTCCGTCTGGCTGATGATCGTCTGGACAAGCCGTTTCTGGCTGGTGCCGACGCTCGTGGCCTGCTCAACCTCAAAGGTCACCGTTCGGTCGGTGGCATGCGTGCCTCTATTTATAATGCCGTCGACATCAACGCGGTCCACGCGCTGGTGGCGTACATGGCAGAGTTCGAGAAGGAACACGGCTAATGTCCGAGCAAGAACTCAAAGCGCTGCGCGTTCGCATCGACAGCCTGGATGAAAAAGTCCTGGAATTGATCAGCGAGCGGGCACGCTGCGCGCAGGAAGTGGCGCGGGTAAAAATGTCGACCCTGGCTGAGGGCGAAGTGCCGGTGTTCTACCGCCCAGAGCGTGAAGCCCAAGTGCTCAAGCGGGTCATGGAGCGCAATCGCGGCCCTCTGAGCAACGAAGAGATGGCGCGGCTGTTTCGCGAAATCATGTCTTCCTGCCTCGCGTTGGAGCAACCGCTGAAAGTGGCGTACCTGGGGCCGGAAGGTACCTTTACCCAAGCCGCCGCCATCAAGCACTTCGGCAACGCGGTGATCAGCCTGCCCATGGCCGCGATCGATGAAGTGTTCCGCGAAGTCGCCGCTGGCGCCGTGAATTTCGGCGTCGTGCCAGTGGAAAACTCCACCGAAGGCGCGGTCAACCACACCCTGGACAGCTTCCTCGAACACGACATGGTGATCTGTGGCGAAGTCGAGCTGCGTATTCACCATCACTTGCTGATTGGCGAAAACACCAAGACCGACAGCATCAGCCGCATTTATTCCCACGCCCAGTCTCTGGCTCAATGCCGCAAGTGGCTGGACGCCCATTACCCGAATGTCGAGCGCGTCGCCGTTGCCAGCAACGCCGAAGCCGCCAAGCGGGTCAAGGGTGAGTGGAACTCGGCAGCGATTGCCGGGGAGATGAGCGCCAATCTTTATGGCCTGACGCGCATCGCGGAAAAAATCGAAGACCGCCCGGACAACTCCACCCGGTTCCTGATCATTGGCAATCAGGAAGTCCCGCCGACGGGCGACGACAAGACCTCGATTATCGTGTCCATGAGCAACAAACCCGGCGCGCTGCATGAGCTGCTGGTGCCATTCCATGAGAATGGTCTGGATCTGACCCGTATCGAGACACGTCCGTCGCGCAGCGGTAAATGGACCTACGTGTTCTTTATCGATTTCGTCGGGCACCACCGCGATCCGCTGGTCAAGGCTGTGCTGGAAAAAATCAGCCAGGAAGCAGTGGCACTCAAGGTGCTGGGTTCGTACCCGAAAGCGGTTCTCTGAAAAAGATGTAGCTGTGCATGGAATCCTGCAGGAGCGGCTTTGGCCGCGAGACGAGAGTGCTGCCGATAAGACCCAGCGCACAGGCCCACGTCTTCGCGGCTCAAGCCGCTCCTGCGGGCCAGGTATTGTTTGATATGAGGTAAGCGACACATGACTGGCGACTTCCTCGCTCTGGCTTTGCCGGGCGTGCAAAAACTTTCGCCATATGTCCCGGGCAAGCCTGTGGACGAACTGGCGCGCGAGTTGGGCATTGATCCGGCAAAGATCATTAAGCTTGCGAGTAACGAAAACCCTCTGGGGGCCAGTCCCAAGGCGCTGCAGGCCATTCGCGATGAGCTGGGTGAACTGACCCGTTATCCAGATGGCAATGGGTTCGAGCTGAAGAAGCGCCTGTCCGAACGCTGCGGTGTGCAAGCTGATCAAGTGACGCTGGGCAACGGCTCCAATGACATCCTGGAACTGGTTGCCAGGGCGTATCTGGCGCCGGGTCTGAATGCGGTGTTCAGTGAGTTCGCGTTTGCGGTCTACCCGATCGTGACACAGGCCACCGGGGCAACGGCTCGTGTTGTGCCCGCCAAAGACTGGGGTCACGATTTGCCTGCCATGCTGACGGCTATCGATGCCGATACCCGGGTCGTTTTCATCGCCAACCCGAACAATCCCACCGGCACCTGGTTTGGTCCGGATGCGTTGAGTCGTTTTCTGGCCGCCGTGCCTGAACATGTGCTGGTGGTCCTCGATGAAGCCTATATCGAGTACACCCAGGGTGGCGAGCTGCCTGATGGCCTGGATTACTTGGCCGATCATTCGAATTTGCTGGTTTCGCGCACGTTCTCCAAGGCCTATGGCCTGGCGTCATTGCGCGTCGGTTATGGTTTGTCATCGCCAGCGGTGGCAGATGTGCTAAACCGCGTGCGCCAGCCTTTCAACGTCAACAGCCTGGCCCTGGCGGCGGCTTGTGCGGCGTTGGACGACGTTGACTACGTGACCAGAAGTCGACAGTTGAACGACGTCGGCATGGAGCAGATCGAGGGCGGTCTGCGCCTTCTGGGCCTGAACTGGATTGCGTCCCGAGGCAACTTTCTGGCCATCGATCTGGGGCGCGATAGCGCAGCAATCTATCAGGGGTTGTTGCGTGAAGGTGTCATCGTGCGCCCGGTCGCCGGTTATGGCATGCCCAATCATTTGCGTGTGAGTATTGGTTTGTTGGAAGAGAACACCCGTTTCCTCGAAGCATTGGCCAGAGTTCTGGCGCGTGATTGATGTCATCTCAATGAAACCCGCTGCGCCTATGATCGGGCGTCTGGTGGTGGTCGGCCTGGGTCTGATCGGTGGATCCTTTGCCAAAGGCATTCGTGAAAGCGGCCTTTGCCATGAAGTGGTGGGCGTGGATCTGGATTCTCAGTCTCGCCAGTTGGCCGTCGAGCTGGGTGTTGTGGATCGCTGCGAAGAGGATCTGGCCACTGCTTGTCGTGGGGCTGATGTCATTCAGCTTGCAGTACCGATTCTGGCCATGGAGCGGGTGCTGGCCTTGCTGGCGACGTTTGATCTGGGCAATACAGTGCTCACCGATGTGGGTAGCGCCAAGGGTAATGTGGTCCGGGCCGCCAAAGCGGCATTCGGCGCAATGCCCGCGGGCTTCGTGCCCGGGCACCCGATTGCCGGGTCCGAACAGAGCGGTGTGGAAGCCTCGAATGCCCAGTTGTTCCAGCGTCACAAAGTCATTCTCACGCCTTTGCCCGAGACCGATCCTGCGGCGTTGGCCGTGGTTGATCGTCTTTGGTCTGCGCTAGGTGCCGACGTGGAACACATGGAAGTCGAGCGTCACGATGAAGTGCTGGCAGCGACCAGCCATTTACCTCATCTATTAGCGTTCGGACTGGTGGATTCGCTGGCCAAGCGCAATGAAAATCTGGAAATTTTCCGCTATGCGGCAGGTGGGTTTCGCGATTTCACTCGGATTGCCGGCAGCGATCCCGTGATGTGGCATGACATCTTCCTGGCCAACCGAGAGGCGGTTCTGCGCACTCTGGATACTTTCCAGACTGATCTGGACGCCCTGCGCGAAGCGATGGTGGCCGGTGATGGTCGCCAGTTGCTAGGGGTCTTTACCCGGGCCAGGGTTGCTCGCGAGCACTTTGGCAAGATTCTGGCCCGACGCGCTTACGTCGAGCCACAGCACGTCCGGGACCTGGTGTTTGTCGCCAGTCCGGGCGGTAGCGTTTCAGGACGGATCCGGGTGCCGGGTGACAAATCGATTTCGCATCGCTCGATCATGCTCGGTTCACTGGCTGAAGGTACGACAGAAGTCGAGGGCTTCCTCGAAGGCGAGGATGCGTTGGCAACGCTGCAGGCTTTCCGCGACATGGGTGTTGTCATCGAAGGTCCGCACCACGGGCGTTTGACCATCCATGGGGTTGGCTTGCGTGGGCTGAAGGCGCCACCGGGGGCGCTTTATCTGGGTAATTCGGGTACGTCCATGCGCTTGCTCGCAGGGCTGCTTGCCGCCCAGGACTTTGACAGCACCCTGATAGGTGACGCTTCGCTGTCTCGGCGGCCAATGAGCCGGGTGGCTGAACCGTTGCGAGCCATGGGTGCGGTCATTGAAACTGCCGCCGATGGCAGGCCGCCGGTCACCATCCGCGGGCGCAGGACGCTGACCGGGCTGACTTATGAAATGCCGGTGGCCAGTGCGCAGGTCAAATCCTGCCTGCTGTTGGCGGGCCTGTATGCGCAGGGCACGACCACCGTCATCGAGCCTGTGCCCACCCGGGACCATACCGAACGCATGTTGCGCGGTTTTGGCCATCCAGTAAGCGTCGACGGTGCGCGGGTTTCGCTGCAGTCCGGGCTCGGCCTGCAGGCAGCAAGAATTGAAGTCCCGGCGGATATTTCCTCCGCTGCGTTTTTCCTGGTGGCCGCTTCCATTGCCCAGGGTTCGGATCTGCTGCTCGAAGGCGTCGGGATCAACCCGACCCGGACTGGCATCATCGACATCCTGCGCCTGATGGGCGGCGACATAACCCTCGAAAACCCGCGTGACGCCGGCGGCGAGCCGGTGGCGGATTTACGGGTCCGTTCAGCTCGGCTCAGTGGCATCGAAATACCCGAGGCGCTGGTACCGCTGGCCATCGATGAATTCCCGGCATTGTTCATCGCTGCCGCGTGTGCCGAGGGGCGCACAGTGCTGCGCGGTGCTCAGGAGTTACGGGTCAAAGAGTCGGATCGTATTCAAGCCATGGCCGACGGTCTGTTGGCGCTCGGCGTCAGTGTCGAGCCAACGCCGGACGGCATTATTATTGATGGCGGTCAGATCGGCGGCGGGGTAGTCAATGCCCGGGGTGATCATCGTATTGCCATGGCGTTCAGCATCGCAGCGCTGCGCGCCACGGCGCCGATCCATATCCATGATTGTGCGAACGTCGCTACGTCGTTCCCAAATTTTCTCGCGCTTTGCGCTCAGGTAGGCATGCGTGTAGCGCAAGAGGGGCAGTTGTGAAAACTCAAGCACCAGTTATTACTATTGATGGGCCAAGCGGATCTGGCAAAGGCACGGTTGCAGGCTTGCTCGCGCAACGCCTTGGCTGGTGCCTGCTGGACTCCGGCGCGCTGTATCGCCTGTTGGCATTTGCAGCGCGCAACCATGGGGTCGATCTGACCAACGAAGAAGCCTTGAAGGTTCTGGCTGCGCATCTCGATGTCCAGTTCGAAACCGGTCCGGGCGGGCAGGGGCAGCGGATCATTCTTGAAGGCGAAGATGTTTCGCAGTCGATTCGCAATGAGCAGATCGGCAGCGGTGCGTCTCAAGTAGCCTCGCTGCCTGCAGTACGCGATGCGCTGCTGCAGCGCCAGCGTGCTTTTCAGGAAGAGCCGGGTCTTGTCGCGGATGGTCGCGACATGGGCACCGTCGTCTTCCCCGACGCGCCACTGAAGATTTTCCTGACCGCCAGCGCCGAGGAGCGTGCTCGTCGACGTTACTTGCAGTTGAAGGCCAAGGGCGATGATGTTAGTCTGTCGAGTCTGCTAGATGAGATATGTGCACGCGATGAGCGTGACACCCAGCGAGCGGTAGCCCCGCTCAAGCCAGCGCATGACGCTATACAGCTGGATTCCACCGAATTATCCATCGAGCAGGTGCTTGAACGCATTCTGAGTGAGATCGCGCTTCGCGATATTACCGGGTGACAAAGAAGCGTGTGGGAGACCAGAAATAGTCCCGCAGGCTTTCTTTTACTTGAACGAAACCCACGCTGTCTGGAGCGTGGCAGATGGGCGTATCCTTCGCCCTTGATCAACAGGAATTAAAATGAGCGAAAGCTTTGCAGAACTTTTTGAAGAAAGCCTAAAGACCCTCAACCTTCAGGCCGGTTCGATCATCACCGCGATCATCGTGGACATCGATTACCAGGCTGGTTGGGTTACGGTTCACGCCGGTCTGAAATCTGAAGGCCTGATCCCGCTGGAACAGTTCCACAACGACGCTGGCGATCTGACCATCAAGATCGGCGACGAAGTTCACGTTGCTCTGGACGCGGTAGAAGACGGCTTCGGCGAGACCAAGCTGTCCCGCGAAAAAGCCAAGCGTGCCGAGTGCTGGATCGTTCTGGAAGCGGCTTTCGCAGCTGAAGAAGTGGTTAAGGGCGTTATCAACGGTAAGGTTAAAGGCGGCTTCACTGTCGACGTTAACGGCATCCGTGCGTTCCTGCCAGGTTCTTTGGTCGATGTCCGCCCTGTGCGCGACACCACCCACCTCGAAGGCAAAGAGCTCGAGTTCAAGGTCATCAAGCTCGACCAGAAACGCAACAACGTTGTCGTTTCCCGTCGCAGTGTCCTGGAAGCCGAGAACAGTGCAGAGCGCGAAGCGCTGCTCGAGTCCCTGCAGGAAGGCCAGCAAGTCAAAGGTATCGTCAAGAACCTCACGGATTACGGCGCATTCGTCGATCTGGGTGGCGTCGATGGCCTGCTGCACATCACCGACATGGCCTGGAAGCGCATCAAGCATCCATCGGAAATCGTCAATGTTGGCGATGAGATCGATGTAAAAGTCCTGAAGTACGATCGCGAGCGCAATCGTGTTTCCCTGGGTCTGAAGCAACTGGGCGAAGACCCATGGGTTGCTATCAAGGCTCGTTACCCGGAAAGCACCCGCGTTACCGCGCGTGTAACCAACCTGACCGACTACGGCTGCTTCGCAGAGCTGGAAGAAGGCGTGGAAGGCCTGGTACACGTTTCCGAAATGGACTGGACCAACAAGAACATCCACCCTTCGAAAGTCGTACAAGTCGGCGACGAAGTGGAAGTTATGGTTCTGGACATCGACGAAGAGCGTCGTCGTATCTCCCTGGGCATCAAGCAGTGCAAATCTAACCCATGGGAAGATTTCTCTGGCCAGTTCAACAAGGGCGATAAAATCTCCGGCACCATCAAGTCGATCACCGATTTCGGTATCTTCATTGGTCTGGACGGCGGCATCGACGGCCTGGTTCACCTGTCCGACATCTCTTGGAACGAAGTGGGCGAAGAAGCCGTTCGTCGTTTCAAGAAGGGCGACGAGCTGGACACCGTAATCCTGTCTGTTGATCCAGAGCGTGAGCGCATCTCGCTGGGCATCAAGCAGCTGGAAAGCGATCCGTTCTCCGAGTACGTCACTGTCAATGACAAAGGCGCTATCGTTCGCGGTATCGTTAAAGAAGTTGACGCCAAAGGCGCCATCATCACTTTGGCCGATGACATCGAAGCGACTCTCAAAGCATCCGAAATCAGCCGTGACCGCGTTGAAGACGCACGTAACGTTCTGAAAGAAGGCGAAGAGATCGAAGCCAAGATTATCAGCGTTGACCGCAAGAGCCGCGTAATCAGCTTGTCCATCAAGTCGAAAGATGTTGAAGACGAGAAAGAAGCGATCCAGAGCCTGCGTAGCAAGCCTGAAACCGCTGAAAACACGGGTCCTACCACTCTTGGTGACCTGTTGCGCGCACAAATGGAAAAGCAGAACTAAGTTCTGACTGACCATTAGAAAAAGGGCGACTTCGGTCGCCCTTTTTTGTGGGCGCTATTCCGGGCTAGCGGGTGACAATTATCCAGAACCGGTGCAGGAGGGGCTTACGGGTACCCCGAAGCAGCGATAGCAATTGCGTTTGCGCTACCGCCATCGCTGCCTGGCGATGCTGGTGGGCCCCTACAAGGGTCCTGGGCTGCATCGCCGATATTCCGGGGCCTGGCGCGTATGCTCGATAATCGACCAATAGTGACGCTCTCACAAAGTCAATACTTGGGCTGTTCAAATTCATCCGGTCATGCTAAAACCTTCGGAGCGCTTATCTAGCTGCTTGAAAAAGAAGGGAAAAATATGACGAAGTCGGAGTTGATCGAACGAATTGTCACCCATCAGGGGCTGCTCTCATCCAAGGATGTCGAGCTGGCCATCAAGACCATGCTTGAGCAAATGTCACAGTGTCTGGCGACAGGCGACCGCATTGAAATTCGTGGCTTTGGCAGTTTTTCGCTGCACTATCGCGCCCCACGCGTAGGCCGCAATCCAAAAACCGGTCAATCCGTCAGCCTCGACGGTAAATTCGTCCCGCACTTCAAGCCGGGCAAAGAGCTGCGCGACCGAGTCAACGAAGACGAAGAAGAGGGGCTCTAGGCCTCCCGACAGGAGCAATAAATGCGGATTTTCACCCGAGTGTTTGCGATTCTCGTTGCGCTGGTAATCGTCGTGGCGACCATAGTCTTCATTCTGGAAAACCAGCAGCGGGTGTCATTGGTTTTCTTTGGCTGGTCATCTCCAGAGCTGTACCTGGCAATCCCTGTCATCGCAGCGCTACTGATCGGCATGAGTATCGGCCCATTCCTGGGTCTGGCAGTCGGTATGCGCAAAAAGCGCAAGCTCGACCGCCGTTCAATCTGAGTCAAAGACTCACCTGTTCTCCCCCTCGTCGCTCAACTGTAAGTTGCTTCAGATCATTGAAGTGACGTTTATCGCTGTCTGAAAAGTGGGCAAGAAATTCGATTATGGCCGGTGCAAGTGTTTTTATTGAGGTTTTTACACTCATTGTGTAGATGGTTGCGTAGGCTTATTCAGCGCTCTAGGTAGGAAAATTCTACTGTAAGAGTAGGAAGTCAGATTTATGGATGTAAGAAAGTTTTAACTTCCAACGCCTAACTCAATGTTTCCGGGTGTTACGTCGAAAATCCTGAAGTTTGAAGTTAGCTCAAAACTAAATTCCTACTGTGATGTGCCCTTGAAAATCATTCTGTGACAGGCAGAATGCTCGATGTATGCGCGTGCGAAGTCAGTGACTGCATGCCTTCGTTGTGATCTGTCAAATACCGAGTCGTTAGAGTGAAGGTGCCGTCCAATGAGTTATCCAGCCGTTATTCATCATGGTGGTGTTAAGAGCGTTACCGGTTCATGTCATCAACTGGAGATTGACTCGCTCAATAGCCTCCTGATTGATTGCGGCTTACAGCTGGATGGCGGGACAACTGCTGCCGATCAGCGTCTTGACTACCTTTTTCAGCCCGATGCTATAAAAGCGGTGGTCCTCACTCACGCTCATATCGACCACATAGGTCGTATTCCCGAGCTGCTGGCCGCCGGTTACAAGGGGCCGATTATCTGCACTGAACCTTGCGCAGAGATGCTGGTGCTGGCGCTGGAGGATGCCAGCAAGCATTCGTTCAATTACCAGAGGGATCAGGTCGAACGCTATCTCGCGCAGGTCCGGCGTATGACTGTCACGCTGCCATTTGATGTCTGGCATGAAGTTATCAATATCCCTGAATCGAGGGTAAATATTCGCCTGCAACGCGCCGGTCATATTCTCGGTTCTGCCTATGTCGAATGTGACATCGTTTACTCGAAGGAGCAGCGGCATAAACGTGTCGTGTTTTCTGGTGACCTGGGTTCATCTCATAATTCGCTGCTCTGCAGCCCCAAATCTCCCGAACAGGCTGATCTGCTTGTTCTGGAAAGCACTTATGGAGATCGGCTTCATGAGGATCGCAGCACGCGACAATCGCGTCTGGAAGCAGTCATAGATAAGGCTTTGGCTGATAAGGGCAGCGTCCTGATACCAGCGTTCAGTATCGGTCGCACTCAAGAGTTACTGTATGAGATTGAGGACATCCTGCGTCGCAAGTCTCTGATTGAAGACCGTGACGCGGTTGGCGGAGAGAGCAGCGATGAGGTTTCTCCCATCGACTGGCCTCAGTTGCCAGTCATTCTCGATTCACCGTTGGCAACTCGCTTCACCGACATCTATCGCAAGTTTCAGGGCTATTGGAATCCTGCTGCGCAAGGCCGCTTGAGTGAAGGGCGAACACCTTTGAATTTCAGGCAGCTGATCACCATCGATAGTCATGAAAAACACCTGCAGGTGGTCAACTATCTGTCCAGTACCGGACGCCCTGCGATAGTGATTGCCGGAAATGGCATGTGTTCAGGTAGTCGCATCGTCAATTACCTGAAAGCCATGCTGCATGATGCCCGACATAATGTCGTATTTATTGGTTATCAGGCGGCAGGCAGTCCGGGGGGCGCGATTCAGAAATATGGCCCACGCTCGGGTTATGTTGAATTCGATAACGAGCGTTATGACATAAAGGCATGCGTCACTGGTGTAGGGGGATATTCCGCGCATGCGGATCAACAGGAGCTACTGCAATTTGTGACGCAGATGAGCGTATGGCCGGAAGAAATACGATTGGTTCATGGTGAATTGAATGCGAAGAAAACCCTGGGTCATTTACTTGAACGTAAATACGCACTGAAAAAGGCCCGGTTGAATCTGCTAATCCCCAAAGGCGACTGAGGTCCCAAGCGGTGTTAGTCGAAATTTACGTTGAAGATTTTTGTCATCAAAGTAATATTTGCGCTGAATTTAATTGAGGCACTTTTTTATGAATGGTCGGCCCGCCATGATTGCTGTAACCGGCGCAACAGGTTTTGTCGGTGGAGCTCTGGTTCGACACCTTGCCGGAATTTCGGCATTCAGGGTGAGGGTGGCCACGCGCACTATGTATGTACCGCCCAGCGATCAGGTCGAGCAAATTCAGATAGACAGCCTGACACCGCATTCTAGCTGGCCCGACTTCCTCAGGGACGTAGATGTGGTTGTTCATGCCGCAGCCAGGGTCCATGTCTTGAACGATTGCGCCGAGAACCCTGAGGATGAGTATTATCGGGTCAATGTTGCCTCTACATTGAATCTTGCCGAGCAGGCAGCAGCAGCGGGGGTAAAAAGATTCGTCTTCATCAGCTCGATCAAGGTCAATGGCGAGTCGACCCTCCCAGGCGCGCCCTTCACTGCGGATCAATCTGCCAGCCCGTCTGACGAATATGGTGTTTCCAAGTTCAAGGCAGAGCAAGGTCTGCGTGAGCTTGCCGAGCGCAGCGCAATGGAGGTGGTCATTATTCGCCCGGTGCTGGTTTATGGCCCTGGCGTAAAAGCCAACTTCTTGAGCATGATCCGCTGGGTGGACAAAGGTGTGCCGCTTCCGCTGGGTTCTATTCATAACCGGCGCAGTCTGGTTGCGCTGGATAACCTTGTGGACCTGATTGCGACCTGCGCTTTGCATCCGGCAGCGGCCAACCAGACGTTCCTGGTCAGCGATGGGAACGACCTCTCGACAACCAGTCTCCTGCGTCAGGTTGCCCGGTCGTTGGGGAAATCGGCACGGCTGCTGCCTGTGCCCGTCTGGCTACTGACGGCGGTCGCTTCGGCCATGGGTAAAAAAGCTATTTCGCAACGCCTTTGCGGTTCCCTGCAGGTGGATATAACCAAAACCTGTAGGATGCTCGACTGGACTCCTCCCGTAAGCGTCGAGGCGGCCATGAACAAGACAGTGCGTTATTTTCTGGAACATAAAGAATGAGTGAGTGGTATTGGATCGCCCTGGCAGGGGGCCTGTCGTTGATATTGACGGCAGGCCTGCGCCGGTACGCGGTATCCAGAAGCTTGATGGACATCCCCAATGGCCGTAGCTCTCATACGGTGCCGACGCCAAGGGGCGGCGGTGTAGCAATCGTTGTGACCTTTCTGCTGGCGGTGGTTTTTTTGGCCGCGCAACAGCAGATGGCAATCGCCCCTGTAGTGGCGTTTCTCGGTGCTGGCGGCCTGGTCGCCCTTGTGGGGTTCATGGATGACCACGGCCACATTGCCGCTCGCTGGCGTCTGCTGGGCCATTTCATTGCTGCGGCGTGGGCGCTGTTCTGGCTGGATGGGCTGGCCCCATTGAACATCATGGGCAATGCCGTTGACCTTGGCTTGATTGGCAACGTTCTTGCTGTGTTCTATCTGGTGTGGATGCTCAACCTTTACAACTTCATGGACGGTATCGACGGGATTGCCAGCGTCGAGGCTGTTTGTGCATGCCTTGGGGCGTGCGTCATCTACGCAGTGAGCGGCTATCCTGATCTGATCGGTTTACCTCTGCTTCTGTGCGCAGCGGTGGCTGGCTTTCTGTTCTGGAATTTTCCGCCCGCGAAGATTTTCATGGGGGATGCGGGCAGCGGTTTTCTGGGGCTGGTGCTGGGCCTGCTTTCACTACAGGCGGCCTGGGCTTCTTCCCAGTTGTTCTGGGCCTGGCTGATTTTGCTCGGGGTGTTTATTGTCGACGCGACCTTCACCCTGGGTCGACGTATGGCTCGGGGCGACAAGGTGTACGAGGCCCACCGCAGCCATGCTTATCAGTTCGCTTCGCGACGTTTTGGCCATCTGCGTGTCACATGGGCAGTAGGTCTCGTCAATGTATTCTGGCTCCTGCCGGTGGCAATGTGGACAGCCTTGACTGGCAATGAGGGCTGGCTTGGGATTAGTGTTGCTTATGCGCCTCTGATAGCCCTTGCCGTCAAGTTCAAGGCCGGTCAACTGGAGCCCGTTTAATCGTGCAGTCAGTTGATCTTTAGATAAATGCGGATAACCTCATCCTCGCCTGATGCTTTGCAGGTTGCGTAGATGACCCCCAATGCGGAGAGCTAGAGGTGCTTGAAGGAATCATGGAAAAGCTACGAGCTTTTTTATTGGCGTTACCACGCCGTCAAAAGCGAATAATTCAGGTTACCGCCGACGTCTTTCTGGTATGGGCTGCGCTATGGATGGCGTTTGTCGTGCGCCTGGGCGTGGATGATCTGATCAACCCCTTCGAAACCCACACCTGGTTATTCGTCCTGGCCCCAATTGTTGCCATCCCGTTGTTCATCCGTATCGGGCTTTACCGCGCGGTCATGCGCTACTTCGGTAATGATGCGCTGATTGCGATCATCAAGGCAGTGAGCCTTTCCGCGCTGATTCTTGGCTGCATGGTCTATTTCTACAGCAATCACAAACAAATCGTTCCGCGCTCGATCATGTTCAACTACTGGTGGTTGAGCATGGTGATGATCGGCGGGTTACGCCTTGCCATGCGTCAGTATTTTCTGGGTGACTGGTTCTCGGCGGCTCAGCACGTGCCATTCACCAATCGCGAAGATGGTCTGCCTAAAGTGGCCATTTACGGCGCGGGGGCGGCGGGCAATCAACTGGTAGCGGCGTTGCGCATGGGGCGGCTGATGCGGCCGGTTGCTTTCATCGACGATGACGAGTCGATCACCAACCGTATGATTTCAGGGCTGCAGGTGTACAAGCCGCGCCACATCCAGCGAATGATGGAAGTCACCGGCGCTCAGGAAATCCTGTTGGCCATTCCCTCGTCTACGCGAGGCCGCCGTCGGGAAATCCTTGGCTTCCTTGAAGGCTTCCCGCTGCATGTGCGAAGCGTTCCAGGGTTCATGGACCTGGCGGCTGGCCGGGTGAAAGTCGATGACCTTCAGGAAGTGGACATCGCTGACCTGCTCGGCCGTGACTCCGTACCGGCTCAGGCTGACCTGCTGGAACGTTGTATCAAGGGCCACACTGTCATGGTGACGGGGGCCGGTGGCTCGATAGGCTCCGAATTGTGTCGGCAGATCCTGCTGCTGAGGCCGACAACGCTGCTGCTGTTCGATCACAGCGAGTTCAACCTCTACACCATCTCGTCTGAGCTTGAGGAGCGTGTCGCACGATTGTCGCTACCGGTTAGGCTGCTGCCGATACTGGGCTCTATTCGTAACCACGCCCGATTGCTCGACATCATGAAGACCTGGGGTGTTACCACTGTTTATCACGCGGCGGCTTACAAGCATGTGCCCATGGTTGAGCACAACATCGCCGAAGGCGTCATGAACAACGTGGTGGGCACGCTCAATACTGCTCAGGCGGCCCTGCAGGCTGGTGTGGCCAACTTCGTACTGATCTCCACTGACAAAGCCGTTCGGCCGACCAATGTCATGGGCAGCACCAAGCGTCTGGCGGAATTGACCCTCCAGGCATTGAGCCAGGAAGCCGCCCCGGTGATGTTCGGCGACAAGAGCAATGTGTATCAGGTCAACAAGACCCGTTTTGTGATGGTGCGTTTCGGCAATGTACTGGGCTCGTCGGGGTCGGTCATACCGCTGTTTCACAAGCAGATCCAGTCCGGTGGGCCGCTGACGGTCACTCACCCGAAAATCACGCGTTACTTCATGACCATCCCTGAAGCCGCGCAGCTGGTCATCCAGGCGGGATCCATGGGCCAGGGCGGTGATGTGTTCGTGCTGGACATGGGCGAGCCGGTGAAGATCATCGAACTGGCTGAGAAGATGGTGCACTTGTCCGGGCTCAGCATCCGTTCCGAGAAAAACCCACACGGCGATATTTCCATCGAGTTTACCGGCTTGCGTCCGGGCGAGAAGTTATACGAAGAGTTGCTGATTGGTGACAATGTTGTTTCTACCGAACATCCGATGATCATGAGTGCCCATGAGGATCATATGTCATGGGATGTATTGAAGCGCTGTCTGGATCGTCTGCTCGAAGCCGTTGATGACGATGATTACACACGGGTCAGGCATCTGCTGCGTGAGACGGTCAGCGGATATGCGCCTGATGGTGAGATTGTTGACTGGCTTTATCAGGAACAGCGGCAGGACCCGCGAATGTAAATGTCATGGCCGTCTTCATGGACTTGCTAATTACCAGAAGGATTTTTTACAGTAATTTCAAAATCTTACATGTAATAGAAAGACACGCATGACTTCTTTCGAAAATCCTCCGGCTGAACTATTTTTTTGATCGCAACATCAGCGATGTTGCTATCCACTAATGAAGTTACGGAGTTCTTCATGCGTAAATCTATCCTGTACTCTCTGTTGTTTGTTTTGTTGGGTTCTGCCTCTGTTGCTGCAACCGCAGCCACGGATATGCCGCCTGCCAATACCACCGCTGCGGCGATGAAGTCTCCCCTGGCCACACCCGCCATGCACGATCAGATGACGGGCAAGGTCAATATCAACACAGCGGACGCAGAGACCCTGCAAAAAGCGCTATCCGGCATTGGCAAGGGCAAGGCGCTTGCGATAGTGGCTCACCGGGAAGCCAACGGTGAATTCACCTCGGTGGATGAGTTGATTGAAGTCAAAGGCATCGGTAAGGCCATTCTCGACAAGAACCGCGACAAGTTGGCTGTGCAGTAAGGCTGACACCCCCGCCCTCAGGCCGGTCCCGGACCGGCCACTTCCATTTTCCGGTTTCACACCAGATCGATCGCCATGGCGATTACCGTAACCACCGCTTACGCCCATAGGTTCTGCGTTCCTCGGTGCCCTGCTGCACGCCCGCTTGACACAATGAATGTCGATCGACATACAATCTATTAAATTACGATCGTAATATGTAGATCATGCCATGTGGGAGATTTCAATGAACAGCATCGTCGTGGAACGTTTTCAATGAGTGCTCAACGTATCGTAGTCACCGGAATGGGGCTCGTGACGCCGCTGGGTACAGGTGTCGAAGCGGTCTGGCAGCGTTTGCGGGCTGGTCGCTCGGGCATCATTCGGCTTGCGGAAGAATTTGTTGCGGATTTGCCAGGCAAGATCGGTGGCCGGGTGCCGCTGCTGGTGGATGATGCCGAGGCTGGTTTTGATGCCGAACGTGCCGTGTCCGCTAAAGAACAGAAGAAAATGGACCGCTTCATTCTGTTCGCCCTGGCGGCTGCCAGGCAGGCCATCGATCAGGCCGGTTGGGTTGCCGATAGCGAGCAGGCTAAGGAGCGAACGGCGACCATCATTGGTTCGGGTATCGGCGGCTTCAGCACTATTGCCGAGGCAGTCCGCACTACCGACAGCCGTGGTCCACGGCGTTTGTCGCCATTTACCATTCCGTCGTTTCTAGTCAATCTGGCGGCGGGGCATGTGTCGATTCAGCACGGTTTCAAAGGCCCGCTGGGCGCGCCCGTCACCGCTTGCGCCGCAGGCGTGCAGGCGATTGGCGATGCAGCGCGGATGATCCGTTGCGGTGAAGCCGACATTGCCATTTGTGGCGGGGCAGAAGCGGCTATTGATCGCGTAAGCCTCGGCGGGTTTGCCGCCGCCCGTGCGCTATCCAGTGGTTTCAACGACACTCCCGAGCGGGCCTCACGGCCATTTGATCGGGACCGGGATGGTTTCGTGATGGGGGAGGGCGCTGGAATTCTGGTGATCGAATCCCTGGAGCATGCGCTGGCTCGTGGCGCCAGGCCAATTGTCGAACTGGTGGGATATGGCACCAGTGCCGATGCCTATCACCTGACGGCGGGTCCCGAAGATGGCAGTGGGGCGCAGCGGGCAATGCGTGCGGCCCTGAAGCAGGCTGGCATCGATGCGGCGCAGGTGCAGCACCTCAACGCCCATGCAACGTCGACGCAGGTGGGTGATAAAGGCGAGATGGCGGCGATCAAGGCGATCTTTGGCGATCAGGGGGCTATCGCTGTGACCTCCACCAAATCAGCGACCGGCCATCTGCTGGGTGCGGCGGGCGGTATCGAAGCGATCTTCACCGCATTGGCGCTTCGCGATCAGATTGCTCCGGCGACCCTGAATTTCGAGCATCCCGATGAAGCCGCCGAAGGCCTGGACATTGTTCACGGCGCAGCGCGGCCCATGGACATCGAATACGCCTTGTCCAACGGTTTCGGATTTGGTGGGGTCAATGCCAGCCTGCTATTGAGACGCTGGCAAGACTGATCAGGCCTTGGCACCCTGTTGTTTGAGCCAGTCACAAGCGGTGTGCAGGATCCGTGCGGACAGCGCCGGATCCTGCGTGCTGCGCGAAAGCATCAGCGCGCCCACCAGTGTCGACATCAGCACTACGCTGTTCGCGTCTGACTCCGAATTCAGCAGCACGTTGTCCAATGACCCGAGGCGTGCCAGCAACAGCTCGTCGCTGATCGCGCTGGGTTGGCCGAGCTGGCCCAGCTCTGCCGCCATGGTCGGCAGCGGGCAACCTTTATCCGGTTCGTCACGATGGGTTTCGCTCAGGTACATGTCCACGAAAGCCCCAAGGCCATCCTCTGCGCTGAACGCTTTGCTGGCGTATTCGCTCGCCTGGTCGGCGGCGCAGCGCAGCGCTTTTTCAACCAGCTCATCCTTGGATTTGAAGTGGGCATAAAACCCGCCATGAGTCAGGCCCAGCGCTTTCATCAAGGGTTGCAGGCCCGTCGCGCCGATGCCGTCACGGCGAAATCTTGCGGATGCTTCGTGAATAATACGTTCGTGGGTCTGAGCTTTATGATCTTGCGCGTACCGCATACACCGAGTCTCCGAGCGTTGGCTCATAGAATGACGGTCGACATTTTCACACGCATGAGCACCGCTCAGGTGATTAATTTGCCATTCGGCGCCTGCATCATCCGCGACCTCTGCGCCTGATTTTTCGCCGCTGTCTGTCGTTTCATGGATTGATGTCTGTGAATCGGCAGCGGTTTTCTGAGCAGTGTGAATGGATTTGAGGCGGAGGTTTTTCTGTCGTAGGACCGGCTTTAGCCGGGAAGAGGATCGTACAGCCGGGGCAATTGTATCGTTAGAAACGACATCTTCCCGGCTGAAGCTGTTCCCACGAATAAACCAGCGCGGGCAGGATCACCTGCCCGATGCTGTTTCAGCGGCGCACGGCCCGGGCTTCCTGTAGAGAAACCTTGCGGCAATGCACCAGGGCATCGCGGATCATGAAGTTCACCAGCGTCGGGGACACGCCCAGCTCTTTGGCGATGTCTTTTTGCGGGACGCCGTGCAGGCGGTACATTTCAAACGCGTAGCGTGTCCGGCTGGGCAGCTCGGTCAGCGCGTCGGCGATGGTTTCCAGGGTGGTGAAGTTGATGTGCGAGGTTTCCGGCGATGCACCGTGGATCACGACATTCAATCCTTCTTCCTCACTGCCCGAATACTTCTGCTCCAGCGCCTGTTTGCGATAGTGATCGATGGCCAGATTGCGCACGATCTGAAACAGATAGCTGAGCTGGGCTTTGATGGACGGAGTGATCTGGGGCGCTGACTGCAAGCGGAAGAATGCATCCTGCACAACATCCTCGGCTCTGGATCGACACCCTGTGATCCGAGCAGCGATTTTGACCAGGATCAGGCGGTTTTCGACAAACGCCTGGAATAACGGTGAATCACACGTACTTGTGGATAGTTGTTCCGGCATGGAAATCACCTTGCAGCAATGGGCAGCTGAAGCTCAGTAGGGAGACCCCTACGCACCGGGCAACAAATTAGGCTGGATGATAATTATTGTCAATTGAGAAATATATCTATCGGCGAATTTTTTTCCCCGACTGACGGCCCATCGCTTGCTATGCCTGCACCACGGCACACTTCAGGGTAGTAATTATTTTTCAAACTCACCCGGTCTCCTGGGTAACAGCTCCGGTTCACCGCACGTGCGGTGGGCATCAAGGGTTTGAAGAAGGGAGGCCTGGAATACATCGAACAGCCCTGGGCTGACATGCGTCCGCTGAGCCTGCGGCAGAAAATGGAGCAGGATCAAATGGTGGCTTGAAGTGAACGCGTTCAACAGCCTTTGTCTGTTCTGCCTCTCCGACGCGAGGGGCCGAGACATTCAATGAGTACTTCTCTGGCTGGGATACCGCTCGCGGCTGAAGCCGCTCCTACGACACGTCGCTCATTGCGTAGGATGCGGCTTTAGCCGCGAGGGGCTGGGGCATTCAGTGCAGGTTTTCAGGCCGGACTATCGCTCGCAGCTGAAGCCGCTTCGGGGTGCCTCAACCGATGATGTCATTCACTCACCCCAACACCACATGCCGACTCAACAGCGCCCGCAGTGCCGCCGGTTTGACCGGTTTGGGCAGGAAGTCCAGGCCGGCAGCATGCACCTGGGCAATCAGTTCGGGGCGGCCGTCGGCGCTGATCACCACGCCTGGCACCGGCATGCCCAGGCGGGTGCGCAGCCAGGCCATGAGTTCAGTGCCGGTTTCGCCATCGTCCAGGTGATAGTCGACCAAGGCTAATTGTGGCCGCACGCCCTCATCCAGCAGCGCCTGACACTCCTCACGATTACGCGCCGTCCACACCTGGCAGCCCCAGCGGGTCAGCAGGCTGTTCATGCCGATCAGGATGCTGTCTTCATTATCAATGCACAGCACCTGCGTGCCGGTCAGCGCCGGGCGGCTGGTTTCCTGCGCCGGGCTGGCGGGCAGCGTCTGATGTTGCGCCAGTGGCACGCAAACACTGAACACACTGCCTTTGCCCGGCCATGAGCGCACTTGCAGGGTATGGCCGAGCACGCGACACAAGCCGTCGGCAATCGCCAGCCCCAGGCCGAGGCCTTTTTCGGCGCGTGTCTGGTGGCTGTCCAGACGTTTGAATTCTTCGAAAATCACTCGCTGTTTGTCTTCCGGAATCCCCGGCCCACGATCCCAGACTTGCAGGCTCAGGTACGTGCCACGGCGTCGAACCCCCAGCAGCACCGGGCCTTTTCCATAGCGAAAGGCGTTGGTCAGGAAGTTCTGCAGAATCCGTCGCAACAGCTTTGCGTCGCTGTCGACCCGCAAGACCGTGCCACTGACCCGGAAGCTCAGCCCCTGCTCCTGAGCCAGCGCCTTGAACTCCGCCCCCAGGGTGTCAAACAGCGTATTCAGAGCGAACGGTTGGCGATCCGGGGTGATCTTGCCGTTTTCCAGGCGGGAAATATCCAGCAGATCGCTGATCAGGTCTTCAGCCGAACGCAGCGAACTGTCCAGGTGCTGCACCAGTTGCCGGGCTTCGGCGGACATCCCGTCATCCTGATGGGACAGCGCGGCGGAGAACAGGCGAGCGGCGTTCAGTGGCTGCATCAGGTCATGGCTGACCGCCGCCAGAAAGCGCGTCTTGGACTGGTTGGCCGTTTCCGCCGTGCCCTTGGCTTCGGTCAGGGCAACATTGAGCTGCGACAGTTCATGGGTGCGTTCGGCAACCCGCTGTTCGAGGCTTTCGTTGGCGCCCTTGAGCGCATGTTCGGCGTCACGGAAGGCGGTAATGTCAGTGAAGCTCATCACGAACCCGCCACCCGGCATCGGGTTGCCGATCAGCTCGATCACCCGGCCATTGGGGAACATCCGCTCCGAGGTGTGGGCGCGCCCCTGTCGCATCCAGTGCAGGCGGCGCGCGACGTGGACTTCCGCCTCGCCAGCGCCCAGCAGCCCGCGTTCGGCGTTGTAGCGGATGATATCGGCGATGGGCCGGCCAATGCTGATCAAACCTTCGGGATAGTTGAACAGTTCCAGATAGCGGTGATTCCACGCCACCAGCTTGAGCGACTGATCAACCACGCTGATGCCTTGAGTAATATTCTCGATGGCGCCTTGCAGCAGCGCGCGGTTGAACTGCAATACTTCGGACGCTTCGTCGGCGATGCGCACCACGTCTTCAAGTTGCATCTCTCGGCCTTCGATTGCGGCCTTGACCACAGCGCGGGTCGACGACGCTCCCAGCACACCGGCCAGCAAGCGCTCGGTGTGGGCGATCCAGTCGCCGTTGGCATTCTGGTTGGGGTTGAAGCCTTTGCCCTGGCGATAGGCGAAGCGAATGAAGCTCTGCCGGGCACGCTCTTCGCCGACAAAGCGTGCCGACAGGGTCAGCAAGTCCTCGACCTGGACCGCCAGCAATGGCCGGTTGCCGCTGTTGACGCTGGCGTCCTGGCCGATGAAACGTCCGGCCTGCCAGTGTTCCGATACCCGGGTTTTGGAGATCACTGAAACCCAGCCGAACAGGATGAAGTTACCCGCCAGCGACAGCACCACGCCTTGCGTCAATGGAGTGATCGGCAGGCCCAACGGGTTGCCATGCAGCCAGGCCAGCAGCGGGAAACTCTCCAGCGACCAGCCCAGGCTCTCGGCCGAAATCGGCAGCACCAGGGTGTAGAACCAGAGGAAGATCCCCGCACCCAGCCCGGCAAATACCCCACGGCGGTTGGCCTGCTTCCACCACAGGGCGCCAAACATCGCCGGGGACAGTTGCGTGATGGCGGCAAAGGCAATCTGGCCGATGGTCGCCAGGCTGGCCGTGGAACCCAGCAGCCGGTAGCAGACGTAGGCCAGGAGCAGAATCACCACGATGCTGACCCGGCGCACCGACAACATCCAGTGGCGGAACGCCTCGAATGGCCGCTCTGCGGTCTTGCGGCTCAGCAGCCACGGCAACAGCATGTCGTTGGAGATCATGGTCGACAACGCAACGCTGGCGACGATCACCATGCCGGTGGCGGCCGACGCGCCGCCGATAAAGGCCAGCAGGGCCAGGGAAGGGTGAGTGGTGGCCAGCGGCAGGCTGATCACGAACGAATCGGGTAGCACCGAACTGGGCAGCAACATCTGCCCGGCCAGCGCGATAGGCACGACAAACAACGCGGCCAGCACCAGATAAGCCGGGAACACCCACTTGGCCAGGCGCAGGTCCTGCGGGTCGATGTTTTCCACCACCGTGACGTGAAACTGTCGAGGCAGGCAGACAATCGCCATCATCGCCACGCCGGTCTGCACCACCATTGACGGCCAGTTGATGGTTTCCTTCCAGTACTCCTCAAGGCGCGGCGCAATCATCGCCTGATTGAACAGGTCGTCAAAGCCGTCATACAGCCCGTAGGTCACGAACGCACCCACCGCCATAAAGGCAAACAGCTTGACCAGCGCTTCAAAGGCAATCGCCATGACCATGCCACGGTGGTGCTCGGTGACGTCCAGGTTGCGAGTGCCAAAGACAATGGTGAACAGCGCGAGCACCAGCGATACGATCAGCGCGGTGTCCTGGGCGCGGGTCCCGGTGGCATCGGCAACCGCGCCGATCAGGATATTCACACCCAGCACGATGCCTTTGAGTTGCAGGGCGATATACGGCAGCACGCCGACCAGACAGATCAGCGCCACCACCACCGCCAGCGATTGCGACTTGCCATAGCGGGCGGCGATGAAGTCGGCAATCGAGGTAATGTTTTCCTGTTTGCTGATCAACACCATCTTCTGCAACACCCATGGCGCCAACAGCATCAGCACCACCGGGCCCAGGTAAATGGGCAGGAACGACCACAACTGCTCGGCCGCCTGACCCACCGCGCCGAAAAACGTCCAGCTGGTGCAATACACCGCCAGCGAAAGGCTATAGACCCAGGCCCGGATTCGCGGCGGCAGCGAGGTGCTGCGCCGATCGCCATAGAAGGCGATGGCGAACATGATGGCCATATAGGCCAGGGCGACGGCCGCAATCAGCCCGCTGGACAGCGACATAGACATTCAACGCCTCGGAAACAAGCTGGCTAGTCTCGCATGAAGGCCCGGCGTTGTAGGAGCGACTTTAGTCGTGGAGTGCGGCTGCCGGGTTACATGATGTTTTGTAGGGGCCAACTTGTTGGCGAGAGTCGCAACTGCGCTGAAGATATCGCCGTTTTGACCGTAACAGATTCAGTATTTCGACAGCGCGTGTAGGGCAATTCCTTGCACATAAATAGGACCTTTCCCCTTTTCCTGTCCCTGTATTGCAGGCGCCTTTCCGGCCCGGCATCTTCGCCCTTTTCTGCATAAATACAGGGCGGCACGTAGATGTCCAATGCAATCGCCAGACTCGTCAATCTACCGACGCAGGATGCGTCCCGGCTGGCACAAGGGGAGTCGACGATCTTCATCGTCGACCCGTTCCACGCCAAAGAAGCGTGGACCGTCACCCAGCTGCAACTGCAAGGCAGCTCCTTTGACTACGACCTGCTCTGGTTCGAGACGCCATGGAAGGAGCACGCCCTGAAAGGTCCCACCTGGTTCGTTTTGCCAAGATCGGGCGTAGCCGGTATGGCCCAGGTTTGTCAGCAACGCCCCCAAGGCGTCGCCCTGCATTGTCGTGATGTGGGAGCCGCACTGGCTCATGCCCGCAAGCTGATGGCGATGCCGTTAGGCAGATCCAGCATGCTCAGCTTCTACAATCCGGCGCACTGGGCTGCACTGGCCATGGATGCAGGCGACAACCTCGGCTGTCTGCTGGGGCCTTGGGATGCGGTCTTTACCCCTGCCCCCAGCCTAAAGCCGGGCGCCAATCGCTGGCATGAATGGCGAGTTGATTCGCCCGTCGCAGCCGATTCCTGCACGTGGCCCTTGGCCTATCCCGACAGCGTATTCACCACGTTCAAAGACGTGCGCTGGGTGTATTGGTTGCGGGAGAACTCCAGCCAGTTTGGTCAGGTACCTGACAGCGAGCTGCCGAGGCTGGCGCGCAATCTGGACTTCCTCGTAAAGCACCGTATCGGCGTAGATGACGACCTGTTGCAAATCCGCCATCTGATCATTCACGGCGAACTGTCTGCCCGATCGGACTTGCTGCCGATCCTTGCTTCATCAGAAAGACCGCATCGCAAAGTCGCACAACTGCTGGAGGCCGTGCAGCCATGAACACACAAACCTATACGGTCCAGCAGGACGACACCCTCAGCACACTTGCCCAGCGTTTTGGCAGCAGCGTCGGCCAACTGCAAGAACTGAATCCCTTTATCCACAACCCCAACTACATTCGTGCTGGCTGGACGCTGAGAATCCCGACACTGGAAAGCGCCGTCGCTGCGGCCGCGTCTGAGCCTCCCGTGAGTAAAGTGCTCAAGCTGCAGCGAATTCCGGACGTCGCAGAACACGGCACCACTAATTTCTGTGGCGCGCAGGCCTGCAGCAAGAGCAACCACTATTTCGACATTCTTTATGAAGTAGGGCAGGACAGCTTCTGGCTGATGCGCGAGCACACAGCGGACGTATTGATTAAAGCCGCTGACAAACTGAAAAAAGCCGTGGTCACCGCCGATGCGGATTCACGTATCAAGGCGCTGAATGAGCGAGGGCTGATGGAGTTTTTCCTTGAGCCGAAGTTAAGCAGTTTTCTGGATGCGCAGAAGAGCCAGAAGTACCACGAAATTGAACAAAGGTTGCGCGAGCTAAAGCAAGAGATAAAGGTATTTGAGGCCGAGGGTGCTGTAAAGAATGGTCTGAAAATCGATAACACCCCCCTACTGACCGCGGAACAGAATCGCGAAATTATCCCAAGGCAAAAGGAATTTCGAGAGCTTGCACCTCAGCTACGCGAGCTGGAAGTGGAGGCCCGGCAACAGGCGAGCAAAGAAGGGTACCGTTTTCTGGGTGGCGAATTGTTCAGCCCTGAAGCTATTGAAATGGCCAAGATTCTTGAGCTTTATATCAAGCAGCGGCAGGATTTGATCGACGGCAAGAACCCCGATTTCAAACAAGAGGAAATCGACCAGTTCCGTAAGATTCACGCAAAACTGCAGGCCGATCTCGCGGCTGGCGTCTATAGCACGAATATCAATCTGGTCGAGTGGGTCAGAGAGTCTGAAACGTTGTTCCGGTATTCGGAGTTCACCAAAACATTGATGCGCGCTGCCGCTTATGGCATTGCCCTGCCTGAGTTCGCTTTGCATCACCCTGACGAGGATATTTCCTGGGGCATCAAGCGCTACCGGGACTACCACAAACTGCTCAAGAAAAAAGCCGCCGTAGAAAAAAGGATTGAAACCGACTTCGACAACTGGTTGCGCGTGGGACGGCAACAGCCGCCGAGCAGCTTGTTCGAGAGGGAAAGGCTCCAATGGCAGCAGCTGGAAAACACAGAAAAGGCGCTCAAACAGGATGCTGAAGACATCATCCGCGCCCGCAAACCTGCCTTACATCTGCTTTGGGAACCGGAGACTTTCACGCCCAAACCTGAGCAGCGCCTGGTGCGCAGTAACTTTCCCCTGCGGGAAATCAGCGTACCGACTGAGAGCGCACGTCTTAGCCACCTCAGCTTCAAGGATCTGCGCAATAGCCTGGGCAGGCAGGCACAAAAGACCCTTCAGGAAGACCTGGCCAAGATCGCTGCCAAAACGGGCAATCCAAACTTCAATATTGATGCTGGCAACCTCAGTGATGGCGACGCGCTCGACTATTGGTTCATCCATATGGACGCCAAGCGACTGAAAGTTCAGGATGACTGGTTCGACACTTCTGGCTTTTTTGCCCCTGAGCGATTCAGGGCTTACCTCAAAGCACAGGGTTTCTATATCGAAAATCTGCGTGACGACGCCGAATTCGAGAAGTGGGGCAACGGCCTCAAACAAATGCTCTTCAAGAAAAGCCCCCTGGGGCCCTTGCGCCTGATTGATAACAGCCCGCAAGCACGTTTGATTCGCTGCCTCACACCCCCGCAAAGCAATTTGCACAGCGGCGCCACTGCAAAGGGTTTCCAGCTCAGTTTGAATAAAGGCGCCAGCACCGGCGTCGAAGCGTTTCTGGATATCAACCTCGCTCGCGGTGAAGTCGAACTGGTCCAGTTCGAACTGCCCAAACGCAATCAGGCCACTTCAGTAAAAGCGAAATATCTAAACTTCAGGCAGCAGGAAGCCGAAGTCGACCTTGGCCGCTTCTGCCTGGAAGGCGGCATCAAAGCCTGGGGGTTTGCCGGCGCATCCATGCTGCTGAGCGCCAATCTGGCGCTCAAACCCAGCGACAGCAAAAACGATGTTGAGCTCAACACCAGCCGTGACGCCCAGCGCGGCATCACACGCGTCGATGTCCATGGCATGCCCAACGTGCGCGCCGACGAGGTCATCAATGCCAACTTAAATCTGTTCGCAGGTGTCCAGGCTGGCATTAAGATCAGCGGCAGCCTGCAATGGGCACCCCCCAAGGACCTGCTGACCGCCCGTAGCGTGCAGCCCTATAACGAACTGGACCCCAGTAAAAAAGACTGGCTGGCCGTTGCGTCGCTGGGCGTCAACCTCAGTGCCGCCGCTGGCGCGGGTGCCAAAGGTGACTTCAGCCTGTCCCTGCAGAACGGCCAGATCATCCTGCGTCTCAAAGCCGCGCTTATCGCCGGAGTCGGCGCTGACGGCGAGTTCAACTTCGTCCTCGGCTACAAAGCGCTGGTGCACTTTCTCGATATATTCAATCGTGAATTGATCAGAAACGAATATCACAAACTTGATTGGATTATGCCGGAGGCGTTTGAGTATTTCACGAAGGCGCAGGTGCTTGTGGCGGCGGGTATGGAACTTCAGTGGGTATTTTTGTTGGGGTATAACAAGGTTAATTTGTTTTACGCAAATGTTACCGCCGGGAGGCGGTCTGGGGCAATGGCTATCGCATTATATAAAAATAAAAAAAATGCTGACCTAATGAAGTGGCTTGCCAAGCTAGCGCCGGAGGGGTTGGGGGCATTGTTGAGTACATTGTTAAAAGCACCTCGAGAGTTTGAGCTGGGTGGCAGTGCGAAGGAAAAAGTTGAAAGTTACACCGCGCTCCAAGCACGCTCTTTCCAACAGCACGCCATTGAAATAGTATTCGGGGCCATTGTCGAAAATGCACATTCAGGCATGTTCTGTGCGCTGGGCTGTGATGACCCTATAGGCCTGGCTCAACGAAACTTTAAAGAAGCGATCATACGAATTAATGGTGCAAAAGAAGCTTCCGACTACCTCTTCAATGTATATATGGTTGATGATTTTATGCTTGTTAATGTTCCTTCTATTGATCCTTTTGTCGGGAGAGGGGAAATGTTAGAGAACTATAAATATTATAGAACGATGCTTGGTTCTGATGTGATTTGGCGTGTAGAGTCTCCGACTTTTGATAATATACTTCGCGATTTATAATAGCAGGGTGGTAGTGGTTATGAACTGTATTCGTATAGCAGTGTTAACACTGTTTTTGGCGATAGTCGCGTCTCCTGTATGGGCGCAGCTCACCCCGGAACAGTATTCTGCTAAAGAGAAAGGTATCGCCTTGTATCGGATGGAGTTTGATAAGGAAGCCGCGCAATTGCTCGAGTTAGCCGCTCAAGCAGATGACCCCGAAGCGCAATATTATATGGGAGAGATAGAGCGACAGAAAACTATGTTTATGAGTCGTGTCGCCCAGTATTGGTATGAAAAGTCCGCAGCTCATGGTGACGTATATGCAATGCTCCGTCTTGCGACTGCTGATAATACTATTTGTGAGCTCCTAGAGAATTGCCCCTCTTTCATAAAAACTCCTCAGCAGTGGGCCGATCTCGCCCGAGATTTGGCGCGGCGAGCTGCCGCCCAAGGCGATGGCGAAGCTATGTTCCAGTTATATCTTTTGACGAGTGATTTTGGTTGGCTGATTAAGTCGGCTGAAACCGGCTTCCCTGAAGGGCAGAATCTACTTGGGCTTTATTACCAAGAAGGGGAAGGGTTTTTCCTCATTCCCGGGAAACGTGAAAAAGAAATTGAGCGTCTTTTTAGGGCCGCAGCCGAGGCCGGATATGTTCCTGCAATGGGTAATTTAAGTGGGGTGCTACTTGCAAGAAATGATCTAGAAGGACTTGGTTGCTGGATTGAAACTGCCGCGAAGCTTGGTCATTATGACGCAATGACCAGCTATGCCGCTTGGACTGCTCACATGCCTAATAAAGTTAATTACCCATTGGATATGGTCAAAGCCTATGGCTTAACACTGCTCTTGGCACAGGCTGACCCTGGGGCCTGGAGAAAAACATATGGAGAAAAGGCTCTCGACAAACTCTCGGCAGTGATAAGCACTGAACAGATCGAAGCTGGGAAAGCCTTCGCTGAAAAGTGGAAAAAAGTTCATCCGCCGTTGTCCCGATTTCTGCCTAAATATGGTTTTTAAGACAGTGCTGAATCGGAATTCGTGAGCGTAGTTTCGCATGGCGGAATCGCATTAAGGATGACCCAAGAGCAGAGGAGCGGGTTTTCAATAGGTATATGGATATTGTGTGGTTGGTTGGTGATTTGGATTCTATCTATGCTGATAAGTTGAACATGAAGATTTTACTAGTGTTGTTCGTGGTAGGGGTTATTTGTAGCCAGGTTGCTCTGGCAGATCTCACCTCCGAGCAGGTAGCTGCCAAAAATAGAGGTCTGTTCCTTTATAATCTTAGACGTACGAACGATGCTGCCTCTTTTTTGAAAGTGGCGGCCGAAGCTGGTGATCGTGAATCGCAATATTTTTTAGGAGAAGTCATCAGGAAAAGAGCAACATATGTTAGCCCTGAGTCACAGTATTGGTATCAATTAGCAGCCAATCAGAATGATGTATACGCCATGATGCGACTATTCAAGGTAGACGACGCTGTGTGCGTCGCGTTGGACGAATGTACCCTTGGGAATAACTTTAAGGGATGGCGTGTTACGGCCAGGAAGGTAGCAGAAAGTCGAGCGGCAGAGGGGAGTGGCGAGGCGATGTATCAACTGTTCCTAATGAGTGGGGAATATGATTGGCTTGTTAAGTCAGCTGAAGCAGGTTTTGGGGAAGGGCAATATTGGCTCAGTGTTGAGTATCGACAGGGGTGGGGCATTTTCTTTGTTCCTGGTAAAAGAACGAAAGCGGCGGATAAATGGTTGTATGCTGCTGCGTATTCCGGGTATGGCCCAGCAATGGATAAACTAAGGTCAATTTTGGCTGATCGCGGTGATATACATGGAAATGTGTATTGGACAGAGCAGGCTGCTAAAGCAGGGAGTTTGAGCGCTATTGTCAACTACGCTGCATGGATGGCTAATACTTCGGATTACTTTAAATACCCCTTGGATTTGGTCAAGGCATATGGGTTGACACTGGTTATTGCAGAGGCTGAGCTTCCTAGCCGGAGGAGGACGGGACGGGTGCAGTTAAAAAAGCTTTCTGATGATATGACGCCTGATCAGATCAGAGCCGGCGTGGTATTTGCTGAGATCTGGAAGAAAAACTATTCGCCACTTTCCAGATTTCCAACTAAGCACGAAGTATGGTGAGATGGGCGAGCATGAGTCTCTAGGGGGACAGGCGTTTCAGCAGCAGACCATTTTCTAGGAGCTGCCGCGGGCTGCGAAAACTGTATCGCTAGCGCTTCGCAATTCGCAATTCGCAGCCTTCGGCAGTTCCTACAGTTCATCGGGACCGTTGCAATTCCGGCAAGTTCGCCCCAATCAGAACGTTCTATCGGCTTACGCCCGCCAGCGTCTTCAATACCGCCCAAGCCTTTCAGGACCACGGACGATAAGCCTGCAGTCACCATTCAATTTGCTTGGAAACGCCGCTTTCTGCCGTTTTTCATCACTCCCCCCTGGTGCACTCAGTGACAATTTGCTCAAGCAGTCGCTGATTCTGGCGATACTCGCCGCGATGGGTAATGACTTATCTGTTAAACCGATAACCTATACATAAATTACCCATTTAGCAGATATGTGCCGCCGCCTTACCATTGCCTCACCTCACCTGAGGACTGGAGAGCACCGATGAGCAGCACGACTTTTGCGCCACACAAACCGTTTGGTCACTTGCAGCATCCCCGTGAGGTGATTCGCCAGTTCACTCCGAACTGGTTCGCCGCCACGATGGGTACCGGGATTCTCGCTCTGGCGTTGCCTATGGCGCATCCGGGCCTGGCTCGGCTTGGCGAAGCCTTGTGGCTGTTCAATATCGATTTGTTTGTGTTGTTCAGCCTGCTCTATGCGGCACGCTGGCTGTTGTTTTTCGATGAGGCCAGGCGGGTGTTCGGCCATTCAACGGTGTCGATGTTCTTCGGCACCATTCCCATGGGGCTGGCGACCATCATCAATGGATTTCTGTTGTTTGGCGTAGCGCGTTGGGGCCAGGGGCTGGTGCCGTTTGTCGAGGCGCTGTGGTGGCTGGACGTGGCCATGGCACTGGCTTGCGGCGTATCGATCCCGTTCATGATGTTTACGCGTCAAGAGCACAGCATCGACCAGATGACCGCCGTCTGGCTGCTGCCTGTGGTCGCAGCGGAAGTGGCGGCGGTCAGCGGCAGCCAACTGGCTGCGCACTTGCCGGATGTGCACGCTCAGTTTGTGGTGATGATCACCAGCTACGTGTTGTGGGCGTTTTCTGTGCCGGTCGCCTTTGGCATTCTCACCATCCTTATGCTGCGCATGGCGTTGCACAAGTTGCCCCACGAAAACATGGCCGCTTCGAGCTGGTTGGCCCTGGGACCGATCAGCACGGCGGCGTTGGGCATGTTGCTGCTGGGTGGCGAGGCCCAGGAGATATTCGCAGCCAACGGCCTGTCGACCGCCGGCGACGTCGCTGCCGGGATAGGCCTGATCTGCGGCATCACCTTGTGGGGCTTTGGTCTGTGGTGGTTGATGCTGGCGGTGCTGATCACTCTGCGCTACTTGCGTGACGGCATCCCGTTCAACCTCGGCTGGTGGGGTTTCACCTTTCCGCTGGGGGTCTTCGCCTTGACCACCTTGAAGCTGGGCGCGGTGTTGAAGCTCGACTTTTTCAACGTCACCGGCGCTGCACTGGTCGCTGTCCTCGCGGTGCTGTGGTTGATTGTCATGAGCAAAACCGTGCGGGGCGCTTACCGGGGTGAGCTTTTTGTCTCGCCCTGCATCAGCGCCTCAGGGGGCAGGTGCTCGGGGCGCAATCGTTAGGCATTGGACATTCGCAGGTCAAAGGTCTTCAATGTGCCGCGGATGGGATATACGCGCACTTCAAAGCCTTTCAGGACCACGGACGATGAGCCAGCAGTCACAATTCAGTTTGCTTGGAAAACGCCGCTTTCTGCCGTTTTTCATTACCCAGGCCCTTGGGGCGTTCAATGACAATGTGCTCAAGCAGTCGCTGATTCTGGCGATTCTCTACAAGCTGAGCATCGACGGGGATCGCTCGATCTGGGTCAATCTGTGCGCGTTGTTGTTCATCCTGCCGTTTTTTCTGTTCTCGGCACTGGCCGGGCAGTTTGGCGAGAAGTACGCCAAGGACGCGTTGATTCGTCTGATCAAGCTGGGCGAGATCGGCATCATGCTGGTGGGCGCGGCGGGGTTCATCTTTGGGCACCTGTGGCTGTTGTTGCTGGCGCTGTTCGCCATGGGCACCCACTCGGCGCTGTTCGGGCCAGTGAAGTATTCGATCCTGCCCCAGCACCTGCGTGAACACGAACTGCTCGGCGGCAACGGGCTGGTGGAAATGGGCACCTTTCTGGCCATTCTCGCGGGCACCATCAGCGCAGGGGTGATGATGTCCTCGGCCAACTATTCGCTGATCGTTGCCGCCGTGATGGTGCTGGTGGCGTGCCTGGGCTATATCGCCAGTCATGCTATCCCTCGCGCCGCCGCGGTGGCCCCGCAGATGAAGCTGGAATGGAACATTTTCACCCAGACCTGTGCCACCTTGCGCCTTGGTCTGGGCCAGACGCCTGCGGTGTCGCGCTCGATTGTCGGCAACTCGTGGTTCTGGTTTGTCGGTGCCATTTACCTGACTCAGATCCCGGCCTACGCCAAAGAGTGGCTGTACGGCGACGAGACCGTGGTCACGCTGATTCTCACCGTGTTCTCCGTGGGGATCGCCACCGGCTCGATGCTTTGCGAGCGCTTGTCCGGGCGCAAGGTGGAAATCGGCCTGGTGCCGTTCGGCTCCATGGGCCTGACGGTCTTTGGCCTATTGCTGTGGTGGCATTCCGGGCAGATGCCGCAGAACGTCATGGCCAACGACTGGCTTGCCGTGCTCGGTTTCAGTCAGGCCTGGTGGGTGCTGCTGGATATTCTCGGGATCGGTATTTTCGGTGGTTTCTACATCGTGCCGCTTTATGCGCTGATCCAGTCACGTACCTTGGAAAGCGAGCGTTCACGGGTCATCGCCTCCAACAACATTCTCAATGCGCTGTTCATGGTGGTCTCGGCGATTGTCTCTATCCTGTTGCTGAGCGTCGCCAAGCTGTCGATCCCGCAGCTGTTTCTGGTCATCTCGCTGATGAACATCGCGGTCAATATCTACATCTTCAAGGTCGTGCCTGAATTCACCATGCGCTTCCTGATCTGGCTGCTCAGCCATACGATGTATCGCGTCGAGCATCGCAATCTCGATCTGATCCCGGAAGAAGGCGCGGCGTTGCTGGTCTGCAATCATGTGTCGTTTGTCGACGCGCTGCTGATCGGCGGCGCAGTACGGCGGCCGATCCGGTTCGTGATGTATTACAAAATCTACAACCTGCCGGTGCTGAACTTCATTTTTCGTACGGCCGGGACCATCCCGATTGCCGGGCGACATGAGGATCTGCAGATTTACGATCAGGCGTTCAAGAGGATCGCGCAGTACCTGGCTGATGGCGAACTGGTGTGCCTCTTCCCGGAAGGCAAACTGACCGGTGACGGCAACATTGACGAGTTCAAGGGCGGCATGAGCCGGATCATCGAGCAGACGGCAGTGCCGGTGATCCCGCTGGCGTTGCAAGGTTTGTGGGGCAGTTTTTTCAGCCGCGATCCGGGCAAGAAGCTGTTTCGTCGCTTCTGGTCGCGGGTGACGGTAGTCGCCGGTCCGGCGTTGGCGGCGGATGCGTCAGGCCCCGCCGAGGCGCGGGAGCATGTGGCGTCGCTGCGTGGGATGGTGAGGTAAACCCCGGTTTGTTGGAGCCAGCAAGCATTGTTTCGACTTGCCCGCGAAGAGGGATAACGCGGTGGGTAAGCTGTACCGCGTCGTCTGCTTCGCGGGCAAGTCGGCAGGTCACCCATTCGCTCCGACGGTCCGAGGCTTGATCAATCCCACTGCGGCGCGAGGCTCGCCGGGCTGGTCAGCCGATGGCCGCGATCCAGCGCTGCGATCTGCGCCATGTCATCGTCGCTCAGTTTCAAATCGCACGCCTTTAGGTTGCTTTCCAGGTTGCTGCGCTTGGTTGAAGACGGGATGACTGCATAGCCCAGTTGCATCGCCCAGGCCAGGGTCACCTGTGCCGGGGTCGCGTTGTGGCGCTTGGCGATCTGCTCGATGACCGGGTCATTGAGCACTTCGCCATAGGCGAGGGTCATGTACGAGGTAATCTGAATGCCATTCTGCCGGGCGAACTCTGCGACCTTGCGGTTCTGCAGGTACGGATGCAGTTCGATCTGATTGGTGGCAATGTTCTCTGCGCCCACGGCTTCAATCGCTTCTTTCATCAAGGCAATGGTGAAGTTGGAGATGCCGATCTGCCTTGTCAGGCCTTGCTTCTTCGCCTCCAGCAACGCCGTCATGAATTCCTTGACCGGCACTGCGCCCTGAGGCGATGGCCAGTGGATCAGGGTCAGGTCCACGTGGTCGGTCTGCAGCTTGGCCAGGCTTTCCTTGAGGCTCGGGATCAGCTTGTCGGCGGCGAAGTTGTCGGTCCAGATTTTGGTCGTGATAAACAGCTCGTCGCTAGCCACGCTGCTGTTCGCAATGGCTTTGCCGACTTCGGCTTCGTTGCCATAGATCTGTGCGGTATCGATCACCCGGTAGCCGACTTCAAGGCCATTGGTCACGGAGTCGATAACCACCTGGTCCTTGAGACGAAATGTGCCGAGGCCGAATGCTGGAACGGTCATGTGCGGTGCTCCTTTGAGGCATGAATAAACAAGACGTGAGCGCAGTATCCCGGCTCGGACCCTGGGGAAAAACAGCGGATCGGGAAAGGGATATTTGCTTGCGTGTCACGAATAGACTGTTTATTGGGGCAGCGGCGGGAGGATATCGTTCAGAGGGTATGCACAGCGGTGATCGAATCTGTATGGGTTGAATGCTTTTTGCAGCCGCTCACAGGGGCCAGTGCTATGGGAGCGCCACCTCGGGCGCTCCCACTGGGGCTCGGTGCATTCAGGCTCAGTCCGGATGCAAAGGCTTGGAGAGATGCATGATGCTCGCGTAGTCGTAGACGTATTGCCGTCCGGCATGGCTGGTCGAACGCAGTTGGTCGATCAGCAGTCGCTCTTTCTTGTTCAGGTATCTCAGCCCAGGGTGGTCACTTGACTTGAGGCGATCACGTTCATGGGCGTCAGGGAAAGCTATGACGTTCGTCATGAAATATCTCCTACTTGGTGAGTCCTTGCTTCCGATGATGGAGTCCGGTCAGTTATGTGGCGACGAGGCCACCATACCCAGAAAAAGTTGGAGCGATCAAGCCTGTAAATGAATAGCCGGTCACACTATCTGCGTCACTTCAAAGGATTGGCGACTGCCATTCACGCTGATTTCCAGTTCATCACCCGGAAATTTGCCCAGCAGCGTCTGACCCAGGGGCGCGCGAGAGGTAATCACTGTCACAACGCGCTCGTCGCAGGCGATCTTCAGACCAGCGGCATCCGGTCCAAGGAACAGGTGCTGCTCGATGCCTCGCTGATTGGCCAGGGTGATCAAGTCACCTGACTGAATCCCGGTGTCTTCGTTGAACGGGGTCAGGCTGAGCTTTTGATAGAGCGTCAGTGACAGGCGGATTTCCTCCACGCGCCTGGCCTGACCCGCCGCCAGATAAGACGCCTCCAGGCCCAGAGTGTCGTATTTGTTTTCAGCAATGTTTTCTTCGTGGGTCGCCGTTTCGTAAGCGGTTTGCGCGGCGCGCTGGGCGATGTCCAGGTCGGCCAGCAGTTTCTCGACGATCAGTTGCAGGACGTGTTGCTTGTTCATGGTCTATCCGCAGAACTGGCTGACATTGGCGCGGCTTTTTTCGCTCGGCGCGGTTCGGTCTTGCTGCATCCAGAAATTGCACTTCGCCGGGTTGAAGTTTTTCTGCTGCTGTTCCTGCGCCTGTTCCCATGCCTGACGGGCTTCGCTTTCACGCAGGCTCTGTTCGTATTTTTCAAACATAGTCTTCTCGGCTTCGGGCGTTACCTTTGCAGCGGGTGGGGCGCTCAACTGCGCGGCCGCGGTGTCGATCATCCGAGTCTCGGCTTCGGGCAGGGCCTTGTAGAACAGCAGGCAGGTCAATAGTACCGCGACGAAGCCCAGCCAGATGCCCACCGCTATGCAGGCGATCAGTTTCAGCGGGTGGACAGACACATTCAGCGCGCGACGACTTGAATCAGGCATGGCAACCACTCGACGATGACGGCAGATACTGGCGATTGTGACATGAGCCAAGGCTGGTGCATGCCGGTTGTCTGAACGACAATCGACGTTTTTTATCATTCAGCCTCCGGGAGCCTGGAATGAAAGCCTCTTGGGACATTTTTTGCAGCGTGGTCGATAACTACGGCGACATCGGCGTGACCTGGCGCCTGGCCCGCCAGCTGGTGGCCGAACACGGTCTGGCAGTGCGCCTGTGGGTCGATGATCTGGGCGCCTTCGTGCGTCTGTGCCCGACGGCGGATGCCTCAGCCGCGCAGCAATGGCAGGAGGGCGTCAGCGTTCACCTGTGGCCCAAGGCGTGGCAACCCACCGAGGTGGCCGATGTAATCATCGAAGCCTTCGCCTGCCGCCTGCCGGCTGCGTATGAAGAGGCCATCCTGCACTGTTCGCCGCGGCCGGTGTGGATCAATCTGGAATACCTCAGCGCCGAGGATTGGGTCAGCGGCTGTCACGGGTTGCCGTCGGTGCAATCCAATGGTCTGCGCAAATTCTTTTTCTTCCCGGGGTTTCTGCCGACCACCGGCGGGCTGTTGCGCGAGCGAAACCTGATCGACAACCGTCAGGCCTTCGAACAGGACCCGGCTGCACAGCGAACGTTTCTGCAGGGGCTCGGCGTGACGCCAGACAGCGGTTCGCGCCTGATATCGGTATTTGCCTACGAGAACCCTGGCATCGGCCCATGGCTTGATGCGTTGACCAGCGACCGCCAGCTCACGCACCTGCTGGTCCCGGAAGGGCGCATTCTGGGCGATATTCAGGGCTGGCTCGGCTGTGGGCGCTTGCAGGCAGGATCGCTGGAAAAACGCGGGGCATTGACGATTCAGGTGTTGCCGTTCGTCAGACAGGAGGATTACGACCGCCTGCTATGGTGCTGCGATTTCAACATCGTGCGGGGCGAAGATTCGTTCGTGCGGGCGCAATGGGCGGGGCGGCCGCTGCTCTGGCATATCTATGAGCAGGACGATGATGCGCATTGGGCCAAGCTTGATGCGTTTCTGGCGCTGTACCTGGCAGGGCTCTCCCCAGCCGCTGCGCAGGGGTTGAGCGGGTTTTGCCGGGCGTGGAATGCAGGCCAGGACGGTATACAAAGCTGGCAGCTGCTGGCCGCCAACGCTGCCGAGGTTCAGGCGCACGCCCGCAGCTGGTGCATGGAGCTGGCTTCGCAGGTGGATCTTGCTGCGGCGCTGGTACTGTTTTGTGGAGTTTCGTATGATATGCGGCCTTGATATTAGGCTCTGTACGAAAAAGGCCCGTTGTAGAAGGTGTTTCTCGTACAGAGCCTCGGTAATTCCATCCAAATTCGGATATACGCAATGAAAACTGGTAAAGAACTCAAACCCGGTACCGTAATTCGTCTCGAAAACGACCCTTGGCTGGTTCAGAAGGCTGAATTCACCAAGTCTGGTCGTAACAGCGCGATCATGAAGACCAAGCTGAAAAACCTGCTGACCGGTTACAAGACCGAGATCGTTTACAGCGCTGACGACAAACTGGACGACGTGATCCTGGACCGCAAAGAAGCGACCCTGTCCTTCATCAGCGGTGACACGTACACGTTCATGGACACCACTGACTACACCATGTACGAGCTGAACGCTGAAGACATCGAAGCTGTTCTGCCATTCGTTGAAGAAGGCATGACCGACGTCTGCGAAGCGATCTTCTTCGAAGAGCGTCTGGTTTCCGTTGAGCTGCCGACCACCATCGTGCGCGTTGTTGACTACACCGAAGGTTCGGCGCGTGGCGACACCTCCGGCAAGGTCATGAAGCCTGCCAAGCTGAGCAACGGTACCGAACTGCAGGTAGCTGATTTCATCGAAATCGGTGACCGCATCGAAATCGACACCCGTGAAGGCGGCTCCTACAAAGGCCGTGCTAAATAAGCACAGCTTTTACGGCAGTACGTTCACGTTTACCGGAAACCATTTCCGGTAATAAAGGCCCGCAGCGATGCGGGCCTTTTTTGTTTCCAGAAAGCGTTGACGCGAGTGGCTGGACGCCGTGTTATTTCAAATGCAGTTTCAGCTCTTGAGAAGCCTGCTGCATGGCTGATTGCACAGCCGGGACCTGGCTGACCACGTTGAGCAAACCGTAGTCGTGAATCATGCCGTTGTAGCGGACCGAGGTTACGGCTACGCCTGCCTGATCCAGCTTGCGAGCGTAGGCTTCGCCTTCGTCACGCAACACGTCGTTCTCGGCGGTCTGCACCAGTGCGGGTGGCAGGCCTTTGAGCTGTTCAGGCGTGGCGCGCAGTGGCGAGGCATAGATCTCGTTACGCTGCCTGGCGTCAGTGGTGTAGTTGTCCCAGAACCACTTCATCATGTTGCGGGTCAGGAAGTGACCTTCGGCGAACTGGTTGTAGGAGCCGGTTTCGAAGTTGGCGTCAGTCACCGGCCACAGCAATACCTGATATTTGATCGCCGGGGTGCCTTTGTCTTTGGCCATCAAGGCAACGACCGCTGCCATGTTGCCGCCGACGCTGTTGCCCGCCACCGCCAGGCGCTTGCCATCGACATTGATCTCTTTGCCATGCTCGGCGACCCATCGGGTTGCCGCGTAAGCCTGGTTGATCGCGGTTGGGTAATGCGCTTCCGGCGAAGGCGTGTAGTTGACGAATACCGCCACCGCCCCGGAGCCCGCGACCAGGTCACGCACCAGACGTTCGTGAGTCGGGAAATCGCCCAGTACCCAGCCGCCACCGTGGAAGAACATGAAAACCGGGAGGGTGCCTTTGACACCGGCCGGACGCACGATGGTCAGGCTGATGTCCTGGCCGTCGGCCTTGATGGTTTTCTCGCTGACATCAGCTTTGGGCAGGGTCAGTTTGACCCCCGCCTGAGCACCGGTCAGCACTGCGCGGGCATCCTTGGGCGACAATTGCTCGATGGGCTTGCCGCTTCCCGAGTTCAGGGCATCAAGAAATGCCTGGGTATTGTGTTCCACGGTGCCTGCCGCAAATGCGCTGCCGACTGCCAGAGCGAGAAGGGTGCCGGTCAAGACCTTGTTGACGATTTTCATGTTCGACTCCTGGTAGTGATCGGGCTGTTAGACGGTCACGTGCAGACGCACGTCGACGTTGCCGCGGGTCGCGTTGGAGTACGGGCACACCTGGTGAGCGGCTTCGACCAATTGCTCGGCGTCGGCTTGTTCCAGGCCTGGCAGGCTGATGTGCAGGTCGATGTCCAGACCGAAACCGCCAGGGATCTGGCCGATGCCGACATGGGCAGTGATCGAGGCGTCAGCAGGGATGCTGCGTTTGCTCTGACCCGCGACGAATTTCAGTGCGCCGATGAAGCAGGCCGAGTAGCCGGCCGCGAACAATTGCTCAGGATTGGTGGCCGCACCGCCAGCGCCGCCCAGTTCTTTGGGGGTAGCCAGTTTCACGTCAAGGATGTTGTCGCTGGAAACGGCACGACCGTCACGGCCGCCGGTTGCAGTTGCGATAGCTGTGTAGAGAGTGTCCATGGTGTTACCTCATTGAATAATCGGAGCAAGGAAGTGAATTGTCGAACCAGCGTAGTGACTGGAATGGTTCAAAACTTGTCTGTTTGCGCTAAATGTTTGCGCGCTAACTGAATGCCCGATAAATGTATCGCGCAAATAGTTTGTGCGCAAGATAATATTTTTGAAGGAACACGTTTTTTTAAAAAATCAGGGAAATTCTTCGGGTCTCAGCCGACAAGAGACCGGTGAGTGATTCGTAGTTTCCCGGCTAAAGCCGGTCCCACGAGGAGCAGTGCACCGCCTTAGACACTGCCCTGCAAATTGCCTCGCAACTTGAGCAGCTCGGCCTGCAACTCAAACAGTTTGTCCAGTTCAAGGCCGCTGGCCGACAGGATGCAGCCGGGAACCATCAGGGCTTTTTTTTGCAAGGCCTTGCCTTGTTCGGTCAGGCGTAACTGAACCACGCGTTCGTCTTCCTTGCTGCGGGTGCGGCTGATAAAACCTTCGCCTTCCAGACGTTTGAGCAGCGGCGTCAAGGAGCCTGGATCCGTCAGCAAGCGGCTGCTGATCTCACCAACGGTAATGCCGTCCTGCTCCCAGAGCACCATCATCGCCAGGTATTGCGGATAGGTCAGGCCAAGCGCTTGCAGCAGCGGCTTGTAAACTTTAGTCATCAAAAGCGAGGTGGAGTAGAGGGCGAAACAGAGCTGGTTGTCGAGCAGCAAGGCATCGCAGTTGCTATCAGGAGTGGAGTCGGCAGCTGCGGTCATGGGTGTTCCTCGTAGATCGGTCATGGCACACAATTTAGTGCGGTGATCTTTGATGCGCCAGCTAAATTCCTCCCGCACTGCACCTGGAACGCCTCGAAATAGATGAAACCTTGCGAAGCAAAACGATCGGCGGGTTGCCTGCTTCGTCAGACTGGGTAGCATGCGTGCATTGAATGCAGAAGGGGCCCGGCGTGATTGAAGTGTTGATGTACGTGTTGCTGGGTGCTGCCATGGGCACACTGGGTGGGTTGTTCGGTATTGGCGGAGGGCTGGTGGCCATTCCCGCATTGGGGGTGTTGTTCGGGCTCGATCAACAACTGGCGCAGGGCACCGCATTGCTGATGGTGCTGCCTAACGTTCTGCTGGCGCTGTGGCGTTATAACCAGCGCAACCGCGTATCGCCGCGTAATGCCTTGATGCTGATAATTCCCAGTTTCTGCTTCGCCTGGCTGACGTCACTGTGGGCGGTGCGGCTTGATCCGCAAACCATGCGTATCAGTTTCGTCGGCTTTCTGATCGCGCTGACCCTGTTCAACCTCGCGCAGATGTACTGGCGCAAAGGTCAGGCCAGCGGTGAGCTGCGTCACGTCAATCAGCTCTGGCTGCTGGGTGTCGGCTCTGGAATCACCGGAGGGGTGTTCGGTGTGGGCGGCGGGGTGATTGCCACGCCGATCCTGACCAGCGTGTTCGGCGCGACCCAGGTGGTGGCTCAAGGCCTGGCCCTGGCGCTCGCCGCGCCGACCACGGGCATCACGCTGTTCATGTATGCCCTGCACGATCACGTCAACTGGGGCATGGGCATCCCGTTGGCCATCGGCGGGCTGGCGAGCATCAGTTGGGGCGTCAAATTGGCGCACTCCTTGCCCGAGCGCCTGCTGCGTTCGTTGTTCTGCGGGTTCCTGATCATCTGCGCGGTGATCCTGTTGTTCAAAATCTGACGGCGTTCAGATCCTGAAGCCGTCGGCGATGTGCTCCGCCAGGCATTCCGTGATGGGCGAGATACTATGCGGGTTGCGCAGCAAAACGATACTGGCGGACGGCAATTGAGGAAGTCCTTCTGCCTCACCCAAGATGCGTAAATCCGGCGTGATCAGGCTTTCCAGTTGCGCAGTCACCGCCAACCCGGCGCTGACCACGGCCATGATCGCCGACAGGCTGGCGCTGGTATAAGCCACCCGGAAGTCACGCTGCGCCGCGTCCAGCGCATTGCAGGCCCATTCCCGACAGAAGCAATCGGTATTGAACATCGCCAGAGGGATCGGGCTGTTTTCATGGGGACAAAAGCCCAGCGCCTCGGCCCAGACGAAACGCTCCTGACGAAGGGTCTGGCCGATCTCGGTCCCCGGTTGGCGGGTGACGATACTCAAGTCCAGGTCCTTGCGTTGCAGCAGCGACGCGGACGACTCGCAATGCACCTCCACCTGGATCAGCGGATAGGCCTGTGCGAAGCGCGACAGGATCCCCGGCAAAAAGCGCATCACGTAGTCGTCCGGGGTACCGATTTTCACCACGCCGACCATGTGCGGCTCGCGCAGGGTGTTGAATACCTCGCTGTGCAGTTTCAGGATGCGCCGGGCATAACCGAGCAATACCTGACCTTCGGCAGTCAAGCTGACGGTGCGCCCGTCGCGCTGGAACAGGGCGCGCTGCAGTACATCTTCCTCCAGACGCTTCATCTGCATGCTGACCGCCGATTGCGTGCGGTTCACCACCTCTCCCGCACGGGTGAATCCACCCTGATCGGCAATGGCGACAAAAGTGCGCAGCAGTTCGGTGTCGATGCTCGGATAGTTGGCCAATACATCAATCTCCCAGATGCAGAGTATAAGAAACATTCGTTGGATTGATCATAGCTCCGGCGCGAGACTTTAGTCATCTCACACGGAGGGCAAGATGATGAAAGGTCAAAAAGGTTATGTACTGGTTCAATCTCATGGCTCATTCACAGCGCGAGTGTTTACGTCCATCAAGGCTCGTGTTTCGCGCTGGTATGAACTGCATCGCCAGCGTCTGCAGCTGGCGAGGTTGAGCGACGAGGCCCTGAAAGACTTGGGGCTGAGCCGCGCAGACGTGTACCGCGAGAGCGAACAGCACTTCTGGAATGACACGATGAACCGCTGACAGCGCCGGGCAGGATCGGTTAGCGTTGGGGCTTCTCAGGAGCTCCGTATGACTTCAGATATGTCGCTCAAGCACGCCTGTCGCCTGGCGCTGGCCGCTCAAGGGTTCAATGGGCGGTCGCCTGCCAGCATCAAGGCGAGCCATGTCACTCAATTGGTCGAGCGGCTGGGCGTGGTGCAGATCGACTCGGTCAACGCGTTGGTTCGCTCTCATTACCTGCCGTTGTTTTCCAGGCTGGGCAATTACTCTCAGGCGTTGCTGGATCAGGCTGCCTGGAGTCAGGGACGGCAGCGCACACTGTTCGAATACTGGGGGCACGAAGCGTCCCTGCTGCCGATCAGCCTCTACCCCATGATGCGTTGGCGCATGCAGCGTGCCGCACAAGGTCAGGGCATCTATCAGCAGCTGGCCCGATTTGGTCGTGAGCATCAGCCGACCATCGCGCGTGTGCTTCAGGCCGTGCGTGAACTGGGCGCGCTGGGGGCCGGCAGCTTGAGCACCCGGCAGGAGCGCGCCGGACCCTGGTGGGACTGGAGCGCGGAAAAGCTGGCGCTGGAGTGGCTGTTTGCCGCCGGTCAGGTGACGGTGGCCGGTCGACGGGGTTTCGAGCGGCTTTATGATCTGCCCGAGCGCGTGCTGCCCGCTGCAGTACTTGAGTACCCACCGGTCATGGAAGATCAGGCGCAACGGACCTTGTTACTGCATGCAGCAACGGCGCTGGGGGTGGGAACTGAAAAGGACCTGCGTGATTACTTTCGCCAGGATCCTCTGCCCAGTCGTAAAGCCCTGGCCGAACTGGTGGAAGAGGGTGCCTTGCAGATCGTCCGGGTTCAGGGCTGGCGACAACCTGCATTCTGCCTGCCGGACAGCAGGGTGCCGCGCAAGGTCGTCGCCAGTGCGCTGTTGTCGCCTTTCGATTCGCTGATTTGGGAGCGTGCGCGTACTGAGCGGCTGTTCGATTTTCGCTATCGGCTGGAAATCTACACCCCTGCGCTCAAACGGGTTTACGGCTACTACGTGTTGCCGTTTCTGCACAACGAACACATCGCCGCCCGGGTTGACCTGCGCGCCGAGCGAGCACTGGGGCGATTGGCTGTCCATGCGGTGCACGAAGAGGAGCCTGGGCTGGATGAGGAGGGCATGCAGGCGTTGGCTCACAACCTGCGGCAGTTGGCGGATTGGTTGGGGTTGCCGCAGGTGGTGATCAATTGTGAGCGTGTCAGTGGAGCACGCCTGAAAGTCGAGTTTGCGCGAAACCAGTAGGAGCTGCCGAAGGCTGCGAACAGCGGTGTGTCAGCCCGAATGCTGTCGCAGCCTTCGCCAACGCCTACAGAAAATCAGCGCTTCACCTGCTTGAGGGTCTCGGCAATCAAAAACGCCAGTTCCAGGGACTGGTCGGCATTCATGCGCGGGTCGCAGTGGGTGTGGTAACGATCCGACAGGCCGTCTTCTGTGATCGGTCGGGCGCCGCCAATGCACTCGGTGACGTTCTGCCCGGTCATTTCAATGTGGATGCCACCGGCGTAAGTCCCCTCGGCCTGATGCACCTGGAAAAACTGTTTCACTTCACCGAGGATCTGCGCGAAATCGCGGGTCTTGTAGCCGCTGCTGGCCTTGATGGTGTTGCCGTGCATCGGATCCGAACTCCACAGCACCTTCTTGCCTTCGCGTTCCACGGCGCGGATCAGCTGAGGCAAGTGGTCGCCGACCTTGTTGGCACCCATGCGCGCAATCAGGTTCAGGCGGCCGGGGTCGTTGTCCGGGTTGAGGATGTCGATCAGGCGGATCAGGTCATCGGTATTCATGCTTGGCCCGACTTTGACGCCAATCGGGTTGTTCACGCCGCGCAGGAATTCCACATGAGCGCCGTCCAGCTGGCGGGTGCGGTCGCCGATCCACAGCATGTGCGCCGAGCAATCGTAGAAATCATTGGTCAGGCTGTCGCGACGCACGAAGGCTTCTTCGTAATTCAAAAGCAGGGCTTCGTGGGCGGTGAAAAAAGTGGTTTCGCGCAATTGCGGCGAGGTGTCCATGCCACAGGCGCGCATGAACGCCAGGGTTTCGTCGATGCGATCAGCCAGCTGGCTGTATTTCTCGGCCAGCGCCGAGTTGGCGATGAAATCCAGGTTCCACTTGTGCACCTGATGCAAGTCGGCAAAACCGCCCTGGGCGAAGGCGCGCAGCAGGTTAAGCGTCGCAGTGGACTGGTTATAGGCCTGGATCAGTCGATCCGGGTCGGGTACCCGGCTTTTTTCATCGAAACCGATGGCGTTGACGATGTCGCCGCGATACGCCGGGAAGGTTACGCCGTCGATGGTTTCATCGTTGGCCGAGCGCGGCTTGGCGAATTGGCCGGCCATGCGACCCACCTTGACCACCGGGCAACCCGCAGCGAAGGTCATGACGATGGCCATCTGCAGCAGCACCTTGAAGGTGTCACGGATCTTGGCCGCCGAGAACTCGACAAAGCTTTCTGCGCAGTCCCCGCCTTGCAGCAAAAAGGCACGGCCCTGAGTCACTTCGGCAAACTGGCGGCGCAACTCTCGAGCCTCCCCGGCGAACACCAGCGGCGGGTAGCTGGCCAGCGTCTGCTCGACCTTGAGCAGGTGCGCAGCATCGGGATATTGAGGTTGTTGTTGAATCGGCAATGCCCGCCAGCTGTCGGGGCTCCAGGGTTGGCTCATCATGAACTCGAGGTCAGTGCAATCGGACTGGCATGTTAGCAGTTCGCAGCCCGACTGGCGCAGGCGCGCAGAACAGTGCAGGCTTGCGCGGTCAGTGACATCTGGAGCGCTCTTACCAGCCCCACGAGGCAGCAATAGCGGATTGTCTGACACATCAGCGGATTGTCTGACACATCGCCATCGCAACCTGTGATGGCTCTCGCGGGGCGTGCGCTGCGGCACAATTTTATGTTCGATGGGAGACGAGGAAGTAATGACTGAGGAGCGCGTGGAGCGGATTCTGGCCGAAGTGCACGACGACTTCGGCATGATTCGCGTGCTGGAAGTGGAGGATTACCGCTTTCTGGAATTCGGTGATGCCATCGAGCAGAGCTGCACCTTCACCGCCGACCCCAGTTGGCTTGAATACGATTACACGCGAGCGATGTTCATCGGCGCGCTGTGCCATGAAGCCCCCGAGAGCGCCCTGTTTCTGGGATTGGGCGCTGGCACGCTGACTCAGGCGTGCTTGAAGTTCCTGCCGCTTGAAGACGTTGAAGCTATCGAACTGCGCCCGGATGTGCCACGTCTGGCGATCGAGTACATGGGCTTGGATGATGATCCACGTCTGTTTATAAGAGTGGGCGACGCTCTGGAGTTGCTGGAGACCGCAGAGCCGGCTGACCTTATTTTTGTCGACCTGTATACCGATGTCGGTCCGGGCGTCGGCCATCTGGCGTGGAAATTTCTCGAGAACTGCCAGAAACGCTTGAATGCCGGCGGCTGGCTGGTGATCAACCAATGGGCCGCCGACGACGGCAAGCCGCTGGGTGCAGCGTTATTGCGCGGCCTTTACCACCGCCATTATTGGGAACTGCCAGTAAAGGAGGGCAACGTGATCCTGATCGTGCCTGCCGATCTCGAGCAGAATCTGGACAGCGACGCGCTGATCGAGCGTGCCGAAGCTCTGGCGCCACGGCTGGGTTACTCGCTGTTGAAACTGATCAAGGACATTCGGCCAGCTACGTGAGGAGATTGCTCCTATCTGGACCAGGTTTTGTCTACGGCGGCGCGGCTGCGGCGTAGGCGGGATAGCCCATTCTAGACTCCTTTAAAAGCAGCCGGCCTGCGCTCCAGCATGGCCTGCAGCCCTTCCTTGGCGTCCTCGCTGCTCATCACGCTGTTGACCAATCCTGGCAATCGCAGCGCAGCAGCGGTTTCGCCCTCAAGCACGGCTTGTCGGGCAGAGGCAATGGTGGCACGGACCGCCAGCGGCGCCTGCTCGGCAATGCGTCCGGCCAGCAGCAGGGCATAGGGCATCAAGTCTTCAGTGGCAGTGACTTCCTGCACCAGTCCCATGCGACAGGCCTCCCGGGCGTCGAACTCATCTCCGGTCAACAGCCAGCGCATCGCGTTGCCCCAACCTGCAATCTGATGCAGGCGCAGCGTGGCACCGCCAAAGGCAAAAATCCCGCGCTGCACTTCAAGTTGCGCAAAGCGGGTATTGCTTGCACACAAGTTGATATCCGAGGCGAGCATCAGCTCGATGCCCATGGTCAGGCAGTAGCCCTGGGCGGCGACAATCACCGGCTTGCTGACTCGCGGCCCGGCAAATACGCCCCAGGGATCACAGCCACCTTCGGGCACTTGCCAGCCATTGATCAGGGCAGGCCCTGCTTCGGCCAGGTCCAGCCCGGCGGTAAAGTGCTCTCCATGGGCGAACACCACAGCGACCCGGGCCTGAGCATCGCGTTCGAATTCGCCGTAAGCCAGGCTCAACTGGTTGAGCAGATCAAGATCAAAGGCATTGCGCTTGGCCACGCGATCCAGCCCTATGAGCATGACGTGATCATGCAATTCACGGCTGACGCGGCCTTTGGAAGAGGAGGTCATGTAGGAAGTCCCTGCGCTTTGAGTAGGATCGGAGGTGGGCTGCCTGACTGAATCGGTGAACCGTTTAAGCACCGCCACCAGTGATACCGGGCCTTGTGCAAAATAGACACTCCTTGAGATTTGCGCAAAGCCTGTAGGGCTTGGACATCACCCGACATTTGCCGCGAAAAAAATCCTCCTTTTTTCGCGTAATTCCGGTATAGTGCGCGCCGGTCTTTAACAGGACCCTCGTCAAGGTATTGCAATTCCCCGAAGCCAGCTTCGGCTGCTTGTTCGCTCAGCGGACTATCCTGGACGATCCATTCATCAAACGTTTTCGCAAATCCCCGCCGACAAAGCAGCCAGGGTGACTCTAGGGTCGTACACGGCACGCGCAGCTTTGGAGCATGGGTCTTTGCGGATGCACTAGAGGCAGACCCATGACCCAGGAATTCGGCGGCTTCGCCGCTTTTGAACTTCATCCAAATATCCTTGCAGCCGTCATCGCGACTGGCTACGAAGAACCTTCGGCCATCCAGCAGCAGTCGATCCCGATCATTATGGCCGGTCACGACATGATTGGTCAGGCCCAGACCGGTACCGGCAAAACCGCCGCGTTCGCTCTGCCGATCCTGCATCGCATCGATCCAGCCAAGCGCGAACCGCAAGCGCTGATCCTGGCACCGACCCGCGAGCTGGCCCTGCAAGTGGCCACCGCTTTTGAAACCTACGCCAAGCAGATGCCGGGCGTAACGGTTGTGGCTGTTTACGGCGGTGCGCCGATGGGCCCACAGCTGAAAGCCATCCGCAATGGCGCACAGATTGTAGTCGCTACGCCGGGCCGCCTGTGCGACCACCTGCGTCGTGACGAGAAAGTCCTGGCGACCGTGAACCACCTGGTTCTCGACGAAGCGGACGAAATGCTGAAACTCGGCTTCATGGACGACCTGGAAGTCATCTTCAAGGCGATGCCGGAAACCAAGCAGACCGTTTTGTTCTCGGCCACCTTGCCGCAGTCTATCCGTGCCATCGCCGAGCGCCACCTGCGCGATCCGAAGCACGTCAAGATTCAGACCAAGACCCAGACCGTTACCGCGATCGAACAGGCTCACCTGTTGGTTCACGCTGACCAGAAGACTTCTGCTGTTCTGAGCCTGCTTGAAGTCGAAGACTTCGATGCCCTGATCATGTTCGTGCGCACCAAGCAAGCGACCCTGGACCTGGCAAGTGCTCTGGAAGCCAAAGGCTACAAAGCTGCTGCACTGAACGGCGACATCGCCCAGAACCAGCGTGAGCGTGTGATCGAATCCCTCAAGGATGGCCGTCTGGACATCGTTGTAGCGACCGACGTTGCTGCACGTGGCCTTGACGTGCCGCGTATCACTCACGTGTTCAACGTTGACATGCCTTACGACCCAGAGTCGTACGTTCACCGTATCGGCCGTACTGGCCGTGCCGGTCGCGAAGGTCGTGCATTGTTGCTGGTGACTCCTCGTGAGCGCCGCATGCTGCAAGTGATCGAGCGCGTTACCGGTCAGAAGGTTGCGGAAGTCCGCCTGCCGGATGCCCAGGCTGTTCTCGATGCCCGCATCAAGAAGTTGACCAACAGCCTGTCGCCACTGGTTGGCGATGCTGAAGCGACCCACGGCGAACTGCTTGATCGTCTGACGGCTGACATCGGTTGCAGCCCGCGTGCTCTGGCTGCTGCGCTGCTGCGCAAAGCAACCAATGGTCAGGCTCTGACCCTGGCTGCCATTGAGCGTGAGCGCCCGCTGGTGCCGAACAACGCGCCGCGTGAGCGTAGTGATCGTTCGTCGTCCGGTGATCGTCCAGAGCGCAGCGGTGATCGTGAGCGTCGCGCTCCGGTCCCACTGGCTGAAGGTCGTGCTCGTTGCCGTACCGCGCTGGGTGCGCGTGATGGTATCGCTGCCAAGAACCTGCTGGGTGCAATCCTCAACGAAGGCGGCCTGGCCCGCGAAGCTATCGGCCGCATCCAGGTGCGTGACAGCTTCAGCCTGGTCGAGCTGCCGGAAGATGGCCTGGAGCGTCTGCTGACCAAGCTCAAGGACACCCGCGTTGCAGGCAAGCAGTTGAAGCTGCGTCGCTATCGCGAAGATTGATCAACGCTTGAGTTGATCGTCTGAAATAAAAAATCCCCGACTGGTTCGGGGATTTTTTTTGCCCGGCATTCAAGTCTGGCAGCGAGCCGCCGATGAATCAGGCAGGTGAAATCTGCCAGCGTCAGTCCTTCCTCTCAGCTGAAAAGCTGCCCGCTTCTGTAACAAACAGCCCTGCAGTGTTTCAAGCCCGACACGGTCAAAGGCTTACGCAGCTATTAGCCTGTGCGTTATTTGACGTCATAAATCCGTAAGTTACTTATCGTCGCATTAAGTTTGAATATTTGACGCCGTAAACACCGACAAAATAAACCAGTTCTGTGTGTTTTGTTCTGGGTTGAGTTTGATATTTGACGCCAGTAAAAAAGAGTGTCAAATATTTGAAAATACTAATGGCGCTTTGCTTTTCTGTTGGATAGATTGAGCGCCAGAACTTGCTAGCGACCCGGCGACATATGAAGTACTCACTGTTATTCAGCGCTGCAGTTTTTCAAGTGTGCGTGGTGACAACAGCGCTTGCTCAAACAAGCGTCAGCGAAACCCCGGCACTGGCAGAACGCCGAACGCTCAATAGTAAAGAAGTGGGCGGGTTAGTTGTAGGGCAGACCATGACAATGGCAGGGCGCGCTTTCTATGACTCGTTTGCAAGTGCCTGGACTGACAAAGATGAAAACGGACGTTTTACTGTTTCCATTTCCGAGCGACCTACGGCTCGCCTTGGCAGCCAGGTATTTGTCGACTACGGCAACCGTCGGATGTTTCAAGCGTTTCTGCCACCCAATCGCGCGCTGATTCCTGCGATCGGGGCTGATGCGGCGAATGTGGTTTATCAGGCGATCCTGGATGACCAGCTCGCCCAGTTCTTTGGTGATCCCGATCTCGGGCGTGATGAATTTTAAAGGACGCTTTTTCTATGTACCGTTCATGTCTCGTTGCTGTCGGCCTGGGCCTGTTGACCGCCGTATGCGGTAGCGTCAATGCCAGTGAGCTGGTGTATACCCCGAACAACCCATCGTTCGGCGGTAACCCCCTCAATGGCGCGATCCTGCTCAACCAGGCGACGGCGCAAAGCAAGTTCAAAGAGTCCACGTCCTCAAGCGAACAGTCGGCACTGACTCAGTTCAACAGTATGCTGCAGAGCGCCATCCTGAGCCGGGTCTCATCGGCGGTGACTTCGAGCATCGTGGGGGCCGACGGCTCATTGACGCCGGGCACAGTCGAGACTACAGATTTCAGAATTACGATCACTAACTTGCAGACCGGGTTGTTGCAGATAGTGACCACGGATAAAACCACTGGGCAAACAACACAGTTTCAAGTGAACCAACCGTAATCGCTGTACCGGCTGCAACCCGCTCGACCACTACTTAAATAACAAACATAACTCTTTATCAAAGGAAGGTTTATATGCGCGCTCATAAATCAGTTCTGTCTATCGCTATTCTGGTTGCTATCTCCGGTTCGGCATTCGCCGATCAGAGCACGGCCAACGTTAATCAGAATGGTTCCAGCAACAAAGCCGACTCCCTGCAGGTAGGTGCCACCAAGTCTTCTGTTGGTATTGAACAGGCGGGTCAGCGTAACGATGCCAAAGCGGTTCAGACTGCTAACGACAGCGTGCTGAACATTGGCCAGAAGGGTAACGCCAACTCGGCAACTTCCAATCAGAAGGGTGGTTACAATAACGCCAGCATTTCTCAGGCTGGCAACGCCCAGACTGCTCTGATCAATCAGGGTAGCCAGCGCAACACCGCAAGCATTGGTCAGACGCTGAACACCACCACGGGTGCGAAGATCGACCAGGGTTTCACCTACTCCGGCAGCTATAACAACGCCAGTGCGGTGCAGCAGGGCAACCTGGGCACCACCGCCTCCATCACTCAATGGGGCAACGGCGACACCGCATCGACCAAACAAGTTGGCAACAGCAACGCGACCGCTGCTGTGGTTCAACGTGACGGCAATTCGAACAACGGTTCGATCGTGCAGTCCTACAACCGCAACGGTAGCCAGGCTCTGGTCTCCCAGCGCGACGAGCGCAACAGCCAGGCTTCGGTTGCTCAAGTGAACACCTCCGCCAGTAAAGCCACGGTTGATCAATCCTGGGGCAGCAACAACGCCGGTGCCGTTAACCAGAATTCTGTAGCAGGCACTTCCGGTTCTGTTACCCAGACCCGCGGCCAGCACAACGAAGGTAACGTCGCTCAGAATCTGGTTCGCAACAGCGCTGCAACGATCAGCCAGTCGTACGGTGATCACAACGTCGCCAATGCATCCCAGTCTTACGGCTCTGATCAGAAGGCCGCCATCACTCAGGTTGGCAACTTCAACGCAGCAACGACTGTACAGGCTGCTGGTACAGACCTGACCGCCAGCGTGGCTCAGAACGGTCGTGACAACAAAGCCAGCGTCAGCCAGACCTGGGGTTCCGATCTGACTGCTTCCGTTCAGCAAACGGGCGACCGTAACTCGGCCTATGCGACGCAAACCGGTTACAAGCTGGATGCATCCATTACCCAGACCGGTAATGGCAACAAGGCAAACAGCGTCCAGACTGCCGCCTACAACGAAGAAACCCTGCTGCAGAAAGGTGACAACAACAACGCCTACGTCAGCCAGAGCGGTTTCGGTACTTCGAGCCAGGCCAACATCGTGGCTGTGAACCAGCTGAGCAACAGCAACGTCGCCAACGTCGTTCAGACCGGCAGCGCTGGCAACATCGCCAACGTCACCCAACGTTAATTGCTGTAACCCCGCCGATGTTCGGCGGGGCTCGTTTTCAGTAGGGGAATGACGATGTACCTGCGTTCGTTGTCGATGCTTGTCAGTGCAGTAATGCTTGTCAGCGGCTGTGCCACTTCACGTCCAGCGGCGACGTTCAACCCCGCCTCGCTGGCGCCGCCTACCCAGATTTCCCGTGATTTGATCAACCTGCCCGCACCGGCCGGCCCTATCGCCGTCGCGGTGTACGGTTTGCGTGATCAGACTGGACAGTACAAACCGTCACCAGACAGTTCATTTTCTACGGCCGTGACCCAGGGCGCTGCGTCCCTGCTGGTAACGGCGTTACGTGATTCGCGCTGGTTCAAGCCGGTCGAACGCGAAAACCTGCAGGACCTGCTGACCGAGCGCAAGATCATCCGCGCCCTGGAGCAGCCAAGTGATACCGCGCAAGTCACGCTGCCACCGCTGCGCCCGGCCAACCTGATCATCGAAGGCGCCATCGTCGCCTACGAAAGCAATGTCCGTTCCGGCGGTCTGGGTGTGCGTTATCTGGGCATTGGTCCATCGGAGCTGTACCGCCAGGACCAAGTGACGGTCAACCTGCGAGCTGTGGACATTCGCAGTGGCGAGATTATCCAGAGTGTGACCACGACCAAGACGGTGTTCTCGATCCAGGTCGATTTCGGCGTATTCAAGTACGTGTCCTTGAAGCACTTGCTGGAAGTGGAAACCGGCATCAGCCGCAACGAACCGGTTCAGCAATGCGTGCGTGAAGCCATAGAAACAGCCCTGGTGCACATGGTTGCTCAAGGTGCACGTGACGGTAGCTGGTTGCTCAAGAACCCGGATGACCTGAACAAGCCGCTGCTGCAAAGCTATCTGAAAAGTTATGACGAACAGACCTTGAGCGTGCCGCTGACCGGCTCGGACAAATAAACAATTTCTACAGGGAGGCCAACATGGCGTTCAACACCCAGTACCTGCGATGGTTGATGGCAACACTGATCGTCAGCAGCGGAATGTGTCAGGCAGCGGACCTCAAGTCCGAGGCGCGCTATGCCGACATCAGCCGCGGGAATGTGGCACTTATCAGTCAGATCGGCAGCGAGAACAGAACCCGCGTTGACCAGGCAGGTTCTGCGCAGAAGCTCCAGCAGACTCAGGAAGGCGTGCGTAACCGCGCGGTGATCAGCCAGGCGGGTACGGGCAACGAGGCTTACGTTCGGCAGGTTGGCAGCGACAACAGCCTGACGCTGGCTCAGGACGGCAGTTACAACCAGGTCGTCAGCACTCAGGAAGGCTCCAGCAACTCGGCAGTGGTTGCCCAGACCGGGGCTTATAACCAGGCCTACATCGCTCAATACGGCTACGGCAATCAGGCCAGCGTTCAGCAACATGGCTCTCATGGCACGGCCTCGGTCACCCAGCATGGCGACAACTCAACCGCAACCGTGACCCAGTGGTGATCCGATGATCGACATTTCGCAATTGAGCGTGTCAATCGACGCCCAGCGCCAGGGCGAAGCCGTATTGATCCGGCCCCGGCTGCAGAACCCCACACCGCTGACCCTGCAGTACCGGATGACGGTAAGCCAGCGCAGCGCCAGTGGCACTTCAAGCATCAACCAGAGCGGTGACCTTCAAAGTGGCAACAATGCCTCGCTGATCAGCCTGAGCATGCCTGCCGACGCCACCTGTCAGGTGCATCTGGAAGTGTTCCAGGATGAGCGCCTGGTCAAGACAGTGGATAGCGACTGTCGGTAAACAGCCCCGCTCTGGCGACACGTGCGCCGTTACCCGAACCTGTAAATATCCATGCCTAGCGCGCCCATCGTGAACCCTTGGTGGGCCACGCTGAATTCGCCGCCGGCGCCCCGTGCAAAATACAGCGGCAGCAAGTGCTCATCAGTCGGATGGTTGCGCACCGCATCGGGTGCCTGGCTGCGGTAGTCGTGCAGCGCCGCTTCATCGTTGTCGGCCAGTTTTTCGATCATCCAGTCACGAAAGGCCCTGGCCCAGGGCTCGACGCTTTCCGGGCCAGCGTGCCAGTCCAGTTCGCGCAGGTTATGGGTAATGCTGCCCGAGCCGATGATCAACACACCTTGCCCGCGCAGGCTGGCCAACGCCTGGCCGACGCGAGTCTGCAGCGCCGGGCCTGCACGGGTGGGCAGGGACACCTGAACGACAGGGATATCCGCATCGGGATACATCAGCGACAGCGGCACCCATACCCCGTGATCAAACGGGCGCTGTGTCTGAGTTCTGGCCTCCAGCCCGGCAGCGTTCAAAAGCGCGGCTACTTCGCTGCTCAATTGCGGTAACCCCACGGCAGGGTATTGCACGGCAAACAGCTGCGCCGGGAATCCGCCGAAGTCATGCCAGGTATCTGGCTGCGGATTGGCATTGACCAGCAACTCCTGACTTTCCCAATGCGCCGAGACAATAATGATGGCTCGCGGCCTGGGCATCTCCGCTGCCAGACGCGCCAGGGCCGGGCCGCTTTCGCCGGGTTCCAGCGCAAGCATGGGCGAGCCGTGGGAGATAAACAGGCTGGGGAACATGGCGGGCCTCCTGAAATTAAGATGAAGTATCTTCGGCCAGATCTTTGATCTAAATCTAATATAAGTTTTAGGGCTATTTGATCGAATAAACAGGAGCTTTCATGCAAGCGGATTTCTGGCATCAACGCTGGGCTAATAATCAGATCGGTTTTCATCAATCCCGGGCAAACCCCTACCTGCAGCGCCACTGGCCGCAGCTTAACCTTGCTCCAGGCACGCAGGTTCTGGTGCCCTTGTGTGGCAAAAGCCTGGATCTGAGCTGGCTGGCAGGGCAGGGGCATCCGGTGCTGGGCGTGGAGCTGTCCGAGAAGGCGGTGCGCGAGTTCTTCAGCGGGCAGGGTCTTGAGCCAGAGGTTAGCCAGCATGGCGCTTTCAAGGTCTTCAGTGCTGAAGCTGTCGAGATATGGTGTGGCGATTTTTTCAGCCTGAGCGCTGAGGACATTGCGGGCTGTCATGCGCTTTATGATCGGGCCGCGATCATTGCGTTGCCCGAGGCCATGCGTAAGCGCTATGTGGAGCATCTGAACAAGCTGCTGCCAACGGACTGCAAAGGGCTTTTGATCACGCTTGAGTACGACCAGGCCCAAATAGACGGCCCGCCATTCTCTGTGCCCGATGAAGAAGTTCAGAGCTTGCTGTCTCCCGACTGGGCTGTGCAGCTGCTGGAAACCTGCGATGTGCTGGAGGACAGCCCGAGGTTCCTGCAGGCCGGGGTGAATCGTTTGCAGGAGCGTGTATATCGATTGGCGCTGAGCGTTGTCCCGTAGGAGCAGCTTCAGCCGCGAAAACAGAGTTTCAGCCGCCAGCCATGCATTGAATTTACCTGCCCCATCGCGGCTGAAGCCGCTCCCACGTGAACGACGCAGCACCCGTACCCAATAAAAAACCCGGCCAAAGCCGGGTTTTTTATTCACGCTGCCGCAATCAACCGCGGCGGCGCAGGGCCTCGATGCGATCTTCCAGCGCCGGGTGGCTCATGAAGAGGGCCGCCAGGCCGCTTTTCAAGCCGCCGTTGATACCGAAAGCGGTCAGGCTGTCCGGCATTTGAACCGGCACGCCCTGTTCGGACCGTAGGCGTTGCAGTGCGCCGATCATGGCGCTGGTACCCGCCAGACGTGCACCCGCTTCGTCGGCACGGTACTCACGCTTGCGCGAGAACCACATGACGATAGCGCTGGCCAGGAAACCCAGTACCAGCTCGGCGAAGATCGTGGTGATGTAGTAAGCAATACCCTGACCGTTTTCAGTCTTGAAGATCACCTTGTCGACGAAGTTGCCGATGATGCGGGCGAAGAACATGACAAAGGTGTTCACCACGCCCTGAACCAGCGCCAGGGTTACCATGTCGCCATTGGCTACGTGACCGATCTCGTGGGCCAGGACTGCCTTGACTTCATCGGGCGAAAAACGCTCCAGCAAACCCTGGCTGACCGCAACCAGTGCGTCGTTCTTGTTCCAGCCGGTGGCGAAAGCGTTGGCTTCATAGGCAGGGAAAATCCCGACTTCCGGCATCTTGATGCCTGCGTCACGGGACAGTTGTTCAACCGTCTGCACCAGCCATTGTTCATGGCGAGTGCGCGGCTGGGTAATGATCTGGGTGCCGGTGCTCATTTTCGCCATCCACTTGGAGATGAACAGCGAGAACAGTGAGCCGGCGAAACCAAATACAGCGCAGAAAATCAGCAGCTGACTGAGGTTCAGATCAACCCCATTGGCCGCCATGAACCCGTTGAAGCCAAAAAGGCTCAGGGTGATGCTGGCAATCAGCACGACCGCCAGGTTAGTGGCCAAAAACAGCAAAATGCGCATCATGGTTTGGATGTTCTCCTGGTGACGAATGTGTAACGCGTTGCGGGGTATATAAGGTGATGTCAGCGGCTATTCAACCGAGCGACTATTTCAAACTGTGTCGTCTGCACGAACTGCTAACCATTCTCTTTGGTCGAACAGCGGCCGAGCCAGAGCGGCTGGCGCCGCGAGCCGTGCCGTAAGGGGTATTTGTGATGTGGGTTGATACACGCTGCGCCCTTGGACAGGCGCAGCGTGGCGAGAACTGTTACTGACGATAGGTCTTGAGGAAGTTGCCAATGCGACCGATGGCCTGTTCCAGGTCGTCGACTCGCGGCAGCGTTACCACGCGGAAGTGATCCGGCCACGGCCAGTTGAAGGCCGTACCCTGAACAATCAGCAGTTTTTCGGACAGCAGCAGGTCGAGGGCGAATTTCTCATCATTGAGGATCGGGCAGACCTTGGGATCGATACGCGGGAACGCATAGAGCGCGCCCATGGGTTTGACACAGCTGACGCCCGGTATGTCGTTGAGCAATTCCCAGGTGCGGTTGCGTTGCTCCAGCAGACGACCCGGCGGCAGCAGCAGGTCGTTGATGCTCTGGTAACCGCCCAGCGCTGTCTGGATGGCATGCTGACTCGGCACGTTGGCGCACAGGCGCATGTTGGCCAGAATATCGATGCCTTCGATGTAGCTCTGCGCATTGTGTTTAGGGCCGGAAATCGCCACCCAGCCGGAGCGAAAGCCCGCGACGCGATAGGACTTGGACAGGCCGTTGAAGGTCAGGCACAGCAGGTCCGGAGCCAGTGACGCAGTGCACACGTGAACGGCGTCGTCGTAGAGGATCTTGTCGTAGATCTCGTCGGAGAACACCACCAGATTGTGCTGGCGAGCCAGCTCCAGCATGCCTTGCAGAACTTCTTTCGAATAAACCGCGCCGGTCGGGTTGTTCGGGTTGATGATCACCATCGCCTTGGTATTGGGCGTGATCTTGGCCTTCATGTCGGCCAGATCCGGCCACCAGTTGGCTTGCTCGTCGCACAGGTAATGCACCGGGTTCCCGCCAGACAAGGCAACGGCTGCGGTCCACAGCGGGTAATCAGGCGCCGGGATCAGCACTTCGTCGCCATTGTTGAGCAGCGCCTGCATCGACATCACGATTAGCTCGGACACGCCGTTGCCCAGGTAGATGTCTTCGACGCCGACCCCTTCGACCTGCTTCTGCTGGTAGTACTGCATGACCGCCTTGCGCGCGCTGAACAGGCCTTTGGAGTCGCTGTAGCCCTGGGCGGTAGGCAGGTTGCGGATCACGTCCTGCAGGATCTCGTCCGGTGCCTCGAAACCAAACGGCGCTGGGTTGCCGATATTCAGCTTGAGGATGCGATGGCCTTCCTCTTCCAGACGTTTGGCGTGCTTGAGCACTGGCCCGCGGATGTCATAGCAGACGTTGGCGAGCTTGTTCGATTTGCTGACCTGCATGGTGTTTGATCCCGAAAATGGACGAGCCGTAGCTGATTGGAAACCGGGCTCGCCGGGTATGACGCCGTAAAAATGGATTTGTATGGGCGAAACGTGAGTGACAGACTGGCGTCTAACGAAGGCGCAATCATACGTGCCACCCGATCTGCGGTGAAGATACAGATCGGCCTTTTTCGACTGCGGAGGTGTACCTGTGGAAAAGTTGGACAAAACCCTCGAGGAATGGCGGGAAATGCTCGACCCTGAGCAGTACAACGTTTGCCGCCTCAAGGGCACCGAACGACCGTTCTCCGGCAAGTACAACAGCACCAAGACCGACGGCGTCTATCACTGCATCTGCTGTAACGAGCCGCTGTTCGATTCCACCACCAAGTTCGATTCCGGGTGTGGCTGGCCGAGCTTTTATGCACCGCTCGAAGGCAGTGCGGTGGTGGAAGTGCGGGACATCAGCCACGGCATGATTCGTACTGAAGTGGTGTGCGCCAAATGTGACGCGCACCTGGGCCACGTCTTTCCGGACGGCCCGCCGCCTACCGGTCTGCGGTATTGCATCAACTCGGTGTGCCTGGACCTGGTGCCGCGCACCGCGTGAATCGCACATTCCCCGTAGGAGCGGCTTCAGCCGAGCGGTTGTACTGTCGCTGATGATCCAGCGCATACATCGGCATCATACGGATGTATCACTCCCGGAAATTGTGATGCGCGCCAGTCACTGACGCGCTAACTTCAGGTCCCCGCTTTTTAAGGAAGAACATTCATGAGCGCTAACCTGCTGAGCATTCCCTGCACGACGATCAAGGGCGAGCAGAAAACCCTGGCGGATTTCGCCGGCAAGGCAGTGCTGGTGGTCAATACGGCCAGCAAGTGCGGCTTTACCCCGCAATACAAAGGCTTGGAGCAGCTCTGGCAGGATTACAAGGATCAAGGCCTGGTGGTGCTGGGCTTTCCCTGCAACCAGTTCGGCAAGCAGGAGCCGGGTAATGAAGGTGCGATTTCCGAGTTCTGCGAACTGAATTACGGGGTCAGCTTCCCGCTGTTCAAGAAGATCGACGTCAATGGCAGTGAGGCTCATCCGCTCTTCGTGGAGCTGAAAAAGCAAGCGCCGGGCTTGCTGGGATCAGAGCGCATCAAATGGAATTTCACCAAGTTTTTGATCGGCAAGGACGGCCAGTTGGTCAAGCGTTTTGCGCCGCTGACCAAACCCGAAGACCTCAACAGCGAGATTCAGGCGCTGCTCAAGTAACGGATCAAATGGTGGCTCAAGTCACCACTCAATTAGCCACTTTGCTCCCGGCGTCGTTCTGTACGGCTGGCAACCACTGCTCAAGCAGGCTGGCCAACTCCGCTCGACGGAAAGGTTTGGCCAGATAATCGTTCATCCCCGCCGCCCGGCAGCGCTCGCGCTCCTCGGGCATGGCGTTGGCGGTCAGCGCGATGATTGGCAGCTGCGACCAGCGTCCGCTCTGGCGAATCTGGCGGCTGGCTTCATAGCCATCCATGATCGGCATGTTGCAGTCCATCAGGACCAGATCGAACGGCACCAGCTGCAGTTGCTCAAGCGCCTCGGCGCCGTTGCCGCTGATCACCACTTCGCACCCCAATTTGCTGAGCATGCCCTTGGCCACCAACTGATTCACCGGATTGTCCTCGACCAACAGGATGCGCGCCGGGCGCAAACTCTTGCTTTGCGTGTCTGGCGTTTCCAGCTCCGGCCCTTGCTCGGGTTGCAGCGCGCGGCGCAGGCTTTGATAGAGCGCGTTTCGCGCCAGAGGGCGGGCGTGCTGCAGCAATGGGGCGAGGGCGCTGACCTGTTCGCTGGGCATGAAATTGCCATAGGCAGTGACCAGCAGGATCGGTACGTGAGTCGTTGGCCGCATGCCGAACAGGCATTCCGGGCAATCGGTGATGACCAGATCAGGGCTGACTTCGCCCTCCAGCTGCAGCGCCTTGTCATCGACACCCCAACGCTTGAACTCGATACCCCAGCCTGGCAGGTAGCTGTTCAGCAGTTCGACCAGGCCGCTGCCAGCCTGGCTCACCACCACAACGTGACCTCTGATTTGCGGTGGTGCGATGCCGGGCAAATGCACGGGCAGGGGCAAGTCGGCGCAGAACTGACTGCCAAACCCTGGCTGTGAATGGATACTCAGGCGTCCGGACATTGCTTCGCAGAGGTTGTGAGTCAGTGCCAGCCCAAGGCCTGTACCACCGAACTGGCGGGTGATGGCCGCTTCTGCCTGGGTAAACGGCTGGAAGATCCGTGCCTGAGCTTCCTGGGCGATGCCGATGCCGGTATCGCGGACTTCAATGCGCACCCGGTTTTCCTGAGTCTGCGGGTCCTGATAATGAGTGAGTTGCACGTCCACCCGGCCAAAACGGGTAAATTTCAGGGCATTGGAAAGCAGGTTGCTGACGATTTGCCTGACCCGGGTTGGATCGCCGAGCACCAGAGCGGGAAAAAGCGGGTCGATCAGGCAGGTCAGTTCCACGCTGGGCGCGGCATTCTGCGAGAGCAGGTTGGCGGTGTCTTCAATCAGCGTGCCCAGGTCGAACGGAATGCGTTCCACCTGCAAATGCCCGGCGTTGAATTTGGACATGTCGAGAATGTCATTGAGCAACTCGACCAGCACCTTGCCCGAGTCATGGGCTATCGACAGCTGCTGGCGCTGCTCCGGGTTCAGCGGCCCGTCCAGTGACAGCGAAAGCATGCCCAGCAGACCGTTGAGCGGGGTGCGGATTTCATGGCTCATGTTGGCAAGAAAGGCCGTTCTGGCCTGGGCCATATCCAGTGCCGTGCTCCGGGCGGCCTGCAGCTCTTCGTTGGACTGGCTCAAGCGCGCATTGCTGGCTTCCAGCTCCCGGGTGCGGGCGGCGACGATGTCTTCAAGCTCATTGAGGTGCTGGTTGAGCCGATCTTCTGCTTCGCGACGCCGGGCAAATTCGCTGAGGACACTGTCGAACTGGCGATTGGCGACTCTGACCAGCACGCCAATTTCATCTTTTTCATGCTTGGGTGGGCAGGCCAGTCGGCTCTGGGTCGGATCGCGCGAATCCCGGCGCGCCAGTTCGCGGATCACCCCTACCAGCGGCTTGGTCAGGGTGATGTAGAACAGCGCCGTCAGGATGCAGGCCAGCGCGAGGCTGCGAACGAAGCCGTTGAGCAGCGTGATACCCGCACGCTGCAGGAACTGACCGCCAAAGGTAAAGGTGTCCACTGTCAGGCGCAGGGTGCCGATGGCCTCGTGGGGCAGGTGGGCCAGGTGCAGGGAGTCTTCGAACTGGCGACTTTCCCCGAACAGATAGTCGCTGACCGCACGATAGCGGCTTTGCACATAGGGCCGCTCGACGCTGGAGAGCACCATATTGTTGTTGTCGGTCAGCCTGGCGCCAATAACGGCGGGGGATTGCAGCAGCCCCAGGGTCAGTTCCTGAGCCAGTTCGGCGTCGATGTTGTAGGCAATGCGCGAAGCCGGGTTGTGGCTGATTTCCAGCAGCGAGCGAATTTCACGATTGATGGCAGCATCTTCACTGGCATAATCGATAGCAATTTGCAGCAGGCTCAACACAGTGCCCAGCACGAACCCGAGCAGCACGGTCAAACGGGCCTGTTTGTAGGAAAGCCGGTTGGTGAACGCTATATCCATAAAATACTGCTATGTCATGTGGTCCATCGCGGGGCAAGCATAGCTGATCGCGACAGTGGCTTAGCAATATTGTGGGACCGGCTTGGCCGGGAAGAAGGATTTGTGGGATCGGCTTTAGCCGGGGAGCAGGCGATACGCCCCGGCATTGCACTGTCGGACATACACCTTTGCCGGCTCGAACCGACGCTGTCGTCAAGGCGCTGGGTTGCGACTGCTGCCACATCAGATAACCAAGGAGACATCGTGGATTCTCGTTTGAATGCTTTTCTCGAGCGCGCCGACGCTGTGCTGGCGCGCCTGGAGCCTTTGCTGCCTGCGCCGCGCGAGGCGGTCGACTGGTCGCAGGCGATGGCCGCACGCTGGGTTCGCGAGGGCCGCAGCGGTTACCTGATGCCGTTGCAGGTCAGCCTCGATATGCGCCTGTCGGATTTGATCGGTGTCGACAGGCAGCGCGACCAGTTGGGCGGCAATACCCGCCAATTCATCGACGGCCTGCCTGCCAACCATGCGTTGCTATGGGGCTCTCGCGGGACCGGCAAGTCTTCGCTGATTCGTGCCCTGCTGGCCGAGTATGCTGGGGCGGGCTTGCGGTTGATTGAAATCGAGCGCGACCACTTGGGCGATCTGCCGCGTGTCGTCGAGTTGCTGCAAAAGCTGCCGCAACGTTTCGTGCTGTTTTGCGACGACCTGTCGTTTGAAGCAGGGGAGAGCGACTATCGCGTCCTCAAAAGCGTGCTCGACGGTTCTCTTGAGCAGGCGCCAGACAACGTTCTGCTGTACGCGACTTCCAATCGCCGCCATCTGGTCCCGGAAAAGGAGAGCGATAACCTGCATTGGCAGCAGGTTGACGGCGAGGTACACCCTAGCGAGGCGGTCGAGGACAAGATCGCACTGTCTGACCGGTTCGGCCTGTGGCTGTCTTTCTATCCCTTTACCCAGGAGCACTTCCTGAATGTGGTTGAACACTGGATCACCCAGTTGGCTCAGAAGGCCGGCCTAAGCTGGCAGCGCGATGCCGAGCTGGACAAACAGGCCATTCGCTGGGCCACCGGCCGGGGCAATCGCAACGGTCGCTGCGCCTATCAGTTCGCACGTTATTGGGTAGGCCTTAAATTGCTGGAGCAACAACCATGATCGATTTGCAAAACGCTGGCGTCGGGCTTGATGGTTATGGCCTGTTGGCTGCACAGCTGGAGTCGCTGCTGGCCGATGAGCGTGATTTCATCGCCAATGCCGCGCAGTTCTCGGCGTTTCTGTACACCCAGATCGACGACCTGAACTGGGCTGGCTTCTACCTCAATCGTGATGACGAGCTGGTGCTCGGGCCGTTTCAGGGGCAGATTGCCTGCGTGCGTATCCCCTTTGGTCGCGGCGTCTGTGGCGCGGCGGCGCAGAGTCGTGAGACCCAGCGTGTGGAGGATGTGCATGAGTTTGCGGGACACATCGCCTGCGACAGCGCGTCGAACAGCGAACTGGTCGTGCCATTGATTAAAGATGGGCGGCTGATTGGTGTATTGGATCTGGACAGTCCGAGCGTGGCGCGCTTCTCGGAGCAGGATCAGGCGGGGATTGAACAGTTGGCGGCGATATTTCTGCGTTTGACTGACTGCTGAGTGGCTATCCGGGTGGCGCATCAGACGGCGCGCCACCCCAAGGTCATCAATCGTAGATGACTTTCTTCTTCCATTCCGATTCGACTTCGTCAGCCTTCAAGCCTTCGGTCAAAGCGTTGTCGTCATCTTCTGTCGGCGCAATGTTGGTCAATACCATGGAATTTGCGCGGGCCAGTTGTTTCTCCATGGCCAGCAATGCGTGCTGGTAGGTCACCGGGTCTGGCTGGTTTTTCAGATACTGCACGCCGCGCTCGAATGCCAGGCGGGCTTGACCAGGTTGATCCTGCTGCAGAGCTGCCTGCCCCAGGTTATTGAAGAACTCGATGTGCAGCATCACCAGGATGTTGCGGATTTCGCGGATCCAGTGCTTGGCTTCGCTGGTTTGCAGGAAGCCATCATGCGCTGCGCGAGTAACCTGACCATGCAGTGCTTCCAGCAGAAAACGCACGTCTTTGGCCTTGGCTTCGGTGAGGATCGGGCTGGCCGGGTTAGTGACAGCGATGGCCTCGCCCTGGGCAACCAGGGTTTCCAGTTCGGCGGCGCGGCTCTTGAGCTGTGCGTCGCTTTTATCCATGCCTGACATGCGCTGCACGACATTGAGCTCAAGACGAGTCATCAACAGTTTCAGGGCGGGGGTGACCAATTGGCCAGGGAAGGTTTCGGAAATTTCCGAGCAGCGACGCAGGCGATCGGCAAGTTCCAGCTTGGCCCTGGCTTTGTCCAGCTTGGAGTTTTCTGCCACATGGTTCAGATAGCCGATCGCGATCAAGAGCGCGATACCGGCTACTACCATTAGGGTAATCATGAGTGGGGTCACCGCGCGAACCTCTATATAGCTGTAGTCGTTTGAGGGGAGTGTAGTGGCTAAGCACTATTGCGCATAGATGTACCGGTCGGACTTTGTAGGGTGCAGGCTTAAATGAATAACCTTTTGTCTGGGCCGGGTCAGGTGGCCGGCACCGGCAAAGCGTGGCGAAGTCATTGATTTAGATAAATTTTAACAATGGGGTTGACGCCCCCCCAATCCATCCATAGAATGCGCGCCACTTACAGCGTAAAGCGTCAAGCAAAGCGCAACTAAGTAGTGAATGTTGTACGTGTGTCCCCTTCGTCTAGTGGCCTAGGACACCGCCCTTTCACGGCGGTAACAGGGGTTCGAGTCCCCTAGGGGACGCCATATTGCGGGAATAGCTCAGTTGGTAGAGCACGACCTTGCCAAGGTCGGGGTCGCGAGTTCGAGTCTCGTTTCCCGCTCCATTTTTAAGCAACGTTGCTCTAGGGCAGGGTTGAGTGAAGCCAGAACCAGATCTTCGGATCAGGATCTGGGCACTGAAATACACACCATGTGTTTCAGTTAGCGTGTCCCCTTCGTCTAGTGGCCTAGGACACCGCCCTTTCACGGCGGTAACAGGGGTTCGAGTCCCCTAGGGGACGCCATTTGCGGGAATAGCTCAGTTGGTAGAGCACGACCTTGCCAAGGTCGGGGTCGCGAGTTCGAGTCTCGTTTCCCGCTCCATATTTAACGAAAACGCCGCTCACCAGAGCGGCGTTTTTGTTTGTGCGTTTTAGGGTTTGTTGCTCTTTTCCGTACAAGCGGCTTTAGCCTCGAGCGATTGTCCCCGTGTTTACTGCGCGACGGGCGACCTCCTACAGTTCACTCAATCCTGAAATCAGGGTGCAACTGCTTCCAGTGAGCCTGTAAAACAGCTTTCTGATTGTCCGGCATCTCGCTCGCCTCCAAGGCTGCAGGCCAGAGGGCGCGTGCTTTTTCCATGACGGTCCGGAGGTTGTACAGCACTGGTCGCCACGGGATATCGCCATACTCCGCCCATCGCTTGAAATGCGCCAAAGAGGCGTCGTACCAATTCTTATTTCTATCCAGATTCAGGCCGAACTGGGCTTCATCAGGGATAAAAGCCTTGGTGACCACGATGTCGTAGGCAGGAGCCAGCTGGGCATTGTGACCGTCGGGATAGATCATGCTCCAGTTCTTGAGGTGTGCGTCGCCGTTCGCCAGCAGGATATTGACCAGCAGCCGCACCGCCATCTGCACGGCGTCTCGCTGGCCGTGGGCAGAGTTCTGATAAATCAACTTGCCTATCTGGTCGTAGCTTCCTGCGCTGTATTTATCGTGGGCATAGGCGAAGAAAATCTGCGCGAAGTCCTCTGAATGCACGCGCTGGTTGCCTGGCAGCCGATCATATCGACGGATGCCGTAGGCGTACGGCTCGTCCGGCAGGCTTATGTTGGGCAAGGCTTGAATGTGTGACATCGGGATCAGCTTGATTTCGGGTATATCGACCCCGGCAATGGCCGCGAGCGTCATCGCCGTGTATTCGTTTAGCGGCACAAAGGGGTGAACGGTTGAAGGTGTTTTGATAATCCAGTCGCCAGGCGCATTTCGGTCGCCGGTGATATACCGACCCTCCTGATCGCGCATTGAGAACTTCATCTGAATTCCGGCCAGAGAAAAGTGGGCCCGGCTGTCAGGGATATCGATAACTGCGGATTCGATCTTTCCGGGGTGCTGCAAGGCGAGGGCGGGTACTTGCGACGCCTCGACCGGATCGGCGATCAAAGCCCCTGGCAGGTCTCGACCGAGCCAGCTCAGCAGCGGGAATTCATTGTCTCGATGGACCTTCATGGCCTGGGACAGAAAATCCCGCAGCGCGCCTTCTGGCAGCAGGTTGCTCAGTACCGGATGCAACTGGTGGCTGCTGATATAAGGATGGCTGCGTGCCAACTGCCGGACCAGGGAGGCGGGATTGGCATGAGACAAGGTCAGCGGTTGCCTGTTCGGGTTATCCAGATACTCCGGGGCCAGCGTAAAGACGTTCTTGCCATTGGAATATCCCGCCACATAACCCACGGTTTCGCCCCGCAGGGTCAGCTTCAAGGCTGCGACCGTTTCCCTGGCCATCAAATATCTCCCCAGGGGTTTTCAACCTCTTCGCTGACATTCAGTGCTGAGTCGGTGAGGGGGGCATAACGCTGATGGGGCTCAATCAGCGTTTCACCGGCAAGGATTCGTTGCACGGCCGCCAGCTTCGATTTGGGGACGAGCACCAACGCAGCGTCCAGCCCTTCGGCGATTTGGTCGAGCGTGTTGAGGCGTGGATTGCCGCCCGCTTCGATCTTGCCGTACTGCTGTCTCGTCAGTCCGGCGCGTAGCGGCATTTCAAGGATTTTCACCCTAAGCGCCAATCGGCGTTGGCGAATCTGATCAAGCAAAGTGGTTTTCATGGCGCGTTCTCACAGTCAGCGGCCATTATGTAATCTATATGGCTCAAGTCAATGATTAAGAGCCATATAGGTTTCTTTTTCTATAGGTGAGCTATATATGGCTCATTTAAGTTGCTTAGAGTCATATAGATTGCATTCTGTCGGCACAAACTGTGCTCAGCCCGGGTCATCGGCATTGTGGAGCGGGATGCTGACCCCCACCTAAAAGCGTTTGCCCAGCACCTGAGCCTCCATGACGCTCAGGGCGAGACTTGATCTGCGCCCATGCATGAGCGCTTAGAGGTGCGACGCACTGATATCAAGCCGCCATCTCCCATTTGCACCATGTTGACGCGCCGTCATCGCCGGTTGCGGACGTTGTCGTATGTGCAACCGAATGAATGGTTCGGCTTGGGCTCGTCTATGTAGACGAGGTAAGCCCTGCATCGTTTTTTACAGATTGGCTGGCACAAACGCTGCATTGTCCTGATCAGGTCCAACGCGAATATCCATGGATGGGTCGCCTATCGGTCAATGGCGATCGAGCCGCTTCAACGGGCAAGGGCAGGCGCAAGTCAACCATCATACGAACAGGCAACGGCGCCTGGAACCGCAAGGTTTCAGGCGTTTTTTTTTGAGCACTATTGATGAACACTGGAGCAGGAAATGGCCCGACTGAGTACCGCCAAACGGATTGTCATCGGCTTTGCAATCGCTCCCCTGGCCTTGGCCGGGATGGTGCTCTACGCCTTGCAGGATATGGCAACACTCAAGGATCAGGCGGTGGTGATCGTCAAGGAAGACTGGCCGAAAATCGCTCCCATGATGGTGATCGCGACCGGGGTTCGTGACAATGGCAGGAACACCCGGGACTTGCTCCTGAATAAAGATAACCAGCAGACCCAGGACGCTATTGATGCCACCAAAAAGCGCATCAGCCAGGCTTTCGAAACTCTAGAACCATTGCTCTACACCCCCGAAGGCAAAAGCGGTTATCAGGCACTGAAGAAAAATCGCGAAGCCTACGTGGCGGCGTTTGTTCAGGTCCAAACGCTGATCAAGCAAAGCGATGCCAACGCCGCCATGGTCCAGTTGCAACAGAAAGTCATACCCGCCGAGCAGGAAGTCTACAAAAGCCTTGATGAGCTTATGGCGCTGCAAGGACGGATTTTCGCCGAGCGTGAGCACGTGGCGCAGAGCCTGTACGACGATGCCCAGCGTAACTTGCTGGCGCTGCTGCTGGGGTGTATCACCTTGGTCGTGGCTGCGGCGGTGATTGTCACGCGCAGCGTCATACGTCCGCTGGGTGGCGAGCCTGACGATGCTGCACGGATCTTGAGCTGCATCGCTCAGGGTGATCTGACGATTGCCGTGCCCTTGCGTGCCGGTGACCGCGGCAGCCTGATGATGAACATGCGCGACATGCAGCAAAGCCTTAATGAAATGGTCCGCGGCATTGCCAGCTCCGTGGACCGAGTGGCCAGTTCCTCCGAACAACTAAGTGCGGTCAGCAGCCAGACCACCACTAGCCTGCAGGCTCAGGGGCTTGAAATCGAACAGGCAGCGGCGGCGGTCAACGAAATGACAGCAGCGGTGGATGAAGTGGCACGTAATGCAGTCAGCACCAGCGAAGCCTCCCGTGAGTCCGAGCAGACGGCCCAGCGCGGTCGTCAGCAGGTGCAGGAAACCGTAGCCTCCATCAGCGCCCTGGCCGACGGGGTGACCGCCACCTCCGGTCGCATTCAACAGCTGGCCGGGCGGGTGCAGGACATCAGCAGCGTGCTGGACGTGATCCGCAGCATTGCCGAGCAAACCAACCTGTTGGCCCTCAACGCCGCCATCGAAGCTGCCCGTGCCGGTGATGCCGGGCGGGGTTTTGCGGTCGTGGCCGATGAAGTCCGGGCGCTGGCCCATCGCACCCAGGTGTCGACCCAGGAGATCGAGCAGATGATCGGTAACATCCGCCTCGACACGGGGCAGGCAGTATCAGCCATGCACAGCAGCAGTGAGCTGGTGCAGGCCACGCTGCTGATCGCCAGGCGTTCAGGCGATGCCCTGGAGCAAATTACCCAATCCATTTCGCAGATCAACGAGCGCAACATGATGATCGCCAGCGCCACTGAAGAGCAGGCCTTGGTAGCGCGAGAGGTGGATCGCAATCTGGTGGGTATTCGCAATTTGTCCGAGCAGGTGTTGCAAGGTGCGCACCACACCAATACTGCCGGGCATGAACTTGCGCAAATGGCCGGGATGCTGCATCAGACCGTTTCGCGCTTCAAGATTAAACAGGGCTAGAGGGTGCCCGGTTGCGCGTGTTGTCAGTTGTGCTGATATTGACTCTGCCGCAGGCGCTCCAGGCTATTGCTCAGGTGCAGGCGCATGGCTGCGCGAGCGGCGTCGCGGTCCTGATAGGCGATGGCGGCGAAAATCTGCTCGTGTTCGCGGCGCAGAATATCCAGGTAGTCCGTGGTGTGGGCGTTGCTGATCTGCACGCGTGAGCGGGGGATGATGCTGCTGCCCAGTTGCTCCATCACGTCGGTAAAGAAGCTGTTGGCGGTACACAGGGAAATCTGGTGATGAAACTCGAAATCAGCCAGTGCCGTGTCACTGCCTGGCGGGCAGGCATTGAGAGTGTCCAAGGCGTGTCTGATCGCTTGCAGTTGCTGCGGCGTGCGTCGTTCGGCAGCCAGCGCGGCGGATTCCACTTCAATGCTCTGGCGCAATTCGATGATCGCGATGGCGTCGCGCAACGTGCCACTGATGCGTTCGTCGACCTGAAAGTCGTTGGGCTGGCTTGCATCCACCACAAAAGTGCCGATGCCGTGCCGGGTTTCTACCAGTCCCTCGGCCTGCAGGCGGGACATCGCCTCGCGGACCACCGTGCGACTGACCCCTTTCTCCTGAATGATGACCTGCTCGGTCGGCAGTTTTTCCCCGGCCTTGATCTCGCCGTCACGGATTTTGCGCGAGAACTCGTTGACCAGCTGTTGGGCCAGGCTGGTGCGCCGGTCAGGGGAGGCGGAAGGGGTATCCATATCGCTCATTCGAAAGCTCCGTCGAGGGCGCAGAGTATAACCTCAGCCAGGTGCCACGCTGGCGCCAGCTGACACTATAATGTCGGCTCTTCGAAAACGAGTCAGCCCATGTCGGACCCAGACCTTTCGCCCCAGAGAAAACACCGACGTCTCGCCGAGACCCTGGTCGATCGCTTTGCCCAGCGCATGCGCGACGGAGTGCTGGTGCGCGGCGAGAAGCTTCCGCCTGAATTGCACATCATGGAAGCCGAGGGCGTCAGCCGTACGGTGGTTCGTGATGCACTGTCGCGCATGCAGGCTGCCGGGCTGGTGGAAACCCGGCATGGGGTGGGCACCTTTGTGCTGGACATGCCGGCGCCTGCGGGTTTCGTGATTGGTCCTGCGACCATCGCGACCTTGGCCGACGTGCTCAATCTGCTGGAGTTTCGTTTGAGTCTGGAAGTGGAGGCGGCCGGCATGGCGGCGCAACGGCGCACGCCCGAGGCCTTGCTGGAAATCAAACACGCGCTGGATGCATTGTTGGAAGGACCGCAAAAATCCGGCACCACGATCAATGCCGACTTCCAGTTCCACCTGAAAATTGCCAAGGCTTCGGGCAATAGCTACCTGATCGACATCATGAAACACCTGGGCACCAAGCTGATTCCCCGGACCCGGATGAATTCAGCCTACACCGGGCAGAGTGACCGCACAGCGTACCTGGCGGGGATCAATGCCGAGCATCGGCAGATTTATCTGGCGATTGCTGTGGGAAACGTGGACGCGGCGCGTTCAGCGATGTACTTGCATCTGAACAGCAGCCGCATCCGTTTGCATCAGACCCAGGCAAGTCAGGAGTTGTACAGCAACTAAGGACGATTACAGGAAGTTATATTGCACGCCGACGCGCAAGCGTAACTGGCGCTCATCATCGGTGCTATTGACTTTGATATCACCCACTTCGAAAAACGGCACCCAGCGTTTGTCGATCTTATACTTGAATACCGCATTCTGTTCGTAGTCGCTGGTGTCGTTGTCATAGCGGATATAGTCGGCGTCGAAATAAGTGAATTGATATTCATAGGCCCACTTGCCTTGGGGTGCGTAGTTGAGCCACACGTCGTAGCGGTTGATGCTCTGGTTGTCCATTGCATTGTCGGGCATCTCGCGGTTGACCTTGTCGCGATCAAGCTTGATCGAATCATAACGGTAACGTGCCGAAGCGTTCAGTGTGTCGCTGATGCGGTAGGTGGCTTTCAGGCCTAGCTTGTAGGCTGTTGATTTCTCTATGCTTTCCAGCGCGATGGACGGCGTGAACATCCAGTCGGCGTTCATTTTGTACTGATAGGTCATGCCCAGTTCATGACCGCTGCCTACGGTGTTGTCGAAAGCGACGTCCTGCCTGTCACCGGCAGTCTTGTATTTGAGTTCGCCTTCGAAGCCCAGGCCATTGTCCAGGCGTGTGCCGAACTTGACCCGGTCTGAGTGCATGCGGGTACTTTCCGCGTATTGGTGGCGGTAGTTGATATAGCCGCTATCAGCGATGGCGGCGGTTGAAGTAATGAAAGCAGCAAGCGACAGGATGACTTTAGTGGTTTTCATGTTTTTTATTCTTGTTAAATGAAAGGGAAGTGTGTTCACAGCAGGTTTTTCAGGCAGCCGGGTTCCTCGGCAATAAAGGCCGGGAGACGCGACGGTTTTAAAACGTCAGGGTTTTACAGCGCCAGGCAAGCGCTCGGTTGTTCATTGCTATGGGTATTCATGTCGCGACTTGCCTGGACCAGCAGACGGGTATAGGCATGTTGCGCTTCATGACGGGACAGGCCGCCGGTGTCGAGAATTTCCACGATCTTGCCGCCTTGCATCACCGCGACTCGCTCGCACAGATGGGCAACCACCGCCAGGTCGTGGGTCACCATCAGGTAGGTGAGGCCTTGCTCCCGGCGCAGGTCGGCGAGCAGGTTGAGAATTTCCGCCTGCACTGAAACATCCAGCGCCGAAGTGGGCTCGTCGAGCAGCAGCACCTTGGGTTCAAGAATCAGCGCCCTGGCTATCGCCACCCGCTGACGTTGCCCGCCCGAGAGTTGATGGGGGTAGCGAAAACGGTAGCTGTCGTTGAGGCCGACTTTGCTCAGGATTTCGCTGACCCGGGCGTCCCGGTCGCCGATGCGGTGGATGGCCAGTGGCTCCTTGAGCGCCGAATCAATGGTGTGGCGCGGGTGCAACGAGGCGTACGGGTCCTGGAAGACCATCTGCACGGTTCGATAGTGCGCGGCATCCAGCTTGCGCTGCACCTGCTGACCGTTGACTTGCAGTGCGCCGTTCCAGTGTTGGTATTGCCCGGCCAGGCAGCGCAATACCGTGGTTTTGCCTGAGCCGGACTCGCCGACCAGCCCAAATGCCTGGCCTTGCTCGACCTGCAGATTGACGTCGTGCAGCACCTGATTCAGCGCCGGGCCAGTACCAAAACTGAGGTTGAGTGATTGGACTTCGATCATCGCCATGGGAGGGTTCTCAATGAGTCAGCCAAAGGGGATCGCGCTGGAGTACCGGCAGGCGGCTGCGGGGATAATCCAGGCTCGGCAACGCGGACAGCAACCCGCGAGTGTAGGGATGCTCTGCCCTGGCCAGGTCGGCGGCGGGCAGACATTCCACGACCCGGCCGGCGTACATCACCAGCACCCGGTCACAAAAGTGCTGCACCAGATTCAGGTCATGGCTGATGAACAGCAGGCCCAGGTCCCGTTCGCTGACCAGTTCCTCAAGGATGTTCAGCACCTGACGGCGCACCGACACGTCCAGCGCCGAGGTGGGTTCGTCGGCAATGATCACTTGCGGATCGGTAATGACCATCATCGCGATCATGATCCGCTGGCCCATGCCGCCGGAGACTTCATGGGGATAGAGCTCATAGACCCGCTGCGGATCACGAATGTGTACCTTGGCGAGCATGTCCAGCGCTCGCTCTTTGGCTTCCTGGCGGGACACCTTGTGATGGGCCAGATACGCCTCGGCAATCTGCTCGCCGACTTTGACCACCGGGTTCAGCGAGTACTTGGGGTCCTGCATGATCATCGACATGCGCCGACCGCGAATGCCCTGCATCTGTTTTTCGCTGGCGCCGAGCAGGTCGATATCGTCAAAGCGCAGGGTCTTGGCGGTCACCCGCGCTGTGGTCGGGTGCAGGCGCAGCAGGCTGCGGCCCACCGTGGATTTGCCCGAGCCTGATTCGCCGACAATCGCCAGCTTTTCCCGGCCCAGAGTGAATGACACACCTTGCACGGCAACGCTGGTCTTGCCCGCGCTGGTGAACTCGACGCGCAGATCTTCAACGGCAAGCTTGCTGGGTGTTGCGGATAACTGTGACATGACTGTTACCTCTTATTAAATGTGTGGATTTCCGTATCCCTGAAACCGCTCTGATCAAGCAACATGCAATTTTTTGAATGGAATGCATAACCGGTAGGAGCTCACCGAGGTTACGAGGCCAGCGATGGCGGTGTGTCAGGCAGACAGCTATCGCTGCCTCGCGTTGCTCGTGAGCTCCTACAGGTCTTCATTGACGTACGTTCTTCTGTAGAGCGCGGTATCGAGATTTATTCAGTACGCGGATCAAGCACATCGCGCAGCCCGTCACCCAGCAGGTTGAACGCCAAGCTGACCAGCATGATCGTTGCGCCTGGCGCGGCAACCAGCCACCAGCTTTCGAGCATGTAGCGGCGACCGCTGGAGATCATCGCGCCCCATTCCGGCAGCGGAGCCTGCGCGCCGAGGCCGAGGAAACCCAGCGCTGCGGCGGTCAGAATGATGCTGGCCATGTTCATGGTCAGGCGGATGATTACCGACGACAGGCACATGGGGATGATGTGTCTGGAAATGATCCGCAGCGGTGAGCCGCCTTGCAGTTTCACTGCTACCACAAAATCAGCGTTGCGCAGCGACAGGGTTTCAGCCCGGGCCAGGCGGGCAATCGGCGGCCAGGCGGTGAGGGCAATGGCAATCACCGCATGCTCAAGGCCCGGACCCAGTGCTGCGATAAACGCCAGGGCCAGCACCAGGCTCGGGAACGAGATGAAAATATCGGTGATGCGCATGAACAGGCTGTCCACCCAACCACCGAAGTAGCCAGAAACCGTGCCGATCAGCAGCCCGATGGGCCCGACAATCACGGTCACCAGCAGCACGATATAAAGCGTGATGCGCGAGCCATAGACCAGGCGGCTGAACACGTCGCGGCCGTATTCGTCGGTGCCGAACCAGTGCGCAGCGCCGGGCGCTTGCAACGCGCGGCTGAGGTCTTGTTGCAGTGGGTCATGGCTGGCAATCCAGGGTGCAAACAGCGCCACGATCATCAGCACGCCGATAACTATCAGTCCTGCCAGGGTCATCGGGTTGCGCAGCAGAAATCGCAGCATGCGGGTGGCGCTGCCGGTCAGTGCCGCCAGGCTCGATGCAGGCACTGCGGGCGCCGTAGGGGTCGCTTGGAAAGTAGTCATCAGCGGGTTCTCGGGTCGAAGACTTTATAAAGGGCGTCGCTGATCTGGTTCAGGGCGACAAAGATCAGCCCGATCAGCAGCACACACGCCATCACCGCATTCATGTCCCCCAGCAGCAGGCTGCTGGTCAGGTACTGGCCGAAACCAGGCCAGGCAAAGACCGTTTCGATCAGCACCGCACCTTCGAGCAGACCGCCATAGGCGAGTGCGACGATAGTCAGTAGCTGTACGCGGATATTGCGGAACGCGTGACCCCAGACAATTCGCCGCTGCGACAGGCCCTTGACCCGTGCCGTGATGATGTATTCCTGAGAGAGCTGTTCCAGCATGAAGCTGCGGGTCATGCGGCTGATGTAGGCCACCGAGTTGAAGCTGAGGATGATCGCGGGCAGCAGGATGTGGCGCAGCGCGCTGCGAAAGGCATCCCAGTCGCCGGACAGTGCGGTGTCGATCAACAGCAGGCCGGTGCGCGTCGGGATCAGGCCGTCATAGGCCAGACCGATTCGGCCCACGCCGCCCGCCCACCCTAACCAGGCGTAGAACACCAGAAAGGCCATCATTCCCAGCCAGAAGATCGGTGTGGAGTAACCAAACAGGGTGAACAATCGAGCGATATGATCACCGGCACGGCCCTGATGGGTGGCGGCATAAACCCCCAGGGGCAGTCCGGCCAGTACGCCGAAGACAATCGCCAGCGTCGCCAGCTCAAGTGTCGCCGGGAAGACCCGGGCGATGTCCTCGATCACCGGGTGACCGGTGAGCAGGGCGTTGCCGAAGTTACCGTGCAGCAAGTCGTTGAGGTAGCCACCAAACTGGGCCCATAACGGTTTATCGAGCCCCAGCTCTTTGTAGGCCTGGGCGTATGTCGACGCATCGGCGTCGGGGCCGACGATGGCCAGCACCGGATCCAGAGGCATGACGCGGCCGATGAAAAACGTCAGCAGCAGCAGGCCGAACAGCGTCGCCAGCACCGAACCGCTGCGCCGGGTCGTGCCGGCAATGCGGCTACCCCACAATGAAACAGATGCACTGGTCATAAGAATTCCTGCCTTGTGAAAGCGATCGAGTGCGGATCAACGTTGTTTGTAGACGTCGTGCAGACGTGTCGTGGCGGCGCTGTGGCCGATGTAGTCACGCACGTCGGCATGCACGACCACCTCGTCGGTCATCTGCGAAATCGGCATGATCGCGCCGACCTGCTGGTCGTACAGGGTCTGGATGCGTTGATAGAGCGCCAGTTGGCGTTGCGCATCGCGTTCCTGTTCGGCCTGCTCGATCAGTTGGTTGAGTTCGGCGCTGTAGAACGAAGTGCGCCAGCCCTGAAAGTTGCTCAGCTTGGCGGCTTCGCGGTTGTCCGGGTTGTACACCAGGGCGCGCAGGCTGGAATGCGGATGACGCTCGGCACCACCGCCGCCGCGACCGACCAGAATGTCGAACTTGCGATCACGCATTGCGCCGTAAATCTGGTTGCCGGTGCCGGTGATGATCGTGGCTCGAATGCCGGCCTGGGCCAGGGTCGACTGCAGGCTGGTGGCGATATTGATGAAGGGTGAATCAGTCAGCGAGCGCAGGGTGATGGTGAAGCCTTTTTCGTGTCCGGCTTCAGCCAGCAGGCGTTTGGCTTGCTGCACATTCAGGCGATAACCGGGGTCGTCCAGGCGCGCGGCCAGCCCCAGTTGCAGCGGGCGCTGGTTGGCAACGCCGTAGTGCGGCATGACCACGTCGTTGATGCCCTGATAATCAATCAGCAGACGTATCGCCTGGCGCACGCGGATATCCTGAAACAGCGGCTGTTCCATGCTCAGTGCCACGTAGTAGATAGTGCCGCGCGCAATGGTCTGCACGTTGACTTCTGGCGAGCGGGTCAGGGCTTTGATATCGGTGGCCGCCATGCCTCGGGCCACATCCAGGTCTCCGCGTTCGACCATCAGGCGCAGGGCCTGGGATTCAGTCATGTTGCGCATGATCACCCGGCGCATTTTGGCCGGACCACGCCAATAGGCGTCGAAGCGGGTCATCAGGATCACGTCGTTGGCGCGCCAGATGTCCAGCTTGAACGCGCCGGAACCTGCCGTGTGAGTAGTCAGCCACGCGGCGCCCTGATCCTCCCCTTGAGCGTGTTGCAGGGCGGTGTGGCGATCAATGATAAAGGCGCTCGGCGAGGTTGCCAGGGTGTTGAGCACCAGCAGTGGATCGGTGGGGCGCGGCAGGTCGAGGACGAAGGTCAGCGGGCCTTCGGCGCGCATCAGTTGCGCAACATTTTGTGCGGTATAGCCATAGGCTTTCCACGTGGAAGCCAGTGCGCGGTTGAGCGTGACGACCCGTTGCAGCGACCAGGCCACGTCTTGGGCGCTCAGCGGTTGGCCGGAATGAAAGGTCACGCCAGAGCGCAGGTGAAAGGTGATGCGCATCCGGTCGGCGCTGACTTCCCAGCGTTCGGCCAAGGCCGGGATCAGCGTGTCGGGAGCGCGGGCATCCTGTTCGAGCAGCATGTCGTAGACGTTGGCGTTGACCTCGGCCACCTCCAGCCCGGTGGCGGCCGCCGGGTCGAGGGACAGCAGGTTGATCATGCTCATGCCGACCACCAGTTGATCGACCGGCGTTTCACCACGCGCCATGGCGGGCGAGGTGTGCAAAAGCGTCGCAGTCAGCGCTGCGCACAGCAGCGGGCGCAGGCGCGAAGGCCAGAGTTTCATAGGGCAGTCCTTTCTTATATTTATTAAGACTCTTGTGCCAGAGGCGCGCATGTCGCCTCTGTGCGGTGCCGCCGGTCAGTAACGCTGGTGTGTATTGGCCTCGATGTAGTGGAAGTTGATGTCTTCACCCAGGCCGGGGCGGTCGGACAGATGCACGTAGCCTTGGGCATCCATGGGGTCGACCAGTGTATTGAGATAGGCCGGAACCTGCTCGTAATCCAGAAACGGGTGCAGCAAACCCCGTTCGTACCAGCGGCAGTTACTGATCGCGCCGATTACCTGCAGGTTGGCGGCGCCATTGCCGTGTACTTCGCAGTCCATGCCGAAGGCTTCAGCCATGTGCGCGACTTTCAGGCATGGGCTGATCCCACCGACCCCGGCAACACCGGCGCGCAGAATATCGCAGGATTTCGAAGTCACCCAGCTGGCGCGGCTGTGGTATTTGCCGTCGATGCTTTCCGGGCCGAGCACCGGGATATCGAGGTTGGCGGCCAGCCACGCATAGGATTCGGCCGAGTCTTCGATCATCGGTTCTTCGAACCAGGCGAAGTCGAGCTTCTGCAATTCACGCCCGATGTACAAAGCATCGACGCGGCTGTACCAGTGATATCCATCAAGCATCAATGCGATGTCCGGGCCGACGGCTTCACGCACGGCGGCGCAAGCCTTGACGTCCATGCGTGGGTTCGGTGCGAAGGAGATCGGTGGCATCCAGGTGTGCAGCTTGATGGCCTTGTAGCCGCGTGCCACCAGCTTCTCGGCAAATTGGCCGTATTCGTCCGGCGTCGAAAGACCGCCCGGCAAATCATCGCCGCACATGGTCGAGCCGTACGCCAGCACCTTGTCACGGTAGCCGCCGAGGAGTTTGTAGACCGGTTGTTTCAGTGCACGGCCTGCCAGATCCCAGAGTGCCTGTTCCACTAATGCCAGTGCGCGGTCAGTCAGTTGGCTGGCGCTGCCCCGTTGCCAGTGAGCCAGTTCCTGCCAGATTTTTTCCCGGTTCATCGGGTTCTGTCCGAGCAGTACTTTTTTAACGAATGATTCGATGATGTGCGGACGGATCAGCTCCGGCGCGCCAAAGGCATACCCTTCGCTGCCATCGTCACAACCGATGCGCAGCATGGCCAGATTGACCGGTTTTTCGTCGCCTGGATGAGCATGGCCTGCGCTGTCGACGGCGCGGCGGGACGGATGGGAAAAGACCTCGACATTGATGCGGGTGATTTTCATGGAAAGCTTGCCCTGAATATTGTGATTATTAGCTGGCTTTGCTGTATGTCGTCATACAACGATGGGGGATTATTTTCCCGATGGTTTGCCATGTCAACGAATATTTCTTGTATTTAGGGGGCTTATAGGGGGGTTGCAGGGAGGGGGTGGTTCTTTTTTCCAGGGGAAGGTATCTAAAGTCGTCATACTTCATGGGTGAGGTCAGTAACTGCCGACATCACCGGGAGCGGTGCCTGCCCGCGATACGTACCCCGCAATTCTAAAGTGAACCGCGTCCGCCGATATCGCGGGCAAGCACCGCTCCCGCAGGATTTACGCTTTACTCCCTCGACTAAAGTTGTTGCACGACCGGGGTACTCATCAGCGTTGTCCTCAGCCTGAAATTGCCACGGCTGCGCAATTAATGCGCGGCTGTCTGCACGCCCTGAGCACGCGAAGCATTGAAGCTTTTGTCGAAGCCTGTCGAGACGTCGATCGATTTGCTCAGTATGCCTTCCTGTTGGTAGATATCAGCGGTGGTTTGCAGGCCCTGGATGATGCTGTCGTCGATTTCCACGCGCTGCATCCTGGTGGCTCTGGCGATTTCCTGATGCACTTCGATAGGCAGACCGGTGATGCCGGCCTGGGCCCAGGCGTATTCGTTGGGGTGGGCGTTGCTCCACAGATAGGCGCGCTCGACCCGGGCGACGAAATCGTCCAGCTGTACGCGTTTTTCGGCAATCGCCTTGCTGGTTGCCGCCAGATACAGGTGGTTGCTCAATAGTTCGCTGCCGCTGATCAGCACCCGGTCCTGACTTTGGGTGGTGGCGACGGTGGTGTATGGATCCCACGTGGCCCAGGCATCGGCGCCGCCGCTGGACAGCAGGATGCGTGACTCGCCAGGTAACAGATTGATGAAGGTCACATCACTGGTTTGCAGGCCAGCCTGACGCAGTGCCTTAATCGCCAGGTAATGACCAATCGAGCCGCGACCCGTGACGATACGCTTGCCCTTGAGGTCAGCAACGGTCTTGATCGCAGAGTCCTTGGGCACCAGCAAAGCGGTGGTGAAACGGCCTTGAGCGTGGGTGATGCTGACCACTTTCAATGGCGCTCCGGCTCCGAGGGCAAACACATACGGCGCATCGCCGAGCGCACCAACGTCCACCGCGCCTGCGTTCAGCGCTTCACCCAGTGGCGCGGCGGAGGGGAATTCGGAAAAACGGATCTCGTAAGGCACCTGCTTCAGTTCGCCTGAGACTTGCAGCAGCGCCTTGATAGTCGATTTCTGGTTGGCCACCAGCAACGGCTCCAGTTCGGCAGCCGTGGCTTGCTGGCCGAGGGTCACGCCAAGCAGGGCGCCCAACAGCAGGGTTTTCAGAGGGCGGCGGTGCACAGTAAAAAACGTCATGGGTGTATCTCCAGGCGAAAAGAAGGGGTTGGCGGGCAAGGACCTCCGCCTGGAGGGGTCGGTCCTGCTCATGTAAGGGATTGGCGTCAGATCACGTGGAAACCATGCGTCCCGTCACGGGCGAGCTGCTCCACCAGCCCGTATTCCCAATCCAGGTACGCTTGCATGGCTTCATGCGGCGCGTCGGTGCCTTCATACGGGCGGCGATAACGATCGATGCGCGGTGAGGCAAGGTGGCTTTTTCCGGTTTCAAGCGGCAGGCCTGCCCTGATCCAGCTGGCGCTACCTTCCTTGAGCAGGAACACCTGCTTGCCGGTCAGGGCCTCAACTTCGGCCACCGCAAAGCGCGCCAGCTTGCTGCTGCCACAGGTCAACACGTAGCGCTCGGCTTTGGGGATGATCTGCAAGGCCTCCTGCAGCTGTGCGCGCAATGTCCACCAGGCGCCGGGAATATGCTGCTTGACGTAGTTGGCGCTGGCAGTGAAATCCAAGACGGCGATGTCGCCATGCTGCTGCCAGTCGGCGAGGGTTTGCGGGCTGATCTCTTCAACCTGGGCAGACGGTGGAATCGGCGCAGTCCAGTCGCCCTGTTCACTGAAATCAACCGCTTGCAAGTCGTCGACCACCGCCACCTCCCAGCCCAATTGCGCAAGCCAGGAAGCCGACATGTTGGCGCGCACTCCATCGTCGTCCAGCAGCACCAGCCGTGCGCCGCGAACGCTGGCGTAGTGATCGGTTTCCTGCAGCAGTTGCCCGCCCGGAGTGGAGCGGGTGCCGGGCAGGTGGCCTGCGGCGAATTCCTCCGGGGTGCGCACATCCAGCAGGTAAGTGCTCCGCGCGTTATCGGCTTGCCAGCTGCGCAGCTCGATCCGTGTGGTGCGCTTCACGCCTGCTTTATCCGCTACTCGACGAGCGTCTGCGCTGGCGGTTTCACGGGTGTCGTCGCTGACAGCGGCAAAGCGTCGAGCCTGGCCATGATCCAGCGTTTGCCCGGCCAGCAGCCAGCCGATGGTGCCATTGCGCAGCGCACTGACCGGATTGGGAATCCCGGCGTTGATCAGAGACTGGGTGCCGATGATGCTGCGGGTGCGGCCCGCGCAGTTGACGATGATTCGCGTACTCGGGTCCGGCGCCAGTTCACGGGCACGCAGCACCAGTTCCGCTCCAGGCACGCTGATCCCGCCGGGTATGCTCATGGTCTGATATTCATCGAAGCGACGCGCATCAAGCACCACCACGTCAGCCCTGGATTCAATCAGGTGCAGCACTTCTTCGGCCGCCAGCGACGGCGTGTGGCGATGATGCTCGACCAGTTCACCAAAGGCTTTGCTGGGCACATTGACGTCGATGAACAGCTCGCCGCCTGCGTCGCGCCAACCCTGCAAACCGCCCTCGAGCAGTTTTACATCGCTGTAGCCCAGTGCCTGCAAGCGCTGTAGCGCCCGCTGCGCCAGGCCTTCGCCGTCGTCATACAGAGTCACGGCGGTATCGAGGCGAGGGATCCTGGAAAACACCTCAAGTTCCAGTCGGGACAGCGGGATGTTGGCAGCGAACAGCGGATGCGCCTGGGCAAAGGGCGCTTCTTCGCGAACGTCGACCAGAGCCAGTTCTTCATGAGCCAGCAGTGCCTGACGGATATCGGCGAAGGAGCGGGTAGGGGATTGATTCATTGTGCTTGGCTCTCTTTGGACAGGTCCCAGATGTTGGGCAGAAAGGCGTTGGTATAGCCGGAAATGAACAGTTTTTCAGTACCGTCGGGCTGATACACCGCGCGCCGCACGGCGCCGATATTGGCGCCGTAGACATGAATGCTGATCGACACCCTGTCACTGAAGGCATTGCTGACCTGATGCACATCGTTGCTGTCCGGTGACAGCGCTTCGACGTGACCAGGCTCCAGGCGAATGGCCGCGCCATGCTGAACAAGCGAGCCATTTTCGCTGCGGCTAAAGCCCTGGGAATACTCAGCGCCGCGCAGCATGCCGATCAGGCCCCAGACACGATGGTCGTGAATCGGCGTGCTCTGGCCCGGGCCCCAGACAAAACTGACAATCGAAAAGCGCTGGCGGGAATCGGCATGGAGCAGAAATTGCTGATAACGCTCGGGGCTAGCAATGGCGTATTCATCGGGCAGCCAGTCGTCGTGGTTGACCAGTTGGCCGAGTAGCCGAGCGCCACGTTCCAGCAACTCGCCTTCGTGGGGGTTGCTGTCGATTAGGTCGGCCAGGAGGCCGATGAATTGTCTAAGGCGTTGCGGATGGCGGATCTGCGTCATGTCTATACCAGCGCGAGATGAGTGCGTGGCTGGATATAAACATAATGTATTGTATTAATATGCGACTATTTTATGATTAGGTTATAACCAAAAGTGCTGATGGAGGCTTTCCTTAATACGCAACCTCGTTGAATTCGCTGCGGGCAAGCACCGGTCCCATAGAGGCCGCGATCCCCTATGGAAGCGAGGCCTGGTCTGGCAGCTATCCACATCCTGCAAATCCAACTATGCTTTTCGCCTATCTCCTGCCTGTCTCTTTATGTGCGGTTTGAATGAAAATTGATGATATCGATGCCTTCGTGGCGGTTATTCGTTGCCAGTCGATCAGCCATGCAGCGCATTCCCTGGATCTGACCCAGCCAGCGATTACCCGTCGGGTGCAGAACTTCGAGCAGGCATTGGGCGTCGAGCTGTTCGACCGCAATACCAAGCCGCTCAAGCCGACTCAAATGGGCAATCAGGTGTATCAGCGCTGCCTGTCGATCCTGCGCGAGATGGACGCCCTGCGCGAGTTGGTCGCCAGCGATACGCCGCCCAGCGGTTTACTGCGCCTGGGTGTGCCGCAAACCATTGGCGACGTCGTGCTGCTGGAGGCTCTGAAACAACTGCGCGGTGAATTTCCCGATCTGCGTGCCCAGGTGTCCACCGGATGGGGCAGCCACCTGGTCAGCAAAATCGAAAACGGTGAGCTCGATGCGGCGGCTGCGCTGTTTCCGGCGGGCAAGATCTTCCCCGAAAACATCACTGGCGAGTCCATTGGCAAGATGGAGCTGGTGGTGGTCTGTTCCCGTACTGCGTTACCCAGGGGCCCAGTGAAACTGGCAGACTGTTATCAACAAGGCTGGGTGCTCAACCCCGATGGGTGCGGTTTTCGCGCCGGTCTGCAACGTACCTTGGCTGATCAGGGGCTGAGCCTGAAGGTCAACCTGGAAACCTTCGGCACCGAATTGCAACTGGGGTTGGTCGCCGACGGCATGGGCCTGGGTCTGGTGCCCCGGCCTTTACTGGAACGCAGTGCTTATCGCGAGCTGCTGGCGGTGTTGCCGGTCAAGGATTTCAAACCGGTCATGGACCTGTGGCTGATCTACCCGCGCTTTCTGGGCAATCTGCAAGGGCCGGTCAGCTTCTTTGGCGGTCTGGTGGCGCGCTCGCTGAAACAGGTCAAAGACGCCGCCTGACGAAAAACGCCCCTGATATCAGGGGCGTTTTTATTAAGCTTCAAGCGGTGCCGATCAGTGCTTGGGACTTTGCGCAGGCATGGCCAGCAGCTGCTTTTCCATGTTCCAGTCAAACGGCTCGTCATTCTGCTCCGCTTCGTAGCGGCGCTCTTCCAGAGACTGGTACAGCGCAATCTCCTCATCCGGCATGAAATGCAGGCAGTCTCCGGCAAAGAACCACAACAGATCGCGCGGTACCAAGTGGGCGATCTGTGGGTAGCGCTGGATGACCTGGCAGAGAATGTCCTGACCCAGATACTGGCTTTCGATCGGGTCTTGCGGCAGCAGCGTCAGCAGTTCGTCAAAGCGCTCCATGAACAGCGCATGGCTTTCTTCCGGAACCTGCTCGGCCTCGCCCAGTGCGACCAGGATACTGCGCAGGTGCGCCAGCAGGTTCAGTTGGTGGTCGAGAGTGGCGTCGGCCATGGTGGGATCCTCAAAAACAAAAAAACAGGCGCGAGAGTATAAAGCTCTGCGCGCCTGCTGTGTGATTGGGCTGACGAGCCCTCGAATAATCAGTCCCTCAGCGAATCTTGCCCTCGCTCAACGTCAGCTCCTCTTTATCGAAATCATCCACGTCGATCACTTTGCGGCGTGCCGCTTCTGCTGCGCGCAATGTCTGGGCTTCGGTTGATTGCAGGACACCGGCGTTCAGTGCAGCGTCGATCAGCTGCTCGCCCGCCGCTGGCTGGAACTGGCCCGCCTTGTAGGCCACGCTCAGCTTCTTGTGCAGCGAACGAGCGCTGCCCAGCAGATCGCTGGCGTGCTGCAGCGCACCGACGGCATCGTCAGGGTTTTGCGGGCGGTAGCAACCGGCGAGCAGTTCTTCCAGCGTCGGGTCGCCTTTGGCGCGGCCCAGTACGGCGGCCACCTGGGCGTCGAGTGTATCGGACGGGCCTTTGTGGCGACGGCCGAACGGGAAGACAATCACCCGCAGCAAGGCACCGAGGATCCGGTTCGGGAAGTTGGTCAGCAGCTCGTCCAGCGCACGCTCCGATTCGCCGAGCGCTTCTTCCATGGCCCAGCGGAACAACGGTTGCAGATGGTCCGGGTAATCCAGATCGTGATAGCGCTTGAGGGCTGCGGAGGCCAGATAGAGGTGGCTCAGCACATCGCCCAGGCGGGCCGACAAGCGTTCGCGACGTTTCAGTTCGCCGCCCAGCAGCATCATGCTCAGGTCGGCCAGCATGGCAAACGCGGCGGCCTGGCGGTTCAGGGCGCGGTAGTAACCTTGGCTCAGGTCATCACCCGGTGCTTTTTCCAGGCGACCAAAACCCAGGTTGAGGATGAAGGTACTGGCGGCGTTGCTCACGGCAAAGCCAATGTGGTTGAGCAGCAGGGTGTCGAATTCAGCCAGTGCCTGATGCTGATCTTCGCGACCCACCAACGCCATTTCCTTGAGCACGAACGGATGGCAGCGAATCGCGCCCTGACCGAAGATCATCAGGTTGCGCGACAGGATGTTTGCGCCTTCGACCGTGATGAAAATCGGCGCACCTTGCCAGTTGCGACCCAAGTAGTTGTTCGGGCCCATGATGATGCCCTTGCCGCCATGCACATCCATGGCGTGGGTGATGCACTCGCGGCCGCGTTCGGTCAGGTGATACTTGAGGATCGCTGACAGCACCGACGGTTTTTCGCCCAGGTCCACCGCGTTGGCGGTCAGCATGCGCGCGCTGTCCATCAGCCAGGCGTTGCCGCCAATGCGCGCCAGGGATTCCTGGATCCCCTCAAACGCTGACAGCGGTACGTTGAACTGTTCCCGCACCTGAGCGTACTGGCCGGTCACCAGGCTGGTGAACTTGGCGGCACCGGTGCCCACCGCTGGCAGGGAGATGGAACGCCCGACTGACAGGCAATTCATCAGCATCATCCAGCCTTTGCCGAGCATTTCCTGACCACCGATCAGGTACTCCAGCGGGATAAAGACATCTTTGCCGGAGTTGGGACCGTTCATGAAAGCCGCGCCCAGCGGCAGGTGACGACGACCGATTTCCACGCCCGGGGTTTCGGTCGGAATCAGCGCGAGGCTGATGCCCAGGTCTTCTTCGTCGCCCAACAAGTGCTCGGGGTCGTAGGCTTTGAACGCCAGGCCGAGCAGGGTGGCTACCGGGCCGAGGGTGATGTAACGCTTTTCCCAGTTCAGGCGCAGGCCGATGACTTCTTCGCCTTGCCATTGGCCTTTGCAGATGATCCCGGTGTCAGGCATGGCTCCGGCGTCGGAACCTGCCAGCGGGCCGGTGAGTGCAAAGCATGGAATGTCGTCGCCACGGGCCAGTCGCGGCAGGTAGTGGTTGCGCTGCTCTTCGGTGCCGTAATGCAACAGCAGTTCAGCAGGGCCGAGGGAGTTGGGGACCATCACCGTGGAGGCCAGATCGCCGCTGCGGGTCGCCAGCTTCATCGCCACTTGCGAGTGAGCGTAGGCCGAGAAACCTTTACCGCCGAACTCTTTTGGAATGATCAGGGCAAAGAAGCCGTGTTGTTTGATGTGTTCCCAGGCCCGGGGCGGCAGGTCCATGGCCTGACCGATTTCCCAATCGGTGACCATCGCGCACAGCTCTTCGGTGGGGCCATCGATGAAGGCTTGTTCTTCCTCGGTCAGCTGGACTTTCGGATAACTGAGCAACAGGTCCCAGTCCGGGCGGCCGCTGAACAACTCGCCGTCCCACCAGACGGTGCCGGCGTCGATGGCATCGCGCTCGGTTTCGGACATGGGTGGCAATACTTTTTTGAACCAGATGAACATCGGCGCGGTGAAATATTTGCGCCGCAGATCCGGCAACGCCAGCGGCACAGCCACGGCCAGCAGCGCGATCCAGAACACCGCCAGCAGCCAGCCCGGTGCATGACTGAACACACCCATCGCCAGTAGATATATCGCGACCACGCCCAGCGCAGGCAGTGGCGACATGCGGCGATGCGCCAGCCAGGCCACGCCAATAACCAGAACCACAATCCACAACAACAGCATAGGTAATCCTCCGTGATGACAGCAGCGAGCAGCCACTATCAAGAGCCGGGGCGGGTTTCGTCAAGACGGTGCCCAGGCGGGTGCATGGATAGTGACCCTGGCGGGGTGGGGGAGTTTCAATGCGCAATGCTTTAGCCCGTTGGAGCGAGGCTTGCCCGCGAAACTGTCTCCTCGGTATGTCTGATGAAAACGCATTATTGCTCTTCGCGGGCAAGCCTCGCTCCAACGGGACTCGATTCAGGTCTATCCTGTCGCCCATCCTTCAAGGAGAAACCTATGCTGAAAATCTGGGGTCGGAAAAACTCTTCCAATGTGCGCAAAGCACTGTGGATCGCCGAGGAATTGCAGTTGCCTTACGAGGCGCTCGATGCAGGCGGGGCGTTCGGGCTGGTGGATGGCCCGGAGTATCGGGCCAAAAACCCCAACGGGCGGGTGCCGATGATCGAAGACGGCGACTTCGTGCTGTGGGAGTCCAACGCCATCGTGCGTTATCTGGCGGCACGCCACGCGCCTGATTCTGCGCTGTATCCGGCGGATGCCCGGCAGCGTGCCGTTGCAGACAAATGGATGGACTGGGCCACTTCGACGTTTGCCGGACCCTTTCGCGATGTGTTCTGGGGCGTATTACGCACCCCGGCCGAGCAGCAGGACTGGGTGCAGATCAATGGCGCGATCAAAACCCTGCAAAGCCTGCTGGTGATGGTCGACGAAGCGCTGGCAGAGCAGCCTTACCTGTCCGGCGCGGAATTCGGCATGGGTGATATCCCGCTGGGCAGCTTTATTTATGCCTGGTTTGAAATGCCGATTGAACGACCGTCCATGCCACACCTCGAAAGCTGGTACGAGCGCCTCAAGGCGCGGCCCGCGTATCAGGCCGCAGTCATGACTGAACTGACCTGATGCGTGCTGTTAATAAGTACTATCAATAGATCGCGCTGTACTTGAATAACGCGGCCAAGCACCATGGCGGTGCTGGTCGCAGTTGTAATCAGGTGTGTCAGCCCTCATCTACATCCTCTATTTTCCTGACTGGTATTTTTTCCGATATGAGTTCTGCTCTGTCCATCCGGCAGCTAACCAAAACCTACGGCAACGGTTTCCAGGCATTGAGTGGTATCGATCTGGATGTCGCCGAAGGTGACTTCTTCGCCTTGCTCGGCCCCAACGGCGCCGGCAAATCCACCACCATCGGTATCATCTCGACCCTGGTCAACAAGACCAGCGGCACCGTGAATATCTTTGGCCACGACCTGGACCGCGAGCCTGCGGCGCTCAAGCGCTGCATTGGCGTGGTGCCCCAGGAGTTCAACTTCAACCAGTTCGAAAAAGCCTTCGACATCGTCGTGACCCAGGCCGGTTACTACGGCATCCCGCTGAAGATCGCCAAAGAGCGCGCCGAGCAGTACCTGACGCAGTTGGGCCTGTGGGACAAGCGTGATGTGCCTTCGCGTTCACTGTCTGGCGGCATGAAGCGTCGTCTGATGATTGCCCGTGCGCTGATCCATCAGCCGCGTCTGCTGATTCTTGACGAGCCAACCGCGGGCGTCGACATCGAGCTGCGCCGTTCGATGTGGAGTTTCCTCACCGAGCTGAACGAGCAGGGCACCACCATCATTCTCACCACTCACTACCTGGAAGAGGCCGAGCAGCTGTGCCGCAACATCGGCATCATCGACCACGGGGTGATTGTTGAAAACATGGGCATGAAACAGCTGCTCAACAAGATGACGGTCGAGACCTTCCTGCTGGATCTCAAGCACGAATACCAGGTGGCGCCGCAGTTGATGGGCTACCCGAGCAGACTGATCGACAGCCACACCCTGGAAGTGCAGGTCGACAAGACCGTGGGCATTACCGCGTTGTTCGGCCAGTTGGCGATGCAGAATATTGAAGTGCTGAGCCTGCGCAATAAAACCAATCGGCTTGAGGAGTTGTTCGTGTCTCTGGTGGAAAAAAATCTGTCGAAGGTGGCGGTATGAGCAATCAGACCAGCTCCGAGCTGCGCCCCAATCTGATTGCCCTGAACACTATCGTCTATCGCGAAGTCCGACGCTTCATGCGTATCTGGCCGCAGACATTGCTGCCACCGGCGATCACCATGGTTCTGTACTTCGTGATCTTCGGCAACCTTATTGGCCGTCAGATCGGCGACATGGGTGGCTTCACGTACATGCAGTACATCGTGCCGGGCCTGATTATGATGTCCGTGATCACCAACTCCTACGGCAACGTGGTGTCGAGCTTTTTCGGCGCCAAGTTTCAGCGTTCGGTTGAGGAGCTGATGGTTTCACCGGTGTCGCCGCACACGATTCTGGTCGGCTACGTGGCGGGCGGAGTATTGCGCGGCCTGATGGTCGGCGTAATCGTGACCCTGCTGTCGATGTTCTTCACCGACCTGCAGGTTCATCATCTGGGTGTCACGGTGGTGGTGGTCGTGCTGACCGCGACGATCTTCTCACTGCTGGGGTTCATCAACGCCGTATTCGCGCGTAACTTCGACGATATCTCGATTATCCCGACCTTCGTGCTGACGCCGTTGACTTACCTGGGCGGGGTGTTCTACTCGATCAACCTGCTGCCGCCATTCTGGCAGACCGTGTCGATGGCCAACCCGGTGCTGCATATGGTCAACGCCTTCCGCTTTGGCATCCTGGGTGTTTCCGACATCCGCATCAGCATTGCCATGGCGTTCATGGTGGTCGCGACCATCGTCCTGTACCTGGGCTGCGCGCGGTTGTTGGTGAGTGGACGCGGGATGCGACAGTAGAATCAGGCTATACGCTCGCTCCCACAGGTGACTGTGGATCTCAAGAAATCGAAAAACCCATGCTCATAATCTCCAGCAACGTCCAGCTACCCGACGCTGAAATCGAATTGACTGCCATCCGTGCCCAGGGCGCGGGTGGGCAGAACGTCAACAAGGTTTCCAGTGCCGTGCACCTGCGATTCGACATCAATGCCTCGTCGCTGCCGCCGTTCTACAAGGAACGGTTGCTGGCGCTGCGTGACAGCCGGATCACCAGTGATGGGGTGCTGGTGCTCAAGGCGCAGCAATATCGCACTCAGGAGCAGAACCGCGCTGATGCCCTGGAACGCCTGACCGAGCTGATCGTCAACGCGACCAAGGTCGAAAAGAAGCGCCGGCCCACCAAGCCGACGCTGGGCTCCAAGACGCGTCGCCTGGAGTCCAAGACAAAGCGCGGCTCGATCAAGGCCGGGCGCGGCAAGGTGGATTTCTGATCAGGCAGCTTGCTGGCGCATGATTTTCGCGTGCTTGTAGAGCCAGACACTCAGGATCAGGCCACCCAGCGACGCGAGGGCAGCAAACAGGAAGATCGACGCGAAGCCAAAGCCTGCCGCCACCGCGCCTGCCAATGGGCCGGTGATCCCCAGCGACAGATCGATGAACAGTGAATAAGCCCCCACTGCCGCGCCACGACTGGACGCCGGAACCAGATTCACGGCTTCCACCCCCAGTGCCGGGAATACCAGCGAGAAACCGAAGCCAGTCAATGCCGCACCGGCCAACGCCAGCTCAGGCGAAGGCGCCAGCCACAACAGCAACAGCCCAAGTGTTTCAACGCTCAGGCAGGCGATCGCCACTTTGAAGCCGCCGATGCGGTTGATCATGTTGCCGAACAGCAGGCGTGCGCCAATGAACGAGGCGCCGAACAGGCTCAGGCATAGCACCGCGTTCGGCCAGCTGTGGCTGGCGTAATACAAAGTAATGAAGGTGGCGATGGTGCCGAAGCCGATGGAGCCCAGCGCCAGCCCCATGCCGTGTGGCAGGACCTTGCCCAGGACATGCATGAACGGCAAACGCTCGCCGTGGACGATCGGCGCAGGCTGTTTCTTCCAGCCCAGTCGCAACCCCAACAGTGCCAGCAGAATAATGCTGACCCCCATGCTCCACAGCCCCAGCGTGTTGACCAACAGCACACCCAGCGGCGCACCAATGGCCAGTGCGCCGTAGCTGGCGATGCCATTCCAGGAAATCACTTTGGCGGTATTCGCCGAGCCGACACGGCCGATGCCCCAGCCAATGGAGCCTGATCCCACCAGACTTTCCGCGCTGCCCAGTACCAGCCGGCCGATAAACAGGCAGATCAGGCTCGCCATGGGCCAGGCCTGCAGCCAGCTGGAAATCAGCATGAACACACCGCTCAAGCCGCAACCTGCCAACCCGATCAGGACAGCCTTCTTGGGGCCCAGATTGTCGATGATACGTCCCGCGTAAGGGCGGCTGAGCAAGGTTGCCAGGTAAGCCACGCTGATCACCAGCCCGGCGGTGATGGCACCGAAACCCAGATCGGTGTGCACATAGCCCGGCAGCACGGCCAGCGGAATACCGACATTCAGGTAGCCGATGAAAGTGAACATCACGATGGAAACCACTTGCAGGGTAATGGCTATCGGACGTTGTGGCGGGGTTGGGGGAGTTTCAGGCATGAGCGGGCGGTCCACGAAAAACGACGAGGTGATTCAATGCAGGATGGAAGCTTGGCAAGCTAATCAAGTGCCCCATGATAGCGGTGCATTGAGCGCCACGGGCAGGGCCGCAGAAAATTTTTAGCAGAAAGGCGTGCGCAGGCTCAGGCGTCAGGGAGCGGGGCAACCATCTGGCTGGTAACCAGTGCCGCGAGGGCGTTTTCCTGGTTGCCGAAGCGGGCGAGCAGCAACTGCTGCTTCTCGGGGCTCAGTTGGGCCCAGATTTTGATCATGCGTTCGGCGGTGCCGATCAGTTTGTTGGCCTGTGCTTCGTTGAAATCGGTCATGTGCAGCCTGTGGTCGTGGGCATTCGGGCGTATGAAAACACAGCAGCGCTGGTTTTCGATACGCCTGAAAAATCGCCCTCAGTCTTCGCTGGAGGCTTGCTGGCTGGGGTCAGCCTGTTCACTGGCAGTCATTTCCACCGGCTGTCCGAGTTCCAGCTGCGCCAGTGTCGATTGCACCGGCTCCTGGCCATGGGGGAAGTTTGGGATTTCATGCATTGAAGTCGCTCCTTGCAGGATTTTTAGTTGCGTGGGCAGAACCGTGCTTCTAAAAAGCCTGGGCAGGATACAGCAGAGAAAATGACAATCAGACTTTTATCTCGACCGTTGGTCATGTGCGGAAACAAAAAGCTGATTTTGCTGTCCTTGCGCTCAAGCTTGCTCCCAACTCTGCGGCATACCTCAATCTGTAGGAGCGCGCTTGCCCGCGATCGATGGCGACGCGGGGTGTCAGATGCACCGCCATCGCTGGCCTCGTAACCTCGGTGAGCTCCTACAGGTCATGCGTTCATTCAGTCACGTTACTGGTGCCCTTCGGCGGCTTTGCTGACCTCATCGGTTCTGGCCGCCATGATGAAGTCATTGCGGTGCAGGCCCTTGATCGAATGGCTCCACCAGGTCACGGTCGTTTTGCCCCATTCGGTCAGCAGGCCCGGATGATGGCCCTCGGCTTCGGCGATCTCGCCCACGGCATTGGTGAATGCCAGAGCGAACCTGAAGTTCTTGAACAGGAACACCTTTTCCAGCTGCATCACGCCATCGCGGACTTCGATGTTCCAGTCCGGAATCTGTTTGATCAGCTCTGCCAGCTCGGCATCGGTGACGTGTGGGGCGCCTGCCGTGCAGGCTTCGCAGTGGGCTTGAGTAAGTGTGGTCATAAAAAGATTCCTGTTCAGGCCGCCTGATGGCTGGAAGGTTGTCTAGGGGGAAATTTCGGGGTGTGCAGGCCCAACTGCATGGCGTGTTCGACCATGCCCATGATGTCTTGCTGGGCCAGATCAAACAGCTGCTCCAGATCTGGCAAGACAAAATACAGCGGTTGCAGAATATCGATACGGTATGGCGTGCGCATCGCCTCGACGGGGTTGAAGGTCTGATGTTCCGGTTCGCTGGACAGGCTATATACCGCCTCCCTGGGCGATGAAAGAATGCCGCCGCCGTAGATCCGACGGCCTTGTGCGGTGTCCACCAGGCCGAACTCGATGGTCATCCAGTACAGGCGCGCCAGATACACCCGCTGTTCCTTGCTCGCGCTCAAGCCCAGTTTGCCGTAGGTGTGGGTGAATTCGGCAAACCACGGGTTGGTCAGCAACGGGCAGTGGCCGAATATCTCATGGAAAATATCCGGCTCTTGCAGGTAGTCCAGTTCTTCTGCAGTGCGGATGAAGGTCGCGACCGGAAACTGCCGGTTTGCCAGCAGTTCGAAAAATCTCTGGAAGGGAATCAGCGCCGGAACCCGCGCGACCTGCCAACCCGTGGTCGCAGCAAGCACCTTATTGATTTCGCCCAGTTGCGGGATGCGTTCATGAGGCAGGGTCAACTGCTCGATGCCGTTCAGGTATTCCTGGCAAGCACGCCCTTCAACGACCTTCATCTGCCGGGTGATCAGGGTATTCCACACCTGATGATCGGCTGCCGGGTAATCAATGAAGCCCTGTGCATCGGGCTCGCGTGCCACATAACGGGTCTGGCTCATGCTGCTGTCCCTCTGAATTCTTTTTATAAGGTCTAAGCGTCTCCATCATTACCCTGATTGCGATCCCCGACAGGCAGCCTGTCAGGCTATACGTCCCGTGTCTGACCTGTTCGTCGTAAAGAAAACTTTACGGTTTTGGCCTGATGGCGTCTATCTTATCTCTGACGAGGTCAAAGCCTTGCGCAAGTGTCACGTATTCCTGACGCTTAATTTCGATCCACGACAAAAACAATCAGGCACAGGATCCATTTGCCATGCGTATCAAAGTCCATTGCCAGAACCGCATCGGTATCACTCGGGATATTCTCGAGCTGCTGGTCTCGTACGGGGTCAATGTGGCGCGTGGCGAGGTGGGCGGAGAGCGGGGTGACGCGATCTATCTGGACTGCCCGAATCTGATCAACGTGCAGTTCCAGGCATTGCGGCCGCGTTTTGAAACCATCGCCGGGGTGTTCAGCGTCAAGCGCGTCAGCCTGATGCCCAGCGAACGGCGCCACATGGAGCTGGATGCGTTGCTGGGTGCGCTGGAATTCCCCGTACTGTCCATCGACATGGCGGGGGCAATTGTGGCGGCCAATCGCGCAGCGGCCCAATTGCTGGGCGTTCGGGTGGACGAAGTGCCCGGTCTGCCGCTGATGCGCTACGCCCAGGGGCTGGATGTTCCAGCGCTGGTGCGCGGTAGTCAGTCGCGCATCAACGGCTTGCGAGTGCAGATCCGTGGCGATGTGTTTCTGGCCGATATCACGCCCCTGCAGCCTCTGCATGATGAAAGCGAAGCCCTGGCCGGGGCGGTGCTGACCCTGCATCGGGCTGACCGGGTCGGCGAGCGCATCTACCAGGTGCGCAAACAGGAGCTGCGCGGCTTCGACAGTGTGTTCCAGAGTTCCAGGGTCATGGTCGGGGTAGTCCGCGAGGCGCGGCGCATGGCCGCGCTGGATGCTCCGCTGTTGATCGAAGGTGAAACCGGCACCGGCAAGGAGTTGCTCGCCCGGGCCTGCCACCTGGCCAGTCCGCATGGCCAGGCACCCTTAATGACAATGAACTGCTCGGGGCTGTCTGATTCCATGGCGGAAACCGAGCTTTTCGGTTATGGCCCGGGCGCGTTCGAGGGGGCTCGTGCAGAAGGCAAGCTGGGCCTGCTTGAGCTGACGGCAGGCGGCACGCTGTTGCTCGACGGGGTTGGCGAGTTGAGCGCGCGGATGCAGGCCAAGCTGCTGCGCTTTCTGCAGGACGGCTGCTTCCGACGGGTCGGCAGTGACGAGGAGGTTTTTCTCGACGTGCGCATCATCTGCTCGACCCAGGTGGATTTGTCCGAACTCTGTGCCAGGGGTGACTTCCGCCAGGACCTTTATCACCGGCTCAACGTTCTGACCCTGCACATCCCGCCGTTGCGCGAATGCCTGGACGGGCTGGAGCCCTTGGTGGAGCACTTCGTTGATCAGGCCAGTCGGCAAATCGGTTGCCCACTGCCCCGGCTGGCGCCGCCGGCCATGCAGCGCCTTGCGCATTACCACTGGCCGGGCAACGTCAGGCAACTGGAGAATGTGCTGTTTCAGGCGGTGTCGCTGTGTGAAGGCGGGACGGTTAAAGCCGAGCATATTCGTCTGCCGGATTACGGAGCGCGGGAGGCATCCGCGCAAGTATCTCTGGAAGGCGGGCTGGACGATATTGTCGGGCGCTTTGAAAAATCTTTATTACAACGGCTTTATGCCGAACATCCCAGTAGTCGGCAACTTGGCAAACGTTTGGGTGTCTCGCACACCACAGTTGCCAATAAGTTGAAAATTTACGGCTTGGGCGCGGGCAATAAGGAGCCTGATCAATAAGTTAATCATGTGTAAGCGTATTCGCTCGCGCGCGGCTGTCATCAATACTGGTGTGGGACCGGCTTTAGCCGGGAAGAAGGCGTGCCAATAGCTGATGGCGTCGTAAATAGCGCTTTCCCGGCTAAAGCCGGTCCCACGTCGGATTTCACATAGTCGAGACAGGGTCCTGGCTATTACGGCCGTGCATCAACCGTTGCTGCAGCCATTGCCCATCACTTGATAGCCCATCACGTGACGCTGGCCCTGATGGTCTTCGTAGGTCATGCGCATTGGCACGACTGCGCAGACATCAGGAATATTGGTGACCGAGATAACCTTGGCAATATCGGGATGACTTCCATATTGGTATTGCTCAACGCGTGCTTGTTGGGCTGCAACTTTTGCTCCGGATTCTTCAGCCATTGCCAATGTACTGAAACCGCAGAGCGCCAGAACCAACAGTGAAACTTTCATTTCCGTTTACCTTCATGAGTGCGAATGGGAGCACATCACCTTTTTGGCGGTGATGTGTGGGACGACTAGTAATGAGTCAGTTCAACTTGCCGTGGGGGGCATTAAGTTGTAAATCATTTGCTTTGTGAGCGGAATTGATTCTATGCCTGCAGCCACCGCTCTTACAGGAACACTTTGACAAAGATTATTAATCAAATCCGTAACAATCCCTGAAACCCTCTGGCCAGAGCGGGTCAGCAAGGGTGTGTGTGAATGTACTGCGCAGCTCGCCGGGCAACAGGCCTTGCCGAGCTGTCAGCCGGACCGGTAAGACCATCGTCGAATGGTCCCCGGGGCGACAGGCGGCTACAACTGACGCATAAAACAACAACTATCCACCGAGGTAACCAAGATGAGTGCAGCTTCCCTGTACCCCGTTCGCCCAGAAGTCGCAGCGACCACGCTGACCGATGAGGCGACCTACAAGGCCATGTACCAGCAGTCAGTGGTAAACCCTGACGGTTTCTGGCGTGAGCAGGCGCAGCGCCTCGACTGGATCAAACCTTTTACCTCGGTCAAGCAGACCTCGTTCGATGACCATCGGGTCGACATCAAGTGGTTCGCCGACGGCACCCTCAACGTCGCCTACAACTGCCTCGATCGTCACCTGGAAGAGCGTGGCGACACTATCGCCATCATCTGGGAAGGCGATGATCCTTCCGAAAGCCGCAACATCACTTACCGTGAACTGCATGCCGAAGTCTGCAAGTTCGCCAACGCCTTGCGCGGCCAGGATGTGCATCGCGGCGATGTCGTGACTATCTATATGCCGATGATCCCGGAAGCCGTGGTCGCCATGCTGGCCTGCGCGCGGATCGGCGCCATCCACTCGGTGGTGTTTGGTGGCTTCTCTCCCGAGGCGCTGGCCGGGCGCATCATCGACTGCAAGTCCAAATTGGTGATCACCGCTGACGAAGGTTTGCGTGGCGGCAAGAAAACCGCGATGAAATCCAACGTCGACCGGGCCCTGACCAACCCGGAAACCGCCAGCGTGCAGAAGGTGATCGTCTGCAAGCGCACCGGTGGCGACATCGAATGGAACCGCCATCGCGACATCTGGTACCACTCGTTGCTGGAAGTGGCCTCCGAGACCTGCGCACCCAAGGAAATGGGCGCCGAAGAGTCGCTGTTCATCCTTTACACCTCGGGCTCCACGGGCAAGCCCAAGGGCGTGTTGCACACCACCGGCGGTTATCTGCTGTATGCCGCACTGACCCATGAGCGTGTATTCGACTACAAGCCGGGCGAGGTCTACTGGTGCACCGCTGACGTGGGCTGGGTCACGGGCCACAGCTATATCGTCTACGGGCCGCTGGCCAACGGCGCGACCACCTTGCTGTTCGAAGGCGTGCCGAACTATCCGGACATCACTCGCGTGTCGAAAATCGTCGACAAGCACAAGGTCAATATCCTCTACACCGCACCCACCGCGATTCGCGCCATGATGGCCGAAGGCACCAAGGCCGTTGAAGGCGCCGATGGCTCCAGCCTGCGCCTGCTGGGTTCGGTGGGCGAGCCGATCAACCCGGAAGCCTGGAACTGGTACTACAACACCGTCGGCAAGAAAAATTGCCCGATTGTCGATACCTGGTGGCAGACCGAAACCGGCGGCATCCTGATCAGCCCGCTGCCTGGCGCGACTGCATTGAAACCCGGCTCGGCGACACGTCCGTTCTTCGGCGTGATCCCGGCACTGGTGGACAACCTGGGCAACCTGATCGAAGGTGCAGCAGAAGGTAATCTGGTGATCCTCGACTCCTGGCCAGGCCAGTCGCGCTCGCTGTATGGCGATCACGATCGTTTCGTCGACACCTACTTCAAGACCTTCCGCGGCATGTACTTCACCGGTGACGGTGCGCGTCGTGACGAAGATGGTTACTACTGGATCACCGGCCGGGTAGATGACGTGCTCAACGTCTCCGGCCACCGCATGGGCACTGCTGAAATCGAAAGCGCCATGGTTGCCCATCCCAAGGTCGCTGAGGCCGCAGTGGTCGGCGTGCCGCATGACCTCAAAGGGCAGGGCATTTATGTCTACGTGACCTTGAACGGTGGTGAGGTGCCGGATGAGGCGCTGCGCATCGAGCTGCGCAACTGGGTCCGCAAAGAGATCGGTCCGATTGCATCACCCGATGTCATCCAGTGGGCACCGGGCCTGCCGAAAACCCGCTCCGGGAAAATCATGCGCCGCATTCTGCGCAAGATCGCCACGGGTGAATACGATTCTCTGGGCGACATCTCCACCCTGGCGGATCCAGGCGTGGTGCAGCACCTGATCGACACGCACAAGACCATGACCGCGGCCTGATAGCCTGCGTCTTAGAAGCCCCATTCGGTGAGAGCCGGGTGGGGTTTTTTATGGTTGTCTGGTTATCCGAGGCGCCCCTATCGCGGGCAAGCACCGCTCCCACAGGTTGAATGCGTTCTTTCTGTGGGAGCGAGGCTTGCCCGCGATAGGATCGCCGCCAACCTTCCGGCAACCAAGATATATATCCATCTGTTACCCTCCCCGAAACCCGGTAACGCGACGCCCATTTGTGGGGCGATCTCTCCCGGTGTTGTAGGAAGTTGCTGCAAATGCACCCAGCAATTAGCCATGCGTCAACGCTGCGCTTGCCGTATTACAAGGCTTTGCCAATAATGGGCGCGTATCTTGCTGCAACCATTGGTTACGCTCTCGATTCGCTTGCATACCCTGCGTTTTCTGTCAATGCGCCAGGTGACACTTCTTGATGCATCTGTAACTTGTTGTCGCATTGAAGAAATATCGACTTCGAGCCTGTGGTTAGAATGCCGGTCACTCGCCCAAGGCTTGCTGACCCGCAACCCGGTTCCAGCCGCCAGGCGTCTACCTCCAATCGTCCTCTTCGCATATTGGGCTCGTGCTCACTCTGCCATTTGTCGTGTTTTACCGACGGAGTCCTAACAATGAAAAAGCTCATGCTTCTTGGCGCTTTGGCCCTGACCGTTCTGGCGCAGCCAGTGTTCGCTGATGAAAAACCGCTGAAAATCGGCATCGAAGCGGCTTACCCTCCTTTTGCCTCCAAGGCACCGGACGGCAGCATCGTCGGCTTCGATTACGACATCGGCAACGCGCTGTGTGCCGAGATGAAGATCAAATGCACCTGGGTCGAGCAGGAATTCGACGGCCTGATCCCTGCGTTGAAAGTGCGCAAGATCGACGCGATCCTGTCGTCCATGTCCATCACCGACGAGCGCAAGAAATCGGTTGATTTCACTGAGCGCTACTACAGCACTCAAGCACGTCTGGTCATGAAAGAAGGCACCACCGTCAGCGACAGCCTTGCCGAACTCAAAGGCAAGAAAATCGGCGTGCAACGTGGGACGATCCACGACACTTTTGCCAAGAAAGTTCTTGAGCCTAAAGGCGCCGAGATCAAATCCTACAGCTCGCAGAACGAAATCTACCTGGACGTTAAAGCGGGTCGTCTGGACGGCACCGTGGCGGACGCCACCCTGCTGCAGGACGGTTTCCTGAAAACCGATTCAGGCAAAGGCTACGCGTTTGTTGGCCCTGCATTCACTGATCCGGCCTACTTCGGCGACGGCATCGGTATCGCGGTGCGCAAAGGCGACAAAGCCAACCAGGAGCGTATCAACGCGGCCATCACGGCGATTCGCGCCAACGGCGAGTACAAAAAGATTCAGGACAAGTACTTCGACTTCGACGTTTACGGCAAGTAAACACGTCGTCCAGAGTGGCGCAGCCAGGGACCTTCACAGGTTCAGTGGCTGGCGCCATTTTTTACACCCATGAGGACCGCACAACATGTTGAATGGCTACGGGGCTGTCATCCTCGAGGGCGCAGGGCTGACGCTGCAGTTGGCCCTTTCGTCGATGGCGCTGGCAATCGTCCTGGGCTTGATTGGCGTGTCGCTGCGTTTGTCACCGGTGCGTTGGCTGGCGCTGCTGGGTGATCTGTATTCCACCGTGATTCGCGGGATCCCCGACCTGGTCCTGATCCTGTTGATCTTCTACGGCGGGCAAGGCGCGCTCAATGCCATTGCGCCGATGCTCGGCCATGAGGATTACATCGACTTGAGCCCCCTGGCAGCCGGTATCGGCACCCTGGGGTTTATCTTTGGCGCTTACCTGTCGGAGACCTTTCGGGGCGCGTTCATGGCCATTCCCAAAGGGCAGGCCGAAGCGGGACTGGCCTATGGCATGAGCCATTCAAAAGTGTTTTTCAGAATTCTGGTGCCACAGATGATCCGTCTGGCGATACCTGGCTTCACCAATAACTGGCTGGTACTGACCAAGGCGACGGCGCTGATTTCGCTGGTCGGCCTGCAGGACATGATGTTCCTCGCCAAGCAGGCGGGCGATGCCACCAGCCAGCCGTTCACGTTCTTCCTCGCCGTGGCTGCGATTTATCTGCTGATCACCAGCGTCTCGCTGCTGGCCCTGCGTCTTCTTGAGAAACGTTACTCCGTCGGAGTTAGGGCGGCTGACCTGTGATTTTCGACTACAACGTCATCTGGGACAGCCTGCCGCTGTATTTCTCCGGGCTGCTGACCACGCTGCAATTGCTCGGCATTGCCCTGGCGTTTGGTCTGCTGGCCGCGCTGCCACTGGGTCTGATGCGGGTCTCGAAAAACCGTTGGGTCAATCTGCCGGCCTGGCTGTACACCTACGTGATTCGCGGCACGCCGATGCTGGTGCAGCTTTACCTGATCTACTACGGTCTGGCGCAGTTTCCCGTGGTGCGAGAAAGCTTCATGTGGCCGTGGCTGTCCAGTGCAACGTTCTGTGCGTGTCTGGCGTTTGCGGTCAATACCAGTGCCTATACCGCTGAAATCATCGCGGGGAGCCTGAAAGCCACGCCAGCTGGCGAAATCGAAGCGGCGCGGGCCATGGGTATGTCCAAAGCCAAAATGTACCGGCGGATTCTGCTGCCATCGGCCTTGCGTCGGGCGCTGCCGCAGTACAGCAACGAAGTGATCATGATGTTGCAAACCACCAGTCTGGCGTCCAGCGTCACCTTGGTGGACATCACGGGTGCGGCGCGCGCGGTGAATTCCGAAAGCTTCCTGCCCTTCGAGGCATTTATTACCGCAGGCGTGTTCTACCTGTGCCTGACATTCATTCTGGTGCGACTGTTCAAGCTGGCGGAACGCCGCTGGCTGGGCTATCTCGCGCCCCGGAAGGCCTGACATGCAAAGAACCGATCATGTATTGCCGTGGAGCACCCTCGGCACCGAGCGCCAGCTGAGCGTGTTCCGCTTCGGCAGTGGCGAGCGCAAAGCTTATATTCAGGCCAGCCTGCACGCCGATGAATTGCCGGGCATGCGCACGGCCTGGGAGCTGAAAAAGCGTCTGGCCGAACTGGAAGAACAGGGCGCCTTGAAGGGCGTGATCGAGCTCGTCCCGGTGGCCAATCCGATCGGCCTGGGGCAGTTGCTGCAGGGCGCGCATCAAGGGCGTTTCGAGTTTGGCAGTGGCAGGAACTTCAACCGTGACTTCTGCGAGTTGAGCGAGCCGGTGGCTGAGCTGCTTGAAGGCCAGTTGGGCGATGACCCGCATAGCAACGTGCAACTGATTCGTCAGGCGATGACCACCGCGCTGGAAAACCTGCCCGCCCCTGAAAGCGAGCTGCGTGGCATGCAGCGGATTCTGCTCAGTCATGCCTGCACCGCCGATGTGGTGCTGGATCTGCATTGCGATGCCGACGCCGCGTTGCACCTGTACGCCTTGCCGCAGCACTGGCCGCAGTGGCGCTCGCTGACCGCGCATTTGAATGTGCAAGTGGCGTTGCTGGCAGAAGATTCCGGTGGCAGCTCGTTCGATGAAGCCTGCTCGCTGCCGTGGTTGCGTCTGTCGCGGATTTTCCCTGACGCGCAGATTCCCCTGGCCTGTCTGGCCACCACCATTGAGCTGGGCGGGCAGGCCGATACCGGCAAGCCGCAGGCCGAAGCTCACGCCGAGGGTATTCTGGCGTTCCTGGCGGAGCAGGGTTTCATCAGTGGCGACTGGCCGCGTCCGGCCCATGAAGCCTGCGAAGGCATGCCCTTTGAAGGCACCGAATTGCTGTTCGCGCCGCATCCCGGCGTAGTGACGTTCCTGCGTGAGGCAGGCGCTGTCGTCGAGGTGGGCGAGCCACTGTTTGAGGTCATCGACCCGCTATTTGACCGGGTCAGCACCGTTTGCTCCAATACCGCCGGGGTGCTGTTTGCCATCGAGCGGCTGCGTTATGCCCAACCGGGTTTCTGGCTGGCCAAAGTGGCGGGCCGCACTGCACGACGTCAGGGTCGCCTGCTCAATGACTGACCCAATTGTGAGAACCGATAGCATGAACAAACTGGAAGTCCAGGACCTGCACAAGCGCTATGGCAGCCACGAAGTGCTCAAGGGTGTGTCCCTGACGGCGAAGGCGGGCGATGTGATCAGCATCATTGGCTCCAGTGGCTCGGGTAAAAGTACCTTCCTGCGTTGCATCAATCTTCTGGAACAGCCCCACGCCGGCAAGATTCTGCTCAACAACGAGGAGCTGAAACTGGCCGCCAACAAGGACGGCAGCCTGCGCGCCGCCGACCCGAAGCAGCTGCAGCGGATGCGCTCGCGGCTCTCGATGGTGTTCCAGCATTTCAACCTGTGGTCGCACATGACTGCGCTGGAAAACATCATTGAAGCCCCGGTTCATGTGCTCGGTATTTCGAAGAAAGAGGCGCTGGAAAAGGCCGAGCACTACCTGAATAAGGTGGGCGTGGCCCATCGCAAGGATGCGTATCCAGGGCATATGTCCGGTGGTGAGCAGCAGCGCGTGGCAATTGCCCGGGCCCTGGCGATGGAACCGGAAGTCATGCTCTTCGACGAGCCAACCTCGGCGCTTGATCCGGAGCTGGTAGGGGATGTCCTCAAGGTCATGCAGGCCCTCGCCCAGGAAGGCCGGACCATGGTCGTGGTGACTCACGAAATGGGCTTTGCTCGCGAGGTTTCCAATCAGTTGGTGTTCCTCCACAAAGGCCTTGTCGAAGAGCGCGGCGACCCACGTGAAGTGCTGGTCAAACCTCAGTCCGAGCGCCTGCAGCAGTTCCTTTCCGGCAGCCTCAAATAACGAAAACGGTGCCTTTGAGAGCGGAACAGGTCATGCTGCGCGCCTGACGCATGACCTGCTTGCAGCCGTTTCAGCCTGGGTATCGCGATGCCCAACCCATAAGCTGTGCAGACAGTTTCAACAACAGCGACACGTTCCGGATTGCCCGCCATGACCGCCCATCGAATTGGTTTTCTGATTTGGCCCAGCACCAAAGCCCTGACCCTGGCGCTGGCCGAGGAAGCCTTGCGCGTTGCTCAGCGCGTCCATCCGGAAGTGATCTACGAATTGTCTTTTCTGCAAGCCGAAGCGCCTGCCGAGGGCGCCTGGCAATTGCCCGGCGAGCCGTGGGCCGGGCGCCTTGAAGGCTGTCAGAAACTGTTCCTGCTCGCCGATGAACCGCCAGCGGCCATGAGCCCTGCGCTGGGGGGCGCCCTCAAGCAACTGGTGCGTGCCGGCTGTGTGATTGGCGGCTTGTCAGCCGGGGTTTATCCGTTGGCGCAACTGGGTTTGCTGGACGGATACCGCGCGGCCGTGCACTGGCGCTGGCAGGATGATTTCAGTGAGCGCTTCCCCAAGGTGATTGCCACCAGCCACCTGTTTGACTGGGACCGGGATCGCCTGACGGCCTGCGGCGGGATGTCTGTTCTCGATCTGTTGCTGGCCGTGCTGGCCCGCGACCATGGCGCTGAGCTGGCGGGTGCCGTCTCCGAAGAACTGGTGGTCGAGCGCATTCGCGAAGGTGGCGAGCGCCAGCGCATTCCGTTGCAGAACCGACTGGGCTCCAGCCATCCGAAGCTGACTCAGGCAGTGCTGTTGATGGAAGCCAACATCGAAGAGCCATTGACCACTGACGAGATCGCCCAGCATGTCTGCGTATCGCGACGCCAGCTGGAGCGGATTTTCAAGCAGTACCTCAATCGCGTGCCGAGCCAGTACTACCTTGAACTACGCCTCAACAAGGCCCGGCAGATGCTGATGCAGACCAGCAAATCGATCATCCAGATCGGGTTGTCCTGCGGGTTCTCGTCTGGCCCGCACTTCTCCAGCGCCTACCGCAACTTCTTTGGCGCTACCCCCCGGGAAGATCGCAACCAGCGCCGCAGCAGCAGCCCGTTTGAGTTGTCGTCGGTGCCGGCCGAGCGGGGGTAATGCCCGCAGGTTTTGCAAGCTTCCCTTGTGGGAGCGAGCCTGCTCCCACAGGTTCCGCGTTCCAAATCATTACTCATCTGTATCTGCAACTCTGCGCCCGCAACGTTTAAACTGCGCCTTTGCAACGCTATATGTCGCATTGTCGACAGTCCGCGAAAAAGCCGGGTTTACCCTGTAATAAGTTGTCGCTTGGCGGCAATGTCCGGGCGTGATCAGTCCTTACAATCTTCCCATCGCTCGCCACATTCAGGCGGGTGTTCCTTTTCAGGAGACTCCGATGTCCGTTGAGCAAGCTGCGGTGCAACGTGCCGATTTCGACCAGGTAATGGTTCCCAATTACGCTCCAGCCGGTTTTATTCCGGTGCGTGGTGCGGGTTCCCGGGTCTGGGACCAGTCGGGCCGTGAACTGGTGGACCTCTCCGGCGGGATCGCCGTCAACGTGCTGGGCCACTGCCATCCGGCTCTGGTCGGTGCCTTGACTGAACAGGCCAACAACCTGTGGCACGTATCCAACGTCTTCACCAACGAGCCCGCCCTGCGGTTGGCTAAAAAGCTGGTGGACGCCACTTTCGCCGAGCGGGTGTTCTTCTGTAACTCCGGTGCCGAAGCCAACGAGGCCGCGTTCAAGCTGGCCCGTCGCGTTTCCCACGATCTGTATGGCCCGGAAAAATACGAAATCATCGCCGCGCTCAACAGCTTCCACGGTCGCACCCTGTTCACTGTGACAGTCGGTGGCCAGTCGAAGTACTCCGATGGTTTCGGTCCGAAGATCACCGGCATTACTCACGTTCCGTTCAACGATCTGGCCGCACTGAAAGCCGCAGTCTCTGATAAGACCTGCGCCGTAGTGCTGGAACCGATTCAGGGCGAGGGCGGTGTTCTGCCTGCCGAACTGGAATACCTGCAAGGCGCCCGTGCCCTGTGCGACGAGCACAAGGCACTGCTGATTTTCGACGAAGTGCAGAGCGGCATGGGTCGTAGCGGTCAGCTGTTTGCCTACATGAATTACGGCGTGACGCCGGACATACTGTCCAGCGCCAAGAGCATCGGCGGCGGTTTCCCGATGGCGGCCATGCTGACCACCGAAAAACTCGCCAAGCACTTCGCCGTTGGCGTCCACGGCACCACTTATGGTGGCAATGCGCTGGCCTGTGCGGTGGGCAATGCGGTGATGGACGTGGTTCATACCCAGGAAGTCCGTGACGGCGTAAAAGCCAAACACGCCAAGTTCCGCGCTCGTCTGGAAAAAATCGGCGAGCAATACGGCGTGTTCACTCAGGTTCGCGGTATGGGCCTGTTGATCGGCTGCGTGCTGAGCGACGCCTGGAAAGGCAAGGCCAAGGATTTCTTCACGGCAGCCGAGCAGCATGGCGTGATGATTCTGCAAGCAGGTCCCGACGTGGTGCGCTTCGCGCCAAGCCTGGTGATCGAAGACGCGGACATTGACGAAGGCCTGGACCGCTTCGAGCGCGCCGTCGCCAAGCTGACCCAGGTTTAAGCCCTGAACCTTTGAGCTTCAGGCGTGAGCTTGGAGCCGTCTCTATGCCTTTTTTGGCATTTTTCTGTGCCGGTTCAACCGGTCTGTTTATGGTAAGGAGTGGCACCATGCTCGTAATGCGCCCCGCGCAAATGGCTGATCTGGCGGAGGTTCAACGCCTCGCCGCCGACAGCCCGATCGGTGTCACGTCCTTGCCCGACGACGCTGGCCGCCTGAGCGACAAGATCGCGGCATCGGAAGCGTCGTTCGCTGCGGAAGTCAGCTTCAACGGCGAAGAGACCTACTTTTTTGTCCTTGAAGACAGTGAAACCGGACGTCTGGTGGGCTGCTCCGGGATTGTCGCTTCGGCAGGTTATTCCGAGCCTTTCTACAGTTTTCGCAACGAGACTTTCGTTCACGCCTCTCGTGAACTGAAAATCCACAACAAAATTCACGTGCTCTCTCAATGCCACGACCTGACCGGCAATAGTCTGCTGACCAGTTTTTACGTGGTGCCGGAACTGGTCGGCAGCGCTTGGTCGGAGCTTAATTCCCGTGGCCGACTGCTGTTCGTCGCCAGCCACCCTGAACGCTTCGCTGATTCGGTGGTGACGGAAATCGTTGGTTACAGCGATGAAAATGGCGATTCGCCGTTCTGGGACGCCATTGGCCGTAACTTCTTCGATCTCAATTACGCTGCTGCCGAACGCTTGTGCGGACTAAAAAGTCGCACCTTCCTGGCCGAGTTGATGCCTCATTACCCGATCTATGTGCCGCTGCTGCCAGACGCCGCCCAGGAAGCCATGGGCCAGGTGCATCCGCGAGCGCAGATCACCTTCGACATTCTCATGCGCGAGGGTTTCGAAACCGATCACTACATCGACATCTTCGACGGTGGGCCGACCTTGCACGCTCGGGTCTCCGGGATCCGCTCCATCGCCCAGAGCCGTCTGGTGCCGGTCAAAATCGACCCGGATCACACCACTGATACCGGCTCCGGTGGCCGTCTGTATCTGGTCGCCAATGGCCTGCTTCAAGATTACCGGGCGATTCTGCTGGAACTCGACTGGGCTCCGGGCAAGCCGGTGCCGCTGAGTCTGGCGGCGGCCGAAGCGCTGGGTGTTGGCGAAGGTGCCAGCGTGCGGGTTGTGGCGGTCTGATACGCGGTTGATGCGTGAATTGCAGGTTTAGCGAGTTTCGCCGGTTCCCGCGGGAACCGGCATTGAGGAGATAGCATGATCGTTCGTCCTGTAAGCAGCAGTGATCTGCCCGCGCTGATCGAGTTGGCGCGCAGTACAGGCGCCGGCCTGACGACTTTGCCTGCCAATGAAGAGCGTCTGGCCCATCGGGTTGGCTGGGCCGAGAAGACCTTTCGCGGCGAGGCCGGGCGCGGCGATGCCGATTACCTGTTTGTGCTCGAAGACGACGACGGCCGCGTGGTGGGCATCTCGGCTATCGCGGGTGCGGTAGGCCTGCGTGAGCCCTGGTACAACTACCGGGTAGGCCTGACGGTGAGCGCATCGCAGGAGCTGAACATTTATCGGGAGATCCCGACGCTGTTTCTGGCCAATGACCTGACCGGTAATTCCGAATTGTGCTCGCTGTTTTTGCACAGCGACTTCCGCAATGGCCTCAACGGTCGCTTGCTGGCCAAGGCGCGGATGCTGTTCATCGCCGAGTTTCCGCAATTGTTCGGCAAAAAAATCATTGCCGAGATGCGCGGCATGTCCGATGAAAATGGCCGCTCGCCGTTCTGGGAGAGCCTTGGCCGACATTTCTTCAAGATGGAATTCAGTCAGGCGGATTACCTGACAGGCGTCGGCAACAAGGCCTTTATCGCCGAGTTGATGCCCAAGTTTCCGCTGTATTCGTGCTTCCTCTCCGAAGATGCGCGCAACGTGATCGGCCGGGTTCACGCCGATACCGAACCTGCGCTGACGATGCTCAAGGCCGAAGGTTTCAGCTACCAGGGTTACGTCGATATTTTCGACGCAGGCCCTGCGGTGGAGTGCGAAACCGCCAAGATCCGCGCTGTGCGGGACAGTCAGCCGCTGGTTTTGGCGATCGGGACACCGGGTGACGATGCGCCGCCATTTCTGATCCATAACCGTCGACGCGAGGATTGCCGGATTACCGTAGCGGCGGCGCGTTTTGCCGCTGGCACGCTGGTGGTCGACCCGGCCACCGCCAAGCGTTTGCGCCTCAGCGCGGGCGACAGTGTTCGCGCCGTGCCGTTGTCGCCTGGCCGGGAGCCCAACTGATGAACACGCTTTATATTGCGGGAGCCTGGCATGCCGGGCAGGGCGAGGCGTTTGAATCGCTGAATCCGGTAAGCCAGCAGGTGGTGTGGGCCGGGCAAGGTGCCAATGCCGAGCAGGTTGATCAGGCCATGCGGGCTGCGCGACAGGCGTTCCCGAGCTGGGCGAAACGCACCCTGGATGAGCGCATCAGCGTACTGGAAGCCTTTGCCGTCAGCCTGAAAGCTCATGCTGACGAACTTGCCCATTGCATCGGAGAGGAAACCGGCAAGCCACTGTGGGAATCGGCCACTGAAGTGACCAGCATGGTCAACAAGGTCGCCATCTCGGTTCAAAGCTACCGCGAGCGCACGGGCGAGAAGAGCGGCCCTCTGGGCGACGCCACCGCCGTGTTGCGTCACAAGCCCCATGGTGTGGTGGCGGTGTTCGGCCCGTACAACTTCCCGGGCCATTTACCCAACGGCCATATCGTCCCGGCCTTGCTGGCGGGCAACGCCGTGTTGTTCAAACCCAGCGAGCTGACGCCGAAAGTGGCTGAGCTGACGGTTAAATGCTGGATCGAAGCCGGGTTGCCTGAGGGCGTCCTTAACCTGCTGCAAGGCGGTCGGGAAACCGGCATTGCCCTGGCCGCCAATCCAGGCATCGACGGCTTGTTCTTTACCGGGTCGAGCCGCACCGGCAATGCGCTGCATCAGCAGTTCGCCGGTCGTCCGGACAAAATCCTCGCCCTGGAAATGGGTGGCAATAACCCGTTGCTGGTGGATCAGGTGGCGGACGTCGAGGCCGCGGTTTACACGGTGATCCAGTCGGCTTTCATTTCTGCCGGACAACGCTGCACCTGCGCTCGTCGCCTGCTGGTACCCGAAGGGGCGTGGGGTGATGCGTTTATCGAGCGGCTGGTGCAGGTCACTCGCAACATAGAAGTGGGTGCGTTCGATCAGCAACCACCGCCGTTCATGGGTTCGGTGATTTCCCTGCACGCCGCTGACGCACTGCTCGCGGCGCAAGAACAATTGCTGGCCAACGGTGCCCTGGCGCTGCTGGAAATGACTCAGCCACTGGCCACGGCGGCATTGTTGACGCCGGGCATCCTGGACGTCACCGCGCTCAGTGACCCGCTCGACGAAGAACTTTTCGGGCCGTTGCTGCAGGTGATTCGCTACGTTGATTTCGACAGCGCGATTGCGCTGGCCAACGATACGCAATATGGGTTGGCGGCGGGTTTGCTGTCCGATTCCGAGGCGCGCTACCAGCAGTTCTGGCTGGAGAGCCGTGCGGGCATCGTCAACTGGAACAAACAACTGACCGGTGCCGCCAGCAGTGCGCCGTTCGGCGGCGTGGGCGCATCGGGCAACCATCGCGCCAGCGCCTACTATGCGGCCGATTATTGCGCTTACCCGGTGGCATCACTGGAAAGCAGCAGCCTGACCTTGCCAGCGACACTGACGCCAGGGGTGCGGTTGGGGTGAAACACCTCGTGGGACCGGCTAAAGCCGGTCCCACCCAGACTGCACAGACATCTGCTGGCAGACACGGAATTTCCAGCCGGTGATAAAAATAGATCCACGGAGCCGAGCCGATGAAAGCATACGAAGTCAATTTTGACGGCCTGGTCGGGCCGACTCACAACTACGGCGGGTTGTCTTACGGTAACGTCGCCTCCCAGAGCAATTGCCAGCAAGCTTCCAATCCTCGCGAAGCCGCGCTGCAAGGCCTGGCAAAGATGAAGGCGTTGATGGAGATGGGCTTCGTGCAGGGTGTACTGGCCCCTCAGGAACGTCCGGACGTGGCGGGTTTGCGCAAACTGGGCTTTGCCGGTTCAGACGCGCAGGTCATTGAACACGCAGCGAAGCAGGCCATGCCGTTGCTGGCTGCCAGTTGCTCGGCGTCCAGCATGTGGGTCGCCAATGCCGCCACCGTCAGCCCGAGTGCCGATACCGCTGATGGCCGGGTGCATTTCACCGCTGCGAATCTGGCGTGCAAATATCACCGCAGCATCGAGCATCCGACCACCAGCCGCGTGCTGGGAGCGATGTTTGCTGATCAGCAGCATTTCGCCCATCACAGCGCTTTGCCTTCGGTGACCCAATTCGGTGACGAAGGCGCAGCCAACCACACCCGTTTGTGCCGCGACTATGGCGAGGCGGGTGTCGAGTTTTTCGTGTTTGGTCGCAGTGCGTTTGATGGCCGCTACCCGGAGCCGCAGAAATACCCGGCGCGCCAGACCCTGGAAGCGTCACAAGCCGTCGCGCGTCTGCACGGCCTGAGCGAAAGCGGCGTGGTCTACGGCCAGCAGAACCCGGCAGTGATCGATCAGGGCGTGTTTCACAATGACGTGATCGCAGTTGGCAACGGCGAAGTGCTGTTCTGTCACGAGGACGCCTTCCTCCATACCGAGCGGCTGCTGGGCGAACTGCAGGACAAGCTGGGTCGTTGTGGCGCTCAGCTCAAGGCCATCCGCGTGCCCCGCGCCGAAGTCTCGGTCGAAGACGCGGTGCGTTCCTACCTTTTCAACAGCCAGCTGTTGTTGCGCGCTGACGGCTCGATGCTGTTGATCGTGCCCGAAGAGTGCCGCAGCAACGAGCGAGTCTGGCGTTACCTGCAAGGGCTGCTGGCGGGCTCCGGGCCGATCCGTGAGGTCAAGGTGTTCGACCTCAAGCAAAGCATGCAGAACGGCGGTGGTCCTGCTTGCCTGCGTCTTCGCGTCGCGCTCAATGAAACCGAGCTGGCGGCCGTCAACCCAGGGGTTATCATGAACGCGCCGTTGTACGCCACGCTGACGCAATGGGTCGACAGACACTACCGCGATCGCATGAGCGAGGACGACCTGGCCGACCCGCAATTGTTGTTTGAATGCCGCACGGCACTGGATGAACTGACGCAAATCCTTAAACTGGGCGCGGTCTATCCTTTCCAACTTGTCTGAACCTAGAGAATCCCGATCATGAGCGACACCCTGCAACTCATCCTTGAAGACACCGATGGCACCCAGCTGGAAACCTCCTGCACCCGCGTCGCCGTCATGTGGCAGGGCAAGGAACTGTGGATCCAGCACGACGGCCGCGGCCAGTTGCTGATCGGCGTTGACGTTGAAGAAGGCGACGCCGAATACGCCAACCTGCTGCTGCGTCCACTGGCCACCAACCTGGTCAGCCTGCAGCTGGAAATGGAACCTGCCGACGTGGGTGACGAGCAAGAGCATGTCCACGGTCCGGACTGCCAACACGACTGATCAAGTCTTTCCTGATTGAGCCTTGAAGGAACCACTGCCCATGCTCGCCCTCGGCAAATTGCTTGACCTGACCCTGGCTGGACGTGAACCAGCGGAAAAGACTCAAACGACTGTCGGTGGCGTGCGCCTGCGCTGGCTGAGTGAAGGCGCGCTGGAAGTCCGGCCGCCGGAAGGCCAGGACACCGGCATGGATTTGCTGCTGTCGGCTGGCATTCATGGCAACGAGACTGCACCCATCGAGTTGCTGGACGACTTGATCCGCAGCATCGCCCGCAGCGAATTGAAGCCGCGGGCACGTATTCTTTTTCTGTTTGGCAACCCCGAGGCCATGCGTCGGGGAGAGCGTTATGTCGAGCAGGATGTAAACCGGCTGTTCAATGGCCGACACGAGCTCAGCGGTGGCCCGGAGGCGTTGCGCGCCTGCGAACTGGAGCGGCTGGCGGCGACGTTTTTCAGCCTGCCGGATCGCTACCGTGTGCATTACGATCTGCATACCGCTATTCGCGGTTCGAAGATCGAGCAATTCGCCCTGTACCCCTGGAAAGAAGGTCGCTCGCATTCCCGTCAGCAACTGGCCCGGCTGCGCGCGGCAGGCATGCAGGCGGTGCTGTTGCAGAACAAGCCGTCCATCGTGTTCAGCGCTTACACCTACGACAAGCTGGGCGCGGAATCTTTCACCCTGGAGCTGGGCAAGGCGCGACCGTTCGGCCAAAACGCCGAGGTCGACCTGACGCTGCTGCGCACGCGCCTGCAGCAAATGATCGAAGGCACCGAGCCTGATCTGGACGACAGCCTCGACGGTTTGCAACTGTTCAGCGTGGCGCGGGAAATCATCAAGCGCAGTGACGGCTTCAGAATGCACCTGCCCCTGGAGGTGGAAAACTTCTCGCCGCTGGCCAAGGGTTACCTGCTGGCCGATGACGGTGATTCACGCTGGGTCGTGGAGGAGCAGGGGGCGAGGATCATCTTCCCCAATCCCAGGGTGCAGATCGGCTTGCGGGCGGGGATATTGATTGTGCCTGCGTCGGCGGATGGGTTGATCTAGAAGCTGATCAATGTGGGAGCGAGCTTGCTCGCGAAGACGGTGTTACATCCACAGCATTTTCTCAGTCTGAAATATAGCTTTCGCAAGCAAGCTTGCTCCCACGGGGTCGTGAACAACCGGAGGAGCAAGCGCTCGGTCAGTTAACCGACCTTCTTCTGCCCTTCACTGCGACGTAGCGCACGCACTTTGGCCACGGTGTCGGCGCAGGTCTTGGCCGCTTCCTGGCCTTTGTGCAGAAAGTGCTCAAAGAAGAATTTCTGGTGTTCTTCGCCTGCATGGAAATGATGTGGGGTCAGGACCACCGAGAACACCGGAACTTCGGTTTCCAGCTGCACTTGCATCAGCGCGCTGACCACCGATTGCGCGACGAATTCGTGGCGGTAGATGCCACCGTCCACGACCAATGCCGCACCCACGACGCCCGCATAACGGCCGCTGTTGGCGAGGAGTTTGGCGTGCAGCGGGATTTCGAATGCGCCGCCGACTTCAAAGAAGTCGATATCCGCTTCGGTGTAACCCTGGTTGGCCATTTCAGCGACAAAGCCGATTTTGCTCTGATCGACAATATCCTTGTGCCAGCAGGCCTGGATAAATGCGATACGCTCGTTTGCGTGGTTCTTGGCTTTGCTGTCAATTGCGGTGGGTTGCATCTGTTCTGTCTCCTGTCTATGAAAAAACAGGGCGCTTTGGATCGAAAGGGATGCCAAGGTACGACCGCCAGCCCCACGTAAGACGTGGCAATGCTCGCGATGCGATCTGGTGGTGCCAATCCCGTTCTCTCTTCATCCGGACTATGACCGTCGGCCCCGGAATCAAACCGGGTCTGCTGACCTCACCGGAGTAACCCGGTGAGCGCTCGCGGGCTAAACGCATTGCGCGTCATTACCGCCGGTGGGGAATCGCACCCCGCCCTGAGAACGTTGCCGACACATTTGGCGTCGGCGTGCAGTTTTTATCACAGATATACGCAATGTGCATGGATGCTTTCCTACAGTACTGCGTACTTTTTCTTATAACGAATCCTTGGAATTACCGCGCAATACCTTGATTATCCAGAGCACAGGCCTCAGAACTGAGGTTCGCATTCTTCAGGGAGCTTTATCGTGACGGTTATCGATTTGCGCAGCGACACAGTGACCCAACCCAGTGCCGGCATGCGTGCTGCCATGGCGCTGGCGCCGCTGGGCGACGATGTGTATGGCGAGGACCCGACGGTCAATCAGCTGGAAGCAACCCTGGCCCAGCGCCTGGGTTTCAAGGCTGCATTATTCGTCCCCACCGGCACGATGAGCAATCTGCTGGGCCTGATGGCTCATTGCGAGCGTGGCGATGAATACATCGTTGGGCAGCAGGCACACACCTACAAATACGAGGGTGGCGGTGCGGCAGTGCTGGGTTCGATTCAGCCACAGCCGCTGGAAAATCAGGCCGATGGCTCACTGGATCTGGATCAGGTGCTGGCGACTATCAAGCCCGACGATTTCCATTTTGCCCGCAGCAAACTGTTGGCTCTGGAAAACACCATGCAAGGCAAAGTGCTGCCAATGAGTTACTTGCTGGCGGCGCGCAAGTTCACCCGCGAACACGGCCTGGCCCTGCATCTGGACGGCGCACGTCTTTACAACGCAGCGGTTAAGCTGGGTGTCGATGCGCGGGAAATCACTCAACACTTCGATTCGGTTTCGATCTGCCTGTCCAAAGGTCTTGGCGCGCCGATTGGCTCGGTGCTGTGCGGCTCAGAAGCATTGATTGGCAAGGCGCGTCGGTTGCGCAAGATGGTCGGCGGCGGGATGCGTCAGGCCGGATTGCTGGCAGCGGCGGGGTTATACGCGCTTGATCATAACGTCGAGCGCCTGGCTGATGACCACGCCAATGCCGTGCTGCTGGCGCAAGGCCTGACTGAGCTGGGTTATCAGGTGGAGCCAGTCCAGACCAACATGGTCTACGTGCAGATGGGCGACCGCGCTCAGGCCCTCAAGGCCTTTTGTGCCAAACGAGAAATAACCTTGAGCGCCGCCCCGCGCTTGCGGATGGTGACGCATATGGATGTGTCCCGCGCCCAGGTCGAGCAAGTCATCGCTGCATTCGCTGATTTTTCCCGTACCTGAGGTGCCGATAGTCCAGTAGCTTGTCTCTATCGTACAAACAGACTGTACCGGCGACGCAACGCCTATATAATGCGGCCCTTTGCCGTCGCTACGTCACATGACGTTTTGCACTTTGCCTCTGGCCGCAGTCTCCGTGGAAGAACCTATGAAAAGCGCAGAAATCCGTGAAGCCTTCCTTGGCTTCTTCGAAGAGCAGGGCCACACCCGTGTCGCGTCCAGCTCTTTGATTCCGGGCAACGACCCGACCCTGCTGTTTACCAACGCAGGCATGAACCAGTTCAAGGATTGCTTCCTGGGCCAGGAAAAGCGGGCCTACACCCGTGCAGTCAGCAGCCAGAAATGCGTGCGTGCCGGCGGCAAGCACAACGACCTGGAAAACGTCGGCTATACCGCACGTCACCACACTTTTTTCGAGATGCTGGGCAACTTCAGCTTTGGCGATTACTTCAAGCGTGACGCCATTACCTACGCCTGGACATTCCTCACGTCTGACAAATGGCTGAACCTGCCCAAGGAAAAACTCTGGGTCACGGTCTACGCCACTGACGACGAAGCCTACGACATCTGGACCAACGAGATCGGCGTGCCTGCCGAGCGCATGGTTCGCATCGGCGACAACAAAGGCGCGCCTTACGCGTCGGACAACTTCTGGACCATGGGCGATACCGGCCCGTGCGGCCCGTGCACCGAGATCTTCTTTGATCATGGCCCGGACATCTGGGGCGGCCCACCGGGTTCGCCGGAAGAAGACGGCGACCGTTACATCGAGATCTGGAACAACGTTTTCATGCAATTCAACCGCACCGCTGATGGCGTGCTGCACCCGCTGCCAGCGCCGTCGGTAGATACCGGCATGGGTCTGGAGCGGGTCAGCGCCGTTCTGCAACACGTCAACTCGAACTACGAGATCGACCTGTTCCAGAGCCTGCTGGCGGCTGCCGCGAAAGCGATCGGTTGCAGCAATGACAATCAGGCTTCCCTGAAAGTCGTGGCTGACCACATTCGCTCCTGCGGTTTCCTGATCGCCGACGGCGTGCTGCCGTCCAATGAGGGTCGCGGCTATGTGCTGCGCCGCATCATTCGTCGCGCCTGCCGCCACGGCAACAAGCTGGGTGCCAAGGGCAGCTTCTTCTACCAGATCGTTGCCGCGCTGGTTGCCGAGATGGGCACTGCCTTCCCGGAACTGACCCAGCAGCAGGCGCACATCGAGCGCGTGCTCAAGGCCGAAGAAGAGCAGTTTGCCAAGACTCTGGAACAGGGCCTGAAAATCCTCGAGCAGGACCTGGCTGAACTCAAAGGCACCGTGGTGCCGGGCGACGTGGTGTTCAAACTCTACGACACTTACGGTTTCCCGATGGACCTGACCGGCGACATCGCCCGTGAGCGCAACCTGACCCTCGACGAGGCAGGTTTCGAGCGCGAGATGGACGCCCAGCGTGTGCGTGCCCGTTCGGCCAGCTCGTTCGGCATGGACTACAACAGCCTGGTCAAGGTTGATGTGGCCACCGAGTTCACCGGTTACAAGGCAACCCGTGGCGATGCCAGAATCGTTGCCCTCTACAAAGAGGGTCAGCAGGTCGAGCAACTGGGCGAAGGCGAAGAGGGCGTGGTGATTCTCGATACCACACCGTTCTACGCAGAGTCCGGCGGCCAGATCGGCGACGGCGGCTACCTGCAGGCGGGTGAAGTACGTTTCGACGTGCGCGACACCACCAAAACCGGCGGTGCGTTCCTGCACCACGGCGTCGTGGCGTCGGGCACCCTGACTGTTGGCGCGTCGGTGAGCACCGAAGTGAACGCCGAAGTTCGTAACGCCACTGCCTTGAATCACTCGGCAACCCACTTGCTGCACGCCGCCTTGCGTCAGGTGCTGGGTGAACACGTTCAGCAGAAAGGCTCTCTGGTTGATAGTCAGCGCCTGCGCTTTGACTTCAGCCACTTCGAAGCCATCAAGCCTGAGCAGTTGAAAGCTCTGGAAGATATCGTCAACGCTGAAGTGCGCAAGAACACTGCTGTCGAGACGGTCGAAACCGACATCGAAACCGCGAAGAAGCGTGGCGCCATGGCGCTGTTCGGCGAGAAGTACGGCGACAGCGTGCGCGTGCTGAGCATGGGCGGTGATTTCTCCGTGGAGTTGTGTGGCGGTATCCACGCCAACCGCACCGGTGATATCGCCGTGTTCAAGATTGTCAGCGAAGGCGGCGTGGCCGCTGGCGTTCGGCGCATCGAGGCGGTGACCGGCGCAGCAGCGCTTGGCTACCTCAATGCCGCAGAAGATCAGCTCAAGGAAGCCGCGACCCTGGTCAAGGGCAACCGCGATAACCTGCTGGACAAGCTGACTGCCGTGCTTGAGCGCAATCGTCTGCTGGAAAAACAACTGGAACAATTGCAGGCCAAGGCAGCCAGCGCGGCGGGTGACGATCTGTCTTCTGCTGCGCTGGATGTCAAAGGCGTGAAAGTGCTGGCCGTGCGCCTGGACGGTCAGGATGGCAAAGCGCTGCTGGCGCTGGTCGATCAATTGAAGAACAAGCTCGGCCGCGCAGTGATCCTGCTCGGCGGGGTGCATGAAGACAAGGTTGTACTGGTTGCAGGCGTGACCAAGGACCTGACTGGCCAACTCAAAGCCGGTGATTTGATGAAGCAGGCTGCTGCTGCCGTAGGCGGTAAAGGCGGCGGTCGTCCTGACATGGCGCAAGGCGGCGGTATTGACGCAGCTGCGCTGGATGCAGCGCTGGCGTTGACCGTGCCTTTCGTTGAGCAGGGTATTTAAGTCGACCTGCCAGGCCCGTTGAAACGGCGGGTCTGGCGCTTGGATTCAAACGTTTAATGGGCGCCCTTAATCGGGCAGAGGCGGCTTTGAGATGGCTTTGATCGTACAGAAGTTTGGCGGCACCTCGGTGGGCTCTGTGGAGCGTATCGAACAGGTGGCCGACAAAATCAAGAAATTCCGCGAGGCGGGCGATGACCTGGTGGTCGTGCTGTCTGCCATGAGCGGCGAAACCAACCGCTTGATCGAGCTGGCCAAACAGATCAGTGACCAGCCGGTTCCTCGCGAACTGGATGTGATCGTGTCCACCGGCGAGCAGGTGACCATTGCGTTGTTGGCGATGGCTCTGATGAAGCGCGGCGTGCCTGCGGTGTCTTACACCGGCAACCAGGTACGCATTCTCACCGACAGCGCGCATAACAAGGCGCGCATCCTGCAGATCGACGATCAGAAAATTCGTTCGGACCTGAAGGCCGGTCGCGTGGTAGTGGTCGCCGGCTTCCAGGGCGTGGATGAAAACGGCAACATCACCACCCTCGGTCGTGGCGGCTCCGACACCACCGGCGTAGCGCTGGCTGCGGCGCTCAAGGCTGACGAGTGCCAGATCTACACCGATGTCGACGGCGTCTACACCACGGATCCTCGAGTGGTCTCCCAGGCTCAGCGCCTGGACAAGATCACCTTCGAAGAGATGCTGGAAATGGCCAGCCTCGGTTCCAAGGTGTTGCAGATCCGAGCGGTCGAGTTTGCCGGCAAGTACAACGTCCCGCTGCGCGTATTGCACAGCTTCAAGGAGGGTCCAGGCACCCTCATTACCATTGACGAAGAGGAATCCATGGAGCAGCCGATCATTTCCGGCATCGCTTTCAATCGCGATGAAGCCAAGCTGACCATCCGTGGCGTGCCAGACACCCCGGGCGTGGCGTTCAAAATTCTTGGGCCTATCAGCGGCGCGAACATTGAAGTCGACATGATCGTGCAGAACGTTGCGCACGATAACACCACCGACTTCACCTTCACGGTGCATCGCAATGACTACCAGGCGGCCTTGCAGGTACTCGAAGCCACTGCTCGTGAAATCAGCGCCCGTGAAGTGATTGGTGATACCAAGATCGCCAAGGTCTCCATCGTCGGTGTCGGCATGCGCTCCCACGCAGGCGTGGCCAGCCGCATGTTTGAATCCCTGGCCAAGGAAACCATCAACATCCAGATGATTTCGACGTCGGAGATCAAGGTGTCGGTGGTGATCGAAGAGAAATACCTGGAGCTGGCGGTACGTGCGTTGCACACGGCTTTTGAACTGGACGCTCCCCGACAGGGCGAGTGATGCATCGACAGAGGGCGCGGACTGAACGCGCCCTCTGTGTTTTTGACGGGCGAACCTGTGTTTTTGTTTTTGCCTGTCGATACGCTGGTTACAGCCGTGAGGAATTCGCGGGCGGCGCCTTCCGGCCCTGCAGTTGTAACCCCTGAATGTAATCCGTGAGGAGAAAGGTATGCTGATTCTGACTCGTCGCTGCGCAGAAAGCCTGATCATTGGTGATGGAGAAATCACCGTGACCGTGCTTGGCGTCAAAGGCAATCAAGTGCGCATCGGTGTCAACGCGCCCAAGGAAGTCGCTGTTCACCGCGAAGAGATTTACCTGCGGATCAAGAAAGAGAAGGACGAAGAACCAAGCCATTAATTTTTATTGAATTTTTGGTTTGCAAACGGGGAAAAGGGTGGTTATTATACGCCCCGTGTTGCGGAGAGCTGGCCGAGTGGCCGAAGGCGCTCCCCTGCTAAGGGAGTACACCTCACAAGGGTGTCGGGGGTTCGAATCCCCCGTTCTCCGCCATTATTTGCTTAGTACGTTGTTTCTGGCTTTAACAGTAAGTTGTTGAATTTACTAGAGAAAGTGCTTGACCAAAAGATTCGACGGCCTATAATGCGCGGCAACAAATGCACTCGTAGCTCAGCTGGATAGAGTACTCGGCTACGAACCGAGCGGTCACAGGTTCGAATCCTGTCGAGTGCACCATTTAAGAGTTGTTTGCAGTAATGCAGGCAGCTTGGCTTCAACCAGCGGTGATCTGGTTTATCAATTGCTAATGCACTCGTAGCTCAGCTGGATAGAGTACTCGGCTACGAACCGAGCGGTCACAGGTTCGAATCCTGTCGAGTGCACCAAACACCAAAAAGCCCGTATCGTTTGATACGGGCTTTTTGCTTTCTAGCGTTTGCCTTTTACGCATCCATTCTGGTCAAACGTGACCTGGCTGCTGCGCCCCTTCTTCTCGTGATACACATAACGCGTTTCGCCGTTTCTGGTGGTGACCTTGTCAGGCCTGCCGAGCAGACTTTCAACGTCGCGACGGGTCATGCCGGGTGGGGTCTGCTGATTGATCACTGCACGTCGGCGTTGCTCTCCACTCAGGCGGTTACCGCAGCCGTCGTCTCGTTCACCTGCTATCACAATATCTTTACTGCGGTTTGCCTGGCCTGGTTTGTGATTGGCCGGACCCTGTGGTTCGGCAGGCGGCAGCAGGTAGGTCGTGCTGCCCGGCGGGGCGTTGTAGGCGCCTTGCGGTTGCATGACTTGCGCGTCCGGGCAGCCCAATGAGGTAAATGTAACGTGGCCCATGGCATCCTCGCAGCGTTGAATGCCTGAGGCTTGAGCAAAGTCGATGAGGATGAGCAGGGCGATTCCCGGAAACAGGCTGGCGTTGAAGGGCATGAGGTGTCTTCCGTGACGGGTTTGTCCAAGCCTAGCCAAGGCCTTTTTCTTTGGCGAAGGTGTTTTCTTGGCTGGATGTGACGTCCCAGACCTTAGTGATTAACTTTGCGCTGCAAACACTTGTTCTAGCCGGAATTTTGTAGCGTGCGATGTGCCCAGCCGGTGTATGATTGCGCCCGTCAGCCCCGCCGGGGCTTGTGGAATACCTCCATGGACTTACCCAGTAGCAACTCAATAGCTTGTTTTACCAATCATGCATTAACTGATTGATCTCCTGGCGTGCTCCGCTGCTGGGAGTGGAGTTCGCCTATGACCGAAAGAGAAGTTAAAAAAACGCAGGAAAGCCTTCAGGATCGTCTTGCTCAAGTAATCGAGCTCCTGCAGCGCCAGCGTATTGTTGAAGACCTGACCCATCGCCAAGAGGGTCAGAATCAGAATCGCGTAGAAAACCTGGTTCATCGGCAGAACCTGGTCGAGCTGCAACGCAAGCTCGATGATCTTCACTCGGCCGACGTCGCCTATATCCTTGAAGCTTTGCCACTGGACGACCGCCTGACGGTCTGGCAGCTGGTCAAGGCCGAGCGCGACGGCGACATTCTTCTTGAAGTGTCCGATTCCGTACGGGAAACGCTGATCGCCGACATGGACGATCACGAGCTGCTCGCGGCTGCCAAGGAAATGGACGCCGACGAACTGGCTGACCTTGCGCCTGAGCTGCCTCGGGATGTCGTCCACGAGCTGATGGAAGCGCTGGATACCCAGCAGCGCGAACGCGTGCGCTCGGCGTTGTCCTACGACGAAGAGCAGGTCGGCGCGCTGATGGACTTCGAGATGGTGACCATCCGCGAGGATGTCAGCCTGGAAGTCGTGCTGCGCTATCTGCGGCGGCTGAAGGAATTGCCGGGCCATACCGACAAACTGTTTGTGGTCGATTACGACGGCGTGCTCAAAGGCGTGTTGCCGATCAAGCGGTTATTGGTCAACGACCCTGACAAACAAGTGTCGGAAGTCATGGCCAATGATCCGGTGAGTTTCCACCCGGATGGCGATGCTTACGAGGCGGCCCAGGCGTTCGAGCGATATGACCTTATTTCCTCGCCCGTCGTGGACAAGAACGGCAAGTTGATCGGCCGTCTGACCATTGATGAAATGGTCGACCTGATTCGTGAAGAGAGCGAGACCGAAGTCCTCAACATGGCCGGTCTGCGCGAAGAGGAAGATATCTTCGCCTCCGTCTGGCGCTCACTGCGCAACCGTTGGTCCTGGCTAGCGGTCAATCTGATCACTGCGTTTGTGGCTTCGCGAGTCATCGGTCTGTTCGAAGGCTCCATCGAGAAGCTGGTGGCGCTGGCGGCATTGATGCCCATTGTTGCGGGGATCGGTGGTAACTCCGGTAACCAGACCATCACCATGATCGTGCGGGCCATGGCCCTGGATCAAGTCAACACCGGCAATACCCAGCGCCTGTTGCGCAAAGAACTGGCCGTGGGCTTGATCAATGGCGTGGTGTGGGGCGGGGTCATTGGTGTGGTGGCCTATTTGCTCTACGGAAGTTGGTCGCTTGGCGTGGTCATGACGGCCGCCATGACGCTGAACTTGCTGTTGGCGGCGCTCATGGGGGTCACGATTCCGATGACGCTCTCCAAGCTCGGACGCGATCCGGCCATGGGCGCGAGTGTCATGATCACTGCGGTGACGGACAGTGGTGGCTTCTTTATCTTTCTGGGGCTGGCCACGATCTTTCTGCTGTAAATCAGCAGCACAAAAAAACCGCCCAACTGGGCGGTTTTTTTATTATTGCACAATCGTCCTACATCAAATAAGGCAGTCGGACCGCAATAAAAAGCCAGCAACTAGGCTGGCCCAAGAATTAGCTAATACTGTCAGTCTTCGTTATCTGCTGCCAGTTCGGTGTCATGAGCGATGAGGGAAACAAGCGCATTTTGCTGGCGGTGGGACAGCTGGCGAAAACGTTGCAGCAATTCACGTTCATGCAGGGACAGCTCAGGGCTATCAAGACGCAGGCTAGGCTCATCGCCCAGTGCGCCTTCTTGAATCAGGCTTTGTTCGAGACGAGCAATAATCTCGGAGTTCATGCTGCGATGGTGGTTTTTAGCTACCTCTTGCACGCGGTTACGCATGCCATCAGGTAGGCGTACAACGAACTTGTCAGCCGTACGGCTGGAATAAGTAGCCTGTTTCATAGGGCTCATATATTTAACCGGTTAGTTCAGAGGAAAGGCGGTCTTAGCAAGTCGCCGCAAGATGTCATTCTCTGACCGTCTTTTTAGCGAAATGTTCAACCGGGTTATCAAAGAGGCCAGCATCATGCCTCAATGTGCCGGATCCTTGGCGTCAATTCTGTGACAAATATTGACTCAGATAAAGGCGTTTAGCCAGCACCAATTATCAGATTTGCGAGCGGTTTAGCAAACCAGGGCTACCGCCCATGCGTACTGCCTTCCGCACACTACCCTCTGACTGCAAATTGCCATGATGGCTATCTGTCAGCTTAGAAGAATATGAGCGGAATACGAGCATTCGCCGACGGGCGTCATGTCCGGATGTCAGTCAGCGTCAGTCAGTAGGCGCAGGGGGATGGCGACGACGCTGAAAGGGCGTGCCAGACCAAGAGGAAGGGGTTGAAGCGGGCGGGTGTTAGCGAAGCACTGGATCAAACTTGAAGCGACGGCCCAGAAACAACGCGACCACGAACAACACCGAAAACAAGCCAGCCGAAATCTTCATCGCACTGCTCAATACAGTGCTTGAGCCTTGTGCGGAAACAGGCAATAGGAGGTCCACCGCGACGGCCATGATGGCTAGAATGATGAATGACAACGCTGATTTGGACATGGCTGCTCTCTGATCGGTAGAACGTTATTACAAAAGAATTTGCGAAAAGTCTCAGAACACCCAGCGAGGCTCGTCGTTCGTCACCGGAGTCGTTGCGCTGCTGTTATTGGCGAGAACGGCGGCCTGGCCGCCGCGCTCGGTCATCACCGCCAACTGAGGTGCCTGGCGCAGCAAGTGGTGCGGCTGGGCCTGTGCAGCCACTTGCTCGGTTTTGCCGTCATCCTGAAAATGAAATGCCATCAGTGCAACCAAGGCTGCAGCGTTCAACACTGATAGGGTGATGTTCATTTTCAGTAGCCTCCAATGGAACTTTCTTTAGGAAGGATCGGTATGCAGTGGATATTGCAGTCTGCATGCCAACTTTAGATATGTAAAAAAACCCTTGTAAATCAATTGGTTGTGGATCATGAGGGTGCGTCGCAGCATGCGTTTTGCAATGGTGGCTTTTCGCAGCAATGCAAAATGCATGATGGCTCGCAAAACTGACTGTTTAAACAGATTCGGACCACAGGCTTGTAAGCCAAAGACGACATGACAAAAGTGACCGGTGCCGTTAAGATGCACGCCGTCTCGCCGTCGCCCTCTGTGGTCTCGGCAACTGGGTCCCAGTAGCTCAATTGGATAGAGCATCCCCCTCCTAAGGGGAAGGTTGGCCGTTCGAACCGGCCCTGGGACACCATCGAATTTCTTCCCTGGCGCTCGTCAGAATCCACCTTGTCCGCCCTGCATCCAGGCTTAGTGCTGAAGAAATCCGGCTGCGTGCCGATAAATGCGGTGGGAACTGATTTTTTGAGCTTTAGTTGGGTATCAGTGCTGCGCAGATCCCAGCAGTGCCCGATTCAAAAAGTCAGGATGTGGTGTGAAACTTGCTCCTCCCATGACGCTGTAATCCGTTTTTTCTGGTATCCGCCTTTAGGCTGACTATCTTTATCCGTCACGGGACCCCTGATGCTGGCGTACAACCAAAAAAAGTTTCTCATCGTCGATGACTTCTCCGATTTCCGCAGCTCGGTGCGCTCGATGCTCCGTGAGTTGGGCGTCAAGGAAGTCGATACCGCTGACACGGGCGAGCAGGCGCTGAAGATGTGCTCGCAGAAGCGTTACGATTTTGTTCTGCATGATTTCAATCTTGGGGACGGAAAGAAGAACGGCCAGCACGTGCTCGAAGACCTGATGGTCGACAGGCTGCTGAGTCACGAAGCGGTGTTCATCATGGTAACGGCTGAAAACAGCCAGGCCATGGTCATGAGCGCGCTGGAGTGGGAGCCCGATGCTTACCTGACCAAGCCCTTCAACCGTGCGGGCCTGGCCCAGCGGTTGGAAAAACTCGTCCAGCGCAAGACCATGCTCAAGCCCATCCTGCAGGCGCTCGATCGCGGCAAGCCGTCGGAGGTGCTTGCCGCCTGCGTCGCGCTGACCACGCAGGACCCACGCTACGCACCGCTTTGTCTGCGCTACAAGGCTGATGCCCTGCGCGAGTTGAAGCAATATGAGCCGCTGGAAGCGTTCCTCAAATCCATCCTCGCTGATCGCCCGACCCCCTGGGCGTTCGCCGCCCTGGGCAATTTGCTGCTCAAGCGCAACAAGGCTGCCGAAGCCCAGAGCGTTTTCGAGGCGGCAGTCAAAGCCTTCTCTGGCATGCCGATCCTCTACGACGGGCTTGCCGAGGCGCTGGTCGCCCGGGGTGATGGGGTGCGGGCGCAGAAAGTCCTCGAAGACGCAGTGCGTATTTCCCCTCTGGCGGTGCGGCGCCAGACGCTGTTGGGCAAGCTGGCGCTCGACAATCAGGATTTTGACGGTGCCTCCCGCGCCTATCGGCAGGCCGTGTCTCAGGGGCAGTTTTCACGCTTCAAAAACCCGGAAACCAACCTTGGCTTTGCGCAGGCGCTGATTTCTCGAGGTGGCGATCAGGGGCTGGATGCCAGGACTCGCGTGGAGATCAACCAGGCTCTGGGTGACGTAGCCAAAGACAACGGCGATGACCAGGGCGTGCAGGTTCGAGCACGGTTAATGAAAGCCGCCAGCGTGCAGCATTCCGATCCCGAGATGGCCGCCAAGCTGACTGAAGAGGCCATGGGCCGCCTGCAGAACATGGACCAGTTCCTCAGCCCCAACGCGGCGCTGGCAGTGGCCACGCAGCTTAAAAGTCTGGGGCACGCAGATGCCGGGGCGGGCGTATTGAAAACCTGCGCCGAGATCTACGGCGATGACCCGGCGGTGATGCAGGGTATTGCCAAACAAACCGATGATCCGGCGATTCTGGGCGCCAACAAGGCCGCCATCGATCTCAACGTCCAGGGCGTGCGCAGCTACAAGGGCGGCAATCTGGCGGAGGCTCAGGAGCTGTTCCGCAAGGCGCTTGCGCTGCAGGCGAAAAACATCAGTATCGCGCTGAACCTGGCGCAGGCATTGCTGCATTCAATGGCGACGACTCCGGATGCGGCGAAGCTTGAAGAGTGTCGGGCCTGTCTGAAAATGATCGGCAAGATGCCGATCGACGACCCGCGATTCGAGCGATTCCAGAAATTACAGAGCAAGGCGTTTGGTGCATGAGCGAAAAGGATGCAGGTCTGGACTTCTCCATGGTCATTGCCTCTACCGTGCATGACATGAAGAACTCACTGGCGTCACTGATGCAGGCACATGGTCAGTGGCAAGGACGCTTGAGTGACGAGCAAAAAGACACTCCGGAGCGGGGCGTGATCGACTACGAGTTTGCCCACCTCAACGGCATGATGGTGCAACTGCTCGGGCTGTATAAGCTGGAGGTCAATCAGTTGCCCCTGCGACCCGAATATCATGAGATGGACGACTTCATCGAGGCGCAACTGGCCTGGCATGAAGAGGTTCTGAACAGCCGCGCACTGCTGGCCACCTTCGAGGTCGACAGCCTGTGCCCGCTGGGTTTCTTTGACCGCGAATTGATAGGCTCGGTGGTCGCCAATGTCATCATCAACGCTATCCGCTTTGCCAGGCAGTCGATCCTGATCACCGTGCGCGAAGAAGACGGGCAGGTGGTGATAGTGATCAACGATGATGGGCCTGGCTATTCGCCAGACATGATCGAATTCCAGTTCGACCACGTGCAGGGCATCAACCAGGTCAGCGGCAGCACCGGCCTGGGGTTGTACTTCGCCGCGCAGATTGCCGGGAGACATCAGCGAAATGGGGTTTGTGGGCGAATCGAGCTGGCCAATGGCGGGCCGCTGGGTGGTGGGCTTTTCAGTCTTTACTTGCCCTGACCGCGGCTTCTATTGCTGCATATTTTCTTTTATCGCTGATGTTGATCGTCATGCTTCCTGCATTTATCGGCTCTTGATCGGTAGCCGCGTGCCTCTCGTAAATGATAACCGCCGCTGGTTTTCCCTTCGTGCCCAATGCGCCTGTCCGAGCTGATGTGCATGCATTTCAGGCTTTGAGGATGGTATGGATATTGCTTTTACCCTTTGTAATGGAGCTGACATTTGATGAAGCGCCGAATTATTGGCGTCCAGTTCGCAGCCAGTCGTTGGTGTTTAGGCAGTTCGGACTTTCTGAGAGAAGAGCATGAAGGCAGTAATTCTGGCGGGAGGATTGGGAACTCGGATCAGTGAGGAGTCACACCTCAAGCCCAAGCCGATGATCGAGATTGGTGGCAAACCAATCATCTGGCACATCATGAAAATCTACTCTCACTACGGCATTAACGACTTCGTGATTTGCCTTGGCTACAAGGGCTATGTCATCAAGGAGTATTTCGCCAACTACTTCTTGCACATGTCTGATGTGACCTTCGACATGGCTGAAAACAAGATGCACATCCATCACCGCAATGCGGAGCCGTGGCGCGTCACGCTGGTTGATACGGGTGAAGGCAGCGGTACCGGCGGGCGTCTGCGCAGAGTGCGTGAGTATCTGGGCGATGAGACGTTCTGCTTCACCTATGGCGACGGTGTATCGGACGTCAATATTCCTGAGTTGATCAAATTCCATCGTGAGCACGGTAAGCAAGCGACGGTGACCACCGTCCAGCCACCCGGTCGTTTTGGTGCGATGGATCTGGAAGGGAGCTGCGTCAAAGGTTTTCAGGAAAAACCCCAGGGCGATGGTGGCTGGATCAATGGCGGCTTTTTCGTGCTTGAGCCTTCGGTCATTGATGGCATTGCTGACGACAGCGTGACCTGGGAGTTCGAGCCGATGCGTAATCTGGCTGCGCAAGGGCAGCTGATGAGCTTTTTGCATCGCGGCTTCTGGCAGCCCATGGACACCTTGCGCGATCGAGTCATGCTCGAAGACCGCTGGGCCAGCGGAGCGGCAGAATGGAAACTCTGGCGGTGAACGGATTCTGGGCAGGCAGAAAAGTGCTGCTGACCGGCCACACTGGCTTCAAGGGTGGCTGGCTGGCGCTGTGGTTGCGTGAGTTGGGTGCTGACGTCCATGGTTTCGCACTGCCCGCCGCTACCACGCCCGCGCTCTGGAAGGTCGCGGGTGTGGAAGGCACGATTGGCAGTGATCTGGGCGATATCCGTGATGCTCAGGTTGTCGCAGAATCCATGCGCACGTTCGCACCGGAAGTCGTTTTTCATCTGGCGGCGCAGCCATTGGTCCGTGAGTCTTACCGGACGCCAGCTGACACCTATGCCACCAATGTGATGGGTACGGTAAATGTGCTGGAAGCCGTACGCCAGTGCGCCAGCGTGCGCGCCGTCGTGGTGGTGACTACTGACAAATGCTACGAAAACCGCGAATGGCTTTCACCTTATCGCGAACAAGACACCCTTGGCGGATTCGATCCCTACAGCAATAGCAAGGCGTGCGTGGAGCTGTTGTGTTCTTCGTATCGGAGTTCCTTCTTGCAGGAATCCGGCGTCGCTTTAGCAACTGCGCGGGCAGGCAACGTCATCGGCGGCGGCGACTGGTCGCCGGAACGGCTGGTTCCGGACATTTTCCGCGCCTGGCAGAACAACGAAGAAGTGACCCTTCGCTACCCTCAGGCAACCCGCCCGTGGCAGCACGCACTGGAACCTTTGATGGGGTATCTGTTGCTGGCGCAAGGGTTGGTCGAGGATGCCGAGAAACATGCCGGTGCCTGGAACTTCGGCCCTGAGAGCGGCAATGTCGCCACCGTCGAAAAGCTCGTTCGCACCCTGGCCCAGCTGTGGCCGCAACCTGTGCGCTGGTCCATGGATGCCCAGGTTCAGCCGCATGAGGCTGGCTTGTTGGCGCTGGACTCCAGCAAGGCTCGCCAGCTGTTGGGCTGGGCGCCGCGCTGGTCATTTGAAACCACCCTTGAACGCACCCTGAGCTGGCATCTGGCCTGGCAGCAGGGGCGTGACATGCACACGTTTACCCGCGCGCAAATCGCGGATTACCAAGGCGATATCCATGAGTGAAGTCACCCCGGAGCAGTTGCGCCAACAAATTGTCGAGCTGGTTGGCCGTTATGCAGAGCTGCAATATGCGCCGAAACCTTTCGTGGCCGGGCAGAGCGTTGTTCCACCGTCCGGCAAGGTGATTGGTGCGGGCGAACTGCAAACCATGACCGAAGCGGTACTGGATGGCTGGTTGACCACCGGACGTTTCAATGACGCTTTCGAGCGGCGTCTGGCCAAGTATCTGGGCCGCCGTGCGGTTCTTACCACCAACTCCGGTTCATCGGCCAACCTGGTGGCATTCTCCGCATTGACCTCGCCGCGCCTCGGTGATCGTGCGATCAAACCAGGGGATGAAGTGATCGGTGTCGCCGCAGGCTTCCCCACCACCGTCAACCCGATCCTGCAATTTGGCGCGGTCCCGGTGTTTGTCGACGTCGATCTGGAGACCTACAACATTGACCCTGCCAAGGTCGAAGCGGCGATTGGTCCGAAAACCAAGGCCATCATGCTTGCCCATACGTTGGGTAACCCCTATGACCTGGGCGTGATCCGCGCTTTGTGCGACAAGTACAACCTGTGGCTGATCGAAGACTGCTGCGACGCTCTGGGTGCGACTTACGACGGCAAAATGGTGGGCACCTTCGGCGATATCGGCACGTTGAGTTTTTACCCGGCGCACCACATCACCATGGGTGAGGGCGGCGCGGTGTTTACCAACAATCCGCTGCTCAAACGCATCATGGAGTCGTTCCGTGACTGGGGTCGCGATTGCTACTGCGAGCCGGGTCAGGACAACACCTGCAAGCAGCGTTTCTGTCAGAAGCTGGGCACCTTGCCCGAAGGCTATGACCACAAATACACCTATTCGCACCTGGGTTATAACCTCAAAATCACTGACATGCAGGCCGCCTGCGCCTTGGCGCAGCTTGATCGTCTGGATGATTTCATCGCCGCTCGCAAGCGCAACTTCAACTGGCTGACCCAGCGTCTGGCCAGTTGCACCGATTTCCTGATCCTGCCACTGGCCACGCCTAACAGTGATCCGTCCTGGTTTGGTTTTCCGCTCACCTTGCGCGATGGCTGTGGCTTCAAACGCCTGGACCTGGTGCGCTACCTGGACAGCCAGGCGGTGGGCACGCGCTTGTTGTTTGCGGGCAATCTGACTCGGCAGCCGTACATGCTGAACCGCAATTACCGTGTTTCGGGCGACCTGACCGTCACCGACAAAATCATGAATGACACGTTCTGGGTGGGCGTCTGGCCAGGTCTGGGCGAAGAGCAGCTGGAACACATTGTGCGCTGCCTGGAAACTTTTTTCGGGCTTGGCGAGTAATGCGGGCCTACATCCTCTGCGGTGGCTTCGGTACTCGTTTGAGTGCCGTGCTTCAGGGTGGGCAAAAGGCTGTGGTCGACGTCCATGGTCGTCCCTTCCTGGCGTTGGTCCTGGCGCAACTCAAACACGCTGGCGTCGAGGATGCGGTTTTGTGCGCCCATTACAGGGCAGATCAGTTGGCGCAATTGTTACCGGAGCTGGCGACCGAATCCGGCTTGAATCTACAGCTGGTGGTTGAGCCACAACCCATGGGGACTGGTGGGGCAGTGCTGCACGCTTTGCAGAAAGTGCCACCGGGTGGTCGCTTTCTGGTCCTTAACGCGGATACCTGGCTCGACCAGCACGCCTATCGCGTGGCGTTCGCTGCTGCCACGGATGCGATTGTCGCGGTGCTGGTCGATGACCGCTCGCGGTATGGCAGCCTTGACTGCTCAGACGATCTAGAACTGCTGGCGTTGAACGAAAAGGGCGCTACAGGCCCAGGCCCGGTGAATGCGGGTGTGTATGCCTTTGCCGAAGATTCGCTGAATGAGTTCGCGGTTCAGCCGTGTTCCATGGAGAAAGAGATTTTGCCGCGTTTGATTGAGCGCCGGCAGTTGTTCGCTTGCGAATACGCAGGGCCTTTCATCGATATCGGAACACCAGACTCGTTGGATGCCTTCAAGTCAGGGTTAGAAGGGGGCGTTAAATGAATCGATTGGTCAAGAGACAGACGGTTTATGTCGACCAGACCATCCTTGACGCGGTGGAGTGCATCGAGTCCGGCGATCTGCAGATCGTGTTCGTGGTCGACGATCACGAGTGCCTGGTGGGGGTGATTACCAACGGTGATCTTCGTCGTTACCTGTTGCAGGAAGGCGTGGAAACCGATGTGCCGGTAACGGCCTGCATGAACACGCATTACCGCTCGGTTCAGGTCGGTGCCTCTCGCGAAGAATTGCTGAAAATCTTTGACCTGAGTTTCAACGCCATTCCCGTTGTGGATGCGGCGGGTTGCCTGGTGGATGTGGTGACGCCTGCGTTACTGGCGGCCAATTCGGAAGTCCCGGTGTTAGCCAGGGCCCGTGCCCCGGTGCGGATGAGCTTCAGCGGTGGCGGCTCAGACCTGACCTATTACTTCGTTGACAACCCGGCGGCAGTGCTCAGTTGCACGCTTGGCTTGTATTCGCATGCGACGTTGATTCCGCGCACGGATGATGTGATCCAGATTTTCTCTGAGGACCTGGGCACTCACGAGCGGTACGACTCCCTCTACGACCTTGCACGGCATGGGGACAAAGGGCTGTTGGCGACGATTGTCTCGGTTATTCAGCCGACCTACGGCCTGGATCTGTACATCCGCTCCGACTTCCCGGTCGGGTCTGGCCTGGGCGGATCTTCAGCGGTAGCGACCGCTGTTATCGCAGCCTTCAATGAACTGCGTCGTGACCGCTGGAGCACGTATGAAGTGGCCGAACTGGCGTTTCAGGCTGAACGCCTGTGCTTCGGTATCGCCGGCGGCTGGCAAGACCAATACGCCTCGGCCTTTGGTGGCTTCAATCTGATCGAGTTCAAAGAGGGCCGAAACCTGGTCCATCCGATTCGCCTCACCGAGTCGATCTGGAATGAGCTGGAAGAGTGCTTGGTGCTGTGCGACACGCAGATCTCGCATGACTCGGGCAAGCTCCATGAGCGCCAGCGCGAAGAAATGTCCAGCAAGGACTCCAAAGCTCAGTTGATCACGGAAAGCGTCGAGCTGTGTCGGCATATGCATCACCACTTGATTCGCGGCGAACTGCATGATTTCGGGCGTTGCCTGCATCAGGGCTGGATGCTCAAAAGACAATTTTCCAAGGCCGTCAGCGATGGCGTCCTGGACCAAATTTATGATTCGGCCCTGGCTGCGGGTGCCCTCGGGGGCAAGCTGCTAGGTGCCGGTGGTGGTGGTTTCTTCCTGTTCTTCGTGCAACCTCAGCATCGAAGCGCCGTGACCGACAAGGTCCGGGAACTGGGCTGCCGCATCACCGACTTCCGTTTCGAAACCAATGGCGTCACCTCCTGGCGGACCAAAATCCAATGAATGAGCAAGTTTTTACCATTGATGGCGCTGTCATCGGTGGCGACCACGTCTACGTCATCGCTGAGGTGGGCAACAATCACAACGGTTCTGTCACGCTGGCCAAGCAATTGGTTGACGCGTCCATTGAGTCCGGCGCCGATTGCGTGAAGTTTCAATTGCGCAACCGAGAAGCGCTGTATCGCACCAAAGCCGATGGCTCACGTGCCGAAGACCTGGGCGTTGAATACATTCAGGACTTGCTCGACAAGGTCGAACTGACCGTCGATGAGCATCGGCAGATTCGCGACTACTGCAAGCAACAGGGCATCAGTTACATCTGCACGCCGTGGGACGAGCCCAGTGTGGATGTGCTGGCCGGCTTCGACGTGCCTGCGTTCAAGATCGCTTCTGCAGACCTTTGCAACCCGTACCTGATCGCCAAGGCTGCGTCGCTGGGCAAACCGCTGATTCTCTCGACGGGCATGTCCCACGAGCACGAAATCATTCGTACCATCGAACAGCTCAAAGGCCTGGGCGTACCGTTCGCGTTGCTGCACTGCAACAGCACCTACCCGGCGCCGGAGAGTGATATTCAGCTGGGCTACATTGCCCGCCTCAAAGAATTGCATGGCTTGATCGGTTATTCGGGGCACGAGCGCGGCACGGCGATCACCATCGCCGCCGTTGCCCTGGGCGCCAAGCTTGTCGAGCGGCATATCACCCTGGACCGGGGCATGGAAGGGCCGGACCATCTGGCCAGCCTTGAGCCGCTGGAATTCCGCCAACTTGTGGACGGTATTCGTCAGGTCCAGAAGGCTTTGCCATGGGCCGGGCCTGGTCGTCACGCCAGTCAGGGTGAACTGCTCAATCGAGAAAACCTCGGCAAGAGCGTGATCGCCGCCCGATCCATTGCCAAGGGCGAAGTCTTCGAGCAAAGCATGTTGCGCGTCGCCAGCCCCGGTCAGGGCCTGGCGCCTTACCGTCTGAGCGATTTGCTGGGCAAACCGGCCGGCCGCACCCTCGAACAGGGCGATTTCCTGTTCGACAGCGACCTGAGCGAGCAACAGGAAGTGCGGCGCGAGTACGACATGCCGATCCTCTGGGGCGTGCCGGTGCGTTATCACGACTTCCTGCAATACAACGCGTGGATCAAACCGGACCTGTTCGAATTTCACTTGTCGTACCGCGACCTGAGCGTCGCGCCACAGCCCTTCCTGCGCACCGTCGAGTGTTCGCGTCTGGTGGTGCATGCCCCGGAGCTGTTCGAGAACAGCGAGCTGCTGGATCTGGTCTCCGATGATCCTGAGTACCGCCAGCGCTCTATTGCCAATCTGCAACGTGTTGTCGACGCGACCTTGCAGATGGCTGAGTTCTTCCCGAAAGCCGATTCGCTGTTGATAGTTGCCAACATTGGCGGCTTCTCCGCCGACGAACCGCTACCGTTCAGCCAGCGCAGCGAACTGTACGAGCGCTTCCGCGAGTCTTGCGCGCAGATCGATTTCGGGCGTACCGAGCTGATTCCGCAAAACATGGCACCGTTCCCGTGGCACTTCGGGGGCCAGCGCCACCAGAACATTTTCATGATGCCCGACGAGTTGGCCGAACAGGCCAAGCGCCTGGACATGCGTCTGTGCCTGGACCTCTCGCACCTGCAGATGACCTGCTTCCACTTTGAGCTGGACTTCCAGGCCGCGCTGGAACTGCTGCTGCCGTACTCCGCGCACCTGCATGTGGCCGACGCCAAGGGCGCCAATGGCGAAGGCGTGATCATGGGCACCGGTGATGTGGACTGGCCGGCGACATGGGCGCAGCTCAAGCAATACCCGAATGTCAGTTTCATCCCTGAGGTCTGGCAGGGCCACAAGGATCACGGTGCCGGTTTCTGGTCGGCGCTCGAATTTCTCAACGAATTGAATTGAGCCTAGCGCTCCGCGAACGACATGGAGTTTCAACAATGGGCAACAAGATACGTGTAGCTGACTACATCATGAATCGGCTGGCGGAGCTGGGTATCAAGCAGGTGTTCTTCCTGCCAGGTGGCGGGGCCATGCATTTGAATGACGCCCTGGGGCGCCATCCTGATCTGGAACCGATTCTCTGCCTTCATGAACAGGCTTGCGGTGTTGCTGCTGAGTCGGCAGGCAAATTGTCCGGTGGTCCGAGCGCCTGCATGACGACCTGCGGACCGGGTGCGACCAATGCTGTTACGGCAACCTTGGGTGCGTGGCTGGATTCCACGCCAGTGTTCTTCATTTCCGGTCAGGTCAAAACCGCGGATCTGAAAGCGGGTACGGGCTTACGCATGCTGGGCGTCCAGGAAGCCGATATCGTTTCCATCGTGTCGTCGATCACCAAGCGCGCAGTGACCCTTACCGACCCCGAAGCGGTCGCAGAAGTGTTCGATGAACTGGAGTACGCGGCTTTCAATGGCCGTCGCGGGCCTGTCTGGCTCGACGTACCTCTGGATGTGCAGGCGGCCCAGATTGATCCACAGACCCTACGCCGGGCGAAACTGCCAGCGCCTGTGGCGGCGCCGGATGTCAGCGCAGCAGTCGCTCGCACGCTGGAACTGCTCAAAACCGCGAAACGGCCAGGCATCATTGCCGGTAGCGGTATTCGTATGGCGGGCGCGATCGACGCATTCAATACATTGGTTGAAAGTGCGGGCGTACCGATCATGCCGACGTGGCTGGCCATGGACGTGATCGAAGATGATCACCCGCTGTACGGCGGCCGTCCCGGCTCGATCGCGCCACGCTGGGCTAACTTCACGCTGCAGAACTGTGACTTGCTGATCGTTCTGGGTTCGCGCCTGGACATGGCGCTGACCGCGTACAATCACGGCCATTTCGCCCCCCACGCGAAAAAAGTCGTAGTGGACATCGACGCAGCGGAAATCGCCAAGCTCCAGATGGCTATCGAAGTGCCAGTGGTGGCCGACGTCAAACCCTTCATCGAGGCGTTGGTGGCCGGTGTTGCCGCAAATGCGCTGCCGAAATACTCGGCATGGCTGGCCCAGATTGCCGACTGGCGCCAGCGCTATCCACTGCTGCAGCCCGAGCATGCCGATGACAGCCAGGGCGTGAGCATGTATCACTTCTCCGACCGCGTTTCAGAGCTGCTCAACGAAGGTGACGTGATTGCTCCGGGCAGCTCCGGCTTTGCTTCCGAGCTGTTCTTGCTCAACCTACGCCTGAAAAAAGATCAGCGTTGTTTCCATAACCGGGGAACCGGTTCTATGGGCTTTGGTATTCCATCGGCCATCGGTGCCTGCCTGGCATCGGGCCGTAAGCAGACGATCTGTGTGGAAGGCGACGGTGGCTTGCAGATGAACGTTCAGGAGTTCGCCACCCTGGCGGCCAACAACCTGCCGATCAAATGCTTCGTGATCAACAACCAGGGCTATGCCTCAATTCGTACCTCGCAGAACGCGCACTTCAAGTTGCTTGTGGGTGCCGACGCTACCAGCGGCCTGCGACTGCCTGACCTGGAGAAACTGGCTGCGGCTTATGGTGTAGGTTTTGCGCGCATTGATTCGCATCAAGGCATGGATGACAAATTGCAGGATGTGCTACAGCGCAGTGGCCCGGTGATCTGCGAGGTCGTCGTACAGATCGAGGAGGCACGCGTACCGCGAGTCATGACGCGTATCAACGAGCAAGGCAAGCCCGAGACCGGTGCATTGGAAGACCTGTATCCGTTCTTGCCGCGTGATGAATTTCACGCGCAGATGGCTGTTTCGGAGCAACGTTATGTTTGACGATCAAAATTGCGAACATTTACTGGTTTACGGTGCAGGGTCGGCTGGTCGACAAGTTCATGAGTATCTGACCGCCAAAGGGCACAGAGTAGACGGGTTTCTTGATCGGAACACCTCATTTGGTAATGTCGTTGGCGCTACTGTTTCAACGGCAGCGGATTGGGCCGCCAGTCATAACCCCGGATCGACTTGGGTCGTGATTGGGCTGTTTAACAATAACGTCGATGTAGGTGAAGTGGTCGAACAACTTCATCAGCTAGGCTATGGGCGGGTCATTAGTCTGTCTGAGTTCGTTCGGCACTACCCCGACGACCAACCTTTTCGTTTCTGGCTTGTTGACCCTCGCATAGTTGAATCTAATAGCGACAGAATTGCTCGTTTTCGTGAGCATCTTGCAGACGAAGCCAGTCGTACGCTGCTAGATGGGATTGTCGAGTTCAGAGTTACTGGAAATGACCGAAACCTGCCTGAGCCTACACCAAAACAGTATTTTCCTGATGATCTAGCCGCGTGGCCAATGCCACTGCGTATTATCGACTGCGGTGCTTATACCGGTGACACGATTCAGGAGATGCGTGCTGGTGGCCTGCAGTTTGAAGCCGTCGCTACTTTTGAACCGAACCTCGAGAACTATCAGGTACTGGTCAAAAATCTGAATGATTTGATTGCAGTAAATTTTCCCTGTGGCGTTTCTGATGGAAACCGGCAGGTAGGCTTTGACGGTAGCTCAGGCACAGGCGGGCATCTCGTCGAGTCAGGTGGGGAGCTGGTCACATGTATAAGACTTGATGACGCTTTGCCTAAGTTTGCACCGACCCTTATAAAGATGGATATCGAAGGTGAGGAGCCCGCTGCATTGGCCGGTGCCGAGAAAATATTACGCCAGTATCGACCTAGTCTTGCAATTGCTGTCTATCATCGGGCAGAACACCTCTGGAGTATTTTCGAGCAAATTGAGAGCTACCAATTGGGCTATCGGTTCCATTTACGTAGCCATGCGAGAAACACTTTTGAAGTGATCTTGTATGCTGTCGCGGAGTAGAGTTGACGATTTAGCACATAAATTCAGTTTTGAATATGTTTCGCTGTTTTTAGTGGGCTTGGAGACGGCGCTTTGTACACTTGGGCTGTATGTCCCGGTGCGCTGGCGTTCCTTTGTTCGGACGCATCAAGTTATATGAATGGTGCCAACCTTATTGTGGATGGTGGGCGCAGCACGTGGTGATGCGTAACCTTCACGCTGGAGAATCTGATGACTATTGAATTGCAATCGATGAGCGAGTTGGTGGCCGGCCGCACTGATACGTTGGTACTGTCTTCGGGGGTTTGCGTTCCCGTGCGCCTGAGTCAGGCACCTTTGGAAGAAGCGGTCGATGCAGTTTTACTGCGCAGGCCTGAAGATTTGGCCGTGCTCGCACGTCTACCAGAGTTCCCGGCGCTGCACCGGCTGTTGGAGGAGGGCGACGCTGCGGCCCGTTTGGCTGAGCACAAGCGTGATTTGCTGGCTTCGATGAGCAACGGCATTTATGTATTTGGTGCACACCGGATCGGGCAGTCAGTGGTCAACGATGCGCGCCGGGTGGGTATCGCCGTGCTTGGTCTGCTGGACAACGATGCGACAAAGACCGGTAAGCACCTGGACGGTGTCGAGGTGTTTCATCCTGAGTCCAGTGACCTGTCTGACGCGGTGGTGGTAGTTGCCAGTGGTCGGTATAGCAACGACATCATTGGACAGATCAATGCGCTTTGCCGTCGCGTGGTCAACTTCCATGAGTTCATCTATGCGACCGATTCTGCGCATGGTCCCGAGGCAACTTTTGCCAACTTGGCGAAGGACGCTCTGGATGGACCTTTGCGGTATGTGTCGGCCTTCTTGCGGTTGGACGACGAACATTCCAGGGTGGCATTCAACGGCTTGATCGATATGCGGATGTCGCTGTCCATCACTCCCGCTGAGGTTCATAAATCACCGTTCTCCGAGGAGTATTTCGACAAGGCGTTTGTCAGTGCCGAGCAGGCACGTCACTTTGTTGATGCCGGCGCATTCAACGGTGACACTCTGGCGTCACTGGAGCGTCATTTCGGTCCGGTAGAGCGCGCTTATTTGTTCGAGCCAGAGATGGCACCGTATTACGCAGCCTTAAAGCGTTTTTCTGATCGACCCAACGTATTGTTGTTCAACATGGGCCTGGACAGCGATTACAGCCGTTTCGAGTACGATCCCGTGCTGTCGTGCAACCTTGCCGGTGAAGTGACCGGGCCAATTCCCGACAACATCACTTCTTATATTCAGGGTGTGCCACTGGCACAGCTGGTCCCCGGCAAGGTCGGCTTGTTCAAACTCGACATTGAGGGCATGGAAGCGCGGGCGCTACGTGGTGCGACGGTCGTCATCCAGCGTGAAAAACCGGTGCTTGCCGTATGTGCTTATCATCGTGCGGATGATTTCTGGAAGTTGATAGATACAGTCACTGCCATTCGACCGGATTATCGGGTCGCCATCCGGCACTACGCCGATATTCTTCACGATATCACGCTGTACTTCTACTGATGAAAGTGGGGGGTTGAAGTGGTTGTTGACCCCCACCCCTATTAATTTTATGTTGATTTTCAATGCATCGAGTATGCCCATGATTCTTTCGTTATATGCTCCTCGGCCAAATCCTTATTATGTAGTTGCTCCGGATTACCGACGAAATTCTGCGGGCATCAGGGTCATGCACATGCTGTGCGATGCATTGAATCGGGCGGGATACGAGGCTTATATAGGTACCGGTGTCCTTAACCCGGAACTGACGACTCCGCGGTTTACCCAAGAGGTCATAAGTTTACATAAAATACAGGGGTTGGAGCCGATCGTTGTTTATCCCGAGGTCGTCAGTGGTAATCCGTTAGGTGGCGATGTTGTAGCGCGTTATATACTCAATACTCCTGGCTTTCTCATCGGCGGCAAGGATTATGGTGAAGAGGACATCATGTTCTCTTTCTCAAAAGGGCTGCTAATGCCCGGCATGCCTGAAGAACATATAATGTTTCTTCAGCCTGTCGACCTGGGTGTTTTCAAATTGCCCGATGATCCTGGTAAGCGAATCGCTGGCAAAGTGTGCTATTACCAAGGACGCTCGGGTACCGGCCTTGATAAAAGTACCTTGCCGCCTGATGCGGTCGAGATCACCGCCAGTTATCCCGCCACTTGGGAGCGCTTGGTCGAGATTTTTCAGACGTGTGAGTTTTTTTACTCATCGGCAACGACTGCACTGTCGGCCGAGGCAGCGCTCTGTGGATGTATCGGTGTTGTTATTCCGGGTGAAGGGGCTCCATTAAATTTCTCGGCAGCCGAAACCGGGAATTACGGAGTTGCGTGGGGCAGTTCTCCCCAAGAGATTGAGCGGGCTCGTGAAACTTTACCCTTGGTGAAGCAGAGCATGGAAAAACAGGAGGTCGCCTTCTGGACAGCACTGGATTTGTTCATCGAGACGACGCAACGTGCCGCCGCCAGAACCCGTGCTGCCAAGCTGGAACTGGGCATCGCCAAACGACTCGATATGCGTAATCAGATGGCGTTGACGTTGCAAGCGCTGGCTACTGTTGTTCATCGCTATGTCCCAACCATCGGCGTAGTTGTTGTAGATATGCAGAGTCATAAAGACCTACTGGCGCGAACTCTTGACAGTATTGCAGCCTGTGAGGGTGGCGCCGTTTCGATCGTTCCCATGGTTGTATCTGATTCTGCTGCCGTACCGGCGGCAGTAAACGTAGTCCAGTGCCGTGCAGAAAATCACATTGATGCCATTAACCAGGCGATATTGGAAAGTGATTGCGAGTGGGTGCTCGTCATGCGTGCCGGGGAAGAGTTCATACCTTCAGGCATGTTAATGACGTCATTGAAGCTGGCAAAAATGAGTGATTACCATGCGGTTTTCGCGGATGAGATTGTTCGTTTTGGGCATGACAGCTTGGAGTTATCACTTCGACCTGATCTCAATCTGGACCTTTTGCTCAGTCTTCCTGCGGGGTTTGCGCGACACTGGCTCCTGCGCCGTGATAGCTGGCAAGGAGCAGGGGGCTTCGCAACTGATCATGCGAATGCATTTGAATTCCACTTCATTCTGAAGCTGATTGAATCGTTCGGTTTGGAGGGGCTTGGCCATATCAGTGAGCCGTTACTCATCATTGATCACGTGCCCCCTCAAGATATACCTCAGGAGCGAATCGTCATTGAGCAGCACCTGCATCAGCGTGGGTATGCCAATGCTCTGGTTAACGCAGCTGAACCCGGGTGTTACCAGCTTGACTATGGCCACTCGGAGACGCCGCTGGTCAGTATTCTGATCGTAGTGGATGGTCTGATCCTTCATGCGCAACGCTGTATTGACCGTCTGTTGGAAGCTACTCAATACGATCGTTACGAAATCTTGCTGCTGGACCGTGGTAATCAGGATCACCTGACCCGTGAATGGCTTAACGGTATTGATCAATTAGGTGCCGCTCAATTACGTGTTTTGCGTTTTGCTGGTGATGAGTCATTGGCGGTGATTCGTAATCACGCGGCGATGCAAGCCCACGGCAGCTACTTGCTGTTTCTTGATGCTTGCACAGCGGTCACCGATAAGGATTGGCTGCAGCAGTTGCTTAACCATGTGATGCGCCCCGAGGTCGGTTGCGTAGGTGCCAGGCTGATCGGCGGTGATGGACAACTTCGCCAAGCTGGCCTGGTATTAGGCCTGGGGGGCGTGGTGGGTGAAGGATTCCAGCGCGCGCTCGCTGAGCCGGGTTATAGGCATCGTTTGGCGGTAGACCAGAATTGCTCCGCCCTTAGTGATTCTTGTCTGATAGTCAGTCGAGAACTCTTTATTGCGATGGATGGTTTCGATGAGACCTTGCTCCCTTGGGAGGGAGTTGACTTATGCCTGAAAGTTTCTCGAGAAGGTTACCTCAACGTATGGGCACCTAGGGCCTGCCTGTTCATCAGCGATGCACAGTCCCTGCCTTGCTCCGCCGTTCAAGAAGACCTGATGTATGAACGCTGGCTGCCAGTACTTGCGCATGACCCGGCGTATAACTCCAATCTTTCCCTGGCGCCGGACAGTGCTTTTAAGCTGGCTCGCACTGCGTGGCAGTTGCCGAACTTGATAGGCGTGAAGTCCCCGCCGAAAATATTGGTCCATGTGACAAAAAAAGCGGTAGACGGTCAATCGAGGGTCATTCAGCCGTTTAACAGGCTGCTTGTGGAAGGGCAGATTGACGGTATTGTTCTCAACCAAATGATGTCGGTAGTAGAGCTTGAGCGTTTTGCTCCCGATGTTGTCCTGGTGCAACGGTATGTCGATGAGGCTCATATTGAGTCAATGCGCCGCATGAAAACCTTTTCCAAAGCCTTCAGGGTCTATGAGCTGGATCGATATCTCCCCGATACACCGATGCCCGGTTTCAACAGTGCAAACTATGGTCCACAGATACTCGATGCTTTAAAAAAGAGTATGGGTTTCATGGACCGGGTCGTGGTTTCGTCCGAAGTACTGGCTCAGGTGTTCGAGGACTTCAACTCCGATATACGAGTCCTGCAGACACGACTGGATCCAGGCAGCTGGGCTGGGCTAATCAGTAAACGTCAGGCTTGCAGCAAACCACGGATCGGTCTTTCGGCCCGTGGGACCCTGCCGAGCGACAGTGAACTGCTGGCTGACGTTGTAATAACGCTGGCCAATGAAGTGGACTGGGTATTCATCGGCAGTTGCCCGCCTCATCTTCGCCCCTTTATGCATCAGGTTTGCACAGATGTTGACGAAGGCTATCCGGCACGGCTTGCTTCACTGAACCTGGATCTTGCGCTGGTGCCTTTGCAAAACACGTTGTTGAATCGATGCCGAAGCAATGAGCGCTTGCTTGAGTTTGGTTATCTGGGCATTCCGGTTATCGCCAGTGACCTGCAAGCGCACCGCGGAGACCTTCCGGTCACCCTCGTCCATGACGGTATTAACACCTGGATGGACGCTGTGCGCGCCCATACCAATGATCTTCATGAGGCTCAGAAGATGGGCGATGCACTGCAGCAGCGTGTTCGCAGTGACTGGATGCTTGATGGACCCGCTCTCGATGTTTGGCGAGACATCTGGTTGCCCAGCTAGTCTGGGCTGATTTTTGTGCGGTGCGGATGCAGATCCGCAGGTGCTAGTGAGTCATTGCCGTGAATCGCACTAACAAGACGCCCGCGAATGCTGGCAGAGGTATGACGTGAAAGTAACACTGGATTCTCAAACGGTACTCAAGGATCTTCAGAGGGTGATCGGCCATCTCGGTAGCCTTCAGGGTCTTCAAGGGAAACATTTGCTGATTACCGGAAGTACCGGTTTTTTCGGCAAGTGGTTGCTTGCGCTAATTGCCCTGCTCAATAGAGGGGGAGCAGAGATCGAGGTTACAGCGGTCTCCAGGTCACCGGAGCGCTTTCTTGACGAGTTGCCTGAGTACCGTCGTTGCGGTTGGATCAGATGGATGCAGGCGGACGTCATGGCATTACCCCAAGTACCCTTGGGGCGGCCGGTCGATCTGATTATTCATGCAGCCACGGACACACTGCCAGGCGCTCAAGGTGATCCGATCACTATCTTTGACACAATTCTGGGTGGCGCGCGCAATGTGCTGGATCTGGCCCTTGTCACTGGAGCAAAACGTGTTTTATTCACGGGTACGGGTGCGCAATACGGAGTGATCAGTCCTTCGCAGCCGGTATTGGAAACCAGTAATTGCTCATGCAACAGCCTTTTAGCGAGCAGCGGCTACGCCGAGGCAAAGCGTGCTCAAGAGACGTTGGCGGCGCTGTACGCGGACCGACACGGACTTGAAGTGATTCTTACCCGTTGCTTTGCCTTTTCCGGTCCGGGCCTTACGATGAATTCCCACTTTGCAATCGGCAACTTCATCAGGGATGCGCTGAACAACGAGTCGCTGGTCATGCAGTCAACGGGCCGGGCAGTACGCAGTTATTTGCACGGTGCCGACCTGGCTGTCTGGTTACTGATGTTATTGCTCAGAGGGCAGAGTGGCCAGGCTTACAACGTAGGCTCAGATCAGGGCCTGAGCATCGCTGAGTTGGCACGTCGGGTCGTAGCCCGGGTGGCGCCGCAAAAGCCGATTATCATGCCGACTGTCGAGCAAGGCGGGTCTCAGGCCTCTTACTATGTCCCGGACATCCAGAAAGCCAGAGCATTGGGGCTTGATGTCTGGACCTCCCTGGATGAGTCCATCGACAGTATGGTTGATTGGACGCGTGAACTTCACTAGGGAGCAACAAATGAGACGCCAGTCTGGGCGGACATTTCCTTTAGCGAAGCTTGAAATTCTGTATTCGGGATGCGTATTGTCCAGCTCACCCCTCGGCGACCTGACAATCAAGGACTTGATGATGAATGGCGACAAAGCCGCGCTTGCGCAACAGCTGGCGGGTATAGATGAGATCGAATGCGTCACGCCAGACCTGAACGGCGTACCCCGTGGCAAGGTGATGACCGCGCAGGGTTTTCTGGAAGGGCGGCGGCTGCAGATGGCGCGGGGCGTGTTGTTGCAATGCATCATGGGCGGCTATCCGCCGTCGCGCTTCTATGGCAGCGACGATGGGGACGTGGCGATGATCCCTGATCCGCAGCAGATTCATCGTTTGCCGTGGAGCGAAGAGCCGCGCGCGTTGGCGATTTGTGATGTCGACGAGTTGGGCGGTGGCAGTTGCAGCCTGTCTACCCGAGGCCAGCTCAAGCGCGTCATTGCTCGCTATGCCGAGCGCGGGCTTAGCCCGGTCGTTGCGACCGAGCTTGAGTTTTTCGTGTTCGCGCCCAATCCCGACCCTGCTCAGGCCTTCCAGCCGCCAAAGGGCCTGGATGGTCGACGCGAGGATGGCCATTCGGCCTTCAGCATCAGTTCCAACAATGGCCTGCGGCCGTTTTTCAGCGAGGTCTATGCCTGCATGGCGGCGCTGGGTTTGCCGCGCGATACGTTCATGCACGAAATGGGCGTCAGCCAGTTTGAAATCAACCTGTGGCACGGCGACCCTTTGCTGCTGGCCGACCAGACCTTCCTGTTCAAACACCTGCTCAAGGAAGTGGCGCTCAAACATGGCCTGATCGTGGTGTGCATGGCCAAGCCCCTGGCGCATACGGCCGGCAGCTCCATGCATATTCACCAGAGCGTGGTGGATGCCGCGACCGGCATCAATGTGTTCAGCGACGAAGCAGGGCAGCCAACCGCTGCGTTCAGGCAGTTCATTGCCGGGCAGCAGGCGTGTATGGCTGATTTCACGGCGTTGTTCGCGCCGAATGTGAATTCCTACCAGCGGCTGTGTCATCCGTTTGCTTCACCGAACAATGCCTGCTGGTCTCACGATAATCGCGCCGCAGGCTTGCGCATACCTGCCAGTGCACCGACGGCGCGGCGTGTGGAAAATAGGCTGCCGGGGGCCGACGCCAATCCTTACCTGGCCATTGCCGCCAGCCTGGCAGCGGGCCTTTATGGCATGGATCGCGAGCTTGAACCGACGGATCCGCTCCAAGGCGAGATCGAAGTGCCTGACCATTTGTCACTGCCATGTACCTTGCATGCCGCTCTGGAACGTCTGAAACGCAGTTCGGTGGCCAAGGAACTGTTTGGCAATGAGTTCATCGAAGGCTACATCGCATCGAAGAGTATGGAATTGACCAGCTTTCTTGATGAAATCACCCCCTGGGAGCGACGCGTTCTCGCTGCCCAGGCTTAAAAACGCTGTTTGGTAGCTATCGGTGTCGGTAGCTGCCTATTTTTGGAAAGCCGATGCGCCAAATCTGGAAGTCTTTTCGGGGGCTGTATTTTGCCTCGCTGATGATGTTGATCGGCTCGGGTCTTTTGACCACCTACCTTGCGTTGCGATTGTCGGCCGACAATGTCGATGGCCTTTGGATCGGTGGTTTGATGGCGGCCAACTACTTCGGCCTGGTGCTGGGTGGCAAGGTGGGCCACCGGTTGATCGCGAGGGTCGGGCACATCCGCGCCTATGCGACGTGCGCCGGGGTGGTCGGCGCGGCAGTGCTGGGGCTGGGGCTGATCGACTGGCTACCGGCCTGGCTGATTCTGCGGATGATCGTCGGCCTTGGGATGATGTGTCAGTACATGGTCATCGAAAGCTGGCTCAACGAGCAGGCGGCGGCAAAGCAGCGCGGCATGGTGTTCAGCGGGTACATGATTGCTTCATACCTGGGGCTGGTGCTGGGGCAGTTGATTCTGGTGATTCATCCAGGGTTGGGGCCGGAACTGCTGATGCTGGTCGCGCTGTGCTTTGCCCTGTGTCTGGTGCCGGTGGCCATGACCCGCAGCATCCACCCTGCGCCGTTGCATCCAGCACCTTTGGAGCCGCGATTCTTCATCAGCCGGGTGCCGCAATCGTTGACCACCATCCTTGGGGCCGGGCTGATGATCGGCTCGTTTTATGGCCTTGCACCGTTATATGCAGCGCAGCAGGGCTTATCCACCGAGCATGTCGGTATGTTCATGGGGTGCTGCATTCTGGCCGGCCTGTTGGTGCAGTGGCCGCTGGGTCTGCTGTCCGACCGTTATGACCGCGCCAAGCTGATGCGCGCTTTCGCCGGGATGTTGGCGGTAGCGGCGTTGCCCCTTGCCGTGCTGCCGAACATGCCGCTTGAGGCGCTGTTCGTGGTGGGCTTCCTGGCGTCAATGCTGCAGTTCAGCCTGTATCCGCTGGCCGTGGCGTTCGCCAATGACCACGTCGAGGCCGAGCGTCGCGTATCATTGACGGCCATGCTGCTGATGACCTTCGGCATCGGCGCCAGCATCGGCCCGCTGGCAGCGGGTGCGCTGATGCAAATGCTGGGCAGCAACATGCTCTACGTGTTTGTCAGTTTCACTGCATTTATTCTGGTGCTGCTGATTCGTCCGAAAGCCGTTACCCACCTTCACCAGGTCGACGACGCGCCGCTGCATCACATCGCCATGCCGGACAGCATGTCCAGCTCGCCACTGGTGGTTGCCCTTGACCCTCGTGTGGATGAGCAGGTGGTTCAGGACCAGATGCAGACAGCGGTCGAGCCTGTGGTTGAGCCGGAGCCAGAGCCAGAGCCAGAGCCGGAGCCTGAAGATGTTGTTGTGGATAAGCCTGTGGAAGATGAAGAGATCAACCGGCCGTAGGTACCGCACGATCTCCTTGTGGGACGACCGGGGTGGCGCTCCACCTTGCCCGCGAAAGCGATGTTCAGGAATAAATAGATACCTGGCCTTTCCGACCTCATCGCGAGCAAGCTCGCTCCCACAATCCATCGTTTGCTTCGCGACGGCGCTGTGTCGGAGTAGGTCTTTCCTGCAGATTTTGGCCTGAAAAAAGGCCGCGCAGCGCCTGGCATTGGTGGAAACTTAACCCGCTGCGTTAATCCGCAGCGAATCATAAGCGCCCTCACATGCCTGACCCGCTATTCGGGCTGCGTCATAAGCTTTTGCCAGTTCTCCCGCTCGTTTATCAGCCCGCTGGAACAGGTCGGAGAGCACCATGGCGGCGCGGGTGGCTGCCTGGCCTCGCTCGGCAGCGTCGGTATCATAGGGGCCGCAACGTGTTCCTGCAGCCAGTTTTCCTGCCTGGTTGCGCACCCGGTCACCAGCAGCGTCAGCAGTAGTCCCGGTATCCGTCGACATCTTGATCTGGGCACGCGCATCACTTCCCACCTTGTTGGCCGCGCTCTGGCGGCGTTGTTCTTCATCACGATTGAGTTGTGCCGCGGCGGCAGCGTTTCTGGCCTGAACAACTTGCTGGTCTGCCCATTTGGCGTTCCATTTGGCATCTGTGACCTTAACGCCGTGGCTATAAGCGGCGTACAGGAGGCCGAGTGCCGAGACGAATAAGATCAGCGCGACACCGATCCGCCCACAAAGGACGTTCATGGCACGTCCCGGAAGAACACGTGATGCCCTAGCACCAGTGTCTGCCGGGCCTGCGCCGCCCAGGCGGGTGCCTTTGACATAGTCGTCGCGTAATAGTGAGTGGCGCCGCTTGTAGGGTCCGGGTGTTGGCTGTCGATCACTTGGTCGGCAGTGAGACAGGCATGGGCGTACTCGCGACAGGGTATCGGCTTCGCGCCGCTGACAAACGGGTAGTTCGGGTCATTCCTGTTCCAGCAGCTGAATTGCCAAGCTTTCTGGCAGACGTCGGCATAACCCTCGCCCCACCAGTCGGGCTTGCCATCATTGTGCAGATCCATCTCCACACGATTGCGGATGGACCAGGCGACGGCGATCTGGCCCTCCAAACCTTCGCCACGCGCCTCGCCCCACACTGTGCGGGCTAATATTTCGCGGTCGTTTTCTGTAGCCGACATGTGTTTCTCCAGGCAAAAAGAAGCCCGCGCGATGGCGGGCTGTGTGGGGGGCGCGCGCCCCGTCTTCGACGCCGCGCTGTCGCGAAGCAAGCACGGACCCCGTAGGAGCGGCTTTAGCCGCGAAGATGTTGGTCTATGCACTGGATCTTCGTCTCCAGCACTACCGCTCGCGGCTGAAGCCGCCCCTACGGACAATCATCTCCAATCAGACGATTATTTAAGAACCCCGAACCGAACTGATCGAAGCTGCAATCGCTTTCAGCGCTGGGATGATGTTCATCGCCAACAGGCCGATCAGAAAGGCCACTCCGTTTTGTGAATCGGTATCCGTCGGCAGTTTGAAATACTGCACCACCAGTGAGGTCGTAAACAGCGCAGACAAAAAGCCCGTCAGCACTGCGGCAGTTGCCTGCTTGCGTGTCAGGCCTCGAAGAAAGGTAAGGGAAAGAATTGCCCCGGCGAATCCAGCGGTTGCGACGCCGTATTTCACCAACAGTGCGCCTGCGGCGGTAGTCGCTGGTTCCATTGGGTGCTCCAGAAATAAAGGGGGGTGTCAGCGAAGAGAAAAAAGGGGGCCACTGCTCAGTGGACGATGTAATGCCTAACCGCAAAGATATTTCGCAGTCATGTCGCTCAAAGGCGATCTATTTGGGATCTAGGCCCCCTGCCAGAGTTACTCTCAGGCTGTCCATGGCCCGTGCCGGTAAATTTGATGAGCGCGACGCTTCTCACCAGCACCTACCGTTGTAAACCAACTTCAGAACCTCATCAGCAAAGGCATCATTTTTAATGATCGTGGCTGCAAGCGTTTATTTTTTAGAACATCACCGTTTCACATCCTGCCCAGTTTTTTCCCGAAAGAATCTCCCGGCAGCAGGTCGGCATGCCCCTGAAGGAGAACGACAAAATAACGTTATTTGGGACTTACAAGGGATCAACGCTTACCTTGTCTATGAACGCAAAGTATTTGTATGGATCTTGCTCATTCCAAAAGGAAAGGGTCGTCTGGTCAGACTTGGCGGTGAAATCATAGGTTACGGTGCTCCAAACAACGGTTGAGCTGGTCGCGACTGGAGTCTCGAACGAGGTGGTCTGGCCGGCGACTTTGACCTGAATGATGCCAGTGCCTAAACGACCAGCGTATTTCGAATTCCCGGCGCTGAACGTCAGGTGGTAGCGCGCGCCGACCGTCGTCGCGAAATTCTGCTGAAGGCCACCACCGTTTCTATAAATATTATTAGCCAGGTCGACGATATTGACTCCGTCAGCTGCGGAGGAACCAGAAATTTGCTGAGGCATATTGAAATATTCAGCGCCGGACAAGAATGTTGTCCAGCCAGTGATGGCGTTCGCTTGAGCCGGAGTGTTCAAAACGCAACTAGATGCGCAACCAGGCAACTCAAAGCTGCCGTTTTTTAGCTGATTTGCTGCGGAGACCGACTGCGCCGCGCCCAGGGAAATGGCGAGAAGTGCCGCGCTGACAGCAATGTTTTTACGAATCATGGTGAATCTCCTGAACTGAGGGAACATTCGCGGCCGACATGGCCGGGATTGATTTTTCGCTCAAAGGCGATAACTCGGGGCTCGTGGCCCTCACATGATTCAACGTCCCGCATCGGGAGCATTTGATCTGGAGTTCGGTGTACTCGCCCACTCGGGCAAGTAATCTTTTGCACTGTCCACATCTGCAATCTTTCAACATCTGCATCTGCCTTGTGTGATTGGCGTCAGGTCAGCCTGTTGCAGGCTGCGTCAGCGAAATGTCTGTTTGTCCTCAGCTGCCCGCCAATGGCGTCGACGGCTGGATTTATATGTTTTGAATACTGTTGGATTCCAGTCGGTCCCTTGTCGGGGCTGGGGGATCACTGTCGTTGATCCCGGACTATCTGGCGGCTTCACCAGTCGTGTGTTGCGGCGATGTGTGTCGCTGCGATGGATCAAATATGCATCAGTGCAACCTAGCTGTCAATGCATTGGTGCATTTATTTTTCGTCGGTGCATAACGCAGTCTTCCCGCGATCAAGGGTTAACTTTTCCTACGACCTCCGATATTCTTCGTGACTGGATGGATATACAGCTATCAGGAGCAAGCATGAGCAGTTCTAAACCAGCAGTACGTGTTGAGATGTCCGGGGTAGAGCGGTTGGCGTTGCGGGTATCGTCAATGATCAATCATCCGGTGGCGCAGGTTCAGCGCTGGGTGACGATTCATCGTCTGGATACGGATGGCGACAGGGAGTGGGAAGAGGTGATGGGCGTCTTGTCAGCCAATGATGAGCTGGAGATGACATTTGAAGATGATGGCGCGGTCACGGTGCGTTGGGAGCCCGGCGCGTTGGACGATCGGCAGGCGGAAGCCGTCGATGTGTCAGAGGATGAGGCGCCGTTCTGACGGCGATAAAAAGCCCGGCACTTGGCCGGGCTCCGCGATACAGGTGATGCGCTGATTTAAACCAGCTGCGAATTCCACACCAGGAGCACCTTAGCCTGGATGTAGGTTTCTTCCGCCCAGATGTCCTCCGGGGGATGCAGGGTGTTGTCGGACAGCATTTTGTACTGGTCCTTACCCTTCTTTTGCAGCCGTTTGATGTACTCGAACCCCTGGTAAGAGAACAGGTAGATGCCATCGCCCACGAATTCGCGGATGTTGATATTCACTAGCAACGGATCGCCATGCTTGATGGTGGGGGACATCGACTGACCCCAGCCGGTGATCATTTTCAGGTGGTAGTGCTCGGCAAACTCGACCCCCATCGACCTGAGTTGGGAAGGGCTGACGCGAACGTCTTGAAGCATTTCAGGATAGTCATGGGTGACCTCGCCGCCGCCCATGGCGCCACGAATATCGTAGTGGGCGATCCATACTTCATCGCCGACCTTACCAGGGCGCGAGAAGTCGGCCACGATGACATTGGTCTTTCCCCCTTCAGGTTGTTCGGCCACCTCAAGGATTTTCTGCTTCAGGCTTTCCGGCAGCCTGGAGGCGCGTGCAAGCATATCCCTGACCACATCGGTGGTTGATGAAAGCTTCTCGGCACGAGGCGAACCGTCGCCCGTCACAAAAGGCTCAAATCCACGCAGCTGATCAGTGGTCATTCCAAAGAAGTCAGCGAGGGGCCTGACTTGCTTGTCCGTGGGCTCCTTGATGCCTTTCGGGCCGTTCGGCTTGAGGATTCGGGAGATCGTGGACTGACCGACATTGGCCCGCGTCGACAACTGGACCTGGCTCAAGCCCTCCCGCGCCATAAGTTCGGCCAATATTTTATCGATAGTTTTATGCATGGGTGCAATCATCGCCTTAGCGAGTGCTTATATCAAGAACCAGAGGTGCAGCAGCGCACAGTGGGAGCGAGCTTGCTCGCGAAGGCGGTGTGCAGGTTTAAAGAAACTCTGGCAATTGCGGCCCTTTCGCGGGCAAGTTCACTCTCATCAAACATAAAATAACTATCTGAATTGTAATGATTTTTTGTAGAAGCGAGCTTGCTCGCGAAGAGGCCGGTACACCCGATACATTTCCGTGGGCAGGAACATGGTTTTCGCGAGCAAGCTCGCTCCCACAGGTCCTGTGTTTGCTGCGCGACAGCGCGCCGTTTGGACGACGTGGGCACTCCCACAAGAACCATCAGTGGCTGCACAGGCGGGAAATGGGTGTCTGGAACATCGGATCGCGGGCAAGCGCGCTCCTACAGGGGGCTGGCTCCAACAAAAAAGGCGATCACGCATTTCTACGTGATCGCCTTTCTTACATCATCTGGCTGTCAGAAGTCGTCGTCTTTATCGAATCGACGGGCCTCGCGCTGCAGTTGATAGACGAAGCGTTCAACCTGGCGCTGCACCAAGCCGCTCATGTTGTGAAAGCGGATGCCGGCGAAGGTGGTGTTGACTCTTTCTTCGAAGTGCAGATAGCGCAGCTCCACTGGAGCAGTCATGGTGCCGAAGGGCAGTTGGGCGACGAAGCGCTCGTACACCTGACCCAGTTGCATGCGCTCTGACACATCGCCTTCAAAGCGCAGCTTGCAGCCGGTTGCCGAGATGTCCAGCAGTTTGCCAGCCAGGGGGAATTTGATTTTGTCGCCACCCATCTCGACGCTCACCAACTGGGCAAGTTTGAGGGCGGCACGGAACGCGTTACGGCGTTGGTGATAAATGACTTCGGTGGGCATTGCGCCGCGGTACAGGCGCTGGCCGTCTTCATCGACAATGGACATCTCGCTGGTGCTTTCCCACGCGATGCGGACGCCGTCGTGAAAGCCCTCGACGCGGTAGGCCTCGCCATTGGCCAGGTATTTTTCGCCGTCGCGTGGGATCATTTCGTCCAGCGCAATGGCATTGCCGTCACGCTCGACTTCGATCAAGTAGCTTTGAAAACGTTGGGTGCGCTCATGGAAGGTGATGATCAAGGGATCATGACTTTCTAGAAGCAGCCGCAAGTTGGCGGCAATTTCCAAAGGGGTATTGAGGACCTTTGGGGGCTGCGGAGCATCTTCCGCGCTTGAGCCATTCACTTTTTCCATCTCCAGGCAAAATACGACAGCAACGCGATGGCAGGCATTTTGCCAGCATGCAAAGCGCCTTGATACAGAAAGTTACGCCTGGCTTAACGGGCGAGGTCTGTTTCGACCCGAAGTCGAGCCACGGCTGTCATACAGCGTAGGGCTATCGCCGGTCAGTATCTGTAATTGATGGGCGGTAGACATCTGCTGCATCTTGATCGAGCCGCCATTCTGCTCATTAAGCGTCTGGCATTCAACGATCAATGCGCTCAAGTCATCACCGGACTTGATCAGGGTTTCGCCCAGCGACGAATTCTTCGCGAGTTCCAGCAGACCTTTGCGGTCGGGACTCAAGCCAAGCCCGCTGAGGATCTGGCTACGTTTGCGGCCATGCTGCTCAAGCAGAATCACCAGCGCCTGTTTCTGCGCCAGTATGTGCTCCAGCTCAGCCATGTTGCGGCCGTGCAGAGCGATGGACTCGGCCTGCAACAGCTCCAGCAGTTGCTGGGCCGGGGCCATGTCGTCGGTGATCAATTGCAGCAAATTAGTGTCTTGCATCGCATGCTCTGGTTTTTAAGCGTCCAGAAGTTCCAGCGCGAGCAGTGGGCTAGCGTTGGGCTTCGAAATTAAGCAGCTTGCTGGCAACGCGGTTGCTGTCGACTTGATAGCTGCCGTCGGCAATGGCCAGTTTCAATTCAGCAACGCGAGCGCTGTTGACGGTTGGCAGGTCGCCCAGTTTGTCGGTAATCGCTTTCAGTTGTTGAGCTTCGCCGCTCAGTTTCACGGATTCGCCTGCGCTTCCAGTTTTTTCCAGGGAGCCCGTCGCTGCCGAGGACTCGGTCTTGCCTGCTTCTTTAACGCCGCCGGTGCGGGTTGTTCCGCTTACCGGTGTGGAGCTGTTAAGCCTGTTGAAATCAATGACCATGATAAAAATCCTCTGGGTATTTGGACGCTTGCCATGGTTTCGACCAGATCCGGGAAAACTTTAGCCCCTGATTTATATGAAAACCACGTGACAGCCAAAGCACATGGACCCCAGGTTCAGGAACTTGTTTCGCAGTCTAGGAAAAACAAGCGTTTGATGCCAGCGGATTGTCGGTTTACATCGGCGCCTCTACTTGGCCGGAGCCGGTGATGTTGGCTTTGATCACGCGTTTGGAATTCAGGTTACGCACTCGTATTTGCTCGTTGAAAGCGCCGCCGGACAATGCTTCGCCCGGCATCCGCACGGAAATGCTGCCGCTGCGCGCGGTAATCACCACCTGGTCGCCTTTGCGGACCATCTGTGGCTGTTCAAGAAAGCTCGGCGCGATGATCTGATCGATGACCGTTGGTCGGAGGATCTTCTGGCCCACCGCCTGATCGACCGAAGAAAGGAAGCCTTGGCCCAGCTGGCCTACATCCCGTTCGCGCAGGGCGACATCATCTTCGCTGACGATGGCATCACGCTTGAGCGGGCGAACCGTGGTCACGACCTCGCGAAACAGGCGAACCTGCGCGGGTACAAACACGGTCCACGGTGACGAACCCTCGCACCGCACGCGGGTGGTGATGCGGCCTACAGGGCGCGGGCTTTCCAGGCTGGCTGTCAATTCCTTGTCGCAATACGCCATGCGCATGCGGGGGTCGAGTTGCCGGACTTCGATTTCGTAACGGCCCTCGATTTGCCCTTTCGCCAAATAGTCTTCAACTGTGTATTCAAGAAACCCCTGCGTGACGCCGATAAGTTGTTCAGGCAATGTGAAACTGTCGGCGCGGCTGTAACCCGTCATGCTTGAAAGACACAGCAGCGCCAGCGCGCAGAACAGGCTGAGCTTGCTGAGTATCATGTGTCGGGAAAATGTCGTTTTTGCGTTCATAACGTATAAATAGCAAGGCCCGTGCCGCATACCTGTTTCAGGTGTGACGGTGATCGGTTGCTTTGGAATGGGGAGTCGGAGCATGGCCGGTGTAATGGATTCGGTGAACCAGCGCACGCAGCTGGTTGGGCAGAATCGCCTTGAGCTGTTGTTGTTCCGTCTCGACGGCAAGCAACTGTATGGCATCAACGTTTTCAAGGTGAAAGAGGTGCTGCAATGCCCAAAACTTACCGTGATGCCCAAATCCAACCGGATAGTGCGCGGCGTCGCGAATATTCGCGGCGGCACGATACCGATCCTCGATCTGGCGATGGCCACCGGCTTGCCGGGGCAGACATCGCTGGACCATGCCTTCGTGATCATTACTGAATACAACACCAAGGTTCAGGGGTTTCTGGTGCATTCGGTCGAGCGCATCGTCAACATGAACTGGGAGGAGATCCATCCGCCGCCCAAGGGCACGGGCCGTGACCACTACCTGACGGCAGTGACGCGGGTCGACAACCAGTTGGTGGAAATCATCGACGTCGAGAAGATCCTTTCCGAAGTCGCACCGACCTCTGAAGCGGTTTCGGTGGGTGTCATCGATGAGGCAACGCATCACAAGGCGGTGTCCCTTCGTGTGCTGACCGTTGACGATTCGTCGGTGGCGCGCAAGCAGGTCAGCCGTTGTCTGCAGACAGTGGGTGTCGAAGTCGTTGCGCTCAATGACGGACGTCAGGCGCTGGAGTACCTCAAGAAACTGGTGGCTGACGGCAAGAAGCCGGAAGAAGAATTTTTGATGATGATTTCCGACATCGAGATGCCGGAAATGGACGGTTACACGCTGACCTCCGAGATTCGCAACGATCCGCGCATGCAAAAGCTGCACATCGTTTTGCACACTTCCCTGTCCGGCGTGTTCAATCAGGCTATGGTGAAGAAAGTCGGCGCGGATGATTTCCTCGCCAAGTTCAGGCCTGATGACCTCGCGGCTCGGGTTGTGGACAGAATCAAGGCGGCAGACAACAGCTAGGAGCGTCGCTCCTGGTGGTTTCATATGATTTTGAGAGGCGGCACTTTGGCTACGGGTAATTTGGATTTCGAGCAGTTCCGGGTCTTTCTGGAAAAAGCCTGTGGCATCCTCTTGGGTGAAAACAAGCAGTATTTGGTATCCAGTCGTCTTAACAAGCTGATGGAGCAGCAGGGGATCAAATCCCTGGGCGAGCTCATCCAGCGCATTCAGTCCCAGCCGCGCAGTGGTTTGCGTGAGCAGGTGGTGGATGCCATGACGACTAACGAAACCTTGTGGTTTCGCGATACCTATCCGTTCGAGGTCATGAAGAATAAGGTGCTGCCGGAAGCGATCAAAGCCGCGCCGAACCAGCGCCTGCGGATCTGGTCGGCGGCGTGTTCGTCGGGTCAGGAACCTTATTCGCTGTCGATGACCATTGATGAGTTCGAGCGCAGCAACCCAAGCCAGCTCAAGAGCGGCGTGCAGATCGTGGCAACCGATCTGTCGGGCCTGATGCTGACCAACTGCAAATCGGGTGAGTACGACAGCCTGGCGATCGGGCGTGGTTTGTCGCCGGATCGCTTGCAGCGTTATTTCGACGTGAAAGCGCCAGGGCGTTGGGCGGTCAAGGCACCGATCAAGAGTCGCGTGGAGTTTCGTGCGTTCAACCTGCTCGACAGCTACGCCAGCCTGGGCAAGTTCGACATCGTGTTCTGCCGCAACGTGTTGATTTACTTCTCGGCCGAAGTGAAGAAGGACATCCTGCTGCGCATTCACGGCACCCTCAAGCCGGGCGGCTATTTGTTCCTCGGCGCGTCCGAGGCGCTCAATGGCTTGCCGGATCATTACCAGATGGTGCAATGCAGCCCGGGGATCATTTACCAGGCTAAATAAAGCTGTGGTGTTGAGAGAAAGAGACCTTCGGGTCTCTTTTTTTTGTTGACCACGCGGAGTTCTTCGGGAAAACACTTCTGTGGGAGCAAGCTTGCTTGCGAAGAGGGCGGGGCATCCACTGATGTTTTGCGTCAGACAGAAAGCCTTCGCGAGCAAGCTCCCTCCCACAAAGTAATCACAGAACCACCGAGGCAACACTGGCAACTTTACGGCACCTCCCTTGCCGCTTGCCTCCTCTACAGCGGAAATCCATTGCCGCTTTTCTGGCATCCCCCTTGCCACCCTGGCCTGCAAGCCCTTGAAACATGGCGTTTCACGATCTGGCACGCCGTTTGCTACGTCTCTAGCAAGCAAAACCGTTACGACAATCTGGTCAACCGGCAAAGGTTTCCCGACATGAGCATCAACTTCGACAAAGCCTTAGGCATTCATGAAAAAGCCCTGAGCTTTCGCGCCCAGCGTGCGGAGGTGTTGGCCAACAACATCACCAACGCGGACACGCCGAATTACAAGGCTCGTGATCTGGAGTTCTCGACCGTGCTGGCGGCACAAAGCGACAAGGTCCAGAACGGCAGTTTCTCGCTGAACAAGACCAACAGCCGCCACATTGAAGCCGATGGCGTGGGCAACACCGATGGCAGCCTGCTGTATCGCACGCCGTCGGCACCTTCGCTGGATCAGAACACCGTTGATGCTCAAGTCGAAAGCGCCAACTACGCGGAAAACGCGGTGGGCTTTCAGGCCAGCTTCACCCTGCTCAACAGCAAATTCAAAGGGTTGATTGCAGCCCTTCGTGGAGAGTAATTCATGTCTCTAGCCAACGTTTTCAATATTGCCGGCAGCGGCATGAGTGCTCAGACCACTCGTTTGAACACCACCGCCAGTAACATCGCCAACGCCGAAACCGTGTCTTCGAGCATGGATCAGACCTACCGCGCACGTCACCCGGTGTTTGCCACCGTGTTTCAGCAAAGCCAGACCGGCGGCGGTTCGTTGTTCCAGGAGCAGGGCGAAGCCGGGCAGGGCGTTCAGGTCAACGGCATCATCGAAGACACCTCGAACCTCGAGGCGCGCTACGAACCCAATCATCCTTCTGCCGACAAAAACGGTTACGTCTATTACCCGAACGTCAATGTCGTCGAAGAAATGGCCGACATGATCTCTGCCAGTCGGTCTTTCCAGACCAACGCGGAAATCATGAACACCGCCAAAACCATGATGCAGAAAGTATTGACCTTGGGTCAGTGATAAGGGGCGAAAAAAATGGCTGTAGAGAATGATGTTTCGTCGACTTTCATAAACTCATTGCAAAACCCGACTGTCACGTCTACCAAATCTGCCAGCAATGCGTTGGGCAAGGATGCATTCCTTAAATTGCTCACGACACAGCTGAAGAATCAGGATCCTACGAATCCGCAGGACAACTCTGCGTTTGTGGCCCAGCTTGCCCAGTTCAGTAGCCTGGAAAGCATGCAGAATCTGACCTCCACGGTCGATAGCATTGCTGCCAACTATCAGTCGTCGCAGGCCTTGCAGGCCTCTTCGCTGGTTGGGCGTTCAGTTATCGTCAGCGCGAGTTCGACCGTGGTCGATACGGCCAAAGGCATGACGGGCACCGTGGTTGTTCCTTCGTCCAGTTCTGCCACGTCAATCAAGATTTCTGACGCTCAGGGCAATCTCGTCAAGACCATCGACCTAGGTACTCAGCCTGCCGGCAAACCAAGTTTCTCTTGGGACGGCAAGGACGAAGCAGGGCAAGTAGTGGCTGCGGGTAATTACAACTTTGTTGCCACCGGCTCTCTGGGCGGAACACCAACAGCGTTGGCCACCAGCCTGCCTGCCACGGTGAGTAGCGTGACCACCGGCATCAAGGGTGCCGAGATGACGCTTAACCTGGCGGGCGGTCAAAGCATTGCCCTGTCCAAAGTACAAACAATCGGAATTTAAGAGCCGACTAGACGGCGAAGGAGTGTTACATGTCATTCAATATCGGTCTTAGTGGGCTCTATGCTGCAAACAAAAGCCTGGACGTGGCCGGCAACAACATTGCCAACGTTGCGACTACTGGCTTTAAATCGTCTCGTGTAGAGTTCGCCGACCAGTACGCGCAGTCAATTCGCGGTACCTCTGGCCAGACTAACGTGGGCAGCGGTGTCACAACTGCTGCAGTTTCGCAGCAGTTCACGCAGGGCACCTTGACCACGGGTACAGCCAACAGCCTTGATCTGGCGATCAATGGTAATGGCTTTTTCATGCTCAGTAATAACGGCGAAAAGCTTTATACCCGTGCAGGTGCTTTTCACACCGATAAAGAAGGTTTTGTGGTCAACAGCTCCGGTCAGAACTTGCAGGGCTATAACGTTGATGCCAACGGAGCCGTAGTAACCGGTGCTTTGAATAATTTGAAGATCGACTCTTCGAACCTTGAGCCAAAAGCCACAACCCAGATCACCAATAAGGCTAATCTCAACTCCACGACTGCCATACCGACCGTTGCGACGTTTGATCCGACTGACACCAAAAGCTACAACATGAAATACAGCACCCCGATCTACGATACTCAGGGTAATGCCCATACGCTGGATCAATATTTCGTCAAGACGGGTACCAATACCTGGTCAATGTATTCGTTGGTTGATGGGCGCAATATCAGTGATCCTGCGACTAAAACGCCTGACGTGGTCGATGTGGCGGCTGACAAGGTTGATCTGAGCTTTGACTCCAATGGCTCCCTGATCGTGACCGCCCCCGTTGCGCCAGCAACCGGTGCTGCGCCTACCGACGGTGCCAACATCAAGTTTGATGCAGCTAGCGGTACGTTCAGCATCACCGGATGGGTGCCAGCCGTGAAAACCGGCACTGGCACCACGGCCAAGTGGGAAGGAAACGGTGCTACCAGCTCTACTATCAAACTCAATATGATCTCGACAACTCAGACCGCGTCGGTCTCGGGTTTGATCACTCAGGATCAGGATGGTTACGCCACTGGCCAGCTCAGCAGCATGAGCGTTGACTCGACCGGCAATCTGTTCGCCACCTACACTAACGGCAAATCCCAAGTGATTGGCCAGGTTTCCTTGACCAACTTCGCCAACGTCCAGGGCCTGGCCCCGGCGGGCGGCACCAACTGGCGTGAGACCTTTGCTTCGGGTGTGCCAGTAAGTGGCGCTCCCGAGTCGGGCACTCTGGGTAACATCACTGGCCAGGCGCTGGAAGACTCCAACGTCGACCTGACCGGCGAGCTGGTTAACCTGATCAAAGCACAAAGCAACTATCAGGCGAATGCGAAGACTATTACGACGCAATCGACCATTATGCAGACCACTATTCAGATGGCTTGATAACGGTCGCTGTTCAAGTTGCAAAAAAAGCCCCTTTTCGAAGGGGCTTTTTTGTAGCTGTTCTGTAATCACTGTCGAGGGTCTTTTGATTTTTACAGTTCCGCAAGTGCCCCTCAATCTTCCTGGGAATTCCTGCGCAGCAGGGTGTGAGAATAAAAACTCCTTAATCCCTACCGTTTTCGGGAGGGAGTTTCTATATGCCGTTCAATGTTTCTATCAGTGCAACCCGTATGACGAGTCGGGCCATTCAGGACCAGGCGACAGGGTCGGTTACTGCGACGGATCACAAGCTCAAACACTACTTCGTCAAGACTGACGATAACCAGTGATCCCTGTACGGATCCACACCGTCCCGCGTGGGAGCGGCTTCAGCCGCGAAAGGGCGGGACGTCCACAGCACCCGTGTCGTAAGCGTTAGCGCTTCGCGGCTGCTCCTGGAAAACGGTGTTCCAGTTCGGGTAACAGGTGGTTGTTGATGGGGGACGGCTCAGACCGAGCAATCAGATTTAACGAAAAACCCGTTCAACCGCTTCCAGCCTTCACCGGGGCTGGTTTGTGCGCACACCACACGATCTGCGCCTTGCCATTTGTAATAACGGGCGGGTGCGGCCTGGCTGGTTGCCGAAATCAGGATCAAGGTCGCCGCAAGGATCGGCAATAGGCTTGCACGTGCTTTCATTGGGAAATCCCTCGCTGTTCGCGTTGGCTGCGAGTCTATCATCAGGCTGCTTTTTCTGAGTGGCCATTATGGCGTGCGCAGCCGTTTGCTCCCAGGCAATGAAGTTTTTTTGGCGGCGTCTCGACCCCTGGCGGCAAAATGTGGCAGTCCTCCGCCGCATTCTTTTCAGTTGGCACTCCCGGCAAACCAGACACGCCTGTTTTCACTGCCAAATCAGTGGTTTGTACCCAGCCTGCCAAGTTGGACCGATAATTGCTTTGTCACCTCCAGAACAGCTACAGACGGCAAGCGTCTGTCAGAGGAGGATGACTGTGGATAAGTTGCTTTACGTCGCGATGAGCGGTGCATCTGAAAACGCCGTTGCGCAAAAGGCTCACGCCAACAACCTGGCCAACGTATCGACCAATGGGTTCATGCGTGACCTGGAGCAGGCGCGTTCGATGCCGGTGTTTGGCGACGTGCAGCCTTCGCGTGCCTATGCCATGAGCGAACGTCCCGGTACTGACTTCAGTGGCGGCGCAATGATCGATACCGGTCGTGAACTGGATATCGCCGTCAACGGCGATGGCTGGATCGCGGTCCAGACCGCCGATGGTGGCGAAGCTTATACCCGCAGCGCCGGCATGAATATCGACGCCCTGGGTGTGTTGCGGGCTGGCAATGGTTTGCCGGTCATGGGCAACGGCGGGCCGATTGCCGTGCCGCCTCAGCAGCAGATTGAAATCGGCGCCGACGGCACCATCAGCGTTCGCTCGCTGGGTGAGACGCCACAGGTCATGGCTCAGGTGGACCGCATCAAGCTGGTCAACCCGGACATCAAGACCATGGAAAAAGGCCCGGACGGCATGATCCACACCAAGAGCGGCGCGGCGGCACCGGCCGACGCCAACGTTCGGGTCGAGTCCGGTTTCCTGCAGGCCAGCAACGTCAACGCGGTTGAAGAAATGACCTCGGTACTGACCTTGTCCCGCCAATTCGAATTGCACGTCAAGATGATGAAAACCGCCGAGACCAATGATGAGTCTGCGGCGCGCATCTTGCAGATGGGCTAACTATTGACAGCTTGCGTCGGTAACTCGACGCACGAGGAGAGAAGCAATGATTCCTGCACTATATGTCGCCAAAACCGGTCTCGCCGCTCAGGACATGAACCTGACGACGATCTCCAACAACCTGGCCAACGTGTCGACCACTGGCTTTAAAAGTGATCGTGCCGAATTCCAGGACTTGCTCTATCAGATCAAGCGTCAGCCAGGCGCCCAGTCGACCCAGGACAGCGAACTGCCGTCCGGTCTGCAACTGGGTACCGGTGTGCGCATCGTCGGCACCCAGAAAAACTTCACCGCCGGTAGCCTGGAGACCACGTCGAACCCGCTCGACCTGGCCGTCAATGGTCGCGGTTTCTTCCAGATCATGCAGCCGGACGGCACAGTCGCTTACACCCGCGACGGTACCTTCCATCTGGACGCCAACGGCCAGATCGTGACCGCCAATGGCTACGCCCTGGAGCCAGCGATTGTCGTGCCACAGAATGCCCAGACCTTCACGGTCGGTCAGGACGGCACCGTTTCCATCACCCTGGCAGGTCAGACGGCGACGCCGCAAATCATCGGCAACATCCAGACATCCGACTTCATCAACCCGGCTGGCCTGCAAGCCATGGGTGGCAACCTGTTCGTGGAAACCGCTTCCAGCGGCGCGCCACAGGTCGGCACGCCAGGTCTGAACGGCCTGGGCACCACGCTGCAGAACACCCTGGAAGCGTCCAACGTGAGCACGGTTGAAGAGCTGGTCAACATGATCACCACTCAGCGCGCCTACGAGATGAACTCCAAAGTGATCTCCACGGCTGACCAGATGCTGCAGAACCTGACGCAAAACCTGTAACACCTTGATCGACCTGTTGCTGTACCCGCTCAATCCGATGTGGCGCCTGTTCGGCGCCAGCTACACCGCGAGGTTTTAAGTGTCATGAAACGGCTTCCTGTTCTGCGGTTTTCCGTGTTGGTCTCGGCCCTGTGTGGGGTTGCGCTACTGACTGGTTGCGTTGCGCCTTCCGCCAAGCCCAATGACCCTTATTACGCGCCGGTGATGCCGCGTACGCCGTTGCCTGCAGCGGCCAACAACGGATCGATCTACCAGGCAGGTTTCGAACAGAATCTGTATGGCGATCGCAAGGCTTTCCGGGTCGGTGACATCATCACCATCACGCTCTCCGAGCGGATGGCCGCGAGCAAGGCAGCAACCTCCGCGATCAAAAAGAACAGCTCGGCGAACATCGGCCTGACCTCACTGTTTGGCTCGGGTCTGACCACCAACAACCCGATCGGCAGCAATGATTTGAGTCTGGGTGCCGGTTACAACGGCGCGCGCGACAGCTCCGGTGATGGCAAGGCCGCGCAGAGCAACAGCCTGACCGGTTCGGTCACCGTGACGGTCGCTGACGTGATGCCCAACGGCATCCTTTCGGTACGTGGCGAGAAGTGGATGACGCTCAACACCGGTGACGAGCTGGTGCGCATCGCAGGCCTGGTCCGTGCCGATGACATCGCCACCGATAACACCGTTTCGTCCACCCGTGTGGCCGATGCGCGCATTACGTATTCAGGTACTGGTGCATTTGCCGATTCGAGCCAGCCAGGCTGGTTTGACCGGTTCTTCCTCAGCCCGTTGTTCCCTTTCTGATAGCGGGATAGACATGATCAAGCTCAAGCAACTGATAGCGGCGGCACTGCTGTTGTCCACCGCGTTTGGCGCACACGCCGAACGTTTGAAGGACATCGCCAGTATTTCCGGCGTGCGGGCTAACCAATTGATCGGCTACGGTCTGGTGGTGGGGCTCAACGGTACGGGCGACCAGACCACTCAGACCCCGTTCACCCTGCAGACCTTCAACAACATGCTGGCCCAGTTCGGCATCAAGGTGCCGGCCGGTTCGGGCACTGTGCAGTTGAAAAACGTCGCAGCGGTGGCGGTGTATGCCGACCTGCCTGCGTTTGCCAAACCAGGCCAGACGGTCGATATCACGGTTTCCTCTATCGGTAACTCGAAAAGCCTGCGTGGCGGGGCGTTGCTGATGACGCCGATGAAAGGTGTCGACGGCAACGTTTACGCCATCGCTCAGGGCAACCTGGTGGTTGGCGGCTTTGATGCCGAAGGCCGCGACGGTTCGAAGATCACCGTCAACGTTCCGTCTTCGGGTCGCATCCCGGGCGGTGCTTCGGTAGAGCGCGCCGTGCCGAGTGGTTTCAATCAGGGCAATACCCTGACCCTGAACCTCAACCGTTCGGACTTCACCACCGCCAAGCGCGTGGTGGACAAGATCAACGATCTGCTCGGCCCAGGTGTTGCCCAGGCGCTGGATGGCGGTTCGGTGCGGGTGACCGCGCCACTGGATCCGGGTCAGCGGGTCGACTACCTGTCGGTGCTGGAAAACCTCGAAATCGATCCGGGCCAGACCGCCGCGAAAGTCATCATCAACTCGCGCACCGGTACCATCGTGATTGGCCAGAACGTCAAGGTTTCGCCAGCCGCCGTGACGCACGGCAGCCTGACCGTGACTATCACCGAAGACCCGATTGTCAGTCAGCCGGGCGCGCTGTCCGGTGGTCAGACGGCTGTGGTGCCGCGCTCGCGGGTCAATGCTGCGCAGGAATTGCACCCGATGTTCAAGTTCGGCCCGGGCACCACGCTGGATGAGATCGTCCGCGCGGTCAACCAGGTGGGCGCTGCCCCTGGCGACTTGATGGCAATTCTTGAAGCACTGAAACAGGCTGGCGCGTTGCAAGCCGACCTGATCGTGATCTGAGGAAGTTGTCCATGGATATGCCCAAGAGCGCGATTTCTTCAGGTGTTGATTCAGGTGCCTACACCGACCTCAATCGTTTGAATGCCTTGAAGCATGGCGACAAGAACAGCGATGCCAACCTGAAAAAGGTTGCGCAGGAATTCGAGTCGCTGTTCGTCAGCCAGATGCTCAAGGGCATGCGTCAGGCCAACGAAGTCCTGGCCAAGGACAACCCGATGAACACGGCCGCGACCCGTCAGTATCAGGAAATGTCCGACCAGCAGTTGGCCGTTACCATGTCCACCAGGGGCAACGGTATCGGCCTGCAGGACGTGCTGATGCGTCAGCTGTCGAAAACCAAGAACATGCAGGCTGCACCGGTTGGCGAAACGCCAGTTGCCGATGCGAAAGCCGATGCAAAAGCCAACCCGATGGCCACGGCCACTGGCGTCTACCAGCGACCGCTGTGGGCGACGCGCTCGGCTGCGGGTGACGCGGCCGCAGCGGCCCATGCAGGCGGGGAAGGGCGCAACGATATTGCCCAGCTCAACGCGCGGCGTCTGGCGTTGCCGAGCAAACTCACTGACCGTCTGCTGGCAGGCATTGTGCCGTCAGAGGCCAATGTGCTGTCGCCGACAGCCCGCGCTCCTGGCGCTGCGTTGCCGGCTGGCAAGGGCGGCAACGGCGACTGGACACTGGACCCGAACCTGGCCCCTGCCGCGCCGCAATATGTGCGCACCATGGCCCAACCGCCCCTGGCGCCGGGCAAGAAGGCGTTCAGCAATTCCGACGAATTCATGGCGACCATGTTACCGCTGGCCAAGGACGCTGCCGCGCGCATCGGCGTCGATCCATCGGTGCTGGTGGCACAGGCTGCACTGGAAACCGGCTGGGGTAAATCGATCATGCGCCAGCAGGACGGCAGCAGCAGCCACAACCTGTTTGGCATCAAGGCCACCGGCAACTGGAACGGCGGTCAGGCGCGGGCAATCACCAGCGAGTTTCGTGAAGGCAAGATGGTCAAGGAGACGGCGGACTTCCGTTCCTACGACTCGTATGCCGACAGCTTCCATGACCTGGTGAGCCTGTTGCAGAACAACAATCGCTATAAAGAAGTGGTCAATTCGGCCGATAACCCGGAACAGTTTGTAAAAGAATTGCAGAAGGCCGGATACGCCACCGACCCGGACTATGCCAGCAAGATTTCGCAGATTGCGAAACAGATGAAGAGTTACCAGAACTACGCCGCCGCTACGGGCTCTTCCACGACTTTATAAGGTTTTAATCATGTCGCTGCTTTCAATTGGGTTGTCCGGGATTAACGCGAGCAATGCCGCGATCAATACCATCGGTAACAACACGGCTAACGTGGATACCGCGGGTTATTCTCGTCAGCAGGTGATGACTACTGCATCGGCACAGCGCAATATCGGCCTGGGTGTTGGCTTCATCGGCACGGGCACTACCCTGTCCGATGTGCGCCGCATCTATAACAGCTATCTCGACGCCCAGTTGCAATCCAGTACCGCGCTCAACGCTGATGCGGTCGCCTATTCCGGGCAAGCCAGCAAGACCGATACATTGCTGTCTGACTCTACGACCGGCGTGGCGGCGCAGCTGTCGAAGTTCTTCACTGATCTGCAGGGTATTGCGAGGAGTCCGACGCAGTCTGCCGAGCGTTCCGCATTCCTGACCCAAGCCAATGCCCTGGCTGCTCGATTCAATTCGGTGGCTTCGCAGCTGTCTTCGCAAAACGAAAACGTCAATGCTCAGCTAGGTAACTTTACCTCCCAGGTCAATCAGCTGACGACGACGATTGCCAGCCTGAACAAGCAGATTGCCCAGGCATCGGCGGGCAATACATCGCCCAACAGCTTGCTCGACTCACGCGGCGAAGCGGTTCGCCAGCTCAATCAGTTGGTCGGTGTGAAGGTCATTGAGAGCAACGGCGATTTCAACGTCTACACCGGTACCGGGCAGTCGCTGGTCAGCGCTGGTACTTCTTACGAAATGACCGCGACGCCAAGCAAGGAAGATCCGCTGCAGTACAGCCTGCAGATTGCCTATGGGCACACGACCACGGACGTGACTTCGGTTCTTTCTGGCGGCTCCATCGGAGGCCTGTTGCGTTATCGTTCGGAAGTGCTGACCCCGGCGACCAATGAGCTTGGACGTGTTGCCATCGTGCTGGCCGACAAGATCAACACTCAGCTGAGCCAAGGCATCGACAGCAAGGGTAATCCCGGTTCGGCGCTGTTCAACAGCATCAACAGTGCTGCGTTGATCAGCCAGCGCAGTATCGGCGCATCCACCAACACTTCAGGCTCCGGCAACCTGGACGTGACCATCTCCAATGCCAGCGCGCTGACGGCCGACAACTATGAAGTCACTATTGGTTCCGATGGTGACAGCTACACTCTGCGTCGTCTGCCAGGGGGCGAAATTGCAGGCGTCGGGGCGATGAGTGATAACCCGCCGAAGGAGATCGACGGCTTCAAGATGAGCCTTCATAAAACGCCGCCGCCCGCTACGCCCGTCACAGTAGATGTGGTAAAGGCCGGTGACATATTCAAAGTCTCACCATCGGGCAACGGCGCGTCAGGCATTGCGGTGGCCTTGACCGATCCGAAGGATATTGCTGCAGCGGCTCCCCTCACGGCCTCTTCAAGCGCGGGTAACAGCGGCACCGGTGGTTTTACCCAGCCGACGATCACCAGCGCACCGGATATCTACAACACAACCAAGCTGAACGATTGGCAGGATGCGATCAAAGGCTCAACACCGATGCGTCTGGTCATGGGTGCTGCCACCGGTGGCGTCCAGAGTTATTCATTGCTCAATGCCTCGGGCAGTCCAGTGTTGGACCAGAGTGGTAACGCCATCACCGGCACCATCATTCAGGGTCAGACTAACTCTATCAAACTCAACGTGGGCTACACCGACAAAAGCACTATTCCGACCAGTCAAACGGCGTTGACGGTAGAGATGACCATCTCCGGAACTCCGCAGGCGAATGACACTTTCAGCATCGGCATGACCGGCGCAGGCTCTGCGGATAACCGCAATGCGACAGCCGCAGTTGCTTTGCAAACTGCAAAGACCGTTGGCGTCAACAATGGTGGGATAGGCACCAGCCTGTCTGGTGCGTACGGCGATCTGGTGTCTACTGTGGGCACCCGGGCCGGGCAGGCAAAAAGCGACGTGACGGCTACTACCGCCGTGTTGACCCAAGCCAAGTCCGCGCGCGATTCAGTGTCAGGTGTGTCGCTGGATGAAGAAGCTGCCAACCTGATCAAGTATCAGCAGTACTACACCGCGTCTTCGCAAATCATCAAGGCGGCTCAATCCATTTTCAGCACGCTGATCAACAGTATTTAAGGAGTCGTAAATCATGCGTATTTCCACTACACAGTTTTACGAAGTTTCGACCCAGAATTACCAGCGTAGCTACGCTAACGTGGTCAAGACTGGGGAGGAAGTCTCCAGTGGCATCAAACTCAACACAGCGAGTGATGATCCTGTTGGTGCTTCACGTGTACTGCAATTGGCTCAGCAGAACTCAATGCTGACGCAGTACAAATCGAACATCAGCGTGATCAACAACAACACCTCGAACAGTGAGACGGCGCTGGACAGCATCATCTCTTCGATGCAGGCCGCCCGCGAGTTGATCGTCAAAGCGGGTAATGGCTCCTACACCGATGCGGACCGTATCTCCACTGCTGGCGAGATCAAGCAGCTGCAGAGCCAGATTCTGGGGTTGATGAACACCCAGGATTCCAACGGCCAGTACATTTTTTCCGGAAGCAAGTCATCGACGCCGCCTTACACGCTCAATTCCGACGGGACCTACAGCTACGCCGGCGACCAGACCACTATTGATCTCGCGGTCGGTGATGGCCTGAAGTTACCGAGTAATGTCACCGGGTTTGAAGCGTTCGAGAAATCGGTGGGCTCTGTACGTACTTCGTCGACGTTGGCCACGGGGCCGAACGACGGCAAAGTAGCGCTTTCAGGCGGGTTTCTGAAGTCCATCAATGCCTACAACGACGCGTTCCAGAGTGGCGAGCCATATTCGCTCAGCTTCACCAGCGGTACGCAGTTCAAGATCACCGACAAAGGTGGCAACGATGTAACGTCCCAGGCGTCGACTGCAGGGGTTTTCGATTACAGCAAAAGCGATACCCAGTCGTTTACATTCCGCGGCATCGAGATGAGCCTGAACATCAATCTGTCGGCGACCGATAAGGCCTCGCCAGCGGCGGCGACTGCGGCACTGACGGTTCCGACGCGCGCCTACACGGTAGCGTCCACGCTCGATAGCATCACGACCTCGCGTAGTCCGGGTAACGTCTCGCTGACCACTATCAGCAAGTCAGAGATTGGCTCGAGCGCTGCTGATAAAACCGCTTTCAACAATACCTTTCCCAATAGCGGTTCCACCCTTCGATACTCCGGTACCAATGGTTATGAGCTATATGCCTCACCGTATGCCGTAGGCAATACTCCGGTTGCCACTGCAGCGGTGACCAGCACTTCGGTCAGTTCGGGTGCGAACAAATTCACCGTGCCAGGTACCCCTGTCGACGGCGACACGTTTAATGATCCGACTAACCCGGCAGTGACGCTGCGTTATTCCTCCACCGATGGCTATGAGCTTTACAACGCCCCCTATAACCCGGGCGATACCAAGGTTGGCAACGGGACTATCACCGGTACGGTAGTGAAAGCCGCCGGTGTGGAGTTCACCATCGCTGGCAGCCCCGCTGCCGATGGCGACGTCTTTACGGTTCAAGCCGGCAATCATCAGACTCAGAACGTACTCAATACCTTGTCAGCAGCCATCAAGGCGATGACCACCCCAAGTGGCGGGGACGTGACTGTTGCGCAGGGGATCAACTCGGCCCTCACGGCGGCGCTGGGCAACATCACCAATAACATCGAGACTGCATCGACGGCGCGATCCGTGGGTGGTGCAAACCTGGTGGCAGCAGACGCTCAAGGGACGACCAACGAGTTGCTGCTGGGTAACAACGAATTAGAGTCGGGCAAGATCGTTAACTCCGATCTGGTTGAGGCCACCACTCGCCTGGCGCTGCAGCAGACTATGTTGCAGGCGTCCCAGACCGTGTTCACGCAACTCTCAAAGTTGAATCTGTTCAGCCAGCTGTAAAAACGCTAGCGTTCGAGCATTGGCCGTTTTTTTTTCAGCGGTATCGGGAGCCAGTCGACTGGCTGGTTCCTCTCCGCTCGTGAGTCCGCATTGTGAATTCAGCTCCGCTTGTCAGCCTTGTCATTCCCGCCCTGAATCCGCGTTTTTTCCGTGAGGCGCTGCAGAGCGCCCTCGATCAGAGCTATGAAAATCTTGAAATTATCGTTTGCGACGACTGCCTGACCGGCGAGATCAAAGCGATCTACGACGAGCTGGCGTTCTCCTCAGTTATTTGCCGTTACGTGGCCAACCCTGTGCGTTTGGGCCAGCAGCGCAACTTTCTGCGTTGCATGGAAGAAGCGCAGGGCGAGTTCATCAAGTTTCTCTGCGACGATGACTGGGTCGCGCCAAATTGCATCACCAAGCAGGCTTTTACGCTGGACAACTACCCGGACGTGACGCTGGTCATTGCCAAGCGGCATATAGTCGATATCAATAACTATGTACTTCCGAAGCGCATGGCAAACATCGGCTTTTCGCCGTACAGCGCCAGCTACAATGGTGCGGATTTACTGGCGATGTTCGAGAAAGCACCGCGTAATCTGCTGGGTGGCTTCAGTGGGGCTCTGATGCGCCGCGCTGATGTTCTCGAGTATTTGCCATCGCTGGCGCAGGATGGCCAGGGGTTCGTGGCCCTGCTGGATTTTGCCTTGTTCATCTGCTTGCTCCGCCGGGGCAACCTGATTGAGCTCAATGGCTGCGAAAGCACCGAGCGCATGCACCCAGGGCGTTTGACCAATCAGGCCGGGATGTACCTGAAGACCGGCCAGGAATGGGAGTGGATCCGCTCGATGCTGGCTGCGCGTACGGGTGAGAGCGCCCCTCTGGCGGGCTGGGTCCGCCATAAAAAGCTCGGTATGAGCGTTGCGGAACTGGCATTGGAGTGGGATGAGTTCAACCTGTATGCGGTAATGGCTGACCGACAGGGTGTGCTGGACAGCCGCGTCGGCACCGAAAGCGAAAGTTTCGTTGGGCTGTATTCGCAATGGCTCGCGTGCCGGCAGTTCAGCCCTCGGCAAAAACAACTCAACAAACGCAGGGCTGCCTCATGGACCCAGCGCCCGCGTATTGTAACGGTGGTCGTTGATGTTCAAAACGATGCTTACCTGCTCGATCTGACACTGCAAAGCATTGCCAGCCAGGACTACGCCGCCGAAGCTGTCGTGCTGCTAAGCAATGCCGACAATGCCGCAAGCATCGACGTCATGCAGTTTGCACTGGAGCCCAACTGGGCGCGTCAGCTCAATGGCGTGCTACCGACGCTGAAAAAGGCCGACTGGTTTTATCTGTTACGTGCAGGCGACCGGCTCAACGCCTCGGCATTGATGATTCTGGCCGAGCGTATTGTTCACATGCCGCAGATGGCGTGTGCCTACAGCGATGAAGGTGCTCTGGATGACGAGGAGTCGGTGGAGTCGGTTTTCAAGCCTGATTTCAATCTCGACTTGCTGCGAGGTTATCCCTATGTCGGCCGCGCTCTAGCGTTTGACCGGGAGTCTATGCTGCAAAGCGGTGGCTTCAACGCCGAGTTCGGCGAGCTGGCGCCTCACGATCTGCTTTGGCGCCTGGTAGAGAGCAAGGGGCCTCAAGGGGTAGAGCACATTGCGGAGATACTGGTCGAGTCCAGGTTTTCCTATGCCCAATGGTTGTCTTTGCCTGAAGTGATCGAGCAGAGCGAGCCAGTGCTTTGCGCCCATCTGCAGAGGATTGGCGTTGAGCATCAGGTTCATCACAGTCAGATGCAGCTGCTTAACGAGGTGCAATACCTGCATCCTGAGCGGCCACTGGTTTCCATCATCATCTCGACCAAAGATCAGCTCAGTGCTCTGGACCGTTGTGTCGATAGCCTGTTCAGCAAGACTGAGTATGCCAATTACGAAGTGTTGATCGTCGACAAGGCCAGCGAAAGCAGCGAAGCCAGAGACTGGCTTGCCGTGATGGGCGCCATGGGCAGTGACAAACTTCACGTGCTCGCCTATGAAGGCAGCATCAATGAGGCGGCGACCTTTAACTACGCAGCCCGTCATGCTCGCGGCGACTATCTGGTCTTCCTCGACCCGAACATCATTATCCATGATCCGGATTGGCTAAACAGCTTGCTCAATCATGCTCAGCGTCCTGAGGTGGGGGTCGTAGGGGTCAGAATCCTCAGCACCGAAGGTCATATTCTCCATGCAGGCATGGTCCTTGGCCTTGATGGGCTTGTCGGTAAGCCCTTTGCGAATGCTGCTGCCACTGAACCGGGCTACATGCACCGGCTGCAACTGGCGCAAAACTGGAGTGCAGTCAACGGCAATTGCATGATGGTTCGCAAGGATGTATTCGACGCTGCGCAAGGCATGGATGAGGCCGCGTTCAGTCAGGGGCTGCAAGACATCGATTTATGCCTGAGGGTAGGTCAGGACGGCTACCTGGTGGTGTGGACGCCTGAGGCGACCGTCGTCTGGCTCGAGCCTTCGGCCAATGCCCTCGCCGCTCCTTTTCCCGAGCGGGTGGAGGAAGAGCAGCAACGCTTTTATAAACGCTGGTTGCCGCTCATCGCCCGCGATCCTGCTTACAATCAGAACCTGAAAGTGGAGAGCAGTTGGAGCTTCAACCTTGATCCGGGACGGATTATTGGCTGGGATCCATTCTGCAGTCGGCGCGAGCCTTCTATCCTGGCATTGCCGGTAAACACCGGTGCTGTAGGGCATTACCGCGTAACCCGGCCCTTTCTTGAGTTGCAGGCGGCAGGACGTGCCGTGGGACGCTATGCCTTTGATGCGCCTTCGCTCATCGAGCTGCAGCGCCAGTCACCGGATGTCGTGGTCTTTCAGGGCTGCTACTCCGAGACCAAGATCCCCAGCATTGAAATGGTCAAAACGTATTCCCAGGCAACGCGTATTTTTGAGCTGGATGACTACGTCGCCAAAGTTCCGGCCAAAAATGATCATGTACGCACAATGCCTCGGGATATCGAGGCCAGCTTGCGACGTGGCATCGGCCTGTGTGATCGGGTCGTTGTGTCGACCTTTCCGCTGGCTGAGGCGCTGCATGGCATGCACAGCGATATCCGGGTCGTGCCCAATATGTTGGCAACTCACCTGTGGAGCCATCTGCACAGCAAACGTCGTACGTCGAGCAAGCCGCGGGTGGGTTGGGGAGGGGGGACCAGCCACCGGGGTGACCTGGACGTTATCGCCGAAGTCGTACGTGAGCTGGCGGATGAAGTGGAATGGGTCCTGTTTGGCATGTGTCCTGATTCACTGAAGCCTTACATTCACGAGTTTCATCCGGGTATCAGCCTGGAAACCTACCCGGCGAAGCTGGCAAGCCTGAATCTGGACCTCGCACTGGCACCGCTGGAGTTCCACATTTTCAATGACTGCAAGAGCAATCTGCGTTTGCTTGAGTATGGCGCTTGTGGTTACCCGGTGATCTGTACCGATACCGAAGCCTACCGCGGTCATCTGCCTTGCACTCGCATCTATACCAACAGTACGCAAGAGTGGTTGCAGGCCATCCGGATGCACCTGGCCGATCCCGACGCCAGCTACCGTATGGGCGATGAGTTACGCGAAGCGGTGCTGCGCGACTTCATGTTGCGCGGGGAAAATTTGCAATACTGGGTTAACGGCTGGTTGCTGGACTAATCGCCGTATACACATCGCAGGCTGCTCGCGGAGCAGATCATGCCATTGATTGACCATAGGAAGCATTATGCAGAGCAATGTCGGGAAGCAGGCTGTTACTCCGTTTGACGAGCGTTTGACCGTGGTTTTGATCGCTCACGAACAGCCGGATTTAGTGCGTCGCGCCTTGAGGTACTATGCTGATTTCCCCTTTGCTGTCACGGTCTTCGATACGTCCCGTGAGTTCGACGCGCAGGTCGCTGCGTCAGGTACAAACGTACAGTATGTGCACACGCCCGCGCTTGAGCTGAGCGGCGCGAGCGTCACAAACGCAGCGGCGCTCGCTCATGTAACGACACCTCTTGTAGTCACGACGGATGTCGATAGCTTTCTGGTTGAAAGCGCTCTGCTGGAGGCAGTCGAGTTTCTTGATAGCCATGACCCATACATCGCCTGCCAAGGCTATAGCCTGACGTACAGTGCCGATGTCAATCATGTGCATTATGTGCGTCGTGACCGCAAGGTGTGCGAAGACTATTCGGCAGAAAATCCACACGAGCGCGTGGCGCTGTTCATGTCTCAGGGTTTTCCGCTGCATAACGCCGTGACCCGCACCGCTTGTCTGCGTGACTGGTGTATCAAGGTTCCGGCCGATACCAGTGCCCGCTGGCAGGAAATCGGCTATGTGCACTACCTGCTGGCGGCTGGCAAGGTACGGATCCTGCCGGTGCCCTACGCGTTGCACGCCGCTCGCGACGCTGAGCAGGAGTTGCTGCGCGACCGGAGCATCCGCACTGCACTGAAATACACCGATCCCAAGTCTAGGTTCGAGCGTGAAGAATTTGCCCTGACGTTGAGCGCCATGTCGGGCAGCGTTTTTTCATCCTCTGAAGTGCTGCAAGGGTTTGCCGCGTTGTCCGAGGCCTTGGAGACCATGAGTTTTCTGGCAAGCGACAAGCTGCTGAGTTCCAAATGGGATATAGGCTCCAATCGCCCGGATCCCTTGTTCGAGCCGCGTCAGTTTGTGGAATTGCCGTTCTACAATCGGCCATTTTTCGACTGGCTTGCCGAGGTCGAATTTCTCATCCATCGGTTCCCGGCCGGACGTAATCATCTTGCGTCGCTGGAAAGCGCACTGCTCAAGCAGGCTGAGCTCTCCCGCTTGCAGAACAACCCCGATGCCGAGCCCCTTAAAAGCAGGCTCTGGCAGGCCTATGAGCTTTACTCGTTCAACTCCGGTGTCGTTCACAGTCTCATCCAAGAGCTCAGCACGGCTGGCAATGAGGCTGAGGAGCGCAAAAGCCTGGTGGAGTGGAGTGAGCGCCTGCAACGGGCTGGCGGTTTTGACAACGGCAAACTGCTTGATGACATGCCTTCAGGCCGCTTGCTCAATTGGCTCGACGCTCGCGAACCCGCACCGGCCGAGGTGAAAAAACTGACGACCCAGCTTGCGCGCAAGCCGGCGGGGTCGCAGATCGGGATTCTGGTGCTCGATCTTGACGCTGATGTGTTCAAGTTGCAGGACACCTTTGACAGCTTGATGAATGGCTTTAGCCGTAGCTTCAAAGTCACAATTTTCACCACCAGCGAGCCTGCGGCGGTGACAACGCCGCAAAATACCCTGCATTTCGTCAAGGTCACCCAGGGTAATTACATCGACAAGATCAATCAGGGCGTCAAACAGTCCAGCTGTGACTGGATCACCCTCATACAGGCTGGCGAGGTTTTGACTAAAAACGGCCTGCTTCAGGCCTCAATCGAGTTGGCGGACGCGCCACACTGCCGGGCAGTGGCCATGGACGAAATTCACCGGGCGGAGGACGGTACCCTGGCTCACGCGTTCCGACCCGGTTTCAACCTTGATCTGTTGCAAACCACGCCGACGCTCATGGCGCGTCACTGGCTTGTTCGTCGTGACGCCATGGTCGAGGTGGGGGGGTATTCCCGTGATGTTCTGAAAGCGCTGGAGTTTGACCTGCTGCTGCGCTTGATCGAGCAGGGTGGAATGAGCGGTCTGGCGCACCTGAGCGAGCCACTGCTGATTTGCCAGGCGCCAGAGTTAGTGGTGAACGAGGACGAGCATAAGGCGCTGACTCGTCATCTGCTCAACCGTGGTTATCGGGCTGAGGTCAGCTCTGCGCTGCCGGGCACCTGGAAAATTGATTATCGGCATACTGAGCGGCCGCCCGTGTCGATTCTGATTGAAAGCCGCGACAATCTGCCGGAGTTGCAACGTTGCCTGCAGAGCATCCTGCAACGGACCCGCTATCAGCGCTTTGAAGTGTTGATCGGTGATAACAACAGCGGTGACGCAGAGCTTTCGGCATGGCTTGATCAGCAGGAACAAACGTCCAATCGAGTGCGAGTCGTCAGAAGCGAGCAACGCGTGAGTGCCGGTGCGTTGCGCAACATGGTCAGCCAGCAGGCCAAAGGCGAGTACCTGATTCTGCTGGACGCCGAAAGCCAGATCGTTAACGTTGGCTGGATTGAGTCACTGCTCAATCAGGCGCAACGCCCTGAAGTGGGGGTGGTGGGTGTCCGGTTGGTCGATTCTGAAGGCAGCTTTAACCAGGCAGGGCTGATATTGGGGCTTAACGGCGGAGTCGGTTCCGCCTTTGTCGGTGAGCCGAAAACCGCTCATGGCTATATGCAGCGCCTGGTCGTAGAGCAGAACTATTCGGCGGTGTCGTCGGCGTGTCTGATGATTGGCAAGGAAATCTACGATGCAGTCGGCGGGCTGGACGAGGGGCCGTTAGCCGAAGAGTTTGCGGATGTTGACCTGTGTCTTAAAGTCGCTCAATCAGGTTATCTGACAGTCTGGACGCCCCATGTACAGGTTATTCACTCAGGTGAAGTGCGCGCCAGCGAGTCAGCCCTTCAAGCGTTGAAGGCGAAGTGGGCTGGGCCGTTCGGTCACGATGAGGCCTACAACGCCAACCTCGCCCTCGATGGCCCGGGTTTCACGCTGGGTGCAGCCAAGGCCTAGAGCCTATGCCGGGATCGGTAGCTGCAGTCTCCGATCCCGTTACTGGCGGCCCCGCCTTTCTCGGAGCGTTTTCAGCAGGCCAGATGGCCTGCTTTTTCGTTGCCGCAAATAAATCGAAACGGGCAGATATGGTGACCTGCGGGTCATAAAGTGCATCTTCACTGTATTGTGTTACAGGGAACGCATCGTGCCCGGCTTGCTTAACGTGCCCGTCGCCCTGAAAATGTCACGCAAATTACCTCTTTTGAGTCGCTCCCAGATTGTTTTGGGACGCATATTTACCTGCTACTAATCGGGAAGCCATGATGATTGGCATAAAAAGCATAGCGAGTTACGTGCCCACCGCCGGTGTGGATAACTACGCTCAAGGTGCCAAATTCGACAAGGATGAAGAATTCATCCTCGGTAAAATCGGCTCAACGTTTCTGCCGCGTAAAGACGCTGGGCAGGAAACGTCGGATCTTTGCGTTGAGGCAGTCAACAAGCTGTTGGCCAACAACCCGCAACTGAGCCGTGAAAGCATTGATGTGCTGATCGTCGTGACTCAGAACGGTGATGAAGAAGGCCTGCCGCACACCGCTGCTATCGTCCAGGACAAGCTTGGCCTGTCGACCAATGTTGCAGCGTTTGATATCTCCCTGGGGTGCTCCGGCTACGTCTACGGCATCTACGCGATAAAAGGCTTCATGGAAGCTGCCGGTCTGAAGAATGGTTTGCTGGTCACTGCCGACCCGTACTCCAAGATCGTCAACCCCGAGGATCGCAACACCACGATGCTGTTCGGCGACGCGGCCACGGCAACCTGGATGGGCGAAAATGCCATCTGGCAGCTGGGCAAAGCCAAATTCGGCACTGATGGTTCGGGTGCGGCGCATCTTAAAGTCAGTGATGGTGTGTTTTTCATGAACGGTCGGCAGGTGTTCAACTTTGCGTTGCTCAAGGTGCCTGCGCATCTGCATGAACTGCTGGCCGATTCAGGTTTGCAGCCCGATGACATCGATGCTTTCTGCATCCATCAGGGCAGTGCGGCGATTGTCGATGCCGTTGCGCGCAGGTTTGAAGACAAGCCTGAAAAATTCCTCAAGGATATGGTCGAGACGGGGAACACAGTGTCGTCCAGTATTCCCTTGTTGCTTGAAAAGCATGTGCTGGATTCGGCATGGACTCGCGTAGCGCTCAGCGGATTTGGCGTCGGGCTGTCGTGGGGTTCGGCAATTATCTATAAAGGCTGAGCCGCATAGCTGGACATGCGCGGCTTGGCTGGCGGTTTTGACTCTGCACAGAGCATTGTCAAAGTCGCCGCAGGGCCGGGCAGGGTCATGGGCCCAATTGATGTCATATAAAGGCGCCGTCGGAGCAATTCCACGGCGTCTGGATGGTTGATTCAACGCTACTGTTTTTGATTGCCGCCTGCGCCGCTCACCGGTCAGGCGTTTTTCTGGCGTCATTTCTCCGTTAGTTGTCCGTTAGTTGTCTGATAAGTCCTTGTTTTTCAGGGGGTGGCCGTCTGCTAGTAATTTTTTTCAAAAAAAAGCTCAAGCAACTTGCTATTACGACGATAACTATTACGAAGGTTCTCTAGGCACACCCGGCGCTTGCAGGGGCCGGAAGCCCGCAGTACTCACCCAACGAGGAATTCATCATGGCTTTAACAGTAAACACTAACGTCGCGTCCCTGAACACTCAGAAGAACCTGGGTCGGGCTTCCGATGCTCTTTCCGTGTCGATGACTCGTTTGTCTTCCGGCCTGAAAATCAACAGCGCTAAAGACGACGCCGCCGGCCTGCAGATCGCTACCCGTATGACCTCGCAAATCCGCGGTCAGACCATGGCAATCAAAAACGCCAACGACGGTATCTCGA
>NZ_UWFA01000448.1 GCF_900601905.1 Pseudomonas viridiflava
TTGCTGCACGGTGCCGAGTCTCAAGCCGTCTTCACCCATCTCCAGCAACATTCGAGCTTCGTCCGAGGGATAGACATAACCGTCATAGTTATAAACCAGCGCCGCAGTGCCGGCGCCAGCTGGGGAGCGCAGGTCTACATAGCCGGAGGAAAAGGGTGTCAGGATGTTCTTCAGCAGCAAGCTCGTATAGCTCTCTGAGAGGTAGACGCCCTGTTGGTTGATTTGCAGCAAATAGGCCAGAGCCTTCTTGTAGAAGGCCAGGTATCGCTCAATAGGGTAATCAAGTCGATGGGCACTCTTGGTGGCAAACCCATAAGGGCTCAGAGGCCTGAGCGAGATGCTCGAGAAGCCCTGACTTACATACTCATCGATGATCGCTTCAGGCTGTTCGAGGC
>NZ_UWFA01000446.1 GCF_900601905.1 Pseudomonas viridiflava
GGTCAGTGCTGACCAGCTCACCACCCTTGCCCGCCTCGCCCTTGGAGAGGCCGCGCATGAGAATGTCATGCGGCACGTAGAAACCGCGCGCATCCTTTTTCATCGCAGTGGCGGCGGCGATGTTTACCGCGCGCTCAAGACCGGCCTTGCTCCAGTCGCCAGTAGCGGCGGCGTTCAGGGCACGGATCAACGAGTAGCGGTCGGCTTCTTTTTCGGATACGCCCAGGCCGCGCGCGCTTACATCGTGCTGCAGGAAGCCCGGCAGATCGCGATCAGCTTGTTTCGGCTCAGCAGGCACGCCAGCGGGCTTGCTTGGCGCCTGACGCTCGAGCAGGACGCTACGGAAGCTGACCAGCGACTGGCCAGTTGTAATTGCGTTTTGCGCCAGATCGCGCTGATTGAAACGCTCGCCCAGGGCGAGCAGATCCCCGACTCGAGTTCGCTCGAGCAACACCGGA
>NZ_UWFA01000474.1 GCF_900601905.1 Pseudomonas viridiflava
GTCGGACATTCGACAAGCCAAGGCCGCAGAGCGCTATCAACCGCAAGCCTGAAACCAGGGTATCCATCATGAGCCGCTCAAACCTGGAAACTCAACTGGCGCAGTCGTATATCCAGGCGCCCAATAAAATCGCGACAGTCGGCGACATTACCTTCGCCTATCGCGAATCAGGTGTGCGCAGCGGCGTGCCGGTCGTTCTGCTCAACTATTGGGGCGCGGTACTGGACGACTTCGACCCGCGCATAGTCGACGGCCTTGCCAGTCAACACCACATTATCGCTATCGACTATCGAGGCGCCGGCTTATCCGGCGGCGCCTCGCCGGTGACGATAGACGCGATGGCTCGGGATAC
>NZ_UWFA01000443.1 GCF_900601905.1 Pseudomonas viridiflava
GCATAGGCAGTAGCGATTCTCTGTTCGGCACCGTGGGCATGCAGTACGCTTTGTTGCTGATCTGCCGCATTTAAAATGACGCGGGGCTCTCCATCGGCAAGTATTTGCTGCGCCAGAGGCATACGACCCACTCGTAAGAATGTGCGCTGCTCACCAGCGAGCACTTCGGTTGACAACTGCTGACCGCTATAAAAACGCCGCCTCATAACTTGGGCCAGAGGTGTCAGGCCTGCCAGGCGGTCTAATGGGTCATAACTATATCGGTAAAGTTCGCTCATCATTAATGCCTCACTTTGCTCCGTTCAGAAGAAACTAACTCATCCAATGCTCAAAGCGCTACTGACAAAACTACCAGTAGCCTGACTAGAC
>NZ_UWFA01000442.1 GCF_900601905.1 Pseudomonas viridiflava
GTGGTGGGGGGTAGTGTGGGGATGAAGAAACGGATGGGGAAGACGGACAATGACGGGCAGACGCTTGATGGTAATCGGGAGAATAATCCTAAGGGGATCGAGATTCGATTGACTCGGGAGACGGGTCGGGGGCGGGAGGAGTATAGGAAGGTGGTTGGGAATTTGGATTGATGGGGGTTTAGGGACGCTCCGATCTACTACAGTAACCGCTCCATGAACACCAATCAAAACGCTAAGCTAATGCCGGAAGCTGGATTCCCGATTTTTTTCAGAAGCCATCTAACATGATGCGACTCAACGCTCAAGTCGAGAAAGTGTACCTCTACTCCAAGA
>NZ_UWFA01000441.1 GCF_900601905.1 Pseudomonas viridiflava
GTCACGGATTGCCCTTCACCGGTCATGTTCAGTCGACCTGTGCCAGCAGGTTTTCTTTCAGGACCGTGCGGATGGCACTCAGGTGCTCTTCTTCCTCACGCAATGCCTGTTCGAAGTCGCCGGCAATCATCGGATGCCCGGCCTTGCGAGTGAGTTCAATCAACATGGCCCAGGCGTCGTTGTCTTCCAGTTCCAGGGTCAGGATTGCGCTCAGGCACTGCGAGGTCGTGGTGCGTGGGTCGGTCAGCACTTGCATTACGCCTGGCGACTTGACGGCGGCCACGTCTGTGCATGGCGTCATGGCAGTAGGTGCGCCACCCATGGTTGCGATGGCCTTGAGCAGCACCGCCATATGCTGATTCTCTT
>NZ_UWFA01000480.1 GCF_900601905.1 Pseudomonas viridiflava
CCCATAGACTGGTCTTCATCGCTCATACGCAACCTGTTGCGCTTCGTCGACATGCTGCCTCTGGGCTATGGATTGGGAGCGGTCACCTGCCTGAGCCACCCTCGGTTCAAGCGCCTGGGAGATCTAGCGGCCGGGACACTGGTGGTCTACATCGACCGGCCGTTAACGCGCCCCGTCCTGCCGGAGGCGCAGCCGATTGTCGCGCCGTTTGCCCTGCATCTGGATGAACAGCGTGCTGTGCTCGGCCTGGCGGAGCGCCATGGAGAGCTGTCCAGCGCACGCATTCAGGAGCTGGCCGCCATTCTTGCCGAACCACTGCGCATACCCGCTGGCAAAGCAG
>NZ_UWFA01000440.1 GCF_900601905.1 Pseudomonas viridiflava
CCACTGCACCGGCGTCCAGAGCATCCAGCGTCACGCGCGCACCTTCATGCGACAGCGACGAGAACATCAATACCGGGGTGGGAATACGCTGCATGATGTGACGAACTGCGGTAATGCCATCCATCATCGGCATTTCGTAGTCCATGGTGATGACGTCAGGCTTGAGGGCCAGCGCCTGCTCGATCGCTTCCTTGCCGTTGGTGGCGGTGCCGACAACTACAATGTTGGGGTCCGAAGAAAGAATTTCCGTGACACGGCGGCGGAAAAAACCGGAATCATCCACCACCAGGACCTTGACTGCCATAAACACTCCAATAGGTGTTGCAGGCAGCCAGGC
>NZ_UWFA01000514.1 GCF_900601905.1 Pseudomonas viridiflava
GTGTTCCACGCCGACGGCTCGATCGGTCTGCCGGTGTACCACGAGTTTCTCGGTAAGTTTGCCGAGTACCTGTACCTGAGCCCGGACGGTGATGTGATCGACAAGTTTCGCATCAGCCGTGGCAAGAACTCCCTGCAACCGACTGTCGTACCACTCGACGGGCAGCGCGCGGTCGCCTTGCTGCGTTATGCAGGCGAAACCTTCCACCGCGTGCTGGCGAGCCGCACCGAGGACGGCGGGCAGACCTGGAGCGAGCCGTATCCCTTGGCGCCGAGCAACCCTAACTCGTCGCTGGCGGCGGTGGGTGTGCCGGGCAAGGGCCTGCTGGTGGCGCTCAATGACCTGCGCGAAGGGCGCTTCAAACTCAGCCTGTACAGCACCGACGAGCAGATGAAAGTCTGGCGACCGCTGCCTGATCTGGAC
>NZ_UWFA01000439.1 GCF_900601905.1 Pseudomonas viridiflava
TTTTCATCCTTGAGTTCGAAGTCGTACCAGTATTTGCCACGTACAAACACACCGGTATCGCCGTACTTGAGCTCCAGATCATGAATGCCCTTGAAAATCTTCGAAAACGTCTCCCCACGCTTGAAGTTCAAGTGGCCGTCATCAGAGGTCTGCGACAACCCACGCCCGCCATTGTTGGCCCCGATCAGGTTTTTGTTGGCTTTCTCGGTCGACCAGCTCGCGCCCACCGACAACGAGGAGTCGAAACTGCCTTCGATTTCACCGACGTTGAAGGTCACGCCAAAAGCCGGGCTGGCCAGTGAAGACGCGAGGCTGACGGCCAGGGGCAGCTTGGCTCGACGCCAGAATGGGGTTGTGGTTGTCATCGATGCTACTCCGTGTGTTTTATTGTTATGGCAGTGGGAAAATCCAAAAACGACTCAGCAGTCGAATCAAAAACTGACTGGCAACACTCATCAGGCAGCCTGAATGGCTCCAACACAAAATGTAATTCCGCTCTTGCGCATTCCCTGTGCCGACTATATCCAGCAGGCGCTGATGCCTGATCCCTCTAAAGTGTGATTTGCAGCATCAACGCCTCTGGCCCGCCTGTTCCCGAGGAACCGCGCGACAGGCC
>NZ_UWFA01000438.1 GCF_900601905.1 Pseudomonas viridiflava
GTGTTCCCGGATAGGCTCCGTCGGACCAGGAAGCCACCGCGACATCTTTCCCGGCCTCGATAGTGCCTTTTAAATAGAAAGCGCACCTGAAGGGCGGGTCTTCGCCGCGTTCTTCCTCGTAGTAGCCCTCGACTTGATGATCGGGCGTTACCGCCAGCATCAATTGCTCGTACTTGCCGGAACGCAGGGTCGTGCTGTCCGCGAAGGCGGATGTGCCGATCAGTAACGAGAGGGTTCCCGCGACGAGCCAGCGGGAAATAGAAGGGTTGTGCGTCATTTTTTCAGTCCGTTGTCAGTAAAGTGACCCATTGCGCTCAACCGGCTTTACGCGATGTATCAAAATCAAGCGTTGCGCATCATCACGGTGTTGGTGAAAGCAATCATGTCATTGAACAGCGGATCAAGGAACGGCGTTGATTGATGTAATGGCTGCGGGCACTTATTCAGTGCCCGCAGCGGCTTGCTTAAC
>NZ_UWFA01000436.1 GCF_900601905.1 Pseudomonas viridiflava
GCGTAAGCATCCAGCTATCGTGATTTGGGGATATGGAACCAATGAAGAGCTTAAGCCACTCAGTAGCTTTCTTTTTTTTTGCTACACGTATGCGCGTATCAAACTGTTCAGCACCTGTGATCAAACATACCATTCAAACATGTGCCGCCCACTCCACCTTGAGCAGTGTCGCCATCAAACTCCAAGTATCACATTACAAACGGAAAGCAAATTAGCGAACCCTATACATTAGCCATATGAGGCGTGGTAACGACCACACCAAGTTTTCGGCTATGCCGCTACGATCCTAAAATTTAATCCTACATTAAAGAGAGAACCGTCATGGGGCTATGTATTTCAAAACACTCTGGTAGCAGTTACAGCTACAGTGATAGCGACCGCTGGCAAGTGC
>NZ_UWFA01000435.1 GCF_900601905.1 Pseudomonas viridiflava
CAACAGGTTCAACTGACCGTGCCCCTTGACCGGCGACAGATAGCGGTCTTTGTCACCGGCAAAGGTCATCAGGCCAATGGCATCGCCCTGACGCAGCGCAACGTAACCGAGCAGCAGGCGGGCATTGAGTGCGTGATCGAAATGGGACAGGTCGCCGTCCTGGCTGCGCATGCGTCGTCCGCAGTCCAGCATGAACACGATCTGCTGGTCTCGCTCGTCCTGATACTCCCGCGCAATCGGTGAGCGTTGGCGCGCTGTGGCTTTCCAATCAATCTGCCGTAGGCTGTCGCCTTCGCGAAATTCGCGCAACTGGTTGAATTCCAGCCCCAGGCCACGGCGCTGCGACTG
>NZ_UWFA01000434.1 GCF_900601905.1 Pseudomonas viridiflava
ACGTAGGCTTTGAAGTCGCCTTGGTCGAGAGCTACTGCCGAGGCATCTATCAGCGCTCGGTATTGATCTTCATCGGTCAGGCGCTGGCAGTCCACGCCGTTGATCTGCCTGGATTGCTCCACCAGCGTCAAGGTCTGGCCGGTTTCGGTGTAGATGTATCGGCCCTCGAGCACACCGTACGTTTTGTAGTCCCTCATGATGAGGTTGTTTTCCTCATCGAGAAAGGCGAAGTGGGCCGCATGGTAGGGCGACTGATCCGCCTCATGGAGCACATATCGGGAG
>NZ_UWFA01000433.1 GCF_900601905.1 Pseudomonas viridiflava
CCCTCCGGCAGATGCGCGAAACAGGCGTAGCCGCAAGCGGTATCGGCCAGCGTGACCACGCTGCCGGCATGCAGGAAACCGCTCGGCGCCAAGTGCTTGGCCGCGACCTCGAACTGCGCCACCAACTCGCCTTCGCGCACCGCCGTGATGACGATGCCGAGGTGGGACGGCAGCGTCTCCTGGCCGAACTGGTTGAAGTACTCGGGCGTGAATTTTTGAGCGTCCATTGCCAGCCTTTCAGTTTTTAAATTTAGCTGGCAATGATAACAATATTCGCAACTGCAGGCTTCTAAGCAAACCGGCAAGGAGAGGTGGATAC
>NZ_UWFA01000431.1 GCF_900601905.1 Pseudomonas viridiflava
GTGAGGTAGTTGGGCAGGGTCCACAGGGTTAGCACGTGGTACAGGTACCACCAGAACGGATAAAAGAACCCCACCTCGCGATTTTTCCGCCGCCGACGCATGCGTTCACGGGCGTTGTAAAACGTATGCAGACCTTCGTGGGGTGGGTCGCCGGGGTTTTGCAGCTCAAGCGGGTCCTGGATGTCCTTGAGGCTGTGCACCTGGTATTCCATGTAGGCGCGAATCGCCTCCCAGTTGCACACCGCCAGGTCAAACCCCGCGCAGAAAAACTCCAGGCTGTAATGCTCATCATGGGGCGGATGATAAAAGCCGACGCCCATGGCGTAGCGGATATCC
>NZ_UWFA01000430.1 GCF_900601905.1 Pseudomonas viridiflava
GGGCCGCACCAACGGCACCCAGGCGGACATCGGCCGCATCAGCGAGATCTGGAGGAGTGCCTGTCGCGCTTCGGCCACCACCAGTTCCTGTTCGGCGACTTCTCGATCGCCGACGCCTACTACGCGCCGGTGGTGATGCGCATCCGCACCTACGGCGTGTCGCTGGCGCCGGCGCTGGACGCCTACTGCCAGCGCGTGCTGGCGCATCCGGCGGTGGCGCGCTGGGTGACCGAGGCGCTGGCCGAAACCGAAACGGCGCCCGAGCACGACGCCGAAATGCCCGACTGACCGTGATGCGGATTTATGTAGTCGGCGGCGCCGTGCGCGACGAGCTGCTAGGCCTGCCGGTCAAGGACCATGACCACGTGGTGGTCGGCGCCACGCCGGACGACATGCTGGCCCAGGGC
>NZ_UWFA01000429.1 GCF_900601905.1 Pseudomonas viridiflava
ATTCCGCACCTGCCAAGCCGCCCGTCAAGCCGTTGCACGAGCACTTGGGCCTCACTGACATGTCGGTGGACTTATCCGCCGTTAAAAAGGCTTACAGAGATGCCGCGCTGAAGAACCACCCTGATAAAAACCGCGGCAACGAGGCCGAGGCGGCCGAGCGCTTCAAAGTCGTTTCAAATGCGTACAAGATTTTATCCGACCCGGAGTTGCGCAAAGCATACGACAACGGCCGTATCAATGAGGCTGGTAATAGGGCATGAGTAGATGTTCCGGTCTGACTCCACGCTCACGGCGGTGCCGTTGAGCGGTG
>NZ_UWFA01000427.1 GCF_900601905.1 Pseudomonas viridiflava
CGTCGTGGTCGTATTCTCGACTTCCCGCATCGACTGGGGCAGATCGGCGAGCGCCTGTGCCTGTTTGTCGATCTGGCATTCGCGGGTAACCGCTACCAGCGCGTCAGTCAGTTGCGCGGCTTCTACCTGACCAGTGCGCCGCATCTGACAGAGGAAATGGACGCTACCACCGCTGGCATTGGCGCCAATCTGGCATGAGTGCAGGTGTACTGCCAACGCTTCGCAGCGGCCGATCACGATTCATCCATCATCTGCTCAGCCGGGTGATCTTTCCGGAAGCCGATCTCGCGGGACTGGACAAGCG
>NZ_UWFA01000423.1 GCF_900601905.1 Pseudomonas viridiflava
GGATCAGTTCGGTCAGTTCTTCGATCAGGGACTGCTGGCACTACCGGGCGATCTGGTTGAATCGCCCTTGAGTGAAGGTGTCGCGCGCTATGCGGAAGTCAACGAGGGCAGGGGAGACAAGATCATTCTGGTGCCTTGAAGCGGTGATCAGTTGTCCAGTGCGAGCAACTGCACGAACACCGCGAAACTTCCCAGAAACAGCCAGAAGAAACTGAACAGCCAAGGCGTGCGCTTGGAGAACAGCAGTGATTTCTTCAGCCCGGTTTCGCTGGACTCCC
>NZ_UWFA01000422.1 GCF_900601905.1 Pseudomonas viridiflava
AACCTGGTGGCAGATCGCCCGCCGCGCACAGAAGGAAAAGCTGCGCCAGAACATGCCGCACCTGATTCAGATCGACAACGCGCGCGACTTCACGATGTACCGCATCACCTTGCGCAATTCGCCCAACTTCCACGTCGCACTGAACAAGGTGGACGGCTTTACCGCCTGGGCCGTGCGCATCGATACCCCGCGTGGCGCACGCAACAGCGACGGCATCGATCCCGGCGCCTCACGCAACGTGACCATCGCCCACAGCTACATCCGCACCGGCGACGACAACGTCGCCATCAAGGCCGGCAACAACGGCATGAGCGAAAACATCTCGATCCTGCACAACCACTTCTACAGCGGCCACGGCATGTCGATCGGCAGCGAGACCAACGGCGGCGTGCGCAACGTGCTGGTGGACGACCTGGACATGGACGGCACCACCTCCGGCCTGCGCATCAAGAGCAACGACCGGCGCGGCGGCGTGGTCAGCGGCATCGTCTACCGCAACGTCTGCCTGCGCAACAACCGCTGGCCGCTGTATATCGACACCTACTACGAGCCCGGCCCTGCCGGCCAGTTGATCCCGTCGTACACCGG
>NZ_UWFA01000421.1 GCF_900601905.1 Pseudomonas viridiflava
CACCGCTCCCACCCGAGCAATGGGCCAAACCCAGCGCTGAACTGCTGCGCCTGAGCCAGGCCGTGAAAGCCCTGCGCGAGAAACGCCCCAGCCAGAACCTGGCATCCCGCTTTGCCGAGGTGCAGCAGGCGGATCGAGATACTGCCAAAGGGGCCCTGAAAACAGCCCAGCGCTAGTGCACGGCAGGGCACATTTCCAAGTGAACTTCCAAGTGGGACCGGCTTTAGCCGGGAGGAGGCAGGAGCATTCTCTGCATCTTCGTCGCCATCCAGGCCGCCTTCCCGGCTGAAGCCGGTCCCACGGGGTGTTTGAAGAACAACCGGATTCATGCGTGAGGTGAAGAAATAGCATGGCAATTGCAGGGCCACCGCCCATCAATCACGCCCACACCTGCTCGACGATGCCTTGGCGCTACTTATCCGTCATCGGCATCGGAAACGGCATCACGTTGCTGGTGCCACGCGCTTCGCTGATTTTCGGTACGCCGACCCGCTCGACTTCGTCGATGCGCACGATCGAATGCATGGGCACAAAGCTGCGCACCACGCCTTCGAACTGGGCTTTGAGTTTCTCTTCGCTCGGGTCCACTACAACCGTCGTGCGCTCGCCGAAGACGAACTCCTCCACTTCCAGAAAACCCCACAGATCACTTTGATAGATCTGCTTGGCGTACATTTCGAACACCTGGCCCTGGTTGAGGAAAATCACCTTGTAGATTGGAGCTTCGCGTTTGGTCATATAGGGCGGGTAAGAATCGGGGACTTAAAAGAGGGCGCGAACTATAGCATGCCCGTTCGATAGACGACGCTAGGAAGCAGCGACCCGCGCCACTATAATGCGCGGTTCTTTGAACCACCTGATGACGGACGCATGGCCAAGAAGCTTTATATCGAAACCCACGGTTGCCAGATGAACGAGTACGACAGCTCGCGCATGGTCGATCTGCTGGGCGAACATCAAGCCCTGGAAGTCACCGCTCGCGCGGAAGATGCCGACGTCATACTGCTCAACACCTGCTCGATTCGCGAACGCGCCCAGGACCGGGTCTATTCCCAGCTGGGCCGCTGGCGCGAACTGAAACTGGCCAACCCTGAGATGGTCATTGCCGTCGGTGGTTGCGTGGCCAGCCAGGAAGGCGCGGCGATACGGGATCGCGCACCCTATGTCGACGTGGTGTTCGGCCCGCAAACCCTGCACCGCCTGCCGGAAATGATCGACGCGGCGCGCATCACCCGTTTGCCGCAAGTTGATGTGTCGTTCCCGGAAATCGAAAAATTCGACCATTTGCCGGAGCCCCGCGTCGACGGCCCGAGCGCTTATGTGTCGGTGATGGAAGGCTGCAGCAAGTACTGTACGTTCTGCGTCGTGCCTTATACCCGTGGCGAAGAGGTCAGCCGACCGTTTGATGACGTGGTCGCCGAAGTCATCCATCTGGCCGAAAACGGTGTGCGCGAAGTGACGCTGCTGGGCCAGAACGTCAATGGCTACCGGGCCACCACTCATGACGGGCGCCCTGCTGATCTTGCCGATCTGATCCGCGTTGTCGCCGCCGTGGAGGGTATTGACCGGATCCGCTACACCACCTCGCACCCGCTGGAGTTCTCCGATAGCCTGATCCAGGCCCACGCCGAAGTACCGGAGCTGGTCAAACACCTGCACTTGCCGGTTCAGTCGGGTTCGGACCGGATTCTCTCGGCAATGAAGCGCAACCACACCACGCTGGAATACAAGTCCCGGCTGCGCAAGCTGAAAGCCGCCGTACCAGGCATCAGCATCAGTTCGGACTTCATCGTCGGCTTCCCCGGCGAAACCGAGAAAGACTTCGACAACACCATGAAGCTGATCGAAGACGTGGGTTTCGACTTCTCCTTCTCGTTCATCTACAGCCCGCGTCCCGGTACCCCGGCCGCCGACCTGAAAGACGACACACCCGAAGCGTTGAAGAAAGAGCGCCTGGCAGCACTGCAACATCGTCTGAATCAGCAGGGTTTCGAGATCAGCCGACAAATGGTAGGCAGCATCCAGCGCATTCTGGTGACCGATTACTCCAAGAAGGACCCCGGCGAGCTGCAGGGACGCACCGAGAACAACCGGATCGTCAATTTCCGCTGCGCCAACCCCAAGCTGATCGGCCAGTTCGCCGACGTGCACATCGACGACGCCCAGCCGCACTCGCTGCGTGGGTCGTTGTTGAATTGAATCTTTGTTGGAGCGAGGCTTGCCCGCGAATGCGTCATTTTCAGCGCATTTGCGTTGCCTGACACACCGCCTTCGCGGGCAAGCCTCGCTCCAACAGTCCCGCCATCACAACGTTTATCAAGTCAGAGCTTTCGCACGCTGGTGACTGGGGTTATCCTTCGTTTCACCTCAATTGCCCCAGGGCGGCTAAAAACGACCTTGAACGTACAAGTCGAACCACTTCGTTTTACCCTCGAACCTTTCGAGGCCTATCGCTTCGCAAATCTTTGCGGGCAGCTGGATGAGAATCTGCGCCTCATCGAACAGCGCCTGAACATCGAAATCCGCAATCGCGGAAACCAGTTCGAGCTGATTGGCGATCCCCAACAAACCACCTCGGCCGAAAATCTGCTGCGCCGCCTGTACCGGGAAACCAAGAGTACGGAGCTGTCACCGGATATGGTCCACCTGTTTCTCCAGGAATCAGGCGTCGAAGAGCTGGACAACCATCCTGCCGCCGACCCGGGCGTGGCCCTGCGCACCAAGAAAGGCATGATTCGCCCTCGCGGCCTGAATCAGCAGCGCTATGTCAAAGAGATCCTCGGCAACGACATCAACTTCGGCATCGGCCCGGCGGGCACCGGCAAGACCTACCTTGCCGTGGCCTGTGCCGTGGACGCGCTGGAGCGTGAGCAGATCCGCCGCATCCTGTTGGTGCGACCGGCCGTCGAAGCGGGTGAAAAACTCGGCTTCCTGCCCGGCGATCTGGCCCAGAAGATCGACCCGTACCTGCGCCCGCTGTACGACGCCCTGTACGAAATGCTCGGCTTCGAATACGTCGCCAAACTGATCGAAAAACAGGTGATCGAAGTCGCCCCGCTGGCCTACATGCGCGGTCGCACGCTTAACAACAGCTTCATCATCCTCGACGAAAGCCAGAACACCACTGTCGAGCAGATGAAGATGTTCCTGACCCGGATCGGCTTCGGCTCCACCGCCGTGATCACCGGCGACATCACTCAGGTCGACCTGCCCAAGGGCACCAAGTCCGGCCTGACCCATGTCATTGATGTGCTCAAGGATGTGCCGGGCATCAGCTTTACCCACTTCAAGCCCAAAGACGTGGTGCGTCACCCGTTGGTGCAGCGCATTGTCGAAGCCTACGAGCGCTTCGAGAACCGCCTCGACGACCAGCAGCCCGCCCCGGACAACTCATCACGGGAATACCGCCGCGATGCTTGAGCTGGACCTGCAACTGGCGAGTGAAGCAAGCGTACCCAGCGAAGCCCAGTTCCGCCTCTGGTGCGAAATGGGCTTGCGCATGCGCAGTGCCGATTCGGAGCTGACCATCCGGCTGGTGGATGAAACCGAAGGCCGCGAGCTGAATCACACATGGCGTCACAAAGATTACGCAACCAATGTGCTGTCGTTTCCTGCCGACGTGCCCGATGACCTGCTGGATATCCCGCTGCTGGGCGATCTGGTGATCTGTGCACCGGTCATCTCTCGTGAGGCACAGGAACAGGGCAAGGCGCTCGATGCACATTGGGCACATATGGTCATTCATGGCTGCCTTCATCTGTTGGGTTTCGACCACATCGACGATGAAGAAGCCGACGAAATGGAAGCGCTGGAACGAACGTTGCTTGGGGAGTTGGGCTATCCCGACCCTTATGCCGACGACGACAGCGACGAACACTCACATTCAGCAACACCCAGCAAGGACAACGAGTAAGGGCTATGAGCGAAGATCGATCGAGCAACGGGCAAAAGTCATGGCTGGGTAAGCTCACCCAGGCTTTTGCCCATGAGCCGAAAAACCGCCAGGAGCTGCTAGAGCTGCTGCGCGAAGCCCATCAGAACAAGCTACTGGACAGCGAAGCGCTGGCCATCGTCGAAGGCGCGATCCAGGTCGCAGACCTGCAGGTGCGCGACATCATGGTCCCGCGCTCGCAGATGATCAGCATCAAGGCCTCGCAGAGCCCTCGGGAGTTTCTGCCTGCGGTCATTGACGCGGCCCACTCGCGCTATCCGGTGATTGGCGAGAGCCACGACGATGTCCTCGGCGTGCTGCTGGCCAAGGACCTGCTGCCTTTGATCCTCAAGGAAGACGGCGGGGAAGGCGACATCAAGAAGCTGCTGCGCCCTGCCACCTTCGTGCCTGAGTCCAAGCGCCTGAACGTGCTGCTGCGTGAATTTCGCGCCAACCATAACCACATGGCCATCGTCATCGACGAATACGGCGGTGTGGCGGGTCTGGTGACCATCGAAGACGTTCTGGAACAGATCGTCGGCGATATCGAAGACGAGCACGACGTGGAAGAAGACAGCTACATAAAACCGCTGCCCAGTGGCGATTTTCTGGTCAAGGCGCTCACGCCGATCGAAAGCTTCAACGAGTTTTTCGACAGCGAGTTCTCCGACGACGAGTTCGACACCGTTGGCGGTCTGGTAATGAGCGCGTTCGGGCATCTGCCCAAGCGTAATGAAATCACCGTGATCGGCGAGTATCGTTTCCGGATTCTCAACGCAGACAGCCGCCGGATTCACTTGCTGCGCCTGAGCCCTGTCTCACGTGCGTAACCGAGCCCCTCACGTAGCCCCGCTTTAAGGAATGCAGATGCGCTGGATCACCCCCCCCGGCTGGCCCGGTAACCTGCTGGCCGTGGTGGCTGGCGCGCTCACCACCTTCGCCCTCGCCCCTTTCGACATCTGGCCATTGGCCCTGATCGCCCTGGCGCTGTTCTACCTGGGCCTGCGCGACCTCAGCCCACGTCAGGCGCTGGGGCGGGGCTGGTGCTACGGTTTCGGACTGTTTGGCGCCGGGACCAGCTGGATCTACGTCAGCATCCATAACTTCGGTGGGGCGTCGGTGTTGCTGGCAGGCTTTCTCATGCTGCTGTTCATCGCCTGCATCGCCTGGTTCTTCGCCCTGCCCGCCTGGCTCTGGGCGCGCTGGATCCGGCGCAATGAGGCGCCACTGGCAGACGCCCTGGCGTTCGCTGCCTTGTGGCTGATTCAGGAAGCCTTCCGCGGCTGGTTCCTGACCGGTTTTCCTTGGTTGTACTCCGGCTACAGTCAACTGGACGGCCCGTTGTCGGCTCTGGCGCCAGTTGGTGGCATGTGGCTGATTTCTTTCGTCCTCGCGCTGACTGCCGCGTTGCTGTGCAACCTGCCCCGCTTGCGGGCACGCAAAGCATTTCTGGGGGCGGGCGTCGTATTGCTTGTCGCCCCCTGGTTGCTCAGCCTCGCACTGAAATCCTACGCCTGGACGTCACCGGCAGGCGCGCCCCTTAAAGTCGTGGCGATGCAGGGCAACATCGAGCAGCAGATGAAGTGGGACCCACAGCAGCTCAACGCGCAGCTGGCGTTGTACCGCGACATGACGTTCCGCTCGCAACAGGCCGACTTGATCATCTGGCCGGAAACCGCTGTGCCGGTGCTCAAGGAATCTGCCGAGGGCTATCTGAAAATGATGGGCCAGTTCGCCGCCGAACGCGGCTCGGCGCTGATTACCGGTGTGCCGCTGCGTGAGAAAGGAGAGCGCGGTGAGAATCGCTATTACAACGCAATCACCGTCGTCGGCCAGGGCGAAGGCACCTACATGAAGCAGAAGCTGGTGCCGTTCGGTGAATACGTGCCGCTGCAGGATCTGCTGCGTGGCCTGATCGCCTTCTTTGACTTGCCGATGTCCGACTTCGCGCGCGGCCCAAGTGACCAGCCTATGCTGCAAGCCAAGGGTTATCAGATCGCGCCCTTCATTTGCTATGAAGTGGTGTACCCGGAGTTCGCGGCCGGGCTTTCAGCTCAGAGCGATTTGTTGCTGACGGTCAGCAACGACACCTGGTTCGGCACCTCGATCGGGCCGTTGCAGCACCTGCAAATGGCCCAGATGCGCGCGCTTGAGGCAGGACGCTGGATGATCCGCTCGACCAATAACGGCGTCACGGCGTTGATCGACCCGTTCGGCAAGATCACCACCCGCATCCCGCAGTTCGAACGCGGCGTGATGTACGGCGAAGTAGTGCCGATGCATGAGCTGACACCTTACCTGCGCTGGCGCTCCTGGCCGATGGCGCTGGTCTGTGGGCTGCTGATCGGCTGGGCGCTGGTGGCTGGACGGGTGTCCAAGACTGTTTAGGGTTGCACGCATATCCCCCTGTTGGAGCGAGGCTTGCCCGCGAAGAACGATGACGCGGTATTGCAGACATATCGCGGCGTCTGGTTCGCGGGCAAGCCTCGCTCCAACAGGTTCACGGATACACCCACGGATACACCAGCAACCCCGCCGCTTCATTGAGCAACTGCCCGCTCTGCCACATAGCCCGACTTTCCGGTAACCAGCCGCCAAAAATACGGTCGTTGTCTACACCGAGAAAGCCCACCGGCGCGCTGACCACCGTGAACCCCACCTTTTCAAAGCTCCAGTGTGAACGCGGCATGTGCCAGCCCTGCGTGACCAGCACCACCCGTTTTATCCCCAACGGCTGAAGCACTGCGGCGCTCATCGTGGCGTTTTCCCAAGTGGTGCGGCTCTGCCCTTCCTGCCAGCGCACTTGCACGCCGAAATCGTTCTGCAATGATTGCGCCATGATCGCCGCTTCACTGGGTGGCTGACCATAATGCAGCCCGCCCGAGGTCAGTATCGGCAGGCCCGATGCCTTGGCCAGCCGCGCCGCATAGCGCATCCGCTCAAGAGCCACGCCGGTGGGGATGTCAGCTCCCCAGCTCGGGTCGTTACGTTCGCGCCCCGAACCCAGGATCACAATGGCGTCGGCACGTTGCGCAAGCGTTGCCCACTCGCCAAGCGGCAACGGCGCAACCTGCTCGATGCCCCGGGCCGCCGACTCGACCACCACCGGCAAGCTCATCAACCATAACCCGCCAAGCCCCAGGGTAAAGCACGCGAGTGCCAGACGTGGCCGCGAGCGGCGCAAGTAAACAGCCAGCAGTAGAAACAGAAAGAACAGGCCGGGGGGTAGCAGCAGGGTTTTGAGCAGGTAGCGAATAGGCATCAGGCATCTCCAGAGATGCCCGAAGCCTAGAATGATTGGTGCTAAGCAACAATGCTTATGAAACAGGCACGCAGCCTGTGCAGGTTAACGCTTGAAAAGATTGCTTGAGCTGTGGCGACTCAACTTTGCCGACGTGGCGCAGCGTTTTCGATCCTTCAGCCAGATAACCTTGGCTGAACGCGACAACATTGGCACCGCTTCGGCGGACTCTCGCGACACATTGGAACTGCCCTTTGGCACGGCACTTTTAAGTTCGCCATCGGCCACGATGGCACCCTTGTTCAGATAAGCCTCGATAAAATCGAACTCGGCTCGGCTCAAGCCGCGCAATTCAAGCTCTTCGGGCCACTCGTCACGCAGCCGGATTGCTATGTTTGCTGTCTCCAGGGCAAGCCCCAGACGATTTATCAAACGATCATAGACTTCAGGATTTGTTGCTGTGTGCTGCAGCTCTGTCATCCGCTCACCTCATCGAAGATAAACATACCCTCTCCAGAGAGCTTAGCGCTGCTGTCAAAACCGGTACATTGCAGCGACAAACGGCGGCTGCGAGCCCTTGAACAGGCCGTTTGCAGTGTGCGGGCCGCAATCAGCGTTTCCCTCGGTAGTCGGCGCTCATGTATGCTACGGCGCTTCCTGTAATTCCACTTCCGCTCCCTTGAGCTGGAACGCACCGCACAGGCAGTCTCATTGTACGGCAAGCGGTGCCGACCTGACTCGGCGATGCCATGAAGAGGTCAAGGGTCACCACTCTTTAGTAAAAAGTAGCCATGCACGAACTCTATCAGCCCCGCGAAATCGAAGCCGCCGCCCAAACCTTCTGGGACGAGCAAAAGTCTTTTGAAGTCAGTGAACAGCCAGGCAAGGACACCTTCTATTGCCTGTCGATGTTTCCTTACCCTAGCGGCAAGCTGCACATGGGTCACGTGCGCAACTACACCATCGGTGACGTGATCGCCCGCTATCAGCGCATGCAAGGCAAAAACGTTCTGCAGCCCATGGGCTGGGACGCTTTTGGCATGCCGGCCGAAAACGCTGCGATGAAAAACAACGTCGCGCCGGCCAAGTGGACTTACGAAAACATCGCCTACATGAAGACCCAGCTGAAAAGCCTGGGCCTGGCGATCGACTGGTCCCGGGAAATCACCACCTGCAAGCCTGACTACTATCGCTGGGAACAGTGGCTGTTCACACGCCTGTTCGAAAAAGGCGTGATCTACCGCAAGAACGGCACCGTGAACTGGGACCCGGTCGACCAGACCGTTCTGGCCAACGAGCAAGTGATCGATGGCCGCGGCTGGCGTTCAGGCGCGGTCATTGAAAAACGCGAAATCCCGATGTACTACTTCAAGATCACCGCCTATGCGGATGAGCTTCTGGAGAGTCTCGACGAGCTGCCGGGCTGGCCCGAGCAGGTCAAGACCATGCAACGCAACTGGATCGGCAAATCCCGTGGCATGGAAGTGCAATTCCCGTACGACCAGGCTTCCATTGGTGAAGCGGGCGCACTGAAAGTCTTCACCACCCGTGCCGACACCCTGATGGGCGCGACCTACGTCGCCGTGGCTGCCGAGCATCCGCTGGCAACGCTGGCCGCTCAGACCGACGCGCAGCTGCAAGCCTTCATCAACGAATGCAAAAGCGGCAGCGTCGCCGAAGCTGACGTCGCCACCCAGGAGAAGAAAGGCCTGCCTACCTCGCTGTTTGTCGAGCACCCACTGACCGGTGAAAAGCTGCCAGTCTGGGTCGCCAACTATGTGCTGATGCACTACGGCGACGGCGCGGTCATGGCTGTACCGGCGCACGACGAGCGTGATTTCGAATTCGCGGTCAAATACAACCTGCCGATCAAACCGGTCGTGCGCACCAGCGCTGGCGATGAAACACCTGCTCCATGGCAAGCGGCGTACAACGAACACGGTACGCTGATCAATTCCGGCGAGTTCGACGGCCTGGACTTCGCTGGCGCGTTCGACGCCATGGAAGCGGCGCTGACGAAAAAGAATCTGGGTCAGTCCCGCACCCAGTTCCGCTTGCGCGACTGGGGCATCAGCCGTCAACGCTACTGGGGCTGCCCGATCCCGATCGTGCATTGCGACACTTGCGGCGACGTCCCTGTCCCGGAAGACCAACTGCCGGTCAAGCTGCCAGAAGACGTCGTGCCCGACGGCGCAGGTTCGCCCCTGGCGCGCATGCCCGAGTTCTACGAGTGCAGCTGCCCGAAATGCGGCGCACCGGCCAAGCGTGAAACCGACACCATGGACACCTTCGTGGAATCGTCCTGGTACTTCGCCCGTTACGCCTCGCCGCACTATGAAGGCGGCCTGGTTGATCCAAAAGCGGCCAATCACTGGCTGCCGGTCGATCAATACATCGGCGGCATCGAACACGCGATTCTCCACCTGCTTTACGCACGCTTCTTCCACAAGCTGATGCGCGATGAAGGCCTGGTCACTTCGAACGAACCGTTCAAGAACCTGCTGACACAGGGCATGGTCATCGCCGAGACCTACTACCGTCTTGAGGCCAATGGCAGCAAGACCTGGTTCAACCCGGCCGATGTCGAGCTTGAACGCGACAGCAAAGCCAAAATTACTGGCGCCAAACTGATCAGCGACGGCTTGCCGGTCGAGATCGGTGGCACCGAGAAGATGGCCAAGTCCAAGAACAACGGAGTCGACCCACAGTCGATGATCGATCAGTACGGCGCCGATACCTGCCGCCTGTTCATGATGTTCGCTTCGCCGCCTGACATGAGCCTGGAATGGTCCGATTCCGGCGTTGAAGGCTCGCATCGCTTCCTGCGTCGCGTATGGCGTCTGGCCCAGAGCCACGTGACACAAGGATTGCCAGCGGGGCTGGACACTGCGGCGCTCAATGACGAGCAGAAAGCCATTCGCCGCTCGATCCACCAAGCCATCAAGCAAGCCAGTCAGGACGTGGGCCAGCATCACAAATTCAACACCGCCATCGCTCAGGTGATGACGCTGATGAACGTGCTGGAAAAAGCCCCTCAGGCTTCGGCTCAGGACCGCGCACTGCTGCAGGAAGGCCTGGAAACAGTCGCCCTGCTGCTGGCACCGATCACGCCGCACATCAGCCACGAGCTGTGGAGCCAACTGGGTCACGCTACTCCCGTCATCGACGCGGGCTGGCCGGTGTTGGATCAGACCGCTCTTGTTCAGGACACCCTGCAACTGGTGATCCAGGTCAACGGCAAGCTGCGCGGGCACATCGACATGCCTGCTGGCGCGACTCGCGAAGAAGTCGAAGCGGCTGCCCGAGTGAATGAAAACGTGCTGCGCTTCATCGATGGGCTGACGATTCGCAAAGTGATCGTCGTACCCGGCAAGCTGGTCAACATCGTCGCAAGCTGACTGAATCAGGCGCCCCGGTGAGTGCCGGGGCGCTGAACATATTTCCAAGGGACGCCGTGTCGGCCCAAACGGATTCAAGGGGAGCATCAAGATGATCAAACGCAATTTGCTGGTTATGGGCCTCGCCGTATTGTTGAGCGCCTGTGGCTTCCAGCTGCGTGGTACCGGCGGTTCCGAACTGTCCGTCAAAGAACTCGATGTCAGCGCACGCGATGCCTATGGCAAGACCGTCAAGCAGCTGGTACAGACCCTGCAGGGCAATGGCGTGAAGGTCTACACCGGTGCTCCGTACAAGCTGGTGATCCTCAACGAACAGGAAACCCAGCGCGCCGCGAGCTCCAGTGGCTCAGGCCGTTCGGCGGAGTACGCACTGACCACCACGCTGGAATACCAGATCAATGGCACCCAGAATCGTCAGCTGACCTACAACAAGGTCACCGTTGACAAGATCTACGTGCATGACGGCAACAACCTGATCGGCTCCGACCTCGAAGCTGGCCAGGTGCGTACCGAAATGCGCAACGACCTGGTGCAAAAACTGATTGCCCAGCTGCAACAGCTGACGCCACAGCACCTGGACGAATTGCAGGCCAAAGCCGATGCCGTTGCCAAGGCAGAAGCCGACGCGCTGGAAGCGGCACAGAAGATCCGCGACGAGACACCGCAACAGTCGCCGGTCGAAATTCCGTCCCGTTAAGATTGCTCGGGGTCAGCCGCGTGCTGGCCCCGAAGTTTCCATCTGAATACGCTTCCCTGTGTTTGCCGTCAGGCAGCGCGGTGTCAGGGACACCGGGAAATATCCTATGAAACTCGCCCCCGCCCAACTCGCCAAACACCTGCAAGGCAGCCTCGCGCCGGTCTACATCGTCAGCGGTGACGACCCGCTGCTGTGTCAGGAAGCTGCCGACGCTATCCGTGCAGCTGCGCGCCAGCAAGGTTTTGATGAACGCCAGGTATTCAGCGCAGACTCCAGTTTCGACTGGGGCACGCTGCTGCAGGCCGGTGCCAGCATGTCGCTGTTCGCCGAAAGACGCTTGCTGGAATTGCGCCTGCCTTCGGGCAAGCCCGGTGATAAGGGCGCTGCGGCGCTGATCGAATATTGCTCGCGCCCCGCCGAAGACACGCTGCTGCTGATCAGCCTGCCCAAGCTCGACGGCAGCGCGCAGAAAACCAAATGGGGCAAAGCACTGGTCGACGGCGGGCAAACCCAGTTTGTGCAGATCTGGCCGGTGGACGCCGGTCAACTTCCGCAGTGGATTCGCCAGCGTTTGTCACAGGCCGGTCTGGCGGCCACCCAGGACGCTGTAGAACTTATTGCCGCCCGGGTTGAAGGCAACCTGCTGGCTGCCGCTCAGGAAATTGAAAAGCTCAAACTGATGGCCGAAGAAGGCCAGATCACTGTGGAAACCGTGCAGGCCGCCGTGGCTGACAGCGCGCGTTTCGATGTTTTCGGGCTGACCGACGCGATCCTCAACGGCGACGCGGCGCATGCTTTGCGCATGCTGGAAGGCCTGCGCGGTGAAGGTGTCGAGCCGCCGGTGATTCTCTGGGCGCTGTCCCGTGAGTTACGCGTGCTGGCTAACCTGGCGTTGCAATTCAGCCAGGGCATGCCGCTGGACAAAGCCTTCAGCTCGGCCCGCCCGCCGATCTGGGACAAACGCAAACCGCTGATGAGCAAAGCGCTGCAACGCTACTCGGCCAAACGCTGGGCAGAATTGCTGATGGATGCGCAACGCATCGACGCGCAAATCAAAGGCCAGGCGGTGGGCTCACCGTGGAGCAGCTTGAGTCGGTTGTCGCTGCTGATGGCAGGGCAAAGGTTGGCGTTGCCGGCGGAGTAACAGGTTCAGCATTACAACCCTGGGAGCGAGCTTGCTCGCGAAGAGGCTGGTACATCCACACTATCTCCTTCAGCCAGACCATCGCGTTCGCGAGCAAGCTCGCTCCCACAGAGTCCAGCGGAGCGCCCCTCACCTGGCAACGCTCGATAGCACAGATCAATTAGACACAGCCCTTCTCCAAGTCGATCATCAGCGCCGTTTACTCACCCCAGAGAGCGCTTGCCATGAAAAAGCCGAAACGCCCCAACAAGGCCAAATCCATTATTGCCCAGCCACTGTTCCGCAGCCGTCAGGAACAACCCGGCAAAGGCAAAGGCAGCTACCGCCGCGAAGCCTTCCAGTCTAAAAGCTGGGAGGCTTCTTGCTTTCTGGCGGCATGAAACATCATGACCGCTGCGCCGAGGCGCTTTCCACCGGGCAGGCATGGTAAGGTCTGCATCTAATGGTAATACCTTGGACCCAAGCATGCCCTCTTGTTTTTCCCGACGTTGGCAGTTGCGCCAACTGATCGCTGCCTCCAGTCTCGTCCTCTTAGTTGCCTGCGCGGAGAAACCCACCGCAGCCGATGCCATGCCTTTGCCTGTCACCAAAAATGTGCAGGTGACACCCGTCGCTGCACCGACACCGGTGCTTGCTGTCGATGGCAATCTCGATATCCAGCCAAGCATGAGTTTCGGCGAATGGCAGGCAGGTTTCCGTGAACAAGCCCTGCGCGCAGGTATCCGAGCGGATATCTTTGATCGTGCGTTTACCGGTGTGACGCCGGACATGAGCGTGGTCAAGGCCGACCGCAGCCAACCGGAGTTCACCCGCCCAGTCTGGGAATACCTCGACGGCGCGATCTCCGAGGCACGGATTCGCAAGGCCCAGGCACTGATGAACCAATATGCCGATGCGCTGCAAAGCATCGAGCAACGCTATGGCGTTGATCGCAATGCGCTGGTGGCGGTATGGGGCATGGAAAGCAATTTCGGGCAGTTCCAGGGCTCAAAGTCGGTGATTCGCTCCCTGGCGACGCTGGCCTATGAAGGCCGCCGTCGTGGCTTCGCTCAGGATCAACTGCTGGCTGCCCTGCAGATCCTGCAACATGGCGACGTTTCCCCCGAGAGCATGATCGGCTCATGGGGCGGCGCGATGGGGCAAACCCAGTTCATCCCGACCACTTACAACACCCATGCCGTGGATTTCGATGGCGATGGCCGCCGCGACATCTGGAACAGCCCGACTGATGCCCTGGCGTCGACAGCACACTACCTGCAAAGCTCTGGCTGGCAGACCGGCCAGCCGTGGGGCTATGAAGTGACCCTGGCGCCGTCTTTCGACTATGCACTGGCGGATGCCTCAACCCGAAAAAGCCTGGCTGAATGGCAAAAAATGGGCCTGTCCCTGCCTAATGGCGCGCCCCTGCCCGCCACCGCCTTGCAACAACAAGCGGCACTCTTGCTGCCGGCCGGCTACAAAGGCCCGGCGTTTCTGGTGATGGACAACTTCCGGGCGATTCTCAAGTACAACAATTCGTCCTCCTACGCTCTGGCGATTGGCTTGCTGTCAGGCCGGATTCTGGGCGGGGGCTACGTGGTCGCTGAATGGCCACGTGGCGACGTCCCGCTGAGCCGCTCTGAGCGCATTGAGCTGCAAACCCTGCTCACGGCCAAGCGCTACGATGCAGGCAATCCGGACGGCATCATCGGTGCCAATACGCGCAAAGCAATCCGCGCTGCACAACAGTCCTATGGCTGGCCAGCAGATGGCTATCCGACGCAGGAGTTGTTGCAAAACCTGCGCAAGCCCTGATGTCTAGCCAGAAACACCTGTAGGAGTGAACTTGCTCACGATTCGGTCTGCCATTCACTGAATCGGTTGGCTGCGCTTACGCCATCGCGAGCAAGCTCACTCTTACAGCCTGAGATTAAAATTTTCCACAAAAAAGGGCCGGATATCACTATCCGGCCCTTTTTGCCTTGCGCTTCGGTCGAGCGTCAGACCATTGCTTTGACGGCGATCTTGGCCTGTTCATCAGCGTGGTACGAAGAACGCACCAGCGGGCCCGACGCAACGTTCTTGAAGCCCATCTTGTAACCTTCCTCGGCGAACCAGGCGAAGGTATCCGGGTGCACGAAACGCTGCACCGGCAAGTGGCTGCGTGAAGGTTGCAGGTACTGGCCGAGGGTCAACATGTCGATATTGTGCTCGCGCATGCGCTGCATGACTTCGATCACTTCTTCGTCGGTTTCGCCCAGGCCCAGCATCAGGCCGGATTTGGTCGGTACGTGCGGGACCATTTCCTTGAAGCGTTGCAGCAGGGTCAGCGACCATTGGTAATCCGAACCCGGACGCGCCGCCTTGTACAGGCGCGGCACGGTTTCCAGATTGTGGTTGAACACATCTGGCGGCTCGGCTGCAGTGATTGCCAGTGCAACATCCATACGGCCACGGTAATCCGGGACCAGCGTTTCCAGCTGCACGTTTGGCGACAGCTTGCGGATTTCGCGGATGCAGTCAGCAAAGTGCTGTGCACCGCCGTCGCGCAAGTCGTCGCGGTCAACCGAGGTGATGACCACGTACTTCAAACGCAGATCGGCAATGGCGACCGCCAGGTTAACCGGCTCGTCGGCATCCAGTGCCTTCGGACGGCCGTGGCCCACGTCGCAGAACGGGCAGCGACGGGTGCAGATGTCACCCATGATCATGAAGGTCGCGGTGCCGCCGGAAAAGCACTCGCCCAGGTTCGGGCAGGACGCCTCTTCGCAGACGCTGTGCAGCTTGTGTTTGCGCAACAGTTGTTTGACGCGATCGACTTCCGGGGAGACCGGGATACGGACACGAATCCAGTCCGGCTTCTTCGGCAGATCGACCGTCGGAATGATCTTCACCGGGATCCGCGCAACTTTTTCCGCGCCACGCAGCTTCACGCCCGCTTCGACTTTCGGACGGGCCGCACGCTCGGACACGTCCACGGTTGGGATCAGGGTTTGCACGGCAGTATCAGTCGCAGTTGTCATAATCAGTCGATTCCGCCCGTTAGGGTCGTCTGCTCAGCAAAGTCGAGGTGTTTGACGAGCTGCGCGCGCAGCCGGGCACTTACCTCGGCAAATTCAATCGGGCCTGCATGATCGCACAGCTGGGTCATTGCCAGCCCTGCGTACCCACAGGGATTAATCCTTCGAAACGGTTCAAGGTCCATGTCGACGTTCAGCGCCAGACCATGGAACGAACGGCCATTGCGAATCCGCAGCCCCAGGGACGCGATCTTCGCTCCATCGACATAGACACCTGGCGCATCTGGCTTGGCAGCGGCGTTGACGCCGTAACTGGCCAGCAAGGCAATCAGGCTGTTCTCGATGCGGGTGACCAACTCGCGCACGCCGAAACCCAGGCGCTTCACATCCAGCATCAGATAGACGACCAGTTGGCCCGGCCCATGATAGGTCACTTGGCCGCCACGATCGACCTGTACCACCGGAATATTACCCGGCAGCAGCAAATGCTCAGGCTTGCCGGACTGACCCTGGGTGAATACCGGTGCATGTTGCAGCAGCCAGATTTCATCCTCGGTGTCCTTGCTGCGCTCATCGGTAAAGCGCTGCATGGCGTGCCAGGCCAGCTCGTAATCGACCTGGCCCAACTCACGAACGTTAAGGCTTGCGCCCATCAGAGCACCATGTGTACGCCACCCGTAGCGCGCAATGCGCTATTGATGTCGCGCAACTGGTCTTCGCCGGTGGCAACAATGTGCAACTGGATCGTCGTGTACTTGCCGTTGCTGCTTTGGCGCTCGGCAAGGCTGGTGATATCGATCTTGGCGTATTTGGCCAGAATCTCGATCACGGTGTCTTTGAATCCTACAGCAGTTTCCCCGATCACTTTGATCGGATAGTCCTCGCAAGGGAATTCGATTTTGTGCGACTTGACGTCGGAATCTGTCATGGCAGTAAAGGTCTCACAAGCCGTGAAGACAAACGCGCCCGCTCAGGGTATGAGCGGACGCGCGAAGGTTGGCGCTGTGACTGGGATCAGTTGAACAGGCCGAAGAAGAACAGGCGAATGCTATCCCACACACGGCGCAGGAAGCCACCCTCCTCGACAGCGTCCAGCGCTACAAGGTTGGAAGTACGCACGACTTTGTCTTCCATTTTCACTTCAACCTTGCCGATCACGTCGCCTTTGGCGATAGGTGCAGTCAGCTGCGGGTTCATGGTCATGCTGGCGGAGAGCTTTTTCATCTCGCCTTTTGGCATGGTCATGCTCAGGTCTTCAGCCAGGCCAGCCTTGACCTGACGGTCGGCGCCTTTCCAGACCGGGGCTTGAGCCAGCTCGGTGCCTTTTTGATAGAAGTTCTGGGTTTCGAAGAAGCGGAAACCGTAAGTCAGCAGCTTCTGGGTTTCAGCCGCACGGGCCTGTTCGCTGCTGGTACCGAATACAACGGCAATCAGACGCATGCCATCACGCACCGCAGAAGACACCATGCAGAAGCCCGCTTCATCGGTGTGGCCGGTTTTCAGACCATCGACGGTCTTGTCGCGCCACAACAGCAGGTTGCGGTTAGGCTGCTTGATGTTGTTCCAGAAGAACTCTTTCTGCGAGTAGATCGCATAGTGAGCCGGGTCTTCGTGGATGATCGCGCGCGCCAGGATCGCCATGTCGTGAGCCGACGAGTAGTGCTCAGGGTTTGGCAGGCCGGTCGGGTTCATGAAGTGGCTGTTGGTCATGCCCAGATCAGCGGCAGTCTTGTTCATCATGTCAGCGAAGGCGTCTTCGCTGCCTGCGATGTGCTCGGCCAGCGCGACACTGGCGTCGTTACCCGACTGGATAATGATGCCGTGCAGCAAATCGCTGACGGTGACCTGGCTGCCGACCTTGATGAACATCCGCGAACCGCCAGTGCGCCAGGCGTTTTCGCTGACGGTCACCGGATCGTTCTCGCCGATCTGGCCACGACGGATTTCCAGAGTCGCGATGTAGGCGGTCATCAGTTTGGTCAGGCTTGCAGGCGCCAGGCGCTGGTCGCCGTTGTTCTCGACCAGTACGTTACCGCTGCTGGCGTCCATCAGCACGTAGGCCTTGGCGGCCAGTTGCGGGGCCGAAGGTGTCATCTGTTCGGCCGCCCAGGCAGCCGGAGTGATGAGCAGCGGTACAAGCAGGCACAAACGTTTTGCAAAGGTGGTGATGTTCATCCGTCTCTCGAAATTGCTAATGGCCAAACATGCCCTCACGGGCAAAGCTGAACGGGTCTGTGGCAGCGGCATCGCTCCCAGCGACCGGCGGTGCCAGGCTTGAACCTGACTCATGGGGGTGCCTGTTCGACAGGCAATCCCATGGACAGTTGCCTGCACTTTGCTCTGGTGGCAAATCCGCTGGCTGACAACCGTAGACCGATCCGCCCCGGACGCATCCGGGTCGTGAGCGGCTTAATCCGATATTTCAATCAATCAAGTGTTACCACGCTCGGCTGGCCGAGATTGGCCGACCTTACGCTGTTTTGCATCTGCTGGGCTTCACCCTGCGTCCCGATCGGCCCCATCCGCACTCGATAGAGTGTCTGCTGGTTGCGAGCGATCGAACTCACGAACACTGGAGCTCGAACCATCCCGCTCAGCTTCGACCTCAGGAGTTCTGCAGCGTCCGGGTTGGCGAAGGCGCCCACCTGGAGATACAGCCCAGACGCTGGTGCGGAACCGTTTTTTTTTGCGTCAAACTGCATCGGTACCGAAGGCGCTGCGTGCTGCTGAGGCGGCGGCGTGTATTGCTCGATGGTCCCGGCGGAGGCGACCAGCGCCGGAGGCGTAGGCTGTGGCATGACCTGCGGCTGATTGGGCAGCAACGGCGTCGGACGGCCATTTTGCGCCAGCCATTCCTGCGGGTCGATACCTTCGACCTTGACCCGTGCGGTGCCGGTTTCGGCATAACCGAGTTTCTTGGCGGCCGCGTAGGACAAGTCGATGATCCGGTCGGAGTAGAACGGCCCACGGTCGTTGACCCGCAGGATGACCGTGCGGTTGTTGTCCAGGTTGGTCACGCGTACGTAGCTGGGCAGCGGCAGGGTCTTGTGCGCCGCGCTCATGCCATAAAGGTCGTAGACCTCACCGTTGGCGGTGTTCTGCCCGTGAAACTTGGTGCCATACCAGGACGCAGTGCCCGACGCGACGTAGCGCTTGGAATCACTGAGCGGAAAGTAGGACTTGCCCAGCACCGTGTACGGGTTGGCCTTGTAAGGGCCGGTGTGAATGGTCGGCGTGGCGTCCGGGATGCGCGAGATATCCACGTCCCACCATGGCGCGCCGTCCTTGTGGGCTCGGTTGATGTCCAGGCCCGGCGGCGAGGAGATACCCGCGGTGCCTTTCTGAACCGGACGGCTCGGAGAGGAACAGCTGACCACCAGCAATGACAGCGCGGCACAGGCCATCAACTTCAACGAAGTCACGATCGGCAATGCCCGCATTATTTGGCACCTCGGGCTTGAACCAGCAGTTCAGAGAGTTGATGCACAGTCATGGCGTACATCACGCTGCGGTTATAACGAGTGATTGCATAAAAATTCTTCAAACCCATCCAGTATTCAGGGCCGTTTTCGCCTTCCAGCTTAAAGGCAGTGACCGGCAAGTCGTCGCGAAGCGCATCATGACTCGCCCACCCCAGGGCTCGCAACTCCCCAACGGTTTTTACCGGCTCGATTCCTGTCGTCAGGCCTTCATCGACCCGATCACCACGCACACTGGCCAGACTGACCACCGGCTCACCCGCGACCCAGCCGTGACGCTGGAAATAGCTGGCCACGCTGCCAATGGCATCGTCCGGGTTGTTCCAGATATTGATGTGCCCGTCGCCGTCGAAATCCACCGCGTAGGCGCGAAAGCTGCTCGGCATGAATTGCGGTAGGCCCATGGCACCCGCATATGAGCCCTTGAGCGTCAGCGGATCCACCTGCTGTTCGCGGGCCAGCAGCAAGAATTCACGCAGCTCCTTGCGGAAGAAGTCGGCACGTGGCGGGTAATCGAAGCCCAGGGTGGACAGCGCGTCGATCACTCGGTAATTGCCGGTGTTGCGACCAAAGAAGGTTTCCACGCCGATAATCGAGACGATCACTTGAGCCGGAACGCCATATTCCTGCTCGGCACGGGCCAGCGTGGCCTCGTGCTGGCGCCAGAAGTCCACACCTCGCGCTATGCGCGCGTCAGTGATGAACATCGGGCGGTATTCTTTCCATTGCTTGACCCGTTCGGCAGGGCGAGAAATCGCATCAAGGATCGCCTGTTTGCGTTCCACATCGCGGAACACGTCCATCAGCTGCTCACCGGCAAACCCATAGTCACGGGTCATCTGGCCGACAAATTCAGCGACTTGAGGCGAACCTTCATAATCTTTGGCGAATGCTTCCTGCACAGACCCAAGAATGCCCACCAGGCCGACCATCGGAGCGTATCGAGCCCAGCTACGCACAACTTGCATTGAATTCTTCACCTTAATCAAACCTGCGCGATCCATTTACGATGTGTATGAATCGACATCAAAACTCCAAACGCTGACAGCAGCGTCACCAGCGAAGTTCCTCCATAACTAATGAAGGGCAGCGGGACGCCAACCACCGGCAGCAGGCCACTGACCATACCGATGTTGACGAAAACGTAAACAAAAAACGTCATGGTCAATGCCCCGGCAAGCAACTTGCCGAACAAAGTCTGCGCCTGGGCGGTAATCACCAGGCCGCGACCAATCAACAGCAGGTAGATCAACAGCAGTGCACAAATCCCCACCAGGCCGAATTCCTCGCCCATGACCGCAATGATGAAGTCGGTGTGGCTTTCGGGCAGGAAATCCAGGTGCGACTGAGTGCCGAGCAACCAGCCTTTGCCGAATACGCCGCCTGAACCAATGGCGGCCTTGGACTGGATGATGTTCCAGCCAGTGCCCAGCGGATCGCTCTCCGGGTCGAGAAAGGTCAGCACGCGCTGCTTCTGGTAGTCGTGCATGATGAAGAACCACATTGCCACCGCCACCGGCACGGCGGCGGCCAGCACGCTGATGATCCAGCGCCAGCGCAAACCGGCCATGAACAGGACGAATGAGCCCGACGCCAGGATCAACAGCGAGGTCCCCAGGTCAGGCTGGCGCACGATGAGCGCGAATGGCACGCCAATCAACGCCAGGCTCACCACCACATGTTTCAGCTGTGGCGGCAGCGTGCGCTTGGACAGATACCAGGCGATGGTCGCGGGCATGATGATCTTGAGGAATTCCGAAGGCTGGAAGCGGATCACCCCGGGAATGTTGATCCAGCGGGTGGCGCCCATGGCGTTATGGCCCATGACGTCCACCACCACCAGCAACAGCACGCCCGTGACATACAGCACTGGTACCCAGCGAGCCATGAACCTGGGCTCAAGCTGGGCAATGACCACCATCGCCACCAGACCAATGCCAAACGAGCTGGCCTGCTTGATCAGCAGGTCCCAGTTCTTGCCACTGGCTGAATACAGCACGAACAGGCTGCCAGCGGCCAGGGTCAGCAGCAGAATCAGCAATGGCCCGTCGATATGAATGCGCTGCAAAAAGGTGGCGCGACGGCGCATCACGTCTTCGCTGGAAAGAATGCGGTCGAAATTACTCTTGACTGGCACTGGCCGCAGCCTCCACGGCTTTAACGCCGCCATATTCGGGTTTTAGAGTTCCGTCAGCGTTGAGCAGCCAGGCATCCATGATCTGACGAACCACAGGCGCGGCGACGCCAGAACCGGACTCGCCATTCTCCACCATCACCGAAACCACGATTTTCGGGTCATTGGCCGGAGCAAATCCGACGAACAGGGCGTGGTCGAGGTGGCGTTCCTGGACCTTGGAGCGGTCGTACTTTTCACCTTGCTTGATCGCCACGACCTGCGCCGTACCGCTCTTGCCAGCAATCAGGTACTGCGCGCCGATGGCCGCTTTGCGGGCGGTGCCGCGTGCCCCGTGCATCACCTGCTGCATGCCGTGGTTGACCTTGTCCCAGTCAGAGGGGTTACGCAGGATGATGTTCGGCATCGGGTTCTCGTCCACTGGCGGCTGGCCTTCGATGGTCTTGGCCAGATGCGGGCGATTCCACACACCCTTGTTAGCCACCAGCGCCGTGGCCTGGGCCAGTTGCAATGGCGTGGCCTGCATGTAGCCCTGGCCGATACCGAGAATCAGCGTCTCGCCCGGGAACCAGGCCTGACGCCGGGTGGCGCGCTTCCAGTCGCGGGACGGCATGAGGCCGGGCGACTCTTCGAACATGTCCAGCGAGACTTTCTGGCCGATGCCGAACTTGTTCATGTAGGACGACAGTCGATCAATACCCAGCTTGTGGGCCAGATCGTAGAAGTAGGTGTCGTTGGAACGCATGATGGCAGTGTCCAGGTCCACCCAGCCGTCGCCCGTGCGGTTCCAGTTACGGTATTTGTGATCGTAGTTGGGCAACTGATAGAAGCCGGGGTCGAACACCCGGCTCGATGCCGTGACGACTCCAGCGTCCAGCCCGGCGATGGCAACCGCCGGCTTGATGGTCGAGCCAGGCGGGTACAGACCGCGCAGGATGCGGTTGAACAGCGGCCGATCAATCGAGTCACGCAGCTCGGCGTAAGCCTTGAAGCTGATACCGGTCACGAACAGGTTGGGGTCAAAGCTCGGCGCACTGACCATCGCCAGCACTTCGCCATTGCGCGGATCCATCGCCACGACAGCCCCGCGACGGCCTGCCAATGCTGCCTCGGCGGCTTCCTGGAGTTTGATATCCAGGCTCAACACAATGTCTTTGCCCGGCACTGGATCGGTGCGCTTGAGAACTCGCAATACCCGGCCCCGGGCGTTGGTCTCGACTTCTTCGTAGCCGACCTGCCCGTGCAGTTCGTCTTCGTAGAAGCGCTCGATGCCGGTTTTACCGATGTGGTGAGTGCCGCTGTAATTGACCGGATCGAGGGTTTTAAGCTCTTTTTCGTTGATCCTCCCCATGTAACCCACCGAGTGCGCAAAATGCGCGCCCTGCGGGTAGTGCCGCACCAGTTGCGCGACAACTTCCACACCCGGCAGGCGGAACTGATTGACCGCTACGCGGGCGATCTGCTCTTCGCTCAGCTCGAACAGAATCGGCACCGGCTCGAACGGACGGCGGCCCTGCTTCATGCGCTTTTCGAAAATCACCCGGTCGTCCGGGGTCAACTCCAGGACTTCGACAATGGTGTCGAGCACCTTGGACCAGTCACCGGAGCGTTCACGGGTCATGCTCAGGCTGAAGCTGGGTCGGTTGTCGGCAATCACCACGCCGTTGCGGTCAAAGATCAGGCCACGGCTGGGCGGAATCGGCTGCACATGCACTCGATTATTTTCCGACAGCGTCGAGTGATAGTCGTACTGGATGACCTGCAGGAAATACAGCCGCGCGATGAGCACGCAAATCAGCACCACGATGGCCACAGCCCCGACCACGACCCGGCCGCGCACCAGACGTGCGTCTTTCTCGTGGTCTTTTAGGCGGATCGGCTGAGACATTGGGCGCAGTGCTATTTGTGGTAAGGGTGCCCGGACAGAACTGTCCAGGCGCGATAGATCTGTTCACCGATGAGGATGCGCACCAGCGGGTGCGGCAACGTCAGTGGCGACAGCGACCAACGCTGCTCGGCGCGTGCACAGACTTCCGGGGCCAGACCTTCCGGCCCGCCCACCATGAAGTTCACCGTGCGCGAATCGAGGCGCCAGCGCTCCAGCTCCACCGCCAGTTGCTCGGTGCTCCAGGGCTTGCCGTGCACTTCGAGGGTGACGATCCGCTCGCCCGGCTGCACTTTTGCCAGCATGGCCTCGCCTTCCTGTCGGATCAGGCGTGCCACGTCAGCATTCTTGCCACGGGTATTGAGCGGGATCTCCACCAGGTCGAGTGCCAGCTCGGATGGCAGACGCTTGGCATATTCATGCCAGCCTTCTTCCACCCACTTGGGCATACGCGAGCCGACCGCGATCAGACGCAGACGCACAACGGCCTCTTACTGCTGATCTTTGTTGAGCTTGAGGAAATGCTCATGGGTGTTTTCAGGGTTGTGGTGCTTGCCATCGCCCGAACGGCTCAGCTCGGCGCCTTTCCACAACCGCTCCAGATCATAGAACTGACGTGCTGCAGCGGTCATCACGTGAACGATCACGTCGCCCAGGTCAAGCAGAACCCAGTCGCTGTCGCCCTTGCCTTCTTCGCTCAGGGACTTCAGGCCTGCTGCCTTGACCTTGTCACGGACGCTGTCGACCAGTGCGTTCAACTGACGGTTGGAGGTACCGGTGCAGATCAGCATGTAGTCGGCAATGCTGGTCTTGTCGCGCACGTCGATGGTCAGGATGTCGGTGCCTTTCACGTCTTCGAGGGCCGCAATGGCGATCTTGATGACTTCTTCACTGCTCATTTTCTGCTTTGTCATATAAAACTCTTCAACTCGTGTGTATGAGACCGTCCAAACGCTTGTCAATCAAAGCCGTTCAGGGCGCTCCCTCAGTTTCTCGGCGCATGGTACAGCCCGTGCGCATCGATATAGGCCAGTACTGCGTCTGGCACCAGAAAACGTACCGACTTCCCGCTGGCCAGCAGTTGGCGGATCTGGGTGGCAGACACCGCTAACGGCGTCTGCCAGACGAATGTAATTTTTCCGCCCGGGCCCTTGAGGGCCTTTGGATCGCTGACTGCGCGGGCTGCCAGCAAATTGCGCATGGCATCCGGCGACTCGCTGTCGGCGTCCGGGCGCTGCAACACCACGATATGGCAGTGCTCCAGCAACGCTTCCCATCGATGCCAGGTCGGCAGGCCGCAAAAGGCGTCCCAACCCAGCAACAGGAATAACTGGTCCGCGGCGGCCAGTTCGGCGCGCATCGATTCCAGCGTGTCAATTGTGTAAGACGGTTTGTCCCGCTTCAGCTCGCGATCATCCACCGTCAGGGGCGCGACTCCGGCAACCGCGCACTCGACCATCGCCAGACGGTCCTGTGCACTGACACTCGGTGTATCGCGATGCGGTGGCCGGGCGCTGGGCGTCAGGCGCAACTCATCGAGTTCGAGCAGCTCGGCAACTTCCAGCGCGCCACGCAGGTGACCGATATGCACCGGGTCAAACGTGCCGCCCAGAATGCCGATCCGCCTTGGCAAGGCCGCCGCGGCCTCGATTACAGCATCCGCAGGCGTTCCCGCGTGCTGTACAGGTTCGCTCAAGTCAGGCTGGCTCCTGTCCGCGCAACTGGCCGTCGCCAATCACGATGTACTTCTCGCAGGTCAGTCCTTCCAGACCGACCGGACCGCGGGCGTGCAGCTTATCAGTAGAAATGCCGATCTCCGCACCCAATCCGTATTCGAAGCCATCGGCAAAGCTGGTAGGCGCGTTGACCATCACCGAACTGGAGTCCACTTCAGCCATGAAACGGCGAACCTGACCCTGATGATCGGAGACGATGGCGTCGCTGTGATGCGAGCCATAGTGATTGATGTGTTCGATAGCCTGGTCCAGCCCGTTGACGATCCGGATGGACAGGATCGGCGCCAGGTACTCGGTGTTCCAGTCTTCTTCGGTGGCCGGGATGGCTTCGATCAGGTCTCGGGTGCGCTCGCAACCGCGCAGCTCGACACCCTTCTCACGGAACTGGGCAGCCATCGGCGGCAGGAATTCGGCGGCGATGGTCTGATCCACCAGCATTGTTTCCATGGCGCCGCAGATGCCATACCGGTAAGTCTTGGCATTGAACGCGATGCGCTGCGCCTTGCTCAGATCGGCGTGAGCGCTGACATAGACGTGGCAGATGCCGTCAAGATGCTTGATCACCGGCACCCTGGCGTCACGGCTGACGCGCTCGATCAGGCCTTTGCCGCCACGGGGTACGATAACGTCCACGTACTCGGGCATGGTGATCAACGCGCCAACTGCGGCACGATCGGTGGTTTCGACAACCTGGACCACCGCGGCAGGCAAGTCGGCCTCGGCCAGACCACGCTGAACGCAGGCGGCAATGGCCCGGTTGGAATGAATCGCTTCCGAGCCGCCACGCAGAATCGTCGCGTTGCCGGATTTCAGGCACAGGCTCGCAGCATCAATGGTCACGTTCGGCCGCGACTCATAGATGATCCCGACCACGCCCAGTGGCACGCGCATCTTGCCGACCTGAATACCTGACGGACGAAAACTCATGTCGCGGATCGCACCCACCGGGTCCGGAAGACTGGCTACCTGACGCAGCCCGACGATCATGCTGTCGATCCGTGCGGGGGTCAGGGCCAGACGCTCGAGCATGGCGGGCTCAAGGCCATTGGCGCGGCCAGCGGCCAGGTCCAGGTCATTGGCGGCAGACAACTCGGCGCGAGCTTCGTCCAGAGCGGCAGCAGTGGCGAGCAACGCGCGGTTTTTCTGCGCGGTGCTGGCACGGCCGATCACGCGCGAAGCTTCGCGGGCGGCGCGACCCAGGCGGGTCATGTAGTCAAGAACGGACTCAGTCATGGTCTCAGAGGTCTTGGCAGAGAGGAAAGCGGCCGATTATAGCCGTCGGGCGGCGCTAACGACAGCGCAGACAGGCGGATGGTCAATAACTGAGTGAAATAGCGTTAAAACCTCCGCAAACACGCTCCAATCACGGCTCCCCCGGTCCTTGGAGAAGTGATTATCTGTGGGAGCGGGCTTGCTCGCGAATAGGCCAAGACATCCAAATACATTTCTATAGGCCGGAGCAATGCCTTCGCGAGCAAGCTCGCTCCCACAGATAAGTGTTCCCATGGAGGCATTCAGCTCCAATTAAGCCGCGCATTGTTATGATCAGCGCCCGATCACTTCAAATATCCCGCCATGCCCATTGCCCTGCCCGACAGTTTCTTCGACCGTGACGCTCAGGTGCTGGCCCAAGCCCTGCTGGGCAAGGTTATCCGGCATAAAGTCGGCGAGCTGTGGCTGGCAGCGCGGATCATCGAGACCGAGGCTTACTATTTCGCGGAAAAAGGCAGCCATGCGTCGCTGGGTTATACCGAAAAACGCAAGGCGCTGTTTCTCGACGGCGGCTACATCTACATGTATTACGCCCGAGGCGGCGATTCGCTGAATTTCAGCGCCGAAGGCCCCGGCAATGCGGTGCTGATCAAGTCAGCCTCCCCATGGGTCGATGAGCTCTCGGATGCCAACAGCCTGGCGCAGATGCAACTCAACAACCCCGACGCGAGCGGCGCGCTGCGCAGCCCCGCACGGCTGTGCGCGGGCCAGACACTGCTGTGCAAGGCCCTGGGCCTGAAAGTGCCGATCTGGGACGCGAAACGTTTCGATGCAAATTTATTGCTGGTCGAAGATGTCGGCGAAACGCCAGCACGTATCATCCAGACCACGCGCCTGGGCATCCCGACGGGCCGCGATGAACACCTCCTGTACCGCTTCGTCGACGCCGAATATGCCCGTTTCTGCACACGGAACCCGTTACGACGCGGTCAGGTCGAAGGCCGCGACTATTACCTAATCGATCAAGGAAACTGAACCATGGGCCCATGGGTCGACAGCATGACCGGCTGGCTGGCAGCCAACCCCTCCTGGCTGAGCGCGGCTATTTTCCTGATCGCGTTTATCGAGTGCCTGGCGATTGCCGGCATCGTCGTCCCCGGTACTGTGGTGCTGTTCGCCGTCGCGGCGCTGGCCGGTAGCGGGATTCTGCCGCTCAGCGAGGTGCTGCTATTGGGTTTCCTTGGCGGCCTGCTAGGTGATGCCGTTTCCTACTTCATCGGACGACGTTTTCACCAGGGTATCCGCCGTCTACCGGGCTTGAGTACCCACCCCGAATGGATCGGCACCGCCGAGACCTATTTCCAGCGCTATGGCATCGCCAGCCTGCTGGTCGGACGCTTTATCGGACCGCTGCGACCGATGCTGCCAATGGTGGCGGGCATGTTCGACATGCCTTTTCCACGCTTTGCGGCGGTCAGCGTGCTGGCGGCAGCGGGCTGGACCATCGCCTACCTGCTGCCGGGCTGGGCGGCGGGCGCTGCGGTGCGGCTACCGTTGCCGGAAGGTTTCTGGCCGCAGGCGGCGGTGGTCGGCGGCGGCCTGGCGGTGCTGGTCGGCGTGAGTATCCAGACCAGCCTGCGCAGCAAGCAGTACGCAACCGAGATCATGGCCGTGACCAGCGCCATCCTGCTGGCAGGGATATTCTTCGGCTGGCCGCACCTTACCCAGCTCGACAACGGCATCATGACCCTGATTCAGGAGCACCGCAGCACAGTGCTCGACCAGTTCGTGATCGTGGTCACCGGGCTTGGAGATTTTCGCACTCAGCTGTTTGCGGCCGGGTTGTTACTGGCGCTGCTGCTGATAACCCGGCAATGGCGACACGCGGCGTTTGCCTGCATCGCGACACTGGGCACTGCGCTTGCCAACGGCAGCATGAAGTGGCTGTTCGCCCGCGCCCGGCCCGAGGTCCTGCTGGAGCCGCTGACCACCTACAGCATGCCCAGCGGTCACAGTTCGGCGGCGTTCGCGTTTTTCATCAGCCTGGCGGTGCTCGCAGGTCGCGGCCAGCCGGTGCGGCTGAGGCTGACCTGGCTGATGCTGGGTGGCCTGCCAGCCATCTCGATTGCCATGTCGCGGGTGTACCTGGGCGTGCACTGGCCGACCGACGTATTGGCCGGGATGCTGCTGGCGTTCACTTTCTGCGCCATCAGCCTGTCGATCATCCAGCGTAAATCGTCGCTGACCGCCCTGCCGGTGCGCATCTGGTGGCTGATCCTGCCGTCGCTGGTGGCGCTGTTCGGCTTCTTCGCCCTGCATTCATTGCCGCATGCGGTGATGCGTTATCAGTACTGACACCTACCAGAGATGAAGCAACGATCTGAACCTGGAATGTTTTTTCGTAGGAGCGGCTTTAGCCGCGAGCGGTAGCGCTGACGATAAAGATCCAGCGCGCATAGGCCGACATCTTCGCGGCTAAAGCCGCTCCTACGAGGCTCCGTGTTTACTCAAACCTGCATATCGCCCTGCATTTCGTCGAGCAGGTCCTGAATGGCGTCCAGGCGGTCTTCGGGGTCGTCGATTTCCAGCAGGCCGATTTTGTCCTGATCAGCGAATGGCAACAGGTAGGCCAACTGGTTGGCAAGTGATTGCTGGCCGCTGGCCGTGAGGCCCATGTTCAAGGCGGCGACCATCGGGTGTTCGGCCAACGCCGAAAGCAGGGCGACCAGATCAGCATCTTCTTCCTGCAGCGGCCGCTCTTGAGCATCATCGAGCCATTGCACCTGAGCCACCAGCAACTGGTCCTTCTGAGCTTCGGCACTGATCACCCGAAAGCGCCGCCCGCCTTCCACACGAATGCCCAGCAGGCCGTTGTCCTGAGTCTGGAAATCGCGCACCAGCGCTTCACAGCCGATCAGCGAATAGCCGACTGCAGCGTCGCCGACTTCACTGCCTTCGGTGATGCACACCACGCCAAAACCTTCGCCCTGCTTCATGCAGCGACCGATCATGTCCAGGTAGCGCGCCTCGAACAGCTGCAAATCCAGAATGCAGCCGGGAAACAGCACAGCGTTAAGCGGAAACAACGGCAACGTCATACCCATCACCCTCAAACGACCAACGACACCGCCAACGGCAGAAACAGCGCCGTCGCGACTCCCATCAAACTCATGCCTAACGCCGCGAAGGCACCGCACTCCTCGCCTTCCTGCAGGGCCAGCGCCGTGCCTACCGCATGCGCGGTCAGCCCCAGGGCCATGCCGCGTGCAGCAGGATTCTCGACCCCGGCCAGGCTCAGCAGCCCCGGACCAAGGATCGCCCCCAGCACCCCGGTGATCAGCACGAACACCGCCGCCAACGCCGCAACACCACCTAGCTGTTCGGCCACCAGCATGGCAATCGGTGAGGTCACGGACTTGGGCGCCATGGTCATCAAGATCATGTGCTCGGCGCCAAACCACTCACCCAGCGCCAGACACAGCCCGGTGGCGAACACCCCGCCCACTACCAGCGTAGTTAACGTCGGCCAAAGCAACTGACGAATTCGGCGCAGATTCAGATAAAGCGGCACCGCCAGCGCGACAGTTGCCGGGCCCAGCAGCACGCTGAGGATTTCCGTGCCCTTGCGGTATTCGGCGTAGCTCACACCGCTGATCAGCAGCACGCCGATAAGCACCAGCATCGACACCAGCACCGGTTGCAGAAACACCAGCCGGGTCTTTTCGTAGACCGCCAGCGCCAGTTGATAAGCCCCCAGCGTAATGGCAATGCCAAACAAGGGATGGTGGATGACCGAGTCCCAGGCGCCATACCAATCAAGATTCATGCTGGCTCCTGACGCGCGCCTGGCGATTGATCAGCTTTTGCATCAACCAGCCTGCAAAGGTCAGGCTGATAATCAGCGACAAGACCAGCGCTCCGACAATCGCCCAGAAATCGGCGGCAATCGCTGCGGCGTAGACCATCACGCCGACCGCAGGCGGCACCAGCAGCAGCGGCAGGTAACGCAGCAGGCTGCTGGCGGCCAGGCTGATGGGCTCGCTGACTTCACCGCGCAGCATCAGAAACGCCAGCAGCAGCACCAGACCGATGATCGGCCCGGGCAGAATCGATAGAAACAAGTGGTTGAGCGCAGTGCCGAGCAGTTGGAACAGCACCAGCCACGTCAGGCCTCGTAGCAACATGAAAAGCTCCAGCAAGATGGCGGCGACATTATAAGCACGCGCAGGCGTCGGCTATAGCCCGTCATTCGCACGCGGGGCCTTGCTTGACCAATCCGACTCTCTCTGCTGATCTTGGTCGGTACGTGTGCAGGCGCAGCCCTGGCAATAAGAAAGCAAAAAATGAACCCGTCAAAGACAAGGAGAGTAAGACATGCCCTTTGTACCTGTTGCAGAGCTCAAGAGTTACGTTGGCAAGGAGCTGGGATGCTCCGAATGGCTGATCATTGATCAGGAACGCATCAACCTGTTCGCCGAGGCAACCGGCGACTACCAGTTCATTCATGTTGATCCGGTCAAAGCCGCTCAAACGCCGTTCGGCGGCACCATCGCTCACGGATTTCTGTCGCTGTCGCTGATTCCCAAGCTGATGGAAAACCTGCTGGTGCTGCCCGAAGGCATGAAGATGGTGGTCAATTACGGCCTCGACAGTGTGCGCTTCATTCAGCCCGTAAAGGTCGACTCGCGCGTTCGTCTTAAAGTCGAACTCACCGATGTGAACGAGAAAAAACCCGGTCAATGGCTGCTCAAAGCCACGGCCACCCTGGAGATCGAAGGCCAGGAGAAACCCGCGTTCATCGCAGAACCGCTGTCGATGTGCTTCGTGTAACACCGCTAAAACACGAAACAGTCGTAACAGGCTGTTTCGTCTGCCTAACGCGCTACGGCATACTCCCCCTCGGCTGTGCACTCCGGACTTCAAAATCTTCGGCTGCCCACGCTTGAACCCATTTCCCGGGATTGACCATGCGCGCGCTTGTACCTCTGGCTCTGATACTTCTACTCGCTGGCTGTGGCGACGGCGAACCGCTGTCGCCGCCAGACGCACGCCTGCCGGACGGCGGACGCTACCGTGGCGAGGTGGTCAACGGCTTGCTGCAGGGCCAGGGACGTATCGATTACCCCAACGGCAGCTGGTACGCCGGTGAGTTTCACAATGGCCTCTGGCATGGCAAGGGCGAATGGCACGCCAGCAATGGCGACGTCTACCGAGGCGGGTTCGCCAACGGTCTGTTTGAGGGTCAGGGCACCCTGACTACCCATGGCGGTGTCTATGTCGGGGGCTTCAAACTGGGTCGCCGCGAAGGCGAAGGCACACTCAAAGAAAAGGGCCTGACCTACCGTGGCGGCTTCAAGGCCGACCAGTACGACGGCCTGGGCCGCATCGAACTCGACGACGGCAGCCAGTACCAGGGCCAGTTCGCCCACGGCAAACCCAACGGCGAAGGCCAGCGCAGCGACGCCAGCGGCAATCAGTTCAGCGGTAAGTTCGTCAACGGCAAGCTGGAAGGCAACGGCAGCTTCAATAGCGCCGACGGCGACCAATACGCCGGTGGCTTTCGCAACAACCAGCTCAATGGCCGGGGCCGCTATGAGAACAGCGACGGTGACGTCTGGGTCGGCCAGTTCAAGGACGGAGCGCTCAACGGCAAAGGCGAATTGATCGGTGCCGACGGCAGCCACTATCAGGGGCTGTTCAGCAACTGGCGCTTTTCCGGGCAAGGTCGTCTGCGTCTGGTGGATGGCAGCGTCTACACCGGCCAGTTCGAAGACGACACCTATCAAGGGCAAGGCGTCCTGACCCCGGCCCAAGGCCCGGTGCAAAGCGGCACCTGGGCCAACGGCCAGCTGATCCGCGACGCCAGGGGCAAACTGCTGCCCGATCTGCTGGAGGCTGGCATCCTCGCCCAGGGTTCCTTGTTGGAAAAAGCCCTGGCAAACGTCCCGACCTCGACCCCGGCAGTCGAACTGTTCAGCCTGGTGGTCGGTGGTGATGGCAAACAAAGCGTCTTCCTGCGCGAGGCGGACTACGTCAACAATCTGCTGGCCTCGCGTTTTGGGGCGTTCGGGCAAATCACCCTGGTCAACCATCGCGATCATCTGATCGACAGGCCAATGGCAACCCGCGAGACCATTACCCGCGCCGCGCAAACCTTGGCGCAGCGCAGCGGTCCGGAGGATCTGCTGTTCATTTACCTGACCAGCCACGGCACCCATGACCACGAACTGGTGCTGGACCAACCGCGCCTGGAGCTGGCGGACCTGCCTGCCGATGAACTGGCGACCGCGCTGGCACCGCTGAAAAATCGCGACAAGGTGGTGGTGATTTCCGCCTGTTATTCAGGCGGCTTCATCCCGGCCCTCAAAGACGAACGAACCCTGATCATGACCGCATCGCGAGCCGATCGCGTGTCGTTCGGCTGTTCGGAAGAAGCCGACTTCACTTACTTTGGCGACGCACTGTTCGCCAGGGCGCTGGCGGAAACCGACGACCTCCAGCAAGCCTTCAACGATGCGAAGAATTTCGTCGCCGAACGCGAGGCCGCAGAGAACTATGAGGCTTCCGAGCCGCAGATCTGGGCACCCAAAGGCGTTATCACGCGCTGGCAATTGCTGCGAAAGCAGCAGGCAGAGCGGGCACTCAACACCACACTGACACGCAAGGAAGCGAAGTCGTCCGCCAGCCACTAAGCTGTCGGAATCAAGGGAGAACTGTATGTACTTGACGCCACGCCACATCCTGCTTGCCGGTGCTACCGGCCTTACGGGCGAACATCTGCTGGATCGCCTGCTCAACGAACCCACGGTCAGCCGCGTGCTGGCCCCAACCCGTCGCCCGGTGCCTGAGCACGGGCATCTGGAAAATCCGATCGGTGAGTTGCGCGCGTTACTGCCTGAACTGAGCGGCCAGGTCGACATCGCCTTCTGCTGCCTGGGGACTACGATCAAAAAAGCTGGCTCACAGGAAGCGTTCAAAGCCATCGATCTGGACCTGGTGGTGGAATTCGGCAAACGCGCCCGGGAATTGGGCGCGCGTCATTTGCTGGTGATCAGCGCGATCAATGCCGATCCGAAGTCCAATGTGTTCTACACCCGCATCAAAGGCGAAATGGAACAGGCCCTGATGGCTCAGGGCTGGCCGCAACTGACCATCGCCCGGCCGTCGCTGCTGGTGGGCAACCGCTCCGAACAGCGCCTGGCCGAGCAGTTGGCTGCACCACTCGCCAAGTTGATACCCGGCAAATACGGCGCCATCGAAGCCTGCACCCTGGGCCGGGCGTTGTGGCGTCTGGCACTGGAAGAACAGGACGGCGTGCGGATTGTCGAGTCGGATGAGTTGAGAAAGCTGGGCAAGTAAAGCTTCAAGACTCCATGTCGAGCTTCTGTGTCTTTGGGAGCGGTGCTTGCCCGCGATAAGTACACCGCGATTCTAAAAATGAACCGCGTTCAGCCTTATCGCGGGCAAGCACCGCTCCCACAGGAGATCAGTGCCAATTACAACCCGCCCGAAGCTCCAAACCCAACACCCGCCGCAGTCAACAATGACAGCGGCAGCAACAGCGTATCCAGCAAGGCACTCGCCGGCAGATCCAGCCCAGGATAGCTCGGTGCCTGCGCACCGAACCTGTCCATCGCACAACAGCCGCCCTGCATCGCATACAGATCCAGCCGCGTACCGGCATACACCAGCGGCGCGCCGGGCTGAGCTGCGTTGAGGGTGCGGGCGGTAGCGCAGCCGGTCATGCTCAGCGCCAGCGCCACGACCAGCAGCTTATTCATCAGCGCTCAGATGATGCTCACCCCAACGCGGCAGCATGTCCTGCGGGATGTTCAGCAGATTTAGAATCCGCGCCACGACAAAATCGATCAAATCGTCGATGGTTTGCGGCTGGTGATAAAAGCCCGGCGACGCAGGCAGAATCACCGCCCCCATGTTCGACAGCTTGAGCATGTTCTCCAGATGGATACTGGAAAACGGCGCTTCACGGGGCACCAGAATCAACTGCCGGCGCTCTTTGAGGGTCACATCGGCGGCGCGCTCGATGAGGTTGTTGCAGGCACCGGTCGCAATGGCCGACAACGTGCCGGTGGAGCATGGCACCACCACCATGGCGGCGGGGGAACCGGAACCCGACGCCACCGGCGACATCCAGTCTTCCTTGCCATAAACGCGAATCTGCCCGGCCGCAGCGCCGGTGTATTCGGTCAGGAAGGCCTGCATCATGGTCGGCTTGGGCGGCAGCGAAACGTCAGTCTCGGTGGCCAGCACCAATTGCGCCGCCTTGGAGATCAAAAAGTGCACTTCGCGATCTTCCCGCACCAGGCAGTCGAGCAGGCGCAAACCATACTGCGCGCCGGAGGCACCGGTCATCGCGACTGTGACGCGCTCCGGGCCGCTCATTGCAGCGCCTCGGCAAGCTTGCCGTGCAGACCGCCAAAGCCGCCGTTGCTCATGATCACCACGTGGGTGCCGGGCTGAGCCTGGCTTTTGACCCGGGCGATGATCCCTTCAAGAGAATCACTGACCACCGCTGGCACCGAACACTGCGCAGCGGTCGCGGCCAGATCCCAGCCCAGATTGGCCGGGGCATACCACACCACCTGATCAGCCTGCTGCACGCTCTCCGGCAAGCCATCGCGGTGCGCGCCGAGCTTCATGGAGTTGGAGCGAGGCTCGATGATGGCAATGAGTGGCGCGTCGCCAATCTTCTTGCGCAGGCCATCCAGCGTCGTCGCGATGGCCGTCGGGTGATGGGCGAAGTCGTCATAGATGGTAATGCCGCGCACCTCGGCGACTTTTTCCATGCGCCGTTTGACGCTCTTGAAAGCGCTCAGGGCTTCGACGCCCAACGCTGGCACCACGCCAACATGCCGTGCAGCTGCCAGAGTCGCTAATGCATTGGCCACGTTGTGCTGGCCGGTCATATCCCAATCCACCGTGCCTTGCACCTGGTCTTCGAAGATCACTTCAAACTGCGAACCGTCGTCGCGCAGCAAACGCGCCTGCCATTGACCGCTCTGGCCGGTGGTCTGCACCGGGGTCCAGCAACCCATCTGAATGACGCGAGTCAATGCCGGTTCGGTGGTCGGATGAACCACCAGACCTTCGCTCGGGATGGTGCGCACCAAGTGGTGGAACTGACGCTCGATGGCGGGCAGATCGGGGAAGATGTCAGCGTGATCGAACTCAAGGTTGTTGAGGATCGCGGTGCGCGGACGGTAGTGCACAAACTTGGAGCGCTTGTCGAAGAAGGCGCTGTCGTATTCGTCAGCTTCCACGACGAAAAACGGCGTGCCGCCCAGACGCGCAGACACCGCGAAATTCTGCGGCACGCCACCGATCAGGAAACCGGGGCTCATGCCCGCGTGCTCCAGCACCCAGGCCAACATGCTGCTGGTGGTGGTCTTGCCGTGCGTACCGGCAACCGCCAGCACCCAGCGACCTTGCAGCACGTGGTCGGCCAGCCATTGCGGACCGGACACATACGGCAACCCTTTATTGAGCACGTATTCCACGGCAGGGTTACCACGCGACAGCGCGTTGCCAATCACCACCAGATCCGGGGCCGGGTCCAGCTGCGCCGGGTCGTAACCCTGCGTCAGCTCAATGCCCTGAGCCTGCAATTGAGTGCTCATCGGCGGATAGACATTGGCGTCGGAGCCGGTCACCCGGTGGCCCAACTCTTTGGCGAGCACCGCCAGCGAACCCATGAAAGTGCCGCAAATACCAAGGATATGAATATGCATGACCACCTCTTAAAACGTCCGCGCAGGTTAGCTCACAGAGGGTCAAATGGCACTTAGTGTTTGGATTCCTGTTGGAGCGAGGCTTGCCCGCGAAGAACGATAACGCGCCATATCTGCCCAACCGCATTGCTCGGTTCGCGGGCAAGCCTCGCTCCAACAAAGGCGAATTGCCCCCCTTTGCTCTACGCTTTGAACTGGCGCACTATCCCGGAGCGACTTTGACGTCAGCTCTCCCAACAACAAAAAATCAGGAGAAATCACCATGCGTTACGCACATCCCGGTACCGAAGGCGCTCTGGTCAATTTCAAGGAGCGCTACGGCAATTACATTGGCGGCCAGTTCGTAGAGCCGGTCAAAGGCCAATACTTCACCAACACCTCGCCGATCACCGGCAAACCCATTGCTGATTTCCCGCGCTCCACAGCCGAAGACATCGAAAAGGCACTGGACGCCGCTCACGCCGCCGCCGACGCCTGGGGCACGACCTCGGTGCAGAACCGTTCATTGACCCTGCTGAAAATCGCTGATCGCATCGAGCAGAATCTCGAAATCCTGGCGATCACCGAAACCTGGGACAACGGCAAGGCGATTCGTGAAACCCTCAATGCCGACATCCCGCTGGCAGTCGATCACTTCCGTTATTTCGCCGGTGTGTTGCGCGCGCAGGAAGGCAGCGCCGCCGAGATCGACGGCAATACTGTGGCGTATCACATTCACGAACCGCTGGGCGTGGTCGGGCAGATCATCCCGTGGAATTTCCCGATCCTGATGGCCGCCTGGAAACTTGCCCCGGCGCTGGCCGCAGGTAACTGCATCGTGCTCAAGCCCGCCGAGCAAACGCCGCTGGGCATCAGCGTGCTGATGGAGTTGATCGGCGACCTGCTGCCGCCCGGCGTGCTCAACGTCGTACAAGGTTATGGCCGCGAAGCGGGTGAGGCACTGGCCAGCAGCAAACGCATCGCCAAGATCGCGTTCACCGGTTCGACGCCCGTGGGCTCGCACATCATGAAACTGGCCGCCGATAACATTATCCCGTCTACCGTGGAGCTGGGCGGCAAGTCGCCGAACATCTTCTTTGAAGACATCATGAGCGCCGAGCCCGAGTTCATTGATAAGGCCGCCGAAGGCGTGGTGCTGGCGTTCTTCAACCAGGGCGAAGTCTGCACCTGCCCATCGCGTGCACTGGTTCAGGAGTCGATTTACCCGCAGTTCATGGAAGCGGTGATGGCCAAAGTCCTGAAAATCAAGCGCGGCGATCCGCTGGACACCGACACCATGATCGGCGCCCAGGCCTCGCAGCAACAATTCGACAAAATCCTCTCGTACCTGGAAATTGCCCAGGGCGAAGGCGCCGAGCTGTTGACCGGCGGCAAGGTCGAGCAAATGCAGGGCGACATGGCGAGCGGTTATTACATCCAGCCGACGCTGCTCAAAGGCAACAACAAGATGCGCGTGTTCCAGGAAGAAATCTTTGGTCCGGTGGTCAGCGTCACCACCTTCAAGGATGAAGCCGAGGCGGTAGCGATTGCCAACGATACCGAGTTCGGTCTGGGCGCTGGCCTCTGGACCCGCGACATCAACCGCGCCTACCGCGTGGGCCGGGCGATCAAGGCCGGTCGGGTGTGGACCAACTGCTACCACTTGTACCCGGCGCACGCAGCGTTCGGTGGCTACAAAAAATCCGGCGTCGGCCGCGAAACCCACAAAGTCGCGCTTGAACATTACCAACAGACCAAAAACCTGCTGGTGAGCTACGACACTCATCCGTTGGGTTTCTTTTAACACCCTGTCTGCCTGTTGGAGCGAGGCTTGCCCGCGAATCAGACGCTGCGGTCCCTCAGATGTACCGCGTAATCGTTCTTCGCGGGCAAGCCTCGCTCCAACAGTGCACCAAAGGGGTTCACAAACCGTCCTGCTTAGCTGCATCCACGACACACCTCCCCCCGCAATTGGCGACTTCAGCCACGATGGAGTATTAATTGCTTACGTTGCTGTCCTCTCCCCGGGATTGAACCGGGGCGTCATGGAGATTGTGTATGGCAAGCTTTTCCCATTCTGTCGGGGCGCAGACTTATCGCTTCGACAGCCTCAAGGACGTCATGGCCAAGGCCAGTCCCGCACGTTCCGGGGATTTTCTCGCAGGCGTTGCCGCGCAAAACGATGCCGAGCGGGTTGCCGCGCAGATGGCACTGGCGAATATCCCGCTCAAGCACTTTCTCGAAGAAGCGCTGATCCCGTATGAGCAGGACGAAGTCACCCGGCTGATCATCGACAGCCACGACAAACTGGCGTTCGCCCCGGTCAGCCACCTGACCGTCGGCGGCTTCCGCGACTGGCTGCTCAGCGACCATGCCGACGAAATCAGCCTGCGCGCGCTGGCTCCCGGCCTGACGCCGGAAATGGCCGCCGCCGTGTCGAAAATCATGCGCGTGCAGGACCTGGTGCTGGTGGCGCAGAAAATTCGTGTAGTCACAAAATTTCGCGGCACCCTGGGCCTGCGCGGTCGCCTGTCGACCCGCCTGCAACCCAACCACCCCACCGATGATCCATCCGGCATTGCCGCAAGCATTCTCGACGGCCTGCTGTATGGCAACGGTGATGCCATGATCGGCATCAACCCCGCCACCGACAGCACCTCGTCGATCGCGGCGTTGCTGGAAATGGTCGATGCCATCATTCAGCGCTACGACATCCCGACGCAAGCCTGCGTCCTGACCCACGTCACCACTTCGATTGAGGTGATCAACCGGGGCGTGCCCGTGGACCTGGTGTTTCAGTCGATTACCGGGACCGAGGCGGCCAATGCCAGCTTCGGCATCAATCTGAACCTGTTGCAGGAGGGCTATGAAGCGGGCCTGAGCCTGAATCGCGGCACGCTTGGGCAGAACCTGATGTATTTCGAGACCGGCCAGGGCAGCGCGCTTTCCGCCAACGCCCATCACGGCCTTGATCAACAGACCTGCGAAACCCGCGCCTACGCTGTGGCGCGGCACTTCAAGCCGTTTCTGGTCAATACCGTGGTCGGCTTCATTGGTCCGGAGTATCTGTACAACGGCAAGCAGATCATCCGCGCCGGGCTGGAAGACCACTTCTGCGGCAAGCTGCTGGGCGTGCCCATGGGTTGCGACATTTGCTATACCAACCACGCCGAAGCCGATCAGGACGACATGGACACCCTACTGACCCTGCTGGGCGTGGCCGGTATCAACTTCATCATGGGCATCCCAGGTTCCGACGACATCATGCTCAATTACCAGACCACTTCGTTCCACGACGCGCTCTACGCCCGACAAACCCTGGGGCTGCGCGCCGCGCCGGAATACGAAGCGTGGCTGGAGAAGATGGGCATCTTCACCCAGGCCGATGGCCATGTACGCTTTGGTGACAGCCTGCCGCCCGCTTTCCGCCATGCCCTGGCGAATTTGTCATGACGGACGAAATCATGAACGAGCCGATGCCTGATCCCGCGCCGCAAGGCACCCCCAATCCGTGGCTGGAACTGCGCCGCCTGACGCCGGCGCGTATTGCCCTGGGCCGAACCGGCACCAGCCTGCCGACCGCCGCGCAGCTGGATTTTCAACTGGCTCACGCCCAGGCCCGGGATGCCGTGCATCTGCCGTTCGATCACAGCGCGTTGAGCGGACAACTGAATGCCAAGGGCCGGGAAAGCTTGCTGCTGCACAGCGCCGCTGCAGATCGAGACAGCTATCTGCAACGCCCGGACAAGGGTCGTCGCCTGGACGAAACTTCGGCGCAAGCGCTGCGCGACTACGCTATCGCGCATCCTGGCGGCGTCGATGTCGCCGTGGTGGTCGCCGACGGCCTTTCTTCGCTGGCTGTGCATCGGCATACCTTGCCGTTCCTGCAGCGCATGGAAGAGCTGGTGGCCGCACAAGGCTGGACGCTGTCGCCGGTGATCCTGGTGGAACAGGGGCGCGTCGCCATTGGTGATGAAATCGGCGAACTGCTGGGCGCGAAGATGTCAGTGGTGCTGATCGGTGAACGTCCGGGCCTGAGCTCACCGGACAGTCTGGGGTTGTATTTCACGTACGGCCCGAAGGTAGGACTGAATGACGCCCACCGCAACTGCATCTCGAACGTGCGACTTGAAGGCCTGAGTTACGGGATGGCCGCTCATCGTCTGCTTTACTTGATGCAGGAAGCCTGCAAGCGGCAGCTGTCGGGGGTCAATCTCAAGGACGAAGCGCAACTGCTCAGCCTTGATGCTGACGAGCCGCTCAACACTGGAGGCAATTTTCTGCTTGCTGGCCCCTCGGACTGATCATTAGATTGTGCTTTCTAAACCCATCCGACAGCATCGGGTCGCACGCTTGAATAGCTGCTTGCACCGTTCGTCGCTAGCCATCATGAAGTTGAGGCCCAACCATGCGGATCATTAAAGCCACACTGGAACACCTGGACCTGCTGGCACCGCTATTCGTCAAGTATCGCGAGTTTTATGGCGAACTGCCCTATCCGGATTCTTCGCGTGATTTTCTGGAAAAACGCCTGAGCCGGGATGAGTCCGTGATCTACCTGGCTATGCCGGTGGACGATGACAAAAAGCTGCTCGGGTTCTGCCAGCTGTATCCGAGCTATTCGTCGCTGTCACTGAAACGCGTGTGGATCCTCAATGACATCTACGTCGCCGAAGATGCCCGCCGCCAGCTGGTGGCGGACCATCTGATGCGTACGGCAAAGAAGATGGCCAAAGAAACCCAGGCGGTACGCATGCGCGTCTCGACCAGCAGCAACAACGAAGTCGCGCACAAGGTCTACGAATCGATCGGGTTCCGGGAAGATACCCAGTTCAAGAACTATGTTTTGCCGATCAACGAGGATTGAAGCGCATGCTTGCCGGGTCGTGTTAAAACACCCACCAGGCCTCATCTGTTCCACACCGCTGTGATTCCCGGTGGGACCGGCTTCAGCCGGGAGAGCCTTCAGGGGCAGGCGGTAGCGTGGACGGCAGCACCTGTGTAACCCATGAACTGGCCCCTTGGCGAATCAATGCGCTCTGCGCTGGCATTCTCCTTCTATAATCGCGCCGCAACATCCTCAAGTAGTTAACTCCGCACGCGACCCGGTTCTGGGTCTGCGCTATTGGTGCCTTACATGGATTTCAACCCGCTCGACCTTATCCTGCACCTGGACGTCTACCTGGACTTACTGGTTACCAACTACGGAACCTGGGTTTACGCGATCCTGTTTCTGGTGATTTTCTGCGAAACCGGCCTGGTCGTGATGCCGTTCCTGCCCGGTGACTCGTTGCTCTTCATCGCTGGCGCAGTCGCAGCTGGCGGTGGCATGGATCCGGTGCTGCTTGCCGGGCTGTTGATGGCCGCCGCGATCATCGGCGACAGCACCAACTACATTGTCGGGCGGACTGCGGGTGAGAAGCTGTTCCGCAACCCGGACTCGAAGATCTTCCGCCGCGATTACTTGATGCGCACCCACGAATTCTACGACCGCCATGGCGGCAAGACCGTGACCCTGGCGCGTTTTCTGCCGATCATCCGCACCTTCGCGCCTTTTGTGGCGGGCATCGGGCGCATGCATTACCCGCGCTTTCTGGGTTTTAGCGTGCTGGGCTCGATACTGTGGGTCGGCAGTCTGGTGACCCTCGGCTACTTCTTCGGCAATGTGCCGTTCATCAAAAAGAACCTGTCGCTGCTGGTCCTGGCGATTATCGTGCTGTCCTTGTTGCCAATGATCATCAGCGTGGTGCGTGGGCGCATGGCGCGTTCGGTCAGCGTGCGCTGATCGATGTGGTCGTTCAGCCACTGGCGTCGGCACCGCAGGCTCGCGAAAAACCCGGTCGCACCCGAGCTGTGGCAGCGGGTGCGCCAGCGGCTGCCGATCCTCGACGGCCTGAGTGCCGAACAGGACGCCCTGCTGCTGGAAAACAGCGTGCTGTTCCTGCAGGACAAGCACATCAGCAGCTTGCCGGGCGTCGAGCTCGACGATGAGCAGCGTCTGCACCTGGCCGCCCAGGCGCAACTGCCGCTGCTCAATCTCGGCGACCTGAACTGGTATCAGGGCTTTCACGAGTTGGTGATCTACCCCGACGACTTCGTCAGCCCCCAGCGCCACCGCGACCCCAGTGGTATCGAACACGAATGGGACGGCGAACACAGCGGCGAAGCCTGGCAGCAGGGCCCGGTGATTCTCGCCCTGCCCGGCGTACTGTCCAGCGGCGACTGGGACGCCTACAATCTGGTGATCCACGAGCTGGCGCACAAGCTCGACATGCTCAACGGCGACGCCAATGGCCTGCCTCCGCTGCACAGCGACATGCGGGTCAGCGAGTGGGCCAGCGTGATGCAGCACGCCTACGACGACCTGAACCGCCAGCTGGACGAACACCCCGACGCCGAAACCGTGATAGACCCTTACGCAGCCGAGGACCCGGCCGAGTTCTTCGCCGTGACCAGCGAGTATTTCTTCAGCGCCCCGGACGTGCTCGCCGAGGTTTACCCGGCCGTGTACCAGCAGCTCAAAGCCTTCTACCGTCAGGACCCGCTCAACCGGCTGCAAACCCTGCATCGTGATGAACCTTCCTACCAGAATCGGGACTAACGCCTGCAGCCTGCCACGCGTGGCAACACCATCAGAATATGCCTATAATCCGGCCCACTTTTTGGCGTAACCAGCCAAAGCCGTCTGGTCAATCAAGGGGGGCAATGCCCAATGAGCTACAGCAAGATTCCGGCGGGTAAAGACCTGCCGAACGACATCTACGTCGCGATCGAAATTCCGGCCAACCACGCGCCGATCAAATACGAAATCGACAAAGATTCCGATTGCCTGTTCGTTGACCGCTTCATGGCAACGCCGATGTTCTACCCGGCCAACTATGGCTTCATCCCCAACACCCTGGCTGACGACGGTGATCCCCTCGACGTGCTGGTTGTGACTCCTTACCCGGTGTCGCCTGGTTCGGTAATCCGCGCCCGTCCGGTCGGCATTCTGCACATGACCGACGACGGCGGCGGCGATGCCAAAGTCATCGCAGTGCCACACGACAAGCTGTCCCAGCTGTACGTCGACGTGAAGGAATACACCGACCTGCCTCCACTGCTGCTGGAGCAGATCAAGCACTTCTTCGAGAACTACAAAGACCTCGAAAAAGGCAAATGGGTGAAGATTGAAGGTTGGGGCGATGCTGAAGCGGCTCGCACCGAGATTCTGAAATCGGTGGCCGCCTACAAAGGCTGATCGATAGCAGCGTTCAAAGAGGGGTATCTGTCAGCAGATACCCCTTTTTTTATTATCCACTGCTGACTTTAACGTCGTGGCCGAAACGCTTTATTGAAGTGCGCAAGGCAACAATAAAATTTTTATTAAACAATGGTTGAATAATCAACTTACCTGTCAAGAGTGGCTAAACAAGTCGTTACCCCTGGGTTAACGGCTTAAACATCCGACCACTGTTTACCCACACTTCATGTATTACGGAATAAGGCTACAGACCACGGGAAATCACGTAATCCATCAGGGCAGCCGACAATTGGAACAATCACTCATTTGAACACCTCGTTTATTTAAACAAGCTTCCGAGCGCCGTAAACTCGTTGCCATGAATACATCAGGTGATCGACTCCGCGCCCTCCTCCGGGAGTGCCATCTCTCAGCCACGGACTTCGCCGCCAACCGGAAGGTCACACCGCAACATGTGAATAACTGGTTCAAGCGCGGCATCCCCATGGCACGTCTGGAAGAGGTGGCTGAACTACTGACCGTCAACGCACGGTGGCTGCGCACGGGCGAAGGCCCGAAACACCCAAGCGACTCCGCCAATGAAAATAACGGCGGCGACTCCATGACGTTGCAAAGCGCAAGAAGCTTCTCCAGAGGCGACGTCGAAGTTCCTGTTTATAGAGAAACCGAATCAGCCACAGGCTCCACCGTCATCGCCGAGGCCCCCGGCAAAAAGATCCGTCTGCCTTTGCATGTGCTGCAAAGCATGAATATCAATGTCGATAATGCGATCTGCATCGCCATGATCGGCAACAACATGGCCGACAAGATTCAGGCGGGCTCACTGATCGGTATCGACCGGGGCCTGACTCGCATCATCGATGGGGAAATGTATGCCCTGGAGCACAGCGGCATGCTGCGCGTGAAATACCTCTATCGGCTGCCCGGCAACGGCCTGCGTCTGCGCAGCCACAACAGCGCCGAATACCCCGACGAACTGTTCAGCGCCGAACAGATAGAAGAACAAGGCATCCGCGTCTGGGGCTGGGTGTTCTGGTGGTCGACGCTTAACGTTCAGCGACCGACGCTGCCGTTCAGGTGATGGGGCCGTGGGGCCGGCCTCAGCCGGTAAGACAGTAATTCCACCGCTGATGAGGCGTCGGATGTACTGACTTCTTCCCTGCTAAGGAAAGTCCCACAACGTCGTATCTCACCATGACAAAATATTTCAACGCTGGGCAATCGTCCCGAACATCAGTATCCTCCCCGCCATCCCGGCCAGAGGCACACCCACCTCAACGCCGACGGTTACGCGAAGCTGCACCCGCGTAGCCCTCCTCATTAGCGCCACTCGCTGAGCGCACCTGTTAAAGGCGAGCACGGTTTGCCAAAAACAAACCAAGCTCGTCCTTGAGAAGCCGGCCACAAGCCGGCTTTTTTGTGCGCGCTGCAAACGCCTGGTTAAATCCCCGCCATCTCCGCCGACGCCTCCACCTCTGCCAGCTGATACTGCAACAACGGCATTTCCACCAACGCAACCTGCAGCGGCGAAAAGTGGTTTTCTTCCTCGGAATCGGCCGTACTCAGACTGATGCCCAAGGGCATGCCCGAGTAGGCGTCGAGGACCAGGTTGTAAAGGTCAGCTCCGGATGCGCGGATTCTGCTGACCGCGCCGCTGGCCATATGGACGAAGCAGCGGGACATGAATTCCAGCGCCTGGTCATCCTTGAGCTGGTATTTGTCGACGATTTTCTGGACGAGCGCCTGGGTGGAGGCCGAGTTGCAGTGTTCGAAGGTGAAGCTGTCCCAGTAGTACTCGGCCAGGGCCCGGTAGAGTTCCGGCACCATGCAGGCTTCGTAGTCCCAGCCCAGATGCCAGGCGTCGTCTTCAGGCGGGCCGCTGGCGTCGTCCACCAGCCGGATGCGCAGGACCTGCGCGGGGTTGATGATCAGCTTGCGGTTGTTAAGGGTACTGACCACCAGCCAGTACGGCTCATCGCGCTCCGTAGCCAGTGCATCCCGGACCCGGGAATATTCGCTCAGGGTGATGGGATACCAGTTGCAGTTGCTCTGCCCCGGCAATAGCAATCCGAGATGCCCCCAGAAACCGTCAAGGATCGGGTGCTCGCCTGAAAACCAGTGCCGCGACGCCATTTTTCGGCCACTGGTCTGGAAATCAAGCAAATCATCGACGCTGGTCCCCAGCAGCGTGGCGATGTCGCGCATCGCCGTGACATCGGGCTCGGCAGTGCCATTCTCCCAGGACTGAATCAGTGTTTCGGGAACGTCCAGTTCCCTGGAAAGATTGGCGATAGAAAGTCCCAACGTGGTGGTGCGCAGTTCTTGTAGTCGTTGCATCGAAAACTCCAACATTCAAATCATCCAGGACACGACAACGCGCGGTGCACCCGAGCAGGCGGTGACCGAAGCGTCGTGGCACATGCCCAATCCAAGGTATCTGCTGCTGGCCTTCATGGAATCCCCAAACGTTTACGGAACGAGTAGCTCACGGCGTAATCGACTGAAGGACCTTTCCTACAAGCGTTCGAACGAGATGACACTCGGGCGAACTGACACAGAAGAAAAACACCGGATTCAAAGACATCAGCGGTGCATTTCCGGGCTTGGTCATTTGCCCCCAAGCCCATGCTCTGCTAGTGTCGCGCCGGTTTAACCTCTACCGGAAAAGCGCCCATGGCCCGCAAGAAAGCTGCACTGGATTTCGAACAATCCCTCGCTGATCTGCAAACGCTGGTAGAGCGTCTGGAGAATGGCGAGTTGTCGCTCGAAGACTCGTTGACCGCCTTCGAGCAAGGTATCCGCCTGACCCGCGACTGCCAGGGCGCACTGGCCCAGGCCGAGCAGAAGGTGCAAGTGCTGCTCGAACGCGACGGCGAGCTGGCTGAAGAGCCCTTCGATGCGGAACAGCCCGAATGATCGCGAACTATCAGGCGTTGAGTCAGAGCCGCGTCAATGCGGCGCTGGAAGGTCTGTTTGCCGCACCCGCTCCTGAGCTGACCCGCCTTTATGCCGCCATGCGCTACAGCGTGATGAACGGTGGCAAGCGCGTGCGTCCATTGCTCGCTTATGCCGCCTGTGAAGCACTGGGCGGCAAGGCCGAGGACGCCAACGGCGCGGCCTGCGCGGTGGAGCTGATCCACGCGTACTCGCTGGTACACGATGACCTGCCGGCCATGGACGACGACGATCTGCGTCGCGGTCAGCCGACGACCCATAAAGCCTTTGATGAAGCCTGCGCGATTCTCGCCGGTGACGGGCTGCAGAGCCTGGCATTTACCGCGCTACTCGACCCGCAACTGAGCGCCCGCGACGCCGAAACGCGCCTGCAGATGGTCAGCGCCCTGGCATTGGCCGCAGGGCCTGCGGGCATGGTCGGCGGCCAGGCGATCGATCTGGGTTCGGTGGGTCTCAAGCTGGATCAGGCCGCCCTGGAGTTCATGCACCGGCACAAGACCGGCGCGCTGATCGAGGCCAGCGTCAAACTCGGTGCCCTGGCCAGCGGTCATGCGGATCAAGCCAGGCTGGACGCGCTGCAGGTGTATGCCCGGGCTATTGGCCTGGCGTTTCAAGTGCAGGACGACATCCTCGACGTTGAAAGCGATACCGAGACCCTGGGCAAACGCCAGGGCGCCGACATCGCCCGTGATAAACCGACCTACCCGGCACTGCTCGGTCTGGAACCCGCTCGGCAATACGCCTTGCAACTGCGCGATCAGGCAATTGATGCCTTGCGACTTTTCGACGCATCGGCAGATCCGCTGCGTGAGCTGGCGCGGTTCATCGTCAATCGGCGCAATTGATCGCATTCATGCGCTTGAAATACCCCGAACCGGATGCTGTTGGCCGGGTCAGAGACTTGTATCTGAACGGTTTGCCTGCGCATCCGCGACTGCACTTCATGGGCAGCCCGCCAAGCATCAGGTAAACTGCCGCCTCTTTTACTAATAACGATTCGCCTGATGCCCACGACGTTTAAAGAGATCCCCCGCGTGCGCCCGACCACGCCGCTGCTCGACCGTGCTGACACGCCGGACGGCTTGCGTCGCCTGGGTGAAGCCGAGCTCGAAGCACTGGCCGATGAACTGCGCCTGGAGTTGCTCTATTCCGTTGGCCAGACCGGCGGGCATTTCGGTGCCGGCCTTGGCGTCATCGAACTGACGATCGCCCTGCATTATGTGTTCGATACCCCCGACGACCGTCTGGTCTGGGACGTCGGCCATCAGGCGTATCCGCACAAGATTCTCACCGGCCGTCGCCAGCGCATGAACACCCTGCGCCAGAAAGACGGTGTTGCGGCCTTCCCGCGCCGCAGCGAGAGCGAGTACGACACCTTTGGCGTCGGTCACTCCAGCACGTCGATCAGCGCGGCATTGGGCATGGCGATTGCCGCCCGATTGCAGGGCAGCGATCGCAAGTCCATCGCCGTGATCGGTGACGGCGCGTTGACTGCAGGCATGGCCTTCGAAGCGCTGAATCACGCGCCGGAAGTCGCCGCCAACATGCTGGTGATCCTCAACGACAACGACATGTCGATCTCGCGCAATGTCGGCGGGCTGTCGAATTACCTGGCGAAGATCCTTTCCAGCCGCACCTACACCAGCATGCGCGAAGGCAGCAAAAAAGTGCTGTCGCGCCTGCCGGGTGCCTGGGAAATTGCCCGCCGCACCGAAGAATATGCCAAGGGCATGCTGGTCCCCGGCACGCTCTTTGAAGAGCTGGGCTGGAACTACATTGGCCCTATAGACGGCCACGACCTGCCGACCCTGATCGCCACACTGCGCAACATGCGCGACCTCAAAGGCCCGCAGTTCCTGCACGTGGTGACCAAAAAAGGCAAAGGCTTCGCGCCTGCCGAAGTCGACCCGATCGGCTACCACGCCATTACCAAGCTTGATCCGCTCGATGCTCCGGCCAGCGCGCCGAAGAAAGTCAGCGGTCCGAAGTATTCCGGCGTGTTTGGTCAGTGGATCTGCGACATGGCCGAAGCTGACGATCTGCTGGTGGGCATCACGCCAGCGATGAAAGAAGGCTCGGACATGGTCGAGTTCAGCGAGCGCTTCCCGGAGCGCTACTTCGACGTTGCGATTGCCGAACAGCATGCGGTCACGCTGGCCGCAGGCATGGCCTGTGAAGGCGCCAAGCCGGTAGTGGCGATCTACTCCACCTTCCTGCAGCGCGGCTATGACCAACTGATTCATGACGTGGCGGTGCAGAACCTCGATGTGCTGTTCGCCATAGACCGCGCCGGTCTGGTGGGGGAAGACGGCCCGACGCATGCAGGCAGCTTTGATCTGTCTTACCTGCGCTGCATCCCCGGCATCGTAGTGATGACGCCGAGCGACGAAAACGAACTGCGTTCGATGCTCAGCACTGGCTACCTGCACAACGGCCCGGCGGCTGTGCGCTACCCACGCGGCACCGGCCCCAACGCAGTGATCGACAGTGGCCTTGCGCCTATCGAGATCGGCAAGGGCATTGTCCGTCGTGCTGGTCAAGCCGTTGCCATTCTGGTGTTCGGCGTGCAATTGGCCGATGCGTTGAAGGTGGCCGAGAAGCTGGATGCCACCGTCATTGACATGCGCTTCGTCAAACCTATCGATGAAGCGCTGATCCGCGACGCAGCCGCCAATCACGAACTGCTGGTCACTCTCGAAGAGAACGCGATCATGGGCGGTGCCGGTGCGGCGGTCAGCGAGTTCCTGGCGCGGGAAAACATCCTCAAATCCGTGCTGCATCTGGGCTTGCCGGATGCCTACGTCGAACACGCCAAGCCTGCGCAGATGCTGGCCGAGTGCGGGCTGGATGAAGCCGGGATTGAAGCGGCGATCAATGAGCGATTGGTGTTGATTGGCTGAGGTTGGGAACCCGTAAAAAAGGCGCTCATTGAGCGCCTTTTTTTTGCGCGATAGGTTCAATCCTGCGCATACCCTGTGAAAGATTCTATGCCTGCCTGCAACCTCGCAGGACCCCAGGCTCAGTAGATCCCTGTGGGAGCGCCACCCCGGTCGCTCCCACAGGGGAATCCCCTAAGCAATGCGAATGCAACTCAAGCCAGCTGGCGGGGTATGCGATAGAGATAAAGCAGCACCACACTGGAAAAACCCAACAGCAGCAACGGTACCAGTTCTAGCCCAAAGAACACGCCCAACGCTGCAATCCACGCCGGTAGCCCGGCAGCCAGAAACGCAGTGCGGCGAGCATCGGCCAGGGCAATCCAGGCGGCGAGTTCTTCAGGGGTATCCCGGGCGGCGCCGGTGGCGATCAAGGCGTGTTTGTAACGGCCGAAGGGTTTGAGGCTGACGAACATCGAGAACAGGCCAGCGACGAAGCATGGCATCGCCAGCACGGGAAAGACCGCATTATTGCTATCGAAGGCATTGCTGACGACAAACAGCGGAGCCAGCGTCAACACCAGCTGCCACCACCACGCGAGGGCGAAGCGGCGTCTGGTGTTGTTGCGGTTCACGCCCGATCAGCCTCGCCCTGATGTTCGTTGCCCATCATGTGGCCGAGCTTGCCGGCTTTGGTCGCCAGGTACAGTTTGTTGTGCGGGTTGTGCCCGGTGTGCAACGGCACGCGCTCGGCAACATTGATGCCCATCTCGGTGAGGGCTTTGACCTTGCGCGGGTTGTTGGTCATCAGACGCAGCGCGTCCACGCCCAAGTGCTGCAGCATCGGCAGGCAGATCGCGTAATCACGCTGGTCGGCAGCGAAACCCAGACGCTCGTTGGCTTCAACGGTATCCGCGCCGCCGTCCTGTAGCTCGTAAGCGCGGATCTTGTTCAATAAGCCAATGCCACGGCCTTCCTGGCGCAGATACAACAACACGCCACGGCCTTCGGAGGCGATGGCGCGCAAGGCGGCTTCAAGCTGGGAACCACAGTCGCAACGCTGACTGAACAGCGCGTCGCCGGTCAGGCATTCGGAGTGGACGCGGCCGAGCACCGGAGCGCCATCGGATACATCGCCCAGGCTCAAAACCAGATGTTCGCGGCCGGTCGCATGCTCAAGAAAGCCATGCATGGTGAATTCTGCAAATGGGGTAGGCAGCTTGGAAGCGGCTACAAATACGACGGGCACCGTGTGCTCCTGATCAGTATGGGACTGGAGATTCGCAAGGCGGCATTGTAACAGCAGGTCCGGGCGGACGCTTAGGCTGAATTATCGAGGATACCGATCAGGAAGTTTGATGTCTTGCAGATCCTGTTGGAGCAAGGGTTGCCCGCGAATCAAGCGCCGCTGTCCGTCCAGACCCATCGCATCATCGTTTTTCGCGGGCAAGCCTCGCTCCAACAGGGGCTAGCTCAAATCCAGGCCCACGCCCAGACCAAGCCCTGCATCGCTGCCCAGGCGAAGACCCCGGCCAGCACGTCGTCGAGCATGATGCCCACGCCTCCGTGCACATGCCGGTCAATCCAGTGAATCGGCCAGGGCTTGAGGATGTCGAAGAAGCGGAACACCAGAAAGCCCACCAGCAGCCAGACCCAGCCCTCGGGCACCAGCCACAGGGTAATCCACATGCCGACCATCTCGTCCCAGACGATGCCTTCGTGGTCGTGCACACCGAGATCGTCCGCCACCTTGCCGCACAGCCAGAAGCCGAACAGCATAGTGATGCCCAGCATCAGCCAGTAACCCCAGTCCGGGAGCATCTGCCACAGCGGGATGAACGGCACGGCCACCATGGAACCCCAGGTGCCGGGTGCTTTGGGTAAGGTGCCAGAACCGAAACCGAAGGCGAGGAAGTGCCACGGATTGCTCCACACCGAAGGTGGAACGAATTCAGCCGGGACCTGCTTGGGATGATCTGTCACGGTGTCTCCCGAAAATGTTGGTAGCCGCGTGCCAGGACAGGAATGTCGTGACCCTGGTGATCGATCAGCCCGACGCCCTCGCCCGCCTCCACACGCCCAATGACGTGAACCGGCAGATCTGCGTCAAGCAAACCCTGCAAATGTGCAGCTGGCAAAGTGAACGCCAGCAGATAGTCGTCACCCCCGCTCAATGCCGCCTGTTGCGCGGCGGGCAAACCAAGCAGCGCCAGCAATGACGGCGACACCGGGAGCGTATCCTGTTCAATCAACAGCCGAACCTTCGATGCCAGCGCGATGTGTCCGCAATCCGCCAACAGGCCATCGGAGATATCCAGTGCCGCGCTGGCTTTGCCACGCAGCGCCAGACCGAGGGCAAATTGCGGCTGAGGTGACCAGTAGCGCGCCAGCAAAGCCTCTGCGATAGACGCCTCAGCGCTGCGCTGGTTCAACACGAGTGGCAATGCACCCGCCGCATCGCCCAATGGCCCGCCGACACACAGCAGGTCACCGGGCTGTGCGCCGCTACGAGTCAGTGCCTGGCCTGCCGGAACCCGGCCGAATACGGTCAGGGTAAGACTAAGCGGCCCGCGTGTGGTGTCGCCGCCGACCAAACGAAGCCCGCAACGCTGTGCCATCAAGTTCAAACCCTGGGCGAAGTGCTGCAGCCATTCGGCGCAGACATCGGGAAGTGTGAGGGCCAGGGTGAACGCAACTGGCGTCGCGCCCATCGCAGCCAGATCACTGGCTGAGACGGCCAGCGCTCGCTGCCCCAGAAGAAACGGATCGCAGCCATCAGGGAAATGCACCCCGGTGACCAGCGTATCGGTAGAGATCGCCAACTGCTCGCCGGGCGGCAGGGTCAGCAAGGCACAATCGTCACCAATCCCCAGCGCAACGCCCTCGCCCGCCTGCGCGCAAGGCGCGGCAGCGAAGTAATTGCGGATCAGCTCGAACTCGCCCATCGGGATCTCTTGTTGTGTGAAGTCTTATACGACGCCCTCTGTAGGAGCCAACGTGTTGGCGAGGCGTCGGGGCAGACAATCCATCAGCGCCTGATACACCGCCTCGCGAACAAGTTCGCTCCTACAGGACCTGCGCGCAATCCGGTGGGAGCATTGCGTTCAGCCTGAAATCTCAGCGCTTGTGCGCTTTGACCTCAGCTTCACGCAGGCGTGGGGCCAGTTTGTCGAGGACACCGTTGACGAACTTGTGGCCGTCGGTGGAGCCGTAGACTTTTGCCAGCTCGATGCCTTCGTTGATCACCACGCGGTACGGAACATCAACGCGTTTGAGCAGCTCGAAGGTGGACAGGCGAAGGATGGCCAGTTCAACCGGGTCGAGTTCTTCAAGGGTCAGGTCCAGGCATGGCGTGAGGGCCGCGTCGATTTCGCTCTTGTTGAGAGGCACGCCGCGCAACAGTTCGCTGAAATAGTTGCCGTCAACGTCGGCGAAATCGTTGTCGACGCGGAACTGCGCCTCGATTTCATTCAGCGAATGACCCGCCATGTGCCACTGGTAAAGCGCCTGAGTCGCGAGCTGACGGGCTTCGCGACGTTTTACGCTCTTGGATGGCTTGCCAGCATCGGCCGGCTTTGGATCGCGCGGGTTGAACTGATCGCTTTCGTCAGAAATCACTTGGCCTCCAGCTGCGACAGCAGACTTACCATTTCAAGGGCGGACAACGCAGCTTCTGCGCCTTTGTTGCCAGCCTTGGTGCCGGAACGCTCGATGGCTTGCTCGATGGTATCGACCGTCAGGACGCCGAAGGCAACCGGTACGCCGAACTCCATGGAAACCTGGGACAGGCCTTTGACGCATTCGCCAGCGACGTATTCAAAATGCGGGGTACCGCCACGGATCACGGCGCCAAGGGCGACGATGGCGGCGAACTCGCTGCGCTGAGCCACTTTCTGCACAACCAGCGGAATTTCGAAGGCACCCGGGGCACGGATGATGGTGATGTCGCTTTCCTTGACGCCGTGGCGTACCAGGGCATCAACAGCGCCGCTCACCAGACTTTCCACGACGAAGCTGTTGAAACGGCCAACTACCAGAGCGTAGCGGCCTTGGGGAGCGACGAAGGTACCTTCGATGGTCTTCAGGGTCATTCGTGTAAGTCTCGTATTAAAGAGCAAGTACGCCTTGGGGCGGACTATAGGGATGTTAGGCCACGAAACAGAGATCGGGGGCGAAACGCGCATGAATCACGCTTCACCCGACCGGTCTTTATTCGGAGGGCACGTATTCTACAACTTCCAGATCGAAACCGGATATCGCATTGAACTTCATCGGCGAACTCATCAGGCGCATTTTACGCACGCCCAAGTCACGAAGGATCTGCGAACCGGCACCGACCGTGCTGTAAGTGGTCGGCGTCTTGACCGGCAATTGCCCGGCCGTCTCGCGGATATGCGCCAGCAACAAGTCGCCATCCAGCGGGTGGCCGAGCAGCAGAACCACGCCGCTGCCTGCCTCGGAAACCGCACTCATGGCGGCGCGCAGGCTCCAGCGGCCGGGCTGCTTGACCATCAGCAGGTCGCGCAGCGGGTCCATGTTATGCACCCGGACCAGGGTCGGTTCTTCTGCGCAGATCTTGCCCAGGGTCAGCGCCAGGTGAACATCGCCTTCCACTGAATCGCGGTAGGTCACCAGGTTGAACTGGCCCAGTTCGCTGTCCATTGGCTGCTCGGCAATCCGCTGAACGGTACGTTCATGGATCATCCGATAGTGAATCAGGTCGGCAATCGTGCCGATCTTGATGTCGTGTTGTAGAGCAAACGCTTCCAGTTCGGCGCGACGGGACATGGTGCCATCGTCGTTCATCACTTCGCAGATCACGCCGCTTGCCTCGTAACCGGCCATACGCGCCAGGTCGCAAGCGGCTTCGGTGTGACCGGCGCGGGCCAGTGTGCCGCCCGCCTGAGCCATCAACGGGAAGATGTGGCCGGGGCTGACGATGTCTTCGGCCCTGGCGTCTCTGGCCGCAGCAGCCTGCACCGTGCGAGCGCGGTCGGCAGCGGAAATACCCGTGGTCACGCCTTCAGCGGCTTCGATGGATACGGTGAACTTGGTGCCGAAGCCGGAACCGTTGCGCGGCGCCATCAGCGGCAGCTTGAGGGTTTCGCAGCGTTCGCGGGTCATGGGCATGCAAATCAGGCCACGCGCAAAGCGGGCCATGAAGTTGATGTGCTCGGCCTTGCAGCATTCAGCGGCCATGATCAGGTCGCCTTCGTTTTCGCGGTCTTCGTCATCCATGAGGATGACCATCTTGCCTTGGCGAATGTCTTCAACCAGTTCTTCGATGCTGTTGAGCGCCACGCGGCACCCCCTTCAATAATTCAGGATTTGAGGTAGCCGTTGGCGGCCAGAAAGCTTTCGGTGAGGGTGCCAGCCTGCCCTTTGGAGGAGTCGGCGGCCTTGTCGCCCATCAGCAGACGCTCTAGATACCGCGCCAGCAGATCCACCTCAAGGTTGACCTTACGACCCGGACGGTAGTCGGCCATGATGGTTTCCGCCAGGGTGTGCGGCACGATGGTCAGCTCGAACTCGGCGCCATCCACAGCATTCACGGTGAGGCTGGTGCCATCCACAGTGATAGAACCCTTGTGCGAGATGTATTTGGCCAGTTCGCGAGGGGCGCGTACCTTGAACTGAATGGCGCGGGCGTTTTCTTCACGGGAAAGGATTTCACCGACGCCATCTACGTGGCCGCTCACCAGATGACCACCCAAACGCGTGGTCGGGGTCAGGGCCTTTTCCAGATTCACCGGGCTACCGGTCTTGAGATCGATAAACGCGGTCACGTCGAGGGTTTCGCGGCTGACGTCAGCCCAGAAACCGTCACCCGGCAGTTCTACAGCCGTCAGGCACACACCATTGACGGCGATGCTGTCGCCCAGTTTGACGTCGCTCAGGTCGAGCTTGCCGGTCGCCACATAAACGCGAACATCGCCGCCTTTAGGGGTGATGGCGCGGATGCTGCCGATGGATTCAATAATGCCGGTAAACATGGGTCCTCCAGGAGAACAAGGCCAGCGCGCTAAGCGAAAGGCCGAAATTATACGCCGGGTAACGGCTTTGGTACTGCAATGACTCGCCAGTCATTGCCGACTGCGCGCATTTCCACGATTTTCAGCTCAAGCGCCTCGCTCATCTGCGCCAACGGCAGATCGAGCAGCGGGCGCGCTGATGAGCCCATGAACTTGCCCGCGATGAAAATCTGGAACTCATCGACCAGCCCGAGCCGGGTGAACGCGCCCGCCAGACGCGGGCCAGCTTCGATCAATACGTCGTTGATGCCACGCGCCGCCAACTCCACCAATAACTTGCGCAAGTCCACATGCCCGTCGCTGGACGCCAACGCCAGCAGGTCGTGGCCTGCATCGCGATAACGTTCGCGGGCCGAAGCAGCGGCACAGGTCACGACCAGCGCGTGGTCAGCCTGGAAGAACGGCGCCTCCAGCGGCACCCGCAAACGGCCGTCAATCAACACCCGCAGCGGCGGGCGGGTCATGGCCAAGGCCGTCAGCTCGGCGTTGAGGCCAAGCTCATCGGGGCGCACGGTCATGCGGGCCTTGTCGGTCAGCACGCTATCGGCACCGGTCAGCACCACGCTCGATTGCGCGCGCAAACGCTGCACTGCCGAACGGGCTTCAGGGCCAGTGATCCACTGGCTTTCGCCGCTGGCCATGGCCGTACGCCCGTCCAGGCTCATGGCCAGTTTGACCCGCACATACGGCAGGCCTTTGGTCATGCGCTTGAGAAAGCCTTTGTTCAGGGCCCGGGCTTCGTCTTCCAGCACGCCGCACTGCACCGCGATACCGGCATTCATCAAGCGCAGCAAACCACGCCCGGCGACATCTGGATTGGGGTCCTGCATGGCCGCCACCACGCGCCCGACGCCAGCCTCCACCAGCGCATCGGCGCACGGTGGCGTGCGGCCATGATGACTGCAGGGTTCGAGGGTGACGTAAGCGGTTGCGCCCCTGGCCTTGTCGCCCGCATGGCGCAGGGCGTGGACTTCCGCATGGGGCTCACCGGCCCGGGCGTGCCAGCCTTCGCCGACAATCTGCCCGTCGCGGACAATCACGCAGCCAACCCGGGGGTTTGGGTGGGTGGAGTAGACCCCTTTGCGCGCCAACTCCAGCGCGTGCGCCATGTAATGCGCATCCAGCACGGTTTGCTCAGTCAACGGGACACTCACTCTTTGGCGGGCTCGCGAGCCAGGCGGTCGATTTCTTCGCGAAATTCGTTGAGGTCCTGAAAACGTCTGTAGACCGACGCGAAGCGGATATACGCCACTTCATCCAGCTTTTGCAGTTCGCCCATGACCAGATTGCCGACCACCAGGGATTTGACCTCGCGTTCGCCGGTCGCCCGCAGCTTGTGCTTGATGTGCACCAGGGCGGCTTCCAGGCGCTCGACGCTGACTGGGCGTTTTTCCAGGGCGCGTTGCATGCCGGCGCGCAGTTTTTCTTCATCGAAAGGCTGACGGCTGCCGTCTTGCTTGATCAGGCGCGGTAAAACCAGCTCGGCGGTTTCGAAGGTCGTGAAACGCTCACCGCACGCCAGGCATTCGCGGCGACGACGAACTTGCTCGCCTTCGGCAACCAGGCGGGAATCGATGACTTTGGTGTCATTGGCACCGCAGAAGGGACAGTGCATGGTGGCAGGCAACAAAAATAGGAAGGGCCGCCATGGTAGCGCATCTCGCTGGCAAGACAAGTCTTGGGCTTTGCGCTATATAGACGCGCATCGGGCGCAGTGTTCAGCGATACTGCGCACACAAGCATTTGCCCGCCCGGGCTGTCCCGTCATTGAACGGTAGTTGCTGTCCTTCGTACTGGTTATTTGTTGGAGCTGTTCATGACGCTACGACCCCTTGTTTTGCTTGGCCTGGTCGGCCTGCTCGCTGCGTGCAGCAGCAATGAGCCACCTCAAACCGTCGCCGCCAAGCCTGCTTCGACCCCCGTCGTCAAAGCGCCTGCGGGCCCCGGCCCGTTGCAACCTTTTCAGCGTGAGCTGAGCGGCCAGCTGCTGGGCGTGCCCAGTGGTGCGGAAGTCGAACTGGCGCTGCTGGTGATCGACGAGCGTGGTCGCCCGCAAAAGCTGCTGACCAGCACAGTGTTGCAGGGCAACGACAAATCCCTGCCCTTCCAGCTGCGCTTCAACCCGGAAGCCTTTCCGGTAGGCGCGCGCGTCGAACTGCGCGGTCGTGCCAGCAAATCCGGGCAATTGATCCTGCATCTGCCGTCGCTGCGCATCGAACAGCCCAACACTCAGGCGCTGGGACCCTTGCAGTTCGAAACCGCGCCATGATTGCACCGCAACACCTGCAACGGGCGCTGAGCGAACTGCTCGGCGACGCCCGACTGGTTGCCACGGCGCTGCCGGAAACCGAGCTGCAGTTGTGGCTGATCGACTCGGACAACATGGACCGCGCCTTCAGCGCCGAAGAAACCCGCCGCATTCTCGAAGAACCGCCCTACTGGAGTTTCTGCTGGGCCAGCGGCCTGGCGCTGGCGCGCTTTCTGGCCGGCCAGCCGCATTGGGTCGCGGGCAAGCGGGTGCTGGATTTCGGCGCAGGTTCAGGAGTAGCGGGGATCGCCGCCATCAAAGCCGGTGCCCTGGAAGTAGTGGCCTGCGATCTTGACCCGCTGGCACTGGAGGCCTGCCGTGCCAACGCCGAACTCAATGGCGTGCAACTCAATTACTCGGCGGATTTCTTTGCCGAGGTGGATCGCTTCGACCTGATCATCGTCGCCGACGTGCTCTACGACCGCGCCAACCTGCCCTTGCTCGACCAGTTCCTCAGCCGTGGCCGCCAGGCGTTGGTGGCGGACTCGCGGGTGAAGGATTTTCAGCATCCGTTGTATGAGCGACTGGGCATATTTGAAGCGCATACGCTGCCGGATCTGGCTGAGCCTCATGAGTTTCGGCATGTGAGCCTGTATCACGCTGAGCGCTGATCACCCTGTGGGAGCGTTTAACCCAACGATTGCATCAAGCTTTGCGCAAACCACCACGCCCTTTATAGTTGGCGGCATTCAGATTCCCCCGAGAAGCGCAATGAACCAGGATACGACTTACATCTTCGACGCCACGGCGGCGACTTTTCAGCAGCTGGTCATCGACAAGTCTTTCGACCAACCGGTGCTGGTGGATTTCTGGGCCGAATGGTGCGCGCCGTGCAAGGTGCTGATGCCACTGCTGGCGCAAATCACCGAGAGTTACCAGGGCGAACTTCTGATGGCCAAGGTTGATTGCGACGTCGAGCAGGACATCGTCGCGCGCTTCGGCATTCAAAGCCTGCCCACTGTGGTGCTGTTCAAGGACGGCCAGCCGATCGACGGTTTCACGGGTGCGCAGCCTGAGTCGGAGATCCGCAAGATCCTCGCTCAGCACGTGGTGATGCCGCCACCCAAGGCGGCCGACCCGCTGAAGCTGGCGCAGGAGATGTTCGCCGAAAGCCACTTCGCTGAAGCCGAAGCGGTGCTGCAGCAGATCCTGACCGAAGACAACACCAACGCGGTGGCGCTGATCCTCTACGCCCGTTGCCTGGCCGAACGTGGCGAGCTGGACGAAGCTCGTGCGGTGCTGGACGCGGTGAAAACCGACGATCACAAAGCCGAGCTGGCCGGTGCCCGCGCGCAGCTGACATTCCTGGCCGAAGCCAAAGCCTTCCCGGATGCCGCCGACCTCAAGACGCGTCTGGCGCAAAACCCGCTGGATGATGAAGCCGTGCATCAACTGGCGATTCAGCAACTCGCTCGCCAGCAATACGAAGCGGCGCTGGAAGGCTTGCTCAAGTTGTTCATCCGCAACCGCAATTACGCCGAAGGCCTGCCGCACAAGACCCTGCTGCAAGTCTTCGATCTGCTCGGCAATGACCATCCGCTGGTCACCGCTTATCGTCGCAAGCTGTTTGCGGCGTTGTACTAAGCGTCTGGTTTGACCCAGCTGTAGAGCGGCGCGTCCTGCCCGCTCTCGACCTTGACCTGTGAACTGTGGCGCAAGCGCACCAACAAGCGCTTGCCCGCCGCCGTGCTGCCGGTCAGTCCTTCCAGTTGATCCAGCAGCTGCGGCCCGCTGATCTGCCCGGCTTTTTGCAACAGGTCGAGCGCGATCTGCCAGATCTTGTCGTCCTGGCTCGCAGGCTTGCTGGCAACCACTGATGCGGCCTCGGGCTTAGCCGCCTTGAGCTGCACGCCCAGTTGCGCCCAATCCCCTTCGTCCAGCTCCAGCGTCAAATCCACTGGCCAGTCGCCAACGGTTCCACGGATACGCAACATGGGTGCTTCCTCTTTTTTGCAAGGCGAGCATGCTCGCATAGCCGCACACGGATTGTCCTGCCGAGCGCTCCCACAGGTCTGGGTTGGCAGCCCGGATCCTGAACAAACCTCAATTCAAACTCACGCCCGCGGACATAATTGTTATAAGATCACATAACGATCTCTCTACCCCTACATTCCCGGAGTCTGTTTTTATGCGCCGCTTGCTGCTCGCTCTGCCGTTCGCCCTGCTTCCCCTCGCCATGGCTTATGCAGCGCCTGAGCATGATCACGACCATGAGCACGGCAGCCTGGGCGCCCACGAGCATGGTGTGGGTCGGCTGGACGTGGTGCTTGAAGGTCGCACCCTGGAATTGGAGCTGGACAGCCCGGCGATGAATATCGTGGGTTTCGAGCACGCAGCCAGCAGCGCTGAAGACAAGGCCAAACTCGCAGCCGCCAAAGAGGTGCTGCTCAAACCCCACGCGCTGTTCAGCATCCCGGAGGCTGCCGAATGCAACGTGGTCGCGCAGAAGCTCGAAAGCCCTCTGTTTGGTGACAAACCGGACGCCGATGACGATCACGACGAAAAAGCCGCTGGCCATGACGAACACGAGCACAGCGAAATCCACGGCACTTACAAATTCACCTGTAATGTCCCGGCGGTGCTGAAAACCCTGGACCTGTCGCAGATTTTCAAATCCTTCCCCGCGACCCAGAAGCTTCAGGTACAACTGATCTCACCAAAAGGCCAGTCGGGTGCCGAAGTACGTCCGAGCAACCCAAGCCTGAAGTTCTGATTCCATCAGCGCTTGAAACCGACCGGGCTTGCCCGGTCGTTTGATTTCTACCTTGGACCTCGTCTATGACCCAGGCACTCATCGAACTCAGCGACCTTGGCTTCAGTTGGCCGGGGCACGCGCAATTGCTGGATATCCCGGCGTTCCGCCTGGACCCGGGCGAAACCCTGTTTCTCAAAGGCCCGAGTGGCAGCGGCAAGACCACTCTGCTCGGCTTGCTGGGCGGCGTACAGACACCCGACCACGGCAGCATTCGGCTGCTGGGCCAGGAGCTGACACAGCTGTCGGCGAGTGCCCGCGATCGGTTCCGGGTCGACCACACCGGCTACATCTTTCAGCAGTTCAACCTGTTGCCGTTTCTGTCAGTGCGCGAGAACGTCGAGCTGCCCTGCCACTTCTCTAGACTGCGTGCCGAGCGAGCCCGTCAGCGGCACGACAGCGTCGCAAATGCCGCGACAACTCTGCTCGCTCACCTGGGCCTGAAGGATCCGCAGATGCTCGGTCGCCGCGCCGACTCGCTGTCCATCGGCCAGCAGCAGCGGGTCGCCGCCGCTCGTGCGCTGATCGGCCAGCCGGAACTGGTGATCGCTGACGAACCGACCTCGGCGCTGGATGCCGACGCTCGCGAGGCGTTTATCAAGTTGTTGTTCGCCGAATGCCGCGAGGCCGGGGCCAGCCTGTTGTTTGTCAGCCATGACCAGAGCCTGGCACCGCTGTTCGACCGCAGCCTGTCGCTGTCCGAACTCAATCGCGCCGCCGTCGCCGCAGAGGTTTGAGATGTATTTGTTTCGTCTAGCCATGGCAAGCCTGGCAAACCGCCGCTTTACAGCGTTCCTGACGGCGTTTGCCATCGCCCTGTCGGTCTGCCTGTTGCTGGCGGTCGAGCGGGTGCGTACCGAGGCGCGAGCCAGTTTCGCCAGCACCATCAGCGGCACCGACTTGATCGTCGGCGCACGTTCCGGCTCGATCAATCTGTTGCTGTACTCGGTGTTCCGCATCGGCAATGCCACCAACAATATTCGCTGGGACAGTTTTGAGGAGCTGTCGCAAAGCAGACAGGTGAAATGGGCCATCCCGATTTCCCTGGGCGATTCCCATCGCGGTTATCGGGTGATGGGCACCAACGAAAGCTATTTCGAGCATTACCAGTTTGGCCGCCAGCAGCATTTGCAGATCGCCGAAGGTCGCGAGTTCAAGACGGATCCGTTTGAAGTCGTGCTCGGCGCAGAAGTCGCCGACGCGCTGAAATACAAGCTGGGTGACAAGCTGGTGCTGGCCCACGGCGTGGCGGCGGTCAGTCTGGTCAAGCACGACGACAAGCCGTTCACGGTGGTCGGGATTCTCGAACGCACTGGCACCCCGGTGGATCGCACGCTGCACATTAGCCTGGGCGGCATGGAGGCGATCCACATTGACTGGCAAAACGGCGTGCCTGCCCACGGCACCGGGCGTATTTCTGCCGACCAGGCCCGCAACATGGACCTCACCCCCAAGGCGATTACCGCGTTCATGCTGGGCCTGAACAGCAAAATCGCCACGTTCGCCGTGCAGCGACAGATCAATGAATTCCGCGGCGAGCCGCTGCTCGCGATTCTGCCCGGCGTGGCGCTACAGGAGCTGTGGAGCCTGATGGGCACGGCGGAAAAAGCCTTGTTCGTGATTTCCCTGTTTGTGGTGCTGACCGGGCTGATCGGCATGCTCACCGCGATCCTCACCAGCCTTAATGAACGGCGCCGGGAAATGGCGATTCTGCGCTCGGTGGGCGCAAGGCCCTGGCACATCGCAACGCTGCTGATCATGGAAGCCTTCGCCCTGGCGTTGGCTGGCGTGATCAGTGGCACGCTGCTGCTGTACGTCGGTATCGCCGCTGCCCAAAGCTATGTGCAAAGCAATTACGGGCTGTTTCTGCCGTTATCTTTGCCCAGCGAATATGAATGGACGCTGCTCGGTGGCATTCTGGCGGCCGCGCTACTGATGGGCGTCATACCCGCCTGGCGCGCCTATCGGCAATCACTGGCCGATGGTCTGTCGATCCGTTTATGAGGACCTTGAAGATGCGGCGCTTGTTGTGGGTTTTGCTGTTGTCGGTCAGCTCGCCGCTGTGGGCTGCCGAACCGCGCATGCTGACCTGGGAAGACATGATCCCGCCCGACGCGCCGAAGATCGCGCCCATCACCGCGCCGATTCACAACCTGGCCGGGCTGTCGGATGCATTGTCGGTGGAGTCAGCCCCCGCCGCACATCAACAGGCACCCCATGCGCCGGTGGTCAAGGCGCTCGACGGCCAGACCGTGCGCCTGCCGGGCTATATCGTGCCGCTGGAGGTCAGCGAGGAAGGCCGGGTGATCGAGTTCCTGCTCGTGCCGTATTTCGGCGCGTGCATCCACGTGCCGCCTCCGCCGTCGAACCAGATCGTGCATGTCACCAGCGAGCTGGGCGTCAAGGTCGAAGAGCTGTATCAGCCGTACTGGATCGAAGGACCGATGCAGGTCAAGTCGTCCACCAGTGAGCTGGCTGATGCGGGCTACCAGATGGAAGCCGACAAGATTCTGGTCTACGAGCTGCCCGATACGTAGGTCCATTCGCCACGCCCCGACTGGTCCCACAACATCTGTTTCAGACGCTTCATCGCGATTTCATTGAGCTGTGTCAAAGCCGCTGCGCAGACGGCCCGTAACATTGGCAGCAGACAAATTGAATCGCCTTTTGGAGCCCCCATGAACAAGTCCTTGCTCAGCGCTTCCCTGTTTGCGCTGGCGCTCGCCGCCCCTATCGCCGCTCAGGCTTACCAGGCCGGTGATTTCATCGTCCGCGCCGGAGTGGCGCACGTCGAACCGAACGAAGACAGCGGCGAAGTTCGTCTCGACGGCAGCAGAGTCTCCGGTACCAAAGCAACCCTGGATGGCGAAAACCAGCTCGGTCTGACCTTCGGCTACATGATCACCCCGCATGTCGGCATCGAATTGCTGGCCGCCACGCCGTTCAGCCACACCGTTTCGGTCCAGGGTCTGGGCGCAGGGCTGGATGGCAAGCTGGCTAACATCAAGCAATTGCCGCCGACCCTGTCGCTGCAGTACTACCCGATGCAAGCTTCGTCGAAGTTCCAGCCGTATGCGGGTATCGGCATCAACTACACCACCTTTTTCGATACCGACCTGACGGGCAATCGCAAGAGCCAGGGCTTCAGCAACCTGAAACTGAAAGACTCCGTAGGGCTGGCTGGTCAAATCGGTATGGACTACCTGCTGACCGACAACATCCTGCTCAACGCCTCGGTCTGGTATGTGGACATCGACACCGAAGCTACCGTCGACGGCCCGTCTGCGCTGAGCGTGGGCAAAACCAAGGTTGATGTGGATATCGATCCTTGGGTTTACATGGTTGGGGTTGGTTATAAATTCTGAAATTAAGAACGCGGTCTGAAACTGTGGGAGCGCTACCCCCCATAAAAAAAGCACCCCGTGAGGTGCTTTTTTTGTGGGCGTCAGTCCGGGGTTAGCGCCCCAGCAACTTCGCCAACCCATCCTTCAATGGCGTCGGCTCGCCCAGGTCAAATCGCGCCAGCAAACGCTGATTGTTGGCCCGCGAATGGCGGATATCGCCGGAACGTGCGGGCTGATAAGTCACTGCAGGCTGCTTGCCAACCACGTCTGCCAGCGCCGCCAACAGCTGATTCAATGACGTCGTGTTGTTCAGGCCCACATTGATAGCGCCCTGCTCGACCTGCGGTAACGCCAATGCCTGGGTCAGCAACCTGACGACGTCGCCAACGTAGAAGAAGTCCCGGGTTTGCTCGCCATCGCCAAACACGGCAATAGGCAGGCCCTTCTCGGCGCGCTCGGCAAAGATGCTGATCACGCCCGAGTACGGCGAGGACGGATCCTGACGAGGGCCGAAGATATTGAAGAAACGGAAAATCACCGGCTCCAGACCATGCTGACGGGCGTAGAAATCCAGGTAGTGCTCGCTGGACAGCTTGTCCGAAGCGTAGGGCGTCAACGGTGCCTTGGGCGTGTCTTCGTTGATTGCCTCGCCTTCGCCATTGTTGCCATACACCGCAGCGCTGGAGGCAAACACCACACGCTTGATGCCCGCTTCACGCATCGCTTCGCAGACATTCAGGGTGCCGATGAAGTTGCTTTGATGGGTGCGCACCGGGTCGTCCACCGAGGCTTGCACCGAAGCCACCGCCGCCAGATGCACCACGGCTTTGCAACCCTGAGCAGTACGAGCCACTAGCCCGGCGTCGGCCACATCACCTTCAATCAATTCAATGCGTGGGTTATCCAGCGCCAGGTTGCTGCGTTTACCGGTGGACAAATCGTCCAGCACGCGCACCGCATGACCCTGCGCCAGAAGCGCATCGGCCAGGTGTGAACCGATAAAACCGGCGCCGCCGGTGATGAGAACAGGAGCATCAGACATGTCGGTAGTAACGATCCAGAAGGCTTGGCAGCCCGGCACGCCAGGCGCGGGGCTTGATACCAAAGGTATGGAGGATTTTCTTGCAGGCCAGCACGCCGTGTTGCGGCTCGTCGCTGGCATCGGCACCGGCGGCATGGGCCTGGGCGGTGGGCGATTCAATCGCCAGCGGATGCATCAGGTGCGCTTCGGTGAGTATCGCCTGCCCCAGCGCCAGCGGCGTGGTCGCCTCATGCCCGGCGTAGTGGTAAGTCCCCCACAACGGCGACTCGCAATCGAGCTGTTTGAGTACCGCGATGATCACCCGCGCGGCATCGTCGACCGGCGTCGGGTTGCCACGGCGGTCATCGGCCATCAGCAATTCCTGCGGCAGCTTGGCACGGGTCAGGAAACGTCCCAGTACGCCGTCGGCGCTGTCGTCGAGCAGCCAGCCAAAGCGCAACAGCAGGTGCTGCGGGCAGGTGGCGCGCACGCTTTGCTCGATGCGTAACAATGCCTGACCGCGCAGCCCGAGGGGCACAGGCTCGTCTTTTTCGCTGTAGGCGGTCGCCCGCGAACCATCGAACACACGATAGCTGGACGGTTGCAACAAGGTGATGTTGTGGTGTTGGCACAGCTGGGCAAGACGCTCGACCGAGCGTTCCTGGCTGGCCAGACGCGTCTCGCTCACCGATTCCGCCTGAAACCAGTCGAAATAGTAGGCAAGGTTGATCAAGGCATCCGGACGGGTGTCATCAAGCAGTTGCGTCAGACTCGCTGCGTCCCAGCCGTCTTGCGGCGGACGCGGTGCCAGGAAGCCAATGTCTTCCTCGGCACCCAGACGAATCAGCGCCTGCCCAAGGGCATTCCCGCCGCCCAACAGCATAAGGCGCATTCGCATAGAGTCAGCAGGCTCGATATCAAATTCATTGAAAACACAAAGTGTGAAACGCCTGCAAACATATCACGTTGCCGCTTATCCCCCAACCGTTAGGGGTTGTGGGGGATTTCCATGGTCCAAGCCCTGTTGGAGCGAGGCTTGCCCGCGAAGAACGATTACGCGCAAATTCTGACATACCGAGTTGCCTGGTTCGCGGGCAAGCCTCGCTCCAACGAATATCACCCAACACCACCGATCAGAGGCGCTTGCATCTTCACGCCCGCACCCTCATTAATTTGCCCATGAACCTTCCTCACATTCCGGCCCCTGCGCCAGACGGTTTTCATCCGGCAGTCAGCGCATGGTTTCGCAGCACGTTCCCGGCGGTAACCCCCGCGCAGGCTCAGGCGTGGCCGTTGATCAAGGCGCGGCGCTCGACGTTGATTGCCGCGCCCACCGGCTCCGGCAAAACCCTCACCGCGTTCCTCGCGGTACTGGATGATCTGGTTCATCAGGGCCTTGCGCACGGCGGCGAATTGCCGGAGCAGACCTTAGTGGTCTACGTCTCGCCCCTCAAGGCGCTGTCCAACGACATCCAGATCAACCTGCAGAACCCGCTGGCCGGCATCACCACGCAGCTGGAGCGCATGGGCCTGCCGCCGCTGCGGATCAGCACCGCCGTGCGCACGGGCGATACCCCGCAAAAAGATCGCGCCGCGATGCGCAAGACCGCGCCGCATATTCTGGTCACCACCCCGGAGTCGCTGTACGTGCTACTCGGCTCGGATTCCGGGCGACGCATGCTCGTCAGCACCCGCACGGTGATCGTCGATGAAATCCACGCCATTGCAGCCAGCAAGCGCGGCAGCCATCTGGCGTTGACCCTCGAACGGCTGCAAGCCTTGTGCAGCGAACCTTTGTTGCGCATCGGCCTGTCAGCCACGCAAAAACCCATCGAGTTGGTGTCGCGGTTTCTGGTCGGCGCCGATCCACTCAAACGGCCCTGCGCCATCGTCGATATCGGCCACGCCCGACCACGGGACCTGGGCATCGAAGTACCGCCAGTAGCGCTGGGCCCGGTGATGGCCAATGACGTCTGGGAGCTGGTGTACGACCGCCTCGCTGAACTGGCCCGCGAGCACCGGACCACGCTGATTTTCGTCAACACCCGGCGGATGGCCGAGCGCATGGCCCGCCACCTGAGCGAGCGCCTGAGCAAAGAAGCGGTCGCCGCGCACCACGGCAGCCTGGCAAAAGAGCAGCGCCTGGATGCCGAACAGCGCCTCAAGCGTGGCGATCTGCAGGTGTTGATTGCCACCGCGTCGCTGGAGCTGGGGATCGATATCGGCGATGTGGATCTGGTCTGCCAGATTGCCTCGCCCCGCTCCATCTCCGGGTTTCTGCAACGGGTTGGGCGCTCCGGGCACCACATTGGCGGCACGCCCAAAGGTCGGTTGTTCGCCACCTCGCGAGATGACTTGATCGAGTGCGCCGCGCTGCTGGACTGCGTGCGGCGCGGCGAGCTGGATATCCTGCATATCCCCAAAGCGCCGCTGGATGTGCTCGCGCAGCAGATCGTCGCCGAAGTGAGCCTGCAGGAGTGGCATGAACAGGCGCTGCTGGACATGTTCCGTCAGGCGTCGCCTTATGCCGACCTTGATGCCGGGCACTATCAGGCGCTGCTCGCGATGCTGGCCGAGGGCTATAGCGGTCGTCAGGGCGTGCGTAGCGCTTATGTTCATCGCGATGCGCTGACCGGGACTTTACGCGGTCGGCGTGGCAGCAAGCTGACCGCCGTCACCAGTGGCGGAACCATCCCCGACAATGCCGATTACAGCGTGATCCTTGAACCCCAGGCATTGAACATCGGCACGGTCAACGAAGACTTTGCGGTGGAAAGCATCGCCGGGGACATCTTCCAGCTGGGCAACACCTCCTATCGAATCCTGCGCATCGAGACCGGTCGCGTGCGGGTCGAGGACGCTCAGGGCCAGCCGCCGAACATCCCGTTCTGGATGGGTGAAGCGCCGGGGCGCAGCGATGAGTTGTCGTTTGCCGTGGCGCGCCTGCAAGGGCAGATCGACGAACTGCTGGGGGCCCACCCCGGCAACCTGCAGCCTTGCATCGATTGGCTGATCGACACTCTGGGGCTGAACCTGGCGAGCGCCGAACAACTGGTGGATTACCTGGCGCGAACCCGCTCGGTGTTGAGTGCGCTGCCGTCCCAGGACACGCTGATCATGGAGCGATTTTTCGACGAGTCCGGCGGCACGCAACTGATCATCCACACTCCCTTCGGCAGCCGGATCAATCGCGCCTGGGGCCTGGCGCTGCGCAAACGCTTTTGTCGCACGTTCAATTTCGAGTTGCAGGCCGCCGCCAGCGAAGACGCCATCGTGCTGTCGCTGTCCACCAGCCACAGTTTTGCGCTGGATGAAGTCTGGCGTTACCTGAACGCCAACAGCGCCGAGCACCTGTTGATTCAGGCGGTGCTCGATGCGCCGCTGTTCGGCGTGCGCTGGCGCTGGAATGCCGGAACGGCACTGGCCTTGCCGCGCTATAGCGGCGGACGCAAAGTCGCGCCGCAGCTGCAACGGATGAAAAGCGAAGACTTGATCGCCACGGTCTTCCCCGACCAGATCGCCTGCCTGGAGAACATCGTCGGCGAGCGGGAAGTACCGGATCATCCGCTGATTGAACAAACCCTCGACGATTGCCTGCACGAAGCCATGGATGCCGAAGGCTGGTTGACGCTGTTGCGACGCATGGAACGGGGCGAGGTGCGACTGATTGCCCGGGATTTGCCAGCGCCCTCGCCTCTGGCCGCCGAAATCCTCAATGCCCGGCCCTATGCCTTTCTTGATGATGCGCCCTTGGAAGAGCGTCGCACCCAGGCAGTGTTGAACCGCCGCTGGAGCGACCCGCAAACGTCTGACGACCTTGGCGCGCTGGATGCCCAGGCGATTGTCGCGGTCGGCGAAGAGGCCTGGCCGCAACCGCTGAACATCGACGAAATGCATGAGGCACTGATGAGCCTCAGCTGCATAACCGACGCCGAAGCAGGGCCGCGACCGGATTGGCTGAAATGGCTGCAAACCCTAGCCCGTTCAGGTCGGGTAACGCGTTTGCAGGTCAGCGCCGATAAGGCGCTGTGGATCGCGATTGAGCGCCTGACTTGCCTGCAGGCCATTTATCCAGAGGCTGAAGCGCATCCGCCGCTCGTTGCGCTGCCGGGTTTTGATGAGACGTGGGACCGCGACGAGGCGATTGTCGAGGTGGTCCGCGCTCGTCTGGGCGGCTTTGGCCCTCTGCCGCTGCATGAGATTGCCGCGCCGCTGGGGTTAGCCGCCAGCAGCGTCGCCCAGGCGCTGGCGCGACTGGAAGCCGAAGGCTACGTGTTGCGTGGCCGCTTCAGGCCCGGTGCCAGCGAAGATCAATGGTGCGAGCGACATTTGCTGGCGCGGATTCATCGCTATACGGTCAAGCGCCTGCGCCGGGAAATCGAGCCGGTGTCGTTGCAGGACTTCATGCGCTTTCTGTTCGACTGGCAGCATCTATCCACCAGCACGCGCAGCCAGGGTCAGGCCGCGTTGCCGCAAATCATCCACCAACTGGAAGGCTTCAGCGCAGCCGCCGGGGCGTGGGACAGCGATCTGCTCCCCGCAAGGCTGAAGGATTACTCGCCCAGCTGGCTGGATGACATCTGCCGCTCAGGCAAAGTGGTCTGGACGCGCCTGGCGGCCAATGGCAAAGCTGGCGCTGCAGCGCTGCGCAGTACGCCGATTGTGTTGCTGCCGCGCAGCCAGTTGAGCTTGTGGAGCGGACTGACCGGGCAAGCCTCACCCGAGGAGCTGTCACTCAAAGCGCAGAAGGTGCATGCCGCGCTAAGCAGCCACGGCGCGATGTTTTTCGATGAGTTGGTCAGCGACGCGCATCTGTTGCGTACCGAACTGGAAATCGCCTTGCAAGAGTTGGTCGCGGCCGGTTTGGTCAATGCCGACAGCTTCGCCGGTTTGCGCGCCCTGATCACCCCCGCCAGCAAACGCTCGGCGGGCACGAGCCGACGCAATCGCGGCGCATTCATTGGCGGCATGGACGATGCCGGGCGTTGGGCGTTGTTAAGGCGTTCGGCGCTGCCCGTCGAGGCTGCAGGCAAACGCCCTCAAGCGACTGATCCGGCTGTTCTGGAGCATATTGCCATGACCTTGCTGCGCCGTTATGGCGTGGTGTTCTGGCGCCTGCTGGAGCGCGAGGCGGATTGGTTACCGAGTTGGCGAGAGCTATTGCGCACCTTTCACCGCCTGGAAGCGCGCGGCGAAATACGCGGTGGGCGGTTTGTCAGCGGCCTGGCAGGAGAGCAATTCGCATTGCCCGAGGCGATCCCGGTGCTGCGCGAGATTCGCAAGCGGCCACTGGACGGCAGCCTGATCAGCCTGAGCGGCGTCGACCCGTTGAACCTGGTGGGTACGTTGCTGCCGGGTCACAAGGTCCCGGCATTGGTCGGTAATCGTCTGGTTTATCGCGACGGCATCCCCGCCGCAGCGACCATCGCGGGCAAACCTCAGTATTGGCTGGAGCTGGATCCGCAGGCTATGGCGCAGGTGCGGGATCGGTTGTTGCGCTGAAGCCGAGGTTTTTACCGTCCCTGTGGGAGCGGTGCTTGCCCGCGATAAGGTCTCAGTGACTGGCCTGTCTAATCGCGGTGCCCTTATCGCGGGCAAGCGACGATCATCGAACCCGTTGGAGCGAGGCTTGCCCGCGAATCAGCCAACGCGATTTGCCAGACATACCGCATTATCGTTCTTCGCGGGCAAGCACCGCTCCAACGGGTTCTCCGTTACGACTTCACCGGCGGGCTTTCGGAGCCATCGACGTTCACCACATTGCCTTTGCCCGACGCGGGTTGCGCGTCTCGGTCTACCGACAGTTGCTGCACATGCCCGGCATTCGGACTCACCACAGTCTGTGGATAAGTTTGCGCGAAGCGAACGTCATCCGATTTATCCACAAGCTTTTTCAATCGCTCGTTGAACGCCCGCCCGACGCTGTACTGCCCGCCGGAAGACGTACGGAACTGAGCCGTCAGCACCACGCCGTTGAGGTCCATGCGGTCCACGCCGAACACTTCCAGCGGCCCTTGCAAATTACCCTTGAGCAGAATGTCTTCGGAGATCGACTGGCCGGTTTCGCGAATCAGCGACAAGGCACTGTCGATGTCCGAGTCGTAAGTAAATTGCACCGAGAAGAACGCGTAGGCGAATTGCCGGGACTGGTTGGTCACCGCCTTGATCTGGCCGAACGGCACCGAGTGCACGAAGCCCTTGCCATCGCGCAGGCGCACGGTACGGATGGTCAGGCTTTCCACGGTACCGGAGTGACCGGTGCTGAGCACCACCCAGTCGCCGATGGAAAAGGTGTCCTCAATGATGATGAACAAACCGGTAATGACGTCCTGCACCAGTTGCTGGGAGCCGAAACCAATGGCCAGGCCAACCACACCGGCACCCGCCAGCAGCGGTGCGACATTGATGCCGAGATTGGCCATGGTGGTGATGGCACAGATCACCACCAGGATGATTTTGATCGCGTTGCGCAACAGCGGCAGAATCGTTTTGATCCGCGTGCTTGGTTGGCGCGACGAGCGATGATGCACGGGCGGTTTCAGGGCTTCCTGAATCGCCGTATCGAGCACCACCCACAACAGCCAGGTGACCAGAAAAATCAGGCCAATGCTGCTCAGCGACTCACTGATCACCCGGCCCAGGGTATTGCGCTGGGCAAACTCGAACATCGAGAAACCCCAGATCCGGCCAAGGATTTCGATGAACGACACCGCCAGGATAATCCGCATCACCGCATGCGCCAGGCTCAGCAGCCGCGCCCGATAGACATGCACGCCGCGCGCACGGCTTTCAGCCGGTTTGAAGAGGTGCTGGAAGACCGTGCTCAGGAACACCGTGGCGATCAGCAACACCGTGGTGAACAGCGCACAGCGCAGGGCTTTCTGGCTATCTTCGCCAGCGCCGATCAGGCTCACGGCCGACACCAGAATCATCAGCAGAATCGGCAGGTGCCAGAGGTTGGAGAATATCTTCAGGGACTGTTGCAGCGCAGGCTGCGCCAGCCGGCTGCTCAGTGAGCGATTGCGAATCAGGTGCGCAATCGGGCGGCGCACTTTGATGATCAGGATGCAGAACACCACCGAGGCGAACAACCCGGTGAATACCGCCACGCTGGTGGTGACGTTATTGCCGATCTGTCGGGCGATTTGCGGACTGGTCAGGGCATCGCTCAGGGCCGCCAGGAAGCCGATGACAAACAACGGCTTCGGGGCATAACGACGGATCATGCGCACCGCCGCGCGCTTGTGCCCGGAGTTGAACATCACGATCACACACAGCAACACCGAGGTCGACACAATGCCGCTGCTGGTCGCGTAGGCAAAGCACAAACCCAGCGCACGCCCTACCGAGGTATCCATGAAGTGGCTGACATACAGGGTCAGCGGCAGACTGACGATCGCCGGCAAAGCGTATGGCAGCACATAACCGATCAGCGCCTGACTGCGCTCGCGAACCATCAGGAACGGACGACGATTGAGACGGACCGCGATGTAGCTACCCAGAATGGTCAGGACGGCAAAGGTGCCAATCCACGCCATGGATAGCATGACGAAGTCGCCCAGCGAGCCCCACTGGGTTTCCGGCGCGGGCTTGCTGACCAGTTTATCCAGCTCGTTGGCAGCCCGATCCGCACGCAAGCGCCAGCTGTTGAGCCAGTTGCCATCCAGATCGAGCTTGTCCTGCACGTCATCAATGCTCGAACTGATCGCGCCCAGCAACCCGCCTTGAAGCAGAATTTCCGGCGCGGCCGGTTCTGCGGGCGCTGCGGCTGCGGCAGGAGCTGCGGCGGCCAGCACTTCAGCGGCCTGGAGATTGACATTGCCCACACCCAGCAACAGGCAGAGCAGGAAGATGGATTTGAAGTTTGGCAAAACGCGGGATTCCTCACGGTCAAGCGGTACGGGCCATCAACAGCACTAGGAACTGATCAAAATCTGCGGCACAAGTTCGGTTCTGGCCCGCTATTACCTGAGCTTACCGCTGGCGAATCGGCACCGAACCTTTGCCCTGAACACTGCGTCAGAGCTCACAAGACGGTCAGCGCCGCCCGTATTTCGTCGGCTGCAAGAGGCATATTTCGATGCTCATTCACCCTCAAGCGCACTATCGCCCTTACGCCGATGCCTCTGGCGGATGGGGCTCAGCCAGGTCCGTGATGAATATCCTGTGGCGCGAGCAGGCTTTGCTCAAAGCGCCACGCGCCCTGACCCGGCAAAACAAGCCCGGTGGTTTTGCCTGCGTCAGTTGCGCATGGGCCAAGCCCGGCAAGCCGCACTCGCTGGAATTCTGCGAGAACGGCGCCAAGGCCACGGCCTGGGAATTGACCTCACTCAAGACCAGCCCCGAGTTCTTCGCCCGACATTCAGTCACAGAGCTGTTGCAGTGGCGTGACTACGATCTGGAACAACATGGTCGGTTGACTCATCCCCTGCGCTACAACCCGCAAACCGACCACTACGTGGAAACCACCTGGGAGCAGGCCTATCAGGAAATCGGCGGCCAACTGCGTGCGCTGGAACCCGACAGCGTCGCGTTTTACGCCTCGGGACGTGCGTCGCTGGAAACCTCGTTCATCTATCAGCTGTTTGCCCGCGCCTACGGGACCAACAACTTGCCTGACAGCTCAAACATGTGCCACGAAAGTACCTCGATCGGTTTGCAGGAGAGCATCGGTGTGCCCGTCGGCACGGTGACCCTTGAAGACTTCAAGCACACCGACTGCATCTTTTTTTTCGGACAGAACGTGGGCAGCAACAGCCCGCGCATGCTGCATGACCTGCAGGATGCGCGGGGCCGCGACGTGCCGATCATCACCTTTAACCCCATCCGCGAGCGCGGGCTGGAACGCTTCGTCAATCCGCAATCGCCCACGCAAATGCTCGGCCCGGACTCGACGATTATCAGCACGCAATATCATCAGGTGGCCATCGGCGGTGACATCGCGGCAGTGATGGGTATCGCCAAGGCGCTGTTCGAGATGGACAAGACGGCCCTGATCAAGGGCGAACCTTCGGTGATCGATCAGCAGTTCATTGCCCAGCACACCGAGGGCTTTGGCGAGTTTGCCGCGATGGTCCGCGACTCCGACTGGGCGGCGCTGGAAATGCGGTCAGGCCTGCATCGCGGTGCCATGGAAGCTGCCGCCACGGTGTACGCCCGCAGTGAACGCGCGATGATCATCTACGGCATGGGCATCACCCAACATCGCAAAGGTGTGGATGCGGTGCAGATGCTGGTCAACCTGTTGCTGTTGCGCGGCAATATCGGCAAGCCTGGCGCCGGAATCTGCCCGGTTCGGGGTCACTCCAACGTACAGGGGCAGCGCACCGTCGGCATCAGCGAGGATCCCGGCAAAGTGCCTGTGGATAACATCGAGTCGCTGTTTGGTTTTCGAGTGCCGACCAGGAAGGGCCGCGCCACCGTGGAAACCTGCGAAGGCATCGTCGACGGCAGCGTGCGCGGCTTCATCGGCCTGGGCGGCAATTTTCTGCGGGCAATCCCCGACACGTCGCGCATGGAACCGGCCTGGAAAAACCTGCAGCTCAGCGTGCAGATTGCCACCAAGCTCAATCGCACCCATCTTGTCACGGCAAAAAACAGCTGGTTGCTGCCCTGCCTGGGCAGGATCGAAATCGATCGGCAGAACGGCGTTGAACAAAGTTACAGCACCGAGGACAGCACCGGCTGCATCCACGGCTGGAAAGGCAACGCTGAACCGGTCAGCCAGCATGTGCGGGCCGAAACCACTATCGTGGCGAATCTGGCCAAGGCTACGCTGTCCGGCAGCGAACGCATCGACTGGGACACCTGGCGCACCGACTATTCGAAGATTCGCGAAGCCATCAGCGAGGTCTACCCGGAAATCTTCCACGACATGGAAACCCGCATGTGGGAACCGGGCGGCTTTCACAAGCCCATAGCCGCTGCACAGCGTGAGTGGAAAACCGAAAGCCGGCGCGCGCAATTCATCAGCCCTGCCCTGTTGGCCGAAGACGGCAATGTCGAACAGAGCCAGGAACGTCGGGATGTGTTGCAACTGATGACGCTGCGCAGTAACGACCAGTTCAACACTACGATCTACGGCTATGACGATCGCTTCCGCGGCGTCAGCGGCACACGGACGGTGATCTTCATGAACCGTAACGACATCATCCGCTTGGGCTATGCCGCCGGAGACTGGGTGACGCTGACCACCGCCGTGGAGCCCGAAATCATCCGTCAGGTCGGCCCCATGCAAATCATCGCCTACGACATCCCACAAGGCTGCAGCGCCGCGTACTACCCGGAATGCAACCCGCTGGTGCCCCTTTGGCATCACGCCGAGCGCAGCAAAGTACCGGCCGCCAAGTCCGTGCCGATTGTCCTGAGCCCGGCGGTGGCACCGGCCAATTCCAATGATGTGGTGCCGCAGGGGGATCAGGTGAATTGATGCCACCACGAAGCCCCCGTAGGAGCAGCTATAGCCGCGAAAGCCGCGAAAGCCTCATAGATATCGGCCTATGCGCTGCCGCTCGCGGCTAAAGACAGTTACTCCTACAGCGGGCACGCGCTCCGGATATGGACCCAACAAAAAGCCCGCAACGTGTGAACGCTGCGGGCTTTCTCATTCAGCCGGTTGGAGCGAGTCGGCTAGAACGGGATATCGTCATCAAAGCTGTCGAAATCCGCTGCCGGTTGTGGCGCCTGCTGTTGCGGGGCCGGGCGGGATTCGCGTTGTGGCTGACCTTGCGGCTGGCCCTGTGGAGCCGACTGCTGAGGGCGCGACTGCTGCGGACGTGGTGCGGAGTTTTGATAACCGCCGCCACCTTGACCTTGTGGAGCGCCGTCGTTTTGTGGACGGCCGCCCAGCAGCTGCATGGTGCCCTGCATGTCGACGACGATTTCAGTCGTGTAACGCTTGATACCGTCTTTTTCCCACTCGCGGGTCTGCAGCTTGCCTTCGATGTAGACCTGGGAACCCTTGCGCAGGTATTCGCCAGCGATCTCAGCGACTTTGCCGAACATCGAAACACGGTGCCATTCAGTCTTTTCGACTTTCTGACCGGTCTGTTTGTCGGTCCACTGTTCGCTGGTCGCCAGACTCAGGTTGGTCACGGCGTTACCGTTAGGCAAGTAGCGAACTTCGGGATCCTGGCCGCATGTACCGACCAATATGACTTTGTTAACCCCACGGGCCATAACGCTCTCCTAGGATTCGCACGTTTCTGTCGCTGGATTGACCATTCGTTCCAGAGACGCGCGATCCAATAGTTCTGTGTCTAATTTGATGTATATGGCCGCCTCTTCGGCAACCACTACTGCATCCGTTACGCCTTTCACGGCCTTCAGTCTTTCAGCCAGCCCTGCATCACGCTGCGCTTCTGGCGACAACGGCAGACGAAGGCTCGTCACATAAGGCGGCTCACGCATGGTCACTGCAACGGCCAGCCAGATTGCAGCCAGCGCCGCGCCTCCGAGGAAGACCACGTCAAGGCCACCATGCTGGAACAACCAGCCGCCGAGTATCCCACCTGCGGCCGAACCAAGGAACTGGCTAGTGGAATAAACCCCCATCGCCGTACCTTTTCCGCCCGCCGGTGACACTTTGCTGATCAGCGACGGCAAGGACGCTTCGAGCAGGTTGAACGCGATGAAGAATACCACTGTACCTATCACCAGCGCTCGCAACGTATCGCCGTACGCCCAGAAGAATAGCTCAGTGAGCATCAGCACGCCGACAGCGCCGATCAGCACGCGCTTCATCTGACGCTTTTTCTCACCATAAATGATGAAGGGAATCATTGCGAAAAATGAGATCAGCAGCGCGGTCAGGTACACCCACCAGTGCTGTTCCTTGGGCAAACCGGCTTTTTCCACCAGCGCCAGCGGCAGCGCCACGAAGCTTGACATGAGCATCGCGTGCAACACGAAGATACCCAAATCCAGACGCAACAGATCTGGATGTCGCAAGGTAGGCCCCAGCGCCTGACGTGCAACACCGGATTCACGATGCTGCAAGGTGCCTGTCTTGTGCGGCACCACCAACGCCACGATCAGAATGCCGATCAGGGCCATCCCTCCGGTCGCGAGAAACAACCCCGACAAGCCAAACGCGCTGGTCAGCAATGGGCCGACAACCATGGCAATGGCGAAGGACAGGCCGATGGTCATGCCGATCATGGCCATGGCTTTGGTACGGTGCTGTTCGCGGGTCAGGTCGGACAGTAAAGCCATGACCGCGGCCGAGATCGCGCCGGCACCTTGAAGGATGCGCCCGGCAATAATCCCCCAGATGGAGTCGGCGTTTGCGGCCAGCACACTGCCCAGGGCAAAGATGATCAGGCCGAAATAGATGACAGGACGCCGACCGATGCGGTCGGAGAGGATCCCGAAAGGAATCTGCAGCACTGCCTGGGTCAGGCCATAAGCGCCAATCGCCAGCCCGATCAATGCCGGGCTCGCCCCCGCCAGGTCCATGCCGTAGGTCGCCAGCACGGGCAGAACCATGAACATGCCGAGCATGCGGAACGCGAAAACCAACGCCAGACCGCCTGCCGCGCGTGTCTCGCCGCTGCTCATTCGTTCGCTGTGGGGATCGTGCATGGAAAAACCTCATGTGAACCGGCGGCGATTCTACCAGTCCCATCGATTGACAGGGTATATCGCGACGCTATGACGCGCCTGGATGACAGAGTCTTCATGTAAGCCTGTGTGACACATTTGATAGTGTGCATCCATCCAGTATTTCACCGTATACTCCTACGTTTGCGACGCCCGCCGAGCGAGGCCACTTTGGACAAGATCCTGATTCGTGGGGCCCGAACCCACAACCTGAAAAACATCGACCTCACCCTGCCACGTGACAAACTGATCGTCATCACCGGGCTTTCCGGTTCTGGCAAATCATCGCTGGCCTTCGACACACTTTACGCCGAAGGACAGAGACGTTACGTCGAATCGCTCTCGGCCTACGCCCGCCAATTTCTGTCGATGATGGAAAAGCCGGACGTCGACACGATCGAAGGCTTGTCGCCCGCGATTTCCATCGAGCAGAAGTCCACATCGCACAACCCGCGCTCCACCGTGGGCACCATTACCGAGATCTACGACTACCTGCGTCTGTTGTACGCCAGGGTCGGTCAGCCGCGCTGCCCGGATCACGACATCCCGCTGGAAGCGCAGACCGTCAGTCAGATGGTTGACCTGGTGCTGGCGCAACCCGAAGGCAGCAAGCTGATGCTGTTGGCGCCGGTGATCCGCGAGCGCAAGGGCGAGCATCTGTCGGTGTTCGAAGAACTGCGTGCGCAAGGTTTCGTCCGCGCCCGGGTCAACGGCCGTTTGTGCGAGCTGGATGAACTGCCCAAGCTGGACAAGCAGAAAAAGCACTCCATCGATGTGGTCGTCGACCGCTTCAAGGTACGCGCCGATCTGCAACAGCGGCTGGCGGAGTCTTTCGAGACCGCGCTCAAGCTGGCTGACGGTATCGCCTGGGTAGCGCCCATGGACGACGAACCCGGCGAAGAGATGATTTTCTCCGCGCGCTTCGCCTGCCCGATCTGCGGCCACGCGATCAGCGAGCTGGAACCCAAGCTGTTTTCTTTCAACAACCCGGCTGGCGCGTGTCCTACGTGCGACGGCCTGGGCGTGAAGCAGTTCTTCGACATCAAACGCCTGGTCAATGCCGAGCTGACGCTTGCCGAAGGCGCAATACGCGGCTGGGACAGACGTAACGTCTATTACTTCCAGATGCTTGGCTCGCTGGCCAAACATTACGACTTCAGCCAGGAAGTGCCCTTCAAGCAGTTGCCCGCCGACACGCAGAAGATTCTGCTCAACGGCAGCGGCTCGCAGAATGTCGACTTCCGCTATCTGAATGATCGTGGCGATATCGTCAAGCGTGCTCACCCGTTCGAAGGCATCGTGCCTAATCTGGAACGTCGCTACCGGGAAACCGAGTCGGCCACGGTGCGTGAAGAGCTTGCCAAGTTCCTCGGCACCCAGCCTTGCCCGGATTGCCGCGGCACGCGTCTGCGTCGTGAGGCGCGTCACGTATGGGTGGGCGAGAAAACCTTGCCAGCCGTGACCAACATGCCGATCGGCGACGCCACCGAGTACTTCGGTGTGCTCAAGCTGACCGGCCGCCGTGGCGAAATCGCTGACAAGATCCTCAAGGAAATCCGCGAGCGCCTGCAGTTCCTGGTCAACGTCGGCCTGGACTACCTGACGCTGGACCGCAGCGCCGATACGCTCTCTGGCGGTGAGGCCCAGCGTATCCGTCTGGCCAGTCAGATCGGCGCTGGCCTTGTCGGGGTGATGTACATCCTCGACGAGCCTTCGATTGGCTTGCACCAACGTGACAACGACCGGCTGCTTGGCACCCTCAAGCACCTGCGGGATATCGGCAACACGGTGATCGTGGTCGAGCATGACGAAGACGCGATCCGCCTGGCCGATTACGTGGTCGACATTGGTCCGGGCGCTGGCATACATGGTGGACACATCGTTGCCGAAGGTACCCCGGATGAAGTGATGTCCCACCCGGATTCGCTGACCGGCAAATATCTGTCTGGCCGAGTGAAGATCGAAGTGCCAGCAAAGCGCACGCCGCGCAATAAAAAGCTGTCGCTGAGTCTCAAAGGCGCACGCGGCAATAACCTGCGCAACGTGGACCTGGACATCCCTATCGGTCTGCTGACTTGCGTAACGGGTGTTTCCGGTTCCGGAAAATCGACGCTGATCAACAACACGCTCTTCCCGCTCAGTGCCACGGCGCTCAACGGTGCCACCACGCTGGAAGCGGCCACCCACGACAGCATCAAGGGACTGGAGCATCTGGACAAGGTCGTGGATATCGACCAAAGCCCGATCGGCCGTACGCCACGCTCCAACCCGGCGACCTACACCGGTCTGTTCACGCCGATTCGTGAGCTGTTCGCAGGCGTTCCGGAATCGCGTTCGCGCGGTTACGGGCCTGGGCGCTTCTCTTTCAACGTCAAGGGCGGACGCTGCGAGGCTTGCCAGGGCGACGGCCTGATCAAGGTGGAGATGCACTTCCTGCCGGACATCTACGTGCCGTGTGACGTGTGCAAGAGTAAACGCTATAACCGTGAAACCCTTGAGATCAAATACAAGGGCAAGAGCATCCACGAAGTTCTCGAAATGACCATTGAGGAAGCCCGGGTGTTCTTCGATGCCGTGCCTGCCCTGGCGCGCAAGCTGCAAACCTTGATGGATGTCGGTCTCTCGTACATCAAGCTGGGGCAATCGGCGACAACACTCTCCGGCGGTGAAGCGCAGCGGGTGAAACTGTCACGCGAACTGTCCAAGCGCGATACCGGCAAGACGCTGTACATCCTCGACGAGCCGACCACGGGCCTGCACTTTGCGGACATCCAGCAATTGCTCGACGTCTTGCATCGTCTGCGCGATCACGGCAACACCGTGGTGGTGATCGAGCACAATCTGGACGTGATCAAGACGGCCGACTGGCTGGTCGATCTGGGGCCGGAGGGTGGTTCGAAAGGCGGGCAGATCATTGCCGTTGGTACGCCTGAACAAGTGTCCGAAATGGAGCAATCCTACACAGGGCACTACCTCAAGCCTCTGCTGCTGCGCGACAAAGCCTGATTTCCCCCTGGTAAATTGCGCCACCCCAAAAAAAAGCCCCTGTCACGTGAAGTGCAGGGGCTTTTTCATGTTGCCGCCGACTGAATCAGAACTGCGATTGCAGGTAATTTTCCAGGCCGATGGTCTTGATCAGACCGAGCTGCTTTTCCAGCCAGTAGGTGTGATCTTCTTCAGTATCGTTCAGCTGGACGCGCAGGATCTCGCGAGTCACGTAATCCTTGTGCAGCTCGCAAAGCTCGATGCCTTTACACAGCGCGGCACGCACTTTGTACTCCAGACGCAGATCGGCAGCGAACATCTCGGGGACTGTGGTGCCCACATCAAGATCGTCCGGACGCATGCGCGGTGTGCCTTCGAGCATCAGGATGCGGCGCATCAATGCATCGGCGTGCTGCGCCTCCTCTTCCATCTCGTGGTTGATGCGCTCATAGAGCTTGGTAAAGCCCCAGTCTTCATACATGCGCGAGTGGACAAAATATTGGTCACGCGCTGCCAGTTCGCCAACCAGCAACGTGTTCAGATAATCGATTACTTCCGGGTGGCCTAGCATCGCCCACATCTCCCCTGCTTCAAAGCGCATAGTCTGAACCAACCAGCGTCCAAGGTCACTCGCCAAAGGGCAGAAAAGTGAGTAAAAGCGTCGAAATGCTGGGCTTTTGATGCGAAAAACCGCCCAAATGAGGGCGGTTCTGTTTATCACTTCGAGTTAGCCCAGCTGAACGCCCAGCGCGTCAGCGACGCCTTGGCCATAAGCAGCATCAGCCTTGAAGAAGTGCTGCAACTGTCGCTGCACCACATCGCTGGAAACGCCCTGCATCGCACCGGCAATGTTACCGATCAGCAACGCTTTCTGATCAGCGTCCATCAGGTTGAACAGCTTGCCCGCCTGGCTGTAATAGTCGCCATCTACGCGATGATCAAAGCGATCCGCCGCGCCGCTGAGTGCCAATGCAGGCTCTGCGTAGCGTGGGTCCTGCTTGGGCGAATCTGAGTAGCTGTTTGGCTCGTAGTTGGGAGCGGAACCGCCGTTGGAGCCAAACGCCATGGAGCCGTCACGCTGGTAGCTGTGAACAGGATTCAGCGGAGCGTTGATCGGCAGTTGCTGGTGGTTGGTCCCGACGCGATAGCGGTGCGCATCGGCGTATGCAAACACGCGGCCCTGCAGCATGCGGTCAGGAGACAAGCCTACACCCGGCACCATGTTGCTCGGCCCAAAGGCAGCCTGCTCGACCTCGGCAAAGTAATTGAGCGGGTTGCGATTAAGCTCGATCTCGCCGATTTCAATCAACGGATACTCTTTTTGCGACCAAGTCTTGGTTACATCAAACGGGTTCTCGTGATGAGCTGCGGCTTGAGCTTCGGTCATCAACTGGATGCAGACGCTCCATTTCGGGAAATCGCCTTTCTCAATCGCGCCAAACAGATCGCGCTGAGCGTAATCAGGGTCAGTGCCTGCAATACGTGCAGCATCGGCCGGAGCGAGGTTCTTGATCCCTTGCTTGGTCTTGTAATGCCATTTGACCCAGTGACGCTCACCGGCGGCGCTGATCAGGCTGTAAGTGTGACTACCGAAGCCGTGCATGTGGCGATAGCCATCAGGAATGCCTCGGTCGGAGAACAGAATGGTGACCTGGTGTAGCGCTTCAGGAGAATGCGACCAGAAGTCCCACATCATCTGAGCGCTTTTCAGGTTGGTCTGGGACAAGCGCTTTTGCGTATGGATAAAATCAGGGAATTTCAGCGGATCGCGGATGAAGAACACAGGCGTGTTGTTGCCTACGATGTCCCAATTGCCTTCCTCGGTATAGAACTTCAAGGCGAAACCGCGTGGGTCGCGCTCGGTATCCGCCGAACCCCGCTCACCACCGACCGTGGAAAAACGAAGAAAGATTGGAGTTTGCTTGCCAACAGTCTCGAACAGCTTGGCACTGCTGTACTGGGTGATATCGCGACTGACGGTGAACGTGCCGTGAGCACCTGACCCTTTCGCGTGAACGCGGCGTTCCGGGATGTTCTCCCGATTGAAATGGGCAAGTTTTTCAATCAGATGAAAATCGTCGAGCAACAGCGGACCACGCGGGCCTGCGGAACGGGAATTCTGGTTGTCGGCTACCGGAGCGCCACTGGCGGTGGTCAGCGTTTTATTCTGGCTCATACGATCTACTTCCTCTTTCAGTCTAGAACTGCCGGCTAATTGGCTGGACGGGAGTATTGATCATCCACGTTACAGCTACAAATTTATTAAATTGCGGCTGTCGATAGATAATTACTAACTCTGTGTTTTGGCGAAAGAGTGGAATGAATCGCGAAGCGAAGCTTGTACAAACTGTGCTTTTTCTTGCAGACACAAAAAACCGGGCGCTAGGCCCGGTTTTTTGTTTCAGACTGACATCTTACTCAGCGGATACAGCTTCACCGCCAGCAGGACGATCAACCAGCTCGACGTACGCCATAGGCGCGTTGTCGCCAGTGCGAAAACCGCACTTGAGGATGCGCAGGTAGCCACCCTCACGGGTTGCATAACGCTTGCCCAGATCGTTGAACAGCTTACCAACGATTGCTTTCGAACGAGTACGGTCGAAAGCCAGACGGCGGTTAGCCAGACTGTCTGTTTTAGCCAAAGTGATCAGCGGCTCAGCAACGCGACGCAGTTCTTTAGCTTTCGGCAATGTAGTTTTGATCAGCTCGTGCTCGAACAGCGACACCGCCATGTTTTGAAACATGGCCTTACGGTGCGAGCTAGTCCGGCTCAGGTGACGACCACTTTTACGATGACGCATGGTTCATTCCTTACCAAACACAACGTTCGGTGATTACGACGATCAGGCAGTCGCCTTGTCGTCCTTCTTAAGACTTGCCGGCGGCCAGTTGTCGAGGCGCATGCCGAGGGACAGACCACGGGAGGCCAGGACGTCTTTGATCTCAGTCAAGGACTTCTTGCCAAGGTTTGGAGTCTTCAACAATTCTACTTCGGTGCGCTGAATCAGGTCGCCGATGTAGTAAATGTTCTCCGCCTTGAGGCAGTTGGCCGAACGTACAGTCAGTTCCAAATCGTCAACCGGACGGAGCAGGATCGGATCGATCTCGTCTTCCTGTTCGATTACCACTGGCTCACTGTCACCTTTGAGGTCGACGAACGCAGCCAACTGCTGTTGCAGAATGGTTGCAGCACGACGGATAGCCTCTTCAGGATCCAGAGTACCGTTGGTTTCCAGATCAATAACCAGCTTGTCCAGGTTAGTACGCTGCTCGACACGGGCGTTTTCCACCACGTATGCGATACGGCGAACCGGGCTGAACGAAGAGTCAAGCTGCAAGCGACCAATGCTGCGGCTTTCGTCTTCATCGCTCTGACGCGAGTCTGCCGGTTCATAACCACGACCACGAGCTACGGTGAGCTTCATGTTCAAGGCGCCGTTAGACGCCAGGTTAGCGATTACGTGATCGGGATTAACGATCTCGACATCATGATCCAGCTGAATATCGGCAGCGGTAACCACCCCCGAACCCTTCTTCGACAAGGTCAGCGTAACTTCGTCTCGACCGTGCAGCTTGATAGCCAGACCTTTAAGGTTCAACAGGATTTCAATGACATCTTCCTGTACACCTTCGATGGCGCTGTACTCGTGGAGTACACCGTCAATCTCGGCCTCGACTACTGCACAGCCGGGCATGGAGGACAACAGGATGCGGCGCAGCGCGTTGCCCAGGGTATGGCCGAAACCACGCTCGAGAGGCTCGAGAGTGATTTTGGCGCGGGTTGGACTGACAACCTGCACATCAATATGGCGGGGTGTCAGGAACTCATTTACCGAAATCTGCATGGATGCACCTATTTTCTAGCCCTTACTTGGAGTAGAGCTCGACAATCAGGCTTTCGTTGATGTCGGCGGACAGATCACTGCGAGCAGGAACGTTCTTGAAAACGCCCGATTTCTTCTCAGTGTCTACTTCTACCCATTCTACGCGGCCACGTTGGGCACACAGATCGAGAGCTTGGACAATGCGCAGTTGGTTCTTAGCCTTCTCGCGGATAGCAACCACGTCACCAGCACGAACCTGGTACGAAGGTACGTTAACGGTTTTGCCGTTTACGCTGACCGACTTGTGAGAAACCAGTTGACGGGATTCTGCACGCGTCGAGCCGAAGCCCATGCGATATACAACGTTGTCCAGGCGGCATTCGAGCAGTTGCAGCAGGTTCTCACCAGTAGCGCCTTTCTTGCCGGCAGCTTCTTTGTAGTAACCGCTGAATTGACGCTCGAGAACGCCATAGATACGACGTACTTTTTGTTTCTCACGCAGCTGAGTACCGTAATCGGACTGGCGACCGCGGCGTTGGCCGTGGATACCTGGAGCTGCTTCGATGTTGCACTTGGATTCGATAGCGCGAACGCCGCTCTTCAAAAAGAGATCGGTGCCTTCACGACGAGCAAGTTTGCATTTTGGACCAATGTAACGAGCCATTTCTTACAGTCTCCTGGATTACACGCGGCGCTTCTTCGGCGGACGGCACCCGTTGTGCGGGATTGGCGTCACGTCGGTGATGCTGGCGATCTTATAGCCACAGCCGTTCAAAGCACGGACAGCGGACTCACGACCTGGACCTGGACCCTTGACGTTGACGTCGAGGTTCTTCAGACCATATTCCAGCGCAGCTTGACCAGCACGTTCAGCAGCTACTTGAGCAGCGAACGGGGTGGACTTACGTGAACCGCGGAAACCCGAGCCGCCGGAGGTAGCCCAAGAAAGCGCGTTACCTTGACGATCGGTGATGGTGACGATTGTGTTGTTAAAAGAAGCGTGGATGTGGGCGATGCCATCAACCACCGTCTTTTTAACTTTTTTACGAGGACGAGCAGCAGGTTTTGCCATGACTAAATTCCTGTCGTTGCGCTGGTGCGATTACTTGCGGATCGGCTTACGCGGACCTTTGCGAGTACGCGCGTTGGTCTTGGTACGCTGACCGCGTACTGGAAGACCACGACGATGGCGCAGACCGCGATAGCAGCCCAAATCCATCAAGCGCTTGATTTTCATGTTGATTTCGCGACGCAGGTCACCTTCAGTGGTGAACTTCGCCACTTCGCCACGCAGCTGTTCAATCTGCTCGTCGCTCAGATCCTTGATCTTTGCCGCTGGGTTAACCCCAGTGGTAGCACAGATTTTCTGTGCAGTGGTGCGACCAACACCATAGATGTAGGTCAACGAGATAACAGCATGCTTGTTATCTGGAACGTTAACGCCTGCAATACGGGCCATTCAGTGGGACTCCAATTGACAGCTACCTACGCCCCGGAAGCCAAGAAATAGGGCGCGAGATAATATCGCTGTAATAACAAATAATCAACCCAGCAGCGCACTAGCTGCTGGGCTTAAGCACAAATCACAATCAGCCTTGGCGCTGTTTATGACGTGGTTCCGCGCTGCAAATTACTCGAACAACACCTTCGCGGCGAATAATCTTGCAGTTACGGCACAGCTTTTTCACCGATGCACGAACTTTCATTACCAGCTCCTCGAACCTTATGGATGCTTCAGCGCAGCATGCCGCTGCCGTAGCCCTTCAGGTTGGCTTTCTTCATCAGGGATTCGTACTGGTGCGAAACGAGGTGCGATTGTACTTGGGACATGAAGTCCATAACAACCACTACCACGATCAGCAACGAGGTCCCGCCAAGGTAGAACGGTACGTTTGCTGCAACCACCAGGAACTGGGGAAGCAAGCACACGGCCGTCATATAAAGAGCACCGAACATGGTCAAGCGAGTCAAAACGCCATCAATATAGCGCGCCGACTGCTCACCTGGACGGATGCCCGGAATAAAGGCACCGGACTTCTTCAGGTTTTCCGCTACGTCTTTCGGATTGAACATCAACGCCGTATAGAAGAAGCAGAAGAAAATAATCCCTGCACTAAACAGCAGAATATTCAACGGCTGACCAGGAGCGATCGACTGCGAGATGTCCTGCAACCAGCCCATACCTTCAGACTGGCCAAACCAGGCACCCAACGAAGCCGGGAACAGCAAGATGCTGCTTGCGAAAATAGCTGGAATTACACCAGCCATATTCACTTTCAAAGGCAAGTGGCTAGTCTGCGCAGCGAAAACCTTGCGGCCCTGCTGACGCTTGGCGTAGTGAACAGCGATACGACGCTGACCACGCTCAATGAACACCACGAAACCGATGATCGCTACTGCCAACAGACCGATAGCAACCAGGGCGAAGATGTTGATATCCCCCTGACGTGCAGACTCGAAAGACTGCCCGATAGCTCTCGGAAGACCGGCGACGATACCTGCGAAAATCAACATCGAGATACCGTTACCAACACCGCGCTCGGTAATCTGCTCGCCCAGCCACATCATGAACATCGCACCCGCCACAAACGTGGTGACAGCGACGAAGTGGAAGCCGATATCTGCAGAGAACGCAACGCCCTGACCGGCCAGGCCAACGGACATGCCGATAGCTTGAACCAGGGCCAGGACGACGGTGCCGTAGCGGGTGTACTGGCTGATCTTGCGACGGCCAGCTTCACCTTCCTTCTTCAACTGCTCCAGTTGCGGGCTCACGGCGGTCATCAGCTGCATGATGATCGATGCCGAAATGTACGGCATGATCCCCAATGCAAAAATGCTCATCCGTTCCAGCGCGCCACCGGAAAACATGTTGAACAAGCTAAGAATGGTCCCCTCATTCTGTCGAAACAGGTCTGCGAGTCGCTCCGGGTTAATACCTGGAACCGGGATGTGTGCGCCTATTCGGTAGACGATAATCGCCAGGAACAGAAAACGCAGACGAGCCCAGAGTTCAGACATACCGCCTTTGCCGAGCGCAGAGAGAGCACCTTGCTTAGCCATTTATTCCTCGAACTTGCCGCCAGCTGCTTCGATAGCCGCACGCGCACCTTTGGTGGCTGCGATACCTTTGATGGTGACAGCGCGAGTAACCTCACCGGACAACATGATTTTCACACGTTGTACGTTTTGGTTGATCACGTTGGCATCCTTCAGGGACTGCACAGTTACAACGTCGCCTTCCACTTTAGCCAGCTCGGACAGACGCACTTCTGCGCGGTCCATGGCCTTCAGGGAAACGAAGCCGAATTTTGGCAGACGACGATGCAACGGCTGTTGGCCGCCTTCAAAGCCCGGAGCAATGGTGCCACCGGAGCGGGAGGTCTGACCTTTGTGGCCACGGCCACCAGTCTTACCCAAACCGCTACCGATACCACGGCCCGGACGATGCTTTTCGCGACGGGAACCCGGCGCTGGACTCAGATCATTGAGTTTCATCGATTAACCCTCGACTCGCAGCATGTAGTAAGCCTTGTTGATCATCCCGCGATTCTCGGGAGTATCCAGCACTTCTACAGTGTGACCGATGCGACGCAGACCCAGACCTTTAACACACAGTTTGTGGTTAGGAATGCGACCGGTCATGCTTTTGATCAGCGTTACTTTAACGGTAGCCATGATCAGAAGATCTCCTTGACACTTTTGCCGCGCTTGGCAGCAATAGACTCAGGAGATTGCATAGCTTTCAAACCTTTGAAAGTGGCGTGAACCACGTTTACCGGGTTAGTCGAGCCATAGCACTTGGCCAATACGTTCTGAACACCAGCAACTTCCAGCACTGCGCGCATAGCGCCGCCAGCGATGATACCGGTACCTTCAGAAGCAGGCTGCATGTACACCTTCGAAGCGCCATGAGCGGACTTCATTGCGTACTGCAGGGTAGTGCCGTTCAGATCAACCTGGATCATGTTGCGGCGAGCAGCTTCCATCGCCTTCTGGATCGCAGCAGGCACTTCACGTGACTTGCCACGGCCAAAGCCAACACGCCCTTTACCATCACCAACCACGGTCAACGCGGTGAAAGTGAAGATACGGCCGCCTTTTACAGTCTTTGCAACGCGGTTAACTTGAACCAGCTTCTCGATGTAGCCTTCGTCGCGTTTTTGGTCGTTATTTGACATAACTTAGAACTCCAGTCCGCCTTCACGAGCAGCATCAGCCAGCGCCTTGACGCGGCCGTGGTACTTGAAGCCAGAACGGTCGAAAGCCACTTGTGATACGCCGGCGGCTTTCGCACGCTCAGCAACCAGCTGGCCAACCTTAGTGGCCGCGTCGATGTTGCCAGTGGCAGCATCACGCAGTTCTTTGTCCAAAGTCGAGGCGCTCGCCAGGACTTTGCTGCCGTCGGCCGAAATGACCTGGGCATAAATGTGCTGCGAAGAGCGGTACACGCAGAGACGCACGACTTCTAGCTCGTGCATTTTCAGGCGTGCTTTGCGAGCGCGACGCAGTCGGGTAACTTTTTTGACGGTCATTAGCTATGCCCTACTTCTTCTTGGCTTCTTTACGGCGGACGACTTCGTCTGCGTAACGCACACCTTTGCCTTTGTACGGCTCAGGACGGCGGAAGTCGCGGATCTCAGCGGCCACTTGACCAACCAACTGCTTGTCGATACCTCGGATGAAGATATCGGTCTGGTTGGGAGTCTCAGCGGTGATGCCTTCCGGCAGTTCGTAATCCACTGGGTGCGAGAAGCCAAGAGCCAGGTTCAGCACTGTGCCTTTTGCTTGCGCTTTGTAACCAACACCGACCAGCTGGAGCTTGCGCTCGAAGCCTTGGCTTACGCCCTGGACCATGTTGTTAACCAGTGCACGAGTGGTGCCGGCCATTGCGCGAGTCTGTTGATCGCCATTGCGAGCAGCGAAACGCAACTCACCGGCTTCTTCAACAATCTCAACAGACGAATGGATGTTCAGATCTAGAGTACCCTTGGCACCCTTCACCGAAAGCTGCTGGCCGACGAGTTTAACTTCGACGCCTGATGGCAGCTTAACGGGGTTCTTAGCTACGCGTGACATGCTTATCCCCCCTTAGAACACTGTGCAAAGCACTTCGCCGCCGACACCGGCAGCGCGCGCAGCACGATCCGTCATCACACCTTTGCTGGTGGAGACGATAGACACACCGAGACCGCCACGTACTTTTGGCAGATCATCGACGGACTTGTACTGACGCAAGCCTGGACGGCTGACGCGCTTCACTTCTTCGATGACTGGACGGCCTTCGAAGTACTTCAGCTCGATGGACAACAGCGGTTTTGCTTCGCTGCTGATCTGATAACCCGCAATGTAACCTTCGTCCTTCAGGACTTTTGCTACAGCTACCTTCACAGTGGAAGATGGCATGCTTACGACGGGCTTTTCAGCCATCTGGGCATTACGGATACGAGTTAGCATGTCCGCTAACGGGTCCTGCATACTCATGGGCTAGACGCTCCTAATACAAAATAATTAGCCTTACGGCTACAGCTTGTCGCCGAGATTTCCGGGCAAATGAAAAACACGGACTCAGGCGAGCCGGCAATTCTAGGCGTACCCCAGAAATGAATCAAGCCCCAATAGGGGCTTGATTCAAATTCAGGCTCCATTCCGACCAATCGCTTGCACGATCGGCCGAAATTTCGCGAGAAAGGCGTATTACCAGCTGGCTTTAACCAGACCTGGTACATCACCACGCATTGCAGCTTCACGCAGCTTGTTACGGCCAAGGCCGAACTTGCGGTAAACGCCGTGCGGACGACCAGTGATGCGGCAGCGGTTACGCATGCGCGCAGCGCTTGCGTCACGTGGCTGCTTCTGCAGAGCTACAGTAGCTTCCCAACGCGCTTCTGGACTTGCGTTCAGATCAACGATGATTGCTTTGAGCGCTGCACGCTTGGTGGCGTACTTGGCAACGGTGAGCTGACGCTTCAGCTCACGGTTCTTCATGCTCTTCTTGGCCATTTTCCTACTCCAATCAGTTGCGGAACGGGAATTTGAAAGCACGCAGCAGAGCGCGGCCTTCATCATCGTTCTTGGCAGTGGTGGTCAGGGTGATGTCCAGACCGCGGAGAGCATCGATCTTGTCGTAATCGATTTCCGGGAAAATGATCTGCTCTTTAACGCCCATGCTGTAGTTACCACGACCATCGAAGGACTTGGCATTCAGGCCGCGGAAGTCGCGAACCCGAGGCAGGGAGATCGAAAGCAGACGATCCAGGAATTCATACATACGATCGCGGCGCAGAGTCACTTTGACGCCGATCGGCCAGCCTTCGCGGACTTTAAAGCCAGCGATGGATTTCCGAGCGTAAGTCACAACGACTTTTTGACCGGTGATCTTTTCCAGGTCAGCAACAGCGTGCTCGATGACTTTTTTGTCGCCGATCGCTTCGCCCAGACCCATGTTCAGGGTGATTTTGGTAACGCGCGGAACTTCCATCACGTTCGCGAGCTTAAGTTCTTCCTTAAGCTTCGGAGCGATTTCCTTCCGGTAAATCTCTTTTAGTCGTGCCATGGTCTTCTACCTAGCAGTGTTCAAGCATCAACCGCTTTTTGGGTCGACTTGAAGACACGAATTTTCTTGCCGTCTTCAACTTTGAAACCAACGCGGTCAGCCTTGTTGGTTGCGCCGTTGAAAATGGCGACGTTAGAAGCGTGCAGTGGCGCTTCTTTCTCGACGATACCGCCTTGTACGCCCGACATCGGGTTAGGCTTGGTATGACGCTTCACCAGGTTGATCCCACCAACGACCAAACGGTCGTCAGCGAGAACCTTGAGCACCTTACCGCGCTTACCTTTGTCTTTGCCGGCGATCACGATGATCTCGTCGTCACGACGAATCTTTTGCATGTCGGATCTCCTTACAGCACTTCTGGGGCGAGCGAGACGATCTTCATAAACTTCTCAGTACGAAGTTCACGGGTCACTGGCCCAAAGATACGGGTGCCGATTGGCTCTTGCTTGTTGTTCAGAAGAACAGCAGCGTTGCCATCAAAGCGGATAATGGAGCCGTCAGCACGACGAACGCCGTGGCGAGTGCGGACTACAACAGCAGTCATCACTTGGCCTTTCTTAACCTTACCGCGCGGAATTGCTTCCTTGACGGTTACTTTGATGATGTCACCGATACCAGCGTAACGACGATGGGAGCCACCCAGCACCTTGATGCACATAACGCGGCGTGCGCCGCTGTTATCGGCCACATCGAGCATGGATTGAGTCTGAATCATATAATTTCTCCGACCCCTAGTCCTTAGACTTCCACAGCGCGTTCGAGAATATCAACCAATGCCCAAGACTTGGTCTTGGCTACCGGACGAGTTTCACGAATCGTGACTTTGTCGCCAATGTGGCACTGGTTGGTTTCGTCGTGCGCGTGCAGCTTAGTCGAACGCTTAACGTATTTACCGTAGATCGGGTGCTTTACGCGACGCTCGATCAATACGGTGATGGTTTTGTCCATCTTGTCGCTGACAACACGGCCAGTCAGCGTACGGACATTTTTTTCGGCTTCAGCCATGATCACTTACCTGCCTGCTGGTTGAGCACAGTCTTCACGCGAGCAATGTCACGCTTAACTTGCGAGAGCAGGTGAGACTGCCCCAACTGGCCAGTTGCTTTCTGCATACGCAGATTGAACTGGTCGCGCAGCAGGCCGAGCAGTTGCTCGTTCAGCTGCTGTGCTGATTTTTCACGAAGTTCATTCGCTTTCATCACATCACCGTCCGCTTAACAAAGGAGGTGGCGAGTGGCAGCTTCGCAGCAGCCAGGGCGAAAGCCTCACGCGCCAGCTCTTCAGTAACACCCTCGATTTCATACAGGACTTTGCCTGGCTGAATCTGGGCAACCCAGTACTCCACGTTACCCTTACCTTTACCCATACGAACTTCGAGGGGCTTTTTGGTAACTGGCTTGTCCGGGAATACACGGATCCAGATCTTGCCGCCACGCTTAACGTGACGGGTCAGTGCGCGACGCGCTGACTCGATCTGACGGGCAGTGAGACGACCACGAGCAACAGACTTCAGCGCATATTCGCCGAAGCTGACTTTGCTACCGCGCAATGCCAGGCCACGGTTGTGACCAGTCATCTGCTTGCGGAACTTCGTACGCTTTGGTTGCAACATTTGGCGTACCCCTTACTTAGCAGCTTTTTTACGAGGCGCAGGTGCTTGTGGTTTCAGTTCTTCTTGGCGACCACCAATTACTTCGCCTTTGAAGATCCAAACCTTTACACCGATCACACCATAAGTGGTGTGAGCTTCGTAGTTGGCATAGTCGATGTCGGCACGCAGGGTGTGCAATGGCACACGACCTTCGCGATACCATTCAGTACGTGCGATTTCAGCACCGCCGAGACGACCGCTCACTTGGATTTTGATGCCTTTGGCACCAATGCGCATTGCGTTCTGTACAGCGCGCTTCATAGCGCGACGGAACATAACACGGCGCTCCAGCTGCTGAGCTACGCTCTGCGCAACCAGCATACCGTCAAGCTCCGGCTTGCGGATCTCTTCGATATTGATGTGCACAGGCACACCCATTTGCTTGGTCAGGTCCTGACGCAGCTTCTCAACATCTTCGCCTTTCTTCCCGATAACGATACCAGGACGAGCGGTGTGGATGGTGATGCGTGCAGTCTGAGCCGGACGATGGATATCGATACGGCTTACGGACGCGCTTTTTAGTTTGTCTTGGAGGTACTCACGCACTTTCAGATCAGCGAACAAATAGTCCGCATAAGTCCGACCGTCTGCGTACCAGACGGAGGTGTGCTCCTTGACGATTCCCAGGCGAATGCCAATGGGATGTACTTTCTGACCCATCTCTTCGACTCCGTTACTTGTCAGCAACCTTGACAGTGATATGGCAAGACCGCTTGACGATGCGATCAGCCCGGCCTTTGGCACGAGGCATGATGCGCTTCAGCGAACGCCCTTCGTTGACGAAAACGGTGGAGACCCTAAGGTCATCAACGTCTGCGCCTTCGTTGTGCTCGGCGTTGGCTACAGCCGACTCCAGCACTTTCTTCAGGATCTCGGCAGCTTTCTTGTTGCTGAAAGCCAACAGGTTGAGCGCTTCGCCCACCTTCTTCCCGCGGATCTGGTCGGCGACCAAGCGGGTTTTCTGGGCGGAGATTCGAGCGCCCGACAGCTTAGCGGCTACTTCCATCGTTCCTTACCCCTTAACGCTTGGCTTTCTTGTCTGCCACGTGCCCACGATATGTGCGGGTACCGGCAAACTCGCCTAGTTTATGGCCGACCATGTCTTCGTTCACGAGAACTGGTACATGCTGACGACCGTTATGCACTGCAATGGTCAAACCGACCATTTGTGGCAGGATCATCGAACGACGCGACCAGGTTTTCACCGGTTTGCGATCATTCTTTTCCGCCGCCACTTCGATCTTCTTCAGTAGGTGAAGATCAATAAAAGGACCTTTTTTCAGAGAACGTGGCACTGTCGTATCCCTCTATTTACTTGCGACGACGGACGATCATTTTGTCGGTACGCTTATTACCACGAGTCTTCGCGCCCTTAGTCGGGAAGCCCCACGGCGATACCGGATGACGTCCACCAGAGGTACGACCTTCACCACCACCATGTGGGTGATCAACCGGGTTCATGGCAACACCACGAACGGTTGGGCGAACGCCACGCCAGCGCTTGGCACCAGCTTTACCCAGGGAACGCAGGCTGTGCTCGGAGTTCGAGACTTCGCCCAGCGTTGCACGGCACTCGGAAAGCACTTTACGCATCTCGCCGGAGCGCAGACGCAAGGTAACGTAGACACCTTCACGAGCGATCAGCTGAGCCGAAGCACCAGCGGAACGAGCGATCTGTGCACCTTTACCTGGCTTCAGTTCGATACCGTGAACGGTGCTACCAACTGGAATGTTGCGCAGTTGCAGAGCGTTACCCGGCTTGATTGGAGCCAAAGCACCTGCGATGAGCTGATCGCCAGCACTCACGCCTTTAGGGGCGATGATGTAGCGACGCTCGCCGTCTGCGTAAAGCAGCAGTGCGATGTGAGCAGTACGGTTTGGATCGTATTCAATACGCTCGACAGTGGCAGAGATGCCATCTTTGTCGTTGCGACGGAAATCGACCAGACGATAATGCTGCTTGTGACCACCACCGATATGACGGGTGGTAATACGGCCATTGTTGTTACGACCACCAGACTTCGATTTTTTCTCGAGCAGCGGTGCGTGAGGAGCGCCTTTATGCAGCTCCTGGTTGACCACCTTGACCACATGACGGCGGCCAGGGGAAGTCGGTTTGCATTTAACGATTGCCATGATGCACCCCTTCCTTACTCAGCACTGCTGCTGAAATCGAGATCTTGGCCTGGCTGAAGGGAAATAACCGCCTTCTTCCAGTCATTACGCTTGCCCAGACCGCGAGCAGTGCGCTTGCTCTTACCCAAAACATTCAGGGTAGTAACACGCTCTACTTTCACGCTGAACAGGCTTTCGACGGCCTTCTTGATTTCCAGCTTGGTTGCATCAGTAGCAACCTTGAAAACGAACTGGCCTTTCTTGTCTGCTAGAACCGTAGCCTTTTCGGAAACGTGCGGGCCAAGCAGAACTTTAAATACGCGTTCCTGGTTCATCCCAGCAGCTCCTCGAATTTCTTCACGGCCGACACAGTGATCAACACTTTGTCGTATGCGATCAGACTAACTGGATCGGAACCTTGAACGTCACGGACATCAACGTGCGGCAGGTTGCGAGCAGCCAGGTACAGATTCTGATCAACAGCGTCAGACACGATCAAGACGTCAGTCAGGCCCATGCCAGTCAACTTGTTCAGCAGATCTTTGGTCTTTGGTGCTTCAACAGCGAAGTCCTGAACCACGACCAGACGATCAGTGCGAACCAGTTCAGCAAGGATGGAGCGCAGTGCTGCGCGATACATCTTCTTGTTGAGCTTCTGAGAGTGATCCTGTGGACGTGCCGCGAAAGTGGTACCGCCGCCGCGCCAGATTGGGCTACGGATAGTACCGGCACGAGCACGGCCAGTACCCTTTTGACGCCATGGACGCTTACCGCCACCACGAACATCAGAACGGGTCTTTTGCTGCTTGGTGCCCTGACGACCGCCAGCCATATAGGCCACGACTGCCTGGTGAACCAGTGTCTCGTTGAACTCGCCGCCAAATGTTAGTTCGGAAACTTCGATTGCTTGAGCGTCATTTACGTTTAATTGCATGTCAGCTTCCCCTTAACCGCGAGCCTTGGCTGCTGGACGTACAACCAGGTTGCCGCCAGTAGCGCCAGGAACAGCGCCCTTGACCAACAACAGATTGCGTTCAGCGTCCACGCGCACTACTTCCAAGGACTGCACGGTCACGCGCTCAGCGCCCATATGACCGGACATTTTCTTGCCCTTGAATACACGACCAGGAGTCTGGCACTGGCCGATAGAGCCTGGGACGCGGTGGGATACGGAGTTACCGTGGGTGTTATCTTGCCCGCGGAAATTCCAACGCTTGATCGTACCCTGAAAGCCTTTACCTTTGGACTGACCGGTTACATCAACCAGTTGACCAGCAGCGAAGATTTCAGCGTTGATCAGATCGCCAGCCTGGTAGTCGCCTTCTTCAAGACGGAATTCCATGACAGTGCGACCAGCGGCAACGTTCGCTTTAGCGAAGTGGCCAGCTTGAGCAGCTGTAACACGCGAAGCGCGACGCTCGCCGACAGTGACTTGCACTGCACGATAGCCATCGGTCTCTTCAGTTTTGAACTGGGTGACGCGATTCGGTTCGATCTCAATGACCGTAACCGGAATGGAGACACCTTCTTCGGTGAAAATACGGGTCATACCGCATTTACGACCGACTACACCAATAGTCATGTTGTAAACCTCATGAGTGTACGGGGCTTTCACCCGCTATGGCCGCCCATTTCAGAGCGTTACACGACTAAGACCCAAGTCTTAGCCGAGGCTGATCTGCACTTCCACACCGGCTGCAAGATCAAGCTTCATAAGCGCGTCAACGGTTTTGTCCGTTGGCTGGACGATGTCCAGAACGCGTTTATGAGTACGGATCTCGTACTGGTCGCGCGCGTCTTTGTTGACGTGCGGAGAAACCAGAACGGTGAACCGCTCTTTACGAGTCGGCAGTGGAATTGGACCACGCACCTGAGCACCAGTACGTTTCGCGGTTTCCACGATTTCCTGGGTGGATTGGTCGATCAGGCGATGGTCAAAAGCCTTCAACCTGATACGGATTTGCTGGTTTTGCATTGGATTCAGACTCCAGATTGCTGTTCCCACCGAGCGCAATACGCCCGTTTAAAGGAGGCGCAATTCTATAGATGGGCTGACCGAGTGTCAACCCAATAAAAAAGCCCCCGCAAGCGGAGGCTTTTTTTCAAACCATCACTTACGCGATGATTTTGGCTACGACGCCAGCGCCGACGGTACGACCGCCTTCACGAATAGCGAAACGCAGACCGTCTTCCATTGCGATTGGCTTGATCAGGGTAACGCTAACTTTAACGTTATCACCTGGCATCACCATCTCAACGCCTTCCGGCAGTTCGCAGCTACCAGTAACGTCGGTAGTACGGAAGTAGAACTGTGGACGATAGCCCTTGAAGAACGGAGTGTGACGGCCGCCTTCTTCTTTGCTCAGCACGTAGATTTCAGCTTCGAACTGAGTGTGCGGCTTAACGGTACCTGGCTTAACCAGAACCTGACCACGCTCAACGTCGTCACGCTTGGTGCCACGCAGCAGAACGCCGCAGTTCTCGCCAGCACGACCTTCGTCGAGCAGCTTGCGGAACATTTCAACACCGGTGCAGGTGGTGACGGTAGTGTCACGCAGACCAACGATTTCCAGTGGATCTTGTACCTTGACGATACCGCGCTCAACACGACCAGTCACAACAGTACCGCGACCGGAGATCGAGAATACGTCTTCGATTGGCATCAGGAACGGCTTGTCGATAGCACGCTCTGGCTGAGGAATGTAGCTATCCAGAGTCTCAACCAGCTTCTTGACGGCAGTGGTGCCCATCTCGTTCTCGTCGTTACCTTCCAACGCCATACGGGCAGAGCCGATGATGATTGGAGTGTCGTCGCCCGGGAAGTCGTAAGTGCTGAGCAGATCACGCACTTCCATCTCAACCAGTTCCAACAGCTCAGCGTCGTCTACCAGGTCAGCCTTGTTCAGGAAAACCACGATGTACGGAACGCCTACCTGACGGGACAGCAGGATGTGCTCACGAGTCTGAGGCATCGGACCATCAGCAGCCGAACAAACCAGGATTGCGCCGTCCATCTGCGCAGCACCGGTGATCATGTTCTTCACATAGTCAGCGTGACCTGGGCAGTCAACGTGAGCGTAGTGACGCACAGCCGAGTTGTACTCAACGTGTGCGGTGTTGATGGTGATACCGCGAGCTTTCTCTTCTGGTGCGCTGTCGATCTTATCGAAATCAACACGAGCCGAACCGAAAACCTCGGAGCAAACACGAGTCAGAGCAGCAGTCAGAGTGGTTTTACCGTGGTCAACGTGACCGATGGTGCCAACGTTGACGTGCGGAAGGGAACGATCAAATTTTTCTTTAGCCACGACAATTAACTCCTAGCCTAAAGGGGCTGAATCAGCCTTGTTTTTTAACGATAGCTTCGACGACATTCGACGGAGCCTCGGAGTATTTGGAGAATTCCATAGAGTAGCTCGCGCGACCCTGGGACATGGAGCGAACGTCGGTCGCATAACCGAACATCTCACCCAACGGTACTTCGGCGCGAATCACTTTGCCAGAAACCGTATCTTCCATACCCTGGATCAGACCACGACGACGGTTCAGGTCACCCATCACGTCACCCATGTAGTCCTCAGGTGTTACAACTTCAACCTTCATGATCGGCTCAAGAACAACACCACCACCTTTGGCAGCGAGTTGCTTGGTCGCCATGGAGGCTGCCACCTTAAACGCCATCTCGTTGGAGTCGACGTCGTGGTAAGAACCATCGAAAACAGTAGCCTTCAGGCCGATCAGCGGATAGCCGGCAACAACACCGTTCTTCATCTGCTCTTCGATGCCCTTCTGGATAGCCGGGATGTATTCCTTAGGAACAACACCACCAACCACTTCGTTCACGAATTGCAGACCTTCCTGACCTTCGTCAGCAGGTGCAAAGCGGATCCAGCAATGGCCGAACTGACCACGACCGCCGGATTGACGAACGAACTTGCCTTCGATCTCACAAGCCTTCGTGATCTTCTCACGATAGGAAACCTGTGGCTTGCCGATGTTGGCTTCAACGTTGAACTCACGGCGCATCCGGTCAACCAGGATGTCCAGGTGCAATTCGCCCATGCCAGAGATGATCGTTTGACCAGTCTCTTCATCAGTCTTGACGCGGAAAGATGGATCTTCCTGAGCAAGCTTGCCCAGTGCGATACCCATTTTTTCCTGGTCATCCTTAGTCTTTGGCTCAACGGCAACCGAAATAACCGGCTCCGGGAAGTCCATGCGAACCAGGATGATTGGCTTGTCAGCCGAGCAGAGGGTGTCACCAGTGGTGACGTCCTTCATGCCGATCAGAGCAGCGATGTCGCCAGCGCGTACTTCTTTGATCTCTTCACGTGTGTTCGCGTGCATTTGCACCATACGACCAACACGCTCTTTCTTGCCTTTAACCGAGTTGATCACGCCGTCGCCGGAGCTCAACACGCCCGAGTAAACACGAGCAAAGGTCAAAGTACCCACGAATGGGTCGGTAGCGATCTTGAACGCCAGCGCCGAGAACGGCTCGCTGTCATCTGCATGGCGCTCCATCTCAACAGTCTCGTCATCCGGATCGGAACCCTTGATGGCAGGAATGTCTACTGGCGCAGGCAGATACTTGATCACAGCATCGAGAACCAGAGGAACGCCCTTGTTCTTGAAGGAAGAACCACAAACAGCGAGAACGATTTCACCAGCGATAGTACGCTGACGCAAAGCGCCTTCGATTTCCGCGATGGTGAGCTCTTCACCTTCGAGGTATTTGTTCATCAGCTCTTCATTGGCTTCGGCAGCAGCCTCAACCATGTTGCTGCGCCACTCTTCAGCCAGCTCTTGCAACTCGGCAGGGATTGCTTCGCGACGAGGAGCCATGCCCTTGTCAGCGTCATCCCAGTAAACCGCTTCCATGGACATCAGATCGATCTGACCCTGGAAGTTGTCCTCAGAACCGATAGCCAGCTGAATCGGCACCGGAGTGTGACCCAGACGCTGCTTGATCTGACCGATCACGCGCAGGAAGTTCGCACCAGCACGGTCCATCTTGTTTACATAAACAAGACGTGGAACGCCGTATTTGTTGGCTTGACGCCATACGGTTTCCGACTGAGGCTCAACACCCGACGTACCACAGAACACAACAACCGCGCCATCGAGTACGCGCAGGGAGCGCTCTACTTCAATGGTGAAGTCAACGTGGCCTGGAGTATCGATGATGTTGAAGCGATGCTTTTCGAACTGCTTGACGGAGCCAGCCCAGAATGCAGTCGTAGCAGCGGAAGTAATGGTAATACCTCGCTCCTGCTCCTGCACCATCCAGTCCATGGTCGCGGCGCCATCATGCACCTCGCCCATTTTGTGGTTTACGCCAGTGTAAAAAAGGACGCGCTCGGTGGTGGTGGTTTTACCAGCATCCACGTGAGCAACGATACCGATGTTACGGTAGCGGTTAATCGGAGTAGTACGAGCCATAAAGCCCTCGCAAAATTAGTGACACCAGAATTAGAAGCGGTAGTGCGAGAAAGCCTTGTTGGCTTCAGCCATACGGTGCACGTCTTCACGCTTCTTAACTGCAGCACCTTTACCTTCAGCGGCGTCCAACAGTTCACCGGCCAAACGCAGAGCCATAGACTTCTCACCGCGCTTGCGCGCGAAGTCTACCAGCCAGCGCATTGCCAATGCATTACGACGGGACGGACGAACTTCGACCGGAACCTGGTAAGTAGCACCGCCTACACGGCGCGACTTCACTTCGACCAGCGGAGCGATGGCGTCGAGAGCTTTCTCGAAGATTTCCAGGGGGTCGCTGTTCTTGCGTTCTTTAACCTTCTCCAGCGCGCCATAAACGATACGCTCGGCAACGGCTTTCTTGCCGCTTTCCATCACGTGGTTCATGAACTTGGCCAGAATCTGGCTGCCGTATTTTGGATCGTCAAGCACTTCGCGCTTGGCTGCTACGCGTCTTCTTGGCATGGATAAGCCCTCAAACGGTCTTCAGGTTAGCTCGGGACCACCACCCGTCTGGGTGCGCCCGACCTTACTCTTATCGACTCAGAAAAATAGAAATCTGCATTTTTGTCACAGAAAGCCGCTACTACTTAGGCTTCTTGGTACCGTACTTCGAACGACCCTGGTTACGACCTTTAACGCCGGAAGTATCCAAAGAACCGCGAACGGTGTGGTAGCGAACACCTGGCAAGTCTTTTACACGACCGCCACGAATCAGGACCACGCTGTGTTCTTGCAGGTTGTGACCTTCACCGCCGATGTACGAGGAAACCTCGAAACCGTTGGTCAGGCGCACACGGCATACTTTACGCAGTGCCGAGTTAGGTTTTTTCGGCGTGGTGGTATACACACGGGTGCATACGCCACGACGTTGCGGGCAGTTCTGCAGCGCAGGCACGTCGGATTTCTCGACGATACGCTTACGCGGCTGACGTACCAGCTGGTTGATAGTTGCCATCTACTAGCTCCACTGTTGTCTTGCGACGCTATTGTCTTGCAAGAAAAGCAAAATGGCAGGACGCGAGTCCCGCCAAATTTAGGGGTACAAGAGTCTAAAGAGGATCTTGTCCCCAGTCAAGGCAAAGCCCCGGCTCCAAACCCCACCTGGCGACAGAATTTATCTGCCGCCCGGCGAGGAGTAAAGACCGGGGCCCTACTCTCAATTACCGCTGGAGTTCAACGCTTCAGTCAATGCTGCTTCGACTTCGCTGGCGCTGACACGCAACGGCTTGTCTACTTCACGGCGACGCTTACGCTCGCTGTGATAAGCCAGACCGGTACCGGCCGGGATCAAACGACCCACGACCACGTTTTCTTTCAGGCCGCGCAGGTAATCGCGCTTGCCGGTCACCGCTGCTTCGGTCAGTACGCGGGTTGTCTCTTGGAAAGAGGCCGCAGAGATGAACGATTCAGTGGACAACGACGCCTTGGTGATACCCAGCAACACACGAGTGAATTTGGAAACAAATTTCTCGTCGCCAGCCAGACGCTCGTTCTCTACCAGAACGTGAGTCAGCTCCATCTGGTCACCCTTGATGAAGGTGGAATCACCAGACTCGGAGATCTCAACCTTACGCAGCATCTGACGCAGGATGGTCTCGATGTGCTTGTCGTTGATCTTCACGCCTTGCAGACGGTAAACGTCCTGGATCTCGTTGACGATGTATTTGGCCAGCGCACTCACACCCAGCAGACGCAGGATATCGTGTGGGTCGCTCGGACCATCGGAGATAACTTCGCCGCGGTTTACCTGTTCGCCTTCAAAGACGTTCAGGTGACGCCACTTCGGAATCAGCTCTTCGTACGGATCACTGCCATCGTTCGGGGTAATAACCAGACGACGCTTGCCTTTGGTTTCCTTGCCGAACGCGATGGTGCCGCTGACTTCAGCCAGAATCGACGCTTCTTTCGGGCGACGAGCTTCGAACAAGTCGGCAACACGCGGCAGACCACCGGTGATGTCACGGGTCTTCGAAGTTTCCTGCGGGATACGAGCGATAACATCACCGATCGCAACCTGCACACCATCCGCTACACCGACCAATGCGTTAGCCGGAAGGAAGTACTGGGCAGGTACGTCGGTACCCGGCAGCAACAGATCCTTGCCATCAACACCAACCATCTTCACAGCCGGGCGAATATCTTTGCCCGCTGCCGGACGGTCTTTGGCATCCAGAACTTCAATGTTGGTCATACCGGTCAATTCGTCAGTCTGACGCTTGATCGTGATGCCTTCTTCCATGCCCACGTAGGTCACGGTACCTTTCATTTCGGTAACGATTGGGTGGGTGTGTGGATCCCACTTGGCAACGATCGAACCAGCGTCGACCTTGTCGCCTTCCTTGACCGAAATCACTGCACCGTACGGCAGCTTGTAACGCTCGCGCTCACGACCGTAGTCATCAGCGATTGCCAGCTCACCGGAACGCGATACCGCAACCAGGTGACCATCCACTCGCTCAACGTGCTTCAGGTTGTGCAGACGGACGGTACCGCCATTCTTCACCTGAACGCTGTCGGCTGCGGAGGTCCGGCTTGCAGCACCACCGATGTGGAACGTACGCATTGTCAGCTGGGTACCTGGCTCACCGATGGACTGTGCAGCGATTACGCCAACAGCTTCACCGATGTTCACCTGGTGACCACGAGCCAGATCACGGCCGTAGCACTTGGCACAAATACCGTAGCGGGTTTCGCAGCTGATCGGCGAGCGAACGATCACTTCGTCGATGCTGTTCAGCTCGATGAATTCAACCCACTTCTCGTCTACCAGCGTACCGGCAGGCACGATGACTTCGTCGGTGCCAGGCTTGAATACGTCACGGGCGATAACTCGACCCAGTACGCGCTCACCCAATGGCTCAACAACGTCGCCGCCTTCAATGTGCGGAGTCATCAGCAGACCGTGCTCGGTACCGCAGTCAACTTCGGTCACGACCAGATCCTGGGCAACGTCAACCAGACGACGAGTCAGATAACCAGAGTTAGCTGTCTTCAACGCGGTATCCGCAAGACCCTTACGAGCACCGTGAGTCGAGATGAAGTACTGAAGTACGCTCAAACCTTCACGGAAGTTAGCGGTAATCGGCGTCTCGATGATCGAGCCGTCCGGCTTGGCCATCAGACCACGCATACCAGCCAACTGACGAATCTGTGCTGCCGAACCCCGTGCGCCGGAGTCAGCCATCATGTACATCGAGTTGAAGGATTCCTGATCAACTTCGACGCCGTGACGGTCGATAACACGCTCTTTGGACAGGTTCGACATCATCGCTTTCGAGACTTCGTCGTTCGCCTTGGACCAAAGGTCGATTACCTTGTTGTACTTCTCGCCCTGAGTTACCAGGCCCGAGGCGTACTGACTTTCGATTTCTTTAACTTCTTCGGTAGCAGCATCGATGATGCGAGCTTTTTCATCCGGGATAACGAAGTCGTTAACGCCGATGGAAACACCCGAAATTGTCGAGTAGGCAAAACCGGTGTACATCAACTGGTCAGCGAAGATAACGGTCTCTTTCAAACCAACCACGCGGTAGCACTGGTTGATCAGCTTGGAGATCGCCTTTTTCTTCATCGGCTGGTTGACCACGTCGTACGACAGGCCTTTTGGCACAACCTGGTACAGCAAAGCACGGCCGACGGTAGTGTCAACAATACGGGTGCCGCTCACGCTGCCGCCGTCACGGTCGTTGACGGTTTCGTTGATCCGCACTTTGACTTTCGCATGCAGCGCGGCTTCGCCGGCGCGGAATACGCGGTCAACTTCCTGCAGATCCGCGAACACACGACCTTCGCCTTTGGCGTTGATCGCTTCACGAGTCATGTAGTACAGACCCAATACAACGTCCTGCGAAGGAACGATGATTGGCTCACCGTTAGCTGGCGACAGAATGTTGTTGGTCGACATCATCAACGCACGCGCTTCGAGCTGGGCTTCCAGCGTCAGCGGTACGTGTACAGCCATCTGGTCGCCGTCGAAGTCGGCGTTGTACGCAGCACAGACCAGAGGGTGCAGCTGGATAGCCTTACCTTCGATCAGAACCGGCTCAAACGCCTGGATACCCAGACGGTGAAGCGTTGGCGCACGGTTGAGGAGCACCGGGTGTTCGCGAATCACTTCAGCGAGAACGTCCCAGACCTCTGGCAGCTCACGCTCGACCATTTTCTTGGCAGCTTTGATGGTCGTGGCCAAGCCACGCATTTCCAGCTTGCCGAAAATGAACGGCTTGAACAGCTCGAGTGCCATTTTCTTCGGCAGACCGCACTGGTGCAGACGCAGGGTCGGACCAACGGTAATTACCGAACGACCCGAGTAGTCAACACGCTTACCGAGCAAGTTCTGACGGAAACGACCCTGTTTACCCTTGATCATGTCAGCCAGGGATTTCAGAGGACGCTTGTTCGAGCCTGTAATGGCGCGACCGCGACGGCCGTTATCGAGCAGTGCATCGACAGCCTCCTGCAACATACGCTTTTCGTTGCGCACGATGATGTCCGGAGCGGACAGATCAAGCAGGCGCTTCAAACGGTTGTTACGGTTGATCACTCGACGATACAGGTCGTTGAGGTCGGAAGTCGCGAAACGACCGCCATCCAGCGGGACCAATGGACGCAGATCTGGCGGCAGAACCGGCAGAACGGTCAGGACCATCCACTCAGGCAGGTTGCCCGAGCCCTGGAAGGCTTCCATCAGCTTCAGACGCTTGGACAGCTTCTTGATTTTGGTTTCGGAGTTGGTTTGCGGGATTTCTTCACGCAGACGGCCAATCTCGTGCTCCAGATCGATAGCGTGCAGCAGTTCACGGACAGCTTCAGCACCCATGCGGGCGTCGAAATCATCACCGAACTCTTCCAGCGCTTCGAAATACTGCTCGTCATTCAGCAGCTGACCTTTTTCAAGGGTGGTCATGCCTGGATCGATAACGACATAGCTCTCGAAGTAGAGAACGCGCTCGATATCACGCAGAGTCATGTCCATCAGCAAGCCGATACGGGACGGCAGCGATTTCAGGAACCAGATGTGGGCAACCGGCGAGGCCAGTTCGATGTGAGCCATACGCTCCCGACGAACCTTGGCCAGCGCGACTTCAACGCCGCACTTCTCGCAGATCACACCACGGTGTTTCAGGCGCTTGTACTTACCGCACAGGCACTCGTAATCCTTGACCGGACCAAAGATCTTGGCGCAGAACAAGCCGTCACGTTCAGGTTTGAACGTACGGTAGTTGATGGTTTCCGGCTTTTTAACTTCACCGAACGACCACGAACGGATCATCTCAGGCGATGCCAATCCAATACGGATGGCGTCGAACTCTTCGACTTGACCCTGGTTTTTCAGCAAATTCAGTAGGTCTTTCAAGGCCTTTCCTCCTGGCGGAGCAGAGGGCAGTCATACCGACCCACCCTCGATTCGCGTCACGTGTTATTCGGTTTCCAGATCGATATCGATGCCGAGCGAACGAATTTCTTTGATCAACACGTTGAAGGACTCGGGCATGCCCGGCTCCATACGGTGATCGCCATCCACGATGTTTTTGTACATCTTGGTACGGCCGTTCACATCGTCCGACTTCACTGTGAGCATTTCTTGCAGAGTGTAGGCCGCGCCGTATGCTTCCAGCGCCCACACCTCCATCTCCCCGAAACGCTGACCACCGAACTGAGCCTTACCACCCAGCGGCTGCTGGGTAACCAGGCTGTAAGAACCAGTGGAACGCGCGTGCATCTTGTCGTCCACCAAGTGGTTCAGCTTCAGCATGTACATGTAGCCAACGGTAACCGGACGCTCGAACTTGTTGCCGGTACGACCATCGAACAGCTGCATCTGGCCGCTTTCTGGCATATCTGCCAGCTTGAGCATTGCCTTGATTTCAACTTCCTTGGCACCGTCGAATACCGGGGTAGCCATCGGTACGCCGTTACGCAGGTTCTTCGCCAGATCCAGAATTTCTTTATCGCTAAAGTCTTCCAGCTTCTCTTGACGGCCGCCGATTTCGTTGTAGATCTCGGTCAGGAACTTGCGCAGCTCAGCAACTTTACGCTGCTCTTCGAGCATGCGGTTGATCTTCTCGCCCAAACCTTTAGCCGCAAGGCCCAGGTGGGTTTCGAGAATCTGACCAACGTTCATACGCGAAGGTACGCCCAGTGGGTTGAGAACGATATCGACCGGGGTGCCATTGGCATCGTGCGGCATGTCTTCAACCGGCATGATCACAGAGACCACACCCTTGTTACCGTGACGACCGGCCATCTTGTCGCCCGGCTGGATGCGACGACGGATTGCCAGGTAAACCTTGACGATTTTCAGAACGCCTGGTGCCAGGTCATCGCCCTGTTGCAGCTTGCGTTTCTTGTCTTCGAACTTGTCGTCCAGAAGGCGGCGGCGATCAACGATGTAAGCCTGGGCTTTCTCGAGCTGCTCGTTCAGGGCATCTTCAGCCATGCGCAGTTTGAACCACTGACCATGCTCAAGACCGTCAAGAACCTCATCGGTGATGTCCTGACCTTTCTTCAGACCAGCGCCGCCTTCGACCTTACGGCCAACCAGAGCGGAGCGCAGACGTTCAAAAGTGGCGCCTTCGACGATACGGAACTCTTCGTTCAAGTCCTTGCGGATCTCGTCGAGCTGAGTCTTCTCGATAGACAGTGCACGAGCATCACGCTCAACACCGTCACGGGTGAAGACCTGAACGTCAATGACAGTACCTTTGGTACCCGTTGGTACGCGCAGGGAGGTGTCTTTAACGTCGCTTGCCTTCTCGCCGAAGATAGCGCGCAACAATTTTTCTTCCGGAGTCAGTTGGGTCTCCCCTTTCGGAGTGACTTTACCGACCAGGATGTCACCAGCGCCAACTTCGGCACCTACGTAAACGATACCGGCTTCGTCCAGTTTGTTCAGTGCAGCCTCACCCACGTTAGGGATGTCTGCAGTGATCTCTTCAGGCCCAAGCTTGGTGTCACGTGCCACACAGGTCAGTTCCTGAATGTGGATCGTGGTAAAGCGGTCTTCCTGAACAACACGCTCGGACAGGCAGATGGAGTCTTCGAAGTTGAAGCCGTTCCATGCCATGAATGCGATGCGCATGTTCTGACCCAGAGCCAGCTCACCCATATCGGTGGACGGACCATCAGCCATGATGTCGCTACGCTCAACCCGATCACCTTTGCTCACCAGCGGACGCTGGTTGATGCAGGTGTTCTGGTTGGAGCGGGTGTATTTGGTCAGGTTGTAGATGTCGACACCAGCTTCACCGGTCTCAACTTCATCATCTGCAACACGGACCACGATACGGCTTGCATCAACGGAGTCGATAACGCCGCCACGACGAGCCACGACGCAAACGCCGGAATCGCGAGCCACGTTGCGTTCCATGCCGGTACCAACCAGCGGCTTGTCGGCACGCAGGGTTGGTACAGCCTGACGCTGCATGTTCGAACCCATCAACGCACGGTTGGCGTCGTCGTGCTCAAGGAACGGGATCAGCGAGGCCGCAACCGAAACAACCTGCTTCGGCGAAACGTCCATCAGCGTCACGTCTTCGGGCGCTTTAACGGTGAATTCGTTCAAGTGACGAACCGCTACCAGCTCATCGATCAGAACTTTCTTATCGTTCATTGCCGCAGAGGCTTGAGCGATGACGTGATCTGCTTCTTCGATAGCCGACAGGAACACGATCTCGTCGGTGACCAGCGCATCTTTAACCACACGGTACGGGCTCTCAAGGAAACCGTACTGGTTGGTACGCGCATAGGCTGCCAAGGAGTTGATCAGACCAATGTTCGGACCTTCCGGCGTTTCAATCGGGCATACACGACCGTAGTGCGTCGGGTGTACGTCACGAACTTCAAAACCGGCACGCTCACGAGTCAGACCACCAGGGCCGAGTGCGGAAACACGACGCTTGTGGGTAATCTCGGACAGCGGGTTGTTCTGGTCCATGAACTGCGAAAGCTGGCTAGAACCGAAAAACTCTTTGACCGCAGCAGCCACTGGCTTGGCGTTGATCAGGTCCTGAGGCATCAGGCCTTCACTTTCAGCCATGGACAGACGCTCTTTGACCGCACGCTCAACACGCACAAGGCCAACGCGGAACTGGTTTTCAGCCATCTCGCCAACACAACGAACACGACGGTTACCCAAGTGGTCGATGTCGTCGACGATGCCTTTACCGTTGCGGATATCGACCAGCGTCTTGAGGACGGCAACAATGTCTTCTTTGCACAGAACGCCCGAACCCTCGATCTCGGTACGGCCGATACGACGGTTGAACTTCATCCGGCCAACAGCAGAGAGGTCGTAGCGCTCAGGGCTGAAGAACAGGTTGTTGAACAGGGTCTCTGCTGCATCCTTGGTCGGCGGCTCGCCTGGACGCATCATGCGATAGATCTCGACCAGAGCTTCCAGTTGGTTGCTGGTGGAGTCGATCTTCAGCGTGTCGGATACGAACGGACCACAATCGATATCATTGGTGTACAACGTTTCGATGCGAACAACCTGAGCCTTGGCGATTTTGGCCAGGATTTCAGTGTTCAGCTCGGTATTGCACTCAGCAATGATTTCGCCGGTGGCCGGGTGCACGATGACCTTGGCAGTGGTACGACCCAGGACGTAGTCCAAAGGCACTTCCAGCTGCTTGATACCGGCCTTTTCGAGCTGGTTGATGTGGCGAGCGGTGATACGGCGACCCTGCTCGACAATAACCTTGCCCTTGTCATCCAGGATATCCAGAACCGCAATTTCGCCACGCAGGCGCTGAGGCACCAGCTCCAGGCTCAGGTTTTCACCTTGAACATGGAATACGTTGGTGGTGTAGAAAGCGTCCAGAACCTGTTCGGTCGTGTAGCCCAGCGCGCGCAGCAATACCGAGGCAGGCAGCTTGCGACGACGGTCGATACGGACGAATACACAGTCCTTTGGATCGAACTCGAAGTCCAGCCATGAACCGCGGTAAGGAATGATACGAGCGGAGTAAAGCAGCTTGCCGGAGCTGTGCGTCTTGCCGCGGTCGTGGTCGAAGAACACGCCCGGGGAACGGTGCAGCTGGGAAACGATAACACGCTCGGTACCATTGATAACGAAGGTACCGTTTTCAGTCATCAGGGGGATTTCACCCATGTAGACTTCTTGCTCTTTGATGTCCTTGATCGCTTTGTTCGACGATTCTTTGTCGAAAATGATCAGACGGACTTTTACTCGCAGAGGTACAGCGTAAGTCACACCGCGCAGCACGCATTCTTTGACATCAAATGCCGGTTCGCCCAAGCGATAACCTACATACTCCAGCGCAGCATTGCCGGAGTAGCTGATGATCGGGAAAACGGATTTGAAGGCTGCATGCAGACCGACGTCGCGGAACTGATCTTTGGTCGCTCCCGCTTGCAGGAATTCGCGATACGAATCCAGCTGGATGGCCAGGAGATACGGCACATCCATTACGTCCGGCAACTTGCTAAAGTCCTTGCGGATACGTTTTTTCTCAGTATATGAGTAAGCCATCAGCGTTCCCCAGCTTGGTCACCTGCTTGTTTGGCTCCTCCCGACGGGAGCAGCCAGAAAATCGTGCAAACCCCTTGGTCTGCGCCACCATCACCGGTGGTTTTTACACGTTATGGACGCCAGCCTAGCCGGTCATCTATAACGGAAAAAGGCCGGTGGCAAGAGCCACCAGCCATCAGCCTTTCGCTTAACGCTTGGGCTGGACACTCAAAGTCGATACTTATTTCAGCTCGACTTTAGCGCCTGCTTCTTCCAGCGTAGCTTTGGCTTTGTCAGCAGCGTCTTTCGCAACTGCTTCCAGAACCATTGCTGGTGCGCCGTCAACTACTGCCTTGGCTTCTTTCAAGCCCAGACCGGTCAGTTCACGTACAGCCTTGATCACGTTAACTTTCTTCTCGCCAGCTTCCAGCAGCATGACGTTGAATTCAGTTTGCTCTTCAACAACAGCGGCAGCAGCAGCTGGACCAGCCGAAGCAGCTGCAGCAGTAACGCCGAACTTTTCTTCGAATGCTTTGATCAGCTCAACAACCTGCAGAACGGACATTTCGCCAACTGCGTTGAGGATATCGTCTTGAGAGATAGACATGAATCTAATTCCTGAATTGGGGACGGCCTACGCGACCATCGAAATAAACAAAAATACGCGAAAGAAGGTACGGAGCCTTAGGCTGCGGCCGCTTCTTTTTGGTCGCGAATAGCCGCCAGAGTACGAGCCAACTTGCTGGTAGCGCCTTGAATCACGCTCATCAGCTGGGAGATTGCTTCGTCACGGGTCGGCAAGGTTGCCAGCACGTCGATCTGATTAGCTGCGAGGAACTTGCCCTCGAACGCAGCTGCCTTGATCTCGAACTTGTCCTGACCTTTAGCGAACTCTTTGAACAAACGGGCAGCAGCGCCTGGATGTTCGTTGGAGAAAGCGATCAAGGTCGGGCCTGTGAAGGCGTCGTTGAGGACACTGTAATCAGTACCTTCAACTGCACGCTTGAGCAGGGTGTTACGTACAACACGTACGTAAACGCCAGCTTCACGAGCCTCTTTACGGAGTCCGGTCATTGCGCCTACTGTCACGCCGCGGGCATCAGCCACAACAGCAGACAGAGCGACTTTGGCAGCCTCGTTGACTTCAGCGACGATGGCCTTCTTGTCTTCGAGTTTAATTGCCACGGGTTTAACTCCTGCTTGTTACCGTTTCATCTGGCCGAAGCCGGATGTCGTTTTGGTGTCTGATTCGGTAAGGAACCGGGAGCACCATCTGCGTAGGCTTGTTTTTTAAGACTTGCGCCGCCTACGGTCTTGGATAGCCCCCGCCAGGCAGGGACCCCAATTTTTCATTGGCACGACAAGCGTGCCAATGCTGTCTTACGCGTCCAGGGAACCCTGATCGATCACCAGGCCTGGGCCCATAGTGGTGCTCAATGTAACGCGCTTAACGTAGATACCTTTCGAGGAAGCTGGCTTGATACGCTTCAAATCAGCGATCAGAGCTTCAACGTTTTCTTTCAGCTTGACTGCGTCGAAACCGACCTTGCCAACTGAAGTGTGGATGATGCCGTTTTTGTCGGTGCGATAACGAACCTGACCAGCCTTGGCATTCTTGACGGCGTTAGCAACGTCAGGAGTAACAGTGCCGACCTTAGGGTTAGGCATCAGACCGCGTGGACCGAGGATCTGGCCCAGCTGACCAACAACACGCATCGCGTCCGGGGAAGCAATGACTACGTCGTAGTTCAGGTCGCCGCCTTTCATCTCGGCAGCCAAGTCGTCCATACCAACGCGATCAGCGCCAGCAGCCAGAGCGGCTTCAGCAGCAGGACCCTGGGTGAACACTGCAACGCGAACGGTCTTGCCAGTGCCGTGTGGCAGCACAGTAGCGCTACGAACAACCTGGTCAGATTTACGCGGATCAACACCGAGGTTTACAGCAACGTCAACAGACTCGCTGAACTTGACTGTCGACAGCTCGGCCAGCAGGGTTGCTGCGTCGGTGAAGCTGTACGATTTGCCCGGCTCGATTTTAGCCGCGATAGCTTTTTGGCGCTTAGTCAGCTTAGCCATTACACACCCTCCACGTTAAGGCCCATGCTACGAGCGGAACCGGCGATGGTACGCACGGCCGCTTCCATGTCAGCAGCAGTCAGATCCGCATTTTTTGCTTTAGCGATATCTTCCAGCTGTGCACGAGTCACGGTGCCAACTTTAACGGTGTTCGGACGTGCCGAACCGCTAGTCAGACCAGCAGCTTTCTTCAGCAGAACCGAAGCAGGGGTGCTCTTTGTTTCGAAAGTGAAGCTACGGTCGCTGTAGACAGTGATGATCACTGGAGTCGGCAGACCTGGCTCAATACCCTGAGTACGGGCGTTGAAGGCCTTGCAGAATTCCATGATGTTCACGCCATGCTGACCCAGAGCCGGGCCTACTGGCGGGCTTGGGTTAGCTTGAGCGGCTTTCACTTGCAGCTTGATGTAAGCGGTAATTTTCTTGGCCATGAGGCACTCCAGTTTCGGGTTCAAACGCCAATAAAGGCTCCCCGGTTACTTGCACGTTTATCCCAGTGACGAAAAAACCCCACAGCCTACGGCTACGGGGTGTGGGATTTTCGCTCAGTTAGACCTTTTCGACCTGACTGAACTCTAGCTCCACCGGAGTGGAGCGACCGAAAATGAGCACCGCGACCTGGATCCGGCTCTTTTCGTAGTTAACTTCTTCAACTGTGCCGTTAAAATCAGCAAACGGACCATCAGTAACACGAACAACCTCACCCGGCTCGAACAGAGTCTTGGGTTTCGGCTTGTCGCTACCGTCCGCTACGCGACGAAGGATCGCATCAGCTTCTTTATCAGTAATAGGCGCAGGTTTATCAGCAGTACCGCCAATAAAGCCCATGACGCGAGGAGTATCCTTGACCAAGTGCCAGGTACCTTCGTTCATGTCCATCTGAACCAGCACATAGCCAGGAAAGAATTTGCGCTCACTTTTGCGCTTCTGGCCGTTACGCATTTCCACTACTTCTTCAGTAGGGACCAGAATCTCGCCGAAGCCATCTTCCATGCCAGCCAGCTTCACACGCTCGATCAACGAGCGCATTACATGCTTTTCGTAACCCGAATAAGCATGCACTACGTACCAACGCTTAGCCACGGGACACCCTTAGCCAACAATCAAGGAAACAAGCCAGCCGAGCAGGGAATCAAGCCCCCACAGCAGCAACGCCATAACCAGCACAACAGCGACAACAATCAGCGTGGTCTGCGTGGTTTCTTGGCGAGTCGGCCAAACGACTTTACGAATTTCGGCTCGCGCTTCCTTGGCCAGAACAAAGAAAGCCTTGCCTCTACCAGTCTGCAAACCCACAAATGCAGCGACGCCGGCCAGCAAAAGCAGTACCAGCACGCGATACAGGATGGGTTGAGCTGAGTAGTATTGATTACCGACTACACCGACCACTACCAGAGCGACAACAACCAGCCACTTGAGCAGATCGAAGCGAGATTCTTGGGCTTCTGCCTTGAGAGTCATCTACGGTAATCCTGTGAAAAGAAAGCCAGATACAAACTATTGAATCTGGCAGGTCAGGAGGGAATCGAACCCCCAACCTACGGTTTTGGAGACCGTCGCTCTGCCAATTGAGCTACTGACCTAAAAGCAAAATCAGGCCGACCAATATGCCAGCCTAACAAGAGTTTTTCAAGCGGCATCAGCACATTGCTGATCCTGCTCCCGGCATACCAGGGCAAAAGACACCTGAGCCGCCGGTAAAACAAAGGCAGATATTTGCATATCTGCCTTTATAATGGAGCTCTTGAGCGGATTCGAACCGCTGACCTCACCCTTACCAAGGGTGTGCTCTACCAACTGAGCTACAAGAGCGAAACTGCTACATTCACAGCAAATCTGGAGCGGGTGGCGGGAATCGAACCCGCATCATCAGCTTGGAAGGCTGAGGTTCTACCACTAAACTACACCCGCACAATTTGCTGCAATTGCTCAAAATATGGTGGAGGGAGAAGGATTCGAACCTTCGAAGTCGTAGACGTCAGATTTACAGTCTGATCCCTTTGGCCGCTCGGGAACCCCTCCTGAACGATGCAGCATTCTCAACTCATGCTACCCTTCTGTCAACCTTTTTCTCATTAAAAACCTGAGGTTACAAACGTTGACTCTTGCTTCGCTGCAACTTGTAACCAACCAACCACTGCGAAGCGGGCGCCATTCTATTCAAACTACCCAGAGGTTGCAATGCCCGAGCACAACATTATTTTGTTTTTTAGCTCCGGGAAGTCCTGGACCAAACTATCCACCAGATTTTCACCCACCAACCTGCGGCTAGCTGGCTCTACCTTCAACCAATAGGCCGTTCCACCCTGCTGCACGGCTTTGATTTCCGATTGAATATCAAGACTCGTCAAGCGTTGCGCCACTACCAGAGCATCGTTTTCTTGCACAAACCCTCCAAGGTAGAGGCACTTCTCATCAGCCTCCGGCCGCCGAGCAGCTGAATCAGACTCTGTAAGCAACTGGATGTTTTGCTGCTCGGCCTTATGAAGAGACAGAGGCAAGACCTCTTTCGCTCGCAACGGAGCTTCCTGCTGATGCCAAACATAGTAAAAGCCATTAAGCATCAACAATAAAAGTAACAACCACCTCATAAAAACCTCAAGGCAACGGGCAAGCCAGGGCGAGACCGACAAAAACCAAATCAGGCACAAATTTCGAACCCGCGACGCGCCCCCTCACAAGATCAGCATCTCCCCCGGTCACGAACACAAGAAAGTCATCCCCCCAATGCTGCCGGGCGATCTCGACTTGCGTTGCGGCAAATCCCTGGATCATCAACGCGCATCCGCGCTCCACTGCCTCGGCCGTTGACCGCCCCGGCAAAAAGCTTGAATGTGCCTGCTCAGCGGCAGCATCGTCGTAACGTATGCGCCTGGTGTGGGTTTTCAATTGATTGCGCATCAGGGGCAGGCCTGGACAAATAAAGCCACCAAGATGCTGGCCGTCTGAGCCTACAAAGTCAGACGTGACTGCTGTACCCAGATCAAGCACAACACAAGCTTTACCTGCGACATGGTAGGCACCTACCAATGCAAGCCAGCGATCCATACCCAACCGCTCATATTCTTCATAGCCATTGGAAACACCAGCCAATAGCAGCGACGGCGTCGCGCTTACTGTCTGCACTCCAAATCGCCGAGAGATTGCGGATGTCAATTTGAGGGTTTCTTCGGCGTTACGGACGCTTACAAGACGGCTGTAGGCCAGCTTTAGGCCACTGATACTCGCTATCGCATCCAGCAAGGCCTTATCTGAATCAACCACTCCCCCCGAGACTAACTCAGATGAGCCTCGATCAATGACCCGCCATTTTATGAAACTGTTACCGCAGTCGAGCTCAAGTATCATCCCGTAACCTCAAGCTAAGCTCGCCACCGCTAAACACCTTTTCGTCACTCCCTACGCGAAGTCTGAGGGCGCCTTGGGAGTCAATACCCAGAACAGTGCCATCCACGACCTCCGAGCCGGCTATCAAGCTCACTGCACAACCTTGCCATAGGTGGTTGCGCTCCCACTCCGCCCTTAGCGCCTCGAAGCCCTGCCCCTGGTGTACAGCCAGATACGCATTGATATTTACGCTTAGCTCGGCCGCAAGACGACTTCTATCCATCAATAGTCCCGTTTCAAGCCTGACGGATGTCCAAAGCTGGTCTACGTGATCGGTTGCACGCATATTCACATTGATGCCCACACCAATGATGACATGACACACATCTGCTGGATCGCCGACCAACTCCAATAATATGCCCGCGACCTTTTGACGGCCGACAAGCACATCGTTGGGCCATTTCAGTCCCGCGCCATGTACGCCAGCGCTACGCAGGGTCTTCAATACAGCAAGCCCAATCACCAGGCTCAGCCCTTCGATCTGGCGCATCCCACCCTCTATTCGCAGGGCCAGGCTGTAGTAAAGATTTTCACCAAACGGGCTAACCCACTTGCGGCCGCGCCGCCCACGACCGGCAGTTTGACGTTCAGCCATGACAACTAAAGGAGTTGGCCGCTGCTCAGCTACAAGCTTCAGGGCCGCGGCGTTGGTCGAATCTATGGATTCGAATATGAACACCGGCCAACCGTGGCTATTAACATCGTCTTCCGAGCGCAACAGCGCCAGAGGACTGCTTAACTGGTAGCCTTTTCCACGGACTTTGTGGATCTCAATCCCGAGCTCGGACTCCAACAGCTGCAGCTGTTTCCATACGGCAGTACGACTCACACCCAAAGCCTCGCCCAAGGCTTCGCCAGAGTGGAATTTCCCATCCCCTAGTAGCTTCAACAATGTCAGCATTCATTAAGCGCCCGGGCAATATGGCTCGCATCATAGCCATGCCGATTGGAGATGCATAGAAACAGATTGATGTATGGGCAGGGCATAGCATCTCCCTTGAACACAGCGTACAACGACATCGATTGAAGTTTTTCAAGCACACAAACAAAACCCCTGAACGCGTCAGCGATCAGGGGTTCTGGAATTTAATCTTGACGATGACCTACTCTCACATGGGGAAACCCCACACTACCATCGGCGATGCATCGTTTCACTGCTGAGTTCGGGAT
>NZ_UWFA01000419.1 GCF_900601905.1 Pseudomonas viridiflava
GCACATGGGCCAGCAGGCAGAAATGGTCACTGCCAGCCTGCGTGCCTTGTTGCTGGACGCATGCGGTTACGAAACCAAGGTCTTTGAGTTCATCTCTCTGGAACACACCAACAAGAACAAGATGATCCTCGCCGTCAAACGCGCAGAACCGGCCAATCCGGCCCAGTTGCTGGTGCATATCCAGGAGCTCAAGGCGTTTTACGGCATCAGTGAGCAGTGCCTTGAAACCCTGCTTCAGGCGGACGGTTTTCTCGGCTGACAGCATTGATCCGGGTGGCGACCGGCGGCAAGGCCTTTGACCGGTTGTATTGCGCTGGATCAACGTCCGCGCCTCGCGCAAGGCGGATGCTTGGGCTATTACC
>NZ_UWFA01000417.1 GCF_900601905.1 Pseudomonas viridiflava
AATATAGGGTTTGCGGGTAATGACCCGGCTTCGCCTTATATGCGACGCACCGCTGATAACGCTGTGTACCTGCTACAGTCAAAACTGCAATACACGCCTGTTCAGCAAGGAACTGGAATAGGTCAACTTTCGAACGTTATTAAGATCGGATATTCGCAGCCGGGTAAGGTCAAGTTAACGGTCGATAATTCCGACTTCGGAACAATCTGGACGTCCGGGAACTTTGACCCTGAGTCAAAGGCGAACGTCGGCACCACGCTATCCTCTTATGGCATTGTTGATGCTTACACGAAAGGTGATGTTTATACCAAGGCAGAAACCGATGCGCGAGACGCGGCTCGCCCGCTTGCAGA
>NZ_UWFA01000416.1 GCF_900601905.1 Pseudomonas viridiflava
GTTGTACATCGGAGGCGTGGGTCTGGCGCGGGGTTATCACCTGCGTCCGGGGCTGACCGCCGAGCGTTTTGTGGCCGACCCCTTCACTGCGGGCGAGCGCCTGTACCGCACCGGCGACCTGGCTCGCTGGCGTGCAGACGGCGCCATCGAATACGTCGGGCGTATCGACCATCAAGTGAAGATCCGTGGCCTGCGTATCGAACTGGGTGAAATCGAAGCCCGCCTGCAAGGGCTGGAATCGGTCGAAGAAGCGGTGGTGATTGCCCGCGACACGCCGCAAGGCAAGCAACTGGTGGGCTACGTGGTGGTTCATGGCACTGAAGGCAGCGACAGCGAAAGCCTGCGCCATGAACTGCTGGAACACCTGCCGGAATACATGGTGCCTGCGCAGATTCTGATACTGGCCGCCATGCCGCTGTCGCCTAACGGCAAGCTGGACCGCAAGGCCTTGCCGGAACCTGACTTCAGCCAGCAGCAGAAGCAATACCAGGCCCCGCGTGATGAGCGCGAGCACCTGCTGGCAGAGATCTGGCAGTCGGTTCTGGGCATTGAGCAGGTCGGTATCGACGACAACTTCTTCGAGTTGGGCGGCGATTCGATTGTTTCGATTCAGGTGGTCAGCCGCGCCCGTCAGGCTGGCCTGCAACTGAGCCCGAAAGACCTGTTCCTGCATCAGACCCTCAAAGCCCTGGCCGCCGTTGCGCGTCAGGGTGACAGCGCGGCAGTGGTCAATGCACCGGCCAGCGGGCGTACGCCGTTATTGCCGATCCAACACTGGTTCTTCGAGCAGCAACTGCCACACCGCGCACACTGGAACCAGTCGGTATTGCTCGGTTGCCGGCAAACACTGGATAGCGCCGTGCTGGAGCACGCCCTCGGGCACGTCTGCCAACTGCATGATGGCTTGCGCCTGCGTTTCGGTACTGACCCGAGCAGTGCGCACTATGCCGTCTACGAACAGGATCCCGAGCTGCTGTGGATTCGTCAGGCCGCAGATGCCGACCAATTGCTGATGCACTGCGAAGCGGCCCAGCGCAGCCTTGACTTGAGCCAGGGCCCACTGCTGCGTGCGCTGCTGGTGGAGTTGGCCGATGGCAGCCAGCGCCTGTTGCTGGCGATTCATCACCTGGTGGTGGATGGCGTGTCCTGGCGGGTGCTGCTCGAAGACTTGCAGACCGCTTACCGGCAACTGCTGAACGGTGCCAGCGTGCAACTGCCGCCGCGCACCAGCTCGTTCCAGCAATGGGCCGAACGGCTGGCGGCACATGCCAACAGCGCCGAAATGAGCACCGAACTCAGTTATTGGCAGACCAGCCTGCAAGGCCCCAGCGGCGATTTGCCTGCGCGTGATCCGCAGGCCAGCCTGAGCGCACGCCATGCGCGCACGCACAGTGTCGAACTCGACCCCGCGACCACCGCCGCGTTGTTGCAGAAGGCGCCAGCGGTGTTCCGCACGCAAGTCAACGACCTGCTGCTCAGCGCCCTGACCCGCAGCCTGTGTGCCTGGACGGGCGAGACCTCGGCGCTGGTACAGCTTGAAGGGCACGGCCGCGAAGCGCTGTTCGACGATCTTGATCTGAGCCGCACGGTCGGCTGGTTCACCAGCTTGTTTGCCCTGCGCCTGCACGACACCGGAGAGCCGATCGCCACACTGAAGTCGGTCAAGGAGCAACTGCGTGGCGTACCGCAGCGTGGAGTGGGCTATGGACTGCTGCGCTACCTCGGTGGCGAAGCGCACAGCCTGGCTGCACTGCCGCAGGCGCGGGTCACGTTCAACTATCTGGGGCAGTTTGACCACAGTTTTGGCAGCGATGCCTTGTTCCAGCCTGCCGGCGAAAAATCGGGTGCCAACCGTGATTCCGAAGGTGCGCTAAGTAACTGGTTGAGCGTTGACGGCCAGGTCCTGGGTGGCAAATTGAGCCTGCGCTGGACGTACAGCTCAGCGATGTTCGATGACACGGCCATCGAGGCACTGGCCCAGTCCTATGTCGAGCAATTGCAGGGATTGATCGCACTGTGCCTGGAAGAAGGCGCGGGCGGGGTCACGCCGTCCGACTTCCCGTTGGCGAGTGTGGAGCAGACGCAACTTGACGCCTTGCCGTTGGCCGCTCGGCAAATCGAAGACCTATATCCGCTGGCACCGATGCAGCAGGGCATGCTGTTTCATGCCTTGTATGAAAACGAAGGTGGGGTTTACGTCAACCAGTTGCGCGTTGACATCGACGGTGTCGACGCCGAGCGCTTCCGTGCAGCCTGGCAGGCTGCGCTGGACAGCCATGACAATTTGCGCGCGAGCTTCCTCTGGGAGGGATTGGCGCAACCGCTGCAACTGATTCATCGGCAACTGCAGTTGCCGCTTGAAGTGCTCGACTGGCGCTATCGCGACGATCAGGCCAGCGCTCTTAATGAGCTGGCCCAAGCGCAACGTACCGCAGGTTTTGCCCTTGATCAGCCGCCGCTGTTGCGGCTGGTGCTGGTGCAATGTGACGAACGGCGTTACCAGTTGATCTACACCCATCATCACATCCTGATGGACGGCTGGAGCAACGCGCAGCTGTTCGCCGAAGTGTTGCAGCGCTACGCCGGGCAAGCCGTTGCTTGCAGCGGCCATTACCGCGATTACATCCAGTGGTTGCAAGGCCGTGATGCGGCCGCCAGCGAGGCTTTCTGGCAGGCGCAACTGGCGACGCTGGGCGCGCCGACCCGCTTGGCTGAATGTGTGCCGCAGCGCGCTGAGCAGGAGGGTTTTGGTCAGGTACAGCGCTTGTTGACCGTTGAGCAGGGCGCGCGTCTGAGTGCGTTTGCCCGGCAGCATAAAGTGACCGTCAATACCGTGGTGCAGGCGGCCTGGGCGTTGCTGTTGCAGCGCTACAGCGGTCAGTCCACTGTGGTTTTTGGTGCGACCGTGGCCGGGCGTCCGGCCGAGCTGGCCGGGATCGAGCAACAATTGGGTCTGTTCATCAACAGCCTGCCGGTGGTGGTCAGCCTGTGCGCCGGACAGCCAGTGGCAGATTACCTGCAGGCTTTGCAGTTACAAAACCTGCAACTGCGTGAACACGAACACACCCCGTTGAGCAGCATTCAGCGCGCCTTTGCACAGGACGCCTTTGCAAAGGGCGGCGAGGCGTTGTTCGACAGCCTGCTGGTGTTCGAAAACTATCCGGTCGCCGAGGCCTTGCGCCAGGCGCCCGGCGGTTTGAGTTTTTCCGGCATGCAGGCGCAGGAGAACACCAACTACCCGTTGACGTTGATGGTTGCTCAGGGCGAGCGGCTGCGCCTGAACTTCGACTACCGCTGCAGCCATTTCCACGCGGACACCGTGCATGGCATCGGCGACCAACTGTTGCACCTGATCTTGCAGTTCTGCGCCGACGGTCGCCAGCCACTGGGTGAAATCGGCTTGCTGGACAGCAGCGTGCGTCAGCGCGTGTTGCGTGATTTCAACGCCAGCGCCATGGACTACCCACGTCAGGCCTGTCTGCATCAGTTGATCGAGCAACAGGCTGCGCTCAATCCCCAGGCGCCGGCACTGGACGACGGCAGTGCCCGGCTCAGCCACGCACAGTTGAACGCCCGCGCCAATCGTCTGGCCCGCTGGTTGCGTGCTCAGGGGGCAGGCCCGGATTGTGCCGTCGGCGTTGCACTGGAACGTACCGTGCAGTTGCCGGTGGCGTTGCTGGCGGTGCTCAAAGCTGGCGCTGCGTATGTGCCGCTGGACCCTGAGTTTCCTGCCGAGCGTCTGGCGCACATGCTGGCCGACAGCGAGGTGCGTCTGCTGTTGACCCAAACGCATCTCCTGAGCGAACTGCCGGACAACCAGGCGCAGGTGTTCTGCCTGGACCGCGACGGGTCACAGCTGGACGGTCTGGCCGAGCACGACCTGCGCCCGGACGAGTTGCAACGGCCAGTGAACATCGACGACCTGGCGTATGTGATCTACACCTCCGGCTCCACCGGCAAGCCCAAAGGCGTTGCCGTGCGTCATGGCGCAGTGGTCAACTTCATGTCAAGCATGGCGCGTGAACCAGGCCTGACGGCCCGCGACCGGGTGCTGGCGCTGACGTCGCTGTCCTTCGACATTTTCGCCCTGGAGCTGTACCTGCCGTTGCTGGTAGGTGGCAGTGTGCAACTGGTGGACCGTGATTGCGCCCGTGACCCGGCGCGGCTGCTGGCCACCGTGCTGGAAAAAGGCGTAACGGTGATTCAGGCGACGCCGTTGACCTGGACGCTGCTCAGCGCTCATGAGGATTTTTCGCGCCTGCGGGGTTGCCGCTTCTTCTGCGGTGGTGAGGCATTGTCGGTCGAGCTGGCGACGGTGCTCAGTGCCCAGGCAGATGAGCTGTGGAACCTTTATGGCCCGACCGAAACCACCATCTGGTCAGCGGCCTGGCGTATCCCGCGTGGCGGTCGGGCGTTGCTCGGCAAGCCGATTGCCAATACCCAACTGTACGTCCTGGACGCAGCACTGCAACCGCTGCCAGCCGGTGTCGCCGGGGAGCTTTATATCGCCGGTGACGGTCTGGCGCGTGGTTATCACGCGCGACCGGGGCTGACTGCCGAGCGCTTTGTGGCCGACCCGTTCAACGCCCACGGCGGTTGCATGTACCGCACCGGTGATCTGGTGCGCTGGAGTCAGGACGGTGTGCTGGAGTACCTCGGGCGTATCGACCATCAGGTCAAGGTGCGTGGTTTCCGTATCGAGCTGGGCGAAATCGAGTCGTGTCTGCTGGCGTGCGCCGGTGTGCGTGAAGCGGTGGTGATTGCCCGCGAAACCTCATTGGGCAAGCAACTGCTGGGCTACGTCGTCGCTGACGGCGAGACCGCTCCGGCGACCGAGGTGCTGCGTGCCGAATTGCAAGCCGAACTGCCGGATTACATGGTGCCTGCGCAAATAATGGTGTTGACACGCATGCCGCTGACGCCGAACGGCAAGCTCGACCGCAAGGCCTTGCCAGACCCGGACTTCAGCAGTTTGCAACAGCGTTATCAGGCACCGCGCACCGAGCTGGAGCAGCGTCTTGCCGCGCTGTGGCAACAGGTGCTGGGGCTGCAGCAGGTCGGCATCGACGACAACTTCTTTGAGCTGGGCGGCGACTCCATCGTATCTATCCAGTTGGCCGGGCGCGCACGTCAGGCCGGGCTGCAACTCAGCCCGCGACAACTGTTCGAGCATCCAACCGTCGCGCAGCTGGCGCAGGTGATCACGGCTGTGGGCAAGCCTGTCACCCGCAGCGTCAGCGACTCGACGGCGGTACAAACGGGGCACTTCCCGCTGGCGCGTCTGGACGCAGGGCAGATCGAGAAATTGGCACTGGACCTGACTCAGGTCGAGAACCTCTACCCGCTGTCACCGATGCAGCAGGGCATGCTGTTCCATGCGCTGGACAATCCGGGATCCGGTCTTTATGTCAATCAGATCAGCGTGCCGGTGGAAGGCCTCGACAGCACGCGCTTCGCCCAGGCCTGGCGCCGCGCCGTGGCTCGCCATGACACGCTGCGCAGTGGCTTGATCTGGCAAAGCGGCCTGCGCGAACCCTTGCAAGTGGTGTATGCCTCTGCTCCGGCGCAGTTGCGCCTGCGTGACGATGTGCAGGATATCGTCGCCTTTGCCGAAGCGGATCGTCTGGAAGGTTTCGACCTGGCCCAGCCGCCACTGCAGCGCCTGACCCTGATTGATCTGGGCGAGGGGCGCCAGCAATTGATCTGGACTACCCATCATTTGCTGATGGACGGCTGGAGCGGCGCGCAACTGATCAAGGAAGTGCTGCAACTGTACGCAGACGTGGAACTGCCAGCGGTCAGCGCGCGCTATGCCGACTACATCGGCTGGCTGCAACGTCAGGATGGGGTGGCGGCCGAAGCGTTCTGGCGTGCCCGTCTGGCCCAGGTGCAGCAGCCGACGCTGCTGGCCGACAGCCTGTCGCGCCCGGCCGAAGGTGATGGTCATGGCCTGAGCTACAGCCACTACGATACGGCGGCCACCGAGCGCCTGAAAACCTATGCGCGCAGCCAGCGCATCACCCTCAATACGTTGCTGCAAAGTGCCTGGCTGTTGCTGTTGCAGCGTTACACCGGGCAGCAACAGGTGGTCTTCGGTGCCACGGTGGCCGGGCGGCCGGCACAATTGCCGGGTATCGACAGCCTGCTCGGGCTGTTCATCAATACCTTGCCGATTGCCCAGGCACCCCAGGCTCAGGATGATCTGGGCCAATGGCTGCGTGAGTTGCAGGCTTACAACGCGCAGGTGCGCGAGTTTGAACACACGCCACTGTATGACATACAGCGTTGGGCCGGACACAGCGGTCAGGCCTTGTTCGACAGCATCATCGTGTTCGAGAACTACCCGGTAGACGAGGCCTTGCGCCGCGGGGCCGGTGACGGCCCGCGCTTTGGCGAGCTGAGTCTCAAAGACGTGACCAACGTGCCGATGGACCTGGCCATACGTGTGGGTGAAGGCCTGGAGATTGAGTACCAGTACCTGCGCAGCCATTTCGACGCACGGGCGGTCGAGCGTATTCGCGGCAACATGGAGCAGATACTTGAGGCCATGGTCGCGGGTCAGGCGCGCTTGATTGGCGATCTGCAATGCCTGTCCGAAGCGGACCGCAGTGCCTTGAGCAATTGCCGTGGCCCGCATCAGGCCCGTTTGCCGGTGCCGCCGGTGCATCTGGCGATTGCTGAGCAGGCGCGCTTGCGTCCGTCGTCAAGTGCCTTGCTGTGCGGCACCGAACAGCTTGACTACGCTGCGCTGGAGCTTGGCTCCAATCAATTGGCGCATCATTTGATCCGCCAGGGTATCGGGCCGGAAGTGCGGGTCGGCGTAGTGCTGCCTCGCGGGGTTGCGATTCCGCTGGCACTGCTGGCGGTGCTCAAATCGGGCGGTGCCTACGTGCCACTGGACGCGGATTATCCGCGTGAGCGCCTGGCGTTCCAGATGGCCGATGCCGGGATTGCGTTGCTGATTACCGACAGCCGACTGCGTGAGCGCTTGCCGCTGCCCGACGGCGTGCTGTGTCTGGAACTCGACACGCTGGATCTGAGCACCGAATGCAGCGATTTGCCATCGGTAAAACTGGAGCCTGAAAACCTTGCCTACATCATTTACACCTCAGGTTCCACGGGTCAGCCGAAGGGCGTCAGCGTGGCCCACGGCCCGTTGGCGATGCATTGCGCGGCGATTGGCGAGTTGTATGAGATGGACAGCTCGACCCGCGAGCTGCACTTCATGTCGTTTGCGTTCGACGGTGCTCACGAGCGCTGGCTGACCACGCTGGTACACGGGGGCAGCCTGGTGCTGCGTGGTAACGAGTTGTGGACACCGGAGCAGGTTTACACGGTGTTGCACGAACAGCGCATTGATGTGGCTGCCTTCCCTCCGGCTTATCTGCAACAACTGGCCGAGCACGCCCTGCGTGACGGCAATCCGCCGCCGGTCCGGATCTACTGCTTCGGTGGTGATGCTGTGCCAAACGCCAGCTTTGAACTGGCCAAAAAAGCGCTGCGCCCACAGTGCATCACCAACGGTTACGGGCCAACCGAAACGGTGGTGACCCCGCTGCTCTGGAAAGCCGACGCAAACACGGCGTGCGATGCAGCGTATGCGCCGATCGGTAAAAGCGTTGGTGCACGTCATTTGCATATCCTCGATCGGGACCTGCGCCCGGTGCCATTAGGTGTGGCGGGTGAGCTGTACATCGGTGGCGAAGGTCTGGCTCGGGGTTACCATCAGCGTCCTGACTTGACTGCCGAGCGATTCGTGGCTGACCCGTTCAGCACAGACGGCGGCCGCTTGTATCGCACAGGCGATCTGGTGCGTGGCCGCGTCGATGGCGTGATCGACTATGTCGGGCGTATCGACCATCAGGTGAAAATTCGCGGATTCCGTATCGAACTCGGGGAAATCGAAGCGCGTTTACAAGAGCACCCGCAGGTTCGTGAAGCGCTGGTCGTCGCCCGCGACGGCCATGGCGGCAAGCAACTCATCGGCTATGTGGTCAACAACCCAGGCGTTGCGCCGAGTGGCGACGACTTGCGCAGTTACCTGCGTGCCCGGCTGCCGGACTACATGGTGCCGGTGCAGGTCATACTGCTGGAGCGCATGCCGTTGTCGCCTGCCGGCAAGCTGGACCGCAAAGCGCTTCCGGAGCCGCAATGGAACAGCGGCAGCTCGTATGTTGCAGCGCGTAATGCCACCGAGCAGATTCTGGCCGCGATCTGGCAAGAGGTGCTGCAGGTTGAGCAAGTCGGCATTCACGATAACTTCTTCGATCTGGGTGGTGACTCGATTCTCAGTCTGCAAGTGATTTCCCGGGTGCGTCAGGCCGAAGGTCTGGGGCTTGAGATCCGTCTGCGTGATCTTCTGCAATACCAAACCATCGCCGGTCTGCTGGAACGCGCGCAGGAAAGCACCGAAGCAGACGCTGCCGAGCCACAGGCAGTGGCCGAAAGCGTCGGTGATGAAGCGTTCGGGCTGATCCCGATTCAGCAGTGGCTGTTCGAGCAGGACCTGCAAACGCCTGAGCACTTCAACCAGGCGATCCTCTTGCAGTGCCGCGAACCGCTGGACGTGGTGCATCTGGATGCGGCGTTGCAAGCGGTGCTCAGCGAGCACGCCAGCCTTCGCCTGGCGTTTGTTCGCGGCAACGATGGCCAGTGGCGCCAGCGTTACTGCGAACTGAGCGAATTGCAGGAAGGGTTACGCGCCGACCCGTTGTTGTGGCTGCGTGATGCACTGGACAGCGAGGCCGCGCTGGCGATCGCCAACCAGGCCCAGCGCAGTCTGGATATCACTACCGGGCGTTTGCTGCGGGCGGTTTACAGCGAGCTGGCCGACGGCAGTCAGCGGCTGTTGCTGGTGGCTCACCATTTGGGGATCGACGGTGTTTCCTGGCGGATCCTGCTTGAAGACCTGCAACAGGCCTATACACAGCTGTGCAACGGCCAGGTGCCACGCTTCAATGCGCGTACCAGCAGCTATCGGGCCTGGGCGCAAAGCCTGCGCGAGTATGCCGCGCATCCGCGCCTGCTGGCCGAGCTGCCGTACTGGCTGGAACAGACCGAGCCTGCGGGCCTGGGTGAACCGCCACTTGACAACCCGCGTGGCAGCCAGCGAGTGGCGCACATGCAACAGGTGCAGTTACGCCTGGACCGCGACTTGACGGCGCAATTACTGAAAGTTGCACCCGAGGCGTACCGCACGCAGATCAACGATTTGCTGCTCACGGCGCTAGGCCGCGTGCTGTGTCGCTTCAGCGACAGCGAGTCGGTGTTGCTCGGTCTTGAGGGCCATGGCCGCGAGGACATTTTCGATGGCCTGGACCACAGTCGCTCGCTTGGCTGGTTCACCAGTCTGTTCCCGCTGCGCCTGACGCCAGGGCAGGGCGGTTATGCCGAGTCGGTTATTGCCACTCGCGAGCAACTGCGTGCGGTGCCTGATAAAGGTATCGGGCATGGCGTGCTGCGTTATCTGGGAGATGTCCAGACGCGCCGTTTGCTGGCGAGCAGGGTACAACCGCGTGTGACCTTTAACTACCTGGGGCAATTCGACCAGAGCTTTGATGACAAGGCACTGTTTGCGCCGCTGCAGGAGCGTCCCGGCGATGCGTATGCCGACAGCGCACCGCTGAACAATTGGCTGGAGATCATCGGTCAGGTTTATGACGGTGAACTGGCCTTGCGTTGCCTGTTCAGCAGTCGGGTATTGCGTACCACAACCGTCGAACGACTGATGGCGCTGTACCGCCAGGAACTGCAAGGCCTGATCCAGCATTGCTGTGCACAGGTTGCCGAACGCGAGCAGATGCCGGTATGAATCGAACACTGATTAACGAGGTGAGTATGCTGCACCCGGATATTTCTGCCTTTCTGGATATGGTTGACGATGGCCGCCAGGCCGGTCGTCCAGCGCTGTATGAACTGAGCGTCGCGCAGGCGCGGGAAGAGTTCGAAGCCTCTTCGCAGGCGCTCAAAGCCAGTGCGCCGCCGATGCCGGTCGAGCACTTATGGCTGCCTGCGCGGCAAGGGCATGAGTTGCCAGCGCGGCTTTACCAACCGGTCGCCGACGCGTCGGCACTCAGGCCGGTATTGCTGTATCTGCATGGGGGTGGTTACACGGTCGGCAGTCTGGATTCTCACGACGGCCTCTGTCGCTCGCTGGCCCAGGCCTGTGGCTGTGCGGTGCTGGCGCTGGGTTACCGGCTGGCGCCTCAAGCTCCATTCCCGGCAGCGCTGGATGACACCCGCGATGCCTGGGACTGGCTGCAAAAACATGCCGCGGCATACGGCCTAGACGTGCAGCGCATTGCTGTCGCCGGTGACAGCGCCGGGGCCACTCTGGCCAGTGTGCTGGCTGCCCAATTGGCCAGCGAGGGCGGGCCGGCGCCGCGAGCGCAGTTGCTGTTCTACCCGGCAACTGACGCAACCCGGCACAGCGAGTCTCAAGAGCTGTTTGCTGAAGGTTATTTGCTGGAAACCGCCAGCCTCGACTGGTTCTATCAGCACTACGCACCTGATCTGGCGCAGCGGCATGACTGGCGTTGTTCACCGCTGTATGCAGCTGAGGCATTGCGCGGCAGTGCGCCTGCCTTGCTGTATGCCGCGCAATACGACCCGCTGCTGGACGAGGGCCTGGCGTATGCCGAGGCGTTACGTGAGCAGGGCGTCTCGGTGCAGGCGCAGCTGTGTCATGGCATGACCCATGATTTTCTGAGGATGGGCGGGCTGGTGCCCGAAGTAGACAGTTATTTGCGGCAAGCGGCGCAGTTTCTTTCGCGCCACTGGTAGCATCGTGGTGAAGCCTGAACAGGCCTCTGTTCAGGCTTCACCACGATGGCAGCGCAACCGGTCAGTGCCGCTGGCGGTGCATCAGCCAGAGGAAGTACGGGCAACCGATAAAGGCTGCCAGCAACCCGGCAGACACCGGCCACGGGTAGGCGATATTACGTCCCATCCAGTCGGCTATGAGCATGACCAGGCCGCCGATGATTGCACTCAGCAAGATGTGCGGCGCAGTGCGGTGCACGCCGAGCTGGCGGGCGATGTGCGGCGCGATCAAACCCACGAAGCTCAGCGGGCCGACGATCAGCGTGGCGGTCGCGGTCAACACTGCTGCTACGCCGAGAATTGCCAGGTGGCTCAGGCGTAACGGCAAACCGAGTGCCGAGGCGGCGCCGCCACCCAGGGTCAGCAAATCCAGCGGCCGCGACAGTAACAGGCTGACCAGCAGCATGACGACAGCGATTACCAGCGCTGTCAGCGCAGCTGGACCGTCGACGTGATAAGTCGAACCGGTCATCCAGCTCAACAGCAAGGTCATGCGCGGGTCTCCGCTGGCCATCAGCAGCGTGCTCAATGCTCCCATCAGCGTGGTCAGGCAGACCCCGGTCAGCAACAGACGCTCCGGACTCAAGGCACTGCGCCAGTTGAACCAGAACAGCGCGCCGAGGGTAAGCAGCGTGCCGGCGCAGGCCGCGGGCACCATCAAGGCTTGCGGTTGTGGCACCAATAGAAACAAAACCATGACGCCCAGTGCAGCTCCGGAACTGGCCCCCAGCACTTCCGGGCTGGCCATCGGGTTACCGGTCAGGCGCTGGATCAACAAGCCAGCCACCGCCAACATGACCCCGGCGCTGAGCGAACCCATCACCCGTGGCCATCGCCATTGCAGCGCAGCGTCGAACTGTTCCAGGCTGCTCCAGTGCCAACCGTGCAAACCGATGCCCAGGCTGATCGCCGGGATAACCAGCAACAGGAGCAGCGCTGCGCCGACCCTGATGTACCGGCCAGGGTTGTGCAACCTGCGCCACGTGCTGCCCTGCTGCGCGACAATGCCGCCGCTGCGCTCACGTTTAAGCAGCCAGAGCAACAGCGGCACGCTGAACACGGCAGTGAGAATACCGGCTGGCACTTCACCGACAAAACGAGAAAGCTCCCGCGCGCATTGGTCCACCAGACACAGCAGCACCGCGCCCATCAGCGGAGCCCAGATCAGCCGTTGGCGCAAGGTGCGCGCTCCGCCGAGGCGGGCAATGGCTGGCGCTGCAAGGCCCACAAAACCGATGATGCCGACTGCACTGGTAACGAAGGCGCTAAGCGCTACGGCGACTACTAGCCCCAAGGTGCGCGTGGTGCGCAGCGAAACGCCGAGGCTGGCCGCGCTCTGGTCTTCAAGCCCCAGCACGGCCAGAGGCCTGGCGAGCAAACCGGCAATCAGTGCGGCGACGGCCAGCCGAGGCGCCAGATAGGTCACGCCATCCCAGCCACTCTGGTTGAGTGAACCGGCTTGCCACAGCAGCAGGTCGATGAGGTAGTCATGGTTGAACAACACCAGCAGCGAATTGATGGCGTTGCAATACAGGCTGATCACCATGCCAGCGAGGATAAAACGCAACGAGGACATCGTGCGGCTCCAGGCGAAGGCAAACAGCGCCAGCGTAGCAAGCCCGGCACCGACCAGCGTCACTCCCTCCAGGCCATGCAGCAGCAGGGCAGGTGCGGCGATCGTGGCTATCGACAGGGCCAGATTGGCTCCCGCCGCCACGCCCAGCGTGACCGGCTCGGCCAGCGGGTTGCGCAGTATTTGCTGAAACAACGTGCCCGCCAGCCCCAACGCAGCCCCCACCATCAGGCTGACCAGCAGGCGCGGCGCGAAGCTGAAATGCAACAGGACCTGACGCCCGTCATCCAGGTCAGGGGTCCACAGCGCTTGCCACCACAGCGTGCTGGGCAGCAGAGCCTGCAGGCCATGCACCGCGAGTAGCATGGCCAGCAGCGCCAGCACCAGAACCCATGGCAGAGGCCCCTGCATCAGCGCAGGGCGAGGGGGCGCAATGCCGATAGCCGATTCAGGCATGCTCGTGCTCTCCACGTTGACTCAGGTAGGTGCCGATCAGTTCGGCCAGATTGAGTGCCGAGGCAGCAGCGCCGTAAGGGAAGAATTTGCCCAGCGCCAGGGTGTTGCCGCGTCGCACTGCGGGCAGGTTTTCCCATAGCGCGTTGGTCTGGCGCAGGCTCTGCAAGCGTGCCGATGTGGTGGGGATTTCGATGTACAGCAGGTGTGCATCCGGGGTTTCAGCGAGTCGTTCGACGCCAATCAGGGCAATGCCCATGGCGCTGCTCGGGCCTTGCCAGGCATTGACCAGACCGAGCCGGTCGAGCACGTCCTGAATCATGCTGTTCTTGCCGTACACCGTCGCATGACGGCCGTCCTGATTGAGCACCGCCACACAGATCGGCGGTTGACCGCGTTGCGCCAGTTGCGCGCGCAATTGAATCAGCCGGGCTTCCCCTGCAGCGATCCAGCTCGCGGCCTGTTGCTGGCGGTCAATACGGGCTGCCAGCCGGGTCATGAAGTCGGTGGCGCTGGTCCAGACACTTTGGGCGCTGGGGTACACATCGACCACTTCGGTAGGCGCAATGCCCTGCAGCGAGTGGGCGATGGCAGGCGGCATTTGATCGCTGAGGATCAATTGCGGGGAGAGTTCTTTGATCAATTCAAGGTTGGGCTCCCAGTAGGGACCCACGTCGAGGACTTCTGGAGGCAGTGGCGCAGTGGGCATGCGTCGGCTGTAATAACTGCCATCGGAGATCGCCAGTGGCGTGACTCCCAGCGTCAACAGCGTTTCGGCCGCAGCCCAGTTGATGGCAATGATACGGTGCAGCGGAGCGGCGAAAAGGCTCATGGCGGGCAGGCCGCTGGCCAGCGCAAGCCCGCCCACGGCAAATCGTTGAATCAGGTGGCGACGGGTCAGAGGCATGTTCGTGTTCCTCTGTGGTAACGGGTCATCGTGATCCTCCGAAAACGACACCGGGCCCCTTGATCAAAGGAGCCCGGCTGGAAGGTTAAGCAACGCGCTGACAGGCGTTGTCTGCCCGGCGCAGCAACGTGAGGCGCGGACAGACGTAACCCGAAAGATCAGGCGTTGATCACCATTTGTATTTCACGCTGGTCAGCAAGGTACGGCGCATACCCGGGTAGCACTCGTAAGAGTCATCGCACGTGGCGGCGTATTTCTCGTCGAGCAGGTTCTGAGCATTCACCGAGACCGTCACGTTCTTGTTGATCGGGTAGCTCGCGCCCGCGTCGAACAGGGTGTAGTTGTCGATGTGGAAGGTGTTGGCGTTATCGCCGTAGAGCACGCCGGTATAACGTGCGCCGCCACCCAGGCTGAGGCCATTGAGGATCGTGTCGTGGAAGGTGTAGTTCAGCCAGGTTGAAGCCATGTGCTTGGGCACGTTGGCCGGACGATTACCCTCGTCGCCACGGTTGCTCTTGGTGATCTCGGCCTTGGTGTAGGTGTAGGACGCAATCAGGTCCCAGTTCTGGTCCAGTTTGGCTTTGACCTCGGCCTCGATACCGCGCGACTGCTGTTCGCCATTGGAGACCGAGAAACCGGTGCTCACGCCATTGACCAGTTCCGGGGTCAGCACGTTGGTCTTGGTCAGGTCGTAAGCGGCCAGGGTCATCAGGATGGCGTCGGTCGGCTGGTATTTGACCCCCGCTTCCCACTGGTGCGCTTCGCTCGAATCAAAGGCATTGCCACCGCGGTCCAGGCCAGTGTTGGGCGCAAAGGACTCGGAATAGCTGACGTACGGCGCCAGGCCGAACTCGGTCAGGTAGGTCAGGCCCAGGCGGCCGGTAAAAGCATTGTCTTTCTGGTTCGATGAGGCACCGACGTAGTTGTCCAGGTCATTGCGCACATAGTCGTAGCGACCGCCTGCGGTCAGGATCCAGTGATCGTCGAACTTGATCTGGTCCTGAATGTAGCCACCGATCTGCTCGATGCTCTGGTCATAGTTGATCGAGCCGATGCTGTTGGCCTGGGTTGGGCGGGTCACCGACTGGCCGTAGACCGGGTTGTAGACGTTCAGGTCCGGGCCGCGCACGCGCCAGCGAGTGACGTCGGCGTCCTGCCAGGTGTAATCCACGCCGGTCAGCAGCTTGTGGGTCAACGGGCCGGTCTGGAAGTCAGCCTGCAGCTGGTTGTCCAGTGCAAAGGTGTTCATGTGCTGATCAAAACGGTCGGCACCGCGAATGGTATTGCCGGTGCCGATATCGACACTGAACGGCAGCAGGTTCTGGAAGATCACATCGACCTGACCGTAGCGGGCGTTCTGGCGGAATTCCCATGTGTCGTCGAAGCGGTGACGGAATTCGTAACCGAAGCTGTACTGATCCTGGTTCAGGTGGTTGAAGCTGTGGTCACCCATCAGCGTGTCGGTGGTATGACCGGTCGGCGTGCTGTACGCAAACAGCGAACCACCGTTGCGGTCCCGCAGGAAGTCGCTCAGGAAGGTCAGGCTGGTGTCTTCATCCGGGGCCCAGGTGAAGGAGGGCGCGATGTACAGGCGATCGTCTTTGACCTCATGCCCATCGTTGTAGTCCACCTGGGTGTTGGTGTCGCGTACCGAACCGACGACGCGATAGAGGAAGTGTTGCTGATCGTCCAGTGCGCCCCCGAGGTCGAACTGGCCTTGTCGGCGGTCATAGTTACCGACGGAAAGCTGTACTTCGTTGACGTGGTTGACTTCGGGTTTCTTGCTGACGCGGTTGATGATGCCGCCAGCATCGCCCTGGCCGAACAGGGTCGAGGACGGGCCTTTGACCACGTCGATGCGGTCAAACGCATAAGGCTCGCTGCGGAAGAACGCATAGCTGTTGTTCTGCTGACGCAGGCCATTGAGGTAGTCGCTGGTGGACTGACCGTTGAAGCCGCGAATGTAGAGCCAGTCGAAACCTTTCGGATCCAGACCATAAGCTTCCACTTTGACGCCCGGCACATAGCGCAACGCGTCCGTGACGGTTTGCGCGCCCTGGTCTTCCATCTGCTTGCGGGTCACCACGGAGATGGACTGCGGGATTTCGATCAGCGGTGTGTTGGTCTTGCTGGCGCTGTTGCTGGTTTTCGGAACGTAGCTCTCGTAACCCTCCGGCACTGCTGCGCGACCGGAAATGATCTGGTCGGGAATGGTCAGCGGGCCGCTGGTTGGCGCTGCGGCTAGCAAGGTGACCCGGCTACCTTCGATCTGATACTGGATGCCCGTCCCACGGAGCAGCGAGTTCAGTGCCTGGGTCGGTTCGATTTCACCGTGCAGCTCGGGGCTGCGCAGGTTCTGCAATTGAGCCGGGTTGAACACGATCTGCAAGTCAGACTGAGTACCGAGGCTGATCAGCGCCGAACCCAGCGGTTGCGCCGGAATATCGATGCGTACCGGCGCGGCAACCGCGCTGGCGGTGGTCAAAGCCAGGCCCAGCGCGGCGCTGCTGATCAGCATGGCCAGACGGCTAGTCGGGTATTTGAGGGCTGGGGTCTTGCTTTTACCAATCAATTTTTACGCTCCTGGGTGTTGATTTTTCGAGTGCTATTTTTAGTTTTTGGGTGTTGGCGGTGACAGACAGCTTTTTTTGACTAAGGCACCCGCTGTAATCAGGGGCGCCTTGATGAATCAGGTGAGTGCGATATCGGGGCTGGTTGACGAGGTGTCCTTGTTCTGGCGCTGGACCTCGACGATTTTTCCGGCGCTCATGCGCAGCAATCGGTCGGCGACATCGAAGTAGCGATCGTCGTGGGAAATCACGATCAGGGTCTTGCCCTGGGCGCGCAGCTCCGGCAGCAGCTCGGTGTAGAAAATGCGCCGGAACTCAGGGTCCTGGTCGGCGGCCCATTCATCGAACACCAGCACCGGGCGTTTCTCGAGCCAGGCTTGAACCAGGGCTAGACGTTTGCGCTGACCGGTGGAAAGGTCGGTGGTGGAGTAGCTATGGTCGTTCAGCGAAACCTTGTGGGCAATTTCCAGCCGCTCCAGATAACGGTTGGCTTCTGCGGGGATTTCGGCGCTGTCCTTGAGCAGGTCTTCGAACAGGAAGTAGTCGGCAAAAATAGTCGTGAACAGCTGGCGGTAGTCGTCGCGGTTGCTGTCGTCGACAGGTTTGCCATCAATCAATACCTGGCCACTCTGTGGCACATAAAGGCCCAGCAGCAGTTTGATCATGCTGGTTTTGCCGCAGCCGTTTTCGCCCGCGATAAACAGAATCTCACCGCGCTGGATGGTCAGATTGACCGGGCCGACACCAAAGCCGGGGCTACCGTCTTCGGTAGGGTAGTGGTAGCTCAGGTCGCGCAGTTCGATCTGCTCGATGTCCAGGGTCTTGCGCTCATCGTCGCGCAACAGCAGGTTGGGCTCCGGAGAAGAGAAGCGGATCGACAGCTCGGCAATGCGTCGGAAGGCGACCTGAGCGCGACTGACGATAGGCAGGTTGCCGACCAGATGCTCAAGCGGGCCTTTCATGTACAGCAACACCAGGATGAAGCCGCTGAGGGTGGCTTTATCCGTGCTCGGCCAGATTGATTCATAAGCCAGGGCCAGACCGATGACAATGAAGAACAGCGTCGAACCGAAGCCTTTGGCGACCACAAACAGGTTGATCGAACGCACCTGAATATCGCAGATACGATCGATGGTGCCTTGCAGACGCTCGTTGTAGTGCTGGAAACGGCGCGGGCGGCTGATGCGCAGTTCCTTGGCGCCTTCGGCCAGGGCGCGGTAGTGCTTTTGCAGTTCGTCTTCTTCTTCGCGAGCCTGAAAGAACCCACGAATGCCACGGCTGCGCACCAGAAACTGGATAGCGCTGCCAATGATGATGGCGACCGCCGTGGTGAGGAACATCGGCAGCGACAGGACCGCCAGATAGCCCAGGCAGCTCAGGCAGACTGTCAGCGACACCGCCAGCGGAGCGAAGGCGAACACGAAATCGCTGATGGTATCGATGTCGTGCGTCAGCACAGGGATCAGGCGATGACTGCGATAGCGCTCGATCTGCTCGATAGGGGCAGAGATGATCTTGCTGCCCAGCTCTTTACGCAAGCGTGCGATGGAGTGCTGACCGACATAGTTGGTGCCGATGTCAGAAATGATCGACCCCACCAGCGCCAGCACACAGAGGCCGGCGAACCCTGCCAGCAAGCCTGATTGCATGCCACCTTCGGAATTCAGGCTGTGGTTGATGGTGGCCAGTAGCGCAGTAATGCTGGCACCGCCGATGATGCCGAGGACCGTCGCCATCAGCAACTGTGGCCAGAATGGCCGCAGCAGCTTGAAAAGCTCACCAAGGGTGCTTTGTGGGGGAGTCTGCATCATTTTTTCCTGGGCTCTGCGGCCACCGTCGGGCGCGCTGGAATTCAAGGGCTGATCGGTGTCTTGACCTGAGAGGCAGGCCAATCCGAATCATTCTTGTTAAGACGAGTGAGCGGAGGAAAATTTAAGAAAAAAACCCATGCTGGCGATTAGCCTCTTGTAGTGCGGGATTCTTCGTCTGAGCCAGTCCTGTCAGGCGCAGGCTCGCTGCAGTGAGAAACAGCAGAACTCCCATTCCTGACACCGCGCTGTCGCGCAGCTGGCACTGCCCCAACCGGGGCCGGATTTATCCGCGAACGCGGCATTTGCAGCGTTAAAGCTGCAGTGGATGAACGGCTTTTTGGCGTATAGAACAGATCGCCTTCCGATGCCTGAGGCGAGGAGGCGGGTCGACTGCGCTTCAGCCTGGCGCTCTGCTTCTGTGGCGCGATACGCAAATGAGAAACATTACTAAAGTTTTCCCGAGCGCCCTCGTCACTACCTTTGAATGCACTTTTGAAAGCGCTTCTTCTTCTGGCGCGATGCGCAGGAGTTGGAAAAGGCAGGCTGCGCCGTGACGGCGGAGTAACGCCACCCTCGGGGTGAGGGAGATTTATTCCGGCCCGCGTCGTGCTCCACAGCTACCGTGAAACAGGACACTGGCATCATGACTCAGTTGATCTCACCGACCTACGACGTACTCGGCATTGGCTTTGGTCCGTCAAATCTGGCGTTGGCGATTGCTTTGCAGGAACAGGCTCTGCAGCAGGGGCGAAATTATCAGGCGCTGTTCCTCGACAAACAGCACGACTACCGCTGGCATGGCAACACCCTCGTCACCCAGAGCGAGCTACAGATTTCCTATCTCAAGGATCTGGTCACTTTGCGTAATCCGACCAGCCCTTTCAGTTTCGTCAACTACCTGCACCAACATGACCGTCTGATTGATTTCATCAACCTGGGCACGCTGTATCCGTGCCGGATGGAATACAACGACTATCTGTGCTGGGTGGCCCGACAATTTTCCGGGCAGTGCGCCTATGGCGAAGAAGTTTCCCGCGTTGAGCCCGTACAAGGCCCCAACGGCATAGAGCTGCTCAAAGTGCTGTCCACCGATGTGCGGGGTCAGGAACGTTTCCGTCTGGCGCGCTCCGTGGTCGTCAGCACCGGCGGCACGCCACGTATCCCTGCGGCGTTCAGTCATCTGCGTAACGACGCGCGTGTGTTTCACCACTCGCGCTACCTGGAAAGTATCGCCAAACAGCCATGCCTGAAGAACCCGTCAATGCGCATTGCGGTGATTGGCGGCGGGCAGAGTGCGGCCGAGGCGTTCATTGACCTGAATGACAGCTACCCGTCGGCGCAGGTCGACATGATTCTGCGTGCAGCGGTGCTCAAACCAGCCGATGACAGCCCTTTCGTAAACGAAATCTTCGCGCCGAGCTATACCGATCTAGTATTCAACGAGCCGCAGGCAGAGCGTGAAAAGTTGATCCAGGAATACCACAACACCAACTACTCAGTGGTGGACCTCAACCTGATCGAGTCGATCTACTCGATTTTCTACCGACAGAAAGTGGCCAACCAGCAGCGCCATGCGTTTCTTAGCCGGCGCACTGTCGAACTGGCCAGTGCCGACAGTAACGGCATCGAACTGACCCTGCGCGACAGCGCCACCGGCGCGACCGAGCAACGCCGTTATGACGCGGTGATTCTGGCCACCGGTTATCAGCGCAGCTCCCATCGCGAGCTGCTCGCGCCGCTCAAGGATTACCTGGGCGACTATGAAGTGGCCCGCGATTATCGTTTGCAAACCGATCCGCGTATGCGTGCAAGCATCTACATGCAAGGCTTCAGTCAGGACAGCCATGGCCTGAGTGACACGCTGCTGTCGGTGTTGCCAATGCGTGCTGCGGAAATCGCTGCATCGATTTTCGATCAGCCACAGGGCGGCAAAAGCATCAATCGTGATACGCAGAGCCTGGCCGCACACAGTGCCTGAGCGACTCCGACTCCGGTCTTGATTTACACACCCGGAGTAAATCCGAAGCGCCCCTGAACGTCTACGAACAGGGGCGCTGTTTTTCAACGCATTTTCGCTGCCCGAGGTGGTCCTGCCATGTCCTGCAACTCTACCCACGAAACGTTGTGCCTGCCCGACGGGCGTCGACTGTTCGCCGATGCGGGCGAGCGCTTCCTAACGTTGCTGGTCGACGATAAGCCGCTGCTGGAAGTGGCGCGTGATGGCGATGTCTGGCAGGTGCCGCATGATTGTGAGCCGTCACAACTGAAATTCGCGCTGTGGGCATTGGCCTACTGGTGTTTTGCCAATGACCCGAACTGCCAGAAGCTGTCACTGCGTCTGGGCGCTGGACAGTGCCCGGCAGCACTGTGGCAACAAGGCTTGCTCAACGGCGATCCTGATCGCGGCGAAATGCAGATTGAACGTGCCGCATTCTGGCAACTGGCCGAGCCGTGGCTGAAAGCACCGAGCGCCAGCGGCTATCCGCAGTTGGCGCGCATGAGTGATGGCCGCCGCCATCCGTTGCGTCCGCCCAAGCCTGTAGGTGAGGTCTATCGCCGTTTCGACGCGCGCCTGGGCAGCTGGATTTCTTTGCGTGCGCTGGATGTCGAGAGCGATCTTGAGCACTTCCACCGCTGGCAGAATCACCCGCGAGTGCTGGAGTTCTGGCAGGAAGACGGAAGCCTGGAGCAACATCGCGAGTACCTGCAAAAACTCGCCGCCGACCCGCACAGTTTGACGCTGATCGGCTGTTTCGACGATCAGCCATTCGCCTACTACGAAGCCTATTGGGCTAAGGAAGACCGGATTGCGCCGTTCTACGCTGTCGATGATTACGACCGTGGTATCCATATGCTGGTGGGCGAAGACAGTCACCGGGGGCCGCGCAAGGTAGAAAGCTGGCTGAACGCTCTGGTCCATTACCTGCTGCTGGACGACCCGCGTACTCAGCGCATTGTGGCAGAACCACGCGCCGACAATGCCCGGATGATCAGCTACATGCAAAGCCATGGTTTCTGGAAAGAGAAGGTCTTCGATTTCCCGCATAAGCGTGCTGCGCTGATGGTGCAGAGCCGCGAAGTGTTCTTCGAGCAATGCCAATTATGCTGACGTTATTTCACCTGACGGTAATCACTCCCAACGCCAGGCAGCGCGGGGCGCAAGCATGATTGCTGCCCTTGCGCCGCTTTTCACGGGGCAGTTCGCAAGCTATCGCGACGTGCTGGTAACGCGTGATGACCCTCGGCCCTCGATTGCTTCCACACAGCTGTTGCAGGCTGAGTATCTGGAGCCTGTGCTGCAGCGGTTCTCTCCGGAACACGCGGGCCAGGATCGTCGCGCCCTGGCGTCACAATGGTCGAAGTATTATCTGGTCAAATTGATTCCGCCGGTGGTGGCTGCTGCTCTGGTACTGGGCCGCCGCCTGCCGCTGGATTTTGCTGACGTTGAAGTGGTGCTTGATGCCCACGGCTTGCCTGAAGCCTTCAAGCTGACGGGCGACGGCGAGGTGTTCAGTAGCCCGCCGAGCGATCCGTTCCAACGGTTCAGCGACCTGATCGACACCCATTTGCAGCCTTTTGTGCAGGGCCTGGCCAGTGAGGTCAAACTCTCGCCCAAAGTGCTGTGGAGCAACGCCGGTAACTATTTCGAGTGGTTTATCGGTGAAATGGCGCGAGTGCCGCTGCCGCCGCATCTACTGGCGGATGGCAAGGCACTGCTGGAAACCGAACGGCGCCCGGACGGTTCACGCAATCCGCTGTTTTTACCGATTCGCTACCAACCCGTATCCTGTGACCTGCGCGCTGACGGACGCTGGCGTCAACGGCGGGTCTGCTGCATTCGCTATCGTCTGGACACGTTGGCTCATTGTGACAACTGTCCCTTGATCGACGAGCCACCACCGGAAATGAACACCCTTTAGCCGTCTTGGGCGCTGCCGAGCGCTAAACCACCGCGCAGCGCTCACTGAGTCACCTCAATCTGTCAGCTCACATAGCTGATCGGTGAGCCGTCGACAGGGTTGGGCAGCACGCCCATCGCAATACCATAAATGTCTTGCAGGATTTCACTGCGCATCAGTTGGCTTGGGCTGCCCTGGGCCAGCAAACGCCCACCGTGCAGTGCCAACAGATGGTCGCAATAGCGAGCTGCCATATTGACGTCATGCAAGACCACCAGTACCCCGAGGTTGAGTTCGCGGCTAAGGGTCTTGACCCTGCCGAGTACTTCCACCTGATGGGCAATGTCCAGTGCAGACGTCGGCTCGTCGAGCAGCAGGAAACGGCTGTTTTGCGCGAGCAACATGGCCAGCCAGACCCGTTGGCGCTCGCCACCGGACAACTGGTCGACCATCCGTTCGGCAAAGGTGTCGGTGTCGGTCAGCTCCAGCGCACGATCAATGTGCATCTTGTCTTCGCGGGTCACGCGACCCAGCGCCCCATGCCAGGGGTAACGCCCAAAAGCGACCAGTTCGCGGACATTCAAGCTGTCGGTCTGCGGCAGTTGCTGGGGCAGGTAAGCGACCTGACGGGCGAAATCGCGACTCGTCCAGCTGCTTAGCGGCTTGCCGTCCAGGCTGATCGTTCCGCAGGAGGGTTGCAGCTGACGGGCCAACAGTTTGAGCAAGGTCGATTTGCCTGAGCCGTTGTGACCGATCAGGCCGATCATCTGACCATGGGGCAGCTGCATGCTCAGGGGTTGGAGCAGAGTGCGCTCGGTGACGTTGAGGCTGACGTTTTCCAGATCGAACATAAGTCACCCTGAGACCGATTGAATCGCGGGGGAGGAGTATAGGTTTTAATACTAATGAGAATCAATGTTGCTCGTGGTCTGACAACGATCTCTCTGGCTTGTCAGACGATTGGAGCCCAATCCAGCACCATCGCCAGGGTACTCGTTATCAACCGAATGCTTGAGTGCCGCGTAGCTTTTTAAAGGCACGCTATATTGCCGGTTTCAGCAACGGCTGCGCCCCCACTATCAATCAATGCCACTTTCACATCCGCACCTGAACTGTTTTCAATCAGCGTGTAGCTGCTGTCAGGCAAGAAGTTGCCATACGTGAGCGTGGCTACGCAGCGCCGGTGGCTATTCTGATAGCCTAGCTTCACAAGTCCCACTTCCATCGTGTGCTGGCCTGCAGAGACGTTGAACTGGTTCAAGGTTGTGGCACGCTGTGCATCCAGGCTTCTTGCGAGCATCTCATTTCCTGATTGCGCCTTGATGTAAACCACTGATTCTCCGGCTTTGCGAGTTTCAGGTTCGGATGCACAGCCGCCCAAGACGGCGAGCAGCATTAATGAAGCTGTTGATTTCAGTTTTTTCATGAGCACTTCTATAGATGTTAACGGGGGAGGGCAGACATCTTAGTTGTCTAGAGGGTATCTAGAGGCTATCTAGAGCGCCTGGATTGTTTGAGCACTCTTGGACGCAAGTAGATGTCCTGAATTGAATACGAGCCAGATTTTACAGAGTAAATTGATAAGGTTAAGTGCAGAGGCAGTAATGCTGTTGTGATAAGTGCTCACTAAGGTGCCGAGACGCTGTTTGCCTGTTAACTGCAGCACCGTCTCGTTATCTTGATGAAAATGATGTTCAGGAAGCTATCGACGGTGGATCTGCAATTTCAATCGTTGCAGCATGTATATTTCACTGTGAGTTAATGCCGGTTGGATCGACGTTCGAACGCTACGATATCCGCATCGAGATGTACTCTGTATCAGCTGACCCATCGACGAATCAGTGCAGCTAAAGGGCCCGCCAATTTTCGGGGCCCCGATCATCACTTTTCCAATCAAACAGCTATTTCAGGTTCTGTTGAAAGAACGAACTCAGCTTCGCAAACGGGATGAGGTCTACCCGGTCATACAAATCCACATGCCCTGCGCCAGGGATGACAACCAGCTCTTTGGGTTGCCCTGCCAGGCGGTACGCTTGCTCGCTAAACTCCCGTGAATGTGCCTTTTCACCCGTAATAAAGAGCATTGGACGCGGGGAGATCGTCTCGATGTCGCTTAAAGGGTAGAAGTTCATGAACTTGGGGTTACTGGTCAACGTCGGGCGAGTGGTAGATTGCGCCGAAGCACCTTTCGGGGTGAACTCACCACGCGGCGTACGATAGAAATCGAAGAACTCGCGCTGAATCGGATGAGTTTGCTCGTTGAGTTCAAGTGTTGTGCCGCCGGTGTATTGAACTGCACCACCGGCGAATTCGGCATCGCGTTGCTGTGCCGCTGCCGCGATGGTTTCTTTACGCTGCTCAACGGTTTGCGAGTGGTTGAGTCCGTTGCGATTGACTGCCCCCATGTCATACATGCTGACCGTCGCTATGGCCTTCATGCGTGGATCGATTTTTGCGGCGCTGATGACAAAGCTTCCGCTGCCGCAAATACCCAGTGCACCGATGCGCTCGCGGTCGACCAACGGTTGGGTGCGCAGAAAATCAACTGCAGCACTGAAGTCTTCCGCATAGATGTCGGGCGCCACGGCGTTGCGCGGCTGACCGGCGCTTTCGCCCCAGAAAGAAAGATCAATCGCTAAGGTCACGAAACCCTGTTCTGCAAGTTTTTGCGCGTACAGGTTTGAGCTTTGTTCCTTCACGGCACCCATGGGGTGACCAATGACGATGGCGGGATACTTGCTATTGGCTTTGAGGTTTTTCGGGATAAACAGATTACCCGAGGTATTCATCTGATACTGATTCTTGAAAGTCACTTTCTGCACGGTGACTTTATCGCTTTTGAAGAAGTTGTTAGCGCCGTTAGACATGTCTGCTCCTATTGCTGAGAGCGACGCCATCAGAAGGCCAAGTAAAAGAATGAGTTTTCTCATGAGTGCTCTCGGGTCGAGTTGATAAGGTATTCGGGGTTTCCGGGGTTCGGTTCGGTGTTAATTGGATGAATGCAGCATTGATGGCCTGTAGGAACGTGACGAGCTGTTAGAGAGGGAAGGTTACTCAAGAGTCGGAAACGGGGTTAACGCTTTGTCAATCATGCAGATGTGAGTACCGCTCAAGAATGCCCATAGCGAGAAGGGGTGATGCGCCTGATTTGGGGGGTCATAGCCTGGGGCTTTCATATCTGAGATGAATGAGGCTCAGTAAAAGCCGGAGGTGTGCTTGGGTATACTGTTGGCCAAACGGCTAAGCAGATTCGTGTTGACGCTGGCTGGCCCGGTAAAACAAGCCTCCACTTCCTGCAGGTAAACGATGAAACTCACCCGCGCTAACCTTGCCGACTTCATGTATTTCCTGGCCGTCGCTCGTCATCTGAGTTTCAGCCGTGCCGGACTTGAGGTCGGGATCAGTCCGTCAGCGCTCAGTCACGCCATCAAGGCAATGGAGGCCAGGATGGGCGTGCGTCTTCTGAATCGCACAACTCGCAACGTGACGCTGACGGCTGCCGGTCAGGAGTTGCTGGATCTGATTAACGGGCCCATCGATCAAATCGACCAGGCGATGGAGGTCATGAACCGTTACAGGGATGAGCCCGCTGGCAAAATCAGATTGAACGTGTTCAGCGATGCGGCATTGTTATTGTTGGCCCCCGTCCTACCGCTGTTCGGCGAGCGATATCCTGATATCGAAGTCGATATTTCCATTTCAAATGCAATGGTGGATGTCGTGGAGGGAGGCTTCGACGCTGGCATCCGCTTCGGAGCGACCGTCCCGGACGGCATGATTGCGCATCGGCTGTCTCCGGACGTGCTGTGGGCTGTGGCGGCTACGCCTGAGTACCTACGCAAAAGTGGAGTTCCTCGGCACCCACATGACCTGAAAGAGCATCGTTGTCTGAAGTTCAAGGTGGGCAATGAGCAGGCAGCTAAAGATCTGTTGGACTCCACGAAGACTTCGCTCAACGAGAAAGGCATCGCCTTCGATGAGGCGGCCGACCAGGCTACGCTTCAAACTCTGCTCGACGCGGCGGTGTAAACCATGGCTCTCGTCATTGAAACAGGCTCAATTGTTCCCGGTGCCGAGAGCTTCGCTTCGGCTGCTGAACTTGCCGCATACGCCGAGAATTGCGGTAAAACCATCCCGGCCGAAATCTTGCGGCAGGAAGTATTGCTCCGGCGTGCCGCGCTACAGATGGGTTCAATGCCGTGGAAAGGGCGGGCGGTATATCGTGATCGGGCGCTTTCATGGCCTCGCTACGACGCCTGCCGCAATGGCTGGGTGCTGCCGTCTGACACCATCCCGGCGCAAGTAAAAGCGGGTCAGCTCGCGCTGGCTGCCGAGACGCACTCTGACGACCTAGCTCCACCCGAAAGCAAGAAGGGCGCTGTAGTGCGAAGCCGAGTGGAGGGCGCGGTAGACGTTCAGTACGCCGAGGCATCCAGTATGGTATCGCGCCCGGCAGCTATCAGGCAGTCGTATGCTCAGTTTGCCGGTCTGCTTGAGTCTTCGAGCCAGGTTCGCGGCTAATTGGCAGCGCCACTAGGCTGAGCGTTAATCAGTTTGCGGACTCTCTGCAGAAGTGCGGGTTGCTTGCTGTTAAAGCGTGACTCAGAAAGCCTTAATTTCTTCAAGGCTGCAGTAAATGAAGAGACTTGAGAGTTTCTCATCTTCACCAGCGGTAGACACAATGCTCACGAAGAGATTAAAGGCCTGATAGTCAAACGCCCTTCCATTTCGGGCGTGCAAATCTATCAAACTTTCAGTGAATACTTCCGCGCTCGTACCCGCCAATACAATTTGAATGGCTTGCCTGAGTGCGGACCTAGCCGGGATTTTATCGGTACTGGTCAGATCGGAGGATGCCCGCTCCAGTCTGTCACCGGCGCTCACCAGTAGATCCTTTCTTTCTTCGTTCTTCATGAATGATCCTTATAGGGCACGTCGATGGCATTCTATGACGAAATGGCTCAAGTGGCGCTCGATCTGGTAACCGAGTTTGGCCAGATAGGGACGCTCACCTGCGTGACCGAGGGCGAGTATGACCCGGTGACACTCACTCAGTCCGGCCAGCTACTTCTGCTCGAATACACCGCAGCGGAATCAGGCGTTATCAATGCCTCCGGCTCATTGGTTCAGCAAGGCTACAAGAAGATCCTGCTCGCCGCGAAGGGTCTTGCATGGGCCCCGACTATGACCATCACTATTGATGCTGGCGGCCAGGTCTGGACCATCGTCAACATCAAGTCAGTCAATCCAGCCGGAACGCCGCTGGTTTACGAAATCCATGGGAGGCGATGATGGGATTCTCTGATGACATCCGGCGCTTTACCGCAAAAACCGCCGACTCCCACAACAAAATTGTCCGGGCGGCGACGATTGAGCTGTTCAGCGGCGTGATCAAGTCGACCCCAGTTGATACTGGTCGCGCACGCGGCGCATGAGCGATGAAGGTTGATCGTTACCTTCCCCATGCAATCGCATCAAAGGCCCAACGCGAGTGGGTCTTTTTCCGCGCCTAGCCTTTGAGGTCCAGAGGACTCTGGCAGGAGGCTTTCTAGTTTGCGGTTATCAGAGGCTTGAGTTCACACTTCCGCTAGCTTGGAGCGCTCGACCGATATTCATCGCTGCTACCATCGTCAATGCCAGCGCTCGGCGTTCTAGTTCCTCGGTGGAGCGGCGCACTGCTGGCAATGCGATACTGATGGCCCCGACAGGGACTGCCGTAGATTGGCCACGTTCACACTTGTTACCCCGCGTGGGAATGTATACCTGCTTTTCGGCGAAAAAATCGTAGTAGAGCACAGTCATGAAGGTGGCCTGCTTGATGTTGTACTTCTCAGTGGCAACAAACGTCGGGAGCCCTAAGGTCTATTAGGTCGTCCACGGAGATCGGGGCTTAGTTGTGAAAGCAGCCAGAGGTTCTGCCGGATAGAGCCTGCAGAAGGGCGGGTAGCTCAGATTCGGTGATTTCGCGGAGGGACTAGACGTGTGCCTTGGGCGGTCGAAAGCATCGAATAGGGCTTCTTCCGGCAAAATGATCTTTGAGCTTGGAAAGCTACCGGCGGGCTTTCGCTGCGCAGCCAAAACTGGTTTCGACACTTGCTACTGGTGCGGTTTACTGCAATAAAACGTGTCGCTTATGGCGGCTTGATCAGTGTTGGGTATCGGCGGCACAGATCCTGAATTTTATTTTGGCAAGAAGCATTCCGATTGTTTTAGTTGCTATGTTTAGCGTCTGGAATCCTTCGAGCGAATTAATTTTCTATAAGGATAGGGAGCATGCTGCCGCGTCAATGAGTGGCGTGTACCTATAAATAGTTACACGCCATCATGGTTTTGGTCTTAAGGATCATTGTTGTAAGTCGGTAACTTCTCTAAAATAATAAATTTGCTCTGCCTATAAATTTCTTCCCCTCAAGGCATAGATAGGCGCCATTGCAATGCATTATTGAATGCGGACCCACCATGCCCCAATTTTTACTAACCCACCCAGACTGTAACTGGCGCTTAATGCAGGCCGATGAAGCCATACTCGCCCATAATCTCCATCACCAGGTTATACAGCTGACTCCACCCGGTATGGTAAGGCAGGACGCACTTGAGTATTTCGAGAAACATATCGAGGTGCAGGGGCAAATCATTGGTTGTTTTGCGGCGGGCCGGCTGGTTGCTTATGGGGTGCTTGGCTTGCAGTCGCCGATGCTGTCGGTCGTGACGCAGTTGTTTGAGGTCGAACCGCTTAAACGTGCGCGTATGTGTTTGCTGGATGGGGCGTCCTGTGCGCCTGACTGGCGGGGCAGGCGGTTGCATGAAGATGCCATTGCGTTGCGCATCGCCATGGCTGAGGCTGCCGGTCGTAGTTTTATCACGGTGACTGTCGCGCCGACCAATCTGGCCAGTCTGCGCGGGCTGTTACGTCGGGGTTTTGTGGTGGAGCGGTACGTGGAAGTCTATGGCGGGCTGCCGCGGCTTCTGCTGTCGCTGGATCTGGAGTGCACCGTTCTGCCTTGGCAGCGCGGGCGGGTGGTGGCCAGCGATGATCTTCAGGGCCATCGCGAGGCGTTGAGCCTCGGTCTAGTGGGTTACGGTTGCGAGAAAAACGAGCAGGATGTCTGGGCAATCGCCTACGGGCGGCGGGCCGGCTGACTCACCGGCCTTCTTCCTTGTCTTTGCGTGCCTTGTTGCGCCGACGCGAACCCGACTGGCCGCGCTGCCGCTCACGCTGGCGAAGTACGTCGATCATGATGTTGAATGTTCGCGCCAGTTGGCCCACCTCATCGATGTAACGATGGGAGCTCACCTCGACTTTGGCCTTGTCGAAATCGCCGCGTTTGAGCGCATCGGCGGCGACGGTCAGGCGCTTGATCGGACGCACCACACTTCTGGCCAGACCGACCACCATGACCAGGAAAAACAGACCCACCGCAATCACGCTATACAGCACGTTCTGGAATAGCTGTCGCAAGGGGGTATCGAAGACGCTTTTCGATTCACTCACCGCCACCACCAATTCGCTTTCCTTGACCGGCGCATAACCAGCGTATTCGTCGACACCGCTGAGCGTGGAATGAAATCCGAGGCTGCCCGGCTCGGTAGCGCCGATCACGGCCTTGGCCAAGTCCGGCATGTTCAGGTTTTCGAAAGTGCTGCGCTTGAAACGCTGGTCGGCAATAAACAATGCCACGCTCCGCTCAGGCAATTCACCCAGGCTGCGATAGAGCTTGCTCTCGTCGGGGTACGCCACCAGCATCCCGTCGTTATCGAACAGCATCGGGATCAGCGTGGCGTCCCGTTGCTGCACTTCATTGAGGATTGCTTTGATGGAAGTACCTTTCAATCGCAGCACCACGACGCCTACGATTGCGCCCTTGCTGTCACGCACCGGATTGGAGAAATAAAGCCCGGCCTTGCCCGCCGTGGTACCCAGTACCAGTCCGGAAGTGAATGCTTTGCCGGTGATGGCTTCCTTGAAGTACTGGCGAAAGCCAAAGTTTTTCCCGATGACGTCTGGGTCACTGGAGATTGGCGCGTTGCCGTCACGGTCCATCAAGAAGGCCAGTTGCACATCGGTATTGGTCGCGACCAGATTGGTCAGCCTCGCCTGCAAGACATCGCTTTTGAGAAGGCTCGGCGCCTCCAGATAATCAATAAAGCGTTCATCACTGGCTAGGTAGGCGGCGAAAGTGCGGCTGTCCCGGACCAGCTGCGAGACCCGGCCTGCGGTGCTTTGGGCCAGGTTTTCAAGGTTGGTCAGCTCGTTGGCTGTGACGTTGGCGCTGGCTCCGTGCAGGTTGTAGTAAGAGGTCACCAGCATGGGCACCAGCGCCGCGATCATCATCAGTAACGTCATTTTTACCGTCAGTCGCCACCCGTCGGGATGCAACAGGACGCCCATGAAGTGCGCCACCTTGCGACGCCATGTGGCCTGCTTGTGAGCGCTGTGGTGCCGACTTTCTTGGGATGAGCGCAGGGCGTCCTGTAAATCCAGGGTTCCCGCGTGACCAGCGAACAAAGCCGTTGCAAACTCGCGGACCGTTTGTGGACGGGAGTGCGCCTCAGGTTGCAGCGCCCAGTCGATGGCCTCCAGAAAGGGCACGCCGTATCGGCCGGCACCGGCCTCCACAGCCGGGATCATGGTCGCGTCGCCTGACAGCCTGGCGGGCGCTGGCTCCGGTTTTTTACCGGTGATCATCCAGTACAGGGTGGCACCGAAGGCATAGATGTCGGTCCACGGCCCTTGGGCTCCGCCTTCATATTGCTCGGCCGGGGCATAGCCGGGGGTCAGTACGTCGGCCACCGCCTGTTCGCCACCTGCCGACAGCCGCGCGGCGCCGAAGTCGAGCAACACCAGTCGGCCGTCATCGATACTGGCGTAGATGTTGTCCGGTTTGATATCTCGGTGCAGATAACCCGATTCATGGACCAGCGCGAGTCCGTCCAGCAAAGGCTGCAACAGCTCCACCAGCCAGGTTTCGCTGGACTGCCGAGACGCCGACCACCAATGTTTGAGGGATTGGCCTTCCTCGTAATCGAGCACGATATAGGCCGTGCGGTAGGCTTCGAAAAAACGCGCCACGCCGACGATATTCGGGTGCTGGAAGGTGGCCAGCGTGCGGGCTTCCATCAGGAACGCTTCGAGCCCGTCCAGATAGAAGGCTTCTGCTTCGGCCCAGCGCACCACGACCGAGTAATCACCCGCGCGGCTGGCACAGTGGCTTGGCAGGTATTCCTTGATAGCCACTTGAACATTGAGGTTCACGTCGGTGGCCAGGTAGGTGATGCCGAAACTGCCCTGGCCCAGCACTCGATCGATACGGTACTCGAACAGTCCAAAGCCCGGCGGCAGGGCGGTGGAGCTGGAAGGCCCGTCGTAGTGGGGGACGGGCGCCGCCTGCATGGCGGCTGCTTCCTGCGCCAGTTTGCGCAATTGCGAGGGGCCACGGGATGCGAAGGAGCCGTAGGTGGTCTGGGATTGAGACAGCGATAGCGACAACGAGTGGGTCCCGGAGTCAGCAAACATCGCCGCCGCTCGCATTGTCGCGTCTGGACCTGCGGTCATCACCCGGGCGGGTGTAGGGGGCAGCCCGCTCTGACTGACAACCTGGGTGAACTCTTCATCACTGAGTTCAACAACCAGTGTTGCGTCATCATCAATATCGCTCGGCGCTGTTGATTGGCCGGGCAACTTTCCGGGGCTCGATAACGGCTGCCCTGAATAAATAGGCGGTGTGACTTTAATCGTCGGTTCATCATCGACAAAGTTGGCCGGACGTGTTTTGTCAGGGTCCCATGACGGGTTCAAAGAATTGTCCTGGCTCATTTGCATTCCTGAAGTTTTTGCATCATGGGTGCCCGGCCTGTCGCGAAGGATAAGAGCGCTGAAGCGTCATTAAAAATAACTGGGCGCACGGTATCAGATCGCCATAATCATAGTCTTGTTGAATCGCTGGTTTTTACAGTGTACGAACATAAAAGAAGAGGCCGGAAAATGTGATCGGTCAGAAATACTCCGCAGAAGTAAAGCGGGTGTGCTCAACCAAAACAATACTTGTTTAATTGAATTGCAAGTCGGGTAATATGCAGCTCTTGATTTGACTCTTTGTGCCATGAGGGCAACTTGAATACATCGATCCCGTTGTCCCCGAACATTCGGCAGCGCCTCAGCATTGGAACGGCCTTTGGTGTCACCGACGTTGGCACTGTGCGCCAAAGCAACGAAGACAACTTCCTGATCGACAGCGCGCTCGACCTGGCCATCGTTGCCGACGGCATGGGTGGTCACGCTGCGGGCGAGCTGGCCAGTGCCGAGGCACTGCGAGCTGTTCAACGGTTTTTGCAGCAAGCCAGAACACGCCATCTTCAATCTCCTCATGCTGTTCACACTGCCCATTTCGATCCTGACGCCACCACACCCGTCGCCGATGCCCATGACCCGGATGCTACCTTTACAGACCCCGACATCATGGGGATCTCGACGGTGTTTGATGCCATCGAGTTCGCCAACCGCAACCTCTACCAGCAGAACGTTGCGCAACACCGACCCGAAGGCGGTATGGGCACCACGCTGACCGGCTTCTGTCGGCCCTATGCCAGCGGTGAGCTGGTGCTTTTCCATGTGGGCGACACCCGTCTTTACTGCCAGCGCGACGGCAAGCTGTATCAGCTGACCCACGATCAGACCCTGTACCAGCAGGCTGTGGACGCAGGTCTCACCGACAATCTGCCGTCGCGTAACATGCTGCTCCAGGCGGTTGGCCCCATTGCCCAGGTGCAACCGGAAATCCGCCCGCTGACCCTGCAAGCCAATGACTTGCTGATGCTGTGCAGCGACGGATTGCACGGTGTCGTCGCACATGCCGAGATCGAAAGGGTGATGGCCCTGACCACCGCAGCCAGCCTGGAACAGGCCTGCCATTATCTGGTCGACCTGGCGAAAAAAACCGGCAGCCGGGACAACATCACCGTGGTCATGGTGCAGTGCCTGGCCGTGCCGGAGTGACGACAGCGGTCTCTTGAACCTGCCAGCCCTGTTCCCGCCAGCGACCATCAAGCATTGCCGCAAAGCTGGTGGCCGTCGGTAACCCCTGGCATTGCAGTACACAGGGCGATACCTGCTCGGAACCGTCGGTCCACCACAGGGTTTGAGCGGTGGGCGTTGTGTGTAAATCCCTCGTTACAGCGCTCAGTTGATCCAGCCCGGACACGTCAAGCACATGATTACGGAATTTGCCGGGCACTGTTTTCTGACCTGCAAGCACCGTGTTCTCGGGCATCGGCACGCTGAGCTCTCCAAGGGCGACGTCGAACAATTCAAGGGAAAAGTCCCCTTGCAGTGACCAGAGCGCCAGACCCTCGATCTTGTCGTACCAAGTACCGGACTGCACCATCCAGTCCAACAGTGAAGTGTCGCTGGCCATACGCGCAGCAACGGTCAGCGGAAAGTGTCGTCCGACGCGATCCACACTGGGCATCAGCAAACCAGCCCACGGGGTGTCACCACAGATCCCCGGAGCCAGAGCGAAGCGCCAGATCGGGCTGCTCAAGTAGCTACCCAGCCACGCCGAACCCAGTTGAGCGCGGCTGGTGCTTAGCGCGCTTTGCAACCAGGCGTCCCAAGGCTGGACGAACGGCTGGGGCAGGCGACGCACGACAAAATCCCCGTGGCTGGTGACTTTGCCAAAAAAACCGGCTGCCGAATCCATTTCCTTGTTCATCCTACAATTTCACCGGGCAGCGGAACTGTTGAAGTTCCTGGCGCTTAAAGGGGTTGATGACACTGCTGGCGTCCAGCTGGTAAGTCGCTTTGCGGCCGTCGAGATCGAAGGTCAGGCGATAGCGTTCGCCCTGCGCGGTGGTCTGCAACGTGCCCTTGTCCATCATGCGAAACCAGGCCCATGGGCCGTCTGTGGCGTTATCGGTGCGCAACGTCGGTGTGGCCTCGAAACGCACCTGGCCGCCAGCTTTTCCACTGGGCAGCTGAATGGAAGTCGCTCTGGACAGCATGTCTGCCACATACACCACCGGCTGACCGTCGATTTCCAGCTGAACCTGGCTCAGGGCTGCGTCGACATTCAGCGGCGTCAGATCAAAACGCAGGCCAGGGCGGGTGGCGCCGGTGCTGAACAGCATGTCGCGGATTCGTGCGGCGAGCTGGAATTGCTTGAGCACGTCATCGGGTATGCCCAGCGGTGCGCTGCCGGTCGCGCGCCACTGCCATTGAGCGCCACCCATATCGACATAGGGCGCGAGGTTCTTGTTGAAAAAGTCATCCATCAACCCGCCAGGCGCGAAGAATTTGCCGAAGTCATCCGGCGTGACATCCTTGCTGGCCGCGCGAACAAGAGGGTAGCGTCCGGCAATGGCCTGCTGGCAGAACCCGGCGGCTGTCGTGGTCCACAGCGCGTTGAGTCGCGCCCGCTCGCTGCCCAGCGTCAGGGCACCAGCGCCACTGTCGATGTTTTGCAGCATGCCGCCCAATGGCGCGGGTTTGCCTTCGGCTTCACGCTTGAGTCGGGTCATCACCTCGGCGGCGGGCGGCGGCGTGCCGCTACGCCGGGCAGTGTCGGCGGCGTCGAAATACTGCGAAGCGTCCTTGAGGGTGCTCAGCAATTGCTCGGCGGGCACGGGACCTGCTGCGCCTGGCAGGCCGACCATTTTGTGCAAGGCATCAAAGTGCAGGTCAACCGGGTTGGCCGACGCCGGCGCATCGTCGGGGGCGTCGTCGTTGCTGCTCATTGCCGCTTCGAGCTTCTTGCGTGCGGTGGCCAGTCGGCTCTGTACAGCACCATCCAGACCCTGCAGCGCCGACTTTTGGTTATTCACGCCATCGAGGGTCGTTTGCCTGGCGGCGGCCTGCAGAAACAACAGCAGTGGGGAATCGGCGGCGGCCAATGCATTGGTGATCCGCGCTGCCTGGTCCAGGCTGGTAAAAGGCAGGATACGCACATCGGCAAGGAACGCGTCCCAGGCCTTGATGTAGTCCAGGTAGTACAACTGCAACACTGCGTTCTTGAGCGCGGCATCCGCAGTAGCACCTGCCGATTCCTGACGATCCAGCACCCAGCTGTCTTTGCTGATGTCGCTGATGGCTGCGCCGATCTGCTGTTGCAGAAGACGGAAACCTTCCACGCTGAAGATCCCCGGCACACCGCGAGTCAAAGGTGCGCCACTTTGTTGGGCAAGCAGTTGCGAAACATCCCGACCGACTGCGCCATTGACGCTGAACTCGGGCAACCCGGCTTGCTCCAGGTCGCGCTTGAGGCGGCTATAGGCACGCTGGGGCATGGGCATCATGGCCAGCGTCAGGCGTGTCTGGGCAATGAGTGCTGAATCCAGCGTCGGGGGCAGGGCGCTGTCATCGCCATCACGCAGCAGCGCACCGGCATGGCCCAGCAGTTGCTGGACTTGAGCTTGAGTTGCGGGTGCCAGGCTGCGCGGCCAGTCGATCTCCAGCCAGGCCAGAATCGACTCCGGGTCCAGGTAGCGACGGTCGCCCAGCATCAGGTAAACCCGCAGCGTCGCGTACAGGTACTCCTGATTGTTGGCGTCACCGCGCCGCAAGGCTTCTTCCAGGCGCGTGACGACTCGCGGCAACAGCGTTTCACGCAACAGGCGCTGATACAGCACTTGGGCACCCGTACCCAGCTTGTCGGCCTGGGACAGCCCAAAACGGCTGAGCAGGGGAACGCTAGAGCGCTGCGCGTCGTAACCACCGGTCAGTTCACGGGCTGCGTTCAACAAGGGCAACAGTTCCGACAGCTTTGCCTGTACCGGCACCGCACGAGCCAGTTTGTCTATTTGAGCCACCTGCGCCGTGACGGTCTCGACGTAGTTCTGGTTGCGCACATAGCTGGTGGTCAGCCCGCCGACCATCAGCACCAGCAACAGGCCAATAGCGATGTAGCCTGCTGTTTGCAAGCGTCGACGTCGGCGCTCCACGAGCACGTTCGTCCCGGCCAGCTCTGCTTCTTTGAACACCACTTCACGCATCAGGGTGGTCAGGAAGTAACTGCGCCCGCTGGCCGCATTGTTGGGCAACATCTTGCGATCAAGACCAAAAGCACCCGCCAGTGAGGCCATGATCCGATCAATAGGGCTGCCCTCCTGGGTGCCACTGCTGAAATAGACGCCGCGCAACAAGGCGGGCGCTTCGTAACGGGTGGGGGCGAACACTTCATTAAGGAAGTCACCCAGCACCTGGCCAATCCCGGCAAACTGCTGTGGGAAGCGATACAGCAGCGCGCGGCGTTGCAAGTCACGTTCCTGCTGCATGCGCGGCAGCACCCGAACCTGCAATTGACGCTCCAGCGCGGCAAATTCCTCCGGGAAGCTGGCCAGCACTTGATCCACCGAATCAGCCTGGGCCATGGGGAATGTCATGCCCCAGACTTGCATGCGTTCTTCACGGCCAAGGGGTTCGAAGAACTCCACGAAGCCAGCCAGCAAATCGCACTTGGTAACGATCACGTAGATCGGGAAGCCTATCCCCAGTTGCTCATGCAGCTCCTTGATACGGGCGCGAATTGCCTGCGCTTGCAGGGTTCTGCCCGCCGCACCTTGTTGCAGCAGGTCCGCAACGCTGAGCGCGACGATCACGCCATTGATAGGACGACGCTTGCGGTGTTTTTTCAGCAGCGCAAGGAAACCGCCCCATGCCGCCTGGTCAACATGAGCGTGGCTGTCCTGAGTGGTATAGCGCCCGGCGGTATCGAGCAGCACGGCCTCATCGCTGAACCACCAATCACAGTTGCGCGTGCCGCCGACGCCGCCGATAGCCGTAGGCCCCAAGGCATCAGCCACGGGGAATTTCAGCCCCGAATGCACCAGTGCTGTGGTTTTGCCGCTGCCCGGCGCGCCGACAAACATGTACCACGGCAGCTGATACAGGTATTGCCCGCCACGACGTTTGCCAGTCTTGCGCAAGATGGCCAGTGCCTCCTGCATGCGTTGGCCGAGCACGGCGATTTCCTGGCCCGACTCGCGTACGCCGGGTTGTTCATCGCCCGCCAGCGTTTTTATCAGCTTGCGATTAGCCCAGCGCGCGGCGCAGTACTTGTACAAGAAACAAAGCGCCCACAGCAGGAACAGAAAACCGATCGATTTCCAGCGCACGCTGGCTGACGCGAACGGTTCCTGACCATTGAACGACAACAGCGGGCCTTCAAACCACAGCACCAGCGATAACAGCGCCACGCCCAGAAAGGAGAGGACCCAGGGTTTGAGGAACCACATAAAGAAGCGCTTCATAGACATCCGCCAAAACGGTCAGAAGAGATATCGAACGTGACCGCACTCATTGCGGCACCACCGGGCTCAGTACGGTCAACTGCACGCGCCGGTTACGGCTGCGATTGGCGGGTGTGTCATTGGGCACCAGCGGCTCGGCGTCGCCTCGGCCCTCAGCGGTGAAACGGTCTGCAGGACCGGCCACCAGCGCCAGGCGCTTCAGGACGCTGTTTGCCCGAGCCTTGGACAACTCGTAATTGGAGGGGAAACGGGCGGAAAGACCGGGCTTGCTGCTGTCGGTGTGACCGACAACGATGACTTTGCCAGGTAACGGCTGCAGCGCTTCACCGATGCGATCAAGCACGTGCAGGAAGCCTGGCGTCACCTCGGCACTGCCGGGACCGAACATGCCGTCGCCCATCAGGGTGATCACGGATCGGTCCGCCGTTTCACTGACCGTGACCTTGCCCGCTGCTATCTCCGGGGCGAGGAAGCCCGCCACTCGTACGGGTGGCGCGATCTCGGCTGCCGGCGCGCGTGGTGCCACCGTCGGCGGTGTCACTTGAACCTTGTGCAGGTCGGCGTAGACCGGGTCGGACACTTCGGTCAACAGCATGCTGTAGCTGATCTGCAAGGCCACCAGTACCACCGCTGTGCCGACGGCCAACACCCACAACGGGATGCGCCGCAAGGGTGAGTGGGTTTTAACTGCATCGCCTCGCCAGTGGGGAGACAACTCGGGTTCATAGCTGCCTCGCTGGGTGGCGATCAACTGCTGCAAACGTTCGCGCAGGGCTGTCAGTTGCTCCTGGCCACGCTCGACCACCCGATAGCGGCCTTCCATGCCCAAGGCTAGGCACAGGTACATCAGTTCGATCAGGTCCAGATTGGAGCGCAGATCCTGGGTCAGCCTTTGCAGGATCAGGAAAAACTTCTCGCCGCCGGACGCTTCATTGTGAAACGCCACCAGCAAGCCGCGACTGCCCCAGACGCCGCTGCCCCACGCCGTACTGGCGATGGTTTCATCGAGTACGGTACACAGCGCATAGCGGGCACCCGCAATGGACTCAAGGTCCACGCCGAATTTGCGCGCATCGTTCTCGAAGGTCTGCACCGCCAGCACCAGCCGCTGGCGAAGCTCGTCGATGTTCGGCGGCTGGGTGGTGGTACGCAGCGGGACAATCAAATCAAGCAGTGGATTGGCCGCACGGACCAGGCGGTTTAACCCGCGTCCCGGCAACTCTAGGGTGGTGTCGCTCGATAAGGGCTGTGGGGCAGTTGCCTGGGGAGCTGCCGTCGTCGGGCCGGGCACCGGCGCACGGCGGCCTCCCGGCGTCGGGATCAGCATGGTCGCATCCGAATCCCCGGATGGATCGAGCAAGTCGTCTGTGCTCACGGCATTTACCTTCTGATCGCCCAGAACTGCATTTGCAGCCCTGGGAAGTCCCCAGCCACGTGCATTGCAAAACCGGCTGAGTTGCTCAAGGGCTGCCAATATTCGCTGCTGCGATCCAGCTCGAAGTAGGTGAACCCGGCGTAAAACGGCAACTGCCGGGGAGCAACCGCCATCGGCCGCAGGCCGATACCCGGCAATTGCAGATTGACCAGGTCACGAATTTGCTCGATGGACCCGATTTTGACCTGCGCCGGGAAGCCGTTGCGGACCAGTTCGGGGAGCATTTGCGCGCTGACGGCCAATACAAAAGTCGCCGAGCGCAGAAGCTCTTTGTCAGCCAATACGGCAACCCGAATGCCAAAATGGCGCTCATCCAGAGGGATCGATACAGCCTGAGCGTCCATGACGGTGGAAAGCGAGCGGCGAAGATCACCCATCAGCGGCGCGAAGCTTTCAATCAGCTGGTCATGGCGATACAGCGCCTGGGAGGTCGGGCGTTTGCTGGCCTCGGTGAAAGTCGCCAATTCACCTGCCAGCTCCAGCATTGAGCGGTACAGCGTTTCCGGATGAACGTCAGGCAGGCCGCTGAGGTGGGCGAACAACGGCTCGGCACGGTTAAGCAGTTGCAACAGCAGGAAATCGGCGATCTCGGCGGCACCGTTGGCACCCGGCTGCGACAGCCTAGACGCCAGCGCTTCGCCGCGCTGGTGCAGCATCCCAACGAGTTCATCGGCGAATGCCGCCAGCCTCGGCGCAGTCCGATAGCTCAGGCACGGCGGGCAGTAATCAGGATCCAGCACCACGCGATTGTCAGGGCGCCGCTCGATGATGCGGGCGATGCCCAGCGTGGTGTAGGCGTTGGCAACTTCGCTTTCCAACGCCAGACGCAGGCGCAATTTGCCCACCTGCATCAATGCACTGCTGTCCAGGCCATTGCTGTCCCAGGCTTCGTAGTCTTCACTGCGATGCCGGGCAAAATTGTCGGGGCCTTGCTGATTGCCCACTTCGGTCACACCGTGGCGGCGCAGGGGCAAAGCGAGCACGACCAGCAGATTGCGCGCATCGGCCGGGATATCCAAAGGCAGGGGCAGATCATCTTCGCCAGGCAGGCTGACCGGTGTGCCGTCAGGCAGGACAGCGTTGCACACCTGCAAGGCGAGCTTGCCCAGAGCCAGTTGCTGCTCGTCGATCTTCAGATTGGAAAAGCCCCAGCTGTAGGGACGCAATGCGGCTACCCGTGACTCCAGCTGGCTCTGCCAGTACCGGTCATGTTGCTGTAGATGCTGAGGCTGCAAAAGCATGCCTTCGGACCAGACTACTTTGTTCTTCCACGCCATGATGCCTTGACCCCAATAAGTAATGTTGAGCTGCCGTGCTTACTTGCCGCCTCGGCGTAGCCGGTCGACCTGCTCTTCATAAGCAGCCGAGAATTTGTCGCCGAACAGGCCCTGAACCTCGTCGACATCAGTCGCCACTTCGCCGTAGATCTCGACGATTTGCTCCCACATCCGCGCTTTTCGAGAAGTACTGCCGGCCATCTTGTCCATGACGCTGGCGGGGGGCGTGCGCCGCTCGATCTGGGCGGGGTCGAAGCGTTGCAGAAGGGCTGACAGCGCGGCGCGCATCCCGGCGATGACCGACAGCTCATGGGCCTTGAGGTCATCGAAGGCGCTCGCCATCGCCTGCACGGGTGGCATGTAACCGGCCATGGTGTTGCTCAACAGCTGGGTGAGGGCGCTGTCGACATTTGGAAAAAACTTGAGCGGGTTATTGGAGCGGACCGCCATCATGGTCATGTCCATGCGGCTTTCTTTTTTGGTCAGGGCTCGGGCCATCAGGACGTCCATTGTTCCTGATGTTGCTTCGCGCAACATGGCGCCGATGTTTTCCGCCATTTGCGGGCCGGTGCTCTCCAGCTTGAGGTCTGGCAGCCCCAGGCCACGCAGCAAGGCTTGAAGGATTTCGCTGTCGCTGGCCGAGGGCTGACCGGTAAAGGGCGCAGCGCCCAACTGAGGCTGCGCCTGGCTGGCAAATGCCGGCGCCGAGTGCATGTCCTGAGGGTGCGCAGCCATCGGCAGTGGGGCAGGGGACGGTGGCTGGTCCCGGACCGGTATCGCCGCAGCGCCCTGCGCCGGCGGCGCGGATGGCGCAAAATCAGCCAGCAGATCGTAGTCTTCCGGGATGGCCATGCTTGCCGTGTGGCTTGCCGCTTGAACCTGCGGTGCAGCGGGCGGCAGCGCGAAAGAAGCGAGCTCCGGCGACAGATGATCACTTTGCGCGGCACGGAACGAGTCAGGTGGATTCAACTCGTGCAAGCCGAAGCCTGCGGGGGTGGTACCCGACGCGGCCGTGCTGGCGAAGAGATTCAAACCCAGTGGGTCATTCTGGCTGGCGGCAAAGCTGGCATCACTGCCCATGTCCAACAGGCGCGCGCCGGCCAGCGTATCGGGCAGCGCATGGGGTAACGGTTGTGGCGCGGCCACGATCGGTGCCGGGTGGGCATCGAACAGCGATGGCAATTGAAGCGGGACAGCTGCAAGTGCCGGCTCGAACAGCGGCAGCGCCAGGTTACTCACCGGCGGCTGGGTGGTGGGCGCACCCGTAACAGCATCAGCCTGGATGAGTACCTCCAGCTGGTAATCGCCTATAACCATTCGGTCACCGGCGTTCAGGATGATTTCCCGGCCTTTGCCTGCGGGACGATCATTGACGATGCTAGGGTTGCTGCCCAGGTCTTCTAGGTAATACGCGCCGTCACGAAAGGTCACCCGGGCGTGGGTGCGCGAGATGTATTTGCTCGGGTCCTCCAGCACCAGCGTGTTCTCGGCAGAGCGTCCCAGTGTGCCCCCTGATTCGGAGAAGGCGCCGGGCGCCAATCCAGGCGCTGGCTGGTTGCGGTAGGTGTTAATGCGCAGGATCAGAGGCATGGGGATGTCGACGTAGTGAGGTCACGCGAGCAGCCAGACAGGCACGTACTCGCGGACAGGGCGAAAGGCATCACCTGGAACGTCGCTCGCAGGCGATTCGAAGGTGCTGGCCAGGTGTGCGCAGCAACAGACGCGTGAGCGTTGTGGGCGCAGGAGCAGGTGCGTTCAGTCATCAGTTGATCTCCACCAGGGCACTCAGGATGGTGATTTTTGAGGGTTCGATCTTGATGGTGCTGCCACCGACCACCAGTTCGATTGAGGTCGTGGCGGTAATGACAATGGTTTTCTCGACGGTGATTTTCTGGTCCCCGGTGACCGTCAACGTGTCGTCATTCTTGACGACCCGGTTGAAGTCTTTTTCGGCGTGCATGAAGACTTCTTCGGCCCCAGCCTTGTCCTCGAAGCGCAGCTCGTTGAAACCCTCGCTCTTTGGCGAAGAGCGGGTTTTGATGCCGCTTTGCGTATTGAGCGTCGGCAGTTCGTATGGCGGCAGCGCGTCGGAGTTATAAACGCAACCGGTGACCAGAGGCCGGTCCGGATTGCCTTCCAGAAAACTGACCACTACCTCCATGCCCACCCGAGGGATGAATATTGCGCCCCAGCCTTTACCCGCCCAGGTCTGGGCGACCCGCACCCAGCAGCAACTGTTGTCATCGCTGACGCCCTGGCGATCCCAGTGAAACTGCACCTTGATCCTGCCCAGGGCATCGGTCCAGATTTCCTCGCCGTCGCCACCTTCGGCGCTTTTGCCGACCACCATGGCGGTTTGTGGCCCCTGGACCACGGGCTTGGCGATGACGCATTGCGGCCGAAAGGGGTGGTCTTTGCCAATGGCGCTGAAGCTGCAATCAAACACGAGCTCAGAGGCCTGCCCACCGCTGGCATAACTGTTGGTGTACAGCTCGTACTGGGCGCTGGTGATCAGATAACTGAGGTTCTGGTCTTCTCGCGGGTGCTCGCTTAACGTGAACAAACCTGCGCAATACAGGCCTGGTGCATTGCTGCGGGCCTTGATCACGACGCTCTGGCCGTGTGTGCGCTCCATGCGCGCCAGTGCCAAGGCGTTGCCGGTTTCTGCGCTGGTGTAATTGCCGGGGTAATCAAACAGTTCGAAGTCAGGCCCGCCGAAACCCGAGGGGATCTGAGCCTTGCTGAGCAGGCTGCCGTTGTTGCTCGCGGACGCTTTTTCATAGTCGAAATCGGTCAGGGCGTAGCTGCCCGACTGGATTTCCCCGGACACGGCCCATTCAGAGACGCTTTCTTCGTCCCGCGCGTTGCTGTGCATGCTGCCGGCGAACTTGAGGCTCTCATAGCCGACAATTGCCTGGTGGGCGCCGTAGGAGTCGGCCAGCACCAGGGTGTGTTTGTCCGCTTCATGGGTGAAAAAGAAGTAGATGCCAGCGTCTTCGAGCAGTCGGCAGACGAAGTCGAAGTCGGTTTCGCGGTACTGCACGCAGTAGGGCAGTGCCGGGTAGACGCCACTTAGCAATTCAGCTGACAACAGGCTGACGCCCGCATAGATCGGTTTTTCGCACACCTGTTTAACAATTTCCAGCACCGTCAAATCCTGGAATATCTGGCAGGTCGATGAGCGCTTTAGCAGCCACAGCCAAGGATGCACGACAGCCTCATAGCTGACGTAATCACCTTCCCAGCCTGTGGAGGTAAAACGCGTGACGATGCCGTTGAACCAGCGCGTGCCTTCGACCAGCGCAATGGCCACCGTCAAAGGCTCACCCAGCAGGGCAGCAGGGCTGATGTCGCCTGTTTTGCTCAACAGCTGCACGCGAAACTCAGACAAGCGCCCAAGCTCCTCGCTGCCGGTCATGGCGTGGAAGAGCAGCGAATCTGTGCCTAGCGCGGTGGTGACAATCGGTCTGCTCATAATTTCTCTTGGTTACGCTCTCACTCGTCGGGGGCCGCCCCCACTAACTGCAATTTTTTACGGAATCATCGTCTTGACCGTACCGGCGTCGACGAAGGTTATTTCTCCACCCCAATTGCATTTGCAGGTGGAGATGTCATCCAGGGCCGGCGACTTTGCGATCAGCACAGTCTTGGCCCCCGGCGACCAGGGCGCCGAGGTCGCAGGAACACAGGGCATCGGTGTCATCGCGCCCATTGCTGCCGCCGTTGCCGCCGCCACCATCGGGTTGCCCGAGCAACTGCACATCCCGAAGGGCAGAATGTTGAGCAGCGGTATATGGTCAAGAATGTTCGCCGCAGGCGGGCCTTCGGCGAGCACTTTGTTCTTGGGCAGCACCACCAACGCCGAAGGCGCAGCGCCGAAGGAGCACTTCATCTTGGCGCCCATCGAGACTTGTTTAGGCATAGCGTGCTCTATGAACTCAACGTTGAAGTGACCAGAAGCTAGTCATTAAGGACCAGCCCCTTGTGCGGCAACTGCCGTGCAGCCGTCACGAAAACTTCTTTTTAATAGGGATCAAGATCCAGCAAGACAGACAAAACATTGCCCTTTGGAACGTGGTAGGGTTAAGACCGTCTTGACGATAAACACAGTCGAGTGACATCTGGAGGAGTTTATCGCCTTCAACAGCTTTTATTCGTATTTTAGAATCTCTGACATAGCCACCCGCGCCCTTTTTCAACTCGTCTAAGTTGTTATAATTGAGTTGCAACGTAGCATTTGATATGTTTGTTCCGTCGTCATAATACAGATTGAGAAACCCGTAATAACCACCCGTCATGGGAAGACTGATAATGTACGAAGCAACAAAGGGTGATTTTGCGATGACCGACTTAAACCACTGATTAAATTCCGCAGTCTCGTTGTAAAGCTTGGCGCTAGATTGACCCTTTGCATCCAGAAATATCGACCGGATGACTTCGCGCTCTCGGTAATGATACCAAAGCGCGGATATGAACTCATAGACCGCGCTTATCGCTTTAATGACCGCCCCGAAAGGAACGATTGCGGCGACTGAAAGCAACGCGTTTTTTATTACTGCCTTAATGGACGCCATCATTTTATCGAAAGTTTGAGAGCGTATTGATTCCACGATATCGCGTGGCGAACCCGCGTGCACCCCGGCAGCTAGATCAGCCGTTTTATTAAGCAGCAGTTTTGACTTTATCGCGGTTCTTATATCGCCGACGATTTTCAGAGCTGTCATCGGGCCGGCCACGGATGCAATCGCGCCCCCTATATTTTTTAGAATGTCGGGAAGTCCGCTCATAATAGAGTCGGCCAATTTAGAATTATCGCCACCTCCACCGCTGCTAGCTGCCAGATGTGAAACAAACTCCTTAACAGAATCAGTCAAGGAGCTGATAACTCCGCCGTCCAGCGCAACGTGTTTGCCCGCCGCAACGTCGACTACCTTATTGACGGCTGCTATACCGTTGTAGCCGGATACGCTAGTGTTTTTAATGTTGCTCCAGGAAAGATCGAAATAGCCGACAATTTCCGATTTAGCCAGCGCAAAACAAACACCCTGGCGCCAGACGCGCATGTCTTCAGGCGGTATCGTGGCTTGACTGAGTAGTTTGCTACCTTTGTCCATCCAGTTGTTCAGAAAATCGTCTAGCTTTTGAAGCTCACCATGGGCCATATTTCTCGGATCGGTCTTCCAGGATGCGTGCGTTGATTTATATTTAAAGAAGTGCATGAACAACGCTGCTGTCTCGCGATCCTGGGCACCTTGCTCTACCATTTGGTGATACCGGCCGATGGATTTATCGACCTCCATCAGCAGGCTGTGTCTTGACGTAATCGTGCCAGCGCTGGTTCTGGCTTTCCACTCTTTTAGCTGGGGTATTGTTAAGGCGGGCGTCCCCGGCTTTGGTTGATCTATAGGCATGACAAATTCCCTAAATGATTCAAAAATGGTTGTCAGGACACACGACAAATCAATTCATTACGATCAACATCGACGTCTACTCGCTCAACAGTCGTCCCCTCCATCATCCGCACCAAAAATTCGCGGCTGATGTCTGGCAACATCGTGTTGGTCAGAATCGCGTCGATCATGCGCCCGCCGGATTCGCCCTCGGTGCAGCGCGCAACCACCAGTTCGACCACCGCCTCGGTGTAGACGAACGGGATCTTGTAGCGGGCTTCGACGCGTTTTTTGATGCGGTTCAGTTGCAGTTTGACGATCTGGCCCAGCATGACGTCCGACAGCGGGTAGTACGGGATTGCTACCAGGCGGCCGAGCAGGGCAGGCGGGAATACCTTGAGCAGCGGGGCACGCAAGGCCTTGGCCATCCCTTCTGGATCAGGCATCAGGTCCGCGTCTTTGCACAGACCGGCGATCAGTTCGGTGCCTGCGTTTGAAGTCAGGATGATCAGGGTGTTCTTGAAGTCGATGAAGCGGCCTTCGCCATCTTCCATCGAGCCTTTGTCGAACACCTGAAAGAACATTTCGTGTACGTCCGGGTGAGCTTTCTCGACTTCGTCCAGCAGCACGACCGAGTAGGGTTTGCGACGCACCGCTTCAGTCAGTACGCCACCTTCGCCGTAACCCACGTAGCCTGGCGGCGCACCCTTGAGGGATGACACGCTATGGGCTTCCTGGTATTCGCTCATGTTGATGGTGATCAGGTTCTGCTCGCCGCCATACAGCGCCTCGGCCAATGCCAGAGCGGTTTCGGTCTTGCCGACACCGGATGTACCGGCCAGCAGGAACACACCAATCGGCTTGTTCGGATTGTCCAGCCCCGCGCGTGAGGTCTGGATGCGCTTGGCGATCATTTCCATGGCGTGGTCCTGGCCGATGACGCGCTGGCTCAGTACCGACGCGACCTTGAGGATGGTCTCCATTTCATTCTTGGCCATCCGGCCCACCGGGATACCGGTCCAGTCGCCAACGACGGCCGCGACCGCCTGATAATCCACGGTCGGCAGGATCAGCGGGGTTTCGCCTTGCAAATCGCTGAGCCGCGCCTGGACGCCTTGCAGCTGTTGCATCAGGGCAGCGCGTTGTTCCGGCGTCATGACCTCTGCAGATGCTTGAACCGCTGCGGCGGCTTCCAGGTCACTGCCAGTGCCTTCTACCGGCTTTGCGCCATCGCGTAACTGAGCGCGCAGTGCCAGCAACTCATCGACCAGAACGCGCTCCTCGTTCCAGCGCAGCTCCAGACCAGCCAGTCGTGCACGTTCAGCGCTCAGCAACTCGCTGGCGTCGGTTTCACGCTTACCGACATTGATGCCGATGGCACTCTCACGCTCGATGATGTTGAGCTCGGTTTCCAACGCTTCGATGCGCTTGCGGCTGTCATCTACTTCGGCCGGGGTTGCGTGCAGGCTGACCGCGACACGGGCACAGGCGGTATCGATCAGGCTGACTGATTTGTCTGGCAGCTGACGCGCAGGAATATAACGGTGGGACAACTTGACTGCGGCTTCCAGGGCTTCGTCGAGGATCTGCACCTTGTGGTGCTTTTCCATGGTCGACGCCACGCCGCGCATCATCAGGATGGCGCGTTCTTCGCTGGGCTCATCCACCTGAATGGTCTGGAAGCGGCGGGTCAGGGCCGGGTCTTTTTCAATGTACTTTTTGTACTCGGCGAAAGTGGTCGCGCCGATGGTGCGCAAGGTGCCACGGGCCAGGGCAGGCTTGAGCAGGTTGGCGGCATCACCGGTCCCGGCTGCACCGCCAGCACCCACCAGCGTATGGGTTTCGTCGATGAACAGGATAATCGGTTTGGCGCTGGCTTGAACCTCGTCAATCACCGAACGCAGGCGCTGTTCGAACTCGCCTTTCATGCTCGCACCGGCTTGCAGCAGGCCAACGTCCAGGGTCAGCAGTTGCACGTCCTTGAGGCTCGGCGGTACGTCGCCACGGGCAATACGCTGGGCGAAACCTTCGACTACGGCGGTTTTGCCGACGCCGGCTTCGCCGACCATGATCGGGTTGTTCTGGCGGCGACGCATGAGGATGTCGACCATCTGGCGGATTTCATCATCACGCCCGACGATGGGGTCCATCTTGCCGCTGCGCGCTTGCTCAGTGAGGTCCACGGTGAATTTCTTCAGTGCTTCCTGCTTGCCCATGGCAGCTGGAGCGATTGCACCGCTGGCTTCACCCGGCGCTGCACCGCCACCACTGAAACCGTCAGTGGCAACCATGTGGGCTTCGGGTGAAGCATCCAGCAGGCTGGCAAAGTTGTCGCCCAAGTGCTCGACCTTGATTTTGTCGAACTGCTTGGACATGCCTGACAGCACGTTGCGCAGGCTCGGCGTCTTGAGCATGCCGATAATCAAGTGGCCGGAACGCACTTGCGATTCCCCGAACATCAGCGTGCCGTAAACCCAGGCACGCTCCACCGACTCTTCCAGCTGCGACGACAGATCAGTCACGGAAGTCGAGCCGCGAGGCAGGCGATCCAGCGCCGCCAGCATATCGCCCGCGACCGTCGCCGGGTCCAGTTCGTAGTGTTTGATGATGCGCGTCAGGTCAGAGTCTTGCAGTTGCAGAATCTGGTACAGCCAGTGCACCAGTTCCACATAGGGGTTGCCGCGCAACTTGCAGAACACGGTACTGCTCTCGATTGCTCGGTAGCACAGGCTGTTGAGTTTTCCAAACAATGCAACGCGACTGATATCGGCCATGATGTTCCTTGAGAGTGGTCTGCAAGCGTTTTAAGCGCCAGCCTGAGTGGTAATGCCTTGGATGACGCTTTGATTGATCAACATTTGCTGGCAATCCTGGTCAGGCGGCTTGCTGATCAGCCAGGTGCTCCAGCCCAGTCGTGTGCCACCGCCGAGCTGCAAGGGAGGCGTTTGTTGTTTTTGCAGGATCAGGCGAACGTCCCAATCCAGGGTCAGCCCGACATAGCTCTTAACCCAGGCCAGCAGCCGTTTGAGGCTGTCGCCGCCGGGCATGAAACGTTGGTAGTCGGCATAGCCCATGGGGCCGATCACGATGCGAAATTTGTTCTGGCAGTCCCAGACGCTACGCCCCAGGACCATCGATAAACCCAACCGATTGCCCTGTTCCGACGCGCCGATATGACTCTGGATATCCGCAGGCAAACGCATCCAGCGCCCGACGAATTGTTCAACGTGCAGGGGCAACTGGAAGTACTCGCGCAAAATCGTCGCCAGGCCGGAGGCGGGTCGCACCTTGTTGGCCAGCAGCCCGGCAAAATGCAGTTTCGCGAAGTCGCCAATCTCGTCGCGCTCACGCAACCCTGGGGCGCCGATGCCGAATAAACTGCCCACAAACACTGAAAAACGATCGCCGTCGGCGCGGTCCAGGCTGATCACCGGCTCGGCGCTGGCGCGGGCCCGGTAGAACAGCGAAACCATGCGGTGATGAAACACATCGAGAAAAGCCAGCAAGGTTGCGTCGCCGCCATTGCGCAGACGGTCACGCACGTATTCGGTCAGGTGGATGGGCATCGGCCCGTTGGCGCCCAGCAAACCAAAAAAATTCACCGCTAACCTTGCCCGGGCTTCGCCATCGGTTTTGCGGTACTGACCCAGCGCACTGGCGTGAAATACCAACACCGGGTCCTGGCCAAAGCGCACGGCTTCATCGCGCGGACGCAAAGCCGTGCCGATACGTGGCAGTTCGGGGTGGGCGTTCTCAATCAGGCGCAGCACATGGAAAAAGTCCATGCGCGCGGTTTTGCTTTGCAGCTGCAGATCGAGCTCTAGAGGATCGCGCATTGCCCACTCCTCGCTGGCCAACGCATGATTTCACCACGACCGAGGGTCTTGATCACGGTTTCGGTGAACGAGTTGATCGACACGTATTGGGCGAAAAACTGGCTCAGCACTGCGCCCAGCACAAAGGCACCGGTGCCTTCGAACGCGGCGTCATCGAGTGTGACTGTGACCTGCAAGCCCCGGCCAAAGGTGATCGGGCCAGGAGAGGGCATGCGCCGGGTGATGGCCGATGAGCTGACCGACCGCACACCTTCTACCTGGCGCTGAGCGTTCAAGTCGCCGGGGTGACAGTAGAGCGTGAGCATTTCGCGCAGGGCCACTGCACCTTGTTGCGGATCACTGTCGAGCAGCGACAGGTAATTGAGCGAGAGGTGATTGAGCAGACGCCAAGCCATGCTGCCTTCGGCAAACGAAGGGTAGGGCTGACTCGGCCCGGCCAGACAGCGAGCCGCGCTCAGTGGCGCACCGGACTCAACAATGAAGTCGGTTTTGCCCACCCCTAGCGGCATCGCCAACGGCAGGTCACGGTTGGTACACCAGACTGAGAGGCCCAACTGGCGCAGTTCACTGCTGTAAGGCGCCTGAGCGGCGTCCACAATGGAAACGAAAGCTTCGCTGCCCAGGTAACTGGAGCGCGGCCCGTCCCGACGCTGGCGCTGCGAGACGACCCGCTGTTCCCGGCGGATCTGGTAAAAGGCCTTGCCTTGATGCAGCCCGCCGATGTCCTTGGCGTTATAGAAAGCCTCAAACACCTGCTCGGAATTCGGCCCGCTGCCGTAGCCGGTCACCGAATCGATCTGAAACACTTCGTAGTCCATCGGCCGGGTGCGGTCCACCAGCACGTGGTATTCGAGTTGCTCGTCGCTGACGTTGATCCGGTCAGCCCGACGCTGGAACAGGTTGATCACTGGCGTGCAGTTGAGGGCGAAGTTGGAGCTGTCCAAAGACTTTTCCAACTGCACATCGGCACTGCGTAACAACAGGGTGATTTCAACTTCGTTGTCCGGGCATTTTGCCAGGGCACTCTGCAGGCCGGTAAGTTCGATGAAGTGATAACGCTGGGCGAAAGCGAAGTATTCCTGCAGTAGACGGTAGCCCTGGAAGGTTCGTTTTCCACTGAGCAGCAGAGCGTGCTGCTCGTCAAAGCCCATGGGCTGCACGCAAGATTTTGGCAGCAACCGGTGCCATGCCGCTGGCCGGTTGATCGGGGTGACCAGTACGCCTTCAATGCTGCCCAGGATCTTTTCATAGATGCGCACCGGCATGTCATCCGCGCCACGCAGGTGCAGGCACAAACGGTCCAGGGGCAGATCCTTGAAGGCCATGCCGCTGGTGCGCAGACGCAACCGAATGCCCGCTTTGACGGAGGCGGGGAGTTGCACATCCAGCCCGGCCTGAGTGCCGGCGTGGGTGAAGAAGCGGGCTTCAACCAGCTCGATAGGCCAAAGCGTGACGGCATGGGCACTGCGGTATTCGCACGCGGTATTTTCACCCTTGCCCAATATGCTGCGCATTGCGCTGTCCCGGGGCACCACAAAACCTTGCTTGAGACTTGGGTTACTCAAATCCGGTTGCAACTGAACCACTGCCATCGAAGGCGTGGGTGCCAGAAAGTGTGGGTAGACCAACTCGGACAAATGCTGGGTGAAACGCGGAAATTCCGCGTCAATTTTCATCTGCACCCGCGCGGCCATGAAACTGAAGCCTTCCAGCAGGCGCTCGACGTAGGGGTCAGTGCAGTCGAAACCGTCCAGGCCCAGACGCCCGGCAATTTTCGGGTAGTCGGTGGCGAACTCGCCCCCCACTTCACGAAGGTGCTGCAGTTCCTGGCTGTAATACCTGAGAAAACGCGGGTTCATGGTTTACCCCGACCGGTGTTTTCAGTCAGCGACATTGAGGCGCTGTCCAGATCCAGTTCGGTCTTGAGGTAAAGCCGCTCGGGGTAGGGCTGTGCCCACAGGTCGGCCTCGATTTCAAAGGTCAACTTGTTATGGTCGATGCCGCCTCCGGCCAAGGCCTTGACTGAAACCGAGGCGCGAATCAGGCGCGGCTCGAAATCCCAGATGGCCTGGCGAATGCCACGTTCGAGCTGGCTGACATTGAGGTTGGAAACCGATACACCGGAAATGTCCGGCATGCCGTAATTGACCACCGAGCTGCTCAAATGCGGCAACCGGCTGGCGGCAATGGTAGAGAAGAGGTTGGTGGTATTGAGCAGCCACGCCAGATCACGCAGTACGCCGTCACGCAGCGTGCGCAATGACAGTACGCGTCGATCTCGGGCCTCCACCGTCTTGTCTGGCTCGTCGTCGGTCAAACGATCGAGCAGAGACGGCTGCAGCCGTTCGCGGGGCGCGAGCTCAGCCATGCTGCTGCTCATCCTCGGCACGTTCCAGGCACGCAGGTGCATCAAACTCGATGACGCGGATATCCATCAGCGGATAGTCCCCGGCATCGGTGACGAACATGCGCTGACCAAGGCCGTTGCCGGACCGCTCATCCCACTCGGTACGGCGGCTGAGGGACAACGCATCATCGTCACGTTTTAGCGTGCCGCTGTAACGGGTTGGAATGAGGCCCACTGTTTGCGCCTCGTTGCTCCAGGTGAACGAAGCAGGGGTCCAGACGGCATCGCGCAGGTCAACCGGAGCGTCCAGCTCGATACGGCTGATGCGTTCCATCGGGACCCAGAAGTAACGGCCATTAATGACAGCTTCCAACACCGGTCCTAAACGTGAATCGGCGTCCGCGATCCATTCGAAACGCTCACCATTGATGCTGCCGCCACAGGGCGGGGCTAATTCGAAAGCCTGTTCACGGGCAGTAGCGGCGCGGCCTGCATCCTGGTTTGCGTCGAACTTGACGGCCTCCAGCAACTGCACCAGCCATGGCTGGGGTTCGCCGAAGATCAGTGGCGCGCGGGCGCCGTTGAAAATCTCGTCGCGCAACGCTTCGCACTGGATAGCTTCGCGGTAGGTCTGCACCATCGGCAGGGCTGCGGCATCCAGTTCGCCGACCACGTTGAGTTGGGTCAGCGCGCGGTTCCATTGCCCCATGACGGTCAGCAACTGGAATAGAAAAATTCGATGTTTTGCATTCGACGGATCCTGACGAACCTGGCCTTGCAGAGCGGCTAGCGCGTCGCCCAGCCTGCCTTCATTAATCAATGCTTGCGGGTTCATGAGGTTTCTCGTTGAAGAGGAAAAATGGGCGACCAGGTTTCGGTCGCCCGATTCAAAGCGTTACGGAGCAACGTTCGCGGCGATATTCCAGGCGAAGTCTTTGTCTGCGTCCGCGCTGCCATCGGCTTTCTGCGGTACGTAGGAGTACTTGACCTTGGCGAAGTTGAGCGTGACGTTTTCAGTCATGCGGTCTTCGCCGCCGCTGCCGCCGGTGGAGACGGAGGTGACCATCACTTCGTTCATGGTGATCTGGATGTAACGTTGTTGACCGTCGCCAGCCTTGCGCGCCAGCAGAACGCATTCTGCAACGTGCGTACCTTTGGCCAGGGCAATCATCAGGGCGTTGCTGGCGGAGTCGACGTATTTGGTGAACGACAGGTCCTGGAAGCTGGCCTTGCCGGCACCGCCGCCAGTGCCCATGTGCGAACTGCCGGATTGGGACATGCCCCAGTTCCAGGCCAGAACGTCGATGTCACCTTTTGGGCCTTGAACGCTGTCGGCCGACTCACCTTTGATGGTGTCGCCCATGTTCATGAACATATCTAAAGCCATTTCTTTCTCCAGTGTTGTCGGCCAGGCGCCGACAGACGATGTACGAGCGGGTAAGCAGGCTTACCCGCACGGGGGCGGTTGTGTAGGGGTCAAGCCTTGGCGGACGGCAACTTGGAAACCAGACGCAGAGAAACCGTCAGGCCTTCGAGCTGGTAGTGCGGGCGCAGGAAGAACTTGGAGGTGTAGTAACCCGGGTTACCTTCCACTTCTTCGAGCACCACTTCAGCGGCTGCCAGGGGCTTGCGCGCCTTGGTGCCTTCGCTGGAGTTGGTTGGGTCACCGTCAACGTATTGGGTGATCCATTTCGAGAGCCAGCGCTGCATTTCATCGCGTTCTTTGAAGGAACCGATCTTGTCGCGAACGATGCACTTGAGGTAATGCGCAAACCGGCAGGTGGCGAACAGGTACGGCAGGCGCGCAGCGAGGTTCGCGTTGGCGGTAGCGTCCGGGTCATCGTACTCAGCCGGTTTGTGCAACGATTGGGCGCCGATGAAAGCTGCAAAATCGGTGTTCTTTTTATGCACAAGCGGCATGAAACCGTTGGCAGCCAGTTCCGCTTCACGACGGTCGGAAATGGCGATCTCGGTTGGGCACTGCATGGCAACGCCGCCGTCATCAGTCGGGAAGCTGTGCACTGGCAAGCCTTCGACCGCGCCGCCGGACTCGATGCCGCGAATGCGCGAGCACCAGCCATATTCCTTGAATGAACGGTTGATGTTCACGGCCATTGCGTAACCGGCGTTACACCAGGTGTAGTTCTTGCTGTCCGGGGCTGAGGTGTCTTCTTCGAAATCGAAGGCTTCAACCGGGTCGGTCTTGGCACCGTATGGCTGGCGTGCCAGGAAACGCGGCATTGCCAGGCCCACATAGCGCGAGTCTTCGGATTCGCGGAGCGAGCGCCATGCGGCGTGTTCCGGGGTCTGGAAGATCTTGGTCAGGTCGCGCGGGTTGGACAGCTCCTGCCATGACTCCATGAGCATCACCGAAGGTGCTGCTGCAGCAATGAACGGGGCGTGCGCGGCTGCGGCAACCTTGGCCATGTTGGTCAGCAACTCGACATCCGGCGCGCTGTTGTCGAAGTAGTAGTCAGCCACGATAGAGCCGAAGGGTTCGCCACCAAACTGACCAAACTCTTCTTCGTACATCTTCTTGAAAATCGGGCTTTGATCCCAAGCGGTGCCCTTGAACTTCTTCAAGGTTTTGCCCAGATCGTTCTTCGAGATGTTCATGACGCGGATTTTCAGCGTTTCATCGGTCTCGGTGTTGTTGACCAGGTAATGCAAGCCGCGCCAGGCACTTTCAACGGCCTGGAATTGCGGGGTGTGCAGAATCAGGTTGATCTGGTCGGTGAGTTTCTTGTCCAGCTCGGCGATCAGGCCCTGGATCGTTGCCAGCACATCACCGGAAATAATGTTGCTGCCGACCAGTGCCTGTTCAGCCAAGGTGCGCACTGCGCTTTCGACGGCTTCTTTCGCCTTGTCCGATTGCGGCTTGAATTCTTTCTGCAGCAAGCTGCCGAAATCACTCATCTCCAGTGTTTCTGTACCTTGCTGCTGTTCCGTGTCCAGTTGAGCCATGATTATTCTCCTTCCTGCGGCTTGGGTGCCGAAGTCAGCGCCTGCATCAGGGCCGGTTCATTGAGCAACTTGGCGATCAAGTCCTCAGCACCGGTTTTGCCGTCCATGTAGGTCATCAGGTTGGATAACTGACCACGGGCTTCGAGCAGGGTATTGAGGGAGCTGACCTTGCGGGCGATGGCTGCAGGGGTGAAGTCGTCCATGCTTTCAAAGGTCATTTCGACGCTCAGATTGCCTTCGCCAGTCAGGGTGTTCGGCACTTGAACGGCCACACGCGGCTTCATCGACTTCAGACGCTCATCGAAGTTATCGACGTCGATATCCAGGAATTTGCGATCGGCGACAGGCGCCAGTGGGTCCGCAGGCTGGCCAGACAGATCGGCGAGCACGCCCATCACGAACGGCAGCTGGATTTTCTTCTCGGCGCCGTATACTTCAACGTCATATTCGATCTGAACACGCGGCGCGCGGTTGCGCGCGATAAATTTCTGGCTACTTTCTTTGGCCACGATTGCTTCCCCAATGAATTAAAAAACAGATGCCCGCTCAGTCGTCCTACATGTCGCCCTGGTTGCCGCGAATCGTCGTCAGTTGCGCAACGCTCTCGGGTGCCAGGTCTTCCATGATTTCCATGAAGCTTTTCGGCACGAGCCATTTCGCCCGGCCCAGCAAGAGCGGCACTGGGCTGGATGGCTCATGTTCGTGGTAATACTTGAGTAATTTTTCGAGGGCGCGCAGCACGTCATCGCGATTGTTGATGTCGCCGCTGGGCGCAGATGCTTTCGCGGTGGCAACCGCCGTGGCGCCAGGTTCAGAACCCTCTGTGGCGGTCTCTTCAGGGTTTTCCTGGGCCTCGGCGTCGGGGTTGCGACTGGTGAATAACGGCATCAGAAAGTCCCGGCCACGTTTCAGGCCGCGAGTCAGGCCCTCAAGGTTCAGCGCCTGAGCGCTGCCCACCTTGCGCACCAGAATGGCTTCGATGGTGCGAGCACTGTCGTAGGCGCGACTGATCGCATCGACCGCAACTTCAAGGCTGGAGTTGTCCACGTCACGCAGGGCTGCTTCGAGGGAGGCAATGGACAGTTTGTCCTGCCCTGCGGCGGGGGCATGCTCGCCGTTGGCGATCTCCATGACGCGCAAAGTTAGCGGGCCAAGCACCGGCAAGACGATAATGCTGGCGTCCTTCAGTGACCTGAGCACTGTCGTGCCCTCGGCGAGGCTCGCCAGCGAGTTGATCCGCAAGGTCGGATCCATGTCGTCATCGGGATCAAGCTGGGGGTGAACATGATCCCAGCGCTCTTCCAGCAAGCGCTCGATCAGCGCCAGGCTGTCGGCCAGCCCAGGCATGCCCTGCAGCGCTAGATTGGCGCGCAGAAAAGGGACTGCCACGCGCAAATCGCGAGCGCTTTGCAGCAGCTCAAACGACAGGGCTTTAACGGTTTTCCACTCAGGGGGCACAGCGGCGGTGATGGTGTCGCCGTATTGCACTTCGGGTTTGCCCAAAGCCGCTTGCTCAAGCTCGACAAAGCGCGAGTCGTACTCCAGATTGGGGCCACACGGCTCCAGCGGGTCGAGCTCAAGCAGCAATGCATCTACGTCGAAAGTACCCATGAGTGCCTGATCTTCCTGGAAGTAATACCGCACACAAATTCGGACGAACGCTGGCCGGTCTTCAAAAGCACGGCGCCAGTGATCACAGGCGCAATCAGCGCACTGTTCGGTGTTTATAAAAAAGGCATTGGAAGAGGGTAGGGCTGGCACGAACTGTGCCGTTCGTTAAATCACTGGTGGGTGCTCGCTTGTCCATAAACGAATACGCAAAAACCGCCTTCCAAAGGCTACGTAAAGCGCTTGCTGTCACGCGCCACTTGAATCCTGTTGGCGCTTGACCTGGCAAATGCTACGCAGGTGGCGCTGACGGGTATGTCCCCACTTATAGCGACATGGCGGAACTTAAAACCCGGTGTAAGTTCGCGCGGTAACGCGTTAGCTACGTTATGATCGTCGCCCCAAACCCACTCTCTGGATAGACATGCATACCCCTGGCGAAAGCATGCCCATTCGTGTGGTATTGGTGGAAGACGACGTGACCTTTCAACAGGCGTTGCGCGACACACTTGCCGTAGCAGCGGATATCGAGTTGGTAACGGTGGCAGGAAACTGTGCCGAAGGAATGCGAGCCCTGGAGCTCCCTGCCGCTGATGTCCTGCTGGTGGATCTGGGCTTGCCTGATGGGTCAGGCATTGACGTGATTCGCGCTGCACATATCCGATGGCCAGATTGCAACATCATGGTCAGTACCGCATTTGGTGACGAGTTGCATGTCATGCAGTCCCTGGAGGCTGGTGCGTCCGGCTATCTGCTCAAAGACAGCACTCCTGCCAGCATCGCCTCTGAAATCCGGAGCCTGCATCAGGGCGGCAGTCCCATCAGTCCCTTAATTGCTCGCCAGATTCTCATGCGCTTTCGCGGGCAGGAAAAACAGCCGGCTACAGCGCCGGTTGCTGCGGATAAACCCCGGGCGCTCTTATCGGCTAGAGAACAGCAGGTGCTGGAATACATTACCAAGGGTTTTACGGCGGAGGAGATCGCAGGTCTGATGTCGGTATCCAAGCACACCGTGCTGACTTTCGTGCGCCGTGTGTACAAGAAGCTGGAAGTGAGCTCCAAAACTCAAGCCATCTATGAGGCCCGTAGTCAGGGCTTACTGGGTGAATAGGCGATGGATCGTTTTGCTAATGACGTTCGGTTTGCCGGTCATCACTGGTCTTACCAGTGTTCAAGCTCAAGCAACTCTGCATTTGACCACTGCCGAGCTGTTGAGCACCCCAAGTCAGGGATTCTCCGCACCGCCATATGAAGTAGATGAGCGACATTTGTCGGGACAGTGGCAACCCGTTGAGTTACCTCACGCATTACCCCGAGAGCTAGGCCTGTCTGAAGAGAGTCATGACTCGCAAACAACACCCACGATAGTCAGTTGGTACCGCATACGTGTGCCAGCGCAGGCTGCCAGCAATGATTTGCGCACGTTGTATCTACCGCGCTGGAAGACCGATGGGCAACTGGCTGTCTATGCCGATGGCCGTTTGCTTTATATGTCCAGTGGCAACGTGTACTGGAATGGCTGGAACATTCCTTTGCTGATACCACTGGAAGCCACGAGCAATTCCCATGCTCCGAGCGTCATCCTGTTGCGGATCGAGCGTCCACGCTTTTCCGGTGGAGGTATCTCTACCATCTGGGTCGAGGATAGCGACAGCCTGAACTGGCGTTATCGAGTCCGCTACATGCTGCAGGTGGGCTTGCCTTATGCGGGAAGTACGGCATTCCTGGCCATCGGGATGTTTTCTTTTTTTGTATGGTGCTGGCTGCGTGTTGAAACTTCGTATCTGCTGTTCTTCTTTATTTCAGCCGCCTCGTTTATCCGTACCCTTCATTACTATGTCGGGGAAAACAAGCTGCCCATCTCTGAGGAGTGGTTTACCTGGCTGACCATCAACTCCCTGTTGTGGATGATTCTGGTCACTCATTTATTCCTCAATTATCTGCACCGGCGTCCTCAGCGCTGGCTCAACGTGACGGTTTACCTGGCGATTTTGGGTGTCGGCGTCTTCACCCTGCCGGCGTTGTCAGATTTGCTCAATGCTTATGCCCTTGCACCGCTGACGTACTTGATGCTCATAGTTGTCGGCTCACTGGTGGCCGGAGGCGGCCTGTGCCAATCCCGGCGCGTTCGCTCCCGGGATGGTTTGATTCTCAGCAGTTGGGCAGTGGTCGGGATGCTGTTCGGTTGCCATGACTGGGCCCTTCAGAACAACTTCTTGAGTATCGAAGATATCTACCTGGGGCCTTACAGTAATATTGGTGCTTTCCTGATCTGCATGCACATCATGTTTCGCCGCTACATGCAGGCCAATGAAAGCGTCCAGCAACTGAATGAAAGCCTGACGTTTCGCCTGCAGGAGCGTGAGGACGAACTTAAACTAAGCCATCAGCTCCTGCGTGAGATCGAAAATCGGCAGATACTTAGCCGCGAGCGTCAACGGCTGATGCAGGATATGCACGATGGCATGGGCTCATCTCTCCTGGTTGCCTTGTTGTCAGCAGAGAAGGGCGAACTGGACTCAGCCATGCTCGCCGATGTTCTCAAAACCTGCATTGATGACCTCAAGTTGACTATCGATTCCATGGAACCTGTCGAGGCGGACCTGCTTTTGCTGTTGGCCACCTTGCGATTCCGTTTGACGCCCCGCCTGGAGGGCGCCGGAATTACACTGCGCTGGGACATTAAGAACGTTCCTGCGCTGGAATGGCTCGATCCGCGTAACGCCTTGCACATTCTGCGTATCCTGCAGGAAGCCTTCTCCAACATCATCAAACACACCCAGGCCACGGAAATTCGCGTCGCCACATCATGCGATGACGAGTATGTCAGAGTTATCGTGACCGATAACGGACAAGGTTTTTCGGTACAACCGGTTACGGCTGGCAAAGGGAAAGGGTTGAGCAACCAGTTGAGCCGCGCTAATTCGATTGGCGCGAAGATTAAGATCTACTCCAGTGAAAGTGGGACATGCTTGACATTGGTGATGCCTATCAAGGGGGTGAATCATTAGATAACCGCTTTATCTCCCAGTCTGTTGACGTCTGTGCCAGTGTGTTCGGCGTGCAGACATATGACGACAGATAATGCCACCCTGTTTGACAACGCAGACGGAGCTTGCCGGGCAATACGTCCGATCATCAACGGTTATTTGCAGAAAAAAGGATTGTCGTTATGCCAGGACACTATCGTCGACGCGTCCATTATTCATGCACCCCGCTCGACCAAGAACAAAGACGGCAAGCGCGATCCCGAGATGCATCAGACCAGGAAAGTTACTCATCGCTGCGCGGCAAGTATTCAACAGGTTTAAAGCGATGTTCAGCAGAAAATAAATGACCACCAGACGGAGATCGGCTCGCAAATCCCTATTCGAATACTCAGCCCGCGAATTCACCATGGCTGGCATACCCCTCCAATCCCACCTACCGTCATCGAGGACAATATGGTCATTCACTATAGTGATGATTTTGTATACGCAAAACACCGCGTGACCCTGCCTAACCGGAAGCAAGTCTGGCGGACTACATGGGTTAAAGCTCGGCTGATCAGGCGCAAAAAGACAAAGTATCGGACAGTCGCCGCCAACCCGCTCAGCGGCGACATTCATTCCCACCTGAATGATCTCGGAGAAACGGAACTGGCTCGAATAGGCTTCGATAACGGCCATCTGATTGCACTGGAACTGGGCGGTCCGAACCTGGGTTTCAATATAGTGCCCATGTTTTCGTATTTCAATCAGGTCAAGTATCGCGCGTTGGAAAACCTAATATTTTCGGATGCCAGCGTGACCCATATGAAGGTGGACATTATCTACCGAGATAAGTCTTCGGCCATTCCCGAAACATTTCTAATTACGCTTACCAATGTCCTTGGTAAAACGCTCATCCTTCCGCCATCTACAATGGTCCAACATGCTGCCAGCGTCTATGCCCCAGCCTCCGATAATGAATGGCCGAAGCTATGCAAAACCATTCGCGATCATTTTCCTGAAAGCAAAGATCATGAACGACCTTATGCCTTCATGGATGCGCTTCGCCCAGCGTTGGGGCTGTCGCAGCCGCAGAAGACTACCGATTTTTCCGCAACAGAGCGGCGTTGCATCTACTACGCGAACTCTCTGTATTCCAAACAGCAAGGCCATGAAGCGTTTTTGATGTCAGACCTACCACTGACCTCCGACCCGTTTGCCACGCTCGTTGAAATGGGGGGCAACAATCGCCCGCAGGTCGACCACATTCTTGCAAAGTCGTGGGGTGGTCCCAACAGCTTTGCCAACGCGCAACTCATCAGTAAATACGCGAACAATCAGAAAAAAAACTCGGTCACAGCCCAGCAACGCGACGCGGCAATGGCCGGTGTTCGACGGTCTAAACGGCTGTTGTCCAACGAACCGACAGATGCAAAAAAAATCAAGACCCACGAGTGAGCCCGGCCTCAGTTGGAATATAAACGCAGCCTGAAAGAGGGTTTTCACCCGGCTGGGCCGAGAGCTGCCTCGTGGCAGCTGATGGTCGCCGGGTTATGTTCTCGCTATCGCATCATCTTCTGAGAAGCGCGACGTCTGTAATCGGCGAGGCTGCAAATCCAAACAGCGCGACTGCTTCAAGAATAAGCGCTGTGAGGCGGTTTGCGTCGGATAGCAGCCACCTGTCTTTTTAACTCCCTTATTCGAGCATCTTGCTGGCCGTCGAGACTTTATTTGGAGAAGTCTTTGTGATATCAGATTGATATCGCATGGATCGCGTACTCTTTTCAAATCCCCATGCGCCTTCCTCAAACCGCACGGGAGTGAGCTCATGGACACTTGGAACTGGATCAAGGACAGAGCAGATGACAGCTGGATCGTGATCAAGAATGGGGCCGACCACGTATGGATCGGCATCGATGACGCGGCCTGCGGTTGGGGTGAATTCTTCACGGGCAGTCGCAAGGCCAAAGTAGAGGCAGCCCAGCACCGCTTCGAATACATGATCGAGGATATCCAGGCTCTGTCGGCGCTGGTCAACGTGATGGCTGACAGTCATCGCCAAGTCATCCAGGCTTTGGCCGATCAAGCGCGGATCTTCGGCGAATTGTTCGGTTTCGATCCGCGCGACCCGCAAATAGACGTGCTGCGCGTGACCAGTGCAGCCTCTGGTGTACTGGGCACTGCTGCAGGCCTGACCTCCGCCGGCGCACTAGCCTTTGCGGGCGCGGCGCGGGTCTGGGCGATGCTGGCGCCGGCGCGTATCGGCGCCCAAGCGGCCTCTACCGAATTGCTGGTGGCGGGCAATGTGATACGTATCGGCACCACTGCAGCCGAGACCGCCAGCTTGGTCGTCAGCAGCGGAACGCTGGTCACCAGTGTCGCTTCGCGGGCCCTCAGCTTCGCTTTGGCGGCTGGCAAGGCGGCGCTGGTTACCACGGTCATTACCACTGTGCTGCAAAGCGTGCTGCAAGGCCTTGAAATCGCGGCGCTGAGGCGCGAGGCGCTACGCATTGAGGGCGAGGTCGACAAACTCAAGGGCTTGCTGCACGACATGGCTGGCGAAGTCTCAGGGTTAGTGCGTGAACTTCGGGGTACCTACGAAAGCTTGAGCAGCCTGGAAGGTGGCTGCCACGTGGTGATCGACAGCGCAAGCGGACGGCGTATCGAGCTGGACACCTTTTTTGAACGGATTGAGCGTCTGCTGCCGTTGATTGAGGAACAGGGTTCTGAGAGCCGCGACCCATTCCATAGCCTGCGCGACAAACTCGACGCCGACCATCACGCCATTCGCGACACCCTGTTGGGCGCGATCAGCGCGAACATCATTGCCCTTGGCACCGCTAAGGATACGGTTGCTCGTGCCGCCGCCGGCCTGCGCGCTGGCGTACCGCTGGCGCAGGCTCAGGCGATTTTCCCTTTACCAATGGAACTGCTGGAAAAAATCGCCCGCTTCGTTGCAGACCAATCGGGCGAGCCGCGGCTGGTGATCAGCGGCGGCGGCCAGTTCGACATCATGCCGGTCTGACGCCGGCATTCGTTGCAATAACCACAAGCAGAGGATGAGCTCAATGGGTAACATTTTTTCTGATATCGGCGACAGCGTCGGAATAGGGCTGACCGATGCCAAGGACGGCATGCTGGAGGCGTTCAACGGTGATCGCCACGCCCGACTGGTGGCCGCGCAGCGCCAGTTGGAGCTTATGGCTAAGGACCTTAGGGATACCCAGCCGATCTACAACGAGCTGAATCAGGCGTATTCCGAAGTACTGCAAACTCTGGTGATGCAGGCCGAGAAGTTCAAAGGCACCTTCGAGTTCCATGCTTCGGGCACGTTGGTCGATGTATTGCGCATGGCGTCTGCTATCGGATTTTCTATCAGCGCGGTCACCAGTGGCGTCTCCGCGATCACTTGGATACCCGGCAAAGTGCTCCAATACGGCGCGCGACTCTGGGCGTTGCTTTCCCCGGCCCGTACCACCTTGGCTGCTACCGAGGTCGAGATGCTGGTGGTTAACATTGCGGCGCGTGGCGCCACCACAGCTGCTGAAAGCGCCACCACCGTCAGCTCGGCGCTGCGCATCGGCACTGGCCTGGCCAAGTTCGGCGCGCAAGTGGGCAAGATCACGCTGCTGCTTGGCCTGGTGACCACGCTGTTCCAAGTGGTGCTAGGGGGGGTTGAGGTCGCGCATATTCGCAATGCGCAGAAGGAAATCGACGGCCACATGGAAGAGCTCAAGAAGCTGCTGCCTGATTTACAGAAAGAGTTCGACGCCATCGTGGTCACGCTCCAGCAGACCTACGAGCAGCTGGTGCCACTGGTAGACGGCAAGCACGTGCTGCTTATCTGCGAAGGCACAAAGCAGAAACGCGTCTGCCTGGAAGATTTTTTTTACGATATCCGCAGCGTCACCCAGGCCATTTTGGACCAGGGGCACGAAGACATGACCGCTTTCCAAGCCTTGCGCGCGAGGCTGTCGGCCAATAACGCGCTGATACGCACCACCCTGGTACCGAAGATAAACGCCTTGACCATCGACGTCAGCACGCTCGGCCAAAAGGTGTTGATCGCCTTCAATGCCCTGAGCAACGGCGTGCCACTGGTAGTGGTCGAGACCTTTGCCGGGCTCGAGAAGGAGCTTTTGGTGCAGCTGGATACGTTCCGCCTGGAGAACCATGGCAACGGCAAGCAGCCCAAACTGCAACTGGCCGGCGATGGCACGCTGAGTATCGGTGTCGCGGCCTAATAGGTCTTTTCGGAGGTACGAGCTTTGATCAATTTCAGTGATATCACCACCGCCGCAGAAGACCTTGTGCAGGGCTTCGGCGAGGCGCTGCAGCCCACTCGTGCCCGTGCTTTGGAGCAGGCCGCACGGCGCCTGGACAACTTGCATGAAGACATCGTCGAGGCCAGCCAGTTTCTCGACAATGCTGCGCTAATGTTGCATCAGGTAGCCGATCAGATCGCATTGGAGGTGCGCGACCTCAACCGGATACTGCCCGCAAACGAACGCAGCAGGCACGTACCAGTAGACGCGTTACGTAGCTTGCGCAAGGGAGTGAACACTTTTCGCACCATCTTCAGGACAGTGGGCTGGGCCAGTACAGGCGGGGCCTACGTTGCCGAACTGAGCCTACTGTCGGTCAGCCGCATTCTGAGCACGGCCAAGCCCGTACACGACGGCATCGAGATGGTGCGCCTAGGCATGGTCGCCAGCCCGATGATGAACAGCGTCATGGTGACGGGCCGTGCGGCGACCATCGCTCGGCTTACCCGCTGCGCCCAGGTATTCGGCAAGGTCGCGGCGATGCTGGGTGTGGTGGTCAACATCTGCGATGTAATTTTGCGCACCAAAGCCGTGGCAGATATGCGCAGCTATAAAGCGCATATCCACGGGGAACTCAAGAAGCTCAACGAAGAAATTCCTGAGTTGAGCAAGGCGATAGAGGAGCTGCTCGAAGCCATGCAGTCGATTTACCTGCCTTTGGCCGATGAGGAGGAGGGCGAGCATGTGGTGCGGGACACGCATGGGCATCGTTTGGTACTGGATACGTTTTTCGCTGACATCCGCCAGTTGCCAACGCTGATCGAGCTCCAGCAGGGCCAGGCGGGTGGCGAAGTGCGCAGTTTGATCGTGCGTTTATATGATCAGTCGGCCCTGGCCAGGGCGGCCTTCGTCGAAGCGAGCTCCAGACGTCAGCATGGTCTGGCGGCCTTCGCTGCCGAGGTAGAGGCGCTGGGCAAGGCGTTGCGGGCGGGTGTGACGGTAGAGCAAGCCCGGAGCACTTTCACCCTGCTGCCGGAAACGTTGTTAACAGACGTGGACGGCATCGTTGCGAACGGCCAGGTGCCTCGGCTGGAGTTGGATTACTTGGGCGAGGTAACGGTGCGCACGGCTTAGTCCGCACTGGCTGACACAGCGGGTGCGCTTTCGCGGGCGAGCCCGCTCTGTTAGCGGTCAAACAGCACCATCATACGACTGTGACTTCGCGGCTTCGGGTGTGCCGGGCCTCAAGACTCGGCTGCGCTACGTGCGCGGTGAAAGCATCGAACTGGCCGCCTTCAATGCCGAGGGCCGCAAGAAGCGTTAATTCCAGATGGAGTTGGGTTACGTTCTTCAGAGTGGCGCGTGACAAAATCGGGCTGATGGCGAGCAAGTCGATGGAGCGCAAGGACTTCTCGGGCGGTACCGTCTTTCGCGATGAAAACCAGAGCCGCTTCCTGCTGCTCTACACCGTGGCGCTGTGGGTCAGTCCTGACACACCTTCCTGAGCAAGCGCAGTGGCTCTCTGCACGCTCTTCGACGGCCAGCGCTGCGGTATATGATAGATCGCGGATGCTGATTTCTGACACGAACCTGGGTGGAGATGGGGGGCATCCAGTGCAGATCGAAGCCGCATAATAAGAAGCAGGGTGCATCTGTGATAGAGGTGATTGTCCAGCACCATTTGGGCTGGATGTGTAGGCACAACTCTGAATAACCGGCCAGGATATAGGTAAAGATGAGTATCGAAGGAACCGATCAGCAGACCCCCCGCCCGCATGCTCATGTTTTCTGGCTCACCGGTCTGCCAGCAGCGGGCAAGACCACCTTGGCTCGTGGCCTTGAGCAACGGATCAAGGCCGTCGGGCAGGGCGCCGTAGTGCTTGATGGTGATGAGCTCCGGCGCGGTCTGTGTGCCGATCTGGGCATGGACGATCAGGGTCGCCGGGAGAATATCCGCCGTGCCGGTGAAGTCGCTGCGCTCTTGCAACGGGCCGGCCTGCATGTGATTTGCGCCTTTGTGTCGCCTTTTGCCGAAGATCGGCAAAGAGTGCGGGGCATGTTCGCGGCAGGCCAGTTCAGTGAAGTGCATCTATCGACATCACTGCAAGAATGCATGCGACGCGACCCCAAAGGTTTGTACGAGCGAGCGCTGCGCGGTGAACTTTATAATCTTACCGGCTGGGATGCGCCGTTCGAGGTTCCAGAGCATGCCGAATTCACCTTCAACAGTGAACAGGCAGATAGCACTGCCATGCTTGACGCTCTGCTAAGGCGGGCGACTGGCAGTTGAGCTGCGTCTCGACTCAGGCAATGACCTAGCCGGTAAGGAGCACTCCTGCAAGCAGTGCGAGATCCTAACCGGTCTGCCAGCAGCCGGGTAAAAACTTTTGTAATGCTGAAGTCCATATAGGCGGGAGAAGCCCCGGTACTTGTCTTGGCCGGCCATGCCCTTGACCACCGACAGTCCGCCCAGATAGATAAAGCCATACCAGGCACTGCGGCGCCCCGTGGTGCACCGAACAATCCCGTGCTCAGCGAGCCGCTGCGGGCATGCCCCCAGTAAGGCATAGCCCAGCCTCCCGCCCGGCGTGTCGCACCGCTTGCTGGGCTCCGAGAGGGCAACGCATTGCGGCAGTGTCGTGAGCATCCGGGTTATCAGTGTCGAGCCGCAGCGCGACACATGCAGAATGAGGGCGCTCAGGGGCAGGGTGTCGGGTATTTGTTCCAGATAGGGCGCATCACGCATGCTTCAGCCCTGCCAGCACATGAGTACGGAAAGTTCGTCACCGGCGACGGTGACGAAGCCTAGCGCCTGATACAAGCACAATGCCCGCAGGTTATGCCGTTGCACGCGCAGCTCCAGCGGCACTTGGGCAGTTGTCGCCTGCTGCTGTGCCCAGCGCAGCAGCGCTGTGCCCGTGCCTTGCGAACGCTCGTCGGTCAGGACCGTGATATCGACAATATGCAGGCGCTGTTGATTGGTATCGAGTACAAGTCGGGCAGTGCTTCGGCCGTCGCGCGCTAGCAGCAGATTACGGGCATTGGGATAGTGGCTGCGATGACCGTGCTCGTGGATGTTCTGTTGCATGGTAATCAGAGCGTCAATGGCCGGATTGTTTCCCAAGCAGGTCAGGTCCTCACGAACACTGCGGTACAAGGCATCGAGAAAGGGTTGGTCGGCGGGTGTTGCGTCGCGCAGGTCCAGGGGGGAGCAACGGTCGGGCATTACGCTGTGTCCACGGGAATGGCTGGAAAGCCGCCCGTTACCGGAGCAATGCTTGGTAACGGGGGCTCAAGGGCGGTCAGTTGCGTGTAGGGAAAATCCCGCTTGTGCAGATGATGAAGTTGAGCGCCAGGTAAGGCGGCGTCACCTTGAAGGTCGAAGCGACGGTGATGGGGGCATTGGTCGTGACGTTTGGCCCGATCGACAATGTGCCGGTGCCAGTGATCTCGGTACTCACCCCCCCCAGATTCACGGTGCCTCCAGGCGGTGCACTGGCAGGTTGATAAATCGCGGCCGTCGTCTGTGTACCGCTGGGGCTGGCGCTCAGGACCGAGTCTTTCTGTGCAACCAGTTGAGCGCCGGTTTGCGAGACGCCCACATTGACGGTGGTCTCCGCAGTCATTGCTGTCAGCGCCAACACGGCAGGGTGCGTATGGGCCGGCAGATGGTTGACATTGAGTACCGCCGTGCCGGTCGCCGTAGAGAGTTTCTCCTGAGCGACATCGGCCAGCGCAGTGTTCGGGCCCGCCCCCAGCACAAACCGCCCACGCATGTCAGGAAGTGCAAAAGTGGTCTGGCCATTGCCGCCGTAACAAGAACCCAATAACGAGAATAATGCCTGATTGTTATTAACAGTCAGTAGTGCGCCATTACATAAAGCCCAACCTCTGGGAGCGAAATCCAGAGACCAGGGAAGAATTGTTCCGAGATACGATTCCATAGTTTTTTCCTCGCCGCGTCGGGCATGACCGACACGCTTATCTCATTGAAATAGGTGGTGTACGCCTTACCGGTATGGCCGTTTTCAATTAGGTGTCGGGAACTCGCCGCTTACGCAAATGATGTAGTTGAGGGTAAGGCTGTTGGCGGCGACCACTGAGGTTGTCGTGTTTATCACCGAAACCGGGCTATGGGTTGTGGTGTTTGCCCCAACCGTTGCACTGCCGGTGCCGCCTATCTGCGTCGACACGCCTCCCAGATGTACCGGGTCGGTTGGAGGCGTGCCGGTGGGCAGGTAGATGGCCGCGGCCAGTTGAGTGCCACTTGGCGTGCCAGTCAGCACGGAGGTTTCAGAAGGGACGAGCTGACCGCCACTGTTTGCGGTCCCCACCTGAATGTTTGTAGTGCCCTTGATGTCGGTCAGCGTGACCGTGGCGGGATGCTGGTGAGGCGGCAGGTTAGCGTTGGTAATCGAGCCCACGGCAGGAAATGTGGACGCTGTGCCGCCGTCGGTTTCGCCTGGAATTTCTACGGTGCTCGTACCCTGTAACAGCTGACCCTGCAGATTGGGTAGGGCGAACGTAGTAGAACCGTCCCCGCCATATTGGGTCCCAAGGATAGTGAACAGCGCGGTGTTGGATCTGACGTCCAGAAGTGCACCATTACAGAACGCCCAGTCACGCGGGGCAAAGTTCAGAGGCCAGGGTACGATCATGCCAATGTATGCAAAGTCCATCTCATTCTCCTGTTCAGGCCGGTCATCACCGGCTTGCTCATGTACACGGGGTACAGAGGACCTAAAAGTGTCGCTTTGACAGGGCGGCAAGCAGCCCTGCGCGGTAAGACTTCAATACGTGGAGTCAGGGGCGTGACGGAAACTCACCTGAAACGCAGATCAGATAGTTCAGGGTCAAGGTCGCCGGTAGCGCTGTGACAGCACCGTTAATCACAACCGGCGTTACACCCGCAGTGTTGCCCGTAACGGCGTCGCTGACAGCGACCGCCGTCGTGGCACTTAGTGTCGTTGTAACGCCGCCCAGGGACACCGGAACGAGCTGGGCTGTGGTGGCAGGCAGATAAATCGCAGCCGCTTGCTGAGAGCCGGACGTTGTGCCGCTCAACAAGGCATTTTCCGTAGGGATGACCTGGCCTTTGTTTGCATCAGTGCTGAGTTTTACGGTAGTGATTGCCGTTAAACCGGTCAGTGAAATACCGCTATCAGGATGGCTGTGCGCAGGCAGGTTATCGGCAGTCAGAGTGGCGGTGCCGGTGGTTGCCGAGGTCAGGTTGCCACCGATTGCCGTCAGCGGGATGGTAGGGGAAACCCCTATCGGAAATCTGCCAATCAGATTGGGCAGGGCAAAATCGGTCGTGCCGTTGCCGCCATACGTTGTGCCTATGAGCGCATAAAGCGCTTCGTTGCCGTTAATATTCAATAACGCGCCATTACAGAGCATCCAGTTGCGGGGCACAAATTTGCCGGCCCACAAGACAACACTCCCAAGATAGCAATCAGACATTCACTTCTCCCTGATTTTCTATTGCTGTTAATGCGATTGGAAAGTTTTATACGGATGTCTCGATACCCAGTTAAAAACTGGGGAAGAGGAAGGAGCAACCGTACAAACTAGTACAACTCGCTTCATGCAGGCCGCACTGTTCTTTGCAGTCAGGCGCAAGCCGGGCAGCTCAAGTTGATTCGAGATTAGACGCGGCGCTTATCCAGGCGAGAGCCAGGGGAGCAAGGCCTTGATAGAAAGGGGGAGGGCAATGAGGGCAGGGTGCAACTGCCGATGGCGCATACAAAACTTGTGCATGATTTCGTCCGTTGAAATGGCCTGACAAAAGAGTGGCACTGATGTATGGCATATGGCCACCCATAAGTCGAGTATAAATAATCTCTGAGACATGGATCACATTTCTGCTTTTTTAAAAGCTGCGTGAAAGCTTTCCTTGTTTGTGCCGATAGAAATGAGATCGGGCGTGTCGGGATTTTAGTCGGCTCATCATTGGCAATTTGACATCACTGCTGGCAACGGATAGCTTTTCGTCCGTTGATTAATTGGCTTGCCCTAGGCGTCGCGAGAGTGAAGCACTTGGATACTCAGGTACAGCCGTTCCAGTGAGGACGTGATAGTCAACATTTATAGAAGGATTTCTTGTCGTTTCGCAAAGCGTGTCAGGCAGTGCCGACCTTGTTTCTGGCGGCAGGCCATGAGTAAAGGGGTGCAAACGACAGGGATCGTGGTCCCTCTGCACATCCCCTGCATCGCATTTGCGGTCTGGCAGAGCTAAAGGGATTTTTCTGAGCAGGCCGAGCCTGCTCAATGACCGGCGGCGGTTCGCGCCGCCATAGGCGTTTTGCCTATTCGATCGGGGAAGTGGAAGTCTTATGTATTTTCGGCTTAGCGCAGTTGCGCCACGTTCATTGACTTCGGTCAGTCGTTTTCGTTCCGGGCTGCAACTCAGTGCCCTGACTTCCATCCTCCTGTTGACCGGCTGCATGAGTCTGTCTCCAGACCCTCTGGGTAAGGATGCCCTCAAGGAACAGGCTCGCCAGGACGCCACCACCGCGCGCCAGGATGTGGCGCCCATCACCGGCCCGCTGACCCTTGAAGAAGCCATCGCCCGCGCCCTGAAGTACAACCTGGAGAGCCGTTCGCGGCAGATGGAAGAAGCCCTGGCGCTGAACCAGCTCGATGTGGGCAACTTCGACATGTTGCCCAGGATGATCGCTGCTGCTGGTTACAGTAACCGTAGCGAGTATGCCACTACCCGCGCGGTGGACTCGGTGACCGGTGAGCCTTCGTTGGCTAACCCGTATATTTCCAGTGATAAAAAGCATGCCACCACTGATCTGGGCCTGACCTGGAGCGTGCTGGACTTCGGCCTTACGTATTTCAACGCCAAGCAGAACGGCGACCGGGTGCTGATCGCTTCCGAGCGTCGTCGCCAGGCGATGCACGTGCTGGTACAGGATGTACGCAGCGCCTTCTGGCGTACTGCAAGCGCGCAGAAGCTGCGTCAGTCGGTGACCGATGCGACCACGCTGGCCGAATCGGCCCTGACCGATGCTCGTCAGGCAGAAACTGAACGTCTGCGCGCCCCGACCGAATCGTTGCGCTATCAGCGTCAGGTGCTGGAAAACCTGCGCCTGCTGGAAGCCATAGAGCAGGAGCTGGCCACCGCCCGTATCGAACTGGCGGCGCTGATAAACGCACCGCTGGGTGTGGCGCTGCAAGTGGTAGAGCCTGCTGAGCATTTCAACAAGCAGATTCTCGATCTGCCAGTCGAGCAGCTTGAAGCCCAGGCCCTGGCGCAGAACGCTGAACTGCGCGAGCAGAACTACAATTCGCGGATTGCCAGCCAGGAAACCCGCAAGACCTTGCTGCGCCTGTTCCCGAACCTGAGCCTGAACTACAACCTGCGTCATGATTCCGACAAGTACCTGATCAACAACAACTGGAACGATGCAGGCGCGCAGATTTCCTTTAACCTGATGAACCTGCTCAGTGCGCCAGCACAGTTCCGTCTTGCCAAGGCCGGGATCAGCCTGGCAGACCAGCGTCGGGTCGCCACCCAAATGGCCGTGCTGGCCCAGGTGCATATCGCCCGTCTGCAATATGCCAATGCGCTGCAGCAATATGACCGCGCCGATGCCATCTGGCAGGTCGATGACCGCCTAAATGCGCAGAACGCCAACCGCGCCCAGGCCCAGACCACCAGCAAACTCGATACCGTGGCCAGCAATACCTCGGCCATCCTCAGCCTGCTGCGCCGTTACCAGGCCATGTCGGTGGCCAACGCTGCGGCCAGCAAGCTGCAAGCGACGCTGGGCATGGAGCCGGAAATCGGTGATTTACAACAACAGTCGTTGAGCCAGTTGCAGAGCAACGTGGCGCAATCGTTGCAGCAATGGAACCAGGGAAAAATCGGTGCAGCGCCAGTATCGGCCAGTCTGCAAACGCAGGGACAGGCCAAGTGATTAAGGCTCTGATGCTGGCAACAGGCATGCTGTCTGCCGGCTTGGCGCTGGCATCCGACCCGCAGCCAGCGGCCCTGGTACCGTCGGGTGGCACGCCAGCGTCGCAGGCAGCCGCCCCGATAGCCAGTGAAACACGGGATATTCGCGCGCAACTGGCTCCTCGACAGTTCACGACCCTGGCCGCGGAAGTCGGTGCCAAGATCAGTAACCTGCCGGTGGCAGAAGGCGGGGCGTTCAAGAAGGGCCAGTTGCTCGTGGGCTTTGACTGCTCCTTGCAACAAGCTCAACTGAACAAGGCCCGCGCCGGGCTGAGTGCAGCGGAAAAAACCTGGAATGCAAACAAGCGTCTGAGCCAATTGAACTCCATTGGTGAAGTCGAATTGCAGGTCTCCGAAGCCGAGGTCATGAAAAATCGCGCCGATGTCTCGTTAATGAATACTCTGCTCGGCAAGTGCAGCATCACCGCGCCGTTCTCCGGGCGCGTGGCCGAGCAGAAAATGCGGGAGCAACAGTTCGCTCAGCCGGGCCAGGCAATCCTCGATATCCTTGATGACAGCGTGCTGGAAATCGAATTCCTTGCGCCGTCGCGCTGGTTGTCCTGGCTCAAGACCGATGCCGCCCTGCAACTGCGCGTGGATGAGACCGACAAGAGCTATCCGGCGCGCATCACGCGCATCGGTGCGCGGGTCGATCCGGTCAGCCAGTCCATCAAGCTGGTCGCAACCATCGACGGTCGCCATCCTGAATTGATCGCGGGCATGAGCGGTACAGTGCTGCTGAATCCACCAACTGCGCCCTAATCTGGCAAGGAAGTCACCATGAGCGCTTCACTGCAGAAGTACCACTTCATCTCAGGCCTGCCTCGCTCGGGCTCGACCCTGCTGTCAGCCCTGTTGCTGCAAAATCCGGGCTTTCATGCAGGCATGAGCAGCCCGGTGGGCATGATCATCAACAATATGCTGGATCAGTTCGGGGCAGGCAGCGAGCTGGGGGCGATGCTCGATCACGCCCAGCGCCGCCGTATTCTGCGCGGCGTATTCGATTCTTATTACGCCGACCAGACCGACAAGCAGGTGATATTCGACACCAATCGCAGCTGGAGCGGGCAGATGCCGCTGCTGGCCGATCAGTTTCCCGGTGCCAAAGTGATCGCCTGCGTGCGCAACGTAGCCTGGATCATGGATAGCCTTGAACGGCGCTTTCGCGCCAACCCTTACGAAATCACCCGGCTGTTTGGTGACAGCGTAGAGCGCAACACGGTTTACAGCCGTGTGGAGACCCTTGGCCAGCGAAACCGCATGGTGGGTTTTCCCTGGGCGGCGCTCAAGGAAGCGTTTTATGGCGAGCACGCAGCCTCGTTGCTGATAGTCGATTATGACCTGTTGGCACAAGCGCCAGGCAAAGTCATGCCCCTGATCTACCAGTTTCTGGATGAACCGCCGTTCGAGCATGACTTCAATGCCGTGAGCTATGACGCGCCCGATTTCGATGCCTCGCTGGGTGTGCATGGCTTGCATAAAGTGCGGGCCAAAGTAGAGCTGCAACCGCGTCGGACCATTCTGCCGCCCGACCTGTTCGCCCAGTTCAACAAATTGTCGTTCTGGAACGATCAGGACGGCAGTGCCGCCCATGTGATTGCTGCCAGGCCGACGTCCGGCCTCATGTAACACCGACGCAACACCGATAACCTTCCTATCCTATGTTTTCGTCTGCGCCGCATAGCATTTTTTGCAAGGATCGCCATGACTACTGACCGCACTTCCAGCCCGTCTCCCGCCAGCACTCCACGTGGCTTGCAGCGACGCAAACCCGCGCCGCTGGCGCTGGAAGCACGCATCATGTTCGATGGCGCGGCGGTGGCTACGGCTGCCGAAGCGGTCAAGCCGGTGGCGGCCGAGGCGCCAGTGGCCCACGTTGCCGAGTTGGGCAGTGTGGTTGCCGCCTCACAGGCGGATAGCCGCAGCACCGCACCTGCCGATACAGCCAAGGCCGCTCCCGAAGCCGCCAAGCCGGTTGCCGCCGAGCGCGCCACCGATGGCCTGGTCAGCACGGCCACCAAAGTCCTGTTTGTCGATTCCAGAGTGCCGGACTACCAGCAGATCGTGGCCGCTGCTGCGGCCGATGTGAAAGTGGTGATTCTCGATGCCGAACACGATGGCGTGCAGCAGATTGCCGATGCGCTGGAAGGCATGCATGACGTCGCCTCGATCAGCATCGTGTCCCACGGCGACAGCGGTCTGCTGCTGCTGGGCAACACTGCCCTGCATGCCGGTGATATGGGCCAGTATCAGGCGCAACTGAGCAGGATCGGTTCGGCCATGCAGACCGATGGCGAGATTCTGCTGTATGGCTGTGATGTGGGCGCGGGCACGACCGGGCAAAGCTTTATCCAGAGCCTGGCCGATGCCACGGGTGCAGTGGTTGCGGCGTCTACCGACTCCACCGGCGATGTCGCCCATGGCGGTAACTGGGATCTGGAAATTGCCACCGGCACGCTGAGCAGCGCGCCGGTACTGGATGTGTCGAAGCTGGCCAATTATGACCACACACTCGTGACCACCAGCGTATCCACGGCGGCGGGTCTCCAGGCCGCGCTGAATACTGCCGGCACGGATAACGTGGATGACATCATCACATTGACCGGCGATATCCTTTTTATCAGCTCCACTGACGCCATCTCCATGACGATCAACGACGGCCACAAGACCACCATCGTCGGCGCCGGGCATAAGATTGATGGTGCCAACCTGGCGCAGGTCCTGCACATCAGCAGCGGCTCCGGCAGCGTTGAGCTCAACAACCTGACCATCACCAACGGCATGGCCAGTGGCAGGGGCGGGGATAGCTATGACCGTAGCGACGCCGCCAATTTCGCCAAAAACGTCGGCGGTTCCGGGTTGGGCGGGGGTATCTATAACGCCGGTACGCTGACCATCACCAATAGCAGCATTATCGGCAACAAGGCCACGGGTGGTGGTGGCGGTGGCGGGCATTACAAGAACACCGTGGGCGGTGCCGGCGGCGGTGGTTCGGGCGCGACCAGTGCCGGTGGCGCTGCAAGCGGCGGCACGTTCAACTCGACAGTCACCGGTCCCCAGACCATAAACGGCACTGCGGCTTCCGGCGGCACCGGGGGGCGCGGCGGGGCGCTGTACTATGTGGCTACGGTTGGCGGTGCCGGAGGATCCACCAGCGGTGGCGGGGTGGGAAATACAAGCGCCCAGAGCTCGCGCGGGGGCAGTGGTGCGACCGCAACCTTGAATGGTGTCACCATTGGCGGCGGCGCTGGCGGGGCAGGCTACAACAGTGTGGGTGCCAAGGGTGGCGATGCTGCGGGTGCCATTTACAACGTCGGTACGCTGGTCATTACCGGGAGCACCATCACCGGCAACCTGGCGGCAGCTGGTGGCGGCGGCGGCAGCGGTAACGGGACCAATAGTTATACTCAAAATGCCGGTGCTGGCGGTAATGGCGGGAATGCCTACGGCGGCATCTGGAATAATGGCGGCTCCCTGACCGTCACTACTAGCAATGTGTCCAATAACCTCGGCGCCGGAGGGTTTGGAGGCGTCGGCCAGGGCCCGGGTAACAGTACCGGTACTGTCGGAGTTGCGACAAGTGATGCCGTAGCGGTGCCGACCATCGCGGGCACCTCGACCGGCGTGGCGGTTAACGACAACGTAGGCGCGGCCTCGACCGTGCACCCGTTTGCAAACATTGTGCTGACGGGCTCCAACTCCACCGTTACCATTGCCCTGGATACTGCCGCCAAGGGCACTTTCACCTCGGCATCCTTGACCGCCGCAGGCTTCAGTACCAGTAATGGTGGCCTCACCTACACCCACGCGTCGGCCAGCGTTGCGGACCTCACCACAGCGCTCAAGGCTCTGGTGTATCAACCCGCGGCCAACCGGGTTGCCGTAGGCAGCACCGACACCACCACCTTTACCGTCACGCTCAACGATGGCACACAAAGCGCTACCAACAATACGACGACGGTGGTCTCCACCTCGATCAACGACGCGCCCACAAGCGTCGGCAACCTGACCCTGACCGCCACCACCGAAGACACGGTGGCAACGTCCATCAATGGCTCGGCCATTTCCTCGCTGGGCAGCTACCTGTTCAGTGACCCGGATGTGGGTGCGGCCATTGGCGGTATCGCGGTCATCGCCAACACCGCTAACGCCACGACCGAAGGCGTGTGGCAGTACTCCACCAACGGCACCAACTGGTACGCCATCGGTGCCGTGAGCGATGCCGCATCGCTGATGCTGTTGCCCAGCGCCATCGTGCGTTTTGTACCGGTGGGCGATTACAACGGCACGCCGCCCGCCCTGAGCATCCGCGTGGTAGACAGCACCAACACCAGCGGCTACAGCGTGGCGACGGGCAGCGAAACCCGGGTCACCTCGAACACCACGACCCGTGGCGGGGCAACGGCGGTTTCCAGTACCATCAACACCCTCAGTACCAGTGTCACGGCAGTCAACGACACGCCGTCCTTTACCAAAGGTGCCGACCAGACGGTGCAGGAAGATGCCAACGGACAAACCTTCTCGAACTGGGCCACCGCACTGAACAAGGGCGCAGCCAACGAGTCGGGGCAAGCCCTGAACTTCATCGTCACCAATGACAACAACGCCCTGTTCAGCACCCAGCCGAGCATCGACGCCAGCGGCAACCTGACCTTTACCCCGGCCGCCAATGCCAACGGCACGACCACCGTGACTGTCGCGATCCACGACAATGGCGGCGGTGCCGACACCAGCGCCACCCAGACCTTCACCATCACCATCAATGCGGTCAATGACGCCCCGACCGGGGTGGGCAACCTGACGCTGCCGACCATTCTGGAAGACACCACTGCACCGACCGGCACGGCCATCAGCGCGTTGACCGGTTTGAGTTTTGCTGATGTCGATGCCGGCGCGTCACTGGGCGGCCTGGCGATCATCGCCAACACTGCCAACGCGACCACCGAAGGCGTGTGGCAGTACTCCAGCAACGGCGGCACCAACTGGTACGCGATTGGCACGGTCAGTGATGCCGCATCCCTGGTGCTGTCAGCCAGTACGTTGGTGCGTTTCGTGCCGGTGGCCGACTACAACGGCACGCCCCCGGGCCTGACCGTGCGCGCGGTGGATAACACCTATGTCGGCGGCTACAGCATTACCGCTGCGACCCAGACCCCGGTAACGCTGGACACCAGCGCGACACGCGGCGGTACCACTGCGGTTTCAGCCAACACCAACACCGTGGGCATCATCGTCTCCTCGGTCAACGATGCGCCGACCTTTGTCAAAGGCACTGATCCGACAGTGCTTGAAGACGCCGGTGCGCAAACCCTGGCCGGTTGGGTATCCAACGTGGTCAAGGGGCCGGCCAACGAATCCTCGCAGGGACTGACCTTCACTGTCTCCGTGACCTCGGGTGGCGCGTTGTTCAGCGTCTTGCCGAGCATCGACGCCAGCGGCAACCTGACCTTTACCCCGGCGGCCAATGCCAACGGAACGGCCACCGTGAGCGTTACCCTGCGAGACAGCGGCGGCACAGCCAATGGCGGCGTGGACAGCTCCACCCAGACGTTCACCATCATCATTACCTCCGTCAACGATGCACCAACAGGTATACCGACGCTGTCGGGAACCACTACCGAAGGCCAGGCGCTGAGCGCCAGCACCTCGAGTATTGTCGATGTCGATGGCATGGTCGGTGTGACGCTCAACCATCAATGGCAGGTGTCGGCTGACGGCACCACGGGCTGGACCGATATCACGGGTGCGACCGCGTCCACCTATACCCTGGCGGCGGCCCAGGTTGGCCAGTACGTGCGTGACAAGGTGAGCTTCACCGATCAGGGCGGCACGCTGGAAACCCTGGTCAGCGCGGCTTCGGCTGCGGTGGTGGGGGTCGTGCCGCAAGTGAACAGCATTACCCTGGGGGGCGCCACGCTGGTAGCGGCCTCGGCCACCTCCGTGACCTATAACGTCACCTTCAACGTGCCGGTCACCAACGTGGATATCAGCGATTTCGTGGTGACCGGTACCTCCGGTGCCGTTGGCGTTGTCTCGGCTGTCTCGGGTTCGGGCACCAGTTATCAGGTCACGGTGGATACGCTGTCCGGCGATGGCACCCTGCGCCTGGATCTCAATGGCACCGGCACGGGTATCGTCAGTGGCAGCCAGACGGCCATTGCCAGCGGGTATACTGCAGGATCGGCCTACACCCTGGACCGCACGGCGCCTGTCGTCACGGTGGTCAATCTTCCCAATACGCCGCTCAAGGTGGGCGATATTCAGATGGTGACGATCACTGTCGGCGATGATGGTGGTTCACCTCTGACCCTGGTCAGCGGCACCGTCGGCGGATACACCCTGGGGAGTCTGACGCGCATCAACAGCACGACCTACGCCGCGACGTTCACCGTGACGGGTGGGGGCGCCGACGTGGATGCCAGCAGTGATGTGCCGGTCAGCCTGGTACTGAGCGACCCGGCTGGCAATCGCAATATCGCCTTTACCATCCCGATCAGTCAGCCTGGTGACTCGATCAACGCCAATGCGCCGACGCTGCTGAGCCTGAGCAACTCCAGCGTGCAGACCGCCAGTGGCGCCAACGCTTTGGTTGGCGTCTTGTCCACTACCGACGCCAGTGTGGGTGAAGCCTTCACCTACGCTTTGGTCTCCGGTGCGGGTGACACCAATAACGCGGCGTTCACGATCGTGAACGGCACCAACTTGACGGTCAATGACCCGGCGGCCCTGGGCAACGGTATTTATTCGGTGCGTATCCGTACCACCGACGGCGGTGGCAATACGCTGACCGAGACGTTCGCCATCACGGTCAGCACTTATTTCGCACCGGTTGCCGTGGCCGATACCGCCAGTGCCACCGAGGCGAGCGGGGTCGCCAACGCCACGGCCGGGGCCAACCCGGTCGGTAACGTGCTCGCCAACGATGCGAGCAGCAACACCAAGACGGTCACGGCCATTGCCGGCGGCACGCTGGGCGCGGCACGGGCAGGCACCTATGGCAGCCTGACCCTCAATGCCGACGGCACTTATAGCTACACGGTCAATAACAACAACGCAGCGGTACAGGCTCTGCGCACCAACGCCGATACCCTGACCGAGACATTCACCTACACCATGGCGGACAATACCGCAGCCACCAGCATCTCGACCCTGACGGTGACCATTCACGGTGCCAACGATGCGCCGAGTGTGGCAACTGCGCTGACCACCCAGCAAGTGACTGTCGATACGCCGCTGCTGTTCGTGATGCCGGTGGGCACCTTCGCCGATGTGGATGCCGGTGACACGCTGACCTACACGGCCACCCTGGCCGGTGGCGCGCCGTTACCTGCCTGGCTGACCTTCAACGGCGCGACCCGCACCTTCAGCGGCACCTCTTCGGCGGTGGTTAACCTGGGCATTGTGGTGACCGCCACGGATCTGCCAGCCGCCTCGGTCAGCAACACCTTTGCCCTGAACGTGGTGGCCGCGCCGGTTGCAGGCGGCGGCGGTGGAGGTACGCCTACTCCGCCAGTGGTGACGCCGCCGGTTACGACACCAACTACGCCAACCACACCGACGGACCCGGTTACACCAACGCCTCCCGTAGTGACCACGCCTGTTCCGGTCCCGCCGGTGACCCCGACCACGCCAATCACCCCGGTAACTCCCGAAGTGCCGACGGTGGTCACGCCCGTGCAGATCCCGGATCCGCAAGTCCCGAACACGCCGCCAGCGCAGCAGCCGATCACTGCCGTTCAGCAGGTGTCCTTGCAGTCGATCAGCAACAGCGTGGTCGAAACAGTGTCGCTGCCGAACTGGAGCGCCAACCAAATGATCAGCGAGTCTTCATCCCTCAGGATCGCGAACGCCTCCAGCAATAACGTGATATCCACCACGGGCTTTACACCGCTGGTCACGGGTGGCGCTTTCAATTCCTCGACAGGCAGTTACAGTCCGGTCAACGAGCGCTTCAGCGCCTTGTCGCCAACCCCGTTCAGTGAGTTCCGGCGCACCCTGACCGACGGCGGTCCGGGGATCTTTTCGGTGGCCATGGCCCCGGCAGGACGCACGGGCCTGACGGTACTGAACGGCATGCAGGACGTGCAGATGTCGTTGGGCGACACCTGGTCATTCAGCGTGCCGTCCGATGCCTTCGGCCACAGCGATCCGCAGCCGGGCATCGTGCTCAAGGCGACCCTGGCCGATGGCCGGGCGCTGCCAGCCTGGCTGACGTTCAACAGCAGCACCGGCGACTTTGAAGGCACGCCACCGCCTGGCTTCAAGGGCGAACTGGTGATCAAGGTGATTGCCCGGGACAGCAACGGTCAGATGGCTGAAGTGACGTTCCGCATCAAAGCCCAATCAGAGCCGACCCGTGCCGAAGTCCATCAGGGGCGCAGTGGTCTGACTGAGCAACTGCGCACGGCAGCCAGCCGTACCGCGCTTTGGGTCAGCGGACGTACATGACCGATCTGTCTTCGGTAAATCGAGGTGTATCCGCGACGGCGCTGAGCACCCTGACCCAACTGTCCCATCAGGCACGGCACGCGGTTGACAGCGTGGAGCTGGGATTTCTGGCGGTCAATGAAAGCCATGCCCTGGCGCCGTATCGCCAGGGCGCGTTGTGGCTGGAGGAGGGCGGTGTGCAAGCGCTGTCCGGGGTGGTGCAACTGGAAGCCAATGCGCCCTACGTGCAGTGGCTGACGCAGGTGTGCCGCACCCTGCACGGCCAGCAGCGGCCGAGTGGTAGCGTGACTGCACAGGATCTGCCGCCGCAACTGGCCACCCAGTGGAGCGAATGGCTGCCGGCCTATCTGCTGTGGTTACCGATGAAGATTCAGGGTCGGCCTGGAACCGCCATGGCCGGGGCCTTGCTGCTGGTTCGCGATACACCCTGGCCTGATCATGAAATCGCCTTGCTTGATGAGTGGCGCGATGTCTTGCAGCATTGCTACACCTTGCGTCTGCATGCCGAGCCGTTGACCTGGCGGCGTCGCCTGGCGCGCGTGCCCGGCCAGTTGCGACGCAGACCGGGACGCCTGGTCATTGGCCTGGCGATGCTGGGTGCGCTGCTCTGCCTGCCGGTGGAACTGACCGTGCTGGCTCCCGGCGAATTGGTGCCTGCCCATCCGGCCATGATCCGGGCGCCGCTGGACGGCGTGCTGGGCAGCTTTGCCGTGGAGCCCAATCAGCAGGTCAAGGCCGGGCAGGCGCTGTTCAGCTTCGATGACGCGCCTTTGCAAAGCAAACTCGATGTGGCCCGCCAGGCGCTGACCACTGCCGAAGCCGAGTACCGGCAGATGGCGCAGATGGCGGTCTACGACAACAAGTCCAAGGCGCAGCTGGCAATCATTGCCGGGCGCATCGAAGAGCGCCGCGCCGAAGCCGATTACCTGCAAGGTCAGTTGCAGCGTTCCCGCGTGGTTTCGCCCCAGGATGGCATTGCGCTGTTTGATGACCCCAGCGAGTGGATCGGCAAGCCGGTAACCACGGGCGAACGGATCATGCGCATCGCCATGCCCGAGGACGTGGAAATCCAGGCTTGGCTGGCAGTGGGCGATGCCATTCCGTTGGAGGAGGGCGCCGCCGTGCGGCTGTACCTCAATGCCAATCCGTTTTCCCCGGTGGCGGCGCGTTTGCGTTACATCGCCCATGACGCCGAGCAGCAGCCCGATGGCAGCTACGCCTACCGGATGCGCGCCAGCCTTGAGACCACTACCGATCAGCGGGTCGGCCTCAAGGGCACGGTCAAGCTCAGTGGCGAACAGGTCTCCCTGGCGTACTGGATCTTGCGTCGGCCGCTGGCGGCGGTACGGCAGATGATCGGTCACTGATATGGACAGTGTGGTGCCTCAGGTAGCCCCGACCCTCATGCTCCAGCCTGCGCCGCTGGAGGCTCTGCCGCCGCTGCGCGAAGAGTTGGAGTTGTTTCCCGGCCCGGCCCTGAGCGACGGGCAACCCAGCTGGACCCTGCATGATCCGGTGCGCAACGCGTTTTTCCGGATCGACTGGCTGAGCTTTGAAATCATCAGCCGCTGGCAACTGGTGCGGCCCGCCGCCATCGCCGAAGACATCCCGCGCCATACCACCCTGCATCCCGAAGTCGAGGATGTGCTGGCCATGGTCAGATTCCTGCTTGAGAACCAGCTGCTGCGCAACCCGCCCGACAGCGCGCGGCTGATGGCTGAAAGCGTGCGTCGCCGACGCGGCACCTGGCTCAACAATCTGCTGCACAACTACCTCTTTTTCCGGGTGCCACTGGTTCGCCCCGATGGCTGGCTGCAACGCCGTGTCGGTTTGGTAGCGCCGTTGTATAGCCAAGGGTTTGCCTGGCTGACCCTGCTGGTATTAGTGATTGGGCTGGTGCTGGTGGAACGTGACTGGACCCGGTTTACTTCGACCCTGATGGACACCTTTTCCTGGCAGGGGGCGCTCGGTTATGGCGTGGCGCTGGTTGCGATCAAGACCCTGCATGAACTGGGGCATGCCTTCACTGCCAAGCGGTTCGGATGTCGGGTGCCGACCATGGGCGTCGCGTTTCTGGTGATGTTCCCCATGGCCTACACCGACACCAATGAAGTGTGGAAACTGAACCAGCGCCAGCAACGGTTCAAGGTCGCCGCCGCCGGGGTATTGACCGAACTGGTGGTGGCCGTCTGGGCGACCCTGGCCTGGGTGCTGCTGCCTGAAGGCTTGCCCAAGTCGATCGCCTTCATGCTGGCGACCACCACCTGGATTGCCACGCTGGCCATCAACAGCAGTCCGTTCATGCGCTTTGACGGCTACTTCCTGCTCTCGGACTGGCTGGACATGCCCAACCTGCACGCCCGTTCCTTTGCCCTGGCCCGCTGGGACATGCGCGAGCGCCTGTTCGGGCTGGGCCTTGAGCCGCCGGAGTATTTTTCGCGAAAAATGACGGTGGGCCTGATCCTGTTTGCCTACGCCACCTGGATCTATCGGCTGGTGTTGTTTCTGGGGATTGCCGCACTGGTCTATCACTTCTTCATCAAGGCGGTCGGCATCCTGCTGTTCGTCGTGGAAATCGGCTGGTTCGTACTGATGCCTTTGTACAAGGAAATGAAAGACTGGCCACAACTGCTGGCCGGGCAACGCAGCCGCGCGCGTCTATGGCGCCCGGCGCTGATCCTGTTGAGCCTGATGTTGCTGCTGGTCTTGCCCTGGCCGACTCGGGTTGGTGCCTCCGGCATATTGCGCCCAACCCAGAGCTACCCGGTGTATGCCCCCGCCGGGGCGCAGATTGCGCGCCTGCCCTGGGCCAACGGCGAGCCGGTCAAGGCCGGGGAAATTCTGCTGGAAATGGCCTCGCCCGACCTGCAACTGCGCTGGCGGCGGGCGCAGGTCAGGCTCGATAGCGTGCGCCATCAGGCCGAGAACACCGGCATTGACGCCGAGCAACGGCAGAACATGCAGGTGCTGCAACAACAGGAAATAGCCGCCCGCGCCGACTTGGCCAGCGTCCAGGCAGAGCTGGCGTTCTATGCACCCCGCGCACCGTTCAGCGGTGTGCTGCAAAACATCGAGCCGGGCCTCAAGCCCGGCGTGTGGGTCAGTAATCATGAGCGGCTGGCGACTCTGGTCGATCCCGCTGACTGGCGAGTGGAAACCTATCTGGATGAAGACGACGTGCGGCGCATCAAGGTCGGTGACGAAGCCCGTTTCTACGCCGACGGCGACAGCAGCCTGAACATGCCCTTGCAGGTGGTCGCCATCGAGCAGGACGCCACCCGACAACTGACCAACGGCGTGTTGTCCAGCGCAGCGGGCGGCTCGGTGCTGACCCGAGACAAGCGCGGCAAGCTGATACCCGAGCGTGCGGTGTATCGCGTCAGCCTGCATAGCGATCAGCCCCCCCCGCAGTGCGCGCAACAACAAAGCTGGCGCGGCCATGTCCAGATCAACGGCCAGTGGCAATCACCGGCCCAGGGGTTTGTACGCTCGGCGCTTGTTGTGGTCTGGAGGGAAATGGGCTTTTAGCTGTGCCTCGTGACATGCAGCGTTGCGCTGCGCTGCTTGAAGGACTGCCAACATTCACCCAAACCGTCAGCGATGCTGCTACCACGAGGCGCCGAGCATCGTAGACATAGCTTAGTTTTGCAACGCTTATTGATTGGTGCCTGCGTACAGGAAAAGTTAAGTTGGCTAGTCAGTCTCAGAAACACCTATTCCAAGACATTCCCACAAACCCGATATAGAAATGTAGTGGGTGCGATTCGGCTCACAACGTTCAACACAGGCGTCTAGTAGATGGTTTGTTAGTGCATGCAAATCCAAAAGGTAAAGGCTATGACGTCTGCTCAAAAAGAATGGAGGCCGTTGCCCGATTGCTCGAAAGGAATGGGGATTAACCTGGCGTCTAAATTCTTTTAAATGAGCTTTAAACAATGGACGGACCAGCCTCGGATGAACGCTTTTGGCCGAAAGTCATCTGTCACGAAAGGCAGCTACCGACCGATTCTGTTGAAAACAGTCGATCATGGTTTCCACAGCAGAAAAGTACGCGTCCGAGATTGAAATCTTTACTTTTGGCAGAGGTTCCCAGATGCAAATTTCACGCAGCAGCGTGAAAAAATGGCGTTCTCACTAGGCAATGGCCAAGCAGTTTTGGATAACCGACTTTTTCAAGGGAATCGGCCGACTGAGACCAGTCTTGGTAAAGGCCGTCCTAATGCGTCCTAAAATGAAGGCTATGACATGAACGCATCAAGCATCTCTCCGCACCAAGCTTGGAATAAAGGCAAATTGGTTGGGCAAAAATCCCCGCTCCGCTTGCGTGACCTCTAGTGCATCAGAATCAGGCTTGTGTTTGCGCAAAATGTGAGGGATTTAGCCCTTTTCGATTTAGCAATCTACAGCAAGCTTCGTGCATGCGATCTGACGAAGCAGAGTGTTCGTGATGTCGCGCATGGAAATCACCTTGCAGCTAGGGCAATGGTGATGCATCAGAAGACAAAACCGCCCGTCCAATTCGAGATCACTGTGCAGACGCGACTCGGTGTGGACAACGGGGTACAACAGGCTCGACTCTGAAATGGGGACTTGTTGTTTCCAAGTCGGCTGAAAACTTCCGAGCACCTATCCACGCGCCAATACTCACGCATAGTGAAAGCTTGGGAAACCTGCATCGGCCTCGACCCCGTGCCATATGGCACACATACGATGCGTCGGACAAAGCCCTCACTAATCTATCGAAGAACGAAAAACATCAGAGCAGTGTAGTGCAGTTACTGCTCGGTCATACCAAGCTAGAAAGCACTGTCAGATATCTTGGCATCGAACTGGACGACGCGCTTGAGATGGCTGAGCAGACTGAAGTGTGAGCGGGCACCGGCGACGGGGACTCATCCAGTCGCCTTCTGCCAGAGTGGATAATGTTAAATTTCGAATCACCATCTACGGCTGGCTGTAATGGTCAGCTTCTGAGGCCTACCCGTCGTTTCCTGAATCACCAAAAAAGTCATCTCTGACGACTAAGCCAAAATCATTAGTGGAAGCCGTTTGGTCGGTTTCGTCCAATACATCCTGTATTCGCCTTTCTTGCTTGAAGTAAGCTATCGTGCCGAAAAAGCATCCCTCGCATAAGTGAAATTCATAGCGCTCGCCGTCATGGTTGGTGCCAAACCCCCATTTTGCTTTTAGAGTGGCGAACTGAAGCCCGCCGACGTCCACACGGGTCGAGCGTCTACAAATGTCACACTTTACGTCGGTCACGACCTCGGTCTCGACTCGTCCAGTGATTTTCATCGATGCCCCACTCTTAATATTACTCGATGGCCAGCATACACTCGCCAGGCACATCTGCGCCGTGCGGCGTCGTCTTCGGGGTGCTCAAATCTCCCATAGGTCCACAGCGGTCGTTCGTAAGGCAGCTTGGGCAACCGCTCTGCTATACGACCGCCCTTCAAAAGGGTCCCGATTCGGGCAACAATACACGATCTATGCACGTAGCTAGCTGATACATCGCACCGGCGGCATAGGGTTTAGTTTTAATTTGGGCTTGCTCATCCAGCAACTCTTCGGCGGCCAAATGCCCCAGGAGGTCGAGGTCAATACCCATGGGTGTCGGAGTACTCAGCACTGGAAGTAGTGCTTCTCTCATCTCGTCTAGGCGATTCGAGCATCTCATGACCAAACGCGAATATCCGACTACCGTAAAAGTCGAGTATTTAGATACGGGGAGGGAGAGAGCAAGCACTCAACCTAACCCTTAACAAGCCACAGATAAGCATGCTCGAACCTGCTGCAAGTAGCTCTCCCGGATGGTTGGCCATCACGGAGCGAACCGCCATGGATATCAAAATATGGGTAAGCAAAGCACCCAATTTAACAGACACGCGGCAAGCAGAGGCCAGAGTGATAGGCTACCATCATAAAAATTGCCCAGTGGATAGGTGATGAGATGAAAAAGCTGACCGGTGAAAGTGTCTTGTTGAACGGGAGTGAGATCAATAATCCGGTGAAACCGTGCATTCCCGTACTTATCCTTGCCATTGACGCAACTACCAAGGCGGTCGTCGGCTTCACTGTGACATACCTAGAAAGCCGCGATCAGGTTGGCGCCGGTGCAAATTAAACTTAGAGGAAATCTGGGAGTGGTTTGACCTAGCCGAGACCTAAAGCTGGTCGTACGGAACCCCGTAGCAGAAGGGGCATCACGTCTCTGCAGCAGCCCCTAACATCACTGAGAGGCATCACGAATTGCGACCCAGACGGCATCTGAATGGAAGTGGCTGACGAAACACCACTCGTCCCTCATGAATCTATTTGCCGTCAGTGGGTAAAATACCCCTCCACTGCACCTTGGCAGATGGCGATGTCCTTCGTCACTGATGGGTAGCGGACACCCACCTCACTACTCAATAAGTGATTCTCAGTCTCGTGAATCGAGTCATAGTGGTAGCTACTCGATTGGGTGGGTAGAAATAGCGGCCAGAGCTCATAGCTTGGTTTGTTACCTTTTTGCGTGGAGGCTGAAATGACGATGCCATTTGAAAGAACCAGGTCGGTCGCCCAAGCTCATGAGTTTTTAGAGGAGCTTGTACGGGACCCAGAGGTACCTGAGCGGGTCAGAAAAAGAGCAGAATTCGTGTTACGCCACTTCCCAGCTAAGCGCGATGTACTGCAGGCTGGGAGGATTGAAGAGCAAGCTGAAAAATTAGGGATAGGTGTACTTGGTCCCGTTTTTTGCTCCTCCACAGAAGACTGGTAGCCGTCCATATTTCGGATTGGCAGCATGTGCGCGGCGCTAGCCTTCAGGATTGGTCATTTCTTAGGGTTCAGTGCGGTATGGAGAAAAGCACAAAACTGGCGATTTGACCTGGCTGAACAACATGAACGGTTAGTCTGGTGAATATGCATGCTGAAGATGGCGTAAAGTTGGCAGGATAGAGTTCGACCAAATGCTGCTGGCGCCAATACTGCTTACCATTCTTGGTGTCTAGATCAGTTAATTTGTGGCGTATCAATTGCCATTTCCTGCAGCAAGCGATTCCTTCATGATGCCGTTGAAATAGGCTGAATCCGATTCGTCTGAGTGTCGCTAGTCCCCGGGTTAATGATTGATTTCTACGACCAGCAGGCCGAAGAGCTGCTTCCTTCAGCGTCTTTGAACTCATTTTTTGGAATATAGGGATGTATAGCAAACTTCCCTATATCCAAGTATACAAAGGTATAAATCACTATTCTTCGAGTGATCAAGCTCTGTCCGGGTGCGCTACTATTATTGTTTCACGCGCGGGGAAGTCATGTGTCTAAGGCGTGGGCTAAGCCACCTTCATTCATTGGATCTACAACGAACCCCGGCACAGATCCAAGCTCCTCATTTACGCGGCGCAACAGCTCAGCCCTCGAAAGCCCTTCTTTGCATGAGTAGCATGCTGTGACAAAGGTAATTGGATGGACCTCAAGGACCGAGCAGAGCTGTTCGAGCTTTTCCAGCGTGGGAATCGTCCGACCTCGCTCAAGCAAGCTGACATTTGTTCGGCTACTGATCTCAGAGAAATCTTCCTGAGTGAGTGCCCGAAGGGCACGTAAGCTTCTAAGTGTGGCTGCGAACGCAGATCTCAGTTCCATTTGTGCTCTCACAAAAGGAACGATAAAGCAGTATTGAACAATATATGACTACAACATATATTGTTCATGACGCCAAAGGAGGATCAAAAATGCACAGTGAGAAGCCATTTTTCACCGATGAGCGGCGTATCCCCAACCTTTTGAACAGCGGGGGTGCATGGTGTCCAGTACTCCTGCCTTGGTTTTATGTAAGCGTCCAGATATGGAGGAATGATCATTTTAGGTATGAGGCTTTGATTATCCCTACCGCTGAAGGACTTAAGCGGCTGCTCGACCAGCAAAATGCGTTCCTGAAAGTCGATGCGGTCGACTACGTGACTCCTGGGGACATGAATGAATCAGGACAATGGAAAATGGAGCTGCTGCTGTAAATGACTGACCTAGTCAACGCTTTTGGATGGTCTATACCCCGCTGTAAGGTTGAGGGAGGGCGAGTTTACCGAGGCTTGGCTCTCGAACATGAGGACGAGTGGGGTGTAGAGCGAGCAGTCTATTCTCGACTTTAGAGTCGATTCATCGTCCATTGCAAACGAGTGGCAGTCATCCTTTAAGGTCCACTGGCTCAGGTTAATAGCTTTATAAAGCTTGTCGAGATACCAATGATTTTGTTCTTGGACTTTGACGGGGTGCTTCATCCGGATGAGGTTTACCTGACGCGAGACGGCCCGCAGTTACGGGGTTCCGGTGATCTACTCATGTGGGCTCCAATTCTGGAAGCAGAGCTAGATTAGCATCCCACGCCTCAGCTAGTGTTGAGCACCGGTTGGGTAAGGATGTTAGGTTTCTCGCAGGCCAAGAAGCGTCTTCCCCGATCGTTGCAAGCTCGGGTGATTGGGTCTACGTGGCGCAGTTCTATGGAAAGAACCTGGGCAGATCAAGTCTGGTGGGATAAACGAGTCGTCATAGCCAAATTTAGCGTTACGCTTCAAGGGGGCGGCTCAAAAGGTGGTTGGCTTTGGATGACGACGACGGCGTAAGCTGGGCGGCAAGTGATCGCGAAAGGCTAATTCTGGTCGATTGTGCTTCTGGTATATCAACTCAGGAAGGATGACAGAGTTAAGGCAGAAACCATCCAGCCTCGGACGTTGAATGCTGAGGCGCTTCCCAGATGAGTAGACGATACAGCCTCGACCTCCTGAAACGTCGGCGGCAAAACTTACGATCGGATTTTCAAGTTTTTAACCGAATACGCTCGCTGATCATCCAGCGAGTTGTAGTAAGTATTTTGAGTGGTACTCAGGCTATTGTGCCGCAAATCTGCCTGTAAATCTTTCATGTCCCGAAAGGGAGCGTCAAAGGTGGCTGCGGTGTGACGCAACCAGTGCAACGAAGCCGAACGCAGGTTGTCGAGTTCATCTTCACTCCAGCTCTCCGTAGCCATTCGAGTCAGAGCCCGGTCAAATACTTCCTGCAGTAGCAGCCGAAGATGACGGTCTGACAAGCCACCGCGGCCCTTCAGCGTAGATAATAAAGGTTGCTTTTCGTGAGGTGAGGGTAGGGGAGTGAGGCCTAGATATGTTCGATAGCGTACCAGATAGGTATGTATATACTCATCTCGCACACTGATTTTGGAGGATTTATTGCCTTTGCCAACCACATAAAACCACCAGTTACCCATGGTGTCCTTTCGAAAGTCACCCATGGTTGGCGCCCAATTAACACGGCCTACTAAGTCCGAAACCCGCAAGTACATAGAGAACAGCGTGCTCAAGATGAACAGCGTCCTCTCATGAGTGGAGTCCTCATCTGCCATCAGCTCAGCGGTTTCAAGCACATAACTCCACTGCAGCTGGGTCAAGGATCTTCCTGCAACATCTAAAGTATTACGCTGCTTGTAAACCGATTTCTGCTTCACTGCACGAAACGGATTTACCTCTGTAAAGCCTTCGTCAATCGCATGCTGAAAGAAGCTGCCGCACACGGCAAATATCTGGGCCACAGAGCCTTGAGCAAGAGCGTATGGCGCTTTAGGCGCTGCCGAACCGGTTCCTAACTGACGGTCACGTTTGGACATCGTGAGACTGAAGGGGCGCCAATCAGGATTGACAATATAACTATCACTCGCCGATTGTTTACGACCGCCCAGCCGGACAAAGCGGGATTTGATCACTGGGCCGACCCAGCTGCCCGGCGGGCGCAAACAGAACTCCATAAAGGCCTCAGCGTCACGTCGACGAAGCTTTAGGAGAGGCTTTTGTGCAATCAGCATGGACCAGAGCAACAAACGCTCGACATGGGTTCGATAGGAATTGAAGGTCGATGCGTTGCCCGAGTAAGACTTAAGGAAACCACGAGCAGCTTTGTAACCCTCTACAACGTCCAGATTCTCCGGAAAGCTGCTCAGGTAGGTATGAACTACGGGCAGCTCCTCACTTATGGCCTGGAAGTTGAGATGATGAAAATTCTGAAAGGTGTCGAACAGCGGCTGCGGTAGGTTGGACATGGAGCGGCGGGTCCGAAAACCTCAAATATGACGCAATGTGCTCTTATGTGCAATATCCGGGTCTGGATATTATCGGATATTGCAAAGCCGTTAAGCTGCGCGAACGCCCCTATGGGGAGCCTTTGACCAGAGAAAATGAAAAGCGAGCGATAGGAAAGCCAGGAACAGCAGTGTCGTACGTTAAAGAAAAATCAATAATGTGGACCAGCAAGCTAGCGGGTCAACGACTATGAGTCATGGCAAGCGCGCCAGCAAGTGATGCCTTTACAGTTCGATCTAGAGCCTAACCCTTGCGAAAGTACTCGGCATCGAGAACCATGGACCTCAAGCGGAGCGCGGGCTGGATGGGAGTTGTCGTCTACAGTTCAAAGTCACAGCCCCTAGACCGCGGTTAGCAACCAAAAGCGCTACGACCAGAATTGATGGATCGAAGCAGCGTTAAACGGCAGGTAGAATTTTCTCCAAACCAGCACAACTGTCGCTGAGCAGCAAGCGTGAAGAACGCCTCCGCGGTTCTCATAGCAGCCCGCAACGAGTGCTTGGGACGACACGGCAGCCGATTATCATTAATAAAGGAGAAAATTTTTAAAAAAGAGAATGAACTGACCTCAGATTCTCTTTTTTAAAGAACAGAAAGATTCGAACTAGCTTTTTTTGGCCAAACAGGGAAGGACTACCGGCGGTAACAAGTTGATTTTACTAGGTTTCTCATTTTTAAAGGATAATTCTCTTTTTTAAAGGGTTCCGACAACTACAATAATTACGAGAATGACGTAAGCCGTTGATTTATATAGAGGTACGCATAATGTATATTATGTTAAATCATGGCTCTTTTCGCAGAGCCTCAGCTGTTGTCTGGTTCCACCAGCGAACTCGATTGACGCATTCGCGAAACTCGTAGAAAGCATCCGCCAATGCCCCCAGCCACACCCTTCAAGTTTTTCATCTGTTTTCCTGTAGACGGGCTTGTGATGCCAGCTCGACGATCAACACCCCGAGTCACGTTCTGCGAACCTGACTCCGAGCTCCTGTTCGACCATCCCGATGCGGTAACCATCATCATCTGGACTCGGCACTCAACAGACGCTGCATGGTTAACGCATTACCCAGCGCAGCGTCTCGCGCCGTATTATCGAAAACGCACAAGATCGGCGAATCGTCGCCTTTGGCTTGCAGAATTTCCCGTGCTCTGGCCACCAGCCAATCCTGCTCATATTCGCTGTAATAGATACTCGGCGAGCCGTGAAAGCGCCAATAACGCAGGCCTGTCCAACCGCTGGGTACGGTGTCGTTGCCAAAGCGCGACGGGTCGACCGCAGCTTGAGCGATGTGATGTTCAATCAACAAAGCCTGAGCATCGACCCAGGAAGCATGGCGCGGCTCTATGACGACATAACCGGAATATCTAGCCCTGAGGGTTTCAAAGAAGCGGCCAGCTACTTGAGAACTAAACTCCAAAGAAGGCGGTAGTTGAACCAGTAAGCACCCTAAACGATCACCCAGCTCGCAGCACTCGGAAAGAAAAGTGTCGAGCTGATCAGCGCAGTTCTGCAGACGGGCTTCATGGGTGATCGATCTGGGAATCTTTACCGAAAAGCGAAACTGCGAACTCACCAAAGATGCCCATTTTCTATAGGTTGCCGGTCGATGGGCACGATAGAAGCTGCTGTTAAGTTCGACTGCGTGGAGTTTTTGGGCATAACGCTCAAGATGGCTCCCCTGCCCCACGAATTGTGGTAAGTATTCACGCCCGACTTTCCAGCCTGCGCATCCCACATACACCTGCGCGTCGCTCAAAAAAGTACTTCCCGAGCATCGCGCAGGAAAATTTCGACGGTCTTGGGGCCAATGCCTTCGAACTCTGCCAGCCGCTTTTCAAAATCCGCCCTGTCTTCGCTGGCTTCACGAATATTCATGATCTTGCCGCCGTATTCTTCGTTCAATTTCTTACTTAGCTTTAGCAATCGCTCAGCGGTGGATTGGTCATAGCGAGCATAACCGCCCTCGCCCAGCATGTTCACAAGCGCTCCATGGGCGCATGCGGCAAGTTTTCTCGGCGTATCCCGCTGATGTTTATCGACGATGACCTTGTAGGTATCAGCAGCAATCCCCGAGCGGATTCGTTTGCCCATCAAAAAACTGGCTATCAACCATTTAAACAACGCCTGTTCATCGTCTTTAACCAAATGAATGTTCAAGTCCACGGCATTGATGTTTTTGCTCATGGCTCACCTCTTTCTGGTAACGGTAAACGCCAGCACACGTTTCTGAACCCTGGCGCCATGCGGATATCGTTGTGCAATTCGCGCGGCGTCAAGCATCGAGGCTCAAGATCCCTTCCGCAAATTTCTCCGGTGCCTCTTGGGGGACGTTGTGCCCTACCCCCTGCAGAACTTCCCGGCGATAAGGCCCGATAAAATAGTGCGCGAATGGGTCAACCTCAGCAGGCGGGTCGACAGCATCGGCACCGCCCTCAAGCACCAGTGAAGGCACGGCGATTTCTGGTTGCGTGGCCAGCCGAGACTCTATGCCTTGATACGCCGGATCACCTTCAACCAACCCGAAACGATGACGGTACGAATGGGTTACTACATTGACAAAGTCATCGTTCTCGAAGGCTGCGGCGGTAGCCTCGAACTCCTCCTGAGAAAAGTCCCAACGTGGTGACCACATCTTCCATAGCAAATGGCAGAACTGTTTTCTATTCGAGGTCAAACCGGCACGACCCCGGCTGCCGTGCAAATAGTATTGATACCACAGCAAGTGCTCTGCTTCCGGGGATAAAGGCTCTTGTCCTTTTGCAATATTCTGGATGCTGTAGCCACCACAACTGAGCAATCCGCTGACGCGTTCCGGCCATAGTGCCGCGACAATGCACGCCGCTCGGCCACCCCAGTCATACCCACCAAGCAGAGCTTTCTCGATTTTCAGTGCGTAGAGAAAAGCCAACAAATCGGCTCCCATTGCCGCTTGCTCTCCGGAGCGCATTGTCTGTTCGCTGAGAAATTTCGTCGCGCCATAACCACGAAGATAAGGGATGAAACATCGCTTCCCGGCTGAGGCCAGAATCCTGGCTACCTCATCGTAGGCATGCACGTCGTAGGGGAAACCGTGGAGCAAGACTACGGGAGGCCCTTCTACAGGACCGATGTCTAGATAAGCGATTTGCAAAACTCCGGCTTTAACAGCTTTCATACTGTCCTCCCCAGGAGAGGGTCTGCGGTTGAAGTTTTGGACACAGAAATCAGGTTCGTGCTCAACGGATGAATCGATCGGCCGTCCTCTCAGGATTACGCTTGCGACCCATACGGGTAATGCCGTAGAGAACTGCACCCAGGAGTAACAAGGCTCCGGCCCGCAGCCATGTCTCCCAGTTTTGCTGAGTCATCAGCAGCAGGCAGGAGGCAATTGCGAGAACCGGAACCCATTTGGGCACCTGAAAATGATCGTGGGAGACGGCATCCTTACGCAGCATCAACACTGCCAGGTTGGTGGCGATAAAAACAAACAACAGCAGTAAAACCACTGTCTGGGCCAGAATCTCCAGTGAACCTGTCAGCGTCAGCACTGCTGCGATCACGGTAGTGGCAAGAATCGCTACCCATGGCGTGCGGCGCTCTGGCAGCACCCTGGACAGGATATGAGGCAACAGCTCCTGACGAGCCATCCCGTAAGTGAGTCGGCTTGCCATGATCATGGTCAGCAACGCCCCGTTTGCGACAGCAATCAGTGCAATGAAACCGAACAGCAGAGGCGGAATGCCCAGTCCGGATTGCTTCACCACTTCAAGCAGTGGTGCTGAAGAGCTCGTCAATTGGTCAACGGTCAACACAGTCGCGGCGGCCACTCCAACCAGGAGGTAAACCACGCCAGCGATCAGCAGTGCGCCAAACAGTGCCCTGGGGTAGGTTCTGCGCACATCGCGGATCTCTTCTGCCAGGTTGGCAGAGGTTTCAAAGCCGACAAACGAATAGAACGCCAATAGGGCTGCTCCCAGCACTGCGAATGCCGGGCTGACTCCCGGTTTGAATTGCAGTGCACGCGACATGTCAGCTGCACCGGTATTGAAGTACCAGCCAGCGGCGACCACTACGAGCAACAACCCGCTTACTTCGATTATCGTCATGACGATATTTGCCGACATCGACTCTTTGATTCCCCTGGCATTGAGGAGCGCAATGACCACCAGGAAAATCAGCGCTGCCACGTGCGAATGGACGTCGATGAATGCCGCGAGATAATCGCCAGCGAAGGCTAACGATAGGCCAGCAGCGCTCGTCACCCCTGCCGCGAGCATGCAGAACCCAACCAGAAACGAGATCAACGGCGATTTGAATGCCTTGTGTGTAATTGCATTCACTTGACCACCCGTTTGCATTCGACTTGACCAGTCATTTCCATTCCTTCTGACCAGTCGTTTGCATTGACAATGACCAATCTGCTTCTCGCAATCTGACCTCCTTGCCTCAATGTTGTCATTAGAATTGAATCAGCTCCCCGCGGTGCATGCGTATGAGAAGGAAGCTTTGAGCCTGGCGGAGGTAGTCGTTTGGGCGACGCTTCGGAACGGCGAGCAAGGAATCGCAACACAACACGCTAGAAGGCCACCATTTAAAGAGTTGATTCGGGATGCAGCTATCCGCCTCTAGAGAAACCGTGGCTTACCCCGGTGATCGCACCGATGGGCGGTTGACGATGGTAGTGAACCTAAGCCTTCTGCTCCCGAAACGCGCAACCCTTACAAAAATTCCTGCGTTCCTAGAATTAAATCCGCTGTATAGATGCGAGCTACTCGATCCGACAGCTGGGGCGATATGAAGCGGTGCAGTCATGCTGAACAGGATAGAGTTCGATGTTGAACGCTGGTACGCTCAGTCGAAGTGATGTCGCTGCATGGACAAAAACAACGAGTGATTTCTAAGGACAGAACGCTATGCTGGAGCCAATCATAAAAGGAATAAGTGCAAATGATAGCGAGCGGATTCTAGATCAGGTCGCGACCAAGACATTTTTTAGCCTCTGGAGCTATCCAAGTCTTTACAGGGATGTGTCCGGAGGAAAGGAAATTGCTGACCTTACGGTTTATTTTGATAACACCCTTATACTTTTCTCTGACAAGGGCGAGGTTGTTTATCAGGACAACAAGCCTATCGACGTCGCTTGGAAACGATGGTACAGAGCAGCTATCAGTGAATCGGCCAAACAATTACATGGCGCTGAGTCGTTCCTTAGGAATCACCCGTCTAGGATTTACCTTGATCGCCATTGTCGACAGAAATTTCCCTTTGACCTGAGTCGGGCAGACTTGGAGATTCACTTGATTTGCGTGACCAGAAATATTGGAGCCGCTGCCAAGCGTTATTTTGACTCTATTATGCCTGGTAGCGCGGGAACGCTGGCTTATGTTTACCCGCTCGACAGTAAAGAAATATTAGATCGGCCATTCACTATCAATGACATCAATCCGAAAAAAACATATGTGCACGTTTTGGATGAAACAGGAATTGACCTTTTACTTGGCGAGTTGGCAACCCCGTCTGATTTTATACATTACCTCAAAGCAAAAGAGCACGCGATTAGAAAATTAAACCTAATTTCAACCGGCGGTGAGGAAGATCTACTTGCTTATTATTTGGAAAATCGTCAGGAGAATGGCTATGGATCTATCCCGAACCCGAGAGAAGGACTAGGGCCATTTTCTATTCATGAATGGTATTGGAGAGAATTCAGAAAAACTGTTCCCTATTACTTGCATTACGGCGAATGCAAAGACGGCGAAGGTTGGGCATCAATACTGCGAAACTTCTCTGATTCCATCGTAAACGCAACTGTGGGTGAAGGTCATCATCTAACATTGGTGGAGCATTCCGACGCAATTAAAACTTTGGCGTCCGAGAATGTGGCGTCTCGTGCGCGACTGGCCAAAGAACTATTTGACAAATATAATTCAGTCCCGGAATTTGTTCGCTCAGCTAGGCTGGTCCCATCATTTTCGAACCCTAAAAGACTTTACATCTTTCTTTTCTTTCCTTGGGATGATGACTATTCGTCCTACGAGGATTATCGGAAAGAAAGATTGGAGTGTATGGTTTTGTATGCGCATGTGGCAGCTTATAAATATCAAAAACCAACCGAGATAGTGGTTTTTGGCTCTGTAACCAAGGGAAGGACGCCTGGATCAGAAACCATTCTAGTCATTGATACTTCCATGCCACTGGATGCTGAGGAGCGAACCACTGCACAATACATAATGCGCCACCATGAGATTTTAAATGATACCACTGAAATTCGATCGAGCAATCTCGAAGGAAAATCTCCTAGTCGAAACGAAAAATGCCCGTGTGGCTCGGAAAAAAAATACAAAAAATGCTGCGGCAATTCTAGCTCAAATCGTTAGGCTATCGAACCACGTCTGAAGCATAAAGCTAGTTGTGGGCCGCGCCAGTGCTCTCTGAAAAACTATGTCTTGCGTCAATGACGCCAGAACTCGTATCTGTGGTAGGGGTAAATTTGCGTAGGATTCGGCCATTGGAAAAATACGGCCGTAGCTTCTTTCGCTTAATTATTTCCGAAGAGTAGTCAACGCTGATATTGTTTGGACAATCAGCAGTGAAGCCCGATTACGGGAAAAGGACGGAATCTAATGACGGCATGCTTTCACTACCTAAATATCGAAAATTTCAGGGGGATCAGCAAGCTAGAATGGCGTCCCAGCCCTCAAGTCAATGTGATTCTGGGAGGTGGCAACGTCGGAAAATCAACGCTGCTTGAAGCCATAGCGCTACTGCTGAGCTCGACCAATAGCTATACCCTAGTCGATTCCGATTATTGGAACAGGGATGTTGCTACTGAATTCCTCATTGAAGCAGTAATTTCGTTACCCGACAACAGCGCAATCAATCGTCAGGGAGCTATGGCTTGGCCATGGGAATGGGATGGCTACAATGCCGTTCTTCCTCTGATTCGTGAGAATGATGAACAAGCGACCCAGCCTGCCGTATATAAGGTAAGAGTTAGAGGTACTGCTGAGCTCGAATTGGCATATGAAATTGTACAGCCGGATGGAAGCGCCTCATCTTTTTCAGTAACACTGCGCCGGTCGATTGGTATTGTTAGGCTTTCTGGCGATGACCGTAGTGATCGTGATTTACGTCTGGTTTATGGTGCTGGTCTCGACAGACTTCTCGCAGATCCTGGTTTGCGAGCACGTCTAGGTAAGGAGATCGCAGTGGATAAGATTGAGCGCCATCTAGAGCCGCCTGCACAAGAAAAGCTGGGCTCGCTCAATTTACTTTTCCAACAACGCGCACTACCGGTAGATCTGGGGTTGGCATTTGTTGGCAATGCTGGAGTTTCGGTTAACGCACTCGTTGGTCTGACCTCTAATAAAAATGGTATCGCTCTCCCGTTGATCTGCTGGGGATCTGGAACTCGGAGGCTAGCGGCATTAGCTATTGCCGACTCCCTCCAAGAGGGGCATCCAATCTCTGTGGTAGATGAATTGGAACGCGGTTTAGAGCCGTATCGCCAGAGGCAGCTCATGAAGACCCTGATCGAGGGACCGGGACAGACGTTCATTACAACTCACAGTTCCACGGTTGTCGGTTCCTCAGAGCATGCCTCGCTTTGGTACATCGACTCAGCTGGCAAGATCGGCGGCCTACCGAGGGACAAAATTTCACGCCACCAGTCAACAGATCCGGAAGCGTTTCTCGCCAGACTCACTATCGTAGCTGAGGGCGCAACAGAGGTTGGTTTCTTGGCGTCCCTGCTAGATCGATACATACCTGACTGGAGAGATCACGGCGTCTATATTAGCGATGCTACCGGTAACGACAATGTATTGAATTTGCTAGAAGCTCTTTCAATAGGCGGTTTGAGATTCACTGGGTTTGCTGACTACGAGGGGCGGTTCGGAGGCCGCTGGAAAGCACTGAAGGCGCAGATGGGTGATCACCTTTTTCAATGGGCAGAGGGTTGTTTGGAGGAAAATATCATTCCAATGATCCCTCGGGAAAATCTTTGGCGTCTTATTGAAGATCCTAGCTCAGAGAAAACGGGGATGCGCCTCAGAACGTTAGCCGAAAGGCTGGATATTGAATCTACTGATTTCGGTGTCATAGCCAACTGCGCCGGTGGAGAGCTAATTCCCTTGATCGTTGCCGCTGCTACTGGACAGATACCCGAACATCTGGCGAACGAGGATAAGCAAGTCAAAAATCCTTACAAAGGACATGCATCGGTCTGGTTCAAGTCAGTTAAAGGCGGAAATGAACTCGCGGAGAAGGTTCACGCTTTGGAAGCATGGCCGACTCTTCAGCCGCATATTCTTCCGTTTTTGAACGCTGTCGAGACGGCCATTGGCGCTGGGCAATCACGGAAGGTGATCAAGTGAGCGATGCTTCAGTCGCTGCGGCCCTTCGATCCAATTCTCGCTTGGTCGTAATAGAGGCACCCGCAGGTTGCGGTAAAACGTACCAGGCAGCGGAATATGCTAAAGAGGCTGCGGTCAATACTCGCCTGGGCCAGCGAGTACTGATTTTGACTCATACCCACGCTGCTTGCAGTGTATTTGCGGTAAGAACGAAGGGGGTAGGTCATCGAGTGCAAATAGGCACGATCGATTCGCTAATCGTTCAGATTGCCAATGCATATCATCAAGCTCTCGATCTACCTGCGGATGCAAGTGCATGGGCCTTTGCCCAGGGTGATGACGGCTTTGAACAACTTGCCCGCAGGGTGGCCATTTTATTGGCAGGATCCCATGCGGTAAGCAAGGCGCTGGCAAGCCGATATCCAATTGTGATTTGCGATGAGCACCAGGACGCGAGCGAGGGGCAGCACAACGTCGTCATGGCGCTCGGAAGAGCTGGGTCGCGGCTGCTTGTATTCGCCGACCCAATGCAAGCTATCTACGGTTCTGACGCGGAGACAGCTGCAAGATGGTCGGGCCTTATCGAGGCAAGTGATGCGTTTGAATTTCTGGACTATCCACATCGCTGGGACGCAGGATCCCGGCCATTAGGGGAGTGGATTCTACACGCTCGCGAAACCCTCCTTAAGGGTAATGCCATTGATTTGCGAGGTCGCCTTCCCTTGGGGCTCTTCATAATCGAGGCGGATAACGAAGCACTACGACATGGGCAGTACCAGGTATCAAAAGACAATGCTAGACAGATAAATCGAGCAGTACGGCGCGGCGATGCGCTTCTCGTCCTCTCTGCCCACAATGCTACGATCCGCAGCCTCAATGCAATGTGGGGCCGGACTGTACCCATTTGGGAAGGATTCACGAGATCGGCGCTGTCAAAGCTTGTGATGCGTTGTAGCGCGCAAATAGGAAATCCCAACGCTTTGGTCGATGCATTTTGTGATTTTGTTGGAGAAGTTGGTATCGGTTTCACACCCTCTGCTTTCGGGGACCGTTTAAAAAAAGAGGTTCAGGACGGATGTGAAGCAAAATGCCGAGGGAAGCCAGTGCTGATTCAGCACATCGGTCGCTGCTTTTTAAACTCCCCCGATCACAGAGGTATAAGTGCCGCTTTGTCCTTGGTTCAAGGTTATATAAAACAAGAGGACGCGTTCAGCGGGGTAAAGATAGACCTTCGGCGTGAGTTTTATGAAGCCATTCAACTGGGAGCGTTCGAAGATCTCGAACAAGGCGTCGCTCAGCTAAACGGCCGTAGATCACAATTCCACCCTTCATTGCCCGCTAAGGCTATCAGTACGATCCATAAATCCAAAGGGCTTGAATGCACGAACGGACTGCTGATGCCGTGTGATGCACAACATTTTTCGGCGGCACCTAAGAATCGCTGTCTCTTATACGTCGGCTTGAGTCGTGCTAGTTCGTCACTGACGCTCGTTGTTTCTCCGACATCACCTACCCCGTGGTTTCGTATTTGAAATAAGGGGTCGTTTCGCATTTTGATAAGTGCCCCCGCCCTCTGCGCATCGTTTTGGTGCGTGGCGGGCAGGAGCCATAAATACCTTGAGGCTTATATCCTATATCGGAGAGGCATGAACATGAAGCCAATGCTAAACTGGTATCAATATCCCGGGGGCTTCTCTATTACGCAGGTGTTGCGTACAAGTGACTGACGCAAGTTCCGCAAAGTTTCCTACCAAGCTCCGCACCAGCATAGCGTGCCTTCACCTCATCCATACAATTAGTCTCATTTCCCAGATTCGTCGCCATAGCGCTCGCTAGTTTTGTACAAATCGACTCATTGACGTTCGAACAAGATTTTGGTGTCCTGCCAGGAATCCATTCACCTTCGAAAATATGCAGCTCGCCAGAAGAATTATTTTTTTTGATCGTGTAGACAGTCATTTTATCCGCTTCCATATGAATGGCACTGTGCCGCCATATTAAATACATGCTCGGCATTACCTTTTCAAGCCTCGCTTAGCATTATGTGACCAAAAATCGCTTTAGAAGCTGCGGAAAATCGTATTGTGAGGGTTGACAGTCAGCATCGACGTTATTCCAGAAGGCAGAGGAGTTCCCGTCGAGCTATGGAATCGATCCTGAACCTAACTTACTAGCGAGATAATTCAAAACCGCCAACGTTACATTGCAGTCTGGAAACGATATGGCAAGGCTGATAATTTAACAACCTGATTGTGCGGGAGTCCTACCGAATTACCATCAAGAATGCGTCTCCACCCCCATGTTCTCAGAGACGTAGCCTGTTCGAACTGTTTGATTAGCTCAATGGGAATTTCATCAATATCGGCTCTTAATTCGAACTGAGGTCTCATGGCGTGCTGGACGTCGAATCCAATGGCACCATGCATCAACTGTCCCATTATTTTCACTCTTTGCTTCCATGTAAAACATTTGCCATGTCGCTGAGGGTTTTGATAAACCAGCAGGTTGAGATATGCCGATGCATGTATGTAGTCATTGCTATTCATCCATAAAGCCAAATGAGGTAGCAACCCTAGCGGTAGAATATTCCTGATCATCCAGTCCAAAACTCTGCAACCAACACCTCGTGACTCAAGCTCAATCGCGACTATCAACAGTACATTGTGTAGTACTAGCGCTACTTTCGGCATGAGAGACTTTCGTCGGCGCGCTTTTGCTTCCAATATTATTGCAATTAGGCACGCGAGCGCATCAAGGCCTGCTCGGCGCTCAAGCTTATCTAGTAATAATTGAGTCACCGGTTCCCGTGTTGAAAATATTGAAATCCCGACGCTTTCATTGGAGAACAAAACAGCCTGAATGTCGATGCTCAATGTTTTGAAGTATTCATCAAAGTTCGGTTTTTCGTCTTTGTCCACATAGCTCATTATCTGCCACAGAGGGTGGTTAATCTCATGGGTGGATCCCGGCGCGAGTTGCTCCACCGTTGCCAGCGTTTTCGCCTTTGGGGAAATAGTGTTCTGCTCGTACCTAGACCATTTGCTTCGATAGTGACGGATGGTGCCATCAGCATTTCTTTTGAACGACTCCTTCTCGAAGTGAAGCTCCAAGGCGTAAGCAGATCCAAGGCCCGTACGCTGCTTTAAACCTTCGTACCAATAATCCACCCTCAGCTGCTCGATAGCTCCTCGCCCGGTGGTCATATTTTCTTCAGTTTTTCTTCGCAAGCCTGAAGCGTAATGAGAATAAATATCTAGGATTCTTTCGAAATCAGTCATTTACAAAATTCTCTGGGGCTCACGTACCGTAAAAAATGTAGATGCGTTACGGCTAGTCCGCAAGGGGTCCGTTTATTACTATGAACTGTGACCAAACCGGACTTTCCACGTGATGCATGAGCCCATCGAGATAGACACACTTGCTTCGGAGTTAGAGGTTGTCCTCAGAGACCGGTACGGTCTGATGGTGGGCAGCACTGCGCTGTGGCGTGAGCTCGGCTACTCCTCTTACGAGGCTTTTCGTAAGGCGAAGCAAAGGGGAAGGATCGAAGTGCCGCTGTTTGACGTGCCGAATCGCAGAGGATCCTTTGCACTGTCCAGAGAGGTCGCAAACTGGATCGCGAGGCAGAGGTGTGCGGCGATCAACAATAAAGTCGTCTAACTGATTCACCCCTAAATCAAGAAAGAGGCCACACCATGGCACCTGGTTAAAACAAAATTGGTGGTTTCGGGACACAAAAAAGCCCAGGGGTGGAGCCCTAGGCTTTTTGTGATGACATTAGGTTTCGACCCCTAAGCATCATCATGATGTGTTCCCCCGCGCACGGCGTCAAGCCAGCCAGCCCCCGTTCATCTGTAATTTTCACACGGCGCGACTTGTGAGGTGTCTTCACGCCTGTCGCGGGGAGAAAACATGAGGCTATCCATTGAGGTGAAGCGCGAGGTATCACGCCTTGTTTGCGACACCGAGCTCACAAACAGAGCGATTGGCCGCTTGGCCAAGATCTCTCACAACACAGTACGTAATATTCGTGACCAGCTGAAAATGAATGGTGAGAGCTGGGAGGAACTGAAGCACCTCGATGATCAAGCGCTTATATCTAGGCTTAACTCTGGCCCACGGGCACCGGCAACGCGCAAGACACGACCCCAGTGGCTGAGGATTCATGAGCAACTAAAGCTACCTGACATGACGCTGGAGCTGTTGTGGCAGGAATTCAGGGAGGATAATCCCGATGGCGTGGCGTATACGCAATTCACCCGGCTGTATCGCGATTGGGTCAAAACGCAAAAAGTGAGCATGCGGCAAGTGCATTTGGCCGGGGACAAATGCTTCGTCGATTTCTGTGGCAGAACCATGCCTATCACTGACCCGGCGACTGGGGTGGTCTCGCACGCCCAAGTGTTTGTGGCTACGCTGGGCGCGTCTGGCTACATCTTCGCGACGGCGGTCGCCAGTCAAACGATACCCGATTGGCTAAAATGCCACGTTCGAGCGCTGGAGTTTTTTGATGGCGTTCCACGGTTTGTAATTCCGGATAATCTAAAGTCTGCCGTGACCAAAACCACCCGGAATGAAGTGATTCTGAATCCCGCATATGCCGAATTCTCAGAACACTACGGATTCCAGATTTTCCCCGCTAGGCCGCGAAAACCACAGGATAAGCCCTTGGCGGAAATAGGCGTGAAGATTGTTCAGCGGTTTATATTGGCGCGACTTAGAACCATGACTTTTTTCTCCATTGACGAACTCAACGAGAAGATTGATGAGTGGATTGGCAAGCTCAATGAACGAATCACTAGAACCTATCCAAAAAATCGGTTAACTCGCTACATGGAGATTGATCATCCTGCGCTAAAACCGCTGCCTGAGAAAAGTTACAGCTACACTAAGTGGAAGTATAAGGTCAGAGTTGGCAGCGATTATCATGTCAGCTTTGATGGATGCAGCTACTCAGTTCCTTACCATTATTCGAGTCAACTTGTAGATTTGCGAGTGCATGCTGATTGGCTTGAGGTTGTTCATCAGCGGCGGGTTATAAGTACTCATAAAATAGATCGAAGTGCAGGTGTCAGTACGCTGCGTGAACATCTCGCGCCAAACCATGGTTACACTCAAGACTCCCAGCCCGAGGCGCTGCTAGTCTGGGCTGAGACAATTGGCCCAGCCACATTGGTATATATCAGGAACAAACTTGAGGATCGCAGAAATTTTGCTACTGGCCTCAAGGCTGTCATTGCACTCAAGCGCGATGTCCGCACAGGAGACATTTTACCCACCCGACTGGAGTCGGCCTGCGCGTATGTCAATACATTGAATACCCTCAGTTCTGAACGTCTTCGCTCGGTTATACGTAACGAGTCCGATCTACGCCCTGCGTTGCGACAGCCTGCGCCTTTAGTCAATCACCAGAATATCCGAGGCGCTGAATATTACGCCTCACAGGGAGATGAGCCGCTATGAAACCAGTATTCAATACCGTGCAGAACCTGATAACGCTCGGGCTAAGCGGGATGGCGATAGCGTATGAGCGCCAACTCGATGATCCGGCGCTGCTCAAGCAGCCTTTTGATGCCCGACTTGGCATGATGATGGATGCCGAAAATAGTGAGCGCGAAACTCGAAAGATCCAAAGGTTGCTAAAGGCAGCAAAGCTTCGTGAGACCGAAGCGACGCTAGAAAATATTGAGTTCAAAGCTACTCGGGGTATGGATCGAAATACGGTCATGGATCTAGGCCAATGCGAATGGTTAGCCCGACGCCAGAACGTGATCATCACCGGTGCCACCGGTACCGGCAAAACCTGGCTAGCGTGCGCCTTGGGCAACCAAGCTTGCCGCTTAGGAACTCATACGATTTATCGCACCGCGACCAAGCTGTTCGAAGACATTTCACTGTCTTACGCTGATCACACGATACCTAAGCTGCGGCGTCAGCTGATCCGTGCAGAGCTTCTGATTATTGATGATCTGGGTATCGGTGGAATAGATGCTCAACTGGGGCCTTTTTTGCTTGAGGTTATCGATCAGCAGTCTCAAAACGGGTCGCTCCTGATCACCAGCCAGTATCCGCAAGACAAGTGGTACGACTTGTTCGCTGATCCGACAATCGCAGATGCAATTCTTGACCGAATTGTCCATAAGTCCCATACCATCGAGTTGAAAGGTGAGTCGATGCGCAGAATCAAAAGCCGCAAACGCACCTGAGCGGTGCCTCACAAAGCTGGGACTGGTCAAATCGAATGCAAGTGGTCAATGGGAATGCAACTGGTCAAGTCGAATGCAACTGGTCAGTGGGAATGCAAATGGTCAAGTCGAATGCAATTGGTCAGTGGGAATTCAAATGGTCAAGTCGAATGCAATCGGTCAGTGGGAATGCAAACAAGTGGTCAAGTGCGTGCAATCGATTGTTCTAGCTGCAATTTTCATGGCCTGAGAGATTCGCGGCCTGAGTGCTTCACCCCACTCAGGCCCTGCGAATGACATGTCCAGGAAGTCGTTTCCGTGCAGTCAGCAATCTGGCGCAGCGTCAAAACGGATCTGGGCCGCCTTCGACACCTGTGAACGTGACCTCCACTGGGTCGTGCTCTTGCTGCCAACCGAATTGATAGAGCAACCATTGGTGCTCTCCCTCTTGACGGTCAGCCACGAGCAAAAGCGTCCAGCCAGCCCGAAGAAGTAGATTGGCATTTATCTCACTTCGGGTGCTGATCAATTGGGTGGTTTTGTCGATGCTCAAGAGCGATGCTCCGTAACCTGAGACGTTGATACAAGTCCCGACTACAATAGATCACGGGCTATGAAACCGTCAGCTTCTTTCCCTTGATCGACTGCTCAACCTGAGGTGAGCCATGTTTACCGATGCCAGGCGCGAGAACATATATGTGGCTTACAAGGCAAGGCTGCGAACGTATCTCCACATCGCACCAGATGCGTCTGGTCAGGACATTCGTAAGCTGATTGACTCGGGCTTTCCCGTAAGCACAGCCAAGAGCTTCTGCGACGCTGTCAAATTGAGCCCAGCAGATCGCGACCAAATTATCCCCGTTGAAACTCTTACATCCGGCCTGGAGCTTGGCAAACCGCTAACCCCACATCAGAGCGACCGCCTGTACCGTTTTGCACACATTACGGCAATGGCTGAGTCCATTTTTGGTAGCGACGAAAAGGCGATGCAATGGCTTTCCAAGCCCAAAGATCGCTTCTCGGGTAAAAGCCCACTTTCGATGCTCACCACAACCGAAGGTGCTTCTCAGGTTGAAGAGATGTTAATTCAGCTCGCAGAGGGTTTCGTTTTTTGAGGTACCTGGCACACTTAATTCTTCTGGTCTGGGCCCAATAGGAAGGCGTGTTCCAGCCTAGACATGCGGACTGATCTCACTGAAAGGCACGGGCGGTTTTGGCGGATTCGTTACATCCAGCGCAATGCGCCAATACCCGACGTCATGCCATGCACCATGCTTGAATCCCACCTCGGGATAAGTACCGATGTGAGCGAAGCCAAGAGCTTCGTGCAGCCCCACGCTGCTATCGTTGGGCAGTGCGATCCCGGCATAGGCGGCGTGAAAACCTTGCGTCTTTAATCTTTGCAGCAAAACGTCATACAGCGCCCGACCGACCCCGCGACGATGCACTTCTGGGGCGACGTACACGGTAACGTCGACCGACCAGCGATAGGCCTCACGAGCCCGGTGCTGACTGGCATATGCATAGCCAATGACCTGGCCGTCTCGCTCCGCTACCAGATACGGGTAAGTCGGCAAAGTCGACCCAATCCGCTTGGCCATCTCTTCGACTGTAGGCGGCTCAAGCTCAAACGAAATCGCGGTGCGCTCAACCATCGGTGCGTAAATTGCCTGGATGGCTTGAGCGTCCGAAATCTGCGCAATCCTTACTGTGGTGTTGCTCATCCTCTATCCCCTTGGTCGCTCAAATCGATCTTTGATTGACTCGTTTCGAGAGTGCCTCGGCGCTTTCCTTGCGCTCCGAGTAGCGGTCTACCAGATACGTTTCCCGGCCCCGAACCATCAGCGTGAACTTCATCAGTTCCTCCATCACGTCCACAACACGGTCGTAGTAGGCAGATGGCTTCATACGCCCTGCGTCGTCGAACTCCAGGAAGGCTTTGGGTACTGACGACTGGTTTGGGATGGTGATCATCCGCATCCAGCGCCCGAGGATTCGCAGCTGGTTTACCGTGTTAAAGGACTGCGATCCACCGCAGACCTGCATGACGGCGAGCGTCTTGCCCTGGCTAGGCCGGACAGCGCCCATCGTGAGAGGAATCCAGTCGATCTGGGCTTTGAATACAGCAGACATTGCACCGTGACGCTCTGGCGAACACCACACCTGTCCCTCTGACCACAGAACCAGATCCCGCAGCTCTTTAACCTTTGGATGGTCTTCCGGAGCGTCATCAGGGAGAGGCAGACCCGAGGGATCAAAGATGACGGCCTCGGCTCCCATTAGGGTCAGGATGCGCGCGGCCTCTTGGGTCAGCAGCCTGCTGAAAGAGCGCTCACGGGTCGAGCCATACAGCAACAACATGCGTGGCTTTTGAGTCGGTTGCTCGTTCCCTTGCAGGCGATCCAGTGTGGCGACGTCAATCAGTGTCTGATCCAGATTAGGTAGATCCAGACTGCTTTCTGAGGAAAATTCGTCCATTACAGTTCACCTATTCGATCTAGCTCGCGCTTCAGTTCCTGCGGTGTGAGCGCCGAATGATCCAATCTAAAGAATGCCTCGAAACGCTTTTTAATCTGGACGACGGTTGCGTCAAATGCAGCCTGGATTTCGCTGGCTGTTCCCTCAACATCTGAAGGATCGGCAAGGCCCCAGTGACTTTTGATAGCGGGCCCAAAATAGACGGGGCATGGTTCGCCTCCAGCCTTGTCACATACGGTGATCACAACATCTGGCGGCGAATCAGAGAATACTTCTGAACCTTTGCTGTAGAGGCCTGAGGTATCGATACCTAGCGCTTGCAGCGTGCTGACGGCGCGTGAATTCAACTGCCCGCTTGGGAAGCTGCCTGAACTGACCGCAGTAAAGCCGTCCGGGGCCATCTGGTTGAACAGCCCCTCCGAGAGAACGCTCCGACAGCTGTTCGCCGTGCACATAAAGAGTACTTTCATGGGTTTCTCCTAGACAGGGATGCTCAGCCGCAACGCCAGTGCCACTAGCGTTACCAGCAAGATAGGAAGGGTGAGGATGCTGCCGACTTTGAAGTAGTAGCCCCAAGTGATGCCGATATTTTTCTGCGCCAGAACATGCAGCCACAGCAACGTGGCCAGGCTTCCGATTGGCGTGATCTTTGGGCCAAGATCGCAACCGATGACGTTGGCGTAGATCATGGCCTCACGCACCAGCCCCGTAGCGTCGCTGCCCTGGATGGACAGAGCACCGATGAGCACACTGGGCATATTGTTCATGATCGAGGACAGCAGCGCAGCGGTGATACCCGTGCCCAAGGTAGCGGCCCACACACCTTGCTCGGCAAATATGTTCAGTAGCGCTGAGAGCGAGCCGGTGAGCCCGGCATTGCGCAGGCCGTAGACCACCAGATACATCCCCAGCGAGAACACGACGATTTGCCAGGGCGCGTGTTTGATGACCTTTCGGGTGGAGATGATGTGGCCTTTTCCGGCGATGACCAGGAGGATCAATGCACATGCAGCTGCAACGGCGCTGATGGGGATACCTAACGGCTCCAGTGCGAACAGACCAACCAGCAGCAGGCCAAGTACCCACCAGCCAGCAATGAAGGTCGCCGGATCACGAATCACCGACTCTGGGGCCTCAAGTTGATCCGCGTCGTACTGGGCAGGAATGTCCTTGCGATAGAACATCCAGAGCATGAACAGCGTCGCGGCCACTGCCACTAGGTTTACCGGCCACATCACTGAGGCGTACTGACCAAAACCCACGCTGAAAAAGTCAGCCGAAACGATGTTGACCAGATTCGACACGACCATGGGCAGACTGGCGGTATCCGCGATGAAGCCTGCGGCCATCACGAATGCCAGGGTGGATGCCGGGCTGAAACGAAGCGCCGTCAGCATCGCGATGACGATTGGGGTCAGAATCAGTGCGGCTCCATCATTGGCGAACAGTGCCGAGACGGCTGCACCGAGCAGGATCATCAGCGCAAACAGGCGTCCGCCTTTGCCCTGACCCCAGCGAGCCACATGTAGCGCCGCCCATTTGAAGAATCCCGCTTCATCGAGCAGCAAGCTGATGATGATCACAGCGATGAAGGTCGCGGTAGCGTTCCAGACGATATGCCACACAACCGGCACATCCCCCAGACTCACGATGCCAGTCAGTAGTGCCAGAACGGCACCCGCTGCCGCGCTCCAGCCGACACCTAACCCCTTGGGTTGCCAGATAACAAAGACGAGCGTAACTACGAAAATTGACGCAGCGATGAGCATGGGTATGTTCCGAATCAGAAGGTCAGCAGCAGGAGGCTTGGCGCACGGGTCTGTCTTCCATGGAAGCCAGCAGTTCTTGATGTTCGTTAACCCAGGACTGGTGGGCTTGCGTAGTGACGTTCAGAACATCCAGTGCCCATTGTTCAAGCTCGGGATGCAGGCGGTAGTAAACCCACTGACCCTGCCTGCGATCCGCGAGTAACCCGCAGGCACGCAGCTGGGCCAGGTGTCGCGAAACCTTTGACTGGTTGTCATCCAGTGCCCAGATCAACTCACACACGCACAACTCACCTTCAGCCGAAAGCATGAGCATGATCCGAGCGCGGGTTTCGTCTCCAAGGCATTTGAAGAATGTGTGTGGTGCCAGGCTCATAAGCAATTGCTCTGAATATGTGGATAATCGAATATGCAGATGTAACCACACTCAGCCTGCTTGTACAAATGCCTATGACGGGATTAACGATGGGGATCATGCTCATCGGTCAAATCACAGGGCAACGACACGGAGGGGTTAGCGTTCGCCTCAGCACGCGGACGGAGGTTTGATGTTCGAATGGGTGCTCGCTGAACGCGATTTTGGATTCAGTACGCTAAGCGTACTGGCAGGATAGCTGGTCAGGTCGAATGCAATTGAGTGGTCAGCGCGAATGCAAATGAATGGTCAGCGTGAATGGAAATGGGTGGTCAGATGCTAGGTAATTTTCCACCTTGCCAGCAAACACGGAGGCACCACCCGCGTGAGGATATTTCGTCACCAACTCCGCATAGGATCCTGCCGTCAGCAGCGCGAAACACAAAGCGATCAGCAACGGTAGCCAAATCGCCCCGCCTACCTCGCCCGCTATCGTGCCAGCGAGCGCATAGACGCCTGCGCCAAGCACATCGCCCAGAATGAACAGCAATAGCATGGGCCCAGTAATCACCCGCTTTAAAGAAAGGTTGCGCTCGTTACTTGAAAGATTCATCAGACGTTCCTTCGCATTGCCCCTGAATTGTCGGGCCATCCAGGGTTGGTTAGCCGTTTGAACTAACCAGTCTGCGAAAGTTGCGCCTGATTTGATGGGTGCAGAGGTTCTGCGAGGATCGGCAGAGTAAGAGCCTCGTGTGAACTGCCGCTCCGGTTACGAGGCTCCTGCTTTGGTTTTAGCGGTGATCGAACTCGATCAGGACCTTGCCAATGTGCTTCGCAGCTGCGAAATAGGCATACGCCTCGGGCGCCTCGTCGAATTTGAAAGTTTTCGCGACGACGGTTTGAATGCCATTGACTTCTATGGCGCGCAGAAGCTCCTTGAACATTTTCCGGTTGCCATTGGCGATGCCGCGGATTGTCACGTTTTTCAGGATGAGCGAGAGATAGTCAGGAATGGGCGACTTCTGCCCAGGGCTCACGCCGATAACGGCAATACGCCCATTCACAGCCGCTGCCGCGATGGATTGGCCCAACGTGTCTTGACCGCCGGTTTCGATGATGACGTCGGCGCCTGCGTTCCCGGTAAGCGCCATCAATTGTGTAGCCCAGTCGGGATGGGTGCAGTAATTCACCGTGATATCTGCCCCGAGCTGGCGGACAAACTCCAGCTTCTCATCGCTTGACGAGGTCATCGCCACGCGCGCTCCCAAGACCTTGGCGATTTTCAATGCTGCCAACGACACGCCTCCAGTGCCCAGGCACAGAACAAGTTCGCCCGGCTTGACCTTGCACACCTCCACCAGAGCATTCCAGGCGGTAAGCCCTGCGGACGCGAGAGCCGCGACGTCTTTATCCGCCAACGCTTTCGGGACACGGATCAATGCCGCAGCCGGGAGTACAATTTTTTCCGCAAGCCAGCCATCGTGGCTGACACCAACATCATGGCTGAAGACGTCGGCGCGAAACTCCCCACTCAACCAGTTGGGAAAATGTCCGCAGATGACTCGGTCACCGGGCTTGAATGCTTCGACACCTGCGCCGATCGCAGTGACTTCTCCCACGCCCTCGGATACCGGAATACGTTCGGGTGCCTGCATAGGCCCATATTCACCGCGAAGAATCTGGACGTCTCGACTGATGAGGCTCACAAGCCGGGGAGCAACGACCACCTCGCCTGCTCCGGGAGCCAGTTCGGGGCGGGTCGTCGCGGTCAGTGAGTCCAAACCGTTCTGAGTGCCTATCTGGAAAGCTTTCATCAGGTATTCCCTGTGTCGTAAATAAAAATGTGAGGATGTGTCGAGCTTGGATTCACGGAGGTGAAGCAAAGTCTGTAGCGACTGTCCTCAATGCGTGACGCAGGTTGGAAACTTCGCTGGAAGCGATCGTTCCCTCCTCCGGCGCAGCTTGGCGGGGGCAACTATCACCACGGCGCGATTTCCTGATCGAAAAAGAATTTCCCGGTGCTGGCTGATGAATCCTGGCAGGCCAGCCACACGATACCCGAAGCGGCCTGGCCCACCGTCCGGTAGCCCGAGTGCCCATTGAAATCGGTGGCGGTATAGCCGGGATCAACGGCGTTCACGCGGATATCAAAAGCGGCGAACTCTTTGGAAAATGCAATGGTTAGCGCATTCAAGGCAGATTTTGAACTGGTGTAACCCATCGCTTGGACGCGAGAGTAAGGATGTGCTGGATCAGAAGTCCAGCTCAGCGAGCCCAGCCCGCTACTCACCATCACCACGCAGGCCTTGTGTGCTGCTTTTAGAAGAGAAAGGAAAGCCTGGGTAACCCGTATCGGCCCGAACACGTTGGTGTCGTAAACATCCTGGATGTCGCCGATCATTTGCTCACTGGGTGCGATGGGGTGAGCGCCCAGTATGCCCGCATTGTTGATGAGGACATCCAGCTTGCCGTCTACCTTCAACACCCGTTCAGCCGCCGCCCTGATGCTCTCGATGTCGCGTACATCCAGGATGACCAGGCGGGCATCTATACCATCGGCCACCAACCGGGATACCGCAAGCGCACCCAGGCTTTCGTCGCGGCACGCTAACCACACTCGATAACCCAGCATGCCCATTTCACGGGCAGTTTCGAACCCTATACTCTTGTTCGCACCGGTGATAAGAACATTTTTCTGGCTCATTACAGAACTCCATTGGCTACCCATCGGGGCCTGTCGGCAGCACATTCGACTGCAGCGCACAGGCTGTACGCACTCTTTGTATCGCGCGAGTCGATGATTGATAACCCGCTAGAATCCGAATAGCCTGATCGCTATGGCGAACAATACTGATCAATGCTCTATGGATGACCTGTCGATTTTTCTTGCGGTGTTTCGCGAGAAAGGATTTCGCACGGCTGCCAAGCGACTTGGCCTGGCGCCATCAACGGTGAGCGAACGGATCTCGGCGCTAGAGTCGGCCCTGGGCGTCCCCCTGTTGATCCGCACCACTCGAAGCGTCGTCGCAACTGCGGCGGGGCATGAGCTGGCAGAGCGAATGACCCCGCTTCTCGGGGAACTGAGAGCTGTACTCGCAGATGTGGCCAGTTCCGTTCAAGACGTGCGAGGCGTGTTGAAATTGAACGTGACAGGCGCGGTCATGGTAGACATTCTGCCGCCACTCATTGATCGCTTTCTCGCACGCTATCCACACGTCCGGATAGAAATAATGGTCGAAAACCGGCTCGTGGACGTTACCGCAGCAGGCTGCGACGCCGGGATACGCTATGGGGAACACCTTGCGCAAGACACCATTGCCGTCCCCATAGGGCCAAGGTCGCAGCAACTTGCCTTGGCTGCCGCCCCGTCCTACCTGGCATTGCGCGGCGCCCCCTCACATCCCGACGAGTTGATGAATCACGATTGCATCCGTTTACGCTATTCCAGTGGAGCAATGGTCAGCTGGGATTTAGTGAAGGATGGGGAGACCCTGAGCATTGATCCCCCAGGCAGATTGATCATTGGGGTCGACGGGGTTGCAGCGGCTATTGACCTGGCGCGAAGTGGCAAAGGCATCATCGCAACCTTCGAAAACTGGCTGCATCCGCATTTCCAGACGGGTGATCTTCAGCCTGTTCTTCATCAATGGTGGGACACGTTTGAAGGGCCGTGGCTGTATTTTTCCAGCAGGTTCATGTCCGCCCCGTTAAGGGCATTCGTTGATTTCATCGGCCAAGAAGGTGAATGATCGCTGCCGTTCGTTTGCCGCTTCGTTTGATCACTCAAGTCCAGCTCCACGATAGCCATCCCACGGCTTCCTTTGAGGGGCCAGCGAGAAAGGCGAACGGGCATGCTCACCACTTTGATGAGCTGCCCCTGATCGCCATCGTTTGCTGAATGGAGTTTTGCTGAATGGAATGAGTGACATCCACCACGAGCGCTACGGTGGATGCACTCTCCCTGGCTCGTCAGCTCTTCGGTGCCCCCTGCTTAACCAGCGCGCGCCAGGTCTGAACGCTCGGGCGCTCTTGCATTCTCGCGTGCCAGGCTTTGAGAGCAACGCATTCCTCTGGCACCGCAAGCTTCACCAGTGAGGCGAAGATCATCCCGCCCAGGACCGCAATATCGGCCATGGAAAAGGTATCGCCAGCCACAAATGGCCGGGATTTCAGAAGGCTGTCGAAATAGCGCATACCGCGCACGGCCTTCTCGCCCATTTTCGCGCCCCACTCAGCGTTTTGATAAAGCTCGACCTTCGGCCCCAGGCCAGGTGTGGCGTGGTGGAAGTAAACGCTCACTGCATCAAGAAACTCGATCTCGGCGCGCTTGGTCATCATGTGGATAAGACCCTTCTCCAGTGGCGTCTGTCCGGTGAGCGAAGGGTTGCCATCCAGAGTATCCAGATACTGGGTGATCGCCGTGCACTCAGCAATCAGTGTCCCGTCCTCAAGTTCGAGTACCGGCAGCGTACCGGAGTAGTTGATCGCAAGAAATTCCGGCTCTTTATGTTCCCCCGTCCAGAGATTGACTGACACGAAATCAATCTTGGACAGCAGCCCTTTTTCGGCCAGTGCGATGCGTACCCGCGCTGGATAAGGGCCGTCGAACCAGTCATGGATTTTCATCCGGGGGATGGAGGAAACGTCGGCTTGTTGAGATGCAATAGTCATAACGAGATACCTGCCTGTCAGTTGGTAGGCTGATGCTGCGCCGTTAAATTTCTCGTGTCAACACCCTACCTGTCAATTGGCAGGTAGGGCGCGCTGGAGTAGGATGAGACCCACGGGTGAGAAATCAGAGAGAAATTGCAAGATGAGCGAAAATGCGCGAGAAGCCATCCTGACAGCGGCGAAATCCGCTGCGCAGTTGCATGGATACAGCGGGATCAATTTCAGAAGCATCGCCGATGAAGTCGGCATCAAAAACGCGAGTATCTATTACCATTTCCCGAGCAAAGCCGCCTTGGGCGCGGCGGTCGCTCGCCGTTACTGGGAAGACACAGCGATTGCGCTGGGGCAAATCCGCACGACCCATTCTGATCCATGGAAATGCTTGCAGCTGTTTCCTTCAATTTTTCGAACGTCCCTGGAAAATGCCAACCGACTCTGCCTTTCCAGTTTCATGGCAGCCGAATACGAAGATCTGCCTGAAGAGGTTACGGCTGAAGTCAGGGCGTTTGCAGACACAAACGTGGCGTGGTTGATCCAGGTGCTGGAAGACGCTGGTTGGGGGGATGCGCAATCGCGCGAACGACGGGCCCGTGCGATCTACACGGCCGTCGCCGGCGCGCAACTCATTGCACGAACGCGCGCGGACATTCACCACTTCGACGATCTGATCGCGAGCTATGTGGAATCCGGACTGATCCCATGTCCCTTTGCGAACGGATGAAAATCTACGGTCGGTTTCGCCAGCGCGTCGTCCCGGCGAGTCAAAGCGCCCCTGTCACCATGATGCTTCGCTCCAAAACAGTCCGGCGTCAATGTCCTTCTGTTCTCATTTGACGGAAAAACATTCGCCGGTACTCGGACGGCGACGTGCCGAGTTGAGCGGAAAATTGTTGCCTCAAGGATAAAGGTGTTCCAAAACCTGCCTCAGCCGCGACCCACTCAATGGGCAGCTCAGTGGTTTCCAATAACTCCTGCGCCCGGACCACACGCTGCACATTCAGCCATTTCGAGACGCTAGTCCCCGTGGTTTCACTGAACCGACGAGTGAATGTGCGCCGACTCATCTTCGCCTTGGCCGCCAGGATGTCGAGCGATAGCTCGCGGGTCAGGTTGAGCCGCGCCCACGCCAGCGCGTCGCAAAAATGGGTTTCGCTGGGTAGCTGCGGCATCCGATGCTCAATGTACTGAGCCTGGCCACCGTGTCGGTGCGGCGGTGTCACCAGCATTCTGGCGGTACGGTTTGCCACGTCAGCGCCGAGTCGCTGGCGAACCAGGTGCAGGCAACAATCGATGGCAGCCACGGTGCCTGCTGAGGTGACGATATTGCCTGCACTGACATACAGCACCTGCGGCCTGAAACGAACCTTGGGATAACGTCGCGCAAACGCGTCACGGGCTGCCCAGTGAGTGGTTGCTTCTCTGCCATCAAGCAGCCCGGCATCAGCGAGGACAAAGGCTCCCAGGCACAGTCCGACGATGAGCTTGCCTTGGGAATTGGCGAGCTGAAGCGCCCCCGCAAGGTCGGCAGATGCTGCGCACAACTGATCGCCCCACGCAGGAATGATGATCACCTCGGATGCCGCCATCAATTCCAGGCCATGCTTGACCTCCACCCCCAGGCCTTGGTCACTGATCACCATTCCCGGCGTCTCAGCGCAATAGTTGACCTGGTAATGAGCCTCACCGGGTGCTGATTGAGTGGTTCCGAGCACCATGCCGGGTACAGAAAGATGGAACAGGCTTACGCCATTGAATGCCAGCACAGCGACACGTAGAGGGTCCATCTTGCAGCCTCGGGTTGGCCCGGATGAGCGCTTGTCTCTTGCAGGCGTGGATCAAGACTCGCCTTCGCAGCGAGAAAAACTCAACAGAGGAAGGGACGGCCAGACACCCTCCCTCACCCCGCCAAACCTCAATCAGATGGCCCGATTATATCGAAATATGTCATTCAGGCCACTGTCGGCTGGGTTGGCGTTGGGCAAGAATGGAGCGCTTGATGCATCTACAGCGCTCGTCGTGCCGGGCTGCCTTTCAGCCCAGCTCAGCCTTCACACACCATCACATTGATAATTTGACTGGAGATCGTCCATGCAATCGGGTCTTGTCGTAGTTGATCTACAAAATGAATACCTGCCTGACGGCAAATTGCCTTTGACCGGCATCGACGCAGCTGTTGCGAATGCCATTCGAGTGATCAGGCACGCACGCGCCACGGGTATCCCCGTGTTTCACATACGCCACGAGTCGGCTGAGCAAGCTCCCATTTTTGCCAAAGGTTCCGCAGGTGCCGAGATTCAACCTGCTGTCGCGCCTGAAGGTGCCGAGCCGGTGATCGTGAAAAAACACATCAATGCCTTCCGGGAAACGGATCTGAAGCAACAGTTGGAGGCCGCCGGTGTTCAGCAAGTCGTGGTCATAGGTGCAATGAGCCACATGTGCATTGACGCCGTGGTACGTGCCGCAGCGGATATGGGCTATCCGGTGACTGTCCTGCATGACGCCTGCGCCACGCTGGACCTGACGTTTCGCGGCGTCACCGTACCGGCCGCGCAGACCCATGCGGCGATGATGGCAGCCTTCGAGTTTGGCTACGCCAGCGTTAAATCGGTCGATGAGTACCTGTCAGCGTAAACACGCGGCTGTTCAGTGCCTGGCGCCTGCATGTCCGTCGCTGGTCACTCTGCTCGCTGGTCACATTGATAGAACCCTCCCCTCTGTCCGGCATCTATCGGCATGAGAAGCCGCCCACAGGTGGCAGGCTGGCAAGAGGAGGCAACATGGATACCCAACAGAGATCTGGACGATCAGCGTTATCGGCGGTCACGTTGGCGTTAGCCCTGATCGGCTTATCGACAATCGCGGGCTGCGCCGGGAGTAAAAGCGCTTCAAAGGTCACAGCGCCGGGCGATCCGGCGACTGCCCTGACCAGAACCCTTGACGCCGGAGCTGCCGCGCTTCAGTCACGGCCACCGGTTGAGGCACTCAACGCTTACCTTGATGGCTTTCATTTTTATAACGGCAATATGAAGGCGCAGATGGAGGCCCATCACTATTGCTCGGTACTCAATGAAGAGGTCATCCAGTGCGTGATTTATGACGGCAACGTCAAGGATGCCAAGCTCATGGGCGTGGAATACATCATCAGCGAGCGATTGTTTGCCACGTTGCCTGCAGCCGAAAAAGCGTTGTGGCACAGCCATGTTCACGAGGTGAAGTCTGGCCAGTTGATCGCCCCTGCCATCCCCGCGCCTGCCGAACATGCCTTGATGCAAAAGCTGGTTCATACCTATGGCAAGACCTGGCACACCTGGCACACCGACCAGGACAAGCAGCTGCCGCTGGGCATGCCCAGGCTGATGATGGGCTTTACCGCCGACGGCCAGGCTGATCCGGCGATGGTGAGGGAGCGTGACCAGCGTTTTGGCGTCGACAGTGCCGCTCAAAGGAAAGCCCGCTCGGACATCCCAGCGCCCCAGGTCTTGCCTGGCGCGGATGCCTGGAAAACCGGCAAGGTCATTCAGATAACCGACCCCGCTCCCGATGGGCAGCCCTCTCCCGTCGACCATCACTGACCCGGCGAATGCAGCCTGCATTTGGCTTTTCAGCCCGATGCAGGCAGTCCCCGTTCCTCAGACGTCAGCTCATTCAACCCGGTTGGCGAACACCTCTTTGGCCGCGAATAGCCCATTGAGCGCCGCAGGAAAACCCGCATAAACCGCCATCTGCATCAGGATTTCGGTGATCTCCGCCTGTGACAGCCCAACGTTCAGCGCGGCCTCGATGTGCACTTTCAACTGGGGAGTGGCTGTGCCCATTGCCGCCAAGGCCGCCACCGTCGCAATCTCCCGATCGCGCAGGCTCAAACCAGGCCTTGAGTAAATGTCCCCGAAAGGAAACTCGAACAGGTAGGTCGCAAAATCCGGGGCGATGTCTGCCAGCGCGGCGACGACCTTGTGTCCAGCTTCGCCATCGATTTCGGCGAGTGCCCGCTTACCGCGTTCCAGTCGACTTTCGCTTTCGTTCGGGTGGAGTGATGTCATTGCCATTGATCCTCTGTGCCTGTTCGATATAACCGCAGATTTTGCTGTCGAGAACCAGCAGGCAGGCAGCGAGCTCCTTGGCGTGAGCGCGCACCGACTCGCGGTGTTGTTCGAGCATCGCGCAACGTTCGGCTTGCGTTTGATCACCACGTTCGCGCAACGCGGTATAACGCAACATGTCCCTGATCGGCATTCCGGTGGTTTTCAGACGACCCAGAAATTCGATCCAGACCAGGATAGAGGCGTCATAGTCGCGCTGGCTCGAACGGTCACGGTCGGCATAGGGCAGTAGCCCGATCTTTTCGTAGTAACGAATTGTGTGCGCTGAAAGCCCTGAGCGTTTTGCCAATTCACCTATCTTCATACCCACCTGCTGTGTCACGACAAACAGCACGTTAAGACTTCGAGTGCACTCCAAGTCAAGCTGATTTATCCGTGTTCCCCTGAATCAGCGTCTGCAGCTGCCACAGGTCGCGGAACACGCCGTGGCAGTTACGCAGTTGGGCGGGCGTGCCGTCCTGCACCACGCGCCCGTGATCCAGCACTACCACCCGGTCAAAGTTTGCAATGGTCGACAGTCGATGAGCCACCGCCAGCACGGTTCTGCCCTGCATGAGGTCCGCCAGGGCACGTTGTATGACTGATTCGGAGTCCGAATCCAGCGCAGAGGTCGCTTCATCCAGAATCAGAATCGGGGCGTCCTTCAGAAAGGCGCGGGCCAGTCCGAGCCGCTGTCGCTGGCCTCCCGACAACATGACGCCCCGCTCACCGACCCGCGTCTGGTAACCCTTGGGCAAGGCGCGGATGAAGTCATCGCAATAGGCGTGCCTGGCCGCTTCGATGATGTCCTGCTCAGTGGCTTCGGGATGACCGTAGCCAATGTTTTCCAGGATGCTGCGGTTGAACAGCGCAGGCTCTTGCGGCACTACGGCTATCTGCCGGCGCAGGCTGTCCTGACTGACTGAGCGGATGTCGCGGTCCTCGATGAGTATCACCCCGCTGCGCACATCATCCAGACGCTGGATAAGACTCAGCAGGGTCGACTTGCCAGAACCCGATGCGCCAACGATTCCGACGCTCTGCCCTGCCGGGATCTCCAGGCACAAGTGGCTGAACACTTCGTGCCCTTCGGGGTACGCATAGCTGACGTCGACCAGTTTGATACTGCCAGGCGCGGGCGCCAGCTCTTCGTGACTATCGCTGAGCTCATGGGGCTGGGCGATGATGTTCAACGTTTCGGCAATCACCCCCAGTTGCTGCGACGTATCCACCAGGGCCAGCGCCAGATCGCGGGAGCCATGCAGAATGCGGAAGGTCAAGGCGCTGACCATCACCACGTCGCCAGCGCTGACTTGATGGGCAAGCCAGAGCATGATGGCCCAGCCGAGCATTGTCCCGGCCATGATCGACAGGCAGATGTCGTGCAGCACTCTGGCCTTCTCCAGGTATATCCAGCTGCGGCCTTGCGCGCGGGCTTCGGCGCCAATCTCCCGTTCCAGCCTGGCGCGCTCGCGCTCGCGTCCCGAGAACGCCTTGATGGTCCAGACGTTTGACACCAGATCGACGATTTCTCCCCCCACGCGAGCCGACTGAGCGGCAAAGTCAATGTGGCGGCTACGGCTACGGCCGCGGATGCCGATGAAGGTGATCAGGGCCGCGACCAGCAGCACGCAGACGATCAAGGCCAATGCCATCGACCAGCGGACCGTGCTGAGCACAATGACCGCGCCCAGAAAATCAACACACGGAGGGATTATCTTCCAGGCGAGCCCGCCGTAGATGGACCCCGCAGCGGCCCCGGCGGAAGAGACCCGGTTGGCCAGGGAACCTGCAAAATGCCGGGTGAAGTAGCGCATCGGGTGCCCGGTTAGGTGGCTGAACAGGTCCACTCGCAGGTCGGCGCAACTGCCCACCACGGTACGACAACCGAGCCAGCCTCCCAGCCGCCAGAAGATGTTCTCCAGCACAATGAGCGCCAGAAACAGTGCGAAGGGTCGCCAGACATCTACCGGGGACGAGTCGCCACTGGCCATGGCATCGACCAGCAGCTTCATGCCGTATTGCACGGCCACCGCGCAACCTGCCGCACCCACCACCAGCAGCAACATAGTCAGGAAATGCCATTGCCGCACTCTCACGTAGCGCCACATGAAGGCAATGGGAGTGACAGGCAGTGGCTGCGCGCGAAAACGGCTGAGGGCCATGTTTAGCTCATTCGGTTACACAGATGAAAAAACAGACCAGCCGACTGCTACCTGGCTGCCGACCCGCTCTGGACCTCTCTGAGCTCGGCGGCATCGTGACTGCAGATGATCTGCACGTCACGGGATTCAGTCAGCGCCAGCGCCCGCAAACGATTCTGCGTATTGATACGCGCAGCACGATCCTCGTCCATCAGCCGCTGGTACAACCGCAATCCCGGCGGACAATGACGCTGCGGCTTGTGGACCTCGCTGCGATGGAAATACGCGTCGCCGGCATGCAACTTCCATTGCCCCTGGGTGGAAACTGCAATGCCAGCATGCCCCACGCTATGACCAGGCAGCGCCACCATCAGCACTTCTTCATGGAGGCCCATTACCGGTGTGACACGTGAGAAACCTTTCCACTGTTCGCCTGCGGGCTCGTAAAACCGCCAGCTCTGGCTGCGTTGCCATTGCGACTCGCGGTAACGGCGTGTGGCTCGCCAGCCCTTGAGCGTCTTGGCTGCGGTGTATTCATCCTGCAGCACATGCACCGTTGCTTCGGGAAAGTCGCCTAGGCCGCCAGCATGATCAAAATCCAGATGGGTCAGCAGGATATGGCGGACATCCGCTGGCGCAAAGCCAAGCCGCTTGATCTGGGCAACGGCGGTCAGGGAGTGTCTGAACTGGATGTTATTCAAGCGCCGGAAGAAACCGGCGACACGTGAGGGATTGTCGACGTCAGCGCTGCCGAACCCGGTGTCCACCAGGATCAAACCATCGCGCTGCGTTTCGATCAGCCAGCAATGGCAGACCAGATGGGCGAACAGGCCCAGGCTGCGCCCGTCGAACAGCGGCCCGCCAAAAGGACACATACAACCGCAATCGAGGTGATGAATGTTCACGTTCAAACCCGCCCTGCCAAATGATCAACGTGCCTGCGCTCTCGACATGCCCGCACTGGCTGCTCTTTGTTGAAGACCCGACAGGGCCTCTCATGATTCAGCGCGTCTTGGGGATGAGCCTTTGATTACCGATAAGTGGTGCGTTTGTCAGGATCGTCACCCGCCCTCTGGATGCCTGCGTTGCCAATCGTCATCGGCAGTGAACTCGGGCAAACCGCGTCGCTCCATTTTTTTACCACCCACCAAGAGGACGTAAAAATGGCGACTCCACAGGAAAACCTGATCGACTGGCTGCGTGACGCGCACGCCATGGAGCAGCAGGCCGAGAAAATGTTGCAGGCGCAATCCGAGCGGCTTGAACACTACCCTGATCTGAAAGCGCGCATTGACCAGCACATTCAGGAAACACTCGGCCAGCAGCAACTCATTAATGAGTGTCTTGAACGCCTCGGTACGAGCCCGTCGACCATCAAGGACATGACCGGCAAGCTCATGGCGTTCGGCCAGGCAGTCGGCGGCTCGATGATGAGCGACGAGGTGGTCAAAGGCGCAATGGCAGGCTATGTCTTCGAGAACGTTGAAATTGCGACTTACACGGTCTTGATAGCTGCCGCCAACGCCGCCGGAGATCCCCAGACGCAAGCGGCGTGCGAGCGGATCCTGCCGCAAGAGCAAGCCATGGCGCAGTGGTTGCTGGAGCACTTGCCACAGATCACCGACGCCTTCATGGCTCGCTCTCAGGATCCAAATCTTGAAGCCAAAAAATGAGCTGATCCAGGCGTAGCCGCTGCAAGGGCTACGCCGTTCAGTCGTGTGCCGCTGACCTTCGAACAGGTCGGCAAATCAGTAAGCGCTGGGCTGATGAGGTTGACCGCATTCAAAGCCAGACTGGCCACAGCGTGCAAAAGCCCAGCGCTCCTCATCACCTCCCATGCTCTGGCGGCCGTTAATGCTGGAACCCTGGATCAGCACTCCATTCATCGGGCATTTCGTTGAACTATCTCGGCCAGACCTGCTCTAGAGGCCTTCGCCGTTGTTCGATCAGCATCGTCGATTTTCCTTTTAGACCCTTTGAAAACGGAACGACGTATGTCTATCCAGCAAACACCCGGGCATGTTCTGTCTCCGCACGCAGCGACCAAAATGGAAGCCGCCATGGCCGTTGGCGCCTTTGCCATTGGCACCGGCGAATTCGCGATCATGGGGTTGATGCCTGACATCGCCAGCAATCTGCAACTCAGCGAGCCTCAGGTCGGTCACGCCATCAGTGCCTATGCGCTGGGCGTGATGGTCGGTGCGCCGCTGCTGGCCATCCTCGGCGCCAAACTGCTGCGCAAGCACATGCTGCTGTGGCTCATGGCACTGTACGCGCTGGGCAACATGGCCACGGCGTTCACGCCGACGTTCGGCAGCCTGGTTGCGTTTCGCTTTATCAGCGGCTTGCCCCATGGGGCTTACTTCGGCATCGCTGCCGTTGTCGCATCGAGCATGGTGCCCTCCAATAAACGGGCGGGCGCCGTGGCCCGGGTGATGATGGGCCTGACCCTGGCGATGTTGCTGGGCAATCCCATCGCTACCCTGCTCGGCCAGTTTTTCGGCTGGCGCTCCGCTTTCGCTCTGGTCGGGGTGATCGCCCTGTGCACCATCGGCCTGGTTTGGCACTTTGTGCCAGATCGTCGCGATGAGCCGCGCAGCGATCCGCGCAAGGAGCTGCGCGCGTTCACCAAACCTCAGGTGTGGATGGCGCTGGCCATTGGCGCCGTCGGCTTTGCCGGGATGTTCTGCGTGTTCAGTTACCTGGCCCCGACCATGCTGGAGGTGACCCGCGTGACGCCGCAGTGGATTCCGTTTGCGCTGGCAGCCTTCGGTGCGGGCGGCATCATCGGCAATATCGTGGGTGGCAAACTGTTCGACCGCATGCAGTTCCGTGCGGTGGGCGTATTGCTTGTGTGGTCGATGGCCGTACTGCTGTTCTTCCCGTTCGCCGCGGGCTCGCTGTGGAGCGTGATGTTGAGCATCGGTCTGGTGGGCACCATGGTAGCCTTGGCTGCACCCCTGCAGATTCGCCTGATGGACATCGCCCACGAAGCACCGAGCCTGGCGGCGGCGTCCAACCATGCCGCGTTCAATCTGGCCAATGCGCTGGGGCCGTGGTTCGGCGGGATGGCGATCACAGCGGGGCTGGGCTGGACGAGCACCGGCTATATCGGTGCCGCCACGGCTCTGGCCGGTTTTGGCATATACCTGATGGCGCGGCGCATGAAGGGCGGTGACTGATACAACGCAGCCGCTCGGCCTTGATGGCACGCCAGTCAGCCAATGAAAAACACCGCGATCTTGTTCCCTGACGGGTCGCGTAGATAGGCCACATAAAAATCGTCGTCATACCTTTCCCGGTAACCAGGCGCGCCGTCATCGGTGCCGCCGCTGGCAAGCCCTGCGGTATAGGCAACATTGACCGTCGCCTTGGCCCCGGCGGCAAATGCCAGCATTACGCCATTCCCGGCACTGGCGGGCTCGCCGTCAAAAGGCCTGGCGACGTGTATCGTCCCCGGCCCATTGGACTTGTCCTTGGCGTGCGCAAGCGAGAAGCAATACTGCTCGTCGCCAAACTCTTTTTCATACCCTAACGGGGTTAACACGGCGTCGTAAAACCGTCCGGATGCCTCTACATCATTGGCGCCGATATACACATAGCTGAGCATGATCATCTCCTGGCAGGACGTGGGAGAATTGAAACGGCTTATATAACTGCCCTGCTGCAAGTGAGACCTCACCGGCTCACAGGGTTTTCAGCCTCTCGCACGAACGGTCACCGAGCCGACATACGTCAACCAATTGAGCGGAAGTAGTCCAATGCCATGCGCAGAAACGGTTGCAGCGCCGGGTTGTCATTGTCGTTTCTGGAGACCATGTAGATTTCCGCCAACGGCTGCGCATCTTCGATCAGGCAGAACTGCAGATTACCCAGATAGAGCTCACGTGCAGCGGCTGGCACGATAGCAATGCCGAGCCCGGCACGCACCAGCCCAAGGATCGAATGGGTCTGGCCCAGGTAATGCTGGTATTGAGGCGCAACCCCGGCCATGGCAAACAGCCCGACAATGCAGTCGTAAAAGTAGCGGCCTTCATCGGGGGAATACATGATGAAGGGCTGTCGATCCAGCTCGGCCATCGTCACGGTTTTGCGCTGAGCCAGCGGATGGGTGTTACACAAGGCGACCAGCAGCGGTTCGCTGCGGATCAATTCCGAGTCAAACCCCAGATGCGGCGTGGCGCGGCGGACGAAGCCGACGTCAATCATGCTCGCACCCAACGCCTCGGTCTGTGCCCCGGAAACCATTTCATGGAGCTCGAAACCCACATTCGGCAATTGCTCGGCACTGTGCCCCAATAGCCCGGGAATCAGGCTGTACCCACTGACCGCCGTGAAACCCACGTGCAAATGCCCCGCCTCCCCGCGCGCCAGACGCCGGGCCGCTGTGCCTGCCTGTTCGGTATAAGCCAGCACATGCCGGGCATCGCGCAGAAAGTGTTGACCGGCCACCGTGAGTTGCACCGACTTGTTGCTGCGTTCGAGCAACGTGACACCCAGCGAGCGTTCCAGCATCTGGATCTGTCGGCTCAATGGCGGTTGAGTCATGAACAGACGTTTGGCGGCCTTACCGAAATGAAGTTCTTCGGCAACCATGACGAAGCAGCGCAGTTGATGCAGTTCCATGATTCAAATCTTGAATTGATCGATCCAATATCAATGTTAGACCAGCATCGTTGATTTTCCTACCCTGAGGCCTGATCAGTCCGATGCCTGCTGCTCGGCACTCGACGAACCGACAATAAAAACACCTCAGGGACCGCCCATGCCAATCGATATTTTACTGACCCAACCCGTGCCGGATCTCATCGATGCTCGGTTGTGCGAGCTTTACCGCGTGCATCGTCTGTACGAAGCGGCCGACCAGGACGTGTTTCTGAGCCAGATACAGCACTGTATTCGCGGGGTCGTGACCGGTGGCGCCAAAGGCCTGCCCAACAGCATCATGAATCGTCTGCCCGCGCTGCAAATCATCGCCATCAGCGGCATTGGTACGGATGCGGTCGATCTGCCGAATGCGGCCCGGCGCGGCGTGCAGGTCACCACCACGCCGGGTGTGCTGACCGACGATGTCGCTGACATGGGCCTGGGCTTGTTGATCATGGCCCTGCGTGATCTGGGCACTGGCGAGCGCATCGTGCGCGACGGTCAATGGGGTCAAGTGGCACAGCCGCTGGCCCGCAAGGTTACCGGTATCTCGTTGGGGATCGTCGGCCTGGGCCGTGTCGGGCATGCCATTGCCAGGCGCGCCCTGGCGTTCGACATGACCATCCATTACACCGATTTGCACGAGCAGCCCCAGAGTGGCTACCACTTCGTCGCGGATCTGGTGGAGCTGGCCAGCCGCTGCGACGTGCTGATCCTCGCGGCCTCCGCTGACCAGGGCACTGCGATCATTACCGGCGAAGTGCTGCAGGCCCTGGGTAACCGCGGCTATCTGATCAACGTTGCGCGGGGCAAGCTGGTGGATGAGCAGGCGCTGATCAGCGCTTTGCAGAACGGCGTTATCGCCGGTGCCGGGCTGGACGTGTTTGTGGATGAACCCCATGTACCAGACGCGCTGCGCGAACTGAAGAACGTGGTTCTGCAACCGCACCGCGCCAGCGCCACCGAACAGACCCGATTGCAAATGGGTGAAATCGTACTGGCAAACCTGCAAGCCTGTTTCGCGGGCTCACGTCTGCCAAGCGCGGTAGCCTGCTGATACACCGACATACCGACCCACTCCAACAATAAAAACTTCCTCCTGAAGGAAGCTGGGGAGCACCATGACCTCCAAGACTGCATCGCTATCGATCCCGCTGGAAAAGGCTCACGTCGGCCGTCGCCGGTTCGTCATTCTGACGCTGATCTTCATCGTGACCGTGCTCAACTACGCCGACCGGGCCACCATGTCCATCGCCGGGACCGGCGTGGTCAAGGACCTGGGCCTGGACCCGATCATGCTGGGCATGATCTTTTCTGCTTTTGCCTGGGCTTACGCGCTGGGGCAGATCCCCGGCGGCTGGTTGCTGGACAAGTTCGGCGCACGCCGGGTCTATGGCTGTAGCCTGTTTCTCTGGTCGCTGTTCACCATGATGCAAGGCACCGTGGGCTGGATCGGCCTGGTGGGTTCGACGGCAGCGCTGGCACTGTTCGGCATGCGTTTCATGCTGGGCCTGGTGGAATCCCCAGCGTTCCCGGCCAACAACCGCATCGTCTCCTGCTGGTTCCCGACCAGCGAGCGAGGCACGGCATCGGCGCTGTTCAATTCCGCGCAATACATGGCGGTAGTGGTCTTCGCCCCGCTGATGGCCTGGCTGACCCACTCCTGGGGCTGGGAGCATGTGTTTATCTGGATGGGCGCGCTGGGCCTGGTGGCCACGGTGTTCTGGTTTGCGCTGTATCAGGAGCCGTTGAGCGACTCAAAGCTCAGTGAGCGCGAGCTGCAGTACATGCGCGATGGCGGCGCCTTGGTGGACCTTGAAGCCACGCGCAAGTCGGACAAGCCGAAGCTCAAGATCAACGAAGTCATGCAGCTGTTCAACAACCGCACGTTGTGGGCGATCTATCTGGGTCAATACTGCATCACCGCCCTCACCTACTTTTTCATCACCTGGTTCCCGATTTACCTGATCAAGGGCCGGGGCATGACCATCATGGAAGCTGGCTGGGTGGCCGCCATGCCGGCGATCTGCGGTTTCTCTGGCGGTGTGCTGGGTGGCGTGGTGTCCGACTACCTGATCCGACGCGGTGTGCATCCATCCAAAGCGCGCAAGACGCCGTTTGTGATTGGCATGGCGCTGGCCTCCAGTCTGGTTTCGGCCAACTACGTGGACGCCAACTGGATGGTGATCGCGTTGATGGCGTTGGCCTTCTTCGGCAAAGGGCTGGCGGCCGTGGGCTGGGCAGTGTTGTCCGATACGGCGCCCAAGGGCATGGTTGGCTTGAGCGGTGGTGTGTTCAACGGCATCGGCAATATCGCCGGGATCATCACCCCGGTAGTGATTGGCTATTTCGTCGCCACCACCGGCTCGTTCAACTCAGCCCTGTGGTTCGTGGCCGCCCATGGCTTGATCGGAATCTTCAGCTACCTGGTGCTGGCTGGCCGTTTCGAGCGGGTGGTGATCACGCAAGAGGATGCGGGTAAACAGCAGCCGCTGTAGCAGCGGACGCGCGGTGCCGCGAGCGGTATTCAGCCGGACATATCTGGGGTGAATATTCCTGCCTCTCGCGGCTGAAGCCGCTCCTACGGGGATGCGCGATTTGGGCATGCGTGATTATGCCAGGCGGAAAAATCAAACAATTGCAATTCAGATGGTCGCGAACGCGCTGCTTCTGGCGCGCCGCGATTCGAATCTGTGACAACCACTCAATGGGAATGGCGTGGTTCTCCGCCGGTGCGGGCGATCACTTTCAGGTGCAGGGTGGCTGGCTCCAGGCAACCGCCGGTAGACAATTGCCCGACCAACTGGCGATAGAGTTCCTGCCAGGGTGTCTGGGATGCCGGGTAGCTCGGCGCCCAGGCCAGACGCCGTTCGGCCATCTCCTCATCGGACACCAGCACATTGACCGAGCGGGAATTGAGATCAACCCGCAGACGATCATTGGTGCGCAACAAGGCAAGGCCACCGCCCACCGCCGCTTCCGGCGACATATTGAGAATTGACGGGCTGGCCGAAGTCCCGCTCTGGCGACCATCGCCCAGGCATGGCAGCGAGTCGATACCCTGCTTGATCAACCGTGCAGGCGGCGCCATGTTGACCACCTCGGCACTGCCCGGATAGCCCACGGTCCCTGCACCGCGGATGACCAGAATGCAGCGCTCGTCGATGTCCAGTTCCGGGTCGTTGATACGCGCGTGGTAATCCTCCGGCCCTTCGAACACGATAGCCCGTGCCTCAAAGGTGTTTTCCGCGCCGGGTTCGGATAGGTAGGTTTTACGAAAGGCCTCACCCACCACCGACATCTTCATGATCGCGCTGTCGAAGAAATTGCCGCTGAGCACGATGAAACCGGCGCCATGCTTCAACGGCGCGTCGTAGGGAAAGATGACATCCACATCACTGGCGAATGCGCTGGCGACGACTTCCCCCATGCTTTTGCCCGACACCGTTGCGCACTCTTCATGCAGGCGTCCGGCCTTTTGCAGTTCATGCATCACGGCAGGCACGCCCCCTGCCCTGTGAAAGCTTTCCCCCAGGTACTTGCCCGCAGGCATGCAATTGACCAGCAAGGGCACATCCTCACCGATGCGCTGCCAGTCATCGAGGCTGAGCTCCACGCCCATGTGCCGGGCGATGGCGATCAAATGCGGTGGGCAGTTGCTCGACGCACCGAGTGCCGAGGCCACGGCAATGGCATTCTCGAACGCCTCGCGGGTCATGATCTGTGAAGGCCGAACGTCCTGGCGCACCAACTCGCAGATGCGCTTGCCGGTGGCATAGGCCATCTGCCCGCGCTCACGGTACGGCGCAGGAATGCTCGCGCAACCCGGCAGCGACATACCCAGCGCTTCGGCCAGGGCATTCATCGACAACGCAGTGCCCATGGTGTTGCAGTGGCCGACCGAGGGCGATGCCGCCGTGGTCATTTCCATGAAGCCTTCGTAGTTAATTTCGCCGGCTGCCATCAGGTTTCTCGCGTGCCAGAGCACGGTGCCGGAACCAATCAACTGGCCTTTGTGATATCCGTCGAGCATCGGCCCGCCGGACAGCACGATGGAAGGCAGGTCAGTGGTCGCTGCGGCCATCAGGCAGGCCGGGGTGGTTTTGTCGCAGCCGGTGGTCAGTACCACACCATCGAGCGGGTAACCGTGGAGAATTTCCACCAGCCCCAGGTAGGCCAGATTGCGGTCCAGCGCCGCGGTCGGGCGGCGTGACTGCTCGGCAATCGGGTGCACCGGAAACTCCATGGGAATCCCTCCGGCGTCACGAATGCCCGCCTTGACCCGTTGCGCCAGTTCAAGGTGATGGCGATTGCACGGTGTCAGGTCGCTGCCGGTCTGGGCGATGCCAATGATCGGCCGCCCGGATTGCAGTTCTTCACGGGTCAACCCGTAGTTCATGTAGCGCTCGACGTACAGCGCGGTCATGTCCGCATGATCCGGGTCATCGAACCATTGCTGGCTACGCAGAGGACGTTTGGGGGTGTCAGTCATGATCGGTTTCTCTCTTGTTTTTATGGGAGGGGCCGCCAGGAACGGTCGTTCACAACAGCTGCCGTGCCGCCAGATTCTGAAACAGGGCATTGACGCCGAAACTCCAGCGCCGAGCGTCACTGCTATGGGTCACGATGTTCTGCAGACTGCCCAGCAAGGGGCTGCTGATGGTGACCTGGTCGCCCAGTTTATGGGTAAAGCCGCCGCCGGGATGATCGCGGTCTTCGGTGGGGGCGAACAAGGTGCCAAGAAACAGCACGAAGCCGTCGGGGTATTGGTGATTGGCATTCAGCGTTTGTCCGGCCAGGTCAGCGGGGTCACGGCTGATCTGATTCATGGAGCTTGAACCGCGCATCACGTAGCCGTCCAGTCCTCGGACTTCCAGGTCAACCACACAGCTGCGCACATCGTCGAGGCTGAAGGTTTCGTCAAACAGCCGCACGAACGGCCCCAGCGCACACGACGCATTGTTGTCTTTGGCCTTGCTCAACAGCAGCGCGCTGCGGCCCTCGAAGTCGCGCAGGTTCACGTCGTTACCCAGGGTTGCGCCAAGGATCTGGCCACGGCTGTTGACCGTCAGGACGATTTCCGGCTCAGGGTTGTTCCAGTGCGAACCGGGATGAATACCGACTTCGCAGCCGCTGCCGACCGATGCCAGAATCGGCGCCTTGGTGAAGATTTCCGCGTCCGGCCCGATGCCCACTTCCAGATACTGGGACCACATGCCCTGCTCGATCAGCAATGCCTTGAGCTGCATGGCTTGCTCTGAGCCGGGTTTGATGGTGCGCAGATTATCGCCAATCGCATCGTGCACCACGGCACGGACGGCCTCGGCCCTGGCGGCGTCGCCACCGGCCTGTTCCTCGATGACTCGCTCGATCATGCTCGCGGCGAAAGTCACCCCGGCGGCCTTGATGACTTGCAGGTCAACGGGAGGCAGCAGGTAAGGCTTGGTGGTGTCCGGATCGGGATGGGAGTTTTCCAGCAACGCGTCGAGACTGGCGACCCGGACACCTTGAGCGGCCCGCACCGCCTTGAGCGGCTCTGGATGCTCCAGCAGGTCGGTCAGGGTCGGGAAATGCCGGGCCAGATCAAACACGCCTTCGGCTCGAATGACCACGGGCGACGGGCCTGATACAGCCCCGGGAATCCATGCGCGACCTATCAAGGTGCCCGCCAGACCATCAGCGGGGAGCGTGTTTGCAGGCGTGAGTGCTATCGACATTATTATTGATTTCCTGTTCAGCGAAGCCCTCACGCTAGGGGCTGCCAGCGATAAACTCCAATGACAAATATTCAATAACCGATAACCTCACGGTATCAAAGCGCCCTGCTATTCCTCCTGATCAGGGCTTGTCCAGACGTGCCGCCAGGCCGTCGATAAAAACTGTTTCCGCACGACTCATGCGCTGATCCCGGTTCCACAGCAGGTGAATGTCCACGTCTGCCACCCCTTCCAGCGGCGGTACCCGCCACAGCAGCCCCTGCGCCACGTCATCCACCACAACGTGCTCCGGCAAGCAGCCCAGCCCGATCCCGGCGATCACCAGGCGGCGGATTTCTTCGAGGCTCGATGAGGACGCAACAATCCTCCCGGAAAACCCCTGTTGGTCGCGGAAGATTGTCAAAGGCGAGAGCATTCCACCGATCTGATCACTGGTGAAACTGACAAAGTTTTCCGACTGCAGATCGCTCTGGCTCAGGTCCGTGCGCCCGTACAGCGGGTGGTTGCGCCCACAGAAGAAAACATAGCGCTGGCGCTGAAACAGTCGTTGCTCCAGGCGTGGCTGCGCCCGACGGTTGAGGCTCAGCCCCAAGGTCGCGGTCTTTTCCAGCAGCGCACTGACAATGTCGGAGCTGCGCATCACATCCACCTCCAGATCCACCCTTGGGTGGCTGCGATGAAACTCGGTGAGGAAATTGTCGAAGCTGGTCGACACGATGCGGCTGATCATCAGCAAGCGCACCTTGCCGATCACCTCGTCCGCGGGCATCTGCAGGGTGTGACTGACCTCCGAGACATGGCCGTACATCTCACCGGCCAGGGCAAAAATCTTCACCCCGGCTTCCGTCAGGTCAAAGCGCGGGCCACGTCGGGCAATGAGCTGACAACCGAGTTGCTCTTCGAGACGCTTGAGAGCCTGACTGACCGCAGGCTGGGTCAAGTGCATGCGGGCGGCGGCCCGGCTGATGCTCAGTTCCTGGCCGATGACCCTGAAGGTGCGCAGCAGATTCCAGTCAAGACGGTCATTGAGCAATGAAGGGATGTCGCGAGACGGATCGGACACGGGGCGGCCTCACTATAATTTCGGTTTATAGTTCGCATAATAAATAGAAATTTGACTGATTATGCCCCGGCGGCAAAAAATCATTTTTACAGCCGCCACCAGAGCGGCCTCGCGACGCCCTTTCTCCTGCCAACAAAACTAACCAATGGAGTGTGACATGAAGCTTTCTGCTTCCCCGCAGCCGCGCCGGGCCGCTGCCGCCGCTTTCGTCGGGACCATGATTGAGTGGTACGACTTCTATATCTATGCCACCGCTGCCGCGCTGGTGTTCGGCCAGCTTTTTTTTCCCTCTGAAGACAAACTATTCAGCACCATGGCTGCGTTTGGCACCTTTGCCGTGGGCTTCTTTGCCCGGCCTCTGGGCGGTGTGGTGTTTGGGCACATCGGTGATCGCATAGGCCGCAAGAAATCGTTGGTCATCACTCTGGTGATGATGGGCGTGGTGACCATCTGCATCGGACTGCTCCCCACTTATGCGCAGATAGGTGCCGCCGCGCCCGTGCTGTTGATCATCCTGCGCGTCGTGCAAGGCATTGCAGTCGGTGGGGAATGGGGCGGCGCAGTGCTGATGGCGGGCGAACATGCCCCCAAAGGCCGGCGCAACTTTTTCGCCTCGTTCGCCCAACTGGGCAGCCCAGCCGGCCTGATCCTCTCGCTCCTGGCCTTCAGCGCCGTCACCCGTCTGCCCGAAGAAGATCTGATGAGCTGGGGCTGGCGTCTGCCCTTCCTGGCCAGCGCCGCGTTGTTGATTGTGGGGCTGGCCATTCGCCTGGGCGTTAACGAGTCGCCCGAGTTTCTCGACAACAAGGAACAGGCGCGGCTGGACTTCGCCAAGTCCGGACGCAAGCAGCAGGCTCCGGTACTCGAAGTCCTCAAGACCTCCTGGCGCCCTCTTCTGCTGTGCATCGGTGCCAATACGCTGGGCATTGCCGGGGTCTATTTCACCAATACCTTCATGATCGCCTACAGCACCCAGCAACTGGCACTGCCCCGCTCGCTGATTCTCGAATGCCTGTTCGTGGTGGCGATCATCCAGTTCTGCATCCAGCCCGTTGCCGCCTGGATAGCCGAGAAAGTCGGGGCGACGCGGTTTCTCTGCGCCGTCACGGTACTGGCGATGGCCTCGCCCTATCCGATGTTCATTCTGGTCAGCAGTGGTCAGGCATCCCTGATCATTGTCGGGATCGCCCTGGCGGTAGTGTGCATGGCGTCGTTCTATGCGGTGATCGCCGGCTACGTCAGCGGCATGTTCGAAACCCGTGTGCGCTACACCGCCATCTCTATTGCATACCAGGTGTGCGGTGCGTTGGCCGGTGGCCTGACGCCGCTGATCGGCACCTGGCTGGCGCATTCCTACCCAGGCCAGTGGTGGCCGATGGCGGTGTTCTACACCCTGATCGCCGGGACTTCATTGATCTGTGTGCTGGCCCTGGCGCAGCGACATGCCACGGCATTGCGACTCGAAACCGCGCGCCAGGCCTGACGGCCTGCCTTAATTGAATGAGGAACACCCATGCTCAGTTTCTTTCACCCTGAACAGCTCCTTCACTTCCCGAAAAGCTATTACTCACGCGGGCAAATGCGCACCCCTCAGGAAGTCCCGCAGCGCGCACAGAATCTGCTGCAGGCGGTACACGGTCTGGATTTTGAAGTCAGAGAGCCTGCAGATTTCGGCCTCGCCCCGTTAGTGGCGGTGCACAGCGCGGCCTACCTGACATTCCTCGAAAACGCCCACGCCAACTGGAAGCAAATGCCCGAGGACTGGGGCGATGAGGTGATGTCCAATATCTTCGTTCGCGAGCCCAATGCCTTACGCGGGATTCTTGCCCAGGCAGCGCGCTATCTCGCCGATGGCAGTTGCCCGGTCGGCGAAAACACCTGGCGATCAGCCTATTGGTCAGCGCAAAGTGCTGTGGCTGCCGCCAGGGCGGTACTCGATGGCGAGCCTGCCGCGTATGCCTTGTGCCGCCCGCCGGGCCATCATGCACGTGCAGAAGCTGCGGGTGGTTTTTGCTACATCAACAGCGCGGCAGTGGCTGCGCAGGTCTTGCGCGAGCGTTTCCAGCGGGTCGCCGTGCTGGATACCGACATGCACCATGGCCAGGGCATTCAGGAAATCTTCTACGATCGTGACGATGTGCTCTACGCCTCTATTCATGGTGACCCGGAGAACTTTTACCCTGGAGTGGCCGGTTTCGAGGATGAACAAGGCGCAGGTGCCGGAACTGGATTCAACATCAATTTCCCGATGCCCCATGGGTCTAGTGAAGCGCTGTTCATGGACAAACTGGAGCAGGCGTTGGGCGCGGTAACAGCGTTCGATGCCCAGGTACTGGTGCTGTCGCTCGGGTTCGATATCTATGAACACGACCCCCAGAGCCAGGTGGCGGTGACCCGCGAAGGCTTTGCCCGCCTGGGCGAGCGAATCCGCAGCCTCGGCCTGCCCTGCGTCATCGTGCAGGAAGGCGGTTATCACCTGGAAACCCTGGCAGACAACGCGCAGGCGTTTTTCCATAATTCCCAGAGTTGGGGAAGTGTGAACAAGGCCTGAAGGGGTTTATGGGTACACCCGTTTTAGTTCCGTGAGACCGCCTTTAGCCGGGAACAGGCCGACCCAGGCACTGGAGATGTGCAGGCAGGGCTGTCGCCTTCCCGGCTTAAGCCGGCCCCACATGCTGCGCGACAGCGCTTCGTGGAAAACGGGGCGGCACCACCTAAAGGTCCTGAGGTAACGCTCCAGGATCAATCGCGCGCTGAAACGACTCCAGAAACACTTTTTCAGCCAGCGTCATCCGTTGCGCGCGGTTCCACATGAGAAACACGTCAACGTCGACCACCCCCTCGGCAGGCGGCAAACGCCAGATCAGGCCGTTGTGCAGGTCGATGTCCACCAGATGCTCCGGCAGACAGCCGATGCCATAGCCAGCAATGATCAAGCGGCGGATCTCTTCGAAGCTGGAAGACGAGGCAACGACCTTTCCGGTAAAGCCCTGCTGATCCCGAAACACGGTCAGGGATGACAGGTTGCCGCCGATCTGATCGCTGGTGAAACTGACAAAATTCTCCCCCTTCAATTCCTCCAGCGTCAGCCGTCGCTGCCCGAACAGCCGGTGGCGCTTGCCGCAAAAAAACGCATAGCGTTGGCGCATCATGGGCACACGCTCAAGCCGGGGCTGCGGGAAACGGCACAGACCGACACCGACGCTGGCGGTTTTCTGGTTTAACGAACTCAAGATGTCCGAGCTGCGCATCACCTCCACTTCCAGCTCCACACGGGGGTGTTGCTGGTGGAAGTCAGCGAGAAACTCATCGTAAAGCGTTGACTGCACCAGGCTGATGGACAGTACGCGTACCTTGCCCACGACATCTGCCACGGCGTCCTCGACCGCAGTGCCCAGCCGCGTGACATTGCCATACATTTCCTGGGCAATATCCAGCACTTCCTCCCCGGCCTGAGTCAGATCAAAGCGCGGCCCTCTGCGCAGGATCAGCGCGCAATCGAGTTGTTCTTCCAGGCGCTTGAGCGATTGACTGACCGCCGACTGGGTCACGAACAGCCGTGCCGCAGCCCGGCTGATGCTGCGTTCCTGACCGATGGCCAGGTAAGTGCGCAGCAAATTCCAGTCGAGTCGATCATTGAGAAAACGCCGCCCCTTCCACTGCCCTTCAACTGCTTTCTCGCCGTTGTCACTCACCGACTCACCATTAGTAGTCACGCTAATACCAAGAATTAGTATTAGAAAATTGATTAATCATAACCGGTAAGCGATAAAGCCGGTAAGCGCCTCCAGAGCGCCACGTGATCTGTTTTGACTCCCTGCCAGAAAGCCAATGATAAAAGGGCCTTGCATGCAAACCAATCGCAACCAGTCGCGCCGTGCGGCCGCCGCTGCATTTATCGGCACCACCGTCGAATTCTACGATTTCTATATCTATGCCACGGCTGCTGCGTTGATCCTGGGCCAGGTGTTCTTCCCCAGTGACACCCCAGGGCTCAGTACGCTGGCCGCATTCGGTACCTTTGCCGTCGGCTTTATCGCACGGCCCATGGCGGGAATGGTCTTTGGCCATCTGGGTGACCGCCTCGGACGCAAGAAGATGTTGTTGTTCACTATGCTGCTCATGGGCCTGGCAACCACCGGTATCGGCCTGTTGCCCAGCTATGCCAGCGCTGGCATCTGGGCACCGATCGGGTTGGTTGTGCTGCGCATCATCCAGGGCATCTCGGTGGGTGGCGAATGGGGTGGCGCGGTATTGATGGCCAGCGAGCATGCGCCCAAAGGTCGCAAGACGTTCTATGCGTCATTTGCGCAACTGGGCAGCCCGGCCGGTCTGCTACTGGCACTGATCGCCTTCCGCCTGGTGACGTCGCTGGAACCTGCCGAGTTCGCTGACTGGGGCTGGCGCCTTCCGTTTCTGGCCAGCGGCGTGCTGATGCTGATTGGCCTGGCCATTCGCTTTGGTGTCGATGAGTCCCCCGAATTCAAGGCCGTGGCCGAGAAAGGCGAGACCGCCAAATACCCGGTGCTGGACGTCATCCGTACCTGCTGGAGGCAGATTTTCTTCGCGGCCTGCGCCGTGACCATCGGTTCGGCGGGCTTCTTCTTCACCAACACCTTCATGATCACCTACGTCACGCAGTACCAGGGCATCTCACGGGCGACGATTCTTGATTGCCTGTTCATCGTGACCATCCTGCAATTCATCTCCCAACCGTTGAGCGCGCTACTGGCCGAACGCATCGGGGAAGGCCGATTCCTCAAGCTCGCCGCACTTTTATCCATGGTCATGCCCTACCCGATGTTCGTACTGGTCGGCACACAGAATCTGGCGTTGATGACCCTGGGGATCACCCTGGCGGTAGTCACCTTGTCGGCCCTGTACGCCGTGATTGCCGGCTACATGGCCCAGGCCTTCCCTGCGCACCTGCGCTACAGCGGCATTTCCATCGCCTATCAACTGATCTGCGCCATCGCAGGCGGTACGACCCCCATCATCGGTACCTTGCTGGCGACCCACTACGCCGGGCAATGGCTGCCTCTGGCAATTTTCTTCAGCCTGCTGGCGGGCCTGTCGCTGTTCGGCGTGTGTGGCCTCGCGCGTTTGCGTGGCGATACCGGCGCCGCTGCCAGCACGTCCATCGGCCAGCACCTTGACAAGGAGCCATCATGAACACCCCTGACTCTGTTGATAGCGTGGAATGGCAGGCCCGTTGCGACCTGGCCGCGCTGTATCGGCTGGTCGCGCACTTTCGCATGACTGACCTGATCGACACGCACATCAGCCTGCGCATCCCCGGGCCCGAGCATCATTTTCTGATCAATCGCTATGGGGTGATCTTTGATCGCATGAAAGCCAGCGATCTGGTGCGCATTGACCAGCATGGTCAGGTGGTCAATGGGGAAGTCGAGAGCAGTCGGGTCAACGCCGCAGGTTTCGTGATCCATTCCGCCATTCATATGGCCCGGGAAGATCTCAACTGCGTCATCCATACCCATACTGCAGCCGGCATGGCGGTGTCGGCACAGGAACACGGGTTGCTGCCCATTACTCAGCACGCGTTGAAGTTCTACGGCAAGTTGGCCTATCACACCTACGAAGGCATCGCTTTGTCGATGGATGAGCGCGAGCGTCTGGTCGCTGACCTGGGCACACACAAGGCCATGATCCTGCGCAACCATGGCTTGCTCGTCGGGGGCAAGAGTGTCGCGCATGCGTTCCATGAGTTGCATTTTCTGGAGCGCGCCTGCCAGGCCCAGATTCAAGCCCTGTCCGGCAACAGCAAGCTGATCAAGCCCAGCGAAGAGGTCTGCCAACTGGTCGCCCGGCAATTTGATCGTGAGGAAGCCGAAGAGATCATCCAGCTGAGCTGGCAGGCGACCCTGAGCCTGATCGAAGAACAGCGCGAGTCCTACTGCTCATGATCACTGTCGTTCTATTGACCAGCGATACTGTCCTGCTCGATCAACTGCAAGCCGCCTTCGCTCGTCAGGCGCCTGAGCTCACCGTGGTGCGCGCCGATGATCCCCAGGCGGTTGAGGCACAAATTGCCGCCTGTTGGTATCCACCGGCAAACAGCATGAGCCACCTGCCCAACCTGCAACTGGTGCATTCGGTCGCCGCCGGGGTTGATCACTTACAGACTGATCCCAGTCGCCCGGATGTGCCCGCCTGCCGTGTGGTCGATCCCGACCACCGCCAGGGCATGACCGAATACGTGCGCTGGGCGGTGCTTAATTATCATCGGGACTTTGACCGCGTGGCGGCGCAACAGCGTGTACCTCTCTGGGAGCGCCATCCGCAGCGGCCCGCATCCGGGTTCAGGGTCGGGGTCATGGGCCTTGGTTCGCTGGGTGCCGCCATCGCCACAGATCTGGCCAACGCTGGCTATGCCATCCGAGGCTGGGCGCGCAGCTCACGCGAGTTGGCCGGAGTTGTCTGTCACCACGGCGCGGATCAGTTCGACGGCTTTCTTGACGGGCTGGACCTGTTGATCAACCTGCTGCCTTTGACCGATGCCACGCGTGGGATTCTCTGCGCCCGGACCTTCGCTGCGCTGTCTCGCGGTGCAGGGGTCGTCAATGTCGGGCGGGGGCAGCACCTGGTGGTCGATGATCTGGAGCAGGCCCTGGCCAGCGGCCAACTGCGTGGTGCGGTGCTGGATGTGTTCGAGCAGGAGCCGCTGCCCGTGGATGAACGACTGTGGCACATGCCCGGAGTCATCATCACGCCGCACATGGCCTCAGCGGCCTCCCACGACTGTATCGCCCGTCAGGTGGCAGACAACGCTCGCCGTCTGGTCAATGGCGAACCCTTGAATAACCTGGTGGACCCGAAGCTGGGTTACTGAGTAACGCGCAAGAGGCTTAGTGATGAACGTACTGAAATGCAATGGCGAGCGCCTCTGGGGCAGCCTCATGGACATGGCCGGAGTGGGCGCCACGGCCAAGGGTGGTAACTGTCGGCTGGCGCTGTCGGCAGAAGACCAGGCCGGACGCGAGCTGTTCATGAGCTGGTGCCGCGCTGAAGGCATGACGCTGGCCTTTGATGCCATCGGCAACCTGTTCGCACGCCGCGCCGGTCTCGACGACAGCCTGGCGCCCGTTGTCATGGGCAGCCATCTGGATACGCAGCCCAAAGGCGGCCGGTTTGACGGCATCTATGGTGTATTGAGCGGCCTGGAAGTGGTTCGCTGCCTCAATGAACAAGGTCTCCAGAGCCAGCGTCCCATCGAGATCGCAGTGTGGACCAACGAGGAAGGCGCAAGGTTTACCCCGGCCATGTTCGGCTCAGCGGTGTTCACCGGCAGCCTGCCGTTGCAAACCGCGCTGGAGGCCACGGACGTCGATGGCATCAGCGTTGCACAGGCGCTGCAAGCGACCGGGCATACCGCAGAGCTGGGGTTTGAAAGAGCCTTTGACGCCTACTTCGAAGCGCATATCGAACAGGGTCCGATCCTCGAAGACAACGGCCTGCCCGTGGGCATCGTGACGGGCGGGCAGGCCATCTGCTGGCTGGACGTGCAGGTCCGGGGCCAGAGTGCGCATGCTGGCACCACTCCCATGAAATTACGCAAGGATGCGTTGTTTGGCGTTGCGCAAATGGCCTCGCAGCTCGAAGCGCTGGCAGAACAGTTCGCCCCCAAAGGCCTGGTGACCATCGGCCAGTTGGGTATAGCGAAATCGTCCCGCAACACCATCGCTGGCTGCGTGAACTTCACGGTTGATTTGCGGCATCACCAGGATGAACAGATTGCTGCCATGGAACAGCAGGTACGGCAGCGTTTTGCGCAGGTCGCCGACGCCCGGGGCCTGACCCTGAGTATCGAGCGCCACTGGCTCAGCCCGGCGACGCCTTTCGACAGTGAGTGCGTGGCTGCCGTGCGCAGAGCGGTGGAAGCGCTCGGCTATCCTCATCAGGACATCGTCAGTGGTGCCGGTCATGACGCCATCCTGCTGGCCCGCCATTGTCCGACCACCATGGTGTTCATTCCGTGTGTGGGCGGCCTGAGCCACAACGAGGCTGAAAACATTTTTCCCGACGACGCGCGCATGGGCTGCGATGTATTGCTCAACGCCATCGTCGAGCGCATTCAGCGCTAAAAGCGTTTTTCGCTGACTTCTCTCCTGCCCTCCTCAACGGTCGGCAGGCAGGGCACACAGATGCCCGGAATTCACCAGTCAGGCGTCCTTAAACGGGGGCCAGCACCTTTGCAAAACTGCCAATCCATAACCCGATCCGTTGAGTAAACGCTGATTTTGGAGCGATAAGGCATGAATAGCACTGCGCGCATGGACGGCCAGACTCTGGCCGTGGAAACCCCCGTCAACATGAAGAAAGTCGCGGTAGCCAGTGTGATTGGCACCACCGTGGAATGGTATGACCTGTTCGTCTTCGCCACGGCATCGGCGCTGGTGTTCAACAAGATCTTCTTTCCGGCGTTCGATGCCCTGATCGGCACCTTGCTGGCATTCGGTACATTCGCCTCGGCCTATGGAGCCCGTATCGTCGGTGCCGCCTTGTTCGGCCACTTCGGCGACAAACTGGGCCGCAAATCCATGTTGCTGATTTCCCTGCTGGTCATGGGCGCGGCGACGTTCGCCATTGGTTTGCTGCCGGATTACGCCAGCATCGGGATCTGGGCACCGATCCTGCTGCTGACGCTGCGCATCATTCAGGGACTGGCACTGGGCGGCGAATGGGGTGGTGCGGTGCTGATGGCGGTTGAACATGCACCCGCCCATCAGCGCGGTCTGTATGGATCATGGGTGCAAATCGGGGTTCCCGCCGGGACCATGCTCGCCAACCTGGCTTTTCTGGCAATAGCCGCACTGCTTCCTCAGGAAGACCTGCTTGCCTGGGGCTGGCGCATCCCGTTTCTGGCCAGTGCGCTGCTGATTGCAGTGGGCTTGTACATTCGCCTCAACATCAGTGAAACCCCTGCTTTCAACCAGGCGAAGAAAACCGAAAAGACCACCAAGGTGCCGCTGGCGGTGATGTTTCACAAGTACTGGAAGCAAGTGCTCCTGGGAGGCATCGCCACCATGTCCACCGGCGCATCCTTCAATATCATCGTCGCTTTTGGTTTGACCTACGGCACCCAGACCCTGGGGTTCAGCCGTACTGTGATGCTCAGCGTTGTGCTGGCCTCATGTGCGCTTTGCGTGTTCCTGCTGCCCGCATTCGGGGCACTGTCGGATCGCATCGGGCGCAAACCCGTGATCATCGGCGGCATCATTGCCGAGGCGGTCGTGGCCTTTCCGATGTTCTGGCTCATGGACACCCGCGAGCTGCCGTTGGTGTTTCTCGGCTACATGCTGTTGATGACTGCGTTCGCGGCTAACTACGGGCCGATTGCAACCTTTCTGGCCGAGCTGTTCGGCACCGGAGTGCGCTACTCCGGGTTGTCTGTCTCGTACATGCTGTCCGGTTTGTTGGGCAGTGCTGCCACGCCGATTATCACCACTGCGCTGCTGTCATGGACCGGCAAAGGCTCGTCGGTGGCCTGGTACATGATCGGCTCGGCTTGCATATCGCTGATCGCCTTGTTGTTGCTCAGTGAAACGTTCAAGCGCGATCTGACTAAAGAGGCCGTCAGGCAAGGCTGAAGCCGATCATTGGCTCAAGCCTCGCAGGCCTGCATAGCATTCCCCCTAGTCAGCGCAAACTGTATCAACGAGGTCCACATGAAACGTATCAACGCAGCTCCGGGAACCATCGGGCCGGTCGGCCCTTATTCTCAAGCCGTGGTCAGCGGCAACCTGGTGTTTACTGCCGGGCAAATCCCCGCGCTGGACGGGCTTGATGGACAGCCGGAAACCTTCGAGGAGCAGGTGCGTCAGACCCTGCGCAATCTGGAAGCGATCCTGATCGAAGCGGGTTCAGACTTTGATCACGTGATCAAGGTCAATGGCTACCTGACGGATCCAGCCCAGCTGGAGCCCTTCAACCGGGTTTACAGCGAAGTCCTGGGCCATGCGCCCCCGGCGCGGACTACGGTCTGCGTTTCGTTGTGGGGTGTTTCTCTGGAAATCGACTGCATTGCCCAAGTGAAGGAGGCAAGACCATGAACGACTATGAGCTGCAGGCCAAACTTCAACAGGTCAGTTTTGCAACACTCGGACATTTTCTGGAAGACGGCTTTGTCACCCATGAGATCCGCTGCCAATTGCAGGGGGTCAAGATGATCGGCCGGGCCTTCACGCTGAGCGTTGCCAACGCGGACGCCTATTCGGTCAATCAGGCACTGATGCAGTTAGCCGCTGGCGATGTTCTGGTGATCGACATGCAAGGTGACCATCAGCACGCCTGCGTGGGCACGGTGACCTCGTGTGCTGCACGGGTACGGGGTGCGCAGGGCATTATCGTTGACGGCGTTGTGACCGACATTGTCGAACTGCGTGGGGCTGGCCTGCCGATATTTGGCCGGGGCACCAGCCTGCTGACCACCAAGCTGCGAGCCGACCCGGGCAGCGCGGTGGGTCTGCCCATTCACTGTGGCGGCGTCAGTGTGCAGCCCGGGGACTGGGTGGTGGGCGATGACAATGGGTTGCTGATCGTCCCTGGTCAGACGTTGCGCGAGGTGATTGATGTCGCACTGGCCAGCGATGCCGCCGAGCCTGGCTTGATCAGGCGAATGCTGGCACTCGAACCTCTGGAAAACCTGCTGAAACGACCCTGAAGACGCCTCAGGATCTGCGCACGATCTTGATCGAATGGGTCAGGGTCGGCTTGCGCGTCACGCTGATCGCGCGGCGGGTGACTGTATCCAGGGTAATGTTCCAGTAACCGCTGCTCGGTACAGTGATTTTCGCCGGGAAGCTGTCGAAGGCGCCGCCATGGTAGGTATGGCGTCCCCCGTTTTTGAAGGCGCGGAAATTGGCATCGCTCATCAGGCGGATGTTGCAGGCCTGGGACGCCTGGATGATCACAAGGTCGTCTTCGTTGAGGTGTTCACGCTGGTGTATGAATTTCATCTACAGCTCCGGCCATGGGTCTGGCCTGTTAAAAGTTCTGGCCTGTCAAATCCGCTTCACGCCGGTTGGGCGAGGATCATGGGCAGTAAACCCGGAAAGCGACTTTCCATGTCTTCGAGCCGCAAGGCGTTCATGTGCGTGGTCCCAACGCTCTGGGTTCGCACCAGTCCCGAGTCGCGCAGAACGCGGAAATGATGGGACATGCTCGACTTGGGACGGCCGCCGTCCAGCTCGCCGCAGGTGGCTTCGCTGACGCGGCCCAGGCGGCGGACAATATCGAGACGCACAGGGTCGCTCAAGGCGTGGAACAGCCGCTCAAGGGTAAAGTCGCTGGTGGGTGGGTGTTTGAATGGACGCATGAAGCGAATCATACACAGGGGTTTACCAATCGGCCATAGTTCGAATAGTATCGAACAATCGAAACCGCCCATTACCGAGGTTCAAGCATGTCTGCGTTATTCCAGCCGTACACCCTGAAAGACATCACTCTGCGCAATCGAATCGCCGTGCCGCCCATGTGCCAATACTCCGCTACCGAGGGTTTGATCAACGATTGGCATAAAGTTCACCTGGCGGCCATCGCCCGTGGTGGGGCCGGTCTGGTAATCGTCGAGGCCACTGCCGTTTCTCCTGAAGGGCGCATTACTCCAGGCTGCACCGGCATCTGGAACGACGAACTGGCCCAGGCCTTCGTACCCGTGGTGCAAGCCATCAAGCAAGCAGGCTCGGTGCCCGGAATCCAGATTGCCCACGCCGGCCGTAAAGCCAGCGCCAACCGTCCATGGGAAGGTGATGACCATATCGCCGCCGATGACGCTCGCGGCTGGCAGACCATTGCGCCCTCCTCCATTGCCTATGGTGCCAATCTGCCGAAAGTCCCTGAAGCCATGACGCTGGATGACATCGCCCGGGTGCGTGACGACTTCGTTGCTGCTGCGCGCCGTGCCCGCGATGCCGGGTTTGAATGGCTGGAGTTGCACTTCGCCCACGGCTATCTGGCCCAGACCTTCTTCTCCGAACACTCCAACAAGCGTGACGACGCCTATGGCGGCAGCTTTGAAAATCGCAGCCGCTTCCTGCTCGAAACCCTGGCCGCCGTTCGAGACGTATGGCCAGAGCATCTGCCACTGACAGCTCGTTTCGGCGTGCTGGAGTTCGACGGCCGCGATGAGCAGACAATGCTTGAGTCCATCGAGCTGACTCGTCAGTTCAAGGCGGCGGGTCTGGACATGCTCAGCGTCAGCATCGGGTTCACTATCCCGGAAACTAACATCCCGTGGGCACCCTCTTTCATGGGGCCGATCGCCGAGCGGGTGCGCCGTGAAGCCGGTATCCCGGTGTCATCGGCCTGGGGCTTTGGCACTCCGGCGATCGCCGAGCAAGTGGTCAAGGACGGTCAGCTGGATCTGGTCATGGTCGGCAGAGCGCACCTGGCCAACCCGCACTGGGCGTATCTGGCGGCCAAGGAACTGGGCGTTGATCGCGCCTCCTGGACCCTGCCTGCGCCTTATGCTCACTGGCTTGAGCGTTATTGATCGGCAGCTGGCATCGATAAAAAGGCGGCCTCAGGGTCGCCTTTTTCTATTGTGAATCGTTACCCCAGATCCAGCCCCATATCCCCGGCAAATGCACAGACGCTGAACTGTCTGGCACCGTTCTGAGCAAGGCGGCGCGCAGCAACTGGGCACTGTCGTCGTAGAACGGTTTGGCATCCACCTGCAGGCCATTGGCGTTGGCGCTGTCGAGCAGTATCTGCAGATACTCCCGGGTGTGCCGGGCGGTGTAGCGATTCAGGTCATGGAAGGTCACGACAATCGGCACCACGCCGTCGACACTGGGCAGTTCACCTCTGGCGACCTGCTCGCGCACTTCGGACATCTCACGAAGCATGTGCGAGCGTCGTCGTGGGCTGGCATTGAAGCCCCAGATCTTACCGTCGTTGGCGCTGAGGTCGGTGAGCAGCACATGCATCTGATGCAACTGATAGGCCGCGAAGGTGCGTTTGTCGTAGTTCCAGAACGGCGGCCGCAGTAGCGAAGGTGGCGCTCCGGTGATGGCGGCAATGGCTGCACTGCCGCTGACCAGCGATTGCTCCAGCGCCTCGGGGCTCAACGAGCGATGGTTGGTGTGCGAAGGCGTGCCGGTGTGGAAACCCAAAATATGCCCCTGGGCATGTTCGCGACGCATCACCCTGCGCCCCCGATCGCTACCCCCCGCCCGGGCGGCGCCGGTCTGCACGAAGAACACGGCTTTGATGCCGCTTTGCACAGGGTTATGGGCCAGGCTGTCGATGATTTGCAGCGTCGGATTTGCAAATCCCGAGGCACTGGGCCCGTCATCGAACGTCAGTAAAAAACGAATCGGCGGCTGGTCTTGCAACCTTTGGGCAGTCTCTGCTGTCAGTGGTATCGGGGATGCGATACAGCCAGTCAGCCCGGCAACAATGGCCAGACCGCCCAGAAGAGTGAAGAAGGTTTTCATGTAGGTTCGTGTGCCCGGCTAACGACTGAAACGATACCGCACGAGCAAATCCATGCATGGGCGCTAACCGCTGCTGTTAATCGGCAATGGTGGGCGGCAGTTTACCTGCAATTGGTCGGGGTGGCTTTGGGGCTTTTGGTACAGTTTTCATAAAGACGCTGACATCCGGCGGGCAGTTTTTTCCGCCCACTTCGCATTTTGCTGTTGTTTAACTGTTAAACGGGTGTAATACCGCCGATCATCTGCAACTCGTCGTTTTCTATAAAAAAATGAATTTTCTATAGCTGGTTTTGTTCAGATGACGAGAAGCGGCCGAATGGATCCAACGGCCTGATGCGTCACGATTTTAAATGATTAGTTTGAGGGAACATGTAATGACTCAATCACCGCAGTATGGGGAGCCCTTGGCAACAGCAAGTCTGGTGCTGATTGTGGAGGATGAACCAATGATCCGCGACTTCGTTCAGGAGATCCTTGAGTTCGAAGGCGGTTTCAGGACTGAGTCTGTTGAAAACGCAGATCAAGCGCTCGAATATCTGAAGAACCATGCTGACCAGGTTTCATTGCTACTGACTGACGTACGCATGCCCGGCACCCTGGACGGCATTGCCTTGGCCAATCTGGTTGCCGCTCAATGGCCTGCGATGCCTATAGTGGTGATGTCCGGCCACGGTACACCCGGTAGCGATCAGTTGCCTCAGGACGTGCTTTTCATTGCCAAGCCCTGGACGATCACACAGTTGCTGGACGGTGTTTGCGGCAAACTTGCTACGGGCGGTGAACACACGAATCACACCACGAGCCAGACAAACTGAAAATGTAGCGGTCAGACCGCTACTGACGCATGTGTCATTTGAAGTCACGACTGCGTACATCAAGCCCCGTCAGCAACGGCGTCAGATCATAAAGCCGTTGCGCGATGACATGCCGTACCCCGTTATGCGATTCCAGTCGACCAAATACCTGCAACAGCCGTGACCCCACGAGGGGTTTACGCTGGCGCTCTGCCAGATCGCGCCATACCACTACATTGATCATGCCGAACTCGTCCTCAAGTGTGACAAATGTCACGCCGCTGGCTGTGCCCGGCCGTTGCCTGCCGACCACCAGTCCGGCAATGCTGACCGGGCGATCATGCTCAAGCTCCAGTAAATCACTGGAACTGCGAAAGCGTCTGGCGGCCAGTTGACGTCGTAACAGGGCCAGCGGATGGGGTCCAAGAGTGGTGCCCGTCGTGGCGTAATCGGCTGCCAGATCCTGTGCGACGCTGGGCAACGGCAATGCAACCTGTGGCTCTTCGGCCGTCAGCTCCGGCCCAAACAGCGGATGCTGCACCTCGACCCCCGCCACCTCCCAGCGTGCCCGGTGCCGATGCCCGGCCAGACCGCGCAAAGCCCCGGCGTCCGCCAGTGACTCACGTGCCCGACTGTCAAGGCGGGCCCGCAGGCTCAGGTCGGTGACATCGCTGAACGACCGGCTTGCCCGGGCCGACTCGATCCGTTTGGCGTCTTCCTCGCGAAACCCGCGAACCATACGCAAGCCCATTCGAATAGACAGTGAATGATGGCGTTCCAGATGCTCGGTCGGTTCGAGGCTGCAGTCCCATTCGCTGTAGCGAATGTCTATCGGTCGAATTTCGATATGGTGGCGGCGTGCATCCTGAAGGATCTGATCCGGGCTGTAGAAACCCATTGGCCAGCTGTTGATCAGGGCGCAGGCAAAGGCTGCTGGTTCATGGCACTTGAGCCAGCAACTGGCGTAGGTCAACAAGGCAAAGCTGGCCGCATGGGATTCCGGGAAACCATAACTGCCAAAACCCTTGATTTGCTCAAAGATGCGCTGAATGAATTCGGGCTCGTAGCCATTGGCCTGCATGCGCTCAGCCAGGCGTATACGATGCGGTTCCAGACCTCCATGGCGCTTCCAGGCGGCCATTGAACGACGCAACTCATCGGCCTCGCCAGGGGTGTAATCCGCAGCAATGATTGCCACTTCCATGACCTGTTCCTGAAACAGGGGCACGCCCAGGGTTCGCTCGAAGACTTTCTCAAGCCTGGCCGGGTAGGTCACAGGCTCCTCCTTGTTACGTCGTCGCAGATAGGGATGCACCATGTCCCCCTGAATCGGCCCAGGCCTGACGATAGCCACTTCGATCACCAGATCGTAGAACTTTTTGGGCTTCATCCGTGGCAGCATGGCCATCTGTGCCCGGGATTCGATCTGGAACACGCCAATGGTGTCAGCGCGACCGATCATGTCGTAAGTAGCGGGATCATCGACAGGCAGCGTTGCCAGCGTCCAGTCATTGCCCCGATAGCGACGCACCAGATCAAACGTGCGACGCAAGGCGCTGAGCATACCCAGCGCGAGGATATCGACCTTGAGCAACCCGACGGCGTCCAGATCGTCCTTGTCCCATTGAATGATGGTGCGGTCGGCCATTGCCGCATTTTCCACGGGCACCAGTGTGTGCAGCGGATGTTCCGAAATCACGAAGCCGCCAGGGTGCTGGGACAAATGACGGGGAAAACCGATCAGCTCGCGGGTCAGGGTCAGGATTCGGCGCAGTATCGGCGTCTCGGGATCGAAACCACTCTCACGCAGGCGGGCCTCGGAAGGTAAATCGTCACTCCAGCGACTGAAGCATTCGGCCAGCGCGTTGATCTGATCGGGCGGCAAGCCCAGCGCCTTCGCCACGTCCCGCACCGCCCCCGTGCCGTGATAAGTGCTGGCGACGGCAGTCAGTGCCGCCCTGCCCCGGCCATAACGCTTGAATACGTACTGCAGGACTTCCTCACGGCGCTCATGTTCGAAATCCACATCGATATCCGGCGGTTCGTTACGCTCCCTGGAAATGAACCGCTCGAACAGCAAGTTGCTGGTTTCCGGGTTCAGCTCAGTGATGCCCAGCGCAAAGCACACCACCGAGTTAGCCGCAGAGCCGCGCCCCTGACAGAGGATGTGTTGCCTGCGGGCAAACTCGACGATGTCGTGTACGGTCAGGAAATAGCTGTCGAACTTCATCTCGCTGATCAGGCTCAGCTCTTTTTCGATCTGCGCACGAGTCGTGGGGCTCGGCCCATTGGGCCAGCGTTCAAGCACGCCCCGCTCCGTCATTTGTCTCAGCCATGACGCCGGGGTATGACCATGGGGCACCAGCTCATGAGGGTATTCGTAACGCAGCTGGCCCAGGTCGAAGTTGCAGCGTTGGGCAATGTGCCGGGTTTGCGCCAGCAAGGCCTCGGGATACAGCTGCGCCACGACGTTCAATGGCCGCAGATGCCGCTCGCCATTTGCAAACAGGTGATGGCCGGCCGCTGCCACGCTGGTGTGATGGCGTATCGCGGTGATGGTGTCCTGCAAGGCCCGGCGCCCACGGGCATGCATGTGCACATCGCCACTGGCGGTGGTCGGGATCTGCAAGGTCTGGCTCAGCCCCAGCAACCTGTTCAGACGTTGCTGATCATCAGGCCCGTGATGCAGCTCAACCGCCAGCCAGAGATCGTGGGCAAAGCGGCTGCGCAACCACCGGCCCTGCTCGACCAGAGTAGACTCCGGCTGATCAGCGTCTGCCAGCCATAACCCCAGCAAGCCCTCAAGGGACGCGTTGAAGTCATCGCGAAACAGCAGATATTCGCCTTTTTTGGCCCGCCGCCGGGCTACGGTGATCAACTGGCACAGGGCTTGATACCCGACCAGGTTTTCCACCAGCAAGACCACTTTGGGGCCATCGCTGATCTGTACTTCGCTGCCGACGATCAGCTTCAGGCCGGTCTTCTTTGCCGCTTGCCAGGCCCGGACAATCCCCGCCAAGGTGCATTCATCGGTGATGGCCAGTGCCAGATAACCGTGAGCCTTGGCGCGCTCGAACAATTCAAGCGCGCTCGACGCTCCGCGCTGAAAAGTGAAGTTCGACAGACAATGCAACTCCGCATACCCGGTGTTCATGCGAACCAGCCGTGCAGCAGTAAATCGCCCTGTTCGCCCACCGTGCGGTACGCCCAGCCCCGCTGGCCGGTTCGGGTTTCGATCAAGTAATAATCGCGCCGCACATCGCCACCGTCCCACCAGCCGGATTCGATACGTTCCGGTCCGGCAATGATTCGGGTTTGCACGTCTGACAAAGGCTGCGGTGTTGCCAGTAGCCAGCCAGGTCGACGCACTGCCACGGCCACGGACTGGAGCTTGCTGGGTGCCTCGCGCTGCCAGGCACATTCGGGTCGGTGATCGGCGTGCAGGCGCAGGCTGCTTACCGAGTCGTCCCCGAGCCGGGCGCGCAAACGTTCGCGCAGCTGCTCCCAGGGCAAGGCCTGCTGTGGGCGCTCATCAAACAACTCCCGACGTACCGGCACGAACGCTGGCAAATCCCTGGCCTGCAAGCGCACTGCGTGCACGGGCGAGCGCACTTGAATCTGTTCCAGTCGGCCGCGCGCCAACTCGAACAGCATGCCCGCTTCGCGCTCGGCGCTGAGCAGCCCCACCGGTACGAGAGTGTCCGGCCCTTCATGATGCTCAAGGTGGAGACCAAAGCGCTGCACACCGCTGTCACGCCCCGCCAGGAAAGCCGCGAGGTCGCTGACCAGACGCTTGAGGGGGAATAACAGCGCCTGATGCGACTCGACATCGAAATTCAGTTCGATACGCGAATCGAAATAATCCGGTGGCGTATAGCACTCCAGCGCCACCGGGCGTTCGCCGAGCAGGTTGTCCAGGTGCTGCAAAACCTGCGCGGGAAAGCGTCGGGCCAGGGCATGCCGAGGCAGCGTCAGCACTTCGCGCAGGCTCCGCAAGCCCATGCGCGTGAAAGCCGTCGCGACCTCGCGGCTCAAGCCGATGCGATCCACTGGCATCAGCTCCAGCGCCTGACGCAACTGGTCGACATGGAAGACCGACAGGCCGTCGTGGGCATTGGCCAGCATTCGCGCAGCCACAGGATTGGGCGCCACGACGATTCGGTGACTGAAGCCCAGTGCCGTCAGCTCCTTTCGCAGACGCGCTTCGAAGACCGGCCATGGGCCGAACAAACCCAGGCTTGACTCGATTTCCATCAGCAGCGCGCGAGGGTACTTGAGGCTGACCTGGGAACTGAAACCATAAGCCCAGGCCGCCAACAGCTGCTGATGACGCTCGGTGTGTGCCGGTTCGTACTCAACCGTGGCGAATTGCCTGACCAGCATTTGCGCACTGATCAGCGACTGGCCAGAGCGCAACCCTAGCGCGCGGGCGGCCGGGTTGACTGTTTGCAGAATACGCCGCCCGGCAGTGCCACTGAGCAAGGCCAGGGGTTCTTCGGGGTTGGGTCGACGACGCATGACGCCGTCCAGCGCCAACTGGGGCAACAGGACACAGGCCCACAACATGGCAACCTCAAGCGTCAGCGGTAAAAGGAATGGGCGCGGGAGGCGCCAGGCCACCGCGACATTTGAGCACCCGCAACTGCTGAGGCCGGGTATCAATGGCGATCCGCAAGGCGGCTGGCGAGGGATTGCTCGCGGCAGCCTGCGGGCGACAGGCAAAGGCCAGGGTTTGTCCGGTTTCAGCAGCCACCTGCAGGCGGCGCAAGGCCCGATCATCTACCAGCCCGGGCCAACTGAGCACTGCGCCACAGCTGCCAGAGCGCAGGCATTGTTCCGTGGCCCACAAGGCATCGCGCTCACGCGCCTGGATCACAGTGAGTTGACGCATGTCGATCCCGGCGGCCAGCCAGGCTTGCGGGTAAGGAATAAAGGGCGGCGCAACCAGCACCAGCCGCTCGCCGCTGTCCGCCAGACGCGCAAGGGTGGGCCAGAGCAGACGCAACTCACCGCTGCCATCAGAGGCAACCAGTATTTCCGTCAACGCGGCGGCAGGCCAGCCACCGGTGGGCAACGCAGCGTCCAGCGCAGGATGCCCGGTTGGCTGCAGGCTGACGGGCGAAACCTCTTGTCGGCCTTTCCAGACCCGTCGCTCGTCGAGCAGCGACTCAAGGCTGACAACGGCGCCCATCATGCACGCCTTACCAGACCGCAGAACACGCCTTCGATGGCGAAATCCTGGGTCGGCAGAACCACGATCGGGGCGTACGCCGGGTTGCGTGGCAGCAGGCTGATCGCCGAGCTGCCCTTTTGCAGACGCTTGATCGTGACCTCGCCGTCCAGGCGTGCCACGACAATCTGCCCGTCATGGGCATCACTGCTGCGATGCACGCCGACCAGATCGCCATCAAGGATGCCGTCTTCGATCATCGAGTCGCCCTGCACCCGCAGCAGGTAATCCGGTATACGGGAAAAGGTGCTGCGATCGAGCAGCAAGGTGTCGTGGTGATCGACGTCCGGGCCGATAGGCGCACCCGCTGCCACCCGGCCCAGCACAGGGATGGCCAGCAGCTCGGGGCGCGGCTCGTGCTCGACCAGCCGAATGCCACGCGCCTGATTGGGCATGACCTCGATCAGACCGGCTTCAGTCAGGGCAATGATGTGTTTGCGGGCCACACTGCGCGAAGCGTAACCAAAGGCTTCGGAGATTTCGGCCAGGCTCGGCGATTGACCTTGCTGCGCGAGACGCTCGCGGATGAAAGTCAGGATGGCGCTACGGCGGGGAGATAATGTGCTCATGGAGTACATTTGTACTCCACTGCGCGTTATCTGACCAGAGCCGTCTGTCGTCAGTCGCAGTCAGGCTTACCCGGCCTCAGCTCGGACAACCCTGGGCACCATCATTCAGGCCTTGCTTGTAGTTCTCGTATTCGATGTTGGCCTTGCCGTTGTTCCACTTGAGGGTCAGCACCAATACCGAATCAAAATCATCACCGGTCCAGTCATCCAGCAGGGTAATTTTCTTGCCGGACGCTTCTTCAGCCACTTTGTTGATCAATTCCGGCAGATAGCCGTGGGACCAGGCGGTGTAGATCGTCGCGTCATGATATTTGTCGCGCATCAGCTCATCGGCCAGATCACCGGTGTCATTGGCGCCGTAATCGATATTGATCGGCAGACCAAGCTTGATGGCGCTCGGGCCGACGGTCATTAAAGGGCGCAGATAGCTGTAGGAAAGGTCACCCTCACCCTCTTCGACATGCCGACTGGGGTTGGCCGCAAAAATGAAGTTGGCCTTGCCAAATTGACGGGGCAGCAGCTCGGAAAGGTCGATGGCGCGGTTCAGACCCTGGCAGTTAAGCTGGCCGAGGCCCATGGAAGGTTTTTCCGCGTGGCGCATGAACACCAGTGTCTGAGTACCGTTCTTGGGCTCTGCATGGACGCCTCTGCCGAGGCTGAACAAGGTAACCGAGGACACAATCACCAGTGCCGGAACCAGCAAAAAAGCACAGCGGCGCTTGAATCGGCTGCTAACGGGGGCTTTGAAAATATTCATGATTCTCGTTTTTATGAGCGGGCGTTGAGATGCGTAGCGTGAAATGCCTCCCTGGTGGGTCCGCTACCCTGACAACTTCCTTTTTCAAGCACTTGGAAACGAGTCCTTGATACGTTCCACAGCCTAACGCTCGAATATGTCGGTCTTGTTGATGTGTGCATAAGAGTGGAAAACAGCTATTAGGTTGCATGACGCCCCAAAAAAGGCTGATCCATCAATCACTCATCGACTATTACCGGCGCACACTGCAGTACACGGCGCTCAGGGCTACTGCCAGACCCGCCAGAGCATAGACCCACACCGCCGAAGTCACGGGCAATAACAGGCCCGCCAACAACGGCCCCACTCCGGCACCGACATCCCGCCAGACCGCGTTGGCTGCCAATGCCTGAACACGACCCGGCCCGGGATTACGCTGGGCGACCAGGGTCGTCACCAGCGGCAACTGGACGGCGCGCAGAATCAACACCCCTCCTGCCCCGAGAATCAACCAGTGAGACCCGAACGCGGTCAGCGCAATCCCGGTCAGCACTGAAAAAATCACCAGCATGCGCACCGCACCAAATTGCTCGGCAGCGCGGCCACCCAAGGGGCTCAGCAACATTTCAGACACGTAGCGCAACGCCAGCAGAACTCCGGCCACCACGACGGCGTTGGCGCCCATGACTGACTGGGCTTGCAGTGCCAGACCGAAAATGAACAAACCATCCAGCGCCACCCCTTCAATGAAGGACCATATCGCCACACTGTCTGGCGCCTTGAAGCGCCGCCCTGTGGGTGCTGGCATCAGGTGACCGCTGCCAGGCAAGCCCCGAGCCATCCACCAGCCCACCAATGAGGCCGCTGCCAATAGCACGAAAATGATTCGTGGCCCGAACTCCAGGCTGATCAACGCGCCCAGGGGCAGAGCAATCATCGGTCCAATGGCGATAAACGCCCGCGAGCGCCCGGAACGGTGCGCCGCACCGGCAGGTTCAGAGGTCGCCAGTACTTGAGTCGAGAGGTTCATCGCCGCATAGGCCAGCCCCCAGCCCAGACGCAGGATCAACAGCCACCAGAAGCCGCTGATAAATCCGTTGCCCAGGGCACAGACCGCCGCCGTCGCGGCCGCAAGCATGACGGTTGGACGATCCCCGAAACGGGCGTAATAGCGCACGACATAGCTGTAGCCAAAAATTCTCACCAGACGATTGGCCGCCAGCAATACGCCCGCTTCAGCCAGTGTGATGCCGAACGCCTGGGCATGCAGTGGTAACAGCAGATAAAGCAGCACGTCGCTGGGCAGACACAGCGCCAGAACAATCGCAGAGCGACGCGACATCAGGTTTGCAGTGCGAGACGCCGAGGTCATATCCAGTCTTAATCTGCTTACAAGTGAAGCCGCAGCATGCCGCTCACCGGTACTGGGTGACAACCCTGTTAAGGCCTGCAGGTGCCTTTCATCAGAAGTTGTATTGACGAAGCTTTGGCTTTGGTGTTTTCCTGAAACCGTTTTCAGAGCCTGATCATCACGTTCGAAAGCAAACCCGGACCAGCCCTCCAATAAATCCAACAGGGTGTTTAATGTGAGTAGTTTCCCTCCGCCAACGCGCGCACGGGTCACCATGAATGACGTTGCTGACCTCGCCGGTGTGTCCAAGGCCAGCGTTTCGCGCTTCATTGGTGAAGACCGGCCACTGCTGTCCGATGCCATTGCCCTGCGCATCGAGCAAGCCATCGAAACCCTGGGTTATCGGCCGAACCAGATGGCCCGCGGGCTCAAACGCGGCCGCACGCGCCTGATTGGCATGCTGCTCGCCGACATTCGCAACCCTTACTCCATTGCCGTCATGCATGGCGTCGAAATCGCCTGCCGCCGCCACGGCTACAGTCTGGTGGTGTGCAACACCGATCGCGATGATGAACAGGAGCGCCTGCACCTTGCCGCCTTGCGCTCGTACAACATTGAAGGCTTGATCGTGAACACGCTGGGTCATCATCGAGATGAACTGCGAGATTTGCATCGCGAGCTGCCCATGGTGCTTGTGGATCGCAAGGTGGACCAACTGGAAAGCGATCTTGTCGGCCTCAACAACCCGGCGGCGGTTCTGCAGGCCATCGATCACCTTGAAGGCGCGGGTTATCGCGATATTCTGTTTGTCACCGAGCAGCAAGATGGCACCAGCTCACGTCTGGAGCGTCGCGAGGCATTTACTTCGCTGCTGGCCCAGCGCCCGCAGCTGCACGGGCAGGTGCTGGAAACCGACGCTGAATTCGCCAGCCGCCTCAAAGCCTTTCTTGACACCCCGGGCATTGGTCCCAAAGCCCTGTTTACCGCCAATGGCGTCGCCACCCTGACCTGCACGCGGCTGCTGCGCGACCTGGGTCTACCGCTGTTTGATGACGTTGGCCTGATTGCCCTCGACGAACTGGACTGGTATCCGCTGGTGGGTTCCGGGATCACCTCGTTGGCGCAGCCTACCCATGACATCGGCGTCACTGCGTTCGAATGCCTGCTCAACCGGTTGCGCGGTGACCCGTCGCCCAGCAGGCACTTTGACTTCCCTGCGCAATTGATCATCCGCGGCTCGACTCGACTGAAACACTGATCCAGAAGATATCAGCGCAGTCCAGGCGCTGACTGAAAAACAAAAATGAAACCGGTTTCAGAGGGTTATGACGATGAATGTGAATCCCGTATCCATCAGCCTGTCCAGCTTCGGCGCTGATGAAGTTCGCCGCCAGGGTCAGGTGGCTTTTGTTGACCTGGTGGCCGCCGCAGGCGCGGTGCGCATCGAACTGCGCGAAGAACTCCTCAGCCATGAGTCCCTGTCGGCCCTGGCGACGGCGGTCACGACTCGACAACTGGAGTGCCTGTATTCCTCGCCTATGGAGCTGTGGCTGGCTGACCTGTCGGCCCCCAACCCGCAATTGTCCGCCACGTTGCAGCGGGCAGAAATGGCCGATGCACGGTGGCTGAAAGTGTCCTTGGGTCATTTCAACGAAGGTTGCGATTTCCCGGCGCTGGCTCAGCTTCTGGCCGCGCAGCCGGTGCGTCTGCTGGTGGAGAATGATCAAACAGCCCACGGCGGGCAGATCGACGCCTTTGTGGCGTTTTTTGGGCGCGTCACTGAATTCAGTTTGCCGATTGGCATGACCTTCGATGTCGGTAATTGGCAATGGCAAGACCAGTCGGCACTGCGCGCCGCCCAGCAGTTGGGCGGATATGTCGAATATGTGCACTTCAAGGCGGTCCATCGGCATGCCAGCGGCAAGCTCAACGCCACCCCGCCGCACACCGCTGACCTGCCGCACTGGCGGCAACTGCTCGGTTACATGCGCCCAGGCTTGCCCCGCGCCATCGAGTATCCGTTGCAAGGCGACGACCTGCTGGCTGTCACTCGCCAGCAGGTCAGCCTCCTCGAGGGGCTGTGTGGTGAGACAACAACTGTTCAACCCGAGGTACCTGACCATGTCTGAGATCGACATTCTTTCATTCGGCGAAACCATGGCCATGTTCGTGGCCGAGCAAAGCGGCGATCTGGCCCAGGTCAGCCACTTCGAAAAGCGCATCGCCGGGGCTGACAGCAATGTCGCCATCGGTTTGTCGCGGCTGGGTTTCAACGTCGCCTGGCTCAGCCGTGTGGGCAATGACTCGTTGGGGCGTTTCGTCACCCACAGCCTGGAGCGCGAAGGCGTCAGCTGTCGTTACGTCGCTACCGATGAACAACACCCCACCGGCTTCCAGTTCAAATCCCTGGAATTCGAAGGCGCCGATCCCACCGTGGAGTATTTCCGCAAAGGCTCGGCGGCCAGTCACTTATCGGTGGCCGACTTTGATCCGCAGTTGCTGACCGCTCGCCACCTGCATGCCACCGGCATTCCGGCGGCGCTGTCGGACAGCACCCGTGAACTGTCCAGAGAACTGATGACGCGCATGCATCAGGCCGGGCGCAGCGTGTCGTTCGATCCCAATCTGCGCCCGTCACTGTGGTCCAGCGAGAGCACCATGATCCGCGAAGTCAATGCCCTGGCCCGTCTTGCCCACTGGGTTTTACCCGGCCTGAGCGAAGGCATGCTGCTGACCGGCCGGGAAACACCTGCCGACATTGCAGCGTTCTATCTGGACCTGGGCGTTGAAGCCGTGGTGATCAAACTTGGCGCCAATGGTGCGTATTACCGTACGGCGCTGGACCAGGGGTTTGTCGCGGCAGTGCCGGTGCGCAAGGTCATTGACACCGTGGGTGCGGGGGATGGATTCGCCGTCGGGGTGATCAGCGCATTACTGGAAAACTTCAGTTTTGCCCAGGCCGTGGCGCGTGGCAACTGGGTCGGTAGCCAGGCCGTACAGAGCCGCGGTGACATGGAGGGTCTGCCGTCGCGCGCGGCCTTGCAGGCGGCGCTGACCCAGCAAAGCCTGATACCTGAGGCTGTCTGACCTGTAATACAACGACATCACCGTGCCACCCGTACCTGCTGCGACAAAAACAACAAGCTCAGGAGAATCACATGGACCGCTTGCTCGACACGATCAAAACCGGAGGCCTGAAACGCCGTTGGCTGTTGATCATGCCCATTGTTTTCATCACTTACAGCCTGGCCTATCTGGATCGGGCCAACTACGGCTTCGCCGCAGCCTCAGGCATGGCCGAAGACCTGAACATCACCCCGGGGATGTCTTCGCTGCTCGGCGCGTTGTTTTTCCTGGGTTACTTCTTCTTTCAGGTGCCGGGAGCCATCTACGCGCAGAAACGCAGCGTGAAGAAACTGATTTTCGTCAGCCTGATCCTGTGGGGCAGCCTCGCGACCCTGACGGGGATTGTCTCCAACGCCTACATGTTGATCGTCATCCGTTTTCTGCTGGGGGTGGTCGAAGCCGCCGTCATGCCGGCCATGCTGGTCTACCTCTGCTACTGGTTCACCCGGGCGGAACGCTCCCGAGCCAATACCGTGCTGATCCTCGGCAACCCGGTGACCATGCTCTGGATGTCGGTGGTATCGGGTTATCTGGTGGCACATTTCAGCTGGCGCTGGATGTTCATCGTTGAAGGCTTGCCAGCCGTGATCTGGGCATTCATCTGGTGGCGCCTGGTGGACGAGCGTCCTGCTCAGGCCAAATGGCTGAGTGATGCAGAAAAGACCGAGTTGCAAACCCGACTGGATGCCGAGCAGGTAGGCATCAAACCGGTAAAAAACTACGCCGAGGCATTCCGCTCGCCCAAAGTCCTGTTGCTGGCTGCGCAATATTTTTGCTGGAGCATCGGGGTGTACGGCTTTGTGCTGTGGCTGCCGACCATTCTCAAGAAAGGCATGCAGATGGACATGGTCGAGGCTGGCTGGCTTTCCGCGCTGCCTTATCTGGCTGCGGTGATTGGCATGATCGCGGTGTCCTGGGCTTCGGACAAGCTGCAAAAGCGCAAACTATTCGTCTGGCCGCCTCTGCTGGTGGCTGCGTTGGCGTTTTACGGGTCCTACGCACTGGGCACCGAGCACTTCTGGTGGTCCTACTCATTGCTGGTCGTCGCAGGTGCCTGCATGTACGCACCCTACGGGCCGTTTTTCGCCATCGTCCCGGAAATCCTCCCGGCCAACGTTGCAGGAGGTGCCATGGCATTGATCAATAGCCTGGGGGCGCTGGGTTCGTTTGCCGGTTCCTATCTGGTGGGCTACTTGAATGGTGTGACGGGCACCCTGAGCGCCTCGTACCTGTTCATGAGTGGCTCGCTACTGGTCTCGGTATTGCTGACGCTGATGCTAAGGCCCGACAACACCCCGAAGGCTGCGCCAGACCAGCGCAGTCAACGAGGAGTGCATGCGCATTGATGGGCGGTGATTCGTTGTGGGTCCCACAAGGTGAGGCCGGTTTCAGAAGGTGAAACCGGATCATCATCTTTACCCAGTACTCAAATCACAAACCGCGCCACCATCCCTTTGAGATCCACTGCCAGCCTCGACAACTCATGGCTGGCAGCGCTGGTCTGGTTGGCGCCAGCGGCGGACTGAGTCGCCAGGTCGCGGATGTTGACCAGATTGCGGTCCACTTCCCGAGAGACCTGCGCCTGTTCTTCCGACGCGCTGGCAATCACCAGGTTGCGTTCATTGATCTGTGCGATGGCTTCGGTGATCTGCTCCAGCGCTTCGCCTGCCGCACGGGCCAGGCCCAGGGTGGTTTGTGTGCGGCTGGTGTTCAGCGCCATCGATTGCACCGCACTGCCGGTGCCGCTCTGGATCCCGGCCACCATCTGCTCGATTTCCCGGGTCGACTCAGCCGTGCGGTGCGCCAGGGCACGGACTTCATCGGCCACTACCGCAAAGCCCCTGCCCGCCTCGCCAGCCCTGGCCGCTTCGATGGCGGCGTTGAGCGCCAGCAAGTTGGTCTGCTCGGCAATGGAGCGAATCACGTCCAGCACTTTGCCGATATCCCGCCCCTGCGCGGCCAGGCCTTCGACCAGTTCGGAAGTGGTCTGTACATCCAGGGTCATGACCTGAATGGCCTTGACGGTTTCCACCACCTTGTCGCGCCCCTGGGTCGCCGTGGCATTGGACTGCTGCGACGCCTCTGAAGTGGACACGGCGTTGCGGGCGACCTCTTCCACCGCTGCGGTCATTTCATTGACGGCGGTCGCAGCCTGTTCGATCTCATTATTCTGCTGTTGCAGGCCGCGGGACGACTCTTCGGTGACGGCGCTCAGCTCTTCCGCTGCCGAAGCCAGTTGGTTCGCAGAGCCGGAAATCATCTCGATGGTCTTGCGCAGGTTCTGCTGCATCACCGACAGCGCGCCCAGCAGACGAGCGGGCTCGTCGTTGCCATCGACCTCAATGGTTTTGCTCAGATCGCCAGCGGCAATCTCCTGCGCTGCACGCACCGCTTTGGCCAGCGGCGTGACGATGCTGCGGGTCAGTAACCAGGCGAGCAGCACGGTCATCAGTGCGGCTACCACCGAAAAGGAAATAATCCCCAGGGTGGCCTGATCATATTGCGCACCTGCAACATCCGAAGCCGCCTGTGCACCGGTTTTATTGATGGCAACCAGCTTTTTCAGTTGCTCGCCCATCATATCCGTACCGTTTTTTATCTGGGTATTGATCAGGGTGCGCAACTCTTCGACTTTGTCCTGGCGCGATAACTCCAGCGCCTGGTCCTGCGCCGCGAGGTATCGGGTCAGGGTTGCATCGAATTCCTTGTACACCGACAGTTCATCGCCGTCTGCGGGCAAGGCGGCGTAGCTGGCCTTGGCTTTCTGCAGATCACGGGTCAACTCGGCAACACGCCTCTCTGCCTCCACAAGCGCGGCGGGCTCGCGATTGGTCAGGATCCGGAATGACAATATGCGCAGGCGTAATACGCCTTCAGTCACATTGCCCAGAAAACCGATGCTGGGCAGCATATTGGTTTCCATGTCAGTGGTGGCCTGGCGAATGACGGACATGCGATTGAGGGCGAAGAAGCCCAGAATAATGACGAGCAGTGCAATGAACGCAAATCCTAGAAAGGCCCGCGGCGCAATATTTATAGTTCTTGGCGTCATGGATTGAATCCCGATTAGAGCAACGACGATAGCTATCCCTGCAAGAGACGGTCTACAGGACAATGCCTGTTGATCGCAGGCGCGCTTCCACAAGCTCCTTCGCGCTTGAAAGCACTATCGGCAACGGGTAAGGGTTAATTGAGCGCAAACAGTTTTTTATTTTCTGACGCCAAATGTTCACCGCCTGGTGCAGCAGGAGTTCATCACTCTTGCTGCAGGCAAGAGGAATCAATGCCGGTTCGCCCGGTGATCAACGTTAAATGTTCCAAAAACCGCTGTGGTGGCCCTCAAAAGGCATAACCAGCATGACGGACTTCATGAATCCGCAAGTTTTCTGAACGTTGGGCGGAAAAATGCTGACGTGCCCGGCAACAGTGCTATTTTTGAAACACGTAAGGACTGTCCGTTTGTGATGCAGGAAAACACCCACGACAGCTCCCTTGCCTCCGATGTGAGCTAGCGCATTGCTCGATTGAAAGAGGTGGGCTCAATGAATAAAGTCACGTTCCCCAACGCCTGTCAGTTGATGCGCTGGTATTTCCACCCGGTGGGCTTCGAAGCCACCATGGACGCACCCAGCAGCATGGTCGCCCGCCTGTTTGACCGGGCCAGCGGCGAGACAGTCATCGCGATTGCCGGCCTGCCGTGCGCTACCGTGATGAACGCAACTGAGGTGGAACTGATCATTGAAGCCATCGAGGCGGAGCTGGAATGTTTCATCCCGCCGCGCGCCTCAGGGTTGTTGTAGGCGGCGCCCACTGCGCAGGTCGGCAAAGAACGCCTTGCCGGGGTCAATCCGATCAGACGCCTTGCTGGCGTTTACGGCATCACGCGCACTGGCGTCGATGTACCAGTAACAGTGTCGAACCGCGCGGGTAATGGCTACGTAGGCCAGACGTAATACTTCATCGCGCTGGGCCCTGTCGAACCCGTCAGTTTCTGTGGCACTGCCCAACCCTGCCAGCCGATACAGCTGGTTCTTGTAGGGCGACTGGGTCAAATGCTGACAATCGCCTAGCAAGAACACTGCGTCAGCCTGCAAGCCTTTGGCGCTGTGATAGGTCAGTTGCTTGAAACGTCGCGCTGCAGGCGCCTGGGCATAATCACCTTCCACAAGCGCCTGCAACGCTTCGGTGAATACCGCCTTCTCGCTGCTTTTGCGATACAGCAGCAAAATCGAGTCGCCAGCGTGGTAATGCTCGGTGATTCGTCGAGCCAGGTCTTCATCGTCGCGATCCAGCACCTGCACCGGCCGCAGCGACTGTTCGGAGCCACTGGCCCGAGCCTTTTTACCGGCGATGGCGGGTGCGGCACGCACGACGTGTTCCGCCGCATCGATGATGTGCTGATGGCTGCGGTAATTGTCGGTCAGCAGCACTTTGGTCGAAGCCGGTGACGGGAACTCTTTGGCGAACTCCATGAAGTATTTGGGCGAGCTGCCACGCCAGCCGTAGATCGATTGCCAATCATCGCCCACACACAGCAGCGAAGAATGTTGCGCGGCCCGGCCTTTATGCAGATCGGGGCCTCGGCGACGAATCTCGCGCAAACTGGCCCGTAACCACGAGACGATTTGCGGCGATACGTCCTGGAATTCGTCGATCATCAAGTGCGCAAGGGGCCTGAGCTGCTCATCGGCCACCTGTTTCAGGTTCTCGGGCGAGTTCTCGCCAAACAGCGCGAACATCCGGTTGTAGGTCATGACCGGCGGCGTCTGGGTCAACAGCTGGTTTTCGAAGGCTTTCCAGAACAGGCTCAGGGCTTCAAAGAAAAAACGATCCGGGTCATTGTCCGCAAAACTCATGTCGGCCACGGCCGCCGGGACGTCCAGCCCAAGATTCTCGATAAAACCGGCCGCCGCGACAAAGCTGTCGAGCAACGGCGCCGAGGCAAGTTCACCTTTGACCTTGTAGTCGAAACCTGGCCCGGCCACCGCCGCACCGGACAATGATTGCAACACTCGCCTCCCGGCTTCGTAGTTGTCCAGCCAGATCACTGGCTTGCGACAGAACGCCTGAAACAGAGTGCGCTTGATGACCCATTCGGCCCAGACCGGCAGCTTGCCGTCGGCACGCTTCGACTGTTGGTTCTCGGACGGGTCATAGCCCAGCACCACCCAAGCATCCAGCTCTGCACTGTAGCCATGCAGATGAAAACCAGAGCCGTTGATCTCGACCGTCTGGCGCATCGGTTCGATGCCTTTGATGGGCCACGCCTTGGCGCGAATCCACAGGTCCTCGATGAGGTCGCAGAGTTCTTCATCGCGCCTGGCTGACAGTTCGGTGACTGTCACGCGTTTCTGCACGTCCGGGTGATCGCGCTCCAGCTCCTTGAGCTGCAGGGCCTGGCGATACAGCGGCGCCATGACTTCGCGAAAGCGCTGGTTGCCGGCATACAGATCGCGGTAGCAGAGGTTCAACTGCTGACGCTGGGCATCATTGATGCGCAGGTCGAACGGATTGCTCTCAGCGCCTTCGTCCAGGCCTGCAGCCGCTTGCGTGCCCAGGTTCTCGAACGCGCTGAGTTGCTCAAGCCCCGGCATGCTGCGCACCAGAGGCAGGATCCGCGAATGAAAGGTACGTACCAGGCTGCGGGCCTGTTGCAGGCTGAGATCGCGGCCCCAGAGGGCAAAAATCTCCATCAGTTTGTTGACGAAGTCTTTGCGCGACTCGCGGGTGAAGGTCACCACTGTCATGGCGTCCAGCTCGAAACCCAGGTAATGCACCAGCAGCAGGATCCGCAAGACCAGCGAGGTGGACTTGCCTGCCCCCGCTCCGGCTATGACGCAGGTTGAAGGCGTCTCGCTGAAGATCATCTTCCATTGCGCCGCACTGGGTTGCCCCTGCGCGGGAAGTTTGAGTGCCACGTCAGCCTTGATGCGTTTTTTCAACTCGGCGTTCAACGGCAAGCGCCAATCATCGAACAGATGGTCGTCGACCTTCGGGCCGCGATGCTCCAGGGGCCGAGTGTCGCGTATCACCAACACCTGGCGCCCTTCTTCCAGACCGTCCAGATGCCCTTCGATGTAGCCCTCTTCTGCGCCATGCTGGTGACCGTTGAGGTAGCCATCGGCGTGCCCCTGTTGCCAGGAAGGCCGATGCTGCGCCCGCAAGCGGTTCAGGCCACCCCCCAACAAACGTGACGCCAGGCGTTTAAGCAAAGGCAGCTGATGCGCAGGAGTCAGGTCAGGCTCGGTTTCGGGATGGGCATCGACAGGCAGATGGTCTGGCACGCAGGCTCCAGGCGGGTGATTTACAGAAGGCGCGTATGGTCGCCCGATTCCCCGCTCAGCTCCAGTTAAATGCTTTGCTGTCAGGTGATTAGCCGATCAACTGCAGGTTGAGTAGAGAATAGGCAGCTTTTAAGGTATCGATATATCCGATAGCTAATAGCGATTTATTGCGCTTTTTATCGATAATAAATTGATCAATCATGGCAGCCATCAACAACCGAACAACGTTCAGCAGCCCGGGTTCATTCCATTGCCCGGCCCTGCTCAGGAGGCCACACCATGCTGCAACTTCGACCTTTCAACACCTTGGGCGGCGCCAACCACGGCTGGCTGGACGCTCATCACCATTTCTCGTTCGCCGAGTACTACGACACCCAACGCATGAATTGGGGGCAACTGCGGGTCTGGAATGATGACGTGATTCAGGCTGGTACAGGTTTTCCGAAACACGCCCACCGGGACATGGAGATCATCACCTACGTTCGAGAAGGCGCGATTACTCACGAAGACAACCTGGGTAACAAAGGCCGCACTGAAGCCGGCGACGTTCAAGTGATGAGCGCCGGCACCGGTATCGCCCACAGCGAATACAATCTGGAGTCCACGGCGACCAAGATCTTTCAGATCTGGATCATGCCCAATGAGACCGGCGCGGCACCTTCGTGGGGCGCCAAACCGTTTCCTAAAGGTGATCGTGAAGGTTTTGTGACCCTGGCCAGCGGCAAATCCGGTGATGACGTGAGTTTGCGGATCCGCGCCGATGCACGTCTGGTTGCTGCCAACCTCAAGGCAGGGGAAACTGCCGAGTATCACCTCGATGCAGGACGTCGCGCATATCTGGTACCGGCAACGGGCAGCGTCGAAGTCAACGGCCTGAAAGCCGTGGCTCGAGACGGCATCGCCGTTGAAGATGAGCGCGTCCTGCGGGTCACGGCCATCGAAGACAGCGAAATCGTGCTGGTGGATGTCGCTTGAAACATCGCTGAAAGCACTGCATGAAAAAACCCGGACTCGCGAGAGTCCGGGCTTTTTTGGCTGCCTAGGAGCGACTTCAGCCGCGAAGGGCCCGGGCTTACACCCTAATTGCTGTCGTCAGAGACACTGTCTTCGCGGCTAATGCCGCTACGCAGGAGGTGCGTTTACAGCGAAGACTCAGGCAATCGCCGCATCCACCAGCACCTGCGCTTCAGCGACCAGACGCTTGAGGTGGTCTTCGCCGACAAAGCTTTCGGCGTAGATCTTGTAGATATCCTCAGTGCCCGATGGACGCGCGGCGAACCAGCCGTTTTCCGTCATGACTTTCAGACCGCCAATCGCCTGGTTGTTACCCGGTGCGTGGCTGAGCACGTTCTGAATGGCTTCGCCTGCCAATTCAGTGGACTTGACCTGCTCCGGCGATAATTTACCCAGTGCGGCTTTCTGCTCCGGACTGGCCTTGGCTTCCACGCGGGTGGAGAATGGCTCGCCCAGTTCCTGCGTCAGGGCCTGATAGATTTCGCTCGGGTCGCGGCCCTTGCGGGCGGTGATTTCCGCCGCCAGCAAGGCCGGAATCAAGCCGTCCTTGTCCGTGGTCCATACCGTGCCGTCCTTGCGCAGGAACGACGCACCGGCGCTCTCTTCACCACCAAAGCCCAGCGAGCCATCAAACAGGCCTTCAGCGAAGAACTTGAACCCCACGGGAACTTCATATAGCCGACGGCCCAGACGTGCCGCCACCCGATCAATCATGCCGCTGCTGACCACGGTCTTGCCTACAGCTGCATCAGTGCGCCATTGCGGCCGATTCTGGAACAGGTAATCGATGGACACCGCCAGATAATTGTTCGGTGCCAGCAGGCCGCCGCTCGGGGTCACGATACCGTGGCGGTCGTGATCGGGGTCGCAGGCGAACGCCACCTGGTAGCGATCCTTAAGGCCAATCAGGCCCTGCATGGCGAAATTGGAGGACGGGTCCATGCGAATCTTGCCGTCCCAATCCACGCACATGAAGCGAAAGGTCGGATCGACGTACTGATTCACCACGTCCAGGTTCAATCCGTAGTGCTCGCCAATCGCAGACCAGTAGCGCACCCCTGCTCCACCCAGCGGATCCACACCCAGGCGCAGACCGGCACCACGAATGGCGTCCATGTCGATGACGTTTTTCAGGTCGGCCACGTAGGTATTGAGGTAGTCATGGCGGTGCGTGGTCGCCGCGCGCAGGGCTTTTTCGTGGCTCATGCGGCTCACGCCCAGAACCTTCTCGGACAGCAGTTCGTTGGCCTTGGCTTCGATCCATTTGGTGATGTGGCTGTCCGCCGGGCCGCCATTGGGCGGGTTGTATTTGAAACCACCGCTCTCTGGCGGGTTGTGCGACGGGGTAATGACGATGCCGTCGGCCAGTCCCGCAGTGCGGCCCCGGTTGTAGCAGATGATTGCGTGGGACACCGCAGGCGTCGGGGTGAACTCATCGCCTTCGGAAAGCATCACCTGCACGCCGTTGGCGGCCAGTACTTCCAGCGCGGTGGCGGCGGCAGGCGTGGACAACGCATGGGTGTCAGCACCGAGGAACAGAGGACCGTCAATGCCATTGGCCTGACGATAAAGGCAGATTGCCTGGCTGATGGCCAGCACGTGCCACTCATTGAAGCTCAACTCGAACGAGCTGCCACGATGGCCGGAAGTACCGAAGGCTACGCGCTGGGTCGACACTGACGCATCAGGCTGGCCGGTGTAATAGGCCGTGACCAGTCGCGGAATATCAACCAGCAATTGAGCCGGTGCCAGCTTGCCGGCGAAGGGACTGAGACTCATACAACCTCCATGAAGTGAAAAAGAAAGAGAGCTGGCTGCTGTAGTAATGAAAGGAAAATGATCAGCGGCGCGGCAGTTTACTGGCAGTTTGACCGCTGTGCTCGGCTATCGATCCCTAAGTGCTTGAGCATTCACAGCTGCCACCAGCGCGGGAGCAGCTGCTGGACTTTGCGCTCGGCGAAACGATCATCGATCAGCATGACTACGCCGCTGTCCTGCTGGCTGCGGATCACCCGCCCCGCCGCCTGCACCACTTTCTGCACGCCGGGATACAGGTAGGTGTAATCGTAGCCTGCGCCGAACAAGGCAGCCATGCGCTGTTTGAGTTGTTCGTTGATCGGGTTCAACTGCGCCAGACCCAGTGTGGCGATGAAGGCACCGATCAATCGAGCGCCGGGCAGATCGATACCTTCGCCAAAGGCGCCGCCTAGCACCGCGAAACCGATGCCCTGGCTCTGCAGGGTAAAGCGTTCGAGGAACGCCTGGCGCTCGCCTTCGCTCATGCCTCGCGCCTGTTGCCAGAGGATGATGTGCGGATGGCTGCGCTGCATCAGGTCCATTACCTGCTGCAGATAATCGAAGCTGCTGAAAAATGCCAGGTAGTTGCCCGGACGCTTTTCAAACTGCTCGGCCATCAACTCCACGATCGGCGCCAGTGAAGCCTGCCGGTGGTTGAAGCGCGTGGATATCCGGCTGACGATGCGCACCTCCAGCTGTTCGCGACTGAAGGGCGACTCGACGTCGATCCAGGCTGTATCGGCCGGCAGACCCAGCAAGTCGGCGTAATAGTGGCGTGGGCTGAGCGTTGCCGAGAACAACACACTGCTGCGCGCGGCGGTCAGCCGGGGGCGGATGAATCCGGCGGGCACCACGTTGCGCAGGCACAAGCGCGACAGACTGCGCTTGCCCACGTCCCGCTTGCTGATGTCGAAGACGAAATGCTCGTCGAATAACTCGCCAATCCGCACGAAGCCCATGGCGTCGAAATAGAAGGTCTGCAGATCACCACCCACGGCCTGGGGGTGTTCGTTGAAGTAATCGCCCAGCGCGGTAATGCACAGATTCAGGCTCTGCAGCAGTTTGCCGGGTGGGCCGGGATAGGCCTGGTAAGGCGCCACTTGCGCTTTGTGCAGGGCGTTCCACTCGCGATTGAGCCGCTTCAACGACTTCTTCAGCGGCTCGGGTGCGCTCTGGCGCAGGACATTCAGCTGGTGCTGATCGAGGCTGGCGCTATACATCTGCCGGGCTCGCTCGACCATGTTGTGTGCCTCGTCCACCAGCACCGCCACCCGCCATTGATTGAACTGGCCGAGGCCAAACAACAAGGCATTGAGATCGAAGTAATAGTTGTAATCGGCAATCACCAGATCGGCCCAGCGAGCCATTTCCTGGCTGAGGTAGTACGGACACACCTGATGGTCCAGAGCGATCGCACGCATCCCGGCCTGATCCAGCCGGGACGCTGCCGCTGCAGCGCTGCGGGCAGCGGGCAGGCGGTCATAAAAACCTCTGGCCAGTGGGCATGAGTCGCCGTTGCAGGCTTTGTCGGGGTGTTCGCAGGCCTTGTCCCGCGCCACCAGTTCGAGCACACGGAGCCTGAGCTGCGGTGCGCTGTCATTAATGACCGAGAGTGCATCCAGTGCCAGCTTGCGGCCTGGGGTCTTGGCGGTCAGGAAGAAGATCTTGTCGAGTTGCTGCGCTGATGCCGCCTTGAGCATCGGGAACAGTGTGCCGATGGTTTTGCCAATACCGGTGGGTGCCTGAGCCATCAGGCAGCGACCGGTGCTGACGGCCTTGTACACCGACTCCGCCAGGTGACGCTGTCCGGTTCGAAACGTCGGATGGGGGAACTTCAGCGCCTCGCAGGCCCGATTGCGCTCGCCGCGGTGGACCAGTTCCTGCTGCGCCCAGCTGAGAAAAATCCCGCAGTGTTGCTGGAAGAACGCCTCAAGGGTTGTCGCCGAGAAGCATTCGCGAAGCAGCGTTTCCTGTTCACTGAGAATGTTGAAATACACCAGAGCCAGATTGACCTCGCTCAATTGCAACTGCTGGCACAGCAACCAGCCATAGATCTTGACCTGCGCCCAATGCAACTGGCGATGGTTATCAGGCATCGCATCGAGGTCGCCGCGATAGGTTTTGACCTCTTCCAGTTGATTCAATGCAGGATCGTAGCCGTCCGCCCTGCCCCGTATCCTCAGCTGCAGGTATTCCCCCGCCAGCGGTACTTCTGTTTGATAGCCAGCACCGCGCCGGGACGCCACCACCCGATGCCCGGCGATGCCTTCCTGCGCGGTGGGTGATGGCGTAAAGCGCAAATCCAGATCACCACATTTGGCCGTGAATTCACACAACGCGCGCACGGCCACGCCATAGAAGGCCTGGTCAGCAGGATCAGGCGCTAGGGAGCGCGGTGGGTCAACGTTTACAGCAAAAGGGAGTGCCACAGCCTGGGGTGCCATCAGAGTCGTTTACTGGATGGGCATACAGATAGCAGCCCTCGCCCATGCTGGCAAACAGAAATGGATCGACGGGCCCCCGCGAAGCCATCTGGCCTGAGCTTCAGCGCCCCGACAGCATCTCGACTACCGGCTCGCCGGTCTCAGCATCAACAGTGACGATTTCTCGTTTGTCAGGGTCTGCGGCGCGTACTCTGGCAATCAGCGATCCCTTGTCGTTGAAGTCCACGCGCCCTTTGAGATAAAGGTTTTGCAAGCCTTCAAGCGTCAGTCCGCTGATATCCACCAGCCATTGCAGCACCTGATCCGGAGCACCGTGACCCTGCAAGGCCCGATGTAAATCCGGTATCGCGACCAGCATCCCCGGGTGGCAACGACGCAGAAACGCTTCAAGTTCGCGCCCTTCATTGACGAAGGGGGAAAACACCAGGCAGATCAGTTGCGCCTCATTGAGGCCATAGCCCTCCTGCGCGAACTGGGTCGCCAAAGCCCGGCGTGCAGCGATTTTCTCCTCACCCTGGTAGGCACCGAGTGCCTGGTCGATCAATCGCTGGGGCATGGCCTTTCTGCGCATCAGCACTTTGGCCAGTTGCAGATACTCTTCAATACCCTCGGCATAACTGCGGCCCTGTACGTACTGAACCTTCAAGCCGCGCATATGCGCCATGAGCAGCGGGTTGGCACAGTCGGACTCACTGAAACTGAACGCCAGGTCCTCGAACCGAAAGCCCAGGAAGTCGGTCAGCAGCTTCCAGTGATCCTCGGTGCCGTTGGGAATCAGATCGGCGATGCTGATAAAGGACGGCACAGCGGCCTTATTGGCCCCGGTGAATGGCCTGACAAAACTGGCGGGCACGTCACTGCCCTCGCCGTACAACTCCTGATGATAAGCCTGGCCGATGCCTTCGATAATCTTGAGCATGCCATTGAAGTTCTGGTTGCCCCAGTCGCTCAGACGAAAGCCGCTGCGCGGTGCCAGGCGCATGATCCAGGTGACGTACTGCTTTTGCTCTTTGCGTGGGTCGCCGCTGACCACCGCGTCGACCCCGCTGCCCCAGCCTGTCGCCCGGGAGAAAAAACCGGCGATGCTCAGATAGCAGCTATTACAAAACGTGGTGCGGCCGTCGCCTGCCGAAACATGCCCGCTGACCAGCATGTCCGAGCGACTCAGCTCTCGCACGGCCGCCGAGATCGGCAGATCCGGCTCGAACGCGTGCACCTGCTCGCCCTCAACCACCAGCAACTCGACCCGCGGATCATCGTGCAGAAACAGCGCGCAGTAGGTCCTATGAATATTGTCCATCACCATCGGCGTCATGCCCGGATGGCGCATGTTGGCGACACGCAGATTGAAGGTGGCCGGTGAGCGACCGGCAATACTCAATTGCGCTGCACGCAGCAAGGCAACGGTATAGGCGCTGTCCTTGCCGCCACTGAAAGGTACCAGCACTTTGAAGCTGGCAATCCGTTCGATCCCGCCCGCCGCCACTATCAAGCGCTGAATCAATAACTGCAACGCAGTCCGCTCAGCCCGGGTGAAGTAACTCAGCAAGCGCTGCAAAACTTGCTGATAGACATAGTTCATGGCTTGTTCGTGAATAGAACTCATGCGCTGACGCCCTCCTGTAGTGTTTCACCGAAGGACTTACGGGCGGGCAGAATAAATAGCTGATGATGGACCATAACTCATTCCCTGAGTGGTAAGTACCCCGCCATTATCAGCAATAATCGGGTAAATACAAGATGCGCATCACACTAGCAACGGCAAACCAAACTTGAAGATAAACAGCTATAAACTATACGGAGGTGTTTATTTAAAACCCCCGTGAGACTGCGCCAGGCCTTGCGCTGTAAGGGCTGCAGCTAAAGAGAGGGCGTGCTTGGCAAGGCTCAAGCCAGAGGCTGTATAGCGCTCAATGGGTGTGCTGTTCAGCGGAGTTAAAGTGCGCACTTAGTGCTCAGGCTTTCTGGCAGGGCGCAGGCTTGTGAACAACGTTTAATTAATCGGAGTACTGGCTTGTATTAGGTTTAAAACCTAAAGAGTTTTAAACCTGCTTTATGGAATAAGGGCGGAAAAGGAAATGCCAAGCCACAAAAGAAAATGCCTTCCGTATGAGGAAGGCATTGAGATTGGCGCATTGACCTTGTTCAGAATCAAATCAGACTGATTCGACTTCCAGCACTGCACGGCCACCAATTGGGCAACCATCCATGTAGCGATGCGCCTGCACCACCTCACTGAACGGGAACACCCGGGTCTGCAGCGGTTCAAGCACGCGATCCGCCGTCAACTGATTGATGTCGCGCAAGGCGCGCTGCAGCGCTGCGTCATCCTGGGTGATGCCCAGTTCAGGTTTGCCGGTGAAATTGCCCAGGCAATGGACGAAGAACTGGATGTTTTTCTGGAACGCTGCGCAGGCCGGGAAAGGCGTCTGATTGCCACCCTGCAGCCCATAGAGCACCAGGCTGCCACGTGGCGCCAGAACGTCGCCCATGATCGACATCTGCGGACCGCCCAGACCATCGAGCACCACATCAACGCCACGGCCATCGGTGTACTTGTTGATGGCCATCAACAGGTCCTGCTCTTCGGTGACCACTACCTTCTCGGCACCCAGCGCCAACAGATAGTCGCGGGCATCTTCGGTTTTAGTGGCCGCAATGACGCGCACGCCCAGTGCTTTGCCAAGCTGAACAAAGGATGGCCCGGCGCAATGGCTGGCATCGGTCACCAGAGCGGTCTGCCCTGGCTTGATGCGTGCCAGATCGACGTACGCGAAATATGCAACCAGCAGCGGCGTGTAGTGAACGCTGGCCTCAACCGGCGTCAGGACATCCGGGTAACGGGTCAGGGATGTACGCGGCAGCACGATCGACTCGCCATACACCGGGTGCTGATTGGGGTCAGCTGCAGGAAAGCTGGCGACCTTGTCACCCACTTTGAGATCATCGACACCCTCACCCAGCGCAGTCACTACACCGGCCATTTCGTGACCGATGCCCGCAGGGAGCCGCGCCTGGGATGAAGCCAGGTTTTGCCGCCAGAGCACGTCGTACCAGCTGATGCCTATCGCCTGAACACGTACCTGAACCTCACCGGGACCAGGCAACGCAGCAGGATGCTCTTCAATCTTGAGCACCTCGGCTGGACCAAACTGATGAAAACGAATCGTGCGGGACATTTCGAACCTCGCCTAGAAAACCTTGATGCCATGAACTCTATCCGGGCTCTGCCGGTAACACTATCAGTGGCTATTAATAGTCGACATGCTTGTCATCGATTGTCCCTCGAATGCGTAGGGAATTTTGCGGTAGCAATCGACAAGGCTTCATGCGCTCATGGGCGGCCATTGTTCGCATGTCAGCCCGACATTGCAACCTGTGTTGCCAGCCCGTCATGAGCAACGTAAATACCTGGAATGGTCAGGGCAGACAGCAGCCGCTGAATTTATCCATGCGCAAATGCAGCATTTGCTCGTACTATTCACGCCTGCCTCACAGCGTTATCCGACAGACTGTGAGCCGTTTTCGTACAACTGCAACGACCAACGGCCGAGATATCCCGCCATGAATCGCAACGACCTGCGTCGCGTCGACCTCAATTTGCTCATCGTTTTTGAAACCCTGATGCATGAACGCAGCGTAACCCGTGCGGCCGAAAAGCTGTTTCTCGGGCAGCCAGCGATCAGCGCGGCGCTTTCGCGCCTGCGCGGCCTGTTCGACGATCCGCTGTTCGTGCGCACCGGCCGCAGCATGGAGCCGACCGCCCGCGCGACGGAAATCTTTGCCCTGCTCTCGCCCGCTCTGGACTCGATTTCCACGGCGGTCAGCCGCGCCTCGGAGTTCGACCCGGCCACCAGTACCGCCGTGTTTCGCATCGGCCTGTCGGATGAGGTCGAATTTGCCCTGCTCCCGGCCCTGTTGAAGCGCCTGCGGTCCGAAGCCCCAGGCATCGTGCTGGTAGTGCGGCGGGTCAATTACATTCTGATGCCGGCGCTGCTCGCTTCGGGCGAGATCTCCATCGGCGTCAGTTACACCAACGACCTGCCCGCCAACGCCAAGCGCAAAGTGCTGCGCCGCAGCAAACCCATGCTCCTGCGCGCAGACAGCATGCCGGGCGCCCTGACCCTGGAAGACTTCTGCTCGCGACCCCACGCGCTGGTGTCTTACGCGGGTGATCTGGGCGGTTTCATCGATGAACACCTGGAAAAGCTTGGCTGCAAACGGCATGTCGTACTGGCCGTTCCGCAGTTCAATGGCCTGTCCACCCTGCTGACCGGCACCGACATCATCGCCACCGTGCCCGATTACGCCGCTGCCGTGCTGGCCGCTGCCGGGGGCGTGCGCGCCGAGACTCTGCCCATCGAGACCCAGACCTTCGAGCTGCACATGGCCTGGCGCGGCTCGCAGGATAATGATCCGGGAGAGCGCTGGTTGCGTTCGAGGATTCAGATGTTTTTTGGCGATCCGGACAGTCTTTAGGCGTCTCGGGCAGGCTGCTCAACGGATAAGTTCTGCCGTTGATCATGGAGCTCCATTCACTTCCAGTTACCCATGACCTGGTGCAGTCAGGCCGTTATCGCGGGCGCTTTACACAGGTGAACGAAGGGGATCTGGAGCACTACCTCGAGGGCTTGAGTCTGGAGCCAACCCCTCCTCAACCCCAGCGATTGATTCCCTTGGAGTCGTGCTTATCCGCTTTCATGGCCGGTAACCCACGTTCTATTGGAATTAGCCTTCTTGCAGTCTCTGTATTCGACGTTCGCGTAATAGCCCCCACACTCCCAGGCTCAGCAGGCCAATCAACCCCGCAGCCGAGAGCAGAACATTACTGTGCGAAGTGCTGAAAGCAGCCTGACTAGCGGCGATCAGTTGCTGCGCCTGATCGTGGCTGAGCGCTTGGGCGGCAATCATCGTCTCGCCAATGGAGCGAGCCGCCATTTCAGCGGCAGGTGAAGGGATGCCCTCCGGCAGGTGTAGGGATCGTTCATAACTGGTCGCCAGCAGAATGCCGAAAGCCGTAATGCCCAGTCCAGAACCAAGGTCATAGCTGGTGGCCTCAAGGGCTCCGGCAGAACCGGCCTTTTCGACGGGTGTGTTGCTCATGATGGCCACCGAGGAGGCCGTCATGCCGATACCCAGCGCCAGACCCAACGCCGCCAGCAGCATAATGACTGTCACGCCGCCGTCCTTCAGGCCCATCAGCCCAAGACCGGTCAGGCTTGCAGCAGCTATTAGCAGCGACAGGCTCGCGATCAGCCGCAGGCCGGTCGCGCGCAGGATTCTGCCTGCCAGCGGCCCGCCGACTGCAGAACCGATCATCAACGGCAGCATGAACAACCCGGCCTCCAGAGCACTACGGCCAAGTACGAATTGCAGCTCCTGAGCCAGCATCAGCTCAACCCCCGCCAGCGCGCCCATGGCAATGAACGCCATGAGGATGCCAGCACTGATTGCCGGGATGGCGAACAGACTCAGGTCGAGCATGGGGTTGGGTGAACGCAGTTGCTTGCGCACGAACCCGCCGAGCATCAGCATGCCGAACGCAAAAAGAGCGGCGCTGCCCAACAAGGAGCTGCCGGTCTTGAAGCCCGACTTGAGCGCATAAACGCTGGCCATGATCCCCAGAACAAGCGGCAGCGCCTGGCCAATTGGCCAGCTTGCGCCAGCCATGACCGGCCGACGAGGAAGATAGGCAATCACCAGCGGCATGACTACCAGCATGACCGGCACATTGACCAGAAATACCGCCCCCCACCAGAAGTGTTCAAGCAACGCGCCACCCACCAGCGGGCCAACAGCGGCGCCGGCCGATGCAGCAGCACTCCAGATGCCCAACGCAGTGGCTCGCTCGGTCTCATCGTCGAACGTCTGGCGTACGATCGCCAGCGTGCACGGCATGACCATGGCCGCCCCGACAGCCATGAAGGCCCGTGCGCCGATCAGTGCCAGAGCGTTCGGCGAAAAGGCCGCCAGGGTCGAGCCCATGCAGAAAATCACCAGGCCCAGTATCAACATCTGCCGATGGCCGACCTTATCGGCCAGCGTCCCCATCGGGATCAACAGGCTGGCCATCAGCAACGGGTAGATGTCGAGGATCCACAGGACCTCTGTACCGGTAGCCTGCAATGCCAGGGTCAGCGAAGGCACCGCGACGTGCAGGATAGTCATGTCCAACACAATCGGCAGAAAAGCCATCATCACCGCCAGCAATACCAGCCAGCGGTTTGCAGTGTTAACTGACACGCCGTTCATCGCGCTTTACGCCTGAATTTTTCTACGCCACCCATGACCAGCACAAAAAATACGGGCACAAAGACCACCGCCAGCGTCGCCGTCAACATGCCGCCAATCACCCCGGTGCCGATAGCCTGCTGGCTGGCTGAACTGGCACCGGAAGCAAAGACCAGCGGAACCACACCGAGAATAAAAGCCAGCGAGGTCATGATAATAGGCCGCAAGCGCAGGCGTGCCGCATGAATACTCGCCTCGACCCGGCCCATCCCTTGATCGTTCAAGCTCTTGGCGAACTCAATGATCAGGATCGCATTCTTGGCGGACAGGCCAATAATGGTGATCAGCCCCACCTTGAAGAACACGTCGTTGGGCATCCCGCGCAAGGTCACCGCCAGCACCGCGCCGATGATCCCCAAAGGCACCACCAGCAACACCGCCGCAGGAATGGCCCAGCTCTCGTAAAGCGCCGCCAGACACAAGAAAACCACGAGCATCGATAGCGCGAGCAACATCGGTGCCTGACTGCCCGACAGGCTTTCCTGCAGCGACAGCCCCGTCCATTGCAGCGCAAAACCTGCAGGCAACCCGGAAGCCAGCCGCTCCAGTTCTTCCATCGCCTGGCCCGTGCTGTGGCCTGGCGTTGGTTCGCCGGACAGGCTCACGGCGGGGTAACCGTTGTAGCGATTGAGCTGCGCGGGGCCTCGGCTCCAGCTGACACTGGCAAATGCGGAAACAGGCACCATGCGCCCCTGGCTGTTTTTGACTTCCAGTTTCAGCAGGTCATCCACTTGCTGTCGGCGATCCCCTTCGCTCTGCACGATCACTTGCTGCATGCGGCCCAGGTTCGGGAAGTCATTCACGTAGGCCGAGCCCAGCGACGTGGACAGGACGTTGGCAATCTCGGAAAACGAGACGCCCATGGCATTGGCTTGCAGACGATCCACTTCGATATTGACCTGAGGTGTTTCGGCCAGAGCGGCCTCACGCACGTTTTGCAGAATCGGGTTGGCGCTGACTTTGCTCAACAATGCATCGCGAGCCTGTTGCAGGGCGGCATAGCCCTGCCCTGCACGGTCCTGCAAGCGCACTTCGAAACCGCCCGAGGTGCCCAAGCCTTCCACGGGAGGCGGCAACAGGCTGAACACCATCGCATCCTTGAACCCGGAAAACACCGCACTGGCCCGATCTGCGATGGCTTGAGCAGAGTCGCCAGCGGTGCGCTGCGACCAGTCTTTGAGGGTCGAAAACGCCAGTGCAGCGTTTTGCCCGCTGCCGGAAAAACTGAAACCGAGAATCATAACGGTGTTGGCGATGCCTGGTTCACTGGCGTTATGCGTCTCGATCTGTCTGGCGATTTCAATGGTGCGGCTCTGGCTAGCGCCAGGTGGTAGCTGAATGTCAGTAATGGTGTACCCCTGATCTTCAACCGGCAGAAATGAGGATGGCAAACGAATGAAGAGCACGACCATGATCCCTACCAGCACCGCAAACACCAGCATGTAACGGCCCAATTGGCGCACGGCCTTGCTGACCCAGCTTTCATAACCCTCGCCCATGCGCTCGAAGCGACAGTTGAACCAGCCAAAAAAACCGGTCTTTTCATGATGGGAGTTGGCAACAATCGGTTTGAGTAGCGTCGCGCACAGCGCTGGCGTCAGGCTCAGCGCCAGAAACGCCGAAAACACGATCGCCACCGCCATGGAGATGGAAAACTGCTGATAGATCACGCCGACCGAACCGGGCATGAACGCCATGGGAATGAAAACGGCCGTCAGGACCAGCGTAATGCCGATGATCGCGCTGCTGATTTCCGTCATGGCCTTGCGGGTAGCGTCTTTGGGAGACAGCCCCTCATGCACCATCAGCCGTTCGACGTTTTCGACCACCACAATGGCGTCATCTACCAGAATGCCGATGGCCAATACCATGCCGAACAGCGTCAGTACGTTAATGGAAAAGCCCAACACGTACATCACGGCGAAGGTTCCCAGCAACGCGACGGGCACGACCAACGCGGGGATCAGCGTGTAACGAATATTCTGCAGGAACACGAACATCACGATGAACACCAGCACCATGGCCTCGATCAGGGTGTAAATGACCTTGGTGATCGAGACTTTGACGAAAGGCGATGTATCGTAAGGAACGTCGTACTTCACCCCGGCGGGAAAGTAGCGCGACAGTTCATCAAGCTTGTCCCGCACTTGGGTCGCGGTGCTCATTGCATTCGCTGAAGGTGCCAGCTGCACGCCCAGGGCGACGGACGCCTTGCCATCAAGACGGGTCGCAAAATTGTAACTCTGCCCGCCCACTTCAACCCGTGCCACATCCCCTATGGTCACATTTGAACCGTTGGGGTTGGCCTTGAGGACGATGGCGGCAAATTCTTGCGGCGTGCTCAATTGCCCTTTAACCACCACTGTCGCGGTCAGCTCCTGATCGGTGGAAGACGGCAAGTCACCGATACTCCCGGCGGCAACCTGGACATTCTGCTCGGCGATCGCCTGGCTCACATCGGCGGGTGTCAGCTTGAAAGCCACCAGCTTCTGCGGATCGATCCAGATACGCATGGCCCGCTCGGAGCCGAACAGTTGCGCCTTGCCCACCCCGTCGAGCCGCTTGAGTTCATTGACCACGTTACGGGTCAGGTAATCGCTCAGTGCAATTTCATCCAGACGACCGTCCATGGACGTCAGGGTCGCGATCATGAGAAAGCCGGCCGAGGTTTCTTCGATCTGCATGCCTTGCTGGGTCACAGCACGGGGCAGACGTGGCTCGATGACTTTAAGACGATTCTGCACATCCACTTTGGCCAGCTCAGGGTTGGTACCCGGCTGAAAGGTAATGGTGATGGTCGCGGTGTTCTGGCTGCTGCTGGAACTGAAATACAGCAGGTGATTGACGCCGTTGAGCTCCTGCTCGATCAGGCTCACCACACTATCGTCGATGGTCTGTGCCGATGCACCGGGGTACGTGGCAGTCAACTCGATTTGCGGCGGCGCGACGCTGGGGTACTGGGCGACCGGCAGCCTGGGAATAGCCAACAATCCGGCGAGAACGATAAACAGCGCGATGACCCAGGCAAATACCGGCCGATCGATAAAGAACTGCGGCATTACAGTTGCTCCGGGGCAGAGGCTTTAGAGGTGTGTTCTTCAGCGCTGACCGCCATGCCTGGCTGCACATGCTGCAAGCCCGAGACCACAACACGATCACCTGCGTTGAGTCCGGTTTTCACAATCCAGCGGTTGTTCTGCACGCTGCCCAGTTCAACGGGTTGTTCACGGGTTTTACCTTCGGCATCCACAATCAGGACCAAGGCCTTGCCAGCGGCGTCGCGCTGCACTGCGCGTTGCGCAACGGTGATGCCGTCTGCAGTGCGAGCCTGATCAAGCTTGACGCGAATGAAACTGCCCGGCAGGAGTTCATTGCCCGGGTTGGGAAATTCGCTGCGCAGAACGATCTGGCCGGTGCTTTGGTCAACGGTCAGGTCGGAAAACAGCAAGCGGCCCTGCAGCGGGTACGGCGTACCGTCTTCCTGAATCAAGGTGGCAGTGATCTGGCCTTGTTCCAGTTGCTGCAACTGACCCTGGCGCAGCGCGCTGCGCAACTCGCTGATCTGCCGCGTGGACTGGTTGATATCGGCATAGATCGGCTGCAATTGCTGGATAGTTGCCAGGGCAGTGGCATCGCCCTGCCCGACCAGGGCGCCTTCGGTCACCAGCGCTTTGCTGATCCGCCCCGAGATCGGCGCCGTCACAGTCGCGTAACCGAGGTTCAGCCGGGCCCGCTTGAGGGCAGCACCGGTCGCTGCAACATCGGCCTGGGCCTGCAGAAAGTTGCCCTGCGCGTTGGCCGCTTCCTGATGACTCACGGCATTGATCTTCACCAGCTCGGCATAGCGCTCGGCCTGCAAGCGGGTCTGATACTGGTTGGCCTGCGCCTTGCGCAAGGCCGCATCGGCGCTGTCGACATCCGCCTGAAACGGCGCAGGATCAATACGGAAAAGCACATCGCCCTGTTTGACGTCCGTGCCTTCGCGGTAAACCCGTTGCAACACGATGCCCGCCACCCGCGCGCGAACTTCTGCCGTTCGCGGCGAAACCAGCCGTCCGTTCAATTGCGCAGTGAGGGTCAGCGGTTCAGTCTTGACCGTCTCGACACTCACCTGCGGCGGTGGCATTTCCTGCGGTGCAGGCGGCTTGCCACAGGCGGCCAACCCGGCGATGCCCAGACACAACAGCAGACGGCATGGATCGAGACGAAAAAAAGACGGCATGATGGCGTTCCCCAGAAGATCACGCCATGCTAGAGCGACTCTCTGAAGCGCATGTAAAGAAGTGTTGGGAAGATGTTAAGAAGTGTTAAAGCTTCGCACTGACCCGGCATGCCTTGGTTATGCTGCCCACTTTGTGAATCGGCCCGAACAATGACCAGGATTATGCTTGTCGAGGATGACGCGGCGCTGTCGGAGCTGATTGCGAGCTACCTCGCGCGCTTCGAATACGCGGTGACCATCATCAACCGTGGCGACCACGCGCTGGAGGGTATGCACCGCCTGCGCCCTGACCTGGTGATTCTCGACCTTATGCTGCCGGGGCTCGATGGCTTGCACGTGTGCCGACAGTTACGGGACGAAAAACCTGGCCTGCCGATCATCATGCTCACAGCGCGTGACAAGAGCGACGACCAGATACTTGGCCTGGAAACAGGTGCCGATGATTACGTCGCCAAGCCCTGCGAACCTCGGGTGCTACTCGCCCGTATCCGCACCCTGCTGCGGCGCAGTTCAGCGGTCGCCAGCCCGCGCGACGACACGCAAAAAATCGCCCTGGGCCAGTTGTTCATCGACCTCGCTGAACGCCAGGTGCAGTGGCGAGGCCAGGACATGGAGCTGTCTTGCGGCGAATACAATCTGCTGCTGGTCCTGGCCTCGCATGTTGGCGAAGTGTTGAGCCGCGATCAGTTGATTCAACAACTGCGGGGCATCGAGTTCAATGGCGTCGACCGGTCGGTGGATGTGGCGATCTCCAAACTGCGTCGCAAGTTCGAAGACGATCCCGCCGAACCGCGCAAGATCAAAACCGTGTGGGGCAAGGGTTACCTGCTGAGCCGCGCCGAATGGGATGAATAACCTGCCAGGCGACACCCTGCACCTTTCCCGCCACTCACAGGGTTGATCCCTCGCCATGTTCAAGATGCTCACCCGGCTGTACCTGATCCTGCTGCTGACCTACGGCCTGGCGCTCTATGTCGTACCGGAACTGGTCCTGAAACTGTTCGACGAACGCACCGTGGTCTATAACCAGCAACAAGCCAAGGGCACCTTGCGCCTGATCCAGGTGCGTTTCAGTCAGACTCCGCAAGACGCCTGGCCTGCGCTGGAGCGCGAACTGCATCAGGATTTTGCTCCGCTGCAGCTCAGGGTTATCGCGCTGACCGACAGCAGCCTGAGCGACACCGAACGCGCCGACCTCAGCCAGGGTAAAAATGCCGTACGCATCGGCTATTACGGCGAATGGGGCACGGCCTTGACGCTGCTGCCGGGCGACAAGGTCGTCGAGCTTGTGTCGCCGGACCCGCCGGTCGATATCAACATCATTTATTGGCTGATGAACATTCTGGTCGGTGCGGCGCTGCTGGGGTGTCTGTGGGTCTGGGTCAGGCCGCACTGGCGCGACCTGCAACGCCTAAAGCGCACCGCCATGATGCTTGGCAATGGCAACCTCAGCGCACGTACGCAGATCTCGCCGCGCTCGAACATCGGCGAACTGGCGCAGGTGTTCGACAAAATGGCCCAGGACATTGAAGCGCTGCTCAATCAGCAGCAGGAGCTGCTCAACGCCGTGTCCCATGAATTGCGCACGCCACTGTCCAGGCTTGAATTCGGCATGGCGCTGGTCATGACCGACCCGCTGGAACCGCCGACAAGGCTGCGTCTGGACCAGATGCTTGGCCATGTTCGGGAACTGGACTCGCTGATCGACGAACTGCTTTCCTACACCCGTTTGCAATCACCGTATCAGCGCCCGGATTTGCAGGACGTCCCCGTTCAGGCTTATCTGGACAGCGTGCTGGGTGGGTTCATTGACGAGCAGGAAGCCCGGCACTTCAGCCTGGTGCTGCAACTGGATACGGAGGCAAAGCGCTTCGTTCTCGAGCCTCGCCTCACCGCTCGCGCCCTGCAGAACCTGATCAACAACGCCATTCGCTATTGTGAACAGACGGTCCGCGTCAGTGCGTACACCAACACGCAAAAGGGCCTGGTATTGAGCATCGAAGACGACGGCATCGGCATCCCGGAGAACGAGCGCGAGCGCGTGTTCGAACCGTTTTATCGAATGGACAGAAGCCGCGATCGGGAAACCGGCGGCTTTGGCCTGGGTCTGGCGATCAGCCGACGGGCCATCGAATGCCAGGGCGGCAAAATCGTCGTCGATGCATCACCTCTGGGTGGTGCCAGATTCAATATCAGACTGCCGCCACAGGCGGGAACGGCTGTAACCGCAGGAGCGGCTTTAGTCGCGAAATTGCCAGTCTAGGCGCTGGATCTTCATTCGACCTCACCACCGCTCGCGACTGAAGCCGCTTCTACGGCATGACCGCACCTGCGGATCGCCTGAATCAGGCTGTGATCACGCGATTGTTACCGGCGAAGATATAGTCAATATCATTCCGAATGATATTAACCTTTGCCCCATTCGATTCGTGCAATACCAGCCTCGGGAACAGAATCCGCCCATCTAATTAACACTGGCGGATTTTCCCATGGCTCAGACATTCAATCATTTGCGCTTCCCCCTTGCCGCGTTGGCTCTGGTGGTGATGAGTGCCTGCGGCAAGACGCCTGAGGCCACCATGGCCCCGGCAGCCGCCAAGGTCAGCGTTGCCAAGGTACTGGAACAACCTGTCAATGAATGGGACGAGTTCACCGGCCGCCTCGAAGCACCGGAAACCGTCGAGATCCGCCCACGGGTGTCCGGCCAGATTGACGCTGTAGCCTTCACCGACGGTGCCTTGGTCAAAAAAGGCGACCTGCTGTTCCAGATCGACCCTCGTCCGTTCCAGTCAGAAGTTCGCCGCCTTGAAGCTCAGCTGCAACAGGCGCGTGCCACGTCGACCCGGACTGAAAACGAAGCACAGCGCGGCGAGCGCTTGCGGACCAACAACGCGATTTCCGCTGAACTGGCGGATTCGCGCACCACCACGGCACAGGAAGCCCGGGCCGGTGTTGCTGCCATTCAAGCGCAGCTCGATCTGGCCAAACTCAACCTGAGTTTCACCCGTGTCACCGCGCCCATCAGTGGCCGCGTCAGCCGCGCCGAAATCACTGCGGGCAACATCGTGACCGCCGATGTCACGCCGCTGACCAGCGTGGTATCCACCGACAAGGTCTACGCCTACTTTGATGCTGACGAGCGTGTATTCCTCAAGTACGCCGACCTTGCCCGCAAAGGCCAGCGTGGCCAGACCACCCCGGTTTATCTGGGACTGTCCAATGAAGTCGGCAACCCGCATCAGGGCCAGATGAACTTCGTCGACAACCAGGTCAACCCGCGCACCGGCACCATTCGCGGCCGTGCCGTGTTTGACAACGCCGATGGCAGCTTCACCCCTGGCCTGTACGCACGGGTCAAGCTGGTGGGCAGCGGGGTTTACTCGGCGGTGCTAATCAATGACGAAGCGGTCGGTACGGATCTGGGCAAGAAGTTCGTGCTGGTCATGGACAAGGACAACAAACCGGCCTATCGCCCGGTTGAACTGGGGCCGAAAGTCGAAGGCTTGCGCATCGTGCGCAGTGGCCTGAGCAAAGACGACACCATCGTGGTCAAGGGCCTGCAACGTGTACGCCCAGGCCAGCCGGTGACCCCGGAAATGACGCCCATGGCCAGCGCCGACACCCTCGCCGCGCTCCTCAAACAACGCCAGGCTCTTGAAGCCAGCAACCTGCCGTCAGTGACGCCCAAAGCAGCTGTCAAGGTTGCCGGCATCGCAGCGCCACGCGGTTAAGGGACTCAACTGATGAATTTCTCTCAATTCTTTATCTCGCGTCCGATCTTCGCGGCAGTCTTGTCGCTGATGATCCTGATCGCAGGCTCCATCTCGCTGTTCCAGCTGCCTATCAGTGAATACCCTGAAGTGGTGCCACCGACCGTTGTGGTGCGTGCCAACTTCCCGGGCGCCAACCCGAAAGTCATCGGTGAAACCGTGGCGGCGCCACTGGAACAGGCGATCACCGGTGTCGAGAACATGTTGTACATGTCCTCGCAGTCCACCGCTGACGGCAAAATCACCCTGACCATCACCTTCGCCCTGGGCACCGACCTGGATAACGCGCAGGTACAGGTGCAGAACCGCGTGACCCGGACCGAGCCGAAACTGCCCGAAGAAGTGACGCGCATCGGCATCACCGTGGACAAGGCTTCTCCGGACCTGACCATGGTGGTCCACCTGACCTCGCCGGATAAACGCTACGACATGCTCTACCTGTCCAACTACGCCATCCTCAATATCAAGGATGAACTGGCGCGCCTCGGCGGCGTTGGTGATGTGCAGTTGTTCGGCATGGGCGATTACTCGTTGCGGGTCTGGCTGGATCCCAACAAGACCGCTTCACGCAACCTGACTGCCACCGACGTGGTCAACGCGATTCGCGAGCAGAACCGTCAAGTCGCCGCCGGGCAATTGGGTGCTCCGCCCTCGCCCAGCGCCACCAGTTTCCAGATGTCGGTCAACACTCAGGGTCGACTGGTCACCGAAGAGGAATTTGAAAACATCGTGATTCGCGCCGGTGCCGATGGCGAGATCACTCGCCTGAAGGACGTGGCACGCATCGAGCTGGGCTCCAATCAATATGCCCTGCGCTCCTTGCTGGATAACCAGCCGGCAGTCGCCATTCCGATTTTCCAGCGCCCCGGCTCCAACGCCATCGACATCTCCAACGATGTACGGGCGAAAATGGCGGAACTGAAGAAAGGCTTCCCGGAAGGCATGGATTACGCCATCGCCTATGACCCCACCGTGTTTGTCAGGGGCTCTATCGAAGCGGTGGTTCACACCCTGTTCGAAGCCCTGATCCTCGTGGTGCTGGTGGTCATCCTGTTCCTGCAGACCTGGCGCGCATCAATCATCCCGCTGGTGGCCGTTCCGGTCTCGCTGATCGGTACCTTCGCCGTGATGCACATGTTCGGATTTTCGCTCAACGCGCTGTCTCTGTTCGGGCTGGTATTGGCCATCGGTATTGTGGTGGACGATGCCATCGTCGTCGTAGAGAACGTCGAGCGAAACATCGAGCTTGGGCATAACCCGGTGGAAGCCACCAAAATCGCCATGCGCGAAGTGACGGGGCCGATCATCGCAACGGCGCTGGTGCTGTGCGCGGTGTTTGTACCGGCGGCATTCATTTCCGGTCTGACCGGTCAGTTCTACAAGCAGTTTGCGTTGACCATCGCCATCTCCACCGTGATTTCGGCGTTCAACTCGCTGACCCTTTCCCCAGCGTTGTCCGCGGTGCTGCTGCAGGCGCATGACGCACCCAAGGACCGTTTTTCGCGATTCCTGGAGCGGATTCTCGGCGGCTGGTTGTTCCGCCCGTTCAACCGGGTATTTGCCCGTGCCAGTAATGGCTATGTCGGGATTGTCGGTCGGGTGATCCGTGGCAGCGGGATTGCGCTGATCCTTTACGCAGGTCTGATGGTGCTGACCTACTTCGGCTTCGCCAGCACGCCGACCGGTTTTGTACCGCCTCAGGACAAACAGTATCTGGTCGCCTTTGCGCAGCTCCCGGACGCCGCCAGCCTGGATCGAACCGAAGACGTGATCAAGCGCATGTCGGACATCGCCCTCAAGCAAGACGGTGTAGAGAGCGCCATCGCGTTCCCGGGGTTGTCCATCAACGGTTTCACCAACAGCCCTAACGCCGGGATCGTGTTCGTCACCCTCAAGCCTTTCGACCAGCGCAAGGACGCCAGTCAGTCTGCAGGCGCCATCGCCGGCGCGTTGAATGGTAAATACGCGGCAATCCAGGACGCCTACATGGCGATCTTCCCGCCACCCCCGGTACAAGGGCTGGGCACCATTGGCGGGTTCCGCCTGCAGATCGAGGACCGGGGCAACCTGGGGTACGACGAGTTGTATAAAGAGACGATGAACGTCATTGCCAAAAGCCAGAATGTTCCGGAACTGGCGGCGCTGTTCACCAGCTACACCGTTAACGTACCTCAGGTCGATGCAGCCATCGATCGTGAGAAAGCCAAGACCCATGGCGTGGCCATCAGCGACATCTTTGACACCCTGCAGGTTTATCTGGGTTCGCTGTATGCCAACGATTTCAACCGTTTTGGTCGCACTTATCAGGTCAACGTCCAGGCTGAACAGCAGTTCCGTCAGGATGCCGATCAGATCGGTCAGTTGAAGGTGCGCAATAACTTGGGCGAGATGGTGCCTCTGGCCTCCTTCATCAATGTCAGCAATACCGCAGGGCCGGATCGCGTCATGCACTACAACGGTTTCATTACCGCTGAGATCAACGGCGCAGCGGCTCCAGGCTACAGCTCGGGTCAAGCCCAGGCAGCCATGGAGAAACTGCTCAAGGATGAATTGCCCAACGGCATGACCTATGAGTGGACGGAAATCACCTATCAGCAAATCCTGTCGGGCAATACCGCACTGCTGGTGTTCCCGCTGTGCGTCCTGCTCGCCTTTCTGGTACTGGCGGCGCAATACGAGAGCTGGAGCCTGCCGCTGGCCGTGATCCTGATTGTGCCGATGACCCTGCTGTCGGCCATTACGGGGGTAATCCTGTCCGGGGGTGACAACAACATCTTCACCCAGATCGGATTGATCGTTCTGGTGGGCCTGGCGTGCAAGAACGCGATTCTGATCGTCGAGTTTGCCAAGGACAAACAAAGCGAAGGCATGAGCCCGCTCGACGCGGTGCTGGAAGCCTGCCGCTTGCGTCTGCGGCCGATCCTGATGACCTCGTTCGCGTTCATCATGGGCGTGGTGCCTCTGGTGTTCTCCAGCGGCGCCGGTGCTGAAATGCGTCATGCCATGGGTGTGGCGGTGTTCTCCGGGATGCTCGGGGTGACCTTCTTCGGCTTGCTGCTGACCCCGGTGTTCTACGTGTTGATCCGTAATTTTGTTGAACGTCAGGATGCCCGCAAAGCGGCCAAGGCCAAGCGCCTGCAGAACCTGAGCCCGGAGGCGCATTGATGAAATCCCTGAAGCTGTTCATGCCAAGCCTGCTGGTGCTGGCCCTGGCGGCGTGTGCCGTAGGCCCGGATTACAAGGCCCCTGACACGGCCCCGGCAAAAGTCGCCGCAGCCGCCAAGGGCAACTATGACCGCAGTCACCTGGAAACCGTCTGGTGGCAGCAGTTCGATGACCCGACTCTCAACCAGTTGGTGTCTCGCTCCCTGGAAGGCAACCGCGAACTGCGGGTCGCCTTTGCTCGATTGAAAGCGGCGCGGGCCATTCGCGACGACGTCAGCAATGACGCCATGCCCGTGATCACCAGCCGGGTCAGCAGTGATCAGGCCAAAGGTCAGCAACCCGGGATTACCGAGCGCCGGGTCAAAAGCGAGCGCTACGACCTGGGTCTGGACATGGCCTGGGAGCTTGACCTGTTCGGCCGTATCCAGCGACAACTGGAAGCCAGCGACGCCGATCAGGATGTCGCCGAAGCCAACCTCTATCAGTTGCAGGTCACGTTGACGGCCGAACTGGTGGATGCCTACGGCCAGCTGCGGGGTGCGCAACTGCGCGAAAACATTGCCCGGGAAAACCTGAAAAACCAGCAGGACTCGCGCGGCGTGACTGCGCAATTACGCGATGCGGGGGTGGGTAACGAACTGGACGTGGTGCGTGCTGACGCGCGCCTGGCAGCGGTGGAAGCATCGGTGCCACAGCTGCAGGCCGAACAGGTCCGCCAGCGCAACCGTATTGCAACCTTGCTCGGTGAGCGCCCGGAAAACCTCAGCGTTGACCTCAGCCCGGCGAAATTACCGGCGATTGCCAAAGCGCTGGCCATTGGTGACCCCACCCAGGTACTGCGTCATCGCCCGGATGTGCGGGCAGCTGAACGTCAGCTGGCGTCTTCGACAGCAAGCATTGGCGTGGCTACTGCCGATCTGTTCCCTCGGGTCAGCCTCAGCGGTTTCCTGGGTTTCACCGCCGGGCGCGGTTCACAGATCGGCTCCTCGGCGGCCAAAGCCTGGGCGCTGGGCCCGAGCATTACTTGGGCCGCTTTTGACCTGGGCAGTGTCCGCGCCAGAATTCGTGGCGCTGATGCCGACGCCGAAGGCGCGCTGGCCAACTATGAGCAGCAGGTGCTGCTCGCGCTGGAAGAGTCGGAAAACGCCTTCAGCGACTATGACAAACGCCAGCAGCGCCTGATCTCGCTGATCCGCCAGAGCGAAGCCAGTCGTTCAGCCGCCAATCTGGCGTCGGTGCAGTACCGCGAAGGCACGGCTGATTTTCTGGTGTTGCTCGATGCCGAACGCGAGCGCCTGGCCGCTGAAGATTCCCAGGCACAGGCGGAAATCGATCTGTACCACGGCATTGTGGCTATTTACAAAGCCATGGGGGGTGGTTGGCAGCCACAGGCCTGATCACTGATCCGGTCGCATCAAGCCAAGGCCCCGCCACTCTTGAGTCGCGGGGCTTTTTACTGCCTGCGGTGCGGGTGCGCCCCGGATTGGCGTTTGACAGCCAGCGGTCACTGCTCGAAGCTGCAAGCCGCGTAATAATGGATACCGGTATGTTTAGAAGGCCTTTACGGAACTACGTCCTGCAGCTCAAAAACAGCCATCGCAGGCAGTTGAGGGTGGCTCTTGGCCTGCTGGCGCTGGTGTTGGCGATCGGCATCCTCGCCTGGAATACAACCAAGGCGCCGCCTGTGGTGCAGACGCTCAGCCATACCTACGAGCAAGCCCTCGAACAGGCCCACAACGGACAGCCTGGCGCCGCGCGGGTGCTTTATCAGCAGCTGGCGCGCAGCGACCTGTCCGACATTCGGCGAGCAAGCCTGCTGGCCGAACTGGGCAACTACCCCAGCCCTCAAGCCTTGAAGCTGTTGAACGTGGACCTGCGCCATGAATCGCCTCTGGTTCGTGAGGCCGCCATAGACGCCGCCGTGGCGCTGGTTCCAGATGGCAAGCGCAGCGTCTTGCTTGGCCCATTGCTGGATGACCCGGACCTCGCCGTGCGCGGGCATGCAGTCAACGCCTTGCTGGATCTCACCCCTGACGAGTCAGGCCTTTACTATGGAGCCTTGCAGGCCAGCGTCGACGCCTGGCTTGCGCGCCTGAAAAAACAGTCGCCGTCGGCAGAAAACCAGCTGCAGCTGGCAAAGCTGCTGGAGCACAGTGGCGATCACGCCGCCGCCCTGGCCACGTTGCAGCAGGCACTCCTTACCGAACCGAAAAATCTCCAGCTGGCGGTCGCTTACGTTGACCTGCTCGACCAGCAGGGTCAGACCGAGCGTGCCCGCCAGTTGCTGGGCCAACTGCTGGAGCAGCATCCCGATTCGTCGCGCCTTCAACACGCTCTTGCCAGATGGTTACTGCAACACGACCAGAAAGAATTCGCCTTGCTCGCCTTTGCCAAGGCGGTCGAGCTGGGCCCCGACAATATTGGCTACCGCTATGACCTGGCGGTTGCTCTGCATGACCTCAACGAATTGGAAGCCGCTCAGAAACAATTGACTGAAATCCTCCAGCGTCAACCCGCCAATCGCCGTGCTCGCGTGCTGCTGATCGGCTACTGGAAGGAAAACGGTCAATTGCAAAAGGTTCAGGTCCTCCAGGCCGAGCTGGAACAACAGAACCCCGATGACCCAGAACTGCAACAAGGACTTTGAAGCCGGCTAGGGAAATTTCACGCAAATCGATCTATGCTTGAGAACGGCTAATATCAGAAATTACTTACAACCAGTTTGCATACTTAACTCACAATCAGCACGAGCGTGCTCCTCGACTTTCAGTCCTGACACCTGTTAATTGCATGAAGACTATTTTCTAACTCGAAAAAAACGTGCATGATTTGTTGGCTACTGATTAAAACTACGTTTTCATCGATGCGGAAGACAAGAAACCTTAGTACTATCAGGTGAGCGCGCGCCTGCCCTGGGCAGGCATGAAATGAGCGAATCCGCCAAGCGTTCTTGTCTTATCGCTTTATGACGCTGGTAACAGCCAATCACCGTCGGAGTATGTTATTTGTCCAGACTTGCCGAGTTTCGTGCAGCAGAAAAAGCCCTTCAGGAACAGCTGGCGCAGCTTGAATCCCTGAAGAATGACGCTGGCCTGAAAAAGGAGATCGAATTCGAACAGAAGCTCCAGGGCCTGATGAGCACCTATGGCAAGGGTTTGCGCGACATCATCGCCATCCTCGACCCTAAAGGCTCGTCGGCACAGCCGTTGACCTCGGGACCAAAACGCCGCCGTGCTCGCGTGGTCAAGGTTTATCAGAACCCGCATACCGGTGAGTTGATCGAAACCAAAGGTGGTAACCACCGGGGGCTAAAATCCTGGAAAGAGCAATACGGTGTAGACACCGTTGACTCCTGGCTGCGCGCTTGATCGAAGTACGCAGTATAAAAGGCCCCGCTTATGTGGGGCTTTTTATTGCCTGACAATTATCTGACGTCAGTAGATATAAGCTTTTGCTAACTCCCTGATAATTATTGAATCTTCGTGGTTCAACTTCGTTCAAATTCGTATAACCCCTGAGTTCGGTGAATTCCCGGCAGTGACCTGCTGTGAATTAAGCTGCCTGAGCCTTCCGCTTTAGGCTTAATGCTTTTTTGAACTATGATTTATCGTAAATAACAACCAGCTTTGTCATTCTTATTTGTAAGAATATTCCGATATTTATCAGTACGAACGTTCCAGAAGATTTTCTGAAAATATTCACGTTTTTTTCACACGCACTGCCACAAGATAAAGGCTGCTAAAGGATTAGCGCCCCAATGCCCGCTTCGGCGGGCTTCTTTTTGCCTGAAATTCGTGTTTGCGCGCCTGCTTGCCAATGCAATGCTCAAACGCAACGGCGGCCGCCGAATTCACGGCATGCCCGCTCCACAGGCTCACAGCATCAGTGTATTCAGGGTGATGTGAGGTCCAGCCCGTCACGGATGCGCAGAACCTCGGCCTTGTTGGCCGCATAGCCCTCTGCCGATCCGGCGTAGGACAGCGACCACGCCATTTCCTTGCTGGCCGCAGTGACCAGTGTCTGGCTCATGACGTGAACACCGTTCTGCGTAATGGTGCAGGTGGTTTCAACGGCCGCGATTGCGCCGAGCTTTGTTTCCCGGACGCGAGTACAGACGCTCTGAAAGCCACTGCGGGCGAAATTGACCTGCACCGACTTGCGCATCTCCAGCAGCACGCCTTCAACATTGACCTCATGGCCCGGCGCCAACGTCGACTGGGTCAATTCCATGACCATCAACGGGTTGCCGGCCTCATCGAGTTTGGTCGCGCGTTGCCGCGACTGCGCTGCGTCCTTGGCAGCCGCAAGGTCCTCGACCTGCCAGCCGGCCGGCCAGACGAGCACCGCGGCTTGAGCCTGACTGCAACACAGCGCAACCATCAGGCACAGGGCAGTGAATGAATTTCTGCAGAGCGGGTCAATCATGGTAGGCATCACTTGGGTACATAGAGGGCAAAGTCTGACTGCGCAGTCTGCCACGAACAAGAGCCAACACGGGTTTGTTGGCTGCGTGTTTGGCATCAGGGGTGTCGCCCCGTATCATTTGGTAAAACCTTCAGACCTCAAGCGGAGATATTCATGAGCTTGCAAGACCTTAACACCTTCCCCGGCGTGACAGCCGAACCAGAAGCTTCCACGCAAAACTTCGTGTTCAACCACACGATGCTGCGCGTCAAGGACATCACCGCATCGCTCGACTTCTATACCCGCGTGCTGGGTTTCAGCCTGGTGGAAAAGCGTGACTTTGCCGAAGCCGAGTTCAGCCTGTACTTCCTGGCGCTGGTCGACAAGGCGCAAATACCTGCTGACGCCGCCGCACGCACCGTATGGATGAAGTCGATTCCCGGCATCCTCGAGCTGACCCACAACCACGGCACCGAGAAAGACCCTTCCTTCGCCTATCACAATGGCAATAGCGACCCTCGCGGCTTTGGTCACATCTGTATTTCGGTGCCGGACGTACATGTCGCCTGCGAACGCTTTGAAGCCCTGGGCGTCGACTTTCAGAAGCGCCTGGCCGATGGCCGTATGAACAGCCTGGCGTTCATCAAGGACCCGGATGGTTATTGGGTTGAAATCATTCAACCGACGCCGTTGTAATCCACGACCGCATACCAGCGGCTAACCAGCCGATGATACGAAAAAGGGCCCCATGATTTCTCATGAGGCCCTTTTTTTACGCTAGCCGGATATCAGGCTGGCGCAGACGTGCGGATCAAGTGATCGAATGCGCTGAGAGACGCTTTGGCACCCTCCCCCAAGGCAATGATGATCTGCTTGTACGGCGTTGTCGTGACGTCACCGGCGGCGAAGATGCCGGGAATCGACGTCTCTCCGCGGGAATCCACCACGATTTCGCCGCGTGGCGACAACTCGATGGTGCTCTTGAGCCAGTCAGTGTTTGGCAGCAAACCGATCTGTACGAAAATGCCTTCCAGTTCGACAGTGACTTCCTCGCCGTTCAGACGATTCTTGTAGCGCAGGCCGTTGACCTTCTGCCCGTCACCCGTCACTTCGGTGGTTTGGGCGTTGGTGATGACGGTCACGTTAGGCAGGCTGGTCAGCTTGCGTTGCAACACCGCATCAGCGCGCAACTGCACGTCAAACTCAAGCAGTGTTACATGAGCCACGATACCGGCCAGATCGATAGCCGCTTCGACGCCCGAGTTACCGCCACCAATCACGGCCACACGCTTGCCTTTGAACAAAGGTCCGTCGCAGTGCGGGCAATACGCCACGCCTTTGTTGCGGTATTGCTGCTCGCCAGGGACATTCATCTCCCTCCAGCGCGCACCGGTGGCCAGGATGACTGTCTTGGTCTTCAAGCTCGCACCGCCAGCGAACTTCACTTCATGCAACGCGCCATCTTTGCCTGGGATCAGCTGCTCGGCGCGCTGCAGGTTCATGATGTCGACTTCGTATTGCTTGACGTGTTCTTCAAGGGCGACGGCCAGTTTCGGCCCTTCGGTGTGTTGCACGGAAATGAAGTTTTCGATGGCCATGGTATCCAGTACCTGACCGCCGAAACGCTCGGCAGCAACGCCAGTACGAATGCCTTTGCGTGCGGCATAAACAGCTGCCGCAGAACCCGCAGGGCCGCCGCCGACGACGAGGACGTCGAAGGCGTCCTTGCTGTTGAGTTTCTCCGCCTGGCGAGCACCGGCACCGGTGTCGATCTTGGCAAGAATTTCTTCCAGGCCCATACGGCCCTGGCCGAACAGCTCACCGTTCAGGTAGATGCTGGGCACCGACATGATCTGGCGATCAGTGACTTCGGCCTGAAACAGCGCGCCGTCGATGGCGACGTGCTTGATATTCGGGTTCAGCACGGCCATCAGGTTCAGCGCCTGGACAACGTCCGGGCAGTTCTGGCAGGACTGCGAGAAATAGGTTTCGAACGTAAAGTCGCCTTGCAGCGAGCGGACTTGTTCGATGGTGTCTGCACTGGCTTTGGACGGGTAGCCGCCGACTTGCAGCAGTGCCAGTACCAGTGAGGTGAATTCGTGGCCCATCGGGATGCCGGCGAAGCGCAGGCTGATGTCTTGTCCCGGGCTGTTGAGCGAGAACGATGGCGTACGCGCATCGGTGCCGCTGTCATTGAGAGTGATGTCTTTCGAAACGCTGATTACATCATTGAGCAACGCCAGCATTTCCTGGGATTTCGCGCCGTCATCAAGGGACGCGACGATCTCGATGGGGCGGGTGACCCGTTCCAGGTACGACTTCAACTGGGCTTTAAGATTGGCGTCCAACATGCGGGCGATTTCCTTTGACTTAGATTTACCGGAGTAGAAAAAACAACGCCCAGGCGATGGTCGCCCGGGCGTTTTCAGGGGCGAAGCGGTTTACTTGCTCAAGAGCTCGACGCCCCTAGCCGAAACATCCGACTTAGATCTTGCCGACCAGGTCAAGGGACGGAGCCAGAGTGGCCTCGCCTTCCTGCCATTTGGCTGGGCAAACTTCGCCTGGGTGAGCAGCAACGTACTGAGCAGCCTTGATCTTGCGCAGCAGCTCGGAAGCGTCACGGCCAACGCCGCCATCGTTCAGTTCAACGATTTTGATCTGGCCTTCTGGGTTGATCACGAAGGTGCCACGGTCTGCCAGACCGGCTTCTTCGATCAATACGTCGAAGTTGCGGGAGATCTGCAGAGTCGGGTCGCCGATCATGGTGTACTGGATTTTGCCGATTGCTGGTGAAGTGTTGTGCCATGCAGCGTGAGCGAAGTGGGTGTCGGTCGAAACGCTGTAGATTTCAACGCCCAGCTTCTGGAACGTGGCGTAGTTGTCGGCCAGGTCTTCCAGTTCGGTTGGGCAGACGAAGGTGAAGTCAGCTGGGTAGAAGAACACGACAGACCACTTGCCTTTAAAGTCAGCGTCAGAAACGTCGACGAACTCGCCGTTTTTGAATGCAGTGGCTTTGAACGGTTTTACCTGGCTGTTGATGATAGGCATCGGTGAATCTCCTGATGGTTTGTGAACAGTTGAAAGGTGGGTTGAATTCGATGGAGTGGAGCTTACGCACAATCGCAGTCAGGGGCTCATTGGCAAACCTGATGCTGCTGATTGGTTTTCACTATAAGAGATGTTTATTAATAGAAGAAATCGGAACTGCCGCTGCTTCACCGATACCGCTCGTGAACGGCGTAGCTTCGACGTAGCGCATGGCCGATTTCAGGTCTTTCCAGCCGACATAACTCATCAGCGACTTGAGATCCCAGCCATTGTGATGCGCCCATGTGGCAAAACCGCGACGCAGTGAGTGGCTGGTATAGGCCTGTGCGGCGATCCCCGAACGCTCCAGGGCATCGCGCAACACTGGAATCACGCTGTTCGCGTGCAGCCCTTGCTCGCCGAGATTACCCCAGCGATCGATACTTCTGAACACCGGGCCCCGGACCAGCGCCGCACAATTGATCCAGTCAATATAAGCCTGCACCGGGCACAGCCGCTGCAGAGCCGGAGTCTGGTACGTTCGGCCAAGGTTGTCCCGGTCGCTTTTACTGCGCGGCAAATACAGGCTGATACCTGATCCGGCCAGTGCCTTCACATCCTCGACCTGCAAGCGACACAGCTCATCGCTTCGAAAACCCCGCCAGAACCCCAGCAAAATCAGCGCCGTGTCTCGCCGACAGCGCAACACCGTCGCGGTGTCGTGCTGGGCACTGGCCTGCTGCGCCTCATTGTTTAGCCAGCTGATCACTTGTTCAAGGTGCAACAGCTGCAGCGGTTCAGCCTGTTTTTCCTGAGCGGGATGCAGCGCACGAATGCCCTTGAGGACCTTGCGCACCACCGGCGCTTTGGTCGGGTCGGAAAAACCCTGGCTGTTGTGCCATTGGGCCAGCGCGGACAGGCGCAACTTGAGCGTATTGACTGATAGCACTCCCGCGTAACTGGCCAGATAGCGAGCGACGCTGTCGCTGGTCGCGGGCAGGAAACCACCCCAGGTCACTTCGAAATGCTCGATGGACGCCCGGTAGCTGCGCCGGGTGTTGTCCCGAGTCGCGGCGTCGAGGTAGCGGTTGATATCGTCCTGCATGCCTGCCTTGCGTACTGAAACGGGCTTTGCGAAATGGAAAAAGCGGATGACACGGGATAATACGCCAATATCCCGCTTCATAAAAAAGAAAATTAAAGCGAATCAGCTATCCGTTATAGTATGTAATTACATGATACATACCACAGTACGAAATCGTAGGAGATGACTATGGCTCGGGGCGGCGTCAACAAGGCGGTGGTACAGGCTGCGCGCACGGCACTGATCGCCCGGGGTGAGCATCCGAGCATTGATGCTGTGCGCATCGAGATGGGCAACACCGGATCGAAAACCACCATCCATCGCTACCTGCGTGAACTGGATGAGAACGAAAGCCTGGGTGGGCCGTTGGAGAAGGATATTGGTGATGAGCTGGGTGAGTTGGTCGCCCGCCTCGCTCAGCGCTTGAACGGGCAGGCCCAGGAACGGGTGGACACGGCGCAGGCAACGTTCGAGCAGCAGCGCATCGCCCTCCAGGAAGCCCTTCTGCAGTCGGAAAATCATCTCGCGGAACGAGACGGCCAACTCTCCCGTGAGCGCGGCTTACTGGAGCAGCAGAGCGCAGCGCTGAACGCTACGCGGGAACAGCTGCAGATCGAACAGACCCACACGGCACGCCTGCTCCAGGCCAATCAGGATCTGGAGGCGCGACTGCTGGACAAGGACGGCCACATCCGTTCACTGGAAGAAAAACACCTGCACGCCCGCGATGCCCTGGAGCATTACCGCACGGCGATCAAAGAACAGCGCGAGCAAGAGCAGCGACGCCATGAAACCCAGGTGCAACAGCTGCAGATGGAGATACGCCAGGCGCAACAGAGTGCCATCAGCCGTCAGGAAGAAATCACCCAGCTCAATCGCGACAACGAACGGCTGCTCGCTGAAAACCGTAGCTCACAACGAGAACAGCATAATCAACAGAATCAGCTCGGCAGCCTGAGCAATCAAGTCAGCGACTGGACGCAAAAATATCAGCAGTCCGAGGCCTACAAGGCTGTTCTGGAAGAACGCCTGCGCAGCGCCCAGGAGGAAAGCACCGACCTCAAGCAACGCGCAACCGACACCGAGCAACAGAACCGGGTATTGGAACTGATCCTGATCAAGACCGAACTGGCGTTGGATAACCTCCGCGCAACGCAGCTGGCAGCTGTGAAAGAAGACGCATCGCCGGAAAATCCTGCCGAATAAGCGAGACCTGCGCAGTGTGTCAGGCAACCCAGCTTCGCAGCCCTCGTAACCTCGGTCAGCTGACCGAGGTTAATCTGACACGACGCAAAACCGGTAGGCGCTGCCGAAGGCTGGGACCGCGGTGAGTCAGGCACACCGCATCGCTATATGTCCGGGACAATCAAACCTGACGTGGATGCTCCAGCATAGAGCGTACCCGAAGCGCCAGCTCATCCACGGTAAACGGCTTGGTCAACAGGTCCATCCCGTCCTCAAGAAAGTCACCACGAATCTCCGCATTGCGGGCATAGCCGGTCATGAACAGCACCTGCAAGCCCGGCCTGAACTGCCGGGCGATTTCGGCGAGCTGTCGGCCGTTCAACCCAGGCAGCCCGACGTCGCTGACCAGCAGATCAATGCGTTGCGGACCTTGCAGCAGCGGCAGTGCAGACTTGCTGTCGCACGCCTCAAGCATGCTGTAGCCCAGCTCACGCAAGGCATCCACCACCAGCATGCGCACCGCTTCTTCGTCCTCGACGACCAGCACGCTTTCCCCGGAGCCTGCGCGCGGCGTCACTCCGGCATCAACCACCTGCTCCGCGCCTTCAGCGCCCTGCAAATGGCACGGCAGGTAAAGCTCGACGCGGGTACCTACACCCTCACGGCTATCAATCAGCACATGCCCGCCCGTTTGCTTGACGAAGCCGTAGACCATCGACAACCCGAGCCCCGTGCCCTGGCCAATCGGCTTGGTGGTGAAGAACGGATCGAATACCTTCTCCAGCACCTCGCCCGACATGCCGTTGCCGGTATCTTCGATGCACAGCTGCACATAATCACCCGCCGTCACCGCGCCTTGCTGCCTGACCAGCGTGACATTGGCGCTGGAAATGGACAGAGAGCCGCCAGCAGGCATGGCATCGCGGGCATTGATCACCAGGTTGAGCAGCGCGTTTTCCAGCTGATGTTCATCGGTCTGTGCCCGGCGCAGCTCATCACTCAAGCGGATCTGCAACTCAATGCTTTCCCCCACTGTTCGGCGCACCAACTCTTCCATGGAATGAACCATGCGATTGACATCAACCGCGGTGTTATTCAGCGATTGGCGCCGGGCGAAAGCAAGTAGGCGGTGGGTCAAGGCGGCGGCGCGGTTGGCTGAGGTCATGGCCGCATCAATGTAACGATCAAGCTCGGAGACACGCCCGGCTGCCACTCTGCGCTGGATCAGGTCCAGCGCGCCAAGCACGCCGGTCAGCATATTGTTGAAGTCATGCGCGATGCCCCCCGTCAGCTGGCCGATGGCGTCCATCTTTTGCGCGTGACGCAACGCCTCCTCAGCCTGCTCACGTTCGGCCATTTCATTTTTCAGCAGCTCGTTGGTGCTCGCCAGTTCCTGGGTGCGTTCGGCAACCCGTAGCTCAAGACTTTCATTGAGCTCGCGCAGTGCCTCTTCGGCATTGACCTGCGCTGTGATGTCGGTGTTGGTGCCCAGCCAGTGAGTGATATGCCCATGCTCGTCACGAATAGGCAGCGCCCGGGCCAGAAACCAGCTGTAGCCTCCGCTTTTGCCTCTTAGCGGAAAGGTGTCTTCCCAGATTGAGCCGGTGGCAAAGCAATGCGACAGCCGCCCGGAAACACGTTCGATGTGATCCGGGTGATGAACCCAGCGCCAGCCCAGGGCGAGCATGGCCTCAAGGGAAGAGCCGGTGTACTCGTACCAGCGTTCGTTGTACCAATAGATATTGCCCGCGGCATCAGCCGTCCAGGCCAGCTGGCTCATGTTGTCGGCCAGGGTACGGAACTGCCGCTCGCTTTCCAGCAAGGCGTCAATGTTGCGCAGGGGTGGTGGGTGTTGCTCGGCTGAATTCAATGGCAGCGCTGCCCAGTGATGTTTGCGTTTCATCGAAACTGTTTTCCTCCTGGAATATCGAATCAGCCTGGGGCTCATCCTGAACCCCGGGCGGTTTTACCTGAGCGCTTAGCGCACGACCGGCGAACGCATGGTGACGAACTCTTCAGCCAGCGTCGGGTGCACGCCGATGGTGTCATCAAACACCCGCTTGGTGGCCCCGGCCTTCAAGGCAATGGCCAGGCTTTGCACGATTTCCCCGGCATCCGGACCCACCATGTGGCAACCCAGGACCACATCAGTGCTGGCGTCGACGACCAGCTTCATCAGTGTGCGCTCCTGATTATCGGTCAGGGTCAGCTTCATCGGCCGGAAGCTGCTCTCGAAAATGTGCACCTCGTGCCCTGCCTTGCGAGCTTCTTCTTCAGTCAGACCCACCGTGCCGATGTTGGGCAGGCTGAAAACCGCAGTCGGAATGTGTCGGTAATCCACCGGACGAAACGCTTCGGGCTTGAACAGCCGCCGAGCCACGGCCATGCCTTCGGCCAGGGCCACCGGGGTCAACTGCACCCGGCCGATGACGTCGCCCAATGCCAGGATCGAGGGCTCACTGGTCTGATAATGGTCGTCGACCTGAATGAAGCCGTCCTTGTTCAGTTTGACGTCAACCGTCTCCAGGCCAAGATTGTCCAGCATCGGTCGACGACCCGTTGCGTAGAACACGCAATCGGCATCAGCGCTGCTGCCGTCCTTGAGGAACACCTTGAGGCTGCCATCGGCCTGTTTTTCAATGCGTTCGAGGTCGGCATTGAAACGTACGTCCATACCGCGTTTGACCAGTTCCTGGTGCAGATGCTGGCGAATGCTGCCATCAAAACCACGCAGGAACATGTCACCGCGATACATCAGCGTGGTTTCAGCGCCCAGGCCATGGAAAATCGAAGCGAACTCGACAGCGATGTATCCACCTCCCACCACAATCACCCGCTTGGGCAATTGAGCGAGGAAGAACGCTTCATTGGAGGTAATTGCGTGTTCGCGCCCAGGGATATCAGGCACCTGAGGCCAGCCGCCGGTAGCGATCAGGATGTGTTCGGCGCTGTAGCAGTGGCCGTTGACTTCAACCTGATGGGGGCCGGTCAGTTTCGCGTGGCCTTCCAGCAGCGTTACCCCGCTGTTGACCAGCAGGTCGCGGTAAATACCGTTGAGGTGCTGGATCTGGCGGTCCTTGTTGGCGATCAGCGTCGCCCAGTCAAATTCAGGCTCACTCACCGACCAGCCAAAGCTCTTGGCCTGCTCGAACTCCTCGGAGTAATGAGCGCCATAGACCAGCAGTTTTTTCGGTACACAACCGACGTTGACACAGGTGCCGCCCAGGTAACGGCTTTCCGCCACCGCCACGCGAGCACCAAAGCCCGCCGCAAAACGTCCCGCGCGCACACCACCGGAACCCGCACCAATCACGAAGAGGTCGAAATCGTAAGCCATTTGAATCTCCTGAGCAGAACGACAGCATATCAGCCAGAAACGACAAAGCCACCCGAAGGTGGCTTTGCGCAGCAGCGAGCCTGAATTATCTCAGACGCTTAGCTGCCTTTTTTGTAGAAGTGCTCGAAGCAGAAGTTGGTTGCTTCGATGTAGCCTTCAGCACCACCGCAGTCGAAACGCGTGCCCTGGAATTTATAAGCCAGTACGTTACCTTCGGAAGCCTGCTTCATCAGGGCGTCGGTAATCTGGATCTCGCCGCCTTTGCCCGGCTCGGTGGCTTCGATTTTTTCGAAGATGTCCGGCGTCAGGATATAGCGACCGATGATCGCCAGGTTTGAAGGGGCATCTTCCGGCTTCGGCTTTTCAACCATGTCGGTAACACGGAACAGACCAGGCTTGATTTCTTCGCCTGCGATCACACCGTATTTATGGGTTTCGGCTGGATCAACTTCCTGAATGGCAACGATCGAGCAACCGTAGTGCTTGTGCAGCTTGACCATCTGGGCCAGGACGCCTTCGCCTTCCAGGTTCACACACAAGTCATCGGCCAGGACTACGGCAAAAGACTCGTTGCCGATCAGCGGACGACCGCTGAGGATGGCATGGCCAAGGCCTTTCATTTCGGTCTGACGTGTGTAGGAGAAGCTGCACTCGTCGATGAGGCGACGGATGCCGACCAGGTATTTTTCCTTGTCGGTGCCCTTGATCTGGTTTTCCAGCTCATAGCTGATATCGAAGTGGTCTTCCAGCGCGCGCTTGCCACGACCCGTAACGATGGAGATTTCATTCAAGCCTGCATCAAGTGCTTCTTCCACGCCGTATTGGATCAGTGGCTTGTTGACCACCGGCAGCATCTCTTTGGGCATGGCTTTGGTCGCTGGCAAAAAGCGAGTGCCGTAACCGGCTGCAGGGAACAAGCATTTCTTGATCATAAAGGTCCTTAATAAAGGGCTGTTGGCGTTAGCGAGGCAGTCTAATCAGGCGGGGGCTAGCTTACAATGCCCCGCCACTGGCCTTTGCGATGCCATGGTAGAGAGATCCCTGAGCAGATAGTTCCGCCCAATCGTAGATATTGTGGTGACTGGAGCACACTGGATGCTGCCGACTCTACCGACTGACCGACGCACTTCACACCGCCTCGATCAGCAGAACAACTGTTTTGATGCCCCCCGTCGTCAGAGAACCACGACGTGAAGCTTAGCTCACCGCGCTTATCGCGCGCGGCAATTATCGCCCACCGACTGCAGCAAACCACAGGCGACAGCCCGGTAGGCTGGGCTTTATCATACGCGGCTCAATTACTTGCTCAGGACCCCTCTCGATGGCAGACGTAAAAACCGTAAACGGCTACTTGATCAACAAGCTTGAGGACGGCCAGTGGTGGGTCTGCGCGGCCAATGCCGAAGCCATCGCCGGGCCTTTTGCCAGCGAAAGCGCGGCCATCGAAGTCGCTGCCGTGCTGCAGGACCAGCCCAAAGCCGCTCGCCGTCGCGCTGACAAATAACGGTTCGACCGACATATACGCCAACCGACTACAATGATGCCGGAACGATGGCACCTGGATTCAGTCCAACCATTAACCTTACCTTTGACCCCTCTTGTGAAGCGCAAAACATGATCCGATTTTTGTCCATTATTGCTGTACTGGGCCTGACAGGCTGCGCAACATCCTCCAATACCTACCTGAAGAACGGCAAACAGGGCCTGAGCATCGATTGCTCCGGCGAAGCCATGTCATGGGCCAGTTGCTACGAGAAAGCCGACGCTTCGTGCGCCGGGACCGGCTATGAAATCGTCGGCACGGACGGCACGCCACAACCCAGGGAGAGCGATAAAACCCTGGGTGTCGACGTGGGCAACTATAAGAGCCGCAGCGTACTGGTGGTCTGCAAGTAATGCTTCACGCCGTAATGGCGCAATGATCAACCGGAAATGCAGTGAGTTGCAGCTGCCTGTACATCCTTTGGCCGGATCGGCACATTGGACAGGCGCTCGTAGACCTTGATTGAACTGCCGTTGGATCGGCTTTCAATGTCAAGAACCGCTGCCGGGTCTTTGCTGAGCTTTTGCGCCACAATGACCCTTAACCCATCGTGATGATCCATCACTACCGGCGGCTTGCGGCTCTCGGAAATCTTGCCGACAAAACATGCAGCGTACTCTTTCGGGCTTTTCCCGGACATGACGCTCATGGTCGCTGGGGTATGTTCGATTTCTGCGACAGTAGCACAGCCAGTCATCGCCAGAGCCAGAATCACGACGGCCAATTTCATACAATCCTCCCAATAAAGGTCCTACGACAAGCTTGATGAGGATTAAATCCCTTTTAATGTCGTTTTCCCGTGAAAGACTGCAATAAAACCTCGATCACCGGTAAATGCCCCACGCGTCATGCTATCGTTTCGACTTTTTGCAAAACGCCTTCACGTCGGAGACACCCATGAAATTCGTACACCAGCGCGAGCACCTCAATGAAGACGACCTGGTCGTCATCGAGTGTTCTCAGCTCTGCAATATTCGCCTGATGAACGATTCCAATTTCCGCAGCTTCAAGAACGGCGGGCGCCACACCTATCACGGCGGAGCCTTCGACAGGTTCCCGGCGAAAATCGCCGCGCCAAGCACTGGCTTCTGGAACATCACCATTGATACATCGGGTCGCAAGATGGATTCCAACGGTGGCCGCAAGACCACTTTTACTCACTCGATCAAAATCGTTCGTCGTTCAGCTTCTCGACTGAGCTAAGCCCTTTGCAAGGAGTCAACGTGAGTACGTCTGCCCCTCGAACCACCAAATACGCGGTCAGTTACAAACTCAACGGCGAACGCCGCTTCGAGTTCGCCCAATTACAGTCGGCATCGGTTGATGAAGCAAGGAGCGCCCTGGAAAAAATGCATGGCCAGAGCGGCGACGAGATCACCGACGTCAAAGTCAGCAAAGCCCTGTAAGCGCCAAAACGACTGCACCGTGAAACGAGAAAGCACCACGCCCGTCACCTTTGATCTGTTCGCCGACGCACCCGCGCCAGAGGTGTCGACCGAGCAGATCGGACCGCGCTCCTTCGTGTTGCGCGGTTTTGCCCTGCCCCGGATCGAGCGCTTGCTCTGCGCACTGCAAGCCGTATTGGAGCAGGCGCCCTTGCGGCACATGGTCACCCCGGGCGGTTTCACCATGTCAGCGGCGCTCACCAGTTGCGGCAGCTATGGCTGGATGACCGATCACAAGGGCTATCGCTACACGCCGACTGACCCGCAGAGCGGTTTGCCCTGGCCTGAAATTCCCGAGGTGTTCATGGAACTGGCGCAAGCGGCGGCCCAGGCGTGCGATTTTCCTGGCTTCATGCCGGATGCCTGCCTGATCAACCGTTATGTGCCCGGCGCTAAAATGTCCCTGCACCAGGACAAAGACGAACAGCAGCTACAGTGGCCGGTGGTTTCCGTTTCGCTGGGCTTGCCCGCGGTGTTTCTGTTCGGCGGATTTCAGCGCCAGGACAAAGCCACGCGCATCAATCTGCTACATGGTGACGTTGTGGTCTGGGGAGGCGAAGATCGCCTGCGCTTCCACGGCGTACTGCCCATCAAGCCTGGCTATCAGCCGCAGCTGGGTGAGCAGCGCATCAATTTTACCTTCAGAAAAGCCATGTGAGGCTGCGAGTCTTTAGGCCGCTCCTGCTCAGCGCAGGACACAGATATTACTCGGCGACATCTGCCTCGGCAGCAGCCCGCGCTTTGACCGGGCACACCACTCGATGCAGATTGAGGGCCGTGTTGATGATGCCGATGTGGCTGAAGGCCTGCGGGAAATTGCCCAGCATGCGCTTGTCGCGAGTGTCGTATTGCTCGGCGAGCAAGCCCAGGTCATTGCATAAGCCGCACAGGCGCTCAAACAACGCCGCGGCGTCCTCCTCCCGACCCATCAGCACGTACACATCCGCCAACCAGAACGAGCAGACCAGGAACGTACCTTCGCGACCGGCAACGCCGTCGGTGCTGTGGTCGGTGTCATAACGCAACAATAGACCGTCCTCGATCAGGCTGCGCTCGATGGCGGCTACGGTGCCGACCACTCGGGCATCGTCGGCTGGCAGAAAACCGGTCAGCGCGATTTGCAGCAAGCTGGCATCCAGTGCTGGTGCGCCGTAGGTTTGCGTAAAGCTGCCCAGTTTGGCGTCGTAGCCGTGCAGGCACACGTCAGCATGAATCTGCTCGGCAACATCACGATAGTGCCGGGCCAGTGCGCGCTCTTCATCGCTTTGCGCCGTCTGGGCGATCAGTTTGGCGTTGCGATCAAAAGCCACCCAGGTCATGACCTTGGAATGGGTGAAGTGCCGCGGCTCCGAGCGAATTTCCCAGATGCCGCGATCCGGAAGGTGCCACACGGTTTCCAGGAACGGCATGATCACCTTGGAGATTTCAATACTGCGCGGCGGACGCGGCAAGCCGCCCTTGATGGCCTGGATCATCGCATCTGCCACTTCGCCGTAGACGTCCAGCTGCATCTGCGTCGCTGCGCCATTGCCGATACGCACCGGGCGCGAATCCTCGTAGCCACTCAGCCAGGGCAGTTCGAATTCAGGTAAGCGCCGCTCGCCAGCCAGGCCGTACATGATCTGGATCTGTTCAGGATTCCCCGCCACGGCCCGCATCAGCCATTCGCGCCAGGCGGCGGCTTCTTCGAAATAGCCCAGATTCATTAACGCCAGCAGGGTCATGGTCGCGTCGCGCAGCCAGCAATAGCGGTAGTCCCAGTTCCGCTCGCCGCCCAGTTGCTCGGGCAGCGAGGTGGTGACCGCCGCAACGATGCCACCGGTGGGCTGATACGTCATGGCCTTGAGCGTTATCAAAGAGCGCTTGACCTTAGCGGTCCATGGCCCTACGTCGGGGCAGCGATCGGAAAACTCCAGCCAGAAGCGCTCGGTTTCGCGCAGTGCCTGCTCCGGATCGATGCCATCCTGAACCGGTTCATTAGAGGGCTGGTGGCTCAGTACAAAAGCTTCACGCTCTCCCGCGCCAACGCTGAAATGGCTACCGGTGTGGTGATCGTGCGCCTGCAACGGCTCCGGCGTACGCAGCACCAGCATGTCCGGACCTGCCACCGCTGTCAGCAGGTGGCCACCGTGATTCTCGACCCAGGGCACGCTGCTGCCGTAGTCAAAACGGATCGCCAGGTCCATGTCGAAAGACACCTGCCCTTCAAGGCCGACGACAATCCGCACCACTTGACTGCCCTGCCCGACCGGCATGAAGTCAATAAGCATCGCACGCCCTGTTTGAGTTTCAAACAGGGTTTCCAGAATCAGCGTGCCTTCACGGTAGCGCCGCTCGGTTTTCAATGGAGGTGTGGCGGGCGCCATTTTCCAGCGTCCGTTATCACTGTCACCCAGCAGCGCCGCGAAGCAGGCCGGGGAATCGAAGCGCGGGAAACACAACCAGTCCAGCGATCCATCTCTGGAGACCAGCGCGGCCGTCTTGCAGTTGCCGAGCAGTGCATAGTCTTCAATCAGTGCAGCCATGAACAAATGTCCGCCGTGGTCTGGTTGTAATTGCCAGCGCCGGGCGGCGCCGGCTGTGTCAGCGTGCCAGGATGTAGCGATCTATCGCTGTGGCGACCCCGTCTTCAAGGTTGCTGCCGGTCACGTGACTGGCCTGGCTGCGCACACCCTCCTCGGCCTGGCCCATGGCAATCGACATGCCAGCCTGCTTGAACATGGCGACATCGTTTCCGCCGTCGCCAATGGCTGCGGTACGTGACATTTCAATGCCCAGCTGCGCCGCAAGGGTGATCAACGCCGAGCCCTTGTTGGCTTCCAGCGCAGTCACGTCCAGGTAATAGGACTGCGAGCGCGCGGCGTGGGCCATGCCCTCAATCATCGGGTTCAGCTGACCCTCCAGCACCTTGAGCAACTCAAAGTCGGTACTGGCGGCGACGATCTTGTCGATCCGGTCCAGATACGGTTCGAAGCTGTCGACCTGGATCGGCGCATAGCCCAGTGTCTGCTGTTCGTGCTCGACATAATCCCCGTGCGGGTCGATAAGAAACCATTGATCATCGGCAAACACCCAGACCGCGACGGCATGGCCGGCGAACAAGTCCAGGGTGGTGACTGCAGCGGCTTGGTCAATCCGGTGGGCTAGCAGCAGGCTGCCGTCTGCGTTGACGATATTGCCGCCATTGAAGCCCACGGTCGGCAGATCGATACCCAAGGCCTCGATCTGCTGGCGCATGGCCCGCGGCGGCCTGCTGCTGGCAACGGTAAACAGCACCCCCGCTGCTCGCAGACGGGAGACAGCGTCTATATTGGCTTGGCTCAGACTGTGATCAGGCCGCAGCAGCGTGCCGTCGATATCCGACAGCAGAAACTGGATGTCGCGGTGTGGGTCAGCCATTGATATTCCGCCATTCCCGGCCATCGAGCGCCATCAGGTCATCGGCCGCGAGCGGTCCGTCTTCGCCCGCTGCATAAAGCTCAACCTGCGGGTGTTTTTGCCAGGCATCCAGAAACGGTTGCACCGCACGCCAGCCGTTTTCGATGTTGTCGGCTCGCTGGAACAAGGTCTGATCACCGGTGAGGCAGTCATAAATCAGCGTTTCATAGCCGGTAGACGGCTGCATTTCGAAAAACTCGTTGTATTCGAAACCCAGCTCGATGTCCTCCATATGCAGGGTCGGGCCCGGGCGCTTGGCGTAGAGATCGAACCACATGCCCTCATTCGGCTGGATCTGGATCCGGAGGAAGTTGGGCTTGAGCTTGTCCACCTCGGTATCACGGAACTGCGCGTAAGGCGCTGGCTTGAAGGAGATGGCGATTTCGGTGCTGCGTGCACTCATGCGTTTGCCGGTGCGCAGGTAGAAAGGCACACCGACCCAGCGCCAGTTATCGATCATGACCTTGAGCGCGACGTAAGTTTCCGTGGTGCTGTCCGGGTCGACCTTGTTTTCCTGGCGGTAGCCAGTGATCTCGGCGCCGTCCTTGCTGCCCTGGGAATATTGGCCGCGCACAGAATTGGCCAGTGCCTCCAGCTCCGACCATGGCCGAATGGCACCAATGACCTTGGCTTTTTCACCGCGAATCGCGTCTGCACCAAATGCCGCTGGCGGTTCCATCGCAACCATGGCCAGCAGCTGAAACAGATGGTTGGGCACCATATCGCGCAATGCGCCGGTATTTTCGTAGAAACTGCCTCGGGTCTCGACGCCCACGGTTTCGGCCGCCGTGATCTGCACGTGATCGATGTAATGGTTGTTCCAGAACGCCTCGAACAGCGCATTGGAAAAACGACTGACCAGAATGTTCTGAACAGTTTCCTTACCCAGATAATGGTCAATGCGGTAGATCTGCTTTTCGCTCATGACTTTGAGCAGGCAGGCGTTCAACTCCACTGCACTGTTCAGATCAGAGCCAAACGGCTTTTCGATCACCACCCGGCGAAACTGCTCCGGGGTTTCGGCCAGCAGGCCCGAGCTGCCGAGCCGAATCGCGACCTCGCTGAAAAAGCGCGGCGCGGTGGCCAGATAGAACACCGCATTGCCGCTGCCGGTGCTCTGGATCTTGGCCGCGATGTCGACATAGGTGGAATCGTCGAGAAAGTCGCCCTGCACATAGCTGATGCGGCTTGCCAGATCAGCCCAGAGCGCAGGATCCAGCGGGTCCTTGCCGCCAGCGGTGACTTTGCTGGCCGCTTCCTGGCGAATGAAATCCTCAAGCTTGGTGGCAAAGTCGGCGTCGCTGATCGCATTGTGGTCGACGCCGACGATATGCAGGCCTTTGTCGACCAGGCCATCGCGCGTCAGGTTGTAAAGCGCTGGCATCAGCAGGCGCTTGACGAGATCCCCGTGCGCACCAAACAGAAACAAGGTGGTGGGCGGCGCGACGTCAGGCCTAGGCTCGGTACCGCTCTGGGTTATCCCCATTATTTGGGGCCCTCTTTATGGCCACCAAAGCCGAAGCGCATGGCGGAAAGCATTTTGTCCGCGTAGGAGCTTTTCTGCCGCGAACGGAATCGGGCAAACAGCGCGCTGGACAAGACTGGCACAGGCACCGCCTGCTCCATGGCCGCCTCGATGGTCCAGCGCCCTTCGCCACTGTCGGCCACCGCGCCTGAATAGGCATCGAGCTGCGGATCGGTCGCCAGTGCGTCGGCGGTCAGGTCAAGCAGCCAGGAAGAAACAACGCTGCCACGGCGCCACACCTCGGCGATATCGGCCATGTTCAGGTCAAAACGTTGCTCAGGCGGCAGGTTTTCCGAGTTCTTCTGCTTGAGGATGTCGAAGCCCTCGGCGAAGGCCTGCATCATGCCGTACTCGATACCGTTGTGGATCATCTTCACGAAGTGGCCGGAACCGGCCGGGCCTGCGTGGATGTAGCCGCGCTCGGCACGGTCATCCGTGGAGTTGCGACCCTTGGTGCGCTCCACCGAACCGTAGCCCGGAGCCAGCGTTTCGAACAGTGGGTCCAGACGCTGTACCACGTCAGCCTCACCGCCGATCATCATGCAGTAGCCACGCTCCAGCCCCCACACGCCGCCGGACGTGCCGACGTCGACATAGTGGAGGCCTTTTTCAGTCAGCGCCTTGGCGCGCCGCACGTCGTCCTTATAGAAGGTGTTGCCACCGTCAATGATGACGTCGTCTGCATCCAGCAGGTCAGCCAGCACGTTGATGGTTTCTTCAGTTGGATCACCTGCAGGCAGCATGACCCAGACAGCGCGGGGCTTGTCCATTGCGGCGACCAGTGCCGCAAGATCTGCAACCGCGGTCGAGCCTTCCTGTGCAAGAGTACTGCGCGAAGCTTCATCGCGATCGTAAACAACGGTGGTATGCCCATTGAGCATCAGGCGCCGCGCGATGTTGCCACCCATACGGCCCAGTCCGATGATTCCAAGTTGCATGTGCTGATGCTCCATAAATTGTAAAAAAGTGCCTCATTTTATAGCCCGACCTTGTTCGGGGCCAGCCTGAGGGTAGTTCAGTGCAGCGCGTGAGGGTGCTTGCCGGCCTGTGTTCAGCCGTTTTCCGGCGATGCCGACAAGCACGTTGTCGCGATCAAGACAACGTTCGCGACAATCAAAAATAAAAAAGTTCCTTTTTTTTGCAAAAGAAATCAGAATCGGCGCCGATAGAGAGGTAAGCAGAGGCGATTCGAGCATCGATAGCATTTGCCATGGACCTTCTCAGGTTTGAATCCGCCATTTGCGAGGTGAGCAATGGGCACATTACTTCCAGCTACTGCACCACAAACCCTTTACGTCACTGTGCGCCGCGACGAACTGCGCCAGCTTAAAGAAGAGCGCGAACAATTGCAGAAAAAGGTCGCTCATCTGAGTCTGATGCTGCAGCAATCGCAACTGACCGGTTCTGCCAGCACTGCCCTGCGCGCCTGATCCTGCCCCGGTTATTGCAGCCCTGCAATGCCCGCCAGAAAGACTGTTGAACAGATGAGACCGTGGCAAGCCCGACCTGCTGGCTTGCCCTGATGCCATACCCCTTCCTGCACCTGAAAAATCCGACCCGACACACGCTGCAACGTTCCTGACATCAATGCAGCGCTTTTGCGCGACTGAAGCAAAGTAGGGGCTGACAAGGCTGCCAGAACTGCGCGCCGGGCCAGGGCGCACGCGTCTGGGCTAGCGCAGGCGACTCAAAGCGCTTTTTGCCAGAACATCGCCTTGCCCATCACAGGATCGAGCTCGTAGCCAGCAAAGCCGAGTTTGCGATAGGCATTCTGCGCAATGGTATTGCCTTCCAGCACCTCCAGCGTCAGCTTGCAGCAGCCGCGCTGACGAGCGATCTCTTCAACCTTGGCCAGCATCTTCTGGCTAATGCCCAGCCCACGGTGCTGCGCGGCGACTGCCACGTCATGGATGTTGACGAGGGGGCGGCACTGGAAGGTCGAGAAACCTTCGAAACAGTTGACCAGCCCGACAGGTTCGCCGGATATGAATGCCAGAACACTGAAAGCGTGCGGACGCTTGGCCAGTTCAATGGCCAATTGTTGTTGCGTGTCGGGGGAAATCGAAGCACCCCCGCCCATCACGTCTTCGGCATACAGGTTCAGCAAAAAACCAATCGCCTCGGCATGCACCGGATTTGTGTAGCTTGCCTGCAGCACCAAAACCTCTGGGGTATCCATTTCATCCTCGTGCGTCGATCAAATCGTAAAGGGCCACCATCAGGCGAGCCGGGCTAGCGATTCTATCGCGCCGCGCTGAAAAATGTTCCGCAACCTTTGTAAGCATCTCTCTTATCGCACCGTGTCAGAGCGCCATGCGCACCAGCAAAACGCAGCGTGCGGAACGGCTCGTTGATCCGCGCGGTTTTGATTGGCTCAACCGGTGGTGAATGTCGTCTGCAGCGTTGATTGTCAAACAATCCGACGAGTGGTTTGGAACGCTTTGCGGCCTAAAACAGCACGCTCTAAAAAAGCGCAGCCACGTTCCACAGACCCGTCAGCCGCTCAACCCTGCTTTGCCTGATGCCCTTGCGACCCCCATTCCAGACAATTCTGATAAAAAAAGTCGAAACTTCTATAACAGCCATAGGTCAGGTGAATAGAGCGCCTATGCTGTGGGTTAGCCCCGCCTCTGGAGTGCTGCCAGCCTGTCCAGCGATCGCGCAAACGGTAAATCGGTACTGATCTTGCGTAGTACATTTGTGCCTGGCCATAGGACATGGCCAATAACAATCAAGTGCAGTACTTACACTGTATTAAATGGGAGAAAACGATGATTAGCGCCGCTGTCAAAACCCAGAAGGGAGAGAGTTTTAATCAGCCGGCCAGCGAGCTGACTCATCTGCCGGTCTTCGCTACGACGAGCGTTCCACTGCTGCAACTGCCTGTTTCACAGCCAACCATCGTGGCCACACACAAGCGTAAAGTCTTGTTTGTCACCTCCGAGCTGGCTGACCTGGTTAAAACCGGGGGTTTGGGCGATGTGTCTGCCGCGCTGCCGCGAGCCATGCGTCACCTGCACGATGTCCGTGTGCTGATACCCGGCTATCCACAGGTTCTTAATAGCGGTAACCCGATCCACGTGATCAGCCAGCTAGGCGGTCACGCCGCCCTGCCGCCCTGCAAAATCGGCCGTATGGATATGAAAGACGGTCTGGTGATCTATGTCCTGATCTGCCCGGAGCTGTACGAGCGCGAAGGCACGCCTTACGCCGACACCAACGGTCGCGACTGGTCGGACAACCATATTCGCTTTGCCCGCCTGGGCCTGGCCGCAGCGGAATTCGCAGCAGGCGCGGTCAAGACTCAATGGTGCCCGGAGCTGGTGCACGCACATGACTGGCCAGCTGGCCTGGCGCCCGCTTACATGCGCTGGCGCGGACAGACCACGCCAAGTATTTTCACCATCCACAACCTGGCTTATCAGGGCACTGTCAGCACCGCGTCGAGCCGCGAGCTGGGTATTCCAGACGAGGCCCTGGGCGCAGACGGGATGGAGTTCTATGGCAAGTTGTCGTTCATCAAGGCTGGCATGGCCTACGCCAGCCACATCACCACGGTGAGCGCGACTTACGCTAAGGAAATCACCACCCCGGAATTTGGTTGCGGCCTGGAAGGCTTTCTGCAAAGCAAAGCTGACCGTGGCCAGCTCAGCGGCATTCCCAACGGGATCGACGCCAGCTGGGACGCGGCGACCGATGAGCATCTGATTTGCCACTTCGCTCCTAACGAGTGGCAGCGCAAGGAAATCAATGCCGACCACGTTCGGGAGCTGTTCGAACTTGAGCCGTCCAGCGGTCCGCTGTTCGCGGTGGTTTCACGTCTGGTTTATCAGAAGGGTCTGGACCTGACCATCGGCGTCGCCGAGCACATCGTCAATCAGGGCGGTCAGATCGCGATCATCGGCCGTGGCGAGCCGGAAGAAGAAGATGCGATGCGCGAATTGGCGTTGCGTTTTCCAGGTCAGATTGGCGTGCGGATCGGTTTCAATGAAACCGATGCGCGTCGCATGTTTGCCGGCAGTGACTTCCTGCTGATGCCGTCGCGCTACGAGCCATGCGGCCTGAGCCAGATGTATGCCCAGCGTTTCGGCTCATTGCCGGTGGCGCGCAATACGGGTGGCCTGGCTGACACGATTGAAGATGGCGTCACCGGCTTCCTGTTCGATGAGTCAACTGTCGAAAGCTATAAAGAAGCATTGAACCGAGCCTTCAAAGTGTTCTCCAACCCTGCATTGCTCAATGCCATGCGCTGTCGCGCCATGGCGGCACCCTTCAATTGGCATCAAGCGGTAGAGCCTTACGCGGAGCTTTATCAGGACCTGTTGAAAAAGAATGTGGGTGCTTCACTTCATTACTGAATAAGGGGTTAACGGATGCCTCTGCGTACGGATGAGAACTGGCGCCACGGCGCCGTTCTGCTGGATTCTGGACTCACCCGGTTTGCCCTTTGGGCGCCGGATGCCTACTACGTAAGTATTGAAATCGAGGGTGGCCAGTCTCTGGCCATGCTCCCGCAAAACGAGGGCTGGTTCATTCTGGAGACCCGCTGCCCGGCGGGTACCCGCTACCGCTACAACATCGATGGGGAGATCGAAGTCCCCGACCCCGCCTCCCGCGCCCAATCCTCTGACGTCCACTCCTCAAGCGTGGTGGTCGACCCCCTTGCTTACGAATGGCAAAACACCCACTGGCAGGGTCGCCCCTGGCACGAAGCGGTGATCTACGAGCTGCACGTGGGGGCGCTGGGCGGTTACGCCGGGGTCGAAACTCACCTCAAGCGTCTGGCGGAGCTGGGCGTCACGGCTATCGAACTGATGCCGATCGCGCAATTTCCCGGCGAACGCAACTGGGGTTACGACGGCGTTCTGCCCTACGCACCGCAGTCCTCCTATGGCACGCCGGAACAGCTCAAACATCTGATCGATACGGCGCATGGTCACGGCCTGATGGTGATTCTGGATGTGGTCTACAACCACTTCGGCCCGGACGGCAATTACCTGGGTCGTTACGCCAAAGGCTTCTTTCGTAGCGATGTGAAGACCCCGTGGGGCGACGCCATCGATTTCCGTCGTCGCGAAGTACGCGACTACTTCATCGACAACGCCTTGATGTGGCTGCTCGAATACCGCTTCGACGGGTTGCGTTTTGATGCCGTGCACGCCATTAACGACTCGACCTTTCTGCAGGAAATGGCGCAGAAGATTCAGCAGCACATCGATGCGCCGCGTCATGTCTGGTTGAACCTGGAGAACGAGTTCAACCAGGCCAGCCTGCTTGAGCAAGGCTTCGATGCACAGTGGAACGATGACGGGCACAACACCCTGCACGTACTGCTGACTGGCGAAACCGATGCCTATTATTCCGACTTCGCCGACCAGGCCACCCACAAGCTGGCAACCCTGCTCGGCCAGGGTTTCGTGTATCAGGGCGAAAGTACCCGCCATGGTCACACTCGCGGCGAGCCCAGCGGCCATTTGCCGCCCAGCGCATTTGTGCTGTTCCTGCAGAATCACGACCAGATCGGCAATCGAGCTTATGGCGAGCGGCTACCGCAAATCTGCCAGGGCCCGGCTTTGCGTGCCGCCACCGCATTGCTGCTGCTCTCGCCAATGATCCCGTTGATGTTCATGGGAGATGAGTGGGCCGCCAGTGAACCGTTCCTGTTCTTCACCGACCACCACGGCGAGCTGGCCGATGCCGTGCGCGAAGGTCGGCGCGCCGAGTTCGCGGACTTTGCGGCATTTGCCGACGAGGAGAAGCGCGAACACATCCCGGACCCCAACGCCCCAGCGACATTCGAGGCTTCAAAGCCGGCGTTCGATGCCGCCTTGCTGGAAACCGACAAAGGTGCTGACCACCAGGCCTGGCTGGCGCTCTACCGCCAACTGCTGGCTATTCGTCACCGCCACATCATGCCGCGACTGCCGGGTGCCCAGGCGCTGGGGGCTGAAGTACTGGCTGACGGGGCAGTGCTGGCTCGCTGGCGCATGGCCGATGGCTCGGTATTGCGTATCGACCTGAACCTCACCGAACACACCGTCACCACCCATGAGTGGAAAGCTGGCAGCGTTCTTTTCGAAACCCTGCCATATGCGGCAGAACTTTCCCGACGGGGCATCCTCAATCCATACACGGCCATTGTCAGCCTGATAGCAACCGATGTTCTGGAGGAACAGGATGAGCAATGATCAACTGGAGCACCTGGCGACCGAGGCCGGGCTGTCGGTCGACTGGATCGACGCCAACGGTCGCCCACAACGCGTCAGCCCCGAGGTGTTGAGCAACGTGCTGGAGAGCCTTGGCTTTCCGGCGCGCAGTCATGAAGAAATCGATGCCAGCCTGCAAAAACTCAAACAGGCCCATCACCAGCCAACGCCCCCGCCGCTGCTGACCGTCGAGCATGGCAACAACCTGGACCTGAGCGCCTGGTTTGAGCCCGGCACCCCGTTCGTGCTGCACCTTGAAGACGGCGCGAGTATTGATGCCGCCTTAACGGCCGGGGCTACCCTGCCCGCCCTCGCGCCGGTCGGCTACCAACAGTTGAGTATCGCCGGGCAGCATTTGACCATCGCGGTGGCACCGCCGACTTGCTTCAGTATGGCCATGGCCACCGACACGCAAGTCCCCCGCGCCTGGGGCCTGACCGTGCAGCTGTATGGCCTGCGTCGGGAGGGCGATGGCGGTTTCGGCGATACTCAGGCGCTGGAAAGCTTCGCCCGTTCGGCAGGCGAGCGCGGCGCCGATGCACTGGCGATCAGCCCGGTGCACGCAATGTTCGCCAATGACCCGCAACGCTACAGCCCTTATTCGCCTTCCAGTCGCCTGTTTTTGAACAGTCTGTACTGTTCGCCCGGCAGCATTCTCGGCGAGCGGGCATTGCGTCTGGCTATTGAAGAGTCTGGTCTGAGCCAAGAGCTCAAACGCCTCGAAGAACTGCCACTGATTGACTGGCCAGCTGCGGCGAGCGCCAAGTGGAAGATCCTGCACAAGCTCTACGACAGCTTTATTGCCAGCGATCATCCGCTCCACGAAGATTTCAACAGCTTCCGCCACAGCGGCGGTGAAGCGCTGGAGAATCACTGTCGTTTCGAGGCCATTCGCGGCGAATGCGAGCGTCTGGGCATGAGTGATAACTGGCATGAGTGGCCATCAGCGTTCAAGGACCCTCGCAGCGAGGAAATCGCCCGCTTTGCCGCCAACCACGATGCGCAAATCGGCTTTCACGCGTTCACCCAATGGATGATGGCTCGCGGCCTTGAGCGTGCCCAGGTCGCCGCGCGCAGCGGTGGCATGCGCGTCGGTCTGATTGCCGACCTGGCCGTCGGTGCAGATGGCGCCGGCAGCCAGGCGTGGAGCCGCCAGGACGAGTTGCTCTCGGCGCTGACCGTGGGTGCGCCGCCGGACATCCTCAACCGGTCCGGGCAGAGCTGGGGGATTTCGGCGTTCTCGCCTGAGGGCCTGAAACGCAACGGGTTTCGTGCCTTTATCGAAATGTTGCGCGCCAATTTCGCGCATGCAGGCGGCCTGCGCATTGACCACATCATGGGCCTGCAGCGCCTGTGGGTCGTGCCGCTTGGCGCACCCGCCAGCGAAGGGGCCTACCTTAACTATCCGCTGGACGACATGCTGCGCCTGTTGAGCCTCGAATCCTGGCGGCACAAGGCAATCGTGCTGGGTGAAGACCTAGGCACCGTGCCTGAAGGCCTGCAGGAAAAACTGTCGGCCCGGGCGATTCTCGGTATGCGCGTGCTCCTTTTCGAACAGCATGACGCGCACTTCAAGCCGATTCTCGACTGGTCGGACCAGGCGCTGGCGACCACCAGTACCCACGACCTGCCCACCCTGGCGGGCTGGCTGGCCGAGAACGACATCGGCTGGAATCTGCGGCTGGGTATGGTCAACGAGGAACAGGCACAAAACTGGCGCCATGACCGTGAGCGCGAGCGCAACGGTCTGCGCAATGCCCTGAGTCAGAATTCAGACAATTTCAGCGATCACCGCTCCGAGACCGAGCAGATGATCGACGCCAGTGTGCGCTTCCTCGGGCATACCCGCGCGCCACTGGTCCTGTTGCCAATAGAGGACGCCATGGGGCTTACCGAACAATTCAACCTGCCGGGCAACACCGAAACCCACCCGAACTGGAGACGTCGCCTCCCGGCGTTCAGCGCCTCACTCATGGACGACGAAAGCGTCGCCCGCCGTGTCGAACTGCTCTCACAGGCGCGCCTGCAAGCTGCGGAGCGTGATCAATGAGTCAACCACTACAGCCGCTGCGCGCAACCCAACGCCTGCAGTTTCATAAAGATTTCACCCTTGATGACGCTGTGCCGCTGGTCCCCTACTTCGCCAGTCTCGGTATCAGCCACGTTTACGCATCGCCGCTGCTGAAGGCCCGTGCCGGGTCGATGCACGGCTACGACGTCGTCGACCCCCGCATCATCAACCCCGAACTGGGCGGCGAACCCGCTCTGCGGCGGCTGGTCAGCGCCCTGCGTGAGCACGGCATGGGGCTGATTCTGGATATCGTCTCCAACCACATGGCCGTCGGCGGTGCTGACAACCCCTGGTGGCTGGATTTGCTGGAATGGGGGCGTCGCAGCCCCTATGCGGACTTCTTCGACATTCAGTGGAATTCTCCTGACCCGTTGCTCGAAGGGCAACTGCTGCTGCCGTTCTTGAGCACCGACTACGGTACCGTGCTGCAGGCCGGGGAAATCCCCCTGCGTTTTGATGCGCAACACGGTCAGTTTTACATCGAGCATTACCAGCATCACTTCCCGGTAAACCCAGGCACCTACGGCCAGCTGTTGCAGTCGGACGAGAACCCGTTGCTGGATGAATTGAGCAAGCGCTTTGCAGCGCTGGACCAATTCCCGCAGGCCTATGAACGCGCTCGTCAGGCTCGCTCGGAGCTGGCGGAACTGGCCAGGGACGAAGCGATAGTCCAGGCCATCGAGCAGAACATCCGCCGTTTTGACTCGACTTCCCCGCAAGGCTTCGAGCGCCTGCATCAGTTGCTCGAACGCCAGCACTACCGGCTCGCCAGCTGGCGAACGGCGGGTGATGATATCAACTGGCGACGTTTCTTCGATATCAATGAGCTGGGCGGGTTGCGCGTAGAGCGGCCCAACGTGTTCGAAGCCACGCATGGCAAGATCTTCGAGATGATCGCCGAAGGCCTGGTGGACGGCCTGCGCATCGACCATATCGACGGTCTGGCCAACCCGCGAGGCTACTGCCGCAAATTGCGCCGTCGGGTCAACGGCCTGCTGGCCGCCCGCCCCGCTGGCACTGAGTTGAGCCATGTGCCGATTTTCGTCGAGAAAATTCTCGGCCCTGATGAACAACTGGCCAAGGACTGGGGTGTGGATGGCACCACTGGTTACGAATTCATGAACCAGGTGTCATTGCTGCAACATGATCCTCAAGGCGCCGAGCCCTTGGGCGAACTGTGGAGCCGTTTGAGTGGGCGCACTGCCGACTTTGATCAGGAAGTGCTCGAAGCCCGGGATCTGGTGTTGCATGGCACCCTGGCAGGCGATTTTGAAAACGTCGCGCAATCGCTGCTGCAAGTGGCGCGCAGTGATCTGATGAGCCGCGACCTGACGCTGGGTGCTATTCGCCGGGCGTTGCTGGCGCTGGTGGTCAACTTTCCGATCTACCGCACCTACATCAGCGTCTGCGGCCGTTCGGCCGAAGACGAGCGCTTCTTTCAACAGGCCATGCAAGGTGCGCGCACCACCTTGAGTGAAGCCGACTGGCCTGTACTCGATTATCTGCAACGCTGGCTGGGCGGTGAGTCCTGGCGGCAGTTGCCGCGTGGCCGCCAGCGCAAGCTGTACAAGAATGCCTGCGTGCGTTTCCAGCAACTGACCTCGCCGGTGGCGGCCAAGTCAGTGGAAGACACCTCGTTCTACCGCAGTGCCGTGCTGCTCTCGCGCAACGACGTGGGCTTTCACCCGCAGCATTTCAGTGCATCCGTTCAGGCGTTTCACGATGCCTGCCTGAGCCGCAATGCAACCTTCCCGGATAATCTGCTGACCACCGCGACCCACGACCACAAGCGCGGCGAAGACACCCGCACTCGCCTGGCGGTACTCAGTGAATGCGCGGGCTGGTACGCCGAACAGGTTGAGCGCTGGCGGCAACTTGCCGTTGCGCTCAAGGGCGACAGCGAACCCATGATCAGTGCCGGGGACGAGCTGATGCTCTACCAGGCGATGCTGGGCAGCTGGCCGCTGGCGCTCGATGGCGAAGATGCTCTGAACGCCTACGCTGAACGTCTGACCAGATGGCAGGAAAAAGCCCTGCGCGAAGCCAAACTGCACAGTAGCTGGAGCGCCGCTAACGAGCCTTATGAACGCGCTTGCCGGGAGTTTCTGCAGCGCATTCTGCTCAGCGACGAAGGTGTCGCCCTGCGCCAGTCGCTGGGTGCTACCGCTAACCGCATCGCCACGGCCGGAGCGTTGAACAGTCTGGCGCAAACCTTGCTTCGAATGACAGCACCAGGCGTGCCGGATCTTTACCAGGGCACCGAGCACTGGGATTTCAGTCTGGTGGATCCGGATAACCGCCGCCCAGTGGACTATGCCGCGCGTGCTCAGGCGTTGGGCCAGGCGGTGCAGCCAAGTGAATTGCTCAGTAGCTGGCACGATGGTCGGGTCAAGCAGGCGCTCATTGCCGAGGTCCTGAACCTGCGCGCCAGCCATCCGGCGTTGTTCAGCGGCGGGCAGTATCTGCCGTTGCAGGTGTTGGGCAGCCACGCCGAACAGGTGGTGGCCTTTGCTCGGGTGTCTGACGACAAGCAGCGTCCGGAGCGGGCTATCGTTATCGTGCCGCGTCTGTTCAATGAACTATTGGGCACGGCACAAACTCCATTCATCAATGCGTCAAATTGGGGTGATACACGGGTTGTTTTACCGTTCGCGGGTTCAGATCAAAGTTGGAAGGGACTTTTTTCGGACGCTGTAGTCACAACTGACAAGGAGTTGCTGCTCAGTGCGGCGCTCAAGGAATTTTCAGTCAACGTATTTATTCAAACTATGTAATACCTGGGAGTGTCGAGATGAGTGCCGACGAAAAGCGAATCCGCGAGTTTGCGTATCAGATATGGGAATCGGAAGGCCAGCCTTCCGGCCAGGATGAGCGTCATTGGGAAATGGCTCGCAAACTGGCTGAAGCCGAGGCCCTGGCTCCGGATAAATCCACCGCTCGTAAAGCTGCCAAACCGAAATTGCCCGAAGTAGCTCCCAAAGCTGCGCCCGGCAAGGCTGGCAAACCCGCCGCTGCACCGTCTGCCAAACCTGCTGCCAAGGCAAAGCCCAAACCGGCTGCAACGTCGACCCAGGCGGAGCAACCGGCCAAGCCAGCCGCCAAGCCAGCGCCCAAGGCTGCTCCAAAAAAGCCTGTTAAACCTTCGGCACCTTGATTTACCCAAGGTGAAGTTCACACCGCAGGGATCGCTCCATCGGAGTCGTCATCTGCGGTTATTTCAAGCTCCAGTTTTTATTATTGGTTGAAGCCCTCGTGCTTCGACTGCGGTTTCGGCCGCCCCGAAAAACATCAGACGTCAGGAATGCATAATGAGCACGCAGTCTACTAACACTAACGACAGTTCCAAGGCCGGATCGGCCAGGACTGAACAGGCAGAGCCGACTGTTTCGCGCATTCGTGAAGGTCTACCCTTTCCGCTGGGCGCGAACTGGGACGGGCTGGGCGTCAACTTCGCCCTGTTCTCGGCCAACGCTACCAAAGTGGAGCTTTGCCTGTTTGACTCGACCGGCGAAGTTGAACTCGAACGCATCGAGCTGCCGGAATACACCGACGAGATCTACCACGGGTACCTGCCCGACGCCCATCCGGGGCTGATCTACGGCTACCGCGTGTACGGCCCTTATGACCCGCAGAACGGCCACCGTTTCAACCACAACAAACTGCTGATCGACCCCTATGCGAAACAGCTGGTGGGCGAACTGAAGTGGTCCGAAGCGTTGTTCGGCTACACCATCGGCCACGAAGACGGCGACCTGAGTTTCGACGAGCGCGACAGCGCGCCCTTCGTGCCAAAGAGCAAGGTTATCGACGAAGCCTACACCTGGGGCCGCGATCAGCGCGTCGGAGTGCCTTGGGACAAGACCATCCTGTATGAAACCCACACCCGTGGTTTCACCATGCGTCACCCTTCCGTGCCCGATGAACTCAAAGGCACGTTTTCCGGCCTGATGGTCGCCGATGTGATCGATCACATCCGCAAGCTGGGTGTGACCTCCGTCGAGTTGCTGCCGATTCACGCCTTTGTGAACGACCAGCACTTGCTGCAAAAAGGCATGACCAACTATTGGGGCTACAACAGCATTGCCTTCTTTGCGCCTGATCCGCGCTACCTGGCTCACGGCAAGATTGCCGAGTTCAAGGAAATGGTTGCGCACATGCACCATGCCGGGCTGGAAGTGATCCTCGACGTGGTCTACAACCACACCGCTGAGGGCAATGAGCTGGGTCCGACGCTGTCCATGCGGGGTATCGACAACGCGTCGTACTATCGCCTGATGCCCGATGACAAACGCTATTACATCAATGATTCCGGCACCGGCAACACTCTCGATCTGAGCCATCCGTGCGTCCTGCAAATGGTCACCGACTCCCTGCGCTACTGGGCCTCGGAAATGCACGTCGACGGTTTCCGCTTCGATCTGGCAACCATTCTGGGCCGTTACCACGATGGCTTCGATGAACGTCACAGCTTCCTGGTCGCTTGCCGTCAGGATCCGGTGCTGCGTCAGGTCAAACTGATCGCCGAGCCTTGGGATTGCGGCCCCGGTGGCTATCAGGTGGGTGGCTTTCCGCCAGGCTGGATGGAATGGAACGACAAGTTCCGCGACACTGTGCGCGCCTTTTGGAAAGGCGACGAGGGTCAACTGGCAGACTTCGCCGGGCGGATGACCGCTTCCGGCAATATGTTCAACCAGCGCGGTCGCAGGCCGCAGGCGTCAGTGAACTTCATCACTGCCCACGACGGTTTCACCCTGCATGACCTGGTGTCCTACAACGACAAGCACAACGAAGCCAACGACGAGAACAACCAGGACGGCAGCAACAACAACCTGTCCTGGAACCATGGCGTCGAGGGTCCGACCGAAGATCCCGAAATCAACGCACTGCGCCTGCGCCAGATGCGCAACTTCTTCGCCACCCTGCTGCTCGCTCAGGGCACGCCCATGGTGGTGGCCGGTGACGAGTTCGCCCGGACCCAGCATGGCAATAACAACGCCTACTGTCAGGACAGTGAAATCGGCTGGGTCAACTGGGACCTGGACGAAGACGGCGAGTCTTTGCTCAAGTTCGTCAAACGCGTCATCAAGCTGCGCCAGACTTATCCGATCCTGCGTCGTAGCCGCTTCCTGGTAGGCGATTACAACGAAGAAATCGGCGTCAAGGATGTCACCTGGCTGTCGCCGGACGGCAGCGAAATGGGTATCGAGCAGTGGGAGGATGCCAATGCGCGTTGCCTGGGCATGCTGATGGATGGTCGCGCTCAGGAAACCGGTATTCGTCGCCCGGGCGCCGATGCGACGCTGTTGCTGGCCGTCAACTCCCATCATGATGGCGTCAACTTCACCCTGCCGGAAGTCCCAGAAGGTGCGCACTGGACCTGCCTGATTGACACCAATCAGCCGGACATGAAAGCCAAGGAACAATTTGGCTTTGGTACGCATTACACCGTGACGGCGCGTTCGCTGCTGCTGTTTGAACTGCAGCACGACGAGCAGCCATGAGCCAGGCGCTGAGCGAGTTCCTCGACTGGCGCAAGCACGGCTATGCCGATACGCGAGCGTTGGGCGAGTGCCTGCAGGCGCTGGTTGACGAAGGGCTGGATCAACTGCCACTCCCCGCCAGCGGTCAGACACTTGACCGCTGGCGCAGTCTGGCCTGCGTCGCAGGTCATGACCTGGGCTTGTGCAAACTGTATGAGGGCCATACCGATGCATTGGCCATCCTGCAGGAGCTGGGTCTTGATTCGCCAGGTTCGACCTTTGTCGAGCCGGGCAGTACCTGGGGCATGTGGGCGGCGGAACCGCCACAGGCCAGAGTCCGGGTCAGTGGCACCGGTCAAACGGTAAAGCTGGACGGACGCAAGGCCTGGTGTTCCGGCGCGGCGGTACTGAGCCACGCGCTGGTCACTTGCTGGAACGAAGCCGGCCAACAGCAATTGGTGGCCGTTGACTTGCGCCAGACGGGTGTCAGCATCACGCAGGACGGTTGGCGCGCCGTGGGCATGGCAGCCACCGGCAGCGTCGAGGTGCTGTTCGAAGCGGCGCAGGGCCTGGCCGTCGGCAAGCACGACGCCTATATCCAGCGTGCAGGCTTCTGGCAAGGCGGCATCGGCATCGCGGCCTGTTGGTATGGCGCGTCAAGGGCCATCGCATCCAGGCTGTTGCAACACGTTATCAAGCAGGACGAACCCCATGCCCAGGCACATCTGGGTGCGGTTGATACCGCGCTGCACAGCGCAATGAACGTCTTGCACCACGCAGCACAGTGTATCGATCAAGCCCCTGGCGACGACGCCGAGTTACTCGCCCGCCGCAGTCGGGCGGCCATCGAACACAGCGCTGAACAGATTATTTTCCACGTTGGTCACGCCCTGGGCGCAGGTCCTTATTGCAAGGACGCGCACTTTGCCCGGCTGCTGGCCGACCTACCGGTTTTTTTACGTCAGAGCCATGCCGAGCGGGATTTGGCAGCGCTCGGACGGCTTTGCTCAACCCAGACCGCAACACCGCCCTCAAGGACATGGATGTTATGACGGACAACCCGATCACGGGCAGCGGCACCTCGCTGCACGCCTGGAACAGCTCAAAGAAACTCGCCCAACTGCCAGTGATCAGCGCCGACATGCTGGTGCCCATCAATTCCCGCGCCGTGATTATCGCCCCGCACCCGGATGACGAAATCCTCGGTTGTGGCGGCCTGATGCGTCAGTTGGCACAACTCGACCGGCCTTTAAAGCTGATTTCGGTAACCGACGGCAGCGCCAGCCACCCCGGCTCGGATCTCTGGCCTGCTGAACGCCTCAGCGTTATTCGCCCCCAGGAAAGTGCCGAAGCGTTGCGCCGTCTGGACCTGCCGCTGCACAGCCTGCAGTGGATACGCGGTGGGTTTGGGGACACCAGCGTCGCCGAGCAGGAAGAAGCGCTGGTCGAATACCTCAAGCGCTATCTGAGCCCGACTGACGTCGTGTTCGCGACCTGGTCCCTGGATGGCCACGCCGACCACGAAGCCGTCGGCCGCGCGAGTGCCCGAGCGGCAGAAGCGGTTGGCGCACCCTTCCACGAAGTCCCGATCTGGGCCTGGCACTGGGCGTCTCCCGAAGATGAGCGCCTGCCCTGGGAGCGTGCGCGCAAGGTCTTGCTCGATCCGGTGACCATTGCCCGCAAGCGTCATGCGGTACACGCCTTCGCCAGCCAGCTTGAAGGCGACCCGCAGATTGGCCTGGCACCCGTGCTGTCGTCGGATGCCATCGAGCGATTGCTGCAACCTTTTGAAGTGGTGTTTGTGTGAGTGTTGCCGATAGCTATTTCGACGAGCTTTTTCAAGACAATGACGACCCGTGGGCCTTCAAGCAGCGTTGGTATGAGCGACGCAAGCGCGCCCTGACCCTCGCAGCCTTGCCCCGGGAACGCTATAGCTCGATTTTCGAGCCGGGGTGCGCCAATGGCGAGCTCAGCGCAGCGCTCGCCAGCCGCGTCGAACGCCTGCTGGCTTGCGACACGTGCGAGGCTGCCGCAGGCCTGGCAAGCGAGCGTTTGCGTGAGTTCGATCACGTCAGGGTGATCCAGGCGCGATTGCCGCAACACTGGCCGGATGAGCGCTTCGACCTGATCGTACTCAGTGAATTGGGTTACTACCTGGACGAAACCGACCTCAACCGCTGGATCGATTGCGCCCTCGCCTCGCTCACCGAAAATGGCCAGTTGCTGGCCTGTCATTGGCGACCACGCATCGAAGGCTGCCCGCTGGACGCCGAGCGTGTGCACGAGATTCTGGGTCACAGGTTGCAGATGTCCAGGCTGTTTAGCCATCAGGAACCGGATTTCCTCCTCGATCTCTGGAGCCGAGACCCGCAATCCGTTGCCGAAAAGGAGCTTCTACGATGATTGGCGTGTTGATACCCGCGCACAACGAAGAGCAGCTGCTGGGTGAGTGTCTGCGCACGGTCTTGGCAGCAGGCAGGCATCCGGCGCTTGCCCGGGAGCAAGTGCTGATCCTGGTGGTGCTGGATAGCTGCACCGATGGCTCGGCCCATGTCGCGCGGCAACATGACGTTGAAACACTTGAAGTGTCGGTGCGCAACGTCGGTCAGGCGCGTGCAGCGGGGGCGTCATTGCTACTGGAGCGCGGTGCTCGCTGGATTGCCTGCACCGATGGCGACAGCACTGTCGCGCCCGACTGGCTGGTTGAGCAGCTGGCGCTGGATGCCGATGCGGTCTGCGGCACTGTCACTCCCGGTCAGTGGAGTGATGAAATATCTCTTGAGGCACAGATTCGTTATCAGCAGCGCTATCAGCAACGAGAGGGTCACCGGCATATTCACGGTGCGAATCTGGGTGTCAGCGCAGTGGCTTACCAAATGGCAGGCGGCTTCCCACCCTTGGCGTGCCATGAGGACGTGCAGCTGATTCGCCAACTGGAGCTGAGCGGCGCACGCATCGCCTGGAGCTGTCGGCCCCGCGTTACCACCAGTACTCGCCTGAATGCCCGCGCCAGCGGCGGATTTGCCGATTACCTGCGCACACTGGCCGATTAAGCAAGGCACCGCTCACTGTTGATGAGCGGTTTGCAGACCGGTGTTGCTCAAGTCAGGCATGCCCAGCGCATCTTCGAAGAAGCGTACGGCTTCGGCGCTCAGGTTGCGGTGAATATCTTCCCGATCCACCCCCTCGCGATCATTGCAAAGGATTGGCGCGGTAGACCGCTGCTCGTCGCTGCACGGCGCCATGAACACGAAGTGCCCTGCGCCGGCCAGCAATTTGTATTCCGGGGTTTTCGGTAGCTTGCGAGCCAGGGCTTCGGCGTTCTTGTCCACCGCCAGCAATTCATCATCGTCACCGCTGTACAGCAGCACCGGTACATGGACGTCCGACAAGGTGTTGCGACCAAACATCAGGGTCAGCGGCGCCATCAGCATCAAGGCACCGACTCGTGGGTCTGCCTGGGCGTGCAAATCATCACGGTCCAGCAGCAACTCGCCCTGGGTCTTGCAGGCGTCACGGTCCTGAGGGCGCTCGGTGCAATAGGCTTTCAAGCGCTGCAGGTCGGGTTCGGCACCGGCCAGGATCAGTGCCGTTTCGCCACCGGCGGAATAACCGATCACCCCGACCTGCTCGGCACTCAAATAAGGCGACAGCCTTGGGTCGAGCAATGCGGCGCTGATCGCTTCCGATATCTGCAGCGGCCGACCATATAGATTGCTGAGGCTGCCCAGACGGCTGTGGTCCAGATCGTTATCACCCGGATGCACCACCGCCACCACCACAAACCCCCGGCGAGCTAGAGACGTGGCCAAGTCATGCAAGGCCAGCGGAGTACCGGTGTTGCCATGGGACAGCAGCAGCAACGGAAAACGGCCCATGGCAATGGCTGCATCGGGGGTCGCATCGATCCAGTAGCCCTGAACCTTGCTGGTGTGCTCTTCATCAGTGGAAGGGTAAAAAGCGATCGCGTGCATCGGCTGGGAATCCAGCGGGTCGGGGAACGTCAGCGTGTGATAACCCACGCTCCACGGCTCGTTGGCGAGGGCGTGCACCGAAACTATGCCGCTGAACAGGGAAATCATCAGTAATGCACAAAGACGTACCATCGCAAGGCCCCACCTTCGTAATCCCAAATCAACAAACCGAACGCGTCAGCGGCATAAGGACCAGGGCTCCATGCCCTGGAGCGAACCCTCGCCGTGCTGGCTTACATCAATGAGAGTCGCGATTTGAGGATTAGTGCACAAGGCAGGCCAGATGTTCAGCAAATCGAGCGAAACGGCTCAGTTAGTGACAGCAGCTGTAATGTCCCAGGACCAGCTGTCATGGCGTAGGAGCGGCTTCAGCCGCGAAGCCAGCGCTGTAAATCTTGCAGCTATGTCGCTATAGCTGGCCTCTCGCGACTCAAGCCGCTCCTGCGTGCAGATCGGGCGATGCTTTGCGTCAGGCTCCAACCAGCTCTTCGGCGATCTGTTTCCGGGCGGCGGCCATGGCGTTGGCGCGGGGCTCTTCGCCGTATGCCAGGCCGTGGGCGAAAACGAATTTCAGGTCGGTGACGCCAATGAAGCCAAACAGCACTTTCAGGAAGTCTTCATGGCCCACGCTGCTCGGTTGGCCAACATGTAGCCCGCCTGCGGTGGACACGATGATCACCTGTTTGCCACCACACAGCCCTTGTGCACCGGCTTCGGTGTAACGGAAGGTCTGGCCAGCGACGGTGATGCGATCGATCCAGGCCTTGAGCTGGCTCGGGATGGTGAAGTTATACATGGGCGCGCCGATGACAACCACGTCAGCCTCCAGAAACTCCTGCAACGTGGCTTCGTTGTTGCTGACTTCCTGCTGCTGGGCAGCATCACGCCCTTCTACCGGAGTACCTGCCGCGGCCAGTGTGTCCGCTGAAAAGTGCCCCAATGCCTCGCTGGCCAGGTCTCGATAAGTAATCTGCGTACCGCTTTGAGCGGCGCTGAAAGCCTCAACCACGCTGCGGCTAAGCTGACGCGAGGCGGAGTGGTCACCGAGGATGCTGGAATCAATGTGCAAGAGTTTCATAACAAGACCTTCCTGAATGGGCGTCGCCGCTGGGCTGGCGAACAAGTGGCGATAATCCTACCCGCCAAACCAATGAGTGATTAGTCGGTAATAATGCGATAGTTTGTCCCATTCACAGGACAGTTGAGCGTGTCATGCAGGACCTTAACGATCTTTATTACTTCGCCAAAGTGGTTGAGGCCGGAGGTTTTGCTGCCGCCGGCCGGGTGCTGGGGATTCCCAAATCGCGCCTGTCGCGGCGCATCGCAGAGCTTGAAGCACGCCTGGGCGCCAGCCTGTTGCAGCGGACCACCCGCAAACTGGCCCTGACCGCCGTGGGCGAACGCTACCTGGTCCATTGCCAGGCCATGTTGCTGGAAGCCGAAATGGCTGATGAGGCGGTGGCTTCTCTGTCAGCCGAACCACGCGGCAGGCTGCGTGTGTCCTGTCCGGTGGGGATGGTCCACTGGAACCTGTCGAGCGTGGTCAATGACTTTCTGATTAACCACCCGCTGGTGCAACTGGAGCTGATCCTGGTCAATCGCCGGGTCGATCTGGTCAATGAAGGCATCGACGTGGCGTTGCGCGTCCGCGATGTCGGCGATGAGGACCCCAACCTGATCGTGCGTCAGCTCTCCCCGGCGCGCGCCCTGCTGGTCGCCACCCCGGCACTGGTTGCCAACCGCGACATCGAGCACCCGCGCGACCTTGCGCGCCTGCCCGTGCTGGGCGCAGCGGGAGCGGATCGCAAAGTGCGCTTCCAACTGTTGCACCACGATGGTGAACAGTGCGAGGTTGCGCTGGAGCCACGCCTGGTGGTCGACGATTTTCCGATTCGCAAAAACGCCGCGCTGCAGGGGCTGGGCTTTACGTTATTGCCATTGATGAACTGCCACGCCGAGCTGGCCAGCGGTCAATTGATTGAGCTATTGCCAGACTGGTCGCTGCCCGGCGGCAATCTGCAGGCGGCTTACACGCAACGCAGAGGGATGTTGCCAGCCGTGAGGGCGTGGATCGAACATGTCAGCGCAGCGTTCAGCGCCGACTTCGGCTGGCAGCGCTCCACCTCGCCAGAATATGCACCTGAACCACACGCCGAGGAAAACCATGCTGACTGAACACGTCGCGGATTTTTGCCTGCAGTTGCCTGGCGCCCGGGAAGACTATAAATGGGGGGGTGTACGGGTGTTTTCCGTGGCCGAAAAGAAAATGTTCGCGGTCATGGACCTGGCGGGCAAAGGCTTGTCGTTCAAGGTCGCGCCGGAATTGTTCCTGGGTTACGTCGATCGCCCAGGGGTCAGGCCGGCACCCTACCTGGCAAGGGCGCACTGGATCAGCGTCGCAGTGCCCCACTCCCTCAGTGATGAGGAACTGCGGGACCTGCTGACCCGCTCCCATCAATTGGTCGTGGGCAAGCTACCCAAAAAGCAACAGATCGGTTTGAAAGTGTCGTAGGGAGACGGCCTGACACGCCACTTGCGACAGCGGTTAGCCGAAATGCCGCGCCAGGTAATTTCCCCCCAGCAGCAACCGGTCAACCCAGAACAGCTGGTGCAGCAGCACAATCAGCCAGAACACCAGCTGAAACGACACCTTGCGGGTTTTATGCCGCCACACTTGCTGCGCAATCAAAGCGCCCGGCCAGCCGCCCAGCAGCTCCACCCCATGCAGGACTTTTTCCGGAGTGCGCCAGCCGCCGGCCCTGGCCTGACGTTTGTCCCGCCAGTACAGGAACAGTGCCAGCAGACTCATGAGCAAATAGAGGGCCAGTGGTACCCAGTTGGCATTGATCGCCAGCGACCCCGCACCGACCATCGGCAACGCACACACTGCCAGCCACACGAGCCACTTCAAGCGCACAAAGCGTCGTTGTGGATGGCTGGCGGCAGACTTTTTGTCCGTTCGAATGTGCTGGTTCATCGGCTCAGCCTTTGACCGAAGTCCAGTCGATCCAACCAAACTGCCAGGTGGCGAGAATCAGCAGGCCAAAGGCGATGCGGTACCAGGCGAACACGGCATAACTGTGGGAGGCGATGAACCTGAGCAAGCCACGCACCGCAATCATCGCGAAGATGAACGAGGTGATGAAACCCACTGCAAACACTGGGAAATCCGCTGGCTGGAACAGGTGGTGATACTTATAGCCCGAATAAACTGCCGCCCCGACCATGGTCGGCATGGCCAGAAAGAACGAAAACTCAGTGGCCGTCTTGCGTGACAGACCGAACAACAGCCCGCCGATGATGGTCGAGCCCGAGCGAGATGTCCCGGGGATCATCGCCAGGCACTGGGCACAGCCGACTTTCAAGGCGTCGACCCAGGTCATGTCATCGACGCTCTCGGCATGAACGACATGCTCTCGACGCTCGGCCCACAGCATGATCACGCCGCCGATCACCAACGCGGTGGCCACGGTAATCGGGTTGAACAGATACTCGTGGATCCAGTCGGCAAACAGCACACCCAGCACCACGGCGGGCAGGAAAGCGATCAGCAGATTGACGGTGAAGCGCTGCGCCTCACGCTGTTTAGGCAAGCCGATCACCACGTCAAGAATCTTGCGCCGAAACTCCCAGACCACCGCCAGAATGGCGCCGAGCTGGATGATGATGTTGAAGGCCATTGCCCGTTCGCCACCAAAATCGATCAAGTCGGCGACGATGATCTGGTGCCCCGTACTGGAAATCGGCAGAAACTCTGTCAGCCCCTCAACAATCCCGAGAATCAATGCCTGAGCGGCGGTCCAAAGATCCATTATTCCCCCAATGAAGGCCGCGCCTTGCGGTCCTGTAAGTCTTATATTTCTCGATCCCGCGCGACTATACCCGGCCAACGATGAACCGCAGCTGAATGCGCGGGCGACGCAGCGCCTGGTAACGGGCGCGGCGATCCTAACAGACCTGCAGCCCCTGCGCTTCCATTGAACCCTGACGCTGCGATGTTGACGCTCGGCAGGGCCATCGCGCTGCGCGCGCTATCAGCCTGAACCGGTGATACTGCAACGCTTGGGCCCATGCATCCAAGGCATTAAGCGCTTACAATCCACGCCGCTTTTGCAGAGCATCGCGCTGTCCCTGACTCGCGTTTCAAAATTCCCTCAAACCAAGGAGTGGCAACGATGAAGGTTCTGGTGCTGGCGGGCCCCGAATCCAGCGGCAAAAGCTGGCTGGCGGCAGAGATTCAACACCGCTTCGGTGGCACGCTGGTGGCTGAGTACGTTCGCACGTTCATTGAGCAGCACCAGCGCGATACGGTCTATGCGGACATCCCTGCCATCGTGCAGGGACAACTCGACAGTGAGGATGCCGCCCGAGCCCGCAGCCCTGAGTTGCTGATTCTCGATACGCACTTGCTGAGCAACAGACTCTGGAGCCTGACCCTGTTCGGCGATTGCCCGGACTGGGTCGAAACGGCCTTGTTGGCGCGCCATTACGATATGCACCTTTTGCTCTCGCCGGAGGGTGTGCAATGGGTCGGCGACGGACAGCGCTGCCAGCCGGAACTGGCTCAGCGTCAGGCATTTTTTGCGGACAGCCTGCACTGGCTGCAACGGCATGGGCAGCCGCATCATGTGATTGCTGGTGATTGGGAACAGCGTCGCGAGCAAGCATTTGCCGCCGTGCAACGCATGCTGAACGGGGGCTGAAGACGCGGGCTCAACGGATCTGGTGTTTGTGCAGCAACCGGTAAAATGTGGGCCGCGAAACACCCAGTACTTTGGCGGCGACACTCAGGTTGTCGCTGTGCCGGGTCAGTACATCGCACAGTGCCTGACGCTCGGCCCTTGATTTGTATTCATCCAGCGTGCCCATGCTGCTGATCAGGTCATCTTCGCCCATCAAGCCCAGATCAGCGGCTTCGATCTGCCTGCCTTCTGCCAGCACCAGAGCGCGGCGCACCCGGTTGGCCAGCTCGCGCACATTCCCCGGCCAATCATGCTTGCCCATGGCGACCAGTGCATCCTGACTGAAGTTGCGCGCACGCCTGCCAGTGTCGTGGCTGTAGAAATGCGCGAAATGATTGGCCAGCAACGCCAGGTCGCCGTGACGTTCGCGCAGGGGCGCGGTGCCGACCTGAAGCACATTCAGCCGGTAGTACAGGTCTTCCCGGAAGTTTTTTTTGCGGATTGCCGCCTCCAGGTCTACATGCGTGGCTGCCAGCACGCGAACGTCAATCGGGATGGTTTCCCGTCCGCCCATGCGTTCAAGGTGTCTCTCCTGGAGGAAACGCAGCAAGTGGGCTTGTACCTCCATCGGCAAATCGCCGATCTCGTCGAGAAACAAGGTGCCGCCGTCCGCCGCCTCGATCCGGCCAATCTTCAATTCATTGGCCCCATCGAAGGCTCCCCGCTCATGGCCGAACAGTTCGGCATGCAGCAGGTGCTCGGGAATGGTTGCGCAGTTGATCGCCACGAAGGGCTTATGACGGCGTTGCGACTGCATGTGCAGCGTTCTGGCCACCAATTCCTTGCCTGTGCCGCGCTCGCCGCGAATCAGCACCGGGGACTCGGTCGGGGCCAATTTGCTCAGCAGCCTGCGCAGCTCGCGGATGGGCCGACTTTCACCGAGCATCTCGTGCTCCGGCCCGCAGACATAACCGGTGCCCTGGGCACGCATCCGGGCCGTGGAAAATGCACGGCCCAGAGCGATCTGCATGCGCGCAGCCTCGAACGGCAAGGTATGAAAATCAAAGAACCACTCGCAGACAAAATCGCCGACTTTCTCTCGGCGCAAATCTTCCGGACTTAACACTGCGATCCATTCAGTCTGGCTGCGGGCTATCAGATCCTTGACAGCTTCCTGCTGCTCGAAATGGTAGGGCATGAGCCGAATCAGACCGATGTCACTGTGACGCCCGGAGGCCGCCTCCAGATGGCTGCTTTCAATGTCCCACCCAGCTTCGCGCAGGGCAGGCGTGAGCTGACGAAAGTCATCGTATGGATCAATAACTAGCAAACGTGGCGATGGTGGTGCCGATTCATGCATATGAGTTCCCTGGCGCCATGACTGAAAATTGAACGTGATAAATCTATTTATAAACAATTAGTTGGCGATCACGAATTGAACATTAGCAACTTTTTGACGGACGCTTGTACCGTTTAACTATAGGGTCCAGATCGAAAAGGAATTAAACGTTACACAGGCTTAGGATTGTGATGTTTGAAACACTGGGAGGCCTGATCGGCCATAGGGCTGCAGCCAGCGGATTACGCTGCATGTGTAAAAAATCCGAAAATAAATGTCCATGTGTGTGACTTGACCAGGGTGGTTCGCCATCAACACAAGTAACCAGCCGAACGGTAAGCCCAACTGTCGGCGCTCTACATTGATATGGGCATTTTGAGGAATCGACCATGAACGCCCCCTTGCGCTTCAACGATGCACTGCTGATCGCTGGACACGCTTTCGAACCCTTTCAATGTGTCGCCTGGGCGCCGCAGGATGGTAATGGCGAGCTGAGCCTGACGGTCATCGACCGCACCAGCACGCGTATTGGCCGTCGGCAACTGCCACGCAGTACTTATTCGGACCCGGCGCAGTTGGCCAGTGCCCTGGAGCAGGCTCGGGCTGAAATCAGTAACGAAGGACATCGTCTTGAGCCGTGGACGATGCCGGCCTGATAGTGATTGTTGGGGCGAGCGCGGCCCCCGTCTTTTGGCTCGTGTGCTTATCCATTCCCGCGGTAACGGCCACTTGAGGTCTCGTTCCGGTGCCGTGGGAACCTGGGGCCGGACGTCAGCGAAAATAGTTTGGTGGGCCTCACCGCGCACTTGGCGCCGTCGGCAATCTCTATAGCTGTTCTACGACTTGCTCAGTCGCCCAATGTGTTGATATTCCAGCCCCAACATCTCGGCCATTTGCTCGGCTTTGCGCAAGCGAATCGGCCCGCTTTCGATGTCGATCAGCAACCCCGGACAGACGAACGCGTGCATCGGCGGCAAATCCTTGATTCGCCCGTCTGTCATCACCAATACCCGCTGCTGTTCAGCAGGATGCTTTTTCCTGCGTTGTTCAAGCCATTGGCTCGCCTGCTCGAAGGCGGCAAACAAAGGGGTTCCGCCGCCCGCGCCGAGCGCATCCAGCCACGGTTTCAGCGCCGCTGACGCTTTGAGGCCCTGATGTTGCCAGCGGGGTGTACTGCCATTGGCCGTCAGCAACGCCAGGCGGATCCGCTGTCGGTAGGCATCATCAAGAACCTGCGCCAACAGCCCTTTGGCCTGGCTCAAGGCCTGGTAGCGCCGGGTGGACGCCGAGGCATCGACAATAATCAGCCACAATTCGTTGGCTTTCTGGCTGCGAGGCTTACGGATCAGATCGGTGCGGCGCTTCGGGCGGCCAGCGAGCAAGGTGGGCACCCAGGCGATGGCGCCGTCCTTGCCACCGTGCACCGCGCCGGTTTTACCGCCGGTCAGCGTACCGGGCCGGGGTCTGGCACCCGCTCCCGCTGCAGCACGAGAACGGATGCCTAAGGCTTTTTTGGCCAGCTCGGCACTTCCCGCCGCGCACCTACGGGCATGGGCTGGGCAGGCAATTGGCCCCAGTTGCCCTGCCCCTGCGCCTGGTCCGGCTCACGAGAGTGTGGCGCCGGCGGCTGGCTATCTTGTGGAGCAGGCTCGTCCCGAGGCGCAGAAACGTCACGGCGTCGATGGCGCAAGGCAAACTCGGCCACCGCATCAATGTCCTGCTCGGCGATGGCGCGTGCCCCGCGCCACGCCGCATGGGCACGCGCCGCCCGCAGCCAGACCAGATCGGCACGCATGCCATCGACCCCGGCTTCAAAGCAGCGCTCGGTAATGAGGGTCAGTGACGTGTCATCCAGTTCGATTGAATCGAGCAACTGCCGCGCCTGCTCGCAGCGCTGTTTCAAAGCGTCCTGCTCAACCTGCCACTGCTGGCAGAACCCGTGCGGGTCCGCGTCGAACTCGAGCCGACGACGAATGATCTGCCCGCGTTGCACCGGCAGGGTCTGCCCGCTCAGCGCCACGTTCAGGCCGAAGCGATCGAGCAATTGCGGGCGCAACTCGCCTTCTTCGGGATTCATTGTGCCAATCAGCACGAAGCGTGCTGCGTGGCGATGGGAGATGCCATCGCGCTCCACCAGGTTGACTCCGCTGGCGGCGACGTCCAGCAGCAGGTCCACCAGATGATCGGCGAGCAGGTTCACTTCATCGACATACAGCACCCCGCCATCAGCCTTGGCCAGGACGCCGGGTGAGAACTGCGCACGCCCCTGGCCAAGCGCGGCGTCAAGATCCAGCGTGCCCACCAGCCGCTCCTCAGTGGCGCCCAGCGGCAACGTCACGAACTGCCCACTGGCCAGCAGGTCCGCCAGGCCTCGGGCAAGGGTCGATTTGGCCATGCCTCGGGGTCCTTCGATCAGCACACCGCCGATCTTCGGGTCAATCGCGGTCAGGCACAGCGCCAGTTTCAGCTCATCGGCCGCAACCACTGCCGCCAGCGGGAAATGAGGGGTCTCAGGCAAGGTCGTCATCAGTTCTCTTCTATATCCAGCAACAAGCCTTCCAGCGCATCACGGTAGTGACCCGGTTCCTGCCAGAGCCCACGCTGCTGAGCTTCGAGCATGCGTTCAGTCATGTCCCGCAACGCATCAGGGTTGTGTTGCTGGATGAAGTCGCGGGTCGACGGGTCAAGCAGATAAGCATCGGCGAGCAGCGCGTACTGGTGATCGTCGATCAATTCGGTGGTGGCATCAAAGGCAAACAGGAAGTCCACAGTGGCGGCCATCTCGAAGGCACCCTTGTAGCCATGGCGCTTGACGCCCTCGATCCACTTGGGATTGGCCGCACGGGAGCGAATCACCCGGTTCAATTCTTCTTTGAGGGTACGAATCTTCGGCAGATCGGGCTGGCTATGGTCGCCGTGGTAACTGGCGGTTTTCTGCCCGCTGAGGCTTTCGGCGGCGGCGAGCATGCCGCCCTGAAACTGGTAGTAGTCATTGGAATCGAGCAGGTCGTGTTCACGATTGTCCTGATTCTGCACCACCGCCTGCACCTGCGACAGGCGTTTGGCGAAACGCTCACGGGCGGGCGTACCTTCGTCACTCGCGCCATAGGCGTAGCCGCCCCAGTTCAGATAGACCTCGGCCAGGTCTTCACGGCTCTGCCACAGACGCGCATCGATCGCGCCCTGCACCCCAGCGCCGTAAGCGCCCGGCTTGGCACCAAACACTCGCCAGCCGGCCTGTCGTGAAGCGTTCTCCGGGTCCAGCCCCTGACTTTGCAGGGCAATACGCTCCTCACGGACTTTGGCGGCCAGCGGGTTCATGTCATCAGGCTCGTCCAGCGCCGCGACGGCTTGCACGGCTGCGTCGAACAGCCGAATAAGATTGGCAAAGGCATCACGGAAAAACCCCGAAACCCGCAGCGTCACGTCCACCCGCGGGCGGTCGAGCAGACTCAGCGGCAGGATTTCGAAATCGTCGACTCGCTGACTACCCGTGGCCCATACCGGACGCACCCCCATCAGCGCCATGGCCTGGGCTATATCGTCGCCGCCGGTACGCATGGTGGCCGTGCCCCAGACCGACAGGCCGAGTTGACGTAAATGATCACCATGATCCTGTAAGTGTCTCTCCAGCAACAGATTTGCTGATTGAAAGCCAATCCGCCACGCCGTGGTAGTGGGCAGGTTACGCACATCCACCGAGAAGAAATTACGCCCTGTGGGCAGCACATCCAGGCGCCCGCGACTCGGCGCGCCGCTAGGCCCGGCAGGCACGAAGCGACCGCTCAAGGCATCCAGCAAACCCTGCATTTCAGCCGGGCCGCAGGCGTCCAGACGCGGCGCAACCACTTCGCGCAGATTCTCAACTATTTTCTCTAACTCTTTGTAATTAAACGCCAATACATATTCATTAGAAAGCACGACCTGTTCAATCAGCCACGCGGCGTAGAGTTCCAACCGCTCCCGGGCGTCGCCCGCTGTCCGCCACGGATCCTGGCTGATGTGCAGCAAGACTGACGGCTTCGGGCCGACCCACGGCTCGGCCAATTGACAATCCAGCGGGTCAAAGCCCAGTTCGAAAGCGTTGCTCAATGCCCGCAACAGGCTCGATTGCGCGCCACGGCCATCACCACGCGGTATGCGCAGCAAGGCCAGCAAGGTGTCGATGCGCAAACGGCCGCAGGGTGACTCGCCAAAGATGTGCAGCCCGTCGCGAATCTGTGATTCCTTCAAGTCACACAGATAAGTGTCCAGGCGTGGCAGCCAGAGAGCGGCGTTTTCATCCTTGAGCGAGCCATCAAGCGCCAGCTCCTGATCGATATGGGTTTCGTGAACCAGCTTGAGGATGTCCCGCTGCAACTCCAGGGCGCGGCGCGGATCCAGCAACTGGGCTTCGTAATATTCGTCAGCCAACAGCTCCAGGTCGCGCAATGGCCCGTAGGTTTCTGCGCGGGTCAACGGCGGCATCAGGTGGTCGATGATCACCGCTTGAGTGCGACGTTTGGCCTGGGCGCCCTCACCCGGATCGTTGACGATGAACGGATACACATTGGGCATGGGGCCCAGAATCGCATCCGGCCAGCAGGTTTCGGAAAGCCCCACGCCCTTGCCCGGCAGCCATTCCAGGTTGCCGTGCTTGCCAACGTGTACCACCGCGTGGGCGCCGTAGGCTTTGCGCAACCAGAAATAAAACGCCAGGTAACCATGTGGCGGCACCAGATCCGGGTCGTGGTAGACCGCGCTGGCATCCACCTGATAACCCCGGGCCGGCTGGATGCCGACAAAGGTCAGCCCAAGCCGCAGCCCGGCGATCATCATCCGCCCGCTGCGGAACATGGGGTCTGCCTCTGGCGCGCCCCAGCGGGCAAGCACTGCCTCGCGATTGGCGGCGGGCAATTGCGCGAACGCCGAGCTGTATTCGTCCAGCGACATGCTTTGCTCGCAGGGTCGCAGGTCGATGCTGTCCAGATCGTTGGTCACGCCGCCCAGCAGTCGCTGGATCAGCGCAGTGCCGGTGTCGGGCAGATCGGCCACCGGGTATCCGGCGTCTTGCATGGCCCGCAGGATATTCAGGACTGCGGCCGGTGTATCGAGACCGACGCCATTGCCGATCCGGCCATCTCGCGTCGGGTAGTTGGCCAGAATCAAGGCGACGCGCTTGTCGGCATTTTCCAGACGGCCCAGCAAAATCCAGCGCCGGGCCAATTCGGCGACGAAATCCATGCGTTCGGGTTGAGCTCGGTAGCAGACTACATCCGATTGACTGCGCTCACTGTGCCAGGCCAGATCCTTGAAGCTGACCGGCCGGCTGATAATCCGCCCGTCCAGCTCCGGCAAGGCGATATGCATCGCCAGGTCCCGCGCGCCGAGGCCTTGCTCACTGGCACGCCAGCCAGGTTCGTTGTCCTGGGCACAGATGGCTTGAATGACCGGAACATTGCGCCGGAAAGGACGCACATGCGGCGCTTCCGGGCTGGACTGGGCAAAACCGGTGGTGTTGATGATCAGCTCGACACCCGCCTCATCCAGCCAGTCCTCCACGACCTTTAGACAACCGGCCTCCTTGAGACTGGCCACTGCGATGGGCAGTGGGTTCAGGCCTTGGGCCTGCAAGCGCGTGCAGAACTCATCGATGAACGCGGTATTGGCGGCCTGCAAATGCGAGCGATAGAACAGCAGCGCCGCGACCGGCTGATCCACTGTCCACCGGGCCTGCCAAACCCCAGGGTCGGCACTGACCCCTTGCGGATGGTAAACAGCGGTACGCGGCAAAGGCTGCGGTTCGGACCACGGGTAATCACGGCCGAGCATGCGGTTGGCCAGGCAACGATAAAAATCCAGAGCGTTATGCATGCCGCCCTGGCGCAGGAACTGCCAAAGCCTGTGGCAATCCTCGGCGGGCGCTGTGCTGCGCTCCAGCAGGTCGGGATCGTGGTTGTCACAACCGGCGACCATGATCACCTGGACGCCTTTGGCTGCCAGTTCCTGCAGCCGTTCCACACCATAGCGCCAGTAACCGACCCCGCCATGCAGCGAAATCAGGATGACTTTGGCGTGCTGCAGAACGTCTTCGACGTACAAGTCGACCGAAGAGTGATTCTGCACCTGCATCGGGTTGGCCAGACGCAGGCTCGGGTAGTCATCCGGCAACTGCTGCGCGGCCTCGGCCAGCAGCGCCAGACTTGAATCTCCGCTACAGAGAATCACCAGCTCGGCAGGTGTCTGGCCAAGATCGGCAATGCTGTCGTCCGGGACAAAGCCACCGGGCTGGGTTCTCAGTAGATGCATGGGTCAGCCGACGAGCGCAGCGCGCAGCTGGCTTTCAAGCGCGGCGGCATCCAGCTTCTGGCCGATCAACACCAGATTCGTCGCGCGTTCTTCGCCCTGACTCCAGGCGCGGTCGAAATGTTTGTCGAATCGCGTGCCCACACCCTGGATCAGCAAACGCATGGGTTTGCCAGGAATCGCGGCGAAGCCTTTGACCCGCAGGATGCCGTGCTGCACCACCAGTTGCGTCAGGGCGTCGAGCAGCAGGCTTTCATCGGCCTGCGGCAGTTTGATCGAGATCGAATCAAAGGCGTCATGATCGTGGTCGTCATGGTCATCACCTTCGTGATGATCGTGATGAGTCTTGCGGCTGTCGATGTGCTGTTCGGATTCAGCGCCCAGGCCCAGCAAAACGCTGATTGGGAGTCGACCGCTGCTGGCTTCGATGACTTTGACCGCCGCTGGCAACTCTTCCGAGACCTCGGCACGCACCGCGGCCAGGCCTGCGGCATCCATCATGTCGGCCTTGTTGAGAATCACCAGGTCGGCGCTGGCCAGTTGATCGGCGAATAACTCGTGCAGCGGCGATTCGTGGTCCAGATTCGGGTCAAGTTTGCGCTGGGCGTCGACCTGATCAGGGAACGCAGCAAAGGTGCCGGCCAATACCGCCGGGCTGTCGACCACCGTAATCACCGCATCAACCGTGCAGGCGTTGCGGATTTCCGGCCACTGGAAGGCTTGCACCAGAGGCTTTGGCAACGCCAGGCCCGAGGTTTCGATGAGGATATGGTCCAGGTCGCCACGCCGGGCAACCAGCTCGCGCATCACAGGGAAAAATTCCTCCTGCACCGTGCAGCACAGGCAGCCGTTGGCCAGCTCGTAGACGCGACCGATGGCTTCTTCTTCGCTGCAGCCGATGGTGCATTGCTTGAGGATTTCGCCGTCGATGCCCAGCTCGCCGAACTCATTGACGATCACCGCGATGCGGCGGCCTTCAGCATTGTCGAGCATATGCCGCAGCAAGGTGGTTTTGCCCGAGCCGAGGAAGCCGGTAACGATGGTGACGGGAAGCTTGGCCAGTGTTTTCATCGGATGCCCTTTGGCAATGCGGCGGGCAAACGGGACGAAAACCCTGAGCGCTGGCGCAAGGCTGGATTCGCCACCGGATCACCCCGCCCGGTTGTAGTGAGAATTCGTCGGGCACAAGGCCCGGATCGAGGCAGGTCTCCTGGCTTGCGGCGCTCCCGTGAAAATCCCCGGGAGTCATCGTTGCGCCTTCCCGCGCATGGCAGTGGCTGTGCAACGATCATGACCGCTTACAGTTGCGGGGGCAGCCGCGGCATGTCCGCGTTCCCTTCTTAGCTCCATGCCAGGTGAATGGCCGGAGAACCTCGAACCGGCAAGGCTACGCAGTGGCTGCTGGCAGGTCAATCAACCGATTGACGTTCTGCACGACGCCATGCTCTCCTACACGCCTTGTTACGGGTGCCCTTCACAGGGTGAAACGGGAAACCGGTGCGTACAGGCCTTGAGCTTGTGCAAGTCCGGCGCTGCCCCCGCAACGGTAAGCGAGTGGAGAGTCACAGCCACTGTGCCGATCAACGGCATGGGAAGGCGACTCTTGCAGGTCGAACGTGATGCGTTCCGCCCCTCGCAAGCCCGGAGACCGGCCCGACAGACATTTATGACTAAACCCGCGGTGGGCGGGCGCTGTTGAACCCTGCTGACTTCTGTCAGCGGGCTTTTCATGCGCTGCCCACTTGCCGACATTCAAGAGGGAAATGCCATGTCGATCAGCGCCACCCGCCACGCTTCCAGCCGCACCGCCACCCGCACTGCCACCAAGAGCGAACGCCTGACCGCCGCCATCAGCGCTGCGATCCTGGGCGCGTGCCTGGTCTACTTCGCCGGTTTTTCGCACATCGATGCCGTGCACAACGCCGCTCACGACACCCGTCACAGTGCTGCCTTTCCTTGCCATTGAGATTTTGAAGCCATGTTCAAGCGAATCGCTCAAACCGCAGGCTTCACGGGCCTGCTCGCCGCCTTGCTGTTGACCCTGCTGCAAAGCTTCTGGGTTGCACCTCTGATTCTGCAAGCTGAGACCTATGAAAACGCTCCAGTTGAACAGGTCCATGAGCACTCCAATGGCGAAGCCGCACCTGCCGGGCATGTACACAATGAAGAAGCCTGGTCGCCAGAAGATGGCTGGCAGCGCATTGTGTCGACCGCCGGCGGCAATCTGGTGGTCGCCGTGGGTTTTGCCCTGATGCTGGCAGCGCTCTACACCCTGCGCGCACCGGGCAAAACCTCGCAAGGCGTGTTCTGGGGGCTGGCCGGTTTCGTCGTGTTCACCCTGGCTCCAACGCTGGGCCTGCCGCCCGAATTGCCGGGGACTGCGGCGGCGGATCTGACCCAACGGCAGACCTGGTGGATCGGTACGGCAGCTTCCACGGCGGTGGCGCTGGCCTTGATCGTGTTTGGCCAGCACTGGCTGCTCAAAGTGCTGGGCGTGGCCATCCTGGTGGTGCCCCATGTGATCGGCGCTCCACAACCGCCAGTCCACGAAAGCCTGGCACCTGAAGCCCTGGCGGCGCAGTTCAAGATCGCTTCGCTGCTGACCAATGCGTTGTTCTGGATTGCGCTCGGGGTGATTAGCGCCTGGTTGTTCCGCCGACATAATCCTGACCTTGATCAGGCTTGAGACCATCAGGCCGACGCGAGTCGTCGGCCTTGGCTGTCAGCGCGGCTGCACTGCGCAGGCATTGCGAGAGCTGATCAGCCATAGCCTGCGCGAGAAGGGATTGGGCCTTGAAGACATCAGCGCCCTCGCCTCTATTGATATGAAAGCTGACGAGCCTGGCCTGCTGCAATTGGCCGCGGAACTGGCCCTGCCCTTGCGCTTTTTCAGCGCCGGGCAGTTGGCTGCATACCAGGCGCAGCTAAGCCATCACTCGTTACTGGCGTTCAAGCACAGCGGTTGCTATGGCGTAGCGGAAAGCGCTGCACTGGCCCTGGCCGCCGAAACAGGCCCGCCGCACTTACTGATTACCCGACAAAAAAGCGCTCAGGCCACATTCGCCTTGGCTATCAGCACTCCGATTGACTGATAATCCCTGCCTTTGCCCCCTTTGCATCTGGAGCACCCATGACGGTTTTTTTCATCGGCGCAGGCCCCGGCGACCCAGAACTGATCACGGTCAAAGGGCAGCGTCTGATCCGCAGCTGCCCGGTCATTATCTACGCAGGTTCTCTGGTACCGATGGCCGTGCTTGAGGGCCATCAAGCGGTGCAGGTGAGTAACAGCGCAGAGTTGCACCTGGAACAGATCATCACCCTGATGAAATCCGCTCATGAACAGGGCCAGGATGTGGCTCGCGTTCACTCAGGGGATCCAGGCCTGTACGGCGCCATCGGCGAACAGATCCGGCACTTGCGTGAGCTCGGCATCCCGTTTGAAATCATTCCGGGCGTAACGGCCACCGCGGCTTGCGCCGCGCTGCTGGAAACCGAGCTGACGCTGCCGGATATTTCCCAGAGCGTGATCCTGACCCGTTACGCCGACAAGACATCAATGCCCGAAGGCGAATCCCTGGCGGACCTGGCGCAGCACAAGGCGACCATGGCGATTCATCTGGGGGTGAACAACTTGCCGAAAATCGTCGCGGAACTGACCCCACACTATGGCGCTGATTGCCCGATTGCCGTGGTCCATCGCGCCAGTTGGCCAGATCAGGACTGGGTGGTGGGGACCTTGGCCGATATCGAAGCGAAGGTGGCAGACAAGGGTTTTCGCCGCACCGCGCTGATTCTGGTCGGCCGGGTGTTGGCCAGCGATGCATTCAGTGAGTCTTCGCTGTATCGGGCTGGGCATGCCCACCTCTACAGACCCTAGGCAGATCCCGAACCTGTGGGAGATTCGGGGTTGCCCACGACCGTCGCGCGAATTTGAAATCCCCTTGTTCCAAAAATAATCAACACCCACAAAAAACCCCGAACAGGTCGGGGTTTTTGATCCAGCCAGAAACAGGCTTAGTAATAAGCATGCTCTTTCTGGGTGTGGTCGGTCACGTCACGCACGCCGGTCAGCTCCGGAATGCGTTCGAGCAAGGTGCGCTCGATGCCTTCACGCAAGGTGACGTCGGCCTGACCGCAACCCTGACAACCGCCACCGAACTGCAGAACCGCAATGTTCTGCGACTCCTCTTCGATCACGTCGATCAGCGTGACCTGCCCGCCATGGCTGGCAAGACCAGGGTTGATTTCAGTTTGCAGGTAGTAGTTGATGCGCTCGTTGATCGGGCTGTCGGCGTTGACCATCGGTACTTTGGCGTTTGGCGCCTTGATGGTCAGTTGACCGCCCATGCGGTCAGTGGCGTAGTCGACAACGGCATCATCCAGAAAAGCCTCGCTGAAACCGTCGATCCAGGCCGTGAAGCTCTTCAGGCCGATCGCTTTGTCGTCAGGCTTTTCTTCGCCCGGCTTGCAATAGGCAATGCAAGTCTCGGCGTATTGAGTACCAGGTTGGGTGATAAACACGCGGATGCCGATGCCCGGGGCGTTCTGCTTTTCCAGCAGATCAGCCAGGTAGTCGTGGGCAGCATCGGTAATAGTGATAGCGGTCATGAAAATTCCTCGCAGACGTGCGGGCAGTTTACGCCAATCGAATGCATCCTACAAAGTCCTAGTATTTTTGTCAGGAAAGCACCCGAGACGCATTTTCAGCCCGACGCTTGTCCAGCCAGCCCTTCATCCGGTGATACAGGCTCTTCTCGATCCACTCGTAACTGAGCCATGCGCCGAGCGCGATCACCGGCACACAGATGGCGAACACCACGTATGGATTGAGGTTGTAATGTTTGGAAGCCAACCAGCCGCCATACAGCACCAGGACGTGCAGTAAATACACCGAGTATGAACAATCGCCCAGCACTTTAAGCAGCCGGTTGCCGCGGAAGACCGGCTCCATGGCGATGCACGAGAGCACGATCAGCGCACTCGGCAGCCCCCAGGTGAGCAGGCGCTGATGGTCGGCCGAGAGGTGATAAATGACCACCAGACCGATGGCTACGCCCAATAACGGTAGCCAGAAGCCCTCTTTGATCCAGCCCCTGCGATAGATGATGCCGATGCCGATACCCAGCAGGAATTCGTAGATGATGTCATTGCCGTAAAAGCGGCTGATCAGCCCCGAGCGCGCCAGCACTTCGCACACGGCAAACAACGCAGCGGCGACGATCAACGGCCGATGGCGTTGCTTGAACAGGAACACCGTGGAGAACAATAAATAGAAGAACATCTCGTAGTTCAGCGTCCACCCCACGTTCAGGGTCGGGTACAGGCCATACCCACCGGGGTTTTCCGCTGGAATGAAGAACAGCGAGAGCATGAAGGTCTGCCAGTTGATCACCTGATGCGGCAACAGCGGCGCGGCCACCAGCAACAGCAGGCCCATGGCGGCCGTGTAGAACCAGTACGCGGGGACAATCCGGATGATCCGGTTGAGCATGAAGCGCCCGGCGGGCATTTCGCTGTTCTGGGTCGACAGGAAGATCACCAGGCCACTGATAACGAAGAAGATATCGACGCCCACCGCGCCCTTGGTGACGAAAAAATCGCCAATAGGTCCAGAGGCGTGAAAGTTGAAAAAAATCTGCATGAAGTGGTGACACACAACAACCCACGCGGCGAGTGCCCGCAGGGCTTGAACCGAAATCAACATCACAAACCTCTTGGCCTTTGAACAACCATTCAGGTCGGCCACCTGAGTGTGGGCAACCTGAACACTCAGGGCGTCGGACCGCCTTTATTCTAAAAAGGTCATGAGAAACCTCTGTTTTCCGGTCAACGGTAGATGGCTGCAGGCCATGTCTGGCGTGGGTTGTGAAGATCCTCGGGCTCTCTCAGTGGGAGCAAGCCTGCTCGCGAAGAAGCCAGTATTGGCGATACCGTGGGACCGGCTTCAGCCGGGAATAGGCCGGAACGGTCAATGATTAGCAGTCCTCAGAAATACCGCCTTCCCGGCTAACGCCGGTCCCACAGTTCCCTTTCGATTGCGGGCAGCAGGTCAACTCTACGAATACTGGCACTGTGCAACATGAGCCAGATTCATAGCAAAGTCTAATCAACACCAAAAGTGTTCGGGTTTGTTATCATTTCGGCCTTCGTGTATCGACCTTGTCCAGGTAGCCCTATGTCTGATCGCAGCGCCCGTCTCCATGCTCTCCAGCAAGCACTCCAGCAGAGAATCCTGATTCTCGACGGCGGCATGGGCACCATGATCCAGAGCTACCGCCTTGAAGAAGCTGATTATCGGGGCAAGCGCTTCGCCGACTGGCCAAGCGACGTCAAGGGCAACAACGATCTGTTGATCCTGACCCGTCCGGACGTGATCGGCGCTATCGAGAAGGCTTATCTGGATGCTGGCGCGGACATTCTCGAAACCAACACCTTCAACGCCACTCAGGTTTCCCAGGCCGACTACGGCATGGAAGAGATCGTCTACGAGCTGAACGTGGAAGGCGCCCGCCTCGCACGCAAGGTTGCCGATGCGAAAACCCTGGAAACCCCGGACAAGCCGCGCTTCGTCGCCGGGGTGCTGGGCCCGACCAGCCGGACCTGCTCGCTGTCGCCGGACGTCAATAATCCTGGCTACCGCAACGTCACCTTTGATGAGCTGGTGGAAAACTACACCGAGGCGACTCGCGGTCTGATCGAGGGTGGCGCAGACCTGATCCTGATCGAGACCATTTTCGACACCCTGAACGCCAAGGCAGCGATCTTTGCCGTGCAAGGCGTGTTCGAAGAGATCGGCTTCGAATTGCCGATCATGATCTCCGGGACCATCACCGATGCCTCGGGCCGCACCCTGTCCGGGCAGACCACGGAAGCCTTCTGGAACTCCATCAGCCACGCCAAGCCGATTTCCGTGGGGCTGAACTGCGCCTTGGGCGCCAGCGACCTGCGCCCCTACCTGCAGGAGCTGTCGAACAAGGCCAGCACTTACGTTTCCGCGCACCCGAACGCTGGCTTGCCCAACGAATTCGGTGAGTACGACGAGCTGCCGAGCGAAACCGCGAAAATCATCGAAGAATTCGCCCAGAGCGGGTTCCTGAACATTGTCGGCGGCTGCTGCGGCACCACGCCGGGGCACATCAAGGCGATTGCCGAAGCCGTTGCCGGTTACGCCCCACGACAGATTCCGGATATCCCGAAGGCCTGTCGTCTGTCCGGCCTTGAGCCGTTCACCATTGACCGCCAGTCGCTGTTCGTCAATGTCGGCGAGCGCACCAACATCACCGGTTCCGCGCGTTTTGCCCGTCTTATCCGTGAAGACAACTACACCGAAGCCCTGGAAGTCGCCCTGCAGCAGGTCGAAGCCGGTGCCCAGGTGATCGATATCAACATGGACGAGGGCATGCTCGACTCGAAGAAGGCCATGGTGACCTTCCTCAACCTGATTGCGGGCGAGCCGGACATCTCCCGCGTGCCGATCATGATCGACTCCTCGAAATGGGAAGTCATCGAAGCGGGCCTCAAATGCATTCAGGGCAAGGGCATCGTCAATTCGATCAGCATGAAGGAAGGCGTCGAGCAGTTCATTCATCACGCCAAATTGTGCAAGCGATATGGCGCGGCCGTGGTGGTGATGGCCTTCGATGAAGCGGGCCAGGCCGACACCGAAGCGCGCAAAAAAGAAATCTGCAAGCGCTCCTACGACATTCTGGTCAACGACGTGGGCTTCCCCCCGGAAGACATCATCTTTGACCCGAACATCTTTGCCATCGCCACCGGCATCGAAGAACACAACAACTACGCCGTCGACTTCATCAACGCCTGCGCCTACATCCGCGATGAACTGCCCTACGCCCTGACCTCGGGTGGCGTGTCCAACGTGTCGTTCTCGTTCCGCGGCAACAATCCGGTGCGCGAGGCGATCCACTCGGTGTTCCTGCTGCATGCTATCCGCAACGGCCTGAGCATGGGTATCGTCAACGCAGGGCAGCTGGAAATCTACGACCAGATCCCCGCCGAGCTGCGTGACTGCGTCGAGGACGTGGTGCTCAATCGCAACCCGGAAGGCACCGATGCCTTGCTGGCGATTGCCGACAAGTTCAAGGGTGATGGGAGCGTCAAGGAAGCCGAAACCGAAGAATGGCGTGGCTGGCCGGTGAACAAGCGTCTGGAGCACGCGCTGGTCAAAGGCATCACTACGCACATTGTCGAAGACACCGAAGAATCCCGGCAGTCCTTCGCGCGCCCGATCGAAGTGATCGAAGGCCCGCTGATGTCCGGCATGAACATCGTCGGTGACCTGTTCGGCTCGGGCAAAATGTTCCTCCCGCAAGTGGTCAAGTCCGCGCGAGTGATGAAGCAGGCCGTGGCCCACCTGATCCCGTTCATCGAGCTGGAAAAAGGCGACAAGCCCGAAGCCAAAGGCAAGATCCTGATGGCCACGGTCAAGGGTGACGTGCACGACATCGGCAAGAACATCGTTGGCGTGGTGCTGGGTTGCAACGGCTATGACATCGTCGACCTGGGCGTGATGGTGCCTGCGGAAAAGATCCTGCAGGTGGCCAGAGAACAGAAGTGCGACATCATTGGCCTCTCCGGCCTGATCACCCCGTCACTGGATGAAATGGTCCATGTCGCCCGGGAAATGCAGCGGCAGGACTTCCACCTGCCCCTGATGATCGGTGGCGCGACCACCTCCAAGGCGCACACCGCCGTGAAGATCGAGCCCAAGTACAGCAACGATGCGGTGATCTACGTCACCGATGCTTCCCGTGCTGTGGGTGTGGCAACGCAACTACTGTCCAAAGAGCTGAAACCGGCGTTCATCGAGAAAACCCGCCTGGAATACATCGAAGTCCGCGAGCGCACCTCGGCGCGCAGCGCGCGAACCGAGCGTTTGAGCTACGGCGCGGCAGTGGCCAAGAAACCGCAGTTCGACTGGGCCGGATACACCCCGGTAAAGCCAACGTTCACCGGTGCCAGGGTGCTGGAAAACATCGATCTCGACGTACTGGCCGAATACATCGACTGGACGCCGTTCTTTATTTCCTGGGATCTGGCGGGCAAATACCCGCGCATCCTCACCGATGAAGTGGTCGGCGAAGCCGCTACCTCACTGTTTGCCGATGCTCAACAGCTCTTGCGCAAACTGATCGACGAAAAGATGATCAGCGCCCGTGCGGTATTCGGCTTCTGGCCCGCCAACCAGATCGACAACGACGACCTGGAAGTCTATGGCGATGACGGCCAGCCATTGGCCAAGCTGCATCATCTGCGTCAGCAGATCATCAAGACCGACGGCAAACCGAACTTCTCCCTGGCGGACTTTGTTGCGCCCAAAGACAGCGGCGTGACGGACTATGTGGGTGGCTTTATCACCACCGCGGGTATTGGTGCAGAGGAAGTGTCCAAGGCCTATCAGGACGCTGGCGATGATTACAACGCGATCATGGTCAAGGCTCTGGCTGACCGCCTGGCCGAAGCCTGCGCCGAGTGGCTGCACCAGCAGGTGCGTAAAGAGTATTGGGGTTACGCCAAGGATGAGCAGTTGGGCAACGACGAGCTCATCAAAGAGCAATACGTCGGGATCCGCCCTGCTCCAGGCTACCCGGCCTGCCCGGACCACACGGAAAAAGGCACCCTGTTCGAACTGCTGGACCCGATGCCCAATGGAGAGCCCGGCAAAAGCGGCGTGTTCCTCACCGAGCACTATGCGATGTTCCCGGCAGCCGCTGTCAGCGGCTGGTACTTCGCGCATCCGCAAGCCCAGTACTTCGCCGTGGGTAAGGTCGACAAGGATCAGGTCGAAAGCTACACCGCGCGCAAGGGCCAGGAACTGAGCGTGACCGAGCGCTGGCTGGCGCCGAATCTGGGGTATGACGAATAGGAAAGCTGGCGAGTTCACCCCCTGTGGGAGCGAGGCTTGCCCGCGATAAGAGCACAGCGATGAAAGGTGAATCGCATCCTGCCTTATCGCGGGCAAGCACTGCTCCCACAGGTGCAAGACTTGAGCTCGCGCAACCCTGTGAGAGCGGGTTTCAGTTCAACAGTCTGCTTCAACCCCGCAACATGTCCTTGGGCACATACTTGCCGATCTCGAACTTGCCAATCGCGGCCCGGTGTACTTCATCCGGGCCGTCGGCCAGGCGCAGGGTGCGCTGCATGGCATACATGTAAGCCAACGGGAAATCGTTGGATACGCCTGCGCCACCGTGTATCTGGATCGCCCGATCGATCACTCGCAATGCCACGTTCGGCGCTACGACCTTGATCTGAGCGATTTCGCTTTTCGCGACTTTGTTACCCACCGTATCCATCATGTAAGCGGCTTTGAGGGTCAGCAGCCTCGCCATGTCGATCTCCATGCGCGAGTCGGCAATCTTGTCGACATTGCCCCCCAGCCGCGCCAGCGGTCGCCCGAACGCCTCACGGCTCACGGCACGCTTGCACATCAATTCCAGGGCGCGCTCGGCCATCCCGATGGAACGCATACAGTGGTGAATGCGGCCGGGGCCGAGGCGACCCTGGGCAATTTCAAAGCCCCGCCCTTCCCCCAGCAACACGTTTTCATAAGGCACCCGTACGTTTTCGAACAGCACTTCGGCATGCCCATGAGGCGCATCGTCGTAACCGAACACGGGCAGCGGACGGACGATTTTCAAACCGGGCGTATCGGTCGGCACCAGGATCATTGAATGCTGTTGATGGCGAGGTCCGTCCGGATCGCTCAGGCCCATGAAAATCAGAATCTTGCAGCGCGGGTCACAGGCACCGGAGGTCCACCATTTGCGCCCATTGATCACCCATTCATCACCTTGACGCTCGGCACGCGCGGCCATGTTGGTGGCGTCGGACGACGCCACGTCCGGCTCGGTCATGGCAAACGCGGAGCGTATCTCGCCGCGCAGCAACGGCTCTAGCCAGCGTTGCTTCTGCTCGTCATTGGCATAGCGCACCAGCACTTCCATATTGCCGGTGTCCGGCGCCGAGCAGTTGAAAGGCTCCGGGCCCAGCAGCGAGCGGCCCATGATTTCTGCCAGCGGTGCGTACTCAAGGTTGGTCAGACCAGCGCCGGATTCGGAGTCGGGTAGAAACAGATTCCACAGCCCTTCGGCTTTGGCTTTAGCCTTGAGCTCTTCCATGATCGCGGTAGGCTGCCATCGATCACCCTCGGCCACCTGACGCTCGAATACCGGCTCAGCCGGGTACACATAAGTGTCCAAGAACGCGGTGACACGCTCGCGCAGTTCCTGAACCTTCGCAGAGTAAGCAAAATCCATCTGGGGCTACCTTCTGAATGAGGTTTGATAGGTCATGCGAGGATGCTAGGCCCGCCGGCAACATTTATCTAATCTATTCTCGGCGTGTATAAACATTCATAACCGATATATGATCGGCACACGCTCCGGCACGAGAGCGGCACAACAAAAACAGTAAAAAGGGGCACGGCATGAACCTGAGCAAGGTCGATCTCAACCTATTCATTGTCTTCGACGCGATCTATACCGAAGCCAACCTCACCCGCGCCGGTCAGATCGTGGGCATCACGCAGCCCGCCGTGTCCAATGCCCTGGCCCGGTTGCGCGAAACCTTCAACGACCCGCTGTTCGTGCGTACTGCCCAAGGCATGGTGCCCACGCCCATGGCACAAAACATCATTGGCCCGGTGCGCAACGCATTGTCGCTGCTGCGCGTATCTGTTCAGGAAAGCCGCATCTTCAACCCGCTGCAGGCCAACAAGAATTACCGGATCAGCATGACGGACCTGACTGAAGCCGTGATTCTGCCCCCGCTGTTCCAGCGCCTGAAGCGTCAGGCACCAAATGTCACCATTGAGAGCTTCCTGTCCAAACGCCGGGAAACCACCAAGGAACTGGCGGCCGGTCGGCTGGACTTTGCCGTGGATGCGCCGCTCAACACTGACCCCCAAGTGCGCCACGTCAAACTCATGGAGGACAAATACGTGTGCGCCATGCGCAAAGGCCATCCGCTGGCAAGCCGAGAGGTCTTTAAACTCGAGGATTACCTGGGCCTGACCCACATCCATATTTCCAGCCGCCGCAGTGGGCTGGGCTATGTGGACCTCGCTCTGGGCAAGATGGGCATCCAGCGCAAGATCGCCCTGCGCTCGCAGCATTACCTGATGGCCTCGCAGGTGTTGCAACAATCCGACATGGTCATGACCGTCCCCGAGCGCTTCGCCAAACGCCATGAGCTGCGCTATTTCCCGTTGCCGGTTCACGATGTGCCGTCGGTGGAAACCCACCTGTACTGGCACGAGAGCACGGACCAGGACCCGGCAAACCGGTGGATGCGCGAGCAGATGATCGAGCTGTGTCAGCAGGTGACGGCGCAAGAGTCAAAGCTAGAAACCGCCTGAATTTCACCATACAACCCTAAGTTTTATTGAGTGATCCCTTTCCGTAGGAGCGGCTTTAGCCGCGAGCGATATTTGCAGTGGAAAAAACCTGCATTGATTGTTCCGGCTCCTCGCGGCTGAAGCCGCTCCTACGGGTGCGATGTTTATGCTGACGTTAGGCTTGACGTTTACGTAAAGGACGCCTTAGGTTTAGTCTTTCGCATCGCCGTCGAGCCTGTCCATGATCAGCCAGACCTACAGCATTTCCGATCTCGCTCGCGAGCTGGATATCACCACCCGCACCATCCGCTTTTATGAAGAACAAGGCATGTTGGCGCCGGAAAGACGGGGCCTTGAGCGTATCTATTCGAGCCGGGACAAAGTCACCTTGAAACTGATTCTGCGCGGCAAGCGTATTGGTTTCTCCCTCGCCGAATGCCGCGAACTCATCGAGCTGTATGAGCCCGGCGGCGAAAATCATAAACAGCTGAGCACCATGCTGGGCAAGATCAGCGAACGCCGGGCGCAACTGGAGCAACAGATGCTGGATATTCGGCAGATGCAGATCGAACTGGATACCGCCGAAGAACGCTGCAAGCTGGCCCTGCATAAAAACACTGAAAACCAGCAGGTTATGGACTGAACCTCGAATCATTCGAGAAAGGAGTCAGCGATGCATATACCCAAAAAAGTGCGTCTGGTCGAGGTCGGGCCCAGGGATGGCCTGCAGAACGAGGCTGAATTGATCAGCACCTCTGACAAAGTGCAGCTGGTGGATGACCTGTCCAGCGCCGGGCTGAGCCATATCGAAGTCGGCAGCTTCGTGTCGCCCAAATGGGTACCCCAGATGGTAGGTTCGGCTGAAGTGATTGCCCAGATGCAACGTCGCGACGGCGTTACCTATACCGCGCTGACTCCCAATCTGCGAGGTTTCGAAGATGCCCTCGCCGCAGGCATCAAGGAAGTCGCAGTCTTCGCAGCGGCCTCGGAATCGTTCTCGCAACGCAACATCAATTGCTCGATCAACGAAAGTCTTGAACGCTTCGCGCCGATCATGCAGGCCGCGCGACTGCACGGGATTCAAGTGCGCGGCTATGTGTCCTGCGTGCTGGGCTGCCCTTACGACGGGCAGATTGCCCCGCAACAGGTCGCGGCTGTGGCCAACGAGCTGATCGCCATGGGCTGCTATGAAGTCTCTCTGGGTGACACCATTGGCGTCGGTACACCGGGCGCGACCCGCACATTGATTGAGGTGGTCGCCGCGCAGATTCCCCGAGGCAAAATAGCCGGGCATTTCCATGATACTTATGGCCAGGCGCTGGCCAATATCTACGCCAGCCTGCTGGAAGGCATCGAGGTATTCGACAGCTCGGTGGCTGGCCTCGGTGGTTGCCCCTACGCCCAAGGTGCCAGCGGTAACGTGGCCAGCGAAGACGTGCTGTATATGATGCAAGGGTTGGGGATCGAAACGGGTGTCGACCTTGAGCTGCTGATTCGCGCAGGTCATCGAATTTCCGGAGTGCTGGGACGACCGAATGGCTCACGAGTGGCGACGGCGCGTCTGGTCGGATAAACAACGGGTCGCAGGTGCGACATGTTGTCACAGAGTGTTACCCTGCTCCGGCGATTGGGGAAAAACGGGTAACACGGAAACAAATGCTGACGAATGTTCGTCCTTTTTCAGCCGAGTGATTCCCCCAAGCTACTGATTTATATGGCTTTGCCAAAGCTGGCACGGCTCCTGCTATATCTCTGGTACAACAAAAACAAAAAATATGCGGTAACCCAATAAAAACAACATGTACGGCTCTGACATAACAAGAACAACACGGACAGAGGCGCAGCTAACAGATTTTTTTGGAGTGGATAGCTTTTCGGAGGACCTCGACAGAGAGCCTCGCAACCGGGCAGAGAACAACAAAACTACCTTCAGGTAGCTACCCCACTGGTTGGATCACTGTTGTAAAGGCAGAGATAAAAGCAGCATCAGCGCTCAAAAAAATACGTTTGCTCTTGATCCCGAATGGGGATCGCTCAAAACAGCAACAAGGGTACGGCCGCTAAAAACAACAACAGGTCGCCCAACAATAATAAAGAGCATGCAGTAATTTGAGGGGGAGCTTAGGCTCCCCTTTCTGCTTTCTACAGATCCTCCCCGCTACCGTAGCGGCTTTAGCCGCGAAGCCCTCCAAGACCGTCAGATCTGAACCGCAAAGGTGCTGGTAAATCCGCTGAATATTTGCCGACTGCTAGGCCTCTCGCGGCGGAATATTGCTCGCGGCTAAAGCCTTTCCTGCGACCATCAAAATGCAGATGCAGTGGACCTCCCCGCCCAGCGCCGGTTGACATCCCGGCCACCTCAGGTTTACGTTGACGTAAAGGTCATAGCGCCTCTTCCAAAAATAACAAGGAACGCTACCCATGAGTTACCCCAGCCTCAATTTCGCTCTCGGCGAAACGATTGATATTTTGCGTGATCAGGTTCAGTCCTTCGTGGCCGCTGAAATCGCTCCTCGCGCCGCGCAGATCGACCGGGACAATCTGTTTCCGGCAGATCTGTGGCGCAAGCTGGGAGATATGGGGCTGTTGGGCATTACCGTTGACGAACATTATGGCGGCGCAGGTCTTGGCTACCTGGCCCACGTGGTTGCCATGGAAGAGATCAGTCGGGGGTCGGCATCGGTGGCGCTGTCTTACGGTGCGCATTCGAATCTGTGCGTCAACCAGATCAACCGCAACGGCACTGCCGCGCAGAAGGCGCAGTATTTGCCTCGCCTGATCAGTGGGGAGCATGTCGGGGCGCTGGCCATGAGCGAGCCCAACGCTGGCTCTGACGTGGTGTCGATGAAGCTGCGTGCCGAGAAGCGCGGCGATCGCTTTGTTCTCAATGGCAGCAAGACTTGGATCACCAACGGCCCGGATGCCAATACCTATGTGATCTACGCCAAGACCGACCTGCAAAAAGGTGCCCATGGCATCAGCGCGTTTATCGTCGAGCGAGACTGGAAGGGCTTTTCCCGAGGTAATAAGTTCGACAAGCTCGGCATGCGCGGCTCCAACACCTGCGAGTTGTTTTTCGACGACGTCGAGGTCCCTGAAGAAAACCTGCTCGGGACTCTGGATGGCGGCGTGAAAGTGCTGATGAGCGGCCTGGATTACGAGCGCGTCGTTCTTTCCGGTGGCCCGACCGGGATCATGCAAGCGTGCATGGATGTGGTGGTGCCCTACATCCATGACCGCAAGCAATTCGGCCAGAGCATCGGCGAATTTCAGCTGATTCAGGGCAAGATCGCCGACATGTACACCCAGCTCAACGCAAGCCGTGCCTACCTGTACGCCGTCGCCCAGGCGTGCGAACGGGGCGAAACCACCCGCAAGGACGCTGCGGGCGTGATCCTTTACAGCGCCGAGCGCGCCACCCAGATGGCCTTGGAAACAATCCAGATTCTTGGCGGAAATGGCTACATCAATGAATTCCCAGCTGGGCGACTGCTGCGCGACGCAAAACTCTACGAGATCGGTGCCGGAACCAGCGAGATACGCCGCATGTTGATTGGGCGTGAGCTGTTCAACGAGTCGAAATGAAATAGCTCTTTGACGCGCGCAACCCTGTAGGAGCTGCTGAAAGCTGCGAATCACGCCGAGCAGCTGACGGTCCGCCTTCGCAGCCTTCGGCAGCACCTGCAAGATCAATACGGAGTCGCCATGACCATTCTTCAGTCTCGTATCAACACCCGCTCCAGTGAATTCGCCCTCAACAGCGACAACCTCCTGGCGCAGGTCACCGCCCTGCGCACACTGCTGGGCAAAGTCCAGCAAGGCGGCGGCCCGAAAGCCCAGGAACGACACACCGCCCGAGGAAAGCTGCTGCCCCGCCAGCGCATCAATCGTCTGCTCGATTGCGGCTCGCCCTTTCTGGAAATCGGTCAATTGGCCGCCCTCGACGTGTACGACGAGGACGTTCCCGCCGCCGGGGTGATTGCCGGTATCGGCCGGGTCGAAGGCGTGGAATGCATGATCATCGCCAACGATGCGACGGTCAAAGGCGGTTCGTATTACCCGCTGACCGTCAAGAAGCACCTGCGCGCGCAAACCATCGCCCAGCAGAACCGCCTGCCTTGTATTTATCTGGTGGACTCGGGCGGGGCCAACCTGCCGCGCCAGGACGAGGTGTTTCCGGATCGTGAACACTTCGGCCGGATCTTCTTCAACCAGGCCAACATGAGCGCCCAGGGCATCCCGCAGATCGCTGTGGTCATGGGCTCGTGCACCGCAGGCGGCGCGTATGTGCCCGCCATGGCTGACGAAGCGATCATGGTGCGCCAGCAGGCAACGATCTTTCTCGCCGGGCCGCCTTTGGTCAAAGCCGCGACCGGCGAAGTGGTCAGCGCCGAGGAGCTGGGCGGCGCCGATGTGCACTGCCGCACCTCAGGGGTGGCCGACCACTACGCCGACAACGACGAGCATGCCCTGGAACTGGCGCGGCGCAGCATCGCCAACCTTAACTGGCGCAAACAGGGCGAGCTCAACAGTGTCGAGCCCGTCAACCCGCTGTATGCCGCCGAGGAGCTGTATGGCGTAATCCCCGCGGACGCCAAGCAACCGTTCGATGTGCGCGAAGTGATAGCACGGCTGGTGGATGGCTCGCTGTTCGACGAATTCAAGGCGCTGTTCGGGACCACGCTGGTCTGCGGCTTCGCCCGCCTGCACGGCTACCCCGTCGCCATCCTGGCCAACAACGGCATCCTGTTCGCCGAGGCGGCGCAAAAAGGCGCGCACTTCATCGAGCTGGCCTGTCAGCGTGGCATTCCGTTGCTGTTCCTGCAAAACATCACCGGTTTCATGGTCGGCCAGAAGTACGAAGCGGGCGGTATCGCCAAACACGGCGCCAAGCTGGTCACGGCGGTGGCCTGCGCGAAGGTGCCTAAGTTCACGGTGATCATTGGTGGCAGCTTCGGTGCCGGCAATTACGGCATGTGTGGCCGGGCTTATGACCCGCGTTTCCTGTGGATGTGGCCCAACGCGCGGATCGGCGTGATGGGCGGCGAACAGGCCGCGGGCGTGTTGGTGCAGGTCAAACGCGAGCAGGCCGAACGCAGCGGCGAAGCCTTCAGTGCCGAGCAGCAGGCGCAGATCAAGCAGCCGATCCTCGACCAATACGAGCATCAGGGCCATCCCTACTATTCCAGCGCCCGACTGTGGGACGACGGAGTGATCGACCCGGCGCAGACCCGAGACATCCTCGCCCTCGCCCTCTCTGCCGCGCTGAACGCGCCTATCGAGCCGACTACCTTCGGCCTGTTCCGCATGTAATCCAAGGAACGATCATGACTGACTTGCAGAACGTAGAACTGCTTCATGACCCTCGGGGCTTCGCCACCCTGTGGCTGAACCGCCCGGAAAAAAACAATGCCTTCAACGGGCAGATGATTGCCGAACTGATCAGCGTGCTGAACCAGTTGCAAGCCGATAGCAACGTGCGCTTCCTGCTGTTGCGCGGTCGTGGCAAGCACTTCAGTGCCGGTGCTGATCTGGCCTGGATGCAGCAATCGGCTGATCTGGACTACACAAGCAACCTTGATGACGCCCATCAATTGGCCGAACTGATGTACAGCCTCGCCAGCCTGAGTATTCCGACCCTGGCGGTGGTTCAAGGTGCCGCGTTTGGTGGTGCGCTGGGGCTGGTCAGTTGTTGCGACATGGCCATCGGCAGCGAAGAGGCGCAGTTCTGCCTTTCGGAGGTGCGCATCGGCCTGGCCCCGGCGGTGATCAGCCCCTTCGTGGTCCAGGCGATGGGCGAACGCGTTGCGCGCCGTTATGCCCTGACCGCCGAGCGTTTTGCTGGCCTGCGGGCTCGCGAAGTCGGCCTGCTTGCCGAATGCTATCCGGCTGCGGAACTGGAGCAACAGCTCCAGCACTGGATAGATAACCTGCTGCTCAACAGTCCACAGGCCATGCGCGCCAGCAAGAAGTTGCTGCGCGAAGTCGGCAGCGGCGTCCTTAGCCCGGCTCTGCGACATGACTGCGAGAACGCCATTGCCCGCCTTCGGGTCAGCGCCGAGGGCCAGGAAGGCCTGCGCGCCTTTCTCGATAAGCGTGCACCGAACTGGACGCGGCAAACAGCCCAGGAGTCCCGCTCATGAGTTCGCCCGTTCTCACCACCGTGCTGGTTGCCAATCGCGGTGAAATTGCCTGCCGCATCATGCGTACTGCCAAAGCACTGGGCCTGACCACGGTCGCCGTGCACAGCGCCATTGATCAAAACGCCCGTCATAGCCGCGAAGCCGATGTCCGCGTTGACTTGGGCGGCAGCAAGGCGGCAGACAGCTACCTGCAGATCGACAAAATCATCGCAGCGGCACAGATCAGCGGCGCCCAGGCGATTCATCCCGGCTACGGCTTCCTGTCGGAAAACGCCGACTTTGCCAGAGCGGTGGAAAACGCCGGGCTGATCTTCCTCGGTCCGCCGGCCTCGGCGATTGACGCGATGGGCAGCAAATCCGCCGCCAAGGCGCTCATGGAACAGGCCGGGGTGCCGCTGGTTCCGGGGTATCACGGTCAGGCTCAGGACGCGGAGACCTTTCGCACCGCCGCCGAGCGCATCGGCTACCCGGTGTTGCTCAAGGCCACGGCAGGTGGAGGCGGCAAAGGCATGAAAGTCGTCGAGCGCGCCGCTGACATGGCCGAGGCATTAGCCTCGGCCCAGCGCGAGGCGGCCTCCTCGTTTGGCAATGCTCAGATGCTGGTGGAAAAATACCTGCTCAAGCCTCGGCATGTGGAAATCCAGGTGTTCGCCGATCAGCACGGCCACTGCGTTTATCTCAACGAGCGTGATTGCTCGATCCAGCGCCGCCATCAGAAAGTCGTCGAGGAAGCCCCTGCCCCCGGCCTCAGCCCGCAACTGCGTGCCGCCATGGGTGAAGCGGCAGTCCGTGCCGCGCAGAGCATTGGTTATGTGGGTGCCGGGACCGTTGAGTTTCTGCTCGACGCCCGCGGCGATTTTTTCTTTATGGAAATGAACACCCGCTTACAGGTCGAGCATCCGGTGACGGAAGCCATCACGGGTCTGGATCTGGTGGAATGGCAGTTGCGCGTGGCGCAAGGCGAAGTGTTGCCACTGACTCAGGCACAGGTGCCGCTGCGGGGTCACGCCATTGAAGTGCGACTGTACGCCGAAGACCCTGACAACGAATTTCTGCCTGCCACAGGGACCCTGAAGGTTTATCGCGAAAGTGCCGCCGGGGTTGGGCGCAGAGTCGACAGCGGCGTCGCGCAAGGCGACAGTGTTTCGCCGTTTTACGACCCGATGCTCGGCAAACTCATCGCCTGGGGCGAAAATCGTGAGCAGGCACGCCTGCGGCTGTTGGCGATGCTCGACGAGTTCCTGGTGGGCGGCGTGAAAACCAACCTGGCGTTCCTGCGCCGGATCATCGCCCACCCTGGGTTCGCCGCAGGAGAGCTGGATACCGACTTCATCCCGCGACACCATGCACAATTGCTGCCGCCACCCGCTGCACTGTCCGCCGAGTTCTGGCAGGCGGCTGGCGCAGCGTTTGTGCAGAGCCAGGCCAGCAGCGCGCGAGGTGACGATCGGCATTCGCCGTGGTCGTCGCGCAACGGGTTACGCTTTGGTCTGCCCAATGAAATCGACATCTATCTGGCTTGCGCAGGTCAGCAGCAACGAGTTCACCTCACTGGACACGAGGGCGCGTTCAGCACGCCTGCAAGCATTCGTCATGGCGATACGCTGTACCTGAAATGGGCGGGTGATCTGCACGCGGTTACCCGCCACGACCCGATTGCCGCCGCTGACGCCAGCCACAAGCCTCAGGGCGGGCTGACCGCGCCCATGAACGGCAGCATCGTTCGGGTGCTGGTCGAGGTCGGACAACACGTCGAAGCGGGCGCACAACTGGTGGTGCTCGAAGCCATGAAAATGGAACACAACGTGCGGGCCAGCACATGCGGGGTCATCACTGCGGTGCACTGTCGTGAGGGTGAGATGGTCAGTGAAGGAACGGTTCTTGTGGCGCTACAAGACTCTGAAAACCAGACGTTGCTCCAGAAGCCCCAAAAGGGGCTTGAATAAAGAACCGTTGTCGCGCCCATCACCTGTTATGGTGGGCGCCTTGAGCGCTGTGGCCTGGTAGCTCGTCACACAGGCGCGACAGCGGCACCCTCACTTTGCGCACTGCATTTCGCGCCGCGCACTTTGCCATCGTTTGAATGGCATCGCCCTTTCTGAACGTCATATTTTCTTGCTGCATGCACTGCGTATAACGTGAGCAGCGTCTGGCTGTTTCCGACTGAAACATCACCGGAATTGCGCCATGACCGATTTCACCCAGGCCGCGGGCCCTGCGACAAAGCTTGAAGCTGCGTTAGCCGAATGTGCGAGTGAGCCGATCCGCGTCCCCGGAGCGATCCAGCCCCATGGCGTAATGCTCGTGCTCAGTGGCCAGCCCCTGCGTATTGATCAGGTCAGCGCCAACTGCGCCCGAGAACTCGGACTCGACAGCAGTGAGCTGCTGGGCCAACCCCTGTCAGCGCTGCTCCCCATGGAACAGTCATTGCTCATCGCCCAGGCCTGCACCGGCCCCCATCGACTGGAGAGCGACCCGATCCGTTTGACGATCTGCGGCGCCTACTACAGCGCCTCGCTGCATCAAAACGATGACGCACTGATCATTGAGCTGGAGCCTTTCGTCGACACCCCTCAGGATCAGTCGAGGTTGATCACCCGAGTGATGCGCAACCTGCAAGCGGCCGCAACCCTGGAAACGCTCTTTGATATCAGCGTCCATGAAATCCAGGCACTGACGGGCTACGACCGGGTGATGATTTACCGCTTTGAACCTGAGGGCCATGGCAAAGTCGTCGCTCAGGCATTGACCGGCACTCTGCCCAGTTACAGCGGCCTGAACTTCCCGGCTTCGGACATACCCGCGCAAGCCAGAGAGCTTTATCGGCTGAACTGGATCCGGGTCATTCCGGATGCCACCTACACGCCGGTGCCACTGGTGCCTTTGCTCAGCCCGATCACCGGGCAAGCCCTGGACCTGGGGTTCTCATCGCTGCGAAGTGTGTCGCCGGTGCACTGCGAATACCTGAAAAACATGGGTGTTCGGTCGTCCATGAGCATCTCGCTGCTCGACAACGGCCAGTTGTGGGGCCTGATCGCCTGCGGCCATCCCGAAAAACTGCTGGTCTCCCGGGAAATCCGCGACGCCTGTGCGCTGATCGGCCAACTGCTGTCCGCCAGGATCGTTGCCATCGTCGCGAATCAGATCCAGCGCGAGCGCGAGGACAAACTCAGCCTGCTCGGTGAACTGGCGGTGGCCATGAGCCGTGCTGACCACGACATTCTTGACGGCCTGGCGAGCAAGCCCGAGCGTCTGCAGTCGCTGACGCTGGCTCAAGGCGCTGCAGTGTTGATCGAGGATCGGGTGCATCTGTTTGGTGCCTGCCCGACCCAGGAGCAGGTCAGCGCACTGCACCTCTGGATACGCGACGTGGGCATGTCGAATCAGAAGTCACAGCATCAGCGCGTCGGCCTGCAGGGCCTGGGTATTTATCACACTGACTCGATGCAGCGGGAAAATCCCGCGAGCGCTGAGTTTCGTGATGTCGCCAGCGGCGTCATCGCGTTCATCCTGCCCAAACCTGTGGTCAACGCGGTGATGTGGTTTCGTCCGCAGCTCACCTCCACCATGAACTGGAGCGGTAACCCCGCGCAGCATCTGAGTCCCGGCCCGATTGGCTCGGCCAGTCACCGCCTGCACCCCCGGCAGTCCTTCGATGTGTGGCAGGAGCAGGTCACCGGCATCGCCAAACCGTGGTCCAGGGGCGACCTCTATGCGGCCGAAGACATGCGGCGCTCGGCGCTGGAAAATGACCTGGAGCGCCAGGTGCATCGCGAGCAGGAAGCCGTTCGCCTGCGCGACGAGCTGGTGGCGGTGGTTTCCCACGACCTGCGCAACCCCATGTCGATCATCATCATGCAGTGCGGCATGATGCAAAAATGGGCCAGCAGCGACACGACCGTTGAAAACCGCCACATCCAGCGGGCCCTGGGCACCATCGAAAAAGCCACGACCCGGATGAACAGCCTCCTTGAAGACTTGCTTGATACCGCCAAGATAGATGGCGGGCGCTATCAGCTGTCCTGCCACCCACTGAGCGTCCCGCGCTTTCTGGAGGAAGTCTGCAGCCTGCTCGTCACCCTGACGACTGATAAGAACATCGAATTCAATTGCTCGGCGGCTCCGGGGCTGATGGTCAATGCCGATCCGGAGCGTATCTTCCAGGTGCTCTCGAATCTGGTGGGCAACGCCATCAAGTTCACCCCGGCGGGCGGCCGGATCAGCATTGACGCGATCGCCAACGGGCCCGATGTGTCGATCCATGTTCGCGACACCGGGATCGGCATCGCGGCCGACTATTTGCCGCACATTTTCAAGCGCTACTGGTCGATCAAGGAAGGCAATCCGGGCGGCAGTGGGCTGGGGCTCTACATCGCCCAGGGCATCGTGGCGGCGCACGGCGGCCAGCTCCAGGCAACCAGCGAGCCGGGGCATGGCAGCGTGTTCACCTTCAGCCTGCCGGGCTACGCGGGGCCTAATGTGTCCGAGGAAACCACCTTCCTCAAGCAAAGTGGAACCGTGCAGCGCCTGGCGCAGTCCATTGCCACCAAGCTGGAACGCCAACAGCTGGAAGACCGCGCGGCGCGAACAGCGCTGCTCAATGAGCTTAACCACCGGGTCAAGAACACCCTGTCGACGGTCCAGGCCATGGCCTCGCTGACGGCAAAGACGACACAGTCTCTGGACACGTTCCGCAAAAGCTTCGAGGCCCGGCTCTTTGCGCTGAGCCAGGCCCATGATGCTCTGGCGCGGGCCGAGTGGGTGTCTGCCGAACTGATCGAGCTGGTCGAGCTGATCCGCAGACCTGAAGGACGCTCAGCCAATGTCACCTTCAAGGGCGACTCGGTCGCCCTTGATCCAAGAATATCTTTGACCCTGGCCATGGTGTTTCACGAACTGATGGCCAATGCTTTGCAACATGGCGCCCTGCGCGAACCCCACGGGCATGTGACGATCACCTCGTCGCTGAGCCTCGACGAGTCCCCGCACGCGCTGAGAATCGACTGGCTGGAGACCGGCAGTGACGCTGTGGACAGCGATAAGGAACAAGGCGTGGGGTTTCGCATGATCCGGCGCAGCATCGAGCGCGAACTCAATGGCAAAGCTGATGTTCAATTTTCCAGGTCCGGGCTGCTGTGCTCCATGCTCATACCCTGGCATGAACCGACGCAGAACATCTTGTGAATGCTGCGTCGCAAGTACCAGACGCAGCCGTGCAGGTGTTCATCGTCGAAGACGAAACCCTGCTGGCGATGCTGATCGAGGACATGCTTGAAGACCTGGGCTACCTGACGGTCTTTCATGCCAGCAGGCTTGATGCCGGGTTGCAGTTCGCGCTCAGCGGCGACTATGACCTGGCGATTCTGGACATCAATATCATCGGCGGCACCTCGTTTCCGATAGCCGAGGCTATTGCAGCGCGGGGTATCCCGTTTATCTTCTGTTCCGGTTACGGTCGCCTGGGCATTCCCGAGGCGTGGGGGCACACACACTGCGTCGCCAAACCCTTCAGCGCCCAACAGCTGGAAGACGCATTGAGCTCCCTCAATGCGTCCCGTAGCTAATACCAATTGTCGCGTCAGTTGCTTGGATCATTTGCCCGCGAATTCTTTGGCTCTGTCTGCATCAGGTGTTGCGTTTTGCAGGAGTGTGCCCGTCTTGGGCAGCAAACTGTGGACGGGTGGGAGCGGTGCTTGCCCGCGATGCAGGCGCACTGGTTTGTCAGTTAAATGACTACAACCCTATCGCGGGCAAGCAAGGCACCACTACTGCGCGCCCTCAACTGATCAAACGGCCACCTCAAACAGCTTCGGCAACTCCACCTCCCCCGTGACCAGGCTGTGGCGCAGACGCTCTGCGTGCAGGCTGGCGGCCTTCATGGCGGCTTCCTTGACGTGGCCATAGCCGCGAATCTTCTCCGGCAGGCGCGCCAGTTCGAGGGCGGTATGGCGATTGACTGCATTGAGGTTGAGCAGGATCAGCTCGATGTCTGTCACGTAGGTCTCGATCAGCGCCCGCTCCTGCTGACGCTCAAGGCTGCGACCGAACGGATCCAGCACCGTACCGCGCAAGAACTTGAACCTGGCCAGCACACCAAACGCACCAAGCATCCACGGGCCGAAGCTGCGCTTGCGGGGCACGTCTGTCTGTTTGTCGCGTTTAGCCAGCCAGGACGGTGCCAGATGGAACTCGATCCGGTAGTCACCTTCGAACTGCGCCTGTAGCTGCCGAGTGAAATCGCCGTTGCTGTACAGACGCGCCACTTCGTACTCGTCCTTGTAGGCCAGCAGCTTGAAGTAGTTGAAGGCTACCGCTTCAGTCAGCACCGGGAGCTGGCCGGGGAACAACCTGGCTTCGGTGTGCCGGACCTTTTCCACCAGGCGTACATAACGCTCGGCGTAGGCTGCGCTCTGATAATCGGTCAGTGCCTCGACATTCGCCTTGATCCGCTGCACCTGGTCCAACACTTGCGGCTGCGCTGCCTGAGTTTCCGGATGGGCGGCCAATTTGACTGCGGCCAGATCATGAGCCGCACGACGCCCCCACAGGAACGCTTGCTGGTTGAGGTTGACCGCCACGCCGTTCAATTCAATGGCCTTCTCGATGGCCGCCGAGCTGAGCGGGATGAAACCCAACTGGAAGGCATAGCCGAGCATGAACAGATTGCTGGCGATGGTATCGCCCAGCAGCCGGGTGGCCAGGTCGGTAGCCTCGATGAAGTGGGTTTTCTCAGCGCCCACTGCATCGCGAATGGTTTGTTTCATCGCTTCTGCGGGAAACTCGGCATCCGGATTACGGGTGAACTCGGCAGTCGGGGTTTGCTGGCTGTTGACCACAGCATGGGAAAAAGTCGGATTCAGTTTGGCGATGGCATCTGGCCCGGCTGCCACCAGCAAATCGCAGCCCAGCAGCAAGTGCGCCTCACCGGCGGCAATGCGCACGGCGAACAGATCCTGCTGCCTTGCGGCAATGCGAATATGGCTGACCACCGGACCGAATTTCTGCGCCAGCCCGGCCTGATCCAGCACGCTGCAGCCCTTGCCCTCCAGATTGGCGGCATAGCCCAGCATCGCGCCCACCGTGGTCACGCCGGTCCCACCGACACCCGGCAGCAGTATGTTGAAAGGCTTGTCCAGGCTCGGCAGTGAAGGCTCCGGCAGTTGCACGAAGGCACTGACCTGAGTGGGCAGGCTTGGTTTGCGCAATGTGCCGCCGTGGACGGTGACAAAGCTCGGGCAGAAACCTTCCACGCAACTGAAGTCCTTGTTGCAGGCGTTCTGGTCGATCTCGCGCTTGCGTCCCTGGGCGGTTTCTTTGGGCAGCACTGACAGGCAACCGGACTTGACCCCGCAATCGCCGCAGCCTTCGCAGACCGCCGGGTTGATCAGCACGCGCTTGTCCAGATCAGCCATCTTGCCGCGTTTGCGCCGACGGCGTTTCTCGGTGGCACAGGTCTGGTCATAAATGATCACCGAGACGCCTTTGAACTCACGTAATTCGCGCTGCACGCTGTCCAGATCACGGCGATGGTGGAAACTGGTGATCGGCGCAAAGGCTTCCCGGCTCGGGTACTTGTCCGGCTCATCGGAGACCAGCGCGATACGCTGAACACCCTCGTTGAACACCTGACGGCTGAGCTGATCGACCCGCAGCACGCCATCAATCGGCTGCCCACCGGTCATGGCCACCGCGTCGTTGTAAAGAATCTTGTAGGTGATGTTGACGCCAGACGCGACTGCGGCCCTCAGCGCCAGATGCCCGGAATGGAAGTAGGTGCCATCGCCCAGGTTCTGGAACACGTGCGGCGTTTCGGTAAACGGCGCCTGACCGATCCAGGTCACGCCCTCGCCGCCCATTTGAGTGAAGGTCTCGGTGGCTCGATCCATCCAGATGGTCATGTAATGGCAGCCGATACCGGCCAGTGCCCGGCTCCCTTCAGGCACGCGAGTGGAGGTGTTGTGCGGGCAACCTGAACAGAAATGGGGGGTGCGCTGCGTGTTGAACAGCGGCGCCTGCAGGGCCTGTTCTTTCTCCGCCAGAAACTGCAGACGCGCCTCGATCTGCGCACTGCTGTAGAACGGAGCCAGACGCCTGGCGATAACCCGGGCGATCATCGCCGGCGTCAATTCAGCCAGGTTCGGCAGCAGTGAACGACCTTGCTCGTCAAACTCACCGACCACCACAGGGCGGCGGTCCACGGGCCAGTTGTAAAGCTGGCCCGTGAGCTGGTCTTCGATCACGCTGCGTTTTTCTTCGACCACCAGGATTTCGTCCAGCCCCTGGGCGAAGTCATGCACCGAGACCGGCTCCAGCGGCCAGCTCATGCCAACTTTAAGCACGCGTATGCCCACTTGGGCGCACAATTGCTCGTCAATGCCCAGTTCTTCAAGCGCCTGACGCACATCGAGATAGGATTTGCCGGTGGTGACAATCCCCAGACGCGGCTGTGGCGAGTCGACGACCACCTGATTGAGCTTGTTGGCACGGGCAAACGCCCGGGCCGCGTAAATCTTGTAGGTGTTCAGACGCGCTTCCTGAGCCAGGGGCGGATCCGGCCAGCGAATGTGCAACCCGCCTTCGGGAATCTGAAAATCGTCAGGGATCCGGGTAACCACGCGCAGCGGGTCGACTTCGACCACCGCGGAGGAATCGACGTTTTCGGCAATGGTTTTCATCGCGACCCAGCAACCGCTGTAGCGCGAAAGCTCCCAACCGATGATGCCGTAATCGAGGATTTCCTGAACGTTGCTCGGGTTGAGCACCGGGATCATCGAAGCAATGAATGCGTGTTCGCTCTGATGGGCAATGGTCGACGACTTGCAACCGTGGTCGTCCCCGGCCAGGACCAGTACACCACCGTGCTCGGCGACGCCTGCGGAGTTGGCGTGCTTGAACACATCGCCACAGCGATCTACCCCTGGGCCTTTGCCATACCAGAGCGCAAACACGCCGTCGTATTTACCCTCGGGAAACAGATTGACCTGCTGGCTGCCCCACACCGCCGTTGCCGCCAATTCCTCGTTGACCCCAGGCTGGAAGTGGATGGCATTCTGCTTCAGGTAATCTTTGGCGTCCCACAGGCTCTTGTCCAGGTTGCCCAGTGGCGAACCACGATAGCCGGAGATGAAGCCAGCCGTGTTCAACCCCCGCGCTTCGTCCCGCTGCTTTTGCAGCATCGGCAGGCGGGTCAGGGCCTGAGTTCCGGTGAGGTACAGGTTTCCAGTTGCCAGGCGGTACTTATCGTCAAGACGAATATCGGCCAAAGACATTCAGGCGCGCTCCCTTTTATTTTTATGAGCTTGTATTTTTATGAGCTGGTTTGATCACTTTAGTGCAGCTAATCCGGGTCGTGCCCTGCACGTCCGGCGCGCCGACCGGTTCCACTCGGCGCTCACAGGCAAAATACTGCCTGTAGCAATGGGGCTTTTTCTTTCTAAATGGGCAGGAATCTGCTGATATTGCGCATGTTCGTTTCAATAAATATAAAAATAAGGGTCAATTCATGCAGATTAAATTAAGCCCCATCGATCGCCGCATCCTGCGTCTGCTGCAGCACGACGCCGACCTTTCCGCTGCAGAAATTGCCGAGCGGGTCGAGCTGTCGCAATCACCCTGCTGGCGGCGTATCAACCGTCTTCAGGAAGAAGGCTTTATCGAGCGCAAAGTCGCCCTGCTCAATCCGCAAAAACTCGGCCTGACCATGACGGTGTTTGTCGATGTGAAATTATCGGGGCACGGCAGGCGCTATCTGGCCGAATTCGAAGAGGCGATTACCGGATATCCGCAGGTCCTGGAGTGCTACACCATGGCCGGTGACATGGATTTCCTGCTCAAAGTGGTAGCGCAGGATATCGCCAGTTATGAGCGTTTCCTCAGGGATCACCTGCTGCAGCAACCTCACGTGCAGGAGGCCCATTCCAACATTGCCATGAGCGAAGTGAAACGCACGACAGAGCTGCCGCTGGACTGAAGACTGTCGGACAGACGTCAGGCGGCAGCAGAAATATTTTCAATGGGGGCGATAAAAAGCTTTGACTTGCAAATGATAATGATTATTATTGCAAGCAACTGGCCGCAAGGTCAGTTGGATAACTCAGAAGTCTTAGGTCGGCTTCTGGATTATCTCCTCATCAGGCTAATCACGGTTTTTGACCCGGATTTTTTCCGGGTCTTTTTTTTCTGGTCTTTTCTGGTGTCGTCAGATCTTTGCGATCTTTTTTTCGGTTCGGTCAGGGTGTTGCAGGGTGCTGCGTTCTTCAGGCTAATGAAGACTTGTCATGTTGCGATGGTGCGGATCATAGCAAAAAGATCGCTAGGTGGACCTGGGCAAATCACTTTTATGGACCGTAAGCAGCAGATAATCCATAAATGATTCTGCCTGTCACTTGAGAACAAATCTCATTTTAAAGTGTCTGCTGCTACGCTCGGCTGTACGTCACGGATGACGACTCTCTTTCACTGTTCAAGGACGGCAATCATGCAAGACCTGCGAGGCAATCGATCATGAGTATTCAACTCTCGTCCTTTCCCGCCCTGCCCGTGCGGCAGTCCGACGCTCAGCTCAGCCAGCAAGGCGACGACTTGCACCGCAGCCTGGTGAAACTACCCCGCCGGGTGCAGCAGGTGTTTCTCCTCAGCCGCCTCGACAGCCTCCCCTACGCCACCATCGCCAGTCTGCTGCATATCAACGTCCAGGTTGTGGAGCAGGCCATGGTCCGCGTCCTGCAACAGGCCCGTCGGCACACTGGCGGGTCGACAATCATTGGCGATCCGATCAGCGAGCAGGCCAGCCGCTGGTATGTTCATCTGCAGAGCCCTCAGGCGACCGCGAGTCAGCGTATCGAGTTTCGCCACTGGCTGGACGCCAACCCCGCGCACCTGAGCGCATTCGAGGCCACTGAACGACTCTGGCGCCAACTCCAGGCACCAGCGGCCGTGCTCGGTGCCAGCGGCTGGCATCGACGCAAGCGTCGCGGTTATATCCTCTGGTGCGCGGCAACCGCCTTCCTCTGCGCGGTGTTCATGACCGCCGAGGCGTTTGCCTGAAGCGAGGGTCAACATCGTGCCGGTGGCCGATTGACTGAACTTTTGGTCGCAGAAGCGGGCTCTGTTGCGTGTAAAGTAGTGGCCATAAATGGCAATAACGTACACAGGACCGAACCGTGAACTCTCTCAAGATCAGCGCCGATTTCGACAGTGGCAATATCGAAGTGATCGACGCCAGCCACCCTGACGCTGTTCAGCTGGCCATCCGCCCCGATACCCGCAGCCCGCATTTCCAGTGGTTCCATTTCAAGGTTGACGGCCTCAAGGTGGGACAGCCTCACCGGTTCAGCCTGAACAACGCCAGCCAGTCCAGCTACAAAAACGCCTGGTCGGGCTACAACGCGGTGGCTTCCTACGATCAAAAAGACTGGTTTCGCGTGCCTTCCACCTTTAATGGCCAGGCCTTGAACTTCGAGCTCTCGCCTGAGCAGCCGCAAGCCTGGTTTGCCTATTTCGAGCCCTACAGCCGCGAACGTCACGAATGGCTGATCCAGCAGGCCCTGGGTGCCGCCGGTACACGGCTGCTCGCGACCGGCAAAAGTGTCGAGGGCCGAGATATCACGTTGCTGCGCAAAGGCGACGGTGCCCCCGGCAAACGCAAGATCTGGATCATCGCTCAGCAGCATCCTGGCGAACACATGGCCGAGTGGTTCATGGAAGGCGTGATCGAACGCCTGCAACAGCACGACGACCCGGTGTTGAACCAGTTGCTGGCAGTTGCCGACCTGTATCTGGTGCCGCATATGAACCCGGACGGCTCGTTCCATGGGCATCTACGCACCAACGCCAATGGCAAGGACCTTAACCGCGCCTGGCAGGATTCGACTCAGGAAAGCAGCCCCGAGGTGTTTTTCGTCAAACAACAGATGGAAAAGTACGGCGTGGACATGTTCCTCGACGTACACGGTGACGAGGAAATTCCGTACGTGTTCACCGCCGCCTGCGAAGGCAACCCGGGCTACACCGAGAAACAGCAACAGCTTGAAGAACAGTTTCGCAGCCATCTGAGCAGCATCACCCGGGATTTCCAGACCCGCTACGGCTACACCCGCTCCCAGCCAGGGCAGGCCAACATGAACCTGGCGTGCAACAGCGTGGGGGAGACCTATAAATGCCTGTCGCTGACCCTGGAAATGCCGTTCAAGGATAACGACGACGCGCCCAACCCGACCACCGGCTGGAACGGCAAGCGCTCCATGCAGTTGGCCAAGGATGTGCTGACAACGTTATCGGAGATGGCGCCGACGTTGCGCTGAGGCGCGACGGATGCGGTTTACCTGATAAGCCGCCGCTAGTTCCCACTGCGTCCCGGATCCGTGGGACCGGCTGTAGCCGGGAATGCGGTGGTGCTAGCGGCACGAGGCGGCGGATGTATCGGCCTCCTCCCGGCTAAGCAGGTCCCACGGGGAAAGCATTCCAAGTTCGAGTTGGTGTCGGGTTCGAGTGACGCTGGCTAGCCCACCGTCACAGCCGACCTGCCGGCCAGCGCACGAACAACCAGCCCTGCCAATGCGATCAGCGCCAGCGTGATCACCACCGCGCCATAGACATTGGTCGTGGCGATCAAGCCGAAATGACGTGCGCTCAGCCCGGCAATCAGCGCCGGAATGCAGAACGCCAGATAGCTGAGTACGTAGAACGTCGACATCAGCCCTGCACGCTCATGGGCCAGCGCCAAAGGCAGCAGCAGCCGCAGAGCGCCCAGAAACGCGGACCCGAAGCCGATTCCGGCGATCACTGTTCCGACAAAGAACAGCCACAACCAGCCAGCATTGACGGCACCGAGAATCACCGCGACCCCGACCGGCAGAAAACTCGCGCCCACCCACAACCCCAACGCAGCAGCACGCAGGCGCAGAAACAGGATCGCCAGCGCTCCGCTCATGGTCAGGGTCGCGACCGCCAGCCCGCCATTGATAGCAGATGTTGTGCCAGTAGCGGCGGCAAGCAAGGACGGCGTCAGTGACAGGAAAAACCCACCCAGCGACCACGCCGCGACATCTACCGGCAACACCAGCCACAGCGTGCGTCGCGCCTGCACCGGCACATGCAGCGATGGCTTCAACGAGGCCCAGACGCCCGGTTGTGCACTGACAGTTTCCGGAATCAGCCAGATATAAATCGCCTGCGCGACGAACGCTGCCAGCAGCACGCAGTAGCCGAGCAACGTCGGATGCGGCGCAAGCTCCACCAGCAGCCCGCTCCCCAGCGCGCCGACCGCCATGCCAAACATTGGCGCGATACTGTTGACCAGCGGACCTTGCTGTTCATCGCTGTCGAGCAAGGCCGCACCCAGCGCGCTGCCCGCCATGCCGGTGGCAACCCCCTGGATCGTCCGAGCGAACAGTAGCCAGGTCACATCGGAGGCGAAAATAAACAGCAGCATGGCGATGATTTCCAGCACCAGCGCGGCAAAGATCACCGGACGCCGGCCCAGGTAGTCAGACAATGACCCCACCAGCAAAAGCGCCGCCAGCAAGGTGAACGCATACATGGCAAACACCAGGGTCAGCATGGCCGCTGAAAACCCCCAGGCTTGCTGGTAAACATGGTAAAGCGGTGTCGGAGCACTGGAGGCGGCAAAGAAGCACAACGTCGTCAACGCCAGGAATCCCAAAGGCTTGCGGCCCCGGACATTCACTTCCGGGTTCTGAAAAAGCGGGGACATGGGTACACTCTCCGATCAGGCACTTTATTAAAGCTAAGGTTTAGCGTTCCGGATTGTGCGAGCTGATTGCGCTTAAAGCAAATACTTTGTGTTAAGGTCCGCCTCATGGCTATAAAAGAAGGAATACGCACCGGAGGCCGCAGCGCCCGGGTGCAGGAATCGATTCACAGCGCAGTGCGTGATTTGCTCGGCGAGCATGATCGCGGTGCGTTGAGCGTGCCGATGATCGCTGCCCGGGCAGGCGTCACCCCATCGACCATTTATCGCCGTTGGGGCGACCTGACCACTTTGCTGGCAGACGCTGCCGTGGAGCGTCTGCGTCCGGATGAGCCCATTGACTGCGGCAATCTGCGCGAAGATCTGCTGACCTGGACCGAGATGTACCTGGACGAGATGAATTCCGCCCCAGGCCGGGAAATGATGCGCGATGTCGTCGCCAGCAGTGCCACCACCTGTTCGGGCAAGTGCATCGGTATTACCCGTGATCAGGTGCAGACCATCATTGACCGGGCGTTGGCACGCGGCGAAAGCGCCCCGCCCGCCGACGACCTGATCGACATGGTGATTGCGCCGCTGATCTATCGGATCCTGTATGCCGAATCGGCGCCCAGTCTTGCCCGCGTACACCAGTGGGTAGACCGCTGCCTCGTTCTGGCCAATCAACCTTCTGACTGCGACTGAACCATGCATAGCCTTGCAGAACTGCGCGCCGGCAAGCTGGCAGGTATCAAACGGCTGGATCTGTCGTGTGGCTTGAGCGAGTTTCCCGAAGAAATCTTCGACCTGGCCGATTCCCTGGAAACCCTCAACCTGACGGGCAATAACCTGCAGGCGCTGCCTGAGGATCTGAATCGGCTGTATCGATTGCAGGTGTTGTTCTGCTCGGACAATCAGTTCAGCGAGCTGCCGACCAGCATTGGTCGTTGCGAAAACCTGCGCATTGTCGGCTTCAAGGCCAACCGGATCCGGTGTGTCCCTGCTTCGGCCTTGCCGCCCTTGCTGCGCTGGCTGATCCTCACTGACAACGACATTGAGCAGTTGCCAGAAGAACTGGGCGACTGCGGCGACTTGCAAAAGCTGATGCTCGCGGGCAACCGCCTGTACAGCCTGCCTGCCAGCCTGGCTCGCTGTCACAAGCTGGAGTTAATGCGGATTTCAGCCAATGAGCTCACCCAATTGCCGGAGTGGTTGCTGCAATTGCCTTCCCTGGCATGGCTGGCATTCGCAGGTAACCCGCTGTGCCCTGCTCAACCGCCCGCGCCAGCGCGGCCAATTCCCTGGAGCCAGCTCACGATCCAGCAACAACTGGGTGAAGGCGCTTCCGGCATCATTGAACAGGCGGTCTGGCACAGGCCGGATCAACCCGCCGAAGCGGTGGCCGTGAAGCTCTATAAAGGCAGCGTCACCAGCGACGGTTCCCCCCTCAATGAAATGGCCGCGTGCATCGCCGCTGGCAAACATCCGAACCTGATCGACGTTGAAGGGCAGATCATCGACCACCCGCACGCTCAGGCCGGGCTGGTGATGCAGTTGATCGGCCCGCACTTTATCAATCTGGCGGGGCCGCCGAGCCTGGACTCCTGCACGCGTGATAGCTACCCGGCCGACCTTCGCCTGTCACTGCCGATCCTGTTACGCATGGCCCAAGGCATCGCATCGGTAACGGCACATCTGCATGGCTGCGGCATCACCCATGGTGACCTTTACGGCCATAACATCCTGTGCAGCCTCGATGGCGACTGCTTGCTGGGCGATTTCGGTGCCGCTTCGTTTCACCCCAACCCGCAGCAAGCCCACTGCCTTGAGCGCATTGAGGCTCGGGCATTCGGGATCTTGCTGGGAGAGCTGCTGGAGCGGTGCATCGCGGATGCGCCCTGTGAGCTGTATGAATTGCAGGCGCGCTGTGTTCAGGAAGCAGTCAATCAACGGCCGTCGTTGGCAGAAGTTGAGCGCTGTTTGCGGCAGGTCCAAAACCTGTGACCACGCCTTGAACAAGACCAGACCTGACTCATACCCTGCTTTTGATTCTGGAGACCTGTGCAAAACCTAGGGGCAACACAAATTGCGACTTGCGGCCGAGCGCAGGTATTGCGTAGTGGGCCATGAATGGCCCACTACGGCGGCACACCTAGAAATGCCGGAGGGGGAAAAACGTAGCGCGGTGCCAAAAAGGCCTGCAGGAGAGTTACCCCGCCAGTCCCACGTACACGTTCTGCACGTCATCGTTGTTGTCGATCGCTTCGAGGAAGGCTTCGACTTCGGCCATCTGCTCATCGGTCAAACCGTCAACGGTGCTTTTCGGGCGGTAGCCCAACTGCGCCGATTGAACGGTAAAACCGAATTCCGGCAGTTTCTTGCAGACCGCGTCCATATCGGTGGGCTCGGTCAGGAACAACGTAGCGCCCTCTTCGCCCGGCTCGCAATCCTGGGCACCGGATTCAATGGCCGCTTCATCCGGGTCGGCATCCGGGTTGATCGGCATCGCTTCGATCATCCCCTGGTAGTTGAAGTCCCACGACACCGAACCCGCCGCGCCCAGCTGGCCCTTGCGGAACAGCACGCGGATCTCGGAAACCGTGCGATTGATATTGTCGGTGAGGCATTCGACGATTACCGGCACCCGGTGCGGAGCGAAGCCTTCGTAGGTCAGGCGCTCGAATGTGACATCGTCACCCAGCAGACCGGCGCCTTTCTTGATGGCGCGCTCCAGGGTTTCCCTGGGCATCGACGCCTTCTTGGCCTGCTCGACCACCAGGCGCAGGCGCGGGTTCATGTCCGGGTCTGCACCGGCACGAGCAGCGATCATGATTTCTTTAGACAGCTTGCCGAAGATACGACCCTTGGCGTTGGATGCTGCCTCTTTATGCTTGACCTTCCACTGTGCGCCCATGCTTGCTCTCTTTATATCCAATTGCGCCTTGCCCAGCGCGCGGGTGCCAGAGCAGACCCGCTACGCCCCAGGCAAACCGTTAAAAATACGACCTGTCACGATCGATGCGTGAGTCCGGCGCATTTTATACGCGATAGCGCCAGATGAAACCCCTGCAATCGTACTTTGCAGTCGCAAGCTCTTGGGCAGCAATGGTATGACGTGTAATGCCTTACAGCGCAACCCGCGACTTTGCCCTTTAACGCGTAGTACTTTTCCGAAAAATGCAGCAGCGATGCCTATCTACCTCGGCTTTACGTACCCTCTGCACCCTTAATTTTTGAGGTGGAGCGATGTGATGTCCGAGGACCAGCAAGTGCCAATGACCCTGACCATTGATGACGGCGGGATTGATCTGGCGGTGATCAATGCCAGCGGCACAGAGGCGCTGAATGAAACCTACAGCTTTACCGTCGATGTCATCAGCCGCCAGCAGAATCTGCAATCCGCCGGGCTGATCCAGCGCTGCGCCTGGCTGGCCTTCGGGGCAAAACGCGGGGTGCATGGCAAAGTCACCCGTGTCAGCTGCCTTTACAGCGCCGCGAGCGTCAACCTTTACCGTGTGGAACTGGGCCCGCGCCTGCTGGATCTGGATCAGGGGCCGCGTCGACGAATATTCACCGGGCTCAGCGTGCCGCAGATACTCAGGTTACTGCTTACCGAAAACGGCCTGGATGATCGCGGCTATCGGTTCGATCAGATGGTCGGCATCTACCCGCCGCGACCGCTCTGCGTCCAGCATGGTGAAAGCGATTTGCACCTGCTGCACAGGCTATGCGAGGAAGAAGGCATCCATTTCCGCTTCGAGCACAGCCCGGCTGACCACTCAGTGATCTTCGCCGACGACCCGGCCAGCTTTGCCCAACGATTGCTGCCCATGCGCTTTCAGGTCTCGGACCCGAATGTGATTGCCCTTCGCTCGATTTCGTACCTGGCCGAACGCTGGTTGGTTCACCCGGCATGCACCCATCCGGGCCCTTATCATCACGAACGCGTGGTGCCGACCCAACCCCCACTGTATATCGCCGAGACCGAAGCGCCGAACGAACGCTTCGAGGCCAGCATCACCTCCCGACTGCCCACTCAAGCGTGCGCGCATGAGCGGCAGATCAGCGCTCGTCAACTGGAACGCCAGCGTTGCGAACGGCGAGTGGTGTTGGGCCGCAGCGATGACTACGTGATCGGTGCGGGCCAGATCGTTCAGGTGCTGGATCACCCCGTCTCGGCGTTCAACGATCAATGGCTACTGGTTGAGGTTACCCACGCTGCCAAACAGCCTCAGGTACTGGAGGGACTGGATCCGGCTGATGTTGTGGCGATTGCAGCGGCAATCAGTCCTGCGGCCAGTTCCTGGTTCGAAACACCCTCTCCCGCGCCAGTGGCTACCGAACCGTTCAGTCAGGGTTACCGCAATCATTTTCGGCTACTGCCTTGGGAAATGGCTTACAGGCCCACACTGAAACATCACAAACAGCTGGCCACACGTCTTGAACCCGCGACGCTGCTCAGCGGCGAAGCAGTCATCAGCGAGGCTGACAAGCATGGTCGCTTGCCGGTCAGCTATGCCTGGCAGCCTGAGCTTGAGAACCAGGGCCAGAGGTGGCGCTCGCAAGCCGGTTTTCCGACGCACCTGGTCGATGGCTTGCGCACTGGTGCCAGACTGTCGGTCGGGCACTTCGCGGGGGATGCGGATTGCCCGGCCATCGTCGAACTGGCAGACGGCAATGCGCCACCGTCCTTCGGCCAAGGTACCCTGCGGGGCATTCAGGCGACTCAGGACCTGACCCTGACAACAAGCAAAGCCACCTTCAAGCTGACGGCCGATTGCATCACTGTCACCAGTGGTCATACCCGTCTGACAGTGCAGGACTGGCCCAGCGGCAAATCGGCGCTGCCTGCCGCCGACCAACCGTTCGATACCGATTTGCGCCTGACCCGGGAGGACAACCTGCAAGGCGAGCCGTACTCCAATCGCTTGTGGTACATCGTACGCATGCCGCGACCCGGTCTGGAATATGTGGCCTGGCTTGAGCCCGAGCATTTTCTGTTGGAGGGTAAAACCGATGAGCACGGCAATCTGGGGCTTGATCCCCGGCAGTTGAAAACGCTGGCCGAGGAATATCGGGCGACGCCTGACAACATCTGCCTGGTCCATCCGGGCTACTGCATCGTTTTGAAAAGCTGGTTCGAGCAGAACTGGAGCAGGCAGCAGTTTGAGGATTTCCTGGGTCAGGATTGACCGCCGGGCGGCAAGAACATTGGCCGTTGGCCAAGGTCGTAAAGTTCACAAGCCTTCATGAAAGGAGTTCACCATGCCTCTGCAATTCGACAGCGCCCACCAGCATTGCTCGGCGACGGTCGATGGCCAGCGCCACAGCAGCGCCATCATCGACATCACGATCACGACCAACGACCTCACGCACCTGTCAGAGGCGCAGATCGATGGGGTCAAAGTGCCGATAACCGAAGCCGAAGCGGATGCCCTGACGGTGTATAAAGCCAGGGATTTGCGCCACCACACCGTGGAGCGTGATGGCCGGGACACGCCCTCGGTCATCTAGAGCGCCACTCAACCCTCAGCGGCCGCCACCGAGATCGATAAAGGTCCCGGTGGCGTAAGAAGCCTTGTCGGACAATAGCCAGATAATCGCTTCGGCCACTTCCTCGGCAACCCCGCCTCGGCCCATCGGAATGCCTGGCTCCAGTCGGCTGACCCGGTGTGGATCGCCGCTCAATGCGTGGAAGTCGGTAAAGATGTATCCCGGACGCACCGCGTTGACGCGGATCCCCTGTCCCGCCACTTCGCGGGACAAGCCGATCGTGAAGCTGTCCAGGGCACCTTTGGAGGCGGCGTAGTCAACGTATTCACCGGGGGAACCGAGGCGCGCCGCCACTGAGGAGACGTTGACGATGCTGCCGCCTTTGCCGCCGTGCCGGGGAGACATGCGCAGCAGCGCATGCTTGCTGCACAGAATCGGACCCACCACGTTGGTCATCATCATTTTCAGCAGACGGAATTCGCTCATTTCCTCGACAGGCGACGCCAGGGCGACGGTCGCGGCGTTGTTGACCAGGTGAGTCACCGGCCCGAACTCGGCATCGACCCTGGCAAACAGACGAATGATTTCATCCTCGTTACTGACATCCGCCTGCACCGCGCACGCCATGGCGCCCAGCTCACGGACCTGCCGACAGACCCGCTCGGCGGCCAGATGATCAGAAAGATAGTTGATGCAGATTCGATAACCCTGGGTCGCCGCCAGCAAAGCCGTGGCCGCACCGATACCACGGGAGCCGCCCGTGATAATGAGAACTTTCTCCATAATGTCGCTCATCGCTTGTTCTAATGATCGGAGTGCATTGCCAGTGTCGGCAGCGGATCGAGGCCCTCACTGTCGCACTTGAGTCTAGGTCAATGCGACGCTGTGAGCCTCGGCTGCGTGAATATCGGCCATGAACCGATCCGCTGGCAAGGGGTGCCCCAGCAGAAAGCCCTGCAGCGAGTTGCAGCCCAGGCGGGTCAGGAAACTTTGCTGGCGGTCGGTTTCAATGCCTTCTGCAACGATACGCAGGTTTAACGCCTGCCCCAGGGCGACAATTGCCGAGATGATTGCCGCATCGTTGCTGTCATGGTCAAGGTCGCGGACAAAACCGCGGTCGATCTTCAACTCATTGGCCGGCAGACGCTTGAGGTACATCAGGCTCGAATAACCGGTACCGAAGTCGTCAATCGACAGATCAACCCCCATGTCCGACAGCTCGCGCAGCACCGCTACGCTGGCTTCGGTGTCTTTCATCGCGGTGGTTTCGGTGATTTCCAGGGTCAGGCTGTTGGGCGCAAGCGCATGCCTGGCCAGTGTGCTGGCGACCGTGTCAACCAGGCTCGCATGGCAGAATTGCGAGGCCGACAGGTTGACCGAGATGCGCCAGTCGCTGAACCCCATGTCCGCCCAGGCGCGCATTTGTCGGCACGCCTCGTCGAGCACCCATTCGCCGATGCCGATGATCAGGCCGGTCTTTTCCGCCAGCGCTATGAAGGTATCGGGCAGCAACAAACCGCGTTGTGGGTGATTCCAGCGCAGCAGTGCCTCGGCACCCACCGGTTTGCCGGTGATGGCGTCGAACTTGGGCTGGTAGAACAGGCAGAAGTGCTTGTACTTGAGCGCCTCGCGCAAATCATGCAACAGCGCCAATTGGTTGCGCGCATTGGTATTCATGGAGCAATTGAAAAAGCTGTAGCCGTTTTTGCCAGCATCCTTGGCGTGGTACATGGCGGCATCGGCATTCATCAGCAGCTCCTGCTGCGTCGCACCATTACCTGGGTAAAGCGCGATGCCGATACTGACCGAGACCTGCAACAGTTGGTCGGCGATGTAGAACGGCTGGGCGATCATGTTGACCTGCCGCGCCGCAATCAGCGCCGCGTCATCCAGGTCATCGAGTTCCACCAGCAACACGAACTCATCGCCGCCAATGCGCGCCAGGGTGTCTTCGCGATGCAGATTGCCTCGCAGACGCAAGCCCACTTCGCGCAACAGCTGGTCACCGACATGGTGCCCAAAGGCATCGTTGACGGGCTTGAAACCATCCAGATCCATGAACATCAACGCAAAGCTGCCACCTTTGGCGTCAATCCGCTGCATGGCGTGCTCGATTTGTTCGGCCAGCAATATCCGATTGGGCAGGCCCGTGAGGGTGTCATGCAGCGCAAGGTGCGTCAGCTCACGATTAGCCTCGGTCAATGAGCGCGAGAGAATGGCGGTTCGCGACTCCATTCGGGCATCGAGAATCGAGGTCAGCAGGGTGATGGTCAGCACGGCCAGACTGGTCACCAGCACCAGTGAAACCAAACCGCTGGGCTGAATGCCGCTGCCCAGCGCGCCACAGAAGCTGGTGTCGGCGAAGCTGGCCGCGGCCATGCCGGTGTAATGCATGCCGACGATAGCCAGCCCCATCAGCACCGCCGCGCCACCCCGCGCCAGCTGGACATGAGGCGTCTGCTGACGCAGGCGGAAGGCAATCCACAACGCAGCGGCCGACGCGGCGATGGCAATCACCAACGAGGCCAGAACCGTCAGGGTGTCGTAGCTGATGCCGGGGTACATGCGCAAGGACGCCATGCCGGTGTAGTGCATGGCGCTGATACCTGCGCCCATGAACAGCGCGCCCAGGCTCAGTTGTAACCTCGGCAACTGCGGGTGGCTGACCAGCCATAGCGCCAGGCACGAAGACAGGATGGCGATCAGCAGCGACAGGAAGGTAATCGGCAGGTCAAAGGCGACTTCAATGGGCAGGTCAAAGGCCAGCATGCCGATAAAGTGCATCGACCAGATGCCGACGCCCATGGACAGCGCGCCACCACACATCCAGACCGCCCTCGCCCGCCCTCTGGCAGAAGCGACACGGCCCGCCAGATCCAATGACGTGTAGGACGCAAGAACGGCGACAAGAATGGATATCAGAACCAGCGAGGGGGTGTAACTACCGATCAGCATGAGCGAAGTACGACCTGGATAATTGAGCTTATCCATGCCCATTCAAAAGAGTGGCGATTCTACTGTTTTTCCAGCCAATGTCCCGTTCACTCGTCGCAAATATGGCCGAATGCCATCAAATAGTGCTGGCGTTGTCGGCGGGGTTGCTGACGCCGTCGAAGGGTGTCTGACAATCCTACTGGATGGAGGGTTTCAAGCCCATCGCAGAGCCTGTGAGTAGTTATTTGCAAGGCTGTAAGCTTCAGATATTTCCTGCACTGGAAGTGCAGCAGAACCGAAGATAGCTGTCAGTCCTTCCGAGCCTCGATGTCCAGCCCGCTTTGCGCATTCCAGCCGCCGCCCAACGCGGCGATCAATTGCACGCTGGCAATCAGCCGACTCTGCAACAGAGTCAGCACGCTACGTTCGTTGCTCAGCGCGGTGGCTTGCACGTTGACCACATCCAGATAGCCGATCAAGCCAGCCTTGTACTGATTGCTGGTCAGACGCAGTGAATCACGCGCAGCGGCAAGCGCCTCGGCTCGGACCGCAGCCTCGTCCTGATAAACCTTGAGCTGGATCAGGTAGTTTTCGACTTCCTGAAAACCGGTCAGCACCGTCTGGCGATATTGCGCGACGGTCTGGTCGTATACCGCTTCGGTACGATCGACTTCCGCCGAGCGCTGCCCGCCATCAAACAAGGTCATCGCCAACTGCGGGCCCACCGACCAGAAGCGGTTGGGCAAACTGATCCAATTGGCAAAGGTGCTGCTGCTGTAACCGCCACTCAAGCTCAGGGTCAGGTCGGGGTAGTACGCTGCCTTGGCGATGCCGATGTTGGCATTCGCGGCCATCACCGAACGCTCCGCCGCCGCAATGTCAGGGCGTCTTTCCAGTAGCTGCGAAGGCAGTTCCAGAGGGATTTGTGGCAGCTCGGGAATAGTGCTGGTGGCCGCCAGACTGAAATCCGCCGGGGCCTGCCCCATCAGCACGGCAATGGCGTTCTCGAATTGTGCCCGCTGCCAGGCCAGATCAATGAGGTCGGCCTCGGTGCTTTTAAGTTGAGTCTGCGCCTGGGCGACCGCGTCTCGCCCGGAGATCCCGGCGCGGTATTGATTCTGGGTCAGGGTCAGGGAGCGCTGATAAGCCTCGAGGGTGGCCTCCAGCAGACGCTTTTGTTCATCAATCACCCGCAATTGCAGGTAGTTCTGGACCAGTTCCGATTGCAGGCTCAGTTGCATCGCCGCCAGATCAGCAAGGCTGGCCTGCGCACTGGCTCTGTCTGCTTCCAGACCACGGCGCAGCTTGCCCCAGACATCCGCTTCCCAACTGACCCCCAACTGGGTGCTGTAGGTGTCGCGGATGCCGCTGTTTAACGTGCTCAGGCTGGAACTGCTGCTGCCGGTTCCCTGACTGGAGCGGGTCTTGCCTGCGGTCAGGTCCAGGGTCGGGAAAAACGCCCCGCGAGAACTGCGCACCAACGCCTGGGCCTGCCGGTATTGAGCCTCATACTGCGCAACGGTCTGGTTGGAGCTGTTGAGTTTCTGCACCAACCCGTTCAATTGCGGGTCGCCGTACACCTCCCACCACGCACCACGCGCTATCGCATCGCTGGGCGAAGCCTGGGTCCAGCCCTTGGCAGCTTTGAACTGCACCGGCGTGGCCATTTCCGGCTTCTGGTAATCCGGCCCGACCGCGCAGGCATTCAGCAGCAGAACACACAGCCCAAGGCCAAACGTGTGTGCCAGCCGGTTTTTGACGGGTTCAATCTTGCGGTGCTCGGTCATAGCGGAGTTTCCAAAGCAGCATCAGTACGCACGCCACGCCATTGGTTAAATCGATGGCGCAGCCGGTCGAGATAGAGGTAAACCACCGGAGTGGTGTAAAGGGTCAGGACCTGGCTGAACACGAGCCCGCCGATGATGGTCAGGCCCAGTGGCCGACGCATTTCAGCACCGGCGGCGCTGCTGAACATCAGCGGCAAGGCACCGAGGATGGCGGCCATGGTGGTCATCAGGATCGGCCGCAAGCGTTGCAGGCAGGCCACGCGAATCGATTCTTCCGGGCTCATGCCGCTGTCGCGCTCAAGCTGCAGCGCCAGGTCGATCATCATGATTGCGTTCTTCTTCACCACGCCGATCAACAGAAACAGGCCCAGCAGGGAAATCAGACTGAACTGGCCGCCGATGGCATAGATGCTCAGCAACGCCCCTACCCCGGCCGATGGCAGCGTGGACAGGATGGTCAGCGGGTGAATGTAACTTTCATAAAGGATGCCGAGCACCAGATAGACCGCCAACAACGCGCCCAGAATCATCCACGGCTGGCTCTTCTGCGTTGCGGCAAACGCGTTGGCGGTACCGGCCATCTTCGCGATGACGTCCGAGGGCAGGCCCACCTGGGCCACCGCGCGCTCGATGGCGAGGGTCGCCTGATCAATGCTGACCCCTTCGGCAAGGTCGAACGAGATATTTTCCGAGGCAAACTGGCCGTCATGGGACACGCTGTCATCGGCCAGACTGCGTTCGTAATAGGCAATGCTCGACAGCGGCACCCGATTGCCGTCTGCGGTAATCACCTGGACCTGCTCAAGGGTGACCGGGTCCTGGGCGAACTTCGGATTGACCTCCATCACCACCTTGTACTGGTTGAGGCTGTCGTAAATGGTCGACACCTGACGCTGGCTGTAGGCGTTGTTGAGGACCGAGGTCACCATGTCCATGTCGATGCCCAGCCGCTTGGCCGTATCGCGATTGACCTGCAGCGTCACTTGTTGCGCCCCGCGCCCTTCCCGGGCATCGATTGCGGTCAGCTCGGGCAAGGCTTTGAGCGCTGTAACCACCTTCGGGTACCACGTGCGCAGCGAGCCCAGATCGCCGCTTTGCAGAATGTACTGATAGGCCGACGTCGTCTGCTCGCGTCCGCCGCCCAGTTGCAGATCCTGATCCGGGGTCAGGAACACACGCCCACCCGGGACCTTGGGCATTTCCTTGCGCAGCCGTTCAACCACTTGCTCGGAAGACAGCTTGCGCTCTTCAACCGGCTTGAGGCGCACCAGCATGAAGGCGTTATTGGTGCCGCTGTTGCCACCGATGAAGCCTGCCACCGTGTCCACCGCCGGGTCAGCCAGAATCGCCCGGCGGAAAATTTCCATTTTCGGTTGCATCACCGAGAACGAGAGCCCGTCATCGCCGCGCACGAAACCCACCAGTTGCCCAGTGTCCTGGGTCGGTAGAAACGTCTTGGGCACCACCACATACAAGGCCACATTGACCACCACCGTGACCAGCAGGCTGAGCAGCGTCAGCCGCCGGTGGCGCATCACCCAGCCCAGGCTTCGGTCATAGCCTGCGACCATTCGGTCGTTGACCCGGTTGCTCCAGCGCTGCAGGCGGTTTTCACTGCCTGGTACGTGAGGTTTCAGCCAGCGGGCACAGAGCATCGGCGTCAGCGTCAGCGAAACGATCAGGGACACGATGATCGAGGCCGACAACGTGATGGAGAACTCGCGGAACAGGCTTTCAACCAGTCCGCCCATGAACAGAATGGAGAGGAATACCGCCACCAGCGACACATTCATCGCCAACAGGGTGAAGCCCACTTCCTTGGCGCCGAGGAAGGACGCCTTCATCGGCGACAGGCCGTTATCGATATGCCGCGAGATGTTTTCCAGCACCACGATGGCGTCGTCTACCACCAGCCCGGTGGCCAGAATCAACGCCATCAGCGACAGATTGTTCAGTGAGAAGCCGTACAGGTACATGACCGCGAACGTCCCCACCAGCGAGACCGGCACAGCCAGCGTGGGGATCAGCGAGGCGCGAAAGTTGCCCAGAAACAGGTACACCACCATGATCACCAGCGCCACGGCGATCAGCAAGGTCATCTCCGCTTCATGCAGGGTGGCCTTGATCACCGGCGAACGATCCAGGGCCAGCTCCAGTTTCACGCTGGCCGGCAGTACCGCTTGCAGGGCGGGCAACTGGGCCTTGATCTGCGCCACGGTTTCAATGATGTTGGCGCCAGCCTGACGGTTGATCACCAGCAGCACGGCCGACTTGTCATTGAAAAAGCCCGAGTTATAGCGGTTCTCGACCGCATCGCTGACCTTGCCCACATCCTTGAGGCGCAGTGCCGCACCGTCCTGGTAGCGGATGATCAGCGACTGATAATCGGCTGCTTTTTCCAGCTGATCGTTGGCCTGCACTTGCCAGTTGTATTGCCCATTCTCCACCGACCCCTTGGGCCTGCGCACGTTGGCGTTGGTGATGGTGGTGCGCACCTCGTCAAGGGAAACGCCATGTTGCGCGAGCAATTGTGGTTCAAGTTCGATACGCACCGCAGGCAGCGAGCTACCGCCGATCTGCACTTCGCCTACGCCGCTGACCTGAGAAAGACTTTGCGAGAGGATGGTCGAGGCCAGATCGTAAAGCTGGCCCTTTTGCAGCACGTCGGAGGTCATCGACAGGACCATGATCGGCGCCTGGGACGGGTTGACCTTCTTGTAGGTGGGCATGCTGCGCATCCCGCTGGGCAGCAGATTGCGCGAGGCGTTGATCGCCGCCTGGACTTCGCGAGCCGCGCCGTTGATGTCGCGGTCCAGATCAAACTGCAGAATCACCCGAGTCGACCCCTGGGTCGAGCGGCTGCTCATGGTGTTGACTCCGGCAATCGAGCCCAGGGAGCGTTCCAGTGGAGTGGCCACGCTGGACGCCATGATCTCCGGGCTGGCACCCGGCAGGTTGGCCGACACCACAATCACCGGAAAATCCATGTTGGGCAGTGGCGCTACCGGCAGCAGACCGAAGCTCACACCGCCAAGCAACATGATCGCCAGGCTCAGGAGCATGGTCGCCACGGGCCTGCGAATGAAGGGGCCGGACAGGTTCATCGGCCCTCGCTCCAGGCGCCAGGCGTCAGGCTGCGAGGGCAAAGGTCAAGCTCAACCCTCTGGCCGCTTGAAACCTGAAGCCTGCGCCTCATACCGCCACCTCTTTGGGCTCGGAACCCCTGAAACGGCGTCCGAGACGATCAAAGTAGAGATAGATAACGGGCGTCGTAAACAAGGTCAGGACCTGACTGAGCAGCAGTCCGCCGACCATCACCAACCCCAGGGGTTGACGCAATTCTGCGCCGGAACCGGTGGCCAGCATCAGCGGCACGGCGCCAAACAGCGCGGCCATGGTGGTCATCAGGATCGGCCGGAAGCGCAGCAGCGCCGCTTCGTAGATCGCCGTTTCAGGATCCGCGCCACGATTGCGCTCAGCGTCCAGAGCGAAGTCGATCATCATGATCGCGTTCTTCTTGACGATGCCGATCAACAGGATGATGCCGATAATCGCAATCATCCCCAGATCGTTGCCACTGAGCAGCAGCGCCAGCAAAGCGCCGACCGCAGCGGACGGCAACGTCGACAGAATGGTGATCGGGTGGATGTAACTCTCGTACAGAACCCCCAGCACGATATACATGGTCACCACTGCCGCCAGGATCAGCAGCAAGGTGCTCGACAGCGAAGCCTGGAACGCCTCGGCCGCGCCCTGGAACTGAGTCTGCACGCCGGTTGGCATGCCGATATCCTTCTGCACCTGTTCGATCAGTTCCACCGCCGCACCCAACGAAACGTCGGGTGCCAGGTTGAACGACATCATCACCGCCGGGAACTGCCCCAGATGGGTGATCGCCAGTTGCGCCTGACGCTGCTCGACCCTGGCCAGACTGGACAGCTTGACCTGCGCGCCATCGGTGGTCTTGACGTGGATCTGCTCCAGCGCCTGTGGCCCCAGCTCATTTGCGGATGCTGCCTGCAGAACCACCCGGTACTGGCTGGCCTGGGTGTAGATGGTTGATATCTGCCGTTGCCCGAAGGCGTCGTACAGGGCATCAGTGATGTTGGCCACCGTCACCCCGACCCGACTCGCGGCATCCCGATCGATCATCAGGTACACCTGCAGGCCCTTGTCCTGCAGGTCACTGGCGACGTCGGTGAGTTCCGCTCGCTTGCTCAACGCGTCCACCAGCCGCCCGCTCCACAGGCTGAGCAGCTCGGCATCTGGCGACGACATGCTGAACTGGTACTGGGTCCGGCTGACCCGGTCCTCGATGGTCAGGTCCTGAACCGGCTGGAGGAACAGGCGAATGTCGGTCAGTTTGTCGAGCTGCGGCTGCAGGCGCTGAATGATCTGCGTTGCCGTGACATCCCGCTCGGCGTGGGGCTTGAGGTTGATCAGCAGGCGCCCGCTGTTGAGTGTCGTGTTATCGCCATCTACTCCGATGTAGGAAGACAGGCTGGACACCGCCGGGTCTTGCAGAATGATTTTGCTCAGCGTCTGCTGGCGCTCGCTCATGGCCGCGAAGGAAACCGATTGCGGGGCTTCGGAAATGCCCTGAATCACGCCCGTGTCCTGCACCGGAAAGAATCCCTTGGGCACCACCATATAAAGCAGGACGGTCAGACCCAGGGTGGCGACGGCCACCAGCAGCGTCAGCGGCTGATGCTTGAGCACCCAGCGCAATTTATTGCCGTAGGCTTCCACCAGCCAGTCCAGCCAGGCGCCGCTGGCACGATAGAAACGACTCTGCTCCTGCTCTTTGGGTTCACGTTTGAGCAGACGCGCGCACATCATCGGCGTCAGCGTCAGAGAAACCACCAGCGAAATCAGGATCGCCACCGCCAGGGTAATGGCGAACTCGCGGAACAGCCGCCCCACCACATCGGCCATGAACAACAGCGGGATCAGCACAGCGATCAGCGAGATGGTCAGGGAAATCAGGGTGAAGCCGATCTGCCGGGCACCCTTGAGCGCCGCCTGCATGGGCGACTCGCCCTCTTCGATGTGCCGGGAAATGTTCTCCAGCATGACGATGGCGTCATCGACCACAAAGCCGGTGGCGATGGTCAGGGCCATCAGGGTCAGGTTATTGACCGAGAAGCCCGCCAGGTACATCACGCCGAAAGTACCGATCAGGGACAGTGGTACGGCGATCGACGGGATGATCGTCGCACTGAACCGGCGCAGAAACAGGAACGTCACCAGCACCACCAGCACGATGGCAATCATCAATTCGTGTTGCACATCGGTCACGGCGGCACGAATGGTCTGGGTGCGGTCGGTCAGCACCACCACGTCCAGGCCTGCGGGCAGGTTATCGGTGATGCTCGGCAGCAGCGCCTTGATGCGGTCGACCACCTCGATCACGTTGGCACCCGGCTGACGCTGGATGTTGAGCAGGACCGCCTGATTTTCGTTGGCCCAGGCCGCCAGCCGCTCGTTCTCGGCACCGTCGACGATCTCTGCTACGTCCTTGAGCCGCAACGGCGCACCATTGCTGTAGGCCAGGATCAGATTGGCGTACTCTTCCGGCGACTTGAGCTGATCATTGGCATCGAGCATCGAGACCCGGGTCGGCCCATCGAAATTGCCTTTGGGCTGGTTGACGTTGGACGCGCCAATCAGAGTGCGCACGTCCGCCAGGTTCAGGCCATTGGCGGCCAGTGCCTCGGGATTGACCTTGATACGCACGGCCTGACGCTGACCACCGGCAATGCTGACCATGCCCACGCCGCTGATCTGGGAAATCTTCTGCGCCATACGCGTGTCGACCAGATCGTTGAGTTTGGGCAGCAGCATGGTTTTCGAGGTGATCGCCAGGGTCAGGACCGGGGTGTCCGCGGGGTTGACCTTGTTGTAAACCGGCGGAGCCGGCATATCGTTGGGCAGCAGATTGGTCGCGGCATTGATCGCCGCCTGCACTTCCTGCTCGGCCACATCCATATTCAAGTCGAGGCTGAACCTCAGGGTAATCACCGACGCTCCACCGGAACTGGTCGATGCCATCTGGGTCAGGCCCGGCATCTGCCCGAACTGCCGCTCAAGCGGCGCCGTGACGGCACTGGTCATGACCTGAGGGCTGGCGCCGGGGTACAGCGTCATCACCCTGATGGTCGGGTAGTCCACTTGCGGCAACGCCGAAACCGGCAGCATGGTGTAGGCGATCAGGCCCGCCAGCACGATGGCGAGCATGCTCAGCGTGGTAGCGACCGGGCGCAGGATGAACAGTCTGGAGATGTTCATGCGCGATCGTTTTCCGCCTTACCGGCCGACGCCGCGTCTTCAGACGCTTTACCGGGCTTGCCTTGCAATTGCTGGCCGGGCCCTGCGGGTACGTCCTTGCTGTCACTGACCACTTCAACCTCGGCGCCGTCGCGCAACCGGTCGGTGCCCTCCAGCACAACCCGATCACCGGCTGCCAGCCCTTGGCTGACGACCGTGGACTGCTCGTTGCTGGCGCCGGTCTTGAGTTCACGGATCTTGACCTTCTTGTCGCCATCCATCACGTAGACAAAGGTGCCGTTGTTACCGAACTGCACCGATGCGGTAGGGATCAGCACGGCCTGCTTGAGTGTGTCTGCCAGCAGGTGGACATTGACGAACTGATTGGGAAACAGCACTTCATTCTGGTTATCGAACCGCGCCTTGAATTTCAGGGTGCCGGTGGCGACGTCGATCTGGTTGTCGAGGCTGGCGAGCACGCCGTCAGCCTGCCGTTTCAGGTCGCCGCGATCCCAGGCTTCCACCGGCAATTTGTCACCGCTGCGATAACGGCTGATCACCGCAGACAGGTCTTTCTCCGGCAGGGTGAACGCCACGGTAATGGGTTTGGTCTGGGTGATCACCACCAGGGCAGTGGTGTCATTGGCAGCCACGAGATTGCCGACGTCCAGCTGCTTGAGGCCGATACGACCGGCGATGGGCGCACGGATGCGGGTGAATTCAAGGTTCAGCCTGGCATCGCCCACGGCGGCCTGATTGGTCTTGATGGTGCCCTGATACTGATTGACCAGCGACTCGGCGGTGTCCAGCGTCTGCTTGGCGATGCTGTCCTCGGCGTACAAGCCGCGATAGCGCTGGACATCCAGCTGGGCATTCTTGAGCAAGGCCTGATTGGTCGCCAGGGTACCTTCGGCTTGCTGCAAGGCGATCTGATAACTGCGCGGGTCAATTTCCGCCAGCAGGTCGCCGGCCTTGACCATCTGGCCTTCCTGGAAGTTGATCTTGACCAGTTCACCGGCCACCCGGCTGCGCACGTTGATGGTGTTCATCGCCGTCACAGTCCCCAGTGCCTTGTAATAGATCGGGAAGTCACCCAATACCGCCGGGGCCACCCGCACCGGCACCGCCAGCGCCGAGCCGCCAAAGCCCGGACGGGCAACGCTGCCGTGAGCCGCACCACCCGCTTTGCGCGTGCTGGCCCCGTCTTTCTGTGACGCCGATGTCGGCCACAACCACCAGCACAGACCGGCGATAACCAACAGGATCAGCAGACTGATAAGCCAGCGACGGGAACTACGGGAGCCAGACGATTGCATGAATAAATCAACCATTGCGGGTGGGGCTTCTTCAGGAGGCTGAACAATAAGCACAGTTGCGTGACAAGCAAAGCGGCTTTACCGGCAATTTACTTTGTCCTTACTTTTGTTAAACACCTGAAGCGTAAACGAAAAACGGCCTGAAGATATTCAGGCCGCCCAAGTGTTGCCAGGTATTACTTGAGGACAGCCAGCGCCGCCTCGTAGTCAGGTTCCTGACCGATTTCCGGGACCAGTTCGCTGTGCAGGACCTTGTCATGTTCATCCAGGACCACGACCGCACGCGTCGTCAGGCCAACCATCGAGCCATCGGCAATCGCCACGCCATAGTCAACCATGAACTGGGCGCCTCGCATGGTGGACAGGTTTTTCACGTTTTCCAGGCCTTCGGCACCGCAGAAACGCGCCTGGGCAAACGGCAGGTCAGCGGAAATGCACAGCACCACAGCATTGTTCAGCTCGCTGGCCTGGGCATTGAACTTGCGCACGGACGTCGCGCAGGTAGGGGTATCGACGCTAGGGAAAATATTCAGCACTTTGCGCTTGCCGGCAAAGTCCGCCAGTGTCACGTCGGCCAGATCACCACCGACCAGCGAAAAGGCCGGAGCTTGCGCACCGACTTTCGGCAGTTCGCCGTTGATGTGGACAGGATTGCCTCTGCGAGTCACTTGAGCCATGAACTGAGTCCTTTTTTCGAGGGTGGGTGAGACCGGGAAGTTAATCATGAAAGTGGTGACCGACCTAGACCGCAGGCCAATCAATTTGCAGCTGGCCACTGCCCGATCAGAAATCCCGCTTGTAGAAAATATCCAGCGAGCTCGCCAGCCCGCTGGCTGCTTCGAGGTACACCCTTTTGCTCAACATGTAGCGCAACGCCAGGGTGTTGGCCGGTTCGAACACGCCTACGCCATAACGCAGGCTTAGTTTGTCGGTGATTTTGCCACTGGCGACGACGTTGGTCTTATCCCCGGAACCTGAGGTGTCCAGCTCGAAATCCTTGATACCCAGATTCTGCGCCAGCCTGCCGGTGGTCGACTCACTGCCCGCCAGCCCCAGGGCCAGCGCAGCCTGAGCCATCATGTTGCTGTCTTCACCGGTGTTGTTCAGTGGCCGACCCAGTACCAGATAGGACAGCGCCTGCTCCTGGCTCATGGCGGGCTCGGAAAAAACCGTGGTGGTCGGCTGTTCCGCGCTGCCCGACAGGCGAATGCCAGCGATCACGTCGTCAGTCTGGCGAATCGCTTCGACATCCAGATAAGGCTGATCAACCGGCCCGGCAAACAGGATGCGCGCCTTGCGAATGGTCAGCCGCTGCCCGTAAGCCCGGTAGCGGCCATTATTGAGGTTCAGCTCGCCCCGGGTGTCCATGTTGTCGCCGATGTGCACGCGCCCGGCCAGATCCGCAGTCAGGCCAAAACCGGTAAAGCCGAGTTTTTCCTGGCCCACCTGCACGTCGATATCCATCGCCATCGCCAGCGGCGGCGCGCCCTGCTCCGTTTGCTGGCCGACGATGACCGTATCCCCGGACAACTTGACGGTCGAGGCCGGCAACTGGCGGATCGTGATGTCACCTTTGGGGATCAGCACCTTGCCGGAAATAGCCAGCCGTCCTTCTTTCATGGCGATGTTCAGGTCGGGGGCCGCCTCAAGGGTCGCGTAGGGTTCAACGGTCACCGGCAGTTTCGAGCCCTTGATATTCAGGTCCACCAGCAGCGCCTGTCCCCAGCCAATCTTCCCGCCCAGGGTGCCGCGCCCGACCGGACCACTGCTCCATTTGCCGTCCAGCGTCACGTTTTCCCCCACGATCAGCGCCTGAACCTGTAGGTTCTGCAGGCTCATCGGCAGCTCCGGACCGGAGACTTCGCCACCGCTGAGTACCACGCTGCCATTGACCTGCGGTGTCAATAGATCGCCAGACAGCCGACCGCTGCCGTTGAGTTTGCCATTGAGGGTTTGCACCATGGGCAGGAACGGCCGGGCGATGGAAATATCCAGGCCGCTGAGGTTGAAGCTGCCGTTCAAGGTTTTACCCTTGGCCAGCGGATCGATCTGGGCAACGATCGCCAACGCGCCGAGCCTGGCGCCACGGAAGTCCAGACGACTGTCAATCAGCTTGGGCGTCAGCCGGCTGTTCAGCACCAGGGTTTCGTAAGGGAAATCCAGCCACTGATTGTTCTCCTTGATCCGCAGCGTGCCGCCGTTTGCATTGACCGTGATCTGCCCGTTCGGCCCTGCGGCAGGCACATCCAGCTGTACATCCGCGTTGAGTGCGCCTTTCCAGGCGAAATCCTTCGGCATCCATTGGGCGAGGCTGTCCAGCGGGAAATTCTTCAGGTGGTAGCGCAAGCGCGGCTCCGGCATCAGGCGCTGATCTTCACCACACAGGCTCGCAGGCCCCGAGACCCAGCAATGGGCAGCGAAATTGACTTTGCCATCAGCTAACCGCTCCAGTTTCGCGGCTTGCTGCAGACGCCAGTTTTGCCCGCCGGTCTGCACGTTGCCCGAGGCCAGCCGACCACGCCAGTTGCCTTGATCCAGCGTACCGTCCAGCGCCAGCCCCAGTTTGAGCTGCGGGCCTTGCAGATCAAGCTTGAGCTGTTGACGCTTGATGTCGCCCTGAGCATCGACGGTCAGCGTACCCAGCTGGGTGTCCCCCAGTTGAATGCCGCTGCCTTTGACATCAATGTCGGCACGCTGCGCGTTATCCAGGCGGACGCCGAGCGTCAGGCTCTGCAAACGGTTCTCCTGAAACGCCAGTTGCGAGCCCTGCAGCGCCAGATTGCCTTGCGGTGCCTGCAGCGTGCCCGCGACGTCGAGGCGCCCCTTGGCCTGGCCTTGCAACCCGGGCCAGAGCTGGCCCAGGCGCGGCAGGTTGATGTCCAGCTGACCATCCAAACGCTGCTGCAAACTGCCAGCACCCTGTATCCGGTTATCGCCCAAGCGGACCTGCAGTGCGCCGACGTTCCATTTGTCAGCGCCGCCATCGGCTTTGAGCTGCAAGCCTGCGGGTTGCCCGCGCAGACGCCCCTTGAGGTCAAGATCGGCATTGAGGCTCAACTGTTGGTCTTTGAACTGCCCTTTGCTGCGCAGGGGGCCGGCGAGCGTGCCGGGCATCTGCGCGACCCAGTAGGCGGGGTCGATGGCGCTCAGCTCCAGCGCGGTATCCCAGGCAATGCCGTCGGCGAATTGCAGGTTGAGATGGCCGGTGGCTTTGCCTTGCCCGGCAACCATATCCAGCTGCGGCAGGAATATCCGGGTGAGATCGCCACTGAACGGGCTGGAAAGACTGAACGCGCCCGCAGGCCCATCAAGGTTTGCGTTGAAGTTGCCCAAGTACTTGCCATCGGTATAGGACACTTCACCCTGAAACTTGCGAAGCATTACCTGCGGCGCCTCGATAGCCGGATACAGCCGGTGCCAGGGGAAGTCGAGCCAATCGATTTTTGCCTCGGCACGCAGCCCTTTCTCCCAGTTCACCCAGCCGTTCAGCTGCAGACGTTGTTCGGGGCTAGCGTTCAGGTCCAGCCCCTGGAGAGTCGCTCCTCTGGCATCAACCCGGCCGTTGAGTGCCAGCGCTACCGGACCTTTTTCAGCGGGCAGGCTGGCCGAGCCCATTAGCGCATAACCCGCTTGCAGGTTGCCTCGGGCGTTGAGTACCACTTGATTGAGCTGCAGGGTATCGGGCAGCGCTGCGCTCGCCTTGAAGGCCTCGGCGCTGATCGTCAGTTGCGCCGGGAGATTTTCTGCCAACGGCTGAACTTCACCGTTGAACTGCCCGTCAAGATAGCCGCTGATGCGGCCTGAAAGCTGCAAGGTCTTGAGTACGTCACCCTGAATATCCAGATTCATCGCCCAGGGTTTGCTGTCCTGATCGGGAAGTTTCAATAAACCGGTTGCCTGTAACGGCCAGTCGCCAGAAGGCTGGAGTAAACCGGCCAGATCCAGCACCAGGTCATCACGCTGCAGATGTACGCTGTCCAGGCGCAAGCCTTCGGTGGTCCAGTGAGCCGCCAGGTGCAGATCACGAAACTGGTCTGCGCCATCCAGCTGCAGGCTGCCGATGCTCACGTCACCCAGCTCGATGGCCAGTGGTAGCTTCAAGTCAGGCAGCGTGATCGGCCCGCTCGTGGCTGGCTCGGTATTGGCAGCCAGTTGCAGGCGGACCTGCGTCGCCTGCAGACGATCGATGCACAGCGTCATTTTCAACAGGCAACCCGGCGACCATGCCAGGGCCGGCGCGTCCAGTTCGACATGGGTCGCACCTTGCTGCCACACCAGCCGGTCGGCGCTCCAGGAACTACCCAGACGGCCGTTGAACTGCTCAACCTGTAAACCGGGCACCCGTGCCAGCGCCCAGCGGGTGCCTGACTCGGTACCTAGCACCAGCCAGAGGCAGGCCACCAACACAAAGAGGATTGCCAGCAGGCTGAGGCCGAAGAGTTTCAGTCCGCGAGGCCAGTTAACAGTACTCACAGCTCAGGCCCCATGGAAAAGTGCAGCCTGACGCCGCCATCATCGTCCAGTGCGTGGGCCAGATCGAGGCGCAGAGGCCCTACCGGTGATACCCAGCGCACGCCGATGCCTACGCCGGTTTTCAGACTTGGCAGGTCCAGGCTGTTGAACGAATTACCCTGATCGACAAACGTCGCCACGCGCCACTTTTCGGCGATGGAGTATTGATACTCGACACTGCCCGCAATCATGTAGCGGCCGCCGATTCGATCACCGTCGGAATTCTCCGGCGACAGCGTCTGGTAGTCGTAACCCCGAACGCTCTGATCGCCACCAGCAAAAAAGCGCAGCGACGGCGGGATGGATTTATAGCCATTGGTGGCGTTGCCCCCCACTTGCACTCTGCCCAGAAAGCGATGGTTGTCCCACAGCGTGGTCAAGCCTTTGAGCAATACGGTGCCTCGCAGCAGGTTCGAGTCGGACATTACCCCCTCTTTGGCCGCCTGCGCATCGAATTGCAGCCGGTAACCGTTATGCGGGTCGATGCGGTTGTCGCTGCGCAGATAGGAATAGCTGACCCCCGGCATCAACAGCGTGCTCAGGCCCGAGTCGTCGCCCAGGCGATATTCCTCGCGTTGCCATTTCAGGGATATCACCCGCTCCCAACCGCTGGGCAACTTGCTGTGCCATTCCGGGCCGATGGTGAGCAATTTGCTCAGGGTGTCGGTGCCGGCCAGTTCTTCATACTGATAACCCCCGGCAAAGCGCAGTTTGTCGGTCAGCGGCGGATCCAGCGGCACGTCGTACCACAGACCGACATTCTGCCGGGGCGCCGATAATTCGCTTTCAATACCGTAGCTGTGGCCCTGAGGGTTGACCCAGTGCCGCGTCCAGTTGGCCTTGCCTCGCGGCCCGACATCCGTTGAATAACCCAGGCCCAGCCCCATAGTGCGTGGCTTGCGGGTATCGAGCTGGACCACCACCGGGATCTCGCGCCCCACCGCAGCGGTCGGCGCGGCATCGACGCGCACACCTTCGAAATAGCCGCTGGTCTGCATCGCCTGATTGAGCTCGGCAATCAATTCGGAGTCGTAGGGGGTGTCTTCCTTGAAGGGCACCATGCGCCGCAACAGGTCGTCATCGAAGGGCGCATCGCCGCTGAAAGTGACTTTGCCCAAGGTGTAACGCGGGCCGCTGTCGTAGACCAGATCAATGTCCGCAACCCCCGCCGCGGGATCAACCGAGAGACGCTGCCGGGTGAAACGCCCGGAGAAGAATCCGTACCGCGAGGCCTGATTCTGGATCAGCCGCTTGGCGTCTTCGTAATGACCATGATTGAGCACCGCACCACTCTTGAGCGCGTCACTCTGCGGCACCCGGAAGGCCTTCATCGACGCCGCTTCGCCGTCGATACGGACCGTGACATTGCGCAGATGGATAGGCTCACCGGCTTGCACATCGATAATCAGTTGCGGCCGGTTGTCCCGACCATTCTGCACATCGCTGCGAACCACTGCCTGGTAATAACCTAATGCCTGGGCGGCGCGCTGGGCCTGCTCTTCAGCGCCTATGCTGAAATGTTGCAGGCCTTGCGCATCACGCTCGCCGGGGCTGCCCACGTAGCCTTCGACATTGGCTTTGAGCTCGGAGTTGGCGGGTGTGACCCTGACATCCAGTCGCGCATCGGCCAAGGCCGCGACGCTTGTAACACTGAGGATCAGACCGCTGGTGAACATTGCGAAAAACTTCATGGCGCGAATGCTAACACGAGGTACGGCTGCCACTAAAACCCGCCAAAACGCATAGTTTTCATGTTGTTAAGCCATGTTTTGCGGGGAAACCTGCGGGTTTGGGTGAAAAAACACATGTTCTCGGACCGTTCCCACAGCAACTTCGCCGATTTCCTCGTAGCCCTGTCGCTTATAGAACTCCAGATAACGCGGATTCCCAGTGTCAACGACGACGCCTTGAGAGTTCTCATCCACTGCACACCAATCGTGGACCGCCTGTAGCAGTTGCTCACCCAGGTGCTTACCCTGAAATTCCGGATGGATACCCACAAGCGGTAGCACATGCACTGCCTCCGACGGCAGGCATGCCAGTACAGAATTGTAGTACTCCAGATAGCGCCGGGTGCAATTGAAACCGGTGCTCAGCACCATCCGCAGCCGCCACGCCCAGCTCTCGGTGATACCCAGGCGCCGTTGTGGCGGTGCAATCAATGCGACGCCCACGAGCCGGTCTTCAATGAACAACCCGATGGCGGGCAAATCCTGCAGAAAGTGTTGTTTGACCAGCTCGCGTACAGTGGCGCGCACGCGTTGATCGAAGCCCGCGCGCTGTGCATTGAACAGGTAGGCAAAGCTCGGCTCGTGCCGATACGCGTGATAAAGCAGCGAACGGGTTTCCCTGGAATAACCGCTGTCGAGTTGGCGCACCTGGGCCACGGTGGCAGACGATTCGGGCATGAAATTGACCTCGTATGGACGACGCGGCTCGAACGGCAGCGTTCTGGTGATATAAGGCTTCGAGTCATGGCCTGCGGCCACAGTTCAACCCGGCGTTCTGATACGGGCCGGGTTGTGGCGGTTCACGCTAAAACAACAGGTTGGGCGCCTCAGGCTGGTGATGCGCCCGGAGGTCAGCTAGCATCGCTTTTTTGCTTTGCTCAGGACTGCCGCCCCATGAAAATCGTCTCGTTCAATATCAACGGTCTGCGTGCCCGACCTCATCAGCTGGCGGCGCTGATCGAAAAACACCAGCCGGATGTCATCGGCCTGCAGGAAACCAAGGTCTCTGACGAGCAATTCCCCCAGGCAGAAATCGAAGCGCTGGGCTACCACGTGCATTTCCACGGTCAGAAAGGCCATTACGGTGTGGCGCTGTTGTCACGCAAGATGCCGCTGGCCCTGCACAAGGGCTTCGATACAGACGACGAAGAGGCTCAGAAACGCTTCATCTGGGGCACGTTCGCAGATGACGATGGCCTGCCGGTGACCGTCATGAACGGCTATTTCCCGCAAGGCGAAAGCCGCGACCACCCGACCAAGTTCCCCGCCAAGCAACGTTTTTACAATGACCTGCAGCAGCTGCTGGAAACCCGTTTCAGCAATGATCAGCCTCTGATCGTGATGGGTGACGTGAATATTTCCCCGCAAGACAGCGACATTGGCATCGGGCCGGACAACGCCAAGCGCTGGTTGAAAACCGGCAAGTGCAGCTTCCTGCCGGAAGAGCGCGAGTGGATGGAGCGTCTGAAGAACTGGGGCCTGGTGGACAGCTTCCGCCATCTTTATCCAGAGGTGATTGATCAATTCAGCTGGTTTGATTACCGCAGCCGCGGCTTCGAGGACCAGCCCAAGCGCGGGCTGCGCATCGACCTGATCATGGCGTCACACGGGCTGCAGCCGCGGATCAAGGCGGCAGGTGTGGATTACGATTTGCGCGGCATGGAAAAGCCTTCTGACCACGCGCCGATCTGGCTTGAATTGAGCTGAGCCAGTCAGGCTCTTCGTACCCCGGCTAAAGCGCACGAGCAGAGCGAGGCCGCGATAGCGGTCCGTCTGCACCCCGTCATCGCAGCTCGTGCGCTGCGGCGTGGCAAACGCTATAACCGTCACATCATTGTCACACACCTGTCTTATTCTCCGAGCATTCCCTCCTCCCTCAAGGTGCCGCAGATGTTGCGCGCTGTGTTTTTGCTGGCTGCGACCGCGCTGTTTTCAGCGAACGCAGCGGCTGCCCTGCCCTTACCCGCCGACAATGCCCCCGCGCTACGCCTTCAAGGCTCCAACACCATTGGTGCCGAGCTGGGTCCAGCGCTGGCCGAAGGCCTTTTGCGCAAGCAAGGCCTGCAGGCCGTGCACACTGAAGCGGGGATGGTCACGAACGAATTGCGCGTCATCGGCACTGCGCACGACGGTCGTCAGGTCACCATCGAGGTCGCCGCTCACGGTTCAGGCACCGGATTCAATGCGTTGAAGACCGGTAAAACGGATCTGGCCGCATCGTCTCGCCCGATCAAGGACAAAGAAGCGCTGGAACTCGCCAGCCTGGGCGACATGCACAGCCCGCTTGCCGAACAAGTCATCGCCATTGATGGCGTAGCGGTCATCCTGCACCCCACAAACCCGTTGCGGGAATTGACTACCCGGCAACTGGCGGGGATCTTCTCCGGCGAGATTCATGACTGGGAGCAATTGGGGGCTCCTGCGGGACAGATTCATCTCTATGCCCGGGATGAACAGTCAGGCACCTTCGAGACCTTCAGGGCGCTGGTTTTGCTCAAGTTCGGTAAAGCCCTGGCGCATCAGGCGCAACGCTTCGAGTCCAGCGAGCAGCTCTCGGACAGCGTCAGCCAGGATCGTCAGGCCATTGGTTTTATCGGCCTGCCCTACGTCCGTCATGCCAAAGCGGTGGCGGTGGTTGACGGTGACTCCAGACCCATGCTGCCGACCATCAGCCTGATCGCCACAGAAGACTATCCGCTGTCGCGGCGGCTTTACCTGTACGTGCCCACCGAGTTGCGTCACCGCTGGGCATTGGCTTTTGTGCGCTTCGCCCAGAGCCAGGAAGGCCAGGCCATCGTGGCGCAGAGCGGGTTTGTCGCGCAGACGGTGCAATCGGTCAAGGTTCAACCCACGGCGCAGATGCCGGTCGAGTATCAGGCGCTGACCCGGGACAGTGAACGGCTGTCCGTCAACTTCCGCTTCGCTCAGGGCAGTGCGTCGCTGGATAACAAAGCCCTGCAGGATGTGCAGCGCGTGGTGGATTACCTCAAGCGCCATGACAAGCTCAATCAGCGAGTGACGCTGGTCGGCTTCGGCGACGCCAAGAGTGACCCGCAGCGGGCTGCCTTGCTCTCGCGATTACGCGCCATGGCCGTCAGGCGGGAGCTGGTGAAAAACCACATCATGCTGCGTGACGTGCGCGGCTTTGGCGATCAGATGCCGGTGGCCAGCAACGAGGTGGACGAAGGACGCATCAAAAACCGCCGGGTCGAAGTCTGGGTGGATTGATCGCGGCACCTGGTCGGTCCGGACTGTCAGTCGCTGTGCTTGCAACTACGCTCAAGGGACAACAACCTCCAGCGTGCCGCAGCGAAAAACCAGGTCATGAAAAAACCTCCCGAACATCAGGCTTCTCCTGAAAACAGCCCTCCTACCCTGCGGCAGATGCTGCACAGCGTCCTGGCGGCTGCGTTCGGCGTACAAAGCGCGAAGAACCGCGAGCGGGACTTTACCCGGGGTAAGCCGGCGCACTTTCTGGTCCTGGGGGCAGTCTTCACGGTGATCTTTGCCGCGCTGCTGTTCGGCGTGGTGCAACTGGTGGTTTATTTCGCGGTGGGCTGAGCCTTGCTGATCAGCGCAGGATGCTTTTCAGGGAAAACGCATAGTCGCTGCCGGGCGGTTTGCCCTGCAGACTGAACAGGCGCATATCAATACCGAAATCGTCGTGCCGTCCCGCCGCCAGGATCTTTTTCACATCGGAGGGCTCCACCAGCTGCATCACCCTGGCTTCCCGCGCGCCGATAAACGATCGAGTGCGAGGGTCTGCCGAGTCGTAATCGTGGAGCAGCAGTATTGCCATCCCGCCAATGCTGAAATGCCCGCCAGCAATGGCGCCAATCTGGCCCTGCCTGAGGGCTTGCAAGGACTCCGGCGACCAGTTGATCGAGCTGACCAACACATTCCTGCCGAGCTCGCCGCCGTTTTCGCGCACCGCATCCATGGCGCCAAAGGCCATCAGATCATTGGCAGCCCAGATGAGGTTGACTGCCGGATAACGCCTGAGCAGCAATTGCGCCTGCTCATGAGCGCGATCGCGGCGCCAGCCGCCCAGCGCAACCTGCCGCAGCCGCACTTCGGGATGTTCGGCCAGCGCGCGGTGCAGGCCTTTTTCACGCTGGAGAGAGACCGGAGTGGTATTGGTCCCGGAAAACGCCAGCAGCTCCATCGGCACCCCGCTGCTGTCTCGCAGGTGCAGGCTGATCAGGTGTTTGGCAGTCAGGTAGCCAGCTTCCTCGTCATTGGCCACCAGGCTGCCGAGGAAATCCGGATAGCGCTGGCGCAGATCGCCAAGGATTCTGGCCTGATCAGGCGTCAGGGTGTTGTTGACCGCAAACAGCTTGACGCCGCTGCCCTGGGACAAACGCAAAATCTCTGGCGCAACGTTCAGTTCGTTCGAGAACACCAGGTAGTCAGGCCGTCTGGCCCCCTGCAGCTCTTCGCGGGCCAGTATCAGCAACTGGCGAGTATCCCGGTCGGAGAACCGCACTGTGAGGTCCATGCCGAGCTTGTCGGCCGCTGACTTCATGAATCTGGCGTAGGCCGCCCAATAGCCATCTGTCGCGGGCCCAGGGCTGAGAAACACCACCGAAGCGGCGCTCGCACAACTTAGCCAGCCGCTGGCAACAGCAATGAGAAGACCCTGCAAAACCCTGTACATACCGTGCCAGCCTTCAGTTCAGAGGTAGATAAGCGACCACTGACCTTTATCGGCTGCGCCAGCCATTATCTATAAGGCTATTTATTCATTGATGGCTGACCCAGAACACGGCGGTCCCTACCACCAGCACGATAATGAAGAAGATTGCCCACGCATCGACGTGGCTATCTTTTTTGGCTATTTTCGGGTGATTACTCATTCACAACGCCTCTTGTCTGTTTTATTAGTGGCATCACGCAAGTCGCTGGCGCTTTTGGCGCAGACTCGACCTCAGTAAAGTTCAGGGATGTCCATTCCACAAGCAGGGTTATAGCGGCCACCCGAGGGGCTTAGCACTTTTGGTTCTTTGCATATATTCAAACATGACTTTTGCGCATAACTGCAAACTGGTATCTTCCCCCGGCTCCGTTGGGAGTGCGCGGCCGTGCGCGCAGATTTACCGTGGTAATTGCCTGAGAACAGGACCGATATGTACGTATATGACGAGTACGACCAGCGGATCATCGAGGACCGCGTAAAGCAGTTCCGTGATCAGACCCGACGCTATCTGGCAGGAGAACTCAGCGAAGAAGAGTTCCGCCCGCTGCGCCTGCAAAATGGCCTTTATATCCAGCGTTTCGCGCCCATGCTGCGCGTGGCTGTGCCTTATGGTCAGTTGACGTCCCGCCAGACACGGATGATGGCCAAGATAGCCCGCGACTATGACAAGGGCTACGCACACATCAGCACACGGCAGAACGTGCAGTTCAACTGGCCTGCACTGGAAGACATTCCTGACATCCTCGCTGAACTGGCAACCGTGCAGATGCACGCCATTCAGACCAGCGGCAACTGCTTGCGCAACGTCACCACCGATCAGTTCGCGGGTGTCGCGGCTGACGAGTTGGTCGACCCGCGCCCGTGGTGTGAAATTGTCCGTCAATGGACCACCTTTCACCCGGAATTCGCCTACCTGCCGCGCAAGTTCAAGATCGCGATCAACGGCTCCACCAGTGACCGCGCGGCCATTGAAGTGCACGACATCGGCCTTGAGCCCGTGCTGAACGAAGCTGGCGAACTCGGCTTCCGGGTTCTGGTGGGCGGCGGCCTTGGCCGGACGCCTGTGGTCGGCGCGTTCATCAATGAATTCCTGCCCTGGCAGGACCTGTTGAGTTATCTGGACGCCATCCTGCGGGTCTACAACCGCTATGGCCGTCGCGACAACAAATACAAGGCGCGGATCAAGATTCTGGTCAAGGCTCTGACGCCGGAAGTCTTTGCGCAGAAGGTCGATGCGGAAATGGCCCACCTGCGCGGTGGCCAGACCACGCTGACCGAAGCCGAAGTGCAGCGTGTCTCGAAACATTTCGTCGATCCGGAATACAAAGCCCTGGACGACTTCAGCGCCGACCTGGCCAGGCTGGACCAGGAACACCCGGGCTTCGCTCGCTGGCGTACCCGCAATACCCTGGCCCACAAAAAGCCTGGTTACATCGCCGTCACCCTGTCCCTCAAGCCGACCGGCGTTGCGCCGGGTGACCTGACCGACAAGCAACTCGACGGCGTTGCCGACCTGGCGGACCGCTACAGCTACGGCCAACTGCGTACCTCCCACGAGCAGAACATCATTCTGGCCGATGTTGAGCAGTCTCAGCTGTTCACGCTGTGGCAGGAATTGCGCGAACAAGGTTTCGCTACGCCAAACGTGGGCCTGCTGACCGATATCATCTGCTGCCCTGGCGGCGACTTCTGCTCGCTGGCCAACGCCAAGTCGATCCCGATTGCCGAATCCATCCAGCGCCGCTTCGACGACCTGGATTACCTGTTCGACATTGGGGAACTCGACCTGAACATCTCCGGTTGCATGAACGCATGCGGTCACCACCATGTCGGCCATATCGGCATTCTGGGCGTGGACAAGAAAGGCGAGGAGTTTTATCAGGTTTCCCTGGGCGGCAGCGCCAGCCGTGACGCCAGCCTGGGCAAGATCCTTGGCCCGTCGTTCGCTCAGGACGCCATGCCGGATGTGATCGAAAAGCTGATTGACGTCTACGTCGAGAAACGCAACGAAGACGAACGCTTCATCGACACCTTCCAGCGTATTGGCATCGACCCTTTCAAGGAGCGCGTCTATGCAGCGAATCATTAAGAACAACGAAGTCATCGACGAAACCTGGCACCTGCTGCCCAAGGATACGTCGTTCGACGAGCTGTCCAACTGCGACGACCTGATCGTGCCGCTGGCCTTGTGGCGAGAACATGGTCACGCGTTGCAAGCCCGTGATGGTGGTCTGGGCGTATGGCTGGACAGCGACGAAGAAGCTGAAGAAATCGGGGAAGATGTCAGCAAGTTCCAGGTCATAGCCTTGAACTTTCCGGCATTTACCGACGGACGCAGCTACTCCAATGCACGCCTGTTGCGCGATCGCTATGGCTTCAAGGGCGAACTGCGGGCCATTGGCGACGTGCTGCGTGACCAGTTGTTCTACCTGCACCGCTGCGGCTTCGACGCCTTTGCGATACGTGCCGACAAAGATCCCTACGAAGCCCTGGAAGGCCTCAAGGATTTCTCGGTAACGTACCAGGCCGCGACTGACGAGCCGTTGCCGCTGTTCCGCAGACGCTGAGTCATTTGGCAGTACTCAAAGCCCAGGCCTGGATTTCCAGCCTGGGCTTTTTATTGTCAACGGGCGCAAGTGTGAAACTTCACAACCGTAGGCTTCAGCCGCGAACGGTGTTGCAGCTGAATCTGCGTTGAATGTCCCCCGCCCTTCGCGGCTGAAGCCGTTCCTGCAGGTTTTGCGGGCACACGATCATCTGCATGCGCTAGACCTCGTTGGCAGCCGTCCCAGTCGCTAATTCCGCTTCGGTCAATTGCCTCATCAGTTTCTCCTCGTCCACCTGCCGCTGGCGTATGATCGCGTCGGCTTCACGTTTGTAGGTGGCATCCGTGAGGGGTCGCTCGCTGTGCAGATCATCCAGGGCCTCCAGGCGCATGGCGGTGGGGCGCTGGCAAACGGTGAACTGCTCTGCGTATTGACGTTTCAGATGGTCTACCCAAAAGTCGCGCTTGATGGCAAAGCCCGTCAATGCGCTGGGGGTTTCATGGCTCATGACCGTGCGTGCAGCCTGTGCCAATCTTTCATCGGTAACGCCCGCCGTGGTTGAAAACTGCATGGTGCGCGTGCCAATGGGCAGCTCAAGACGGCTGGCAAGCCCCACGCGATAGGCCAGCAACACCTCGACGTCCTCGGTGAAACCGACGCGTGATGCGACATCCAGCCGCGCAATGGCATCCACTTCTTCAAGCCGAAACAGACCGCGCAGCAACTTGAGCAACTGCGGCCCTTCCCTGCCGTTCACAGCCATGGCGCGGGCCTGAGTGACGAGTACTTCCAGCTCCATGTTGCTGAAAATCACCGCTGCACCGTCCACACAGGTCTCGGGAAACGCGGCCATGGCAATCAAACGGGTACGTAGCGCTTCGTCTGCGGCGCCTGCTTCCAGCAGATTCCACACTCGCTGCGTCACCTGGGCGCGGCTCAGGCTGAAATCCGCTGAGCCCTGAAGGCGCGTTATCACCGCGAAGAAATCCGCCGCGTGCTGATGGCCAGAGAACAGTGCCCAGGCGTCCCGGCACCGTCCACGCTCCAATGCAGGCGTCTGGTACAACCAGAACTCGGGGTTGTCCGCCTGTTCGGTGAACACCCATGGGCCGCCCGCTGCCGAAATACGCGCCCGGGTGCCCATCGACAGAGGGTTGCCATCGAGCAAGGTGTGCCGCACTGCGCCGGGCGTCTGATAAAACGCCTCGGGCAACGTCGTGATGCGGTTACTGCGCAGGTCCAGAGCCATCAGGTTGGGAATGTCGAACACCCCGTTCGGCGCCTCCTGAATGCCAGTGCTACGCAGGAACAGGTTAAGCAGTTGCGGCATGCCCCTGACGTCCAGCAACGGCCCGATCGGGTTGCGCTCAAGGTTTAGCAGCCGCAGATTCGGCAGACGCCTGAGGGTCTGCACCATCTCGGCTGTCAGCACGATGCGGTTGTTGGCCAGCGTCAAGCGGGTCAGCCCGGACAGGTTGCGCAGGCCAACAGGGATCACCGAAAGGAAATTGTTTTCCGCGTTCAGCCAGCTCAGTTGCGGGCACTTGAGCACCAGTGCGCTGATCGACTGCTGTGACAGGTAGGTGCGCGAGAGGTTGATCGCCGTGACGTGGCTGAAGTCACCCGGCAAGTAAGGCAAATCTCCGATCACCAGACCGGACAGGTCCAGGGTGTAGCCACTGATGTGTTGCGCGCTCGGGCCGATGACTGGTGTCTGGCGTTGCCAGCAGCGCTTGATGATCTCGGCCGCATTGCGGCGGGAGGTTGCGGAAACGGGCACCGAATGAGTATCCGTGACAGGCCGCCAGGTCATGGGGCCTTTTACCCAGCGCTCCAGGCTGCGATCCAGGGACTGAAAATCCATGGACAGACGGGCCAACTGGATCTCGATCGAGGTGCCATTGGCCCGCAGCTCGGCGAGGAATTCGGCGGTCTGCTGCGACGAAAAACCGGGGTACAGGACTTTGATCTGTGCATGCAGTGAAGGACGTGCCGTCGAAGGCCCGGCGACCGCCTGCGATGGATCATCCAGACCACCCTTGAGCCCGCCCAGGTCGATATCCCACTGGTCGCTTTCGAGCTGTCTGATGAAAGGTCCGGACTTCCCGGATCCTTCCTGGGCCGTTATGCGCCAGCGGCGAACGGAGTCGTCCCAGCAGACCTGATAAGCCTTGTCATGAATCGGGACAAAATACTGTCCATCTTTGTGGTAGATATCCAGCATGCCGTTAGGCCCGCGGACGTTCGGCGCGCCTTGTACGCGAGCAACCGGCGCTTCGAACGTTTTGAGGGATTGGCGCAGCTCGGCACTCAGGCCACGCACATTGGGCGGTGCCATTTCGAAGCGGGGACGCATCACGCTGGGCACAACCGTTTGTTCAGTCGCGTCCGCCGCTGTCAGCTCCTCGACAGCGGCTGTGAACGCCGATGCGTTGACTACCTTGGCGAGGCCTTCCAGCGCCAGCGGCAAGGCATTGAGCACCCCGAATTCGATGCGCTGCGCCGCCTGCCGGCGCGCCTCAAAAGTCTTGCCCTGGCTGGCTTGAACCGCGCCGACGCCGATCAGCGTAGTGCTCAGCCCGATGATGAACGGCACGGCTTCTGGAACCATCAAGGCAATCAGGCCGGTGAACACCAGGCTGCGTGTCAGACCTTCCGCCAAATCCTGCAGCAGCGCTTCCTGGCGGGTATGAATGATCGACCGGGCGTCCGCCCTCAATCGGGCCTGCAGGCTGTCACGGAGGAAAACAAAAGGGTCGCCTGAAATGTTCTTGCCCGCATGTACATAGAGCCGTGGCGGCCAGCTGCCGCTGTTGAACCAGTGGGGATAGGCGGCAACGCCCTGCAACGCGCTGAGCAGGCCGCTAATGAACAAACCATCGCTGGCGTCGCGCTCCTGAAAATGCGCGGCCAGCGCCTGACGCTTGACCGGCTGCCGAGATTGCACCGCCAGCCACTCGGAGACTTCGTGTACATCGGCGAAACCGTGCAGTGGTGATGAATTACCGGGGATGTACAGCAACGTACGCCGCGTGTGCCGGTTCTGGATCAGCAGAATATCGGTCGCACTGTAGTGATGCACCTGCAAGGGAGAAACCACGATATGAGCGGCAGATACAAACGGCTCCAGAAGTCTGGCCGGAGTCAGGTCCTCCCAGCGCAGCGCCAGGTCGAGCCCCACTGCCTCAAGCGCCAACTGCTGATCAACCTGGCTCAATGTCTGTTCCCGGCACTGCAGAAAAGCCGCTTTGACAAACGCAGCCTTGGCCAGGATCGGAAAATGCTGCGCGTGGGTCGACAGAAACTGTTCAAGGTACTCGTGATACAGCACTGATAAATGGGTGGTTTCGATGAACTGCTTGAACGTATCGGGAGCAATGGCTAGTTGGCTGCAAGCGTCATAGACCTGAGGCAGCCCGCGCCGATACAGCCCCTCGTATGAGCGCACGGTGAAGTTCGGCATTAACTTTTCAACGGGCCGCAAGGCCAGTCCCGTGGCGGTCCAGGGCTGGACAGCATTGAACCATTGAGCCAGTCGTGAGCGACGCCGCACCTTGTGCAGCAGCGCCTCGGTCATGGTCAGCGCATGCTGAACCGTTGCCGGGTAAGGCGACGGTCCCGGGGCCGGGTTGTACAGCAGTGAGGTGAGGCAAACGGCATCCGGGTCGATGTCCAGGGCCCAGTGGTCGCGGGCATGGGATCTGATCCGCTGACGAGCAAACCGTGAGGGGCTGTCGACGACAGCCCCATGGGTGGCGACGAAAGTATCCATCAGCGGATGATTGGCGGGAGCTTCAATGTGCAGCATTTCAGGCAATGTCCTTATTGCAAAGAGATCGCCAGCTTATCGAGGCCACAGCCTTGGGTGAGCTGCATAGTTATCGCGCCATACATCACACCGCGGCTTATTCCAGGCAATAAAAAACGCCGCCTGTCAGTACAGGCGGCGTCGAGATCAGGCGTATTACCAGAAGCGTTGTTGAGTCAGACGACTCCACCAGCCGGTCACGAGGCGGTCTACCGAACTGCTGGCCGCCATGCCCATGCGCTCCTGCAGACTTTTGCGCTGCACATAATGCAGGTGAAACACTTCAGCGGTCCTGGCGCGCTCACCGATGTACTCGTCACTGGTCTTGAGTTCATCGACCAGTTTTTTGTCCAGTGCGGCAACGCCCAGCCAGATCTCGCCGGTGGCCACTTCATCAATGGCCAGTTGCGGACGGTAGTTGGCGACGAAGTTCTTGAACAGGTCGTGGGTGATATCCAGATCCTGCTGGAACTTCTCTCGGCCCTTCTCGGTGTTTTCACCGAATACCGTCAACGTGCGTTTGTATTCACCGGCAGTCAGCACTTCGAAGTCAATGTCGTGCTTTTTCAGCAGACGGTTCACATTGGGCAACTGCGCCACGACGCCAATGGAGCCGAGGATCGCAAATGGGGCGCTGATGATCTTGTCGCCAATGCAGGCCATCATGTAGCCCCCGCTGGCGGCGACCTTGTCGATACAGATGGTCAACGGGATTCCCGCCTGACGGATCCGCGCCAGTTGCGACGATGCCAGGCCATAGCTGTGGACCATGCCACCGCCGCTTTCCAGGCGCAGGACGACCTCATCCTTGCCGGTTGCCAGGGTCAGCAACGCGGTAATTTCGTGACGCAGGCTTTCAGTGGCAGACGCCTTGATGTCGCCATCGAAATCCAGCACGTACACGCGCGGCTTGGGCTCAGCGAGCTTTTTGTCCTGCTTGAGGCTTTTAGCCTGCTCCTTGCGCAGGGCTTTGAGGCGAACCTTGTCGAGCAGCGATTGCTCCAGCCGCTCGCGCAGGCCCTTGTAGAAATCGTTCAATTTGGTGACTTGCAACTGCCCGGCAGATCGACGTCGTCCTTTGCCGCGCAGTGAAGCAATCGCCACGAGGACAACCACAATGGCAACCACCAGCGTGACCGTTTTGGCCAGGAAACTGGCGTAATCGGCTAAAAACTCCACAGAGACTCCTCACTTGATAGCGCCCTTGCCACACAAGGGTCGCGGATTGCGCAAGCATACCGGCGCGGCCTGCTGGCGACCAGTTGCCAATCGTTTCCAAAGCAGCCATTCAAACAAGCGTATGTTTTTTCATTGACACGTCATCGTCATCCCCATAATCTCGCCCAAACATCAACGTACCGGGACGGCGCGGACGTGGGCAGCATCTATCTGATACGACATGGTCAGGCTTCGTTCGGTGCCGACGATTACGACGTGCTGTCGCCCAACGGCATCCGTCAGGCACAAGTGCTGGGCGCGCACCTTGCCCGCATGGGCCAGGGTTTTGATCGTTGCGTAGCAGGAGGCCTGCGTCGCCAGCAGCACACCGCTCAAACCACGCTGGCGCAGCTGGCTGGCGCGGGCCTGGCAGCACCTGAAATTGAAATAGACCCTGGTTTTGACGAGTTCGATGCCGAAGCCGTGATTCGCGCCTTGCTGCCAGCCATGCTGGATGACGAACCCGGCGCACTCGACGTGATGCGCAATGCCGCGCAAAACCGTGCCGAGTTCCAGCGCCTGTTTGCCTTGATTGTCACCCGTTGGATGGGCGGTAGCCATGACCCGCTGGGCCTGCAAAGCTGGCTCGGCTTTGTCGCTCAGGCCCAGGCAGGTTTGCAGCGCCTGCTGGACGCAGCCCGCGCGGGCGAGCGCATTGCCGTCTTCACCTCCGGCGGGACCATCACTGCCCTGCTGCACCGCATTACCCAAATGCCCGCCCAGCAGGCGTTCGAGCTGAACTGGCAGATCGTCAACACCTCGCTCAGTCACCTGAAGTTCCGCGGCAACGCGGTGACCCTGGCGAGTTTCAACGACCATGCACACCTACAACTGATGAACAGTCCCGAGCTCATCACCTACCGATGACCCGGCCCACTTTGTTGCAGCACCACCACTGAAAAGGATCGAAACATGACCTCCGTAGCCGACGCCGTTCAAGCAATGAAAGCCAAGTTCAACCCAGCAGCCGCTGCAGGTCTGGACCTGGTTTTCGGCTTCCGTATCGATGAAGACAAACACTTTTCGCTGATCGTCAAAGACAGCACCTGTGAGCTGCAGGAAGGCGAAAACCCTGACGCGCAAGTGACCCTGGTGATGGACGCAGAGACGCTGCAAGGCATCGTCAGCGGCGAAACCGATGGCATGCAGGCTTTCATGGGCGGCAAGCTGCGCGCTGAAGGCGACATGATGCTGGCCATGAAACTGAGCGAACTGTTCCCGGCCTGATCGGTCGGCCGCGCTTTGAAAACCGAAGCCTGCGCGCTTCGGTTTTTTTTGCCCGACGATTGCTCGCCAAGCGCTGCGGGCCGGCAATCAAACGCGCTGATCGAACAGCAACACGGCCGCCTATAAGACAGCCCGCAACTTGTTAGCTGCATTCGATTAGTCAATGATCAACGCGCACCATAATAAGTAGAAGGGATAAGCATGGCGCTCACTGACCAGTCCACACACATTCGCGCGGGTGAAGAACTCGACGCAGCGCTCATTGACCCCTATCTCAAGAGCACCATCAGCAGTCTGCAGGGTGTGAGCGACACGCCACGAATCAGCCAGTTTCCGGGGGGTGCGTCGAACCTGACCTATCTGGTGCAGTACCCCCATCAGGAATTCGTGCTGCGCCGCCCGCCTTTTGGACAGAAGGCCCGATCGGCCCATGACATGGGTCGTGAGTTTCGCATCATCAACCAGCTCAAGGATGCCTTTCCGTATTGCCCGAAAGCGTTCGTGCATTGCACCGATGAGTCGCTGATCGGTGCCGAGTTTTACGTGATGGAACGGATCAGGGGCATCATCCTGCGCTCGGACCTGCCCCCTGAACTCAGTCTGGACGCCAGCCAGACAGAAACCCTGTGCAAAAGCTTCATTGATCGGCTGGTGGAATTGCATCAAGTCGACTATCAGGCCTGTGGTCTCGCAGACCTGGGCAAACCGCAGGGTTACGTCGAACGACAGATCCGTGGCTGGAGCGAGCGCTACGACAAGGCCTGCACGCCCGATGCGCCGCAGTGGGCAGCAGTCAAGGCCTGGCTGGTCGACAAGATGCCCGCGGATCACCCTGTGCCCGCCTTGGTCCATAACGATTACCGCTTCGACAACGTATTGCTCGATCCGGATAACCCGATGCAGATCATCGGGGTGCTGGATTGGGAAATGACCACCTTAGGCGACCCGCTCATGGACCTGGGCAACACCCTGGCGTACTGGATCGAGGCCAGCGACCCGGCACCGGTGCAACTGATGCGACGCCAGCCCAGCCATGCCCCCGGCATGCTCAGCCGCCGCGAGTTCGTCGATTACTACGCTGAGCGCTCAGGCATCGCGGTTGATAATTTCGACTTCTACTACACCTACGGGCTATTTCGCCTGGCGGGCATAGTGCAACAGATCTATTACCGCTTCTTTCATGGTCAGACTCAGGACAAACGCTTCGCACAGTTCATTCACATGAACAAGATGCTGGAGCAGATGAGCCTGCAGGTGATCGGTAAATCCACGCTTTGACTGCGACCTCACAAGGAAAACAACATGTCCAGAACCCAACTGTTCGACCTCGACGGCAAGATTGCCTTTGTGTCCGGTGCCAGCCGTGGAATCGGTGAAGCCATCGCCAGGCTGTTCGCCCAGCAGGGCGCTCACGTCATTGTCAGCAGCCGCAAGATCGAGGGCTGCCAGCAAGTCGCCGATGCCATCGTTGCAGATGGCGGCAAAGCCACTGCCATGGCCTGCCACATTGGTGAGATGGAGCAGATCACGACAGTCTTTGCCCAGATCCGCGAGCAGTTCGGGCGGCTGGATATTCTGGTCAACAACGCGGCCACCAACCCGCAGTTCTGCAACGTTCTGGACACCGACCTAGGGGCCTTTCAGAAAACAGTCGACGTGAATATCCGCGGCTATTTTTTCATGTCAGTGGAAGCTGGCAAGCTGATGCGTGAGAACGGCGCGGGCAGCATTATCAACGTGGCATCGATCAACGGCGTGTCACCCGGCGTGTTCCAGGGCATCTACTCGGTGACCAAGGCGGCGGTGATCAACATGACCAAGGTGTTCGCCAAGGAATGCGCGCCCTTCGGCATCCGCTGCAATGCCCTGCTGCCGGGCCTGACCGACACCAAATTCGCCTCGGCGCTGGTCAAGAACGACGCGATTCTGAACATGGCCCTGCAGCAGATCCCCCTCAAACGCGTTGCCGCCCCCAGCGAAATGGCGGGTGCAGTGTTGTACCTGGCCAGCGAAGCGTCGAGCTACACCACGGGCGTGGCATTGAATGTGGATGGCGGGTTTTTGTCGTGATGTGCCTGTAGATACTCTGTTGGGGGAGCCCTAATACCATGTATATCCGGCAGCGGCGGTGACGCTGATCCACCTTTGCGCCCTTACGGCGCGTCACTTTTGTCTTGGCAAAAGTAACCCGGCCGTCAGGACGGAACCTGACTCAACAGCGCCCGGATGCTGTGTCGGTACCCGATTCAAGGCCCACCACCCTGATAAGTCGAGGCATAGACATACAAGCAACCTCCGAAGGCTACGAAGCGGTGAACCCGACCCACCGCTTCGCAGCCCTCGTAACCTCGGTCAGCTTCTACAGAACCAAAAGCAGCCGATAACGACACACCAAAAACTTATCGGTAAGATGCACGCCTTCTGGCGCAGCCCTTCTGCCCAACTGCCGAAAAGTCTTTCCCATGCCCTTTGAACTGAGTGTCGAGTTAAGCACCCTGGCGGTGCTGGTTGTCGTGGCCTTTGTGGCTGGTTTCATTGATTCCATAGCCGGTGGCGGCGGATTGCTGACCACCCCGGCATTGATGACGGCTGGCCTCCCCCCGCATCTGGTGCTGGGCACCAACAAGCTCAGTTCGACCTTCGGCTCGGCCATCGCCAGTTACACGTTCTATCGGCGCAAGCTGTTCAACCCCAGGGACTGGACCCGCGCCCTGCTGGGCACCGCAATCGGCGCACTGCTCGGCGCGGTTATCGCGCACTATCTGCCTGCAGCGTGGATCAACCAGATGTTGCCGGTCATTGTCTTCGGCTGCGGTCTGTACCTGTTGTTTGGCGGCACTCCCAAGGCGCCGCTGGACAGCAACGCGCCGATCAAGCCGAAATGGCAATTGCCGCAAGGGCTCGGGCTGGGCTTCTACGATGGTGTCGCCGGCCCGGGAACGGGCGCCTTCTGGACAGTCAGCAGCCTGCTGCTCTACCCGCTTGATCTGGTCAAGGCCAGCGGCGTGGCGCGCAGCATGAATTTCGTCAGCAACGCCACGGCGCTGTCGGTGTTCATCTTTTCCGGTCAGGTGGACTGGGTCATTGGCTTGAGCATGGGCCTGGCGGTCATGGCCGGTGCAGCCCTTGGCGCTCGCAGCGCAATCAAGGGCGGGGCGAAATTCATTCGACCTGTGTTCATCACCGTTGTGCTGTGCCTGACCGTGCGTCTAGCCTGGCAGCACTGGTTCGGGGGCGCCTGAACGCTGCGCCAGGTAGGCCTCGATCAAGTAACGGGCGATGGAGCGGTTGGCGGGTAACGGTGGCAGATCATTGATACGAAACCAGCGGGCGTCTTCGATTTCATCGGCCTGGGGCACGATTTCGCCGCTTTCGTATTCAGCATGAAAACCCAGCATCATCGAATGCGGGAACGGCCAGCACTGGCTGCCCATGTAAGTAATATTCCTGACCTTGACCTGTACCTCTTCCATGACCTCGCGACGCACGCAATCTTCAGCAGACTCGCCCGGCTCGACGAATCCGGCCAGCGTGCTGTAGACGCCGGTGACGAAACGCGGCGAGCGAGCCAGCAGGATCTCGTCGCCCCGCGTGATCAGCACGATCATGCTCGGCGAGATTCGTGGGTAAAACCGCAGATCGTCGTGGGCACAGTACATCGCACGCTCCCCCGGCACCTGCACCGTCGGCGTCCCGCAACTGCCGCAGAAACGATGCTCGCGTGCCCAGGTGCTGATTTGCGCCGCATAGCCGAGCATCTGGAAAATATCGAAATCGCCTTCCAGCATGAACTGGCGCAAGCCCTGCCAGGTGCAACCTTCGACCTCCACGGCCTCCTTGAGCAACACCAGGTGCACCGGTTCGCCGTCCAGATGACCAATGCCATGCTCGCCGAGAACCGGCAGATCCAGACGCCGCAACCATTCCCGAGGGAACAGCACGCCGTTGGCATCCAGCAAAAAACCGGCTGCGCTGTGCACAACAGCCCATCCACCCGGCACCTGGATGTCCAGTACTGCGGTGGTCCAGCGCCTCACGCCTGACATGAAAAACTCCTGATTAGTTGTCGAAAACCGGCTTCTGTTTGCTCATCTGGGCAACCATGGCCAGCTTCAGGTCCGCTGATTGCAGCATGGCAGCGTTCCAGATCGCAACATGTTCCAGGCCATCATCAATCCGATGATCGCGCATGTAGGTGATCATTTCCTTGGTGCCCGCGATGGCAATCGGCGATTTCCCGGCGATCTCGGCAGCGATGGCCATCACCCCTTCGAGCAGTGCGCATGCGTCGGCGAACGTGCGGTTGACCAGGCCAATGGCTTGCGCCTCCCGTGCCTCGACGGTCCGCCCGGTGTAAGCCAGTTCACGCATGATGCCGTCGCCGATGATCCGTGGCAGGCGTTGCAAGGTGCCGACGTCGGCTGCCATGCCCATGTCGATCTCGCGAATCGCGAATTTGGCGTCTTCGGCACAATAGCGCATGTCGCAGGCGGAAATCAGGTCGATGGCGCCACCCAGGCAATACCCTTGAATCGCGGCCAGTACCGGCTTGCGGCAGTTGTCCACGGCGGTAAATGAGGCCTGCAGGCGCTCGATGGTGCGGCGCAGGGTGCGGGCATTGCGGCCCACGTCCTTGCCCAACTGGTTGGCGACAGAGGCCAGCAGGGCCAGATCGATGCCCGACGAGAAGTGCGCGCCCGCGCCGCTCAGGACCACCACGCGGACTTCATCCGTTTCATCGACCCACTGGAATATGTCGATGATCTCCGTCCAGAACGCCGCATCCATTGCATTGAGTTTCTGCGGGCGGTTGATCTGCACATGGGCGATGTGATCATTGAGCTCGACGACGAAGGATTGATAGTCAGACACAGGGATCCTCTCTGATTTTCTTGTTGTGGCGGCCAGCGGATTCTAGCCGAGAAACTATACAAGCGAGCTGGCCGCAGCGTAAGGCAGTGGTTGTGACAGATGCCGGACCGCTAGGCCCCAGTGCGTTTTTCTGGGCCCCGCTGCAGCCTCGAACCAGTCGCCTCGAACTAACCGATCCTTGCGCACCTTCACAGACAGGCAGGTCGCCATCCCGCAAAAGCCGGTCCCGCAGGACAAGCATATTTCGCCCCCCATTCGGCGCTTGCGAGGGGGTGATATCAGCTCGCTAGCAGCTAAACTCTGAACGCTGGACGCCCGCGGCGGTCAGAAATCGGGTAAGCGAAACACCGTTGTGCACACTGGCATTAACCAGCACAACGACCAGTTCACTGGTCATGCCACACCTCCTAAGGTCGCAAGAGGGCGATTCTTGATCACATCAAAAGCAGCAACCGGTATCTCAGGCCTGGACGACATCCTCGCAGGCGGCTTGTCCCGTCGGCATGTGTTTCTACTCGAGGGTGAACCCGGTACAGGTAAAACCACGGTAGCCCTGCACTTTCTTCAGGCGGGCGCCGATGCAGGCGAACGCTGTCTGTACATCACGCTGTCCGAAACAGACAGGGAATTGCGCGAAGGCGCCCTTTCCCACGGCTGGGAGTTGGGCGAGAACATAACGATCTTCGAACTCACCCCTCCCGAAAGTCTGCTCGACGCGGACCATCACCAGAGTCTGCTGTATTCCTCCGACCTGGAACTGGGTGAAGCCACCCGGCAAATATTTGAAGTGGTAGAGCGCGTCAAACCCACTCGCGTCGTGATCGACAGCCTGTCCGAGATCCGTCTGCTGGCGCAAAGCTCACTGCGCTATCGTCGTCAGATCCTGGCGATCAAACATTACTTTGCACGCTATGACGCCACTGTCCTGTTGCTTGACGACCTGACCACCGAGTCGTTGGACAAAACCGTGCACAGTGTCGCCCACGGCGTTATCCGCCTTGAGGAATTGACCCCCAACTACGGCGCCGAGCGGCGTCGACTGCGGGTGGTGAAATACCGCGGGCAGAAATACCGTGGCGGTTATCACGATTTCACCATCATGGCTGACGGCATCCATGTGTTCCCGCGCCTGGTGGCAGCCGAGCATCGTCAGACCTACGAGCGCGAAGCGATTTCGAGCGGCATCAGCGAGCTGGACGCACTGCTTGGCGGGGGCATCGATGGCGGTTCAAGCACGTTGATTCTTGGCCCTTCCGGTACTGGTAAATCGCTGATATCGCTGGTGTTTGCCGCTGCGGCAGTGGCCCGAGGCGAGCGCGTAGGGCTGTTTATCTTCGATGAAGAACTGGGCCTGCTGTTTGACCGGATGCTCAAGGTGGGTATTGATCTGCGCGCCCTGCAGGAAACCGGTAAGCTGCTGATCGAACAGGTCGATGCTGCCGAGCTTTCTCCGGGCGAGTTTGCTCACAGGGTGCGTCGTTGTGTCGATGACAAACAGATCAAAACCGTGGTGATCGACAGCATCAACGGCTACCAGGCGGCAATGCCGGAAGAGAACGCGCTGGTGCTGCATATGCACGAGCTGCTGCTGTACCTCAACCGTCAGGGCGCCTCGACATTCATGACCGTTGCCCAGCATGGGTTGGTCGGCGACATGCGGGCGCCGGTGGATATTACGTATCTGGCGGATACGGTGATCCTGCTGCGCTACTTCGAAGCCATGGGTCAGGTGCGCCGTGCAGTGTCGATTATCAAAAAACGTACCGGCACCCACGAATCGACCATCCGTGAGTACCGGATCAGCAGCCAGGGCCTCAAGATCGGTGCGCCGCTTGAAGCCTTTCAAGGTGTGCTGCGAGGCGTTCCACATTACTTTGGCGAGAATAATCCGCTGATGCGAGACGAAGACGCGTGAGCACTCCAGGGCTGTTATCGGAACGGGCAATCATCCTCGCCCCCAAAGGTCGGGACAGCCAGATCGCATTGATGATTTTGCAGGAAGCCGGATTTCCCGCACTGGTCGCGCACAACCTCGCCGAGCTCAATGAAGAACTGACTCTCGGCGCGGGTCTGGCAATCATTGCCGACGAAGCCTTGCACGGGGTGGACATCAGCCCTCTGGTGCACACCCTTGAGCAGCAGCCAGCGTGGTCGGACCTCCCGATCGTGCTGCTGACCCGTCATGGTGGGCCGCAACAGAACCCGTCAGCGTACCTGGGCACCATGCTGGGTAACGTCACGTTTCTGGAACGGCCTTTCCACCCGGCCACATTGGTCAGCCTGGTCACCACGGCGATTCGCGGCCGACGACGGCAATACGAAGCGCGGGCACGCATGGCTGACATGCTTGAGGGCGAGCAGCGGCTGCAGAACGCGCTCCAGGCTGGCCGCCTGGGCTCCTGGCAGCTGGAGGCGGAGTTCCTGACATTGAGCTGTTGCGACATTACCAAATCCCACTACGGGCGCAGTGAAGAGTCGCCCTTTACCTATGAAGACTGGCTCGATGCGGTGTATGCCGCTGATCAGCCACGCATGCAATCGGCCCTGCAGCGCAGCCTCGACAGTGGCGAAGATTTCATTATCGAATACCGCAATCTCTGGCCCGATGGCTCGCTCAACTGGGTGGACGTGCGCGCCCGGGCGATACGTGCCAAAAATGGCCGGGTCAGCTCGTTGGTCGGCGTGACCTCGGATATTACCGAGCGCAAACAGGCTGAAGCGCAACTGCGCCGCCTCAACGAAACCCTTGAGCAGCAAGTCGAGGAACGCACCTCCCAGCTGCGCCACAACGAAGAAGTGCTGCGGCAGTCGCAGAAGATGGAAGCGGTAGGCCAACTCACCGGCGGTATCGCCCATGACTTCAACAACATGCTGACGGGCATCATCGGCAGCCTTGAGTTGCTGCGCAGACGCCTGGCGCGAGGCCGCACCGAAGACCTGGACAGCCTGATCGAGCTGGGGGTGACTTCCGCCAACCGCGCGGCGGCACTCACCCATCGCCTGCTGGCCTTCTCCCGGCGCCAGTCTCTGGACTCCAAACCGGTTGAGCTCAATCACCTGGTGCGCTCCATGGGCGAACTGTTGCATCGCAGCATCAACGAGAGCATTCGTCTGGAAATGCATCTGGACGAAAAACTCTGGACCGCCGAAGCCGATCCCAATCAACTGGAAAGCGCGCTGCTCAACCTGGTGCTCAATGCACGAGACGCGATGCCCGAAGGCGGCCTGCTGATCGTTGAGTCGGCCAACCGAAGTCTGGATAGCTCATTCACCAATGCCCATGAAAACCTGTTACCTGGGGATTACGTGGTGTTGAGCGTGAGCGACACCGGCTGTGGCATGCCGGAAAACGTGATCAGTCGCGCGTTCGATCCATTTTTTACCACCAAACCCATCGGCCAGGGCACCGGCCTGGGTTTGTCGATGATCTATGGCTTCAGCAAGCAATCTCATGGGCATGTGTCGATCACCAGCGAAGTGGGTCAAGGCACGACCGTCGAGCTTTACCTACCGCGCTTCAAAGGCCAACAGACACAGGATGATGAACCCTACGTCAGCGCTGAAACCTTCGCTCGGGATGGCGAAACGGTGCTGATCGTCGAAGATGATTCGGCAGTACGCGCATTAGTCAGCCAGGTGCTCAGCGAACTGGGCTACCGGTTCGTTGAAGCGGCCGACGGCGCTGGCGCAGTACCCATCCTGGAATCAGGCGAGCGCATTGATTTGCTAATCAGCGACGTTGGACTGCCGGGCATGAATGGCCGGCAGCTAGCCGAAATCGCCCGTCAGTTCCGACCTGGCCTCAAGGTGCTGTTCATAACCGGATACGCCGAGCATGCTGCTGTCAGGGCGGGTTTTCTTGATGAGGGAATGCAGATGATCACCAAGCCCTTTGCGTTTGACCATCTGACTGCAAAGGTCAGGGAGATGATTGAGGCTTGAGGTGTCAGGACGGCGATGAATGCATGCGCTCTATCCGTAGGAACGGCTTTAGCCGCGAGAGGCCGGGACATTCAATGAAAATTTCCCGGCGGGAATATCGCTCGCGGCTGAAGCCGCTCCAACTGGGGTGCAGAGCTTATGCCAGCAACTTTTCAATCTGTGAATGCAGGGTGTCCATGGTAAACGGCTTGGCAAGGATCGGTGCCTTGCGGGCAATCGGGCTGCCGGAGTCGAGAATTTCCGCCGGGTAGCCACTGATGAAAATCACTTTCAACTCAGGTCGCAGTTTTACCGCAGGTTCGGCGATCATTACCCCGGAAATACCGCCTGGCAAACGATAGTCGGTGATCATCAGATCAAGATGGGGCTTGGTGGCGAGTATCTCGAACGCCTGCTCGCCATTCTCCGCCTGCAACACTCGATAGCCCTCGCCCGATAGATAATCGGCAAGCAGCATCAGGATCAGGGGTTCGTCTTCGACGATGAGGACGACATTTTCTGCATCAGAGCTCATGGGACTGCCTTCGGTGTTTTATTAGCTGCCATTACGACCTTGCCCGGTGCCGTAGGTTGCGTGAAATTCGGATAAATCTTGCCCGCCGGGGTGGGTTCGCCGCTTTATCCGATCGGCAGGCACACCCTGAACAGGGAGCCTTCGCCCTCCTCGCTCTCAACCACGATTTGCCCGCCATGGGCCGCAACAATCTGATCGGAGATGAACAGCCCAAGGCCCAGCCCGTGAACCGCGTGATTGGCGGCCACACGTTCGAATTGCTGAAAGATGCGCCGTTGGTTTTCCGGGTTGATACCAATGCCATGATCGCGCACTTCGACCCTGGCCTCTCCGTCTGCGCTGTAGACCCGCACGTCCACTGGTTTGCGCGCGCCGTAACGCAGGGCATTGGTCAGCAGGTTGGCGATGACCTGCTCGATGCGGAACTCGTCCCACACACCGATCACCGGCTCTTCGGCGGTAAAGCTCACGCTGGTTTCGGCGGCTGCAATCTGCGCCGAGAAGCTTTCCAGCAAATTGCTGACCAGCTCGGTAAGGTCGAACGCCGTGGCACGGATCGAGAGCTTGCCGGTGCGAATACGCGACACGTCGAGCATGTCTTCAATCAGACGAATCAGGCTGTTGATCTGCCGCTCGTCGCGGTCAACCATGGCGCGCAGCTTTTCCATGGTGAAGGCGTGGGTATTGTCCTTGGCCAGATGCAGCTTGCGCAGCTGGGTTTCCAGGATCAGCCCGTTGAGGGGCGTGCGCACCTCGTGGGACACAATCGACATGAAGTCATCGCGCATGCGCACCGCATGTTCAAGCTCGTTCTGGGTCTGCTGCAGTTTGCTCAGCAACAGCTCTTGCTCACGGCGACTGGTTTCCAGCGCCTCGACCTGTAGCTTCATCGCCTTGCGCTGACGAAACAGGTCAACGAACACATTGACCTTGCTCTTGACCGCATGAATATCCAGCGGCTTGTGCAGGAAGTCCACCGCACCGCTCTCATAGCCTTTGAAGGCGTAGTTGAGCTCGCGCCCTGCGGCGCTGACGAACACAATCGGAATGCTCTTGGTGCGGTCCGTGCCGCGCATCAGCTCGGCCAGCTCGAAACCATTCATGCCTGGCATCTGCACGTCCAGAATCGCCATGGCGAATTCGTGCTGCAGCAGCAATGACAGCGCTTCGTCAGCAGACAGGGCTTTGTAAACCTCGCGATCCTCGCGCTTGATCAACGCTTCCAGCGCCAGCAGATTCTCCGGCAGGTCATCGACGATCAGCAGCTTGGCTTTGATTTGACTCAGCATGCGATTCGTTCCAGCTCGGCCAACAATTGGCCTATGTCATTTAAAGGCAGCAGGTAGTCCGGCTCATGCAAGGCCAGCGCAGCCTCCGGCATGGCCCGGGCCTGCGCTTGGGCAGGATCCTGCACTATCGTGAAGCCACCAGCACGCTTGATGCGCGATAAACCGTAAGCGCCATCGTTGTTGGCACCGGTGAGCAGAATGCCCGCCAGGCGCTTGCCGTAGGCGTCGGCCGCCGAGTCAAACAGGATGTCGATACTTGGCCGGGAATGAAATACACGATCCTCCTGGCTCAAGGAAAGACTGAAATCCTTCTCCACCGACAGGTGATAACCGGGACCGGCGAAATACAACGTGCCCGGCACGATGTTTTCCTTGTCGTCGGCTTCCTTGACCGGCATCGGCAGGCGTGCCTGAAACACGCTGGCAAGCTGGCTGCGACGTTCATCCGGAACATGCAGTACGGTCAGGATCGGCAGACGAAAACCCACACGAATGGTGGAAAAAATCTTCAGCAGCGCTTCCACCCCGCCCGCTGAGGCGCCGACCACAATGGCAGCGACCTGAGGCAACGCAGCGTCCGGCGGTGCAGTGGCATCAAAGCGTGTCTTCATGACTTGCGATAGATCCGTTCCGGTTTGACGAAGGATTCGAACCTGTTCGAATAGGCCGAAAAGTCCAGCGTCTCTTTGCTGCCCAGCACCAGAAAACCACGGTGGCTGAGGGAGTCATGAAACAGGCCGAATGCGCGATCCTGCAGCTTCTTGTTGAAGTAGATCAGCACATTGCGACAGGACACCAATTGCGTCTCGGAAAACACGCTGTCAGTCGCCAGGCTGTGATCGGCGAACGTCACGTTTTCGCGCAGCGATTTATCGAAGATCGCGTAATCGTAAGCGGCAGTGTAATAGTCGCTGAACGCCCGCTGCCCACCGGCTTTCTGGTAGTTCTCGGTGTAGGCACGCACGTTTTCCATGGAAAAAATGCCTTGCTTGGCTTTTTCCAGAGAGCTGGGGTTGATGTCCGTGGCGTAAATGATGGTGCGCTCGAGCAGGCCTTCCTCACGCAGCAGGATAGCCATGGAATACACCTCCTCCCCGGTGCTGCAGCCGGCGATCCAGATCTTGATCGACGGATAGGTGCGCAGCAGCGGCACGACTTCCTGGCGTATTGCCAGAAAGTGCGAAGGGTCGCGGAACATCTCGCTGACCGGAATGGTGAGGAACTGCAACAACTGCATAAACGCCGCCGGATCGTGCAACACCCGCTCCTGCAGCGCCGAAATGGTCGGGCAGTCAAACTGGCGCAACGCATGATTGACCCGACGCTTGACCGAGGCTCCGGAATAGTCGCGAAAGTCGTAGCTGTATTTCAGATAAATCGCGTCTATCAACAGGCGCAACTCGATTTCCGCGTTTTGATCTAAAGACATGGTTGACCTGGGTGACTGAGTCGGGGGCACTGAGTGAGGCGCTTGGGGTTGGGCCTCACTTGTTGGGCCTTGCTGGCTCAAATACGTTCCATCTTGGGCAGCCAGACGCGAATTAGTGAAAACAATCGATCCAGGTCAATGGGCTTGGCCAGGTAGTCGTTGGAACCTGCCTGCAGGCAACGTTCCTGATCGTCCTTCATGGCCTTGGCCGTTACCGCAATGATCGGCAGCTTGCGCCAGCGCGGGTCTTTGCGGATCTCGATGGTGGCTTCATACCCGTCCATCTCGGGCATCATCACGTCCATCAACACCAGATCAATGTCTTCGACCTCATCCAGTTTGGCGATCGCCTCATAGCCATTGCGCGCAACTTCCACCACAGCGCCTTTGTGCTCCAGGGCGCTGGTCAGGGCAAAAATGTTACGCACATCGTCATCGACCACCAGGATTCGGCGGCCCTCGAAGACCTTGTCGCGACTGCGAGCGGTCTTGAGCATTTTCTGGCGCTCGTTGGACAACTGCGACTCGACCTTGTGCAGGAACAGGGTCACTTCGTCCAGCAGGCGCTCGGGAGAGCGTGCGCCCTTGATGATGATCGAACGGGAATATCTGAGCAGCTCGGTTTCTTCATCCCGGGTCAGGTTGCGTCCGGTATAGACGATGACCGGCGGGAACGAACAGATCTCTTCCGTGGACATGCGCTTGAGCAAGTCATTGCCCAGCATGTCCGGCAGCTTGAGGTCGATGATCATGCAGTCGTAGACGTTGTCGCGCAGCAGATCCAGAGCATCCTGAGCAAAACCGACGGCGGTGATTTCAATGTCGTCATCGCCGATCAGCCGCGCGATGCTGTCACGCTGCAAGGCATCGTCCTCGACCAGCAGGATGCGCTTGACCTTCTGGGTCAGCTTGGCTTCCAGCTTGGCGAACACATCCTTGAGTTCTTCACGGGTCGTGGGCTTGACCGCGTAGCCGACCGCGCCCATGTGCATGGCCGCTTCCTGGCGGTCTTCCACGGAAATCACATGCACCGGGATGTGCCGGGTTGGTGCCAGTTCCTTGAGCCGCTGCAGCACGGTGAGGCCGGAATGATCCGGCAGGCGCATGTCCAGCAGAATGGCATCCGGGACAAATCGCGCCGCCAGGTTGAAGCCATCATCGGCGGCGTGCGCGACCAGGCAGTGGTAGCCCAGCTCGTGAGCAAGATCGTAGAGGATTTTCGCGAAGTCGACGCCGTCTTCGATCACCAGAATGCAGCGTTTGTCTGAGGGCAGCTTGTCTCGATCGTCGGCGAAGGCTGGCACAGCCGGCAGGATGGCCGCCGGCAGAATCGCTGGCGCCACCACCGGTGCCGGCATGTGAACAGCAGGCCTGGTCAGCATTGCCAGCGGCGCCGCAGGTTCGCCATATTGCGTCGGCACCTGTTCGACATACTCCTCAGGCAGCACCAGGGAGAAAATACTGCCCTGCCCCGGCTCGCTGGTAACGCTGATCGAACCGCCCAGCAGCCCGGCAAGATCCCGGGATATAGACAACCCGAGGCCAGTACCGCCGTAGCGACGGTTGGTGGTGCCATCTGCCTGGCGGAAAGCTTCGAAGATACTTTCCTGATGTTCGGAGGCAATCCCGATCCCGGAGTCGCGGACAGTGAAGACAATGCCCTCACCCGGCTGACGGGAAACGGTCATGCTGACCGAGCCGCTCTCGGTGAATTTGATGGCGTTGGACAGCAGATTCTTGAGGATCTGCTCCAGGCGCTGGCGATCAGTGAACAGCATGGTCGGCGCGCCCGCCTGCAACTCCACAGTAAAATCGAGCTTCTTGTCCTTGGCCAGTGGCTCGAACATACCGCGCAGGCCGTCTACGAGACGCGCAACGCTGGTATTTTCCGGGCGCATGTCCAACTTGCCAGCCTCGACCTTGGAGATATCCAGAATGTCGTTGATCAGGTTCAGCAAGTCGTTGCCGGCTGAATAGATCGATTCGGCAAACTTGACCTGCTCGGCCGTGAGGTTCTCGGCCGGGTTTTCCGCCAGCAGCTTGGCCAGAATCAGCGAGCTGTTCAGCGGGGTGCGCAGCTCGTGGGACATGTTGGCGAGGAATTCGGATTTGTACTTGCTGGAGCGCTGCAACTCACCGGCACGGGCTTCAAGCTCAACCTGAGCGATGCTCAATTCTTCGTTATTGCGATCCAGAGCGTCGCGCTGATCAGAAAGCGCCTGGCTCTGTTCAGCCAACTGCTCGTTGGTCTGCTCCAGTTCGGCCTGCTGGGTTTCCAGATGGACCTGGGATTCCTTGAGGATCCGCGACTGCTCTTCCAGCTCCTCGTTGGCAGTGCGCAATTCTTCCTGCTGCACCTGCAATTCTTCGTTGAGCTGCTGCGTTTCAGCCAGCACCTCCTGCAGGCGCTGGCGATAACGCGCAGCTTCAATGGACGTGCCGACGTTGTCGGAAATCAGTTCGAGGAACTCCACATCGCTGTCGGTGACCGGCCGCAAAAAGCCCAGCTCGATCACGCCATTGACCTGATCATCGTTGCTGGTTGGAATCACCAGCACACTGCGTGGATCACCCTCGCCCAGGCCCGAGCTGACCTTGAAATAGCTGCTCGGCACATCGTCCAGACGGATGATCTGATCCTGCTGTGCGGCCTGCCCAATGATGCCTTCGCCGCTGTAGATCGATTGTTCCTGCTGTTCCTGTTCCCGGGAGAATCCGTAGGAGGCCACTCGCTTGAGGCCGCCGTGCTCCTGACGTACATAGACCGCCGCCACCACACTGCCCAGGTATTGTGCGAAAAACTGCAGCACGTTACGGCCCAGGGTGTTCAGCGTCAGTTGCCCCAGCACCTGTTCGGCCAGTTCGCTCTGACCGTTACGCAGCCAGGCGACCTTTTTCAGGCGCTCGGCGTTTTCTTCCTGTAGCTTCAGGTTGTCGCCATAGGTGTTGGACAAGGCGAGCAGGTCCCGGCGCCCGATGTAGGCCAGAAATCCACTGACACTCAAGACAAAGATCAGGTACAGACTCACGGAAAGCACCGTGGTGCGCGTGACATCGGCATTACGCGCCAGACGCAGTTGCTGTTCAACCTCGACAATGCCTTCGAACTGGGTGCGGATCTCATCGGTCAGGCGCTTGCCACGTCCGGTGCGCAACGGGGCGATGTATTCACCCTTGTTGCGGCGCTGATTGATCATTTCCTCAGCATAGGCATTCCATTCGGCCTGTAACGCCTGAACGCGCTTGAGGCGATCGATCTGTGGAGGGTTGTCGGCAACCAGTGCTTCAAGCCCCATGAGTTCGGCAGCAACGGCGGGCTTGGCCAGCTCGTAAGGGTCCAGGTAACGCTCATCACCAGCCAGCAGATAACCCCGCATCCCGGTTTCCATATCAATGGAAAGCTTCAGGGCGCGGTTGGTGTTATTGATTACCCGGTCGGTGTGCTCGACCCACTGGATGACGGACAGCAGATAACTGATCAACCCGACGAAAAAAACAGCGCTAATGACGCCGACACTCAAGGGGAGTGTGACATTGCGTCCCAGCAATTTACGAAAACGTTGCTCATCAACGGTAGACGGACGGATCATTAGAATGCCCAAGTGATTCATCAAGCCGTGAATATTGCCGTAAACTTCGATAAAAGACTCTGCTTTCTGACACATACTGCTGAATTTTCTGACATTTCTTTGGCGAAAAAGCCGCGTAGTGGCTCAGAATCGTCACAAATGTCCGGATCAGCGCTCTGAACTCACACATTTTGTATACGTGCTGGAACTTCCAGCCTGGTTTTACCGACTTATTTCACGGCCATGCCACTGATGGCCACGCTCACCGTCATTTGAAGAAAGGAAACCAATCCATGTCTGCCAGCACCATTCTTGTGGTCGAAGACGACGCCATCGTACGCATGCTGATCGTCGACGTTCTTGAAGAGCTGGAATACGCCGTACTGGAAGCTGAGCATGGTGAAGCGGCGCTCGAAGTTCTGGAAAATTCCGAGGTCCATATCGACCTGATGATGACCGACCATGGCTTGCCCGGCATCAGCGGCGCTCAGCTGGCGACCAGAACCCGCGAGCTGCGCCCTGCTCTGCCGATACTTTTTGCCAGCGGCTATGCGGAAAACATTGACGTCCCGGCGGGCATGCACAGCATCGGCAAGCCCTTCTCGATCGATCAACTGCGCGACAAGGTCAAGGGCATTCTTGGATAAGGTCGCCGTGTCTGCTGCGCAACATCGGGCGCTGACCAAGGTCCTGATCATCGGTTACGTCTGGCCCGAACCCAGGTCCTCAGCGGCCAGCGGGCACATGATGCAGTTGATTGAATGCTTTGTTGAGCAAGGCTGGCCTATCACTTTCGCCAGCCCTGCCACAGAAGGTGAGCACAAGGCTGACCTCGTAGCGCTGGGCATTGACGAAGTTCGCATCGAGCTCAACAACAGCAGTTTCGATGAGTTCGTCAGCGGATTGCAGCCGGATATCGTGCTGTTCGATCAGTTCATGATCGAGGAGCAGTTTGGCTGGCGTGTGGAGAAGCATTGTCCGAACGCTGTGCGGATTCTCGAAACCTCCGACCTGCAAAGCTTGCGTAATAGCCGTCACACTCAGCTAAAGGGTTTTCTGAATGAAAGCAGTGAACCTGATGATTTAAATAGCTTTTTTGAGTCATCCGATCGTTCGATAGTGGCCGAGATGTCGGACACCGACCTGGCCAAACGTGAAGTGGCGGCGCTGTTTCGCTCCGACCTCAATCTGATGACTTCAGACACGGAAATGCAGGTGCTGAGCGAGCGGTTCGCTGTGCCCGCAGCTCTGTTGCACTGGTGCCCGCTGATGGTTGAAGGCGTCGGCAATGACCCGCGCCCGTTTGAAGAACGCGCACATTTCCTCAGCATCGGCAACTTCCGTCATGCGCCGAACTGGGACGCGGTGCTGTGGATGAAGCAAGCGATCTGGCCCCTGATCCGCCAACAATTGCCCAAGGCGCAGTTGCACATCTATGGCGCTTATACACCGCCCAAGGCGAGCGCGTTGCATAATGCGGCTCAGGGTTTTCACGTGATGAACTGGGCAGAGGATGCGCTGCAGGTGATGTCCCAGGCGCGCGTCTGCCTGGCGCCGCTGCGTTTCGGGGCGGGCATCAAGGGCAAACTGGTGGACGCCATGGTGTGCGGCACGCCATCGGTCACGACGCCGATCGGTGCCGAAGCCATGGCTGGCGACCTGCCGTGGCCGGGACTGATTGCCAACAGCGCCGCGGATATCGCCAATGCTGCGGTGCGCCTGTATCAGGATCAGGCGTTGTGGGACCAGGCACAACAGGCCGGTGCAGCGCTGCTGCTGGCCCGTTATCAGCAAGCGCAGCACTGCGCGAGCCTGATCCTTCGTATCGAGCAACTGCGCGAGGATTTACCCGCGCACCGCACCGCCAATTTCATCGGGGCGATGCTGCGTCATCATCACCACAAAAGCACCCAGTACATGGCGCAGTGGATCGAGGCGAAGAACCGGAAGTAATGCCAGAGTCTGCAGGACCTGCCGATCACAATGTAAATGGCTGCCTGAATTCAAACCCGGGACCGTGGGACCGGCTTTAGCCGGGAATAGGCCCACACATCTCCCGCATCTGTACCGGCATAAAGCGGAACGCCGCCAGGCCGGTCCAGTGGATCTTAGTGTCGACTCCAGGCCGGGGCATCCTACACAGACGGTTTGCGCAGCAAATACGTATCCATGATCCAGCCCTTCTCCCGCCTCGCCTGCGCCCTGACCCGCTTGATCCGCTCGCAGACCTCGTCAAGCGGCCCGCTGACCAGGATCTCGTCGGGCGTGCCAAGATACGCTCCCCAATAGATGTGCAGCCCTCGGTTGAGAAAGCGCTCGAAGGTGCAATGGGCATCGAGCATCACCACCTCATTTTCCGGGGTTTGCACGCACTCCTCAGCCAGCCGCCGCCCGGTGGTGATCGTCAGCGGTTCGCCAATGCGGTTCAGGGCAATGCGATGCGTTGCTGCCAGCGCCTGCACACTGGTGATGCCAGGGATGACCTCATAGGCGAAGGGCTCGGCGGTGCGTTCGAGGACTGTTTCGATGATGCGCAGCGTGCTGTCATACAGCGATGGATCACCCCAGATCAAAAAGGCCGCCGTTTGCCCGGGTCCGACTTCCTCGCTGATCAAGTGTTCGAACAGCTCTGCGCGTTGTTCATGCCAGCGCAAGATGCCCTGTTCATAGGACTGCGGATCATTTACCCGGGGCGGGTCGTTGATTTGCAGTAAACGGTAGTCATCGTCTCGGATATAGCGCTCGCAGAGGTCCTTTCGCAGCTGTAGCAAACTGTCATCGGCATAGCCTTTGTCGAGGATGAACAACACCTTGGCGCGGTTCAGCGCCTGGATAGCCTGGACGGTTATCTGCTCGGGATGACCCGCGCCGATACCGATGAGCAGGAGGGTTTTCATGCAAGCGCCTCAGAATATCAAGCCTGGCCTGTCAGGCAGGAACTGCCGCAGGCTGCGAAAGCAATATTGCTGTAAAACCGCAATTCGCTGCCTTCGGCAGCGCCTACGAGGGTGACATCAGCGGTTTTATCAACACCGCAAATAGTGCACATTAGCAGCCTGGCATTTCTGCACGACGGCCACCTCCATGACAAGAACAACAAGGGTCACCGACCCGTCTTATGAACTGATGGACGACCACAATGGCCTGTCGATCATCTACCGCGAACACGGCTTCCCCTGCCCGCTGGTGCGTTGGCATTTCCACAAGGAATACGAGCTGCACCTGATCGTGGCCAGTTCCGGCAAGGTATTCGTTGGCGACTATATCGGCAACTTCTACCCCGGCACGCTGTTTCTCACCGGGCCGAATCTGCCGCACAACTGGATCAGCCAGATCGACGACGGTGAGGTGGTACCCAAGCGCGACATGCTGGTCAACTTCACGGATGAACTGCTGGAAAGCGGCAATCAGGTGTTTGCCGAGCTGAAGACCCTCACCCCGCTGCTTGAGCGGGCGCAGTACGGCATCGAATTCCGCTGCAAGCGCACGATTCGCCAAGCCATGAAACTGATGCAGAAAATTGCCGACTCCAAAGGCATCAGCCGTCTCGGGCACTTTTTCATCCTCCTGGAACTGCTCGCCGTGAGTGACGACTATCAGTTGTTGTCAGCCAAGGATTCCGCACAAGTAGCCGATGAGCACAGTGTTGATCGGACCAACCGCGCCGTGGACTACATTTTCGCCCACTACGCCCGGGAGCTGCCTCTGGAGGAAGTGGCTGACTACATGGGCATGAAGCCGACTTATTTCTCCCGCGTCTTCAAGCAGGCAACGGGCCGCTGTTTTGTCGAGTTCGTCAATCGGCTGCGGATCAGCAAGTCCTGCGAACTGCTGGCCGACGGCGACAAGCCGGTGACGGACGTCTGCTTCGAGTCGGGTTTCAATAACATTTCCAACTTTAACCGGCGCTTCCAGCAACTCAAAGGCATGACGCCATCCCACTATCGGCGGCTCGCCGTTCAGCGCCTGACCGAACAGAACCTGTACTGATTCATCCCCTTGCACAGCCCCTCATCTACGCTAAAGCGGCGGCGCAGACGTTTGCCGCCGTATTCGGTGCGGTTTCGTGGCCGTCAGCCAGTGCAAAAAAGTATCAGTAACAGTGCGGCGCAGGATTTGTCATTGCGCCCGGCGCCCGCTGTAATCAGCTCACCTCTTCCTCGTCTCAGGAAGAAACAAAAACAATAACCACCCTCTGTCGCGCCTCGCGCACAGAAGAGGAGAGATACATGAAGACCACTGCAAAAGTTCTGCTCGCCAGTACCTGTCTGACGCTCTGCGCCACCGCCTCTGCGGGCGACGTTACCATCGCCACCGTCAACAACAGCGACATGATCCGCATGCAGCGGCTGTCGAAAACCTTCGAAGAACAACATCCCGATATCAAGCTCAAGTGGGTCGTGCTCGAAGAGAACGTCCTGCGTCAGCGCCTGACCACCGACATCGCCACCAAGGGCGGGCAGTTCGACGTGCTGACCATCGGCATGTACGAGGCTTCGCTGTGGGGTGCCAAGGGCTGGCTGCAAGAGATGAAAGACCTGCCCGCCAGTTACGCGCTGGACGACGTGTTCCCCTCGGTGCGTGACGGCCTCTCGGTAGACGGCAAGCTGTTCGCGCTGCCGTTCTACGCCGAAAGCTCCATCACCTACTACCGCACCGATTTGTTCAAAGCCGCCGGCCTGACCATGCCGGAGCGTCCGACCTGGACCCAGATCGGCGAATTCGCCGACAAGCTCACCGACAAGTCTAAAGAGCAGTACGGCATCTGCCTGCGGGGCAAGGCCGGCTGGGGCGAGAACATGGCGTTGATCAGCACCGTGGCCAACTCATTCGGCGGGCGCTGGTTCGATGAGCAATGGAAACCGCAGTTCGATCAACCAGAGTGGAAAAACGCGCTGAATTTCTACGTCGACACCATGAAGAAATCCGGCCCGCCGGGTGCCTCCAGTAACGGTTTCAACGAGAACCTGGCGCTGTTCAATAGCGGGAAGTGCGCGATCTGGGTTGACGCCAGCGTGGCGGGCTCGTTTGTCACCGACAAGTCGCAAAGCAAGGTCGCCGACAGCGTGGGCTTCACCTATGCGCCCCATGAAGTGACCGACAAAGGCTCGGCATGGCTCTACTCCTGGGCGCTTGCGATCCCTACCAGCGCGAAAAACCAGACCGATGCTAAAGCCTTTACCGAATGGGCCACCTCGAAAGAATACGCAGCACTGGTAGCGGAAAAAGACGGCGTGTCCAACGTACCGCCTGGCACCCGTGCCTCCACCTACACCGATGCCTACAAGAAGGCCGCGCCGTTCGCCACTATCACGCTGGAATCTCTCAAGGCCGTGACGCCGAAGAGCCCGACCCTCAAACCCGTGCCTTACGTGGGCATCCAGTTGGTGACTATCCCTGAGTTCCAGGCGATTGGCACCTCGGTAGGTCAGCAGTTCTCAGCCGCCCTGGTCGGTACTGCGACCCCGGACGCAGCCTTGAAGAATGCACAGACCGCCACCGAACGAGACATGAAGCGAGCGGGCTATCCGAAGAAGCAGTAGTCATCCATTGACTGTCGGCCGGGGGATTACCCCCCCCCCCCCCCGGCCACCGCTCTTCTTTGAACCAGGATCACCATCATGACTACCTCAACCCCTGCTTCCCATGCCGCCACGCTCAGCGATAACCCGCCGCGCAAAGGCAGCGTGACCAGACCCGGCTGGTTTCTGGTCAGCCCTTCTGTCCTGCTGTTGCTGGTGTGGATGATCGTGCCGCTGGGCATGACCCTCTATTTCTCGCTGATCCGCTACAACCTGCTCAACCCCGGCGAGAACGAGTTCGTCGGCCTGGAGAACTTCGAATACTTCGTCACCGACAGCGGGTTTATCCCCGGCGCGACCAATACGTTGCTGCTGGTGGGCAGTGTGTTGTTGATCAGCGTGGTGCTGGGCGTACTGATTTCCGCCCTGCTCGAAGCCAGCGAATTCTTCGGTCGCGGCATCGTGCGGGTGCTGTTGATTTCGCCGTTTTTCATCATGCCGACGGTTAGCGCACTGATCTGGAAAAATCTGATTTTCCATCCGGTTTCCGGGATCCTGGCCTCGGTATGGAAATTGTTCGGAGCTCAGCCCATTGACTGGCTGGCCAATTATCCGTTGCTGTCGATCATCATCATTGTGTCCTGGCAATGGCTGCCGTTTGCCATTTTGATCCTGATGACCGCCATGCAATCGCTGGATCAGGAACAGAAGGAAGCCGCCCGCCTGGACGGCGCCGGCCCCATCGCGATCTTCTGGCACCTGACCCTGCCCCACTTGGCGCGGCCGATTGCAGTGGTGGTGATGATTGAAACCATCTTCCTGCTCTCGGTGTTCGCGGAAATCTTTACTACCACCAACGGCGGGCCGGGTTTCGCGTCGACCAACCTCGCCTACCTGATCTACAACCAGGCCCTGCTGCAATTCGACGTGGGCATGGCGTCCGCTGGCGGTTTGATTGCCGTGGTCATCGCCAACATTGCTGCAATCATCCTGATCCGGATGATCGGCAAAAACCTCACCGACAAGTCCTGAGGGCCGTCCCATGATGACGCTCAAACAATCCCGTCGCCTGCAAAGCGTGCTGCTTGGCACCTTGTGCTGGTTGATCGCTGCTCTGATTTTCTTCCCGATCTTCTGGATGGTGCTCACCAGCTTCAAGACCGAGATCGACGCCTTCGCGACGCCGCCGCAGTTCATCTTTACGCCGACACTGGAAAACTACCTGCACATTCAGGAGCGCAGTGATTACTTCCACTTCGCCTGGAACTCACTGGTGATTTCCTTCAGCGCCACGATCCTGTGCCTGCTGATCGCCGTCCCCGCCGCCTATTCCATGGCGTTTTTCGAGACCAAACGCACCAAGAGCACGCTGCTGTGGATGCTCTCGACCAAAATGCTGCCGCCGGTGGGCGTACTGATGCCGATCTACCTGTTGGCCAAGACCTTTGGCCTGCTGGACACGCGTATCGCGCTGATCGTGATCTACACCCTGATCAACCTGCCGATTGTGGTGTGGATGATTTACACCTACTTCAAGGACATCCCTGGCGAGATCCTCGAAGCGTCCCGACTCGACGGCGCCAGCACGAGTCAGGAGATCTTCAGGGTGCTGATTCCGATCTGCAAAGGCGGCCTGGCGTCGACCGCGCTGCTGTCGCTGATCCTGTGCTGGAACGAAGCGTTCTGGTCGTTGAATCTGACCTCGTCCAACGCCGCGCCGCTGACCGCACTGATCGCGTCCTATTCCAGCCCCGAAGGTTTGTTCTGGGCCAAGCTCTCGGCCGTGTCGACCCTCGCCTGCGCGCCAATCCTGATCTTTGGCTGGATCAGCCAGAAGCAACTGGTGCGCGGGCTGTCGTTTGGGGCGGTGAAATGATCAACGCAAAATCGGTAGGAGCTCACGAGCAGCGCGAGGCAGCGATAGCGGTCTGCCTGACACTCCGCCATCACGGCCTCGCGCTGCTCGTGCGCTCGTACTGGGTTCTCAAGCCACGCCTCGGGGCTGTAGGAGTTGTCGGAGGTCACGACGCGACGAAGGCGGTTTACCTGACACACCGCGGTTCGCAGCCTGCGGCAGCTTCTACAGAAATATCCCAGAATAAGAACGGAGGCCATCATGGCTAACCTCAGCATCAGAAATCTGCAAAAAGGCTTCGACGGCCATCAGATCATCAAAGGCATCGACCTGGACGTCAAAGACCGTGAATTCGTGGTCTTTGTCGGCCCGTCGGGTTGCGGCAAATCCACCCTGCTGCGGTTGATTGCCGGGCTGGAAGACGTCACCTCGGGGACGATCGAGCTGGATGGGCGGGACATTACCCAGGTCACACCGGCCAAGCGCGACCTGGCCATGGTGTTCCAGACTTACGCGCTGTACCCGCACATGACCGTGGGCAAGAATCTGTCCTTCGCCCTTGATCTGGCCGATGGCGACAAAGCCCTGATCAAGAAGAAAGTCGATGAGGCCGCGCGCATCCTTGAGCTTGGCCCACTGCTGGAACGCAAGCCAAAGCAGCTGTCTGGTGGTCAGCGTCAGCGCGTCGCCATCGGCCGCGCCATTGTGCGCAACCCGAAAATCTTCCTGTTCGATGAACCGCTGTCCAACCTCGACGCGGCCTTGCGTGTGCAGACCCGCCTGGAGCTGTCGCGCCTGCACAAAGAACTGCAGGCGACGATGATTTACGTAACCCACGATCAGGTCGAAGCCATGACCCTGGCCGATAAGGTGGTGGTACTCAACGGGGGCAAGGTCGAACAGGTGGGGTCGCCGCTGGAGCTGTACCACCACCCGGCCAATCTGTTTGTCGCGGGGTTTCTTGGCACGCCGAAAATGGGTTTTCTCAAGGGCACAATCAGCCGCGTCGACGCCAACGGCTGTGAAGTCGAACTGGATGCTGGCACGCGCATCAGCCTGCCGTTCAACAATGCCCGGCAGAGCGTTGGCGATCCGGTCACGCTAGGCATCCGTCCTGAACATCTGAACCTGGCCAAAGAAGGCGACTGCCAGATGCAGGTGATTGCCGACGTCAGCGAACGTCTGGGCAGCGACACGTATTGCCACGTGCGTACCCGTGCAGGCGAGGCGCTGACCATGCGCATCCGCGGTGATCTGGCCAGTCAGTATGGCGACACCCTCAACCTGCACCTGGATAGCGCTCATTGCCACCTGTTCGACGCCCAGGGCCTGGTGATTGCCAGAGCCCTGCCGGTCGCCGCTTAAGGAATCGAGATCATTGCCATGAAATTGAATAAACAGAATCTGAGCCAACTGGGAGCCGGTATCGCCCTTCCCGCTTACGCACCCGCGGCGACTCGCCAGGGTATTGCGCATATCGGCGTCGGCGGTTTTCATCGCGCGCACCAGGCGTTCTACACCGATGCGCTGATGAACAAAGGCCAGGGACTGGACTGGAGCATCTGCGGGATTGGCCTGCGCAGCGAAGATCGGGGTGTACGTGATGCGCTGGCCGGTCAGGATTTTCTCTATACCCTCTTTGAACTCGGCGACACGCCGGACACCGAGACCCGCGTCATCGGCTCCATCAGTGACATGCTGCTGGCCGAGGACGACATTCAGGCGGTGATCGACAAGCTCGCCAGCCCGGAGATTCGCATCGTGTCGCTGACCATCACCGAAGGGGGTTATTGCATCGATGACAGCACCGGCGAGTTCATGAGTCACTTGCCGCAGATCCAGCATGACCTGACTCACCCGGATGCACCGCGCACCGTGTTCGGTCTGTTGTGTGCAGCGTTGAACGCTCGGCGGGCCGCATCGATCCCGGCGTTCACGGTGATGTCCTGCGATAACCTGCCGCACAACGGCGCCGTGGCCCGCAAGGCGCTGCTGGCGTTTGCCGCCCCGCTGGATGCCGCGCTGCACGACTGGATCGCCGACCATGTGAGCTTTCCCAACGCCATGGTCGACCGCATCACGCCCATGACCAGCACCGCCCACCGTTTGAAACTGGCCGACGAAAAAGGCATTGATGACGCCTGGCCGGTGGTCTGCGAACCTTTTGTGCAATGGGTGCTGGAAGACAAGTTCGTCAACGGGCGTCCGGCCTGGGAGGCAGTCGGGGTGCAGTTCACCGACGACGTGACGCCTTACGAGGAAATGAAGATCAAACTGCTCAACGGCAGCCACCTGGCGCTGACCTACCTGGGCGCGCTCAAGGGCTATCGTTTTGTTCACGAGACCATGAACGACCCGTTGTTCGTGCGCTACATCCGCAGTTACATGGACCTGGACGTCACCCCGCAACTGGCCTCGGTACCGGGCATTGATCTGGAAGGCTACAAAGACACCCTGATCGAGCGCTTTTCCAATCAGGCCATTGCCGACCAACTGGAACGGGTCTGTTCGGACGGCTCGTCGAAATTCCCCAAGTTCACTGTGCCCACTATCAATCGGCTGATTGTCGATCAGGGCAACATGCAGCGCGCAGCGCTGGTGGTCGCGGCCTGGGCGCTGTATCTAGAGAGAGAAGAAGGCGAAAACGGCGTCGCTTACACAATCGTCGACCCGCGTGCCGATTTCTGCAAGGCGCTGGTCGCGGACGACGAGCTGATCAGTCAGCACCTTTTGGGCGTGGAAGAGATTTTCGGCGCGGCCGTCGCCCAATCGGCCGAGTTCGTCGCGGCCTTCGAGCAGAACCTCGACAGCCTCAAGCAACTGGGCGTCAGCCAGACCCTGGAAAACCTGCTGGCCAGGACCGTCTGAGATGAGCCTGTTTCTCGGGATAGATTGCGGCACCCAAGGCACCAAAGCCATTGTCCTGGATGCCGCCACCGGGCAAGTGCTCGGTGAGGGCTCGGCCCCGCACAGCATGCTCAGCGCTGCCAATGGCCGCCGCGAACAGGACGTGCGGCAGTGGCAGACGGCGGTTGAGCGGGCCACGCAACAGGCGCTGCAACTGGCGGGTATCGCTGGCGAGCAGATCCTGGGCGTGGGGGTTTCCGGGCAGCAACACGGGCTAGTGTTGCTCGATGCTCAAGGTCAGGTGCTGCGCCCGGCCAAGCTGTGGTGCGACACCGAATCGACGCCGCAAAATGACCGGCTGCTGGCGTATCTGGGCGGTGAAACGGGCTCATTGCAACGTTTGGGCATAGTCATCGCACCTGGTTACACCGTGTCCAAGTTGCTCTGGACTCGGGAGCAGTACCCGGAGCTGTTCGAGCGCATCGATAAAATCCTGCTGCCCCACGACTACCTCAATTACTGGCTGACTGGCCGCGCCGCCAGCGAATATGGCGACGCGTCCGGAACCGGTTATTTCAACGTGCGCGAACGCTGCTGGGACCTGGAGATTCTCCAGCAGATCGACCCCAGCGGTCGTCTGTGCCGGGCACTGCCCGAACTGCTGAAGGCTGAACAACCGGTGGGCCGGATCCTGCCAGAAATCGCCCGCAGGCTGGGCATCAATCCTGCCGCACTGGTTTCCAGTGGCGGGGGCGACAACATGATGGGCGCGATTGGCACCGGCAACATCGAGCCGGGCGCCATCACCATGAGCCTCGGCTCGTCCGGCACGGTGTATGCCTTTGCTGACCAGGCCCAGGTCAGTGAGCAGCCTTCGGTGGCAACCTTCTGCTCATCCTCCGGCGGCTGGCTGCCGTTGATCTGCACCATGAACCTGACCAACGCCACGGGCGCGGTGCGCGAGTTGTTCGATCTGGATATCGCTGCGTTCAATCTCGCCGTGGATCAGGCACCGATAGGGGCGCAAGGTGTGTCGATGCTGCCGTTCCTCAATGGCGAGCGGGTGCCTGCCCTGCCCCATGCCACCGGTAGCATACTGGGCCTGGACGCGACCAATCTGACCCGGGCCAACCTGTGCCGGGCGGTGGTGGAAGGCACGACGTTCGGCTTGCGTTACGGGCTGGATCTGCTGCGGGACAGCGGCATCAACAGCACTGCGATTCGACTGATCGGTGGCGGCGCGAAAAGCCCGGTGTGGCGGCAGATCGTCGCCGATATCATGAATACCCCGGTAATCTGCACCCGGCACGCCGAAGCTGCCGCCTTGGGCGCGGCGATCCAGGCAGCGTGGTGCCATTCAAGCGCGGGCGCAGAACCTGAAACCCTGGCCAGCCTCTGCGCGCGTTGCGTGGCAATGGAGGCCAGCAGTGAGACACGCCCGATTGCGCAGAACGTCATCGCCTATCAACAGGTCTATGCGCGGTACCGTAGCCAATTGCAGCTTATCCAGGCCTCTGGCCCCATCTGATTCAGGGAGCATCTATGTTTCTCGTGTGCGGCGAAGCACTGTTCGACTTTTTCTGTCAGGCCGATAGCGGCAAAAACCTCAATAAGCTCGGGTTCCAGGCCATTGCCGGAGGATCACCGTTCAACGTTGCCGTGGGCTTGCGACGCCTTGGCGTGGAGGCCGGTTTGCTGGCCGGGCTGTCTACCGATCACCTGGGTCGACGCCTGCGCGCGGTATTGGACAAGGAAGGCGTACGCCCGGATTTTCTGGTCGACTTCGATGCCCCCACTACCCTGGCGATGGTCGCGGTTGGTGCCGACGGTTCGCCGGTGTACAGCTTTCGCGGTGACGACTGCGCCGACCGGCAATTGCGTATCGAGCACTTGCCGGAACTGGACGAGCGCGTGCGCGGCATTCATGTCGGCTCGTTTTCACTGGTGGTTCAGCCGATCGCCGATACGCTGCTGACGCTGGTCGCCAGGGAAAGCGCCAGGCGCCTGGTCACCCTGGACCCCAATGTGCGGCTCAACCCGGCACCGGATATCCAGCGCTGGCGTCAACAGGTCAGCACCTTTGCCGAGCATGCGCATCTGATCAAGGTCAGCGATGAAGACCTGGAGCTGCTTTACCCCGGGCAGGACGCCGCCAGCATCGCTCAGGGCTGGCTGAGCAAGCGTTGCCAGTTGGTCATCCTGACCCGGGGCGTGGAAGGCGCAACGATTTTCAGCCGCCAGCATGGCAGCTGGTCTGTGCCCGCCGAACAGGTCAACACCGCCGATACCGTAGGCGCAGGCGACACTTTTCAGGCGGCGCTGATCACCTTCCTGACCGAGCGCCAGCTGGACGACCCCATAAGTTTGCCCACCCTACGCCGGGAAACCCTGGATGAAATGCTCAGGTTTGCAGTCAAGGCAGCGGCACTGACCTGCACCAAGGTCGGTCCGGATTTACCGTATCGGGCGCAGTTGGCGTGATCTCCACAGCGCGGGCTTGATAGCACAGAGGCTCGCGGCTGAAGCCGCTCCTACGGTGAGGGCGGTTTCAGCCTGTGCAATTGGTTCTGGCCAGATCTGTGGGACCGGTACTGATCTGAGGGATTTGTTGCGGTTTGTGGGACCGGCTTCAGCCGGGAAGACATCGGTGAAATGATGCCTGCCCCTGCGGCGTTACACCCAGTGCTTTCCCGGATAAAGCCGGTCCCACAAGGTGAGACCGGTTCTGATCTGTAGCACCGGCTCCGGCCTTAAACCAACGCCAACCTGGCCGCCAGGATCTTGCTGTTCACGTCAGCCGTGGTGTTTTTCTGTTGCTCCTGCAGGGCAATCTGCAGCTTGTTGTCAACGGCGAGTTTTTCCTCCGGCGACAGGGCTTCGTACTCTTCCTTGCTGACGCCGGTGAGTTTTTCACGCATCTGCTCGGCTGGCGTGAGGTTCATGTAGTCCATGAACTGCTGCTGGACCGAGTTGAACTTTGAAACGGCGTCACCGACATCGGCTTCTGAAACCACTGCTGAATCATTGGCCGCGATGTTGCTGTCGCTGATCTTTGTAACAAAGCCCGGCTCGCTGCCAATGGTTTCCTGAGTTTGTGTCGCAGTCTTCAGGTTGACCAGCATTTTGGCAAAGGCTTCGTCATACGCCGCGCCCTGCTGACTGCCGTTGCCTTGCGCGATGCCATTAACGGCCGGCACGGCGTTGAGCGGGCTGTTTGGCACAACAAAGGCCTCGCTGGCCGTGTCTTCTGCACTCTTGCGCCCCACCACCTGTGAAACCAGATTGTGAAGAGCGCCGATACTCGCGATATTCATTGCTCACCTCCTGTTGCTCGTGATCTTGCCTGGTAGGCACAGCAAGACCAGTGCCAGTTTGCACGCCAGACTCAAATCCATTGAACGTGGGGCTTGCGGGCAAGCCGACCAACGCGGGGCGCAACACAACGGCAAGCCCCCGCCATCTGCGGCCAGCGCTTGCCGACCTGTTACAGGCTCAGCAGCAACTTGTCCTCCGGCTGCGGCATGGCAAAGAAGTAGCCCTGAGCCTGACCTGCGCCAATCTCGCGTAACAGGTCGAGGGTGGCCTGATCTTCGACGCCTTCGGCCACCACGGTCAGGTCCAGGGATTCGGCCATGCGCACAATGGCCCGAACAATCGCCCTGCTTCGAGCGCTGGTGGCTAACTCAAGGGTGAACGATCTGTCGATCTTCAAGCCGCTGAAATGGTACTGGTGCACGTAACTCAAGGACGAGAAGCCAGCGCCGAAATCGTCCAGCACCACTGAAACACCGTGTTCAGCCAAGTGTTTCATTGATTGCCGGGCAAGCTCAGGCTCGGCCACCAGCGCGCCTTCGGTGAGTTCCAGGCAAATTCGGGCAGGAGACATGGCATAGCGAGCCAGCAGTGCCAGCACTTCACCGGCAAATTCCGGCCGAGTGATGCTGTAGCTTGAACAATTGACGTGCACGGTTGGCCAGTGTTCGTTGCCGGGCCGCGCCAGAATCGCCACCACGCACTGCAACATGTACAGGTCCAGTCGACCGATGAGTCGCAACCCCTCCAGCGCAGGCAGGAAAGAACCCGGAGCCATGACGCTGCCATCCGGCTGGCGCCAGCGGATCAAGGCTTCCAGCGCCAGGAGTTTGCCGGTGGTGACGCAGATGATCGGCTGGAAGTAAGGAATCAGCTCGTCGGTGCGCTTCAATGCGTTGCGCAGCGCACCCTCACGTTCGACCTGATCGGACACCTCGCGGCGCAGTTCCTGATTGAACACCGCAAAGCTGTCACGGCCGCCATTCTTGACCCGATACATGGCCATGTCGGCATCACGCAATAGGTCGGCGGGCTCTTCGTGAAACTGGCAATCCGCGCCCACGACACCGATGCTGCAGGAAGAAAACACTGCATGGCCGTCGATGAAAAACGGCAGATCGAAAGCCGCCAGAATCCGCTCGGCAATGCTGATGGTCACCTCCAGCGGGGCACCGACCGCGAGCACGGCGAACTCGTCCCCGCCCAGACGTGCCAGCAAGTCCGGCTCGCGCATGCAACTGCGCAACCGGTCGGCCGTCTGGGTCAGCAACTGGTCACCGAAATGATGGCCAAGACTGTCGTTGACCAGTTTGAAACGGTCCAGATCGATAAACATCACCCCCAGTTGCCGACCGTTGCTGCGAAATTCTCGCCAGGCGGACTGCAGACGCTGTTGCAGGTGGCTGCGGTTGGGCAAGCCCGTGAGGGCGTCGTGGGAGTTCTCGTGCTGCAGCTTGGCGTTGGCCAGGTCAAGCTCGCGGGTGCGGTCCTGAACCCGCGCCTCCAGACGCAGGTTGGCGGTGTGCACGGCCTCGGCCGCACTGCGCCGGGCCAAGGCGGTGTCGATATGCCGGGAAACGAAGGTCAGCAGTTCCTGGTCCCGCGACGAGTAGCGCACCAGTGGCGAATAACTCTGTACGGCCAACACTCCGCGTACCGACTCACCATCGAACAGCGGAACACCCAGCCAGGAGGACGAGCGATTGTCGATGTTGATCGGCTCGACCTCGCCGGAAGCCTCCAGCACCAGTGTTTCGTCCTGGTCAATCAGACAGGCGCGACGCTGGCGGATCACATATTCAGTCAGCCCGCGCTGCCCGCGTCGTGCGGATGGTCGACTGCGCACGCGTTCATCTACGTAATACGGGAAGGTCACCTCCCCGGTGGCACTGTCGAACAACGCGATATAGAAGTTCAGCGCAACCAACAGCTCACCCACGATCAGGTGCAGACTGTGGAACAACTCGGCCATGTCGCCAGGCTGGCTGGACAGCTCGGCAATCTGAAACAGTGCACTTTGCAGATGCTCGGCACGTTCGCGCTCGGCCACCTCCTGACGCAATGCGGCGTTGAGGGTCGACAGCTCCTGGGTGCGCAGCAACACTGTGCGCTCAAGGTCGGCGCGGTGCAGGATCCGGTCAAGAGCCATGGCCACGTGCCGCACAACCACCAGAAACAGTGCCCGGTCTTCAGCGCTATAAACCCGCGACACGTCGTAAACCTGCATGGCAAGCATGCCGAACACTTCATCGGAGGCATTCTTGAGCGGCGCACCCATCCAGAATTCCGGCCGGTGGCCTTTGGCGTAGAAACGCTTTTGCGCCCGCGCCCGCTCGATTCCGACCGCATCGACAAACAGCGGCTGCTCGCTACTCAATACATAGCCCGTCATCGACAACTGCGACGGGTCGAGGAATTCATGGGTATCGGGGAGCATCACCTCTTCATCAATGATGTCGATGTAATACGGGTAGGTGATCTTGCCAGTCGCCGCGTCATATAGAGCGAGGTAGAAGTTCTCGGCATCGATCAATGAAGCAAGCTGATCATGCACACCTTGCAGAAATGCCCCACGGTCCCGGGTTGAACTGGCCAGATAAGTGATTTCATACAGGACCCGCTGGGTAATCTGGGCCCTGGCCAGCGCGTCGGTCTGCAGGCGATACCCCAAGCGTTGAGCAAGGCGTGACAGTTCGAGATTTTCAGACTCGGTCCGGGGAGCAACCAGCCAGGCCAGTACGCCTTCACCACGGCCGGCGGCCCAGCGATGCAATTGGTATTCGCGACAGAAGTCATCGAACCGGTCGTTGGCGACACTCACCGACCAGCGCATTTCGCTGTCACCGCGCCCCAGCAGGTGCATCGGGTCACCAACGGCGTAGACCGCCCATGGGACAGGACCCATGTGTTCCTGAATGGCGCCCAGCAATGACTCAAGTGGCTCGGCCGCATCACCTGCTACCGCAACCCCATCGACGCTCGAGGTTGACGGGTCTTCATAGGCTTGCCGCCGGTCATGGGCCAAGGGAGGGACGTTCATGAAAGCTCCAGAACCATAGACTGCAAGCGCGTATCTTCGCGGGGCATGCGGAGGCGTGCAAGTGGCATATTCGAATCATGCGCAATAAAGCGGGTTTTGGAGGAAATATGACGCTGAATGCGCAGGAAACGCAGAAAAGGAGCCAGGTCAGGCCGAAGGTGGAGGTCAAAGCGGGTGCGTGATCAACTCAGTCAGCTTTGGATATCACGCTTTGCGGGCACATTTGATTGCGCAGATGCCCAGCAATCGTGCCTGGCGCAACACCTCCACGGGTGCGGCATCGGCCGACGGAAGAATGAGACTGTTTTCGCTGTCCCCGAAATGCAGCTGCAGCAAATGCGTCGCTGCATCTGCTGCCGTTAATTCTGGCTGGTCGGTCTCCAGCAGAAATTCACGCGGTTCAGTGTTGAACTCATAGGTCACACGGAAAACTTGTATCAGGCTCATACGACTTCAGCTCAAAGCCTGACCGTAGATTTCAGACTTGCGCAGAAAACTGTTCCAGCGCCCGAAAGAGCGACTCTGACGCTCAGCCGCCGCAGCCCAGACTGGCCCCGTCGTGTGGTGCGAACCCACCATGCCCATCATCGCGGAAGTTGCGTCGTTCAACTCAAGCATCAGCACACTCGCCTGGTTCTTGAAATCATCTCGCATAGTCATCGGACAGCCTTTTTTTACAATCTTGCGTGGGGGCAACTGAACAGTCTTCTGCCCTGTGACTGATAGGACAACAGATGTTCCCGTCTGACGTATAGGTCCGATGGGCGGTCGTTCTCTTCGGATGCTGATTGCACCATCTGGATGCGAGGACCGGGATGAGAGAGCCTTGGCAAAGCGCTGAACAAGGTTGCCAGGCGAGCTGTCTGTACAACTTTCAACGCTAAAAACCCCTTCCGAGTTCATTATTGCGCCGGTTTGGCCGACATAAGTATGTACCGCAGCTAGATTTAATCGGGCTGGCACTATTAATGCCTGACAAAGCTTCATGAAGGTTTCATGACACAAATATGAATACTGTCGTTGAACGATTTACCTTCTTTGCTTTCAAGACGCTAGCAACAAAATGTAACGGCCGGGCCGCTTTTGAGTCAGGCGAAGAAAGGTGAATACACGATGAAAGAACGGGCCACAGTGATCTGCAAGCGTGACGGAAGGATCCTCTACGTGCGCAAGCCTAAATCCAAATGGGCCTTGCCCGGGGGCAAGATCGAGGTCGGCGAAACCCCGGAGCAGGCGGCCATCCGCGAACTGACCGAAGAGACCGGCCTGAATGACATCAAGCTGGTCTACCTTGCCGAGTACGAAAAAGATCAAGTCACGCACTACATCTTTATGACTGTACTCGCGCCTTCCGCCAAGCCATCGCCGCACAACGAGATTGCTGCCTGTAAATGGTTGCATCGCAAAAATGTCGGGGATCTCAAGGCCAGCTCCGCGACCAAGAACATCGTCAAGTCGTTCGCCAGACGACCAGTCTAGAACGCCGGAAACAAAAAAGCCCCGGCAACACCGGGGCTCAGGCCAGCCAACCGCTTACTTTCTCTCCAGCAAACCGAGGTTGAAGCCATCCACCGAGGCGATCTTGCCGCGCCACAGCACGCCTTCTGCACAGATCGGGCCTTGATCGCTGGAATAGGTCTTGCAGTCTTTCAGATGAATGAAATGGAAAGCCGTAGTTTCATCCGCTGACTCCCCCGGGGTAAAGGACATGATGATGTCCTTTACCGATTGATCAGTGCCGTCATTGAATTGCCCGAACGGCGCGGCCATATCCTCGGCCAGCTGCTCGAAATAGGCGTCGTGAGAAATCAACTGACCGGACACCAGGTTGCCGCCAACCGAAAGGGTTACCCCGATCTCGACCGGCGTGGTCACCACAAACTTGACCAGAAACTGAAGCAGCCAGTCGATCTGTTTACCTTGATCCTTCAAGTGCGCGATCAGTTCGTCATACTTTACGTCCGAAGACGTATTGAGGGCTTGCTCTACTTCCGACATCGACAGCTCCTTGCCACGAAAGAAATGAGCCTTAGCTATACAGCAGATCAACCAGAAACGGAACCGCGTGTTTCAGCGGTGAGCGAGAACAGGCCCGACGGCCGCTGAACTCAAGCGACCGCTGGAGCGTCCGGATCAGCGCGCTGCCCTGGCTACCGGGCTTGTCGGTGGGGCTCGCAAGCCACTTCGGCAATAATCGAAACATTCCGATCCAGCGCCATAAGTGTCGACGCCACCCGACTCGACAAATCGCTGTAGCCCTGGCGCTCGGCAATCGCGGCGAGGTACTTGATGGCTGCAATGACGGTCAGCTGGTTGCGACAGAAAACCGCGAGCTTGTTGGCCATTGACGCGCCTTCCCTAGACTGCTGAGCCAGCTCGCGGGACTGTGTCTGGTAGGCGTCGAACACGGCATCCAGAGGATCAAGAATTCCATCGCCGGGGGAATATCCTGAAGGCGGCACAGGGGTGCCGGTCAGGACATACACCACGTCGACCCCTGCGGTCAGAATTCTGGAGAGGTAATCGGCGCGAGGCGAGCGTTTGTCCTTTTCATAGAAACCCTGCGTATTGGCAGCCACACCGCCCAGTAATCCCAGTTGGCGCTGAGTCAATCCAACCCGTACCCGCTCCTGTCTCAGGCGAATGCCTATCGTTGACATAACCTCTCCTCCTTACCCCTCATCTTCCGATAGCCACTGGATGCCTGCACTACCGTCCTGAGCGCCTTGTTTTCTGTTCAGAGCTGCCGGGTACGGTCCGTCATGACCCTTCCTCGCCGCAGTTTTGCAATGCCTCAATCAGCTGCTGTTTGTTCATCTTTGAGCGGCCCGGGATGTCTCGGCTCCTCGCCTCCTTGAGCAGCGATTCTTTGCTCTGCGAAGACAGCGATGCATCAGATGATCGCGACTGGCCCTTTCTTGAAGCGGCCGCGCGTTTAGCAGAATCCTGACGAGCGCCGGACTTGGCACCCGCAGAGGTCTTTTTACCGCTTCCTCCGGGCTTCTCGCCGCCGCCACTTTGCTTGTTGACCGTGGCCCATGCCCGAGCCTCAGCGGTGTCTTTACTAACGCCCTTGTCTTCGTAACCGGCTTCGATCTCGGCGGCCTGGCGCTTCTGTTTATCGGTGTACTTGGCTTTGCTTCCACGAGGCATGAGTTACCTCCCCTTCATGTGTGGGCCCACGGAACATCAATCACTTCCTGAGCTCCGACAAAAACCGATGAGGGAAAATTCCATGCTGATGCCCGACGGACTCGGTCCTGGGCCTGGGCATCGTCAACAGGCCGGAGATGGTCAGGATGACCCTGGCGATGCTGGCCTGATCTTCCTCCGCCAGCGAACGGTAGTTACCCAAGACAACAGACTCGGCGTTGCTGAGCGACGTAATCGCCGAGGTCGGCTGGCCGGTCAGCACGAACAGGATATCCACCCCCAGAACGGCAACAGCAGCCAGATAATCTGACTTGGGCAGCCGTTTGCCGCTTTCATACTTGCCTTGCGAATTAGCCTCAACGCCACCGATCTCGCCAAACTCTCGCTGGGAAAGTCCCAGACGAAGCCTTTCCTGCTTGAGCCGCAGACCAATGCCATCCGCTTTTCTCTCCATTTCAGCACCTTGTGTTTCGCACAATCATAGTGAACGGGAGTTTGAAAAATTCGCAAACCATGCCTCACGCTACAACGACATAATCAGTTCGCAAAGTGACAAATGCACCAGCTAAAGCGGTGAAACAGGGTTTTTTTGCACCAATCCTGCACCAGCACTGCGCAAAATCCGGTAACTTTAACCATTGCGCAGGCCGGACGGATTCTGTTTTGAGCGTGGATCAGGAAGTGCAAACGCATAAGCGGCGGCATTCTCCCTGCTGTCAAAAACACCGAGCCGATTGCTGCCCGTACAAACGGTCCATTGAACGCCATTGACGTTGATAAGCGCATATCCATTGACGTGTATTTTTGCAAACGTATTCATGAGTGTGCTCCCGTCAGATCAAACAGTTGGGCATTAATTATAGACAGCCACAGGCAGCCGCTCGTCGGCCAGTATCCGGAACAGGATCAATGGTACTTTCAATCAGAGGGAGAATGGTTAGAACGATGGCGAATTTGGCGTTTCAATAGTTAAACACTTTCCGGACTTTACACTCATCTACGCACGCCGCGTTGCCACGTGCATCCAAAGAGATCGATAACTTGCCAATACGTGTAAAGTGTTTATGACAACGGGCTTTCAGTCCGCGGTCGGTAGCAACTTGTACGACTTTGTTGTTAGCCTGTCGCCATTGAAAAAGGAGGCAAGATGAATCTGTTAAACCCGCGTCAAATAGAATTTGTCCTGACAAGCCGCCTTCCAGGGTTCAAGGTGTCGTGCACCGCCCGCCGGGAGGATTTCATTTCTCTATGCATCAGGGATATGCAGACCCGTGAAATTTTCGCGGTGTCCGGGATAAAGCCAGCGCTTTACAAAGGCCGATATGGCGCGCTGATACTGGCCAAATTGCTGATGGAGCACATCCTCAGACTACGTGATCCCTATGTTCCTGCCCGGCTGCCTGCCCGTAGGGCACAGCAGGACGGCCCAATGCCTTCAGGGGCGCTGCCTGAGCATTGCATGGTCCTTTCGCTGATCAGAACCCATTAGCTGCAAAGCGTTTTCGGTCTTCACACATTTTTCACGTCTCGGGGCGTAAGGTCAATCCAGCTCCTTCAAGACTTTAAGCCCGTTGATCCCCATCGCGGGCTTTTCTTTTGCCTTTTTTTCGCCTTGGAGCCTCGCGCACAAACAAAAACTCCCGGAGCTACCTCCGGGAGTTGGTTGAAAGTTACTTGCCGGTAGCGCTTCTGGTGAGCGCTCTCATCGATGACCAAGCGTTGACCCTGGCGTTCTGCTCAACTGATGTAGAACGCCGGATGGGGTAGCCCGACGATGGGCCGCTTATCAATACAACCGATCGACAACCCGAACTTCCGACTGCGGATCAGTTTCAATCCAGGCATTGCGCAACGTCTGGAATACCCGGCTCATGAATACTTTATCGGCAGCCGCTTTTTTGCCGACATAGCCTTGGCCCCGGCGGTACATGCGCAGGCGAGCGCGCATTTCAGGATGGACTTGCCCGAACTCATGTTCGTGTGTGCCTGATGCCAGAGGGTCGATGTGAACTTCGCCTTCCTTGCAGACCCACAGGATGTGGTTATCGAGACTGTCCTTGCGTGCCGCGAACAGTTGCGCGAGTTCATCAATAGTCGGTTGTTTGTTCAAGTTCATTTTGTAACTCCTTGACCGCTCGTCAATCTGATTAATTAGTTAGTTCAAACACATCATCAAATCGGCCAATTGATTCGTATCGCTGCAGATGAACGATAGACACATCGCTCACACCCATGCAGAGCCGGGTCTTGTCTAGATGCATGTAGCCTTGACGAAAGGCCGCTACACAAGCGCGTTACAACGAAGGGAGAAGTGACGAAACATTCAGATCCGAGGGCAACCACACTATCGCCTGCCACAAGTCTCATGAGGACGTCTCGCCCGCATCTCTCCGTCGAAAGACGGTCATGCCGGCTCAGCTTCATCAATCTGCCTTGTGGGCAGCACACATCCGGGAACATCACGACGGCTCGTCGTGCTGTCAAGAACACCCTTTACTGCTCTCCCGATCAGGGAGACAGCTGCATAATGCAAGTCGAACAGGCAGTCGTCAATGCTTATGTAGTGATTATTTTAGAGCACTACATATTTCTGATTATGACCGGCCGGTCACCCAAAGCGAGGGTTGGATCAGGTGTTACGGCTGCCTGCGGCCAGCATGTTGTCGACTTTCTCAAGCAAGGCGCCAAGCTTGAACGGCTTGATGATCATGTCCATGCCCTCCCCCAGAAAGCTCTGGCGGTTGAGCGCATTTTCGGCGTAACCAGTCATGAACAACACCGGCAGGCAGGGTCGCCACAGCCGTGAGCGATCAGCCAGCTCGCGTCCGTTCATGTGCGGCAGGCCGACGTCGGTGAGCAGCAGGTCGATGGAATCGTCGTGCTCAAGCGCCGACAGCGCAGCAGCAACGTCCGCCACTTGAGTGCAGCGGTAGCCATTGTCGATCAGCAATTCGTTGACAAACATGCGCACGGAGGCGGTGTCTTCAACAATCAGGATATGTTGCCCCGCGCCGACCCGGATGGGCGCGCTGGGAAGCGCGGCGACAGGCACCTGGTCGATGCCGGCAGGAAACATCAGGGTGACTTCAGTGCCATGTCCGGCCAGGCTGCGAATCACCACATCACCACCGGATTGACGGGCAAACCCGTAAATGGTCGAAAGCCCCAGGCCAGTCCCCTCGCCGATGGGTTTGGTGGTGAAAAATGGATCAAACACCTTATCGATCACACTGTGCTCGATGCCAACGCCGTCGTCCTTGACCGAGAGCGCCAGGTAAGCACCGTCCGCCAGGCGGGAATCGCCTTTGGAGTGAGCAGCAAAAGTGGTCACCCGGATCGTACCGCCCGCAGGCAACGCATCTCGTGCGTTGATCACCAGATTGAGCAGCGCGCTTTCCAGCTGGCTGCTATCGACCAGTGCAATCGCTGACTGCGAGGTGAGATCCAGAGTCAGGGCAATGCGTTTACCGATGGTGCGCCTCAGCAAATCCTCCAGCGAACGTATGTGCTGGTTGATGTCGATCGGCCGCGCATCCAGCGGCTGCTGACGAGCGAAAGCCAGCAAGCGATGGGTCAGTGCTGCTGCGCTTGAGGCGGAAGCCAGGGCGGCGTCGGCGTAGCGCATGATCTTGTCGGGACGATTTTCTTCGGTGCGCTTCTTGATCAATTCGATGCCGGTAATGATCCCGGTCAGCAAGTTGTTGAAGTCGTGGGCAATGCCACCGGTCAGTTTGCCAATGGCGTCCATCTTCTGCGCCTGCAACAGCTGCGCCTCGGTGCGGGCGCGTTCGGCGACCTCATGTGCCAGCTGGGTGTTGACGCTGTGCAGTTGCTTGAGGTGCGACTGCTCGCGCCGCCGGTGCTCAGTGACATCTTCGATGAACACCAGGCTCAACTCTGGCGTGCGATAGGGAGAAATCTGCCATTCGGTTTCGCGCAACTCTCCATGAACCTGCATGTGCAGGGTGCCTTTCCAGCGCTCCCCCGCCAGCAGCCCGGCTTGCAGCTCCTGGATGATTTCATCCTGGTCGTCCGCCAGCGACTGGCGAACCGTCTGCTGCGCGGCGCTGTGCTGGATCAGACGTGCAAAGGCATGGTTGCACTCATGCACTTTGAGGTCGGCGTCCATCACCGCGATCGGCGCGGAGATGTTGACAAAGATTTCCCGGAATCGCGCCTCGCTCTCACGTAGCGCGTATTCGGTGTCCCGCACGCGGAGCAAGGTGCGCAGGGTCGCCAGCAGCACGTCCGGGTCCACTGGATGGACCAGATAGGCGTCCGCCCCGGCTTCCAGGCCGGTGACAATATCGGCGGTCTGGATCGATGCCGCAGAAACGTGAACCACAGGCAGCAAAGCGGTCCGAGGCTCCGAGCGCAACAAGCGCACTACGTCGAAGCCACTCATGTCCGGCAGATTCACATCCAGAATCAGCGCGTCCGGCATCTCTGCCGCGATCAGCTCCAGCCCCTCGGTGCCAGTGCCGGCTTCAGAGACCACAAAGCTGTGACGTTCCATCCGGCGGCGCAGGGCATAGCGCGTGGCGGCATTGTCATCGACGATCAGCAGGCGCAATTCACGCATCGCCGTGCCCTGCAGCGATGGCCAGAGGGATGATCACGAAGAACGTCGAGCCCTCGCCCGGCTGGCTTTCCAGCCCCACGCGCCCACCGAGCAACTCGGCGAAACGCTTGCACAACGACAGGCCCAGGCCCGTACCTCGCAGGCGCTTCTGGAGCGGCGAGTCGATCTGGGAAAAGTCCTCGAACAGCGCACCGTGCATTTCCTCGGGAATACCGACCCCAGTGTCCCTCACGGCAAAGCGAATCTCGCTGTCGCTTTCCAGGCGCGCCGAAACCCGCACCTCACCGCGCTGGGTGAACTTGAGGGAGTTGGAAATGAAGTTGCGTAGAATCTGTGCCAGCTTCTTGTCATCGGTATACAGGCTAGGCAAGCCCACCGGCTCCTCGAATATAAGGTCCACTGCCGAAGCGTTGACGATCGGTCGAAACATGCCGCGCAGGGCCGAGAACAGATCAAACATGTCAAACCAGGCGGCAGAAATGGAAATCCGCCCGGCTTCGATCTTCGCCAGGTCGAGCAAATCGTCAACCATGTCGCTCAGTTCCTGAGCGGCACCACTGACGAAAGCCACCTGTTTGTGCTGCTCGTCACTCAAGGGACCGTCGATTTCGTCCCTGAGCAAGCTGGTGATACTCAGGATCGAGCCCAGCGGCGTGCGAAATTCGTGGCTCATGTAGGACAGAAAGCGGCTCTTGAGATCCGAAGCCTCACGCAGTTCGTCCGCCTGGTTATCCAGCTCGGCATACAGCGCGAGTACGCCCTGGTTGGTTTCTTCGAGTTCGGCCCGCAAGGCGTCGGCTTCAGCACGCAGTGCCTGCAGCTCAAGGGACAGATCAGCAGGAGTCGAATCAGGCATTGAAAGCCTCCATGGCAATGACAAAGACAGTGACATCATCGCGCCCACGGCAATAATCGCGGTGCAGCAACGCCGCGATGACCGCGGGGTGACGAAAGATCAGACCCGGATAATCACGCAGATTCCAACGAGATTGCAGTCCATCGCTGTACATCACCAATAACTGTCCATTGACCTGAGTATGCTCGAACGCTTGCGCCTTTCTGAATTGCAGCCCGACGATGCCGGGGTGTGAAGCCAGCCCACGGGTTTTTTCGCCGTCGACCAGGGTTGCACCGATATTGCCGATACCGACAAAGCGTAGCCCACCGCTGGCGGCATCGAAGCTTACCAGCGCAGCAGCGCCGCCTCGGGTGCCTTTCATGGCGTGGTGCATGTCATCGAGCAGGTGCTCGGCATGATCGAAGGGTTGGCGCTGAAAAACCACCTCCCCCGCTCGTGCTGCCAGCTGTGCCTCCTCGCCGTGGCCCAGGCCATCGATGACCAGCGCACTCAGCCGGTCACCCTGAACCGCCAGGGACCAGACATCGCCGCAGGCCGGGTCGTCGTGCAAGGAATGCTGACTGATGCCCAGCCGCAGGTCTTTCGTCTGGCTGTTGCGAGCGAAGAAACGCGCCAACACGACCGCCCCACGGCCATCCACATGGACGTCAAACACGTCGGCCTGACGCTCGATGGCGCCCAGGCCAATCCCTTGCGTACCGCCGGTCGAGAATCCGTCGCGCAGGCAGGCGTTGAGGTCAAACCCGGGACCGCGATCAATCGCAATCAGCTCCACCGCCGAAAAACCCTCAGAGGCAAATACCCGCAAGTGCAGTTCGCCGCTGACCGCGTGCTTGAGAATATTACTGGTCAGTTCGGTGGCAACCAGCGCGACACGGCCGGCATCGGTCTCATCGAACCCCAGCTTTTCTGCCAATTGCTGAGCCATGCGCCGGGCGTGGCCGATCTGGCTGTTGTCCTGGATCAATAACACTTGAGTCAGGTTGCCGCGCAGGTTCACGTCCATCGGGTGATCGATATACGAGTACCCGCGCCGGGAGCGGTGTCCAGTTCGAAGTCATCCACCAGACGCTTGGCGCCGGTCAGACCCAGGCCCATGCCATTGCCGGAAGTCCAGCCGTCGGTCATGGCCAGCTTCAGATCAGGAATGCCGGGGCCTTCATCGCGAAAGGTAATGCGCAAACCGACACGCATGTCTTCGTCGAGGATCTGCCAGTCCATGTCGCCTCCACCGCCATAGACCATGGTGTTGCGCGCCAGCTCGCTGACAGCGGTAACCATCTTGGTCAGGTCAATCAGGCGCATGCCGCATTCCTGAGCCAGCTTGCGCGCAGTCTGACGCGCCAGAACGACGTCCTGCTCGATCAACACCGGTTGCGTGCCGCTGCTGCGCACAGTCATTGGGCAGACACTCGCTCTTGCAGGAGTTTCATGCCGCGCTCGACATTGAGTGCGGTACTGACGCCCGGCAGGGTCATGCCCAGCTCGACCAGCGTGATAGCCACCGCTGGCTGCATGCCCACCAGCACGGTTTCGGCATCCATGATCCGCGACAGGCCGGAAATGGTGCCGATCATGCGCCCGACAAAGGAGTCGACGATGTCCAGCGCCGAGATGTCGATCAGGACACCCCGTGCCGAGGTCTTGCTGATCCGCTCGGACAAATCATCCTGCAACGTCAAGGCCAGCTGATCGTGCATGTCGACCTGGATGGTCACCAGCAGATAGGCGCCCATTTGCAGAATAGGGATACGTTCCATGGCCTCATACCGCCTTGGTCACAGTCATTCCCAGGCGACGCAGCGCCAGTGCCAGTGCATCGGCGAGGTTGGCCTTGGTGACCACACCCTGCAGATCCAGCCCCAGGTGCACGATGGTCTGAGCGATTTGCGGGCGCACGCCGCTGATGATGCAGTCCGCACCCATCAGGCGAATGGCGGTCACGGTCTTGAGCAGATGCTGTGCGACCAGCGTGTCCACGGTTGGCACGCCGGTAATGTCGATGATGGCGATTTCCGAACCGGTATCGACGATGCGCTGCAGCAGCGATTCCATCACCACTTGGGTGCGCTGAGAGTCCAGGGTGCCAATCATTGGCAGGGCCAGCACGCCGTCCCACAGCTTGACCACCGGGGTGGACAGCTCCAGCAATTCTTCCTGCTGACGCTTGATCACGTTTTCCCGGGACTTCTGGAACGTACGAATGGTGTGCATCGCCAGGGCGTCGAGCAGTTCTGACAGTTCCAGCAGCTGCTCGGCATACAGCGCCGGGTCAGCGTGATATTCCTGTTGCAGCAAGCTGAAGATCGGCCCCTTGAGCGAGAACACGAAGCTGGCGGTCTGCTGCGAATCCTGGCCGATCAGAGCGCGACTCTGGGACAGTTTTTCGAGAAATTGACGGATCTCGTCCCAGTCACTGCCAGCCAGAGACTGGTGGCGACCTTTTTCCGCAACCGAGATCACCAGGCGCAGGAAGTCGGCGGCCTGATGCTTGAGGTCGTCTTCCTTGACATTGCGCGTCGCGCCATTGGCTTCCAGCGCGAGGACCCAGGCGGTGATCAATTGCTGCTGGGACGCCTTGATTGCGTCCACGGTTTTCTGCTGTACGGCTGCCATCTTGTTTTTTACTCCTGAGCGATTGCGGTGCCCCGGCACAGACAGGGACACACGATCGATATAAACGGGGTAGACCAGCTTGGTTATGGCGCGATTCTCTACGGTTTGCATCGAAATGCAAGTGCGGGCGGCTGGCACATTGCCGAATGCTTGCAGTCAAGGCTTGTAGTGCTCCATCGCAGTGGTAAACACACCCAAAAGGGTGCGGCTCGTCGGAAATAATCGGGACACAAATCCAGCGCTCTCAGCGCACTGCCGCAAACACCTCGACGATTTTTTCGATTACCGCTCTGACGCGCGCCGTGTGTCGCAGATCCTCGTGGGTCACCAGCCAGATGTCGTAGGTACCCAGGCGCTGCCGATCCGGCCATAACCGCGTCAGGCCATCGGCCTCACCAAGGCACACGGGGACCTCGCCAATACCAATACCGGCAGCAATCGAGCGACGCATCATCAGCCCGGTATTCACGGTCGCCACCAGACGCCCCTGGCTTATCGCCTCCGAAACGATAGTCGGTTCCCGGCCGTTCTCCAGATAAGGCTGGTACATGATCAGGTCGTGCCCGGCGAAGGCAGCACCCGGTACCGGCTCAGGGTGACGCCTGGCGTAGTCGGCCGAAGCGAACAGGCCCACCGGCAAGCGGGCGATGCAGCGCGTGATCAGGTCCGGATTCTCCGGCTTGATGTTTCTGACCGCGATGTCCGCTTCGCGCCTGGACAAGCTCAACATTTGGATGGACGTATCAAGGCGGACTTTAACGTCCGGATGCTGCTGATGCAGGCTGGCAATGGCCGGGATCAGAAAGTCAGTGGCCAGCGTGTCGGTGGTGGTGATCCGCACTTCACCGGTCAGCCGATCATCCAGGCCCTGAATCTGGCGTTGCAGCTCCAGCGCCGAACGCTCCATTTTTTCCACCGACAAGAGCGCGGCCTCACCCGCGACGGTCAGCACATAGCCCTCCGAGGTCCGCAGGAACAGCGTGGTGCCCAGGGCCTTTTCCAATGCCGCGATCCTGCGACCCACCGTTGCCTGGTCGACGTTAAGGACCCGGGCTGCACCGCGCAGCGTGGCCTTGCGGCAAACAGCCAGAAAGATTCGAGTGTCGTCCCAATTCATGAGCGCTCCGGACTGATGCATTTTTGCATCCGAGTGATGAGGATTATCTGCAGGATTGCATTGATCATCATCGTTACCATGGCTTCAGCCAAGCACTTTTTCGTGCTTCATCGATTCGGTACGGGACACTCCATCATGGTCACCACTGACACGCTTGCCTCACAAGGTCTCGCCTCACAGAGCAAAGGCGTCTGGCTGCACATTCTGGCTGGGCTTTGCGCCAGCCTGGTGAGCATCGGCCTGGCGCGATTTGCCTACACGCCGCTGATCCCCTCGTTGATTGAGGCCCACTGGTTTTCCGCCTCGGACGTGATTTACCTGAGTGCGGCCAATCTGATCGGTTATCTGGTCGGCGCGCTGGCGGGACGCCCTATCGCCACCCGCCTGACCAATGCCCACGCCCTGCGGCTAATGATGCTGATCGCCAGCGCATCGTTTTTCGCCTGCGCCTATCCGCTATCGATTACCTGGTTCTTCGCCTGGCGCCTGCTGTCCGGGATTGCCGGGGGCGCGATCATGGTGCTGGTGGCCTCGACCGTCATTCCCCACGTGCCCGCCGCGCGCAAAGGGCTGGCCAGTGGCGCGATCTTTTTGGGCGTCGGTCTGGGCATCGCCGGGTCCGGCACGGTGGTGCCGTTTCTGCTGTCGCTTGGCTTGCAGGACGCTTGGATCGGGCTGGGCATCGTGTCCCTGGTATTGACCGTGATCAGCTCCTTCGGCTGGCCATCGGCGAGCGCCAGTGCAGCGGTCACTCCCACGACCGCGCAGGCTGATCAACCCACTGCCCGGCTCAACTGCGGGGTGTATCTACTGTTCGGCCAATATGCGCTGATGGCCGTCGGCCTGGTTCCGGCGATGGTCTTTCTGGTCGACTACGTGACACGCGGTCTGGGCCTGAGCACTCACGCCGGAGCCGTGATCTGGATTCTGTATGGCGTCGGCGCCATCGTTGGCCCGGTCATCTACGGCCTGCTGGCTGACCGCCTGGGTGCGCGAACTTCGATTCGTGTCGTACTGGCGGTTCAGGCAGTTGCGGTCGCGTTGCTGTGCAGCAGCCCTCACTTTTCACTGCTGGCTTTTCTGGCAATCGTCATCGGTTCGTTTCCACCTGGTATCGTGCCTTTGGCGCTGGCACGGATCCACGAATTGGTCCCCGGCCATCACCAGCAACAAGCCGCGTGGAGCCGCGCAACGGTGTCCTTCGCGACGTTCCAGGCGCTGGGCGGCTACGGCTATTCGATGATCTTCAATGCCAATGGCGGGCATCATGTGATGCTGTTTGTCATCGCCGCATCGGCCATTGCCGTCGCCTTGCTGGCGGACGTTGTTGCAGGAGGGATCGCGCGCAGTCGGAAGATGAATTCGTAAGACGCAATCTCTGGCTGCCAACTGCATCCTGTGGGAGCGAATTCATTCGCGAAGGCAATATTAATGCCGATGAAGATGCATCAGATGTGCTTGCCTCTTCGCGAATGAATTCGCTCCCACAGGAAGTCGTCTTGGCGCCGCCAATGCCTCGCGAACACGTTCGCTTCTACAGACATTAATTCGCAGACGAAAAAAAACGGCGCCCCACCAACAGGCGGGGCGCCGTTTCTATGAACAGGGCTTACTTGGCAGTCAGCGCCGAGTAGCTGTTCATCAGGTTGCGGTAGTTAGGAATGCGCGGCGACAGCAGGTTGGCCAGGCCTTCCATGTCGTTGCGCCAGTCGACCTGCAGCTCGCAGGCCACGGAGAACCAGTTGACCAGTTGCGCACCGGCGGCGCTCATGCGCGCCCAGGCGGCCTGTTGCACGGTTTCGTTGAAGGTGCCGGACGCATCGGTCACCACGAACACTTCGAAACCTTCAGCCAGTGCCGACAGGGTCGGGAACGTCACGCAGACATCCGTTACGACGCCCGCGATGATCAGTTGCTTGCGACCGGTCGCCTTGACGGCTTTGACGAAGTCTTCGTTGTCCCAGGCATTGATCTGGCCTGGACGCGGGATGTACGGCGCGTCCGGGAACATCTCTTTCAACTCGGGAACCATCGGGCCGTTCGGGCCGCTTTCGAAGCTGGTGGTCAGGATGGTTGGCAGTTTGAAGAACTTGGCCAGGTCCGCCAGGGCCAACACGTTGTTCTTGAACTCGTTGGGCTGGAAATCCTGAACCAGCGAGATCAGGCCTGTCTGGTGGTCGACCAGCAGCACAACGGCGTCGTCTTTGTTCAAACGCTTCCAGGGGGTAGCAGTGCTCATGGGATAACTCCTTCAGGTTTTCAGAATGTGATCATTGCCGTCATGGCAAATCATCAGAATGCGAAACAGGAACAGCCAAACGCGCCCCAGAAACCCTGGAAATCGCTGACTGGAACATTGGAAAGCCGCGCGCGTTCGTGGCTGTGCGAGTGCACGGTGCACGGCCCGGCGCACTGGTGAACCTGAGCAACCAACGGCGAGTTAGGACGCCAGTGACCGGGCACCTTGACCACCGGCGACCAGTCCGGCAGGACCGGAACCTGGGGCGGCGCGAGGGTTTCGAAATCGCCGCTGCCATACACCACTTTGCCGTCAACCACAGTCAGTACCGACTCGATCCACTTGATGGATTCTTCATCGACGCTGAAATAGTCAGCCGAGAGCGCTACCAGATCCGCCAGTTGGCCGACCTTGATCATGCCTTTCTTGCCCTGTTCGGAAGAGAACCAGGCGCTGCCGTGGGTGAACAGCTCAAGGGCGACGTCACGGGACAAACCTTCCGGATACAGCTCCAGGCCGCCGACGGTGCGGCCGCTGACCATCCAGTACAGCGAGGTCCATGGGTTGTAGCTGGAAACGCGAGTGGCGTCGGTTCCGGCGCCAACCGGCACGCCTTCGGCCAGCATGCGTTTGATCGGCGGGGTGTATTCAGCCGCTTTGGCGCCGTAGCGCTCGACGAAATACTCGCCCTGGAAGGCCATCCGGTCCTGGATCGCGATACCGCCACCCAGCGCCCGCACCCGTTCGATGTTCTTCGGCGTGATGGTTTCGCAGTGGTCAAAGAACCACGGCAAGCCATTGAAAGGTATCTCGCGATTGACCTTCTCGAAGACGTCCAGCATCCGCGTGATGGATTCGTCATAGGTGGCGTGCAGACGGAACGGCCAGCGATGCTCTACCAGATGGCGCACCACCGGCTCCAGGTCTTGCTCCATGCCCGCAGGCAGGTCCGGGCGTGGTTCCAGGAAGTCTTCAAAGTCAGCAGCGGAAAACGCCAGCATTTCCCCCGCGCCGTTGTGGCGCAGGAAGTCATCTCCCTGGTGCAACTTGACAGTGTTGGTCCAGTTCTTGAAGTCTTCCAGCTCTTCCTTGGGCTTCTGGGTGAACAGGTTGTAGGCAATGCGCACGGTGAGTTGCTTCTCACGGGCCAATTGCTCGATCACCGCGTAGTCATCCGGGTAATTCTGGAAACCACCGCCTGCGTCGATGGCGCTGGTGACACCCAGACGGTTCAGCTCACGCATGAACTGGCGGGTGGAGTTGACCTGATACTCCAGAGGCAGCTTGGGACCTTTCGCGAGAGTCGAATACAGAATCATCGCGTTCGGCTTGGCCACCAGCATGCCGGTCGGGTCGCCATTGGAATCACGGACGATCTCGCCACCGGGCGGGTTTGGCGTGTTGCGGGTATAACCGGCAACGCGCAGGGCAGCGCGGTTGAGCAAGGCGCGGTCATACAGGTGCAGCACGAACACCGGAGTATCTGGCGCGGCCTGGTTGAGTTCTTCCAGAGTTGGCATGCGCTTTTCAGCGAACTGGAATTCGTTCCAGCCACCCACTACGCGCACCCATTGCGGCGTCGGCGTACGGTCGGCCTGGTCCTTGAGCATGCGCAGCGCATCGGCCAGTGACGGCACGCCTTCCCAGCGCAGCTCCAGGTTGTAGTTCAGGCCACCGCGGATCAGGTGCAGGTGCGAATCGTTGAGCCCGGGAATGACCGTGCGCTTTTTCAGGTCGATGACCTGAGTTGCACTGCCACGCAGGGCCATGACTTCAGCGTCACTGCCCACGGCGACAAACCGGCCGCCACTGATGGCCACGGCGCTGGCGCGGGGCTTTTCACGATCGACAGTATGTAACTGGCCGTTGAAGAGAATCAGTTCGACATTCATTGCAGTTCCTTCGACAGAGTATTGAGAGGCACCGGCATAGCCAGCGAAGGGAAAAGAAGGAAGGATCGCCGCTGCAGCACTGAGCAGCGTGCTCTTGGCGAGAAACCGGCGGCGTTGTTGATCGGTAGTCTTATCGTCGTCGTTCATGGCTCACTCCACAGGATCATGGCTGGGCGATGCGTTCAGCCATGGGGCGAACAGGCGGGTTGCGGCAGGCATCATCAGGTAGCAGACCAGCAGGACGATGGTGATCGTCACCAGCGCGGTGCTGACGACGTAGTTGGCCAGCAGCGGGCTCAAGGCAAACACCGGTCCCCACAGCAAAGGAATCAACAGGGTCAGCGGGCAGATCACCAGAAATGTGACACAGGCCTGCTTCCAGCGCGGCGGCGGTGGCGCCGCGGCTTCGGAGCCTGGGGTGAACCAGAATTCGTTGTGCGGATTGACCTCGGTCTGATCACCATCGGCCAGCATCGGTGTGGCCTCCTCCACCAGCGCGCGGCGCTGCGCCGAATCCAGCCAGCTCTGCATGGCCTCGGTGGAATGGAAGCGTAGTACACAGGTGAACAGATGCAGGCCCGCGGATTTGCTGCGGATCACGTCCACCCCCAGATGCCCCGGATAGCTGCCGGCGATCGACACAATGCGTCGCAACCAGGCCTCATAATCAGCTTCCATACCGGCACGGATCCGGTGCTTGATCACAAGGGTCACGACCTCGCTGAAGGTTGGCTGGCTGACCACTGCAGCTTCGGACAGGGAATTGCGCTCAGACATAACGTACCGCTCCGTTAAACCGTGCGTTCAGGGCAAGGCGTCCCGGCCCGGCGATCAGCACGGTGGTAAAAATGATCAGCAACAGCCAGCCGAATTGCCCTTCTTCAACGCTCCACTGCGGATGGACAATCACTAACGCCACCAACAACAGAAATAGAATAGGCAGACAGGCCAGGCGCACGAACACCCCGGCGGCGATCAACAGCGGGCACAGGACTTCGGCGAAAATGGCGAGGCTCAGCGTTAACCCGGCACCCAGATGAAACGGGTCTTCGATGAGCGTCAATTGATGCTGGAAATCCAGCAGCTTGGGCAAGCCATGGACGGCGAGCAGAAAAGCGGCCGCGCTGATCCTGAGGAACAGCAGACCGAGATCACGAGCATTGCTTTCAAGACTTGAAGGGTTCATGGCGCACCGACAGAAGTTGGGATGGCCAGAACAGCAATGCTGTGGGATTGGCCAAATCTGGAGTCGATAGTGCCGGGTTGAAGCGAAATGATAATTGAATGGTTGTGCTTTCTTCGGTGCGGCCCCTGTTCACGTGGGACCGGCTTTAGCCGGGAAGGCAGCATTCAGGACGACATTGGTCCTGTGGAGTCGCTGCCCTATTCCCGGTTGAAGCCGGTCCCACAAAGGTCACCCCTGCGCGTCGGGGTTCTTGGACATATGCTGGCTGATCCGCGACCGCAGCCAGCGCTCGGCCGGGTCGTTGTCATGTACGCCGCTCCAGACCATCGACAGCTCCGCTGCGACTATCGGGAACGGCGGGTCTTCGGCTCGCAATGCGCAGCCTTCAACCAGGGCGCAAGCGGCATAATCGGGCACTGTCGCAATCAACTCGGTACCCGCCAGCAAGGCGCGCAGGCCGTTGAACTGCGGGACACCGAGCACCACCTTGCGACTGCGTCCGACCTTGGCCAGATCCATGTCGATGTTGCCGCTCAGGTCGCCGGAAAACGACACCATGGCGTGAGGCCGCGCGCAATAATCATCCAGCGTCAGGGGTTCGGGGCGAGCGTCGCCGCGCAAGACTTTGCAGTCGATATCGCGCAGTTTTTTGCGTTTGGCGTTTGCTGGGAGCTCGGTGGTGTAGCTGACGCCTACCGAAATTTCTCCGCTAGCCAGGAGCGCTGGCATTAACAGGTAATTGGCGCGCCTGACCACAATGATGATGCCCGGCGCCTCTTCGCGCAGCTGGTGCAGCAATGGCGGCAATAAACCGAATTCGGCGTCGTCGGACAGGCCGATACGAAACACGTCGCAGCTGGTGGACGGGTCGAAATCCTTGGCCCGGCTGACCGCCCCCGAGATAGTGTCCAGCGCTGGCTGGATTTCCTTGAGAATGGCCAGTGCCCTGGCGGTAGGCTCCATGCCGCGCCCGCTGCGCAGCAACAACGGGTCGTCGAACAGGTCCCGCAAGCGCGACAGTGCCGCGCTCACGGCGGGCTGGCCCATGAACAGCTTCTCGGCCACCCGGGTCAGGTTGCGTTCGAACATCAACGCTTCAAAGATCACCAGCAGGTTCAAGTCGACACGGCGCAAGTCATTACGATTCATCTGATAGGCCCGAACAAAAGGAATGAGAACGCCGCAAGGCTCGTCTGCGGGTCAAGTAAGCCCGGTTGCGCGCGCGATGACTTGTATGTTTGTGCTTTTGCACCGCGAAGAGGCCGGTGAATCCAGCACAAATCTTTAGCCTCGGATACCGCATTCGCGAGCAAGGGGGAGCGCCACCCCGATCCCACAGGGCGGTGCTCCAGACTGCAAATTATGCGCACACCCATGCAATCAACCACCGCCCTCACCTGTCAGCCTAGTCGCTCGATTGCTCAAAGGGCTGACCCATGCGAACGCGATTTACCTTGATGACTGCCCTGGCGCTAATCGGCGCTGGCAAAGCGATGATGGCCAATGCCCAGGAGCACGGATTCATCGAAGACTCGACCCTGAACCTGCTGGCGCGCAACTTCCTGCTGCACAACGACTACCGCAGCGGCCATCCTGACCAGAGTTATCGGCAGGAATGGGCTCAGGGCTTTATTGCCAACCTGCACTCGGGCTTCACCCAGGGTCAGGTCGGGGTGGGTGTTGATGCCCATGCCTTTTACGGGCTGAAGCTGGACGGCGGGCGCGGTCACGCAGGCACGGGTCTGCTGCCTCTGGACAGCGACGGGCGCGCGGAAACCGACTACTCCAGCGCGGGGGCCGCCGTCAAGCTCAGGTACTCGAATACCACGCTCAAGGTCGGCGAGATGGAAGTCGAGACACCGGTTTTCGATACCGCCGACAAGCGTCTGCAACCGGAGTACGCCACCGGTTTTTTCCTCGACAGTCAGCAAATGGAAGGTCTGCGCCTGGTGGCCGGGCACTTCAGTGCCTTCCGCAATCAGAACGCATCCACCGCCAGGGGAGATTTCGATGGCTATGGCGCGAGCACCCGCCATGCCAGCATCAGCCTGGTGGGCGCGGAGTTTTCCGGGGAGGGTGCGCTGGGCGGATCGGTCTACGCCTCACAGCTGAGCGATGCCTGGCAGCAGTACTACGCCAACCTGCACTTCAAACAGGCACTGTCGGGCACGAGCTCGCTGTTGCTGGACAGCAACCTCTATAGATCCCTCGACGAGGGCGACGCCAATGCAGGCTCGATCAACAACACGGCGTATAGCGTTTCGGCTAAATACAGTATCGGCAGCCAGGCGTTCACCCTCGCCTATCAGAAAATCAACGGGGATACGCCATTCGATTTTGTCGGCGGTGATTCCATCTACCTCGCCAACTCGATCAAGTATGCCGACTTCAACGGCGCCCACGAGCAAGCCTGGCAAGTGCGTTACGACCTGAACTTTGATGAATGGGGCCTGCCCGGCCTGAAGTTCATGACCCGCTACGTGACCGGCGAGCAGATTGACGGCACCCATGCACCGCAAGGCGGAGCGTACAACCCGTTCGCGGGTGACGTTGATCGTTATCAGCCGCTTCAGGGCCAAGGCGGCCGCCACTGGGAGCGGGACATCGACCTTAAATACACCGTGCAATCAGGGCCGGCAAAGGACCTGTCGCTCAATGTTTCCCATGTATCCCATCGAGCCAATACCGCCCAGGCGGGCGATGACATCGACCGTCTGTACCTGGTGATCGAGTATCCGCTGCAACTGCTCTGACCACACCCAACCCGTCACCCAGCGTGGCGGGTCTGCGGAGTCGGCTGGGCAGACAACGAACGTCTCCAGCTGAACGGGGTGACACCGACCACCCGGGTAAACACCCGGGTGAAGTGCGACTGATCCGCAAAACCGCAATCCAGGCTGATCCGCGAGATGGACACGCTGCTCTGGGTCAGCAGCGACTTCGCCTTGTCCAGGCGCACCTGCAGGAACCAGTCGCGGGGCGAATAGCCGGTGTTTTTCTTGAAGGCTCTGGAAAAGTGACTGCGCGACAGCGAGCATTCAGTGGCGATCTGGGCAATCGAAAGCCCGCGATCCATGTGGCTGGCCATCATCTCTTTGGCGCGCCGCTCCTGCCAGGGCGACAGCGCGACCTTTTCGCAGACAGCGGGCGCTGCTGCAGGTTTGGCAAAGCGCGTCGACAGGTGCGAACACAACAGCAACATGGCCCGCTCAACTGAATCCTCGGTTTGCCCCTGGCGATCACGCAACGCGGGCAACAGCGAGCAGATCAGTTGATAGGCCAGTGGGTCGATGGACGACGTGGCGGACTCATCTCCCGGCGCCCAGGCGCTCAGCAATTGGTCGACGACCGAGGTCGGGTTTTCCACGCGGGGGATCTGGCCCGCAGCGCTCGGATCGATTCGGCGTAGCGGCGATGGACTGAAAGTGTTCATTACAGACGCTCCTGCTCAGAGGGTGTATGGCAGGGTCGGAGTCTGTGTCGCGCTGTTCTTAAAGTCCTTTGGCAAACATTAAACGTTCTGAAGCAGCGCTCGGCCCGGCAACGCCGGGCGTTACCGGCCTTGAGGCGGTTAAGAACGTTTCAGGTCCGGCCAAGGACCTGACACCCGGGGCGGCATAGCCTGAGTTCCGATTGGGCGTTTACACATCACTGATTCTTTCACCGACAGCCGGAGCCGAGCATGCCGACGATCACCACACCCGATGGCACACAGATCTACTACAAGGACTGGGGCACCGGTCAGCCGATTGTTCTCAGCCATGGCTGGCCACTGAACGCCGACATGTGGGAATACCAGATGAATTTCCTGGCCGACAACGGCTTTCGGGTCATCGCCCATGACCGCCGTGGCTTCGGCCGGTCCAGCCAACCCTGGACCGGTTACGACTACGACACGTTCGCCGATGATCTGCACGCCCTGATCACCACCCTGAATTTGAATGACGTGATGCTGGTCGGCTTTTCCATGGGCGGCGGTGAAGTGGCGCGCTACCTCGGTCGCCACGGCAGCAAACGGGTCGCCAAGGCGGTGTTGGTGAGCGCTGTCACGCCGCTGATGATCCGTCGTGATGACCACCCGGAAGGCATGGATCCGACGATTTTCGATGGCATTCGGGCTGGCCTTCTCAAGGATCGGGCGGCTTTTCTGGACGCCTTCGGCCCGATCTTCACCGGGAGCGGCAAGCCGGGCTCGCCGGTTGGCAAACCGATGCTCGACTGGACCCAGTCCATGGCCATGCAGGCGGGTTTCAAAGGTACATTGGATTGTGTCGCGGCGTTCTCCGAGACCGACTTCCGCTCCGATCTGGCGCGCTTCGACGTACCGACCCTGGTCATTCATGGCGACGGTGACGCGGTGGTAGATTTCCACGTCACCGGCAAAGCGGCGGCCGAGCTGGTCAGGGGGGCAAAGCTCAAAGTCTACCCGGGCGCACCTCACGCGGTGTACTTCACCCATAAGGACCAGTTGAACCAGGACCTGTTGAATTTCGCCCGGGGTTGAGAACAGCGGGCAATGGATAGCCCCTGGCGTGCTGACGCATGCCAGGGGCTTTGATCGTGAGGGATGCACGTGAGAAACCAGCCTGTCGCCGGAGTCGATATTCCGCACAGCAGCATGACCAGCGCCGCCCGGGATTTGATCCACGGGACGCAACCGACGCTGTTGTTCAACCACTCCCACCGGGTTTACCTGTTTGCCGTGTTGATCGGCGAGCATCGCAACCAGATGTTCGACACAGAGATGCTCTACGTGGCCGCACTGTTCCACTGCATCGGTTTGACAAGCCTGTATCCAGGCTCGCTGAACCGTTTCGAGGTCGACGGCGCCCATGGAGCACGTGAGTTTCTCAAAGGCTATGGCTGTTCGGAAAGAGAGATCGCACAGGTCTGGGATGCCATCGCTCTGCACACCACGACGGGCATTGCCGAGCACAAATTGCCGCTGGTGGCGCTGTTGGCCGCAGGCGTCGAGCTGGCACTGTTCGGGCGTCACAGCCAGGCGCTGAATGCCGCCGAGCTGGCGTCGATTCTTCAGGCATTTCCCAAGGCACCAGGGTTCAAGCGTGACCTACTGCTGCTGCTCCACACGGGCCTCGCCCGCCGTCCACTGGAAAACAACGGCCTGCTGGGCGACGACGTGCGAGCGCAGTTTGACGGGCAATTCAAACGGGCCAATTTCTGCGAGTTACTGGTGGAGGATCACTGGCGGCTGGAATGATCCCGACCACCAGAGGCCGCCGAGACTGCCGAGACTGCCGAGACTGCCGAGACTGCCGAGCCGACTATGCAGGGGCCACGGGCAAGGTGAATACAAACATCGCCCCGCCGCTGCGAGCATTGCAGGCGCGCAGGGTTCCGCCGTGGGCGTCAATGATCGACCGGCAAATTGCCAGTCCCATGCCCATGCCCTTTTCCTTGGTGGTGAAGAACGCGTCGAAAACCCGCCCGGCATGCTGCTCGTCAATCCCGCTGCCGTTGTCCTGCACACACACCACGACGTATCGGTCAGCCACACTGTCACAACTGATCGACAGCCGCCGTGGCTTGTCGGTCACCGTGCCCATGGCTTCTACGGCGTTCATGATCAGGTTGAGGATCACCTGCTGCAATTGCACAGCATCGCCATTGACCCCCAGGTTCGGCCCGTTGAACGCCTTGTAGAGCAGAACATGATGCTGCTCGATCTCGGTGGCAGTGAGCGTCACCACCTGGCGGATGACGTCATCGATCTGCAACGGCTGATGCCGGGGCGGCGCTTGCCTGGCCAGGGACTGTAACGCACGGACAATTTCTGCCGCGCGCTTGCTGTCATTGACGATGTCACCCAGGCCCGACATGGCCTCGGCCACCACCGGTGTGGGGCGATCCAGCCAGCGCAGGCTGGCGCTGGCGTTGGACACGATCGAGGCCAGCGGCTGATTGATTTCGTGGGCAATGGACGCCGCCAACTCGCCCATGATGGTCGCCTGGGAGACCTTGCCCAGCTCCGTGCGCGCCTTGCGCAACGCCGCCTCCGTGGCCTTGCGCTCCGTCACATCGGTTGCCACGCCGACAAAAATGTCTTCACCGGCGGGCTCGCCCAACAGTTCCAGATGGCGAATCAGGCCCTCGGCGGACATCAGGCGAAACGCCATTTGAAAAACGCTGGAGGTGCGCACCGCGTGGTTGAGCTTTGCCAGAAAACCTTGCAGGTCTTCGGGGTGGATCAACGGAATCAACGCTTCCAGAGCAGGTGGCGACTCGGTGATGGGCAATCCCCATACCGCAAACAGGTCGTCGGTCCAGACCGCATCACCGGTGCTCGGCTGCCAGCGAAAACTGCCGGAGTGGCTGATGCGCTGGCCCAGCGCCAGGGTCGCCTGGCTGGTCAGCAACGCTGCTTCAATCTCGCGTCTGCGGGTGTTTTCCTCTACCAGTTCGGCGTACAGCCGGGCGGTTTCCAGGGAGATCGCGGCTTGCCCCGCCAACAGTTCAAGCACCGTGGTGCGGTTGGAAGTAAACACGCCTGACGCGAGGTTGTTCTCAAGGTAAAGGACACCCACTACCAGCCCTTGCTTGACCAGTGGCAGGCACAGCACTGAGCGAACCTCGCGCCCGCGGAAATACTCATCGTCAGTGAAAGCCTGCAGTTGTTGCGCGTCCTCGATGACCACCAATTGCCGGGTGCGCATCACGGTGTACAGCATCGACAGCGGCAGTTGCTGTGCCGAAGGCGCCAGCACCGTCAGGTCGATGTCGATCCCGTTGTCCTGCGCCCTGCCCTTGGCCGAGATGTTCGGGGTGTCGTTTTTCACCAGCAACAGCAAGGCCTGCTGCGCCCCCGCGTGAATGATGGTGTTGGTCAGGAGAATGGCGATCAGCCGATCAAGAACGATTTCCTCGGATAACGCCTGGGATGCCTTCATCACGGAGACCAGGTCAAGCGCGTCCTGACTGGCCAGAAAACTGATCGAAGGCCGTGACAACGACGCTTGCCCACGCAGAATGCCGCCCCGGGCTTCCAGATCGGAGACCTTGCCCAGCGCACCCCAGCGCTGGTAGCAATCCCGGGCGTTGCGGTAATGGCTGCGCGCCGAGGTAAACAGCCCTTGCACGTGATGAAATTCTCCGGCCAGCTCATGGGCCAGGGCTTGCACATGAACGAAACCGGCGTTGGCCGCGGCCGTGACAGCAGCTTCATAAAGCCCCATGGCAACCATCGCATCACCCTGCAAACGGGCAACCTCAGCCCCTACCAGCAGGGCTTTATCATTGAACGTTTGCGGATTGAGTGCCGCCCAGGCGTCGAGTTGCCGGGCATGCGGGGCGATGCGCGCCAGGGTCTCGGTAGCATCGCCGCCGTTGCGGCATTGCGCTGCGAGGTTCAATGCCGTGAAAAAATGCAATTCGAGCAAATGAATATGCGCAGGGGTCGACCAGGCGAGCGCTCCCGCCTGCTCCAGACACTGCGCCGCGCTGGCGAAATCGCGATAGAGAAATCTGGCGATGCCCTTGAACAGCCACCACCAGAAAGCCACTGGCGTCATTGCACTCTCGCGAGCGCTGTCCTCCAGCAGTTGGCGCTCTGGCGAAGGTTCCTCGCTCTGCCATATCCGCCCCAGACGCAACGCTCGGACCAATCGCGCCTGGGTGTGCAGCGCCAGTTGCACATCGTCGAAACGGGCACGGCGGGCAAAGGCCAACGCGCGCTCGATCTCCTGCTCGACGGCGTCCAGATGCTCGCCCATCACCAGCAGATTGGAGACGATGTGGTTGCAGGCGTAACAACTCATGGTCAGGTTGCCCACGCTGTAACTGCTGGCCAATGCACCCCGGGAATGCTCCAGCGCCTGACTCAGGGGCTGGGTCCAGACGCTGACTTGATCCAGGGCCACCAACGTCGTGCTTTCGGAACTGCGATAGCCGCCCTCCTGCACCAGTTGCCGGGCCACCGTGGCGAACGCAGCGCCGTCCTGATAAGCGCCGAACTTGTGCGCCAAAGCCACCCCGAACCAGGCCAGCCCGTGGGTGGACGCTGCACAAATACCGTATTCAAGGGACAGCTGAACCATCTCGCCGGTCAGCACGAACAACAGATCTTCATCAATGAACGACGCCGAGGCGATCATGCTCGACATTAGGCCCATGGCGGCTTCAAAGCTGGCTTCGCGCATGTCCGGCAATTCGGCAAGCGCGGCAATCTCCCGGGTTCCGAGGACTTCAAGCAGGTAACGATAACTCTGCTCCACGTCCAAGTCGGTCACCTGACTCGGGATATGAATGCCAAACTGGCGCAAGCCCACACCCGCCGTCGCAACGGCCTCTTGATAACGGCAGGCGAGCACCAGCACTTCAACCTTCAGCATGTACAGCGCGGAGCGCGGGATCAGCCCGACGGCATGATCCAGCAGCTCATCGATGACCTGGCCTGCCTGCTCGAACTGGCCGTCGAGCAGCAGACATTGCGCATGAATGGCACCCAGTTCGTGGGCCAACTCCGGGCAGTTCTGCCAGCGCGCCGCCCACAAGGCCGCGTCGAACATCCGCGTCGCCGTCAGCACGTAGGCCAACGCCGCGTCGATGGCCGCCGACTCCAGCGCCTGCTGGGCGGCGCGCACCAGCAAGGCACAGAACTGCAGCCGCTGCGCCTGCGGTGAATCCTGCGGGCGAATGCGCTGAAGATGGCTGGCGATACGAAAAATCGGCTCGCAACGATCAGGCAGGGTGATCTCGGCCATCAGCAAGCGGGCGATGCGTTGATGCTCGGCAGGCCTGGCTGCGAGGGGGATCAACTGGTAGGCGGCCTCCTGCACCCGATCATGATAGAAAGCAAAACCCTGCCGGTCTTCCACCAGCAGGCCGGCGTCGACCGCTGGTGCCAGGTGTCGACGCAGGGTTTTATGGGCGACCTCGGCGACACGCCCCAGCGTTTGCAGATCGACGCTTGCGCCCATGCAGGCCATCAACCCAAGAAAGGTCCGGCTTTGCGCGGGCAGCCGGGCGATACGGCTGACCATCAGGCCAATCACATTGTCAGCGTGAGGATGCTGGCGGATCAGCTCCAGGTCCCATTGCAGCGTGCCGCTGCCGAGACTGACGCCGATCAGCTCTTCGTCAAGCAAAGTGCGCATCAGTTGTGCGACAAAAAAAGGGTTACCGCCGGTTTTCTCGTGAACCAGTGCGGCAAGCGGCCTTATCGTCTCAGGCTCGGCGTGCAGGGTCTGAGCGACCCACTGGACAACTGCCTCAAGGCCCAGTGCGCCGACCTTGATCTCATTCACGCGGGTGGTTGCCTGTCGCAGGCCCTGGAGAAAGCCCTGAAACGGCATGCCATCGGCCTCCTGACCCTCGCGGTAGGCCGCGATCAACAGGATATGGCGCGATTGCCCTTCGCTGAATGACGAGAGAAACGACAGCACCGCATCGTCGCGCCATTGCACATCGTCAAAGAACAGCAGCAAGGGTCGTTGCGCACTGGCGAAACAGTTGATGACCCGGTGCAGCACATAATCAAAAAAATGTCGGGTTTCACTGGTGGGCAAGTCCGGCGCAACGTCTTGTGGACCCAATACCAGTTCGATTTCCGGCACCAGATTGGCGATCAGCCGACCATGGGCTCCCACCGCCACCGCGAGTTTTCCCCGCCAGCGCTCCAGTTCGGCCGAGCTCTCGCCCAGCACCCGCATGACCAGCGAACGCAGCGCCTGAGCCATTGAGGCATACGGCGAATCAGGCAGTAAGGGGTCGAATTTGCCGGAAGCGAAGAGCACCTGACTCAGTGCCAGGTCTTGATGCAACTGGCGAACCAGCGTGGATTTTCCGACCCCGGTTTCACCGGACAGCAGCACCACCTCGCACTGGCCCGACTGCGCGACACGTGCAAAGGCCGCACGCAACGCCTGGTTTTCTTCGGGGCGCGAGAACAAGGCGCTGGATTGAGCGCCTCGCGCTCGGGGGTCGCGGCAAGCCGGTTCAAACGTGGCGATGTGCTGGAATTCGCTCCATTGCGCCAGACACTCGCGCAAATCCGCCTCCAGACGCGACGCGCTCTGGTAACGATCGTCGGGATTCTTGGCGATCAGATCGAGGACCAAGCGGGCCAGCGGCGCAGGCATTGAGCCGCGAAACAGTTGCGGTGAAGGGGGTTGCCGGGCGACATGGCAGTAGACCCACTCCACTGCATCGCTGGCTTCAAAGGGTAACCGACCCGTCAACCACTCGTAGAATGTCATGCCCAGGGCATACAGGTCGCTGCGCTCATCGGCCTGACGCCCCACTCGCCTTGCCTGCTCCGGGGCCATGTAAGCCAGTGTTCCACAAACGGAATCCGCGGCAGGCCCCTCGCCTGCGGCAGGGCCAACCCCGAAACCGCTCAGGCGAACCTTGCCATCTGTGCCCAGAATCAGGCTGCCGGGCTTGATATCCCGATGCACCAGCCCCTTACCGTGGGCCCTGGCCAGTGCATGGGCAGCGCTGATGGCCAGGCGCAAAAAAGCGTCAATCGACAACGCCCCATCGGCCACTTGATCCAGCGACTGGCCACCTGGATCGTCGCAGATCAGCAATGGACCTTCGCGAGTGTGCAACACCGCGACCGGCGGTACCGCCCAATCGGTCTCCAGCAACGGGGCCAACAGGTATTCATGCTCGATACGGCGCAAGCCGCGTTCCAGCTGACCGGCCGAGGCTCGCGCGATCAGCCAGCGCCGGGCGCATCCCGGTACATGTGCGCGGTAGCGGTCCACTTCGCCATCGATAAACAACAGCTGCCACGACAGCAAGGTCAGCCACTGCGGCGTGTAGCCCTCGACCTGCCTGTCGGCCATGACCCGAATACTGGCGATGGGCTCAGCTTTGATACCGCTCATAGAGGACCTTTACCTGCGTTCGAGTACGCGCTTTATCGAGCTCTGCAAGGCCTCCTCGGAAAAAGGCTTGCAGAGAAAATCCACCGCACCCGCGGCCAGTGTTCGCCGCACCATGTCGCTGTCGTCATTGGCCGACATGCAACACACGCCGACTGACTTGCCGGCGCGTTTCAACGCCTGCAACACCTCCAGGCCTTGCATACCCTGCATCGCCAGGTCCAGCAGCACGCAGTGCGCCTGATCGCTGACAGCAGACTCCAGGAAAGCTTCCCCTGAAGCAAAACTCACAGTTGCATAACCCAGGGACTTGAGAAGATTGGTGAGGCCATTGCGTACGGACGCGTCGTCATCGACGACGCAGATGAGGATCATAAGCTGAACTTCATGGCAGTCAAAATAATAGAAAACAGAGAGTACGCTGATACAGGCAGAAAGATCATTGACCCTATGTATAATTGTGCTGTTTTTACTCAGCCGACCAGGCTTAGTTGCTCTCGCATTTTCACCAGTTCAATTAAAGTTCGCGCCTGCATTTTTGTCATAATGTGCCGTTTATGAACTTTGACGGTAATTTCACTGGTGCCCAGATCACTGGCGATCTGTTTGTTCATCCGGCCGGTGACCAGCAGGGTCATCACTTCCCGCTCACGCGGCGTCAAGGTATCAAAGCGCTGGCGGACGCTCTGCACTTGCAGGCGCTCGAGCAGTTCGCTTTCGTCCTGGACAAGGGCCTGGCGCACCACGTCCAGCAACTGCTCGGGCTCGAACGGTTTGGTCAGAAATTCGTGGGCACCGGCCTTGATAGCCTTGACCGACATCGCAATAGTGCCAAAGCCGGTCATGAAGATAATCGGGAAACGGAGCCCGCGCCGCAGCAACTCCTCCTGGACATCGAAGCCATTGCTGGCCGCCAGATTCATATCCAGCAACAGGCAGGTGGGTTGCGCGGTGAAGGCGTGTTCAAGGAATTCCTGCGCAGTGGCATAACACTGGGTGGGGATGTCGGCTGAATGCAGCAGGCGCGACAAGGAAGTACGGATCGAGCACTCATCGTCGACTACATAAACCAGGGGTGTTGCATTCATATCCAGATTGTCCGCAGCTTGATGCTACTGGCTGGCCGCCAGCACTCGTTGATGGTTGAAATGAAAATGATCGTGCTCACGCGGCGGGTAGCTTGCACGCATCGTCGAAACGGATGCAACCCGGGTGTGGGCGATGGATCGCGAGCCATCATGGCTTGAATTGAGGGGTGAAGCACCTTCTTTGCTGTACAGCCCCAGGCGATCCAGGATCCAGTTGCGCGTCGAACCCAGCAGCCGATAGAAACGTAGCGGGCCTTCGGCACCGACCATCAGCAACGACTTCTGCGCCAGCCCGACGATACAGTCCATGACCCGCGCTCGGGAAATATCTGCGGTCTGCGCAACCGCGCAGGCCTGATCAAGCGTGAAAGGCCCGACCAGACTGCCCAGACGGCCGAGCACGCTGCGCTCGTCGGCGCTGAGCAGGCGATAACTCCATTCCACCGACGCCTCCATGCTCTGGTGGCGGGCAGGGGCGCTGCGCAGCCCCCCGGCCAACAAGTGCAGGTTGCCCTGCAGGCTGGCCGCCAGTTCATACAACCCCAGGGCGGAAGCCCGGGAAGCGGCCATCTCCAGCGCCAATGGAATACCGTCCAGGGCGCGACAGATCTGCCCCACCAGCGCGACGCTTTGATCGTCAAATGCCGCACAGTCATCCATGGGAAACCGCGAATCCAGCGCGCGCAGGCGCAGCAGGAACAACTGCGCCGCGGTGCTTTGCAATACTGCCTGGCGTTCGGCGTCGTGATCCGGCACCTGCAGCGCCGGGACGCTGAGGGTTCGCTCGCGGGCAATGCGCAATGGCTCGCGGCTGGTGGTCAGGATGCGCAACCCAGAGCATCGGTGCAGCAAGTGCTCACACACCGCAGCAACGGCTTCGATCAAGTGTTCGCAATTGTCCAGAATCACCAGCCGGTTGTGCTGGTCAAGGCAATCAACGATAGCGTCGATCATCGGCTGGCCTGGCTCAATCTGCAGATCCAGAGCGAAGCCAAGGGCTTCGACGATCCGCTGCGGGCAACTGATCGGCGCCAGAGGCACGAAACACACATGCAGGCTGTCTGTCAGGGACAGATGATGCGCGACGGACACCGCCAGCGAGGTCTTGCCAATGCCGCCCGCTCCCACCAGGCTCAGCAGCGGCTGAGTCAACAACGCGTCGCAGACCTCTTCAATGGCTGCCTCGCGCCCGATCAATGCCACATCGGGGGGCAGCTCGCAGGTGCGCAGCATTGCGGCGTTCAGCGAGCTGACCAGCGGGACCTCAAGGGTTGTCTCAGGCAGCGCAAAGGGCGCTGCCTGGCTGGCCTGGTCTTCACCGCAAAGCAGAATATAGCCGCGCCCGGGAATGGTCCTGATCAGATCCCGGTCGGCACCCAGGGCTTTGCGCAACGCCGAGACATGCACCTGCAGGTTGTTTTCTTCGACCACGGTGTCGGGCCAGACCCGCTGCAGGATCTCATCCTTGGTCACCAGTTGGCCGGGACAGCTGATCAATAACTCGAGAATGTCAAAGGCACGAGTCCCCACGCGCAAGGGTACGCCGTTCCTGAAGACGTCCCTTAGTTCTAGAGAAACACTGGCTTGACCGAGACTGACCATGTTGTTCACGCTGTCCGTTGGGTGGCTTTGAGTATCCTGCCTTGACCGGGATCTATCAGTGGCAACGCGTGACTTGTCACGGGTCGTCCAGGGTATATAACCAGTTAAATCGCCGCTTCGATATTATCTATAGGGATAGCGTCGGGCACAGTGCATTAAACTTTAGTTGCGGGTGAGCACAATCATACAAGTGCACGGTATAAACTTGCGATTATAGGTGAAGGCAAGTAGCCAAAAGCCATAACACACCTCAGTCTGAAACCCGCGAAGATTAAACTATTCGGGTAAACAGCTTCAGCAAAGGCCTATAGTTGCCTTGGCGCGCCTCAAGGCGCTGTGAGTTCAGGGATATCGATGGATAAATTACTGGCACTGAAGATGTTCGTCGAGTCGGTGGACGCCAAAGGTTTCTCGGCGGCAGCGCGCAGGCTCAACCTGGCGCCGTCCTCGGTGACACGCATGATCGACGCCCTGGAAGCCCAGCTCGGCGCCGTGCTGCTCAATCGTTCGACACGGCAGGTCACGGTCACCGAGGCCGGAGCCCATTATTACGAACAGGCGCGCAAGGTGCTGGAGGATGTGGCCCGTGCCGACGCGCAGATCATGGATCGCGGCGATCAACCGGTGGGACAATTGCGGGTCTGTCTGCCAGTCGAATTTGGTCGCCGCCTGATTGCCCCGCATCTGGGCAGCTTGCTGACACGCTACCCGCGACTAGAGCTGGATGTGACCCTCAGCGACAACCTGGATAACTTGCTGAGCGGGCGGTTCGATGTCGCCATTCGCCTCGGCGCTGCAGGTCCCAGTGATGACCTGGTGTGCCGCAGCCTCGGGCAGTTTTCCCGCTGGGTGGTGGCCAGCCCGGACTATCTGGCCAGCCACGGCGTGCCCGCAACACCCGCTGACCTTGCGCAGCACGAGTGCCTGCGTTTCAGCCATACGGCGGGCCGCCAGGTCTGGACCTTCGTGCAGGACAATCAGACCCTGCTGGTCGAGATTCAGGGCCGCTTGAAAAGCAGCAACGCCGACATCCTGCGCGAAGCGGCGCTTGGCGGCGCTGGCATCGCCCTGCTGGCCGACTGGCTGGTGGCGGCCGATGTCGCCAGCGGCTCCCTGACCCGCATCCTCGGCGATTATGAGGTGAACCCCAATCATTCGCGCTCGGCGATCACGGCGCTGTACCTGCCTAACCATCGAGGGTCAAAGCGGGTCAATGCATTCATCCAGTTCCTGGAGGAAGTTCTCGCAACGCCTGAGATATGAACGGCTCTGCGTTTTGCGCAACGCTGTGTTGCACCCGCAGCCAATTCTCCTTATGCGCGGGCTGCTCTAAGGTGGCAGCCATCTCACCGCGCAACCTGCTGCGGTGCATTGAACCTCAAGCCAACTGAGCAAACATCATGGACCTGACTACTGCCACACCGGCGCCCGCGACGCGGCACACATTGACTCGGGGCCTGGTCCTGCTGTTCGCGTTCTGCTGCGGCGCGATTGTCGCCAACATTTATTACGCCCAGCCAATTGTCGAACTCATCGCCCCGGACCTCGGCCTCTCGGCCCACAGCGCCAGCCTGATCGTCTCATTGACGCAGATCGGCTACGCGCTGGGGCTGTTGTTCCTGGTGCCACTGGCTGACCTGGTGGAAAACCGCAAACTGATGATCGGCACCGCGCTGGTCGCTTCGGCCAGCCTGTTGGCGGCCGGACTCAGCGAACACGCCAACGCCTTTCTGATGATCTCGCTGCTGATCGGCTTCAGCTCGGTGTCGGTGCAGATGCTGGTGCCGCTGGCGGCGCACCTGGCACCGGAAGAAAGTCGCGGTCAGGTAGTGGGCAATATCATGGGCGGGCTGTTGCTGGGCATTCTCCTGGCTCGGCCATTGTCCAGCCTGGCCGCTGACCATTTTGGCTGGCGTGCGGTGTTCATGGGCGCTTCACTGATCATGCTGGCGATCGTCCTGGTGCTGGCGCTGACCATTCCCAAACGCGTGCCGGATCACCAGTCCTCTTACGGGCAACTGCTGGTTTCGCTGCTGACCCTGTTGCGCCGACACGCCGTGCTGCGCCAACGAGCGTTGTACCAGGGCCTGCTGTTCGCCGCCTTCAGCCTGTTCTGGACCGCCGTACCGATTGAACTCTCGCGCCACTTCGGCCTGTCGCAAACCCAGATCGCCCTGTTTGCGCTGGTCGGCGCCATTGGTGCCATTGCCGCGCCGATTGCCGGTCGCCTGGCGGACGCCGGCCATACCCGTCGCGCTTCGCTGGTCGCCTTGAGCCTTGCTCCTGTCGCGTTTCTGATTGGCTTGAGCCAACCCGGCTACAGCATCATTGGCCTGGCTATCACCGGTGTGCTGCTCGACTTCGCCGTACAGCTGAACATGGTGCTCGGACAACGCGCTGTCTATGCCCTGGACCCCGCCAGCCGCGGACGCTTGAACGCGCTGTACATGACCAGTATTTTCATCGGCGGGGCTATCGGCTCGGCGCTTGCCAGCGCGCTCTACGAGCAGCAAGGCTGGCACGGTGTCGCACTGCTTGGCGCAGGCCTGCCAGTGCTGGCGCTGGTGATGTTTTTGCTGGCTGGGCGTGGCAAGAGAGTCAGCTGACGCCACTTACAACCTGGGCACCACAATCGTTTGACGCTGATGGGCGCGCCATACACTCGGTGTTGCCCCCACCAGCCGGGTAAAGACCCGCGTCAGGTGCGGCTGGTCGGCAAAGCCGCAGGTCTGGGCGATGTTCACCAACGACAGGCCGGGCTGCAGGCGCAGCAACTCTTTGGCCTTTTCGACACGCATCTGCAGCAGCCAGGTATGCGGCGCGACCCCGGTCGCCTGCTTGAACGCCCGGGAGAAATGGCTGCGTGACAACGAGCATTCCTGGGCAATGCGCTCCACAGACAGGTCGTTGCCCAGATTGCTGGCAATCAGCTCTTTGGCCAGCCGCTCCTGCAGCGGTGTCAGAGTCGTGGTGAATTTCCCGACGCTGGAAGCGACCCGCCCATACCGAGTGATCGCATGCGCGCACATCGCCAAGACCAGATGGTCAAGAAACAACTGATTGGCCGCCGCCGGGTTACGCAACGCGGGCAACATTGACTGCGCCAGGTGATAGAGCACCTGATCCTGAACCCCTTGCTCGTAGCGCAAGCCATCGATCCGGCGCGCGCCGTTTTCACGCTGGTAGTCATCAAAGGTCTGGCGGGGAATATTGAAACGAACGTTGTCGTAGGCTGAACGATGCTGGCAGCGCAACTGGTCGCCCATGAACGGCAGCGAGACACTTCCCTTGCGGTACCCGCCGGCATAGCTCAGCCTCCGTGCACGCCACAAGCGGTGCTCGGCGAAATCTTCAAGCTGGACGATGATGGAAAACGCATCGGCGCTGGGGATTTCGATGATCCGCTGCGGATCCGGGCTGGGGTCGGTCACCCGGGTGGCGGTGAATTTCTCTGCGGTCAACTGCGAAACAACGGGCGCGGTCAAAACGTTTCCTCAAAGTCATGACGTGTGACTGTGGTCACTCTAGCGTCAAACGCTGCACATCGCGACCGTCCTCATCCGCTGCCAGTCACTCAGGCGAAATCAACGCCGGACACTGCACCAGATGCTCCTTGAGGAATTCGATCAACGCCTGAACAGGCCTCGCGCCCTGGCGGTGCTGCGGATACACCGCTGACAAGGCCAGAGACGGCGTGCGGAACTCATCCAGCACACGGACCAGCCGACCGTCCTTTAGCGCGGCCCCGACAATGAACAACGGCAGGTAGGTAATGCCCAGCCCGGCAATCGCCGCATCGCGCAACAGCTCGCCATTGTTGGCACGCATGCGCCCGCAGAGGCTAACGGCCAACGGCTTGCCGTCACGCTCGAAGCGCCACTGGACCTGGCGGCTGTGGCCATACGGCAGGCAATCGTGATCTTTCAATGCCTCAGGCTGCTCTGGCTGGCCACGCCGGGCCAGGTAATCAGGGCTGCAACAGAACACCCGCTCGATGCTGGCGATATGGCGTGCGATGAGGGTCGAGTCCTCCAGCACACCGATGCGCAGCGCCAGGTCATAGCCCTCGCCCAGCAGGTCCACCGAGCGGTCGCTCAAGTCCACTTCAACGGAGACTTCGGGGTACTTGTGCAGAAACAGCGGCAACAGCGGCCCCAGATGCTCGATGGCAAACGACAGCGGCGCGGTGATACGGATTGTGCCTCGTGGCTGGGTGTTCTGCCCGGCGATGCTTTGCTCGGCCTGCTCCAGATCCGCCACCAGACGCAAAGCCGACTCGTAATAAGCCTGGCCCAGGGGCGTGACGTCCAGCCGGCGGGTGGAGCGATTGAGCAAGCGCACGCCCAGGCGCTCTTCAAGCTGGATCAGACGACGGCTGATGAATTGTTTCGACAGGCCCAGTTGGTCGGCGGCGGCGGTGAAACTGCCGGACTCCATGACCTGGGTAAAGATGCGCATATCTTCAAAAGGGTTCATTGTCGCTCACCGGTTGACAGTCAAACGCTTTCTACCAGCTTTACCCCCTGCCCGCATCTGATTAATCTGCGCTCACTCCCGCTTCTATCAGGTTCCGGCCATGTTCGCGTTCATTCAAAGTTTTCCGATGACGGTCGCCACCGTGCTGATTGTCCTCGACCTGATCAGCTGGAACCTGCTGCCGCATCAGCACCGGCTGACCAAGGTCGCTGCGCGCATGGCCGCGTTCCTGCTGTACAGCGTGGTCATCATCACGGCCGGTCTCAGCCCGCTGGATACCGCGCCCTGGGAAGAAGACAGCGCACGCCATCTGGGCGCCACGGCATTGGAAATCATCTGGTGGGTGTTTGCTGCACGCACGCTGACCGAGATCATCGGCACCCTGCTGATGCGCCGCATTGGCCATAGCGGGCGGCTGTTGCAGGAAGTGATCGGCGCGGTGATTTTCCTGATCGCCGTGGTGGCGGCTGCGGGCTACGTCCTGCAATTGCCCGTCAAAGGTCTGCTGGCGACGTCCGGGGCGATGGCGATCATTGTCGGCCTGGCGTTGCAAAGCACCCTGAGCGACGTGTTCTCGGGGATCATTCTCAACACCACCAAGCCTTATCAGGTTGATGATTCAATCAGCATCGATGGCGTCGAAGGCAAAGTCGTCGACATCGATTGGCGCGCCACCCATTTGCTGACCGGTACCGGCAGCACGGCGGTGATCCCCAACTCGGTCGCCGCCAAGGCCAAGATCGTCAACCTCAGTCGGCCCAGGGACATGTTCGGCGTGTCAATCAACATCATGGTCTCGCCGCACATTCGCCCGCGCCGGGTACTGGACGCTCTGGATCGTGCCCTGCAAGGCAGCAGCGCACTGCTGCAGACGCCCCGCCCGCGTGCAGTGGTCAAGGAAGCCAGCCCGACCACCATCGAATACACCGTCACCGGTTTCATCAAAAGCATCGACAACAAGAGCGACGTGCGCAACCTGCTGTTCGACCTTGCCTACCGCCATCTGGAAGCCGCAGGCATCGCCTGGCAATCGGACGTCAAGACCGAGCCTGCCTCCCGGGCGCGAGTCTTGCTGGATGAAGTCAAAGTGTTCCGCGCGTTGAGCGCCGAGGAGCGCAATCACCTCGCGCAGACCATGACGTTGCAGGAATACGCTGCCGGGCAAGTGATTATCGAAGCCGATGAAGTGACCGACAGCCTGCTGGTGATCGCCACCGGCGTGGTGACCGCGCAGATCAATGACGGCAGTGATTTCGTGGAAGCCGGGCGCATGGGGCCCAGCGAGGTCATGGGCGAACAGAGCATTCTCAGCGACACCCCGTCCGGAGCGCGCTTTACCGCCCTCACCTCGTGTGTGGTGTACCGGATCGACAAAGCCGTCGCCCGGGAAACCATGGAGCAGCAAGGCCAGATCAAGAACGCCCTGAAAAAACTCCAGGCCGTACGTGAGCACGGTGCGCAGTCGCTACTGACTGAAAAGCCTGCCGTCGTCAAAAAAGGCAGCTTCCTGGGTTGGTTGCAGAAACGCTGATCATGGTTTCCAATGTTGCGGCGATGCGTCAGGCATCGCCATTGGCAACTACCCTGTTGGATCGCACAGGAGGAACAGACCATGATCAAGAAAGTCGGCCCGACTGAAATCCAGCGCAAGCATCGCGCTTCCTGCCACTGTGGTGCGGTGGTCCTGGAGCTGGATCTACCGGACGGTATCGTCGATCCACGACGCTGCGACTGCTCGATGTGTCGGCGCAAAGGCGCGATTGTCGCCACGGTCGCGCGCGATGGCTTCAAGGTGATCCAGGGCCAGAGCCAGCTGCGGCTTTACCAGTTCAATACCCTCACCGCCCAGCACCACTTCTGCGGCAATTGCGGCATCTATACCCATCATCAACGCCGCTCAGCCCCTGATCAGTACGGCTACAACGTCGCTTGCCTGGAAGGTGTGAACCCTTTTGACCTGGGGCCGATCAAAACCAGCGACGGGGTCAATCACCCTGCCGACCGGCCACCGACACCGGCCGCAGCGCAACACAGCCCTAACGAGCTGAAAATGGACTCCACCAATAACAGGACGGGATCTACAACATGATGCAAAGCAAAGCTGACATCCTGGTATGGGGCCCAATGCACGCCTCTCTGACAGAAAACCTGGCGCGTGATTTCACGGTCCACAACCGCTGGGAAATTGCCGACCTGGATAGCTGGGCCACGTCCCATGGCGAGAAGATCCGCGGCATCGTGACCAGCGGCGTGCATGGCACCGACAACGCGTTGCTCGAACGCCTGCCCAACCTTGAAGTGGTCAGCAGTTTCGGCGTCGGCTATGACGCGGTCGATACCGGTTACCTCGCCAGCCGCGGCATCCAGCTGAGTAACACCCCTGACGTGCTCAACAATGCCGTTGCCGAGACTGCACTGGCGTTGCTGCTGTGTGTTTCACGCAAGATCAGCGAAGCGGAGCGCTTCGTGCGCGCAGGCAAGTGGACCCAGGGCAAATTCCCGCTGGGCCGTGACCTGTCAGGCAAGACCTGCGGCATCGTTGGCCTGGGCAAGATCGGCAAGACCATCGCCAGGCGCGCTGCCGCGTTCGACATGAACATTGCCTACTTCCGCCGGGGCCAGGCATATCCTGACGTTTCTTACACCCACTACGCTGACCTTGAGGAATTGGCCAGGGTTTCGGATTATCTGGTGGTGATCGTGCCCGGTGGGCCGGACACCGAGAAACTGATCAACGCTCGGGTGCTCAAAGCGCTGGGGCCAGACGCTTATCTGATCAACGTGGCCCGAGGCTCGGTGGTCGATGAAAAGGCGCTGGTTGCCGCGTTGCAAGCGGGTGAAATTGCCGGTGCCGCGCTGGACGTGTTCGAAGACGAGCCGAACGTACCTGAAGCTTTGTTGGGCATGGATCAGGTGGTGCTGACCCCGCATATCGGCAGCGGCACCTATGAAACCCGCCAGGCCATGGCAGACCTGGTGTTTGCCAACTTGAGTGGGTATTTCAAGGACGGCAAACTGGTGACGGGTGTGGCTTTGTAAATCAGCAACACCCACTGGTGGGACCGGCTTTAGCCGGGAAAGGGCCGACATATCCCCTGTAGCTGTATGGCCGGGAAGCCGCCTTCCCGGCTAAAGCCGGTCCCACCCCCTACCCATTGCAAATATGTTCACTGTTTCACGCATTTAACAGCCCACTGCCGTGCACGCTCCCCAATTTCGCCTATCGTTCGTTGCAGGATGAGAAAAAGGTGAGTCGTCTATGAGCATTGAAACGCTGTTCGCCAATCTGCACAGTCTTCCCAGCATTCCCAAGGTCGCGCAGGATCTTATTCTGCAGTTCGACAGCCCGTCCTCCAGCCTCGAAAGCATCGCCCGCAACATCGAAAAGGATCCGGTGATTTCGGCGAAGATTCTGCGCCTGGCCAACTCCGCCAGATTTCGCGGTTCCCGGGAATCGTCCAGTATCGAAGACGCCGCTATGCGCCTGGGCTTCAACACCTTGCGCACTCTGGTCCTGGCGTCGGCGGTCACCGGTGCGTTCAAGGCCGGACCCAGCTTTGACCTCAAGGGCTTCTGGCTCAAGAGCTTTCAGGTTGCAGGCATCTGCCGCATGATCGCCAAACAGACTGGCGCTGACCCGGAGGTTGCCTTCACCTGCGGCGTCATGCATGACATTGGCGAGTTGCTGATTCAGACCGGCGCCCCGGACGTGGCCGAGCGCATCAATGCGGCCAGCAAGACAGGCACCCCGGGGCGGGCCGCCAACGAAACGGTACAGTTGGGCTTCGGCTACCCGGAAGTGGGCGAAGAGCTGGCCAAGCGCTGGCATTTGCCGCAGGTCATTCAACAGGCCATCGCGTATCAGGCCAAACCCCTGCAAGCGCCCGCAGACGCCCCTCTACCGCGCATTGTCGCTCAGGCCATGTTGATTTCCGATGCACTGGAAGCACACGGCGGCGCCACGCCCGAAGCCCAACAGGCCGTGACAGGGCCATTGACCGAAGGGCTGAATCTGGATGCGCTATTCGCCGGACTGCCCGCTGTGCTGGAAGCGGACAAGGCATTTGCGGAGTTGTTGAATTAGCGGAACACACACTGTGGGAGCGGTGCTTGCCCGCGATACAGGCACCGCAGATGGCTAGGGTTTTGCGGTGCCTGTATCGCGGGCAAGCACCGATCCCACCTGGATCTGTTATTTACCTGCCAACCCCGAAATCAGTGCCTTGTTGAAACCCGCCGGGTCTTCCATTTGCGGCGCGTGGCCCATACCCGGAAATTCCACCAGCTTCGCACCGGGGATCATTTTCGCCGCGTTTTTGCCCAGTACCTTGTAATTGCCCAGCTTCGCCTTGAGCTGCGCAGAGACAATGTCGCTGCCGATCGCCGTGGTATCCGCATCGCCGATCATCAGTAACGTCGGGACTTTCAGGTCGCCGAACTCGTAATACACCGGCTGAGTGAAAATCATGTCGTAGATCAGCGCCGAGTTCCAGGCCACCGCCTCCTTGCCCGGCCCTTTGCTCAGCCCGGCCAGCATGTCCACCCACTTGTCGTACTCCGGCTTCCAGCGCCCGGCGTAGTAAGTGTTCTGCTCATACTTGCGAATGCCCTCGGCGCTGACGTTCAGCTCCCGGGCGTACCACTGATCAACCGTGCGATACGGCACACCCAACGCCTTCCAGTCTTCCAGACCAATAGGGTTGACCATGACCAACTGCTGCGTCTGCTGCGGATACATCAGCGCGTAACGGGTGGCAAGCATGCCCCCGGTGGAGTGGCCGATGACCGTGGCTTTGTCGACCCCCAGCTTGCTCAACAAGGCATGGGTATTGGTCGCCAGTTGCTGGAAGGTGTACTGATAGTTGTCCGGTTTACTGGACGTGCAAAAGCCGATCTGATCCGGCGCGATCACCCGGAACCCCGCGCTGCTCAGGGCTTTGATGCTGTCTTCCCAGGTGGCGGCGCAGAAGTTCTTGCCATGCAACAGCACCACGGTTTTGCCATTGGCTTTGCCTTGGGCGGCAACATCCATATAGCCCATCTCCAGGTTTTTACCCTGAGACTGGAATTCGAATTTGGCCAAAGGATGCGGGTATTCAAAACCTTCCAGCTGCTTGCCGTAACCGGGCGTCTCGGCCATGGCGCCCACAGGTATCGCCAGCGCCAGCAGGAAACCGGCTGTTGATGCTAAACGCATGTGTGATCACTCCAGAGAAAAAACCAGCCCAAAGTGATACACCGGGCGTTGCGCCATGGGCAAGCGGTGAAACATCAAGTAAGAGTTAAGCCCGGCTCTCTCAAGGCAGCGCCCTGCCCCTATCGATACCCCCGCGCCTGCAGATCAAACAGCTGGGCATACCGCCCGCCCGCCGCCACGAGGCTGGCATGATCGCCGCGCTCCAGGACACGGCCCTGATCCAGCACCACAATATGATCGGCATTGCGCACGCTGGAGAAACGGTGGGAGATCAGCAACGTCATACGGCCCTTGGCATACTCGCGAAAGTGATCAAACACCGCTGCCTCGGCTCCGGCATCCAGCGCAGCCGTGGGTTCATCGAGAATCAACAGGTCGGCGTTGCGCCGCATATACGCCCGGGACAGCGCGATTTTCTGCCATTGCCCACCGGACAACTCCTGCCCTCCGGCAAACCAGCGGCCCAATTGGGTGGCGTAGCCTTTATCCAGCCGTTCGATGAATTGCGCAGCCATGCCCTGGCTAGCCGCCTCGCGCCAGCGCGCTTCTTCGCCAAACGCATCAATATCGCCGACTCCGAGATTCTCGCCGACCACGAACTGATAACGAATGTAGTCCTGAAAGATCACCCCGATGCGCCGCCGCAGGGCGTCTTCGCTCCAGTCGTTGAGGTCACTGCCATCGAGCAGGATTCGCCCCCCGTCGGGCCGATACAGGCGGGTCAGCAACTTGATGATGGTGGTTTTGCCGGAGCCATTCTCGCCCACCAGCGCCACACTGCGCCCAGGCGACAGGTGCAGGTCGATATCGAGCAGCGTCGGGTGGCTGGAGCCCGGGTAGCTGAAACCCACGCCTTCGAAACGCAGGCCGTCGCCTGGAAGCGCGCCTTGGGTCAGATGGCCGGTTTCCACAGGCACTGGCTGGCCGAGGTAGTCGTAAAGGTCGGCCAGGTACAAACCGTCCTCGTACAGACCACTGATGGCGCTGAGGCTGCTGCTGACCGCGCTTTGCCCCTGCTTGAACAGCACCAGGTACATGGTCATCTGCCCGAGGGTGATCTGCCCATGCACGGCATCGATCACGATCCAGCCATAAGCGAAATAGAACGCACTGGTGCCCAGCAGGCCCAGCAGAAAGCCCCAGCCGTCGCGCCGCAGGGTCAGCCGCCGATCCTCGGCGTAGAGTCGCTCGAAGGTGTCGCGGTAACGCTGCATCAACAAGGGGCCGAAGCCAAACAGCTTCACCTCCTTGATGTAGGTTTCGTGGGACAGCAGGGTTTCGATGTAGTTTTGCTGACGGCTTTCCGGAGCGCGGCGGGTAAACAGCCGAAATGCGTCGCCGGAAAAATGCGCCTCGGCGAAGAATACCGGCAGTGCACCGATCACCAGAATCAGCAGCGCCCAGGGCGAAAAATGGATCAGCAAGATGCCGAAGCTGATCAGCGAAATCAGGTTCTGCACCAGCCCCAGGGACTTGGTCACCAGCGCCAGTGGCCGGGTCGAAGCCTCGCGGCGCACCCTCACCAGCTTGTCGTAGAATTCCGAGTCTTCGAACTGGACCAGCGACAAAGTCTGGGCTTTCTCGAGGATCAAGGTGTTGACCTTCTGCCCCAACTGGACCCGCAGCAAGGCTTGCTGAACCGACAGTGCCCGTTGTGTCCCCGCCAACAACGCCAGCACACCGGCCTCAAGCAAAACGTAGCGCAACACAGGCCACAACGGCGCCTCGCCGGTAGCCGCATGCAACTGCATGGCCGCGACGACTGCATCGACAATACGCTGACCGAGCCACGCTGCCAGGGCTGGCAGCACACCGGCAATCAGCGTGGCAACAATCAGCCCGAGGGATAAACCCCGGGACGTGGTCCACACCAGGCCCATGGCACGACGCGCCTGAGCGAGAAAAGCAGTGAAGCGGCTGACGACAGGCATGCAGGTGGGGCCTTTTTCAGTTGCAATCATATCGGTGGGGGATTCTGTATGGCCTGCAATGCACGTTTCTCATGAAACCGGCTCTAATCGGGGAAGCTTGCAGGTGTGCCATCACCGGCCACTTCCCGGCTGAAGCCGGTCCCACAGACCAAACCGGTCCCGAGGAGGTTCAACATGGACGACCCCTACAATCTGCAGCGTTTTGTCCAAGCGCAAGCGCCGGTGTTCGAGCAGGTGCTGAACGAACTGCGCAACGGCCGCAAGCACACGCACTGGATGTGGTTCGTGTTCCCGCAGATAACCGGCCTGGGCCGCAGTGAGATGGCTCGACGCTATGCCATCACCGGCATCGCGGAAGCCCGCGCCTACCTTGAACATCCGGTTCTGGGACCTCGTCTTGAGCACTGCGCGAAGCTTATCGAACCGCAACTGCAACGGACGGCCCGGCACATATTCGGTGCGCCCGACGACCTCAAGTTGCAGTCCAGCATGACCCTGTTCGCCCTCGCGGCGCCCGAGCGGCCGATCTTTCAGGAGGTGCTGGATAGCTTTTTCGATGGCAGCCTTGATCGCCTGACCCTGGCAAAGCTCGATAGCCAACATCCTTAACGTCCGGCCCGCTGTACGCAGCGCTCACGACGCCCATCCACCCGTTCGGCAAACCAGGCGGTGGTCAGTTCACGGGTAATCTTCGGGCTCTGCAACGTAATGCCTGGCAGAATCGCCCTCGGCAGCGCCTTGCCCGTGGCCTGCTCGGCCAGGGCGAAGACTTTCTGGTACACCTCGGTTTCCTGAAAATCCAGGGTATCGCCCTGCTTGAGCTGACTGAAAATAGCTGAATGCTTCATGTCCAGGCGGTTGCCCAATGAGCGCACCGCCAGTTCCGTGGAACTCGGGGACGTGGAGTCGTAGCGAATCAGGTCGCCATCCAGCGCCAGTTTGATCCCCGTCGCCTGGCTCACCGCGCTCTGAAAAGCCGCGTTGCGACTGGCGTACCATCCCGCGTTGAAATCGGCGAATCGGTACAGCGATTGCGGATAGTCCGCCGGGTAACCCAGCAAGTGCGCGATACCGAAGTACATGCCACCACGGCGGGTGAACACTTCACGGCGAATACTGCCGTCCACCGGGTACGGGTAGCCCTTGGCCTGCTGTTCCGCAAAAGCGATGCTGACCTGCATCGGACCGCCGGTGTGCACCGGGTTAAAGCTGCCAAACAGCGTCTGCCCCAAGGGCACCATGCCGATGAAATCGTCAAAGATGGCGCTCAGGTCCTTCTCGGTGCGGGCAGCGGCAAGGCGCGCAGAATAGGTTTTGCCAGTCGGTGACTTGATCGCCAGCGCGCGGTTGATTAACAGACCGGGGATATGCAGACGCCCAGCCCGGCGATCGATTTCAGCGCGGGCGATTTTTGCCATGTTCGGCACCGCCGGGTCCACCTGATAAGTGGATTCCTGCTCGGTCACTGCCAGCACCGAGCAGAGGTTTTCGGTACTGGGGTTCAGCTCCTGCGCGGCAAATGCAGTCTGAATATCAGCGGCCCAGCCTTCGCGATCGGGGGTGTTGGCAGGCATCAAGCGCACGATCTGCGCACGTACCTGTCCGGGTGTAAGTTCTGGCGCCTGATTGGCGCGTTGCGTGCCGCAAGCTGCCAGGAGCAAACCTGCCAGAGCCATCAGCAACGGTTTTAGCGCAGCCAGAGCCTTGCAGGAACGTTGGGGATACAGCGCGACTGATCGGTTCAAAAGCAGGGTTTCCTTTTATTCAACTGCACGGTCCACTGCACAGGCAATCAGCCGGTTGACAGCCGATTCGAATGCAGTAGACCCGAGCTGTGCGCCGAATGCTCAGCATTTCCTGCAACCGATTCAACGCGTGCCTAGAACACTGACCATTCGATGCGGGCGCTGAGTTTTTCCAGCGCGGCCATGCCCACCAGCGAATTGCCTGCAGCGTTGAGCTCCGGCGACCAGACGCACACCGTGAAGCGTCCCGGAACCACGGCAACAATCCCGCCGCCAACACCGCTTTTGCCCGGCAAGCCAACACGATAGGCGAAGTTGCCCGCTTCGTCGTAGAGCCCGCTGGTGGCCATGATCGAGTTGAGCTGTTTAGTCTGCCGGGCGCTGAGAATCTGTTGACCGCTGTGCACGCAGTAACCTTGATTGGCGAGAAAACCAAACGCACGGGCCAGGTCAATGCAGCTCATGCTCAGCGCACAGTGATGGAAATAGCTGCGCAGGACATCTTCGACATCGTTTTGAAAGTTGTCGAACGACTTCATCAGATACGCCGCCGCAGCGTTGCGCGAGCGGTGCTGGTATTCGGATTCGGCCACTTTGGAATCGGACACGATCTCCGGGTTGCCACACAGGCGGCGCACGAAATCGCGCATCGACAGGGACGGCGCAGCAAAACGTGACTGGTTGATATCGCAGATCACCAGCGCGCCGGCATTGATAAACGGATTGCGCGGCCGACCGCGTTCGAACTCGAGCTGCACCAGCGAATTGAACGGCTGCCCGGACGGCTCATGACCCAGCCGCTGCCAGATGTCTTCACCCGAATGCCCAATGGCCTGCACCAGGCTGAACACCTTGGAAATGCTCTGGATCGAAAACCGGGTCCCTGCATCCCCTGCGCAAAACAGCTCGCCATCATTGCTGTAGACCGCAATACCCAACTGGTCTGGCTGCACTTCGCCCAAGGCCGGGATGTAATTGGCAACCTTGCCTTGCCCCATGAGTGGACGGACTTCATCAAGGATCTCGTTCAGCAGGTTCTGCATGGGTGCGCTCGTTGTTCGCCGGTTATTGTTGGAGGCCGCATGCTAGACGATCAGCGGCTGCGGCGCATCACAACCGCGTGTTTCGGTATCTCCCCCCGGGGACTGCCAAAAGCTGCGAAACGTTCTGCTTGACAGCCGCACTCGCAGCTTCTGGCAGCGCCTGCGAAATCACGCTTTTAGAGCCTTGTACCTTTTACTTGCGACTGGGTGTACGGCTGTTATTGTGGCGTTTTTTCAAGCGACACAGGGTGCGTTACCGTGCAGGCAAGATCCAACAAGGTGATCAGCAATGGCTTTAAATACCTGTCGCTAATCGCGGCAGTCGCACTCAGCGGTTGTGTGATGATTCCGTATGAAACCCCCGAAGCCAAAGCGCAGATTGCCCAGGATCTGCAGGTGGCCCCTGGCGACATTCAAGCCATGAGTGAGACCAACTGGTGCCTTTACCCTTATGGATCAGACACTGAATGCAAAGCCACTCAAGGGTTGGGCGTGCTGACCCGCAATGGGCTGATTCTAAGTCTGTACAAGGACAAAACCTATCAGCCGGTGGCGACGCTGAAAAACCAGGAGGTTAATTGCGCGCGCACTGACACACGCCGCGATGCCGAAGAGATTTTCGTGGTGTTCACCGACAAGATGGGCGTCATGCTGGCACCTATCACACCTGGCGGGAGTTTAAACCTGCCTGCCAAAAAGCAGTTTTTCGATTATCTGCTGGCGCGCAGCCAGCCTCTGTTCACTGGCAAGGATGGGGCCTTCAACCGCGACACCGGGCAACGCCGAGGGCCGGGTGACACCATCCCCGGTACGATGCTCGCGCCTCACATGGCCAATCTTTGGGTGGCGTTCAATCCGTGCCCGTCTTCTCCCTGACGAGCACGGGGACGGATCTGCTCTTATCGGAGCCGCCCTTCAAAGGCAGGCATCACTCAGCAGGCTCCTGGCGGGATGCCGCCCTTGTTGAAGTCTTTCAGACGCTCCTTTTCCTCCTCGGTAGCATGGGCCGGGGTGTCGTCTTCAGGGGGCTGTTTCTCAGGTGCAGGCTTCTTTTCGTCGCGCATGGTGCTTCTCCTCAGGGAATCAGACGGCGTTGGCGCAGCTCGGCAAACACGTCGAAAAAGGCACGGTCACTGGCCTTGTAGTCGGTGAAGCCCATCAGCCGGCTTTTCGACATGTCGGTGACCACTTCAATCGGGCGACCCAGGTCCGCGTCGGTGTGCCAGGGGGAAATCAGCTTGTCGATGTCCGGCTCAGCCAGGTTGTGCTGCTCGACCAGTTTCTGCCAGGCCTGCGCATCATTGGCCATCTGCTCGGCAAGCGGATCCTCCGACTCCGGGAACGGCGCAGGCTCGATTTCAAACCAGCCCGCAATCTGCTCCCACATCCAGCTCCAGCGAAATACGTCGCCATTGGTCACGTTGAAAGCCTGATTGGCCGCCGCCGGGGTCGTTGAAGCCCAGAGTTGCTGGCGGGCGACAATGTGAGCGTCGCTCATGTCGGTCAGGCTGTCCCATTGCACTCGGGAACCGGGGAAGCGGAACGGCCGGCCGGTGGCTTTGCAAATCGAGGCATACACCGCCAGGGTGGTGGCCATGTTCATCGCATTGCCGACCGCCACCCCGGTAATGGTGTGCGGACGATGCACGCTCCAGGTAAAGCCATCACGCTTGGCTGCGGCAAAGACCTCGTCTTCCTGGGCGTAGTAGAAATTTTCCACGTCCAGCCTGCCCTGCTCTTCGCGGAACGGCGTCTTGGGCAAGATGCCTTTGCCGTAGGCCTCGAACGGCCCCAGGTAATGCTTGAGCCCGGTGACCAGCGCCACATGGCGGACGCTGCACTTGGCACTCAGCACACTGAGGACATTGCGCACCATTGCTGCGTTGACCCGAATATTTTCCGCCTCGCTGGCCTGGCGCGACCACGTGGTGATGTACACGTGGGTCGGCGCGATATCGGCCAGTGCTGCGTTCAGCGAGTCAGTGTCGAGCAAGTCCGCGACCACAGGCGTCACGCCGTCCTGCTGGACTGGCTTGCGCGCCAGCCCCGCCACTTGCCAGCCCTGATCCACAAGGCAGCGTGCGGTGGCACTGCCGACAATGCCGCTGGCACCGATGACTAATGCGTTGTCATTCATGCGAAGTCTCTCCTGAACGGTTGACGATTCCGGTTCGACAGGAGCATCGGCTGATCGTGCAGAGAAATTGTCCGGGCAGCCGACTGCGCACAAAAAACCCGCTGCCATCTTCACAGGACGGCAGCGGGTTTTCGGAATAGCGGACCGGTTTGCTTACTTATTGTCAGGCAACGCGTAAGCGATCACGTAGTCACCGCGATCCGGCGACTGACGACCACCACCCGCGGTAATCACCACGTACTGTTTGCCGGTTTTTGGCGACACAAAGGTCATCGGGCCACCCTGGCTGCCCACCGGCAAGCGGGCTTTCCAGGCTTCTTCGCCATTGGCCGAATTGAAGGCGCGCAAGTAGTAATCCTGGGTCCCGGCAATGAAGATCAGGCCACCTTGCGTTGACAGTGTGCCGCCCAGGGTCGGCATGCCGATGGGCAGCGGCAGGTGCATCTTCACGCCCAGCGGGCCGGTGTCCTGTACGGTGCCGACGGGCACTTGCCAGGCGACCTTCTGGGTTTTCATGTCGATGGCGGTCAAGGTGCCGAACGGCGGTGCCTGGCACGGGATGCCGGCAATCGACAGGAAGCGGTTTTTGTTCACCGCATAAGGTGTGCCTTTGAGGGGCACGGCGCCCATGCCGGTGTTCAATGCTTCGCCGCCGGAAGAAGCCTTGGCGTCTTTCTGCTGCGGGACCATCTGGATCCACAGGCCCAGACGCATGTCGTTGACGAAGATGAAACCGTGTACCGGGTCAGTCGAGATACTGCCCCAGTTCATCCCGCCCAGCGACCCCGGGAAGCTCAGCGATTTGTCGGTACCCGGCGCGGTGTACAGGCCTTCGTAGCGCATTTGCTTGAACGAAATACGGCACAGCATCTGGTCGAACGGCGTGGCACCCCACATGTCCGACTCGGTCATGTGCTTCGTGCCGATCTGCGGCATGCCCGTGGACAGCGGCTGAGTCAGCGAATATGGCTCGTTGGGGATGTTGGCTGCCTTGACCGCCACGTCTTCGACTTTGGTCAACGGTTTGCCGGTAGCGCGGTCGAGGACGAAGATCTGGCCGGCCTTGGTGCCGATCACTACCGCTGGCACTTTGCTGCCATCCGTCCTGGTGAAGTCCATCAAGGTGGGCTGCATGGGCAGGTCGAAGTCCCACAAGTCATTGTGGACGGTCTGATAGACCCACTTCTCTGCGCCCGTGGTCGCGTTCAAGGCCAGTACCGAAGCACCGTACTTGTGATCCAGCGCCGTGCGCTCCACACCATAAATGTCGGTGGACGAGCTGCCCATCGGCAGGAAGATCGTGTTCATCGCCGGGTCATAGGACATCGGCGCCCAGCTGTTCGGGGTACTGCGCACATAGGTGCGATCGGCGGCCGGGGCATTTCTGTCTGCCGGGTTGCCAGGGTCGAATGCCCAGCGCATGGCACCGGTGACCACATCAAAACCACGAATCACGCCGCCTGGCATGTCCGCCTGGACGTTATCCGCCACGCGCCCGCCAACCACCACGGTGCTGCCCGCCATCAGCGGCGCGGAAGACAACTGGTAGTAGGAGTCCGGCACATTGCCCAGGCCGGCCTTGAGATCTACCTGCCCGTTATTGCCGAAACCTTGGCAGAACTCGCCGGTATCCGCGTCGACGGCAATCAGGCGTGCATCGATGGTATTGGTCAGCAAGCGCCGCTGGCAGTTGGCGCCAGCAGGCACTGCAACTGCCGTCGCTGGCGTGCTGCCATCCAGCGGCTGGGCGAGCGCTGCAGTGGCGTCGAAATACGCCAGGCCACGGCAACGCTGCCAGACTTTGCTCTGCGCGTTGATCGGGTTCTTCCACAGCTGTTTGCCGGTGTCGGCGTCCAGGGCAATGATGTTGTTGTGCGGGGTGCAGATGAACACTTTGTCGCCCACCTGCAGCGGGGTGGTCTGGTCTTCGGCACCGTTGCCATCGCTGACTGCCACATCACCGGTCTGATACGTCCAGGCCGGAACCAGGCTGGCGACGTTGCTGCGATTGATCTGGTCCAGTGCGGCAAAGCGGTTACCGCCCTCGTCATTGCCGTAATGCGCCCAGTTCTTCTGGGCGTTGCCAGGCTCGACTTTGCTCAGGCCGGGGCCATCGCCCGTCGGCGCAACCGACGCGTGGGGGATGAACATGCCGTAAACCCCGGCAACCACGGCAATCGCCAGCACGCCACTGAGCGCATAGCCCCCTCGCCCGCTGACCAGGCCATTATTCTTGCGCAAAGTGGGGTAGACCAGTGCGACCACCAGGCTCAGGATGCCCAGCGCAAACAGGCGCGAAATCTGCGGCCAGAAATTGAGCCCGGCATCGGCCAGCGCCCAGATCACTGACAGCACCATCACTGCTGCGAACAGCCAGGCACCTGCAAGGCGCTGCTTGAACAGCAGTGCGGCCGAGACCAGCATGCCCAGGCCTGCCAGCAGGAAGTACCAGCTGCCGCCCAGCGTAACGAGGTAGCCGCCACCGGCGACGAAGAGCAAGCCAAATACCAGCACGCCCAGCGCTGCGACCCAGACGGGCCAGCGGCGCAGAACTGCCGAAGGTTGAGAGTTAGTCATGTTGCATGATCCTGTTGACGCATGAACGTGTGTGGAAAAGTTAAGCGTAGTGCAGACAGCGACTGCGCAGAGCGCCTTGCAGGGCCGCAGTAGCGCGGTGTTGAACACCGGGCGAGAGACGGCCAATGCTCGGCCCGGTTGCTGTCAGCCAACTATTAACTAACTGGTTAGTTTTGCAACGATAGCAAACAAGACCCGGTCACTGCGACACAACGTCCCGCATGGACTGAGTAAAACACTGTTACAGGATGGGTAATAAAACGGCGAGAGGCGTCACGGAAGGCGGATATGAAGGGCGTTATGCGGCGCAAACAGGAGAAAGCAGGGTGTGGGTCAGAAAACCCGCCCCTGCTTGAGCTCAGCCAGACTCAGAGATGGGCGGAATCAGCCCCGGGCGGCCATGGCGGTCACTTCCACCCGCATACCTTCTACTGCCAGGGCGGCGACCCCCACAGCCGCTCGAACCGGCCATGGCGGCGCGAAAAATTGGCGATACACGTCATTGAAGGCGGCACGGTCGGCCATGTCAGTGAGATAGATGGTCAGGTGCAGTACGCGGTCCATCGAACTTCCGGCTTTTTCCAGGGCGACTTTCAATGCCTGGAGTGTGCATTCGCTCTGTTCGGTGATGCCGCCCAGTGCCAGGCTGCCATCGGCGCGGGTCGGGACTTGTGTGGAAACCAGCAGACCGCCGACACCGGCAACGTCGGAAGAAATCGAGTCGGGGTCGGGGTCGGGGTCGGCAATAAACGTCAGATCTGGATTGGCCATTGGCACCTCTGCTCACACAATACGAGACGCACCCAGCAAGGCGCGTGTGGGGCCGCATGTTAACGCGCCTGCACATTTAATGAACCCTTGCCGAGCCGCTGTGGACTAACCCTTAACGACCACGAATGAGGTGTGCCATGGGAAACTCGGAGAGCTGGAATGTGTTGGCGGCGATTATGAACCTCCCGATCTTCTGGAGCGTATTCGCGGCAATTCTGGTAGTGCTCGAATTCTGGGCGGTGATCCGTGTGGTAAAAAGCGATGCCAGCCGGGAAAACAAATGCCTGTGGATTCTGATGCTGGTGTTCGTGCCGGTGATCAGTCTGCTGGCCTGGATTTTTGTCGGGCCTAAAACCAAAGCAGTGCGCGCTGAGTCACGCGCCTGATGAGTCACGTGCCTTATTAGCGAAGGCGCCCAATGCCTTGCAGGCGCTGCCGAAGGTTGCGAACAGCGATTCATCTGACACACCGCCGTTCGCAGCTTTCGGCAGCCCCTACATAGACGTACTCAAGCGGTCCTCTGCTCCAGTAAATCCCGCCGCCAGGCGCGCCAGCCATACACCGCCAATACAATGAAGCCTGCATACAGGCCAGCGGTGAGGTGCAGGTCCTTGAACAGATACATGCCAACGTAAACCACGTCGAGCACAATCCATAACCACCAGCTGGCGACATACTTGCGTGCGGCCCAGACGCTGGCGACCACGCTGCCTGCCGTCAGTGACGCGTCCAGCCACGGCACGGCGGCGTCGGTCAAGCTTGCCATCAGGCCGCCCAGCAGCGCCGCGCCCAACGCGCCAATCACCAGGCTCAACAGCGCCTCGCTCACGCTCAACTGGCCGACATGCACCTTGCCTTGATCAAGCCCTCCGGTGCTCCAGCGCCACCAGCCATACACTTGCAGAAAGGCAAACATCACCTGCAGGAGCATGTCCGAATACAGCTTGGCGTCAAAGAAAATCCACGCGTACAGCGACACTGCGACCACCCCTACCGGCCAGCACCAGCGAATGCGTTTGGCGGTGAGCCAGACGCCCAGCACATTAACGATCACAGCGATGATTTCAAGCGTCGACATGGTCCATCCTCAATCAGAAATTCACACTGGCGCTGAGCCGGGCGGTCAATGGCGCACCTTGAAACAAGTAGCCGTCGCCGATGTATTCACCCGCATCGCGCCAGTAACGTTTGTCGAACAGGTTGTCGACACTCAGACGAAATACCGTCTCGTAGCCGTCAATACGGGTGGTATAGCGGCTGCCCGCATTGAAGATCGCATAGTCGCCCACTTTGACGCTGCCTTCGCGGTTCGCTGCCTTCGCGGTTCGCTGCCTTGCTGGCGCTGTATTGCACCCCGCCGAGCAGCGCCAGCCCGTCGACCCACGGCAGGCTGTAATCGGCATACAGGCTGGCGCGCAATTTGGGTACGTTCAAGGACTGATGCCCTTCATACTCGGGCGTGCCGCTGTCCGTGACCCTTGCGCGGATCGCCACGACGCTGGCCGACAGCTGTAAACGCGAGGTGGCCCAACCATTGGCGGACACTTCCAAGCCAGTGTTCTTCTGCTCGCCGCTCTGCACATAGGTGAATGTGCCGTCAGCCTGAGGTTGCGAATACTGGTAAGCCTGCCGGGTCTGGAACAGCGCCGCTGCCAGACTGATGCGCTGCCAGTCGTATTTGATCCCGGCTTCGATCTGCCGGGAAACCGTTGGCGGCAGAATCTCGAACGCATTGTTGGTGAACCAGGCCGCTTCACCGCCCAGTGACAGCCCCTTGCTGTAGCGGGTGTACAACGAAAGATGCTCCACCGGCTTGTAGATCAGCGCGGCCTGCGGCAAGAACACGTACCGCTGGGTGTGGCGCGTCGCATCGCCGCTGCTGTCGAAGGTTTTTTCGTCCAGGCGCACCTCACGCCCGCCCAGCACGGTCTGCCACTGTTCGTTGAAGCTGATCCGGTCGCTGGCAAACAGCCCGTACTGGCGGCTGTCCAGGCGTCGATAGGACGGGCCTGACTCGCCTGGGAAAGGCGCAAAGTCCACCGGATCGGCGTCCTGATTGCTGCTGCCGACCCATTCGTTGATGTCGTCGCGCTTGTCGATCACCCGGCGCAGGGCGCTGGTACCAACCGTCAGCTCGTGTTTGAGCGAGCCGGTGTCGAACGTCCCGGCCAGCGCCGCCTGCACTTCGTCGTTACGCCGCGTATCGTCTGGGCTGCGAAAATCGTAGATATCGTAGTCACCCTCGGCGCTGAAATGGTTGGGCACTGGCGTCGAGGCGCAGCTGGCCGCGCCATAGCAACCCCAGGCAAACGCGCTGTAGTCGTCGATGACCACCTTGCTGCGCGAGGCGCTGAGTGTGCCCTTCCAGTTGTCGCTGAAACGGTATTCGAACTTGCCGTTAAGGTTGAGCGAGTCTATGCCCACCGGCTTGGCCCAGCTCTGGTGGCCCAGCTTGATCTTGGGTGAAGCGTGGTGTGGCAGTTCGCTGCCGCCGAGCAATTGATAACCCGGCGAAGAGCGCTGCTCTTTGTTCTGGTACTCAGCATCCAGTTGCAGGAGCGCATCGGGACTGATGTTCCAGTCAACCGCCAGCGACGCGAAATCACGCTGGCCATCGGCATGTTCGACGTAGGAATTGATGTCTTCGTGAGCGAAGTTGGCGCGCACACCGAACTGCCGCTCGCTGCCGAAAAAACCGCCGAGGTCAGTGGCCACATAGCCACTGCCCCGGTCGTCAGTGGACACGGTTACGGAGCGCACCTCCTCCGGGCGTTTGGTCACGTAATTGATCAGCCCGCCCGGCTCGGCGATGCCACTTTGCAAGCCCGCCAGCCCTTTGAGCACTTCGACCTGCTGCTTGTTTTCCAGTGCAACGTTTTGCTCGCCGGTAATGGTGCGGCCGTTGATTTTGTAACTGCTCGCGGAGTTGAGGGTGAAGCCGCGAACCGCAAAATTTTCGTAATAGCCCACCGGGGCGTAGCTTTCACCGACCGAGGCATCATTGCGCAGCACTTCACTGAGCAGACGCGCCTGCTGGTCCTTTATCAGGTGTTCGTTGATCACGCTGATCGACGCGGGGGTGTCGATCAGCGCAGCGCTGTCCAGCCCTGCTACTGACGCGCTGCGGGCCCGATAACCTTCATCCTGCTCGCCCACCACACGGGTCGCGTCCAGCTCGATGCGGCGGGAGTCATCCGCCCATGCAGGGCCGCCCGCCCCGCACGCCATGGCGATACTCACTCGTAGCAGACTCGGCGCGTAACGGTGAGCAACTGACGACAGCCGGGATGACCGATAAAACCTGACCATTGAAGCTCCTGGGAAAAACGCGGGCGGCGGGCAGCCTGTTCGAGGCGCGCCATCATAGATGAAGACGTGCGGGGGACCGAACAATAATACGTGCCGAGGCATGGCGTCGCGGTGCGCAGTTGATCGTCCGTCGCGCAGTAAACACGATCCTGATAGCAGCTGCGCACTGACCCATTAATTCCTGAACGCTATAAGCAAACCAAAAAATGTGATTATTCCTATATAACCAGCATTGGTAAGGTGCAGCTGACATCACTGCCCTTCTGCCATAGCGGGTTACTTCATGCCCAATTACTTCGACGCCGCTCACCAGCAGCGCATACGCCAGTTACGTCAGACCTGGACGGCGCGCACCGACTGGCCTACCTGGCTACTGTTGATCGGCACCTACGCGGCGTGGTTCAGCCTCATTCATTATTCCGCCGTGCTTGGCCGGGGTCTGACGCTGGTGTTGCTGGTGCCTGTCATTACCTTCTGGATGTCGCTGCAACATGAGTTGCTGCACGGGCATCCGACTCGCTGGCTGTGGCTCAACAAGGTATTGGGCTACGCGCCGCTCGCGATCTGGTACCCGTACACGCTGTATCGCGACAGCCATTTGCTGCACCACCGGGATGAATCGCTCACCCGCCCCCACGCGGATCCTGAAAGCCGCTACCTGAGCGAGCACCAGTGGCAGGAACACGCCGCCCACCGCCGTGGCCTGCACTGGCTGAACAAAACCCTTTGTGGTCGGCTGCTGATCGGCCCGCTACTCGCCCTGGGCGGCCTGCTCAGGGAAGAGTCCGGCCGTCTCTGGCGCGGCGACGCGCAAGCCTGGTTGATGTGGCTGACCCACGGCGCTTGCGTGGTCGCAGTGCTGCTGGTGGTTCAGGTTGAGGGGGGCATCGGGGTGCTGGATTACCTGCTGGCCAGTGTGCTGGGCCTGGCGTTGTCGATGGTTCGCTCGTTCTACGAACACCGCCCTGCTGAGTCTTCAGCGCATCGTTCGGTGATCAACGAAGCAGGCTGGCCATGGCGCTGGCTGTTTCTGAATCTCAATCTGCATCTGGTCCACCACGACCTTCCCGGCCTGCCCTGGTATTACCTGCCAACGGTCTACAAGGAACGCCGTGCAGACTGGCTGCAGCGTAATGGCCAGTTTCTGGTAGCCGGTTACGGCGAACTGTTCCGCCGCCATGGCTTGCGGCCGATTGATAGCCCGCAGCATCCTTGGGTTTGAACGATTGGACTGCTGACGATGCTCAATCCGGGGAGTGGCTCCAGGTGTGAATGGCACCGCACTGTCTTGCGGCACACCCAGGACCTGTGGGACCGGATTAATCCGGCAAGACGGCCTTTCTGACAGTGAAAATTCGTGGGCGTACGGGCCCATTCCCGGCTAAAGCCGGTCCCACAGGATGGGATGAGTCTGAGCCAGACCTGTGGGACCTTGGGAGCGCCTAAAGAAACATCACTGTGCTTTACGCACTTTGGCAATTTCTTCGTACATGGTCTTCACCAGCCCCGCGTCCACGGTCTTCGCGAATTTGTCGACGACGGGCTGCACCTTCTCACGGAAACGATCCATTTCTGCTGGCGATATGTCGTTGATCGCAATGCTCTTCGCCAGGTTATCCCGGGCCTTGTCCATGCTCTCGGCAGTGACTTTGCGCTGGTATTCCTGGGCCTCTTTCGCCGCGTTGCGGATCAGGGCCTTTTCATCGTCGTTCAAGCGGTTCCAGGTCTTCTGGCCGATGATCAGCGATTGCGGGTTGAAGATGTGGCCGGTCACGGACAGGTATTTTTGCACCTCGTAGAACTTGTTGCCTTCGATTACCGTGAAGGGGTTTTCCTGACCGTCGATGGTGCGCTGTTCAAGCCCGGTGTAGACCTCGGGGAATGCCATCGCCACCGGGTTGGCGCCCAGTGCCGAGAAGGTCTCCAGATAGATCGGTGACTGGATCACGCGAACTTTGAGGCCCTGCATGTCTTCGATTTTGGTCACTGGATGCTTGCTGTTGGTCAGGTGCCGGAAGCCCAAGTCCCAATAGCCCAGGCTGACCAGCCCCTTGCTGTCCAGTTGCGCCGCCAGTTTCTGCCCCACCGGGCCATCGATTACCGCGTGAGCTTCCTGAACGTTGTTGAACAGAAACGGGAAGTCGAGCATCGCAAAGTCCGGCGCCTGCGCCGCGAGGATGCCGGAGTTCAATACAGTAATGTCCAGCGTGCCACCTTGCAGCGCTGAAACGGTCTGCAGGTCGCCGCCCAGTGTGCCACCAGGAAACAGCCGCACTTTGATCTTGCCGCCACTGCTTTCAGCCAGCAGGTCGGCAAACTTCTGCGCGCCCAGCCCCTGGGGGTGATCCTTGACGTTCTGGAAGGCGAACCGCAGGGTCCGCTCGCGGATGTCTGCGGCCTGGCTGCTCATGCTGGCGAATAACAGGCCTGTTGCGCAGGCACCGGCGAGCAGGGTTTTGATCAGTTTTTTCATGTCACGCTCCGATGTTGTTATTAGAGGTCGAGTGAAACGGGGCCACCGGCAATCAGCCGGTGAAGAACTTCAGGGGGACAAGCACCAGTGATGGGAACAGCACCAACAGAAACAGCACCACAAACTGCGCCAGCATGAACGGCCAGACACCCCGGATGATTTCATCCATGCTGATTTTCGACACCCCGCACACCACATTGAGCACCGTGCCCACGGGCGGCGTGATCAAACCGATGGCGCAATTGATGAGAAACAGCACGCCGAAATACACCGGATCAATCCCGGCCATGACCACTGCAGGCATCAGTACCGGCGTCAGCAGCAGGATGGTCGGTGTCATGTCCATCGCCGTGCCCACCAGGATCACCAGCAGCATGATGACGATCAACAGCATGGTCTGGTTGTCCATGAACGGCTCCAGCACACCGGCCAGTTGCTCAGGCAATTCGGCGACCGTTACCAGCCATGACGAGACCATGGCCGCAGCGACCAGCAACATGACCACCGAGGTGGTTTTGGCCGAAGTCAGCACCAGAGCATAAAGCTGGCTGATCTTGATTTCGCGGTAGATCACCACAGCAACGAACAGCGCGTACACAGCTGCCACCACGGCCGCTTCAGTCGGGGTGAAGATGCCGAACTTGAGGCCGAACACGATGATCAGCGGCAGGCCCAGTGCCCACGCGCCATCGAGCAAGGTGCGCAACACTTCGGTAAAGCTGCGTTTGGGCGGAGTGGCGACATTCTCCCGACGTGAGACAAACCACCAGGCAACGGCCAGCGACAGGCCCAGCATCAGCCCTGGCACGATCCCGGCCAGGAACAGCTTCGAAATCGACACTCCGGAGGCTACGCCAAACACGATGAAGCCAATGCTCGGCGGAATGATCGGCGCGATGATCCCGCCCGCGGCAATCAGCCCAGCCGAGCTCGCCCGATTGTGCCCGGCCTTGATCATCATCGGCACCAGCAACGCGGCCAGCGCTGCGGCATCCGCGACCGCCGAACCGGACAGCGAAGCCAGCAGGCAAGAGGCAATGATCGCCACATAACCCAGACCACCGCGCTTGTGCCCGACCAGCGCCATGGCGATATTGACGATGCGTCTGGACAGGCCGCCCGCGTTCATGATCTCGCCGGCCAGCATGAAAAACGGCACCGCCATCAACGGAAAGCTGTCCGCACCGTTAAGCAGGTTCTGGGCAATGATCTGTGCGTCGAACATGTCCAGATGGACCATCAGGGCCACGCTGACCAGCAGGAGCGCAAAGGCGATCGGGATGCCCAGCGCCATGGTGCCAATCAACGAGCCGAGGAAGATAGCCAGGGTCATGGTCGCGACCTCTTGTTCTGGATGGCGTTATTGGCGGGATACGGCTGGGCGTGCTCAAGTTCGATGTCTGCGTCACTGTCTTTGACCATGACCAGTTGATCATCGGCCAGCTTGCCGCTCAGCACCAGGTACAACTCGTAGACCAGGATCGCGGCTGCGCTGGCCCCAAATACCAGCCCGGCGGCGTAAAACAACCCCATGGACAGGCCAGAAGCCGGAGCCACCACCTGCCAGTTGATCACCGCTTGTTGCCAACTGCCGCTGAACACCAGCCAGCAGATGTACAGCATCAACAGGTGACCGATGACCAGACAGATGCGTTTGCCGGTCGGAGGCAGGCGCCGGACCAGGCTGTCCAGGCCCATGTGCGCGCGCTCTTTGAGCGCCACCAGTGAGCCGAGAAAAATCATCCACACAAAAAACCAGCGTGACAGTTCTTCCGAGACGCTGATGCCGGAATTGAAGGCGTAGCGCAGCACAACGTTGCCGAATACCAGCACCACCATGGCGGCCATGCACAGAACGATCAGCAACTTCAGCAGTTTGAAATACAGGTCGACGATTGTTGTCATTTTCGATACCTCGCAAGTGTCGGGAGTCTGCCGGCGCATCAAAGGCGCTGCATGGTGGGCTCCCGAAGGAGTGACTCAGAACTGCAATGCGGGTAACCGAGATGATCCGCGAAACGTCGAATCAAGACGAACAGGATAAAGCGCGAGCATTGGCTGCTGCATGTGAGTGACTCCGTTTTGTTTTTATTGTTTTGCTGACGACAACGCCAGTACCGCAGACGAGAAAATGTACTAACCGGTTAATTCGGTCAATATCAAAAAACCGGTTTTAGCGAAAATCAGCCGAAAGTCGCAGTAATAAATCATCAAAAACCGGTGGATGCCGACCAAAACAAGCGCCAATTCGATTGTCGACGCTACTAATCACTCAAATGGCGAAATTATCGATCGCAATAAACCGTGCGATTATCGGCCACAAGGCGTCTGCATTGTCCACGGCCATTGTCGAGACAATAGGCGACAGCGCAGTGAGCCTGACAAGCATTGCTGGCGGCTGGGCCGACATGAGGCCTAATATGCCACTACTCCGATCAGCAGATGACCCCCATGATAAAAGCCAGCCTGCGTAGCCACCTGACCCTCTGGTTTGCGGGCGTGTCGCTGTTGGCGCTGGTGAGCGTTGGCTTGTACGTCGGACACATCGCCACCGGCCAGGTCAGGCAGGCCAGCGGCACCGCGCTGGCCAGCACCGCCAAGTCGGCAGCGACCATGCTCGGAACACAATTGCGCGAGCGGCAGCTGGAAATTTTCCTGCTCAGCCGTGAGCCCCATCTGGTACGCGGCAATCTTGACGATCCGGACATCCTGCCATCCATGGAGCTGCGCACACAGTCACATTCCGAATATGCCTGGATGGGTGTCGCCGACACCGACGGCCGGGTTCGCCAGGCGGTAAAAGGTTTGCTGGTCAATCAATCCGTCAAGGAGCGGCCATGGTTCAAGGCGGGTCTGTCGAGTGCCTATACCGGCGACCCTCACGAAGCCGTGCTGTTGGCCAAGCTGTTGCCTGCCAATACCAGCGGCGAATTGCTGCGCTTTATTGATTTCGCCGCGCCTATCCGCACCGCCGATGGCCGTGTGGTGGGAGTACTCAGCGCCCATGTGCACTGGAACTGGATGACCCGCATCGTCGAGTCGGCGATTGTGCGTGAAGGTGTGGCGGCCGATCTGGAAGTGATGATCGTTAACGGCGCAGGTGCAGTGCTCTATCCCCAACAGCTGGTTGGCCAACAGCGCCCCGAGCTGCTCACCGCACTGCCGCATCAGGGCAGCCAGGGCTGGTCGGTGGCCGACGGTTATGTAAGCAGCGTACTGGCGGTGCCAACGCCGGCCAATTCCGGTCTGGCCTGGTACATCGTGGTTCGCCAGCCACTGGATACCGCACTGCAGCCCGCTCACATCCTGCTTTACAAGTTACTGGCGCTGGGCATTCTGGCGGCGTTGGTCCTGGCGGTGGTGGCTTATTATCTGGCCCTGCATCTGAGCCGCCCCATCGAGTTGCTGGCCAAATCCGCCAAACTGGTGCAGGCCAAACGCACCGGGGTGACCTTTCCCCAGGAACATTCAGTACTGGAAATTGCCCAGCTGGGACAATCTATCCAGAGCATGACCGAGTCGTTGCTGGGCAAGGAACGCGAACTGCAGGACGCCAATGCCTCACTGGAGGTGACGGTCACCCAGCGCACCGCCGCCCTCACCCTGGCCAACGCCGAGCTATTGAAGCTGGCGACCCACGACGCACTCACCGGGGTCTATAACAGAAGGCGTTTTGACGAGAAACTCAACGAATGCAGCCTGCTGTTCGAACGCACTGGCCGCCCGTTCGCCCTGCTGTTCATCGACGCGGATCACTTCAAGCGGATCAATGACAATCACGGCCATGCCAGCGGAGATGAGGTGCTGAACCAGCTGGCCCATCTCATCGAGCAAAGCGTGCGCCTGACGGACTTCGTCGCCCGTTACGGCGGCGAGGAGTTTGCCGTGCTGCTGCAGGATATCGAAGACCTGCAAGACGCAGTTCAGGTCGCCGAGAACATCCGCAGCCGTGTGGCCAACGCCAGCTTCGGCGCAGTTGGCCAGGTTACGGTCAGCATTGGCATCGGCATGGCGCTAGCTGCCGACGGCAACACTCTCACCCTGATCAAGCGCGCGGACCAACAGCTGTACCAGGCAAAATCCTCAGGCCGCAATCGCGTCGCGTGCAATGCGCAAGTCGATGATGTGATGTTGTGAAGTGCCTCTAACAGGCAACTAACCAACGGGCCACAAACCAGTGGCTGCAGAATAAAGTGCGTTTCACTAACGATAGTGCTGCGTTGTTTGATGCGCAGCGCTGTAGATTACACCGCCAGCTCAAGCCTGGCGCATCGCGGTCGATGTAGACATTAACTCTGGTTAGATGGCAAGGGGCAGTGGTATGGGTGCGGTAAAGGCTTTATATGATTCAATCGAACAGCAGTTTTTCAATACGCTGACCAAAAAGTTGTCCAGCCTGTTTGTGCTGGTTGCGGTCAGCGGCCTGCTGTATTGGATTGCCTTGAGCATCCGCGCCGATATCGCGCTGGAACTGCGCAACGCCCAACTCGATCCCCGCGTCTCAGGGCTGATCGAGGACAAACTAGACACCCTCAATGCGGCCATTCTGTTCAGCACGTTATTTACCCTGGGCATGGTCAGTTTCATGATCGGGTACTTTCGCCACCTGATCGTCCGGCCCGTGACGTACATGACCCGCGCCCTCGAAGAAATCGCCAACGGTGAGGGCGATCTGTCCAAGGACCTCCCCCTGCTGACCCACGACGAGATTCGTACCCTCGCCAGCACTTGTAACCGCTTTCTGGCCAAGCAACGGGAAATCATCAGCAACGTTCAGGCCCTGACTGTGCACATCGCCGTGGAGTCGGCGCGTTCGTTGAAGAACATCAGCGACTCCAGCGACAGCGCCACCCATCAGGCACGCTTCGCCAAGGAGGTGATGGACGAGAGCAACGTTGCCGTGGGGCGCATCGAAGAAGTCTCGCATCAGACCCAAGGCATCTCCAGCACCACCGCGCAGAACCTGAGCATGGCACGCGATTCCTATTCAGAGCTGCTTGAGGTCACCGGTAATATCAGCGAAATCTCCCGCAGCCTGGGTGAGTTCAGCACCCTGGTGTCTGCATTGAATGAACGCTCTTCGAGCATCAAATCGATTGTCGGGCTGATTCAGCAGATTTCCTCGCAGACTAACCTGCTGGCGCTCAACGCCGCCATTGAAGCAGCCCGGGCCGGAGAAAGCGGCCGTGGCTTCGCTGTGGTAGCCGATGAGGTGCGGACCCTGGCGCAGAACGTCAGCCGCGCCACCGATGACATCTCGCAGAACATCGACGCGATGCTGCTGGAGGTGAGCTCGACCCACGCCCAGACCACGCAGATCAGCCAAAGCGCTCAGGAAACCCAGAAAGTCGTCGAGCGGGCCTCCGGCCATTTCGAGAGCATGATCGTCGATTTCGAGTCCACCAACGGCAAGCTGGCCGACATCGCCGGGCACATCCAGCAGTTTGCCGACGCCAACACCGGCATCAATCAACGCGTGACCCGGATCTACGCCGACAGCCAGTCCATCGATCAACGCATGCAGCATTCGGCAGCGGCGACCCGGGACCTGTCGGGGGTGGCAGAAAAGGTTCAGACCCTGCTTGGCAAGTTTGTCCTCGGGCATGGCGCGCTGGACGCGGCGATCACCCGGGCCAGCGAATGCCGCGATACCTTGCAGGTGCGGCTGGCGGCAGCTCAGCGCGAGGGGCTGAACCTGTTTGATCAAAGCTACAAAGTGATCCCGAACACCGACCCCAAACAATACCTGACCAGCTACACCGAGCGCTTTGCGCAGATTTGCCAGGAAGAATGCGACAAGCTGACCAAAGGCACGATTGGCGGCAAGGTCAGCTTTATCGTCGACAGCAAGGGTTATTGCCCGGTGAACAACAGCTGGGTGTCGAAAAAACCCACCGGCGACCGGGCAGTTGACCTGCCAGTGTGCCGCAACAAACGCATGTTCGCCGACCCGATCGGCCTGCGTGCGGCGAGCAATACCCAACGCTTCCTGTTGCAGACCTACCTGCGCGATACCGGCGAGATCATGACCGAGATTGACGTACCGTTCTTCTTTGAAGGGCGCCATTGGGGCAACTTGCGCATGGGGTTTGATGCAGGGCTTTTGTTGGCCAAGTAAGGTCGGCTCAGGTCTACCCCAGTAGGAGCGGTGCTCTTGCCCGCGCTAAACGGGGTAATTACACATCTTTTTTTGGGTAAATATCCATTCCTGCGGTAACGGCCCCTTAGGGCTGCGCTCTTACAGCGGGTCACCTTTTACAAACACCCGGAATGCCGGCCCAGTAAAAGGTAACCCAAAACGCCTGCCCCACCACTCGGTCCCTCGCCTAGGCTCGGCATACCCATAATCCGACATTGATTCGGGGGGCCGCCGCCAACGGCCATCCATGGCCTAGGCGGCTAAACCGGAATCCTTGCCGGTTTACCCCCGAATCAATGTCGAATTCCGGCCAGCGTGGTTTAACGGGGCCCTTATGATCAAAACCAAAAGCAGATCATAATCTTTCGGATGCGGCCCAGACCAAGCACCATTCACCTATGCCCCCAAATGCTAAAACCTGACGAATGAGAACAATTCCGTTACCCTAGCCGCACTTTTTTGATGGCGGTTTTGTCGTGCCTCGCTCGACCGATTCGCCCTTCTCCTTTCTGGAATGGCTATCACATGCAAATTCTCAAGCACCTCGCGGCGGGGATCGGTCTGATCCTCGCAGGGCAAACGCTGGCCCAGGCCACCACCTACCCGATCACCGTCACTGACCTCACCAACCGCCAGGTAGAAATCAGGCAGGAGCCCAAACGCATCGTCCTGCAGGATGGCCGTGACCTGTTTACCCTCGCTCTGCTCGACCGCGCCGATCCGTTCCAGCGCATTGTCGCCTGGAACAACATCGTCAAGCGCTCGGACCCCAACACCTGGCACGTCTTCGAAAACCAGTGGCCCAAGACCGCCAACCAAGCGACCGACATGAAATTCGGTGACGATGGCGACCTGAATCTGGAAGCCGTGGTAGCCGCCCGCCCTGACCTGCTGATCTTCCAGACCCGCGCCCGCGCCTCGCTGGAAAACGCCGGTGTCGCCCAGAAACTGGCGGCGCTCAATATCCCGGTGCTGTTCGTCGACAGCGACCTGGACCCGGTGGTCAACAGCCAGAAGACAGTGACCTTGCTGGGTCAGGTGCTCAATCGCGAGAACGAGGCCAAAGCCTATGTCGATTTCTACAAAAAACGCCTGACCCAGATTGAAGCCATTACCGCCCGGCACGCGAAAAAACCGCTGGTGTTCGTTGAAGCCAAGGCCGGCCAGGGCGGCGCCACCGCTTGCTGCTTCACCCATGGTGACGTGTATTGGGGCAAGCTGGTTCAGGCCGCGGGCGGTGTGAACCTGGGTTCAAACCTGCTGCCGGGCGCGACCGGCGACGTCACCCTGGAAACCGTACTCGGCAAGCAACCTGACGTGTATGTGATGACCGGCACGCGCTTTCCGGGCAGCACCTCGGTGTCACCGCCGTTCGGCTTCGGTGCCAGCGTCAAGCAGCAGGACATCGACAAATCCCTGAGCCTGTTGCAGAAACGCCCCGGCTTTGCGCAATTGAGAGCCAGTGAGCAGGGCCGCGTGTACGGCATCTACCACCAGTTCTATGCCAGCAGCTGGAATATCCTGGCGGTGGAAAACCTCAATCAGGCGTTCTACCCGGACAGCGCCGAACAGCTGGACGCTGGCGCAAGCCTCAAGTCGCTGTTCGAGTTGACCGGCCTTGAAGCCGTGCCAGCGATTCTTTACTCGCCCGCACCTGCCAACCGTTGATTGACGAATGACCATGACAGCCCCTACCGCTCAACCTTTGCCCGCCGTGGCCAGTTACCAGACCCGCTACGCCAATACGGTGTGGCGGCGCAGCCTGTTGCTGATAGCGCTATTGATCATCGCCCTGCTGGCCTTTGTGGCTGATCTGATTGTCGGGTCCGGCACGCTGACCTTTGGCGAAGCCGTCAGCGGTTTGCTGCAACCAGACAGCGTCGATGCCAGCACCCGCGTGATTCTCTGGGAACTGCGCATGCCCATGACGCTCATGGCGGTGCTGGCCGGCACCTGTCTGGCCCTCGCCGGGTTGATGATGCAGACCGTGCTCGACAACCCGTTGGCCGAGCCTTTTACCCTGGGTATTTCCTCGGCTGCGGGGTTTGGCGCATCGCTGGCACTGGCATTCAATTTTTCCCTGGGTAACGCGCTGCCGGGCTTCGGCGCTGACCTGCTGGTGACGGGCAATGCGTTTCTGTTTTCGTTGCTGACCGTCGGCATCATCCTGCTGCTGACCCGAGGCCACGTCGGCCTGCAAGCGATCACCCTGTTGGGCATTGCCGTGCATTTCGTGTTCAGCTCGTTGTTGGGACTGGTGCAGTACGTGGCCAGTGTCGATCAGCTGCAGAGCATTGTGTTCTGGCTGATGGGCTCGCTGCTGCACGCCACCTGGAACAAAGTCGGTCTGTGCGCCGTGATTGCCCTGATCGCCATTCCGGTGGTGCTGGTCCAGGCCTGGGCGTTGACGGCCTTGCGCAGCTTCGGCGAACAGGCCGTGGTGTTCGGTATCCCGGTGCGGCGCATTCGTACCACGATGCTGATGCTCGCAGCGTTGCTGGCGGGCGCGGTGACTTCGGTGGTCGGTATCATTGGCTTCGTGGGTCTGGTGGCGCCGCATGTGGCGCGGCTGCTGGTGGGTGAAGACCAGCGCTTTACCATCGGCGTGACCATTGCCTGCGGCATCATCTTCGTCACGCTGGCCTCGCTGGTCAGCAAACTGATCGTGCCCGGCGCCGTGCTGCCAATCGGCATGGTCACTTCGCTGATTGGCCTGCCATTCTTCATCATCCTTATCCTGCGCGACCGGAGACTGACATCCCGATGAGCTTCGCCACTGCTGATTACCGCGTGACCATCCACGGCAGGACCATCCTCGACGGGTTGAGCGTCAACGCAGCCGCGGGTCGCACCCTGGCCCTGCTCGGTGCCAACGGCGCTGGCAAGTCGACGTTCATGAAGGGGCTGTGCGGGCTGACCAAAGCCAAGGGTTCGGCGACCATTGACGGGATCGAATTGCTCAGCGCGTCACCGACTGCACGCGCTCAGTTGATCGGCTATGTCGCCCAGGATCTGGCGCATCTGGACGTTCGCCTGTCCACCTATGAGCTGCTGCTCCTGGCACAACATGGTAATGCGCGCAGCTGGGCCACCGGCAAGAACGCGCAGCACAAAGCCAGTGAAATGCTTGAGCTGCTCGGCTTGCAGCGTTTTGCCGAATGTCAACCGGGGCAATTGTCCGGCGGCGAACGGCAGATGATTTCCCTGGCGCTGGCATTGGTGCGCAGCCCGCGGTTGCTGCTGCTGGACGAGCCGACGTCGGCGCTGGACCTGGCCAACCAGTTGCAGATCCTCGACGCCGTCAACGCCTACACCCGCAAGGAGAACATCGTCACCCTGGCGATTTTCCATGACATGAACCTCGCCAGCCGGTACGCCGACGACACCCTGATGCTGCACCATGGCCACGTGCATTGCAGCGGCCCGACCCGCAGCACCCTGACCCCGGAAAACCTGGCCCACGTATACGGCGTCGATTGTCGGGCACTGAGCGTTGATGACGGAGCGTTTACAGCGATTTACCCGGTGTCAGTGCTGGCGGCAGCGGGCTGATGGGTGCTCGGCGCGCTATGGCCTGAAACCCTGATCCGCGCCGACAGACAGCGGATCAGTCACTCAACGCCTGTCTGAGGTTGAATTCCTCCGGGGCGCCCTCTTCCAGCGCCAGTTGCCCTTCCAGCTCGTCCAGGTGCTCGATCATCACGGCGACGGCCTTTTCGGTGTCGCCGTCCTCCAGCGCGGTAATGATCTGCTGATGCTCATCGGATGCGCAGGACGGCACGTCATTGCGCTGATACAGCGCGACGATCAGCGAGCTGCGCACCATCAGATTGGCAAGGATGTCGCTCAGCACTGCGTTGCCGCTGATCTCGCCGAGCATCAGGTGAAACTCGCTCAACTCGCGGACGATAGCGCGGCGATCCGTGTCGTTGGTGGCTTTGCGCTCGTTGTTCATATGGCTGGTAATGCGCGGGCGCTGCTTGCGAATCATCGCAGGGGTAATGGCTTCGACAATTGCCCGCTCGATGGCCCGCCGGGCGCTGAAGATATCCCGTGCCTCCCTGGCTGTGGGTTGCGCCACCATGGCGCCGCGATTGGCTTCGATGGTCACCACTTTCTGCATCGCCAGGCGCTGCAGTGCCACTTGCACGTGGTTGCGATTGGCCTGCAGGGTTTCGACAATCTGGGCTTCGATCAATCGGGTGCCGGGGGGCAGACGATGCTGAGCGATAGCCTTGAACAACGCATCGACGATACGCTGCACCTCAAGCTGTTTGGCAGTGACAGTGCTCAACCCCATCCAATCCTCTATTGTCCAGAAAACCTCATGCCAACGCGCAAGGCTGCGGATGACGGGCAATTCGCGGCATTATCCGCCAGCAACCCGAACCCGGCAAATGCTCATGGCTGTCATTGAGCCTGAGCCAGGGCCACGCCTTCGCCACGGGGATCGTGCATCGCGCTGCGCTGATCGTCGGCGCTGATGGCGATGATACCGGCGTGCCCGGTCATGGGGCTCAGTGTCGGGATCATTTCCACGTCGTGGCCCAAGGCAGCCAGGCCTTGAGCGGTGATCGGGCTGATGTCGCTCTCCAGCTTGAGATTATCGGTGCTGTCGAAAAAACTCCGGCCGAGCAAAAAGCGCGGCGTTAGCAAAGCAGCGTCGATGGGTTGCTCGAAATCGACCAGTTGTGTGGCCAGCACCATTTGCGTCTGCGGCTGGCCATCGCCGCCCTGGGTGCCGAAGAACCAGCGCCGACCATCATCGGCCAGGTAGCAGGATGGGTTAAGGGTGTGCGCCGGGCGCTTGCCCGGCGCCCAGCCATTGACGTGCCCGGGATCGGCGTTGAAACCTGCAGCGCGGTTCTGCCAGAGCACCCCGGTGTCGCCGAGGATGCAGCCTGAACCGAAGTCGTGAAACAGGCTTTGAATCAGGCAGGCGGTGCGCCCCTGCGCGTCGGTCGCTGCCATCCAGACGGTATCGGCAGGTCGGCCCGGCTCGTTCCACGGCGCGGCGCGCTGATCGTCGATGGCATTGGCATAGCCTTGCACCTGCTCGGCATGCAGCGTGGCGGCAAAGTCCCAAGGCTGATTGAGTGGATCGCACAACTGAGCATTACGGCGCAACAGGCCTTGTTTGATGGCCTCCACCAGGTAGTGATAGTAGAGCGCGCTGCCATTGCCGACCTCGGCCAGCGGCTTGTGTTGCAGGGCTGCCATGGCCTGCAAGGTGTACAAGCCTTGGCACGGCGGCGCGACGTTAAAGAGCCGGCCGTGACGATAACGCACTGAAATCGGCGCGGCTTCGTGAGCTTCAGTAGCGGCCAGATCAGCAGCGGTCAAACCGCAACCCAGGCGGTCAAACGCCGCGCCAAACGCATCGGCCAGCTCGCCGTCGTAGAAATCCTCGATACCATGCCTGGCCAGATGCCGCAGCGTGTTGGCCAGCTCGGGCTGGCGCAGCGTGTCGCCTTCGACCAGCCAGCGACCCTGGTTTTTGCACAAGCGATGCAAGTCCGGCAGCTGCTCTATCAGCGGCTGGCGCAGGGTCTGCCAGAACAACTGCGACTGCGAGACAGTGGCCCCGGCGTCAGCCATCGCGGCGGCGTCTTCCAGCACGTCAGCCCAGCCCAGCTTCGAGCCCCATTGCCTGCGACTGATGTTTGCCGCGGTTTGCCAGCTTTTCAAAGCGCCGGCGGTGGTCGCCACTGAGCTCGGCCCGCGCAGGCCAATCCTGCCGCCCTCGGGCATTCGCTGCCCGGCCTTACCGATCCCCACGATGGTGCGCACCTGGCTGTCGTGGATCATCCATAGGGCATCGCCTCCCAGACCGGTCATGTGCGGGAACACCGCTGCAAGCATCGCGCTGGCGGCAAGCATCGCATCAATGGCCGTACCCCCGGCATCGAGCATGCGCAGGCCCGCCGCGCTGGCCTGGGCGTGAGGCGTACAGATGACGGCACGGCGTGACGTAGCGATCATGATTCGGAAGCCCTCTATTTTGCTAGCTATCAATATATTTATTGTTAGCAAAGCAAAAGTTATGCCTTCGTGTCAGTACCCTGCAGAAAACGCCCGGCCAGTCGGACGAGATCAAGGGAGTAGTATCAGGTGAAAAACCGGCGCTTTTTTGTTCTGATGGCGCGATTCCATTTCGGACCGGACGCCCCTCATGCGCATCGAACCCCTGCCGCCTCTGCAAACCCTGATCGCATTCGAGGCGGCGGTACGTCATGGCAGTTTTACCCGCGCCGCTGCCGAGCTGCATCTGACCCAGAGCGCTATCAGCCGCCAGGTTCAACAGCTTGAGGAGTTTCTGGGCCGGGCGCTGTTCCGTCGCGAGCACAAACGCATCCATCTCACGGTTGCCGGGCAGGTCTACGCCGAAGAGGTGCATCGAATGCTGGCCCACTGCGCCGAGGCCACTGCGCAAGTCATGACCCACAGTGGCGAGCAGGAATTGACGCTGGCCTGCTCAAGCGGCGTTGCAGCACTCTGGCTGGGCCCCTTGACGGGTCGCTATGCCGACGAGTTTCCCAATGTCGACGTGCGCCTGCGGGTCGTGGACGGGCTGGATTCGCTGGTGCGTGCCGAATTCGATCTGGCGGTGTATTTCCTGCGCTCCGGCTCACCGCCAGGTCTGGACAGCCGTCTGTTGTTCGCAGAATCCGTGGCCGCTTACTGCGCCCCCACTTACCTGCAAGGCCGGATACTGGAACCCGAGGCGTTACTCGAACATCGTTTGCTGATGCTCGAAGATGGCCAGCGCCAATGGCTTTCCTGGACCGACTGGTTCGCACGCCAGGGCGTCGATGCGTCGGCGATCCGCCGACGCCTGACGGTCAACAACTACCCAGTCATGGTCGATCTGGCCATTGCCGGGCGCGGCATTGTGCTGGGCTGGTCACCGATGATCGACATGCACCTCCAATCCGGCGCCCTGGTACCGGCGTGTGACGCCCATGTGGGTGAAATCGGCGGCTATTACCTGCTCAACCCCACCGGCCAATTCCCTAGCCGGGCAGCGCGCTCGTTCGAGAAATGGCTGGCGCTGCAGAGTGAGATCCCGTTGTAAGACCTGGAACAATCGCGACGTCGTAGGAACAGCTTCAGCCGCGAGCGATAGTGCAGCAGAAAAATCTAAATTGAATGCACCAGCCCCTCGCGGCTGAAGCCGAATCCTGCGGATCCTTGCATCAGCCGTCGTCAATGGGGGCGAACCTGACCAACCTTTGCATGCTTGCAGCGCATGCATATCTGCCAAATGAGCGTTTTGCTGCATCCATAGCGCCGCGTATTCTCGGGCTCACAAGGGCACAAGACCCTGACGATTGTTTCACCCAATGCTTCTCTGCCCAAATTAGTGCGCGGGATTTTCCCTGCGTCATCTGCATGCAGGAGTTCTACGTGAACGCTATAAAAAACGCATCCACCCTCACGCACAATCAGCAGGCCCGCAAGGCAGTAGTCGCCACGGTCATCGGCAACGGCCTGGAATGGTTCGACTTCACGGTCTACAGCTTTTTCTCGGTGCTCATCGCCAAGGTCTTCTTCCCCACTGACAGCGAATTAACCTCTTACCTGCTGGCGCTCGCCACTTTTGGCGTTGGTTTTTTCATGCGCCCCGTGGGCGGCATCGTACTGGGCATCTATGGCGACAAACACGGGCGCAAAGCGGCTCTATCGCTGACCATTCTGTTGATGGCGCTGGGCACCCTGATCATTGCGATCACGCCCGGTTATGCGCAGATAGGCCTGATCGCACCGGTACTAATCGTGCTGGCTCGCCTGCTGCAAGGCTTCTCGGCAGGCGGCGAGATGGGCAGCGCCACGGCGTTTCTCACCGAGCACGCACCGGAGGGTAAAAAAGCGTTCTACTCCAGCTGGATTCAAGCCAGCATCGGCGTCGCGGTGCTGATGGGCTCGGGCCTGGGCGCCCTGCTCTCCAGTTACCTGACTCAGGCACAGCTGGAAAGCTGGGGCTGGCGAATCCCGTTCATCATCGGCACGCTGATCGGCCCGGTGGGCTTCTACATCCGAAGCCGCATTGATGAAACCCCGGTTTATACCGACGCCAAAACCAGCGAATCGCCGCTGCGCGAGGTCCTGCGCACCTATCCTCGGCAAACCCTGATCAGCTTCTCGCTGGTGGTACTGTGGACGGTCTGCACCTACGCGATCCTGTTCTACATCCCGTCCTACTCGACCCGAGTGCTGGGATTGCCAAGCTGGATGGGTTTCAGCGCCGGGATGATGGGCGGCGCCGTGCTGATCATCGCGACGCCGATTGTCGGCATGCTTGCGGACAGACACGGTCGGCGGCCATGGTTGCTGGGTTCTGCCATCGCGATTTTCTTCGCTGCCTACCCAATGTTCCTCTACATCAACCAAGTGCCTGGCGTGGCCTCGCTGCTGATTTTCGAATTGGTGATGGGCCTGCTGATTGCCGGTTACATCGGCTCGATCCTCGCGGCCTTCGGTGAATTGCTGCCGACCCATGTACTGTCTACCGGCTTATCGGTGGCCTACAACTTCGCAGTCACTATCTTCGGCGGCTTCGCTACTTTCACCATCACCTGGTTGATCGCCAATACCGGCAGTAACGTGGCGCCTGCCTTTTACATCATGTTCGCGGCGGTGATCAGCGGCTGCGGCGCGTTCCTGTTTCGCGACCGGACTGACAGCAACAACGCCACCTTCAAAGGAGCAGCTTTGCAATGAGTACTCAAAACACTTCCCGCCTGATTCTGCGTAACGGCCAATTGCTGGATGTGCTCAAGGGTGAGCTGTTGGCAGGCCTGGAGGTCGTGATCGAGAACGGCCGCATCAGCGCCGTTCGCCCGCAAGGCACTGGTCCGCAAGCTGACGCCCAGGTATTCGATCTGGACGGCCGCACCCTGATGCCCGGCCTGATCGATTGCCACGTGCATGTGCTGGCATCCAATGCGAACCTGGGCATGAACGCCCTGCAACCCAACGCGATCATCATGTACCGCGCCTTGCCGATTCTTGAAGCGATGCTCAACCGTGGCTTCACCACCGTGCGGGATGCGGGGGGTGCCGACTGGGCACTGGCTCGTTCGATAGCCCTGGGGCTGGTGCCCGGCCCGCGGATCTTCGCTGCGGGTAAAGCGCTGTCGCAGACCGGTGGGCATGGCGACATGCGGGCTCGCGGCGAATTGCTGCTCAGCGAGCCTTGCTCATGCTGCTTCCGTGCGGGTGCCATCGCCCGAGTGGTGGATGGCGTCGACAATGTGCGCCTGGCGGTGCGTGAGGAACTGCAACAAGGTGCCAACCAGATCAAGATCATGGCCTCGGGCGGCGTGTCCTCCCCCACTGACCCGATCGCCAACACCCAATACAGCGAAGCGGAAATCCGCGCCATCGTTGACGAGGCCGAAGCTGCCAACACTTACGTGATGGCTCACGCCTACACGGCCAGGGCCATTCGCCGCGCCATTGAGTGCGGGGTGCGGACCATCGAGCACGGCAACCTGGTGGATGCAGACACCGCAAAGCTGATGGCGGAAAAAGGTGCGTTTGCGGTACCGACCCAGGTGACTTACGAAATGCTGGCCAAACACGGCGCTGAAGCGGGCTTGCCGCCAGACTCGGTGGCCAAGATCGAAGACGTGCGCCTGGCCGGTCGCAATGCCTTGAAGCTGTTTGCCGAAGCAGGCGTGGAAATGGGTTATGGCTCCGACCTGCTGGGCGACATGCACCAGTACCAGAGCCACGAGCTGCAGATCCGCGCTGAAGTGCTCGGCAACCTGGCCGCCCTGCGCAGCGCCACCAGCGTCGCTGCAAAAATCCTGCAACGCGAAGGGCAACTGGGTTGCATCGCCGAGGGGGCCATTGCCGATCTGCTGGTCGTGGACGGCAATCCACTGGAGGACATCAGTTGCTTGGTGGGCCAGGGTGAAAACCTGGCGATGATCATTCAGGAAGGCAGCATCAAGAAAAACACCCTGGTGTAAGCACTGCGTTATAAAAAACTGCGTTATAAAAAATCCGAGACCAGGAAGCTGGCCTCGGATTTTTTCTGGCGGCTCTTTAAGCCATACGCGCTCAGGCAACAAGCCTCACAGGGTGACCGCCTGCGCCCGCTTCATGCTCCACATCGCCAACAACGCGATGACGGCAACGATACCGCTGAACAACTCACCCACATGACGCAACCCGAATAGCGGCACGCTGACGCCCACGGCAATCACCGGCAGCGACATGGACAGGTACAGCAATACAAACAGCGCAGAGGCAACGGCGGCTTTCTGATGCGCCGGGCTGGCCCCGGTCACGGCGCCCATCCCTGCGCGAAACACCATGCCTTGACCAATACCTGCGATAAGCCCGGCCATCAGCAGCAGCGCCATCTGCTCGCTGGCGATACTCATGCCCAGCGCCAGCATCCCGATAATCAGGCAGCTGCAGCCTGCGCTCATGTGCAGCCTGGCTGGCAGCTTCTGCAACAGCGCCTGCCCCACCACGGAGGCGGCGAAAAATGAGCCGACAACGGCTCCGATGATGATGCCGCTGGATTGCTCCATGACTTGGCGCATGATCGACGGCACCATGCTGGTGAACAGCCCGGCCACGCTGAAGCCGGCCAGCCCGGCGATGGCTGCCGGTATGAACAGGGAACGCACCCGTGCGGGGATTGACGGACGCATGACGCGCAGGCGCGGCACCTCTGGACGTGTCACGGTTTCACGGGCCAGCGCTACACCCAGCAGCGCCAGGGCCAGGCAGCCCAGATGCAGCCAGAACACCAGTTGCAGCGGGTGCGGCAGATACTGCGAGGTCAGACCTGCGAGCAAGGGCCCAAGGCCGAGCCCGAACATGTTGGCCGCAGTCGCCACCAGCGTCGAGCGCTTGCTCCACGTCTTTGGCGCGAGCTCGATGATCGCCACGGTAGCCGTGCCAGTGATGATCCCGGCAGAAAACCCGGAAAACAGCCGACCCACCAGCAAGCCGGTGATGGAGTGCCAGAACAGGAAGATCAGCGCACTGATGGCGCCCATCAGCAATCCGGCACACAACATCGGCCTGCGCCCCAACTGATCGGACCAACTGCCCACAGCCAGCAGCGCCGCGATCACCCCGGCGGCATAAATGGCAAAGATCAAGGTGACCCACGTCTCTCCAAAGCCCATTTGCTGCTGGTAATACACGTACAGTGGCGTTGGCAAGGTTGTGCCGAGCATGGTGATCAGTAACGCACAGGCGACCAGAATGAAGTCTCTGCTGGAAGTTGAATCAGGCTCGGTCATGCACGGTCCCCGGTTTGAAATTCATGCTGATGCACCCGACGCTCCGGTCGGGGTCGCCATATTACAGAGGGGGAGCGGGACCGTCAGGGGAACGTTGCAAAAAGTTTCAGGCAAGACCTGACCCTGGGGGGATACAACTTCTTGAGCTGGAATTCGACGTGACCGACTTTCGCCGGTAGGAACCGACGCATTGACCGCCAATGCGTCGATACAACGGCCGCCTTCCCGGCTAAAGCCGGTCCCCCCGTTCGATAGTTGCTGCGTGATCGGGTTTTACAGGTCACGCATATCAATCACTGCTTACGAAAGAACAGTGTCACCTGCCCCAGCTCCACACCCAACTTGCTCATATAGGAACGATTGGCCAGGGTTTTGTCGTCGAGCAGGTACATCCAGTCGTCGAAAGATACTTTGTAGGTTGAGTCATCGACCTTGAGGTTCAACACGTAGCGCCAGTGAAAGGCATTGCCAGATACCTCGCCGAACGCCTCACCGTCCACATCCGCTGCCGTACCCTTCCAGCGGCCCGGGCCGTCAGGCAGCAGGGTCCAGACACGACTCTCCTTTTTGCCGTCGCTGTAGGTAAAGGCTTCACTGAGGATCAACGCCTCACCTTCGCTTTTGCCATCAATGACGACGTGCATGCGCTTGGCAACTTCACCCGAGCGCTTCTGAAAGATGCCATCGGCCAGCACACGGCCGGTGAAATATTCACGCAGATCCAGCTTCGGCGTCTCCTGGCTGTACTGGCTGACCTGAACACCACTGCAACCTGCCAGGCCGAGCAAGGCGGCCAACATTACGATCTTAAACATGGGGGTTTCCTGATGAATTTATGTTCAGCTGCCGTCCGTCCCGAGCAACTGATCGCGCAGGTCGGGGTTGCGGGTTTTCGGGCTCAGCCAGATATCGAAAAAGGCCTTTGCAAACTGCGGATCTTGTACAACATGGTGAAGTTTCTCACCCACGTAAAACCGCGCCTCACGCCCCGGCAGATATACCCCGGTGATTTTCGAACCCTCCTGAACATCCACAAACGCCTGCTCCATCTGCGCTTGCCATTGGGTAATCTGCGCGTCGCTCACTGGTCCGGCGGATGTGCGCCTGATTTCATCGATACTGGCTTCGACCAGCTCTTCACGGGTGATGGCCCGGTGGTAGGTCAGCTCCAGTGCGAAGGGCTGATCGACGCTCAACGGTGCGCTCACGCTCCAGAGCCGGGCCGTGTAGACCCTGAAACCAAATACCCGTAAATCGCCACCGCCCACTACCTGGGCGTTGGGCAGAACTTCCTGCCAACGCGCCAGCGCAGGACTGCTCATGAGCATCAAGACCATTAACCATCGATAGGGCATAAGGCAGCCTCGTCCACTGGGTTATTGACAGCATATACTGCCAAGCCTGCCAGTAAACTTATACGCTGATAACCACTTTGTACAATAAAGTGACAATTTTAATCCATGATCGCGTCTGCCCGAAACGCGCTCGCAGGTTCTGGTTGCGATAAACGCGATCCGCCTCCTTACGCGGTAGACTCCACATCCCGCGGCATGCCGATTTGATGCACACGTCATAAGGACATCGATTGAACCGAGAAACACTTGAACGGCAGCAGATCCCTATCTACTTTGCGGCCATCCTCGTCGCGGCCATCGGTGGCTTGTCCACGCCTTCGGCGGCTCAGGGGCTGAGTGCGCTGATTACGCCGAGTATTGCCGTACTGATGTACGCGATGTTTTTGCAGATTCCATTTCTGGACCTGCGCCAGGGCTTGAGCAACAGGCGCTTCATGACCGCGCTGCTGCTTGCGAACTTTGTTGTCGTCCCGCTACTGGTGTGGGGGCTGACCCGAAGTCTGCTCGACCACCCGGCGATTCTGGCCGGAGCGTTACTGGTGCTGCTCACGCCCTGTATCGATTACGTAGTGGTTTTCACCCATATCGGTAAAGGTGATTCGAAACTGACCCTGGCGGCAACGCCGATTCTGCTCCTGCTGCAATTGCTGCTATTGCCCGCGTACCTGGCCGTTATGCTGGGGCAACGCTCGACGCCGGTGATCTCGATCGGCCCGTTTCTCGAAGCGTTCCTGCTGCTTATAGTTCTGCCGCTGATCCTGGCAGTGATGACCTGCGCCGGGGCCAAGCGGTCAACCAGGGTCGACCGCTGGAACACCGCCTGGGCATGGATGCCGGTTCCGGCCATGGCTGCGGTGCTTATAGTGGTCATCGGTTCGCAAATCGCTTATGTGACGCAGGAGTTCGACAGGCTACTGCCGGTGATACCCATCTATCTCGCCTTCATATTGCTCGCCCCGATCGCAGGCGCGCTGGTGGCAAGGCTGTCACGACTGACCAGTCCCGCCGCGAGATCCGTGGTATTCAGCAGCTCCACCCGCAATTCGCTGGTGGTCCTCCCCCTCGCGCTGGCGCTACCCGAAGACATCCGCGCATTGGCGGCAGCGGCAGTGATCACTCAGACACTCATGGAGCTGGTGGCAGAGTTGATCTATATCCGGGTGGTGCCGGCTTTGGTGTGGCGCAGAGTTGTTTAGCCAGGTTGTTGGCGATGGCACGTCAGGGGCGTTAGAACAGGCAATTGGCGTTCTGAGTGCGGGTTTTGCAAAAGTCTTGCAAATCCATTTTTGGAACGGGCAACAAAAAAGGGTCCACATCTCTGTGGACCCTTCTAGTACCGGCAGCAGGACCGGATTTTGTTTGGTAGGCGCGACTGGACTCGAACCAGCGACCCCCACCATGTCAAGGTGATCGGCACTAGCTGCCAACCTCCTGATTCTTAAAGGAATTCGCGCTTATCAGAGGCAACCAAAACCGCGCCTATCACCCTATAAGAATCAACAACTTACAACTGTATTTCGCTACAGCTTTTTCCCTTCCCGGCGTCCTGCCGAACCAACACCAACCTCAAATCAGCAGCCCGTCACCCAGCCTTGCCGAATCTGGCCAATCTCGATTACTGTATATACAGACAGTATTATCCGAGCAGCTTTGATGGACGACGACAAGAAAGCCCAAGCACTGGCCGAGTGGTACCGGTCGTACCGCGCGCCAGGCGGGTGGCGAAACCCCAGCGCCCAATATCGATACCTGACCAGGCTGGCCGACAACCTTTGGCGGTCAGAGGTCATTGACCCCATGGAGAGATTCGAAATGCAGGAGCTTGTCACAGGCGCTTTCTGTCACCACGTAGAAGAGCGCCCGCCCGAGTGGCGAAGCCCGGCCGCCGAGTACGACGTGTTCAACGAAACCGGTGCGCAGGTGGGCAGTGTGAGTGGAAACAGATATTTTCTGCATGGACCAGGCGCGAAGCCGGGGCCCATGGAGTTCTTCGCCCAGATCCATGATGCGGAAGGCGACCGCCCCGTCATCACCCGCACCTACGCGGCCTACGGCGTTTTCCGTGACCGCTATATCTTCACCGAGGCCGGGCAGAAATTGACCTTGGTCGAGACAGGTAAGATGGTCGATGGGGTGATGGTGTCCCGCCTGGACGATCCGGACGTTTACCGATCAATCATTGATGCCGCACTGCTCGCGCTCGAGGAAGGCAACATGGCCAGATACGTCGCCCTGTGGGAGCGGGAGAACTTTTCAGTTTTCCGCCAGTGCTCAAGCTGCTGTGACCGGTTCGAGTTGCGTGATGACTGCCCGGCCTGCACGGGCGCCGGGTTTGTTGAAGATCCTCAATGCCCGAGCAAGCTCCCGCCGACACACTGACCGATCAGGGCACATCCTTGAAAAAGACGTGGTGCCCTAGCTTCAAGGTCTGCTTTGCCTTCGCAGTCCAGTTAGGGGCTTTCAGTTAACCTCATTATCAAAAATCTTACACAAGGCATTACGCCATCAAATAGCTGATAAAGTCACACCTCATCTCACAGGCCTGACTTGGATATCCACCGAGAGCCTGACCTCAAGGAGCGAAAAATATGGCTGCATCAACGTATTTCAATCAGGTCCAACAGCTCTATATCGCATATTTCGGGCGGCCAGCCGATCCAGTGGGGCTGAACTTCTGGGCACAGAATATCGACGCAGCTGGCGGCAATATTGATGGTGCGATCGCAGGCTTCTCTTCCTCAGCAGAATCAACGGCTCTATACGGCGGAAAGGATACGTCGCAGCTGGTGACCTCCATCTACCTCGCGCTCTTCAATCGGTACCCGGAACCAACAGGTCTGGCTTTTTGGGTGGGGCAGATTGATTCGAACACTATTACAGGTGCCCGCGCTGCATATCAAATCCTGACTTCGGCTGCGCCAGGTGATGCAGTGCCAATCGCGAACAAGGTGGCCGCGGCCAATGCCTTTACCAACAATATCGACACCAGCGCAGAGCTGGCTGGTTACAGTGGCGCCAGTTCGGCCGCGGGCGCTCGGGCCTGGCTGGCAAAGGTCGACGCGACGCCCTACTCGATCGCTAACCTAGCAAGCGATGTAACCAAAGGTGTAGCCGATGCCACAGGCATTCAGCCTAGCGTGCCAACAGCACCTGCTGACCCAGCGTTCAGCGCAATCTTGACAGCAGGTGCCGTAGCCTTTAGTGGCATCGCTACGGGAGATATTTCGGTGTCTTGGTCCGGCCTTGTCGGCACTTCCGTCGCAACCTTCGCTCGAGGCGGAAACTTTTCAGACGCGATCAATTTCGGTGTAGGGGGCGCAAGTAGCATTACCCTGGGCGCAACGGATAACCTGATCGGCTCGGCCAGCACCTTGGCTAACCTCACAACTACGGGCGCCGGTGCAGTGAAACTGACCGATACCGCGCTCAACCTGGCAGGTAAGGTATTCGCCGCAAACTCCACGAATGATGTGCTGACCCTCACAACGTCAGCAACGGCGACCACGTCTCTCGCCAACCTGACAGGCTTTGAAGCCGTTCACCTGGCTGGCAGCTCCGCCGTTATTACCATCGCCAACGGCGCCGGTACAGCCGTCGACACCACTGCTGCAGTCTCTGTGCAGCTGGGTTCGGGTGGGCAGACATTCGTCGGCAGTGCCGGAGCGGACACCATCCGCGGCGGCGCCGGTGCTGATACGCTCACCGGCGGGGGTGGTGTCGATACATTCCTTTATGATGCAGCCAACCGCTCGACACTCGCAAACATGGATACCATCACAGATTTCCGGGCAGCGGGCGGTGCTAATAATGGCGCAGCAGATATTATCACCATTAGTGACATCCAGACTGTCGTAGCAGGCGGTTTTGGCCCGGTCTTTGACGCGAACGTGCCCACTTTGATTACCGCGCTCAATGGCTTGGCACAAATCGGGGCGACTAATAATGGATTGATGATTTTTAAGTGGAGCGGTGATACCTATATCTATATCGAGACCACTGGTACAGCAACTACATATGTTGCGAGCGATACGGTAATCAAGCTTAGCGGTTTACCTTTCGGCTCGGTTATAAGCCACTCTGGCTTGGGTATCGACGGCGTATAACACCTCATTGAGTCTAAGCTCGCTTGCAATACCGACTCCGCAGCCCAAAAGGCTGCGGAGATTTTCGTTCGGACTCCCAAAATCTTAAGTCCGCATTTACCGTATCAGCGACCCATACCCGCGCCAGCCGCACACCATCATCAGCCTGCTAGGGCACATCCTTGAAAAAGACGTGATGCCCGAGCTTCAGCGTCTGCTTGGCCTTCGCAGCCCACGCAGGTGGTTTGGGCATAGTGGTCGCGTAGTAGTGGTTCGCCCCGCCAGTTGGATCAGGATAGGCACCATCCATCACTGCAGTGGCCACCATCACCGCTTTTGCCATCTCCCCAACCGGGATCGGCTTCGCGCCACTCAGGAACGGGAAGTTTGGATCGTTCTTGTTCCAGCAGCTGAACTGGTATGGCTTCAGGCACACACCGGCGTAACCCTCCCCCCACCATGATTTGGTTTTGCCGTCGTTCACGCGGTTACGGATGGTCCAGGCCACGGCCACCATCCCGGCCAAGGTCTCGCCACGCGCCTCGCCCCACAGCGTTCGCGCCAATACATCGCGGTCTTTTTCAGCGGCGGTCATGTTCTCTCCAGGCAAAAATAAGCCCGCTCAGTGGCGGGCTTTGGTGGAATGGGGGGTTCGTCAGTCTCCAGACGAAGAAAACCCCGAGCTTGTCGGGGTCTTGGTGTAGCTCCAGTGGCCGCCCAGTCGGACGCCGATCCAGAATATGAGCGAGCGCCAGCGGGCCGTGCCGTCGCCAGTGGTCAGCGCCCGGTAATAAATGGCATCGCAGTCGCGGCGCGGGAACAGGCCCAGTGTGTAAATGAAGTCATGCAGGATGGCTGCCCGCATTCCGTAGCCGACCAGCAGGCCATACAGCGCCAGGGCAATGACTGCGATCACGACCAGCGCAGCGCGGATCCACGGATAGGAATCCACCAGCGTCCCACCAGTCAGCGCAGTGACCGCACACCACCGGCAAATCTCCCGGAGAATGCGGATCGATGCCAGGTCGCTGACGAATGCATCCGGGACCGAGATCAAGCCGTGCACCGAATCGTTGAACGTCATCGACTGCCGCATCTCCACTTCCCATCGACTGATGTAGCGGATGTCCGGCTTTACGTCGAACTTGCCGAGGGCGGTCATGCTGGCCACCCCTGCTCAAGCATCGCGGCGGTGATTGATCCTTCCGCGACAGCCGCCAGCAGCGCGTCTTCCCGGTCAAAGCACGCCTGCACGTGCTCGCTCACGGCATCAGCCACGGCTAGCACCTGGTCAGCGGTCAAATCAACGAAGCCTTCCGAGGTCTTCCAGCGCAGCACGTAATCAGAGCTGCGATTTGCCCGGAGCGCTGCCCCATTGATCAGTAGCTTGCTGCGGTCATCCGTGGCGATAGGCATGCCGCCGACTACGGTTCCGGATACTTCGGCTGTGTACCGGCGTGCGGCTATCTGACTGGCCCATTGCTCAGCGGCCAACGCATCCCGCGCTAACTTCTCTGACGCCGTCATGTTGACCTGCTTGCGGGCGACCTTCACAACCTTGCGCTCGATGTCGAGGGTGAAAACCTCTGCACCCCACTTTTTATTGGTGCCCAGTTCGCCTTCGGTGTTTTCCTCCGGCCACCATGCGGCGATCTGCACGCCCAGCGCCGGATCAGTCCATGACAGGTCAAGCAGCGCGGCCAATGCTTCTGGCGTGCCGGAGCGGTCAAGGAAATCAGGGATAGGCTCGCGAGTTGCGATGCCGTTTTCGACCTTTACCATAGTTCTATCCTCACACCGCCAAAGCCGCCTGTAGCGTTGCCGCTGAATGTACCAGCGGCGCCGCCTCCCCAGTCACCACCATTAGCGCCAGAAACTGCAACACCGGCCCAACCCCATGGCCCGCGGCTGCTCCCGCCATTCGCATCAGCGCCAGATGCCCCAATTCCTCCGCCTCCACCATAGCTGTTCGAACCAGAGGCCCCTGACCCGCCTCCATCTGCGTACGCCAGGCCGCCGAAGGATTGCCCATTACCCCGGGTTCCTGCCCCGCCGCCGCCGCCATTACCGCCCTGCCCCCCGGTAAAGTTGTATATGCCGCCGCTACCCACGCCGCCTATCCCGCCGACGGTGCCGTTTGATGCGCGCCCACCGCCGCCTAGAAGCAGGCTATCTAAGAACTCAGCAGTGGAATCCCTCCCATTTTGAGCACCGGTTACGCGGGAGGCGGTAGTGTACTTAACTGAAAATGACTTGCCTGAGAGGGGAATGATCGCTGACTGGGATGTGCCCCCGCCACCCGCGCCGACACCTGGGGTCGTTGAGGCGCTGCCAGCTCCACCGCCCACCGCAGTAACTCGCATGAAGCGATATTGTTTGGGTATCTCAAATACTCCAGCCGCCCCGTTCGTAAAATCGACAATAACGGGATCAGCAAGTAACGCCAAAAACTCTGTGCCGCCCCCTTTTTGCAGCCCTAAAGGATTCCCAAGAGGGTTTCCAGTAGGGTTACCAAGGGCCATTAGTAATCCTTCCACGTGGCAGATACGGTCACGCCTGCTGCCTGAGCAACAAGCAGGGAAACATCGAGAGTTTCATTCGCTCCCAGTTCGATAAAGCTGGTCGAAGAGATATCGAACGTGGATTGAGGCCGTTTGGCTGTTAGTGCCAGGGTGTAAGCCGCCAGACTATCCGACCGAAAGGTCTTGCCTGCTTTATTCAAGTCAACACCGGTTGCAGTAATTGTTCCGTTCGGGGTTGCTCGAATGCTTGTAACCACGCAGCCGTTGGGGCCGGCCGTGATCAAAGTAGAACCGGCAGTGCCAACTGCAGTCGCGGATGTCAGAACTACAGAGTTGGTCTTTGGTGTTTGAGCGAATGGAGCGGTAAACGTAAAGGCCATGGCGAGGTTTCCTTAGAAAGAGAGCGCGACTGAATGCATCAAGGCGAGATTGCCGATAGATCCGGAGGAAGATTCGGCAGCCAGTGCTGATGCGGCTGCATTGTTGGCTGCGACTTGGGCGAGGTTTTTGGCGTTTACTGCCAGCGCAACCTGGTCAGCGGCCTGGCTGACTTTCTGTCCCGCGAGAGTTGCCGAGTCTGCCGCAGCAGTGGCGCTCTGGGCGGCGGCTTCGCGCGAGACCAGCACCAGATCGACCTTCTCACCCATCCAGGTGGTGGCCGCATTTACCTGGGTCGTCCACGGACCAATCTTCGCAGCCCAGGCGTCAGCAACGATCGGATAAGTCGACGACGACATGCCTCGGTTTGGCGCCTCGGGCAACTGGGCAATTACGGGAACAGTGGTCGGCATCAGATGAGACTCCCTACATCAAGTGCGCATTCCGACACGGCCGGATTGCTGAGAACAATTTGAAGGTCGCGATAACGACCGAAGATGATGGTTTCTTGCCGCGCCGGGTCGCCGATGAAGACCGCGCCTTTCGCCCGCAGCGAGCTGAGAAAGGTCTTCTGGTAAAAAACATCCTCGGTATCGATCCGGACATCGAATTGCACCCGATCCCGGTAACCACGCTCGATCATGCTTTCGTTGCCGAAGTCATCCACATCCTTGGTTGAGTAGTCGGTGATCCCCGCAGCGGTGCCGAAGATCGTCTCCCCAACCGGATTCAGCGGCCCAATACTGGCCATTGAGCAGCTGGCCACTCCGCCCACACCGGCATCAATGACCACGCGAATACTGGCGGTTCCATAAGCCGGTAGGTCGAGAATCGCCAGCGTGGTTTTCCGTTTAACCCGCTTAAACAGCCACTCCCACATACCTTTGGCGGAAGGATCAACCAGGCTTACAGTTGTGGTGCGGATCAAGCCGTCCACCGGGTCGGTGATGGTGATCGTCGCCTGATAGCCCGTGAGACCGAACAGCGCAATGGCGCTGACGACCTGCCCGGGCGTGACGGTGAAGTCGATCTTGTTCAGGTTGGTGGTGGTGGTGCCGATCTTGTAAATTCGCCGCTGCGCGCCCTTGTCGCCCACCAACTGCGCAGCGCCTTTATCGAACATGCGCATGGCGTTGATCGCGCCGAGGTCCAGCCACTTGAGAGGCACGGTGGTTTCAGCGCCTGGCTCGGCAGTGTTGGCAGCGGCAAGGGATTCCCACACGTGCCGGTTCTTGATGACCTTCGCGCCCAGCCCGAAGCTACCCGCAACCCAATCAGTTGCCCCCGGCTCAGTCAGGGGCACATTGGTTACAAGCATCGAAGCCGTTATATCTACCTGTTCAATGACGTCCATTAATTCTCCAGAACCTTCAAACCAACTGTTCGAATGGCGTCGAGGTGTGTCTCGGTGCGGCCCGTGTTGACGGTGGTTTGGTACTGATAGTCGCGCTGGTCCTTGACCGCAGCAGTCAGTGCGCGCAGCTCGGTCAGAATCTCTTCGCGGCTGCCGCCTTCCTCGGCTGTGGAAGCGCTCGGTGCTGCGTACCGCACAGGCCCAGCCACATCCAGAACAGGGCCGCCAACGGCAAATGCTGGAATCTGCAAGCTGTTGATCTGATCTAGGAAATCCGTGCCGTACGCCTGAACAGCGCCCGCGCGCATCACGTACTCACCATTGGAGAGCCGAGCCAAGATGCTGTCGCTGGTGCCGGTACCAGGACCTTTGATCAAGCCGCCAGTGGCGTAGGCTGGAAGCTCACCGTTCTTGACGGCATCAGCCTTGATGGCGGCGGCCAGGTCGGCAGGACTTACACCACCGCTGCCCAGCATTCCAGCCCAGTACGCGGCGCCCGAAGGATCCACATCTCGGCCCAAGACGGCGTTGTAAACGGCATTGAGGTCAGATGCGCTTGGCGCGCCAGCGGTGCCGGTGTAGTTGCCTCCGGCCACGTTATTGGCAGTTGCGGCTGTGATCGCCGCCCCGAGCGCTGCAATCGCGTCCTTGACCGACAGCACCGAATTAACGATGCCGTTGAGCTTGTCGACTTGAGCCTGAGCAAGGTCCAGCTGGGCAGTGAGCCCTTCCATTTCCTTGTCGTACTGCATTTTTGCCGCGTCGATTTGGTCCTGAACAGTCCTGAGCAATTGCTGCTCAGTAGTCAGCTGCACGCCGGTTACCGCATTCAGTTCGGCGACCACGTTAGCGGTTCGACCCTGATCACGGGCGAAGTCCTCCATGGACGAATACAGGTCCGTGTTGTTGTCGCCGATTACGTCGAGGGCATCTTCAAGGCCGGTCATCCCAGAAAGCGATCCGCCAGACCGAACAATCGCCAGCGCAGATTGCAACGTGGCTTGAGCCTGGCTACGCAACATTTTCACCGCATCATCAGAAGTGCCATTCAAGGACTTCAGAGCGGATTCAAGAGAATTGCTGACGCTGGTCAGGTCCGCTACCGATTGCTGCGAGGTCTGGGCCATGTCATTAAGAGATGCAGCCCGGGCGTTGTAAGCAGCGGTTAGCGATTTTTGTTCCGCAGAGACCGCCCGCTGGACGGCACTCATTGCTGAACTGACGTTGCCTGCCAAAGTATCGGCCAGGGCCTTTGAGGCCGCCGCGGCGTTGCTCGCCTTGGTTTCGAGAATGTCATACGCACTGGCAGCTTCGGCGTTGAGGCTCATCAGCGTGTCGTACATTGCCTTACCGGCCGCTGATGAATCCTTGCTCGCAGCTTCAACCAACTCACGATATCCCGCCCGGGTTTCTGGCAGGGTAACGCTGACGTCCTTGAACTCCTGAGTGATACCCGCGATAGAGCGAGCGGCGTTCTCAGCCTCGCTGAAGAACGCGTCGTAGTAAGAAGCTTCGCGAGACTCAAGGATTTTGTAGGCCGCCGATGCCTGTTCAGCGTTTGCGGTCATCGAGTTAAATATTTCGCGCTCAGCCTGAGAGGTCAGGTCCAGGCCTTTAACTGCCTCATCAAAAGCAGCGCGGGTCGCGGGAAGCGTAAGCCCCATCGCGACGAACTGCCCACGAACTCCGGCAAGCGTGTCCGCAGCCTTTTGCGTATCTGTGGTGAAGCCGTCATAGTAGCTGGTCATGTTTTTGTTGAGGGCATCCATGCTACCCGCCAGCGCTACAAGGTTCTCGACAGCCCGACCACCAGATATGTTGAAGCCGACCATCTTCACGCCGATCATTTCGAGCGACGAGTTGACGCTATAGAGGTTGTTGACGAAGGTCGTCAGGCCTTCAAGCGTGAAGCCATCCAAACCCGAACCGGTGACCTTGTTGACCTCGGCGACCGCCGCGTCCCCAAGCCCCGTGAACCACTTCGCCAGTTCCTCCTGAATCTGCTCAGCGGTCTTATCCCTAGTGCTGATTTGAGTTGCGGCAACGTTGAGCCCGTCCAGAACAGCGTCATTTAGCTCAACATCCAGACTGTCGAATAGGCCGATTACAGACCCAAGCGTTACCGCATAGGTTTTATCCAGAGCCTCTTGCATCTCCGGATCCATTGCGGTCAGGCGCGTGCGTTTTTTGTTGCTGCTGAACAAGCCCCCTTTTTTCTTCTGGTACTCAAAAGAAGACGAATCCAAGTCGCCGCCTGTAACGCCAAGCTGAAAGCCTTCGTCTTTAGTAATCCAGTCGCCACCGAACAACGAAGAGCCGAACATGCCGCCGAGCACCGCGCCGATAGCAGCACCGATGGCCGTACCGATTACCGGGATCGCAGAGCCAATCGCAGCACCAGCATATGCACCAGCAACCGCTCCGCCTGCTCCAGCGACAGCACCTTTGACACCAGCCTTAAGATAACCCTGGATGGCGCCGCCGATGCCGTACATCACTGCACTTGAGGCCGACAACCCAGCAGACGCAGCAGTTGTCGCGCCAGTCGCAGTGCCTGTCACGGCACCCGTCGAGCTGTTGGTTACAGTATTTGCAATCAGGTCGACCGTGGCAGGTGCCGCACTTGCGCTTAGTTGATAAACACCATTGACCATTGTCCCGCCGCTTGATGCGAACAGGCTCCCAATGCCAGCCGAAAGAGTACCGGCGCCAGCTTTGAAGGCGCCCTGAACGCCACCAAGAAACCCTTCCCCAGCTGTCCATCCCGCACCGACAGCCTGGCCAAACCCGGAGGTCGCAACGCTGTAACCACCGCTGATGCCATTCCAGACGCTCTCAAGGCTTAGGCCGCCACCAGAGCTACCACTAAGCAAGCCAGAGGACTGCCCGGATATGCCGCCAACGCCAAGGGCAGAGCTCAACTGAACAATGATTGGCTTCGTAATCGCCATGTGCAGCATCTCAGCCAGGAACTGCCGGAAGCTATTCTTGAGCGTGTCCATAAAATTGCCGGACTTGCTCAGCACCGACTTCCACATCTCGGCAAAGGCATCGTCGATACGATCTACGGCGGCTTCGGTCATCTGCCCCCAAACCGTGGCCTTGCTGCGGTTTATTTCGTATTCCTGACCGAGCCTGGCGAGAGCATCCTGATACTGCGCGGCGTTTTCTGGATAAAGCGACATCGCCGCGTTGAGCTTATCCTGCTCCAGCGTGTACTCGCGAAGCAGTTTCGCTTCGGGATACAGGCGATCCACGATCCCGCCAGCATCCGCAGCCTGCTGGGCTATCTTTACCGCTTCCTGCTGGGCTTTGTTAGCTGCAAGGAGCTGCTGGTATTCCTTGCTGCCAACTTCAATGTTTTTGCCAGCAAGGGCTACGGTTACCGATTTTTTGAGGTTATAAGCCGCCAGCGCGTCCGCCCCCTGGAGGGTTGCCTTTGCTTGCGCGATCAGATCGGCGGTTTCGTTGCGTAGGTCATACGCTGCTTTGCTTACGTTCAGCTGGTCCTGAGCATCCTGCTGGGCGGTGAGCTTAGCGATTACCTCAGCACGGGCCGCGGAACCGGTTTTAAGCAGCGTCTCTTCTATCTTTTGTTGCAGGCCGAATTCACGCGCTTTGTCCGTGCCGTCTAGATATGCGGCGGAAAGGCCGGTCGCAGCCGCGACAGCGATATCGGTCTGCGTCTTGAGGTCAGCCAATGCCTTTGCACGACCAGCCTCTTCAGTGGCCGCTTTTTTTGCAGCACTAGTGCTGTCATTGGTCGACTGGGTGGCCGCATCATCAGCTTTTTTCTGCGCATCCCGGGCAGCGGCCAAGGATTTGATGGCCACGACTTGGCCTTCGGTTAAGTCCTTGTTTTCGGTGATGAAGCGCGAGGCCTGCTCGGTAAATGTTTTGTCCTGAGCCGACTGCAATTGTTTCGTGATATCGGCGATGTACTTTTCGCCGGCCGCAGACGCTGTCGCTTTTGCTGCACTATTTTGATTCTGGGATACCGTGTTTTTGTCGGTTTCAGCCGTGAGCGCGGCCAGCGTCTGTTGCTGTTTTTCCAGGACGGAACTTAGATCGGTTACGGGTGACTGGCTCGACTCCAGCGCCCGCGCCATTTCCTCTGTAACGCCAGGCACAAGGCGTAGCTGATCGGCCACAGCTTTCCAGTCAACAACTACCCCTGAGGCCTGATCTTTGGAAGCTTTGCGAACCAGGTCCAGCGCGGCCTGAGCGTCTGCAGGGAGGCTAACCAGCCCAGCCATAAGGCCGTCAGCGCCAGCTGCGCCCATGTTGCGCAGGTCGTTTTCAAACTTGTCGGCCATGGCGCCAGACATTTGCCCGATCTTGTTCTGCGTGTCAGCAATCGTTGCCTGGAGCTCACGCAATGTAACGGTCTGGCTTGCCCGATTCAGCTTGTCAAAACGCTCGGTGAGCTTGTCGAGCGGGTCCGATAAGTCGCCTAGTTTTTTCTGAAGCTCGGTGGTGTTGTCGCGCAAGGTGAGGAACGCGATAGCAGCCCCGACAGCCAGCGCAGCAATACCAGCTGGCCCACCCAGCAAAGCCAGAACGCTACCGGAAGCGGCCTTCAATCCGGCCTGAGCAGCGGCAAGCTGGGCCGTGGCGTTCCGCTCCAGCATCCGAGCTTCCGCCAACTGGATCGACATTTGCGTTTGCACAGCAGTACCGCGAGCAGCGATTGCCTCACGCTCAGCGCGAATGACTGCCGACTGTGCCGCCACTTGATTGGCGGTAGCCACCTGCACGGCGCTGGACGCCTGCGCGACGTTAGCCGCGGTCGTTTGGCTGGAAGCGAGTGCGGACGCGCCCAAGCTTTGGATGTACCCTGTGAAAGCTGCCGCCATTTTGCCGCCTACGATGGCGACAAGCACGTTCATGTGATCGGCGAGAAAACCAATGCCTGTACCCAGCGCTTCAATAGCGCCGTTATTAGCCATAGTGGTCAGTCGGTCGGTAACGCTCTGGATACCTGGCAGCATACCGAGCACGAGCTGACGGGTCGCGCCCTCGAACGAACCCTCCAGCGCCTTGATCGACTGATTGACCTCGACCAACTGATCGATTTCAAAGGCCTTGAGGATCTGACCGGCTTTTTCTGCACGATCGCCGAACTCTTTGAATCCGGCGCCGTTGTTTTTGAGCAGCGGTATAAGAGCCGTAGCCTCGTCAGCCATAGACTCCATGTAGGTGGTCATCTGGGCCTGATTAAGACCAGCCTTTTCCAGCGAGTTGTAATAAAGCTGAAGAGCCTCAGGGCCGGACAGATTGGCAAACATCTTCGCAGTCACACCGACCTTCGGAGCGATCTCTTTGAAGAAGTCGGCCATCTCGCCGCCGCCGCGCTGGATGAACTCTCCCACCCGGTCAGTTGTGTCCTTCAGGATGTCGCCGAGCTTATCCTGCTCGATACCTACGGTCTTTGCGCCAGCGGCCAGGCGCTGGAAGTCCGTGACAGAAGAGTTGGAAAGCAGTGAGAGATTCTTGACCTCCTGCGCATAGTTGGTGGTCTTGGTGGTAATTGCGACCAGTCCAGCCACGGCTGCCGCAGATGCCAGGCCAATACCAGTGAACGCAGCACTGACAGCGCGTTGAAGCGCGCCCGCGTTAGCGCCGGTGCGGTCGAAACCGTTGTCTATTTTTCCAAGGCTGGTATCAATTTTTCCCGCCGACTGCGCGACAGCGGCATCGCCCCGGGCAATCTCTTGGCGGAGCTGCGCCGTGGTCGCCTCAATGCGAATCAACATGCCTTGAACGTCGGCGTCAGCCATTGCTTTTCTCCAGGCGAAAAAAAACCGGCAATGGGCCGGCTGGTTGGTACAAGTGCTTTATAAAAACGGTTAGTTCCAAATTCGCTCTTGAATCACTTCAGGGGCAAGGGCAGGCTGGTAGCTCATCAAGAGGAGCAAAGCGTGAAAAAATCAAGGATTCGAACTCTGCTTTTACTATCAGGCATAGCCGTAGCAGCAGGGTGCACCACAGCCCAGAAAATCGACCGACCAGACGGAACGGTCGAATACCAAGTTGCATGCGGTGCTGCTACTGGCTGGGGTATCTGCTACGGGAGGGCACAAGAACTCTGTCCGGGCGGCTATAAAACGTTAAATGAAGACCAAGGCTTCAATAGAAAAGAACTGAGAATCAGCTGCGGAAAACAGTAGCTGCATGGTGAGTTATGTTGCAGAACATGAAGGCGCCAATCGGCGCCCGATTGCGCAACATCAAGCAAGTCAATCCTTGTTTCTAGTCATGGCCGCCACCCTGAACCCCATGCGCGCATCCTTGGCCACCTGAACTTTCGACTGCTTATCCTTCTTTTCGCCGCTTCCGTTCGGATTCGTGTCGATCATGAACTGACGCTTCGAATCCCAAGCCAGGATGATTTCAACCATCGGGGTATCCCACGCCTGGCTCGGCGGCCAGCCAAGCCAGCCGGTGGCGATCTTGAAGATCAGATCTACCGTGTCGACCTCGGCGTCAGCTTTTACGCGTTTCCCGCAGCTTCTTCTTTTTCCTTCTCGATCTCTTCGTTGGTCTTGCCTGCCGGGTTCAGCAGTGCTTGCAGATACGGCAGCAACTGGGAGGAAACCGTGGAGAAGCCAGCTTCGAATATCTGCTCTTCAACTGCTTCAACATCTTTGCGCTTGCCGGTATCGACGCCGGTACCAGCAGCAACGATCAGCGCGATGGTGCTGATGTTAGCGTGGCCCAGCGCCTGCATAGCATCAATTACACCGCCGAAATGGCGCTGGATGTCGCGGAAGGCACGCAGGGTTGGTTTCAGCGTGAAAGTGATGTCGCCGGCGGAAACTACAACGGTGCCGTGGCTGGTCTTGGACATGGATATATCTCTTTATGAATTTTCGAGGTGGTGTGCTACCCAGGCACCACAGGGGAGCAGTGCCGGGCAAAGTCAGTCAGCCGATTACGGCGTGGTGACTTCGTACACTTCGGAGTTGATGCCCAGGGTGACGGTGCGCTTCAACACACCTTCAACGCTGATGCCGGTCTTTTTGTTGCTCATGACTTTGGCGGCCATGTAGTCCGTTTCGCCATCGACGTACACGACCTTGATCGGATAGTCATAACGGGAACGGTCAAGGAACGCTTCGACCAACGCCAACTGACCAGCGTCACCAGCATCGAAGCCGATCGAAAGCTCGACCGAGCCAGCATCTGCCAGGCCCTTCAAGTGCTTGGCTCGGCCAGCAGCCAGCCCCGAGAAGGTAACGTCGTTGATGGTGTCGCCGTAGTCGCCGATGCTTTCCATCTCACCGACCTCGACGTAGGTCAGGGCAGCGAGAAGCGTGATGGCGGCGGCGTGGTCTTTCGGCAGATCAGCCGTGAGGCGTGGACCGATGTAGATCCGCGTGCCAGCGCCGGTATTAATAGACATGGGTAGTCCTCCTGAGGACAGGTGATAAAGCCGCGTGGCGGCGTGTCGGTTAGTGCTGGGTGATGATTCGGAGGGTGACGGCGCCCATGTAGGTACGGCCGTCTGGCTCGCGGTTTGAAGATGTTCGGAGCACGCGAATGGCAACTGCCCTGCCCGTGCTCAATGGAAGCTTGATGCCGTCCAGCGCCTCGGCGATTTCGGCGTTGATCCGCTTCACTTCGGACTGGCCCTGGTAGTCAGACCAGACACTCAGGTACAGCAGCCGGTCATCGCGCTTCTTGCCAGAGAGCGGCGACGCGTTGCTCGATATCTCGGAATCGATGACGACGTACGGGTACGGCGTGTCTTCGGGAACCGAGTCATGCACCGGCACCGTCAACGCCGAGGTGAGCAGCTGGTAGAGAGCTACCTGCAGCGCAACAGATGGATCAGCCATTGCCAAGCTCCCCCGCAGCACGCGCCAGCGTCGAGCTGATAGCGCCCTCAATGATTCGCACGATGTCTTCCTTGTTCATGTCGTACGAGGGCCGCAACCACGGATGGGCGGCACGGGCAGGGATGTCGGGATATTTGCCAAAAAAGGTTCCACCGTTCGACTTGTTGGTGTCACGTCTCTTTCGGTTCCCTGCACGCTTATCGCCGCTGTAACCCTTGGTGCCATGCTCAACAAAGCGCATGTAATAAAGGTCCTTGTTGTTTTTCTTGCCCCGAATACCAATCTGCGCGTCCAGACCACTTTTCGAAACAAACGCGGTGAGTGCCGCAGCGGCTTCGCCCGTGTCCTTCGGAATCAGTTCCTTCTGAGCAGCCAGCACGATGTTCGCTGCTTCCTGCATCGCCCCGCGTAGCTCGTTATCAAGCGTGGTGTGGATGTTCCGAAGCGTTTTGCGAAGCTTGAAATCACCGTCGATACGCGAGCGGCGAGCCATGGTTACTCCTTGGCGTCACCGCCTTTGGCTTTCGGGTCTACCTTCGCCGCCGCTGCTTCGGTCACAGCTTCAGCAAGCTTGCGATCAATCAGCTCTTTGCCGACGTCCGCTGCGACAGTGAACTCATCACCGGACAGCTTCGAACCAAACGGGCCAGACAATCCAGCCAGTGCTCGTACTTTCATTGGAAATACCTCAGGGATGTGGAACGTTGGAGCACAGCAGCCGAAGCATGGAGCGCTCGTTATCAGGCAGAACCGCCTCGATCAGGTAGGTGGTGGTTTTATGCACCAGGCGCATCTGGGCAACGACATCGGAACGCGGCCTGATTCGGATCTCGGCAGTTACCAATCCGGTGAGCTGATCAGCGACAACCGCAACACGGCCAGTGGGCATGGTGATTTCCGCCCAAAGGCCTCCGCCGGGAAGATCAGCCCAGCCTTCAACGAAGCCGCCAGCACCGTCTTTAACTCGCTGCCGGGTCTGGATCGTGCACCGGTTTCGCAGTGGACCGGCGCGCATTACACGCCCAGCCCAATACGGTACGGAGCGAGCAGCGAGCGTGAGCCCATAGGCAGCACCGTCAAGCTGACGCCAACAGCCACGTCTTCCCGGTTCGCGTACAAACTGCCAAGTATCAGCAAACAGGCCGCGACTATGGATTTGGTGACCACAATGGGTTCATCGCCAGCCGTACCGTCGAGTACCGCAGCAGCCAAAGCATCAGCGTCGGCATAAAAAGCCCGATTGATGTACTGACCAGCGCTGTCCTCTGCGGCATCGAGTAGAAGCTGCACATGGTCACGATCAGCGTCATCAGCTCGGACGTGAAGCATGGCAACTGCGATATCGATAACCGACATGATCAGTCCGCCTTTTTGGTTGCCTTTTTCCCTTTGCCGTTGGCATCGAGAGTCAGGTTTTGACTGAGCGGGTCGCTGGTCAGCGCCAGAGTGCTGCCACCTGGCTCGTCATCAAGAGTGACAACAGCTTCGTCGCTCGATTCGTCCAGCGCGGCATAGCCTTTCTGGATAAGTTCGCGCCCATGCTGCTCGCCCGTTTCGAAGGATCGGCCTTCGACCACCGTCACGCCGCCCAGGTACAGTGGCTTGAGAGTTTTCAGTTTCATGCTGCCTCCAATGGGGCCGCCGAGCTGGCGGCCCGTCAGGGGTTAGACCGCCGGGGCGAAGGTGCCGTAGATGAACGCTTCCGGACGCTTGACCGCCAGCGCCAGACGCTCTTCGCAGCGGATCGAGATCATGTTCTTCTCGAAGTCATCGGCGTTCTCGGTCGAGATCACCACGTTAGCGTCTTCACGGTCGAAGATTTGAGCGCCGGTTTGGAAGGCACCGGTGAGGAACTTGCCCAGGAATGCAGCCAGCTCAGTGGCAACAACCGGCAAACCCCACAGGGTTGGGCCAGCCAGGCTCAGCGGGTTGCCGATGATGTAACGACCCAGTGAGTCTTTGGTCAGCTCGATCTTGGCCCAGTCGGTGAAGTGCAGAACGTGGCCACTGGCGGGCAGGCGAGCCAACTGAGACTGAAGCATTGCCAGGCGCAACTGATCGATGAAAGTCAGTTCTTCCGGCACGAAAGCCGGATCGTATGCGCTGGCCTGAGGAACGATGCCCTGCAAGTGCACACCGGTGCCGTCGCCGAACAGGATTTCGGACTCTTCGGCATATTTCAGGCCGTAGCGCATTTCAGCGTCGATGGTCGATTGCAGCTGCGCGAAGTCGTCCAGGATCTGCTTGGACGCCTTGAACATGTGCGCGATGGTCGTCACCGGGGTTATTTTGGTATCGAACACGATGTCGCTGTACGGCTTGGCGGTGTTCTCCGCAACCACGCGGGCTGCATTGGTGAAGCCGGTCTGCTGCACCCAGAAGATTGCCGGGGAAGTGGTGCGGCCCGGTGCAATCAAATCACGGATGAACAGGCGCTGTTTGGGCATAACATCAATGCCAGGCAAACGCTGAGGCTCGACAACACCCTGTGCCACGCCAGTGCTGAGCAGCGCGGCATTCACCGGCACGCTTACACGACGGTTACCCTGGATGCTCTTGGCGAACTCGACCAGAGCCTCGCTCTTGATCACGGTGCCGCCCAGCGATTCCATCTGCTGGGCCGATGCCTGCGTAGGCAGACGGGCGAATTCCTGCTCCAGTTCACCCAACTGGGATTTCAGCTGCTTTTCAGCTTCGGTCAGGGTGTTGAATTTCAAGGCCATCTCATCGACGGCGGCCTTGGTTTCAGCGGACAGGGCGCCAGCTTTTTTGGCTTCGCCGAGGGCGGATTCAGCTTTTGCACTGAACTCGCTGGATGCCTTTTCCAGCTCGGCACTCATTTTCGCAAGCAGTTGGGCTTGTTCAGACATTTGGAATTTCCTTAATTGGTAGCGGCTGCCGAGAAACGTGCGAGGGCGCGTTCAAGATCGGCGATAGGTTCGGCCAGGCTGGCCAGGCTTTCGGCAGCGTCTTGCTTACCGGGTCCGACAGCGTCATGCGTGCCGGACTTGATCTCTTGAATCAGGGATCGGCGCTCACTGCGCGGCATACCCTGCTTGGCAAGGAGAAGGTCGAGCTTTCGAGCGGCAATCACGCTGCTCTGGGCCTTCGTCCCTTCCTTGACTGAATCTGAATCGAGAAGCGAATCGGCAAACCCCTGCTCAACCGCGGCGGAGCCGCCGATCCAGCTTTCGGAATCCATGAGTTTCTGCATGGCTTTCAGTTCGCCGCCGGTGCGGGCTGCGTAGATGTCGCCCATCGCAGCATCAAACGGCTCCATCATGTCTGCGATTTCGCGAAACTGATGGCGGTTACCGGCTGCGATGGTCCAACCGTTGTGGATCATCAGAAAGCCAGATCGGGCGACCTGAATCTCATCGCCGGCCATGGCAATGATCGAGGCAGCAGAAGCGGCCAGACCCAGCACCTTTACAGTGACGTGACCTTTGTACTCGCGAAGGATGTTGTAGATCGCCAGACCCTCGAACATGTCGCCGCCCGGGGAGTTGATGTTGACGGTGACGTCGGCGCCATTGATCGAGCGAAGCGCTGCGCTGATTCGCTTGGCAGTGACACCCTCCCCCGACCATGGGTCAAAGCCGATGGCATCGAGTACCGAAATCGTGTTCTTGTCGTCTTCAGCAGCAGCTTGAATGCCTGCGTTCCAGCGCTCCATGGCTTGCGGCATCAGATCAAAGGAAACGCCCGCGCACGGACGACCCGCCGGCGCTGCCGGAATGCTTCGAATAGTCATGGGTCAGTCTCCAGGGTTGCCGGAGCTCCGGCCTTGTTCATTCGGTGTGAGCCAGGCGGTCAACGCGGCGCGGACTTGCTCACCGCTGCCCGCGCCCTGCCCCAGCATTTCAATGGGGAGCAGGTTCGACTGCACGGTGTAGACGTCACCGCCGGGGATCGGCGGAAGGTTTTCAAGGCGACGGACCTCGTTGCGGCTCATCCAGCCATTCTGTAGGCAGATGTTGTAATAGCTCGCTCGCCCCTGGCTGTCAGCCCTGAGCAGGCCTTCAACCGAGAACTCCGCGAAGTAGCGGTCGTCGCGATCGAGCAGACAACGAATGATTTCCTGTTCGATGTTTTCGAGCAGCGGCCGCAGGCAGTTGGTGAGGAACTGCAGATTTTGTCCCTCGACGCTGGAAGCCCAACTGCTCTGCTTATCCATGTGTCCCACCATGAACGGTGGCACCCGGAACCAGCGACATACCTCTTCGATGCCGTAGGAGCGGGACTCAAGCATCTGAGCCGCTTCGGGGTTCATGGTGATGCCCTGGTACTTCAACCCCGCCTCGGCGACCATGATCTTGCCGGCGTTTTTGGAGCCCATGAAAGCTTCAAGGCTCTTGCGCAGATGCTCGCGCTGCTCTGGCTTAAGCACGGTGTCGCTGCTCAGGATGCCGGATGCCTGCATGCCCTGGGCGAACACCTTGGCGGCTGCCTCTTCTGCCGACATCGCAGCGCCGAATATCTCTTTGCCGGTCGATACCGGCAGCATGCCGCACACCCCGTCGAGGCCAAAGCCCCGGATGTGCATCATGTCGTCTTCGGCAATGACCCTGGGCTGGCCCTTGACCGTGTATTTGTACTCAAGACGCCCGTTTTCCAGACGCTTCACGGTCATCAGCTGCGGCAACAGAGGGTCCAGCGCTACAATCCGCGAACCAACCCGGCGCTTCTCGACGAAGGCGTTGCCACGAAGACAGATGCTCGCCACGATCATCAGCATGAAGCGCCCCGGCGTCATTTCAGCGTTTGGGCGTTTCGTCAAAATATCGTAGAGCGGATGGTTGGTGGCAGGAATCCGGCCGCCGTCGCTGTGCCGCTCGTAGAGCTTCAACGGCAATGTCGACACAGTTTCAGACAGCAGGCGAACACAGGCCCACACTGCGGAGAGTTGCAGAGCTTTGTCCACGGTGACCGACTTGCCCGACGCCGAAGTGCCGAACCATTCCTGCCAGTACGAATCAGTGGTCAAACCAACCGGCACGCCCAGCCAATTCTGGAGGGCAGATCGAACCCGCCCGGGTTTCTTATCGCGCGCCATTAAATGCCTACCATAATTGGATTGTCGTAGAAGCCGCTGGTATCAGGGCTGCCAGCCAGGATCATTGCGCGGTTGACGCCCATCAGCAGGGCCACCGGGCCGTCGATCTTGTTCGCGTTCTTCTCCTTTCGAGGAAAGACGTTTTCGTTTGCGTCGGGCTTGGCAGTGACGTTGCCCATCATCCAGCTGAGAATTGGGTTGCCGTCATGGTGAAACCGGCCGCTGAGGATTGCGCCGTTCAGTTCCTTCATGGCGGGTGAAAATGTCTTCACCGTTTTCGGGATCTTCACCGGCGTGTGGCCGAGCGCTTCGAAATCCTGGGCGATCTGGAACGCGCCCCATTCATCGTGCGGGATCTCGGTCAGTGCAACGTGGTTGGCATCTTCGAGCAGGTCGTCTCGCACCAGGTTGAAACTCACCTCAGCGCCATCACAGCCAGTCAGGACGCCCTGATTCAGCCACTTTTGATAGCGCTCAATCACAGCCCGCTCCTTGCCGTACTGGATGGTTTCCTCCGGCAGGTAGAAGCGCGGCGCGATGCAGTAGTAGTGCAAAATGCCATCGATCATTCGATAGAACAGGTTCACCCGGGCGCAAATGTCGGTCTTGGATGCCAGGTCGAGGCACATCAGGCATTCAGAGCCTTCAAAGTCCTCAAACACCAGGCCAGGGTCAGCGCAGTCGCTCCACGCCTCCATGTTGAAATACGCAGCACGGGCCGAAACCCACACATTGAGGTGCTTGGTTTTGAACGTGTTCTGAAAACTGGCGTTCTTCACCGCCTTCAACTGCTGGCTTTCCAAATACTCTTGGTAGACCGACACACCCATGTTCGGGTTGGCCTTGGCCATCACCGTGGGATCGGTCCAGTCGTCGCCTTCGTCGATGGTCCAAATCCACCCAAAAAGCTCTTCGTCAGTCACCGTGCCCTCGAGCATTTCGACGACGCGGCGCCGCATTTCATAGCACGGGCCTTCAATGTTGCTGCCGGCCGTGGTGATGATGAACATCAGCGGCTGGAGCCTGGCGCCCATGCCCGTGACCATCGTTTCGTACAGCGCAGCAGAGTCGTGTTCGTGGTACTCGTCGACGATGGCGCAGCTTGGCGACGCGCCGTCGCCCGGGTTGCCAATCACCACTTCGAAGCGGCTGCCGTCGATTGGCTTGCTCATGTTTGAGGCGTTGACCTCGATGCCAGCAGCCTCCATCAACATGGGCGAGCGAAGCACCATCAAGCGTGCCGGGCGGAAAACCTCCCATGCCTGTTTCTCAGTGGTCGCACCGCTGTAGATCTCCGCGCCGAACTCACCATCGGCGACGAACATGCCGATGCCGACCGATGCCGCGATAACGCTCTTGCCATTCTTGCGCGGGACTTCCCAGTAGCTCTCGCGAAAACGGCGTAGGCCGGAACGCTTTTTGACCCAACCGAACGTGACGGCCAGCCCAAACTTTTGCCAGGGTTCCAGGGTGATCAGCTGCCGCTTGCGTGCCCACTCGCCTTTCACGTGTGGCATGAGCTGGGCAAGCTTCAGGTACTTCTCAGCTTTTTTGGCGTCGAATTTGTACGCGAAGCTCGCGGACTTGCTCTTGATCAGGTCATCTATGTGCCGCTGGCAAGCCAGTTGAACGTACCGGCATGCCGGTACATGGCCACGAATCACCGCGCGCGCCCAGCGGTTCGCCGCTTCGACGTTCGGGTGTTTGAAGGCCATGGTTATCCATTAAGTAATGCCGAGAAGGCGTTGGCTTCGCCGGTCTTTTTCGCTCCCACAAGTCGCGTGCGGCTCGAAGGATCGAGGCCAAGTAGCGAGCCGAAGGTCACCATCTGCGCCATAGCCTCTTTCGCGGCGGTGAGCGCAGGGTTTTTGATGGGCGATCCCATCGCGGAGGTGACGACAATGCCGAACTGCACGACCGAAGCCTGCGATGCACGCCAGTTGGCGTAAGCAGTACAGAACGCCTCGACGTTATGCAGATCGGTGACGCACAAAACCTTTTCAGCCAGGAGCGCCGGAACGACCCGAGCCCACATTTCTTGTGAGTTCGGACACAGCCACTCTGGGGGGTCGATGTTGGTGACAAGCTCAAAGCTGGGCTCATCTTTGTTGAGTTTTCGTTTGCCGGGATTCCCGGCCAACTCCTTGCTGGCCGTGGGTTTCGGGCGACGGCCGGAGCGCCCCTTGACCCCCGGCATTCGCTCAACTCCTCAAATTCATTTTTCGCGGGCTCGTGTAAAAGGCCAAGGGGACGGTCATGTCAACGAAAGGCCTGAACTTTTGCCCCTCCCCCTGCGATTCGTTCTCATTCGCGAGATTCGCGACCAGAACCGACCGATTTGCCCTTTTCCGACGCCGTTTTGGCCTTGTGGCATGGGCCGCACAGCGACTGGAGGTTGCCATCGTCCTCGGTGCCGCCATTCGCACGGCTGATCACGTGGTCAACCTCGTTCGCAGACTCAACACGACCCGACTTTGCGCACAACTGGCAAAGGTAGTGATCACGCTTGAGGATTCGAGCGCGCTGAACGCGCCAGGCATGACCGTAGTTGCGGGAGGTCGTGCTGCCCGACCGGTCTTCGCGCTTGCTCCAGCCTGACCGAAGTTCGGCATGTGCATCGCAGTAGCCCTTCTGGTCAGCTGACTTCACCAGCGCCGGGCAACCGAAGGATCGACATGGGCGAGCCATTCACTGACCCTCCAACCGGACCATCTCACCATCAACCGAGAACTCAACCCGCAGCACGGCAATGGCGCCGGGCTCCTGAACCAACTCAACGCGAATCTGACCACCGAGCACTTCACCGCTGAAGGCATCGTGCAAGCAGACGTGGATGCCGTTCTGCTTGATGACCAGCGGGCGAGATGAGAGCAGGTACTTGAGGCGCGATTGATCAGGCCGTCTCATCAGCAGCCACCTGCCTAATGAGCACAAGCTCGGCACCACTATCAAGCAGCAGGACCTTGCAACCGATGCCGCGAATCAGAGGGAGAACAGTTTCCTCGATGGCCTCCCGCTGCTTGCTATTCAGCGTCTGCTCAACCTTCAAAACAAGCAGATCACCAACTGCTGGCTGCAACAGATTGGCGCTTACATTGAGACCAATCTTGACTGAGAGCTCATCTATATCCACGGCGGATTACCTCACTGTTGCGTTGGGCCAGATGCCCTGGGCGAATGCCAGTGCTCCAGCGTGGTCGTGGTCTTCTTGCATGATCATGGGGAATGGTGGATAGCCTGGCGCGGTTGCCGACCATGACTTCTTCACTTGCTCTTGCTGCGTACGATCTGGGCATCCACCTGATCGGCGCACGTATCCAGCAGATTCACTGCCCGATCCTTCAACGCCCATAGGTCACCATTGAGTGCGAGGTCGTCCTCGCTCTCAGTGATCCGCTCACACGGGATCAGCTCAGGGGGTTCGAGCCTTACTGCTGTTGTCTTTGTTACCACTGGCTGCGGGCTTCCCGCGCAGGCCGTCAGGCAGAGGCTGATCAGCCCACTTGCGAACAGCCGGGCTCTTGCGCTTGAGATCATCAAAGTCTTTCCTTGCCTTCAGGGCTTTCTGTTCGCTGTCTTTGAGGCGCTTATTCAGGTCGGCCTGATAGTCGGCGTTGCGCTTGGCCTCGTCGCGGAGGGTGGTGATGGTGGCCTGACTAACCTTGTTGGCTTCAATCGCCTCGTTCTTGCTCTTGGTCTCTACCGTGAGCGTGCCTTCCAACCCAAGGTATCGGTACTGCTGAAAACCGATCAGCAGGAAGGCGACCAGAGCAACGATGAGTGCAACGGCAAAAGCTTTCATACCGAATCCACCTTGCGGCCAATGAAGCGGGTGACCAGTTCGCGGATGGCTGTCACACCGAGAAAGCCAATGGCACCACCAGCAGCGACTGACAGGTTAGAAGGCCACTCCATCCACTCAATTACGCTACTGGCCGACAGCGACAAGCCACCACAGATAAGCGCCTCGAAGATCATCCGGCGCTTACTGGTTTCTTTGGCGTCGTACAGGATGCGCAAACATGAGATGAGGATCGCCATGATCGCGCCCTGCCAGAGTGGGTTCGAAAGGGCAACCCAGAGCGCAGCCCATGTATCTGGCTTTTCAGGCATGTTTGGCATCCGGTGTCCTCCCTTTCGGGGAGTGATTTAGATCGGCCCCAACAGCACTCCCAGCTTGGCGCAATGGGTGTGGTGGAGCCGAAAACGAAAAAGCCCCGGCAAATGCCGAGGCTCGAAATAGTTGTGATGTCTTTCCATCAGTCCGTCAGCGCTACCCCGTCGATGGAGCAAGGGCACGACGACTGCCGGTGTTTTCTCGTAACACCGCACTACCGGCTAATCGGTGTCCAGGCCCACCCGAAGGTCCACCCTGGCTATGGTCAACAACAAATCGCAGGAACAAAAAAGCCCAGCTCGGTGGCTGGGCTCTTTGGGTCGTCTCTCATAACGCGCAAGATCGACATGATGGGGTGAATTTACGGCCAACCGGCCAATCCGTCAAGCTGCGTCGAGGAATATCTGTTCAAGGTCGAAAAGCTCGGTGGCGTGAATCACGGCCGCCTCTTCAAGCGACTCAAGGCGCTTGTGAATGCCAGCCCTCCAGCCCCGGCGGGTGCGCTCCGGGGATGCAGCTGGATCCCATGTGTTCATGTCGTAGAACTCAGCAGGCAACACGATCATGTCTGTGGAACGCTTCCCGGTCTTGACCCCTTTGAGCTGCGGGATTGCCCATGCAGTCAGCGCCTTATAAAGGAAGAGTTGCGGCGCCGGTGATGTGATGCGGCTAGCGAGACGACCAATTGAGGCCACCTTGTTCGCCTTGTGCGTTGAATACTTGGCCACCAGCACATCCCATTGGGCCGGGGCCAGCTCACGATGCAGCAGCGCATACAGGCAGCAGTCGTAATCGAATTTGTCTCGGACAGAGATCGAACTGCCGTTGCCACCCTGGCGCAGATCAGCATCGATCAGCTTCTGCCAGCTCTGCTTGGTGCTGTTGTCGATGTTGTCGGCGGCCAGTACACGTACCAGGGTGCCCATCACGTCTTTATAGATGCCCATCGCTTAATCCCCTGTGTAATTCGATCCGCCGGCGCCGCGGCGGTTGTTCTGTTCGTATTGCTGCTGCGGGCCTGACTGCTGAGCGGCCAAAGCCAGTTCGCGCTCCACGGCCCGAAGCTTCATGCCCAGTTGCAGCACCAGGTCAGCCAGAGGCAGCGCCTCGCCCGTTTCGGCGCAGACCCAGCCCGACGCGTTACAGGTGGCGCATTCCAATTGATGGAACATGCCCATGCGAAGACCGCTGCCGCGACAGTCGTAGCAGCCCCGGAGCGGTTTCATTACCTTTCGAAAGGCTGGGCCATGGCTCTTCTTCATCGAACACCCCGCCCTTTCTTCTGGCGCAGCCACGGCCGATTGATCTTCGACGCGATGACCGCGGCCCGCTCCCGTATCAGCTGATCTCCCCAGTCATCCCAAGATTGTGCAGGCCTTACGACAATCCCAGGCGACCTGAAATGATCCCTCCATATAGCGGCGAGCGAGTGGTCGATCAGCAGAATCTTGCCCGAACGCATCGTTTTTAAACCTCGCCTTTTATGGATTCGCGGATTGGCTAGAGGCCGCGCCTAGCTTGGCTTCGGCGGCATTCTGCGAATTTACGTTTCTAGCCATGGTCGAGCGGTGAATCAGGGCGAAGCCCTTCCCGTCTAGCCACTCATGCCACTTGTTCAACGCCTCGCGCTTCAACAGTTCCGCCGAGGTATGGATGTACGTCTGCACGTTCCGGGTCATCGTGTGATTCACCAGCATTTCCCCGATGAGGAAGTCGACACCGAGGTCGGTCCAACCGGTGCGGGCTACCTTGCGAAGGTCATGGCTGGTCCACTCGCCTTTGCCCAATCGGGCGAATACTGCACAGGCCTGGCTGTCGCTGATCGGCCCACGGTTGCGAGCCGGGAACATGTAGGCACCCTTGTAGCCCTTCGACGACTGCCAATCCCGGTACCGCTCCAGCAGCGCGCACACCTGGTGGGTCAGCGGCAGTCGATGCTCGCATCGGGTTTTGGTGTTCTCGGCAGGAATGAACCACTCACCCTGCTCACCCAACGTCAAGTTCACCCAGCGGGCCTGCCTTGTCTCTCCGGCGCGGGTGCCATGGCAGAGCATCATCAGCGCTAGCATGGAGTCCTGTGGGTTTCGGTCGAAGTCGGCAGCCAGCTCGGCGATCACCTCTTCCAACTGCACCGCGCGCAAACGGGACGGCTTAGGCAGGATGCGAGCCTTGGTGAAGTCGGTGAACTTGAACCCGGCGATGGGGTTCTTGGCGATCAGGCGCAGCTTCTCGGCTTGTCGAAACGCGACGACCAGCACGCCCCACATCAACCGGACATAGGACAGCGACATTTCAGCCTGCATCGGCCACATCACCAGCTTGTCCAAGGCTGACCGATCGACATCATCAATCAGCAGTTCAGACAGGCGTGGCTTGAGGTGGCATGTGATAATCGATGTATTGGTGGCCCGACGTTTTGCCGAGAGGCTCCGCTCAGTCGATTGCCGGGTCATGAACCAGTCCAGCAGCTGGCCAACGGTCTCCAGGGTACCGGCAGCAGCAGACGCTTTAGGATCAGCCGCCAGCCGTTCGCGAATCTTCGGCAATGCGCTGATCAGGCCCTTGACCGGCAACTCAGGAAAGCCTGCGATTTTTTCCCACTTGCCGCCGCTCACAAGATGCCACGTTCCGCGCTCACGATTCTGATGAAAGCGGAAATACACCCCCGGGTAGCGAGCATCGCGCATGTCCCGGATATCTGCGTTTGCAGCCTGACGACGGATTTCGGCATCTGAGAATGAAGTCAGCAAGGTCTGGGTCATGCGGCCGCCGTAGTTTGAGGAAGTCGGAGATAGGCCCGGATTTGCTCCATCGCATCGAAGTGACCACGACAAACAATCGCCAGATAGCCCTGGTCGCTCAGCTTGCGGATCCAGGCGTGCTGGCTGGCAGAGACCGCTGCATCATTCGGCGCAGTGGCTTTGAACTCGATGTACAGTCCGAAGAAGCCGCCGCGAGCCATCGGCAGCACCAGATCAGGAACGCCTGCCTTCACGCCCTGCTCTTTCAGCTTCATGGCAACCAGCTTGTGACGGTGGCCACCGTTCGGGACATGGAATATCAGTTCGGCAACCGCGGGATAGCGAAGGCTGAGCTCTTTCATGAGCGCGGCCTGCTCCAGACCTTCGCGATCAATGGATTTGGCCCGGGTGTGGGCCGGCTTGAAGAGCGACATAGATGCGGGCTTCATGCTTCCACATCCGGGCCGTCGAGCCAGGCCAAGAAACCTGCCGGAACATCCTGACCCGATTCAGCCAGGAACTGAGCGCAGAAGCTCAGCAGCTCCGACTGCTTGCCATACGCCTCTTCGAATTGGACCTTTTGCCCGTGCACCGCGTATCCGGGGAACCCTGCAGCACCGCAACCATGCTGGTGGTGTCCGGCGCACAAAGGCAACACGTACCAGTGCGCATGCGGCTTGGTCCGACCATCGACGTGGTGGATGCTGCACTGGTCGTTGTGGATGTCCTGACCCACGCGGCATGCAACGCAACCAATCGACTGAACCAGCATGTCGTGCCAGTGCTTCTGCTGGGCCGTTACCGTGCGGCCCTTCACTGCAACACCTCCAGTTGCTTCTTTTCCAGCTCGATCAGCAGCTCAAGGAAGTGCTTGGCCTTCTCCAGATCCGCCAGCCCGCCCTTGTCGCGCCACCGCGTCACGTACTTGATGACGCTGCCTTCAGCGAACGGAATGCCATTGGCGTGGATGAACTCAATGGGCTGAATCTTCAGGGACTTGTAGTGATCGCCAGATACCTGCTTTTCGAGGGCGCTCATGCAGTTAGCTCCTTGTGGTTGGCCCGCTTTTGGGCGCCGTCAGCACGAACGAGGCGGTTGTCTGCCCCTTTACTGAGCCGGACGATATCGCTGCTTTTTTCGACGATCCGAAAACCGCAGGCTTGGAGGGTTTCGACGGTAAAGCGCTGCTTGGGAGTCATACGGAAGTCCCAGCGCGGCGGGCGCGCAGTTCTGCCAAGGCTTTGTTGCCTACTTCCGGAGTGGTGCGACCTTGGGCACGCTCAGGCAAAGCCAGCGGCATCTTCTGCAACGGCTCACCAGCGATCATGCGGCGGATGGTGATCGTGTAATTGCGGTCGAACAGCTTCAGGCTAAGCGACGTTTCCAGCCGGTTCAGGTTCTGGAATCCGCATTCCTTGGCCGCGTGCCATACCGCGTCGTGAGACCAATTGCCCTTCCCTGCCATGGCGGGGTGGGCGTTGCGGCATGCCTCGCGGTGAGCAGCGGCCAAGGGCGGAATACCCAGCATTTCCGGCGTGGGCTGGCACATGCCGATGAACCTGCCAACGCTGGGCGCGAAGTCGGTGCCGAGCTTGCGGCACTGCTCGATCCCGAAGCGGATCTGCTCGATTCTGGTGATTTTCTCGGCCATGAACGCCTTGGTCCAAGTGACCTTGGCAGCGCTGATGGCCTCCTGATCAGGCCACGCCTGCTTCCACGCAGGGAAGATCGCCATCAGCTCGCGAAACAGAGCATTGATCACCTGAACAGTACCGGCGTCGGCCTTGAGCGGCGCGATTTCACTCGGCGGAAGGTTCGGCAAGGTTTGCAGCATGCTCGTTGCAGATTTCATCACAAGCCCCCCAAATCATCGCCCCAGGCGGTGTCGTCAAAATCAGGCTCCTGACCCTTCCCGGCCGCTTTCACCCGCTCGCGCTTCACCCAACCGACAAGCCGGTAGCACCAGCCAGCAGGCGAGTCGAAGGTGTTGGGCTTGGCAACGAAGAATCCCTTGAACTTGCGAACGGCTTCGTCCGGAACACAACCAACGGGCAGGCCAGCGATTGCGACTTGGTCAGCCAGGGACTTTGCGTCGGGCTCCCAGGTAGCGAACATTGCAAAGCGGCGATCAGGGGTTGAGCAATTCGCGGCGGCTTGGTCTTGCCGTTCAATCTCGGAATCCAAATCGTGCTGCAGCTGCTCTTCGGTTCCCTGATGGTTAGATGATGTATTGGGTGCAGCTGGTGCACCCCGTTCTGTCTCAGGATGCACCCCGTTCTGTTCTGAGTTGCACCCCGTGCCGTCATCTGCACCCCGCTTTGAACGGGGTGCAGCATTTGCACCCCGGACTAGTTGGAGGTCATAAACTACTGGGCGGCGGTCATGGCGCTCGATGTAAACAGCAGCCAGCGCCTGATTGCCGCGAACGATGAATCCACCTGCTTCGAGAGCATCCAGTTTGTAGCGAATGGTGCGCTCGGCGAGGCACGTGTCTTCAGCCAGAGTTCTAGCCGAGGGATAAGCGCCGCGCCCGTCTGCACTGGCGTAGTTACCCAGGCAAAGCAGTACGTGGCGAGCAGTAGGGTCAGAAAGTTCGGTCTTGGCGATCTGAAGCGCCCAGGCCATAGCTTGAACACTCACAGTGCAGCTCCAATATTCTTTTCGGCCAACACAACAAGGCCTTTCGGGGTTACGAGAGGTTGAAACGCGACGCGCTCTAGACCCGATTCCTGATCTGGCCGCAGAGAGGTGACTTTGTGAATCAGAAGCCCTGCTTGAATGCGTGGCTCCATGGCGATCCAGCGGGTAGAACCCCCACGGCGGTAGATCCACCGGTTCTGTTGGAGCCAGGCGAACAGTTGCGCAGGACGGATTTGCAGCTGCTTGGCGGCGTCGGTGATGCAGATCGCCCCGCCGGCGCCAGCTAGGCGCTGGATCGCCGCCACCTTGGGCGCTTGCCGCTGGATGACATCCTGCAATTGCTGATTCTGTTCAGCCTGGGCAGCGGCAAGGCGCAGCGCTTCGGAGAACGACGCGGGAATCTGGAATTGGCCGATCACACGGCCTTCGACTTCGTGCCAGCGCCGAATGACCTTCATGCGTAGACCGGCGCTGTAGCCGGTGAGCAGGCAATCGGTATGCTCGCGGTCAAGCAGGTATTCGATCTGTTGCCTGTTCTGACCGTCCAAATAGATGTGCTCAAAACTGAGCACATCTCCCTTGAGGTCTTGAACCATGGCGATTACATCGCGCTTCACATTTGCGTGGCGCTTATCGGTCAGTTCGGCGATCTCTCGCGACGACATCACCTGACGCGTCAGATTTGACGCTTGGTGCAAAGCTGACGAATCAGCCCTGCTATTGATCGGGGTGGATATGGTGTGCATAATCGACCTCACAAAGTGTTGTTGAAGAAGCCGGTCTAGCCACCGGCTTTTTTGTGCCTGAAATTCGGTACTGGATGAAACACCAGCTAATCCGCTGTACTACTCGCTATCGCCCACGTGCCCGATAATTCGGGCCATGGATCGGAGATGAGTGTTGATGACTACGCAGCTGATTTTTGCGATGGAAACGGGCGAAGCTCCTGGGCCTGAAAGCTTCCATCCGGAAGCTGAAGAACGCGGATATCCCGTTTTGCGGTTAAGGCTTTGTGAATGGCTGGGGCCGTGACCCGAAGAAGCCGTGCGGCTTCGGACTGCCCTTTGTCAGTCACGAACTTGTCGAGGGAAGTCTCATTCATGGTCGTGCCTCTCATATAGATGAGGCCGATATTAACCATCTGTTAATTTTTAATCAATACCGATGGTTTCTTCTTATTTTTAACCATTGGTTTAAATTTGCGCCATGACCAAAAAACGAATCCTCCCGCCCGAGCTGATCGCCGAATGCGCAGCCGCGCACGACCTGTTCCTCTCGAAGAAGAACGAGCTAAAGCTCAGTCAAAAGAAAATCGCCGATGAGGCGGGGATGACGCCGGCGGCAGTGAACCTGTACTTCAAGGGCATCAATCCTCTGAACACCAAGTTCGCCGCGGTGCTTGCTCGCATGCTTGATGAACCTGTCGCGGCATTCAGCCCGCGCCTGGCTGACGAAATAGCGTCGCTAACCAGTGCGCCTGTAAAGGCCGCGGCAATTGGCGGGGCGAGTGCAGCCGAGAAGGTGATGGAGATGATCCGCAAGCATGCGGGTAAGAATCTCGATGCCGATGCGCAAGAGAAGATCGCGGCGGCGGCGCTCTCCGCGGCCAGCGAAGCACAAGGCAAGGTTATTCAGGCGGATTTTTCGGGCCTGAAGGCGCGCGCGGGCGAGATCGTGATTCGCCAGTACGATGTCCGGGCCTCGATGGGTCACGGCCAAGTGCCAAGCGACTACAACGAAGTCGTTCGAAATCTCATCATTCACGAAGACGTGCTGCGCGAAAAAAACATCTCGTACACCTCCCCTCACTCGCTGGCCATGATCACTGGCTGGGGTCAAAGCATGGAAGGCACGATTAACGACAAAGACCCGCTCATCGTCGATAAGGGAGTAAACGAATTCGCTGGCGAAGCTATATATGTACTCACCTGGCATGAGCACCTGTACATCAAGCGAATCCAGGTGCTGGATTCTGAGCGGTTTTTGCTAGTGTCCGACAATCCAAATATCAGGGACCAAGAGGCGCGGATTGAGGATGTGACTGTTCACGCCAAGGTTCTGATGATCTGGAATGCGCGGAAGGCTTAACGGCCTGTAGTGATGCCGCCTACGGGAGCAATCATGAGTCTGAACAAACCTAATCGGCTTCTGCGGCGCGGATTACTCGATGCCGCCTCTGCCCTAGACGATGCGGCTCACGATCTGTTTCGTGAATCTCAGGCCCGTGGCGATGCTGCGTTACTGGCGGCGACAGGAAGGCTCGTGGCGCTCCATAAGCACATTGATGCGCTCAGGACTTATGCGGATGAGGTGCGGGATGGGCGGATCGTGCGGGAACGGGTTGGGTAGGTAGCGCGGGTTAGTTGGGAGGGGTAGCGCGCGGTACTCCTCCCACCACCTCCTATGCGTCGATAAGTAGCTCGTCGTACTCGCCAGCCGCCAAAGCATCCTCGTCGTATTTGTAGCCGAGAGATTCGATCTTTTGACGCTTTTTATACAGCCCAAGCTCTTGACGAGCATGGCTTAGAGCTTCTTCTTTGATGTAGTCTTCGTACCCGCTGAACACCGGGTAGTCGTTGAATATGAGCAGCGCATCGAGCTTGCCGTGTAGTGAGCTCATTGTCATTGGCCGCTTGGTGAGGGCTGTGCTTTCGGCGTAGAGCATGAATTGCTCTGAGAGCAAATGCAGCCGGTATAGCTCTTCGTTGTTCAGGTAGTTCTTGCCGGTCTTCGCCTCTTCGATAGTTGGAGATGCGCCCTTTACTGTCTGCATCCCCATATTGTTCGAGTGGTGGTTGGCGCGGTCAAGAATAAGCTTCGAGCTGGTCATGCCAGTGACGGCGTGATGAAATTTATCTTGTAGCAAGGCGTAAAAGCTTCTGACCTCTTTTGATCCAGGGTCGTAATCAGATGCGCAGATTCTGAAGCATTCCCGGACCTTCGCGTAAACCTGCTTTTCTTCAGAACGTAGCGCTCGAACCGCTGCTGCCAGTTTGTTGAGTTTGTCAGGAGACTCGCGCAGAGCCTTCTCGTTGATTACATAACCCTGCTCGATGTAAGTCTTGAGGGTTTGAGTAGCCCACTGGCGGAACCTCACGGCTCTCCTGGCGTTAACTCTGTATCCAACGGATATGATCATATCGAGGTTGTAGTGGGCCGTATCCGACCGCACGACTTCCCTTCCGCCTTCAATCTGAACTATGGCAAATTTTGCCATAGTTGCCGATTCGATCAGTTCTTGGTCGGCATAGACGTTTTTTATGTGTTTTTTTGCGTTCGAGTAATCAATGCCGAATAGCTCTGCGATGTTCTGGCCGGTCGCCCAGATCGCTTGATCATCCGATTCAAATCTCAGGCTGACCTCCACGCCCTCATCAGCAAACATGACCGAGCTATCGCCCGTTACGTCCCCAGTATCTTTTCCGTTAGACATCTTGAGCTCCGACTGCCGTAAGCTTGAATTGGCGAACATAAATTCTGCCACTAATTCTGCTTTGGCGCTTGAGTGCGACCCGGCCAAGCGCCGGGCTTTTTATGCCTGTCAGAAAGGTGCAGGCTCCTCTTCCACTGGCTCCACCTCCCCCACCTCGACCACCCGGTGCTCATCGCTAGGCGCTTCCCATTCCAACAGCACCCCGCCGTCATCCTGAAAGATCATGCTCACCCCGTCCGTTTCGGATATCCGTCCCATGACCTCCTCCCACTCCGCATCCCGGTCCGTATCTAGGCGGTGAATCAAGGCTGAGCACCTGTCTTGAGCGCGCGGAGAGTTGATCATTGATGACACGCGCAGTCCTAGCTTTTCGACGGCTGACATCTCCTGGCGCTCCCGTTGCGCCGACTTCATCTGCTTGGCCATCCGACATCCTTAGCTGTACATCCATCCAGTAATGGCAAAAGCATAACTCATGGGTATCTAAATTAAATTAACCATCGGTATTGACGTGTAAATAAACCGATGGTTAACTACATCCATCGCAGCGACACACCCTGCGATGCAGGCCATCGGCCTCACCGCTCTTTAACAGCCTGAAGACAGACCCTGATTGCGATCAGGGAACAACACGCAACACGGCCTGCTTCCGTGACCGGTAATTCGGCACGCAAGGTTTGCCGCGCAGCACTGGAACATTTCACTGCATGCCCTTGGCAACAGGGGCATTCGGGAAGTTAACCAGGAGTACCAACAGGAGCAGCACGATGGATTCGACAATCACTTACGGCGGGTGGAAAGGAAATTTAGGGCAAGGGCTGGCACCGCGAGAGCTTCAGTTCGTTCTCTCGGTTGCCCAGGGCATGACTGCAAAAGAGATCGCCAGGATGTTCGGCGTTGCGCCGGGCACCGTAGTTAAGCGTTTGTCGAACGCCATGTTCAAGCTTGGAGTGAATCGCCAGACGGCGATGGTCGCGGAATGTATGCGGCGGCGGATCATCTCGCCAGTTTGCGTAGTGCTGGCTGCCGTGATCGCCATACACGCAATGATCGATGACCAGCCGATGAGACGGGAACGTCGGTCGAGCGAAAGGCGCATGACTGATATGCGCCCTGCTCGACGCGTCGAAGCGTTGGAATTGTACGGCTGAGCCTTTCACTTATGCAGCTTGGCAACAGGCTGCCTCGGGAAAGCCCCCACCAACCGTCGAAGGTGATGACATGTTCAAGTTCTTGTCCAGGCTGTTCGGCCGCAAGCCACCAGCAGTAATCCCTGCCGCGCGTGCGGCGCCGCCAGCAAGGTCACCCCTAGGGGCGGTCAGCAATCCCCGGCCAGCAGCCCGAAGCGAAAGCATCAGGCCGTCAACGGTCAGCCAGCCTAATCGTGATGACATCTACACCAACCCCCTGCACCCACTGAACCCGACCAGCCAAGCCATTTACAGCGCAAGCGACGACACACCGTCACGCTCGCACTGTAGCGGGTACTGCAGCGGTGACAGCTACAGCAGCAGTTCAAGTAGCAGCGACAGTTCGAGCTGTTCATCGAGCGATAGCAGCAGCTCTTCCAGTTCCAGCAGCGACTGAACAACCAGCGCCACGTCAGCCTGACGTTAATTGCCCGATCTCTCAACGAGAACGCATCGGGGTGTGATCTGCGAGTGGTCGAGGTTGGCTTGTCCGTAATTCACCTCGACTGAAACAGGTGAGTAAGGCCATGGCTTACAGATCACACCCCGATGCGGACGAGTACACACCGCGCAAGCGGCCCCCTGCATCACCCTCCCCCAACCATTACGACCGCATCGGCAGATGCCAGGCCAGTCTCACGGCTGGGTTTGGTCACCCGTGCCTGGCATCTGGCCAATGCGGTCTTGGAGAATCAAATGAATCAGACGATCAGCCAGAACCGCGCGATCCTCGAAGGCCTGCGCCAGCGCTGCACGCTCTCAACCGCTGAGTTCTACGACAAGGTCGGGCGCATCAATCCAGCATCGGCGCCGCGCTTCAACGTGGCTCCCTGCGGCAACGGCGAATTCAGCATCGTGGACCGCGCCAGCGACCGCACTAAGGCAATGTGCACCGGCATCGACAAGGCCGTGCGGTTCGCCAAGCGTTGCGAGCAGGCGCCGGTAGCGGACCAGCAACCTAAGCCCCCGGCGGACTTCGGCACCTTGATGCTCTACTGGACTGCCACGCTAGCCGTGATCATTGGCGTGTTCGCCTTCTTCGGTGCGCATCCATGATCAGCATGGAGCTGAGCGGGGTTCAGCGAAACACAGCGATATCGGCGGAGCTGGCCGCAGCCATGGATAGCTTTCTGGCCCGAGGCGGCACGGTGAGCACCTTGCAAGGCTTCGTACAGAGACCGAAGCCAGAAGCCAAGGCAAAGCCTTATGGCCGCAACGCCGCGCCGCCCGTGCGCGGTGACACGATCCCCTCCAAGCCGAAACCCCGAACAGGTGCCTCCGGCGTGCGGGTCAGCGAAGAGGTCAAAGCCCGGGTAAAGCACCTGGCGCAGACGCTCCCCCGTGTTCGAATCCACGAAGAAACCGGCCTGAGCGGATACGTGCTCAACCGCATCGCCGAGGAAGGCGGATTCAAGTTCATCAGGCTCAACGCGAACGAAATTACCGTCACTCGCAAGCCTGACCCAATAGCGGACGCGCTCAACGTCGTCCGTATCAAAGATGCGCGGGACCGTGGCCTTTCTCAGACCGCAGCCTTCAAGGATCTGGAAATCAGCAACACGCTGTTGAAGCGGCTGATACACGAATTCGCGATTGATTTCCCGCAGCGCCAGGTGCGCCCGTGAGGCGTATGCAATCTCGCGCCAACCAGCGTCGCCGACCACTTCAACTGACCATCCCACCCAGCGGGCTAAAGGCCCACCCGGAGAACCGCCCATGTCCACAGCAACTGACACCGCCGAATTTCTCGAAGAACTGAACGGCGGCGCCTTCGCCAGCCAGATCGGTCACGCCCTTTCCGAAGTTGCCGCCGGTGTCGTTGACCATGGCAAGGCCGGGAAGCTGGTCATCACCCTGGATTTCTCCCAGATCGGCGAATCCGCCCAGGTGAAGATCAAGCACAAGCTCGACTACAAGGTGCCGACCAAGCGCGGTACCCGTAGCGAGAACACCAGCCTCGACACGCCGATGCACGTTGGCAGCGGCGGCAAAATCTCGCTGTTCGCCGAAAAGCACGACCAGATGTTCACCCGGGACGAAGCTCCGATCCCGCGCCGCACCTGATCCCCCGCTCTACCCCTTCCCTACAGAGACCTGAAATATGTCCCTTACTGCAGAAGCAATTCAACTGATCACCGATAACGCGATGATCGCCACCGCAAAAGCGCTGGATACGAACAACCCCGTCGTGGTGCTGCCAGCGGGCGCGAAAGTGTTCGACCTGGAACAGTTCGGCGCGGGGCGCAGCCGCTTCCGTGGCACCTTCTCCACCAACTCTCTGGTGGATTTCAGCAAGTACGTTATCGACCGCAACGTCGCCGACGCCCAGGGCTTCATCAACCAGGACGAAATGACCTGCGCCGTGCTGTTCAACCTCGGCGACGTGCTCGCGCCAGGCCACGCCGATGACCGCGCGGTGTTGAAGCTCAAGGCCACCGCCGGTTACCAGGCAGTGCAAGCAATCAACGGCCGCGCAATGTCCCAGAAGGACATGAGCGACTGGATCGAGGACTGGCACAGCACGCTGACAGCGGTTGGTGCTGACAATAAGGACATCAGCCTGGTCAAAGCCATCGCGGCGGTACGCACCATCTCGGTTAAAGCGACCTCGGAAAGCGATCACACCGTCAGCGAGACCCGCGCCAGCCGCAGCGCAATGGATGCCATCGAGGCAACCAGCAAAGAAACCCTGCCCACGTCGCTGATCTTCTCGGTGGTGCCGTTCGAAGGGCTGTCGGTGCGCGAGATCATCCTGCGTATCTCCGTCATCACCAGCGGTGCTCAGCCAGCGTTGAAACTGCGCTGGGTCGGTGAAGAGGTCCAGCGAGAAGAAATCGCGCAGGAGTTCAAGTCTGTGCTGGACGCTCAGATCGGCGAAGCGGCCCAGCTTGCGCTGGGCAATTTCAACCCTAACTGATTTAGCCTCTCACGCTATAAGCTTGACAACTATACAGGGCATCGCGAGGTGCCCTCACTAATCATGACTTTTCAAACTCGTCTGTCTCAGGCTTTTTCAAAATCTCGTCGAGATGAGTAAGCAACACCTTCCGAACTTGATCAGTCGTTCGATAATCCGAAACCCCAATCAACGTTGAGAGATCAGCTAGTTTCTGAATCTTTACGAGAGCTGATTTTTTATCGATTAACGCTTTCTCAAACATCTCATTAAGTAATTTTTGTGACGCCGGAGTTTTTGGCACATCATGCCTATCCACCAGTTTATACGTAAGTTCATTATTTGAAGAAAGTGCTCTATCAATTATAGAAAGATGTTGGTCGATAACCTTGATTGCAGTGTCCTGAGCGGCGCTAACCTGTAGTTTTCTGGCATCGGCCGCTGCACCTGTCATTTGATGCAAGCTCGCATCGAACGTTTGCTGTTGTAACGTGTTCATTCTGACAAATTCTTCAGCTTGATTGTCTAGCAGTTCTCTCTGCATATACACGGTTTTCAGCACCGCAAGCAGCGTAACGAAAGACACCAACGGACCGAACACACCACCTACGTAGCTTCCAAAATTAGACCAATCGGTAGAGTTAGGAGACAGGATCCCACCAAACTTAGACCGATAAAGGGTAATCGCGACAGCCAACGAAATAAATATAGCCATTAAAGATAAGAACCAGAAACTAACAATTACAGCTACAAATTTGTTTTTTCTATCTGTCATTCGGACCACTCCTTTTTTTCATAATCTCACGAAGCCATACAAGAAGGCATCCCATGCTCACAGCAATTGATTTGTTCGCCGGTATGGGCGGATGGTCCACAGGTGGCCGCAACGCCGGATTGAACATCCTTTGGGCCGCCAATCACTCCCCGGCCGCAGTTGAGTGGCACAGCGCCAACCACCCCGAAGCGATCCATATTTGCCAAGACCTGCACCAAGCTGATTGGTCGAAGGTGCCCGCGCACGACGTGATGCTCGCCTCCCCATGCTGCCAGGGTCATTCGAAGGCTCGCGGCAAAGTTTCTGGTAATGCGCAGCACGACGCTTCACGTTCCACGGCATGGGCCGTTGTTTCGGCTGCCGAGTACCACCGGCCTGAAGTGGTGCTGGTCGAGAACGTCGAGGAGTTCAGCGACTGGGCCTTATACCCGGCGTGGTCGCAGGCCATGTCAGCGCTGGGCTACATGATCGCGCCACACGTCGTGGATTGCGCCGACCTTGGCGTGCCGCAGCACCGCGTTCGCCTGTTCCTCGTCTGCACGCGCAGCAAGGCCCCGTTAAACCTGCAGCTGCACCAGCGCCAGCATGTACCGGCGTCATCATTCATCGACTTCGATTCCGGCAAGTGGAGCCAGATCGTCAAGCCTGGCCGGGCCGAATCAACCCTAACCCGCGTGAAGAATGGCCGCGCACGATTCGGCGAGCGATTCATCATGCCGTATTACGGCTCTGGTTCTGGGCTCACCGGCCGCAGCCTAGAACGACCAATCGGCACCATCACAACGCTTGATCGCTGGGCGTTGGTGCGCGGCGATGAAATGCGAATGCTGTCAGCCAACGAGGCGCTTGCCGCCATGTCGTTCCCGCCTGACACGAAGCGCCCGGACAACCACCGCCTGACCATGCACATGGCCGGGAACGCTGTGCCGCCCCTCGCTGGCCAGCGAATCATCGAAGCTATGTTGGAGGCAGCATGATCAATCTCTTCTGGCGCCTGATCGCCAAGCTACTTTCCCGCCCTGCCGTTGCAGCCTGGCTGATCGCCCGCGCCAAGCGCACGCCGTATTTGCATATCCAGTCCAAGGACGGCACGGAGATTTACATGGGCCGTTGGTGGCTGTTCAACCCCTACGACCGCGACAGTCACAGGTCGCGGCTCTGGTGGTGCCCGTGGTCGGTACGTGTCCACCACATACTGCGCGCCGACGCCGACCGCGATCTGCACGACCACCCCTGGAATGCACGAACGATCATCTTGCGGGGCAGCTACACGGAACAGCGCCTGCTGACTTCAGATGATCCGGCGCTACAAACGATGCTGCTGAATGCTTCGGCGCTGGGTGGTTCCCTCGATGCACCTTTCGAAGCAACCGAATACATCACCCGCCGCCCGGGCGACACGGCGCAACTCAGCTTCGGTGAATACCACCGGATCGACGAAGTCAGCGAAGGCGGCGTCTACACCCTCTTCATCTCCGGACCATACCAGGGCACGTGGGGATTTCTGGTCAAAGGAAACAAAGTGCCGTGGCGCACCTACGCGGGAGAAGAATGATGCTCAAGCCTCTGACAGTCGTCCACGCCCACAAACAAAACCTGATCGTGTTCGACAGCCTGCCCGCCAGCGTAACGCCGCAGGAAGCAATGCTGCTCGCTCGCGCCATTCAACAAGCTGGCATCGATGCGCTACAGGGTGCAAAGGGTCAGCACACCTATCCTCAGGAGGCTGTATGACCTCCGACAACGTTGTGATTTCCCGAGCATTGCTGACGAAGATCCATCGCGATCTGGATGCGTGCCAAAAAGTTATCTGGCTGGCTGGGGGTTTTGATCCTGCCTATTGCCTTGATGCTCAAGAATGCCTGAAGCAGATCGACCCGCTCTTGGCGCCTCCCGCACCAAAAAAGCCATGCGCGCACGATTACAACGAGTTCACATATGGCACTTACTGCGTCAAATGTGGAGAGCCCGAACCCTCGGCCGCGCTGGCCGGTGAGCGTCTTTGCAAAGGCTCAGCCCTGCTGGGTACCGCTTGCGGGAAATGCCGCCGCTGTCTAGATGCCGAGAACGATCTGAGCGATCAGCAAAAACCCTAAAGCGTCAGCGAAGACGCCAACTCTCAGCCCACCGCCCACAAATTCGTTAACCCATTCACAGTCAGCCGCTGTAGCGGTAAGGACGAAGTCATGCCCGCAGAAAACATAAGACCTGGCCCCGACCATTTCCGCTACGTCGACTCAATCGGACCAGAAGGCCTTACGGTCTCGGCGCAAAAATGGGTCGCGTATGCCGAAACAGAAAAATGCTGGTACCTGGTTAGCGAGTATGACTACACCCACTACGTCCTCGGGCACCAGTGCAGCTGGACGCCCGCCACTCTGAAGCGTGTTCGCAGGCGCGTGCTGAAAGAGCAGTATTTTGGCTCGAAGTGCTTTGCCTATCCGAACAAAGAGCGGGCCTTGAATTCGTACAAGCAGCGCAAGCAGTGGCAAATCCGGCATGCCACACTTTCGCTTGAGCGCGCCCAGGCAGCGCTAGGCTATTTCGGAGACTCATCCGTCGAGATCACTCAAACACCGGACGAAACTGTGATTCAGAACGAATACATTCAGGGGATGGGCTGGGGAGATTGTTGATGAACGCCACCGCCAAAGTCCTTGATCCGTGCAGCGCCAGCCGAATGATGTGGTTCGACAAGCAGGACCAGCGCGCACTGTTCGGTGACATCCGCGATGAAGAGCATCTGCTCTGCGATGGTCGCGTGCTGAAGGTCGAGCCCGACGTTCTGATGGATTTCAGGAAATTGCCGTTTGAGGCCTCCACGTTCTGCATGGTCGTTTTCGATCCACCGCACCTTACGCGCGCCGGTCAGGATAGCTGGCTCCGAGCCAAGTACGGGATTCTGACAAGCGACTGGCGCGAGGATATTCGACAGGGGTTCGCCGAGTGTTTCCGGGTGCTGGAGCCGGAAGGGATTCTGATCTTCAAATGGAATGAAACCCAAGTGATGGTCAGCGAATTACTCGCACTGACCGATGAGAAACCGTTGTTTGGCCACAAATCCGGCAAGCGTGAAAAGACGCACTGGATCACCTTCATGAAACGCTAGCTCGCCTCATATATCGCGCATTAATCGGCGATACGCCTCACATACGAATCAATCAACTATCAAGGCCTGCCGGTGATCGGCGGGCGGAGCTATGCGCATGCCAAACCATATCACCAACAAAGTCGACGCCCCGAAAGAGGTGCTCGCCACCTTGCTTAATGCAGATGGTCGCATCGACTTCAATACGGTCATTCCCTTCCTCGGCAAGTTTGACTGGTCTGGCATCGACGGCCGTGCCGAGACCTGCGCAGAAGCCATCACCGGCGCACCACTGAATGAACACCCCTTGGTTGCCCACCTTCAGCGTGACAGCAGAAGCAAAGCCTGCATCGCAGGGTGTAGCGACGAACAGTTCGAGCAATTCGTCCAGATGCTGCGTAACAAACGAACTACCGGCCACTTCCACACTCTGGACTTCACGCGGGATAGGTGGGGCACAAAGTGGAACGCCTATGACCAGCTGGTTGATCTTGAGCAGGGCGTGTTCCAGTTCGACACCGCCTGGTCATGCCCAAAGCCGGTGTTCATGGTTCTCTCCAGTCTTCATCCAGACGCAGAAATAACCCTTCGGTTCGCTGATGAAGACATCGGCAGCAACTGCGGAACCTTGGTGTTTAAAGGCGGTGAAATCATTCGGTCGGACATTGCGCCCAATTGGAATGAGATGTCCACAGCAGAGCAGGCCAAGTGGGAAGCCTTCGCGCGCGAACTGACCGGCCGCACCGCTGACGACGAAGACGACGAGTAACCCCTTCTGCCGCCATGAGCGGCGCGGAGCATCATCATGGCCAAAGTCATTGCCTACATTTCGGGCAAGCTGCCGCGCCTCATGGAGGCAGGCGAGTACAGGAAGCTGCGATACGCCGGCGGCAAGCCGAGTTTGCAGCAGTTGAAGAGATGGATCGAGGAAGGCGAAGTGATTGGTGAAGTAAAAGGCGGGATGTATTTCGTCGATCTGCAGGCGGCGGTGATGGGCACGACTGATCCGCTGTTGGCTCAAATGCTGGAGACGGCCTGATGGCAGCGAGGCCTCGAACGCTCCTGAATCGTAAACTGCCGCCGAATCTTTACCCGAACGGTAAATACTGGCGGTACCGGAACCCCATCACAGGCGTAATGACCAGCATCAATCGGCCGCTCGAGGAAGCGATCAAGCTCGCACGGGCTGCAAACCTCAAGTTGGCGGCGCTGGTCGTCGATGACGGCGCCCTGCTCACCCTGCTTACCGGCGACAGGCTGCCGACAGTCAAGAACCTGTTGGAGCGCTTTTCCAAAGAATGGCTGAAGGACAAGGGCTACGCACCGCGCACCCTGGAGGAAATTGAATTCAAGCTTGAGCGGTACCGGATGGACCTGGGCGAACGCCTGATCGGGCAGATGGATGTTTTGGCCATGGCTGAATACCTCGACAACTTCAGCAACAACGCCTACACGAAGCACCGCGGACTCTGGGTTCAGATATTCGCCTTCGCAGTGGCCAAGGGTCTGGCCGAGCGCAACAACGCCGAACTGACCTTGGTCAAGAAGGAAGCCGAGAAGAAGCGCCAGCGCCACACGCTCGAAGGGCTGATGACAATTGTCGATGCCGATACCACGCCGCCTTGGCTAAAACGAGCGATACGCTTGGCACTGGCCAGCCTTCAACGACGCGAAGACATTGTCACCTGGTTGAAGACGGCAGCGGACATGGAAAAGAACACCCTCACCGTCTCGCCCGGGAAAACACAGGGCTATGACAACCCTATCCACCTGAAGATAACCATGGGCGCCGCGCTTCGCGAGGTCGTCGGGGAGTGTTTGCGGTCGCCGATAGCCTCGCCCTACCTGATCCACTACAAGCCACGATCCCGCAGGCGCGAGCAGATTGAAGCGAAGGACCACTGGACATCGGTGACGCCTGACTACCTGACAAAGGAATTCAGCAAGGCCAGGGACGCAGCGCACGCGTACGACCATGTCGCAGCTGGTGAGCGCCCCACTTTTCACGAAATCCGTGCTTTGGGTGCCTGGCTATACGAGCAGCAAAAATTCCCGCAAGAGTACATTCAGGCACTGCTGGGGCACGCGGACGAGAAGATGACCAGACATTATCAGGAGGGGCACGACGAGAAGAAAATCGAGTACGTCGAGGTGGGTGCCGAATTGGCGTTCTGAGTGGGGGTTTTGCAAAAGTTTTGCAAAAGTTTTGCAAATCCATTTTTCAAACGGGAAACAAAAAAGGGTCCACATCTCTGTGGACCCTTCTAGACCGGCAGCAGGACCGGATTTTGTTTGGTAGGCGCGACTGGACTCGAACCAGCGACCCCCACCATGTCAAGGTGGTGCTCTAACCAACTGAGCTACGCGCCTGCTGTGGGTCGGCATTCTACGGATATTGAAATGTGTGTCAACACCTTTTTTCGCGCTAACTCCATGAATATGCGAAATTTTTCGTTTGTGGCGATTTGCCGCTTTGTTTAGTGGCTGGCTGGTGGAGATATTTGATCTCCGGTAGGATCGGCGCATTCGTAAAATATATTAAACGGAGGTTGAAGGATGGCGAACACTCCTTATCCGCAGTCCTATTACGCAGCATCGGCCAACGCAGCCCCGCCACGTCCATCGCTGCAGGACGATGTGGAAACCGACGTTTGTGTGATCGGTGCCGGTTATACCGGGTTGTCCAGCGCGCTCTTTCTGTTGGAGCAAGGGTTTCGTGTAACGGTCCTGGAGGCGGCCAGGGTCGGTTTTGGAGCTTCCGGACGCAACGGCGGGCAGATCGTCAACAGCTACAGCCGTGACATTGACGTGATCGAGCGCACGGTCGGCCCGCTGCAGGCTCAACTGCTGGGGCGCATGGCGTTTGAGGGCGCGACGATCATTCGCGAGCGCGTCGCCAAGTACCAGATCTCGTGCGACCTTAAAGACGGCGGCGTGTTTGCCGCGCTGACCAGTAAGCAAATGGGTCATCTGGAAGCTCAACAACGTTTGTGGGAACGCTACGGGCACACGCAACTGGAGTTGATGGACCAGCCTCGTATTCGCGAAGTGGTCGGCTGCGAAGCTTACATCGGCGGCATGCTGGACATGTCAGGCGGGCATATTCACCCGCTGAATCTGGCGCTTGGAGAAGCGGCTGCCGTTGAGTCCCTGGGCGGCGTCATCTACGAGCAGTCTGCGGCGGTGCGCATCGAGCGTGGCGCCAATCCGGTGGTGCATACCGAGCAAGGCAAAGTGCGGGCGAAATTCGTGATTGTTGCCGGTAACGCGTACTTGGGTAATCTGGTGCCTGAACTGGCCGCCAAATCCATGCCCTGTGGTACTCAAGTGATTACCACCGAGCCCCTGAGTGATGAACTGGCCCACAGCCTGTTGCCTCAGGACTACTGCGTTGAAGATTGCAATTACCTGCTCGATTACTATCGCCTGTCCGCTGACAAGCGCCTGATCTTCGGTGGTGGCGTAGTGTACGGTGCTCGGGATCCCGCCAACATTGAGGCCATTATCCGGCCGAACATGCTCAAAGCCTTCCCGCAGCTCAAGGACGTGAAGATCGACTACGCCTGGACCGGCAATTTCCTGCTGACACTGTCGCGTCTGCCTCAGGTCGGGCGGCTGGGCGATAACATCTATTATTCCCAAGGCTGCAGCGGCCACGGTGTGACGTACACCCACCTTGCAGGCAAAGTGCTGGCCGAAGCGTTGCGCGGTCAGGCCGAGCGTTTCGATGCCTTCGCCGGGCTACCCCACTATCCTTTCCCCGGAGGCCAATTGCTGCGCACGCCGCTGACGGCATTGGGCGCCTGGTACTACAGCCTCAGGGATAAGCTGGGCTTTTGACGGTATGAAAAAACGGCGCTCTCTGAGCGCCGTTTTCATTTCAGCGTGCTTTAAGTGTTTTCAGCGCTTCACCCGCCGCCTGCTCCTGACCCGCCTTTGCCAATTCATTGGCTGCGTTGATCCAACGCTGCTCGTCCAGATTGGCAGGCAACTGACGCGGATTCTGGACCAGCACTGCCCAACTGCCCGCCTCTTCCCAGGCAGAGCTGAAGCTGCTGAAGCCCATCGACAAATGGCGGTTCATCCCGGCATGCAGCAGCACGGTCTGTTTGTTGCGGTTGAAGCCGACCAACACAGCGTAACGCGGCTCCGTGAAGACCGTACCCTCGGCAAAACGCACCATTACCGGAAAACCGGCCGAAACCTGAGTGAGCAATGACGCTAACCCCTTGTCCAGCGGGTAAACCAGAAAGCCGTATTGACGGGCCACTTGCGGCAGGCTTTGCGCCAGCCTGGCCTCACCGCCTGGTAGCTGCAGCGGCTTGTCCAGCAGGCCCGGAGTGATCTGCACGCGCTGATATGACAGCAGACTGGCAAGGGCGCCGGGTCCGCTTTGATAGGCGTTGCCCCGGAAGAACGGCACATTATTAAGCTCCACTCGATCTGGCAGGCGCTTGATTTCAGGCGGCAGTGCCGATGCACAGCCCGCCAGAGCCACAACCAGAGCTGCCAGCAACGACCATTGCTTGAGCCCGACAACGCGGGATCGGAAAAAAACCGGCGACATGTCTACTCACTTCAAAACCCCGGGCAACCTGCGGCCCGGCCAGGGTGCCGATAATAGAACCCGGCGTGAGTCGGGTATAGCCTCAACATGCAGTCGACCGCCCGCAATAGAACAAATCAGTCCTGGATGGCTGACCACTGGTCAATTAACGGAAACATGTGCAGGGCTAGACTGTCGACTAATAGGACTGCACAAAGAAGCATGGTCCGCGGAGGACGTATGAGCCTGGAAATGACAATCGTGATGCTGATCGCCGCCTGGCTGGCTGTCGCCACCGCTATGCTCTGGGGCGTTATGCGAATTTCTCGTCGTCATCATCACCCTTACCGCAATGTGAAACCGACGGCCAAGGCAGACAAGCCTGCAAAGCGCCGCCCACACGCAGCTGCGCACTGAATAACCTTCGATTCAGTGAGTAGCCCACTCGGTAAGTGATGGCAGTACAAGATCAGCAGACATGAAAAAGGTCGGGCGGGATTAACCCGCGCCGACCTTTTTTTGTAGCGTTTCAACCGCTTGCGGGTCGATCAGACCTCTGAAGCCTGGCCTGCTTCGCGCCTTATCTTTGCTCGGCGGGACCACAGGTTCAGCACTTCGATCAAGGCCGAGAATGCCATGGCGGTGTAGATGTAGCCTTTTGGCACATGGGCACCGAAGCCTTCAGCAATGAGCGTCATGCCGATCATGATCAGGAAGCCCAGCGCCAGCATCACAACCGAAGGGTTGTCGTTGATGAATTTGGCCAAAGGCTCAGCGGCAACCAGCATCACGATAACAGCGGAGACCACCGCGATGATCATGATTGGCAAGTGCTCGGTCATGCCCACAGCGGTAATGATGCTGTCGATGGAGAACACCAGGTCGAGCACCAGAATCTGACTGATCGCCGCAGCCATGCTGAGGGTCACGGTCGATTCGATCTTCTTCTCGGCTTCGGTTTTCACGTCGACACTGTGGTGAATCTCAGTCGTCGCTTTCCAGACCAGGAACAGACCACCCGCGATGAGGATCATGTCTTTCCAGGAGAACACCTGGCCAAGAATTTCGATTACAGGCTCAGTCAACTGCACGATCCACGCAACCGTACTCAACAGACCAAGACGCAGGAACAACGCCATGCCGATACCCAGACGGCGGGCCTTTTGTTGCTGATGCGCGGGTAACTTGTTGGTCAGGATGGAGATGAAAATCAGGTTATCGATGCCTAATACCACTTCCATGACGACCAGCGTTGCCAAAGCAACCCAGGCGGCAGGACTTGAAGCGAGTTCTAACAGATATTCCATGTGCGATGCCCTGATTTCAGTATTGAGATGACGTTAGATTTCTTTGCTGTCTTTTTCAGTGTTCTTTTCGGAGTCAGGCTTCGCCATCGACAGATCCTGTTTAGCATCATCCAATGCGCTGGTGGCTGCTTTATGCGTATCGTCGATAGCCTTTTTCGCAGAATCTGCAGCGGTGCTCAAGATCTGCTTGGAAGAACTTTCAATCTGGTCACAACCGGTTAGCACCAGCAGCGGCAGCGCAATCAATGCAGCAGAGATAAGTTTGATCATAGGTGGCCTCGATTCAGTAGACCGGAGGCTCTAGATGCTCCGGCGATAGGCCAGCATCCTAGAGAGATATGACAATAAGGAAAATTCGTATTTTTAAGCGGTATACTTCGTAAATACCGAATCGGGAAATTTCATGCTCAATTATCGTCAGCTCCATTACTTCTGGGTGGTCGCCAAGACCGGCAGCATCGTGCGTGCCTGCGATCAACTGAACCTGACGGCCCAGACGATCAGTGGACAAATCAGCCTGCTTGAGCAATCACTGGGCGTTGACCTGTTTCAGCGAGTCGGTCGACAACTGGAACTGACTGAAGCCGGGCGTCTTGCCCTGCCCTACGCCGAACAAATGTTTCAGATCGGCAATGAGCTGGAAGCCGTGCTTCGCGCACAACCCGATGAACCGCAGATCCTGTTCCGCGTAGGCGTTGCTGACGTCGTGCCCAAATCCATTGTCTATCGCCTGATAGCGCCCACCATGGAGTTGAGTGAACCCATGCGCATCAGCTGCCGCGAAGACAAGCTCGAACGGCTATTGGCGGACCTGGCCATCCAGCGTCTGGATCTGGTGATTTCCGACAGTCCGATGCCTTCGCACCTGGATATCAAGGGCTACAGCCAGAAGCTTGGCGAGTGTGGGATCAGCTTTTTCGCCACCCAAACGCTGTTCGAACGCTACGGCCAGAACTTTCCGTTTGGCATGCAAGGTGCGCCACTGCTGATTCCGGGCCAGGAGACGGTGGTGCGCAGCCGGTTGATGCGCTGGTTCGGCGAATTGAAGGTTCAGCCGAGAATTGTCGGCGAGTTCGACGACAGTGCCTTGATGAAAGCCTTCGGCAAATCCGGGAGTGGCATCTTTGTCGCGCCCAGCGTGATTGCCGACGAGGTGCAGGCGCAATATGGCGTGAGACTGCTCGGTCATACCGATGCCGTCACCGAGTCGTTTTACGCCATCTCGGTTGAACGCAAGGTCAAGCACCCCGGGATCGTTGCGATCACCGAGGGCGCCCGACGCGAGCTGTTTACCGCTTAAACAGTACCCATGAAATCGCGCTTGCCGATTTCGACGCCGTTGTGGCGCAGCAGGTCATAAGCCGTGGTGACGTGGAAGAAGAATTGCGGAAGGCTGTAGGTCAGCAGGTAGCTTTGGCCAGTAAAGCGCTTCTCTTTAGGGGTACCCGGACGCAGAACGATCTCCAGCCCTTCACTGCCGTCAATCTGCTCGGGCTTGAGGCTGCCGATAAACTCCAGCGTCCTGGCCAGCAGAGCCTGCAGTTCAGCGAAGGTGGTTTCGGTGTCGTCATACTTGGGCATGTCGACCTGAGCCAGACGAGCCGATGCGCCTTTGGCAAAATCCACGGCGATCTGTACCTGACGCGTGAAGTTCAGCATGTCCGGAAACAGGCGGGCCTGCAGCAGCGCTTCTGGCTGAATATTTTTCTGCGTAGCGTGGGCTTCGGCTTTGGTCAGTACCGCGCTCAGCGCGCTGAGCATTTGCTGGAAAACCGGAACGGAAGCGGCATACATGGAAATAGTCATGGCAGGTCCTTGATGAAAAGTGCGCGGATTATAACCCTGCATACGCGTCAAGGCTGTGCCTGTTTCATGAAGTGATTTGCCGCTGGAATTATTTGCCGACACGCCCTAGGCTGATCGCCCGCCATTGCCTACGGAAAGCGCCATGACCACTGAACAGCCTTCGACGACCATTTCCGAAGATTCCCCGGGTCTCACGCTCACCAGTACGGAAATTCGCATTCTCGGCTGCCTGATCGAAAAACAGGCCACCAGCCCGGAGACCTACCCGCTGACGCTTAATGCACTAGTGACTGCATGCAATCAGAAAACCAGTCGCGATCCGGTCATGAGTCTCAATCCTGGCGCTGTAGGGCAAAGCCTGCGAGCCCTGGAAGGCCGGGGCTTGGCGAAGCTGGTGATGGGCAGTCGGGCCGATCGCTGGGAGCACCGGGTCGACAAATCGCTGGAGCTGGTCCCCGCGCAAGTGATCCTGACCGGCCTGCTGCTGTTGCGAGGCCCGCAAACCGTCAACGAGCTGCTGACGCGCAGCAACCGCATGCATGACTTCGAGGACACCGAGCAGGTCGTTCATCAACTGGATCGGCTGATCGCGCGAGGTTTTGCGACCTTGTTGCAGCGTCAGTCGGGCCAGCGTGAGGACCGCTACATGCACGCCCTGGGCAGCCCGCAGGATCTGGAAGAGTTACTGGCAACGCGTCAGAATCAGCCGGATCGCACCGTTGCGGCCAGCCCGCCTTCGGCCGAGCGTCTGGATGAGCTCGAAGCCCGAATTGTGGCCCTGGAGGAGCGCCTGGCCAGGTTGGAGTGAGGCTCACGACGGCCAGCCAAACGGGAGCGAGCTGGCTTGCGAGGTATCAATCCTGTCGGCAAACCCGAAAACCTTTTCTGCCAAACGGGATTAGAAATAACCTCGATAACAGGCGTAAGATGCGCCAGGTGTTGCGGTAGCTAAAGCGTGGCTGATCTGCGCCAATACCCTTACACAATCTTTACTTAATGGCTTCGCAGTTTTCTCGCAAAGCGCTGTCTTAAGAGTTATCCCGTGGCAGTGCTTGAGAATAATGCAGGCTCGCGACAACGGGTTGAAAGCCGAGGAATAGTCATGATTCGTCAAATCCCCAGAATTGCATTGTTATTAGGTGCGCTGGCGCTGGCAGGCCAGGCGAATGCCCATGGTGGCGGCGGTGGCAACTGGGTTGGCCCTGCCGTTGTGGGCGCGATTGTCGGTGGTGTCGTGGGCTCGGCTGTTTCGTCAGGACGTGACCGTACCGTCTATGTTGAGCAGCCTCCCGTCTACGTGCAGCAGCCGGTGTATGTACAGCGGCCCGTCTATGTCCAGGCGCCCCCTCAGCCTGTGTACTATCAGCCCGCTTATGAAGTGGTAGCTCCGCCGCCGGTTTATCGCCCGCGCTACTATGGCCCGCCTCCTGGCTATTATGGCCCGCCGCGTGGTTACTATGATCGTGGTGATCGTGGCCGCTGGTAATACTCGCCGTTAACAGGCAGCACAGCCCCGCCCTCAGCAAGCGGGGCTTTTTTTGGCCCATGAAAATCTGCTCCGGCTATAGTGGGCTAATCGTCTGCCATAAAAACAAGGAAATACCATGCCGACACAGCACCCGCACCGAACCGTCGGGCTTTGTACTTCGAACAAGGTCTACAGCGCACTGACTGAACTCAAACATCTGGAAGGCCATCGCACCGCCAAGTTCGTTGCACTATTGGCGCAAAGCCTGGTGGAAAAAGGTGTGCTGTCGGACCCGGAAGTTGTGGCGATTCTGGATCAAGTCGTCGACTGATCCGAGTCGACCGCTATAACACGCCTGTGTACAACGGTACTCAGGGTGATCAATGTCCACTATCGAGAACAGTGATTTCTGCCCCGCGCACTGGCGCCGTAAAGTAACGCCATAGATTGCTGGAGGTAGTTATGAATTCACTGAAAATCATGTCGGTCGTTGGCAGCGCAGTTCCGCAGTCCCTTCGCGAACGCGGGCTTCTGGCTTGCTGGTACCTGGTCGATGACGGCGAACCGGTGAGCGGTCCGTTTTCTTCACTGACGGCGGCACAAGCGTCATCTCGACAGCTCGACCCATCGCAAACCGGCCATCATCTCAACTGAATCCTGGATCACGATCATCGTGCGTTGCTCCGCACCCCTTGCCCGCGTCCCTCCCCTGATGCGGGCTTTTTTTTGCTTCACAACGGTCAGATGATCAGAGCTTTTCGGCCATCGCTGCGTTGACCTGGCAACGGTGCGTCAGCCTTTGCAGGCGTTTCTCCAGGCTCATGAACACCACCCGGTCGGTACGACCGCTTTCCAGCTCGTCGATCAGATCATTGGCCACCTGACGCAATTCGTAGGCAATAACCACCCGGTCGTCATTCAGATCCTGGCGATGGGACTCGAACAACCTGTGCAGGTAGTCCTGCAGAGTATTCTGCAAACGGTGCCGATCAGTGGCTCGCAAGTGGTTGAGGCTCAGACTGATCTTGCCCAACAGTTCACCCAACTCACCACACAGATACTGCATGCGCCGGGCGTAGCCGATTTCCCGCTCGCGCAATGCCTTGTGCGACGCCGCGGCCTCCTGGCTGCGCTGTATACCCGGAATCGCCACCGCGACCATCATGCCCACGATCAAGCCAGTGGCCTGAACCCAACCTGCCCAATCCGCTGGCCGGGAAAAGAACCCGGCCCCCAGCAACAGAACGGCTACTGCACCGGCAACTATCACTAATACGACGTAATCCTTGCTGATAAACCCTTTGGGCATTACTCAACTCCTTTGGTCTGGGACGGCTGGCTTCAATGGCAAGAATGCTAATCGCTGCGCACGCCAGATACCACGACTATTGTCGTTGCCGTCCCGGTCTGAGCCGCAGCACAACACCCCTGCAGTTTTATTGATGAAACATCCCGCAACAGCCATCGACAGTTTTAAGGGCTGCTCATAAAATGCAGCGGTGTTTATATCCCCGTGCGATAACGCACTTTCCATTTATTGGTGAGCATTGCTCTTGAAAAATCGTCTTCCTTTTTTGGGCCTTTTATTTGTACTTGCAGGCCCGGCACTCTCCACCAGTGTCTTTGCCAACGAATCGCCAGCCCTGAACCGTGACCCTTCGCAACTGCACCTTGCTTCCGGCAGCGCCATGGTCGTCGACCTGCAGACCGATAAAGTACTCTATGCGAGCAATCCGGACGTGGTGGTTCCCATTGCTTCGGTCACCAAACTCATGACGGGCATGGTCGTGCTGGATGCCAAACAGTCGATGGAGGAAGTCATCCCGGTCAACATTTCTCAGACGCCGGAAATGAAAGGGGTCTTTTCCAGGGTCAAACTGGGCAGCGAACTGCCGCGCCGGGAAATGCTGCTGATCACCTTGATGTCATCGGAGAACCGTGCCGCAGCCAGCCTCGCCCACAGCTATCCGGGTGGCTACCCGGCCTTCATCCTGGCGATGAACGCCAAGGCCAAGGCACTGGGCATGAAACACACGGTGTACGTCGAGCCTACGGGGCTTTCCATCTACAACGTTTCTACCGCACGAGACCTGACCAAGCTGGTCCTGGCAGCGCGCAAGTACCCCATGCTCAGCGAGCTGAGCACCACGGCGGAAAAAACCGTGACGTTCCGCAAGCCGACCTACAGCCTGGGCTTCAGCAACACTGACCACCTGGTTCGCAAGGACAACTGGGACATCAAGCTGACCAAAACCGGCTTTACCAACCAGGCCGGACATTGTCTGGTGCTGCTCACCAGTATGGCCAATCGCCCGGTGTCCGTGGTGATCCTCGACGCCTTCGGCAAATACACCCACTTTGCCGATGCGAGCCGCCTGCGCCAATGGGTGGAGACCGGCAAGAGCAGCCCCGCGCCAGCCGTCGCCTTGCAATACAAGAAGGACAAGAATCTAGTGATGAAGCAGAACGGCCTGCAAGCCAAAGAGTAACCTGAGCTACCTGACGCAAAAAGGCCGCTGCCCGGTAACGGGTCAGCGGCCTTTTAGCAGGCGCGCCTTAGCGGTTGAACTGCGTCACCAGCTTGGTGTTCAGGTAAGCCTCGATAGCCTCGATGCCCCCTTCGGAGCCGTAACCGGAGTCTTTGATGCCACCAAACGGGACCTCAGGCAGGCCAATACCTTGATGGTTGATCGACAACATCCCGGCTTCGATGTAAGTACCCAGGGCATGGGCGGTCTTCATCGAGGTGGTGAATGCATAGGAGGCCAGCCCGAACGGCACGCGATTGGATTCGGCAATGGCTTCCTCCAGCGTGTCGAACGGCACCAGCAGCGCGACCGGGCCAAACGGCTCTTCGTTCATGATGCGCATTTCCCGCGTCAGGCCGCTAAGCACCGTCGGCTCGAAAAAGTAACCCGGGCCGTCGATGGCTTTACCACCAGCGTTAACGGTCGCGCCAGCCGCTCGTGCGTCGTCTACCAGAGCGGTCAATGCGGGGATGCGACGGTCATTGGCGACCGGGCCCATGGTGGTGCTTGCGTCCAGACCGCTGCCGACTTTGATTTCACGGGTCAGGCCGACAAACTTGTCGAGAAACGCATCGAACACGCCGCGCTGCACCAGAATCCGGGTGGGCGACACGCAGACCTGCCCGGCGTTACGGAACTTGGCTGTGGCCAACACCTTTGCAGCAAGGTCGATGTCCGCGTCGTCGAACACCAGGGCAGGAGCATGACCGCCCAACTCCATGGTGGCGCGCTTCATGTGCTGGCCTGCCAGCGCTGCCAGCTGTTTGCCAACCGGCGTCGAGCCGGTGAAGGTGACTTTGCGGATCACCGGATGGGGGATCAGATACGAAGAGACTTCGGCCGGATCGCCATACACCAGACCAATCACCCCGGCTGGAACACCTGCATCAGCAAATGCGCGAATCAGCTCTGCGGGCGAAGCCGGAGTTTCTTCCGGAGCCTTGATGATGATCGAGCAACCCGCCGCCAGCGCTGACGACAGCTTGCGCACCACCTGGTTGATCGGGAAATTCCAAGGCGTGAACGCCGCAACAGGCCCCACAGGTTCCTTGATGACTTTCTGCTCGATGTCGCTGCCGCGGGACGGCACCAGGCGACCATAGCTGCGGCGGCCTTCTTCGGCGAGCCAGTCAATTACATCCGCGCCGGACATCACTTCCATGCGCGCCTCGGCCAGGGGCTTGCCTTGTTCCTGAGTCATGATGCGAGCAATCGTATCGGCGCGCTCACGCAGCAGTTGAGCCGCTTTCTGCATGGTTTTGTAGCGGTCATAGGCTGAAGTGGCCCGCCATACTGCAAAACCGCGTTCGGCAGCGGCCAGGGCTTCATCGAGATCGGCAATGCTGGCATGGGCGACAGTGCCCAGTTTCTGGCCAGTGGCCGGGTCGATCACGTCGATGGTGCGACCCTCCCGGCCGGCGCGCCACTGACCGTCGATGAACAGCTGTACTTCAGGATACATAGCGATTCTCCAATTGCATTCGCAAGGACAAAGAATGTTCTTTCAAGGGTTCAGAAAGCAGATGGGGGCGCTGCCACGGATATCAAGGCAAGATGTCGTACAACTCACCTGTCGCAGCAGACCACCCAGCCATGGGTCAGCCCTTGGTGCGCTGCTGCCAGGCTGCGGCAAGGCCACTGAGGCAAATGACGACGATGCCAAATTGCGCAGTCAGTGAAGGCGCGTGGCCAAAGACCAGGTAGCCCAACAACCCGGCAAAGACAATCTGGCAATAACTGAACGGAGCCAGCATGGCCGGGGCCGCAAAGCGAAAGGCCTGGGTCAGTAGCAGATGCGCGACCATGCCACACGTACCCAGAGCGAGCATGAACGGTAAGTGCTTGAGCTCAGGCGCGGTCCAGAAAAACGGTAGCAGCGCGGTCATGATCAGTGTGTTGAACAACCCCGCAAAAAAGTTGCTGGTGGTCGGGCTGTCGTGAGCGCTGACCATCCGGGTCAGTAATTGGTACGAAGCAAACAACATGGCCGAACACAGCGGTAGCAAGCTGGCCGGAGTGAACAACTCGCCGCCTGGGTGGACGATGATCAGCACCCCCACAAAACCCACCAGAACAGCAGCCCACTGCTTGCGGGTGACATGTTCCCCGAGCAGCGGCACCGACATCGCAGTGATCAGCAAAGGGGCTAGAAAGTTGACCGCTGTGGCCTCCGCCAACGGGATATACATCAGCCCCGTGGTGAAAAACAGGCTTGTGCCCAGCAGACACAGGGCGCGCATGATCTGCAGCTTCAAGCGTTTGGTGCGCAGCACACGCAGCCCCGCCGACGGCATGAAAATACCCGCCATCAACAGGGTATGGACGACATAGCGCACCCACACCACCATGAAGATGGGATAGAAGCCGGACAGATACTTGGAGATAGTGTCGTGACTGGAAAACAGAAACGTCGCCAGCACGATGAGCGCAATGCCCTTCAGTGGCTGGTTGACGCCCGATAACGGCGTGCTCGCAGTGCTCATCGGGTTTCCTTGGCAATACAGAAAACAGGCACATGTTCAAATGCCGGATGGCACTGTGCCCGACGTCCCTGAATGGTGGATGAGCAAAGAATATAGAAGCTGCAGTCGTATTCCAAACAAACCGAGCGTATGCGTGCAATTAAAATGACCACTCAGTCCGACTGCAGCCCGGCACTGCATGACGCTGCTCACGACGTGGCGGTATTTGCCAGCAGGACCCGGGAATGCTCCAGCCAGCGCTCGAAACAGACAAAGGTTGCAAGCGCCGAGGCGACCACCTGCTCTCGCTCGACAGGTGCATCAATCTGAGAAAGTGCTGCGAGATACGCCTTCCACATCCTGCCGGTTGCACTGCCGTAGACATCAAGAAAGCGGCCGCCAGTGCTTGCGTCCACGGCCAGCTTGTCCTGGGCGATACGGCGCAAAATTTGACCGCCCAAGGTCGCTCCTTCGATGACATAGAGCGCGCCCATGACTTGAGCGTAGGTATGCAATGGGGGCAAGTCGCCGCACCTGGCAAGGCTTTCCACCTCGACATCGGTCATGCCCAGTGCCCGTAAATCGTCGCGCAACGCACCCGCTTTATGTCGGTCTTCGCCTGTCAGCCCTGACCAATTCAACTGATTCAGTTGCTGCTCCAGCGAGACATAAAAGCCGTAATAAGCACTGATCAGCCGCTTGTAAAGGCCAATGTCCAGTTCGCAGGAGGTAAACGGAAGCCTGCGCTCCAGGCCGCGATGATTTTCAGCGGTGGCCAGGCGCAATTCCTGAAGCACCAGCGAGACACTCGCACGTGCGGGTGCTTCTCTTTCGGCCGAGGCGTTTTGGGATGAGGCGTTGTCGTCAAGCACGTTATTGCGTCCATTACCGGGCACCTGAAAAAGCTCAGCGCTCGCTCGTTACAGGGTCCGATACAGTACAGGATCAGCAACATCTCGAACATTGTATTTATGGCTTCTGCCCCTGCGACGTCAGCGTGTCGACAGGGGCTGAATGTTCCCGTTCGACAATCCATCTAAAAGATGTAATCGGTGGTCAGGAAACTCGACTCCCGATTACCGATGATGTCGCTGATCAGAGCTTTATTGCCGTCCTGAAACTTTGTCGCAACCAGCGTGCGGATCGAAAACACCCGCAGAGCATCATGAACAGACAAGGTGCCTTCAGCCGAATTCTTGCGGCCATTGAACGGAAATTGATCGGGCCCGCGCTGGCATTGGGCATTGATATTGATGCGGCCCACCTGATTGGCAAAGGCATCCACCAGGCGCCCTACCTCTTTGGAATCATTGCCGAAGATGCTCAGTTGCTGGCCGAAATCGGAGTCCAACACGTAATCAATCACCGTTTCGAGATCGCGATAAGCCACCACCGGCACCACAGGGCCAAACTGCTCTTCGTGGTAGACGCGCATCTGTGAGTTCACTGGATACAGCAGCGCCGGGTAAAAGAACGTCTCTATGATCTGCGCCCCACCCTCGTTCACTACCCGAGCCCCCTTGCTGACCGCATCATCCACCAGCCCGTTGAGATATTCCGGTTTCCCCGGCTCGGGCAAAGGCGTCAACGAAACCCCAGACTCCCAAGGCATTCCAGGTTTCAGTTGACCGAGCTTGTGCTTGAACTTGTCCAGAAAGCTGTCGACCACGTTTTCGTGCACAAACAGGATTTTCAGTGCCGTGCAACGCTGACCATTGAAGGACAGCGAACCGGTGAGCGCCTCACTCACGGCGTTGTCCAGATCGACATCAGGCAGCACGATGCCAGGATTTTTGGCGTCCAGCCCCAGCGCCGCCCTGAGCCGATGGGGTTTGGGATGCAGCTTTTTCAAATCACTTGCAGCCTTGTTGGTGCCGATGAACGCAAACACATCGATTTGGCCACTCGCCATCAGGGCGCTGACCGTCTCCCGACCGCTGCCATAAATCACATTGATCACGCCTGCGGGAAAGCTGTCACGGAAGGATTCGAGCAGCGGCCGGATCAACAGGACGCCGAACTTGGCGGGCTTGAAAACCACCGTGTTGCCCATGATCAGCGCCGGAATCAGGGTGGTGAACGTCTCATTGAGCGGATAGTTGTAAGGCCCCATACACAAGGTTACACCCAGAGGCACACGCCGAATCTGGCCGAGAGTGTCCTGCTCCAGCTCAAATCGACTGGAGCGCCTGTCAAGCTCCTTCAGGGCGTTGATGGTGTCGACGATGTAATCGCAGGTGCGATCAAACTCTTTCTCTGAATCCTTGAGATTCTTGCCAATCTCCCACATCAGCAACTTGACCACCGCCTCGCGCTGCTCGCGCATGCGCCCCAGAAACCCTTCGACATGCTGAATGCGCTCCACAACCCGCATCGTCGGCCAGGCACCCTGCCCACGGTCATAGGCCTTCACTGCGGCATCAAGGGCCGTCATTGCAGTCGATGCATCCATCAGCGGCGTGCTGCCCAGTATCACTGAGCGAATACCCTCCGGCGTCTTGAGGCACACCGGGCTGCGCACCGGCGCCAGTGGCCCCTGCCAACACTGCAAAGCACCGTTCACCAGATACTCGCGCTGCTCGATCACCTCACCAGGACGATACTGCTCGGGTATCTGTTCCATGGCAGGAAACAGTGTTTCAAGACGGTTACTGACACTCACTGATTTCACCTCGCTGTCTGGCAAAAAAATCGCAGGCCGACACACTACGCCACTGTCACCTTCGAATGGAAACCGCCCAGCGCCCTGGCCGTGAAAACCTAAAAATATTTCAGGGCACTGCTTGACTACTCTAATTTAATCAGTAACATAGCGCTCATTCCGCGATAGCTCAGTTGGTAGAGCAAGTGACTGTTAATCACTGGGTCCCTGGTTCGAGTCCAGGTCGTGGAGCCAAATGTTTCAAGAGATTGGGCGGTTTTTGTAGGTATTTTCAAGGATCCGGCGGGCTACTCACTGGAAGTTGAAGACCCACAAAGCCGCCCTCTTTCGTTGAGGTTTCCCTCACGCAGATATGCCAGCTCGTTATGTCGGCGTTAAGCACTGTCTCTATTCAATCGATTTAGAGGCAAGCACCGTAAAAATCGCATCGGTCCTCTCAACCAAAACCCGCCCTGGCAAGACCGTAACCGCACACCTGAGCGCTTTCTGCGCCGACGCCAATCTGCGCACCCTGCTCATCAACCTCGATACGCAACCCTCGTTTTGTCCACGTTCTATCGCCTGGACAGCGAAGCCCCCGGCGGCACCTATCAGCTGATTTCCCAGAACAAAACTATTACTGACATGCTCGCCGCCCGAGACTTTTACCGCGGCACCCAGCAGTTGCCGAGAGACCTGGCGCCGCCATTGACTAGCCTTGCGGGCTTCTGATTCCGAGCCTGGCGGTAAGCCTGGCAAGGTTCGCTCGATCCAGATTAAGGCTTCTGGCCGCCGCCGTTAGATTGCCTTTGTGCAGTGTCAACGTGTGTTCGAGAAGGTCCCTCTTATAGCCGTCGACGGCTGCACGGTAATCAATCGGCAGTAAAGTTTCCTGATAGACAGGGGCAGCGTGTTCGTTTTCAGATCTGTCGTCAGCAACCGGGATATCAAAATCCTTCTCAGCCAGCACTATCAGGTCACTGCGACTTGAACCCGACACCCGCCTTTTGGCTTTCAAAACTGCACGGGCAATCTGGTGCTCCAGCTCACGGATATTGCCTGGCCACGCGTATCGCTTGAGTGCTTCTTTGGCGTTAGCCGAGAACCTCACCGGTGGAAGCGCTGTTCGCCATCGGTTCTCCTCGGCAAAGGCCCCGGCCAGTAGGAGAATATCTTCCTTGCGTTCCCTCAAAGGGGGTACCCGCAGCGGATACACCGTCAAGCGATGATAGAGATCAGCACGAAAACGCCCAGCCCGAACCTCTTCGGCCAAATCACGATTAGTGGCGGTTAGCAGTCGGATATCGACCACGTGGGATTTGTCGGAACCGACTCGTTGGAGATCTCCCCCCTGGAGTACGCGAAGCAATTTTGCTTGTACCGACAGTGGCAGCTCTCCAATCTCGTCCAGAAAGAGCGTCCCCCCACTCGCCATTTCAAATTTACCCAGACGACTGTCGACCGCACCCGAAAATGCCCCCTTTACATGGCCAAACAATTCACTCTCTACCAGATTTTCAGGTAACGCTGCGCAGTTGATACTGATCATCGGCTTGTCTGAACGCCCGGACTGGCTATGCAATTGACGCGCTACGAGCTCCTTGCCCACACCCGTTTCACCGGTGATGAGTACCGTTAGATCGCTGGAGGCCACCAACTCAATTTCGCCTAGTAACTGCTGAAAGGCTTCGCTGGTACCAATCATCCGTTGCGTCCAACCATGCTGGGCCAGTAGTCGATAGGCATCAGCGCGTTTGCGCTCGCCTTCGGCAGTGCGCATTAGTTCGTCAAAATGCCCCGCTGCAACCACTGTCGCGGCAGCCAATAGGGCAAACGTCTCAACGGTCTGCAGATCGTCTTCGGAAAACTGTCCGACTTGCAATGCATCAAGCGTCAGAACCCCCCAGACTTTGTCATTGATACGCAAGGCGCATCCCATGCAATCGTGAACGGGCAACGTGCTAGCCCCTATCAGACCATCGTAGGGATCGGGATACGGACAATCCGCTGGGAACAGTATCGCCCCAGGCGCCTCAACTATTGCTTGCAAGCGCGGATGGTTGATCACCACATAACGTCGAGCCATCGCATCAACCGCAAGTCCTTCTGCCGCTTCCGGGATCAAGACATTATCTTCCAGGCGCAAAATCGCGACCGCATCTGTTGGCACCAATTCTTGTAGCGCGCTCAGCACACGCCGATAACGGGTTTCTGGAGTGATCTCAGCGGTCAGGTCTCCTAACAGCGGAAGGAGGGCCTTGAGCGCACGTGTGGGCTGAGTCAAAACGACCCTCCTCAACAATTAAGAGTCTTTTTGACAGAGTCATTTCGACCCCGTCACGTATGGAACGCCTGATTTTACAGGGTTTTTTATATGGCATAGGCATTGCTATGACCATAACACTAACCCAATTCACGGAGTCTCTATGCTCACTCAATCGCAGCGCGACATTATCAAAGCCACCATCCCGCTTTTGGAAACCGGCGGCGAAGCGCTGGCCACCCATTTCTACACCATCATGCTGGAGGGGCACCCTGAGGTCAGGCCGTTGTTCAATCAGGCGCACCAGACCGATGGGTCGCAGCCTCGGGCTTTGGCCAACGGTGTTTTGATGTATGCCCGGAATATTGATCGCCTGGAAAACCTGGGGCCCCTTGCAAGCCAGATCGTGAGCAAGCACGTCGCGTTGCAAATTCTTCCCGAGCATTACCCAGTCGTCGGCGCCTGCCTGTTGCGTGCGATTCGTGAAGTGTTAGGTGAGGACATTGCCACCGATGAGGTGATTGCAGCTTGGGCCGCTGCCTATCAGCAGCTTGCAGACATCTTGATCAATGCTGAAGAGGCCGTATACGCAAACACCGAAGCAGCGCCCGGCGGCTGGCGTGGCGGACGTCTATTCCGCATTGCATGCAAAGTCCCTGAAAGCAGTGAGATCTCATCGTTCTACCTCGAACCGGTCGATGGTAAGCCGGTCATTGCGCACAAACCTGGCCAGTACATTGGCCTGCGTATGAACATCAATGGCACGGATCTTCGCCGGAACTACTCCTTATCATCACCTTCATCGGGGTCTGGATTGCGCATCACGGTCAAACGCGAGCCAGGCGGGGTCGCCTCCAACTATCTACACGATCAAGTAAGCGCAGGATGTGTGTTCGAGCTTTTCCCCCCTTCTGGCGATTTCACTCTGATCGAAGGTACCAAACCACTTGTATTGATCAGCGGCGGTGTCGGCATTACCGCAACGCTTGCTATGGCTGAGACGGCGCTTGAAGCGGGCAATCGTCAAGTGGTGTTCATCCACTACGCTCGCAACGCTAAAGCCCAGGCTTTCCAGGCAGTGCTGCGCGATTGGGAACAGCGCTTCCCCCTCTTCAAAGCCTATGTCGTCTACAACGAAGCAGGCGTCGATTCCGAACCCCGTCCAAGCGCTCTAGGCATGCCTTCGATGGAGCATCTAGAGCAATGGTTGCCTGAAGATAGAGACATAGAGGCTTACTTTCTTGGGCCCAAGCCCTTCATGGCCTTCATGAAGCGCTCGCTACATGCGTTGGGCGTTCCGGATGCCCAGGCGCACTACGAGTTTTTTGGACCGGCTGAAGCATTTGCTTAGGACCGGGCCAGTGCCATGGTTGACTATTTAAATTCAGTGGCTCCCAAAGTTCAAAGATACCAAGACTCAGCATTAAACAAGTCGGAGTACCCCATTTTCAACGTTACTCACGCTGCGTATCTCAAGCGTTCAACAAACCTCAGGATAGGTGAAGTATGTTACGAGCCAAATTAACATCATTGCTGGGCGTTGAGCATCCTATCATCCAGGCACCCATGGTGGGTGTATCCAATCCACAGTTGGCTGCGGCCGTCTCCACCGCCGGTGCCTTGGGCTCAATTGGTTTGGGCGCGAGTAATCCAGATCAGGGACGTGAGCTTATCCGCAAAACCAGAACCCTTACCCAAAAACCATTTAACGTTAATGTGTTCTGCCATCGACCAGCGGCTTTTGATCACACCAGAAACAATGCATGGTTAGCGCACATAGCGAATATGTTCACAGAGTTTGAAGCCAGACCGCCAGACACGTTGCGAGAAATATATAAAAGTTTTGTCGATGATCGCGCAATGCTGGACATGCTGTTAGAGGAGCGGCCACCCGTGGTGAGTTTTCACTTCGGAGCTCCGTCGCAGCCGTGGATCGATGAACTTAAATCGGCAGGCATTTTCATCATCGGATGTGCCACCACACTCTCTGAAGCGAAGCATCTGGAGCAGGTTGGGGTTCAAGCAATAATCGCACAGGGCTATGAGGCAGGAGGCCATCGCGGGGTGTTTGACGACGCCCCAGGACAAGATCACCAATTAGGGTTGGTTGCGCTGTTGCGCATCCTCAATTCCGAGGTCGATCTACCCTTGATTGCTGCAGGGGGAATCATGGATGGAGCCGCCATTAATGCAGCGATGATGCTCGGTGCTGGCGCAAGCCAACTGGGCACGGCCTTTGTCTTGTGCCCTGAGTCTTGCGCGACCGCAGAGCACCGAGCGGCACTCAAGTCTGCCAAAGCCCATCAAACGCGGGTCACATGTTACCTCTCCGGTCGACCTGCCCGTGGTATCCCCAACCGCTTGTACCTTGAATTGGAAGCTGTCCAGCCCCCGCAACCGGCTGAATACCCTCTGGCGTACGATGTTGCCAAGGCATTGCACCTGGCAGCCAGCGCCAAAGGGTGTCACGACTTCGCCGCTCAATGGGCCGGGCAAGGCGCGCCGATGGCCAGAGAGTTGCCAGCAGCAGCGCTCATCCAGACATTGGTTCAAGAGATGCATGCGGCCTCAACATTCTCCGTTTAATCACACACAGGTTATTATTATGCCGCTGCTTAAAATTGATGTTATCAAAGGTCGCTCAGACGAAGTCTTGTCCACGCTTCTGAATACTGTACATGATGCCATGGTAGAGGCCTTTGAAGTGCCCGTGCGGGACCGTTACCAGATCCTGACTGAGCACGAACCTTCGCGGCTCATTATTCAGGACACGGGTCTTGGTTTCACAAGAACAGATAATGTGGTGGTCATTACGGCGATAAGCCGCCCCAGGTCAGCAGCGATGAAACAGAAATTTTATGCTCTCGTGGCACAGCAGTTAGAGCTTCATTGCGGTATTTCCTCGCAAGACCTAATGATCTCGATGATCATCAACAGCGATGAGGACTGGAGCTTTGGGCGAGGTCAGGCGCAGTTTTTAACCGGGGACCTTTAAGCAGACATGAGCGTAACCCGTTACCACACAAGTATTTAACTCAATAGCGCCGTGATTATTCACGGCCTCAATCAGGGATGTTGCACATGGACAGCACTATTCATTTTGGGGTTCACACCACGCTGTGCCGTTTTTTTGCAGCTTTTGACAGTCGAGATTGGGCGTCCATGGGCAATTGTCTGGCCCCTGACATATTCATCGACTATTCCTCATCTGGCCGCGAGTCTCCAGCAACAATGACGGGTGAAGCGTTTGTAAACAAGCGAAAAAACGCCGTCGATAGCCTGACTAAACAGCACAGCTTTTCGAATTTGTATATCAGCGAACAGACAGATAAGACGGGGCTCTCTGTGTCCTGCAATTACCTCATCCTTAGATTCGACCTGAGCAACCCTGTCCAGACAGACAACTTCTTCCACTCTTGCGGCCAATACGAATTCACCTTCGAACGGCTGGCAGACGAACTGAAAATCTCGAGCATCAAACAGTTGAAGCTTCAAAGTTGGGGCAATAAAAGCCTGCATGGTGGGTCGAACCCTCGTTCGACGTGAGCCTTCCATCATGGATTCGTTTGTGACTCATGTATGCATTTCGGGGTGAGTGGCACCAACACCTGATTGGCGCAAACCCGAACTCCAGAGGTAAGCCAGGCCGCGCACCTAATGCGCGGCACTGCCGATCGGATCGCTGTAGGTGAGCCGATCAGGCGCTCTGGCCGCCATCGACGTTGAGGGTGGCGCCGGTGATGTACGAAGCCTCTGGGCCTGCCAGGAAGGACACGGCTGCGGCGATGTCTTCGGGTTGACCGTAGCGGCCCAGCGCTGCCAGTCCTGCAAGGAACGGAGCATGGTCGGCTGTTTCAGGATTCATCTCGGTGTTGATCGCACCCGGCTGGATGACATTCACCGTGATGTTGCGAGGCCCCAGATCGCGGGCCCAGCCACGGGTGTAAGCAGCCACGGCGGCTTTGGTCGCGACGTAGTCGGCAGCGCCGACGAATGGCACGTGGTCAGCGCCAGTCGTCCCCAGGGAAATGATTCGTCCACCGTCGTTCATCAGGCCGACTGCCGTGCGCACTGCTGTCACGACGCCGCCTACGTTGACCGCTTGCTGGCGGTCGAACGCGGCGATATCGGCATCCGGATCGCCCACGGGGCCGGTGACGAACACGCCAGCGCTGTTGACCAGGATGTCGAGGCGACCGAACTGTTGATGAACCTGTTTGACCAAAGCGCTGACCTGCGCGGCGTCACCCTGGTCAGCCTGAATGGCCAGTGCTTGCACGCCCTGACGCTCAATGTCAGCGACCACCTTTTGTGCCTGCTCCGGGGATTTCGCGTAGCTGAACGCGACGTGTGCGCCGTCTGCCGCGAGACGTCTGGCGATGGCGGCCCCAATGCCGCGAGATCCACCGGTTACCAGTGCCACTTTACCTTTGAGTTGCTGAGTCATCTGTGTGATCTCCACTTGGAGCCAACCGGAATGGGTGGCTTCGTTTCGGTGAGATCAATGTATGAGATAGCGCAGGCGGGATAAATTAGCTAAAAAGGACACCACTGTTCCTTAATACAGGCTAATCGACCTGGCCTGGATCTGACGAGTGAGCGACAACGTGGACTATTTCAACGCAGTCAAAGCGTTTATCCAGGTGGTAGAAGCCGGAAGCTTCGTCAAGGCGGCGCAAACGCTGAACCTTCCGCGCAACACCGTGACCAAACATATTCAGTCGCTGGAAAGTCATTTGCGGGTAAAGCTACTAAACCGCACCACGCGACGTATCTCGCTCACCAACGATGGGACCGCTTATTACGAACGCATGGTGCGGGTGGTGGATCAGTGGCTAGAAGTTGAATCTGACCTGAGCAGCGCTCAGGTCCGTCCTCATGGTCGATTGCGTGTGGATATGGGCTCGACCATGGCGAGCATGCTGGTCCTGCCTGCACTGCCGGACTTCCAGAAACGATACCCGGAGTTGCAGCTGGACATTGGTGTGAGCGACAGGCCGGTTGACCTTCTCGGTGATCGGGTCGACTGCGTCATTCGCGGCGGCGCGTTGAACGATCCGTCGCTGATCGCCAGACGGCTGGGTAGCCTCAAGTTCGTAACCTGCGCGACGCCCGGATACCTCGCCACCCATTTCACGCCCTCGCACCCGACAGATCTGGAAACCAACCATCAGATGGTTCGCTATTTTTTCGCCGGAACCAATCGGCGCTTGCCTTTGGAGTTTGTCAAAGGCGACGAACGCATCTCGGTGGATGCCAACTACTTCGTCTCGGTGAACGACTCCAATGCCCTGCTCGCTGCCGCCCTGGCCGGTATGGGCGTGCTTCAGACATTGATGTTCATGGCCGAGCCGCATTTCAAGACCGGCGCACTGGTGCAGTTACTGGAGGACTGGTCGCTGGAGCCGAACCCGATCTATATCGTTTACTCGCCCAATCGGCACCTCAGTGCACGCGTGAGGGTTTTCGTGGAGTGGCTTGTGGAGTTGTTTGAGAGCAAGGGATTGCGCTGACGGTCCAGGCTAAATACCTGGCGCAACAGCCCCGAGGAACACCGATCTTTGTCACCCAGGCAGTGGCTGATTCGCTGGAAAATCGAGAACCGGTACCCACTCAAATTCAAGTACGCACCCTGTCCTGACTGTGCGGGGCTGGACACGTGACCGGCCCGCTCGACCTACTGGCTAGCTCAAATCATGCAGGTCCAGGCCGAGAGGCTGGCTCAAAGACCATTCGCAAAACTTCACCCTCAACCCTTGCCGCTGCGGTGTGCAGCACATGGGGCCAACCGTATAGCTGTCGGCTTCTGGAAAGGGTGCAAGCCTGAGCAATGGCCAAGTCAGACCGTCTGTGGAATATTGCAGGCGCAGGACTCCATCAGAAACCGTCACACGAAGCCAGAAATCCTTCGGGTCGCCAGAAAAGCTGCCAGGCGCCCAGTCCGATTTGCCTTGTGTCAGCACGCTGCTGATCATCGGCATGCCATCGTTGTATTCTATTCCGGCCTTGAGCCAGGTCTTCTCATCGAGCCTGACCATAATTCCCGCTTGATCATAGAGCTCGCGAAAATCGGCGTTAATTCTGACTTGAGCGGTAAAGCCGCCAGCGGTTTCAAACCCCAGAAAATGTCCGCTGTCTCGAATGAACCCATAATGAGTTTCCCGCCAGAAATCGGTCTGGACGTCAGTAAAAATCTCTAAAGAGTCGTCAGAAAAGCGTTGGCAGAGGCTGGGTTTATTCAGCCATTTAGCAGCTTGCCAAATCGATCCTTCAAAACTCTGACTGACCACTTCAATCTCTTTTTTACCCACGTGCTCCTCCCAACCATTGATTCTAAGTGTCTGCCCAACTCAATCTGGCTCGATATCAGACTGCAAAGCCTAGCCAACTCAAACACTGCCCTCACGCTCGATAACCAGAATCCGTGCTTCTCCACGAGGATGCGCAACATGCTCGCATCCGGTACCGGCGAAGAACACATCGCCAACCTCCAATGTCACGACGCGCTCGATGCCTGACTCGCGATAATGCATGTCCACCGTGCCGTCGAGCACTGCGAAAACTTCCTCACCCTCGTTGACATGCCATTTATACGGCTGATCGGTCCAGTGGAGGCGGACGGTGGTGCCATTCATGTTAGCGATGTCGTCAGCGCCCCAAGCGCGAGTGGCGGTGAAATCCTTGCTACGAATAACTCTCATTGATACGACTCAGATTGGAAAGCGCCCATTGTTCTGCGCTGGTCACAGGCAGTCCGTGGATTTGGTGAAAGGTCCTGGCTGCATCCCAGGCAACCCCCTTCCCCATAGCGAAAACTGCCCGATATTTGCGCAGATTATCGTCGGGCAGTTCCTCAAGGTCGGCCAGCAAACGGGGCACGCTAAGCACCCGGCGCTCGACTTTCCGCTTGATGACGCGTTCAAGCATATCAGCCAGATCGCCGTAGGTGAGCGTGTCGCCGGCGGTATACACGACCTGATTGATGATGCGCGGGCTGTGCAGGACGATGGCCGCGGTGAGCGTACCGATGTCTTGCGGCGTGGTCACCGTCACCTGGTTTTGCAGGCTGCCCAGTGCATTGACCTGTGCGGCACCCAGGTCAACGACCCCGAAAAGCGGGTCGAACAGAAAACTGGTGAACATTCCGGTGGAAATAATCACCCACTCAGTCCGCGATTGAGCACGCAACAAATCCCGAACATCCAGCTGTTCGTCGAACAAATCCTGGGGGCTGCCACGACCAATGAGGTCGTAGTCCACTCCAAATTGCCAGGGGATGTAGCGTTTCACACCCGACAAAAGCGCGGCTTCAGTCAGCTTACGCTGAGTGCCCCGGCCCGCGGCAAAGCCGACGCAACTGATCACTGTGTCGAAGCGTCCCAGCACCGCAGCGAGTTCTTCCACGCGATCCTCAGTGACATCGGCGACCTCGATGGCGATGCCGAGCCCCCTGATCATCTCAAGTTCCTGTTGTTTTTCGATAGACGAGCTCTGCAGAGAGGGCTGACGCAGCAGCACGGTAATGCTCTGCGATTCGGCTGACCTGACGGCCAGTCCTCGCAACACTGCAAGCCCAAGTTCTCCCGCCCCGAGGACCAGAATACGGGGTTTGACGTTTGAAATAGCAGCCTGCATGGTAAGCCTCTTTTTGGCGCACTTAACTAGATGCCGGGGATCTTGTCATGGACATCCAAGCGCAAAAAGTAGGTACATCGGTGATACCGAGTGGTCTGGAAGCGCAGGAAATCGTGCGACTTTCGCAGAACGCCTGCCGCGCGCTCAGTGAGGACGAGGATGGTCTCAAGCGCGACATCCTGGGTCATTCCGGTAACCGATGGTCGCTGGGCGTGGTGCATGCGCTGGGCGTGACCAGCCCGCTGCGCCACACAGAGTTGCGCCGTCGGCTAAACGGCGTCACCCAACGCATGCTCACCCACACGCTGCGTCAGCTGGAGCGCGATGGGCTGATCTCTCGCCACGACTTCAACGAGAAGCCGCTACGGGTCGAGTACGCACTGACCGATCTTGGAATGGGGCTATTGGTGCAGATGATCCCGCTCTGGACGTGGGTGATTGAACAGTCGGAGGGGTTTAACGAGGCACGCAAACGTTATGACGAACAGCAGAAACCGGATGATGCAATGATCGGGTAGGTGCCCTTCGCGAAGTCCCAGCGCAGTGGCGACGCACTCAGGACGCTGGATAGTTTGTCCAAGTGACGCCCCGGGCCAAGCCATCAGCCATCGTGCAGGTCCGCTTCTATAAAACAGGCCCCTGCCTTGATGGCTGCAATCTTCAAAGGCAGGCTGCGCTCGCCACCCTCATTCAGTTGCGTGCGTAGTGCCTTCGCTAGCCCGGGCAGTGGATTGCAACGACTCCGGAACAGTGACATCCGCTTGTCCTGTCTCGTCCAGTGCTCTGCGTACAAGACCGTTAGCCTTTTGCCTGACGACAAATCCCTTGATGTATTCAGCACCCGCCGTCCAGTCCCGGGGCACCGCCATCGCCTGGCGAATAGAGGTAAATTGTCCCGCGATCACGCGGTAACCGGTATGGCTCGCTGCAAACTTCTCCAGTGGCTGTCGTACGCCGGCCGCAGCATCCAGTTCCTTCTTCAGAAACAACTCAACCGCACCGGCCGAGGTTTCAGCACGTTGCAATTGGGCGTGCTGTAACGTCCTCGAAAGATAAAGATCGTATGCAGCGCCTTTGCCCACGGCGATTTTCAACCCGGCGCTGTCCAGATCATCCACGTGAGTGAACGGCGAATCAGCCCGCACCAGATAAGTACCTTCAATGGCCACATAAGGATCACTGAAAGCGACCTGCGCCTCACGCACCGGTTCGATGGCCATGAACGCGACGTTCCAGATACCCTGTTCGAGCGCTGCAAAGACCTTGCCGGCCGCATCGAAAGTGACCATTTCCAGAGGCACTCCCAGCTCCGCTGCCAGGGCCTTCGCCAATTGCACCGAGACGCCTTGAGGACTGCCATCAGCAGCGCGTTGCGCTAGCACTGGGTTGCCAAAATTGATGGCGGCTCGCAGGGTTCCATCGGGCGCCAGATCCGCCAATACTGCTGAGGATACTGTGGTCATTTTTGTCTCCTGATCCATGGCCAGAAAAGGGATTGAAAGGTTATGGCGGCCGTGGCCGCGACAATGGTCTTGAGACCGATGAGAGTCAATCAGCGCGCCTCCTGACTGGCAATTCCACCGACACTCCCAGACGGGTTGAGAGTGACCCGCATGAATAAGGTCATCAAGAAGCCGACCATCAACAATGCGCTGAGGAACAGCAATCCGGTCGCCGCACTTTGGCTGTTGCCCTTGACCATACCAATCAACGACGGCCCGACGAAACCGCCCAGGTTGCCAATCGAGTTGATGACCGCAATCGACACCGCTGCGGTGGTGCGATCGAGGAACAGCGTTGGAAGTGCCCAGAACGGTGATTTGAAGCTGTACAGCCCAGACAACGCGAGGCAGATCATCGCCATGGCAATGTAAGGATTGGCCAGCAGACCCGCACCGATCAAACCAAGGGCTGCGACCAGCAAGGGAATGGCCGAGTGCAGCTTACGCTCGTTGCGCTTATCGGAACTGCGCGACCAGAGAATCATCGCCGCCGTAGCCGCGATGTAAGGCACCATGGCGATCAAACCGATCTGCGTATGCGTCAGTGATTCGGAAAAGCTCTTGATGATCTGCGGCATCCAGTAACCGACACCAAGGCTGCCACACTGGTACACGAAGTAGATGAACGACAGGTAGAGCACCTTCGGGTTGGTCATTGTCTTGTAGACACTCAAGCTCTTGACGTTCTTGCGGCTTAGGCGATCGCGCTCAAGCTCGGCAATCAGCCAGGCTTTTTCTTCAGGCTTGAGCCACTTGGCCTGCTCCGGCTTGTCCGTCAGAAAGAAGAAGCACGCTACCCCGAGGAACACAGCAGGAATGCCTTCAAGGAAGAGCATCCAGCGCCAGCCGCTCCAGTTCAACCAACTGATGTTGTCCATGATCCAGGTGCTCATCGGTGCACCAATGATGTAGCTCACCGGGATGGCGGCGGTGAACAGTGCAACAGTGGTCGCCAGCTCTTTGGAGCGGAACCAGAACGTCAGGTAGACGATAATACCGGGGAAAAAGCCAGCCTCGGCCACCCCGAGAAAGAAGCGCAGCACATACAGCTGGTTGGCTGTCTGAGCGAATGCAGTCGCCGCTGCGATAACGCCCCAGGTCACCAGAATCCGGGCGATCCAGACCCGCGCGCCAAACTTGTTGAGCATAACGTTGCTCGGCACTTCAAAAAGGAAGTATCCGATAAAGAAAATCCCGGAAATGAAGCCGAATGCTTCACTGCTCAGAGCCAGTTCTTTGTTCATCTGCAGCGCGGCATAACCGATGTTGGCGCGATCCAGATAGGACACGATGTAAAGCAGAAAAACGAACGGGATGATGCGTAGTGTGACCTTTCGAACGATTGCGGTTTCATCAGTCGGATTATTGTTGTTCATGACGACCTCACTGTAAGCAAGCTGCTGCGTGCTCTTGTAATTGTTATGAATCGGGCGTTACTCAGGCAGAAAAAACCATGCAGACCGGGCTTCCGGTGGTGACCGAAAAACCTGTCGTGCTCAACGCTCCAGTCTGCGGATCGACACCCAGCGAGATAATGCTGTCGCTGTCCTCGTTGAGCGCGAAGATGAAGCGCCCATTGGGCGTTATCGCGAAAAAGCGTGGGGTTTTGCCGTCCGTGGGCGTGAACTCAACCGCACTCAACAAGGCCGATTGCTGATCAATGGCAAATACGGCAATGCTGTCGTAACCGCGATTGGAGGCGTAGACGAAGCGTCCGCTGCGATCAACCTCTATCTCCGAAGCCCGGCTGTTTGCGGTGTAAGTACAAGGCAACGTAGGCATCACTTGAAGCGGCTTCAACGAACCGTCTTGGGCATTGAATCGGTAAGTTGTCACCGTCGAGTCCAGCTCGTTGATGACATAGGCAAAGGGTGCTTTGGGATGCAGTGCCAAGTGGCGGGGGCCCGCACCTTCGCGCGTCGCCACAAAGGGCTGATCGGCCGGAAACAACTTGCCGTTGTCAAAGCGGAAACTAAACACCCTGTCCAGCCCCTTGTCGGGCACTAGGACAAAATTGCCGGAGTGATCGAAGGGGTTGAAGTGCGGCTTGGCAAACGGCTGCTCTACCCGGTGCGGGCCGGCCGTACCATCGAGTTCAACCAGTTGATTGATCGTCCCCAGCGAACCGTTCTCAAGCACATTCATGACGGCCAGCGAACCACTGATGTGGTTGGAAACCACCAGAAAGCGCTCGCTCGGATCCAGCGCCAGATGCACGGGATTCTTCCCTTCACAGCTCTGCTGATTGATGAAGCTTAACTTGCCGGTCGTCTTGTCGACGCTGAACGCGCTGACTTCCCTCTGATCACCATGGACGGTATAGAGCCGGTCACCGGCCTTGTTAAGCGCCAGGAAGGACGGGTTGACCAGATCCTGGACCACCTGGATCAGCCTCAATGTGCCGTTTTCCTCGTCCACCTGATAAACCGTGATGCCATCGCCGCGCGCATTTCGCGCACGGGTGGTCCGTGACCCGACGTAGGCGTACATAAAACTGTCTCCGGATAGCTGAAAGCCTTTTTACGAACGGCCCCTTCACTCAGGGCTAACCGCGACACCGTGGTGCCGCGGTCCCAGCGGCAATCACTGGGTCGTGCGCTTGACTACTTTGCGGATCACGAACGGCAACACGCCGCCGTTGGTGAGATAACGTATTTCCTGCAATGAATCGATTCGGGCGTGCAACTCAATCAGCTCTAAATCGCCATTGCTTCGACGCAGAGTCATCGTGACCGGGTTGTTACCTACTACCAGATCATCCAGCCCAGCGAAATCAAAGTGCTCGCTGCCGTCCAGCTTCAAGTCCTGGACTTGTTGACCACCCTTGAACTGCAGCGGTATCACGCCCATGCCAATCAGGTTGCTGCGGTGGATTCGCTCCACGCTGCTAGCCACTACGGCTTTGACGCCGAGCAGCGCCTGGGCCTTGGCCGCCCAGTCACGGCTTGAGCCCGCGCCGTAGTTGATACCGGCAAAGACCACCATCGGGATTTGTTTGCGGATATAGCTCTCAGCTGCCAGAAACAAAGGCAGACATTCGCTGTGGTCCGCGTTCCACGCCCAGACGCCAACGCCCGGCTGGTTGTCTCCCAGCAGCAGGTTTTTCGCCGAACGGTTGGTGAAGGCGCCGCGCAACATCACTTCGTGATTGCTGCGACGGGTGGAGTATTGATTGAGGTCCTGCGGATCCTCACCTCGCTCCAACAACCAATGGCCAGCCAGACTGTTGGCCGGAATCGCACCGGCTGGAGAGATATGGTCAGTCGTGACGTTGTCGCCCACCACCATCAGGACACGTGCGCCGCTGATGGCCAGGGAATCTTTCGGTTCGGCCTTGATATCCGCCAGGTATTGCGGGCGCCTTAAATAGGTAGACTCCGGGCTCCATGGGAACTGCACGCTGCCGACTGCCGACAGCGCCTGCCACTGATGCGTACCGTCCCAGACCGTCGCCAGCCGTTGTTGAAAGAACTCGGGCTTGACCACTTCCAGCACCTGCGCGGCAATGTCTGCATCGCTGGGCATCAAATCGCGCATGTACACCGGCTGGCCTTGCTGATCCTGCCCCAATGGCTGTGACTCAAGATCAATGTCGATGGTCCCGGCAATGGCATAGGCCACGCAGAGCGCTGGCGATGCCAGATAACCGGCCTGCAGTTTCGGGTTGACCCGGCCTTCGAAGTTGCGGTTGCCGGACAACACCACCACACCTTTGAGGCCTTGATCGGCAAACGCTTCAACATGTTCTTCGAGCTTGCCAGAGTTGCCAATGCACGTCATGCAACCGAACCCTGCGAGGTCAAAGCCCAGCGCAGAGAAGTCTTCCAGCAGATTCGCTTCGGCCAGGTAATCAGCCACCACTTGCGAGCCGGGAGACAACGAGGTCTTCACCCAGGGTTTGCTTTTCAGACCCCGCGCGCGGGCGTTGCGCGCCAGAAGACCAGCCTGGACCATTTGCGAGGGATTGGCAGTGTTAGTGCAACTGGTAATGGCAGACATCACCACTGCGCCGTGAGTGATCGGCTCACCAAAACTCGGCTCGAAAAAACTCTGCTCGCAGGGACCGGCGATCAGATTGCCGCCGCCCATCACACCGTCACGGAATGACGCAGCAGCGTTCGCCAGACTCTGGCGTTGATGGGGCTGATGAGGGCCTGCCACGCTTGGCTCGATACTGGCCAGGTCCAGGTCGATCAACTCGTCGAATTGCGGCTCGGCATTCTCGTCTCGACGCCACAGCGGCTGGGCATTCATGTAGGCCACAACCTTGGTTCGAAGCTCGGCGGAACGGCCTGTCAGCTCCAGATAATTGAGCGTATCGCTGTCGAATGGGAAAAACACAACGGTAGCGCCGTATTCAGGGGCCATGTTCGACACCGTGCCGCGAGCGGCCCAGCTAAGCGTGGACAGACCAGGACCGGTGAATTCGACGAACTTGCCGACCACTGAACGCTTGCGCAGAATTTCCGCCACGTGCAGCGACAGATCGGTCGCGGTGACGCCGGGACGCATGATGTTGGTCACCCGAATGCCGACTACCTTTGGAAAACTGATGGGTACCGGCTCGCCAAGCATTGCCGCCTGACCTTCCAATCCGCCAACGCCCCACCCCAACACACCGATGGCGTTGATCATTGGTGTGTGGCTGTCAGTGGCGACCATATCGTCGGGGTGGAGCATGCGCTGCCCGTCTTCGGTTTTGCTTTCCCAGACCACTTGGGCCAAGGCTTCCATGTTCATCTGGTGAATGATGCCGGTGCCCGGTGGAATCACCCCGAAGTTGTCGAGGCTCTTCTGTGCCCACTTTATGAAGCGGTAGCGCTCGCTGTTGCGGCGGAAATCGATATTAAGGTTTTCTTCGACAGCATCGGCTTCAGCGTAATGCTCAACGATTACTGAGTGATCGATGGTCAATACGGCGGGAATTAACGGGTTCATCGACTGGGGATCGCCACCCAGCTCCGCGACGACGTCACGCATCCCGGCGAAATCCGCCAGGGCAGGCAGGCAAGTGGTGTCATGGAACATGAGCCGGTTTGGCTGGAACGGCACTTCGCAATCGGGGCCGTCGCCCAGCGCCCGGGCCAGCACCGAGGGTAACGCCTCAGGCGTGCAACGCGCGACGTTCTCCAGCAGGATGCGGATCGAATAGGGAAGCCTGGCACTCTGGGAAGGCGTCAACATCTTGTGCAGATCGACGTAAGCGAAGTGTTCGCCATCAATCACCAGACTGTTCAGCAGGTCATTTGCAATCTTGGTCATCGTTGCGTCACTCATTCTTGTAATGTCCGCGCTGTAGGTCGAAGGCTCACTCGCTCACCGCTGATGGATGAATACTAGGAGTGAAGGCCCGGGATGAAAATTGATGTATTGCCAAGGCTGCGTTCTCCAGACGAGAACGTTTAAAACTGAATGCTCAGGCTTGGGCGTGTTTCAGGTTGTCGATCAGGGTTTTCAACGTCGGTGACGCCGCTTCGTACTTACGAAATGCCAACAGCAATGAGCGCTGCGCCCAAGGCTCATCAAGGGGCACAGCCTTGAGCTTCTGGCTACGCAGATAGGGTTGCAGCACAGTGCGTGGCAGGATCGCCAGGCCAAGGCCGGTAGAAACCATCCGGCACATGCAATCGAAGCTGCTGACGCGGATGCGTAATTTCAGTGCCTTGCCAATCTTCTCGGCTTCGTTGGTCAACAGGCTGTGCACCGAGCTTTCCAGATGCGGGCCAATAAACTCGTGCTCAAGTACTCCACTGAGCCGGATGCTCTTTTTGCTGGCCAGCGTATGATCCTGAGGCACCACCAACGTCAGTTCGTCTCGCCGATAAAGCGCTGTTTCCAGGCCTTGGGCTGGGGTCTGGTCGGCGATGATGCCCAACTCAGCACGCCCATCGGCGACTGCCCGAACAACGGCCGAGCCTACCCGCTCCTCGATATCGAACTTGATTTGCGGATACGTCGCGACAAAACGAGCGATGTCGCCCGGCAAGAACTGAGAAAGCGCGGACGTAATGGCGTGAATGCGCACATGGCCTTTGACCCCTGAAGCGTAATCACCCAACTCGTTATCCAGGCTGGCCAGGGTTTGTTTCAACTGACGGGCATAGAACAACATCGACTGCCCAGCCGGAGTAAGATCGACACCGCGTGCGTTGCGAATCAATAGTTCAGAACCGGCCTGGGATTCCAGCTCGGTAATGCGCTTGCTGACCGCGGAAACTGCCAGATGCTTGAGCCGCGCCGCACGGGTCAAGTTGCGCTCCTCGGCGACGGTGATGAAAATGTCCAGGCTGGTCAGGTCGTATCGCATGAGCGGTACCTCTTAGCTGGCGACATCTATACAAAATGTGCGCCCTGTTGTGCGACGATTTTGTACGCCGAATGAACAGAATACAATATTATTTTTGCTCGCCGCGTCGATGCGCGGCTTGAGAGCCTGTTAAGGCAGCAGACTATTCAACTGATGGGACGGGAAATGCCAAGTGTATTAGTGCAGCGCATCATGAGCGATCTGCTGCAACGTATTCAGCGCGCAGAAATCGCGGTGGGCAGCCACATGAGCGCGCAGATCATAGCTGATGAATTTCGTGTATCGCGCTCACCGGCGCGCGAAGCGCTGGTCGCCCTTGCCGACCAGGGCGTGCTTGGTCAGCAGCCCAAGCGGGGTTTTTTTGTGCTGGCACCTCAGCACCTCATCACCCCTGCCCCGCTTTCTGCATTGGAGGAGCCCGAAGCCTATTACCTGCTGTCTGAAGACTGGCTGAACGACCGAATCCCGCAGGACGTCACCGAGCCGTTCGTGCGTCAGCGTTATGGCTTGAGCAAAGCCCAGGCCAGCGACATTCTCAACCGCGCTGCCAGTGTCGGCTGGGTACAACCCAAACCCGGTTATGGCTGGCGTTTCTCTGAAGTGGCCAAGACCCGACAAGCCTTGGATCAGATCTACAACCTGCGCCTGCTGATAGAGCCTGCCGGACTGCTCGAACCGACATTTCAGAGCGACGCTCAGCGGCTACAAAAACTTCGCAGTGAGCAGAAGCAGTTATTGAGCGAAGGAATCCAGACGCTGCCCGCGGATGCGTTGTTGCGCACCGGCATGCGTTTTCACGAAGAGCTAATGAAAATGTCCGGGAACTGGATGTACCACCTGGTGCTGGTGCAGATGAATAACATGCGCCGCCTGATCGAATACCGGGCCATGGTCGATCGCAAGCGCTACTACCAACAGTGCGAGGAGCATCTGCAGATCATCGCGCTGGTGGAACAGGGAGACAATCAGGCGGCGTCCGAGCTGATGAAACGCCACCTGACCGGGTCGCTGGCACGCAAATCACCTGTGTTGCAGCAACATGCCGACGCAGCAATCAGCCCTGAATGACAGCAGCTACAGCCTCGCCAAACCCCTTGCAACCCAAAGTGCCACCCAGATCAAAGGTCCGGGTCGCCGGGTTTTCAAGCACCACATCGACAGCACGGTCCATCGCCAGGCCTGCCTCGACCAGAGCACTGTGCTGATGGTGCTCGCCCATCCATTTCAACAGCATGGCCACCGACAGAATCATCGACACCGGGTTGGCCTTGTCCTGCCCGGCGATGTCCGGCGCGGAGCCATGTTGGGCCTGCGCCGCGCAGTGCGCATCGCTGGCCATGATTGAGCCAGCCAGGCCCAGGCTGCCGGACAATTCGCTGGCCAGATCGCTGAGGATATCGCCATAGAAATTGGTGGCAACCAGCACATCGAAGCGTTCGGGATTACGCACCAGGTGCGCCGTGGAGGCGTCGACCAGCAAATCGTCGAGCACCACCTCCGGAAACTCCTTTGCCACTGTGCGAACCGCTTCGAGAAACAAGCCATCGGTCATGTGAAAGCTGTTGGCTTTATGAATGGCGGTGACTTTCCTGTTGCGCTTCATCGCCAGCTCAAACGCGCGACGAGCAATACGTTCGCTGCAATGACGGGTGATTTTGCGAGTTGAAAGCGCCATGTCAGGGCTGGGCATGACCTCGCCCCAGCCTTTGCTCATGTTGCGATCAGGGTAAAAGCCTTCAGTCGCTTCGCGCATGATCACCAGGTCCATGCACTTGCCTTCCTTCATGTTCGAGGTCAGAAACGGTCGAGTTCGTGCTGGTCGAACGTTGGCGTATAGGTCCAGGCCAATCCGGAAACCCGCCGACACGTTGCGCCCACCCTTTTCCGGCACTGGATAATCAGCATGAGATTGAGTCCCGAGAATGATCCCGTCGTAAGTTCGGGCCTTGCTCAGGGTTTCGTCACGCAGTGTAGTGCCGTGCTTTTCCAGGCTGGCGAAACCGACGTCGTCATAGTCGAACGTCAGGTTAAGGGCGAATTTGGCGTTCACGGCCTCAAGCACGCGCATGGATGATTCAATGATTTCAGGACCGATGCCGTCACCGGGCAGTACCAGAATGCGCATAACCTTTTCCCTCTTGTTTGGATTGCTGAGATGTCTGGGGCGATTCAGGATATGTATCCAATAGCAATAAAATACAATCAAGCCCAATACCCTGGGTTTATTGATGAATCCAAGTAAATTTCGCAAAAGACCGCTTGGAAGCGGCCCCAAAGGATTGCACTTTAAAGGATTAATATGCAATCTCATAACGCATATTTTTTGCTGACCAGGAGGCTAAGTGACGACCGGCACACGTATTTTTCTGATTCATGCAACTGAGCTAGCGATTGCGCCCATCACCGACGCATTCGAAACACACTGGCCTGACGCGCAAATGGCCAATCTGCTGGACGATTCGCTGTCCAGAGAGCTGGCTGTAACGGGCGAATTGACAAAGGGGCTTGAACAGAGATTTTTGGCCCTGGCCCAATATGCCGAGGCGGCTGGTGCAGACGCGATACTCTTCACCTGCTCGGCTTTCGGTGCCGCTATCGACGCCTGCAAGCATGTTGTCTCAATCCCAGTACTAAAACCCAACGAGGCAATGATTGATCAAGCGCTTGGTTCGGCGGCGAGCATCGCACTATTAGCCACATTTGAACCTGCTATAGCTTCCATGCTTGAAGAATTCAAGGCGGCAGCGATGGCCGCCGGCAAACCGCTGAAGATCACCACGCACCTTGCCCCCGGCGCCTTTCAGGCGCTTCAGGAGGGGAACATCGAGGGCCATGACCGTGCAGTTGCGAATGCCGCCAAGACGATTCAAGGCAGTGAGGTTATCTGCTTCGCGCAGTTTTCCATGACCAGCGCGGCTGGACTAGCCCAGTCAGAACGTGGGCTACCGGTGCTGACAACTCCGGATACCGCCGTGATTCGGCTGAGAGAGTTGCTGGACTCCCTCAACCGGCGATGCGAACCTCTCGGCTAAAGCCAGTCCCACGGGTTTGATTGATCCCCCTGGGGGCTGGGCTTGCCCGAGATTCAGGCACTGAGGGATATCAGGCAGACCGGGGCACCGATCTCCAGAGACAGGGCTCACAAGTATAGTGAGCTGCTGGCGAGGAGACCTGACGCATTTTCATACCTGGAAATGCTTGACCATGATAGCGAGCTCTGACGCCAAATTGGCCAACGACTGCGAAGCAGCAGTAGTTTGACGTGCGCCCTCGGAAGACTGAATCGATAGCTCTCTGATATTGAGTAGATTCTGATCCACTGAGCGTGCCACATGCGCCTGTTCTTCAGCCGCAGTAGTGATCACCAGATTTCGATCATTAATCTCGTCATTTGCGGCAACGATTTCTTCCAATGCAGTTTTGGCCAGCTCCGCTAGCTCTAGTGTGTGCTGCGTCATGTTACTGCTGGCTTGCATGGTTCCAACCACATCAGCGGTACCTTTCTGAATGCTGCCAATCATTTCCTCGATTTCACGAGTCGATTGAGCCGTGCGATGAGCCAAAGCCCGCACCTCATCAGCAACTACCGCAAATCCTCTGCCCGCCTCGCCAGCGCGTGCTGCCTCAATAGCAGCATTGAGTGCCAACAAATTAGTCTGCTCAGCGATTGTGCGTATCACATCAAGCACCTTACCAATGCCTTGAGCCTGATCGGCAAGCCCGCCTACCTGCCCCGAGCTTATGGCGACTCCCTTGGTCAGGCCCTGAATAGCGGATACTGCCTCCATCATGCGCTGTTGCCCTTTCACAGCGATAGTGCGGGATTCCTGCGATAGATCTGAGGTTGATGACGCGTTTCGTGCAACCTCTTCAATAGCGGCTGTCATCTCCGTGACGGCCGTAGCTGCCTGCTCGATCTCGCCGTGCTGCTGTTGCAAATCCCGACTCCCTTCAACAGTTACTGCGTTCAACTCTTCAGCAGCAGATGCCAACTGATTGGAGGAGCCCGTAATTTGTTTGAGAGTGGTAAGCAGGCTTTCCTGCATGACGGCCAGCGCTGCAAGCAAGCGACTTGCCTCGTCATTTCCTTCAGGAGTGATCGGCTTGGTCAAATCACCCTTTGCAATAGTTTCGGCCACTTGAACTGCGTCCATGATGGGCACGGTGATACTGCGGGTGAGCAACCAAGCCACGAGTATTGTGCCAACGCCTACCAGCAAGATAGCCAGGCTAATGCCTTCCACGGCCCTCGAGTAGGCATTTGCAGACTGCTGACCCGCAAGTTCGGCCCCCTGATTTGCCCGGTCAATAAGGTCGTCAAAATTTTTCGTCATCTGATCATAAGAGTCCCGAATCGTCATCAGGTAAGCGCGGGCCCCGCCTTTATCTCCCAGGCGTGAAAGCCTCAGCAACTCAAGGTGATTTTTGGCATACGTTTCAAGACTGCGGTTGAACGCCTCCAATCGGTTTTTATCATCGGTGGTCACCAGCAGGCTTGCATAGGTCGACATATGCTCACGCACGCTCTTCAAACGCCCGGCGGTTTTATCCTCGTAAGACTGCATTTCATCGTTAGAGGTAGACAAAATGTGCTGCATTGAGCCCATCCGAAAACGATTCAATGATGCATTGGACGCGCCTAACGTTCGCACTCGCTGCATCCAGTTGTCTTGGATGTCGGCAGACTGATCTTGAACATCTCGTATCTCTTCCAGCGCGAATAACCCGAGAAACACGCTGAATAATGCGATGGCTGCAAATCCTATAAACGCTCGAGGAGCGATCCGAATCTTCCTCATCACCATTTGAAGAGCCCCCCACGCAACGGAATGGATAAGGAAAGAGCCTCGGAAAAAAATTGTTGTGCCGTAAAGGCTTTCCGGTGCAAGGCACCACAGAGTTTTTCAGTTGCCATGGTTTGTTTACCCGCGTTGGAAGTAGGTGCGCCTGGTGGTAAGCCGCGCTTTATTGTTATGCGTTCGAACTTCAACCTCTTAATGCTTCGTACAGCAAAGTCCCTACAAATGCTGGGCCTGCAATCGAGTAGCACACGATGCATGTCGATCAGAAAGCCAGGATCAACAGCCAAGCTGTGATTGTATTTCGAATCATTAATGTACAATGCTTTTCGCATTACGTTATTGAACGGCCAGAAGACGAATTTCTTTAGGGCACAAATTCGAGTAACGGCTAAGAAATGGGCTTTTCCCCCACAGGGCTTCTACCCTCCGTGGGCGGGGTCGGCGTGACGATCCGCCCTCATCGAGATTCAAAGCTGCGATACATCAGGGATCGCGTCATCGTCCTACGCAGATCGTCGCCCTGATTGTTTTAGTAGAGAGAGAGGATGATCAAACCGAAGCAGCAGCACTCTCTCGCGCGCGCTTTTCGGCTTCATCCCGTGCCTCTTTATCCGTCTTCTGTCGACCAACGATATCCAGGTGATGACGCAGGAATCCGGCGGCCGCTTCGCATTTGCCGCTTTCGATCAGATCCAGCAACTGGATGTGCTCGGTGGACTGAATGATCAGGCGCTGGCGATCGAGGTTGGCCTTGTAAGCCATAAAGCGGCGCAGCTGGTTTTGTCTGCGGATGGCTTCAAGAAAGAATGCATTGCCGGAGCAACGCACGATCAGCTCATGCAATTGAGCGTTGATGTGAAACAACTGCGATCTGGAAAGACTGAAAATATCTCCATCGAGCAGCCGCTGTTGCAGCGCCCTGGCCTTGGCGAACGCGGCCTTGTCGACCTTGTAGCCGGGTTCCAGCAGGGCCGCTGGCTCGATCGCCATACGAAAACGGTAGCTCTGGATATGAGCACTGGAATCGTGCAGGAACGCATTGATCTCCCACCCCTGCCCCGGCTTGCGCTCGATCATGGCCTCGTTGGCCAGACGGTTGAGCACTTTGAGCAACTGACCGCGGGGCACGTCGTACTTGCGCAGCAGTTCAGCTTCGAAAAACGACTTGGGGATATCGCCGCTGAGCACGTCGTCGACGACCCGCAGATAGAAATCTTCGAAGGGGTCGACATCCAACGGCAGTTTGGCGGTATCGATACCGCGCGCATCGCAGGTCAGGAAATACCCACGATTCTGCTCCCTGCGGGCAATCCCCAGCTCTTCGAGCAGAGCGAAACAGCGACGGATCGGCGAGCGTGAAACCCCCAATTCCCTGGCAAAAGCCTCTTCGCGCAAAGGATCACCGCTGCGCATCGAGCGAGCGCGAGCCATATCAACGATTTTCGGCGCTAACTGCTCCGCCAGATCAGACTTGATCCGAAGCTTTGTCTTGTCCCGCGAAGGAACGGAGCCTACACCGATTGAATTCATGATCGCCCGTGAAGATGAGGGTTGATGCGCAAGGGACCGGCTGTCTCAGCCGACCCCGCCAAAATACCACAGCTCATTTGCCGAGACATCCTGACTGCCTGCGCCAGCCACTCACGGGAACATCGAGAACGCCCCGGTAGCCGCCATCGCGCCCATGATCAGGAAGCTCAGCGCGAACGCCCACTTCATGGTGTACTTCTGATGATCGCTGAATTCAACACCCGCCAGGCCGCACAGCAGATAGGTGGAAGCCACCAATGGGCTCAACAAATGGACCGGTGAACCGATCAGCGAAGCTCGGCCAATCTCGGCATGGGAGATGCCATATGCCTCGGCGGCCTTGGCGAGCACGGGCAGAACGCCGTAGTAGAAGGCATCGTTGGACATAAAGAATGTGCCAGGAATACTCGCCAACGCGGTAATCGGTGCCATATACGGGCCCCAGGTTTCAGGCAGCATTGCCAGAAAGCTGGCTGACATGGCGTTGACCATGCCTGTACCGGACAGGATCCCGGCGAGAATCCCGGCGGCGAGAAAAATCGCGATCTGGTTCAGCGCGGTCGGTGCATGGGCAGCGATGCGGCGACGCTGATCGGCCATGTGCGGGTAGTTGATTACCAACCCGACCGAGAACGCGACCATGAACAGAATGGCCAGTGGCAGCCATTCCATGACCAACCCCGCCATTAGCGCAATGGTCAGCACCGCGTTCAACCAGAACATCTTCGGACGACGCAGCTCGGCATCTTCGGCAGACATCGCAGGCAGGCCAGTGGCATCGTCATCGAAATCCGAACCCTCTACGTCGTCCGGCAGGCTCAGCTTGCCGAGACGCGAGCGCTCACGTACGCCGATGTACCAGGCCAGACACATTACTCCGATAAAGCCGATGATCATTGCCGGAATAATCGGCTGGAACAGCTCAGAGGTTTCCACTTGAAGAGATGCCGCCGCGCGCGCCAAGGGCCCGCCCCATGGCAACAGATTGGTAACGCTGGCGGCGAGGATGATCACGCAGGTCATCGCCAGTAGATTCAAACGCAAACGCTTGAACAGCGGCAACATGGCGGTGACAGTAATCATGTACGTGGTCGAACCATCGCCATCGAGCGAGACCATGCCTGCCAGCAGCGTGGTGAAGATGACCGCTTTGACCGGGTCGCCCTTGATGATTTTGAGAAAGGCGCGGATCACCGGGTCGAACAGCCCGGTGTCAAACATCATCCCGAAGTAGAGGATGGCAAACATGACCATGATGGCGGTTGGCGCGACTTTTTTCAGGCCGTCGATCATCATCGTATCCATCACCGGGCCGAAGCCCCCGATGAGGGCGAAAATGATCGGAACGATGGTCAGCGCAACCAGCGGCGAGAGGCGCTTGGTCATGATCAGCGCCATGAAGGTTACGATCATGCCGTAACCGAGTATTGACAGCATCTGTATTTCCTCGACTAGAAGTACATTTGTTTTTATGGTTTGGCGCAGAAGCGCTTCGAGAACTATCAGGTAATGAGCAAAGTGATGACGCCGAGCAGCCGGTTCTACCGCTCGAATAAGGCCGTCAGCTCATGTGCAGGCCGCCATTGATGGAGAAGTCGGCGCCGTTGGCATAGCCGGATTCTTCAGAGGCCAGCCACGAACAGATCGAGGCGATCTCGTCAGGTGTGCCCAAGCGTCGCGTCGGAACTTCATGAATCAGGCGATCCATGGCGTCAACCGTGGTCACGGCCTTGAGTTTGGGAGTGGCGATATAACCGGGCGAGACAGTGTTGACGGTCACACCCCGGGAGCCGACCTCTTTGGCCAGCGCTCGGGTAAAACCACGAATGGCGGATTTTGCGGTTGAATAATTGACTTGGCCGACCTGCCCCAGTTGAGCGTTGACCGAAGAGATATTGATCACCCTGCCCCAGCCCCGGCTCACCATGCCGTCGATGACTTGACGGGTAACGTTGAACAGCGAGTTGAGGTTGGTGTTGATAACCGCCTGCCAGTCGCCCGGCTGCATGTCGCGAAACATCACATTCCGAGCGGTGCCGGCGTTATTGATCAAGACATCGATCGGGCCGACGTCCTTGAATATCCTCTGGAATGCGACCTGACAGGAATCCCAGTCAGCCACGTTGCCCTCGGACGCGATGAAGCTGAAGCCCAGTTTCTTCTGCTCGGCGAGCCAGTTGGTCCTGAGTGGCGAGTTCGGCCCGCAGCCCACCACGACCGTGAAGCCGTCTTTTGCAAGGCGCTGACAGACGGCAGTCCCAAGGCTTCCCATACCCGCGGTGACGTAAGCGATGCGTTTAGTCATGTGAAGCACTCCGTTTGTTTTTGTTGGGAGTTTTATGAGGACCATCGTGGCCTGCAGACTACTAAACGCTATTGCGGATTGTTTTGAAAGTTAACGGCGTACAATTTATCCGGTACTCACATTGCCGTCGATCCGCAGGAATAAAAGTACACAGCCTTACCTTGGCAAGACGATTCAAACGAATCAGTGGGGCTCTGGACCCTGCAGGACGAGAACTTCAGCTTGCTGCCAACATAACTGACTGAACGTTGCGAACGCTGAGTTGCGCCCCTCCTGTCAAACCTGTTGTTCGTTGTCAGTCTGGGCTATTGGGAATATCGTGTGAAAAACCGATACGGGACACGTTGTTAATGAATGAGAAAACAAAGTGGCCTCTCACCCTCTACTTTGATGGTGAATGCCCACTCTGCGCCCGGGAAATCAAAATACTGCGCACGCGGGCAGCAGCAGATCGGCTTCTGTTTGTTGATATCAGCCATGCAGCCTTTGACGCCCAGTCTGTAGGGTTCACTCGTGAACAAATGGAGTCATCTCTGCACGCCAGGTTTGAAGATGGCAGCTGGGTCAAAGGTCTGGACGCCACACTCTGGAGTTGGCGAGCAGCTGGCCTCGGGGCCTGGGCTGCACCCTTGTCCTGGCGGTTGACCAGGCCACTGCTCAATATTGGCTATCGTCTGTTCTGTCGCTGGCGCCCACATTTGGCATGGTTGCCTCACCCGGACGGTAGCGCTCGCTGTCGGCGCGACAGCTGTGAAGTGCCCGAAAAAGACCGCGCTTCGCACGACCGGTGACCGCGTCATAGACGACAGTCTCTGCAGGATGTTGATGCACTGCCCATTGAGAGACTGTTTTGCCTCTTGGCACGTGCGTCATCAAGCCTGCGCCTTCCGCGACTTCTTCAACGTTTCCTGAACGCTCGGCGTCTGGTAAGCCAGTGACCAAAAGCCCTAAGCATCATTACTTTGCGCATCGCCTGCGGTGCACTCTCGCAGAACTTCAATAAATGCCTGTAACCCGGACGGGATATGCCGATGCCCTGGGTAATACAAAAACAATCCGGGGATTGGCGGGCACCAGTCTTCCAGAACCTCTACAAGTTGCGAGTCTGCCAGATATCGGGCGGCCACGCGCTCTGGCACATAAGCGATGCCGAGGCCGGCAATAGCGGCTTCGCCCATGATTTCCGGGCTATCGAGGGTCAGCTGTGCGCTGGGATCAATAACCCGTAACTGCCCGTGCTTTTCGAACTCCCATCGATAAGGTTTACCACTCGGCATTCGGATGCCGATGCATTGATGTCGAAGCAGGTCAGCCGGAATCACCGGGTATGGGTGAGTCTCGAAGTACTCAGGGGAAGCGACGGTTATAAAACGCATCTGTGGGCCTATCGGGACGGCGATCATGTCTTGAGGTATCGACTCACCCAAACGAATGCCCGCGTCGAAACCGTTGGCAACGATATCAACCAGGCGCCCATCGGTAACAAGATCGACCGACATCTGCGGGAAACGTCGCAGGTATGTCGGCAGAGCAGACTCCATCAAAACCCGCGCGGCCTGGTCGCTTGCGTTGATGCGCAGGGTGCCCGTTGGAAGATCCCGATACTCGTTCACTTCATCTACAGCCAGCGCAAACTCGCGCAACACCGGGTTCAGGCGTCTCAGCAGGCGCTCAGCCGCTGCGGTCGGCGAGACGCTGCGTGTCGTGCGGTTGAGTAAACGAACCCCAAGCCTTGCCTCCAGGGCTTTCATCAAATGGCTAAGCGTGGATGCCGACAAACCCAACTCATCCGCGGCCTTGCGAAAGCTTCGGTGGGCAACGATCAGTGTCAGGGCACGTACATCCGTGAGTGACAGAGGCAATTCATTCATGGCTATTTTTCATCACGTCATCCGCATTCTGCTCGATAGTAACAGCATTCCAAGGCGCCTAGCATTCGAGCCTTGCCAGCCACTCCGGCTCGCCATGAGGAGAACACACCGATGAATAACACTTGGTTGGTTACTGGAAGCTCGTCCGGCATTGGCTTGGCTGTGGTTGAGCAATTGCTGGAACGAGGGGATCGCGTGGCGGCGACTTTGCGTAAGCCCGAGGCACTCAATCACTTGAAAACGCGCTATGGCGAACGGCTCTGGACAGCGGCGCTGGATGTCAACGATACCAGCGCCATCCGAACGGTCATTCACCGGGCGTTCACTGAACTCGGGCGCATCGACGTGGTGGTGAGCAGCGCGGGATACGCGTTGTTCGGTGCCGCAGAGGAATGCAGTGACGAACAGATCGAGCAGCAATTGCAAACCAACCTGCTCGGTTCGATCCAGTTGATTCGCGCTTGCCTGCCTTTTCTGCGTCGACAAGGCGGTGGTCGAATTCTGCAAGTATCGTCGGAGGGCGGGCAATTGGCTTATCCCAACTTCAGCCTTTACCACACCAGCAAATGGGCCATCGAAGGTTTTGTCGAATCCGTCGCGCAGGAGGTTGCGTCATTCGGCATCCAGCTCACCCTGGTCGAGCCAGGCCCGACTCGCACCAACTTTGGCGCAGCCCTGGTCAGCCCTCCGGTGATGGCGGAGTACGACCAGACGCCTGCTGGCGATGTGCGTAGAGCGGTCGCCAGTGGTGCTTTCCCGATGACCGGAGATCCGCAGAAAATGGCCACAGCCATGCTGCAGATCGCCGAAGCCAACCCGGCACCAAAGCGTCTGCTGCTCGGCAGCGGGGCTTATGAGCGTGTCCGCGCGGCGCTGCTGCAGCGAGTCGCTGAGCTGGAGCAGTACAGGGACATCGCAATGAGTACCGAGATCGACTGAGTTCCGCTCAGGAAAGGCGCGTGCCTGATTCGACCCAGGGCCTGCCGTCGAGCTTATTCGCAGACAAATGCCAATACCCGCTCCAGCATACGGTCGCAGGCGTCCAGTTGCTCGACGCTAATGAATTCATCCGGCTTATGCCCCTGCTCCATGCTGCCAGGCCCGCATACCACCGTGGGGATACCGGCCTGGTCAAACAGGCCACCCTCGGTGCCAAACGACACGGTGCCGTATTCCCGTGAGCCACAGAACTGCGCCACCCATTGCGCCGCATGGCTCTCGGGAGACGTCGCCAACCCCGGGTAACTGGACAATTCACTGATACGGATTGCCGATTGCGCACTCACCGCCTGCATGGCGGGCAGCAGGGTGTGTTCGGCGTAGCGACGCAGCGCGTCAGCCACCTGCCAGGGGTTCTGGGTCGGAATCGCACGCACTTCAAACTCAAAGCTGCAATCCTGCGGGACGATATTGAGCACCTTGCCGCCGCTGATCACCCCGGTCTGTACCGTGGAAAACGGCGGATCAAAACGCGGGTTGTGTAGCGCTGGCGACTTGAGTCCTTCGCCAAGCCGCACTAATTCGCTGATCAGACATGCCGCGTACTCGATGGCGTTTACCCCCGAGGGCGCATAGGCCGAATGGCACGCCGCGCCTTGCACGTCGCAGCGCATGGCCAGTTTGCCTTTGTGGCCCAATATCGGCTTGAGCTCGGTGGGCTCGCCGATCACACACAGCAGCGGCTTGACCGGTTGCGCGTGAAAGCGCTCGATCAACGTGCGTACGCCCAGGCAGCCGACTTCTTCGTCGTAGGACAGCGCGATATGCACCGGCATGCGCAAAGGCGACTCGACCAACTCCGGCACCAACGCCAGCACACATGCGATATAACCTTTCATGTCCGCGGTGCCACGGCCGTACAACCGGCCATTTTTTTCGCTCAGGTCGAACGGCGCTACGCTCCAACGCTGGCCGTCCACCGGCACGACATCGGTATGCCCGGACAAGACGATACCCGGCACGTCGGCCGGGCCGATGGTGGCCAGCAGATTGGCCTTGCTTTTGTCGTCGTTGAACAGCAATTCACAGGTCACGCCGTAGCCCTGCAACCAGGTGCGCACGAAGTCGATCAGGGCCAGGTTGGATTCGCGACTGGTGGTGTCGAACCGCACCAGGCGCCCCAGCAGCTCGCGACTGCGGCTCATCGGTCATCTCCTGGCACCGCATAACCCGGGGCAATGTGCGGGTTGAGGGCGCGGTCGATATAGTCCTGCAGTTGCGGTTGGTAGGCCTGCCACAGCCGGTCGAGCTCGCCAATCGGGTCTGCATCGGCCCAGTCCACGCGCAGATTGACGATGGGCCAGGACACCGCATCGACCACCAGCAGAGCAGCCGAATGAACCGGCCCCGCTTCGCCGCCAGCGGCCACAGCGGCGTGCATCGCGATCAGCAAACGGTCAGCCAGGTGCCCCGCTGCCTGCTCAAAGGCCCCCACCATGGAGTTGATAACGCCCGGATCGGCCAGCATATTCCCCGCCGCCACGCATTGCTGCCCACTGACGGCTGCGTGAATGCCCAGGGTCTGTGCGCCGCTGAAATGCGCGGTACGGCCCAAGTGATCAATCACCGTCACCTGGCGATAGTCACTGTGTTCCTGTCCCGCGAGCACCTTCCTCAATGCCTCGTTTGGTGCCAGGCCCTGCTCCAACACATCAAGAACGCCTGGCCCAAGGCTTGGCAGCGTGATGTTCTGCGACGCGACGGCACCAACACCTGCACGCAACCATGGGCAGCGCGCGCCCACGGCAATGCTCGACGAACTGATAGCGATACCCAGCTGGCCGGTTTCGGCACAGCGGGCGACAACGGAAAAAGTCATGGGCAACCCTCAGTCGAGCACCGAAGCATCGGCCTCGATCATCATTTGCTTCATCTCTTCAAAATGCTGGCGCGAGAAGTCGCTGATGCCTTCCCAGGCCCGCGCGGTTTTCTCCGCCACCTCGTCAGACAGCACACGCAGCGGCTGCCCGGTGGACCAGGCGGTGACGAGAATCTGGCACGACCGCTCCAGGGTCCAGATATCGTCAAAGGCTTCACCGACGGACCCGGCGGTGACCATCACGCCATGGTTGCCCATCAGCAAGCGGCTCTTGCCGTCGAGCAAGCCGGCCAGCCGCGCCCCTTCGGCCTCGGTATCGGCCATGCCGCCGTACAGTTCGTCCACCGCCACACGGTTGAAATAGCGCGCAGTGTTCTGGTCAATCGGCGGGATATGCGGTTTGGCCAGACAGGCCACCGCCGTGGTGTACACCGGGTGCAAATGCAGCACCGCGCGGGTCTGCGGCAACAAACGGTGGATCTGCCCGTGGATCGACCAGGCAGTGGCGTCCACATTCGGGTTCTCGGCGCAGGAGCTGTCGTCAGTGTTCAACAGCAGCAGGTCGCTGGCCCGGATGCGCGAAAAGTGCTTCCACTTGGGATTCAGCAAAAACTGTTTGCCATCGGCCGACACGGCGGCGCTGAAGTGGTTGGCCACCGCTTCATGCATGCCCAGGTGGGCAATGATGCGAAAGGTCGCCGCCAGATCAATGCGCGCCTGTTCTTCGAGGGATAACGCCATGAAGCTTACTCCGCAAGGCGCGGCCGCAGCGGACTGCGGCGCACGCACTTTTCGTTACTGGGGCATGGTTACTGATGACAGCTACTTGGGCATCAGCGCCGCGATGTCGGCATCGGTCGGTGCCTGGAAGTTGTACTTCTTGAGCAGAGCCGCGTATTCAGGGGTGGCACGGTATTTTTCCAGGCCGTCGAGCAAGGCTTGCTTGACCGTGTCGTTGCCCTTCTTCACGCCGAAACCGTTGAGCACTGGGTAAATCAGCGTTTCGGACGAAATCACCACGCGGTTGCCCAGCTTGTCGATCACGCCACGGGCCACGGCGGCGTCGGTGATCTGCGCTTCCACCGCGTGAGCCAACAGGGCCTGGGTGGTTTGTGGGTCGGTGCTGTACTCACTGATCTGGATCGGTTTCAGGCCCTTGGCCACGCAGTATTCAGTCGACAGCTTGTTCATCTGCGCCAGCCAAGAAGTGGCGCCCATGGAGCCGATCTTGTGGCCGCAGAATTCCTCGGGTGTCTTGGGCTGGAAAGCGCTGCCCTTGAGCGTCAGGATCGACTCGCCGCTTTTCAGGTAAGGGATCATGTCGATTACCTTGACCCGCTCGGCGGTGATGTACATCGACGAATTGGTCACATCAAAACGCCCAGCCTGCAGGCCAGTGATCAGGTTGGGAAAGCGCGTGTCGAGGGTTTCAACCTGACGCCCCATGACCTTGCCCAGGCCGTCCATGAACTCGATATCAAAGCCGGCAGGCTTGTTGTTATCCATGTATTCATAGGGGAAAAAGGTCACGTCGGAACCGGCGATGATCTTGCCGTCCTGTTGAAACGCCGACGCCGCTAACGAAGTCAGGGCTACCGCAGTGCCCAGCAGGCATACGGCAAGGGGGCGAACGCTGTTGAGAAACGCTGTCATGGTCAATACCCGCAAGGTTTAGGGAGGTTAGGCAGTGGCAGAATCTTGTCCGGCCTGTTGCACGAAGAACGATGCGCCACGGGGTTTCTGTGGCAGACGCAGGTGGTTGTCGGTGGAGCGTACAAAACCACTTTCCTCACCGGCCACCAACAGGCCGGCATGTGCGCTGGGCAACGGGTTTTCGCCGAATGGCAGCGCGTCTTCAGCGGCATACACGCTGATGAACAAGGTACGCGGCAGTTCGGTCTCGTTAGGGCTTGAAGCATGCAACAGACGGGTGTGCATAAAGCACACGGAGCCAGCCGGGCCATAGCAGGCCACCGGTTGCTGGCAGTGTTGTTCAATCACGGCGTCGTCCACCGCGCCGGTAAAACGCTGATCCTGCCAGTGCGACCACAGCGGGCCTTTATGGCTGCCAGGAATCACGTTCAGCGGGCCGTTCTGCGGGGTGACTTCACTGACCATCAGCAACGCGGTAACGATGTCGTCATTGCTGTGAGGCGTGAACAGAAAATCCTGGTGCCACTTCACCTGAGTAGCAGTGTGTGGCAATTTCGAGTTGATCTTGCTGTGGTGAAAACGTGTGCCACGGGCACCGACCAACTGCGCGGAGATCGCCGCCATACGCGAGCGCAGCGCCACGCGCTCATACGCCGGCGAAATCTCGGTGGGCGAGCTCACCCGACGCAACGACGGGTGATCAGGGCGATGATCGCCTTCCAGATCAAAACGTGCGCGGCCATCCACGGTGGCGCCCCAACCCTGCTCATGGCTGCGGCTTTCTTCTACCCACTGGTCGAAGTCATGTTGCAGCGCCGCCACTTCGTCCAACGACAGCACGCCTTCTACCACCAGAAAGCCGTCACGCTGGAACTGTTCGATGTGTGCTTGTTCGATCATTGTAGTTTTCCTGAGAGGTAGAGAGATCACGCCAGCGAGACGTCCTTGAGGAACGCCTCCACGCGTGGGTTGTGGCCATTGCGCAAGGCGGCTGGGGTGTCGTCGCAGACCACGCGCCCCTTTTCCATGAATACAATGCGGTTAGAGACCTTGAAGGCGAAGTTCATCTCGTGGGTAACGATCACCATGGTGATGCCCTCCTCGGCCAAGGCCTCGATCACTTGCAGCACTTCGTTGACTTTTTCCGGGTCCAGCGCCGAGGTGGGCTCGTCGAACAGCATGATCTGCGGGCGCATCATCAAGGCGCGGGCGATGGCCACCCGCTGCTGCTGGCCGCCAGACAATTGGTGCGGGTACTTCCACGCATGGTCGAGCATGCCCACCTTGTGCAGCAACGCGTAGGCCTGCTGCTTGAGTTCATCGGTACGGCCCAGGCGGTGATATCTGGGCGCCATCAACAGGTTGTCGAGCACGCTCAAATGCGGGAACAGGTTGAAGCTCTGGAACACCATGCCAATGTTCAGGCGATGCTCGGCGTGCTCGATGTAGCGGGGTTTCTGCGTATCGACTTTGTTGAGGTGTATGAACGGCTGGCCGTTGATCCGGATCTCACCGTTGTCCAGTTGCTCCAGGCCGTTGAGCAGGCGGATCAGCGTGGTCTTGCCCGAACCCGACGGGCCGATCACCGACACCACTTCTCCGGGCTGGACTTGCAGGTTCACCGAGCCAAGTACCTCGATGTCGTTGTAGGCCTTGTGCAACCGAGTGGCTTGCAGCGCTGGCTTGCCGTTGCTCGCCGGGCGCTGCACAGCAGTGCGCTGTTGCGTGGCCAACGCCAGCACCGCCGCATCCGGCACGCGGGAAACGTTGCGTTGATTGACGTCGAGAAAGCGCTCAAGGCGTTTAAGCAGGAAGTCGAACACCGTGACGATAAACACGTAGAAGAAGGCGACCGCTGCCATGGTTTCAATGACCAGGAAGTTCTGCGAATACAGGCGCTGGCCGACCATCAGAATCTCGGTGAGTGAGATGACCGACACCAATGAGGTGAGCTTGACGATGGAGATGTACTCGTTGGCCAGCGACGGCAACGCCACTCGTAAAGCCTGAGGGATCACCACCCGCCATTGGGTACCGAAAAATCTCAGGCCCAACGCCCGTGCCGCTTCGCCCTGCCCCCTCGGAATCGACAACAAACCGCCGCGATGGATCTCGGCGACATACGCCGTCTCGCAGATCACCAGGGCCAGCAACCCCGACCAGAACGGGTCCGCCAGCACAACGGAGGTGGCGGGCAGTGCCTGGGGCAGATTGTAGATAAAGATCAGCAGCACCAATAAAGGCAGACTGCGGAACAACCAGATATACCCGCGCGCCGGCACACTGAGCAGGCGATGTCTGGATTGCTTGGCCAGGGCCAGCAGAAAGCCCAGGCCGATGCTCAAGACCCAGGTGAGGGTACTGAGCTTGATCACCGTCCACGTCGCCCGCCAGAACTCGGCATCGCCCAGCAAACCAAACATGTAATTCCAGTCGAATGTCATCGTCGCGGTGCCTTGCAGAAAAAGAAGTGGGTCTGCCTCGATGCAATGAGAGTCGTGGCGGCGAGGCATTGGGGTCAATTCGTAAAAGCCGGGGCTTTGGGTAGGCAGAACCTACGCAGCTCAAAAGCGTGCACATTGGAATTCGCGGTGCGTTGCGCGCCACATTTCGGTGCAACATCGAGGGCAACCCTATCCGTAGCGGCGCTAGTCGCGAAGAAATCGGTCTGTACGCTGGATTTTCCTAGCAAGCACTACCGCTCGCGGCTGAAGCCGCTCCAACGGGGATGCGCGACGTATCGTAGGAGCGGCTTTAGCCGCGAAGAAATCGGCCATGTTTCAACCCGCAAATCACAAGTGATCGTCAGCAGACTCGCTTTTGCATTCGCGCACGGCGTGCGGGTCAAAAAAGCTCGGCGGGGCCATGCCGGGGATGTACTGGTCGGACACAAACAGGCGGCAACGTTCAGCAAATGCCGATACCACGCGCGACAACTGGGTGTTGCTGGCGGTGGCATAACCCAGCTTCATCGGTCGATGCGCACCCGCCAATCGCAGGCGAATCACTCGTTTGCCGTCCTGGGACATATTCGATTTTGGTCGCGCATTCGCGAAGGAATAGCCAACCCCGTTGCCGACCATGGCGCGGACCGTTTCCAGGTTGGTGGAGCGCATGATGATGTTCGGCGTGGTGCCCGCCTGGATAAACAGGCTGAGAAAATAATCGCGGCTCCAAGGCGTGTCGAGCAGCACCACCGGATAGGCTTCCAGGTCTTGCATGCTCACCGCCGGCGAGCTCGCCAACGGATGATACTCGCCGACCATCACATAGGGCGGCAGCTGCGCCAGGGGCTGGAAGTCGATATCGGGGCTGGTCACCAGATCGTAGGTCAGGGCGATATCCAGCTCGCCGCTGCGCAGTTTTTCCAGCAACTCTTCGTGGTTACCCTCGGCTTGGGTCAACCGGACGCCGGGAAACGCACGGCCGAAACCAAACACCAGTTCCGGGGTAATCATCGGCGCCAGGGACTCCAGACATCCCACCCGCAATGGTCCGCGTACCGTGTTCAACGACTCCGAAGCGATGGTGTAGAGGTTGCTCATCTGTTCCAGAATCTGCCTGGCCTCTTGCATCACCAGGCGCCCCACTGCCGTAAGAGAAATGCCCTGGGCGTGATGGCGAATAAACAGCTGGATACCCAGTTCCGCCTCCATGTGGGTGATGGCCGCCGAGATCGAAGGCGACGACACATGGATGCGTTCGGCTGCCGCGCTGATGCTGCCCGCCTCGCCAGAGGCGACAAAATATTCCAGCTGGCGCTGAGTAATACGACTGAGCATTACGCCTTCACCTCGACAATGACTGTAGCGCGAGTGTTGCAGGGTTCATGCCGGGTCTTGCGCAAGTACCCAGGTTGCAGGGGCTTCGGTTTTTCCTAAGCACTACCCCGCACAAATGCTGGTTTCGCCGCAGCGAGCCTGATGTGAAGCTGGGTTCATCCCACTCACGACGAGTTGCCCGTCATGCCTACCCACACCCGCATCCGCATGTTCAACACCCAACAGACCTACCCTAACCAGGCGCTGGACAACGATCTGTGTCAGGCCGTGCGCGCCGGCAACACCGTCTATGTGCGCGGCCAGATCGGTACTGACTTCGACGGCAACCTGGTCGGCCTCGGCGACCCGCGTGCCCAGGCCGAACAGGCGATGAAAAACGTCAAACAGCTGCTTGAGGAAGCCGGCTCCGACCTGTCGCACATTGTGAAGACCACCACCTATCTGATCGACCCTCGCTACCGCGAGCCGGTGTACCAGGAAGTGGGCAAGTGGCTCAAAGGCGTGTTTCCGATTTCCACTGGTCTGGTCATCTCAGGCCTCGGTCAGCCGGAATGGCTGATGGAGATCGACGTGATCGCCGTGGTGCCGGACGACTGGGCGGTATGAGCGCGGTGGCCCAACGCGTCTACTTCCTCAATGGGCCCAACGCCAATCTCTATGGCCTGGACAACCACGGTACCTACGGCAGCGAAAGCTTCGCCAGCATCCAGGCCCGCTGCGAATGCCGAGCCGCCGAGCTGAACCTGAGTCTGGACTTTCGCCAGAGCAACCACGAAGGCGTGCTGGTGGACTGGATTCAAGAGGCGCGGTTGAGCAGCGACGCGATGGTGATCAACGCCGCGGGGCTCAGCTACAGCTCGGTGCCGATCCTTGATGCGCTGCTGGCGTTCGACGGGCCGATTATCGAGGTGCACATGAGCAATCTCTGGAAGCGCGAGCGCTTTCGGCACCACTCCTATATCTCCAGAGCCGCCACCGGAGTGATCGCCGGGCTGGGGGCGTTGGGCTACGAATTGGCGCTGACGGCAGTAGCCCAGTTGCTCAAGCCTTGAATATGAACGCCAAAACACAGCAGCTCTCGGTACTTGGGTGGTTGCTGACAACCTTCTTAATTTCCAGGAAACGCCCATGTCAGTAGAAACCATCAACACTCTGGTCGTCGGCGCGGGCCAGGCCGGCGTCGCCATGAGCGAACACCTGTCCCTGATGGGCGTGCCACACATCGTGCTCGAACGCCACCGCATCGCCGAACGCTGGCGTTCGGAGCGCTGGGATTCTCTGGTTGCCAATGGCCCGGCCTGGCACGACCGCTTCCCCGGCATGACATTCGAAGGCCTGTCCCCCGAAGCCTTCCCACCCAAAGAGCGCATGGCCGATTACTTCGAAGCCTACGTCCACCAACTCAAGGCGCCGGTGCGCACCGGCGTCGACGTGCAACAAGTGGAACGCCACGTTGGCCGTCCCGGCTTCAAAGTCACCACCTCGGCGGGCGTGATTGAAGCCACCCATGTCGTCGCCGCCACCGGCCCGTTCCAGCATCCCTCGATTCCGAACATCGTGCCCGCCGGCGCGCCGATCCATCAATTGCATTCCAGCACCTACAAAAACCCCGATCAACTGCCTGAAGGCGCGGTACTGGTGGTGGGCGCCGGAGCCTCCGGCTCACAAATTGCCGAAGAGTTGCAAAAGGCCGGTAAAACCGTCTACCTCTCAGTGGGTGAACACTACCGCCCTCCCCGTGCTTACCGCAGCCGCGACTACTGCTGGTGGCTGGGTGCCCTGGGCCTGTGGGATGAAGTCAAAATACAGCCAAAGAAAAAGCACGTCGCCTTTGCGGTGAGCGGCTATGAAGGCGGCAAAACCGTCGATTTTCGTCGCCTCGCCCATCAGGGCATCACCCTGGTGGGTGTGACACAGGATTGGAACGAGGGCGTCATCACCTTCCAGCCAGGCCTGGCCGAGAACGTCGCCGAAGGCGACCGTGCCTACTTTGATGTTTTGCGCGATGCGGATGCCTACATCGAGGCAAACGGCCTGCCGTTTCCGCAAGAACCCGAAGCCTGGGAACTGCTGCCTGATCCCCCTTGCCTGCTTGACCCGATCCGCAGCCTGGACCTGGCCAGAGCGGGTGTCACCACCATCCTCTGGGCCACCGGTTTCAAGTTCGACTTCAGCTGGCTGAAAGTGGATGCGTTCGATGAAAAAGGCGAGCCGTTTCACAAACGCGGGATCTCTGCGCAAAGCGGCATCTACTTTTTAGGCCTGCCAAACCTGGTGAATCGTGCGTCTTCTTTTATTTACGGGGTTTGGCATGATGCGAAATATGTGGCGGATCACATCGTGTTGCAGAACGCGTACATGGACTACCGAAAGCCTTGAGGAGTTTCAACTCACCCGGCGGCCGGGTATGGGCACTGAATCATCCGCGCGGTACCAATACCCGGCTGACGGTCCTCAATAACCTCCACGGGTAAAGACACCAACGGTCGCCCTGTACCCGAAACTTCACCCGCCTAGAGGTGCACAAAATCGCCGGCCGAAATGTTTTTACGGGCAGCGCACCGGCCTCTTCCTACAGGCTCTTACATGATAAAAATCTCTATGCTGATGAATAGTAAGCCATTTCTTCAATCGAACTAACCGTTCGTTGGGCAGACGGGACACCTATGACAGGCCCTTGCCAATGGACCTGTCACGAATGATAAAAAAGCTCGAAAGTCCTCCAACGCTATGTTCTGGAAAACGTTTAAAGCTATTTCCAAACAGGCCGACACAGGTAATGAATCGCGCGACCGTTGCGACTGCCATCGAAGAAACCGCAATACTTGCTTCTTCGAGCCCCTGCCGCTGCAAGGCACGTTTCTGCAAGGCGCTTGGGGGGCGCGAAACACACACCACCCAAATGAAGGCATTCAAACCAGAATAAATTCATATGAATACTGCAAGACCTGTAGACCTCTATCAAGGCCAATAATAATGGCTGATAGGTAGTTACCGCGTGTTCTTTCCAACTGCTCACAAAAAAAACAATCACTCATGAGCCAAGGATAGGCACGTCTCAGGAACGAACAGCATGTTCAACAAATTAAGTATTTCGCAAAAGCTTTATTTAAGCTTCGCGACAGTCGTCGTATTGATCAGTTTGCTGGTAGCGAGTGCGTATAAAGGATTCGAAGCCGTGGAAGACGCTACGAATAGTAACGTTCATACCTATCAGGTTATTAGCGGAGCCCAGTTGGCCCTCGAACAATTGATCAACATCGAAACCGGTATGCGGGGTTTCGTCATTTCTTCAAAAGATGCGTTTCTTGAGCCATTGGTCGCCGGCGAAAAGCGCTTTTCAGAACAAATGGACTTGCTCAAACGTTTGACGGCGGACAATCCTGCGCAGCAGCAACGGCTGATTTCGCTGGGCGAAATGCAGAAACGCTGGCTGGCAGAAGACATCGATCCAATCATCACTCTGCGCAGAAGCCTGACTGCGCGCAACATGCCCGACGACGAACTGGACACTCGCATCTCCTCCGGTGCCGACAAAGCCAAGATGGACAATATGCGGGCAACCCTGGCTGAAATTACCGCCGCCGAAACCACTCTGCTGGTGGCAAGAAGCCGGGAAATGGCCGATGCCAAGCAACTTGCTGTCACGATCCTGCTCTTGGGTGGAGGCACTGCGGCGGTGCTCTCCCTGATTCTGGCGACAACGCTGGGGCGCAGTACCACCCGACGCCTGCAATTGGCGATTGATGCTGCCACTGCGATTGCCAACGGCAAACTTGATACGGTGATCGACACCAGCAGCCACGATGAATTACCCAAAGCCTTCGACCGCATGCAGAAGCGTCTGCGTGAAATGATTCAACAAATCAGCCTGGCCTCGAATCAGCTCATGGTCTCGGTGCAACAGATTTCGGGAGCCTCGGAGCAATTGTCCGGTGCGATCCAGGAGCAGTCGACGTCGGCGTCCATGATGGCCGCCACCATTGAAGAATTGACGGTCAGCATTCATCACGTTTCCGAGAATGCGGATGAGGCCCACCAGCTCGCCAGTCGTTCGGGTCAGCAATCCAAAGACGGCGCGCGGGTCATCGAGAACACGCTGTCCAGTATGAATGGCATTGCCAGGACCGTGCAGCACTCCTCGGACCAGGTCGCCGGACTGGGTCAGCATTCAGAGCAGATTTCCTCGATCATCAGTGTGATCCAGGGCATTGCCGACCAGACCAACCTTCTGGCGCTCAACGCTGCCATCGAGGCGGCACGGGCGGGGGAGCAAGGTCGCGGATTTGCCGTGGTCGCCGATGAGGTTCGGCTGCTTGCACAGAACACGGGCAAGTCGACGAAAGAAATCTCAGTCATGATCGAAAAAATCCAGGCGGGCGTTAGGAGCACAGTCGAAAGCATGCGCGGTGGCGTATTGGAAGTGAATGAAGGCGTCGAAACGGCAGGCACTGCTGGCAATGCGATCATCGAAATTCGTGACAGCTCAGACAAAGTGCTGCAGGTCGTCGATCAGATTTCGTTCGCGTTGCGCGAGCAAACGGTAGCCAGCCAGGACGTTGCCCGCAACGTCGAGCGCTCGGCGCAGATGGCGGAAATGAATAACCTTTCTGTTCAGGAGCTACTCAAAACCAGTGGGGGCTTGAAGAGTCTGGCCTCCAGCCTCCAACTGGAGGTGAACAAGTTTCAGTTGTAGTCATGAGCGGCATCCGGGAGATTTCAGAATCTGCTGCCCTATGAGGGCAGTTTGATCTGCTCGCAAGGTCGGTCTGGTCTGTGTGTGTGCTGACCGATCTGCTCAAGGGGCGCATTTCGACCTTTGAGCGGCATTTATGTGGCGCCGGTTATGTGGTTCAGGCATAGGTCATTCTGCAACGTCATAACTCAAGCGTTTGTTGCATGATAGGCTTCGTACATTGTGCCCATATTGCGATCGTAGATTGGATCAGGAAACGTCATGCCGAAACTTTCACACTCACAGCTACGCCGCAATCTCAGAGAGTTACAGTCTTCACGCAAGTGCTTCGATACCGCTTCGGTTTTTGATCCGATGTCTGCCCGCATTGCGGCAGATCTCGGCTTCGAGGTGGGAATTCTTGGCGGCTCGGTTGCCTCGTTGCAGGTGCTGGCCGCTCCCGATTTTGCCCTGATAACGTTGACCGAGTTCGTTGAGCAGGCGACCCGAATAGGTCGCGTCGCGCAACTGCCTTTCATAGCGGATGCTGATCACGGCTATGGCAACGCTCTCAACGTCATGCGCACTGTTGAAGAACTTGAGCGCGCGGGCGTCGCGGCACTGACCATTGAAGATACCCTGTTGCCCGCGCAATTCAGTCGCAAATCCACGGATCTGATTTCCATCGACGAAGGCATCGGCAAGGTCAAGGCGGCCCTTGAGGCACGTATTGATCCAGAACTTTCGATCATTGCCCGCACCAACGCCTCGCTGCTGCCCGTGGAGGCGGTAATAAAGCGCATCAAAGCCTACGAAAAGGCCGGTGCAGACGCCATCTGCATAGTGGGCATCACTGACTTCGAACATCTGGAACAAGTATCCGAAGGCTTGAAAGTGCCTTTGATGCTGGTGACGTATGGCAATCCAAAGCTTGATGACATTCAGCGTTTGGCTGATCTGGGAGTGCGGATTCTGGTTGCAGGTCATGCTGCCTATTTTGCAGCGATCAAGGCAACTTACGACAGCCTCCGTGCCCAACGCGGGCTCACTCAGAGCACTTCCAATCTGAGCGCAACAGAATTGACCCACACCTATACGCAGCCTCAAAGCTACGTCGAGTGGGCGAAAGAGTTCATGGATGTGAAAGAGTAATCACACCGGTGACTCTGTCCGGGACCGCATGACCCGCCGGAGCTGCACAAGCATTGTGATTGTCCGCTTCTGGTGGACAGTCAAACCTTTTTCAAGTGGTTTTTCATCATACGGCTGACCAGTAATCTGAGCCCATGTTGAACGACAGCCACTCACCACTTCGAAAAAGGATTGCCCATGACTAACGCCACTTACAACCGCCTGAACAAAGACGACGCCGTAGTTCTGCTGGTCGACCACCAGACAGGCCTGATTTCTCTGGTCCAGGACTTCAGCCCCAACGAGTTCAAGAACAACGTGCTGGCCCTGGCTGACGTGGCCAAGTTCTTCGAGTTGCCGACGATTCTCACCACCAGCTTCGAACAAGGCCCGAATGGTCCACTGGTTCCAGAGTTGAAGGAGATGTTTCCGGACGCTCCGTACATCGCTCGCCCTGGTCAGATCAACGCCTGGGACAACGAAGATTTCGTCAAGGCAATCAAGGCGACCGGCCGCAAGCAGTTGATCATCGCCGGTGTTGTGACGGATGTCTGTGTAGCGTTCCCGACCTTGTCGGCGCTGGCTGAAGGGTTTGACGTGTTCGTGGTGACTGATTCTTCCGGCACTTTCAATACCGCTGTGCAGCAAGCCGCCTGGAACCGCATGACACAGGCTGGCGCACAGATGATGAACTGGTTCTCGGTGGCCTGTGAGCTGCAACGCGACTGGCGCAACGATATCGAAGGCCTGGGCAACCTGCTGTCGCAGCGCATTCCGAACTACCGCAACCTGATGAACAGCTACTCAGCGTTGGCTGCTCGCTAACACCGCATCGCGGGACCGTCAGGAGGTTTGCTTTGCAGACCTTCTGACCGCTGCGAATCACTCGCCGCAGCACTGCCCGATTGGCGACAACTGGCTTGCACCAGCGCCGCCAGAATGGCGATCAGCAAGTCAGGTGAGCGCAAGGCTCACGCTTGCTCATCTTGCTCGTCATCGTCGTGCTTGAGCGCAGGCTTCATGCCAGGCTGCGGCGCGTGCTCGGCGTTGGGTGCGATTTCTTCGCCGTGGTTCTTTTTCTCTTGCTGGACTTTCTTGTCGTGGGCAACGTTACGAGGATCGGTCATGGAAGTTCCTTGATTGGGCAGTGATTCAAAATGCCCGTCGACGCCTCACACCGTTGGTGATCGCCGGGGCAAAGGTTGGAGTCCGCATGGGATCAGGCGTTCAGTACATCTGAGCCCATGGGGCATTGACCTTTGCCGCAGCGATTTATCAACCAACGAGGATCAGCGTCCGGTTTGGCTGCGCCCCCGCTATCGAATGTTCTTGCTCAGGAATTCCCGGATGACAGGAATGATTTCCTTGCTGTGGGTTTCAAGTGCGAAGTGGCCGGTGTCGTAAAAACGAATGTCCGCTTTGGGCAGATCACGTTTCCAGGCTTCGGCCCCGGCTGGCAGGAAGAAAGGATCGTTCTTTCCCCAGACCGCCAGCAGTGGCGGCTGGTACTGACGGAAATACGCCTGGAAAGCCGGGTACATGGCGACGTTGGTGGCGTAATCGAGAAGCAGGTCAAGCTGGATGTCTGCGTTACCTGGCCGGGTGACCTGCAGCCCTTCCAGCGTGTAGCCATCTGGAGAAACCGAACTCTTGTCGGCTACCCCTTCAAGGTATTGCCACTTGATCGAGGCGGGTGTCGGGAAGTCGTGCAGAGCCTCGCGGTTCTGCTGAGTGGGTTGCTTCCAGTATTCCTGGATTGGCGCCCAGCTATCACCCAAGCCTTCCTCATAAGCGTTGCCGTTCTGGGAAATAATCGCCGTCACCCGCTCAGGATGGGCCACCGCCAGACGCCAGCCGACCGGCGCACCATAGTCGTGAACCATCAGCGCGTATTTATCGAGCTTGAGCTGTTCGGTGAACTGGCCGATGGTCGTGGCCAGTTGGGTAAAGGTGTAGGGGTACTTCCCTCTTGCAGGGCTTTGAGTGAAGCCAAACGCGGGCAGATCCGGCGCGATCACATGATAACGATCGGCGAGTGCCGGCATCAGGTCGCGGAACATGAATGACGAGCCCGCGAAGCCGTGCAGCAACAGCACGGTGGGTGCCTTGGGGTTGCCAGCCTCGCGGTAGAAAACCTTCACATCCCCTACTTGTTCGTAGCGGTAATGCACAGTGTTGTCGGCGTTGGCGGACTGTACGCCGCCGAGAAGCGCAGAGGCCACGAGCGCCGCAGCGGCAATCGATCTGGAAGACATGATGAAACCCCTTTGTAACCGTTAAAATTGAGATTTGAAGGTTACGAGGCATTTTGGTAACCTGTCAACCGCATTTTATGAGTTACGGACGAACATGAACCCGACCAACACTGTCGCCAGCCCGCTCTTCCTCGCAGACAACCTCGCTCTTGATTTCATCAACACTGAGTACGGGGTAGATGACCAGCGTCACGATTGCCTGACTGATGACCAGAGCGTGATCAACTGGCTGACCACGGCAGGGTTGCTGCCTGCGAGTTCGTTTCAGGGCGACCGCGTCGGGCTGAGGGCACAAGCCGTTAAACTTCGCGATAGCTCAAGGGCGTTGATTAGTGCCGCCATGGCAGGGATGCCAGCGGACCCTGGCGTGATCAACCATGTGCTTGAGGCGGGCCGCCCGGTGAGCAGGCTGGAATGGGATGCCGAGGCTCAGCAGTTACGAGCCAGCATCAGTCAGCGGGACGCCAGCCCGGCCAGCCTGTTGTGGCCTGTTGCGGACGCCCTGGCAAAACTTGTCACGGGGGACAAGTTCGAATTCGTTCGCCAATGCGAAGCCCATGACTGCGTTCTGCTGTTTCATGACTTGAGCAAATCGCACCGTCGCCGCTGGTGCAGCATGTCGACCTGCGGCAACCGTATGAAAGTGGCAGCGTTTCGCTCCAGAAATAAACCGCAATAGTGTGGATCGAGAGCACTCCGAACCCTTGGCGCGCGTGACCTGCGCGCAGCGGAGTCACCTTCGAGCAACTGCGCTCACTGGTGGTGAATAACCCCGGTCATGGCGGTGAACTGGCTCTGTTTGTTCTGAAGCTTGTCGAGGACTTCGGCCGGCGTCGATTCGCGAAATACCACCATGTGCCCTACTTCCTTGCCCCCCTCTGTGACCCGCTCGATGTCGTTGATCATCCAGGTTTTCAGCTCTTCGACACTGATGCTCAACTGTGCTGCAACCTGAATATGGAAGCGCTCTGCATCGTACTGGTTGAATTGGTCATTGTTCATCGGCTTATCTCCAGGGTAAGTGGTGATCCACAGGTTGTTGCGCGGGTCTGTTTATCCAGCAGGACCGACAAGTCGGTCCGCTCCGGCAACGTTCTACTTGGCAAACTGGTACTCGCCACCCTGCTCCAGTGCCTTGTGATACGCGGCTCTTTCCTGGAATCGTTGTACCCAGGCCAGCACATTCGGGTAAGGCTGCAGCATCCCCTGGGCTTTGGCGAATTCTCCAATGAAGCTCATCTGGATATCGGCGCCACTCAACTCTTCCCCAAGCAGATAAGGCGTCAACCCCAACGCCTCGTTCAGATACCCGAGGTAATTGGCCAGCTCCGATTCGATGCGCGGATGCAAAGGCGCGCCTGCGTCGCCCAGACGTCCCACATACAGATTGAGCATCAGGGGCAGCATCGCCGAACCTTCCGCGAAGTGCAGCCACTGCACGTACTCATCGTAGGTAGCGCTGGCAGGATCCGGTTGTAACTGGCCGTCGCCATGGCGGCGAATCAGGTAATCGATGATGGCCCCGGACTCGATCAGCACATGGGGGCCGTCCTCGATGACCGGCGATTTCCCCAGCGGATGAATGGCTTTGAGCTCCGGTGGTGCGAGGTTGGTTTTCGCATCTCGCTGGTAGCGCTTGATTTCGTAAGGCAGGCCAAGTTCTTCCAACAGCCATAAAATGCGCTGTGAGCGTGAATTGTTCAGGTGATGAAGAGTGATCATGATTGCTCCGCAAAGCGCGAATGAATGTCTATGCAAAGACTCCACCATTGCTCTGGAGTGCCATGAATCTGCGAGACCGGCGAAAATCCCGCCTCATTTCCACGCATCACACAGCGTGGATGGGATGGCAATCCACCCTGCTGGCTCGCCACCAAGGTGACTCCTGGCGAGGTGCCAGTGTGTCAGGCGATGGTATCGACGACGCCACCATCGACGCGCAGCGCTGCACCGGTAGTGGCCGACGCCTGCTCGGAGCTGACATAGATGATCATGTTGGCGACCTCGTCCACGCTGGAGGCACGGCGAATAATCGAGCAGCCGCGATGGGCAACGACGAAATCTGCCGCGACTTTCTCCAGAGTCTCACCCGAGCTGTCGACGTCGGGCTTGAGCATCTCGGCAACACCTTCGGACAGGGTCGGCCCCGGCAGCACCGAGTTGACCGTGACGCCCGTGCCAGCCAGGCGCTTGGCCAGCCCTCTGGAAATCGCCAGTTGTGCAGTTTTGCTAAAGCCGTAGTGAATCATGTCAGCCGGTATATTCAGCGCCGACTCCGAAGACACAAATACGATGCGCCCCCAGCCCCGCCCCACCATCCCGGGCGCATAGGCCCTGGAAATTCGTACGCCTGACATCACATTGGTTTCGAAAAAGCGCTGCCACTCGCTGTCGGGGGTCTCGAAAAAATCCTGAGGGTTGAAAATGCCCAGGTTGTTGACCACCACGTCAAAGCTCGGGTGCTCGGTCAACAACTGCTGGCACGCCTGCTCGCTGCTCAGATCGGCAACGAACCCCACGGCATTGGCAGCGAGCGGCCCAAGGCGCTGCATGGCAGATTCAACACTGGCCTGGCTGCGACCATTGATCACCACCCGGGCACCCGCGTCGAGAAAGCCCTTGGCAGCCGCAAACCCGATACCACTGGTGGATCCGGTGACCAGAATGGTGCGGCCAGTAAAGTCGATCTTCATCTCTGATTCTCCCAGGCAAATGAACGAGAGCTATCGTGAACCTCGATATTGCCCTGCGCAACGGCCCGGTCTGGATCAACCAGACCACCGGTTGAGAATGCGATGCAACGGCTATCCAAGCCCAAAGACCGATCCTCGGGTAAAGCCCACTTTTCATGATCACCACCACCCACGGTGCGCACCCTGTTGAAGACAGGTAATTCAGATCGCAGAGGGGTTCGGTCCGAGGCCCCAGGCACACCTGACTTTGCTGGTCCTAGAGCGATAAGAAAGATTGTTCCATCCAGCTATATCCGCGGACGAATCTCACTGAAAGGCACGGGCGGCCTTGGCGGATTCGTTGAATCCAGCGCGATACGCCAATATCCAACATCATGCCAAGCGCCATGCTTGAACCCCACTTCTGGATACGTGCCGACGTGAGCGAAGCCAAGTGCTTCGTGTAGCCCCACGCTGCCATCATTGGGCAGAGCGATCCCGGCATAGGCTGCGTGAAGTCCCTGCCTCTGCAACGTCGGTAGCAACACGTCATACAGCGCCCGACCGACGCCACTACGGTGCGCTTCTGGCGATATATATACGGTGACATCGACCGACCAGCGATAGGCCTCACGAGCCCGGTGCTGACTGGCATATGCATAGCCGATGACCTGGCCGTCTCGCTCCGCAACCAAGTACGGGTAAGTTGGCAGAGTCGACTCAATTCGCTTGGCCATCTCATCGACTGTAGGCGGCTCAAGCTCGAACGAAATCGCCGTATGCTCAACCATCGGTGCGTAAATTGCCTGGATGGCTGCCGCGTCCGAAACCTGCGCAATCCTTACAGGTGTGGCGTTGCTCATCCTCTATCCCCTTGGTGGCTCAAATCGATCTTTGATTAACCCGGTTCGAGAGTGCCTCGGCGCTTTCCTTACGCTCGGAGTAGCGATCTACCAGATACGTTTCCCGGCCCCGTACCATCAGCGTGAACTTAATCAGTTCTTCCATCACGTCCACCACACGATCGTAGTAGGCAGATGGCTTCATACGCCCTGCGTCGTCGAACTCCAGAAAGGCCTTGGGTACTGACGACTGATTTGGGATGGTGATCATCCGCATCCAGCGCCCGAGAATTCGCAGCTGATTTACCGTGTTGAACGACTGTGATCCGCCGCAGACCTGCATGACGGCCAGCGTCTTGCCCTGGCTGGGCCGGACAGCGCCCATCGTGAGCGGAATCCAGTCGATTTGGGCTTTGAACACAGCAGACATCGCGCCGTGACGCTCTGGCGAACACCACACCTGTCCCTCTGACCACAGAACCAGATCCCGCAATTCTTTAACCTTTGGATGGTCTTGCGGAGCGTCATCGGGCAGAGGCAGACCCGAGGGATCAAAGATGACGGTCTCGGCTCCCATCAGGGTCAGGATGCGCGCGGCCTCCTGGGTCAGCAGCCTGCTGAAAGAGCGCTCACGGGTTGAGCCATACATCAACAAGATGCGTGGCTTGTGCGTCGGTTGTTCGCTGCCTTGCAGGCGATCCAGTGTGGCGACGTCGATTAGGGACTGATCCAGATGAGGTAGATCCAGACTGCTTTCCAAGGAAAATTCGTCCATTAAAGTTCACCTATTCGATCCAGCTCGCGCTTGAGTTCCTGTGGTGTAAGCGTCGAATGATTCAGACTGAAGAATGCTGCGAAACGTTCTTTGATCTGGACGACTGTCGCGTCAAATGCTGCCTGTACATCGTTGTCTGATCCTTGCACGTCAGAAGGATCGGCAAGGCCCCAGTGGCTTTTGATAGCGGGCCCAAAATAGACCGGGCATGGTTCGCCTCCAGCCTTGTCACACACGGTGATCACAACATCTGGCGGCGAATCAGAGAACACTTCTGAACCTTTGCTGTAAAGGTCTGAGGTATCGATGCCCAGCGCTTGCAGCGTGCTGACGGCGCGGGGGTTCAGCTGGCCACCAGGGAAGCTGCCTGAACTGACGGCAGTAAAACTGCTCGGGGCCAAGTGGTTGAACAACCCCTCCGAGAGAACGCTACGACAGCTGTTGGCCGTGCACATAAATAGCACTTTCATGGGTGTCTCCTAGACGGGGATGCTCAGCCGCAACACCAGTGCCGCCAGCGTTACCAGCAAAATAGGGAGGGTGAGGATGCTGCCGACTTTGAAGTAGTAGCCCCAGGTGATGCGGATATTTTTCTGCGCCAGAACATGCAGCCACAGCAGCGTGGCCAGGCTTCCGATTGGCGTGATCTTTGGGCCGAGATCGCAACCGATGACGTTTGCGTAGATCATGGCCACACGCACCAGTCCCGTAGCGTCGCTGCCCTGGATAGACAAAGCGCCGATGAGCACACTCGGCATGTTATTCATGATCGAGGAAAGCAGCGCAGCGGTGATGCCCGTGCCCAAGGTGGCGGCCCACAGTCCATGCTCGGCGAAGGTGTTCAGCAACGCGGAGAGGGAGTCAGTCAGCCCGGCATTGCGCAGGCCATAGACCACCAGGTACATACCCAGCGAAAACACGACAATTTGCCAGGGCGCGTGCTTGATGACCTTTCTCGTGGAGATGATGTGCCCTTGACCTGCGATGACCAGAAGGATCACCGCACATGCAGCAGCAACGGCGCTGATGGGGATACCTAACGGTTCCAGTGCGAACAGACCCAGCAGCAACAGGCCAAGTACCCACCAGCCCGCAATGAAGGTCGCCCGGTCACGAATCACCGACTCTGGGGCCTCAAGCTGATCCGCGTCGTACTGGGCGGGAATGTCCTTGCGATAAAACATCCAGAGCATGAACAGCGTCGCGGCAACTGCCACTAGATTCACCGGCCACATGACTGAAGCGTACTCTCCGAAACCCACCCCGAAGAAGTCAGCCGAAACAATGTTGACCAGATTGGACACGACCATGGGCAGACTGGCGGTATCGGCGATGAAGCCTGCGGCCATCACGAATGCCAGAGTGGATGCCGGACTGAAACGAAGCGCCGTCAGCATCGCGATGACGATTGGGGTGAGGATCAATGCTGCACCATCGTTTGCGAACAGCGCCGAGACAGCTGCACCGAGCAGGATCATGAGTGCAAAAAGCCGTCCGCCTTTCCCACCACCCCAGCGGGCCACATGAAGCGCTGCCCATTTGAAGAATCCCGCTTCATCAAGCAGCAAACTGATAATGATCACTGCAATGAAGGTAGCGGTCGCGTTCCAGACGATGTGCCATACAACCGGCACATCCCCCAGGCTTACCGCGCCCGTCAGCAGTGCCAGGACAGCGCCTGCTGCTGCGCTCCAGCCGACACCTACGCCCTTTGGTTGCCAGATAACGAGAACGAGCGTAACTACGAAAATCGACGCAGCGATGAGCATGGGCATATTCCAGGTCAGCAGGTCAGCAGCAGGAAGATTGGCGCACTGGCCGGTCTTCCATGGAAGCCAGCCGTCCCTGATGGTCGTTAACCCAAGACTGGTGCGCCTGCGCAGTGACGTTCAGAACATCCAGCGCCCATTGTTCAAGCTCGGGATGCAGGCGGTAGTAAACCCACTGACCCTGCCTGCGATCCGCGAGTAACCCGCAGGCACGCAACTGGGCCAGGTGCCTGGAAACCTTCGACTGGTTGTCCTCCAGTGCCCAGATCAGCTCGCACACGCACAGCTCACCTTCAGCCGAAAGCATGAGCATGAGCATGATCCGAGCGCGGGTTTCGTCCCCCAGGCACTTGAAGAAGGTGTGTGGCGCAAGACTCATGAGCAACTGATCTTTATATGTGGATAAACGAATATGCGCATGTAATCACATTTGGCCCTCTTGCACAATTGCGTGGCGATGGGGAGCTAACGATCGGAAATCAATGCTCGCGGGCAAACAATGGAGCGGTGGCAACATGGGAGTAGCAGTCGATGCCCATCTAACGATCAGAGACTTAGCCGATGCCCGCTATCGAGAATGCATCCAGTTTTCCGCTGGAGCATCGGGCCGCTCCAGGACAACCACAGCAAAGGGCCCAACAGCGTTAGCGAAGTGCCTTGGGCCCGTAAAGCAGCCTCGGTGGCACCGGTGAACACGCGTTCGGCATGATTGGCGAGGTACCCAGGCGCGACAACGGCTTCCGGGTGGATATCTTTTTCATTTTTCGTGGCCGAGATTTTGTCGGAGTTTGCCGGCCACCACTAGCCTGATGCGCAGGGATCGTCTGCCCGAGCGCTTGCCTCACCAGCGCGAACATAAAAAGCGCTTGTTCAAATGGCCCTCCTGCCTTCCAATGCCCATGACCGAGACTGACGCCACGGACCTCTGCGCATGAATCCCACAACCCCCGACGGACGCTACTTCGTTGTCAAAGGACAATTGTGGCGCTGCTCCAATCCGGCACTGGATGAGGATGAACGACAGCAATTGGTCAAAGTTCTGATGGCCGCGCGAAGGGCCGTAAAGGAAGCGAAAGCCGCAGGCAATCCGGATCAGATGAAGGCTGCCAGATCAGCGGTTCAGACGGCCAAGGTGAGCCTCGGGGAGCGCGGGCCGGTGTGGTGGGAAGACGGTGCGCCAGAGTTCAACAGGCACAAGGTCACTAACACCCCCTATGCGCCATGGTACCGGGCACTGCAGATCGCGGATTGTTGAAGCGGTACGGACTTTTCCCTCGCACAGGCATCCAATCCCGTAATCGCCATCTGCTCTGGGCCCCATTGACCTCAGGAAAACCTATGACCTTTTATATTTTTCTGCTCGCCTGCGGCGCTGCTGCCGCAACAGGCATCATCTTCAAACCAGGCGCCTGGTACGACGCGCTGCAAAAGCCGGCATTCACCCCACCCAACTGGGCCTTCCCCGTAGCCTGGACGACCATTTACCTGCTGCTCGCGTGGGCTGGCTACCGCTTGACCCTGCTGCCTGGCAGCGAGACCGTACTGGCGCTGTGGGCGGCCCAGATTGCGCTCAACACCCTGTGGACCCCGGTGTTTTTTGGCGCCCACCGGATCTTCACAGCCATGGTGATTCTGGCGCTGCTCTGGATTGTGGTAGCCACGATGATCGTGATGGCGTTGAGGCTGGACATCGTGACGGGGCTCATTCTATTCCCCTACCTGCTGTGGCTCTGCGTGGCGGCGGCGCTGAACCTGTCGATCCTGCGCCACAATAAATGACGCAGGAAATGGCAATGTGGCGTAGCGCTACGTCGGGCGCCGCGCCATGCCCGTAGCGGGCACTGTCGAAACACGATTGCCCCGCACAGATGGCCCAGTCAAACAGCCACTTTTTGGCCCTTTGGCCTGGTACGTGGCGGCGATAAGGTTGGTTCACCGAATGCACAGCTGCAGCGGTCCAACTCATTTGCCAAGGAACACACCTCATGTCTCAACGTCTCGACTACTACAAGCTGGCCCCCGATGTAGCAGGCAAGTACATGGAGCTGACTCAGCTTCTGCACAAAAAGCCGTTTCTGGAAGAAGTGGGCCATCTCGTGACACTGCGGGCCTCGCAGATCAATGGCTGCGCGTTCTGCGTGGACATGCATGTGAAGGAAGCGAAAATCCACGGCGAACGTGAGTTGCGTTTGCATCACGTCATCGTCTGGCAGGAATCGACGCTGTTCTCAGCCCGTGAACGCTGCGCCCTGGAGTGGACCGAAGCACTGACTCGCCTCGCGCCGGGCGGTGTCCCGGATGCCATTTACAGCAGAATGCGCGAGCACCTGTCCGACGGCGAGCTGGCAGAGTTGTCATTCCTGATCATCTCTATCAACGGCTGGAACCGTCTGAGCATTGCGTTTCAAGCCATACCCGGTTCGGCGGACAAGCTCTACGGGCTGGATCGGGCCGATCTTCACTAAACTCCAGCTGCTCGGTCAGCCAAGCCCATCAATCCAGCAATCTGGAGATACGTGTGGCGATGTCCGCCGCCATCTGCGCGTCTATGACATTGGTGAAGCCCATTAGCAGGCCCTGCCGCGCGGGTGCCTCCCGGTACCAGCCCGACAACGCCTGCACGGCGAGGCCCGCCTGCACGGCGCGTTCAGCAATAATCCGGTCCTGCAGGCCATCGGTCAGACTCGCCAGCACATGCATGCCGCCAGCGCGCAATTCAAGCGGCATGCGGGTTCCGACCTGCGCAGTGAGGGCGTCGCTGAGCAGCGCTCTGCGGTGGGCGTAGAGGCTGCGCATCTTCTTCAAATGACGGGCGAAATGGCCCTGCTCGATGAAGGCCGCCGTGCTGCGCTGCAACAGCTGCGGGCAGTGGTTGTGCAGCGCGTCGGCCATCTGGGCAAAGTGTCCGACTTGCTCGTTCGGCACCACCAGATACGCCAGACGCAGTCCGGGAATCAGCACCTTGCTGAAGGTGCCGGTATAAAGCACGCGCCCTTGGGTGTCGAGGCTCTTCAACGCCGGTAACGGCCGTCCGACATAGCGATACTCGCTGTCGTAATCGTCCTCGATAATCCAGCTTTGCTGCTGACTCGCCCACGCCAGCAGTGCCTGGCGGCGCGGTAACGTCAAGGACACACCCAGAGGGCTCTGGTGCGACGGAGTCACCACCGCGAAACGTGCCTGCGGGGCGCGTTCAATACCCACTTCCACTTGCAGCCCCTGCTGATCCACCGGGACAGGGACCAATTCGTAGCCGGTCTCCTCAAGGTATCGGCGGGCGATGAAATAGCCCGGATCTTCGAACCAGCCGCGATCCCCGGGCTGCAGCACACTGCGCGAGATCAGCTCCAGGCAGGCGCGATAGCCCGCGCAAATGAATACCTGATCAGGCCCGCAGGCGATGCCACGGGAAACCCCAAGATAACGGGCCACCGCCGTGCGCAGTTGTTCATCACCCTGAGGGTGGGGATACACCATCGCGTCCAGGCCGCTTTGCTGGATCGCCCGGCTGGCCAGTCGCGCCCAGGTCTTGCGCGGAAAAGCATCCAGCGCAGGCAAACCCATCTGCAATGGCAGCGGCGTCTGACCCGTGTGAGCGCTGACAAAGGCGGCTGGCGCCGACACAGGCGCTGCTGCCGTGACGGGCTGCACCGACAATTGCGGGCAGACAATCGTCCCCGCAGGGCCGCGGGCCTGCAGATAACCTTCGCCAATCAGCAATTGATAGGCCATGTCCACCGTGCCGCGTGCCAGATTCAGCTCCGAGGCCAGCGCCCGCACAGAGGGGACGCGATCTCCGGGCTTCAATTGACCTGTCGCAATGGCGTCGCGGTAGCGCTCGTAAAGCTGCCGGTAAATCGGGGCTGCGCCCTCCTGAGTCGCCTGCATCCTGATCTTCTGTTCTCCTGACCCTTTGATCTCCTGAATACCGCTCATGGCCCACCCGTTAACGTGATTCTTGGCACTATGGCCTGCCCCTGTCACGACCTACTCTAGGTGCTCATTCGCTGAGGCCATGACCGTGACGACTATGCCAGACTTTCGCTACCTGATGAACGCAGCCGAACTGGGCAGCGCGTTCGAACTGATGCGTGAACTGCGCCCGCACCTGACTCACCGCGCAGCGTTCGTTGATCAGTTGATGCGGCAGTCCGAGCAGCATTACCGCCTTCTCGGTGCCTGGCGTGAACATGAATTGGTCGGGCTGGCCGGGTTTCGCAGCCAGGAAAACCTGCTCTATGGGCAATTTGTCTACGTGGATGATCTGGTGGTCGCGGCGGCGCAGCGCACGCATGGCGTGGGTGCACAGTTACTCGACGCCGTGCGCAGCCAGGCCAGGGCGCAAGGCTGCGCGCATCTGGTGCTGGACACCGGCCTGCACATGCCGCTGGCGCAGCGGTTCTACTTTCGCCAAGGGCTGCTCGCCAAGGGCATGCATTTCGTTCAACCCCTGCACAAGGACATAACCCATGCCTGAGATCCTGTTGATCAACGCAAGCCCGCGGCCGGAGACGTCGGTCGGTTACCGCCTGGCCAATCAACTGGTCGAGGCATTGAGCGCACAAAAGCCGGGCTGGAGGGTGACCCGAAGGGATCTGCAGCAGAATCCGCTTGCTCCGCTGGACGGACCCTATGCGACCGCGCTGACTCGTCGCACAGCCGATACCGACCCGGTGTTCGATACTTCACAAGCCCTGATCAGCGAGATCGAGCGCAGTGACCTGCTGCTGATCGCCACACCGATGCATAACTTCACGGTGCCTGCGTCACTCAAGCTGTGGATCGACCATGTGGTGCGGATTGGCCGAACCTTTGCAGTGACGCCCGATGGCAAGGTTGGCCTGCTTGCAGATCGCCCGGTTTACGTGATTGTCAGCTCCGGCGGCCTGCACCAGGGTCCGCAGGCAGGTCAGCCGGACTTTCTCTCGGCGTATTTACGCCATGTGCTGCATACCATCGGTCTGTCTACGGTGCGGTTCATCTACCTGCAAGGTCTGGTGGCTGGCCAGGACCGGATGGATGCGGAGTGCGAAGCGGCCCGGCGCGAGCTCTCCGCAGACCCGCTATTCCAAGGGCTTGCCCTGGCCTGAGGCTTCTTCCAGATCTGTGGAACCGGGTTCGGCTAGGAAGTCGGTATTGGCAACGCTAAAGGTGCAGTGAATGTCACTGCTCCTTCCCGGCTGAAGCCGGTTCCACAGAACGTTACAGGCCAAGCGCCGACAGGCCCGGATGGTCATCTGGACGGCGTCCCAACGGCCAGCGGAACTTGCGTTGCGCCTCGGTAATCGGCAGATCGTTAATGCAGGCGAATCGGTTGAGCATCAGGCCGTTTTCAGCGAACTCCCAGTTTTCGTTGCCGTACGAGCGAAACCAGTTGCCGGAGTCGTCACGCCATTCATAGGCATAGCGGACGGCGATGCGATTATCGGTAAATGCCCAGAGTTCTTTGATCAGCCGGTAGTCCAGCTCCTTGCTCCATTTACGCGCCAGAAACGCCTCGGCCTCGGCTCGACCGTTGACAAACTCCGCGCGGTTGCGCCACTGGGTGTCCGGGGTGTAAGCCAGAGCGACTTTGCCTGCATCTCGACTGTTCCAGCCGTCCTCGGCCAGCCTGACTTTGAGGATCGCGCTGTCGCGGGTGAACGGTGGGACCGGTTGTCGAATTTCACTGGAAGACATATCAGTTGCTCCTTTAGATGAAGATCAATAAACAAGTGGGTTGGCAGCACCTGGTGCGCTCAACAGCCCAATACGCGATCGTTCGCGAGTGTGCCACGGCGTTGGCAACGGGCTTGACAGTGCCAGGGATGGTTCAAGGTTCAGGGGCAGCCATCAGAGGTCCAGAATCAGGGCCTGGACGGTGCCTTGCGTTTGCGCCGGTATCGCGCAGCAGATCAACACGTTGTCAGCCGCTGGCATTTGCGCAGGCGGGTTCGGATAGTGCACTTCACCGCTGATCAATCGCGTACTGCAAGTCCCGCAAGAACCGCCGCGGCAACTGAATTCCGGTGTCAGCCCGCGGCTCTCGGCCAACTCCAACAGGCTACCGCCGCCCGGTTTCCAGTGGGCCTCGGTAGCCGATGCGTTGAAGTACACCGGCACCGGCACGCTGGCGGCGGGCGGTTGTAGCAAGGTCGGCAGTGGCTGGCTTTGCGCACGTTGCAGTGTCGAGGGTCCGAACGCTTCTGCGTGGATACGCGGGTCACTGATGTTCACGCCACGTAGACCGTCATACATCGCTTGCAGAAAACCAGCCGGGCCACAAAGGTAGAAATCGTAATCATCCAGCGGCAGTCGGGCCTTGACGTCGGCAAAGCTCAAGCGTCCCGCCACCTGATAGTCGCGCTCCAGCACTGAATCCGCGCCGGGGCTGCTCAGCGCGCGATGAATATGCAGCAGCCCGGCCGAGCGCTGCTGCAGCGCGGCAAGCTCCTCCTGAAAGGCCAGCTCCTGCCCTGCACGCGCGCTTTGGAACAAGTGGATAGAACGCTGTCGTTGCTGTTGCAGATTGTGTGCGACCAATTCTCTGGCCATGGAAATCATCGGCGTAATACCCACGCCGGCCCCCATCAGAACCACCGGCCTGTCGGTCTCGTCGATCAGGGTGAAGCTGCCCAACGGCGGGCGAACCTCCAGAACATCGCCAACCTGCACGCTGTCGTGAAGGTGACGGGATACCGCGCCCAGGCGTTTGATGCTGATGCGAATGTGCCCATCCGACGGTGCGCTGGAGATGCTGTAGGTCCTGACCAGGCCGCCCTTGTCGCCCATTGCCACGCGCACGGGCAAATGCTGGCCTGGGGCGAACCTGATGGCAGCGTTGTCGGGCGCCTGCAGATAAAAGGACCGAATATCGCTGCTTTCCTGCTCGATTCGCACCACTCTCCACTGCTGCCATTGCCCACGCTGTGCGTTCTGACGCAAGCGCTCGTCGGTCTCTGCCCAAGTGCCAGTGGCGAGGCTGGTGGGGGCATAGTCACGAAACAGCCAGCGGGTTTTCACAGCGCCAGGCCGCACTACCGCTTGCTCCACCTCGAAGGTCCAGAGTCGCTCGGCACCTTCGAAGGCCTTGATCAAGGGGCTGTCCAGCAACAGTTCGGTACGCCCGGTGAGCTGCAGCATATCGCCGCTGGCGAAATCGACGAACAGCAAGCCCGCAATCGGGTTGGCCTGCAGGTTGCCCAGGGTGTTGAAGAACAGGTTACCTGCATAGTCAGGGATGGTCAGCAGGTTACCTTCGACTTTGACAAAACCGGCACGACCGCCACGATGGGAAACATCAACCGAGCGCCCGCCGTCATGATCAACGTAGCTGGCGATAAAAAATGTATCGGCCACACCTATCAATGCACGGGTCTGCTCGTTCAAACCGGTGAAATCCTGACGCACCGTGTTGCCCGTGTCGGTTCCAGGCATTTGCGTAAAGACACGCTTCTGGATGTATTGGGGGCAGTTGCCGTAAGACTGCTCGACCGCCACCTCAAAGCTTGTGTCCGAGGCGTGCTGAACCACCCCGTTGATGCGGTTGCGGCGACGGGTATGCAACTCGATGCCCAGCATCCCGATCGCGTGACCGGACTGCAGGCCCGGCGTCGCCGGGTCTTGGGGGTCCAGTGAAGTGGCCAGCCGCAGGTGCTGCGGGTCGGCGCTGGCGATGAACCCTTGCGGCCCCTCGAGGATCGTGGCCCAGGGTCGGTTATTCGCATCCACCGCGCCAACCACCATGAACGGCAACTGTTGATAAAACTCGCGATGCTGTTCAGGCATGTAGTCGCGGATCACGCGGTGCCCGATCTCTTCCATACGCTCCGCCACGTGGTAGATCGCTTGAAGCTGTTTTTCACCAGCATGCCAGGGCGATTTTTCAGGGTGAGGCAGATGATCCATGGCTGATGCTCCTTGATCGGGCAGCCTTGAGGCGCGGTTTTACCTACAGTGCGCAGCTGGTCAAGCAGCTTGCAAGCCCACGACGGTGCGCTGCATCGGCACAAAACCGGGGAGCGCCTCGATGCGCTGCAACCAGGCTCGAACGTTGGGGTAAGCCTGGAGTGAAACGTTGCCTTCGGGAGCGTGGGAGATGTAGCTGTAGTTGGCGACGTCGGCAATGCTGGGCGCAGGCCCGGTCAGAAACGCGCGGTCCGCCAATTCGGTGTCCATGACCTTGAGCAAGGTGTGGGCGCGACCGATTACTTCATCGGCGTTGAAGGTGGCATCAAACACGGTAATCAGCCGAGCCGCAGCGGGCCCGTACGCGACTGGACCCGCCGCCACTGACAACCAGCGCTGAATAGCAGCCTGAGCGAGTGGATCGGTCGACTGCCAGCTGCCGTCGCCGTACTTCTGGGCCAGATACACCAGGATCGAATTGGAGTCGCTGAGCACAACACCCTGATCGTCGATGACCGGCACTTGCCCAAAGGCATTGATCGCCAGAAACGCGGGCTGTTTATGCTCACCGCTGGCAAGGTCGACCTGCACCAACTCTGTGGGAATCCCGAGCAGCGAGAGCATCAACTCGATGCGATGGCAATGGCCGGACAAGGGGTGACGGTACAGTTTGATGGCGGTGGTCATGAGCGTGGCTCCGCAATGGGTGGGGGAAGCAGCGCAGCGTTGAACCGGATCTGCAGTTGCTACGCTGGTGAGGCCATGTTGCGCCCGTTCAGCGCGGAGCAGAATCACCACGCCAGGCAATCCATCATTCCGCTTTGCAAAATCTCGACTCAATTCGCGAACACGGGGTGAGCACGCAGCAACGGGGTCACTAAGTCGACGAAGGAACGCACACGCGCATCGGCATGACGCCCGTTGCGGTAGATCAACTGCACCGGCAGGCCCGGCTCTGCGTAGTCCGCCAATACCGGCTCCAGCTTGCCGCTGCGCAGTTCTGCATACACTTCGTAGCTCATGCAGCGCACCAACCCTGCACCCAGCGTGGCGGCAAGAATGGCCCCGCGCTGAGTGGTGCAGCTCAGCCCCTGCGCGGGCCTGGCAGTACGCGGGGCGGAGCCGCCAGACAAACGCCACTGGGCCGCATGCCCGGGCACCGTGGCGGATACTGCGCGATGTGCCTTGAGTTCATCGGGACTAGCAGGTCGCCCGCACCGCGCCAGGTACCCAGGCGACGCGCACACCATCGGCCTGACCATGCCCAGCTGGACGGCGAAATCGCCGGAGTCGGGCAAATGCCCCATGACGACTGCCACATCGATCCCCTCCTTGAGCAGCCTGGGTGCGACTTCACTGGCCTGGACATTCAGCCGTACGTCAGTAAAGGCCTCCAGATAAGCCATTGCGATCGGGGTAAAGACCTGCAAATCAAACAGCAACGGCAACGCGACCGTGAGTTGCCCTTCGGGACTGGCATGTAGACCTGCTGCCGAGCGCTCGGCCAGCTCGGTTTGCGCCAGGATATACCGGCAGCTTTGCGCGAACTGTTCGCCCGCCGGGCTCAGGCTTACGCCTCGCGGCCCGCGAATAAGCAGAGTGCTGTGCAACCGGGTTTCCAGTGCCGTGATGGTTCGCCTGATGGTCGCGCAGGAAAGCTGCAGATGCCGGGCGGCCGCAGCCAGACTGCCCGTGTGCACCACCGCGTCAAAGGCTTGCATTTCGTTGAAACGACTCACGCCCTAGTCCGTCGCTACGGCTTGCAGAGCTGCATCAACCGAAAGCCGAGCCGCGCAGTGATCCACAAAGGTGCGCACCTTGGCCAATACTCGCCGGTCACCCTGATAGAGAACGTGCACCGGCAACGCCGGGGTTTGAAAAGCCTCGAGCACGATCTCAAGTTCGCCCTTCTCCACCCAGTGCGCGACCTGATAGGACAGCACTCGCGTCAGCCCCCACCCCAGCCGCGCCGCATTGATAGCGGCCTGATTGGAGCTGACCGTCAAACGCGGTTCAGGGTGCAGGGTGATGGCGTTTTCGCCCTCCCTGAAATGCCAATCGGTGAGCAAGTTACTGGTAGACGACATCACCACCGGCAGTGCAAGCACGTCCTGAGGCGCTGCCGGCCTGCCCACACGATCAAGGAACGCTGGCGCGGCGCACACCACCGGGCAGATATGGCCCACAAGGACGGCGTGCAAAGGGGTGTCCTGCAGCGGCCCGATGCGGATCGCCACATCAACGCCCTCTTCCGCCATGTTCACCAGCCGGTCCACCAGCAACGCGTTGATGGTGACCTGCGAATATTCCTCCAGATAGTCGGTGATCAGCGGAATCAGGTACAGCTCACCGAACATTACGGGAGCCGTCACGGTCAGGTTGCCACGGGCACGAATGCTGCTACCGGCGGCCAACTCTTCGGCTTCTTCCAGATCCAGCAGAATACGCTTGCAGTCCTCCACATATCGCCGTCCTGCATCGGTCAGACGCAACAATCGCGAGCTGCGCGCCAATAGCAAGGTCCCGAGGCGGCTCTCCAGGCCTGCGATGACCCGGGTTACACTCGGTGGCGACATGCCGACCAACCTCGCACCGCCCGCAAAGCTTTGCGCGTCAACGACCGCCAGCAACACTTTCATTTCCTGAAACCTGTCCACCGTCACCGCCGCTGCAAAGAGTGAGTTGAGTCGCCATGAGCGTAACGATAGTAAGTAGCTCAGAAATGAAATCAAGCATTCGATCATCCCGTTCAGGAAGTAAACCAGCCCGGCAAGCGAGCACTTAAACCACTCAAAGCGGGCTTTAAATGCCAGAATCTGCTCACTTGTCTGTTTTGGAGATCACCATGCTTGGCGCGTTTGAACGATGGCTCGACCCCTTCCCACCGGACGAAGTCCCGCCACCGCCTGACGGTCTGGCGCGGTTTCTCTGGGCCTGCACGCGAGGCGCACGTGGTTATATCCTCGTGCTGGCGCTGCTCAGCGCCGGCGTATCCATTTACGAAGCCTGGCTGTTTTCCTTTCTCGGTCAGGTCGTCGATTTACTGTCGACCTGGCAGGCAGGCGGCGACACGTCCGGCCAGGAAAGTCGCGTGCTGTGGGGCGTCGGCATCCTGCTGGTGACCAGCATCGCACTGGTGGCGTTGCGCACCATGGTCCAGCATCAAGTCCTGGCCATTAACCTGCCATTGCGATTGCGCTGGGATTTCCACCGGTTGATGCTGCGGCAAAGCCTGTCGTTTTTCTCCGATGAGTTCTCCGGACGGGTCACCACCAAGGTGATGCAGACCGCCCTGTCGGTCCGCGAGGTGCTGTTCACCATCATTGAAATCGCTCCGGGGATCGGGGTGTATTTCATCGCGATCATTGCCCTGGCCGGCGGCTTTGACCTGCGGCTGATGCTGCCCTTCCTGGCCTGGGTCACGCTGTTCGGTCTGGCCATGCTGTACTTCGTGCCGCGTCTGGGCAAAGTCGGGCAGGAGCAGGCCAACGCCCGCTCGTCAATGACCGGGCGCATCTCCGACGCCTACACCAACATCACCACGGTCAAGCTGTTCTCTCATTCCAGACGTGAAGCGCATTTTGCCCGCGCGGCCATGGAAGACTTCAAGATCACCGGCTTTCGCCAGATGCGTCTGGTCAGCCAGTTCGAGATCGTCAATCAGGCCCTGGTGGTCGCACTGATCATGGGTGCAGGCGGCTATGCCCTGTGGCTGTGGCACCAGGGCCAGGTCGGCACGGGCGCGGTGGCGGCGATCACGGCCATGGCGCTGCGCATCAACGGCATGTCGCACTGGATCATGTGGCAGATGACCTCGCTGTTCGAGAACATCGGCACGGTTCAGGACGGCATGGCCACCTTGACCCGTGGCCCCAAAGTGCAGGATGTACCCGACGCAGGCGCGCTGGTGACGACGGGCGGCGAAGTGACCTTCGACAACGTCAGCTTCAACTACAACGGCGAGCGCCAGGTGCTCGACAGCCTGAGCCTGAGCATTCGACCCGGCGAAAAAATCGGCCTGGTAGGCCGTTCCGGTGCCGGCAAATCCACCCTGATCAACCTGCTGTTGCGCTTCTATGACGTGGACAAGGGCGAGATCCGCATTGATGGGCAGAACATCGCCCACATCACCCAGGACAGTCTGCGCAGCGCCATCGGCATGGTCACTCAGGACACGTCGCTGCTGCACCGTTCCATTCGTGACAACATCGCTTATGGCCGTCCCGATGCCACCGACGAGCAGGTACGCAGCGCGGCGGCCAGCGCTCAGGCAGACGGGTTCATCAGCCAGTTGAGCGACAAGCAGGGCCACTCTGGCTACGACACGCTCGTCGGCGAGCGCGGCATCAAGCTTTCCGGGGGGCAGCGGCAACGCGTCGCGATTGCCCGGGTGATGCTCAAGAATGCGCCGATTCTGCTGCTCGACGAGGCCACCAGTGCGCTGGACTCGGAAGTCGAAGTCGCGATCCAGGAAAGCCTTGATGAAATGATGAAGGGCAAGACCGTGATCGCCATCGCCCACCGGCTGTCGACGATTGCCGCCATGGACAGGCTGATCGTGATGGACGACGGCCGCATCATCGAGCAAGGCAGCCACGCCGAGTTGCTGGCGAAAAACGGCACCTATGCGCGGCTTTGGCAGCACCAGAGCGGCGGTTTTCTGGGTGAGGATCAGGGCGTCGCTGAAGCCGTGGAGTAGCACTCGGGCTGCGAGTCTGCACCTGCCACTTCAAGACCCTGGCGCGCTTGGCAAGGCGCCAGGGAACTCGATGTCTGAAAGCCTGCACGTGACCGGCATCGTGCTGCCCACTGCCGCTCAGGCTGGCACGCACCGGGCCTGCTGCTCATCGTCCCCTTTAGCGAGCGTCTCAACCGCAACTGGCCGGGCGCGCGCGATACAGCTGCCTTGACGCGGTCATTGCTCAGGCGCAGGGGTCAGCTCTGTTAGAGGCCAATCGGGGCCGACACCCGACCGGCCACAGTCGACGCACACGTACCGATCTGTATCGAGACCCAGGTAATAACCCTTGCGCACCAACAGGTGCGGGCAGCTCTGCGGGTGCGTGCGCCTTTCGGTATGGGTGCGGGTAGTCCTGCGTCGCGTTGACCGTGGCATGCGTTGATGCCCCATCGTCTGCTCATGACGAGTTGTACGGTGTCACTGCAGAAACTCCCTACACCATTGCCTCATTGCCGAGGTGAACTGCCTTACTCACATTGACTGTGAAGACATACGTTCACATTGGTTCAACTGGGTTCAATCCGCTCGTCCGGAAGCTGCCGGGGTTGAGCGAGTAACCGCTGCCGCTTGTCACTTGCGTCATGCTAAAGCGCCTTTGCTGGAGCGTGAGTCTCATTGACAGGGCGAATCTTGAACCAGATGGAGTACATGGCTGGGAGGAATACCAGAGTGATGACGGTTCCTGCCAGGGTTCCTCCGATCAGGGTGTACGCCAGGGTGCCCCAGAATACCGAATGCGTCAGCGGGATAAACGCCAGAATGGCCGCCAGCGCAGTGAGCAACACCGGTCGCACTCGCTGAACAGTTGCCTCGACGACAGCGTGAAAAGGATCCAGCCCCTGCTTATGGTTGTCGTCGATCTGGCCGATGAGGATCAAGGTGTTGCGCATCAGAATGCCGGACAACGCAATCAGCCCTACCAGCGCATTAATGCCGAACGGCTGATTGAACAAGAGCAAGGTGGGTACCACGCCCACCAGCCCCAGCGGCGCGGTGAGAAAGACCATGACCATGGCCGACATCGACCTGACCTGAATAATGATGATCAGCAAAGTGACGGCGATCATGATCGGGAACAGCGGCAACAAGGCCGTAGTGGCCTTGGCCGACTCCTCGATCGACCCGGCCTGGTCGATGCGATAGCCGTCCGGGAGGCTGGAAATAATCGGCTGCAGTGCGCTCGTCATCTGTGCGGACACATCCGGTGGCTGCAGGCCTTCGGCAATATCGCCACGCACCGTGATGGTCGGCATACGGTCCCGGCGCCGCAGAACAGGGTCTTCCATACGCACACTGACCTCGCCTATCTGCGACAACGGGATGCGCTGACCGGCTTGACCTGCGAGGGTCAGCCCCTGGATTCTCGCGGGATCAAGCCGGATATCTCCGGCCGCCCGCCCGATCAGCTGCACCGATCGGATATCCTCGCGAACAGCCGTTATCGGGACACCGGAAAGCAAAAACTGCAATTGCTGGGCGACCGCGCTGGAGGTGAGCCCGACAGCCTGTAAACGGTCCTGATTCAGGGAAAAGTGCAGTGTCGGCACCGGTGGCCCCCGGTCAGTATTGACTGTGCGCATCATCGGGCTCTGCTGCATGACGTTTTCCACCTGAGCGGCGATCTCACGCAATTTTTCAGGCTCCGGTCCTGTCACCCTGTAGGCCACAGGAAAGGGTGAATACGGGCCGAAGACTAGCTGTGTGACGCGCACCCGTGCTTGCGGTGCAAGCCCTTGCGCAATCGCTTCGCGAATACTCGACTTGAGCGCTTCCCGCGCCTCCTGGCTGTCGGTCAGAACGACGATTTTGGCGAACGATGGATCGGGCAACTCGGGAGCCATTGCCAGATAAAAGCGCGGCGGGCCTTGCCCTATATACGAGGTCACGATTTGCGCGGCCTTCTGTTTTTGCAACCAGGCTTCGAGCCTGGCGGTGGTGGCGCTGGTTTGTTCGATGGAGGTGCCGTACGGCATCTGTATTTCAATCAAGACTTCGGGACGATCAGAGGTCGGGAAGAACTGCTTCTTGACCAGGCCCATGCCGAGAACAGCCACCACAAATATCAGAATGACCGCCCCCGCCACCTGCCATTTTCGGCCGACGACCGAGGAAAGAAGCCGACGAAAAGCGTTGTAATACCGCGTGTCGTAGATGGCGGCGTGCCCCCCTTGCACCGGTTTGATATCGGGCAACATCTTCACCCCCAGATAGGGCGTGAAGACCACCGCAACCAGCCAGGAGGCGATCAGCGCAATCCCGACAATCCAGAACATATTGCTGGTGTACTCGCCAGCCGTCGATTGCGCGAAACCGTTGGGCATGAAGCCAACCGCCGTCACCAGGGTGCCGGCCAGCATGGGCGCTGCGGTATGGCTCCAGGCATAGGCTGAAGCCTTGATACGGTCGTAGCCCTCTTCCATTTTCACTACCATCATTTCGATAGCGATAATCGCGTCATCAACCAACAGGCCCAACGCCAGAATCAGCGAGCCGAGGGTGATGCGGTCAAAGTTCATGCCCGTGGCCTGCATGACCACGAAGACAACGGCCAGGGTCAACGGCACCGCCGCCGCGACCACCACGCCCACCCGCCAGCCCATGCTGAGAAAGCACACCAGCATCACCACCAGCAGCGCGACAAAGAACTTGATCATGAACTCGTCAACCGCAGCGCTGATGTTCACCGATTGGTCGGTCACTTTTGACAGCGTCATGCCCAGCGGCATGCTCTGGTTTATTTTTAAAGTCTCGGCATCCAGCGCTTTGCCGAGGTCCAGCCCGTTCCAGCCATCGCGCATCACAACGCCCAGCAACAAGGCGGGCTCACCCTGATTGCGCACAACAAAGGTCGCAGGGTCTTCATACCCGCGCTCAACGGTCGCCACGTCGGAAAGCTTCAGGGTTTTACCCTGCAGCACGATCGGCGTGTCACGAATTTTTTCCAGCGTGTCCAGGGCGCCATCCAGACGCAGGAAGACCTGCGGCCCACTGGTGTCAATCGAGCCTGCCGGGGTCAGGACGTTCTGATTGTTGAGCGCCGAAAAAATATCCTGGGGCGCGATGCCCAGTGTTGCCAGCCGCTCATGGGAGAACGAGACGAAGATACGCTCGGATTGCTCACCGATGATGTTGATCTTCTTCACACCCGGCACATGCAGCAAGCGCTGGCGCAGCGATTCGGCATCGCGCACCAGTAACCGTTGCGGCTCACCTTTGGCCTTCAGCGCGTAGAGCGCGAAGGTGACGTCGGAAAACTCATCGTTGACCAGCGGCCCAATGACGCCGGCGGGCAGGGTTTTAGCAGCATCATTGAGTTTTTTACGGGCCTGGTAGAACTCCTCCTGCACCTGACCAGGCGGGGTTTTATCCAGCAGCGAGACCATGGTGAAGGCCAGACCCGGACGGGTGTAAGTCTCACTCCGGTCGTACCACTTCAATTCCTGCAGACGCTTTTCAAGCGGCTCGGCCACCTGCTCCTGCATCTCTAGTGCGGTTGCACCGGGCCATGCGGAAATGACGGTCATCTGCTTGACGGTGAACGGCGGATCTTCTGCGCGCCCGAGTTTGAAAAATGCCAGCGTTCCCGCCACGCCGATCAGAAAAATCAGGAATAACGTGATGGAGCGCTCACGCACCGCCAGTGCCGAAAGGTTGAAACGGCCGCCGCTCATGGTCGTTCCCCGACAATGACCTGAGCTGGTTGCTGGACCAGCACCTCCTGGCCCTGATGAAGCAAATGCGCTCCCAGGGCGACGATCTGTTCACCGGGCTTCACCCCGCCACTGAGCGTCGCCGAGTCGTCACTCAGACCCAGCAGTTGCACCGCCCGCCATGAGACGGTGGCGGGTGTGCCCGCGACGACCCACACCCCCGGCCCCTCACCCGGGTCGTAGAGTGCTGCCAGTGGAACCGCAACAGCCGGCCGGGAAGTGTCGCCGTCGGCGATACGCAGGGTAACCGTCGAACCCAGCGGCGGATTGAAGTTGGCATCGGCAAACACATAGCGGGCTTCGAACGTCCGGGTCAGCGGGTCAGCTGCGTCGGACAGCAGCCTGAGCGTCGCAGGGATTACCCTGGTACCGCCGCCGTATAACCTGGCCTGCGCCTGTGACCCAGAAGCGGGCCGCACTGTTTCGGGCAAATGCACAATCGCCTCACGCGGCCCTGCCTTTGCCAGCCTGACCACGGGCTGACCCGCACTGACGACCTGCCCCGGCTCGGCCAGCGTGTCAATCACTACAGCATCGGCATCGGCCAGCAACACGGCGTACCCGGTGGCATTGCGAGCGACATTGGCCTGGGCTTGCGCCGCCTTGAGTTCTGCGCTTGCCGTATCAGCCTGGGATTTGATCCGGTCGTAGGCCGAAGCAGAGATTGCGCCGACCGCTACCAGACGGCGATTACGGACCTCGTCATCTGCCGTCTGCCTGGCGCGTGCACTTGCGGCCGCCACGGCCTGCACTTGCGCTTGAGCCTGGAGACTCAGGTCAACCGGGTCCAGACGCATCAACGGCTGCCCGCGTTTGACTGACTGCCCGGTATCCACCAGACGCTCCAGCACTTTGCCCGCCACACGAAAGCCCGGATCGCTTTGCTCGCGAGCGACCACAACGCCGGTAAACGAACGTGTTGCAGCCTCGGCGCTCACCACGGTTGCGGCTCTGACCAAGGGTGGCTGGGTTCGCGGATCGCGGGTGCTTGAGGGTTTATCGCAGCCGGTCAAGATGAAAGGCAACAAGCAAACGGCAATGGTTACAGATCTGGACCGACGCATGGGATCCCTGACTCGTATCAAGTGGACAGGGAAGCGATTCTCCAGATAGTGACTATATTAGTCAATAGTCACAACTTCACGGTGCCAGACTTCGCAATATCAATGCCGAGAGGTGCACGGGAGCCGTTGCGACAATATCCAGGTTGTACTGCAACTGCACGGGGCTGATATAGGGGCGCATCACCAGATGAATGGCCTGAACGGCCTCATCCAGAGGGGTCTTTCGCTCAAACTCCCCCGACTGCCGCCCTTCGACGACAATCTGCTGGACCAGCAGGCGCAGCCGCTCGTCGTGCGCCAGAGCCGAAGGCCATTGATCCCGGCCTGCAACAGCCGCGATGTCGTAAAGCTTGCGGTCGTGAAAAAACAGGTCACTGCCGGCCTCGACCAATGCGCGGAACATCCGGCGCACCTTCTCGGAAGCGGTTGGCGCCTCTGAGATCGCCTGCTCGATGATGGCCATGATCATTGCCAGCCGGTTGGCACAGATCACCTCCCCGATAGCCTGCTTTGAATCGAAGAATTTATAGATATAGGCCTTCGAGAAGCCAATGGCCCTGGCCAGATCAGAGACGGTCGTCTTCTCGTAACCATAGTGACCAAAGTGTTGGGTGGCCGCTTCCACGACCTGCTCGCGAACGCTGTGGTCCGAGGGCCCGCGTGAGGGTGTGTCTTTCGTCTGGATAGTCATGTTTGCAGCTTAACTCCACGAATCCTGAATAACAACGAGTGACTATATCGTAATAATGTCACTACTTTGGTCGACATGAAAACCTGCGATACACCCGCGCTCGACGTGTGCACCGGGCATTGGGGACGAATCTTACCGTGCGCTCAGCAAATCGCGAGCAAGCTCACTCCTATAGACTCGCGGTGTGTCTGGAATAACACCGAACCTGTAGGAGCTCACCGAGATTACGAGGCCAGCGATGGCGGTGTGTCTGAAATAACGCCGAACCTGTAGGAGTGAGCTTGCTTGCGATAGCGTCTGGGTTGACAGCGGAGATGCTCTTCCCGAATATATAGCGCACTATACAATAGCGAGCTATTAAATGACCTCAACCCGAAACCACGTCGGTATGCAGCTCTCTTTCGCACTCTATGCCGCGGCCAACCGGATGGTGCGACTGCACAAGCCTTACCTGGAGCCATTAGGCCTGACCTTCCCGCAGTACCTTGTCATCCTAGAACTGCTGAACGGTTCGCCACTGTCTGTAGGCGCCCTTGGAACCCGCCTGGCGATGGACGCTGGGACCATAACGCCGCTGCTGAAGCGGCTGGAGGCTGCCGGGCTTGTCACGCGCACCCGTGATCCCTCCGACGAGCGTCGCGTGATGGTGGATCTGACGCCTGAAAGCCGCCTGCTGGAGGCTGATATCCGGGGAATCACCAGCGAAATCAAGTCGGCATGCCAGCTTGATGAACGGGGTATCGATGAGCTTCGGCGCACGCTCGATGCGTTGGCTCATCCAGCAACCGCGTGACCCTTTCAATAACAGGATTAGAGGCTGACTAAATGAAGATCGGAATTATCGGTGCGGGCAATATTGGCGCGATCCTGGCCCGCAAGCTTGCAGCATGTGGCCATGACGTCAAACTGGCAAACTCGAAAGGCCCGCAGAGCATTGAGAAACTTGCCCAAGAAATCGGCGCAAAAGCGGTGAGCAAAGAAGACGCTGTTTCCGGCGTAGACGTGATCATCCTCTCGATCCCCTTCGCAAACTACCCAGACCTCAAGCAGACCATGCATAACGTTCCGCCAAAAACGGTCGTCATCGACACGTCCAATTACTATCCGGGGCGCGACGGGGCAATCAAAGAAGTGGACGACGGCATGCCCGAAAGCGTGTGGGTAAGCCAGCAGATAGGCCACCCGGTGATCAAGGCATGGAACGCCGCCCTTGCAGCGACCCTTACTGACAAAGGCCAGCCCGCCGGGTCTTCCACGCGAATAGCCCTGCCTGTAGCTGGAGGCGACCTCACCGCTGAAGCAATTGCGCAGGATCTGGTTGAGGACACGGGATTTACCGCGCTCGCCTCTGGCAGTCTTGAAGATTCGTGGTGCCAGCAGCCAGGCACACCTGCTTACTGCACCGAGCTGACATTGCCGGAGCTGAAACTGGCGCTGGGCGCGGCAGAAAAGGCACGTGCACCACAAAATCGCGACGCGCTGATCGCAAGGTTCATGACACCTGGCAATCAGTTCACGCACGAGCAGATTGTTGCGATGAATCGCGCCGTGACGGCATGACTATTTGCTGACGCGATCACCCTGGAGAATCGCCGAGCGATCAGTCCGCCCGGCGTCGGCAGCAGTCTCTCGCAGCTGGCGGCAACCGACCCACAGCGCAAAGTCGCAACCACATTCAGCAGCCATAAAGTCCAAGTGCATCGCTTCAAACTACCGGCAGTTCGCGCAACTCTCCCCCTTCCTGTTTCAAGCGTTGCAGATAGGTGGAGGCATCCAACAGTTGATACGGAAAGTACAGGCCGGGTGGCGTGGACGGCAGGCCGTCGAGCCCAAGCAGCCGCTCCAGTAGCATTGCCACACTGAGACCGGTGAGGACGGCGGCGCCTGCCGGATGGATAACGGCGTGGCGAGTGTGCAGCGGTTTTCCATTCAGATCGTCACCGGCGAGCTGGATGATAATCTCGGTCGACATCGGCAGCCCTTCGCGTCGAGTCGACGTCACGCCACTTGCCAGATTGAACTGGACATTCGGCGCTCCCGTCGCAGCGGAAAGCCCCGCAACGTCGATCGACGAAAAGCCGGATGCCTCCATCTTCGTACCGTCCACGGCGTGAAAGCTTGCGTGGGCATCTTTTCCTTCGCGCCAGCTATATACGCCGTCGCGGCGAGTAAGGGCCGCGGGAAGCATTTTGGTCAGGTGTTCAAAGTCGGCGGCAACCGTTGGGCCTCCGGCGTCTTGTTCGTCTACTAACGCGTTGATAGTGATGTCGTGTACTCGGCTGAATCCCTTTGCAAGACTGAGCGTCGGCACCGTCGTCGCTCCAACCAGCCATTCGTAACCGAGGACGATAGGCGCTGCATCAGGGCTGTGCATGTAGGTTGCAATTTCTGGCGCGATTTCGAAAACCCCAGAAGAGATGCTGAGGTACGGCACTCGGCACTGTTGGGCGTATCGCATTCCGGCAAGCGTGTGATCCATGTAGAAAACCACTACGCCGCTGATTTGCCGATCGCCAAGACCCAGATCGTGCGCTGCAGGGTCAATCAAGACCGCTTGCGAATTTCCCATTTGATCCGCCGCCTGCTGAGCCTTGGCAAGATCGCGGCCGCCGATCAGCAGCGGGACGTCGCAATGGGCAGCGCGCAGCGCACGGGCAGTGTGATGACCAATGGCGCCAGAACCGCCCATGAATAGAATCGGATGACGAGACATTGAGTTTTCTCCTTGTGTTTTTGGGCATAACCTACTATTGGTAGGAACCCTAACACGAAGTCGGCATCCCGCAACCTACCATTGGTAGGTTTATTGTTTTTGGAAAGAAATCGTGCAAAAAGACCTTGAAACTCTTGTTACTCGTCCCGCTTCGCGCCGATTGGCAAAGGGCGAACGGCGGCGGCAGTTGCTGGAAATCGCATTGATAATCGTGCGCGAGGAAAACGCTGACCGATTGACGCTCGGGCATTTGGCGGTTCGCGCAGGCGTCTCCAAACCGGTGGTCTACGACCACTTTGGCACTCGATCGGCGTTGCTGATCGAGCTCTACAAATGGCTCGACACCGAGCGGGTCGCCGCCTTCCGCAACGCTATGGCGGGTACCACATACGGCTTGGAGGAAACCGCCAAAATACTCGCCGACGCCTACATTCAATGCGCAGCAGACAGCACCGACGAATTTCATGCCGTAGGCGCAGCGTTAGCGGGCAGCGACGAGAAAGCAGTGGTATTTCAGGAGCTGCTGGACAACTGCGTGCAGATGTTCATAGCAGTTCTCGAACCGTACTCAGCCGGATCAGCAGCCGAACTCGAGCGATGCTGCACCGGGCTGGTAGGTGCCGGGGAGGCACTTTCAAGCGCGACTGTACGGGGACGACATAGCATTGAAGAAGCCATAGACGCTTTCGCGTCACTTATTCTTGGCGCGCTCAGGCGCTAATGCGCCCAACCGGTCGACATCATTGCCCGCCGCCTAGCCCACCGCCCCCATCCTTTTAAAGATGCCGTTTGCGCCGATCCCGACGCCAGTGGCGCGGGCGCGGATCGAGCGCCACAGCGGAACATTGCCCGGCGCACGTTCTAGAGAAAGCATCGCCCTCAGATGGTCAGTGTTGCTGAACTCGCTGCGCGACGTCGCAAAGCCAGCGGCGCAACAGTTGGGCTGCCTCACCCAACACCACATCTTTGGCCTGCACTAAATAATAACCCTTGCCAGTTTTCAGTACCGCGCCGAAGACAGGTACGAGCAGGCCTAGTTGTACGTCTTCTTCAACCAGCCAAGGGCTGGTGAGCACTAAACCTTGATCGCGCCGCGCCGCGTCGATGGCCAGCTCGGACTGATCAAATTTGAGGCTGCTGGAACAGCTATCCGCCGACATCCCGACCGATGAAAACCATTGAGACCAGTGGGCATGAGACGTCGTATAGAGCAAGGTTGCTCCCACCAGACAATCGAGGCTATGCAACTGGAGCCGTTCGCGGTAAGCCGGGCTGCAATAGACCCTTACCTCGTCCGGCAAGAGCAGTTCTGCATTCACGTCACGGCCATGTCCGTCGAAATGCCGCACTGCCAGGTCGCAGGTCGCGTCATTGAAATCCACGGTATCGGTGGATGCGCTCAGGTGCAGTTGCACCTCTGGATGACGCGCTGTGAACAGTGGCATCCGCTTTGCGAACCAGGAGTTGGCGAACGCTGGCGGCAGGCTTAAACGTACCTGCCTGTCCCTAAGACCCCGGGCGGCGAGATTGGCGGTCTCCAGCTGGCGAAGCGCCGGCTTCACCTGTTCCCAATAGCTCAGCGCTTCAGCAGTTGGTCGCAGTCTGCGGACACTGCGCACGAACAGCGGCGTACCGAGCCAACTTTCCAGCTTGCGAATTTGTTGCCCTACTGCTCCCGGCGTCACAAACAACTGGCTTGCCGCGAGACTGACGCTTCCCGTGCGCATGACCGCGTCGAAGCAAGCGATGGCCCGAAGCGGCGTATCAGCTCTCATAACGTAGTTTTTCTCTTCCATAGGCTCAAAACACATGATTTGTAGCGGCTTGTGTACTTTCGCACAATCAAATTTCGCCGTAGGGCAATAACAGATCGCGACTTCAAAGGAAAAGCCAATGCCGAGTGTCCGAGCAACCGGGTTTGACGATCAATCACCAGAGGCAGAACGCAGGGCGCCCCAAGCAAAAGGTATCGAAGAATGAGGAAGTCAGTTGACGGAGCTGCCACGGCGGTGATGGTGCTGCTATGCCTGATATGGGGCGCCCAGCAAGTGGCAATCAAAGCTGTGGCGGACGACATAGCACCCATCATGCAGATCGCCGTTCGCTCCGGCGTCGCTGCATTGCTGGTCTGGCTAACAGGAAGATGGATCATGCGGGAGGTGTGGTTACCAAACGTCTGGTGCCGCTCCGGGTTAGTCGTGGCCGTTTTGTTTGCCGCTGAGTTTCTACTGGTTGCGCAAGGACTTCGCTGGACAAGTGCTTCGCATATGACGGTTTTTCTTTATACAGCTCCGTTATTCGCCGCCATCGGCCTACACCTGCGCCTACCGGAGGAGCGTCTTGGCGCAGTTCAATGGCTTGGCATGTCGCTAGCGTTCGCGGGCATTGCCATCACCTTTCTCATGCCGCGTGATGGGGTAGCTACTCAGATAGCCATCACCAACAGTCTGCTGGGCGATCTGCTGGGTTTGGGCGCAGGTGCCGCATGGGGATTCACGACCGTAGCGGTACGTACCAGCCGCCTCAGCGAAGCACCCGCAACCCAGACCTTGTTCTACCAACTCGCAGGCGCGTTTCTCCTCTTGCTGCCTTTAAGCCTGCTGCTAGGCCAGAGCGCAGTGACTTTTTCCACCCATGCTGTGGCCAGTCTGATTTTTCAAACAGTGATTGTGTCAGTAGCAAGTTACTTGATCTGGTTCTGGATGCTGCGTCGCTACCTCGCAGCTCGCCTTGGCGTGCTGGCTTTCATGAGTCCGCTGTTTGGCGTACTCATGGGGTATCTGTGGCTTGGCGAACAGACGAGTTTCGGATTCCTGCTGGGTGCAAGCCTCACGATTGTCGGCCTGCTGGTCGTGAATCTGAGCAAGTCGAGCGCACAGACTCAGGAGCAAAGAAGTTACCCGAGCCCCAAAAATCACAAGGGGAAAGTACCGTCATGAATCCGTGGCGGCTCTGGAGCGCCTCAAGTATTTGTAGACGGTAGCCCGTGATAGCGATAACAGCTCGCAGATGTAGTTGGTTGCATTGCGCAGCGCGAAGACGCCGCCTTTATCCATTTCACCAATCAGTGCCACCATTTCTTCTGAAGTGAGCGACGCCAACGTCAGCCTGCGAGCCCTCAGAAACTCATCCATGATCGCGTGCGCTGACTCCTGGAAATCGGTGGCAAACAATGCCGGAGGCTTCTCAACGGTATTTTCAACACCTAAAAATGAGGCAGCCATTTCTGCCATCCCGCTCATGACCGTGATGTCAAAATTTACGCACATGAGGCCGATCTGGATGCCGTCAGGATCCCGGAGCACCGCTGTCACCGACTTTAGCTGCCGGCGATCAAAATTCACCTTCCTATAAGGGCCCGAAACATCACCCTCGAATGATGCCCCATCGTTGATATCAGTCAACGAACTGTCGCCGACCCGCCGCTGAGAGAACACATTGAAGATATGGGCAATCTTTCCGGAGGCCAGGTCATGAATGATGACCTCGGCGTGGGGATCCAGAAGCTTGGCAATCGCCTGGGCGCTGCTGATGTAATTATTCAGATGTTTATTCACGATCAGATTCTGCCTTAAAAAATACAAAATGTATGCCGGATACGAGATGTACTTTTCATGTTATGGTTAAGCCCGCTTTCACTAAAGCGCCCGATTGTAGCGCCATCTCCTCCCCTAACGGCGGCGAGTTGGTCAACCGGGTAAGCGCAACGCCCGTCTCCCGATAGTCGATGGAGAAATCGATGAATATCTACACCCAAGCGCAAATCATGAATGCCTTGCGCCCGAGAGACGCTGCCGCGCTGATTGCAGAAGGGTTCATTGCCCATGCTAACGGGCGGGTGCAGCTACCTCCGGTTCAGAGCTTTCAGTTCCCGGCCAGCAATGGTGACTGCTGCGTGAAGTCGGCCTGGATAGCAGGAGACGAGGTGTTTTCAGTCAGGGTCTCGGCAGGTTTCTACGACAATCCCGCGAAGGGTCTTTCCAGTAATGATGGGTTGACGCTGATTTTCTCGGCCTTGACGGGGCAACCTGTCGCTTTGCTTCGGGATGGCGGCTGGCTGACCTCAATGCGTACAGCGCTGGCGGGGCAAATCGTGGCGAGTGCCATGGCGCCTTCACAGGTGACCGGCATTGGTGTGATCGGCACTGGCGACCAGGCACGCATGCAACTGGAACAACTGATACCCGTCACTGCATGTCGACGCTTGACGGTTTACGGTCGTAACCGGCAAAGCCTGGAACACTACTGTGAATTTGCCGAGGCTTTAGGTTTTGAGGTTACTGCCACCCACAATGCAAAGGACATTGCGACCCACTCCAACCTCATCGTCACGGCTACACCCTCTCGCGATGCAATCATAAAAAATGAATGGGTCAACCCCGGGACACATATCACGGCCATCGGCGCAGACAGCCACGGCAAGCAAGAGCTGGATATACAACTGGTTGCACGTGCAGATGTCATTGTCGTGGATTCAATCGAGCAATGCTGCCAATTCGGTGAAATTTCAGAGGCTTTCACATCCGGCCTGATCGACATGGGCAGGCTTGTCACGCTCGGCAGCGTATTGAGCGGTCAGGCCCTCGGACGCCAGAACGACATGCAGATTACCCTTGCAGACCTCACCGGCTTGGGCGTACAGGATGCCCAGATTGCGAAATCCGCCATGGCAGCATTGGCGCACTAGTTGATATCGACGCTATTAGACGGGGTTTAAATGATGAAGCTGGACCGATCAGGAGGCAGTAACACCCCGGTGATTCAATGGGAGGCCCATGCGTGCCTGCCATTGATTCCCGGGCAGGATATGTCCCGCCTGAACAGGTATCGGGAAGCCGGCTTCCATCACGTGTCGGTCAACGTTGGCATGGACATGACGCCGTTTGAAACCGTGATGCGAACGATTGCGGGTTTTAGAAGCTGGCTGGCCAACCACCCTGAAGACTTTGTCCAGGTGGACACCGCTGACGATATCTACCATGCGCATAAGTCTCGAAAGCTCGCGGTCTCCTTCGACCTCGAAGGTTCGAATATGCTGCTACAGGATCCTGCGATGGTGGCACTGTTCGCAAGCCTGGGGGTTCGCCAAATGTTGCTTGCCTACAACCGCGACAACAGTTGTGCTGGCGGCTGCCATGGAGCAGGTACAGGACTGACCAACCTGGGACGCAAGATCGTACAAGGTATTAATACAGCGGGAATTGTCATTGACTGTTCGCACGCCAGCAAACGCTCAAGTCTTGAGATTATGGAAGTTTCACAGCACCCCGCCATTTTCTCTCACACCAATGTAAAAGCGGTTTTTGACCACCCACGAACAATCGACGACGAACAGATCTTCGCGTGTGCCGCTCAAGGTGGAGTGATCGGACTGACAGGCCTGGGCATCTTCCTGGGTGACCCAACCGCGTCTGTGGAGAGTTACATTCGACAGATCGACTATCTGGCAGAGCGCATCGGGACGAGCCATATTGGCATAGGCCTGGATACCGAGTTGTGCCCTGAACATAAAGACTTGCCGGAAGGTGAAGAAGAGGACGACTGGTGGCCGATGGAACACTATGGCCAGATGAATGGACATGTTCAGTTGCAGCCGGAGACACTCGGTGAGGTCGCACAACAATTAACGCGCCTGGGTTATTCAGGTGCGGATATCCAGGCGATCTACGGCAATAATTTCATGCGTATTGCACAGGCAACCTGGCCAGGATCGAACGCGGTGACTTGAATGGCACCCCGTTAAATGAGCACTTCAAGGCGCCACTGAAGCGCGCAGCCGCTCCAGGCTGTCGATCGAGTGCTGGCGCAGGCGCGCACCGGCCAACACTGTGTCTGAATCCAAAATCGCCTTGAAGATTGCCTGGTGCTCGCGCACTCACTGCATCCCTTGCCCGCCACACTCCCCCCGCTCATTTAAACGGCAGTGTAGCCAGTCGCCGAAGCAAAATAACCCGGCGGGATCCCGGCACATAACTTGCTGTTCTTGTACTCCTCGCCTCGCTGGAAGTCCCCATGCTGCACTCCCATCTCACTACCCTCAACGCTGTCTCACTGGTCTTGAGCACGTTCGAGGCCCAAGGCTGGTCTGCCGATGCGCTGCTGTCGGGCAGTGGCATATGTGCGGCGGATTTGAACCGTGCGGACACGCGCATCGCCACGCATCAGGAGATGCAGGTCTGCGCCAATGCGGTGGCCCTGCAGCGCGATATCGGCCTGATCGTCGGGCGGCGTATGCATGTCTCATCCTACGGCATGCTCGGCTATGCCCTGCTCACCAGTGCCACTTTCGGTGACGCGCTACGTCTGGCTCTGCGTTATCCCGCGCTGCTGGGAACACTGTTCGAGCTGAGTCTGGAGGAAGACGGCGAACGTATCTGGTTCACTGCGGGCGATTACCGCGAGAATCCGGCACTGACCGCCTTCAATGTCGAGTTGTGTCTGGGGTCGCTAAAGGTCATTTGCGACGACCTGCTCGGCCAATCACTGCCCTTGCTAAGCGCTCGCTTTGAGCACGACGCGCCGGACTATCAGACTCGCTACGCCGAATGTTTCGACTGTCCGTTGCAGTTCCAGGCCACCGTCAATGCATTTGCTTTTGATAAACGCTGGCTTGCCCAGCCTTTACCGCTGGCTGACGCGGTAACCCATCACGCCATGACCGAGCGCTGCCGAAAACAGAACACTGAGTTCACCGGGCGCGAGGCCTGGCTGCGGCGAATCCGTGAATTACTGACTTCACAACTGCATGCCGCACCGGGGCTGGACGGGCTGGCCCGACAGATGAACTGTTCGGCGCGCACCTTGCGTCGACACTTGCACGACCTGGGCTGCAACTATCAGGAACTGCTCGACGAAATCCGTTTCGAACGCGCCAAGCAACTGCTGGCCCAAGAACGGTGGCCCATCTACCGAATCGCCGAAGCTCTGGGCTTCAGCGAGACCGCAAGCTTTCGGCACGCCTTTGTGCGCTGGAGCGGCGTGGCGCCGAGCCAATTTCGTGCATGACGCCTCATCCAGGGGCGAATTACGGACAGAAAATCTGGCCATATTTATCCCCTTTTGGCCGCACTTGCCGTTCTCATAAACCGCGCCCGGCGCAAGACTGTATTCACCGATACAGCCTGCAGAGAACAACAAATGCTGACAATTTACTCGGATGATCACCACCTGCACCACGGCCGCTGTGAGCTGATGGACGGGCAACTGATGCCCTGCTTCGAAATGCCCTCCCGCGCCGACCATGTATTGCAACGGGTCAGGGACCGTCAACTTGGCGAGGTACAGGCGCCGCAGGACTTTGGCCTGGAACCGCTACAACGCGTCCATAGCCGTGAGTATCTGGACTTCTTCCAGGGTGCCTGGGCGCGCTGGACCGAATTCGGTCAGGACGGCGACCTCCTGCCCTACACCTGGCCCGCCCGCACCCTACGCCGCGTATTACCCGAAAGCCTGCATGGCCAACTGGGTTATTACAGCTTCGACGGCGGAGCGCCAATCACCGCCGGCACGTGGCAGGCAGCCTACTCGGCGGCGCAGGTCGCGCTTAGCGCCCAACACGCAATTCAGCAAGGTGCCCACAGCGCTTTCGCCCTGTGCCGTCCGCCGGGACATCACGCAGCTGGCGACTTAATGGGCGGTTATTGCTACCTCAACAATGCCGCCATTGCCGCCCAGGCCTTTCTTGATCAGGGCCACAAAAAAGTCGCGATTCTGGATGTGGACTACCACCACGGCAACGGCACCCAGTCGATTTTCTATGCGCGCAACGATGTCCTGTTTACCTCGATCCACGGCCATCCGGAAGCGGAGTTTCCGTTTTTCCTGGGCTATGCCGACGAGCCGGGTGAAGGCGCAGGTGTCGGCTTTAACTTCAACTATCCTCTGCCGGCCGGTTCCGGCTGGGAAATCTGGAGCGCAGCTCTGGAGCAAGCCTGCACGGAAATCGATCGTTACGACGCTGACATCATCGTCGTATCCCTGGGCGTGGACACCTTCAAGGACGATCCGATCTCGAAGTTCAAACTCGACAGTCCGAATTACCTGGCGATGGGCTCACGCATCTCGCGCTTGGGTAAACCAACGCTGTTCGTGATGGAAGGCGGCTACGCAGTGGAAGAAATCGGCATCAACGCCGTCAACGTTCTCGAAGGTTTTGAAGGGGCTGCCCAATGAACACGTTCAAGTCACTCATCCTCTGCGCTGCCGTTATCAGCGGCGTGGCTCATGCCGAAGAGAAAACCCTGCGGGTCTACAACTGGTTCGACTACATCACCCCCAAGGCGCTGGAGGACTTCAAGGCGCAGAATTCCAGCCTTAAATTGGTGTATGACATCTTCGACACTAACGAAGCCTTGGAGGCCAAGCTGCTCACCGGCAACTCAGGGTATGACGTGGTGGTGCCATCCAACGTATTCCTGGCCAAGCAGATCGAAGCCGGTGTTTTCCAGCCGCTGGACCGCAGCCAATTGCCGAACTGGTACCACCTCGATCCCAAGCTGATGAAGCTGATCGAGGCCAACGATCCGGGCAATAAATTCGCCGTGCCTTACATGTACGGCACCATCCTGATCGGCTTCAACCCGGACAAAGTCAAAGCCGCCCTGGGTGCCGATGCGCCAGTGGACAGCTGGGACCTGATCTTCAAGGAAGAAAACATCAGCAAGCTCAAGCACTGCGGTGTAGCCCTGCTGGACTCGCCCTCCGAAATTCTGCCCCTGGCCTTGCAGCACCTGGGCCTGGACCCCAATAGCAGCAACCCCAAGGACTATGTGAAGGCCGAAGCGCTGCTGATGAAAATCCGCCCCTATATCACCTACTTCCATTCCTCCAAATACATGGCTGATATCGCCAACGGTGACATCTGTGTCGCTGTCGGTTACTCCGGCAGCTTTTCCCAGGCCGCCAACCGCGCCAAAGAGGCCAAGAATGGTGTGACCGTGGACATGCGCCTGCCCAGGGAAGGCGCACCCATCTGGTTTGATATGCTCGCCATTCCCAAGGGTGCCAAGAACCCACAAGACGCCTACACCTTTATCAACTATCTGCTGCAACCGCAGGTGATCGCGCCGATCAGCGATTTTGTCGGCTACCCGAATCCGAACAAGGACGCGACCGACCAAGTCGACCCGTCGATCCGCAACAACCCTAATCTGTATCCGACCGAGGCGGCGATGACCACGCTATACACCCTCAAACCCTTGGGGCGTGATGCGGAGCGCGCCAGAACACGGGCTTGGACCAAGATCAAGTCAGGTACCTGATGCCTTGCCTTTACACATAGCTGGGCGAACTGGATGCCAGGCTTTAATCTGCGGTAACGCGTGCTGCGCATTTCCACAAATCAAGGAAGACATCCTCATTGAAACCAGCTCTCGGTGCCCTGCTTTTAGCCTGTCTGACGACCAGCGCTCTCGCTGACGTCAGCGCTGTCGGCTTCCAATCCTCCACCCTGGCGGACCCAGACAATGAGCGTCCGCTGGAGATGGTCGTCTGGTATCCCAGTAAAACAAACATCACCCCAGAGTTGATCGGCGACGATGTGGTGTTTGTCGGTGCTTCTGCGGTTCGCAACGCGCCACCTGCTAATGGCGAGCACCCATTGGTGGTGCTCTCCCATGGATTCAGAGGCAATTGGAACAATCAGAACTGGTTGGCGAGTGCATTGGCCCATAAGGGTTACATTGTCGCAGCAGTCAACCACCCCGGCACCACAACCCATGATCGCAGTCCGCAAGCGGCGGCACAGTTAGGGCAGCGGCCCATGGATCTGCATCGAGCCATTGACGCGGTCACCACTCAACCTGAAAAATTTGGCGCGGGCGCAAAGCGTCAAATTGCTGCAGTGGGCCATTCACTTGGCGGCCGGACTGCAATGGAAATCGCCGGTGCTCGTTTCGACCCGGCCCTCTTTGCCCGTGACTGCAGACTCCATCCGCAGTTATCCAGCTGTACCATTTACCAGAAGATCAACCCTGAGAGCACTCCGGCCTTGAAGGCTGCTCTGGCCGGAGATTTGCGTGATCCACGCGTCACCGCTGTAGTTTCTCTGGACCTGGGACTTTCGCGCGGGCTGACCAATGAGAGCCTTGCGGCACTGTCGGTGCCGGTGCTGGTTATCGCGGCCGGCGCACCGTCGGTGGAACTGCCTGCTCAGTTGGAGTCCGCCAACCTGGCCGAACGCCTGCCCCACGCATCCAGCCGGTATGTCGAGATCAGTGACGCCAGCCATTTCAGCTTCTTGCCGATTTGCAAACCAGGTGCAGTGGCATTGCTCGAAGAGGACATTCCTGGCGATGGAATCATTTGCGGGGATGGCGACAATGCTCGCCCGCGCAAGGTAATACAACAGCAGGTTACGTCACTGATCAGCGCGTTCTTGACGCAGTCCGCGAACACCAAAGGGGAATTCTAGGATTGCTGGCACTCGGCAACTTGGCAGACAGAAAGTCGCGTAGGAGCGCCAGTCCTGTGCCGCTAAACCTGTGATCTGCCGCTACGTGCAGAGTGGTAAGTTCTGCGTGATTTTGATCCGGCACCCAAAGCGAGCATCGCGGGAAGTGACCATCCACGAGAGCAATTTCAAGCCGATCAACATTTGCTACCCCATGCGTCAGGTGTCGCTTGAGCGGCAAGCGACACGTGGTTTCATGCTCAGGCACTATAAGGCGGCAAGACCGCCGCCGGTGGCTCCAGTCGGTTATCGGCCCGCAGCCCTAGTTGCCATCCCAGATAGGCCCACAACAGCGCGCAACCCGCCCCGATAAGCGCGGCCAGCCCTGCGCCCTGGCCTAGCATGTCGAGCAGGCTTTTAGCCCAGCCGCTCACGGCATCTCCACCCCGATAGACCACGGTGTCGATGAAGTTTTTGGCCTTGTACTTACTTTCAGCGTCCAGCGGTGCGAACAACATTTCCCTACCCGGTCGGATGAATGCGTACTCGCCAATGCGCCGCACTATCATCAATACCGCCAGCAGAGCGAAACCAGGCGCGAGCGCAAGGCCGACGAAGCCAAGGCACATCAATAAAGGCACGATTGCCAACAACCCCCGAACGCCAATCTTTGGCGCGATTCTCCCTGTGATGAACAATTGCGACACCAGAGCACCCGCCTGCACGATGAAATCAATGGTGCCGAAAATCCGTACCTGAGATTCACGGTCCGGGAACCGCTCGGCCACGAGACGAGCCTGTTCGAAGTAAAGGAAAGTGGTGACAGTCGCCAATAGCACCACGAACCCGGCGATCCCTAGCAGGTAAGACGACCTGAACACCGCCGTTATTCCGCTGAATGGATTGCCTGCCAGCGGGCGGCCAAGGCTTTGCGTCGCGGCAGAGCCGGGGCGGCCCGCCCCGCCCTCGTCGCGCCAGCGCAACAACCCACGTTTCAATATCAGCGTGACACCTAGCAGGAGGGAAGCCAGCACCATCAGCCCTGACGGACCGATAGAACCGATCAACACCGCACTCAGCGCCGGCCCAAGCAAGCCGCCAACGCTGGCACCCGCCGCGATAAAGGCAAATAGCCGTTTAGCCTGTTCGCTGTCGAAGACATCCGCCATCAGGCTCCAGGCAACGGACACCACGAACAGGTTGTAGACCGATATCCACACGTAGAAGACACGGGCGAGCCACGCGCTGTCAGGCATGTACTGGAACAGCGCAACGAATATCAACAGGTGGATCCCGAAGAATCCGTACACCCAGTCTATGAAGCGCACGCGTGGTACCCGTGAGCTCAGCCAGGCGAACAGCGGAACGGCCACCAGCATGACGAAAAAGGTCAGGGTAAAGAGCCATTGCAGATGTTCGACGCCAGCAGCGATACCCATTGATTCGCGTATCGGGCGCAGCATGAAGTAGCCGGCAAACAGGCATAGAAAAAGGAGAAATGCTGATAACACCGCCCCCAGCTCATTGGGTTGAGCGTTGACGACTTTGCCCCAGCGTTGCAAAGAGGAAGGCGTACGCATGAAACCTCCGGATCGAGGGTAACGTGCCAAAAGGCAGGCGCGAGTCGGCCTCGCGCCCAAGGGTCATTACGGATATGTCACACCGGTGAGCTGCTCAGAGAGATTCCAGAGCCGCTCGGCATCTGCCGTGTTGCTGGCGGCGGGAGGCGTAATAGCATAGCCCAGCGGGCCGCGCTTCTGTTCCTCTCCGGTCGGCCCGTAATAGGCACCCGCCACTGCCTCAGGAGCCGTAGCGGCATAGAGCGTGGGTAATGCCCCTTGCGCAGCCGAATGGTATTTTTCCCGATCCACAGCCCACTGCTTTCCGATTTCGCTGTCAAGCCCAGGGCCGCGTGCGATCAGCTCGGTGACGGCTACGCCAGGATGTGCAGCGATGCTACGAATCCCCCAACCTGCCGCATCGCTACGTCGTTGCAGCGCAAATGCCCAATGCAGGATGGCAAGCTTGGATTGGGCGTACGCGCCAAAGGGTTTGTAATCCTGCTCGCTTTGCAGGTCCTCGAAGTTGATGGCCCCGCGCGCTGCAGCGATGCTTGAGAGGCTTACTACGCGGGCATCCTGACTCTTGCGCAACAGGGGCACCAACATGCCGGTCAACGCGAAATGCCCGAAATAGTTGGTTGCCATCTGCAGCTCGAAACCTTGGGCAGATGTACCTCGCGCAGGAGGCGACATGATCGCGGCATTGTTGATCAGTACATCGAGACGCGGCAGCCCCTGGTTAAGTTCATCAGCCAGCACGCGCACGGAAGACAAGTCGGCCAGGTCCACCGTCATGAACTGCACATTGGCGTTGGGCACGGCTGCCTTGATCCGCGCGATCGCCTGTGCACCACGCTCTGGGTTGCGTGCGGCAATGATCACCTGCGCGCCAGCGCGTGCAAGCGCAAGTGCATCTTCATAGCCCATACCACTGGTTCCACCGGTCACCAGGGCGATGCGGCCCTGCTGCGAAGGCATGTCAGCGGTGGACCAGTCCGGTTTTGGCGCGATGCGGTCGACGGCGAAGGCACTTGCCGGGCTGAGCAAAGTGATACCAACGGTCAATGTGCGGACAAGCTTCAACAGTCGGGTAACGCCACTGGCGACGTCAATAGCGGATAGTGCTGTGCTATGCCACATGGTTGTGCTCTCTCTTCAGATGGTGAACCGGCACGGCCGGATATGAACCCAAATCAGTGACAGGTGCCTGGAGGGACACACGCCAGTTGCACCGGTGCCTGGTCGCGCCTGGCAGCGCCCGGACAAACATCGGCGGCGTCCGTGTGGGCGTCATATACGCTGGCATGCCTCTGCCTGCTTCAAAAAGCTGACCTGCCTGGTAACCCCTTGCGTGCTCACAAACGTCATTTTTGCTCGCACGATTTCGCAGGTCGGCGTCGCCGGCTCTTCGATGCGGATGACCTTCGCGATATTCAGTTGGGTGCCATATCGGTAGGCGGGGATTTCTGCCTGCTCGTTGGCGAGCAGAGGTGGAGAGTTCAGAGCAGTCATCGTGATCATGCTTACGATTGACAGGAGACGGATATGCATAAGATTTCCTCGATATTGATGCCCGCCGCGTTGGCGGTTCGGCAGTGACCCAGAGCCCGAGCGATCCGAACCAGGCATTCCCGTAGGATCATTTCGGTTGACGGGGGTGAGAGAGGAGTATCTGTGTACGAGCCCTCGATGATAAGCAGGGCTAAAGTGGATGGCCCGTACGGCATAGCGTACAGTGGACTCATACGGAGATGGACTCATGCGCAAACCAAACCTTACCGATGTATCGATCTTTGCTGTGGTGGTTGAAGCAGGGGGATTTCGTGCCGCTGCGCAAAAGCGCGGTCTTAGCGCTTCGTCACTGAGTGACTGCATACGGCGGCTGGAAAGCGACCTCGGCTTGCGTTTGCTCAATCGAACCACACGCAGCGTCACGCCGACGACCGCGGGCGAACGATTGCTTGAGCGACTGCGGCCAGCCTTACTGGAGATCGATGCGGCCTTCAATGATCTGGACGACGAAGCGCAGCGTCCGGTCGGCACGCTGAAGCTCAATGTACCGGTGCCTGTGGCACGCTTCCTGTTGCCTGATCTGCTGGCGCGCTTTCTGCGGCTCTATCCAGGAGTCAATGTCGAAGTCGTCATGGAGAACACCTTGGTAGACGTCATCGCCGGAGGGTATGACGCCGGCGTACGCTACGAGGAGAGCCTGGCCAAGGACATGATCGCGGTGCCCATCGGCCCACGCCGACAGCGCTTCGTGGCGGCGGCCGCCCCGCGTTATCTGGCCGAACGTGGCACGCCCTCTCAGCCTGCGGATTTGCTCAACCACGACATGCTTGGCCATCGGTTCGAGAGCGGAAAAGTAGGCGTGTTTGAATTCGAAAAAGACGGCCACGTTGTGCGCGTACCGCCCCGAGGGCAAATGCTGACGTCATCGCACGATCTGAAGATTCACTCGGCCATCAACGGACTGGGCGTCGTCTATACCTTTGAGGACTTTTTGCGTGAGCCGCTTTCCGATGGGCGCCTCGTGCCGATTCTCGAGGACTGGTGGCAAGCATTCGACGGTCCCTATTTTTACTATCACGGGCGCCGTCACATGCCATCGCCGCTCAGGGCATTCGTCGACTTTCTAAGGGCTGAAGCGGAGAACGGTCAGGCAATCATCACTTGATCGCAGGTGCAGGAATACGCCGCAGTACGTCGTCGTAAGGCACAAGGTCGAGGAAGGCCGTGACCTCGAACGCTTTACCGTTTCGCATGTGAAACACCCAGGCGTAGCTATTGGCGTAAGCCTTCCCGTCACGGGCTACGGCGGCGCCGTCCCATTGAACGATCACATGATCGCCGTCCGCCCAGATTTGCTTGCTGACAGGTCGTACAGGGGTGGATAAGCGAGATACAAATGGCCGTACAGCACGCTCAACGAAGGCTTGCGAGCCCTTATAGACACCCGCGCTGGGGCCCGAGCCCTTGATTGTCCAGACAACGTCTGGCGACAGTATCTCGGTGAAGAACGACGTCCCACCAGCGGCCCAGCGATCAAACGCTTGCGTCACGAGTTGCTTGTTGCGTACATCGGTGGGCAAATCAGCGTTAGCAGCGCTCGACAAAACAGCCATGCCAAACAGTGTCACTAGCGCAAAGGCGGCTGAACGAATCGTTTGATAATTTGATAGGCACATGCGGAGAAGCCTCTTGGATGAGTTGTATGGCTGTGCGAGCTTCCTGCCATCCTGGAGCCAACGGTCTTGTGGCCAAGTGCGAGTGAAAAAACGCATACCTGATCATCGAGCATGACGACCGCTGTGATGGACAAACTCTCGCGCCTGAATAATCAGTCTGCCTTCAAGGTGCGCCGACGCGTAGCTGGATTGTCCTGTTTTCTTGCACGATTATCCGATAGGGTCGATGCCCAAGTACCGTCATAGGGACTGTCGAGGAACACGGATGGAATCTCTGGAGATGCTGGTCGATCTCATCACCCGTCACACCCCTGCTGACGGAATGCATCGAACAGCGATTGCTGGCGTCAGCCTGGTTCGCTCGGGCACACCCACGATGGCGATGCCTGTTGTCTATGAGCCAACGCTGTGCCTCATCGCCCAAGGCCGCAAACGCTTGGTAGCCGGGACGACATCGTATGTCTATGACGCGGCAACCTACCTCGTGGCATCGGTGGGCGTACCCGTGATGGGCTCTGTCATTGAGGCGAGTGAATCGGCGCCCTACCTGTGTCTGGTACTCAATCTGGACATAGCCGTGTTGAGCGATCTGACCTTGCGACATCCGGAACCGCAAGACAAAAGCAATCTGCCTGCTTCGGGCATAGAACTTAACGACACAACCCCAGAATTGCTGGACGCTGCGGTAAGGCTCTGCAGGCTGCTGGACACGCCTGACGATGTCGCGGCACTGGCTCCGCTAGTGGTCCGCGAAATTCTGTACAGGCTTTTGAACAGTCGAGGAAACGGGGTGGTTCGACAGATGGCAAAAGCAGATAGCCGTCTGAACCAGATCGCCAAGGCCATTGCCTGGCTACGCACTCATTACAGAGAAACCTGCCGGATAGGGGCTATCGCTGATATTGCCGGCATGAGCCGCTCTACATTCCACGCACACTTCAAAGCGGTCACCTCCATGAGCCCACTGGAATTTTGCAGCCAGTTGCGACTTCAGGAAGCGCGGCGGCTGATGGTGGCCGAATCGGTTGACGCCGCAAGCGCAGGACCAAGTGGGCTACGCAAGCCCCTCGCAGTTCAGTAGGCAATACGTCCGTCTGTTCGGCCTGTCACCCGCCAGGGATGCCAGCAGGCTGCGCAATACGACTGACATGTTCAAGCGCTGATGAGGGCTTGAGCAAGTCGCTGTCAGTGGCTAGGCCGGCAGAGGCCCGGACGTGCGGTATGAATCGACCAGTGCATCGGAAAGCGAGATATCCGAGCGACTTCTAGCAAAGAGCTGGGCACTGAGAATAGCTGCGAAAATTGCACGTACTCTGGATGCGATAGCCACCACAGATGACCAGAAAATTCAGCGCCTGAAGATCTGCCAGATCGAGACGCGTATCGGGCCTGATGACCAGCCCCAAATCGCTTGTTACTTCCATGTCATGCAGGGCGAATGTACGGGAGACGAAAAGCCCGGGACGCACAGATTCGCCGTTATGATCGTGTCGAGCGCCTGGGTGAATGCCGGTAAAGAGAAATGTTCAAGCAGAAGAAATCCCGCCCGGTCTTGTGCGCGAGGGACGCGATCCGGCCCCTCCACATAACGCAGATTCTTGCCCTTCATGCCTTCACTGAACTGCCGCCGTTCGATCATGCTCGACTCATTATTTTCTGTTCTTTTTCCCGATGGACATCATTGCGGCGTACGAAAACCTATCGCGTGGTGCGCGCAGCGCTCTCTACAAAAGCACCTTAGCACCTGGCGCTGCACAATTAGGCGAAGCATGGACTTCGCGTACACTAACGTTATGCCTGAGCCAATGCACTAACGAACAGCTCGTAGCGTGCTTGTGGAGGTATTGGGGGGGGGACACGCAACTAGCACGGTTGAAGTTACAAGCGCCAGCTAAGTGCAGCGTGAGTACCCCACCAGTTAAAAGAAAACTGATGCTCTGGCGACTCCTGAAGTGTCTGGCATTTCTTTCTTCATCTGTTCCGGCACATGGTTGAAGGTCTAGCCTGTAGCGTGCAGGATCGGGTTGGATGGTACAGCGGTTCTTACATCCATCAACTTGATCTAGAAATTGCCTCTTTGCTAACCAGTGTCTGCGCTCGCACATATTGGCCTGGCGTAACACCCATAATCCGACGGAACATGGCAATGAAAGCACTAATATTTTCGTAGCCAAGCTCAATCGCCGTTGTCGTCACTGACATCCCCTCGACCAATAGTTGAATAGCGCGCAACGTGCGTGCACGTTGTCGCCATTCAGAAAAACTAAAACCGGTTTCAGCGACCAGACGCCGGGCAAGTGTTCTAGGTGCCATACCTGACCAAGCAGCCCAATCCTCAAGTGATCTATTGTCATCAAGCTGAGCAAGTATCGCATCGGTGATACGCCTCAAGCGCGGGTCATTAGGGTGCGTCAGACCGATGGGTTCAGCGGGTGAGGTAGAAATTTCATCCAAGATGACTGCTGCAACCCGCGACTCCATTTCGTTGCGGGGTGGTTGTCCCCACGACGCAGCGCGGCTTACCGCTTCGCGCAGCAAACTGCTGACCCTAAATGTGCATGGCATTTGATGCAGGATCCCGCACTCTTGCTCCGCGATATAGACCATCGCTCCTGCAAAAGCGCCATGTGACATCATCGCGTGTGCGACACGGGGAGGTATCCAAATGGCATGGGTAGCCGGCACTACCCATGAGCCGCCGTCAGTGCTGACGGAAAGCAGGCCGGCAAGGCTTGCGATTAGTTGGCCTGTTGCATGAGTGTGGGGCGCCGTTTCGCGGATCGCCCGGTCGCGTTGCTCTATCGCCAACAGTGGCATAATCGCGAGGTTCATGGCTGGTTTACGTTATCCAATGTCATATCCGAGGTAGCCATATCCTGAATGCCTAATGCAGAATAAGACCGGTTAGAGGAATACTCAATGTCTAAAAATCGCAAATGTTGCTTCTCTTGGATTGGCCTGATTATGCGTACCTCTCACACATTTATTTTCTGTGTTTTGGCCGTAACAGCTGGATGCGCAAGCTCACCTCCCTATTTGGCCGTGAACCTTTAAGGATCATTTGATGAATTCTAACCACATGGTGCATGCCGTCGATCATATTGGCTTCACAGTCAGTTCATTGGAAGAAGCCATTCGCTTCTGGACGATTGGACTTGGGTTCACTCTTGAGCGTCAGTCGGAAATGGGCGGATCATTCATTTTGCAAGTAACCGGCACCGCCGATCCGAGCGTGCGAACGGCGATAGTCAAAGGCCCGGATGGCAGCCGAGTAGAGTTGCTGGAATATTCGCAGGGTGACCGCCACGGTATCACTCCACCTACGGCATCAGCGATTGGTTCAGCGCATTTGGCATTGAGAGTGCAAGACATATACGCCGTACTCGAACGCATTGAACAAGCAGGCTGGAAAGCCAGAGGCATGCCTCAAGCGATTCCCGCAGGCCCACGCAAGGGAACTCTAGTTGTATATGTGACCGGGCCAGATCATATCACTCTGGAACTGATGCAGGCTAATGAGTAGCTTCCTGCCGAAGGCTGTTAAGCTTATTTCCCTAAAGCAATTACTTAAAGCGCTCTCCGTCGCGTATGACGTCTCATGGCAAACATAAAGATCATCAACTTGAAGTATACAGCTGGCGTAATCATACACTTCGCCGGCCACATAAAATTTGGATTTCCTTTCTGGCACTCCACTGCGCAGATCGAAAAGCTAAAGCCCTGTTAGTGCGCTAGAGCGCAGAAATTAACGCGTAAAGGCGCAAATCTTAAATTACCGCCATATAGGATCTATCAATGACTGCTTTTGGCGGCGGACATTCCCGAATTAGCAGCTTCTAGCCTTTCGTCTCTATTGCGAACATCCGCGCTCCCAGGCGTTTGCTCTCCATCTTATGCTGCAAACCTGAGCGATTTCAAAGATCCCGCAGCATCAATCGCTGCTCCTTACCCCACGCCCGAAAAAACTCCTGCACCTGCCATCCACGCTTGGCGTAGTAGTCGCTGCGATCATAGGTGTGCAAGTACAACCGCGTGGTGCCGTTGGCCTTTGCGGCGTCGCAGATGCCTTCTATCAATTGTTCCGCCAACCCTCGCTTCCTTGCCTGCGGGGCGATAAAGACGCAGGCTAGCCAGGGCCCCAGCTCCGGGCGTTCGGGCAAGTCGCTGGCGGCAAGTGCAGCGCCGCCAAGTAGCTGGTCATTCTCTAGGGCGATCAGACATTGCCAATCACCGTTGCCTTGGCCTTCCGCGAATTCGCGTCGCCAATCGGCCAATGGCTGCTCAGCAAACTCGTATGCGAACTGCTGATGCAGCCAATGCGCCAGGGTGTCGCTGTATTGCATATGGTCACGCAGCCAAACCAGGCGGGTCATGTGAGAGTCTTCCTTGTTTTTGGATCAGTACGCGTATGTGGCCGCAAGGAGGGAATAGGGTCAAGCGCAACGGTGAAAAGGTGAAAAGGTGACTGAAACGGTGACAGATTTTTTCCGGAATGACCGCTTCCGGCCAGAAGCAGTCGCTCGACGACCTCCTAGTGAAATGCTAACTTCGGGCTAATTTTTGATTGTCTCCTCTGTGTCGGGCGCTCCGTAGAGCGACACTGGCCCAGGTTGGATACGCAAGCAATTGCAATCGACGCATAGCATTTATCGACCGTCGTCGCGACCTAGTAGCCATGACTTGTGCAACATGCCGCTTTCATTAACAGCTTTATTCACACCTGAATGAGTGGACCCAACATAGACCAGTGAAAAAAATTAAGCTCTATCGTCCGGTTGTCACGCGCGGGAATGCTCTCATTCGGCTGTTAAAGCAAGCACTTGTCAAGGTTAAGGAATTGGGCAGGAGGAGGTCCGATGCGGCGCTCGGGGCAGCATCGGACGCGAGCGTCTTAGAGGTTTTAAGGCTTAAAGACAGCGCGCAGGCAGTGCTCTGATTTTTCCTTGAACATCATGTAGCCCTCCGGTGCGTCTTCGAGGCTCATGGGGTGGGTGAGCAGGTAGGAAGGGTCGAGTTCACCTTTCTGAATGTATTCAAACAGTGTGTTCGCGTAGCGCTGGCCAGGCTGCTGCCCTGACTTAAGGGTCAGTGCCTTGTTGACAATTGCGCCCATCGGGAACTTGTCTAACAGGCCCCCGTACACCCCGACCACGGAAACGGTTCCACCTTTGCGGCAGGCACGAATGGCTTGCCGGAGCACGGTGCCGCGTTCAGTGTGCAAGCGCAGCATCTGTTTGGCCTTGTCGTAGGCGTAATCCATCTCTGTGCCGTGGGCTTCCATGCCGACGCAGTCGATGCATCGATCGGGGCCGCGTCCTCCTGTCAGTTCCAGCAGAGCCTCATGCACGTTGGTCTCTTCATAATTGATGGTGATCGCTTTGCCATGCTCTCGGGCCAGGCGCAGCCGGTCGGGGTACCTATCGATGGCAATGACACGCTCGGCGCCCAGGAGGTAGGCACTGCAGATCGCCATCTGGCCTACGCCGCCGCAACCCCATACGGCAACCGTGTCGCCCGGTCGAATGTCGGCGTTGTCCGCAGCGAAATAGCCGGTCGGTGCTGCATCGGAGACAAAAACAGCCTGCTCATCACTCACTCCTTCGGGCACTTTGAACAGGTTCACATCGGCGTAGGGCACCCGGATATAGGTCGCATGGCTGCCCGGGTAGCCACCGAACGCGTGGCTGTAGCCGATAATCCCGCAGCACGGCTGACCGTAAGCAATATCAGTAGCAGAGGGATTGGGGTTGGAGTTATCGCAGCAGGAAAAGTCCGAACGCTGACAATGTTCGCAGTTACCGCACCCAATGATGGAAATGGTGATGACCTTGTCGCCTTTCGACAGCCCGTTAACGCTTGGTCCAATCTCGACGATCTCGCCCATGAACTCGTGCCCAATGATGTCCCCAGGCTTCATGGCGGGTACGTAGCCGCCCAGTAAGTGCAGGTCGGAGCCGCATACAGATGACAGCGTGACGCGAATAATGGCGTCGCGCGGATTAAGGATCGAGGGGTCGGCAACGTTGTCCACCTGAAGACGATTAGGCCCTTGCCAAGTCAGTGCGCGCATCAGACCACCCCCCGTTCAACGGCTACGCCGGTTTTTGTCGAATCCGGACCGTGAGAGAAGGCACCCTCGTTTTCCGGTTCTCCGTGCAAATAGAAAAAATCATTGTCGTCATCAGGGCGTAGCCGTGACGTGGAGACTTCTCCCGTCTCCATCTGCTGTTTGACTGCCTGCAAGGCATTCAACAGCGCTTTGTCCGAAAACGCGCTGATTGCCGTGGCGATGCCATAGCCGATCTTGCCGAACGATGGCTTGCACACCACCACCGCCTTGACCTGAGTGCCGCGACCACCGGGGGCTTCGCTCAGATGCACCGAGACGTCGTGCTGCCATCGGCTGCCTTCGGGCGTGTGCCACTGCAACTCGTCTGGCGTTTCGGTTGGGACGCTGATCAGCGTCCATTGAAGCTTGCGACCGACCGGTGCGCGAACGGTCCAGCAGGTTCGGTCAGGGCCGAGCGACTCGACGCTTTCTACCCAGCGCAGCAGCGCGCCGACCTTCTCGGGTTGAGCGAGGAAATCCCTGACTTCGTCCAGCGGGCGGCTGATGGTCACGCTTCGGCTCAACGCCTCGCTGATAGGCCAGTCGTGCTCGGCGCTGAAGCGCTGCTCGAAGGGGGTCGGTGTCAAGGCATGCTTCAGTGCGCAATGCCCTGTTGCTGCGCGCAATACCCCATAGGCACCGACAACGATCTGCAAAATCCCTCCCAGTCCGCCACGCCGCAGCCCGTTCGCTACGAGCGCTGTGCCGGCTGCCAGCGAGAGGGTGCGTTCCATGGAGGTCATGGTGCCTGGAAGGGCGGCCTGTTTCGATGTGTGCGTAGCGATTAATGGTTGTTCAGACATATCAAGCATCCTTGGGTCATGAACGCAGCGAAGCAGGCGTGTGCTGTCCACAATCAACAGTTTCCGGGCGGCCTATGTCGCTGAGCTCCGGTTAACGTTTGGCGTACGCAACGGGCTCCAGCAACGTTGAGTTGATGGAGTTGAAGAAGAGGCAAGCGCCCGCCAGTCTTAGAGATAGAAGAGTCGATGCGCTGTATGGTTCAGCACACGCAAGCCGTCGTCAGATGAACGGCGGCACGCACTTCCTGGCGCTAATTTCGGTCGCTTCCGCTTGGCACTATCGATGCTGCCGGGGCGATGAATAAATACGCCGAACAGACGCATGCGCCAGTACGTCGAATCTCTATCAAGACGGAGGTTTATGAGCGTCACATTTTCCACACTCGAAATACGCTATCTGATAGAGCGCACGTTACTCCGAGATGTCTGCACCTGCGAGTGCATGGACGGGCGGACGGTAAACCTGACGCTTCACAAACTGGACGACCCCGAACTAAGGGTCGTATTGAATAGAATTCCGTTGGAGTCTCTGCAATCGAGCCGCGCCCTGGCCAACGTGATTGGCGAAGCGCGCTATCTGGTGATGCAAATCGCAACGCAACGGCATCGGGTCTACGGTTAATGTGCGCCGCTGAGTAAGCGGGTGATTGAAGCGGGATGGTCAAACTTCACAGGGAGTCTTCGACCCGACGATAGTTGTCGATTTCGTTATCCAGTGATCCGATCAAACGTATCAACGCCTCGAAGTGGCTATCGAGTTGTGTCCCAGCAAGCTGATACTCGCAGGCAACCTCGGGACGATCGGACAACTGCGCAGTAACGACCTGGCGGTCAAGCAACGCCTTGTTCTCGTGCAATGCCCGAATGGCTATCCATAGCGCTTCCTCGATCACAACTTCCTCTTGCACCGCCAAGGTCTTGACCGTATAGCTGTGCCTGGTGTGACAGCGGAACCGAGGCGGCGCAAAACCCATCTCCCACAACTCGCCGCCGCATTCGGGGCAGGTCAGGTCGAAATCTGACCGTGCTTGCCCAAACTGTTTGACTGAGACAGTTCCGCCTTGCAGGCATATCTCGTGTTCCGTTTCATACGGTCCAATACGACGAGGTTCCGAGGGCGCAGTACCAGCCTCGTCAGGCTGCGGACCAAATCATCCAGGCACTTGCCAATCTCGGCCAACGGTAGGCAGTGATCGACCGACGTGTACGCAAAGCGCTGGAGGGCACGCTCGGTGACTCGGCGTCGGCGGGGCCCTGCACGACGGTGACGCCGCCGCTCGCTTTTATCGCCTGTAGACCCACTGTCCCGTTGTCCAGGTCGCTCGTCAGCACCACCCCGATCATCGCGCGTCTCAACGTGAAGGCCGCTGAGCGGAACAACGGATTGATCGCGGGGCGGGAGTGGTTCTCCTTCGCTCCCCACGCAAGGCGCATGGCCCCGCCGTCCAGCAACAGTTGCAAATCGGGAGGTGCGATGTAGATGTGACCCTCAAGGGGCCTTGCCGTCCTCAGCAAACTGACCTGCATCGAGGTATGGGTCTCAAGCAATATGGGCAGCACGCTGTGCTGTTTTCCAATGTGCATCGTCACAAGCACTGCTGCTGGCAGCCTGGCAGGCAATTGCGCGACTACTGCACGCAAAGCGGCGAGTCCGCCGCTCGAGGTCGTCGCAACGATATCGGTTTCAACCGGTCGCGAAAGGCAGAAATCGGCCACAGCCAGACATCCGGGGGTGTGGTATTCAGCGGCTATAGAGAAGCCCACCGGAGCGGGCTTTTCTGTAGAGGGCTATTAACAAATGTCCTTTTATGGGAGCCGGATGCACGCTTCATGGGATGCCGCTCAACTCAACGGCAAGCCCACAGCTCGCTCTTTCTCCTAAAAGCAGACGCCTTGGACCAAACTGAATCAAACATAGACTAGATCCACGGTCGTGAGGCCAGTCAATGTGGCAATTATTTGCTCGAGGGCCTGACGATCCTCCCTCTGGAGACTGCGCAGGCTTCGAATGACTTCACTCTGACTTTCAGAGAGCTGCACCACCATAGAAGGGGTTCTCACGCCACTGACGATGAACTGAACGTCCATGCCAAGGGCCGCCATGCAGCTCAGATAATCCGCCCTGGGACAACGCGACCCTTTTTCATATTGACCCTGGGCATTGGGCTGAATACCCCCCAGTGTGGCGAGCTGTGCCTGCGAAAGCCCGAGCAGCCTCCGTTCGCTTCGTAAACGTTCTGCCAGCGTCATTGCATCCTCCCTATCGGCGATGATGAAGCAACTGTCAGAATTACGGAACGCTCGAATAAACTCAAAAGAATTTTTATCGCACTCGAATGAGTGGACACAAACAACCGGCCGTTGTCACACGCCCTGAACAATGGCTAATGTCGCCACTCAAGCGAAGGGTCTACGACCTGACGTCACTCGTCTGAAATCTGCGGTTAAAAGCAGGCAGTTTCTGGCCCCGAAATCTGTGTACATTCAAAGCTCAAAAACCGTGAGCATTACGAATGAACGTACTCAAAACTCCGCAGGACGCGAAACTTTGGTTACAAGCTCAAGGCATCAGCATCGCTGATTTTTCTCGCGATCATGGCCTTGATCCGGCGACTACATACCAAGTGCTTGCGGGACGAAAAAAAGGATATCGGGGCAAAGCGCATAAGGCAGCATTGGCGCTTGGCATCAAAAGCGGAATTGATGCGTGAGGGAGAGTCAGCTTTGGGTCGATAGCGGCCGATCGCCTAATTGGCACCTTACTATCATCCCCTTATGTCCCCAATTCTCAATTCGCTCAAACCGCTCCATCAAAGAGTCAATCACGTCGTGCCACCGTCTAAAGGTGCAGTTGTTGCGTTTAGGATAGACGCCCGCCCCTGCACTGATACCTGGCACTTTCAAGGCTCGCTTCAAATGCCTCAAGCCCGGCGTATATCTGCTGCAACCCATTGATCTGCCCCGTCACTTCCAGCTTCTTATCGGCAATGGCCTTACCCGCTAACTCCCACGGCAAACTAAATCCCCGATAGTCCTGGAGAATCGTCTGCATTTCCTTGAGTTTGAAACCTAGCTGCTGCGCGCATTTGATGAACGTCAACAGTTCAACGCTTTGCTGGTTGTAAACGCGATATGCCCCTTGGCGTTCGGGTGGCGGCAACAGGCCGATCTTCTCATAATGGCGGATGGTCTTGACCGTAGTGCCCGACAGCTGGGCGGCTTTGCCGATGTACATAAACGTCCTTTTTACACGGGTATTGCGCATCTTTGCATAGCCCTACCGTATCGGGAACCTCGGGTTTGGTCAGCGGCTGGCGATGACCTTAACCTGCTTGAGCCAGGCGTCCCGCTGCCGTGAGCTGGAGCCCAGTAATGGCCCGAACATCAGCGTGTTCAGCGGTTTGATTCCGCAGAACTGCAACGTGTTCTTGCGCACCTGATGAAGGCCAGGCATACGATAGACCCACCGGTAGTACCAGGGTGGTGTGTCCATCGTCACCAGCAGATGCGCCGTTCGGCCTTTCAGCAGCTGGTCAGGAAAGGCTTTGCCTGCCCGATACTGGAAAGCGTAACCGGGCAGGAAAACTCGGTCGAAAAAGCCCTTCATCAAGGCTGGAATACCGCCCCACCAAATTGGGTAGATAAATGCCAGGTGTTCGGCCCAGGTGATGTCCGCCTGGGCCTTGATCAGGTCGGGTTCCAGTGGCTGAGGCAGCCTGTAACCTGCGCGCAGCACCGGATCGAAGTTTAGGGAATCAAGTCGTAAGACCCGTACATCATGGCCGGCACTTCTGGCTGCCTCGGAATAACAGCTGGTCAGCGCACCGCAGAAACTCTCGCCTGAAGGATGCCCCAATATCACAAGAACGCGCTTGCTCATCATCATTTATTCCTGAACATGAAGCCTTCAGGGTAAAGCCTGCCCCTAACAGGAGAGTCAATCGCCCAGTGCTACACGATTGCCTGAGAAAGGCAGATTGGGTCGTTATAAGCGGTTTGCGAGTGATTGTTTCTGGCCGGAAGCGGACATTCAGAAAACAAAAAATGTGGCGAACCAAACAATATCTCGCCCTCGAACAACTTTAACCTCTCACAGAACGCTTTACTGAAAATCGACCCACTCAAAAAGCGGCCCCTCAATATGGTGGACTTTCGGTTCTTCCGAAAAGCATTCCTCCAGGCCCTTCATGAACATCTGATGGTCTTCACTCGTTTCGAAGCCCGGCGTGTGATCCTCAAGTGAAGCCCAGCGCACTATGAGGTTGAATTGCTCGGGGGTTTCGATCCCTTGCGCGAGCAAATGGCCGCCGTAACCCTTTGCGCGGGTGAGCAAAGGCGCGACCTCGGCGAAGGCACTTCTGAATTGTTCAATGCGTTCCTTGTGTACCGGGAGCACAGCAATTTCATAAATCATGGCGTTTCCTCTGGTGAGACTTAAATGGCTGAAAGTACGCACTTACGAAATGAGCGATGGTTCAACTGCAATCGCGATTTTCCCCTGAATACCATTGTTGGGACTCTCCAACCGGGCATGGGCCAGGCCAATGTCCGCAAGTGAATAGACCGCGCCAACATGGGGGCGCAACTGACCGCGCGCGATCAACGTGCTCAACTCATCAAGCTTGCCGCGATTTTGTCGTGTGAATACGAAGTGATAACTGGCGTTCTTCCCCCAGGCCTGAACGAGGTTTTGCGGTTTTGCTATGTCCACAATCGAGACCACGCGGCCCAGTTGAGCGAGCACATCGGGGCTGCGTGACAACGTGTCGCCGCCTATGGTGTCGAACACCACATCCACGCCCCGGCCTCCGGTTTCCCGAAGGATGGCCCCGACGTAATCCTCATTTTCATAGTCAATGAGCACATCGGCACCCAGGGTGCGCGCGAACTCAAAGTTTGCTTCGCGCACGGTTGTGAAGACCCGCGCTCCAATAGCTTTTGCCACCTGGATCGCTACATGACCTACGCCTCCCGCGCCGCCGTGTATCAGAATGCTCTCCCCCACCCTGAGTGCCGCTCGCACTGTCAGTGCTTCCCAGACCGTGCCGCCGACCAAGGTCAGACTTGCCGCCTCAAGGTGGCTCAGTGATGGAGGCTTCTTACCGATAATGCTTTCGACCGCAACGTGGTATTCGGCATAACTGCCTGGGCCGTCGAAAATTTGCGGGGTGTACCAGACTTCGTCTCCCGGAACGAAGCTGGTCACACCGGGCCCGACTTCTTCTACAACTCCCGATACGTCGTGTCCGGTAATAGTTGGCAGCGGCACCAAGTCGGAATAGTCGCCACGTCGAACCTGGAAATCCAAGGGGTTGATGGAAGTGGCGTGTACTCGTACCAGCACCTCTCCAGCAGCCGGCATGGGCTTGGGCACGTCGCTAAGTTCGAACGACTCCGGGCCGCCAAATGATCTCAATATCATCGCTTTCATAACACATCCTCACATCGACAAAGTGGTATATCGAGATATCTCGATATCATTCGGTAAAAAATCACAGATCTGTCCCTATGATCACGGCCAGCTCACTGATGGTTGCTTCATTGCGCTTGTAGTAGGTCCACTGACCGATGCGCCTGACCTCGACCAGGCCCACTCGTTGCAGAGTTGCTAGATAACCAGATACCGTCGACTGCGACAGCCCTATACCTTCTTGGATACTGCTGACACAAACCCCAACCGTGAGAACGTCACCTTCATCCTGGGCAGGGAAGTTCTTTGCGGGGTCCTTCAAGCCTTTCAAGATTTGAAGGCGTACCGGATTTGAGAGTGCTTTGAATATTTCGAGTAGGTCCATGAGCGGATAATATCGAGATTTAGCGATATGTCAATACGTGAATTGGTGCCTTGGGGGCGGCCCACCGCAGGGAGTCGCAATTCATTTCGGTTCAGATAAGCTAGGTTGTGCGTTAGCGCGTCCACCTCGTTGTCGTTTATAGCCCTTCGGGTGAGCCCACGTAGCTTCAAAACATGACAATTTCTAGCTGCTCGTTCTTGCCGACGCTACACGCTTGGTTTCTGTGTCTCGATGCTTGCCTAAGCCGCTTTGCATTTTGAAACTGTGGGTCTTAACACCGACCTGCACAGGGAAACGCTTTTTAACTGTCCTGCGGCTTTACACCGACTGAAGACGCTCAGGCGACGCACATCGTGCAGCTAAGAAGCCTCTGACCCTGTCAAGGAAATGCACCCTCCTCCCTGAAGCAAAATGACGCGACTGTAGAAAGGGCCGCGCTCAAGGCTCCTGCGCCAGAATCCTCACGCGGCGACAGTCCGATGGCCCAAGCGGTTGACCTTTTGAATCGCGAACGGCAATCGGCATCAAGGGTTGTCCGGATGCTTTATCCAGCAGCACAGAACGCGTTTCGTGGGGCTCGAACAGATGACGTTCGCCCCACTGCCGCATGCTGACGACAATCGGGAAGATCTCCCGCCCTTTGTCCGTCAGCACATACTCCTTGTAGGCGCTGCCATCCGATGCCGGACAGATGTCGAACACGCCAATTTCAACCAGCGTTTTGAGGCGTGACGCGAGGATGTTCTTGGCCACCCCCAGGCCTTTTTGAAATTCGCTGAATCGGCGAACCTCGTCAAATGCGTCGCGGATGATCATCAGCGACCAACGATCCCCAATGACTTCCAACGCTCTGGCAACAGGGCATTCATTGCTTTGTGACGAATCATATTCGGTCATTTTCTGCCTTCCGGGGTGTCGGGCGTTCAGGTCAGTTTTCATGATAAAACGCAAATCTGGTTGCTATTTGAAACAAGATTGCGCAAAACTGATCCTAGTTTCCAATTGAAACCAGCTTACTCACATGGAACGCGTTATGACAGCTGAGACCGATCTGCCAGATGGCTGCTTGTCCAGATACAACGCAATGCCGACACCCCCAGCCGTTAGTCAAGCCTGCGACCTGCGCGCGCCTGGCGTTTCGTCATCGCTCATTCTGTTGTTTTCTGCCACCTGTGCGCTGGCTGTCGCCAATGTTTACCTCGCTCAACCGTTGCTCGACTCAATGGCCGATAGCCTGCACGTGGCGCCCGGCATGGTTGGCTCCGTTGTCACCGCCACCCAGGCAGGTTACGCACTGGGTCTGCTGCTCATTGTCCCGCTTGGCGATCTGATCAACCGCAGACAGCTGATTCTGGGCCAGATACTGCTATCCGCCGTCGCACTTGCGGTAGCCGGTGCCTCACACGCGTGGCTGGCCCTGCTTGGGGCGATGATTTTTGTGGGTTTGATGGCCGTGGTCGTGCAAGTGCTGGTGGCCTATGCCGCTGCACTGGCTACCCCCTCACAACGCGGACAGGCCGTCGGCACGGTCACGAGTGGCATCGTGATAGGAATTCTCCTGGCACGCTTCACATCCGGGCTGATCGCTGACCTGGCGGGCTGGCGGGCGGTCTATTTCCTGTCCTCAGGACTGATGCTCATGCTCGCAGCAGTGCTGTACAAAAGGCTTCCTCACCCAGCGGCGGCGCCCTGCCAGGATTCTTATCCAGGCCTGATCCGATCGGTTTTCAAGCTCCTGATCAGCGAGCCTGTGTTGCAGGTTCGGGGCTTGCTGGCCCTGCTCATCTTTGCCGGGTTTTCCGTGTTATGGACGGCGCTGGTGCTACCGCTGAGCGCCCCGCCGCTGTCCCTGTCCCACACCGCCATCGGCATGTTCGGGCTGGCAGGGCTGGCCGGTGCTCTGGCTGCCAGACGAGCCGGGCACTGGGCAGATCAAGGGCGGGGCCAGCACATCACGGGGCTTGCGCTGGTGGTGCTGACCCTTTCCTGGTTGCCGATCAGTTTTGCCCAGACTTCCTTTATCGCCCTTATAGGCGGCGTGATCCTGCTGGACTTCGCCGTACAAGCCGTCCATGTCACGAGCCAGAGCATGATTTTCGCCGCTCGCCCTGACGCTCAAAGCCGCATGGTCGGCGCTTATATGTGCTTCTACTCCATCGGCAGCTCGCTGGGCGCGATGGCAGCAACCCTGGCATATGCACGCTGGGGTTGGTTCGCCGTCAGCCTGCTCGGCGCTTTAATCAGCGCTTCGGCGCTGGTCCTCTGGTGTTTCACGAAACCTGTCTCTGCCGCTCCTCAAGGAAGACTACGATGAAGATCCGCCATCTCTTGCTCGCTCTCGCGATTACCGCCATTTGGGGGCTGAATTTCTCGGTCATCAAACTGGGGCTCACCGCAGTTGACCCGTTCATTCTGGCGGGAATTCGCTTCGCACTGTGCGCCCTCCCCGCGATTTTCTTCATTCCCAAACCTGATGTGCAGTGGCGCTATATCGCCAGCTACGGACTGATCTTCGGCATCGGGCTGTGGGGCGTCGTAAACCTTGGCATCAAGTCAGGTCTGTCGGCTGGCATCGCGTCGCTGGTGCTTCAGTTCAGCGCGTTTTTCACCATTCTGCTGGGGGCCTGGACATTCAAGGAGACGATTTCCCGCTACCAGCTCGTCGGAATGGGAATCGCTTTATGTGGCTTGATCAGCATCATCTCGATAGTCGACGGCACAGTCACGGCGACCGGCTTGATGCTGGTGCTACTCGGCGCACTGGCCTGGAGTGCAGCCAACATCATCAACAAGAAAGCCAGAACCACGCAGGTGTTCGCCTTTCTGGTGTGGTCCAGCGCATTTTCCCCGATCCCTCTCTTCGCGCTTGATTACGCAGTCAACGGCTCGACCGGGTACCGTGAGCTGCTCAATCAACTGGACTACAGCGCTGTGCTGTCGATTCTGTTTCAGGTGTATCCAAACACCCTGTTTGGCTACTGGGTATGGAACTCCCTGATGAAACGCTACCCGGTGTCTACCGTCGCGCCCCTTTCGTTGCTGGTGCCGGTCTTCGGCTTGTTCGGCTCAGCCATGATCTTCAATGAGCACATATCACTGAATAAAATCGTGGCGGTCACTCTCATCGTGGGGGGACTCGGGGTTGGGCTGTATGGACAACGTATCCTGAGTGCAATGTTCAAGCGGCATGAGCATCCAGGATGTTAATGGAAAAGGCAGGGGCGCCCGTCCGCCGGACAATATCGACCGTCACTCGCTGGTTGCCTCATCCGTCGCCAACCTGACTAACTCGACGTCATAGCGGTTCTTCATGGGTAGTGGCGTGCCGAGTTCGATCCTGTGGACCATTCGGCTGCAACGCTGCGAACCTGCCTGCGCCGCATATTCATGCATCCGTTGCGAGGTTTGTGCAGATGCCGGTGATATTCCGCTACCGCCCTATTTCCAAAAAACTAAACCATTGCTCTGTCTGGCCGAAACAACGGGTAAGGATCTATCAACGTTATTGAACGTTGGCCATGCAGGCGCCTGTCTATGACCCGTTTTCTACCTGTTTCAAAATCATTCATGCCTGCGTCGGGCCGCTTGGGCGTGCAGGCCGTTGCCCTGCTTCTGGTGGCGTGTGCTGCGTTATGCACCTTTACCGGAGGGCTGCTCTACTCTCAATATCTTGAAGAACAAGCCGCTCGCCACGCAGAGCTTACCAACCTGTCTTCTTCGGTGCTGCGCTCGGCTGAAAGCTCCATCACCTACGCGAGCATGATTCTGGTCGGGCTGGCCGAGCGCTACCGCCATGACGGCGAGACCCCGAAAAATCTGCAGAGAATGATAGCCGTCGCGCGTACCCGCGCTGACTGGCAACCCGAAATCCAGGGAATATTTTTCTATGCTGCAGATGGTCGCTGGATCATGACGACGCTTTCGTCCCGTCCACCAGCGCGCAACAATTCGGACCGTGATTACTTCAAATACCATTTGAAGCATGAAAGCCTGGCGCCGTACATAGGCCCTCCGATCCAGAGTCGCACCACTGGCGAATGGATCATGACGGTATCCATGCGCCTCGAGGATGATAAAGGAGCGTTTGCCGGCGTAGCTCTGGCAACGCTTCGCATAGAGAGCTTCCTGGAGTTCTTCAGGTCTTTTCAACTGGGCCAGGATGGCATCGTCAATCTGGCACGAACCGATGGCGTTCAGCTTGTGCGCTATCCCTTCAGCCCGGAATTGATCGCCGTCAATGTCGGCAACGGCCCTGTGGCAAAAGCGATCCAGGCTGGCAGCACCAAGGGCGTCCTGGTTTTCGACTCGCCTGTTGATGGTGAAAGACGCATGGTCGGCTATGCCAGTAGCAGTCGCTACCCCATTCGATTATCGGTCGGCATTACAGAAAGCTATGCATTCGCCTCGTGGCGCAGAGGATTTATTCTCACGCTGGTGGCGGCGACGACGGCGCTCGGCGTCATCCTGTTTCTGGGGTTGCGTACAATGCGAGGCATCGAACAGCGAGCCAATGCCGAACATAGGCTAAGGGCTGACCATGGCTCACTTCAAGATGTAAATACCGAACTGCAAATATTGGCAACTGAAGACGGGCTGACCGGTTTGGCCAATCGCCGGCTGTTTGATCAGGTTCTCGCCAGAAGCTTCAAAGAGGCGCAGTCCAGCCAGACGCCGATCGCACTCCTGCTTTTGGATATCGATCACTTTAAGAAGTACAACGACACGTACGGCCATCCGGCAGGGGATGAGTGCCTGCGCCGAGTCGCAGCGCTGGTGCGAAATACCTTGAGCAGGCCCACGGATCTCGCGGCACGCTACGGCGGAGAAGAGATAGCGGTCATCCTGCCCTACACGGATCTGCAGGGTGCGGTCCTGGTTGCTGAACTGATCAGACAAGCTGTTGCGGAGGCCGGAATAGAAAGCCGTTCAGTTGAATGGGGGAAAGTCACCGTGAGCATCGGGGTGGCAGGGTATGTCCCGTCGAACGATGCCCCCGGCTGCGACGAGCTGCTGCTGCGTGCAGATAAAGCGCTCTATAAGGCCAAGCAAGATGGCCGCAACCTGGTGAGTGCGTACGCGCAAGCCTGACTTTTCAAAATGATGCGCAAGCGCAAGAGGCGTCATGCGTCGAACCACCCGCCTGCCGATCAGGGTGGCTGTCGCATTGATCAATCGAGCACAGGACGCATGAAGCTGCGCTCATAGCTGACAATGAATTTTTCCTCTACCGCCATCCTCACCGCCTCGACGCATTCGACATCGGTTTCGGCCTCTTGGCGATAGCGTTCGTAGTCCGAGAGGCTTGGAAAGCTGAAAAGACAATACGCGACGTTGTTCGCCCCTTCGGCAGGTAGGAAATAGCCATGATGCAGGCCTCCCATTCGAGTCACCAGCCGGATCCACAATCGTGAATAGCGCTCGAAAGCCGGGATTTGGTAAGGATCAATCAGATACTTCACATGGCAGGTAATCACACGAGCTGTCCTTGTTCGAAAAAGGAAGAAGCTTATCAACTGAGCGTGGTTCTGAGGAGGGCAACGCGCAGTGGCCTGACAGATCGCCCCAATCAAGAAACCTGGCCTCTCAGCTTCGGCAAACATCAGATATAGGCCAGAGCCGAATCAATGTTTTTTACATGGGTTGGCCAGAAACTGACGTTATTTATGCTGCCTTTCAGCTATCGCGCCAAGCGATGCTGCATATTTAACGAAGCCCACCCGGCGATGCTGCCAATCGCTGCAGCACCGCCAAGTCGCACTGCTGTGTCCAGCGAGGGCTCCAGATGCGCGGCAAAAAAAGTGATCAGCCCAAGAAAGTACGCCAGCAAGTTATTCATTCGCCTTAACACTCGTAGCGATACAACAACCATCGCCACAGTGAACACCACGGCCGGAAGTGCCAGTTTCCCCAGCAAAGGGCTGAGTGCGGTAATTGACATGGCTGCCGCCATACCGAAGCCAATGCCTACTACCAAACAGCCATAGTTAATCAATCCGTCGCGCATGCTATTCCCGCGAGAGAAAAATACGACCCAGCCAACAAACATCGCCCACACCGGCAAGCCGACCCACATGCTGACTGCCGCAGCCATGGCAGCGGTTGCAGCTGCTACAGCAGTAATGCTGTTGAACTGAAGCAGTTCGTTCATGCGGGACATTTTCTTGCCATGACTTTTTTCCAAAGTATTCATTGGCTTCGCTCCCCGGCGTTAACGACGTTGAGGACCAGGGCGTTCGCACGGGTGTGCAACAGATCTTCCAGTCCGATTCTGCGCAGCATTTCCGAGCGCACCCGGTCAGCCACTGCGTTTACGATCTCAGCGCCATCCTGGGAAGGATCGATATGGCGACGAAATGGGCGGCGGCCCTGGGGCATATCGACGATGTCGACGATTGCCCGAGCAACGTCGGCGACATCTGCATCCGCGGGTTCCAAGGCTGCCAGTCCTTGAAGGCTTTGCTCAGGAACACCAGCGTAAGGACCGTCGTGGTATTCGGCAGCTCGTGCGCTGTCAGCCGGAGTACCAGAATGTACAAAGTGATTGGTGCCCTTGGTAAAGGCCCCAGGAACCACAATGGAAGTATCGATACCCCAGCGAGTCAGCTCGCCCGCGTAGGACACGGCGAGTGAGTCCATCGCCGCTTTCGCCGCGAAGTAAGGGGCAAGATTGGGTGGCGTACCCCCACGCGCACTACTCGAAGAAACCCACAAGACCAGCCCGCTGCCTTGTTTACGCAGGTACGGCAGCGCGGCGCGGTTAACCCTTTGGGTGCTCACTACATTGATGTCGTAGAGCTGTGCAAACTGTTCGGGGGTGAACGCCTCGGCTGGACCGAACGACATATGCCCAGCGTTGTGAATAATCACATCAAGGCGTCCTGCTTCCTTAATCACCTGGGCGATACCGGCTTCCACGGACCCACTGCAAGCTACATCCAATTCAACGGCTCGCAAGTCCACGTTATGAGTGACTGCGTAGCGGACCACCTCCGCTACCTCGGGGGCGTTACGGCCTGATGTCTCGCGCATGCTGGCGTAAACGGTGTGACCGGCCTGGGCAAGGGCGCGAGCTGTAAGGGCGCCGAAACCACTTGAAGCCCCGGTGATGACAATGACATGTTGCATAACAATCTCCTGATAACCAAAGGTGATGAGGTCCGCATGGCCGGTTAGATAATTCCGCCGTTAGCGCGCAGGGTTTGGCCATTGATCCAGGCTCCGTCTGGTCCGACGAGAAAGGCCACAGTCGCAGCGATGTCTTGTGGTTGGCCCAGGCGTTCCAGCGGTGCCAGTCTGGAAAGGCGATCAACGACTTCTGGCGGCTTGCCGTTCAAGAAGAGGTCGGTGGCGGTAGGGCCCGGGGCGACAGCGTTGACGGTGATGTTGCGGCCGCGCAGTTCTTTGGCGAATACACTGGTCATTGCCTCAACCGCAGCCTTGGTACCGGCATAGATGCCGTAGGTGGGTTGCAGCATGGCAACCACGCTTGAGGAAAAATTGATCACTCGACCACCGTCACGCATGCGCTTGGCAGCCTCGCGCAAGGTGTTGAAGGTGCCTTTGAAATTGATGGCAATCTGCCGATCCACGCTTTCGTCGTCGGTGTCGACGATGCTCGCCAGGGCCATGATCCCGGCGTTGTTGATCAATACATCGATCCCGCCAAAGTGTTGTTCGGTTTCATCGAACAGACGACGTACATCCAGTGAGCTGGCCACGTTGGCTTTCACTGCAAGTGCCTGACCGCCATGTCCCTTGATAGCGGCGACCAGGTCATCTGCTTCTGCCGCACTGCTTGAGTAGTTGACGACGACGGCGAAGCCATCTTGAGCAAGACGTTTGGCGATATCGCTGCCTATACCGCGGGATGCGCCGGTGACGATTGCTACTTTACTGTTGGAAGTGTCCATGGTGATTTCCGCCCGTTTGGTTGTAGGTGGTCGGTGTGATTCGGTGTGGAAGGAGATTCCCATGGCGGAAGATCTGGATAAACAGGGCCTTTTAAGCATCACTATTCAATAAGAGCCAACAATAGAACTGGCGCGTGCCGCAGCGACGTGATGTATTGGGCCGCCAATTTGGCTAAAGTGCTGAACAGTGGCGATACTATTCATCCTTAACCAACAATCTGAAGTGGCTCCATGGATCAGGTTCGTGCAATGAAAATCTTCGTTCGTATTTACGAACGTTGTAGCTTCACCGCCGCCGCAGAGGATCTTGAAATACCTCGGGCAACACTTACCCACGTGATGAACCAATTCGAGCAGTGGCTTGGTACTCGCCTGCTGGAGCGTAGTACTCGACGTGTGCGTCCGACGCTGGACGGCGAAGCCTATTACCGGCGCTGCGTAATTCTGCTGGCTGAGCTGGAAGAAGCTGAACTGGCCTTCCGGCAGAGTGTTCCGAAAGGACGTTTGCGGGTAGACCTGCATGGCACGTTGGCGCGTTTTTTCGTAATCCCCGCGCTGCCCGCCTTTATGCAGCGATATCCAGGGATTGAACTGTCACTCAGCGAGACAGATCGTTTCGTGGATCTGATTGAAGAAGGGGTGGACTGCGTGATTCGTGCAGGGACGCTAGGTGACTCATCGTTGATAGGCAGGCATCTTGTGGACCTGCCTCAAGTCACCTGTGCCAGCCCTGCCTACATCGACACGTATGGTGAGCCAAAGAGCGTGGCCGATCTGGATAAGCACAAAGCAATCAACTACGTCTCCCGCACGAGCGCAAAACCTTTTCCGTTTGAATTTCAGATTGGCGCAACAGTGCAGGAGGTGGATATTCCAACTGCGATCTCGGTGTTCGGTGCGGAGATTTATACCGCTTCTGCGGTAGCTGGAATTGGATTGATTCAGGTGCCTCGATACCGGATCGCAAACGAGTTGCAGCGCGATATGCTTCGTGTGCTGTTGCCTCAAAACCCTCCGCCACCCATGCCCGTGTCGGTGCTATACCCGCAGAATCGACATCTTTCTCCCCGCGTGAGAGTGTTCGTCGATTGGCTTAAAGAGATTTTCAGCGTCTGAGCGACCGACCAGCTAGCGGCAAAGAGTGCTGGCGAGACCAGGCGCCCCGCCCTCACTGTGCCAGTGGCGCTCGCTTGCGCGGCGCTGATATGCGCGTACCACGCTCGGCCAATTGCGAAATGCGTCTGGAATGGCGCTGGATCGTCATTAATCGATTGTCCAACAGCGTTTGGGTCAATCCGGCATACACCCTACAATCCCGAAAAATCGATTAACTCAAAGGTGCCACGTGGAGTTCAAACGCGACAGATTCAACGGCATCATTGTCGACGCCGCCTCGCTACCAGATGATCCGCAAGCGCTGCGTGGCATCGTCGAGACGTTAGTTGCACTTATCGAACACGAGCGGCTGTCGCTGGCCTGGGTCACCCTACCGATCAGCAATGCACAAGCCATTCCAGTGTTCACTGCGGGCGGCTTCTCTTTCCATAGTTGTCTCTGCGACCAGTTGACTCTGGTGCGCCGCCACTCCGATCAGGCATTCGTGCCTTTCATCCCGACGCACAGCATAGGCGCGGGAGCCATTGTCATTAACGATGCAGGGCAACTACTGGTCGTCAGGGAGCGAGGCACCACCGGATTCAAACTACCGGGAGGGCACGTAGACGCTGCCGAGCGTATTCAGGACTCGATCGAGCGCGAGGTGCTGGAAGAAACGGGGATCGAATCCAAGTGTGATTCCATCGTGGCGTTTACCACCCGACACCCCTACCAATTTGGCAAATCGAACATCCACTTCATCTGCCGAATGACAGCCCTGACGCAGCTGATCAACGTCCAGGACACCGACGAGATCGAAGAAGCAAAATGGGTAGCGCTGCAGGCCTACCTCGAAGACTCGGGCAACAGCCTCTCCAACAGGCAGTTGGTCCGCGATGTCGCCTTCAGCCAGGGGCTGGTCTGCACCGAGTATTCCGGCAACATCGGCGTTCACAAAAAGCAGGAGATTTTTACGGCGACTTGCTGAGTGGGCCGGGACATTCAACGCAGATTTTCCGGCTGGAACTGACAGACCTCACGGGGGCGTTTCAGCAGGACTGCGAACGGCCAGGCGCTGCCAGTCGTAGCGGTCCACTTTAGGTCGAAGTGGTGGTCGCAGTCGTACCGTTTGAAGCCGCAACTTTAAGCCACGGCACATCTGGGTCTAGAATCGCCAGGATCGTTGTGATCAATCCACCCCACTCAAGGAACGACCCATGCCGTTATTGCTTACGCGCTCTGCCCTCGCCTCCGCTCTTGCGCTTGCTGTCACTTTTGGTGGCGGCTCCCTCGCTCAGGCGGCGACGCCCGACAAACTGGTTCAGGCGGGCGCCGAGCAAGCCAAAGAGCCTGCGCTCAAGCTGTTGGAGCAATTGGTCAATATCGACTCCGGCTCCGGGTACGAGCCGGGCCTGAGCAAGGTGAGCGCCATTGTCATCGAGGAGTTGAAAAAGCTCGGAGCGACCATTGAGACCTTTCCCAATACGCCTCCTGACAAAAGCAACCATGTGATCGCCACGTTCAAGGGCACGGGCAAAGCGAAGATCTTGCTCATGGCGCATATGGACACGGTGTTCAAGGAAGGCTCGGCCGCCGCCCGGCCTTTCCACATCAAGGATGGACGCGCTTATGGGCCCGGCGTGATGGACGACAAGGGCGGCATTGTTGCCGGGATCTACGCGCTGCAGATTCTGAAAGACCTGAAGTTTACCGACTACGCGCAGATCACTTTCCTGCTGGACGCCAGCGAAGAAACCGGTTCGGACGCCGCGACCGACCTGATCAAGAAAACCGCCAGGCAGCACGATGTGACGCTGAATCTGGAGCCGGGTCGCCCCGCTGACGGTCTGGTTGTCTGGCGTAAAGGCAGTGCGACGGCAGTGGTCGACGTGAAGGGCAAGGCGTCTCATGCGGGTGTCGCACCGGAGCTGGGCCGCAATGCGGCGATGGAAGCAGCACACCAGATTCTGCAACTAGGGAAACTGGGCGATGCCGAGAAGAAGACCACCATCAACTTTACTGTGATCAATGCCGGTGACCGCACCAACGTCATCCCTGATCAAGCCAGCGCCAAGGCTGATGTGCGCGCAGCTGTGCCGGAAGAGTTCGACCGGATCGAGAAGGATCTCGCGCGCGTTTCGGCTGACAAACTGATCCCGGAAACTGAAGTGTCGACTAGGCTGATTCGTGGCCTGCCACCGATGCCGCAAACCGCCGAAACCGACAAGTTGGTGGCGGTCGCTCAAGGCATTTACGGCGAACTGGGCCGCACGCTGACCATTGAAGGCAGCGGCGGCGCAGCCGATGCAAGCCTGGCTGCCAGTGTTGGCGTGCCGACACTAGACGGTTTTGGCATCGTCGGCGGCAACATTCACACCCCCGAAGAATACGCCGAAGTCGAAAGCGTCTCGCCACGGATTTACCTGCTGACGCGCATGATCATGGAGCTTTCCAAAGGCACAGCTAAACCGTGAGTGCGCGGCGGCTGCGCAGTCAGTCCCCGGGTTACTGCGCAGACGCCGTGACATGGGTCATGTCCTGAGCTATTCCAGGCATCAGATATAGCCATGTGAGCTGTCGATCTACCGCAGCCAGCAGCCGATCAAGAACTGCCAATGCGATTATCTGCTCTGGTTGCGCGGGGGCCGACTAGTGGATTTTCCCGGGATGTTCCCTTGCGTGTTTGACATCTCTCAACGGTGGGGCTCCGAAACGCCGGGTATATTCACGGCTGAACTGGGCGACGCTCTCATAGCCCACGCGAAACGCAGCAGTGTTCACATCTACGCTATCGGTCAACATCATGCTGCGCGCAGCCTGCAGCCTTAACGATTTTTGATATTGAACAGGGCTGGTTCCTGTGAGCTTGCGAAAATTGTGATGCAGGGTAGAACTCGCCATACCCGATCGCTCCGCGAGTTCAGCCACGTGCAGAGGTTTCTCGTAGTGAAGTTTCAACCACTCGATGGCTCTGACGATCCCCTTGTCACGGTATCCATCGCGAGTGACGCTGCGCAACCACTGGCCTGCACTACTGAGCAGCAGTCGAAGGCATATTTCGCGCTTGATGAGGCCCGACATCAAGCCCGCTTCAAGTGGCTTTTCGATCAGCGTTGAAAGTCTAAGAAACGCGTCGAGCATCTCATTTGACGCCGGACCGGATGCGAAACCTCGCGCCTCAGACATCACTTCTTGCTTGGCAGGTGCCTGAATCTGGATGACCTCGTTGAGCATGGCAAGATCGAGCTTGAGCACCAGCGATAAATAGGGTGTTTGCTCACTTGCAGCAGTGACCAGCGCCAATGTCGGGATATCGACAGAGGTGACGAAAAACGTTCCTTGCGAGAACTCACTGGCTTGCTCGCCGAACGTGATCTCTTTTGCGCCCTGCAGAATAATGGCGACGCAAGGCTCATAAATGCAGTAGGTGGGCGTCCCCAGTTCGGCCATGCGATAAAACGTCAGATCTGCAATCGACGTTTTGCAAACTTCGTCCAATCCAATATGCAAGGCGACTTTTTCAATAAGTCGTCCGAGGGTCTGGAGCCGTTCATTGGGGCCGGCGGCCTCGGGCACCGAGAGGCCGGAATGAAACTGCGAGAAGTAACCACTCGACATGACATGCGCCCCTGATAACGGAATGCCCGAGTCTGCTGAGGGTGCGCGCTCAGCACAAGCGGATCGGCAGGATTATGCAAAAAATATGGCGTATTAGGGGCACCTGCACCACCCTCTTTGCTCTAACTTCTACGGCGAATACCGGCATCGATAGCCGTTGAAACCCCAGCCGCGAAAGGACAGTTAGATGGACAGACGACATTTTCTTGGCTATTCAATGGTCGGGACAGCTGCGGCCCTGCTTCCGGCCTCAACTATCGCGAGCTCTATATCGACAGCCCCAGCGCCCTCCTCACTTACCGAGCACGGTAGCGTGATGCGTACGCAAGGACGACTGGTGCGTGCAGACCTGCCCCTCAATGTGGCGTCGCATAACTTGAGGTACATGACGCCTCAACGCTTTGGTATGGGCGGGACGCAGATGGGCAATATCTTTGCTCCGATAAGTGACGAGCAAGCGGAATTGGTTCTACAGACTGCCTGGAATTCCGGCATAAGGCTTTACGACACCTCCCCGTTCTACGGGTTTGGTCTGAGTGAGTATCGTCTGGGCCGCTTCTTGCGCAGTAAACATCCAGATGACTATCAGGTGTCCACCAAGGTAGGCCGGGTATTGACCGCCGCTGGCGGCCCACGAGAAGACCACGCTATCTGGAAGTCACCGGCGCCGTTCAATTACCGCTATGACTACAGCGCAGCAGGCACGCGTCGCTCCGTAGAAGACAGCCTGCAGCGAATGGGATTGCCGCGTATCGACATCGTTTATATCCACGACATCTCGCCTGATAACACCGAACTGGAAGGCGGATGGGAAGCGGCGTACAGGATTGCGCGCAGCGGGGCGATGGTTGAGCTTGAAAAAATGCGTAAAGAGGGGCTCATCAAGGCCTGGGGTTTCGGAATCAATACGCCAAATGCAGTGGTTCACGCATTGGCCAACAATGATCCAACTCCCGATATCGTGTTGCTTGCCTGCCAATATTCACTTCTGGACCACAGCGAAGCGCTGCGCAGCACCTTTCCAGCATTGAAAAGCAAAGGCACGAGCGTAGTCTTAGGCACGCCACTCAATGATGGATTTCTCGGAGGGCGCAATCGTTACAACTTCAGCCTGGATCTGCCTCAAGGTGCGACAGCAAAGCGCTCTCGGATGATGGAGGTCGCGAGCCGCCACGGCATCGACATTCATACCGCTGCCCTACAGTTCGCAGCGGCACATCCCCAAGTGACTGCGATCATTCCGGGTGCGCGTTCGCCGGGGCAGATAGTCTCCAATGTACAAGCCATGAAAGTCGGTATCCCTGCAGGGTTCTGGGAAGAACTCAAGAGCCTGAGCCTTATCGATGCTCACGCGCCGGTGCCTTCCTGAACAAGGTTCAGCTCGTACTACAAATAATGTGAAGCTATCGAAGCGAGTCTCACTATTTCGCGCCTCATTCAAACTTATCCTGGATTACAACAGCTATTTACCGACAAGTCTTTCAACTGGCATTCAACTGAGCATTCTGTGGAGTCCTGTTGCAACAAGGATGTGCGTCGCAGCACCCGATAAGCCTCAAGACACTGAGCTTAAGAAAATAAACTATGCACGCGCCCAGACAAGACTGCTGGCCTTAGGTGGCAACCAATGAAGTCATCAACATCGTTCATGATTCTCGGCGCCTTAATTACACTCTCAATTTGCAATCACTCGATCGCAGATACACTCCCGTTAAGCGTTTCATTACCCGATCCACTTCCACCGCTGAAGGTGCTGACACTGCTTTTAAGCCTACACCTGCTCGGCATGTGCCTAGGTCTAGGTGGGGCGACAATGCTGGATTTCTGGATTCTGCGCTGGATGTGCAAGGGTAGCCTGCCGATTGAGGTCGGACGCCTGTTTGAGTTTATCAGCCATGCGGTGACTATCGGGCTGTGCCTTTTGTGGTTTTCAGGCTTGGGCTTGCTGGCTCTATACGCAGTGGAATCGCCGGAAAAGCTCGACAACCCTAAACTTTGGGCGAAGGCAGTTGTTGTAATAGCGCTGACGATCAATGGGTTGATTATCCACGCGTTTGTGTTGCCAGAAACACTACGCGATCTGAGTCGCCCGCTGTTGCTGGGAGCCTCCCGCAAGAGAGCTACCTTATTTCTCGTATCAGGTGCAGTCTCGGGTGCCTCGTGGTACACCGCTTTCGCCTTAGGTATCTTTCGCGAGTTAAACAACAAGGTCGCCTTCGACGTGTTGATCAGCCTATGGATAACGCTGACAGCGACTGCCGCACTCACAATCGTTCTGCTTTGGCTGAGTATTACGGCGCACATCAACAAACCCTCTTCGCAGCGCTCTCCAATGTGAAGGTATAGATGAGGAGGTGGTGTATGAAAGATGCTGTGGGTTAAGTGGGTCGTCGTGCGGCGATGACGGCTCAAGTCAACGTAGGAAAGGTAAAAGGATTTTCAGCATTGCTGACAAAAAACGAGCTGAAAATCGCACTCTCACGCTTATCTGATTCTGTAGACGTTTATTACGTCAGGCTTTCGGGGCTGCCTGAGCAAAGACCATCCATCACCAGGTTCATCAGTCTAGCGAGACGTGGGCGCCATTCGCTTTGGGAGTCCATTTGCCATATTCCGGCAATGGCCAGAAAAAAATCATCATTAGTAACCCCGCTACGAATCGTTCCGGCCTTTTCATTTGCCCTCAAAAGCAATTCGGCGGCTGCCTGGACCGGTGCGTATCCCGACTTTCCGGGGAACTCGTAAATAGCGGCAGCCTGCTGTATTGCAGCAGCAAGTCCTGCCTTGGTCATTGCATATTCAGCCAGACTGTCCATCCATTCCCGGAGGGCCTGCTTGGGTGGTTTTGTCGCGAGGAGCTGCTCGGCCAACGATGCCACCTGCTGCATTTCAAATTGGTAGACCTCGAATACCAGCTTCTCTCGGGTAGCGAAGTGACGATAAAACGTGCCCTGCCCTACACCCGCTTTCTTCGCGATCGTGCTCAACGCGACCGCAGGATCGCCAGTCAGCTCCACTACTGCGATCGCCAGTATTCGTTCTCGGTTCTTTTTGGCGTCAGCACGCATCACCAACTCGTCAGTCATCAGCAAAGTTTTCCCTTGAACGCATTGTTAAGCGGACAATTGTCCGGTACATTTCCAGAAGTGGACATTTGTCCGCTTAGGCATTGCTCCTGGAGTTTACTATGAACAGCACTGGCAACACGATTCTGGTTACTGGCGGCACCTCAGGCATCGGCCTTGGCTTGGCGCTCAGGCTTCATCGGGCAGGGAATGCAGTCATCATCGCAGGACGTCGCAAGGCTCTGCTCGACCAGATTGCGTCCGAGCATCCGGGTATTGAATCAGTGCTGCTGGATGTTGCCGATCCACAATCCATCAAGCGAACCATCGAAGCACTTACCGTCAGCCATCCAAATCTCAACGTCCTCATAAACAATGCTGGAATCATGCATTGGGAGGATCTGACTGATCAGCAATACCTGAGCACCGCCGAAGACATTGTGACGACGAACCTTCTTGGTACGATTCGGATGGTGTATGCATTTACTCCCCTCCTGAGCAAACAGCCCAGTGCAACGATTATTAATGTCAGCTCGGCTTTGGCATTCGTCCCCCTGCCTGCCACTGCAACCTATAGCGCAACCAAAGCGGCAGTTCACTCGTTCACTCAAAGTCTTCGGGTTCAGCTCGAAGACACATCAGTCGAAGTCATCGAGCTTGCGCCGCCGGGTGTGCGTACCACTCTGTTAGGGCAGGAAAATGACGAGCACGCGATGCCCTTGGAAGACTTCCTGGACGAGATTTTTGAACTGCTCAAGATTTCTCCGACCCCACCGGAGCTCGTCGTTGAGCGAGCCAGACCATTAAGGCTTGCTGAAGCGAGTGGTTCACATGATGAAGTCCTGAAAATGCTTGCGGGATACAAACCGCCGTCAGAGTGAAACGGCGAGGGGGCAGTAATCCGTTGCTGCGGCCAGAAGCTGTCCCTTGGCACTTTATCGTGACTGCGGTTTAAAGACTGGCTGACTGCTGCGCAGCGTGCCAGGCAGGCTTCGTGACCCGCGTCCCCCCTGTGCACACGCCAATAGGTGTGCTGTCTTACCTGGGACGTGGACCGCCCTGAAAGCTCTCTGCCAGTTTGCCGCAGAACAACCTCTCTACCGGCCCAGTCAACACCACCGCGCCCTCCCCATCCCACCGCACCGTTGTGCTCCCACCATCACCTTCAACCCGGACGATGTTATCCAGCAACCTCGGCGAATGCCATGCACTGCGGCGCCACATGAGCAGGACCCTGACCCCAGAGGAATACCTCCAAACGTGCCACCGGACGCTAGAGTCTTGAGTCACTGATAGGGCCCCTTTCACCCAAAAGCCAACGTTCGTCGCCTGGTACGTACGAGGTTCTAAAAATCAAGCCGCGTTCCTAGACGAATGCCCGACCTCTGCTAGCTTCCTATAGCGACCTGTGAGCGTTGGCGCATGGTCACAAAGCCATCAGTGGTACGCACAGGATTGGGGCCATGATTAGAAACAGCTCTAAACGGACGATGTTTTTGATCACGATGTTGCCACTCGCCATGAGTGCTCATGCAGACAATGCCGATACCGCCAACAAGAGCAATAACCCGTTAAACCTCGCCCCCGGCGCCAACCTGCAAGACTATTACACGCCAAAACTGTACGACACCAATGTGCACACCAACGATGCGCTACTGCGCGGCACTTTGCCGGTCGCTGCGGGCGACGTCATTGGCGTCCCGCAAATTCTGCGTGCCACGTTGCCGATCAGTACGCGCCCCGATCCGCGTCATGGCTACAGCACCGGCATAGGTGACCTGAACCTTTTCGATATCTTCTTGCTGAAAACCGAAGGTGTACAGCTAGGCGTCGGCCCGCAGATTACCGCCCCGACGGCGGCCCAGGACGAACTGGGCACCGGCAAGTGGCAGGCGGGTCTGGCTGCTGTCGCCATCGACGCCTCGCCCCGTGGATTGCTAGGCGCGCTGGTGCAATACCAAAGCTCCTTTGCAGGTGACAGCGACCGTCAGCACGTTGAGACCACCACTTTCCAGCCATTCATCATCCATAACCTGCCCAAAGGCTGGTACCTGCGCTCCACCGGCACCTGGACCTTTGACCTGAAGAACGACACGCACTACATCCCCATCGGACTGGGCGTCGGCAAGGCCTGGAAATCCGGCAGCAATATCCTCAACGCTTTTGTTGAACCTCAGTGGACAGTGGAGCGCAAAGGCGATGGTTTGCCGCAATTCACTCTTTTTGCCGGCATCAATGTCACTTTCGGAAAATGAGGACAGGCTATGCGTGGAGTTGTCAGGTTGGCTGGTTTTTCCCTGCTTGCATTAGTCGCAGGCTGCGCTACAGGGACGCACTCTTCGTCCCCCGATACCCGAATTGGCAAGATCGCCATGGAGGGTGAGCTGCCCGCTCGCGCCTCTATCGCTTCGCTGTACGCCGAACTGGATTTCCAGCAAGCGACACAGGCTTATCTGTGGGCGCTTCCGTTGGTGTCCTATGCGCAATGGCAAGGGGAGTTTCGCGACAAGCTTGGCGCGCAAAGCGGCGATTTGATGGTGCTCAACAGTTACGAAGACAAGCTTGGCGTCATCACCGCCAATGCAACTACACCTTACATTCTCGGCTTTGTTGATCTCAATGAAACCGGCCCGCTGGTTGTTGAGTTACCGCCAGGGCCTACCGCTGGTGGTGTTGGAGATTTCTGGCAGCGCGCAATCATCGATATGGGCGAGACAGGTCCTGATAAAGGCAAAGGTGGCAAATACCTTGTGCTCCCTCCGGGCGCGGCATTACCGGCGGACAGTGGTAACTACTATCTCGCCAAGTCAGAGACGATGAATGTCCTGGTGGGCTTTCGCGTGCTGGACCCCGACCCCGCCAAGGGCAAGGCGCTGGTCGAGAAATTCAGAATGTACCCCTACTCCAATCGCGCCCAACCAACCCGAACCAGACTGTTAACCCCAGGAGGGAAAGCGTGGTCAGGGACTCAGCCCAAGGGCATGGCGTACTGGGAACGCTTGCATCAGATCATTCAAAAAGAGCCGGTCAATGAACGTGACCGGTTCTACATGGCAATGCTCGCCAGTCTGGGGATCGAAAAGGATAAACCGTTCAATCCCACCGAGGCACAGCGCAAGGCTCTGGAGCAAGGCGCCCAGATGGGCGAACTTGTCGCCAAGGCCAACACCTTCTCCAAGCGATTCCCGGGTGCTCAATACTGGCCGGACCGTCAATGGGACACTGTGTTGAACATTGCCGAGCCGTCACAGCGAGTGGCCTTTTACGATCAGCTATGGGAGCGCAGTGCGTGGTTCTATGAGGCTGTGACAAACACCAAAGGCATGGTCTCCAGGACCCCGGGGCTGGGCCAGACCTATCTCGGCGCTTACACCGACGAGAAAGGCGACTGGCTCGATGGCGGCAAGAACTATCGCCTGCACGTCGGCGCCAATCCTCCGGCCAGGCAATTCTGGTCAATGACCGTCTATGACGTCGCAAGCCGTTGCCTGATTGACAACCCACAACGCAAAGCCGACCTCTCGTCCCGCCAGGACCTGAAACAAAATGCTGATGGCTCGGTAGACCTTTACTTTGGCCCCTCCGCGCCCAAAGGCTTTGAAAGCAACTGGGTGCAAACCTTACCCGGCAGACACTGGTTCAGTTACTTCCGTTTATACGCCCCCACCGAAGCCTATTTCGATAAAAGCTGGAAGCTTGACGATATCAAACGAGTTGATTGAGGGCTGCTGCCCGCTTATTGGAAGGATTCGATAATGATCATCAGACACACCGCAACGCTGATCTGTGCAAGCCTGTCCATCGCCCTGAGCAGTTCAGCCTGGGCCGATTTCACTGCCACGCCAGCAGAGGCGCAGGCCATAGCCAGGGAAGCCTACCTTTATGGGTTCCCGGTCGTGGAAATGTACAAAACCCTGTACACCCAGGCGGTCGATGAAGGTGGCGAAAACTTCAAGGCCCCGTTCAATCAGATCGGCAACACCGCGATGGTATTCACCCCCAAAGACACGGCGTTTGTCACGCCCAATTCGGACACTCCGTACTCGTTCGTCTGGCTGGATCTGCGCGCCGAGCCCATTGTGGTGACCCTGCCGAAAGTTGAAGCGAACCGCTATTACTCGGTGCAGTTGATCGACCTTTACACCCATAACTTTGCTTATCTGGGCACTCGCACCACGGGCAATAAAGGCGGCCACTTCATGATTGCCGGGCCCGACTGGAAGGGTGCGCCACCGGCGAACATTGACCGCGTGATCAACAGCGAAAGCAATATCGCGTATGCCTTGTATCGCACCCAACTGTTCGACGAAAAAGACCTGACAAACGTCAAGCAGATCCAGAACGGTTACCAGGTTCAGGCGTTGGACAATTATCTCGGACAACCCGCCAGCAAGGCTCTCGCCAAGGTCAATTGGCCTAAACCCGAAGCCAACATGAGTGAAACGCCGGATCTGTTTCGCTACTTGAGCTTCATGCTGGCGTTCGCTCATCCGCAGGCTTCCGAGAAGAGCCTGTTGGAACGCTTCGCCAGGATTGGCATCGTCCCTGGAGAGCCTTTCACAACCGATAACCTGAGTGCTGAACAACGCAAGGCGCTGGAAGCGGGGATTGCCGATGGCAAGGCTGAGTTTGCGGCTTTCAAAAAAGACAAGGTTGATACCCACGCTGTCACCAGCGGCGATCTGTTTGGTACACGCGAACATTTGCACAACAATTATCTGTACCGCTATGCCGGTGCCAACATGGGCATTTTCGGTAACTCGGCGGATGAAGCGGCTTACATTGGCTATTTTGTCGACAACAAAGGCACGCCGGTCGATGGTGCCAAACACCGCTATACCCTGCACTTTGCCAAAGACCAACTGCCCCCGGCCAACGCCTTCTGGTCGCTGACCATGTACGACGGCACGTCCAAGTTGCTGGTGGAAAACCCGCTGAAACGCTACCTGATCAATTCAAGAATGCTGCCCGACTTGAAGCGCGATGCGCAGGGTGGCCTGACCCTCTACGTGCAGAACGCCCCGCCCGGAAAGGACCAGCAAAGCAACTGGCTTCCCGCGCCCAAAGGACCGTTTTATGGGGTGCTGAGGATCTATCTGCCCAAGCCGCAAGTGGCCAGTGGTGAATGGAAGTTGCCGTTGCTGACGCCAGCAGATCTATAAATCCGGACAAATGGCAGAGCCATGACAGGAGCGAATCATGAGTGCGTATTCAAGGCTGCGCGCATTAAGTGCTGCCACCCTGGCGCTGACCCCGACCTTCGGCTTCGCCGATAACGCCCGGGACTGGCAAAACCTGCCGACCGATCTGAACATGGTGTTCGGCTACTACAACCTGATCGATACCAACACGCCCATTGATACGACGCTGCCGATCAATGGTCTGTCGCTGAATGCTGATCTGTACATTGCCCGTTACGCACGCTCATTTGGGGTCGATGGCCGCAACAGCGCCATCCAGATCCTGCAACCCTATGCCGACATCTCTGCGTCCTTCGACAATGCCCGCTTTTTCGACGGTACCAAACACAACGGTGGCATGGCCGACACTCAGGTTGTGCTGGTTCATAACCTCATTGGCGGGCCCGCGTTGAGCAAAGAAGCGTTCGCCACCTGGACCCCGGGGACATTCCTGACCGGGGCATTGTGGGTTACCGCTCCCACTGGCGACTACGACAAGAACCGGGTAATCAACATCGGTTCCAATCGTTGGGTGTTCAAGCCGGAATTGGCCTTCGGCACACCGATCGGACCGACCTGGCTGGAGTTCAACACCTGGGTGTCGCTGTTTGGGGACAACGACGATTATCAAGGTAATGGCAAGCTCGAACAGAAACCCTTGTATGCGGTTGAGGGCCACTACAGCTACACCTTCAACCGCGCGCTGTGGGCATCCCTTGATGCGACCTACAGCCTTGGTGGCGAAAGCCGCATCAACGGCGACTGGCAGGACAACAAGCAGGAAAATGCGCTACTGGGTGCCAGCCTGGGGTTCATGCTCTCGCCACAATTTGGCGGTCTGATCGCCTACTCGGACACGGTCTCGGAGCGCACCGGCTCCGCGGACGTGAATACCTGGACGCTACGTTTGCAATACGCCTGGTAGAAGTTCCAACGCCGTTTAACCAACGCAGGGAATCATCTGATGAAAACGTCGGTATTGAATACGCTACTTTGCTGCGCTGTCCTCTGTTTAGGGGGCTGCGCAAGCTCCCAGGTTGACCCGCGCCATTACTCTGGTTTTTTGAAGGATTACAGCCAGTTAAAACCCGCAGAAAGCGCAACTGGAGCGCCGGTCATGCGCTGGATCGATCCTGATATAAAGCTCAGCGAATACTCGCAGGTGTATATCGAGCCCAGTCAGTTCTATCCGCAACCGCAGCCGACAGCGGTGATCTCCGCGCAAACGTTGCAATCCATCACACGCTACTTCGATGCCGCGCTCAAGCGTGAGCTGGGCAAGGATTTGCCATTGGCAGCCGCGCTAGGGCCCAACACCATCGTGGTTCGCCCGGCGATTACTGCGGTTTCGACCAGCACCGAAGGTCTCAAACCGTACGAAGTGATCCCCATTGCGCTGGTGGCAGCAGCGGTCAATACCGCAGCGGGCGGACGAGACCAGACTGTAGAAATCGCTACAGAAGCCGCTTTCCTGGATGGTGCCAGCAAAAGGATTCTCGCCCAGGTGGTACGCAAAGGCAGCGGCAAGTCATTGGAAGACGACACGACTCAGCTAACCCTGGAGGACGTGAAACCGGTACTCGATGGATGGGCCGCAGACTTGCGCCTGAGCTACGAGAAGCTCAGGCGCGCTGAAAAGTAGTGCAAGGTCGAAAGACTCAAAGTGCGCGGGTCAAGGTTTACACCGCTGCCTGGCTGGCGGTTGATGCCCTTGACCCGCTCTGCTTCGGGGGCTCAACCTACGGAATCCGCAATCAGGTAATACAAACGCTGGCATTTACGGCTCAACCCGCTTTTATTCCGACGCGTTAGTTAAAGTACGCTGAAACCCCTCATACAGTTATGAGGCGGTTTTAACACATCACGGCAAAGACAGGCATAAGCGTTGCCTTTGCCCTGATAGCATCGTGGTCAATCGTTTTATTAGTTGTCGAGCGTCATCCGTTTCATATAACCAGAGGCGCTCTATACGGGCACAGTTAGCGCAGCGCTTAAAACTGGACTATGGCAACTCGATATCGCTTTTCCAGGGTTTGGTTAATATCGCCGTTGCGGTTGTGTCAGGCCTGTATCACTCATCGGCATGCTTGTCGGCATCAGCGCAGGGTAATCTGCCCGATTCGCCACCCGCAAACCGCTCCGCTTGATCTATACCCTTCTTTAGCGCGTCTTCGACCGTCCATTCACGGCCAGGCAGCGTCTGGATGCGCTCGACAACCGGGTGCCCATCGGCAGCATAGACGGCAACCAGCATTTCGATACGGTCCGGCCCCGCCTCACGCGCCCGGACCTCGACATGGCAGCCGTTTTCAACCACCAGCGTGTAACACCGGTCATCCCGTTCTGGCTCGGCCCATTTTTTATATACATCGCCGCGAATAAACATAGGTTTACCTGGCTATAAGTTGACTGTAGAGCGGCTGGCGGTAGAGCAACTGGCCGGAAGGGAATAATCCCAGCATCGTCTGGCAACTTAAAGCTCGAGTCGATCAATGGTCAGTGCCGTATCGCTTGTTAGACCGTTCGTCATGAGGCGTTGATATCAACTAAACCTTTAGGGTGGACCTGCTTCAAAACGTCATGATTTCGGGACTGGCAACTTGCGCAGGACTTAAAGGGAGAGCACGCAATGAAAGGTGTTTTTGGGCGATCCGTCATATTGATGGCTGCAACGCTCTTATTGTCCGGTTGCAACTGGATTCTCTTCAATCCAAAAGGCCAGATTGCCCTGGCCGAACGGGATCTGATCATACTTTCCACCGGGCTGATGCTGCTGGTCGTCGTGCCGGTTATCGTCATGACGTTCGTATTCGCCTACCGCTACCGGGCCACCAACAAAAAGGCCAGGTATTCTCCACGCTGGGCCAGTTCCCATAAGATTGAGGCCGTGGTCTGGGGCGTGCCTCTTTTGATAATCATCATTCTGGGCTGGGTGACCTGGGTCAGCACCCACGCCCTCGATCCCTACCGCCCTATCGAGTCAGACACCCCGCCGCTGAATGTCCAAGTGGTGGCGACGGACTGGAAATGGCTATTCATCTACCCGGACCTGGGCATCGCGACGGTCAACGAACTGTCCATGCCGGTGCATACACCGGTCAGTTTCACCGTCACCTCTGACGCCGCGATGACCTCATTTTTCATTCCCGCATTGGGTGGGCAGATCTACGCCATGGCGGGCATGCAGACGAAGCTGCACTTGATCGCCAACGAAACCGGGGAATTCCGCGGGATTGCCGCCAACTACAACGGCCCCGGATTTTCGGACATGCATTTTGCGACCTTTTCCAGAACGCCAGCCGATTTCGAGGACTGGGTCGCGAAGGTCAAAAGCGCTTCTCAACCGCTCAATCAGGCCACTTACGCCGAACTCGCCAAGCCGACCATCGCGCACAAGGTCACTTATTACTCGCACGTTCAGGAGCGTCTGTTTCTGAACATCGTCGACAAGTACGAAGGCATGAACAAACGAAGCGCAGACCCGCGCAAACAGGCTGAGCGGCAATCGGGTGAGCGTTTCGACAACCGTCCTGGTTTGCTGGCTGAGGAGCGCTGAACATGTTTGGAAAACTGTCGTGGGAAGCCATTCCGACCGATGAACCCATCGTGATGTACACCTTGGCCATCGTCGGCCTGATCGGGATTGCCCTGGTCGGCTCGATCACGTTGAAGCGCCAGTGGGGGTATATGTGGCGCGAATGGTTCACCTCGGTGGATCACAAGAAAATCGGTTGCATGTACATCATTGTCGCGCTGGTCATGCTGCTGCGTGGGTTCTCCGATGCCATCATGATGCGCACCCAGCAGGCCATGGCTTCCAGCGGAGGGCCTGGCTATCTGCCCCCGGAACACTACGATCAGATCTTCACCGCCCATGGGGTGATCATGATCTTCTTCATGGCCATGCCCTTCGTGGTGGGTCTGATGAACATCGTGGTACCTCTGCAGATAGGTGCCCGCGATGTGGCTTACCCTTTCCTTAATGCGCTCAGCTTCTGGCTGTTCGTCGTTGGCGCCGCGCTGGTCAATATCTCGCTGGGCGTGGGCGAGTTTGCCCGCACTGGCTGGGTCGCCTACCCGCCCCTGTCCGAATTGGCTTACAGCCCAGGCGTCGGGGTTGATTACTACATCTGGTCGTTGCAGATATCCGGCATCGGAACCTTGCTCACCGGGGTCAATTTCTTCGTCACCATCCTGAAGATGCGCACCCAAGGCATGACCCTGTTCAAGATGCCGGTGTTCACCTGGACCTCGCTGTGTACCTCGGTGTTGATCCTCGCTGCGTTTCCCATCCTGACCGCGACACTGCTCATGCTCACGCTGGATCGTTATCTGGGCATGCACTTCTTTACCAATGAGGCGGGCGGAAATCCCATGATGTACGTCAACCTCATCTGGGCCTGGGGGCACCCGGAGGTGTACATCCTGATCCTGCCAGCCTTCGGCATTTTCTCGGAAATTGCAGCGACGTTCAGCAGCAAGCGGTTGTTCGGTTATTTCTCCCTGGTCTGGGCCACGATTGCTATTACCGTGCTGTCGTTCATCGTCTGGCTTCATCACTTCTTCACCATGGGCGCGGGAGGGAACGTCAACGCCTTCTTCGGCATCATGACGATGATCATTGCCGTGCCCACCGGGGTGAAAATCTTTACCTGGCTGTTCACCATGTACCGCGGCCGTGTGCGGTTCGAGACGCCCATGCTGTGGACGCTGGGTTTCATTGTCACGTTCAGCATCGGCGGCATGACGGGCGTCTTGCTGGCTGTGCCGGGCGCCGACTTCCTGCTGCATAACAGCCTGTTCCTGATCGCTCACTTCCATAACGTCATCATTGGCGGCGCCGTATTCGGCTACATGGCGGGGCTGACGTACTGGTTCCCGAAAGCCTTCGGGTTCCGGCTGAACGACAAGCTGGGGCGTATCGCCTTCTGGTGCTGGTTGATCGGCTTCTATTTCGCCTTCATGCCCTCCTACGTATTGGGTTTCATGGGCATGACCCGACGCCTGAACCACTTTGACAACCCCGCATGGCAACCCTGGTTGCTGCTGGAACTGGTCGGGGTAGCGATCATTCTTTGCGGTGTGGCCTCCCAGGCCCTGCAGTTATTCACCAGCATCCGCAACCGTCATCAATACCGCGACCTCACGGGCGACCCTTGGGACGGAAGGACCCTGGAATGGGCAACGGCTTCCCCGCCGCCGGTCTACAACTTCGCTGAACAGCCCAGAGTTGACGACCTTGACGCTTACTGGGGGATGAAAGAGCGCGGAGCCAGCACACTCAGCCATACCGATTACCGCAGGATTCATATGCCGCGCAATACCTCGGCGGGACTGGTCATCAGCGTATTCGCGCTGATCTGCAGCTTCGCACTGGTGTGGCACATCTGGTGGATGGCGACCCTGGGTTTGTTGGGGTGCCTGGTTGCACTGGTTGTGCGCAGCTACGACGAAGACACGGACTATTTCATCAGCGCCCATGAGGTCGCGCGGATCGAACAAGCCCATCTCAAAGAACTGGCGGAGGCTTGAGGCATGTCCAACATCGTGCTTGAAAAAGATATTGCCCACACTCACGAGCAGGGTCATGAAGATGCCGGGTCGATGAGGATATTCGGCTTCTGGATCTACCTGATGACCGACTGCATCCTCTTCGCCACCTTGTTTGCAGGCTACGCGGTGCTGCGCGACAGCGTCGCGGGTGGGCCGTCCACTGTCGATATCTTTGAACTGCCCTATGTGCTGACCGAGACCATGCTGCTGCTGTTCAGCAGCATCACGTATGGCTACGCCATGCTGGCAATGAACCGCGACCAGCCAGCCCATGTGCTGCGCTGGCTGGGGCTGACGTTCCTGCTGGGGGCGGGCTTTCTGGCGATGGAGATCAACGAGTTCCATCACCTGATCGAGGAAGGATACGGGCCGGATCGTAGCGCTTTCCTGACGGCGTTCTTCACCCTGGTGGGCACCCACGGCGCTCACGTTGCCGCAGGATTGGTCTGGATGGCCATCTTGATGGTGCAGGTACGCAGCAAGGGGATCACCAACAATACCTCCACACGCCTGAGTTGCCTGAGCCTGTTCTGGCATTTCCTGGATGTCGTCTGGATCTGTGTCTTCACCGTTGTCTATCTACTGGGAGTGATTTGACATGTACAACCAGAGCCCTGTGCACAGCAGTGCTGGCACCAGCCACGGCAGTAATCGCTCTTATCTGATCGGCTTTATCCTTTCCGTGGTTATGACACTCATCCCGTTCATGCTCGTGATGCATCCTGCGCTTCCGCGTCATGTCACGGCGTGGACAGTGGTAATCATCGGTGCCATCCAGATACTTGTACACCTCAAGTACTTCCTGCACCTGGACACCGCGGCGGAGCAGCGATGGAACCTTATTGCGCTGGTCTTTTCGGCCATTATCATTCTGCTGCTGGTGGGGCTTTCATTGTGGATAATGGCCAGCATTCATCACAACATGTTGGCGCACTAACGCATTGCCGGGCTTCGGCTGTACAAGCAACTTGCTCTGAAGGTGGCAAGCGAGCGTGAGCAGCTGATGCCCCCACTAACACGGCTAAAACCGCCCCGTCTGCCTATTAATGCCCGTCAGCAATCCTGTCTCGTAAATCAATCAGATCTTTGCGATGTTGTACCTGAGTTTCCCTGGCATAGTTCAACGCGGAGATATAAGCAGGTTCAGAAGTCAGGCTGATAAGATCTTCATAGGCCTTAATCTGCACATCTTCCGAAAGTATATCGGCGGTCAGATACGCCCTGGGGCTGCTTGAATAGCGAGTGCCTGCACCTGTCGGGTTTTCAGCGATGCTTAGCTTTTCAAGCGACAGCGAGGCTTTGTCGTAGTAATTAATCGTGAATCCTTTGCCCTTCAGAAAGTCCGCCAACTCCGCACGGTCCATGTTCTTGGGCAAGGGACCGGAGCGCCCTTTCGCGAGGTGCAGCAATATGGCGCCTAATATATCTGCATGGCGAATCTTCCTTCTGGCGATGCGAACCAGCGTTGCTTTTCGTGCCGGATCATCGTCGCTCACTGCCTGGGTCAGGTAGGCAATCGCCATCGTCAGCTCCCCCTCATGGCCGCCGAACTGCTGCAGCAAGAGGTCGAGGAATTTCAAATCCGACAAGAATTTCTTGTTTGCGCGCGTCATGTAGTTCTCCGAATCGGTGTCTCGCTAACGGATGACCCACATGATGCCCTACGGTTCACGCCAATGGTGCGAACGTAGAGAAAATACACCGGTAGCGTCATGTAAGCCAGAGAGGCAAGTTGAAATCTTATACGAAGCGGCACGTAGACTAAATACTGTGTATAAGTTTCACAGCCCCCACTACCGTTTATCGCCACGCTATAAAAATCTTAAAACATTTTCAGGCGGCCCTTATCGTAATTTATGCCCGCTGCAATCAAGGGGCATCACCAAACACTCAATGACAGTTGGAGGACACATTATGACAACCGGTAATAAGAACCCGGGCAACTTCGCCAACGATCCTGAAAAAGCATCGGAGGCGGGAAAGAAAGGTGGCCAGGCGTCTGGCGGCAACTTTGCCAACGACCGTGAAAAAGCTTCGGAAGCTGGCCGTAAAGGTGGTCAGAACAGCCACGGCGGTGGCCGCAAGTCCTAACCGAAGGGGCAGCCTTGCTGCCCCTTCCCGGCTACAAAAGGGGAACTGACCATGCGTGCACCTGTGGAACATCAGCGAAGCGAGTTACACCATAGGCCGAATACGCTCGTGCGAACTGAAGTGCGTGCCAGCGAACGTTCAAATACACCTGCGTGTTATGAACATCGGCGAGCTATTGAACTGGCTGAAGCAATTGTCGGTGCTTCGCAGACGCCAACGCTGTGCGAACGGCAGTTATAGCCTGGGCAATGGCACAGGACTACAAGTGCCGTAGAGCTGGAATGACAAGTTGCATAACCGATAGGAACGAAGAGGTGACTGAACATGAGTACTCAAGACAAGCAAGGCAAGATGAGCGTCAGTGAAGCGGGTAAAAAAGGCGGCGAAGCCACCTCTGCTTCTCATGACAAAGAGTTCTATCAGGAAATTGGCAGCCAAGGTGGGCAGAACAGCGGCGGCAATTTCAAAAATGATCCAGAGCGCGCCGCCGAAGCCGGTAGCAAAGGCGGCCAGAACAGTGGCGGCAACTTCAAGAATGACCCCGAACGCGCCGCCGAAGCGGGCAGCAAAGGCGGTCAGAACAGTGGCGGCAACTTTGCCAATGACCGTGAGAAAGCCTCGGAAGCCGGCCGTAAGGGCGGCGAAAACAGCCGTGGTGGCGGACGCAACAGTTGAGGTGCGTGATGCAGGGGAGCGCGGCTCCCCTGTTTTTTTGATCGATGAGGACGCCCATGCCTTTACACATAATCAATTTTACCGGACCGGTCACCGCCTCCACCTGTAGCCAGCTCATCGAAAAAGCTTCGTTGGCTGTCCAGCAAAATGCCTCAGGCCTGGTGCTGAACATCGCCACCATGGGCGGTGAATGCAGTTACGGCTTTACGATGTACAACTTTCTCATGTCGCTGCCGATCCCGGTGCACACCCACAATCTGGGCACCGTGGAATCGATGGGCAATATCATTTTTCTGGCCGGCGAGCGCAGGACTGCGTGCAATCACAGCAAGTTTCTGTTTCATCCGTTTCATTGGCATGTGCAGGGGTCCGTCGACCATTCGCGTATGTCCGAATACGCGATGAGCCTGGACTACGACTTGCAACTGTATGCACGCATCGTGTCCGAGCGCACCCAGGATGCCCTGCAGACTCTCGAAACCGAAAAGTACCTGACAGCTGCGCCGCGCATTCTTGATCCACAACAAGCGATGAGCGCCGGCCTGATCCATGCGATCGAGCTGCCCGTCATCAAGGCGGAATTTATCAGCAGCTTCATTTACTCCTGACACCTTGAATCAGATCAGAGCAAAAAGCGCCCCGATTGGGCGCTTTTTCGTTGATCAGACCCAAGCATCTTGAACGACCGGGCAAGCGGTTGATCACAACCTCCTGGACACACTCCTGACGAGGCCCGCCGTGATCACGATCAATAGCTACACCACAGTCAAACGCCGCCATCGAGTCCCGCACGAAATCTTCGCCACCTATTGGCGTGATGTTCACGGCCCGTTGTGCTCACGCCTGCCTGGACTTGGGCTCTACATCCAGCATCACTTCGACCGCAATCAGGATGCTCACCTGTGGTCACTCGCTGATGGGGTGACGGAGATCGCGGACTATGAGCTGGACGGCGGCGTCGAGATTGGATTCGTTTCGGCTGAGGATCAGACCGTATTCCAGAACGCGAGCTCGATACTGTTCAGCGACGAACAGAACATGTTTGAGGAAACGCTTGCCTACGCGCTGCCCGCTGGATCGAAAAAACTCGTCGATCGCCTGAATGACGGCACATTCAACGGCGCTGACCGATTCGACCGTATTCATGTGCACTTCAGCCCACGCGCCAGTCTGGCTCAGCTTCACGATTACCTGAGCAATGATCTGGGTCCCGCGCTCGCCAATGCCGATGAAGTCATGAAACTCACCCTGCACCTGCCACCCCGCTTCGACAACGACGGGATGCATCCCCCTGCGCCGAATGTCGCCCACACGGCCAATGATGCGCGGGTGGAACTGGCCGTGATGGAAATCGCCTTCGAAACGCCTCTGGCCCGCCGCGGTTTCTTTGCCGGCAATACATTCCAGGGCACATTGCCGGGTCAGGCCAGGTATATCGCGCAATTGAAAGCCTTTGCAGTGTCCGGGCTCTATACCTACGTCAACGACAAACAACTCACCACCGCAGGGCTACGGGGTAGTCGAGCGGCAGAGCTCATTGAGTACCTGGGCGCAAACAATCAATGCAGTAGCGAAGTCGAGCATCTACTGCTACATGGATCGCTGGCGCAGTAACTGGCCTTTGGTCAAACCAAAACAGCGCTGCAGTACCGGATCGTTTTCCATCTTTGCCCCTCTAAGCACCAGCACCTGAATGTGGATGGACAGCGATGCCCAATAGCGAAGGCCTGGAACGGCTGAGTAAAACAGAACTGATTGCAGAGGTTCTGCGCCTGCGTACGCATGCCGTAAGCGGCGGACAAGGCCTTGAGCCTGCTGAGGACGCCAGCCTTGACCTGACCGGGACACCTGCTTCGGAACCCGCACTGCGCGAGAGGCACGAGCTATTCAGAACCATCCTCCACACCATCGAGGCGGCCTTCGCCATCGTCGAGGTCAAGTTTGATGGCGACGATAATCCTGTGGATTATCGTTTTCTTGAAGCCAACCCGGCGTTCGAGCGCGAGGCCGGGGTCAATCTGCGTGGCAAATGGGTGACCGAGTTTGCCCCCAACCTCGAACCTTTCTGGTTTGAGGTATATGGCCACGTCGCGAAAACCGGTGAGCCCAAAACGTTCGAGAACTACGCCGAGGCATTTGATCGCTGGTTTGACGTCAGGGCGGTGCCGGTGGGCCACCCGGACGCCCGGCAGATTGCCATTTTTTTCAGCGACGTTACCGAGCGGCGCCGATCTCAGGAGCGGTTGCGTGCCAGCGAAGCCCTGGCGCGGGAGAACGTCGAGCGGGTTCAATTGGCACTGGCCGCCGGGGCGATCATCGGCACGTGGCACTGGGATCTGATCAGCGGTCACTTCACCGTGGACGAACCGTTTTCAGTGGCGTTCGGCCTGGATCCGGAGATTGGCCGACAAGGCCTGACCCAGGCGCAACTGCTGGTCACCGTGCATCCCGATGACAGGCCGGGGGTCACCGCCGCCATCGACAGAGTGGTCGCGGACGGCAGCGCCTATGTGCACCAGTACCGCGTGCGTCGCGCAGACGGCCACTATTATTGGATTGAAGCGAATGGTCGGGTTGATCGTGCGCAGGACGGGACGCCACTCAGCCTGCCCGGCGTTCTCATCGACCTTGGGGAGCGCAGGGCTCTGGAAGCCGAACGCGATCGAGCCATCGCGGACTTGCGCGCGCTCAATGAAACCCTTGAACAACGGGTTGCAGAGCGCTCCAGCGAGCTGATGCAAGCCGAGGAAAAGCTTCGTCAGGCGCAGAAAATGGAAGCGGTTGGCCAGCTCACAGGAGGCCTGGCACATGACTTCAACAACCTGTTGGCAGGTATCTCAGGCTCGTTGGAGATGATCACTTCGCGCGTGGCACAAGGACGACTGGCCGATGTCGACAAATACCTGGTGGCTGCGCAAGGTGCCGCCAGGCGCGCGGCGGCACTGACCCACCGATTGCTGGCGTTTTCAAGACGTCAGACGCTGGACCCGCGTCCCACCAACGTCAACGCGCTGATGGACGGCATGACCGAACTGATCCAGCGTACCGTAGGCCCCAGTATTCAGGTTCAGACCATTGGCGCCGTGGGTCTATGGCCGGCACTGGTTGATGCAAGCCAGCTTGAGAACGCACTGCTGAATCTGTGCATCAATGGCCGCGATGCGATGCCTGACGGCGGGCGCATCACCCTGGAAACCGCCAACCGCTGGATGGATCGGGCCGCCGCGGCCGCGTATGACATGCCCGAAGGTCAGTACCTCTCACTGAGCGTGACCGATACCGGAACGGGCATGTCGCCGGAGGTGATCGCAAAGGCATTTGATCCCTTTTTCACCACCAAACCTTTGGGCCAAGGGACCGGGCTGGGCCTGTCGATGATCTACGGGTTTGCCAAGCAGTCAGGCGGCCAGGTCCGGATTTATTCCGAACTGGAGGTCGGCACCACGATCTGCATCTACTTGCCGCGCTTTTATGGCGGGGTTCAGGTCAACGAAGTTCACGTAGAAAGCGGCCCCGTTTCAGCTTCTACAAAGGGCGAGACGGTGTTGGTGGTGGACGACGAACCCACCGTCAGAATGATGATCGCAGATGCTCTGAGCGAACTCGGTCATGCCGTGCTGGAGGCGTCTGATAGCGCCGAAGGTCTGGCAATCCTGCGCTCTGGCGTGCACATCGACTTGCTGATCACCGACGTAGGCTTGCCAGGTGGGATGAACGGCCGGCAAATGGCTGATGCCGGGCGGGAATTGCGCCCGGGACTGCCGACGATCTTCATCACCGGCTACGCCGAGAACGCGGTCATCAGCCATGGCTACCTGCCGCCGGGTATGCGCGTGCTCACCAAGCCATTTTCAATTGAGGGACTGGTGCTTCAGGTCCGCGAGCTGCTGCAGGCAAAAGCTCCCGAACGTTGAACGTGATACCCCGGAACTCGTTGGTGCAGGCTGAATTCGCACCGGCCACAGTGATCTGTCGTCACAACCCTTCCCTGGGGAAGTGAAAGCGAAATTGCCCTTTGCCGCGATGCTTGGCTTCGTACATGGCGCTGTCAGCCGCGCGCATGATGTCTTCGACGCTGTTACCACTCTCGGGCAGGCACGCGATGCCTATGCTTGCTCCGAGGCGAAAGTTGTCCTGATCGGCCGCCACCTGCCGCACCAGCTTATCGGCCACAGCGGCAACGTCGTCTCTGGATTCGATACCCTCGATGATCACCGTGAACTCGTCGCCGCCAATTCGCGCCAGGCGATCATAGGGCCTCAGACACGTCTGCAATTGACCGCTGACCCAGCGCAGCGCGTCGTCGCCTCGATCATGACCAAAGGTGTCGTTGATCTGTTTGAACCCATCCAGATCCAGATACAACAGCGCGCTCAGACGTCCGCTGCGTTGATTGCGAGCGATTGCCGCTTCCAGCGCCTGGATGAACCCACGCCGGTTCAGCAGGCCAGTCAGCGCATCGGTGATCGTCATCAGTTCCAGCTTGCGGTACAGGTCGCGCACCGCCGACATGTCCAGCGCGACGATGGTCATGGCCTGCTGGCCGTTGGGCAGCGCTGCGCATGACAGGGCCACGGGTACGGCCAGGCCCTCGCGACTGCGCAGGCACGCATCATGCAGACGCAGACTTTCGCCGCGCTGCAAGTGTTCCATCCATACCGAGGTCTGCCAGTTTTCCTCATGGGGCGAATCAATCCACGTGATCAAGGGCGTGCCTTGCAACTCGTCTCCTGAGCAACCCAGCAAGCGGGTGATCGCCGGATTGGCATAATCAATGCGTCCATCACTGCCAACGACCAGAATGCCTTCGGCGGTATTGTTCAGAATCGAGGCGTTGAACGAGCGCTCGCGCTCCAGCTGCTCGCTGGTGCGCAACAGCCCACGCCGATAGTGATCATGCTCCAGCAGCACCCTCGCCTTGTGCAACAGCATGTTCGGGTGCACAGGCTTGGCAATGAAATCCACGGCACCCGCGGCATATCCCTGCTCCAACACTTCGTCGGTCTGACGCAGGCCGGATATGAAAATGATCGGCGTGAAGCGAGACGTCGGGTCGGCGCGCATCCGCCGGGCGACTTCGAAGCCGTCCATGCCCGGCATCTGCACATCCAGCAGCACAAGACCGATTCTGCCGGTGGCCAGGCACTCCAGCGCCTTGATACCGGAGTCCACACAACGCACGGTTCGACCCAGTTCCTCGAGCAATTCCTGCATTTCATCCAGGTTTTCTGGCTGGTCATCCACGACCAGGATTTCCCATACCTCGTCTTGCACTGGCAAGCCTACCTCCACACCTGTCCACACACCGCCCATTAAAAAGCCCGCCAGCCGAGTGTAGGCGTGATACCGCTGACTCACACGCCCGGCACGTCCAAATGGAGTGCACGGCCGGAACTTTCATCAACACGCAGCCATAAAAAAACCCGCTCAAGGCGGGTCGTTTTTCTATCAAACCATTCCAACATCCTGTCGGCAGCCATCCAGGCTATGGTGATCGTCCTTGACCTCCGGTTCGCTTCCTGCGTTCCGGTTGATGGCTCTAGATTGCGCCCGAACTAGCGGCTCGCCTAGGGCTATTCCCCTCGATCGCGTGTAAGCCTTTCGCCATACCTCGGGCCTGTACAGTTCAGCGCCAGCGCTTCAAGACCAGCGCAGCGCGCTGGATATTCTGGGAGGTGCCTCGAACAATCGTGCCTTCAGATCCCGATCAGACCCATGAGCCCGTCGGCCGGGCGGAATTTTCTGCACGTATGGAAATCAACCCTCACAGGCCGCCGAGATTGAGCGAGTCCCATCGTTAACTGCTTCATCAGGGAGTATTCAAATGACCAGGCAAAATGACCAGACACCTCACGCGCAGACCACCACACAAGACACCTCTGGCAACGCCGTTAACGTGGTGGAGCGTGATCTGGCTGATGGGCACGGTGATACGCAAGGCATAGACAAGGTCATCACACCAACTTCTGTTCGCGAGAAAGAACAAGACGCACAGACCCTCAACGAGAAAACCGCCGAGGTCGAGCGCAAACTGACGCAGGACTGATCCGGCTTCGGGCCTCACGGCTGAGCTGTAGAACTGCGCGCAGCGCTACAGCTCAGGCAGGAATAATCGAGATCTTGCCGTTGCGCTCAAGGATGGCGAATTTGATTTGCTCCACGCGCTCAACACCCTGACCAATGCGCGCAGCTTCCATGATGTCGTCTTCCTGGATTCGCGCTTCGTGCATGCGGTCGCGCAAATACGCGCCGTTCTCCACCAGAATGGTCGGCCCACCATCAATGAGTTTGGCGACGCCCATGTAACGACGTTTAACCAACGAGAAGCCTATATCAATTACCATCAGCGTGATGATCACCAGGATCGCATTGGTCACAGAGAAATCGTCCCCCAGCAACGCTTGCTGCGTTGCCTCACCGATCACCATCAGCAGCACAAAATCAAAAGAAGTCAGTTCCCCCAGCGAGCGCCTGCCAGAGATTTTGAACAGCACCATCAAGGCAAGGTAGATCGCTCCCGCGCGTAATACTGCGTCCATGTGGCACCTGTAAGTCAAAGTATTCAGGGATAGATGAATTGAGTAAGGGCAACTTCACCACCGTCAACGACCTTTATCCGGCTCTTGAACAGGCCGAACCCGTTGCTGCGCCAGACCAGGTAGAGCGCCGCCTGGCCTTTTTTATCCGTTGGCAACGTTAGCGCAAGGCCCTCTGGCGTACCCATTGAGTTCGCCGGCTGGGGCTGGATTGAATCGACGCTGAAGCCCTCCATAAGGGCCCGCCCGAGCACCACCGTAACGGTTTGACCGGGTTGGCCCCGGACCTCAATGACCATAGGATTTGCGCCGCCGCTGCGATGGAAGCGCTCGTACTCAACGCTCAGATCGCCCTGCGCACTTGTCGCGCTGGTCGAGCTCAGTGGCCCTCGCGAAAACAAGCCAAGCAGGGTCAGCGCCACCACTACCAGCAGCACATACCAGCCGAGCCGCTCGAAGCGCCAGACTTTGCGCTGCAACGCGATATCTTCGGCGACCGGGTACTGCCGATCCTTCATTTCATGCTCTGAAAAGCTCATCTCTCTGGCCCCGCTTGGTCATCCCTGGCATGGCGCAACTGCGCCGCGTGTCGACCTATCAATGGAGAGCCCGTACCGGGACAGAGTTCCGTTCGAGGTTGCGGGCGTGGGCAAGACACAGCCATGACACGCTCCCCCTCACGGCGAACACCTCACCACTCAGCGATTTCAATGGAATTTATTCAAGGCCCGGTTCCTCTGAGCTTATATCAAGAAAAAACACTGGTACTTCTATGACCGTCTTACGCCAGATTGCCCTGCACCCCGCCCAGCCCCAGACGGAGGCCGGGCCTGCATCGACCCTGTATCGCGCTTTGGTACAGGGCGCTTCGCACGCTGATCAAGCGCAGCTGCGGCAGTTTCTTCAAGATCATTTGCAAGGCGTTGATGGCGCTCAGTGCGAGTTGCCGTTACACGTCGATGCGTGGCCTGACTGGGTCGCGGCGCATGCCAGCGAAGTCGGTGAGCAGTACGCTCAATACCTTGAAGAACGCCATGCCGGTGGACCTCGTCGGTTCTTCACCAACAAGGCCCATGCGCTGTATTTCCTGCAGCACGTGGCGCCAAGCAAACTGGTGGACGGCGCGTGGTTGTACGGCACCACCCGGCACGCGGCTGACTGGCGCTATCACGGGCTTATTCGCACCTACCTTGAAGAGCTTGGCGATGGTGATCCGGCATTGAACCATGTGGTGCTGTATCGCAATCTGTTGACCGAGCATGACTGCGCAGCGGATCTGCCGCTGCCTGAGGATCGCTACCTGCAGGGCGCCCTGCAACTGGCGCTCGGCGAGTGTAGTGACGAGTTTCTGCCGGAAGTCATCGGCTACAACCTGGGCTACGAGCAGTTGCCATTGCACCTGCTGATCAGCGCATTCGAGCTGAACGAGTTGGGCATCGATCCTTACTATTTCACCCTGCATGTAACCATCGATAACGCGAGTTCAGGCCACGCCAGGAAGGCAGTTGAAACAGTCAGCCAATTTCTGGCAGGCGCCGAAGACCCGGATGAATTCCTCGCCCGGGTGCGTAACGGCTATCAGCTCAATGACCTGGGCGCGGGTACTGCGGCCGTCATCAAGGCGTTCGACCTTGAGCGCGAACTGGTCGCCATGCTTGAGAGCAAGCGCTCCTTTGGTCAGCATATGCATTCCGATTACTGCCGCCTTGAAGGTCGCACCGTCAACGAATGGCTGGCCGCCCCGGGGCAGAGCCGGGAATTTCTGCAGGTTCTGGAGAAGAAAGGCTGGATCAAGCGTGGCGAGAATCCGAACCTCAGCCGGTTCTGGCAGCTCATTGATGGCCCGGGCGCGGTGATGTTCGGCGTCTTTAACGGCTATGAAAAGCAGCTGATTCGCGACTGGATTAGTGCGGACTGGCAGGCCGAAAAGACCGACACGCAGCCGTTTCGGGCGCGCTTTCGGCGGCGTCCGGTGCTGGTGTCAGAGCAGCCAGCCTCTGCCAATGCCGCTCCTGTTGCTCTTTCAGCGTTGATAGACCTGATCTCCCCTGCCCTGCATCACACCCCTGAAGGTCTGGACGCGACCCGGATCTACGCCAGCCAACTCGCCCGAGGACTTTTCCGATGAGCAATCTACAGATCACCGCTTTGACGCCGGACGAGACCGCCGCATCGGATCAGTCGCATGATCTGTCCTTGCTGCAGTTGGGGCGCAGGCTGCAAGCGGATGGCTACAGCTTCACCACCGTCACGCCGCTGACCCATCAGCGTAACAACGCCCGGGAGCAGAATCGCATCGCGAAGAACCTGCGTGACATCTTCGGCTGGAACCGACCGTTCGAGACCAGCCTGTTACCCCTGGCCGAGTTGCAAGCGCTGCTCGCCAGTGACGTACTGCGCGCCCATGCCGGGCTGTGGACCAGTGAAGTTCGCTGGTCGAGCCTTGACGATCTGCTGTTCGTGCATTCCGGATTCCCGACCGTCGCCCATGACTCGGTGTTCTTCGGGCCTGACACTTACCGCTTCGCTCAAGCCATCGAAGAACACCTGCGCACCTCGCTGCAGCCGATCAAAAACGCCGTCGACATCGGCTGTGGCAGCGGCGTCGGGGCGATACTGATTGGCCGGGCTCGGCGCGACGCGCAAGTGCTGGCGCTGGACATCAACCCGACCGCGTTGCGATACGCCGCCGTCAACGCAGCATTGGCCGGAACCGAAAACGTCTCGGCCTGGCACAGCGATATTCTGGCTGGCGCCTCAGGGGAGTTCGACCTGATCGTGGCAAACCCGCCGTACATGCAGGACACCCAGAAACGCGCCTACCGCCACGGCGGTGAAAGGCTTGGGTCGGAGTTGTCGGTGCGTATCGTCGAACAGGCGGTCCAGCGTCTGGCCGTGGGCGGCACTTTACTGCTTTATACCGGAGCCCCCTCCGTTGATGGGGTGGACCTGTTTCTGCAAAGCGCTCGCCAGTGGGTCGACGTGCCCGGCCTGGCCTGGAGCTACCGGGAAATGGACCCGGACGTCTTTGGTGAAGAGCTTGAAACCGCCACCTACGCCGAAGCCGAACGTATCGCGGCAGTGGTGCTGACCGTAACGCGCACCCACTGATGCAGGCCAACGATCACAGCACCCCGGCGCCATTGCTCAAGCGCGGCGATAACGTGGTGCTGTTCGACGGCACATGCAAGCTCTGCAACGGCTGGGCGCGGTTCGTGATTGCTCACGACCGGGCTCGGCACATTCAACTGGCGGCGGTGCAGTCACCCCAAGGGCAGGCACTGTTGAAGTGGGCGGGATTGCCGCAGGATCGGTTCAACACCATCGTGTTCATTGCTGACGATCAGGTATTTGTCCGCTCCCAGGCGATGTTCGAGATTCTCGCCCGCTTGCCTGCTCCCTGGCGCTGGTTGACCGTTGCGCGCCTGGTACCGCAAGCGCTGCGCGACTGGATGTATGACCGGATCGCGTTGAATCGCTATCGTCTGTTTGGCCGGTACGATGCCTGCCAGCTGCCCCGCGCAGATCATCCGCAGCGTTTCTTGAAGGCTCCGACCTAGCCGTTTGTCGGCTTACAAAAAAATTTTTCAGCCCCTCTTGAAAGCGCTTTTGCAGCTCCTACATTCGGTTTACGCGATGCCGAAATCGGGTCGCGTTAAATCACTTGGAAAAACTCAGGAGATTTTGCAATGGCTACAACACTTTCGCTGGCCCCACTGTTTCGTCAGTCGGTAGGCTTTGATCGTTTCAACGATCTTTTCGAATCGGCGCTCCGCAGCGAGGCCACGACTGCCTACCCTCCCTACAATGTCGAGAAGCGCGGCGACAATGAGTATCGAATTGTCATCGCCGCCGCAGGTCTGGCTGACGAGGACATGGACATTCAGGTTGAAAAAGGCGTGTTGACGGTTGCCGGTGGCAAGCGCGAGACCGAGAAAGAGGTGACTTACCTGCACCAGGGCATTGCCCAGCGTGCTTTCAGACTGTCGTTCCGCCTGGCCGATCATATCGAGGTCCAGGAAGCTGCACTGAACAATGGCCTGTTGAGCATCAACTTGCTCCGTGTCGTGCCGGAAGAGGCCAAACCACGGCGCATCACCATCGGTGGCTCTGACAAGCCCGACCTGAAAACGGTTAGTCTGCAGTGATCCAGTCAGGAGGCGCTCTACGGAGCGCCTCTTTTTTAGCCGCACTTTTAGCCGAACCTACAAGGAACGTCACTCCATGAACGCTATGTCTGGCCCGGTCCCGCTGATTATTCTTGACGTGCAGGAAGCCATTGATCGCCCGGTGTGGGACGGCAAGAGCAACCCGCAGTACCTGAATGTGATCCAGCAATTGCTGGGTCACTGGCGGGCCAATGGCTGGCCGGTGCTGCATATCCGACACGACGAACAGGCGCCTGAATCCAGTTATTACGTCAACGGGCCCTGGAACCGCATCAAACAGGAAGTTGCTCCGCTGCCGGGCGAAACCGTGGTCGTCAAACAGCAGAACTGCGCTTTCATTCACACCGAGCTGGATGCGCTGCTCAAACAGATGCAGGTCAAGCGGCTGGTGCTGACCGGGGTGGTCATTCACAACAGCATGGACGCCACGATTCGCGCGGGGAAAGCGCTCGGCTATCACATCATCCTGCCTTCGGACGCCACCACTGCCGTGCCTGTCAAAGGCGCGCAGGGCAAAATCTGGGACGCCGACACGGTTCACCAATTGACGTTGGCACTGCTGGGTGGCGAATACGCCGAGGTCATGACTGCAGGTGAGGTGATCGCGCAGTTCGGCGGGGTCCAACCTGCAGGTGTCGATGCGTAGAACGTTCACCGCGTCGGCACAGTCTGATGCTGTGTCTCTGCTCGGATGACCTGGCTCATGTCAAACACACTGGTATTTTTCGCGACCCTCATCGGCATGGAGGGTTTTGCGTTTCTTGCCCACAAGTATGTGATGCACGGCTGGGGCTGGCGCTGGCATCGCTCCCATCACGAACCGCGCACCGGCTGGTTTGAAAAGAACGACCTGTACGCGGTGGTTTTTGCGCTGTTCGCCATTGTCCTGATCGCGCTAGGCACCCAGGGCCTGCACCCTCTGGAGTGGATCGGGGCCGGGATGACGGCGTACGGCTTCTTGTATTTTCTGGCCCACGACGGCTTGGTGCACAAGCGCTGGCCGCTCAAGTACGTCCCCCGGACCGGCTATCTCAAGCGCCTGTATCAGGCGCATCTGATGCACCACGCGGTGTCGGGCAAAGATCGCTGTGTGTCATTCGGCTTTCTCTACGCCCCCTCTACCGCGACGCTTCGCGCTCAGCTGCGCGATCTGCATGGCGGGCCGCTTCACAAGGACGATCCGGACGTTGCCACAGGCCCGGCGAACGTGCGGGCCACTGACGGCCACGGGAAGTAACGGCGCGCCACAGGCCGCCAAGCACCTGTCGCAATTTGTCGAGCCTGGACGTCGACACCCGCGCATCCCAGGCGTGCTCGCCGCGCTGCAAGACCTTGATGCCGATCTGCCGGTAGACCCCGGACGCAGTCGCCACCGCCCAGGCAGAACGCCAAGGCAATGCGCTCAACCCCGCCTCGGCACTGGCATAGAAAGGCTCGGCCACCTGCACCAGCCGTTGCGCGAGAATGGCCAGGCCGGGCCGATGCTGAATGTGGGCCAGACTCGATTCGGGGATTGAAAGCTCAGCCAGCCAGTCACCCGGCAGATAACAACGGCCAACGGCAGCGTCCTCGACGATATCTCGGGCAATGTTGGTCAATTGAAACGCCATGCCCAGGTCGCAGGCCCGGTCCAGTGTCCGCCGGTCGCTGACGCCCATGACCTGAGCCATCATCAGCCCGACGACCCCGGCCACGTGATAGCAGTAATCCAGCGTGTCATCGATGCTCTGGTAGTGGCGCTGATGCGCATCCATGGCAAAACCTGCCAGGTGCTCCAGCGCGTAGCGTTCTTCAATGCGATGTTTGACCACCACCGCTCTGAAGGCGGCAAAAGCCTGGTGCTGCACAGGCAACCCGGTGTAAACCGCCCGGGTGTGCGCGATCAGTTCGGCAAGGCGCCGGTCAACGTCCTCCTGACTCAGCACCGTCGCCGCATGCCCCGCCTCCTGGCCGTCTATCACGTCATCGCAATGTCGACACCAGGCATAGAGCATCACCGCGCTGGCCCGCGTCGAGGGGTCGAACAAGCGCGAGGCTGCGGCAAAGCTCTTCGAGCCCACGGCGATACTGTGTTCGGCATGCTCCAGCAGGGCCTGCTCCTGGTGCTGATCGCTATTCATGCCTGCAGATCCTCCAGCATCAAACCTGCCGTGGCCTTTGCCGAGCCAATCACACCGGGCACGCCCGCGCCGGGGTGGGTGCCCGCGCCGACCAGATACACATTGCTCAGGCTGGCGTCGCGGTTATGTGGGCGGAACCAGGCGCTTTGCCACAGCACCGGCTCCAGCGAGAACGCGGAACCCAGGTGCGCGTTCAATTCACTGCGAAAATCATTGGGGGTGAAAATCCGGCTGGTCACCAGGTCCTCGCGCAGGCCAGGCATGTAGTGTTTTTCCAGGTAGGCGAAAATCCGATCCCGGTAGCGTGGGCCTTCTACGTCCCAGTCAATGGGCGCGTTACCCAGATGCGGGACCGGTGACAGCACGTAGTGGCTGGAGCAACCCGGCGGGGCCAGGCCGGGATCAGTGATGCAGGGTGCGTGCAGGTACAGCGAGAAATCCTCTGCCAGCTCGGCACCCTTGAAGATCTCCTGAACCAACGCCCGGTAGCGCGGCCCGAAGCAGACCGTGTGATGCTGAAGCTGGGGTTGCGGTCGCTTGAGCCCGAAATGGATGACGAACAGGGAATTGCTGAAACGCTTGCCTTTGAGCCGCGCACTTTCCTGGATGCCCCGGGCATGGCCACCTAGCAGTTGTTCATAGGTGTGCACCACGTCGGCGTTGGAGGCGACGCAATCGGCATTCAGCAAGCGTCCGTTGGCCAGGCGCACGCCGCTGGCCCTGCCCGCCTGCACCTCGATGCTGGCGACGTCGGCGTTGAGCTCGACACGCCCGCCGAGGTCTTCGAACAGCCTGACCAGGCCCTGAACCAGCGCTCCGGTACCGCCTTTGGGAAACCACACGCCCCATTCGCGTTCCAGGGCGTGGATCAAGGTGTAGATCGACGAGGTAGCAAACGGATTGCCGCCCACCAGCAGGGAGTGAAACGAAAACGCCTGGCGCAGCTTTTCGTCCTGGATAAAATCCGACACCATCGAATAGACACTGCGCCAAGCCTGCAATCGGGCGAGTTGCGGCCCGGCCTTGATCATGTCGCGAAACGACAGGAACGGCACGGCGCCCAGCTTGAGGTAACCCTCACGAAAAACCGCTTTGGAATACGCCAGAAATCGCTGGTAGCCCTCGACATCCCCAGGGTTGAGCCGGGCGATCTGGCGGTCCAGTTCGTCCTGGTCGTTGGCGTAGTCGAACTGCGTGCCATCCTCCCAGCACAGCCGATAAAACGGCGAGACCGGCAGCAGCTCGACGTAGTCGCGCATGGATTTTCCCGCCACGGCAAACAGCTCCTCGATGGCCGTAGGGTCGGTAATCACCGTTGGCCCGGCATCAAAGGTAAATCCCTCGTCGTGATACACGTAGGCGCGGCCGCCGGGTTTGTCGCGTTTTTCCAGCAAGGTGGTTTTCACCCCCGCCGCCTGCAGCCTGATCGCCAGTGCCAGGCCCCCGAAACCTGCGCCAATCACAATCGCGCTTTTCCCCTGGGTCATGCTTGATCCTTGTAGTGCCTGGGCAGGCAGCGAAGTGCCGCGCGCAGGGCCTCGTTGATGGGAACGGGCGGCTTGCCGGTCAGCACCCGAAGCTTGTCCGCCAAGGTGCTGTCGCCCGCATAGAAACGTCGGATCAGCCCCTCGGGCAGCCGATAAAAACGCTGCATCACCCGCCAGCGGTCCTCGGGTCTGCCAGCCAGGAACAGCATGCGATTAAGCAGCCGGTAAAAACCCTGACGACGCCAGGCCTGTTCAGCGAAAGCGCGAATGCCCAGGTACAAGGCATCCGCGTGCAGGTTCTTTTGCCCGGCGATCCAGTCCGCCAGTTGCACCGCCTGGGGCAGCGAATAGCCCGTGGTGCAATGGCACAAACCAGCCCGCAAACCGGAGCGTGGCTGGTCAGGCGTCTCGTTCCAGAAACCGGAGAAATCGCCTGCCAGGGTGATCGGCAGCACGCCTTGTTCTTCGCGCAGGCAGCGGGCAATCGTCCAACCCCGTCCTTGCACGTAGTCACGGATATGCTCGCGCAGCTGTTGCGCCGAAAACTCCAGGTGCTCGACGTAGTGGGTGTCTTCCACCAGCACCGTGTCGGCTGAAAACGGCAGCACGTAGACGAAGCGATAGCCCTGCCCTTGCGCGACCCTGGCGTCCATGATGATCGGTGCGTCCAGGCCATGGGGCACCTCCAGCTGCAGCAATTGGCCGAGAAACGCTTGCTGGCCCAGCACCAGATGCTCGCTGTGATGCACGCCGCGCCCGTCGATCACGGCCCTGGCCTGCAATCGCTCGCCGCCTTCCAGCAGCAGTGAGGTCGGGCTGATCTGCTCGATCCGTTGGGAAACACGCAAGCTCTCGCCGAGCGCCGCTTCGATCACCTGGGCAAAGCGCTCCGAGGTCATGCTGGCATAGCCGCTGTTCAGCCGACGCGACAGCCCCGGGAAATGCACCTCGTAAGCGGGCCAGGTCTGAACGACCAGGGATTTGATCCACAGATGCTGGGCGGCCGTCAGGTCCGAGTCGTGAAACGACCAGGTGTGGTTGCCACCGATCCGGTCCTGTTCTTCGACACAGAGCACCTGCAATTCAGGTCGCAACTGCTTGAGCCGCCAGGCGATCAAGCCATTGGCCAGGCCGCCCCCGGCGAGGATCAGGTCATGAATCATGCGACCGCCTGTGTCAGCACGGGTTGGCGACTGCGCAGCACCGCTTCAACGATGTCTGCCGCGCTGCGTGTGCCACCGGCTTGCTGCAACTCAGCCGCCAGTCGCTGCAACGGTTCTCGCGGGAGGTCCAGCAGGCGCTGCAGATGCACCTCAATGGCAGAGGCGCGAGCGCGACGGTTGAGTTGCAGGCCCAGGCCACGGTAGCTGATACGCGCCGCCACCCCCGGCTGATCGAAACCGATGGGCATGACCAGCATCGGCGTCGTTGCCGCAATGGCATCCATCACCGTGTTGAGGCCTCCATGAGTCACGGCGATATCGGCCTGTTCAAGCACAGTTTGCTGGTGGGCGAACGCCGTTACCCAGGTCGCACCCGAGGCGAGCAGCGTGCGTTGCCGTGTTTCATCGAGCGCGCCGCAATGGGCGACCAGTAGCTGCGCATCCAGGCGGCGGCAGGCCTTGGCTATCTGCTGAAACATGCCTATCCGCCCGCCCTGCAGGGTGCCCAGGCTGGCGAAGACAAACGGCCGGTCTTTACTGATCGGCCACCCAAGGGGTTCGTTGCCTGGCGGGGCCTGGCCAATACTGCTGCGCAGCGGACCGACCGCGTGGAAGTGTGCAGGCAGCAGAGTGCGTGGAAAATCGAATCCTGCAAGGGTCTGACTGATCTGGGCAAACGGCGACAGGCATTCATGCAGCGCCTCGCGAGGCTCAATGGCGAGCCGCCGACACGCCGCACGCAGCACGTTTCGCAACGGTCGCAACAGCCAGTCGTACACCTGCTGGCTGCCTGCGTACAGGCGCAGGCTGCGTTCATCACTGCCGTAGGCGAACGGCATCACTGGCAGCGGCAAGCCCGGCTCGCGGTTGATCGGCAATGCGCAAGCCACCGAAATATAAGGCAGGCCCAAGGCTTCGGCGACCAGCCCACCGGCGGCTTCCATCTGATCGCAGAGCAACGCATCGACTTGCCTGCTGGCCAGCGCGGCGGGCAATTCATTGCACAACATGTCGGTCGCTGCACACATGTCGGCGATGACGCTGCGCAACGTCAGCGGATTATTCGAGCTGGCTGCGCGCTTCAGCGAGGCATCGAGAGTGCCCGGAGGATGGCTCATCGCACCCGTCGCCTGAAAACCGATACGCGGATCACCCAGCCAGCAGCGGGCGTCGGCCTGCTGGAAAAACGTGACCTGATGCCCACGATTCAACAGCTCCACGGCCAGCGCCTGGAGGGCCTGGAAGTGACTGTAGAACGCCGGGGCCACCACGCCGAAATGGCTCATGAGCGCTGGACCGACGACAGCAATCTGGCCTGACGCAGCGCTGCCAGATCCTTGGAACCCGTGCAGAAGCAGGCGATGCGCAGTTGCCTGATGACGATGTCGAAATGCTCGATGACCGATGCTGTCGACACCGTGGCATTGCGCAACACCCCCGCCGCCTGCCCCACCACATCAGCCCCCAGACACAGCGCCTTGGCCGCATCCACGCCGTTGCGGATTCCGCCGGAGGCAATCAGCGTCAGGTCGGGAAGCGCCTCACGCACCTGAATCAGGCTGCTGGCGGTCGGAATGCCCCAATCGGCGAACGCCATCGCCACTTCGCGATCGGCCGGGTTGCTGGCCCGCTCGGCTTCCACGGCCGCCCAGCTGGTGCCGCCGCTGCCCGCCACGTCGATCACACTGACCCCGACCTGCGCCAGCGCCAAGGCCACCGGTGCCGAGATCCCGGCCCCGACTTCCTTGACGATCACCGGAACCCCGACGCTTTGCACGGTCAGCCCGATGGCATCCAGCACGCCCCGCCAATCCCGATCGCCTTCGGCCTGCACGGCCTCCTGTAACGGATTCAAGTGAATGATCAACGCGTTGGCCTGCAAGGTCTCTACCGCACGGCGCGCCAGTTCCTGGCCATCCCTTTCCAACAGCTGTGCCGCACCGATGTTGCCCAACAGCGGGATATCAGGCGCCAGCCGCCGCAGCTCACGGGTCAGGCCCTGATCATTACCGCTGCGCAGCCCGACCCGCTGCGAACCCACGCCCATGGCAATACCCAGCGCCTGTGCGGCCTCGGCCAGATGCCGGTTGATGGCGGCAGCACGCTGCGCCCCGCCAGTCATGGAACTGATCAGCAAAGGGGCTCTGAGGGGAATCCCGACCAGCGCGCTGGCGAGGTCGATGCCGTTCAGATCCAGCTCCGGCAATGCACAATGCTCGAACTGCAAGGCGTCCAGCCCACTGACGCTATGCTGTTTAACGCGATGAGACGTGCCACGACCGTCCAGCACGATATTCAGATGATCGTCCTTTCGCTGACTTAACGAGTGCTCGGTCATGGGAGCTCCAATTGGGTTGAATCATTTTGCGACGCACGTGGTCATCTAGCTGAGTCGTGTTGTACGGGTTGCGACAGTTCGCACAACTTTCGTACATCAATGACTGATAGTTGAGGCACTGATTATTCAAAGTGGTTCAGAGTTTGTGACGCATCCAGTCAACAGCCTGACAAGCTGATCAAGCGTCACTGATTACCCCTAAAGCAAAGGTCAAGACCGATGACACTCGAGCCTGACGCAACCGTCGAATATGGGTTTACCGAACGCCTGAAAGATGTGCGCGCAGCTGTTGAACAGCGCCTGGACCAACTGCTGCCCGCCTGCAGCGACGAGCGCGATCTGGTTGCGCTGGCCATGCGCGACTGCACCCTGGCGCCAGGCAAACGCATGCGCCCCATTCTCTTGATACTCGCTGCGCAAGGCCTGGGGCACGATGGCGATCAGGCACTGGATTTGGGCTGCGCTGTGGAATTGGTCCACGCCGCGTCACTGGTGCTGGACGACATGCCGTGCATGGACAACGCCCGGCTGCGTCGGGGACGGCCAACCGTGCATCTGAAATTTGGCGAAGACGTCGCCATTCTTGCCGCCGTTGCCCTGCTCAGCCGTGCATTCGGGGTGATCGCCGGGATCAGCGGTCTGGCACCGGCGACCCGCATGCAACTGGTGGAGGTCATGGCCAACACCGTCGGCATGCAAGGTCTGGTCAGGGGTCAGTTCAAGGATCTGCGCGAGGGCCAGCAGCAGCGCGGCGCTGATGAAATTGCCCTGACCAACAACCTGAAAACGGGCGTGCTGTTTGGCGCGATCATGGACATGGCGTGGCTGATCAGTGACGCAAAGGCCAGCACCCGGCCGATTCTGCAGAACTTCGCCATGGAGCTGGGTCAGGCGTTCCAGATGTACGACGATCTCAGGGACCATTGCCCGGACAGCGATAAGGATCAGGGCAAGGATGAAGGCAAGTCGACGTTTGTTGCGCTGTATGGCGAACAGAAAGTCCGCGAGCAGCTTCAGGCTCATCTGGTGAGCGCCGAGGGTCATCTGCGCCAGGTGTACGGCGGTTCTCGAATGATCACTGGCTACATGAGGATGATCTTCGAGAACGCCGCTGCACAGGCCTAGCGCCAGACTGGAATCTTATCTGGCCCGGTCGGCAATCGCCTGTTTCAACGTTTGGCCGTCGGCAAAACGCTGTTCACTGACGACCGCGCCGTTGTTCAGAGCAAGCCATTGAACGGTGTCCCGGTCACCACCGTAGCGGGTGGCGATCCTGCCGTCCTGATCAAGCATGATTCGGTATTTGGCCGAACGCATCGCGGGTACTGCCACCATTTTGATCAGCGATGGCATCTTTTCGATATCCGCCAGGTACACAATATGGCGCGCCTCAAGATAGCCTTCCGGGTGACCTTCCATCGCCGCGTCCAGTAACTTGGCGGCCGACATGCTGCGCGCAATCAGCAATACTTGTGCGCTGTCGTTCAAGGTATAGGCTTTGTCGTTCTGATCCAGCAGTGTCCACTTCAATACCGGTTGGTTCAGATCTTTGGATGGGGCTGGGTCCTGCGCCAGCACGTTAACGCTCAGCAGTACACCAATCAGCAAGATCATACGCCGCATGGATTCGAACCTCAGTCAGGGAAAGTCAGGGATTGAAACGCAAGCGCCATCCTACGCCAGCCCCGCTGTCACCCTCCACTGCCTTAACGTTTTTCCTGCCTGACCTGCTCGCACGCCTGCTGGCGCCGGGCGTCGGCCTTGCGACATTTATTCAACAGCCGCTCACGCGGGCCGCTGGGCCGCACGCTGTGGCGGATGGCGCGGCTCAACGCGCGCCAGTATTGCAAGGGTGATGACCAGACCTGCCGTAGATCGGTTGCCCACTTCCTGTTTTCCATGACACTTTTCTCCCACTTGCGCCGAGCGGGTGTAAATATCGCTCGCTGAAATTGGGCTTGTTGCGCGCAGGCTTAGTTCATCGAAAATTAGCGATCACCGACCAATAACCTGACGTCCGACGACCGTTAAGGCTGAACTGAAAGAGCAGCTCCACTTCGCGGCGCGACCTACGGAGACCCGCGATTCGTCGTAGGAGCGGCTTCAGCCGCGAGCGATATTCCGGCCAGAAAATCTGCGTTGAATGTCCCGGCCCCTCGCGGCTCAAGCCGCTCCTACAAGATGAGGGCGGTTCCACGAGGTGAGGCCGGCTCTGGGCTGTGCGGCCGGCTTCAATCCTGAAGACCAACTAACTTCAAACGCTCGGATAACCTCACCAGATCCGCCAGCGAATCGGCCTGCATTTTCTTCATCAACGCGCCACGCCGGACCTTGACCGTGACCTCGCTGACCCCAAGCCTGGCAGCGACCTGTTTGTTCAACAGCCCGGTGACGACGAGGTCCATGACGTGACGCTCGCCATCGGAAAGGCTGGCATGACAGCGCCGCAAGTCAGCCAGACTCTCGGCCACTTGACGCCGCTGGCGGTCCTGATCCAGACCCCGAGCGATGGCGTCGAGCAGGTCCTGTTCACGGAACGGCTTGGTCAGAAACTCCAGCGCACCCGCCTTCATCGCTCTGACTGACATGGGTATGTCGCCATGGGCGGTAATGAATATCACGGGTAGCGAAATGCCGCCGCGCAACATGTCGTCCTGAAAATCCAGCCCGCTCATGCCCGGCATACGCACGTCCAGAATCAGACAGCCCGGCGCATCCGGGCGTGAATATTCGGTGAACTCGCGTGTGGAACCGAACGTTATGCACGCCAGTCCCATCGAGGCCAGCAGATCTTCCAGGGAAGCGCGCACTGAGGCATCGTCGTCCACCACATACACCACCGGATCGATCAGAACCTGAACAGCAGCGTCTTTCATGGGGTTTCCTTATGTCCGCCGGGCAAGGTGAAGTGGAACGTCGCGCCGAGCTCCGGGTTGGCGCTGGCCCAGATGCGGCCCTCGTGGGCCTCGATAATCGAGCGACTGATGGCCAGCCCGATGCCCAGGCCGTCGAGCTTGGTCGTGTAGAACGCATCGAAGACACGCTCGCAATCCTCAGGCGCCAGGCCCGTGCCCTGATCGCTGATCGAGAAATGCAGATGATTGCGCGAGTCGCATGTCACCGACAACTCAAGGATGCGCCGGTCCGGGTCGGTGTCGCGCATGGCTTGCATGGCGTTCATGACCAGGTTCAACAACACCTGCGGGATCTGCACGCGGTCGGCCAGCAACGGCGGCAGGCCTGCCGGGATGTCCAGCCGCAAGGTCACGCCCTGTTTGTCCAGCTCGCTGTGCAGCAATTGCAGAATGTCGGTCACGGTGTCGCTGACATTCAGCCATTGCTTGGCTGGCGGTTGACGCTGGGCCATGCTGCGCACGCGGGCGATGATGTCGCTGGCTCGATGGGCATCGGCAATGATCCGCTCCAGCGCCTGGCGGGCCTTGGGCAGGTTCGCAGGTTCGGCCGCCATCCAGCGCAGCCCGGCGTCACCACTGGTGGCAATGGCCGCCAGCGGCTGGTTGACTTCGTGGGCAATCGAGGCTGTCAGCGCGCCGAGCATGTTGGTCCGGGCGCTGTGTTCCAGCAGCTCCCGGGCCTGATGCACAGTACTGATCGCCGCCGACAGGCGTAACGCCAGGTAGGTGGTGCAGGCAATGGCGGCCAGGCTGATCAGGCAGTTGATCAACCCCGCCTCAGCTTCGCCGAACCGCGTCAGACGGTAACTGAGCACCGTCAACAGCATGCAGAACGCCGCCATCGCGACCACCCCGCGCCGGGGCAAAAAGCTGACAGCGACCAGCACCACCACGATCTGAAACACCCCTGCAGCGATTTCCAGATTGGTCAGGGTGTCCGCCACGGTGATGCCCAGCGCCAGGCCGAGCAGCGCAGTCACACGGATAGCCAGCTTGGCGCGCTCCAGTCGGTTCTTGTGTCGCATCAGCACTCCTCTGAATACCCTGTCAGCCGTCGTGAAAGGCTCAGGACGGGTTCTCCAGGCTGAACAAATCAGCCACTTCATCGTAGGCGTACAACTCGGCGTAGCGCCCCCATTGCGTCACGCAGTCCAGGGTCGCCCGCGCATCCTGCTCGGACATCACATCTTCCAGCTCATCACGAAAGCGGCGCGCCGGTGCGGTGCGGCTGGAACGATCATCCAGCACGCGGCGCACATGAGCCACCAGCGGCACGTAGCTGAGCAGGTGCTGGGCAAACAGTTGTTTACGCCCATCGACGTCCGATTGCATGTATCGCCGGGCAGCGGGCAGCAGTTGAAGGTCGCCGCCCTGCAGCTCGGCAAAGCGCAGCAATTGCAGGACTTCGGCGATGGGCAGCAACTCATCGGCAGAATATTGCAGGGTGCTGGCCAGTGCGGGCAAGTCGGCACGGCCATCGTAAGGCTGCGCACTCACGGCCACAATCAATCCGGCCAGCGCATTGGTCGATACCGGCGGCAGCACCATGCCCATACCCATCCCTGCAAACAGGCCCTGGCGCTGTGCTTCCGCCTGATCGCCGCCGGTCATCTGTACGTAGATCTGCTCGACCAGCGCCTGGAAGACCGGGTCCAGACGGTTGCGCGGTTGCGGCAGGTCAACTTCGATTTCGCTCATCACCCGCCCAGGATTGCTGGAGAGCAACAGGATGCGATCACACATCAGCACGGCTTCCTCGATGTTGTGGGTGACCATCAGAATCGACTTGATGGGCATGCGGCCTTCATACCAGAGGTCGAGCAATTCGGCCCGCAGGGTTTGCGCAGTGAGGACGTCCAGGGCGGAAAACGGCTCGTCCATCAGCAGGACATCAGGGTCGACCACCAGAGCCCGCGCCAACCCGACACGCTGCCGCATGCCGCCGGACAACTCCTTCGGGTAGGCGCTCTCGAAACCGTCCAGGCCGATCAGGTCAATGGCCGCCAGCGCCCGCCTGCGGCGCGCAGGTGCCGGCACATTGCGCGCTTCCAGGCCGACCTCGACGTTCTGCAGCACGGTCAGCCACGGGAACAGCGCGAAACTCTGGAATACCATACTCACCGAGCTGCGCTGACCTGCCGAGTCCGGGGGGAAATCCACCGCGCCACAGGTCGGTGAAACCAGCCCGGCAATGGAGCGCAACAAGGTCGATTTGCCGGAACCCGAGCGGCCCAGCAGGCCGACGATCTCGCCATCATTGAGGCGCAGATCGACACTGTCCAGCACCAGCCGCTCCGTGCCGCCGGGGGTACCGTAGACATGCCGCACCGCGCGGACATCCACCAGGCAACGCTTGCTCATGACATTCATAACCTTCACTCCTCAATCAAGACGCAGACGGCGTTCGGCATAGCGATACAAAGGGCGCCACAACAGGCGGTTGAAACCAACAACAAACAACGACATCACCACGATGCCCAGCGCCACGCGAGGCAGATCCCCGGCTTCGGTGGCCTGAGCGATGAACGAACCCAAACCGTTGGCCTGCAGATGCTGATCACCCCAGGACACCGCCTCGGCGACAATGCTCGCGTTCCAGGAGCCCCCAGCGGCAGTCAGCGCGCCGGTCACGTAGTAAGGGAAGATCCCCGGCAAGGCGACCTGCCGCCACCATTGCCAGCCGCTGACGTCGAACATCCGCGCGGCTTCGCGCAAATCGGTGGGTATGGCACTGGCGCCTGCGATCACGTTGAACAGGATGTACCACTGGGTGCCTAGCACCATGAGTGGCGACAGCCAGATGTCGGCGTCCAGTTTCAGGCCGACGATGGCAATCACCGCGAACGGGAACAGCACATTGGCCGGGAACGCGGCGAGAAACTGCGCCAGAGGCTGCAAGCGCTCCGCCCACACCGGGTTCAAGCCGATCCACACGCCGACGGGCACCCAGATGAGGCTGGCGATAACGATCAGCACCGCGACCCGCATCATGGTCGTCAGCCCCAGCCCGAAGGCGCGCATCGCCTCCTCCATCCCCAGGCTGCTGGCAATGAAGTGCGCCAGGTACAGGCTGCCGACCAGACACCCGATCAGCACCACGCCCAGCCAGACTCTGTCGCTGAGCCGGTTGAACCGGGCGCTGAACCTGAACGTCGGCAGCCACCTGAACCGCGCCGCCTTGAAGCCTGTAACGTCCCGGCACAAGCCTTTGCCAAGTACGAAAAGGCGCTGAACATCGACCAGCACGCTGATCAGAACCGGTATCAAACCGCTGGCCCTGACCAGGTCGTAAACCCAGGAGCGCGGACGTTTTTGCGACGCGGTCTGCTCGAAGCGAAACTTGTCGGCCCAGGCCACAATCGGGCGAAACAGCAGTTGGTCGTAGATCAGAATCACCGCGGCCATGGCCGCCACGGCCCAGACGATGGCAGCGACATCCTGCCGGGCAATGGCCAGGGCCAGCCATGAACCGATGCCGGGCAGATTGACGGTGGTGTCGCCAACGGTAATGGCCTCTGAGGCGACCACGAAAAACCAGCCGCCGGACATCGACATCATCATGTTCCAGACCAACCCCGGCATGGCAAACGGCAACTCCAGCCGCACGAAACGGTGCCAGGCGGAAAACTGGAACTGGCGGCTCACTTCGAGCAAATCGTTGGGCACGGTTTTCAGCGACTGATAAAAGCCGAAGGTCATGTTCCACACCTGGCTGGTGAAGATCGCGAAAATCGCCGCGCACTCCACGCCCAACTGCCCGCCAGGAAACAGGCCCATGAAAAAACTCACGGTGAAGGTCAGAAAGCCGAGCACCGGCACCGACTGCAGGATGTCCAGCGCGGGCAGGATAACCAGCTCGGCCTTGCGGCTTCTGGCCGCCAGCGTGGCGACCACCAGCGTGAACAGCAGCGAAGCGCCCAGCGCGGCGAACATGCGCAACGTGGTCCGCAAGGCGTACTCAGGCAGGTGGGCAAGTTCCAGCGTTACCGGGGCCGAGTTGAGCACCGCCAGCGGCTGACTCATCTGCCCGAGCCCATGAATAAGCAGAAACGCTCCAGCGGCCAACAGAACAAAAAAACCCAGCGATGCCCGCCAGGACGAACCGCTGCGCGCCACGCTGTCGCGGCTGATGGATCGAGTAACGGCATTGGCAAATGAAAGACGCATGATTCACCTCATCAACGCCCCGGGCAGAACGCACGCGCAACCTGACCTGCAGTCGCAAGTCGAGCGCATCAACGGGGCAATGAAAGTTAAGGGTGCAAACGCTGCGAACCGGTCACAGCTGAACGCGAGGACGGGGCTAGGTTAAGGACTGACGAGGCTGATCGCCACCAGGCATAAGGACGGCAAACGATACTTTGGTATAGCCGCTGCGCAGGCAACACAGGCCCTGCCCTAAAGCATGAACGGATTATTTGAATGGGCATTCTTTTGCGTAGGACCGGCTTTAACCGGGAAGAGGCCGGTACATGAGTTGCGTCTGCGTCGAAACACTCATCGCCTTCCCGGCTAAAGCCGGTCCCACGTGGGCTGTGTTGGCTGCGTCAAAGTCGCCTCCTGCGCTAGGACCGCACCGCCGAGTAAAGCGTCTTGATCAGGTCGGACTGGGTGATGATGCCCACCAGATGGCGCTCGGCGTCGATGATTGGAACATGCCGGTGGCCGTTCTCTGAGAACACCGGAATCAGCTCGGTCAGCAACCGGTCAGCACTGGCCACCCGCACGGTACGGGTCATGATCTGCCCGACAATCGCGGGTGCCTGTTTTGCCCGGGTGTTGCGCAACAGCGCGCGCAAATGCCAGCCAACGCCCTCATGGGCATCCAGATCAATCTGGTTCATGAAGTCTGCCACGGTCACGATGCCCAGCAGGTGCAGTTGCCGGTCGACCACCGGCAGTGCCTTGATTTTGTGCTTGCGCATCAATGACCAGGCCTCGCGCAACGGCATTTCCTGACGGGCGACGATGGGCGTGGTGCTCATGACGTCCTTGCAGCGGATCTCGCCCATCTTGCGTTGGTACGCCGAGGCTTCGGCGCTTTCCAGCAGGGCCTGCAAATCATCACGGCTGACATCCAGCACCTGGTTGTAATGCGCCAGGGCGGTGTCCAGGTCTGCGCGGGTAAAGCGGCTGTCCGGCGGGCTGCTGGCGGGTTGCACGTGGGGCCAGGATCGGCGGGTCAGGTTGTTGTACACCACACCCACCAGCACCAGGATGATCGAATCCAGCATCACCGGGCTGAACGCGTAACTGAAGTGCTGGCCTCCGGCGAGCACCATCAACAATGCCGCTGCACCGCCCGGAGGATGCAGGCAGCGGGTCGCCATCATCGCCGCAATCGCCACGCCCACCGCGAGACTGGCCGCCACGCTAGGGTCGGGTATCCATTTGGCGCAGGCAATGCCCACCAATGCCGAAAGCGTGTTGCCGCCCACCACCGACCAGGGTTGTGCCAGGGGGCTGGAAGGCACGGCAAAGACCAGCACCGCGCTTGCCCCGATCGGCGCGACAATCGCCAGCGCCAGCAGGTTGTTCTGCATGGCCAGCACTCCGCTCAGCCACAGCGAGCCCATCACCGCGACCAACAATACGCCCAGTGCCGCGCCGCAACAGGCGCGCCACTTTTCCAGCGGGCGGATCGCCATGGGGGCAGGCCACAGGGCGCGCAGCCGCGCCAACAGCTCCGGTTTGTCAGGCATGAATCACTCCGGCTCGAACCGTGCGCCCAGGCATTGATCCGCGCACTTGAACGCTCGATCAAACCTTGGGCGACGGACGCTTGGGAAATAAAAGGGCCGGTTTTATAGCATGGCCTGGGCGCAATCAGCTACGCGGGAAGCGCGTTGAGCACTGCACAGAAGCTTTTTTCAGCCGCCCATTCCGGTCGGGAATGGGCCCATGAAAATCCACCATTTCATTTATTCCCGGGAATCTCGTAGCGTGCCTGCATCCACCTGAGGAGATGCCGCCGTGCCCAATGCCCCGCTACGCTTGTACGTTGACGCCCGATGCACCAGCCCCTACGCCCTGTCGGTTTTTGTCGCCCTGCGGGTTAAAGGGATCGAATTCGAAAGGCTCACGGTCGACCTTGAAGCCTCTGACAACCTGGCAGCCGACTACACGCGGCTCTCCCAGACTCAACGGGTTCCGACACTGGTGGCTGGCGATTTCGCGCTGTCCGAATCGTCGGCGATCACCGAGTACCTGGAGGACGCCTACCCGCAGGTGCCGGTATACCCCCAGGACCTGAAACTTCGCGCCAAGGCCCGGCAAGTCCAGGCATGGCTGCGCAGCGACCTGATGCCGATCCGCCAGGAACGCTCCACGCTGGTGGTGTTTTACGGACAGAAATCCGGGCTGCTGTCACCGGCTGCCGTGGCGGCAACCCGCAAGCTGTTCTCCGCCGCCCAAGCGCTGCTGGCCGATGGCAGCGAGCATCTGTTTGGCCAATGGTCGATTGCCGACGTAGATCTGGCATTGATGCTCAACCGCCTGGTGCTCAACGGTGATGCAGTGCCGCCAGCCCTGGTAGCGTATGCGCAACGCCAGTGGCAGCACCCCGCAGTGCAGGAGTGGGTCGCCCTGCAACGCCCCGCCCTGTAGCCAAAGTTTGAGCGCCTAGCCCAGCTGCTTTTCGATGGGCACGGTTCGGGCGCTCACTTCGTCACCGGTGTGACGGGTAGTGACGGTTTCAATCAGTACGATGCCACACTCCTCCTGAGCCACCGGATTATGCCGGGTGCGCTTGGGGATCACGTAAAACTCGCCCGGCTGCAGGATCACGTCCCGGTCTTCGAGCTCGATCTTGAGCGTGCCGTACACCACCATGAACAGCTCGTCTTCATCTTCATGGGCATGCCACATCAACTCGCCCTTGAGTTTGGCGACTTTGATGTATTGATCATTGACCTGACCAATGACCATCGGAGACCAATATTCACTGACCCTGGCCAGAGCCGATTCGATGTGGGTGCTATTGCCGCTGAGCATCATGAGGTGGATCCTTTGAAAAGAAGCGTCAATTTACGTGGGGCCAGTGACGTGCCATATCGAATCTTTATAATGGCGCCATTAGTAATCGTAATGGCCAGCTCCCATGCGTAAGCTCCAGACCCTTGATCTCGTGCTGCTGCGCAGCTTTGTCGCCGTCGCCCAGAGCGGCAGCATCAGCGCCGCTGCACGCCAACTGCACCTGACCCAAGGCGGTATCAGCCAACAGGTGAAACGCCTTGAGCAGTTCTTCGGCTGCCAATTGCTGGAGCGTGACTCGCAAGGCGCGCGGCTGACCAACCGGGGCCAGGACTTCCTTCCCAAAGCGCAGCGCCTGCTAAAGCTCAATGACAGCGTGTGCGCGGAAATGACCGGGACATTGCCCCAGCAAACGGTCCGTGTGGGCGTGCCTCACGACATGGCGGGCGCGCACTTTGCGCCCATCCTCAAAACCTATGCGCAGCGTTACCCCCACGTGGAAGTCATGGTGATGTCGGGTTCTTCAGTGGACCTGCTGGATGAGTTCTCCAGAGGCCTGGTTGATCTGACGCTGGCCCAATGTCCCGAGCACGAGAGCGCGGGGGAACGCCTGAAAGTCGAACCTCTGGTGTGGATCGCGACGTCTGACGAGCTGTTTGAGCGCAGGCCGTTGCCGTTGTGTTTCATCAGGCCAAACTGCATTTTCCGGCGCACAGTGTTTGCTGCGCTTGCCGAGGTGAATATCAGTTGGCGTGTGGTGTTCGAGAATGCCTCGGTGGACACCACGCTGGCCACGGTCAGAAGCGGCCTGGCACTGACGCCCTGGCTACGCTCGCTGGTGCCGGATGATCTCGATGAAGCAGAACCCGATTGGGGTCTGCCTGCGCTGCCACGGTTCGCCATTGAACTTCACCTTGCGCAAGGCGCGGGCGGCGAGGTGCTGGCCATGGCAGAGCTGATCCGTCAGCACTACCGGTCAGCCGAAGTCATCGCTGCCTGATGCGCAACGTTGGAATCGCAGCGCCGCTTTTCGATCTAGCGCACCTCACAATCCACCGAGTTTGACCGAGTGGCTGAGCTGGTGCCGGTCAAAGGGCCAGTCGAACTGTTGAAGGTCGGCGGCGGCGAAAATTTCAGCCCCGGATCCTTTGGCAAGATTGCCGGTGGCTGATTGAAATTGGGTGTAAAACCAAACTGCCCCGGCGTAAAGCTGAGCGACCCGGCGGGGTTGGTCACGCGAATCATGCCATCGATAGCTAGAACGTATAAGCCTGGCGGTAGCGCAGCCGATGCTCCAGGCCCCGGAGCAACCGCTGCGAGAGATGATAAAGGCTCCGCGAGCCGCGATTCCAGCCAGGCGGCCATATGGGCCAGACGGTAGGAGTAGCGTGCGGCCACATTGGCAAGAACCACACCGTACGCGCCATCGCTGTGTACCGTCGACGCCTGAAGGTCAGCGCCTAGCAACGCCAGCGGCTGAGAAAAACGGCCAATCACGGCAACCTTTCCAGTCTCTGGCATGTACTGCACCAGGGCCGTCGCCGATTGCAATGCAATGCGCCCCAGCGGCGTTCCCAGGATGACTCGATCAGGGCTGCGCCGCCCGATCTGCCCCACGTCGGAACGCACACCGCCTTGCTTCAAGGTCAAAAACAATTCGTCCACGGCGGGGGCTGCGGGGTGGTAGTAATACTTGTCCAGCGTCACCACGGTATCGGGCTGTACGGTCAGCAGGCTGTCATCGCTGAAGCGGATTTTCGCGTACCCCCTTCCTTGGGTCGACAGTGTATCCCCCGCCTCGACGGTCGACTGAACGCCCAGCACTCGCACGCTGCCATCGGCTTTATTGACGAACAGCGGCCCGCTCAGGTTGGTGACAATACCGGCTGCCAATGCCTGGTTGGCTGCCGCGTGAGCTGAAGTAGCCAAACCCAACGCGAGCATCAACAGCAGCGACTTAATTGCAGTACATCTTTTTGGCAGGTTCATCTTTTTTAACCTCGACGCTGGAGACAAGTGGGCTGGATGCGGCGACATCATCAGTCTTGGCGGTTTCGTTTTTCTTCTCACTGACAAGTGGCGTTTCGCTGAACGGTTTATCCAGTGAGTTATTGACATTGCGGACCACTTGCTCGGTTGCCTGCTGCACAGGTTTGAACGGTTCGGAGGTCGTCGCGGGCGTTGTCACCTGGCAGAGAGCCGAAGACGGCGACACAGCGCAGCTTTCTTTGGCCGCTGCAGCATCGGCGGCGGCCTGGGCTGCCGCATCAGCTGCAGCCTTGGTCGCAGCATCAGCCGCCGCCTTGGCTGCAGCATCAGCCGCCGCTTTGGCCGCAGCATCAGCCGCTGCCTTGGCTGCTGCATCAGCCGCTACCTTGGCCGCAGCATCAGCCGCTGCCTTGGCTGCTGCATCAGCCGCTGCCTTGGCTGCTGCATCAGCCGCTACCTTGGCCGCAGCATCAGCCGCTGCCTTGGCTGCTGCATCAGCCGCTGCTTTGGCCGCAGCATCGGCAGCAGCCTGGGCGGCAGCTTGCGCGGCGGCCTGAGCAGCAGCTTCGGCGGCAGCTTGCGCGGCGGCCTGGGCAGCGGCTTGGGCGGCAGCCTGTGCAGCAGCAATCTCGGCAGGAGTCGGGCCGGGTGGCGTCACGGGCGGTGTTACTGGCGGTGTCACAGGAGGCGTGACCGGCGGCGGGACGAATGGATTGGAAACATCGTAAATATTCAGGGTACCGCCCGCTGTCGCGGTACCCTCGCGAATAACCCTTCCTACGGTGGCCGCGCCTACCCGGCTGTCATTGGCGATCAAGCTGATATTGCCGGCAAAACTGAAATTCGAGTTGACGTTAATATTGTTGCCCGCCTGGGCTGTCAGGCTCACAGCGCTGTCGGTGTTGGCGAATCCGGCAAAAAACGTGATGTCGTGGGTGGCTTGCAACACCACATTACTGGTCGCGTTGGCCAGCAGGTCGGAATCGATTTCCGTGACTGCGCCGGGATCGTTGGCAAAGGCTGCGACATCACTCAGCGATTTGTTGCCCGTCGCAGGTTGAGTGACCACGATATCCTGCGGATCGAGCAACCAGGTGCCGCTCCTGCCGTTCACGGCACGTGTATCGACCCGGGCGCCTGTCACGTCCAGCACCTTGCCGGAAGTTTCGACGAAGCCACCGTCGCCGGACGCCGCACCACCGCGCGCCGACACCGCACCATAGACCCGCGCTGTCTGCGAGCCCCAGACGATCACCCGGCCGCCGTTGCCGCTGGTCAGCGCATCCGCCGAAATCCGCGCGTCTTTGCTGACGTAAGCCTGCTGGGCATTCTGTATCGCCGGGTTTTTGCCTTGATAGTCGCCGCCGACCAGCACCTTGCCACCGCCGAGCTTGCCGCTGGCATCGACCCGGGCATTGGCCATCAAACCCACCTGCTCGCCCAGCACCTGAATTTCACCGCCCGGGCCTGCGCCGGTCGCGGTGGTGTTGCTGCCCGCTTCCAGCAACGTGCTGCGGCTGGCCTTCAAGACGATTTTGCCGTTCTCGCCAATCGTCGCGCTGTTGGCATTGAGCGAGCCACGCTGATTGACCAACGCGCCGTAGATGCCGATCGAACCGCCCTGGGCGATGACGCTGCCCAGGTTCAATGCTTGATCCTGGGCAGCCGACACCACCACATGCATGCCCGGATTGCTGGAATCGACCAATTGCACCGAGTGCCCGGCCGCCAGCATGGTTTCGCCTTGCGGGGTGTTGATGATCCCGGTGTTGGTCACGTCCGGCGCAATCAGATAGACCTGCCCCCCTGAAGGCGTGGTGATCGCGCCCTGGTTCGTCAGCGCGCCTGCAAACCCGTCGGCGTTGAAACGGTTGTTGCCGGAGAGAAAGTCACTGTTGGAAATCGCCAGTGTCGAGGCCACCAGCCCACCCACATTGATCTGCGAATTGGCGCCGAACAGGATGCCGTTCGGGTTGATCAGAAACACCCGGCCATTGGATTGCAGGGTGCCGAGAATCACGCTGGGGTCCTGGCCGGTGATCCGGTTGAGCACGCTGCTGTTCCCGCTCTGCTGCGCAAACCGCACCATTTCACCTTGAGCCACGGAAAAGCTCGACCAGTTGATGATCGCGTTCGGGCTGTTGGTGATGGTCAGCTGGTTACCTTGCTGCGCGAAGCTGACCTGACCATTCACCACAACCGCGTTGAGCGGCGCTGCCATGCCAGTGCCGGCGGCCAGCAGGCACACGCCGAAAAAGGTGATTTGTATTTTCATGACATCCTCAAAACGACAGGCTCAGGCGGGCGTGCAGGCGGTTGTCACCGCGTTCGGTCTCAGTGGCTTCGGCGTGCAACACGTGGCCGTAGTCAACCTGTAAATTCAGATAACGGCGGTACGACACGCGTACGCCAAGGCCGGTGCTGCTCAACGCCACCTGGGTGAACTCGCCAGGTAAGGCGTGGTTACGGGTCAGGTAGGCGTTGTCATAGAACGCCAGCGCCCGGCACTGCCAACTGCCACCTGCGCAAAGCGGCGGGGTGTACGCCTCAAGGTTGCTGCTGATGCCCGAATCATTGGAGACTTCACGCTCGCGAAAGCCACGCACCGACAACGCCCCGCCGGCGCCGAACTGCTCGCCGGGGATCAGCGCATCATTGCTGTACTGGCCGTTGAGCACACCGCGCAATTGCCAGTCAGCGGGCAACGCCTGTGTGATGTTGGCGGCCAGACGCAGGGCCGTGTAATCGTCCCGTGCGTCAGTGCGCGCCAGGTCAAAATCGTTCTGGCGACCGCGTGAGCCGCCGGGGATGTTGTGCGCCAGGGTCACGGCGAAATTGGCGTCGCCATCGAGCCGCACCCAGGTCCCCTGATAAGCGAGGCTCAGAGGATGCACGGTGATGTCGTTGCCGAGCTGGACGTCTTCAGCCTCTAGGTTGTTCTTGTAGGCCTTGTAGTCGATGCCATACACCAGCTTGGACTGATAATTGCCGTCAGTGGCCAGGTTGTGGTTGTAGCGCCCGCCAAAGATGGTGCCTTTACCGCTGACAGCCAGGTCGAAAATACCCGCCGTAACCAGGCCGTTGTCCACGTCCGAATAGCTGGTAAAGAAATCCAGCGAATCGCCCAGTTCGTATAAAGGCAGGTGATAGCCCAGGCCGTAGACGCTGACCCGCTCGGGTTTTTCCAGGGTGGTGGTGTATTGCAGGCTCATGACCTGATCGCGACCGAACAGGTTGGCATTCTGCAGCACGGCGCCCATGTAGGTTTTGCCGGTTTCTTCGGTGCCGCTGTTGTCCATGTTCAGCGACGCGCTCCACGGCGACTCGTCCGTGACCTGCAGATCGGCATCCACCGCACCCTGCACTTCGCTGTCCTTGAGCTTCATCACGGTCTGTTTGGCCGGGTTTTCGTTGGCCAGCTTCAGACTTCTGGAAATGGACGTGAGGTCGGGGGTGCCGCCCTCCTGCAGCCCCGGCAAGGCATTGCGCACGTTGTCATTGCTGAAATGCCGGTTGCCCGCGATCCGCACTTGGCCGATACGCGCTTCCACGACCTGGAACACCACCACCCCGCCGCTCAACTCCTGCTCGGGCAGGTCCACGCGCACCAACTGATAGCCGTGCTTATGATAGGCCGCTTCCAACGCTTCCTGAGCCTTGACCACATCGGCGAAGTCACGCTGGCCGCCGACGTAGGCGGCAACGCTCTGTTGCAGTTCCTGGGGCGCAAGCAAGGTGTTGCCACGCACCTCGAACTGATTGATATCGAAGCGTGGCGAAACAGGCACAACTTGGTTGGCAGCGGCAACACCGGCGTATGTGGCCAGGGAAGCAGGCACCAGAAAAAGCAACGAGCGGAAGGTCATTGTCAGGCCCTTGGGCAGCAGTAGATACGCAAATACTCAAATACGCACTGCATGCCGAGCCTGCAGGGGGTCTTCTTTTTTCGCAGTCTAACCGGTGTGATATCAAACTGAAATCAGTGAGTTTTCTTACCGACGATTGGCGCTCGGACTGTGCAGCCGTTCTCTGAGTTGAAGCATCCGGCTGCGGCCTTGGTAAGCCGCCTCAAAATGGCTACTCTCTGCGGCCTCATTGCAGTCAATCGATCAGGGCTTGAGATGATTAGAGAGCTGAAGACGTTTATCTGCGTCGCGCAAAAAGGCACCTTCGCGGCAGCAGGCCAACAGGTGGGGCTGACGCAGTCGGCGGTCAGCGCTCAGATCAAAAACCTCGAAGACACACTGGGCGTTAAGCTGTTCGATCGCACCGGCCGGGCCGCAACCCTCAACTCGGCGGGGCAACGGGCGATACCGTTGGCCGAAGAAATCCTGCAGATTTTCGCCCGCATGGGCGCCGCCGACAGCGGCAATGACTTCCACGGCGCCTTGCGCATTGGTGCCATCGGCACGGTTCAGACCGGCATTCTGCCCCAGGCGCTGGTGGCGCTCAGGGCTCAGGCACCGTTCATAGAAACCAACCTGGTGCCCGGTGTTTCCCTGAACCTGCTCAGTCAGCTGGATGCCGGCGAGCTGGATCTGGCCATCATGATCAGACCGCCCTTCGCCCTGCCCAAGGACCTGCACGCCGAAGTCATCGCCCGCGAAGAGTTTGTCTTGATTACCTCCCGGGATATTCAGGGTGACGACCTGCTGGCGATCCTCGCCGAACAGCCCTTCGTGCGGTATGACCGGGGGTCGTTTGGCGGGCGTCTGGTGACGCAGTTTCTGCGCCAGCACAAAGTCCATGTGCAGCAGGCACTGGAGCTGGATGAACTGGACGCCATCGTCAAGATGGTCCGCAGCGGCCTGGGCGTTTCGCTGGTGCCCAGGGCAGGCCTGTGGCTGGAGCACATCGGTGACCTCAGGGTGCTGGAGCTGGGCAAGTTCGGCTTTTCCCGGGAAATTGTCCTGCTTTCGAAATACAGCCAGAAGCATTCGCCGCTGTTCACTATTTTCCGCAGCTGCCTGCTGGAGGCGATAGGCAAGCCACTGCTCGGTGCCTGAGAATGGGCAGTGCGCGTGCAACATGAACAATTATGGTGCGAATTCAGAAATCAGCCTCCCGAGCATCGAAATTATTCGTGCTCAGAACACAGAATTTCCGCTTTAACCGATTGAGGTTCTGGTGAAGAATTGATCCAGACCAAAACCGACAACAGGAAATCACCGTGAGCCTTTCCCCTTTCCATCTGGCAATTCCCGTTTACGACCTGGCCGCCACACGGCACTTCTACGGTGAGGTATTCGGCCTCGCTGAAGGTCGTTCCAGTGAGCAATGGGTCGACTTCGATTTCTACGGCCATCAACTGGTCATCCACGAACACCCCAAGACCGCGTCCCAGGAAAGCGTGCACAGCAACGCGGTCGACGGTCACAACGTGCCGGTCCCGCATTTCGGGATCATTCTGGAGTGGGCGCAATGGGAAGCCCTGGCTGAACGTCTCAGAGCGCGCGAAACCCAGTTCGTGATCGAACCCTACATTCGCTTCAAAGGCCAGGTCGGCGAGCAAGCCACCATGTTCCTGTTTGACCCGTGCGGCAACGCACTGGAGTTCAAGGCGTTCAAGGACATGAGCCAACTGTTCGCCAAATAACGCCTTGTCAGCGCGATGGAACATTGAGACCCAGAGGTCAGCCGGCGCCATGATCGACAGATGGCGGCTGAAACCGCCCCTTCGAGAACAATCGGGAATCCTTAGGAGCGGCTTCAGCGCGAGGGGCCAGTACATCCGATGTATCCATCACGGCTAAAGCCGCTACGGATCGCATAGACCCCAGGTTTCAGCGCAAGCGCATGGCTGAATGGTGCGCCTGGTCTTGGAATTGGTCGGCGCGCCCTCATAACAGGGCTACACCCAACGTTCCTTACGTACCTTAGGGGAAAGACAGAATATGACCAGCCAAACCGAAACCGCCATTCTTGCCGGCGGATGCTTCTGGGGCATGCAGGACCTGTTGCGACGCTACCCCGGCGTGCTGGACACGCGGGTCGGCTACACCGGCGGCGAGGTGCCCAATGCCACTTACCGTAACCACGGCAACCACGCCGAAGCCATCGAGATCACCTTCGACCCTGCCGTCATCAGTTACCGGCAGATCCTCGAGTTCTTTTTCCAGATTCACGACCCTAGCACCGCCAATCGTCAGGGCAATGACCTGGGTCCAAGCTATCGCTCGGCGATCTATTACCTCAGCGAGCAGCAGCGTGATGTGGCCGAAGACACCGCCGCCGACGTCGACGCCTCGGGCTTGTGGCCAGGCCGCGTAGTCACTGAAATCGAACCGGCCGGGCCGTTCTGGGAAGCCGAACCGGAACACCAGGACTATCTGGAACGCATCCCCAACGGTTACACCTGCCACTTCATCCGCCCGAACTGGAAATTGCCCAAGCGCGCGTGAGCATCTCATCCCGCCCCAGTCGTCAAGCGCACGCTCCCAAGAGGCGTGTGCCGACGACAGGGCGCACCGGGTGACGTGCGTTGTACGCCGGGATCATTGTTGACTTCTGATGCATTCACTGACACTGAACACAATCCGCTTGGCACGCGTGCTCAGCAACCTGATCAGGTCCTGCAGGGGCTGCGATACAAAATGAGCCTGCATCGCAGGTTGATCTTGCCATACGCACTCGATCACCCAGCCGTTTGCCGGTCCGGCCTGTTTTAGCCGGCAGTGGCCAGCTTGCCGAGAATCATCTTCCACCCGGTCAAGCAATAGCAGAATGTCGCCGCTAAAACCGAGATCCATTCTGGCGTCAAACTGCATCGTACTGCTTACACGCCTCGACATAGCATCCACTCCGGGTTCAGTGAGTTATTAGCATCTCAGGCTAAATCAGGCAGACGCCGGGCAAGTGACAAAACATCGACGTTTTACGCCACGCCGATAATTAAAGTACCGATCGTGAACACAACTAAAGAATACAAAATATTACATATGATTCACGATGCCATTTGTTGACAGGACTATTAGGCGAAACGCGCAATCATGGCCGTTGCATACCAGAGGCAGGCGTCTGCGCAACAATCAGAACGATGGTCATTTGACCATCCACTCGATCACTGCCTTGTAATCCTCAGGCGTACACTGCATGCAAAGACCCCGTGGCGGCATGACGCCATATCCGGAAATGACCCGTTCTACAAGGACATCCATCCCTTGTTCCATGCGTGGCGTCCAGGCCTGGATATCGCCTTTTTGAGGTGCTGTATGCACTTGGCCGTTATGGCATATTCCGCACGAACGATTGAACACCGCTTCCGGGTCCTGCGCAGCCGCCACCGTCATGGGCAATAAACAGACAACCGCAATAATTAGATACTTCACACCTGCACCCCATGACTATTAATGACTGCACCCCGAATTGGCGTACGGATCCTAACATTGGCTGAGCGCCCCGCCCAACTGCGACAGTTCGCCGCAGGATCACTATTACCGCGCCAGCTTAGTGCGACAGCCCATGGATAAACGGGCTTTTTTTTATTGCAATATTGAAGGTCAATCTGCAGTCGTTATACGCCACTAATCACAATGCCGCGCCGGCCCCCCGTTGCCTAAACCGGTATTTCCTGACATAAGCAGCTATGCTCGCACCGGCCCCAGACCGAGCGCCCGTTCAATAAGGAATCTGCATGTCGTTGAAGGCACTCCGCTCGTTCGTCGCCATCGCCAGGCACGGCAACTTTGTCAAGGCGGCCGGGCATGTAAACATCACGCCGTCGGCCATCAGCCTGCAAATCAAATCACTGGAAGACGAGCTGCGCGTCACCCTGTTTGACCGCAGTCGACGTCAGGTGACGTTGACCGAGGCCGGGCAGCTCGCGTTGGCGCAGGCGGAAATCATACTCGCGCAGTACGACGACCTGTCCAATCGGCTCTATGTCGGCCCGGGGCTGAGCGGCAGGTTGAAGATCGGCGCGATCCAGACGGCGCTGGCAGGCGCGTTGCCCGATGCCTTGGTGTGGATCAAGAACCATCATCCCAAACTGCATATCAGCGTGGTGTCCGGCATGTCTTCGGAGCTGGCACGAAAGGTTCAGGAAGGCGAACTGGACGCCGCGATTACCACCGAGCCGGTCAAGCCATTCCCCTCCAGCCTGACCATCACCCCGCTGTATCAAGACCTGTTCTGGGCGGTTGCTGCACAGCACCTCAAAGGCGCAAGCCTGATGGAGCTGCTGGAAGGTCAGCCGTTCCTGCGTTTCGATAAACGCGCCTGGGCTGGCCGGGTAATCGAGCAGGAACTGGGTCGCATGGGGATCCGCGTCACCGAGGAGATGGAGCTCGATAGCCAGGAAGCCCTGTCGCGCATGGCATCGCGCGGGCTGGGCGTCGCAGTGGTGCCGTTATCCGATGACGATGTGCAGCGGCTGCAGGATGTGACGCTGCTGCCCTTTGGCGATCCGCAGATCGTGCGCCGGATTGTCCTGCTGGAACATCAGAAAAACAGCCGCCAGCACCTCACCAGCGTGCTGTCCCAGGCGCTGCGCACCGTTTGATTTTTCTCATCGGTCAGTTGAAAACATAACGTTTTTAATTGTCGGAGCGACCCCCTACCCTGTGCTCATTCCAGACCAGGCATCCCAACCGATGAGTATCGTCCTTCCTCCGCCGTCCCCTATCCTGCTGATGGCCAGGCGTGCAGCCGATTTGAAAGCCGCCGGGCAGCCGATCATCGACCTGACGCTCGGCGAGCCGGATTTTGATGCTCCACCCCACGTCATTGACACTGCACACGCTGCGCTGGACAGCCGCAGGCTGGGCTATTCGCCCGCCAACGGTTTGCCAGAGCTGCGCAGCGCCATCCGCAATGCCTGTGCACGGGATCGGCAACTGGCCTATGACGATGACGAAATAACAGTGGGCTGTGGTGCCAAGCAAATCATCTTCAACGCCTTCCTGGCCTCCATCGAGCCTGGCGACGAAGTCATCATTCCCGCGCCTTACTGGGCGTCTTACCCGGACATGGTTCGGGCGTGCGCAGGCCAACCGGTGATCATCGACTGCGCCGTGCAGAACCGCATGCGCCTGCAACCCGAACAGTTGCAGGCCGCGATCACTCCCCGTACCCGCTGGCTGATCATCAACGCCCCCGGCAACCCCAGCGGGGTGCTGTACAGCGCGTCAGAACTTGTCGCCCTCGGCCAGGTGCTGTTGCAGCATCCGCACGTGTTGATCATGTCCGACGATATCTACTCGCACATTCGCTTCGACGGTGAACACCAGGCGTTTCAGGCGCTGTGCGGCGTGGTGCCCGCGCTCAAGGAACGAATCCTCACGGTCGACGGCGTCTCCAAGGCCTATGCCATGACCGGATGGCGAGTGGGCTGGGGTGCCGGGCCTCGGGCGCTGATCAAAAACATGATTGCCATCCAGTCGCAAAACTGCACACAGACCGCCAGTCTCAGCCAGATAGCCGCTGCGGCGGCATTGAACGGGCCCCAGCAGTGCCTCAGGCAACGCAATGAAATCTATCGCGAACGCCGGGATGCGGCGCTATCGATACTGCAGAAGACGGACCTGTTGAGCGTCAATCCTCCGGACGGCGCGTTTTACCTGTTCCCCAGACTGCTCGGCCAGCAATGTAATGGCGACCTGATTGCCGACCGCTTGCTTGATGACTACTGCGTGGCGGTGGTGCCGGGTTCTGCGTTTGGCGTGCCGGATGCGTTGCGTCTGTCGTTTGCGACCGAGAAAACGCTGCTGATCGAGGGCTGTAAAAGAATGGTGGAATGCATCGAGAGCACACGCCCATGATCGAACTGGTACTTGTCACTATTTTTCCGGTTTTCCTGTTGATCGCCCTGGGCTATGCACTCAAGGCCAGAGGTTTCGTCGCAGAGAGCTACTGGCAAGGGGCCGAGCGCATCGGTTATTACATTCTGTTGCCCGCGTTGTTTTTCTACAGCCTGGCAACCGCGGACATGAACGATGTGCCGATTCAGCAGATGGCGCTGGTTCTGCTGTTATCAACCGGGGTCAGCGCCGTGTTGCTGTATGCGTTGCGCAATCGTCTGGCGCAGAACGGGCCGGCCTTTACCTCGGTGTTTCAAGGCGGCATACGGTTTAACAACTTTATAGGTGTCACCCTCGCCGCAGGCCTGTTCGGGACGTCAGGGGTGGCGATGGCTGCCGTGGCAAACGCGATCATCGTCCCCACGGTGAACATCCTGTGCGTTCTGGTGTTCGCCAGATGCACCGATGCGGGCAGCTCTTTGCGCTCAGTTGCCAAATCCATCGCCAGTAACCCGCTGCTGCTGTCGTGCCTGGCCGGAACCCTGGCGCACCTCAGCGGCCTGACGTTGCCGGGTTACCTTGCGCCGATGCTCAAATCCCTCGGCCAGGCCGCGCTGCCTCTTGGCCTGCTATGTGTCGGTGCCGCGCTGAGCGTGCGCGCCGTTCATGTGCAGATCGGACCCATCGTCTCAGCCTCGCTATTCAAGTTTCTGATCATGCCACTCGTGACCTATGCCGCTTGCCGCGCTATCGGCTTTAGCGGAAATGCTGCTGCGGTTGCAGTGATTTTTCAGGCCCTGCCCACCGCGTCCTCGTCCTACGTGATGGCCAGACAACTGGGCGGCGATGCGGCGTTGATGTCCAATATCATTGCCGTGCAGACCTTGCTCGCGGCGCTCACTCTACCGATTGTGATGTCGGTGATGCTGGCGGTTTGAGTGAGCCATGGCTGCTCAAGCGACGTCGCGCCCTGCCGCTGAACCAGGACAGAATGATCGCCGGAATGGAAAGAATGGCCGCGTAGACAATCCCGGCGGCCAGCAGTCCGGAAGCTTCCGAAGCAAGCATGACCACAGGGACCTGGGCGAACATGACCACAGCGCCTACTGCCCACTGAAGCCTGGTCGGGATAAGCCCCAGGACGGCCGATAAAACGAGCCCCGCCGGGTAGATGATCGTCCAGAAGCCAGCGGCGTCCCAGGGCTCCCGGGTGCCTGTGATCATCGAAACGGCGATCCAGAAACCCAGGCTTACGGCCAGCACCAAACCCCAGACAACAACCCGTGACATGTTTGTTTCCTCTGATCAATGCGCCGTCGGCAGCTGAATGACATCCCGCCCCGGCAGGCCGCGTGCGGCTGCAACAGGCAGGTTGAGGGTGCCCATGGTCATCGCGCTTCTGAATAAACACAAGGAGGCAGGCCGATCGGCGCTTCACGAGGCGAAACCTGGACATCGCCCGTTTTGCCAGTCGGCAGACCGCTCCGGCCGATCAACCAGGGTGCCCACTGCCCTGACCTGCCGCCCGCTCCCCATGGCTGATCATCCAGCGGATCAGGCTGGCCAGCGGGATACGGTGATGCTCGGCCGCACTCCATGCGCTGTGTTCATCGCCGTACAGCTCCAGGTAACGGCTGAGCACAAGGTGGCGGCCATCGGTATCCAGGCTCAGCTCGATTTCCCGGCAGTGCAGCGAAACCGGGCTGGTCTTGCGTGTCCGCCGGTGCAGTACCAACGCCTGTTTTTCACTCGTCATCGGGTTCACCTTTCACGCAGGTGGAGGGATAGGCCGCAACCCGGCCTGCTTTGCCTTCAAGCACAAAATCGGCGCGGCGCTGGGCGATGCTGTCGCGCAACGCCAGGTAATAATCCGGTTGGGTGCGCAGTTGATCCGTGAACGGCAAGGCTTCGGCGCGACCATCGACGATGCCGCCTACGGTGTTCAGGGTGCCGAGCGTCTGAACGGTGTCGCTATTGCTGCCCAACGGGTCGACGGCAAAACTCAGCACTTTGCCTGCAGCATCCCGCAAGTTGCCGGTGCCCAATAGCGGCAGTTCGACGATTGGCCCGTTGGCAATATTCCACACGCCAAAGGTCTGCCCGAAGTCGGCTTTGTGCCGGGCGATGCCCATCTTTCCCGAGACATCGATCAAGCCGACGATCCCCACCGTGGTGTTGATCACGAAGCGCCCGAAGGTGTTCACCGAGCGTTGCCCGTTGCCTTGCAGCAGGTCGTTGATAAAAACCTTGGGCTCGCCGAAGTTACCGACGAAGTTGTGAACCCCGGCCTGGAAAAACTCGGGCAGATGACGATAGCCACGGGCGACCGGTGCCAGGGCGTAATCGTCGACGGTACGATTGAACGCAAAAATACCCCGATTGACCGGCTCTGCCGGGTCTTGAACGCTGGGTAATTCGCAAGGGTAAGCGGGCGTGGCAGGCGGGCTGGCACAGCCACTGGCAATGACCACCACAAAACCGGCAATCGTGAAACGAACAACAGGCGTAACGCGTTTGATAGTGAGCATGCAAGGGGATCTCGACAAGGATTGGTGACGATCCTGCCTGCGCTTGTTTGCCTGAAGATTTCCGCTTTGTTGCGTGCTGGTCGCTTTATTGCCGAGTTGAAATATATGACGCAGCGCCCGGAATGATTTTAGATACGCACTGCAAATCCATTGCGCCAGTGAGCCCTTAGTGAGCCATTTATTACTGGTCGACGACGATGTTGAAGTCCTCGCCCTCTTGCAGAAATTTCTTGAGCAGCACGGCTACAGCGTGGCCAGCGCCATCGATGGTCCGTCGCTGTGGCGGGCGCTGGAGCTGCGCTTGCCGGACCTGGTCATCCTAGACGTGATGCTGCCCGGCGACAGCGGCCTGGTGCTCTGCCAGCAATTGCGCGCCAGGCATTCGATCGCGGTCATCATGCTGACCGCCATGGGTGAGCTGAGCGACCGGGTGGTGGGGCTGGAACTGGGCGCCGATGACTACCTGACCAAGCCTTTCGATGCCCGAGAGTTGCTGGCCAGAGTTCGCGCGGTGCTCAGGCGCACCGGCGAAGCGGTTGCGCCGTCCCCGGAGCCTTCGCGCACCGTTCTGGAGTTCGCCGACTGGCAGCTGGATGTCACCCGTCGTGAACTGCGCTCGCCCGAGAAAGTCATGATCCCGCTGTCCACGGGTGAATTCGAATTGCTGCTGGTATTCGCCGAGCATCCACGTCGTGTGCTGACCCGCCAGCAGTTGCTGGACCTGGCCCGTGGCGAGGCTTACGACGCTTTCGATCGCAGCATCGATGTACAAGTCAGTCGGCTGCGACGCAAGCTTGAAGGGGATCTTCACGCCGAGCCGATGATTCGCACCATCCGTAACGGCGGTTATCTGTTCAGCCCCAGCGTGATGAGACGATGAAAGTTTCAGCCAGCTTGAGGGCCCGGTTCCAGCGGCCACACGACACGGTGGCGCGCTGGATTGCCCTGACCACCATGGCGGCAATGTTGACCTCGCTGCTGCTGTACGGCGTTTTCAGTCTGCTGGCGGGCGTCTGGGCGCGGCCACCGATACTGGAAACCGGTCTGATGGAAAGAGTCGCCAGCATCACCCGGATCATTAACGCATCCCCTGTGCAACAAAGGCCTGCCATCACTGCCGCAGTCACCGATGACGTCTTCAATGTGCTGTGGTTGCGCCGCCATGAAGAGGCTCACCTGCCCTTCAGCAATGAACCTGGCTTCAATGACGGTCAGCGCTTGCTGCGCGACTTGCTGCGAATGCCGACCGCGTCAATTGAGGCCTACGAGCCGGCCGACTGGGGTGCCGAGCGGGTTGAGCGGCCTTACACCTTGATGATCCAGCTGGCGGATCAATCCTGGGTGCAGTTCTCGGTGCCGACCCGTGAATGGGGGCTTGATCCTTTCAAACGCAATCTGATCGTGATTGTCCTGGCCCTGCTGTCAACGGTCGTTGTGGCGGTGATCGCTACTCGCCATCTGGCCACACCGCTGGAGCGCTTTGCCGAGGGTGCCAGGCGTTTCGGCAAGGACTTTCGCGCCCCGCCGATCCCGGTCCTCGGCCCCCATGAAATCCGCCAGGCGATACGGGCGTTCAATGCCATGCAGGCGCAGATCCAGCACTTCCTCAATGACCGCACGCAAATGCTCGCGGCGATCTCTCACGACCTGCGCGCCCCGTTGACTCGCATGCGGCTGCGGGGCGAGTTCATCGATGATCTCGACCAACAGGCCAAGCTGTTCCGGGATGTGGACGAGATGCAGAGCATGGTCAATTCAGCGCTGGACTTCTTTCGCGATGATGCGCGACTGGAACCGGCCACCGCGTTTGACCTGGCCGAACTGCTGCTGACCGTGGTCGATGATTTCAAAGACGCCGGTACCGAGGTGCACTTCGAAGGCCCTGCTCGCCTGGTTTATATCGGGCGACCGGTTGGCCTTAAACGGGCGCTGACCAATCTGGTGGACAACGCCATCAAATACGGCGGCGAACCGGCGCTTCGCTTGCAGGCTGAAGCTGATCGCGTCCAGATCCAAGTGCTGGACCGCGGCCCGGGCATTGCCGATCAGTACCAGGAACAGGTCTTCACCCCCTTCTTCCGCATCGAGGGCTCGCGCAACAAACACACCGGCGGCGTAGGGCTGGGCCTGCCTGGCGCCCGAGCCGCGATTTTTGAACACGGAGGCTCGCTGACCTTGCACAACCGTCGGGATGGCGGACTGAAAGTGCGGATAGTTTTACCCATGACTTGAGCAGGTCGCGCTCTGGCGCTGTGAACGACGGCGCCATAAGTCTCGCCGGGCACCCAGGCGTCAAGCCTGGACGTGCTCACTCTGGTGTCGATAACGCCCGACGATGAAAATGCGGCAGCTGCGTCAGGGCGTACTCAGCGGCCTGCTGCTGGACGTCACGACGGCTGCCGTGGAAGCGATGGGTGTCACTGAACAAACGTCGAATTCCCCCGGTCTGGAAACCCCAGGCGAAACAGATGGTGCCTGCGGGAATGCCGTCGACGTCCTCAGGGCCGAGAATGCCGGTGGTCGCCACGGCAACGTTGGCAGAGCTGTCGTACAAAGCGCCCAAGGCCATCTCTCGCGCCACTTCGCAGCTGGTCAGATTGAAGGTCTCGATGGTCTGGGCACTGACCCTCAACAACCGCTGTTTGGCTTCGGGTGAATAAACCACGTAACCACTTTCGATCAGTTGACCGCTGCCTTCCACCTCGGAGAGCAGCATGACGATCTTGCCCGCTGTGCAGGATTCAGCGGTGGTCAACAGCAAGTCATTCTGGCGCAGGTAATCAACGGTATCAGTGGCGATGGACATGGCGAACTCCTGGAGGTTATAGCCGATTGACTCCAGTGACTGGCAATCATTCCAACCGATTATCAATGCGCCCAAGGCTGGTAAGAACCGGTGCGTGCCGTGGGCAAATTGACACGATGCGGCGGGGCTTTTACTCTGGCTTACCCATAATAATAATTGGTCTGACCAATTTACAATCCGTTGTCAGGCTAGCCTTCCTGGACTCCCAGAAGAGAACGACGCCCATGATCATCTCTGCCTCCACCGATTACCGTGCCGCCGCGCAGCGCAAACTTCCGCCCTTCCTGTTTCACTACATCGACGGCGGCGCCTACGCCGAGCACACCTTGCGCCGCAACGTCGAAGACTTGGCCGACATCGCGTTGCGCCAGCGGGTGCTGCGCAACATGTCCGAGCTGAGCCTGGAGACTCAGCTGTTTGGCGAAAAGCTGGCCATGCCCGTGGCACTGGCTCCGGTGGGCCTGACCGGGATGTTCGCCCGACGCGGCGAAGTGCAGGCTGCCAAGGCCGCCGACGCCAGTGGCATTCCGTTCATCCTGTCGACGGTGTCGGTGTGCCCGATCGAGGAGGTGGCTCCGGCAATCAACCGGCCGATGTGGTTTCAGCTGTATGTGCTGCGCGATCGCGGCTTCATGAAAAACGCACTGGAGCGCGCCAGGGCTGCGGGGGTCACGACGCTGATCTTCACGGTGGACATGCCTGTCCCCGGCGCCCGCTATCGCGACGCTCACTCAGGCATGAGCGGTGCCAACGCCGCGTTCCGGCGCATGCTGCAGGCTTTCACTCACCCCGGCTGGGCATGGGATGTGGGACTCAACGGTCGGCCCCACGACCTGGGCAATATCTCCGCGTATCGCGGCAGCCCCACCGGCCTGGCAGATTATATCGGCTGGCTGGGCAGCAACTTCGATCCGTCGATATCCTGGAAGGACCTGGAGTGGATCCGCGACTTCTGGCAAGGCCCGATGGTCATCAAGGGTATCCTTGACCCCGATGACGCGCGGGATGCAGTGAGCTTCGGCGCGGACGGAATCGTCGTCTCCAACCATGGCGGGCGTCAGCTGGACGGCGTGCTCTCCAGCGCCAGGGCGTTGCCCGCGATAGCCGACGCGGTCAAAGGGGATCTGGCGATCCTGGCGGACTCCGGCATTCGCAGCGGCCTGGACGTGGTGCGGATGATTGCCCTGGGCGCCGACAGCGTGCTGCTCGGCCGAGCGTTCATTTACGCGTTGGCGGCGGCCGGTGGCGCAGGGGTCAGCAATCTGCTCGGGCTGATCGAGAAGGAAATGCGCGTCGCCATGGTTCTCACCGGGGCCAAGAGCATTGCCGAGATCAGCGCCGACTCCCTGGTGCGGAATTTGCGCGACTGATTCTGTAACGAGCAGCCGCAAGCCTGCTAGCATGCGGCTCTTTGACGCCTGCCTCCCGGCCGTTGACCCCGACTGCTTGACGCTAAGGACCTCGATTGACTATCGACACCCTGCCCCGCCGCCCCGGAAAGGGCAAAATCGCGTTGCTGGGGCTGCTGCAAATCCTGTCTTGGGGTGGCTCGTTTTACCTGCTGGGCGTATTGGCTGACCCGATTGCGGCTGACACCGGCTGGCCGCACCAATGGGTGCTGGGCGCGGCGTCCATCGGCTTGCTGGTGGCCAGCCTGTTATCGCCGTTGTGCGGTCGGCTTATTGGGCGTCTCGGCGGGCGCAAGGTGCTGGGCGCGCACGGTTTGATCCTGGCGGCCGGCCTGGGCCTGATGGCGGTTGCGCCGTCGCTGCCGGTTTTCCTGTTCGCCTGGGTGATCATCGGCATGGCCATGGCCACCGGACTGTACGACGCGCTGTTCACTTCGCTGGGCTCGACCTACGGCCTGCAGGCGCGCCCGATCATTGTCGGGATCACTCTGATTTCCGGATTCTGCACCACCGTCATCTGGCCACTTCTGGCCGTGATGGAACACCTAATGGGCTGGCGGATGACCTGCGCAGTGTTTGGCGGTGTCGTGCTGGTCACGCTTTTCCCGCTGTACCGTTACGCCCTGGAAGCCCACGTACCTGCGGTCAGCAGGGGCCGCGCCGTTTCCGGCAGCGGCACGGCCCTGGAGCCGTCGATCTACTGGTCCATGACCGCTCTGTTCGCCATCGCCGCTGCGCTGATGACTTGCCTGTCCATTGTGCTGCTCACAGTCTTGCAGGCTCGCGGCCACAGCCTGGCCTCGGCCATCGGGCTGGCAGCCCTGATCGGCCCGGCGTCGGTGCTGTGTCGGGTGTTCGATCTGCTGTTCAAGCGCAACACCCCGATGTTGACCGCCTTGCTGTCCAGCGGCATGACGGCGCTGGGGCTGTTGCTGGTGGATTTCGCCCCCGGCATGGTGGCCTGGGGACTGGTGTTTTACGGGGCCGGCAACGGCTTGCGTGCCATCGTCAAAAGCACCTTGCCGCTGGCGGTGGTTGATCAGGCCGATTACGCGATGATCTCCGGGCGCATGGCCAGGCCCGCGCTGCTCGCCCAGGCGGCAGCGCCCGTGGCGTGCGGTTACCTGATCTCTGAATGGGGCAGCGAAGCGATGATCCACGCCCTCACCGCCATGGCACTGATGGCCTTCGCCCTGTCGTTATGGCTCGCCCGATTAGTTGCACGTCGGCAGACATGAATCGCAAAGCGGCCATGTGCTTACTTGGTTATTCATGACGTCGCAGTTCTCATTGTCTGTTTTTCACGCCTGGAGCGTTTTTGATGCCATCACCCCACTCCCTTCCTGCGGCCTTGCTGGGCCTGGCGCTTGTCTGTCCCGCCATGGCCGAAGCCGCCGGCATCGAACTGGGGCAAGTGATCATTAAGGATCAGGCGCTGAGCGGCGAAGACCAGACGCAGGAAGATGCCAAGGCCGAACTGGCGAAAGTCCCCGGCGGCAGCAATGTCGTCGACATGCGCCGCGTGCTGCAAGGCCGCGCGGCCTCCAATCAGGATGTCCTGGCCTATCAGCCGGGCATTTACGCCCAGTCAGCCGGCAACGAAGGCGTGAAGATTTCGATTCGCGGCTCCGGCATCAACCGTGCGCCAGGCGCCCACGCCTCGGGGCTGTACACCATGCTCGACGGCCTGCCCCTCACCGGCCCGGGCGGTACGCCCTACGAATTGCTCGAACCTCTGTGGGTCGATCATGTGCAGGTGCTGCGCGGCGCCAATGGGTTTGATCGCGGCGCGCTGGCCCTGGGCGGCGCCATCAATTACGTCAGCCACACCGGTTATGACGCGCCGTTGCTGCAGGTGCGCTATGCCATGGGCAGCCACGGGTATCAGCAACGTCAGGTCAGTTCCGGCCAGGTGTTGGGCGACTTCGACTATTACCTGTCCATGACCGACGCAAAATCGGACGGTTATCAGGACCACACGTCCAGTCAAAGTCAGGGCGTGATCGCCAACTTTGGCTATCGCTTCAGCCCGAATCTGGAGACCCGCTTTTATATCCGCCACCGGGAAACCGACAACGAGCTGGCCGGACGCGTCACCCGGCAGTCCATCGAGCACGACCCAAAGGCTGCCAACCCCACCTATGTGGCACGGGACTACAACCGCGATCAGCCGGGCAGCACCTTCATTGGCAACAAGACCACCTGGTACATCGACGACGACTCAAGCCTGCAGACGGGTCTGGCCTACCACGACTACCCCATGGACCTGCGCGAAGGGCCCAACCGCCTGCGCGTCGCGTACACCGATGTCAGCGGAACGGTGGACTACAAACGTCGCGACACCCTCTGGGGCCTCGAAAGCAACAGCACCCTGGGCTTGCGCGTAACCAAACACTTGCCCAATGCCGGTGCCAGCGAATTCGTGCGGATCCCCACAGGGAACACGGCCCGGTACGCACCGGGCACGCGAATCCGCGATTTCACCTACCAGGGTTCGGACACTGTCCTGCATGTCGGCAATGATCTGCAGCTCGCCGATGATCTGTGGCTGACCACCGGGCTGGCGGCCCTCTACACCCGCCGGGAAAGTGCCGTGACTTACCCCGACGACGGCGGCAAGACCAGCCTCGGCGACTGGGATTACGCGCCGCGTCTGGGCCTGCGTTATCAGCTGACGCCTGATGTGCAGCTGTTCGGCAACCTGAGTCGCTCGGTGGAAGGGCCACACCCCTGGTCGCTGATCTATAGCTCCAACCAGCTCTTCCCGGCGGGCAGTGGCGTGGCAACCGGTGCCCAGCGCGTGCCGGTCAAACTGCAAAACCAGACCGCGACTACCCTGGAAATCGGTGGTCGTGGCGACAGTGCGCTGGGTCAATGGAGCCTGGCCTGGTACTACGCGCAGGTCCGTCATGAATTGCTGTCGGTATTGCCGGACGCCAACGCCACCACTCCGTTTGAGCTCAATGCCAGCCCTACCGTGCATCAGGGCGTGGAGGCCAGTCTGCAAAGCAGCCTGTGGTCCCATCAGGGCGGCGAACTGAGCCTGCGTCAGGCTTACACCTTCAGTGACTTCCACTACCGCGACGACGATCGATTCGGCGACAACCGCCTGCCGGGGCTGCCGATGCACTACTACCAGGGCGAACTGCGCTACGAATGGCCCCAGGGTTTCTTCGCAGCAGTGGATACGCAACTGGTATCCAGGGCCGCGGTGGATTACGCCAACAGTTATTACGCTGACCCGTACGCGCTATTTGGCGCCACGCTTGGCTACAACGCCCCCAAGGATGATTGGCAAACCTGGTTGAACCTGCGCAATCTGACCAACAAGCACTTCGCGGCCACGGTCACGCCGGGCTACGACGACAAAGGCGTCGATGCGGCGCGCTCAACGCCGGGTGAAGGGCTGGGGCTGTATGTGGGTGTCTCATGGAGTTTGCGCTAGAAGCCCTGCCGCGAAGCTGTGAACGCCAGCAACTCGCCTCTGAATTACCCCAATCAAGTACCTATCAGCCTAACGGTGGCAGTTTGCTTTCCCATAATTTGATACTGTGTCAGCGGATTTTTCGGGACGAATGCCATTCGACGCTTGTCAGCTCATCACCTGAGCGCGCGTCCACCCGTCTCAAAAGCTCATAGGGGGAAGTTTTGACTGCTACTGACACTCAGGCATCGCTGCAAGCGGCCATCGATAACTGCGCTCGCGAACCGATCCGTATCCCAGGCAGCATTCAGCCCCAAGGTTTCCTGATCGTCATCGAAGAACCCTCGATGACGATTGTGCAGATCAGCGAAAACATCACCCAATGGCTGGATGTCGAGGCCAGTGCCTTGCTCGGCTGCACGCTGGACTCGCTGGTCAAAAATGGCTCGGCGTCGGTGGCCGAGCTTGGCGAGCTTGAGGAAGAAGAAGCTCAGCCTTTTCACGTCGGCGATGTGACGTTCATCAAAGGTGCACGCGCTGCTCAGCCGGTCGCCATGATGCTGCACCGCCACGACGGCCTGTTGATTGCCGAATTCGAGCCCGCCAGCGATACCGCCACAGCCCATGGCAAGTTGTATCCACTGGTGCGTTCGTTCATCAGCCAGATGCGCGAAGAAGAAACCGTCGATGAGCTGTGTGATCGCTCCGTGCGCTTCATCAAGCGCCTGACCGGCTTTGGCCGGGTGAATGCTTACCGCTTCGACCGGGACGGCAACGGCATCGTCAACGCCGAAGCGGCGGATCCCGGCTACCCGAGTTACCTGGGCCTGTGCTTCCCGGCCTCGGACATCCCCCGTCAGGCCCGCGAGCTGTATTGCGCCAACCGGATCCGGATCATTGCCGACGCGTATTACGTTGCGTCGCCGATCATCCCCGCGAACAACCCGTCGACCGGGCAGCCGCTCGACCTGAGCTACGCCACGTTGCGCAGTGTTTCGCCGGTGCATCTGCAGTACATGCGCAACATGGGCACCGGTGCGTCGATGTCGATCTCGATCGTGGTCGACGGCCAGCTGTGGGGCCTGATTTCCTGCCACAACCAGACGCCGCACCCGGTCAGCTTTCAGACCCGCTCGGCCTGTGAATTGCTCGGCCGGGTGTTGTCGCTGCAGGTCGAAACCAAGGAAGCGCACCTGCGCAACCAGCGCATGCTGGGCCTGCGCAAAGACATCGTGCACATGCTTGCCGCCATGGCCGACCACGACAGCGTATTCAAGGGCCTCAAGTCCCTGCCTGATACCTTCATCCGCTTTGTCGGCGCCAGCGGCGCGGCCGTGGTGTCCGATGACGAGTGCGACCTGTTTGGCCAGACTCCACCGGAAAAGCAGGTCCGCGCGCTGGCTGCCTGGCTGGCTGAGCGTGACAATGGCGAGATTTTCCACACCGATAATATCGGGCGGGACGTCGCTGAATTACCCGTGCTGGCGAAATCGGTGAGTGGCGCGCTCGCGGTGTCCATTTCAGAACTGCATTCCAACTACCTGATCTGGTTCAAGCCCGAGCAGACGCTGGTCGTCAACTGGGCGGGCCGACCTGAAAAGGCCATTGATCCGAGCGGTTCTCTGAGCCCCAGACAAAGTTTCGAACGCTGGAAGCAGACGGTTGAAGGGTTTTCCACGCCTTGGCAGGAGACCGAGCTGGAAGGCGTCGCCGAGTTGCGTCTGGCGGTGCTCGGCATCGTGCTGCGCAAAGCCGAAGAAATGGCCCAGCTGGCCACGGAACTCAAGCGCAGCAACAAGGAGCTTGAAGCATTCTCCTACAGCGTTTCACACGACTTGCGCGCACCGCTGCGCCACATTGCCGGTTACGCCGAGCTGCTCAGCGACATGGAACAGGGCAACCTGTCCGAGCGCGGGCAACGGTTCCTGGGCACCATCGGTGAATCGGCCAAGTTTGCCGGCACCCTGGTCGATAACCTTTTGAGCTTTTCACAGATGGGCCGCTCGGCCATGCGCCAGTCGGAAGTCAACCTCACCGCCATGGTCGATTCGATCAAACGGGAAATGCTCCCCGATTACCAAGGCCGGACCATCGAGTGGGTGGTTCGCGAGCTTCCCATCATCATCGGCGACCCGGCCTTCTTGCACCTGGCCATGCGTAACCTGCTGGCCAACGCCATCAAATACACCCGCAACGAAGCCGTTGCCGTGATCGAAATCGATGCGCTGGAGCATGACGACGGGGTGACCGTCAGCGTGCGCGACAACGGCGTGGGCTTTGACATGCGCTATGCCGACAAACTGTTCGGGGTGTTTCAGCGCCTGCATCGAATGGAAGAATTTGAAGGAACAGGCATCGGCCTGGCCAACGTCAGACGCATCATCGAGCGTCATGGCGGGACCGTTCTGGCCAAGGGTGTGCTCAACGAGGGCGCCGTTTTCTCCTTTACCCTGCCTCACAAACCTTTAACTCCAACTGCCTGAGCTCCTGAAGAGAGAGCGCGGAGAGAACAAAATGCTTAAACCGATCTTGCTGGTCGAAGACAATCCCCATGATCTGGAGCTGACGCTGGTGGCGCTTGAGCGCAGTCAGCTGGCCAACGAAGTGATCGTCATGCGTGACGGGGCCGAGGCCCTGGATTACCTGTTCCGCCGCAATGCTTACGCCGATCGCTCGGACGGCAATCCGGCGGTGCTGCTGCTCGACTTGAAACTGCCTAAAGTCGATGGCTTGCAGGTCCTGGACGCGATTCGCCAGTCCGAAGAGCTGCGCAGCATCCCGGTGGTCATGCTGACCTCCTCCCGCGAAGAGCCGGACCTGACCCGTGCCTACCAACTGGGCGTCAACGCTTATGTGGTCAAACCGGTGGAATTCAAGGAATTCGTCAGCGCCATCTCCGACCTGGGTATTTTCTGGGCGGTGCTGAACGAACCGCCACCCGGCTCTGTCAGAGCTCAGCGTCGCCCCGGTTCCTGACCTGTATTGATAAGCGCAGTCGACTTAATGCCATTCAGCCAACTCAAGATTCTCCTGATTGAAGACAGCCCGCACGATGCGGAGCTGACGCTCCTGGCATTGGAGGCCAGCGGTATCGACGTTGATTCAACCCTGGTACATAACCACCACGGCGCTGCCAAGGCATTGAGTGAGCAGACATTCGATGCCGTGCTCTGCGACTTCCTGCTGCCGGGTTCATCAGGCGCCGAGGTGTTGAAAATCGCCCGGGAACTGGCTCCGGAAACACCGTTCATTTTCCTCTCAGGGATCTTCGGCGAGCAGCAAGCCGTGGAAATGATGCGCCTGGGGGCGGTGGATTACGTCCTCAAGCAAAACCTCAAGATGCTGCCCAAAGCCGTGAAACGGGCAGTCTCCGAGGTGCGCGAGCGGGTCAAGCGGCGAGCTGCGGAAACCGCCCTGCAGGAAGTTGAAGTGCGCGCGCGGCTTGCCATCGAGGCGGCCATGATGGGCGTCTGGGAGTATCAGCCAGCACTGGGCAGGATGCTCTGGGACGAGCGCTGCAATGCCTTGTACGAAATTCTGCCGAACAGCCAGGTCGACCTGCCCTTTCTGTTGGCCCGCTGCCATCCCGATGATCGACCGCTGCTGGAGTCGCGCCTCCAACAGGCGCTGGCCCGCGAAGGCGACTATCAGATCGAATACCGCGCACTGCTGCCTAACGGCAGGTCGCGCTGGCTGTTTTCCAACGGCCGCTCGGTCTTTGAAAAAGGCCGCTGCGTGCGCTTTACCGGCGTCATGCAGGACATCACCGAGCGCAAACAGGCCACCCGCGAGTTGGTCGAACTCAACGAAGCCCTGGGTGCGCGCATCGAGTTGCGCACCCGGGAACGCGACCGCACCTGGGAGCTGTCCAGGGAGCTACTGGCGGTGCTGCGCCTGGACATGACTCCGATCTCGTTCAACCCCGCCTGGGAGGCCACGCTGGGCTGGTCCAACGAACAGATCAGCCAGATGCGCCTCTGGGAATTGATTCACCCGGCGGACGTCGGCACCACCGTGCATGAGATGGAAAGCATCGCCCGGGGTAACATCTCCACGCGTTTCGTCAACCGCATGAAGCACCGCTCCGGTGATTACCGCTGGCTGTCCTGGACCATCGTTCCGGAAGGCGAATTGATGTACGCCGCGGTCCGCGACATCACCGAGGAACGTGCGGTCATTGATGAACTGGCAGCGGCCAACCAGCGTTTGCGTGCGCAGATCACCGAACGCGAACGCATCGAAGCCGACCTCCAGCAAATGCAGCGCCTGGAAGTGGTCGGGCAACTGACCGCTGGCGTGGCCCACGACTTCAACAACTTGCTGACGGTGATCCTGACCAGCACCACCTTCGCCATCCGCGATATCGAACGTGGCACCCTGGAGAAAACCGTCAATCGCCTGCAGAACGTCAAGGACGCGGGCGAGCGCGGTGCCAAGCTGACCGCGCAGTTGCTGTCTTTCTCGCGCCGCCAACGTTTGCAGCCCACTGCCATCAGCCTCAACGACACGGTCAGAAACATGGGTACCCTGCTTGCCCGAGCCTTGGGCGGCAGCATCTGGATCAATACCGAACTGGCTCCCGACCTGTGGTACGCCATGGGCGATCCGACCCAGACCGAAATGATCATTCTCAACCTCGCCATCAATGCCCGGGACGCCATGGAAATGGGCGGGACGTTGTGTTTTTCCACGTTTAACGCCGAGATCACCCGCCCGGCCATTCGCCCCGAGGACCCCGAGCCAGGCAAATACGCCGTGCTCGCCATCAGCGATTCGGGCAGCGGCATGAGCGCGGAGACGCTGCTGCGTGCTTTCGAGCCGTTCTACACCACCAAGGATGTCGGCAAAGGCTCAGGGCTGGGCCTGGCGCAGGTGTTTGGCTTCGCCAAGCAATCGGGCGGCGGGGTCATGATCGAGAGCGAACTGGGGGTCGGCACCAAGGTCATGGTTTACCTGCCCAGCGTCGGCAAACCGGAAACCCTGCCAGACGAAGAAATCAGCGTCGCACAGGCGGTTAGCCCAAGCGGCTCGCGAACCATTCTGCTGGTCGATGATGACCCGGCAGTGCGCTCGGTGACCTTGCAGATGCTGCAGTCGCTGGGTTACGCCGTGAAACAGGCTGGCAGCGGCCTGCAGGCCATGGAAATGCTCGATGGCGGCATTGACCTGGTGCTCACCGACTTTGCCATGCCGGGCATGACCGGCGGCGAGCTGGCGTCGCTGGTCCATCAGAAATACCCGGACATGCCGGTGCTGTTCGTCACCGGCTACGCCGACATCGACGTGCTCGGCCTGGAAGGCTCCTCGGTGGTGCAAAAGCCCTTCAACGAAGGCGACCTGATCAGCAAACTGAACAAGGCCCTGAGCGCAGCGCACTGAGGCACGCGGCAACGCGTTACCGGTAGACGCTCACCGACGCCATCGCGAGCATGCTCACTCCTACAGGTTCGCGGTTTATCTGGAATAACGCCGAACCTGTAGGAGCCATCGGAGGTTACGACGGTCGCGATAGCGGTGTATCAGACAACCCCCGATCCCCCTACCCCACCAACCGCTTTTCCCTGGAAGGCCGGTAGCCGAAGTACGAGCTGTAGCATTTGCTGAAATGGCTTGGCGACACGAAACCACACGCCACCAGCACCTCGACCTGGGACATTTCGGTGTGTTGCAGCAGGCGTCGCGCCTCTGTAATGCGCAGTTCCAGGTAATAACGCTGCGGCGTTGTGCCCAATTGCTCGCGGAACAGCCGTTCGATCTGCCGCCGCGAGCGTCCGGCGTAAACCGCCAACTGATCCATCTCCAGCGGCTCCTCCAGATTGGCGTCCATCAAATTGACTACTTCGCGCAGTGGCGCACTGACCGAAAGGTGCGCAGACGCCTTGATACGCCGGTAGCGTGACTCTTCAAAGGACAGAATGTCCTCGATCCCCTCAACCAAAGCCTTGTCGTGCAGTACCTTGATCCACTCCAGCGCCATGTGGAATGCGCCGGAAGGGCTTGAAGCGCTGAGCCGATCCCGATCCACCACGAACGGCTCGCTGGTCACGTGAGTGATTTTGCAGATTTCCGCCAACGCCGGCCGATGCTCAGGATGAATCGCACAACGATAGCCCTCCAGCAAACCCGCCACTCCCAGAAACCAAGCGCCATTCCACAGCCCCGCCAATGCGACTCCCGCGTCGGCAGCGGCCTTGAGCAAGCCGATCAATTCATCGCTGGCGTGTAGCTCGGTGCGATAGCCGCCACAGATCACCAGCAGGTCCAGCTCTTGAATGACCGGCAGGCCGATTTTCTCATCCGGACGGATCACCAGCCCCAGATCGCTGATGACCTCACTGCCCTGCAGCCCGAACGTTCGACTGCTGAACAACTTGGGCCGCAACAGGTTGGCGGTGACGAGGGTGTCCAGTGCCTGGGTAAATGCCGGCAGTGAAAAATGCTCAAGCAGCAGAAAGCCGGTGCGCGTCTGTTGCGCAGGTGTCTTGCTGCTCTCATCCAGATAGCGAAGGTTCTTGCCCTTCATGCATCCGCTGAACTGACGGCGCTCGATCAATCGGTGTCTCGCTTCTTTATTATCGGGAGTGCCTGACAGCCCAGGCCTGCAACCGTGTCGAGCCTAAAATACGCCACCACGGGGCCGAGCTGTAGCGCTTTTTCAGGCAGCCTCGCCTTACACCCAAGCGTAATGCTGACCCTTAACGCAAAAAGCCCGCTGCGATGCGGGCTATTGGCGACTGGCAGGTGACTAGGTCGACGGATAGATGATGTGCACAAACACCGCAAAAACGCCCAGACACAGCCAGAACACGAAGAACATCCAGGGCGTGCGTTTTGAGAACAGCAGCGCCGTCTTGTGGCCTTTGTCAGTGGACTCCCAGGCGCTGAACAAGGGCGAATCGTCGTAGGCCATGCCAATAACCGGTTCGCTTCTGAGCAGCCCGCTTTGCTTGTAGTACCAGTGATCGATGATGTCGCAAGCGGCCTTGATCCCCGGCCAGGCCATGATCGAGCTGGCCAGCCCGAAGATCACCAGCATCACCGGCACGACCATGGTGAAGATGACGCCCCACTGCGGATTCAGATTGGCCATGCTGGAGGCATAGGCAATCACCAGAAAAGCCTGGGCGGTCAGGTAAGCGTTGGTTCGACTGGACAGGTTGGTCGTTTCGAAGTGAATTTCGTTGCGATAGAAGTCCAGACGCTCCTTGGCAGAGGCAAAGATCCTGGTTTCCTGCTCGACCTCCTCATGGAAAGCCGCAGGGGACGTGATGATTTTCGACACGATGACCTCAAAGCGTAGTGATCAGGCTTAGAAGTGAATCGGCGCATCAAGTTCAGCGCAAAAAGACCGTTGCGGGCACCGTTCAGCCGGAAAAAAGACAATAAAAAACCCGCCGAAGCGGGTTATTTTTCATCAAAACCATTCCAACATCCTGTCGGCAGCATCCAAGCCATGGTGATCATCCTTGACCGCTGAAGCGCTTCCTGTGCTTCAGTTGATGGCTCTAGATTGAGCTCCGGGACGCAATCTGTAAACGGCCATTACCCCTCTGTTCGTGTAAGCCTTTGGCTATGCCGCCCGCTGATTTTCTCCCATGCAACAGGGCGCACCGAGCAGAAAGACCGGTTATCACGCGCCAGGAACTCGATTTGCCAGGCGTGTTCTGCTGTTTATCACAGTAAGGAGATCGGCCATGAGTGCGGCACTGGACGAATACAACCGCAAACGCGACTTCGATGCCACGCCTGAACCTTCGGGCGACAAGGCAAAGGCCAGGCGCGGCGCAAGTAAGGGCAAAACCTCGACCAAGGCCGCACACGCCTTGCAGTTCTGCATTCAGAAGCATGACGCCTCGCGCCTGCATTACGATTTCCGGCTGGAGCTGGACGGCACCCTAAAAAGCTGGGCAGTGCCCAAAGGCCCCTCCCTGGACCCAAAAGCCAAGCGCCTGGCGGTCCACGTTGAGGATCACCCGATCAGTTACGCAACGTTCGAAGGCAGCATCCCCGAAGGCCATTACGGCGCGGGGGATGTGATTGTCTGGGATCGGGGTGTCTGGAAGCCGCTTTCCGATCCTGCCGAGGCCTACACTAAAGGCAGGCTGAAATTCGAATTGCAGGGCGAGAAACTGGCGGGTATCTGGAATCTGGTACGAACCCACATGCCTGGCAAACAGGAGCAGTGGTTTCTGATCAAGCATCAGGACGAATTCGCCCGTGCCGAGAGCGATTATGACGTCGTCAAGGCCGAGCCCCACAGCGTGCTGAGCGAGCGCACCATCGTGGAGAAACAGGTGGCGAAGAAGGCGGCGAAAACCTCCTCCAGAGACAAAAAGGCTAAAGAGGCCGAACCCAAGCCCGTCGAAAAAGTTGGCAAAGCGGCTAAAAGTCCAGCCCCTGCATCCGCTTCGAAAAAACCATCGGGCAAAACCCTGTTGGCCAACGCAGAACCCGCAACAATTCCAGACGTCATCAAACCGGAGCTGGCCACGCTGGTGGACTCGGCCCCGGAAGGCGACTGGCGTTACGAGATCAAGTTTGATGGCTACCGGGTCATGGCCAGGATCAACGACGGCAAGGTGCAGTTGTTTACCCGCAACGGTCATGACTGGACCCACAAGCTGCCCCGTCAGGCAGAAGCCCTGGCTAGCCTGGGCCTGGAGTCTGCATGGCTGGACGGCGAAATGGTGGTGGCCAACGAGCAAGGCGTGCCGGATTTTCAAGCCTTGCAGAATGCATTCGAGGCCAACAGCAGCGAGCGCATCAGCTATTACCTGTTCGACATGCCCTACCTCAACGGCATGGACCTGCGTCAGGTCGCCGTGGAGCAGCGCCGCGCCGCGCTTGCCAAGGTGCTGGAGCGCAGCGACGATCAAGTACTGCGCTTTTCCGAAGATTTTGCCGAAACCCCTGATGCCCTTCTGAACACTGCCTGCCAGATGCAAATGGAAGGCTTGATTGGCAAGCGGGTAGGCAGCAGCTATGTGTCCCGACGCAGTGCCGACTGGATCAAGCTCAAGTGTAAACGTCGCCAGGAATTCGTGGTGGTGGGGTTCACCGAGCCCAAAGGCGCGCGCAGCAAATTTGGCGCCTTACTGCTGGGGTTACATGATGCCGACAGCGGTGAACTGCGCTATGCAGGCAAGGTAGGCACCGGTTTCAACCAAGCCACCCTCGACAGCATCCACCAACAGCTGACGCCGCTGGAGACCAAAAAGGCTGCAGTGGTCAACCCGCCCACCGGCTTTGAAGCCAAAGGCGTGCACTGGCTCAAGCCGCAACTGCTGGCGGAAGTGGCCTTTGCCGAAATTACTCAGGAAGGTTCGGTGCGCCATGCGGTGTTCCAGGGTCTGCGCACCGACAAGCCCGCACAATCGATTACCGAAGAGCGCCCTGCTGCGCCAGATAAAATCAGCAAAGCGGCGCCCAAAACCGCAGCGCAATCGGCCAAGGCCAAGACCCGGTCGAGCGCTGGCCCGGAAGCTGAGCCTGAAGCCAAAACCAAAACCAAATCCAGCGCCAAGACCAAGCCCGAGCAAAACGCAACCGCTGAGCCGACCCTGACCGGCAAGGTGCGCCTCACCCACCCGGAACGCGTGATCGACCCGGCCAGTGGCGCCACCAAGCGTGATCTGGCGGATTACTGCATTCGCATCTCCGAGTGGCTGTTGCCGCAGCTGAAAGACCGCCCGGTCGCCCTGGTGCGCGCACCGGAGGGCATCACCGGCGAGCTGTTCTTTCAGAAAAACGCCGAGCGGCTGTCGATCCCCGGCATTGAAACCCTGGGCAAGGAGTACACCGGCCATCCGGTGATGCTGATCAACAACCTCGAGGCGCTGATTGGTGCGGTGCAAATGAGCACCATCGAGCTGCACACCTGGAATGCCGTGTCCCGGGACCTTGAACGGCCGGACCGCTTCATTCTCGACCTCGACCCGGACCCTGCCCTGCCCTGGAAAAGCATGGTCGAAGCCACCCAGCTGACCCTCACGGTGCTCGACGAGCTGGGCCTGAAGTCGTTCCTCAAGACCAGCGGCGGCAAAGGCATTCATATCGTCGTGCCGCTGACCCCGAAGGCCGATTGGGATGCCGTGAAAGACTTCAGCCATGCCATCGTCAAACACATCGCCAAGCTGCTGCCGGATCGCTTCTCAGCGGTGTCGGGGCCGAAGAACCGTGTCGGGCGGATTTTCATCGACTACCTGCGCAACGGCCTGGGCGCCACCACCATCTGCGCCTACGCGCCCCGTACCCGTGAAAATCTGCCGGTGTCGGTGCCCATTTTTCGTGACGAGATCAAGGAACTCAAAGGCGCCAATACCTGGACCATCCATAACGTCCACCAGCGCCTGGCGGAGCTGGACAGCGACCCGTGGGCGGACATGGCGAAAACCAGACAGACCATCACCGCCACCATGCGCAAGCGGGTGGGTTTGAAGTAGAGCGGATAGCCGTCCACGATGACCCCTGACTGTCCGGGTTACCTCGTAGGAGCGGCTTCAGCCGCGATGGGCGCGATAGGCACAACGGTCACCTGTGCAAGCCTGCCCCGCGTGCGTGGCTGTCCAGATCCCTCGCGGCACATCAGGCCAAGGGCAACCTAGAGCTTGTTCATGTCCCGGTGCTGAAACGCCTGAGCCACAGTGGTGCGCAGTTCCTTGTCGTCCCATGGCTTGGTCAGGAATTTGTAGATGGCACCCTGGTTGATGGCGTCCGTCACCGACTTCAGATCGGTATAGCCCGACAGCACGATGCGCACGGTGTCGGGATACAAGTCCTTGACCCTGCTCAGAAATTCGGTGCCGTTCATTTCCGGCATGCGCTGGTCAGAGAGGATCACATGCACGTCGTGCTTGGCCAGCAATGCGAAGGCATCCTGGGCGTTACGCGCCATCAGGATCTGATAGCCATCACGGCGCAATACACGGCTCAGGGCGCGCAGAATATTGACCTCGTCGTCCAGCAACAGCAGGGTTCGCCCGCCTGCGTTAATGCTGTTGGCCGGGCGTAGCAGTTGTAACCTGGCCTGCTGTTCAATGAGAAATACTTCGAGATCCCTGAACGGCATCGGCTTGGCAAAGTAATAGCCCTGAAACTCGTCGCACTGGTTTCTTTTCAGAAAGTCGACCTGCGGCTCGTTTTCCACGCCTTCGGCGATCACTTTCAAGCCCAAGTGGTGGGCCATCGAGATGATCCCTTGGGCGATGGCCGCGTCACTGCGATCGCTGATGATCTCGCCCACGAAGGACCGATCAATCTTGACCTTGTCGATGGGCAGCCGCTTGAGATAGCTCAGGCTGGAGAAGCCGGTGCCGAAGTCATCAATGGCAATGTGTACGCCAATGGCCTTGAGCGCGTGCAGGGTCTCAATGGCTTTTTCGGCGTTGTCCATCAGCACCGATTCGGTGATCTCCAGTTCCAGCAGCTCCGCCGGCAAGCGGGTCTGCTCCAGCGTGGCTTTGACAAAATCGACGAAGTTCACCCGCTGGAACTGCATGGGGGAAATGTTCACCGCCATGACCTGGTTTTTCCAGCCAAGGTCGAACAACTGCCGGGCCTGCTGACAGGCGGTGGTGATCGCCCACTCGCTCATGGGAATGATCTGCCCGGTGTCTTCGGCCACGGGTATGAACAGGATCGGCGCAATGAACCCCCGCTCCGGGTGCTGCCAGCGCATCAATGCTTCATAGCCGGTAACCCGGCCGCTGTGGGCATCCACCTGCGGTTGGTAATACAGTTGCAGGCTCTGGGCTTCGATGGCTTTTTGCAGTTCGTTACGCAGATAGACCCGTTCACTGACCTTCTGGTTGAGGTCTTCGGTGTACCACTGGCAGTTGTTCTTGCCCTGTTGCTTGGCTTTGTACATGGCCAGATCGGCTTGCTGTATCAGATGCATCGGTTGCTCGATGCGCCCGTCGCTCAGGGTGATGCCCATGCTCGCGGTGATTTGCAGCTCGGTGCCGTCAATGGTGTAGACCTTGCCGATGTTTTCGATCAGGCGGTTGGCGACCAGCAGCACGTCTTCATCCTTTGCCAGGTCCGGCAGGATGATGACGAACTCGTCACCGCCCATCCGCGCTACGGTGTCGCCGGGACGGACCTGCTGTTCCATACGCCGCGCCACTTCAATCAGGATCAGGTCGCCAACGCTGTGCCCCAGGCTGTCGTTGATCGGTTTGAACCCGTCCAGGTCAATGAACATGACCGCCAGGGTGCGTTTGTAACGCACGCTGAACGTGCAGCCCTGAACCAGACGATCTTCCAGCAAGGCGCGGTTGGGCAGCCCGGTCAGCACATCGTGGCTGGCGTTATAGGCCAGTTCCGACTCGAAACGTTTCTGTTCGGAGATATCCCGCAGCGCCACGACCCAGCCCTGCGGACCTTCGTCATTGATCAACGGCGCACTGTCGAACGCCAGGTAACGCTCGCCCTGAGGCGACAGCCCCTGAATGACTTCACCGTGGTAGCTGCTGGTACGCGCGCTGTGTTCGCTGTCACTCAGCGCCAGCGGCAGATAGTGCCCGAGCATTTGCCCTAGCAACGCCTGCGCCGGTTGGTTCAGCAGGTACGCTGCGGTGGGGTTGATGAAAGTGAGCAGACCCTGGCGATCCACCGCCAGCAACCCTTCGCTGACGCTGTTGGTGATCGCCGAAGTGAACTCCAGCTGGGTCTTCAGACGACGCTCGCCCGCCAGCACCTTTTGCACCAACTGGCTGTTTTTCATCACCACCACCGCCATTTGCGCAAACTGTTGGGCAATGGCCAGGTCGTCCTGATCGAAATCGCCTTCGTACTTGTCCGACAGTTGCAGCAGGCCCAGGTTGGTGCCGTCGTGGTCCTTGAGCGGCACGGCCAGCCAACCGCGCCGCGCGCGCCCGGCGTTGCCGTCGGCATCCTGGCTGTGCCAGCGCGTGTGGTTATGTAACTGATCTCGGCTGAGCAGAATCGGCTGGTTGGTATCACGGATCTTGGCGCTGAACTCCAGTTCATCGCTGATCCAGTGATCCTGAGGCTGGCTGGTGTACTTGTCCGATAGCGACGCCGAATAGATCTCCGATGCACCCTCGCCCGTTGTGCTCAGGTGGATGACCGACTGGTGCGCGCCCAGCAGCAGGCGAAGGCGTTCAGCCATGTAGTCGAGCAAGGTGTCGCTCTGGTTGTGGCTGTTGATGATGCTATTGATATTGACCGCCGTTTCACTCAACCCGCCCAGCAATTCGGCCTGATGCTCGGAATGCTGCAAAGCCTCCCTCAGCGCCCGCAAGGTGTGATTGCGATAGCTGAAATCCTTGGCAATGCCGAAACCGCCGACAATCTTGTCATCAATGATGATCGGCAAGTGAGTCAGGCCCACGTCGATCAGTTGCCCTCCCCGGGCGCGCAGCAGCCCTTCGTCGCGCAACGTGCCACCGGTAATCGGCGTGGTGACGTAATCCGCCAGTTTCGAAGCCTCTTCGTGATGCATCAGCACCGACAGATGCTCGCCCAACAGCTCGTCTTCGGTGTAATCGGCCAGCGAGCAACCGGCGCGGTTCACGCTGGTGAGGCGGCCATCCAGGTCAAAGGAATACACCGGGTCAGGGTTGAAGGTGAACAGCGAGCGATAAAAACTCTCACTGCCCACCAACGGTGTCACGTCGTGCGCCATGGCAAACAGCGTGCGCTCGCTGGCCGACCAGCGCCCGGTCCAGTGCAGGTGAACGACCACACCATCCTGGCGGCGGAAGCTGCAGCGAAAATGATGCCGTTCGCCACCCTCGATCATGGCCTGCAGGATGGCCCGGGTCGGTGCCTGATCCTCAGCCAGCAGATAATCGAAGATCGACTGGCCGAGCATGTCCTCCGGTCGATAGCCCAACACGATCATCGTCGACGGGCTCAGCTGGGTGAACCGATAGTGCTCGTCGAGGGAGCAGAGGATGTCCTCGGAAAACTCCACGATGCGCTGGTTCAAGGCTTGCAGACTGGCCTGTTCACGCAGGCTGTCCTGCAGGGCATGGTTGGCCAGGCGCAGATGTTCGGCATGCTTGAGCGCCAGCCGCGCCAGACGCTGGCTGGTCATGATCAGAAAACTGAAAACCAGCCCAAGGCCGAGGATCAGGTTGGGCAGATAAGTCACGGCAAAGCTGTCGGCCGGGTCCTGGTTGGCAAAGTGCTGCTGGCTGAGCAGAAACCAGCTGATGACCGTGGTGAAGGCGCCGCTGATGCCTGCCGCCACAGTCAGGCGATCCATCAGTTGGCTGCGGTTATCCGGCAGTTGGGGCAGCAACGCCAGGGCGACGCTGATGAAAATCAGGAACAGGTGAACGATGTAGTTGAGTTCAGTGCGAAAGCCGATCTGCTCGATACTCAGTCCCGCCCACCCGCTGGTGATGTGGGTCAGAAGGATCACCAACACCAGCCCGGCGCCGCAGCCCCTGGCCAGCCATTTGCCCGGCACGCCGCGATGCGCGCAGGCCATGGCCATTCCGATGATGCCCAACACCACTGCCAGCGGGCTGCGCATGCGTAACAACCCGGTGAGCCACGAGATGCCCCCCTCCAGGCTTGGCACCGCCAGGTTATGCACCACGGTGTAGACGCTCAGCATCACCAGCAGGCCGGCGAACAGCGCACTGAGCCGGTGTCGATGGTGGGCGGCACTGAGCAGCCCTGCGGCCACCAGCAGCCCTGCCACGGCCACGTCGGAAAGGTTCTGCACCTTGAGGCGGCTGGTGAGGCTGATGAACAGCAATCCATACAGGCCGACCAGACTGAACGCGGTCAGGGCAAAGGCTACCAGGTGAATGTAGATCTGGCTGACGACGTGACCATTTCTCATTGTGTGCCCAGCTTCGTGTCGATCCATGATTGAGAGCGTTCTCACTGCATCAAGCGTTGCCCATATCGCCCTGTCTACTGGCCCGGCTGACGCACCGGCAGCCACAGGCGAAACCTGGAACCCTGCCCCGGCTCGCTGTGGACCTCAAGACGACCATGGTGCTTTTGAACAATGTTGTACGACAGCGTCAGGCCCAGCCCGGTCCCCTGGCCCACCGGTTTGGTGGTGAAGAACGGGTCATAAATGCGCTTGAGCACCTGTGGCTCGATGCCTCTGCCGGTGTCCTGCACTTCCACCCACACCCACTCACCCGCATGACCGCAACGCAGGGTGATGACCCCGAACTGATCGATAGCCTGGGCGGCATTGATCAGCAGGTTCATCACCACCTGATTGATTTGCGAGGGAATGCACTGCACCTGCGGCAGCACGACGAACTCCCTGACCACTTCGGCCTTGTACTTGAGTTCGTTGTTGACCATGTTCAAGGTCGATTCAAGACCGCGCAGCAAGTCCGCCTGCAAAAACTCGTCTTCTTCGATATGAGAGAAATCCTTGAGCGCGGTGATGATTTTCTTGACCCTGTCGATGCCGTCTTCGGACTCGACGATCAATGCTTCGACGTCATTGCGGATATAGTCATATTCCAGGCTGAGTTTGAGCTGACGCAACTCATCCAGATTCGCGACGCTGTCTACTGCATCAATAATGCGCAGCAAATCGTCAACATAACCCGCCAGGGTTTTCAGATTGGAAAACACATAACCCACTGGGTTATTGATTTCATGGGCAACGCCTGCGGCCAACTGCCCGATGCTGGCCAGGCGCTCCGATTGCAGCAACTGCATCTGGGCCACCTCCAGCTTGCTGACCAGATGCTCCTGTTCCGCCTGCTGCACGCTCAGGGCGCGCAGCGCTGCATCCAGCGGTTGATCAGACGCCAGGCCATCGCTGACGGAATCGCTGCAGGCTTCGGGCGATGGAGCTTTCGCGCCTTTCATAGTGATTCCCTTTGAATACAAGGCATAAGGGCGGTTGGCACACGGTGTTGTTTGATAAACACCCTATGAAAGGCCGTTAAATCGAGTATGCACTCATTCGAGTTCTCTCCGTATACAAATAACGTTGGCGGCAATAACTGGCAGGCCGGGCAATAACAGGCGAACACCTGCTAGAAACAAGTGTCGCGCAAGTTGCCTGGCGTATTGCGTCACGCCGGTCTGCGCGGCAGCGGTGCATGTTGCGCCATCAGTTCTGTCACCCAGTCCAGAAATACCCGTAGTTTGAGACTGATATGCCGGTTGGGCGGGAAAGCGATATACAGCGGCATTGCCTCCAGCTGCCAGCCTTCGAACAAAGGCACCAGCGCGCCGCTGGCCAGATGAGCCTTTGCCATGTAATCGGGCAGCCACAACACACCCAGGCCTGCCAGACCCGCCGCCATGTAAGCGTTGCCATCATCCACCGCCAGCACGTAGCGACCTTGAATCCGTACGCTTTCAGTTTCATTGCGCATGGCATACGGCAAGGGTTTGCCTGTTCGTGCCCAGAGGAAGCCGACGATACGATGCTGCGAATCTTCCAGCTCACGGGGATGCCCGGGCACGCCCAGACGCCGCAGATAATCCGGCGAGGCATAGACGCTCATCTGCAGATCGCCAATCCGCCGGGCAATCAGCGACTGATCCGTCATCTCGCCGCCGCGCACCACGCAGTCCACGTTATCGCCGATCAGGTCGACCATCCGGTCACTGACCCCCAGATCGATCTGAATATCCGGGTAGCGAGCATGAAACTCCGGCAGCGCAGGCACCAGGATCAGGGCAGCCAGCGGGCTCGGCACGTCGATACGGAGCCTGCCACGAGGAAGACTGGCCGCGCCGGACAGGCTGGTCTCGGCATCGTCCATATCAGCCAGCAGGCGGATGACCCGTTCGTAGTACACCGCGCCGTCCGCCGTGACATTGACCTTGCGGGTGGTGCGGTTGAGCAACTTGACCCGCAGCCTGGCCTCAAGCTGCTGCACCAGCTGGGTCACGCTGGTTTTGCTCATGTGCAGGGTGTCAGCGGCTTTCGTGAAACTGCCGGCTTCGACCACCCGGGCGAAGGCCTGCATCGCATCAAAACGGTCCATCGGCGCCTCATGAACTCATGGATTATTTGGAAATGACAAACAGTGATAACTACAGTTGCCTGTTTATCCCGGCCATGCAAGCCCCGTACAGTCGACTCATCGTTTACGGGATCAACTTCTGATCCCGTTCAAGGAGCCTGACATGACAGTACGTGACGTTGTTTTCCCAGCTGGACGCCGCGCGTTGTACGAGCGCAATCGATACTCGCCCGCCATTCGTTCCAATGGTTTTCTGTTCGTATCAGGCCAGGTGGGCAGCACCGAAGACGGCTCACCCGAACCCGACCTGCAGACCCAGGTTCGGCAGGCGTTTACCAACCTCAACTCGATCCTGGAAACGGCAGGTTGCAGTTTCGATGACGTGATAGACGTGACAGTGTTCATGGTCAACCCGCAATCGACGTTCGAGAGCATATGGGAGGTGGTGCCGGAGTTCTGGGGCAGCGCGCCGCACCCGACCCTGACGGCGGTCGGCGTGACCTGGCTGTATGGCTTTGATTTCGAGATCAAGGTAATTGCCAAGCTGCCAGAGGGTGCTGGACGGTGATTTGGCAGGAGCTACCGAAGGCTGCGAACGGCGTTGTATCAAACATTGTTTGCTCTCAGCCTTCGGCAGTTTCTTGTATATGTGCTGCTTCAATAAATCAAAGTATTGCGCCTGGAATCGAGTAGCAACAACAGCATCCGGGTGCTGCTGAGTCAGGTTCCGTCCTGACGGCCGGGTCAATTTTGGTGCCAAAAGTAACCAAAACCTCTGCGCTGGCGTACGGCCCCCGCTTCGCGGCGGTTCCTTCGCTCCGGCACCGTGGGGTGGGCACGCGCCGACGGGCCATCCATGGCCCAACGGCGCTCGCTCGGCATCCATGCCGAGCGACCCACCCCACGGTGCCTCCACTCAGCCTCCCGACGCGCATTTTGCGTCGTCTGTGAAATCGTGGCAGGAAAAGCAAAAGCAAATCTGCTTTGCAGATTTCTCCAGCATGACGTCTTACTGACTCACCCTGCTTTTGATTCTCGTGACCTGCGCAAAACGTATGGACGACACAAATTGCGACTTGTGGCCGGCCGAGCGCAGGTATTGCGTAGTGGGCAACCCGGCATGGATGCCGGGTTAGCCGCACCGGGCCATGGATGGCCCATTGCGGCGGCCCACGGAGCAATGCCGGAGCGAGGGGAGTCTGAGCCTTGGCGAAGACCCGGACAAAGGAGCGGGAGCGCTTTGGTTACTTTCGTCTGGGCCGGCATTCCGGCTTTTCGAAAGTGACGCGCCGTAAGGGCGCAAAGGTGAATCAGCATCGCCTCCAATGCTGGATATGCAAGCAATTCAGGAGTCTTGCAACGGCGTATTTACAGCGCGGACACATCGCGCCCCAACTGCCAAAGCCTGCCAATATCCCGCGCCCGTTCCTGCAGTAATCGCGGGGCTTGCTCGCAGGCGTCCGCCAGGGTCATGGGCCCGGAGACCACGGCGAACGCCGCATCGATCCCGTGCTCATACAAACCTTCATACCCTTCGCCCAGCGTCCCGGCGATGATCACCACCGGCACACCCTGCTGGCGGGCAATCCGGGCCACGCCTATGGGGGTTTTGCCGTGCAGGGTCTGGATATCGCAACGCCCCTCGCCCGTGATGACAAGGTCCGCACCCTTGACCTTGTTGCCAAGCTCGACCAGTTCAGCCACCACGTCGACACCCGGACGAAAACTGGCGGCCAGAAATGCCTTGGCGGCAAAACCCATGCCGCCCGCAGCGCCGGAGCCTCGCTCATCCCGAACGTCGCGTTCCAGGACCTCGGCACACACATCGGCGAAATGCCCCAGCGCCTTGTCAAGCAACTCGATCTGCTCGCTAGTAGCGCCCTTCTGCCGACCGAAGACACACGAAGCCCCGCGGGGCCCGCACAACGGATTGTCGACATCGGCCGCCACTTCGAAGCTCACCGATTGCAGACGCGGGTCCATGCCCGCCAGGTCGATATGGGCCAGTTCCGCCAGCGCCAGGCCGCCCGGCGCCAGTTCCCCAGCGTCGGCATCAAAAAACTTTGCGCCTAAAGCGCTGAGCATGCCCGCGCCGCCGTCGTTGGTCGCGCTGCCGCCGATGGTCAGGATGATTTTCTCCGCGCCCGTGTCCAGTGCATCGAGGATCAACTGCCCGGTGCCAAACGATGAGCTGCGGCAGGCGTCCCGTTGTTCCACGGCAATCAACTGCAAACCGCTGGCTTCAGCCATTTCGATAATGGCCGTGCGCGACTCGGGTAGCCAGCCCCAGCGCGCGCTCACCTCGACGCCCAACGGCCCACTAACCAGCGTCTCGCGCCGCTCGCCGCTGATCACCGCCAGAATCGCTTCCACCGTGCCTTCGCCACCATCGGCCATCGGGCACTGGATCAGCTCGGCGTCGGGCAATATCTGCCTCAACCCTTGGGCGATAGCCTGGGCCACGCCTTCGGCACTGAGGCTGTCTTTGAACGAATCAGGGGCGATGACAATTTTCATGGGCGCTCTCCGGCCTGAGTGAGGTCAGCTCTCGCAGACCACGGGTTTGTGTTTGACGATCAACCATAGAACCGTCACTACCGACAACGACGCACACAGCGCGCCGACGGTAATGACCGCAGCAAAGCCAGCATAGTCGGCAACCACACCACCGAGAAACGCACCACCGCCAATCGACAGATTGATCACGCAGACGATCAGCGCCTGAACCCCTTCGATCCGCCCGCCGGACGCATCGAAGCACCAGATCTGGATCGTGATCGGCACCATGCCGAACGCGAAGCCCCAGACCAGCACCACAGGCCAGAGCAGCCAGACGCTACTGCCAAACACCAGCAAGGCGGTCAGCGCCGTGAGCATCAGCACGGTCATGGTCAGCACTGCCGTGGCCGGATCTCTCGCTGCCAGCGCGCCCCCGGCCAGGTTGCCAACCACCGAGGCCAGGCCGAAGGCGAACAGCAAGGTCCCCAGGGTCTGCCCGCTGATCCCGGCGACTTCCTGCACGAACGGCGCCAGAAAGGTATAGGCCGAAAAATGTCCTACACAAATCAGCAGTGCCGCGACGAAACGTCGGCGCATGCGCGAATCACCCACCAGCGACAGCATCTGGGTGATCCCGGCGCTGCGCTGGCCAGGCAACGAAGGCAGGCACATCATGATCAGCACTGCGACCACCACTGTCAGGCAGGCCGCTGCCTGAAACGCGCTGCGCCAACCAAAGGCTTCGCCCAGCAGCGTACCGACGGGGATGCCCGCGACCGTTCCCAGCGATACGCCAGCCAGAATGTAGGCGGTGGCACGCACACCGTCCTTGCCGGGGCGAAGCCTGGGGCCGAGGGATCCGGCAATGGTCCAGAAGCCGCCCAGCGCAAAACCCAGGAGCACCCTGCCCGCCAGGGTCAGCCAGAATTGCTCGGAGAATGACACGATCAGGTTGGAGCAGAAGAACATCGCCAACAGGCCCAATAGCAGACGCTTGCGGTCCACCTGGCTGAACAGCGCGATACAGGTCGGTGCCGACAGCGCCGCCAGAACGCCGGGAACTGCCATCATCAGGCCTGCATGGCTGACGCTGACGCCCAGGTCACGGGCCATGGCCGGTAACAGGCCGACCGGCAGAAACTCAGCGGTGACGGTGGCGAATGCACCCAGCGCGACACAGAGAATGGCCCACCAGGAGGCGGGTTGTTGGGCAGCGGTGGAAAGGGTGTCGCGAGAACTCACAAAAAGGCTCCGTTCGTCAGGCTGGGGGGCGGTCACGACCTCGCCAACCCAGGCAGTTGGTGGGAATCGTGACGGGCCAACCTACAGCAAAAACAATTCCTTACAAAACAATCAGCGGTTAAAAAACGTTTCGCCGGGCTGCGGTGTTAGCTTACGGCGCTTGATCTGACCACTGGATGCCCATCTACAATCATGCGCATCAAACGACTTCGTGTGCCCGCCCTCTGCGTATACCTCGCCCTTTCCTGCCTGTTCGCTGCCGCATGGTTCAGCAATCCGGCAACGCCGCACTCTTCTTTCGCGCTGATGCGCCCGGTGCTGGCCGTTGCCGGTCAGGTGGCCAAACCGATCTATACCAGCCGCTTTGCGTCATCGGGCCTGGTGGATTTCGTGCATTCGTCGGCGGTGACGGCGCTACCGGATGGCAGCCTGATGACCGTCTGGTTCGCGGGTAGCCGCGAGGGCGCCGCGGACGTTCAGGTGCGTTCAGCGCTGTTCGATGCCGCTACCGGGGAATGGGGGGCCGAGCAGGTCCTGGCGACCCGTGCATCGACCCAGCAAGGCACTCAGCGCTTCATTCGCAAACTGGGCAACCCGGTGGTGGCACTGGCCCCGGACAACCGCCTCTGGCTGTTTTATGTCTCGGTATCCATGGGCGGCTGGGCAGGTAGCGCGGTCAATGTGATGGTCTCGGACGACTTCGGGCGCAACTGGTCAGCGCCACGTCAACTGATCACCTCGCCATTCCTCAACATCAGCACCCTGGTGCGCTCGGCCCCGGTGTTTCACGCCGACGGCTCCATTGGCTTGCCGGTCTATCACGAGTTTCTCGGCAAATTTGCCGAGTACCTGTATCTGAGCGCCGACGGCGACGTGATCGACAAATTCCGCATCAGCCATGGCAACAATTCGCTGCAGCCCACGGTGGTGCCACTGGACGGTCAGCGCGGTATCGCACTGCTGCGCTACGCAGGCAACACGCATCACCGGGTACTGGCGACCCGCACCGAGGACGCCGGGCAAAGCTGGAGTGAGCCCTACCCGCTTGACCCGTCCAATCCCAATTCTTCGCTGGCGGCAGTGGCAACTCCGGAACACGGTCTGCTGGTCGCTCTCAACGACCTGCAGGACGGGCGCTTCAAGCTGAGCCTGTACGGCACCGATGCCAAGATGGACGACTGGCACTCCCTGCGTGACCTGGACAAGTCCCCGGATCCACTGGGCGCGCCGTTCTCGCCCGAAGCCTTCAAGGAAATCATGGGCAACGAATTTCGCGACTCCAGCGGCGCGCTGCGCCAACCCCTTGAAGCGCAGTTCCTGAGTAACCTCGACACCCGCGTGTGCAGCCCGCGCGGCTGTGAATTCGAATACGAATACCCGTACTTCATTCGCAGCCCGGACGGCATGTACCACGTGGTGTATTCGTGGAACAACACGTTCATCAAGCACGTCACGTTCAACGATGCGTGGCTGTCGGAGCGCCTCCAATGATCAATCTGTGGCAGGCCCACGTCAGTTTCGCCCTGTTGCTGTTTTTGCTGCTGCCAGGCTTTGGTCTGCCGCGCTCTTCCCGGATGGCGATTCTCGCCGGTTTGCTGGCCGCAAGCTTTTTGCCAGTGGGCGGGCTGTCATTGGCGGCGCATCTGCGTAGCTATATAGACGATCTAGCGCTGACCACCCTGGTATTCATGGCCTGGGGCTGCCTGCGCCGACTGGGCATGCTGGCGCCCGCGCCACGGGACAAGGTCTGGGTGCTGGTGATTTTCGCCATCATGACGTTGGGCCTGTACCCGGCAACCCTTGGCTTGAGCGAGCTGGACCCCTACCGCCTGGGTTACAGCCCGCGGCCGATGCTGGTGGTATTGGCAGTGCTGACCCTGGGCCTGTTCTACCTGCGCAATGCGCTGGCAGTGGTGATGCTGACCACTGCAACGCTGGGTTTCCTGTTTGATATCAAACCTTCACAGAATTACTGGGATTACCTGATAGACCCGCTGCTGGGCATTTATTGCTGCTTTGCCCTGTTGGGCCTTGCCACGCGCCGGGCCAAAAACTGGCTGCTGGCAACACGCAACACCGCTACCAGATCCACGTGAGATCTGGCGAAAATTTTTGACAGGGGAAACGGGATGGGTTGGTTGCAGTCGAGACGTTTGCATTACTGGCTGGGCGCAACAGCAATTGCCTTCGTGCTGTTCGCCTTGCTGCGGGTGCTGTTCTTTTTCGGGTTTTCCGGCTTCAACGCCCAGTCCCTGAGTACGGAAAGCGCGCTACTGGAAACCCTCGGAATCGGCTTTCGTTTCGACGTGCGGCTGGCCATTCTGCTGATGCTGCCAGTCGCCTTGCTGGCCTGGCTGCCGCGCTGGAACCTGCTGGGCAGCCGCCTGTTGCGCGGCTTGGCTCGGGGTTATCTGCTGTTGGCGTTGAGCATCATGCTGATGATCTACATCATCGATTTCGGCCATTACGCGTACTTGGGTGTGCGGATCAACGCCACGGTGCTGCGCTTCATCGAAGACTCGCAAATCTCCCGGGACATGGTATGGCAGACCTACCCGGTTGTATGGATCACCTTGGGCTGGCTGGCAACCGTGGGGCTGGTGCTGCTGGCTCTGGTGCGCCTGGAGCGAGTCACCCTGGATCGCCCGCGTAAAGCCATTCACCCGCTGTCGGCAACCTGGGGCGGCACGGTGATGGTAGTGGCGGTATTGCTGGCGATTCTGGGCCGCGTCGAGAACATGAATCTGGAGAACCCGGTGCCCTTGCGCTGGAGCGATGCGTTCTTCTCCGGCAACAACCAGATTGCCGCCACCGGCCTGAACCCGGTCATCTTCCTCTACGACACGCTCAAGGTCGGCCAGTCCCGTTACGACGAAGCGCAGGTACGCCAGCATTACGCCGTGATGGCCAAGTATCTGGGTGTCGACAAACCGGACCCGCAAACCCTGGATTTCGTGCGTCATCAGGCCGTCCAGCCTTACAAGGCCAGCGGCACCCGACCGCCCAACGTTATGTTCGTCATGCTCGAATCCCTGGGCACCAGCGCGGTGGGCGCCTACGGCAACCCGATCAACCCGACGCCTTATATCGACCGTCTGGCCCGGCAGAGCTGGTTCTTCGAGCACTTCTACGTGCCCGTCACCGGCACGGCAAAAACCGTCTGGGCCAGCATCAGCGGCGTGCCGGACGTCACCCGCCAGGAGACGGCGACCCGTAACCCGCTCATTACCCAGCAAAACACCTTGATCAACGCGTTCACCGGTTACGAGAAGATCTACACCATCGGCGGCAACTCCGGCTGGGCCAACATGAACGCCTTGATCCGTCAAAGCATCGACGGCGTACGCCTATACGAAGAGCGCGACTGGAAATCCCCGGTGGTAGACGTCTGGGGCATTTCCGATCTGGACCTATTCAAGGAAACCGACCAGATCCTGCAGGCGCTGCCCAAGGACAAACCGTTTTTTGCCTACGTCCAGACGGCGGGCAACCACCGGCCTTTCACCATCCCCAAGAGCAACGACGGCTTCGAGGTCAAAAACCCGACCCTGGCTGAAGTCCAGGCTGCAGGTTCGCGCAGCGTCGAACAGTACAACGCCGTGCGCCTGCTGGACTTCAACATCGGCCGTCTGATGGAAATCGCCAAGGCCGGTGGCTGGTACGAAAACACCATCTTCGTGCTGTTTGGCGATCACAACACCCGCATCGCGCAGATCCCCTTCCTGCCACCTGCATACGAACTACTGGGCCTGGAAAGCAATGCGGTGCCGATGCTGATCCACGCCCCGGCGCTGCTGGGGACGCGTAACGTCAAGGAAGCGGTCGGTCTGGTGGATCTGTTGCCAACTGTGGCCGGTATGGCAGGCATGGAGTTTCGTAACGGCGGCATGGGCAGGGATATCCAGCAACCGGCGCCAGAAGGCGAGCGCGTGGTGCCGCTCGTATTGCGGGAAGGCACCTTCCCGTTGATCGCTGGCGTGACCCAGCATTACATGGTGCAAATGGAACACGACGGCAGCTCGCCTACCCTCCACGACCTGGCGTCCATGACGCCGCTGGACAACGTCGCAGAGCAGAACCCTGAAGAGTTCAAACGGCTGGTGGAGCTGACCCGGGGCATGCATGAAACGTCGCGATTGATGCTGTACCAGAACGTGCGCAAGTAACGGATGTTCGGCTGTAGGTGAACCGTAGGAGTGCCCACGTCGTCCAGACGCCGCGCTGTCGCGCAGTAAACATAGGACCGGTGGGACGACCGGGGTGGCGTTCCACAGAAAATCATTTCAGTTCAGACAGTTATTTCTCGTTTGATGAGAGCGGCTTCTGCCGCGAGCGGGCGTGTTGTCGATCAGGATCCCGCGCCATCCTTCAGCACCCTCGCGGCTGAAGCCGCTCCTGCGACAGAATACGCTGTGTTGTCGATGAGGATTGCGCGCCATCCTTCATCCAGAAGTGCCGCGCCGTGACTCATTCAACGGATAGCTACACGAAGCAACGGCACACTCACACCGCCTGCTCCACGACCCCACTCCCCTCGACCACCCGCACCTCCGGCTCCTTCAACAACAAGAAATAAGCCATCGCCGAACACGCCGCCACCACCGCACTGATCACGAAAGCCGACGAAAACGAGCCGCTCTGCTGCACGCTGAACCCGGTCAGAATCGGTGCAATGGAACCGGCCAGATACCCGCCGAAATTCTGAATCGACCCAAACGAAGCGACCCGCTCCGACGGCACGATCGTGTTGACGATCATCCACGCCGTGGCGCTGGAAATATTGATGAAGAACATCGTCAGGCACAGCAGCACCACACAGGCCACCACATTGGTGGTGAACGCCACGATCAACGTGAACACCGCCCCGCCGACCAGCCCCAGAATCACCATCAGCTTGCGGCTGGCCAGGACCTTCATCCCGCGCGCCACCAGTCGGTCACAGGCCTTGCCCGCAATAATGGTACCCAGCGCCCCAAACAGATAAGCCAGCGACACCACCCACGCGGTGCGATACAGATCCAGGCCGTGTTCCTTCTCGAAGTACCCCGGCAGCCAGGTCAGGTTGAGCCAGATCATGTAAATCACGCCCATGAAGCCCAGAAACGCGCCCCAGGTGTTGCGCTCCTTGAACAACGCGGCCCAGCTCATCCGTGGCGCCTTGCTGCGCTGCTCAACCACAACCACCGGCTCGGCACGGCCTGTTTCGGCCATGTACTGCGCTTTGCTTTTGTAGAAAGAGAACCAGCAGGCTGCCAGCACCAGGCCTATGACACCGGTGAGGATGAACATGCCACGCCACCCCAGATGCACCATGAACAGCGTCAACAGGGGGGGTGCCAGACACGGGCCAATGCAAGTTGATGACCAGACCCAGCCCGTCGCCGTGCCCCGCTCCTGGGTATCGAACCACTCGGACAGCGCTTTGGCCGCCGAAGGAAAAACCGGCGCTTCGCCGATGCCAAGCATTACCCGCAACGCCACCAGATGCCCGTAGCTGCTGAACAAGCCAAACGCTCCTTGAGCCAGCGACCAGACAATCAGCGAGCCGCCGAGCGCCAGTTTGCTGCCCAGTTTGTCAATCAGCGCTCCAAGGGGAAGTTGCGAGAAGGCGTAGGCCACGGAGAACGCCGAGAGCATGATGCCCATCTGCATCGGGCTGATGGCCAGGTCTTTCTGAATGGAAGTGTTGGCAATGGACAGCGCACTGCGGTCCAGGTAGTTGACCACGCCGATCAAAAACAGAAACACAATGGTCAGCGTCTTGTAGCTTTTTATTGTTCTCATGCACGCCTCTTCTGAGCGGTTGGTGCCCCTGCCTGGCCTGGATGGCCCGGTAAGATGGGGCGCCGGTCACTCTAGTAGGCGAATCGTCAACTGCCCAATGACGAGAATCAATCAAACGATAACCAAGGGTTATCAAGACGTCTGGCGTGCATTACGCGCCGTGTCGGCACCGCAGAGCAGTTCCTCGATGAAGGCCTGCGCCGACCAGCCGGGCGTTTCGTTGCGCCGGGTGATGATCCCGTAATCGGCCAGCACCAGAGGGAATGGCAGCGCCAGGCGAGTCAGACGCCCGGCATTGATGTCTGGGCTGACCATGGATTCGGCCAGCATCGCCACCATGGGCGCGGTCTGCAGCAGCTGCAAGGTGGTCTGCATGGAGCTGGTTTCCACGGTGTTTTCCGGGGTCTGCATACCGGCTTCGGCAAACGCCCGCTCAAGCCGGGCGCGCATCGGAGTGCCTGCGGGGTAGACGATCCACGGCCAACTGCCGAGGTCCGCGAGCGGCAGTTCGCGCGCACCGGCCAGCGGATGCTGGCTGCCGGTTACCAGACACAGCGGCTCGGGTGCCAGAGGCTGGAAGTCGAACAGCTTGCGATGGCTGTCGAGGGTGAAGCGGGCAATCACCAGGTCCAGTTGCTTGTGCTCCAGCATGCTCAGCAGATTGGCGCTGGTGCCTTCGAGCACATCCAGCGTCAGCAGCGGCCAGCGTTGTTTGACGCCGACAATCGCCGCAGGCAACGCCACCGAGGTGGGCGCAAAGATGGTGCCGATCTTCAGCAGGCCATGCCCACCCTGGCGCAAGTGATTGACCTGGCCGACGAAATGCTCGGCATCGTTGAGGGCGATCTGTGCATAACGAGCCACATGGCTGCCCAGGTCGGTCGGCGACATGCTGCGCGGCAAGCGATGAAACAAGGCGAAACCCAGTTGGTTTTCAATTTCGCGGAGCATCTTGCTGACCGCCGGCTGGCTGATGTTCATCACTTCGGCGGTGGCGTGCATGTTCTGCGTGCGGGCTAGATTGTCGATCAACACCAGATGCCGAAACCTCAGCCAATTGCACAGCTGCTTAAACCCGACGTCCGCCATTCGATAACCTCCTGTTATTAGGCCTTGAGAATATCTCATTGGCGATTATCGGCAAGTCGCCCTAGGGTTATGCCCGTCGCACACAATAACAATGGACATTCACATGAACCTCGCCAACAAACGCGTACTGATCACGGCTGCCGCGCAAGGCATTGGCCGCGCGTCGGTACTGGCTTTCCAGGCCGCTGGCGCTCAGGTCATCGCCACTGACCTGCACATCGAAGCGCTGCAGGACATCCCCGGCATTCAGACCCTCCAGCTGGATGTGACCGATGCTTCGGCCATCGAGTCGGTTCGGCGGCAGGTGGGCAATGTGGACGTGCTATTCAACTGCGCAGGCTACGTTCACAGCGGTGCCTTGCTCGACTGCGATGAACAGGCCTGGCAGTTTTCCTTTGATTTGAACGTCACCGCCATGTACCGCATGATCCGCGCCTTTCTGCCGGGCATGCTGGACGCGGGCGGCGGCAGCATCGTCAACATGGCGTCAGTGGCCTCCAGCGTAAAAGGCGTGCCCAACCGCTTCGCCTATACCGCCAGCAAGGCCGCGGTCATTGGCCTGACCAAATCGGTGGCCACGGATTACGTCAGCAAAGGTATCCGCTGCAACGCCATCTGCCCCGGGACCGTCGACTCGCCCTCCCTGCGCCAGCGCATTGCCGAGCAAGCCCGTGAGCAGGGGCGCAGCGAAGCCGAGGTGTATCAGGCGTTCGTCGATCGCCAGCCCATGGGCCGGATCGGCACGCCAGAGGAAATCGCCCGGCTGGCGCTGTATCTTGCCAGTGACGCCAGCGCGTACACCACCGGTGGTGTGCACGTCATTGATGGCGGCATGAGCGTTTGATCCTTCTTTATCTTCATCCTTTGAAAACAGGGAATTGGTTATGAAACTGCTGCGCTATGGCGAAAAAGGCCAGGAAAAACCCGGTCTGCTCGATGCCCAGGGTCAGATTCGCGATCTGTCGGGTCACATCCCCGACCTGGCAGGCTCCGCTCTGGAACCCGCCAGCCTGAGCGCCCTGAGCAAACTCGACCCGCACAGCCTGCCCCTGGTGCAAGGCTCGCCGCGCATCGGAGCGTGCGTCGGTCAGGTGGGAAAATTTCTCTGCATCGGCCTCAATTACGCCGATCACGCGGCGGAATCGAACATGCCGGTGCCGAGCGAACCGGTGGTCTTCAGCAAGTTCACCAGCGCCATCTGCGGCCCCAACGACGATGTGCAAATCCCGCGTGGCTCGACCAAGACTGACTGGGAAGTGGAGCTGGGTGTGGTCATTGGCAAGGGTGGCCGCTACATCGATGAAAGCAACGCCATGGACCACGTCGCCGGTTATTGCGTGATCAACGATGTGTCCGAGCGTGAATGGCAGCTCGAACGCGGCGGCACCTGGGACAAAGGCAAGGGCTTCGACACGTTCGGCCCCATCGGCCCATGGCTGGTCACCCGCGATGAAATCAGCGACCCGCATCAGCTTGACCTGTGGCTGGAGGTCGACGGCCATCGTTACCAGAACGGCAACACCCGCACGCTGGTGTTCCAGATTCCCGCACTGGTGGCTTACCTGAGCCGCTGCATGTCGCTGCAGCCGGGCGACATCATTTCCACGGGCACTCCACCGGGCGTAGGCCTGGGCGTCAAGCCGGAGCCAGTGTTCCTGCGTGCTGGCCAGAAGATGCGTCTGGGCATCGAAGGTTTGGGTGAACAGCAACAGACCACGGTTCAGGCGGATTGAATATCACCTGTCAGTAAGCACTATCTGTAGGAGACCTGTGGGAGCGAGCTTGCTCGCGATGGGGTTTATCTGTCGATAAATTATCGCCTGACATGACGCTTTCGCGAGCAAGCTCGCTCCCACAGAAAAGCATTTCAATTCAAGGAGTTATTTCTTGTTTGATTAGAGCTTCCGGCAACACCCCGCTCAACAATAAAAACAGGAGCACCCTATGCGCATTCTCATCACTGGCGGCACCGGTTTCATCGGCAAGCAACTGGCCGAGCGACTGCTCGATATGCACAGCCTGGCCCTGGAAGGTCAGGCACCTCGGGCGATTGAGCGCATCGTGCTGTTCGACGCCTTCGCGGGTGAAGAGGTCCCCGACGATGCGCGTATCGAAGTGGTCACCGGCGACATCGCCGATCCCAAGGTCGTGGCTCGGGTGACCGATGGCGTCGACCTGGTCTGGCACCTGGCGGCGGTGGTCAGCTCGGCAGCCGAAGCGGACTTCGACCTGGGCATGCAGGTCAATCTGCACGGCCTCATGACCCTGCTGGAAACCCTGCGCCAGCAAGGCAACAAACCCCGACTGGTTTCCGCCAGCGGCTTCGCGGTGTTTGGCGGCAAGCTGCCGGACGTGGTCAATGACCATACCGCACTGACCCCGACCTCCTCCTACGGCATGCAGAAGGCCGTCGGCGAACTGCTGGTCGCCGACTATGCCCGCAAAGGCTTTATCGATGGCCGCGTGCTGCGTCTGCCGACGGTCGCGGTGCGTCCCGGCAAACCCAACAAGGCGGCGTCGACCTTTTTCAGCTCGATCATTCGCGAACCCTTGGTGGGTCTGCCTGCCGTCTGCCCCGTGCGCCCGGACACACAGGTGTACCTCACCTCGCCACGGCGCATCGTTGAATCCATGTTGCATGCCATGACCCTGTCGCCGCAGACCCTGGGTGATGAAAGAATTATCCCGCTGCCCGGCGTGACCACCACCGTAGCCGACATGATCGCCGCCCTGGAGCGTATCGCCGGGCCGGAGGTGGTCAAGCTGATTCAATGGGAACCGGACGCCACCATCCAGCGCATCGTTGAAAGCTGGCCGAGCCGGGTGGACGCCCCTCGCGCACGGAAACTGGGTTTCAGCGCAGATGCCGATTTCGACGCGATCATCCGTGCCCATATCGAAGACACCGCACCTCACTAAACCGTGGGACCGGGTTTAGCCGGGAAACCTGCATGCCTGACGCTATACGTGCAGCGGGCTCAATGGCCCATTCCCTGCTAAAGCCGTTCCCACACCTCGTCTTCACCCTTGTATCGATTGCAGCATCCATAACAACAAAAAAAGCGAGGCCATGCGCCATGATCACGCCACATCCCGATGTCTCGGATCTCGAAAAACAAACCATCAAGCGCGTCACGCGGCGCATGATCCCGTTCCTTATCCTGCTGTTTGTAGTGGCCTTTCTGGACCGCAACAACGTCGGCTTTGCGGCGTTGCACATGAACGCCGACATCGGCATCAGTCAGGCGATCTATGGCCTGGGCGCGGGGATTTTCTTCCTCGGCTACTTCATGTTCGAAGTGCCGAGCAACATCCTGCTTCACCGTTATGGTGCGCGGGTCTGGCTGGCGCGGATCATGGTCACCTGGGGGATTATTGCCGGGGCGATGGGCTTTCTGCAGACTGCCGGGCATTTCATTACCCTGCGCGTGCTGCTGGGCATCGCCGAAGCCGGGTTCTTTCCGGGGGTGATTTACCTGCTCTCGCTGTGGTTCCCGAGCCGTTATCGGGCGCGCATGATCGCCACGTTCTACCTCGGCGTGCCCATCGCCCAGGTGCTCGGCGCTCCGCTGTCGGTGGGTCTGATGCAACTGGGCGATGCCTGGGGCTTTGTTGGCTGGCGGGTGATGTACATCGTCGAAGCGGTTCCGGCCGTGATTCTCGGCGTGGTCTGCTACTTCTACCTCACCGACCGCCCCGCCGACGCCCATTGGCTCACCGACGAACAGCGTAACTGGTTGATCAAGACACTGGATCAGGAAGAGCGCAACAAGCCGCTGGTAGTGGGCGTACAGCCGACCAAGGGCCAGATGATCCGCAAGGCGCTGGCCAGCAAACAGGTGTGGTTGCTGGCGCTGGTGTATTTCGGCATCACCTCCGGCTCCAACGCCATGAACTTCTTCCTGCCCACGGTACTGGCTTCGTTCCGCGCTTCCTTCGGGCTGGAAATCGGCCTGATGCAGAACGGCCTGATTACCGCCATTCCCTACGCCGTGGCTGCGGTGGCGATGATCTGGTGGAGTCGCCGCTCGGACCGCCTGCAGGAGCGTCACTGGCACGCCGGCGGCGCGGCGATGCTGGCCGCTGCGGCGATTGCACTGGCGTTGGTGATCAACCAGCCGTGGATCATCGTGATCGGCTTTGTCTTCCTGGCGATGGGCGTGTACAGCGCGATCAACGTGTTCTGGGCGGTGCCCGGGCAAGTGCTGACCGGCGTCGGCGCCGCTGCCGGGATCGGGCTGATCAACTCCATCGGCAACCTGAGCGGTTTTTCCGGCCCTTACCTCACCGGGCTGTTGTTCACCATGACCGGCAGCTATACGCCGGGCTTCCTGATGATTGCCGCGCTGGTCGGCCTTGGCGGTCTGGGCATGGTGCTGATGCCGCGCAACCCGGTTTCGCTGACGGGCACCGCCACCACCGATAACAGCCTGGGAGCCAAGACATGAGTCAGGCAACCATTGCCTTCCTCGGCACCGGCATCATGGGCGAGCCCATGGTCCGCAATCTGCTGCGGGCCGGGTTCAGGCTGCGCGTCTGGAACCGGTCCAGTGCCAAGGCTGCAGAGCTTGGGTCAGCAGGCGCTCAGGTATACGACAGCGCAGCCAGTGCCGCCGAAGGCGCCAGTGTGCTGGTGTGCATGCTCAGCGACGGTCCGACCTGTGACCAGGTGCTGTTCGGCGACCACGCTGCGGTACACGCACTGCCAACCGGAGCCGTGGTGATGGTGATGAGTTCGATCCCGGTGGAAACCGCGGTCGAACAGGCTCGACTTTGCGCCGAACGGGGTCTGGGCTACCTGGATGCACCGGTGTCCGGCGGTCAGCGTGGCGCCCGGGAAGCCAGCCTGGCGATCATGGTCGGCGGCACCGCAGTGGCCTTCGAGCAGGGCCGCGAGGTGCTGGCGGCCATGGGACGCCCGGTGCACGTAGGCCCGAGCGGCACGGGGCAGTTGTCCAAACTGGTCAATCAATTGATCGTCGCCAGTACCATTGCAACCGTCGCCGAAGGGCTGTTGCTGGCCGAGCGTGGCGGGGCCGACCCGGCCAGGGTCCATCAGGCATTGCTCGGCGGCTTCGTCGATTCACCGATCTGGCGTCAGCACGGGCAGCGCATGCTGGACAATGACTTCACCCCGGGCGGCCCCGCCAAATGGCAGCTCAAGGACACCCACACCGCCCTCGCCCAGGCCCGCGCCCTTGGCCTGAACCTGCCGGTGGCCAGCCTGGTCGACGGGTTGTTTCAGGCCATGGTCGACGCCGGCGACGGTGAACTGGACCATGCCGGGCTGATCCGTCAGCTGCGGCGCGATAATCCAGAGGCGCGATAGCCTGAACAGGTTGTAGAGATGCTCGCTCTCCCCGTGGGACCGACCACGAATTTCTGTAGCCGCCACCACGGCGGCCCCCACCTTTCAAGATTGTCATTCTCCGATCATCTTCACGTTACCCCTCCTCCCCTAAGATCACCCTTGATAGCTGCAGAGCGCTTTAACGCTTTGCAATGACTGCCCTCAATCAATGGTGAACACAGTGAATGTACTCAAATCGATGGTCTTGACCTTCGCCGCGCTGTCCTGCACGGCGGTCATGGCCGAAGGCGGTAGCGAACGCGCCAGCCAGGCTGCCGAGAAGATGCGGGTTGCCCAGCAGATGCGTATCGATGATCAACGCCGCAATGAATCCGAACGCCTGGTCAATGCCGACAAAAAGCCAACCACCGACCTGCCGCGCAAATCGGAAGGTTGAAACCTGCGTCCACACTGATTCGCCTTTAGCAGCTTCACGGCTCCTTTGGTCAAGGTGAATATTTCAGCGCCCTTCGGGGCGTTTTTTTTGCGCTTTTTTCCGCATCACGAACGGCAGGGGCTGCGGAATATAAAAAGCCCGCGGCAGTGACCTGCAGCGGGCTTTGCTGGCGCTCGTCAAACCAACGTTACAGGTCTTCCTCGCGGCGGTGCGCCCACTGATACAACGCAGGCAGTACCAACAGCGTCAGGGCAGTGGAAGACAAAATGCCGCCGATCACTACCGTCGCCAGAGGCCGCTGGACTTCAGCGCCCGTGCCGGTGGCCAGGGCCATCGGTATAAAGCCCAGCGAAGCCACCAGAGCGGTCATCAACACCGGGCGCAGGCGGGTCAGCGCGCCAACATTGATCGCATCACTGAGCGTGCGCCCTTCCTCACGCAGGTTGCGGATGAAAGCGATCATCACCAGGCCATTGAGCACCGCCACCCCGGACAAGGCGATGAAGCCCACGCCGGCGGAAATCGACAGGGGGATGTCCCTCAACCAGAGCGCCATGACCCCGCCGGTCAAGGCGAACGGTATGCCGGTAAATACCAGTAGCCCATCCTTGAGGTTGTTGAACATCATGAACAACAGGGCCAATACCAGCAGCAGCGCCACTGGCACCACAATCTGCAGACGTTTGGCGGCAGACTGCAGTTGCTCGAACTGACCGCCCCAACTGGTCCAGTACCCAGGCGGGATCTGCACACTGGAGTTGATGGTCTCCCCGGCTTCCTGAACAAACGAACCCAGGTCACGACCGCGCACATTGGCGCTGACGATCACCACCCGTTTGCCGTTCTCGCGGCTGATCTGATTGGGGCCCAGCACCAGATCCAGGCTGGCGACCTGAGACAGCGAGATGAAACTGATCTGCTGATTGCTGCCATTGGCGGGCACCGGAATCAGCAGGCTGGAAAGCCCGGCCACGTCGGTTCGCAGGTTCTCGGAAAGGCGCACCACCAGGTCGAAACGACGATCGCCTTCGTACAGTGTGCCAGCCTGACGCCCGCCCACGGCGATCGCGACGGCTTCCTGAACATCACCCACATTCAAGCCATAGCGTGCGGCCTTGTCCCGATCAATATTGATGGTCAACACCGGTAACCCGGTGGTCTGCTCCACCTTGACCTCAGAGGCGCCCGCTACCTTTTGCAGGGTAGCGGCGATTTTGCCGGCGGTTTGGTTCAGCACGGTCATGTCATCGCCAAAGACCTTCACCGCAACATCGCTGCGCACCCCGGAAACCAGTTCGTTGAAGCGCAGCTGGATCGGTTGCGACAGCTCATAGTTGCTGCCCGGCACGCTGGCGGCGGCGCGCTGCAACTCGGCGATCAGGGTTTCGCGGGACTTGTCAGGATCAGGCCATTCGTTCTGCGGCTTGAGCATCACGTAGCTGTCTGAAATGTTTGGCGGCATCGGGTCGGCAGCAATTTCAGCCGTGCCGGTGCGGGCGAACATGCGCTGCACTTCCGGCATTTGTGCGACAACGGCTTTTTCCAGGCGCTGCTGCATGTCCACCGATTGGCTCAGGCTGGTGCCCGGCACCCTGAGCGCCTGCAAGGCAAAGTCGCCCTCGCTCAGGCTCGGAATGAACTCGCTGCCCATGCGGCTGGCGGCAAAACCGGACAGCACGATCACCACCAACGCCAGCGAAAACGCAATGGCCCGCTGCCCCAGTACCCAGCCCAGGACCGGCGCATAGCAGCGCCTGGCTGCGCGCATCACCACGCCTTCTTCTTCCTTGACCTTGCCCGTCACGAACATGGCGATGGCCGCCGGGACAAAGGTCACCGAAAGAATCATGGCGCCGAGCAACGCAATCACCACCGTGAACGCCATAGGGTGAAACATTTTGCCTTCCACCCCGGTCAGGGCAAAGATCGGCAGGTACACCACCATGATGATCAACTGACCAAAGATCAGCGGCCTGCGGGCTTCCTTTGCCGCTGCAAACACCTCGTGAAAACGCTCGGAACGGCTGAGCATCCTGCCGTGTTTCTGTTGCGCATGGGCCAGCCTGCGGATTGCGTTTTCGACGATCACTACCGCGCCGTCAACGATGATCCCGAAATCCAGCGCGCCCAGGCTCATCAGGTTGGCGCTGACTTTATTGCTGAACATTCCGGTGAAGGTAAACAACATCGCCAACGGGATCACCATGGCAGTGATCAGCGCAGCCCGAATGTTGCCCAGGAACAGAAACAGAATGACGATGACCAGTATCGCGCCTTCGATCAGGTTCTTCTTGACCGTGGCGATGGCCTTTTCCACCAGGTTGGTGCGGTCATACACCGTGATCGCCTGCACGCCGTCGGGCAGCGAGCGGTTGATCTGCTCCAGTCTGGCGGCAACGGCCTGCGACACCGTGCGGCTGTTTTCGCCGATCAGCATGAACACCGTCCCCAGTACCACCTCGCGGCCATTTTCAGTGGCGGCACCTGAACGAAGCTCCTGGCCGATACCCACCTGCGCCACGCTGCTGATCCGGATCGGCGTGCCCTGCACGTTGGCGATGACGATATTGGCAATATCCTGCACGGTACCCAGCTGGCCGGGAGCGCGGATCAGCAATTGCTCGCCGCCGCGCTCGATGTAACCGGCACCGACGTTGGCGTTGTTACGCTCCAGGGCTGCCACCAGATCGTTGAGGGTCAGCTTGTAGGCGGCGAGTTTCTTGGGATCAGGCGCGATTTGATACTGCTTGGCAAAGCCACCGATGGTGTTGATTTCGGCAACACCCGGGACATTGCGCAGCTGTGGCTTGATGATCCAGTCCTGGATTTCCCGCAGGTCGGTGGGCGTGTACGCCGTGCCGTCTTCCTTGCGAGCATCTTCCCGGGCTTCAACGGTCCACAGGAAGATCTCGCCCAGGCCCGTGGAAATCGGCCCCATCACCGCATCGACACCCTCAGGCAGTTGGTCCCTGGCGATTTGCAGGCGCTCGCCCACCAGTTGCCGGGCGAAGAACAGATCGGTGCCGTCCTCGAAAATCACCGTGACCTGGGACAGCCCCGAACGCGACAGCGAACGGGTTTGCTGCAGACCGGGCAGGCCCGCCATGCTGGTTTCAATGGAAAAGGTAATGCGTTGCTCGGTTTCCAGCGGTGAAAAGCCCGGCGCCGAGGTATTGATCTGGACCTGCACATTGGTGATGTCAGGGACCGCATCAATGGGCAGTTTCTGAAAGCTGGCAATACCGAGCCCAGCCATGAGCAACACAGCGAGCATGACAACGATGCGCTGCTCGATCGCGAATTGAATCAACCGTTCAAACATGGAGGGATACTCATACGGGCCGGATCAATGGGCGTGCTCGGCAGAGCCTTTACCCAGCTCTGACTTGAGGACGAAGCTGCCAGCGGCTGCGATTTGGGTACCGGCCGCCAGGCCGCTGGTGATTTCCACATAACCGCCGTCTCGTCGGCCGACCGTCACCGGCCGCACCTCGAAACCCTGGGCATTGCGGACGAATACCGAGGGTTTGTCTTCAACCGACTGAAGCGCTGACTCGGGCACGCCGACCGCTGCCTGGGCCTGCTCGGCCTTGACATCGATGGATACGAACAACCCCGGACGCCAGGCCCCTTCGGGGTTGGCCAGCACCACGCGAACCACGGCGGCACGGGTCTGCTCGCCCAGCAAGCTGCCGACATAGCTGATCCGGCCTTCAACGTGAGCGTTGAGCTCCGGCGCGCTGACCGTTACGGCTCGCCCGACCATGACCTTGTCGAGGTCCCTGGGGGTCGCGCCAAACGTTGCCCAGACCCTGGAAAGGTCGGACAGGGTAAATGCGCTGCTGGTGTCGCCCACCACCTCGCCAATCGCCAGGTGTTTCTCAACCACCACCGCGTCGAAGGGCGCAATCAGCTCATACCGGTTGCCCGCGGAAGGCTTGAGGCTGGCGCCGATGGCACTCAATTTCTGGCGGCCGTTGGCAAAGCTGATATCGGCTTCCTGATAGGCCTGGCGGGCGGACAGGTAATCCTGCTCGGCAGATATCTTGTCCTCCCAGAGCTTTTTCTCACGCTGCAGGGTCAGCCGCGCCAGCTCCAGCCGCCGTTGTGCAGCGTGCAGTTCACTGCGCAGGTCCGAGATCTGCTGGCTGGCAATCACCGCCAGCACCTGGCCCTTTTTCACCGGCTGGCCCAGCTCGACCTTCACCTCTTCAACGACCCCGCTGACTCGGGGTACCACATGGGTGGTGCGGTCTTCATCGAAGCGGATCTCCCCGGGAAACGTGACCGAGGTGCTCATCGAGCGCGACGCAGCAACCGCCAGCTCGATACCGGCCGCACTGATTTGCGCTGCGGACAGTTCAAGCTTGCCCTCCTCTGCATGGTCATCCGTTGCAGACTCGCTGCCATGGCCTTCTTCGCCGTGCTCATCGTCCGCATGCTGCTCTTGCTCATGTGGCGGCTCTGGCGCAGAGGTGCCTTTGGCTGGCTGATCGTGGTCGTGATCGTCGAAGGGTTTGTCGCCGCCAGGCTGGCGCTCGACTGCTATAGGGGACTGCTGATCGACCATTGTCAGGCTGCCCAACCCAATGAACGCCACCACCGCCAGGGCAATGGCCATACTTCGTTTGTTTTTCATAGATGCTCCAGGCGTACACAGGCCCGTCTCTGCGGTGCCGTGGCCCTGTCAGTGCGGATGGAATAGAGGTCAGGGGCGCGCGTTGAAACGGCCTGGATCACCGTGAATACGCTCGACCGCCACCCTCGCCTCAGTGGCCATGGCCAGCGCTTCGAGGTATTGGCCGCGAGCCGCAATCAGCGTGCGTTGTGCATCGAGAACTTCGAGGAAAGCGAATGTGCCCATCTCGAAACCACGGGTCGCCGCGTCGACGGCGCTTTTCGCCGAAGGCAGGATCACCTGATCGAAGGATGTGACGTCCTGGCTGGCCGCCAGCCATTGATCGACGGCGATCTGGGTCTGAGTCACTAACCTGAGTTCCACTGCATTGCGCAGATCCCGAGCCTGATCCGCCCGGCGCGACGCGGCCAGCACATTGCCTTGATTTCGGTTGAACAGTGGGATCGGTACTGACAGGCCCACCACGTTGATCCGTTCACGGTCTTCGCGGCTGTACTGGCTGCCAATGCTGACGCTCAGGTCCGGAATGCGCTGGGCCCGCTCCGAGCCCAGCGCCGCGTCGCGCTGGTCGATCTGAACCCGGGCCAGGCGCATTTGCGCTGACTGATCGACGGCACTCAACAACTGCGCCATGGACAGGGATTTGCCGGGCGCCACCTCGGCAGTCTGAAGATGGTCAAAGGCCACCGACGGCGCTCCGGTGATCCGCGCCAGCTCCCTGTAGCCAATGATTTTCTGAGTTTCGGCGCGGCGCACCAACAGCTCGGTCTCGGCCAGTTGCACCCGCGCCCGAGTGACCTCCACCGGCGATGATTTGCCCGCTTGAACCCGCCCCTCGGCGACTTCAAGGCCGCGCTCGGCCAGCGCCTGAGACTGGCGAGCCAGATCCAGTCCGGTTTGGGCACGCAGCGCCGTGTGGAACGCTTGGACTACGTCCGCACGCAGTTCGTTACCGCGTCGCTCAAGCTCAATGCTGGCGGCGTCCTGGCCTCGGCTCGCGGCCTCTATGCGCGCTCCCCGTTTGCCACCCAGCTCAAGGGCCTGGCTGAGCATGACTGTTGTGGTGCTGGTGCTGCGCCGGGTGTCTTCGGCTTCCCAGGACAGCACCGGATTGGGCATCAGCCCGGCTTGCTGACGCTCCCCCTGGGCCACGCCGATCTCCCAGCGGGCAGCGGCCAGCTCAGGGTTGTCGGCAAAGGCCGCCTCAATGGCTTGCGGCAGGCTCAGGCTGCGCCCGGCCGTTGCACTCTGGGCGCTGAACGGCAATAACAGTAATGACAGCAGACACAAAGCACTCAGTGTCAGCGCCGGCGTCATTGTCAGGGTTCTATACCAAGGCACGTTTACACCTCTTCATGCACTTCTCCACGCACGTTTCCAGTTGCCTGCATCACTCGGACAACCGTGAATGTTCACAACAGCCGCGCTGAGGCGGGGGTTGAAGGCGCCGACTTTAGGCAATGCAAGTTATCGAGGAGGTGGCGGCCAAATTACAATTCTGTTATCTGCGCAAGCGCGGCGGGTTTGTCCCTTAGAATGCCGCCGCGTCGCCACTGTCAGGCAACGCAGGCTTGACCCTGCAGCCGCTACAGCGTGCAGAATCGCCCTCTCACCCACCGTTATGTTCGTTGCCCCCAGAACAGGAATCTGACATGCGCATCCTTGTCGTCGAGGACGAGCCGAAAACCGCCGATTACATGCATCAGGGTCTGACGGAAAGTGGCTATGTCGTGGATATCGCCATGACCGGGCTGGATGGCCTCTATCTGGCACAGCATCAGACTTATGACGTGGTGATACTGGACATCAACCTGCCCGAAATGGACGGCTGGGAAGTGCTGGCGCGACTGCGCAAGACCGCCAATACCCGGGTCATGATGGTCACCGCACGCGGGCGCCTGGACGAGAAAGTCAGGGGCCTGGAATTGGGCGCCGATGATTACCTGGTCAAACCCTTCGAGTTCCCTGAATTGCTGGCAAGGGTGCGCACCCTCATGCGCCGCAGCGAGCAGCCGGGCTTGCCTCAGGTGCTACGGGTGGCTGATCTGGAACTGGATCAGGGTCGCCACCGTGCGTTTCGCGGTGCCCAGCGTATCGACCTGACGACCAAGGAATTTGCCCTGTTGCACCTGCTGATGAAGCACAGCGGTGAGGTCATGTCGCGCACGCAGATCATCTCGCTGGTGTGGGACATGAACTTTGATTGCGACACGAATGTGGTGGAAGTTTCGATACGGCGTTTGCGGGCAAAAATTGATGATCCCTTCGAACACAAGCTGATCCACACCCTGCGTGGCGTCGGCTACGTGCTGGAAGCCCGGGAATGAAGCCAACCCGCTTGTCCATGCAGTTGGGTCTGTCGGTCACGGCCATGAGTGCGGTGCTGGTACTGTTGATGGCGGCCGTTGCCTATGTCTGCATATCCCGCCAGCTGGACCTGCGTGCGCAAACCGGTCTGAATGAAAAACTCGGGCAGATCGAACACAGCCTGGCCGAGGGCTCGTTATCGGTGGCGGACATTGTCCTGCAGCCCCATAACCTGCGCGATCAGATCATTGGCCATGACGATTTCAGCCTGACGATCTTTGACGCAGGCCAACCGGCAAAACGTCTGCTCCACTTGGGCAATGACGCAATCATCGAACAGTACACTGCCCCGCGTGGCTCGCCGACTGCGGACGGCGCGACAGACTTTCGCACAGCGACTTCCGCCGAGGGTTACCAGATTCTGATCGGCTCCCGGCCGATTCGCCTCCAGAATGGCCAGCAAATCCTGCTGCTGCTTGCGCTGGATCGAAAAAGCGATGCCACGCTGCTCAATGCTTATGTCACCTCCATTCTGATCGCCCTGCCCTTGATTCTGCTGCTGGTCGGCGGATGCGCGTGGTGGATCGTGCACAGCGGGTTGCGCCCCCTGCGCTCATTGCGCCGGGTCGCGGAGCGGATTTCCGCCCGGGACCTTTCCCACCGCATGCACGTGACGGGGCTGCCGGACGAGCTGCTTGACGTGGCCCATGCGGTCAATTTCATGTTGCAGCGGCTCGACGGCGACGTTCAACAACTGGCGCAGTTCTCGGACGATCTGGCACATGAGTTGCGCTCTCCCATGAACAATCTCATGGGCAAGGCCCAGGTCACGCTGTCGCGACCGCGTCCTCCCGAGGTGTACAAAAAGGTTCTCGAATCCTGCACCGAAGAACTGGAGCGTTTGTCGCTGATGGTCTCGCAAATGCTGTTTCTGGCCAGTGTGAACCAGCCGTCAGTCGCGCTTGCGTTCAGTGACATCGACCTTGAGGAAGAAGCGGCCAAGGTCGCTGAATTGTTCGCCTCATCAGCCGAAGAGAGAAATCTCGATGTGCAACTTTGCGGCACCGCGCACGTGCGCGGCGACCGATTGATGATCCAGCGTGCGGTGTCCAACCTGCTGTCCAATGCCATCCGCCACGGCGCGCCGGGCAGCACCATCACCATCGGCCTGGACGGCAACCCCGGGGCAGCGACTCTGACGGTGAGCAACAACGGCGAAGGCATCGAAGCCGAGCATCTGCCTCGTCTGTTTGATCGTTTCTACCGGGTGCATGCCAGCCGCTCCAGGCAACAGGGCGGCACTGGCCTGGGCCTGGCGATCGTTCGCTCGATCATGGACGTGCACCGGGGGCAGGTTCTGGTGGAAAGCCGGATCGGCCAAACCACGACGTTCAGCCTGGTGTTTCCAAAGTCGTAACGGCAGCTTCGGCAGTGTGGTGAAGAGGCCCACATCAGGTGGACAGTATTGCGGCCAGACCGGCGATCACTGCCCGGCCTTGACCTCTGCCCATACCCGAGACCGCAGCGCTTCAATCTCGGCGGGTATTTCGGTTTGCGGGAACAAGGTGCTCAAGGTATCGGCGTCGGGGTAGATGCCGATGTCATTGTGCACCGAGGCGTCCACCAGCCCTTCCGACTTTTCATTGCCGTTGGGGTAATGCAGGTAGTTGGAAATCCCACTGATGACTTTTGGGTCCAGCAGGTAGTTCATGAAGGCGTAAGCGGCTTTCTCGTTCGGCGCGTCAACTGGCATGGCGACCATGTCGAACCAGATCGGCGCGCCTTCTCTGGGGGCGATATAGCGAATGACTTCGCCCTTGCCGGCGTCCTGCGCCTTGTGTTGCGCCAGCATGATGTCGCCCGAATAACCCACCGCCACGCAAATCTTGCCGCTGGCCAGGTCAGCGCTGTAATCGCTGGTATTGAAGCTCTTGACATAGGGCTGAATCGCCCGCAGCGCTGCCTTGGCGCTGGTGTAGTCCTGCGCTTGCGTGCTGTTGGGCGGCAGGCTCAGGTAATTCAGGGCAATGGGCATCAGGTCCGCTGCGCTGTCGAGGACCGCCACACCACATTGCGCCAGTTTCTTGATGTTTTCCGGCTTGAAGATCAGATCCCAGGAATCGAGCGCAACGTCTTTGCCCAATATCGCTTTGACCTTGGCGGCGTTGTAGCCAATGCCGGTAGTGCCCCACAGATAGGGAAACGCGTGCTCGTTGCCCGGATCAGCCAAAGCCAGTGTCTGCAAAAGGATTGGATTGAGGTATTTCCAGTTCGGCAACTGGCTTCTATCGAGCTTTTTCAAGTCTGCGCGCCGCACCTGCCGGGCCACGAAATGACTCGACGGCACCACGATGTCGTAGCCCGAACCCCGCGCCTTGAGTTTTTCGTCGAGCACCGGGTTGCTGTCGTAAGTGTCGTAGGTGGCAGCAATGCCGGTATCTTTCTTGAAATTGCTCAGGGTGTCCGGCGCGAAATAATCCGACCAGTTATAGATTTTCACGGTCTGCGCGGCCTGACTCATTGACGCAACCAACATGAGCGGAAGGAAGGCGGTACGGATCATTCGTGAAATCCTTGCTCGGTTGAAGGCTCGATTCAACCATCGAGCGGCGCGGTCTGCGACGATCCTAACCGATTGCCCTGGGGTTGGCTAACCCCTCCCTCAGCTACCCGGCGGCGCTCGATCCGCGGGTTGGGCGTTCGTTACCACGGTCAGCCAGGGCAGCTGATAGATGCGCACCGGCTGAGTACGCGACAGCACGCTGAGCATGCCGGGCACATCATCGAGATTGAAGACGCCGCTCACCGCAGTGTCCGGCAGACTGCCCGCCACCACCAGTGAGCCAGGCAGGTAACGTTCAATATCGGCGAACACGTCAGACAGCGGTCGGCGATTGAAGATCAGCTTGCCACGCTGCCAGGCGGAAGCGCCATTGATGTCCAGGGTCTGGGGCGCGGACGGTGGTGAGCCGTTTTCAAAGTCAAGTTGCCGAGCAACCCCGAGCGGCACCGCCTGCCCCGCCGAAGACACCTTGACCTCGCCTTCGGTCACCCCTACGCGCACCCGCTGGTTCTGCAGGTCCACATCAAAGCGGGTGCCGACGGCCTGAACACTGCCGCCTGCCGCCTGGACCACAAACGGCCGCGCCGGGTCCTTGCTGACCTCAAACAGCGCTTCGCCTTTAAGCAGGCTGATCTCGCGCCGCCCGGCACTGTAATGCACCGACAATGCCGTGGCGCTGTTCAGCCAGACCTGACTGCCATCCTCCAGATCGACCCGCGTGCGCTCGCCGACCGCAGTGGAGTGGTCGGCGAAGTACACCTGCACGGGGTCGCTCAGACCGGTAACAGCCAACGCAGCGAGCCCGGCCGCCAGCGCCACCCAGCGCATGGAGCGCCGTTTCGCCACCGCAGGCGGCACGAACAGCGCAGCGCTGCGGGTTTGCGGCAAGACCCGCCACATCTGTTCGGCCAGCGCCGCCGCAGCCTCATGGGCCGGGCTCTGCAGACGCCAGCGGGCAAACGCTGCGCGGTCCGATTCACTGGCGTTGCCCGAGGTCAGATGCACCCATTGCTCGATGGCCTGATCTTCCAGCGCAAGGCTGGACACTCGGTGGTCTGTAGGCTCGGTCATGGGCAAGGACTCAATGCGGCAGCCAGAAGAAAGTGCGGGACGCTCATTCTAAATGCACTCCGACTGGCGTAGCCAATCCCGACAGCTACGCATGGCTTGCACAATGTATTTGCCCACCGTACTTTCCGAAACGCCGAGGCGCAGGGCGATCTGCGCGTGGGTCATGCCTTCCAGACGGTTGAGCAGCAAGGCCAGCCGTGCATTGCTGGGCAGCAGATGCAGCGCCTCATCTAGCTTTTCAATGGCTTCGGCGGCCAGAAACAGGCGCTCCGGCGAAGCCATAGGATCGCAGACTTCCTCACCCAGCGCGGCATCGGCCTGCCGGGCGCAATGGCGCTGATCCTGGCGCAGACGATCAATGGCCAGGTTGCCCGCGACTCTGAACACAAACGCTCGGGGTTCAAGAATCTGCGCCGTGTCAGACAGTCCGGCCAGGCGCACATAGGTGTCCTGAGCCACGTCCGCTGCCTTTTCCACATTCCCCAAGCGTCGCGCAAGAAAGGCCAGCAGGTCGGCGTAATGCTCCTGAAAGACCGTCAGCAAATGATTGGAGTTGGGTGAAACAGACATGCGTACTGCCCCGGCGGCTGAGGCGCGCATCCTATCTCAATTGAGAACAGTTATCATCATTATCCTTAAATCCGTTCGCCTTAGCTGCGGTTGATCAAATCGGTGAGAGCAAGCTTGCTTGCGAAGGCAATACGTCAGCCCAGGAAGATGTTCAGGCTGCTCCGGCCTCTTCGCGAGCAAGCTCGGCTCCCACGTGTTCACTCCTCGCAGCTGAAGCCGCGCTTGCGAGAGCAAAGGAACGGAAAAATATTTCAACATTTGATGGCAAGGTTGCCGGTGATGATTCGTCGTTGGTGGGAGCGCGAATAATTCTCATGTCGACTCACCACCTACATTCGAAAGACGGACGATTTAAATGCAGGCACCTTCCAAGTTCTTTACTCCCCGCAAAGGTCAGACCCTGACCCTGACCTTGATGCTGACCCTGGGCAGTGGTCTGCCTCTGGCCTCATTGATGGCGCACGCCGCAGGGGGGGCGACTCAGGTGAATCTGCAACTGGCCGAGCAGTCGCTGGATCAAGCCCTGACCCAACTGGCCGATCAGGCCAACGTGCGGCTGATCTTCAATTCCGCCGACGTCGGCGTGATGCGCGCGCCTGCCCTGCACGGCCAATACACCCTGCGTCAGGCCATGGATAACCTGCTGCAAGGCAGTGGCTTTACCTGGCGCATGCTCGACGAGCGCACCGTGGTGCTGGAAAAACTGCCGGTCTCCGGCGATTCAGCCATGGTACTGGGTGCCACCAACGTCAATGCGGCCGGCAACCTGCTGGGCGCCACTACCGATGGCACCGGGTCTTACACCACCGGGATGAGCGCGACCGCCTCCAGGCTCAACCTCAGCCTGCGCGAAACCCCGCAGACCGTCAGCGTGGTAACCCGGCAGTTGATGGACGACAAAAAACTCACCAGCCTGGACAAAGTGCTGGAGCAAACGCCGGGGATTACCTTTCAGTACCGCAACTTCGGCGGCCATGTGTACACCTCCCGCGGCTTCTCGCTGCTGGCTGAAAGCTTTCTGATTGATGGCGTACCGGGCCAGGGTTACCAGATCACTGGCTGGATGAAACCCGATACCGCAATCTACGACCGCGTCGAGGTGCTGCGCGGTGCATCCGGGCTGCTGGTGGGGGCCGGAGAACCCGGCGGCGCCGTCAATCTGGTGCGCAAGCGGCCGACGCTGGAAAACAAGCTGTCGGTCCAGGCCAGCGCCGGTTCCTGGGATCGCTACCGGATGGACCTGGATGCCAGCGGCAAGCTCAACGATTCGGGCAGCGTGCGCGGGCGCATGGTCACGGCTTACGAAGATAACGGCTCGTACATTGATCAACGCGACAGCCGCACGCCGCTGCTGTACGGGATTGTCGAAGCCGACCTGAATGACGACACCACGGTCAGCCTGAGCCTGCGCCACCAGGAAAACGTCATCAACGGCTATTCGATTTACGGCCTGCCGCGTTACAGCAATGGCAACGCGCTGGACATTTCCCGCTCCACCTCGCTGGTGCAGGACTGGAACCGGCATGAAAGCGACAGCAGCGAAGTGTTTGCCGAAGTCGAGCATCGCTTCAATGACAACTGGGTCAGTACCACCTCGGCCACCTATTCCGAAGGCGGCTTTGACCAGCAGATCGCTTACGCCCGCCGTGCGATCAGCCCCGTGACCAACAGCGGCTCGGTGTTTCAGAACACCTTGTTTCGTCGCGATGAAGTGGCGAGCACCGGGCTCGATAGCCACGTCAATGGCAACTTCGATGCGTTCGGCCTGACCCATGAAGTGACCGTTGGCGCGACTTGGTCCCGCCAGGAAGCCAACACCCGGCAGGTGCAAGTCTCGGCGGGCAACCTGCCGGTGAATATTTTCGACGTTGACCACCACGCTTTTGCCAAACCGGCACGACCGGCCTGGGCGACGGACATCGACATGACCGAGGAGCGCTCCGGCCTGTACGCAAACTCCCGGCTGCGCCTGAGCGAGCCGTTGAGCCTGGTGCTCGGCGGCCGCGCCAGCTGGTATGACTACACCTACGACATCAAGCGTGGCGCGGCCCTGCCGTATGAGTCCAAGGTCACGCGTAAGGTCACGCCCTACGCGGGCCTGATCTACGACATCAATGACAATTGGTCCTGGTACACCAGCTACGCGGAGATCTTCAACGCTCAGGGCAACTACGTCGATACCAGTGGCTCGCCGCTGTCGCCGTCTTCGGGCGACAACTACGAAACCGGCGTCAAAGGCGCACTGTTCAATAACCGCCTGAACCTGTCGATGGCGCTTTTTTACATCAAGCAGACCAACGTCGCGCTGGTTGATCTGGCTAACACCAACTGCACCACCAATGACTCCGAAGGCACCTGCTATACCAATGGCACCATCAAACGCAGCAAAGGCGTCGACATTGAAGCCAGCGGCGAGCTGGCCCCCGGCTGGCAGGTATTTGGTGGCTATACCTTCAATCTGCTGCGCAATAACACCAAAGACGTTGAAGTGGCCTACGAAACGCCCAAGCACCTGCTGCGCCTGCAAACCAGCTACACCCTGCCAGGTGCCTGGAATCGCCTGACCGTGGGCGGCGGCGTGTCGGCGCAATCGCGCTATGAAGCCTCGTCGACCACCGGACTGGATTTCGGCAGTCAGGGCTATGCCATCTGGGATGCTCGCGCCAGCTGGCAACTGGATGAACACTGGAAAGTCTCGGTCAATGCCGAAAACCTGTTCGACCGCCGCTACTACAGCACGGCCGTGGCGACAGACCGTTCGAACCTGTTTGGCGAACCGCGCAACTTCATGCTGACCTTGCGCGGTGATTTCTGATCGTCGAATTCATCGAAAGCGCGCTCCGTTGAACAGCAATCTGCGCCAGTCCATGACCTGGCTGCACACCTGGTGCGGGCTGGTCTGTGGCTGGCTGCTGTGCGTGATTTTCCTGACCGGCTCGTTGAGTGTCTTTCGCGAGCCGATCACCCGCTGGATGCAGGCGCAACCGCTGCCCGTTACCGCTGCAGCGACGGTTGCCAGCGACGGCCAGCGCGCGGCCAGTCATGCCGAACACTACCTGCGAGAGCACGCGGGCGGCGCGCGGTTCTGGCGCGTGCAACTGCCGCAGCATACCGATGAGGCTATCGGGCTGGTCTGGCGAGATGCGAGCGGAACGCGTCAGGTTTCACTCACAGCCGACAGCGGCCTGCCATTACCCGAAGGGTTGTTGCGCAAGACCGAAGGAGGACGGCATTTCATGTCCTTCCACTACATGCTGCACTTGCCGGTGCTGGGTTTCTGGCTGGTGGGCTGGCTGACCATGGGCTTGCTGGTGGCGTTGGTTTGCGGGGTGATCATCCACCGCCGGATCTTCCTCGACTTCTTCACCTTCCGCCCCGGCCGTGGGCCACGCGCCTGGCTGGATGCGCACAATGCGACAGCGGTGATCAGCCTGCCTTTTCTGCTGATGATTGCCTTCACCGGTCTGGCGATCTTTTACACCAGCTATATGCCCTGGCCGTTGCAGGTGGTTTACGGTTCCGACCCCAAGGCCTACAGCCGATTCGAATCCGAACTGTCGGATAAACCGCCACTCACCGCGCAGCGCGAGCCCGTCGGCGATGCCCGCGCTGCCGCGCCCTGGTCACAGCTGCTGAAGCAGGCGCAGACACTCACCGGGCAACATGCGCAGATGCTGTTGATTCAAAACCCCGGCACCCCAGGCATGACGGTACGGGTAATGGGCCAAGCGCAGATTTCGCCCGCGCCCGCGACCCTGTTCACGCCCCAGGCCAGCGCGCTGTTCGACGCAACCGGCGCGTTGTTGCAGGTGCAGCGCCCCAACCCAGAGACCCTGTCGGCGGGTGATCAAGTGTACGGCGTGCTCAAGTCCCTGCATTTTGCCGACTTCGGCGGCTGGAGCATGAAGTGGCTGTACTTCATCAGCGGTCTGCTGGGCATGCTGATGATGGCGGCAGGCACCCTGCTGTTTTCCATCAAGCGTCGAATCAAAAGCCAGCGCGAATTTGGTGCGGCCACTGCGAGCATCTATCGAGGTATCGAGGCCTTAAATATCGCGTGCATCGTCGGCATCGGCATCGCGTGCATCGCCTATTTCTACGCCAATCGCCTGCTGCCGGTTGAGCTGCAAGCACGAGCGCAGTGGGAGATCCGCAGTTTTCTGCTGATCTGGCTGGCCACCTTGCTGCATGCCCTGTGCCGACCCACCGGCAAGGCCTGGACCGAGCAACTCGGGCTGGCGGCCTTGCTGTGTCTGGGCCTGCCACTGATCAACCGCTTGACCAACGGCCAGGACATCAGTCGCTATCTCGCTGCCGGGGACTGGCAACGGGCGAGTGTAGAGGCGGTGTCGATCGTCTGCGGTTTGCTGCTGATGGCGCTGCTGCTCAGGCTCCGTCGGCGCCAGTCAGTCGGCAGACCAACCGAGCTGCCGGGCCGGTCGGCAGGAGGTGCGAGATGAGCAAAGCGCCTCAACGCTGGTCGACTCTCAGTCGGGTGCTGGCCGCTTCCTTCGGCAGCTATGGCGTGTGCTCGTTGGCAATGTCACTGCTGGCATTGCTACTGTCCAGATCACTGGGCAGCCCTCCTGCCGAAAGCGTGATGACCGCCACCCTGCTCGGTCTTGTGCTCTGCCCGTTGTTGGTAATCGCCGTGTTCATCAGCCGCTCCGCTGTGCGAGCCTGGCTGGGCCTGGGGCTCAGCGCCCTGCTACTGACTGCGGCAATCACGCTGCTCGGCCCGCCCGGGATGTGACCTGAGGCTGCAGCGTCATCCTCGGCAATCGGCAGCACCTGCTGGGAAAACTGAATGCTTCCGGGTTGGCGATTCAGGGGGCAGGTCCAAAGCTGGATAAACGGCTGCCGGGCATCCGGGGCAGGTACCCAATGGCTCAACAGCTGACACACATCGTCCACGCACAGCTCGTAGTCGCCCGCTTCGGGTGTTCGTCCAAGGTGCAGCGGTTGCAAAGGCGGCAGTTGAGGTCGGTAGTGCCAACTGCCGTTTTCGAGCCGCGCCCCCTCAGGAATCTCCATGCCCGCGCCGCTTCCTTTGATTCGTGCCTGCTCCAGTACCAGCCCCTGGACAGAGACGCGGTAATCTTCTTCCCAACGGATCTTCTCGATGGTGTGTTCCCACGCCAGGGTGAAATGGGCGACGGGAAGCTGGGCCCACACCACACCGGCGAGGCCCAGGCAAACACCCATCATGCTTGGGACAGCTGCGCCTGACGAGCTCGCCAGTAGTGCAGAGCGATGATGAAGGCCCCCAGCGCAAAGCCGATTTCATCCGTCAAAGGCAAGGCCACGACCAGCAAGGCACCGGCAACAAAACTGATCAGGCGTTCCCAGACGGGCATCGAGCGTTGCAGGTAACCGGTGGACGCCATGCCCCACAACCCCACCGCGAGTATGGTTTTGACCAGCATATAGGCCGACATCCACAGGTTGTCGCCCTGCAGCATGAGCGCCGGGTTATAGACCGCCATGAACGGAATGACAAAGCCTGCCAGGGCGATACGGACCGCCCACAAACTGATCTTGAAGCCGCTCTCCTTGGCAATCGGTGCGGCGGCAAAGCAGGCCAGCGCGACAGGTGGAGTCAGGTCGGCAAGGATGCCGAAATAGAACACAAACATGTGCGAGACGATCAGCGGCACGCCCAACTCAAGCAGCGCGGGTGCAGCGATCGAGCTGGTAATGATGTAGTTGGGAATGGTCGGAATGCCCATCCCCAACACCAGGCACGTGATCATCGTCAGGATCAGCGAAAGCAACAGGTTGTCACGCCCGATCGCCAGGATATAACCGGCGAAGGTCGAAGCGACACCGGTCAGCGACACCACGCCGATGATGACCCCGACCAACGCACAGGCGATCCCCACGGGTACCGCATGACGCGCGCCGTCCACCAGGGCATGCAAACAGATGCTCAGTGTTTCGCGCCCGCCTCGTATGAACCAGCAGACCACTACCAATACGGCAATTACCGCGAAAATCACGCCAATGCCGAGGGAGAAAAAACCGACGCACAAAATGCCCAGCGCAATCCAGAAAGCACATCGCAGGGCAAAACTGGAAACCCTGAGAATGATCGCCGAGCCGAGAATCACAATTGCCGTCAATGCCAAACCAACCATTCCGGAGAACAGCGGAGTGCGCCCGGAAAACAACAGGTAGACCAACACCAGAAGCGGAATCAGCAGGTACCAGCGTTGCTTGACCGCGCCCAGAGCGCTGGGGCACTGGTCTTTGGGCAAGCCTTTGAGGTTTGAGCGTTTGGCCTCCAGATGCACCATCCAGAACACCGAGCCGAAGTACAGAATGGCCGGGATCAACGCCGCCTTGGCAATTTCAACGAAGGGCACGTTGATGGTCTCGGCCATGATGAATGCCACCGCGCCCATGACGGGTGGCATCAACTGGCTGCCCATACTGGCAGTGGCTTCAACGCCTCCGGCAAATGCCGGCCTGTAGCCAAAACGCTTCATCAGAGGAATGGTGAACTGCCCGGTCGTTACCACGTTGGCAACGCCGGAACCGGTGATGGTGCCCATCAAGGCAGATGAGGCGACAGCCACCTTGGCCGGTCCGCCGAGCTTGTGCCCGAACAGCCCCATGGCGAAGTCAGTGAACAATTTGATCATCCCGGCCTGCTCCAGAAACGAGCCGAACAGGATGAACAGAAAAATGTAAGTCGCAGAGACGTAGGTCGGCGTGCCATACAAACCTTCGGTGCCGAACGCCAGTTGGTTGATGATCTGGTCAAACCCATAGCCGCGATGGGCCAGATCGCCGGGCAGGTATTCGCCGAGCAGACCGTAGGCCAGAAACAGTGCGCAAATGAGCGGCAGGGCAATGCCCATCACTCGCCTGGCCGCCTCGAACACCAGGACGATCAGGACCAGCCCGATCACCATGTCAGCGGTCGTCAAATCACCAGAGCGCTGAATCAGATCCGCCTCGAACACCCATTGGTACAAAGCCGTGGCCACCCCGGCGAGGCTGAGAATCCAGGCCAGTGGCTGCCAGGGACGATGCTTGCCGTAAGCCGGATAACTCAGAAACACCACCCAGAGCAGGAAGCCGACGTGTACGGCCCGCAGCACCTGACTGGAGATCGGAGAAAACGCAGCGGTGACGATCTGGAAAATCGAAAACGCCAAAGCCACGTAAAAAAGAGTTTTAGGCCAATCCCTGGGATGTTCGGGGATGCCGTACTGAAGTTCGCTCATTAACTGCCTGCCTCATGACCACCTGGATAAAACGGCAAAGCACAGACGTGGCAGCGTTCCCCGCCGCCACGCCGGCACCGGTTACAGCGCGCCCTTTTCCTTGTAGTAGCGCTCGGCCCCCGGATGCAGCGCAATCGGCAGGTTTTTGGCCGCGTTTTCCAGCTTGATGTCTTTGGCCGCCGAATGGGCATTGCCCAGGCGGGTGAGGTTTTCAAACATCAGTCGGGTCATCTCATAGGCAACCTCGTCCGCAACACCGTCATGCGTGACCAGGATATTAGTGATCGCTACCGTCGCGACCGGTTCGGGCTGACCGTCGTAGGTATTGGCCGGAATCATCGCGCTCTGATAAGCCGGGTTGGCGATTTTGCTGACCACTTCGGCCGGAATGGCCACGTAGTTGAGGGGCATTACCGAGGCAAGATCGCGAATGGCCGCCATGCCCAGCCCGGAAGATTGCAGAGTGGCATCCAACTGGCGATTCTTGATCAACTCCACCGACTCGGCGAACGGCAGGTATTGGACTTTGCCCATGTCTTCATAGGTCAAACCGGCCGCCTTGAAGATCGCCCGGGCGTTCAACTCGGTGCCGGACTTGGCCGCCCCGACCGAGATCTTTTTGCCTTTGAGGTCAGCCAGCGTCTTGATGCCCGATTCCTGGCTGGCAACGATCTGGATGTAGTTGGAATACGCACCGCCCAGGGCGCGCAATTTGCCCAGCGGTGCCTTGAACCCCGCTTCTTCCACGCCGTTCCTGGCGTCAGCGACGGCATCCCCCAGCGCAAATGCCAGCTCGCCCCGCCCGGCTTGCAGCAGGTTCAGGTTTTCCACCGACGCCTTAGTCGCTTGTACCGAGGTCTTCACCCCGGGTATGCCCTCGCTGTAGATCTGCGAGAGACCGACACCGATCGGGTAATACACCCCGCTGGTGCCCCCCGTCAGGATATTGATGTAGACCGGTGCGGCGTGCGCCGTGCCGATCGTGACCAGGGCGGCCGCAGCGGCCAGAAGGGTGAAACGCTTCGATACTCGCATGGGAGACTCTCCGTCTTGTTATGGCTTTTGCAGAGTCATGGAACTGTAGTCGATGAAGGCGCACGGAGTGAGCGAGTTTGTAACGCTTCGATACATCGTCACGCCGCTTGCCGCAGGCTCCGGGAAAACACCGGTGAGCCGCCGTTCAAAGCAGTTTGCCCGGGTTCATCAGGCCGCTGGGGTCCAGCGCCTGTTTGAGGGTGCGCATCAATTCCAGCTCAAGCGGTGCCTTGTAGAGCAAGGCGGCCTCACGCTTGGCCTGACCGAGGCCATGCTCGGCACTGATACTGCCTGCAAATTCCATCGTGGCCTGGTAAATGAGGTGCATGATGCTCTGCGCCTGCGCTTTGAAGGGCGCGTCTTCGGCGCCGACCGGTTTGCTGATGTTGTAATGCAGATTGCCGTCGCCGACGTGGCCATAGGCGACGATCCGAACGCCCGGAAAAGCCTCCAGCAGCCTGCGATCGGTGACCTCGATGAAGGCTGGAATACTGCTGACAGGCACGCTGATGTCGTGCTTGAGGCTTGGCCCTTCATGGTTCTGGGCTTCCGAGATACCCTCGCGCAACGCCCACAGTCCAGCGACCTGAGCCTCGTTGCTGGCGACCACAGCGTCAAGCGCTTCGCCGCATTCAAAGGCTTCACCCAGGCCGTCTTCGAGCATCCCGGCAAGCGGCGCGTCGATCAGGGTGTCGCTGAGTTCGATCAGCACATACCAGGGGTGGACGTCGTTGAACAGGTCGTTACACCCGGCGACATGTTGCAACACGAACTCCACGCTTTGCCGCGACATCAGTTCGAAGCCGGTCAGGCGGTCGCCACACAACGTGCGCATGCGAGCGATCAGAGCCACGGCAGCCTGCGGGTCGGGCAGCGCCACCCAGGCAGTCGTCCGGCTGCGCACGGCGGGAAACAACTTGAGCACGGCGGCGGTGATAATGCCCAGGGTTCCCTCGGAACCGATGAACAGGTGTTTGAGGTCGTAACCGGTGTTGTCCTTGCGCAGGCCACGCAAGCCGTCCCACACCCGGCCATCGGCCAGCACCACTTCAAGCCCAAGGGTCAGATCGCGCATGTTGCCGTAGCGCAAGACGGCGGTACCGCCCGCGTTGGTCGCCAGGTTGCCGCCGACGGTGCAGCTGCCTTCAGCGCCCAGCGACAGCGGGAACAGACGCCCCGCATCGGCCGTCGCTTCCTGGAGGCGTTGCAGGATCACCCCGGCCTCCACGGTGATGGTTTCGTTAGCGGGATCAATCGCGCGAATCGCGTTCATGCGCGTCAACGACAGCACCACCTGCGCACCTGAACTGTCCGGGATCGAGCCGCCGCACAGGCCCGTGTTACCGCCCTGCGGGACCAGAGCAATGCCCGCCTCGCGACACAGCCGCACGACCTCGGCCACCTCGGCCGTGGAGGCCGGGCGCACTACCAGCGCCGCCTTGCCACGGTAGGCGTTGCGCCAGTCACTCAGATAGCTGTGCATCAGTTCCGGGTCGCGAATCAGGCCCGCCTGCCCGACCACCGCTTGCAGCGCTTGCACCAGTGTTTCACTCAAATGACTCATGACTCACTCCTCTCACCTGTGGGCCCGGCCGCAAAAACCGGCGCAGTTTCATTTAGCCAGGACGAGCGGTTCAGGCTCGTCCTGCAGTTCAATGCGATGGATGCGTCCGACCACGACCAGGTAACAAAATACCGCCAGCAGCGCATTGGCCGCGACGTAGATCAGCGCCGAATCGAACGAACCGGTGCGGTTGACCAGGTAGCCGACCACAATGGGCGTGGTGATCGCCGCCAGATTGCCAAAGGTGTTGAACAGCCCACCCGACAGGCCCACGATCTGGCGCGGCGAGGTGTCGGCCACCAGCGTCCAGCCATGCGACCCGAAACCTTTGCCAAAGAACGCCAGGGCCATCAGGCCAACGACGGCAGCATCACTTTCAACATAAATACACAGCACCATGCTGCTCGATAGCAGCAGACCGCAGACGATGGGCAGCTTGCGCGCAAAGGTCAGCGAATGGCCCCGGCGCAGCAGACCGTCCGAAATCAGGCCGCCCAGCACCCCGCCGACAAAACCGCTGATGGCCGGTAATGCGGTGAACAGACCGGCTGAAAGTATGGTCATGCCGCGGGCCTGAACCAGATAGACGGGAAACCAGGTCAGAAAAAAATAGGTGATCGCGTTGTTACAGTACTGGCCTAGATACAGGCCAATGAGCGTGCGATGGCTCAACAACAATTTGAAGTACCGCCACTGGGAAACCCGGGCGTCGCTGGCGCGCGGCTCAAGGTCCAGCAACCCGCCGCCGGACTCAATGTGGGTAAATTCCGCATGGCTGATGGCCGGGTGTTCACGCGGCCCGTGAATGACCTTGAACCACAGCACGCTGAACATCAGCCCAAGGCCGCCCAGCACAATGAAGACCTGCTGCCAGCCCATCGTCTGGACGACCCACCCCATCAAAGGCGCGAAAATCGCTGTGGCGCTGTACTGAGCCGAACTGGAGATCGCCGTGGCGGTAGCCCGCTCGGCGCTCGGAAACCAGGCGGCAATGATGCGCGCATTGCCCGGAAAACAGGGCGCGCCTGCAAAACCAACCGCCATGCGCAGGAGAAAGAGGCTGACGATGGTCCAGCTCAACGGCAGAACCCCGACGAAACCCTGCAGCAGAGTGAACACCGACCAGCTGAACAGCGCGATGCCGTAGACCCGGCGCGCGCCAAAGCGATCGCACAGCCAGCCACCCGGGATCTGGCCGATCACATAAGCCCAACCAAACGCTGAAAAGATGTAGCCGAGGGTCAGCGCGTCAATCCCCAGGTCTGCCTGCAAAGCGGAGCCGGCAATCGACAGACTGGATCGATCGGCGAAGGTGACGGACGTGACGAAAAACAGCATCAGCAGAATCGAGTAGCGCACCCGACCCGGTTTGGTTGCAGGCATATGGCTGGATCTTCCCATGATCGAACACGCCTGCCGGGTGCGACCGCCCGCTCACACATCCTGGCGAGACGCCGGCCTGGCCGGTGTCTGCATGGGCGGGTAATCGACCTGCTTGACGTAATCCTGTTGTTATTTTTGTAGGTCGCTCGGGTTTGCCCTGCTACGGGTACAGTCAGGCAAGCTTCGCGGTACGGATAAGCTGTTAAGCCTAAGTTATCGTACGACTTGAAAAAAAACACCCTCTAACTGCGATTTTTGAAATAAGGCGGAAATGGGCCGGGTCTATTCCGAAGAGGTTCGTCTTGCTCGGAAGATCATGGATAGCGTGTGTTTCATCAACGTCACATGCGCTGCGGATCGACTAATCGCACATTGACAGCGGTCAACACACTTGGTAAAAAACTCGCAAGTCATACGACGACATATGACATACCAATAATAATAACGAGGCGCAGATCATGCTGATGATCCTCCCTGCTTGCCGCGCAACCTGCCGACAGCTTTCGTGGCAAATCCACCTGCCGCGTACACCTCGCTTCCCCCGGCACAGCCATGCCTATCAAGGCCTTCAGCCTGCACTGAGGCCCCGCAATATAGCGGTTGCAACCTGGTCGTCCCTGCTACCCGCACCTCTACGTGCGACGGCAGGTTGAACGGTCATGGCAACTCTGCATTCACCCCTTCGGCAACAGAACGTTGCTGGCCGAAAACCCGTGACCAACTTTCGACAGTCGCTGTATCAGTGGCACGGACGACACTTGAAACAACTCGTTACAACTTCGGCAACAACTTTTAGTTGTGCCTGATTCTGCACGCTTATTACCCACGGAGCATTCCAATGATAAAAACACTTCGCGTCTCACTGCTTTCAGCCCTGATCGGCATGGGTGCAATCACCTCACATAACGTCGCAGTGGCAGCGGACGTCAAATGGCCTACCCGCCCCGTTCAGGTCGTGGTCATTGCCAACCCCGGCGGGGACACCGACTTCAACGCCCGCATGATGGCCAAGTACTTCAACAAGATCACCGGCAAGAACATGGTCGTGACCAACGTTGCTGGCGGCGGCGGCACCTTGGCGGCTGAGCAGGTCAAGAGCGCAGCAGCCGACGGCAACACAATCCTGTTTACTCACCCGGGGCAATTGATCGTCAACGAAGTCGCGGGCCTGTCAGAAGACAGCTTCGAAGCCTTCGATGTTGCCTGCATTGCCGGCGTCGACAAGGGTGCCGTCTTCGTCGCCTCCACGCAGTCCGGCATCACCAGCGTCAAAGACCTGATCGAGAAAGCCAAGGCCAAGCCTGGCAGTATCACCTATGGCACCGAGATGGGTAACTTCTCGCATATTCAGGGCCTGATGTTCGAGAAAATCACCGGGGTCAAACTGAAGATGGTCGACGCAGGCACCGTCTCCGAGAAAGTGGTTGCACTGCTGGGCGCACGTATAGACCTGGGCGCAATCAGTTATGGCTCGGTACAGGATTACGTCAATGGCAAGCAGATGGTTGCTCTGGGCCAGCCAAACAACGAGCGCAACGCCATGCTCGGTGACGTTCCGACCTTCAAGGAACAAGGCGTCGACTTCACCATCGACAAGCCTTACGTCGTAGCGTTTCCCAAGGGCACCGATGCCGCCATCGTGGGCAAGATGGCCGACATCATGAAGCAGATCACCGAGCTTCCGGAATACGCCGAAGAGCTGAAGAAATTCAAGCAGCCAGTGGCCTATTACGGCACCGATGACGCCAGGAAGATCCTTGCCAAGACGCGTGACGACTTCATGCAGTTCAAGGGCGATCTGCGTAACAAGTAAGACGTGAAGCTGGCTGATCTGAGCATCAGCCAGCTTCACTTGGCCTATATACCGAGGTTTCCCGATGGCTACTGGCAAGAAAAAAGAGCTGATCATCGGCGGCGTCATGCTCGCCACTGCGCTCGCCTACCTGGCGATGTCACTCGCGCTACCGAACCATACCGGGATTGATGCAGCATTTGTCCCAATCATCCTCGCAGTGATGCTCTGCCTGCTGGCGGCCATACAACTGTTCGGTGTTTTTTCCACGCCGCAGGCTGCTGCGGACACCGTCACGCCGTTGCCAACTGAGGAGCCGAGCAGCGCGGTGGATGTGTCAACGGTGGTCAAGACGCTGGCACTGATAGTGGGCTACATCGCGCTCATGAATGTGGTCGGGTTTCCGATCATGACCGTGGTCTACCTGTACCTGCAATTCATCGTGTTGACGCCGGTTGATCACAAGGTGCCGCATGTCAGCTATGCAGTGATTGCCGTGGCGACTTCGGCCGTCATTTATCTGCTGTTCCGCGAGGCCTTCGATTTGATGCTGCCCGCTGGCCTACTGAACTTCTAGGAGTCTTGAGCATGCTCGACTTATTGCAGCAAGGCTTCGGTGCCGTTTTCTCACTCAACATCATGCTGCTGATGGCCATTGGCGTGGCCGTGGGCATCGTCTTTGGCGCGGTGCCAGGCCTGTCGGCGACCATGGCCGTCGCCCTGTGCCTGCCGTTGACCTTTACGATGGGGCCACAAGCGGGCCTCTCGCTGCTGGTCGCGCTGTTTATCGGTGCCACGTCGGGAGGCCTGATCTCGGCGATCCTGCTCAAAATACCCGGGACGCCCTCTTCTATCGCCACAGTGTTCGACGGCGGCCCGCTGATGGAGCAAGGCCATGGCGTCAAAGCCTTGGGCATCGGTATCGTGTTCTCCTTTCTGGGTACGCTGTTCAGCATTGCAGCGTTGATGTCCATTGCCCCGCAGTTGGCCAAGGTGGCACTACGCTTCGGCCCGCATGAATATTTCGCGATTGCGGTGTTTTCCCTGACGCTGATTGCCACGCTGTCGGCCGGTTCCATGGCCAAAGGGTTGTTCGCCGGTGCGCTGGGCTTTGCCGCGTCGACGGTTGGCATCGCGCCTGTTGAAGCTATTCGCCGTTTCACCTTCGGTCTTCCCGAGCTGAACGGTGGCTTTTCTATGCTCACGGTAATGATCGGCATGTTCGCAGTGGCCGAGATTATCAAACTGGCCGAAAACGGCCGACACGCCACGCAGGGCAAGGCGCGCGCGGTGAGCATGAAGAACGTCAAGGGGTTTGGCTTCTCGCTCAAGGAATTTCGCGAGCAACTGCCCAACGCGTTTCGCTCCGGGCTGATCGGCCTGGGTATCGGCATTTTGCCGGGCATCGGCGCGGGCACCTCGAACCTGGTGGCTTACATCATCGCCAAAAAGCGCGCCAAGGACCCGGACTCCTACGGCAAGGGCAATATCGGCGGCGTGGTGGCCAGTGAAACGGCTAACAATGCCGGGATCGGCGGGGCAATGATGCCGCTGATGACCCTGGGTATTCCGGGAGACACCGTCACCGCGATCATGCTGGGCGGCTTCCTGATTCACGGTATCCAGCCCGGTCCGCTGCTGTTCATCAGCCAGGGGCCGTTGGTGTACACCATCTTTGCCGCGCTGATCGTGGCGACGTTCATGATGCTGTTCATGGAGTTCTATGGCCTGCGTCTGTTCATCAAACTGTTGGACGTGCCTAAACACATCCTGCTGCCCATCATTCTGGTGCTCTGTGTAGTGGGCGCATTTGGCTTGTCCAGCCGCTTGTTCGATGTCTGGTCGATCCTGCTGTTCGGTGTGCTGGGTTATGCCTTCGTCAAGGCCGGTATGCCTGCGGCTCCGTTCATCATCGGATTTATTCTCGGGCCAATGGCAGAGACCAACTTGCGTCGCGGTTTGATGCTGTCGGACGGCAACTTCATGTCCTTCCTCGCCAACCCCATCGCAGCATCGTTCCTGGGTCTCGCGGCGGCGTTCATCATCTGGCAGGTTTACAGCGCCATGCGTCCGAAAAAGAGTGCGATAGACGAAATCCTGCGCACTTGATCAAAACAGCCCTCGCCGTCCGGAGGGGCTGGTTCGGCCATCTGGCTCACTGGATGGCCGACATGACTGCTCCGGCAGCCAGGGTGGCAAGGTCCTTCGCAAGCGTGTTGGACCCTGCTCCGCGACACAGGTCAGCGATACCCCCCTCTATACAAGCGGATTATTCGCACAACCTGCGGCATACTTCGCCATCGCATCGCCGCCCTCCTCTACCCGGACGTCACATGACACCCAACGCAGAACGCTACAACCCTTCCACCGAATATGCCGACAAGCTGATTTCACGCATTGGTCAGACGCCGTCGTGGATCGCCAAGCGCATCGGTGTAACCGACAAGCGTATCCGTTACATCCTTGAAGGCGAGCGCACCGTCAAGGGCGAGACCACGCCGATTCAGATGACCTACACCGAGCAGTTTGCCCTTGAATGCCTGGCCGCCGAGGCCAGCGCGAAGAAGAGCTGAGCCGCTCCCTGACGCTACACGTCAAACAGCAAAACCCGGCGCAAGGCCGGGTTTTTGTTGGGTGGATCAACGCCTGGCTTATTGACTGGCGTGTTTGGCCTGGGCCTCGGGCATCGCGGAAGAGTGGTGGTTGAGAATCTTCCACTGGCCGCCGATCTGCTCGTAAACGAAGGTGTAGCGCGCCTGGACCTGACGCTTGGTGCCCGCAGCTTCGGTCAGGGTGAAGGTGTAGACGCCGCTGTCCATGGCCACGTTGCTGCCCAACTGGCGGATCTCCCGATAGTTGATCTGACCGACCGGTTTCATCGGCAAAAAGTGCTCGAAGTAATTCTTGATTTGCGCAGGGGTGGCACGCACCTCGTTGGACACCGTCGGTTGCAGCATCGCATTCGGCGAATAAAGGTCCACCACCGTTTGAGCGTTACCGGTCTGCAGCGCGCTATTCCAACGGTCGAACAGGCCGGCAATTTCGCGATCTTTCACGTTGCTCGGCTGTTCAGCCACAGAGCTGTAAAACTTCGGCGTGGTCTCTGCGGCTTGCACCATCGAGGCGCTGAAAGCACAGACGAGGGCTATAGCGGTAACGTTGAATTTCATGGCGGTGTTTCCTCTTGTGGTCGTTGAGCACACTTTGCCCCGCCAGCCACCTGCGAACATCGGCCAAATGGAGCTATTTACCTATGCCATCTGGCAGATAGCGCCACCCCCGATAACAGGCTTTAATGGCACGCCTGCGCCCGCAGACGCGCCCAACCGGAGCCGAAACCCGATGTCCTTCTCCCACGACCCCGGTAATGCCCTGATCATTCGAACCCAATATCGGCAATCCCAGAGCCGTGCGGCACGCTTGCGCCTGTTGGTGGATACCGGCCAGGAGCTGAGCCGGCTGACGGCTGACGCCATGCGTGAGCACGTGTTGATGCGCGCCTGCGCGTTTCTCGCCATGGACCATGGCGTGCTGCTGGAATGGGACAGCGAAGGTCAGATTTGCATCACCGCGCAACATGGCAGCCGTGAGGGGCTCGGCAGCCTGGAGCACGTCGCCGCCCCGGACATGCGCACCCCGTGCTGGCATGAGACGCCGGACCAGGCCTTGGCCTGTTTGCTGCGAGTGCCGCTGCTGGGCAGTGACGGACAAACGTTTGGCGCTCTGCTGCTGGCCAACAGTGTCAGCCTGCAAGCCCCGGACAACGAAGACAGTGAATCCCTGCAACTGCTCGCCACGCTACTGGCGGCACACCTGGAAAACGCTCGGTTGCTGACCACGCTCAAGGGCAGGGATCGAACGTTGTCCGAGTTGGTGGACCGATTGCTGCGCGCCCAGGAAGACGAGCGCAAACGCGTGGCGTACGACCTGCATGACGGGCTGGCGCAAACCCTGGCGGGGCTGCATCAGCGCATGCAGGGTTTTGCCGGCAGGTGCCCACCCTTGCCGGGGACTCTGGACGCAGACCTGCAGGCGATTCTCGAACTGGCGCAGTATTGCGTCGGCGAGGGCCGGCAATTGATCAGCGGCCTGCGCCCGACCGTGCTTGATGATTTCGGCCTGATGAAGGCCGTGGATAAAGAGGCCGACCGCCTGCGTGAGGCCGGGATCAGCGTAAAGTGGACCCAGCGCTGCGAAGCACGCTTTGCCAGTCAGGTGGAAATTGCCTTGTTCCGCATCGCCCAGGAAGCCATCAACAACATCTTCAAACATGCCCGTGCCAGCCAGGTCAGACTGAGCCTTGAGCTGAGCGACAGCCAGGTGCTGTTGACGGTGGATGACAACGGCACAGGCTTTGCCACCGAGCAGCGACTGCACACCGACAACGCCCAGCATCTGGGGCTGGCCACCATGCAGGAGCGGGCCAGCCTGCTGGGCGGCCACTTCACCTGCACCAGCACCCTGGGCAAGGGTACCCGCCTGCACGCCCGCGTCCCCGCCCACTTTGATGGAACCTCCCAATGACTCAGGTCTTGCGTCTGGTGCTGGCCGACGACCATGAAGTGACCCGCACCGGGTTCGTCGCGCTGCTCGCCGGGCATCCGCAATTCGAAGTGGTCGGCCAGGCCAGCAACGGCCAGGAAGCGGTAGACCTCTGTGAACAGTTGCTGCCCGACATCGTCATCCTTGACATCCGCATGCCGGTGCTCAATGGCCTGGGCGCGGCGCGTCTGCTGCAACAACGCCTGCCCGCCGTCAAAGTAGTGATCTTCACCATGGATGACAGCGTCGATCATCTGGAAGCGGCGATGCACGCAGGCGCAGTCGGCTACCTGCTCAAGGACGCCAGCCGCGCCGAAGTGATCGACGCCCTGCAGCAAGTTGCCGCCGGGGAGCAAGCGCTGGACAGCTCAGTGAGTGGCCGCCTGCTGCGACGCATGACCGGGCGCAGTGCCAGCGCCGGCACGCCGACCGAAAACCTCACGCCTCGGGAACGCCAGGTGCTGAACCTGGTCGCCAACGGCATGAGTAACCGGCTGATTGGCGAAACCCTGGGCATCACCACCGGCACGGCCAAAGCCCACGTCGAGCGGGTGATCGGCAAACTCGGCGCGGCCGACCGCACTCAGGCGGCGGTGCGCGGTATCGCGCTGGGCCTGGTGGTCCAGCCATGAAAAAGCTGTACGCCCGGCACTGGGCCGACCTGCCCCTCAAGGGCAAGGCGCTGCTGGTCATCGCCTTGCCGCTGGTGGTGTTGCTGCTGTCGCTGGTGCTGATCTACACCACTGAACGCCAGACTGCCCGCGCCGAAGAAGACGTGCGCCGGGTATTGCGGGTTCAGGGCGACATTCAGACCGTGCACTCGCTGCTGGCCGAATCTGCCGCCAGCGTTCGCGGCTATCTGCTGACGCATCGGGATGATTTCCTGCCCGCCTACTTCAAGTCCCGGCCCCTGATCGAAGCGGCCCTGCTGCGCCTGGACAATAACGTGCAAGACGAGCGCGTACGGGCGCAACTGGCCGCGATCAAACCGTTGATCGAGAGCAAAATCGACGGGCTGGAAGACATGCTCCGGGGCGGCGAAGCCAGCCCCGACTCCATCAGCGACATCCTGATCAAGAACAAGCAAAGCCTTGATCAATTGCGCGAGCACATCAGCAACATGCTGACGCTGGAGGAAAGCTTGCTGGCCGAGCGCACCGCCGCTGCCCTGACCAACCGCCAGCAACTGCTGCTCTCCACCTGGCTGGCCGCCATTTGCGGGGTGTTCGGAGCCATTGTTGCGGTGCTGTTCCTGTCCAAGGGCATCGTCGAACGGGTTCAGCGCGTGCAGCGCAACGCGCAACGCCTGGCGCTGGGACGGCCGCTATTGCCACAACCACCGGACCACGACGAAATCGGCCAGCTGGGCACCCGGCTGGTGGAAGCCAGCCTGCTGCTGGCCGAGCGCGGACGGGCGCTGCGCGAGAACGAGGAACGTTTGCGACTGATCATCGACGGGGTCAAGGACTACGGGATTTTCGCCCTCGACACCCAGGGTCATGTCACCAGTTGGAATGCCGGGGCCGAGCGCATCAAGGGCTACACCGAGCAGGAAATCATCGGTCAGCACTTCTCGGTGTTTTACCCGCCCGAGGAGCGCGCTCAGCAACCTGAAGTGGCACTGGGCAACGCCACTCGCGATGGCCATTACATGGAGGAAGCCTGGCGCAGTCGCAAGGACGGCAGCCGTTTCTGGGCCAGCGTGGTGATCACCGCGCAATACGACAGCACCGGCGCGCTACGCGGTTTCTCCAAGATCACCCGGGACATCACCGACCGACGCACCGCCGAGATTGCCCTGCGCGCCGCTCAGGAAGAATCCGAGCGGGCCAGCCGGGCCAAAAGTGAATTTCTCTCGCGGATGAGCCATGAGTTGCGCACCCCGCTCAACTCGATCCTGGGTTTCGCCCAGCTGCTGGACATGGACTCGCAGCCCGGACAGAAAGCCCGCATCGGCCATATCCTGCGCGCTGGCCAGCACTTGCTCAAGCTGATCAACGAAGTGCTGGACATCGCCAGGATCGAAGCCGGGCGTATGCCGCTGAACATCGAATCGGTGCCACTGGCCAGTGCACTGCAGGAAGCCATGAGTCTGGTCTCACCCATGGCCGCCGACGGCAATATTCATCTGGCGCCGTTACCGCAGCTGCCCCCCGATCAGGGTGTGGTCGCCGACCGGCAACGCCTTACTCAGGTGCTGCTGAATTTGCTGTCCAATGCCATCAAGTACAACCTTGAGCACGGCCAGGTGAGCGTTGAGGTCACGGTTGATGGGCCGCGAGTGGCCGTGTCGATCTGCGACACCGGCAAAGGCATTGCGCCGGACCGTCTGGCCCTGCTGTTCAAGCCCTTCGAGCGGCTCGAAACCGACCCTGGGGTAGAAGGCAGCGGACTTGGCCTGGCATTGAGCAAGAGCCTGCTGGAAATGATGAGCGGCAGCCTGACCGTGCACAGCCAGCCTGGCAGCGGCTCGCGATTTACCTTCGAGCTGCCGGCCGTATTGGTGCAATACAGCGCAAAGCAGACCGTGGACGCCAGCGAAAGCTCGCCGTCCACGCCCCTGCCCGCCCCGCCAAAGGCGCAAGGCAAGCTGCTGTGCATTGAAGAAAACCTCTCCAGCCTTACCCTGATTGAAACCTTGCTCGAACGTCGTCCGGGAATAAAGCTGTTGTCCAGCATGCAGGGCAAGCTGGGGCTGGAACTTGCCGAGCGCCACGCGCCGCAGTTGATCCTGCTGGACGTCTCGCTGCCAGACATCGATGGCCTGGCCGTGCTCAAGCGTTTGCGCCAGTCACCAAACACCCGTTCTACCGCAGTGCTGATCATCACCGCTGACACCGGCGACCTGACCCGAGCCGCGCTGCGTGAGGCGGGCGCCACGGACGTGCTGCTCAAACCGATGCATATTCCTTCGTTTCTGGCCCATCTGGACCTTTATTTCCCGGAGCACGTGTGAACACCGACCTGCGCATTCTGATCGTCGACGACCAACGGCCCAATATTGATCTGGTGGAGCAACTGCTGGTGCGCGAAGGGCTGACCAATGTCCTGAGCAGCACCCAGCCGCTTAAAACGCTGGACCTGTTCAACAGCTTCGAGCCGGATCTGGTAATCCTTGATTTGCACATGCCCGAGTTCGACGGCTTCGCGGTGCTGGAACAGCTCAACCGGCGTATCCCGGCCTGCGAATACCTGCCGATCCTGGTGCTCACCGCTGACGCCACCCGCGACACCCGCCTGCGCGCCCTGGCACTCGGCGCCAAGGACTTCATCAGCAAACCGCTGGATGCGCTGGAAACCATGCTCCGGGTCTGGAACCTGCTGGAGACTCGCGCCCTGTACAAGACGCTGCGTACCCTGGTGCCCGCCGAGCAGATCGAATTGCTGCGCCAGCATGGGGTCCGGGGTGCCGATGGGTTATTGGCGCGTGACGCCGATTGCTGAAGATTGCGGCCAGACCATTCCGTTTTATGCGCTTACTTTCTACCGATTCCGACAAGGCCAGGAAACTATTCCTACAAGCAAGACGCATTCGCGAATGATTCCGAGTACTATTCGCGCGATTTTGTTTGATTCCCCACTGCCCTCTGTTCAGGATCGTCCCGTCGATGCGTCGCACGTTCGTTTCGCTCTGCCTGCTGCAAGCCATAATCCCTTCTGCCTCATGGGCAGCCACGTCTAATGAAGCCGGGTCGTCATCGGTCGAGTTGCAAGCCCTGAGCATTGATGCCAGGACCGATAGCGAACGCGCGGATGGCCCCGTAGAGGGTTACCGCGCAACGCGTTCGGCCAGTGCCACGCGCACCGACACGTCGCTGCATGAAACGCCGCAATCGGTCAGCGTCGTGCCGCGTGATGTGGTCGAAGACAGCTCCGCCACGCGTTTGCAGGATGCCCTGGACTACGCGGGCGGCGTCGGCCGCGCCAACAACTTCGGCGGCCAGGGCTTGACTACCTTCACGGTACGCGGCTTCACCACCGGTGAGTTCTATCGCAACGGCTTCCCCATCAACCGCGGTTACCCCAACGCGCCCGACGCCAATACCGTCGAACGCCTGGAAGTCATCCGCGGCCCGGCCACCAGCCTGTATGGCCGCGGCGATCCCGGCGGCACGTTCAACATCGTCAGCAAGCAACCGCTGAGCGAAAACAAGGTCACCCTGGGCAGCCAGCTCAACGATCAGGGGATGCAGCGTGCCACCCTGGATGCTACCGGGCCGCTGAGCGAAGACGGCTCGCTCGCCTATCGCCTGAACGTGCTGGGCGAAGGTGGCGAGAGTTTTCGGGACCATGTCGACAGCGAACGTTACGACGTCGCGCCGGTCTTGAGCTGGCAGGTCAACGACAGCACCCGGATTGTTTTCGAGGGTGACTTCATGCGCAACAATCACGCGCTTGATCGCGGCCTGACCCGCTATCCCAATCAGGCCGGTACCGCTTCGCGCGACACCAACGTCTGGGGCAAAGGCAAAGACAACCTGCTGCACAACGACAACAACATGGCGCAGCTGCGCTTCGAGCATCTGCTGAACGATGACTGGACCCTGGGCGGCGGCATGCAGCTGCTCGATGGCAGCCTCAAGGGCAATGCCATCGAAGCCAACAGCCTGCAGGCCGACGGCGCGACCCTGGGTCGCAATTTCAATTACCGCAAACTGGAATGGACCGACCGCGATGTGCAGTTAAACCTCACCGGACATTTCGAGACCGGCGGCTTCGCCCACACGCTGCTGACCGGCGTCGAGTACGAAGACTACGACTACCAGTCGGTGATCCATCGCTCCGCCAACGGTGCCACTGCGTACCCGATCAATCTGTTCGACCCGGTCTACAACCAGGCTCGCCCGGCGTTGACCCGCACGACGACCCAGGACCATGAACAGCTCAAGACCTGGGCAGCCTTCATTCAGGATCAGGTCGCCCTCACCGAGCGCCTCAAGGTGCTGGCCGGTGTACGCCTGGAGCGGTTCGAGCATGACTACGACAACCAGTTGCCCAACAGTACCGACTGGCAGGCTGCCGACAATGCCGTCACCCCGCGTGTGGGCCTGAGCTACGACCTGACCGATACACTGGCGATTTATGCCAACACGGCGCGTTCGTTCAAACCCAACACCGGTGCCAGCCGACAAGGCGCCGGCTTCGACCCGGAAAAAGGCAAGTCCGTCGAGATGGGCCTCAAGTGGGAAGCCTTGGATCGTCAGTTGAGCGTCGATGCGGCGATTTACCAGATCGACAAGAAAAACGTGCTGACCCTGGACCCGGTCGACTCCGCGTTCAGCGTTGCGGCGGGCGAAGTGCGCAGCCGGGGGTTTGATCTCAACGTCGCGGGTAACCTGACACCCGAATGGCGAGTCATCGGTGGCTATGCCTACGTTGATGCCGAGGTGACCAAGGACAACACGTTGCGCTCCGGCACACGCCTGGCCAACATTCCGCGCAACACCTTCAGCCTGCTCAATGTGTACGAATTCCAGAACGGCTTCGCCCGCGGGCTCGGGCTGGGCATGGGCGTCAAACACGTCGACGACCGCGTCGGCCAGACTGCCGCCAGCACCTACACCATGGAGCAGTACACCGTGGTCGACCTGTTGAGCTTCTACAAGGTCAACGAACATGTGCGCCTGAACCTGGACGTGAAGAACCTGTTCAACAAGGAGTATGACGAAGCGGCGTTCAACAGCTATGTCTACCCTGGCTCGCCGCGTACGGTACAAGCAGGGATTGCTTACACCTTTTGATCAGACGGTTGCGGGCAAGCCTCACCTGCATCGATGGCCGGTGAGGCATCTGCGGGTGAGCTTGGCGGCGAAGAACGATGACAGGTTATGCCTGTCACACTTCTGTGGGACGTTGCCAACACCCTCGTCCCGGGCTGCATGACGGTTGCGCAGTTTCGTTCATGGTTGTACGATGACTGTCAACATAGTTGGGTGACGCGGCGTGCCGCAGCTCACTTCACCGTCAGCCGACGGTGGGCAGATCTCTAAGACAGGCAGCAGCCTGACTCAACCCGCAAATAAAAACAGGAGACACCGATGCCTAATGTTCTCGGCCACAACTTCATCGCTGGCGCACGTAGCGCCCTTGGCGAGCCGCAACATAAAAGCCTTGATGCCACGACCGGCGAAGCGTTGCCGTTCAGCTTCTACCAGGCAACCGACGCGGAAATCGACGCAGCCGCCCTGGCAGCCAAAGGCGCCTTTGCTGAGTATCGCCAGCTGAGCCCGGCTCGCCGCGCAGAATTTCTCGAAGCCATCGCTGACGAGCTGGACCAGCTCGGTGATGACTTCGTCGCCATCGTTTGCCAGGAAACCGCCCTGCCGACCGCCCGTATTCAAGGTGAGCGCGGTCGCACCAGCGGCCAGATGCGTCTGTTCGCCAAAGTGCTGCGCCGTGGCGATTACCTCGGTGCGCGCATTGACCTGGCGCTGCCGGATCGCAAGCCGATGCCACGCGTCGACCTGCGTCAGTACCGCATCGGCGTTGGCCCGGTTGCCGTGTTCGGCGCCAGCAACTTCCCACTCGCTTTCTCCACGGCGGGCGGCGACACCGCCGCAGCACTGGCTGCCGGTTGCCCGGTGGTTTTCAAGGCGCACAGCGGCCACATGGCGACTGCCGATCTGGTCGGCACCGCCATCATCCGTGCTGCTGAAAAAACCAACATGCCTAAAGGCGTGTTCAACATGATCTTCGGCAGCGGCGTCGGCGAAGGCCTGGTCAAGCACCCGGCCATTCAGGCAGTAGGCTTCACCGGTTCGCTGAGCGGTGGCGATGCGCTGTGCAAGATGGCCGCCGAGCGCCCTCAACCGATTCCAGTATTTGCCGAGATGTCGAGCATCAACCCGGTGGTCTTGCTGCCTGAAGCCCTGGCCACTCGCGGCGAAGCCGTGGCCAAGGATCTGGCGGCCTCGGTCGTGATGGGCGCAGGCCAGTTCTGCACCAACCCAGGCGTGGTGATCGGCATCAGCTCCCCGGCTTTCAGCAAGTTCCTTGAGCAACTTCAGGAACACATGGGCGGTCAGGCTCCACAGACCATGCTCAATGCCGGCGGCCTGCGCAGCTACAGCAAAGGCGTCGAGCATCTGCTGTCGCACCCTGGCGTCACTCACTTGGCCGGCAAGCCACAGGAAGGCAAACAGGCTCAGGCGCAGCTGTTCAAGGCTGACGTGAGCCTGCTGCTCAATGGCGACCCGTTGTTGCAGGAAGAAGTCTTCGGCCCGACCACTCTGGTGATCGAAGTCGCTGACGACGCACAGCTCAAAGACGCCCTGCTGGGCCTGCGCGGTCAGCTGACGGCGACCCTGATCGGCGAACAGAGCGACCTGCAGAAGTACCAATGGCTGGTGCCTGTTCTGGAAGAAAAAGTCGGCCGTATTCTGGTCAACGGTTACCCGACCGGTGTCGAAGTCTGCGAAGCCATGGTTCACGGTGGTCCATACCCGGCAACGTCCGACGCGCGTGGCACATCCGTCGGCACCCTGGCCATCGACCGCTTCCTGCGTCCGGTCTGCTACCAGAACTACCCGGATGCGCTGCTGCCGCAAGCGCTGCAAAACGCTAATCCGCTGGGCCTCAAGCGCCTGGTGAACAGCGAGTGGAGCGATCAGCCAATCGCCTGAACCTGACCCGTTCAGCTAAAACGGCGCGGCCCACAAGCCGCGCCGTTTTTGTTGGGCCAGGATTTAAAACCGCACGAACGCTGCGCGTTCAAGTACCGCTTCTGTTTTCAGGTGGATAGCCATGAATCCCACCCCAGCCAACGCCCTGCCCCCATCGTCCATCCGCCGCCCACGCAACCTGACCCTGGCGCTAGCCACTATCCTGACCGACATGATTGCCAGTGGCCAACTCAAGGTCGGCGACAAACTGCCCGCCGAAAAGCACATCACTCAGGAGCATGGCGTGAGTCGTACAGTGGTGCGCGAAGCGATTTCCCATCTGCAATCCCATGGTCTGGTGGAAACCCGGCATGGCATCGGCACGTTCGTGGTCAGGCAAAGCGCCGACCACATCGACCCGCAAGTGGATCGCACCTTGAACGATGTACTGGCGGTTATCGAACTGCGGATCGGCATCGAGGTGGATGCAGCAGGCCTTGCTGCCGTGAGACGGACCGACGCGCAACTGGTGCGCATGCATCAGGCGCTGGAGGTGTTGGATGATCCGGCGGCCAGTCGGGATCAGGCGGCTGCCGCTGATTATGAATTTCATCAGCAAATCGCCCTGGCGACGGACAATCGTTATTTCGCCGACATCACCGAACACCTGGGCCTCACGCTGATCCCCCGCACCCGCCTGAACTCAGCGGCGCTCGCGCACACCGCTGCCGAGGACTACAGCGCACGGCTGCGTCAGGAACATCGGGATATCTACAACACTATCGCCAACCGCGATGCCGATGGCGCCAAGGCGGCCATGCGTCGACACCTGAACAATATTCGCGAAAGATTGCGGCTGGGGTATCAGCGGCGGGAAGGTTGATTGCGGGTCACAGGGCAGGAGTTGCTATTCGTCTGCACTATCGTCCGGCTAAAGCCGCTCCTACGGAAAATCATTCCAGTTCAGATGGTTGCTGCATGCCTGACAGGAGACTTGCCAAAAGTGACGCGCCGTAAGGGCGCAACCATCAGCAGCCGTTACCGAAAAAACGGATATGTACACTGACCAACTCGAAACAGTCACCCATCACCCCACCGCCCACAACATTGAACTCACACCCCCAATGCACCTCGAAAACAGACAGGCAGGCCACCGCCCGCCCATCAGCTGAAAGGTGCAGTCATGGATTTGAGTAAATTGGACAGTCACGTAAAAGCCGGGGACGTAGAAGCAATCAATCTGGTCGCCATGGAAGGCGGCTCCTTCGTGATGCAAGTCGTGGTCGCGGGCAAATCCCAGCCAGTGGTCAACGCCAAAGGCGAGACATTGCACGTGGCGTCGATTGAAGAAGCACGTAAAAACCTAGCTGGGGTTCGTGAAGTTCCGTTCTTTCTGGTTCAGCCTGCGGTGCATGAAGAAATGGTCGGGCTGGCCGAAACCAGCAGACAGCCCAACCGGGAGCCAATTCCGTTTCGCTCAAGCCTGTGACGAAGGCTGCAGCTCGGGGCGGCTGACACTGACCGTGGCCAGTTCGTCCCGTAACTCCTCAATCAGCACAGCAACGTCTTCAAGGGTCTTGACCTTGGACATGGCGATACCGGTCACCATCAGATCAACCCGCCCCGTGGCACTGTCAAAGATGCGCACAGTCAACGAACCATCGGCACAGATGACACATTCACAGGCCAACGGCTGGAAACTGTTTTCCACCAGATGGCGGACTTGAATCAGCCAACTCACGAGCACCTGCCTTTTCGATCTGTCGTTTTGAAGGTCTGCACTGAGTTCCTTAAATAACGGGTCCGAAAAATGGACCGTCAGGTTAAAGAAATGCAGCGCAGGCACGACAGATGAATTTGCACCGCTCCAACTGGTGCATTTGCACCCTTGCAGGATCGGCCGTCAGGTCCTGCCGCGCCGGTCATTGCTGAACAGTGCGCGCTCACGCGCCCAGACGATGGCTTCGGTGCGGCTATGCAGACCGAGCTTCGAATACATGGTTGCCACATGGTTGCGCACGGTGTTGGGCGCCAGTTTGAGGCGCGCAGCTATCTCCTTGTCCGCCAGACCTTCGCAGATCAGCGCCAACACGTCCTTTTCCCGCGCGGTAAGGTCGGTCAAGGAACCACCGGCGACCTGGGTAGTTTTGACTTTTTTCACATTGGCGAGTTTTTCGATCAAGGTGCGGGTGAACCAGGAGGCATCCTGCATGACCTCTTCAATGGCATCGACCAGTTCCAGCTCCGAACGCTTGCGCTCGGAAATATCCATGAACACCATCAGGTAGCAGGAAACATCCTGAATGCTAACGGTATCGGCCGAAACCGCACAGTCAATGACCTCGTCTCCGCGCTTGCGCACTTTGAATTCCATGCCTTGCAGGTTGCCGCTCTTTTTCAGCAGATCGAACAGCTGCGCGCACTGCTGAGCGCCGTCGATAAAACCGATCTCCTCCACTGAGCGACCCGTGAGTTCCTGAGCGGTGTAGCCCGTGGCATTGACGAACGCGTCGTTCACTTCCACGACATGCCGTGACTGGGCATTGCACACCAGCGTCGGCACGGGTGTCAGACGGAATGCCTTGGCAAATCGCTCTTCGCTCTGGCGCAGCGCGGCTTCGATTTTGCGTCGAGGCTCCATGTCCATGAACGAAAACAGCATGCAATCTTCGTCGTCGACGTCCAGCGGCTGACCCGCGACGATCACCAGCTTGCTGCCGCCTTCAGGCAGTCTCAGCTCGGCCTGCATCTGCGGAATAGTGCCGCCGTCATTGAGACGCTGCACGGCCAGTTCCTTGCGCTCGGCGTTTTCCAGCACGTCCACTTCGTACACCGAACGGCCGATGATCTGCTCACGGCTGTAGCCGGTCATTTCCAGGAAGCCCTGATTGACCTTGATATAACGCAGGTCCTTGAGGCGACAAATGACCGCCGGGGCCGGGTTGGCGCCAAAGGTGCGCTCGAAACGCTGCTGTGCACTCGCCCACTCGGTGGCGTCCGTCATGATCAGTACCAGCAATGGAGGCTCACCGGCGCGGTCATCAAGAATCATGCTGCGAACCCGATGCACCCAGCATTTCTGGTCATCATCTGCAGGGCGGACTTCCACCACCAGATCGCTGAATGCCTCTCCCGCCACCACCCGGCTAATGGGGTAGGTCTCTGCCGGCAACGGGTGATTGTTGCGATAGCGTAGCGTGAAGCGCGACGCGTACTCGCGGGCATTGCGGCCCAGCTGCTTGATGGTTTTAACGCCATGCATGGTCAGAGCAGCTTCATTGGCCCAAACGATGGATTGATTCGATTCAATCAACATGACCCCGTCCGACAGCCCGGCGATGATCTCCTGCAACTGTCGACGATTGGTTTCGCTTTCAAGAACTGCCCGACTCATTCTCTCTCCGATTGGCTGGCCAGCGAGCGTCCTGACACCCGGCACGATTATCGAATGCGCCCGGCCGGATCTTTGCTCAACGCGGTTTGGACCGCTGGTGCAGCGGATGAATTCCAAGCCATTCCATACAAAACGCAAACTTCACGTGGCGACGCTGTCCAGGGTGAAGATGAAATCTGCGACCCACCATAAAACCTTTTCTGCGGGTCATGCTCAAACCCTGCGGTGACCCCGCCGATCCTCGCTGCAGTCAAATCGAGAGCATAATTGGACGCCCACACTGAACGCCGCAATAACCGCTCACTCGATGGACTGAATTTCTTTCTCGCCGATGTTCGTGACGGACTCGGGCCATACCTGGCTATTTACTTGCTCGCGGTGCATCACTGGGATCCGGCCAGCATTGGCATTGTGATGACCGTGGCCGCGCTGGCGGGGCTGGTGACCCAGGGTCCGGCGGGCGCACTGATCGACCGCACGCATTACAAGCGTGCGGTGATCGCCCTGGCGGCGTTGCTGGTCACGGGCAGCTGTTTGCTGCTGCCCTTCACGTCGAACTTGAGTCTGATTGCAATCACCCAGGCCATCAGCGGGGTGGCCGCGTCGGTTTTCGCGCCTGCCATCGCGGCCATATCCCTGGGTATCACCGGGCCCAAAGCCTTCACCCGGCGCACCGGGCGCAACGAAACCTTCAACCATGCAGGCAATGCCTGCGCGGCCCTGCTCGCCGGTGGTTTCGCCTATCTGTTTGGCCCTATCGCGGTGTTCTACCTGATGGCGGCGATGGCGCTGGCCAGCGTCTTAGCGGTCAGTTGTGTGTCGGCCGAGGCCATTGATCATGACGTTGCCCGAGGCCTCGAGGCCGGGCATTCCAGCCACGGCGATTCACCTTCAGGCCTCAACCTGCTGATGGGCAACAAGACCCTGCTGCTGTTTGCAGCCTGTTGCGCCCTCTTCCACCTGGCCAACGCCGCCATGCTGCCTCTGGTCAGTCAGAAGCTTGCGCAGGTCAACCTGCAACTGGCCACACCGCTGACCTCCGCCTGTATCGTCGCCGCACAACTGGTGATGGTGCCGGTCGCCTTGCTGGTGGGGGCCAAGGCTGATGTGTGGGGGCGCAAGCCTTTGCTGCTGGCCGGGTTTTTCATTCTGCCGATCCGTGGCGTGTTGTACGTGCTGTCCGACAACCCGTTCTGGCTGGTGGCCGTACAGTTGCTGGACGGCATCGGCGCAGGCTTGTTCGGGGCGTTGTTTCCGCTGGTAGTCAAGGACCTGACCCAGGGCACCGGGCGTTTCAATGTGAGCCTGGGGGTCATTTCAATGATCTTCGGTCTCGGCGCGGCGCTGAGTAACAGCCTGGCCGGGCTGGTGGTGCAGAGCGCTGGCTACAACGCGGCCTTCCTGACGCTGGCCGGGGTGGCGACGGCAGCCTTGCTGCTCATGCTGATGATGCCGGAAACCCTGCGCGCAGCCCCGCGACCGGAGGCAGTGACCGACGCGCAGGTTCCGGTCGTGTAGGCACTCCGGCGGTCAGCTGCGGGGCGAGCGCTCGCTGCGCACCCAGTCGGTCAACAGGCTGTAGGCTACCGCCAGCAGCGTTGGCCCGATAAACAGCCCGATAAAACCGAAGGCCAGCAGGCCGCCAAACACGCCCAGCAATACGATCACCAGCGGTAGATTCCCGCCCCGACTGATCAAGTAGGGCTTGAGCACGTTATCGACGCCGCTGATGACAAAGGTGCCCCAGATACCCAGAAACACGGCCATGCCGTATTCGCCATTCCACACCAGCCAGGCGGTAGCCGGGAGCCACACCAGCGGCGGCCCCATCGGAATCAGGCTGAACATGAAGGTCAGAATGCCCAGCACCAATGCACCCGGCACTCCGGCGATCAGGAAGCCAATCAGGGCCAGCACCGCCTGAGCCGCCGCGGTGCCGATCACGCCATTGACCACTCGTTGCACGGTCCCCGCCACCAGATCCAGATAATACTGAGCCCGATCACCGATCAAACGCTCCAGCAGGCTGAGCACGAAAGCGGCCAGTCGCGGACCGTCGCGATAGAAGAAAAACGCAAACAGCAGGCTCAGCGTCAGTTCCAGAATCCCGCCGCCAATCTGTGCACTGCGCGCCAGGAGGAAATTACCCACCTGCCCCAGATACGGCTTGATCGTCGTCATCAGCGCCGCGCCTTGCTGGTCAATGCTGTTCCAGAAACCGACCAACCGCTCGCCGACCAAGGGAATGCCCGCCAGCCAGACGGGTGGATCGGGCAAGCCGTCGACCTGCACATCCTTGATGAACAGCGTGACATCGCGCACGTGGTCGGCAAGGTTAAAGCCCAGCCACACCAGCGGCGCTGCGACCAGTACCATCCAGCCCAGGGTCAGCACCAGCGCCGCAAGGGATTCGCGCCCGTTGAACCAGCGGGTCAGCAGGCGCATCAGTGGCCAGCTGGCGAAGGCCAGCACCGCGCCCCAGAACAACGCCGACCAGAACGGCGCCATCACCCAGACGCACGCGCCGAGCAGCGCCAGGAGCAGGATCTGCACCAACAGGCGATCGTTATTGAACATGGTTCATCCAGTAAAGAAACAGCCCAGGAGTCGGGCTGAGGAGTGAAGCATAACGGCGAACGTGGCTAACGTCAGGTTCGCCCTCTTTGGCAAGGCTAGCGAATGACTTCGATCAGCAGACCTTTGCCAGCGTCGCTGCCAGCCTCCAGGCGTGCGGCGCGCACGCCTTTGGCAACCAGCGCTTCACGCCAGGCTTCGCGGTCGGGGCCGGAGATCGTGGCCCGCAGGCTGCTGTCCAGGTTCAGCCCGCGCGACAGCAATGTCACCCACTCGGCAGATGGCGCACCGCTCAGCCTCGGCAACGTCAGCTTGCCGGTACTCTTGAGCTGGCGCAGCAAAGTGGCGGACGTCGGCATCAATTCACCCAGCGGTGCGCTGGCGTCGAACTGTTCGACATGCAGATAAGCGCGGCGATTGCCCCGAGTGATGCCATACAGGGCTACCAGCGTGTCGCTCTGCGGTTCGGCCAGTCGCAGCAGCAGATAAGCCTGTTGCTCGTCCGCGCCGTACAGTTTGGCATTGCCGAACACTTCATTGGCCCACAGGCTGCTTTCGCCACAATCGCGTGCCTGACACCAGAACAACAGCTCGGCATCCTGGGCCTGCAGCGCTTCGCGGGCGGCGGTGAAGGCCTCGGCAGAAGTCCGTTCAGCGGGCAACTGATAGGTAATGCCGGTAACGCTGCCCCGCGCACTGACCTGCCCGTCAAAACGCAGCTGGCCGCTGATCTTGCGAATAGAGCCCATGGGGTAGATCCGCTCAAGCTCGGTGACCGGGCGATAATCGACGATTTCGGCATCGGTCAGGCGCGGCACGATTGGCAAGTCGCGGCTACCGGGTGCATCAGCGGCCATCACCGCAGTGCTCAGCAGGGACGCGCAGAAAATCGCTGCCAATGCGCCAGTGAAACGCCGTGACATGGCAACGGCGGCCCCGTGTTCAGGGTGGAGGGCACAAGCCTGCAAGGTGGGCAGGTGAGCAAGGTCGGCAGGCTGCCGACCCGGTGTTACCGAGGTAAGGTCCGTCATGATTGATTCCTGTTTCAACCCGCCCAGCCTCGACAGTTGCCCGCCGCAAGTCAAGGCGCGGCAAAGAAGCGATTGAAACAGTCTGCAACAGACTGTGCGCCAGATTCATCGTCCAGGTGCAGATGATGGCTACCTGACAGGCGTGTAACGCTAAAAGGCAGGTCTGAGAGCAACGCCTGATTCTGCGCAAGCAAACCCTGGCAAGCTACTACCAAATGTGTCGGACAGCGGATTGCCCTGACAAACGCCATTGCCTGCGCGTCACTGATGCGGATCGCCGATGGCAATGTCAGGCGGCTGTCGCTACGCCAGGTGTAGCCTCCCGGCACGGGCATCAAGCCACGTTGAGCCAACAATTGCGCGGCTTCGCGCGTGACTGCGACTGCGCCTTTCATGCGCGCCTCGATGGCCTGCTCCTGATCGGCGTAAACCGGCTTGCGTTTGTTGCCCAATCGCAACTGCGCCTGCAAAGACTTGCCTAGCTGCTCCGGGGCATTGTCGGGCTTGCCGGTGGGTGGGATCAGCCCATCGATCAAGGCCAGACGCTCCACCCGCTCGGGCAGCGCCCCGGCGAGAAACACCGAAATTATTGCCCCCAGCGAATGCCCGAGCAGTGAAAAGCGCTGCCATCCCAGCTGCTCGGCCACTTGCAGCACGTCGTGAACATAATCGGGCAGCCCATACGCTGCGCCTGCCGGGCGATGACTGGAATGACCGTGACCGGCCAGGTCCAAGGCGACGATCCGCAGCCCTTCGAGTTTTGGCGCCAGCCGCGCAAAGCTGTTGGCGTTATCGAGCCAGCCATGCAACGCGATCACCGGCTGGCCGTCTTCAGGCCCGAAAAAATGTGCGGCCAGTTCGATATGCGGCAGGCTCAAGCGAACTTCTTCGACAGCATGGGTCATCAACGCGCCCCTTCGGACCAGCGGCTGAACAGCGTTTTGAGCAGTGACGCCGTGGCGTCAGGCTGCTCCAGCGGAAACATATGTCCGCCCGGCACCGACAGGTATTCGCCCAGCGGCATACTGCGCACCGAGCGCGCGTGATGACGCATGACCACCCTGCTCTGCTCGCCGCGCACCATCGCCAGCGGGACCTTGAGCTGGCGGTATCGGCCGGGGCTGGTGTGGGGCACGCTGCGGTAAATGCTGATCTCGGTTGCCGGATCAAACCGCAGCCGCAATTGTTCGCCGTCAGCCTGCAGGCCGTGCTGCAGGTAGGCGTCAAAACATTCAGGATCAAAACGACGAAACAACGTCTTGCCCGCGAAGTACAGCCGCGCCGACTCCAGATCGCTAAACGCTTCACGACGTCCCAGCGTCCGGCCCGCCGGGGTGATGCGATCAATGAAGCCGAAACGCTTGGCGGCCCGGATCATCCATTGATCGGCGAGGGTCAGTACCGGGGAATCGAGCATCACCACCCCGCGATACAACTGTGGGCAGCGCAACGCCGCGTGTAAGTGCAACAGGCCGCCCAGCGAATGACCTACACCCCACACCGGCCCGTCTGACTCGCGCAGGTGATGGATGAGCTCATCGACCAGATTCAGCCAATTGTCGTCCACCGGGAATCGCGGGTCATGGGCGTGCTGCTCAAGATGACTCACGGCATAGTCCGGCGCCAGTGCCGCGAACAACTTGCCGTAAGTGGCCGAAGGAAAACCGTTGGCGTGAGCGAAGAACACCTGTTGCGACATGCCGAAGACTCATTGAACAAACCAATGGGGATTGTGCGCATCGGCTTGTCCGTCAGCAATGACTGTAAACGCCATCTGACAGGACACTCTGGTCATTTGTCGCATGGGCGTCACCCAAAATCGCGTCGAACAGGTTCCCCCAGGGCTTTGCGTTGGGCATTTACCGGCGGCCACGGTCACTCGACAGACCGATCAACGAGCCGCAGGCTCCTGTCCCAGCGGCACAACCGCAACCGTCAGACGGGAAATACAACTGGCCTTGCCGTCTTCACTGGTTAGACGGATGTCCCAGACATGGGTCGTGCGGCCGATATGCACCGGGTGCGCCACTGCCGTGACTCGCCCACTGCGCAAGCCACGCAGGTGGTTGGCGTTGACCTCAAGGCCTACGCAAAAATACTTGTCGGGGTCGATACACAGGTAGCTGGCCGAAGATCCCACGGACTCGGCCAGCACCACCGAAGCCCCGCCATGCAGCAAGCCATAAGGCTGATGAGTGCGGTGATCGACCACCATGCTGGCGGTCAGGGAATTCTCGGTAAAAGACTCAAAGCGGATGTCGAGCAGTTCAAGCATGGTGTTTTTGCTGATGGTGTTCAGTTGTTCCAGATCTGGCGTTGCGTACCACAGGCTCATATTCAATCCTTGTCATGAAGCGCTCGCGGCTGAGCGCTGGGGATACGTCGACTCACTCCTGCCACAATACCGCCTCGGACCGCTCGCTCCATTCATGAAGGCGTTCGCCATACACGGACTCGATCACGCTGCGTTTGATCTTCAGGGTCGGGGTCAGGAAACCGTTTTCGACCGTCCAACTATCTTTCACCACCACCAGCCGATGCAAGCGTTGATGTTTGTCAAGAACGCCATTGACCTGCATCAGCAGCGCCTCAAGACTTTCCTGCAGGGCGCCATCGGTACTGGATGACCCCGGCGTGCCCTGCCCCGACACTACACACAGGCCCAGCGGCGCAGTCAGGCCGCCACCTACCACGCACACTTGCTCAATGCGCGAATGCACCGCCAGCAGATTCTCGATAGGCGCTGGTGCCACGTACTTGCCCTTGCAGGTCTTAAAGATTTCCTTGAGGCGCCCGGTAATGCGCAGATTGCCCTCGGCATCCAGCTCGCCCTGATCACCGGTTCGCAGAAAACCATCCTGGGTGATGACTTCGGCGGTTTTCAACGGATCCTTGAAATAGCCGAGCATGTTGGCCCCGCTGCGCACCAACACTTCGCGATTGTCAGCAATACGCACTTGCACCTGGGGACACGGCTGACCAATCCAGCCATCCTTTTGCTGACCTGGCCGACACACGTGGGAGTAGCCGCAGCTTTCGGTCATGCCATACACCTCAAGGACTTCCAGCCCCAGCCGCCGATACCAGAGCAGCAGGGAATGCGGCACGGGCGCCGCCCCGGATAACGCGACTCTCAACGCATCCAGCCCCAGCCCGCGCAGGACCCTGCGCCCAGCGTACTTACCAAGCACTGGCAGGCTCAGCAGAAAATCCAGCCGTGCAGGTGGCAGTTTGCTGTACACGCCCATCTGGAATCGGGTCCAGATCCGCGGCACGCCAAACAGCGCCGTAGGCCGCGCTCGCTTGAGATCCTCCAGAAAGCTATCCAGGCTCTGGGCGAAAAACACTGTCTGCCCGCTGTAGATCGAAGCCATCTCCACAAACATGCGCTCTGCAACGTGGCACAGCGGCAGATAGGAAAACAGGCGATCCTTTTCCCCCAGGCCGAAAATACTGCTGCCATGGGTGGCGGCAAATCCCAGCGTGCCGAAGCTATGCATCACGCCTTTGGGTGCGCCGGTGGTGCCGGAGGTGTAGATGATCGTCGCCAGTTGCTCAGGCTGCCCACACGGGTTGTCCTGAATCGGCGTCCAGCTCTGCAGCTCCTCCCAGTCGAAATCGAACTGCCAATCCTCGGGGCAGACCGGCAAGCCAATCGTGGGAATGCCGACCTGAACGCCGCGACTCATGGCAGGCCAGTCGTCCAGCTTGCCGACGAACACCAACGCCGCTTCGGAATGATCGAGGATCTGCGCCACGGACTCCGGCGTCAGGTTCGGATACAACGGTACGGACACATGCCCGGCCATCCAGATCGCCAGATCGGCGATGATCCAGTGCGCACAATTTTTGGAAATGATCGCCACGCGACTGCCCTGCGGCAACCCGCAACGACGCAACCAGTGTGCTGCCCGACGCGCCTGATCGGCGACATCGGACCAACTCAACGACAACACCTTTCCGCTTGCCAGCGGCTGGACCATATAACACTTGTCAGGATGACGAGCCTCACGGTCATAGAAGCGGCTCAAAGGCAAAGCTACGGCGATAGTCATTGCGACTCACTCCTTATTGTTTTTATTTGGAGAAAGCGTAGTCGACCAAGCAACTGCTTGGTCGCCGGTTATCTGAAAGGGACTGGTCAAAGCGTGTGTGCCCGGATCTGTCAGACAGAGGGACCGTTCTTGCCGTTCCTGCAACAAGGCACGGGACGCAGGCACGAGGCGCGGGTGTCCGTAGGATGCGGTTTCAGCCGCGAAAGGCAGGGACAGGCGCTGCAGATTTTTCGGCCGGGACTAACGCTCGCGGCTGAAGTCGCTGCCACGCGAGGGAAAGCTCAAACGTGCCGAACACTCAGCAGGCTCATCCCGCCCGCCAGTGGAAACTCGGCTTCAAGCTCGGCCAGACTTGCGGTACTCATCGGTTGCGGCTGTTGCAGATTGCCATGCACCGCGAGTCCGATCAGGGCGCCTACCAGGGGCTGGTGGCTGACGAGCAGAATGTCATCGCTGCCATAGCCATCCAGCCGGGCCAGTACCTGGTCAGGTCTGCCGTCGGGGGTGAGCCATGGGGCTATCGCAATCTGTTCGCTGAAACCCAGCGCCTGACGGACCAACTCAGCGGTCTGCCGGGCACGTACGTAAGGGCTGGCGATAATCCGGCTCAGCGGCTTGCCCAGCAGATGCGCAGCGCTTTTAAGCACCTCTTCGCGGCCGTGGGCTGTGAGCCCCCGCTCGGCATCGCTACGTGCATGGGCTTGCGCTTCGCCGTGGCGCAGAATCCACACCTTCACAGCTTGGGCTCCTCATCGCGTACCGGGTGCGCGGTCGGGGGCACGCTGTGCGGTGCTTCACCCTCAGGGGCGCGCGGCGTGGGCCAATCAGCGAATGGCCAGGGCTTCTGATCACTGTGAAAGGTGCCGAAACGGCCGATCTGGGCCAGAAACTGGCTAAGGCTGTCGCCAAAGTTCATCAGGCTGGCGCTGGGCGCGCCGTAGATCAGGCGATAGCCCAACTGCACCAGCACCACGCCCGCCAGGACCAACTCGGCCAGTTGCCAGACCACCACAAACAGCACCATCCAGAGGACGCGCAGCAAAATGGAATCGCTATGTTTGACGTTCGATTCGTTCAAAACCTTCTCCCTGTAGCGTTTGACTCAGCTGAAGTCTGTCGTGGAAATGAAGTCGACATCGGTTTTCGGCTCTGCGCGCATCAGTTGCCCTATCACCTGTTCAAGGGTACGACCCTCGAAAAGAATCGCATGCAGGCCAGCGACCAGCGGCATGTAGACCTGCAGCTCCTGGGCTTTGACCTTGAGTACCTTGAGGGTGTTCACCCCTTCGGCGACTTCACCCAGACGGTTGACCGCCTCATCCAGACTCAGGCCCTGACCAAGGGCAAAACCCACCTGGTAATTGCGGCTCTTGGGTGAAGAACAGGTGACGATCAGGTCGCCCACCCCCGCCAGCCCCAGAAAAGTCATCGGGTTGGCACCCTGACTGACGGCAAAACGGGTCATCTCCGCCAGTGCCCGGGTAATCAACATGCTCTTGGTGTTTTCACCCATGCCCAGCGCAACGGCCATGCCGGCAATGATCGCGTAAACGTTTTTCAGCGCCCCGCCCAACTCGACACCAAAGCGGTCGGCGCTGGCGTAAACCCGGAAGGTCTTGCCATGCAGCACTTCCTGCACTTGCTGGCACAGCGCCTCATCTTCACTGGCAACCACTGTGGCCGTCAGCGCATGTTCGGCGATTTCCCGCGCCAGATTAGGCCCGGACAACACGCCAATACGCGCCCGCGGGGCAATTTCTTCGAGGATCTGGCTCATCAGCTTGAAGGTATCAGCCTCGATACCTTTGGTCAGGCTGACCAGCATTTTGCCAGACAGCAACTGCACCTGCGGCACCAGCACATTACGCAAGGCGCTGGACGGCAAGGCGACGAAGACCAGCGAGCAGGCTTCGAGGGTCGCGGCCAGGTCAGTGACCGGCTCGACTTGGGGCAGCACTTTGATGCCCTTGAGGTAGCGCGGGTTTTCGCGATTGACCCGAATCGCCTCGGCCTGCGCAGGATCGCGCATCCACTGGCGCACCTGATGACCATTTTCCGCCAGCAGGTTTGCCACCGCGGTACCGAAGCTGCCGCCACCAAGAACCGCAACAGGTTGCTGTGTGGTCATAAACACATCCATCTAGAGCCATCTGATCTGGCGATGTCGGCATTATACGGAGCGTGGCGGCATCGGCCAGCGACAAACCTTGCGTGAAAGCGACTCGTTCAGCGGCATTCCTCTGGCAGTACCCTACAGTCACCAACACAGTAAGCCTGCAAGGAACATGGAAATAACCCACGCCTCGGTTAACATGCTCCGCCTGCGCATGAAGTAAGGTTACGACCGGGCGAATGAATAAGGACATGGCTGCAGGCATTCTGGCGACGGAAGCAGCAGGACCACAGGGGTATTTTTGTTGATTGCAACCTGCACACTGCTTAACGCCACAGCGCTTTTGCCCGACGTGAGCGCAACCGAGCCTTGCTCATGAAAATCAGACGCCACTGGGATATCCATACCCGCACACAAATGATCAGCCTCGGCCCCGCACTGTTGCTGACCTTGCTGCTGATCAGCTTTTTCACCTTCGTGCGTATCCAGGACTTGCGCCAGGAACTCAACCACACCGGCCAACTGATCGCCAATCAACTGGCACCGGCATCGGAGTACGGGGTCATTGTCGGCAATGACGAGGCTCTCAAGAGCCTGATGCGCGCAACCCTGTCGACCCCCCATGTACGCTTCATCGAAGTGCAGGACAGCCTCAATAAAGTGCTGGTCTACGTCGAACAACCCGGGGAAATCGGCTCCCATCCCAAACAGGTGGAGATTTTCCAGGCACCCATCCGTTCGCAGCGGATAAAACTGGGCAAAGGCTTCCTAGGCAACCACGAAGAAACCGTCAGCACTGCGGAGGATTATCTGGGCCGGGTGCTGGTTGGCATGTCCAACGATGCGTTCAGTGAACGACAGCAGGAAATCCTCCTGAAGGCCGGCGTCCTGGCGTTATTTGCCTTGCTGTTTACGTTCATCCTCGCCCGGCGTCTGGCCTCCAGCCTGTCGCGACCGATCAGTGCGATGGGCGACGCGGTAAAAGCCATCCAGGCAGGCGATTACCAGACGCCGTTGCCGGTGCATGACGACGCAGAGCTGGGCGATCTTGCGCGGCACATCAACAATCTGGCGTCGAATCTGGAAAACGCCAGCCGCGAACAGCAGCGTTCCATCGATGAACTGATTCAGGCACGTGAAGAAGCCGAACGCGCCAACCGGGCCAAGTCTGATTTCCTGGCCATGATGAGCCATGAACTGCGCACGCCGATGAACGGTGTTCTGGGCATGCTGCAGTTGCTGGAAACCACGCCCATGACCGAGGAGCAGACGGAGTATTCCGCCCTGGCCACGGAGTCCACCGAACATCTGTTGCGGGTCATCAACGACATACTCGATTTCTCGCGTTTCGAACGGCATGCGCTGGAAATGGAAAGCATCCCGTTCAATCTGGCCGAGTTGGTGGCGACATCAAGTCAGGCCTTCAGCCACGACGCCTTGCAGCGCAACCTGTCGCTGCAGCTGACCCTGCAGCCTGGGCTGGACGGGTTCCGGGTCAGGGGCGACCCGACCCGGACGCGGCAAATCCTGGTCAATCTGATCGGCAATGCACTGAAGTTCACGGAAACCGGCAGCGTGAGCATCAAGGCTGGCTGGGCCACTCAGGAGCCGGGCCATATACGCTTTATCTGCAGCGTGCAGGACAGCGGCATTGGTATTTCCGCCGATCATCTGGAATCGATGTTCGATGCCTTCCAGCAGGCCGACAGCTCGATTTCCAGGCGCTATGGCGGCACTGGCCTGGGCCTGCCGATTGCCCGCACGCTGGCCGAACGCATGGGTGGCACGCTGAAGGCGCAAAGCAATGAAGGCAGCGGTTCGATATTCACTCTGGAAATCCCGCTGACGACAGTGTCCGAGGGTTTGCCCGCAGCAACGGACGCCCTGACGCAAGGCCATGATCACGGTGACGGTCGCAGTGTTTTGCTGGTCGAGGACAATGAGGTGAATTGCACCGTGATTCGCGCGTTGTTGCAGAATCTGGGCTTTGAAGTCAGCGTGGCGACGGATGGCGCACAGGCGGTCAGCATGGCGGGCAGCGCCACTTATGCCGCGATTTTCATGGATTGCCGCCTGCCCCTGATGGACGGTTACGAAGCGACCCGGCTGATTCGCCGGTTGCCCGGCCTGGATCAGGTGCCCATCATCGCCTTGACCGCCAACGCCTTGCAGGGCGATCGCGACGCCTGTTTACAGGCGGGCATGACCGATTACCTGGCCAAGCCCTTCAAACGTGCTGATTTACAGCAGGTTTTACAGCGTTGGCTACCCTTTCGGACATCTGCGACTGGCGATAAATGATAAATTGCGGCAGTCTTGTTCGCTAAATCGTCCACTGGCCTCGGCTGGGTGGAAAATTTCAGTGCACAAGTGTACTTTCATTTCCCTTGTGCTGTGACTTTCACCACAACGCAATAGTCTATGGGTAGGCTGCCGGTCAGAACACTGGCGAGTCAGCCGGCCAGGACTGGCTTCCGGGGCAAGCAACGCCCCACCCTGCCGCACAAGATTATTGAGGAGCTCGCATGACCAAACAAAACGCCTTTACCCGGGAAGACTTGCTGCGCTGCAGTCGCGGCGAGCTGTTCGGCCCAGGTAACGCGCAACTGCCCGCCCCTAACATGCTGATGGTCGATCGGATCACTCATATCAGCGAAGAGGGTGGCAAGTACGGCAAAGGTGAATTGGTCGCTGAGCTGGATATCAATCCAGACCTGTGGTTCTTTGCCTGTCACTTCGAAGGCGATCCAGTAATGCCTGGCTGCCTGGGTCTTGATGCCATGTGGCAGCTGGTCGGTTTCTTCCTCGGCTGGCAAGGTCTGCCAGGTCGCGGCCGCGCCCTGGGTTCGGGCGAAGTGAAGTTCTTCGGTCAGGTTCTTCCGACTGCAAAGAAAGTCACCTATAACATCCAGATCAAACGCGTCCTCAAAGGCAAACTGAACCTGGCCATCGCCGATGGTTCGGTCACTGTCGACGGTCGCGAAATCTACACCGCCGAAGGCCTTCGGGTCGGCGTATTTACCTCCACTGACAACTTCTAAGGGTTATCCGCATGCGCCGCGTCGTTATCACTGGTCTGGGCATCGTTTCGTGCCTGGGCAATGACAAAGAGACCGTCTCCGCCAACCTGCGTGCAAGCCGCCCTGGCATCCGATTCAACCCGGAATATGCCGAAATGGGTCTGCGTAGCCAGGTTTCCGGCTCCATTGACCTCAACCTCGAAGAGCTGATCGATCGCAAGATCTATCGCTTCGTTGGCCACGCAGCAGCTTATGCCTACCTGGCCATGAAAGACGCCATCACTGATTCGGGCCTGACCGAGGAGCAAGTCTCCAACCCGCGTACCGGCCTGATCGCCGGCAGCGGCGGCGCGTCGACCCTGAACCAGATGGAAGCGCTGGATATCCTGCGCGAAAAAGGCGTCAAGCGTGTCGGCCCGTACCGCGTGACGCGGACCATGAGCAGCACCGTTTCTGCCTGTCTGGCTACGCCGTTCAAGATCAAGGGCCTGAACTACTCCATCGCATCTGCCTGCGCCACCAGTGCTCACTGCATCGGTACCGCCATGGAACAGATCCAGATGGGCAAGCAGGACATCGTTTTCGCCGGCGGCGGTGAAGAAGAGCACTGGAGCCAGTCGTTCCTGTTCGACGCCATGGGCGCGCTGTCCAGCCAGTACAACGAAACCCCGGAAAAAGCCTCCCGCGCTTATGACAAGGACCGCGATGGTTTTGTCATCGCAGGCGGCGGCGGCATGGTCGTGGTTGAAGAGCTGGAACACGCTCTGGCTCGCGGCGCGAAAATCTACGCTGAAATTGTCGGCTACGGCGCGACTTCCGACGGCTACGACATGGTTGCGCCGAGCGGCGAAGGCGCCATCCGCTGCATGCAGATGGCCCTCTCCACTGTTGAAGGCCCGATCGACTACCTCAACACTCACGGCACCTCGACCCCGGTCGGCGATGCCAAAGAGATGGAAGGCGTGCGCGAAGTCTTCGCTGGCAAGGCTCCGGCCATCAGCTCGACCAAGAGCCTGTCGGGTCACTCCCTGGGCGCAGCTGGCGTTCATGAAGCGATCTACTGCATGTTGATGATGGAAGGCAACTTCATTGCCGGTTCCGCCAACATCGACGAGCTGGACCCTGTGGTGGCTGATATGCCGATTCTGCTCAAGACCCAGGAAAATGCAAAAATCGACCAGGTCATGAGCAACAGCTTCGGCTTCGGCGGCACCAACGCTACGCTGGTGATGAAACGCTGGCAGGGCAAGTAATCTGCCCGGCTGATAGTGGGTATTGAAAAAGGCGCCTTTCGAGGCGCCTTTTTTGTGGCTAGGCTATGACTTTCAATCTGGCACCCGAGGCCTTCATGTCCGTCATCGTCAGCAGCCTGGCACCCCAAGGCTTTCGCCACAACGTCAGCATCAACGCTGAGCATGAGCTGTTCACCGACCTGCCCGTTTCCCTGGGTGGCGAGAATTCCGCCCCCTCCCCCCATGACTACTTCGACGCTGCGCTGGCCTCCTGCAAGGCGCTGACGGTGAGGCTGTATGCCCGGCAACATGACATCCCGCTGACGAGCATCAGCGTCAGCGTCTCTCACGACGACAGTGAAGAGCGCCATGGCAAATATCGCCTCAACGTACAGCTCGACCTGCAGGGCGACCTCAGCGACCAGCAGCGCACGTTGCTGCACCGCATTGCTGATCGCTGCCCGGTGCACAAGCTGATGACCAATGCCGACATCAGTATCGAAACGACTCTGGCCTGAGCCACTCAGCATAGCGAGACCCCGCAGATGCTTATCATCAAACCCCGAGCCGAGGACGTAGAAGGCCAGCCGATCCTGCGCCCGCTGCCTTCGGCCAAATGCCGCAGCGTCGGCCCCTTCGTGTTCTTCGATCACATGCTGCAGACCGACTATCCTCCCGGCAAAGGCATCGATATTCGCCAGCATCCACACATTGGCCTGTCGACGCTGACCTATCTCCTGGAAGGACAACTGCTGCATCGCGACAGCCTGGGCAGTGATCAGTTGGTGAAACCCGGCGAAGTGAGTTGGATGACTTCGGGGGCGGCCATTGCGCATATAGAGCGTACGCCCGAGGAGCTGATGAGCAGCGGCTCGCGCATGCACGGCCTGCAGGTATGGCTGGCGTCGCCCATCAGTCATGAATCAGCTGAAGGCCATTACAGCCACCACCCCGCGCAAAGCCTGCCATTGAGCGACGGCCTGGGTATCCAGATCCGGATGATCGCGGGCAATGGCTTTGGTCTGACGTCACCGGTGCCGGTCCTGTCGCCGACGATCTATGCCGAACTGCGCATGCAGACAGCCACGACGCTGTTGATCCCCGGCGAACATCAGGAACGCGCACTGTACGTGCTGGAAGGTGAGGCGTCGGTGGATGGCGAGCCCATTGAGCCGCTCACGCTGGTAGTGCTGGAGCCTGACCAGGAAGTGAATCTGTGTGCAGAAAGTGAATGCCATGCGGTGCTGATCGGTGGCGCGCCACTGGACGGCCCACGACGCATGAACTGGAACTTTGTCGCCAGTGACCCGGCGTTGATCGAACAGGCGCGAACCCGCTGGGCGGCTGGGGACTGGCCGACAGTGCCGGGGGAAATTGGCAGGATCGAGTTGCCTTGAGAGACCAGACAATTCCAAATGTGTGGGAGCGAGCTTGCTCGCGAAGGCGTCATGGAAACCGACACACTTGTCGGATCAGTCAAATTGCTTTCGCAAACAAGCTTGCTCCCACAAGGATCAATGCAGCCTGAAGAGCCGCTTTAGTCCTTGAAGACTTCATCCAGCAAGTTATGCATCGACGCAAAGGCGCGTTTGGCGGTCTTTTCGTCGTACTGCATCATGCCGGGGGTCTGCGCATGAGGGTCGGTGAACGAGTGCACTGCCCCGCCGTAGCTCAGCAACTGCCAATCCACGCCCGCAGCATTCATTTCCGCTTCGAAAGCCGGCAGTTGCTCTTTTGGCACCAGCGGGTCGGACGCGCCGTGCAGGACCAGCACCGAGCCTTTGATGTTTTTCGCATCAGCCGGGTTGGGCGTGTCCAGCGTGCCATGGAATGACACGGCGGCTTTCAGGTTCGCACCTGTGCGCGCCAGCTCCAAGGAACAGCAACCGCCGAAGCAGAAGCCAAATGTGGCGACCTTATCGGCATCAACCGGCGCATCAGTCTGAGCCAGCAACTGATCCAGAGCGGCCTGCATGCGCTTGCGCAGCAGCGCGCGATCATCCTTGAGCGGCATCATCGCGGCGCCAGCCTGATCGTTGTTCTGCGGACGGGTACCCTGGCCGTAGAGGTCTGCCAGGAACACCACATAGCCTTGCTCGGCGACAGCCTGTGCGATCTTTTCCGCACCTTCGCTGACACCCATCCAGTTGGGCGCCATCACCAGGCCCGGACGCGACGACGCATCACCAGAGTCAAACACCAGACGGCTCTCGTAAGCTTGGCCGTCAATCTGGTAAACCACTGAACGCACGGTAACGTTGCTGCTCATCGTTGACTCCTCAAACAGGGAAAGACAAATAGGTGGCGCACAATCAGAAAACCCGCCGAAGCGGGTTTTCTGTAACTCAGGTGTTTAAACCGACAGCTCGACCAACAGCTTGTTCAGTCGGCGCACATAAGCCGCCGGGTCTTTCAAGCTATCGCCCGCCGCCAGTGCAGCCTGATCGAACAGGATGTGCGACAAATCGCCGAAGCGTTCTTCGCTCTGCTCGGCGTCCAGCTTGCCGATCAGTGGGTGAGCCGGGTTGAATTCGAAGATCGGTTTGGAGTCCGGCACCTTCTGCCCGCTGGCTTCGAGGATCTGCCGCATCTGCAAGCCCAGATCGGCCTCACCTATGGCCAGGATTGCTGGAGAGTCAGTCAGGCGATGGGAAACCCGTACCTCGCTGACAGACTCACCGAGCGCAGTTTTCAGACGCTCAATCAGGCCTTCCTTGTCCTTGGCGATTTCCTCCTGAGCCTTCTTGTCCTCTTCGGAATCAAGCTTGCCCAGATCCAGGTCGCCACGTGCCACGTCAACGAAACCCTTGCCGTCGAAGTCGCTGAGGTAGCTCATCAGCCACTCATCGATGCGGTCGGTCAGCAGCAGCACTTCGATGCCTTTCTTGCGGAAGACTTCCAGGTGCGGGCTGTTCTTGACCTGTGCGTAGGTCTCGCCAGTCAGGTAGTAGATCTTGTCCTGACCTTCCTTGGCGCGCGCCAGGTACTCGGCCAGAGAAACGATTTGCTCGCCGCCCTCTTCGTGAGTCGAAGCAAAGCGCAACAGACCGGCGATTTTCTCCTTGTTGGCGAAGTCTTCTGCCGGGCCTTCTTTCATGACCTGACCGAAGTTCTTCCAGAAGCCCTTGTATTGCTCAGGCTCGTTCTTCGCCAGCTTTTCCAGCATGTCCAGAACACGCTTGGTCAGCGCCGATTTCATCGAATCGATGATCGGGTCTTTCTGCAGGATTTCGCGCGAAACGTTCAGGGACAGGTCATTGGAATCGACCACGCCCTTGACGAAGCGCATGTACAACGGCAGGAACGACTCGGCCTGATCCATGACGAACACGCGCTGCACGTACAGCTTGAGGCCGCGTGGCGCTTCACGTTGGTAAAGGTCGAATGGCGCACGAGCCGGAACGTAAAGCAGCGAGGTGTACTCCAGCTTGCCTTCGACCTTGTTGTGGCTCCAGCTCAGCGGGTTTTCGAAATCATGAGCAACGTGCTTGTAGAATTCCTGGTATTCCTCGTCCTTGACGTCAGTGCGAGGACGGGTCCACAGCGCGCTGGCGCGGTTGACGGTTTCCCATTCAATTGCAGGTGCTTCTTCGCCTTCGGCAGCGGCCTGTTCTTTAGGCAGCTCGATCGGCAAAGCGATGTGATCGGAGTATTTCTTGATGATGTTGCGCAGACGGTAGCCGTCAGCGAACTCATCTTCAGCACTTTTCAGGTGCAGGACGATACGCGTACCGCGCTCGGCTTTCTCGACAGTGGCGACTTCGAACTCGCCCTCGCCTTTGGAAGACCAGTGCACGCCTTCGCTGGCAGGAGTGCCTGCTCGGCGGCTGAATACTTCAACCTGGTCGGCAACGATGAAGGCCGAGTAGAAGCCCACGCCAAACTGGCCGATCAGGTGCGAATCTTTTTTCTGGTCGCCGGACAGGTTTTTCATGAAGTCAGCGGTGCCGGATTTAGCGATGGTACCCAGGTGGGTGATCACATCTTCACGGCTCATGCCGATACCGTTGTCTTCGAGCGTGACGGTTTTCGCTTCCTTGTCGAAGCTCACGCGGATTTTCAGCTCAGCGCCACCTTCAAGCAGGTCCGGTTTGGACAAAGCTTCAAAACGCAGTTTATCGACTGCGTCGGAGGCGTTGGAGATCAACTCGCGAAGGAAAATTTCCTTGTTGGAATACAGCGAGTGGATCATGAGGTGCAGCAGCTGCTTTACCTCGGTCTGGAAGCCCAGGGTTTCCTTTTGAGTTTCCACACTCATGGTCATCAAACTCCAATCAGATGGTAGTGGCTGTCAAATGCAGGCATTTGCCTGTGCCTGACGGCGGGTTGTCATCAAAGTGGGGGCTGGGTCGCAGAATTCAAGGGCTTGCCTGCAGCAAATCCATAACTCGGGCCATGCCACAGGCGTGGGGCTGCAAGCCGGGGGCAAACGGCGCGTGGCCTATGATTTTGTTGCAATAACGCCAGGTGGGTTTGATGCCGTTTTAACGGGGTACCGGCAATTTCCACCTCAGCCTCCCAGGCTCCACGTTTGATCTACGGGCCAAACCGCAATGCTCAAGACCACGGCTTACGAGGCTGCGACAGGATCTGGACAGTTTGAAAACCCGCCCGGGCAGGTGCCGCTCAAGTTGAGAGCCACGCACCATGCTGGAGCAAAGAAATCCGTCAACCGGATGATTTACCGGAACTTATTGAAAACGCCAACGCTCTTAGGCTCGTAGATAATCAATAAGGAGCAACACCCCATGCGTACTACTTTTGCTTATGCCTTGATGCTTGCCGCCACCTTGGGTCTTGCCGCCTGCGACAAGAAATCCGAGAACACTCAACAAGACGCCAACAAGGCCGCGCAACAATCCCAGGAGTCCATGGAAAAGGCTCAAGACAAAGTGAATGACGCTGCCAAAGAAAGCCAGGAAGCCGCTCAGAAAAATGCGGAAGCCGCGCAGCAGCGCTCACAGGAAGCCGCTGGCAAGACTGTGGATCCAGCGACCACCAAATAAGCTGAGAAGTCTTCAGACAATAAAGCCCGCTATAAGCGGGCTTTATTAGTTGTGTCTTTTGTTACTGTTAAATCACCCGATGTATATCCCGGGTGTTCATCGCGAACACTGGCTTCAAACATTCTTATTGCTATCAGGCCAGCGCCTCGCTGCGCTTGCCCATTACCCGGTCACAGACAAACGCCACCGCCAGAACAATCACAGCGGGCACCAGCCACGCCAGCCCCTGCTCGCTCAGCGGCAGGTTTGCCAGCGCGTGCGGCATGTACTCGGTGAAACCGGCACCTTTAAGCGCATCGACAAGACCAAAGATGAAGGCCACCAACATCACCGGCGCAACAATGCGGCGCTGGGAATACCAGAAGTCCTTGCAGAAGCTCAGTGCCACCAGAACGATGCACGGCGGGTAGATCGCGGTCAGGACCGGGATCGAGAACAGGATCAGCTTGGTGAGCCCCAGATTCGACACCAGCAGCGAAAACGCCGCCAGGATGATAACCAGGGTTTTATAGGACAGCGGCAACACCTTGGCGAAGTATTCAGCGCAGGCGCAGGTCAGGCCAACGGCAGTGACAAGGCACGCCAGTGAAATCAGTACCGCCAGGAAGCCACTGCCGAGCGAACCGAAGGTGTGCTGAACGTAAGCATGCAGCACCGCAGCGCCATTGCTCGCTCCAGCGGCAACCGCATGGCTGCCTGAACCCAGACGGAACAGGCTGACGTACACCAGCGCCAGCCCCACTCCGGCAATCAATCCGGCAATGATCGCGTAGCGCGTGATCAGGCGCGCAGACTCGACGCCGCGAGAGCGAATGGCGTTGACGATGACGATGCCGAATACCAAAGCCCCCAGGGTATCCATGGTCAGATAACCGTTGATGAAGCCCTGGGAAAACGGCGCGGCTGCGTAAGCGGGCTCGGCCACACCGATCTCGCCTGCCGGCAGAGCGAACGCAGCAATGCCCAACACCGCCAACGCAATGATTTTCAGGGGCGCCAGGAAGCGGCCCACGGTATCGAGCAGACGGCCCGGGTACAGCGACACCCAGAACACCACCAGGAAATAAACCAGACTGTAGAGGAACAGCGCCAGCGGGCTGTCACCGGTCAAGGGCGCCAGGCCCACCTCGAACGACACCGTCGCGGTACGCGGCGTCGCGAACAACGGACCCACCGCCAGATAACACACCGCAGCGAGAATCCCCCCTGCCACCTTGCCAATCGGGCTGCTCAGCGCATCCATCGCGCCGCCAACCTTGGCCAGAGCGATGACAGTGATCACCGGCAAACCCACTGCCGTAACCAGAAACCCCAGCGCAGCAATCCAGACATGCGGCCCGGCCTGCAAACCCACAATAGGCGGGAAGATAATATTGCCCGCCCCCACAAACAGGGCGAACGTCATGAAACCCAATGCCAGGATGTCCTGACCTTTCAACACTTTCATCGAGAAAACCACACGTCAAAATCGGAAATGGAGAGCGATTTCCCGGTGGGTTCGGGAAATCCAGGCACTTGCTTTTAGAAAGTGCCAGGTTGCGCGACGACTCCTTGTGAGACTCGCGATGCACAAAATGGCCGCTAGCCTACCGAATCTGCGCGCTTAATGCACTTATTGAGGGCGAAGCGGCCGATGAACGCACCATTGCGATCCACTGCATGAATTGCAGGGGCTGTCGAAGTCTGCGAATCAACGTCTGCCTGAACTACCGCTTCGCGACCGTCGTAACATCCGATGGCTCCTACAGGTCCGACGGTCATTCAGCTACAACATGGCGGTCGCTGAGACAGGCTGCCATCCTGCCGATGGGCACCCCCCAAACGCACAAAGGCCACCCGAAGGTGGCCTTTGCAGGTCAATCAAATAAGCATCAGCTTACTTTTTGACTTCCCAACCGGTCAGCTCAGCCAGGGCTTTGCCGATGTCAGCCAGGGAACGCACGGTTTTCACGCCAGCGTCTTCCAGTGCTGCGAACTTCTCGTCTGCAGTACCTTTGCCGCCGGAGATGATTGCGCCAGCATGGCCCATGCGCTTGCCCGCAGGGGCAGTCACACCAGCGATGTAGGAAACAACCGGCTTGGTCACGTGTGCCTTGATGTAGGCAGCCGCTTCTTCTTCAGCCGAACCGCCGATCTCGCCGATCATGACGATCGCTTCGGTCTTCGGGTCTTCCTGGAACAGCTTCAGGATGTCGATGAAGTTGGAACCCGGAATCGGGTCACCACCGATACCAACGCAAGTCGACTGACCGAAACCGGCGTCAGTGGTCTGCTTCACAGCTTCGTAAGTCAGGGTGCCCGAACGGGACACGATGCCTACTTTGCCTGGCAAGTGAATGTGACCTGGCATGATGCCGATCTTGCATTCGCCTGGTGTGATAACGCCAGGGCAGTTAGGACCGATCAGGACCACGCCCAGCTCGTCGCATTTGACCTTGGCATCCAGCATATCCAGGGTAGGAATGCCTTCGGTGATGCACACGATCAGCTTGATGCCAGCGAATGCCGCTTCAAGGATGGAATCCTTGCAGAACGGAGCTGGAACGTAGATCACGCTGGCGGTAGCGCCAGTCTGGTCTACTGCTTCTTGCACAGTGTTGAACACGGGCAGGTTCAGGTGCGTGGTGCCGCCTTTACCTGGAGTCACGCCGCCAACCATTTTGGTGCCGTAGGCAATGGCTTGCTCGGAGTGGAAAGTACCCTGCGAACCAGTGAAGCCCTGGCAGATTACTTTGGTGTCTTTATTGATCAGGACGCTCATTACTTGCCCTCCGCAGCTTTGACAACTTGTTGAGCAGCGTCGGTCAGGCTGGTAGCAGCGATGATGTTCAAACCGCTTTCTGCCAGTACTTTAGCGCCCAGTTCAGCGTTGTTACCTTCAAGGCGAACAACAACCGGGATTTTCACGCCGACTTCTTTCACTGCACCGATGATGCCTTCGGCAATCATGTCGCAACGAACGATGCCGCCGAAGATGTTGACCAGTACTGCTGCGACGTTAGTGTCGGACAGAATGATCTTGAACGCTTCGGTAACGCGTTCCTTGGTTGCACCACCACCTACGTCGAGGAAGTTGGCTGGCTTGCCGCCATGCAGGTTGACGATGTCCATGGTACCCATGGCCAGGCCAGCACCGTTGACCATGCAACCGATGTTACCTTCCAGTGCCACATAGTTCAGTTCGAACTTGGCAGCGTGGGCTTCGCGCGGATCATCTTGCGATGGATCGTGGAAAGCCTTCAGCTTTGGCTGACGGTACATGGCGTTGGCGTCGATGTTGATCTTGGCGTCCAGGCAGTGCAGATCGCCGTCAGCCTTGATCACCAGCGGGTTCACTTCCAGCAGGGCCAGGTCGTGGTCCTGGAACAGCTTGGCCAGACCGGTGAAGATCTTGGCGAACTGGGAAACCTGCTTGCCTTCCAGACCCAGCTGGAATGCCAGATCGCGACCCTGGAATGGCTGAGCGCCAACCAGTGGATCGATCGTGGCCTTGAGGATTTTCTCAGGAGTGTCGTGAGCGATTTTCTCGATGTCCACGCCACCTTCGGTGGAAGCCATGAACACGATACGACGGCTCGAACGATCCACAACAGCGCCCAGATACAGCTCTTTGGCGATGTCGGTGCAGGACTCAACCAGGATCTTGGTCACTGGCTGACCATTGGCGTCGGTCTGGTAAGTTACCAGACGCTTGCCCAACCACTGCTGGGCGAACGCTGCAGCGTCTTCTTTGCTGCGAACCAGCTTGACGCCGCCCGCTTTACCGCGACCACCAGCGTGAACCTGGGCTTTGACAACCCACTCGGTTCCGCCAATCTTGTCGCAAGCTTCTGCTGCTGCTTCCGGGGTGTCTACTGCGTAGCCTTTGGATACTGGCAGGCCGTACTCAGCGAACAGCTGCTTACCCTGATACTCGTGAAGATTCATGCTTATTACCGTCTTCGTTAGGTACTGCGCATTCGGTGCTGCACGTCTTGCGTGCCGCACCACCTGTGACCGCTACACCGGCCGTCCCGTTTACCTGCACAAATATCTGCATTTTCCGGGACAGTCCGGAGGTCGAGTCCGGCGGACATTCCGCGGTGAGTCTTGCTCGCAAGGCTCACGACGGGCAGTCCGTCGTGGTTTCTCTTGTTGTCTTAACGCTTTTTACGGTTCTGGATGTGGATGGCGCCGCCATTCACCGCCAGAGCAGCTTCATGCAATGCTTCGGACAGGGTCGGATGGGAGAAGACCATCATGCCGATGTCTTCGGCACTGCTGCCGAATTCCATCGCGATTGCACCCTGCTGTACCAATTCCGCAGCGCTAGGACCAATGACGTGAACGCCCAATACGCGGTCAGTCTTGGCATCAGCGATGATTTTCACAAAGCCGCCGGTATCGTTGGCTGCCATTGCGCGGCCGCTGGCTGCGAATGGGAAGGTGCCGACGTTAACCTCAACGCCTTCAGCCTTCAAGGTCTGCTCGGTTTTACCGACCCAGGCGATTTCCGGGTGGGTATAGATAACCGAAGGAATCAGATTGTAGTTCATCTGAGCCTTGTGGCCCTTGATGCGCTCGACAACCATGATGCCTTCTTCAGAAGCCTTGTGGGCCAGCATCAGACCACGAACCACGTCGCCGATGGCGTAAACGCCCGGCACGCTGGTGGTGCAGAAGTCGTCAACATAGATGAAACCGCGCTCATCCAGGTCCACGCCGCTGTCGGCAGCCAGCAGATCAGTCGTCACAGGACGACGACCAACGGCAACGATCAGACGGTCGAAAGTGATCGACTGCTCGCCCGCTGCGTCGGTGTAGCTGACCACAACTTCTTCGCCTTCGACCTTGGAGCCGGTCACGCGAGCGCCCAGCTTGATGTCCAGACCTTGCTTGGTGAAGGTCTTCAGCGCTTCTTTGGAAACGGCTTCGTCAGCGGCAGGAATGAATTTATCCAGCGCCTCCAGAACCGTCACCTGAGCACCCAGGCGAGCCCATACCGAACCCAGCTCCAGGCCGATCACGCCAGCGCCGATCACGCCCAGACGTTGTGGAACCTGTTGGAATTCCAGAGCACCGGTGGAGTCAACGATAACTTTCTGGTCAACCGGAGCCGGTGGAATGTCGATCGGACGCGAGCCCGAAGCCAGGATCACGTGGTCCGCTTCGATGATTTCGACCGTGCCGTCAGCAGCAGTCAGCTCGACTTTCTTGCCAGCCAGCAGCTTGCCGTGGCCTTGCAGAGTGGTCACGCCGTTGGCTTTGAACAGGCTGGCAACGCCGCCTGTCAGGCCTTTGACGATATTGGCCTTGCGACCGACCATGGCCGGTACGTCCATGCTGACTTCAGCAGTCGAAATACCATGGATCGCGAAGCCGTTCTTGGCTTCGTAGAATTTCCAGGAGCTGTCCAGCAAAGCCTTGGAAGGAATGCAGCCCACGTTCAGGCAAGTACCGCCGAGGGCCAGTTTGCCCTCCTTGTCCTGATACTTCTCGATGCAGGCAGTCTTGAGACCAAGTTGCGCAGCCTTGATGGCGGCAACATAGCCGCCAGGGCCTGCGCCAATCACTACCACGTCGAATTTCTGGGACATAACAAAGAGTTCCTCTTTAGCTGCGAGCTTGAAGCTGCAAGCTGCAAGCCGGTCTGCGCTGTACTGCAGAGCCGACATGCGACCTATTGATTAGATGCTACATACAGGCCACAAGCTGCGCGCCGAATCGCTTCTATCCTGAAGCTTGCGGTTTGCAGCTTGTGGCTGCCTCATCAGATATCCAGCAGCAGACGAGCCGGATCTTCCAGCAGGTTCTTGATGGTCACCAGGAAAGTCACAGCCTCTTTACCATCGATCAGACGGTGATCGTAGGACAGCGCCAGATACATCATCGGACGGATGACCACCTGACCATTCACTGCCATCGGGCGCTGAATGATGTTGTGCATACCCAGGATGGCTGCTTGTGGCGGGTTGACGATCGGCGTCGACATCATCGAACCGAAGGTACCACCGTTGGTGATGGTGAAGGTACCACCAGTCATCTCGTCGATGGACAGCTTGCCGTCACGGGCTTTCTTGCCGAATGCCGCAATGCCGCCTTCGATTTCAGCCAGGCTCATCTGCTCTGCGTTACGCAGAACCGGAACCACCAGACCACGATCGCTGGAAACCGCGACACCCACGTCAGCGTAGCCGTGGTAAACGATGTCGGAACCATCGATCGAAGCATTGACTGCCGGGAAGCGTTTCAGCGCTTCGGTGGTCGCCTTGACGAAGAACGACATGAAGCCCAGGCGAACGCCATTGTTGGACTTCTCGAACAGGTCCTTGTACTTGGAGCGCAGGGCCATGACTTCGGTCATGTCCACTTCGTTGAACGTGGTCAGCATCGCCATGTTCGACTGCGCTTCAACCAGACGCTTGGCCACGGTGGCACGTACACGAGTCATCGGTACGCGCTTCTCGGTGCGATCGCCTGCGGCGATAACCGGAGCAGCGGCAGCAGCAGGCTTGGCAGCAGGTGCAGCGGCAGGAGCGGATTTCTTCGCTTCAACAGCAGCGACCACGTCTTCCTTGGTCACGCGGCCATCTTTGCCTGTGCCTTTGACGCTGGCCAGGTTGATGCCGTTTTCTTCAGCCAGCTTGCGGGCAGCCGGAGCAGCAACTGAATCTTCGTCGCCAGCAGCAGCGGCCGGGGCAGCAGCCTGAGCCGGTGCAGCAGCAGGTGCGGCCGCCGCAGGAGCAGCAGAAGCAGTAGCGCCTGCATCCAGCGTCGCGATCAGTTCGTTGGACAGGACGATTTCGCCCTCGCCCTTCACGATCGATGCCAGTACGCCGTCAGCTTCGGCCAGTACTTCAAGGACGACTTTGTCGGTCTCGATGTCGACCAGCAGCTCGTCACGTTTTACCGCCTCACCCGGCTGTTTGTGCCACTTGGAAATGGTGCCGTCGGCAACTGATTCCGGGAAAGAGGGGGCTTTGATCTCGATAGCCATTATCTGAAATTCCTTAATTCGGTTTCTAATGCGCGAAGGCGTTAAACAGTAAAGGCATCTTGCAGCAGTTTTTCCTGCTGCTCAGCGTGCATCGACGCGTACCCACAAGCAGGCGCTGCAGAAGCATCACGGCCGGCGTACTCGAGAACGAGGTTGCGGTTGTGATTGCCCATGCTGCGGCGCAAGTGATGCTGACTGCTGTACCAGGCACCCTGGTTCATCGGCTCTTCCTGACACCACACTACATTCTGCAGGTTGGTGTAAGGCGCAATCGCCTCCATCAGGTCATCTTCCGGGAACGGATACAGCTGCTCGATACGCACGATGGCAATATCTTCACGGCCTTCGGCACGGCGTTTTTCCAGCAGGTCGTAGTAAACCTTGCCGCCACACAGAACCAGGCGCGTCACCTTGGCGGGATCGAGCGTATCGATTTCCGGGATAACGGTCTGGAACGAACCTTCGGCGAGATCTTCCAGGGTCGAAACGGCCAGCTTGTGGCGCAGCAACGACTTGGGCGTCAGTACGATCAGCGGCTTGCGCAGCGGACGAATAACCTGACGACGCAACAGGTGGTAGATCTGCGCCGGCGTGGTTGGCACGCACACCTGGATGTTGTGCTCGGCACAGCCCTGCAGATAACGCTCAAGACGTGCGGACGAGTGCTCTGGCCCCTGCCCTTCATAGCCGTGAGGCAGCAACATGGTCAGACCGCACAGACGGCCCCACTTGTGCTCGCCACTGGTGATGAACTGGTCAATAACCACTTGCGCGCCGTTGGCAAAGTCGCCGAACTGGGCTTCCCAGATAACCAGCGCGTCTGGCTGGGTCGTCGAGTAGCCGTATTCGAAGGCCAGTACGGCTTCTTCCGACAGGAACGAATCGTACAGATCGAAACGTGGCTGACCGGCATACAGATTCTGCAGCGGAATGTAGGTACCGGCGTCTTTCTGGTTGTGCAGCACAGCGTGACGGTGCGAGAACGTACCGCGGCCGATGTCCTGACCGGTCATGCGAATCGGGTGACCTTCGAACGCCAGGGTCGCGTACGCCATGGTTTCAGCGTAACCCCAGTTGATCGGCAGTCCGCCGGCTTGCATTTTCTGACGGTCTTCGTAGATCTTCTGCACCTGACGCTGCACCACGAACCCTTCTGGCAGCTCCATCAGTTTGGCGGACAGTTCCTGCAGGGTTTTCAGGTCAAAGCGAGTGTCGTGTCGCGCTGTCCAGGCGTGGCCCAGATACGGACGCCAGTCCACGAACAATTCTTTGTTCGGTTCCTTGACCAGGCTTTTCACAACATGCAGACCGTTGTCCAGCGCGTTGCGATAGTCGTCGATCTTGGCCTGAACGCGCGCGTCATCCAGTACACCGGCCTTGGTCAGGTTTTCGGCGTACAGCTCACGGGTCGTGCGCTGCTTGGTGATTTGCTGATACATCAACGGCTGGGTGCCACTTGGCTCGTCAGCTTCGTTGTGGCCGCGACGGCGGTAGCAGACCAGATCGATCACGACGTCACGCTTGAACTGCATGCGGTAATCGATAGCCAGCTGGGTGACGAACAGGACTGCTTCAGGGTCATCGCCATTCACATGGAGAATCGGCGCCTGGATCATCTTGGCAACGTCGGTGGCGTACTCGGTGGAACGCGAGTCCAGCGGGTTGCTGATGGTGAAGCCAACCTGATTGTTGATGACGATATGGACCGTGCCGCCAGTCTTGAAGCCGCGGGTCTGCGACATCTGGAAGGTTTCCATGACCACGCCCTGCCCTGCGAAAGCAGCATCACCGTGGAGGGAAATTGGCAGGACCTTGTCGCCATTTGGATCATTACGACGATCCTGACGGGCACGCACGGAGCCTTCGACCACTGGAGATACGATTTCCAGGTGGGACGGGTTGAATGCCATGGCTAGGTGAACTTCACCGCCGGCAGTCATCACGTTCGACGAGAAACCCTGGTGGTACTTGACATCACCGGAGCCCAGCTCGACTTTCTTCTTGCCCTCGAACTCATCAAACAGTTCGCGAGGGTTTTTGCCGAAGGTGTTGACCAGAACGTTCAGGCGGCCACGGTGGGCCATGCCGATGACGATTTCCTTGGTGCCGTAGGAGCCGGAACGCTGGATCAGTTCATCCAGCATCGGGATCAGGCTTTCACCACCTTCCAGACCGAAACGCTTGGTACCCGGGTACTTGGTGCCCAGGTACTTTTCCAGGCCCTCGGCCGCGGTTACGCGCTCAAGCAAGTGGCTCTGGATTTCGGCGGAGAACGCAGGACGTCCACGAACGCTTTCCAGACGCTGCATGAACCAGTTGCGCTGCTCGGAATCCACGATATGGGTGAATTCGGCGCCAATGGTGCGGCAATATGTCTGCTGCAATGTTTCGTGGATTTCACGTAGGCTCGCTTCCTCTTTGCCAATGAACAAGTCACCGGCGCGGAAGGTGGTATCGAGGTCAGCGTTGGTCAGCCCGTAGTGGTTGATCGACAGGTCAGCTGGCGCAGGACGCTGCCACAAACCCAGCGGATCGAGCTGTGCTGCCTGATGGCCGCGCATACGATAAGCCTGGATGAGCCGCAGCACTTCGACTTGCTTCTTCTCATGCTCGCTGCTCACGCTCCCGGCGGACACCGGTTGAGCGCGGCGCTGGTTTTTGGCCAGCAGCACGAAATGATCGCGAATCGTCGAATGCGATACATCGGTGGCAGTGTTGCCGTCAGCGGGCAACTTCTGAAAGTAGGTGCGCCATTCCTCTGGCACAGCGTTAGGGTCGTGCAGGTAGAGCTCATAGAGCTCTTCCACATAGGCAGCGTTACCACCGGAAAGGTGGGCACTGTTCCACATGCGCTGCATCACGCTTTCTTGCATGCTTGGTCACCCTCGGTAAGGGGACACCACCGGCGAAGACACCACAGCAAACCTGAGATAGTCATGTGCAGCGACTGTATCAAGCCACTAAGGATCACGCAGATAGTCCGGGTACCAGCCCGGATGCCCCTGCTGGTCTCATTTCTTCAAAATAAGAGCCGCAGCCAATTGAGCTGCTGCTCAGGTTAAAACTACGGCGCCGGTTGAAGCCTGCGCCGCAGCGGTTACTACGGTATTACGGTGTAACAGTCAAATCAGACGCCGTTCTGCAGGAGCATGTTGCGCACGTGACCGATAGCCTTGGTTGGGTTAAGGCCCTTCGGACAGACGTTGACGCAGTTCATGATCCCGCGGCAGCGGAATACGCTGAACGGATCATCAAGGGAAGCCAGACGCTCGGCGGTCTTGTTGTCACGGCTGTCAGCAAGGAAACGATAGGCTTGCAGCAGTGCAGCTGGACCCAGGAACTTGTCCGGATTCCACCAGAAGGACGGGCAGGAAGTCGAGCAGCAAGCGCACAGGATGCACTCGTACAGACCATCCAGCTTTTCACGCTCTTCAGGCGTTTGCAGACGCTCGATGGCCGGAGCCGGAGTGTCGTTGAGCAGATAAGGCTTAACCTTTTCGTACTGCTTGTAGAAGATGCTCATATCGACGACCAGGTCACGTATGACCGGCAAACCAGGCAGTGGACGGACCACCAGCTTGTTGCCCTTGATCACGGCGGACAGCGGCGTGATGCACGCCAGGCCGTTCTTGCCGTTGATATTCATACCGTCGGAGCCGCAAACACCTTCGCGGCACGAACGACGGTAGGAGAAACCTTCATCCTGTTCCTTGATCAGGGCCAGCACGTCCAGGACCATGATGTCCTTGCCGTCTGTATTGACCTGGAACTCCTGCATGAACGGCGCAGCGTCCTGATCAGGGTTGTAGCGATAAACACTGACTTGCAACATATCGGCCACCCTTAATAAGTCCGAATCTTAGGTTCAAAAGTCGGGACGGTTTTCGGCGAGAAGTTCACGGCACGCTTGGTTACGCGCTTGTCACCCGGGAAATACAGGGTGTGGCACAACCAGTTTTCGTCGTCGCGATCTTCAAAGTCTTCACGGGCATGGGCGCCGCGGGACTCTTTACGATGTTCTGCGGCAATCGCTGTTGCTTCGGCGACTTCCAGCAGGTTTTGCAATTCAAGCGCTTCGATACGGGCGGTGTTGAACGCCTGGCTCTTGTCGTTGATTTTGACATTGGCGATGCGCTCGCGCAGACCGGCCAACTGGGCAATGCCCTTCTGCATGTATTCACCCGTACGGAATACACCGAAGTAGTTCTGCATGCAGCTCTGCAGTTCTTTACGCAGCGTAGCGACGTCTTCGCCTTCAGTACGCTCGTTCAGACCGCTCAGACGCGCCAGTGCAGCATCGATATCGGTTTCCGAAGCGCGACGGTAGTCGACACCCTCGTTGAGCGCCTGTTCCAGGTGCAGGCCCGCAGCGCGACCGAATACCACCAGATCGAGCAGCGAGTTGCCGCCCAGACGGTTGGCACCGTGAACCGATACGCAAGCCACCTCGCCCACCGCGAACAGACCAGGAATGATCTGATCCACGCCAGCAGCGTCCTGAGTGATCGCCTGACCGTGAATGTTGGTGGCAACGCCGCCCATCATGTAATGGCAGGTTGGAACAACCGGAATCGGCGCAACAGCCGGGTCAACGTGAGCAAAGGTCTTGGACAGCTCCATGATGCCTGGCAGACGGCTGTGCAGCACTTCCTCACCGAGGTGATCGAGTTTCAGCATCACGTGGTCGCCATCAGGACCACAGCCGTTACCGGCGATGATTTCCTTGACCATGGAACGCGCAACTACGTCACGACCTGCAAGGTCCTTGGCGTTCGGAGCATAACGCTCCATGAAACGCTCGCCGTGCTTGTTGATCAGGTAACCGCCTTCACCACGGCAACCTTCAGTGACCAGTACACCTGCGCCGGCGATGCCGGTTGGGTGGAACTGCCACATTTCGATGTCCTGAACCGGAACACCGGCACGCAAGGCCATGCCCACGCCGTCGCCGGTGTTGATCAGGGCGTTGGTAGTGGAGGAATAGATACGGCCTGCGCCGCCAGTTGCCAGTACGGTCGCGTTGGAGCGAATGTACGAGGTTTCACCGGTTTCAATGCAAATCGCGATGATGCCGACAAAGGCGCCATCCTGGTTCTTCACCAGATCCACTGCATAGTATTCGTTGAGGAATACGGTGCCAGCCTTTAGGTTGGCCTGATACAGGGTGTGCAGCAAGGCGTGACCGGTACGGTCGGCAGCGGCGCATGTACGGGCAGCTTGCCCGCCCTTGCCGAAGTCCTTGGACTGACCGCCGAATGGACGCTGGTAGATACGGCCCTGCTCGGTACGCGAGAAAGGCAGACCCATGTGCTCGAGCTCGAACACGGCTTCCGGACCTACGGAACACATGTACTCGATAGCGTCCTGGTCACCGATATAGTCGGAGCCCTTGACGGTGTCGTACATGTGCCAGCGCCAGTCATCGTTGGGATCGGCAGAAGCAATGGCGCAGGTGATGCCACCCTGAGCGGAAACGGTGTGGGAACGCGTCGGGAAAACCTTGGTGACTACGGCGGTCTTGTGGCCGCCCTGAGCCAGCTGCAAGGCAGCGCGCATGCCTGCACCGCCGCCACCAATGATGATGGCGTCGAATGAAAGTGTATTTATGTTAGCCATGAATCAGATACCCCAAAGAATCTGCACACCCCAGACGAAGTAAGCGAACATCGCAACGCCGCAGACTGCCTGGAAAAGGAAACGCACAGTCGTCGCCGACTTGCCCAGCGCCATCGGCGTCAGGTAGTCAGTGGCGATGGTCCACATGCCGACCCAGGCGTGAGCGCCAAGGGCCACCAGGGCCAACAGACTGAAGATACGCATCCCGTTGTGCGAGAACAGCGCATGCCAACTGGCATAGTCGAGGCCCGGGTGGGCGACGAGGTATCCGATCAGGAAAATGAAATAAGCCGCGAGCACGACCGCAGATACGCGCTGCGCCATCCAGTCATAGAGGCCCGAACGCGACAGGTTAGTGACGTTGGTTACCATATCCATACTCCTGCCAGAACGATTATCACCACGGAAACGACGATAACGATTTTGGAGCCCCGCTTGCCGCCTTCCAGCGTCTCGCCGATGCCCGCATCCATGATCAGGTGACGGATGCCCGCCACGAGGTGATAAAGCAGGGCGGACAGCAGGGCCCAGATCACAAGCTTGGCCAGCGGACTGGTCAGATACGCTTTAACTTCACCGAACCCTTCCTCGGAACTCAGCGACTTGTCCAATGCGTAAAGCATGATGACAAGGCCGACAAAGAGGATGACACCGGACACGCGGTGAAGAATGGACGTGTAAGCAGTGACTGGGAGTTTGATGGTCCTTAGGTCTAGGTTTACAGGTCGTTGGCTTTTCACGGCTTTTTTCACACTGAAGAGCCCCTAACAATCAGGGCAAATTATTGGGAAGTGCACTGGTCAGGTACCCACCACCCAGGGAGTGACGACCTCCGGTAAAACAGGCCCTAAAGCCCCTGGCGGTCGGACGCCGAGTATAGACAGTTAGGTTACTAATGACAACGCGGATACTGTCGCAAAATGGTGGATTGCGCTGGCCTTTAAAAAAGCGTAAGTGGACAAAATGTCGCACCCCGAAACGGCTACCAAAGCCTTCTGGAACACGACTTTAGGCAAATTGACTTTAGAATTTATCTATCTATAGTGGTGCGGGCCCTGCGTGGGGGGCCTGTCTGATGATTTGAAGCATAAATAGGAGGCCACATGGCTGACAATAAAGCGCAGTTGATCATCGAGGGCGCTGCCCCCGTTGAGCTGCCCATTCTGACCGGAACAGTTGGCCCGGACGTCATTGACGTACGCGGTCTCACAACCACCGGCCGCTTCACATTCGACCCAGGCTTCATGTCGACCGCCTCTTGCGAGTCGAAGATCACCTACATTGACGGTGACAACGGGATCCTGCTGCATCGCGGCTATCCAATCGAGCAACTGGCCGAGCAATCGGACTACCTCGAGACCTGCTATCTGCTGCTCAACGGTGAACTGCCCACCGCCGAGCAGAAAGCCCAGTTCGTGGTGGTGGTGAAAAACCACACGATGGTCCACGAACAGCTGAAGACTTTCTTCAACGGCTTCCGTCGTGACGCTCACCCGATGGCGGTGATGTGCGGCGTAGTCGGCGCTCTGTCGGCGTTCTATCACGATTCCCTGGATATCAATAATCCACAGCACCGTGAAATCTCGGCCATTCGCCTGGTTGCGAAGATGCCGACCCTGGCGGCAATGGTTTACAAGTACTCCATGGGCCAGCCCATGATGTACCCGCGTAACGACCTGAGCTACGCCGAGAACTTCCTGCACATGATGTTCAACACGCCGTGCGAGATCAAACCGATCAGCCCGGTGCTGGCCAAGGCGATGGACAAGATCTTCATCCTCCACGCCGACCATGAACAGAACGCCTCCACTTCCACCGTCCGGATGGCAGGCTCTTCAGGGGCTAACCCGTTCGCGTGTATCGCTGCGGGTATCGCTGCACTCTGGGGCCCTGCCCACGGCGGTGCCAACGAAGCGGTATTGTCCATGCTGGATGAAATCGGCGATGTTTCGAACATCGACAAATTCATCGCCAAGGCCAAGGACAAGAATGATCCGTTCAAGCTGATGGGCTTCGGTCACCGGGTCTACAAGAACCGTGATCCACGCGCCACCGTGATGAAGCAGACTTGCGACGAAGTACTCAAGGAACTGGGCATCACAAATGACCCGCAACTTGAGCTGGCGATGCGCCTGGAAGAGATCGCCCTGACCGATCCTTACTTCATCGAGCGCTCGCTGTACCCGAACGTCGACTTTTACTCGGGGATCATCCTCAAGGCGATTGGCATTCCAACCAGCATGTTCACCGTGATCTTCGCCCTGGCGCGGACTGTCGGCTGGATTTCCCACTGGAAGGAAATGCTCTCCAGCCCGTACAAGATTGGCCGTCCGCGCCAGCTGTACACCGGCTATGTGGCACGCGACATCGTGCCGCTGGAAGACCGCAAGTAAGCTCTACGCAACAACTGAAAAGGGCTGCCATTGGCAGCCCTTTTTATTGGTAGACGAGAACTGTAGGAGCGGCTTCAGCACGAGCGGTGATGGTGATGCCAATGAAGCTCCAGCGCATAAGCCAACATATTCGCGGCTGAAGCCGCTCCTACAGGCTATCCACGCTTACTTCTCAGCCTTTTCCTTCAACGCTTTCAACGTATTGAACGGCGCGTCGACGACAAATTTATTTGCCAGCCATGAAGGCACGCTGCCGCCTGGCTCGGTGTGTACCTGGTAAGTCACCTGCGTCTTGTTGGCGCCCTGCGGCACGAACTTCCAGTAACCATCAACCTGAGCGACCCGCACGAACCCCTGCTCGTCCGGAATGAATTTGGGCTGACCTTGCAGCTTGCGCGTCAGACTGCCATCCGGGCCTTCCTGAGTTGTAACCAATAACACCGAGTCGCGTGGCGTTACTGGCCACGGGGTATTGAACTGGGTGTAGGTCCAGACGTTGCCACCTTCGTGCTTGAGCAGCTTCTGCGACTTGCACTCATGAATCCATGCGCAGGCACCCGCCACGTCCTCCTGGAGCGCCCGCAGCTTGCCGATACTGGCGTTGATCAGCGCTTCACCGCGATAAGCCTTGTATTTGGAACCCGCCACTTCACTCAGGGAAACCTTGATACCGCCCTCTTCCTTCGCGACCTGCCAATCATCGGCATGCGCAGCGGCAGACATCAGCACTGCAACCCCACACATCACCGCGACTCGATGCAATGAACTCATTGTGTTTTCCTTATTGTTTGAAGTTCGGACCCATCAATTCAGGCCTTAAAGGCTTAATCACGCAACTGCCGTAGCTCTTTCCCACCAGGCAATCAGACGTATCGCATCCGCCTGATCGACGCCGCACACATCTGGCTCAGCCTTGAACTGGCTGCATACCGCCGGGCGTTCAGGCTTGCCGAACAAAGCGCACAGTGATTCGACCGAGAGATGCAGACAGCGTTCGCCTGCAGGCTTGCCATGAGGCATTCCAGGGATCGGAGATGTGATGGAGGGTGCGATGCAGCAAGCACCACAACCTGAGCGGCAGTCCATGACCAGCACCCTTGAGAGCGAATTGAGACAGGAATGATAACGGCTGAAACGATCGTTTGAAATGCTTCGTCGCTATTGCTTGAACTTGAAGTCCAGCGCGGCGCCTTCCACATCACGTCGATTGTCGTTGCGCATCTGCAACTGCATTTCGTTGCTCAGCAGCCGACCATTGAACTCGAAGGGGCCCTGCTCCGGCGAGCCGTCCTTATCGCCAAACATCGGCGGCAGGATTGCCTTGCGCTTGCCGGGCTTTGCTGCAGTCGCGGCAGAAGGCTTGAGCTCCCTGGCCAGCTCCGGCGGCAAGCTCAAATCAAGTTTGGCATTGTTGAGGCTGGTTTCCTTGACCACTTTCTTGCTCGCGGCCACGGATTTCTTCGCCGCCGCCTGTTTTTTCTCAGCAGCGGATTTGGCAGCGGGCCGAGCCTGACCATCTGCCTGACTGGTAGTCGCAACAGCTGATGACTTGCCAGGCGCAGCGTCGCCTTTGGCCGTCACGGGCACTACCGGCACATTTGGGGTGAGGTCATGCACGGGCGCCCTGTCAGGCTCCGACGCCGGACTCCTGGCCACAGCGACCGGCGATTCAACCGTCGGCGGCTGCGCGGCAGGTTTTGCACTGGATTGTTGCACCGCCTCGGACGCCACCTTGGGCTTGGGCGCAGGCGGGTCCTGAGCGTCACAGGCACTCAGTAGAACGACAACCAGAAGTCCAAGACAACGAATAGCTTTCATGGGCACGGATGACAGCGGCAGAAAGCCCTATGCTGGCCTGTTGCAAGCGCGATGACAAGGCGATAGCACCAAGCCGCTGACAAATAACAGGATTTTGACGACTGGCGGTTGTACTTTCGCACCTCAATAGCTCGCCACAGCCTCCTGACACAGCTGTCTGGCCAACATTCCGAGGGTCATCAGCGCCCGTTCGGCTTCCCTATTCCAGGGGATGCCACAGTTCAGCCGAATGCAGTGATTGAACTGTTCTGTATTGCTGAAAATCAGACCTGGCGCGATGCTGATGCCCTGTTCCAGTGCCCGGATGTGCAAGTCTTGAGTGTTCACTCGGCCGGGCAGGCTGACCCAGAGAATAAACCCGCCCAACGGTCGGCTCATTTGCGTGCCTTCCGGGAAAAACTGCTGCACGGCCAGCTGAAACGCGCTGAGATTTTTCCGGTATTCGAGGCGGATGAATCGCAGGTGCCGATCATAGCCACCGTTTTCCAGATAAGCGGCTACCCCCATTTGCGTGACACTGCACGCCGAATGAGTACTAAAGGTCTGCAAGCGTTGAATCTCAGCCTGATATTTGCCCGCGATCATCCAGCCAATACGCACCCCAGGGGACAGCGTTTTGGAAAAACTGGAGCAATAAATCACTCGCCCCAAACGATCAAAAGCCTTGAGCGCCTTGGTTCGACCCTGCTCAAACATCAGCTCGCCATAGATGTCGTCTTCGACAATCTGAATATCGAAGTCCGAGGCCAGACGCAGCAGGTGCTTTTGCCGGTCTTCAGGAATAGTGCCACCCAGCGGGTTGCTCAGGCGCGAAGTCAGCACCAACGCCTTGATCGACCATTGGTTGGCCGCCAACTGCAACGCTTCAAGGCTGATACCCGTGGCCGGATCGCTGGGAATCTCAATGACCTTGAGCCCCAGCAGATCCGCCAGCTGCAGTAAACCATAGTACGCCGGAGACTCAGCGGCGATCAGGTCGCCCGGACGCGTCAGCACCCGAAGCGACATCTGCAACGCATCAACGCAGCCGTGGGTAATGACAATTTCCGACGGATCAACCACCACACCCGCGTCGCGCATACGGATCGCTACCTGACGGCGCAGTGGCTCAAAGCCCGGGCTGAACATGTAACTGAAGGCTCGCGGGCTGTGAAAGCGCGTGACCTTGGCGATCTGCTGATGCAGCGCCCGCACTGGCAGGTAGTCCACATGCGGGACTGCGGCCCCCAGCGGGAATACTCCGTCACGACGAGACTCGACCAGCACTTGCTGAATGATGCTGCTTCGCGTCACCAGACTGGGACGCTCGACCCGCGCGATATCGGGCGTCGAAGCCGTCAGCGCGGGCGTCTGATGCACGTAATAGCCAGACTGCGGCCGCGCACGAATCAGGCCCTGATCTTCAAGGTTGGCGTAAGCCTGCAATACCGTGGCATGGCTGACATTGAGCTGCGAACTCATCTTGCGCACCGACGGCACGCGCTCCCCGGGCTGATACACACCGCGACGAATATCTTCAGCCAGTTGCTGGGCAATTTTTTGATAGAGCAGAAGATTGGTCATCGCAGCGCCTCGATATGACCGGTGACCTGTTTTTATGGATTCGTCACCAGAACAGTTCAGAAGTGTACTGGGACAGTTTCCCGACCCGCCAGTGAAAAGTGGAGGTGAATTAATTTTCTATAGGGTGTAAACGCCAAGCGCTAAGGCTATTCGGTCATTAAAATCGACATTCACCATCCGATGCCGATTTTTTTGAAGTTTCTAGCGGTTAGGACCCAACTGCCCTTCTACATCGGAGAAAACAATCTCCACGCGTCGATTCTGTGCACGACCACGCTCGGCCGCATTCGGGCTGACCGGGTATTGGTCGCCATAACCCCGCACCTGAATACGTTTATCGTCGATACCCAGATCCGTCAGCACGTCAGCTACCGACTGCGCCCTGTCTTTGGACAGCTGCAGATTCTCCTGCTTGTCACCGACATTGTCGGTGTAACCCTCGATGCGTACCACGCGCTTGGGGTTGAGCTGCAAAAACTGAACGACCTTGAGCACGGTGCGATTGGCGGAGCTCTTGAGTTCCGTATGACCGGTATCGAACAACACGTCGCCCAGCGTCATGACCAGGCCACGTTCAGTCTGGGTGGTGGCCAGGCTGACAATCTGATCCTCCAGCCACTTGCCATGTTCCTGGGCACTGGCCAGCTTGGACTCACGCAGCGCCAGTTGCAGGCGCTGACGCTCCATCTCCATTTTTGCCAGACGCTCGGTGTTGAGCAGCAGGTTACTGTGCTCACGAGCGATCTCGCTGTAACGCCTGCTCAGGTAGGCGTAATGCGCCACATCATTGCTGGTGCCAAAGTAACTCGATAAACGCTCGGCCTTGCCCAGCAACTCACCCGCTCGAATCACGTCCTTGGGCGCACTGCGCAGCACGTCGGTGTCTTCTTTGACTTTCTGAAAGTCGGCACTGGCCTGCTGTAACGCCTGATCGTTACTCTGCTGGCCCGCACAGCCATACAAACCTGCCGAGCCCAGCAGCAGGCCAACGCTCAACGCACGAGAGAGGCGATTCATTGGCCTTCTCCCAGCTGTTTGCGCAGACGATTGAGACGTGTGTTGAGCTGAGTGATCTGCTCTTCACTTTTGGCCGTCAGGACCTGCGCTTCTGCCAGCCGAGCATCCAGCTCCGCCTGTTCGGCATTCATCCGCGCAGACTTGAACGACGCACTGGTCATGTCGGAACGCGCCTGAGTGAACTTGCCCTGCGCCGCTTGCAGCTCGGCCTGGTCGTCGCCAGCGCCCACCGCTCTGGCTTGCTCAAGAGCCTTTTCGGTCAGTTTCATTTGCTCGATCGGTGCAGGATCGTTGGCACAACCGGCTAATGTGGCAAGAACCACGGCGACAAACACAGAGCGACGATTTAAAAAATAACTCACAAAAACATTCCTACTTGTTTGGGGCGCTGGCACTGGACGGCTGCAGCAATTGCGCCTTCCAGATGCCCAGATTGCGTTTGACTGCATCGTCGGACAGGCCGGAGGCGGCCGATTCTGTCATCTTTTTCGCCAGCTGTCCGCGCAGCCAACCGTCGTTACAGGCAGAGTTGAAGGAAAGCGCCAGATACAAACCAGGTCTATCGACCGGGATTTGCTTGGCCATCACGTCCTCGGAAAATCCAAGGGTCTGCACCATGGCTATGCCCGGATAAAGGCTGGCGAGAACGTAATCAACCTGACCAAGCATCAGTTTCTGGAAAGCCTCGGTCAAATTCGGCAAGCGCTCTACCGCCAGGTCCGCCTTGACCACCGATTCAAACTCCGGCGTCAGACGAATCCTTTCAGAGGCCGCGCCTTTATGGCCCGCAAGGTCAATCACAACATCGAGCCGCAGTGACTGATCACGACGAGTCCAGACCATGACTTCATTTTGTATGATTGGCGGATGAATGTAGTCGAGCGCGTCAAGCTGAGCCAGGTTCAGCGGCGCATCTATCAGCATATCCATGCGCCCCGCGCGCACTTCATCCAGCGCCTGACTGCGCTTCCCTGCGTATAGCACCTCAACCTTGACACCAAACTCGGCGGCGACCTGCTTGATCACGTCAGCGCTGGCGCCAATCAGGTGCTTGGGGTCTTGCGGGTCACGCCACAGATAGGGCGGCGCATCGGGGCTGCCTGTGACGATCAGGCGCTCGCACTTGCCTGCGGCAAAAGCCAGGTCTGCCGCAAAAAAAGGCCCGACGGCAAGCCCGAGAACCAACGCTGGAAACAGCCGTTTCGGCTGAAACATGGTGTGCCCTTCGTTTTAAAAACAGTCAATAAAAAAACCCGTTCGACCTGACCGACTGAGCATGCAGCAAGCTGCACCATCACGCCGACCCACCGAACGGGTTTGTTTATAAGTGAAGAATCCGGTTTAAACCAGCTTCTCCAGCTCAGGTATTGCTTCGAACAGATCCGCCACCAGGCCGTAATCAGCAACCTGGAAGATCGGCGCTTCTTCATCCTTGTTGATCGCAACGATCACTTTGGAGTCCTTCATCCCTGCCAGATGCTGGATCGCGCCGGAAATACCGACCGCGATATACAGCTGTGGCGCGACGATCTTGCCGGTCTGACCGACCTGCATGTCGTTCGGCACAAAGCCTGCATCCACGGCTGCGCGGGAAGCGCCGACCGCAGCGCCGAGCTTGTCGGCCAGAGCGTAGAGGTGCTTGAAATTGTCGCCATTCTGCATGCCACGGCCGCCAGAAACGACGATCTTGGCAGCAGTCAGCTCAGGACGGTCAGACTTGGCCAGCTCTTCACCAACGAAGCTCGACTTGCCTGCATCGTGAGCTGCAGAAACAGCCTCAACCGCCGCCGAACCACCTTCAGCGGCAACCGGATCGAAACCGGTGGCACGCACGGTGATGACTTTGACCGACGCCGACGATTGCACCGTGGCAATGGCATTACCCGCATAGATCGGGCGCTTGAAGGTGTCAGCCGATTCAACCGAGATGATTTCGGAGATCTGGTCAACATCCAGCTGCGCCGCAACGCGTGGCAGAATATTTTTGCCGTTGGAGGTGGCAGCCGCCAGAATGTGGCTGTAACCCGAAGCCAGCTCGATGACCAGTGGCGCGATGTTTTCCGGCAACTGGTGGGCGTAGGCAGCGTTGTCAGCAGCCAGAACCTTGCTCACACCGGCGATTTTTGCAGCGGCGTCAGCCACGGCGCCCGCGCCCTGGCCTGCGACCAGCACATGAATATCGCCGCCGATTTTGGCCGCGGCCGCGACAGTATTCAGGGTGGCCGGAGCCAGTGTTGCGTTGTCGTGTTCTGCGATTACCAAGATAGTCATGATCAGATTACCTTCGCTTCGTTTTTCAGTTTCTCGACCAGTTCAGCTACCGATTTGACCTTGATGCCTGCGCTGCGCGCAGCCGGCGCCTCGACCTTGAGGGTCTTGGTCGTGGAAGCGGTGGAAACGCCCAACGCGTCAGGCGTCAGCACTTCAAGCGGCTTCTTCTTGGCCTTCATGATGTTGGGCAGCGACGCGTAGCGTGGCTCGTTCAGACGCAGGTCGGTGGTCACGATGGCGGGCAGTTTCAGGGACACCGTCTGGGCACCGCCGTCGATTTCACGGGTCACGGCAACGCTGTCGCCGCTTACTTCGACTTTCGAGGCAAAGGTGCCCTGGCCGTAACCGCTCAGTGCCGCCAGCATCTGGCCAGTCTGATTGTTGTCGCTGTCGATCGCCTGCTTGCCGAGGATCACCAGCTGAGGCTGCTCCTTGGCCACCACGGCATTAAGCAGCTTGGCGACCGCCAGGGAATTGAGCTCATCCGCACACTCAACCAGGATGGCGCGGTCAGCCCCCAGCGCCAGCGCCGTACGCAGTTGTTCCTGAGCGTTGGTCGGACCGATGGAAACGACGACGATCTCGGTAGCGACGCCTTTTTCTTTCAGGCGTACAGCTTCTTCCACGGCGATTTCGCAGAAAGGATTCATCGACATTTTGACGTTAGCGAGATCGACGCCGGAGTTGTCCGCTTTGACGCGAACCTTGACGTTGTAGTCGACCACTCGTTTGACAGCTACAAGAACCTTCATGGATTCCTCGTTTCTCTCCGGTGAAAAGAAGTCGCCGGGCAGGCCAGGCGATGGATAAAGCGGTGCATCAGGAAAACTTCAAAGCCAGCATTCGTAGAGAACGAACGGTGACTTCAATAAACAAAGCCGCCAAAACAGGGATAAACGCCAGGTGCCGTACATCTGGCGCACACGGGTGTGTAAACTTCGCCCCGCGCAATCGGTAACCTGATCTGTCTGTGGGCGCTCGTGACGCATCAGAAATAAAGGCCGGGCAATGCCTGGCGTGCGACGAGTGCAAAACCGCCCGTATCTTGACCGCAACGACTGGGCCGGTCAATACGACAAAAACGCCAGTCATGAGCCGCGCCACTATGTTTTATCTGGCCTGCGGCCATTTCAAACAAACGTTTGTATTGGATCTGCCAAGTGGTGTAGATATAATGCGCCCCATTTGAATACGCGCGGGTAATGAACCCCCCGCACGTCGGTTTTTACGCTGCCTATAAAAAAATACTGTGAGCCTTGAGTAGGAGATAGCCTGTGGAACGCGAATTTATGGAATTCGACGTGGTCATCGTCGGTGCCGGCCCCGCCGGGCTTTCTGCCGCGTGCCGCCTTAAACAAAAGGCTGCTGAAGCCGGTCAGGAAATCAGCGTCTGCGTGGTGGAGAAAGGCTCCGAAGTTGGCGCACATATTCTGTCAGGCGCCGTGTTCGAGCCGCGCGCACTGAACGAATTGTTCCCGGACTGGAAAGAACTCGGCGCGCCGCTCAATACCCCGGTCAAACGCGACGACATCTATGTCCTGCGCAGTGCCGAAAAATCGGTAAAAGTGCCCGACATGTTTGTGCCCAAAACCATGCACAACGACGGCAACTACATAATTTCCCTGGGCAATCTGTGCCGCTGGCTGGCCCAGCAGGCCGAGAACCTGGGCGTGGAAATCTACCCGGGCTTCGCTGCTCAGGAAGCGCTGATCGACGAGAACGGCGTGGTGCGCGGCATCCTGACCGGTGATCTGGGCGTTGATCGCGAAGGCCAGCCAAAAGACGGCCTGTACACCCCAGGCATGGAATTGCGCGGCAAGTACACGCTGTTCGCCGAAGGCTGCCGTGGCCACATCGGCAAGCAACTGATCAAACGCTTCAAGCTGGACACCGAAGCCGATGCCCAGCACTACGGCATTGGCCTCAAGGAGATCTGGGAAGTTGACCCGGCCAGGCACGAACAAGGCCTGGTAGTGCATACCGCTGGCTGGCCGCTGGACGACGACAACATGGGCGGCTCCTTCCTTTATCACCTGGAAAACAATCAGGTGGTGGTCGGCCTGATCATCGACTTGTCCTACAGCAATCCTTACCTTTCGCCTTTCGACGAATTCCAGCGCTACAAGCATCACCCGGTGGTCGCGCAATACCTCGAAGGCGGCAAGCGCATCAGCTACGGCGCACGGGCCATCGCCAAAGGTGGTCTCAACTCGCTGCCGAAAATGGTTTTCCCGGGCGGCGCGCTGATTGGTTGTGACCTGGGCACGTTGAACTTCGCCAAGATCAAGGGCAGTCACACCGCCATGAAGTCCGGCATGCTGGCCGCTGAATCGGTGGCTGAAGCGCTGCTGGCAGGCAAGGAAGGCGGCGACGAGCTGCATACTTACGTGCAGGCCTTCAAAGGCAGCTGGCTGCACGACGAGCTGTTCGCCAGCCGTAACTTCGGCCCGGCGTTGCACAAGTACGGCGCAATCATGGGTGGCGCGTTCAACTTCGTTGATCAGAATATCTTTGGCGGCAAACTGCCGTTCACCCTGCACGACACCAAGCCCGACTACGCCTGCCTCAAACTGGCGGCGGATTCGATCAAGATCGACTACCCCAAGCCCGACGGCAAACTCAGCTTCGACAAACTCAGCTCGGTGTTCATCTCCGGTACCAACCACGAAGAAGAACAGCCTTGCCACCTGAAGCTGACCGACCCGAGCATTCCGATCGGCACCAACCTGCCGCTGTATGACGAACCAGCCCAGCGCTATTGCCCGGCAGGCGTTTATGAAGTGGTGACGCAGGAAGACGGCGAGAAGCGTTTCCAGATCAACGCCCAGAACTGCGTGCATTGCAAGACCTGTGACATCAAGGACCCTTCGCAGAACATCACCTGGGTAGCGCCGGAAGGCAGTGGCGGGCCGACTTATCCAAATATGTAATTGAAAGGCTGCAGATGCCATCTCGACCCTCGTCTCGTACGGTCGAAGATGGCTCGCAGCACCTGTGCAGACTGTGTAGCGGCTTCAGCCGCGATAGCAGCCACAAAGCCGACAGATATCGGTTGAGTGTCCCGCACCTCGCGGCTTTGAGCCACTCCTACGCGGTGCTGCTCTATTCAGGCAGGAATCCGCAGCTGGGCGCCCTCTTCGCCCGGGTTTCGGTCGAAGTAGCGTTTGTACTCTCGACTGAACTGCGACGTGCTCTGATACCCCACACAATGCGCGACCTGCGCGACGCCCATGCCATGGGCAATCAACATCTGCTGCGCCTTGAGCAGCCGTAGACGCTTCAAATACTGCACCGGCGATAGCAGCGTGCTGCGCTTGAAATGCTCGTGAAAAGTCGAAGCGCTCATGTTCGCCTGGCGGGCCAGCGTCTCGACGTTTAGGGGTTCAGCGAAATGACCGTGCAGATACGCCAATGACGCGGCAATTCGGGCGAAGTTGCTCTGCTGGGCGACCAGCGCCCGCAATACCCCGGCCTGTGGTCCGCGCAACGCGGCATACAGCACCTCCCGCAAGCGCGACTGGCCCATGACCTGACAATCCAGCGGATCATGCAGGCAGCGCAACAAGCGCTCCACGGCCTCGCGCATGGGCGCATCGAGCACCGCAGAGGTCATGGACTCCGGGGTTTGCGCTTCGACGATTTGATCAGGCATTGACCCCATGGCTTGCACCAGTTCGCCCAACATGACCCGATCAATCGCCACCGACACGCCGAACAAAGGTGCCTCGGGCGTGGCGAAGGTTTCGCACATGAACGGTACCGAAAGCGCCTGCACAAGATAATGCCCCGCACCGTAATCCAGGGTTCGCGCCCCCAGACTCGCCAGCTTGCCGCCCTGGGCGATGATCATCAGGCTGGGCTCGTAAATCTGCGGGCTGCTGGCCACGTAGGTGGACAGCGAGACGACATTGACCTCAGGCAGCCGGGTCGGCACAAAGCCAGGCCGAGTCGCCAGCGGCTTGATCAGCGCAACCAGCGTGGCATTGGCATCGGAATGATGAGGTAACGACATGAGGCACCAGACGGAGGATTAGACAGCGGCATCATCGCAGATATGCGCGATAGAGCAATATTGGGCTTTTCATGGCCGGAGGATTAGGCATGACTCGCGGAGGAATGTTCATAGCCTTGAGCCAGCAACTCCCGGAAAATGGTTCGCCTGACTTTTGCACTCTCTCGCGAGGTAACTCCATGTACACAGCTATCGGTTACGCGGCTCAATCATCGACCGCTCCCCTCGCCCCACTGAAATTCGAGCGCCGTGACCCGCGCCCGGATGACGTGGCCATTGAAATCATGTTCTGCGGCGTCTGCCACTCCGACATCCACCAGGCGCGTGACGAATGGGGCTTTGCGTCCTATCCGCTGATGCCCGGCCATGAAATCGTCGGCAAAGTGACCGCGGTCGGCGCAGACGTTGCCAAATACAAGGTCGGCGATCTGGTCGGCGTGGGCTGCATGGTTGATTCGTGCCGCACTTGCGATGCTTGTAAAGCTGATCTGGAAAACTACTGCCAGAACGGCATGACGCCGACCTATGCCGGTCACGACCGCATTGACGGCAGCCTGACCATGGGCGGTTATTCGGACAGCATCGTGGTTAGCGAGCGTTTCGTGGTGAGCATCCCGGAAAAACTCGACCTGGCCAGCGCTGCGCCAATCCTTTGTGCGGGCATCACTACCTACTCGCCGCTCAAGCACTACGGCGTGAAAGCGGGCCATAAAGTTGGCGTGCTGGGTATGGGTGGCCTGGGCCATATGGGCATCAAGTTTGCCAAAGCCATGGGTGCGCAAGTCACACTGTTCACGCGCTCGGCCAGCAAAGCCGAAGAAGGCCGTCGTCAAGGCGCCGACCATGTGGTTATCTCCACCGACGAATCGCAGATGCAGGCCGTTGCCGGTACGTTCGACTTCCTGCTAGACACCATTCCGGTGCAGCACGATCTGAACCCGTACCTGCAAACCCTGCGCTTTGACGGCGTGCATATCCTGGTAGGCCTGATCGAGCCGATCAACCCGCCAGTCAACGCAGTCAATCTGGTCATGACCCGCAAGGTACTGGCCGGTTCGATGATCGGCGGCATGGCTGAAACCCAGGAAGTGCTGGATTTCTGCGCCGAACACGACATCACCTGCGACATCGAAATGCTCGACATTCGCAACATCAACGAAGCGTTCGAGCGTGTGGTGAAGGGTGACGTGAAGTACCGTTTCGTTATCGATATGGCGACGTTGAAGGCTTAATACAGCTGCAGCGCGTCGAGATTGTGGGAGCAAGCGTGCTTGCGAAGACGGTGTTCCAGACCCGAGAAATGTTGGGAATGTACCGGCCCCTTCGCGAGCAAGCTCGCTCCCACAGGCGACCGCGTTTTCATTTAGCCGGAAAGAGGCTAGTACACCCGCCCGAAATCAATCGCCTGAAATGCCGCCCTGCCGTCTAAAGCCGAGCGCCGCCCGGCCGGTCCCACAAAAAGTGCATCGCAGGCCAACATAGAATCTCCCAGAGATCCTGCGTTTTTTTCAGACGGGCCGTAACTCTGTGTTTACCCCCCCAACTCAGCCGACAACCGAGCCGCGGTCTGTTTGATCAACGGCACCAGCTCGGTCATCTTCTCCAGCGGCATGTAGGGCACGGTACTGGCGATGCTGATACCGGCAATAATCTGCATGCTGGCATCCCGAATGGGCGCCGCGACGCAGCGGATCGACGGTTCGTTGTCTTCCAGATCGAACGCATAACCGCCCTGAACGTATTCATGCATGCGCTGGCGGACCTGATCCCAGGATTGTTCCTGATGCGCAGGCCACAGCGGGTTAGGCGTGACCTGCGGCAGGCTGATGTCATACAGCCGCTGCCACTCTCTTTCCGGACTGTCCAGCAATAGCGCCTTGCCAATACCGGTGCGCGCCAGCGGCATGCGATGGCCCACACGGGAGCGCATTTCCGGCCCGTTGCGGCCCGGGTTCTTGTGGAGATAGAGGACTTCATCGCCATCGCGGATCGCCAGATGCACGGTATCCCCGGTCAACTGCGACAACTCATCCAGATACGGTCGGGCCAGCATCGCCAGCGGGACTTCTTCGCGCGCCTGGAAGCCCAGTTCAATCAGCTTGGGACCCAACAGATAGCCGACTTGCGGCAGGACCCGCAGGTAGCGCTCGTCCACCAGACAGCTGACCAATCTATGGGTGGTGCTGCGCGTGGTGCCGATGCGCAGGGCTATTTCCTTGAGATCACGGGCTCCATTGGCCACCGCCTGAACCACGCCGAGGCCGCGTAACAGGGTCTGGGTGCCAGTGGGTGCAGCCTCTTTGGAAGCACTGCCTGGCGTATCGGGAGCTTGCGACATATCAGGCCTTATCAATCAAAATGCTGGCGGCATTATCGCCGCCAGCCCGTCTGCATGCCAGCCGCTACAGCTCGATACGCTCGACCTTGCCCACCAGCAGGATGTAGGACAGCGCACCGATCAACGCCAGGACAGCGATGTAGGTGATGGCGGGCGCGAAGGAGTCGCCAGTGGCCAGAAAACCAATCACGATCGGCGTGGCAATCGCCGAGAGGTTGCCGATGAAGTTGAAGGTACCGCCCGTCAAGCCCAGCAAACGCGCAGGAGCCAGGGTTGAAACCAGCGACCAAGTGATTGAAGCCAGGCCGTTACCGAAGAACGCCAATGCCAGGAATGCGATCACCAGCGGCGTCGATTCGACGAAATTGGCGCCAATGATCGACGTCGAAATCAACAGACCGGCAATGATCGGCAGCTTGCGGGCAAAGCCCACGGTATGACCACGACGGATCAGCCAGTCCGAGAAAAAGCCCGAGCACAGCACGCCAACAAAGGCAGCGAGAAACGGCAGCGAGGCCAGCAAGCCGGACTTGATGAAGTCCATGCCGCGGTACTTCACCAGATAGGTCGGGAACCAGGTCAGGAAGAACCACAGCGTCGAGTTAAGGCAGAACTGGCCGAGGTAGATCCCCCACAGCTTGCGCTTGGTCAGCACAATGCCCAGATCCGACCAGCTGAAGCCACGTTTTTCCTTGGCAACATCGGTCTGGATGTCCACCAATCCACCACCGTCGCGGATCAGCTCGATTTCAGCTTCGTTGACGCCTTTGAAATCACGCGGCTCGCGATACACCATGTACCAGATGACTGCCCAGATCACACCCACCGCACCGGTGCTGACGAAGACCATGTGCCAGCCATAGTGAGCCTGCAACCACGCCAGCACCGGGGTCAGAAACGCCAGGCCGACAAATTGCCCCGAAGTGTAGAAACCAATCGCCGTCGCCCGCTCGCGCTCGGGGAACCAAGTGGTGACCACACGGCTGTTGATCGGGTAGGCAGGCGCTTCAAGGGCGCCCACCGCCATGCGCAGCACGAACAACGCAATGAAGCTGGCGGCAAAACCAAGCATGATGGTCGCAATGGACCAGAGCAGCAACGCGGCGGTGTACAGGATGCGCGGCGGTACTCTGTCCACCAGCCAGCCGCCGGGCAATTGCATGGCGGCGTAGGTCCAGCCGAACGCCGAGAAAATCCACCCGACATGGATCGGGTCGATGCCCAGCTCAGTAGTCAGTGCCGGTGCGGCGATCGACAGGTTGCTGCGGTCCAGGTAGTTGATCACCACGGTGATGAACAACAGGACCATGATGAAATAGCGCTTGCGCGTTGGCGTCACCAGAGACGCCGCGCCCTCGAGCGTGCGGGTTTGCATAAGAGGTGCCTCTTTTTATGTTTATTGAGGTCGGGAACAGTTCTGAATTCGCGCGAACCCTGCGGGAGCGGTGCTTGCCCGCGATAAGGACACCGCAGATATCAGGTCTATCGCGTCCAGCCTTATCGCGGGCAAGCACCGCTCCCACAGGTCAACATTCCAATCTGAAGGCCGTGCGAATCACCACTCCGCAAAACTGCCATCGGCATGGCGCCAGATCGGGTTGCGCCAGCGATGGCCGATGGCCGCGCGCTCTTTGACGTACTCTTCGTTGATCTCGATGCCCAGGCCTGGCCCATTGGGGATTTTCACCATGCCCTTGTCGTAGTCGAAGACCTCGGGATTCTTGATGTAATCCAGCAGGTCGTTGCTCTCGTTGTAGTGGATGCCCAGGCTCTGCTCCTGAATGAAGGCGTTGTAGCAGACCGCATCCAGCTGCAGGCACGCCGCCAGCGCGATCGGCCCCAGCGGGCAGTGCAACGCCAGCGCCACGTCATAGGCCTCGGCCATGTTGGCGATCTTGCGAGTCTCGGTGATCCCGCCCGCGTGAGAGGCATCGGGCTGGATGATGTCGACATAGCCTTCGCTCAGCACGCGCTTGAAATCCCAACGGGAGAACAAACGCTCGCCCAGGGCAATTGGCGTACTGGTCAGCGGTGCCAGCTCTTTGAGCGCTTCGTAGTTCTCGCTGAGCACCGGTTCTTCGATAAACATCAGCTTGTACGGATCGAGCTCTTTCATCAGCACCTTGGCCATGGGCTTGTGCACCCGGCCATGGAAGTCGACGCCGATACCAACGTTGGGCCCGACTGCATCACGTACGGCGGCAACATTGGCCAGCGCCAGGTCGACCTTGTCGAAGGTATCAAGGAACTGCAGCTCTTCGGTGCCGTTCATCTTGACGGCCGTGAAGCCGCGCTCCACCGCTTCTTTGGCGGCGCGTGCGGTATCGGCCGGGCGGTCACCGCCAATCCACGAATACACCCGAATCTTGTCTCGCACCTGCCCGCCCAACAGATCACTGACCGAGACTCCAAGGTGCTTGCCCTTGATGTCCCACAGCGCCTGATCGATCCCGGCCAGGGCGCTCATGTGCACCGCCCCGCCCCGGTAGAAGCCGCCGCGGTAGAGCACGGTCCAGATGTCTTCGATGTTGCGCGGGTCTTTGCCGATCAGATAATCGGACAATTCTTCTACTGCGGCAGCGACCGTGTGGGCGCGGCCTTCAACTACGGGCTCGCCCCAGCCAGTGATGCCCTGATCGGTCTCGACCTTGAGGAAGCACCAGCGCGGCGGAACGATGAACGTCGTGAGTTTAGTGATTTTCATGTGTGCGATTCTCTTGTTAGAAGTGGCGCCTTGGGCGCTCTGGTGTTTCGAACTGACGGCCTCAAAAACGCTCGGTAAGCTGCTTCCAGGCGTTGACATACGCGTTGGCGCGCTCGGTAACGTCAGCAGCGCTCATCCCCGGTTTGAAAAGCCCTGAGCCCAGGCCGAAACCTTTCACACCCGCTTCGAGGAACACGCTCATGTTGTCCGGGGTGATGCCGCCCACCGGGATCAGCACGGTGCCAATCGGCAGCACTGCCAGCCAGGCCTTGACCACCGCAGGGCTCATTTGCTCAGCCGGGAACAGCTTGAGCACGTCAGCGCCTTCAGCCAGTGCGGCGAAAGCTTCGGTGGGGGTCGCAACGCCCGGGGACAGGAACAGGCCCGCCTCTTTGGCTGCGCGCAGCACATTGGCATCACTGTGGGGCATGACGATCACCTGACCGCCCGCCTCCTTTACCAGGTTCACTTGCTGGGGAGTCAGCACGGTGCCCGCACCGATCAGGCAATCAGCAGGCAGGCTCTGACGCAACAGACGAATGCTGTCATAGGGCTGTGGCGAGTTGAGCGGCACTTCGATGACCCGAAAGCCCGCGCTGTACAACACGTCGCCAATGGCGGGGGCTTCTTCCGGGCGCAGCCCGCGCAAAATGGCAATCAAACCGTTTTCCAGCAACGCTTGCTTGAGCATGTTCAGACCTCTTTTTCAGTGGGGGCGAGCAAGCCAGCGTTGCTCGCCACTTGCCATAGACCGCGCTCGGTCGCCTGCTCGGCCACCGTCACCTGAGTAAAACCACAGGCCTTGAGCCCACGGGAATAGCGCAGACATAACTGTTCGCCGCCGAGCAGAATCACGGCGGGCAATTGCGAATGTTGTAAATGCTGCAAGGCGGCCAGGGCGGCCAATTCGTGGCCGATCAGCAGGCCGGACAAGTAGTCGGGCTGCGCACTGGCAGCCATTTGACCGGTTAGCCCGAGCGTGCGGCAGCTGAAGATCGTCGAGAGCGGCCCCGCTTCGCCTTCGGCAGACAGCGCGACCGCGACGCCGCGATCAAACGCCGCCTCGTCGAAGCCATCGCCACGCGCCATGGTGCGACCGAGAATCGTGTGATTACTCAAGGCCGCGAAGACTTCGCCCGTCATGAAGGTATCGAAATGAACGATGCAACCGTCAGCCGCCAGCACCCATTTCGAATGGCTGCCGGGCAAGCCGATCAGCACAGACTTGAGCGCATCGGCGACAGGCAGGCCAGCAAGTACGCCCAAGACCTGAGTTTCTTCGCCACGCATGACATTGGGCAGCGCCGAGCGCTGGAGGACACCGGGGACGATGTGCACGTCGATCCCACGCTGGCTGCGCACGATCTGCAGTGCCGCGCCGAGGCCATCGACACTGGCTGGCGTCTCAAGATAGGCCGCTTCGCGCCAGCCCTGGGCGCTGCCGACCATGCCGCACGCGATGACCGGCAGATCGGGCTGTGCGTCTAGCCAGTCGCCACAGGCTTCGTCAAACGCGAGCTCAAAACCGTCGCTGCACATTGCAGCTCCGATCATTCGGGGCGTGGTGGGCAATTGCATGATGCCCGCGATCAAAGAGCGTTGTTCCAGGACCCGGCCCTGCTCGCCGAGTCGATAAGCCCGAAGTGAGGTGGTCCCCCAATCGAGCGCGATCAATTGCGCCTGCATCGCTTCACCTATTGTTTTTTGAGCAGTGAGTGCGAGGCGGACTATAAGCCCAACGCCGAATAAATCTCAATATGTAATTTTGCATCCCATATATAGGGATGTTTTTCAGTTCGGTATTTATTCCAGTACCGGCCGGACACTGCAACTCAATGTCCCTGCAATGCACAGATCCTGTGGGACAGGTTTTAGCCGGGAATACCTCCGCTCAGCCGCTGCATAGGTGTCGACAGACATGCCGCTTTCCAGGCTGAAGCCGGTCCCACAGCCAGACTTGATGTCTGTCTCAGAGGAGTTTCCAGATACTGCACGCATAAAAAAACGCCCCTGATCGGGGCGTTTTTTGTGTTTCGGTGTCGCGTATCAACGCTCCAGCAATATCCGCAGCATGCGACGCAGCGGCTCGGCCGCGCCCCATAGCAACTGGTCACCCACGGTGAAGGCGCCCAGATACTGAGAGCCCATGTTCAGTTTGCGCAGACGGCCCACCGGAATGCTCATGGTGCCGGTCACAGCGGTCGGGCTGAGTTCCTGAATGCTCGCTTCGCGGTGGTTTGGCACCAGCTTGACCCAAGGGTTGTGCTGGCTGATCAACGCTTCGATATCAGCGATTGGCACGTCTTTGTTGAGCTTGATGGTCAAGGCCTGGCTGTGACAACGCATCGAACCGATCCGTACGCAAATGCCGTCCACCGGGATCGGGCTCTTGAAGCGACCCAGGATCTTGTTGGTCTCGGCCTGGCCTTTCCACTCTTCACGGCTCTGGCCGTTCGGCAACTCTTTGTCGATCCACGGGATGAGGCTGCCCGCCAATGGCACACCGAAGTTTTCCGTCGGGAAAGCATCGCTGCGCATGGCTTCGGCGACCTTGCGGTCGATGTCCAGAATCGCGCTGGCCGGGTTGGCCAGTTCATCGGCCACGGCCGCGTGGGTCGCGCCCATCTGCTTGATCAGCTCACGCATGTTCTGCGCACCGGCGCCAGATGCCGCCTGATACGTCATGGCGTTCATCCACTCCACCAGACCGGCCTCGAACAGACCGCCCAGGCCCATCAGCATAAGGCTGACGGTGCAGTTGCCGCCGACGTAGTTCTTGGTGCCCGCGTCCAACTGCTGATCAATGACCTTGCGGTTGACCGGGTCCAGAACGATGACCGCATCGTCCTGCATGCGCAGGCTGGAAGCAGCGTCGATCCAGTAACCCTGCCAGCCGGCTTCACGCAGCTTCGGGAACACCTCATTGGTGTAGTCGCCGCCCTGGCAGGTCAGAATCACGTCGAGGGTTTTCAGCTCGTCGATGCTGTAGGCATCCTTGAGCGGAGCCACGTCCTTACCCACGGCAGGGCCTTGGCCACCGACATTGGAGGTGGTGAAAAACACCGGCTCGATCAGATCAAAATCCTGCTCTTCCAGCATCCGCTGCATGAGCACGGAACCGACCATTCCACGCCAACCGATCAGACCTACACGTTTCATCGCAACTACACCTTGTTTAAAAAGTGGGCCGCCAGTTTCGGAGTCGAATGCCTGGCGGGCCCGAGATATTACAGATTGCGCAGCGCGGCGACTACTGCGTCACCCATTTCCTGCGTACCGACCCTGGCATTGCCTGCCGACCAGATGTCACCCGTGCGCAAGCCTTGATCCAGCACCAGGCTGACCGCCTTTTCGATGGCATCCGCGGCATCGGTCAGGTTGAAGCTGTAACGCAGCATCATCGATACCGACAGGATGGTCGCCAGCGGATTGGCAATGCCCTGCCCCGCGATGTCCGGTGCAGAACCGTGGCAGGGCTCGTACATGCCTTTATTGTTGGCATCGAGCGACGCCGACGGCAGCATGCCGATGGAGCCGGTGAGCATCGACGCTTCATCGGAAAGAATGTCACCAAACATGTTGTCGGTGACGATCACGTCGAACTGCTTGGGCGCACGGACCAGTTGCATGGCGGCGTTGTCGACATACATCTGGCTCAGTTCGACATCCGGGTAGTCCTTGGCCACTTCCTCGACCACTTCACGCCACAGCTGGCTGGAGGCCAGAACGTTGGCTTTGTCGACCGAGCAGAGCTTCTTGCCACGCACGCGGGCCATGTCGAAACCGACCCGGGCGATGCGGCGGATTTCGCTTTCGCTGTACGGCAGCGTGTCGTAAGCCTGACGCTCGCCATTTTCCAGGGTCTGGCTGCCACGCGGGGCGCCGAAATAAATACCGCCGGTCAGCTCGCGAACGATCAGGATGTCCAGACCCGCAACGATTTCCGGCTTGAGGCTAGAAGCGTCTGCCAGCTGCGGGTAAAGAATCGCCGGACGCAGGTTGCCGAACAGGCCCAGTTGCGCACGGATTTTCAGCAGACCGCGCTCAGGTCGAATGTCACGCTCGATCGCGTCCCACTTCGGCCCGCCAACGGCGCCCAGCAGAACTGCGTCAGCGGCGCGGGCGCGGTCCAGGGTCTCATCAGCCAGCGGTACGCCATGCTTGTCGATGGCCGCACCGCCGATCACGTCGTGGCTCAGCTCGAAGCCCAGTTGATACTTCTCGTTGGCCAGCTCCAGAACCTTGACCGCTTCGGTCATGATTTCCGGACCAATACCATCACCGGGGAGAATCAGAATCTGCTTGCTCATAACATCCTCAATTTTGTTGTAACGGCGCTGTTATGCAGCACCGACTGGAATCTAACGCTCGGCCCACAGCACCAGCACATCCGTACTGAAGGAGCCGTCAGCGGTAATCTCGAAATATTCGCGCACTTCAGCGCCCATGGCCTGCTGCAATTCCCGAATGGCTAAGCGTAACGGCTGCGGGGTGCGCATGCGCTCCACCCACGAGCTGTATTCCAGGTGCAGACGCTGACGGCTGTGGCTGCGGGTGAACAACCCGGCTTCACTGACCTGGCGCAACCATTCGCCAGCCGAGTAATCGCGCACATGACTGGTATCGCGCAGCACTTCCACGCTTTGCAGGTAAGTGTCGAGCAGCGGGCTGCCCGGCGACATCACATCAATGAACGCTGCGACACCGCCCGGTTTCAGGACCCGACGCACTTCACGCAAGGCCACCCCCAGATCGCTCCAGTGGTGAGCCGAATAACGACTGAACACGAAGTCGAACTCGCCATCCGCGAACGGCAAACGCTCCGCCGGGCCGCAGACGGTACTGACATTTGCCAGCCCGCGTTCGCTGGCTGCAGCGGCGACCACATCGAGCATCTGCTGCGAGAGGTCGTACGCTACCACTTCAGCCACTGCCGGGGCGACATGGAAACTCACGTGTCCGGCACCACACCCCAGATCCAGCACCCGCGCATCACCACGCCCCGCCACTTCGGCCTGTAGCAGCGCAAACTCAGTGCCTTGGGCGTGCACGGCACTGCTCAGATAGGCTGCTGCCTGGTCACCGAATTGACGTTGTACGACTTGAGTGTGGGCGGTGGTCATTGGATTCTCTCTTGCGAATATACGGGGGCCCCTGTGGGAGCGGTGCTTGCTCGCGATAAGTACAGCGCGATTCCAAAGCGAACCGCGCCCAGCCTTATCGCGGGCAAGCACCGCTCCCACAGGCGCTATGCGATCTGTCTGTCTCAGCCGCGAAACAACCACGGCTGGCTGGCGCGATGCCTGGTTTCGAACGCAGCAATCGCCACGTCGTCCTTGAGTGTCAGACCGATGTCGTCCAGACCTTCGAGCAGGCAGTGCTTGCGGAAGGCATCGACTTCAAAGCTCAACTGCTTGCCGTCAGGACGGGTCACGGTCTGAGCCGCAAGGTCGATGCTCAGTTGGTAACCTTCAGTGGCCTGAACCTGCTGGAACAGTTCATCAACCTCCGACTCAGCCAGAATGATCGGCAACAGGCCATTCTTGAAGCTGTTGTTGAAGAAGATATCGGCATAGCTGGACGCGATGATCGCGCAGAAACCGTATTCTTCCAGGGCCCATGGGGCGTGCTCGCGGCTCGAACCGCAGCCGAAGTTTTCCCGGGCCAGCAACACGCTGGCACCTTGATAGCGGGCATCGTTGAGCACGAAATCCGGGTTCAGCGGGCGCTTGGAGTTGTCCTGATACGGCTGCCCGACATCCAGATAACGCCACTCGTCGAACAGGTTCGGGCCAAAGCCGGTGCGCTTGATCGACTTGAGAAACTGCTTGGGAATGATCTGATCGGTGTCAACGTTGGCACGATCCAGAGGAGCCACAAGGCCGGTGTGCTGAGTAAAGGCTTTCATACTGGGCTCCTTAGTGCTGAATCAATTCGCGAACATCGATGAAACGACCGTTGACCGCCGCCGCCGCTGCCATGGCCGGGCTGACCAGATGGGTACGACCACCGGCGCCCTGACGACCTTCGAAATTGCGGTTGGAAGTCGAGGCGCAATGCTCGCCACTTTCCAGGCGGTCCGGGTTCATCGCCAGACACATCGAGCAACCTGGCTCGCGCCATTCGAAACCGGCTTCCAGGAAAATCTTGTCCAGCCCTTCGCGTTCCGCCTGGGCTTTGACCAGACCGGAACCCGGCACGACGATCGCCTGTTTGATCGTCGAGGCCACTTTACGGCCTTTGGCGATTTCAGCCGCAGCGCGCAGGTCTTCGATGCGCGAGTTGGTGCAGGAGCCGATAAACACCCGGTCCAGCTGGATGTCAGTGATCGCCTGATTGGCTTTGAGGCCCATGTATTTCAACGCGCGCTCAATGGAGCCTCGCTTGACCAGATCCATTTCACGGGCCGGATCAGGAACATTCTGATCAACGGCAAGGACCATTTCCGGGGACGTGCCCCAGCTGACTTGTGGCTTGATCTGTGTGGCATCAAGCTCAACCACGGTATCGAAATGCGCATCGGCGTCGGACACCAGGTCTTTCCAGGCTTCAACGGCCAATTTCCATTGCTCTCCTTTGGGTGCGAAAGGACGGCCTTCGACGTAGGCAATGGTCTTCTCATCAGTAGCCACCAGACCGACGCGAGCCCCCGCCTCGATGGACATGTTGCAGATGGTCATGCGGCCTTCGACCGACAGGTCGCGAATCGCGCTGCCAGCGAACTCCATGGCGTGACCATTACCGCCTGCAGTGCCGATCTTGCCGATCACCGCCAGGACAATATCTTTGGCAGTGACGCCGACCGGCAACTGGCCCTCGACCGACACCAGCATGTTTTTCATTTTCTTGGCGACCAGGCACTGAGTGGCGAGCACATGCTCAACCTCGGAAGTGCCGATGCCGTGGGCCAGTGCGCCAAATGCGCCGTGGGTCGAGGTGTGCGAGTCACCGCAGACCACCGTCATCCCCGGCAAGGTCGCGCCCTGCTCCGGGCTGATCACGTGAACGATGCCCTGACGCACGTCGTTCATCTTGAATTCGGTAATGCCGTATTCGTCACAGTTGTCGTCCAGGGTCTGGACCTGCAAACGCGACACCTGGTCGGCAATGGCTTCAATTCCGCCTTTGCGCTCAGGGGTGGTCGGCACGTTGTGGTCCGGGGTCGCGATGTTGGCGTCGATGCGCCACGGTTTCCGACCGGCCAGACGCAGACCTTCAAAGGCTTGCGGCGAAGTCACTTCATGAATGATGTGACGGTCGATGTAGATCAGCGACGAACCATCGTCGCGCTTTTTGACTTCATGGGCATCCCAGAGCTTGTCGTACAGCGTTTTGCCGGCCATCAGCGAATCCTCATCAGCGTGCTTCTATCATTCTATGCCCCGGGTCTGGACTGATGACCCTTTGGCTTGTGAGGCAATGCTATGGAATATGCTTAAATAACTCAAATTCATAATTTTTATGCTTTGGATAACCAACTGGAATCTCAAATGGATCTGGCCAACCTCAATGCTTTTATTGCCATTGCCGAAACGGGCAGTTTTTCCGGGGCCGGCGAGCACCTGCACCTGACCCAACCCGCGATCAGCAAGCGTATCGCCGGGCTGGAGCAACAACTCAACGTACGGCTCTTCGACCGGTTAGGGCGGGAAGTCAGCCTCACCGAAGCCGGCCGTGCGCTGCTGCCCAGGGCGTATCAGATTCTCAATGTGCTGGATGACACCCGACGGGCGTTGACCAACCTGACCGGAGAAGTGACCGGCCGCCTGACCCTGGCGACCAGCCATCACATCGGCCTGCACCGCCTGCCGCCGCTGCTCAGGGAGTTCACTCGGCGCTTTCCGCAGGTCGCCCTGGATATCCAGTTTCTGGATTCCGAAGTCGCTTATGAGGAAATTCTCCATGGCCGCGCCGAGCTGGCGGTTATCACCCTGGCCCCGGCCCCCCATACGCTGGTCAAGGCCATCACGGTCTGGGACGACCCGCTGGATTTTGTCGCGGCCCCGGAACACCCGCTGGCCAACAGCGGGCCGGTGACACTGGAAGATATCGTGCGTTACCCCGCCGTCTTCCCCGGCAATAACACGTTTACTCACCATATCGTCAGCGGTTTATGCGAAGCCCAGGGCCTGAAGCCCGATATCGCCATGAGCACCAACTACCTGGAAACCATAAAGATGATGGTTTCCATCGGCCTCGCCTGGAGTGTTCTGCCGCGAACCATGCTGGACGAACAGGTGGCGCGCATTCCATTACCGGGCGTACAGCTCACTCGTCAGCTAGGCTACATCCTGCATACCGAGCGCACGCTGTCCAATGCTGCACGGGCATTCATGGCGCTGCTGGATGCGCAGGCCACCAAGGCCTGAAACCGTTGTTCAATAGCTGAAGATCGTATTACTGCCTTTAATGGATTCCAGGCGAGTGATCCCATGCCCATATCTGCTGATAGCCCGGCCCTCCAGTCGACCTTACGGCCTGGAGAGTTGGAGAAACGCTTTGCAACGCTTTACCACCAGAGCCCCGATGTAGTGATCCTGTCGCGACTGGAGGATGGGACGATCTGCGAGGTCAATCGTCAGTTCGAATTGCTGCTGGGCTGGACGGCTGACCAGGCAATCGGACGAACGGGCTTCGAACTGGGCCTGTGGATTGACCCCGGACGTCGTCAGGAACTGATCGCCAGGGTGCTGGCCAACCAGGAACCGGTGCGGTTCGACGTGCAACTGCGGACTCGCGCGGGTCATCTGATCGAGGGCACCTTCAACGCAACCAAAATCGAGCTGGAACAGCGCCTGTATCTGCTCAGCACTTTCCTGGACAACAGTGCCCGTCTGAGCGCCGAACGCGCCCTCAAGGCCAGTGAAGAGAAATTCGCCAAGGCGTTTCACTCAAGTCCCGATGCCATCACCATCACTGAACGCGACACCGGGCGTTACCTGGAGATCAATAATGGCTTTTGTCGCCTCACCGGGTTTACCCACGAAGAGGTAATCGGTCACACGGTTTATGAACTGGGGATGTGGACCGACCTGGAACAGCGCCGCCAGCTGATCCTCGACCTGGAAACCCATGGCCGCGTCGTTCACCGGGAATTGACCGGCCGACATAAGTCCGGCGCGCACATCACGCTGGACGTATCCGTTGAGGCAATCATCCTCAATGAGGTCGAATGCCTGCTGATGAACGCCCGGGACATCAGCGAACTCAAAAGCGCGCAGAAGCAGGTCCAGCACCTGGCCTACCACGACTCGCTGACCAACCTTCCCAACCGCGCATTGCTGATGGATCGCCTCAGCCAGCAGATAGCCTTGCTGCAGCGGCACGACCTGCGCGGCGCTTTGTTGTTCATGGACCTGGACCACTTCAAACACATCAATGACTCGCTGGGCCATCCGGTGGGCGACAGCGTGCTGAAAATGGTCACGGCGCGCCTGGAAGCCAGCGTCCGCCTGGAAGACACCGTGGCGCGTCTGGGTGGCGACGAGTTCGTGGTGCTGATCAGCGGCCTGGAAGGCAGCCGCCAGGCCGTCATCGATCAGGTCATGGAACTGTCCGACATGTTGCGCGCGTTGCTGGCCCAGCCCATGTTTCTCGACGGCCAACGCCTGCAAATCACCCCAAGCATCGGCATTGCACTGATTCCCGATCACGGCTGCACCAGCGCCGACCTGCTCAAACGTGCGGATATTGCCCTATACCGGGCGAAGGACTCGGGCCGCAACACCACGCAGTTGTTTCACGATTCCATGCAAAAGGCTGCCAGCGAACGCCTGCGCCTGGAAAATGATCTGCGGCTGGCACTGGCCCGGGGCGAGTTCAGCCTGTGCTATCAGCCCCAGGTGAATGCCTGCGGCAACCGTATCATCGGTGCCGAAGCGCTTTTACGCTGGGAACATCCCGAAACCGGCAATCTGCCGCCCAGCCAGTTCATTCAGGTACTGGAAGAAAGCGGGATGATTGTAGAAGTCGGTACCTGGATCCTGGAAGAAGCCTGTCGGGCAGCAGGCAAGCTGCTGCGTGACGGGCTGATCAACCCGCAGCACTTCAGCCTGTGCGTCAATATCAGTCCACGCCAATTCCGCCAGAACGACTTTGCCGAAAGGGTCAAACACAACCTGCGGCTCAACAACCTGCCCAGCCACGTACTCAAGCTGGAGATTACCGAAGGCATTGTCATACAGAATCTGGAAGACACCATCGCCAAAATGACCTGCCTCAAAGAGCTCGGCGTGAGCTTTGCGATGGATGACTTCGGCACCGGATATTCGTCCCTGACTTACCTGAAACGCTTGCCCGTGGACACGCTGAAAATTGATCAGTCGTTCATCCGCGACGCGACAACCGACCCTAACGATGCGGAAATTATCCGGGCTATTGTGGCCATGGCGCAGAGCTTGAATCTGATGGTGATTGCGGAGGGGGTGGAAACGCCGCAGCAGCTTGAGTTTTTGCAGGAGATCGGCTGCCATTTGTATCAGGGGTATCTGTTCAGCGAGCCACGGGAGCTGAGGGCGTTTGAAGCAATGTTGGCTGCGGGGTGAAGTCCTGATAGAGCTCGCTCGCGAAGGGGACGGTACCTACGACACATCACCGTTAGCCTGACATCGCTTTCGCGAGCAAGCTCGCTCCTACCAACACAGTCTCAGTCAGCCGCTGGCCCCAGCAATCTCCCGATGCGATCGCAATCGGTCTCACGCCTCAAGGTATCGAACAGCACCGTGGCTTCCGGGTAGCTTTTGGTCAGCAGGGCCAACCATTGCTTGAGGCGGCCTGGCGCCTGGATCAGCGTCATCTTGATCAGGCACTGCTGCCAGAAGGTGCGCAGGATCGGTTGCAGCTCGGCCCAGGTCATGGGCACCACCTCTTCGCCCTTCTGCGCGGCGGCGATCTGTCGGGCCAGGTCGGGCCGTGCGACGAGCCCACGGCCGATCATGATGTCCCGGGCACCACAGATTTCCCGACAGCGCCGCCAGTCGTCAACGGTCCAGATCTCGCCATTGGCAACCACCGGAACCTTGACCACTTCCTGGATGCGCGCAATCCATTCCCAATGGGCAGGCGGCTTGTAACCATCGACTTTGGTTCGGGCGTGCACCACGATTTGCTCGGCGCCGCCGTCGGCCAGGGCGCGGGCGCAGTCCAGTGCGCCATCGGTGTTTTCATAACCCAGGCGCATTTTCGCAGTCACCGGAATGTGCCTGGGCACTGCCCTGCGCACCTGGCTCAGAATGGAATGCAGCAATTCAGGCTCTTTGAGCAGAATGGCGCCGCCACGAGAGCGGTTGACGGTCTTGGCCGGGCAACCGAAGTTGAGGTCCAGCACCGGTGCGCCCAGTTCACAGGCATAGGCAGCGTTTTCCGCCAGGCATACGGGATCTGATCCGAGCAATTGCAAGCGCAGCGGCGTACCCGCATCGGTTTTGGCGCCCTTGTGGAACTCTGACGCGTATTTGTAGAAGTAATGAGCCGGCATCAGCCGCTCGGACACGCGGATGAATTCGGTCACGCACCAGTCAATGCCACCGACTTTTGTCAGGGCATCGCGCAGGATGTCGTCAACCAGACCCTCCATGGGCGCCAGAGCAATTTGCATGGATCACACTCGAAAAAAAGTCCGGCAGTTTACGGTGCGATGGCCGGATTGGAAACCAGCGGATCGAGCATCACCGCGCCATAGCCGTCGACAAATTCCGCAGGCATGCGCTTGGGCTTGCCGCTGGACAGCTCGATGCAGACAAAGGTGGTTTGCGCACGCAGCAAGGTCAGGCCATCGCTGGGGCGCTTGAGTTGAAAGCGTCGGGTCATTTTCAGGCGACGATCCCAGTCGACGATCCAGGTTGCCAGTTGCAGCTCGTCGTCTTCATAGGCGCTGGCCAGGTAGTCGATTTCATGACGCACCACTGCCATGGCCCGGTCCAGGCGACGATATTCGCTGAGGTCCAGGCCCAGCTGTTGCGAGTGACGCCACGCGCAGCGTTCGAGCCAGGTCACGTAGACCGCGTTGTTGGCGTGGCCCAGGCCGTCAATATCGTCTGCCTTTACATTGAGGTCGATTACAAACGGCGTTGCCAGATCCCAGACCATGTTCTTTCCCTTGAGGTTCGACTGTTCACGCGGGGCAGTGTAACCAGCATTGTCGCCAATCTGTAGGAGCTGCCGAAGGCTGCGAACCGGTTTTACCAGGCACACCGCTTTCGCAGCCTTCGGCAGCTCCTGCAGGGCCGGTATCCATTTCAGATCACTGCGGACTTGGCTGCCCGCAATACGCGATCAGACAGGTCGCTGTCGCCCAGTGCACGGGCCAGGGCCAGGCCGCCGACCATCAGGGCGAAATCCGCCAACACCTTGTCCGCATCCTCGGGGCTGCCCGAGAGCTGCGCGACCATCAGTTCAAGATGCTCCTCCAGAACCTTTTGAAAACTACCCGGCAAGCGAGCCATGTCGCCAACCGTCGAGGGCAACGGGCAAGCCTGATCGGTAGCATCGCGATGTTTACGCGACAAATAGAATGCGGCCACCAGGGCTCGCCGCTCTTGTGCCGGCAATTGCTCATCAAGCTGTATCACCGAGGAACGCCGCTGGCTCAGCAGCCTTTCGAACGCCTCCAGCATCAGCGCCTCCTTGCTCTGGAAGTGAGCATAGAAGCCACCCACGGTGAGCCCTGCGGCGCCCATGATTTCGTGGACGCTAGGCTGTTCAGGGCCCCGGCTGATCAAGGCAGCACTGGCAGCACCGAGGATTCGTTCGCGGGTTCTGGTTTTCTTGTCTTGCATGACCACCTCCGGAGTACGCCGAGAATATTATCCTCATCATCTGGAATGGCAAGCACACACCTGCCCGCCTGTCGCAGACAGCGAATGGATAGGCAGGAAAAAAGACAGGAAATGGCGAGATGGCGAATTATCAAACGCCGGAAAAACAAAAGGGCCATTCAATAATCGAATGACCCTTGGTCTCGCAGAGCGAGAAATCGTGGCGTCCCCTAGGGGACTCGAACCCCTGTTACCGCCGTGAAAGGGCGGTGTCCTAGGCCACTAGACGAAGGGGACGCAAAACCTTCGAGCAGATTCGTTTGCAACAAAACTGTTTGCAACGAACCCTGGCAAAATTGGTGGAGCTTAGCGGGATCGAACCGCTGACCTCCTGCATGCCATGCAGGCGCTCTCCCAGCTGAGCTAAAGCCCCGGATTTATAGCCTCGCGGCTCACAACACCTCGCGGTGTTGCACTTTAAATTGGCGTCCCCTAGGGGACTCGAACCCCTGTTACCGCCGTGAAAGGGCGGTGTCCTAGGCCACTAGACGAAGGGGACAAAACCTTCTTGATGCAGATGATCGGTCGCTGGATCCGGTCATCTCGCAGCGCTTCAAGGCAGTGAAGCATTGCCATGAAACTCTAAATTTGGTGGAGCTTAGCGGGATCGAACCGCTGACCTCCTGCATGCCATGCAGGCGCTCTCCCAGCTGAGCTAAAGCCCCACATCAGTGGACGGGGCGCATGTTAAGCGTGAGTGGCAGAGCTGTCAAATTTATTTTTTACAATTTCTAAAGTTTTTTGTCGGTATTACAACCACTTACCCTTCAGCCCCGCAAAACGGGGCCGAACGGCAAGGGCCTAGTCGCTAGCTCAGGCGATGGCGCCCAGCAGCTTTTCCCATTCCTTGTTTTCTTTCTTGGAGACGCCGCCCAGCAGATCAATCGCCTGACGCAAACGGAAACGCGTCAGGTCCGGGCCGAGGATTTCCATCGCGTCGGTCACAGACACCGAATTGGCCTGCCCGGTGATCGCCGCGAACATCAATGGCATGGCATCGCGCAGCTTGAGCTCAAGGTGCTCGACCACCGCCTGGATGCTGCCCATGATCCGGTCTTTTTCCCACTGACGCAGGGTTTCCAGCTTCCACAAGATAAGTTGCATCACCTGACGGACCTGATCTGGGGACAGCTTCTTGTGCTCGAACAGTTTCACATCCGGCGTGACGCCACCCGCGAAGAAGAAGCCCGCCAGCGGGGCGACCTGGCTGAAGGTCTCTACCCTGCCCTGCACGTGAGGTGCGATCTTCATCATGTACTCGGGATTCAGGGCCCAGGTCTGCAGACGTGTGGCGAACTCCTCAACGGGAAGCTCACGCAGCCACTGACCATTGAGCCACGACAGCTTCTCGATATCGAAGATCGGCCCACCCAGGGACACCCGCGACAGGTCGAAGTGCTCGACCATCTCCGCCAGGGAGAATTTCTCGCGCTCGTCCGGCATCGACCAGCCCATGCGGCCCAGATAATTGAGCATCGCTTCGGGCATGAAGCCCATGCGCTCGTAGAACGTCACCGACGTCGGGTTCTTGCGCTTGGACAGCTTGCTCTTGTCCGGGTTACGCAGCAGCGGCATGTAGCACAGCTGAGGTTTGTCCCAGCCAAAATACTCATAGAGCAGGATCAGTTTCGGCGCCGACGGCAGCCACTCTTCGCCGCGCAGGACGTGGGTGATGCCCATCAGGTGATCGTCGACCACGTTGGCCAGGAAGTACGTCGGCAAGCCGTCGGTCTTCATCAACACTTGCATGTCCATACGATCCCACGGGATCTCGACTTCACCGCGCAGCATGTCCGGCACCACGCAAACGCCTTCGCTCGGCACTTTCATGCGGATCACGTGAGGCTCGCCTGCAGCCAGACGGCGGGCGACTTCTTCTTTGGAAAGCAGCAAGGCGCGGCCGTCGTAGCGAGGGGTTTCGCCTTTGGCCATTTGCTCGGCGCGCATCTGATCCAGTTCTTCAGCCGTGCAGAAGCACGGGAACGCATGGCCCATCTCTACCAACTGCTGAGCGTACTTCTGGTAAATGTCGCCCCGCTCGCTCTGCCGATAAGGACCGTGCGGACCACCTACGTCAGGACCCTCGCTCCACTCGATACCCAGCCAGCGCAAGGCATCGAAAATCTGCTGTTCCGACTCACGGGTAGAGCGCAACTGATCGGTGTCTTCAATACGCAGGATGAACTCACCGCCGTGCTGCTTGGCGAAGCAGTAGTTGAAGAGTGCGATGTAAGCCGTGCCAACGTGAGGGTCGCCGGTAGGCGATGGCGCGATGCGGGTACGAACGGTGGTCATGGAAAATCCCGAAATAGGTCAAACAAGCCGCGAATCTTAACAGGCGCGGGGGTTGATGTGGGAGGAGTGGGCTCCAGAGACGGGGTTTGTGTCCATATCCATTGCTGCGGTAACGGCCACTTATGGTTGCGCTTTTACAGCGCCTCACTTTTGAAAAGAGCCCAAAAGTAAGCATGGGCCTGTCCCGTGACAACGGACGCCTATCGCGGGCAAGCCACGCCCCCACAGAAAAATCGCTCAACCCGCCCAATCATCAAACAGCAAGCAACCTCTCCCGCAACTTGCCAATCTCGTCTCGCATCTGCGCTGCCGCCTCGAACTCCAAATCGCGCGCCAACTGGTACATCTTCTCTTCGAGCTGGCGAATGCGTTTGGTGATTTCGCTCGGCGAGCGCAGTTCGTTCTCGTACTTGGCATTCTCTTCGGCGGCCTTGGCCATGCCTTTGCGCTTTTTGCTGCGCGAGCCAGGCACAGTGGCGCCTTCCATGATGTCGGCGACATCCTTGAATACCCCCTGCGGGGTAATGCCATGCTCCAGGTTATGGGCAATCTGCTTGTCACGACGGCGCTCGGTTTCGCCGATGGCACGTTCCATTGAGCCGGTAATGCGGTCGGCGTACAGGATTGCCCGGCCGTTGAGGTTGCGCGCCGCCCGGCCGATGGTCTGGATCAGCGAACGCTCGGAACGCAGGAAGCCTTCCTTGTCGGCATCGAGAATAGCCACCAGCGAGACTTCCGGCATGTCCAGACCCTCGCGCAGCAGGTTGATGCCCACCAGCACGTCGAAAGTGCCCAGACGCAAGTCGCGAATGATCTCGACCCGCTCGACGGTGTCGATGTCCGAGTGCAAGTAGCGCACCCGCACCCCGTGATCCGCCAGGTAGTCGGTCAGGTCTTCGGACATGCGCTTGGTCAGCGTGGTCACCAGCACCCGTTCTTCCAGCGCCACGCGCTTGTTGATTTCCGAAAGCAGGTCATCGACCTGGGTCAGCGCCGGGCGGATCTCGATCTGCGGATCCACCAGCCCGGTCGGGCGCACTACCTGTTCGATGATGCGTCCGGCATGCTCGGCTTCGTAGTTGCCAGGGGTCGCCGAAACAAAAATGGTCTGCGGGCTGACCGCCTCCCATTCGTCGAAACGCATCGGCCGGTTATCCAGCGCCGAAGGCAGACGGAACCCGTACTCCACCAGGGTTTCTTTGCGTGAACGGTCGCCTTTGTACATCGCCCCGACTTGCGGCACGCTGACGTGGGACTCGTCGATGACCAGCAAGGCGTCGGCAGGCAGATAGTCATACAAAGTCGGCGGCGGCGCACCGGACGGGCGACCGGACAGGTAGCGCGAGTAGTTTTCGATGCCGTTGCAGTAACCCAGCTCCAGAATCATCTCCAGATCGAAGCGCGTGCGCTGCTCCAGGCGCTGGGCTTCCACCAGCTTATTGTTGTTGCGCAGGTATTCCAGGCGCTCCTGCAACTCGACCTTGATGCCCTCCATCGCTTCAACCAGGGTTTCCCGCGGGGTCACGTAGTGGCTCTTGGGGTAAAAGGTGAAACGCGGCAACTTGCGAATGACTTCGCCAGTCAACGGATCAAAGGCCGACAGGCTTTCCACTTCATCGTCGAACAGCTCGATGCGGATCGCTTCCAGGTCCGACTCGGCCGGATAGATGTCGATCACGTCGCCGCGCACGCGGAAGGTCGCCCGGGCAAAGTCCATGTCGTTGCGGGTGTATTGCAGGTCCGCCAGGCGGCGCAGCAAGGCGCGTTGGTCGAGTTTGTCGCCGCGATCCACGTGCAACACCATGCGCAGATAAGTTTCCGGGCTGCCCAGACCGTAGATGCACGACACCGTGGTGACGATGATGGCGTCCTTGCGCTCCAGCAGCGCCTTGGTCGCAGAAAGCCGCATCTGCTCGATGTGGTCGTTGATCGACGCATCCTTCTCGATGAAGGTGTCCGAGGACGGCACATAGGCTTCGGGCTGGTAGTAGTCGTAATAGGAAACGAAGTACTCAACGGCATTGTTCGGAAAAAACGCCTTGAACTCGCCATACAACTGCGCCGCCAGGGTCTTGTTCGGCGCCAGTACCAGCGTCGGGCGCTGCACTTGGGCGATGACGTTGGCGATGCTGAAGGTTTTACCGGAGCCGGTCACGCCGAGCAGGGTCTGGTGCGCCAGCCCGGCTTCGATCCCCTCGACCATCAGGCGAATGGCCTCGGGCTGATCTCCAGCAGGCTCAAAACGGGTTACGAGCTGAAACTCGGACATAACGGACCTCTTTTGACGTTTTCACCGGGCTGCCTGGGAAAACATACTCGAAAACTGCTGAAATGCTGGCGCCCACACCTCGAAGGGAATGGTCGTACAGAATGTGAAGTGATGGGACTACAAATGGAGTCGACATCGCTGGCTTTCAACCCATGCAAGTACACGGCATCTCAGGATGCAGGCTGCAATATGACTAACGTCTGGCAATTAGCTGAAAAAACCTCAAAAAAACGGCCCCAGGCCTGTCGCCCCCAGCCAGGATGGCCTCTATACTGACTCCCCGTTTGTGCACCGCTCTGGCGCATCCGGGTCAGAGCGGGTTTCCCCTCACCTCTCACACAGAGCCGCCACAAAAATGAGCCTGTTCTCCGCTGTCGAAATGGCACCACGCGATCCTATCCTGGGCCTCAACGAAGCATTCAACGCCGATACACGCACCACCAAGGTCAATCTTGGCGTGGGCGTCTACTGCAACGAAGAAGGACGCATTCCCCTCCTGCGCGCGGTGGCCGAAGCCGAAAGTATCCGCGTGGCTCAACACGCTCCACGTGGCTACCTGCCGATTGACGGCATTGTTGCCTACGACCTGGCTGTGCAGAAACTGCTGTTCGGTGCCGAGTCGCCGCTGATCGCATCCGGCCGCGTACTGACTACCCAGGCCGTTGGCGGCACTGGCGCGCTGAAGATCGGCGCGGACTTCCTCAAGCAGCTGCGCCCTGACGCCGTGGTAGCGATCAGCGACCCTAGCTGGGAAAACCACCGGGCGCTGTTCGAAACGGCCGGCTTCCCGGTACAGAACTACCGCTACTATGATGCGACCAGCCACGACGTGAACCGTTCAGGCATGCTCGAAGACCTGCAGAATCTGCCGGCCGGCTCCATCGTCGTGCTGCATGCCTGCTGCCACAACCCGACCGGTGTGGACCTGACCCTGGAAGACTGGCAGAAAGTGCTGGAAGTGGTAAAAGCCAAGGGCCATGTACCGTTCCTGGACATGGCTTATCAAGGCTTTGGCGCCGGTATCGACGAAGACGCGGTTGCCGTTCGTCTATTCGCCGACTCTGGCCTGACCTTTTTTGCTTCCAGCTCGTTTTCCAAGTCCTTCTCGCTGTACGGCGAGCGTGTCGGCGCGCTGTCCATCGTCACTGAATCCAGAGAAGAGACCACCCGCGTCCTGTCCCAGGTCAAGCGCGTGATCCGCACCAACTACTCCAACCCGCCGACCCATGGTGCAACCATCGTCGCAGCCGTGCTCAACAGCCCTGAGCTGCGCGCGCAGTGGGAACAAGAGCTGGCTGAAATGCGCGTGCGCATCAAGGGCATGCGCCAGCAGATGGTCGAGCGTCTGGCCAACAACCCGGCAGGTCAGGATTTCAGCTTTGTCGGCCGCCAGAGCGGTATGTTCTCCTACTCCGGCCTGACCACCGCGCAGGTGCATCGGCTGCGTAACGAGTTCGGGATTTACGCTCTGGACACCGGGCGCATTTGTGTCGCGGCACTGAACCAGAACAACATCGAGACCGTGTGCAAGGCGATTGAACAGGTGATCTAAAGTCGCCGCGCCGATCAAAAGGGAAGCAGGCCGATGGCCTGGCTTCCCTTTTTTTCGTGCCCAATACAAGTGAATCCGCTGGAGCGAGGCTTGACCCGAATCAGTCGCTGCGGTTTGTATGACAGGCCGAGTTGTCGTTCTTCGCGGGCAAGCCTCGCTCCAACGGATTTTGCTCGCCCAGGGTCCGGCGCGCGAAACACTTTCTTACATCTCAGATGAGAATTAAAGCTGCAGGTATTTCATTCTCATTCGTCTTAGTTAGGATGCAGCAGTCGCGTCAGCACCCATCACGCCTGCTTTCCGTGTACACAACAAGCCCGAGATCCTCGGGTTGCTCCAAATCGCGAGTCGAGACCGTTACCTCATGTCGAAGAAATCCCGTTCCAAAATCTGGTTTCTGGTCCATAGCTGGCTGGCACTGCCGATCTGGTTTTTCGTGTTGATCGTCTGTTTTACCGGCACCCTGGCCGTGGTCAGCAAGGAAATCATGTGGCTGGTCAACCCCGAGATGCGCGCCAACCAGCCCAGCGCCGATGCGCCGCGCCTGAGTTTCGAGCAGGTCAAGACCAGGATACTCAAAGACGACTCGCATCTGATCGTCAACCGGATTTCCGAACCGGACGGTGATTATTTCGCCCTCAACGTGCGCGTAACCTATCCCGGCGGACGTACCGTGACGGCGTATGCCAACCCCTATACCGGTGCGGTTCAGGGCATTGCGCCTTCTTTCGACTTCCCGGCCTTTACCCGCGCCCTGCACGGCTGGTGGCTGGTGCCGTTCACCAATGGTTTTTCCTGGGGCTGGTACCTGGTCTCGATGCTGAGCATTCCGTTGCTGGCTTCGTTGGTGACGGGACTGGTGGTGTACAAAAAATTCTGGAAAGGCTTTTTCAAACCCACCTTGCGCTTGAACCACGGCGCGCGGATTTTCTGGGGGGACTTTCATCGTCTGAGCGGTATCTGGTCAATCTGGTTCATCGCGGTCATTTCCATCACCGGCATGTGGTTCCTGATCCAGGCGATTCTCTTCGATAACCAGATCTCGATTTCCAGCCAGTCGCCCGTCGCTTCGGTCATTCCCCACGCCAGCGTGCCACTGACCGCAGACGGCAACCCGGCGCCGATGATCAGCCTCGACCAGGCCGCAGCCATCGCCCGGGAAAGAATTCCCGGCCTTGAACCCAGCATCATTACTGCCCCGCTCAATGCCTACAGCAACATCAGCGTGGTGGGCCGCAGCTGGTATCCGCTGATGTTCCAGACGGCGGAAATCAACCCGTACAGCGGCGAAATCGCGACCTCGCACCTGCTTTCCGATCGGTCCGCGCTGGAGTTCGTCACCGAATCCATGCGTCCGCTGCATACCGGCGATTTCGGCGGCATCTGGATCAAGCTGATCTGGACGTTCTTCGCTTTGATTCTGAGCATGATGGTGCTCAGCGGCCTGCTGATCTGGACCAAACGCACGGCCCAGTCGACGCTCAACGCGCTCAAACGTAACCACAAGGCCGACCCCACACACCGCGAGCGCCAGACTGCGCACCTGCCCACTGAAACTGCGGAGACTACCCTGTGAACAAGGCCGCTACAGTGACACCGCCCTCAAAGCTAAGCCGTCTTTGGTACAAGTGGCGCTTTCACATCAACATCCTGCTGCTGTTGATTCCGCTGGGCTTCATGCCCAAATATTTTTCCGACATGGCGCTGTTTCGTGGCGACAGCGGTCTGGGTCAGCGCGACATTGGCGAGGTTCAGGTCGGGCCGTGGAGCATCCACCTGGCGGAGTTTCGCAGCAACGCCCCCATGCTGGACGGTGCCTCCGGCTACATGAAGACTTTCAACGCCGCGCTGTGCACTGAATGCGCAGACCGGGTCAAGGCGACCTACCTGCGCATCGGCAAGCCACGCAGCCTGCGCGCTGCCGGAGTAATCTTCTTCGGCTCGCCGTATCGCATGGGCGCCTTCATGCAAATCTCTGAACGCACCGACCCTGACGCCGATCTATGGATCACCATGGAAGGCTGGGACGGGTCGATGCATCAGGCGTCCATCCCTTTGTCACAGGCCTCCCCCGCGACGGTCGCCTGGCTGAAAACCCAAGGAGTCAAACCATGACCCACAGACTTTCTCTACGTCGGCTGGGCACCTGCGCGCTGTTGCTGCTCGGCACTAGCCTGAGCAATGTTGCCCTGGCCCATAACCCGATGTGCGAATGCAAACAGATCGAAAACGAACAGATCCGCTGCACCGGTGGTTTTTCCGATGGCAGCGGCGCGCCAGGCGTAACACTGGACGTGATTGGCTACGACGAAACGATTCTGGTTCCCGGCAAACTGGGTGAAGACTCGACGCTGACCTTCAAGAAACCGGCCTCTGAGTTCTACGTGCTGTTCGACGCAGGCCCAGGCCACGTGGTCGAAATCGATCAAGCGGATATCCAGGCCCCATGAGCACGCCGACTGTTCAGATCGTCAGACCGGCCGGCGCTGGCCATGAAACCCTGTACGTATTGCTGCTGTGCGCAGTGATTCTGCTGGTTGCCGGGACCGTGGTCGGTTTGCATGGCGAACGTCAGGACGTGCACAGCGTTGCCACCCATCAACTGGACGCGCGTCGCGACCTGACCGCCTCCGAACAGGGTATCTACGCTGACCTGCGGGTTACGCTGGACGAAATCCATCTGCTCGCCCCCGAACAGCAAAACCCGGTGACCCCGCAGCAACTGGCTGACGAAGGCTTCGCGCCATTCGCCACAGATGCCAGTTCAGTGAGCCGTGGTGGGCATGCCTGGCAAATGGTCGAAAGCTCCTACCTGGGCCTGAGCCAGAATCCCGCAGTGGCCGGCTCGTTCCTGATGCGCGTGGATGCGAGCAAAGGCCCCGACGCGGACATCTGGATCAATCGCGGCGCCTTACTGACCGCCGACACGGCTGCCGACCTTGGCGACGCGGCGCTTATCAAGGCGGGCTGGCAACAGGTCGTTGCCCAGTTCGACGCAGGCGTTACCCGCCAGCACAAGCATTGACCCCACGCATTTATCTTTAAGAAGACTGCCTGCCCATGCCTATTTTTTTGAATCGCCGCCCGCTGCTGCGCGTTGTGCTGGTCGGCCTGCTGGCCACCCTGCTCGCTCCCTTGGCCAATGCCGACGCCAAGCGTCTGCGCATCGGCATCACCCTGCACCCTTATTACAGCTATGTGGCCAATATCGTCGGCGACAAGGCCGAGGTGGTGCCGCTGATTCCGGCCGGTTTCAACCCCCACGCCTACGAGCCACGCGCCGATGACATCAAGCGTATCGGCTCGCTGGACGTGATCGTGCTCAATGGCGTCGGCCATGATGACTTCGCCGACCGCATGATTGAAGCCAGCGAAAAACCGGACATCGCGGTCATCGAAGCCAACCAGGATGTGCCGCTGCTGGCCGCAACCGGCGTGGCTGCCCGCGGCGCTGGCAAGGTCGTCAACCCGCACACCTTCCTGTCCATCAGCGCCTCCATTGCCCAGGTCAACAATATCGCCCGGGAGTTGGGCAAGCTCGACCCGGACAACGCCAAGACCTACACCGCCAACGCCCGCGCCTACGGCAAACGCCTGCGCCAGCTGCGCGCCGATGCCTTGGCGAAACTGACCAAAGCGCCGAACGCCGACCTGCGCGTGGCGACGGTGCACGCTGCGTATGACTATCTGCTGCGTGAGTTCGGCCTGGAAGTCACTGCGGTGGTTGAGCCTGCTCATGGCATCGAGCCAAGCCCGAGCCAGTTGAAAAAAACCATCGATCAGTTGCGCGAGCTGGACGTGAAGGTGATTTTCTCGGAGATGGATTTCCCGTCCACCTACGTCGAGACCATCCAGCGCGAATCCGGGGTCAAGCTCTACCCCCTGTCACACATTTCCTATGGCGAATACAGCGCCGACAAGTATGAAAAGGAAATGGCTGGCAATCTGGACACCGTGGTTCGGGCGATTCAGGAGGCCGGTGCATGACCATTGCGCAAAAGATCGACCTCCAGGGGAATGGCCCCGGCGTGGAATTCGCCGACGTCAGCCTGACCCTGGGCCGCACGGCGATACTTGATCACGTCAGTTTCAAGGTCCGGGCTGGCAGCGTGCATGCCCTGGTCGGGCCGAACGGCGGCGGCAAGAGTTCGCTGATCAAGACGCTGCTCGGGCAAATGCCCCATCAGGGTCGGCTCAGCCTGCAATGGCCTGCCGCTCCCGGCGTAATCGGGTATGTCCCGCAGGCGCTGGAGTTCGACCGTGGCCTGCCCATGACCGTGGACGATTTCATGGCTGCCATGTGCCAGCGACGCCCGGCGTTTCTTGGCCTGTCACGGCATTACGCCGCTGCGATTGGCGATGCGCTGGAGCGGGTCGGCATGCAGGACAAACGCAAACGCCGGATGGGCGCGCTGTCCGGCGGCGAGCGCCAGCGGGTGTTGCTGGCGCAAGGGCTGATCCCTGCCCCGCAATTGCTGGTGCTCGACGAACCCATGTCCGCCCTTGATGAGGCCGGCATCCAGGTGTTCGAACGTTTGCTGGGTGACTGGCGTCAGGCGGGCATCACGGTGCTGTGGATCGAACACGATCTGGAAGCCGTAAAGCGCCTGGCTGATCATGTCACCGGCCTGAACCGCCGCGTGCTGTTCGATGAGCCTGCAGCGACGGCACTCACGCCTGACCGACTGCTCACTCTGTTTTCCGCCCATCCGCGTGGTGTCGACGTCACGTGTGGGAGCGCCGCGTAATGGACTACGAACAGTTTCGACTTTTCATTCAAGGCCTGGCGTCGTCCGGCTATCTGCCCGAAGCACTGGCCTATGGTTTCGTGGTCAACGCCTTGCTGGCCGGGCTGTTGATCGGCCCGGTGCTGGGCGGTTTGGGCACCCTGGTGGTGGTCAAGCGTTTCGCCTTCTTTTCCGAAGCAGTCGGCCACGCGGCATTGACCGGTGTCGCCATCGGCATCCTGCTCGGCGAACCCTACACTGGGCCCTATGGCGCACTGTTCGGCTATTGCCTGCTGTTCGGAATCATCCTCAATTACCTGCGCAACCGCACGGGCCTGGCGCCGGACACCCTGATTGGTGTGTTCCTGTCGGTCTCGCTGGCACTGGGCGCGAGCCTGCTGCTGGTGCTGGCGGGCAAGATCAATGTGCACATCCTGGAAAACGTGCTGTTCGGTTCGGTGCTCACCGTCAACGGCAACGATCTGTTGGTGCTGGCAGTGGTCGGTGCGCTGGTGATGGGGCTGAGCCTGCCGTTGTACAACCGCATCATGCTCGCCAGTTTCAACCCGCAACTGGCGGCCGTGCGTGGCGTGGCGGTCAAGACCCTGGATTACCTGTTCGTGATTCTGGTCACCCTGATTACCGTGGCTGCGGTAAAAGTCATCGGCGCGATTCTGGTCGGCGCCTTGCTGGTGATTCCGGCGGCCGCTGCGCGCCTGCTCAGCCAGTCGCTCAAGGGCTTCTTCTGGATTTCAGTCGCCATCGCCACCGTCAGCACCTTGTGCGGCATTCTGCTGCCCATCGTCTTCGACCTGCCCGTGCCGTCAGGCGCGGCGATCATTCTGGTGGCCGGCATGGCCTTCGCCCTGGCGGCGATTGCCCGTGGCACGGTGCCAAGCCTCAAAGGGAATATTGGATAAATGCTGCGTTCACTGACTTTCGCCCTGGCCTTCACCGGCCTGTTCGCCAGCGCTGCCCACGCAGCCCCCGCCTCCACCGACAGCCAGACTCCGGTTCGGGTGCTGGCCAGCCTGCCCATCACCTTCGGCCTGGGCCAACTGTTGCTCAAGGACAGCGGCGTACGGCTGGAACGCGCCGCTGCGGCCAATCTGCCAGGCTCGCGCCAGACGGCATACTTCACCGGTCGCGGCGCCGACACGCTGCGTAAACTGGCGGTGGACGCTGACGCTGTGATTGGTCTGCGTTCGATCTGGCCGGATGATCCGCTGTACCCCAACGCCCGGCGCAGCAATATCCGCATTGTCGAGATCGACGCTGCGCGCCCGGTCGATGGCAGCTTGCCCGGTATCGCCGTGCAGCCCGGCCAGGGCATCGACGGTTTGAACAGCCAGCCATGGCTGTCCAGCAACAATATGGGGCGCATGGCTGATGTCATGGCTGCCGATCTGGTGCGTCTGGCTCCAGCTGCCAAACCGCGTATCGAAAGCAATCTGGCGAGCTTGAAGCAGCAACTGCTCAAACTTACCGCACAGAGCGAAGCGAGCCTGGCCAGTGCCGATAACCTGAGTGTGGTCAGCCTGTCAGACCGGCTGGGCTATCTGATCGGCGGCTTGAATCTGGAACTGATCGACACTCAGCTTCTGACCGACGAGCAGTGGACGGCCGAAGCCATTCAGAAACTGACCCGGACCCTCAAGGACAACGACGTCGCGCTGGTCCTCGACCATCGCCAGCCACCGGAGCCGGTCAAAGCCGCCATCAGTGCCGCTGGCAGCCAATTGCTGGTCGTGAGCGAGGATGGCGAAAACCCGGTCGCCGAGCTGCAGAGCACTATCGGGCGGGTCACTCAGGCATTGGCAACCAGCAAGTAACAGCAAGTACCCGCGTTTAATCATGCGCAACACCCCATAGGGGTGGATGAAGCAGACCTGCCTGAGACAGGGCTGCTGCATCGACTTGCGTGTAGCCAGTCAGATCTCCGGCAATGGGTGGGCCTCTTGAAAGAAACACCCAGACAGAACTTTAATTGAACACCCCAGACCTCAACGCCATGCCCTCCGCCAAGGTTGAGGATCCACCTGGCGACGAGCTGGAGGTTACCGCTCGTGCACTGGTTACCTGCGACCCCCCAATCGCGCAAACCGGGCTGGAGAGGCTTATGACGACTGTGAAGTTGGCTGGTCGTTGTGTAACAGGATCAATGGTGCTCCCGCTAATAGTGAGTCCAGTTGGCACCGGATAATACATACTCGACTGTTGCCCGAACTGAACAGTCGTCATTGTAGAGCCGCCTCCAGACTTCAAGACGCTAAAACTGCTGTAGGCGGACGAATTAAGCACGGTATAGGCCGCGCTGCCACTGGCAGGCACCCAGTCAGTGACATTTGCCCCGCACTCACCCGCTGATAGAACACTGGTGGAACTCGCCGACCCCATGCCCATAGCGAACATCATGACAAGAAGACGTTGAAGCGATCCGATAGTCATAAGAGCCTCCTGCTCAGTTGAAAATCTCCACGACGCCAGACCAGTATAAAAAGCACTGAACATCGAGTATCAATCAACCGACCACCGACTATATTAATTGGCACCATTGCAAATCGTCTCAATCGCCGACAGGACTTTGTGACAACGACAGATTGAGCGCTTTCTTCTACCCAAGCTCCCGTCAATTGGAGAAAGCGCCAGCTTTGAACCCCTCGGGCGGGTCTCGCTGATCAAAATCATGCCCCCGGTCGCTACGCCCCGTTTCCCCATGCCCCACCTTGCGCACCGCTACGCAACCGGTGCAACTTTCGGTGACAGCTTTTCCATCCCCGTGATCCAATAACCTCCGCCAAGCCCAGTAAAACGGGCATGTATCCGTCTGGCTCGACTTTTGCTATACCTGTATATACAGGATGATATGAGCGCTGCGTATGACTCAGCGAGTGCTCACCATCGTCGTCGGACTTTTCAATTATCCAAGCAGGAATTGCGCTATGCCTTCACCCCTTATCCTCAAGCCCGGTCAATTCGACATCGATCAGTTGCGTGCCATTTATCAGCAGCAAAGCCCTTTCGAGATAGATCCGGGTGCCCGGGAAGTGGTGGATGCGAGTACGCGCACGGTCAATGAAATCATCGCCAACCAGCGCACCGTTTACGGCATCAACACCGGTTTTGGCCTGCTGGCCCGCACCTCGATCCCTACCGAATCTCTGGCAAAGCTGCAACGCAACCTGCTGCTGTCGCATTGCACCGGGACTGGGCCTTTGCTGGACGACGCCAGCGTCGCGCTGATCATGGCCTTGAAGGTCGGCTCGCTGGCGCGTGGCTTCTCCGGCATTCGTTGGGAAGTCATCCAGGCCCTGACGGCGCTGTACACCGCCAAGGTCTATCCGTGCATTCCGTCACAGGGTTCAGTGGGTGCCTCGGGTGATCTGGCGCCCTTGGCGCACATGTCAGCGGTACTGATCGGCGTCGGCCGGGTGCGCCATCAGGGCCGGGAAATGGACGCGGTGGAAGGCCTCGCCCTGGCGGGTCTTGAACCCATGGTGCTTGGCCCGAAAGAAGGCCTGGCGCTGATCAACGGAACTCAGGTCTCCACTGCCCTGGCGCTGCGCGGGTTGTTTGCCACCGAAAAGCTGTTCGCCGCTGCGGTGGTCGCTGGCAGCCTTAGCGTAGAAGCACTCAAAGGGTCGGACGTACCGTTCGACCCACGCATTCAGGCAGTGCGCGGTCAACCGGGGCAGATTGATGTGGCTCTGTTCTATCGCGAATTGCTGGCGACCAGCGAAATCCGCGCGTCACATGTCGATTGCGGGCGCGTCCAGGACCCGTATTCGTTGCGCTGCCAGCCCCAGGTGATGGGCGCCTGCCTGGATCACATGCGTTTTGCCGCCGGTGTATTCATGCGCGAAGCCAACGCCGTGTCGGACAACCCGCTGGTGTTCAGCGCCGATGGCGACGTGCTGTCGGGCGGTAACTTCCACGCTGAACCGGTGGCTATGGCCTCGGATGTGCTGGCACTGGCCATTTCCGAAATCGGTGCCCTGTCAGAGCGGCGCATTGCGCAACTGGTGGACCCGGCGCTGTCGGGATTGCCAGCCTTTCTGGTCAAGGAAGGCGGACTCAATTCAGGCTTCATGATCGCGCAGGTCACGGCCGCCGCGCTGGCCTCGGAAAACAAGACCCTGGCCCACCCCGCTTCGGTGGACAGCCTGCCCACCTCGGCCAATCAGGAAGACCATGTGTCCATGGCAACCTTCGCCGCACGGCGCTTGCTCGACATGGCGGGCAACAGCAGCGCGGTGGTGGCCATCGAGCTGCTAGGCGCAGCCCAAGGCGTGGACCTGCACGCGCCGTTGCGCACCTCTGAAAAGCTCAGCGAAGTGTTAGCCATGATCCGCAGTGAAGTGCCTCATTACGACGAAGACCGCTATTTCGCGCCGGACATCGCTGCCGCCCGCGCCTGGGTTGAAGGCGGCGCATTCGCCCGCTGGGTACCGTTCGCGCGGCTCTACGACTGATTGACCTCGATTCGGTGACGGCAGCTGATCGACCAGCGGTTGTCGCACCGATCGAACGACGTCCATCCGCCAGCCTCGAAATCCTGTAAGCCTTAATCAGCTGTACATGAACAAGAGGTGACACGAATGACCGACCAGAGCCAGAAAACCCTCGACAGAAATGACCCGGCCATCGACCCGGACGCCCCGGATACTGAATCCGAGCAGGTCCAGCAGCATCAAGGCGGGACAACTCAAAGCCAGGACAGCGAGGCGTCACAACCGCCTCAGGGTCAGCCGGACACCCAGTTCGAGCAGAATCAGCAATCGGGCGGCAACACCTTCACACCGGATTTCGAGCCCGAGGAAAAGCCCGACATGCCACGCAGCAATCCGCATCCGGTCCAGGGTGAGGATGCTGATGTGGATACTGACGGGGGCTAGGAATTTCCAGTCTGAATAAATGCCACCCCGTCTGAACGACACGCCACCCGTCCATATCCTTCGTACCTATCTGTCTCCATGCCCTACGTAGGCTATCTCCATACCCTACGTAGGAACGGCTTTTGCCGCAGAATTCGCTGCGTCCTGGATACGGAGCTTGCCGGGCGATGCGCTTGGCATGTGTTCGCGTCCTTCGCCGCTAAAGCCGTTAGCACGCATGTTTGTCAGTTACGTGTCTAATCGCAACATTTTTAAACATATCCTAAAACTTCCGATGTTGTACGACGTCTGACGTTGTGTTCGACTTGCAACGTCTCACTAAAAATAACAACGGAGAATCACCTATGGCGAGCACCAGCTCCGTCGACAAGAAGCCCCTTGCTGTGCGCGAAACGTTCTTTGGCAAGCTCACCAAGCTGCTTGGCCCCGGCATTATCGCGGTGTTGTCATGGCTGGGTGCTGGCGACCTGATTACCTCCTCGGTGGCAGGAGCCAACTACGGCTACGCCATGATGTGGGTATTGGCGGTGTCGCTTCTGCTGCGATTCCTCATCGTCAACATCATCGCGCGCTTCCAGTTGTGTAATAACCAGGGCATGAGCATCCTGCAGGGCTACGCGCAACTGCATCCCCTGTTCGCCTGGTTCATGCTCGGTTATGCCCTGCTGATGGGCCACTTGATCAACGCCTACATGATCAAGGGCGCGGGCGAAGCGCTGGCCATGCTGCTGCATATCAATCAGCCACTGCTGTGTTCGTTTGCGGTAGTGATTGCCGTCTGGCTGCTGGTCGGGCGCAACATCTACACCATGATCGAAGGGGTGATGAAAGGCTTGCTGGCGCTGATGACTCTGGCGTTCCTGGCCCTGGCGATCATGTCCAAGCCGGACGTGGTCGGTATTCTCAAAGGCACCATCGGCTTCAGCATTCCACCGGATGAAGGCGTGCATGGCGCGCTGCTGGTAGCGGTCTCGGTGATTGGTGCGGTGGCGGGCTCCATTGCCAACTTCGTGCACCCTTACGTGATGCGCGAGAAAGGCTGGATCGGCCCGCAACACAAGCGCATGCAGCGCAATGACCTGCTGTTCGCCGTGTTCGTGGGGATCATCATCAACCTGGCGATCTGGGTAGTCGGTGCCGAGATTCTGCGTCCCAATGGCTTGCAGGTCAGCACGCTGCAGGACCTGGGCAAGGCGCTGGAAATGTTCTTTGGCCCGGCGGGCTGGTACATCTTCTTCGTCGGTGTGTTTGCGACGCTGTTTGCCAGTATCGCGGGCAAGACCACGGCGTTCCCGATGCTGATCACCGATGCGTTTCAGCACATCGTGCCCAAGCGCCGCGAGAAGTATGGCAAGGAATTCCACAAGGACCCGATGCACAAGTGGTTCATGCTGTTCATCCTGGTCACACCGCTGGTCTGGTCGCTGCCAGGCATGCCGGACTTCGTGACGCTGACCATTGGTGTGAACGCGTTGAACATCATCGGTCTGCCGATCATCTCCCTGGGTCTGCTGTTCATGTCCAACCAGAAATCCCTGCTGGACAAGCAATACCGCAACAATCTGTTCGAGAACATCGCCCTGCTGTTCGCGACCGGCCTGGCGCTGTGGGTAGCGTTTCAGCTGGGGGCCGACTTGTTGAGCTGATTCCCTGTGGTTCTCTGTGGGAGCGAGCTCGCTCCCACAGATCAGACCGAATTAATCTATCAATGATTTGCAACAAAGCATTGCACTGACACCGCCCAAGCCAGCAGGATCGCTCTAGCGCCTGTGTCAAACAGGCCATTGCTGTTAAACCCAGCGGAGCTTGCCTGACAATGAATGCAGCCTCACCCCAGACTTCCACACGGCTCACCTCCAGGGAATTTCGCGGGATGGTGGCCATCCTGATTTCCATCGCCCTCGCCACCCTCGATACCGCGATTGCCAATACGGCGCTGCCCAGCATTGCTGCAGATCTCAATGCCTCGCCCGCCGCGTCGGTGTGGGTAATCAATGCCTATCAGCTGGCAGCCGTGGCTACCCTGCTGCCGTTTGCGGCGCTGGGTGGTGTTATCGGACATCGTAAGGTCTATCTCGGCGGGCTGATCCTCTTCGTCGTGTCGTCGGCGCTGTGCAGCTTCGCCTGGTCATTGCCGAGCCTGACCATCGCGAGGGTCATTCAGGGGCTGGGCGCCAGCGCGATCATGGCCGTCAATGCGGCGCTGATCGGTTCGATTTTCCCGCCACAACGGCTGGGTCGCGGATTGGGCATGAATGCCCTGGTGGTAGGCACCTCCTTCGCCGCCGGGCCAACCATCGCTTCTCTGGTATTGTCCGTCGCCAACTGGCCGTGGCTGTTTGCGATCAACCTGCCCATCGGCCTTTTTGCGCTGGTCTTCGCCTGGCACTCACTGCCTGCCAGCAAGCCTTCCATGGCCGGGTTCGACCGGCTGACTGCGCTGCTCAATGTCGTTACCTTTGGTGCTTTGATTTATGCCTTGGGCGAAGCCGCGCAACTGGGTTCAATGAACCGCGTGCTCATCGCCCTGGCGGTGTTCGCAATTGCCGGGGCATTGATGCTGCGCCGCGAAGCCGGCCATCCGGCACCGATGTTCCCGCTGGATCTGCTCAAGCGGCCGATGTTCGCGCTGTCCGCGCTGACGGCGTTCTGCTCGTTTGCCACTCAGGGCGTGGCCTTTGTGTCATTACCGTTTTTCTTCGAGACCGTGCTGGGACGTGATCCGATCCAGACCGGCTTTCTAATGACCCCCTGGTCGGTCGTGGTGGCGTTGATCGCGCCGTTCGCCGGGCGCCTGTCCGATCGTTATGCGCCGGGCCTGCTGGGCGGCATCGGGCTGGCCATTCTGTGCGCGGGAATGATTTCCCTGACACTCATGCCCGCTGACGCAACCGCCTGGGAAATCGGCCTGCGCATGATCATCTGCGGGCTGGGGTTCGGCTTTTTCCAGGCACCCAATCAGAAAGCGCTAATGACCAGCGCGCCCAGGGAAAGAGCCAGCGGCGCCAGCGGGACCATCGCCACGGCGCGGCTGATTGGCCAGGCGACCGGCGCGGCTCTGGTGGCCTTGAGTTTCGGCATCAGCGGCGAGCACGGTCCGGTGCTGGCACTGGCCATCGGCGCAGGCTTTGCCGCCGTCGGCAGTGTGTCCAGCGGGTTGCGCCTGGTTGCGGCAAATCCGCGCGGTTGAGCCGTTTATCATGCCGTTCGTAGGAAATCCTCGGCAGCGCTCTGCATCCCCCGCTATGATGGCAAAAGGCCTTTTTTACGTACCTTCATGCGGCTGACTTCGGAACATATCCAATGAACATAGCTTCACACGCCGAAACACAACGCCTGTCTGCCGTGCGCGCTCTGCAGTGGCTGGAAACCGCCGCCAATGAAAATTTTGACCGTGTCTGCAGGCTGGCTTCTGCTTATTTCGACGTGCCCACCGTCCTGATATCGCTGGTCGATAAAGATCGCCAGTGGTTTGCCGGGAGAGTCGGCTTTGGCCCCGCCCAGACACCGATCAACCAGTCGTTCTGCGCCCATACGATCCAGCAGGACGGGGTGATGCAAGTGGTGGACGCGTGTTGCGATGCTCGCTTCATGGAGAACGAACTGGTCACCGCACCTGACGGTATTCGCTTTTACGCGGGTGCGCCGCTGGTCACCCGCGACGGGCATGCCATCGGCAGCCTGTGCATCATCGACAAATGGCCGCATCAACTGAGCCATGCCGAAACCCAGGTGCTGCAAGACCTGGCCGAGATGGTCATCGCGCAGATTGAACAGCGCCAGCAAACCAGGACCTCGCATCCGGCCAGCGGCCTGCCCAACCTGCGCCAGTTTCTGGCCGACAATCGCGGGCCGTGGGTCAATTCCGATCTGCCCGTCAGGCTGCTGGCCGTGGTTGAAGTGGTGGGCAGCCCATGGGCAGCCGAGCCGACGCTGGATGACGGCTGCAATCTGATTGGTATCAAAGCCGAGGCTGTTACCGCCCGGCTCAAGCATGCACTGGACGGCAGCTTCACCGCGTACCACATCAGCGAGCGTCATTTCAGCCTGTTGCTGCCGGTCCAGCCAGAACTCAAGGCACAACTGATCCAGAGTCTGAGCGAGTTGATTTGCGAGCCTTGCGGCGAAGATTCGATCTCGACGCTGCCAGGCGTGCGGATGGGTATCGCCGCCTGTGACAATGGCGATCAGTCGGTCGGCGAGTTATTGCGCAAGGCCCGCAGCGCCGCAGATCAGGCCTCGCGAGACGGGCTGGATTGGGCTGTCTGGGACGAAAACCCCAACTGCGCCTCGCATCGCGCCCTGCCTCTGACTCAGGAAGTGGCCAGGGCCTTGATCAACGGTGAAATCTCGCTGGTCTTTCAACCGCGCTTTCGCCTCGAAGACGGGCGTCAGGTAAGTGCCGAAGCGCTGCTGCGCTGGAATCACCCGGTCTACGGCCCTGTGTCGCCTGCCGAGTTCATCCCTCTGATCGAACGTTCCGGGCAGATCAGCCTTGTGACGCGCTGGGTGATCGACAATGCCCTGGCAGCGGCAGCCGAATGGGAGGACCCGCTGGCGAAAGTTTCGCTGAACCTGTCCGCCCTGGACTTTCAGCATCTGGACATCGCCAACGCGCTCAAGAGCGCCTGCGAGCAGCATGGCATCGGCCCCGAGCGCGTCGAAGTGGAGATCACTGAAGGCGAATGGATCAGGGCCAGTGCCACCGTGTTGACGCAGCTGTCAGCGATTCGCGCGTTGGGCGTTGATGTGGCGATTGATGACTTCGGCACCGGGTATAGCAACTTTGCTTATCTGCACGAAATTCCGGCCAACGTGATCAAGCTGGATAAATCGATCATCACCGATCTGGAAAACAAACCGCGCAACTGCATCATTGCCCAGTCGATTTTCCAGCTCGCCCACAGCCTCGGCTATCGCACCGTGGCCGAGGGCATCGAGACGTTCAAATGCCTGGATCTGGTCCGGAGCTACGGCTGCCACGAAGCACAAGGCTTTTTCCTCAGCCGTCCACTGTCTGCCGCGCAAATCAAGCAGACCACGATGGGCAGCAGCTTCCTGCTGAACGCCTGATGAGCCTTTACTCGTCGGTTTTATACGGCGGGTATTGATCATCGGGTGCGCGCTTGTCGGCATCCACGTCCTGGTCGTCTGCCGGGGCTTTGGCCGGATGTGGCGGATCGATCTGCGGGTCGGCCAGATCCGGGGAGTCCGGATCGAAGTCTGGTTCTTGTCCACCAATAGCCATGTTCACCTCTCATCAGATGCCCAGCGTGCGTGGGCGGTCTGATTGAGAAAGCACGTGGACGGCGAAGTGCAGCAGGCCTGACGAGTGGCGATTGCCCGCCCCGTACGGCGGTGTCAGTGCCGCGCCTCGTAAAGGTCGTTAAACAACCCTGCCCGCTATCTCGGTGCGCAACAGGCGGGCCAGTGCTTCCACTGAATACGGCTTTTGCAGAAAGGTGAAACCTTGAGAATTGCCCTGCGCCAGCGCCGGGCTGTAGCCGCTGGTGAGCACGATAGGCATCTGCGGGTACAGGCGTTTGATTTCCAGCGCCAGTTCCACCCCGTTCATGCCCGGCATTACCACATCGGAAAACACAGCCTGAAATGCATCGGCCCGCTCGGCCAGCACCGCCAGCGCTTCCGCGCCGTTCTTGGCCCAGTGGATGCAGTAACCCAACTCCCTCAGGGTCTGTGTGGAAAACTCACCGATTTCCAGGTTGTCTTCGACCACCAGTAAACCTGCGCCCTCGCCATCACTCTGTTGATCCTGATCGACAACAGCGGACTCGACCGTTTCGACGGGCACCGACTGAGGCAGATACAGGGTGAACGTGCTGCCCTCGCCAGGCTGGCTTTGTACCAGCACTTCGCCGCCGGACTGCCTGGCAAAGCCAAACACTTGGGAAAGCCCCAGGCCAGTACCTTTGCCCACTTCCTTGGTGGTGAAGAACGGGTCGAAAATCCGGTCCAGTTGCTCAGGCGCGATGCCGGAGCCGGTGTCGATCAGCGACACCGCCACGTAGCTACCTTCGGTTGCAGCATGGGTGCGGCGCGCCGGCAAACGTTGCACCGGCTGGACACAGATTCTCAGCACGCCCTCCCCGTTCATGGCGTCCCGGGCGTTGACCGCCATATTGATCAGCGAGGTATCGAACTGCCCGGCATCGGCGTTGATAAAGCAGGCTTCCTCAGGAAGCTCAATCAGGACCTGAATACGTGCACCGGTCAGCGAGCCGATCATCTCGCCGATGGTGCGCACGCTTTTGCCCACCTCGAAGACTTCCGGGCGCAAGGTTTGCTGGCGGGAAAATGCCAGTAATTGAGCGGTAAGTTTGCTGGCCCGATCCACCGCGTCGGAGATGGCGTCGATATAACGCCGACGACGGTTCTCATCCAGGCTGCGTTTGAGCAAATCAGTCGAGGCCTTGACCACGGTCAACAGGTTGTTGAAGTCGTGGGCCACGCCCCCGGTCAACTGCCCGACCGCTTCCATTTTCTGCGACTGACGCAAGGCTTCTTCGGTCTTGCGCAACGCCTCGGCGGCCTCGCGCTCCACCTGGATATCGCGACCCACCGCATGGATGTACGACTGGTCCGGCACTGCCGTCCAGGAAATCCAGCGATAAGAGCCATCCTTGTGCAGGTAGCGGTTTTCAAAGCTGGGGAAGCTCACGCCCTGGGACAAATCCCTGGCGGCCGCAGCGGTCTGTTGATCATCGTCAGGGTGCAGGAAATCGTGAAACGATTTGCCCAGCAGCTCGCTCTGGCTCCAGCCGAGCACGTGGGTCCATGCCGGGTTGACCGCGACAATTGCCCCATTGAATTCGGCAATCAGCATCAGATCAGTGGACAGACGCCAGATACGATCACGGTCCTGGGTGCGCGCCTCGACGCGCTCCTCAAGCGTGGCGTTGAGACGGCGCAAGTCTTCTTCCGCTTCACGGGTGGCGGTGATGTCCCGGGAGATACAGAGGATCTTCTCGACCTGGCCTTGAGCGTCGCGGATCGGCGTGACTTGAACGTCCCACCACTTCGGGTTGCCCAGAAACGTGTCGGCGATCCCTTGAAAACGCCCGGCAATACCGGCCTTGGCCTGCACGATCGCCGCTTTGGCATCCAGGTGCCCCTGGTCTTGCCAGAAGTCTGGCCACGGGCACCCCTTAACGGCGTTGAAGTCACTGATTTCCATGACGTTCATGCCGCCTTCACTCATGAACGCCAGCTTGCCATCAAGGTCGATGACCTTGATGCAGTCATTGCTGCTGGCCAGCACCCGGCTGTTGAATTCCTGAGTTTCGCGCAGCGTGAACTCGGTGCGCTTGGCCTCGGTCACGTCCTTGAACAGCACCGCGACACGATTCTGCTCTCGACCATCTACCTTGTAGGCGTACACCTCGTACCAATGCCCGGCCAGGGCGACGGCCGGTGCGTCGAAGCCGATGGATTCACCGGTCAATGCCACCCGCGCATAAACATCGAACCAGGGCTGCGGTCGACCCTGGGCGATCTCGCGCATGCTTTGGCTGATCATCTGTTTGAGGTGCGTCATGCCTTCAAAGGCAGGGTTGATCTCGACGAAATGGAAATCCACCAGCTGATCGTCAACAAACCTGACATCCACCACGCAAAAGCCGATGTCGATGCCACGAAACAGTTCGCGATAGCGCTCGTCGCGGGATTTCATTTGCTGGGCGAGTTGCACCGACTGAGTGGTTTCAACGGTGTGGACCAGCACGCCCATGACCACTTCTTCATGCTCGTCGTACAGCGGCGAAAACGAAAACGTCCACCAGGTCTGCTCCGGCACACCGTAGCGGGCCATGTCGATGGGCTGATTTTCGAAGCGGCTCGATTGCCCGGCGAACGCTTGCTCGAACATCGGCCGGACCTGTTCCCAGGCGTCGGCCCACAACGTGGTGATGCTCTGCCCCAGCGCATTGTCCAGGCGCGGACCCAGGATCGGGCGGTACGCGTCGTTGAAGAAAAACATCAACTCCGGCCCCCACACCAGATACAGACTCTCCGGCGAATTGAGCATCATGCTCAATGCCGAACGCAGCGATACTGGCCAATGCTCCATCGCGCCAAGCGGGGAGTCCGACCAGTCGCGGGCTCTTATTGCAGCGCCGGTCTCTCCACCTGGGAAAGTCTTGGGAGCAGGGTTGGGTTCGGAGCTAATGATCATTTACCAAATAGTGGAGCGTCATATGACGATACGTCCGCATGGCGGACAAAACCCGCTGAGTTTGGAGTGCTGGCGAACAAGTGGCAACCACCGGGCAGCGGATTGTGCCGCCAACCACTGAACTCCCCCGAGATTGACCGCCGACCGGGCGTAACGTTCTGCGCGGGAACGCAACAGTGGTCAGCGCACGCACGGCATTCTGTCAGACCGGGAATCAAGCCCCACACACACCGGGCTGAATACACGTTTTTAGCCAGGCGCCAATGCTGAAACGATTAATTACCTGGAAATATCCGGTTACTTTGCGGAACTCGTACCGCGCGCAGGCCCCTAACAGGCCATGTCCACAGCCTGAGGGGCTAAGCTTTCTCCTGGGCGCCTCACCGTTAACGCAAGGATTTCGCAGTGCCTTCCACTACCTCCACCGCCGCAAAACCTGATCAGGGCGGGCAAGCGATGTCGCCCTCCCGGATGATCTTTATCTCCGTGCTCGTTGCCACCATGGGCGCTCTGGCCTTTGGTTATGATACGGGCATCATCGCCGGTGCCTTGCCGTTCATGACCTTACCCGTGAGTGAGGGCGGCCTAGGGCTGACCGCATTCACCGAAGGCCTGATTACCTCGTCACTGATTGTCGGCGCAGCGTTCGGCTCGCTGGCCAGCGGCTATATCTCGGATCGGTTCGGCCGTCGCGTGACCTTGCGCCTGTTGTCGCTGCTATTTATAGCGGGTGCTTTGGCGACCGCCATCGCCCCGTCGATTCCTGTCATGATTGCCTCGCGTTTTCTGCTGGGTATTGCAGTGGGCGGCGGTTCGGCGACGGTGCCGGTGTTCATTGCAGAAATCGCCGGGCCCAAGCGGCGCGGTCGGCTGGTCAGCCGCAACGAATTGATGATTGTCAGCGGCCAGCTTCTGGCTTACGTGCTCAGCGCCCTGCTCGCGGCGTTGCTCAGCTCTTCGCATATCTGGCGTTATATGCTGGCGATCGCCATGATCCCCGGCATTTTGCTGCTGATCGGCACCTTCTTCGTGCCGCCTTCGCCGCACTGGCTGGCGGCGAAAGGTCGTTTCGACGATGCGCAAGAGGTCCTGGAAAAACTGCGCGACAGCCCCGAGGACGCCAGGCGCGAAGTCGAGGAGATGAAGGCCCAGAAAGAAAACGCCCGCAAGCGTCCGCCGATTGGCGAGCTGCTGCGCCAGAGCTGGGTGATCAAGCTGCTGCTGATCGGCATCGGCCTGGGCTTCACCGCTCAGTTCACCGGCGTCAACGCCTTCATGTACTACACGCCGATCATTCTCAAGACCACCGGCATGGGCACCAACGCAGCCCTGACGGCCACCATCGGCAACGGTGTGGTTTCGGTGATCGCTACCCTCCTGGGAATCTGGGCGATTGGTCGTTATGGTCGTCGCCATCTGTTGATGACCGGTCTGGTCATGGTGGTCATGGCCCAGGTTGCACTGGGCTGCGTGCTGACGTTCATGCCGCAGAACCTGACCCAGAGTTACGCTGCACTGGCCTGTATCCTGCTGTTCCTGTTGTTCATGCAGATGTGCATCGCGCCGGTCTACTGGTTGCTGATGTCCGAGCTGTTCCCTGCTCAGGTTCGTGGCCTGTTGACCGGTACGGCCGTGTCCATGCAATGGCTGTTCAACGCGCTGGTCGCCTTCCTGTTTCCCATGGCGCTTGCAGCGATTGGCAACCCGACCTTCTTCATCTTCGCGGTGATCAATGTCGGCTCCCTGCTCTTCGTGTACTTCTGCCTGCCTGAAACCAAGGGCAAGTCGCTGGAAGAGATTGAAAAGCACATGAAGAAAGAACTCTAGACGCGCCCGCCATGCTGCCGGTCTAATTGCCAGCGCGACCGGCACGGCGCGAGGTATAGGCAGCAGGTCCCCAGGCCAAGGAACCTGCCCACACGTTTTTGCGAGGATTCATGACAGCGTCCGCTGACACTCAAAACACCAGCTGGGTCAGTGTCTGCACACTGGCGGTAGCTGCGTTTATCTTCATCACCACCGAGTTTGCCCCGGTGGGTCTGCTCAGTGCCATTGCCACCAGTTTTGGCATGACCTCAGCGCAAGTCGGGCCAATGCTTACGGTCTATGCCTGGACCGTGTCGCTGATGTCGCTGCCCATGATGCTGCTGACCCGCAACGTCGAACGGCGGCTGCTGCTTAAAGTCGCCATCGGCGCGTTGATCGTCAGCCACATCGTGCTCAGCCTGTCGCCCAACTTCACCATGGTAGTGATCAGCCGGGTCTGTATTGCGCTGGCCCACTCGGTATTCTGGTCGATCACCGCCTCACTGGCCGTGCGTCTGGCACCTCAGGGCAATCGCGCGCGAGCCCTGAGCATTCTGGCCATGGGCTCCTCCCTGGCCATGGTGCTGGGCATCCCGATCGGTCGGTTGCTGGGGGAAAGCATGGGCTGGCGGGCGACGTTCCTGGCGATCGCCGGGGTGGCGTGCCTGATCTGGGTCTTGCTGGCCAAAAAACTGCCATCGCTGCCCACCCAGAACAGCGGCAGCCTGACCAGCCTGCCGATCCTGTTCAAGCGTCCAGCGTTGGTGTCGCTGTACTGGATCACCGCTCTGGTGGTGACCGCCAACTTCACCGCCTACACCTACATCGAGTCGTTCGTGCAAAAGGTCGGCGGTTTCAGTGAGGGCACCACCACCTGGTTGCTGCTGCTGTTCGGGCTGGCCGGCCTGCTCGGCTCCATAGTGTTCAGCAAACTGGATACGCGTTTTCCGAAAAACCTCACCGCGCTGGCAATCGGTTCCCTGTGCCTGTGCCTGGGCCTGATGTTCTGGGCGTCGTGGAGCATCTACACGCTGGTAGCGGTATTCGGCTTGTGGGGGCTGGCAATGTTGTGTTTCAGCGTGCAGATGCAATCCCAGGTCATCAGCCTGGCCCCCGACGCCACCGATGTCGCCACCGCGCTGCACTCGGCGATTTACAACATTGGCATCGGCGGCGGCGCACTGCTGGGCAGTATCGTGGTGCATCATCTGGGTTCGGCATGGGTCGGGTTTATCGGCGGCCTCGTCGCAGCATTGGCCCTGGCTCTGTGCCTGTTCAATGCCAGACGCTTCGAAAAAGCGGCGCGGGCGGCGCAGCAATCGCAATGAGCTGAGAGCAGGCGCACTGGCGCGGTGATCCTGCCCCCGCCTGGCACCTGAAACGCGGTCATAAATCTGTTACATATCGGTAGTAACGTGGCGTTTTCCTGTGGCTGGAAGATGAGAAGTGATTCGCCTGTTTTCTTCCTCCCTGAGCCTGTTAAGGCTGTTACTGGTGATCCTGTGTGCCGCCACGCTGGTGTTCCTGTGGGGCTTGTTTCTGCAGCAGAAACGCACGTCCGAGTACGAAGCGCTGGCAGCCAAAGCCGCTGAGCATTTGAATCTGGCAACCATCGCGGCGGAAAACCTGCGCCAACTGGTCGACCGCGCTCAGGCCATCGGCAAGGTCGCGCGCAATGACATTGAAGGCAGCGATCAGCGTAATTGGGGCCTGGTGCGCATGCTCGCCGAAGACCCGGTGCTCAAGCGCATGAGCCTGTACAGCGACAGCGGCCGTCTGCTGTCTGGCACCCATGTCGATGAACCGCAGCAGTTGTCCGCCGACTGGCTGGCGCAGCTTCGCGAGCACTTCGCCCGCTATGGCCTCAAGCCGCTGTTGCCGGGCCTGGCCGTTTCGCCAACCGCTTTGCCCGCGCCCAACTGGCGCCTGCCCTTCCTGCTTCCGCTCACCGACCCGGCCGCCCGCGAACTGGACAGTATTCTGCTCGTGCAACTGGACATCGGTTACCTGGCCGCCTTGTTCGAACGCATCGATCTGGGCCGCAGCGGCATGATGCGCCTGCTCGATAGCAGCGGCCAGGAGCGTTTGCGCATCACCAACAGCGGCGTGGTGGTGTCGGGCGTGGCACTGACCCCCGAATTACCGCAAAACGACCAGGAAGCCGGGGAAATCACCCAGCAATCCGCCGCTCTGGACTACCAGAGCCTGTATCGGCGCATGACGCAGCGCGGCTTCAGCGTAGTCGTCAGCCAGCAGCGCGATGAAATCCTCGCCTCCTCGCACCTGACTTACCAACGCCAACTCTGGCTGAACCTGTGCATGACGCTGTTCATCCTGTGCAGCCTGATCTGGACGCTGCGGGTGTTGAAACGACGTCAGGAAGCGTTCGCCGCCCTGGAACAGGCCCAGCAGATCAACCAGCAATTGATCAGCCGCCTGGAAGACGAACATCGGCGCAGCAGTCATGCCGCGGCGACCGACCATCTGAGCGGCCTGCACAACCGTCGGCAATTCATGGAGGTCGCGACCCAGGTGCTGGCCCGGCAACGTGGCAGGCGTCAATTGCTGGCGATCCTGTTTATCGACATGGACCGTTTCAAGTCGATCAATGATTCGCTGGGTCACCGCACCGGCGACCTGTTGCTGCAGGCGGTCGCGGGACGTATCAGCCGCATGCTGGAGCCGGACGATGAAGCGGCGCGTTTTGGTGGCGATGAATTTGTCGTGCTCCTGGCTGGCGAGCGCACTGAAGAGCAGATCGACGCCTGGGCGCGCATGCTGGTCGAGAAGCTGTCGGCCATTTACTCCCTGGAAGAACATGAGTTGAGCACCAGCCCCAGCGTCGGGGTGAGCATCTGCCCGCGCGATGGCCAGGCCATCGAAGACATGATCCGCTGCGCCGACGCCGCCATGTACTCGGCCAAGCGCTCGGGCCGCGGCCAGTACCGCTTCTTCGACCCGTCGCTGAACGTCTCGGACATCAAGGAATTCATTCTCGAGCAGGCCTTGACCGGCGCGTTGAACGAGCGCCAGTTTGTGCTCCATTACCAGCCGCAGATTCGTCTGGATTCGATGCTGGTCGAGAGCTACGAGGCATTGGTGCGCTGGCAGCATCCTGATTTCGGTCTGCTGTACCCGGACCGCTTCATCGCCCTGGCCGAGCGCAGTGGGTTCATTGTCGCCCTTGGCTGGGAGGTCTTGCGTCTGGCCTGCGAAGAGCTCGCTCGCTGGCACGCGGAAGGCCGGGACTTGCGGTTGGCAGTCAATATTTCGGCCATCCAGTTGCGTCAGGCGGACTTCAGCGAAAAACTGCTGAGTGAGCTCAAGATTTACAACATCGACCCGCAGCGTCTGGAACTGGAAATCACCGAAACCTGCGTGCTGGATAACCAAGGCCATGGCATCGAACATTTGCAACACCTGCGCAGTGCCGGTATGGCCATCAGCCTTGATGATTTCGGCCAGGGCTACGCAGGCTTCGCGCACCTGCAATCGCTGCCGCTGACCAAGCTGAAAATCGACCGGGCGGTGATAGCGCCGTTGTCCAATAGCCCGGATGACAACCCTATCGTGGCCTCCACCATCATCCTCGCCAAACGCCTGGGCCTGGAGGTGGTCGCCGAAGGCGTGGAAACCCGCGAGCAGCTCATCTGCCTCAAGCTGGCCGGCTGCGACATGGTCCAGGGTTATCACTTCAGTCGCCCGATGTCAGCCGAACAGCTTGAGCAATACGCCCCCTTTATCGATGCGATGGATGCCGCATGCACCCAATGAAATGGCTGACCCTATTGGCGATGAGTACCATGTTCAGCACCCTGGTGCAGGCTCAATGCGCCGAGCGTGGCCTGCGGGTGGCGATCATCCCTAACACCACCAAGCCGATGGAGGTGTTGCGGGGCGAATATCAGCCTTTGCTCGAACAATTGAGCGCGGCCTTGCGGATGCCGGTGGATCTGGTCCCGACCTCTTCGTCTTATGAAAGCGTGATCGACGCCGTGGTCTCGGGCGGCGTGGATATCGCCTGGCTCGGCCCGGCCTCGTATGTCATGGCCCGTCAGCGCGATCCGAGGGTCGAACCGTTCGCCAGCCTGACCATCAGCCCCGGCTTTTTCACCCCTGCGGGCCATCACTATCAGTCGTTGCTGTTGACGCGACGCGGTACGTTCAGTGACGTCAAGGCGCTGCGCGGCGCGCAGGTTGCCCTCAGTGACCCGGCCAGTACGTCCGGCAGCGTAGTGCCCAACTTCGAGTTCTCAGCCAAGGTCAGCCAGCCGCTCACCGATTTTTTCAGTTCGGTGGTGTATGCCGGGTCTCACAGCAAGGCCCTGGATACCTTGCTGGACGGGCGAGTCGATGCCGCGTTCGTTGCCAGCGTCGAGGTCGATGCATACCTCAACAACGGAAGGATCAAGCGCGATACGTTCGACATCATGTGGCGCTCGGAACCCATCTATTACTCGCCCTATGTGTTCAGCGGCACCCTCTGCCCGGAGCTGAAAAAACAGATCCGCGCGGCGCTGTTCAGCAATCAGAATGGCCTGACGGCCTTCCTCAAATCCCAGGAAGCCAGTGGCCTGGTGCCCGCCAGCCATGCCGAGTACGAGCCGTTAATGCGGATGATGGAGACACGCCCGTAGACACGTTTGGCTTTTTCGTGGGACCGGTGTTTGCTGCGTGACAGCGCGGCGTCTGGACGACGTGTCAGACGAAATGCTTTCGCAGCCTTCGGCAGCTCCTACAGAAAAGCGAGTGATGTGTTTGCAGGAAGAAGGGACAAAGCCCTGCGCGTCGCTATCGACGCACAGGGCTGTCTACAGCATCAGGCGATGGCGTCCCAGGGACGGTCGCCCTTGTCGTCCTTGATGCGGGTCGGCAGACCCATCACGTCGAGCAGCTTGAGGAACGGCTCAGCTGGCAGTTCTTCAACGTTGGCCATGCGTTGCACGTCCCATTCCCCACGGGCAACCAAAAGGGCTGCGGCCACCGGCGGTACGCCAGCGGTGTAGGAAATACCCTGGCTGTCGGTCTCGGCGTAGGCTTCTTCGTGATCGGCGACGTTGTAGATGAACAGCTCATGGGGCTGGCCATTACGCGTGCCTTTGACCAGATCGCCGATGCAGGTCTTGCCGGTGTAGCCCGGCGCCAGCGAAGACGGATCCGGCAACACCGCCTTGACCACTTTCAACGGCACGATTTCCACGCCTTCAGCCGTCTTGACCGGCTTCTCGGAGAGCAGGCCCAGCTTGTTCAGCACGGTGAACACATTGATGTAGTGCTCACCGAAGCTCATCCAGAAACGCACGTTTGGCACGTTGAGGTTCTTGGACAGCGAATGCACTTCATCGTGACCGGTCAGGTACAGGTTCTGCGAACCCACGACCGGCAGATCATCGGTGCGTTTGACTTCGAACATGCTGTTGGTGGTCCACTGGCTGTTCTGCCAGCTGTACACCTGCCCGGTGAATTCACGGAAGTTGATTTCGGGATCGAAGTTGGTCGCGAAATACTTGCCGTGTGAGCCCGCATTGACGTCGAGGATGTCGATGGAATCAATACGGTCGAAATGCTTTTGTTGCGCCAGTGCGGCATAGGCGTTGACTACGCCCGGGTCGAAACCCACGCCCAGAATGGCGGTGACGTTTTTGGCCTGGCACTCTTCGAGGTGTTTCCACTCGTAGTTGCCGTACCACGGCGGTGTTTCACAGACCTTGCCTGGCTCTTCATGGATCGCGGTGTCCAGATAAGCCACGCCGGTATCGATGCAGGCACGCAGCACCGACATATTGAGGAACGACGAACCGACGTTGATCACGATCTGCGATTCGGTCTCGAGGATAAGCGCCTTGGTCGCTTCGATATCCAGTGCATTGAGCGAAAAGGCTTTGATATCGGCGGGCTGCTTGAGGCTACCCTTGGCCTTGACGCTGTCGATGATGGCCTGGCACTTGGAGATGTTGCGCGACGCGATGGCAATACGACCGAGTTCGTCGTTGTGCTGCGCGCACTTGTGGGCCACCACCTTGGCGACACCTCCTGCACCAATGATAAGAACGTTCTTCTTCAATTCCTTACTTCTCCTCACTACGCCAGCTTACGAAAGGCTGGACAGGTAATCGTCAAAACCAAACTCACGAACCACCTCGACTGTACCGTCGAGTTGTTTCACTACGATGGACGGCATTTTCAGACCGTTGAACCAGTTTTTCTTGACCATGGTGTAACCGGCAGCATCGACAAACGACAACCGGTCACCAATCGCCAGGGGCGCGGGGAATTGATATTCACCGAAGATATCACCGGCCAGGCACGACTTGCCGCAGATCATGTAGGTGTGGTCGCCCTCGCTGGGTGCCAGCTTGGCGTCCAGGCGGTAGATCAGCAGATCCAGCATGTGGGCTTCAATGGAGCTGTCCACCACCGCCAGGTGCTTGCCGTTATAAAGGGTGTCGAGCACGGTCACTTCCAGAGAAGCGCTCTGGGTGATGGCCGCTTCGCCCGGCTCGAGATAAACCTGGACGCCGTACTTTTGCGAGAAAGCCTTGAGGCGCGCGCAAAAGGCGTCCAGCGCATAGCCTTCACCCGTGAAGTGGATACCGCCGCCGAGGCTGACCCACTCCACCTTGTGCAGCAGATGGCCGAAGCGCTCTTCGATGGTGCCGAGCATCGTGTCGAACAGGCTGAAATCACCGTTCTCGCAGTTGTTATGGAACATGAAGCCGGAAATCTGGCCGATGACTTCTTCGACCTTGACCGGATCCCATTCGCCCAGACGGCTGAACGGCCGCGCCGGGTCGGCGAGCAGGTAATCCGAACTGCTGACCTGCGGGTTGACCCGCAGACCGCGAACCTTGCCCGCCGAGGCTTCGGCAAAGCGCTGCAGCTGGCCGATGGAGTTGAAGATGATCTTGTCGCAGTTGGCGAGCATGTCTTCGATTTCGTCGTCGGCCCAGGCCACGCTGTAGGCGTGAGTCTCGCCCGCGAACTTCTGGCGGCCGAGTTTGAGCTCGTAGAGCGACGACGACGTGGTGCCGTCCATGTACTGCTGCATCAGGTCGAATACCGACCAGGTCGCAAAGCACTTGAGCGCGAGCAGAGCCTTGGCCCCGGAGTGTTCGCGCATGTAGGCGATCTTCTCCATGTTGCTCAAAAGCTTCTGTTTATCGATCAGGTAGTACGGCGTTTTGATCATTTCGACGCCTCCGGCAAGGTCGGCCAAAAAAAGGACACGCATTGTGCCTTCACTAAGGGGCGTTCTCAATGAGTTTCCGCCCTGCGTCGGGGTGGCGCCTGAACACAGCGATGCCGGCAAATTAAGCCGGTGCCAGGTTACAGTTTGATGTCAGAGTTGTTTCAGGGCTGCGCTTTATGACTCAACGCTTTGCTCCAGCTCTGGTCCTTGCTGCGCTGCCAGTTTCGATCGGCCTGGCTGTCGATGGCGGAAGGTCGCACGGCGTCGATGCTCACTGCTGCCTGACATTGACGCAAGCCATCGTCCCAGCCCATCGCGTAGCGACGGTCGGCCAGATAAGCCGGAACATTTTTACGAAACTCGCTCAGCGCTCCTGCGGCCTGCCGTCCGCTGCTGCAGCCATCTTCAAAACCGCTGACGAAGCTGGGTGGATAGCCCTGAGCGAGCAACCGCTCCCCCGTGGTCTGGCAGCCACTGAGCACGGCCAGACCCAGCAACGTTGTGAGGTTCAACACCCAGACCTGCACGGCGGCGTTACCGAGCCAACGCTTGATGGGGTTTGATATCGGCTTGGGTGGCCGGGCGATAAAGCAGCCAGCGGTAACACAGCACGCAGATCATCCAGTCAAACAGCAGCGTCCATATATTGTGGGAAAGAAAATGCGCGCCCTGCAGCATCCGCCCAATGGAGAACGTCACCCCCAGCGCCAGTGCGACGCCCAACGCCACCCGTGCAGCTTTTGGGCGGCGGTCACGCAGGGCGAAGAACAACGCCAGTAACGAGAACCCGGTTGAAGCATGACCGCCTGGCCAGCATCGCCCTGGCTTGAGTGTTTCAGCCCGCGCATCCAGCAACGGAGTAAAGGTTTCAGTGCCGCCAAACTCGCTCAGACTCCACGGGCACTGCACCGCCGTCAGGGCCTTGAGCGGCGTGATGATCGCGGTACTGAGCCCCATCGCCAGCACCACATAACCCAACGGCCGCCGCCACTCACGCAGTTTGGGCGTGAACCAGCTGGCGACGAAGCCCAGGAACAACAGCACGCTCAACAGGATCACCGCTTCTTTGGCCCGGTCGTGCAGGATGTTTTCCAGCCAGTAACTTTTACGCCCGATAAAACCCACGCCCGGCACGTAAAACTTCTCGGCAATGGCAAAATCCAGACCTGCGGGATCAAGCCAGAGTAATAGACCCATCGCCAATAACGGCAGGCCCAGCCAGAGACGAAAATCAAAGGGGCGTGAGACGCCAGGCAGTAATGCATTAGCCATGAACGGTTTCCATAAGAAGACAGGTGCAGTGTTTATTCAATTGCTCACAGGCAACGGCGCCGGGTGACGCTTTGGCCCGCCAACCGTTGCTTTACCCTTAAGGGCCGGCTGTTGCAGTGTCGAACGCCCGTAAAAAAACAGCGCCACCAACAGTGTGCTCAGCCAGACGAAAATGCCAGCCCAGAAGGTATGTGACAGGTAGTGCCAGCCCTGCAGCACACGCGTCGTGCCATAGATCAGGCCCAGCGCCGTGATGCCGAACAGCAAGAGTGACGAATGCTGCCAGCGATAGCGTCGCGCGACGAAGTACAGGGCAAACAGGCTGAACGCACTTGAAGCATGCCCGCCAGGCCAGCATCGCCCTGCCCCGGCTTCATGCCACAAGGTGAAATTCTCGAACCACTCCTTGTGGGCTTCGCGGCCACCATAGAGCGTTGTTTCCACCGGGCAATAAATGCTGGTGTGGCTTTTCAGAAAATGGATGACTGCGGTGCTCAGGGCAAAGGCCACCACGAGGAAAAAGAAGTCGCGCCGATGGCAATACAAGGTCTTCAACGGCTGCGCCCACCGCGAACGGGCGATGAGGCGCGGCAATCGGCTGTCGCGGTATTTATCCAGGCAAGGCCAGACAAATGACAACAGCGCACCGAAGATGGCCAGCTCACCGGTCCAGTTGGGAAGAATCCGCGCCCACTTGTGGGTGATCTTTTCGAAGAGGTGGCTCTCACCGATGGGAAAGACCCCGGCTATGGGGTCGTAGAACAGATTGCTGAACAGCCGATCCAGTGAGGTCAGGTCAAAGATCAGGAACGTCAGCAAAGCCAACAACAGGGGCAGCCCTGCGTTGCGGTAATAAAAGGCAGAACGGGCGCTCACGTTTTTCATGGGTTCAACGGCTCGGTGGTCAGGTTTTGCCAGTGGGCTGAGTCCAGAGACCCAAGAATCTTCGGCGCATGCCGGCCATCCACTTGGACAAAGAAGGCCTGGGTGTACTCGCTGTCGCGGTCAGCGGAACGTACTCCCATCTTGCGTTCGAATTGATCGATACAGCCGCTGTGGGTAATCAGCACCAGGTTCTCCTGAGGCTTTTTGTTGGCCAGCACAGCGTCTTTAAAACCGCTGTTGCACTCGCTGACCCAGGCTTGCGCGGGCACGGCCCGTGCAGAGATCAAGTCGGCCGTTTGCTGAGTGCGCGTCAGCGGGCTGGCGATTATCCGTGCATGTTGCAGGCCCAGCCGCTGCAACCCGGTGCCGACTGCCAGGGCCGCATTGGCACCGTTTTTAGTGATGCCATCCAGGTTGGCCATGCACGGATTACCAGACCGGTCACACCGTTCGGCATGCCTGATCAAGACGACCATATCGCCCTGAGCCCAACGGCGACTCAACTCGGCCTTGCCCCGATCGCCCGTCATACCCAGATCAGCCAAGGAGGTGGAAGTAAAAAACCAGCCGGAGAACGCAACTAACGCAACCGTTGCCACCGAGCTTGCCAACCTTACGAGCGGACGGTTATGAACCTGCGACGTCCAGAATGGTTTTCTGGGCAGGATTGCGTCATTTATCAAAGTGTGGACCACACCATTGCTCCAGCGAGGGACCGAACTGCGGTGCAGTCGAGAGTTATTCTCGACACGTCACTTCATCAGTAACGGCACACTAAAATTTAACCTGTGGCTGACAGGTGAAAACAATGTGAAAAATTAGTGGCTAACTATTTGTTCAGGGTTTATTCAGAAACATTCCACGCCGGGCGAGTAACCTTGTAAAAAAATACAGCGTGCCAGCACCTTTTAATTGCAGGTTTTTCACAAAAATTTTATGGTCGCCTGCCTACAGTTCGCGGCATTGGAGACCGCACTGCTGTTTGCAAGGTCGTCAGCGCTCCGTCACTTTTTGCAAGTAGAATCTTGATGCTCAACCGCAAAGCAGTTCGCCCTGAAGTCGTGACTGTATTAGCCAGTGCCTTCCTGTTGCTGGGTTTCAACTCCATCCTTTGGCAACACCTCTTCAAAATCACCACTACCGGCAGCTCAGGCGCGACGCTATCTATTGCCTTTGGGGTGATGATTTTATGCATCTTTAATATCACACTCACCTGGCTGGCCTTTGAGAAGATATTCAAACCCGTCATGACCGCCTTGTTCATGATCAGCGCCGGTGTCGCTTATTTCATGAACCGGTATGGCGTGTTGATCGACACGGGCATGTTGCGTAACTTCGCCGAGACCAACGCCACCGAAGTCTGGGACTTGCTGTCGCCCAAACTGTTTGTCTATCTCGGACTGTTAGGTGTTCTGCCCTCTTTATTACTATGGCGCACACCTGTTCATTATCAACGCCTGCATCGGGAGTTGATCAGCAAGACGCTGGTCAGCGTCACCTGCGCCGCGGTAATCACTGGCTTTGCCCTGCTCAATTATCAAGGGCTTTCATCACTGTTTCGCAACCACCATGAACTGCGTTTGATGGTCGTACCCAGCAATTACATCGGGGCGTCGGTCGATTATCTGGGCGAACAGGTTCTGACCGCACGCAAGCCGTTCCTGAAGTTGGGCGAAGATGCGAAACTGAGTCCCGAATGGACGCAGCATTCGCGTAAATCCCTGACCGTGCTGGTGATCGGCGAAAGTGCGCGGGCCGAGAACTTTGGCATCCTGGGCTACAACCGCGACACGACACCTCAGTTGCGCAAGGAAGATGGCCTGGTGGCGTTTACCGATGTTCATTCGTGCGGCACCGAAACCGCCGTATCGGTACCCTGTATGTTTTCCAACATGGGCCGCAAGAATTACAACGCTTCCACGGCAAAAAGCCGGGAAGGCTTGCTCGATGTGCTGCAGCGTGCAGGTCTTGAGGTCGTCTGGCGGGACAACCAATCCGGCTGCAAGGGCACCTGCGACCGTGTAATGGTGCAGGACGTCAGCAACTTGAAAGACCCGCAACTGTGCGCCAATAAGGAATGCCGGGATGAAATATTGCTGCAGGGCTTGCAGAGTTTCATCGACCACCTGGATAAAGACACGGTGCTGGTGCTTCATCAAATGGGCAGTCATGGCCCGGAATACTTCAAGCGTTACCCAAAAGAGTTTGAGCAGTTTACTCCCGTGTGTAAAAGCAACGCGCTGGACAGTTGCAGCCGGGAGAGTATCGTCAACGGTTATGACAATACGCTGCTGTATACCGACCATGTACTGGCCAGCCTGATTGATATCCTGCGCAGCAACCAGAACAAAGTCGACACCGCGATGCTGTACCTGTCGGACCATGGGGAATCACTGGGCGAATACAATTTATTCCTGCACGGTACGCCTTACATGCTGGCACCCGACCAACAAAAGCATGTGCCCATGCTGGCCTGGTTTTCCGACAGTTATCAGCAGTCGTTTGCGGTTGACAGCCATTGCCTGATGAACAGCAGCAACAGCCCCTTGAGCCAGGACAATCTTTTCCACTCGATGCTTGGCTTGCTGCAGGTGCAGAGCACCGTCTACGACCCTGCACTGGACATGTTCGCAGGCTGCAGAAAGGCCGGCAGCGACAGCGCTCTGGCCGCCCAGTAACGGCAAACCGACACACTCATCAACACCCCTGGCCTGCAGCCTCGGGCCAGCAGAATAAAAAGAGCGGTCCATGCGCATACTCGTTATCGAAGACCACAAGGACATCCTGGCTAACGTGTCGGAGTATTTCACGCTCAAGGGCTGCGAAGTGTCGGGTGCCCAGGACGGCGTCACCGGGTTGCACCTGGCCGTTACAGGAAATTTTGACGCGATCATTCTGGATCTGATGTTGCCTGGGATGGATGGCAACATGGTCTGCCGACGTATCCGGGAAAATACCGGCCCCCATGTCCCCATTTTGATGCTCACCGCCAGAGATCAACTCGATGACCGCCTGACCGGCTTCAGGGTCGGTGCCGATGATTACATCGTAAAACCTTTCGCATTATCCGAGTTGTTCGCCCGGGTTGAAGTGGTAGCCCGGCGCTTCAAAGGCTTGCAACAAAACATCATCCAGGTGCATGACCTGACCTTCGATCTGGACTCGCTCGAAGTCAGACGCGCTGGCGTGCTGCTCAAGCTCAATCCGACCAACAGAATCCTGCTGGAACTGCTCATGCGCAAAAGCCCCGCAGTGGTCAGACGCAGAGAGTTCGAACACGCCTTGTGGGGGGATGCGCCTCCTGATACTGACAGCCTGCGGACCAGCATCTACATGCTGCGCAAAACCATCGACAAATCGTTCGATATTGCGTTGCTGCACACGGTTCACGGGATGGGCTACAAGCTTCAGGGCCCTCGTCAGTAATACTCGTTCCTGAGGTATCCTCTACAAGCCCTCGGTCATGGAACAGAACCTTGAACCCCTTCACCCCCGACCCTCCAGTGCCTGTGTTGCCTGTGTTGCCGGTATTAATAGAAACCCGCAATCTGAGCCGCCTGGATCACGCAGGGTGCAACCCGCTTCTGCAGGCCACGAACTTCAGGTTGCGGGGCGGCGACAAGGTCGCTATCACGGGCCCATCGGGCTCTGGCAAAAGTGTCTTCCTGCGCACCCTCGCCTTGCTCGAAGCACCTGATGGCGGTGATGTGCGATGGAATGATCAGGTGCTGACCAGCGCCATGATCCCAGGCTATCGCAGCCGCGTCAGCTACATCGCCCAGCGTCCTGCGCTCATTGAAGGCAGTGTCGAAGACAACCTTCGGTTCCCCTACAGCCTTGAAGTCTTCAAGGAGCAGACGTTCGACGTCGAACGGGCCTTGGCTATGCTGCATCAGGCTGGCAAGCCGAGAAGCTTCATGACCAAAATGGCGGCCGATCTTTCAGGCGGCGAATCACAGGTGATTTCATTGATCAGAGCTGTCCAGCTGGATCCGCAGGTGTTGCTGCTGGACGAGCCTACGGCGGCCCTGGATCCGAAATCCTCCCGAGATATCGAAAGCCTGGTCAATACCTGGTTCGCCACTGGCGGCCTTGGGACGAGAGCCTGCATCTGGGTTTCCCACGATCATGAACAGGCCCGGCGCATGAGCACCATCCGCCTCGAGATGCGCGCCGGGGTGCTGAGCACCGAGGGTGGCCGATGAATTATCACAGCCTGTCCGCCACCGATATTGCCATCGCGGCGAGCCTGATACTGATCAACGGCGGGCTCAGCGTCGCCCTGAAACTGGGTCTGGAGCGGCAACTGATCTGGGCCGCGATTCGCAGCGTGGTCCAGTTACTCGCCATCGGTTACCTGCTGGGCTGGGTGTTCGAGTTCGCCTATTGGTACGTGGTGCTGCCGCTGATGTGCCTGATGACGCTGATTGCCGGGTTCTCCGCCGCCGGACGAGGCAAGCGGACCTACGCCGGGCGCCGTCTGGACAGTATCGTTTCGGTCTGGGGCAGCTCCTGGCTGGTGACCGTCATCGGCTTGCTGGCGGTGATGCGCATCGAGCCGTGGTACGAGCCACAATATGCGATTCCTATTCTGGGCATGATTCTGGGCAACACCCTGACCGGCGTGTCGCTGGCCATAGAGCGGATGATGCAGGAGCTGTCGTCGGGTCGCAGCACGGTCGAGATGATCCTGGCGCTGGGAGGGTCGCGCTGGGAAGCGGCGCAAATGGCCGCACGCCAGGCCGTCAAGGCAGGCATGACACCGACCCTGAATCAAATGAGCGTGGTCGGGATCGTCAGCTTGCCGGGCATGATGACCGGGCAAGTGCTGGCGGGACAGTCGCCTGTCGAGGCCGTCCGGTATCAAATCGTGATCATGTTCCTGATCGCCGCCGCTTCAGCGCTGGGAACAGTGGGTGCGGTGCTGTTGACTTACCGACGGCTGTTTTCGGCAGATCACCGGTTCATGGCACACAAGCTGATAAGTCGGTAGTGCTGCCAAGGCGCCGCCCCGTGCGCATTGGATCAAACGGCGCTAGAACCTGTCCCATCCTCACACATCACCCAAAGCTGGAGGTTTTCATGAGCAACGCCCCTTACGTACCGCCCAGGGTCTGGCAGAACGAAGCACCTTCAGGCGGTGCGTTTGCCAGTATCAACCGGCCTGTCGCCGGGCCTACCCATGAAAAACAATTGCCGGTGGGCAAGCAGCCGTTGCAGCTTTACTCCCTGGCAACGCCCAACGGGGTGAAAGTCACGATCCTCCTGGAGGAGCTGCTGGCGCTGGGGCATAGCGGGGCCGAATACGATGCGTGGCTGATCCGTATCAACGAGGGCGATCAGTTCTCCAGCGGCTTCGTCCAGGTCAATCCCAACTCGAAGATCCCGGCCCTGCTCGACCGCAGTGCGCAGCCCGAAATTCGGGTATTCGAGTCCGGCTCGATCCTGCTGTACCTCGCCGAGAAGTTCGGCGCATTGCTGCCCGAAGACGCTGCCGGACGTACCGAAACGCTGAACTGGTTGTTCTGGCAGATGGGCGCGGCACCTTATCTGGGTGGCGGTTTCGGACATTTCTACGCCTACGCCCCGGAAAAAATCGAGTACGCGATCAACCGCTTCACCATGGAAGCCAAGCGTCAGCTGGACGTGCTCGAACAACGCCTGGCTCACAGCCCATACCTGGCGGGCGATCAATACACCATCGCCGACATCGCGGTATGGCCGTGGTACGGGGAACTGGTGCGGGGCAACCTGTACTCGGCCGGCGAATTTCTGGCGGTCGATGAATACCCACATGTACAGCGCTGGGCAGAAGACATTGCCCAGCGGCCTGCAGTGATCCGTGGCAAGCGGGTCAACCGCACCTGGGGCGATGAACAAGATCAACTGGCGGAACGGCATCAGGCGTCTGATCTGGATTGATTTCTGGCGCACGCCGCAATCTGAATGGGCGTGCTTGCGTGGGATCGGCTTCAGCCGGGAAGAGACCTATAGGTCGACTGCACAGGCCAAGGCAGCGCTGCCCCCTTCCCGGCTGAAGCCGATCCCACTTATCGGTCCTCATCCTGGCAATCAGTCTGATCCGCTTTTGTCTGACTGTTTTGAGGCTGTTTTCAGTACAGCAATTCGCCCATCATGGTTGCCCGGCCCGCGCAGGCAACGCCCATGAAACGCTACGAAAAATTCGCTGCTGACATTGCTGAAATGATACGCAGCGGCCTGTTGGCGCCCGGCGAAAAAGTGCCGTCGGTGCGGCTGGCGAGTCGCACGTATGCGGTCAGCCCCTCGACGGTGTTCAAGGCGTATTACCTGCTCGAAGACCGCGGGTTGATTCAGGCGCGGGCGCGTTCGGGCTATTACGTGCGCGAGTGCTCGACCAGCAGCATGGTGGAGCCTGAGTTGGTCCGGCATGCCAGCGAAGGCACGGATGTGGATGTCAGCGAGTTGATCTTTTCCGTGCTGGCGTCCCTCAAGGACCCGGAGACCGTGCCCTTCGGCTCGGCATTTCCCAGCCCCTGGCTGTATCCGTTGCCGCGTCTGGCGAAGTCCATGGCCACCGCCGTTCGGCAGATGTCACCGGCGGCAATCGTCAGCGACATGACCACCGGCAGCCCCGAACTGCGCCGCCAGATTGCCCTGCGTTACATGATCAGTGGCGTGCGTTCGCCCGCCAGCGAACTGGTGATCACCAACGGCGCCATGGAGGCGCTGAACCTGTGCCTGCAGTGCGTGACCCAGCCTGGCGACCTGGTGGCTATCGAAGCGCCGGCGTTTTACGCCTGCCTTCAGGTGCTGGAGCGGCTCAAGCTCAAGGCGGTGGAAATCCCGGTACACCCCCGCGACGGCGTGGACCTGCAGTCCCTGCAAGATAGCCTCGAACGGCTGCCGATCAAGGCCTGCTGGTTCATGAGCAGCCTGCAAAACCCCTTGGGTGCGAGCATGACGCAGGCTAAGAAAGCCAGCCTGTACGAACTGCTGACTACTCACGACATCCCGCTAATCGAAGACGATGTGTATGCGGAGCTGTATTTCGGCACCCAGGCACCCAATCCGATCAAGAGCCTGGATCGCCTGGGCCTGGTGATGCATTGCGGGTCATTCTCGAAGAATCTCGCGCCGGGCTACCGGGTCGGCTGGGTAGCTGGCGGGCGCTATACCGAGCAGATCAATCGCCTCAGATTGATGACCACGATTTCGCCGTCAGTGCCCGCTCAGGCCGCGATAGCCGATTACCTCAAGCACGGTGGCTACGATCGACACTTGAGGAAGTTGCGCGACACGCTGGAACTGCAACAGGGCGCGATGCTGGCGGCGGCCACGCGCTACTTCCCGGCAGGCACCCGAGTGACCAAACCCACGGGCGGCTATTTTCTGTGGTTCGAGTTCCCTGAGCAGGTGGACTCACTTCAGCTGTTTCAACTGGCTTTGGCCCAAGGCATCAGCCTGGCACCAGGGCCGATATTTTCAGCGAGCCAGCGGTTCCAGAACTGCGCGCGGCTGAATTACGGCTACCCCTGGGATGCGCGCAGCGAAGCGGCCATGGCCATGCTCGGGCGCATCATCGAATCGTTCTGAAGAAATCCTGGCTCAGGCCAGAAACTCGTTGTAGAACGCCAGGGTGGCGAGGTTTTTGTCCTTGGCTTCGAACATGATGTCGAAGCGGTCGAGAAACTGCAGGGCGTAGCGGTTGGTCCAGCCGTTCCACATCTGCAGGCTATGGGCATAGAGGTCGCGCTTGTTGACCACCGCAAGCAATGCCTGCATTTCCAGCTTCTGCTCGGCACCAAAGCCCAGGGTCTGCAGGTGTTCCGGCGGCTGCGAGTAGTGCATGGCAGGCCGCACGCCGCGCCAGCTGTCCAGAATCCGCTGAACCCGAGGGGAGTGCGCAGCAATGTAGTCGTTTTCGTGGATCCAGCAGTGGTGGATATCAAGCACCACCGGTGCCAGGTCTGCCAGCGCCAGGCAGTCATCGACACCGTAGGCCTTTTCATCGTTTTCAAAGGTAATGCAGTTGCGCGCCACCTCGGACAAACGTGGCCAGATCGTGCGAATGCCCTCCCCGCCCAGACGCCCGGCGATGTGCAGGTTGCATTTGAAATCCTGAAAACTGACGCCGTAGCCCATCATCCTGATCATGTCGGCGTGGTACTCGAATTCGGCGATGCTGTTTTCGACCACGTCGGGCCGGTCCGAGCCCAGCACACAGTACTGGCCGGGGTGAAACGACAGGCGGATGTCCTGCGCCCGCGCCAACGCACCAATCGCCGCAAAACCTTCATTGAGTTGCCGCACAATGGCCGGGTCCTGATAGACGTGGCGCACATTGGGATGGCTGTAAAACGGCAGCAGGTCGCTGCTCAACCGCAGCATTCGCAATGTGGGCGGCAGCTCGGCCACATACGCCAGCAACTGCAATTGGGCCGCGAGGTTGTGGGTGACCACCTCCACCAGTTTTTCCCGGGCCACGCTGGCGGCCACGCTGTCCATCCAGCGCAAGGTGGTGGTCCGTGGGTTGAACGGGCTTTCGATCAACTTCAACGCGCTGACCGACAGGTCGCGAACGGGGTGCCGATACTGGCAGGCAAAGCCGATTCGAGGATGGGTCATGGAAATCCTGGTGTTCAAGGTGGGCAGGTTGAGGATGTAGACAGCGGGAACTCTGGCTTCGCTCATTGAGTCTTTTAGCTTCACTCAACGTTGTCATGCGGTGCCTGTGACAGGTCAAGAGAAAACGCCGACCGGTAGGCCTACTGGCGTGCGGCTTGCAAAGACGACTGCAACTGCACCGGCACGACATTATTCTGACGCTGTAGCCACCCCCCCAGCTCATGGACGCAGCGATGCGCCGGATATTTATTCAGGAGATGTACCGTGTCAACTCTTAGTGAAATCGCAGCGAACCACGCGAACACCGCTAAAGCCCTGCAAGCGCAAGCCGCCGCGTCACGGGAGGCCTGCACGCCCGTCGCCCAGCCCTGCGAGCCCGCCTTCAAACTGCCTGCCGCACCTGACGCCGGGCAGATGGCGCCCCACACCTTTGTCGCCAGCAGCGAAAACCGCAGCGCACACGCCGTGAGTCTTGCGTACTGAGGTGGGGCGATCACTGGAAACATCCGCTGCCGTGAGTCACCAGCCCCTCACGGCGCGGGAAGTCTGCCAGGTACTGCGCGATATTGCGCTGGGGGTTCGGCTCATGCGCCGCAGTGCCGCGCCGCCGATGTCCGGCGTGGCGGGTGAATACACCTTTGTGCAAGCCGACGGCTGGGTCCTCGCACTGTGCACAGCGGACGCCGAGTTGATCGGTTGCCAGGCTTGTCAGTCACCTGACGGGCGTTGCGGCTCTGACGAAATATGGCAACGCTATGGCACCGACCCCGTGCATTTGCTCAGCACCTGGGAACTGGGGCAAGTGCGCCGGTTGCTGAGCGCTTTGCAGTAACCGGGAGGTAAACGAGCCCGGGGTTGTGTGATAATCGGCGCCTCATTTAATTCCAGCAGAGCACTGCGCATGTCCTACCGGGCACCCCGGGACCTGGCCCTCGACCTTGCACTTTCCACCCTGCTGGAAACCCAGGTGCGCGAGGGTCATTACCAGAGCGTCGAAGAGGCGCGCCAGGCAGTCCTGCGAATCACCCAGAACAACCCGGCCGGGGCTCGGGATGTCAGCGCCGAGCAGGCGGGCGAAACCGCGTTGCACGACTAAATGGACTTCACTCGACTGGCCCTTTCCGCGGTCAGTGGCGTGGGTGTCTGGACCTACGAAGTGTCCAATGATTGCTTTTACTGCGACGCCGGGATCAGCGAGCTGTATGGCATTGATCCGCTGCAGGCCGCTGCAGGTATCAAACGCCCGGATTTCCTCGCCAACGTGCACGCCGATGACCTGGCTGCGCTGCGCAATACCATGTCGAACGGGCTGATAAAAAGTGGCGATCTGGAGCTCGAATACCGGATCGTCCACCCTGATGGTTCCGTGCGCTGGGTGTTGTCCCGGGGACATACCTATTTCAACGGCGCCGGTGAGCCGGTGCGCCGCACCGGGGTAGGCATCGACATGAGCGCCCAGCGGCTGCTGGAACAGCAATTGCGCCAGAGTCAGAAGATGGAAGCCGTCGGGCAACTGACCGGAGGCCTGGCTCACGATTTCAACAACCTGCTGACCGGCATCATGGGCAGCCTGGAGATGCTCAGGCTGCGGGTTAGCCAGGGACGTTTCAGCGAGATGGACCGCTATCTGGATGCGGCGCATGGCGCTTCCAACCGTGCCGCCGCCCTCACCCATCGCTTGCTGGCGTTTTCCCGTCGCCAGACCCTGGCGCCCAGCTCGACCGACGTTAATCGCCTGATTGCAGGAATGTTGCAATTGATCCGCAGCACCATTGGCCCTGCGATCGAAATAGAGGTGCAAAACCACCCCGGGTTGTGGCTAACCCAGGTGGACCCCAATCAATTGGAAAACGCCTTGCTCAACCTGTGCATCAACGCCCGTGATGCGATGAGCAACGGCGGGACGCTGACCATCTGCACCGGCAACTGCACCCTTGATCCCCAAGCCGCTGGCGAGCGCGAGCTGTCGGCGGGCGAATACCTGACCCTGTGTGTCAGCGACACCGGCACCGGCATGAGCCGCGATGTGATTGCCCATGCCTTCGACCCGTTCTTCACCACCAAACCCATGGGCGAAGGCACCGGTCTGGGCTTGTCGATGATCTACGGTTTTGTCCGCCAGTCAGGAGGCAGCGTGCATATCGATTCGCTGCCCGATATCGGCACCACCATGACTTTGTACCTGCCAAGGTCCCAGGCCGAGGCCACCCCTGCCGAAGCAGCGACGGCGCAACTGTCGACGGCTGTTGCCGGGCAAGGCGAAACGGTTCTGGTGATTGACGACGAGCCAGCGGTTCGCATGCTGATCATCGAGGTGCTTGAGGACCTGGGCTACACCGCGCTGCAGGAAGCGGACGGCGCCAGCGGCCTGCAGGTGCTGCAATCTAACCGGCAGATTGACCTGCTGGTCACCGACGTCGGCCTGCCGGGCGGCATCAACGGCCGCCAGGTCGCAGACGCCGGACGCACCCTGCGCCCAGGCCTCAAAGTGCTGTTCATCACGGGCTATGTGCACGACGCCAAGCTCTGGGAAGAACAACTGGAACCGGGCATGCATCTATTGACCAAACCGTTCTCGATGGCCGAGCTGACCCGGCGGATCAAGACCGTGATTACCGAATAGCGCGACGATCAGCCTTCATGCCAGCGTCTGAAGCTCGTCTACCAAGTGGCCGGGACTGATGGGGTGCGCGCTGCGCCAGGGTCAGAGGATCTTGCACAATCCATCGCGGCGATCCATTTGTTCATACTTCGCCTTTTTGACGAGCGATTCAAAGCGGGTCACACCGTCTCGTGCGATCAAGTGTTCAACGTTGCCAGCGCTTCGGCCCGCGTGGTCACGTGCCGAAAATGGTGGGTCCACAATTCGATGCCCAACTGGCCCGATCGATCCAGTGATGAGCCTACCGTCAAATCCGTGACCAGCGTGGGCGTCAGCCCGGCATCAAACAGCGCAAAGCCTGCAGCCAGCACGCAGGTTTCGGTCTGCATGCCACAGACCAGCACGCGCTCGACGTCCAGTTGCCTGATGTACTCGATCATTTCGCGGGTCGGCCCGTAACCGTGTTTGACAAAAACTTTGTCAGCTTCAACCAGACTGTAGTCTTGCGTGGCTGGATGCCACCCAAGCTGCCGCTGAAACGGGGTGACCTGCTCGTCATGCAGCTCGACCGAGGCAATCGCCGGGATCATCGCCGAAAACGCCCGCACACCATCGACCAGCCATTCAGGCGGACTGAAGGTTTCCTGAACATCAACGATGAGCAAAACCTGACGCATGGGTGTGTTCCGAAGCTGAACCGAGGGCAGGCAGTATATAGATCCGCACGCGCCATCGCTTGCTGGCGGGCTGAGCCGCGCCTTTGTCAGGGCTCCACCGGTCAGAGGATCAGGCCGCAGGATTATGGACACAATTCTCATGAGCCCGTACTGTGGCGGCTTTTCCAGCCTGCAGCCTAAAACGCCTCGTGCACACGGCGCTCAAGGGCGGTCAGCGCGCCCTTGTCAAAGAGCAGAGCGCAGCAGATCAGGCTCAATATTCAACACGCGTACACTCCGGACAGCCTCATGAACCGTCGCAAGAAACTGAATCAGATCCTCAAGGCCAACGCCAAAAAAGCCAGCGCCAAACTGGCACCTGCCAACAAGAACAAATACGTCAGCAAGGCTGACCGGCTCAAACTGGTGGCAGAGCCTGGCGACGACAGCGTGACCGCTTCGGAGAACTGAGATCCCCGCCTGCCCGATACGTTTTAACGTCTATGCTTGCCTTGTCAGCTCGATCAGTTCCCCACCTGGACGCTGAGCAGCAGGACACCGACCCGTTCGACAGGCAGAAAACGTGAATTACTGGCCCGCCGCTCTTGCACTGCTCTTGCTGATATCTGGCGCCTCGGTCAGCGCCGAGCGCTATCAGGTCGTGACCGAGGAATGGGCACCTTACAATTACCTGAAAGATCAGCAGATCGCCGGGATGACCACCGAGATCGTGCGGGCCATCATGGCGATCACCGGTGATGACTTCGAGATGGTGTTGCTGCCCAGCATGCGCGCCTCACACGTTCTGAAGAACCGCCCCAGAACCATCATGTATTCCATGTTCCGCACCCCTGAGCGCGAAAACGCCTTCAAGTGGGTCGGCCCGATCGTGGAAGAGTCCATCCATGCCTGGCAGTTGGCCAGAGCACTGCCGGTGAGTTCTCTGGAACAACTGCTGCACGCGCCACAGATCACCACTCGACACGCCGGGCTGGTGCCGGACATGTTGCAGTCGCTGGGCTTCGATAATCTGGACCGCAGTGCAACCGCCAGCCTGCAGCTGTATCGCATGCTCCTGGCCGGTCGCACGCAGATCATCGCGGGCGATACCGATGCCGGGGTGGCTTACTACAATCAGCAGTTGAATATCGCCCCGGGCACACTGCGCCAGATCCCCATTGAGCTGTATCGCTCGTCGCTGTACATCGCCTTCAGCCCCGACTCCGATGACACGCTGGTCCAGGCCTGGGCCGCTGCGCTGGAGCAGTTGCGCCAGTCGGGCGAGCTGGCGCGCATTCAGCGCGGTTATCAGCCCCCTGGCAAACCCTGATGCCATCGGTCGGCAGCCTGGATAATTTTTAAAACCAACCCCTGTGGCGCCCTTCAAAAATCTTGCTGGCTTAACCCGTTTTCAACAGCAGGAGATAATCATGAGCCTCCAGACGCCACAGACTTGCGCCTGTTCCGGATGCACCTGTGAGATCGATGAACATCAACGTGTGGAACGCAACGGCGAGTTGTTCTGCTGCGACGCCTGCGCCGACCTCCATCCTCACGGCCAACCCTGCCCCTCACCTGCCTGCCACTGCGAATCCGGTGTGCAGGTCGATGAACGCCGCGTCACCGAATCGAACCTGGATGAGGCCGTTGAGGAAACGTTCCCGGCCAGCGACCCGATCTCCCCCTGACGAGGGCAACAGCAACCGTTAACGCGGTGCGATCAAGTTGTGATCGCAACTCGGATTCCGTTAAAGCGAACACGTTATGAAGTGTGCGAACGCTTGCCGAGTGGAGAACAGAAGCACCGCAACCCAACAACTAGCGAACCGGTGGATGGCGTCAAGCCGGTTAACTAACCGCTTACGGTTTATTCTCAGCCTGACGCTTGAAACCGTTTATCGGTGCATTGGAAATTAACCAAAACCATTGCCTGCAGACCCTATCGAATTTCATGTCCGCAGTAATTAAGGACTTACTAACAATTGATATTGGAGAGCTATCATGGCTACCGGAAACAAAAACCCTGGGAACTTCGCCAACGATCCGGAGAAAGCATCTGAGGCAGGCAAAAAAGGAGGTCAGGCCTCTGGCGGCAACTTCGCCAATGACAAGCAGAAAGCTTCGGAAGCCGGCCGTAAAGGTGGGCAAAACAGTCACGGCGGCGGCCGCAGCAGTGGCAGTTGACCCACTGGCCGAGTCGCTGAACGGGAGCCAGTGACACGTGCTCCCGCTTTCAAGTGTGCGGCCGCTGGGCGGACTTCAACGGGCTGGGTGCGGTAATTTATCCAGCCCGGCGTCCAGTACTTCGTTACAGGACGGGCCCTGCCAATATCCCCTTAATTCAGTCTGCCCCGGCGATATCCCCGAGATTACAAGAACAATTACTGCGACGCTGTAGACGGCTCGCCTGGAACTTAGCTCATGCCAACTTATGGTCTAACATCTCTTGAAATTCAGCAGCTCATTCAAAGAGCCCTGCTGCCGGACAAATGCGAATGCACCGTAGAAAACGGTGTGTTGACCCTGCGACTGATCGACCCCAACCACGCGGAAGATGTGTTCACCGCAGGCGCGAATATCGACACGCTGCGCTCTAGAAGAGCCATCGCCGAGCTGGTGGGAGAAGCGCGGTATCTACTGGCCACTGCCCAAAGCACGCGGGCCACGCAGAGCATGAGAGGCTCGGGCGCTTACCGCGCGCAACCTTCGGCCGTGGCCCGTCGGCAACAGTAAGCGAGGATCAGATGCAGCCCCTTGATAAAGAACTGACACTGCTCAGGCAGCGCAAGGTACTGGCCGAGTTCGGCGAGCTGGCCCTGATCAGCCCCGACCTTGACGCCGTGCTGGACGTTGCGTGCGCCGGGGCTGGCGAGGCGTTGGGCACGCACCTGGCCAAATTCATGCAGCTTGAGCCTGACCGTCGGCATCTCTGGCTGCGCAACGGCGTCGGCTGGACCCCAGGGCTGGTCGGTGAAGAGCGGGTAGAGCTGAAACAAGGCACCCCGGAATGGCACACGTTGAGTGTCGACCATCCGGTCATTTCACAAAACGCGCCGCTGGAAACCCGCTTCGGCCTGCATCCTTTTCAGGTCACCAATGGCGTCAGCGCGTTCGTCAACGTGATCGTTTACTCCCCTCTGGACCACGCGCCATTGGGAATCTTCGAAGTCGACAGTCGCAGCCCGCGAGCCTTCAGTGAAAGCGACGTGGATTTCCTGCGCAGTTACGCGAGCCTGATTGCCGGGTGCTTCGAGCGCTTTCGAATTACCGACGAACTCAAGCAGACCGAAGCCCGACTTCGCGAGAGCGAGCGCCAGTATCAGATCGCGGTCGAACTCAACCCGCAGATCCCCTGGAAGGCCGATGCCCAGGGAGCGGTGACGTTTCTGGATCATCGCTGGGCGGACTTCTGCGGGGCACTGCACGAGCACGCCATTGGCCAGGCCTGGCGCAGCTTCACTCATGCCGATGACCTGACGACCATCGTCGAGGCCTGGACGGCATCGGTGGCAGGTCTGCAGCCTTTTGACGTGCAAGTCAGACTGCGCAAGGTCGACGGCAGCTATGACTGGTATCGCGTGCGTGCGTACCCGGACCTTGATGCTGGAGGCCTGTGCCAGCAGTGGTACGGCACCGCTGAAGACATCACTGAGCGTATCCGGCTGGAAAGCGCACTGCGCGACTGGAACGACAATCTGGAGGAGCGTATTGGCGAACGCACCCGACAGTTACAGGACGAACAACGTGAGCGCGAAACCGCCGAAAACAAACTGCGCCAGAGCCAGAAAATGGAGGCAGTCGGGCAACTGACCGGCGGCATCGCCCATGACTTCAACAATTTGCTGGGCAGCATTTCGGCCAGCCTGGAATTAGTGCAGATGCGCATCGATGCCGGACGTCTGGGTGAGGTCGGCAAGTATCAGGCCATCGCGCTGGCGTCCGTCAAACGCGCCGCAGCCCTGACCGCACGGTTGCTGGCGTTCTCGCGTATGCAGCCGCTTGACCCGAAGATCATCGATCCCAACGACGTCATCGCCGGTCTGGAAGACCTCATACGCCGGACCATGGGGCCGACCATTGATGTGCAGTGCAAGCTGGCCCACTCAGGCAACATCAGTTGCGACCTGAACCAGCTGGAGAATGCGTTGCTGAACCTGTCGATCAACGCCCGGGACGCCATGCCCGAGGGCGGCAGACTGTTGATTCAGACCGAGCGCGTGGTGATCGACTCGCAGACCTCAGGTGATAGCGACCTTGCACCCGGCGTATACAGCCGAATATCAGTGACAGACAGCGGCTGCGGTATGGATGAAGAAGTCTTGCGCCGGGCCTGCGAACCGTTTTTCACCACCAAGAAGCAAGGCCATGGCACCGGGCTTGGGCTGTCGATGATCTACGGATTCGCCAAACAGTCAGGCGGGCTGATTCGCTTGCACAGCAGCGTGGGCATCGGCACCACGGTGGCAATCTATTTCCCTGTGGATACGCGCAGCATTGAAGCCACGGCGGCCGAGGCCACGGACACCTTGCCAGCGGTGCGGGGCCGCGGTGAAACGATTCTGGTCGTGGATGACGAAGCCGGCGTCCGGCAGATCACCGTCGATGTCCTGGGCGAGCGCGGGTACATCGTTTCTGAAGCCATCGACAGCACCTCGGCGTTCAACCAAAGCCGGAAAATGCCCACGCTGGACCTGTTGATTACCGACATCGGCTTGCCTGGACCTATGAACGGACTTGCTCTGGCCAGGCAACTCAAAGAGGAGCGCGAGGACTTGCGGATCATATTCATCACCGGCTATGCCAAGGCCGAGGGCATCAGCGAAGGCAAACTCATGGGCAAGGTTCTGGCCAAGCCGTTCAGCCTGAATGAGTTACTGCGCAGCGTCGACAGCGCGTTGTCTACCGACGACATCAGCAATGTGCACTAGATGCACTCCTTCGCCGTACTTGCTTACAGAAATCGACCACTCAAACGGAAGAGTTATTCGCCAAACATTATCTAAACGAATGGAACGCTTTCAACCACTAATCAACTTTTTTGCGAACGGAACAAGGTCGGTCAATGATTCTGCGCCAGCGTTTGACTGCAGCAGTCTGTCTTTCACAGGCCGCATTCCAACCTGAGCCGAACGCCTTGCCAGCACGGGCCAACTGCATGATTTCCCCGCACGCCGCCAATAGTTCGGTTTTCGCTACCACCATTTCAAGCGTGTATGAAGTTGGCATCGGCTTCTCCGTGCGGTTGATCGTGACTTGAGAAGATCTGATAAATCGATTCATTGATCCAGTACCGTCCATCCATTCAAACGAGCGTTAGCGGCGAGCCGGGAAGTTGTATGTAAGCGGGGCATATCGTCGCCGACGACTAACTAACAAGAATGGAATAAGTCCAAATTTTAGTTTGGCACTCAGTAGTTACAGCCCTAAACTTGCAGATCAGGTGAGCATCACGACAGCCAATAGCAAACTGCCATATATGAGCATTGCGGTTGCTCTCGCCCCAACACAGGACATTTGAGGGTTTTGAAATGGCAGATCTATCGCAACGCTCACCCGATGTCCCGCAGCGACCGGGGTTGACCCCAAGCGATCTGCCCTTTGCGGTGGTCGGGATAGGCGCTTCAGCCGGTGGCTTGCTGGCTGTGCAGCGCTTTTTCGAAAACATGCCCAACGATTGCGGCATGGCCTTCGTCATCGTGTTTCATCTATCACCCCATCACCGCAGCAGCCTCGACAAGCTGGTCGAAAAATCCACGCGGATGCCGGTCATTCAAGTCAAGGGACCGGTACCGATCGAGAAAAATCACGTTTACGTGATCGCACCGGCCCACTATCTGTCGATGAACGACGGCTATCTGCGGGTTCGCGAGCAGGCTCAGCGCAAAGGGCCGCATACCACCATCGATCTGTTTTTCCGCGACCTTGCCGATGTGCACAAGGAACGGTCCTTTTGCCTGGTGTTGTCGGGTACAGGCTCCGATGGCGCAGTAGGGCTGTCCAGGATCAAGGAACAAGGCGGTGTCACCATGGCGCAATTGCCCGGCGATGCCGAATACGACGGGATGCCCAAAGCCGCCATCGATACGCGGATGGTCGATTTCGTCCTGCCAGTGGTGGAAATGCCGCAAAAACTCCTCGAGTTGTGGCACAACTCGCAGCGCATCGTCTTGCCTGCGCAGGGCGATCTGGAAATCTCTGCGTTCGAACCCGCCACGCCCGAGGCGGCGGCCGACGCGCAGCAACTGGTGCGCGACATTTTACTGAAACTGCATAAAGGCACCGGTCACGACTTTAGGCATTACAAGCGGGCTACCGTGCTGCGCCGAATCGAGCGGCGTATGCAGGTCACCGCACAACCCGACCTGCCGGCCTACTACCGATACCTGTCCAGGCACCCTCAGGAAACCAGGGCGCTGCTGGACGACATGCTGATCGGCGTGACCAATTTCTTCCGCGACAGGGAAGCATTTGAAGCACTGGAACGCGACGTCGTGCCGCAGATATTTCTCGCCCAGCCAGACCCGAACGAGACGCCAGGAGAAATCAGAGTCTGGTCGGCGGGCACATCGACCGGGGAAGAAGCCTATTCGCTGGCGATGCTGTTCAACGATTACAAAACCGCGGTGGCCGCCGACGTGAAAGTGCAGATATTCGCCAGCGACATTGACGAGCGAGCCGTGGCCAGAGGAAGTGCCGGGGCCTATCCGCAAGCCATCGTGACCGACGTCCCGGCCACGCGTCTGCGGCAGTACTTCGTCAAAGAGGACCACCTGTTCCGGATCCGCAAGGAAATCCGCGAAACCGTGCTGTTCGCCCGGCACAGCGTGCTGTCGGACCCGCCTTTTTCGCAAATGGACCTTATCGTCTGTCGCAATCTGTTGATTTACCTCGACCGGGAAGTGCAGCGCGACGTGCTGCAGATGTTTCATTTTGCTCTCAAGCCTGGTGGTTATCTGTTTCTGGGCAGCTCCGAAACCGCCGATCTGTGCAACGATCTGTTCGTCACCGTGGACAAGAAAAACCGCATCTTGCGCGCCAGAATCGGCGCCACGACTGCCAAGCCGAACAGGGTGCTGACGCGCGTCAATTATCAGCATCCCGCCTTCACCCCTCCGCCGCCGCTGGTCGCGACCGAGAACGTATCGGCCACTGGCGAGCTGCATCAGCGCGTGGTCGAGCAGTGCGCGTCGCCGAGCGTGATCATCAACAACGAAGCCGAGATCGTGCACATCAGTGAAGGCGTGGGCGTGCATTTGCGCCACAAGGCTGGCGAGGTGACGCGAAATCTGGTGGCGCTGGTCGCACCGGATCTGCGCCCTGAACTTCACAGCGCCATCCTGCAGGCGCAACAGACCCGTCAACCGGTCAAGACCCGCCCGGTTCGGGTCACCCGTAACAATCATCCTTTCGTGCTGCAAATCAGCGCCCATCCGTTCCTCGACAACCAGGCGCAACTGGAGGGCTTGCTGATCGTGTTCGACGAGCAGGCCGTTGATCCGCACTCGAATCCCCAGAACCCGACATTGCCCTCGGACAACCAGATGCTCGCCAATCTGGAGCGCGAACTGCAGCGCGTCCGCCTGCAACTTCAGGAGACCATCGAGCAGTCACAGGTTTCCAGCGAAGAACTCAAGGCCTCGAATGAGGAAATGCAGGCCATCAACGAAGAGCTGCGCTCGGCGACCGAAGAGCTGGAAACCAGCAAGGAGGAGTTGCAGTCCATCAACGAAGAGCTGCTGACGGTCAATCAGGAGCTGAAGATGAAAGTCGAGGAAACCGACCAGATCAATGATTACCTGAGCAACCTGATCTCCTCCACCGACATCGCCACGGTTTTTGTCGATCGCGAGTTGCGCATCAAATGGTTCACGCCCCGGGCAACCGATGTGTTCAGCATGCTCAATGTCGACACTGGACGCCCACTGATGGACATCACCCACCGCCTTGATTACCCCGGCATGACCGAGGATGCCCTGACGGTTTTCGAGACGCTGCATGTCATGGAACGCGAAGTTCCCAGCGAGGATGGCCACTGGTACATCGCCCGGCTGCTGCCCTACCGGTCCAGCTCCGATCAGATCGACGGCATCGTCCTGACCTTTATCGACATCAGTAAACGACGTGCCGCCGAGGAAGAGCTGCGCCTGGGTCAGCAACGCCTGAGCCTGAATGAGCAACTGCCACGACCGGTGATCGCTGCAGGGCAAGGTGAACTGGCGAACGACAAGTTCTTCACCGTGATGACCCACGAACTCAAGCACCCTCTTAACCTGATCCAGCTCAATGCCCACGTCCTGCAACGCCTGCCGGGCGTTCGTGACCTGCCCGCAGCGGCCAGGGCCGTTGCGCTGATTCATGACGCCGTCGACCACCAGGCGCGAGTCATCGACGGCCTGATGGACGTTGCGCGGCTGCGCAGCGCCACATCGCAGCCCAGTCGTCAGCAAGCGCTGCAGGAACCGGGTCAGATACAAGCCAGGCTCGCGGACCTGTCGATCCTGTTGCTTGATGATGAGCCTGAAACGTCAGCGCCCATGACCCAACTGCTGGAGATGGAAGGCGCACGGATCAAGCATTTTTCTGACCCTGAGTGGGCATTGGCAGCGGCGCGAGCCAGCGATTTCGATGTGATCATTGCCAACCTCGCCAGCCTACATATCGACGGCCAGCGCTGGATAGCCGCCCTGCGCTCGCAACCACGGCACGCGCGTACCGCCTGCATTGCGCTGGGCCGCTATGACAGCGAGCGGATCCCGGGCTTCGACAGCCAGACGACTCAACCGATTTCATATGAACAGCTGATCACCCTGGTGTTGAGCGGCTGGCGGGATGCTCAATGACACTTTAAGGAATGAATGCTTGCTGATGATGTATTTCGCATGTTAATTAATATATTTCACATGCGAAATAATAAAAATGAACCCGACTCGACACACAACCCTCTGCCCGGACGGCAACTCCATTGAGCTGACCCTGCACCCGCCAGTCGGTGAACCCAGGGCCGTGGTGCAGATCAACCCGGCCACGGCGGTGACCGAACGGATGTACTTCGCGTTCGCCCGTTTTCTGGCTGAAAACGGCTTCGCCGTGATCACTTACAACTACCGGGGCGTGGGTCGAAACGGACCGCACCCGAAAGACGTGAGTGCCGGTTTCACCACGTGGGCCGACAACGATGTCGAAGCCATTGCCGGCTGGGTGTCCGAACGCTATCCGGGTCTGGCTCATCTGGCGGTGGGCCACAGTTTCGGGGGGCATGCCATCGGACTGTGCGCGAGCAGCAGCAAACTTCACGCAGCGGTCACCATTTGCTCACAGGCAGGTTGCCTGAGGTTTATCAAGCCGGGCATGGAGCGTCTGAAAGTCGCCATGCTGCTGAAGGTCATCGGCCCGCTGACGTCAACGCTGCTGGGTTATGTGCCGGGCCGCAAGCTGGGCATCGGTGAGGATCTGCCGGCCAACGTGATGCTTGAATGGTCACGCTGGACCAGCCTGCGCCACTACTTTTTCGATGACCCGTCCGTCAACGCCGCCGTCCGCTTTGCCCGCCCCTCCCTGCCCGTTCTGGCCCTGGGTTTCAACGACGACCCCTGGGCGCCAGCCGCTGCCATTGACCTGATGATGGGCCACCTGACCGGCTGCGCAGTCGAACGCCGCCAGTTCGGCCCGCAACACAGCAACGGCTCGCCGATTGGCCATCTGGGCTTCTTCCGTCAGCAACACGCCGCCACTTTGTGGCCGATCGTGACAACCTGGCTGAACGCGCAACTGCCGGACAACACTCATGACGCATGACACTCGCTACATCTACCTGCTCAACACCGCTCAGAAAAACCTCGCCCGGCACATAGAACGACACGTCTCGAATACTACGGGCATCAGCGCCACCCAGGCCGGCGCACTGTTCGTGATCCGTGCGCAGGACGGCGCATTGAGTGGCGAGGTCGCCACCGCCCTGGACATCGCGCCCTCGGCCATGACCGGGCTGGCGGATCGAATGGTGAGATCCGGGTTGATCGAACGTCGCGTCGATGGTCAGGACAAGCGCAGCTACCGGCTATGGTTGACGGACACAGGGCGAGAAGCCGCGCAGCAGGCAACCACCGAACTGGGTCCGCTGAATGCCAGGTTGACCGAGGCCTTTACCGAGCAGGAACTGGAAGTGGTGTCGCGCTGGCTGATCGCAGTCCGCCAGCGCTGCCAGTGATCGGGCGATGTTTACACCACAGTGATGACCACTTTTCCTTTGGCACGACCTTGCTCGACGTAGCGCAAGGCGTCGGCGGTCGTCGCCAGGGGAAACGATCGGTCGATCACCGGTCTGATCGTGCCTGCCTCCACCAGCGTGACGATTTCACGCAACTGTGCACCGCTGGCGACCATGAACACAAAAGCGTAAGACACGTCGTGCCTGCGCGCTTTTCTTCGAATGCTGCTGCTCAACAGGCGCAAGACTTGCTGCAAACCCCACGACAGATTCTGCTCTCTGGCGAACTGCAAGGTCGGCGGCCCGGAGATGGAAATGAGCTGACCACCGGGTTTCAAGACCTTGAGTGACTTGTGCAGCCCGTCAGCGCCCAGACTACTGAGCACCAGGTCATAACCTTGCAACTCGTCCTCGAATTTTTGCCGGGTGTAGTCAATCACCACATCGGCGCCCAGGGCCTTGACCCACTCCACGTTCGCGGTGCTGGTGGTGGTGGCGACAAACGCGCCCAGATGCTTGGCAAGCTGAATCGCAAAACTGCCCACGCCTCCGGAACCGGCGTGAATCAGCACTTTCTGACCTTGTTTCAATTGTGCGGTTTCCACCAGCACCTGCCAGGCGGTCAGGCCCACCAGCGGCAAAGCAGCCGCCTCTTGCATGCCAAGATTGCGAGGCTTTAACGCCAGCGCCTCCTCGCTGACGCAGATCCGCTCGGCGAAAGTGCCGATGCGCGCTTGAGGCACACGGCCGAACACCTCGTCACCGGGCTTGAAGCCGCACACGCCCGAGCCGACCCTGATGACCACGCCGGCCAGGTCATTGCCCAATATCAGCGGCAATGCATACGGCAGGATCAGCTTGAACTCGCCGCTTCTGATTTTTGAATCGAGCAGATTGACGCTGGCCGCATGCACCTGGACCAGCACATCGTCCGTGCCCATTTCTGGCTCGGGCACCTCGCCAATGCGCCCGGTGTTTTTGCCATAACGGTCAATAAGGAATGCCTGCATGAGGATCGGTCGCTCTGGGTGATGACGCTTGGGTGCTGACGCGTCGGGTGCTGAATAGGAAGGTGGGCTACAGGGGGGAGGATCGGGCGGTCCCTGCCCGACGACTGAGTTACGCCTCGACGCGATAGCGCTCGGCAACTTCAGCCTGCCTGATTTCGGCCAGCAGACCCTGGCGTGCCGACTGCAGGGCATCCCAGCGCGAACCGTCGGCCAACGGCGGAATGGTCACCGGCTCGCGACGGTCGAAACCGACCAGCGCAGCATCCACCAGATCGCCAACTTCCATGATTTCGCTCAGGGTATTGATGTCGATACCTGCGCGCTCCCAGATTTCGGTGCGGGTGGCGGCGGGCAAGACGGCCTGCACGTAGACGCCTCTGGGTGACAACTCCAGGCTCATGCCCTGGGACAGAAACAATACGAACGCCTTGGTCGCGCCGTAGACCGACATGCCGAACTCAGGCGCCAGCCCGACTACCGAACCGATATTGATGATCGCACCCTCGCCCGCTTGTGCCAGGCGCGGGCTGATGGCGCTGGACAGGCGCAACAGTGCGGTGATGTTCAGCGACACCAGCAGCGCAACGTTATCGGCCGTCTGCTCAATGAACGTGCCAGACTGCGCGGCACCCGCATTGTTGACCAGAATGCCGATGCTGGCGTCATCGCGCAGGCGCGTCTCGACGGCAGCCAGATCGCTGGCCTGGGTCAAGTCGGCTGGCAGCACTTGCACGTCAACCCCGTGCGCCTGGCGTAGACGGCTGGCGAGTGCTTCAAGGCGTGTGCTGTCTCGGGCAACCAGCACAAGGTCATGGCCCCGGGCCGCGAAACGTTCGGCGTACACAGCGCCGATGCCACTGGAGGCACCGGTGATCAGAACGGAGGTAGGAGCAGTCATGGAAGTAGTCCGGTTGAGAAGTGAGCCAGCCAGTGCAGGTGCTCCTGGCCGAGGACGAAGGGTTCGTCACGCAAGCGAACTTATGATGTCGGTCATAATCATAAGTGTCAACGATTTTGATTACGACCAACATCAGAGTATGCTGCGCCCATGCTTTGATAGAAGGAGGCGACACCCCATGAAAATCACCAAGGCTCAATCAATTGCCAACCGGGCGCTGATTGTCGAAACCGCCTCAAGGCTGTTCCGAGAGCGTGGCTACGATGGTGTGGGCGTGGCGGATCTGATGGCGGCAGCCGGTCTGACCCAGGGCGGTTTTTACAAGCACTTCGGTTCCAAGGCCGACCTGATGGCCGAATCGGCCGCCGATGGCTTGTCGCGATCACTTGCCGCGAGCGCAGACCTGGACGCTCCCGGGTTCATCGATACCTACGTCTGCCGATCCCACCGCGATGCCCGGGACAAGGGCTGTACCCTGGCGGCACTGAGCGGTGATGCAGCACGTCAATCCAGCGCAACACAGACGACCTTTGCCAGCGGGATAGAGAACACGCTGGCGGCGCTTGAAGCCAAACAGGCGGCAGCGGCCGATGGCCCGCCCGAGCGGGTGCGCGCCAGGATGATCAATCTGCTGGCAACGGCCATGGGCGCGGTGATGCTGTCGCGCGCCTGTCCTGACGATTCGCCGCTTGCCGATGAGATTCTCGAGGCGTGTCACACGCAGTTGATGGCGTCTTTGCGGGCTGACTGAGCATGCACAGTGCTCCCTCGGGCTCTGCGCTGCATGGCTCGCCAGTCGTTAGCAGTTGATCGCCCTTTCCAGAAAATCGATAAACGCACGCACCTTGGCATTCAACGCCGAACGCTCGGTCACGCAGGCATGGATTTCCATCGACTCTGATTGCGCGGCGGCCTCGCCCGATTCAAACAGCGGTCGCAGTCGACCACTATCGATCAGCGGCCTGGCGATGAATTCTGCCAGGCGGGCGATGCCGCCGCCGTTCAGGGCAATCTGCGTCAGCATGTCGATGTCATCGCAGATGAATTGCGGGTTGACTCTGGCCTCGACGCGCTTGCCATCGACCAGAAAATTCCACGGCAGAAAGCGCCCATCGGTGGGGTAACGAAACACCAGGCAGGCATGGTCCTGCAGATCATCGGGCGTGCCGGGCATACCGGCACGGTCCACATAGCCAGGCGCGGCGCAGAACACGAACGGTATCGACGCAATGCGCCGCGCCACCAGCCGATCACTCAGTTGGGCATCGATGCGCAGGCTCACATCAATGCCCTCCAACCGATGATCCACGCGCCGATCAGCGCCGATCAGCTCGACAGTGATGCGCGGATAGGCCGCTTTGAACGCTGGCATGAGTGGCGCCACCACATGCCGGCCGAAGGCTGCCGTGGTCGCCACGCGAAGCGGTCCGTGTGGCTCGTTGGCAACCGACGCAGCCTGCGAGGCCAATTCAACTTCATGGGGGATGTGGCGCACCTTCTCGAAATAGCGCGCGCCGCTTTCGGTCAGCGCCATGCTGCGAGTGGTCCGGGACAACAAGCGAACCCCCAGATGGCCTTCGAGCCGCGCAATGCTCTGGCTTACGGCCGCGGCGCTCATCCCTTGAGCACGGGCAGCGGCAGCAATGCTGCCCGCCTCCACCACACGAATGTAGGTGCTGATCAAACCAAGGATATCCATTGAAACGCGCCCGTCCATTCGTTGATTTTTATTAACAATGAATCAACCTGGCAGCCTCTACCGAGCATCCTGGCAGCCGGTTAACCTCGCCCTTCCATAACATTTATTACCAAGGGGCTCGCCCATGAGTGTCAGCAATACCAGCGTCCGCCAGCGAATCCGTTTCCCCAAACGCGCAACGCCCTACATCTTTGCGCTGTACATGGCCACCATCATGGCGTTTCTCATGTGCCTGGTCATCACCCTCGCGGAGTTCGGGTTGAACGAACATTACCTGAGGAACGTGATGAATGCCTATCAAGTGGCGATGCCGTCGGCGTTTCTGTGCGTGTTGATCGTCAGACCGATGGTGGCCCGGCTTGTGGCGTGGACCGTGCACGGCCATTGAGACACATGGCGCATCACCCGCATTGTCGAGCATCGGCCAACCGGTCTCGGGCATAATCGCGCCCACTTTCCACAGCGGCCGACGACTACGTGTTTGAGCTCACCAGCTACCTGGGTCTATTCGTCGCCGCATTAGGCGCTGCGACGCTTCTGCCCTTGCAGTCAGAAGCCGTGCTGGTGGGCATGTTGCTCTCGCAGCACTATCCAGTGTGGGTGCTGGTGGCGGTTGCGAGCCTGGGCAATGTGCTGGGGTCGCTGGTCAACTGGATGATCGGACGATCGATTGAGCGCTTCCGGGACAGGCGCTGGTTCCCGCTCAACCAACAGCAGCTGGACAAGGCCCAAGGGATTTACCGCCGGTTTGGGCGCTGGTCGCTGCTGGCCAGCTGGGTGCCGGTGATCGGCGACCCCATCACTCTGATTGCCGGAGTGATGCGCGAGCCGCTGTGGCGTTTTCTGTTGATCGTGACCCTCGCAAAAACCGGCCGCTATCTGCTGCTGACGGCGTTGACCCTGGGCTGGATCGCCTGAAAACCGCCTCAATCCGGCTTAATCTGGTTCAGCCAATACCTCGCTGATCCAGCGAATATGCACCGCAAGCGCCTGTCTTTTCGCTTGGGGTACGGTGTGTTGCGCGCGGGAAAGCTGGCTCAGCGTCTGCTGCCTCAGGCGCAGGATGCGCTGCCATTTGCGCAGAAACGCCGGGCCGCGGGCTTGCAGCAGCAAAGGCCCGAAGTACAACTCTTCAGCGCTGTAGATCACCGGTCCGGTGCGCTCGGCGACGATGATTTCGTAGTCGAAACGGTTCTCCCACAGGACTTCCTCGGCGACGATGCGGTAATGGTTGTCCATCAACCACTGGCGCAACGGCTGCTCCCCGCCATTAGGTTGCAGAATCAGCCGCTCAACCCCGCCCAGACATGACTTGCCGCTGTCGAGAATGTCACGGATGGTTTCGCCGCCCATGCCACAGACGCTGATCGCGGTAATCCCGTCATCAGGCTCTATCGCTGCCAGACCATTGGCCAGACGCACCCGGATCTGCTCGTCCAGCGCATGGTCGCGCACGGTGCGCTGTGCAGCCTGAAACGGCGTCGGCGCCCACTCGCCTGCCACTGCGCAGCTGATCGCACCGCGCAACATCAGCGCCACCGGCAGGTAGGCATGATCGGAGCCGATATCCGCCAGTCGAGCACCGGCCGGCACCTGCGCGGCGACGCGCTCCAGGCGCAGGGACAATGTCTGTTGATTCACCTTCAGCCCTTTTTGACATTCACAACGTACAGCACTGGGGCTGGACCGGGGCGCGATTCTGTCGGGCAACGCCGGGCATTTCAACTTTATATGTCCGGGCTTACAGGTGAGCGCTTCGGCTCGCCCCCGACAAGCCCGAGCTATCGCCCTTCGCTCCCGCCAAGGGTTTCGCCCACAAACGCTTCATAAGTACGCAATGGATGGCCGATGATTGCCTGCAGACGTTCGACTGCGTCTTCGTCGGCCTGCATGCCGTGAACCTGGATGCCCGCCATCATCAGGCGCATGTCGTAAGCCAGCCAGCCGGGCCCGAATGACGCCATCTGCGCCTCGAAAGCCGCCACGTCGTCACCGCCATAGGCCACTTCGCGGCCCAGCGCCGCACTCCAGATTTTTGCCACCGAGAGCCCGGTCAAGACCTCTGGGCCGACCAGATCCAGCGTCACACGCAAGCAATCATCGCCTTGAACCTGGCACGGCAAGCACACCGTCGAGCGCATGATCGAAAGCCTCGACATCCCGGCCACCATCCTGCGCCCTGTGTATTTCATGCAGAACGAAGCCATGGTCCGGCAGACGATCAGTTCGGCAGGGGTGTCGCTGATCCATGCGCGGGACATTGCCGACGTGGCGGTGGCCGAATTGCTGCGTCGGGACAAAGCACCCGCTGCGTTGGCCACAATAATGACCGACAGCGAAATTGCAGCGCGAATCAGGCCCTGCACGCAGCGCAGGAAGTGGGGCGCAGCCTTGGCAGGCCCGGCATGACAGCTGGATTACCCGGCTTCAGGTCCGGTGTATGAGGATATCAAGCCCCTCGGCGGCGGCAGGCGCCTGAAAGTAACCGGTAATCAAGTCAAACTCCGCGTCGGTAGCCGCAAAGTCATGCTCGGCACGCTCATTGCGCGCGTGCAGCCGGGCGCGGCAGAGGTCGTCATCCACGTCGAGATAGTGCAAGCGATGCCCGACTTGCGCCGCCTGGGCCAGCCCAGCGAGCCATTGACGGTCGGCAGCGGTATTGCCCGGAAAGTCCATAACCACGCAGCAGCCGGATTCAAGCATATTGACGACCAGCGGCCCTACTACCTCGCGAATCCGGTGGGCCAGGCGCACGTAGTCGGCCACAGCCCTGATCTCTCCCGGATAGAGGCTTGCAAGCCAGCGATCTTCATTGAGCAGCACTGCCGAATGCTGCAACGCGAGTTCACCGGCCAGCGTCGACTTGCCAGAGGCGATCTTGCCGCACATCAGGTGCAGCTGCGGGACGGGCATGGGCATGGGCAAGTCCTTCTTGTGGAACCGTGAACGGGCGCCTAGCCTGACAGGCTGACCGCTAATCGTAAAACGGCTCGACCGACGTCCGGCTGCCGACAAAGAAACTGTCCGCAACCAGGCGCAATGGCTGCACGTCCAGATCACTGGTGTTATCGCTGATCAACTGCTGGAAATGCCGGTACACCGCGGCGTACTCACCCTCCTCCGTCACGGCCTGGCGCACGCCGTCGATGCTCAGCAGTGCGCCGCCGTTGTCGAGGCGCAAGATGCCTTCGGCGCAGCGGATCTCGATGCTCCACAGTTCATCATGACCATGATCGAAATCGAACTCGGCGCGGACATTCAGCCCGTGCGCGTCGGCCATTTTGATGGACGCGGCAATCGGCGACTGGCAATTACCCGGCACGCGCAACTCGGCGGATTCGACGAACAGTGGTAACGGCAGCAGGTGAGTGACGATCGACAGGGCGTTGATGCCGGGGTCGAACACACCCAGCCCGCCGGGCTGCCAGATCCAGGCCTGGCCGGGGTGCCATTTGCGCACGTCTTCTTTCCAGTCGATGTGCACGCTTTGCAGGGTTCGTGTGGCCAGCCAGTCCCGAGCGGCGGCAATGCCAGGCGCGTAACGCGAATGCCAGGCGAACAAACCACTCACCCCCTGCTCCGCAGCCAGGCTGATCAGCGCCATGGCTTCGCCGAGAGTGGCGCACGGCGGTTTCTCCACCAGCACCTGTTTGCCAGCAGCCAGCGCTTGCCGCACCAGCGCAAACCGCCCTTGTGGCGGGGTGCAAAAAGCAATGGCGTCCACTGCAAGGCCGCTGTCGAGCAGCTCGCTCAGTGATCGGTAGTTTTCCACGCCAGGGCAAGGTTGCCCCTGGGTCGCCACAGCCACCAGCTCAAACGCCGGGTTGGCCTGGATGGCGGGCACGTGCTGATCCTGGGCAATCTTGCCGTAGCCCACCAGACCGAGACGGATTGGTTGCATCGATAACTCCTGGTTTTTGTGATTGTTGTGGAAAGCGATGCGGCAAGACTACGTTTGTAGCGCGGGGAAGTCATTACCCAAACACACGCGCCTCAGTCGGTGTTTTTGTGCGCTGGCCATTTTTTTTCACGTACCACGATACTCAATAAAAACGGGGACCACGGGCCTCACCATCGGCGTAAAAAGGGCTTGGCCTGCAGGTTAGAGCCCTCATTTGAATGACGTTTTTTCACAGTGGTCTACGCTCCAGTCAGTTCAGCACGCATCCGCTTCCCCTTAGTCAGGACGTCAAGGAGAGACTGTATGAGAGACCGAACCGAGGATTCTGACCGGGCCGTATCGCTGACCACCGTTGCTGTGGCTGGCGTTTGGCGGCAGTTCCGGTCATTGCGTTGACCTGTGCCATGCAAAGATCCATGGCCCCTGCGTGCCTCAAACAACGCGGTATGGTGCTTGTGGTCAGCCTGGTCTTCCTGCTGCTGATCACGACGCTGGGCGTTTCGTCGATGCAGAGTGCGACCCTGCAGGAAAAAATGTCCAGCAGCCTGAGCTTTCGCAATCAGTCCTTTCAAATGGCCGAGGCGGTGCTGCGTGCCGCAGAGAGCACGATATTGCCCTCGCTCAACTTGCCGGCGTGCGTCTACTGCCTGCCGCCGCCTGAATCCAGCAAAGTGACAGTCGGCGGAACCTTCAACGGTGCAGGCGCAAGTTCCGGGTTGCCGTGGATTGCGTGGGGCGGCGGGTTTTACCTGATCCAAAACCTGGGGCAGACCAAGACGCCGATTATCATGCCGTCGGTCTGTTCAGCGGGCGCTACCGTCACGCTGTATCGAATCACCTCGGTCAGCAGTCAAGGCACCTCCACGACAGTCCTGGAGAGTGTTTATGGCACCTGCTGAATTGTCCATCAAGCCATCTGCCAAAACCCTGCGCGGTCTCGCAAAGTACCTGTGCGGCGCGCTGTTGGCGCTGTATATCACCGCACCGGCGTATGCGTTCACTCCCGCACCCGCGCCCCCGTTGAATTCATCCGTGGTGCCACCCAACGTGATGTTGCAGATCAGCAATTCGCTGAACATGTACAACATCATTACTTCGGCCAGCTTCGATGCGACGGTGACTAATCGCACCGCCGTTAGCTATGCCTCTACCTGTATTGGCTTTCTGGGCATCGTTATTCCTTGCCTGCTGCCAACGCCCCTCTCTGGAACCAGCACCGTATCGATCAGAGAACTGTCGGCGCTGAGTATTCTCGGGCTGTCGGTGAATTGCCTGGTGGGTGGCGTGCCGATCTTCAAAAGGGGCCTTCAGTACTGCATGAGGCTGCCCGACCCGGAAGGGAACGGGCTGACCCGTTACACCGGCGACTATCTGTCCTGGCTGGTCGATACCTACGGCGCCAGCGGCGGCTTGATTGACCTGACTCAAGGGCAGATTCCCGATGACTACCGAATGGGCGCCGCCAAGTCAGCGGCGACGACGGCGATTGACCGCAACCCTGACCTGCGTATCGGGCTTGCCACCTATAACAGCGCAGCGAGCGCGGCGGCAGGGCCTGGCGGCAGAATCGTCAGCACTGTACTGGATTTGAAGAAAGTCGATAAAACCCGCTATCAGACCACCGAGGTTACGCAGGACCAGGCAACGGCCAACGCCACGGCGTTGAAAAATGCCATAGGGGCGCTGGTGCCGTCGGCCAACTCGCCCGTGGCCGGCACTTACTATGAAGTCAGCCGTTATTTTCGCGGCCTCAGACCCTTCTACAATGCTGCGCCCACCCGCTACACCAGCCCTATTCAGTATCGCTGCCAGAAAAACTACGGCGTCGTGATCACCGATGGTTTACCGACATTTGATCGGGTTTTCCCCGGCAGCGGTGCCGATGCCGATGTGACCAACACTGGCCGCTCGCTGCCCAATTGGGACCTGAACGCCGTAAACGATGGCAGCAATATCAACGGCGACGCCGAAGGCAATACGCTTTTTCTGGATGACATGGCGAAGTTTGCCTTCGACATCGACATGCGCAAGGCGACTGACGGCACTGATCTGGCCCTCAAGAGCTGGGATGACACCAACTTCGCCCAGCAGAACATGAACACCTACACCCTGGGTTTTATCGCTGGCAACCAGATGCTGATCGACGCGGCAGACGCCAATCATGGCCGTGGCAAGTATTACCCAAGCAGCGACCGGACCAGCCTGACCGGATCATTGCAACTGGTACTCAGCGAGATCGCCGCGCTCTACGCCAAAAACGGCACGGGCCCCACGCTCTTCTCCGGCCTTGGCGGTGGCGCAGCGAACTCGTCGACGCTCACCACCGGCGCGCGTTTCTATCAATCTTTTTACGACACCAGCGATTGGCGCGGTGCAATCAGCGCGTTTGATATCGACCCCGCGACCGGCGCCCTCAGTGCTGCGAAATGGTCCACCGACACGACCGTGGTCGCAGGCGCGACGGCGCCGATTTTCGAGTCCTGGAGCACCGGCACCACGCCCGCGAGAATCCCCCTCAACTACAGCAATTTCGCCACCGCGCAGCAGGCCACCCTGAACAGCGGCCTGCCCACGGGGGTCAGTGGTGCGCAATTGATTGCCTGGACCATGGGCACCGCCAACCCCGCCCTGCGCGCGCGTACCCGGCTGCTGGGCGACATCATCAGCTCGCCGCTGATTGCCGTGAACCCGACCGACAAGACGTCGGCGGATATCGCAGGCAATACCAGTTACAGCAACTTCGTCACTGCCAAGGCGGCAGGCATGACGCCCAGTGTGCTGGTCAATGCCAATGACGGCTTCTTCAACGTCCTCAATGCTGACGGCACCCGTCGTTACGCCTATATGCCATCCACGGCGCTGCCCGCCCTGGCAACCATTGCAACGCCCGGTTATGGCACCGGCATTCATAAATTCACCGTGGATGGCCCGCTGGCAGTGTTTGATGCGCAACAGGGCACGTCCTGGCGAACCATCGCGTTTGGCGGCGTCGGCGCGGGCGGCAAGGCTTACTTTGCAATCAAGCTCTATGAAAGCAACAACACCCCGGTCGCGCTCTGGGAGGTCAAGGCGCCTGACGTGTCGACACCTGCCAACCCGTTCAATAACCTGGGTTATGCCTACTCAAAGCCAGAAGTAGCGCGCATGGCCGATGGCACCAGCATTGTCGTGCTCGGCAATGGCTATGACAGTTTCACCAAACGTGCCTCACTGTTTGTACTCAACGCCAACACCGGCGCGCTGATCAAAGAGATCCAGACGCCGATGCTGACCGGTGACGACGACAATGGCCTGTCCTCGGTCAAGTTGAAGGTCAACTCGCAAAACGTGGTGCAGGCGGCCTACGCCGGGGACCTCAAAGGCCGTCTGTGGAAATTCGACATGAGCAGCGCCGCAGCCACCGGCTGGGGCGTGGCGTTTGGCGGCACCAAACCCTTGTTCACCACGCCAGGCGGTGCCGCACAACCCATCACCGCCCAACCATTGCTGCTCGATCACCCGCTAAACGGCAAGATGGTCTATGTCGGCACCGGCAAATTCATGGAAACCAGTGACAAGACTTCAATTGCCCAGCAAGGGTTCTATGCGATCTGGGACGCAGACGCCGGAGCGGGCGGTATCACGGTAAACGACCTGGTCGCCCAGACCATCGACAGCGGCAGCGTGACCGGCCTGAACGGCAACTCTTACTACACCTCTTCGAGTAATGATGTGAATTGGACCAACAAAAGGGGCTGGTACATCTCGCTGGCGACGGATGATCCGTTTCTGGGCGAGCGGGTTCTCTTCCCGGCACAGGCCACCCGTGGGCGCATCACCTTCACCACGGCGGCTGCCAATTCCCAGGACCCGTGCGCCAGCGCCGGAACCGGCACCGGGCGGTTGTTTGAACTGGATGCGGCCAAGGGCGGGATGCTTAATTACCAAGTGCTCGATACCACAGGCGATTCGAAGATCAGCGCTGCCGACGCCAGGGTCTCTGCGGTGGCATTTCTGGACGGTATCCCGACCTATTTCCCGATCCTGACCGGCGCCGGTACAAATCCGGACGTGAAGTACTCGGTGCGGACCTCAACCGCTGTTGCGCCGACCCCGGAGGCAGGGGGTGGCGGATCGCAGCGCATCATGTGGCGGCAGGTTCAGTAGCCAAGGCGCGCAAGGCGTCAACCAGCTCCGTAGAGGCTCTGTACAGCGGGACGTAACCGCGCATCAGGATTTGCGCATTGCGCCGATACGCGGCGGCCCGGATATCGATGCTGTCGGCCTGGGTCTTAACGCTGACGGTGGTATCGAGTTTGCCCGCCGGATTTTCGATACTCACTTCGATATCCGAAAAGGAAGCCGTCGGGCTGCTCACCCCGACGGCCCGTTGATGGGCAACCGAACCGGCCAGCAGGCACGCAGCCGCAAGGCAGCACCCCCCGGAGACCGCCATGGACGCATGCCCGGTCTGCGGCGTGAAATAGCGCACGGCAATATGCCCGCCATGCCGCGGGGCGCCAACGATACAGACTTTGGGAATGGTCTCGCTGCGCTCCAGATCGGCAAGGCTCATGAGCTGGCCGTCCCGGCGACGCAGTTGCATCTTGAGGCCCGCCTCGATCCAGACCTGCCGCAACTGCTTCATGAACACCGGATCGGCTTCCAGCTCGGAAATCGCTTCGTGGCCGGTCTTGCCAAAGCTGGCAGCGTCGGCGATGACCATGGGCACCGCGACGTCGACGCACGAGACCGCGTGCCCGGCGATGATATCCACGACCTGGCCGGTGGGTAACAGCGTCCCGGTCTTGTTACCCACCGGGGACTGTAGAAACAGATCTACGCTGGGAAAGGCGCCGGACACGCCGGGAATCTCGGCGTTCACGAAACGCCCGTTGGCATCCCGAGCCATGCGCCCGACCGTGAGCACGCCGGTGTTGGTGTTTCTGATTTCGATATCAAAGCTGCCGATCGCGGGAGCCTCGATCAGCCCGGTGTCCAGGGCCCACAGCGGTAGCGCCGAGGACATATTCCCGCAGTTCACGCTCCAGTCTATTTCGCCGTGATCACTGGCCAGCTGAGCGAGCGTACTGACGAGATGACGGCCCGCAGGCCCCTCTTCGAGCCGTGCCAAAAACACCTTGTTGCTGGTCGCCGGACCCCGGCCCAGGCCGGTTATCTGCCGATTGCCGGGCTGCTGCCCCACCAGCGGCACTCCCATGAGATGACGCAACAGTTCGGCCTTGAGGCCTTCGTCCTGGGGCAGCAGCGGCTCCCAGATCACCACGCCGGTGGAGGTGCCACCGCGCATGTAATGCACCGGAATCTCGATTACGCCGCCCTGCAAGCGACCGCGCAATCCATTGGGTTCGGTCCGCTGCCGAGGGGATTTCCGGGGGGATTGAGACATGCTGACTCCTTGATAATCCGCAGCTGTAGAAGCCACCGCCCGTGGCCTTCAAGCGCTGACGCAGTTACGATCAAACACCCCCGCGCAAGGAAGTGCCCCGATGAAATCGATGATCCGCGAAGCAACCCCTGAAGACGCAGCGCGCATCAGCACGATCATAATCGCCGCCCTGCGCGAAACCAATGCCCTGGATTACCCGGCAGAAGTCATTGCCCAAGTGGAACAGAGCTTTTCCCCTGCCGCAGTGCTGGGTTACCTCGTGCAGCGCCAGGTTTTCGTGGCGACCTTGGAGGATCGGCTCGTGGCCACCGCGAGCCTTGATCGCGACACCGTGCGCAGCGTCTTCGTCCACCCCAGCAGCCAGGGAACAGGCGTGGGACGCCAACTGATGCAACGCATCGAGTGGGTGGCCGTTCAGGGTAGTGTTCAGTTGTTGCGCGTTCCGTCCTCGGTCACGGCGCAGGGCTTTTATTCAGCACTGGGATTCGTAGCGGTTCGGGAAGCTTTTCATGGCGCCGAACGCACGATCATCATGGAAAAGCGCCTGATTGAGGCCTGCGCAGGCCCGTGAACAGTGAGCTGTGAATTCGCAAGCTAGCTCTTTCCCTCTCAGCCAATCACTCGCGCATAAACTGATCTGTCGACATTGCCCCCAGACAGAATCACCCCCACCTTGCGCCCGCGCATCGCGTCACGTTCCTGAAGCAGGGCCGCCAGCGACGCCGCTCCGGCGCCTTCGGCCAGGTTGTGGGTGTCGGTGTAATAGATGCGCATGGCCTCGGCGATCTGCGCGTCACTGACGGCTACGATCCGCGCCGCCCCGGCTGCATACACCGCAAATGCTTCGGGCACCGGCTTGCGTACTGCCAGGCCGTCAGCAAAGGTGTCGGCCGACACGGTCTCGCGCAGGGCTCCGGCCTCAAACGACAATCTGGCGGCGTCAGCCTCGGTAGACACCACCCCGACCACCTCGGTGTTCAGGCCCAACGCATCACGAGCGGCGATCACCGCGCAAATCCCCGAGCCACAACCGATCGGCACGTAAACGGTGTCCAGATCCGGCGCGGCGCAGAACAGTTCCAGCGCATAAGTGGCCACGCCTTTGACCAGCTCAACATGAAAAGGCGGTACCAGATAAAGCCCGTGGGCGTGCGCCAGACGTGCAGCTTCTTCACGGGCTTCATCGAAGTCGCGGCCGTACTCAACCACTTCGCCGCCAAAACCGCGCATGGCGTTGTTCTTTTCTGAGGAGTTTCCGCGAGGCACCACAATCAACGCCCGCAAGCCCAACGCCCCGGCTGCCAGCGCCACGCTCTGGCCGTGATTGCCGCGGGTCGCACTGGCAATGCCTTGCACCTGCGGATGCTCGCGCTTGAGCCAATGCATGAAGGTGATCCCGCCACGGATCTTGAACGCCCCGGTCGGGGTGTGGTTTTCATGCTTGACCCACACCTTGCAGCCCAGTCGCTCAGCCAGCAATGGCCAGGCGTATTGGGCCGTGGCCGGCATTACCTGATAGACCAGCCGAGCGGCCTGTTCGATGTCGTCGCGGGTCAGTCTGTGCATGAAAGATCTCCAGAAATTTGCGCCAGTCTAGGGACGCATCTGGCGGCTGGCTTTCAAAAAACTGACCTGACGTTTGCGCGATCTCTTCGCTACTATGGTGCCATGAGCCCTCCTGATCGACTGCCTTCTGCACATCAGCCTGAACCGGTCCGCCGGGTCGCGGCCGGCCCGTGGATGATCGAATTGCTGCCCGCCTGCGCCTATGCCACCCGCTATGTGCCGAGCCAGTCGGCAATCGGTTTCGCCTTCGACAGCCAGCGCGGCCTGCACGCCATCGGCAGTGATCGGGTGTTGCCCTTTACGGCCATGCCCAAAAGCCTGGCGTTCGTCCCCGCAGGCTGCGACGTGCTGTCCGAATCCCAAGGTGGCGGCGAATACCTGAGGGTCGTGCGCACGGACGGCACGGCGCTGGCTGGAGATCGCGCCTTCAACAACCGAATTGATCAACAGGCCACAAGCCTCGCCTCGCGCATGCGCAGCGCCCTGCTCCGGGTCTCGGCGGACGACGACTGGGAGGCCTGGGCGCACGCCCTCGCGCTACGGGCACACTGTCATCTGGCGCACGGAGATGCGAACGGTGGCTCGATCACCACGGTTCGGCTGCGTCTGCTCGATGAGTTTATTGATGCGGGCCTCGATGGGCCGATGGGGGTCAAGGCGATGGCGCAACTGCTGGGCTTGTCTGAAGGCTATTTCCTCCGTGCCTTCAAGACCACCACCGGACAAAGCCCCCATGCTTACCTGATTGATCGACGCGTAAACAAGGCTCGTGCCTTGATGCGCGAAACCCGTGTCGGCCTGTCGGACATCGCCTTGGCCTGCGGCTTCAGCTCACAGGCGCATATGGCAACGGTGTTCAGGCAGCGGCTCGGGGTGAGTCCGGGGCAGTTACGGCATTTGAGTCGCGATCATTAGCCTACAGTGCAAGCCACCGAGCGTGATTGCTGATCAAGTGTGGTCTGGCTGACGGGGTCAGAACGCTGCTTTCCCGGCTAAAGCCGGTCACACGAATGAGCAGATAGCTTGCTGCCAGGCACGATCATCCGCCCAGATTCCTGAGCACCGCCGCCACGATTGCCTCCGGGCAATCCTCTTGAACCAGATGGCCCGCGCCGGGGATGAGCGTGCACTCGCGATCAGAAATCAGTCTGGCCAGGGCAAGTCCCTTGTCGTGGGGGATCCACTCGTCGTTCTGGCCCCAGAGCACACTCACCGAGCAGTCCAGGCGGGCGTAGAGCCCTTGCACCTCGTCCGTGTAACGTTGGTCCATCTGGGCAATTTGGCGGTAGAACGCGGGTTGGCCGACCTCGCCAAGCCACGGTGCGCTGTAGATATCCAGCGCCTGCTCCGACAGGGGTTGGTGCGCCGAGGTTTGCAGGTAAGCGCGAAGCAGCGCGCGATGCATGTAGTCAGGCATGCCGGCGAACGCCGCTTCGTGCTGGCGCACATGCTGTACGAAAGGTGAACCCCAGGGTGCCAGCGCGACCGCATCAAATATAGTCAGCGAGGCATAACGCAGATCGTTCAGATACCAGGCCCGCAAGGCCGTGGCGCCGCCAAAATCATGGGCCAGAACATCGGGACGCTGCAGGCCCCACTCGGCGAACAACGCAGCAAGCACCTTGTTCTGCACCGCCAGGGAGACGTCCTGATCAGCACACATCTGGGACTGGCCATAGCCAACCAGATCAAAGTAATACACGGTCCTGCGATCGGTAAGGTGCGGCACTATCCTGCGCCAGACCTGAGATGAGAACGGCGTGCCATGAATCGCCACCAGCGCAGGACCACTTCCCGACTTGCCCCAGCGCACAGCGTTGCCATCGATGATCGTGGTATTGGGTAGATCAAGCACTTGGTCACCTCCCTTTGTCAGCCCGGGCCGCTGATTCCGCTCGAAGCGGAATCAGGCCTGCCTCTTTTAACTGCTTCTTTGTAACTGCCTGTTTGTAACTGCCTCTTTGTACTGAAGAAGAGCGCCTCAAACAAGCCGATGTCCTGACGTGCTGGAGCGCTCAACTGTGCCGTAGAGATGGCCACGCGCGGTGGTCGCACCGCTCAGAACTGCCTGATGCCGCAGCCGCGAGGCAGGCGCTGAGCCAGGGGTGGTCGCTCGTCGAAAAAACCATGGGATAACCTCAAGTGATGGCTCTGCGCAATCACTGCAAGCGTTTACAATTGTGCCCCCATTTGTAAATGAGACAGGTCGGCCTTTATGGCGCTCGATCCACCTACACTGCTGATTCTGAGTATTGCCCTTGCCGCAGCCGCGTCCTCGTACCTGGCAATCGAATGGCGCAGCGTCCGCGAGCCCTCGCTGCTGTTCTGGAGCGCAGGCTTCGCGACCATCACGTTGGGCTGCACCCTTTCCCTGCTGCGCATGAACGGACTGTTGCTGATCGGTATCTGGTTTGCCAACGGCCTGCTGGTGACGGCGCACTGGTTGTTTCTGCTCGGTGTGGCACGTTTTACTCAGACGCGCCTGTCCCGCGCCTGGTATCTGATTTTTGTCGTCTGGCTGTTGCTACTGCTGTTGCCCAACGATCAGGTCTGGCCCAAGGTCATGCTCGTCGCCAATTCGCTGCTGGTGGCGGCCGTGACTCTCAGAGCCAGCTTCTTGCTGCGCCCTCACGGGCGATCACTGAGCGTTGGTGCGGTGCAATTGCGCTACGTGCTGCTTGGCCACGGCGTGTTCTACGTTGCCAAGGCAGTACCGGCGCTGGTGCCTGGCACGCTGATTGACCTGGCGGCCTTTCGCGGCGAAATCATCCAGATTTCGCTGGTCGAGGGTGCCATGGCGATCATGCTCATTGCGCTGTCGATGACCGGCACCGAGCGCTATCGGCGCGAGAAGCGCATCGAACGACTGGCTGCCCGTGACCCACTGACCGGCCTGTACAACCGCCGCGCGCTGGATCTACGCGCGCCACGCCTGCTGGAAAAGGTATCGTGCGCTCAACCAGGCGCGCTGCTGCTGATTGATATCGACAACTTCAAGCTGGTCAACGACCTGTATGGCCATACGGCGGGTGATCGCTTGCTGGTGACGCTGAGTGCCATGGTTCGCTCGGTACTGCCCGAAGGCGCGCTGACCGCTCGACTGGGCGGTGATGAGTTTGTCATCATGCTGGCCAACACCTCCCGGGAAGCCGTTGTCGAGCTGGGAAACACCCTGCGCGACCTCTTCAACCAAGCCGCTTCGCAATCGTTCGTCACCCCCGAACCTGTCACCCTGAGCATCGGCGCCAACCTGTATGACCAACCCCCTCCCAGCCTTACGGCACTGATTGAACAAGGGGATACGGCGCTTTATGAATCCAAGCGTGGTGGCCGCGACAGCATTCGACTGATTGATCAGACACGTGCCTGCGCCGAGTCACCGGCAAGCCTATGACGCTTTTTGCCCTTGCAGGCGGGAAACCGAACCCGAGCGCTTGCAACACATTTGGATACCTTTAGGTAGCAAATACAGTGAACTAAGGCTCTGCCATCGCGTTCCTTTGCAATGCGCTGTCAACGCGATCCAGGACAGACCCGAGCATCCGCGCGGGTTTCAACCCGGGTCGCCGAACGATAAGGAGCCGCCGTGACTGTTACCACCCACCCCGTTTACCGAAGTACTCCAGGCCCGCTGCACGGGATTCTGCTTGCCGGGACCGTGCCTTTGTTTCTCGGCGGCCTGCTGAGCGACATCGCCTACTACCAGAGCTACCAGATTCAATGGAGCAACTTTGCTGCCTGGCTGATTGCCGGTGGCTTGTTGTCCTGCGGCCTGGCCCTGGTGTTTGCCCTGGTGAACCTGATCCGCGCGCCGCAGAAGTCAGGGCGACCGGTTATGTATTTCGTTCTACTGCTGATTACCTGGGTACTCGGCCTGATCAATGCATTCGAGCATGCAAAAGACGCCTGGGCCGTCATGCCGTCGGGCCTGGTGCTGTCGGTGATCGTAACCGCGCTCGCCATCGTCGCGGCCTGGATGGGTTTGAGCAACCTCAGCAATCAGCGTACTGGAGGTGCCGAATGAGATATCCCGGCGCACTGACCGTTTTAAGCGTGGCGCTGCTGTTAAGCGCCTGTGGTGGCGAAGCCGACAGCACCCAGGCTCGCGGCCCTGACCCGAAATTGCCGGAACCGCAACGCGGCCTGCTGCCCAGCATGAAGATTGCTGAACCTGCACTGTGGGGCGATCAGAAGCCTACCGTGCCAGAAGGCTTCAGCATTACGGCGATTGCCACTGACCTGAATATTCCGCGTCAGACCCTGGTTCTGCCCAACGGCGACATTCTGATTGCCGAAGGCCGTGGAGGCAGCGCTGCGAAGCTCAAACCCAAAGATGTGATCGCCAGTTACATCAAGGCTAAGGGCAACACTCAAGTGAAAGGCGGCAATCGGCTGACCTTGCTACGTGACGCTGACGGCGACGGCACCTACGAGCTCAAGACCGTTTTCGCCGACAACCTGAACGCGCCCTACGGCCTGGCATTTGCCGACGGCAAACTGTACGTCGCCAATCAGGATGCGCTGGTGCGTTTCGATTATGAAGAGGGCCAAACCAAAGCCAGCGGCGCACCGACCAGGATCACTGACCTGCCTGCGGCCATCAACCATCACTGGACCAAGGCGCTGACCATCAGCCCGGATGGACGCTCGCTGTTCGTCGGTATCGGCTCCAACAGCAACGTGACCGAGCGCGGCATGGAAGTCGAGATCGATCGGGCCATGGTCTGGCAGATCGACGCCGAAACCGGTGCTCACAAGCCTTACGCAACCGGCTTGCGCAACCCGACGGCGCTGACGATCCAGCCAGAAACCGGCCAGCTATGGACCGTGGTCAATGAGCGCGACGAATTGGGTCCGGATCTGGTCCCCGACTATCTGACGTCAGTGCGCGAAGGCGCGTTTTATGGCTGGCCGTACAGCTACTGGGGCCAGAACGTGGACATCCGGGCGCAACCGCAGAACCCGGCCAAAGTCGCCGCCGCGATCAAACCCGATTACAGCCTGGGCTCTCACGTCGCTGCGCTGGGCGTGGACTTCTCCATCCCGGCCATGGGCGACAAATTTGCCAATGGTGCGTTTGTCGGCGAGCACGGCAGCTGGAACCGGGACAACCCAGTGGGCTACAAGGTGATCTTCGTGCCATTTACTGACGGCCGCCCGGCGGGTGAGCCGGTAGACTTCGCGACCGGCTTTAGGGGCACCGATGGCAAGACGCGTGGCCGACCTGTCGGCGTGACGGTTGACCCTCGGGGCGCGCTGATCATCGCCGACGACCTGGCGAATACAGTGTGGAGAGTGACGCGTAATCGCTAAGCGCTGACGGAATTCCGCCGTTTCTCGCGTGGTGCTCTTAGCGGGCGCTGCGCAGAGGCGGCAGGTTTCAATCCACCACAAACAGTTTCGCGCCAATGGCAGTAAACGAGCGGTGCCCTTGCGCGTCAGTGCCGACCTGATAGCTCATCCCGGGAGTCAGCACGAACTGACGACCATCTTCCAGTTCAGTGTGCAACTCGCCTTCCAGGCACAACAGCACATGACCTCTCCAGCACCAGTGATCAGCCAGATAGCCGGCGCTGTATTCCACCATTCGCACCCGCGTGGTGCCGAACTGACACGTCCGCCAATAGGCCGTGCCGGTCTCGCCCGCATGCTCGACCGGCTCGATTGCCGACCAGTCAGTGGTACCAAATGCGACGCCTGTCAGATCCATGATTGCTATCCAAATGTGGGGAAAGCGGACAGTACCAAGCTGAAAATAAAGCCAACAGACACAGATCCCCTGCTTTCCCGGGATACAGCGAGGTCAGGCCAGAGCCGCAACGGCATCGATTTCAATCTGCATCCCGCTCAACGCCAGGCAAGGCACCGGAATCAACGTACAGACCGGCTTCATGCCACTCCCCCACGCCGCATCAAGGGCCTCGACCCAGCTGCATAGTTTGGCCTGGTCATGGTCGACGATCAGCAACGTGAGCTTGAACACATCGGCATAACCGGCGCCACTGGATGCCAGCGCCGTCCCAAGATTGGCCAGCGCCTGCCGCGCCTGCTCGGCGAAATCAGGTGAAAGCTGCCCCTGAGCATCTTCACCTCCCTGCCCGGCCACAAACAAAAGCCGCGCGTGGGGCTGCAACTCAGCCACGTGGGAATAGCCGTTAGGGCTCGGATCGTAAAGACCTTGGGGGTTGGAGAGCTGAAATGCGGTTGCGCGAATGGATTCGGTCATGGGGATGCTCCAAGTGAAAGAGCGGGCAGTGTCAGACCTTGGGTTAGGTTGAGGTCAAGGGGGTTTGGAAGATGAGATGCCATTGCCTAGCGCGTCGGCCTTACGTACTTGATAGACTTGCACGCCTCATCGACTTCAGCGCATCAAGCCGGTGATCAGGCCTCAGTGAGTTGCCGTAGCAACCACATAGAACCACCACCTGCAAATGATACAAAGTACGCGGACCGAAATGCACACTAAAGCTGCTTCAAACCCTTCAAATACAAGCCCCGAGCCCTCCCGCCGCTTCTCCGTCGCGCCGATGATGGATTGGAAGGATTATTCGCTACAGGCCCATAGATGAAGGCTTACAAGCCCACCACACATTTTCCGTACCACTTTTGTACCACCAGCACCCTAATAATCGAAGAAGCCAGTTATGATAGCGTCGCAGCGCGATCTACTTTTGGTCGCGCTTGACTTCCTTCTTTGGCTTAGTCAAGATTCCTAACACGCCTTGATGGTTATCCCTCGGGGCACCAGCACAATGAAGAAAGGCCTTGATTATCAAGGCCTTTTTTTTCGCCTGGCGTAATTGTGGCGTAATGGGCGGGCGCAATATTTGAATTGGACCGAAGTGTCGAGCTGATAAAGATGGCAAATGCCGCGCACCTTGCTACGAGGAATGGGTGATTCGGGGCCATGACTTATTGCCATTTTTTTGGCGCGGGCTTCACGCGGCTCCTAGCTACCGTTTTTTGGCGGAAGGATCTTGTCACACTGGGCCGAGAGAAAGTCGGCACCACGCATTAGCGCTGCTATTTCGACAAATCATGGTAGGTATCAACATGAGCGAACACATCAAGGAACAGATTTTTGCCAAAGCTGTAGATTCAGGTGGCAGGCTACGGGTAAAAAGCGCTCTCAATCCCATTCTGTGGTTGTGTGCACTAGTATCAATCCCCACATTAGCCTCTGGAGCGTGGAATCCATCACAACCGAGCTGGGTGTCAATTGTTGGCTGCGCGCCAATAGTCGTTGCAATGTTCGGCTTCTTATTTCTTCTTTTTTTTGACCGTGACAAACTTCAGTCGGAAGATTTTCAGCTTAAGAAACGTACAATAGAACTAGCCCAGCAGAAAGGGGAAACGCGCCCCTCAGCAGTTGACGACCTACTTACTGAAAGCAACCCAGACCTCAGAACACTGGGTGGCAATCATCAAGGGAGAGACCAATGAAAAAATCTTATCTCTTCATACATTCAACACTGACTGGCACCAAAGACGAAATAGTTTCGTATTTGAATAAAATGTCCACGGTCGTTACGTGGCGATATGATATGCCTCATGTATTTTACGTAATTTCTCAAAACTCTGCGGAAGAGCTTTACCAAGAATTTTTTGGTCTAGCTGGAAAAAAAGGCCGTTATATGTTCATGGAGGCAAGCGATAACAGACAAGGGCAGATGCTTGCGGATACCTGGCACTTGCTGACCCACAAAACGCACACGCCTAAAAATACCTAACAGCACTATATATATCGCGGGTGGCCGAGCAAGGCTTGAACCATCCGCCCGTTATAGAAGCATTAGCATTTATCTTAAATAAGATATCGACCCGTAAATATGGGTACGCTTTCCGTTGCAATATTCACTTGCACTTCACAACCCACAACTGATGCAATTTGGTGGTATAGCTCTGACTCATCATTTCTCGACGCATCGCCCATTCAGGATCACTGGGCACACTTCCACACCGCAGCGTCCCCCTACCCCACTTCTCATTAACTTCATCCAGGACGCCCATCACCTTATCGGCAGCCACCGGCTGATTCGCGGCAAACAGATCATCCGTAAACTCTCCAGGTTGTCGCAGATCCAGCAGCAACACTTCAGCCTTGCTGTATTTGAACCCGGGCCGGAACAGCCGGTTGACCGCTTCAGTTGCAGCCTTGGTCATCAGCCGCACATCATTGGTGGGATACGGCAGCTCTACCAGGGCACCATTGGCGTACTTCGCCTCCTCGGGGTTGAACATGCCGGTACGGATACTGACCCGGATTTTCTTGCACAGTGAGTTTTGGGCGCGGAGTTTTTCAGCTGCGCGCTGGACATAGCTCGCGACCGCTTCCTTTATGGGCTCTATGGTTGTCAGGCGCTTACCAAACATCCGGCTCGAGCAAATCTCCTGCTTGGGCGGTGCGGCCTCGCCCAGCTCCAGGCAGCTAAGCCCCGAGAGTTCGCGGACTGTCTTCTCGATCACAACGCTGAATTTCTTCCCAAGCATGGTTGGGTCTGCTGTGGCCAAATCCATCGCGGAACGGATGTTCATGGCTTCAAGGTGGGCTTTCATCTTTCGTCCAACGCCCCACACCTCGGACGCGGCGGTATTGCGCAGTACCCAAGCACGCTTGTGCGAGTCACATAGATCAACGACGCCGCCCGTGTAGGACTGCAGGCGTTTGGCGGTGTGGTTCGCCAGCTTGGCCAAGGTTTTGGTGGGACCGATGCCGACGCCGACCGGGATGCCGGTTGATCGGTGCACAGCGGTTCGGATTGTTCGGCCAAACGCGGTCAGGTCCCCGGTCATGCCGGTCAGATCGGCGAAGGCCTCATCAATGCTGTAGACCTCAACAGCCGGAACCATGGACTCAATTACTGTCATGACTCGCTCGCTGATGTCGCCGTACAGTGCGTAGTTGCTGCTGAACGCCACGACCCCGTTCTGACGCAGGACGTCCTTTATCTGAAAATACGGCGCACCCATCTTCACGAACTCTTTAGCGTCGTAGCTTCGCGCAATGACGCAGCCGTCATTATTCGACAGCACCACGATGGGAGTTTTGGCAAGGTCCGGCCGAAAGACGCGCTCACAGCTTGCGTAGAAGCTGTTGCAGTCAATCAATGCAAAGACGGGGTCACGACTTGTCATGATCGCGCACGCTGTATTTCACAACGCCCCAGATTAACAGTTCGTCGCCTTCCATCACGTGGCGCGGAGGGTATTTGCTGTTTTCAGATTGCAGGATGAATGAGTTATCGCGCATGTGCAGGCGCTTGCATACGGGCTCGGAATTGAGCGCCGCAATGACGATGTCACCGTGCTCGGCATATAGGCTGCGGTCGACAATTACGAGGTCGCCGCTGTAGATCCCAGCACCCTGCATGCTGTCGCCATCGATCTTAACCAAGTACACATGCGGCGCCCGAATGTCGAACAGCTCGTCCAAGGAGATGTGCTTTTCGATGTGATCGGCGGCAGGCGATGGAAAGCCTGCAGGCACATGGAATGAGTAAAGAGGGAGCTTTTCGCCCCCTGTCGAGAGCGGGCCAAGGATGGTGACGGTCATAATGCTAACCTAGCGCTAAATACTGTATGAACGTACAGTTAACGATTTCGGCTGCTTGCGGTCAATCTCATATGTAGGAAATATCGACGGGTGACATCATGTGCGGACGCTACTCGATTTACGAGGCAATGGATTACTACCTGAAAGAGCTGGGCTCCAAACAGATCGTGATCAACGGTTACGACGAGTGGCCGATTGAGCGCTACAACGTTGCGCCCACGACCAAGGTGCAGATCATCCGCAGCACGATGGATGGCCTGAGCATTGATAAGATCCGCTGGGGATGGTCGCCATTCTGGGCGAAGGGGAAAAGGCCTGACCCGATCAATGCGCGGGTCGAGACAGTGACAACAGGTAAGTTTTTCAAGCAGCTGTGGCCGAATGGCCGGGTGATCGCACCAGCGAATGGCTGGTTTGAATGGGTGAAGGATCTGGACGACCCGAAGGTCAAGCAGCCCTACTTCATTCGATTGAAGAGCCCGGCACCAATGTTTTACGGAGCCCTGGCACAGGTGACGCCCGGGCTTGAACCGGGAGACGAGGACGGGTTTGTGATCATCACTGCAGCAAGTGATCAGGGGATGGTGGACATTCACGACCGGCGACCGCTTGTACTTACGCCGGAGCATGCCAACGAATGGCTGGACCCTGAGCTATCACCAGTTCGTGCGGAAGAGATCGCCAAGGATTGCTGCCGGCCAGCCAAGGATTTCGAGTGGTACCGTGTAAGCAAGGCCGTTGGCAGCGTTCGCAATAGAGGGCCAGAACTGATCAGCCCGATCGACTAATCCCCGGAGTGCATTTTCTCAGCATCAGCATCGCCATTGGAAACAGGTGCTAGGGTAATTGAAAGCTCGTGCCCAATCGATGAGAACTCACCATGATCAAACTTCCACTGAATCACTTTAACGTCAGGGTATTTCTCCACAAGCAAACCGTAAATTTCAGAGAAGCGTTCACAGCCGTACCCAACTATATGCACAGCCTTGAGGACACTTCCCAGTATCGGCAGAGCGCGGGCAGTTGGTGAGAGCACCCTAATTTCCTTTTCATGCTCCCAATCCGTATGTTTGATCGATGCGACTCTGGCAGAAAGCGAAAACCCAACGTATCGGCGAAAACCTTCCTCATAAGACATGTTCATAATCGCTTCTATATCTGCATCAGGATTCTGGCGCGATAATTCGACGAGGGCGGCAGCGAGATCATCCGACTTGTTAATTATTCTGGGGCCAGACATATAGTTAACATTGCGAAAGAGGAGCCCATGCTCAACTATTACTTCACTACCCCACTCCAATTCAAAGCAGACGCCCTTACATTCATCTGCATAGTACGCCCACATTGCTTGATGATCAGCTCTACCGCCGGTAGCAAATATACCGACCCCGCTGATCTGCGCTGTAAATCTCTCATTATTTAAGTTGATAACTCGCTCAACCTCTTCGAGATCAGCAGCGCTATCCGGCTGAAGGCTCCATGCTGCCCCCCCCTTAGCGATGCTAATGGTCGAAAACGCGTCACATGTGGCCTGCATTTCGTCAGCAGTGGAAGCGTGGCTGAATTTCACCTCAAGCGAATCATTCAGCTGCCGCGGCAGAGCGAAGTATAGTTCCCCAGATGACAGCCGCTCTATCGCTCGCTCTGCGTCCATATACTTGAATGTAACTAGGTTATCAGCCACGCATTCCCTCCTATGTTGTCAAGACCCTCAGCTAGCAGCATGACACGCGCCGTCGTTTAGGAAAACGGTTTTAGAATAATCCGCCTAACCCGTCAGGGGACCAGTTCATAATGATGAGCTCGCTTGATGCATCCGATCCCCCGCCGCGATGGTTTTTGGTACTGTAACGTATATCAAGGGTTTCAAAATGGAAGCCAGAGAATACTTGGCGAATATCAGGATGGTCGTTGATGCTGACCATAACCTTGCCTTTACATCGGCGCATGAAATCAGCCATGCACTGGTAGTTTTCAAACGGAAACTCGACGCCGTAGCCAGCAGTTTTCCAATAGGGGGGATCCATGTAATGGAACGTATGCGCACGGTCGTAACGCTCAGCGCACTCAAGCCAGGGCAGGTTCTCCACGTAGGTGCCAGCAAGCCGCTGCCATGCCGCTGATAGGTTTTCCTCGATCCGCAACAGGTTGATGGCAGGGCCGGTGGTAGCAGTGCCGAACGTTTGCCCGCTGACCTTGCCCGCAAAAGCATGGTGCTGCAGATAGAAAAAACGAGCAGCGCGCTGAATATCAGTGAGGGTTTCCGGGCGAGTTATCTTCTGCCATTCGAAGATCTGCCGGGAGCTGAGCGCCCATTTGAACTGGCGCACGAACTCTTCAAGATGGTTCTGCACTACCCGGTACAAGCTGACCAGCTCGCCGTTGATGTCGTTGAGGACTTCAACAGGAGCAGCCTGGGGGCGCATGAAATATAAGGCCGCACCGCCTGCGAACACTTCAACGTAGCATTCGTGGGGTGGGAAAAGTGGAATAAGACGGTCGGCCAGGCGGCGTTTGCCGCCCATCCATGGAACGATTGGACTAGACATGATCGCAAACCTTTACTGTATGGATGAACAGTTGCTAGACTCCGCTCCGCTTTGTGCACGAAGCGGGAGTCTTGGCTGGATTTGCAGGAAAGGGCTGCGGATTCGGCGTTCAGCCTGGATGTTGACGCATCCAGGCTGATCGCTCCTTTTATTACTCGGACTGCCCGAGGCAAACCGTTCTGACATATATCTGCAACGCACTCAGTTGCCGGATGGCATCGTCTCCGTCGACACCGGCATGGAGAATTCTTTCTGCAGTCGCTGGGTCAAGTTCGGCTCGACCTTCTTCATCAGACTGGCCGGTGGAGCTTGTGGTGGCTCGCAGATCGGTAGCGGGACAACTGGCTTTGACGTACACGCGCTGAGTGCCAGTAGCGACAGCATTAAGCATGGGTTTATTTTGTGCATCTGCTTTGGCCTGTTCCTGGCTGTGCTGCGTGTCGAGATCGAGTAGCAGCTTCTGAGTTTTCTTTCGTGATTCATTGGCAGCAGTGAGCTGCCCAACTCTCTCCCGCTCAGCATCCCGCTCGGCCACCAGGCCATCACGAGTGCCTTTCACACTGTCTAGACGCAACGCCAGGTAGACGACGGATGCCAAGAGCACCAGCAACACCCACACCCAAACAGGGACCAACTTAAAAACGGCCGTCATGGCACAGCCTTGAAAAAAACGTGGTGGCCCAGCTTCAATGTCTGTTTTGCCTTGGCTGCCCAATCCGGCGCTTTCGCCATGGTGGTTGCGTAATAATGTGTTGCACCGCCGGTGGGGTCTGGCTGTTTACTGTCAATTACCTGATCAGCAGCGATACGGACCTGGGCGAACTCGCGGAAAGGGATCGGTTTTGCGCCGATGAGGAACGGGTAGTTCGGATCGCTCTTGTTCCAGCAGCTGAACTGCCAGGCCTTCTGGCAGACAGCGGCGTAGCCCTCGCCCCACCAATCGGGTTTGCCGTCGTTGTTCAGATCCATCTCGACGCGATTGCGGATCGACCAGGCCACTGCGATTTGTCCTGCTAAACCTTCACCACGGGCCTCGCCCCACAAAGTGCGGGCAAGGATGTCGCGGTCGTCTTCGGTAACGGTAACGGTAACGGTCATGCTTTTCTCCAGACGAAAAAAAACCGCCTTGAGGCGGTCATTGGTGAAGTGGGGTGAGTTAGTCGACCTGTACGACTTTCAATGGCTTTTTCTTTTTCTTGCCCTTGGCGTCTGCCTTGCCTTTATTCCCGGCATTGCACTCCACCGTAGTGGTCCACCCAGACTGACTCCATAGTTGCTCAACGGATTCGGCCAGGTATTTTCCATCAGCGCCTTCTTTGAAGCCCTGTGCGCTAATGGGCGACTCAGCAAATACGTCAGTGCGGCCGCTCATTTCCAACCGCACGCCAGCAGTGGAACGATTGAAGCCCGCAAGCCGAGCCTTGGCAGCAGCCTCTGCTGCTGATTTGTTCGCGTGTATGTGCCGGTCGGTGTGAACGGGCGGCAAACCAGCGGTGCTATCGTTATCCACGTCCACCGTAACCAGCTCGCCCTTGTCATCCTGATAAGCGGCACGCGTGGCTTTTTTAACCGAGTCATCACCAAAACGAAATTGATAACGGCTGACATCGCTTCTTTTAATAACCACCAGTGGCAATGTTTTACCGGTGGCGCTATTTCCAGCGTCACGCGGCAACACCAAAAGCTTGCCGTCTGCCACCTTGGCCGTGCAGTCGTATTGCTTCGCTAAACGAGTGATGAAGTTTAGATCCGACTCGCCCAACTGATCGGCCCGCTCCACAACGGTATCCACCGGGCACTCCGGGACCCAGCCGTTACGCCGGGCGATGTCGGCCACGATGCTGGCCAGCGTGACGCCTTCCCAGCTGCCGCTGCGCGTGGTTTTGGCCGCGCTGCGCGTGTCGCTGGACTTGCTGCGAATGACGATGGTGGCAGGCGGGCCGGAGAGCTCCACCTCGTCGACGGTGTAGCGACCAAGCAGAGTCAGTTTGTCGCTTTCCCAGCCCAGGTACACGGCCATTTTCGCGCCGCGGGCGGGTAGCGCCACGGCGCCGTCACGGTCATCGATACGCAACTCGAAGTCGTCCGCATCGATCCCGGGTTTGTCGATCGTTCGCGCGGAGATAAGCCGATCATTAATCAGCCGGGTGATGTCCACCCCATCGGCAATGATTCGGTGTAATGGCTTCACAGGGAAACTCCAGAGAGGAAACCCGCACTGCGGGGCAATGCTGTTCACCAAAGAAAAACGCCGCTTTACCCCTGCTTGGGATAGCGGCGTTTTTATTAGTCTTCGCTGTACCCTCGATGGTCCCAACCCATCGTGTTACGGATTAAATGAACAGCATTACGTACAAGGCGGGCTTGGGTGAATCGTTATGAGTAAGTGGTTATCAGCTTTTCTGATCGCTCTGGTCAGAGAGGGTAGCAACTGCGCCTATCACCTCTCTGAGCTCTTGCCAGGGGTAGCGGCCTATCCCAGAGGCGGAACAACCTTTGAGGTGTTTAAAAGGCTGACTGGCGTCATCGACGGTCTGAATGCGCAGACACTGGCAGCAGAGGACGAAACTTCCACAAAGGGACCATCTGCCTGTCCATCCAATGAGCCTGGCGCTGAGCACGTCACTTTTACTGAGGTTTTGGCAGTAGCTATTCACATCAAATATTTGCGGCATCACACATCTCCATATGCGCGGGGAAGGAACATCCGAATTCCTACCTACCCATCTATAGCGCAAGTCAGCATCCGGGTCAGGAATGATTGGCTATTAACTGGCAACAGTGCCGCGGGGCAAATTCATAAGCATGCGATTTGACAGTGCTCAGGAAACCAAAACCCCGAATTCTTTGCACCGGAGCCCGTGGATACAAGGAATGAGAGTCAGGCAGGGATCAGCTCCAGAGCTGGACCGTGGCGTCCACAGTTTCAACAATGTCAGGTAGCACAATGCGCAGGCCAGAAACGAAGGGTTGCGGCTGACGCCCCAGCCCCTCGTTGGCCTCCAGCACGGCCTCCACCGTGCCGCGAAGATGCCCGTAGTAGTTATTGCAAAGGGTGTCCAACAGGTCGCCGTCAGACGTTCTGCATATCGTCGCCATAGCGCACGAACTCCAGGCTAAAAGATTGCTTGCGCGGGATACCGCCCTGCAGCAGTCCGGTTTGCTCTTCGGTAACGGTGGCTAGGCACCAATGACCCAGCACCAGACCATAACCGGTGGTCAGACTCAGCGGCGCCAGCTGCTGGCCAATCAGGCGGATTTTGTCGAGTTGCTTCAAGCCGCCCTTGAACCCGGTGAAGATCACCCCGCGCAGGGTGATTTTCTCGTCACCCATGCCGACCGCCTGTTGCGCCGGTCGACGGCCCAACCGTTCCTGACTGGCCCAACGGTAAGCTGTCGAGCGCTGCAGGTTGTCATAGGCCGCTGTATTGAGGTTGAAGTAGAACGGCTCGCCACTGGTGGCCAGCGGCGTCAGGATCATTAAGTGTGGGGAAGCCCCCACCGCCTCAGGCGCCGGGGTGGTGCTGGGCGCCAGCGCCGCCGTAGGCACCACTGTTTCAACTTCCGGGCTGGTCTTGGCAATCAGCTTGCCTGCCACGGCCTTGGCCCGGTCGTATTGCGCCCCCAGCTTGCCCACGCCTTCGTTCAGCGCCTCGTAAGCCCGCGTCGCCCGGTCATAAGTGCCCACCACCTGATTGACCCGGCTTTGCGCGTTACCGATGGCACCCATGACGCGGTTGATCTTGGCGCCCATGGCAGGTCCCACAAAGGGAATCCCTTCAAGCACGTCCGTGGCGCTACTGATTTCACTGATCGCACCATTGACCGGCCCGAGCACGGCCCCGGCGTTGTCGCGTCCGGCCTGCCCGGCCTCGACCAGATACTTCAAACCCGACTGCAGCTTGTCCAGGTATTCCATACGCCTCCTTAGCTGTGTGATTCGTCGGACATGCTGCGCCGCGACGTTTGCCGGGCCATGTCATCGAGCACGCGCTGGATCTCCGGCATCATCTGGTTAACCAGCTGTTGCGGGTCCTTGGCATCGCCCTGGACGGTAATTTGAAAGACCGGAGCAAAGGTGTTGCTCTGCTCCACCCGGGCTGGCTCCACCAACGGCGCAGGCTTGGCCGGAGCCAGAAGCGAAACGGCAGGGCTTTGCGCATCCGGCTTTTTCATCAGCTCGGCCATTACGCCGCCGTTACCCGTAACGCCCGGCTGGAAAGCAGAGGCAAACCCGCCCAACGTGGGCACGACCGGCCCCGGCCGGGGCTGCATGAGCATGGGGGTGATCGGCGCCGCTTTAGCCAGGCCCGAACTGCCAAACAGCTCCTTGCCCGCGTAACCGCCCAGCGCACCGCCCCCGGTGCTGCCCAGGTAAGCGCCGATAGCGCCACCGATGGCCGTACCAATGATCGGCACCACCGACCCAATGGCCGCGCCCGCTGCAGCACCGGCCAGCGCGCCAGCTGCCGTGCCTGCCGCTTCGCCGTAACCCTCGGCCTTTTCGTCCTTGGTCTTGGCGTTGTTGTACACGTCACGGACCTTGAGACCGGCGTTGAACAGCTCACCGGGCAACGAGCCACGCACTTCCCCGCCCGTGCTGATCCGCCGCACGGCCGGAGCCTTGGGAGCCAGGGACATAGCCGTGCCCGCGCTCGGCGCGCTGGTCGGGGGCTTCCAGCCGCTTAACTTGCCGGGTTGAGCCGGTACAGCACCGCCACCCGAGTAAACCCGCATACGCGGCTTGGGGGCCTCAGGCGCCGCACTGACCGGCGCAGGCGTGCGGTCACGACCGCCCCACCAGCGACGGCGCCCCCGGACATTGCTCTCGCCCGCCTTGCCGCCCTTTCCTGCAGATCCACCCGAGCCACCGGAGCCACCCGAACCGCCCCCGATACCTGGGCTGTTGACGACGTGGACCTTTTGTACAAGGTTGGGATTTCCCATCAGCGTGCCGCGCCCGATGTTCATGACGCCGCGCAGCACCTTGACCGTGCTGTAAAGCGCAGCCAAACCCGCAACCGCGCCAACCACCGCCACCACCGCACCGACCACACGCGGCGACTCGTCAGCCAGGCCGCCGAGGCTGCGCGCTACTGCAGTAATTTGCGTGGCCACGGCATCGGTAACGGGCTGCAGTGCATCGCCAACGCTGCGCAACGCATCGTTTGAACCGTTACCGGCCTCGATCCACTTTTGCGCCGAGGTTTCGCGGCGCTCGCCCAGGTTCTTATCCAAGATGCCCTTGGCGCTGCCCGAGTCCTTTTTCAGCTGCTCGTACAGGGCCTTGTTCTGCATGTAAGCCGTAAGCGCGGCCTTAACCTGCATGTCGGCAAACAAATCACCCGTGCGCAAGGCTTGCTCTAGGGCGGTCATCATTTCCTTGGCCTTGGCGGGGTCAGCTTCCTTGCTGATCTTCGCCATGGATTCGGCCATGACTTTGGCCTTCTCCGGGTCCGTCGCTTCGACGTACTTTTGCGCCAGGGCAAAGCTGGTTTCCAGCGTGGACTTGCCTTTCTGCAGGCCGGTGTTCATCGACTTTTGATAGTCAATCCCAGCGTCCTTGTACGACTTAACCACGTCCTCGGAACCGATTTTCTCCATCCAGTTTTTGAGGTTGTTGGCCGCCTCGTCACTACTGCCGGCCGTTTTCATCTGGACTTGCAGCATGGCGCCCAGCTGGGCCACCGAATCGTTGCCGGTGATACCCAACTTACCCATGCCCGCCAGCAGTTCGGGGAACCATTTGGCCATGTCGCTGGCTTCAAAGCTGCCCGCCTGCCCTTGGTACGCCACGGCCTCAAGAGCCTTTTCCAGCTGCTTGGGGTCGGTGATTTTGGCGTTCTGCCCCATCGCCATAATCATCTTGGCGGTGTCGGTGCCCTCAGCACCCTGACCCACCACGAACTTGGCCGCGACCGGCGCGTATTCCATCGCCTTGGTCAGTTCCATGCCCGCGCCTACCAGACCGTTGACCAGATCCGCTACGTCATTGCGGCCCATGCCGGTATCAAGCGATGTCTCGATGATCTTTTGCGAGACTTGCGCCTCTTGCGGCTGGTTGGCAATGCCCGCTTTGATCGCGATGTCACGAATGATCGCGTTGTAATCGGCGCTGATCTTGGCAGGCGCAACAATGGCAGCGGCACCCACCGCCATGCCCTGCCCCACATTGCGCAGCCCTTGGCCACCTTGGCGAATCTGCGCCTGACCCAATGACTTGAGTTCAGCGGCGCGCATTTCCCGACCCAGCCGCTGATAGGCTTTGCCCAGGTTGTTGACCTGCACACCCTGACGCCGCAACACGTCAAGGTTGGTTTCCAGCTTGCGCCGCAAGCCATCGGCCGTGGCAGATCCCTGGGCGTGCGCCTTGCGCCACTCTTCCTGCAGGCGCTTGGTCTCACCGACAACCGACTGCAGGACCTTGGCCTTGGCGCCCGCGTTGTCGAGGCGCTTTATGCGCCCCTCCACGTCGTTGAACGCCTTACCGACCGAAGCGCTGACTGCGCCGCCGATCACCAGCCCGAGGGCTAAACCGTTCGCCATGTCGCTACCCCGTTAGCCCGGGGGCGGCTCGTCATCCTTGAGCCACCACTCCAGCTCATAAAACGGCATCGACTCCAGCTCAGCCAGGGTGAACCCCGTGACCTTTGCCAGACGCCGTGCCGCACGCTTCTGCGCTTCGAAGTTGAGGTTATTCCTCATCAACCAGACGAAAATAACCACGCTGCAGGCGCACATAATCTTTCACGGAAAGACCCTCCAACTCGGATTGCTGCGCCGCACACAAGCCCGAATAGAGCATCATTTCCGAGGCGTTCTGATCGGTCGGGTACTTCGCCGTGCAGTCGCGGGTCTCCTTGATCGTCGGAGAGCGCAGGGTGATTTTGTCTGCCTGCATCCCGCAAACGGTGCTCGGCTTGGTCAGCGTGATAACCGCATGCTCGGGCGTCATCACCAGCCAATCAGGGGATTCCTCGACTGGCTCGTCGACCAGCAGCGTATAAGCGCGCTGCAGGCGACGAAAGTCTCGTACCTTCAAAGCCGTCAGGTCCGTGTGATGCACACCGCACAGGTCGCTGAACAGGTGCAATTCCGCTTCTTCTTCGTTCTTGTATTCCGCGTCGTTGTCGCGGTACTCCTTGATCGACGGGTCACGCATGGTCAAGGTGTCAGCCTGGGCGCCACTGAATGTGCCCGGGGCAGAAAGCGTGATAACGGCGCCGAGTTCGGTCAGAAAGATCCACTTCGGCAGGGCTGCTACTTGTTTCATGGTCTTAATCCTTACAGGGCCAGGGCGTTGCGCATTTCTGCCAGTTGGTCCACACCGTCGACGATGCGAATACCGTTCACCGGATCAAACTCGAACCAGACTTGGCCATCCACTTCCAACTTGTAGTAGGTGCAGTTCACGGCGTACTTGAATTCGGCCTTGGTCCCCACCACCCAGTCACCCGGGTCCAGCTCGGTCAGCAGGCCGCGAATGGTGGCCACAACGGCAGTGATCTTGCCGCCCTGCCCCTTGAACGCGCCGCGAAAGGCGCCGGTGAACGAATTGCCGTCCACCAGACCGAACTTGGTCATGGACTCTTTACGCACGCCCGTAGTGACAAAGGCGGCGTCCAGCTTTTCCAGGCCCATGTCCATGTCAATTTCGGCGTCCATGCCGCCTGCACGGAACGGCTCAACCTTGAGTTTGAATTTAGGCAGCGTCAGGCTGGGCACGTCGCCCCTAAAGCTGGTGCCGCCGACGAACAGGTGGGTATTGAAAAGCACTTCAGGAATCATGGATCAGCCCCTTACGAACGAGTGTCGAGAACATCGGTGATCCACTTGTTCGAAACATCGACAAGAAAGACCGGGTTTTCAGCAGGCGGCGAATCGGTGAAGTGAACACCGAAATAAATCTTGCCCTGCTCCAGCTGGGTCGCGGTGTTGCGCTCGGTGTCGACGTACACCTCGTAGTTGATCACCGCACCCTGGGCGCGCAGGTCGCGCATAAAGCCGTTCAGGCTCTCCAGCACGTCCTTGACCATGCCCTTGGTGATGGGCAGATCTACATACGGCTTCATGCCGTAGAGCAGCGCCGCCATAACCATGTCCATGGTCCGAACGCGGGTGACGAACGCCCACTTCGAATCGCTGGACAGCGTGCGGTTGCCCCACAGGCGGAACCCGTCGTCACGGATGATCGTCGCGATTTTTGCGTTGTTGAGCAGGTTGGCCCGGCAGGTCGGATCACCGTCGTTGAATTCCACCGGGCGAGTGGTGCCGGTGACGCCGACAAATTCCTTGTTGGACGGCGACGCCCAAAACCCGAAGGTCGCGTCCGTCCAGGCGAACAAGCCCGCCACCCAGGCCGACGCCGGGGCGTTCACGTCCGCGTTTGCAGCGGTGTCCCAGTACTTCACGCCCGGGTCGACCATGAACAGACGCTTGCCGCCGAAACCCTCGGCGTAGGCCATGGCGGCCTCGTCGGTGGTGTTCGGCCCGTCAATAATGGCGAGACCGCCGAGCTTTTCAGCCAGCGCATCCATAGCGGTCGCCACCGCGACTTTCGAAGAATGCCCCGGGGCAATCAACAGCCGCGGCTGAGCGTTGAACAGGCTTTTACCATCGAGCAGGCCCTGCAGGCCGGTGCGGGTGCCATCGGCCCTGACGCCACCGATCACCGCCGAGGTCATCGCGGCCGCGTCGGCCAGCGGCGCCAGTGAAATCGCCACGATCACTGCCTTGGCGCGGGTGTAGATCGCCTGTGCAGCACGGGTGATGGGCGAGTTTTCGCCAAACGCGGCAATGGCTTCGCGCTCAGTGGTCAGCATGACCGGCACGCCCGGGGCAACATTGCCCGGGTTGGCCTCAGCCGCCCAGCCCTGGGACCGCTCGGCCACCAGACCGATGATCGAGGACGACGGCACCGAAATAGTTCGCGCACCACCTTGCACAAGGGAAGTGGTCACACCGTGAAAGAAACTTGTACCAGCCATAAGGCGCTCTCCAGAAACGAAAAAACCCGCACAAGGCGGGCTTCGGATAAATCGGGTTTGCGTTACGCGTAACGCTGCAGGGTCAGGTCAGGGACTTACCACGATCCGGCTCGATACTTTTTTCACAGTGATCAGGGTCGAACCACGCCAGGGCCTTGCACAGCACACAGGCCCAGGGCTTGCCCTTGCGCGCAGCCTTGCCCGCCCTGGAACTGATCGTCTCGTCCACGTCTCCACCAAAAGCCGTATTAGCCAGCTGGTCAAACGACACAGCCAGGTTGCGACCTCGATCACTGGCGCCGAACACTGCGCCCAGCATCCAGAGCAGCCCCAACAACGCGGCCAGCAGACTGGGGAACAACAACAGAAACAAACCGAAGCGTTTCTTCACTTCTCTTTCTCCAGACGCCAGAAACGACCACGCCCCGACAATGCGGGGCGCTGGTGGTCGTGCTGGCAGGTTTAGATGCGTTCTTTGTCCTGAATCGGCGCGTCAAGGATCTCCAGGGCGCGGCCTTCGACCAGCAGGCCTGCCGCTTCCAGATACAGCGCGCCGCCCCGGGTTGCTTCGTCGGCCGGGTCAATGAACTTGGCAGACGCCAGATCCTGCAGGTAAACCCGCACCTCGGCGGCCTTCTGTCGCGCCGCCATCGGCGCCGATGGATCATCGAGCGATGCCATTTCAATCGCGACCTTTTCCGCCGCAGTAAAACGCGAGCGGTAAGCCAGCACGGTCATACGGGTTAGATAGGTCTGATCAACTATCGTGTAATCCGACAGCGAGCCAGAGAGAAAAGTAATTCCATCCAGGCTGATGCTATTACCGTGCTCTCGAATGGTCTGGTAATGATACGTTGTGCCATCTTTGGCGCGAAGCAAAGGCATGTTAAAACCCTTTCAAGTTGATAAGGCTGTTATTGATACTCCCGGAATTACCCGGGGGATTGCTGACACTTTGATCGAACGTCTGCGCCACCGACTTCCAGGCGTCGGAGAGCGAAAACAAGCCTTTGGACTCGACCGGAAAAACGTCACCCTTGGCGGCTGGAGTCGCTGCAACCCCAACCAAAGTGGTGCTGCGCGGCTTCACAAACACACCGAAAGTTGGCGGCGTCGCCTTGGGGAATTGCGACGTGTTAACCGCGCTATGGTCAAAGAAATACAAGCCTTGAGAGTAAGCGCGCACTCGACAGTTCTGGATAGCAAACGGAATGGTGTACGTCTGTACCAGCGACAGATTGGACAGATCGAAGGTTGCGACCATCGACGTCCCAGGGGTCTGATTACCCAGACCAAATGCAACGTACAGGTACTTTCCAGTGTAATCCAACGCGATTTTTAGCGATTCGTAATACACAACCGAACCTAGGAAATAAGGCGCACGCACGACTTCCCCGGTGTTGGACACGGTGAACATCACCAGATCAGGCACACCGCCGCCCTGCGCAGCGCCCGTGGCGCAGAATCCATACACCGTGTCGTTGATCACGGTGGCGTTGAAAACCATCGCGCTATTGCCTGCGTTTTTGAAGCTGTACAGCAGACCGGTCTTGATCACTCCGGCAGTGCTGATCCAGGCGTAACTGATGCCATACGGATCGGCGCCAATGCCCGCCAGAAACAGCGTACCTGTAGACAAGGACATCACATGGGTTCTTTCCGCCATGATGATGGACGCGCCATTTAGCAGCACCTTTGGAAAACCTGCCAGATCGATGCCGGTTGCGGACATGCAGCGCACATTCCAGACCGCGCCATCCCAGGTGCACAACACAAATCCGCCCGCCGCGTCGGCCAGCAAGCGCATTGAGGTGCTGTATTGCTTAATCCCGGCTGACGCACTGGCTTTTACAACCGCGCCGTCTTGAGAGATAACCCCGTAAAAACCGCCCGCATTCGTGGAATTGCACACCCAGGCGATGTTTCCGGTGGTAGCGGACAGTGCAGCGCGCCCGCCGTAGAAAGCTTGAGCGCCCCAGCTGGCAAGAACGACAGATGTTACTAGCGCGCCAGCTGCGCTTACCTTGTGGAAAGAGTACCCCGTGGCGCTTGAAAAGAAATATCCGTAGCCGCCTGCAGGCAAGATTACAGGCTGGTAGTTAAGCAGGGTTGCGTTTTGAGGAGTATCGGCTTTCAGGCCATCACAAAGCAGCTCATCCTGCAGCCCTAGCGAATAGCCGCTTGTATCAATGGCGAACACACTGCTCACCACCCCAGCAGCGGAAATAAGATTCAACCCCTTGCTATACGAAAGCAAGAACCCGCCACCAGTCACTGGCTGCAGATGAAACCCTCCAGTCGATTGCGTGGTGGTGGTCCCTGTGAACAGCAGTTGCATGTTTGGGGAGATAATCGCCCAGTTAGTCATGCTGTTGAACTGATACGCGTACGACACTGCGTAGTTGCCGTTGTCCAGCAAAGCAAGACAAAGCCCGGTCGGCATAGGCATTGTCGAACCGTTGCCGGGAATATGCGACGCCAGCAACATAGAAGTCAGCAGAACACCCTTCACGCTGTACTTACGAAGGGTGTAATAGGCCGCTTGCGCTGCCCCGTCCAACGCGGCCACAAGCACGAGCATGGACCCATCAGGCAAGCGCATGGCGTTAGCGGTGGAGTTGCTATTGTTAAGGTACGTCCCTTCCGCAGCCGTAAAGGTGCTCAAGGCAGGACCAGCCGCCAGCGCCGGGCCGGTCACCATTGAATTCAGGTTGAGGCACTCGCCGGTTTTCCAGTCAGCAAACACCGGATCTTTCAGGGCGAATACATCGCTGGCCTTGAGCGCAACCTGAGTTTGTAAGCCGCCAGAGGGCGACAGCCCGGATGCGCTGCCAGCGGTGTTTGGGACCGAATTAATCATTGTGCCTTACCCTCATAACCACGAGCGTCGAAAGCAACGACCCCTTTATCCGACTTGACCCACACGTTTTCGCCAACGCTCAGCGGAATAGTGCGGTCGTATTCATCACCGGGCCCCAGGCGACGGCCTGCCGACTTGTAGGCCTCAGGTGGGACAGTTGCTGCAGTAGCCGCCGAAGACACCGCAATGTGAATGAAAGCCGCGCTGTCTGGCGACGTATTGCAAACCCCGATCACCACATGACGCACCACACCAACCGCCGGGGTGCTGGCCATCAATTTAGTCAGCACGCCCGCAGCAGGTAGCAGCTGGCCGTAAAGTCCGTTAGCCATAACGGCGACTCCTATAAAGTTGAACGAAAAAAGACTTCGGCCATGTTGGGCGTCATGGCGGCCAGGGCCGCCTCCATGGCATCGACATGCACGTACTGGCTCAGATCCGCCTGCAGCGCATACATCGGGTGGGGGTTAGCGGCCATCAAGTGCGCCACCAAATCCGCCAGCATCGCGTATTGAGGGTGGGGGTTAACCTGCAGCAAGTGCTCGTTCATCGCATTGACGATGGCCTGATTTGTCGCCACAGCCACCGACGGGTCAATGGCAAAACTCACCACGGCCGCGTTGCCCACCTGAATGATCATGCGCACCCGCATGTCCCGGGCGCTGCCCTGGATCAGCTTGGGCTTGTACGTGTCCGGGAAATTGCCGACCGCCAAATGCAGGTTGCCCGCACGGCCACCCACGGCCGACACTTCCCGAACCGTCCAGCCGCCCACGTTGGTGGGCACCACTGCCTCAAGAATGAGGTAGTTAGCGTTGTCCGGGTCCTGGGTAATGCTGCTGATCGGGACCCGATGAACCTCGTTCACCAGACCGGTCATGGACTCTTTAGGCTCGACCGGCAGGCCGTTACCATCACCCAAAGCCAGGTGCGTAAAGGGCACCTTTATGTCGTCGTCCGACGCCTGGGCGGCGATGAACTCTGCGGCACCGTTCACCGTCAGCAGCGTGTAAAACTGACCCTCGGCGGCATCCAGGGTGGCCAGTGGCGACGCTTCGAGCATTTCGAACAGCGCCCGGGCAGCATCGAGCGATGCGCCGGGGGTGTCTTCCAGCAGCGAGACAAGCGCCTGCGCGGCGCTTAGCATGGTTTGGGCTGTCATAACGTCCTCGGGTAAATCGTGGTAGTGCCCAGCTCATAGGAGCCAGCACCGACCGCCAACTTGGCGAGCTGCGCGGTCATATCTTTGGGCTGGAGCGGGTAAACCGTCACGGTGTCGCCGCCGTAGGTCGCGCAGGCCACATGCACGCTCGCACGCGTCGTCAGGACAGTGGTCAGGTTGCGCAAGTGCGAGCGCCCCGCCTTGTAAGCGCCGATCAGGCGGATAACCTGCTCAAAGGTTTGCTCTGTCACCGGCCGGTCGGTGACGTTGAAACTCACGTCAAACTCTGCCCAGTGCGCGCCCTTTGGCTTCCAGTCGAACTCAAAGCCGCCAAACTCAAACGCCGCCAGCGCCTGCTTGACCGCCCAGGGTGTGCCGCGCTTGCGGTGCCACTGAATCGCGCCGCGTATCAGGTTGCGGCGCTGTCGGTCAGTGGTGGCCAGCTCCCAAAAATCCACCGCCAAGGTCCAAGCCAGGATCGGCAGAAATTGGGCCGGGCATTTCTCCACGTCCCACAAGTCCCGAATAGCGTCCGCGTCCAGATCCCGGACCGCCATGGCAACCGCCACCGCCCTTTCAAGCACCGTGCTGTTGCTGGGCAACAGATCCGCAGGGCTACTCATAAACCACCTTTGGCGTGAGGACGATTTCAGTGCAGTACGGCGCGCCCTGCGCCTCCGGTGCGATGTCACCGGCCGGACTCGCCACGATCACGTCAGAGACGCCCGGCAAACCCACCTTGGCGATAACGATGCTGCGCTTGATCGGCATATTGATCTTGTGTTGCGCGAGCGCGTATTTCTCGGCAGCAAGCTTGGCGGCCGACATAACCGGCTCATAAGCGGCACCACTGGGAAACTGGACCTCGGCATGCAGAACCCAGGGAATCGGGTAGGCCGCCTCGACGACCACGGTATCGCTGGTCGGGCGCATATCCTCGGGCGAGAGTTTCGCCACCACGGCGGCCAAAACTTCGGCCGTCGGCACGCCACTACCCACCCGGCTCAGCACCGTGACGCGAATAAGACCAGGCTCCGGGGAATCGACCTCGGCATCACGAATATCATCATGGGCGCTCAACGCGTGGTACTTGTAGGCCTGCAGTGGCCCGGCCGTGCTGAATCCATATGGGGCCTGCCGCCCGCGCTCCTTGAATGCCGGGTCTAGCTCGCCATCAAGGCGCTCAGCGTCCAGCAGGGCCAGCAGGTTATCCAGATCATTGCCGGTCGAGGACGGCAGCAGCACAGCCCGTGCCGCACTGTTGACCCGCGCCCGAAGCGTGACTTTTTCATAGGCGCCCAGCTCTATCAGCTTAATGACCGGGTCGGACTCCAGCGCCGCGCTCCACTGATCGCCCAGGGCGACACGAAACCGCTGTAACGACGCTTGATATTCATCTTCAAAATCCAGCGTTTCAATAACGTCCGGGACCGGCAACAAAGACAGATCCAACATGGTCATACAGTCACCATAAAGTCGAAAGAAACACCGTCCCTTTCCCCCTGCAGATGAAAAGTGATTTTGCCGTCAAGGATCGAAAGCACGCCGACCTTGCCCAGCTTTACCCGAGGCTCCCAACGCCCTACGGCGCGCACAACCTCGGCCGCCACCGCGCCTTTCCAGCCCTCGTTAACCGGAAGGTCGACATAGCGGCGAACCCAGCAGCCGTATTCAGGCCGCATACGCCGCTCCCCCGGCGTTGTACCGATGATGTCGCCAATGGACTGCCGGATATGGTCAACCCCGGAGAGCGGCTGACCCGTGTTGCGGTCCATTCCGATCATGGCCGTCAGTCCTCGATCAATTCGAAATCAGGGTGTTTGCTGAGGTAGTCAAACTGGTCGTCGCCAAACGCCGCTACCAGGCCCTTGCTGACCGCGAGCGAGCGACCATCGGGCATGATCAACGTCCGAGAGGTGAACACGGTGTCGCGAAAAGCACGGGGCTGACTGACAGGTGTTACTGGGGCGGTTGAAACCTCAATTGCCAAGATGTCGGGCGGAGATACAGTCGGGCCCTCCACCACTTGATTGGATTGGGCAGAGTTTTTCTTTTCATCTTTGTCGCTGGCCATCGCCATTCTCCAGGCGTAAAAAAACCCGCGGCGTGCGGGTCAGGAAAAGTCGTTTCAGTGTTTATGGTTCGGTGTGTTGCCACCTTTGTCGATAATGGCGCCATCGCTATCAATGTTGCCGGTTACGTGCAAAAGGCCCTCGACCTGGGTGTTACCCACCAGTTTGATCGTCAACGATTGGACGGTGGCCGAATCATCAGTCAAGGTGAAAATGGAGGCCCCGACCTTGATCGTCGCCGTGCCAGTGGGCAAGCTGATGTCATAGGTTTTGGCTTCCCAGTCGTACACCAGCGACCCGCCATCATCAAAGCTCCAGACCTCCACGTGATCACGGTTATCGGGCGCAGTCCCTGCGTCGCTAAATACTCCGGCGATGAAACGCCCCGCCGATGGCTCACCACTGGGACTGAACAATGTCCCTTGCTCGCCGATGCTGGGAGCTCTCCAGTGACGAGCTTTACCGGCAGCGGTTCCATGCCAGCGCACCCAGGGGCTTACCCAATCCAACGATTGGATTCGAACCTTGCCAGCGGTGAGGTCTACCGCGACAACCTTGCCGGTTTTGATCATGGCCGCGATCATGCGGTCGTGCTCACCAAGGACCGCGCGGCTCACAAAGCCTCCGCGGAAGCGTCGAGGCGAGCATCGCCTGCATCGAGTACAAGGTGCGCCGCGGGCTGATCCGGCCAGGGCCACTCCTCGTCACCGAGCTGTATTGCCTGGGTCCACTCAACCAACCACACCGTGTAGCCGTCCAGCTCAGGCTTTGTCCAGTCAGGTACCGCCTGAACAAATTCGGCCGGACCTACACCGTCGATCTCCCAATATTGCGCGCGGAGCAACACAGCTAGTTGAGCCACCAACTGTGCTGCCTGGTGACTCGGCTGATGTTGCTCAGAACCAACCACTATCCGGGCTTCAAACTTGCCCACCAACGCCGTTTGGCCAGTACCATCATCCTGACCCGGTTCGATTTCAGCCAGCTCCAGGAACAATGCAGGCAGACGCGTAACCGTGCGCTCATCAATCTCGGGCCAAGTGGCGACGGTTTCCAGCCCGGTCAAACGCTCGCCAATCTGCTTCTCAATGGCAGCAAACAAGCGACTCAATGTGAGCGGATCATCCAAGTGAGTTACCTCGCAGGTATTTTTGGAGCTCGAAGTTCAGCTCCTGCTTCAAGATCTCCAGCAGACGTTGCTCTGCGCGACGTGTCCATGTCTCGAACAGCGGGCGCACCTCGTCAAGCTGCACCATCGCCTTAGCCAGCGGAAAGCGGTCGCCATTTTCAGCGATCCACCCAGAGCTTGACCCGCTCGCCGAGGAGACATCACTAGCCGGGTAATCTCCCGCCGAGAAATGCTTGCTGGCCGTCCGGATCCAAATATTGGCGTTGCCGCCGTAGACGCGTCTATAAAACGCCCCCTGGTAACGACGCTTACCGACCGACACGCCCGATTGGGTCTGTCGAGCGCGGCCAGTGCGGCTGGCTTCTAGTGGATCGATACCAAACCAGAGTTTTCCCCGCAGCGGGGTGCCTTTAACAGGGTACGAGCGCAACCGCTGCCGTACCGCACGCACGGCGATGCCCTGTTGCCTGCCCACCGCACGTGCGATGTGGGTGCGCAACCAACCGAGCGTTTTGTTTATTGCGCGACGTTGAGCGGCGGCGGCCGCTTTGGGTACAACCTTGGCGAAGTTAGTGAGCGCCTGAAAGTCGGCAGCAGAGGTCTGAAGGGTGATCATCCCGCTACTGGCAGACGTATTGTAAAACGAGCCAATACTCATCCCGTCATCCTCAGGACCAAAGCCACCTGCCCAGCTCCATCCGGCTCAAGACGCACCACCGTGTATTCACCCCCGCCGTCCATGGCAGGCAAATCGATGGTGACGCGTTGGGCTTTCTCAACCCCGTCCGAATCACCTACCCGGATAACGAAATGAGGCTCGCGCAATCCTGTGTTCAAGCGGCCGACCTGCGGTTGCAGCCACGGCGCGGAGAACATGCCCAGCACCTGACGCCCTTCGATGTAGCCAACATCCGCCAGCGTTCCGTACACCACCGCATCGACATCAGCGACCAGATCGCGAAAGCTCATGACTAAATTGTCAGGGTGATCTGCGCACGCGGACGAGTGCACAGGTGCAGCGGGTTGGACTGGGCCTCACCGGCCATGCCCTTGTTGAATGGCATCGGCTCAATTTTGCTGTAATACGGAATGCCCTGGGTATTGACCGTCTCCATGTAATCGGCCGGGGCAAACGCCGAGATGTACAGGTCTGGCACGCCTTCGGGAATCAACAGCGCCTTGTCGTCGTGGACGAATGAAACACCGGCGACCTTGCCACGGTAGCGCTCCCAGACGATGCCCCCGAACTCAAAGCTTTCACGGGCATCACCGCGCAGGGCAGCGGCCTGCTGGCTGTTGAGGTAAGTCTCTTTGACGGACTTGTGAACAATCAGCTTGTTCCAGAAGTTCTTGCCACAGAACGCTCGCGAGCCGGTGCTGGTAACACTGCCCAGCGCTTCTTCCTGCATGTCCAACGCTTCACCAGCCTTAACGCGCAGTTCGGTCGCAGGATCGGCCAGCCCCATAGGCATGGTTTGACGATTGACGCCAAAGGCCTTGTAGATGTCGAGCAAGACCGTCGAACCATCCGCATCAAGGATCTGACCATTCAGCGCGCCCATGCGTTGGAATTCGTGGGTGGCATCCAACTGACGGCGCGTCTTGGCGAGCCGCGCGTTAACCACGTCCTGCACCGCCTGCAATTCGGTGCGAGTACCGAAAGCACGGATCCCTTGAATCTCATCAGCTTTGATGGTGAAACGCTCAGGCAGATGCACGGTGTTGAACGGGATCAGATGGCGCTTGGACGCTGCCACTACCAGACCGGACGTACCGCGTTCACCAGCAGGCACCAAGGCCAAGGTGTCACCGTCTTTTTCAATCTGGACGGTCAGGGTGGTGATGCCCTCTTCCTGAAATAGTCCGAGGGCGCTGAGGCGACCCGGCAGGTAAGGCTGTTCATTGATGGCTGCGGTCAAGGACGAAACGCTGAACGCTTCGTCGTCAAAAATGGCGATATCGGCCATTGGGTACTCTCCAGAAATGCAAAACCCTGCTCAAGGCAGGGTTGGGGATGAGGGGGAAACGAAATACGGCTGAATCGCAGAACGTTAGCGAACGATGATGAATCGCGTTGCCAGCGTCTTCTCGGCGTCCAGATCAAGCCCGGTCAGATGCACTTCGCTGACCTCGGCCATACGGACAACCGCGCGACCACGACGCACCACGTCCGACTCGCCCAGAGGACCGAAGAGAATCGCCACCGCCGTCTCGCTGCCGTCTTCTGCAGTTGGATCGTAAGGCGCGAACTCACCGGACGCCGTCACCAGACCCAGCAGTTGGCCCGGGTTCAACGCGCCACTGGCGGCGACATTGATTGATTCACGGGAGATGTTCCCGGCACCTTCGGAGAGAAGGAATTCGCCGGCATGGATTGGCTCCATTTTGATGCCTGTCATTATCGTGCCCCTGTTGCGGATTGAGATTTGCCACCCTGCGCTGCTCTGCGAGCGGCGTAGATACCAGGTGGGTCAGGTTGTTTGGCCTGCACTTTCGGCGGCGGGTCATTTTCCAGCGGCAGGCTGTTGTCGATTTCGAAGCCTTTGCCGCTGCCCACCAGCTTGTCGAACAGACGACCACGAACGGCTTCGGCGTCTAGTCCCGCCGACACATACTCAGCGGTGAACTCAGGCAAACGCGCTGCAACGCAGAGGTCGCGCACTGCCTTAGCACTGGTCAATGCGGCATTGACCACGGCTTCGCTTTCCAGCTTGGTCGCGTTGATCAGCGGTTCTATCAGGTTGCTGATGCCTTCCTGCGTACAGCGCTGAGTGATCATCAAGGCGAGCTTGGCCGAGTCGTTGACTGGTGTCGGCTCTGGCTTGTCATACGGCTTGGGCGGCTCTGGTTCCGGAGCGTCGTCGAGTTGGGCCAGCAGGTCCTGAGGCGCATTCTGATAACGCTGCAACGCTGCTCCCTGTCCCAGACAGGCGTTCACCTTTACCCCGTCACCGACTTCATCAGCCAGACCCAACGCCACGGCTTCATTGGCCGTCAGCCAGGTTTCAGCATCGACCAAGCGGCGCAGTTCGACCTCATCGATGTCCGGAGACTTGGCCTTGTACGCGGCAATGATCGCCTCTGTGGTCTGGTCAAGGACGTCTGCAACCTTGCGCAGGTCGTCCGCGTCCCCAGCCGTGTACGTCCAGGGGTTGTGGATCATCATGATGGAGTTGGCCGACATGACGACGCGGTGCGCACCGCAGACCGCGACGCTGGCAGCACTGGCGGCCAATGCATCAACGCGGCCAGTGCAGCGTTCGCCCAGGCGGGCCAGAGCGTTGTGCATCGCCAAGCCGTCGAACAGGTCACCGCCGACGCTATTGAAAGCCGCGATGACCGGCGACACGCCGTCGTCCATGGCTCGCAGATCCTGCACAAACTGATTGGCGGTCACACCCCAGGTGCCAATTTCGCCATAAACGAAAACTTCAATGGTGCGCTGCTCGGCCTCGCCACTCGCCAGCACGTGATACCAATGCTTGTCCTGAACAGCGACCTTTTGCCCGGCCCGGTTGTAAATGATCGGAGCGGCTTTCTTGCTCATGGCTTTTCCTCGTTTTCGGGAGGCTCGACGGGTTCCATAGGATCGACGAGCGTTTTGTAACTCAGCCCTTTGTCGCGGGCACGGGCCGCGTCGGCGGCGTTTTCTTCATCGACCGTTTCGGCGTCGTAGCCGGTGCGCAGGACCATTTCGCTGCGCGAAGCGAAGCCAGCGTTGACTTCCATCATTCGCGACTGAACATCCTGTACAGGATTGATGTACGCCCATCCCTGCGGCACCCAACGCGTACGCTGGTATTCACGGCGTCGCAACGCGTAATCCGGTAATGACAGCGCACCGGACAATACGGCCATGTCCATCCAGGCAGCACGTACCGGGCGGCACAGCTGGTGAACGTAGACACTGAACTGCAGCTGTTCGAGGCGACGACGAAACTCCGTAAGCACGACGCGCAACGCACGGTCATTCACGTCGCGCATATCGCCTGTGAGAATTTCATAGGGCGTACCCGATCCCGCCGCAGCGGCCATCAATTGCTGTCGCATAAAATCGGGGTAGTTGTTGCCAGCGTCAGGAGGCTTGGAGAATTCCACCTCTTCGCCCGCACCCAGTTCTTGCATCGTGCCGGGCTCCAGCGCCACCATCGGCGTGAAGCCGTCCCGATCCTGGTCGAGCAACGCGCCGGTAACAGGATCTCGCGGAACTTGCCCCGCATCTGGAGCGGGTCGACTGATGAACCCAGCAAACAGGTTGGCGACTTCTTGGCGGAACAACACCGCGTCGTCGTAGTTATCCAGGCTGCGCAGGCGCTTGAGCACCGGGGCAAGACGCGGCACACCGCGCAGCTGCCCAGGCTCAATCGGTTCGAAGATGTGCAGCACTTGGCTGGCCGGGACTCGCACCAACTGGTTGTAACCGCTGTTGAGCGATGACGCATCACGCGGATGTGCGCGATACATGTGATACGCCGCCCGTTTACCAACCGGATTGAATTCGATCCCGGCACGGATGATGTTGCCGTTTTTGGTCGTCTCAAACTTGTCGTGCGGCACAAACTCGGGTGCCAAGACCTGCAGCTGCAAGGGCACCGCGTAGCCTTCATCACGACTGCGCGGACGCAACCGGACAAAGCACTCGCCTGCTGTCTCAACTGTGCGAGCAATCAGCGCCTGCTGGCCGTAAAAGTCCGTCAGTTCATCGGCATCAGCCTCGTCCACCCAGTCGTCCCACAGTTCCTGCAGGATGTGGCGCAGCTTGTCATCCTTGGTTTTCGGCCGGGGATTGATGCCGGTGCCGATCAGGTTGCTGACCCGCTTGTCGATGGCATTGAAAGCATAAGGGTCATTACGCACCGCTGCCCGAGAACGCGAGCGCAGATTGCGCAGCGCTGGCATCACGATGCTGTTGACGCCGCTGTCCGGCGCATCCCAGCTGGCAGAACGACGGCCCTCACCGGCACCCTCGTAACTGGCCTTGATGCGATCCGGCAGCAGGAAGCCGTTACGGGAAAGGGTCGGATAACGCGCCATCAGATTCCCTTGCCCCCGTGTTGAAGCCGAAACACCCGGGAGCGCGGCGCTGCCGAATTCGACAACGACGTGCGAATTTCTTCACGGGCCTTCAAGAGCTCGTCGATCGCGCGGTATTCGACGGTACGGTCTGCATAGCGCACGGTTTTTTCACCGCGAGCGATAGCCGACTCGACTGCATCAAGGTGCTTGCTGGTAAAGGACATATCAGCGTCTCTTCAGATAGCCGCTTTGCGAACTGCGGCGTTGCTGGGCCGGTGCAGCCGGTCGAGGTGGAGCGACCGGTGCAACGGGTGGCGGCGTGGGTGACGGTACGGATACGGCCACGGGGACTTCTGCGACAGTGGCAACAGGACGCACCGGAGCGACCGGTTTTTCGTCGAACAGCCCCGCCTGAGCGAGCGCCTGTCTGATGCGGTCCCAGTCGTGTTCCTTGTAACGGTTAATACCCAGGTAATGCGCCATCGCCAGGCAATACACCATCAAGTCGAGGGCTTCGTTGCGCTCGGCCTTACCCTTGACCCATTCGATGCGCTTGTGGCCCCGGATGTACCGGGCAACCTTGCGCTCGGCCACACACTGGGCAAAGAAGTCGTCCGGTAAATCATTGGCAAAGTGCAATGCACCAGGGCCGTCTTCGAATGGGTAGCGGTTGTAGATCCAGTCCTTTGCGGTGTCGGTACCGACAAACCAAAGCTCGGCGCCGTTGCGCTCGGTCTGGCCCTTCCAGGTCACATCAACCATTGACGGGCGCTGGGCGATCACGGGTTTACCGGGTTTGCTCGCGCCTTTGATCGCGAAGATATTGCGCCAGCGCCGAACACGGCAGAACTGGTACACCTCGTCTGTGTGGTGACCACCGGAGTCGACGCCAGTTGCCAGAATGGCTAGGCCTACGCCGCAGGGGTGCCGGTACTTTGCCTTAAGCAACTCGTCCAGCACGGCCCAAGTTCGCTCGTCAGCAGGGTCGCCCGAGATGACCCGGTGGTCGACCACCCAGCGCTCCATGCCCACGCCCCACCCCATGACCATCAACTCAAGGCGATTGGCTTGAACATCAATGGAGCCGGTCAGCATCAAAACACCGGCGGGCATGGACCCGAGCGTATAGTTTTCCAGTCGCGCCCGCGCCATCAGCACGTCGGCCTTGGTTTGCTCTTGAGCGCTGTCCCAGACCTTCGCCAGTCGAGTGTTGTAGAACACCTGCATGGGCTCCAGATCGCCCTTGGCCTGTGCCTTTTTTGCCTTCTCGAATTGCTTAGCCAGCGAGCGCCAGTCCATCCAACCCAGCGGTGAATACAAGGCGTTGAGGTTGAAACCGACCGTTTCGCCATCGCCTACCGCATGAGCACGCCACTCTCCACGGGCAAGCATATCGCCCTTGTGGTGCTCTTCGATCAACACGTCACAGTCAGGCCCAGCGCACTGGTAATGCACGACGCTGTAATCCGCCGCGTAATGCAGGCGCTCCCATTCCAGGACCTGCATGTGTCCGCAGGTCGGGCACGGCACGTAGTAATAACGCTGGTCGCTGGCTTCGAACAGGTCGGCAATGCGCGAAGCGCCCTTGATCGTCGGGGAGCTGGAGAAATAGAACTTGGCATTTCGGCCGAACGTACTGCCCCGGGTTTCAGCCAGTTCGATGGGATCACCCTCTTCGCCCACGTCCACATCCCAGCGGTCGATCTCATCGCCGTAAATGTAGCGGGCAGACAGTTCGGCCAGGTTGGCCGCCGAGCCCGCTGTGGTGACGTACAGCGAACCACCCTCGAACTCTTTAGTGTCCATGGTGTTGCGCGAATCCCGCGAGCGGTTCGCAGCAACGCGTTCACGCAACACGGGGGTCGCTTTGATGGTCTTGCCTATCCGTGATGACACCCGTTTTGCCAGACCCAGACTGGGGAGTAGCGTGAGTATGTTCGACGGCACCATGTGGATCAGGCCACCAATCCAGTTCAATGCGATCTGGGTTTTCATCAGTTGCGAAGCCACCATGGTGACAACACGTTTGCAAGGGTGGGCCGGTGACAAACAACGCATCGGCTCGCGGGCGTAAGGTGTCCGCGAGGTACGATACTGGCCTGGCTCAGCGGCGCCGGTGTCACGCGGGATCCGCATGTACTCGTCAGCCCATTCGTCTACCCAAAGATCAGGGTCGGGACGCAGCCCACGGAAATACGCCTCGCGGTACACCTCCGCACCGTCAGGGATTTCCATCTGCATAGGATCAACTCGTTCTGGTTACTGCGTGGTCAAGGTCAGCCGAGGACATACGCTCAGCGTCATCCAATGAACGGCGAATCGCTGCCGTCAGGTGCCGTTCGATTTCCCATGGGTCGGTCATCGAGGCCAGTTCAGGCGCCAATTGCGGTGGCATGCCGAGGAGCTGATCACGGAGCAAGCGGCCAGCGTTGTAGGCGGCGGTTTTGACCGAGGCCATTTCGACCTGAGAACCCTGGACCTTGTGGAACTCAGCCTCGGCCAACTGCGCCAGGTAGTACTCGCGATGCGCGCGAGCCTTTTGAAAGTCGGGCTGATTACCTACCGGGGCCGTTTGTGCCAGAGGGGCAGCCGAAGGCAGAGTTGATTCAGCTGTCGGTGAGAGTTGATTTAAAACTCCCCGCTGAACCCTGTCCTGTTGGTGCCGGGCAGCAACAGCGGCCTTGCTTGGGTCGGCGGTTTCGGCAATCAGAGCTTCAGTCGCGAGGACATCGACCTGTTTACCGTCCGGCGTCAACACCAACCGGTTGTTGTCTTTAAGCCAGGTGATGTAACTCGGCGACCGGCCAATCCTCGCCGCGAAGGCGCTTTTTGACAGGTATAACGAGTCTGCCATAAGTCCTCCATTTCAACGGGATTTCAATCAAATCCTTTCAATTTCAATGCATTGAATTTCAGTAAGCTGGCAACCCTGCGGCTAACGGTTTCCCGCGGGTTTCCTGCCCCGTACCTTCGAAAACACCCCAGGGTCCCCTCGGATTTCCCGGTACCAGATTTGGCTCCGACGCGCTACTGACCCGGCTCACCATTGGTTGGAGGCACCGCCGAAACTCCAAGTCGCTTGGCCGCCCAACGTTCGTACAACCCAATGGCAACATCAGCACCGGCCATCGCTGTAAGGCAGCCCAAGCTTCCGGCGGTCCATATCGTCATGCCCGCGCCGATCATCAACATCATTGCTGACACTCCGCAGACAATGCAGGCACCGGACCGCAGCGCCAGGCGCCGCAACAATGCCCAGCCCCGCGCGCCATCCTTGTCGGCCCGCCACATTTCCCCCGATACGCCGCCGACCAGGGCCAGGACGATCACTAACCAGATCGGCATCTCTGCCAGCGCTTGTTGCTCGTTTGTCATCGCCCTACCCCATAAACGCAAAAACCCGGCGCAAGGGCCGGGTTTGGTGTGTGGTGTCTGCCGCTTTCTGCGGTGGCACCTATCGAAGATGACTACTTTTTACAGGTGGATTCTCATGGCAGCAACCCCACTTTAATGCCACCCGGTGAATAAGTGGGTAACGCAGGGTGAACGCCTAGGCAATGTCGGTGAATACACCACCTCGGCTATCTGTTGCTTTCGCGTCGTCCCATTTGTCCCACCTTACAGAATCGAAGTGGGACGCCTGAGAGCGCCTGAATTCGGGGCGTCGCCCCACTGTCCTACTTTTTTATTTACTTTCTCGTGTAAAGGAAGAAATTGAATAACACGCGTGCGCGTCACAGACGCGTGCTGGTGCCCGCTCCGCTCACATGGGCGAGAGGCTGCGATAAGCGGGACGGTGGGACAGCCCAACAACGATGCGGCCCGCGCTTGTCCCACTACGTAAAATCGCAGCGGGACAAGGTGGGCCAGTTGGACAACATTTGCCAGAGTCGTGCCTAGGGTCACGCAGCCTTCCCCATCAACATGCCTTCGATGTGCACGTGGGCATCGTGCAAGCGGCGGTAGTAAGTCGGCGCACTGCATCCGCAATGCAGCATTTTCTGCGACAAAAAGCTTTCATGGTTGCAGTAGTGCTCCATCACCACCAAGGCCAACTCGGGTGCAAGATGCTTGTTCACGATCAGCTCGATATCCGCCGATTCATCCAGCAACACTCGACTGCCGCGAGTCCCGCGAATCAGCTCGCCCTTACACTCAATCAACATGGCGATCATGTTGCCACCGCCCAGTTCCGACCTGCCTTCGTGCGGACTATGCAGATCCTCTGCCCACAGCTTGAGCATCTCGTCGATTCGCTTAATCAAAGCAAGGCTCCTCGAACGCTTCCCGCTGCAACGCCGAGGCAGCGCCCCAACCTGCAGGTTTCTTGTAAGCCCAAGGCCGCCTCCCACTTTTTGCCAACGCTGGCATGCGGGTACGCCGCCAACCAAGACGATGCATGATTGCCCCGACACGCATCTGCTCAGGCTTACCCCAGTGACCGGCGTCAAGTTTCAAAGGGCCGGACAGCACTTCGCTGCCAGTGGTGGTTTCGCCGATTTGGGACTCCTCCAACCAGGTCAGGATTGGCCCTTCCCATTCGTCCACCACAAAGCGCTCGTCCTGTACCTCGGCAAACATTGGGGCTTCTTCAGGAGTCACCCACCAGATGTCCCCCGCCGCATAGCAGAACATTGCTTCGGCCCAGAGCTGGTCGCGGATCTCGCGCAGTTTCTCTAGGTCGACCTTGGTACAGGCCACCGGCCAATAACGTCGGTTACCAGTGGCGTCCTTGAGGTATTCATCCTGGTTGGTCGTACCCACGAACACACACTGGCGTGGCACGTCGTTCGTTCTTCGGCCGTAGCTCTCACGGTAGGTGTCGGTGGATGCCGAGAAAAACTGCTTGGCCTTGGTGCTTTCAGCCTTGTTGAAGCTATCCAGCTCCCCCAGCTCAACGATCCATTTGCCGCGAATTGCCTGAAACCCGTCCTTGTCGCCTAGGGCGAAAGGCGTGTCCATGAACCACTCACCGCCGAGGATGCTCATTGCCGTCGACTTACCAGCACCCTGTGCGCCCTCTAGGATCATCACCGAGTCAGCCTTGCAGCCAGGCTTCATCACCCGCCCCACCGCCGACAGCATCCAACGCTTTCCGACCTTGGCCGAGTAGTCGCTGGCCTCCACGCCCATGACATCGGTTAACCAATTTTCCAGCCGAGGCATCCGGTCCCATTCAAGTTTGTTCAGGTACTCCCGCACCGGATGAAACGCATGGTCATGGGCGACGACGCTTACCGCCTCGATCACCTGCGTCGACTTCACCCGCAGGTTGTACTGCTGCGCGATCCACTTCATCACTCGAACGTCGTCGATGTCAGCCCAGTCCGCAGTGCCACCGCCATAAGGAGCAGAACGTAACTTGACGATCTTTGAACTGAATGCGCTGTAGCTGATCACCCCGGCCCAACGTTCGTCGTTGCCGAGAATCAGTTCGACGTTTTGCATGTGTGCGATCAGGGCGCCGTTTTCAGTTCGGGCCAGTTGGTCCTTCCAGCCACCGGCAGCCGGTGGCTTGACCACCGCCAAGACCTGACGACGGACTGTCTCCAACCCTTCGGCGACCTGCAGGTCATTAAAATCGGTCCATTTGTCTTCACGTTCGACCGAGAAGATCGGGCCGACAACCTGACCACCGACAATTAATGCGGCATTACTGGCCTTCTCTTCTCCGGGGTTCCAAGGTTCGCCATTCGGGCGTTTGGTTTTCCAGTCATCATCGCGGCATACGATCAAGGGGCAACCGGGGAAACGTTCGCGCATCGCCTTGCTGACGACGAGCAAGTTGCCCGCATCGAACGCGATGGCTACCGTCAGCGAGGTCGCCATATGCAGGCTTGCGCCGGTCGCGTAACCCTCACAAACCAGTACCGGTTCGCCCGGTTCCGGATGCGGGCCAATCAGGTGAAAGCCCCCTTCTTTCGACATACCGTAAGGCCAGTAGGATTTGTCCCGCCCAGTATCTTTCTGCTTCTCGGGATAGATCACCTGCAGGCCAACAATCTGGTCCCGGACGTTGCACATAGGCACTAAAAACGCGCCTGAGCGCGGTGCATAGCGAACGCCGAAACCTACGATCTGCTTTCGATCCAGATAGCTGCTACGACCTTTCTCCGGCATGCGCTTGAACATGCGAGCGGCACGGTTCGCCGCTCGACGTGCCGCATTGGCCGCGATCTCTGCGGCTCGGCGCTTGGCATCCTCCTGACGAGCACGCATGACCTCGCGTTCTTCCGGACTCATGCGTCCGGCCTTCACCTTGATCTTTTGCGACTCACCGGAACGCCAGTCACCGAAGCTACCGAAGATCAGCGTTTCGCCCTTCTCCGTGCGGTGTTCGTGCACCACGTACCAGCCGTTCTTTTCCTTGCCTTTGTCCTGCGAAGTCTTGCAGCGGGTCAGCTTGCCGAAGGTCAGCGGCTGTTCCGGCTCAAGGCCATAGTCTGCAAATTGACCGAGCACCTCATCGAGCATGTCGAGCCCCCAATACTTCATCAACGACCTTACAGGACACGCAGTAAATGCAGCCTTGCACGGCGAGGCGGCGGGCTTCAGGAATCGGCTCCTCGCAGTTATCGCAGAACATGAAAGAGTGAGCAGCTGACACATGTTTGAATGCGTTACGAGCAGCCAGCGCCTGATCTAGGCGCGCCTGCACCAAGTCATTCGCAAAATCAGCGATATCAGCCACGGTCCGCCCCCCGAGTCGTTTGGTTGACGTAGGAGGCGCGGTTGAACATTCCCAGCAGCCCCTGGATGCCACGGAAAACTTGCAAACGGATTTCGGCCAATTCATGGTCAGCCACCACGCCATCGCCAATGCTCTTGGCCCAAGTATCAGCCAGATCGGCGACCTGCCGGAAGTACGCGGCAATACCTGTGGTCAACGTCTCGGGCATATCGTTGGTGTACGCCTCAGCCAGCTCTTGCCAAGTCGTATCTCCCACCAACGCATGCACCGCATCGAGAATGCGGCGGTCTTTGGTAAGCTCAAGGATCTCCCCGAACTCCTGAATATTCACCGTGTGGCTGGGATGGGTCGGTGACAGCTTGTGCTGCAGCGTGGTGGTGTTTCTGCCGGTGGTGGCGGCGATTGCAGCGGCGCCGCCGGGGTAATCCCGAGCAGCATGGTATAGCGCCAAATCGAGCGGGAGAATTTCCCGTTTTGCTCGATCAACGCAACTCAGAGCGATTCGGCTCATGGCATTAATCCTTGTAAGTTGCCAGTGCCCCGCGGCTTGCAGTGGTGATACATTTGCCGCGTGGCTTGAAGGGCCCAAACGCCGGTCCAGATCCGAAGATCGACACCGGCACCGTGCCGAGGCGAGCGATCCGTCGCTAACCTCTGGCGCAACAGCTGCCTCATCTGTGGTGGAAAAGGCAGCAACCCAAGGCATCCGTGCCTTGGAAGCGCGGTAAGATCGGCAGTTCGCATGTGGTGTGCCTGCCTATCTGTACCGCGGCCCGACAGCACTGTGGTGGTGTGTGCCGGGAGGAACTGGGCGGCCTTTGGGTCGCCTTTTTTCTGACTATGCTATGCAGCAGCCTTCTGTGGTGCAGATGCATTCAGCAACCAAGCGGATTCAAACGGGTTGCCGTTCTGCTTTGCAGCTATCGCCAAAAGCACTGCGTATTTTGTTTCACCGGTGTAGTCGGTTCGCGGCAGGCAGGCTGCCAAGCGCCACTTGTTCAGCGCCTGATAACTCCTGTCACATACCTTGGCGGCGGCACCAATGCCACCGACAGCCTCAAAAGCGAACGCAATGGCGTTCGGAAAATCTGCGGGGACCAACATGGCAACCTCCACTTATCAACCAGAAATTGATATTAAACATCAACTGACTATTGCGCAAGCTTCATGGCACTCTCAACCTATGGTTGATAAAAATGAACTACGCGCCGCTTTCCGCTCGCGCCTACACGAAGCTCTCGACGATGCCGGCGTACGCAGCCGGGGTCGTGGCGTGGATATCCATCGTCAGTTGAAAAGTCTAGGGGTTGATAAGACCACCCAAGCCGTGAGCAAGTGGCTGAATGGAGAAGCCATGGCCGAAGCCGATAGCATGGTTGCACTCTGCTCTTGGCTAAAGGTACGCCGGGAGTGGCTAGAATATGGTGTGCTGCCCAAAGAACAGACCGGTGAAGGCAACGTTCGCCAGCTGGTTGTCGGTGAAGAGAGCAACGTCAGCGAAATAAGCCAGCGCTTTGGCAAGGTTCCGTTGATCTCTTGGGTTCAAGCTGGCGCTTGGTGCGAGGCAATCTCAAACTTCGAGTCCTACGATGCCGATTCCTGGCTGTCCTGCCCCGTACCGATTAGCAACCACGGATACGCACTTAAAGTTCTTGGCGACTCTATGACAAACCCAGGGCCTGGCCGTAGCTATCCAACAGGCTGCATTATTTTTGTAGACCCTGAGGCTGAGACCAAGACAGGTGATCGAGTGATTGCAAGAGTTCCACGTACTAACGAAGCAACATTCAAAATTCTCGTAGAGGATGCTGGGCGTCAGTATCTGAGACCAATCAATCCACAATATCCAATTATTGATATTACGGAAGAGACGCATGTTTGCGGCAAAGTTGTTGGCTCATTCATTCCAGAATGAAACCAATTAAAAATCGGATTTAAAGTTCCCGAGCCAAAGCATTGAACTTTTGCCCGGGACAAAATATCAAGTTGGAATAAATCCAGCACGCCCACTCGTTGAAGCAGTGAAATTTATCAGGCACGCAAAAGCCGAGACATCTTTCGGGGGCTCATCATTTTCGACAACAATAACTTGCTGATCTTTAAAATTCGTTGCTAGAGATCGATAAAAAGAGTTTTTAACCTCATGCGAGAAGCCAATTTCATCTCTGTCGGGCTCACGATAAACGACTAACGGAGAGTCAATTATTACAAGCCCAGGATGGGGCAGTTTATTTTTTGTGCAATACAAAAGCAAAGAAAGAGAAAAAGCCGCATGTGTAATAGCCCTTACGCCTTTACCATGACTAGCTCTCGCTCTATCAGAGATAACAATATCTTGCTCTTTCTCACTGAACCCTACACGCCCAATATTTGGGAAGTGCCACTCCTCTAGCAGCGACTCAACCTCAATCAGAAACTGAAGTACCTCACCGGCTCCCATCTTTGGAGAAGTCATACCCTCGACAGCGGTAGTGTTTAACTCTTCGATCTTCGACAAAACCTGCTGAAGCTCTTCATCGCGCGCATAAAACTCCTCTGCACGACGGTATACATCTCTATCCAGTTGAACATCAATAAAAGCTTTAAGAGCCTCTTCAATTTTCGGCTTTACCAAACCATCAAGTTCATTACTAATAAGCTTTAAATCTTTCCTTAGCTCACCTAACCTTGATTGTGACGCTTCAACTTGAGCTTTATTATCTAACCGGGTTTCTCTCAAATCAGATAAAAGAGATCCAATCTTCGACATCTCAGCCCTACATGAGATGGCAATTTCTTCGTGAGAGGCCTCTGCTCTAGCGTGCTCATGATTCTGGTTTGTAGCGAGAGCACCACAGACGGGACAATCCTCATCACCTAACTGCTCGAGGTGATAGCTAACTTCAGCAATACTCTGAAGCCGCCCATAGTCCGCCATGTATTGCTGCTGTAACAACTCAAACCTATTCTTAAGCTCCACTAGAACATCTGTTTTTGACTCGAATTTATATAACTCTGTCAACACATCGCGACGCTGAGCCTCAAGATCAGAAGACGATGCTTTATGAGCTTCCAATGCCTCTTCAGCCTCTTGATAAATCAAATCAATCCTTTTATTTTCCTCGAAAACGTCCAACCATGTCCTGTTAGGAAGATTTAAATAATGGATTTTTTTAGAATTCTCATCTATCAAATATTGTAGAATCTCTATTTTCGCCTGCTGCTTTAATGGAGAGATTCTATGCCCCTCAACATCATCAACTATAGACGCATCAATACTCGTCAACAACAATCTAAAAACCGAACTTTCAGCGGTGGCTGATGTATACTGACCAGTAAATACTGGAGAGCGCTCTTTGATTATGGACTCTTCATCCACAATAATAAGTCGAGCCAAGTCCCTAAAACTTAGCTCCCTTACCTTACCTTCCTTATTAACCCTAACATGCTTTCCGTGAAAGCCAGACATTTCCAACAGAAAGTTAGAAATAGTGGCAGCATCACCGGCCTTGTGCTTCGCACCTAGGTAAGAAACGTCACTACCAATCACAACTTTGAACTTACCTGCAGTTTTCAAGCTACGGGAAATAATAATCTCTTGAGCTGATTCTTTTTCTAAAATACAAAGCTCTGCGCTCTCATAATGCATTGCTTCAGGAACAGATTTAGGGACCTTGCTTCCACCCAAAAGATAGTCGATGCATTGTACAATAAAAGTTTTACCAGTATCCGAAGGTCCCGAAATTACATTGAGACCTTGACCAAACTGAACCTCCGCATTCTGCACTGAGGAACCAACCAATGTTAAAGATACTATCTGAAATCCCTGCATCATCATTCAATCCCTTTTTTTAGAGCCGAGCTCATTTCAAATTCTGCGCCCCACTCTCCGGCCTCTCTTTTCACAAGATTAGAAAGCTCATAATCACTATGGTCGCTGAATTCCTGCACCAACCACTCAGCTCGACCACGGAGCCTTACAATATAATTAGTAGTAAGCACATCCAAAAAAGATGCTGATCGCTCATTGGCTGAATACAAAACTCCATCTTCCCTGAAGTGCCTTTCCAAAAGACCTTTGCTTTGATAAAGGAGCAGGCCCTTTTCAAGAGCTGCTCGCCTCACTAATAGCTCACCGCCTCGATGCGGAGTTTTTGGGTGAAGTCCTTTAGGACCGTGACTAAGGTCGTCGGAATGAACAATGAGATAATCGAGAATCACTAAGCGCTGTAGCGAATAACACACCGGGTAATCTTCTGTCAGTAATGCAAGCGCTCTAAAACCAACCTCCAGTGGGCTATTAAATGGTTGAAATTCATTATTATTATTCATCTTCCATTCCCCAACCGAAATCACCATCGTTCACCAATTGATGACAAATTCCTTTTTTATCTAAAATGGTAAGCCTTTCAATCAGCGGATTATCGGTAATAGGAAGCAGTTCAGCATACCCCGTAACAGCGACTACACGATCAAACATTAACTTGTAATCAAAATCCAAGGTATCTGCAACCCCCGCCTTGACTAGAGACTGCAACTTTTTGAACGGACCAGGAGGTAGTGTATCTCGTGAAAAAGTACGCAGAGCTTCAGCACTATAAAATGCAGTTCGTGAGTTACTCAAATGCCGACTATACTTTTGATGAGTGGTTAGATCGCACGCACCTGAAACATTTTTGCTTAGCGCCTCACTGTAAACATCGAGCAGCGCCTTAACATAATTAACCTCTTCCGAGGCAATTACTTCAGGTGGAGCATCAAAGTCTGGACGGGCAGGTAAACCTCCACCAAAACGCGCAGCATGCCATCTCGTACGCGAATGCTGCTCAATGATCGTTAGAGGTTGTATAGCTTTGAAAACAGAGAAATCCAGCCCATCAAGATATTTTTCGAACTCACCGGATAGTTCGACATTCTCCGACTTTGTAATTTTCTTTTCACACTGCTCCTTCCATTGAAGCTTCAACTGTGCCTTTAACCTTTCAGGCTTCTTCAGAAGATTCGAGAGCTTAGTCCCAACACCTTTTGGGGCGACAAAAAAATAAAACCTCGGGTAGGTATAGGCCTCGACAAAAGTATAATAAACCAACTTACCCAATTCCAACCAAACATCGGACGGGGCCAGACCGCTATCATAATGCTTGCACTGATAGTTATCCCAGATATCAGCATCATTTAGGTCGGTCGCGATAACATCTCTACCCATATCACCGGCGCCACCACAACGTTCAACTTCTTTATATTGATCGCGCATTGAGTGGGCCCACTCAAGTGTGAACTCTTCCCATTGACCGGGACTGAAAATTTTAAGACGATCAATTTTAGGAATTGGTATTCCGTGAGCTGCGAATACGGCAGATTCATCATTCATTGATGGTGCCGACAATGGCACTTTCCCTTCCATCAAATCATCCTATTAACATAGTAGCTTCGTCAGATACCTTTTGAATGGTATCAGCCCCATGTCTTAGCTTATCTGAGATGCACAAAACAGGATAGCAATACGACATCAACAGACTGCAAACCCATAAATATCAACCGGCAGTTGACAATGTTACCAACCATGGTTGATATTTGCCTCACTCTTCCACCACAGAGCGAGGCAACCCCATGCACACCACAGCCACCCTGCACGTCCACCCGGCCGCTGCTGACCCATCCCGCATCTTCGAAATTCGCCGACTGGCTCGCGAATCCGGCTGCGCATTCATCCCCACCAAACCCAAGCTAAAAGCCCGTACAGCCCCTGCACCGTTAGATCCGAACGGCGGAGGGTTTGCCGCATGACCAAATACAAGCTGGACAACCGCACCCTGCAGCTGCTCAACGCCCAGGTCAACCTGACCGAGACCTTTAACCATGTCGTAAGGTCGACGCCCAAGCGCGATGCCTTGGCGTTTCGCCTGAAAGTTGAGCGCAATACATCTGACACTGTCTTAACCGTTGAACTGGGCAGCGAGCGTCACACGCTGACCTTGAATAACGAAAAAAAGATGCACCTCAAGCTGGCCGACTTTATCGAAGAGATCGTCAACGGCCCATTCGATCCCAGTAACACAGCCGGTTTCCTGAACCTCCCGCACGCAAGCCGCCAATACGCTCGGTTTGATGTCGAGAACAAGCAGCGTGTGTTCGAGCTTGTGAGTACCGGCGGAGTGCTGAGTCTCGACATGGGGTTCGAGCTCCCCCTCCATGTCGCCATCCATCGCACCCAAACACGCACCGGCGTCACTACGATCATGAGCATCGGCGTGAAGCGCCCCCGCACGAAGTGCTTCACCGTCTGCGGTACCGACGTCGAGATCTACGAAAAAGTAGTCAAGTCCATTAACCACCTCGCTGCCGTGGCGACTCCCGCCGCGCATGCAGCTTAAGGAGGTGATATGGAACGCACACTTGCTCAAGCCGCAAAACAACTAGGCGTGACTCGGCCCAAGCTGATCGGCCTCATGCGGGAAAAGGTCCTGCTTAACGAGCAGAACCTTCCGGCCTTTCCGACTCGTGATCGCGAGTACCTAGGTGTCAAAAACGGCAACTGGTATCACGAGAAACTCGGCATGCAATACAGCCAGTCAACCCGAGTCAAGCAAGCCGGCGTTCGTTGGCTCGCCGAACAACTGGGGCTCGAACTACCAGAAATCCCGGTAGACAACCGTGACGTGGCCTAGGGAGTACGCCCGCCAGATTGTCGCCATGCGCACACGCGAGGAGCGCAATGCCGCGCTCCTTGAAGTGCCGGAGCATCTGCGGGAGATGACCAAACGCCACTGCCTGAACGCTTGGAATCACCCGTCAAGGAAAAAAGCTAATGAATCATGACCTCTTGGATTACTTGCTGAAGACACTGCTTGATGTACCTCACGCAGATCGCACGCCCAAAAAAGTTAAAGCTGCTCTCGAACTCATTGCCGGGATTGCAGGTGTCAAGACTGTGAGTCACGCCGCCGCGCAACAACGGAATTTAACAGGCCCGAGAACTACAGATCCTAGTAGCGCGCTTATTCGGATCGATGAAGTTTCAAAGATCATTGGCTTAGCGCGCGCGACTATTTACAAGCTACTGAACAACCCTAATAGCAAGTTTCCTCGTCCAATAAAGCTGACCGATGGAGTTAGAAAAGGCACCCCAGTAGCCTGGGTACGGGCAGAGGTCCACGACTGGGTACACGAACGGGCCAAAACCCGTTGCGAGTATTCAGCGCGTCCTGAGGAGTAAAGCCATGACGGTCAACCAGAATGCACTACGCCTGATGCCACCACCGGAATCAGTCACTGTAGAGCTGCTCTACCGCATCTTCGGCGACGTGCTTATCCCGCTGGAAAAAGTGCGTGAACAGTATTTCCGCAACCTCAACGAGCAATCGTTTGTAGCGGAAATCAATAGCGGCCGGATTCAACTGCCCATCACCACGCTGGACAGCAGCCGCAAGGCACCGAAGTACGCGCACATCAGGCATCTCGCCTCACTTATCGATATCCGCGCCTACAAGGCGGATGAACAGATGCCGCGCTGGCATAACGACCCAACCGTGCAAGACGACTAACCCAGCAATGGCTGCCACCACCAGCCAAATAAAATCACAAGGAGCGCACCACATGACCGCAATTCAGATTTTCGCACTGATCGTTTTCACCATTCTCGTCGGCCTCACTTACTGGGCCGGCTACCGCTGCGGCCTGATAGATGGACGCATTGAGGGGATACACGAAGGCATGACCATCCAACAGTCCGACTGCTCGGAGACGATCCACAATCTGAAGCTCTTGCTTGACCAGGCCCGAGGCGAACACAAGCAACTGTACTCCCACTACAAGCACGCATTAGCAGCCGCGAAACTCGGAGAGCCAGAACGTCAAACCCTGCTGGCTATCGCTGAAAAACTCAGGATCGCAGCCGAAACGTTTAGCGCATTTCGCACTGGTAAAAAACTTGAGCGCGAATCAATCGCCCTTCGCGAGCAAGCGTTGGCCATGGCCGTCCTGCTGGAGTCCGTTGTACAGGCTGATGCGGCATGAGCCAGATTCTCGTTACCACCGAAACACGGCCCACGCTTCACCAGCGCCTGATGGACCAACGTTCTCTCGACCACCGGAGAAAAGTGGCATGAAGATGGACCTGCACACCACCCAAACATCGACCGCTTTGCTGTGCAACGCTAATGGCGTCGATGCACAAGAAACAAAGAGTCTCTGCTGCGCAGCAGCAGGCATTATCACTACTCCCTGCGCCACTGCCGAGGCGCTTATATCCCACGAAAAGCTGCGCGGGGCAGCTCTCGCTGATGCAACGCTAATTGCTCAGAAGAGGCTGCCCGCGCAGCTTTTGGTCGATTTTGGATCGCAGATGCTGCTAAAGAGACTCAAGATACAACGTCTCGGAGGCGATCAGACCACCAACTTCCGATTTCAACCCAGACAAAACATTAACAATTTTCATCCTGTCGTTATTCCCGGAAACGTTATCTGGATAAATGAGTTTCACAAACTCCATCACTTCCATACGAACGTCATAGACCAGTTTCAAAAAAAGAATGTTAGAGCTCTTCAAGCTCAAAGTATTCAACCTATCAATAATATCCAAACAGCGGTCATAGACAAACTCGCGCGCCCACCCATAACTACCGTTATTTCGGCTTCCTATAGGCGAACCAAGCAGCACCTCCGCTTCACTGATCAAATTCCTGAATTGGATAAAAGCCGCAACTACGTTTTCGATACCTTCTATGTGGCGCCTCTGAGTCTCATGCGCTTTCATTCGAGCAGGAACTATCACAGCAACAAATATTGCAACTACGGAACCGATAGCTTGAACCCAATCAGAAGTATCTTTTGGAAGCCAACCAAACTTAACCCAATATCCAACAGCACCAGCCAAAAGCCAAACGACGGCACTACCAAAGAGCAAACACCACAGCGCCCAAAGCGTGAGGTCAATCATCCCTCTAGGGAGTTTCGGAAACGGCATGATCTAGGGCTCCTAGCCATCAAAAACAATCGAGCATGCCTACTTTCTTACCAATGGTCTATAAAGGAGGTCAATTGAATGAGCTGGCTCTTTTCGCGGGCACTGGTGGCGGAATACTCGGCGGCCACCTCCTCGGCTGGCGCACCGTCTGTGCCGTTGAACGTGATGCATACGCAGCACAAGTTCTGGCGCAACGACAAACCGATGGCGCACTCCCGGCTTTCCCAATTTGGTCTGACGTGCGCAGCTTTGACGGAAGATTATGGAGAGGCCTTGTTGACGTGGTTTCGGGAGGATTCCCTTGTCAAGACATCTCGGCAGCTGGACCCGGACAAGGAATCGGCGGACATCGCTCTGGGCTCTGGACTCAAATGGCAAGAGTTATCCGTGAGGTACGACCTCGGTACGTCTACCTGGAGAACTCACCAATGCTTGTGGGACGAGGCCTTGCCGTGGTCCTCGGTGATCTTGCCGACATGGGGTATAGCGCACGCTGGGGAGTTATCGGAGCAGCTGATCTCGGAGCCCCCCATCAGCGTGATCGCATCTGGATTGTTGCCGTCAAAACGGTGGCCGACACCAGTAGCCAGTATGTCAAAAGGCTCATCACCAGCGGCGCTGACCCGAAAATCAGGAGCGGATCGAACAAACGATCGACTGGACCATGCGGTAATGGCCTTGCATGGTGGTCAACTGAACCCGGAATGGGTCGAGTGGCTGATGGGGTGGCCTATCGGGTGGACCGAATTAAAGCCCTTGGCAATGGACAAGTTCCACTTGTGGCAGCAACAGCATTCGAGAAGTTATCAAGACCTAATTGGTGAGGCAGCATGAAAACTTTGTTTTTGCTTATGGCCCAATATGATGGGCAAACAATCATTCCACTAAGCCAAGTTTGCAAGGACTATTTTACCCACCTCACCACTGACATGTTTCAGCGCAAAGTAATTGCCGGCCAGATCCGGATTCCCATAACTAGACTTGAGCCAAGCCAGAAAAGCGCCAGAGGTATCCACATCACTGATCTGGCGGCTTACCTTGATCTGCAACGGGAGGCTGCGGTGAAAGAATTCAACCAGCTCAACGGATACCGCCGAGCCAGTTAACTCACTGATTACCCAAGGCGCCCAGCTTCACGGGCGCCTGAATGATCCTCTCTAACCACGTCCATTCGGCATAGTGGTCACCTCGCCCGCGCAGATGGGTGTATCTACGCAATGAATTCCAATCCCTATGCCCGGAAACGCTGGCCACTCGCGGGATATCCCAGTCCATTTCAAATAACCGGCTCACGCCGTCGTGCCGCAGATCGTGGAAGTGCAGATCTTCAATCATCAGAAACTTGCACGCCTTTGCCCAGGCGGTTGCGATCGATGACGAGTTGTAGGGGAAAATCTCTGCACGCTCCTTTGGCATGCTTTTCAGAATGCGCCAAGCTTCATCCGGGAGGTGACACCAAACATCGTTGCCAATTTTCTGGCCTGGGTTCTTCATGTCCCGCACCATCACCCGCTGACGCTCTTCATCGACGTCCTCCCAAAGCACTCGGCAGATCTCGTCTTGCCTACGCGTGGAGAATAACGCGAAGCCGGTGACTTTGAGCATGTTGATCGAACTAGGGCGACGCTGCTGAATACCTACAAAGTGCTCCAGCACCTTATCCAGCTCGTCCTTGGTCGGCCGCCGATCCCTCTCGCGGCTTTTCATGTTGTAACCCAGCTTTCTCAACACCTTTCGAGCGTCTGCCATCGCGTGGATATCGACCTCGTACCCCCAAGCTGGCCGTGCAATCGATAGGACAGCGCCAAGATGCGCCAGATCGTTGCCGGCCGTCTGCGGCTGGACACCGCCACCCTCCTTGCTCATACGCCATAGCGCAAAATCCACCAGTCGCTGACTGTTGATGGCGGAATCAACGGTCTGGCCAAACTCCGTCCCCGCGATAGCATTTAGAGTGGCTTCCTTGGTTTTACCCAGCGGCCGGACTTTCTCCATTTCATCCAGGTACTGCTTGATCATGTCCTGTACGGTGACACCCTTGCGGTTAGCTCGCTCAATCGCACCAGGCTGATCTAGCTCTGCCTCACGTCGCCGCACCCACGCTTGTGCCGCCTGTTTCCGGGCGAAGGTCTGGCTCTCTTGGTAGACTTGCGCTCCATCGCGAAACAGGCGTATCTGTGCCGTGTAACTGAATGAGCCATCGGTGCGTTTTCGTGCTCTGATCGTTGCCATAGTCGACTGGTACAATTCGGAAAGTGATTGGTACATTGTACCAGCGCTATCGAAAAAACGCCTGAAAACGCCCAAAAACACGCTATAAATACGTTGAGCAAAATGGTACCAAACATCCACTCCAGCCCAGCAAAATCAAGCCCTTCGCTATCCCGGCGGTTTTCCGTTGCACCTATGATGGACTGGACCGACCGTCACTGCCGGTTCTTCCTGCGCCTGTTGTCCAAACACACCCTGCTCTACACCGAGATGGTCACCACCGGTGCGTTGCTCAACGGTGATTCGCACCGTTTTCTGCAGCATGATGCGGCGGAGTATCCGCTGGCGTTGCAGCTGGGTGGCAGTGTGGCGGCGGATCTGGCGGCGTGTGCGCGGATGGCTGAGGGGGCGGGTTACAACGAGGTCAATCTGAATGTCGGTTGCCCGAGCGATCGGGTGCAGAACAATATGATCGGCGCGGTGTTGATGGCGCATCCACAGCTGGTGGCTGACTGCGTCAAGGCGATGCGCGATGCGGTGTCGATCCCCGTGACAGTCAAGCACCGGATCGGGATCAATGGTCGCGACAGCTACGCGCAGCTGTGTGATTTCGTCGGCACCGTTCGTGAGGCGGGCTGTACCAGCTTTACCGTACATGCGCGCATTGCGATCCTTGAAGGCCTCTCGCCCAAGGAAAACCGTGACATCCCGCCCCTGCGTTATGACGTAGTCGCACAGTTGAAGCAGGTGTTTCCTGATCTGGAAATCGTCCTCAACGGCGGCATCAAAACCCTTGAGCAATGCCATGAACACTTGCAGGTGTTCGACGGGGTGATGCTTGGTCGCGAGGCCTATCACAACCCTTATCTGCTGGCGGAAGTGGACCAGCAGCTGTTTGGCAGCGACGCGCCGGTGATTTCACGTGCACAGGCGCTGGCTGAGATGCGGCCTTATATTGCGGCGCACATTCACAGCGGCGGTTCGATGCATCACGTCACGCGCCACGTGCTTGGGCTAGGGACGGGTTTCCCGGGTGCGCGACGCTTTCGCCAGTTGCTGTCCGTAGACATCCACAAGACTCAGGACCCACTGGCGCTGCTGGATCAGGCAGGCAGTCTGCTGGAAGGTCGCTAAAAGCTGGGAACAAGCAGCCTGCATAGCGCTCCAACCAGTCTGGATCGAGTTTTCGCCCTCCCGGGCAGCGTGACGCTCCGCTCTGAAGCAGCGTTAGGCTTTGCGCCCTTGAGTGGGCGACACCGCTCGGGTAATGTCACTTAACCGCACAGGACAGAGCACTCTCATGACTTCCAAGCTGGAACAACTCAAACAATTCACCACCGTTGTTGCCGACACCGGCGACTTCGCTGCCATCGAAAAACTCAAGCCCGTCGATGCCACCACCAACCCTTCGCTGTTGCTCAAAGCCGGTTCGAGCGACAGCAATGCCGAGCGCCTGAAAGAAGCATTCAGCGGCAGCAAAGGCGACATTGGCCTGGCCTCCGACCGTTTTGCCGTTGCCATCTGCCAGGAAATCCTCAAGGTCGTACCGGGCCGTGTTTCCACTGAGGTGGACGCCCGCCTGTCGTTCGACACGAACGCTTGTATCGAACGCGCAGAGCGCCTGATCGACATGTACGACCAGGCTGGCGTCAGCAAGGATCGCATCCTGATCAAACTGGCCTCGACCTGGGAAGGCATTCGCGCTGCCGAAGTGCTGGAAAAGAAAGGCATCCAGTGCAACCTCACGCTGCTGTTTTCGTTCGCCCAGGCACAGGCTTGCGCTGATGCGGGCGTGTTCCTGATCTCGCCGTTCGTGGGCCGGATCTACGACTGGTACAAGAAAGCTGAAGGCAAGGATTACGTAGGCGCTGAAGACCCGGGCGTGAAATCCGTGAGCCGCATCTACAACTATTACAAGGCTAATGACTACAAGACCGTGGTCATGGGCGCCAGCTTCCGTAACCTGAGCCAGATCGAACAACTGGCCGGTTGTGATCGCCTGACCATCAGCCCGGATTTGCTGCAGAAGCTGGCAGAAGACACTGGCACGCTGGAGCGCAAGCTGGCCCCCGGCAATGCTGGCGAACCGCGCCAGACCCTGACCGAGAGCCAGTTCCGTTGGGCGTCCAACGAAGATGCGATGGCCACCGAGAAACTGGCTGAAGGTATTCGCCAGTTCGCTCGTGATCAGGAAAAGCTCGAAGCACTGCTGCGCGCCAAGGTCTGAGCCGACACGCTGCAACGTAAAAGGCGGCATCCTCGCGGATGCCGCCTTTTTAATGCCCGCCATTCACGGCAGGTTCACTGAAAGATCAGTGACGCTCCAGGGCATTCACCAAGTCATGGAACGCTTCGCGATTGGAGTCATTGAGCCCCATGAGGATCTTGTGCGCCTCAAGGACCTTGGCCTTGACCACTTCTTCGCACTGATCCTGCGAAGGCAGGTCCGTCAGGCACTCGGGACGCGTCATCGGCCGGTCCACGATGTTGAACACCTGATCAAACCCCATGGACTGCAACAGGCGAGTGATGTCTTCATGAGTCGTCACCAGCGTCGGCAAAAGCCCGACCTTTTGCCGCGACAGGATCGACAGCTTGGCCAGCAAGCCCAGTGTCGTGCTGTCGATGCTGCGGGTTTCGGTGAGATCAATCACGACCGCCGAGAAATTCAGCGCGGTGAAGATTCGTTCAATAGTCGCATCCAAAGCCGAACACAGGGTCAGACGCACTTCCCCAACGAACTTGAGGACAAAAGTGCCTTCCTGTTCGGCGAACTGGATTCTACCGGTACTCATTCAAGGTTCCTGCTCAACACTAACAAGGCGATATCATCCGGCATCTCCCCGAGCGTGGCCAATCCAAAAGTCTGGCGCAAGCCATCCAGGCTGCCACCCGCCGCTTTCACCAGTTCTGGCAATGCGGCCTCTTTCTCTTTGAGTGTATCACCGGGTAACAAATCGAGAATGCCATCGGACAACAAGGTCAGGCTGAACGACTCGGGCAAGTCGATCACATGATCCTGATAGGTTGCCTCATTGAACAAACCGACCGGTAAACCACGGCCTTGCAAATAGCGTGTTTCCTGCGGCGTGTATAACACAGGCAGCGGCAGATGGCCGCCCACTGCGTAAGTCAACTGGCCCGACTCTTCATCGATCACGCCACCGACCATCGTCACGTGCTTGCCCAGCTTGCAGCTGATCAACCCGCGATTGATGTGGCCCAGCACGTCCGAGGGCTTGAACTCAGGCAGTGTGCCGCCCCGCCGGGATTCGAACAGCAGGCGGGTGGTCATGAATTTCAACAGCACGGTGATGAATGCAGACGACGCGCCATGACCGGAAACATCCGCCAGATAGAACGCCACTCGACGCTCATCGACACGGAAATAGTCGACAAAATCCCCCGACAGGTAGAGCGAAGGGATGATCTGGTGAGCGAAGTTGAATTGATCAATCGACCACGGAGTAATCGGCAGCATGTTCATCTGCACCTGCCGCCCCGCGTCCTGGTCTTCTTGCAGAAGATGCAGGCTGGCCTCGAGCTCGCGGTTGGCGGTCTCGAGTTTTTGCCGATAAACGCGGTTTTCCTGCATCAGCCGCGCACGATCCAGCGCCCGGCGGACTGAGTGTTCAAGAACGGCAAGGTCTTCCAGAGGCTTGATCAGATAATCGGCAGCGCCCAGACGCAAGGCTTCGACGGCATCGTTCATTACTCCAGCACCGGAGACCACGATAACAGGCGTCTCGGGGGCGATCGCAGTCACCTGGCGAATCAGCTCAAGCCCGCCCATCTGCGGCATGCGCAGGTCGCAGATCACCAGATCGGGCTTGTCCTGCTCGAATATCTGTATGCCCTGCACGCCATTGGCGGCCTGCAGGACGCTGAAGCCACTGTCGTCCAAATAGGCGGCAAGACTTGCGCGCACTACTTCGTCGTCATCGATTATCAGCAGCGTGGCACTGGTTTTCTGCATGTGGGCAAACGGCGCCAGAGTAGGTTGGCGTAGGCAACCCGGTTCACGGGTCTGCGTACTGGATTCGCTTCTAGCCTCTCTGAGCGGCGGATCGGACTTTTGATCGGATACTGGCGTTTCAGAGGTGCCCTTCAAGGCGCAGACGGTACTCCCATCCGACGGGCGTTTCAAGCACGCTCCAGCAGGCGGTTTTGCGTCTTTACATCGCAAATCGCTCAGAGTTATAAGAACCGTGAATTCAGCAACGAAAACGAAGGACAAAACATGAGCCTCAATGATCGTAGCTACGAGGAGAAACGCGATTACATCCGCATGCGCGTGGATGCTGAAGTCAGCCTGCTACATGCCGGTCAGGTCATCCCTGCAGTGTGCCTTGACCTGTCTAGCTCTGGCATGCAGGTGCAGGCGCCGCGCACGTTCAAGGTGGGCGACAAACTCAGCGTGAGGATCGATTCAGACCATGCTGCACTCAAGGGTCTGGAAGCGGAAACAGAGGTGGTCTGGGCGACCGACGAGGCCGATGGCGGGCAAAAACTGGGGCTGAGCATCGTCTCCATGAGCTGAATCAAAGCGGAACTGGTTCACAAACCCGCAAAAATAAAGGCGACCACAGGTCGCCTTTATTTATTCACGCACAGCGATCAGAAATCGTCTGTTACCTGACCATCCTTGACCCGGAACTCGCGGTTCTGGAGGAAGGCGTTGCGGATGAAAATGTACTTGTCGCCGTTGATCAGACGCTCGGCAGACAGCAGGCTGGCGCGCGTATCCACCAGATTGACGCCCAGTGCCGTATTACGGGTCGGCACATGATCGATGTAGCGGTACGGACTGGTGTAGGTGTCCGGATACTTGGCGATCGCATCACGCACGGTACTTGGGCCCATCAGCGGCAGTACCACGTAAGGGCCACTGCTCACACCCCAGTAACCCAGGGTCTGACCAAAATCTTCATCGCTGCGCTGCAAGCCCATCCGGGTGCCTACGTCGATGAAGCCCAGCAGGCCAAAGGTGGTGTTGAAGATCAGGCGCGCCGTGTCAACGCCAGCTGCGGCAGGCTTGGCCTGCAGCACATTGTTGGCGAAATTGCCGACATCGCCGATGTTGTTGAAAAAGTTGTGAACGCCGTCTTCAACAAACTGCGGAGCAATGAACTGATAGCCCTGAGCAATCGGCTTCAACGCGTAGGTGTCGATGATGTCGTTAAAACGGAAGGTCACCCGGTTGACGCTTTCCCACGGGTCTTCCTCGGCAGCCTGGGCGGCCATTGGCGCCAGAACTACGCTGGCACAGAAAAACAGCCTGGCCAGACGATTCAACGAGCCTGCACCGGTCTCGGGCATAGCTGATACTCCTCACAATGGTTATGAAGCGGGTGCTACGCCCCCACACGTCAAGGCCAGCAGTATAAAGGCATATGCATCCAATAAGGCAGGCCCGCGAAGACGGATATCTGTCAGATACCGCAAACAGCATTAAACGCCTTCACCAGGGCTTCATCCAACTGTCACAAAAGGGACGTAGCGTTCAGCGTTATTTAAGAGATATCGCCATGCTCGCGCCTGTGACAAAGCCCCTGCCCGCCTTTACTGCCGTGTTGTTCGGACTCAGTGGCTGCCTGGTGGATTTTGGCGCGCAGGTTGCGCGCCGGCAGAATCAGCAGAATCTCACGCTCAGCGACGAGCAAAAGCAAGCGACACCCGGCGCAATCGAAGTCCTGCAGCGCCTCCAGCAACAGGGCGTTCCCTGTGCCTGGCTGGAGGAACTGCCTGCCAGCATCAGCGAAACATTGGCGAGCCCCCTGGCACACCTGATCAACGCCACCCTCCCGGTCGCCGCAACCTGGCCTGCACCCCACGCCTGCTGGCAGGCGCTGATGAACCTCAACGTCAGCCAGCTTGAAGGCTGCGTGCTGGTCAGCGGCGAACCGGGCCTGCTGCAATCAGGCCTCAATGCGGGTCTGTGGACAGTGGGCCTGGCCTCCTGTGGCTCACTGTGCGGTTTCTCTGCGAGCCAATGGCGCGCTCTGACTGACGCTGAGCGCGAATATCGACGCGGCCAGGCCACGTTGCAGCTGTACGCGCTGGGTGTGCATTCGGTCGTTGACCATCTGGGGGATCTGGAGTCCTGCCTGGGAGACATCGCGCTACGCCGGACCAAGGGTGAAAAGCCCTGAAGCATGTCGTGGGGCCGGCTTTAGCCGGGACGAGGCCGCAATAGCCACGCAAATGAGTCGCCTGATAGGCAGCCTTCCCGGCTAAAGCCGATCCCACAGGTGCATGGTGGCGATATTGATTACCTCATGCACGCCGCTGCGCAGTGGATTAGTCTTGTGACATGCCCATCACGAACCTTTAGGGTCGCTGGAGGGTCCATGGGACAGACTTATCAAAGAAGGAGCACGTCATGCCTGCCCGCGAACTGCAAGAACAACTCAATACCCTGCGCGAGCAACTGGAGCAGAACCCGCCTCTCTCGCAAGCCGAGCGTGAAAACCTGCAGCAACTCATGGGGCAAATCCAGTCGCAGATCGAACTGGAAAGCGCAACTCAGGACACCAGCCTGGCCGACGGCGTCAACCTGGCCGTAGAGCGCTTCGAACTGGAGCATCCGGGCATTGCCGGAACACTGCGCAATATTGTGCAGACGCTGGGCAATATCGGTATCTGACCCCTCGAAAAAGCCCGTCATGATCGATGACGGGCTTGATTTACCGCGCGGGATTTACTGCCGGGCCAGGCGACGATTGTCAGGGCTGATGGACTCGGTACTGCGATACGGGTTGATGTCCAGCCCGCCACGGCGCACATAGCGCGCATACACAGTCAATTTTTCCGGCTTGAGCAACGCTTGCAGGTCCATGAAGATTCGCTCGACGCATTGCTCATGAAAGTCCGAATGTTGGCGGAAGCTGACGATATAGGCCAACAGGCTCGCAGGATCCAGCGCCGCCCCGCGGTACTCCACGGTAACGCTGCCCCAATCAGGCTGACTGGTCACCGGGCAATTGGATTTCAACAAATGACTGTGCAGGCTCTGCTCGACCACCTGTGAGTCGTCGCAGCGCAGCAACTCGGGTTGCGGGCGATCATAACTGCTGATGCGCAGATCCAGCTCGTCGATGCAGCTGCCAGGCATGCTCGCCACGCCTTCGCTTTCGATATCTGCCAGGCTGCGAATACGCACGCCCACCGGCTTGCCTGCTGCTGCCGACAGGTCTTTGACCAGGGTCGCTGTCAGCTCGTCGCGATTGACGAAGGCGGTCTGGTTGAGCGAGTTCAGATAGAGCTTGAAAGATTTTGACTCAATGATATTCGGCGAATCAGCCGGGATGCTGAACTCGGCAATCGCTACCACCGGTTTGCCGGACGGCAACAGCCAGGACAGCTCGTAGCAGTTCCAGAAGTCCACGCCCTGATAAGGTAATGTTTCAGCCGTCAATCCCAACTCGGCCCATTTGGCAGCGCGAGGGATCGGGAACAGCAGCGATGGCGTGTAAGTGGCGATGTATTCACTGGATTTGCCCAGCGGCGAGTGTTCGGCTGCGGGATGCATGACGGTACCTGGATCACATGGAGCGGACGGAATAAGGCGCAAGTTTATAGGGTTTACGCCACGCTTTCAGCGCCTAGTCGCTAATTGTCAGCTTGCCGACCATCCCCGCCTGATAATGCCCGGGTAGATTGCAGGCGAATTCCAGATCGGTAGCCTTGGCAAACGTCCAGGTCAGCTCGGCGGTCTTGCCGGGCTCGACCAGCACGCTATTGGGATCATCGTGTTTCATCTCCCCTTCGCCATGACCCATCTGGTGATGCTGCATTGCCGTGGGCGTGAGCATGCCGCTCTGTAGCATCTTGAGCATTTCCTGCTGATGCGTTGCGTGCATGGCGGCATCGCCCAGGTTGAATTCATGCAACAGCTGCCCCTGGTTGACCAGCACGAAACGTACCGTCTCACCGGCCTTGACCTGCACGCTTGCGGGCTCGAAAGACATATCGCGCAGAACCAGTGTGACCGTGCGGGAGGCTTGAGTCGCAGACGCTGCGTGGCCGAATGGCAACGCAGAAGCAGGGTCTGCCAACAGTGGTTGGCTGGCTGCCAGCAACGCAGCGATCAGGCCAAAACGTGCAAGAGACGGCATAGGGTTCTCCAAATGAGCGACAATCAAGGCCAGCACAATAGGAGCGCGGCACTGCCAGCAAGCTGACGGCAAGATTACAAAGTTGTCAGGTTGCGACTTGGGCGACCCAGTCGCGCTATAACGTTTGCTCATTGCACAGCCGCTGATTGTCACGAGTCATTCATGAAGATACTGATCGTCGAAGATCAACCCAAAACCGGTCACTACCTGCGTCAAGGTCTGAGCGAAGCCGGTTTCAGCACCGAGCTGGAGGCCGATGGCAATCAGGGTCAGCACTTGGCGCTGACCGGTGACTACGCGTTACTGATTCTGGATGTGATGGTGCCTGGCCGTAGCGGCTGGCAGATCCTGCAAGCCGTGCGCAACGCTGGGCTGGAAACGCCAGTGCTGTTTCTGACTGCGCGTGATGCTGTGGAAGATCGGGTCAAAGGCCTTGAGCTGGGTGCCGATGATTATCTGGTCAAACCTTTCGCGTTTTCCGAACTGCTGGCCCGAGTGCGCAGCCTGCTGCGTCGGGGCAGCAGCAATGCGCAGGAAACCCATCTGCAACTGGCCGACCTGCGCCTGGACCTGCTGCGCCGGCGGGTTGAACGCAGCGGTAAACGCATCGACCTGACCGCCAAGGAATTCTCGCTACTGGAATTGTTGCTACGCCGCCAGGGTGAGGTGCTGCCCAAATCGCTGATTGCCTCGCAGGTCTGGGACATCAACTTCGACAGCGACACCAATGTGATCGAGGTCGCGATCCGCCGGCTGCGCCTGAAAATCGATGACGAGTTCGCGGACAAGCTGATCCACACCGTGCGCGGCATGGGTTATGTACTTGAAGAGCGCCCGGCATGATCCGCCGCTGGTCGTTGGCAAGCCGTCTGGCGTTACTGTTTGCAGCCTGTACCGCCGTTGTTTCGCTGATCGCCGGGGTGCTGTTCAACCACGCCAGCGAGACGCACTTCATCGAGCTGGATCAACAACTGCTGGAGAGCAAGGTGCCGGGTTTGCGCAGCGTGCTGCACGACGTACACAGCGCGCAGGATCTATCCGCCCGCGAGGCGCAGCTGAAAGCCGAATTGGCGCATCAGCCGGATCTGGCGGTGCGCGTCAGCGGTCCTGACTCGGCCCTGTGGTTCGACAGCTCGCCCGTCGAACCCTCGCTACCCGTCAGCCACGCGGGGCTGCATACTGTGATCAGCCCACCCGCCGCTTACCGCACTTATACCGTCAATCTTGATCCCGCTTCGCCAGCCAGCCCGCAACTGACCCTGTTGCTGGACATCACCCACCATCAACATTTTTTACAGCGGATGCAGCACCTGATCTGGCTCACCGTCGGCTTATCGGCGTTAGCCACGGCGCTGTTGGGGGCCTGGGCGGCGCGTAGCGGCCTGCGCCCGTTGCGCAGGATGAGTCAGATCGCGGCAAGCGTGTCTGCCAGCTCCCTGACAACACGCTTGCCGCAGGAGCAGATGCCCGCCGAACTGGCAGAGTTGACCCAGGCGTTCAACGCGATGCTCGGCAGGCTCGATGACGGCTTCCAGCGGCTCTCGGCTTTTTCTGCCGATATTGCCCACGAGCTGCGCACGCCCTTGTCGAACCTGCTCACTCACACCCAGGTCACGCTGACCCGACCTAGAGACATCGACGACTATCGAGAAGCGCTGCTGGGCAACCTCGAAGAACTGCAAGGCATGGCGCAGATGGTCAATGACATGCTCTACCTGGCCAAAGCCGAGCACGGTTTGCTGACACCCAGCCGGGAGCGTTTGCAGCTGGACGACGAAGTGCAGGCGGTACTGGAATTTTTCGCACCGGTGGCAGAAGACGCGCAGGTCACAGTGACGGGGGAAGGTCAGGCTAGCATCAGCGGCGACCGCACCATGTTGCGGCGCGTGCTTTCCAATCTGCTGGACAATGCGGTGCGCCACACGCCTGCCAGTGGATACGTGAAAGTCATATTGAGCGAGGCAGACAAGCGCGTGCGAGTCGAAGTGGCGAACAGCGGCCCGGATATTCCGGCGTCGTTGTTACCGCGCCTGTTCGACCGCTTCTATCGCGCCGATCAGGCCCGCAGTGAAAGCACAGAACATGCAGGCCTTGGCCTGGCGATCACCCGCTCGATCGTGCAGGCCCATGGCGGGACGATCCGCTGCGAGTCGAACGAAGGCGTGACGCGGTTTCTGATTGAGTTGCCGGGCTAGCATCTAGCGCTCTCGATGGGAGATTCCATGCTGGCCTGCAATGCGCTTCTTTTGTGGGACCGGCTTTAGCCGGGAAGAGGCCGGGACATCCGCTGCCTATTCATTGACTGAATTGCCGGCTTCACGGCTAAAGCCGGTCCTACGGTGCTGCGTGGAGCCGGGCTGTGACAGGTCGTCAGCCGGACCTGTCACTCATACCGCAGCGCATGTGCCGGCTGAATCTGCGCCGCTCGCCATGCAGGGTAAAGCGTCGCCAGGAAACTGAGGATGAAACCTGCACTGCAGATCAGCACTACATCCCCCGCCTGCAACTCGGATGGCAGGTTGTTGATGAAGTACACATCGGAACTGAAGATGTGCTGACCACTGACCCGTTCAACCCAGCCCACCAGACTGCTGACGTTGATCGCGGCAATGATCCCCAGCACGCCGCCGATAATCGTCCCGACAATGCCGATCACCGTACCCTGGACCATGAAGATGGTCATGATCTGCCGAGGCGTGGCGCCGATGGTGCGCAGGATCGCGATGTCCGCGCCCTTGTCGTTGACCACCATGATCAGCGTGGCAATGATGTTGAACGCCGCCACCGCCACGATCATCAGCAGCAGCAGGCCAATCATGGTCTTTTCCATTTTCATGGCGCTGAACAGACTGCCTTGCGTGTGGGTCCAGTCATCGGCTTTGTACTCAGCGCCCAGCCCGCCTGCAATCGCCGCGGAGACCTCGGGCGCTTTATACAGATCTTTCAGGGCCAGTCGCACGCCCTGCACCTGATTCGGTTGCCAGCGCTGAATCTGCGCCGCGTCGGCCACGTTGATCAACGCCATTGAGCCATCCAGCTCGGCGCCCACCTTGAAGATGCCAACCACGGTCAAACGTTGCAGACGCGGGGTAATCCCACCCGGTGCACTGCTGATTTCCGGGACGATCAGGGTCAGTTTGTCGCCGACATTGAGGCGGAAACGGCGGGCGCTCAGCTCGCCCAATACCACACCGAACTCCCCCGCTTTCAAGTCTTCAAGCCTGCCCTGCACGATATGGCTGGCCACGATGGAAACCTGGTGCTCCAGCGCCGGATCAACGCCGCTGATCTGAATCGGCTGCATCGCGCCCTTGTAGGACAGCATGCCGTCCATTTCAGTGAACGGTACCGCAGCCGTGACTTCCGGATTCTTCATGGACGCAGCGGCCACCGGTTTCCAGTCATCAAGGGGCTGAACCCCGGCAATCACCGCGTGGGGCACCATGCCAAGGATTCGCGAGCTCATTTCCCGCTGAAAACCATTCATCACCGACAGCACCACGATCATCGCCAGCACACCCAGCGCCAGCCCGATCATCGAGGTCATGGAAATGAAGGAGATGAAATGGTTGCGGCGCTTGGCGCGGGTATAGCGCGTGCCGATGAATATCGATAACGGTCTGAACATGGGTATTGCACCGTAAAAAAGTACCGCAAAAAAACCAGGCCCGGCGCGAGCGATGGCGCCGGGTTAACAATCAGGCTTCGACCAGGCGACCATCTTCCAGGCGCCAGACACGGTCCATCTGCCGGGCCAGATTCATGTCGTGGGTCACCACCAGAAATGCCGTGCGTGAAGACGTGCTCAGTTCCAGCATCAGATCCTGAATACCTTGCGCGGTATGGTGATCGAGGTTACCGGTGGGCTCATCGAGCATCACCAGCCCCGGCTGATTGACCAGTGCCCGGGCAATCGCCACACGCTGACGCTCACCGCCGGACAACTCCGAAGGCTTGTGCGCGAGACGATGCCCCAGGCCGACCCGTTCCAGCAACGCGGTGGCACGCTTGCGGGCCTCCGGGATGGCGGTCTTGCCGATCAGCAGTGGCATGCAGACGTTCTCCAGCGCGGTGAACTCCGGCAATAGATGGTGGAACTGATAAACAAAACCCAGCGACCGGTTACGCAGCAAGCCACGAGCTTTTTCGCCCAGTGCCGAAAGCTCTTCGCCCGCCAGCCAGACGCTGCCATGCGAAGGTGTATCCAAGCCGCCCAGCAGGTTGAGCAAGGTACTTTTGCCCGAGCCCGAGCTGCCGACAATAGCGATGCGCTCGCCCGGAAACAATTCCAGTTGCAGCCCTGACAGAACCACGACCGATTCAGGGCCTTCCTCGTAGGATTTGCCCAGGTTGCGGCAACTCAATACTGCTTTATCACTCATGCCCGACTCACTCATAACGTAACGCCTCCGCCGGTTGGGTGCGCGCAGCACGCCAGGCCGGATACAAGGTGGCGAGAAAACTCAGGATCAATGCGGCGCCGCAGACCATCAGCACGTCTTCGGCCATCAGTTGCGACGGCAGGTAGTCGATGAAGTACACGTCGGCATTGAGAAACTTGTGGCCGATCAGGCCTTCGAGCGCGGCAATCGCAGCGCTGACATTGAGAGCGGCAATCATCCCCAGCACGGCACCGATAAAGGTGCCCACCACGCCGATGACCGTGCCCTGCACCATGAAAATCGCCATGATCTGCCCCGGCGTCGAGCCCAGGGTGCGCAGGATCGCGATGTCGCCTTTCTTGTCATTGACCACCATGACCAGCGTGGAAATGATGTTGAACGCCGCCACCGCCACAATCAGCAACAGCAGCAGGCCGATCATGGCTTTTTCCATGCGGATAGCCTGATACAGATTGCCGTGGGTGCGGGTCCAGTCACGGGAATAGTAGTTGTGATCGCCAAGGGTCTGGGCGATCTGGTAAGACGTGCGCGGCGCTTCGAACAGGTCTTCGAACTTGAGGCGCAAGCCTTGCACCTGATCGGCCTTCCAGCGGTGCAGCCGACCCAGATCTTCGATGTTGGTCAGGCCCAGGTAGCCGTCCAGTTCGCCAGCGCCGACATGGAAAATACCGACCACGGTGAAGCGTTTCATGCGCGGAAACATGCCGGCCGGCGTCACAGTGACTTCGGGGGCCACAAAGGTCACCTTGTCGCCCACGGCAACGCCGAGTTTGGTGGCTGCCTTGTCGCCGATCACGATACCGAAGCCGCCGGCAGCCAGGTCGTCCAGCTTGCCCTGCTTCATGAAGTTATCGATGATCGAAACTTTACGTTCCTGCACAGGGTCGATTGCATTGAGCAGGACTTTCTGCACCTGACCGTTATTGGTCAGCAAACCCTGCATCTGGGTGAACGGCGCGACGGCCAGCACCTGAGGGTTCTGTTTGACCTTGTCGGCCAGGCCCTGCCAGTTGCTGATCGGCTCGCCGGATTCGATGGTGGCGTGGGGGACCATGCCCAACACGCGGGTGCGCATTTCGTGATCAAAGCCGTTCATGACCGATAACACGACTATCATCACCACTACGCCCAGGGCGAGGCCGATCATGGAAGTCAGGGAAATGAAGGAGACGAAATGATTACGGCGCTTTGCACGGGTATAACGCGTGCCTATGAATACAAAAAGAGGTCTGAACATTTAGGGACTTGTTCGGAGGAATGGGAACGTCCTTGTGGCGGGTCCTGGCCTGCAGCCTTACACTCGAAAACACTCAGCGCACTGCGAGCAACCACTATGACAACCGCCGCTACCATGGGTTCGCCATGTCGACATTAGATGAAGAAGAACGCCGCGAATACTACCGTATCGAGGACAGCGTCGCACTGGAAATTAACCTCCTGTGCGCGGCCGACCCAGCGGGCCACAGCGCCATGCGCGAGACCTCGGCACTGTTCGAACTGCTCAGTGAATTGCACGTCAATGAGTTCGAATCCCAGCACCTGCTGCGTCAGCTGGACGAGCGCGATCGGGTGTTGAGCAGCCTGCTGCAATCGCTGAGCAAGCGCATCGATCTGCTTGGCCAGGTGGTCGCGCAAACTGCGCTGGGCAGGCTCGGAGCCCCGCAGCCCGTGATCATTTCCGAGGGTGGTGTGCAATTCAACAGCGCCCGGCACTATCCGATGGATGCGCAACTCTCGATCAAAATGGTCCTCATGCCTCAAGCTTCGGCCTTGATGCTGCACGCCAAGGTAATCCATTGCGACACGCTGGCGGATGGCCAATTCGAGATCGGGACCGAGTTCATCAACCTGCCCGACTCCCAGCGCCAACTGCTGGCCAGATACATTTTGCAACGACAAGCCGCGATACGACGCCAGGCGCTTGACCAGGAATAGTCTGATTAAGTGAAACCTTATCGTTTGGATGCAGCCCAGACCAAGCAACGTTACCACAGGCGATGATTGAACCCCGTTGGAGCGAGGCTTGCCCGCGAAGAACGATAGTGCGGTGTATCTAACTAACCGCGTCGACTGATTCGCGGGCAAGCCTCGCTCCAACGAGATCCGTGCTAAGGGTGCTTGGTCTGGACCGCAGCCGGACGACACAGTCGCCGCAAACCGAGCGAAATTGACACTTCATGCAATCGCACCAAGACCTACGCCTCAAAGGCCACAAGGAGTAAACGTGACCCTTATCTACGGCCATCGCGGCGCCAAAGGCGAAGCACCGGAAAACACCCTTACCAGCTTTCAGGAATGTCTCAAGCATGGCGTGCGGCGCTGTGAACTGGACCTGCATTTGTCTCGCGATGGCGAGCTGATGGTGATTCACGACCCCACTCTCAAACGCACCACCGACCGACGTGGCAAGGTCAACGAGCACGTCGCCGCCGACCTGGTGACCTATGACGCACGCAAAGGCGGACCCGGCTGGGTCAACCCGTGCCCGATACCGCGCCTGGAAGAGCTGTTCGAAAAATGCGACTTCGAGCACTGGCAACTGGAAGTCAAAAGCGCCTCACGCACCCGCGCGACCACTACGGTGCTGGCAATTCGTGAACTGGCGCAACGGTATGGCGTGCTGGATAAGGTGACCATCACCTCCAGCTCCCGGGAAGTGCTGCGCGCCGCCATGGAGTTGACCCCGGATATCAGCCGCGGGCTGGTTGCCGAATACGCCTGGCTCGACCCGCTGAAAGTCGCGCAAAGCTACGGCTGTGAGATTCTGGCGCTGAACTGGACACTCTGCACCCCTGAGCGCTTGAAGAAAGCCCAGAGCCAGGGTCTGCATGTGTCGGTATGGACCGTCAACGAGCCCGCGCTGATGCGCAGACTCGCCGACTTCGGCGTAGACAGCCTTATTACAGACTTTCCCGGTTTGGCCAGCGCCACCCTCGGGAATTACTGAAATCGGTCTCCCCGGCCGGCTCAGGCCACCGGCCGGAGTCGCTTAAAAAAGCCGGTTCAGGCCGTCATAAGCCGCTACCCGATAGGCCTCGGCCATGGTCGGGTAGTTGAAGGTGGTGTTGACGAAATACTTGAGGGTGTTGGCTTCCCCCGGCTGGTTCATGATTGCCTGGCCGATGTGGACAATCTCCGATGCCTGGTCGCCGAAGCAATGCACGCCCAGCACTTCAAGGGTTTCGCGGTGGAACAGGATCTTCAGCATGCCCACGCGCTCGCCGGAAATCTGCGCCCGTGCCATGCCCTTGAAGAACGCCTTGCCCACTTCGTAAGGCACTTTGGCCTGGGTCAATTCGTGTTCGTTCTTACCGATCGAGCTGATTTCCGGGATGGTGTAAATCCCGGTCGGCACGTCGTTGACGTAACGCCAGCTGCCGTTATCAACCACACTGCCCGCCGCCGAACGGCCCTGGTCATACGCCGCACTCGCCAGGCTCGGCCAGCCGATCACATCGCCCGCGCCATAAATGTTGGGAACGCTGGTGCGATAGTTTTCATCGACCTCGATCTGCCCGCGACCGTTGGCCTTGATGCCGACGTTCTCCAAGCCCAGTTTGTCGGTGTTGCCGGTACGCCCGTTACACCAGAGCAAGGCGTCGGCCTTGATCTTCTTCCCGGACTTGAGGTGCAAGACCACGCCGTTATCCAGCCCTTCGACCTTTTCGTACTCTTCGTTGTGGCGAACCATCACGTTGTTGTTACTGAAGTGATAACTCAGTGCCTGGGAGATTTCCGAATCCAGGAAGCTCAGCAACTGGTCACGGTTATCCACCAGCTCAACCATCACCCCCAGGCCGCTGAAAATCGACGCGTATTCGCAGCCGATAACACCCGCACCATAGATGATCAGTTTGCGCGGGGTGTGGCCGAGGCTGAGGATGGTGTCGCTGTCGTAGATACGCTTGTGGGAAAAGTCGATATCAGCCGGGCGATAAGGCCGCGAGCCGGTGGCGACGATGATCTGGTTGGCCACCAGTTTTTCCACGACACCATTGCCACACACCACATCGACGCTGCGCTCGTCGGCGAAGCTACCGGTGCCGAAGAAAACGTCGACCCGATTGCGGGCGTAGTAGCCGGTGCGCGATGAAACCTGCTTGGCGATGACGATTTCGGCGTTTTTCAACACGTCCGGGAACGAGAACCAGCGCGGCTCGCCAATGGCCCGGAACATCGGGTTGGTGTTGAAGTGGATGATCTGCTTGACCGAGTGACGCAGGGCCTTGGACGGGATGGTGCCCAAATGCGTGCAGTTGCCGCCGACCTGCCGACGGCTATCGACCATCGCGACCTTGCGCCCCGCCTTTGCAGCGTTCATTGCCGCGCCTTCCCCGGCAGGGCCGGAACCCAGTACCACTACGTCGTAGTTGTAGACAGCCATGCGTACTCCTTAGAACAGGCCGAACTGCCACTCTGGCAGCTCTGGCTAAATCACGCCGCGGCCAGCGGCGTGAAGGATCAAAACCCGAGGCGCAGTCTAAACCGTCGCCAAAGCGTGGAACATTAACCGTTGGTAGCGTCGAAGGCCAATTTTGTCTGCGACTAAATGCCGCTCACCCTCCTCGCCACGCCGTGCCACATGAAGGTTAAGTAGCAAGAGTTGTTTTTAAGGCCTTTTACACATATGGTTACAATTGCGATGTGTGCAGGCAAGGAGCCTTGACCCATGCAGCCGGACATACAACTACAACGGATCCTTGAGGGGTTGGCGCCGCTCCAGCTTGACCACGCTGGCGTCTGCCCCTGACCAGACAGCCTAAGTGAGAAATTTCCATGGCCTCGAATACAGGCAAAGGCAAAGCGATCTTTCGCGTTGTCAGCGGCAACTTCCTTGAAATGTTTGATTTCATGGTCTACGGCTTCTACGCCACGGCAATCGCCAAGACCTTCTTCCCGGCCGACAGCGCCTTTGCGTCCTTGATGCTGTCTCTGGCGACTTTCGGTGCAGGCTTCCTGATGCGTCCACTGGGCGCTATTTTCCTTGGGGCCTACATCGACCGCCATGGCCGCAAAAAAGGTCTGGTCGTCACCCTGGCAATGATGGCCATGGGTACTGTTCTGATTGCCTGCGTGCCGGGGTACGCCACTCTAGGCGTGGCGGCACCGCTGCTGGTATTGCTTGGCCGATTGCTGCAAGGCTTCTCGGCGGGTGTCGAGCTCGGTGGCGTGTCGGTTTATCTGGCGGAGATTTCCACTCCCGGCCGCAAAGGCTTCTTCGTCAGCTGGCAGTCCGCCAGCCAACAGGCAGCGGTGGTGTTCGCAGGCTTGCTGGGTGTGGCCTTGAACCACTGGCTGAGCCCTGAAGAGATGGGCGAATGGGGCTGGCGCGTGCCGTTCCTGATCGGCTGCCTGATTGTGCCGGTGATCTTCGTCATCCGCCGTTCGATGGAAGAAACTCCCGAATTCCAGGCCCGCACCCATCGCCCGACCTTGAAAGAAGTCGTGAGCTCGATTGGCCAGAACTTCGGGCTGGTGATCGGCGGCATGGCATTGGTGGTCATGACCACGGTGTCGTTTTACCTGATCACCGCCTACACGCCGACCTTTGGCAAAAACGAGCTGCACCTGTCTGACCTCGACAGCCTGATCGTGACCGTATGTGTCGGCATCTCTAACTTCATCTGGTTGCCGATAATGGGCGCGCTGTCTGACCGGATCGGCCGTAAACCGCTGCTGCTGGGCGCGACGATTCTAGCGATTCTGACCGCTTACCCTGCCCTATCGTGGCTGGTGGTCAACCCCAGTTTCGAACACCTGCTGATGGTCGAGCTGTGGCTGTCCTTCCTGTATGGCTCGTACAACGGCGCAATGGTCGTCGCCCTCACCGAAATCATGCCGGTTGAAGTGCGCACCACAGGTTTTTCCCTGGCCTATAGCCTGGCGACAGCGACCTTTGGCGGCTTCACCCCTGCGGCCTGTACTTATCTGATTCACGTGCTGGATAACAAGGCGGCACCAGGTATCTGGTTGACCGGTGCAGCGGTGCTTGGTTTGCTGGCGACGCTGGTGCTGTTCCGCAAAGGCGGGCAGAAGCTGCAAGCGCCAGAGGCGGTGACTGCTGGCTGAGTAAGCCCCGCTCCCACAGGGGATAGCCGCAACCCGCCAGCACAACAAAAAACGCCCCGACCGGTTACCCGGTCGGGGCGTTTTTGTTTCAGCTTGTAGCTTGTCGCTTAAAGCTTGTAACTGCCGTCAGGCTATTTATCAGCGCGGAAACGCTGGAGGGTTGACGCCCGCCATGTCTTCCATCACACGCACCACCTGGCAGCTGTAACCGAATTCGTTGTCGTACCAGACGTACAGAACAACACGGTTATCGTTGGCGATGGTGGCTTCGGCATCCACAACACCGGCATGGCGCGAGCCAACGAAGTCGGTGGAAACCACTTCCTGAGAGTTCACGAAGTCGATCTGCTTGTGCAGATCCGAGTGCAGTGCCATGTAGCGCAGGTACTCGTTGATTTCTTCGCGCGTGGTCGCTTTCTCGAGGTTCAGGTTGAGAATGGCCATCGAAACGTTAGGCGTCGGTACACGAATCGCGTTGCCAGTCAGCTTTCCAGCCAGCTCAGGCAATGCCTTGGCAGCAGCAGTGGCAGCGCCGGTTTCAGTGATCACCATGTTCAACGCGGCGCTACGGCCACGGCGATCGCCCTTGTGGAAGTTGTCGATCAGGTTCTGGTCGTTGGTGTACGAGTGAACGGTTTCAACGTGACCATTGACGATACCGAACTTGTCGTTGACAGCCTTGAGCACCGGCACGATGGCGTTGGTGGTGCAGGAAGCCGCCGACACGATCTTGTCGTCTGCAGTGATTTCACCGTGGTTGATACCGTGCACGATGTTCTTCAACTTGCCTTTGCCCGGAGCGGTCAGCACCACGCGGTCGATACCCGGGCAAGCCAGATGCTGGCCCAGACCGTCGGCATCACGCCATACGCCGGTGTTGTCGACCAGCAGTGCGTCCTTGATACCGTACTGGGTGTAATCCACCTCGGTCGGGTTCTTGGCGTAGATCACCTGGATCAGGTTGCCGTTGGCCGTGATGGTGCTGTTGGCTTCGTCGATGGTGATGGTGCCGTCGAACGGGCCGTGCACCGAGTCACGACGCAGCAGGCTGGCACGCTTGACCAGGTCGTTTTCGGCGCCCTTGCGGACCACGATGGCACGCAGACGCAGGCCGTCCCCACCACCGGTTTTTTCGATCAGGATACGCGCCAGCAGGCGACCAATCCGGCCGAAACCATAAAGCACGACATCGGTACCCTTGCGCGGGCTAGGGGTCTGTTGCTGCCCCACCAGCTCGGCCAGCTCGTCACGCACGAACTGCTCGGCGCTGCGGCCGTTGCTTTCGGTCTTGAACTTGACGGCCAACTTGCCCAGGTCCACCGAGGCGGCACCCAGTTTGAGTTCGCTCATCGCCTTGATCAGCGGGAACGTTTCGTGGACGGACAGCTCACTGGCGTCGGACTGACGATGACGCGCAAAGCGGTGAGCCTTGAGGATCGCAATCACTGAACGGTTGATGAGGCTGCGGCCATAGATCGAACTCACCACATTATTATTGCGGTAGAGCTGACCGATAAGCGGGATCATCGCCTCGGCGAGGGCTTCACGATCGATCCATTCACCAAGACACTGGTCGGGCTTCTGAGTCACGGGAACCTTCCACATGTAGGGGCTGAAAAAAGGGGCTACATTATGCCGCCGCCTTTGTTTATGAGCAATGCGCGGTTGTCAGATCAGCGTTCACTACATTTGTTCCGCTTCACGTCAAAAATGCTGCGCGTGGCATTTCTGCTTCACAGCGTAGTCTGAAAACTGACAGCTGCTATGTCTGACCGGTACAATCGCCGCCCCTGTCGCAACGCTTGGAGCTCAATCTTCCGTGCCCGTTCTGCGTCTACCGCTTCTTCCTGCTGCTGCAGGCAAACAACACTGGGGCAACCTTCCCGGTGCCGCCCTGAGCCTGGCGATTGCCGAGGCTGCCAGCGCCGCCAAGCGCTTCACCCTGCTTCTGACCGCCGACAGCCAGAGTGCCGAGCGTCTTGAGCAAGAGCTGAAGTTCTTCGCGCCGGACTTGCCGGTGTTGCATTTCCCGGACTGGGAGACGCTGCCCTACGACCTGTTCTCGCCGCACCAGGACATCATTTCCCAGCGCATCGCGAGCCTTTATCGCCTGCCGGAGCTGGTGCATGGCGTTCTGGTAGTGCCGATCACTACAGCCCTACATCGCCTGGCGCCGACCAGGTTCCTGCTGGGCAGCAGCCTGGTCCTGGACATCGGCCAGAAGCTCGACATCGAAGCCATGCGCACGCGCCTGGAAGCCAGCGGCTATCGCTACGTCGATACGGTGTATGAGCACGGCGAGTTCACGGTGCGCGGCAACCTCATCGACCTGTTCCCGATGGGCAGCAAGCTGCCGTACCGGATCGACCTGTTCGACGATGAAATCGAAACCCTGCGCACCTTCGACCCCGAGACTCAGCGCTCCATCGACAAGGTCGATTCAGTACGCCTGCTGCCCGCCCGGGAATTCCCGCTGCAGAAAGAAGAAGTCACACGCTTCAAGGCCCGCTTCCGCGAGCGCTTCGATGTGGATTTCCGCCGCAGCCCGATCTTCCAGGATTTGAGCAGCGGCATCACGCCGGCTGGTATCGAGTACTACCTGCCACTGTTTTTCGAAGAAACCTCGACGCTATTCGACTACCTGCCGCAGGACACCCAGGTGTTTTCCCTGCCGGCCATCGAACAGGCGGCGGAGAATTTCTGGAACGACGTTCGCAACCGCTACGAAGAACGCCGCGTCGACCCAGAGCGTCCTTTATTGCCGCCAGCCGAACTGTTCCTGCCCGTTGAAGACTGCTTCGCCCGCCTGAAAAGCTGGCCACGGGTGGTCGCCAGCCAGCAGGACGTCGACACCGGCGTCGTCCGCGAACGCTTCCCGGCACAACTGCTGCCGGAACTGGCGATTGAAGCCAAAGCCAATCAGCCATTGGCAGCGCTGGCGAAATTCATTGAGGAATTCGACGGCCGCATTCTGTTTACCGCCGAATCGGCCGGCCGCCGGGAAGTCCTGCTGGAATTGCTCGAACGCCTGAAGCTGCGGCCCAAAACCGTGGACAGCTGGGGCGACTTCGTCAAAGGCAAGGATCGCCTGTCGATCACCATTGCGCCGCTGGATGACGGCTTGCTGCTGGATCAACCGGCCATCGCCCTGATCGCGGAAAGCCCGCTGTTCGGCCAGCGGGTCATGCAGCGTCGACGTCGGGAGAAACGCACTGACGGCGGCAATAATGATGCGGTGATCAAAAACCTCACTGAGCTGCGCGAAGGTGCGCCAGTGGTGCATATCGATCATGGTGTTGGTCGTTATCTTGGCCTGGCGACGCTTGAGGTGGAAAACCAGGTCGCTGAATTTCTGATGCTGGCCTACGCCGAGGACGCCAAGCTGTATGTACCGGTTGCCAACCTGCATCTGATCGCTCGCTACACCGGCAGCGATGACGCGCTCGCGCCGCTGCATCGGCTGGGTTCAGAGGTCTGGCAGAAAGCCAAGCGCAAGGCCGCAGAGCAAGTGCGCGATGTGGCCGCCGAGCTGCTGGATATCTACGCCCGGCGTGCCGCTCGCGAGGGCTATGCCTTCGCCGACCCGAAGGCCGACTACGCGACATTCAGCGCCGGCTTCCCGTTCGAAGAAACCCCGGATCAACAGACCACCATCGACGCGGTGCGCGCCGACATGCTCGCGCCCAAGCCCATGGACCGACTGGTCTGCGGCGACGTGGGTTTCGGCAAGACCGAAGTGGCAATGCGCGCGGCGTTCATTGCCGTGCATGGCGGGCGTCAGGTCGCAATCCTGGTGCCGACCACACTGCTCGCCCAGCAGCACTACAACAGCTTCCGCGACCGCTTCGCCGACTGGCCGGTAAGCGTGGAAGTGATGAGCCGCTTCAAGTCCGCCAAGGAAGTCAACGCCGCGGTGGCCGATCTGGCCGAAGGCAAGATCGACATCGTCATCGGCACGCACAAACTGTTGCAGGACGACGTCAAGATCAAAAACCTCGGGCTGGTGATCATCGACGAAGAACACCGTTTTGGTGTCCGTCAGAAGGAACAGCTCAAGGCCTTGCGCAGCGAAGTCGACATTCTGACCCTGACTGCCACACCCATCCCGCGCACCCTGAACATGGCTGTTTCCGGCATGCGCGACCTGTCGATCATCGCTACTCCGCCAGCTCGACGCCTGTCGGTGCGCACTTTCGTCATGGAGCAGAACAAGCCGACGGTCAAAGAGGCGCTGTTGCGCGAACTGTTGCGCGGCGGTCAGGTGTACTACCTGCACAACGATGTGAAAACCATCGAAAAATGCGCAGCAGACCTCGCCGAACTGGTCCCCGAAGCGCGGATTGGCATTGGTCACGGGCAGATGCGCGAGCGCGAACTCGAACAGGTGATGAGCGACTTCTATCACAAGCGCTTCAACGTCCTGATCGCCTCGACCATTATCGAGACCGGCATCGACGTGCCGAGCGCCAACACCATCATTATCGAGCGTGCCGACAAGTTCGGCCTGGCTCAACTGCACCAGTTGCGCGGCCGGGTCGGGCGCAGTCACCACCAGGCCTACGCCTACCTGCTGACCCCGCCACGCAGCCAGATCACTCCCGATGCCGAAAAGCGTCTGGACGCCATTGCCAATACTCAGGACCTGGGCGCGGGCTTCGTGCTGGCCACCAACGACCTGGAAATCCGTGGCGCGGGCGAATTGCTGGGCGATGGCCAGAGCGGGCAGATTCAGGCTGTGGGCTTCACCCTCTACATGGAAATGCTCGAACGCGCCGTCAAGTCGATCCGCAAAGGCGAGCAACCGAACCTCGACCAGCCTCTGGGCGGCGGGCCGGAAATCAATCTGCGCGTGCCTGCGCTGATTCCGGAAGCGTATCTGCCCGACGTGCATACGCGCCTGATCCTGTACAAGCGCATAGCCAATGCCGCCGACGAAGACAGCCTCAAAGACCTGCAAGTGGAGATGATCGACCGCTTTGGTTTACTGCCCGAACCGACCAAGCATCTGGTGCGCATCACGCTGCTTAAATTGCAGGCTGAGCTGCTGGGCATCAAGAAAGTCGATGCCGGACCGCAAGGTGGTCGAATCGAGTTCGCCGCCGATACCCCGGTAGATCCGCTGACCCTGATCAAGCTGATTCAGGGCCAGCCCAACCGTTACAAATTCGAAGGCGCCACGCTGTTCAAATTCATGGTGCCGATGGAACGCCCGGAAGAGCGTTTCAATACCATTGAAGCGCTGTTCGAGCGCCTGACCCCGAAAACTGCTTGAAGGATTGATCGATGCGCGTGTTTCATTCACTCATTTTGCTGCTGACCCTGATTGCACCAGCAGCCTTTGCCGATGGCAGCTATCAGGTCGAAATGATCCTGTTCCGCCAGCAGGGCGAGCCAGCGGCAACCCGCCAGTTCGCGCCTGAGGACTGGGCAAAAGGCGCGCAAAAGATCGATGCAGGCAATGAGCGCGGCGTTGCACTGACTGATCTGGCCAGCAAACTCAATGACGGCGGCACTTATCAGGTCGTGCTGCACCGCGCCTGGCAGCAGACCCTGAGCACGGAGCCGAGCAAGATGGCGGTTACCAGCGGCCAGGAAAAATTCGGTCATTTCCCCATTGAGGGCACCGTGAGCATCGCAATGGCACGCTTTACCGATATTGCGGCAGACTTCTGGGTCAACCAGCTGGATGCCCATGGCGTGCTGACCAGCAGTGAACGCATGAAGCAGACCACTCGGGTGAAAAACGGCGAATTGACCTACCTGGACAATGGAAGTCTGGCCATGCTGATCAAAGTATCGCCACTGTGAGCATTCAAGGAGCGCCCGACGCGCTTCTTGCCCCTTTTGAGCATCGCTGCGGCGTAGGGCTGTATTGAACTGTGTCGTCCAATCTCGAAAAAGTCCTCGCGTCGTCGTGGACACAGCTATTTACCAGCAAGACCGTTGAGCGGGGGTTCGATTACGCCTACGCACAGCGCATCCAGCTTGAGGACCTCACGCCAGACTCGGCGCGCACGCTGTGCCGTGGCTCGGGCATGGAGGTCTATACCCAGACCCTGCAATTTCGCGATCCGCAGCGTTTCAAGAACGCGCTGAGCTGCAAGTGCACCTGCCCGGTCCGGGAAAACTGCAAACACTGCGCAGCGGCGCTGTTTTATCTGCAGGCGCCGCAGAATCAAAATGCCCTGCGTGCTGCGCTGGAACAGTCCGAACCCGTGCGCGCCCCGCGCATTGAGCCTAAACCTTCTCTGCCAGAGCGTCTGGTCGACAACATCGTGCCCAAGCCACGGCTGATTCTGGCCAGCGTCGAATTCAGCGCCTATGAACCGCGCAACGGCCGCATGCAGCGCCATATCCAGCATCGCGCCGCCCTCGCCTTTGGCTACGACAAGCATTACGCCACCGGCACGGCCAACGTCAGCATCCTGGTGAGCTCGCTGGGCAGCGATCTGGTCAACCAGAAAAGTGACATCATCGAACACCGGGAAACTGAAACCCTGCGCATCCGCCGCCAGGGCGAACTGGAACGGCAGCAGCGTCAGGTCCTGCAGGATATGGGCTTCAGGGTCGCGACCCGGCAAAGCAAAGCGCTGCCGGACAGCGCCGGTGACATGTTCGACTTGCCCAACGACAAGGCCTGGCTGCATTTCGTCCTCAACGATCTGCCGATGCTCGAAGCCCAGGGCTGGGAAATCGAAATCACCGACGACTTCGCCTTTGACGTGACGCCTGTAGACGACTGGTACGCGGTCATCGATGAAGAGGCCGAGCGCGACTGGTTCGATCTGGAGCTGGGCATCATCGTCAACGGCGAGCGCTTGAGCCTGCTGCCGATTCTGATCAACCTGCTGCGCACCCATCCCGAGCTGATGAGTGCTGCCGGTATCGCCAAGCGCCGGGATGACGAGCAATTGCTGGTGCAGCTCAATCACTTCACGCAAAACGGCGGCGGGCCAGTGCAGATTGCCTTGCCGTATGGGCGGCTCAAGCCGGTCCTGGCGACGCTGGGCGACTTCTACTGGCGAGAAGATGGCAACAATGCCCTGCGCCTGAACACGGCCGACGCCACACGCCTGGGTAATCTGGATGATCTGCCACTCAGCTGGCAGGGCGGCGATCGGCTGCGCCAGTTCGCTGATCGCCTGGCCAACATCAAAGACGCGCCGGTTGAAGTGCCCGAAGGGCTGAATGCGACCCTGCGTCCTTATCAGCATGAAGGCCTGAGCTGGATGCAGTCCCTGCGCGAGCTGGAAGTGGGGGGTGTATTGGCGGATGACATGGGCCTGGGCAAAACCCTACAGACCCTGGCGCATCTGCTGATGGAAAAACAGGCCGGACGCCTGGATCGCCCTGCCCTTGCCGTGATGCCCACCAGCCTGATCCCCAACTGGCTGGATGAGGCGGAAAACTTTACCCCGCAATTGCGAGTGCTCGCCCTGTATGGCGCCAACCGCCATGCCGATTTCGACAATCTGCACCAGTACGACCTGATCCTGACCACCTACGCATTGCTGCCCCGTGATGAAGAAGTGCTGGCCAAACTGCCGCTGCACACCTTGATCCTCGATGAAGCGCAATACATCAAGAACCCCAACAGCAAGGCCGCCCAGGCGGCGCGCAGCCTGAATGCCCGCCAGCGCCTGTGCCTGAGTGGCACGCCGCTGGAAAACCACCTGGGCGAGCTGTGGTCGCTGTTCCACTTCCTGATGCCGGGCTGGTTGGGCAGCAGCAAGGAATTCAACAGCAACTACCGTAACCCGATCGAAAAGCACGGCAACATGGAGCGCTTGCAGCACCTCAATGCCCGGATCAAGCCGTTCCTGCTGCGTCGGACCAAAGAGCAGGTGGCCACCGAACTGCCGCCAAAGACCGAGATCATCCATTGGGTCGAACTCAACGACGCCCAGCGCGATGTCTACGAGACCGTGCGCCTGGCCATGGACAAGAAAGTGCGTGACGAGATCAGCCGCAAGGGTGTGGCGCGCAGCCAGATCATCATTCTTGAAGCGCTGCTCAAGCTGCGCCAGGTGTGCTGTGATCTGCGCCTGGTCAACAGCGCCCCGGCCAACCCGCGACAAAGCCATTCGGCCAAGCTGTTGAGCCTGATGGAGATGTTCGAAGAACTGCTGGCCGAGGGCCGCAAGATTCTATTGTTCTCGCAATTCACGTCGATGCTGACCCTGATCGAAGCGGAATTGAAACAGCGTGGCATTGAGTACGCGCTGCTGACGGGCGCCACACGGGATCGCCGCACCCCGGTGCAGGCCTTTCAGGCAGGTAAACTGCCGATTTTCCTGATCAGCCTGAAAGCTGGCGGCACGGGCCTTAATCTGACCGCCGCCGATACGGTTATTCACTACGACCCGTGGTGGAACCCGGCAGCTGAAAACCAGGCCACCGACCGGGCCTATCGGATTGGTCAGGACAAACCAGTGTTCGTCTACAAGATGATTGCCAGAGGCACCGTAGAGGAGAAAATCCAGCGCCTGCAGCAGGAAAAGTCAGCCTTGGCATCCGGCGTGCTGGATGGCCGGGTGACCGGAGACTGGAAACTCGACGGCGAAAACCTCGCCGCCCTGTTTGCTCCACTGCCGGTGCAGGCCAAGAAAGGCAAGAAGTAGCAAAATCCACCGCAGGCAGTAGGAGCCGTGCTTGCTCGCGAAGAACGATCACCCGGTTTGCCTGAGAGATAGCAGTAACGGGTTCCCGGGCAAGCACGGCTCCAACCCAATCGTCACTCCCCGGCACCTGTAGGAGCCGAGCTTGCTCGCGAAGAACGATGACCCGGTTCGCCTGAAAGACCGCAATGACGGGTTCGCGGGCAAGCCTCGCTCCAACCCAATCGTCACTCCCCGGTACCTGTAGGAGCCGAGCTTGCTCGCGAAGAACGATGACCCGGTTCGCCTGAAAGATCGCAATGACGGGTTCGCGCGCAAGCCTCTCTCCAACCCAATCGTCACTCCCCGGCACCTGTAGGAGCCGAGCTTGCTCGCGATGAACGATGACCCGGTCTGCCTGAAAGATCGCAATGACGGGTTCGCGGGCAAGCCTCGCTCCAACCCAATCGTCACTCCCCGGCACCTGTAGGAGTCGAGCTTGCTCGCGATGAACGATGACCCGGTTCGCCTGAAAGATCGCAGCAACGGTTTCGCGGGCAAGCAGAGCCCCAACAGGTAGCCCGGTTCAGTCAATCAACTGTGCGTTACGCAGCGCTTCGACGGCCGCCAGCCAGCGTGGCTGCTGGCGGTATTCCGTACTGGCAAACGCTTGCCCGCGCATCCGCGCGATCCGCGGGGACGGTTTGACCTTGAGCCGTTGCGCGGCGCTCAGTGCCAGTTCTGCAGCGGCCCTGTCATTGCACACCAGCCCCATGTCGCAACCGGCAGACAGCGCAGCTTCGATACGACTGGCTGCGTCACCCACCACGTGTGCACCCGCCATGGACAGGTCATCGCTGAAAATCACGCCATCGAAGCCCAGTTCACCTCGCAGAATGTCCTGCAACCAGCGACGGGAAAAACCGGCGGGCTGAGCGTCCACCTGCGGGTAGATGACGTGCGCAGGCATGACCGCCGCCAATTGCTTGCTCAGGCGCGCGAACGGCACAAGGTCGTTGGCGCGTATCTGCTCCAGGCTGCGCTCATCGTTGGGAATGGCGACGTGAGAATCGGCCTCGGCCCAACCATGACCGGGGAAATGCTTGCCGCAGGCAGCCATGCCAGCCGCATTCATGCCGCGAATGAACGCGCCGGCAAGCAGCGCAGCGCGCTCGGGATCCCCCTCAAAGGCACGCGTGCCGACGACCGCGCTGCGCTGGTAATCAAGATCCAGAACGGGCGCAAAGCTCAGATCGAGGCCTACTGCCAGCACTTCAGTTGCCATCAGCCAACCGCATTGTTCGGCGAGCACTTCAGCATCAGGCTTGTCAGCTATGTGACGCATTGCAGGTAGCCGTACAAATCCCTGACGCAAACGCTGGACCCGCCCGCCCTCCTGATCAACCGCCAGCAACAGGTCAGGGCGTACAGCGCGAATGGCCGCACTCAGCTCACGCACCTGACGTGGGTGCTCGATGTTGCGAGCAAAGATAATCAGGCCACCCACTTCGGGCTGGCGTAGAAATTGGCGATCCTCAGCGGTCAACCAGGTGCCCGCGACATCCACCATCAAAGAGCCTTGCAGGCCAGAACTCATAAAAAAACACCATTGCCGATATCCAATCCGGGCAATGGTGCTTGATCATCGAGGCTCGCGCAATGCGTGAAGGGTTACGCCTTGGCAGTGCTCGGCAGGCTGGCACTGCTTTTACTGCGAGGCTTGAGCTGCGCGGCAATCATCGCGGCATCGTTGACACCGGTTTCGGCGCGCATGCCTGCCGCCAGAAACGGCACCATCAGGCGCATGACCTGCTCTATGGAGGTGTTGATGCCAAAGTCGGTTTCGGCGATAGCCCGCAAGGCCTTGATCCCGGACATGCTGAACGCAGCCGCGCCAAGCATGAAGTGCACGCGCCAGAACAATTCGATGGGCGGGATACGTGGAGCGGCTTCGTTGACCAGGGTCATGTAGCGGCGAAACACCTTGCCGTACATGTCTTCCAGATAACGGCGCAGGTGGCCCTGGCTCTGACTGAACGCCAGCCCCAGCAAGCGCATGAAAATCGACAGGTCATTGTTGCTGCGTGGCTGGACCACCAATGCCTGCTCGACGAGGATTTCGAGAAGCTCTTCGAGAGTAGGCTTGTGCTCGGGTTTGGCCGAGCGACGCTCCAGCTCACGATCCAGACTGATGCAGAAGGGCCCGAGGAATCTAGAGAAAACTGCCTGAATCAACGCCTTCTTGGAGCCGAAATGGTAGTTCACTGCGGCCAGATTTACCGAGGCCTTGCTGGTAATCAGGCGCAGCGAAGTCTCGGCGAAGCCTTTCTCCGCGAACAACTGCTCAGCAGCATCAAGAATGCGTTCAACTGTTTCCGACTGGGCCATGGTTCTCTGCCTGACAAACACTTGTTTGAAACATACGTTTCAGACTATGTCTTTGTCAAGCTCGCACGACGTGCAGGCCGCCACAGGCCGCTATTTAATCATACAAACCAAGGCCTGTAGCCATTCACTGGCGTCTGCAGACAGGTAATTCGACCACCGTACCGCTGCAGCCCGAAAAAGGACGATTGCCAAGACGCTCGTACTGTATATAATCCCAGTCACTGTATAAAAAGCCAGAGCGCTCAACATGATCAAACTGACGCCACGCCAAGCTGAAATCCTCGGGTTCATCAAACGCTGCCTGGAAGACAACGGCTACCCGCCGACCCGTGCGGAAATCGCTCAGGAACTGGGCTTCAAATCGCCCAACGCTGCTGAGGAACATCTCAAGGCACTGGCCCGCAAGGGCGCGATCGAAATGACCCCGGGCGCATCACGCGGGATCCGCATTCCAGGCTTCGAGGCCAAGTCCGACGACAACAGCCTGCCGATCATCGGCCGGGTCGCTGCCGGTGCGCCGATCCTGGCCCAGCAACATATCGAAGAATCCTGCAACATCAACCCTGCGTTTTTTCACCCGAGTGCCGATTACTTGTTAAGGGTCCACGGCATGAGCATGAAAGACATCGGCATTCTGGATGGCGATCTGATTGCAGTGCACACCACCCGCGAAGCCCGCAACGGTCAGATCGTGGTCGCGCGGATCGGTGACGAAGTCACGGTCAAACGGTTCAAACGTGAAGGCAGCAAAGTCTGGCTGATTGCCGAAAACCCGGATTTCGCGCCAATCGAAGTGAATCTGAAGGATCAGGAACTGGTTATCGAAGGCTTGAGCGTCGGCGTCATTCGCCGCTAAGGAGACACTATGCAGTTCGTCCAGGCACCGCAGTCACAACTCTCGCTCTTTGAAGCGTTCATGGCCCAGCCCATAGCGCCGATGCTCAAAGAGTCAGTCGAAACGTCATGGAACAATGAACCAGAGGTTTTCAGCGAGCTGTCATTGCGGGGGGCTGCGGGGCACTGCTTGAGTCTGCTGGCGCCAATCCTGCGCGAGTTGAGCCAGGACAGCGACGCTCGCTGGCTGACGCTCATCTCGCCACCGGCCAGTCTGACCCAGACCTGGCTGCGTGAAGCGGGGCTTAATCGGGAGCGCATTCTGCTGCTGCAACCGCGTGGGACACAGAGCGCACTGGATCTTGCACGTGAAGCACTTCGGCTGGGACGCAGCCACACGGTAGTGAGCTGGATAAATCCGATCAGCGGGGCGTCACGTCAGCAGTTGATCAGCGCGGCGAAACTGGGTGATGCACAAAGCCTGAACATCCGTCTGGGTTAAGTCCTGCCTAGTGCAGGACTCGCGGACCGGCGTCCTTTTCCAGTTCGCCTTCAGCCATACGACCAGCCATCTGCACACCGACGCTCAACATCGCCTTGGCGACTTCTACATGCTGGCCCTGCAGGAATTCCTTGGCATCGGCTGAGAACGCCAAAGTCACCAGAGAACCTTCATCGTCCGCACGACGCAATTCGATGCGGCCGTCAGGTAGTTCGACAATTTCAAGAAAGGATGTTGGCATCAGGGCAATACTCCACGAAAGGCCAGCATTGTAGCAGCCACTGGACTCAGCCCCTAGCCCATCCATCACTGGCTTTCAGCACTCGCTCAAGCCTTCACGGAAACGAATGGCCAAGCCTTTGAGCTGCTGGCGCCAGTTTTCCATTTCCTCACGGCTCAATTCAGCTTCAGGCTCTTCGTCCAGGTTAACCGCCACGATCAACGGCTGGGTGACGTCACCCTTGACCTTCTTTGGCGCACGGGGAGGCTCAAAGAGGCTGTTGTAGGCTGCCAGCAGCTGAGCCAGCCAGGTTTCCCGGCCATGAGCCAATTCCACCAGCTCAGCCATTTCCGGAATCGCCAGTGCGTCCAGCACATCCTGGGTCAGCAACATTTCCGCGCGAGGCGCATTGGCCTGTGGCAGACGGTAGTAACCGGCAATTTCGTGACACAACCCCAGCAGCGCGCCGTACAGATGAAACAAGGCGGACTCTCGCTCAGCCTGCAGCAGCGCCTGGGCATTCATCGCCTGCCCCTTCTCGGCCTTCCCCATGGACTCCAGGGCAAGGCCCGCGAAATAAATCTTCTGATTGGTACGGGTATAGAGTTCGTGGGCCATGGTGGCGTCCTCTGCAACGATAGATGGATAAAATCAGGCAGGTTTGGTTTCAACACCTTCCCCGCGGGAGCGACCGGGGTGACGCTCCGCTTTGCTCGCGAAGGGGCTGAAACATCCCAAGCATATCTTCAGACCCGAACACCGCCTTCGCGAGCAAGCTCGCTCCCACACGTATTTCTTCATCAGATAAAACAACAAAACCCCCGGTACATCCAGCATACCGAGGGCTTTGCGTTCAGTCAGGCGCAGGGATCAGCGCTTGTCTTCAACCTTCCACGCCTTGCCATCGTAGAACGCTTTCCAGCCCGTCGGTTTGCCTTCAACCTCGGTCTGGACATATTGCTCTTTGGTTTTGCGGCTGTAACGGATCACCGATGGGCGACCGTCCGGATCTTTCTTCGGTGCTTCACACAGGAAGTGGTACTTCGGATCGATCTCGTCCTTGTGCGGGGCGATTTCCATGACCAAAGGAGCGCGGGTTTCGCGGTTCTTCGGAAACTGACTGGCCGCCAGGAACAGACCGGAAGCGCCGTCACGCAGGATATAGGTGTCGTCGACCTTGTCGCACTTGAGCTCCGGCATTTTCACCGGGTCCATTTTCGGTGGCGCCGCATCGCCGCTTTTCAGCAGTTTGCGAGTGTTCTTGCAATCCGGGTTGGTGCAACCGAAGAACTTGCCGAAACGGCCAGTCTTGAGTTGCATCTCGCTGCCACACTTGTCGCACTCAAGGCTCGGACCTTCGTAGCCCTTGATGCGATAAGTGCCCTCTTCGACTTCAAAGCCCACGCAATCCGGGTTGTTACCGCAGATGTGCAACTTGTGCTTCTCATCCAGCAGGTAGGCGTCCATGGCCGTGCTGCAGATATGGCAGCGGTGCTTGCCGCGCAGAACACGCGATTCGGACTCGCCCTCGTCGTCTTCGGCAATTTCGTCACCGGGAGTCAGGTTGACGGTTGCCTTGCAACGCTCCTTGGGCGGCAGGCTGTAGCCGGAGCAACCCAGGAACACGCCAGTGGACGCTGTACGAATCTGCATCGGACGACCGCACACTTTGCACGCAATGTCGGTCATGACCGGCTCGTTGGAGCGCATCCCGCTATCAGGCGCTTCGGCCACTTCCAGCTTCTTGCGGAAGTCACCATAGAACTCATCCAGCACGTTCTTCCAGTCGCGCTCACCATGAGCGACATCGTCGAGATTCTCTTCCATACCGGCGGTAAAGCCGTAGTCCATCAGGTTGGAGAAACTCTCGGACAGGCGCTCGGTCACGATGTCGCCCATTTTTTCCGAGTAGAAACGGCGATTGTGCAGCGCAACGTAACCACGATCCTGAATCGTCGAGATGATCGCGGCGTAGGTCGAAGGACGACCGATGCCGCGTTTTTCCATCTCTTTGACCAGGCTCGCTTCCGAATAACGCGCTGGCGGCTTGGTGAAGTGCTGGCTTGGATCAAGCTTGATCAGTTTCAGGGTGTCGCCCTGCGCCATGTCAGGCAGCACATCGTCATCGCCCGGCTTGGTCATTTGCGGCAGCGCACGGGTATAACCGTCGAACTTGAGAATGCGGCCCTTGGCACGCAGCTCGAAAGTACCAGCTGCCACGCTGACGGTTGTCGACAGGTATTGCGCTGGCGGCATCTGGCACGCCACGAACTGACGCCAGATCAGCTCGTACAGACGCTCGGCGTCACGCTCCATTCCGGTCAGCTTGCTTGGATGGGTATTCACATCAGAGGGACGAATCGCTTCGTGAGCCTCTTGAGCGCCTTCCTTGCTGCTGTAAACATTCGGCGACTCGGGCAGATACTTCTTGCCGAACTCGGATTCGATGTAATCGCGCACCATCGTGACCGCATCTGCAGACAGGTTGGTCGAGTCGGTACGCATGTAAGTGATGTAGCCCGCTTCGTACAAGCGCTGGGCCATCATCATGGTTTTCTTCACACCAAAGCCCAGGCGGTTGCTCGCGGCCTGCTGCAGGGTGGACGTGATGAAAGGCGCCGAAGGCTTGCTGCTGGTTGGCTTGTCTTCACGCTTGGCGATGCTGTAGCTGGAAGCCTTGAGCTTTTCCAGCGCGGCCATGGCCTGGGCTTCGTTGAGCGGCTTGAACGCTTCGCCGTTTTCCCGAGCCACTTCGAAACGCACATTGGCGCCCTTGGCAGTGCCCAGGTCAGCGTGAACTTCCCAGTATTCTTCGGGGTTGAACGCACGAATTTCCCGCTCGCGCTCCACGACCAGCTTCACGGCTACCGATTGCACGCGACCCGCCGACAGACCACGGGCGACTTTCTGCCAGAGCAGCGGCGAGACCATGTAACCCACTACACGGTCCAGGAAGCGCCGCGCCTGTTGGGCGTTGACACGATCAATGTCCAGCTCGCCAGGTTTGGAGAAAGCTTCCTGGATGGCTTTCTTGGTGATCTCGTTGAACACCACGCGCTTGTAGCGGCTGTCATCACCACCGATGGCTTCGCGCAGGTGCCAGGCAATGGCTTCCCCCTCGCGATCCAAGTCGGTTGCGAGATAGATGGTGTCAGCATCCTTAGCGAGCCGGCGTAGCTCTTCGATCACCTTCTCTTTGCCGGGAAGGATTTCGTATTTGGCTTTCCAGCCGTGATCCGGATCCACGCCCATGCGCGCCACCAGTTGCTTCTTCGCCTTTTCTTTAGGCGTGAGCACCGGGCCTTCGCCTACCGCAGCCTTGCCGCGCTTGACCGGCTCTTTGTTGGCACTAGCCGAACCGCTGGTGGGCAGGTCTCGGATATGGCCGATACTCGACTTCACCACGTACTGGTTGCCCAAATACTTGTTGATGGTCTTGGCCTTAGCCGGGGATTCCACGATGACCAGCGATTTGCCCATGGATCAGAAAATTCCTGAATACTGAAAATGAAAGACGGTTGGAACCTGTCAAGGCCCCGCTATATATAGTGGCTGCAAGATGAGGTCAAGCACGGGTTTATGCTCGAACCGGTCTCACGGCCTGGAAAAGAGGCTCGGTTCAGCCTGAACCAAAGCAAAGCGCGGCACCTGCTCGCCGTCAACCTCGACGGACTCCAGAAACATGCTCAGCGGTCTGACCCAGAGGCCATAGTCGCCGTACAGCGCCTGATAAAACACCACTTCTTCCTCGGTCTCGGAGTGCCTGGCAACACTGAATACGCGGTACTCGGGGCCTTTGTAATGGCGGTAGAGCCCTGGCTGTAGATTCATGTTGCTGTCCTCGCAGGAAACACTGGAAACATTTTTTAAAAAGGTTTTTTGCAAAAATGCAAAAGCCGGGGCACCTGGCCCCGGCTTGTATCAGTCCAACGAATCAGACGCGTTCGAAGACAGTCGAGATACCCTGCCCCAAACCGATACACATGGTCGCAACACCGAGATTGCCGCCATTCTGCTTCATGACATTGAGCAAAGTGCCGGAAATCCGTGCGCCGGAGCAACCAAACGGATGACCCAGAGCGATCGCGCCGCCGTTCAGGTTAACCTTCTCGTTCATCTTGTCGAGCACTTTCAAATCTTTCAGCACTGGCAAGGCCTGTGCGGCGAAAGCTTCGTTGAGCTCGAAGAAGTCGATATCGGCGATGCTCAGACCGGCTCGCTTCAACGCTTTCTGCGTCGCGGGAACCGGACCATAACCCATAATCGCCGGATCCACACCCGCAACTGCCATGGAGCGGATCACCGCCATTGGCTGAATACCCAGGTCCTGAGCCCGCTGAGCGGACATCACGATCATGCACGAGGCACCGTCGGTAATTTGCGAAGATGTGCCGGCCGTCACAGTGCCGCCCTTGGGATTGAAGGCAGGCTTCAAGGCCGCGAGGCTTTCCAGGGTGGTTTCCGGGCGGATGGTTTCGTCGTAGTCGAAGACCTTGAGGAAGCCGTTCTCGTCATACCCTTGCATCGGGATGATTTCGTCCTTGAACTTGCCTTCCAGGGTCGCCTTGTGGGCGAGCTGGTGCGAGCGCACGCCGAATGCATCCTGTTGCTCACGGGTAATGCCATGCATTTTGCCGAGCATTTCCGCAGTCAGACCCATCATGCCCGAGGCTTTGGCCGCGTACAGCGACATGTGCGGGTTAGGATCAACGCCGTGCATCATGCCGACGTGGCCCATGTGCTCAACCCCGCCAATCACAAACACGTCACCGTTACCGGTCATGATCGCTTGCGCAGCGGTGTGCAGTGCGCTCATCGACGAGCCACACAGGCGGCTCACAGTCTGGGCAGCCGAGGTATGCGGGATCTGGGTCAGCAACGACGCCATGCGCGCGATGTTCCAGCCCTGCTCCAGGGTCTGGTTGACGCAGCCCCAGATCACGTCTTCGACTTCTGCCGGATCGATCTTGCTGTTGCGCTCCAGCAGCTTGCTGATCAAGTGCGCCGACATGTCTTCGGCGCGGGTGTTGCGGTGCATGCCACCCTTGGAGCGGCCCATGGGTGTACGACCGAAGTCGACAATCACCACATCTCTTGGATTCAAACTCATACATTCACTCCTGAAAGGCGCTTAACCGAAGCTCTCAACCGAAAAAGCTCTGACCATTGCTGGCCATTTCACGCAGCTTCGCGGTCGGGTGGTACAGAGCGCCCAAATCAGCATATTGATCAGCCAGGGCAACGAATTCAGCGACACCGATGGAGTCGATGTAACGCAATGCGCCACCACGGAATGGAGGGAAACCGATGCCGTAGATCAAGCCCATATCGGCTTCGGCGGCAGTTTCGACGATGCCGTCTTCCAGGCAACGCACGGTCTCCAGGCAGAGCGGGATCATCATCCAGTTGATGATGTCCTCGTCAGACACTTCGCGCTGTTCGTAGATGATCGGCTTGAGGACTTCAAGTGCGGCAGCGTCAGTGACTTTCTTCGGCTTGCCCTTCTTGTCCATCTCGTAGGCATAGAAACCCTTGCCGTTCTTCTGACCCAGACGGTTGGCCTCGTACAAGGCATCAACCGCGGAACGACGGTCGTCTTTCATACGGTCCGGGAAGCCTTCGGCCATCACGTCACGCCCGTGGTGGCCGGTGTCGATACCGACCACGTCCATCAGGTACGCAGGGCCCATTGGCCAGCCGAACTTCTCCATGACCTTGTCGATGCGCACGAAGTCCACACCGGCACTGACCAGCTTGGCGAAGCCACCGAAATACGGGAACAGCACGCGGTTGACCAGAAAGCCCGGGCAGTCGTTGACCACGATCGGGTTCTTGCCCATTTTCTTGGCGTAAGCCACGGTGGTCGCGATGGCCAGCTCGCTGGATTTCTCACCACGAATCACTTCGACCAGCGGCATCATGTGCACCGGGTTGAAGAAGTGCATGCCCACAAAGTTTTCCGGACGCTTGAGGGCTTTGGCCAACAGGCTGATGGAAATAGTCGACGTGTTGGAGGCCAGGATGGTGTCTTCGCCCACCTGAGCTTCAACCTCAGCCAGCACGGCCTGCTTGACCTTCGGGTTCTCGACTACGGCTTCAACCACCAGGTCGACGTTACCGAAATCGCCATAGGACAGCGTCGGGCGAATCGCATTCAGCGCCTCAGCCATCTTCGGCGCGGTCAGTCGGCCTTTTTCGACGCGATTGCCGAGCAACTTCGAGGCTTCGTTCAGACCCAGTTGAATCGCGTCCTCACGAATGTCCTTCATCAGGATCGGCGTGCCTTTGACGGCCGACTGGTAGGCAATGCCGCCGCCCATGATGCCAGCGCCCAGTACCGCCGCCTGCTTCACGTCTTTGGCGAGTTCGTCGTAAACCTTGGCTTTCTTTTTCAGCTCCTGATCATTCAGGAACAGGCCGATCAGACTCTGCGCAGCAGAAGTCTTGGCCATTTTGACGAAACCGGCAGCTTCGATTTCCAGCGCTTTGTCGCGACCGAAGTTGGCGGCTTTCTGAATGGTCTTGATCGCTTCGACCGGAGCCGGATAGTTCGGGCCCGCTTGACCTGCAACGAAACCTTTGGCGGTTTCGAACGCCATCATTTGCTCAATGGCGTTGAGCTTGAGTTTTTCCAGCTTCGGCTGACGCTTGGCCTTGTAATCGAACTCACCGGAAATGGCGCGTTTGATTAGGTCCAGCGCGGCTTCCTGAAGTTTTTCCGGCGCGACCACGGCATCGACTGCGCCTACTTTCAAGGCGTCTTCGGCACGGTTTTCCTTGCCGGATGCGATCCACTCAATGGCGTTATCCGCACCGACAATACGCGGCAGACGGACGGTGCCGCCGAAGCCCGGGTACAGACCCAGTTTGACTTCCGGCAGGCCGATCTTGGCGCTGCTGGACATGACGCGGTAATCCGCAGCCAGACACATTTCCAGACCGCCGCCCAGAGCGATACCGTTGATGGCGACCACGGTCGGCACGCCCAGGTCTTCGAAATCACTGAAGATCCGGTTGGCTTCCAGATTGCCAGCGAGCAGCTCGGCTTCCGGCAACTTGAAATTGTCGACGAACTCGGTGATGTCGGCGCCGACGATAAAAACGTCCTTGCCGCTGGTGACAATCACACCCTTGACCGAACCATCAGCCTTGATGGATTCCACGGCCTGACGCAGGTCGTTGAGGGTGAGACGGTTGAACTTGTTGACGGACTCACCCTTGAGATCGAAATTCAATTCGACGATGCCACTCTCAAGAGCCTTAACCGTGATGGCTTTACCTTCGTAAATCATCAACTGATCTCCACGATATGGAAGCTGAACAATACACACCGGACGCTGGGGTCTGGCGAGAATACGACGTCCCCGTCGATGCAACGCCAAATCTTCAGACACACCCGTCGATGCGGTAGCCGGGAACTGTAAGAACTGTCTTACGACCAAACGCTCAATTCATACGCCCGTTTGATTTGGGTACGCACACCTTCATGCAAATCCCGCGAATTGTCAATTCGACGAATCATCAATAAATGCGGGAAATCGGCTATTACTATCGCAGCAAGGACATGCGCCGTGCAGGCGTGATCTGCCTCTATTCACTGCGTTTATGGTGAACGGCAGATGAAAGCCTGGAGAAGATTTTGCACCGTTGAGGCTCACATCCGAAAATAAACCTGCCAAAGCGCGACAAAACGGAGCAAAAGGACTACATTCAGCCCACTACAGCGCGCGGCCGACCGCCAACGTCTGCCCTGATCGCTGCAGCCTGTGACTTGCGGCATTGCACCGCCAAGCGCTAGATATTACGGCCTGCCTGGCCAACCCCGGCCCGATGTTGTTATCGGGCTTTTTAATGCCTGCAATTTGCCCCACCAGGCTCACGCCAGGGCTTTGAGCACTGCGGCAATACGCTGCAAAACTTCTGCTTCGCCCCGCTCAGCCCAATATAGGGCAATCATTTGCTGATCGGCTTCGACCTTGAACACGTCAGCAGGCAGGGTGGCAAAATGCGCCAACAAGCGCCCATCTTCACAAGGCTCGCGCCAGCGATTGAGCCAGACACCTGGCTCCATCTGCCAGTACACCCAGCTGTCTGGCTGAGCGCCGCGCCGCGGGCGGTGGTATTGCGCACACGGGCTGGGAGGCTCCTTGACCAGCCAGTGCGGCCATTCCTGAGGCGTGAGCTGCATGGCAAGGCCGATACGCCGGGCTTCGAGACGCAGCGCCATTTTGCCGCCTTGCTGGCGAGAAGGCCTGAGCCACACCAGAGGGCTCAACATCACACCAATGATTGACAGGATGATCCAGAACGTCATATTGCTTGCTGCCTTTTTTATCCGCACACCTGTATTTGGAAACAATGGCCTGCCCACAACTGGCATGAACCGGCCATACTGAATGCATTGCAACCCTACGGAGACTTCCTCATGAAGTATGAACATATCCTGGTCGCTGTTGACCTCACTGAAGAGTGCAGCCCTGTTCTGGCCCGCGGGCGGGAGATTGCAGTGCGCAACGGCGCCAAGCTGTCCATCGTTCACATCGTGGAACCGATGGCTATGGCGTTTGGCGGCGACGTCCCGATGGATCTTTCCCAGCTGCAACAGCAGCAATTTGATCAGGCCAAAGAAAAGCTTTCGGCCCTCAAGGCGCAGTTCCCGGAAGTGAACATTGGTGATGCGCACCTCGTTTATGGTCAGCCGCGCCAGGAAATCCATGAGCTGGCACAAAAGCAAGGCTGTGACCTTATCGTACTCGGCAGCCATGGCCGCCATGGTCTGGCCTTGCTGCTGGGTTCCACCGCCAATGACGTGCTGCACGGCGCACCTTGTGACGTGCTTGCGGTACGCCTAAAAAAGGCGGAGTGATTCAAAAAACGCGTATCCACTGGATTGAAATGCCTTCTGTAGGAGTGAGCTTGTTCGCGATGCGATTTGTCAGTAGATAAATCACCGTCTGACCTGACGCTATTGCGAGCAAGCTCACTCCTGCAGCTCCGATGATTGCCTAGCGAAAGCACAGGCCCGACCCAAAACAAGGCGCAATCCACAATAAAAAGCCCGGATCACTGATCCGGGCTTTTTGGTTACAGCCTCTTATCAGGCATCCAGCTCCGCCCAACGCTCCAGCAGACCGTCCAGATGTGCCTGGCGGTTTTCCAACTGAGCCATCACGGCAGCGGTCTGCTCGGCAGGACGCTGGTAGAAGGCAGGCTGAGCCATTTCAGCGGTCAGGGCGGCAATCTCCCCTTCCACTTCGTCGATCTGCTCAGGCAGCGCTTCCAGCTCGCGCTGCAGCTTGTAGCTGAGCTTTTTCTTCACGCTGGCGACCGGCATTTCCTTGGCAGCCACCGGTGCGGCTTCAACCACAGCAGTGGCCAGCTCGGCTTTGCCGGATTTGGTGTCGCTTACACCCAACAGACGCGGGGAACCGCCCTGACGCAGCCAGTCCTGGTAACCACCGACGTATTCACGAACCTTGCCTTCGCCTTCGAATACCAGAGTGCTGGTCACGACATTGTCGAGGAATGCCCGGTCGTGACTGACCATCAACACGGTGCCCTTGAAGGTCAGCAGGACCTCTTCAAGCAGTTCCAGGGTCTCGACATCCAGGTCGTTGGTCGGTTCGTCGAGTACCAGCAGGTTGGCTGGCTTGCTGAACAGCTTGGCCAGCAACAGACGGGCCCGCTCGCCACCGGACAACGCCTTGACCGGCGTGCGCGCACGTTGCGGGCTGAACAGGAAGTCGCCCAGGTAGCTCAGCACATGGCGACTCTGGCCGTCGATGTCGATGAAGTCGCGACCTTCGGCGACGTTGTCGATCACGGTCTTCTCAAGATCCAGCTGATGGCGCAACTGGTCGAAGTAAGCCACGTCCAGACGAGTGCCAACGTCCACCGAACCACTGGTCGGCTGCAGATTGTCGAGCATCAGCTTGAGCAGCGTGGTCTTGCCGGTACCGTTGGCGCCCAGCAGACCGATACGGTCTTCGCGCTGCAGGACCATGGAGAAGTCCTTGATCAACATCGGACCACCCGGGTGGGCGAAGCTGACGTTGTCCAGCACCATGACCTGTTTGCCGGACTTGTCGGCGGTGTCCAGCTGGATATTGGCCTTGCCGGTGCGCTCACGACGCTCACCGCGTTCGACACGCAGGGCCTTGAGGGCGCGTACGCGACCTTCGTTACGGGTGCGGCGGGCCTTGATGCCCTGGCGAATCCAGACTTCTTCCTGGGCCAGACGCTTGTCGAACAAGGCATTGGCGGTTTCTTCCGCTGCCAGGGACGCTTCCTTGTGCACCAGGAAGCTGGCGTAGTCGCCGTTCCAGTCGATCAGGCCGCCGCGATCCAGCTCAAGAATGCGTGTCGCGAGGTTTTGCAAAAAGGAACGGTCGTGCGTGATGAACAGCACGGCGCCCTGGAAATCCTTGAGGGCTTCTTCGAGCCAGGCGATCGCGCCGATGTCCAGGTGGTTGGTCGGCTCGTCGAGCAGCAGCAGATCCGGCTCGGACACCAGCGCCTGCGCCAGCAGCACACGACGACGCCAGCCGCCGGACAACTCGGCCAGGGTCTTGTCGGCGGGCAACTGCAGACGGCTCAGGGTGCTGTCGACCAGTTGCTGCAAACGCCAGCCGTCACGGGCTTCGAGGTCCTGCTGGACATGCATCAGCTTGTCGAGGTCTTCCTCGGTAACGCAGTTCTGCGCCAGGTGATGGTACTGAGCCAACAACTCACCCACACCATCCAGGCCTTCGGCGACCACGTCGAACACGGTCCGGTCGTCGGCCACCGGCAATTCCTGGGGCAGCTCGCCGATCTTGAGGCCCGGGGCGCGCCAGACAGCGCCGTCGTCGGGCTTCTGCACACCTTTGACCAGCTTCAACATGCTGGATTTGCCAGTGCCGTTACGGCCGATGATGCACACCCGCTCACCACGGGCGATCTGCCAGGACACCTTGTCCAACAACGGCATGGCGCCGAACGCAAGGGACACATCGCTGAATTTGAGCAGGGTCATGAGCTTCTCCAAAAACCGGGGGCGCATTCTACCTGAGATGGCGGGCAGATGTCGGGATTGAATGACGACTGCCCTGCGCTCTTCCGCCCGGTGACGTCCTTTATAGCGCCCAATTATTTCCAAGTGAGTAACCCCCGTCGGCAATGCTTTCACCCGGAGCTGGCAAAAGGCTAAGCTAGCGGCACTTTTCACGGTTCATCTGCTCGGAAGTCTCATGCGCAGTCGCTTGTTCAGCCTTTTTTCCTGCCTGCTCCTCACAGCTACCGCGGCTCAATCCGTCCACGCGGTGGATCTCAATCAACAGCGTCAGTACTACGATGAAGCCAAGCGCGCCCTGGCCAAGGGCGATACCGGCCCTTATCGCATGTACGCCTCGGCGCTGGCGGACTACCCGCTGGAGCCGTACCTGGCTTACGACGAACTGACTGCGCGCCTCAAGACCGCCAGCAATCCGGAAATCGAGAAATTCCTCGCCGAGCATGGCGACCTGCCGCAAGCCAACTGGATGAAGTTGCGCTGGCTGCGTTGGCTGGCCGAGCGCGGCGACTGGCAGCCCTTCGTCAAGTATTACGACCCGAAGATGAACTTCGTCGAGCTCGACTGCCTGTACGGCCAATACCTGCTCGGCCACGGCAAGAAAGCCGAAGGCTACGCCAGCGCAGAAAAACTGTGGATGACGGGCAAAAGCCTGCCCGCAGCCTGCGATGGTTTCTTCGCCCAATGGGCCACCGACGGCCAGCTGCCGGAACAGAAACGCTGGCAGCGCGCCAAACTGGCGGCGACAGCGGGCAATTACCCCCTGGCAACGACGCTGGTCAACAGCCTCAACAGCCTCGCACCCCAAGGCAGACTGCTGCTGGAAATTGCCAAAAAGCCGGAAATGCTCAACAACCCGGCCCAGTTCGCACCGGTGGACGAAGCGATGTCCGACGTAGTGGGCCTGGGCCTGCGCCGCCTGGCCAAACAGGATCCGCAAAAAGCCATGGAGATGCTCGACGGCTATTCCGCCAGAATGCACTTCTCCCACGAAGAGCAGGTGCAGATTGCCAAGGAAATCGGCCTGACCCTGGCCCGCCGGTATGATGGCCGGGCCCTGGAGGTCATGACCAAATATGACCCGGACCTGCGCGATAACACCGTGACCGAGTGGCGCCTGCGATTGCTGCTGCGCCTGGGTCAATGGGAAGACGCCTACGAGCTGACCCGTCGCTTGCCCAAAGACCTCGCCGAGACCAATCGCTGGCGTTACTGGGAAGCCCGCTCCCTTGAGCTGGCGCAGCCGAAAAGCCCACTCATCCCTTCGCTGTACAAGGACGTGGCCAAGGAACGTGATTTCTATGGCTTCCTGGCTGCAGACCGGACACAAAGCTCATACCAGTTGAACAACAAGCCGCTGCTGCTCAGCCAGGCGCTGATCAACAAAGTGCGCAATACACCGGGTGTACGTCGCGCCCTGGAGTTTCATGCGCGCGGGCAGATCGTCGACGGGCGTCGCGAGTGGTATCACGTCAGCCGCCACTTCAACCGCGACGAAATGGTTGCCCAGGCCAAACTGGCCTACGACCTGAAATGGTATTTCCCGGCGATTCGCACGATCAGCCAGGCGCAATACTGGGACGACCTGGACATCCGTTTCCCCATGGCCCACCGCGAGACGCTGGTGCGTGAAGCCAAGGTGCGCGGCCTGCATTCGAGCTGGGTATTCGCGATTACTCGCCAGGAAAGTGCGTTCATGGATGACGCCCGCTCCGGGGTCGGTGCCAGTGGTCTGATGCAACTGATGCCCGCCACGGCCAAGGAAACCGCACGCAAGTTCAGCATCCCGCTGGCGTCGCCGCAGCAGGTGCTGGACCCGGACACCAATATTCAGTTGGGGGCGGCTTATCTGAGCCAGGTGCACAGCCAGTTCAATGGCAACCGGGTGCTCGCCTCTGCCGCCTACAACGCAGGCCCAGGTCGCGTACGGCAATGGTTGAAGGGCGCCAACCACCTGGCTTTTGATGTGTGGGTGGAGAGTATTCCGTTTGACGAGACTCGCCAGTATGTGCAGAACGTGTTGTCTTATTCGGTGATCTACGGTCAGAAACTCAATTCGCCACAGCCGTTGGTGGATTGGCACGAGCGGTTTTTTGATGATCTTTGAGGGTGTGGCTACACGCTCTGTGTAGATATCCGTTGCTGCGGTAACGGCCACTTAGGGTTGCGCCCTTACGGCGCCTCACTTTTGAACAGCGCAAAAGTAAGCAAAACGCTCTTGCCCCACCACTCGGTGCCGAGCCTAGGCTCGGCATGCCCGTAATCCGACATTGAGGCGTGGGGCCGCCGCAAAGGGCAATCCCTGGCCCAGTGCGGCTAAACCGCGTCCTGCCGGTTTGCCCCACGCCTCAACATCGGATTCCGGCCAGCGTGGTTTAACGGGGCGCCTAAGATCAAAAGCCAAATCAAAAGCGCACGAGACGGCCTGATAGCCGACCTGCTTTTTTGTCTGTGCTTGTCTCGCGTTATTCGTTGTTTGCGCCACTGCCTTCGCGAATGAATTCGCTCCCACAGAACCGACGGCGTGCGGAGATCTCTGTAGGAGCTGCCGAAGGCTGCGAATCGGTAGCCGCCTTCGCAGCCTTCGGCAGCTCCTACAACATCATCAGCGTCACGCCCGCCATCGTCGCTGTTGATCTGCTGTTGATCTGCTTTTGATTTTGATCTTAGGCGCCCCGTAAAACCACGCTGGCCGGAATTCGATATTGATTCGGCGTGCAAACCGGCAGGGATGCCGGTTTAGCCGCACTGGGCCAGGGATGGTCCTTTGCGGCGGCACGCCGAATCAATGTCGGATTACGGATATGCCGAGCCTAGGCGAGGGACCGAGTGGTGGGGCAAGAGCCTTTTGCTTACTTTTGGGCTTTCAAAAGTGAGGCGCTGTAAAAGCGCAACCCTAAGCAGCCGTTACCGCAGCAACGGATATGTACGCAAAAAACATCACTCCAACACCACCACCGGCATCCCCACCTCAATCACCCCCGGCCCATCATTGACCATGTTCTGCCCGAACCACACATCCCCTTCGCGCTCGCGATAGGTCTTCAGGGTTGCCAGAGGTTCACGATCCGCATTGCGCTCCCCGGTAGCCGGATCGATGGTCGTGAGGATGCAACGGGTACAACCCTTGAGCAGACGAAACTCGATGTCGCCAATGCGGATGCGTTTCCAGCCATCCTCGGCAAACGCCTCAGCCCCCTCTACCACCAGGTTCGGCCGAAAACGCAGCATCTCCTGCGGCCTGCCGATTCTGGCCGACAAATCATCCAGCGAAGCCTGACCGATCAGCAACAACGGAAAACCGTCGGCGAAACCGACCCGGTCAGCCACGGTGCCGTAGCCACTGGGCAGCCAGCGCGCGCGATCCGCAGGGACGTAAACCATTCGCGTAGGTTTGCCTATGAAGTCGCTGACCCATTGCGCAGCTTCATCACCGGCATCAGGCACCCGCAGGGTATCGCGCCACACGGTCACGCCGCGTAACTGCTGTTCTTCGTTCAAGGGGACGGGTACATCCAGAGCGGCAAAACCCGGCGCTGAAAGGGTGACGCCATCGGCGGCATTGCACGCTACCGATAGCTGCGACATGTGCGGCAATGCGCGCTGGGTCAGAAAGCGGCCACTGGCTTCGTCGACCAGCATCCAGCGTCGGTCACCGGTCATCCCCAGCTCGTCAAAAGACGCTTGCTGCAATACCTGCGCCTTGCAGGATTTGAGCGGGAAACGATAAAGCGCGCTGAGATGCAACATGACCTGTTCCTTGTCTGGCGGAGGTAAAGCGCAAGCTTATACGATCCACTGCCAGACAAGTCATGCCAGAGGCGTCTGAATCAGCCCTGAACCATCATCAAGCGTTCACGCACCATGTCCACCAGCTTGTCCGGCTGGAATTTGGACAGGAAGTTGTCGCAGCCGACCTTCTTGACCATGGACTCGTTGAAGCTGCCCGACAATGAGGTGTGCAGCACCACATACAACTCACGCAGGCGTGGGTCGTTGCGAATTTCCGTGGTCAGGCGATAGCCGTCCATCTCCGGCATCTCGGCGTCGGTGAAGACCATCAGCAGCTTGTCAGTCATGACCACGCCGCTGTCGGCCCAAGCCTTTAGCATGTTCAACGCCTTGAGACCGTCACTGGCCACGTGCAGCTTGAGGCCCAGTTGACTGAGGGTGTCACGCAGCTGGCTGAGGGCTACTTTCGAGTCATCGACCAGAAGAATCTCGCGCCCGACAGCGGCTGCCAGCAACGGGTCTTCCAGCTTCTCGCTGGAGACCTTGGCGTTGTACGGCACGATCTCGGCCAGCACTTTTTCCACGTCGATGACTTCGACCAGTTGGTCATCCACTTTGCTGATCGCGGTCAGGTAATGCTGGCGACCGGCGCTGGCAGGAGGCGGCATGATCGCGTCCCAGTTCATGTTGACGATGCGGTCTACGCCACCGACCAGGAACGCCTGAACCGAGCGATTGTATTCGGTGACGATAATGGTGCTGTTCGGACCCGGCACCAGCGGGCGCATGCCGATGGCCTGGGACAAGTCGATTACCGGCAGGGTTTGCCCACGCAGGTTGACCACGCCGCAGACATACGAATGACGCTGAGGCATCAGGGTCAGCTTCGGCAGTTGCAGCACCTCCTGGACCTTGAACACGTTGATCGCAAATAGCTGTCGGCCCGCCAGGCGAAACATGAGAATTTCAAGGCGGTTCTCGCCCACCAATTGTGTGCGTTGATCTACCGAGTCGAGAATGCCAGCCATTTATAGCTCCAGAAGCGTGGGTCACAGTGGGTCTGCCAACACGTTATCGGCTGAAACAGGCAGGACCTTAATCGATATACATGCCGCGCACAGGCGCTGATGGCGCATTAGCATCACACTGAATGCGACTCCTATCAACACCCAATGCTTTGGCGAACTGAATGCCGTCCCTGCAGGCGCTCACCAAGGTTACGGGGCCAGCGATGGCGGTGTGCCGGTGCGTTCACGGCATCGGGATCGCCTGCAATATCGCTTCGCGGCTACGGCCTTGCGTTTTATGCGAGGCAGTTCCGCTTTGGAGCAGTTTCAGAAGCGCCCTACAGACTTTCTCTTCGGCTACACATTAACGTTCAAAGCCCAAGCGGACTCCGCTCGTTATCCATGATGTGATGGAGAAAAAGCATGCTCAACGCTACAGACTGGCCGACCACGCACCCGGATTTCTTCGCCGATGCCCAGTTGCTGCTGGCCAGGTGTCAGGATTGTCTGGAACACATGGCGTTGATCGCCAATGACACCGATGCTCTGGACTGCCTGCTCGAAAGCCTGTCGAGGCTGGCTGAAATGGCCCGCCAGGCAGAGGTCGATTGCACGGCGCGACTCTGTCGAGACACCGGGCGCTTGATCGCACCGGCCTGCGCCGAAGATTCGCTACGCGACGAGACCAGAGCATTGCTGGGTGAATGCCTGACGCTGCTGGCCTGGCAACTGGAGCTGATCGACCCGAATACTGGCCTGTTGCCGCTGGATCAGGACGAGCAACGTGAGCTGCTGGACAAAGTCGCCGCCAGCATCCAGTCATCCCTCTTGCCTGCAGAACCCGCGCAACACCGGCCGCACTGCGAGCCGATTGACCTCAAGGCCGTCAGCCAAGCCGCGGCGCATCGGTAAACAAAGGAGAGTCCACTGGCAAATGAACATTCAACGCGGCAGGTCGCGCCGAGAACCGCAGGTTTTCACCCGATAGCGGTTCACCATCGAGGTTGATGTCCAGGCCCTGGGTGGACTTGAGTTCGATCCACGGCAAGCGCGCGCGAATGAACATGTTGTCAATGCCAAGACCACCTTCGAGCAAGCTGCGCAGCGTGCCGACCAGTTCTTGAGGGGCTGGCAGGATGCTGATATCCAGCAATCCGTCGTCCGCCAGGGCCGAAGGGCAAAGCACGTGACCACCGCCGGCCTGACGGCCATTGCCAATCCCCAGCGCAAGCAGCTCGCCGCTCCAGTGGAAATCCGGCCCGGTCAATTCGCCGTACACCGCGCTCAGCTCACTGAACCGCGACAGGCCGGTGAACAGATACGCAGCGCCACCCAGCACCTTTTTCAGGTCCTCTGAGGTGTTGGCCGTCACCTGGCTGCCAAAACCGCCAGTGGCCATGTTCAGGAAAATCTTGCCGTTGACCTCGCCCAGGTCCACCGGCCGCGCAGGTACATCGAGCAATTCAAGCGCAGCGTCAGGCTCAAGGGGCACGCCTGCGGCCCTGGCAAAATCGTTGGCGGTGCCTAGCGGCATGATCGTCAACTGCGCATCGGTATTGGCCAGGGCCAGGGCTTCGGCAATATCGCGCACTGTACCGTCGCCACCACCGGCAATGATCTGCGTATGCCCGGCCGCCAACGCCTCGCTCACCAGGCGCTGCGCGTCGCCGCCTTCCCAGGTCAGGCGCACATCCAGCGCCCAGCCCTGGCTGCGCTTTCTGGCGACGGCTTCGCGCACATCCTCGTTGAGTGATTGCTTGCCGTGCAGAATCAGAATTGCTCGTTGTGTCATTGCTGCGACTCCGGTCATTGCTGCGTACCCAGTGATTCGATAAATGTGACCCCGGCCAACGGGAAAAAACCCATCACAAGCAGATATTTTTTTTCAGAGGCAAATTCGCACTAATCCTCCGCCAACATTAGCCGAGAAAGTGACAGCAGACGCACGGCAGAGCCTGTGCAAGGCACAAACCAGAGGCAGAGGCGCGACAGTAGTCAAGTCTTGAGCTTTACTCCAGTTCATCACTCATTCGAGGGAGATTCCTACGTTATCTGGCGAAAAACCCTACATACCGAAAGTATTAAGCCTATTTTTCTATCCAAATAGGCACTATTTGACGGAAAGCAACCGCACGCCACTTTATTGGCGTATCGAAAATAAATTTCATAAATAGATGTTTTATTGACTATAAGAGTGAAGCGCCTCGAATTATCGTGGACCGCAGTCAAGCAGTCATGGACCAACGAAGTGAGGTAGTAAATGCGCTTGCAGCCTGTCGACAGCCTATTGCAGACCCGCAGCAGCCTGATTGAGTACTTCCTGTTCGGGGTACGCATGGTTCACGGGATAACCTGCATTTTGCCAGGGCTGATCATCCTGTTATTCGCCGATGGCAGTATCAGCGATGTGCCGCAGACCTATTTTGGCGCCCTGCTGTTTTTCGCGCTGATCAGCGTTCTGATCTTTCAAGCGCTGGGGGTCTATTCAGAAGTGCTGTTCAGCAACGCCTTGCGCTTTCGCCTGATTATCCTCGCCTGGTCCGGGGCGTTCTGCCTGCTGCTGTTCATCCATCAAAGCCTCGATTTCCTGGCCTATATCTCCCATGAAGAGTTGGTGCTCTGGTACATCGGCAGTCTGGCGCTATTCGGCATTGAGCGCCTGTTCATGCTGGTGGTGTTCAAGCACCTGATGCAAAAGGGCTTCTTTTTGCAGAATGCGGTGATCCTGGGTGCCACTGAGAATGGTCAGCGGCTGGCTGAGTATCTGCTGGAAAATCAGGACATCCGTTCCGGAGTTTCAGGCTTCATCGATGACCGCATCGGGCGTCTGCCGAAAACCATGGCGGGCCTGCCATTGCTGGGCAACAGCGACGATCTGGAGCGTCTGATTCGCGAGGAGAAGGTCACTCAGGTGCTGGTCGCCCTGCCCTGGTCCGCTGAAAATCGCATGGATTACATCATTCGTGAGCTGCGCAGATTGCCGGTCAATGTCCTGCTGGTCCCGGACATGATCGCCTTCCGTCATGCCCACAACCGCATCACCGAAGTCGCCAGCCTGCCGATGTTCAATGCGTCCGATGTACCGCTGTCCGGGTGGTCGCCATTTTTCAAGCGTGCCGAGGACATGGTGTTCTCGGTGCTGGCCCTGGTGCTGTTGTCGCCGGTGATGTTATGCACGGCCATCGCCATCAAGCTGGACTCCTCGGGCCCGGTGTTTTTCTGGCAGAACCGCTATGGCTATAACAACCGCATGATCAAGGTGTGCAAATTCCGCTCTATGCATCATCACCAGGCCGATGCCACGGCGGAAAATCAAACCACCCGGGGGGATGCCAGAGTTACCCGGGTCGGACGTTTCATTCGCAAGACCAGCCTGGACGAGCTGCCGCAGTTGTTCAACGTATTGGCAGGCAGCATGTCCATGGTGGGGCCGCGCCCCCATGCAACCGCCACCAAGGCGGCCGGCATTCTCTTTGAGCAAGCGGTGAAGGAGTACACGTCACGCCACAGGGTCAAACCGGGCATTACCGGTCTGGCGCAGATCAATGGCTATCGTGGTGAGACAGACACCGTGGAAAAGATCGAGAAACGTGTGGAGTTCGATCTTGAGTACATCGAAAACTGGTCCGTCTGGTTCGACATTTACATCCTTCTGCGCACTGTTCCGGCAGTGCTCTTCACTCGTGAGGCTTATTGATGAGCATCCTCATCCCTTGCATTATTGCCGGCGGTGCCGGCACCCGACTCTGGCCAGTCTCCCGCGAAGCCGTGCCCAAGCCGTTCATGCGCCTTCCCGATGGCGAAAGCCTGCTGCAGAAAACCTTCATGCGCGCCGTCGGCCTGCCCGATGTCCAGCGCTTGCTGACCGTCACCAACCGCGAAGTGTATTTCCGCACCGTTGACGACTACCGCCAGCTCAACAAAAGCCGGGTCAAGCTGGACTTTATCCTTGAGCCGTTCGGCCGCAATACCGCACCCGCGGTGGCCGCCGCCGCGCTGCATGTGGCGCAGTTGTATGGCGACGACGCGCAACTGTTGATCCTGCCCGCCGACCACCTGATTGCCAACGGTCCGGCCTTTTCCCAGGCCGTGCAAAGCGCCAGGGAGCTGGCCGATGAAGGCTGGATGGTGACGTTTGGCATCGTACCGGGCAAACCGGAAACCGGGTTTGGCTACATCGAAAAAGGTCAGTCACTCAACAGCCAGGCCTATCAGGTGGCCCGCTTTGTCGAGAAGCCTGACGCCGCGACTGCTCAGGCGTACGTCGATGGTGGTCTGCACCTGTGGAACGCAGGGATGTTCTGCATGCGCGCCGACACCCTGCTGCGCGAGTTCGAGACTCATGCACCCGAGGTGCTGGCCGCCGTCAAAGCCTGTCTGGCGCAGAGCTCGACCAAAGAGGGCAATCAGGAACTGCAACTGGAACTGGACGGCCCGTCGTTTGCCAACGCGCCGGATATTTCCATCGATTACGCCTTGATGGAGCGCTCGCAGAAAGTGGCCGTGGTGCCATGCGAACTGGGCTGGAGCGACATCGGTTCGTGGCAGGCGGTGCGGGAGCTGACGGGCGCGGATGACAACGGCAACCAGTGCAACGGCGAAACCGTGCTGCATGACGTGAGCAACTGTTATATCGACTCGCCCAAACGACTGGTGGGTGGCGTTGGCCTGGACAATCTGATCATCATCGACACCCCGGATGCCTTGCTGATTGCCGATGGCAAGCGCAGTCAGGACGTCAAGTTCATCGCTCAGGAACTCAAGCGCCAGGGCCACGACGCCTACCGCCTGCACCGCACAGTGACCCGGCCATGGGGCACCTACACCGTGCTGGAGGAAGGCAAGCGCTTCAAGATCAAACGCATCGTGGTTCGCCCGCAAGCCTCCCTGTCTCTGCAGATGCACCATCATCGCAGCGAACACTGGATCGTCGTCAGCGGCATGGCTCAGGTCACCAACGGCGAACGGGAGTTCATGCTCGACACCAACGAGTCGACCTTCATCAAGCCTGGGCATACCCATCGGCTGGTCAATCCGGGGGTGATTGACCTGGTCATGATCGAGGTCCAGAGCGGCGAATACCTGGGCGAAGACGATATCGTGCGGTTCACCGATATCTATGGACGAGTGCCTGCCGAAACCGCCAAGGCCTGATGACAAAACCGCTGGAGGTGTCTGATCCGGGCCTGCCCGGGTCGCGGTGAGCCTCCTGGCGACCACCCCGCAAATTGGCACGAAAAACGCAGTGCCGCTATCAAGCGCCAGAATTACAACAAGCAGTACCGGCCTACATGATGTTTTACCCGTATGGGAGTTGTTCATGCGAGACAGGAGTTTGGGGTTGGCCAGGAAGATGTTGCTCGCAACGTGCGCACTGCTGCTCTGTGCGTGTAATACACCTGCCCGCGTTGGGGTGCCCGACAACGATGCCGAAATCGACGCAGGCCTGGCGGCCGGTCGTGCCCTCGCCGGCCAGCCTGCACCGATGCAGCGTGTGCGGCCCGGCGACACCTTGCGCATTGTGCGCAACACCGGCGAGGCACCATCGATTTCAGCCTTTACGGCCAACTCGATTTACGAACTGACGCTATTTCCGGTGCTCAGCGACGGCACCTTTACCTATCCCTACATCGGCACTGTTCAGGCAACCGGTCTGACCCTGCCGCAGTTGACTGCGCTGCTGCAGGACAAACTCAAAGACGTTTATCGCGACACCGCGATGACCATCAATATCTCGCAATCCCCCGGTAACACGGTGTTTGTTGGCGGCGCTGTGCGTAACACGGTTTCGCTACCGGTGACGGTCGCCACCACTCTGGTGCAGGCCATCGTCGGTGCAGGCGGGGTTGCGCCGGAAGGCAACGCAAGCCTGGTCGCCCTGCTGCGCCAGGAAGACACCGGTCTCTACAAGACTTACTTCTTTGACTACAGCAAGTTGCTCTGGGCCGACAGCTCGGGCCCTCGCGCCCCGGTGTTGTTGCAGCGTGGCGACGTGGTTTTCGTGCCCAAATCCTCGGCGGGTGACAAGTCCGACGGTGTGAATCTGTATTTCAACCAACTGATTCCTTTCGCGAAATCGCTGGGTTTCGGGGTGAACTACAACTTGCGCAGCCAAGAATAATCGTCAGGGAAAAGACATGATCAATATCCGTTCATTGCGTGACTTGCTGCGTCTGCTTTTTATCTTCAAACGCGAAGTCAAAATCACTGTCCTGCTGACGTTCATCGTTATCGTGCTGGGTGCCTTTCTGCTGCCCAATCGCTACGAGTCCACTGCCCTGCTGCTGGTCAAGCCCGGTCGCGACAGCAGCACCGTGCCCATCGAGTTCGCCGACCGTCAGGCCATTGTGATCCCCAGCGCGCAACGCGATCCGATTCTGGACGAAGAGCGCATGCTTACCGGGCGGCCGATCATGCGTATCGTCGCCGAAAAATACCTGGCGGAACTGTCCAACGCGGCAGTCGAAGAAGGCTTTCTCGCCAAGGTCAAAAACATTTTCCGGGACACCCTGGCCTCAGTGGTCAATGTCCTGCGAGGCGGCCTGCAACTGGTAGGTCTGGTGGAGAAACGCTCCCCTGAGGAACGCCTGGCCGAAGACCTGGGAAAAAACTTCAAGGTGTCCCACGAACCCGGCTCCACCGTCATGGAGCTGACCTTTTCCTGGGATGATCCAGCCGTGGCCCGTCAGGTGCTGGGGACCTGGATCGAACAATACGAACAGGAACGGACCCGGGTGCTGGGTCGCGTGAGCCTGTATCAATTCTATGAAACCGAAGTCAAAGCCACTCAGGCGCGGATTCTCAGCTACAAGAAGCAGATCCAGACTTACCTCAATCAACTGGGGGCGGTGAGCATCGCCCAACGGCTGGCAGATACGTCTCAGGGTCTGAACGACCTGACCACCGAACGCAACAACACCATGCGCTCCATCGCCTCGACGAAAGCGGGCCTGGACAAACTGCTGGAGCAACTGGCCAGGCAATCGAAAACCGTCAGCGCCGGTCGTGAATTGAGCCTGAACCCTAACCGTCAGGATTTGCAGAACCGCATTAACGGCAAGGAAGTGGAGCGCCAGGAACTGCTGCGCTCTTTCAAGGATTCAGCACCGCCGGTACGCGCCCTCAATGAAGAGATCAGCAACCTGCAGAAACTGCTGAACAAGCAGGACGAGACCATCCAGCGTTCGGAAAGCATCACTCCCAACCCGATCTACAACCGTATGCAGAACGTACTGGCGGACCAGCAGACCAGTTATGCACGCCTGCAGACGCAACTGGCTCAGCAGACACTGCAACTGGCGCAATGGGAAAAAGACCGACAACTGGCGCTGAACCTGGAGCCGGAGATGTCACGCCTGCAAGGCGAACTGGATGCCAGCGAGAAAAGCTTCGCGCTGTACAGCAGCAGCCTGGAAAAAGCCCGTATCGACCGCGAACTGGACCGCAGCCAGATCAGCAACATTGCGATTATCGAGCAGGCCACTTACAACCCCAGCCGCGTCTTCCCGAAAAGCCTGGCCATGTTGCTGCTGGCCTTTCCGCTCAGCATTGGCGTAGGCCTGGTGGCCTTGTACTTCTTCTATCTGCTGGATCAGCGCATCCATGACGGCGACAAGATCGAAGCGCGCTTCGGGGTGCCTGTCTGGACCAGTCTGCAGGAGCTCAATACCGCGCAAGGCACTCACAACACCGCATTCTCAGCGAGCCTGCACCGCCTCTATGGCACCTTGCCGTTGCGTCAGGTAGCGGAAAAAGGCCTCGCTCTGGGATTCACCTCGTCCAGGGCCGGCGAAGGCGTAAGCTTTGTGATCGCCAATCTGACTCGATTGCTGGTCGAGCACGGGCATGTGGTCCGCACCGAAGGTTCCGGGCCTGTGGCTGCCGGTGAAATCGTACTGATCGATGCGTCAAGCATCTTCACCAATGAGGATGCGTTCGCCCATCTGCGCGAAGCCGATCTGATTCTTTTGGTGGTCGAAGCCGAAGAGACCACCGTGCCAATGCTGGAAAACGTGCTGTCGACGCTGCACACCGCGTTCAAGAAAATCGATGGCATCATCATCAATCGCCGCCGCTACAAAGTGCCGGCGCGGGTGCTGGACTTCCTCAAGCGCTTCCAGAGCAGAGGTTGACATGCATATTGCATTGCTGGCGCCGTTGCCGCCCGAGCAGAACGGCATTGCCGACTATGCCGGGCATTTGAAACAGGCGCTGGAAAACCTCGGTGTGCACGTCAGTACGCCGCTGCAGGGCGTCGGCAATGATCCGCTGCTGGCGGTTCGCCGGGTGGCTGAGACTGATTGGCAAGGCATTGATCTGGTCCATGCAGAAATCGGCGGTGGCCGCCTGGCGGAGTTCCAGGCCTTGCGCGCTCTGCGCCAGCGTTTTGCAGAACTGCCATTGACCGCTACGGTGCACGACCCCGAGCGCCTGGTCTGGCGCCGGGCGAAGCTGCCCTGGCCGCTGTCCGTCGCCACATCCCTGCCCTCGCCGCTGCCGGAAATCGCCACCGTCATGGCCGACCCGCTGTGCCTGCGCGAAGAGCGGCAACTGGCACGCAGCATGACCCGGCTGGTCACCCTGACCCAGGCGGGTAGCGTTGCGCTGCGCCAGCGCATGGGCCTGACTGAGCAGCAAATGGCCGTGATCGCCCACGGCAACCTGCCCATCGAACCCGCCCCGCTGCCCCCCGCGCGACCTTTGAAGCTGTTGTATTTCGGTTTTATCTATCGCGGCAAAGGCATCGAAGACCTGCTCGACGCCATGGCCGAGCTGATCGTGCGCCACCCCGAACTGCGCCCGCGCCTGCGCCTGACCCTGGCGGGCGGCAGCGAGCCGGAGATGGCGTTCGGTCCCTCCGGCAGCTATCTGGACCAACTGCGTCTGCGCATCCGGCAACTGGGCTTGAGCGATCTGATCGACTGGGACCTTGATCTGCCTGCCGACTCGATTGCCGAGGTGATTCAGGCACATCACGTGATGATCCTGCCGTACCGTGAATCGAGCAAACTGAAGATCCTCGGCCAACTACGCGGCACCAGCGGCGCGCTGTCCTGGGCGGTGGCCTGTGGTCGCGGCGTGATCACCTCCGATGCGCGCTCGTTTGCCGAGGAAGTGTCCCACGGTAATGGCCTGATCTATCCCCAGGGCGATGTGCCCGCGCTGACTAACGCCCTGAGCCAGCTCTGCACCCATCCGACGCTGGCCGAACAATGGGCGCAACAAGCCGCGTTGCTCGGCAGCCAGAGGGTCTGGAGCCAGACCGCAGAACACTTTCGTCAGTTGTTTCAACACGCGTGTGAGGTGATCTGAGATGAAATCTGCAGCCGGTTTGTGGTTGGCAACGGTGCTGGCCTGCTCGGTCGTGACGCCCATTGCCGAAGCCGAAACCATTCTGCGCGGGCCGCGCACTGTGGTCTGGCAGGATTTTCTCGGGGTCAATGCGCAGTTCCAGTATTTCTCACCGGCCGCCTATCAGCAGCAGATGGATCACCTGGATGCGCTCGGGCTGAACTGGGTGAGGCTGACGATTCACTGGCCGTTGATCGAGCCGGCGCAGAACAGCTTCGACCTGCGCGACCTGGACGGCGCCATGGCGACCATGAATGCTCACCATTACAACATTCTCGCGTACATGGTCGGCTCTGCACCCTTCGCCAGCAGCGCTCCGGAAGGTACACCGAGCCGCGATCAGTACCCGCCACGGGATTTCAATGTGTTCGCGGCGCGCATGACCTCGCTGGTCAAGCGCTACCCGCAGGTCAACAACTGGCAGGTCTGGAATGAACCGAACATTGTCTGGCTGCCCAAGGAAGACCCGGTCGCCTACGACACGTTGCTGACCACCACCGCCGATGCGATCCGCGCTGCCGAACCGGACAAAACCATTGTCACGGCGGGCATGGCCTATTACAGCCAGATGCACAGCACCCCGGGCTATATGCTGCAAACCCTGCTCGACCGAGGCCTGGGCACGCGCAATATCGTCGCCGCCTACCACCCTTACTCGGAATACCCGGAAGGCGATTCACCGCCCGACCGCGACTTTCTGATCCGCACCAATGCCATGAACAACCTGCTGCACAGCAACGGCGTGCAGCAGGTGTGGGCAACGGAATGGGGCTGGTCGAGCTATAACGGCCCGGTGGAAATGCAGGCCATCATCGGTCTGCAAGGTCAGGCCGATTACACCCTGCGGCGCCTGGCCTTGATGAGCGCGCTGGATTATCAACGGATCTTCCTGTTCAACCTCAGCGACCTTGACGCCCGCGCCAGTGCGCGTGACCAGGCCTATGGCTTGCTCGACCTGCAGGGCAACCCGAAACCGGTGTATACCGCGCTGCGCAACTTTCTGACCATCACCGGACCGCGTCTCGAGCCGTCCGACCCACCCGCTGCCAGCGGAATTCCCAGCGATCTGTATGCGGTGGCCTGGACCCGCGACGATGGCAAAAAGCTGTTGATGCTCTGGAGCGCTACCGGCAAGACCATGATCCTGCCCGCCATCCGTACAGCGGTGCTGCATGATCCGCTGACCGGCGCCCGCGCCGACCTGAACAACCCCCAGGGAGTCAGCCTGGCACTCAAGCCGACTCTGCAAATTCTGGAATGGAAGCCCTGAGCATGCGCATTCTCTGGACGCTGCCCTATCTACCCTGGCCTACCACCAGCGGCGGCAAGACGCGCGAGTATCACCTGCTGCGCAACCTGGCGGCGCGGGGTCACCAGATTACCTTGCTGGTGCAGTCCAAAACCGAAATGGATCAAGCGACTCGCGACGCTCTGGAGCCTTGGCTCGAACGCCTGATCGTGCTGCCTCGCCGTCCGCTCAAAAGCGCCCGCACCCTGCTGGCGGTGGCCGTTGCGCCAGTGCCGATGCTGGCCTGCGTCAACGGCTATGCGCCGCATCTGAGCGAGGTCTTCGAAGGTCTGCTGGAAGAACCGTGGGACGTGATTCAGGTGCAGCACACCTACGCGTTTGAACCGCTGGCCAAGCCGCTGCAGCAATCGGGCAAACCGTTCGTGCTCACCGAACACAACGTCGAATCGGCCCTTGGCGCCGCCAGCTATGACCGCCTGCCGCGCTGGGCCAATCTGTTCGCCCGCTTTGATCGCTGGCGTTATCGGCGCTGGGAAAAACAGGTATTTGACCAGGCTAGCCAGCTGATTGCCGTCACCGAAGACGACGCCAAAGAGATCACCCGCTTGAGCGGCAAGGCGACCGCGGTGGTGGTCAATAGTGTCGACTGCAACTACTACGCCCAGGTCAAACCCGACACCTACAGCCGCCGCCTGTTGTTCATCGGCAATTACGAATATGGCCCCAACGTCGACGCCATCGAGTGGGCGCTCGAAGCAATCCTGCCGCTTGTCTGGCAGCACTCGCCGACCCTGCGCTTTGCGATGTGCGGCTTCGCCCTGCCTGAGGCATGGCGTGATCGCTGGCCCGATCCGCGGATCGAGTTTCAAGGCTTTGTCCCCGACCTGCGTGCCCTGCAAAGCAACACCGCGATTTTTTTTGCGCCGTTGCGCCAGGGCGGTGGCTCCAAGCTCAAAGTGCTGGAAGCCATGGCGGCCGGTCTGCCGGTGGTGACCACCGCTCAGGGCGTTTCCGGGCTGGCGGTGGTCAACGGCGAACACTATCTGGGCAGTGAGGATCCCAGGCAACTGGCACAGATCATCATCGAAGCCATTGATCAGCCCGTGCGCCTGACGAAAATCGGTGAGGCCGGCCGGGGCTATGTTCAGGCCCGGCATGACTGGTCCGCCTCGGCCGCGCAACTGGAGCGCATCTACACCCGACTCTCACCCGCATTACACTCGCCCGCCAAGGAGCACGCGCGCCCATGATGACAGGACTCGATTACCGTCCGGCCACCGGCTACCCCAACAGCGGCATAGGTCGTCAGAACCTGGCCCTTGAAGACGCGCTGCGTTCAAACCCAAACACTCGGGTGCAACTGTTCAGCGTCGCGCCGGACAACCATCCGATTCGTCGTCTGGCCTATTGCCCGCCCTGGTCCACGCCTCTGCATGGCCTGCACCGCTTGCCCGAGCGCTTGCGTTTTGAAGGCCTGTTTCTGCCCAGGGCGCTGCGCGATGCCGAGGTTCAGGTGTACATCTGCAACATGAACATGGGCTTGCCCCTGGGCCGCAAACCCGCCGGGCTGCGCTACGTGCTGCAGCTGCAGGATCTGTTTCAGCTGACCCTGAAAAACAGCCACGGCTCTCGGCTCAAGGCGGCGATCTATGGCATTACTGATCGGCTGTCCATCGGCCATTCGGTGCGGGTGGCTGATCGGATATGGACACCCTCGCAATTCACTGCCGATGAATGTGCCCGGCTGTTCCCTGACAGCCGCGACAAACTGCGCGTGCTGCCCGCGCAGGTCAGCGGCTGGAGCGAAGCCCCCGCCGACCTGCGGGGCTGGAATCTGCCGGAGCGTTACTGGCTCTGCGTGGGCACCCGGGAACCACGCAAGAACATGCCATGGTTTGTCGACGCCTGGCAGAACGCCCGTCGGCAGTTCGCGAACATCCCCGACCTGATCCTGATTGGCGCGCCCCAAGACCTGCCTGCCGCGCAACATGGCCTGGCCGGCCTGCATTTTCTCAGTGACATCAGTGACGCCGAACTGCACGCGCTTTATCGCGGTGCGCAACGCTTCTGGCACCCGTCCTACGCCGAGGGTTTCGGTTTGCCAGTGGTGGAAGCCATGAGCGTCGGCACCCCGGTCGCCATCGCCACAGGCTCCTCCCTGGACGAAATCACCCCGCCGGGAAGCCCGCGTTTTACACCTACCGACAGCGCGGCGCTGATCACCCTCATGGGTCAGTTGGCGAGCGCCGAAAGAGAGGACCCCGAGACCCTCAGGCAATGGGCAGCCCGGTTCGGACCAGCGGCGTTCAATCAGCGCTTCGATGAGTTGATCGAGGAGTTGAACTGATGCCTATGGCAGCACCGGTTGGCCTGCTGTTTGCGCTGCTGTTTGGCGTACTGAGTCTGCTGCTGTCGCCCTTGAAGGTGGTGGCGGCCATGATCGGCGTGGTGGCGATTGCCACGGTTGTTCGTCGCCCGATGCGCGGGCTGTTGCTGTTCGGTGTACTGGCAGCGTTTCTGCCGTACTCGACGGTCAACGTCGGCTTTCGCACGACGATCTCCGAAGCCCTGTTGATGCTGGTCTGGGCAGCTTATCTGGCGCATCGGATGTTCTCCAACACCGCGCCGCTGCAACCCTTGCTGCGCACCGAGCGCTGGCTGATTGCGCTGATGCTCTACAGCGCCCTGCCCTTCATCATCGGTCAACTGACTATCGCCGCACTGGGCAACGGCCCGATCAACTGGATCCGTTGGTTGTTCAACCTGTCGACGCTGTTTCTGGTACCGCGCATGCTCGACACCCAACGCGCTCGTGAACACATGATTCATGCGGTCCTGCTGGGCACCTTGCTGCTGTTGTTGCTGTCGATCCCGGTGTTCCTGATCCACCGTAACGCGCAGGCGATCATCCCGGTCCTCACAGGTCTGGGTTACGGCGGCATTGATGTCCTGGCTGAAAGCCTGACTTCCCTGGCCGACCGCATGGGTTCACCCTGGATGCACCCCAATGTGGCAGGCGGGGCCATGGCCCTGGTGGTGCCACTGGCCTTCTGTATCGGCATGACCCGCAGCGGCTGGCCGAAAAGCCTGGGCCTTGCCGTGGCGGTTATGGGCACGCTGGGGCTGTTGCTCACCGGCTCCCGAGGGGCATTGATCAGCCTGGTGCTGGTGATGATGTGGATGGCGCGCAAACGGGTGCCATTGATTGGCCGGGTACTGATGGGCGGGATGGTGGGCGGCGCCCTGCTGCTGATGTTTTACCCGCCGCTGCAGGAGCGGCTGTTTTCGCTGTTCACCAATGACGATGCGAGCACCGCGATTCGCTTTCTCGAATACACCCACTTCCCCGACGCCGTGGCGATGTTTCCGATGGGCATCGGTTTCAAGATCGACCCGCCGGTGCCGGGCGCAACCCTGTTCGGCATCTCCAACCTGTGGCTGAACTTCATCTACAAACTCGGCCTGCCGGGCATGCTGCTGTTTACCGCAGTCATCGGCAGCTGGTGGCGCGAAACTCGTCCCGAGCATGGCTTCATTCACCTGAACCACGACAATGCGCTCTGGCTCGGGACCACCACAGGCCTGCTGGCAGCCTTGGCCAGTGGCCTGTTCGATCACTATTTCAGCTTTACCAGCGTGCTGATCGCACTGTTCTGGCTGATGCTGGGCATCAACCTTCACGAAGCCATCCGACTGAAGACCGAGGCTGCCGTCCTTCATAAAGTCTTACCTGAGCAAGGACACCACCCATGAGACACCGTTTGATGCATTCCCACGACCTGCGTCTGGCCCTGCCTGACTATGCGCGCAAGATGGGTGTGGACACTGCAGAGCTGGAGAACGCCTACCAGTGGATGCTGGAAAACGAAGTGTGCTTCGAAACGCCGCTCAAAGGCCGAACCCTGTCGTTCATCAGCTACCTGAACATCGAGCCACGCATCTCGCACCCACTGGCTCGGCGCTTTTATCGCTTGCTGGCTTCGGAAATGCCCGGTGCGTTGATCCCGTTGTACGGGATCAACTGGCCCACGTTACGCGACCGCATGCTGCGCACCTGGGAGCAGGCTTACAACATTCTGATCTGCAAGATCCCCAGCCATACCGTGCGCCTGGCCTGGTTGCGCATCGGCGGCGCGAAGATCGGCAAAGGTTCCAGCGTGTGGCGCAACACCGAAATCCTTGGCGTCGACAGCCTGCGCATCGGCGAAGATTCCACCGTGGGATGGCATTGCCAACTGGATGCCCGTGGCGGGCTTAGCATCGGTAACCACGTGACCATCGCCTCCCACGTCCTGATCATCGCCGGAGGTCACGACGTGCACGCGCCGGAATTCTGGGCCGTTGGCGGCCCGGTGAACATCCACGACTATGCCTGGATCTGCACCCGAGCCCTGCTCTCTTTCGGCGCTGAAATCGGCGAGGGTGCGGTGGTCGGTGGCGGCAGTGTGGTGTCCAAGCCGATCCCGCCCTACGCCATCGTCAGCGGGCCGAATGCAGAGATCAAAGGCGAACGCGCCCGTGGCCTGAATTACAAGGTGGGCGGCAAAGGCCTGTTCACTTTGTTCCACTGAGAACGGCCCATGCTCGGTTCCACGTTATGGCTGACCCTGGCGACGCTGACCGGTCTGGCCGCTGGCTTCGCCCGGGAATGGCTGCTGGTGGCAGCCTGGGGCGCGGGGGCGCAAAGCGATGCGTTCCTGGTCTCGATGTTTCTGCCCGAAGCCTTGCGCATGGCCTTGGCGGCCGGGCTGTTGAGTGCGGCAGCCCTGCCGTTGTATCAGCAACGGGACCTGCCCGGACAGCAACGCTGGCTGGCTGCGATGGCCCCACGATTATTGCTGTGCGGATTGGCGCTGGCGCTGCTGTTGAGCCTGGGCGCACCGGTGTGGGTGCGCGGGGTCGGGCCGGGGCTGGACAGCGCTGGTTACGCCCTGGCGGGCAGCAGCCTGCATTGGCTGGCGTGGTGCGCACCGGGGTTCTTGCTGCATGGCCTGCTGTGTGTGCCGCTGCAGGCCCATTCGCGTTTCGTCATGGCCGGGCTTGGCTCGTTGCTGTTCAATCTGCCGCCGGTGCTTTATCTGGCAGTCGCCCATCATGCCGCGACGCCCACGGGCCTGGCCATCGCCTGCGTGCTAGGCAGCGTCCTGATGCCGCTTGCCCTGTTACCGAGCCTGCCGGGATTGGGCTGCAAGCCCTGGCAATGGCAGGCTGAGCCAGGCGCGGGCCGCGAACTGCTGCAACGCATCGGCCCGTTGCTGAGCAGCAATCTGGCCAGTCAGGGCTTGGCGTTACTGGAACGCATGGTTGCCTCGCTGCTCGGCGAAGGCGCGGTCACCTGGATCAACCTGGCGCGCAAACTGATCAACCTGCCGCTTATCGCGCTGATGAGTCTGAATCAGGTGCTGTTGGGTCTGATGAGCACCAGCGCGATCGACCAGCGTCTGGTGCTGCTGCGCAAAGGGCTGAGCAGCGCCACCTTGCTGACCCTGCCCGCCATTGCCGGGTTGATCGGCGCATCGGCGGCGCTGGTGTTTTTGCTGCTGCCAACTCTCGCCCATGACGGCCCGCTGCCAGAGCTGCTGGCATGGTTTGCCGCGCCCCTGATGTTTGGTGCCTGGAATGCGTTGCTGGCGCGTTATGCCTACGCCGCGGGTGATACCCGCATGCCGCTCAACTGCGAACTCACCGGGAGTCTGTGCAACGCGATTCTGCTGGGCGTGCTGCCGTTTTTCCTGGGCCTGATCGGCATCGCCATCGCCGCGCTGGTGGGGGCGATTGTCACTGGTTTGCTGCTGATGCGCCGTCAGGGTCTGCTGGGATTCGTGCCATGGCGCAGCCAGTGGGCGCTGGGCGCAGCGGCCATGCTGCTGGCCGCGCTGGTACTGCACCCGATTGCCGATACCTGGCTGCAGCTGGGGTTGAGTTGTGCGTATGGGGCGGTGTTGTTGGTGGGCCTTGCGGTGTGGTTGAGGCCGTGGCGATCTGGCTGACCGGCACTATTGAGCCATGCATTCAGAGCTCAGCCATGGGTGAGGCTTGCTCCTGCATGAGCGCACCCGGCAAGGATTCTCTATTTCTTACCAATCAACTCGCAGGCCGCGATGAAGTTCAGCTTGTTCTTTTTTCGGTTCATGGCCTGCTCGACAATCTGCGTCGCTTTCAGTAATTCAGCACTGGGTTTGGCCCATTGCTCCTCGGGAATAGGCGCTGACCATTCGCGGACTTGTTCAGGGATATAGGGCGTACCGGCTTTATGGCCCCACTCGGCAATCATGTAAGGCATTTTCCAGAAGC
>NZ_UWFA01000415.1 GCF_900601905.1 Pseudomonas viridiflava
GCCTCTGTTACCTTACGCCACTCGCTGGTAACCGGGTCATCGCTCCACACTTCGACCATCATCTTGATCGAGGTGCGCCCCACTTCCAGGGTGCGCGTATAAAAGGAAAGCTGCTCGCCGACTGCGACCGGCACCAGAAACGCCATGCGATCGATAGCCACGGTCGCCACGCGACCGCCGGCCACTTTGCTGGCCATTGCAGTCCCGGCCAGGTCCATCTGAGACACCAGCCAGCCGCCGAAGATATCGCCGAAGCCGTTGGTTTCACGGGGAAGAGCAGTAATTTGCAGCGCAAGGTCGCCTTGCGGAGTTGGATCCTCTTGTTCGAGCTCGATCATGCCTAGGGTGCCTCTGACCCATGACTCTCATTATTG
>NZ_UWFA01000411.1 GCF_900601905.1 Pseudomonas viridiflava
CTGCTTGCCATCATCCAAGGAGATACTCGGTGAGATCAGTTCTTCGATTTCCGAGTAAACGCGCTCTTGCTGATCAAGGGCGTTCAGCGGATCGAGATCGAGAAACGCGTCGTCCGGAATAATGCTGCCTGCAGCCTGCGGGCGGCCGACTTCTACGTCAAAAGCTGCCGGGTCGCGTACCAGTCGGGCACGAATCTCAAAATCGCCCAGAATGTATTCACTGCCATGCTCGATACGTACCACTTCACCCTTGCGCAGGCGCGTGCCGTTCGTACTGTCCTGAAT
>NZ_UWFA01000410.1 GCF_900601905.1 Pseudomonas viridiflava
GATCATTGATGCGTTGTAAGTGCTACCTCGTCTGAGCACCGCCCATACGATTCTTGCCAGCTTGTTCGCTAAAGCACATGCCACCTTGTTCGGATGCTTGCGTGCCAACAAGTCTCTTACCCACTGCCCAAGGGCATCATCGCGGCGTTCTATTCGAATCATGAGCGCTCGAGAACCTTGCACCAGCAGGGTTCGCAGGTGCCTGTCGCCTCGCTTGCTGATACCCAGCAATACGGGTCTCCCGCCTGTAGAGAACTGTCTGGGAACCAGCCCCAGAAAAGCAGAAAGGTCTCGTGAGGCTCGAAAATTGGAAGCGTCACCCAGATCCGCTACAAATGCGCTGGCGGTAATAGGACCAATGCCAGGAATCGTCATCAAGCGTGTA
>NZ_UWFA01000409.1 GCF_900601905.1 Pseudomonas viridiflava
GGATAACGCCAGTTCACCGAGACACTCCACTTGTTCCAGTGCCGCTGCGGGCATTTGCCCACTGGCAGCCAATATGCCCAGCGCTATCGCCAGATCAAAGCGTCCGCCATCTTTGGGTAAGTCGGCGGGCGCCAGATTCAAGGTGATGCGACGGGCGGGGAAATCAAACCCCGAATTCAGAATGGCGCTTCGTACCCTGTCCTTGCTTTCCTTGACCGCTGTTTCGGGCAGCCCGACCAGTGTCAGCGCTGGCAAACCATTCGCCAGATGAACCTCTAC
>NZ_UWFA01000198.1 GCF_900601905.1 Pseudomonas viridiflava
ACCCAGCGCAGTGTCGATGACCTGGAAAAGCTCGCCGCCAGCATTGCGCCCATGGCTTACGACATCGACAGCTACGCCAGCCTCGGCCTGCTGTGGGAAACCCTGTCGGTCAGCCAGATCGAACAGCCGGGCGCGGAGGATCTTGTCCAGGTGCGCAATGTGCTCGGCAGTGCAATCAAGGACGTGAAAGCCAGCGGCACTGATCTGAGCAGTCGCCTGGGCGCGAGCAACCGGGCGGCATCGGCTCATGTGCGCCAACTGCTGCGAGCGCAGTGGTGAGGCATTTGTCATCGGCCGTGCTGCCTCACGACTTGTTGTGGGGCATGCCGCTTTCCGCCTTGCCTGAAGACGCGCCTGAGTGGGCC
>NZ_UWFA01000062.1 GCF_900601905.1 Pseudomonas viridiflava
CTACCGCTTTGTCCATCTGCCAAGAGTCCTGAGACTTTCAGATGCAGAGGGTCAGGCGCTTACCGAAATAATGCTGACAACCGACCAGAGTCTTATGAAACAACTGGCAGAAACCCCGGTTCTTTCAGAGACAGGTGAAGAGCCAGACATACTCGATGTGATCATGGCGATGGTCAACGTCACGCAATGGTCCAGACAACACAAGGTGAGTCTGCAGCGTCTGGCCATGCTGATACGGCCAACTCCCGATACCACCGACCGTCCCGCGCCGGTGCCTGCGGACTGGTCGAATCTGATCACTGAAACCAATGATCGTCTGGAAAGGCTATTAC
>NZ_UWFA01000165.1 GCF_900601905.1 Pseudomonas viridiflava
TCGTTGTACTACATCATGACCGGCAAGACCTTCGACGGTAAAAAAGCCGCCGAAATGGGGCTGGTCAATGAAAGTGTGCCGCTGGCACAACTGCGCCAGGTGACCATCGACCTGGCCCTCAATCTGCTGGAAAAGAACCCGGTTGTCCTGCGTGCCGCCAAGCATGGCTTCAAGCGTTGCCGCGAACTGACCTGGGAACAGAACGAAGATTACCTGTACGCCAAACTCGACCAGTCGCGCCTGCTGGACAAGGAAGGCGGCCGCGAGCAGGGCATGAAGCAGTTCCTCGACGACAAGAGCATCAAGCCAGGGCTGGAAGCGTATAAGCGGTAGATGGTTAGGCGCTAGCTACAAGCTACAAGCATGAGGCTTTTAACTTGAAGCGTGCAGCTTGAAACTTAAAGCTGCTCTTAAATAACAATAAAG
>NZ_UWFA01000191.1 GCF_900601905.1 Pseudomonas viridiflava
TTACAGCACCGAGCCGTTACGAAACAACCATTACATTCGATAAATCCACGCTTCTGCCAAATCTCCCGCAAACTCAATTCATCAGCGGCTCGAAAAAGTTCTATATCACTCATGGCATCGGCGTCAACTCGGTTAATCCCGCGGTCTGGATCGGTAACGCCCTCAAATCCACCGAAATAGAGCTGGAGTGGGCAACCGCTGATGGAAGCGACCCCGTCTCCCCCAAAATCAACAAACGCATCAATGCCATTCTGGGGATCGCCGAATACATCGATTTCTCCGCCTCCAGCATTCGGTTCAGCGACAACTCGACCACCGACACCCGCGACCCCATCCGCATGAACACGC
>NZ_UWFA01000302.1 GCF_900601905.1 Pseudomonas viridiflava
TTGGGATAATCCCAACCAAAAAGAAACCTTTGCCAAATATCAGTAGATGCAGCCAGAACTGCGACCTAGTCGACCACAATGAGAACCTAAACCTTTCATGATCATGCCGATCATGAAAGTCCACATGTTCGTAAGGCGCTGGCACATAAGTGCCCGTCGCCAGCTTTTCATCACGCTCTTTAA
>NZ_UWFA01000186.1 GCF_900601905.1 Pseudomonas viridiflava
CGCCAGGGCCTGTGCGCAGGACGCACCGACCAGAAGAGCGCCCACAAGTCCCGGCCCTGCGGTGTAGGCAATGGCGTCGATGTCGGTTGCGACGCAGTCGGCCTCGGCCAGCGTCTGGCGAATCAGGGGCAGCATGCGCTTGACGTGATCACGCGAAGCCAGCTCCGGCACCACGCCGCCATAAGCACGGTGCAGGTCGATCTGACTGAATAATGCATCGGCCAGCAAACCGCGCTCACTGTCGTAAAGCGCGACGCCGGTTTCATCGAAGGACGTTTCTAATCCCAGTACTAGCATGGGTTTGCGCCTTGTAGGGGGA
>NZ_UWFA01000458.1 GCF_900601905.1 Pseudomonas viridiflava
CAATTCGGCCAGCCGCTCGACGGAGCGTTCCTGGCGGGTCAGACGCGCTTCGCTTACCGTCTCCGCCTGAAACCAGTCGAAGTAGTAAGCAAGGTTGATCAAGGCATCGGGACGGGTGTCATCGAGCAGTTGCGTCAGGCTCGCTGCGTCCCAACCGTCTTGCGGTGGACGCGGCGCAAGGAAGCCAATGTCTTCCTCGGCACCCAGACGAATCAACGCCTGCCCGAGGGCATTCCCGCCGCCCAACAGCATAAGGCGCATTCGCATAGAGTCAGCAGGCTCGGTATCAGAA
>NZ_UWFA01000187.1 GCF_900601905.1 Pseudomonas viridiflava
GGTCCGAGCCAACGCCTTGATAGGCCACGTCCTGGGTCAGGTTTTCCAGCACCAGAATGCGTCCGCTCAACCAGTTCTGCACGCTGCTGGCAGTCAGTTGTCCGGCCTGCCCCACTGAGGATTCGAGGTTCTGATTGATGGTCGCGCGTTGCAGATAATCGTTGTAAAGCGTGAACAGAACGAACGCCAGAACGACAACGCCCGATGCCGCCAGCAGGATTTTATGACGAAACTTCAAAGTCATTTCAAAGCATCTCTAAGATATAGGCAGGTCCGAAGACTCGGATAAGGGGCCATACAAAGT
>NZ_UWFA01000029.1 GCF_900601905.1 Pseudomonas viridiflava
TCCAGTGAGATGGTCAGGATCAGCATCTTCACGTTCGGCCCCATGTCCGCCAGCAACAGGAACAGGATATTGGTGGATGCCGAGGCGAAGCCGCCGATGAACAGGATCGGCATGATGCCGAAGCGCACGATCAGCAGGCCACCGGCACCTGCGCCGAGCAAGGTCATGATCAGGCCGAAGATTTTGCTGACGCTGGCGATCTGGTCCTTGGTAAAGCCCTGATCAATGTAGAACACGTTGGCCATCACACCCATCACGGTGTCCGACATTCGATAGGTCGCGATCAGGCCCAGCAGCAGCAGGGCCTGCCAGCGATAGCGCATGATGAAATCGTTGATCGGTGTAAGC
>NZ_UWFA01000383.1 GCF_900601905.1 Pseudomonas viridiflava
ATCCCGAACTCAGCAGTGAAACGATGCATCGCCGATGGTAGTGTGGGGTTTCCCCATGTGAGAGTAGGTCATCGTCAAGATTAAATTCCAGAACCCCTGATCGCTGACGCGTTCAGGGGTTTTGTTTGTGTGCTCGAAAAGAGCTGAGCGCAGCTGCCTACCTGTGGGACCGGCTTTAGCCGGGAAGAGGGCAGCCCATCCAGGCATCAGAACTCTCGCTTTCCGGCTAAAGCCGGTCCCACAAAAAGAGTTGACCTACAGAAACCGGAAACAAAAAAGCCACCTACAAAAGGTGGCTTTGGAATACCCGGTCTTTACTCCCCGCGATAGATGCAGCCGCTCGTGCATGTCTCATGGATACGGATGGCAGAGAGCTCAGGAAGCAAAGGTTTGAGCTCGGCAAAAATCCACTTCGCCAGATTTTCGCTGGTGGGATTTTCCAGGCCCGGAATGTCGTTCAGATAGTTATGATCCAGTCGCTCGTAAAGAGGCTTGAAGATCGCTTTGATTTCAGAGAAATCGCGGATCCAGCCGATGTGCGGGTCAACTTCACCTTCCAGGTGAATCGCGATGCGGAACGAATGACCGTGCAATCTTCCGCACTTGTGGCCTTCAGGCACATGGGGCAGAAGGTGGGCCGACTCAAAGGTAAACTCTTTAAAAATTTCCATCATTCAACTCTTGAAAAAGGCGATCGTCGCAGCGACGCATGCAGGCCATGAGTTTACAGCAATGGTTTGGCCCTTGCGTTAAAAGGCGAAGCCCGGAACTGGGTTGCAGCGTCCCGGATTGATGGCAACTGGCCTTGATTATTCAGCTTGAGTTAAGTTGGCGCGTTTAATCTACATGACAGGATTAAACACGTCATCGGAGATCAATGATGAAAAGCTTACCCGTTCTCCTGTCCACTCTCTTCTTGCTATGCAGCGTCGGGGCGGCGAGCGCTCGTGACGTAGGTTCGGATGAAGCTGCCAAATTACAATCCGGCGGCATCATTTACGCGTTGGATCGACTCAATGCTATTGCTTTGGCACGCCACCCAGGCGCTACGATCACTGACACTGAGCTCGATGAAGAATATGGCAAGCACATCTACCAGGTCGATCTCACCGATAAGCAGGGCGTCGAATGGGACGTCGACCTGGATGCCGCATCTGGCAACGTGCTCAAGGACCATCAGGACCGATAATGAATCTGCGTAAGCGGCGTATAACCCTTCTGTTCCTGACTCTGGCCTGCGCCTGTGTGCAGGCCAGGGATCTGGATCAGGATGAAGCCTTGGTTTTGCGTCAGCAGGGCACCATCCTGGCCTTGGAGCAGTTGGTGGGCAAGGCTTTTGCACGTCATCCAGGTGCCAAGCTTCTGGAGGCCGAGCTGGAAGAAAAACACGGCGTGTACGTCTATGAGTTTGAGTTGTTGACGACCCAAGGTATCGTGCGCGAACTGAAGTTCGATGCGCGTGACGGGCGCTTATTGAAAGACGAGGACGATTGATGCGCTTGCTATTGGTGGAGGATCAAGTGCCCTTGGCAGACGAGCTGATGGCCGGGCTTGGCAGGCAGGGTTACGCGGTCGATTGGCTGGCAGACGGCCGAGATGCAGTGCATCAGGGTGCAACCGAGCCTTATGATCTGATTATTCTCGATCTGGGGCTTCCTGGCGTGCCAGGCCTGCAGGTCCTTGAACAATGGCGCAGTTCAGGTTTGGCGACGCCCGTATTGGTACTCACCGCCCGCGGCTCCTGGTCTGAGCGCATCGAAGGGCTCAAGGCCGGCGCGGATGACTACCTGACCAAGCCGTTTCATCCTGAAGAGCTGCAGTTGCGCATTCAGGCGCTACTGCGGCGCTCCCACGGGCTCGCCAATCAGCCCCGTCTGGAGTCCGCAGGCTTGCATCTGGATGAAGGGCGTCAATGCGTGACCAGAGAAGGCGTGGATATCCAGCTGACCTCGGCTGAATTCAGATTGCTGCGCTACTTCATGCATCACCCTGAGCAGATCCTCTCCAAAAGCCACTTGGCTGAACACCTGTACGACGGTGAAAACGAACGCGACTCCAACGTCATCGAGGTCCACGTCAATCACCTTCGCCGCAAGCTCGGCAAAGCGGTTGTCGAAACCCGGCGCGGGCAAGGCTATCGATTTGGTGGGACACCTGCTTGAAATCCATACAGGCGCGCCTGAGCGTCGGCCTTGTCAGCGTTATGGTCGTGGTGTGTGTGGTGCTCGCACAAACCAGCCTGTGGTTATTTGAGTTGGGCTTGCAACGCTACCTGGAAGCAGGTCTGCGCAACGAAAGCGAAAGTCTGCTGATCGCACTGGTCAAAGGCCCCAACGGCCTGCAGCTGGACGAGCATCGTTTGACGCCTGCCTATCAGCGGCCGTTTTCCGGCCATTATTTCCGTATCGATTTCGAGCAGGGTCACTGGCGATCCAGATCGCTATGGGATCTGAAACTGCCCGAGCCGAACACTGCCGGGCTGCACGCCAACCTGCAGCTGGGTAAAACCGAGCAATCGTTGCTGCTGCTGAAAGCCGATTATCGACGATTTGGCCAGGATATCTCGATCACCGTCGCGCAGGATTACACCCCGGTCAGGGCAAGCTTTCTGCGTGTTCAGCAAGTCGGCCTTGCGCTGGGTCTTGCAGCATTGGCGCTTATTCTCGCCCTGCAGCGCATCACGGTACGACGCGCGCTGCGACCGCTGGAAAAGGCCAGAGAGCAGATATCTCAATTGCAACAGGGCCAGCGCTCTCAGCTCGATGAACAAGTGCCGCTGGAGCTGGAGCCGCTGGTGTCACAGATCAACCATTTGCTGGTTCACACTGAAGACAGCCTCAAGCGCTCCCGAAATGCCCTGGGCAACCTCGGGCACGCGCTGAAAACACCTCTTGCGGTGCTGGTCAGCGCCACGTCAGGCCCGCAGCTCGATGCACAACCGGTTCTGCGCAAGACCTTGCTCGAGCAACTGGAGCACATTCAGCAACGTCTGGTACGCGAACTCAACCGTGCGCGCCTGTCCGGCGATGCGCTCCCTGGAGCGCATTTTGATTGCGATGCCGAGCTTGAAGGCTTGCTGGCCACGTTGCGCATGATTCATGGCGAGCACCTGGACCTGGCGGTTCGGGTCACTCCCGGGCTGTTACTGCCTTGGGATCGCGAAGACGTACTGGAGCTTTTGGGCAACTTGCTGGATAACGCCTGCAAATGGGCTGACAGTGAAGTGACCTTGACCATATGCCAGCAAACCCAGGGTTTTTACCTGCTGATTGACGACGACGGGCCCGGAATTCCCGAGACCCAGCGTGACGAAGTATTGAGCCGTGGGGCGCGGCTTGATGAGCAGGTTAACGGCCATGGCCTGGGACTGGGGATCGTCCGCGATATCGTCCAGGCATGGGGTGGCCAGCTTCAATTGCTGACAAGCCCACTGGGTGGGCTGCAGATTCGTATTGATTTGCCTGATATTTCGACTGTGAACTGATCCGCAAGTCCTCAACTTTTCAGCCAACTGGCCGCTATAGAACCAAGATCTCGATGCTAAAAACAACTAATCGATTGCTGGGGTTCTATGCGTATAAGCCTAAAAGCCAAAGTCCTTTCACTGGCCATCTTGCCAGTGCTGATATTTGCCGTGGTGATCAGCGTGACCACAGTGGTCATGCTGCACGAGCAAGCCAATCGCGAAGTCAGTGAAACTCGCGAGCGCCTGCTGCAGGAAGCCAAGGCCACGCTGCGAGATCAGGTCTCCATTGCTCTGACCGCCATCAAACCGATCTACGATGCCGCAGCGCCTGGCGACGATGCCCCTCGCGCTCAGGTCATCAAGCTGCTTTCCAGCATCAGTTTTGGCAAAGACGGCTACTTCTTCGGCTACGACTCCCAGGTCATTCGCCTGTTCCGTTCAACCAATCCTGATGGCGTGGGCAAAAGCTTCAAGGATGCCAAGGACCCGAATGGCGTGATGGTCAATACCGAGCTGGTAGCGGTGGCCAAGGCCGGTACTCACTTCCTGCTGTACTCCTCGACTCTGCCAGGCAAAACCGAGCTGGTGCCGAAGTTGGGCTACACCGAATACCTGCCCAAATGGGACCTGGCCTTTGGCACGGCAATCAACATTGACGGCATCGACGCCCAGGTCGCGGTGTTGCAGAAGAGCGTCGAGGCTCGTCTGGAGGACATGCTGCTGAGCATCATTGGCGTTGCGCTGGTTGTGTTGATTCTGATCAGTATCATTGGCGCAGTGCTTTCGGGCACTCTGCTTCGTCCACTGCGACTGATGAAAGACAACCTTGACGACATTGCTGCCGGGGAGGGCGATCTGACTCGCCGCCTTGCGGTGACCAGCGATGACGAACTCGGCGATCTGGCCGGCTCGTTCAACCGCTTCGTCGACAAGATACACAGCCTGATAGGCCAGATTTCCGGAATCACTACGCAATTGACGGGGCTGGTGAGTGAGGTTTCAAGTCAGGCGCAGCGCTCCGAGAGCGCCATGGAGCGTCAGCGTCACGAAACCGATCAGGTGGCGACTGCGATCAATGAAATGTCGGCAGCCGCGCAGGAAGTCGCCAAGAGCGCTCAAGGTGCTTCTGTCGCCGCCCAGCAGACCGACGCAGAAGGTCAGTCTGCCAAGCGGGTGGTCGATGGCAGCATCAAACAGATTCACGCGCTGGTGGATGACATCCGCAACAGCGGTGCTTCGCTGGATAGTCTGCAGAATGATGTGTCGTCGATTGTCAGTGTGCTGGGGGTCATCCGTTCCATCGCCGAGCAGACCAACCTGTTGGCCCTCAACGCGGCCATTGAAGCCGCTCGCGCGGGCGAGGCAGGGCGGGGTTTTGCGGTGGTAGCCGACGAAGTACGGGCGCTGGCCAGTCGCACCCAGCAAAGCACTCAAGAAATTCAAGGCATGATTGATCGCCTGCAAAAGGGTACTCAAACCGCAGTCGATGCCATGCGCCGCTCCAGCGAAGCTGGCGATGGCACCTCGACGCAGGCCAATCACGCCGGCGCGTCGCTGGACACCATTGGGCAACTGATCGGCACCATCAACGCCATGAACGCGCAAATCGCCAGCGCGGCAGAAGAGCAGACCGCCGTGGCGGAAGAGATCAATCGCAGCGTGCATCAGATTGCTTCGGCGGTGGACAGCGTTGCTGATGAAACCCGTCAGAGCGCACAAACCACCCGCAGCCTGAATGACCTGGGTCATCGCCTCGGTGCCCTTGTGGGTCAGTTCCGCGTCTGATTTTGTTGGCGCAACCCACCTTTGTAGGCGCTCACCGAGGTTACGAGGCCAGCGAAAGCGGCCTGTCTAATGCACCGCTATCGCTGCCTCGCGGTGCTCGTGAGCTCCTACAAATCACCACATCTATCCTTCCTCAGCCATCATCAACAAAGTGATGGCACTTGCCCGTCGATTGGCGGACTAAGCAGTAGGTCCGGCAACTTGCCGACCTACTGACATGGAAAGGACATGAACGAAACCACGCTCCAATACAAAACCCTGATCATGCTGCTGGTGCTGGTGACCATCGCGTTCATCTGGATCCTGCTGCCGTTTTACGGAGCGGTCTTCTGGGCGGTGATCCTCGGCATCATCTTTGCGCCGGTGCAGCGTCGCCTGTTACTGAAGTTTGGCTGGCAGCGCAACTGGACTTCCCTGTGTACCTTGATGATCTGCCTGGTGATCGCGATCTTGCCGGTCATCGTCATCAGCGCGTTGCTGGTTCAGGAAGGCGCAACACTGTACAAAAATGTTGAAAGTGGCCAGCTGGACATCGCCAGCTATCTCGCCGAGTTCAAAGGCTTGTTGCCGCCTTATTTCCAGCACTGGCTTGATCGTCTGGGCATGGGCGATCTCAACGGCCTGCGCGACAAGATTGCCAAAGGCGCCATGCAGGGCAGTCAATACCTGGCCACCCAGGCGTTCAGCTTTGGTCAAGGTACATTCGACTTCGTCGTCGGCTTCTTCATCATGCTGTACCTGCTGTTCTTCTTCTTGCGCGATGGCCAGGATCTGGTCCGCAAGATGCGCATTGCCGTGCCGTTGGCTGAACCGCAGAAGCGTCGCCTGCAGTTGAAATTTACCCGTGTCGTGCGTGCCACTGTCAAAGGCAATGTTGTCGTGGCGATCACTCAGGGCGCTTTGGGTGGTTTTATCTTCTGGTGTCTGGACATTCCCAGTGCACTGCTGTGGGCCGTGATCATGGCGTTTCTTTCGCTGCTGCCAGCGGTGGGGGCGGGGATCGTCTGGGCACCAGTGGCGGTTTACTTCCTGCTCAGCGGCATGATCTGGCAGGGCGTGGTTCTGGCGCTGTTTGGCGTGTTCGTGATTGGGCTCGTGGACAATGTCCTGCGCCCCATTCTGGTAGGCAAGGACACCAAAATGCCGGACTACCTGATTCTGATCTCGACCCTCGGCGGTATGTCGGTTTTCGGGCTTAACGGCTTTGTGATCGGGCCGATGGTAGCGGCCTTGTTCATGTCAACCTGGGGCTTGTTTGTCAGCGCCAAGAAGACTCCGCGTTTGCCTGGCTAGCCTGATCCAAACCAAAAGTTCAGGCGAAAAAAAACCTGCTCATGTGAGCAGGTTTTTTTTGCGTTTCGACTTAGCCCATCAGGCCCGCATGCTGCACCAGGTTGAGCAGCGGTTGCGGGTACACGCCGAGCACGAAGGCCAGTATGGCAATCGCCAAGAGCATTACGCCGCCGGTACGCTGCGCCCAGTTGAACTGTGCATCGTGGCGAGGCAGCTTCGAATCGGCCAGATACAGCGTCACCATGACCCGCAGGTAGTAGAAGACGCCGATGGCGCTACCAATGATCAGCGAGCCGATCAGCCACCACAGTTGCGACTCAACGCCGGTGGCGATGATGTAGAACTTGCCGATGAAGCCAGCAGTCAGTGGGATACCCGCCAGAGACAGCATCATCAGGGTCATCACGGCGGTCAGGTACGGACGACGCCAGAACAGACCACGGTACTCGAACATGGCATCGGCATCACGGCCGTTGTAAGGCGAGGACATCATGGTGATCACGCCGAAGCTGCCCAGACTGGTCAGTACATAGGTCACAAGGTACACGCCAATGGCTTCAACGGCCATGCCTTTGCTCGCCACCAGGGCGATCATCAGATAGCCAAAGTGCGCGATGGACGAATAACCGAGTAGACGCTTGAGGTTGTTCTGGGTCAGAGCCAGCAGGTTGCCGACGATGATCGACGCCACAGCGATAACCGCCAGCACGTCATGCAGAACGCCACTGCTGGCCGCCGGCGAGATTTGAAACAGACGCACCAGCACCGCAAACACAGCCACTTTACTGGCCGTTGCCAGGAACGCAGCAACCGGAGCAGGGGCACCCTCATAGACATCCGGCGTCCACAGGTGAAACGGCACCAGCGACAGCTTGAATGCCAGTCCCACCAGCATCATGCCCAGACCCAGGCTGGCAATCGGGCTTGGCAAGCCAGTGGCTTCCAGCACTTTGCCGATGCCTGCGAAGCTCAGCGTACCGGCCTCGGCATACAGCAGCGCCATACCAAACAGCAGGAAGGCAGAGCCAGCGGCCGACAGCACCATGTACTTGATGCCACCTTCCAGCGAGCGCTTGTTGAAGAAGGCATAGGCCACCAGTCCGTAGACCGGAACCGACAGCAACTCCAGGCCAATGAACAGGCCCGCCAGATGCTGCGCGCTGACCAGAACCAGACCACCAGCAGCGGCCATCAGGATCAGCAGGTAAAGTTCTTCACGATTGCCGGGGTAGCCCGCCTTGCCGTCACCCAGATAGGCGTGAGCCATGGTCACGCAGGCCAGGGTCGAGGCCAGAATCAACGCCATGTACAGGCAGGCGAAGCTGTCGATCTGCAACAGCGGGGTAACCACCAGAGGCGCGACTTTAAGCGCCGGGTAAATCGACAGCAACGCCAGGTTGAGACCGCCAACGCTGAGCAGGAAGGTCTGTGAGTGATTGCGACGCCAGGCGATCGCCAGCATCACCACAACAATGGTGAGGCTGGTAATCAGCAGTGGCGCAAGCGCGATAAAGTGTTGAATCGTAAGGTCCATAGCGCTCTTACCGGGCCGAAGCGAGTTGAGTGAAGGCGGTGCCTAGCCATTGCTGCACGCCGTGCATGGTCGCTGCCGAAGTATCGAGGAATGGCTGCGGGTAAACCCCCAGCACCACCAGCAATACGGCAAGCCCCAGCACCATGATCATTTCCCGTCCGTCCATGCCCTTTAAAGGCTCGTCGGATTTGGCCGGGCCGAAGTAGGCGCGGTGGATCATGATCAGCGAGTAGACGGAGCCAAACACCAGACCGGACGTCGCAATTGCGGTAATCCATGGCGTGGCGACAAAGGCACCCAGCAGGATCAGGAATTCACCAACGAAGTTACCGGTACCCGGCAAGCCAAGAGACGCCGCCGCGAAGAACAGGCTGATGGCTGGTAGATACGCGATGCGCGACCACAGGCCACCCATTTCGCGCATGTCGCGGGTGTGCAGACGCTCATACAACTGGCCACTGAGGATAAACAGCGCCGCAGCTGACAGACCGTGAGCAATCATCTGGATCACCACGCCTTGCAGGGCTTGCTGGCTGCCGGAGTAGATCCCGATCAGCACGAAGCCCATGTGCGAAACGCTGGAGAACGCGATCAGACGCTTGATATCGGTCTGCGCGAACGCCAGGAACGCGCCGTAGAAAATACCGATCAAGCCCAGCACCATCGCAATCGGCGCGAACTCGGCCGACGCGTTCGGGAACAGCGGCAGGGCAAAACGCAGCAGACCATAGGCAGCGGTTTTCAGCAGGATACCGGCCAGGTCAACGGAACCCGCGGTCGGTGCCTGAGCGTGAGCATCCGGCAGCCAGGAGTGAAACGGAACGACTGGCAGCTTGACCGCGAAGGCGATAAAGAAGCCCAGCATCAGGATGTACTCGGTGCCCGGTGCTAGCTTGGTCTTCAGCAGGGTGGCGTAATCGAAGGTGATCACACCGGTCTGATTGAAGTTGACCAGCACCAGACCCAGGATCGCCACCAGCATGATCAGGCCGCTGGCCTGAGTGAAGATAAAGAACTTGGTCGCAGCGTAGATTCGTGTCTTCTTGCCGTCCGACGAGCTATGACCCCAGAGCGCGATGAGGAAATACATCGGCACCAGCATCATTTCCCAGAAGAAGAAGAACATGAACAGGTCGATGGCCAGGAACACGCCGATCACGCCACCGAGGATCCACATCAGGTTGAGGTGGAAGAAGCCAACGTTACGCTGGATCTCTTTCCACGAACACAACACCGACAGCACACCGAGCAGGCCGGTGAGCAGGATCATCAGCAACGACAGGCCATCCAGCGCCAGGTGGACGCTGATGCCGAAGCGCTCGATCCACAGGTGCTTGAATTCGACAGCCCAGGTGGGATCGACGCCCGGCGCTGGTGCGTAACTGTAGTTGCCAGTACTCCACAACCAGAGGCCCAGGGCCAGTTCGAGGGACATGGTCAGCAGCGCAATCCAGCGCGGCATGGTGGCGCTGAAACGCTCACCTTGCCAGCACAGCAGGCCACCGATAAAGGGGATCAGGATCAGCCAAGGCAGAATCATGACGGGCTCAATTCCTTTCGCAAATTCGCAAGGTTCATGTCAGACCGCAACCACGACAATGGCCCCGAGTACCAGTACGGCACCCACGGCGATCGAAGCGGCATACCAGCGCAGTTGACCGGTTTCGGTGCGGCTCATGCTGTCATGACCGCCTTTGACCAGACGTGGGATCAAGCCAATGGTGTGATCCAGCGGGTCGCTACGCAGCAAGTGGCTGATGGCCAGATACGGCTTGACGAACAGCTTGTCGTAGATCCAGTCGAAGCCCCACGCGGCGAACCACCAGGCCGACAGGAAACGCCCCGGCGCACTGTTGGCAATGGCGGTCACCAGACGACGCTTGCCCAGGAACAGCAAGGCGGCGAGCAGGATCCCGGCCAGGGCGATGGCGCCCGAAGCGATTTCCAGACTGTGCTTGGCTTCGCCACCGGCGTGACCGACGCTCTGCGGCAACACGCCAGCCAGCGGCGGGGTGATCAGTGCGCCGATAAAGGTCGACAGCACGATCAGTACGCTCAGAGGCAACCAGTGAGCGATACCGTGACCGGCATGGGCTTCGGTCCTGGCTTCACCGTGGAAGGCGATGAAGATCAGGCGGAAGGTATAGAGCGAGGTCATGAAAGCGCCGACCAGACCCGCATACAGCAGACCCTGATTGCCGCTGGCGAAGGCTTCCCAGAGAATTTCGTCCTTGGAATAGAAGCCCGCTGTTACCAATGGCAAGGCCGCCAGTGCTGCGCCGCCAACGATGAAGCTGGCGTAGGCCAGTGGCAGTTTCTTCCACAGGCCGCCCATCTTGAAAATGTTCTGCTCGTGGTGGCAGGCAACGATCACCGCACCCGAAGCAAGGAACAGCAGCGCCTTGAAGAAGGCGTGAGTCATCAAGTGGAAGATCGCGCCTTCCCAGGCACCGACGCCCAACGCCAGGAACATGTAACCGATCTGGCTCATGGTGGAGTAGGCGAGGATACGTTTGATGTCGGTTTGTACCAGTGCGGCGAAACCGGCCAGTACCAGCGTAACGCCACCGACGATGCCCACCAGGTGCAGAATGTCCGGCGCCAGGGCAAACAGGCCGTGGGTACGGGCAATCAGGTAAACACCTGCGGTCACCATGGTTGCGGCGTGGATCAGTGCCGAAACCGGCGTCGGACCCGCCATCGCATCTGCCAGCCAGGTCTGCAGCGGCAGTTGCGCAGATTTACCCACGGCACCACCCAGCAGCATCAGGGTCGCCAGCACGATCCAGAAGTCGCCGGCCTTGAAGTGCTCAGGGGCACGGACCAGCAGTTCCTGAATGTTCAGGGTCCCGAGTTGCTGGAACAGGATGAACAAGCCGATGGCCATGAACACGTCGCCGATCCGGGTCACGATGAAGGCTTTGAGGGCGGCGTTACCGTTGTTGCGGTTGCTGTAATAGAAACCGATCAACAGGTAGCTGCACAGGCCCACGCCTTCCCAGCCGAAGTACAGGAACAACAGGTTATCGCCCAGGATCAGGAACAGCATGCTGGCGATAAACAGGTTGGTGTAGGCGAAGAAGCGCGAGTAACCCGCTTCACCGCGCATGTACCAGGAGGCAAACAGGTGGATCAGGAAGCCGACGCCGACCACCACGCCCAGCATCGTGACGGACAAGCCGTCCAGATACAGCGCGAAGTTGGGTTCGAAGCCATCAACCGACATCCAGCGCCACAGCACTTGGGTGTAGTGACCACCTTCAGGCGGTGCGACGTTGAATTGCCAGATGACCCAGGCTGTGACGATGGCGGACAGGCCGATGGAGCCAACGCCAATCAGGGCTGCCAGGTTTTCCGAAATGCGTCCGCGAGAGAACGACAGCAACAGAAAACCGATCAGGGGGAATACGAAAGTCAGAAAGAGTAGGTTCATCCGCGCATCTCGCTGGCAGCGTCGATATCGAGCGTGTGGAAGCGGCGATACAGTTGCATCAGGATCGCCAGGCCAATACTGGCCTCGGCAGCCGCGAGGCTGATCACCAGGATGAACATGACCTGTCCATCCGGCTGACCCCAGCGGCTACCGGCAACGACGAACGCCAGAGCAGATGCGTTCATCATGATCTCCAGGCTCATCAACACGAAAAGAATGTTGCGGCGCACCATCAGGCCGACCAGCCCGAGGCAGAACAGGACCCCGGCGACCGCCAGACCGTGCTCAAGAGGGATAGCATTCATTGGCTTGGCTCCTTGGCCTCGTTGCGGCCCAGATGGAACGCCGTCACCGCTGCAGCAAGCAGCAGCATCGAGGCAAGTTCCACCACCAGCAGATACGGCCCGAACAGGCTGATGCCGACCGCTTTGGCGTCGACCGTGGTGTGGCCGATGCCAGCGCCGCTCGGGTTGGCGAACAGCACATACAGCAGTTCACCCAGCAGCAATACGCCAAGGATGACCGGGCCCAGCCAGATACCGGGTTTGAGCCAGGTGCGCTCCTGCTGAACCGAGGCCGGGCCAAGGTTGAGCATCATCACCACGAAGACGAACAGAACCATGATCGCGCCCGCATAAGCGATAACTTCCAGCACCCCGGCGAACGGTGCGCCCAGGCTGAAGAAGGTCATGGCCACGGCGATCAGCGAAATGATCAGGTAGAGCAGGGCATGCACGGGATTGGTGTTGGTGATCACCCGCAGGGTGGACACTACAGCGATGCCGGATGCGAAATAGAAAGCGAATTCCATCTTTCTTCCTTAAGGCAGCAAGCTCTTGACGTTGATCGGTTCGGCTTCGTTCTGAGCAGCGCCTTTCGGCTTGCCAGCGACGGCCATACCGGCGACGCGATAGAAGTTGTAGTCGGGGTTCTTGCCAGGGCCGGAGATCAGCAGATCTTCCTTTTCGTAGACCAGATCCTGACGCTTGAACTCGGCCATTTCGAAATCCGGTGTCAGCTGGATTGCGGTGGTCGGGCAGGCTTCTTCGCACAGGCCGCAGAAAATGCAACGCGAGAAGTTGATGCGGAAGAATTCCGGGTACCAGCGGCCGTCATCGGTTTCGGCTTTCTGCAACGAGATGCAGCCAACCGGGCAGGCCACGGCGCACAGGTTGCAGGCTACGCAACGCTCTTCGCCGTCAGGATCGCGGGTCAGGACGATGCGGCCACGGTAGCGCGGTGGCAGGTAAACAGCTTCTTCCGGGTATTGCAGCGTGTCGCGCTTGCGAAAGCCATGGCCGAAGACCATGACCAGGCTGCGCAACTGGGTACCGGTACCCTTAACGATGTCGCCAATATATTTGAACATGGGTCAAATCCTCACTGAACCGAGCCTGCTGGCGTGTTCAACAACACAACCGCAGCAGTCACCAGCAAATTGATCAGGGTCAGCGGCAGACAGAATTTCCAGCTGAAATCCATTACCTGGTCATAGCGTGGGCGCGGGATGGAAGCGCGCAGCAGGATGAACAGCATGATGAAAAACGCAGTCTTCAGAGCAAACCAGAAGAACGCCAGCGAAGGCAGGATATCGAACGGGCCGTGCCAGCCGCCGAAGAACAGGGTCACCAGCAGTGCCGAGATCAGGATAATGCCGATGTACTCACCGACGAAGAACATGCCCCATTTCATGCCGGCATATTCAATGTGGTATCCGTCGGCAAGTTCCTGTTCCGCTTCAGGTTGGTCGAAGGGGTGACGGTGAGTCACCGCAACGCCGGCGATGAAGAACGTACAGAAGCCGAAGAACTGCGGAATGATGAACCACAGGTTCTGCGCCTGATATTCAACGATGTCGCGCATGTTGAACGAGCCCACCTGAACCACGATGCCCATCAGCGCCAGGCCCATGAACACTTCATAGGACACGGTCTGTGCCGAGGCACGCAGGGCACCGAGCAGGGCGAACTTGTTGTTACTCGACCAACCGGCAAACAGCACCGCGTACACCGACAGACCCGCCATGGCGAAGAAGAACAGCAAGCCAATGTTCAAGTCCGCCACGCCCCAGGTCGGGGTGATCGGGATGATCGAGAACGCGATCAGCAGGGCACTCATGGCAACCACCGGTGCCAGGGTGAAAATCACCTTGTCGGCAAACGGAGGCGTCCAGTCTTCCTTGAAGAACATTTTCAGCATGTCGGCGGCGATCTGGAACATGCCGAATGGGCCTACGCGGTTCGGACCGTAACGATCCTGCCACCAGCCCAGCAGACGACGTTCGACAAAACTCAGCAGCGCGCCGCAGACCACAACGGCCAGCAGCACGACAATGGCCTTGACGACGGCAATGATCGCGTCGATCACATCAGGGGTGAACCAACTCATTGCGCTGCCTCCTGCAGACCGTCTACCGACTTGCCGAAAATCGCTGGCGGAATACCGGCCAGACCGGCAGGCAATGCCACCAGACCTGCGCCCAGTTCTTCATTGATGCGCAGCGGCAGACGCAGGGTCTGACCGGCAACGTTCAAGGAGAGCAGCGCACCTTCGTTGACGCCCAGGCGATCGGCTTCGGATTTGGCCAGTGCAACATACGCAGCCGGGATGCGTTCCTGTACCGGAGCGGCTTTTGAAGAGTTCTCTTCGCTGCCGAACAGGTGATAGAACGGCACAATCTGCCAGGTGCCCTGAGCCGGGGAGAACGCTCGTGGAACGCTGGCGAACCAGCCAAGCTTATCGCCCTGGCTTTCGATCAGACGGGTGCCCGGATCACCGGCACGCAGATGACCACCGACTTCGTCCTGGAACTTGTTCCATGCTTGTGGCGAGTTCCAGCCCGGCGACCATGCAAACGGCACCTGCTGACGAGGTTCTGCGGAACCCGAATAACCTTCCATGGAGAAGGCAAACGCGGTGTCGTTATCTTGCGAGGTACGCGGTTCGTGCACGCTGATGTTGGCGCGCATGGCGGTACGGCCGCTGTAACGCAGCGGTTCGCGAGCCAGCTTCATGCCTTTGATGCGGAACGAAGCCGACGGGGCCGCGTTGATGATTGCAGCCAGTTGCGGCGTGCTTGCGGCGCAGGCAGCGGTCACGTGGTCCAGCAAGGTCCAGTCAACCGGCTTGTTCAGCAAGGTGGCGCGCAGGGCATGCAGCCAGCGCCAGCCTTCATGAACCAGGATGCTGGCGTCCAGGTAAGTTGGATCGAATACCTGGAAGAAGCGCTGGGCGCGGCCTTCCTGGCTGATCAGCGTACCATCGCCTTCAGCGAAGCTCGCCGCTGGCAGGACCAGATGCGCGCGATCACCAGTGGCGGTTTTCTGATGGTCAGCGACGATCACCACTTTCGCGGCATTCAGCGCTGCATCGACCTTGGCGGCGTCAGTGCGGGTGTACAGATCGTTTTCCAGCACCACGATGGCGTCGGCTTTGCCGTCGATTACGGCTTGCAGCGCAGCATCTACCGACTCGCCGCCGAGCATGGCCAGGCCAAGGCTGTTGGCTTCCGGCACGATCAGGCTGATGGAACCGGCTTTGTCGCGCAGCTTCAGGGCTTTGGCAATGTTGGCAGCGGCTTCGATCAGCGCTTTGGAACCCAGCGAGGTGCCGGCGATGATCAATGGACGCTTGGCGGCCAGCAATGCATCGGCAATACGTTGCGCCAGTTCCAGCGCCTCAGGGTCCAGGCCCTCAACGGCCGGAGCACTGGCATCCAGGGCATGAGCAACGGCGAAGCCGATGCGGGCCAGATCGTCCGGTGCGGCGTGGACACATTCTTCAGCAATGTCATCGAGCTTGGTTTCAGCCAGGCTGGCGATGAACAGCGGGTTCAGCTCGTGCTGACCGATGTTCTTCACCGCTGCGTCGAGCCAAGGCTGGACTTTCATGGCGGCTGCCATGTCTTCGGCTTTGCCTTTGACGGCTTGACGCAGGCCCAGAGCCAGACGCGCTGCAGTTTGAGTCAGGTCTTCGCCGAGGACGAAAATTGCATCGTGGTCTTCGATGTCGCGCAGGGTCGGAATCGGCAGCGGGCTGTCGTTCAGTACCTGAAGGACCAGTCGGATACGCTCAAGCTCGGACGCTTCGATACCCGAGTAGAAGTGCTCGGCACCGACCAGCTCGCGCAACGCGTAGTTGCTTTCCAGGCTGGCGCGGGGCGAACCGATACCAACGATGTTGCGACCGCGCAGCAGATCGGCGGCGTTATCCAGCGCCTGATCCAGGGTCAGCTTGCGGCCATCGGCCTGCAACGGCTGGCGTGGGCGGTCTTCGCGGTTGACGTAGCCATAGCCGAAACGGCCACGGTCGCACAGGAAATACTGGTTCACCGAGCCGTTGTATCGGTTCTCGATGCGGCGGATTTCGCCGTAACGCTCACCCGGGCTGATGTTGCAACCGCTGGAGCAGCCATGGCAGATGCTCGGCGAGAACTGCATGTCCCACTTACGGTTGTAGCGCTCGGAGTGTGTCTTGTCGGTGAACACGCCGGTCGGGCAGACCTCGGTGAGGTTGCCGGAGAACTCGCTTTCCAGGACGCCGTCTTCAACGCGACCGAAGTACACGTTGTCGTGAGCGCCGAAAACGCCCAGATCGGTACCGCCTGCGTAGTCTTTATAGAAGCGAACGCAACGGTAGCAGGCGATGCAGCGGTTCATTTCGTGAGCGATGAACGGGCCGAGTTCCTGATTCTGGTGAGTACGTTTACTGAAGCGATAACGGCGCTCGTTGTGGCCGGTCATCACGGTCATGTCTTGCAGGTGGCAGTGGCCGCCTTCCTCACAGACCGGGCAGTCGTGGGGATGGTTGGTCATCAGCCATTCAACAACACTGGCGCGGAACGCCTTGGATTCATCATCTTCGATGGAAATCCAGGTGTTGTCGGTGGCGGGTGTCATGCAGGACATGACGATACGACCACGGGTGTCGTTCTCGTCGGTGTACTGCTTGACCGCACATTGGCGACAGGCGCCAACGCTGCCCAGAGCGGGGTGCCAGCAGAAATACGGGATATCGAGGCCTAGCGACAGACATGCCTGTAACAGGTTGTCTGCCCCGTCGACTTCGAGCGCTTTGCCGTCTACGTGGATAGTGGCCATGGTTCAAAGGTCTTCGTTGGCCCGGTGTCAGCGGGCGTGGCTAATGGAATCTTGTTGTTTGCGCGACTCGAACAGCCCAGCAGGCGGCATCGCGCAATGGGCCGAGGGCTGGGCCCCCGGCCTTGAAGCTGTTATGCGCCGACGATAATCGGTCGTGCCAGAGGCGGGACGACTGCGCTGGTGGGCGCAATACCGGCCTCGAACTCAGGGCGGAAGTATTTGATCGCGCTGCCCAACGGCTCCACGGCACCCGGTGCGTGAGCACAGAAGGTCTTGCCTGGGCCAAGGAAACCGACCAGTCCGAGCAGGGTCTCGATATCACCTGCCTGACCGACGCCTTTCTCCAGAGCGCGCAGAATCTTCACGCTCCAGGGCAGACCGTCGCGGCAAGGGGTGCAGAACCCGCAGGATTCCTGGGCGAAGAACTCTTCCATATTGCGCAGCAGCGAGACCATGTTGACCTTGTCGTCAACCGCCATGGCCAGACCGGTACCCATCCGGGTGCCAACCTTGGCGATGCCACCGGCGTACATTTGCGCATCCAGGTGTTCCGGGAGCAGGAAACCGGTACCGGCGCCGCCGGGCTGCCAGCACTTGAGCTTGAAGCCGTCGCGCATACCACCGGCGTAGTCTTCGAACAGCTCACGGGCCTGCACGCCAAAAGGCAGTTCCCACAGGCCAGGGTTTTTCACCTTGCCGGAGAAGCCCATCAGCTTGGTGCCGTGGTCTTCGCTGCCTTCGCGGGCGATGGATTTGTACCAGTCGTTGCCGTTACCGACGATGGCCGGCACGTTGCACAGGGTTTCGACGTTGTTCACACACGTCGGCTTGCCCCACACGCCAACGGCAGCAGGGAAGGGCGGCTTGGAGCGCGGGTTGGCGCGACGGCCTTCCAGGGAGTTGATCAGCGCGGTTTCTTCACCGCAGATGTAACGCCCGGCGCCGGTGTGCACGAACAGCTCGAAATCAAAGCCGGTGCCGAGGATGTTCTTGCCCAGCAGACCTGCGGCCTTGGCTTCGGCTACTGCACGGTTCAAGTGCTTGGCAGCAGTGACGTATTCGCCGCGCAGGAAGATATAGCCGCGATAGGCCTTCAATGCCCGAGCACTGATCAGCATGCCTTCCACCAACAGGTGCGGCAGCTGCTCCATCAACATCCGGTCTTTCCAGGTGTTGGGCTCCATTTCATCGGCGTTACACAGCAGGTAACGGATGTTCATGGATTCGTCTTTGGGCATCAGGCCCCACTTAACACCCGTGGGGAAGCCTGCACCACCGCGACCTTTGAGGCCGGAGTCCTTGACCGACTGGACGATGTCATCCGGCGACTGCTCGGCAAATGCCTTGCGTGCCGCTGCGTAACCGTCTTTGGCCTGATATTCGTCAAGCCAGACCGGCTCGCCGTCATCGCGCAGACGCCAGGTCAGCGGATGGGTTTCCGGCGTGCGCGCGATGCGGTTGGCTGGGCCGAAGGAAGTGATGGTCATGGGTAACCCTCCAGCATCTTGGCCACGGTGCCGGGTTGCACGTCGCCAAAGGTGTCATCGTCGACCATCACGGCCGGGGCCTTGTCGCAATTGCCCAGACAGCAGACCGGCAGCAGCGTGAAGCGGCCGTCGGCAGTGGTCTGGCCTGGGGCGATGCCCAGTGAACTCTGGATTTCTTCGACCACAGACTCGTGACCGGCAATGAAGCAGACCATGCTGTTGCAGACGCGGATGATGTGGCGGCCAACCGGCTGACGGAAGATCTGGCTGTAGAACGTGGCTACACCTTCAACGTCGCTGGCCGGAATGCCGATCAGCTCGCCAATGGCGTAGATGGCGCCGTCCGGCACCCAGCCACGTTCCTTTTGAACGATCTTCAGGGCTTCGATGGACGCCGCGCGCGGGTCTTCGTAGTGATGCAGCTCGTGCTCGATTGCCGAGCGCTCGGTTTCGCTCAATGCGAAACGGTCTGTCTGGATAAGCGTGCTGTTCATGCTCATGCTTAGCGGTCCACGTCGGCCATAACGAAATCGATACTACCCAGGTACGCAATCAAGTCCGCGACCATGCTGCCTTTGATCACCGAAGGGATCTGTTGCAGATGCGGGAAGCTTGGGGTGCGGATCCGGGTACGGTAGCTCATGGTGCCGCCGTCGCTCGTCAGGTAATAACTGTTGATGCCCTTGGTCGCTTCGATCATCTGGAAAGATTCGTTGGCCGGCATGACCGGGCCCCACGAAACTTGCAGGAAGTGCGTGATCAAGGTCTCGATGTGCTGCAGCGTGCGCTCTTTCGGTGGCGGCGTGGTCAGCGGGTGATCCGCCTTGTACGGGCCTTCGGGCATGTTGCGCATGCACTGGTCGATGATCTTGATGCTCTGGCGCATCTCTTCGACGCGCACCATGCAGCGATCGTAGGCGTCGCCATTGGCCGCCAGTGGCACTTCGAATTCGAAGTTCTCGTAGCCCGAATAGGGGCGGGCCTTGCGCAGGTCGAAATCGCAACCCGTGGAACGCAGGCCAGCACCCGTGACGCCCCATTCCAGGGCTTCTTTGGTGTTGTAGGCAGCGACACCGACGGTACGGCCTTTAAGGATGCTGTTCTGCAGTGCGGCCTTGGTGTACTCGTCCAGGCGTTTCGGCAACCAGTCAACGAAGTCCTTGACCAGTTTTTCCCAGCCGCGTGGCAGGTCGTGAGCAACGCCGCCGATGCGATACCAAGCCGGGTGCAGGCGGAAACCGGTGATGGCTTCGATCACGGTGTAGGCTTTCTGACGGTCGGTGAAGGTGAAGAACACCGGGGTCATGGCGCCCACGTCCTGGATGTAAGTCCCCAGGAACAGCAGGTGGCTGGTGATCCGGAAGAACTCGGCCATCATGATGCGGATGGTGTCGACCTTCTCCGGCACCTTGATGCCAGCCAGTTTTTCCACCGAAAGCACGTAAGGCAGGTTGTTCATCACGCCGCCCAGATAGTCGATCCGGTCGGTGTAAGGAATGAAACTGTGCCACGACTGACGCTCGGCCATCTTCTCGGCACCACGGTGGTGGTAGCCAATGTCCGGAACGCAATCGACGATCTCTTCACCGTCCAGCTGCAGAATGATGCGGAACGCACCGTGGGCCGAAGGGTGGTTCGGGCCCAGGTTGAGGAACATGTAGTCCTCGTTCGTGCCGGAACGCTTCATGCCCCAGTCTTCTGGACGGAAACGCGCCGCTTCTTCTTCAAGCTGCTGCTTGGCCAGAGTCAGGCTGTACGGGTCGAACTCAGTGGCGCGAGCGGGGAAGTCCTTGCGCAGCGGGTGACCTTCCCAGGTCGGCGGCATCATGATGCGGCTCAGGTGCGGGTGGCCCGGGAAGTCGATCCCGAACATGTCCCAGACTTCACGCTCGTACCAGTTGGCATTAGGCCAGATACCGGTCACGGTCGGCAGGCTGAGATCGCTTTCGGACAGGGCGACCTTGAGCATCACGTCGCTGTTACGCTCGATCGACATCAGGTGGTAGAACACGCTGAAGTCGGCACCCGGCAAGCCCTGGCGCTTGGTACGCAGACGTTCGTCCATGCCGTGCAGGTCGTACAGCATGACGTAGGGTTTTGGCAGCTGGCGCAGGAACGTCAGCACCTCGATCAGGCGCGCACGTTCAACCCAGAGCACCGGCATGCCGGTGCGGGTCGACTGAGCGGTGAACGCTTCGGCGCCAAAACGGTTGTTCAATTCAACGACCACATCCTGGTCGTCTGCCTTGTAAGGCGGGATGTACAGAGCACTGCCTGTAGTCATGGTTTTTTATCGCTTTCGGTCAACGTAAAGAATGAGGCCAGGTATTCGTTCTTTTGAGAGAACAAGTCTGGATCAGACTTCGTCGGGGCTGCGCAGGTTAGTGACTGCGATTCGCTGTTCGCGGCGCTGTTCCTTTTGCGACGGCATCTCGGCGCGATACACGCCTTGATCACCGACGACCCAGGAAAGAGGGCGACGCTCCTGGCCGATGGATTCCTGCAACAGCATCAAGCCTTGCAGAAACGCCTCGGGGCGGGGCGGGCAGCCGGGCACATAGACATCCACAGGAAGGAACTTGTCCACGCCCTGAACCACTGAATAAATGTCGTACATGCCACCGGAGTTGGCGCACGAACCCATGGAAATAACCCATTTCGGTTCGAGCATTTGCTCGTAGAGACGCTGAATGATCGGCGCCATCTTGATGAAGCAAGTCCCGGCAATAACCATGAAATCCGCCTGACGCGGCGATGCCCGGATAACCTCGGCGCCGAAGCGTGCGATGTCATGGGGCGCCGTGAAGGCGGTGGTCATTTCCACATAGCAGCACGACAAGCCGAAATTGTACGGCCACAGGGAGTTTTTACGCCCCCAGTTGACCGCGCCATTCAGCACGTCTTCAAGCTTGCCCATGTAGATGTTTTTGTGGACTTGATCTTCTAACGGATCGGAAACAGTTTCCCGTTTGCCGATTGGATACTCGTCATTTGGAGCATCCGGGTCGATCCTGGTGAGATTGTATTGCATCGCCAAAGCCTCATTGTTTCAGCTTCGCTTGCCGATTACGGCGACCTTCAGGAGCCCAATCCAGCGCTCCAACCCGCCATAGGTAGACAAGACCTGCCAACAGAATTGCTATGAAAACGAGAGCTTCGACGAATCCGGTCCAGCCGCTTTCGCGGACGGACACAGACCAGGCAAAGAGAAAAAGGGCTTCAATGTCGAAAATCACGAAAAGCATCGCGACCAGATAGAATTTTGCCGAAAGGCGCAGGCGGGCACTGCCTGTAGGCAACATGCCGGATTCAAAAGGTTCGTTCTTGCTGCGGCCCCAGGCTTTGCTGCCGAGGAGGCTGGAAACACCAAGCATGAAGGCGCACAGGCCGACCACGCCCAAAAGGAAAATGGCGAAGCCCCAGTTGTGGGCAATCAGACCTGTCGATTCGGGCATGCTGGCAATCCTTGACAGAGATCAATCGTCTCTGAGCTTGAAAAGAGTATATGCAGCGACGATATGTCGCAGCGAAATCAATTCCAGTGATTTTATGTGCAAATACGGGGCAAGTAAATTTTCTATATCAAATTAATTTGTGCAATTAATCACTTACAGGCATCGGTGGCGGGTGTGGGGCAGGCGGGGCGGGCGTCAGGAGGGATTTTACTGAATTGCATCAAGCACTGAAAAGTTGCGCTACAAGCACTCTTTTCTAAATGATAATAAGTATCATTTGGTATTGCTGATAGTTGGGAAGGTTGTTTTGTGAGTTAGTTACGGATTTCGGCTAATACCTAGTCGTAGGTCTTCGATTTAAATCGCGGGTGGCCCCGTCGTCGGATTGCTGCCCAGGCCAGGCACCGCTCCCACAGGTGCCAGTCTGTTGGAGCGAGGCTTGCCCGCGAATCAGTCGGCGCGGGTCCTGCTGGTAAACCACGGTAACGTCCTTCGCGGGCAAGCCTCGCTCCAACAGCAGGACTTACGGCTTACCCCCGATAAGGCCACTGCAGATCTTAGTGGAACTGCTCTTCCTCAGTCGAACCGGTCAACGCCGTCACCGACGAAGCACCACCCTGGATCACGGTGGTCATGTCGTCGAAATAACCGGTGCCCACTTCCTGCTGGTGCGCGACAAAGGTGTAACCCTTGGCGGCATCCGCGAACTCCTGCTCCTGCAGCTTCACATAAGCCGTCATGTCGTTGCGGGCGTAGTCGTGCGCCAGGTTGAACATGCTGTGCCACATGTTGTGGATGCCCGCCAGGGTAATGAACTGGTGCTTGTAGCCCATGGCTGACAGCTCACGCTGGAACTTGGCGATGGTCGCGTCGTCCAGGTTTTTCTTCCAGTTGAAGGAAGGCGAGCAGTTATATGACAGCAACTGATCCGGGTATTCCTTCTTGATGGCTTCGGCAAAGCGACGCGCTTCGTCCAGATCCGGCTTGGCCGTTTCACACCAGATCAGATCGGCGTAAGGGGCATACGCCAGACCGCGGGCAATGGCTTGATCCAGGCCTGCACGCACTTTATAGAAACCTTCAGGCGTACGTTGACCGGTGACAAACGGCTGGTCGTAAGGGTCGCAGTCCGAGGTCAGCAAGTCCGCAGCATTGGCGTCGGTACGGGCCAGAATGATCGTCGGCACGCCCGCCACGTCAGCGGCAAGACGCGCAGCGGTCAGTTTCTGTACGGCTTCCTGAGTCGGCACCAGCACCTTGCCACCCATGTGTCCGCATTTTTTCACCGAGGCCAGTTGGTCTTCGAAGTGAACGCCCGCAGCGCCAGCTTCGATCATGCTCTTCATCAGCTCATAGGCGTTGAGCACGCCGCCAAAACCGGCTTCAGCGTCCGCCACGATGGGCGCGAAGTAGTCGATAAAGCCGTCATCACCGGGGTTCTTGCCTGCTTTCCATTGGATCTGGTCGGCACGGCGGAACGAGTTGTTGATGCGCTTGACCACGGTAGGAACCGAATCCACCGGGTACAACGACTGGTCGGGGTACATCGACTCGGCCGAGTTGTTGTCAGCCGCCACTTGCCAGCCAGAGAGGTAAATCGCCTGAATACCGGCCTTGACCTGTTGCACCGCCTGGCCGCCGGTCAGGGCACCCATGCAGTTGACGAAGTCCTTGTCCGGACGGAAAGAAGGCTTGGCACCCTGGGTAACCAGATTCCAGAGCTTTTCCGCGCCATTTCTGGCGAACGTGTGTTCAGGTTGAACCGAGCCACGCAGGCGGACGACATCAGCGGCGGAATAGTTGCGGGTCACATTGTTCCAGCGCGGATTTTCAGCCCAGTCTTTTTCCAGAGCTGCTATTTGTTGTTCGCGTGTCAGTGCCATGATCGAAACCCCTTTCGCATAGGTTTTGTTGGAATGTCCTGCTCCGCCAAAACGCCCCGGTTATCGAAGGCACATTGAATGGCTGCTCGCTGATCAGATGTCTGCTGTATGTCTGGTTGCCGATGTTTGTCTGGATCACGACATTGAACGAAGGGCTCAAGGGGAGAGCGGGTTCAGGGCAAGGCTGGGTGTGCAATCCGGCTCGTGGATGCCTCGTTGCAGTCACTGCGCAGTTTACCGATGGACCGTTATACGCTTCCGTCCCTCAGGACAACTTCGTTCCAGTCGCAACCTCGTCAAACTGCCTTGTGGGCGGTGCGGACACGAATCGGCTCGTAGGATTTGAGCGGCGATCCGAAGGCTCTTTACAGGGCCTCTGATTAGCGGGAGCGAGGCAATCATGCCTCGTCATTTTTAACCCGTCAAACAATTTGTAGTGCTTTATTTGATCCACTACATATTTGCTCGAGTGCGACTAATCAGTCATTTTCGGGCGCTTTAGTGCTGGTTTTCCGCAGCTCCTGCTCAGTCAAGGGTTTGCACCATGACGCGCAATGTCATGTCGTCCCGGCCTTGAGTGGAATAATGCTGAGCATTGCCTTGGCGGTCAGCAACTGACTCGCCGCTCACGCCTGCCAGGGTGATCCATTCGCCTAAACGGCCGCTGACCTGGCTGTCGGTGCTTTGCACCTTGAACACGTCAGGCCGCTCTTGGCTGACCCGGTCACGATTGGTGCTGATGTTCAGGTGCACGATGTCCCCGGTGATGCTGGCGGTGACATAGAAGCCCTGCGTGACATTGCGATACTCGGTATTGCTCTGCGCATAGCCATAGGAGTCACTTTGCGAAGTGGTGACCGGGACGCTCTGGCCCACTTGAATCAGCGCTGGAGCACCTTCACTGGCCTGAACCTGTTGCACGCCGCCTTCACGGCTGCTGGTGCCGTAATTGATGACGCGGCTCTGATTGGCACCTGTGGCAGTGCGTGCTGCGCTGTCGCTGGTGTCGACGCTGATCAGCAAACGCCTGGGCGCGGTGTCCAGTTGTGAGAGAAGGGTGCGCAGTTCTTCGATTTTGCGCGGCTCGGCATTGACGATCAGTTGGTTCTGATAGGCGCTGACCGAACCGTCCTGGCCGAGGAAGGATCTGGCCACTGGCAGGAGCTCATCACTGGTGCGGAAGTTCAGCGGAACCACTTCGGTAGCGGCCGAGGCGCAGACGCTACATAACAGCAGCAGGGAAGTCATCAAGGTGCGCAAAAACATGGTTTCCATTCTCCACTGATACAAATCGATAGATTCGAGTTTGCCACGTTGTCGGCTTCAGCGAGCGCAAGTTAAGGGTCAGACAGCAAAACGCCCCGCCAGACGCTCTGAGCATAGTCATGCTGCAGGTGTCTGGCGGGGCGTAAGGTGGCCGGATTCAATCGGCGTTGCGGGTCATGTCCACATGAGGCAGGCCGGCTTCCAGAAATTCAGCGCTGACCACCGTGAAGCCAAAGCGTTGGTAGAACTCCACAGCCTGCACCTGTGCGCTGAGCTTCTGCTGCTTGAGATCGCGGCGCTCGGCTTCGCTGAGCAGGGCGCCCAGTAATGCTTCGCCGACTTTCATGCCGCGCCAGTCCCGCAGGACTGACAGTCGACCGATTTCACCATCCGGCAGCAGCCGTGCGGTACCGATCGCGTAGTCTCCTTCCAACGCCAGAAAGTGAATTGCGTCACTGTCTTCGGCGTCCCACTCCAGCTCCGGCGGCACGGACTGTTCAGCCACGAACACCGCATCACGCACCCGGCGGATGTCAGCGTTGTCTTTGTGCCAGTCCGCGACACGCACGTTGATTCTATTCATCGGCAAACCCCAGGCTTCCTTGTTTGACCAGCTCACAGAGCAGGTTGCGTCCTTCTTCATCGGCCAGCCATTGGCCGAGGTTGTCACTGTGCAGAGCATCGGCGGCGCAGATCAGTTTCAGCAATTCGCGCAGGCTGCCCGGCAACAGACGGCTTTGGCCGCTGGCGAACAGTAGCAGGTCGTCATCGACTTCGGACCATGCAAGGCGTGCGCTTGGGTTGCGAATGAGAACTGCGCCCTGTTCCAGGCTGCTCAGCAAGTCGTCTTCTTCCAGCTCCGGGCCCGTGACCAGTTCCGGGTAGCGTGGCTCGGTCATGAACTGGCCGAACCAGGTCAGCAGCAGGCGCTCGTCGCCCATGTGCTCGGCCAGCAGCGCTTTGAGGCGGTCCAGCGCGTCGTGCTGAATCTGGTGAGGGTCCGCGGCTGGCTGGGCGTCAGCGTCGGTGTAGCGCTCTTCGTCGGGGATGAACTGGCTGAGGAAGTCAGTGAAATGGGTCAGGACTTCAGCCGCGCCCGGTGCTCGGAAACCGACCGAGTAGGTCAGGCAGTCATCCACGGCCACGCCACAATGGGCCAGGCGGGGAGGTAGATAAAGCATGTCGCCCGGTTCCAGAGTCCATTCTTCGGTCATCTGGAAATCGGCAAGAATGCGCAGGTCGGCATGCTTGAGCAGCGGGGTTTCAGCGTCGCACATCTGGCCGATCTGCCAGTGGCGCTGGCCATGGCCCTGGAGCAGGAACACGTCGTAGTTGTCGTAGTGCGGGCCCACACCGCCGCCCGGCGCGGCGTAGCTGACCATCACGTCATCGATACGCCAGCTTGGCAGAAAGCGGAAATTTTCCAGCAGCTCGCTGACTTCCGGGACGAACTGATCCACGGCCTGCACCAGCAGGGTCCAGTCCTTTTCCGGCAATTTGCTGAACTCGTCTTCGGCAAATGGCCCGCGACGCAATTCCCAGGGGCGCTCGCCATTTTCGATGACCAGTCGCGATTCGACTTCTTCTTCAAGGGCCAGGCCGGCGAGTTCGTCAGGGTCGATCGGGCTCTGGAAGTCCGGGATGGCCTGACGGATCAGCAGGGGTTTTTTCTGCCAGTAGTCACGCAGGAAAACGCGCGCGCTGATGCCGCCCAGAAGTTGAAGAGGAATATCAGGATTCATGTGTAACCTATTGAAAAAATGTGTTTTCGAGACAGCAATAAAAACGCCCGGCACTGCCGGGCGTGTGCAAAAGTGCTGCGCAGATCAGATACGCTTGGCTTGCGCCACGGCATTGCCGATGTAATTGGCTGGGGTGAGTTTGTTCAACTCGGCCTTGGCCTCGGCGGGCATGTCCAGCGTGTCGATGAAAGTCTGCAGTGCCTGAGGGCTGATGCCCTTGCCACGGGTCAGTTCTTTCAGCTTCTCGTACGGGTTTTCGATGTTGTAACGACGCATGACGGTCTGGATTGGTTCGGCCAGTACTTCCCAGCAAGCGTCCAGGTCAGCGGCAATCTTCTGCTCGTTGAGCTCCAGTTTGCTGATGCCCTTGAGGCTGGCTTCGTAGGCAATAACGCTGTGAGCAAAGCCCACGCCGAGGTTGCGCAGCACGGTGGAGTCGGTCAGGTCGCGCTGCCAGCGGGAGATCGGCAGTTTGCTCGCCAGGTGCTGGAACAGTGCGTTGGCGATACCCAGGTTGCCTTCGGAGTTTTCGAAGTCGATCGGGTTGACCTTGTGCGGCATGGTCGACGAACCGATTTCGCCAGCGATGGTGCGCTGCTTGAAATAGCCCAGGGAGATATAGCCCCAGATATCGCGGTCGAAGTCGATCAGGATGGTGTTGAAGCGCGCGATGGCATCGAACAGCTCGGCGATGTAGTCGTGAGGTTCGATCTGCGTGGTGTAGGGGTTGAAGCCCAGACCCAGCTCGTCTTCGATGAAGGCGCGAGCATTGGCTTCCCAGTCAATGGACGGGTAGGCCGAGATGTGTGCGTTGTAGTTGCCGACCGCGCCATTGATCTTGCCCAGCAGCGGCACTGCGGCGATCTGGGCGATCTGGCGCTCCAGACGGTAAACCACGTTGGCCAGCTCTTTGCCCAGAGTAGTCGGCGAAGCCGGCTGGCCGTGGGTGCGCGACAGCATCGGAACGTCGGCGAAGCGGATCGCCAGTTCACGGATGGCTTCGGCGGTCTGGCGCATCAACGGCAGCATCACGTTGTCGCGGCCTTCGCGCAGCATCAGGGCGTGGGACAGGTTGTTGATGTCCTCGCTGGTGCAGGCGAAATGGATGAACTCACTGACCTTGTCCAGCTCAGGCAGCTTGGCAGCCTGTTCCTTGAGCAGGTACTCCACGGCCTTGACGTCGTGGTTGGTGGTGCGTTCGATTTCTTTCACGCGCTCGGCATGAGTGATCGAAAAATCTTCTGCCAGGGTATTGAGAATCACGTTGGCCTCAGCGGAAAACGCTGGAACTTCAGTGATTTCCGGATGTGCGGCCAGACGCTGGAGCCAGCGTACTTCAACCATGACGCGAAAACGGATCAGGCCGTATTCGCTGAAAATTGGGCGCAGAGCCTGGGTTTTACCGGCGTAGCGGCCGTCAACAGGGGAAACCGCAGTGAGCGAAGAAAGCTGCATAGGGGGTTCTCGGACAGTCGGGCAACGAAATGGGGCGCGTATCATACATGAAATTGCGGTCCGGCCGGGTCGGCCTGACCAGCGTATGTCACGCGATGTTTGTCGGTGTTGAGTGCAGACGCCCGGCGAATCAGCCGCGCATCAATGGATACAGTTCTTTCAGTAACTTGCGCCGGCTTATCACTAGCTGCCAGCGATGGCCGCCAACTTGTCGCCACAGCCGCGCAGAGCGGATCCCGGCCAGAAGCAACGCGCGAATTTTCGAGGCATTGCTGGGCTGCTGCAGGTTGCGCATGTCGCCGTGTACCTGAATCCGCTGGCGCAAGGTGCTCAGGGTGTCCTGATACAGCGCGCCACACGCGGCAATGACGTTTTCATGGGCGACGCCGAAGTGTTCAACCTGAGACTGGATCTGTGGCAGGCGTTTGCCCACCACTTCCAGCATGTCGTCGCGTTTTGCCAGCTGTCGCTCCAGGCCCAGCATCGACAGTGCATAGCGCAATGGTTCGCGCTGCAGGGTGGAAGGGTCGCGTTCCAGGGCGCTGGCCAGGGCCCGATAACCCTCGCGCAGGTTCAGGTCGTCGCCGCCGTAGACATCCAGCGTGTCCTTGGGGTCCTGCACCAGCAGGCTACCGAGCATGCAGCCCAGTTCTGCTTCATTGCTCTGGCCGGTCTTGGCGATCCGGTCGACCAGTACTGCCGCCTGGAATACGCCAGCCAGGGCGATCAGTTGCTCCTGAATCGGGGTCATCAACGCTTGTCCTTGCTGTGCCAGGGTTCGGCAATTTCAATCACGCCGCCGCCCAGGCAGATTTCGCCGTCGTAGAACACGACGGACTGGCCAGGCGTGACGGCGCGTTGCGGCTCATCGAAGACGGCTCGGTAGCCATCAGCGGTCTGTTCCAGGGTGCAGTGCTGGTCACTCTGGCGATAGCGGACTTTGGCAGTCAACCGGCGTGGCGAACTCAAATCGACCGGGTTGACCCAGTAGATCTGCGAAGCGACGAGCGCCCGGGAAAACAGCCAGGGATGTTCGTTACCCTGGCCGACGATCAGCTCGTTGTTTTCCAGGTCCTTGACCAGCACGTACCACGGGTCATCGCTGGCGTCTTTGAGTCCGCCAATCCCCAGGCCCTGACGCTGGCCGATAGTGTGGTACATCAGGCCGCTGTGGCGGCCGATGACTTCCCCTTCGGTCGTCTTGATCTCGCCGGGCTGGGCAGGAAGGTACTGGCGCAGGAAGTCAGTGAAACGCCGCTCGCCAATGAAGCAGATGCCAGTGGAATCTTTCTTCTTGGCGGTCGCCAGACCGTGTTTCTCGGCAATCGCGCGCACTTCGGGTTTTTCCAGCTCGCCAACCGGGAACAGCGTCCGGGCAATCTGGTCACCGCCAACGGCGTGCAGGAAGTAGCTCTGGTCTTTGTTCGGGTCCAGGCCCTTGAGCAGTTCGGTGCGGCCGTCGATATCCCGGCGGCGCACGTAGTGACCAGTGGCAATCAGGTCGGCGCCAAGCATCAGGGCGTAGTCGAGGAACGCCTTGAACTTGATTTCGCGGTTGCAGAGGATGTCCGGGTTAGGCGTGCGCCCGGCCTTGTATTCGGCCAGGAAGTGCTCGAACACGTTGTCCCAGTATTCAGCGGCGAAGTTGGCGGTGTGCAGCTTGATGCCGATCTTGTCGCACACAGCCTGGGCATCGGCCAGGTCTTCGCGGGCCGTGCAGTAATCCGTTCCGTCGTCTTCTTCCCAGTTCTTCATGAACAGGCCTTCCACCTGGTAGCCCTGCTCCATGAGCAGAACGGCGGAAACCGAAGAATCCACGCCGCCGGACATGCCGACAATGACGCGTTTCTTTGCAGTATCGGAAAGGGTTGAATCAGGCATAGGAGTTCAATGGGTAGCTTCGAAAAGGACGCGATTCTAACAGGCCCGGGCTCGGGAGTCTCACGCGTTGTCGCGCAGCAGGTCCAGGCTGAAACGTTCCCCCTGCAGGTAATCGTCCACGCAGCGCAGTACCAGCTCGCTGCGCCAGCGTTCTCGCTGGGCGATCAGCTCATCGCGGGTCAGCCATAGCGGGCCGATGATCCCGTCATCCAGCTGATAGTCGCCGTGATGGTGCAGCGGTTTGGCGGCAAAGCAGATGCGCTGATAGGTCACGCCGTTGCTGGGGGCGGTGTACAGGTAAATGCCTACGACGCTGGTCAATTCAACGTCCCAGCCGGTCTCTTCGAGGGTTTCGCGTACTGCCGCACGTTGCAGGGACTCGTTCGGGTCAAGGTGCCCGGCAGGCTGATTGAGCACCGCCTTGCCGCCTTTGAGTTCTTCAACGAAAAGGAATTTGCCCTGATCTTCAATGATCGTGGCGACGGTGACGTGGGCTTGCCAGTTCATAGGGAGAGACCCGTTCAATAGTCATATTGGAATGATTTGTAGGAGCTCACGAGCACCGCGAGGCAGCGATAGCGGTGTGTCGGATAAACAGCCATCGCTGCCTCGCGGTGCTCGTGAGCTCCTACAGGGTTGATATGTGCAGATACACAAACCCCGGCGCAAGGCCGGGGTTCGGGTTTACGACAAAGCCTTAAACCAGCGAAGCGATCGCAGCGTTCAGGGTTGCGCTTGGGCGCATGACTTTGCTGGTCAGCTCAGGGTTCGGGTAGTAGTAACCACCGATCTGCGCTGGCTTGCCTTGTACCGCGTTCAGTTCGGCAACGATTTTTTCTTCGTTGTCGGCCAGGGTTTTCGCCACTGGGCTGAACTGTGCCTTCAGGGCCGCGTCGTCATTTTGTGCCGCCAATGCCTGGGCCCAGAACAGAGCCAGGTAGAAGTGGCTGCCGCGGTTGTCGATGTTGCCGACTTTGCGCGATGGCGACTTGTTGCGGTCCAGGAACTCACCCGTAGCCTGGTCCAGAGTTTTGGACAGAACCAGCGCTTTAGGGTTGTTGTAGGTGTTGCCCAGATGTTCCAGCGAAGCCGCCAGCGCCAGGAACTCACCCAGGGAGTCCCAACGCAGGAAGTTCTCTTCAACCAATTGCTGAACGTGTTTCGGGGCCGAACCACCTGCGCCGGTTTCGAACAGACCACCGCCGTTCATCAATGGCACGATGGACAGCATCTTGGCGCTGGTGCCCAGTTCCATGATCGGGAACAGGTCAGTCAGATAGTCGCGCAGTACGTTGCCGGTCACCGAGATGGTGTCCTTGCCGGCGCGCGTGCGCTCCAGAGTAAACGCCATGGCTTCTACCGGAGACATCACGCGGATGTCCAGGCCAGCAGTATCGTGGTCGCCCAGGTACTTCTGGACTTTCTTGATCATCTCGGCGTCGTGGGCACGGGCCGGGTCGAGCCAGAACACCGCAGGGGTGTCGCTGGCGCGAGCGCGGTTGACGGCCAGTTTGACCCAATCCTGGATCGGCGCGTCCTTGGCCTGGCACATGCGCCAGATATCGCCTTCTTCGACGTTCTGCTCCATCAGCACTTTGCCGTCGCTGCCGGTGACACGGACAACGCCTGGGGTGGTGATCTGGAACGTCTTGTCGTGGGAACCGTACTCTTCGGCTTTCTGCGCCATCAGGCCAACGTTTGGCACGCTGCCCATGGTGGTCGGATCGAAAGCGCCATGTTTCTTGCAGTCTTCGATCACCGCCTGGTAGATGGTGGCGTAGCAGCGATCCGGGATCACGGCCTTGGTGTCGTGCAGTTCGCCATCAGCGCCCCACATTTTGCCCGAGTCACGAATCATTGCTGGCATCGAGGCGTCGACAATCACGTCGCTCGGCACATGCAGGTTGGTGATGCCTTTGTCCGAGTTGACCATCGCCAGCGGTGCACGCACTGCGTAGACAGCCTGGATGTCGGCCTTGATTTCAGCCTGCTGGTCAGCGGGCAGGGCGCTGATGCGGTCGTACAGGTCGCCAATGCCGTTGTTCAGGTTGAAGCCGACCTGCTTGAGTGCGTCGGCGTGCTTGGTCAGCGCGTCCTTATAGTACTCGGCGACGATCTGGCCAAACATGATCGGGTCGGAAACCTTCATCATCGTGGCTTTCAGGTGAACCGACAGCAGCACGCCTTTGGCTTTGGCGTCGTCGATCTCGGCGGCGATGAAGCTGCGCAGGGCTTTCTTGCTCATGACCGAGCAATCGATGATCTCGCCTTCTTTCACGGCGGTCTTTTCTTTCAGGACAGTGGCTGTGCCGTCCTGAGCGATCAGTTCGATTTTAACGCTGCCGGCAGCGTCGATCAGGGTTGATTTTTCGCTGCCGTAGAAGTCGCCGTTGCTCATGTGAGCGATATGGGACTTGGAGTCAGCTGCCCAGGCGCCCATTTTGTGCGGGTGCTTGCGAGCGTAGTTCTTGACCGACAGTGGTGCGCGACGGTCGGAGTTGCCTTCACGCAGGACCGGGTTCACGGCGCTGCCTTTGGTCTTGTCGTAGCGTGCACGGACGTCTTTTTCCGCGTCGGTGCTTGGGTTTTCCGGGTAGTCAGGAATCTTGAAGCCCAGATCCTGCAGCTCTTTGATCGTGGCCTTGAGTTGCGGGACCGAGGCGCTGATGTTCGGCAGCTTGATGATGTTGGCTTCTGGCGTGGTGGCCAGCTGGCCCAGCTCGGCGAGGTGGTCTGCTATTTGCTGATCCGCGCTCAGGGATTCAGGGAAGCTTGAAAGGATGCGACCTGCCAGAGAGATGTCTCGCGTTTCAACGTCGATATCAGAGGAGGCGGTGAAGGCTTCGATGATAGGAAGCAGCGAGTAGGTGGCGAGGGCAGGAGCTTCGTCGGTGAAGGTATAGATGATCTTCGAGCGGTTGGACATTTCGTATGAACTCTCTGTTTTGCTGAGCATGCACAAAATCTCGATGCGCGCAGGGTATGCACTTTGCTCGCAGTCCCTGTGGGGCCTGAGTCGAGGTTTATTCGCGATGATGATGAAAGAGCGTCAAGCGGTCGAGCTGCTGTGGCAAACCGCGTGCAAGGGCTGAAAGCCGCTTTCCAGACTGGTCGGCCCCGATGACCCGTGAGTCACGGCGGCGAGTATATCAAACCCTTGGCGCTAAGCATTAATGCTATGCGTTCTGAGTCGCATCCGGTATTGGTCGATGGTCGAGGGCTGCTGACAGCGCCAGCACGCCGGTCTTCGCATAGACCGGATTGGAACTGCCATTAGCGCGGTGATGCCTGGCTCCAATAGAAACGGCCAGTTCAGTGAACTGAACTGGCCGCTTGTCAGGTCTGTTGCCTGGGAAATGCCTCAGGTGGAACTTTCAGTGATCTGCTCCACTTTTTTTACCCCAGCGCCAGTCGCAGCAGGCGCGGCGACTTCAGCTGCCCTGATTTGAACCGCATGCAGGCCTTTAGGCCCTTGAATGATTTCGAATTTGACGGCCTGGCCAGCCTTCAGAGTCTTGTAACCATCCATTTCAATGGCCGAGTAATGGGCGAACAGATCTTCATCCTTGCCGTCGGCAAGGATGAAGCCATAACCTTTTGCATTATTGAACCACTTGACCTTACCGCTGAGCATAGTCACATCCCTCTGCAAAGGACTCCGTTGGGAGTATCATCCACCTCATCCGCCGGACCGAAAAAAATTTTGGTTGACTGCGCGGACCCTTTTTACCCAATGTGGGTTCTATTGTTTGTAACACCGTTTAGCCGATAGTCAAGGTCATGCGGCGGTCCATTTGAAAACCGGTCAGACTGCGACTAATTATTCAATCCGCCTTGAACGAACCTTTCTTTCCATGCATGCAATCAGCAAGATTCGACTAACATCAAATCAGGACAGCCCCGATTCCCATGAGGATGACGCGTCTGGCACCGCAGTTCAGGATGCCAAGCCTGCGTTACAGGCGCCACCGATGTACAAGGTGGTTTTATTCAATGACGATTACACCCCGATGGATTTCGTTGTCGAAGTGCTCGAGGTGTTCTTCAACCTGAATCGCGAGCTGGCGACCAAGGTCATGCTGGCCGTCCATACAGAGGGGCGGGCAGTATGTGGATTGTTTACCCGCGACATCGCCGAGACCAAGGCAATGCAGGTCAACCAATACGCCAGGGAAAGCCAGCATCCACTACTCTGTGAGATCGAGAAGGACGGTTAAACGCCGACCACTTGGGTATGAGGTGAAGCTATGTTAAACCGTGAGCTCGAAGTCACCCTCAATCTGGCCTTCAAGGAGGCACGTTCGAAACGTCATGAGTTCATGACTGTCGAGCACCTTCTGCTGGCCTTATTGGACAATGAGGCTGCCGCCACTGTTCTGCGTGCCTGCGGCGCGAACCTCGATAAACTCAAGCATGATCTGCAGGAGTTTATCGACTCCACGACACCGTTGATCCCGGTTCATGACGAAGATCGCGAAACCCAGCCAACCCTGGGCTTCCAGCGCGTGTTGCAACGTGCTGTTTTTCATGTGCAAAGCTCGGGTAAACGAGAAGTCACCGGCGCCAATGTGCTGGTGGCCATTTTCAGTGAGCAGGAAAGTCAGGCCGTGTTCTTGCTCAAGCAGCAAAGCGTGGCCCGCATTGATGTCGTCAATTACATCGCTCATGGCATATCGAAAGTGCCTGGGCACGGCGATCACTCTGAAGGTGAGCAAGATATGCAGGACGACGAGGGTGGTGAGTCTTCTGCTTCAGGTAATCCTCTGGATGCCTATGCCAGCAATCTTAACGAACTCGCTCGCCAGGGCCGCATCGACCCGCTGGTCGGGCGCGAGCTTGAAGTTGAGCGCGTAGCGCAGATTCTGGCCCGGCGTCGCAAGAACAACCCGCTGCTGGTCGGTGAGGCTGGCGTCGGCAAAACGGCTATTGCCGAAGGTCTGGCCAAGCGTATCGTCGACAATCAGGTCCCTGATCTGCTTGCCAGTAGCGTTGTGTACTCCCTTGATCTGGGCGCATTGCTTGCCGGTACCAAATACCGTGGTGATTTCGAGAAGCGCTTCAAGGCGCTGCTCCACGAACTGAAGAAGCGTCCTCACGCCATTCTGTTCATCGATGAAATCCACACCATCATTGGTGCCGGTGCTGCGTCGGGCGGCGTCATGGATGCCTCGAACCTGCTCAAGCCGCTGTTGTCTTCGGGAGATATCCGTTGTATCGGTTCGACAACGTTCCAGGAATTTCGCGGCATTTTCGAGAAAGATCGCGCGTTGGCCCGACGCTTCCAGAAAGTCGACGTTTCGGAGCCTTCGGTGGAAGACACCATCGGTATCCTGCGTGGCCTGAAGGGTCGTTTCGAAGCGCATCACAATATCGAGTACAGCGACGAAGCCTTGCGCGCCGCTGCCGAGCTGGCATCGCGCTACATCAATGATCGTCACATGCCGGACAAGGCGATTGACGTGATCGACGAAGCGGGTGCCTATCAGCGTCTGCAGCCTGTCGAGAAGCGTGTGAAGCGCATCGAAGTGCCGCAAGTGGAAGATATCGTCGCTAAAATTGCGCGTATTCCGCCCAAGCATGTCAACAGCTCCGACAAGGAACTGCTGCGCAACCTCGAGCGCGACTTGAAGTTGACCGTGTTTGGTCAGGATGCGGCCATCGACTCCTTGTCGACTGCTATCAAGCTGTCTCGTGCCGGTCTCAAGTCTCCGGACAAGCCGGTAGGTTCGTTCCTGTTCGCCGGTCCTACCGGTGTCGGCAAGACCGAAGCTGCTCGGCAGTTAGCCAAGGCGCTGGGTATCGAGCTAGTGCGTTTCGACATGTCCGAGTACATGGAGCGCCACACCGTCTCTCGTCTGATTGGCGCGCCTCCGGGCTACGTCGGGTTCGATCAGGGCGGTCTGTTGACCGAAGCGATCACTAAGCAGCCGCACTGTGTTTTGCTGCTTGATGAAATCGAAAAGGCTCACCCTGAAGTTTTCAACCTGCTGTTGCAGGTCATGGACCACGGCACGCTGACCGATAACAACGGTCGCAAGGCGGACTTCCGCAACGTGATCGTGATCATGACCACCAACGCCGGGGCGGAAACCGCAGCGCGCGCTTCGATTGGCTTTACGCATCAGGACCACTCCTCTGATGCGATGGAAGTCATCAAGAAGAGCTTCACGCCTGAGTTCCGCAACCGTCTGGACACCATTATCCAGTTTGGTCGCCTCAGTCATGAGGTCATCAAAAGCGTGGTGGACAAGTTCCTCACCGAGCTTCAGGCGCAGCTGGAAGACAAGCGTGTGCTGCTTGAAGTCAGTGATGCAGCGCGCAGTTACCTGGCTGAAGGTGGCTACGATGCGGCAATGGGTGCCCGACCAATGGCGCGTTTGATCCAGGACAAGATCAAGCGTCCGCTGGCTGAAGAAATACTCTTCGGTGAATTGGCCGAGCATGGCGGGGTGGTACATATCGACTTCAGGGATGGCGAGATCACCTTCGACTACGAAACTACGGCAGAAATGGCTTAACTCCCAAGCCACACAAAAAGCCCCGCATCTTGTAAGAGGTGTGGGGTTTTTTTGTGCCTGTGATTCTGTTGGGGCGAGGCTTGGCGGCGATAAGATCTATGGGATCTATGCTAGATCGCATCCAGTCTTATCGCGGCATGGGTATCTACATATCTTTTGTGTACATATCCATTTCTGCGGTGATGGCTGCTTTGGGTTGCGCCCTTACGGCGCGTCACTTTTGGCAAACAGCCCCAAAAGTAACCAAAAGGTCCTTGCCCCACCACTCGGTCCCTCGCCTAGGCTCGGCATGCCCGTAATCCGACATTGAGGCGTGGGGCCGCCGCCAACGGCCATCCATGGCCTGGGGCGGCTAAGCCGGCTCCCTGCCGGCTTGCCCCACGGTTCAAGGTCTGCGGTCGGGTACACCGAGCCTAGGCGAGGTGCCGAGTGGTAGGGCAAGAGCGCTTTGGTTACTTTCGCGCTTTTCGAAAGTGACGCGCCGTAAGGGCGCAACCCAAAGCAGCCATCACCGCGGCAACGGATATGTACAAAAGATGTGTGGATATCCATGCTTATCGCGGGCAAATACCGCTCCCACAGGTGCGGAGCAAAAAAGCAGGCACACAAAAACGCCCGGCAGAAGCCGGGCGTTTTTGTTAAGACCTGTTTATCGGGCGCGGTAGGTGATGCGCCCTTTGCTCAAGTCGTAGGGCGTCAGCTCAACACGCACCTTGTCACCGGTAAGAATACGAATGTAATTCTTGCGCATCTTGCCGGAGATATGCGCGGTTACGACGTGCCCGTTTTCCAACTCCACACGAAACATGGTGTTGGGCAGGGTGTCGACGACAGTGCCTTCCATTTCGAAGCTGTCTTCTTTCGACATGCAGTAAAGCCCTCGGTATCCAATGAGTGGCCCGGTGCAAGTGGCGCCAGGCAAAAGCGGCGTGCATTGTGCCCGAAAAATGAGGGTTACGCCAAGGGCTTCAATAAAGAGTGACCCATCTCTGGTTTGTAAGCAGCTCAATCGGGCGGTATTGGGTCTTGTAATTCATCTTCTGGCAGTTCTTTATCCAGTAACCCAGATATACCGCATGCAGGCGCAGGCGTGCGGCTTCGGCGATCTGCCACAGAATGGCGTAACGCCCCAGACTACGGCGCTCTTCGCCGGGTTCGTAGAAGGTATAAACGGCCGATAAACCGTTGGGTAGCATGTCCGTGACCGCCACGGCCAGCAGGCGCTTTTCCAGGCGGAATTCAAAAAAACGGCAAAATTTCAGGTCTCTTACCAAAAAGGTCGAAAATTGATCGCGACTGGGTGGAAACATGTCGCCGTCAGCATGCCTTTGCTCGATATAGCGCTGATATAAGTCGAAATATTCTTCGCTGAAGTGCGGCTTGGTGCTGCGCACCTCAAGGTCGGCATTACGTTTGAAAATCCGTTTTTGCTGACGATTGGGCACAAACAGGTCCACCGGAATACGTGCGGGTACACACGCGCTGCAATTCTGGCAGTGGGGTCGGTACAGGTGATCGCCGCTGCGACGAAAGCCCATGTCCGAGAGATCGGCATACACTTGCACGTCCATCGGCTGGCTGGGGTCCAGAAACAGCGTCGTCGCCTGCTCTTCAGGCAGGTAGCTGCAAGAGTGGGGTTGAGTGGCATAAAACTTAAGCCGCGCCAGCTCTGTCATGATTGCCCCCGAGTTAGAAACCTGTAGAAACCTTTAATCAAGAGTGTATGTCAGCCTGTTGAACTCGACTAGGCAGCCAGTCGGCGCGATTGGGCTGATCGAGATGCGTATTCAGGCAGGCGGCAAACGCTTCCCGGGAAATAGGCCTTGCGCCAAAGCTCTGCAAGTGGCGGGTATGCATCTGGCAGTCGATCAGCACAAAGCCCCAGCTTTTGAGGTGCTCGACCAGGGTCGCAAATCCCACCTTGGAGGCGTTGTCGGCATGACTGAACATGGATTCGCCAAAAAACAGTTGCCCCATGGCTAGCCCGTAAAGCCCGCCCACCAATACTTCGCCGTCCCAGACCTCGACGCTGTGCGCGTGTCCACGCCGATGCAGTTCCACATAGGCCTGCTGTATCGAGCCGGTTATCCAGGTGCCATCAGCGTAAGTCCTCGGGCCGGCGCAAGCCCTGATCACTGCGCTGAAATCCTGATCGAATGTCACCTTGTAGCGCTGTTGGCGCAAGAGTTTCGCCAGGCTGCGCGAGACATGCAGTTCATCGGGGAATATCACCGTGCGCGGATCCGGCGACCACCAGAGAATCGGCTGTCCGTCCTCGAACCATGGAAAGCAGCCGTGGCGATAGGCTTGAACCAGTCGCTCGGGTGATAGATCGCCTCCGGCAGCTAGCAGTCCGTCGGGCTCGCGCAAGGCCTTGGACAGGGGCGGGAAATCCAGGCTGTCACGTTTGAGCCAAGTCAGCATGGGCTTGGCACTGCGCGGAAGGGGAGGGCGGTAAACGCTCTGCAACTGCAACTACGGGTGGCGAGCGTGGTCTTAATCGGTCGGTCGTTCAAGGCTTGTCGCTTCCGGGCTGTGATGCGTGAAGGGGCACGTCGTCGATCTCTGCCCTGAGGGTTTCAAGGAATTGATTGTTGGGCTATAAAACCCGCTATAAGTCTTTGTCACGAAAGGTAATGCATGCTCAAATTGTGCGCTTGCCTTACCGTCGCGCCGCAAGGCCCTGCGGTTTTTTGCCCGACAGGGTCGAATCGAGTCAATTCCTCGCGCTGAACGGGCTGTTTCTGGGCAGGATGCCATCGTGGCATCAGCCGTACAAACCCGTACAATGCCCGCTTGCAGGGGCCGTGTTCAAGGGGCTGGTTTAAAGGGCTTGCGTTGAGTCAATGGTCGAGAGAGTCATTCAGGTCAGTTGGAAAGCCCCGTATTGAGTCAGCGGTGTGTCAGTTCATGTTGTGCTGAATGTCGCCACCGTGCAGTTCGTAGGTAGTCAATCATCCGTTGTTCGCGCTATCGCGCAGGAATAAAAGCGTTTTGAAGAAATCCACCGCAGTACCCAACTCCGTTCCGCTCTGGCGGCAGCAATTGCACTACCGGCTCAAGGAAGGTGCATTGATCGCCTTTGGCGCGCTGTGCCTGTATTTGATGATGGCGTTGCTGACCTACGACCAGAACGACCCCGGCTGGAGCCACACGAGCAGTTCGGTCGAAGTCCAGAATGCGGCAGGCCGCGCCGGTGCGTTCTGTGCAGACATTCTGTTCATGGTCCTGGGTTATTTCGCCTACATATTTCCGTTACTGCTGGCCGTCAAGGCCTGGCAAGTGTTCCGCCATCGCCATGAACCCTGGCAGTGGAGCGGCTGGCTGTTTTCCTGGCGGTTGATCGGGCTGGTATTCCTGATCCTGGCGGGTGCTGCGCTGGCGCACATTCATTTCCATTTCGCGGCAGGTTTCCCCGGTTCGGCCGGTGGTGTGCTGGGCGAAATTCTCGGTGACATGGCGAAAAAAGCCTTGAACATTCAGGGCAGCACCTTGTTGTTCATTGCCTTGTTCCTGTTCGGTCTGACGGTGTTCACCGACCTGTCGTGGTTCAAGGTCATGGATGTGACCGGCAAGATCACCCTTGACCTGTTTGAGCTGTTTCAGGATGCCGCCAACAATTGGTGGTCGGCGCGTAACGAGCGCAAGCAAATGGTTGCTCAGTTGCGTGAGGTCGATGCGCGAGTCAACGAAGTGGTTGCTCCGGCGACCAGCGATCGGCGTGAGCAGGCCAAGGCCAAGGAGCGCTTGATCGAGCGCGAGCAGGCACTGAGCAAGCACATGACCGCCCGGGAAACCCACATCCCGGCCGTTATTGCCCCGGCACCGGCCAAGGCGCCTGAGCCAAGCAAGCGTGTGCAGAAGGAAAAGCAGGCACCGTTGTTCGTCGACAGCGCCGTGGAAGGCACCTTGCCGCCCATCTCCATTCTCGACCCGGCTGAAAAGAAACAGCTCAACTATTCCCCGGAATCCCTGGCTGCGGTCGGGCATTTGCTGGAAATCAAACTCAAGGAATTCGGCGTCGAAGTCTCGGTGGACTCCATCCACCCGGGCCCGGTGATTACCCGTTACGAGATCCAGCCCGCAGCAGGCGTCAAGGTCAGCCGTATTTCCAATCTTGCCAAAGACCTGGCGCGTTCGCTGGCCGTGACCAGTGTGCGGGTGGTGGAGGTGATTCCCGGCAAGACCACCGTGGGTATCGAGATTCCCAACGAGGACCGGCAGATCGTGCGCTTCTCCGAAGTGCTTTCGACTCCGGAGTACGACGACGCCAAATCCCCGGTCACCCTGGCCCTGGGCCACGATATCGGCGGCAAGCCGGTGATCACCGATCTGGCCAAGATGCCGCATTTGCTGGTAGCCGGTACTACGGGCTCCGGTAAGTCGGTGGGCGTGAACGCCATGATCCTGTCCATCCTGTTCAAGTCTGGCCCGGAAGACGCCAAGCTGATCATGATCGACCCGAAAATGCTTGAGTTGTCCATCTACGAAGGCATCCCGCACCTGCTGTGCCCTGTCGTCACCGACATGAAGGACGCCGCCAACGCCCTGCGCTGGAGCGTTGCCGAAATGGAGCGGCGCTACAAGCTGATGGCCAAGATGGGGGTGCGCAACCTGTCGGGCTTCAATCAGAAGGTCAGAGAAGCCCAGGAAGCTGGCACGCCATTGGTTGACCCGCTCTACAAGCGTGAAAGCATTCACGACGAAGCTCCGCTGTTGACCAAGCTGCCAACCATTGTCGTCGTGGTTGACGAATTCGCCGACATGATGATGATCGTCGGCAAGAAGGTCGAAGAGCTGATCGCGCGGATCGCGCAGAAAGCCCGTGCGGCCGGTATTCACTTGATTCTCGCTACCCAGCGTCCGTCCGTGGACGTGATCACCGGTCTGATCAAGGCCAACATCCCGACCCGTATGGCGTTCCAGGTCTCTAGCAAGATCGACTCACGGACCATTATCGATCAGGGCGGTGCCGAACAACTGCTTGGCCACGGTGACATGTTGTACATGCCACCAGGCACCAGCTTGCCGATTCGGGTTCACGGCGCCTTTGTGTCCGATGACGAAGTACACCGTGTCGTGGAAGCCTGGAAGCTGCGTGGCACTCCAGACTACAACGACGATATTCTGGCTGGCGTCGAAGAGCCCGGCAGCGGCTTTGATGGCGGCAGCGGCGAAGGTGGTGAAGACAGCGAAAGCGATGCGCTCTACGACGAAGCGGTCAAGTTTGTCCTCGAGAGCCGCCGTGCTTCGATTTCCGCCGTGCAGCGCAAGCTCAAGATTGGTTACAACCGTGCCGCGCGCATGATCGAAGCCATGGAAATGGCGGGCGTTGTCACTTCCATGAACACCAACGGCTCGCGTGAAGTCATCGCGCCAGCCCCGATGCGCGATTGATTAATAGCTCACCTAGGGTCAGCCAGCGTTCAGACGCTGACTGACCTTCACCGAACTCAATGAGGATTCCCATGCGTCTTATCCGCATGTTGTTGGTAACTGCACTGACCCTTTCGGCGATTCCGGCGCACGCCGACAGCAAAGATGTCGCGCGCCTGACGCAATTGCTGGAAAAATCCCAGACCCTGACTGCGCGTTTCTCGCAGTTGACCCTGGACGGCAGTGGCACCCAGTTGCAGGAAACCGCTGGCCAGATGGCTTTGCAGCGACCGGGCCTGTTCAACTGGCACACCGACGCACCACAGGAACAACTGATGGTGTCCGATGGCAAGAAGGTTTCGCTGTGGGACCCGGACCTGGAACAAGTGACCATCAAGACCCTGGACCAGCGCCTGACCCAGACGCCGGCGCTGCTGCTGTCCGGTGATGTATCGAAAATCAGTGAAAGCTTCGACATCACTTCCAAGGAAGCTGGCGGTGTAGTGGATTTCGTGCTCAAGCCCAAGACCAAGGACACCCTGTTCGACAGTCTGCGTCTGTCGTTCCGCAACGGCATCATCAATGACATGCAGTTGATCGACAGCGTCGGCCAGCGCACCAATATTCTGTTCACTGGCGTCAAGGCCAACGAGCCGATCGCTGCGAGCAAATTCCAGTTCCAGATCCCGAAAGGCGCTGACGTCATTCAGGAATAAGAGGTTTCAACGCTTGTCCATGGACCTGTTTCGAAGTGAACCGATTGCTCAGCCCCTGGCCGCACGTTTGCGTGCGACCAATCTGGATGAGTACGTCGGCCAGGAGCACCTGCTGGCTCACGGCAAGCCTCTGCGTGAGGCGCTGGAGCAGGGCGCTCTGCATTCGATGATTTTCTGGGGGCCGCCCGGTGTGGGCAAGACCACCCTGGCGCGGCTGCTGGCGAAAGTCTCCGATGCGCATTTCGAAACAGTTTCTGCCGTGTTGGCCGGGGTCAAAGAGATTCGTCAGGCGGTAGAAGTCGCCAAGCAGCAGGCCGGTCAATATGGCCGTCGGACCATTCTGTTTGTTGACGAAGTGCATCGCTTCAACAAATCTCAACAGGATGCGTTCCTGCCTTATGTGGAAGACGGCACGCTGATTTTCATCGGGGCCACCACTGAAAACCCGTCATTCGAACTGAACAACGCCTTGTTGTCCCGAGCTCGCGTCTACGTCCTTAAAAGTCTGGATGAAGCTGCGCTGCGCAAGCTGGTCAATCGGGCGCTAACCGAAGAACGTGGGCTGGGTCAGCACCGCTTGAGCCTGAGCGATGAAGGTTTCGCGATGCTGATGGCAGCGGCGGATGGCGATGGGCGGCGCATGCTCAATCTGCTTGAAAATGCTTCAGACCTTGCCGAAGACGGCAGCGAAATTGACCTTGAGCTGCTGCAGAGCCTGCTGGGTGACAGCCGTCGGCGTTTCGACAAAGGCGGCGAAGCGTTCTATGACCAGATTTCCGCGCTGCATAAATCCATTCGTGGCTCCAACCCCGATGCGGCCCTTTACTGGTTCGCGCGGATGATCGACGGCGGCTGCGATCCGTTGTACCTGGCCCGGCGCGTGGTGCGCATGGCCAGTGAAGACATCGGCAACGCCGACCCGCGCGCGCTGCCGTTGTGCATGTCGGCCTGGGACGTTCAGGAACGGCTGGGCAGCCCGGAAGGTGAACTTGCAGTGGCCCAGGCGATTGTCTACCTGGCCTGCGCGCCGAAAAGCAACGCGGTGTACATGGGGTTCAAGGCTGCCATGCGCGAGGCCACGGAACACGGCTCCCTGGAAGTCCCGCTGCATTTGCGCAACGCGCCCACCAAGCTCATGAAGCAACTGGGCTACGGCGAAGAATACCGTTACGCCCATGACGAGCCGGATGCTTATGCGGCAGGCGAGGACTACTTCCCGGATGAGCTGGAACCGCGTCAGTATTACCAGCCAGTGCCCCGGGGCCTGGAGCTGAAAATCGGCGAAAAACTCAAACATCTGGCCGCGCTGGACGCCGCCAGCCCTCGTCAGCGGAGAAAGTAGTGCTTAAAACCATTCTTGCGGTGTCCATTGCCGGCATCGCTGGTACATTATTGCGCTTTGCTGCTGGCACTTGGGTCAGCGCCAATTGGCCGAAGCATTTTTATGCGGCAACCCTGGCGGTGAACATCGTCGGTTGCCTGATTATTGGCGTGCTTTACGGGCTGTTTCTCTTACGTCCGGAAGTGCCCATCGAAATTCGGGCCGGCTTGATTGTCGGCTTTGTAGGGGGTCTGACGACCTTTTCATCCTTTTCACTGGATACGCTGCGCCTGCTTGAAAGCGGGCAAATGCCCCTGGCCATTGGCTATGCGGGCATCAGCGTATTCGGCGGGCTGCTTGCAACCTGGGTTGGCCTGTCCCTGACCAGACTTTGATAGACGAGAAAACGATATGCTCGATTCAAAACTGTTACGTACTCAACTTCAAGACGTAGCGGATCGCCTGGCGTCCCGTGGCTTCACACTGGATGTAGCGCGCATCGAAGCGCTGGAAACCCAGCGCAAGACGGTACAGACCCGTACCGAGCAATTGCAGGCCGAGCGTAACGCCCGTTCCAAATCCATTGGTCAGGCCAAGCAGCGTGGCGAAGACATCGCGCCGTTGATGGCCGACATCGACCGCATGGCAGAAGAACTCAGCCAGGGCAAAAAAGAGCTCGACGGCATTCAGTCCGAGCTGGATTCCATGCTCCTGAGCATGCCGAACCTGCCTCACGAATCAGTGCCGGTGGGCGCTGACGAAGACGGCAACGTCGAAGTACGCACTTGGGGTACGCCAGCCACCTTCGACTTCGCGGTTCAGGACCACGTTGCGCTGGGCGAGAAATTCGGCTGGCTGGATTTCGAAACCGCCGCCAAGCTGTCCGGCGCTCGCTTTGCCCTGTTGCGCGGGCCGATTGCCCGCCTGCATCGCGCGCTGGCTCAGTTCATGATCAACCTGCATATCAATGAGCATGGTTACGAAGAGGCCTACACGCCTTATCTGGTCCAGGCTCCTGCCCTGCAGGGCACCGGCCAGTTGCCCAAGTTCGAGGAGGATCTGTTCAAGATTTCTCGCGAAGGCGAAGCGGATCTGTACCTGATCCCGACTGCCGAAGTGTCCCTGACCAACATTGTGTCCGGTGAGATCCTCGACGCTAAACAACTGCCGTTGAAGTTTGTTGCTCACACGCCGTGTTTCCGTAGCGAAGCCGGTGCGTCGGGCCGTGATACTCGCGGCATGATTCGCCAGCATCAGTTCGACAAGGTCGAGATGGTGCAGATCGTCGAGCCGGAAAAATCCATGGAGGCTCTCGAAAGCCTGACCGCCAATGCCGAGCGCGTCCTGCAGTTGCTGGAGCTGCCGTATCGCGTTCTCGCCCTGTGCACCGGCGACATGGGTTTCAGTGCGATCAAAACCTACGATCTGGAAGTCTGGGTGCCGAGCCAGGACAAATTCCGCGAAATCTCGTCCTGCTCCAACTGCGGGGACTTCCAGGCGCGCCGCATGCAGGCCCGCTGGCGTAACCCGGAAACCGGCAAGCCAGAGCTGGTCCATACCTTGAACGGCTCGGGTCTGGCCGTTGGCCGCACGCTGGTTGCGGTGCTGGAAAACTACCAGGAGGCAGACGGTTCGATCCGTGTGCCCGAGGTGCTCAAGCCGTATATGGGTGGCCTTGAGGTCATCGGTTAAATGGAATTTCTGCCGCTGTTCCATAACCTGCGTGGCAGCCATGTGCTGGTCGTGGGCGGTGGCGAGATCGCGTTGCGCAAATCCCGCCTGATCGCCGAAGCCGGTGCGATCCTGCGGGTGGTTGCACCTGAGATCGAGCCACAGCTTCGCGAGCTGGTCGAGAAAAGTGGCGGGCAACTGATCCTGCGTGGTTACGACGTCGTGGATCTTGAAGGTTGCGTGCTGATCATTGCCGCCACGGACGACGAACCGCTGAACGCGCAGGTGTCTCAGGATGCCAAGCAGCGTTGTGTGCCGGTCAATGTGGTCGATGCACCTGCATTATGCAGCGTCATTTTCCCGGCCATCGTTGATCGCTCGCCGTTGGTCATCGCCGTCTCCAGTGGGGGTGATGCGCCGGTTCTGGCGCGGCTGATTCGGGCCAAGCTGGAAACCTGGATCCCCTCGACTTATGGGCAGCTGGCCGGTCTGGCGGCGCGTTTTCGCTCGCAAGTGAAGGGCCTGTTCCCGGACGTGACCCAGCGCCGTGCCTTTTGGGAAGAAGTTTTTCAGGGGCCTATTGCTGACCGTCAGTTGGCCGGGCAGGGCGCTGAAGCAGAGCGCTTGCTGATTGCCAAGATTGCTGGCGATGCGCCTCATGCCCCGGGTGAGGTGTACCTGGTGGGAGCGGGGCCTGGGGATCCCGACCTGTTGACCTTTCGTGCCTTGCGCCTGATGCAACAGGCCGATGTGGTGTTGTACGACCGTCTGGTTGCGCCCACTATTCTCGACCTGTGCCGCCGCGATGCCGAGCGTATCTATGTTGGCAAACGCCGGGCCGAGCATGCGCTGCCTCAGGACCAGATCAATCAGCAGTTGGTGGATCTGGCCAAACAAGGCAAGCGTGTATTGCGTCTCAAGGGTGGCGACCCGTTCATTTTCGGTCGCGGCGGTGAGGAAATCGAAGAGCTGGCCGCTCATGGCATTCCGTTCCAGGTGGTGCCGGGGATTACCGCCGCCAGTGGTTGTGCGGCATATGCGGGCATTCCGCTGACCCATCGCGATCATGCGCAATCGGTGCGTTTCATCACCGGGCACTTGAAAGATGGCACCACTAATCTGCCTTGGAACGACCTGGTTGCGCCTGCGCAGACTCTGGTGTTCTACATGGGGCTGATCGGTTTGCCGGTTATTTGCGAGCAATTGATCAAGCACGGTCGATCAGCAGACACTCCGGCGGCGTTGATTCAGCAAGGCACGACGTCCAGTCAGAGAGTGTTTACCGGCACCTTGGCCAACTTGTCGCAGATGGTCGCAGACCATGAAGTCCATGCGCCGACCCTGGTGATCGTTGGTGAAGTGGTGCAGTTGCGTGAAAAGCTGGCCTGGTTCGAAGGTGCTCAGGCAACGGTCTGAATACCTTATCCGTAGCTGCCCTAGCCGCGAAGAAGCCGATTGATGGACGCGCTCGTGGGACCGGCTCTAGCCGGGAAAACGGCAGCTTTGCCGATGCAAATCTCTTGAATGTGCCGGTGCCTTCCCGGCTAAAGCCGGCCCACGGATCTGTATTGCTGCGCGACAGCGCGGCGTATGGACCACGTGGGCATTCCTGCGAACCTCGATATCCGTAGCAGCCTGGATATCGCCAGGTTTTTACGCTGCGGTTTCGCTCCAGATGCCACTGCCAGCCAGGCGCTGGCGATCATGAGCCCTGTCCAGAACCTGAAGTGGCCCTTTAGGCACGATACCGGTGGGGTTGATGGTCGCGTGGCTGGCGTAGTAGTGATGCTTGATGTGTTCGAAGTCTACCGTTTCGGTAATTCCCGGCCACTGATACAGCTCAAGCATCCAGTTGCTCAGATTCGGGTAATCCGAGATGCGGCGCAGGTTGCACTTGAAGTGGCCGTGATACACCGCATCGAAGCGCACTATGGTGGTGAACAGGCGAACGTCCGCTTCGGTCAGGTACTCGCCGGTCAGGTAACGGTTCTCGCCCAGCCTTTTTTCCAGCACGTCCAGTTCAGCGAAAACGTCGTCGAACGCTTCTTCGTAGGCGCCTTGTGATGTGGCGAAACCGGCGCGATAGACCCCATTGTTGACGGCAGGGTAAATGCGTTCATTGAGCTCGTTGATCGCTGGCTGCAGATGATCCGGGTAGAGGTCCAGCCGATTGCCGGTCAGCTCATCAAACGCGCTGTTGAACATGCGGATGATTTCTGCGGATTCGTTGCTGACGATGCGCTGCAGCTTTTTGTCCCACAACAGGGGCACTGTCACCCGGCCGGTGTAGTCAGCCGTATCAGCCAGATAGCGCTGGTAGAGAAATTGATGGTTGTCCAGTGGATCGCCGCTGGAGCCCTTTTCCAGGTCGAAGGTCCAGCCGTTCTCGCGCATCAGCCAGCTGACCACAGAAACATCGATCAGACTTTCAAGGCCTTTGAGCTTGCGGTAAATCAGCGTGCGATGGGCCCATGGGCAGGCCAGTGACACGTAGAGATGATAGCGACCGGCTTCGGCCTTGAAGCCACCTTCACCCGATGGGCCGGGTTGGCCGTCTGCTGTGATCCAGTTGCGACGCTGCGCCTGTTCGCGCTGAAACGCCCCGTCCTTGCTGCTTTCGTACCACTGGTCATGCCAGCGTCCCTCGACCAGAAGGCCCATATTCGACTCCAAAGTAGGTGCTGATGTGCTTTGGAGACGAGTCTAGGCCGATTGGTTCGAACAAATAGCGCAAAGCTTGGGCGCTAATAATCGGTTAAATCGATAGGTTGCGATTTTTCCAGAACAACTCCGCCTGCGCAAAAGCCTCTTCCCGAGGCAGCCCCAAGCCACGCAGGGCCAGCGCCATGGTGGAAATCAATGCCAACTGCGGATAGCTGTCCTCGACTTCGCCTTTCCACAAGGCAACCAACTGCTGAGGATCAAGCGTCGCAGGTTTCACGTGGCGACGATCGGACAGCGCCGGCCATTCTTCATCCCAGGGCTGGCCATCGGTGGTGCCATACAGATGGCTGATAGTGTCAGGGTTGATCTCCACTTCGCCGCCGTCGCCCTTGATCACGATGGTGTGGTTGCCCAGCAGGCCACTGGCATCGCGGTGCACGCCCTGATAACCGGGATGGAAAATACTTTGCAGGCCACAGCGGGCATTCAACGGGTTGAGAATCCGCGCCAGCGAATGGATCGGCGAGCGCAGACCTAGCGTATTGCGCAGGTCGATCATGCGTTGCAACTGTGGTGCCCAGTCGCCCAGCGGCATAAACGCCAGATTGTGCTGCGCCAGCGCCGCTTCCACGGACTGCCAATCGCGGCACAGTGGGATGCCCAGCAGCTCCAGCAATTGCTCACTGTAAAGACGCCCTGCGGTGTGCGCGCCGCCGCCATGCATGAGCACTTTGACGCCATTTTGCGCCAAGCATTTAGCCGCCAGCAGGTACCACGGCAGGTGGCGTTTTTTTCCGGCGTAAGTCGGCCAGTCGATATCGACCTGCACCTGCGGTGCAGCCAAGCGCTCGCGCACGGCTTCGGTAAAGCCCGCCAACTCTTCGGCACTTTCTTCCTTGTGGCGCAGCAGCATCAGAAACGCACCTAGCTGGGTGTCTTCGACCTTTTCATCAATGAGCATGCCCATCGCTTCCCGGGCTTCTTCGCGGGTCAGGTTGCGGGCGCCGCGCTTGCCTTTGCCCAGGATGCGGACGAACTGGGCAAACGGATGCTCGGCAGGTGTTTCGGTAACGAGTGGGGCGTGATCGTTCATATGCAATTGGTCGGCTTGGGCAGGCCCGCCAGCTTGGCGGCGAGTTTGGCGGGAGTGCCGTTGAACAGGCGGTTGAGGTGCAGGCTGTTGCCTTTGTCCGGGCCGAGCTTCAAGGCTGTGTACTTGATCAAAGGCCGTGTGGCGGGGGACAACTGAAATTCGGCGAAGAACTGACGCAGCGTGTGCAGAATCTCGGCGTGCTCCGCCCCCAGATCAATGTTTTCCTCAGCCGCCAGGGCCTGGGCGACCGGCAACGACCAATCTTCAAGATTAGTCAGAAAGCCGTCCTTATCCAGAGCAATGCTCCGTCCATCGACGTTGATATGCTTCATAGCCAGGTGTTGACTCGGTCAAAGCGAATGGATAGCTCGACGAAGCCGTTATAGTCCACGGATTTGACCCAGTTTGGCAGGGCGATATCACGGGCCAGTGCATCCTCGCCCAGAACATAAAGCTTTAGTGAACCGGCGCGCTCTTGCAGCGCCTGCAGCGGGGCAGTGGCCTGGACCAGTGCGTATGTGGCGTCGCCGCACAGCAACAACGCATCTTTATTGCCCAGCAGGCGCAGGCAGCTGGTCATGCGGCTGTCGGCGAAGGGGGAGTGGGATAAAACGTGCAAGGTCGCCATTAGAGAGTGATCACGTGGTCGTAGCGGTCGATGAGTTCAGAAATGTCCTGCTCCTGAGGTAGCTGCCTGATTTCGAGATTCAGGTTGCCGGGATACATCCCGCGCTCTGCCAGGCTTTTCCCGCAGGCGTAGATGTCCTCAACGCCAAACATCTCCAGCGCCTGGAGATTCGCGGTCAGGTCTTTGTGTTGCAACGCGGCCGGGGCTTGCGCCTGCGCGAGCTGAAACACGCCATCGTCCATGAACAGCAGGCCGATCGGCAGATCGAAGGCTCCACCGGCCAGGACGATATCCAGCGCTTCACGTGCGCTCAAGCCTGACCAGGGCGCCTGGCGGCTGATCACCAGCAGTGATTTGGCCATTTCATTGCCCCCCAAAGCAGACAAGACGGTCAGCTGACTGCGCTGCATCGTGCAACTGCCCCAACCCTGACAACTCAAATGAATCTGCAAGATTGGCAGCAGGCTTCTGATAGCGCAGCGCCTCCTCTGCATTCAGGACACCGCGCCGCAACGCCGCGGCGATGCAGACCACACCGTCAAGTTGATGCGCCCCGATGAAGTCCTGCCACTGGGCGGCGATATCCTGTTCATCCTGAGGTGCAACGATATTGCCCGATGCGCTGTAGACACCATCCTGATAGAAAAACAGACGCACGATTTCATGGCCGCCTGACAGCACCGCCTGGGCGAAAAGAAGCGCCCGGCGAGAGGAGGGAGCATGCGCGGCGGAAAACACGGCAATGGCAAACTTCATGGGCAGCTCTTCTGAAAAACTCTGGCAATGATAAAGAATTCAAAAGCTATAGACAGCAAAAAGCCCGCTAAGCGGGCTTTTTGTTGTAGCGCGAAGGCTTATCAGTCGTCGCGGCTCATGATGCCGAAGATCTGCAACAGGCTGATGAACAGGTTGTAGATCGATACATACAGGCTGACCGTTGCCATGATGTAGTTGCGCTCGCCGCCGTGAATGATCGCGCTGGTCTGGAACAGAATGCAGACCGACGAGAACAATACGAAACCCGCGCTGATCGCCAACTGCAGCCCGCTGATCTGGAAGAACATGCTGGCCAGTACTGCTGCGAGCAGGACGAAGAAACCAGCAGTAATGAAGCCGCCGAGGAAGCTCATGTCCTTGCGGGTGATCAGCACGTAGGCCGACAGACCACCGAACACCAGCGCGGTCATCGCGAAGGCAGAGCTGACCACTTCAGCGCCGCCCTGCATACCCAGGTAACGGTTGAGGATCGGGCCGAGCAGGAAGCCCATGAAGCCGGTCAGGGCAAACGCCGACACCAGGCCCCAAGCGGAATCGCGCAGCTTGTTGGTGAGGAAGAACAGACCGTAGAAACCGATCAGTACGACGAAAATGTTTGGATAGCCAACGCGCATCTGTTGTGCGACGAAAGCCATGACACCGCTGAAAGCCAGGGTCAGGGCCAAAAGGCCGTATGTGTTGCGCAGGACGCGGCTAACCTCTAGCTGATCGGCCTGCACGCCGTTATTAACTGCGTAATCCTGTTCGCGCATGGCGAAACTCCTGGTGGTTGAAATGTAGAGTTGCAAAGATCATAACAGACGCTCTGAAATCAGCCACCTACAGAGTTTGACAGCGTGTTTCATTCCGGTATTATGGCGCCCGCAACGCAGGAGGAAGGTTTGTCAGGCAGTTGGAGGCGTCAGTCTTGAGCTGCACAGATCGTTTTCCTGCACTACATTGCATGTCATGGAACAAACGGGAAATTGGCAGAGTGGTTGAATGCACCGGTCTTGAAAACCGGCGAACGTTAATAGCGTTCCCAGGGTTCGAATCCCTGGTTTCCCGCCACGAATCATCGAAAAAAGGGCCTGGAGTTATCCAGGCCCTTTTTTTATGCCTGCGATCCGCTCTGTGGTGTCGATCGCCGAGCGGTGGGTCATGGCCGTCAGACGTTAGTCCGGCTCAGTCTGTTGCTGATTGATCCGCCGCCAGCTGCCCGGTGTTACGTTTTGCTGATTGCGGAAGGCTCGATAAAACGAGTTGGTGTCCTGATAGCCAAGGCGGTATGCCACTTCCTTGACTTCTGTGGCCCCGTCACTGAGCAGCTCGCGGCTCAGCTCGGTGCGCGCCTCGGTCAGCAGCATTCTGAATGTCTTACCCTCGGCAGCTAGCTTGCGCTGCAGGGTACGAGGACTCAAACCCAATTCACTGGCCACTCTCGCTACGTCAGTCGCTGCATCCGTCATCATCAGCTTCAAGATCGATTTCACTCGGTCGCCCAGGCTGGCATGCCTGGCAATATCCTCTACGGCGCTTGCCAGTGCAGGAGTCAACATGCGCAGCAATTCCGGGTTGTAGCCGGGGAACGGCAGATCCAGGTCTTCGGATTTCAGCACGAGCCTGTCGCGCCTGGCGCCAAAGCGGACAGCGCAGCCGAAAAACTTCGCATGGCTGGTGCATGCAGGCGCGGGGCGTCGCAGCTCTACCGACGCGGGGACTATGGGTGCGCCGGAGCCTCGACGTCCGACTTCCAGCAGCAGCGCAAAGCTCGCGTCCACCGCGATATAGGGCTCCGGGGCGGTACCGACCGGCCACTCGGTGGTCACATAAGTCTTTCCAGCGCGCGCTTCGAAGCGCAGTCGGTCGGGACTGCACAGGCGCTTGAACCTGGCCAGTCGGGTGAGCCCGTCTCGAAAATCAGCCGCATACGTTGCGGCCAGAAACGCCAGCATGTGTTTCGCGGTACTGGTTTGCGTGACCATCCTGATACCGGATGCAGTATCGCCACTCAGCGTTTCAATAGCGTCCCAGATAGCGAAGAGTTGAGCGGTGGTAATCGCCAGTGCGTCGTCAAGGTGCCAGCCTGGCGGGAGATTCGCGTGTCTTAGCACCGTTGCGGGCTCAAGCCCTAGCTGGGTGACCGCTTGCCAGAATGAAAAGGGCAGCAGGCAGGCACTGGAGGGCACGTCGTGGGTTGTCATGAGTTGCTCCATCCTGCGTCTCTGTCGCAAGCAAGGGCGCGTAGCGCGTGATTCAGGGTGTCTCCACAGCCAGCCCGGTCGGCCCTGTCTGGCCCGCGCGGCCAGCGGCGCCGCTCGTTCCCGGACGCCACGCTCTGAAGGGGGAAATGGGCACTGGCAGGAACGGCAAGTATTCTGGCGTACTTTGCTAGATTCGGCAGCGTCCAGCCACTCTATTCTCCGGTTCCACTTTGTAATGCTCAGGAGAATTATCGTGACCATCACGTTCTACACCCACCCCAATTCACGCGGGCGAATAGTGCGCTGGATGCTTGAAGAGATCGGCTGCGCTTATGAAACGGTGGTTCTGAACTACGAACTTTCCAGCGAGGGGGATCCATGGGGAGGTGCTGCGCTGGCCAGGCCTGACAGCTCGGATATTGAGCGAAGCAGGTTCTTCAGCGACCTGAACCCGATTGGCAAGATTCCCGCGATTGTTCATGAAGGGCGGGTCATCTCGGAGAGTGCGGCGATTTGCGCGTATCTGGCAGAGACCTTTCCTGAGGCGTTACTGGCTCCGACAGCTGAAGAGCGCGCCGATTACTACCGTTGGCTGTTCTTCGCTGCTGGGCCGGTAGAGCAGGCCGTGACCAATTTTCGCGCGGGCTTTACACCCACGAGCGGCCAGGAGTTTTTCCTCGGCTATGGCAGTTATGAACGCACCGTTGATCAGTTGGAGCGTGCGGTGTGTGCTCACGCCTACATCGCGGGGGAGCGCTTCACTGCGGCGGACGTCTATGTTGGCTCCCATGTAGGTTGGGGCTTGGGCCTGCAAACCTTGCCTGCCCGGCCAGCCTTCATTGACTATGCGCAAAAGCTGATGGCGAGGCCTGCCTATCAACGCGCTGTGGCCAAGGACAATGAATTGTTGGAGTCAGCCAAAAAAGCACTCAGTCCACTGGCCTGATCTGAGGGGCCCGGCAGCGATTCGGGATTAATCCTGGCCAGGCTTGTGAGCCCAGGCTCCGAACATGACGTCGCCAATGTAAATCCCGGACGACTGCTTGCGTTCTTCGTCCAGGCGTTGCTGTAGCGTTTCAATGCCGACTTCGTCTGGAGTGGCGACGCCCAGTGCGATGATGCGGGGCAGGCAGGCTCGGACGATATAGCCCAGGCTGTAAGGGGTGTCGGGGGTTTGCACGACGCATTCGGCACGGACATCCGCGACGCACAGCCCGGCCCTGGTCAGAATGCCGTGCAGGTTGAAGCCGATATGCAGATCGGCGCCTTCGCCCGCAATCATCTGCTGTATCCATCCCTGGGCTGCTCTGTGCAGGGGGAATGCATCAATGCTGGCGGGGGCCATCGTCGTGTCATGCTCCTGGAACACCATGATTGCGCCCGGACGAAGATGCCTGGCCAGCGCGCTGACGGTTGCAACGGTATCGGCCTGATACATGAGCACTCGACGCCCCACAATGGCGTCGAACATGCCGACTGACTCATCCAGGTCGAGCAAGCCGCTGTTGATGAAAACGGGCATGCAGCAATGACCCGCAGTCTCGCGTTTGCGTGCCGTCGCCAGCGCATCTTCGTCGTGGTCAACCCCGACCACTTCACCGCTCTCGCCAACCAGATTGCTGAGCAGGAAGCACACATCGCCCGTCCCGCAGCCTACGTCCAGCACGCGCATACCGTCGCGGATCCCTGCATCAATCAGAAGTTGGGTGGTGAAGTCACGCTTGGCAGTGGTCATGGTATGTGGATCCGCATTGGGGGCCCAAAGTCTGAAGTACGCGGGCTACCGGATGCAACGTGCACCTTCGATTTGTAGTCATCGTCTTCTCAGCCAGCGCTAAACGCGTCTGAAGGGTTACCGAATCGACCGCATACCGGTTTTGATCAAGTGGCAATACCACAAGGCTCGCATTTAACGCGCAGCCCGGCATGCAGACATCCGGCTCGACCCAACGAGCGATGCGGAAATCCGGGTGTTGGTGGACTTGATCAGGCTATGATCGGGCCTTATGAATCCGACACCGTCCATGACATATGCCCGTTGATCTTCAAGCGCTCTATCCCAAGCTTATCCACCTGATGCTGGATACCGTGTTTGTGGTCGATCCAGACGACCACATTGTATTTGTCAGCGGTGCCTGTGAAGCCCTGCTGGGCTATCGTCCTGACGAACTGACCGGAACGCCAATCACGCGTTACATGCATCCCGAGGATTTGCTTGCCACCCGGGCTTCGATCAAACGGGTGATGAGCGGTCAAGCGCACTTTGATTTTCGCAACCGCTACGTTCGCAAGGACGGCGCAGTCGTCTACATCCTGTGGGCTGCCTTCTGGTCGGAGGAGGTGGGGGCGCGGATCGGCGTTGCCCGCAACGTGACGGCGCTGACCAAGGCCGAGGAGGAATTACGCTTTCTTGCCCATCATGATCCGCTGACCCAATTGACCAACCGCTCCCTTTTCAGGGATCGACTGGAGTCTGCGCTGCGTGCGGCTCATCGTCACGGCACCCGGCTGGCCTTGCTGTTTGTGGATGTCGATGGCTTCAAGAGCATCAATGATGTTCATGGGCACGCGGCAGGCGACAGCGTGCTCTGTGCGATTGCACGCAGGCTGGAAGGCTGTGTGCGCGAGACCGACACGGTCGCGCGGATCGGTGGTGATGAGTTTGTCGTGCTGCTGACGGATATCCAGTCCAGGGAAGCGACGACCCGGACCCTGGAGCAGATGCACCTGACGATGGCCGAGCCACTGAGCGCCGACCCCGGCACGTTTGCCATGCCGACGTGCAGTATCGGCGTGGCTTACTATCCGGAGGACGGCATGGACGCCGACACACTGCTGACTCACTCCGACGATGAAATGTACCGGATGAAAAAGCATCGCCTTTGAGCCGCCGAGCAGTGCATGGCTCTAGAGGGGTTATCGCAAGGTTCCGGCGGCTCGTCAGCGCTGAAAATCAGCCGCCATACAGCGGATAGTCAACGTACCCCTCGCCAGTGCCGCCATAAACCGTGGCCGGGTTCAGTGCGTTGAGTGGCCAGTCATTGGCGATGCGCGCAGGCAGGTCCGGGTTGGCCATGAATGGCCGGCCGAACGCTACGAAATCGGCCAGCCCGGATTCCAGCAACTGAGCCCCGGATTGCGCGTTATAGCGGCCTGCGTAGATGATTGCCCCACTGAATGTGCTGCGCACCGCCTCACGGAAGCTGTGCGGCATGGCGGGTGCATCGTCCCAGTCGGCTTCGGCGATGGACAGGTAGGCGATGCCTACGTCTTCAAGCACCTTGATCGCCTGGATGTAGGTGGTGTGCGGATCTTCTTCGACCATGCCCAGGTAGGTTCGCGCTTCATCGGTGGTGGTGAACAGCGGTGCGAAGCGCACGCCGACTTTGTCCTTGCCGATGCATTCGGCAACACCGGCAACCACTTCACGCAGAAAACGCAGACGGTTATCCAGAGAGCCGCCGTATTGATCGGTGCGCAGGTTGCTGTGAGCGGAGATGAACTGGTTGACCAGATAGCCATTGGCGCAGTGCAGTTCGATGCCGTCGAACCCGGCTTGCATGGCATTGCGCGCAGCCTGGATATAAAGCTGGACCAGTTCCTGAACCTCGTCGGTGCTCAACGCTCGCGGAGCGGAAGGGGGCACCAGAGCGCCGCAGCCTGGCGTGGTCTCGATGAACACGCTGACCCGGTCAGTCGCCACGGCCGAGGCGGACACCGGCGCGCCCCCTTGAGGTTGCAAGGCGGTGTGGGAGACCCGCCCCACGTGCCAGAGCTGGGCAAAGATAACGCCGTCCACGGCATGTACCGCCTCGGTGACTTTGCGCCATCCGGCAATCTGCTCGGCGCTGTGAATGCCCGGCGTCCAGGCATAGCCCTGACCTCGCGGCTCGATCTGCGTACCTTCGGTAACCAGCAAGCCGGCACCTGCACGCTGTTGGTAGTACTCGGCCATCAGCTCGTTGGCGACGTTGCCGGGCTGGGTGCTGCGCTGGCGAGTCAGCGGCGGCAGCACAATACGGTTTTTCAGGGTGTGCTGGCCGAGTCGGGCAGGGGTGAAGTAACTGCTGCTGTTCATGGAGTACCTTGTGTTGGGTCTTATTAGACCAGTCGACTAGTTTCGAGGTGACAAAAAAACCGTGCATTGGGTGCACGGTTTTCATGCTATGCCTTGGTATGCGTTCAGCCAGAGGGATCAGCCAAGCATTTTCAGCAGCTTCTCGGCCACTGCGGCGGAGCTGGCTGGGTTCTGACCGGTCACCAATTGTCCGTCGGCCAGCACATGCACCTGCCAGTCGGCGACTTTGGAGTAGCGGCCGCCCAAGCGCTGGAACTCGTCTTCGATCAGGAATGGCACCACGTCAGTCAGGCCCACGGCAGCTTCTTCACTGTTGGTGAAGCCAGTCACGTCGCGGTTCTTGATCAGCGGCTGGCCGTCTGCGCCCAGCACATGGCGCAACACCCCCGGCGCGTGGCACACAAAACCGTGTGGCTTTTTGCTGCGATCAAAGGCTTGAATCAGCGCGATGGAGTGCTTGTCTTCGGCCAGATCCCAGAGCGGACCATGGCCACCTGGATAAAACACGGCATCGAACTGATCGGCACTGACGCCAGTCAAAAGCCCGGTATTGGCCAGCGCCTGTTGCGCGGCAGGGTCATTGCGGAACCGATCGGTTTCAGCGGTCTGCGCATCGGGCTCGTCGCTTTTCGGGTCCAGAGGCGGTTGACCACCGGCTGGCGAGACCAGGGTGACTTCTGCACCGGCGTCTTTGAAGGCGTAGTAGGGGGCGGCGAACTCTTCTAGCCAGAAGCCGGTTTTCTTGCCGGTATCACCGAGTTGATCGTGGGAAGTCAGAACCATCAAGATTTTCATTAGAGCACCCTGGTTTGGTTGGCTGCTTCGATGTGCAGGGAGTCGCTCATCGACAGCAACCGTGGAAGAGGTTGTCGGGACGCAGAATAGATTCAATTAGACCAGTCGTCTAGGATTTTTTTTGCCGAGGGTTTTTTCCTGGCTGCTGTGGCAAACTCTCGTCCTTCGAAATATACGACTGGTCTATTGTTTGGGACTGCGCCCGTGAAACCGACTTACGACGATACCCGCCAACACTTGCTGGATACCGGCCACCGGATGATGGCCGAGAAAGGTTTCACCAGTGTTGGCCTGAACGAAATCCTGCAAACCGCCGGGGTGCCCAAGGGCTCGTTCTATCATTACTTCAAATCAAAGGAGCTCTACGGCCAGGCGCTGCTGGAGGATTATTTTGTCGGCTACCTCGCCGACATGGAGCGGCGCCTGACCCTGGCGGATCTGAACGCACGCGAACGCCTCATGGGTTACTGGCAGGGCTGGCAGGACCGTTGCGTGCTCGGCGAGTACGGCGACGAATGTCTGGTGGTCAAGCTCAGTGCCGAAGTCGCCGACCTCTCCGAAACCATGCGCCTGACGTTGCGTGATGGCGCCGAGCGCGTGGTGGCGCGTATCACCCTCTGCCTCGAACAGGGCCAGGCCGATGGCAGCCTGCCTGCGGGCGACGCCCGTCAACTTGCGCAAACCCTCTACCAGCTGTGGTTAGGTGCCAGTCTGCTGAACAAATTGCAACGTACCGGTGAGTCGCTGAATAACGCGATGGCGACGACCAGGCAGCTGCTGGCTCTTTGAGGAAGGCGTTACGGAATGTGGAGTCGAACTCTTGAGCGAAGTGCGCACGCTTTGACGCCAGCGCGTCCATGACTCTCCCGAGCATTGCCTCATACCCAGCCATCGACCCAGATCCACATCGGCAAGGTAGCCGCCGACAGCAGCGTCGACAGACAAATGGCCGAGCTGGTGTTCTGCACGTCCTCCTGGGTTCGGGCAAAGCCCAGCACGTTCAAGCCACACGGGTTGGCGGCCATCAGCATCAGCACGGCACGCGGTGTGCCGCTGACGCCCAGCACTTTGCAGGTCAGCAGCACCAGCAGTGGCATGATCAGCAATTTGGCCACCGTGATGCCGATGGCTTCAACGCTGGGTCGCAGGCGAAAACCGGCCAGGTTGGCACCGAGCACAATCAATGCGCAGGGCAGCGCGGCCTGGGCCAGCCACGTGGTCAGGTGGTCGGCCCACAACGGCAGACTCAAGCCCGACAGGTTAAGCAGCACGCCCAGCAGCAGGCCGATGATCATTGGGTTGGCGAGGCTGCCGATCAGGCTTCTGGCACTGAACGATTCGCCACTGGCAAAGCTGTTGTAGAAACTCTGAAAACTGAACAGCAACAGGCTGTGGACCGCCAGGATGGTGAACAGCAGCACCAGCCCCGGGTTGCCGAACAGGCTGGCAATCAGCGCGATACCAATCAGCCCGTTATTGCCGAACGCTGCCGTCAGGCCGAAGGGTGTGGGGTGGCCGATGCGCAGGTGTGCGACCAGGTTGACCCCGGCGAAAATCAACAGCGCCGGTATGAAGTAAGCGGCCAGAATCGTGATGTTCAAACCATCCTGCAGCGGCGCCTTGGCCATGCCGGTAAACAGCACCATGGGCATGAATATCTTGAACGCCACGTCACCGAAGGCTTTGTTGCTCTCTGCTGTGAGGGTCCCCCGTTTGCGCAGGAAGTAGCCCAGAACAATCAACAGAAAGATCGGCAAAATAGCGTGCGGGACGACCACGGCGTCAGGCTCCGGCGGGAAAGGTGCGCGCATTATGACCCGCAATCACGTGCCATTGGCTATTCGTCGTTAGCCGTGGGTGCCGCACCCCCTTCGTGGCGGAGAAACCTGACCAGGGCCTAGGACCAAGCTGACCAGGGCAGCCCGCTTTCGTCGCCGTGATCAGCTGCGACAACGCTGCACGCCGGGCAGCGAGCCAGGCTGCAGGCGCACCGGCCTTTCAAATCACCTGCGCCTGCTGCAACTCGGTCAACGACAAAGCCTTCAGACTCGCCAGTGTCGAGTCCCGTCGATCACGGGGATGGGCCAGCGCTACCGCCAGCTCTTGACAAATATTGCCGGGCCGATTGCCCATCACCAGCACCCGATCACTCAGGTACAGCGCTTCATCCACATCATGGGTCACCAACAGCAGGGCGATGGCATGTCGCCTGGCCAGTTGCAGCAACAGGTCCTGCAGCTTCATGCGGGTAAAGGCGTCGACTGCGCTGAAAGGTTCGTCCAGCAGCAGGACTTTGGGATGCGAGTACAGCCCGCGCGCCAAGGCAACTCGCTGGGCCATGCCGCCCGACAGTGCCTTGGGCAGCGCCTCGGCAAAACCGCTCAGGCCGACTTCATCAATCAACTGCGCGACCCAGGCCCGGTCGTAGTGCTTGTCGTCGCTGAAGCCGATGTTTTGCTCCACGCTCAGCCAGGGCATCAGGCGCGGCTCCTGGAACACGAAGGCCACGTCATGGGTGCTGCGTTCGAGCTGGCCCTGATAGTCTTTGTCGAGCCCGGCGACGATGCGCAGCAGGGTGCTTTTGCCGCAGCCGCTGGGGCCCAGCAGGCTGATCACCTGCCGATCATGCAGGCGCAGGTGCACGTTGTGCAGCACGGTGCTGCTGCCGAATGATTTGCGTTCGACGTTGATATCCAGCAGCACGCTGCCCTGTTGGGACGTGTTGAGTGAAGCGTCAGTCATGATTCAATCTCCGCTGCCCTGGCCGCTGAAGGTATCGCGCCAGGCCAGAAAACGTTTCTCCAGACTGGCCAGTACGCCATCGCTGATCTTGCCAAGCACGGCCAGCACGATGATGGCCGCGAGCACGATGTCCGGGCGGGAAGTTTCACGGCCGTCGCTGAGCAAATAACCAAGGCCTTTAGTGGCGGCAATCAATTCCGCCGCGACCAGAAACATCCACGCCAGACTCATCCCGCTGCGCAAGCCGGTAAACAGGCCGGGCAGGGCGGCGGGCAATAGAATCCGGCGGATCAGGCGGCCGCGATTGAAGCCATACATCTGGCCGACTTCCACCAGTTTGCGGTCGATATTGCGAATCGCCGCGACCCCGTTGAGGTACACCGGGAAGAACGCGCCAATGGCGATCAGCACGATTTTCGAGGTCTCGTCGATGCCCAGCCACAACAGCAGCAGTGGCACCCAGGCCAGGCTGGGGATGGAGCGCAAGCCGGCGAAGGTCGGTTCCAGATAGGCTTCGGCTTCGCGGCTCAGGCCGACCCAGGCGGCAAAGATCAAGGCCAGGCTGGTGCCGATGGCAAAGCCGATCAACACCCGCAGCAGGCTGGCGCTGATGTGTTTCCACAGCGGGCCTTCGGCCAGATCGCCAAGGGTCAGGGCGATTTCGCTGGGGGCGGGCATCTGGTACGACGGCAACCAACCGATGCGCACAACCACTTCCAGCAGGACGATGATCAGGATCGGCAGCACCAGGCCTTTGCCGCGCTGTATCCAGCGGCCGCCGGAAGAGGGGATCGCCAGCGCGATTGGCGCTGGCAGGTCTTTGCTTTTACTGGTCATGAGGGGTAACTCATAAGGCGAGTTCTGCGATGGCCTTGTGGGCGCGGTGCTTGCACAGATGCCCAAACCGACGAGTCACTGACTTGCCGTCAACGTCTTGCTGAACCGGGTATCGATCAACTTATCAATCACCTGATCCACCGTCACGCCACGGCGCACCAGCTCTTCGGACACCAGAATCGGTGCTGCGGCCTTGGATGACGCGATGTCCTTGGCGCTCAGCTGCGGAGTGCTCAGGTCGGTGCGCGACAATTGCAGCCTGGCGACGTCCAGCGGCAGACCAGACTCCTTGGCCAGCAGCGCGGCCAGTTCGTCGGGGTGTTTGACGGACCATTGCCGGGCCTTCTCGTAAGCGCTGAGTACGGTTTCGATGGTCTGCGGATGTTCCTTGGCAAACGTGTCAGTGACGCTGAGCACCCCGTAACTGTTGAAGTCGGTATTGCGGTACAGCAGGCGTGACCCGGCCTGAATCTGGCTGGCGGCCATGTGCGGATCAAGGCCGGCCCAGGCGTCGACATCACCCTTCTCCAGCGCGGTGCGGCCGTCGGGGTGTTGAAGATGCACCAGCTCCACATCGTTTTTGGTCAGGCCCGCGTTCTGCAGCGCACGCAAGGTGAACAGGTACGGGTCGGTGCCCTTGGTGGCTGCGATTTTCTTGCCCTTGAGGTCGGCGATACTCTGGAACGGTGAATCCTTGCGGACCAGCAACGCAGTCCATTCGGCGCGGCTGTAGACATACACCGATTTGATCGGGCTGCCGTTGGCGCGGCTGAGAACCGCCGCGAGGCTGGCCGAGGACGCGAAATCCACGCCACCGCTGTTCAGGTATTCCAGAGAACGGTTACTGCCCTGGCTCAACACCCAGCTCACCTTGCTCTGCGGCAGGGCCTTTTCCAGCCAGCCGAAATGCTTGAGCACCAGGCTCACCGGCGAGTAATAGGCGTAATCGAGCTTCACCTCGGCGGGCGCAGATTCTGCGGCATAGGCCATTGGCTGGAGCCCGAGGGCCAGCACGCTGGCTCCGATCAGCAGCTTGACGCGGGTAAACGAGAACAGGGTTTTTACGTTCATGGAACGGCTCCAGGCGAGGCGGTGCATTAGGTTTTGCTTATTCAGAAAATGCCAGTTAGCGGCGTCATTAGCTGCCTGAAAGGAATATTGCAGGCTCTGTGCCAACCAGCAGCGTGGCGGGATACGCGGTCTGAAACGCCGGGAGTGCGGGGTTTGTTGTTGGTGGGCGAACAGAGTGTTGAATGGCTGTTGCTGGGTGAACAGGGGGCGAGGTGCGTCCTGGCTGCACACCGCTGTCGGGCTTTAGTCGGGAGGCCGCCGGCCCGTCACTGCACCTGTGTCGTCAGGGCCGCCGCCTTCCCGGTTGAAGCCGGTCCCACGCTCGCCAATAACTGGCGAATGAATCAGGCGACTTGTTCCCGAGCTTCGCGCTCGCGCCTGGCCACCAGCTCGCGGGTCAGCGGGATGAGTTTTTTGCCGTAGTCGATGGCGTCGTCCAGCGGGTCAAAGCCACGAATCAGGAAGGTGGTGATGCCCAGGTCGTAGTAATCCAGCAGCGCTTCGGCCACCTGCTCCGCAGTACCGACCAGTGACGTGGAGTTACCTTGTGCGCCCAGTAATCCGGCGATGCCGGTCCAAAGGCGCTTGTCCAGGCGCGAACCCTGCGCGGCCGCTGCCAGCAGACGACGCGAGCCTTCGTTGGGCGGCTCGCTCCGCACGAAACCATTACTTTCGGCGATCGTCCTGGCGCGTTCCAGAATGCTCTCGGCGCGGGCCCAGGCTTGCTCTTCGGTGTCCGCGAGGATCGGCCGCAATGACAGGCTGAAGCGTACGGTCCGGCCATGTCTGGCGGCCTCGGCGCGTACCTCTTTGACCACCGCGCGCACCTGGTCGTAGGTCTCGCCCCACAGCGCGTAGACGTCGGCATGCTTGCCCGCCACTTTGATGGCTGCTGGAGAAGAACCGCCGAAATACACCGGAATGTGCGGTTGCTGCGGGGATTTGACCAGTGAGTGCGCCCCCTCGAACTGGTAGTACTCGCCCTGATGATCAAAAGGTGTGTCGCTGGTCCATTCCTGACGCACGACATTCAGATATTCGTCGGTACGTGCGTAACGCTGGTCCTTGCCGAGATGGCTGCCGTCGGCACGCAGCTCCTTGTCGTCGCCACCGGTGATGATGTGGATCGCGGTGCGTCCGCCATTGAACACATCCAGCGTCGCAAACTGCCGGGCTGCGACGGTAGGCGAGATGAAGCCAGGACGGTGAGCAATGAGGAATTTCAGTGTGGTCGTTACGCTGCTGGCATGCGCCGCGACGAAGGCACTGTCCGGGCTATTGGAGTGGTAGGCCACCAGAGCACGATCAAAGCCTGCTTCTTCATGGGCCCTGGCGACCTTGGCAACATAGTCGGGCTGGATGCTGGGGCCGCTGCGCGGGTGGATTTCCGAGCCCGGTTGGGTCGCGATGTAGCCGATGAATTCGATGCTCATGAACAGCTCCTGCTTGTAGTCATGCCAGATGAGGTGGACGCATTCCAGAGGCGTCCTGGTCCGTCCTTGCAACATATGGCGATAGAAGCGAGCTGTGAAATTCTATTTTGGCCTAACGATATTATAAAAATATTGCATGTAATGGCGGCTGCTTGATACCGCCGCTTTGCCTGTTGCCTGTTGCCTGTTGCCTGTTGCCTGTTGCCTGTTGCCGGTGCAGGCGGCGTAGGAACCTGATCCGCTTGCCAGCGGTATTGCCCTGGGGGCCGAGGCTGTCGGGCAATGTCCATATTCCATTGCCCAAGGCTTTGGCTCAGGGGTTGGCAAAGGGTGTGTAATATAGATGAAACACTTTGACACAATCCATCAAGGGAACTTTAAAGGAATGATTAACGCTAGCTAATAGCAATCATTATTATTCGCGGCGCTTCAACACCTCTCCCTTTTGGATGCGCTTCAGATGTCTGTTCTTTTGCGTTTTACGCCTGCCGCACTTGGTTTTTGCTCGCTGCTCACAGCCAGCCCCAGTCAGGCCGCCACGGTTCTGCCGGAAATCTCGATCAACGCCCAGACTCAGACCCAGGCCGACAACGACGATCCCCGCGTCAAGGAAACCAGTACGGCAACCCGTACCGCCACCCCGGTGCGCTACGTGCCCCAGGCCATTGACTCGACTAAAACCTCTCACAGCGCTGATTACGGGATCTACGACCTGGGCACTGCCCTGAGCGGGATTCCCAATGTTAGCAGCGGCGCGGACACGCGCTTCGACAGCCTGCGCATTCGTGGTTTCGACGCCAGCAATGACTTTTACCTGGATGGCATCCGAGACGACAGTCAGTACATTCGCGACCTGCACAACATCGAACGCATCGAAGTGCTCAAAGGCCCGGCCGCTGTGCTGTATGGTCGCGGCAGCCAGGGCGGGATCGTCAATCGGGTCAGCAAGCTGCCGCAAGCGGGGCGCCGATCGAGCATTGAAGCCCAGGGCGGCAGCGAGGATTTGCGCAGCCTGTATGCCGATCTCAGCACCGACCCCAGTGACACCGTCAGCCTGCGTTTGAACATGGGCAACATGGACCACAACAGTTTTCGCGACGGCGTCAGTGGCAGTCGGCAGTTGTTTGCGCCGTCCATGAGCTGGCAACTGACCCCCGACCTGAACTGGCTGGTGCAATACGAATACAGCCGCTACAACCGCACCCCGGACCGCGGCGTGCCGGGTGTCGGCGGCAGGCCAGCCGATGTGGGTCGCGATACGGTTTATGGCAGCAACCACGATTTCATCGATGACAAGACTCAATCGCTGCGCTCGAAACTCAGCTACGAGCTCAATGCCGACTGGCAGTTGCGCCATACCCTGGGGGTTTTCAAGCTCGACAGCGATTTCGACAACACTTACCTGACCGGCTACGTCCCGGCCAGCAACAGCGTTACGCGTCAGCACTGGCAGCAGGACCTGACCACCCGCAATGTGTTCAATAACCTTGAGCTCGAAGGCGCACTGGAAACCTTCGGCCTCGAGCACCGTCTGCTGACCGGCGTCGAAATCGGCAGTCAGCGTCGCGATCCCAAGCTGTACACCGCTGCAACCTCGGGCGCGGGCTTTTCTGCCGTGCCCTCCCAGAACCTGTATTTCCCCAACCGTGACCTGCGCCACACCGGGCGCATGCAGGTCTCAAGCGATGCCCATACGGAAGTCGAAAGCCGCGCCTTGTACGTGCAAGATCAGTTGCGCCTGAACGATCAATGGCAGTTGCTGGCAGGTTTGCGTTACGACACTTTCGACATCGAATCCACCAACCGCCTGCGAGGCATGACCGAGGACCGCGACAGCCACAGCACCAGCCCCCGCGTGGGTGTGGTCTGGACCCCGCTGGCCGATCATTCGTTTTACGCCTCATGGACCAAGACCTTTTCTCCGGCCGGTGGCGGGCTGATCGGCATTACCCCTGGTGCGGCGGGCAACGTCAACGATCTGAGCCCCGAACTGACCAAACAGAAGGAAATCGGCGTCAAGAGTGACTGGCTGGATGAACGCTTCAGCACCACCTTCGCGATCTACGAACTGGAACTCTACAACCGCCGCACCAGCGATCCCAATGACCCGACCATCACGCTGCTCAGCGGGCTGCAGCGCTCCCGGGGTATCGAGCTGACCGGCACCGGCAAGATCGTCGGCAACTGGTATGTGCGCGGTGGCGTCGGGGTGCAGGACGCTACTGTGGAAAAGGACAACAACGGGTTTGAAGGCAAGCGCATCAACAACGTCGCCAAGCACAACGGAAGTCTGTTCCTGACCTGGAAACCGGACCTGGGCTGGTACGCCGAAACCGGTATTACCCTGGTCGGGCAGCGTTATGCCGACAACCTGAACACCACTGTTCTGCCAGGCTACGGGCGCTGGGATGCGTTGGCCGGGTTCCGGCAGAAGGACTGGGACCTGCGCGCAGCACTGGGCAACATCACCGACCAGATCTATTACTCCTCGGCAACCAGCGCTGCCCAGATCCAGCCCGGCGCACCGCGCAATCTGGTGGTCACCGGGACATACAGTTTTTGAAGGACTGTATAGGATGACTCAGTTCCAGACCGAGTCGGCCACCTTGATCGGCTTGGGCAGCAGCTTGTTCTGATAGAACAGGTCCGCTGTCGCCTGTTGCGCGGCAATGATGCTGGCGTCAATCGGCAGGATCGGCGACGGCGGGCGGTTATCCAGATAGAGCTCGATCACGGTCTGCGGCAAGCCCATGGTGCGGGTCAGAATGTCGATGCTCCGTTGGCGCTGGCTGCGGGTCTGGGCTTCGGCGGCGGTCAGCTCATCGAGCAGCGCATGGATGAAGGCCGGGTTTTGCCTGGCGTAGTCGCGACGGGCACTGTAGATCGGGCCTGACAAGCCCAACCCGGTGCCGTCGGCGAGCAGCCGGCTGCGACCTTCGAGCAAGGCCAGCGAGGCATAAGGGTCCCAGATCGCCCAGGCATCCACGCCGCCTTGTTCGAACGCAGCCCGGGCATCGGCGGGGCTGAGATAGATCGGCTGGATGTCCTTGATGCTCAACCCGGCCTTGTTCAACGCGCGCAGCAACAGGTTGTTGGAACTGGAGCCTTTCTGGAAGGCGACCTTCTTGCCCTTGAGGTCGGCAACGCTTTGCAGCGGGCTGTCTTTGGCGACCAGGATGGTTTCCGCTGCGGGCTTGGCCGGTTCAGCGCCGATGTACACCAGATCAGCCCCGGCGGCCTGGGCAAACAGCGGCGGGATATCCCCCGTCGAACCGACGTCCAGCGCGCCGATGTTCAGGGCTTCGAGCATCTGCGGCCCGGCAGGAAATTCGATCCACTGCACTTTGGTGGCAGCGAAGCGTTTTTCCAGCAGGCCTTGTTCCTTGGCAATCACCAGCGCGATGGAGCCTTTCTGGTAGCCGACGCGCAGCGTCTGCGGGTCCGCCGCAAGCGCGGAGTGTGCCGATGCCAGGCTCAACAGCGTGGCGAGCAGGAGTGCGATGGGTTTCATGTGAATACATCCTGATCGGTTGAATACGAGCCGCTGTACGCGCGCGCTTGCCGGTGATGTTGACTGTTCGACTGGTTTTTCACTCGGCCAACGACGGTTTTTCCCACAGGTTGATCCCTCCTTCCTGGGCGAAGCGGTCGATTTCGCTCAGTTCTTCCTGGCTGAATTCGAGATTTTTCAGGGCCTCGACGTTTTCGATGATCTGCTCCGGACGACTGGCGCCAATCAGGGCCGAGGTCACACGCGGGTCGCGCAAGGTCCAGGCCAGGGCCATTTGGGCCAGGCTCTGGCCCCGTCGCCGGGCGATTTCATTCAGGGCCCGGACATGGGCGAGATTGGCTTCGGACAAATGCGAAGCCTGTAACGAACCGCCGCCGGGGCGATTGACCCGTGCGTCCTGGGGTACGCCGTTGAGGTATTTGTCGGTCAGCAAACCCTGAGCCAGAGCGGTAAAGACGATCACTCCGGCGCCCAGTTCGTCAGTGGTGTCCAACAGGTCTTTTTCGACCCAGCGGTTGAGCAGGTTGTAAGCCGGTTGGTGGATCAGCAGGGGCACGTTCCAGGCCTTGAGCAGGGTGGCCATTTCCCGGGTCTTGGCTCCGGAGTAAGAGGAGATCCCGATGTACAGCGCCTTGCCCTGCTGCACGGCGGTGGCCAGGGCGCTGGCCGTCTCTTCCAGTGGCGTGTCCGGATCGAAGCGGTGCGAGTAGAAGATATCCACGTAGTCCAGGCCCATCCGTGCAAGGCTCTGATCAAGACTGGCCAGCACATATTTACGCGAGCCGCCGCCCTGACCGTAAGGCCCCGGCCACATGTCCCAACCGGCTTTGGTGGAGATGATCAGCTCGTCGCGATAGGACTGGAAATCCTCGCGCAGCAGCCGCCCGAAATTGGTTTCGGCGCTGCCATAGGGCGGGCCGTAGTTGTTGGCCAGGTCAAAGTGGTTGATGCCCAGGTCGAACGCCGTGCGCAGCATGGCCCGCTGGGTCTGTATGGGTGTGCTGTCGCCAAAGTTGTGCCACAGGCCCAATGACAGCGCAGGCAAGACCAGCCCGCTGCGGCCGGTGCGGCGATAAGGGATTTGCTCGTAGCGGTTTGCGGCAGCGGTATAAGTCATGGTCGGTCTCGGGCGGGAGTGTCAGTAGGGTCAGCAGGCGCAGGCCAGGACAAAGTGCTGGTTGATATTGTTGATTCGGGCACTGTCCCAGACCTGCTCAGCATAGGCGGAAAAATCATCGGGATGAGCACTGGCAGCGGCCGGTATCGGATTGGGCGCGAGGTTGTGTCGGGCATTCTTGAACACCAGCAGGTAACGATTGGCATTGCGCGCGCCTTCAGCCAGGTGCCGGACGTCATTAGCATAACCGTCAAGTGATGGGTTGAAGCGTGACTCAGAAAACTTCGTTGTTTTTACAGGCTGTTCCTTTGACATGGGGCCGGCCTGTATTTTTCCTGACCACACTACCCTGTAGATACTCTGTTGGGGGAGCCCTAAAACCATGAATATCCAGCAGCGGCGGCGACGCTAATTCACCTTTGCGCCCTTACGGCGCGTCACTTTTGTCTTGGAAAAAGTGACCGGCCGTCAGGACGGAACCTGACTCAGCAGCGCCCGGATGCTGTTGTCGGCACTCAGTTCAAGGCTCCCCCCTGATTCGCCGAAGCAACAGACATACAAGGAGCTGCCGAAGGCTGCGAATAGCGGCGTGTCATGAGAACTGGTTCGCAGCCTTGGGCAGCTCCTAACGCAATCTGTCTGGCTTCACCCTTCAACCCTTCGGCCAACCGCCACCCAATGCCCGATACAGTCGAACCCGATCAATCGCCGCTGCCGTGGCGCTGTCCACCAGGGCGCTCTGGGTTTCCAGCAGCGCGCGTTGCACACCCAGCACGTTGATGAAGTCTGCCGCGCCCTGGGTATAGCGATCCCGGGCAGTGCTCAAGGCGATGTTGTTCTGGGTCACAGCTTCCATCAGCGCCGAGTGTCGTTGTTTTTGCGCGGCATAGTCGCTCATGGCGTTGTCCACTTCGTGCCAGGCACCGAGCACCACACGCTGATAATCAAGCGCCGCTTCCTGCTGTTGTTTTTTACGCAGCTCCAGGGTGCCCGTCAGGCGCCCACCCTGGAAAATCGGCAGATACAGAGTCGGCCCGTACGACCATTGCCGCGAACTCCAGCTGCCGATATCCGAACCATCCTTTGCCTGAGTCCCGAAGCTGGCGCCGAGGCTGATCCGGGGATAGAAGTCAGCCTGGGCAACGCCGATTTCGGCGGTGGCCTGGTGCAGTGCGGCTTCGCTCTGTTGAATGTCCGGCCGCCGCTGCGCAAGCTCCGACGGCAAACCCAAGGGCACGTCCGGTGCCGGGTGAGGGATGCTTTTAGGTTCGATCAGTTCGGCGTTCAACGCCTGGGGCGGCGCAGCCAGCAGATAGCTCAGGGCGTTGATCAGGCGATCCCGCTCGGCGCCGAGTTCGGGAATCACCGCCTCGATGCTTGCCACCTGCGCCGCAGCATTGGAGGTGTCGAGGTTGGTGGTCACGCCATTCTCAAACCGGGCCTGGGTCAGCTGGCGACTTTGCCGGGCGATTTCCAGGTTCTGCCGCGCCACGCCCAGCCTGGCCTGAATGCCGCGCAAGCGAATGTAATCGGTAGCGGTTTCAGCGGCGATGCTCAGCAGCACACCGTCACGCTGCGCCTGAGTCAGCTGGATCTGCGCGTCGGCGGCTTCGACATTGCGCGCCACATGGCCCCACAGATCGATCTCCCAACTGGCGTCCAGTGCGACGCTCCACAGTTCGAAAGGTGCCTGGCCCGATTCGCCGGACGGATCATTCAAACCCTCGGCGCTGTTGCGCGCCCGGCGATAGCTGCCGTTGGCCGCGACGCCGGGCAACTGCTGGCTGCCGGTGACCTGGCGCATGACGCGGCTCTGCTCCAGGCGATTGCTGGCCGCGCGCACGTCGAGATTGGCCTTGGCCGCGCGCTCCACCAGATCGGTCAACTGCGCATCGCCCAGTTGCTGCCACCATTGACTGTCGGCCGGGCTGCCCGGCGCCGTGCCCGCATGGGGCGAGGCTTGCCAGGTTGGCGGCAGTTGCGCTTGCGGGCGCTGGTAGTCGGGGCCGACCGAGCAGGCACCCAGGCTGAGCAGGGCGGCGAATAACAGACAATATTTCATCTCAATGGGCCTTTGCCGGGGACTGGGCCGTATCAATTCTCGCCATCACCGACATGCCGATGCGCAGCTTGTCCAGGTCCGGCTGGTCGGCGTCGAACCTGATCTTGACCGGGATGCGCTGGGTCACTTTGGTGAAGTTGCCGGTGGCGTTGTCCGGCGTGATGGGTGAAAACGACAGGCCAGTGGCGGGTGCAATGCTGTCGATGTAACCGCTGAAGCTGTGCTCGGGGAAACTGTCGACGCTCAGTTCGACTTTTTGCTGGCCCTGCATATGGGCCAGCTGGGTTTCTCGGAAGTTGGCGACCACGAAGGCTTCCTGCAAGGGCACCACCGCCATCAACGCCTGGCCCTGGGACACATAAGCGCCGACCCGCACCGAGCGCTGGCCCACCATGCCGTCCTGGGGCGCGGTGATACGCGTGTAGGCGATATTCAGTTCGGCCTGTTGCAGCGCCGCCTGGTCCTTGGCCAGTGCCGCTTTGGCCATTTCCAGTTGTGCCTTGAACACGTCGAGGCTTTTTGACGCCGCAACCCGGGACGCTTCGTCGCGGTCACGGGCAGCTTGCCAGCCGAGTAACTCGGCATCGGCTTTCTGACGTTCCTGCTGCGTACCGGCGCCTGCGTTGGACAGGTTCAGATAGCGCCTGGCGTTTTCCTGGGCGAATTTCAGCGAGGCGGCAGTGGCGCGGGTGGTGGCGCTGGCCTGATCAATCACGGCGGCCTGACGCTGGATGCTCGCTTGCAGGTTCTGGATCTGCGCCGTTGCGGCTGCAACGTTGGCCTTGGCCGACAGGCGCGCGACTTGAAAGTCGGCGCTGTCGATTTCAGCGAGCAGATCACCGGCCTTGACCCGCTGGTTGTCTTGCACCGCGACCTTGACGATCTGCCCGGACAGGCGCGATGACACCAGCACCGAGTCGGCGCGGATGTAGGCGTCGTCGGTCTGCTGCACGCTGCCACCACTGAGCAGTCGATAGCCGATATAAAAAACGCAGACGAGCAGGGCGATGCCGGTCAGCGATAGGGCGGTTCTGTGCTGTTTCATGACGGTCCCGGAGATTGCGGTGGATAGGCGCGTTTGGGCAGAGTCATGAGAATGACCAGCAAAACGCCGATGACGAACAGCAGCGCGTGGAAGGCGTCGCTGTAACTCAATACATAGGCTTGCGCCGATACCTGACGGGCCAGGGTGGCGCTGCCCTGCACGGTTTGCAGTGGGTCAAGCCCCTGCAAACGTGAGCCGACACCATCGAGCAGCACGTTGGAGTGGAAGTGCTCGCGGTGGGTGACGAAGTTTTCCAGGGCGGCCCCGGCAATCACCGAGAACAGGCCGCGCAAGGTGTTGACCATGGACGACGCGAACGGCCCTTCCAGCGGTTGAATGACGCCGGTGGCATTCATCAACAGCGGCACCACCACCAAGGGCTGGCCGAAGGTGTGCAGCATCTGCAGGGCGTAGAAATCATCACGAATCCATTCGCTGGTGATCAGCGAACCGCCCATGCAGGCCAGGGTCAGCAGCCCCAGACCGAAGGCAATGACGTAGCGTGAATCAACCCAGTTGCGATTGATCAGCAGCGCCACCAGCGGCGCGAGCAGCAATTGCGGCACGGCAATGATCAACGCCGTGGGCATGGTTTGCAGCGGGCGATAGCCCTGGATGTGGGTCAGGTACGAGGCAGGTATCGCGCTGCCTGCCAGGCCGACGAACATGAACAGGCAAAGGGTGACCAGGCCATAGCTGAAGTTGCGTCTTTTCAGCAATTGCAGCTTGAACAGCGGCAGCGGGTGAAACCATTCGTTGATCAGGAAAGCCGGGATGCACAACAGAGCGCCCAACAGCAGCAGCGTGATCAGTGGTGAATTTAGCCAGTCCAGGCGTTCGCCCTGCGTGACGGCGATGACCAGCATGGTAATGCCACTGACGCCCAGCAAGGCGCCGCGCCAGTCTGCCTGCTTGAAGCGCTCCAGCCGCAGAGGATCCTGTGGTAGCCCGTAAGCAATCAGTGCGGCGGCAATCAGGCCGGCCGGGATGATCTGCCAGAAGACCATTCTCCAGTCCACGCCTTCGGTCCAGAGTGCGGCCAGAGGCATTGCCAGGTTCGGCCCGAAGGTCGCGGTCAAGGCGTAGGCAGACAGGCCGTACAACTTGATGTGCCAAGGCAGAAAACGCAGGGCTGCGGTCATCAGCAACGGCGGCAACGCACCGCCCGCCAGGCCTTGCAGGACGCGCAGGGTGATCAGGCTTTCGAGGTTGGGCGCGAACGGGATAATCGCGCCGAACGAGGTGAAAGCTAAGGTCGCGACGATGGCGAACCGGCGCAGGGAAAAGGTCACCGCGAACCATGGCGCGAGCAACATGGCCGACACTTCAGCGGCCGCGTAGACCGAACTGATCCAGGTGCCTTGATCGTGTCCCAGGCCATACACCCCGAGAATGTCCGCCAGACTGATGTCTGTGACCCGGTCATTGATACCCGAAGTCAGGGCGGCAATCAGCACGCCGATCAGGCCAAGGGCCAGACGGGACGTGAAGGGCGCGGGCGTCGGTGGCGAAGGAGGGGGTGACACGTAAATAATCCTGTTGATGCTGTCAGGCGCGGCCTGTTAGGCGGTACACTGTATCAATCAGCAATACATATAACAAGTTGTGTCAATCAGGGTGTGTTCATGACAATTACGGAAGCGGATCGCGGCGGTGTGCAGGTAATTTCCCGGGCGGCGGCGATTTTGCGCAGCCTTGAAGGTGAACCTGCAGGCCTGAGCCTGGGGGAAATCGCCAAGCGTTGCGGGCTGCCGCGTTCGACTGTGCAGCGCCTGGTGGATGCGCTGGCGCTGGAAGAACTGCTGGAAGTTCATGGCCGAGGCGGGATTTGCCTGGGGCCGGCGTTGATGCGCCTGGCGTCACACAGCCATGTGGACATCGTGCAGAAGGCGCGGCCTTATCTGGAAAGCCTGGGGGCCGAAACCGGCGAGACCATTGTGCTGGCCAGCGCGGCGGGTGCCGAGTTGTTGATCCTGCATACAGTGATTTCCAGCCATGCGCTGCGGGTGTCTTCCGGGCCGGGCGGTTTTCTGAATATCTATGGCATTGGCGGCGGCAAGGCTTTGTTGGCGCGGATGGATAACGAGGCCGTGATCAAGTTGATTGGCCGCAAGATCAAGGCACTGACCCCCAATACCCTGAGCCTGCCGCAGTTGCTGGAGCAGCTCGACGAGATCAGGAATACCGGAATCGCCTTTGGCAACGAAGAACACACCCCCGGCGTGTCCTCGGTAGCGGTCAGCCTGCAAACGCCCCAGGGTTTTTATTCCATCGACGTCGCAGGCCCGGCCTGGCGAATCGCGCAGGCCAGAGACAGCATTGAAAAGGCGCTGCTCAAATGTCGGGAGGAATTGGGGAGTGGGTTGCGGGGGCGTGAGTGACCCTAAGCGAACTCGTGGGACCGGCTTTAGCCGGGAAGGCTGCATTTCAGGCGACTTATTACAGTGACTTTGCCTGCCTCTTCCCGGCGGAAGCCGGTCCCACAGATCAGGCAGCTCCAGCTGCACCCCATAGGTGGTCTCTGGTCTCTGGTCTCTGGTTGCTGTTTGGTTTGGTATAACATAACATTATTGCGTCTTTTTCAAGATCACCCGCAGTGCTTCGTTCTATTGATACCAGCCGTTTCTGCACCAATCCCTCACCATGAGTTTCTCGATGACGACCCAATTATTGAAGCCGTTGGCTTCCACGCGATTGCAATCGATCGACGCGTTGCGCGGCCTGATCATTCTGTTCATGCTGCTCGATCATGTTCGTGAAACCTTCCTGCTGCATCTGCAGGTTTCGGACCCCATGGACGTGGCCACCACGCCGCCGGAACTGTTCCTGAGCCGCACCCTGGCGCATTTGTGTGCGCCGTTGTTCATCTTCCTGACCGGCCTTTCTGCCTTCCTTTATGGCGAGCGTTACGGCAAGGGCGAAGTGTCGGGCTTTCTGTTCAAGCGCGGCCTGTTCCTGATCGTGCTGGAGTTCACCCTGGTCAACTTCGCCTGGACCTTTCAGTTCCCGGCGACCTCGGTGTACCTGCAGGTAATCTGGGCGATCGGACTGAGCATGGTGGCGTTGGCCATTCTGGTGAAATTGCCGCGGGCGGCATTGGTCGCGCTCGGCGTCGTGATTGTTGCCGGGCATAACCTGCTCGATGGTCTGCATTTCGCCAAGGATTCGGCGATGTATGTGCCATGGGCCATCCTGCACGACCGCAGCTGGCTGATGCCGTGGGAAGGGTTGCGCTTGCGTACCTCTTATCCGGTGCTGCCGTGGATCGGTGTGATTGCATTGGGTTATGCGGCAGGCCCCTGGTTCGCTTCCGGTGCCGATGCGCGCCAGCGTCAGAATCGTCTGCTGGCCGCAGCACTGGGTTTGCTGGCGTTGTTTTTCAGCCTGCGCCTGCTCAATGGTTACGGCGAGAAACCCTGGTCATTCGGTGAAACCGGGGTGCAAACCGCGATGAGTTTTTTCAACATCACCAAGTACCCGCCATCGCTGATGTTCGTCTGCCTGACGTTGGGTATCGGCCTGTTGCTGCTGGTCTGGTTCGAGCGGGCGGCAGGGCGCGTCTGGTTGAAACCGCTGCTGGTGTTTGGCGCGGCACCGATGTTTTTCTACTTGCTGCATTTGTATGTGCTGAAGATCCTGTACCTGATTGCCGTGGCGATCTGGGGCACCAACAAGGGTGATTACTTCGGCTTCGATTCGGTGGGCGCAGTGTGGATCTGCTCAGCGCTGCTGGCCGTGGCGTTGTTTCCGGCAGTCAAGGCGTTCGCCAGCTTCAAGGCGCGGCGCAAGGATATTGCCTGGTTGAAGTATTTCTAAAGGCGATCTTTGGAGTGGGTTGCGGATGCGGCGTATCAGGCAAACCGCATTCGTCGCCGTCGTAACCTCCAACAACTCCTACAGGGCGGCGACATGCCCCAACCCTGCAGGAGCTGCCGAAGGCTGCGAACAGCGGCTTCGGCGTGAACGCTATCAATCGTGATGCGCTTCGCCAACAAAGCTCAGCGAAGTAAACAGGCCTTCTTCCTCGATGTCCGGGTTGCCGGTGATTTTCACCACGGTCTCCACCGCGATGATGTTCAACCCTTCGTTACGCACCACGACGTTGGCCCGCCCTTCGGCGTCCGTGGTGGCGCTCACTTCATCCGGCTGGCTGCGGTAGTCACCGATCAGTTTGGCTCCGGCCAACGGCTTGCCATCGAGCAGCACCTTGACCGGCAACGGTTTGCCCGGGCCGACGCTCAGGGGATCGGCTTGCGGCACGATCACCAGCCTCAGGTTTTTCAGGGACGGCAGTTTCACGCCTGGCTGATAGATCGCCAGGCTGTATTTGAAGGTCTGCAGCGCGGTGACCGTGCCTGGCACTTTGGTACGGCCTTCGTTGGTCCACTTCTTGTCGGCGGTCTGCGACCACATGCCATTGTTCAACGCCACCGACATGACCGCTGGCTGGCTCAACGGCACCAGGCGGGCGTGATCGGCCAAACGTTCGACGGTGACGGGAATCATCTTGCCGCCCGCGTCATACGCCCAGGCGCCACTGACTTTCTCGGCCTTGAATTTATTGTCTTCGGCGCCATGCCCGTATACCACTTCGATATTGCCGCGCCGCTCTTCGGTCCACAGGCCATGGGCGCTGGCCTGTTGCATCGCGCCGAGCAGGCTCAGGGCCAGGATTGTTTTTGTGAAGTGCATGGTGAGTCCTTGTTGATCAGAGGCTGAGGGAAAGGCTGACAGTGAGGTTGCGTGGTTCGCCCGGAGCGACCCAGTAATTGCTGTAGGAACGCTCGTAATACTTCTCGTCAAACAGGTTATTCAGGTTCAGGCCCACGGTGACGTTGTCGCTGGCCTTGTAGTGGGCCAGCAGGTCGACGGTGTGATAAGCCGGCAGTTCGAAGCTGCTGCCTGCTTCGCCTGAACGATCACCGACATAGGTGAACGCTGCGCCCAGATCCGAGCCTTTGAGCGCGCCGTTCTGGAACTCGTAAACGCTCAGCAGACTGCCGCTGCGTTTGGCCACGCCGAGGATACGGCTGCCGGTGGGAATTGTCGTGTCGCCTTTCGTGACCTCGGCATCAATCCAGGCAAAGGCGCCGATGACGCGCACAGCGTCGGTCACCTGACCATTGAATTGCACGTCGAAACCCTGACTGCGGGCCTGGCCCATGGCGCGGCTGGAATCAGTGCCGGGATCCAGCGCCAGCACGTTTTCCTTCTCGATATGGAAGGCGGCGAGGGTGGCGCTCAAGCGTTCGTCGAACAGCTCGGTCTTGATCCCGGCTTCGTAGCCTACGCCTTCTTCGGGCTTGAAGGTCTTGCCTGCCGCATCCAGGCCGTTGTTGGGTTTGAACGAGGTGGAGGCGTTGGCGAACACGCCGATTTGGGGGATGAATTGGTAAAGCAGGCCGGTGCGATACGTCACTTCGTCATGCCGCTGTGTGCTGGTGGCGTTGCGGGTGAAGTCGTCGGTGCTCTGCTCGAAGTGCTCGAAACGCGCGCCGATCATGCCGCGCAGCTTGTCGGTGAAAACGATCTGGTCCTGCAGGTTCAGCGCCTGGCTCTCCACGTGCTCAAAGAAGTCAGTACCCGAGCGCACGCCGTTGGGTTTGGCCTGACCATAAACCGGCTGGTAGATGTCGATGGCGTACGGGCTGCCGGCCGTGGTGGTGACGCGCTCGTTCTTGCGGTAGTTCTCGTATTCGGTGCCGATCAACACTTGGTGCTCCAGGCCACCGATGTCCAGCAGCCCGCGCAGTTCCAGCTGGGTGATGCTGTCATGCCAGTTCATGTCCCGCTCGCGATAACGGCGGTTGACGGTATGGCCGTCGGCGTTCAATGCGCGGCTCTCCGAGGCATAACCGGACAGCTCGCCTTCCTTGTAGTGGCTGGCCAGACGCAACGACCAGACATCATTCAAACGGTGCTCCAGCGCCGCCTGAATCATGTTGTTGTCGTTATCGATATCCCCGTCATTCGGCTCGCCCAGGAAAGTCCGGCGCGACATGCCACTCCACTTGTTGTTGGGCGCAACAATGCCGCGATCAAAGGTCGAGCTGTGGCGCACGAACTCGGTTTCTACTGACAGGTGCGTGTCGGGGTCCAGTTGCCAGCTCAGGGTCGGGGCGACGAAGACCCGCTTGCTCTCGACGTGATCACGAAAGCTGTTGTTATCTTCCACAGCGAGATTGACCCGTGACAGCAGGGTCTTGTCGTCATTGAGCGGGGCGTTGACGTCCAGCGCCGTGCGGTAACGATCCCAGCTGCCCGCACTGGTCTGCAGGGTGGTGAAGGCATCGGCTTGCGGTTTCTTGGTGACGATGTTTACCGTGCCGCCCGGATCACCGCGGCCATACAGGCTGGCGGCGGGGCCTTTGAGCACTTCGATGCGCTCGACGTTGGCGGCGTCCGGCGTGGTCGGGTAGCCGCGATTGGCGCTGAACCCGTCCTTATAGAACTCGGACGTGGTGAAGCCGCGAATGCTGTATTCGTAGAGCGTCAGGCCGCCGAAATTGTTCTGTTTGGACACACCGCCCGCGTAGTCAAGGGCGCGTTCCACGTTGTGGCTACCCAGGTCGTTCAAGACACTGGCAGGGATCACGCTGATGGCCTGGGGAATGTCCTTGATCGCGGTGTCGGTCTTGGTGGCGCTGGCCGATCGGGTGGCGCGATAGCCGCTGACCGGGCCGGTGGCCGATTCATAGATGGAATCGGCATTGACCGTGGTGGCGTCCAGTTCGTAGGTTTTCTGTAGATCGTCGGCGAAGCTGGCATCGGCCAAAAGACCAAAAGCGAGGCCTGCAAATGAGACCATTTTACGAGGGGGCATTTCGGACATTCCTGTTTGATTCGTTACAGTATAACGTCTCTAACGGGAATTATTTCTATTTGTGTGTGTCGGTGGATGTTTCTGGATGTTTCGGTCGTTAAAAGAGCCAGCTTCGGCATTCAGGAGGAAACCGAGTCCTGTAGGAAGTGAGCTCACTCGCGATGGGGTCTTGTCTATGAATAAATCGTCTGACCCGACGCCATCGCGAGCAAGCTCACTCCTACAGAGAACAGCATTTGAGGTGCGATCAGGTCTTGAAGCGCCTGACCAGCCCATCCAGTTCGCTGGACAGCGCCGCCAGGCTGCGCGAATCCGCTCGCGCCGACTCTGCCAGCTCGGCCACCAACTGCGCATCGCCATGGATCTGGCTGATGTGGCGGTTGATGTCTTCAGCCACGTGGTGCTGTTCTTCAGCGGCAGTAGCGATCTGCGTGTTCATGTCGCGAATTACGTCCACCGACTCGCGAATCAGGCCAAAGCTGCTGCGCGCCTGACTGATTTTCTCCACCGATTGCTGCGACACGCTAAGGCTGGCGTTCATCTGTTGGGTGACCGAAGACGTACGGCGTGCCAGCGTACCTAGCAGGTTGTCGATCTCGGCAGTGGAATCGGCTGTGCGCTTGGCCAGGGCCCGAACTTCATCGGCGACCACGGCAAACCCGCGCCCTTGTTCACCTGCGCGGGCCGCTTCAATGGCCGCGTTAAGGGCCAGCAGGTTGGTCTGTTCGGCGATGGAGCGGATGGTGTCGAGGATCGACTGAATCGCGTTGCTGTCTTTTTCCAGCTGCACCATGGCGGTAGCAGACTGGGAGATCTCCGTGCTCAGTTGATCAACGCTGGCGACAGCGTCGTCGATCTGGCGCTGGCCTTCACGGGCCTGGCGCTGACCGTTATCGGCCGAGTCAGCGGCCTGGCTGCAGGAGCGGGCGACTTCGTTGGCGGTGGCGACCATTTCGTGGAACGCGGTGGAAACCATGTCCACGGCTTCGCGCTGGCGCCCGGCGGCGTCGGCCATGTTGTTCGACACCTGGGTCGAGCTGGTGGAGGTGTCGAGGATCTTGTGCGCCGCCTGACCAATGCTCTGGATCAGGTTGCGAATGGCCGCCAGGAATTTGTTGAACCAGTTGGCCAGTTGGGCGGTTTCGTCGTTGCCGCGCACATCCAGGTTGTGGGTCAGGTCGCCTTCACCCTGAGAAATGCCTTCCAGACCGCTGGCCACACTGCGGATCGGCCGCACGATCAGCGAAGCGAAGCTGGCGCCGATAATCGCGAACACCAGCGCCAGGACCGCGGCGATCACCCCAATCAGCCAGGTCAGGCGCGTGGCCGAACTCATGACCTCATCCTGTTTGATCAAACCGATGAAGTTCCAGCCCAGTTGCTCGGAAGGGAATACGTTGGCCATGTAGCGCTCGCCATCGAGTTCGACTTCGACCAACCCGCTGCTGACCTTGGCCAGTTCGGCATAGCCCGCGCCCAGATCAGCGATCTTCTTGAAGTTGTGCTCGGGTTTGCGAGGGTCGACCAGGATGTTGCCGCTTTTTTCCAGCAGCATCAGGTAACCGCTTTCGCCCAGCTTGATCTGTTTGACGATGCTGGTCAGTTGCTTGAGGGTCACGTCAATGCCCACCACGCCGCCAGGGTTGCCCAGACCGTTGGAAATGGTGCGCCCGGTGTTAACCATGACCGCGTCGTCCGCCGCCCAATAGTAGGCATCGCTGCGTACTACTTTGCCAGGGTTGGCCAGCGCGGCCTTGTACCACGGGCGCACGCGTGGGTCGTAATCACCGAAATTCTGGCCGTCCGGCCATGGCACATAGCTGCCATTGGCCAGTCCGTAAGAAATGTAAGCGTAGGCAGGGTGGCTGACGCCCACTCGGTTGAACAGGGCAATGATGCTCTTGTCAGTCTCAGATTGCGGAGCCTTCTGCTCAGCCGGGGTCATGAAGCTTTTCAGCCCGGTGCCCGCGCCCGTCACCAACGGGTTGGCCGCGAGGTATTCGACGTTCTGGCTGATGCCGTCAAAGAACAGTTGCATGGCATTGGCGACCTGACGGATCTCCCGTCCACTGCTGTCGACAAAGCCCTTGGTCGCATCGCTGCGCAAATTGATGACCACGATGCTGGCCACGACAATGATCGGTAGACACGCGATAACCGCAAATGCCCACGTCAGTTTCTGTTTGATATTCATCAACGCTCCGATTGCAGTTCTGGCTCACGCCCCAGGCCTGTGCCGAGGGTGGTTTTGGCAGTGACGTACAAGTGCTTCTAATTGTATTTGTGGTATCCGGCTATCGGCGGCGCGGCGGGCTTCTTGAAGGGCGCGCAGCACGATGTGTACAAACGGTGGCAGGGTGGGTTCAGGCATTTCGTCGGCATGTACAGCAACTGGCCGGAACGGCTGGCGTGGGTTTCGATCCACAGAACTGACCGTGGCGTCATGCAGGCGTGGTTTTCGCAACGGTCAGCAGTCCATCGAACCATCACTTTTCAATGAGGTGCCGACATGGCCAGGACATCTACACGAACCACGGTTGACGATCTGTTCATTCATGAGCTGTCCGATGTTTACAGCGCGGAAAAACAGATCACCAAAGCCTTGCCGCGCCTGGCAAGGGCGTCTACCAACCCGCTGCTCAAAGAAGCTTTCGAGTCGCATCTGGAAGAGACCTACGGGCAGATCGAGCGGATCGATCAGTTGGTGGAGCAGGGCGGACTCAAGCTCAAACGCATGAAATGCGCAGCCATGGAGGGGCTGGTGGAGGAGAGCAAGGAATTGCTCGACGAGATAGAGAAGGGCGAGGTACTGGACGCCGCACTGATTGGCGCCTGCCAGAAGGTCGAGCATTACGAGATTGCCGCTTATGGCACCTTGATCGCCATGGCCAAGCAGCTGGGAATGAAGGATGCGGCGAAGCTGTTGGGCGAGACGCTCACCGAGGAAAAATCCGCAGATGAAAAACTGACTGCCATCGCTGAGCAGGGCGGTAATCAGGCGGCGACCATGGCGAGTTAGCGCCAGACGATGGGAGCTCCAAGCCGGCATGCACTGCACAGTGTTGTGGGACCGGCTTTAGCCGGGAAGGCGGCATTTCTGGCAACACATGTGCAGCGCATGCCTCGGCCTCTACCCGGCTAAAGCCGGTCCCACAGCATCCGGTCAAGCGATGCTGTAACCCTCAAACGCCTTGCCTTGTTGCAAGGCGGTGACGATGTTCTTGCGGGTCACCGGCAGTTCAGTGCCTTCGCTGTCGGTAAAGGTCTCGCTTTGCAATTCTGCCTCGTCGCCTTCTCCGACAAACGTGAAACCGAGGAACTCGAGCGCCTGGCGATCCACGTTGAGCCTGGAGCGCGGCGTGCGCAGGGGCAGGCTGACGCTTTGGCCGTCCTTGCTGATGGTGTAAACCTCGGCTTCCTTCTTGGCGCGGGCGGTCTTGCTCTTGCCGGCGCTGGGGTTGCTGATCGCCTGATGCGTGTGGTTCAGCACCTTGAGCGCGAGGCTGTAGACCAGCTCCTGAAAGGCCGGATCGTCCTTGTAGCTGGACAGAATCCGGCTGATCGGGAACTGCGTGCTCAAGTCCGCAAGGGCAGCGCTGTCAGCGGCTTCGGCGTCCTTGAGGCGCTTGAGTTCGCCCATCAGCTCGTAAGCCTGGTCGTCGTCGAGGTCGTCCTGCGCCTGGCGGATGGCGGCGCGCAACTGGCGAATTTCTTCGCTTTCCTTGGCCGTCTGGAAGGCATCCAGGACCATCTCGCTGATGGTCTTGGCCTGCGGCGCGTGCTGGGACAGACCGATGGAGTTTTCATACTCCAGCTTGGAAGAGGTCACGGATTCGTTTGTCTGGGAGTCGAGCATTGAATTTCACTATTTCAGGTTTGAGGCGCGAAAAGCCACGGGTCTTTTCGGGGCGCCTAATCTAGTGGACGGGGGAGCGGTTGTCACGAACCGATGGCCGACGTCTCTACACAGGGGCTTTGCGGGCGGATCTTGGGCGATGGCTTATCACGGGCTTGTTTTTTCCGTCGCGGCTGTTGATCATCGCGCCCATTGATCACTGACATAGAGAAAGCTGCACATGAGCACTGGGTTGACCGAAGACGATATGCGCCGTGCGTTGGGTCTGGATGTTCCTTCATCGGCACCAGCAACCCCCGCTGAGCCTGAGCCCGCGTTTGAACCGGCCCCTGAACCCGTGGCCGAGCCTGAGCCAGCACCTGAGCCGGTAGTGAAAGCCGCGCCTGCGCCCAAGCCGAAAACCAAGCGTCTGTCTCCGGCGCTGGTTGTCACGTTACGGGTGACCAAGGTATTCGAGGGCGAGGAAACGCTGTTTGTCCACGAAGCAAAAACCTTGAGCACCTTCGACGCCGAGCAGGAAGCCCGTAAAGCGGCGGCCAAAGAGAAGTACAAATATTTCGAAGTGGTGTCGATCAAGCGGGTTGAGTAGCAGTGCTCTGAAGTCGATGGCTGTCGTGGGACCGGCCTTAGCCGGGAAGAGGCCCTTACAATCCCTGCAGTTCTAGCGTCAGATAAACTGCCTTCCCGGCTATAGCCGATCCCACATCAACCAACCCCATGATAAGCCCGGTCGAAATACACCAGCCCCGCCGCTTCCTTCTGGCGACTCAACGCCAGCACTTCGCAGAACAGAATGTCATGGGTGCCGACGCTCACGGTCTGGCTCACCCGGCAATCGAACGAGGCCGCGGCACCTTCCAGCACCGGTGAACCGGACACCCAGGTGGCCCATTGCGCGGCGGCGAAGCGCTCGGCCATCGGCGTCTTGCCACCGAACAAATTGGACAGCGCCTGCTGCTCGTGGCTCAGGGTGTTGACGCACAACGACGCGTTGGCGGTCAGCGCGGCATGCACCGACGCCGAGCGATTCAGGCACACCAGCAGGGTCGGCGGAGAATCGGTCACGCTGCACACCGCGGTAGCGGTGAAGCCGCAGCGTCCATGGGGGCCATCGGTTGTGACCACGTTGACTGCCGCAGCCAGGCTGGCCATGGCGTCACGGTAGTCCTGTTGGGCGATGGGCAGCAGCGTCTGGGCCACGGCGAGCAGTTCGCAAGCTTGCATGGGGGTATCTCCGTTCAGGCCTGGCTGGCCGATGACTGGCGGGTTAAATAGTCAAGCAGTACACGGTTGAAGGGCTCTACATCGCTGACACTTGACGCATGGCCGCCGTATTCGAGCAGCACTAATTCAGCCGCAGCGAGCGTGTCGGCCAGATGTTGCGAACGCTGCCACGGCACCAGCATGTCGTCGCGGTTGGCGATCAGCAGCGTCGGGGTTTGAATGCTGGCCAGGCGATCTTCAATATCGAACGCCTGCAATGCTGCAATCCGCCGCAACAGATTGTCGGTATCAGGAAAGTGCGCCAGTGCATGGGCTTCGTCTTCTGCCAGCTGCGCGCTGTGTTCGGCGATCCAGTCGGCGGGGTATAAAAACAGTGCCTGGGCCTGTACATACGCGGCCGGGCCGCTGTCGCGCAGCAGGTGTTTGCGCACCGCAAAGCAACGGGCGCTGTGCGGGTTCGGGCTGCTCCAGGCATTGATCAAAACCATGCTTTGCAGCAACTGCGGCCGTTGCAGGGCCAGTTCAAGGCCGACCAGGCCGCCCAGCGCATGGCCGATGAAGTGGCACTGTTGAACGCCAATGCGATCAAGCAACTCCAGCAGCTCGCCCGCCATGCTCGCAATCGAATAGTCCTCTGCCAGTATCGCCGGGCTGCGGCCAGTGCCCGCCTGATCGTAGACCACCACGCGATACTGTTCTTCCAGCACCGGCAACTGCGGAGCCCAGAATCGGGTGGAACCGCCAAGCCCGGAACTCAAGACCAGCGTCGGCGCGTTGCTGGCCGGGTTGCCGAGGATTTCGTAATGCATGCAAGACTCCAGTGCAGGCGTTCATGCGTCTGCTTTCGAGGGGTACGTCGGACTCAGCCGATGTGGGCGATGCTGGCGATTTCAATCAGCGCCTCGGGTTTCACCAGGCCGCACTGGATGCAATAGCGCGCAGGTTTTTCCCCGGCGAAATATTCGGCGTAGACCTCGTTGACCTTGGCGTAGTCGGCCCAGTCCTTGATCATGATCATGTTGAAGGTGACGTCATCCATCGTGCCGCCAGCGGTTTCAATCACGCTTTTGATGGTCTCCAGCACATGCCGGGTCTGGGCCGTGGCATCGCCGACGTGCACCACGTTGTTGTCCTTGTCGAAGGGCAGGGTGCCGGACACATACAGCACACCATCGGCCATGGAGCCGGGTACGAACGGCGCGATGGGTTTGCTGGTACCGGCTGGAATGATCGCTTTTTTGCTCATGGGGTTGCCTCGAATGAAAGGGGATTAAACGGTCTGGAAAGTGCTGCAGAACTCATCGACGCTGGAGACCCAGCCAAAAAACGTCTCGATGTTGAACAATGCCGCCTGCTGCGCGAACGCAGGGCCCGCCTGATGGGTCGCATCGGCTAGTACCACGCCGAAGTATTCGAGGAAGAAACCGTCCCGCAGGGTGGATTCCACGCAGACATTGGTGGCGATGCCTGTGAACACCAGGTTGCGAATGCCACGGCTGCGCAGCACGCTGTCGAAGTTGGTATTGAAGAAGCCGCTGTAGCGGGTTTTCGGCAATACGATGTCGCCTGGCTGGGGTTGCAGTTCGTCCACCAACTGATAATCCCAGCCGCCCTTGGCCAGCAACGTACCTTGCAGTTCCGGACGCTTGCGCATGGTTTTCAGGGCGTTGGATTTGTGCCAGTTAGGCGATCCGGGCCCACCGGCTTCTACATAGTCCGAGTCCCAGCCGTTCTGGAAAAAGATCACCTGAATGCCTGCCGCTCGCGCCGCCGTCAGGGCTTTCTGAATGCTGGCGATGACCGGGCCGGTGCTGCTGACATCAAAACCTGCCAGATCGAGATAACCGCCAGCAGTGGAGTAGGCGTTCTGCATGTCGATGACGATCAGTGCTGTCTCACTGGCTTTAAGGCTCAGTGCTTCTGGCCGGGCGGGCAGTTCGCGGGCAGCGGCGGGGGACTCCGGCAGCAGGTAGCCGGACACGGATGCAGGTGCATTCATCAGGCGGATTCCTTGAGCAGATTGAGGTGTTGGCGACAGGCCATCAACGGTTGGATCTTCTGCCCGAAGTCTTCCACGCCCTTGACGAAATCATCGAAGGTCAGCATCACGCCCTGGGTGCCAGGGACGGTCGATACCTCATCGAGCATTTTCGCCACCGAAGCCCATGAGCCCACCAGCGTGCCCATGTTGATGTTCACTGCCGAGGTCGGGTCGGCCATCTGACGCATGTTCGAGCCGGGGCTCTTGTCGGCCGCGCCTTTGTCGCTGAGCCAGGCGATGGCTTCCTCGTCGGCGCCTGCCTTGATGTGCTCCCAGCGAGCCCGGGCAGCTTCGTCGGTGTCGTCGGCAATGATCATGAACAGCGGGCAGGACGTGACGTTGCGCCCGGTCTTTTCATTGGCTTCGATAAGTTTGGCGGCCGTCGGCGCATAGGCCATGGGCGTGTTCACACCTTTGCCAAAGCAGAAGTTGTAGTCGGCGTACTGCGAAGAAAACGCCATGCCCGCTTCGCTCTGCCCGGCACAGATGATTTTCATCTCGGCCTGAGGTTTGGGGCTGACCCGGCAGTCGTTCATGGTGAAGTACTTGCCCTTGAGGTCACAGTGCCCGGTGCTCCACAGGTCGCGCAGCACCTGAGCGTACTCGGCCAGGTATTCGTAGCGGGTCGAGAAGAATTCATCGCCCGGCCACATGCCCATTTGCTCGTATTCGGGTTTCTGCCAGCCGGTCACCAGGTTGACTCCGAAGCGACCGTTGGAAATCGAGTCGATGGTGGACGCCATGCGTGCAACGATGGCCGGTGGAATGGTCAACGTGGCGACGGTGGCGAACAGATGGATGCGACGGGTGACGGCCGCCAGGCCCGCCATCAGCGTGAACGACTCCATGTTGTGTTCCCAGAACTCGGTCTTGCCGCCGAAGCCGCGCAGTTTGATCATCGACAGCGCGAATTCGAAGCCGTAATGCTCGGCCTTCTGCACGATCTCTTTGTTCAGCTCGAAGGTGGGCATGTACTGCGGCGCGTTGCTGGAAATCAGCCAGCCGTTGTTGCCGATGGGGATGAAGATTCCAATATCCATGTGTAGGCCTCTTGCATGCGATCTATGAACAATGCGCCCCGAGCATCCCGGTAGCACCCGACTCAAGGGGTTTTGCATGAAGCAGGCCAGTTTTTGATTGTCTTTTTAAAACAAGGAGTTGATGTGAGAGGGGTGATTATTTCAGACCATTTGGTCTAGGTTAGAGCACTTGGTTTGTGCGCGGTGCACGGGGATGGGGCAAAAGCATGCCTCTGTAGGAGCGAGGCTTGCCCGCGATCAGGTTTAGGTGGTTCCCTTGCCAGACCGCGTCCAGCCTTGTCGCGGGCAAGCTTCGCTCCCACAGGTTTACCGCGTTGCCCCAGGCCAACTCTTTACCCCATCCCCACCACACAAGGTAAAGTGCCCCGGTATTCCAGATAGATCCGGTCGTGAACGTGAACAACAAACCCCCAGCGAAAACCGTCAAAGCCAAGCCTGCAGAGAAGGGCAAAGGCACCCGGGCGGCCAGTGCTTCGACGGTCAATCGGCGTCTGCGTCTGATCGAAGGCAAGCGCACGGTGATCCTGGAGGCGGCACTGGAGATCTTTTCCCGCTTTGGTCTGCACGGCACCAGCCTGGATCAAGTGGCGAGCATGGCTGATGTGTCCAAGACCAATCTGCTTTATTACTTCGCCAGCAAGGAAGAGCTCTACACCAGCGTACTGCGCCAGTTGCTGGATGTCTGGCTCAAGCCGCTGCGTGGTTTCAGTGCCGAGCAGGATCCGATCGATGCGATCAGCGACTACATCCGCGTCAAGCTGGAACTGTCTCGCGACCATCCCGCCGAGTCGCGGCTGTTCTGCCTCGAAATCATGCAAGGCGCGCCGTTGATGCTCGCTGAGCTGGAGCAACCGCTGCGGGATATCGTTGAAGCCAAGGTCAGCGTGATTCAAGGCTGGATAGAAGCAGGCAAGCTGGCGCCGGTGGAACCGCACCACCTGATTTTTTCGCTCTGGGCCACCACCCAGCATTACGCCGACTTCGCCAGCCAGATCAATGCCGTGACCGGCAAGACTCTTGCTGATCCTGAATTCTTTGCCCAGACCCTGGAAAACATCCAGGCGCTGATTCTCAATGGCATTCGTCCGCGGGCTCAAGAAACGGACCCACCGCCATAGTGCGAGATGGTTTGGGAATTCTCTGTTGGCCTCCAATGCACATTTTGGGATCGGCTTTAGCCGGGAAGAGGCCTTTATAGGGGCTGTAAACGGCGTCTGAAATGCAGCCTTCCCGGCTAAAGCCCGTCCCACAGACTGACGCTTGCCCGATCAACCCCATTGACCCACCCCAATCCTCATGCCCGCTTTTCGTGCCAACGCGCCCAAACCAAGTGCTCTGCTTCGGACCATTTGATCTGTTTTTAGTCCGGTAAATCGTTAACTCACTGAAAGCCATAGCAATTCGGATACTGGCACAGTTACTGCTTTTCTCCTTCGCACATTCAGGCCGGGCGACCGGTGCGTATTCAATGTCGTGTCGAGAGAGGAGTGAGTCGTATGACCCTGCAATCTGTACCCATCATCGATCTGGCACCGTTTTTTTCCGGTGAGCCTGAGGGCAAGGCCGCCGTGGCGCGCAAGGTCAGTCAGGCCTGCAAGGACATTGGTTTTCTGGTGATCACCCATCACCAGATTCCTGCCGAGCTGATTCAGCGGGTGTCCACCCTGACTCGTGCATTCTTCGATCTGCCCTTGGCCCAGAAGCGCAAAGTCGACCGGCCCAGCCCTGAGATGGTGCGCGGCTACAGCGCGATCGCTGAAGAAAGCCTGTCCTATTCCCTGGAAGAAAGCGCCCCGGGGGATCTGAAAGAATCCTTCTCTATCGGCCCCAGCGACGTGCCGGAAGACGACTACTACCACAACGCAATCGCCGGTTCTCATTTCGCGCCCAACGTCTGGCCCCCTGAAACCCTGCTGCCGGGTTTTCAGCAGGCCTACCGCGAATACTTCACGGCGATGAGCGATCTGGCGGCGTCGATGATGCGCATCTTTGCCTTGGCCCTTGAGCTGGACGAAGACTATTTCGACAAGACCATCGACCGCCACATCAGCATGTTCCGCAGCCTGAGCTACCCGGACATCAAGTCGCAGGTTGAAGCCGGGCAGATGCGTGCCAGCGCCCACACCGATTACGGCAGCATGACCATCGTCCGTCCAGACAGCGCGCTGGGCGGTTTGCAGGTGCGCAATCAGTCGGGGGAGTGGGTGGAGGTGCCGTATGTCGAAGACGGTTTCGTGGTCAATATTGGCGATCTGATGATGCTCTGGACCAATGACCGCTGGATTTCCACCTTGCACCGGGTGGTCAATCCGCCGCTGGAAAGTGAAACCGACAACCGCCGCCAGTCTCTGGTGTTTTTCCATCAGCCCAACTACGACGCTTTGATCGAATGCCTGCCGGGTTGCCTGTCCGGGGGCCAACAACCTCGTCATGCGCCGGTCACGTCTGGCGACCATCTGCTGTCGAAATTCGTCAAGCAGACCACCTTCGGCGGCAGCAAGGTGGCCTGATGAACAACCTGTCCTACGTCAATGTGTTCGCTCGCGACATTGTCGCCCTCAGCGATTTTTACGCACAGCTGTTTGGCTTCGCGGAAATCGAGGCAATCCGCTCACCGATCTTTCGTGGCCTGGACACCGGCAAGTCGTGCATCGGTTTCAACGCCCCTCAAGCGTACGAACTGCTGGGGCTTGGCGACTATGCCGACAGCGTCGGGGTGAAGTTTCTGCTCAATATCGACGTCACGTCTCAGGCCGAGGTCGAGCGTCTGGTGCCGCTGGCGCAGGCCAGGGGCGCGACCCTGATCAAGGCACCTTACCTGACGTATTACAACTGGTACCAGGCCGTGCTGCTGGATCCGGAGCAGAACGTGTTCCGTATCAATTTCATGCTTTGAATCCCCTCTCTGTTTCTTGCTAGCCAACCATCAGGATGATCAACAATGCTCAACAGATTTCTAAAGCACAGCCTGGCTGCGGCGGTATTGCTCGGGCTGGCGAACAGCGCATCGGCAGAGGGCCTGACCCTGGAAAAGCCGGCCAAGATTGCCATGGTCTACATCAGCCCTCGCAATGACGGCGGCTGGACTCAGGCGTTTGACGAGTCCCGGGTCAAGCTGGAAAAAGAGCTCGGCACCAAAATTCAGTACGTCGAAAGCGTGCCGGAAAATGCTGCCGCCATTACCCCCGTCGTTGATCGGCTGATTTCCCGGGGCGCCAACGTGATCATCGGGACCGCGTTCGGCTACTCCGACACTTTCCTGGAGCTGGCGAAAAAGTATCCGAAGATTGCCTTCCTCAATGGCTCGGGCACCACCAAAGCGCCGAACCTGGAATCCTTCTATGGCCGCACGTATGAAAGCCAGTACCTGTGCGGCATGGCGGCAGGCGCCGCTTCGAAAACCGGCAAGCTGGGCTTCGTCGCCGCCAACCCCTTCGGCCAGGTCAACTGGACCGTCAACGCCTTCGAGCTGGGCGCGCGACAGATCAACCCCAACGCTACCGTCAACGTGATCTACACCGGTGCCTGGAACGACCCGGTCAAAGAACGCGCCGCCGCCATGGCCCTGATCGACAACGGCGCCGACGTGATCGGCCAGCACGTGGACAGCCCGACCCCGCAGATTGTCGCTCAGGAACGCGGCGTTTTGGGCACCGGTCACCATCGCGACCTGAGCGAGTTCGCGCCCAAGGCCACCATCTGTTCATCGGCCTGGGTCTGGGACCGCTTTCTCGGCCCTGAGCTGAAAAAGGTCATTGCCGGTAACTGGGTACCCAACCCCAATGGCGCGTTGCTGTCCATGGAGCAGGGCGGCACCGATATCACCCTGACCGCTGGCGAGCGCATTTCGCCGGAGAACAAAAAGAAGATCGAACTGGCCCGCGAAGAGCTTATGAACGGAGAAAAGATCATCTACAGTGGCCCGATGAGTGATCGCGACGGCAAAGAACGTATTGCGGCTGGCAGCCATATGTCCGACGGCGACTTGTGGAAAATGGACTGGTTTGTCAAAGGCGTGGCCTCCCAGCAATGAGTCAGGCGAGCGCGATCCAACTCACCGGCATCAGCAAATCATTCGACGGCTTTCAGGCCCTGACTGACGCGCATTTCACCGGCAAGTGGGGTGAGGTGCATGCGTTGCTTGGCGAGAACGGCGCCGGTAAGTCTTCACTGATGAATATCGCCGCCGGATTGTATGCGCCGCAGAGCGGGTCGCTGCTCATTGATGACAACCCGGTGCGGCTTGGCGGCCCCAAGGACGCCAGCCGTCATCGTATCGGCATGGTTCATCAGCATTTCAAACTGGTACGGCCGTTTACCGTCGCCCAGAACATTCTGCTCGGCCTGACTGATTCGCCGGGGCAGGGCAGCTACAGCAAGCGGCTGCTGGTCCTTGAACAGCAGATCAGCGCCAAGGCTCAGGAACTGGGCTTTGCCATTGATCCCCGGCAAACCATCGAGAACCTGTCGATTGCCGAGCAGCAGCGGGTGGAAATCCTCAAGGTCCTGCTGGCTGGCGCGCGGATCCTGATTCTTGACGAGCCCACGGCCGTGCTCACCGATCAGGAGGCTGAACGCCTGCTGACCACCGTGCAGTCGTTTGCCCGCCAGGGCGCGGCGGTGATTCTGGTCACCCACAAGATGTCCGACGTGAAGCGTTACGCCGATCGGGTCACGGTCATGCGCGGCGGCCGGACCGTGGAAACCCTCGACCCCAAGACCGTTTCGGTGGAGCAATTGGTGCGGCTTACGGTGGGTGAGTCGCAAGCTGCGGGCGAGCAGGCCAGGGCGCCAGCGGGTGAGGCACGGCTGACGCTGCGTAACCTGCGCTCGCCGCCGGGTCAGGGGCCGTTGGCGGGGGTCGACATGACCTTGCACGCCGGGCAGATCTACGGCATTGCGGGGGTCGGCGGCAATGGTCAGAGCGAACTGGCCAACGCGTTGATGGGCCTGCCTCAGGCCGTGGAAGGTGAAATGCTGCTGCAAGGGTTTGGCGATTTGTGTGGCGCGCCTGCCGAGCGCAGGCGTGATCTGCGCATTGCGTGCATCCCCGCTGATCGCTACGGCGCAGCGCTGGCCGGTTCGCTGTCGGTGGCTGAGAACTTCGGCATCGGCCAGATTCACAGCGGGCGCTATGGATCGTTCTTTCGGCTGCGCGGCAAACGTATGGAACAGGACGCCACCGAGGCCATCAGCGCGTTCGACGTTCAGGGCGTGCGCTCCTTGCAACAGAAAGCGGCTCTGCTGTCCGGGGGCAACGCGCAGAAACTGGTGATCGCCCGGGAATTCAGCCGCGATCCACAGCTGGTGCTGGTGCACAGCCCCAGTCGCGGCCTGGACGCCAAGGCCACGGCTGCAGTGCATGCACGGCTGCGTGCGGCACGCGCTGCCGGTGCGGCGGTGCTGGTGATCAGCGAAGACCTGGATGAAGTGCTGATGCTGGCAGACCGCATCGGCGTCATGAACAGCGGCCGCATCGTCGCAGAATTCGAATGCCCGGCAGACCGCCAGGCCATCGGCAAGGCCATGGTGAGTCATGACTGACCTTACAACCCAAGCAATCGGGCAATCTGCTGTGCCCACCCGAGCCCGACGCCAACCACTGCTGGCCCGGCGTTACACCCTGGAAATCCGCCAGCAACTGGCCTGGCACTGGCAGGCACTGATCATCGGCCTGGCGCTGCTGGTCGGGCTGGGTATTTCGGCGGTGATTCTGGTGGGCGCGGGTGTACCGGCCACCGAGCTGCTCAATGAATTCGTGGTCTTGACGGTACTCGACCCACAGAACTTCAAGGCGGTGCTGTTTCAGGCGGCACCGATGATTCTCGTCGGACTGGCCGGATGCATGGCGTTTCGTGCGCGCTTCTGGAACCTGGGGCTGGAAGGCCAGATGATCTGGGGCGGCATCGGTGCGACCGCCATCTCGCTGTTCGAAGTCGGCCCTGAATCGACTCGCTTGCCGTTGATGCTGGCGACGGCAATGGTCTGCGCCATGCTCTGGACGGTGGCCCCGGTGCTGCTCAAATTGCGGCTCAAGGTCAACGAGATCATCTCGACACTGATGCTCAATTACATCGCAGCCAACTTTCTGCTGCATCTGCTGTACGGCAGCTGGAAAGACCCGCGCGACAACTTTCCGTACTCGCCAGCCTTGCGCAGTTTTGAGCGGTTGCCGGATCTGCTCGACGGCTATAACGCGGCAATCGTCCTGGCGATCATCGTGACCCTGTTCGCGTTGTGGTTCATCGGTATTTCCCGGGCGGGTCTGTACTTGCGTTTCGTCGATGCCAACCCCCGCGTGGCCGGGGCAGTGGGCGTGCCCGTGGGCAAAATGATCATCGGCACGGTGCTGCTTTCCGGTGCGCTGGCGGGTATCGCCGGGTTTATCGTCACCGCCGGGCAGGAAGGGCGCCTGACCCAGTCGTTCTATCAGGGCTATGGCTTTTCCGGGATTCTGATCGCCTTTCTGGCCCGCAATAACCCGCTCGCCGCCACCATCGTCGCGCTGTTGGTGGCGCTGCTGTTCGTGGCCGGACGCAGCTTGCAGGTGTTCTACCAGATACCGTTTTCCATGGTGCAACTGATCCAGGCCATCCTGGTGATTTGCGTGGCCTCGTCGGATTTTTTCATTCGCCATCGCATGTGCGTGATTCAGAAGGCAGAGCAGTAATGGACATGATCGCCAACTGGCTGGGCAATTCCCCGGACTTCGCCGTACCGTTCGCACTCGCCGCTTTGGGGCTGATCCTCACCGAGCGCGCAGGCGTCCTGGCGCTGGGAGCCGAAGGCTTGATGCTGGTGGGTGCGCTGGTCGGCATCGGCGCGCAGTTGAGCTTTGGCACACCGATGATCTCGCTGGTCCTGGCGATGCTTGCCGCCAGCGTGGTGTCCTTGCTGTTCGCCCTGATGGTGCTGGTGATGCGCATCAATCAGGTCATCGCCGGGCTGGCGCTGGTGTTCTTCTGCCAGGGGCTGACGGGATTGCTCGGCACCCTGCTGGAATGGACCAACCATCCGGTGACGGGCTTGTCGGCGGTGGCGCTCTGGCCGCTGTCCGAGCTGCCGTTGATTGGCAAGGTGTTCATCCAGAATCCGCTGGTTTACCTCACGCCGCTGATTTTCTTCGCCGTGGTCTGGTTTCTGTATCGCAGCAACGCAGGCCTGCGCTTGCGGGCGGTGGGTGAAAACCCGCAAGCGGCGGACGCGGCAGGTATCTCCGTGCTCGGTTACCGACTGGCGGCAATTCTGGCCGGTGCCGCACTGATCGGCCTGGCGGGCGGTTACATCTCGGTGCTCAGCACCAAAATGTGGATCGCCGACATGACCGGCGGTCGCGGCTGGATTGCCGTCTCGCTGGTGATCTTCGCTCGTTGGTCACCCTGGCGCGCCCTGGCCGGTGCGGTGCTGTTCGGCTGCATTGAAGCACTGATCCCGCAACTGGCCTCCACCGGGATCCGCTTGCCTCAGTACTTCGTTTTGATGACGCCCTATGCCGTTACGTTGCTGGTCATGATCTGGGTCGCCATGGGCATGCGCGGATCGAACCAGGGCTCGGGTAGCCAGCCCGGAGCATTGGGGGAGCCGTTTATCCGGGAAGAGCGGCGGTAGGCAGGTCAAGACGTCCTTGCAAAACCCCATTCGCAGCCTGATGCCGCTTGTGCGCGCCTGCAAAAACCTCGGCATTGCCCTTGGTCAGTAGCGCTGCCAAACCGTCCAGCCGGTGTGACAAGGCGGCTGTTGCTGGAAAGAGGGCCCGCACGTAGGATGCCGGGTGGCACGGGTTTTGTGACCCAGGCCTCACAATGTGGCGTAATCGACCCCTTCGAGTGATAAAAGACGTGACAGCAATCCTATTGAGTGCGGCTGAAATAGCGGCTATCGCCGAAGTCGAGTCGACCTCTGACATTTTGCGGCTGATGACGCGGCTGACGCATTTGCGTTTCGCCGCCATCGCCAAGGTAACGGAACAGCGTTGGGTCGCCTGTGCGGTGGACGATGAGATCCATTTTGGTGTCGGCCCCGGTGACGAACTGGCTATTGAATTGACCATTTGCAACGAGGTCCGAAGGGACCGTTCAGCGGTGGTGATTTCCTGCGTCAGCGATGACCCGCGCTTCAAGGACCATCCGCTGCCCAAGCTCTATGGGTTCGAAAGCTATCTGTCGCTGCCGATCATGCTCAGTGACGGCTCGTTCTTCGGCACGCTATGCGGGCTTGACCCGTTGCCAGCCAAGCTCGATGACCCTGATCTGATTCAGACGCTGGAAATCTTCGCCCGCCTGATTGGCACAACGCTGGACTTGCATGCTCGCGTCGTAGCGTCGGTCTAGAAACGTTTTGCAATGAATCCCTCTGCCGGGCTGTCTTGTCCCGGCAACCCCTCTTGAATCAAGCCGCTGCGCCGGATGCATCAGGTCACCGGCCTGGCCGTGCGTGGCCGATTTGTTCCGGTGGCTGAAACGTTTTCGCTACAATGATGTCACTTTGATGCCACGCATTATGGATGTGCGTCCAAGAGAGCAAGGTCGCCCTCACACCTTCGAATCAATCCGGGACGGTTTTTATGCTCACAGCGGTTAACAAAACACTCGCCAATATCAGTGTCAAAGCGAAACTTTCACTGGGTTTCGCCCTGGTGCTGATATTGACCTGCCTGATTGCCTTCACCGGTTGGTCGGGTTTGCAATCGCTGGCAGAGCGTGGCGACAAGGTCGCGGAGATTTCGCTGCTCAATGAGCAGGCCCGGGATCTGCGGATTGCCCGCCTGAGCTACATGCTCAACCCGGACACCGAGCGCGCCACCAACGTCACCACCACACTGGGCAAACTGCAGGCTCAGACCGACAAGATGAAAACCCTGTTTACCACGGGCGCAAGTCTGGGGTTGATTGGCGAGGTGAGCGGTGCCGTCGGCATCTACAAGACCCACTTCAATGAGTTTGTGCAGGCTACCCAGGGCCGTGATGCGGCACGCGCTGCCATCAACGCTCAGGTTGAGACGATGACGCTCGATCTGGAGAAACTCCAGGATCAGGGGCGCGAATCCGACGCTGATGCTCGCGCGATGACGACTCAGCAACGCCTCATTCAACAGGCGCGTTCCCAGACCCAGACGTACATCTACAGCGCCAAGTCCGAGTATCTGCCTGCTGCGCTGGCAGCGATTGATGCGGCGCGCAATAACCTGAAGAACCTCACTCAGTTCGCACCGCAGGCGACCCAGGGCATTGATCAGTCGCTGGTGGCGTTTCGCACAGCGGTGGGCCAGTTCACCGATAGCGTGAACAAGGCCGCACAAGTGCAGATCGCACTCACCGACGACGTGACCCGTTTGCTCGACGCCAGCAAGCAGATGACGGCCAACCAGATCGTGCTGCGTACCAACGATGTACATGAGGCCAATCTGTTGCTGAGCGGCGCAACGCTGGCGGCGTTGCTGTTCGGCGTCCTTGCGGCGTGGGTGATCACCGGCCTGATCGTCGGGCCACTGATGCAGACCTTACGCAATGCCGAGTTGGTGGCGGCTGGCGATTTGAGCCAGGACGTGGTCGTGACCCGTCGTGATGAACTGGGCCAGTTGCAAACCAGCATGCAGCGCATGACTGTCAACCTTCGTCAGTTGATCGGTGGTATCCGCGACGGTGTCGTGCAGATCGCCAGCGCTGCCGAGCAATTGTCTGCCGTCACTGAGCAGACCAGCGCCGGGGTCAACAGCCAGAAGGTCGAGACCGACCAGGTGGCCACGGCCATGAATGAAATGACCGCGACGGTGCAGGAAGTCGCACGCAATGCCGAGGACGCCTCCGAAGCGGCCGTCAATGCCAGCCGCGAGGCGAAGCAGGGCGATGAAGTGGTGACCCAGGCGATGCAGCAGATCGAGCGTCTGGCCGATGAGGTGGGCCATTCCACCGAAGCCATGAACGACTTGCAGACTGAAAGCGACAAGATCGGCAGCGTGCTGGACGTGATCAAGGCGGTGGCCCAGCAAACCAATCTGCTGGCTCTCAACGCCGCGATTGAAGCGGCACGGGCCGGTGAGGCCGGGCGCGGTTTCGCGGTGGTAGCTGATGAAGTGCGCAGCCTGGCCCAGCGTACCCAGACCTCTACCGAAGAGATCGAAGGCCTGATCAGCGGCTTGCAGACCGGCACCAAGCGGGTCGCGACCATCCTCGAAAACAGCCGGGCGTTGACCGACAGCAGCGTGCAACTGACCCGCCGTGCGGGAACATCGCTGGAGAGCATCACGCGTTCGGTATCGTCCATCGAGTCGATGAACCAGCAAATCGCCGCCGCTGCCGAACAGCAGAGCGCGGTGGCCGAGGAGATCAACCGCAGCGTACTCAACGTGCGCGACATCTCTGAACAGACCTCCGCCGCCAGCGAAGAGACGGCCGCGTCCAGTGTTGAACTGGCACGCCTGGGCGTGCATCTGCAAACCATGGTAGGTAAGTTCAAGGTTTAAAGGGAGTTAACTGCAAGGCACAACCTGTGGGAGCAAGCTTGCTTGCGAAGGCTGTATTCCAGGCGATAAATAACTTCCGGGTGGCATGGCCTCTTCGCGAGCAAGCTCGCTCCCACAGATAGATTTTACTCAAACCAACGGGTGTGAGTTCAAGGTACGGGCCGTCAAGAAATCGAACTATCAACAAGCACAACGGGTCGGTTAATACAACGCCATTTTGAATGGCTCGAACCGACCCGGAGCCTTGCATGAAGCCTTATGTCATCTGCCACATGATGTCGTCCCTTGATGGTCATGCCCTGACCGACGGCTGGGAGCGGCCTTTCAAGAATGCGGCGGGCGAGCTTTACGAAGCGCTGGCCAAAACCTTTGACTTCGATGCCTGGATTTGCGGCCGCGTGACCATGCAGGAAATCGCCCACGGCGACGATTACCCCCGCGGGCTGGCGAAGTCGCCGCTGCCGCGCACTCATCACTTCGCTGATCGCAACGCCGACAGTTACGCCGTCTCTATCGACCCCCACGGTAAAGTCGCCTGGAAAAGCAATCAGGCGCTGGGCTCACACGTGGTCGAAGTGGTCAGCGAAGCGGTCGAGGACGATTACCTGGCGTACCTGCAATCCATCAACGTGTCCTACCTGTTTGGCGGCAAGACCGAGATTGATCTGGCCAAGGTGGTGCAGGTGCTGGCCAGTGAGCTGGGGCGCAAGCGGATCATTGTCGAGGGCGGGCCTCACGTCAGCGGCTCGTTCCTGAATGCCGGCCTGGTGGATGAAGTCAGTGTGCTGGTGCTGCCATTGATCGATGGCCGAGGCGAGCATCCGGCTTCTTTTGAAGTGCCTGCCCAGGCCTGGAAGCAACCGGCCTACCTGAAATTGACCAGCGCCGAGGTTCAGGAAGGTGGTGGGGTGTGGTTGCGGTATTTGCCGCGGTAGCACACAGGTCTGCGCGTGGGACCGGCTTGAGCCGGGAAGGCAGCTGTTGATTGGGGAAATATTCAGCGCCTGTCCCGGCCTCTTGCCCGCTAAAGTCGGTTCCACGCGCTGTCCGGCCGACTTGGGTCTATCACTCAAGAAAGTTGTCCACGGAAAGTGGGGGTATGTCTGTGGATAACTTCGGCAACGCCTTATGGGCTGCGCTATTCGGGCAATGATCAGGAAATGAACAGCGACCGAAATACGGAATTTCCCTTGATTTTCAGTTGCTTTGCAGTGCAGAGCGGCTTTCAGGTGATATTGGATTGATATCCTCAGTCCACCTCCTCAAACGGCAACCCGACGTAGTTTTCGGCAATGGTGCGGCGTCCCGCTTCCGAGCTCACAAAATAATCCAGCTCGGTTTGCTGCAGGCGCTGACTGAACGGATCGTTGTCTTTGAAGCTGTGCAACATTGAGGTCATCCACCAGGAAAAGCGTTCAGCTTTCCAGACCCGGCGCAGGCAGATTTGCGAGTAGCGCTCGGTCAGTTCACTGCGGCTTTCGCGATACACCTTGAGCAGGATCCGGTACAGCGTATTGACGTCGCTGGCCGCCAGGTTCAATCCCTTGGCGCCGGTGGGTGGGACAATGTGCGCCGCATCTCCGAGCAGGAACAGACGTCCGTATTGCATTGGCTCCACCACGAAGCTGCGCAGCGGGGCAATGCTCTTTTCAATGGATGGCCCGGTGATCAGGCGCTCGGCGACCGGGCCGGGCAGGCGCTGTTTGAGCTCGTCCCAGAAGCGTTCATCCGACCAGTCGTCGAGCTTTTCGGCTGCATCTACCTGGACGTAATACCGGGTGCGGGTCGGCGAGCGCATGCTGCACAGGGCAAACCCTCGCTCGTGCCGGGCGTAGATCAATTCTTCGTTGACCGGCGGAGTGTCTGCCAGCACCCCAAGCCAACCAAATGGATAGACACGTTCGAAGATGTTCAGTGCCTCGGCCGGAATCGACTGACGGGATACACCATGGAAGCCGTCGCAGCCGGCGATGTAGTCGCAATCGAGCCTCAACTTTTGCCCTTCGTGTTCGAAAGTCAGGTAGGGCGCGGCGCTTTTCAGGTCATGGAGCTGTACGTCGGCGGCATTGAAAAAACTCTGCGCCCCTGCATCGGCGCGGGCCTCAAGCAGGTCGCGGGTGACTTCCGTCTGGCCGTAGACCGTGACCCGCTTGCCGCCGGTCAGCCCCGCCAGGTCAATGCGTTCGGTGCGTCCGTCGAAGGCCAGCTCGAAGCCATCGTGGATCAGGCCTTCGCTGTCCAGCCGATCGCTGACGCCGGCTTCGCGCAGCAAGTCCACGGTACCTTGTTCCAGCACCCCGGCACGAATGCGCGAGAGGATATGTTCGGGGTCTTTGCGCTCGACAATGACGTTGTCGATACCGGCGCGCTGCAGTAATTGACCGAGCAACAGCCCGGAGGGCCCGCAGCCAATAATGGCGACCTGGGTTTTCATGACGGGTACCTTTTTGTTTGTTGTTTTTGTCTGTTCTGTATTTTTAATGGCCTGTGCAGCGATAAGAAGCCATTATCCGTAGCATCTTCTGGATTTTTCATGGGTGGTGGAGGGCGGGTCATGGCAGGCAGATCAGTCCCAGTGTTCAAGCTGTACGGCGAAACCACGCTCTGGCCGACGCCGGATTTGCTGCATTGCGAGTCGATCCCGGAGCGTAGCCAGTTGCACGGGTGGGAAATCCAGACCCATTCTCATAGCGACCTGGTGCAGCTGCTTTACGTGCAATCGGGTCAGGCCACTCTGCAGGTCGAAGGTGCCACGCGGCAGGTGCAGAGCGCCGTGTTACAAGTCATTCCGGCACTGAGCGTGCATCGCTTCAGCTTTGCCCCGGATATTGAGGGTTACATCCTCAGCCTGGCGCAGCCGCTGGCAGAGCAGTTGAACGCAGCGCTGGCGACTGCGGCGTTGAATCTTGCCCAGTGCCACCCCGTCGATAACGAGCAGCGCCAGCAGTTGGACCCGCTTTTCGCCGCCCTCAGCGATGAATACGCAGAGCACCGACCCGGCAGGGACACGATGCTGCACGCGCTGATCAGCATGCTGTCGATCTGGCTGGATCGTCGCAGCCTCGGGTTATCCGGTGCGCAAGTGCCCGCCCCGGAGCGCGGTCGTGAACACTTGCAGGGTTTCAGTCGCTTGGTGGGTGAGCATTTTCGGCAGCATTGGTCCATCGAACGGTACGCGGCGCAGCTGAGCATCAGCGCCGCGCACTTGAATAGCCTGTGCCGACGCTTCACCGATCAATCGGCATTGCAGATCATCAATCAGCGCCTGTTGCTGGAAGCCAAGCGCGATCTGGTGTACACCACCCTGACGATCAATCAGGTCTCGGACCGGCTGGGGTTTTCGGAACCGGCGTATTTCTCGCGGTTCTTCAAACGCTTCACCGGCAGCTCGCCGAGGGCGTTTCGTGGTACTCGGTAAGTCACTGGAGAAACCCCCAATGGAGAAACCCATAGCTGTGGGAGCGGTGCTCACTCGGCTAAGCTGCTTTATGCTGGCTGGCAGCTCCTTTGAGCAAGGCAATACGCATTGAACATCGACACCCGCATCAAATTCCGTCACCTGGTGTGCTTTCTTGAAGTCGCACGCCAGGGCAGTCTGGCGCGCGCTGCGGATCAGTTGGCGATCAGCCAGCCAGCCTTGTCCAAGACCCTCAAGGAACTGGAAAGCCTGCTGGAAACCCAGTTGTTCCTGCGCAGCAAAAGCGGCGCGGCGTTGACCGAGGCGGGTGTGGCTTTTTTGCGTTTTGCCGGGCCCAGCGTGCAATCGTTGCGCGAAGGGGTGAACAGCCTGCGGTCCGGGGAGCATGAGCCGGTAACGGCCAGGCTGGGCGTGCTCTCGACCGTCGAGAGCCTGTTGGTGCCGGAAGTGGTGCGCCGTCTGCATGAGCGCCATCCGGCGTTGATCGTCAGCGTCATGACCGGCCCCAGCGCGTATCTGCTCTCGCAACTGCGGGTTGGCGAACTGGATCTGGTGGTCGGCCGCATGACCGACAGCCCACAAATCCAGGGCCTGACTTTCGAGCACCTGTACAGCGAATCAATGACCCTGGTGGTGCGCCGCGATCACCCCTTGCTGCACGCACAGCTGCAGCGCGAAAGCCTGGAAAACTACCCCATGGTCCTGCCGCTGGCCGGAACCACCATTCGCAAGTTTGCTGACAGCCTGTTCGTGCAGTGCGGCATCAGCCCGCCGCGCCAACGCCTGGAAACCCTGTCCCTGACGTTGAGCCGCCGCTATGTGCAGTGCAGCGATGCCATCTGGATCGCGCCTTTCGATGCCGTTCAACAGGATCTGCACAGTGGTGACTTGCGCGAGCTGGAACTGGGGATCCGCGAACCCGGCGGTTCCGTGGGCATTTGCAGCAACCCGGCGCTGCCGCTGTCCCGGGCGGCGCAATGGTGTGTCGACGCGCTGCGCGAAGTCGGCAAGGCCTACGGCAAGGTGGAGTATCCATAACCAAACGGTTATGGATAGGTTTGAACTATTCAATTCAGGTTTTGGGTGCGGCGGGCGAGACTGCGCCCCATCCACTCGAAATACTCCCAATAATAAAAGCCTGCGGAGAACCCCATGCCTGATGCAAGCAGCAGCCGTTTTGTCATCCGTGACCGAAACTGGCACCCCAAAGCCCTGACTCCCGACTACAAGACTTCGATCCTGCGCTCGCCGCGACAGGCGCTGGTCAGCATCCCGCAATCAGCCTCGGAAGCCACCGGCCCGGACTTTTCCCATCTCAAGTTCGGCGAGCACGACAACGACCTTTTGCTCAACTTCAACAACGGCGGCTTGCCTATCGGCGAGCGTATCATCGTCGCCGGACGCGTCTGCGACCAATACGGCAAACCGATCCCGCACACCCTGGTGGAAATCTGGCAAGCCAACGCAGGGGGGCGTTATCGGCACAAGCGCGATGCGTACCTGGCGCCCATCGACCCCAATTTCGGCGGTGTTGGCCGGGTCCTGACCGACCGTGACGGCAATTACAGCTTCCGTACCGTCAAGCCGGGCCCGTATCCATGGCGTAACGGCCCCAACGACTGGCGCCCGGCGCACATCCACGTCTCCGTCAGCGGGCCGTCGATTGCCACGCGCCTGATCACTCAGCTGTATTTCGAGGGTGACCCGTTGATTCCGCTGTGTCCGATCGTCAAATCCATTGCCGACCCGGACGCCGTGCAAAGCCTGATCGCCCGGCTGGACATGGGCATGGCCAACCCCATGGATTGCCTGGCGTATCGCTTTGACATCGTGTTGCGCGGCCAGCGCGCCACGCACTTCGAAAACCGCTGATCAGAACAACAAGAGGAGCCACGAGCATGCCTGTTCAATTGCTGCCTGAAACCCCTTCGCAAACCGCGGGCCCTTACGTGCATATCGGCCTGGCGCTGGAGGCGGCCGGCAACCCGCCCCGCGATCTTGAAATCACTCACGAGATGGTCATGGCCAATGCGCCAGGTGAACACATCGTGTTGCTGGGCAACGTCTTCGATGGCAACGGCCATTTGATTCGTGATGCGTTTCTGGAATTCTGGCAAGCCGATCATCAAGGGGTTTATGACCCGATCTACGACCCGCAAAAGCCGTTCAACGGTTTCGGGCGCACGGCGACCGGGGAGGACGGCCAATGGCTGCTCAACACCATCAAGCCTGGCACCGTCAACAACGCGGCGGGTGTGCCGATGGCGGCGCACATCAACGTTTCGCTGTTCGCCCGTGGTATTAACATTCACTTGCACACGCGGCTGTATTTCGAGGATGAAGCCCAGGCCAATGCCCAGGATCCCGTGCTGACTCTGATTGAACAGCCGGTCCGTCGCGAAACCCTGATCGCCAGGCGCTGCAGCGTTGATGGCAAGCTGGCCTATCGTTTTGATATCCGCGTGCAGGGCGAGGGTGAGACGGTCTTCTTCGATTTTTAAGCTTGATGGGTGATTTACCTGTACACCCCATCTGCAGGAGCGCCACCCCGGTCGCTGCTACAGATCTGTGGGTAGATTCAAAAATAGCGAAACCCCAAAAAACAATAACAAGGAAACACCATGACGCTTTCGGCTCGCGTGCCCGAGGCCGGCACGCTGGATGTGCAGGCTTTCATCAATGCTCAACCCTTGTCCCGTTATCAGTGGCGAGTGGTGATTCTGTGTTTTCTGATCGTGTTTCTCGATGGCCTGGACACCGCGGCCATGGGCTTCATCGCCCCGGCGCTCAGCGCCGAATGGGGTATCGACCGCTCAAGCCTCGGGCCGGTGATGAGCGCCGCACTGATTGGCATGGTCTTCGGAGCGTTGGGTTCCGGACCGCTGGCCGATCGCTTCGGACGCAAGGTGGTGCTGGTGGCGGCGGTGTTTCTCTTCGGCCTGTTCAGCCTGCTATCAGCGTTCAGCAGCAACATCGACCAGTTGCTGATCCTGCGCCTGCTGACCGGTCTGGGTCTTGGCGCGGCGATGCCCAACGCAACGACGTTACTGTCGGAATACACCCCGGAGCGCCTCAAGTCCTTGCTGGTCACCAGCATGTTCTGCGGCTTCAACCTGGGCATGGCCTGCGGCGGTTTTGTCTCCGCCAAGTTGATTCCGGCCATGGGCTGGCACAGCCTGTTGATGCTCGGCGGGATTCTGCCGCTGATGCTCACCGGGGTGCTGATGATCTGGCTGCCAGAGTCGGCGCGGTTTCTGGTGGTGCGCAACCTGGGCGCAGAGCGGATTCGCAAAGTGCTGGCACCGATTTCCCGTCAGGAAGTCGAGGCGGCCAAGGATTTCAGCGTTCCGGAACAGAAAACCGTGAGCAGCCGCAACGTCCTCAAAGTGGTGTTTTCCGGCAGCTACAGCGCGGGCACCTTGCTGCTGTGGCTGACCTACTTCATGGGTCTGGTGATTGTGTATCTGCTGACCAGCTGGCTGCCGACCCTGATGCGCGACAGCGGCGCGAGCATGGAACAATCGGCGTTCATTGGCGCTCTGTTTCAGTTTGGCGGCGTGTTGAGCGCCGTCGGTGTGGGCTGGGCCATGGACAAGTACAACCCGCATAAAGTGATTGGCTGCGCGTATTTTCTGGCCGGTATCTTTGCCTGGCTAGTCGGGCAGAGCCTGGGCAATGTGGCGGTGCTGGCGACGTTGGTGCTGTTGGCCGGGATGTGTATCAACGGTGCACAATCGGCCATGCCATCCTTGGCGGCGCGTTTTTATCCGACGCAAGGCCGCGCCACCGGCGTTTCATGGATGCTGGGTATCGGTCGTTTCGGCGCGATTCTGGGTGCCTGGGCCGGTGCGACACTGCTCGGGCTGGGCTGGAATTTCGAGCAGGTGCTGACCGCGCTTGTGGTGCCAGCGGCACTGGCGGCAATTGCCGTTCTGATCAAGGGCTGGGTCAGCCATTCGGACGCGACATAACCATGGTGGGAGCAACCTTTTGAACCGATCAAGCCAGCAATTGTTCGACGCCTATTTCAGTCAGTCGGCCATGCGCGCAGTCTTCTCCGATCACGGTCGGCTGCAAGGCATGCTCGACTTCGAGGCGGCGCTTGCCCGGGCTCAGGCCAGCACCGGCTTGATCCCGGCGCAAGTCGTCGGGGATATCCAGGCCAGCTGTCGCGCCGAGCTGTTTGATTTTGCCGAGCTGGCTATGGCCATCGGCAATGCCGGTAATTCGGCAATCCCGCTGGTCAAGGCGCTGGGCAAAAAGATTGCGACCGTCAATCCTGCGGCAGAGCGCTATGTGCACATGGGCGCTACCAGCCAGGACGTCATGGACACCGGGCTGGTGCTGCAACTGCGCGATGCGCTGGGCTTGATCGACGCGGATCTGGCCCAGTTGGCCGATGCGCTCGCTCGGCAGGCGCAACGCTACGCTACCACTGCGTTGGCCGGGCGCACCTGGCTGCAACAGGCCACGCCGGTCACCTTGGGGATGAAGATCGCCGGTTGGCTGGGGGCGATAACCCGGCATCGGCAACGCCTTGAGCAAATCAGGCCGCGGCTGTTGACCCTGCAGTTCGGCGGCGCGTCCGGCACCCTGGCGGCATTGGGTGAGCAGGCGTTGCCGGTGTCCCAGGCATTGGCTGATGAGCTGCAATTGAGTCTGCCCGAGCAGCCCTGGCACACCCAGCGCGACCGGCTGGTGGAGTTCGCCAGCTGGCTGGGGTTGATGGCGGGCAGCCTGGGCAAGGTCGGGCGCGATATCAGTCTGCTGATGCAGACTGAAGTTGCCGAAGTTTTCGAACCGGCAGCGGCGGGCAAGGGCGGCTCTTCGACCATGCCCCACAAGCGCAACCCGGTCGGCGCGGCGGTGATGATCAGCGCCGCAGTGCGTGCGCCGGGCCTGGTGGCCACGATGTTCGCCGCGATGCCTCAGGAGCATGAGCGCAGCCTGGGTCTGTGGCATGCCGAATGGGAGACGTTGCCCGAGCTGTGCTGCCTGATTTCCGGCTCGTTGCAGCAGGCTTTACAGGTCATCCCCGAGCTTGAAGTGGATGCCGGGCGGATGCTCGGCAACCTCGACGCGACGCAAGGCCTGGTGCTGGCCGAAGCGGTGAGCATTGCCCTGGCGCAACGTCTGGGGCGCGATGCGGCCCATCATCTGATTGAGCAATGCTGCCGCCGCGCTGTCCAGCAAGGCGTTCATTTGCGGGAGGTGCTGAGCGCCGAACCACAGGTCAGCGCCGAACTTTCGCCCCAGGAACTGGACCAGTTGCTCGACCCGGCGCATTACCTGGGTTTGGCCCGGGAGTGGGTGCAGAGGGCGGTGGCCGAACATCAAAGAATTTCAGACTGAAGCGCAACAGGCTGTGGACGCGTGGCTTGCTCGCGATGGGGTTCAGGTGATCATCCTGCAAAATGGCGTTCTGTCTTTTCGCGGGCAAGCCACGCCCCCACAGGAAAATCATTCCAGTTTTTGAATCACGACAGGAGCCAAAATGCCTTTCATCCAACTGCCTGACGGCCCGCTGCATTACCAGCTCGACGGCCCGCAGGGCGCGCCGGTGTTACTGCTGTCCAACTCTCTGGGCACGGATCTGCGCATGTGGGATTCGCAGATGCCAGCCTTGACTCGGCATTTTCAGGTGCTGCGCTACGACACACGGGGCCACGGTCAGTCGCTGGTCACCGAAGGGATCTACAGCATGGAGCGCAATGGTCAGGATGTGCTGGCGCTGCTTGATGCGCTGCAACTGCCCAAAGTGTCATTCTGCGGCTTGTCCATGGGTGGCCTGATCGGCCAGTGGCTGGCGATCAATGCACCGCAGCGTTTGCAACGGGTGGTGGTGTGCTGCACCGCCGCCAAGATCGGCAACCCGGACATCTGGAACCCACGGATTGAAATGGTCCTGCGTGATGGCCAGGCGGCGATGGTCGCCCTGCGCGAGGCGTCGATCGCGCGCTGGTTTACACAAGGTTTTGCCCAGGCGCATCCAGAGCAGGTCGAGCCGGTGGTGGCCATGCTCGCCCAGACTTCACCCCAGGGTTACGCCGCCAATTGCGCAGCGGTACGCGATGCCGATTTCCGTGAGCAAATCGCCTCGATCAAGCTGCCTGTGCTGGTGGTGAGCGGTACGGCGGATGCTGTGTGTCCACCTGCCGACGGGCGCTTCATCGTGGAACAGATCGCTGGAGCCGAGTTCGTCGAGTTCGCCGGTGCTCACCTCGCCAGCATCGAAGCCGGTGAGGCGTTCAGCGAGCGTGTTCTGTCCTTTCTGCAAGCCTGAATGAGCGACTTTCCAATGGATGAAAAACAACGTTACGAAGCCGGCATGCAAGTGCGCCGCGCCGTACTCGGCGATGCCCACGTCGACAACAGCCTGAAAAAGCTCACCCCGTTCAACGAAGAGTTTCAGGAGATGATCACCCGGCATGCCTGGGGCGATATCTGGACGCGTCCGGGCCTGCCGCGCCACACCCGCAGCCTGGTGACCATCGCCATGCTGATCGGCATGAATCGCGAAGGCGAACTGCGCCTGCACCTCAAGGCGGCGAAAAACAATGGCGTGACTCGTGACGAGATCAAGGAAGTGCTGATGCAGAGTGCTATCTATTGCGGGATTCCGGCCGCCAATGCGACCTTTCACCTGGCTGAAGAAGTCTGGGATGAAATGGGTGTCGAGTCGCTCTGACAACCGATAACTGACGACTCAGCGCTTTAAAAGGCTGAGTCGACAACGCAGCGGTAGTGCGTTGACTTGTAAGCATTTAGCGAGAGCATTCATACACAGTATCTTTCATGACTGACGGGTCATCGACACTCTCGTACTGTTGAAACCGTTATCACTCGTAACTATCACCTGCTGACAGTTAGTTAATAACCTGTTTACTAATATTGGATCCAGCTTTGATCCCGGCTACGCCGCTGATCCTCTGGCTCATGCGGGCGATGGGCTGCGGGCCAGCAGCCATGGCGGGAGGAGACTTCGAAACTTGAATAGTTCCAAAATATATTATCGTCTCGATAGAAAATATTATTTATCAGCGCATCGGAAATGGCGTAACTTAGCCGCATCCCAAGATTAATGGCACAAAGCCATCCGCTGATCGGGTAGTTGTGGTTTCAATTAAGGAAGTTTCAGTCAGGGCCGACACGCAACCATCACCACCTGATAATTGCCTTCCTTTCGAGACCTGCCCATGTCTACGCCCTCTGCAAACTTGCCTGCTGAAACTACCATCGACCTCGTTTCATTGATGAACGCCATCAACCATTCCCAGGCGATGATCGAGTTTGACCTCGAAGGGAACATTGTTGGGGCCAATACCAACTTTCTGGACCGGGTCGGGTATCGTCTGGACGAAGTGCTAGGCCGTCATCACCGTATGTTCTGCACCCCCGAGTACGCCTCCAGTCCTGAATACGCTGAATTCTGGGTGAAGCTGGCGGCTGGGCATTTCGATGAGGGGCAGTACAAAAGGCTGGGCAAAAACGGCAAGGAAATCTGGCTGCAAGCCAGTTACAACCCGATCCTCGATCAGGATGGCAAGCCATTCAAGGTGATCAAATTCGCCACCGACATCACTGATCAGCGCATACGCAATGCCGAGTATGAAGGCAAGGTCGAAGCCATCCAGCGCTCTCAAGGGGTGATCGAGTTTGATCTCAATGGCCGGGTGCTGTGGGCCAATGACAACTTCCTCAAGGTGCTCGGCTACCGTCTCGACGAAGTGCAGGGCCAGCACCATCGAATATTCTGCGACGATCAATACCTCAACAGCCCGGCGTATCGGGCGTTCTGGGCCAAGCTTGAACGTGGTGAATACGATTCCGGCGAATACATGCGTCTGGGCAAGGGCGGGCGTGAAATCTGGATCAGCGCGACTTACAACCCGATTTTCGACCCGGACGGGCGTCCGTACAAGATCGTCAAGTTCGCCAACGACGTCACCGAAGTACGTGCCCGGAACGCGGAGTTCGTCGGCAAGGTCACGGCCATCGAGCGCTCTCAGGCCGTGATTGAATTCGACCTGAGCGGCAAGGTCCTGTCGGCCAACCGCAACTTCCTCGATGTGTTCGGCTATGAGCTGGAAGAAGTGCTTGGCCAGCCGCATCGAATGTTCTGCACTGAAGAATTTGGCTCCAGCATGGGCTATCGCGAGTTCTGGGAGAAGCTGGGGCGTGGCGAGTACGACACCAGTGAATACCGGCGCAAGCGCAAGGACGGCAAGGAGATCTGGATTCAGGCGACCTACAACCCGATTCTCAATTCCCATGGGCTGCCCTACAAGGTGGTCAAATTTGCTCTGGATGTGACTGAAATCAAAGAAAGCAGCGCCGAGCGTCAAGGCAAGGTCAATGCGATTGACCGCGCTCAGGCGGTGATCGAATTCGACATGGCCGGCAACATCCTTGATGCCAACGCCAACTTTCTGAAGTCCCTGGGGTACAGCCTGCCAGAGCTTGTGGGGCAGCATCACCGGGTGTTCTGTGATCAGGAATACGTGCGCAGCACCGCTTACCGGGAGTTCTGGCACGGCCTGTCCCAAGGCCAGTTTTTCTCGGGACGCTTCATGCGTTTGAGCAAATTTGGCCAGCACATCTGGATTCAGGCCACCTACAACCCGGTCTTCGACAGCGATGGCAAGCCCTACAAAGTGGTCAAGTTTGCGACCGACATCACCCAGCAGGTAGAGCTCGAGGAAGCGATAGAGGCCAAGACTCAGGCCATGGGCGCTTCGGTGCAAAACCTGATGAGTGCCATCTCGTATGTCGCGCAGAGCACCGACCAGGCCACTGACCTCGCCCGGCTGACCCGTGAGCAGGCAAGCCTGGGCTCGCAGACGCTGGTCAAGGCTGCCGAAGCCATGACGATGATTGGCAAGTCCGCTGAAGACATTCAGGACATCATTCAGGTCATCAGTGAAATAGCCAGCCAGACCAACATGCTGGCGTTCAATGCGGCCATTGAAGCGGCCAGGGCCGGCGAGCACGGCCTGGGCTTCTCGGTGGTTGCCGACGAGGTCCGCAAGCTGGCCGAGAAGTCTTCGCTGGCCACCAAGGAAATCAACAAGCTGATTCTGGAAACCGTCAGCCGTATTCATTCCGGCAACGAGATTTCGTTAAGTGCTGGCAGCGCGTTCGAGCAGATCGTCAAAGGCGTTAACGAGACCACGGTCGCCATCGACAACATCAACGCTGCGACCGCCAAGCAGATGGATTCGGCAGGCCAGGTCGAAACCCTGATTTTCGAGCTGCATCAGACCAAGCTGGGCAATGAACAGGGCGCGGTGAACCTCAGCGTAAACCACAACAAAGCGGCCGGGTCGCCTGCATGAACAGCCTGCGCGCCTATGGCGTGGTGCAGATAAACGGGGCTTTTCTGGGCATCGATGCCAGCTCCTTGATGGAGGCTGTTCACTGGCCAGCCAATCTGCAGCGCCATCCGGTGACCCGTGGAGTGCTGGCCGGAGTCTTCACCTTGCGCGGCCGGCCGATCCCTTTGGTTGATCTGCGACCTTTGCTCGGCGATGAAGCCTTAGAGCAGGCGCCGACCTCTCTGGTGGCCATTCTCAAGTACAACGGCGGCCTGCTGGGAGTTGCCATCGACGGGGTGTGCGACATCGTCAAGGCGGGGGATTCCCAGCTCTGCGCGTTGGGGGCCGATGGCGCGAGCCGGGGGTTGATCCCGACGCTGATCATGACCGGTGACGACAGTCGCTTGATTTACATGCTCGACCTGGCGTTTCTGGCCAGCCTGCCCGGAGTGATGTTTGCCGCCGATACTGCGGCGGGCCCGGCCAGTCGTGAGTCCTTGCAAGCCAAAAGCCAGCTCCGTCATTACCTGGTGTTCGAATGTGACGGGCAACATTTCAGCATTGATGCCAGCGTGGTCACCGCGCTGGTGGACAAACCACACATAGCGCCCACGGATTTCGGTAACGGCTTTTGCCTGGGTATCACCCTGATTCGCGACCTCAAGGTCCCGGTGCTCAGTCTGTCTCAGGTGCTGGGCTTTGATTGCACGGCTAGCCATGGCAAGAGCCAGCTTTTATTGCTGACCGCGAGCGATGGCAGGGTCTGCGGCTTTGGTTACGATCGAATGGTCGCCATCGAACGTCGCGATCCGCAAAGCCTGTTGTCGATGCCTGCTTATGGTCTGCGCGAGCCTGCGTTGCTCGCCGGGGTGATGAATCTGGACAAGGGCCTGCAGGCGGTATTGATCAATCATCAGGCGTTGCTTGAGCGTGACAGCGTGAAAAACTACGCCGCGCTGTATCAGACGCAATCGCCGTCATCCGAAACCCGAGCCAGCAAGGCCAAGGCCGTCATGCGTCAGGCCTGCCTGCTGTTCAAGTCACCCACACAGTTCGTGGCGCCGCTGAGCCAGATCCTGGAAATACTCTCGATACCTACGCCGATGATCGGCCTCGCTCAGCCGGAAAACCACTTGCTGGGCCAATTCGATCTGCGCGGCGAACAGCTGGCGCTGATTTGCCTGAGCAGCCTGATCGAGAGTGCACCGCAAGCGCCTACGCCCTTGTCACGGGTGCTGGTGGTCAAGGGTGATCGGCTGACGTTTGGGTTTGCGGTGTGCCAGGTTGAAGCCATTGATGCGTTCAACCAGTTTGACCCGACGATGCTGGCTCAAGGCTGGCAGACCAATGCCGGCAAAGTGGTGTCGGTCAATGACCGGGCACGCTCGCTGGTCAGTATCGGCAGTGGCGCCAATAGCTGGCGCGCCACCCTGATGGATCTGCAAGGCATCGCCCGGCAACTGGAAGCGACACTGCAACAGCCTGACACTTGCTCATCAGTTGCCGCAGTGGCGTGATCTGGCTGTTGTCAGCCGGTGGTCATCGACAGCGCCGCGAGTGCAGCGATCAACGCCGGCGGCATGACCAGAATGCCCAAGCGCAGAAACCCCAGTGCGGTGACGTTCTGGCCTTCGCGGCGCACGGCAATCAGCCATAGCAGCGTGGCCAGGGATCCAGTGATCGACAGATTGGGGCCCAGGTCCACGCCGATCACCAGGGCGCTGGTGGTTTCGGTGGGCAGTTGGGCAATCTGCCCCACTGAACCTGCGATCAAACCCACCGGAAGGTTATTCAGCAGGTTGCTGGCCAGTGCGCCCGTCAACCCGGCCGCCCAGCTGGCTTGAAGGCTGGAATGCTCAGCCAGGGATTTGAGGGCATGGGCCATGTGATCAATGACCCCGGTCAGTGCCATGCCTTCGACCAGCACAAACAAACCGGCCACCAGCGGCAATACGCCCCATGACACTTCCTTGAGGACGGGCAGCGGGCTGAGCCGCTGGCCCATATGGATCAGCACGACGGTCGCCAGCGCCGCGCAAAAGGTCGGCAGCCCCAGTTGCTTGCCCAGCGCCGAGGCAGCCAGCAAGACCATCGCCGTGAGGCCGATACCGACAGCGGTCCATGCCGCCCCTTTGGACAGCGGCTGCAAGACGATGGCGGTTTCCAGTGGCTCGCGCAGATGGCTGCGCTGGGCGAACCGCAGCACCAGATACGTCAGGCCGATGGCGGCCACAGAGGGCAGGGTGAAGTGCCACAGCCAGGTGGTCAGCGGCGGCATGTGGCTGCCAAAAATCACCAGGTTGGCCGGGTTGGAAATGGGCAGCACGAAGCTCGCGGCGTTGGCGATGAAGGCGCAGATGAACAGATAGGGCAGCGGCTCGGCCTTGGCGGCGCGTGCGGCGGCATAGACCGCAGGCGTCAGGACCACGGCCGTGGCGTCATTGGACAGGAACACCGTGACCAGCGTGCCGACTACGAACACCAGATCAAACAGGCGCTGACCGGAGCCTTTGGCATGTCGCGCGGCGAGCATCGCCAGCCAGTCGAACAAGCCCTGTTGTCGGGCGAGCTCGGCCAGCACCATCATGCCGATCAGGAACAGATAGACATCGACGCCTTCCGCCACCGCTCCAACCGCCTTGTTCCAGGGGATGAAACCCAGCGCCGTGAGCAACAAGGCCGCCCCCATCGCCCAGACAAACTCGGGCACCCGCAACGGCCTGAAAATAACACCGCAGATCGCCAGCGCGGCGACGATCCAGATAATCGTGGCAGGTTCGAAGGAGGGCATGAGAAGAGACTCGAAAAAGGGCAGCTGTGAGACACATGCCGACAGGAACAAGTTCGTCTGGCGCTGAGGATTGTAAGCCTACCGCGTCATCGTTCTTCGCGGGCAAGCCTCGCTCCAACAGATCTGTAGGAGCGAGGCTTGCCCGCGATAAGGGCGACTCAGGTCCATCAGACACAGCGAGGTGTACTCATTGCGAGCAAGCTCGGCGCCCACGGGATCGATTTTTTTCAGACACACCGCATCATCGTTCTTCGCGGGCAAGCCTCGCTCAGATCCGTTGGAGCGAGGCTTGCCCGCGAAGAAGGCGACGCATTCCATCAGACACAGCGAGGTGTACTCATCGCGAGCAAGATCGGCTCCCACAGGGATCGATATTTTTCAGATATACCGCGTCATCGTTCTTTCCGGGCAAGCTTCGCTCAGATCCGTTGGAGCGAGGCTTGCCCGCGAAGAAGGCGACGCATTCCATCAGACACAGCGAGGTGTACTCATCGCGAACAAGCTCGGCTCCCACAGTGATCGATATTTTTCAGACACACCGCATCATCGTTCTTCGCGGGCAAGCCTCGCTCCAACAGCCATTGAGAAGTGCTCTGTGGGAGCGAGGCTTGCCCGCGATTAGTCGCACTTCAGCCTGCGGGCAGCGATGGAGTTTTCGACAGGTTATGTAGCTTCCGCTCCGCAGCCTGCTTAATGTCTTTACGCCATCTTTACGCCGCGTTACATCCCTCGCTCTCGTCTCTTTACACCCTCTGTCCCGACAATTAGCCACACGCGGCAATCGCCGTAGAGACGGAGAATTTCGATGAGTGTTGTGGACGGGGTGTCGCTGTTGTTGGCAGCAGGGCTGTTCGTGTACTTGCTGGTTGCGCTGTTGCGCGCTGGCAGGAGCTGAAGCCATGCACAGTTATGACTATTTGCTGATCCTGGCCTTCTTCGCGTTGGTGTTGTTGCCTGCGCCACTGTTGGGGCGTTTCTACTATCGGGTGGTTGAGGGCGAGCGGACCTGGCTGACCCCGGTGCTGCGCCCGGTGGAGAACCTCTGTTATCGCCTGTCCGGGGTGGACCCGGCCGTCGAGCAGAACTGGAAGTCCTACCTGTGGGCGCTGCTGGCGTTCAACCTCGCCGGTTTCGTGCTGTTGTTCGCGATGCTGCTGGGCCAGGGCGCGCTGCCGCTGAACCCGCAGCAGCTGCCGGGGATGGAATGGTCGCAGGCGTTCAACACCGCCATGAGTTTTGTCACCAACACCAACTGGCAGAGTTACAGCGGCGAAGCATCGCTGAGTTACCTGAGCCAGATGGTCGGTCTGACCGTACAGAACTTTGTCAGCGCCGCCACCGGTATCGCGGTGTTGCTGGCGTTCTGTCGTGGCATCAGCCGCCGCTCGACCCAGGACCTGGGCAACTTCTGGACTGACATGACCCGGGTCACGTTGTACGGCCTTTTGCCGCTGTGCATCGTGCTCGCCTTGTTGCTGGTCTGGCAGGGTGTGCCGCAGAACTTCGCCCACTACATTGATGCGCTGACTTTGCAGGGCGCGGATCAAAGCCTGCCCATGGGCCCGGCCGCCAGCCAGATCGCGATCAAGCAACTGGGTACCAACGGCGGCGGCTTCTTTGGCGTCAATTCGGCGCATCCGTTCGAGAACCCCACTGCCTGGAGCAACCTGTTCCAGCTGGCCTCGATCCTGCTGATTCCGGCCGCGCTGGTCTTCACCTTCGGCCATTACGTCAAGGACATGCGCCAGAGCCGGGCAATCATGGCCTGCATGCTGGTGCTGCTGTTGATCGGCGGCTCGGTGTCGATGTGGGCTGAATACCAACCCAACCCCGCGCTGAACGTCGCCAATGTCGAGCAGACCGCGCCACTGGAAGGCAAGGAAAGCCGCTTCGGCACCACCGGCACGGTGCTCTGGGCTACCGCGACGACCGCGGCGTCCAACGGTTCGGTCAATGGCATGCACGACAGCCTCAACCCGTTGAGCGGCATGGTCGCGCTGGCCAACATGATGGTTGGTGAAGTGATTTTCGGTGGCGTCGGTGTGGGCCTCAACGGCATGTTGCTCAACGTCCTGATTGCGGTGTTTCTCGCCGGATTGATGATCGGCCGCACGCCTGAATACCTGGGCAAGAAGCTGCAGGCCAATGAGGTCAAGCTGCTGGTCGCCACCTTGCTGGTGATGCCGGTGGGCGTATTGGTGCTGGGTGCGGTGGCGGCCAGTCTGCCAGGGCCTCTGGCCTCGGTGAGCAACCCCGGCCCGCATGGTTTCAGCCAGTTGCTTTACGCCTACACCTCGGCCACGGCCAACAATGGCTCGGCGTTCGGCGGTTTCAGCGCCAACACCGTGTTCCATAACCTGATGCTCAGCCTGGCAATGTTCATTGGCCGCTTCGGCTACATCCTGCCGGTGCTGGCCCTGGCTGGCAGCCTGGCGATGAAGAAGAGCGCGCCTCTCGGCCTGAACAGCTTCCCGACCCATGGCCCGCTGTTCGTCACGCTGTTGACCATGACCATTCTGATCGTGGGCGGCCTGACCTTCCTGCCGACCCTGGCCCTGGGGCCGATTGCCGAACATCTGAGTCTGGGTTTCTGAGGAGCCGACCATGAATATTCATACTTCTGCAGACAAAACAGCCACGTCGGACCTTGCGCAATCCGCGCAGCCGCAGGCTGTTGCCGAACCCCTCAATACCGGCTTTGGCGCCTTGTGGCGCCCGGCACTGGTGCAGGCGTTCGTCAAGCTCGACCCTCGGCAGCTGGCCCGTTCACCGGTGATGCTGGTGGTTGAACTGACGGCAATCCTCACCACGATCCTGTGCGTGATTCCTGACCCTGCGGTGTCCACCGGCGTCGCCGTACAGATCGCCCTGTGGCTGTGGTTCACCGTGCTTTTCGCCAACTTTGCCGAAGCCTTGGCAGAAGGGCGCGGCAAGGCCCGGGCCGACAGCCTCAAAGCGGGCAGCGAAGGACTCAAGGCGCGGCGCCGCGATGACAGCGGCGCCTTCAGCGTGGTCAATGCCAGTGCCCTGCGCAAAGGCGACGTAGTGCGAGTCGCGGCGGGCGAAATGATCCCCGGCGACGGTGAGGTCATTGAAGGCATCGCCGCCGTCAACGAAGCGGCGATCACCGGGGAATCGGCACCAGTGATCCGTGAGTCCGGCGGCGATCGCTCGGCAGTCACCGGCAACACCCGGCTGGTCTCCGACTGGCTGGTGATCCGCATCAGCAGCAACCCGGGCGAATCGACCCTGGACCGGATGATTGCCCTGGTGGAAGGCGCCAAACGGCAGAAAACCCCCAACGAAGTGGCGCTGGACATCCTGCTGATCGGCCTGACCCTGATCTTCCTACTGGTGGTCGTGACCCTGCAACCTTTCGCCCACTTCGCCGGTGGCAGCTTGCCGCTGGTGTTTCTGGTGGCGCTGTTGGTGACCCTTATCCCGACCACGATTGGTGGCCTGCTGTCGGCGATTGGTATCGCGGGCATGGATCGTCTGGTGCGCCTGAACGTCATCGCCAAATCCGGGCGGGCCGTGGAGGCTGCAGGGGATGTGCATGTCCTGTTGCTGGACAAGACCGGCACCATCACCTTTGGCAACCGCCGTTGCACCGCGCTCTATGCCGCGCCCGGCGTCACACCCAAGGAGCTGAGCGAGGCGGCGCTGCTGGCCTCCCTGGCTGATGACACGGCGGAAGGCAAGTCGATCGTCGAATACCTGCGCAACCTGCACCCCATGGTCGAGCCCAAAGCCGGCGATTTGACTGCCGTGCCGTTCAGCGCCGAGACACGTCTGTCTGGCGTGGACTATCAAAACCGCTTGTATCGCAAAGGCGCGGTGGATTCGCTGCTGGCCTTTGTCGACATGCAACGCAGCGACTTGCCTGCCGCCCTGGCGCGGGAAATCGACGGCATCGCCAAAACCGGTGGCACGCCGTTGCTGGTCTGCGTCGATAAAAAGCTGATCGGCGCAATTCACCTCAAGGACGTGGTCAAGCCCGGCATCCGCGAGCGGTTTGCCGAACTGCGCAAGCTGGGGATCCGCACCGTGATGGTGACGGGCGATAACCCGCTGACCGCTGCGGCGATTGCCGCCGAGGCCGGGGTCGATGATGTGCTGGCTGAAGCCACCCCGGAGAAAAAGCTCGAACGCATTCGTGCCGAGCAGAACGACGGGCGCCTGGTGGCAATGTGTGGCGACGGCGCCAACGATGCCCCGGCACTGGCCCAGGCCGACGTCGGCATGGCGATGAACGATGGCACCCAGGCAGCACGCGAAGCAGCCAACATGGTCGACCTCGACAGTGACCCGACCAAGCTGCTGGACGTGGTGCAGATCGGCAAGGAATTGCTGGTAACCCGCGGTGCGCTGACGACCTTTTCCATCGCCAACGACATCGCCAAGTACTTCGCGATTCTGCCCGCACTGTTCGCCGCGATTTACCCGCAGCTGGGCGTGCTGAACATCATGCACCTGGCCAGCCCGCAGAGCGCGATCCTCTCGGCCATTGTGTTCAACGCCCTGATCATCGTCGTGCTGATCCCGCTGGCCTTGCGTGGCGTGCGGGTCCAGGCCGCCAGTGCGGCAGCGTTGCTGCGCCGTAACCTGTTGATCTATGGCCTGGGCGGGATCGTCGTGCCGTTTGTGGGGATCAAGTTGATTGATCTGATTCTGGTGGGGTTGCACTTGGTTTAAGGAAGAAACACGGACCTGTGGGAGCGGCGCTTGCCCGCGATAAGGCCACCGCGATGTAGCGTGAACCGCGTTCAGCCTTATCGCGGGCAGCACCGGTCCCACAGGGACTGCATTTCAAATTCGAAGAGGTATTGATCATGTCCAACGTATTTCGCCCAGCCTTGAGCCTGCTTGTCCTGATGACAGTCATCACCGGAGTCGCCTATCCACTGGTGGTTACCGGCGTCGCGCAGGTCGCTTTCCCTGATCAGGCCAATGGCAGCCTGATCCATGATGCCGAGGGCAAGGTGCGTGGCTCGCAGTTGATTGCCCAGTCATTCACGGGGGATGAATGGTTTCATTCGCGTCCTTCGGCGGGTGCTTTTGCCACCGTTGCCAGTGGTGCCAGCAACCTGGCTCCGAGCAATCCGGCGCTGGTGGCGCGTATTACCGAAGACGCTGCCAGAGAAGTCGTCAACGATCAGGGCGCAGTGCCGCTGGAACTGTTGACCACTTCCGGCAGCGGCCTTGATCCGCACCTGTCGCCGCTGTCCGTGGCTTACCAGGCCGCACGTGTGGCCACGGCCCGGCAGTTGCCGCTGGCCAAAGTCCAGGCGCTGATCGAAGCCAATACCTCACGGCCTTTGATTGGCCCGCCAGTGGTCAACGTATTGAACTTGAATCGCAGCCTGAATGAGTTACCGTCTGCGCAACGTCAAGCGCAGCTTTGAGTGAGCAATAACCACCATGAGTGATTCCGGCCGCGCCGATGCCTTGCTAGCAGACATACCCCGCGATGGGCGCGGGCGCCTCAAAGTGTTTCTCGGCGCTGCGCCGGGGGTGGGCAAGACTTACGCCATGCTGCAGGCGGCGCATACCCAGCTGCGTCAGGGCGTGCAGTTGCTCGCGGGCGTGGTGGAAACTCACGGCCGGGCAGAGACCGAAGCCTTGCTGAGCGGCTTGCCGCAGCAGGCGTTGATTCGTTCCGAGTATCGCGGCGTGACCCTTGAGGAAATGGACCTTGACGGCCTGCTCAGGCTCAAACCGAAGCTGGTGCTGGTGGACGAACTGGCCCACAGCAATGCGCCGGGCAGCCGTCACGCCAAACGCTGGCAGGACATTCAGGAGCTGCTCGCCGCGGGCATCGACGTCTACACCACGGTCAACGTCCAGCACCTGGAAAGCCTCAATGATCAGGTGCGTGGCATCACCGGCGTGCAGGTCCGCGAGACCTTGCCGGACTGGGTGCTGCAGGAGGCCTACGAACTGGTGCTGATCGACCTGCCGCCTCGGGAGCTGCTGGAGCGCCTGCGCGACGGCAAGGTCTACGTGCCGGAGCAGGCGCGCGCGGCGATTGACGCGTTTTTCACCCAGACCAACCTCACTGCGCTGCGCGAACTGGCGATGCAGACCGCCGCCGCTCAGGTCGATGACGATCTGGCGCAGGGTTATCGTCAACTCGGTCAGGCCGCCCCGGCATTGCGCGGGCGATTGCTGGTGGGCGTGGATGGCGATTTGCATGCCGAGCGCTTGGTGCGCCACGCCAGTCGGGTGGCCCAGCGCCGCCATCTGCCGTGGAGCCTGATCCATGTCGATAATGGTCGGCCCTTTGATGAACAGGCCCGTGCCCGGCTGCAAAACGCCCAGCAACTGGCCGAGCGCCTGGGCGGCGAAGTCGTGCTGCTGCGCGCCGGTGAAGTGGCCAAAACCTTGATCCAGCATGCCGGCGAGCGTCGTGCCAGCGTGGTGCTGGTCGGTCAGTCCCGGCCGCGCTGGCGACGCCGCTGGATGGGCGGAGGCGTCGCCGAGCGCTTGCTGCGCGAGGCCCATGGCCTGGAGATCAGTGTGCTGGACAGCGAACCGCTGCCGGATCAGCCGCGTTTGCGCGCCTCTGGTCCTGCGCCGTGGTTCGAGTATGGCCTGGCGTTGATCGCCACCTTGTTGGCCAGTGCGCTGGCCTGGGCGGTGTCCAGCGTGCTGGACCTGCCAAATATCTCCCTGGTGTTTCTTGCCGCCGTCCTCCTGGTGGCGGTGCGTACCAGTGTCGGCCCGGCGTTGGCCTGTTCGATCCTGTCGTTTCTGGCCTATGACTTTCTGTTCATGCCGCCGAGCTTCTCGCTGACCATCCAGCGCGAAGAAGATGTGCTGACCTTGCTGTTCTTCCTGCTCATGTCGGCCTTGACCGGCAACCTCGCAGCGCGCCAGCGGCGCCAGATGCAGGCGCTGCGTGACACCCAGGAAGAAACCAGCGAAATGCTCGACCTTTCGCGCAAGCTGACCGCCGCCACTGACAGGCAGGCTGTGATCAGCGCCGCCGGGCAGCATTTGAATGGCTGGCATCAATTGCAGGTCTGCCTGATGGACCGCGACGGGCAGGGCGGCTGGAAAGTGCAAAGCGGCATGACCCAACTGGCCCGACAGCTGAGCGAGACAGAGCGTGCTGCGGCTGACTGGGCCTGGCAGCACGATCAGCCCGCAGGGCATGGCACCGGCACCCTGCCGTCCAGTGCCTGGTGGTGGTGGCCATTGTCCGGTGAAGAAGGGCCGCTGGCATTGCTGGGCGTTCGTGCCAGCGCGGGAGACGATTTCAGCGCTCAGCGGCGGCGTCTGCTGGTCGCCCTGAGTCAGCCGCTGGCCCAGGCCCTGGCCCGGGCGCAACTGGCGGACGATCTGGAGGCGGCGCGCCTGCACGGCGAAACCGAGCAACTGCGCAGCGCCTTGCTGGCGTCCGTGTCCCATGACCTGCGTACGCCATTGACCGCCATGCGCGGCAGCATCGACAGCCTGCTGGCCCTGGGTGAAGCCATCCCTCTGGAAGATCGCCGGGAATTGCTCGAAGGCACGCGGGATGAAGCCGAGCGCCTGGACCGCTACATCCAGAACCTGCTGGACATGACCCGCCTGGGCCACGGTGCACTCAAACTGGCCCGGGACTGGGTTTCACCCGGCGACATTGTCGGCAGCGCGGTGAACCGGTTGCGGGCGGTGCTGGCGCCGTTGCAGGTTCAGGCCCTGTTGCCTGCGGACTTGCCGCTGCTCTACGTGCATGCGGCGCTGATCGAGCAGGCGCTGGTCAATGTATTGGAAAATGCCGCGCGTTTTTCGCCGGTCAATGGCCGACTGGAAGTGGAGGCCGGGGCGATTGATGACGAGCTGTTTTTTGCCGTCAGCGATGAGGGGCCGGGCATTCCCGAGGATGAGCGGGCAAAGATTTTCGACATGTTCTACACCGCCGCCCGTGGCGATCGGGGCGGGCAGGGCACCGGTCTGGGGCTGGCGATCTGTCAGGGCATGGTCGGCGCCCACGGTGGGCGCATCAGTGTCGGGCAAGGCATTGGTGGTCATGGCACCTGCATCACCTTATATTTGCCGCTGCAGGCTCAGCCGCAGGGCGAAAGCGAAGCCGAGCTGCTGTCTTGAGCCACCCCCATAGCAGAAAAACAGGGCACTCATGAGTCAGACCGCAACCATTCTGGTAATCGACGACGAGCCGCAGATTCGCAAGTTCCTGCGTATCAGCCTCGCGTCCCAGGGCTACAAAGTGCTCGAAGCGGCAGACGGCACCGAGGGTCTGACCCAGGCGGCGCTGAACAAGCCGGATCTGCTGGTGCTGGACCTGGGCTTGCCGGATATGGACGGCCAGCAAGTGCTGCGCGAGTTTCGCGAATGGTCCAGTGTGCCGGTGCTGGTTCTGTCAGTGCGTGCCAGCGAAGCGCAAAAGGTCGAGGCGCTGGATGGCGGCGCCAATGATTACGTGACCAAACCGTTCGGGATTCAGGAGTTTCTCGCCCGGATCAGGGCTTTGTTGCGTCAGGCGTCAGTGGGTGAACAACCGGGCGCGGCCCTGGTGTTCGGCCCGTTGACCATCGACCTGGCCTATCGCCGCGTGTTGCTTGATGGCGTCGAGGTCGGATTGACCCGCAAGGAATACTCGGTGCTGGCGCAACTGGCCCGGCATCCTGGGCGGGTGATTACCCAACAGCAACTGCTCAAGGATATCTGGGGCCCGACCCACACCGAAGACAGCCACTACCTGCGCATCGTCGTCGGTCACCTGCGCCAGAAACTGGCTGACGATCCGGCAGCGCCACGGTTTATCGTCACCGAGGCCGGGGTAGGGTATCGGTTGCGCGAGTATTGACTGGTTGACTTCCGACCCGTGGGAGCGGTGCTTGCCCGCGATAAGGTTCAGGTGATTTACCTGCACAATCGCGGCGCCCTTATCGCGGGCAAGCATCGCTCCCACAGGGTTAGAGCGCTTCAACAGATCTTGTTGTATAAACCCGCCCGATACGGCACTTTTAGCCGCCTTCGTCGTCCAACTCGCACAATCGATTTCTATCCTGAGGTAACACCCATGAAAGCCTGGATCTGCCTGCCATTGTTTGCTCTGGTACTTGCTGGTTGCGCGGGTAAAACCGGCTATCGCGACAGCTGCGCCACTCAGCTTGATTCCGCCTGGCACGAGCTGGATCTGGCCAAGGCCGAAGGTTTCGCCGGGACTGTCAGTTACTCCAAGGCCCTGTCGCTGCTGACCGGCGCCAAGACCCAGCAACAGTTCGAAGCCTTTGAAGGCTGCACCAGCAAAGCCGAAAAAGCCCGCTTCTACATCCGCGAGTCCCGCGCCGGGCGCTGAACCCGATAGGTCAGCAACCTGTAGGAGCGGCTTTAGCCGCGAGCGGTAGTGTTGTCGATGAAAATCCAGCGCATAGGCCGATTTTCGCGGCTAAAGCCGCTCCTACGGGTTTCCTGCAGAAAGATCACTCCATCCCCTCCCAACGCATTTTCCTCTTCTCTCTGGCGAAACCACCTACGCTGACTCTAAAGTGCCTGCATTGCAGTCCTGTTCAAGCCATAGGCAGTCGCCTGGAGAGTGTTTTCGATGGGCAGAAAACTCGATGAGTGCCTTAACGCCATAAACGAAGTGGTGTTGGGCAAGGAGCCGCAAGTCCGACTGGCAATGACCTGCCTGCTGGGTGGCGGTCATTTGTTGATCGAGGATTTGCCAGGGATGGGCAAGACCACCCTGAGCCACACCCTCGCCAAAGTGCTGGGCCTGAGCTTTCAGCGTATCCAGTTCACTTCCGATCTGTTGCCGGGCGATATCCTCGGCACATCGGTGTTCGATCGCGACACCGGGCAGTTCACCTTTCACCCGGGGCCGATTTTTGCAGAATTGGTGCTGGCCGATGAAATCAACCGCGCCACTCCCAAAAGCCAGAGCGCCTTGCTTGAGGCGATGGAAGAGGGGCAGGTGACCATCGAAGGTGCGACCCGCCTGTTGCCCGATCCGTTTTTCGTGATCGCCACCCAGAATCCGTTCAGCCAGGGCGGCACCTTTGCCTTGCCGGAATCGCAGCTGGATCGGTTTCTGATGCGCCTGTCCCTGGGTTACCCGGCGCGCTCGGCGGAGAAAGCCTTGTTGCTGGGCGAGTCTCGCCGCGACTTGCTGCCGCGCCTGCAACCGCTGTTGAATCACGCTGAACTGGGCTTGCTGCAACGTCAGGCGCGGCAGGTGCGGGTCAGTGATGCGTTGGTCGACTACGTGCTGCGGCTGGTGGAAGCAACGCGCAGCCAGGCGCAATTTGCCTACGGTCTGTCGCCCCGTGCCAGCCTGGCGATTCTTTCGGCGGCCCGTGCCTGGGCCCTGTTGGCGAGCCGCGACTATGTGATCCCCGAGGACGTGCAGGCGGTGCTGCCCGCCGTGGTGGGCCATCGCCTGCGCGAGCGCACCGATGCCACCGGGCACAGCGGCGGGGCGCTGGTCCAGTGGCTGCTGCGCGAGGTGCCGGTGCTTTGATCGAACAGCTCAAACCGACCTGGCAACGCTGGCTGGCGCGACGCATCCCGCCTGCATCGCGGATCAAACTCGACCACCGGCGGATCTTCATCCTGCCCACGCGCACGGGCGGCAGCTTCGCGCTGGTGTTGTTTTTGATGTTGCTGGTGGCGATCAATTACCAGAACAGCCTGGCTTACGGGCTGACCTTTCTCCTGCTGTCACTGGGCGTGCTGGGCATCTTGCATACCTACCGAAACCTCAGCGGCCTGATCCTCAGCGCAGGCGTTGCGCGCTCGGTCTTTGTCGGCGAGGCGCTGCAATTGCGCCTCAAACTGGAGAGCGACGGCCACGCCCACCACGCCATTGCGCTGGGCTGGGACGCCGAGCATCTGCAGCTGGTCGATGTGCCTGGCCAAGGGCTGACAGAGCTTGAACTGAGCCTGCCTGCGCAGCGTCGCGGCTGGCTGCATGCGCCCCGGCTGCGGGTTGAAAGCGTTTACCCGCTGAGCATTCTGCGCACCTGGAGTTGGCTGGACCTGCAACAGAGCGCGCTGATCTATCCATGCCCATTGCCGGGCGCCATGCCGCTGCTCAAGGGCCTGCAACCTCACGCTGAAGATCACGGCCAGGCAACTTTGGGCCCCGGTGTCGATGACTACCAGGGCTTACGCGTTTACCAGCCCGGCGACAATCGCCGGCGTCTGCACTGGAAGGCCTACTCACGGGGGCAGGGCTTGCTGGTCAAGGATTTCACCGACCTGAGCGGCCACGATTTGTGTCTGGATTTCATGGCGCTGGGCGGCGACATCGAAGAGCGGCTGTCGCGCCTGTGCCATTGGGTGTTGATCCTGTCCCAGCGGCATCAGCCGTTTGCCCTGCGCCTGCCGGGTTTTCTCTCGCCGGTCGGCAGCGGCGAGCAACATCGCGAAACCTGCCTGCGGGCACTGGCGCTTTACGGGGTGCGGCCATGAGCGTGGCAAGCAGCGCAGCAGTGTCGAGCGCAACTGGCCTCAATCAGCCCATCCCCCGGACCAGCCTTAACTGGCTGATGCTGGCCCAGGCTCTGGTGGTGGTACCTTTTCTGCAGCACATTCCGCTGTCAATGATTGGGCTGTGGTTGGGCTGTACGGTGTGGCGCATCCAGATACTGCGCATGCGTGCGCGCAGCCCCGGCACCTGGATCAAGGCCGGGCTGCTGGTCGGCACGGCCGGTGGCGTGTATCTGGCGCGGGGCAGTCTGGTGGGGCTGGACGCTGGCGCGGCGCTGCTGGTGGCCGCCTTCGTGTTGAAGATGCTCGAAATGCAGACGCGTCGTGACGCACTGGTGCTGATCCTTCTCGGCTTCTTCTGCGTCGTCGTGGGCTATCTGTTTGAAAGCCACTTGCTGTGGGCGGCGTTCACCCTTCTGCCTGTCTGCGCCTTATTGGCTGGCTTGATCGCGTTGCAGGAATCCACCTCGATCAGCAGGCCGGCCAGCAGCCTGAAACTGGCACTCAAGCTGATGATGCAGGCGGTGCCGCTGATGCTGGTGCTGTTTCTGTTCTTTCCCCGGCTGGAGCCGCTCTGGTCCTTGCCCCAGCCAAGCAACAAGAGCCTCACCGGGCTCTCGGACAACATGGCGCCGGGGGATATCGCCGAGCTGAGCAAGTCGGCGGCGCTGGTGTTTCGCGCCAGCTTTGAAGGGCCGATCCCGGCACGCAATCAACTGTACTGGCGCTCCCTGACGCTTGAACAATTCGACGGCCGACGCTGGTCGCAGGCAAGCCGCGCGCAAACCGTGCAAGTGCCGCAGTGGCTCAAGCGTGGCGATGCACTGCGCTACAGCATTGTGATGGAGCCCAGCGGCCGCCCCTGGCTGGCGAGCCTGGATGTAGGGGAGAGCAATCTGCCGGATGTGCGGCAGATGAGCGACTTCCGCTTGCAGCGCCGGCGTCCGGTTGACCAGTCGCTGATGTACAGCGTGACGTCGTGGCCGGATGCAACACGTGACAGCCAGCCCGGCGAAAACATTCAGCGCCAGGATCTGCAGCTGCCGCCAAAGGGTAATCCGCAGGCCCGTGAGTGGGCCGCCGACCTGTTGAAACGCTACCCGAAACCCGATGCGCTGGTGGCGGCCATGATGGAATCTTTCGCTCGTGAGCCGTATCACTACACCCTCAAACCGCCGACGCTGGGGGTCAACAGCGTGGATGATTTCCTGTTCGAAAGCCGGCGCGGTTTCTGTGCACATTACGCCGGGGCCATGACCTTCGTGCTGCGCGCGGCGGGTATCCCTGCGCGTGTGGTGGCCGGGTACCAGGGTGGCGAGTTGAACCCCAATGGCCAATACCTGACCGTGCGCCAGTTCGATGCCCACGCCTGGGTCGAATATTGGCAGCCAGGGATCGGCTGGCGCAGCGTCGACCCGACCGCTGCCGTGGCGCCCGAGCGCATCGAGCAAGGGTTGGAGCAGGCGCTGGCAGCGGATGAAGCCTTTCTCGAAGACTCACCCATGTCAGCCCTGCGATACCGCAACATACCGTGGATCAATGCCGTACGCCTGAGCTGGGACAACCTCAACTACGGGTGGCAGCGCTGGGTGCTGGGTTACCAGGGTGACGAGCAGCTCAAAGTGCTCAATCGCTGGTTCTCGGGCCTGCAGGCGCCGGCGTTTCTGGCGGGGCTGGGCTTGGTCCTGAGCCTGCTGGGTTTATGGATTTTCAAACCCTGGCAGCGAGAAAACGACTCGCAACTTCGGGTGTTCAACGCGTTCGAAAGATTGCTGGCGCGACAGGGCCTCAGACGATTACCAGGGGAGGGCGCCGAGGCGTTCGCAAGACGGGCAGCACTTTTTCTGCCTGCTCATGCGCAATGGATCGAAGCCTTCGTCGAAGAATTTCAGGCCCAGCGCTACGGCGGTAGCCCGTCAGCACCTGCACAATTACGGCGCCTCTTGCGCCAGTTACGTCGGCGTCTGCCCTGGCGTAAGTCGGTGCTCAACGCCGCTCATGAATAACGGATAAGGAACGCGTATGTCATCGATGGTTGACCATCTGGTCGCTCAGGTTCTGGCTTTACATATCAGGCTGATTGCCTGCCATGAGCGGCTTGCCGCCGCCACCGACAGCGAAGCACTGCACGACCTGCGCACCACCGTGCGCCGCTTGCGCAGCCTGTTACGACCGCTGCGCGGGCTTTCCGGCGTCGAGCAACTGGAAGCCGCTGCCAAGGCAGTCGGCGACCTGACCACGCCGCTGCGGGACATGGAAGTGCTGGCCGCTCATCTGGCCGCGCAGGGCCGAACCGAGGCCGCGGCGACCCGCATCAGAAAGGTCAATCAGGCCTGGTCCCGGGTGGCGGCCAGCGCCGAGATCAGGCGTCTGCTGGAAATGCTCGATCAGTTCCCCGGTTTTATCCGCGTCCAGCAGCGCCAGAAGCTGTTGCGTGGCCTGCGCAAGAGCATTGAAAAAGCCATGGACAAACAGTGGAAGCAACTGCGCAAGGCGGTCGCCGACCCGGCCCATGATCGTCACCGATTGCGCTTGCTGATCAAACGCGTGCGCTATGCCGCTGATGCCTACCCGGAACTGAGCCATCAGCCGAAAAAAATGCAGTCCCGTCTGAAAGCGGCTCAGAGCGAACTGGGCGACTGGCACGATCACCTGCAATGGCTGGCTCAGGCCGGGCGGGAAAGTGATCTGGCACCCTGCATCGCGGGCTGGCAAGCGGGTATTGTGCGCGCCGAGAAAAAGGCGGATGTGGCGCTGGAGCGCCTGAACAAGGCTTGCTTTGGCTGATGCACCCCGCCGGCCCCGGCGAATCGGTCGCAAAAATGGCTGATATGGCGCATGCGGATTCGTCAGGGGCTGGTTAAGATCACGGACAAGTTGCCAGCTTTTCCAACGATGGGGTGCTCATGACGTTTTCTGAATTGATCGACGCGGTGCGGCTTGATCCGCTGTCAGTGACCATCCCTGCCCAATGGGGGCAAGGCCGGGCCAGCTTCGGTGGTTTGATGGCCGCGCTGCAGTATGAAGCCATGCGTAGCAAAGTGCCGACTGATCGTCCGGCCCGCTCTCTGGCGATTACCTTTGTCGGCCCCGCCGAGCCAGGGGTGCCGATTGCCTTCGAAGTCGAGGTGCTGCGCGAGGGCAAAGCGGTCACTCAAGTGCTGGGTCGCGCCGTACAGAATGGCCAGGTCATGACCCTTATTCAGGGCAGTTTCGGCGCCTCTCGGGCGTCGAGCATTACGGTTCAGGCTGAGCCCGCGCCGACCCTCAAAGCGGTCGAGGAATGCCCCGCATTGCCGTTCATCAGCGGCATGATGCCCGAGTACCTGCAATATATGGAGCTGCGCTGGGCGCTGGGCGCAATGCCCTACAGCAACACGCAGTCGCCGGCCATTGGCGGCTATGTGCGGTTTCGGGAAATCGAGGCCGGACCGCTCGACGAGGCGCACTTGCTGGCGTTGGTCGACTCTTGGCCGCCCGCACTGTTGCCGCACCTGAGCAAGCCTGCGCCGGGCAGCTCGTTGACCTGGACCATCGAGTTCGTGCAGCCGTTGCCCGAAGTGAGCCGTCATGACTGGTGCAGCTACAAGGCCGTCATCGAGCATGCGCGCGACGGCTACGGTCACACCGCCGCCATGCTCTGGTCGCCGAGAGGGGAGTTGATGGCAATCAGTCGGCAGACCGTTACGGTGTTTGGCTAAACAACTGCACCAGGGTGAGCCGCTTGCAGAGAACGTGTCCAGACACAGCCCATGCGGCTGTGCTTACCTGCGTCGCCGTTCCTTCCACGCCCGCCACCACCCGCCACTCAGCACAAAGCGCGGAAAGGTGACGAACTGCTCAACCAGCAGACGCTTGACCGCATCGCTTTTGCTATCGAAGGGTTCAGGCTGCTGACCTTCCAGCGAATGCCCATGGCGTTGAATGCCCAGCGCGGCAATCAGACCGATCACGCCGATGGCCAGAGACGAAATGCTCAAGGACAGCACGCCGTCGATTATCAATAGCGCCGCGAGGATAAACAGCGGCACCGCGATGACATGCAGGACAAGGTTGGTCGGGTGGCGATGATTGTCGGCATAACCGTGCCATTGCCAGGTGTGGAGATTGGGAAGTCGCTTGCCCATTGCTGCTGTCCTCATCAAACCGCCGTCACAATCGACGCCGGTGTTTGAAGAGTAGGCCTGAGTCAGCGTTGCTGCGAATCAAGGCTGACTATCGGCGTGATAGCGGCTCGATTCTTCTGTTGGAGTGAGCTTGCTCGCGATGCGATTAGACGCTTTATGAATGAGTGCCTGACCTGACGCCAGCGCGAGCAAGCTCACTCCTACAGTGACGTGCGTGAAAGAGGTGACCTTTTAGGAGCCGAGCTTGCTCGCGATGCGATTAGACGGTTTATGAATGAGTGCCTGACCTGACGCTATCGCGAGCAAGCTCACTCCTACAGTGATCGTGCGTGAATATGGATTTGCGGCAATTACAGCTTCAATTGCCCAATCGCCTTGCTCAGTTCGCCCGCGAGCGTCGCCAGTTCATCGCTGGTGGTGGCTGATTGCAGTGTCTGATGCACCGTTCTTTCCGTCACGTCGCGGATGCTCACCACCGCACGGTTCATGTCTTCAGCGACCTGGCTCTGCTGCTGCGCGGCCACTGCAATCTGGGTGTTGCTCTCGCGCATGTGGGCCACGGCACCGGCGATAGCTGCCAATGCTTCGCCGGCTTCCTGCGCCTGCTTCACGCATTCGTCAGCCTTGAACGAACTGTCCTGCATGAAATCAACGGCGTCCCGCGTGCCCGCTTGCAGGGCAGAGACCATGGTGGTGATTTCATCAGTCGAGGTCTGCACGCGCTTGGCGAGGTTGCGCACTTCGTCGGCTACCACGGCAAAGCCGCGACCCATTTCCCCGGCGCGGGCGGCTTCGATGGCGGCATTCAGCGCCAACAGGTTGGTCTGCTCGGCGATGCTGTGGATCACGCCCACCACACCGTTAATCTTCTGACTGTCTTGGGCCAGATGCTGGATCATCTGCGCGGTTTGCTGCACCCCAGTGGACAAACCTGCGATGGAAGTCTGCACGCGGTCCACCACGGCCTGCCCGCCACCGGCCAGGGCGTCGGCCTGCTGCGACTGATCCCGCGTGGCGCCAGCGTGCTGGGCGATGTGATAAACCGTGGCGGACATTTGGTTGATCGCCGTCGCCACCTGATCGGTTTCGCTCTGCTGACCCAGCATGCCATGGCGCACGTCGCTCATGCCTGCCGCCAGGTGGACGGCCCCTTGGTCCAGACGCGACGCGGTCTGCGCGACGGTGGTCACCACTCGCTGATAACCCGCCTGCATGGCATTGAAGGCCTTGGCCATCTGGCCCACTTCATCGTGGCTGGCCAGCGGCACGCGTGCCGACAGGTCGCCGCTTTGCTCGACGTGCAGCATCACGTCCTTGAGGGTGTTTAGCTGGCTGAGCAGGAAGCGGATCAGCAACTGCGAGGCACCCAGCATGGCCAGCATCAGCACGAACACCGCTATCGCGTAGTGGGCGAAACGGGCTTCGAGGACCTGGGTCAGGCTCGGCGCGAAGGCCAATACGGCAGCGCGCTGGCCATCCGAGCGGGTCACGACCTGAGCCCCCGTCAGCGGCTGTTGACCGGCCAACGGAACCTGTTCCAGCGCGATCCAGCCTGTGCCATTGGCCAGTTCCGGCAACGGCTGGCCCTGGAGTGTCGGCGTTTGCCCTTGAGCGAAGGTCAGCACATGGCTGTCCGGCGGCAGTGGTTGCGCGGCGGGCCATGCGCTGATCAGGACGGCCTGGGCCTGAGCTGCCTGATGCGCGGCGTCGGTTCGGGCCTGTTGTTCGAGCTGCAAGGCGTCGATCACCAACAACAGGGTGGTGATAAACGCGACCGCGTTCACCGCCCAGAATTTGTATTTCAGGGAAAGGTTGCTGATCCAGGTGCCCATGGGAGGTCTTCTTTGATGAGTCGTGAGGGATGTACGGCAAGGTGCCATCATCGTGCGACATTTCTCAAAGCATCACTTGATCTGGATCAAGCCAACGTCAAACGCCTTCCTGTTCCGGGCTGATTTCTGGTAAAGCGAAGAAGGATCGAGCAGTGAGGCTGGTGTGAGCGGCGAGATCTTCGGGGGATTCGCCGCGATGCAGGGCGACTTCGCGGAGCACTTCAGGCAGGTAGGCCGGTTCGTTGCGGCCGTTTTTGGGCTTGGGCCGCAAGGTGCGGGGCAGCAGATACGGCGCGTCGCTTTCGAGCATCAAACGGCCACGTGGGATGTCGCGCACCAGGGGGTGCAGATGAGTGCCTCGGCGTTCGTCGCAGATCCAGCCGGTGATGCCAATGTGCAGGTCCACGTCCAGATAACTGAACAGCGCTCGCTGCTCGCCGGTGAAACAATGCACCACCGCAGCAGGCAGCCGGTCGCGATAATCGCGCAGGATATCCAGCAGTCGCTGATTGGCGTCGCGCTCATGTAGAAAGACCGGCAATTGCAGTTCGACGGCCAGCGCCAGATGCGCTTCAAGGACTTTCTCCTGCTGCCCGCGTGGCGAAAAATCCCGATTGAAATCAAGCCCGCATTCGCCCACGGCTCGCACTCGGGTTTCTTTGAGCAGGGCACGCAACTCTTGTTCAGTGCTGCTGGTCCAATCGACCGCTGAGTGGGGATGAATACCTGCGGTACTGAACAGCCGCCGAGCGTCTGGATCGAGCTCCTGGCACAACTGCAAGGCCTCTTCGCTGCCCTGGACACTGGTGCCGGTCACCATCAACTGGCAGACGCCCGCAGCATAGGCGCGATCGAGGACCGCCTGTCGTTGTGAGGCGAAGCTTGCATTAGTCAGATTGACGCCGATGTCGATGAGCTGCATGGTGCTACCTGAAGTCGAAGGCTGCCGAGAATATCAGAGCTTCGGTGCTAACAATAAAAGCCATGTCAAACAGTGGCTTGCGAGGGTCCTTTGAGAGGTTCGCGCAGCAACACGCTGCAAGTGGTCCTCTTTCGATACTGTAATACCTTCTTTTTCTGTGCTTATCGACCGGCATTTCCCTGGAGAGTGAATGATCCGAGCCTCGCTTTACCTTACGGTTTCTCTGTTGGCATTGCTGCCGTTTTCGGCCCAGGCACGCCAGGCGGGTCCGCAGACTGTCGCGCACAAAACCGCTGTGCGCGATCTGGCAGCGATTCGCAGCAGCAAGGTATTGCGTGTGCTGGTCAACCAGAGCCGCAACAGCTCAGGGGATGTCAAAGGCGAAGAGATCGGCGTCGAATATCATCGTTTGCAGGCGTTCGAAAAATACCTCAATAGCCACGCCCGCGATGGCCAGCAGGTCACCTTCAAGATTGTGCCCAAAGCCAAAAACCAGCTGCTCGGCGCCTTGCAGCGTGGCGAGGGCGATCTGGTTGCTCCCGGCGAACTGCTTGACACCCGTAACGCCAATGGCATCACCGCCAGTGAGCCGATTATCAGTCACGTGCCGCTAGTATTGGTCGGCGTGCGGGGCGAGCGCAGCTTCAAGCACATCGAGCAGCTGTCCGGCAAAACCTTGAGTCTTTCCACCGGCAGCGCGGCCGACGAGGCTGTGCATCAGTTGAATCAGCGCCTGGCTTTGAAAAAACTCCAACCGGTGAAAATCGAGTGGGTCGACCCTAGCCTCGCCGTGGAAGACGTGCTGGAAATGGTACAGGCGAAAATCTTTCACCTGACGGTTGTCGAGCAGCCTATTGCCGAGCGCTGGGCCACCGTCATGCCCAAGCTGCGTGTGGACCGGGCGCTGACCCTGAGCAGCAGCAGCGACATGAGCTGGTTTGTCCGTCAGGATGCGTCGGTGTTGAAGGCCAGCATTGATCGCTTTCTGACCACGTATAAAGCGCCCGCCAATCAGGACCTGGCCTTTCAGAAGGCGTACAAGAACCTCTATCGCGTCCACAACCCCTTGGCCCGCGCCGATCGCCAGCGCCTGGAACAATTGCGCCCGACCCTGCAACGCCATGCCGATGCTCAGGGCATGGATTGGTTGAACCTGGCGGCGTTGGCCTTCAAGGAGTCGGCACTGGAGCCTGGCGCCCAGGGCAGCGGCGGGGCGACCGGATTGCTGCAGATTACGCCTTCGGCGGCCAGGCGCGTCGGGGTCAACAACATCCAGAGTACCGACAATAACGTGCAGGCCGGGGCCAAATATCTGGCGCTGATCCGCCGCAAGTTCTTTGCCGGGCCTCGCTTCAATGAGCGTGAGCGCATGGCGTTTACGCTGGCGGCCTACAACCTGGGGCCGGAGCGCGTCCAGGGCATGCGTCAGGAAGCCCGGCGACGCGGGCTGAACCCGGATCAATGGTTTTTCCAGACCGAGCGCGTGGCGATGGATCAGGCGGGTATGGGCGTGGTGAGCTACGTCAACAGCGTGAATAAGTACTACCTGGCGTTCGACCGTGAACGCGATTCCCTGGAAAGCTCGCCGAGCGGCAAGTATTCAGGAAGGTCCGCTCGCCAATAGGTTCGATATATCGATAGATTCGATAATCATGCTGCTTTTTTTGCGATTGTCAGATTGGTGGATTCGATTAAGATGGCGCCATCATCTCACTCACGGAATCAAGCGTCATGAACCCAAAAATCAAAGCTGTTTTCACCACTCGCGCCGGCTACGGTCTGACTGTTGTACGAATCCTGGTGGGGATTATTTTTGTCGCCCATGGTAGCCAGAAGCTGTTTGGCGCATTCGGTGGCTACGGTCTGGAAGGAACGGGTCAATACATGGCGAGCCTGGGGCTCACCCCCGGTTATTTGATGGCTTTGTTGTCGGGCAGCGCTGAGTTCTTCGGTGGTCTGGGTCTGGTGGTCGGTCTGCTGGCACGTCCGGCAGCAGTGGTTCTGGCGGCGACCCTGGTGGTGGCAATTTTCTCGGTACACATCAGCCACGGCCTGTTCATGGCCAACAACGGTTATGAGTTTGCCCTGGCGCTGTTGGGCGGGGTGGTTGCGGTTCTGATCGAAGGAGCTGGCAAGCTTTCCCTGGATCGCAGTATCGGCAACTAAGTCTCGTGCTCACATCAAGGCCCGCCATGTGCGGGCCTTTTGCATGAAGGGTATTTGACAATCAACGGGCCGCTTCTCTAGGATGCTGCTCATGCGCCGATTTAAACAACTACTTGCGGGGCGCCAGGTGGGCATGATGCTTGCCGATAGAAGCCTTACAGCTTCGAAATACCGCTAAAGCGTTGGATCGGTGTTGCCTCTCACCGCTGCCCAGCGGAGATTCTGAGGCTGAGACAAACATCATGAGCCAACCTGTCATTCGTATTTCCCCGATTGCCACGCAGTTTTCCCGGCGTAATCCGCAAATACTGTTATGCGGTCCCAATCAGCCAACCTTGTTGCGTTACCTTGATGGCCGACCTCGACGCAACGGCGGGCCCCACGCCTTTCTGATCAAGTTCGTAGAACCTGGCCAATCGCTGGCGCAGTTCAGGGATAACCAGTTCGACCTGGCGGTCGTCCTGGCCCCCGCAGCTGATCAGGTCGAAGATGTGGTCCGGCACCTGACCCGTATCGCGCGCCAGGGTCTGATCACTCGCGGTTAAACGTAGAAGGGGGGCGGTCAGCGCAGGCCGGCCTTGATCATATTGGCGTGGATGCAGTTGCTGACAATCTCGCTGCGTAGCGACCAATCGGTATTGATGATGTGGAATTTCTGAATATAGCTGCTGGCTGATTCAGACTTGAACCAGTCATTGATTTTGTCGCTGAAGTCATCCGGCACATGGAACGGCAGTACGTACTTGGCGCACTGGATCGATTGCAGCTGGTAGTCAGGCTTGAAACTGTCGGCAACCTCATCCATGAACAGCTTGAGATTGGCTGCGCTGATCAGATTCGATCCGGCCCAGCACTGATCAACGCCACTCCAGAACTGCCAATGAGCGGCGCTGTCGTCATAGGCAATCACGACGTTCCTGCCGGGGTGCCGGGCCCACAATTCATCGAGTTTCAAATACCGCAGTTTATGAGCAATCAACCGCTCGCCGCAGCGGTCGAGGATGAGCTGGGCCAATTCTCCATGGGCCTGATCAGTGAAACCGCGGAACTGATGAAAGTCCAGAATGACGATTTCCTTTGCCGGGTCACCGCACGCTTCAAGACTCGCGTAGAAACCATTCACGGCGCCCAGAATATCGGTCGCGATGGTCCGCCCGGAGCTGGTGGCATGGAAGATCTGAAAGCGCAGAGGGTGACCCGGCGGATGTCTCGGGTAGAACGACACTCTTAAATCCAGCACCCGGATTCCGTTCTGAATTTGCTCCAGAGGTGACACGTCCTGAGTGATTTCCTGGGGCAGGCTGATATTCGGCGATTTTTTATCCATCCCCGCGTTGTGAGTGCCCGCCAGGATCAGTTCATCGATACGCAACTTGCCGATCTGTGGCGTACGCGCCATCCAGCGGGACCGCTCGCTTGTCGTGGTGTTCATGACGTCGTCCTTGACATGGTGAGTTGGAGTTTCGGCATGCCCGACATCAGCGGACATGCCGGTGACCAGTCTGGCGCGTGCGGCCAGGCTGTCAAATGCAGAGGAGGCTGGTGGTGTTGCCGTAGTTTTCGGAGGTGGAGCGTGATCAAAGATAGTCGATGGCGACGATGTAACACAGCTGCTCGCCAGTTGGCGTCTGCACACGAATTTCCGCATCCAGGGGCTTGCCGATGAGCGCCCGGGCCAAAGGTGAGTCGATGCTGATCAGGTTCAGCTTCAAGTCCAGTTCATCGGGGCCGACGATTCGGTAGCGTGCCTCCTTGCCGTCTTCATCTTCAATAGTTACCCAGGCGCCAAAATATACCTTGTTCAAATCACTTGGATGCTCGCCCACCACCTTGAGGCTTTCCAGCCTTTTGGTGAGGAAGCGCACCCGGCTGTCGATCTCGCGCAGCATCTTTTTGCCGTAGGTGTACTCGGCGTTTTCCGAGCGGTCGCCTTGGGCCGCCGCCTCGCTGACCGATTGCGTGACCTTGGGACGTTTTACATGCCACAGCTCATGCAGCTCGGCCCGCATCCGCGCCTCACCTTCAGGGGTGATCAACGCGGTGCCAGCGGTGCGGGGAGGGCGGTAGCGGCTCATGGAATATCGTTGCGAGTGACTGAGCCGCGCAGTCTATCAGCCATCGCGCAGTACCGTCAGCGGGCTGACGTTCAACGCCCGGCGTGTGCCGAAAACCCCCGCGCCGCCCACCAGCAGGGCGCCGATCACCGGCAGCAGCAACAGCCACGGATGCGGTGCCCATTGCAGATCGAAGGCGTAGCGATACAGGGCAAAGGTCACCAGCTCGCAACCCAGTGCCGCCAGCAGGCCACTGACGGCGCCCAGCAGACCGAACTCGATGCGTCGCGCCTTGATCAGCAAGGCTCTCTCGGCACCCAGGGCACGAACCAGAGCGCCCTGGCGAATTCGCTCATCGAGGGTCGCCTGCAAGCCGGAGAACAGTACCGCAACACCCGCTGCCAGGACGAACAGCAGCACGAACTGCACCGCCAGGGTGACCTGATCGAGGATGCTGCGCACCTGGGCCAGTAACGCTTCCACGCCCAGAATGCTGATGGCCGGGAAGGTCCGCGACAGCTCGACAATCTGTTTGTCGTTACCGGCGGGCAGATAGAAGCTGGTCATGTAGGTGGTCGGCAAATCCTGCAAAGTGCCGGGCTGGAAGATGATGAAAAAGTTGGGCTGGAAAGTGTCCCAGTTGACGTCACGCAGGCTGGTCACCACCGCGTCGCGGCTCAGGCCACCGACCGTGAAGCTCAGCTTGTCACCCAGCTTGATCTGCAGGCTTTCGGCCAGTTTGGTTTCCACCGACACACCTGGCACGGCGCTGGTTTCGCCGTTCGCAGGCCACCAGTTGCCTGCAGTCAGGGTGTTGCCTTCCGGCATGTTGGCGGCCCAGGTCAGGTTCAAGTCGCGGCGTGTCGCGTTTTCGCCACGTGAGTCCTTGGTGACGAAATTATTCACCGGCTCATCGTTGATGTTCATCAGACGGCCTGGCACCACCGGGTACAGCGGTGCGGCGTGGGGCGAAAGTTTGCCGATCTGCTGCGCGAAGGCGTCCTTCTGATCGGGCAGCACGTTGAGCACGAAATAGTTCGGCGCATCCTTGGGCAACTGATTTTGCCAGGTGTCCAGCAGCTCGCCGCGCAACAGCGCAATCAGGCCCATCGACAGCAGGATCAGGCCAAACGCCAGGGATTGCCCGGCTGCCGCCAGCGGGTAGCGCAGCAATTGGCCCAGGCCCAGGCGCCATGGCAACGAAGCGCCCGCCAACAGGCGGCGCAGGCTTTTCAAGGCCAGCAGCAACAGGCCGCCCAGCACCAGCGCAGCAATCACGCCGCCGCCGAGCAGGGCGAAGGTCAGGACCAGATCCAGGCTCAGGCGCCACATGATCAACCCCAGGGCGAGCAGGGCAGCGCCGTACACCAGCCATGAACTGGCCGGAATCGGCAGCATGTCCCGACGCAATACCCGCAGTGGCGGAACGCGGCCCAACGCCGCCAGCGGCGGCAGGGCAAACCCGGCCAGGGCGACGAGCCCGGTACCGATCCCGGCGAGGGCCGGCAGCACGCCGCCTGGCGGCACCGTCGCAGGCAGCAGGTCGTGCAGCAGCCCGAACAACGCCAGCTGCGCCAGCCAGCCCAGCAGCGCGCCGCTCAGGCTGGCCAGCAAGCCGAGCATCGCCAGTTGCAGGCTGAACAGCAGCAGCGCCTCGTTACGCGACAACCCCAGGCAACGCATCAGCGCGCTGGCATCGAAGCGGCGCACGGCAAAACGGGCCGCAGACAACGCGACAGCGACGCCTGCCAGCAATACTGCCACCAGACTGGCCATGTTCAGATAACGCTCGGCCTTGCCCAGCGCGCCGCCAATCTGCTGGCTGCCGTCACGGGCATCTTTTATTTCCTGATGCGGTTCAAGGCCGGGCTCGATGGTTTTGCGGTAGGCGGCCAAGGCTTCCGGCGGGCCGCTCCACATGTCCCGATAGCTGACCCGGCTGCCCGGTTGCACGACGCCGGTGGCCTGCAGATCGGCCATGTTGATCATGACCCGTGGCGTGAGGCTGTAGAAGTTGCCCGCACGATCCGGTTCGTAAGTCAGTACCCGGGTCAGCTTCAAGGTCTTGGAGCCGACATCAATGTTGTCGCCGATTTTCAGCTCGACCGCAGGCAATAGCCGTGACTCGGCCCAGGCTTCGCCGGGTTGCGGACCACGGCTGACCTCTTCGGGCTGGTACAGGTCGGCTGCGCTTTTCAGCTCGCCACGCAGTGGATAAACCGCGTCCACTGCCTTGATGCTGGACAGCTGAATACCGGCATCGGTGGCGATCACGGTGGAGAACACCACGATTTGCGCGTGATCCAGCTTGAGGGCTTCACCGGCCTGCACTTGCTCAGGTTTAGCCGGGCTTGAGCCTTCGATTACCAGGTCGGCGCCGAGAAACTCGGTGGCCCGCAGTAGCATCGCGCCATTGAGGCGGGCGCCGAAATAACCGATGGCAGTGCTGGCCGCGACGGCTACCAGCAGGGCGAAGAACAGGACCCGCAATTCCCCGGCGCGTGCGTCGCGCAGCAGTTGGCGAGTGGCGAGGTTCAGCAGGCGGAGAAACGGCAGGCGTACCATCAAGGCTCCAATGGGGCGACCAGTCGGCCACCTTCGAGACGGATCAGGCGACGACAGCGGTGAGCCAGGCGTTCGTCGTGGGTAACCAGCACCAGCGTTGTGCCGCGTTCCTTGTTCAACTCGAACAGCAGGTCGCTGATACGCTCTCCGGTCTGACTGTCGAGGTTGCCGGTGGGTTCATCGGCGAACAGCACCGCCGGGTCCGCCGCAAACGCCCGGGCGATGGCGACCCGTTGCTGTTCGCCGCCGGAAAGCTGGCGCGGGGTGTGAGTCAGGCGTTTGCCCAGGCCGACGCGCTCAAGCAACACCCGGGCTTGCTCACGGGCATCCTTGCGGCCTTCCAGTTCCATGGGCAGCATGACGTTTTCCAGGGCGTTGAGGCTGTCGAGCAGCTGAAACGACTGGAACACGAAGCCGACGTGTTCGGCGCGAACCCTGGCACGCTGGTCTTCGTCCAGCTCGCTGAGGTTGCGCCCGGCGAGCACCACGGCGCCAGCGCTGGGCAGGTCCAGGCCTGCCAGCAGGCCGAGCAGGGTGGATTTACCGGAACCGGACGCGCCGACGATAGCCAGACTGTCGCCCTTGTTTAGTTCCAGAGAGAGTTCGTGCAGGATGGTCAGGTCACCTTCGGTGCTGGGGACCACTTTACTGAGGCTCAGAGCACTGAGAATACTTTCACTCATGGAGAATCCGATGCGTGCGTGGTTTTTAAGTGCTGGCCTGGGGTTGCTGTTGCTGTCACAGGGAGCGGCGGCGGGCACGGTGCTGGTCGTTGGCGATAGTATCAGCGCGGCTTTCGGCCTGGATACCCGCCTGGGGTGGGTAACGTTGCTTGAGCAGCGTATGAAACAAGAGGGTTTCACCGACAAAGTGGTCAATGCCTCGATCAGTGGCGACACCAGTGCCGGAGGCCAGGCGCGGCTGCCTGCGCTGCTTGCAGAGCATAAACCGGAACTGGTGATCCTCGAATTGGGTGGTAATGATGGCCTGCGTGGTCAGCAGCCAGCTCAATTGCAACAAAACCTTGCATCGATGATCGATCGTTCAAGGGCGGCAGGCGCCAAGGTGCTTTTATTGGGCATGCAGATCCCGCCCAATTATGGTCCGCGCTACACCAACGCGTTCAAAGCGGTGTACAGCGATCTTGCAGCAGAGAAAAAGGTCCCGTTGGTGCCGTTTTTCCTTGAGGGTGTCGGCGGGGTTCCGGAGTTGATGCAGGCTGACGGACTGCACCCTGCCGCCGGGGCGCAGGGCAAGTTGCTGGAAAATGTCTGGCCGGCGCTAAAACCGCTGCTTTGAGGCTTTTCTAGCGGGGGGCTTTCGGCTAAGGTGGCGCCCCCCGATCCGGAGCCCCCCATGCCACGTCCCGCCTGGTCTTTGCACGCCTATCAAATGATCGAGCCTGACGAACAGCTCGACCTGTTCGCGTGCCAGGAAGTAAAAGTGCATCTGGTGGCCCGGCAGCTTGAGTTGGGCGGCACCATCGATCGCACGTTGTGCGGGACGTTATTGCCAGCCCAGCCGCGCTGGTCGATGGTGGCGCGAGAAGTGTTTCGTGATGAGCGCCTGTGTTCTCTGTGCCGGGCAATTGTCGAGGCGCAGAAGCGTGGCACGCGGCCTATCTGGCCCGAACTGCGGTTCATGGAGTAGCTTCTTATTCCTGCAGTAGCGGCTGTTCACTGAGCCGCCGGACCCTCAAGCCAACCATCAAGTAGCAATCGCGCGACTCCCGGTTCTGCGGGGCTGCGTGTACACTGGCTGCCTCGCTCCCGTTTTTTAGCCGTATTGCCCAAGGATTTTCCGGATGTTGTCGCGCATACCAGCCGTTACCCGCTGTTTGTCGCTTGCTGCACTGTGTGCGGCGGGCTCAGTTTCCGCTTTGGAATTTCCTCTGCCGCCGCCGGGGGAAGACATCATCGGTCAGGTGCAAACCATCACTGCGCGATACGAAGACACCTTCGCTGATCTGGGCACCCGGTACGACCTGGGTTATCTGGAAATGATCGCCGCCAATCCCGGGATTGACCCCTGGTTGCCGGGCGCGGGTACGCAGATCGTCCTGCCGACCCGTTTCGTGCTGCCACCCGGCCCGCGCGAAGGGATCGTGATCAACCTTGCTGAGTACCGCATGTACTACTTCCCCAAAGGGCAGAACGTCGTGCACACCTACCCATTGGGTGTCGGCCGTGAAGGTTGGGGCTCGCCGATTGGTGTCACCAAGGTGATCGCCAAGACGCCGAATCCGACCTGGACACCACCGGCTTCGATTCGCGCCGAACACGCTGCTGATGGCGATCCGTTGCCCAGCGTCGTCCCGGCCGGTCCGGATAACCCGTTGGGGCCATTCAAGTTCGGCCTGGGCATGTCCGGTTACCTGATCCATGGTTCCAACAAGAAGTTCGGTATTGGCATGCGCACCAGTCACGGTTGCTTCCGCATGTACAACAACAACGTGCTGGAACTGGCCGACATGGCGCCGGTAGGCACCACGGTGCGGATCATCAGCGAGCCGTACAAGTTTGGCTTGAGTGGCGGCAAGGTTTACCTCGAAGCGCATACCCCTGTGGATGACAACGGTAATCCATCGGTCGTCGACAAGCACACGGCGGTGATCAATGCGCTGCTCAAGCGCGAAGATCTGTCCAATAACCTGCGCATGAACTGGGATCTGGTGCGCGATGTGGTGGCGGCTGAGGATGGCATGCCGGTGGAGATCGCGGTGCCGGGTGGGCCTGTGACGGCGGGTGTGCAGGATCAGATTCCGTTCCAGTGAGGGCGATGCAACTTCATTTTGGAGCCGGGCTTGCCCGCGATATGGCTGGATGCGATGTCGTGTACATAGCCATTGCTTAGGTAACGGCCGCTTAAGGTTGCGCCCTTGCGGCGGGTCGCTTTTGGCTGGGCCGGCATCCCGGCTTTGAAAAGTGAGGCGCTGTAAAAGCGCAACCAGTAGAGGCCGTTACCGCAGAAATGGATATGTACACATCACAACCACTGTCGCCCCGACTTGAAAGAACAGCCCAATAAAAAAGCCGACCCGGGAACCGGATCGGCTTTTTTGCAGCAACAACCAATAACCCCGAAGGATTATTACTTGCGGCTAGCCTTGTCCAACATACGCAGAGCGCGCTCGTTGGCTTCGTCAGCAGTTTGCTGAGCTTTTTGAGCAGCAGCCAGAGCTTCGTCAGCTTTGCGATACGCTTCATCAGCGCGAGCTTGCGAACGAGCTGCTGCGTCTTCGGTAGCTGTCAGACGAGCTTCGGTTTCTTTGGATACGCTGCTGCAACCGGTGGCCAGAACTGCTGCCAGAGCCAGAGCAGAGAATTTCAGAACGTTGTTCATCGTGTTCCCCTTCAAGGACTTTTATCAAATTAGTCATCTCTCGAAAATGAGAAAATGACCGGCGTACATAGTACCCATTGTTTGTAGTAAGTAAACTGACGAAGCGCAAGAACCCGCTAATTTTCCCCGCTTTGAAAGTGTTCCCCGTTACTTTTCCTGTGTTTTGCATGAAAAGTATCCAGCCGCCACAACGTCCATCCACCCGGGCCTGCAGTTTTCATGGAGTGAGACCAAACCTTTGAATGTTTAGCTCACGTGCTGGTGACTTTCAACTCACAGGGGCGTCTCAATCGACATGATTTGGCAATGTTCGGTTCAACTGTCTGTGCAATCAGATGTTCGGTCGTGGCTTTTTACGGTCGACACGCTTGAGCATATTCCCAAATGACGCCTACTATTTGCAGGTGCTCTTTTGTTGGGATCAGCAAAGCTCTTCTCGGTGTCCAAAAACAGGCACAGGGTGGCGTAGATGTTCCTTCGCCGGAAAAACATCGGTAAGGTAGGGGTCAAATTCCAAGACCCGCGAGGAGTAGTGATGAGCGAGGCGTTGTCCATCAACCATGACCAGGCCAGTCACCAGTTTGAAATCAGCATCGACGGTCACCGGGCTTACCTGACCTATATGGACCTGGGTAAGCAGACGCTGGATATCTACCGGACGTTCGTCCCCAATGCCCTGCGTGGCAGAGGAATCGCCGCTGCCCTGACCGAGCAGGCGCTCGATTACGCCGACAGCATCGGTTATACCGTCATTCCTTCCTGTTCTTACGTCGAGCGGTACATGGAGCGCAATCAGCGCCAGGCCGCCAAGATCTGACCCTGCTGCACGTTAATCTGGTTACCACGAAAAACGCCGAGCATCTGCCCGGCGTTTTTGTGTGCCTGTCGATCAGCCGCGCTGGCGGTTCGGCAGTACGTCCTTGAGCTTGGCGTGCATGCTGCGCAAGGTTTTTTCGGTGCTTTCCCAATCAATGCAGGCATCGGTAACCGATACGCCGTATTGCAAGTCCGACAGGTCCTTGGGAATCGCCTGACAGCCCCAATTTAAATGACTCTCTACCATGAGGCCGATAATTGATTGGTTGCCTTCCAGAATCTGGTTGGCGACGTTTTCCATTACCAGCGGCTGCAGGGCCGGATCCTTATTGGAGTTGGCATGGCTGCAATCAACCATGATGTTGGCTTTGACTTTGGCCTTGGTCAGCGCCTGCTCGCACAGAGCAACGCTGACCGAGTCGTAGTTGGGCTTGCCATTGCCGCCGCGCAGCACCACGTGGCCGTAGGCGTTGCCCTTGGTGGTCACAATGGAGACGCCGCCTTCCTGGTTGATCCCCAGGAAACGGTGGGGGCTGGAAACCGACTGCAGCGCGTTGATCGCCACCGTCAGGCCGCCGTCGGTACCATTCTTGAAGCCCACCGCCGAAGACAGGCCCGAGGCCATCTCGCGGTGAGTCTGGGATTCAGTGGTGCGGGCGCCAATGGCGGACCAGCTGATCAGGTCCTGCAGGTACTGAGGCGAAATCGGGTCCAGTGCTTCAGTAGCCGTCGGCAGGCCCATTTCGGCCAGATCCAGTAGCAACTGGCGGCCGATGTGCAAACCGTCTTCGATCTTGAACGAGTCATCCAGATAGGGGTCGTTGATCAGGCCTTTCCAGCCCACGGTAGTACGCGGCTTCTCGAAATAGACCCGCATCACCAGATAAAGCGTGTCGGACACCTCGGCCGCCAGCGCCTTGAGGCGTTCGGCGTATTCGTGGGCAGCCTTGATGTCGTGGATCGAGCAAGGCCCGATAACCACGAACAGGCGATGGTCCTTGCCGTCGAGAATGTTGCGCACCACTTCACGACCCTGGCTGACTGTATGCAGTGCGGCGTCGGAGAGCGGGATTTCGCGCTTGAGCTGATCCGGCGTGATCAGGGTCTCGTTGGAGGAAACGTTCAGGTCGTCAATCGGTAAATCAGCCATCGTGTTACTCATCAGTCACGGATGCCGGCCGCCAACGAACCCCGTGGGGCGAAGCCAAGCAAAGATTGAGCGAAACGGGGGACCGAACCTTAGCGCGTTAAGGCGTTGTTCGACAATGGGCAAACGCTGCTTTATCAAGGCAGGGCTGCTGGACGGGCAGATGCATTTGCCAGTTGTGATGGCGCCACGGATAGTGGGCAACTGACTTTGGGGGCTTCACTTGAATCAACTTGAACTGAGCGACTTCGATATCGACCAGCAGCTATTACGGTTGCCCGGCACCTCGCTATTGATCTTCACCAGCGTCGGCTGCGCCAGTTGCCGCTATGCCCGGCAAACGCTTGCAGGGCTGAACCTCCCGTTGGCGCGCCTGTGCTGGATCGACGCCGAGGAAAACGGCGGCGCGGTGGCCCGTTACGAGGTCTTCCATCTGCCTGCAGTGTTCGTGGTGCGTGATGGCCAGTTTCATGGCGCATTGCGCGCTCCGCTCAAAGAGCGTGATATCCGTCAGGCCTTGTTGCAGGCGCTAAGTCTGGAGCCGGACGAATTGCCTTGACCAGACAACAGCAATAAGAAGGAGAGCAATACATGAAAAATGAACGGCAACGCCTGCGGGTCGGCATTATCGGTACCGGTGCGATCGGCGGATTTTACGGCGTGATGTTGGCCAGAGCCGGCTTCGATGTGCATTTTCTGCTGCGCAGCGAGTTTGACGCCGTCACCCGGGACGGGCTGCGGATCGACAGCGCGGTGCACGGTGAGATGATCCTGAAACCCGCGCAGGCTTATCGTTCGGCCGCCGACATGCCGCCTTGCGACTGGCTGCTGGTGGGGGCCAAGTCCACCAGTAATCCGGGGCTTGCCCCATCGATCATTCAAGCCGCTGCGCCGGATGCCAAGGTGCTGGTCTTGCAGAACGGTCTGGGCGTGGAAGACAGCCTGCGTGACGCGCTGCCCGATACGCTGCATGTGCTGGGCGGTTTGTGTTTCATATCGGTGTATCGCTCGGGGCCGGGCAAGGTGGTGCATCAGGCCCTTGGTCGGGTCAATCTCGGTTATCACAGTGGCCCGGCCGCGACTGACCAGGACCGCCAGGCGATAGTCGAGCAGGGCGCCGCGTTGTTTCAGGCCGCGGGGCTGGAGTCTGAAGCAATGGCCGACCTGGCCCAGGCGCGGTGGCAAAAGCTGGTCTGGAATATTCCTTATAACGGCCTGTCCACCTTGTTGCGAGCGAACACCACGCCGCTGATGGCAGACACTCATACCCGCGAGCTGATCCGGACGCTGATGGATGAAGTGGTGCAGGCCGCCCTGGCGTGCGGGCATCAACTACCCGCCGGCTATGCCCAGGGATTGTTCGGCATGACCGAAAACCTGCCTGACTACTGCCCCAGCATGTACCTGGATTATCAGGAGCGGCGGCCGCTGGAGCTGGACGCGATCTATGCCAACCCATTGGCGGCGGCGATGCAGGCTGGATGCGATATGCCACGGGTGCGTATGCTGCATCAGGCGCTGGCATTTCTCGATGCCGCCAACAGGTAAATCACCAAGGCACTGACGCATGGCAAAGCTTCCGGATAACAAGCTGGTATTGGCAATTTCTTCTCGTGCGCTGTTTGACTTGCGCGAGAGCCATGCGGTTTATGTAGCCGACGGCGTCGAGGCGTATCGCAAGTACCAGATCGAGCATGAAGACGAAATTATCGAGCAGGGCGATGCCTATCTGCTGGTGGAAAAACTCCTGAGCCTCAATGCCAACCTCAGTCGGGCCGGGGTCGAGGTGATTCTGGTTTCGCGCAACAGCGCTGACACCGGGCTGCGGGTGTTCAACTCGATTCAACATTACGGGCTGGACATCACCCGGGCTGCCTTTGTCGGCGGGCGCAGTCCTTACCCTTATCTGGCGGCGTTCGGTTGCCACCTGTTTCTGTCGACCCATGCCGAAGATGTGCGCAGTGCGCTGGATGCCGGTTTTGCGGCGGCCACCATTCTGTCCGGTGGCGCACGGCGAGCTGCCAGCGCCGAGCTGCGCATTGCCTTTGATGGCGATGCCGTGCTGTTTTCCGATGAGTCCGAGCGGGTTTATCAGGCCGGTGGCCTGGAAGCTTTTCAGGCCAGCGAGCGCGAGTCGGCACGGGAGCCGTTGCGCGGCGGGCCGTTCAAGCCCTTTCTGGCGGCGCTCAGCCTGTTGCAGCGCGAGTTTGCGGAGCAGAGCTGCCCGATCCGTACGGCGCTGGTCACCGCACGCTCCGCGCCTGCCCATGAACGAGTGATTCGCACGCTGCGCGAATGGGACATCCGCCTGGATGAATCGCTGTTTCTCGGCGGGCTTGAAAAGTCAGCGTTTCTTGAGGCCTTCGCCGCCGACGTATTCTTCGACGACCAGCCGGGGCACTGCGAAAAAGCCCGGGACGTGGTCGCCACCGGGCATGTGCCACACGGCATCAGCAACGAGTTGAAGCCCTGACGACTGCCTGCCCTGGCGCGGGTGTGGTAATTGCCGTCGCAGTCGTTAGCGCGCTGCTAAGCTCAATCCATCTCCACCATTCTGGCTGTCCGGGAGGTCGCTTATGATTCGTTCGATGCTCTATGCCACAGACCTTGGTCTGTACGCGCCCTATGTAATGCAGCACGCGCTGGCACTGGCTCGAACTTTCAAGGCGGAGCTGTACGTCGTGCATGTGGTGGAGCCAATGGGGTTGTTTGCCGAATCGGTATTGCAAAGTTATCTGGGTGAGGACGCGTTGAAGGATCTACGCAGTCAGGGGCTCAGTTCGCTCATGGAAGGCATCGAGCAGAAAGTCCTTGAGGGGTTTCGCGAGGAGCTGGGTGACGATTACCAGGACCTGGCGTTGATCCGCGCAGTGCGGGTTGTGCAGGGTGATCCCTGCAACGTCATTCTGGAACAGGCCAATGAACTGGAAGTGGATTTACTGGTAGTCGGAAGCCACAGCCGTGGCGTGCAAACCACGACGCCTATCGGACGTACAGCGGCGCGGGTTCTGCAGCTGGCGCAGGTACCGGTGTACATGGTGCCTGGCTGCAACCGGGGCGGACGGTGAACCGATAAACCAATCGATTAAAATCGAGCGTGCCTTTCGCGTTTAAAGATGATAAAAAGTTCTAGGTTTGTCGCTTTTACCATTAATCCAGTTATATACCGTCGCTGATGCCCTTGGCGTCTTCCTGCTTTGAGGGATACATATGAAGCTTCAACAACTGCGCTACATCTGGGAAGTGGCGCACCACGACCTCAACGTTTCCGCGACGGCTCAGAGCCTTTACACGTCTCAGCCAGGGATCAGCAAACAGATCCGTTTGCTCGAAGACGAATTGGGTGTGGAGGTTTTCGCTCGCAGCGGCAAGCACCTGACCCGAGTCACGCCCGCTGGCGAACGGATCATCACCACCGCTGGGGAGATCCTGCGCAAGGTCGAAAGCATCAAGCAAATTGCCCAGGAATTCTCCAACGAGAAAAAGGGCACGCTGTCGATTGCCACCACGCACACTCAGGCCCGTTATGCCTTGCCGCCGGTGATCAGCAATTTCATCAAGCAGTACCCGGACGTGTCCTTGCACATGCATCAGGGCTCACCGATGCAGATCGCCGAAATGGCTGCAGACGGTTCCGTTGATTTCGCCATTGCGACCGAAGCGCTGGAATCGTTCAGCGACTTGATCATGATGCCGTGCTATCGCTGGAATCGCTGTGTGGTCGTGCCCCACGGTCACCCGCTGACCAAGGCGCCCAAGCTGACCCTGGAGCTGCTGGCTGAATACCCGATCGTGACTTACGTCTTCGGTTTTACCGGTCGCTCGAAACTGGACGAAGCGTTCAGCCATCGCGGCCTGGAGCCCAAGGTAGTGTTTACTGCCGCCGACGCCGACGTGATCAAGACCTACGTGCGTCTGGGGCTGGGTGTCGGCATCGTCGCCAAGATGGCCGTGGACGCCAAGCTCGACAGCGATCTGGTAATGCTCGATGCCAGCGACCTGTTCGAAGCCAGCGTCACCAAGATCGGCTTCCGTCGCGGCACCTTCCTGCGCGGTTTCATGTGCGACTTCATCGAAAAATTCGCCCCACACCTGACCCGCGAAGTCATGGCCAAGGCGATCCAGTGCCACAACAAGCAAGAGCTGGAAGACCTGTTCGACGGGGTTGAGCTGCCGGTGCATTGATTGCTGCAGAAGACGATGATCCTGTGGGAGCGGTGCTTGCCCGCGATAAGGTTTAGGTGATCTGAAGTGATCGTGTCCAGCCTTGTCGCGGGCAAGCACTGTTCCCACTGGTTTAACCGATCATCTGGGTAAGCGCTGTTAAACCTTCGCGATCAGATTCCCCGAATGCAAGCCGCATTCTTTCTGGGTCGCTTCTTCCCACCACCAGCGGCCTTCGCGTTCGTGCTGATTGGGCAGTACCGGACGAGTGCAGGGTTCGCAGCCGATGCTGATGAAGCCGCGCTCGTGCAGGCTGTTGTACGGCAACTCCAGCATGCGAATGTAGCCCCAGACTTCCTCGCTGGTCATCTGCGCCAGCGGGTTGAATTTGTACAGCGTGCGCTCGGGCGTTGAAAACGCAGTATCGATTTCCAGTGCGGCCACCTGGCTGCGGGTGCCGGGGCTCTGGTCGCGGCGCTGGCCGGTGGCCCAGGCTTTCACGGTGGACAGCTTGCGGCGTAGCGGTTCGATCTTGCGTATGCCGCAGCATTCGCCATGCCCATCCCGGTAAAAGCTGAACAGACCCTTTTCCTTGACGAGGGGTTCGAGCTTCTGCTGATCGGGGGTCATGATTTCGATATCGATCTTGTAGTGCTCACGCACCTGCTCGATAAAGCGATAAGTCTCTGGATGCAGACGGCCGGTGTCGAGGCTGAACACCTTGACGTTCTTGTTCAGTTTCCAGGCCATGTCCACCAGCACTACGTCTTCGGCGCCGCTGAAGGAGATCCACAGCTCATCACCGAAATGTTCGAAGGCCAGTTTGAGGATGTCTTGGGGTGACTTGTTAGCGTAGGTCGCGGCAAGTTCGACCACGTCGAAAGGTGTGCTCATCAGGCGGTTTCCTAAAATATGGCGCTTAGGCGCTCGTAATGAGGCGGATGTTAACAAAATCTTTCGGGGAGTTGGCTGGTGGTATAGGTCTCAGGCGATGCAGGGCATGTGGGAGCGGTGCTTGCCGGCGATGAGGTTCAGGTGACCTCAAGCGATCCGCGTCGAGCCTTATCGCGGGCAAGCATCTTTCCCACAGATGGTTTGTCTACCGGGCTTCCAGCGTGCTCAGCAACACCTTTACCTTGGTAAACGTCTCCTGATACTCCGATTCGCAGTCCGAATCAGCCACGATACCGCCGCCGCCCCAGCAAAACACGCTGCCGTCTTTGATCAGCAGGCTGCGGATGGCGATGGAACTGTCCATTTCGCCGCGCACGTCCAGGTACAGCAGCGAGCCGCAGTAAAGGGCGCGGCGGGTCGGTTCGAGTTCATCGATGATCTGCATGGCGCGGATTTTCGGCGCGCCGGTGATGGAGCCGCCGGGGAAGCTGCCAGCGATCAAATCCAGGGCATCGTGGTCGTCGGCGAGTTCGCCGGTGACGCTGCTCACCAGATGGTGCACGTTGGGGTAGCTTTCCAGGCTGAACAGCTCGGGCACTTTCACCGAGCCGATCCGGCAGCTGCGGCCCAGATCATTGCGCAGCAGGTCAACGATCATCAGGTTTTCAGCTCGGTCCTTGGGACTGGCCAGGAGTTCGGCGGCGAAGGCTGCATCTTCAGCCTGGTCCCGGCCTCGTGGTCGAGTGCCTTTGATGGGCCGGGTTTCGATCTGACCCTGGCTGATTTTGACGAAGCGCTCCGGCGACAGACTGAGAATCGCGTCGCCCTCGGGCAGCGCCATATAGCCGGAAAACGGCGTAGGGCAGGCCACCCGCAACGCGCAATATGCCGCCCATGGATCGCCCTGGAAACCCGCCTGAAAACGCTGGGCGAAGTTCACCTGATAACAGTCACCGGCCTGAATGTAGGCTTGAATCCGGGCGAAGGCTGTGCGGTAGTCCTCGGGGAAGAGGTCGGCTTTGAAGGGGCTGGTCAGCTGGAAGGCCGCCTGGTCGGTCGATGTTTCAACGCTGAACAACGCCGATAAACGCTGCTGTTCATGCTTATCCACCGAGGGATGGCACATCAGCTGCGTGTTGCGCTTCAGGTGATCGGTAATCACTGCCCAGGCATACAGCCCCAATCGAGCATCGGGCAGCTGCAAATCATCGATGGCGCCGGTGGGCAGTGGTTCCAGACGACGCCCGAAGTCATACCCCAGATAACCCAACAGCCCACCGGCGTACGGCAATTCACAGCCAACAGGTAATTGCGCTTGGCCCAGGCGTGCCAGGCTTGCGCGGCAGCGGGTCAGAAATGCCGCACCGGTTTCCTGAGGTTTGGGCAACAGCTGTTCCATAGGCCAGGCGCTAAGCACGTCGAACCGGCCACGTTCAGCCACAGGCCTGCCACTGTCCAGCAACACGGCACCGGGGGCGTGGCGGATCCGGCTGAAGTACTCGGCAGGATTGGGGCAGTAGGGCAGGGGAACGATGGAACAGGTTGGCATGCCAGGCTCTGATCAACGGCGCGGGCGGCGATTGTAGCCGCACGCGGGGTTTGGGCCTAGTGGAGCATCAGATCGCGTTCGCCTTCCGTGCAGGCTAGCTCGCGATCAGAACACCTCGATTCTACGGGTTAACTTTTTGCACATGTCGCAAGTAGAGCGCGCTTTGCATGTATCAGTGCCTAGACATGCCCGAACACTTCCTGCACAAACTTCACGCGTTCCTCAGGCGTTTCCACCTCGCCATTCAGCGCCAACTGCTCCAGCCGCGCCTCCACCGCCTGGGTGCGATGGGTCAAACCGCAATCGTTGGCAATCTGGATATTCAGGCCGGGGCGGGCGTTGAGTTCGAGGATCAGCGGGCCTTGTTCCTGGTCCAGGACCATGTCCACACCGATATAGCCCAGGCCACACAGCTCGTAACATTCGGCGGCGAGCTTCATGAAACCGTCCCAGTTGGGCAGCTGCACGCCATCCACGGCGTTGGTGGTGTCCGGGTGCTTGGTGATGATGTTGTTCAGCCAGGTGCCGCGCAACGTGATGCCGGTGGCCAGATCGACACCGACGCCAATCGCGCCCTGGTGCAGGTTGGCTTTGCCGCCCGATTGGCGCGTTGGCAGGCGCAACATGGCCATCACCGGATAGCCCATCAACACGATGACCCGGATGTCCGGCACACCCTCATAGCTGATGCTTTTGAAGATCTGGTCGGGGGTCACGCGATACTCGATCAACGCCCGATCCCGGTGCCCACCCAGGGAATACAGTCCGGTGAGAATGCTGGAGACCTGATGCTCGATTTCCGAGTGGCTGACGATGCGCCCGGAAATGGTTCGGTAGCGATCTTCGAAGCGGTCGGCAATCACCAGAATGCCGTCGCCACCGGCACCTTGTGCGGGCTTGATCACGAAGTCGCTACGCCCACCGATAATTTCGTCGAGCTTGTCGATCTGCTTCTCGGTGGAAATCACCCCGTACATCTCGGGCACGTTGATGCCCGCTGCGATGGCCCGTTCCTTGGTGATGATCTTGTCGTCGACAATCGGGTACAGGCTGCGCTTGTTGTACTTGAGTACGTAGTCAGCGTTACGTCGGTTGATGCCCATGATGCCCCGGGCTTCCAGGGCCTTCCAGGTCTTCCACCAGCCAATCATTTGGCTTGCTCTTGCTTGGACTCTTCCTTGAGAAAGGCCTTAAAACGCACCAGCTCGGTCAGGCGGTAACCGCGATAACGACCCATGGCCAGCATGAAGCCCACCAGCACCAGCAAGACGGCCGGGAAGGTGAAGACGAAGTAGATCAGCTCCGGCACGCTCATGATGATGTGCGCCAGGGAGGCCGCGAACAGCGTGCCGATGGCGACTTTCATGGCATGGCCGCCGCCGCGCTCTTCCCAGGTGATGGACAGGCGTTCGATGGTCATGGTCAGGATCACCATCGGGAACAGCGCCACGGACAAGCCGCGCTCAAGCCCGAGCTTGTGGCTGAACAGGCTGATGGCCGCGATCAGCACCACCACGAAGGTCAGCACCACCGACAGGCGCGGCAGCATCTGCAGTTTCAGATGTTCCAGATAGGAGCGTAATGACAGCCCCAGCGCGGTAATCACCGTAAACAGGATGATGCCAAAGCCCAGTTGAGTCTCTCTGAAGGCCAGGGCGATCAGCACCGGGGTAAAGGTGCCCAGGGTTTGCAGGCCGATCAGGTTGCGCAGGATCAGAATCACCAGCACGCCAATCGGGATCATGACCATGATCATGAAGGTCTGCTGGGTTTGCAGGGGCAGGCCGTACAAAGAGTATTCAAGGAAGTCCGCATCGGTGCTGGCATCGGTCAGTTTGGCCAGACGGATCGCGTTCATTTCACTGTTATTGAGGCTGAAGGTGACCAGCGGTTTTTTGCCACCGTCGAGGGTCACCAGGCTTTCGTCGCCAGTCCACCACAACAGCCGATCTTCAGGCAGACCCTGTTCACCGGTGTCCGGATTGAAATACAGCCAGTCTTTGCCATTGAAGCTGCGCAGCCAGAGCTCCGGGCTTTGCGGCTGGTCGGCGACCAGGCGGATGGTGTGGACCTTTTCCATCGGCACATGGGCGATGGACAGCAACAGCTCGGTGATCCGTGCCTTGTTGGTGCTCGACGTATCGCCCGCCAGCAGCAGCTTGACGTTATTATCCGTCAGGTTGTTGACCCGTTTGATGGCTTCGGTGACGAAGGTTTCCACGTCCGCCGAGTGTTGGCGTATCGGCGCGAGCAAGGCTTCGGCGGCGATCTTTTCCGGGCCTTCGACGGCGATGCTGTCCCGGAAAATCGGCCCTTTGGCCTTGAGCTTTTCGCCGCTGTAGCGCTTGGTCAGCACCAGTCGGTAATACAGCGTCTGGTTGCCGGTTGCGCGGCGTGCCGACCAGGTGACCTTGCGGTTGCCATCAACCCGGTTGACGCTGACCCCATAATTATTGGAAATAAAGCTTTCATTGAGGCTGATGAAGTCCCGGGCCAGCGGTGGCACGAACATCTGCAGCTTGACCGAATCCTTATTATTGTTGGCGACGAACTCGACCTTGGCGTCGATGTTCCACAAATCGTCGGTTTCATCCTCGGTCACCGGGATGCCGAGCGCCAGAATCTGATAGGCCGTGATTGCGATACCCAGTGTCACCAGGACACCAATCAGGATTTTCAGATGCAACGTAAGAGAGCGCATGGGGTTACTCGGTTCTTTGAGCGGTAATTGCACAGCCAGGTTTGCCCGCTGCGTATTTAAGGCTTGGATCGACCAGCGCATCAAAGCGTTTCAAGGCTTCGGAGCCGATCAAAAGCGGGTATTGGAAAGCACTTCGGTCGGTCAAGTTCACTTCGATGGTGCGTAAAGATGCGCCCATGCACACATCGAGGCTGATCACCGGGCGTGCGGTGTACCTTTTTTCGTCATCGGGGTCGCGGTCATCGGCCCGGCGCTTGATTTTGCTGAGCCGGGCCAACGGCCTTTCAATCGGATGCGCATGGGCGTCATCAATGGCCAGATAAAACCGCACCCAGCTTTCGCCATTGCGCTTGAAATGCTTGATGTCGCGGGCGCTCAGCGAAGCCGTCTTGGCCCCCGTGTCGAGCTTGGCAGCGACCTGCAGGTCAATGTCGTCAAGTTGCGCGTATTCATTGAGGCCATACACCGTCTTTTCGGTGGCCATGCCGATCAGCGGAAAAAACAGAAGGCAGAGCAGGGCGGGAAAGGCTTTGAGTGTCATAAATCCTGGCACGGTTAGGGCGAACCACTTCAGCGTCACCCTTGAGACTTGATCCGACTGGCGCAGTGCTATTACTGACCATCAATTGGGGCGAGATTCTAGCATGAAGGTGGGGCTAGAACCTGTGGGGTAGTTCTCTCTTGGAGCAGGGCTGGCCTGCGAAGAGCGATGAAGCAGTGTGCCTGTAATACCCAGGCACCTGCGTCGCGAGCAAGTTCGCTCCAACAAATGACTATTAGACTATTGTCGACAGTCTGTCGTATTGCTTTGACTAAAAGCCTGGTCAAGGCTAGATTTTGCCGAGATTTAATAAGGTGTGTCGACAATGATGGCTCAGGCCCTAGACAAAACTCCGATCCCGGACGACTCGGAAACCCTCTCCGAAAATGTCTTCCGCCGTATTCAATCCGCAATCATCAAAGGCGAGATCGCGCCTGGCAGCAAGATCTCCGAGCCGGAGCTGGCGCGTACTTATGGCATCAGCCGTGGGCCATTGCGTGAGGCGATTCATCGGCTTGAAGGGCAGCGGTTGCTGGTGCGGGTGCCGCATGTCGGGGCGCGGGTGGTTTCGCTGAGCCATGCCGAGCTGATCGAGCTGTATGAGATACGCGAATCCCTGGAAGGCATGGCCTGCCGCCTGGCGGCCGAGCGCATGACGACTCAGGAGATTGATGACCTGCGCCGGGTGTTGGACACCCACGAGCGCGACGCTGCATTCCAGGCCGGGGTCGGCTATTACCAGCAGGAAGGGGATTTTGATTTCCACTACCGGATCATTCAGGGCAGCGGCAATAAAACCCTGACGCAAATGCTCTGCGGGGATCTGTATCAACTGGTCCGCATGTACCGCATCCAGTTTTCCGCAACGCCGAACCGGCCGCGCCAGGCCTTTGCCGAGCACCATCGCATTCTCGACGCCATCGCTGACCGTGATGGCGAACTGGCTGAGTTGTTGATGCGTCGGCATATCGGCGCTTCCAAACGCAATATCGAGCAGCACTACCGTGACCAGCAGCTCGCCACCGAACCCGTTCTTCAAGCAGGAGATGAACAGTGAATTCCAATAAAACCACTCCCGGTCAACGCTTCCGTGATGCAGTGGCCAGTGAGCACCCGTTGCAGGTGGTCGGCGCCATTAACGCCAACCATGCATTGCTGGCCAAACGCGCTGGCTTCAAGGCTATTTACCTGTCTGGCGGCGGCGTGGCGGCGGGGTCGTTGGGGATTCCTGATCTGGGCATCACCGGCCTGGATGACGTGCTCACCGATGTGCGCCGCATCACCGACGTCTGCGATTTGCCTTTGCTGGTGGATGTGGACACCGGTTTTGGTTCGTCGGCGTTCAACGTGGCGCGTACCGTGCGCTCGATGAGCAAATTCGGCGCGGCGGCGATTCATATCGAAGATCAGGTGGGGGCCAAGCGCTGTGGCCATCGCCCGAACAAGGAGATCGTGTCCCAGCAGGAAATGGTCGACCGCATCAAGGCCGCAGTGGATGCACGCCTCGACGACAGTTTCGTGATCATGGCGCGCACCGACGCGCTGGCAGTGGAGGGCCTGGAATCCGCGCTTGAGCGTGCCGCCGCGTGCATCGAAGCGGGCGCTGACATGGTTTTCCCGGAAGCCATCACTGAACTGGACATGTACAAGCTGTTCGCGGCGCGAGTGAAGGCGCCGATTCTGGCCAATATCACCGAGTTTGGCGCCACGCCGCTGTTTACCGTGGATGAGCTGCGCAGCGCCGATGTGTCGCTGGTGCTCTATCCTTTGTCGGCATTCCGGGCCATGAACAAGGCGGCGGAAAACGTTTATGGCGCGATCCGCCGCGATGGCAGCCAGAAGCATGTGGTGGACACCATGCAGACCCGCATGGAGTTGTATGACGCGATTGATTACCACACTTTCGAGCAGAAGCTGGATGCGCTGTTTGCGCAGAAGAAAGTTTGAGGAGCTGGAGATTACAACCTGTGGGAGCAAGCTTGCTTGCGAAGGCGGTGTTCCAGACTGCAGAGATACTTCGGATGTACTGGCCCATTCGCGAGCAAGCTCGCTCCCACGGGCCAATGGCTGACATAACCAACGAATTGCCAAATCCCTAAAAAATCCAAGACTGGAGAAAGCAATGGCTGAAGCAAAAGTTTTGAGCGGCGCTGGCCTGCGTGGTCAGGTTGCCGGGCAGACTGCCTTGTCGACGGTGGGCCAGACCGGTGCCGGTTTGACCTACCGCGGCTATGACGTAAAAGAACTCGCCGCTCAGGCGCGCTTTGAAGAAGTCGCTTACCTGCTGTTGTATGGCGAATTGCCGATCCAGTCCGAGCTGGATGCTTACCTGGCAAAGCTGAAGAAGCTCCGTGATCTGCCGCAAGCCTTGAAAGAAGTGCTGGAGCGCATTCCCGCCAGCACCCATCCGATGGATGTCATGCGTACCGGCGCATCGATGCTGGGCACTCTGGAGCCGGAAACCAGCTTCGACCAGCAGCACGACGCCACCGACCGTCTGCTCGGCGCGTTCCCGGCAATCATGTGTTACTGGTATCGCTTCAGCCATGACGGCAAGCGCATCGACTGCGTGACTGACGAAGACTCCATTGGCGGGCATTTCCTGCATCTGTTACTGGACAAGAAACCCAGCGAATTGCATCGCAAGGTCATGGACGTGTCGCTGATTCTCTATGCCGAGCACGAATTCAACGCCTCGACCTTCACCGCTCGTGTCTGTGCGTCGACTCTGTCCGATCTGTTTTCCTGCATCACTGCAGCCATCGGCACCTTGCGCGGCCCGCTGCACGGCGGCGCCAACGAAGCAGCCATGGACATGATCCAGAAGTTCAGCTCGGCCGAAGACGCCATTCAGGGCACTCTCGGCATGCTGCAGCGCAAAGACAAGATCATGGGGTTTGGCCACGCCATCTATAAAGAGTCGGACCCGCGCAACGAAGTGATCAAAGGCTGGGCCAGACAACTGGCGGACGAAGCAGGCGACACCGTTCTGTACACGGTGTCTGAAGCCATCGACAAGACCATGTGGGAGCAGAAAAAACTGTTCCCCAACGCCGACTTCTACCACGCCTCGGCGTATCACTTCATGGGCATCCCGACCAAGCTGTTCACGCCGATTTTCGTCTGCTCGCGCCTGACCGGTTGGGCGGCGCATGTGTTCGAGCAGCGCGCCAACAACCGCATCATCCGACCCAGCGCCGAATATGTCGGTGTTGAGCAGCGCAGTTTTGTAAGCATTGATAAACGCTGAGCGGGCAGGGGAGCAGGCTTCTATATAAAGCTCCCCGCCTTTTTTTGAACCTCCGTGATCGAGGCCCCGCGCCATGAATTCTGAACACCGCAAACCCTTGCCCGGCACTTCGCTGGATTACTTCGATGCCCGTGAGGCGGTGGATGCGATCAAGCCTGGCGCTTATGACAGCCTGCCGTACACCTCGCGTGTGCTGGCGGAAAACCTGGTGCGCCGGTGTGATCCCGCAACCCTGACGGCGTCTCTTGGGCAGCTCATCGAGCGCAAACAGGACCTGGATTTTCCGTGGTTTCCGGCGCGGGTCGTATGTCATGACATCCTCGGCCAGACCGCTCTGGTCGACCTTGCCGGGCTGCGCGATGCAATCGCCTTGCAGGGCGGTGATCCGGCGCTGGTCAATCCGGTGGTGCCGACCCAGCTGATCGTTGATCACTCCCTGGCGGTCGAGCATGGTGGCTTCGAGGCTAATGCTTTCGAGCGCAACCGAGCCATCGAAGACCGGCGCAACGAAGACCGTTTTCACTTCATCAACTGGACCAAAAAAGCGTTCAAGAACGTTGATGTGATCCCGCCCGGCAACGGCATCATGCACCAGATCAACCTGGAGCGAATGTCGCCAGTGGTGCATGCGCTGGAAGGCGTGGCGTTCCCCGACACGCTGGTCGGCACCGACAGCCACACGCCACACGTGGATGCCCTTGGCGTTATCGCCATCGGCGTTGGCGGGCTCGAAGCCGAGAGCGTGATGCTGGGGCGGGCGTCGTGGATGCGGCTGCCGGACATCATCGGTGTTGAGCTGACCGGTCAGCGTCAGCCGGGGATTACCGCCACCGACATCGTGCTGGCAGTCACCGAGTTTTTGCGTGCGCAAAAGGTGGTGTCGGCGTATCTGGAGTTTTTCGGCGACGGTGCCAATGCCCTGACCCTCGGGGATCGGGCGACCATTTCCAACATGACCCCGGAATTCGGCGCTACGGCAGCAATGTTCTATATCGACCAGCAAACGCTGGATTACCTGACCCTGACCGGTCGCGAGCCGGAGCAGGTCAGGCTGGTTGAAACCTATGCGAAACAGACCGGCTTGTGGGCTGACAGCCTCAAGTCCGCAGTGTATGAGCGGGTTCTGAGCTTCGACCTCTCCAGTGTGGTGCGCAATATCGCGGGCCCGTCCAACCCCCATCGCCGTGTGCCAACCTCCGAACTGGCCGCGCAAGGAATTTCCGGTGTGGTGGAAAACGAGCCGGGTCTGATGCCCGATGGCGCGGTGATCATCGCGGCCATCACCAGTTGCACCAACACCAGCAACCCGCGCAACGTGATCGCCGCTGCGTTGCTGGCGCGCAACGCCAATGCCGCAGGGCTCAAACGCAAACCCTGGGTCAAGTCCTCACTGGCGCCGGGTTCAAAGGCGGTGCAGCTGTATCTGGAAGAAGCCAACCTGTTGCCCGAGCTCGAAGCCCTGGGTTTTGGCATCGTCGGGTTTGCCTGCACCACGTGCAACGGCATGAGCGGTGCGCTGGACCCGAAGATTCAACAGGAAGTCATCGACCGGGATCTGTACGCCACGGCCGTGCTGTCCGGTAACCGCAACTTCGACGGGCGTATTCATCCCTACGCGAAACAGGCGTTTCTGGCGTCTCCGCCTTTGGTGGTGGCGTATGCGATTGCCGGTACCATCCGCTTTGATATCGAGCAGGACGTGCTGGGCCTCGACAAGGCCGGTCAACCCATCACCCTGAAAGATATCTGGCCCAGCGACGAAGAAATCGACGCGGTGGTCAAGGCCAGCGTCAAGCCGGAACAGTTCCGTCAGGTCTACATCCCGATGTTCGAAATCAAGGCGGACAACGGCGAGCGGGTCAAGCCGCTTTATGACTGGCGCGAGCAGAGCACCTACATTCGCCGTCCGCCCTATTGGGAAGGCGCGCTGGCCGGTGCGCGGCCGCTCAAAGGCATGCGCCCTCTGGCGGTGCTGGGTGACAACATCACCACTGATCACTTGTCGCCGTCCAATGCCATCATGCTCGACAGTGCGGCGGGCGAATACCTGGCGAAGATGGGCTTGCCCGAAGAGGACTTCAATTCCTACGCAACGCATCGCGGCGATCACCTGACGGCCCAGCGTGCGACCTTCGCCAACCCCAAGTTGCTCAACGAGATGGTTCAGGAAAACGGCAAGGTCAGGCAGGGCTCCCTGGCCCGCATCGAGCCCGAAGGCCATGTGACCCGAATGTGGGAAGCCATCGAAACCTACATGGAGCGCAAGCAGCCGCTGATCATCATTGCCGGTGCCGATTACGGCCAGGGCTCATCCCGGGACTGGGCGGCCAAGGGCGTGCGTCTGGCGGGGGTCGAAGCGATTGCCGCCGAAGGTTTCGAGCGCATCCACCGCACCAATCTGGTGGGCATGGGCGTGCTGCCGCTGGAATTCATGCGCGGTGTGGATCGGCACACGCTGAACATCGATGGCAGCGAAACCTTTGACGTGATCGGCGAGCGGATTCCGCGCAGCACCATGACGCTGGTGATCCACCGCAAGAATGGCGAACGGCTGGAGGTACCGGTGACGTGCAGGCTCGATACGGCGGAAGAAGTCTCGATCTATGAGGCCGGTGGCGTGCTGCAGCGCTTTGCGCAGGATTTTCTGGAGTCGGCCGAGGCGGTGTGATTTCTGATTTCCTGTTGGAGCGAGGCTTGCCCGCGAAGGCTGTGTTCCAGGCTTGGAAGGTTCTTAGAATGTACGGGCCTCTTCGCGGGCAAGCCTCGCTCCAACAGGTCAATGTCTTACATAGGACTAAAACTGATGACCCACCCACCTCAAATAAAAATCCCTGCCACCTACATGCGCGGCGGCACCAGCAAGGGCGTGTTCTTCAACCTCGCCGATTTGCCCGAGGCCGCGCAGGTGCCCGGTGCGGCACGTGACGCGTTGCTGCTAAGAGTGATCGGCAGCCCTGACCCGTATGAAAAGCAGATCGACGGCATGGGCGCAGCGACGTCCAGTACCAGCAAGACAGTGATCCTGTCCCGCAGCAGCCGACCCGATCACGATGTGGACTACCTGTTCGGGCAAGTCTCCATCGACCAGCCCTTTGTCGATTGGAGCGGCAACTGCGGCAACCTGTCGGCGGCGGTCGGCCCGTTTGCCATCAGTAGCGGCCTGATCGATGCTTCGCGAGTTCCGCACAATGGCGTCGCAGTGGTGCGCATCTGGCAGGCCAATATCGGCAAGACGATCATCGCCCATGTGCCGATCACCGATGGCGCAGTGCAGGAAACCGGCGACTTTGAGCTGGACGGCGTTACCTTTCCCGCGGCCGAGGTGCAGCTGGAGTTTCTCGATCCGGCGGCTGACGAAGAAGGTGGCGGCGGCTCGATGTTCCCCACCGGCAATCTGGTGGACGAACTGCAAGTGCCCGGTGTCGGCAGCTTTCAGGCGACCCTGATCAACGCGGGCATCCCGACCATTTTTGTCAACGCTCGGGACATCGGTTACACCGGCAGTGAATTGCAGGCTGCTATCAACAGCGACGCCAAAGCGCTGGCGATGTTCGAGGCCATCCGCGCCCATGGCGCGCTACGCATGGGGTTGATCAAAACACTGGACGAAGCGGCAACCCGCCAGCACACGCCTAAAGTGGCATTCGTCGCAGCGCCGGCGGACTACATCGCCTCCAGTGGCAAGCCAGTGGCGGCGGGCAGCATTGATCTGCTGGTGCGTGCCATGTCCATGGGCAAGCTGCACCACGCAATGATGGGCACGGCAGCGGTGGCTATCGGCACGGCGGCGGCGATCCCCGGCACCCTGGTCAACCTGGCTGCGGGCGGCAGCGAACGTCAAGCGGTGCGCTTCGGCCATCCCTCCGGCACCTTGCGCGTCGGCGCCGAGGCGCTGCACAGCGATGGCCAATGGAAAGTCACCAAGGCAATCATGAGCCGCAGTGCGCGAGTGTTGATGGAAGGGTCGGTGAGGGTGCCGGGTTATCGAGTCAACTGATTTGGAATGCTTTGTTGGCCATCTGGGAGCGGTGCTTGCCCGCGATCAGGTTTAGCTGATCTAAAGCGAATCGCGTCCGGCCTTATCGCGGGCAAGCACCGCTCTCACAAAGGCCAGCCGCATATCAGTCATCACTTGAATCTACGCTCAACCCCTTTCTCCACCAGCACCTTGGCGGAGATTTCTTCGACCGAGAAATGCGTGGAGTTGATGTTCGGGATGTTCTCGCGGCGGAACAGGCTCTCCACTTCGCGCACTTCGAATTCGCACTGGGCGTAGCTGGAGTAGCGACTGTTGGGCTTGCGTTCGTGACGGATGGCCGTGAGGCGGTCCGGGTCGATGGTCAGGCCGAACAGCTTGCTGCGATGTTGCTTGAGTGCCGCAGGGAGTTGCAGGCGTTCCATGTCGTCTTCGGTCAGCGGGTAATTGGCCGCGCGGATGCCGAACTGCATGGCCATGTACAGGCAGGTCGGGGTTTTGCCGCAACGTGACACGCCCACCAGAATGATGTCGGCCTTGTCGTAATAATGCGTGCGCGCACCGTCGTCGTTGTCCAGGGCGAAATTGACCGCCTCGATGCGCTCCATGTAATTGGAGTTGTGACCGATGGAGTGCGATTTGCCCACCGAATAGGAGGAGTGTGAACTAAGCTCTTGCTCCAGCGGGGCCAGGAAGGTCGAGAAAATGTCGATCATGAAGCCGTTCGACGTGGCCAGGATCTCGCGGATTTCCTGGTTGACGATGGTATCGAAGATGATGGGCCGAACATCATCCTTGTCGGCGGCATTGTTGATTTGTTGTACCATCGCCCGCGCTTTCTCGACGCTGTCGATATAGGGCCTGGTGAACTTGTTGAACGTGATGTTCTCAAATTGTGCCAACAGGCTTTGGCCCAGGGTTTCGGCTGTGATCCCGGTCCCGTCGGAGATAAAAAAAGCAGATCGTTTCATTTGCGCCTTTGGCCTTAAGCTGGTGACGAATGTTGGATATCATAGGCGCGCTTGCGGGCCTGGGTGGCTGGCATTGGCAACTATTTTTCAACGGCCGGTTATCCGCCAGGCCTGACAACTGAGCTTTTCCCAACAACAAACACAGTTAGTGGAGAGATCACCTTGGTAGAGTACGTAGTTTCCCTCGATAAGCTCGGCGTCCATGATGTGGAGCATGTGGGAGGCAAGAACGCATCCCTCGGCGAAATGATCAGCAACCTTGCAGGTGCTGGCGTTTCGGTGCCCGGTGGCTTCGCCACTACGGCTCAGGCCTACCGTGATTTCCTTGAGTTGAGTGGTCTGAACGATCAGATCCACGCAGCTCTGGACGCTCTTGATGTCGACGATGTCAACGCTCTGGCCAGAACCGGTGCGCAGATTCGTCAGTGGATCATGGAAGCCGAGTTCCCCGAGAAGCTCAACGCCGAGATTCGCACTGCCTTTGCCGAGCTGTCGGCGGGTAATCCGAATCTGGCCGTTGCCGTGCGTTCTTCGGCCACCGCTGAAGACCTTCCGGACGCCTCCTTCGCCGGTCAGCAGGAAACCTTCCTTAATATCCGCGGCGTCGAGAACGTCATTCGTGCGGCCAAGGAAGTGTTCGCCTCGCTGTTCAATGACCGGGCCATTTCCTACCGTGTGCACCAGGGTTTCGACCACAAGCTGGTAGCCCTGTCAGCGGGCGTACAGCGCATGGTCCGCTCCGAGACCGGTACCGCTGGCGTGATGTTCACCCTCGATACTGAATCCGGTTTCCGCGACGTAGTGTTCATCACCGGTGCCTACGGCCTGGGTGAAACCGTGGTGCAGGGCGCGGTCAACCCTGACGAATTCTATGTCCACAAACACACCCTTGCCGCCGGGCGTCCAGCCATCCTGCGCCGCAATCTGGGCAGCAAGGCCATCAAGATGATTTACGGCGACGAGGCCAAGGCCGGTCGTTCGGTGAAAACCGTTGATGTCGAGCCTGCCGAACGCGCCCGTTTCTGCCTGAGCGATGATGAAGTCGCGGAGTTGGCGAAGCAGGCGATGATCATCGAGAAGCACTACAAGGCGCCGATGGACATCGAGTGGGCCAAGGACGGTGACGACGGCAAGCTGTACATCGTGCAGGCGCGTCCTGAAACCGTGAAAAGCCGTGCCCAGGCCAACGTCATGGAGCGTTACCTGCTCAAGGAAACCGGCACGGTGCTGGTTGAAGGGCGAGCCATCGGCCAGCGCATCGGCGCAGGCAAGGTGCGGATCATCAAGGACGTCTCGGAAATGGACAAGGTCCAGCCCGGCGATGTGCTGGTGTCCGATATGACCGACCCGGACTGGGAGCCGGTCATGAAGCGCGCCAGCGCCATTGTCACCAACCGTGGCGGTCGTACCTGCCATGCGGCGATCATTGCCCGTGAGCTTGGCATTCCAGCGGTGGTCGGTTGTGGCAATGCCACCCAGTTGCTTCAGGACGGGCAGGGCGTGACGGTTTCCTGTGCCGAAGGGGACACCGGCTATATCTTTGAGGGTGAACTGGGCTTTGACATCAAGACCAACTCGGTCGATGCCATGCCCGAGCTGCCGTTCAAGATCATGATGAACGTCGGCAACCCGGACCGCGCCTTTGATTTTGCCCAGTTGCCCAACGCCGGCGTTGGCCTGGCGCGTCTGGAGTTCATCATCAACCGCATGATCGGCGTGCATCCCAAGGCGCTGCTTAACTACGACAGCCTGCCGCCGGACATCAAGGACAGCGTCGACAAGCGCATTGCCGGTTACGACGACCCAGTCGGCTTCTATGTCGAGAAACTGGTCGAAGGCATCAGCACGCTGGCAGCTGCCTTTACGCCGAAAAAGGTCATCGTGCGCCTGTCGGATTTCAAGTCCAACGAGTACGCCAACCTGATCGGCGGCAAGATGTACGAGCCCGAGGAAGAAAACCCGATGCTGGGCTTTCGTGGGGCTTCGCGTTACATCAGCGAAAACTTCCGTGATTGCTTCGAACTGGAGTGCCGCGCCCTCAAGCGTGTGCGCGAAGAGATGGGCCTGACCAACGTCGAAATCATGGTGCCGTTCGTTCGCACCCTGGGTGAAGCCAGTCAGGTGATTGATCTGCTGGCCGAGAATGGCCTGAAACGCGGCGAGAACGGTCTGCGCATCATCATGATGTGCGAGTTGCCCTCCAACGCGATTCTGGCCGAGGAGTTCCTTGAGTACTTTGACGGTTTCTCCATCGGCTCCAACGACCTGACCCAGCTGACCCTGGGCCTGGATCGTGACTCCGGGGTCATCGCCCATCTGTTTGATGAGCGCAATCCGGCGGTCAAGAAGCTGCTGTCCAACGCCATTCAAGCCTGCAACAAAGCCGGTAAGTACATCGGCATCTGTGGCCAGGGCCCTTCCGATCACCCGGATCTGGCGCGCTGGCTGATGGATCAAGGCATTGAGAGCGTTTCGTTGAACCCGGACTCCGTACTGGAAACCTGGTTCTTCCTGGCAGAAGCTCAAGCCCCTGTTTAAGTTGATCTGATTGAGTGAAGCCCCATCTGCCTGTTCGGCAGATCGGGGCTTTTTCATGTTTACCCGGAACGGTTTTTCCCCAGGCCTTCCTTTTATCGTTTGAGCAATATGCAAAGCAGCAGCAATCTCTTTCCCGTGGCTTTGATCAGCGCAGAGCGTTGTGGCGATCTGATCGAAGACGTATACCGCCTCAAACCCGCCAACAGTCCCGACTACAGTGTTGAAATCGCCGTGACCCGGCTCGGGCTCGTGGCGCAGCCTGACGTGCGCGGCGTGCCGGTCATTCTGCTGCACGGCAGCTTTTCCAACCGCCGCTTCTGGTATTCCCCCAAGGGTATCGGCATGGGCGCGTATCTGGCGCGTGCCGGGTTCGACGTATGGATCCCTGAAATGCGCGGGCATGGGCTGTCGGCGCGCAACCAGGCTTATCGGCAGAACCGGGTGGCCGATTACGCCCGCTACGACGTGCCCGCCATTGCCGCTTTTGTCTGTGAACAGAGCGGGCAGATCCCGCACTGGATTGGCCATTCACTGGGCGGCACCACGCTGGCGGCGGCATTGGGCGGGCAGTCTCTGGGGCCTGAGTCAGCGGCCTCCGTCGCGATGTTTGGCAGCCAGGTCAGTCGCGATTACTGGCCTTTGAAAATTCCGCCCGTGCAATGGGCGGGGCGCGTGCTGCTCAAACCGTTCGAACATATCTCGGGGCCGCGCTTCAAACGCGGGCCGGAAGATGAGCCGATTGGCCTGGTACTCGAAAGCATGCGCTGGCATGGCCTGTTTGGTCGTTTTGGCGATCGGGAGACCGACTGGTGGGCTGGCTTGAGCAGCGTTACAGTTCCCGTGCTGGCGGTGGCGGCAATGGGCGATTTCCAGGACCCGGTGTGGGCGTGTCGCAAGCTTTTTGATCAGTTCGGCTCGCCGCAGCGCTCATTCGTTTGTCTGGGCCGCGAACAGGGTTTCAGCGAAGACTTCGATCACGTGCAGATGCTGGTCAGCAAGGGTGCCCAGCGTGAAGTCTGGCCGCTGGTTGAAGACTGGCTGAAACAGGGCGTTTTGCCTGTACCTGAGCTGTCGCAAGCGCAGATGGCGTAAGGGACTGGCCTCAGGGCATTTCAATGCGCACGGCTTGCAACTAAGCTGTGACCCAGGTTTGCGAGCAGCCAGCTAAGCTGGGTCACAGTCAACCAAGCAACTGATCTTTCGCCTACAGGAGTTACGTCATGCACTACATCACTCCGGATTTATGCGATGCCTACCCCGACCTGGTTCAGGTCGTGGAACCCATGTTCAGCAATTTCGGTGGCCGTGATTCGTTTGGCGGCGAGATCGTGACCGTCAAATGCTTCGAGGACAACTCCCGGGTCAAGGAACTGGCCGAGCTGGATGGCTCAGGCAAAGTGCTGGTGGTGGACGGCGGTGGGTCGCTGCGCTGCGCCTTGCTTGGCGACATGATTGCCGAGCGCGCAGCGCATAACGGCTGGCAAGGCGTGGTGATTTACGGCTGCGTTCGTGACGTGGACATGCTGGCGCAGACCGACCTCGGTGTGCAGGCCCTGGCCAGCCATCCCTTGCGCTCCAACAGGCGCGGCGCGGGCGATCTGGACCTGGCGGTGACCTTTGCCGGTGTGACGTTCCGCCCCGGCGAGTATGTGTATGCCGACAACAACGGCATTATCGTTTCGCCATCGCCTCTGAAAATGCCGGAATAAGCGAAAGCCTGATGTTCGATGAAGCAAACGCGCAGTGGGGGCTGGTTCATGCCCTCGTATTGGATGGTAAGGGTGGCGCGCGTTTCATCGCCCGCACCGAGCTTGATTGCCTGCAGCTGGAGCCGGACGAAAGCGTCTGGCTGCATTGGGATCGCGGGCATCCTCAGACCCACAGCTGGCTGCGAACCGCCAGCGGTCTGAGTGAGTTCGCGTGCGACCTGCTGCTGGAGGAAAACACCCGGCCCCGCTTATTGCCGTTGCCGGATGAAAAGCTGCTGCTGTTTCTGCGCGGAGTGAACCTCAATCCAGGTGCCGAGCCTGAGGACATGGTCTCGGTGCGGATCTTTGCAGCGGCGCAGCAAGTGATTTCCCTGCGACTGCGTCCATTGCGTGCCACTGACGAACTCATCGAACAGCTTAATGAAGGCAAAGGCCCGAAAAACGCCTCTGAACTCATCCTCTATCTGGCTCAATTTCTGACCGACAAGGTCCAGGCGCTGGTCGGCGACCTCACCGAATCGGTGGATGAAGAGGAAGAAAAGATAGATGCCGACGAGCGGTATACCCCCGATCATGGGCAGATGCTGCACATCCGTCGCCGGGCTGCCGGGCTGCGTCGTTTTCTAGCACCGCAGCGGGATATTTATGGCCAGCTGAGTCGCAGCAAATTACCCTGGTTCGTCGAGGACGATGCTGACTACTGGAACGAGCTCAACAACAGCCTGACGCGTTACCTGGAAGAGCTTGAACTGACCCGCGAGCGAGTGGGGCTGGTGCTTGAGTCCGAAGATAGACGTTTGCGCGAACGCATGAATCGGACCATGTACCGCTTCGGGATCATCACTGGAATCTTCCTGCCGATGAGCTTTCTGACCGGGCTTTTGGGGATCAATGTGGGCGGCATTCCCGGCTCGTCCAGCCCTTACGGATTTCTCGTCGCCTGCGTGTTGATCGCAGGCGTGGCGCTGGGGCAATGGTGGCTGTTTAGACGGTTGCGTTGGGTGTGACAAGTGCGTTTATGATGTCGGCGTCGAAGGGGTGTGTGACTCGTGCAGAACTGGTCGCGTCTTTCAGTGACGTTACGTGAAGTGGTTATGCGAGGGGCATATGCACGATCCGTTTGAAGAATCTTTACGCGACATGCTCAATTCTTCATCCTCCAGCCGGGATGATGATGCGTGCCTGGGGCGAGTACTGAAAACCGCCAATCGCCAGGTGGGCGCGGGTGTGTTGTTCAGTCTGCTGGGGCGCTGGTCGGAGGCGATGATGATCGCCTTGAATAATGGCTCAGCTCACGTGGCACCGGTTTCGCGTCGCAAAAATTCTACCGCTCGTCTTGTTGATAAGGCTGATTGAAAATGGAATTGGATCTCTGGACTCAGAGTCTGGTTGCCGCAATGACTGCATTGTGGACCAAAGTAGCGAATTTCATCCCTAACCTGTTCGGCGCCCTCGTAGTGGTGCTGTTGGGTTTCGTCGTGGCCAAGTTGCTCGACACACTGTTGTCCAAATTACTTGCCAAATTGGGCCTTGATCGCCTGATGGCGGGCACCGGTCTGACCAAGTTGATCAGCCGCGCCGGCATTCAGGTGCCTATTTCAACGCTGATCGGCAAGATTGTTTACTGGTTCGTGCTGCTGATTTTTCTGGTTTCGGCTGCAGAGTCGTTAGGGCTGGAGCGTGTTTCCGCGACGCTGGACATGCTGGCGCTGTATCTGCCTAAAGTATTCGGCGCGGCGCTGGTGCTGCTGGTCGGTGTATTGTTGGCGCAATTGGTCAATGGTCTGGTGCGCGGCGCTGCCGAAGGCGTCGGGCTGGATTACTCGGCAGGGCTGGGGCGTATCGCCCAAGGCCTGGTGATCATCATCAGTATTTCGGTGGCGATCAGTCAGCTTGAGGTCAAGACCGACCTGCTGAACCACGTGATTGTCATAGGTTTGATTACCGTTGGTCTGGCAATTGCCCTGGCCATGGGGCTGGGAAGCCGTGAATTGGCCGGGCAGATACTGGCAGGAATTTATGTGCGGGAGTTGTATCAGGTTGGGCAACAAGTGCGTGTTGACGATGTCGAAGGCCAGATCGAAGAAATTGGTACGGTGAAAACCACTCTGCTGACCGAGGAGGGGGAGTTGATTTCATTGTCCAACCGAATCCTTCTGGAGCAGCGAGTGAGCAGCCGTTAAGCGGCGAACCTGCTACTCTATGCCGCCAGGAATTACCGGACCCCGGGCCGTGGCGGCCAATGACCTGACTGTCGGCACGACTTGTTTTGAATAACGCTCAACCGCTAACGATGCGCTACGACCCCCGCGAGCTCTCTGATGAGGAGCTGGTTGCGCGGGCGCATGTCGAGCTTTTTCACGTGACGCGAGCTTACGAAGAGCTGATGCGTCGCTACCAGCGAACACTTTTTAACGTCTGTGCACGTTATTTAGGGAACGATCGTGACGCTGACGATGTCTGTCAGGAAGTGATGCTTAAGGTGTTGTACGGCTTGAAGAATTTCGAGGGTAAATCGAAATTCAAAACCTGGCTCTACAGCATCACTTATAACGAATGCATCACGCAGTACAGAAAGGAACGGCGTAAGCGTCGCTTGATGGACGCTTTGAGTCTGGATCCACTTGAGGAAGCGTCGGAAGAAAAGACGCCAAAACCTGAAGAACGGGGTGGGCTCGATCGCTGGCTGGTGTATGTGAACCCGATCGATCGGGAGATTCTGGTACTGCGATTCGTCGCAGAACTGGAATTCCAAGAGATCGCAGACATCATGCACATGGGCTTGAGCGCAACGAAAATGCGCTACAAGCGGGCTTTAGATAAATTACGTGAGAAATTTGCGGGCATTACCGAAACTTAACTCGGTGCAAATATCTCTAACGAGCAGGCAAGTTCTGATAGACTTGCCGACGAGTTGTCCCCGGATATGTGGGACTGCTTTACAATCACCAGATGGGGATTTAACGGATGAAACTGAAAAACACCTTGGGCTTGGCCATTGGTACTATTGTTGCCGCGGCATCTTTCGGCGCTCTGGCTCAAGGCCAAGGCGCAGTCGAAATCGAAGGCTTCGCCAAGAAAGAGTACTACGACAGCGCCCGTAACTTTAAAAACGACGGCAACCTGTTCGGCGGCTCCGTAGGCTACTTCCTGACTGACGACGTTGAAGTACGTCTGGGTTACGACGAAGTCCACAACGTGCGTAGCGACAGCGGTAAGAACATCAAGGGCTCGAACACAGCTCTGGACGCTCTGTACCACTTCAACAACCCGGGCGACATGCTGCGTCCGTACGTTTCGGCTGGTTTCTCTGACCAAAGCATCGGTCAAGATGCTCGTGGCGGCCGTAACGGTTCCACTTTCGCCAACGTTGGCGGCGGTGCCAAGCTCTACTTCACTGACAACTTCTATGCCCGTGCTGGCGTTGAAGCTCAGTACAACATCGACCAAGGCGACACCGAGTGGGCTCCAAGCGTCGGTATCGGCGTAAACTTCGGTGGCGGCTCCAAGAAAGTTGAAGCAGCACCAGCTCCAGTAGCTGAAGTGTGCTCCGACAGCGACAACGATGGCGTGTGCGACAACGTCGACAAGTGCCCGGACACCCCAGCCAACGTTACCGTTGACGCTGATGGCTGCCCAGCAGTTGCTGAAGTTGTACGTGTTGAGCTGGACGTGAAGTTCGATTTCGACAAATCCGTAGTCAAGCCTAACAGCTACGGCGACATCAAGAACCTCGCTGACTTCATGCAACAGTACCCATCCACCACCACCACTGTTGAAGGTCACACTGACTCCGTCGGTCCTGACGCTTACAACCAGAAACTGTCCGAGCGTCGTGCAAACGCCGTTAAACAGGTTCTGGTTAACCAGTACGGTGTTGGCGCTAGCCGCGTAAACTCGGTTGGTTATGGCGAATCCCGTCCAGTTGCTGACAACGCAACTGACGCTGGCCGCGCTGTAAACCGTCGCGTAGAAGCTGAAGTTGAAGCACAAGCTAAGTAATTAGCCTGCTTCCCTCGCTTCAATAGAAGAGCCCGGCACATGCCGGGCTTTTCTTTGCCTGCGATTTGACCACTCCCCATTCGTACGGCTTCAGCCGCGAGCGATATTGCGGCCGAAAAATCTTGATTGAATGTCCCGGCCTCTCGCGTCTAAAGCCGCATCCTACGGATCCTGCGGCCCTGTGCCTTGTCGTAGGGGGGATGGCCGACACGGGCGGGTTTCGCAAAGATCGCTATCGCGGCCTCGCGTGGAACAGTCCAAGACGTCTATAATTGCCGCCCTGAATTCAGCTTTTCACGAGCCACGCCTCCCATGTATAACCTGGCCCGCCAGTTACTGTTCAAACTCTCCCCGGAAACCTCACACGACCTGTCGCTGGATCTGATCGGCGCGGGTGGTCGGCTAGGCCTCAACGGTCTGTTGAGCAAGGCACCCGCGCGTTTGCCGGTCACTGTCATGGGGCTGGACTTCCCTAATCCAGTCGGTCTTGCCGCCGGGCTGGATAAAAATGGCGCAGCCATTGATGGTTTTGCCCAGTTGGGCTTTGGCTTTGTTGAAATCGGAACCGTCACGCCGCGTCCACAACCGGGTAATCCCAAGCCGCGTATTTTTCGACTGCCTCATGCCGAGGCGATCATCAATCGCATGGGGTTCAACAATCTCGGGGTTGATAACCTGCTGACTCGCGTCCAGGCAGCCAGTTACAAAGGCATCCTGGGGATCAATATCGGCAAGAATTTCGATACGCCGGTGGAGCGCGCCGTAGACGACTACCTGATCTGCCTGGACAAGGTCTACGCCCACGCCAGCTACGTCACGGTGAACGTCAGCTCGCCCAACACCCCTGGCCTGCGCAGCCTGCAGTTTGGTGACTCGCTCAAACAGTTGCTTGAAGCATTGCGGGTGCGTCAGGAGGCGCTGACTGAACTGCACGGCAAGCGCGTGCCGCTGGCCATCAAGATTGCGCCGGACATGACCGATGAAGAGACTGTGCTGGTTGCCGCTGCGCTGATCGAGTCGGGTATGGATGCAGTGATTGCCACCAACACCACCCTCAGCCGTGAAGGTGTTGAAGGGTTGCCGCATGCTGATGAGGCAGGCGGTTTGTCGGGTGCCCCGGTTCGCGAGAAGAGCACTCATACAGTGAAAGTTCTTGCCGCTGAGCTGGCGGGGCGCATGCCTATCATCGCCGCAGGCGGGATCACAGAGGGCAGGCACGCGGCTGAGAAAATCGCCGCGGGCGCGAGTCTGGTACAGATCTACTCGGGCTTCATCTATAAGGGGCCGGCGCTGATTCGTCAGTCAGTGGATGCCATTGCGGGGATGCCGCGAGCCTGAAGGGTGTTCAGTCATAAAAAAGGGGTTCCATAAGGAACCCCTGGGCTTTACGCCCGGCGCCCGGATGGGACGCTTCTGGTTTGATCGTTGTTCAAAAATTTTGATGGACTGGTCGGAAAGTTACCTGATCATCCGACCGCGTGAAGTTCGTTGAGTCTGTGGATTCCCGCAGTGCCGGTCATACCGTCCCAGTTGTCGCCACGTCCTTCTCGCCAGCCATTGATCCAGGCTTGGCGCACTGACGGTAGAGTAAAAGGGCAAAGCTCACGGGATTTGCCATGAACACCAAATTGATATCCGCGTAAAAATGCTCTTTCCAACGGATCACGCTTAAGTCTTCTCATAGGGTGTTGCCCTCGTTTGTTGACTGTTATGTCCCTGAGACCTCATGTCGAGGTCGGGCAGAAAAACTTTCTGCCGTTGGTACCCGCTGCCGGCGTCGCGGGCGATGGTGCTGTCACCGTTGCGATGACAACCTGTGGTGATTTCTAACCAATGCATCGGGCTCTGTGAATGATCGTTTTGTCATAAGCGCGTCACATTAGTAATAACCTGATCATAAGAAACAGGTGTTTCAAAATTGATTATTCCTGCAGGCCAGCATTCATAAGGCCCGCAAGGCAGATCGCGACAGACTCTCAAATGCGAATGATGGCCGGGTGCAAGTAGGCCAAATTCGACGAAGGGTCGCGATGTCACTTTTTATTACGGCTGTTGTCGTGCTCAATAGCTGTTTTTGAATGTCCTTTGGCCACGATGGCCGGGACTGGCTGGCGCATCCCATCACGGGTCAGGCGCTGGCTCGGCACAATCTGTGTGCCACGCAGGCGGTCTCCAAGAAAGACGTCTGTTTTAAATCTGGTCGGGCAATGCGTTGCCCACCGCTTACGGCTCAGGCCCTGGAATATTCATGTCGGATCGTTACGAAATTTTCCTCACTTGCCCTAAAGGCCTGGAAGGGCTGCTTGCCGAGGAAGCCACTGCGCTTGGCCTGGAGGAAACCCGCGAACATACGTCGGCCATTCGCGGCAGTGCCGACATGGAAACCGCTTACCGGCTCTGCCTCTGGTCTCGTCTGGCCAACCGCGTGCTGCTGGTGCTCAAGCGCTTCCCGATGAAGGATGCCGAGGACCTTTACAACGGTGTTCTGCACGTCGACTGGCATGATCACCTGGAACCTGATGGCTCGCTGGCTGTTGAGTTCAGCGGTCACGGCTCGGGCATCGACAACACCCATTTTGGCGCCTTGAAGGTCAAGGACGCCATTGTTGACAAGCTGCGCACTGCCGATGGCTCGCGCCCTTCAGTCGACAAGCTCAATCCGGACCTGCGCGTTCATTTGCGCCTGGACCGTGGCGAAGCCATTCTTTCGCTGGATTTGTCCGGCCACAGCCTGCACCAGCGTGGCTATCGCTTGCAGCAGGGCGCTGCACCGCTGAAAGAAAACCTGGCGGCTGCCATTCTGATTCGCGCCGGTTGGCCGCGTATTGCCTCCGAAGGCGGCGCCTTGGCTGACCCGATGTGCGGTGTGGGCACCTTTCTGGTCGAGGCTGCGATGATCGCGGCCGATATCGCGCCGAACCTCAAGCGTGAGCGCTGGGGGTTCTCGGCCTGGTTGGGTCACGTTCCGGCGCTGTGGCGCAAGCTGCACGACGAGGCGCTTGCCCGCGCCGAGGCGGGGCTGGCTAAACCACCCTTGTGGATTCGTGGTTATGAAGCTGACCCGCGTCTTATTCAGCCGGGCCGCAATAACATCGAGCGAGCAGGCCTGAGCGAGTGGATCAAGGTTTATCAGGGTGAAGTTGCGACCTTTGAGCCGCGTCCTGACCAGAACCAGAAAGGCCTGGTGATCTGCAACCCTCCGTACGGCGAGCGTCTGGGCGACGAAGCGAGCCTGTTGTATCTCTATCAGAACCTCGGCGAGCGCCTGCGCCAGGCGTGCCTGAACTGGGAGGCGGCCGTATTTACCGGTGCCCCGGACCTGGGCAAGCGCATGGGCATTCGCAGCCACAAGCAGTACGCCTTCTGGAACGGCGCATTGCCGTGCAAGCTATTGCTGATCAAGGTTGTGCCGGATCAGTTCGTCACCGGCGAGCGGCGTACCGCTGAGCAGCGCCAGGTCGAACGTGAGCAGGTCGAGGTTGAAGACACCAGCCCGCTGGTCACGCCCGGCAAGTACGAGAAGTACAACAAGAACGGCAACCCGATCAAACCGGTTCCAGTGGTGGTCGAGCAACCGCGCTTGAGTGAAGGCGGGCAGATGTTTGCCAACCGACTGCAGAAGAATCTGAAGTTGCTCGGCAAATGGGTGCGCCGCGAGGGTATCGATTGCTACCGCGTGTATGACGCCGACATGCCTGAGTACTCGCTGGCCATCGATCTGTATCAGGATTGGGTGCACGTGCAGGAGTACGCTGCACCCAAATCCATTGATCCGGAAAAGGCGTCTGCCCGCCTGTTCGACGCATTGGCGGCCATTCCGCAGGCGCTGGGTGTCGACAAAAATCGCGTGGTCATCAAGCGTCGCGAGCGTCAAAGCGGCACCAAGCAGTACGAGCGTCAGAGCGCACAAGGGCAGTTCCTTGAGGTCAACGAAGGCGGGGTCAAGTTGCTGGTCAACCTGACCGACTACCTGGACACTGGGCTATTCCTTGATCACCGCGCCATGCGCATGCGCATTCAGCGCGAAGCGGCAGGCAAGCGTTTCCTCAATCTGTATTCGTATACCGCCACTGCCAGCGTGCATGCCGCCAAGGGTGGCGCGCGTAGCACCACCAGCGTTGACCTGTCCCGGACCTATCTGGACTGGGCGCGCCGCAACCTGTCGTTGAACGGCTTCTCCGACAAGAACCGGCTTGAGCAGGGCGATGTGATGGTCTGGCTGGAGGCCTGTCGCGAAGAGTACGACCTGATCTTTATCGATCCGCCGACGTTCTCGAACTCCAAGCGCATGGAAGGGATCTTTGACGTGCAGCGCGATCAGGTGCAATTGCTTGATTTGGCAATGGCGCGGCTGGCACCTGACGGCGTGCTGTATTTCTCGAACAACTTCCGCAAGTTCGTGCTGGACGAGAATCTCGCTCAGCGTTATGCGGTTGAAGAGATCAGCGCGCAAACCATCGATCCGGACTTTGCCCGTAATAGCAAAATCCACAGGGCGTGGAAAATTACGGCGAAGTAGCCTGTCAGATATCTCTGCCGCGGTGCTCCTATCGTCGGAATGCCGCCCGGACCAAGAACCGCTCCCACAGAGAATCTCGATCTCAGGTGGGAGCGGTGCTTGCCCGCGATAAGGTCAACAACAGCGCCTGCTTACGGTCGCTGAATCGATACCGTGTTGTTGACCAGCTTTGGTTGGCGATAGAGCTCGACCAATACCTCATCAAGCACTGACGACGCACCCCAGGGCCGAGGGTCGTTGAGGATGGCAACCACGGCCCAGGTATTGCCATTGCTGTCGCGGCTAAAGCCCGCAATGGCGCGCACCGTGTTGAGCGTGCCGGTCTTGATATGCGCCTCACCGAGCAACGGCGTGCGCTTGAGGCGTTTGCGCATGGTGCCGTCCATGCCTGCCAGCGGCATCGAGCTCATGAACTCGGCGGCATACGGACTCTTCCAGGCGGCTTGCAGAATGATCGCCATTTCCCGGGCGCTGACGCGCTCGGCTCGTGACAGACCTGATCCGTTCTCCATCACCAGATGAGGCGCGGTAATTCCTTTCTTCGCCAGCCACTGACGGATCACCCGTTGTGCTGCCTTGGCATCGTCGCCATCGGCTTCATTGCGAAACTCCTGGCCGAGGCTGAGGAATAGCTGCTGGGCCATGGTGTTGTTGCTGAATTTATTGATGTCCCGGATAACTTCGACCAGATCGGGGGAAAAAGCCTTGGCCAGCAGTTTGGCGTTGCTCGGCACGACGTCAACGCGGTCTTTGCCCAGAATACTGCCGCCCAATTCCTGCCAGATTGCGCGCACGGCGCCCGCTGCGTACGTCGGATGGTCAAGCAGCGACAGGTAGGTCTGAGAGTTGCAGCCGTCGCCCAATTGCCCGCTCACCGTCACCAGAACGCTGCCATCGACCTGCGACACCGGGTTATAGCGCACATCACCAGCGCATTGCTTGGACGCAACAGCCTTGACCTGATTATCGACACGAATGCTGGCAATCGGTGGCTCCACAGAGACGAGCACTTTGCCGCCATCATTGCGGGTAATGAAGCGAAGTGCCTTGAGGTTGACCATCAGCGAGTCAGGTTTGACTAGAAAGGGCTTGTTCTTGTCGTTGCCATCGTCATCGAATACCGGCAATTGCGGCTGCACGAAATGGCTGCGATCCAGTACCAGATCGCCTGTTACCTGCTGCACGCCGTTGGCGCGCAAGTCACGCATCAGGAGCCAGAGTTTCTCCATGTTGAGTTTCGGATCGCCGCCACCTTTGAGGTACAGGTTGCCGCGCAGCACGCCATTGTTGAGCGTGCCGTCAGTGAAGAACTCGGTTTTCCATTGATGGGTCGGGCCGAGCATTTCCAGCGCTGCGTAAGTAGTCACCAGTTTCATGGTCGAAGCCGGGTTGACTGACACATCGGCGTTGAAAACCGTGGGGCTACCCGGACCATTGAGCGGCAACATCACCAATGAGAGCGCGTCATTGTCCAGCTTGCTGGCCTTGAGCGCCTGTTGAACCTTGGGTGGGAGTGAAGTGTTGATGGGCTCTGCGTGAACCGGCACAGCCAACGGCAAGAGGAGGGTGGCGAAAAACAAGGGACGCAATGATTTGATCATTCAATAAAACCCTACTGCAAGACAGGAAACGAGAGGGCATTGATGGGTTCCCTCGATGAAAAATTGTCATAACAAAAAAAGTGTCGCGAAAAATAAGCAATACGTCTGAAATGTCGACGCATTATGCCCCAACCCGGGGTGAGTTGTGCTCGGCTCGTGGCTCAAGTAGGGAGTTTTTTGCAGTCTGGCAGCGGGCGTGACGTCAGATAGTCTGTTAAGCGGGCATTTAGCCGTCCAAACTGATAAAGTGCCGCCCGATATTACTTATGAGGATTGTCCCAATGGCCACTAACCGTTCCCGCCGTCTGCGCAAAAAACTCTGCGTTGATGAATTCCAGGAGCTGGGTTTTGAGCTGAACCTGGACTTCAAGCAAGATCTGGACGAGCAGGCGATCGATGCATTCCTCGACGCTTTCCTGACGGAAGCCATGGACGCCAATGGTCTGGACTATGTTGGTGGTGAAGACTTCGGTCTGGTTTGCCTCGCCAAGCGCGGCTCGGTGACCGAAGAGCAGCGTGCAGTCGTTGAAGCCTGGCTCAAGGCTCGCAGCGAACTGACCAAGGCTGAGGTCAGCCCGCTGATGGACGCCTGGCATCCGGAAACACCGATCAACTCGGTGGCCTGATGTTTCAAGCGGCAGGTGCGACGCCTGCCGCTTGGTCCCTTGTGAACCTGAAGAAAACGCTTGACCTCGAAGCACCCGTTCTCAGGCCGTCCTGGCCAATTCTTCTCTCAAAGCTTGTTCCAGCTCGGTCATCGCGCTGATCATTGCCGCTTTGCGCTGATCGATTGTATCCGCAAGGCTGTCGTTGCCAGTTGCGGTTTCCATGGCTTCGCAGGATTCAATGAGCCCGTCTGCCCGAATGATTCGCGCGGCGCCTTTGATCTTGTGCGCCATCTGGCTGAGCGCCGCACCATTGTCCTGCGCCAATTGGCTCAGTTGCGCGCGGTCCTCCTGGCTGCTGTGGAGCAACTGCTCAAGCAGACGCCGAACCATATCCGGTCGCTCGCCGGTCAGCGCCTGCACGCTGCCCATGTTGAATACTTCCCTGTGAGCGACCGGTACTTCATCACGGCTTTTACTCTGCGCCGTGGCCGCTGGATGAATACGCAGCAGCCGCTCGCTCAGGGACGTCAGGCCGATGGGCTTGAACAGGCAGTCATCCATGCCCGCTTCTCGACAACGCAGCTTTTCTTCTGGCTGGGCATTGGCGGTAAATCCCCAGATGGCACAACGCTTTTGCCCATGGGCCAGTTCATGGGCACGGATGGCGCGGGTCAGATCATAGCCATTCATGATTGGCATATTGCAGTCGGCGACCACCAGGTCGTAATGTTCTGCAAGCCACAATTCCAGCCCTTGAGCGCCGTGCTCGGCCAAAGCACAGCGATGACCGAGAAACTCCAGTTGCTGGCACAGCAGCAGGCAGTTGGCGGGATGATCATCGACGACCAGGATATGCAGGGCGTCTCCCGTTGACGGCAGGGGCTCGCGTGTTGCTGGAGCGAGGGCAACAGGTTCCAGGCGTGTCAGGCTGAAGGTCATGTGAACCTGAGTGCCTTTATCGGGTTCGCTGCTCAGGACAAGCGTGCCACCCATCATTTCGCAGAGGCTGCGGCAGATCACCAGCCCCAGGCCCGCTCCGGTTCTGGCTTGCTGGCTGTTGTTGTCGGCTTGGGAAAAAGGCTCGAACAGGCGCTGCTGATCCTGCTCGCTGATACCCACGCCGCTGTCTTCGATCAATACCTGCAGTTGCAGCTGCTGGGTATCGCTTTCTTCCTTGGTCCTCAGCGATATTCTGACCTGTCCGTGATCGGTGAACTTGATCGCGTTGCTGATCAGATTGGAAAGAATCTGCTTGAAGCGCAGTGGATCGATAAGCACGTCGGTGTTGATCCCGCTGTCCAGGTCCAGCAGCAGGCTGAGGCTTTTCTGTCGGGCCAGCCCATCGAACACGCGCACCACCGATTCGACCAGCTGACGCAGGTTGGCGCGTTCCGGGCTCAGGGTCAGACGCCCGGATTCAATGCGGGCAATGTCGAGAATGTCGCCGATCAACTCCAGCAGATCCTTGGCCGAGCTATACGCCACTTCGATGGCGGGGCGATCCAGATGGCCCTGATCCGCTCGTTTGAGCGCCAGTTCAAGCATGCCGATGACTGCGTTCATCGGGGTGCGTATCTCGTGGCTCATGGTCGCCAGAAAGGTGCTCTTGGCGCGGTTGGCGTTATCGGCCTGTTCCTTGGCCGCCTGCAGCTCCTCGATCAGTTCGCGGCGTTCGCTGATGTCGATCCAGCCGCCAATGATGCCCTGCACTTCACCCAGGGAGTCGCGAAACGGCAGGATCCAGTGATAGATCGTCAGTTGCCTGTCGCCGATGCATAAGGTGCGGTCAAGAATCATCGGGCTGTTGCTGGACATTACGTGTAGATAGTCGCTGGCAAATTCCTGGGCTTCGAAGACATTGCTGAGTACGCCTTCGGTGACGGATTTGCCGAGGACATCTTCGCGACGTGCGGCGAATGCCCTGAGATAGCTGTCATTGCACATGCGCAGCAGGCGTTCGCGATCACGAACGTAGATAGGGTGGGGGGTGCCGTTGACCAGGGCGCTCATGAACTCGAACTGGTCATTGAGGGCGCGCTCGGCCTGTTCACGCTGTTTGATCTGGCGGCGCATGTAGGCATTCCACGCCAGCGAGCCGAGCAACAGCAGGCTTGCGCCAATGATGATCTGGTAAATCTGCCGCTGATAGTCCTGCCAATTGCCACCGGCCGGAGTGTAAGAGCGCCAGCGGTTATTGATCGCTGACAGCTCCTGGGGGGCGATGCTTGACAGGGCCTTGTCGAGGATCGCGCTCAACTCGGTGGCCTTGCGCGATGTTGCCATGGCGATCAGTGCGGGCTCGTCGCCTACTGTGGTGGTGATCTGCAGCCGGTCTTCGAACACGCCCGAGGTCAGAAAGTAGTTGGCGCTGAGCAGGGAAGTGACAGCGCCTTCCACCCGGCCCTGGGCGAGCATTTCCAGAATCTGATAAGGGTTGTCGACCTCTATCGGGACCACCTCTGGAAACTCCCTGCGCAAAAAGGGCAGCATGGGGCTGCCCAGGGTAATGGCCACGCGCTTGCCGTTGAGTTGCTCGAGACGCGGCGGGTTTTCCGGCCATTTTCGGGTGATCAGCACAAAGGAGTTATCGATATACGGCCGGGTGAAACTCAGCCTGTCCTCGCGTTCTTCGCTGGGGATCAGGGCGCCGATCAGATCCGCGTTGCCCTGGCTGACACGATTGATCATGTCAGCCATGCTCGCGGCCTTGGTGATCTCGAATCGCAACCCGGTGCGCAGACGTACGAGCTCCAGCAGATCGGCGGTGATCCCGCGAAAATTGCCGGCGGCGTCGAAGAACGTCAGCGGCGCGTAGGCTTCATTGATGACTACCCTGATGTTGGGGTGCTGTTCGATCCAGCGCTCCTCCCGGGTGGTGAGCTGCAGTTTCTGATCGGTGAGCATCAGGTCGCTGGCGCCCCAACGCTTGGATATGGCGATGCGTTCCTCGACCGGGATGGCCCGCAGCGTCTGATTCAGAATATTCAGTAACTGGGTGTTTTCGTCATCGACCGCAAAACTGAAGCCGTTGGGTTCGTGCTTGCCGAAATTGGCCATCTGGACGTTGTTCAGGTAACCCTTGTTGATCAGGTATTGGGTCGAAATGGTGTCGCCCAGAAAAACATCTGCCTGATTGAAGGCCACCGCATTGATCGCACTTTGGAACGACGGGTAGGTTTTCAGCGCCGCCTTGGGGTAAAGCGCTTGAACCTCGTCGGGTGGCAGGTAGTGATAGACCATGCTCAAGCGCATGTCTGCCAGGCCATTGGTCAGCGAGCGAGTCTCACCAATGCGGGTGACCAGCACTGGCTGGTCAACCGCGTAGGGGGTGGAGAGGCGGATCTTCCCGTCCATGGCCTCGAAGCCGTTGGCGCTGCCCAGCAGGTCGATTTCACCGCTACCCAGAGCGGAAATGGCCGCCGCTCTGGACTTGAAGCGCTGGACCTTGATGGGGACGTCCAGCGCCTTGGAAATGATCCCTGCGTAATCCGCCGTAAAGCCCTCGTAGTCCCGCCCGGTCAGGGTCAGGTCAAAGGGAGGGTAATCGGGGGCGGAGGTGCCCAGCACCAGTTCGCCTTTATTGCGAATCCATTCCCATTGAGCCTTGTCCAGCGACAGTTCCATGTGCCCGGCCTTGGCCCGCCCCAGCAATGTGTAGGATTCGGCCTGCACCGGTATTGCCGCCAGGCCCAGGCTAGCGCAAAGGCTGGCGACGTATGCAACGTAGTGTTTAAAGCGCGTGGACATCCGGTCCCTCATACGAGCGCGTTGCGTTTTGCCATATCGATAAGTTCCACCAGGGTCTTGACCCTGAGTTTCTGCATCAGGCGTGTCTTGTAAGTACTGACAGTCTTGTTGCTGAGAAACATGCCCCGGGCAATCTCTTTGTTTGTGCGACCCTGGGCGAATAACTGCAGTACCATCAGTTCGCGATCATTGACCAGTTTGAACAGCTCTACTTCACTGGGGTGCCCGTCTTTGCCGGGGGGCGGAGTCAACGCCTGGCTGGGAAAGTAATTGTAGCCGGATAATACCGCTTTCACCGAGCTGAGCAGTTCGCTCAAGTCTTCCTGTTTGCAAACATAACCTGCAGCGCCGGATTGCATGCAGCGAATGGCGAACAGTGCCGGTGCCTGAGAGGTCAGTACCAGAATCTTCGAGCTCAGGCCCATCTGATTGAACCTGGCCAGTACTTCAAGCCCGTCGAGCTTGGGAATGCTGATGTCCAGGATGATCAGGTCAGGCATGCATTCGCGGACCATCTGCATCGCGTCCACGCCATTGTCGGTCTCGCCGACCACTTCATAATTTTCATTCTCCAGCAGCATCCGGACGGCAAGACGAATAACCGGGTGATCGTCGATGATAAAAACTGAGTTCATAGTGGTGTCCATACAAGATGCGAATTAGGCGCGCACCTTATCCCAGATGCTCAGGCAGGCACATGAAGAGACGCGGCAATAAGCGGTATATAGGAAGTTTCCTACAGCAATTAAAGTATTGGAGTACACAGAAGTGTGTCCGGCGCTGAAATATGTTTAATGGAGTACCGCCAGTGATGGCGTATTAGTTGCGTTGCTTGAGCATTTATTTCGTTTTGGAATTATGTGCAGTGTTAATAGAAAGTTCCTACGGCGCTTTACACTCTTTGTTTCGCCAGGCCTGGGCAAGTCGGCTGGCACCGCCGATGATGGCGGCAGCGCTCAGCTTTCCGGTGCGGGCGTGGCACCCAGCAGGCGAGACAGATCCGGGCCACTCAGCGGCTTGCTCAGGCAGCCCAGCAGTGGCAGGCCTCGTTGGGCTGCACTGTGTTCGAGTTCATCCAGGCAGCTCTGGTCAAGGCCGCTGAGGACGATGGCGCGCCGGACCTGGCCCAGATTCAGCGCCTGCTCGATGAGGTCCAGCCCGTCGCCATCTGGCAGGCATTGATCACACAAGAGCAAGTCATAGGGTTGAGAGGAACGCTCCATGGCTTGCAGTGCCTCGGCGGCGGTGAGCGCCGGTGTCAGCAGGAAATAGCCCTGGTTGTTCAGCAGAACCTGAATGGCGATCAGCTGAAACGGGTGGTCTTCAACAAGGAGTATGCGCAGCTTGTGTTTAGACATGAGCGTGTCCGGCAATGGCTGGCGCTGCATGGGCGTCGCTCGGCGCGGCCCTGAAGGCGTCGGGCGGCGTCGACGGCGCCCAATGGGCGGTAGATGAGAGCTGCCGTGGGCGGCAACTGAGGTGGCGGGAGTATTAGGCAGGTGTTGCGAGGTAGCGATAGGACCATTCCGAAAAGGTTGTGGGAAACGTCTGAAGTTTTTATGAGTCTTGAATACCTAGGCTGTCGTACCTGGCTTTTGCAGCCAGTAGTCCACCACCGATCCCGTTGTCGGGATTTAGCAAACGATAAGGTTCCGGCCATTTTGCCGCTGAGGAGCCGGGCAATTTCTACGTTGGGGTTTCAGCCGTGGTTGTCGGCAAACAGGCTCAAACCCATGCCGAACCAGACCTGACAGCAACGAAGCTTGTATATTGGCGAATCGAAACTGATGTTGAGGGTGAGAATGAGCAGCATGAACTGGGACAAATTGCTGAATGACACTCGCTTGGGAGGGCGCCCGCCCAAGACAGAACCGGGCCGTTCACCTTTTCACTCTGACCACGACAAGGTGATTTTTTCCGGGGCCTTCCGCCGGCTGGCCAGAAAGACCCAGGTTCATCCTCTGGCTACCAATGACCATGTGCACAATCGTCTGACTCACAGCCTGGAAGTGGCTTGTCTGGGGCGCACGCTGGGCATGCGGGTAGGGCAGGAATTACTCAACCGCAAGCTCATTCCGGACACTCACTCCGCCTCTGACATTGGCGACATCGTGCAAACGGCTTGCCTGGCACACGACATCGGCAACCCGCCGTTCGGCCACACGGGTGAAGAAGCCATTCGCCACTGGTTTTCCAACGATGCCGGGGCGAAGTTGATTGAACACCTGCCGTTCAATGAAGCCACTGACCTGAGGCGATTCGAAGGTAACGCTCAGGGTTTTCGAGTGCTGACGACTTCTGAATACCATCCCTATGAGGGGGGTATGAGGCTGACCTATGCCTCGCTGGGGGCGTTCATCAAATACCCGTGGCTGGCTGATGATGCCCTGAACAAGCAAAGGCCCATGGAGAAGAAGTACGGGGTCTACCAGTCCGAGCTGGCCTTGTTCGAAGAGGTGGCTGATGCCACCGGGTTGCTCAGGCTTGGCGAGGGTTGGCGGTGCCGTCATCCTCTGGCTCACTTGATGGAAGTCTCCGACGATTTTTGCTACGCCATTCTTGACCTCGAAGATGGCGTCGAAATGGGGATCATCGAGTGGGATAAGGTTTTTGAAATACTGCTCATGGTCCTTGATGCCAACCAGATCGACCAGATTCACCGAGACATCAGGGGCATGAAAGTCGGCAGGCGATTGTCGCTCATTCGCGGAAAGGTCATTTCCGCCTTCGTCGATGCCGGGGCCGCTGCATTCATGCGCAATCACAACGAAATCATGACCGGCAAAGTGAACGGGATTCTCGACCTGTGCGATAAAAACGTTCGTGATTGCGTGTCGGCCGCGAAAAACCTCGCCCGGGATGAAATCTTTCAACATCCACGCAAGGTCGAGCTGGAAATCGGCGCTTACAGCACGCTTTCGACGTTGCTGAATGTCAGCTGCGCTGCGGCTCTGGATTATGTCCGCAGGGGTGATGCCAACGATTCGAAGACCAGGCGGGTGGTCGACTTGCTGGGGCTGGACCTGTCGGTGCTGAACGAGTCCAGCGGTGTTTCCAGGGAGTACTCGATCATCATGCAGGTGCTCGATTACGTGAGCGGCATGACGGATAACTATGCGATGCACCTTGCCCGGCAATTCAACGGAATGGGTATCGAGCGCTAAGGATGCCAATCCCCATTTTTCAATGGGGATGTCACCTTGAGCGGATTCAGCCAGCAGCGAAAGCGAGCGGGGCGACGTCGGGACATCTCGTCAACAGCGCTCCGCTTGCGACGGCGTCGGGCAGGTAGCGAAGGGTTATAGGCCCACAGCGTCGACGTCGATCAACAGCAGGCGCTGGTCGTTGTCGAAAAACTGTCCTGCAGTGAGGCAGTACTGGTTACTGGTGGCGTCGCGGTAGGTGTTGGAGAGGATCAGGCGGCGCTCATGCCAGCCCTCAGCCAGCAGATGATAGAAGTACGGCCGCCATGACCAATTGTGCCCAATGTAGGTTGCATCGGAATGCCAGGCCCCGCTGCGCCACTCAATGTTGGGGGTCAGTTGCGTGCCGTGGCGGTCGCACTGATAGAAGCGCAACAGCCATGGGTAATCGTTCAGCTTGGGGAGCTGATCGATGGAACACTGATTTTTGTCCCAGCTTTGCAACGTCGTCATCAGCGCGGCCAGTTGTTGGCGCAGGTCCATTACCCTGGCGCGCTCTGCCAGTTTTCGCTGTACATAGTGGTCGCGCAGTTGGGCAAACTGAGCGACGAATGCATCGGTGTCGAAAAAGTCCCGTTCGCCCTGTGCAAACAGGAAGCCTTGGACATAGCGCGAGCCACACTCAAGCGCGAAGTGCAGCTCGGCTTCGGTCTCCACGCCCTCGGCGATGATCCAGCAGCCGGTTTTTTCCGCCATTTGCGCAAGTGCCTTGACGATATCGCTGCTGGGACCGCCTTTCGCCGCAGCCTGGAACAGGCGCATGTCCAGCTTGAGGATATCCGGCTGTAGCGCCAGGACCCGATCCAGTTGCGAATATCCCGCGCCAAAATCGTCAATGGCGATCCGCGCCCCCGCGTCGCGGTAGCGGCTCACGACCTCAGCCAGGCGCTCGCTGTTACCGCCCAGTTCGGTGATTTCGAAGACGACTCGACCAGCATCGACGCCGTGGCGTTTGAGTTGCTTGAGACTGGGCAGCGGCTGTCCGGGACGTAGCAGGCTGATCCAGCGAGGGGAAATATTCAGGCTGAGGAACCAGTCCTCAGGCGCCTCATGCAGGCGGCTCAATGCGTCATCGCGGATGCTGCGGTCAAGGCGGCGCAGTGCCGTGGCAGGGCTTTTTGGGTCCGCAAACAGCGGACCTACCGAGTGCAGTCGACCGTCTTCCTGACGCAGGCGTCCTAATGCTTCAACTCCCGCAATACGGCCAGTAGCGGTATCGATGAATGGCTGAAAGCAGGCAAGTGGTTGCCCATCGATCACATGGCCTCCTCAGAGAAAATCGGCAATAAAAAAGTTCGAGCACACGGCATCGACTGTTTCAGGCATGCCTGAAACAGTCGACGCAGTACGATGGGAAGTGCGGCTTGCAAGAATGCAGCCAATGGCCATTAGCGTTTGTTGGCAGGACCCTGCAGCGCCAGTCGAATGATAGGCAACAGGCTGACGCCAAGTTTGACCATCCGGGTAAAGCCGCCAGCGCGACGACCTTTGGCACCTTTGCCGCTGAAAAAGCCTAGCAGCGTGACCACACCCATGCCCCACAGCGGGGCATGTTTGATGCCCAGGGTGCCTTGCCAGTCTTGAGTCATGCCGCGCACCCGGCGCAGCGGGTGCATCAGGTTTGACGATTCCTGACGGATTTCCTGACGATGCATTTCCATGCGCAGGCGAATCAGCGCCTTGCGCAATTCACGGCGGGAGTGTTTCTGGTGGGATTCTGGCAGGCTCATGGCATCAGTCGCTCACGGTCGTTGGCCAACTCTTCAAGGGTCGCATTGAATGGCGACGACTCGTCGAAGATGGCAGCTTTCAAGCGCAGGGCGCAAAACAGCGCGGCCAGCGTATAGAACACACACAAGCCCACGATACCGGCCAGGCGATAGCTGTCCCAAAGCACGATCAGCAGCAGTGCCGACAACCCGGTCAGCAAGAGCAGGGCAAATACCAATGCCAGGCCCGCGAACAATAACAGGCTCAAGGTGCGGGCTTTCTGCTCTTGCAGTTCAATGCCGAACAGTTCGACGTGGCTGTGCAGCAATCCGAGGAATGCGGCGCCAAGACGTCGCGGTGATGAGGTCTGGTCCGCTGCCGGACCGGATTCCGTTCCCAGAGCCATAGTCGTTAGCGCCTTGTAGCCAGCAGGCCGATCAGAAAGCCAACGCCAGCGGCGATGCCTACTGATTGCCATGGGTTGGTTTGTACGTAGTCTTCGGTTGCCACCACAGCGGCGCGGCCACGCTCACGCAGGGATTCTTCGGTGAGTTTCAGGGTTTCACGGGCACGCAGCAGACTTTCGTTGATTTGACTGCGCAGTTCATCTGCTTGCTCACCCGCCAGCGAAGCGGTGTGCTCAAGCAGCTTTTCCGTGTCTGCAACCAAAACCTGGAAGTCAGCCATCAGTATTTCCTGGGCATTGTGTGCTGTTTGGCGGGCCATGTGTCTCTCCATTAAGTGCGTATGAGGCTTTCGAGTCTGGTGGATTGCCGAAGGTTCATTTGAATTGCAACATCAAAACCATCAGCCGATCGACGCCGATTGCATAAGGCAGGTTTCTGCGATCTTTTGGTGCGCGGTGATGCACCGTGCGCCGATCAGGAGCCTGACGTGACAGGCAAGGGCAGAGTGTCCATGATTTTGCCCGACCTGTCGCGCCGCGCTGGGACGGGTGCGCATCCCGGCTTTGGCATACCGCGCTTTATTCACTCATGGACTTGGCTATGCTGTAGCCACAAACCAGGCTGGCGCTAGTAAGTGACCTGGCTATTCATGGCAGTACTGCCGCCCTTTTTCGTTGGCGTGCAGTCGTGGGATGGAGGGTGACATGGAGCGGCTATATTCCCTGCAAGGGCTCCGGGGCTTGGCAGTGCTGGGCGTGGTGCTGTTCCATATGACATCAGTGGAGCAGAAGTTTTCGGCAGGCTATGTATTGCTGCCCGCCTGGCTGGACTTCTTTCAGCTGGGGGTGGACCTGTTTTTTATCATCAGCGGCTTCGTGATGGTGATTGTCAGCCGCGGGCGTTTTCAGAGTGCCAGCGAGGCCAGGCGCTTCGTGTTCAACCGCGTCTCACGGATCTACCCGACGTACTGGTTGTATTTTTTCATCACGCTTGGGGTGTTTCTGGTTCAGCCAGGCATGGTCAACAGCGGCCATGGAACGTCGAACATCGGTATGTCCTTCCTGCTGCTGCCCAGTGAAAAAGTGCTGTTGGTGATGGTGGCCTGGTCGTTGGTGTTCGAGCTGTGGTTTTACCTGGTCTTCAGCGTACTGCTGTTGTTCAGGGAGCGGCATCTGCCGTGGATGCTGGCGGGGTGGGCGCTGACGTTGCTGCTGTTTAATGCATTTGCCGACTGGCAGGTCTATTCTCCAGCTCTGCAAATCATCCTCCATCCTTATGCGTTGGAGTTCATCGCCGGTGTAGCGCTGGCCCTGCTGTTCTATTCCCGCCATAGCGCGCGGATCCCGACGCCCATCGTCTGGGCTCTGCTGGCGGTAGCGTTGCTGGGGGGAATCGCGCTGATCGGCATGTTGCGCCTGTTTGACGGCCATGGCCTGGGGCGCATGCTCGCCGTGGGCACAGTGTTCGGTGTGATCGTGTTTGCCCTGGCCCTGCTTGAACGCCGCAACTGTGTTTCGATGCCCAAGGCCCTAGTGGTCACAGGAGACATGTCCTACACCGTCTACCTGTCGCATTTGCTGGTACTGGGCGTCATCGGGCGCGTGTGGCAATGGGCAGGGGCCAGGCCCGACACGTTGCTGGACAATGTTTTCTTCGCCGCGCTGATGATGACTGCCGTGCTGTGTTATGGCTGGGTAGGTTATCGCTGTTTCGAAAAACCGGTCCTGGACCGGGCCAACGCTTTCGCTCGTCGACACTTCAGCGTGCCCTCCAAGCGTCTGGAGCGCGCTCACTGATGTGCATCATTCACGGTTTGTCTGGGGAAACGCTTGGATTTAAAACTTGCCATCATGCTCACCCCTTACGGCGGGATCACCGTGATGCTACCCGCCGCGCTGGTAATCACCGGCTGGCTATGGCTGAGCCGTTCGCGTCGTTCGGCGTTGCTGTGGGTTGCGACTTTGTTCGTGGTCTATTCCACGGTGGTCGCCAGCAAGATTCTGTTCAAGGGCTGGGGCGTCGCGCTGGAGAGTCTGGGCATTTATGTACTCAGCGGCCATGCCATGAATACCTGCCTGGTATTGACGGTTGGCCTGAGCCTGCTTGCCCGTCAGGTGCATCCGCTGTTGCGCTGGCCGGCTGCACTGCTGGGGTTGGCGCTGGGCTGGTTGTTCAGCGTGTATTGCGTGGCGCCCTACATTCATCCCTTGCCCGAAGCGGTCGCCGGGGCCTTGCTGGGGTCTTTGGCGGCCTGTGTGTTCCTGTTCGGCCTGGAAAACATCCGTCCAGGCAGAATCCCTTCCGCCGCGGTGGTAGCCGGCTTGCTGTGCATCGCCATCAGCAGCACCGGCACCAAGTTCACCGCCGAATCCGTTCTTGATCGCATCTCGGTCAAAATGTCGGGTGCGGACAAGGCCTTCAAGCAACCGGAGTGGCGGGTGCTGCCGCAGAATCTGGATTGAACGCCAATCGACGGTACGCTCGGCCGGGCCTAAACTGAAAGCCCACTCTCGTCGTGAGGTCACTGCCATGCCACCTGAATGCCAGTTGTTCGGCACCTTGGGTTGCCACCTGTGTGAAATTGCCGAAGCTGAATTGTTGCCGCTTGTTGAGCACGGCTTGCTGGTGGAGCTGGTAGACATCGGTGAAAACGAAGCGTTGGTTGGAAAATACGGGTTGCGTATTCCGGTGTTGCGCCGTGTTGATACGGGGGCGGAGCTGGAATGGCCATTTGACCGGGAGCAGGTTGTGGCGTTTCTGCGCTCTTGAGTTGATCGGCCCCGCTAAGGAACTTTGCTCAGACGCAGGGGTAAAACACTTGGTACGATCCTTCATCTGGCAGGTGATCTCTGTCCTGCCTTGCCAATTTCTCAGCAAATGGACGAACGATGAAACCTTATCTCTGGCTTGGCCTGATTGGCGCTTTTTCCCTGAACAGCGCCGTCGCCGACACGCTCTCGGTACCAATGAATCTGGTCAGCACGACAGAAGCCCCGCAGCCGATTGGCGAAGTCATCATCAGCGAAACCGCCTATGGTTTGCTGTTCACGCCTAACCTGAAATCTTTGCCAGCCGGTGTTCACGGCTTCCATGTTCATGAAAACGCCAGCTGCGACGCCGCCACCAAAGACGGCGTGAAGGTCGCGGCGCAAGCGGCAGGCGGGCATTGGGATCCGAAGAAAACCGGCAAGCATCTTGGTCCCTACGCGGATGGGCATCTGGGTGATTTGCCGGCGATCTACGTGACCGCTGACGGCATGGCTCACTACCCGGTGCTGGCTCCGCGCTTGAAAAGCCTCAAGGACCTCAAAGGCCATGCGCTGATGGTTCATGCCGGGGGTGACAACCACTCGGACATGCCCAAGCCATTGGGTGGCGGTGGTGATCGGGTTGCCTGCGGGGTGATCTGAGCCTCCCAGGCCATTAGTGGTTAAGGAATTCCTGGGTGATAATGCGGCATTGATCGTCAGCGTTTGTCACCCAAGAGTTTCTGCATGTCCCAGTCTGTTTTTTCCGCAGCCAGCCTTCAGGCCAGCACCTTGTATTTGCCGCCCGGCAACTGGCCAACGGTGCTTGATTGTCTGTGCGCGCATTTCAGCGCTATCAGTCGTGAACAATGGTTGGACCGTATCGCCCGAGGCCGGGTGCTCGATGGCGCAGGCATGCCCATTGATAGCAGACTGGCTTACAAGGAAGGCTTGCGGATTCACTACTTCCGCGAAGTCCCGAACGAGACGCCGATTCCGGTGCTGGAAACGATTCTGTATGCCGACGAGCATCTGGTGGTCGCCGACAAACCGCACTTTCTGCCCGTGACTCCCGCTGGCGAATACGTGGAGCAGACGTTGCTGCGCAGATTGATCCGCCGCCTGGACAATCCTGACCTCGTGCCGTTGCACCGCATAGACCGACACACTGCCGGGCTGGTGTTGTTCTCAGCCAGTCGCGCCTCACGTTCGGCCTATCAGGCGTTGTTCCCGACCCGGAAAATCGATAAACGCTACGAAGCCATCGCCGCTGCATTGCCTGAGGTGGGTTTTCCTCGGGTGCACAAAAGTCGCCTGGTGGACGGTGAGCCTTTTTTCCGTATGCAGGAAGGCCCCGGGGCGAGCAACACCGAGACCGCCATGGAAGTCTGCGAACGCAACGGTGATCTTTGGCGCTACGGGCTGTACCCGGTGACCGGCAAGAAGCATCAGTTGCGTGTGCACATGGCTGCGCTGGGCGCCGCCATCTGCAACGACCCGTTCTACCCCCAGGTCATCAAGGATGCCGTCGATGACTACGCCAACCCGCTGAAGCTGCTCGCTCAGGGCCTGCGCTTTACCGACCCGCTGACGGGTGAGCTGCGGGCATTCAACAGCCAGATTCATCTGGACTGGTGAGTGAGAGCCTGGCGCAGCCGATAAAAGCGCAGCCGATAAAAAACCCGCTATCTGCGGGTTTTTTTACGTCTACCACGTCACCAGCGATCAGAGATCCTTGACGGTACGTACCTGATCCTTGTTGACGCGAGTTTCCTTGCCATCGAGTTGTTCGAACTCGTAGAAACCCGAATCTTCGTCGTATTTAGGCGTGTCGACTGCCTGGATTTCCCGGCCATCGGTCAGGGTGATCACAGTTGGCGAAGCGCAGCCAGCGAGGGAGGCGAGGCCCAGTGCAAGCAAAAATGCAGCGGGAAGGGTCCGTTGTTTCATTACTGTGTCTCCAGAAGGATTCTTGGTTAACTGACGTTCAGACGTACACCTTGTGCGCAAGTTCCATGAAAGAGTAGTCGCTGCGTACTGCCCGTGTCTAACCGGTGATCCCGGTCAGCAGCTCCGGGGTATTCAGATTGGCCAGGCGCGGGTCGTCTTCGGCGCAGTTGACGGCGACGGCCCCCAGCCGTTCCATGGCCCGCCGAGGGCTGCGCTCGCCGCTCTGCCAGGCGGCCTCGAATGTCGCTGCGTGGCAGGTCGGTATTACGCACAGCAGGGGTTGCCAGTGTTCGCCGCTCTTGATCATGACCGGTTGCTCGGGGTGCTGTTGCGCCGCTTGGCGCAGTTGATCCAGCAGTGAGCAGTCGATCAGCGGCACATCGCAAGGCAAGACCAGCAAATGCGCATGCCTGGCCAGGGGCAGGGCGGCCCGAATCCCGGCAAACGGGCCGTTGAACTCGTCGTTGCCGTCCTGCACCAGCTGGTCGGCGTACAGCGCGTACCGCTCCAGATTGCGATTGCAGGAAATGATCAGGTCGTCAGTCAGCGGTCGGGTCAGGCGCTGCAAATGCTGGATCAACGGCTCTCCTCGCCAAGCCAGCAGACCTTTGTCCCGGCCCCCCATGCGTTGGCCTTGCCCACCGGCCAGCAGCAGGATGGAGCAGGCGGGAAGGGCGATCGGAACAGGCATGACGGACTCAACCAAAGCAGGCAAAAGGAGTGCTGTGATATAACACCGGCCTGTTCCCTCTACAACTGGATTGAGCTGATGAAAGCCAAGGCCGACACCCCCTTCGTACCGTTGAATATTGCTGTTTTGACTGTCAGTGACACCCGTACCCGGGAAACCGATACGTCCGGCCAGATGTTTGTAGACCGCCTCACCGACGCGGGTCACAGCCTGATCGAGCGTGTCCTGCTCAAGGACGACCTGTATAAGATCCGCGCCAAAGTGGCGGGCTGGATAGCCGATGATCAGGTGCAGGTCGTGTTGATCACCGGTGGCACCGGTTTCACTGGCCGCGACAGCACGCCGGAAGCGGTGGCTTGCCTGCTGGACAAACAGGTCGACGGCTTCGGCGAGCTGTTCCGGCAGATTTCCGTTCCGGACATTGGCACCTCGACTATTCAGTCCCGCGCACTGGCTGGCCTGGCCAACGGCACGCTGGTCTGCTGCCTGCCCGGGTCGACCAATGCCGTGCGTACCGGTTGGGATGGCATCCTCGCCCAGCAACTGGACTCACGTTTTCGTCCGTGCAACTTCGTGCCCCACCTCAAGCAGGCCGAGCCCTGCGCGACCCGTGGATAAAGTGCCCGTGAACAAACCCTTGATGCCGGTTGAAGAGGCGCTGGCTCGCTTGCTGGAAATGGCCGAGGCTGCGCCGATCAGCGAGTCTGAAACCGTGACCCTGGCGTTGGCGCAGGGGCGCGTGCTCGCCCAGGACATGGTCGCGACGCTGGATCTGCCGCCCTGGCCCAACAGTGCCATGGATGGCTATGCGCTGCGCCTGGCCGACTGGACCGGTGAACCCCTGACCGTGAGCCAGCGGATTTTCGCCGGGCAGGCGCCACAACCCCTTCAACCTGGCACCTGCGCACGTATCTTTACCGGTGCTCCGGTGCCGGAGGGCGCCGATTGTGTCGAGATGCAGGAAAACGCCGAAGTCTTTGCGGACCACCGCGTTGGATTCATCGAGCCTTTGCAGGCGGGTCAGAACATACGGCCTCAAGGCCAGGAAACCCGCACCGGCGACAAGGTGTTGGCAGCAGGCACGCGCCTTGGCCCCATTGAGTTGGGCCTGGCGGCATCCCTCGGCCTCGCCACTGTGCAGGTGATCCGTCGGGCGCGGGTGGCGGTGCTGTCCACCGGGGACGAACTCATTGAGCCGGGAAGTCCACTGGGGCCTGGACAGATCTACAACAGCAATCGAGTCTTGCTGTGCAGCTGGCTCAAGCGTCTGGAGTGCGAGGTCGTGGACGCCGGCATCCTGCCGGACGATCTGCAAAAGACCCGGGCGGCGCTGGGCTCGCTCAACGATGTGGATCTGATTCTGTCCACCGGCGGCGTTTCGGTGGGCGAAGCGGATTTTCTCGGTCATGCCCTGCGCGAAGAAGGCGAGTTGGCGCTCTGGAAGCTGGCGATCAAGCCCGGCAAACCGCTGACTTTCGGTCATTTTCGCGGTGTTCCGGTGATCGGCCTGCCGGGCAATCCCGCCTCGACCCTGGTGACCTTTGCTCTGCTGGCGCGGCCTTATCTGCTGCGCCGCCAAGGTGTGACGGACGTCACGCCGCTGCAGTTTCCGGTGCCTGCAGGTTTCGCCTGGACCAGACCGGGCAACCGCCGGGAGTACTTGCGCGGGCGTCTGGAGCAGGGCCGTGCAGTGTTTTATAAAAACCAGAGCTCAGGCGTATTGCGCAGTGCCGCATGGGCTGACGGGCTGATTGAGGTTCGCGAGCACAGTACTGTGGAGGAAGGAGGCTGGGTCAACTTCATTCCGCTGAGTGAAGTGCTGGGCTAATCCACGCATGGTAGTCCCCTGAGGCATGAGCTACCCTCAAGCTCGCTGACAGATTGGGCATTCGGTTTTAGCCCTGGAGTTTTGTTATGGCGAACTTGAGAGTGGCTTGTGTCATTCCGACGTACAACGGTCGCAAGGATCTCCAGCGTTTGCTGGATTCGCTGGCTACCCAGACCGCAGCATTCGACACGCTGATAGTTGACTCGAGCTCCACCGATGGCACCCTGGAGCTGGCTCGCTCGCGCTGCGAGAACGTGACACGCATCGACAGCAAGGATTTCAACCACGGCGGCACGCGGCAAATGATGGTCGATTTCAATCCCGACTATGACGTCTATGTGTTCATGACGCAGGACGCCTATGTCGAGGATATCCAGGCCATTGCCAACATCCTGTTGCCGTTCGCGGACCCACGGATCGGTGCGGTGTGCGGGCGGCAGTTGCCGCACAAGGATGCCAGCCTGCTGGCTCAGCACGCACGGATGTTCAACTATCCGCCGGTTTCGCAGATCAAGACGCTGGAAGATGCTCCGGTTCTGGGCATCAAGACCCCCTTCATGTCCAACTCCTTCGCCGCCTACCGGCGCGAGGCACTGCTTGCCGTGGGTGGTTTTCCGCCGCACGTGATTCTCTCCGAGGACATGTACGTCACTGCCAAAATGCTGCTGGACGGCTGGAAGGTGGCCTACGAGGGCTCGGCAGTCTGCCGCCATTCGCACAACTACAGCATTGGTGAAGAGTTTCGCCGCTATTTTGATATCGGCGTTTTCCAGTCGCGGGAAGCCTGGATATACGCAGCCTTCGGCGGCGTTGCCGGGGAGGGCATGCGCTATGTCAAGTCCGAGCTGAAATTCCTCGGCCGCCGCCGGGTCCTGCTCTGGCCACTGTCGTTTATCCGCAACGCAGCGAAATTGCTGGCTTACAAACTCAGCAAGCAAGAGCACCGCCTGCCGACGAAGCTGAAGAAAAAACTCGGCATGCATGGGCGGTATTGGGACGGGCCTTATGCGTAAACAGCAAGAGGGTCTTTGAAATTTAATGCCTTTCCGTAGGAGCGGCTTTAGCCGCGAGGCGATAGTCCAGACGTACAAAATTGCGTTGCGTGTCCCGGCCTTTCGTCGCTGAAGCCGCATCCTGCGAAATCGGTTGGAAACCTGCTTCAATCCTTGACCGCTTCCTCTTCAAGCCGGTCAGCCTCGAACAGTTGCGCCAGTTCTTTACGGGCTTCGCGTGCGGTTTGCAGGACTTTGACCGCATCGTCGTAAACCAGGTGCTGGGCGGCCAGTACCTGCTCATCGTGACGCTTGAAGCGTTCGATGCGAGCCTGCGCCTGGGTCTGGCTCAAGCCCAGGCCGATCAGGGTCTTGCGGCTCATTTCCAGGCTTGAATGGAAGGTTTCCCGTACCGCCTGTGCACCGACATCAATCAGGCGATGAACGTGCTGCCGGTTGCGCGCCCGGGCAATGATTTTCATGTTCGGGTACAGCTTGCGCACCAGCTCGGCGGTCTTGATATTGATGTCCGGGTCGTCGGTGGCAATGATGAAGAATTCCGCCTGGTCAACTTTGGCCGCCCGCAGGATTTCCGGTCGAAGCGGGTCACCGTAGAACACCGGGACATTGCCGAAGCTGCGCGAGAATTCGATGGACTCCACGGCGGTGTCCAGGGCGACAAAGGGAATGTTCTGCGCTCGCAGGATCCGCGCAACGATCTGCCCCATGCGACCCATGCCCGCGATCACCACCCGAGGGGCGTCGGTGTTAATGTCGCGGTATTCGTCCGGGATTTCGACGTCCACCGTCTTGGGTTTGAACAAGCGCCCGACCGCCAGCAGCAACAGCGGCGTCATGGCCATCGACAGGGTGATGGTCAGGACCAGGATGTCGTAGAGGCGGGCGTCGAACAGGCCTTGCTGGCTGCCGATCTTGAACACCACAAAGGCGAACTCGCCCCCGGCCGCCAGCACTATACCCAGGCGCAGGGCACTTTCCCTGCCCAGCCCTCCAGCCAGCCGACCGACCACAAACAGCAGCGGCAGCTTGATGAGAATCAGCAAGACGGTCAGACCCAGCACCACCAATGGCTCGCTCAGCAGCAGGCTGAGATTGGCCCCCATACCGACGCTCATGAAAAACAGGCCGAGCAGCAGGCCCTTGAAGGGTTCGATCTGCGACTCCAGTTCGTGGCGATACTCCGAGTCAGCCAGCAGCAGGCCGGCGAGGAAGGCGCCAAGGGCCATCGACACCCCCACCAGATCCATCAGCCATGCGGTGCCGATCACCACCAGCAACGCAGTGGCGGTGGACACTTCCTGGATTCTGGTCTTGGCCACCACGCGAAACACTGGACGCAGCAGATAACGACCACCGACCACCACGATGGCGATCACCCCCAGTACTTCCAGACCATGGGTCAAGCCGTCGCTGGCGCTGAGGTTGTGATCGACGCCTGCCAGCAGCGGCACCATGGCGATCAGCGGAATCGCGGCAATGTCCTGAAACAGCAGAATCGCGAAAGCCAGACGGCCGTGCGGGCTGTTCAATTCCTTGCGCTCAGCCAGGCTTTGGAGGCCAAAAGCCGTGGATGACAGCGCCAGGCCCAGACCCAGCACCACCGCCGTGTTCAGCGATTGGCCGAAAGCCAGCAGCGCCACGGTGCCAATGACCAAGCCAGTCAGCAGCACTTGAGCCATGCCTACGCCGAACACGGCCTTGCGCATCACCCATAAACGTTTGGGCGAGAGTTCGAGGCCGATGATGAACAGCAGCAGCACCACCCCCAGCTCTGAAATGTGACTGACGCTTTCCGGGTTGCCGATCAAGCCCAGCACTGACGGACCAATAATGACCCCGGCAAACAGGTAGCCGATTACCGCGCCCAATTGCAGCCGTTTGGCCAATGGCACGGCCAGAACGGCGGCGAACAAAAATACGACTGCGGCCTGTAACAGGCTGCCTTCACCGGGCATGTCTGACTCCTTGATAAACACCAGAGCGCCGCTGCAGCGACGTTTAACGGGCGACATTAAACCACGACAGATTTATCCGGCGTTGTCTGGATGTGCTCGGGAGGGTAATCAGCCCGTTGCAGATGGACCGGTACGGCTGTCACTGGCAGCCGTTGCGCGTAAGATAGGCGCGCATTTGTGAGCAATGAATGCTGTCGATGAAGAATTCAGGAAAAAGACTAATGACCAATAAGCAACGTTTGATCTATTCGCTCCTGATTGCCCTGGCGGTGCTGGCGATCATGTTGGGCTTGTCGCACTTGCAGAACATCGGAGTGATCACTGAGCAGACCTTTCAGTACATCGCGATTGCGGTCGCAGTGCTGGTGGTGGTCATCAACGGCATCATGCGGCGCAAGGTCAAGCACTGAGGTGGATGTCTGCGGGCGATCACTGCGTTGATTCGCCCGGCTCATTGAGTCTTTGCACAGCCTCGGGATGCAGGCAGTAGCTTTTATCCGCATTCAGCGCAATCACGCCTTCATCGCACAGGCGCTTGAGCACTTCGCGCACGCTGAGAAACGACAGCGGGATATCCAGCTTGAGCAACTGGCTATGAACCCCACGCACGCCCAGTGGCTGGCCTTCATGGGTGGCGGCCACCAGCGCGTCCAGCACTTTCAGACGAACCAGGCTGGTGCGCAGGCCGTAGCTCTTCAGCAGCCTGCGGATCGGCTCATTACCTTGGCGCTCGCTATCGGCAGCAGGCGGCGTCTGGGCAGCAATCGCTGACTGGCGCAGCATCGTTCGGGTGGTGGTGGCTTGACGATTGAACATCCGCAACTTCCTCTTCAGGCCTTTTGAAAATACTTGCCTCACTGAGTAAGACGTATGGGCGATAGAAATCCTCATCTTTAAACTGAAAAAATTATTCGCCGTGTTTGATCCCTCCAGCCTGGAATGAGAAACCGTGGGCGCGCGTTTCGTGGCAGACGACGCGCCTACGCCCCGTAAATGGTTAAATTTCCCAAACGGACTTCGTCTATTGGTGAGCGCAAACCCTTCCACGTTCTGCTGAGGTTACACCCCTGCAGACGAGCCATCAGGAGTCAGAGTGATCAAGTTCAAGCGCATGCCGCAGTTTTGCCTTGCGGGCCTATTGTGTGGCCTCGGTGTTACCGTCCATGCACAAGCCCCGTCGCCGCAGGCCAGCGTCGAGATTCGCCGAACCACTTATGGCGTGCCGCATATTCGTGCCCAGAGCGAGCGTGGGTTGGGCTATGGCATCGGCTATGCCTACGCACAGGACAATCTGTGCCTGCTGGCCAATGAAGTGGTCACGGTCAACGGCCAGCGCTCGCGTTATTTCGGGGCCGAGCAGAAAACTGCGGAGCAGCGCGACAACCTCACCAGCGATCTGTTCTTCAACTGGCTGAGCACCCCCAGAGATGTCGAACGGTTCTGGCAAGCGCAAACGCCGCAGGTCCGCCAGCGGGTAGAAGGCTATGTCGCAGGGTTCAATCGCGCGCTGGCTGAATCCCGTCAGGTGCCGGGTACTTCGCAGTGTTTGCAGGCTCAGTGGTTAAGGCCTATCACCACCGGCGATATCGTCAAGTTGACCCGGCGCTTGCTGGCCGAAGGGGGCATAGGGCATTTTGCCGAAGCGTTGGCAGGCGCCACGCCACCGGTCAGCAGCGCGTCCATTGATCATGCCCAGGCCGAAGCGTTTCAGGTAGCCGCCGCACGCATGCAAAGGTTCGCTCTGGAACGTGGAAGCAACGCCGTGGCCATCGGCGCTGAGCGGTCCGCCAACGGTCGGGGCCTGCTGCTCGCCAACCCTCACTTTCCATGGGGCGGTGGCTTGCGCTTTTACCAGATGCACCTGACCATCCCGGGCAAACTTGACGTCATGGGCGCTTCGTTGCCTGGTTTTCCGATGGTGAATATCGGTTTCAGTCAGCATCTGGCATGGACGCATACGGTGGATACGTCAAAGCATTTCACCTTGTTCCGCCTCAAGCTCGATCCGCAGGACCCCACCCGCTATATGCTCGATGGCCGCTCACGTCCCCTGAAAAAGACCGCGGTCTCGGTCACGACGGTCGGCAAGGATGGCCAGCCGCAGCAACAATCCCGCACGGTTTACAGTTCGGTATTTGGCCCCGTGGTGCAGTGGCCGGGCAAGCTGGACTGGAATCGCGAGTACGCCTACAGCCTGCGAGACGCCAACCTGGACAATGACCGGGTCTGGCAGCAGTGGTACGCGATGAATCACGCTGACAGCCTGGCGGCGTTGCAAAAATCGCTGCAGAAAATCCAGGGCATACCCTGGGTCAACACCCTTGCGGTAGATGACAAGGGGCAGGCGCTGTACATGAATTATTCGGTGGTGCCCAACGTCAGCGTCGCCAAGCTTGCAAGCTGCAGCGATCCGGCTGCCGGGCAGGAAATGATCGTGCTCAATGGCTCGCGTATGGCCTGCGCGTGGGACTCTGACCCATCCGCAGCGCAGGCAGGAATCTTCCCGGCATCGGCGCTGCCCAGCCTGTCGCGTAGTGACTACGTGCAAAACTCCAATGATTCGGCATGGATGACCAATCCTGCTCAACCGCTGACCGGCTATTCACCGGTCATCAGTCGGGAAGGAATGCCGCTGGGGCCGCGCGCCCGTTTTGCTATCGAGCGCCTGGTTGACGAGCGGCCGGGTATAACCAGCGTTGCCGATCTGCAAGCCATGGTCATGGACAACCGTGTCTATCTGGCCGAATCCGGCGGTTTGCTGGATGACCTGTTGCAGTATTGCGCGGGCTACACGGGCGACGATGCGGCGACCATCAAAAGCGTCTGCCTCAGCCTTGCTCAGTGGGATCGCACCGCCAATCTGGAGGCAGGGCCGGGCTTTGTGCATTTCCAGAATATTGCCAGGGCACTGCAGAAAGTACCGGGGGCGTGGCGCATCGGCTTCGACCCAGCCAACCCGGTCCACACGCCGCGAGGGCTTGACGTGCGTCAGCCTGAGGTCATCAAGGTGTTGCACGAAACGCTGCTGGCATCGGCAGCAGAGTTGAGCAAGGCCGGGCTGCCCGACACCGTACGCTGGGGAGATATTCAGGTCTCGGGCGCGGGCGCCGAGCAGATACCGGTCCATGGCGGGCCGGGAGTATTAGGCATTTACAACGCAATGCACGCAATACCGCGCACTGATGGCAAGCGTGAAGTGGTCAGTGGTACCAGCTACCTGCAAGTGGTCAGTTTCGATCAGCAAGGTCCGCAAGCCCTGGGTTTGCTGGCGCCTTCGCAGGCCACTGAATCCAGCTCGGCCCATCGACGCGACCAGACGCAGGCGTTTTCTGCCAAACAGTGGGCCGTGTTGCCGTTTACCCAGCAACAGATCGAGGCTGATCCTGCGTACACGCTGCAGCTGATTCGGCAGAGGTAGGGGCAACCAGCACAGGTCTGCGGGACCGGTTTTGGCCGCGAAGCCTGCTGTTAGGGCTGCGCATGTAGCGGGGGCAGCTTTGCCCGGGTAAAGCCTATTCCACAAAGTCAGGTTTGCCTGACACACTGCTGATGCGCAGGACTGCGGAGGTGTCAGCCCTTCGGCGAATTGGCCGAGCGGCGGATGATCACCGGGTTGCCATCCTGGTTTGTGGACACGGTCACCGGCAGCATCTTGGGTAGCGAGGTCAGCAGGCCCGCCATGTCGCGGGTGTTGTAACTGCCGCCCAGACGCATCGCACCGGTGGCTTTATCAGCCAGCAGGATCGGCTGCGGCAGGTACCGGTTGATCAGCGGCAGGGCCTGATTCAGCGGCAAGTCATTAATCACCAGCTTGCCGTTACGCCAGGTCAGGCTGCTGTCGTTGGCGTAGGTTTTGCTGATCAGAGGAGCGCCGTCGCCATCCTTGTAGCTGGCCTGCATGCCAGGTTCCAGGCGGTATCCGCGATTGGGGATGCGGGTGTCGCTGAGGACCTGAACGGATCCCTCAATCAGCATCACTTTGACCTGATCCTGATACATCCAGACGTTGAACTTGGTGCCGGTTACCTGGATGCTGCCCTGGCCGGCATTGACTATGAACGGGTGCTGACTGTCATGGCTGACTTCGAAAAACGCCTCGCCCTTTTCCAGAACAACGCTGCGTCGGTCCTTGTAGTTGGCAAAGCTCAGCTCGGTGCCGAGGTTGAGCTCGACACGACTGCCATCAGCCATGGTCACCAGGCGCGTGGCACCCGTGGCTTCGTAGGTGTCATAGCTATTGGGAATCCAACCCTGATTCCAGCCGACAAACCCAGCAACAGGTATCGCCAACAGGACGATGGCTGCAGCAGCGGCATAGTGGCGCTTGCGCCGTGAGAGCGTGGTTGGTCTTGCGCCGCGTTGCAGATTCACCGCGTCAGGAAGTGGTGCTGGATTGACGGGTACGATCAGCTCGGACGCCTGCCAGATTTCCAGCATCGCCTCGAACTCGAACGCGTGCAGAGGATGGGCCTCGCGCCACCCCTCGAATACCAGGCGTTCTTCTGCCGTGCAGTCGCTGGCGTGCAAACGCATGCACCAATGTGCTGCGGCATCGGTGATGGCGTCGTGTTCTGCTTCGCTGAGGATACGGTCGCTCATTGGCTCTCCGGCTGTAGGAACATTCTACTGCGCACATCAGTTGGGGAGAACAGGTATGGCTATTGAATATCAACGCATTCGGCTATTTTTCGGTAATAGCGGTCCATTCGCGTTAACGCTGCTGGCCAATGGCATTCAGATCGCCGTCGTGATTAAACTGACGCTCTTTCCTGGCAGCCTCGAGGTAATGGATGAGCGTACGTATTGAAACGACCGCTAACCCCACGGATGAGGACTACCTGAGCATTCTCACGCCATTGCGCGCCTTCAATGTCTCCAGGGCAGGTGATGCCGGGGCTGAGAAGTTTGCCTTGTTGATTCGCGACGAGCACAGCAATGAGGTACTGGGCGGCTTGTATGGCAGGTTGCTGTATCGCTGGATGTTCATCGAGCTGCTGGCGGTGCCGGAGCAGGCACGTGGTCAGGGGCTGGGGTCACGTTTGATGGGCATGGCAGAAGATCTGGCTCGCGAGAAGAACTGCATCGGCATCTGGCTCGATACCTTCGACTTTCAGGCACCGGAATTCTATCGCCGCCTGGGCTTCAGCGAGTTCGGTCAGGTCAATGACTATCCGCCAGGGCACAGGCGTTTCTATTTTCAAAAGCGTCTGGATCAGTCGGCAGTCGATTTACCCAGCTAATTCGGCGCAGTAACCTCGCTGGCACGCTGGTTTCCTAGTCTTCAGATCGGAGTTTTCAGATGTCTGCATCCCGTGACACCGCCCAGACCCAGACCGTCGAATACGCCGCGTTGGTCGAAGTGCTGCGCCAGATATTCCTGCGTCACGGCACCTCGGAGCCCGTCGCCCAAGTACTGGCACACAACTGCGCAAGTGCCGAGCGGGACGGCTCCCATAGCCATGGCATCTTTCGCATCCCCGGTTATCTTTCGTCACTGGCAAGCGGCTGGGTCGATGGCCGTGCCGTGCCGGTAGTCGAGGACATCAGCCCGGCGTTCATCCGCGTTGATGCGGCCAACGGCTTTGCCCAGCCCGCGCTGGAGGCTGCCAGGGAGCTGCTGATTGCGAAAGCCAGAAGCACCGGAATTGCGATTCTGGCGATTCGCAGCTCCCATCACTTCGCCGCGTTATGGCCGGACGTCGAGCCGTTTGCCGAGCAAGGCCTGGTGGCCCTGAGCGTGGTCAACAGCATGACCTGCGTGGTTCCACACGGCGCCCGCAAACCCTTGTTCGGCACCAATCCGATCGCCTTCGCCGCGCCACGTGCCGGGGGGGAGCCGATCGTTTTTGATTTGGCCACCAGCGCCATTGCCAATGGGGATGTGCAGATTGCTGCCCGTGAAGAGCGTCTGTTACCCGAAGGCATGGGGGTCGACCGGGCCGGACAGCCAACGGTAGACCCGGCAGCGATTCTGGATGGCGGCGCGCTGCTGCCATTTGGCGGTTACAAAGGCTCGGCGCTGTCGATGATGGTCGAGTTGCTGGCGGCGGGGCTCACCGGAGGGAATTTCTCGTTCGAGTTCGACTGGGCGGGTCATCCCGGCGCACAGACGCCTTGGACCGGGCAGTTGTTGATCGTGATCGACCCCGACAAAGGCAGTGGTCAGAGCTTTGCGCAACGCAGCGAGGAGCTGGTCAGGCGGATGCAGGAGGCAGGGCAGGAGCGCTTGCCGGGCGATCGACGTTACCGGCAGCGCCTGGAGTCGCTGGCCAACGGGATCGAAATCTCGCTGGCCGACTGGACGCGATTACAGACGCTGGCGCAGGGTTGATGAAAACTCTGCGGTGACCACTCGTCGTCATGAGGCTTGCGCGAAACGCCATATTTAAATACTGTATGTTTAACCAGTATCCGAATAGAAGGCGGTCCCCATGTCCTTTGAACACGCTGCACACGCTACCCCAGAGCATGCTTCCCGATTGGCTGGCATGAACGAAATGCAGCGCGAGGATTTCCTCGCCCTGGCGTCCGCTTTGCGCCAGTTCAACGCCTACGAACCTCAGGTGTGCCTGGCTATTGCAAATGCTCAGTCCGGCGCCGAGCGATACTCGACGCTTGCGGCGGATTAGGCGGTGGCGCTCCAGCTGACGGGGCTTCGTCGAACCGCTCCCGGTCAGGATGGCTCTTGCCATTGCGGATCAGCATCAGCGCCAACAGCGTGCCGAACAGTGACACAAGGCACCAGCCAAGCAGAAGCTTCATGAGTGCGCAATCTCCAAACGACGTCCAAGCGGTGGGCCAGTTGCGTTATCCATCGCCAGTCTCGGACCTTGAAAGCCGACGCCACGCGCCGACCTGATGTGCATCGCCAAGTCGCCTTATACGAATGCAGCGCACAACCGCGCTGGCTTAGCGTTACTGGGTGGTAGCAATACCGATAATAGCCCAATGGTCATAGGCAATGCAGAGTATGGTTAAGGATGACGCTCAGCTTCAGGTGCCTCTCCATGACCAGCCTCGGCTCCAGACTCAAAGAAGAGAGAAAAGCCCTCGGCCTTTCTCAACAGGATTTTGCCGCAATCGGCGGTGTGGAAGCCAACGCGCAAGGCAAATACGAAAGTGGCCAGCGCATGCCGCGCTCCAATTACTTGTCCGCGTTGGGCCACCGGGGCGTGGACGTTCTCTACCTGCTTTCCGGCCGACGAACACCGCTTGAGATTACTTCGTTGAGCGATGCTGAGCGCGCAGTGATTGTGCACTATCGCGCTCTGACCATGGTCGATCAGGACGCCATAGGGCGGCTGGCGCAATCCCTCTCCGAATGCTTGCCCCCCACGGTCGAGTCCAGCTAGACGGTATCTTCGGTTGAATATGAGTATACGAAACGTATATGCTTCGTATATTCCATCCGAGGTGAACCATGGGTCTGGTCAAAATTTCCGAAGATATGCACGCCAATATTCGCGCCGCCAGCGCTGCGCTGAGCCGCTCTATCAATGCCCAGGCTGAACACTGGATGCGGGTTGGCATGCTTGCCGAGCTGCATCCGACACTGGATTACAGTGAAATCTGCCAAATGCTGATTCGTGCCGAAACGGCGGGCGGCGCCGTGCTGAGTGCCCAGACCTACGATATTTCGCCACCTCATCTTCAGGCACAGGAGGCTTCGCGATGAGTGGCGCAATCAGCTTCAAGACCGAAGAAGATCTCGTCCAGTTACGCATTGCAGGCCGACTGGCCGCCGACGTGCTGGCAATGATCAAGCCCCATGTAAAGGCAGGCGTCAGCACCGAGGCGCTGGACGATATCTGTAATGAATATATCGTCAAAGAATTGAAAGTGATTCCGGCCAACGTCGGTTATCACGGGTTTACCAAAACCACCTGCATCTCTCCCAACGCGGTGGTCTGCCACGGCATCCCCTCGGCTTCTGACATCCTCAAGGACGGCGACATCATCAACATCGATGTGGCCGTGATCAAGGATGGTTGGTATGGCGACACCAGCCGCATGTACTTTGTTGGTGAAGTGAGCCCGCTGGCCAAACGCCTGGTGCACACCACTTATGAGGCTACTCGCGCAGGCATTCATGCAGTGCGCCCTGGCGCGACCCTGGGTGACATCGGCCACGCCATTCAGACGGTGGCGCACCGGGAAGGCTTCAGCGTGGTTCGAGAGTATTGCGGGCATGGCATCGGCCGCAATTACCATGAAGATCCGCAAGTCCTGCATTACGGTGCGCAGGGTAAAGGCATGCGCCTCAAGAAAGGTATGGTGTTCACCATTGAGCCCATGATCAATGCGGGCAAGCCCGGGACCAAGGTGTTGCCAGACGGCTGGACGGTGCTGACCCGCGATCTGTCGTTATCAGCTCAGTGGGAACATATGGTCGCGGTGACTGACGATGGTTTTGAGTTGCTGACGCCCTGGCCGGAAGGCACGGGTGAATACCCGGCGATTTGATCCCACAGCATAAACCCGACCTGGTGACAGGTCGGGCTTCACAGGGGTTGAAACCGGATTCAAAGCCTCAGCTTTCGTAACCCTTGGCGGCCTCGACGCCCGATGAACTGAGCTTGATCGGGTAATTCAGGGTGCGACCCGCTTTCGCATCGGTGTCGACACTGCGAGCGTGAATCAGGCCATTTTTCTGCAGATGTTCAAGGGTGTCAGCCACCGCATTCTCCCCTCGATAGTTGTCGAGGACCTCCTTGCCCAGGCCTGTTGGATGGGCGTGCAGGAGTCGGGTCAGGACTTCTTTTTCAAGATCTTTATCGATGGTCATGCTTACCTCGCGTTGCTGGTTTGATGAGCGCTGCTTGATAAGTCCGACCGCCGTAAAACTGATTTGTTTAGACTTTCTCTCTGAGGCGCGTCTTTTTCCAGTGCACCTGGGTCACGCCAAGGCCTTCGGCTTGCAGAATGGCCAGCCGGATCGGCCGCGACGTCAGGTTGTCAGCCATTTGCCAGACGCCCGCGTGTAGCGTCGCGAAGTGCAACGCGTCGCTCTCGCATAACTGGTAGGCCTGATGGCAGAAATGTCGGGGTTCACCGCGAAACTGATAATGAATCTCATAGTCCATCTGATCGTTCATCATTGCCCCTGCCTGTGGGTGTGGTCCGAAAATGTGTACTTCCTTGATACCTGGCAGTCATCAGGTTGCCAGTTCATTTCGAGATCGATACAGGCTTGCAAGACTTCAAGCGGCCTTGATCGTACTGCTGCTGCGGGGAGGGTGCCTCTGGATCCAAACAGCAAAGGAGAATTACACTGATTTGTATAGAATTGAACAGTTGTCCGATGAGTGGTTATCAGTCTGGAATGCCCGGACCAGGCGCCTGAAGCGACAGCGTTGAGCGCGAACCCCAAGGCGTAATGTCTGCAACGCAAATGCTGCCATCTACACCTTGGGTGGGGTGGATCAGCCGCAGCGTTTAAGATCCACCGGGCCGACGAAGTCATTGCCGTGGCCCATCACGCAGGCCACCTGCTGATTGCGCTGACGCTCCCAGCCTTCAACTGGGTAAGTCTTGCTCCAGGCCTGATAGAGCTGCTGATCCTGGCGGGACAGGCGCAGGTTGTACTGCTTGCTCATGTAAAAGTAAGTGCGCGCGATCATTCCGCGGATCGAAGGGCGCGGCATGACCTTTTTGGCCTTGAAGTCCACTTGAGTCAGGCATGAGCCGTATTGGCCGGTCTGCACTGGAAGCCATCCAAAACTGAAGTTGTTCCGGTCGCCATTGACCTCACCGATGCTCGGGACGAGGTTGTGCAGGTCAGCCTCAGCCTGCTGGAAGATTTTGTCGTTCTTCGTGCAGTTCTTGCGCCCACCATTTTGCCAGCACTGACGCAAATGACCGATTTGCCAGGCAGGGACAATGTGCTCCCATTCAATGCGTTTGGCGCGGTTGGCGTTTTTGCGCGGCACATAACCGCAGCCTGCGATATCGACACGGTTGCCGTTGTATTTACAGCCACAGTAGAACTCCGTGGACTGCGGTGAATACAGGCCCCAGGCGATCTTCTTGGCTTGGCTGAAGGTTCGTGGCGCATCGGCATGCGCGGTGAACGGGGTAGTGAGGAGCAGGGTCGTACAGAGCAGGGTAAAGAATCGCACCATCATGCCGTCAATCTTCCTTCGGCACTGTCCAGAAAATCTGTACGCCGCCATCGTCGCGATACGCGAGAGTCACGTTGTCGTTTTCTGCGATCTCTTCAAGCAGCTGGCTCCATTCATCCTCCACCTCGTCAGGTAGACGAAATATCAGGGCCGCCTTGGCTTTCTGCGCGGTAGGTGAGTTGATGATTTTTTGCACCCGTACGCCCATGCGTTCGTAGGCGCTGGGGAGCGAAGCTGCTGCTGATTGTTTTGCCATGGGAAAGCTTCCTGGTTAGCTGTACGGGCATACAGTATTTCACTGTCAGACTTTTCGCAACATTCTTGTAGGATCAAGTGCTTGGTGCTGCCAGCAGAAATCGTCTGTGGTCATTCACTCAAGAATGTCGGCGTCAGGTCGATGGTCTGGAACAGGACATCTACACCAGGGACGACGTCATGACTCTTTCATCAATAGGTTTTCCCGGCTGGGGATTCCATGTGATCCCCGGCAGCACCAAGGACTCAAACGAAACTGGCGATGAGGTGCTTGATCGTTTGGGTGATGCTCGGCAGCCCAGCCGTGATATCGCCGATAACCTCAGCCCTGTGGCGAAAAAATTGCTCAAACGCATGGCCCAATTGCAGGAGCAGTTGCGCGATCTCAGGAGCAGCCTGCGAGCTGCCGAGAACGCTGCGCACTCCAACCTCGAGGCGAAAAATGCGGTTGTCGCCAGCTATCAAGGGCAGATATCAGCGGTCAGTGGTGCGGTCTTGTTGATGTCTGCAGCGCTGTTCAAGGAATTGGACAGGAGCACAGGGCTTGATATCACCGCATGAGCAGCGCATCGTCCTGAATGCAGTTTGCTGCCAGAACAGTTGACATTAACCATTTCGGTTCTCATTATCTGGGTCTCGCAAACGTTTGCGTGATGACTTCACGTTCATCTGCGTCATTCGTTGCCCGACACAATAATCATAAGATCGGAGTGAAACTCATGAAGCTGCCCTTTGCTGGACGCGCGCTTGTTGTTGCTATGTTCGCCGCTGCTGCCGCGACGCTTTCCCTTCCCGCCGTATCCGCTGAAACCCCTGCCAAACCTAAAGTTGCCCTGGTGATGAAATCCCTGGCCAACGAATTCTTCCTGACCATGGAAGATGGCGCAAAAGCCTATCAAAAAGAAAATGCTGACAAGTTCGACCTGATCTCCAACGGCATCAAGGATGAATCAGACACGGCCAATCAGATCCGCATCGTTGAGCAGATGATTGTCTCGAAGGTCAATGCGCTGGTCATCGCGCCTGCTGATTCCAAGGCTCTTGTCCCGGTGATCAAGAAAGCCATGGATGCCGGGATTACCGTGGTCAATATCGACAATCAGCTGGACCCCGAGGTGCTGAAGAGCAAAAACCTCAGCGTGCCTTTCGTAGGGCCGGATAACCGAAAAGGGGCACGCCTGGTAGGTGAGTACCTGGCACGTGATCTCAAGGCCGGTGATGAAGTCGGCATTATCGAAGGCGTGTCGACCACCACCAATGCCCAGCAACGTACGGCGGGTTTCAAGGACGCCATGGATGCTGCGCAGATGAAAATCGTCTCCACCCAATCGGGCAACTGGGAAATCGACAAAGGCAATGCGGTGGCCTCGGCGATGCTCAACGAGTACCCCAACCTGAAAGCGCTGCTGGCCGGTAACGACAGCATGGCACTGGGCGCTGTGTCTGCGGTTCGAGCGGCGGGCAAGGCGGGCAAGGTCAAGGTAGTGGGCTACGACAACATCAATGCCATCAAGCCGATGCTCAAGGATGGTCGTATTCTTGCGACCGCCGACCAGTTCGCCGCCAGGCAGGCCATGTTTGGTATCGATGCAGCGCTCAAGCTGCTCAAGGGTGAGAAGGTCGAGAGCGTTAATGGTGTGATTGAAACACCGGTGACGCTGGTCACCCAGTCCACCCCTGCCAACAACCCGTAACTCTTTCGCCGAATATCTGCATCTGCCCGACCAGGGCAGATGCATGGAGAGCTTTATGTCGGCTTCTGCTCAAACTGCGGTGCTGTCTATCAGCGGCATCGGGAAAACCTACGCTCAACCTGTGCTCGGTGGCATCGACCTGACGCTGATGCGCGGTGAGGTGTTGGCCCTGACCGGTGAAAACGGCGCGGGTAAAAGCACCCTGTCAAAAATCATCGGCGGCCTGGAGCAACCCACTGTCGGGCAGATGCAATTTCAGGGTGCAGCCTATCAACCCGGCAGCCGCAGCCAGGCCGAAAAGCTCGGCGTGCGCATGGTCATGCAGGAACTCAATCTGCTGCCGACGCTGTCCGTTGCCGAGAACCTTTTTCTCGACAACCTCCCGCGTCGTGCAGGCTGGATCAATCGCAGGAAACTGCGCGAAGACGCAATCCTGGCCATGGCGCAGGTCGGACTGGACGCTATCGACCCTGACACCCCGGTGAGCGAGCTGGGGATCGGCCATCAACAGATGGTGGAAATTGCCCGTAATCTGATCGGTGACTGCCATGTGCTGATTCTTGACGAGCCCACGGCGATGCTCACTGCGCGGGAAGTCGAGATGCTGTTCGAGCAGGTCACGCGCCTGCAGCAGCGCGGCGTTTCGATCATTTACATTTCCCATCGTCTGGAAGAACTGGCGCGCGTCGCCCAGCGCATCGCAGTGCTGCGTGATGGCAAGTTAGTGTGCGTTGACGCTATCGCCAACTACTCCAGCGAGCAGCTGGTGACCTTGATGGTGGGCCGCGAACTCGGGGACAAGATCGACCTGGGCGTGCGGCAGATCGGCGAAGTCGCGTTAAAGGTCAAAGGTCTGGGCCGAGGCGATAAGGTTCGGGATGTTTCGTTTGAAGTGCGCAGTGGCGAGATTTTCGGCATCTCCGGTTTGATCGGGGCCGGAAGGACCGAACTGTTGCGTCTGATTTATGGTGCAGATACTGCCGACACCGGCAGCATTGAGACGGGCAGCCCCGTCAGGCAGGTATCGATCCGCTCACCGATGGATGCGGTTCGAGAGGGAATCGCATTGATCACCGAAGACCGCAAGGGGGAAGGCTTGCTGCTGACCCAGACCATCAGCGCCAACATTGCCCTGGGCAACATGGACCGCATCAGCGCAGGCGGGCTGGTCAATGCCGGGGATGAAATGAGTCTGGCCCAGAGGCAGATCGACGCCATGGGCATTCGCACCTCAGGGCCTGCGCAATTGGTCTCGCAGTTGTCGGGCGGCAACCAGCAGAAAGTGGTCATTGGCCGTTGGCTGGAGCGCGATTGCGCGGTCATGCTGTTTGATGAGCCCACCCGGGGTATCGACGTGGGTGCCAAGTTCGATATCTACGGTTTGTTTGGCGAGTTGACGCGTCAGGGCAGGGCATTGGTGGTGGTCTCCAGTGACTTGCGTGAGTTGATGCTGATTTGCGACCGCATTGGTGTGCTGTCCGCCGGCCGCTTGATCGAGACGTTCGATCGCGCCGACTGGAGTCAGGACGAATTACTCGCTGCCGCGTTTGCCGGCTATCAAAAACGCGACGCGCTGCTCGGTGAAGCCGCGCCTAGGATTGACTGATGAAGACTTCCACCCCGTCACACCCGCTGCCTTCGGCCAGCAAACGCAGCGGTACCTGGTTGGGCCTGGGGACTTATCTGGGGCTTGCAGGCGCGCTGTTGGCGATGATTGTGCTGTTTTCACTGCTTAGCGACCACTTCCTGTCCTATAGCACCTTCAGCACCCTGGCCAACCAGATTCCGGACCTGATGGTGCTCGCGGTCGGCATGACCTTTGTGCTGATTATCGGGGGCATCGATCTGTCGGTCGGGTCGGTATTGGCCCTGGCGGCTTCAGCCGTCAGCGTGGCAATCATCAGTTGGGGCTGGAGCGTCTTTCCGGCCGCGATCCTCGGCATGGCGTGTGCCGCATTGGCGGGCACTATCACCGGTTCGATTACCGTTGCGTGGCGCATCCCGTCATTTATCGTGTCGTTGGGCGTGCTGGAAATGGCCAGGGGCGTTGCCTACCAGATGACCAATTCGCGCACGGCTTACATCGGCGACGCGTTTGCCTGGTTGTCCGACCCGATTGCCTTTGGTGTCGCGCCCTCGTTCATCATTGCCTTGCTGGTGATTGTCGTCGCCCAGGCGGTGTTGACCCGCACCGTGTTTGGCCGCTACCTGATTGGTATCGGCACCAATGAAGAAGCCGTACGACTGGCGGGCATCAATCCCAAGCCGTACAAGATTCTGGTGTTTTCCCTGATGGGCCTGCTGGCTGGCGTTGCGGCGTTGTTTCAGATCTCGCGCCTGGAAGCCGCAGACCCGAACGCAGGCTCGGGTCTGGAATTGCAGGTCATTGCCGCAGTTGTCATCGGCGGCACCAGCCTGATGGGTGGGCGAGGGTCGATCATCAGCACGTTTTTCGGCGTCCTGATTATTTCGGTTCTGGCCGCCGGGCTCGCACAGATCGGGGCCACTGAGCCGACCAAGCGGATTATTACCGGTGCAGTGATTGTGATTGCCGTGGTTCTGGATACTTACCGCAGTCATCGCGCAAGGCGTCAGATCTGACATGGCAACCATCAAAGATGTGGCAGCGCTGGCGGGGATTTCCTACACCACCGTGTCCCATGTGCTGAACAAGAGCCGGCCGGTCAGTGATCAGGTCCGGCTCAAGGTGGAAGCGGCCATCGCGCAGCTGGACTATGTGCCCAGCGCGGTTGCCCGGTCACTCAAGGCCAAATCCACCTCGACCATTGGCCTGCTGATCCCCAATGGCATTAACCCCTACTTCGCCGAGCTGGCTCGCGGGATCGAAGACTACTGTGAGCGCAATGGTTTCTGCGTGATCCTGTGCAACTCCGATGACGACCCGCAAAAACAGCGCAACTACTTACGCGTCCTGCTGGAGAAACGCGTTGATGGCTTGATCGTCTCTTCGGTCGGGGGCGATGAGGGGCTGGCGGGTGGCTTCGCAGCTGTGCGCACGCCAATGGTGGTGGTCGACCGAGAGCTGGAAGACGTCGAAGCGGATCTGGTGCGCATCGATCATGAACTGGGCGGCTATCTGGCCACTCGTCATCTGCTGGATCTGGGCCATCGTCACATTGCGTGCATCAGCGGGCCTGAGCAAACCAGCGTGGCCCGCTTGCGGCTGGGTGGGTATCAGCGCGCCATGCAGGAGGCGCAGATCGAGGTCTTGACGCATTGGGTGGTTACCAGCGACTTCACCAGCCCCGGTGGCTATGAAGCGGCTGCCACTTTACTGGCCGACGATCCGCCTACGGCCATTTTTGCGGGCAATGACATGATCGGCATCGGCGTACTTCGGGCGGCTGCGGAGCGCAATATCGCAGTGCCGCAACAGCTTTCCGTGGTGGGTTTTGACGATATTCAGATGAGCCGTTACGTCTATCCGGCATTGACCACCGTAGGGCAGTCAATTCTGCAATTGGGTGAAACCGCCGCGCAAATACTGCTACGCCGGATCACTGGCCCTTTTGGCGGCGCCGTCGAGCAGTTGGTGGTGACTCCCGGCATCGTGCTGCGCGAGTCAACTGCGCCGCCTGCCAACCCTTCACTGAATCGCGCTGAGCAACAACGATGATTTCGAGCAAGAGTGCCCACGACATGCAAGCCAACGTAGTAGTGGTCGGTAGTTTGAACATGGATCTGGTGACCCGCGCGCTGCGCATGCCTGCGCCCGGCGAGACCCTGACTGGCGAGTCTTTCGAGACGGTGCCTGGTGGCAAGGGCGCTAACCAGGCTGTTGCAGCCGCTCGGCTGGGCGCCTCGGTCGCAATGATCGGCTGTGTGGGCGAAGACGCCTACGGCGATCAGTTGCGCCGCGCGTTGCTGGATGAACGGATTGATTGCCAGGCTGTGACCACGGTTGCTAGGGCGTCGACCGGGATCGCGGCGATCACAGTCGACGCCAACGGTCAAAACGCGATTGTCATTGTCGCGGGCGGCAATGGCTGCCTGACCACTGAAGTGGTGCGGCGTTTCGAGGGTCTGCTGGCCAGCGCTGACGTGGTCATCTGCCAACTGGAGGTGCCGACGCAAACCGTCGCCCACACCTTGCGCAGGGCCAGGGAGCTAGGCAAGACGGTGATTCTCAATCCGGCACCCGCTGCAGCTCCCTTGCCGAGTCAGTGGTATCCGCTGATCGACTACCTGATTCCCAATGAAAGCGAAGCAGGGGTTCTCAGCGGCGTAGTGGTCGAGTCGCTGGCGTCTGCTGAAACGGCCGCCAGAGCGCTGCTGGCAGAGGGCGCGGGCAAGGTGATTGTCACGCTGGGCGCCCAGGGCGTGCTGTTTGCATCCACGAACTCAGTGGTGCATTTTCCGGCGCCGCAGGTCACGGCAGTGGACAGCACCGCTGCCGGTGATACCTTCGTCGGCGGATTTGCTGCCGCACTGGCGCAGGGCCTCAGCGAAATCCAGGCGATCCGTTTCGCCCAGGCCGCCGCTGCCCTGTCAGTCACCCGGCCTGGCGCGCAGCCCTCAATACCGACCTTTGCTGAACTGAAGGACATCGATCTGGCATGAAAAAGACACCCTTGCTTAACATCGCTTTATCTCGGGTCATTGCTTCCCTGGGGCATGGCGACATTCTGATGATCGTGGACGCAGGCATGCCGATCCCGCCCGGCGTTGAGCTGATTGACCTGGCGCTGACCCGGGGCGTCCCGGACTTTGTCAGCGTTCTGGACACGGTCCTCACTGAAATGCAGGTAGAGAGCCATGTGCTGGCCGAGGAGATCATGTTCAAAAAGCCCCCCGCGCTGAGCATCATCGAAGGCTTGAGCCTGGACGGTGAGCTTGGCGAGCAGCGACTCCTCAGCCACGAAGCCTTGAAGGCGCTGAGCAAAAACGCCCGAGCAATCGTGCGCACCGGTGAGTGTGAGCCTTACAGCAATATCGCGTTGATTGCCGGCGTGGTGTTCTGATCGGTTTTGACAGGAAGCATCAATTACAGACAGGGAGTTTTCTCATGCAATGGACCCAACTCTTCAAACAGCTATTTCGGAGCGCACTGCTTTTGGCCACCCTCAGCACGAGCGTTGCACAGGCCGTCGAGCGACGGGATCTGATCATTGATACCGACCCGGGCGCCGATGATGTCGTGGCCTTGCTGCTGGCACTGGCTTCGCCTGCCGAACTGAATGTCCTCGGGATCACTACCGTGGCCGGCAACGTGCGGATCGACAAGACCTCGCGCAACGCCAGGCTCGCTCGGGAATGGGCAGGGCGCGAGGACGTCCCGGTGTACGCCGGAGCTTCGCGGCCCTTGGTGCGCACACCGATTTACGCTGAAAACGTGCATGGTCAGGAAGGCCTGCCGGGCGTTCCAGTGTTCGAGCCCAAACAGGGGCTGGCCAGTGGCAATGCGGTGTCTTATCTGATCGAGACGTTGCGCAAGGCCAAGCCACACAGCATCACCCTGGCCATGCTCGGGCCGCAGACAAACCTGGCGCTGGCGTTGACCCAGGACCCTGAAATCATTCAGGGCATCAAGGAGGTGGTGGTAATGGGCGGCGCCCACTTCAATGGCGGCAATATCACCCCAGTGGCCGAATTCAACCTGTTTGCCGACCCGCACGCTGCCCAGGTAGTCCTGGCCAGCGGTGTCAAGCTGACCTACCTGCCGCTGGACGTGACCCACAAGATTCTCACCAGCGAGCAGCGCCTTGCGCAGATTGCCGCGCTGAACAATCAGGCGGGCAAACTGGTGGGCAGCATTCTTGATGAGTACGTGAAGCTCGATATGGTCCACTACGGCTTGCCGGGTGGCCCGGTGCATGACGCCAGCGTCATCGCCTGGCTGCTCAAGCCCGAGTTGTTTTCGGGCAGGCAGATCAACGTTGCGATTGATAGTCGAGAAGGCATTGGATTCGGTCAGACCGTCGCTGACTGGTACGGCACGCTGGGTCACGAAAAGAATGTGTTCTGGGTGCAGGAGGGTGACGCTCAAGGCTTTTTCGATCTGCTGACCGAGCGACTTTCGCGCCTGAAATAAACGTTGGGTGTGCCGATGGTTCACACCGGCTGCACAGGCGCTTGCTTGATTTCGTCCGGGTATCGGGCCAGCACCTGTGAGATAAAGCCTCGTGCACCGTCGGTGCCCAGCTCCTTGACGAGCAAGTCTATCGCGATGATCGCCAGCTCTTCCGGGTTTGCCGGGCTGTGAGATGAATGCCCTTGTGGCCATTTGGCCCTGATCGCTGCATCGATGGATACGACTGCCATTGCTGTCTGTCTCGGCTGAGGGGAAGGTGAAGCCACTTGGCGTAGCGGCCGAACCGCGCCGCCAGTGCGAGTAAACCACTTCAGCAGGGCGTTTGGCACTGCGACTTACGCACTAGCCCGACGCGCTGATCACATCTACTCATGTTTTGTGACGATTTGCCTTCACATGCTTTTGCCGGCTGGGGCAGACTTCGGCGCTGTTCGGTCGGATTGGCCGTGATCAAGGGCCGCGTTGCAACGATTCGGTCACAACGCTGTCGCAAGGGTTCTGCTTTTGTTTATCGGTCGAGGAGGCTGTATGCCGTGGAAATTGTCGTCAGTTGGGTTGGTTGTCGCCGTGTCACTGCTGGCAGGGTGCAGCAGCACGCCTGAATCCCCAGCCAAAGAATCGCAAGCTCAGGTGTTGTCGGGTCGCTGTGACGCTGCAGGTGCGCAGTTTGCAGTGGGTCAGCAGGCTTCGGCAGCTTTGCTGGCGCAGGCTCGCAGCAAAGCAGGGGCACAGGATGCCCGTTTTATCAGCCCGAACGATGTGCTGACGCTTGAGTACCGTTCTGAGCGCGTCAATCTCAACACCGACGCCAACGGCAAAGTGACAAGGGTCAACTGCGGCTGATCGACGTAGATTTCAGGTATAAAAAAACCCCGTCGATGACGGGGTTTTTTTCAGCTCGCGTGGATTACTCCGGGCGAACCTGAGCAGCTTGCATGCCCTTTTGGCCTTTCTCAGCCACGAAGGAAACAGTCTGGCCTTCTTTCAGGCTTTTGAAACCGTCGCTTTCGATAGCTTTGAAGTGTACGAACAGGTCGTCACCGCCGCCCTGTGGAGTGATAAAGCCGAAGCCTTTTTCATCGTTGAACCATTTTACGGTGCCGGATTGGCGATTAGACATGGTGAATCTCCAAGAACATAATTTTTCAGTAGTACGTGTTGCTCAGGCCAACTGGGCACACCGGCCTATCATAGTCGAAATGTGGGAATGTAGAGCCATTTCAGTAAGAAGTTTGAGCTTCTTGTGTAGTCGAATTCCTTATAACGCCATATGAAGGCTGTTTCACCCTGCTTTCAGTCGTCGATACGCTGAGCTGTAAGCCACGTTTTACAAGGCTTTGCGCCGTTCAATAAATGCTGAGGGCGGCAGGTACGCCCTCGTGCAATCACTCGATCCGGCTGATTATTTTTTTTCGTTTACGCAGTGTTGAGCCACAATCGTCTGCAATTTAGTGGTCAATTCGGTGCTTGGCGCTTCAGTTTTGCTGTTCAGCGCGGCAATTTCCTTGTCGGTAAAATTCTTGTTCACCTGCTGGGCACCGCACTCGCAATGGGTCTTGGCAGCATCGGCTTTCAGGGTTTTCCCGGCAGCTGCCGTGCATTCGGTGATGAAGGTGTTTTTTTCTGCCGCAGTCATGGCCGCTTGAGCGCTGAATGGCATCGCAAGGGCGACAGGGGCGAGCAGTGCAAGTACACGTAGAAGCTTCATGGCGTTCTCCTTGATAGAGCGCAACGGATTTACTGGGTTGCAGAACAATCTGACGGCTGGAAGTCGCTCCAGTTCAGCATTCCTTAAAATGCGTGCAATTGAGCGCTTCAGGACACGCGTCATCAGGCGCAGCTGTGCTAGGATGCGCGTCCTTTATATTCGCGCGTGGCTGGCAGTCGTCATTTGTCAGCGTCGGGCGAATCAACGTTTCGTTCAATCCAGTCATCTGGTTCGGTTCAAGGTTGGCCGCAAGGCTCCTGCCACTGTGAGGCAGGCTCACCACCGGATCATGTACTGGCTCATCCCAACCCACGTGACCTTTGGTAGGGGTCACCACTAGGAGAGGAGGCGCCATGCCCACCATTACTCTTCCCGACGGCAGTCAACGTTCATTCGATCATCCGGTCTCCGTAGCCGATGTCGCGCTTTCCATTGGTGCAGGTCTGGCCAAGGCAACCGTGGCTGGTAAAGTTGACGGTCAACTGGTTGATGCCAGTGATCTGATCGAGAAAGATGCAAGTCTGCAGATCATCACCCCCAAGGACCAGGAAGGGCTGGAGATCATCCGCCACTCTTGCGCTCACCTCGTGGGTCATGCCGTCAAGCAGCTGTATCCGACTGCGAAAATGGTTATCGGGCCGGTCATCGATGACGGGTTTTACTACGATATCGCTTACGAGCGCCCGTTCACGCCTGACGATATGGCGGCGATTGAGCAGCGCATGCAGCAGTTGATCGAAAAAGACTACGACGTCATCAAAAAGGTTACCCCGCGGGCCGAGGTCATCGACGTCTTTACTGCGCGCAATGAAGATTACAAGCTGCGTCTGGTTGAAGACATGCCAGAGCAACAGACCATGGGTCTGTACTATCACGAAGAATACGTCGACATGTGCCGTGGTCCGCATGTGCCGAATACGCGTTTCCTGAAATCGTTCAAGCTGACCAAGCTGTCCGGCGCCTACTGGCGTGGGGATGCCAAGAACGAACAGCTGCAGCGTGTCTACGGCACTGCGTGGGCTGACAAGAAACAACTGGCTGCCTACATCCAGCGGATCGAAGAAGCTGAAAAGCGCGATCACCGCAAGATCGGCAAGCGCCTGGGTCTGTTCCATACCCAGGAAGAAGCTCCGGGCATGGTGTTCTGGCACCCGCAAGGCTGGACGCTCTACCAGGTACTGGAACAGTACATGCGCAAGGTTCAGCAGCAGAACGGCTATCTGGAGATCAAGACGCCGCAGGTGGTTGATCGATCGCTGTGGGAAAAGTCCGGCCACTGGGCCAACTACGCCGACAACATGTTCACCACTGAATCGGAAAGCCGCGATTACGCGATCAAGCCGATGAACTGCCCGTGCCACGTCCAGGTCTTCAACCAGGGCTTGAAAAGCTACCGTGAATTGCCGCTGCGTCTGGCTGAGTTCGGTGCCTGTCACCGTAACGAGCCGTCTGGTGCGCTGCACGGGATCATGCGCGTTCGTGGCTTCACGCAGGACGATGCGCATATCTTCTGCACGGAAGATCAGATGCAGGCCGAGTCTGCAGCATTCATCAAGCTGACTCTGGACGTGTACGCAGACTTCGGCTTCAAGGACATCGAACTGAAGTTGTCGACCCGCCCTGAAAAGCGTGTGGGTTCCGACGAGCTGTGGGATCGCGCGGAAAGCGCACTGGCCTCGGCTCTGGACAGCGCCGGTCTGCCATATGATCTGCAGCCGGGCGAAGGCGCGTTCTATGGTCCGAAAATCGAGTTCTCGCTCAAAGACTGCCTCGGTCGTGTCTGGCAGTGTGGTACCTTGCAGCTCGATTTCAATCTGCCGATCCGCTTGAGTGCTGAATACGTCTCCGAAGACAACAGCCGCAAGCATCCAGTGATGTTGCACCGGGCAATTCTCGGTTCTTTCGAGCGTTTCATCGGAATTCTGATCGAACACTACGAAGGCGCATTCCCGGCCTGGCTGGCGCCCACTCAAGCAGTGATCATGAATATCACTGATAAACAGGCAGATTTTGCCCTTGAAGTGGAAAAAAATCTGCTTGAAAGCGGGTTTCGTGCCAAGTCCGACTTGAGAAATGAAAAGATCGGCTTTAAAATCCGTGAGCATACTTTGCTCAAGGTTCCTTATCTCCTCGTGATCGGGGATCGGGAAGTTGAAATGCAAACTGTCGCTGTGCGTACACGTGAAGGTGCAGACCTTGGCTCCATGCCGGTCGCCCAATTCGCTGAATTCCTCGCACAAGCGGTTTCCCGGCGTGGTCGCCAAGATTCGGAGTAATTACTATTAAGCGTGAAATGAGACAAGATAAACGAGCTGCACCGAAAGCCCCGATCAACGAGAATATCTCGGCACGCGAGGTTCGGTTAATTGGAGCTGAGGGTGAGCAGCTTGGGATTGTGTCAATTGAAGACGCGCTTCTTAAGGCTGAAGAGGCCAAGCTGGATCTGGTAGAAATTTCTGCCGATGCAGTACCCCCTGTCTGCAAACTGATGGACTACGGCAAATCGATCTTCGAGAAGAAGAAGCAGGTTGCTGCGGCCAAGAAAAACCAGAAGCAGATCCAGGTTAAAGAAATCAAGTTTCGTCCAGGGACGGAGGAAGGGGATTACCAGGTAAAACTACGCAACCTGGTACGTTTCCTGAGTGACGGGGACAGGGCCAAGGTATCGTTGAGATTCCGCGGTCGTGAGATGGCCCACCAGGAGCTGGGCATGGAACTGTTGAAGCGGGTTGAAGGTGACCTGCTCGAATACGGTTCCGTTGAGCAGCATCCTAAGATGGAAGGACGCCAGCTGATCATGGTCATCGCCCCGAAAAAGAAGAAATGACCACCAGGGCACGGCAGGCCTTGCGGTTATGTTTATCAACTGAATGCGGAGTATCCGAACATGCCAAAGATGAAGACTAAAAGTGGTGCAGCTAAGCGGTTTTTGAAAACTGCTAACGGCATCAAGCACAAACACGCTTTCAAGAGCCACATTCTGACCAAAATGTCGACTAAGCGTAAGCGTCAACTGCGCGGTAGCAGCCTGCTGCATCCGTCTGACGTTGCAAAAGTCAAGCGCATGCTGCGCCTTTGCTGATTTTTTGATCAAGAATAGAGGAAGTAACTCATGGCTCGTGTAAAGCGTGGCGTCATTGCCCGTAAGCGTCACAAAAAAATTCTGAAACTTGCTAAAGGCTACTACGGCGCGCGTTCACGCGTATTCCGTGTTGCCAAGCAAGCGGTAATCAAGGCAGGCCAATACGCCTACCGTGACCGTCGTCAGAAAAAACGTCAGTTCCGCGCTCTGTGGATCGCTCGTATCAACGCTGGTGCTCGAATCAACGGTCTGTCCTACAGCCGTTTCATCGCCGGCCTGAAAAAAGCTTCCATCGAGATCGACCGTAAGGTTCTGGCTGATCTGGCAGTGAACGAAAAAGCGGCGTTTGCTGCGATTGTCGAGAAAGCTAAAGCCACTTTGGCCTAAGTCCCCGACAATCACCGGGCCTCATTCTCTGGGGCTCGGTGTTAAACGTCATAAATAGGGGAAGAGCCTTAAAAGCTCTTCCCCTATTTCGTATCTGGAGTCTGTACATGGAAAACCTGGACGCGCTGGTCTCGCAAGCTCTTGAGGCTGTGCAGAGCGCTGAAGATATCAATGCCCTGGAGCAAATCCGGGTTCAATACCTTGGCAAGAAAGGTGAGTTGACTCAGGTGATGAAGACCCTGGGGAATTTGCCGGCAGAAGAGCGTCCGCAAGTCGGTGCGCTGATCAACGTTGCCAAGGAGCGTGTCACAGAGGTTCTCAATGCCCGCAAGGCGTTGTTCGAGGGCGCGGACCTTGCCGCGAAACTCGCCGCCGAATCCATTGACGTGACCCTGCCTGGCCGTGGTCAGACCTCCGGTGGTCTGCATCCTGTTACCCGTACTCTGGAACGCATCGAACAATTCTTCACCCACATTGGCTACGGCATCGCCGAAGGCCCTGAGGTGGAAGACGATTACCATAACTTCGAGGCGCTCAACATCCCAGGCCATCACCCGGCCCGGTCGATGCATGACACCTTCTATTTCAATGCGAACATGTTGCTGCGCACCCACACCTCTCCGGTACAGGTGCGCACCATGGAATCGCAGCGTCCGCCGATCCGCATCGTCTGTCCGGGTCGTGTGTATCGTAGCGACTCCGATATCACTCACTCGCCGATGTTCCATCAGGTGGAAGGCCTCTTGGTCGATCGCGATATCAACTTCGCCGACCTCAAAGGCACTATCGAAGAGTTCCTGCGGGTGTTCTTCGAAAAAGAACTGGCGGTGCGCTTTCGTCCCTCCTATTTCCCGTTCACTGAGCCTTCCGCTGAAGTCGACATGGAATGCGTGATGTGCAGCGGCAAAGGCTGCCGTGTCTGCAAGCAGACAGGCTGGCTGGAAGTGATGGGCTGCGGCATGGTCCACCCGAATGTGCTGCGTATGTCCGGTATTGACCCTGAAGAGTTCTCGGGTTTTGCCTTTGGCATGGGCGTGGAGCGTTTGGCGATGCTGCGTTACGGCGTGAACGACTTGCGTCTGTTCTTCGACAACGACTTGCGGTTCCTCGCGCAATTTCGCTGAGGCGCTGGATGGCAGCCGCCCGAGCGCCGCTGTCGACGAGCACCGGAGTCGCCCGTAACGAACATTTTTGGAGAGCAGGATGAAATTCAGTGAACAATGGTTGCGTGGCTGGGTAAGCCCGCAAGTATCGCGTGACGAGCTGGTTGCTCGCCTGTCGATGGCCGGCCTTGAAGTCGATAGCGTCACTCTGGCCGCTGGTGCATTCAGCGGTGTGATCGTCGGCGAAGTGCTGAGCACGGAGCAACACCCCGATGCCGACAAATTGCGCGTCTGCCAGGTTAGCAACGGTTCGGAAAATTTTCAGGTCGTCTGTGGTGCACCGAATGTGCGCCCGGGCCTGAAGATTCCGTTCGCCATGATCGGTGCCGAGCTACCGGGCGACTTCAAGATCAAGAAAGCCAAGCTGCGCGGCGTCGAATCCAACGGCATGTTGTGCTCCCAGTCCGAGCTGCAAGTGGGCGAGGGCAATGACGGTTTGATGGAACTGCCGGCGGATGCGCCGGTGGGCCAGGATTTCCGCGTTTACCTGGAGCTCGATGATGCCAGCATCGAAGTCGACCTGACGCCTAACCGTGGCGATTGCCTGTCGCTGGCAGGGCTTGCCCGCGAAGTCGGCGCGCTCTATGCCTGTGATGTGAGCGTTCCGGCAGTTGCCGCTGTGTCCGTCAGCCACGACGAAGTACGCCCGGTTGAAGTGCTGGCACCCAACGCTTGCCCGCGTTATCTGGGCCGGGTGATTCGCAATGTCGACCTGTCGCGACCAACGCCTTTGTGGATGGTCGAGCGCCTGCGTCGTTCAGACATTCGCAGCATTGATGCCGTGGTCGACATCACCAACTACGTGATGATCGAACTGGGCCAGCCGTTACACGCTTTCGATCTGGCGCAAATCCATGGCGGCATTCGTGTCCGCATGGCAGAAGAGGGCGAAAAGCTTGTTCTGCTCGATGGTCAGGAAGTCAGCCTGCGTGCCGACACACTGGTCATCGCCGACCACCAGCGTGCCCTGGCGATTGCTGGCGTGATGGGCGGTGAGCACAGCGGTGTCTCCAGCGAAACCCGTGACGTGTTCCTCGAAAGCGCCTTCTTCGACCAGATCGCCGTGGCTGGCAAAGCCCGCTCCTACGGCCTGCATACCGATGCTTCGCACCGTTACGAGCGGGGCGTCGACTGGCAGCTTGCGCGTAAAGCCATGGAACGAGCCACTGGCCTGTTGCTGGAGATCACCGGTGGCGAAGCTGGCCCGGTGATTGAAGCGGTCAGCGAAAAAGATCTGCCTTCGATCGCACCGGTTACGCTGCGTGCCGAGCGTATCGAGCAGATGCTGGGCCTGAAAATGGACCCGGTTGAGATTGAGAGTTTGTTGACCGGTCTGGGTCTGGTGGTTTCCTCCGAAGCGGCAGGGCAGTGGCGCGTAGAAGTGCCGAGCCATCGCTTCGATATCAGCCTTGAAGTCGACCTGATTGAAGAACTGGCTCGTCTCTATGGCTATAACCGTCTGCCGGTTCGTTATCCGCAAGCGCGTCTGGCACCGCAGGCCAAGGCCGAAGCGCGGAGCGATCTGCCTGAGCTGCGCCGTTTGCTGGTCGCTCGCGGCTATCAGGAAGCGATCACCTACAGCTTCATTGATCCAAGGCAGTTCGAGCTGTTCAGCCCGGGCGCCAAGCCGCTGCTGTTGGCAAATCCGATTTCCAATGATATGGCCGCCATGCGCGCTTCGTTGTGGCCGGGTCTGGTCAAGTCGTTGCAGCACAACCTCAATCGTCAGCAGGATCGCGTACGCCTGTTCGAGAGCGGTCTGCGCTTCGTCGGTCAACTGGACGGCCTCAAGCAAGAGCCGATGCTGGCCGGTGTTGTGTGCGGCAGCCGTCTGCCGGAAGGCTGGGCACAAGGTCGTGATGTAGTAGATTTCTTCGACGTCAAGGCCGACGTTGAAGCGGTGCTGGGATTTGCCGGCGCTCTGGACTCGTTCACCTTCGTGCCTGGCAAGCATCCGGCCTTGCATCCGGGGCAGACTGCTCGCATCGAACGCGAAGGGCGTGAAGTGGGCTATGTCGGCGCCATTCATCCTGAATTGTCGAAAACCTTGGGCCTGGACCGTCCGGTGTTTGTCTTCGAGCTGGTTCTGGCCGAAGTCGCACTGGGTAAAATGCCTAAATTCCAGGAGTTGTCGCGCTTTCCTGAAGTACGACGTGACCTGGCGCTGATCGCTGATGAAGGCGTTGCAGCCACCGCCGTTCTTGGGGTAATTCGAGAAAATGCAGGCGAATGGCTCACAGACCTCAGGCTATTTGACGTCTATCAAGGTAAAGGCATTGATCCGCATAGAAAAAGCCTTGCAGTCGGCTTGACCTGGCAGCATCCATCGCGCACTCTTAACGACGATGAGGTCAATGCGGCGACGCATAAAATCCTCACCTCACTCGAGGAAAGGTTAAACGCCACGTTAAGGAAGTAGCGTATGGGGGCTCTGACGAAAGCTGAGATGGCCGAACGTCTGTACGAAGAGCTGGGCCTGAATAAACGAGAAGCCAAGGAATTGGTGGAGCTGTTCTTCGAGGAAATCAGGCACGCTCTGGAAGATAACGAACAGGTCAAATTGTCCGGATTCGGCAATTTTGACCTGCGAGATAAACGCCAGCGTCCAGGTAGAAACCCGAAGACCGGGGAAGAAATTCCTATCACGGCTCGCCGAGTCGTCACGTTCCGTCCAGGGCAGAAGTTGAAAGCCCGAGTTGAGGCATATGCTGGAACCAAGTCATAACGATGAGCTCCCGCCGATTCCTGGCAAACGCTACTTCACCATTGGTGAGGTGAGTGAGCTCTGCGCGGTAAAACCGCACGTTCTGCGCTATTGGGAACAGGAGTTTCCTCAACTCAACCCCGTAAAACGCCGCGGCAATCGTCGTTATTATCAGCGCGAAGACGTACTGATGATTCGCCAGATCCGCGGGCTGCTTTATGAGCAAGGTTTCACCATCGGAGGCGCACGTTTGCGCATGACGGCTGGCGAGCCCAAGGATGATGCTCAAGAGTACAAGCAACTGATCCGGGAAATGATCGTAGAGCTTGAAGATGTTCTGGTGGTCCTGGCCAAGTAGATTCAGCCAGATACTTCCATAATTCAAAAGCTTAGGTTATATTCCTCGAAGTTTTCGCACACAGCGAAGCTGATACACGCCTAGTCGGGGCGTAGCGCAGCCCGGTAGCGCACTTGCATGGGGTGCAAGGGGTCGAGTGTTCGAATCACTCCGTCCCGACCATTTAATTCAATGACTTAGCCACCTTCGGGTGGCTTTTTCATGTCTGCAGATCGGGTTTTGCGGATGTTCGGGTAGTCTAACCGCTACACGAACGCTGTTCAGCCAACGCGATGATTGCCACATTTTGCCTTTGTCGGTAGGGTGCTTTGCTGTCCAGCAAGGAGCACTACATGAGCCAGACGAACCCGCCAGCAGGGACGAACGAGTCGGTTGCGGTTGCCAAACAAAGACAACAGCGGCGTGCGCCCAAGGGCGAGAAGCGCCGCGAAGAGTTACTTGATGCCGCCTTGCAGGTATTTTCCCTGGAAGGCTACAGCGGGGCGTCCATGGCCCAGGTGGCGAGCATTGTCGGGATCTCGGTCGCAGGTCTGCTGCATCACTTCCCCAGCAAGATTTTGTTGCTGATGGGCGTGCTGGAGCATCGCGACAAGGTCAATCAGAAGATCGCCGACGAGGTCCGCGCCGAAAAAAACCTGTCTGGTCTGCTGGGTAGTCTGCGGGCGATCAACCGCTCCAACGCCACGGCTCCGGGTGTGGTGCGCGCGTTTACCATCCTCAATACCGAAAGCATGGTCGAAGGGCATCCGGCCTGGTCCTGGTTTCAGGAGCGCTATGAGAGGATCCACGGGCGCTTGATCGGTCAGTTCGCTGAGCTGGTGGAGATGGGTGAGGTGCGGGCCGATGTCGACTTGCCCGGTCTGGTCCAGGAGATCCTGGCGATGATGGACGGGCTGCAGATCCAGTGGTTGCGCTTTCCGGAGACGGTCGATCTGGTGGAGCGTTTCGACAGCTACATGGCGCGTGTCGACGCGGCAATACGTCAGCGATAACGCAAAAAAGGGGCTCATTGCAGAGCCCCTTCGTACTGCGGTGCCGCTATTGCTGATTCAACCGATCAGTTACTCGGCGGTTTCATCGTTCTGATCCAGCACGCCACCGGTCTTGATCGCTGGCAGTTCGCGCAGCGTAGAGTTCAGCGCTGAACGTGGCAGCGGGTTGCTGGTGGTGGTCGACAGCTCCTGACGGAACGAGTTGGTCAGCTTGGCGTTCAGGCGGATGTCCTGGGACGACGAACCGACCGACAGGTTGAAGCTGTCCGCATCGACGATCCACTGCTTGCTCTTCTCGTCGAAGTAAGCCAGTGAGCGATCGTTGAGCTCGATGGTCACGCGCTTGCTCTCGCCTGGGTTGAGGAACACTTTCTTGTAGCCCTTGAGCTCCTTGAGTGCGCGTTCCACTTTAGGGTTCTGCTGGCCCACGTACAGCTGCGCCACTTCCGAACCACCGACCTTGCCGGTGTTGGTCAGGTCAAACGAGACCTTGATCGGCGTATTGCCCACAGCAACGCCAGGCGTCACGTTGATGTTGCTGTAACCGAAGGTGGTGTACGACAGGCCGTAGCCGAACGGGTAGAGCGGCTTGATGCCTTTCTTCTCGTAACCGCGATAGCCCAGGAACAGATCGTCCTTGTAGCTCATCTCTTCGAGAGAGTTGTCGTTGGCGAATTTCGGGAAGGTCTCGAAAATCGGGTTGTCTTCGATGTTGCGTTCGATACTGATCGGCAGCTTGCCCGACGGGTTGACCTTGCCGTACAGGATCTCGGCCAGTGCCTGACCGCCGTTCTGACCCGGGTAGAAGGCATGCAGTGCAACAGGAACCTGTTCGATCCAGTCGCTCATTTTCAGGCCAGTACCGCCGAACATCGTGACTACGGTCTTCGGATTGACCTTGGCGATGCTCTGGATCAGCTGGCTTTGATATTCCGGCAGTTCGAAGCTGTGGTCGAAACCTTCACCTTCGTATTCAGCGCTGTTACCCACGGCAACCACGACTGCGTCGTAAGCCGACAGGTCTTGAGGCGCGTTGAGCGATGCCCAGCTCATCTGCACACCGACCAGGCCGCCCATGGTCGACAGGTAACCGGCACGGCGCGAGTACTCAAGCTTGATGTCGTAAGCCTTGCCTGCTTCCAGGTTTACCTTGGCGTATTCCGGGATGGTTGGCGGAATGCTGTTGCCAGGGATTGGCTTGCCTTCGCCGTTGTCGATGACTTTCTTGCCATTGACCCACAGACGGATTGCCCCGTCAGCACGAACCTTGAACACCTGTTCGCCACTGATGGTCGGTGTGATCTTGCCGCTGTAGCGGATCGAGGTCGACGAAGTGTCGCCGTTCAGCTGACCGGAGGTCGAGCCTTTGTTGGTGTACGGATCGGAGCTGCCGGTGTTGCTTTCGAACGGCAGGTCGCTGTCGTTCGCCCAGTCCAGGTCGATCTGTTTTTCGGTACGGGTCACGGCCGCGTCACCTGACCAGTCGGCGTTGCTGAAGTACTCGGCGGTCAGGCCTTGAACGTCGTTGCCCTTGGTGTTGGTGCTGGACCACACGGTGGTGGTCGGGTCCAGCGACAGGCCATCGATGAACTCGACCTTGGCGCCCGGTGCCAGTTGCTGCAAGCCGCTCAGCTCGCTGATGTAGTGCGCCGCTTCAACGTTGGCGCTGCCGAAACCGGTCGGCGGTGCGTATTTGGCCAAGCTACCGACCACTGCGATCTTCTTGACCTTCTGACGGTCCAGAGGCAGCAGGCTGTCCTGGTTCTTGAGCAACACGATGCCTTCACGGGCAGCGATCAGGGCAGTCTTGTTGCTGGTCGAGCTGTTCATGTTATGCACGGTCGACGGGGTCTTGCTGTCGAACTTGAACAGGTAAATCTGCTTGAGAATACGACGAACTTTCTCATCGATGGTCGCTGCGCTCAGCTCACCACTGTCCAGATGCGGCTTGAGCACGCTGCTGTTCATCTGGTAGCCCATCATGTCCAGGTCGGCACCGGCCTGAGCGGCTGGCAGACCATTGACGATGGCGTTGTAGTCGCTCTGGATGAAGCCCTGGAAGCCCCACTCACCCTTGAGAATATCGGTGAGCATGTGCTTGTTTTCGCAGGCGTATTCGCCGTTGATTTTCTGGAATGAGCACATCATCATCGCGACTTTACTGTTTTTCGATGCCGACTCGTAGGCAGGCAGCGACATTTCGCGCAAGACGCGCTCGCTCATGATCTGGTTCAGCTTGAAGCGACTGCTTTCCTGGTCATTGGCGGCAAAGTGCTTGGCGTTGGCCCAGACGCCACGCGACTGGATGCCATTGATCACGCCCGGTGCCAGGCTGGCACCCAGGAACGGATCTTCACCGGAGAGGTATTCGAATGCACGGCCGCCGTAAGGCATGCGGTACAGGGTGATGCCGGGGCCGGTGACGAACTGATAGCCGCCAGTGGCGGTGTCATAGCCCAGCGCACGACCCAGGTCGATGGCGCGACGCGGGTTCCAGGTAGCGGCCAGGTTGGGGCCGGAAGGGTAAACCACGCCCTGGGCGTTGCCTTCGCTGGTGTAGCGCACACCGATACCGCCGTCGGTACCATGAATTTGCGGAACGCCGTACTGGGTCAGTGGCTTGACGTCCCAGCCACCGATGCCGCCGATGTAGGCCAGCTTTTCTTCCATGGTCATCTTGGCCAGGGTTTTATCCGCAGCTTTTTCAGCGCGGCTCACCATGCCTTCGTCCAGCGCCGGGCTGGTGGCGGCATGGACCTGGGAGACGGCCAGTGCCAGCAAAGCCAGCGCTGACTTCGCGCCGATGATTTTCCGTTTGTTCATGTGTATCTCCGACAACTGTCATTAAATAGTCATGCGTTGCTAAGTTATTTGATCGCTCAATAACTTTCGTTCAGGCAATAGCGTGCCCGTTTCGCAACTTTCAAGCCGATGGCTTATTGCAATAGTTGGTGTTTTAAAGCGGATTTATATTATAAAAATTCTGGTTTTTGACACTTGTGAGTGACATCAAAATGATGTTGCGTGATGGCACTTTGAATCGCATTGGCGAGCTAATTAAGACAATTCTTGAGGCAATAAGTCAAACAAAAGCTCACTTTTGCATGATTTTTGCCTTTTTCACCCCGGTTCTTGAACTATCGCTAAACCTACTGGTCGATTGGTTTAAGAATTTTCAGCGGTCCTTGTCCTCAACCGTCGGGGCTGGGCTGAAGCTTCCGTTAGTTGCCTGAGCTGTCTTGATTTTATTCAGGGCTTTTTTTGGGGCTATTCCTTATTTTGTGAAGTGGAGTTTTTTATGAAGTTGCCTCTGATGGGTGCAGGTCTGGTATTGGGTTTTGCTCTTTGCGGTTCCGCGTTCGCCGCTGAAGCCACCGATGCCGACGCTAAGTCCGGCGCCAGTGACTCCGAAGTCTTGACCCAGACCACCGACGCCAAAGTCGTGAAAAAACAGCAAGCCCAAAAGGCTTCCGAGAACACCAAGGGCGGCCGTCCGCTGAGCGAAGCGCAAAAAAATTCGCAGAAAACCTCGAACTGAGGGTCTAACGTTTTTTGCGTCGCAGGCAGCCAAGGAGCTCAAACTTCCCTGGCTGCGCTGTGAGCCTTGCTCCTTCGATCTGTACAGATTTTTATCACCATGCAATCAGCCCCCGTCGATACCTCCCGTTTGCAGATTCCCGATGCCGAGCAAGTCTGTGCCTGGCTGATGGAAAATGCCGGTTTGAAGACCGTCGATCTGGAACGTGCGCGCCGTTTGTCGCAAGAGTCCTCCGCACAGGAGGGTCAGGCATCGCAAGCCACCGAACTGTTGGGCTTGCTGACGCGCCTGGGGCTGGTCTCCGAATTCGAGCTGGCACGCGCCTGGTCTGCATTGCTGAATGCGCCCCTGGTATTGGCCGACGCAGCTCCTCCCTTGCTTGATCCGCTGCCGCCGTTGACCGAGCGCTTCCTTCGCCACTATCAGCTAGTGCCGATCGGCTGGAGTCAGGGCGGCTTGCGGGTGCTGGCCGCCAACCCGAATCTGCTTTATCCGTTTCAGGCGGTGGCCTACGCCTGTGACGTACCGGTGTGGCTGTCGATCGGTCCGCGCAATGAAGTTGAAACCCTGATTGAGCGTTATTACGGCCAGGGTCGTTCGGCCATGGGCACCTTGATCGAAAACCTGGACGAAGAGGGCGGTGCCCTGGAGGACATCGAGCATCTCAAGGACATGGCTTCCGAAGCGCCGGTCATTCGCCTGGTCAACCTGATCCTGCAGCGGGCGGTCGAGCACCGTGCTTCGGACATTCACATCGAGCCCTTTGAAAGCCAGCTCAAGGTGCGCTATCGCATCGATGGCGTGCTGCACGAAGCCGAAGCGCCGCCGTCCAGTTCATCCGCTGCGGTGATTTCCCGGGTCAAGATCATGGCCCGGCTGGACATCGCCGAGCGCCGCTTGCCCCAGGACGGGCGGATCATGCTGCGTATCCAGGGCAAAGAACTGGACCTGCGGGTGTCCACGGTGCCTACCAGTTTCGGCGAATCAGTGGTGATGCGTCTGCTGGACCGGCAGACCATCAACTTCGATTTCCCGAGCCTGGGTTTTGACGGCGGGCGTCTGGATGAATTTCTCGAAGTGCTGGAGCGGCCCCACGGCATTCTGCTGGTCACCGGGCCGACCGGCTCGGGCAAGACCACTACTCTGTATACGGCGTTGTCGCGGCTCAACACCGCCGAGCGCAAGATCATTACCGTTGAAGACCCGGTCGAGTATCAGCTCGAAGGCATCAACCAGATTCAGGTCAAGCCTTCCATCGGCCTGGATTTCGCCGGGGCGCTGCGCTCCATCGTGCGTCAGGATCCGGACGTGATCATGATCGGCGAGATGCGCGACCTTGAAACCTGTCGCATCGCCATCCAGTCTTCTCTGACCGGTCACCTGGTGCTCTCGACCCTGCACACCAACAGCGCGGCGGCGAGTATTACCCGTCTGCTGGACATGGGCGTCGAAAGTTACCTGATCGCCTCGACGGTCAACGGCATCCTGGCCCAGCGCCTGGTGCGGCGTCTGGATCCGCAAACTCGCGAAGCCTTCGAAGCGCCGCCTGAACTGATCGCGGAACACGGGCTGGATCGTTTTACTGACCAGCGCCCGATCATGCTCTATCGACCGCGGGCCGATGCGCCCGGCGGAGGCTATCGCGGGCGAAGTGCAATCACCGAATTGCTGGTGATGAACGAAGAACTGCGTAGCCTGCTGATGCGCCACGCTGATGCCTCGACACTTGAACAGGCGGCCCGTCGCGGCGGCCTGCGCACCCTGCACGAAGAAGGCCTGCGCCAGGCCGTTGCCGGAGTGACGTCCCTTGAAGAAGTGCTGCGTGTCACTCGCGGGGACGGTGTGTGAGACAGTTCAAATTTCGCGCGCTGGACAGCCAGGGCGTGGCGCAGAACGGCACGCTGGAGGCCAAGGATCAGGACACTGCAGTGGCCGTGTTGCAAAAACGCGGCCTGCTGGTTTTGCACATCGATGCAGCTGGCCTGGGTGGCCTGCGCAATGCGCTGGGGCGCGGCATGCTCAACGGCGCGGCGCTGGTCAGCTTTACGCAACAACTGGCGACCCTGTTGGGGGCCGGTCAGCCGCTGGAGCGCTCACTGGGGATTTTGCTCAAGCAACCCGGCCAGCCGCAGACCCGTGCGCTGATCGAGCGGATTCGCGAACAGGTCAAGGCCGGCAAACCTCTGTCCGCAGCGCTGGAAGAAGAGGGCAGCCAGTTTTCCTCTCTTTATATAAGCATGGTCCGGGCGGGCGAAGCGGGCGGCGCGCTGGAAAGCACCTTGCGCCAGCTCAGCGATTACCTGGAGCGCAGCCAATTGCTGCGTGGCGAAGTCATCAACGCGCTGATCTATCCGGCCTTTCTGGTTGTCGGTGTGCTCGGCTCGCTGGCGTTGCTGCTGGCCTACGTGGTGCCGCAGTTCGTGCCGATCTTCAAAGACCTTGGCGTGCCAATCCCGCTGATCACCGAGGTGATTCTCAACCTCGGGGAGTTTCTCAGCGCTTATGGCCTGGCGGTGCTGGTCGGGCTCATTGCTCTGATCTGGGGCCTGGCCCTGCGCAGGCGTGACCCCAAGCGTCGCGAGCGCCACGATCGGCGCCTGCTGGGCATCCGCATCATCGGCCCGCTGCTGCAACGCATCGAGGCCGCACGCCTGGCCCGCACCCTGGGCACGTTGCTCAATAACGGCGTGGCGTTATTGCAGGCATTGGTCATCGCCCGTCAGGTGTGCACTAACCGCGCATTGCAGGCGCAGGTTGCCCAGGCGGCCGAGTCGGTCAAGGGCGGCGGAACGCTGGCCAGTGCCTTCGGCGCCCAGCCATTGCTGCCGGATCTGGCCCTGCAAATGATTGAAGTCGGCGAACAGGCCGGTGAACTGGACAGCATGCTGCTCAAGGTCGCCGATGTATTCGACGTGGAGGCCAAGCGCGGCATCGACCGCATGCTGGCTGCACTGGTGCCCGCGCTGACGGTGGTCATGGCGGCCATGGTGGCGGTGATCATGCTGGCGATCATGCTGCCGCTGATGAGCCTGACCAGCAATATTTGAATTCTTCAAAGAGGAACCACCCTGATGAGTTTTAGCCGTAATCGCTTCAAACCTGCCCGCCGCCAGAACGGTTTTACCCTGCTGGAAATGCTCGCCGTCATCGTCCTGCTGGGCATCGTCGCGACCATCGTGGTGCGCCAGGTCGGTGGCAACGTCGACAAAGGTAAATACGGCGCAGGCAAGGCGCAGCTGGCGAGCCTGAGCATGAAGGTCGAAAGCTACGCGCTGGACGTCGGTGCGCCACCGAAAACCCTGCAGCAGTTGGTGGAAAAATCCGGCAATGCGAGCGGTTGGGCAGGCCCTTATGCCAAACCTTCGGACCTCAAGGATCCGTTTGGTCACGCCTTTGGTTATCGCTTTCCGGGTCAGCACGGCACCTTTGACCTGATTTTCCTTGGGCAGGACGGTCAGCCCGGTGGCGAAGGTTACAGCGCCGATCTGGGCAACTGGGAATAAGCCATCGCCATGAACATGCCTGCTGCCAGCCGTGGATTTACCCTGATGGAAATGTTGGTGGTCATCGTGTTGATGAGTATCGCCATTGGCCTGGTGGGTTTCGGTCTGCAACAAGGGCTCAGTGCCGCCAAGGAGCGTCAGGCGGTGGGGCAAATGGTCAATGCGTTACGCGCCACACGGGTCAAGGCGATTGTCACCGGTCAGCCAGCACGCACGGTATTTGACCTGCGCAAACAGGCGTTCCAGGCACCGGGGCAACGTATTCACCATTGGCCAGCCGGGATGCAGGTGACCATGCAGACTGCTGCCGAAATGGGCTCCACTGTGGAGTTCTACCCGGACGGCGGATCCACTGGCGGCAATCTGATGCTGGTCAATGGTGATCGGCGCTGGCGTATAGACATCGGCTGGCTGACCGGCAGCGTGCAATCGAAGGCGCTGCAATGAGTGCCTCAGGCCAATCGGGCTTCACCCTGCTGGAAATGCTCGCCGCCCTGACGGTCATGGCGGTGTGCAGCAGCGTATTACTGGTGGCGTTCGGGCAGAGCGCGCGTTCGCTGCAACAGGTATCGCGCACTGACCGATTAACCCACGCCGCGCGCACGATCATGGATCAGGAAGCCTCCGGCCCGTTGCAAAGCGGCACACGGCAAGGCGTGCTGGCGGGCGAAATCGACTGGCGGCTGGACGTTCAGCAACAAGCGACGCAGATCGGCCAGCCACGAATGTTTCGCCTCGACCTGACGGTCAGTGAAGCGCAGCGCAAAGCACATTTCAGCACCCTGAAATTACGTGGCGCGACTGACAAGGCGGGCTCTTGAGACGCATCAGCGGGCACCAGCGCGGCTTCACGCTGCTGGAAATCATGCTGGTGCTCAGCTTGCTGGGCGTGCTGCTGACTCTGGTGGGTGGCGCCTTGCTGGGGGCCAATCGGGCAGTGCTCAAGGCGCAGCGCTACACCATGAGCCTGGATGAAATGCGTGCCGCGCAGACATTCCTGCGCAGCTCCATTGCTCAGGCGCTGCCGCTGGACACGTCCGAAGACGACAGCGAAACCAGCGGGTTTTTTGAAGGTTCGGCCCAGCGTCTGCAGTTTGTCTCAACGCTGCCTGGTGAGCTGGGCGGCGGTATTCAGCGCCACACGCTGCGACTGAGCGGCCCCGAGGGTCGGCGTCAACTGCAAGTGGCGTTCGAGCAGATCCAGACCGACGCCAACGGCACGGTGCTCAAACCCTGGGGTGAGCCACAGGTGTTGCTCAACAATGTGGAGCAATTGAATTTCAGCTATCAGGGCATGACGCCCAAGGGTCAGCCCACCGGATGGCTCAGTGACTGGCCTTGGCCGACGCGGCTGCCCAAGGCGGTGCGCATCGACGCCAAGGTGAAAGGCGCGGTTCAGTGGCTGCCCGAAGTAGTGGCGTTGCGTCTGGATCTGTCCGGCGGAGCAGGGGGCTGATGGCGCGCTTTCCTGAACAGCAGCGCGGTGTCGCGCTGCTGTTGGTGTTGTGGGCGCTGGCTTTGCTCAGCGTGTTGCTGGGCGGGCTGGCCGCGTGGGTGCAACTGGAAAGTCGCCAGGCCTTGTGGCAGCGGCAACACACCCAGGCGCTGCTGGCTGCCGAAGCCGGTTTAAACCTGGCAGTGCAAGGCCTGAGCGACCCGCAGCAGCGTAAACGCTGGGTCGCTGATGGTCGCCCGGTGGTGTTGCGTTTTGACGATGCGCAATTGCGCGTCAGCGTGCGCAGTGAACGCGGCAAGCTGGACTTGAACAGCGCACCGGCCAGCGACATCGCGCGTCTGGCCCAGGCCTGCGGCGCAACCCGGGACCAGGCGACCGCCCTGGCCCAATTGATTGAAGGGCGTCGCGGCGCAGATTCGGCGCCGCTGCGGGTGATTGAAGAAGTTCGCCAGCTGCCCGGTATGAGCCAAGCGCTGTACAGCCAGCTGTTGCCGCAAGTGACGCTGTGGAGTGGTCTTGATCGACCGGATCCGGCGTTTGCTTCGGCGCTGTTGCGCCGGGCCCTGAACCTGCCGAACCAAAGCGCTGTCGGCGCCGATCCTGGCGAAGTGCTGGTGATCGAGAGTCATGCACAACGGCCCGGCGGTTTTCATGCCGAGCTGCAAACCACTGTCTTATTGAGCCCATCGGAGGGAAGCGCACAGCCGTATCGGGTGCTGCGTTGGCAAGAATGAATCGATTATTTTCCGCGCGGCTGACGTCTTTGCCCGCGCCCGTTCTGGCCGTGACTGAGCGTATCGCACAGCACTGGCGCGGCAGCCTGCTGCAACGTGGCTGGCGGCTCTGGCTGATCGAGCTGCGCGCCTGCATGCCGGAAAAACTGCAACGGCTGTTGATCCACGACACGCCCGAGCAGTGGCATGCCTGGCCGTTGAGCGCACCCTTGCCGATGCTGTCGGCGCAGGCGCAACAGATTTTGCTGCTGCCGCCCTCGGCGGTGCTGATGCAAACCTTGCAGTTGCCCCTGGCGGCCGCCCGGGATCTGCACACCGTGGTGGGCTTCGAACTGGACCGCTTCACGCCATTCGAGGCTGCACAGCTGTACTTTGTCGCCCGTCAGGACAAGCGCGCAGGTGCGTTTATCGAGGTGACGCTGGTGGCGATTCTGCGCGAGCGTCTGGATGCCATGCTCGTCGACTGCGCAGCCATGGGTCTGCAACCCGACGCGGTGGATATCGGCCTGGACGAGGTCTCACGCCTAGGCGTCGACCTGCTGCCCGCACCGCTGCGGCCCCGGCAGAAAAGCAACGGCCTGGGTCTGCAACGCAAACTGCTGTGGCTGTGCGGCGGCTTGCTCATCGTCGCGATGGTGCTCTGGCTCAACGATCGTCAGCGAGTGCTCGAAGACATGCAGGCCAGCGTCAGGGCGCAAAAAGCCGAAGTCGCGCAGATTCAGAAAATTCGCCAGCAACTGACCAACACCCGTGGCGCCGCCACTTACCTGATCCAGCGCAAAGCCGCGCAACCGACACTCGTCGCGTTGCTCAACGAACTGACTGCTTGCCTGCCCCGCGACACCTGGATCGACCAGTTGGAAATCAACGACAGCGCCGAGGTTTCGTTTTCCGGGCAAAGCGCCAAGGCCAGCGCCCTGATCGGCCGGATCAAGGATTGCCACAGGCTGGAGAACGCCCAGTTTCAGGGGGTGATTCAGCCTGACCCACAGACCGGCAAGGATCGTTTTTCCTTGCGCGCTCACTTGCATCAGGAGGCTGCCGATGCGTCGACCACTGACCAGCCGTGAACGTCGCGGTGCCGCTTTGCTGGTCCTGGCGCTGGTGCTCTGCGCCGGTTACTGGCTGTTGATCGACAGCTGGTTTGCCGGGCCGTTGCGTGACATCAATGCCCAGGCTGAACAACTGCGTGAACAGCAGCAACGCTACGCGGGCTTGTTGGGCCAGGGCGATGCGCTCAAGCAACAACTGGAGCAGGCCCGCAACGACCCCGCCAGCAGCACCAGCCTGTTGCCGGGCGAGGACCCCAGCGCAGTGGCCGCTGACCTGATGCAGCGGGTCGCCGACCTGATCAGCAGCCACGCCACCACCGGCGGCGGTTGCGCACTGACCCAACGCATGCCGATCACTCCCGAGCAGGATGGCGCCGAGCCGTATCGTCAGGTGAAGGTCAGCCTGACACTGGAATGTGCTATCGAACCGCTGACGGCCATCCTCCATGAGCTGGAATACCAGCGGCCGTTCCTGTTCGTCGATGAAATGAGCATCCGTCGCGCCGCTGACGCGCCCCTTAAAGGCGGGGCGGGCAAGCTCGTCGCGCATTTACTGGTGCGCGGTTATCTGCAGCCGGCTGCGGTTGCGGAGGCTGCGCCATGATTGGCTCATTACGTTCCATTGAATGGGCGCTGCTGGGCCTGGCCGGTCTGCTGACGCTGATCATTGCCGCCACTCTCGGCGGGCTTGCCGACTCGCCTGACTGGCTGCCGGAGCAACCGCCGCGCAGCCCGCAGGACGCTGGCGGCAAAGCCCACGTCGCGCCGAGCGCCAGCCTGCAAAGCCTTTCCGGAACCTGGCAAGCGCCACTGTTCAGCACCGATCGCAGCGCCGACCGGTCCACGGCACAGGCTCAGGTTTCGAATCTGGCGGGCATGAGCCTGACGGGCGTGATGATTGATGGCGATCTTCGCGTAGCGCTGCTCAAACGCGCTGACGGGCCGCCGCTCAAGGTGCATCAAGGCCAGGCGCTGCCCAACGGCTGGAAGCTTGAAAAGCTGACCCCGACCCAGGCCGATTTTACCTCTCAGGGGCGTACGCAAAGCTTGAACCTGCGTGCGCCGCGCCTGCCACCGCCTTCCAATACCCCACCGATTTCTCTTCCTCGTGAGTCCACTCAGTGAACACTAATTTTTCAGGAGCTCGTAAAATAGCCACCTTGCGCACCCCAATACTGTGCCTGGCCACCGCCGTCGCCCTCGGCGGCTGTGCAGCCACACCCAACACCTATGATCCAGACAACGACATGTTGCGCGAGGCCCTTAATGGCACTGGCTCCCAGCGCCCGTCGGTTGACCCGCGCAGCGAGCTGCCGCCTGCCGATAGCCAGCAGCCCCAGGCCGCCAGTGCCCCGACGCGGCAGTTGATACGCGGCAGCCAGCAGTTCATTCGCCAACCCGCACCGGCACCGGCAAGCCGTGGAGGCGCGCGGGCAGGCGATAAAGAGCAGGGCGATATCGTCTTCAACTTCACCAACCAGCCCATCGAAGCGGTGATCAACAGCATCATGGGCGACCTGCTGCACGAGAATTACAGCATCGCCCAGGGCGTCAAGGGTGATGTGAGCTTCTCGACCTCTAAGCCGGTCAACAAGCAACAGGCGATGTCGATCCTCGAAACCCTGTTGTCCTGGACCGACAACGCGATGATCAAGCAAGGCGACCGCTATGTGATCCTGCCCGCCAATCAGGCCGTAGCGGGCAAGCTGGTCCCGGAAATGAGGGTTTCCCAGCCTGCGGCGGGCATGTCGGCGCGGCTGTTTCCGTTGCGCTACATCTCGGCCACCGAGATGCAGAAACTGCTCAAGCCGTTCGCCAGGGAAAACGCCTTCCTGCTGGTAGACCCGGCCCGCAACGTGTTGAGCATGGCGGGTACGCCGGATGAACTGGCCAATTATCAGGACACCATCGATACCTTCGACGTCGACTGGCTCAAAGGTATGTCAGTCGGGGTGTTCGGTTTGCAGCGTGCGTCGGTTGGCGAGCTGATGCCCGAGCTGCAGAAAATGTTCGGCCCGGACAGCGGCATGCCATTGGCGGGCATGGTGCGTTTCCTGCCGATCGAGCGGACCAATTCGGTGGTGGCGATTTCCTCGCAGCCCGAATACCTGCGTGAAGTCGGCGAGTGGATCCACACCATCGACGAGGGCGGCGGTAACGAGCCGCAGATGTACGTCTACGATGTGCGCAACATGAAGGCCACGGACCTGGCTAAATACTTGCGGCAGATCTACGGCACCGGCGCGATCAAGGACGATTCGGCGGCCAAGGTCGCACCCGGCCTGCGGACCCGCTCGCTGTCGTCGCTCAGTTCCAATGGCAGCTCAAGCGGCATGGGCGGCAGTGGCGGGCTCAGCAATGGCATGGGCGGCGGCATGGGCGGCGGGATCAACAGCGGCGGCATGGGCATGGGCGGCAATCAGAATGCGTCCGTCGACGAAGAGCAGGACCCCGAGGCCGAAGGCAGCGATGAAGGCATGGACAGCGAAGCCGACACCGGCGCAGAGCCGGGCGGGTCCGCCAGCGCATCCAAAGGTATCGATGCCAGCACGCGCATCACCGCGCAGAAAAGCAGCAACCAGTTGTTGGTGCGCACCCGTCCGGCGCAATGGAAGGAGATCGAATCGGCGATCAAGCGCCTGGATAACGTGCCGCTGCAGGTGCAGATCGAAACCCGCATTCTTGAGGTCAACCTCAGCGGTGAACTGGACCTGGGCGTGCAATGGTACCTGGGCCGACTGGCTGGAAACTCCAACACTGCCAACATTCAAAACACGCCGGGCAGCCAGGGTGCGCTGGGCGCTGGCGGTGCGACGCTGGGCGCTTCATCGCTGTTCTATTCGTTCGTCAGCGACAATTTGCAGGTCGCACTCAAGGCGCTGGAAACCAACGGCCGCACCCAGGTGCTGTCGGCTCCGTCGCTGGTGGTCATGAACAATCAGCAGGCGCAGATCCAGGTCGGCGACAACATCCCGATCAGCCAGACCACGGTCAACACCAACGTCTCCAACACCACCTTGAGCAGCGTTGAATACGTGCAGACCGGGGTGATTCTGGATGTGGTGCCACGCATCAATCCGGGTGGCCTGGTGTACATGGACATTCAGCAGCAGGTCAGCAACGCCGATCCGTCGTCCATTGACGCGAACCAGGCCAACCCGAGCATTTCGACGCGTTCGGTCTCTACTCAGGTGGCGGTGCAAAGCGGGCAGACGGTGTTGCTCGGCGGGCTTATCAAGCAGGACAACGCGGAGAGCGGCTCATCCGTACCGTACCTGGGCAAAATCCCTGGCTTGCGCTGGCTGTTTGGCACCACCAGCAAATCCAAGGCGCGCACCGAGCTGATCGTATTGATTACCCCTCGAGTCATCACCAGCAGCAGCCAGTCACGGCAGGTGACCGATGACTATCGTCAGCAAATGCAGCTGTTGAAACCAGGCCGGGCCGGGCAGTCGATGAGCGATTTTTAACACGACCTCTGGCAAACGACATACCGTGTGCGTTGTCCGATTGATCGGACAACGCACACTCAGAGGTCATCTACAGATGTTGAAATTCTTTGCCGTTTTCTTGCTGGCCTTCACCGGGCTTGCCCAGGCTGCGCTGCCGCTGCAAACCGATTTGCCATTGAAATACGTGGCGCAAATCAACTCCGATGCCCAGGACCGGCCGTTGGTGATCTTCATGCATGGTTATGGCAGCAATGAGCTGGACCTGTTCGGGATCAACTATGCGTTGTCCAGGGATTACAACTACCTGTCGGTGCGCGCGCCGGTCAGCCTGGGCGAAGATCGCTACCAATGGTTCACCAAAAAGCCGCAGAGCGCTGACTACGATGGGGTGACCGTTGACCTCAAACGCAGCGCTGAATCGCTAAGTCAGTTCGTCGCACAGGCCACGCAGAAATATCATACCCAGGCGTCCAAAGTGTTCCTGGTGGGTTTCAGCCAAGGCGCGATGATGACTTATGAAGTGGCGCTGCGCGATCCGCAACGGGTGGGCGGGATTGCGGCCCTGAGCGGCAAAGTGCTGCCGGTTCTGAAAGCCGAACTCAAACCCGCACCGGCGCTGAAAGACCTGCATGTGTTCATCGGCCACGGTAATGCCGATCCGCAAGTCCCTTACAGCGGCGCGACGCAAGCCAATGCATACCTGAAAACCCTGGGGTTGCAGCCTGAGTTACATTCGTATGCGGGGGTTGGGCATACCATCAGTCAGGCAGAGGTCGGGGATTTGAAGGTGTGGTTGGAAAAAGAGACAAACGCTGACTGATCTTCTGTTGGAGCGGTGCTTGCCCGCGATACAGGCGACGCGGTCTAACTGGCAGACCGCGTCATCGTCTTCGCGAGCAAGCTCGGCTCCTACAGGGGTATGAGTGCTTCGTTGGAGCGAGGCTTGCCCGCGAACCAGGCGACGCGGTCTAACTGGCAGACCGCGTCATCGTTCTTCGCGAACAAGCTCGGCTCCTACAGGGGTATGAGTGCTTCGTTGGAGCGAGGCTTGCCCGCGAATCAGGCGCCGCGGTCTAACTGGCAGACCGCATCATCGTTCTCGCTCAGGTTTATCTTTGACTGCACAGTGCTACTGATTTGCTGGCACCCGCAAATCCTCGCTCCCTAACCCATGACTCTTCGCATTGAAGAACGTCACCTGGGTCGGCATATCGGCAAATAATTCCAGATAGCGGCGCTTCTGCGAAATCACGAATGCCTCGCTGCGCGGCAGGATCGAAATCGCGATGCGTTTCGGGCAAGCCTGGCGAATGGCGGCCACGATATGGGCGTCTTGCTTGCCCAGAGAATGGCCGAAAATGCACAAGGCGTCGCTATGTTGCGCCAGTTGCCCATGGCAGAAAGACAGGTAATCGGAGGTGCGAATGATCTTCATTTTTTCTGCGCTGCTGCCCTCGCTGATAAACAGCGGCACATCGTCAAGGGCATTGATCGCGAAGCTGCCCAGCAAGGTGCTTTCCGAAGACTGCAACTTGCGCACCGTGCCGTTGAGATTCTTCACCAGCTGCATGCCGCCGTGCAGATAGAGCATCCGCGTGCCGCTGGACCGGCACGCATGCAGGTTGAAGGTCGCATCATCGTTGAACATATCGTCGAAGTGCTCAGGGGCGTGCATCACTGCCCAGTACGCCAGCAAATCGTAATTGCTGGAATAGACGCTGCTGTAGCGTTGCAATTGGTCATTGAGGCGGGCGAGGGTGTCGGTCTGGATCAGCTTCCAGGGAATGTGCACGGAGCGGATGGCGTGAATCAGCGCTTCCTTGATCGCGAAATAACGATTGCGCGGCGACGAGGAGCTGACCGTCAGTGCCGCATTTACGCGCATGGCGGATTTCAGCGCCGCCAGCACCGGCTCGAAATTATTGGTTTCCATGGCGCTGAATACTGCCAGCTCGGTGCGACTCATGGGGTTGCTGCGGGTGGTCTGGGACAGCTCGAACAGCGAGTCGTAGGCGAAGTTTTTCCACACCGCCAGACTCGCGCCGTTGCCCATCAGCAAACCCCATGGGCCGTCGCTGTCGGTGCGCACGTCATTCCAGTCAGCCAGTGCTGCGTCAATATCCGTCAATTGCAAGTTCTCGCTTCGCCGCAGGTTCAAGATCGCCCTCGACGCGCAGGTCTTGGGTTACAAACCCCGTCATCTTATAGAAACGGGCGAAGAAATGTGGCTGGGTTGCACTTGACGACTTTCGACATCGCGACAATACTCCCCCTCATATTCATATAGATGACTAGATAAATAAAAATATGAACAGATTATCCAGTGACGAACGTCTGCCTCTCTACCAACGTCTGCGCGACCAGCTGGCCGAGCAGATTGCCAATAACCGCTGGCGTCCGGGGGAAGCGATTCCTACCGAGGCGGCGCTGTCCAGCGAGTACTGCCTGTCCACGGGCACGGTGCGTAAAGCCATCGACATGCTGGTGGCCGACAACATTCTTGAGCGTCAGCAGGGGCGCGGCACGTTCATTCGCCGCCCGCAATTCGAGTCTTCACTGTTTCGCTTTTTCCGCTTCCAGACCGCAGCCGGTGCGCGTCAAGTTCCGGAAAGTCGAATTCTGTCCATCGAGCCGATGATTGCGCCTTCGGCGGTCAGTCAGGCCTTGGGCCTGATCCCGAATGCGCCAGTGATTCGCATGGTGCGTCTGCGTTTGCTGGACGCGCAGCCGGTTCTGGCAGAAGAGATCTGGCTGCCGCGCGTGCAGTTCCAGGCGTTGCTGGACAACGACCTGCAGCGTCAGGGCCCATTGCTGTACCCGATCTATGAAGCGTTATGCGGTCAGGTGGTGGCGTACGCCGAAGAAACCCTGACTGCCGAAGCCGTGGGCGATGCTCACGCCCGCTTGTTGCAGATTCCGGCCAACAGCCCGGTGGTAGTGATCGAGCGCCTGGCGCGCAATTACGCCGGTGAACCTCTGGAATGGCGTCGCTCACGCGGCCACGCCAGCCATTTCCGCTACAGCGTCGAAATTCGCTGAGGCGCTGTCTGCGCGATCTTCCTGTGGGACCGGCTTTAGCCGGGAAGCGGCCGGCACATGCTCTGGACAGGCGTCGCCAGAAATATCGCATTCCCTGCTAAAGCCGGTCCCACGAACTGTATGCATAGCCAATCTCCCGCAGGCCCAAGCGGTATCAGGGGTGCCGGGTATACTCTTACAAGGACAAAAACAATGTTCAGTTGGTATCGCCAAGTCACTCCTCGGGAGCGCAAAACGTTTTGGGCCTGCTTCGGTGGCTGGTCGCTGGATGCGCTGGAAGTGCAGATGTTCGGCCTGGCGATTCCCGCGCTGATCGCCGCCTTTGCCCTGACCAAGGGCGATGCCGGTTTGATCAGCGGCGTGACACTGGTGACGTCGGCGCTGGGTGGCTGGGTCGGCGGTACGCTGTCGGACCGATATGGCCGCGTGCGCACGCTGCAATGGATGATCCTGTGGTTTTCGTTCTTTACCTTCCTGTCGGCTTTTGTCACGGGCTTCAACCAGTTGCTGATCGTCAAGGCCCTGCAAGGCTTCGGCATCGGCGGTGAATGGGCGGCGGGTGCGGTGCTGATGGCCGAGACCATTCAGTCTAAATACCGCGGCAAGGTAATGGGCACCGTGCAGAGCGCCTGGGCGGTGGGTTGGGGCCTGGCAGTGCTGGTCTTTACCCTGATTTATTCGCTGGTGCCGCAGGATATCGCCTGGCGCCTGATGTTTCTGGTAGGCCTGCTGCCGTCATTGCTGATCATCTGGGTGCGTCGCAATGTCGAAGAGCCGGACAGCTTTCAGCGTCAGCAGAAAGAAAAGACCCCGCCCAAGAGTTTCTTCAAATCCATGGCCGGGATCTTCCGTCCGGAGCTGATCCGCGTGACCTTGCTCGGCGGGATTCTCGGTCTGGGGGCGCATGGTGGTTATCACGCGGTCATGACCTGGTTGCCGACCTTTCTCAAGACCGAGCGCAATCTGTCGGTGCTCAATTCCGGCGGCTACCTGGCGGTGATCATCTTCGCTTTCTGGTGTGGTTGCGTGGCCAGCGGGTTTTTGATTGATCGTATCGGTCGCCGCATGAACATCGTGTTGTTCGCGCTGTGCTGCGTGATCACGGTGCAGTGCTATGTGTTCCTGCCGCTGACCAATACCCAGATGTTGTTCCTGGGCTTCCCGCTGGGTTTTTTTGCTGCAGGCATTCCAGCGAGTCTGGGGTCGTTCTTCAACGAGTTGTACCCGGCTGATGTGCGCGGCGCGGGGGTTGGTTTTTGCTACAACTTCGGCCGCGTGCTGTCGGCGGTATTCCCGTTCATGGTGGGCCACATGAGTGAATCCATGTCCCTCGGCTCGGCAATTGGCATTGATGCCGGTATTGCCTACGGCGTGGCGGTACTCGCTGCGCTTTGCCTGCCCGAAACCCGTGGTCGCAGCCTGGACGCGACCACGCCCGCTACAGATGAAACCCAGGGACGAGAAGCGCCGCAGCAAGCCTGACTTGCTGAAAACCCGCGCGGTGCGCTTGCACCGCGCCTCTTTGATAGATGAGCTCCATGCCTGACGACACCCGTACTTTTCCGATGCTGGGCATTGATGGTCACGCCCATGTGTTCAGTCGCGACCTGAAACTGACCTCAGGCCGTCGCTACACCCCTGACTATGACGCACCTCTTGAGACCTACCTTGAGCAACTTCGCGAGCAGGGTCTGAGCCATGGGGTTCTGGTGCAACCGAGTTTTCTTGGCACTGACAACCAGTATCTGCTGGACGCCTTGCAACGGGCGCCTGCGCAACTGCGCGGGGTAGCGGTGGTCGACACCGACATCAGCCGTGCCGAGCTCAAGCGCATGGACGAGCAGGGCATTGTCGGCATCCGTCTGAATCTGATGGGCAAGCCCTTGCCGGACTTCACCTCGCACGGGTGGCGGCGCTTGCTCGACGATGTGGCGACGCTGGGCTGGCATGTCGAACTGCATCGTGGCGTTGAAGATATTCCGGGCTTGATCCAGAGCCTGATGCCATTTGGCTGCAAGATCGTGGTCGATCATTTTGCTCGACCGGATGCGCGCCTTGGGGTCGATGATCCAGCTTTCCAGGCGTTTCTCGAATGCGGTGGCAGTGGTCGGGTGTGGGTCAAGGTTTCGGCCATCTATCGCCTGGGCGGCAGCGTTGAACAGAACGCTGAATTCGCCCGCTCAGCGTTGCCGCTGCTGATCAAGAGCTTCGGCCTGAATCGGCTGGTGTGGGGCAGCGACTGGCCGCACACCCAGCATGAAAGCGAAATTGGCTTTGGCGATGTGGTGGGACAGTTGCGGGATCTGGGGTGTTCGGATGAAGTGCGACGGGCGCTGTTGATCGACGCGCCGCAGCGGTTGTTCGATTTCGCCTGACCCCTGTAGGCGCTATCAAAAGCTGCGAACAGCGGCGGATCAGATACACCGCTTTCGCAGCACTCGTAACCCCGGTCAGTTCCTACAGTAGCCTCAACACCCTCACACCACCGCCACCGTCTGCCGACACTCCAGGCTCAGCTTGGCACCGCCCAGTTCGCTGGTGCCGATGTGCAGCGTGAAACCGTGCAGGTTGACGATGGCGGCGACGATCGACAAGCCCAGGCCGAAGCCGCTTTGCTGGTTGCCGTCTTCGCTGCGATAAAACCGCTGGAAGACCATCTTGCGCTCGCTTTCCGGAATGCCGGGACCGGCGTCCTGAACATCGATGCACGTGCTGTCGCCGTCTGCCCGGGCACACAGGATGACCTTGCCGCCTGCGGGAGTGAACTTGATCGAATTGCTCAACAGATTAGCCAGGGCTTCGAACAGCAGGGCACGGTCGCCCAGCACGGGGGGCAGCGAGTCTTCTGTCTGCAGCGACAGCAGGACGCCGCCTTCTTCGGCCAGCGGCAGATAGAAATCGTGCAGCTCACGTAGCAGCGCGGCGGGGTCCACTTCGACAAACGCCGAGCGGCGCTGGTGATCCTCGATTTCCGAGATACGCAATAACCCGCGAAAGCGCGCCATCAAGGTGTCGGCTTCGGCTATGACCTGATCCATCTGGGTCGCGACCAGCGAATCCTCCGGCGACTGCTGCTGGATGCGATAGAGCTTGGCGCGCAGCCGGGTCAGCGGAGTGCGCAGGTCATGGGCAATGCTGTCGCAGACACCTTTGACCTCATTCATGAGCTTTTCAAGACGCTCCAGCATTGCATTGACGATCACCGCGAGCATGTCCAGTTCGTCACGCCGGGCAGATACCGGCAGGCGTTGCGCCAGGTTACCGGCCACGATGGCTTCGGCGCTGGCCTGGATGTCGCGGATGCGTTGCAGCGGGCGCCTGCGCAACAAATGCCAGCCCGCAACGCCCGGAATGATCGTCAGCGACAGGCCCCAGAGCAGTGCATGCAGGATCAGGGTGGTGACCGCAAACAACGAACCGTTGTCACGCACCAGCACCAGCCAATGACCGTCCCGGGTCTGAGTGGCGACCGCATCGCAGGTGTTCTGCGGCATGTGCGGGTCTTCGGTGTCGATGCAATTGCTCAACTGGTGGATTTCGCCATCCAGCGGCAGGCTGGGCGGGATGGCCGTGATCGGGCCGCTCAAAGGCCGCAAGTCAGCGTCGAACAGACCGTAAGCGTCGACGGCACGCATGTCGAAGGTGATGCTGGCGTTTAACGCTTCGGTCAATTGCTCGCCTTCGAAGCGAGCGAATAATTGCTGGCGTTGCATCAGGGAGTGGTGGGCGAGGTTGCTCAGGTAAGTGCTGACTTCCCAGTACACCACGCCAATCAGGGTGCAGCTCCAGGCCACGAACAGAAAGCTGTACAGCGCCAGTAAGCGGCTGCTCGACGAACGCCAGCCTTTAGACGGGTTCAGCAATGACATAACCCGAGCCTCGCACGGTTCGAATCAGCGGTGCCACGCCAGGCGGATCGATCTTCTTGCGCAGGCGGCCGATGTGCACGTCAATCAGGTTGGTGCCGGGGTCGAAGTGATAACCCCAGACCTCTTCGAAAATCATCATCCGGGTAATGATCTGGCCGCTGTTGCGCATCAGGAATTCGAGCAGCTTGTATTCGGTAGGCAACAGGGTCAGCGGGCTTTGGCCCCGACTGGCCTCACGCTTGATCAGGTTCAGCTCCAGGTCGGCGACCCGCAGCAGTGTTTCTGCAGCGGCCACCGGGTTGCGGCGACGCAGCAGCACTTCGACCCGCGCGGCCATTTCATCGGACGCAAAAGGCTTGGCCAGGTAATCATCGCCGCCGGCCCGCAGCCCGCGCACACGTTCGTCCACGTCCGACAAGGCGCTGATCATCAGGATCGGCGTTGAGATGCCCTGGGCACGCAACGTCGTGACAATCGCCAGACCATCGACTTCCGGCAGCATGCGATCAAGGGTGATCAGGTCGTAATCACCACTGACGGCCCGCGCCAGGCCTTCGCGGCCGTTGTCGACCCAATCCACCTCAAGGCCGTGGTTGCTCAATTCGGCGACGATTTCCTGCGCGGTCACAGCATCATCTTCGATGGTCAGAATTCGGGTCATCTTGCCGCCTGAAAGGAATTACAGCCAAAACGGTATTCTGGCGGAAAAGACCTGAACAGTTTCTGAAAAGATTTTCATCTATCCGCGAGAGTCCTGTTGGAGCGAGGCTTGCCCGCGAAGAGCAGTGACGCGATCTGTCTGACAGACCGAGGCAACCGGTTCGCGGGCAAGCCTCGCTCCAACAGGCGCTTAGCCAGCCATCTGCTCTTCTTTTTCCTTCTCTTCTTTCTCACGCTTCCTGTCTTCGATTTTCTTCAACCGATCCCGCTCCAGCTTGGCCGTGGTGTCTTTCTCACTGCGGATCTGCGCGTGGCTGAGGATGGCGAAGATAAAACTGCCACCGATGATGTTGCCGGCCAGGGTGGGTGCGGCGAATACCAGCCAGAAGTCGCTCCAGGACAGCTCACCGGCGAACACCAGGTACGACGCTTCGGCGGAGCCGACCACGATGTGAGTGAAATCGCCCAGCGCCATCAGGTAAGTGATCAGGATGATGATCCAGATCTTTGCGGCTTCCATGGACGCGATCATCCAGACCATGGTGGCGATCATCCAGCCGGACACGATGCCTTTGGAAAACATATGCGTGACGTCGTTTTCCATGACTTTGCGACCGATCTCCAGAAAGGCATGATCGGTTTTGCTGTCAAAAATCGGCAGATGCAACATCACGTACGCCACCAGCAAGGTGCCGCACAAGTTGCCGAACAGCACCACGCCCCACAGCCGCAACAGGCGGCCGAAGTTTTGCAGGGTGGGTTTGCTCATCACCGGCAGCACCGCAGTCAAGGTGTTTTCAGTGAACAATTGCTGGCGCGCCAGGATCACTGCAAGAAAACCTGCCGAGTAACCCAGGCTGGCGATCACGTGACTGGACTCGATATCCGGCAGGCGCGACTTGAACAATCCCATGGCCATCAACGACAGGCCCATCGTCAGGCCGGCCGCCAGTGCCGACCACCACAATGCCGCAATACTGCGCTCAAGTTCGTGGTCGCCCTGAATGCGAATGGTCTCGTGCAATACCGCGGCGCGGGGCGGTTGGTTCTCGTCCACCTCGCGCTCTTCCTCAGCGGATAACCCCGGTGTCCTGCCTGCTGCGTTATCGTCCATACAACTTCCTTAATGCGAGTGAGGGCGTAGACGGTTTAATGCTGCGCCGGGCTGCTGGTTGAGACACAATTCGTCGCAGGTCGTTCGTTGCTGAACCCCGCCGATTGTTCAATTAAAAGGAGCCATTCGTGAGCGTACACATTCGTCCAGCCACCCGAGCCGATGCCGAGGTGATTCTGGGCTTTATTACCGAGCTTGCACTCTATGAAAAAGCCGAGCATGAAGTGCTGGCCAGCGTGGCTGATATCGAGCGTAGCCTGTTTGATGAAGCCTCACCGGCTCACGGCTTGATCTGCCTGCTCGACGACAAACCCATCGGCTTTGCCGTGTATTTCTTCAACTATTCCACCTGGCAGGGCCGCAAGGGTCTGTATCTGGAGGACCTGTTCGTTTCCCTGGAACATCGCGGCGTGGGCGCGGGCAAAAAACTGCTGCGCCATCTGGCGAAAATTGCGCATGACAGCGGCTGCGGCCGTTTCGAGTGGAGCGTGCTGGACTGGAACGAGCCAGCCATCGAGTTCTATAAATCCATCGGGGCTGCGCCGCAGGACGAATGGGTGCGCTACCGCATGGAGGGCGACACGCTCAGGGATTTCGCGCTCGGCGCTTCCTGAACCCTAGGGCGGCGAGGCAGTCAGACTGCTATCGTTGCGTCCCTCAGGAATGATCCATGCTCAGTCGTACCCTGTTCCCCGCGTTCATAGCCGCTCTGGCGAGCATTTCCTTTGTACAGGCCGAAGAAGCCTTGCGGGTCGAGCGCCTGCAACGCTGTGACGACCTGACAGGGCGCGAACAACAGACGTTCTGCGTGGGCATGCGCGGCCTCGGGCCGGAAGGTATGCAGCTCAAGCTGGACGGCAAACCGCTGCCGCAGTCGTTGCTTGAACGCGATGGCCAGCAGCTCAAGCTGCGCCTCAATGCTGCCGACTGGCGCAGCGGGCCGCTGTGGCTGGAGCAGGATGGCCGAAGCAGCAACGCGGTGTGGTTGAGTATGGCGGGCAGTCACGTGCTGGCGGCAACGCCGCAGGAAGTGGCGAAAAACATGGACGGCCTGACCAGCTATGTCGACCTGGTCAGCGTGATCATCGAAGAACGCTTCAAGGGCGCCGAGGAAGCCGAGCGCATCGCCCGTAAATTCGGCGCGACAGTGGTTGGTTCTATTGCGCCGCTCAACACTTACCAGTTGCGCCTGCCGGTGAAGGACCTGATACACCGCGACGCCCTGGTGCTGCGCATTGGCAGCGAAGTCAGCGTGGATGCGGTGGTGGTCGAGGAATCTGCCGCTGAGCCGCAGATCAGTCAAGCGCCAGAAGCCGAAGCCGCCCCCAGCGACGGCAAGCAGCCCAAGCCCACTCAGGAGCAATGGGCAGCGAACCGGTTCATGGACGCGGTCAATTATTACCAGCGTAGGATCCCTGCGAAAACCTCGCCGATCAAGCCGGTGCCTATCCGCATTGGCATCATCGAGCGTGAAGTGGATTTCGATGCACCTGACTTCGCCGACTATCTCGGCGACTGCAAGTCCGGCAAACCGCGCACCTGTCTCTACGCCCGCGACGCGAAGAAGCCCGATGGGCACGGCTCGACAGTGGCCGGGATACTCGCCGCCGATACCGCTAATGGCGGTAATACCGGTTTTCTGCGGGCGCTGGACGGTGTCAGCCAGGGTTTTGAGGTGATTGTCGAGCGCAACTCGGACGCCGGGATCACGGCCAACATCGCCGCCTCGGTCAACCTGGTCGAGGACGGTGCCCGCGTCATCAACTGGAGTTGGGGGTTGCACCGGGTCGGAGCGAAAAACATCGACGGTGACGAAGTTGATTCGCTGATTCGCTCCGGCCTGGCGATGTCCGGTTATGAAGAGCTGCTGGAAGAATTCTTCCTCTGGTTGCGGCGCGAGCACCCGGACGTGGTGGTGATCAATTCGGCGGGTAATGGCTCATCCTTTTCCGGCACCGATGAGTATCGCTTGCCGTCGTCTTTCATCACCGAGCAGTTGCTGGTGGTCGGCGGGCATCAGCGTAGCAAGGACGACGACCTGCCGGTCGACGACCCGGCCTACGTCGAGAAGCGAGCGTCATCCAATGTCGACAGCCGCGTGGACATCATGGCCGCCGCCTGCACCCGCGCCTCGACGCTGGTGGCGGGCGAGCAGGGCGCGGTGCATTGCGGCACGTCCTACGCGACGCCGATGGTCAGCGGAATTGTCGCAGCCATGCTGTCGATCAACCCGCAGCTGACTCCTGAGCAACTGCGCATGCTGTTGCGCCGCAGCGCGATGCCCATCGGTGGCAATTTCGATTTCGAGCCGATGGACGCCGACGACCTGACCGCACCGATTTTGCCTTCGGAGCGCAATTATCAGCTGGACGACAAGAACATCGGCCGCTCGGCGCGCCTGGACATGCAAAAGGCTCTGGACCTGGCGGTGCAAAGCCTCAAACGTGAGCGTTGAGCATCGACGACGTGGGACCGGCTTCAGCCTGGAAGACGCCAGTACAGCCGCGCGATGTGTAGCGTGTGAAATGCTGCCTTCCCGGCTGACGCCGGTCCCACGTCCGCTTGCGAGCAGACATGGAATCTTCCACGGGTAAACAGCACCGCCGTCGCCGGTGCTGTCATCCGTTCAGCAATTCGCTGCTCTGGATGCGGTTTACACCGGCTGTTTGCAGGTCCCGCCAGGCCTTGTCCAGCGTGCCGTTCATGTCGATGGCGCGGCAGGCGTCCTCAATGACATAGGTGGTGAAGCCTGCGGCCCTGGCATCCAGCGCCGACCAGGCTACGCAGAAATCCAGTGCCAGGCCGACCACAAAGACCTTTTCTACACCGCGTTCCTTCAAGTAGCTGGCCAGGCCGGTGGGCGTCAGGCGGTCGGCTTCGAGAAAGGCCGAGTAGCTGTCGATGTGCCAATTGCAGCCTTTGCGCAGGATCAACTGCGCGTGGGGCAGGTCCAGTTCGGCATGCAACTGCGCGCCATGGCTGCCCTGGATGCAGTGATCCGGCCACAGCGTCTGCGGGCCGTAAGGCAGGCTGGTGACTTCGAACGGCACGCGTGCGCTGTGGCTGGACGCAAACGAAATATGCCCCGCCGGATGCCAGTCCTGAGTGATCACCACCCCCCGGAACTGTTGCCCGAGGCGATTGATCAACGGCACCAGCGCATCGCCTTGCGCCACTGCCAGTGCGCCGCCAGGCATGAAATCGTATTGCATGTCGATGACCAGCAGGACGCTGTCGAGGTCGAATGGGGGCATCGTGAAACTCCCGTTTCTGGCGGCTGATGCAAGACCTTTGTGGGAGCGAGCTTGCTCGCGAAGGGGTAGCATCGGCCACATTTTTTTGTCTGAATGATTGCTTTCGCGAGCAAGCTCGCTTTCACGGATTCGTCATATGCTTCTCAGCCGAACACCCGAATCGGCGCACCCGCATCCCAGGCCTGAATGTCTTCAATCATCTGGCTGAAAAACGTCCGGTAGTTGTTCTGCGTCACATAGCCCACATGCGGCGTGGCGAGCACGTTGTCCAGGCTACGGAACGGATGTTCGGCAGGCAGCGGCTCGATGGCAAACACGTCCAGTGCGGCACCGGCGATGCGGCGTTGCTGCAGGGCCTGGATCAGTGCCGCTTCATCGACAATCGGACCGCGAGCGGTATTGATCAGGTACGCGGTCGGCTTCATCCAGGCCAGCGCCTGCTGGTCGACCAGCCCACGACTGCGGTCGCTGAGCACCAGATGGATCGACAGAGTATCCGCCTGCTCGAACAGCTCCTGCTTGCTGACGTACGTCACGCCGGACTCGGCGGCAGCTTGCGGGGTGAGGTTTTCGCTCCAGGCGATAACCTTCATGCCAAATGCCAGACCGTAGCGGGCGATCCATTTACCGATGCTGCCCAGACCCAGGATGCCCAGGGTCTTGCCGTGCAGATCGCCGCCCAGGCCGATTTGCCATTGGCCCCCGCGCAATGAATGGGCTTCGCCCACCAGATTGCGGGTCAGGCCCATGATCAACGCCCAGGTCAATTCGGGCGCGGCGTGCTTGTAGCTCTCGGTGCCGCAGACTTGAATGCCCAGCCGTGCAGCGGCCTTCACATCAATCGCCGCGTTGCGCATGCCGCCGGTGACCAGCAACTTGAGGTGCGGCAGTTGGCTGAGCAGCGCCTCATCAAAGGTTGTTCGCTCGCGCATGACGCAGATCACGTCATAGCCCTGCAAGCGCGCGGCCAGGGTGTCGGTGTCGGCGGGGTATTCGTGCAGAAAGCTGACCTGGCCAATGCCATCGAGCACGGACCAGTCCACTACTGTGCTGGCGACGGATTGCCAGTCATCAAGCACTGCGATTTGCGTTTGCGTCATGTCGGATTCGCCTTTTGAAGCGCTTTTATAGGGGGTGTGACGCAACCTTAGCGCCAGATTGCCCGCTAGCCAAACAGCCCTGCGGCAATATTGATCGAGAAACCCAGGATCGCGGTGTTGAAAACGAAACCGATCAGGCTCTGCGCCAGGACGATTTTGCGCAGGCCAGGCGTGGCAACACCGACGTCGGAGGTCTGCACGGCCACACTCACAGTGAACGAAAAGTACAGAAAGTCCCAATAGTCCGGGTGTCGTTGGCCATCGGCAAAGCGCAGTGCCGGTTCCTTGCCTTTCCAGGTGTAAAACAGGCGGGCGTAATGCAGGCTGAAGATCACCCCGGTCACCAGCCATGAGCCAACGATGGTCAGCCCGGTAAAAGCGTAATGCAGCGCCCGGTCGTCGTGGGTCATCGCCTTGCTGCCCGCCAGTTCCAGCGTGATCGCCGCCAGGCTCGCCAGCGCCGCGACGCAGACCGTGAACAGCACCAGGCCGGCGTTTTCGTCTTCGATCATCGAGATCCGCTCGGCGTCGGCGGCATTGGTACGAAAGGTGCGCACCAGGATCAACAACAGATAGATCCACACGCCGACGTTCCAGGCGATCAGGCATTTGCTGGTGGCAGAAAAATGCGGGAACAGGACAGCCGCCGCGATCCCGCTCGCTACGCCCAGTGCGGCAGCGATGCTCAGACGAGGATGGGTATGCGCGATATGGGACATGGCAGGGCTTCGTGACGGGAGATGACGAACCTTATAGCACGCAGGCGAGCCACCATAAAAAACGGCGCGCAAGGGGGTTGCGCGCCGTCTGCCAGCTTGGCAAATCTTCAGATGTAGTTCACGCGTACAGGCGTGGGACCGGCTTTAGCCGGGAAGAGGTAGCAACGCTCTCTGCACATGGCTCGTCAGAAATGCCGCCTTCCCGGCTAAAACCGGCCTCACGATGCAGGCCGACTGGAGTCTCCCACATCGTTCACTTAGGGTGTTCAACGCCTCGGTACATCAGCGCACCAGACACGGTTGCTTGTTGTTGAACTTCCAGTCAGGGATCAGGAACTGCATGGCGGCGCTGTCATCTCGGGCACCCAGCCCCATGCCTTTGTACAGCTCGTGGGCCTTGTGCACCTGATCCATGTCCAGCTCGACCCCCAGGCCTGGCTTTTTCGGTACCTGCACGCAGCCGCCGACGATTTGCAGGGGCGCTTTGGTCAGGCGCTGGCCGTCCTGCCAGATCCAGTGGGTGTCGATGGCGGTAATGTCGCCCGGCGCAGCCGCCGCGACGTGAGTGAACATCGCCAGCGAGATATCGAAGTGGTTATTGGAATGCGAACCCCAGGTCAGGCCCCACTCGTTGCACATCTGCGCAACCCGTACCGAACCCTGCATGGTCCAGAAGTGCGGGTCGGCCAGCGGAATGTCCACGGACTGCAGCTGGATCGCATGGCCCATTTCACGCCAGTCGGTGGCAATCATGTTGGTGGCGGTCTTAAGGCCGGTGGCGCGGCGGAATTCGGCCATGACTTCACGGCCCGAATAGCCATTTTCCGCACCGCACGGGTCTTCGGCATACGCCAGGACATGATGCTGATCACGACACAGGCGGATGGCTTCCTTGAGCGACCAGGCGCCGTTCGGGTCCAGGGTGATGCGCGCCTCGGGGAAGCGTTCGGCCAGGGCAGTAACGGCTTCGATTTCCGCGTCGCCGCTGAGCACGCCACCTTTGAGTTTGAAATCCTGGAAGCCATAGCGCGCCTGCGCGGCTTCAGCCAGGCGCACGACGGCGTCCGGAGTGAGGGCTTCTTCGTGACGCACGCGGAACCAGTCATTGTCGGCGTCGTGTTCACGGCGATAGGCCAGGTTGGTCTTGCTCTGGTCGCCCACATAGAACAGATAACCAAGCATCTTCACTTCATCACGCTGCTGACCTTCGCCCAGCAGGGCAGCGACCGGCACATCCAGATGCTGACCGAGCAAGTCGAGGAGGGCGGCTTCCAGGCCGGTCACGGCGTGGATGGTCACGCGCAGGTCGAAGGTCTGCAGGCCGCGTCCGCCGGAGTCGCGCTCGGCAAAGGCCTTGCGCACATCGTTGAGGATCTTCTGATAGGTGCCGATCGGGCTGCCGACCACCAGTTGCCGGGCATCCTCCAGGGTCTGGCGAATGCGTTCACCGCCCGGGATTTCGCCAACGCCGGTGTGCCCGGCATTGTCCTGCAGGATCACGATGTTGCGCGTGAAGTAAGGGCCATGCGCGCCGCTGAGGTTGAGCAGCATGTCGTCGTGGCCAGCCACCGGGATAACTTGCATGCTGGTGATCACGGGTGCCTGGTGCAGATTCTGATTCATGGTTGGCTGTCCTTTTTTATAATCGTCGCAGGATCAAAAGTGAGCAGGTCTGGATGCTCGTATTGATAGACATCATACAAGTGAGTGGCGGTTGCGCAACCCCCCGCGGATTCATTTACAAACTTTATTTAGCGGGTATTCATCTGCTTGAACCGTCCCCGTCATGAAAGTGGACAACCTGTTTGATCATTAATTTATTTGAATAAAAACAGGTGGTTACGATATCTATTTCACTTGTCCGAGTTATGCGTCAGTCCGCACCGGGTGACTGCCGAAGCTCAGGCTGCGCAGGTTTGCCGTCATCAGCGCATTGGTCGCACGGTCACGTTGTCATACAAGCTAGACGAGTGGATTGGCGTCTTGTCTGACAAGCTCTGACCATGCGGTGTTAGTATTTGCCGCACTGCGCGGCTGCCCGTTGGCTGCGCAAGATCATTGGCTTTTTCAGGACATCCGCGATGCAAGACCCCACCCGGCCAGCCCCGAAGCGCAGACAACACAACCTGGCCACTGACCTGGTCACAGACCTGAGCCAACGCATCCTGCTGGGCAAGATTGCGGCAGGGCAAAAACTGCCGTCGGAGAATGAAATCGTTCGCCAGCATGGCGTCAGCCGCACGGTGGTGCGGGAGGCGATTTCCAAGTTGCAGGCCTCGGGGCTGGTGGAAACCCATCATGGGGTGGGCACCTTCGTGCTCGAACGTGGTAATCAGACTGGCTTGCACCTCAAGGTCGAAACCGCAGCCAGCGTGCGCGACATCATTGAGTTGCGTATGGGCCTGGAGACCCAGGCCGTGGCGCTGGCTGCGTTACGTCGCACTGACGAACACTTGGCAGCGATGCGTCAGGCGCTGGATGACTATCAGAACCTGCTAGCCACTGAAGACAGCTGCGTAGAGGCAGACAAGCGTTTCCACCTGCTGATTGCCGAAGCCACCGGCAACTCGTACTTCACCGAAATCATGCAGCACTTGGGCAGCGCGGTGATTCCCCGCAGCCGGATCAATGCCAGCGAGCGTGCGGGTGCCAACCTTGCGCGCCATGGTTACCTGGCCAATCTGGAACATGAGGCGCTGCTCGCCGCCATCCGCCGCCAGGACCCCGACGCCGCCCGTGCCGCCATGTGGACGCATCTGAGCAACAGCCGCGAGCGATTGGCGCCGGTGGAGTGAAGGTCCGGATTCGTGTATCTGTGGGACCGGCTTAGCCGGGAAGGCGTAATTGCTGCGACATCTATGCAGTCGATTTGCCGACCTGTTCACGGCTAAAGCCGATCCCCCAAATCCGACACCTCACCTGGCGACTGACGGATCATCAAGCCCCGCATCCTCCAGCACCTCCATCATCACCGCCGACTGCCACTCGAAATAAGGGTTGAAGGTCAGGCGGGCGTGGATTTTGCCTGCCTCGCGGTGACCCCAGTCCGAATACCAGACCGATTCGCCCGCCAGGCAGCGCTGCATGTCCGGGGTTTCCTGGCCGTTCCAGCAGATGCGTTGCTGGCCGTCGACGCCATAGAGCGGATTATCCGGAGAAAACAGCAGCCCCATGTGTGAGAACTGACTGATCCGGTACTCAGGCAGGTAATCCTTGCGAACCAGTACGCGCGGGGTCTTCGCGGCGTCGGCGGGGCTGTCGCCGTACCAGATCAGGCGGCTTGCGGGGTGGGTAAAGCGCTGGTTGAAGTTGTCCAGCACATAGCCGGTGTCCAGCACCGAGTCGTGTTGGGTTATGGCCACGAAGACCGGCTTGTCGTAGTTGCGCTGCCCCAGGCGTTTCTGCGCCAGCACGCTGCTGCGATAGAACTGCGCGAACCCGTTGGTGGGCACGTTCAGATAACGCAGCGGAGTCTGCAGCGGACGCAGCGGGTCGTTCGGGCTGGCCAGCCATGGGCGTGCCCACGAAATCCATTGCGTCAGCCAGGCATAGGCGCTGTCCGAGCGAAACGCTGGTGAGAACAGCACCAGCCCGGCAATCTCATCGTGGTCATAGGCGTAATCCAGCACCAGGTTCGCGCCGGTGGAAAAACCGCCCAGGTACACCTTGGGCACTTCCCGGCTCAAAGTCTGCGCCTGCTCGCGGACCACGTTCTGCCATTGCTTGAGGGTGACGTCGAGCATGTCCGAGGGCTGCGTGCCATGCCCTGGCAACAGCACCGTGCGCACCAGAAAGCCCCGAGCGGCCAGTCTGGCGCCAACATCATGAAACGACCAGGGTGAATCCCCCAGGCCATGCACCAGAAGAATCCCGCTTTTGGGCTGACCCACCGGACGCCATTCCTGTGGCCCATTCCACTGCAGTTCAGCAGTATGATCGGCGGTCTGAAAACTGCGCCGTTGCTCAAGTGTCTTCAGGGTCTGCTGACGATAGTCGGCAAAGCTGGGCGATGGCTTGTCGGCACTGGCCAGCAAGCTGCAGGACTGGAGCATCAACAAGGCAGGGAACAGGCAAAGGATTCTGGGTCTGGCCAAGAGCGATTCTCTTCAGGAGGGGATGTTTCGCGATACATGCAACGGCTTAAAGAACGCAAGCACTGTGCCATGGAGGAGGTTGTCACGGCCAGCGTCCAACCAAGCGAAATGTTTCGGGAAGAAAATTCTCAGCCGACAAGGTCGATGTTGTGAGGCAGGCCCGGTTCGCATAACCTCTTGACCGCACAAGTAATCGTCTGCACCGACCTTTCAGGAGCGCACCATGATCGATCACCTTGACCACCTGGTTCTCACCGCCACAGACGCCGACGCCACCCAGGATTTCTATGTCCGTGTGCTAGGCATGCAACTGGAGACCTTCGGTTCCGGGCGCATGGCTTTCAGGTTTGGCGCGCAGAAGATCAACCTGCATATTCGGGGTGCGGAGTTCGAGCCCAAGGCGCATTTGCCAGTGCCCGGCGCGCTGGACTTGTGCTTCATGGCCTCTATTGCGCTGGAACAGGTGATTGAGCACTTGCAGGCCTGCAACTGGCCGATAGTCGAAGGGCCGGTATTACGCACCGGGGCAACCGGGCCGATTCGCTCAGTCTATGTGCGCGACCCGGATCTGAATCTGATCGAGATTTCTGAAATGGTGTGATGGGCTGGCGTACGCTCAACCCTTCATCAGCGCACCAATCCCAATCGTTCATGCCACTGCGCAATGGACTCCTGCGGGTAACCCTCGAACTCTTTGTCGTCCTCTCTCACACTCACTTCCACCCACGACGCCTTGGAATCCAGCAGCAGGTGGGTGTGTTCCGGTGGAGTGGGCAACGGGGTGTCGATGGCCGAGGCGAAGGGGTGGATCAGCTCGGGCCACTCCGGGCTGAATAGCCACAAGCCACTGCCACACAACTTGCAGAAGTGCCGCTCGGCGCTACTGGTGCGCACGTGATGGTCTTCACGAATTTTTGCGTGGTAGATCGCGATGTTCTCGCGGCCTTTGACGTTGAGGCTCCTGGCGTCGCCGCCCAGGTTAATCGAGTAGCCGCCACCGCCCTGGGTCTTGCGACAGATTGAGCAATAGCAGCGTTGATAAGGGTACGGATGCGCGCTGTTGAGGCTGAACTCGACCTCGCCGCAATGGCATGAGCCTTCCAGATGCATGGCTGACCTCCCTTGATTTAGCCGAAATGACACGCAGGTAGTTGCGTTTCTCAAGTTCTAGACAAGCAGATCGCGCAGTTGAGCCCTGGCATTCGTCGGACGCATTCCCAAGCATCAGGAAATGACTGGAAATAATTGGCCGCTTTGACGCTCGTGACCTCAAGAAGGGCAGATCGCAGTCGATAGACGTAAGGTTGTCCTACAACTTACTGCTCACCCCTTTCTGCCCAATAAAAAAGAGCTTGCGCATGAACCTACGCAATTTGACCATCGCCCGGCGTGCCGGTCTTGGCTTTACGCTGATTTCCCTTCTGGTCGCTGTGCTGGGCTGGTTCGCCCTGACGCAGATGTCGGCGATTCGCGAAAGCGAGGTGGCGGTCGAAACCAACTGGATGCCGAGCATGCGGGTGGTCAATGACATCCGTGAAAACATGCTGCGCATCCGCACTATTTCCCTGCGTATGGCGCTTGATCCGGACCCGAAGAACATTGCGACCTATCGCAGCCAGTTGGACGTGCGTAACGCGGACCTGAACAAGAAGCTCGATGTTTTCTCGTCCTTCGTCGATACCCCTGAAGAAAAGGTCCTCGATGATCAGTTTCGCGTGACCCTTGGCCAGTATCAGAAAGCCCTGGATCAATCTTTTGTGATTGCCGCGCAAAACGATCGCGCAGCGTTGAACAAGTTGCTGCTGGTGGACATGAAAACCATCGTTGACGGCTCCGGCAAGCAGTTGGCAGATCTGGGCGAGTTCTATGTCCAGCGCGTGGACGCCGAAGGCAAGGCAGCTGAGGCGCAATATGAGCAGTCACGCAACATCGTCTTCATCTTCGTGATCATCGCCGGTCTGGGCACTGTTGGCCTGGCGTTGCTGTTGACCCGCAGTATCGTGCGGCCGCTGGAAGTCGCTGTCACCGCAGCCGAGCACGTCGCCAATGGTGATCTGACCCAAAAGATCGGCGTCGACGGCAGTGATGAAGTCACCCGTTTGCTGGTTGCGCTGGACAAGATGCAGGGTAATCTTCGCTCCGCCATGCAGCACATTGGCAGCTCCGCGACCCAGCTGGCTTCTGCCGCCACGGAGCTCAATTCGGTTACCGAAGACAGCTATCGCGGGCTGCATCAACAGAATGCCGAGATCGACCAGGCGGCCACCGCCATCAACGAAATGACCTCGGCGGTCGAGGAAGTCGCGCGCAATGCGGTGTCCACCTCCGATGCCTCTAACCACTCCAATCGCTCCGCCCAGGCTGGCCAGGCCCGGGTTGTCGAGACGGTGCAGTCGATCCAGACCCTGACCACCAATGTTCAAGCCACCTCGGCACTGGTACAGAATCTGGCGGATCAATCCCAGGACATCGGCAAGGTGCTGGATGTGATTCGCTCGATTGCCGAACAGACCAACCTGTTGGCCCTCAACGCGGCGATCGAAGCGGCACGGGCAGGGGAGTCGGGCCGCGGTTTCGCCGTGGTGGCCGACGAAGTGCGGGCGCTGGCGCATCGCACGCAGCAGTCGACTCTGGAAATCGACAAGATGGTCAGCGCCATGCGCAGCGGCTCTGCCGAGGCCCTGGAGTCCATGCAGACCAGCAGCGCCAGGGCCAACGAAACCCTGACTCTGGCCCAAGGCGCCGGGGCATCACTGACCGACATCACCTCGTCGATCAATCAGATCTCCGAGCGTAACCTGGTGATTGCCAGCGCCGCCGAGGAACAGGCTCAAGTGGCGCGGGAGGTGGATCGCAATATCGTCAATATTCGTGACCTGTCGATGCAGTCGACCCAGGGCGCCAACCAGATCAGCGCGTCGAGCAACGAGCTGTCGCGTCTGGCGGGTGACCTGAATCAGGTGGTGGCGCGCTTCAAGGTCTGATCGTCCAACGCTGTAGCTCGGCGCCCTTGCTGTCGGCAGGGTGCGCCGGGCATGATTCGCCTCTGCTCAATGACAGAGGCGAGACAGCTTCATGGACAATAAGAACACTCTCTTCAGCAGTTGGCTGCGTGCGGCCGGTCACCAGCAGTGGCTGGCGGGCGAAGGCAATCGACTGCTCGATTTCGCCAGGGCCTCCCGGCTGCCCCAGGGGTTTGGCAACCTTGATGAGCGCGGCGTGCTGGCCGATAACGCTCGCGCCGAAACCATGAATACCGCGCGCATGACCCACAGCTTTGCCATGGCCCATGTACGCGGCATCCCAGGCTTCGCAGCGTTGGTCGATCACGGTCTGGCGGCGCTGGCCGGGCCATTGCGCGATGCCGAACATGGCGGCTGGTTCAGCGCGCCTCTGGCAGCAGGCGAAAAGGCCGACAAACAAGCCTATCTGCATGCCTTCGTTGCACTGGCGGCCAGTTCCGCTGTAGTGGCGCAACGCCCCGGAGCGCAAGAATTGCTGTCCGATGCGATCCAGGTGATTCAGGCCCGCTTCTGGAGTGAAGAAGAAGGCGCGATGCGCGAGTCCTTCGCCCGGGACTGGAGCGAGGAGGAGAGCTACCGCGGCGCCAACAGCAATATGCACAGCGTGGAAGCCTTTCTGGCTCTGGCCGATGTCACGGGTGACGCGCAATGGCTGGACCGCGCATTACGCATCGTCGAGCGGGTCATCCATGGCCACGCCGCTGCCAATGATCATCAGGTGATCGAGCACTTCAGCCAGAGCTGGCGGCCATTACCCGATTACAACCACGACAACCGCGCCGATGGCTTCCGTCCCTATGGCACCACCCCAGGCCATGCATTCGAGTGGGCCAGGTTGCTGTTGCATCTGGAAGCCTCACGTCAGCGCGCCAGGCTGGCAACCCCGACCTGGCTGTTGGTCGATGCGCGCAAGCTGTTCGCCAACGCCTGCCGCGACGCCTGGAATGTCGACGGCCTGCCGGGCATTGTCTACACCCTGGATTGGCATACACAGCCAGTGGTGCGCCATCGTCTGCATTGGGTGCATTGCGAAGCGGCGGCCGCAGCGGCGGCGTTGCTGCAGCGCACCGATGAGAAACAGTACGAGGACTGGTACCGCTGCTTCTGGGAATTCAATGAAACCCACTTCATCGACCGCAAGCTGGGCAGCTGGCATCACGAATTGAACCCACAGAATCTGCCCAGCGCCGATATCTGGGCGGGTAAGCCGGACCTCTATCATGCCTATCAAGCGACGCTGCTGCCGGTGCTGCCTCTGGCGCCAAGCCTGGCCAGCGCATTGGCGGCGATGGGTTGAATGGTCTTTACTCAATGGCTTGGTTTAATAGATAAGGCAGTGTGTTTTGGTTCGGATTGATCAGTACATCAGTGAGTTTTCAGGTTCATCTCTGGCACCCTGGAGTGCCCTTGCTCCCTGGGAATTGGTGGCGCAGGCGCCGCAGATTGTCAGGCAACTGCTGACCGGGTTGTCGGCCGATGAGTATGAGATCGTCGACGATATCGCGGTGCATCGCAGCGCTGAGGTCGAGGCGGGCGCGGTACTCAAGGGGCCCCTGATCATCGGAGCCCATTGTTTTATCGCCAGTGGTGCGTATCTGCGCGGCGGCTGCTGGGTAGATGAGCGCTGCATTATTGGCCCTGGCGCGGAGCTTAAAACCTCATTTGTGTTCAGAGGCAGCAAGCTGGCGCATTTCAACTTCGTCGGTGATTCGATTCTGGGTTGCGGGGTTAATCTGGAGGCGGGCAGTATCGTTTGCAATTACCGGAATGAACGCGCTGACAAAGAAGTCCTGGTCAATATCGACGGGCAGTTGATTGCCACTGGTTGTGACAAGTTTGGGGCGTTGATCGGTGATCAGGCCAGGGTTGGCGCCAATGCAGTGCTGGCGCCGGGAGCCATTCTTGAACCGGGTTTTGTTGTGCGTCGGGGGCAGGTTTTTGATGGGGAGGTTGATTGCGGAGCCTGACGGCTGAATAACCTGTGGGGGCGGTGCTTGCCTGCGATAAGCATGGTTATCTACACAAACACCACATCATCGCTAGCAAGCACTACTCCTACAGGGCTATGCGCCAACCTCGCGAACCCATTCACCCCGCCATATCCAGCTCAACCCACGTCGGCGCATGGTCACTGGCGTGTGGCTGATCACGAGGCCAGTGGTCAACGCCCGCCAATTGAAGCCGAGCGCTGGTTTCGGCATTGAGCAGAAGATGATCAATGCGCAACCCCGAGTTGGTCTTCCAGTGATTACGAAAATAATCCCAGAAGGTATAAATGCGCTCGTCCGGGAAGCAGGCGCGGATTGCATCGGTCCAGCCCTGACTCAATAGCCGCTGGAAGCACTCGCGGCTTTGCGGCTGCAACAAGGCATCCTTGAGCCATGATCGGGTGTTGTAAATATCCTCATCGGTAGGCACTACGTTGTAGTCGCCCGCCAACACCACCGGGTGACCGCTGGCGTACAGCGATGCCGCATGCTCGATGAGCTTTTCAAACCACGCCAGCTTGTAATCGAACTTCGGCCCTGGCTGGGGATTGCCATTGGGCAGGTAGAGACAACCGACGATGAGCCCATGAGCGGCGGCTTCCAGATAGCGGCTTTGGGTGTCCTTTTCATTGCGTGGCAAACCGCGACGGATTTCCAGTGGCTCCATGCCCTTGGCCAGAATCGCCACGCCGTTCCAGGAGGTCTGACCTTGCCAGATGGCGCCATAACCCGCGTCGCGAATTTCATTGATGGGGAAGGCCAGGTCCGTCGCTTTCAGTTCTTGCAGGCAGACCACATCCGGCGACTCGCGCTCCAGCCAGTTCAGCAGAATCGGCAAGCGGGCACGAATGCCATTGATGTTAAAGGTGGCGACTTTCACGGTACTCATCACGTCCTCTCAAACCAGCGGCGGTTATAGGTTCGAGAGGCGTCGAGCGGCAAGATTCAATGATCAGTGTGACGGCAGGCGTTTATCCGTCAAGCGGATGATCTGACGGGCCAGAAAGGCGCCGGTGAGGATCACGCCAATCAGCCGCAATGTCTGCATGGCCAGCACGAAACCCACGTCCGAATGGGTATCGATGGCGATGATCGCCATGGCGTCCAGACCACCGGGGCTGGTGGCGAGATAGACCGACAGGTAGTCCTTGTCGAGCATTACCGCAATCAGCCAGGCCGACAGCGCGCAGAGCATGATCAGAATCAGCGAGCCAAGAATCATCGCGGGCAGGCGTCGCCAGACATAAGCGATGGTCGGGCGATCAAAGCGCAGGCCGACGTAGGCGCCAATCGACCCATACGCCAGCGCGAGCATCCAGGTCGGCAGGGTGATCTGCAGCAGCCCGCTCAGTTGCAGGGCGCCGCCGATCAGCAGTGGCCCCATCAAGGCACCCGCAGGAATTTTGTTGGCGACGACTACGCCAAACACGATCACCGCCAGGCTCAAGGCGAAATTCAGCAGGTTGATGCCTTGCAGTGCGACATCGGCGCTGTGGTTTTCGGTGCCGCCACCCTCGATACCGATCAAGCGGCTGACGATCGCGCCGATCATCACCACACAGACCACCCGCACGTACTGCATGGTTGCGACCACTCGCGAGTCTGCGCCGTAGTCTTCGGACATGGCGACCATCGCCGATGCCGCGCCAGGTGAAGTGCCCCAGGCGGCGGTGCTGCCAGCGATCCCGCCAAAGCGCACCAGGCCCAGGCCGACCACCGCGCTGAGCAATACCGTCAATGCGGTGGCAAACAGCATCACGTGCCAGGAATGCAAGGCGGTGACCAGTACGGCCACGGTCATCGAGTGGGCGATCAGCACGCCGACGGTGCCCTGACCCAACCGGAACAGGTTTTTGTGCAGACGTATTGTGGCGCCCATCACGCCGAAACCAATGGCCACCAGCATCGGCCCGAGGAACAGCGCCGCAGGCAGCTGCCCGAATTTAAGCAGTTGTCCCGCCGCGCCGGCGAGCACGATCAGGCCTAGCCATTGCAAGGGTCTGGGAAGGGTATGCAGGGAAAAACCGGCAGCACGGGACACGGTGAGGCTCCAGGGGCGGACGAGACAGGACGTCCGTACGGCGAAAGTATCGACACATCAATCGATCAAGTCTATTTTCTAATAATCATGAATTGATAACTTTGGTTGATAGATTATGGATCTGCGCGATCTCACCTATTTTGAAACGATTGCCGAGCTGGGCCACCTGGGTCGCGCGGCACAGAAGCTCAACCGCAGCCAGCCTGCGCTGACCAAAAGCATCCAGCGCCTGGAAGAGTCATTCGGCACGCGCCTGTTTCAGCGCGATGGACGACGTATCAAGCTGACGCCGGTGGGTGAGTTGCTGCAAGCCAGGGGCAAGGTGTTGCAGCAAAGCATTGCCCAGACCCAGCGCGAGGTGCGCGATTTCGCCAGCGGCGCAGTGGGCAATATCCGCGTCGGTTGCGCGGCGACCATGGCCGAATATTTGTTGCCGAAACTGACCTCGGCATTATTGCAACGCACGCCGGACATCACCCTGAAAATGGTTATTGGCCAGGACGACCTGCTGCGCGAGTCGCTGCGCTCCGGGCAACTGGACATGATCATTTGCGCGCTGATCACTGACGACGAACAGTTTCAGAGCTTCGCCATCCTCAAGGATGAGGCCGTGGTCATTGCCAGCAAGGACCATCCGATTTTCAAGACTCGTTACAGCATGGCTGACTTGTGCACCTATCGCTGGGTGTTGCCGCCCACGGGGGTGTCGTCGCGCAAATGGCTGGATCAGGCGTTCGCTGCCGAGGAGTTGCCGTTGCCGGTGGTGCAGATCGAAGCCAACTCTATCCCGTTGCTGCCCGGCCTGATCGAGCGCACCAGTCTCCTGAGCTTCACGGCCAGGGAAACCCTGGAGTTCGGCAACAACATGCAACACTTGCGCGAGGTGGTCGTGAAGCAGACCACCATGAAGCGCACCATTGGCTGCACCGTGCGCAAAGGGGGATATCTGTCGCCCGCAGCGCAAGCCATGGTGCAGATGCTGCATGAGAGCAGCGGAGAATTTTTGAGCTGGAGTGGACACGGGGTAGCTGCTTTTTAGGGGCGAGGCGGGTTAGCCTTGGCGCTTGGCCGTCTTTGAAACACATTCTGGAGAATCGCACGATGCAGGCACCGACACAGTTCGACACGCACCTGGCTTCATTACAGTTTTTTGCTTGTACCGATTACCAGTTCGGTGGCGATCAGTCACCGTTGAACGACGCAGACGCCGATGAGGACATTGATCCGGAAGGCTATCTGGACCTCGACGTGCTGGGCCTGGACGAATTCAGCGACTCGGACAAGCTGGACCCGATTTTCAGCAGCGATGTGGGATCGTCTTCGGTTAATTGAGTGGGTGCGCAGACACCTGCAGGAGCTGGCGCCGGCTGCGAATTGAGGTGTGCCGGGATTATTGCTTTCGCAGCCTGCGGCAGCGCCTACAGGTGCGGTGTATGTCTGGCCAGGTAAATCGCCAACGCCTCAACCGCCAGTTCCACATTGGAACTGGCCCCCGCCCAGGTGCAAGCCAGCATCAGGTTTCGCGGCAGGCCGAAATCCTCTACTACGTATCCCTGCCGATCACAGCCATCAAGATCATGAGGGACCAGGTCCCGCAGTGAATCCACCGGATCAAAGTACACCCAGACCGGCTTGTTCAGCGCCACGGCCATGCCGACTTCGAATGCAGTGCCTGAGTCCGGCTCCAGGCCGCGAAATACATTCAGGTTGGCCAGTACGGCATCACAACCCCGGATCATTGCGATGTTCATCGAGCAGATCACGTCAGCCGTCTCCTGCGGACTGAGGTTGCTGGCCACCTCGTTATCGAACGGATACAAACCTTCCAGGCCGTGGGTGCTGCATAACGCTTTGAGGCGTTGCCCGTGCTCGATGGCGTCCTGACGAAACACATCGAAGCCTGCCAGGTAGACCCGGGGGTTGGTGGTGATGTGCATGATGATCTCCGGGTAAGTCTGGTATCCGCCGATTCTAGCGCTTCGGTCCACCAGCCGCCGCGGACCATTTATCAGGCCACTGAGCTGAGCGCTGGAATCTGTACGGATAACCAGTATGCTTGGGCGCCATGTCTGGCCGTTGCGTGAATCTGGCAGTGAACACGTCACCTCTCGAAAACCCGTTTTATTACCTCGAAAACTTTCGCCAGGTGCTGGACTGGATTGCCCGGCGCTATGACGATTTGCTCGAAGAGCAGGAGCGCCACTTCATTGTCTCGTTTGCCAGCCTGCCGCAGGCGGCACAGGGGCTGCTGGTGCGCATGGTGATGCGCAAAGGGTCGCTGTTTCGGGCCAGCAAGCTCAGTTATGCGGAGCTGGGCGATACGTTGCTCGCGGTGCAGCCGCTGCTGGAAAACGGCTGGGTGGACCCGCGTCCGGCGTTGAGCCTTGAACAACTGTTTGTGCTGTTGCGCAAGGCTGAACTCGCCGCCTGCTTCCGCGCCCACGGAGTCCGGGTCACGCAGCGCAAGGACGAATGGCTGAGCGCGCTACAGCCACTGCATCCCACCGCACAAGCACTGCAGGACTGGTACAGCGGGTTCGATGAAACCATTTTCGCCCTGACCGTCATGCCCATCTGTGATCGGTTGCGGCTGCTGTATTTCGGCAATCTGTACCAGGAGTGGTCGGAGTTCGTGCTCGCCGACCTTGGCGTTTATCGCTACGAGAAGGTCGAGTTTTCCGCTGATTCCCGAGCCATCGTGCAACGCGCCGACATCGACGTTTGTCTTGAGCTGCATGCATGCCGTGAAGCCTTGGACGAGGGAGCGCCGCTGCCCGAACTGGCCCGACGTGCCCTGGCCATCGAGACTCGCAACCCGTGGCTGCAGATGCGCCGCGCCAAAAGCCTGTTCCAGTTGGGGCAGCAGGCCGAGCGACTGCAGGATTGGCCCTTGGCCCTGAGCGTTTACCAGCACAGCCATTACCCTGGTGCCCGTGCCCGGCGGATCCGGGTGCTGGAGCGCGCCGAGGATTATGCGGGCGCCCTGGCCTTGCTCGAACTCGCGCAGGCGGCGCCGGAAAGTCCCGCCGAAGTGCAGCAGTTGTTACGGGTGCAGCCGCGATTGCAGCGCAAGCTCGGTATGCCGGGCAAGGCACGACGGATGACACGCCAGGTCGAGCGCGTGAATGTGCGGCTGGCGCCCAGGCCCGATCTGAGCGTCGAGCAACTGATCAGGCAGCATCTGGCCGAGGAGGGCAGTGAGGTGCATTACGTCGAGAATGCACTGATCAATTCCCTGTTCGGGTTGTTGTGCTGGTCAGCAATCTTCGCGCCTCTGCCGGGGGCCTTCTTCCACCCGTTCCACACCGGCCCCAGTGACTTGCACAGCCCTGACTTCTATCAACGCCGCGCCGACCTGTTCGATGCCTGCCTGGCTCAGCTCGACAGCGATGCCTGGCAATACACCATCCGCCACCACTACCGGAGCAAGTCTGGCTTGCAGTCGCCGTTCGTGTTCTGGGGTGCTTTGACGGAACCGTTGCTGGAGCAGGCGCTGCATTGCCTGCCGGTCGAACATCTGCGGCACTGGTTTCGTCGCCTGCTGCTGGATATCAAGGCCAACCGCACCGGCATGCCGGACTTGATCCAGTTCTTCCCGGACCAACGCCGCTACCGGATGATCGAAGTCAAAGGGCCCGGCGACAAACTTCAGGACAACCAGCTACGCTGGCTGGATTTCTGTGCCGAGCACGGTATGCCCGTTGTGGTCTGTTATGTGCAGTGGGAAGTGCCGGTCGAGGCCATCAGGTAGGGCTGTCGCAAACTAATCACCGAGTCTGTGGGAGCAAGCTTGCTTGCGAAAGCGTCGGTTCAGCTTAGGAGATATTCAGGCTGTTCCGGCCCCTTCGCGAGCAAGCTCGCTCCCACGGTTTCTGCGTTTTCAAGAGCCATCCATCAAAGAATCGAAATCGGGTAGTCGACGATCACCCGGAATTCGTTCTGGTCGCCTTCGGCCTGGTCGGCATTGCCGCGATGCCAGGCCTGGCGCAGGCGCACCGAGAGGTCTTTGGCCGGGCCTTGCTGAACCACGTACTTGGCTTCCAGGTTGGTTTCGTGATGCTTGCCGTCTTCGCCATAGCCGTAGGCGCGATAAGGGCTGTCGAGGGCCATTTTGCTGCCGTCGATGTCCTTGCCGTTGGCGTAGCGCGCCATGAAGCTCAAACCCGGCATGCCATAGGTGCTCATTTCAAGGTCATAACGCGCCTGCCAGGATTTCTCCCCGGGGCCGTTGAAGTCCGAATACTGGATCGAGTTGGCGAGGAAGATCGAGTCGGCGCTAGAGCCCGAACTGTTATCGCCAAACCCTGCATAATCAAACGGCTCGTCGCCATGCACCTGTTGATACGCCAGGGTAAAGGTATGCCCGGCGAGAAATGAATAGGCGCCAGCCAATGACCAGGTGGTGTTGCTGATGTCTCCGGCATTGGCCGAGCCTTCATCGTTGGTTCGGTAAATGTTGAAGTCCACTGTCAGGGATTGCTCATTGGCCAGTGACAAGGCGTAGTTTGCGTTGGCGTAATATTGGCGACAGATGTCTTCCATCTCAGCGCCATACAAGGCAATCGATAGGGCGTCATTGACTGCATAGCGGCCGCCGATGAAGTCCACGCTGTTAGCAGTGACATTGGCGTAAGTGGCGAATATCTCCCCGTCGGAATCGGTATGATTCGGCCCGTTGGCGGCAGTGAAGTGACCGGCTTCAAGATCAAGGCCATCAATTTCGCTGCTCAGTAAATTGAAGCCCGTGGCTGTTTGCGGAAACAGTCGGGTTCCGCCTGCTGCAAACACTGGCGCGGTAGGTTGCATCTGGCCCCATTTGAGCATTGTTCTGGAGAGCCGGATTTTCAGTGCAGCGCCCGCGCTGCTGAAGTTACTCTCGGGGCTGCCATCGCTGTCCACGGGTATATTGCCCGTGCCGGAGTAACCTGCGCCGCCATCCAGCTTGAGCCCGAACCAGCCGTAAGCGTCAACCCCGACCCCGACAGTCCCCTGAGTAAAGCCTGAGTCGAAGTTGCCCTTGATTCCCTGTGACCAGTCACGACGATCGCCACTGCCGTTTTTTCCATCGCGATTGAAGTAGTAGTTGCGCAACAGGACCGTGGCGTTGGCATCTTCCATGAAACCATTGGCTTCCCTTTGATCGCTGACAAAAGGTTCTGCCAGCGCGTCAGGAAGACTGGCCGCGATAACTGCCAGTGCGATTAAAGTCATGTTCATCACTTTCATAATGGCTTCACCTTGAGTTAGTTAAGTTGTTTGCTGTTGTCAGGCGACCACGGCAAATAACATGACGTCACTTCACAAGAAGCCAAGCTTACTAGCAGAGTTGGAAAGTGCCACTTTCAGGTCTTGCTCATGCATGGATTACTGGATGTTTCTGACAGTCGGTTTAAAACGTTAAACTACTGATGCGTTTGCTGCTGCCATTGTTTCTTTGATGAGACATATGCGCTGACAGTCTTCAATAACTCGCTGAACTTCACGCAGGAACAGCTTCAGCTGTGTGGGGTCGGGACATTGAATGCATATCTATTGAGTTGGACTATCGCTCGCGGCTAAAGCCGCTCCTACGGATTCCCGCGGATTTGCGCCTTCGTCGTAGGAGCGGCTTCAGCCGCGAGGGGCCGGGACATTAGATGCAGACTGTTCCGGCCGGACGGTCGCTCGCGGCTGATGCCGTTCTTACGGGGCTGTGTTGTCACGTCGAGCCTGTGGCTTGTCAGCCGCCACCGCCCGCGCCGCCACTGCCGGAACCACCCGAGCCACTGCCGCCCTGGCCACCGCCATTGCCGCCCATGCCCTGGTCGTTGGTCATGCCACCTCCCGAACCGGATTCGGTGCCGGTTTTAGGTTCCGGGTCCATACCCTTGGTGCCAGGGCTGGTGCCTTTGGTGCCCGGTGTGGTGCCGTCAGTATTTTTCTCCATGCCGGCAGCCGGGGTTTTCGGCGTGGTGTCCACCGGGTTGGTCGGGCCGGTCGAGCCTGCCATGGCCGAACCGGTCGCTACTGTCAGCAGGCTGGCCAGCGTAATGGCCGTTAATCTGGTCTTGATCATGAGGTCAATCTCCATTATTGGGGCGTTACCTTTGATTGGTGTGTGCGGCCGTTGAATAGGTGCCGCACCGCCCGACCAATGGCATATCGCCCGTAAGCGGATACAAATGGAGGATTGATGGCCTAGAGCTACTATGTCCAGGTTGTTCTTCAAAACCGCTAAAACCACCGATTTTATTGCGCCAAACCTGAATTTTCGAGGGTTTGGGATGTAAGCCAAGGCGTACAAAATCGTCAATGAAAGACCTAACTCGACTGATTGTCATGAAACCGCAACATTGGAGGGTTTAAATCCGCATCGGGCCTTCCCATGGATGGGCCACCACATTTCCCTTGTTGAGGTATCGCCGTGATTCTGCTGACTAAAAAACGCTTGTCGGTTCTGCTCGCTTCGATGTGCCTGAGTGGCATGGCACACGCGGCTGACGTAACAGGCGCTGGTTCGAGTTTCGTATTTCCGGTTATCTCTGCGTGGTCTCAGGACTACAGCAAAAGCAACGACAACAAAAACCGCATCAACTACCAGTCGATCGGTTCCGGTGGCGGTATCGCTCAGATCAAGGCAGCAACCGTAGACTTCGGCGCATCGGATGCTCCGTTGTCCGCTGAAGACCTGGCTGCAGGCGGCCTGGGTCAGTTCCCAAGCGTGATCGGCGGTATCGTGCCGATCATCAACGTTGAAGGCATCGAGCCAGGCCAGCTGAAGCTGGACGGCGAAACCCTGGCCAAGATCTTCATGGGTAACATCAAGAAGTGGAACGATCCAGCCATCGTTGCCTTGAACCCTGAGCTCAAAGACAAGCTGAAAGATCAGGCCATCACCGTTGTTCACCGTTCGGACGGCTCGGGCACTTCTTACAACTTCACCAACTATCTGAGCAAGGTCAGCCCGGAGTGGGCTAAAGAACTGAAGTTCGGTTCGACTGTTCAGTGGCCAGCCGGTGTGGGCGGCAAGGGTAGCGAAGGTGTTTCGGCCTACGTGAAGCAGATCAAAGGTTCGATCGGCTACGTTGAGCACTCCTACGCCGAGACCAACAAACTGTCTTACACCCAGCTGAAAAACGCCGCCGGCAAGTTCATCAAGCCTGACGCCAAAGCGTTCGCCGCTGCCGCTGATACTGCTGACTGGAACAGCGTTAAAGACTTCAACCTGATCATGACCAACGCGCCGGGCGAAGCCGCATGGCCGATCACCGCGACGACCTGGATCATCATGTACAAGAAGGCCAAGAACGCTGAGCAAAGCGCTGCTGCCTTCGACTTCTTCAAGTGGTCCCTGGAAAACGGTCAGCAACAAGCTGAAAAGCTGTCCTACGTAGCGCTGCCCAAAGCCCTGGTCACCAAGGTTGAAGACTACTGGAAAACTGAATTCACCAAGTAATTCGACGTTTCTCCGGCTCACCCCTGTCATCGCTGCCCGATGACAGGGTTTCTTTGCGAGTGGACCCAAGATGACTGAAAACACCCAATATTTGTCCGCTGCGATCCCTGCCTCCGTCTCCGAGGGTGAGCGCCGAGCGGCTCGTGATCAACGTCATGATCGCTGGTTCAAGCGCACCATGGGCGGGGCTGCAATGCTGGTTCTGGTATTGCTCGGCTGTATCGCACTCTCGACCTTGTGGGGCGGCAGCCTTGCATTCCAGACCTTCGGCTTTGGTTTTCTGACCAGCACCGAGTGGAACGTGGTCGAAGGCAAGTTTGGTGCACTGGTGCCGATCTACGGTACGTTGGTGACCTCTTTTCTGGCTTTGCTGATCGCCGTTCCGGTGAGCTTCGGCATTGCGATTTTCCTGACCGAAGTAGCGCCGCCATGGTTGCGACTGCCGATTTCTTCGGCGATCGAGTTGTTGGCGGGTATTCCTTCGATCATCTACGGCATGTGGGGCCTGTTCGTGTTCGGTCCGTATATGGCTGAGCACATTGCCCCGTGGATCAACGAAAACATGGGCGAACTGCCTTTCATTGGTCCGATGTTCCAGGGACCGCCGCTGGGTATCGGCATGCTGACCGCCGGTATCGTGCTGGCGATCATGATCACGCCGTTCATTACCTCGGTCATGGTTGAGGTATTCAAAAGCGTGCCTACCACGCTTAAAGAATCGGCGTATGCCCTGGGCGGCACGACCTGGGAAGTGGTCTGGGACATCGTCCTGCCTTACACCCGCTCAGCGGTGGTCGGCGGGATCTTCCTCGGTCTGGGGCGCGCACTGGGTGAAACCATGGCCGTGACCTTCGTCCTTGGTAACTCCCACCAGTTCTCGGCGTCGCTGATGATGCCCAGCAGTTCGATTGCTTCGGTCATCGCCAACGAGTTCAACGAGGCTTACACCGACCTGCATCGCTCGTCGCTGATTGCCTTGGGCTTCCTGTTGTTCGTGGTGACCTTCATCGTGCTGGCCCTGGCCCGCATCATGCTGTCGCGTCTGTCCCGCAAGGAGGGGTTATGAGTAAGGATGTGACGGGTAACGAGAGCCTGTACCGGGTTCGCGACCTCAAGAACAAGGCAGCCATGGTGCTCAGCTGCGGCGCCACGGCGTTCGGTCTGTTGTGGCTGGTGTGGATTCTGCTGACCACTATCGTCAACGGTGTGGACGCCCTGAACCTGCGTCTGTTCAGCGGCATGACGCCACCGCCGGGTGTTGAAGGCGGTCTGGCCAACGCCTTTTACGGCAGCGTGCTGATGTCCGGCATCGGCCTGTTGATCGGCACGCCGATTGGCCTGATGGCTGGCGTCTGGCTGGCCGAGTTCGCTCGCTATTCCAAGCTGGGCAACGCCGTGCGCTTCGTCAACGACATTCTGTTGTCGGCGCCGTCCATCGTGCTTGGTCTATTTGTCTACACCGCGGTGATTCTGCCGCTCAATGAGTGGACGGATCACAAGGTCGGCTTCTCGGCGATTGCCGGTGCGTTGGCCCTGGCCCTGCTGGTTATCCCGGTGGTGGTTCGCACCACCGATGAAATGCTCCAGCTGCAGCCTTCGACCATGCGCGAAGCCGCGTTGGCCCTGGGTGTGCCGCAATGGAAACTGACCCTGCAGATCGTGCTGCGTGCCGCAAAGGCCGGTGTGGTGACAGGTGTCCTGCTGGCGCTGGCGCGTATCACCGGCGAAACCGCGCCGCTGTTGTTTACCGCGTTCGGCAACCAGTTCTGGAGCAGCGATTTGCTCAAGCCGATGGCCAGCGTACCGGTCGTGGTGTTCCAGTACGCCATGAGCCCGTTCGACGACTGGCACTCTCTGGCCTGGGCTGGCGCCCTGGTCATGACACTGTTCGTGCTGGTTCTCAGCCTCGCTTCCCGCTTAATTCTTTTGCGCAATAGGGCGTCTTGATGAATAACCTTTCCCTTGCCAATGAAAAAACCAAGATTCAAGTTCGTGGTCTGGAGTTTTTCTACAACGAACAGAAGTCGCTGAAATCCATCGACATGATCATCCCGGAAAAACGCATCACCGCGATCATCGGTCCATCGGGTTGCGGCAAGTCGACCCTGCTGCGCGTGTTCAACCGCATTTACGCGATGTACCCCAAGCAGGAAGCCAAGGGTGAAGTGCTGCTCAATGGCGAGAACATTCTGGCCCCTGGCTACTCGATGAACCGCCTGCGCAGCCACGTCGGCATGGTGTTTCAGAAGCCGGTGCCATTCCCTATGTCGATTTACGACAACATTTCGTATGCCATCAAGCACCACGAAAAGCTGTCGCGTCGGGAAATGGAAGACCGCGTGGAAGAAGCGCTGCGTGGCGCTGCGTTGTGGGACGAAGTCAAAGACAAGCTCAACAAGAGCGCCACTGGCCTGTCCGGTGGTCAGCAACAGCGTCTGTGCATCGCTCGCACCATCGCGCTGCGCCCGCAAGTGCTGTTGCTGGATGAGCCGACGTCGGCACTCGACCCGATCTCTACCGGTCGTATCGAGCAACTGATCACCGAGCTCAAAGAGCAGTTCACCGTGATCATCGTGACCCACAACATGCAACAGGCCGCGCGTTGCTCGGACTACACAGCGTTCATGTTCATGGGTGAACTGATCGAACACGGCGACACCGACACCATCTTCACCAAGCCGTCCAAGACTCAGACCGAAGACTACATCACCGGTCGTTTCGGCTGATTCTCAGGCTTGATCCTCGACAACATGGGAGACCGTGCTTCGGTCTCCCATGAATTCTTCCAGTCTTTTACGCAGCCAGCGCTCAGCCGGATCTGTGTCCATCACACTCAGCCAGACCATCGACAGCTCAAGATTGGGCGTGATGAACGGCAACGCTTCGCCAAACAAACGTCCAGTGCTGGCCATCGCCAGGGTCAGATGATCCGGCAGATTGCACAGCAGATCCGTGCCAGCCATCAGCGCAGGCAGCGTGCTGTATTGCGGGACTGACAGCACCGCATGGCGCTTGCGGCCAATGGCATCGAGCCATTCGTCAGCGAAGCTGCTGATGTTGGCCACATGGGACACCACCACATGCGGGCGTGTGCAGTACTCGTCCAGGCTCATGGGGGTGTCTGATCGGTCGGCGCGCACCACCATGGGTCTGACCGAGCGCAGCAGTTTACGCTTGGCGTTGGCCGGTAGTTCCCGTGTCAGGCAGACCGCCACGGTGATTTCCCCGGCCATCAGTAACTCCGAGACATTCCAGTAGTTGACCTGCTTGATCACGATCACCACCCCCGGCGCTTCCTGGCGAATGGCGCGCAACAGGGGTGGCAACAGGCTGTACTCGACGTCATCGGACAGGCCGATGCGGAAGGTCATGTCGCTGCTGGCGGGATCGAAGTCGCGGGTCAGGCTCAGCGCCATGGACATTGCATCCAGCGCGGGGGACAGATGGTGGATGATCTCCTGCGCTCTGGCGGTAGGCTCCATGCGATGACCGACGCGGATGAACAACGGATCATTGAACAAAGCCCGCAACCGGTTGAGCGCAGCGCTGATGGTGGGCTGGCCGAGAAACAGCTTCTCGGCAGCGCGGGTCACGTTGCGCTCCTGCATCAATGTCTCGAACACCACCATCAGATTGATGTCGGCCTTACGCAATTCGTTTCGGTTCATGGGGGTAGCGGTCCGCGGAAGGCTTGAGCTCGGTGTTGGCACGCTATCAGTTGCATGCGTCAGGCTGCAAATCGGGTGCTGATCCGATGCGGCCGTTCAGGCGAAACGATACCTATGGGAGCGGTGATTACCTGTGGGAGCGAGCTTGCTCGCGAAGAGGTCGTGACATCCGAAAAATTTCTGAGGGCAGGAACATTGCTTTCGCGAGCAAGCTCGCTCCCACATAAAAGGCATTCCAATCCAGCCGCTGCGAACCTGCCTGAATGAACTTCATCCAAGCCCCACCGGTCAGCTCTACATGCTGATCAAGAGGCTCGAATCCATGCATATTTCACTGGAACAACAAGTCGCTTTGGTCACCGGGGCCAGCTCAGGTCTCGGGGCGGCGGCTGCCAAGGGCCTGGCGGCGGCGGGTGCGGCGGTGGTTATCAATTACAACTCGCAACCTGAACCTGCTGAAAAGCTCGCCGCCGAGATCATTGCTGCGGGCGGTCAGGCTCTCGCCGTCCAGGCAGATGTGTCTAAGGAAGAAGACGTCGAACGGCTGTTCAGCAAAACCCTGGAACACTTCGGTCGCCTGGACATTCTGGTGGCCAACTCCGGCCTGCAGAAAGACGCGGCGATTGTCGACATGAGCCTGGCGGACTGGAACAAGGTCATTGAGGTCAACCTGACCGGCCAGTTCCTCTGCGCCCGCGCCGCGCTGCGTCAATTCATCCAGCAGGGCCTGCGCCCGGTGGTTTCCCGGGCCATGGGCAAAATCATCCATATGAGCTCGGTACACCAATTGATTCCCTGGGCCGGGCATGCCAATTACGCGGCTTCCAAAGGTGGGGTTGACCTGTTGATGCGCAGCATCGCCCAGGAAGTCGGCGAGCAGCGTATCCGGGTCAACAGCATCGCGCCGGGTGCGATCCGCACTGCGATCAATAAAGACGCCATGGCGGGCGATAAACAAGCCGAACTGCTCAAGCTGATTCCTTATGGCAGGGTGGGCGAAGCTGAAGACGTCGCCAACGCGGTGGTCTGGCTGGCGTCTGACCTGTCTGATTATGTACACGGCACCACGTTGTTCATCGACGGCGGTATGAGCCTGTACCCGGAGTTCCGCGACAATGGCTGATTTCCCGGAAGAAGCGCAAAACCCCATCGAGAATCACGGCATCATCGGCGATATGCGCAGCGCCGCGCTGGTGGCCGACACCGGCAGTATCGACTTCTGCTGCTGGCCCGATTTCGACAGCCCGTCGATATTCAGCGCATTGCTGGACACCAATCAGGCGGGTATTTTCCAGCTTGCCCCCGACCTGCCCGAGGCACGGCGCCAGCAGATTTACCTGCCCGACACCAATGTGCTGCAGACCCGCTGGATTGATGAGCAAGCAGTTGTCGAAATCACCGACCTTATGCCCGTAGGCGATAACGTCGACGACTTGCCCCGTGTCGTGCGTCGTGTCGATGTTCGCTATGGCAGCGCGACGATTCGCCTTCGCTGCCGGGTCCGTCTGGATTACAGCCGAGCCGACATGAACGTGACCCTGCAAGGCGAGGACGTCTGCTTTGAAGCTCAGGGCCAGCCCGGCATGCGTCTTTCAGGCACTGCGCCGCTCAGTGTCGTCGGGCAGACCGCTGTTGCCGAAGTCACCTTGAAGCAAGGCGAAACCCTGGAATTCATTCTGGGCGGGATTGACGATCCGCAGGTCAGTGCCGGTCAGTGTCAGCGCTATTTCAGCGACACTTTGGAGTTCTGGCGGCGCTGGAGCAGCAAGTCCGACTACCGTGGCCGCTGGCAGGAAATGGTCAACCGTTCGGCCCTGACCCTCAAGTTGCTGACCTCGCGCAAGCACGGCGGCATCGTCGCCGCTGCCACCTTTGGCTTGCCCGAAACGCCAGGCGGCGAGCGTAACTGGGATTACCGCTACAGCTGGATTCGCGATGCGTCGTTCACAGTCTATGCCTTCATGCGGCTGGGCTATGCCGACGAGGCCAACGACTTCATGCGTTGGGTGCGCGGGCGTCTGGGCGATTGCAGCGAGACCTCGAACAAGCTCGGCATCCTGTACGCCCTGGATGGCCGTGAAGAGTTGCCTGAAGAACACCTCGATCATTTCACCGGCTATGGCGGCGCGTTGCCGGTGCGCATCGGCAATGAGGCTTACCAGCAAACGCAGTTGGATATCTACGGCGAGTTGCTGGATGCGGTCTATCTGGCCAATAAATACGGCGAAGCCATCTCTTATGACGGATGGAAGCATGCCACGCGGCAAGTGGATTACGTGTGTGAGCATTGGCGGGACAAAGACGTCGGTATCTGGGAAATGCGCGGCGGTGACCAGCACTTTCTGCACTCGCGGCTGATGTGCTGGGTAGCGCTGGACCGCGCACTGCGTCTGGCCTTCAAGCGCTCGTTGCCCGCGCCATTCGACCGCTGGGACAAAGAGCGCCAGGCGATTCACGATGATATCTGGAAGAACTTCTGGAACGCTGAGCTGGGTCACTTCGTGCAATACAAAGGCAGTCGCAACCTCGACGCTTCGATGCTCTTGATGCCGCTGGTGCGCTTTGTCGGCGCCAGTGATCCACGCTGGCTGGCGACGCTGGATGCGATTGAGTCGACCCTGGTCCGCGACGGCATGGTCTACCGCTATCGCAACGATGACGACCACGACGACGGCCTGGCAGGTGAGGAGGGCGCGTTTACCGCCTGTTCATTCTGGTACGTCGAATGCCTGGCGCGTGCAGGGCGGGTCGAGCAGGCGCATCTGGAGTTCGAGCAACTGCTGCGCTACGCCAACCCGCTCGGGTTATACGCCGAAGAGTTCGACAGCCACGGCCACCACCTGGGCAACACCCCTCAAGCTCTGAGCCACCTGGCCCTGATCAGCGCCGCGAGTTTTCTCGATCGCAAACTCGATGGTGGCAAGACGCTTTGGCAGCCGTAGGAGTCGTGTAGGAGCGAACTTGTTCGCGAGACGATATTCCTGACAGCACAGACTCACCGTCTGGCCAACAACTTGCTTCCTACAGATTGTGGTATTCCCGTGGGAGCGACCGGGGTGGCGCTCCACCTTGCTCGCGAATAGGCCAGTGCAGTCGCCGTATTTTCCATCGGCAGTTAGATAGCCTTCGCAAGCAAGTTTGCTCCCACGGGTTTGGGGTTTGGCCACATACAGGGGGGTGCCCACACATTCCCGTAGGACTGCGGTATTGAATCTGGGGCCTCACTTGCCCCGCAACGCAAACCCCACCGTCGACCCCTTCAACTCAAACCGTTCGCCGATCATGCCGCAATAGCTGGTTCGGGCCAGGAAGGCACCGGGGCCGTTGAGGTAGACCTGGATGTCGGCGACGGCTTCGCACATCAGCAGGGTGCGGTTTTGCAGCTCTCCGCTGGCCTGGGCCGAGCGCAGGGCGCCCATGGGGGTCCAGTCGGCGATGATCAGCGCACCAGCCGGCACGCTCTGCTCATAGCTGCGCGCGAATTGCCGGGCGGAATGGTCGGGGAGGTAGGGGACCATGAAGTAGTGGATGTCATCGCGAAAGGGCAGTGCTTCAGTGTGCACCGGCAATTTGATCAACCCGCTGGCGTACAGCGCGTACACCGACATTATTGCGGCCGGAGCGCTCAGCACCGAAAGGTTCATCAGAGCTTTTGCGGCAGGCGTCATGGGCAGCAATTTCTGCAGTTTCATCACCCCGATGATGCTGAGCAAAGCGACCCCCGGCAGGAAGAAGGTAAAGCGGTCGGTGACGTTGTAGGACGCTGCAAACACGAAGTTCAGCATTGCCGCGCACCACAGCAGACGCAAGCGGTTGTCCCTGGGAAACAGCAGCAGCCCGAGCAGTTGCGGGCCGATCAGCGACAGCAGCAGGATGAACACCGAGTTCTTCTCGTGCCACATGTCGTCGAAGCGCAACAGGCTGCCTTCCCAACCCGCTTGCGCGACTTTCGCCGAGGTGCCGGTCAGGTAGCGGTGAAAGATTTCAATGATGTTCATGCCCGATTGCAAGTCATGAGCGATCGCCGGGAAGGCCACCGAAAAGCCCGCCGCGAAGCCGGGCACGGTGAGCAGAGTGCTGATGCGGTACTGGTACAACAGGTGCAGGTAAAGCGGCAGCAGCACTACGAAGGTCAGTTGATGAACCGCCGCGCCCATCCCGGTGAGGACGCCGATGACGAACAGGCGGCCCGGCACACCGAGGCGTGGGCGCGGGTTCAGATGAACCTGATACGCCGCCAGCACAAACAACGAGTGGAAAATGTAGACCTCGGCCTTGGTCGAGACCCAGAACACACCATGGGCGAGGATCGTCGCGGTCGCCGCCAGTAGCGCCTGGCGGCGACTGGACCCGACGTTGAGAGCCAGGGAATAGACGATCCAGGCCAGAGGGATCAGCAAAATCGAATTGAGCAGGCTCAACACATACGAGCCGAACACCTCAAATACCACGGTGTTGAAAAACTGGTAGAGCGGGTGGTCCAGCGGGCCCAGGGACTCGCTGAAATATCGGCCCTCGGACGCATCGGCGAGAAATATGCCGTTGTCCATCCACTGGATCGGGCCGCTGGAGGCAATAAAGCTGGCGACGATCGCCGCGCACAGCAGGAACAACGCAAAACGGGTTGAAGATGCACTGCTACTTCCCTGAACCATCGCAAGACTCCTGGGCTTATTGATCTAATGCAGACTGCTCAAGGGGCGGCTGGGCAACTGCGCCGCCGGACTTGAGCTGCAGCAACATGACGGCACCGATGGCCACCGCAAACCATAACGTGGCCAGGCGAATCAACACGGTGGCGGCAATCGCATCGGCGCTGGACATGCCTTTCCAGACCAGCAGCCCGACCATGACCGCCTCGGCACCGCCCAGCCCACCGGGCATGAAGCTGATGGCTCCGGCGAGCATCGCCAGGGCGTAGACGAATACCGCAAACGTTAGCTCGATGTCGGCACCCATCCAGTTGAGAATCCAGTGGAACGCCAGTGCTTCGGCGCTCCAGGCCACCACACTCAGAGCGGTCACCCCCATCAGCAGGCTCAGCCGATGGCATTGTTGCGCCGCCAGCAACACTTCAAACAGGTGCCGGATCAAACCGATCAACTTGCCGCCCGTGGCCGGGATGGTCGCTGCCAGCGTCGCCAGCAAACGTTGCTGGGACAACACCAGCAAACCGATGGCCACCAGACCCAGGCCAAGCAGAATCATCGATTGCGATTGCGGGTACAGCGACAGGCCGAACAGGGTCAGCAGCACCACGGCAAACAGGTCCGACAGCCGCTCGCTGAAAAACGCCGCAAAGCTTTGCGGATAGGGCACGCCCCAGCGTTTGAGCAGCACTCCGCGCAGCGCTTCTCCCGCCTTGCCGGGGGTGGTGGTCAAGGCGAACCCCGCGAGGTAGATTTTCAGGCTCGGCCGCCACGGCACCGGGTGACCCAGGGTGCGCAGATAGACCTGCCAGCGCACAAAGCGCAGGCCGTAATTGGCCGCTGACATGAACAGCGCGATTCCGATGCCGATCAGCCCCACTTCCCCGACCGCCTTGCTCACCGCTGCCCAGCCACCCCAGAGGGAAAACCCCAGGTAGCCCAGCGCAGACAGCACCACCGAGAGCACCACGGCCCGATAGCGCCAGCCGGAGAGGAAAACCGCTTCGTTCATAGGTTGAGCCTCTTGAACACCGGTTGCGGGATCGAGCGAATGACCAACATGATCAGCGCCCAGAAGCCCGGCGTGTACAGCGTCGGCGCCTTGCGCGCGATGCCGGCGACGATGCGTTCGGCCACCTGTTGCGGCTGCGCCAGCAACGCAGCGGGCAGGGCCAGGCCTTTGGTCATGGGGGTGTCGACAAAGCCGGGTTTGATGGTCAGCACGTGCACGCCGACCTTGAACAGCCGCGCCTGCAAGCCTTCGCTGAAGGTCGAGACGGCGGCCTTGGCGGCGCCATACAGATAATTCGACGGGCGACCCCGATCACCGGCCACTGAGGAAATCACCGCCAGACTGCCCCAGCGCTGGGTTTCGAATTGCTGGGCCAGCAAGGTCAGCAAGGCGATGACCGAGGTGCCGTTGTTGGCAAACTCCTGCAGGGCGACGCTGACGTCGCGCTCACAGGTTTTCTGGTTGGGAAGGGTGCCATGGGCGATCAGCGCCACATCGATCTGCCCCAGTGCCAGCAGGCAGCTTTCCAGCATGGCGGGGTGTGCCGAAAGGTCAGTGGCGTCCATTTCATGCACGGTGATGGCTTTCGCCCCACGGGCTTTGAGGTCAGCGGCGGTCTGCTCGAGCTTGTCGGCATTGCGCGCCACCAGGAAAAAATCGCTGCCTTCGCTGGCCCATAAACGGGCGCAGGCAGTGGCGATGGCCGACGTCGCGCCAATGATCAGTACTCGTTTCATATAAGTTCTCGTCTCATGAAGACACACGTTCCCAAAAGCGGGACATCAGGGAGGGATCGCGCAGCGCTTCGAGTCGCTCCCAGGCCGGGTAGGCCTGGCGGAAGTCGCTGCCGCTCATGTGCGCGTCCTTGGCCGGATACAGACGGCCACCGGCGGTTCGCACAATCGCATCCAGCCGTGGAAACAGGCTGTGGTGCAGGTCGCTGCTGTGGGGGAAGTCCAGTGCCAGCGAGGTGCCGGGCATGGGGAATGACAGCAGCCCGGGCGACGCGATATCGCCGCAGCGCTTGAGCACCGCCAGGAACGAGCCCTGTCCGGAGTCGGCAATCGCACCGAGCAGCTCGGCCATGGCCACTTCAGCGTTGGCCTCGGGGATTACACACTGATATTGCTCGAAGCCTTTGCGGCCGTAGATGCGGTTCCAGTGCAGGATGCGATCCAGCGGGTAGAAAAACGGCGTGTAGGCGCTGCGTCTGGCGGTGCGCTTTTTGGGATGGACGTTCCAGTACAGCGAGTTGAAGCTGCGCAGTGACAGGTTGTTGATCAGCGAGACAGGGGGCGTCAGCGGCATCTTCAACGCACTGGCCTGTTCAACCTCCAGTGAACCGTAGCGCGCATGGTCGCCCACGATGAACACGCCGCGCCCGGTATTGGCGCCTTTAGCCAGACAGTCGATCCAGGCCACGCTGTATTCATGCTGATGGTCCAGCTCTGCAGACAGGTTGAAGAACTCGGCCAGGTTGGCAAAGCGCACCACCGTGCTGTCGATCTGGCTGGATCGGATCGGCATCAATTGCAGGTCGGCCCAGTTGATCACCCCGGTCAGGCCCAACCCGCCAATGGTGGCGGCGAACATCCGGGCGTTTTCCGAGGGCGAGCAGATCTGCGCTTTCTCGCCGTGGCGCAACAGACCGAAGCGCAGCACATGGTTGCCGAAGGTGCCGCGCAGATGATGATTCTTGCCATGCACGTCGTTGGCGATGGCGCCGCCCACGGTGGCGAACTGCGTTCCAGGGGTGACCGGCAGAAACCAGCCGTTGGGAATCGCCGCAGCGAGGATTTCCGCCAGGGTAACGCCTGCTTCAACGCGCACGGTGCCGTGCGTCCAGTCAGCGCGGATGAAATGATCCAGGCTGAGCATGTGTATCACCTGATCACTGGCTGCCAGGCAGCTGTCGCCATAGCTGCGACCGTTGCCGTACGGCAGACTGGTCCGGTGGGTGTCGATGACGCTGCTCAGGTGTTCGGTCAAGCCGTCGATCCACTGGCAGGCATGGCCGCTCTGCGGTGCCTTCGGGTAACGGCCCCATGAATACAAAGCTGAGGTCATGCGGCCACCCAGAACACAATGGCGAACAGCACCCCGACCGCCTGGCTCATGCGATCACGAATGGCGAACACCACCGGGTCATCGTTCATCAGGCCGCGATGGGTGAGCATCCAGACCCGGGTGATCCAGAACAGCAGCAGCGGGCAGGCGAGCCAGATCACGTGCGGGTGGCCATACAGCGCCGCAGTCGAGCCATCATGGATGTACAGCGCCAGGACCATTACCGCCAGGTGCCCGGACGAAGCCCCCAGCGAGGCAATCATGTCCAGATCGCCGGGGTAATAACCGCGTCCGCGTGCCTTGTCCTGCAGGTCTTTGGCCCGGGCTTCGCGCAACTCCGCATAGCGCTTGACCAGCGCCAGGCTGAGAAACATGAACATAGAAAAGGCCAGGATCCAGAACGTCAGTGGCAGGTTGAAGGCTGCCGCGCCTGCGAGGATTCGGGCGGTGTAGAGCATCGCCAGGACGATGACATCGGTGACCATCTGCCGTTTCAGGCTCAGGGAATAAGCCAGGGTCAGCCCATAATAGGCGCCCAGAACGGCACTGAATTGCCAGGGCAGCAGCAGAGCGGCACCGCCGAACGCTGCAATCAACAGCACGGGGACGATGACCAGCCCGGCCTTGATCGACAGCTTGCCGCAGGCAAAAGGCCGTTTGCGCTTGGTGGAATGGTGACGATCATCCGCCAGATCCAGCAGATCGTTGAGCACATACACGCTGGATGCGCACAGCCCGAAGAAGACGAATGCCATGGCCCCGTTGAGCAATTGCTGCGGCAACCCCAGCTGGTGAGCGGCCAGCAACGGCACGAAGATCAGCGCGTTTTTCATCCACTGGTGCATGCGCAAGGCTTTGCGCCAGTCGCGCAGGGTCGAGGTATTGGAGCGAATCACCTGCTCGACATTGCCCAGTGCCTTGGCCCGGCTTTCCACCCCCCGCTCGGGGTTGACCACAATGGCATGCCGCGCCGCGCCCCAGATGGCCAGGTCATCGCGGGAATTGCCCAGGTAGTCGAAACCGCCTTCACCGAAGTGGCTGACCAGCAGATCGCGTTTCCTGTGCGAGGACAAGTTGCGCTGGGCATTGGAGGCCACCACCTGATCAAACAGCTGCAGGTGGTCAGCGATGCGTTTCGCGAGGCTGTCGTGGCTGGCCGTGGCGAGCACGATCGTCCGGCCCTTGGCTCGTTCGGCCTGGATCAGCGCAATGATTTCGCCGTCATAGGGCAGCACAGCGACATCAATGTCGGTGGCCAGCGCCAGTCCTTCCTTGAGGGCGGCCTTGCCTTTCAATAACCAGCCAAACAGTTTGAAAACCTGCAATGGCCGGCTGCGAATAAAGGCCATCGCAGTTTCCATCAACAAGTCTGAACGCAATAAGGTGCCGTCCAGATCGACAACTAAGGGCGGGCTGCTTATTAAAGGATCAGGAGGATTGGTTTCTCGAACTCTTCCCTGAACTCTGGCCATGTCAATGCACTCCTGTTGGATGAGCGCACTATGAAACGGAAAAATGAATTCGCCACCTCAATAAAATTAAACACCCGCGCGTGGATCGTCAGTGTGCTGGCGTCAGAAACTTCCGTCGCGCGGCGCCCCTCGATTGATAATTTCATGTTTCCAGGATTTAACAGGTGTCCAGGCCTGAAACAGCGGGGCCAGCGGACCGAGGCTGAGCACTGAATTTCAGCGTCTGGCGGGGGCGCTGGATACAGCGCTTTCTTAATCAGGCCGCAGAGCATATTGACTGCCTCTTGACCCTTGGAGCGCAGTTGCCATGACCAACCCACTGCTGCTGGCACTGATACCGCTGCCTGGCAAACTGCCACTGTCGGTGCAATCCAGATTGCTCCGCGTGCAGCAGAGCGGACAGTTACAAGGGGTCGGCTCTGATCGGGAGCATCAGGTGGACTGCGGATCATCAGAGGCGCTGCCCAGGCAGCCGAGCCAGGCCTGGATCGCGCCGATCTGAATCGTCTGGCCAGACGCCTGGGCATTCGATGAGCCTGCTTTACTGAAGTGAATCAACCATTTGAGTGTTTAATACCTCCTATTGGCGAGTTCGACGCTACTTGTCGTCGATCGGCAAAAAAGACTGAATTTTTTTCAACGGCGATGGGTCAGCTATTGCACTAAGCAATTAATGGAGCCGTTGCCTGACATGTCACAGTACAAACATTACCGAATCGATTATTTGTTAAATGGCGCGTTCAAGTCCTTCTATATCAGTGCAGAGCACATGGATAACACTGAGGCTTGGCATCATGCGAGTGTTGATGCCGGGATCGCGCGAATTCCCAAATATCGGCTTGAAAAAGTCCCTCGCGTGTCCAAACCCTACGCTGAGCATTTCGGAATCACCAACGTCGAGTGGATACAGAGTTGATCAACAACCGTCGGCGCGCCAAGCGAAGCGTGCCGGCATTTCCCCCTGTCCGCACGGTTAACGGTGCGCGATATTCTCCAGCGTCAGATTACGCATACGCAGCCCGAAGCGGCCGATGCTAATGGTTGTATCAGAATGTTTCTCGAAACCTTAAAATAAAGCTTCGCTCCGCTGCCTGCCTGGTTCCCGTGACGTTCAAGCTACCCGATACCGCGACTGCACCGTTCTGCCCGTCGGCCGTGACGGACACCGTATCCATTCCTGCCAACGCCTCGCTGGCGCGCAAGATGTTGCTGTTTGTCGGGCCCGGCCTGCTGGTTTCCATCGGCTACATGGACCCTGGCAACTGGGCCACGGCCATCGAAGCAGGCTCGAGGTTTGGCTATGCGCTGCTGTTCGTGGTGTTGCTGGCTAGCTTGTCGGGCATGGTCCTGCAAAACCTTTGCTCGCGTCTGGGCATCGCCACTGGCCGGGATCTGGCACAGCTGTCGGCCTCGCGCTACCGCCCTCGTATCGCCAAGGGGCAGTGGCTGCTGGCGGAGCTGTCGATTATTGCCACCGACCTTGCCGAAGTACTGGGTGCAGCTCTGGCTTTCCACTTGTTGCTGGGGGTTTCAATCACCACCGGGGTGGCGCTGACCGCCTTTGACACACTGATCGTGCTGGCGCTGCAGGGGGCCAACTTCCGCCGCTTGGAAGCCATTGTCCTGGGGCTGATTGCGACCATTGGTGCCTGCTTCACCGTCGAGCTGATTCTGATCAAACCCTTCTGGCCCGATGTTGCCGCCGGGCTCAAACCCAGCTGGGACGTGTTCAGCAGTCAGGAGCCGCTGTACATCGCCATCGGCATTCTGGGGGCGACGGTCATGCCCCATAACCTCTATCTGCATTCTTCAATAGTGCAGACCCGAGTCAATGGCAGCGACGATGCGCACAAGGCCAGTGCCATCAAATTCGCCCGGATCGACACCATCGCTTCGCTGAGCCTGGCTCTGCTGATCAATGCAGCGATCCTGATCCTCGCCGCCGCGGCTTTCCACAAGAGCGGGCACACCGATGTGGTGGAAATTCAGGACGCCTACCACCTGCTAGACCCTTTGGTGGGGGGCGCAGTGGCCAGCGTGTTGTTCGGGATTGCCTTGCTGGCGGCGGGCCAGAGCTCGACCTTTACCGGCACCATCGCTGGGCAAGTGGTACTTGAGGGCTTTCTGCAGGCCAGAATTCCCTGCTGGCAGCGGCGTCTGATCACTCGGGCTCTGGCTCTGATCCCGGCCCTGATCGGAGTCATGTGGCTGGGCGACAGCTCGGTGGGCAAGATGTTAGTCCTCAGCCAGGTGGTGCTCAGCCTGCAATTGCCGTTCGCCCTCTGGCCTCTGATCCGCTTCACCAGCGACCGCAAGCTGATGGGGCCGTTCGTCAACAGCCGGCTGGTCCAGGTGACCGCTTGGGGGTTATTCGGGCTGATTTCTGCGGCGAACCTGACCTTGCTGTGGTTCTGGGTGAGTTGAACCCCTTGTCGCAGAATGGGCTCTTATGTGAGGCCACCAGGGTGTGACAGCCGGTCCCACGAGACAGCATTCCAATCAGGCGCACCAGGAATGCATGAGGCGTTGACGTTCAGTGCACGGAGCGAGCCCGATGACCACTCAAGACACCTCCCTTCAGGGCCAGATATTCGAAACCGATCTCCCTGCGCGTCTGGACCGTCTGCCTTGGGGACGGTTTCACACCTTGCTGGTGTTTGCCCTGGGCATTACCTGGTTGCTGGACGGGTTGGAAGTGACGCTGGCCGGGTCGGTGTCGGGTGCCTTGAAAGCCAGTCCGGCGCTGCAGATGTCCAACAGCGATATTGGCTTGGCCGGTGGCGTTTACATCGCTGGTGCAGTGCTAGGCGCGCTGTTTTTCGGTTGGCTGACCGACCGTCTCGGGCGTCGCAAATTGTTCTTCATCACCTTGCTGCTGTATGTCGGTGCCACAGCCGCCACCGCGTTCTCCTGGAGCCTGGAAAGCTTTCTGCTGTTCCGCTTTCTCACTGGTATGGGCATCGGTGGCGAATACACGGCGATCAATTCGACCATTCAGGAATTCACCCCGGCGCGCTATCGCGGTTGGGTCGACCTGAGCATCAACGGCACGTTCTGGCTGGGGGCCGCGCTGGGGGCGGGCGGTTCGATTATCCTTCTTGATCCGCAGTGGATCGGCGGTGACCTTGGCTGGCGGCTGTGTTTCGGCATCGGCGCAGTGTTGGGGCTGTTGATCCTGTTCATGCGTCTGTGGCTACCGGAAAGCCCGCGCTGGTTGTTGATCCATGGCCAGACGGCGCAGGCGACACGCATTGTCGAACAGATTGAAAGCCAGCTGCGCGCCCAGGGCCATCAACTGGCTGCACCTCAGGGGCCACCTTTGCGTTTGCATGCCAGGGATCACACGCCGCTCAAGGAAATCTTCCAGACGCTGTTCGTGACTTTTCGACAGCGAGCGCTGGTGGGGCTGACGTTGCTGACGGCCCAGGCATTTTTCTACAACGCGATTTTTTTCACTTACGCCCTCGTGCTCACTGATTTCTACAACGTGCCCGCCGATCATATCGGCTGGTACGTGTTGCCTCTGGCGCTGGGCAATTTCTGCGGGCCCTTGCTGCTTGGGCGCCTGTTTGATGTGGTTGGCCGACGGGTGATGATCAGCCTGACGTACGCAGTGTCCGGGGTGCTACTGGCCATCAGCGGTTATCTGTTTCAGCAGGGGCTGATGGATGTCACCCAGCAAGCCGTGGCCTGGATGGTGATTTTCTTCTTTGCGTCGGCAGCGGCCAGTTCGGCGTATCTGACCGTCGCCGAAACCTTCCCTCTGGAAATTCGCGCATTGGCGATTGCGGTGTTTTATGCGTTCGGCACCGGGTTGGGCGGGATTATCGGGCCAATGCTGTTTGGTCGGCTGATCGAAACTCATGACCGGGGCAACCTGCTGATCGGTTATTTGATCGGGGCGGGGTTGATGCTGTTGGCGGCGCTGGTGCAAAGCCTCTGGGGCGTGGCTGCGGAACGCAAGTCGCTGGAGCAGGTGGCCAGGCCGTTGTCCCAGGCCCGCGACTGATCAGCAGTCCAGACGTTGCGCCACGTCGCGCAGGTCGACAACCGAGGCTTGCAGCTTTTCGATTTGCACGATGACGTCGTCCGCGTCCTGGGTATTGACGGAGTGCTGCAGGTAGCGCAGGTGCCCGGCAAGATTGCGCGAAACGCTATCCAGGTCTCTGGCGGTGCGTTGCAGATCGCTTTGGATGACCTTGAGGTCTTGGATGTTCAAACTCATGACTCCGGAAATCGGCAGGCCCAAGGGCATTTGACGTCCAGGTCAAGGTTTACCATCCAGATGAATGCGTTGATGGCAGATTGATATAATGCGCTTTTTTTAGCGTTGTGTCCGGGTCATTCGTCGTCTGGATCGCAATCAGGGTCTGCGTAGGAATCCAGCAGTGCGGCCAGTGCCAGGGTGCGCTGCAGGCCCGAGGTGTTTGCCATGATCTCGGCGACCGCTGCGATGGCCGTGGCTTTGGCCGCTTCACGCTCTGCTTCGGTGTTATTGGGCGTTGCGTCTTGCGCCGCTTCGATGATCGACTCTTCAAAACTGGTCATGGGTCGTGCTCTGCAATGAATTGCCTTAGGGTGCTGACTGCGGATGGTGCCCGCTTCAATACGGGCCATTCTGCCTGATTCGGCTGGCCAGAGGCAGTCGTCATGGCCGGTTGGGTGATTTTCTTCAATACCAGCACGCGCCTGATCCCTACCTTGATCCGTTCCTGTTGACGAATCGAAGGTGTTCACATGAGTTTGCTGGTTTCCATGGCCGCGTTTGCGCTGGCGTCTTCCATCACGCCGGGTCCGGTAAATATTGTCGCGTTGAGCTCGGGCGCCCGGCATGGGCTGGGCCCGGCTTTGTTACATGTCAGCGGCGCGACCCTGGGCTTTACGCTGCTATTGATTCTGATCGGGTTCGGCTTGCACGAAGTGCTGCTGCAGTGGCCGGTACTGACCCTGACCATCCGCTGGGCGGGGGTGGCGTTTCTGCTGTACATGGCTTGCAAGCTGGCGGTGGATGACGGGCGGCTGGACGCTGACGGCGCCAGTGGCAAAGTCTCGATGCTCAGCGGCGCAATCATGCAATGGCTCAACCCCAAGGCGTGGCTGGCCTGTGTTGCGGGGATGGGGGCGTTTGTCGCCAGTGGCGAGGCGCGGTTGATCTGGCAGTTTGCCGGGATTTACTGCGTTGTCTGCTACCTGTCACTGGCCTGTTGGGCCTTCGCCGGAACTTACCTGCGGCCTTACCTGAACAGTGCCCGGGGGGTGCGCTTGTTCAATCGCAGCATGGCGGCCCTGCTGGTGGGCTGTTCGGGCTATCTGCTTTTTTACTGAGCATCGAGTGCTCCAAGGGTCATGGCAGCCGATATTGCCCCGGGGTCGCTGCCAAGTGCTTTTTGAACACTCGTTGAAAGTGCGCCTGATCGGCAAAGCCCAGTTCCTGAGCCACGTCGACAATCAGGCTGCCCGCCTTGAGCCGGGTGCGGGCGTGCTGGATACGAAGGTTGATCAGATAAGCATGGGGCGTCATGTTATAGCGCTGTTCGAAGGCGCGGATCAGGTAGGAGCCGGACAGGTTCGCCGCGCTGCACATATCCTCCAGGCTGATCGAACCTTTGAAGTTGTCATTGATCAGCTGCGCAACCCGTTCAACACGCTGTATTGCCTGCTCCGGTCTGGCTGTTGAAGTCCCGAGGGTCTGCTGCATCAGGGTGAAGAACGAAACGGCGCTGCACTGCTTTTGCAGCAGCGGGGCGTCGGGGTCTATCAGGGTTTGGTAAAGCCCGGTCAAACCGGCGAACAACGCGGGGTCGGTGCTGTGGGTCGCCGCCAGAGGCTGAAGGTCGTGATTGGGGTTCAGGCCCCGTTCCTGTTGCAGTGTCTTCAACCATTGGCTGTCCACATACAGCATCAGGTAGGCCCAAGGCTCGTCGGCGATTGGATTACAGGCGTGGACTTCGCCGGGATTCATCAGCACTACTGTGCCGGTGCGCACCCGCTGGCTGGTTTTTTCATGCAGATAGGTGCTCTGCCCAGCGGTGATCGCGCCGATGGAAAACACCTCATGAGAGTGCCTGGAATAACACAGCTTGCGACCATCACCCACCGAACGCGCCTCGATGAAAGGCAGCCGGTCGTCGCGCCAGAAGAAGGGGGCGGTGGTGTCAGTGGCTTGCTGTGGGTTCATGTCCTTGATCCTTTCAGTCTTGCGAATCTCTAGGTAATTCTATATTCGGCTGCCAGCGGTTGACGACGTGGGACCGGCTTTAGCCGGGAAGAGCCAGGGACGAGCACTGATAATGGGTCGTCAGAGATGCCGCTTTCCCGGCTAAAACCGGTCCCACGTCTGAGTTCAGCGTCCGGGCCATCATCACTCTCCAACGAAGGAGCGTGCTTCGATCCGGGTATCAAACGATATTGTGCTCGGCAATCAAACCCTGCAGCCAGTCCATGAACACCTTACAACGTTGTGGCAGATGGTGGCGATGGGCGTAGAGCAGGGAAATCTTCATCGGCGCCGGCCGGTAGTCGGGCAGGATTTCGATCATGTCGCCAGCGATCAAGTGCTTTCTCATGCCCATGCGTGGTGACTGGACAATCCCCAGGTTGCCCATACAGGCCGCTTCGTACGCCTGGACATTATTCACCGCGACACTGCGGCGCATGGGCAGGTTACGGGTTTTGCCATCCTCCTGATACTCGAACACCGGCGTAGTGGAACCGAATGCCATCACGTAGTGGATCAGTGAGTGCTGCTGCAGGTCCGCCAGGGTTTGCGGCGTGCCATGGCGCCGGGCATAACCTGCGCCCACGCAGTTGACCATGTCGAAATCCCCCAGGCTGCGCGCCACCAGCGTGGTGTCCGGCAACTCGCCGACCCTGAGCACGCAATCGAAGCCGTCCCGAATCAGATCCACCCGACGGTCGCTGCTGCTGATTTCCAGGTCGATGCCTGGATGCTGGTCGAGAAACTCACTCAGCCTCGGCAGCATGATGTTGTGCGCGACCGCGGTGGGCATGTCGACCCGCAAACGGCCGCTGAGGGTGGTGTCGGTACGGAACAAACCTTCGAGCTCGTCCATTTGCGCGAGCATGTCTTTGCTACGCTCATACAGCACTTCGCCATCCGGAGTGGCCTGCACTTTACGCGTTGTGCGCAGCAACAGGCGGGTGCCGAGCAATTCTTCCAGCGCCTGCACATGTTCCGAGACCGTCGAGCGTGGCAGGCCCAGCGCTTCACTGGCCTGGGTAAAACTCGACAGCTCGGCGACGCGCACGAACGAGCGAAGCAATTCCAACTTGTTCATGGATCGGTTTCCTTTGCGGTCAACTGGACTGTTCGGCATGTTCGAACAGTCAATTCGGCTTTGAGTGGTTTATCAGCTCACCAGCGAACAATAGACTTTCTCTCACTCTCTGAACAACAACATTCCCCCTACAACTGCCGAGGAAATAAATCATGAGCAGAACGATCGCACTCATCACCGGTGCCAGCCGTGGCCTGGGTAAAAGCACAGCGCTGCACCTGGCCGCCCAGGGCGTGGACATCATCGGTACCTACCAGAGCCGTGAAGCGGATGCCCAGGCTACGGTCGCTGAGATCCAGGCGTTGGGTGGCAAGGCGCATATGCTGCAACTGGATGTCGGCCAGAGTGACAGTTTCGAGGGCTTTGCCAGGCAACTGGGCAGCGTGTTGAAAGAAGTCTTCAATGCCGAGCACTTTGATTTTCTGGTCAACAACGCAGGGGTTGGAATCTACAGCAGCATCGCCCAGACCACCGAAGACCAGTTTGATCAATTGGTGAATGTTCACTTCAAGGGACCGTTTTTTCTGACCCAGAAGCTGCTGCCACTGATCGCTGACGGTGGCCGCATCGTTAACCTGTCCAGCGGCCTGGCGCGTTTCAGTATGCTGGGCTACGCCGCTTATGCCTCAATGAAAGGCGCGATTGAAGTCTGGAGCCGTTACCTCGCTCAGGAACTCGGTCCACGAGGCATTAATGTCAACGTGCTTGCCCCAGGCGCGATTGCAACCGACTTCGGCGGCGGTACGGTGCGTGACAACCCGGACGTGAACAAAATGATTGCCTCCAGCACCGCGTTGGGCCGGGTAGGCGAGGCTGATGATATCGGGTCGGCAATCAGCATGCTGCTGGGAGATGGCGGCCGGTGGATCAATGGCCAGCGAATCGAGGCGTCGGGCGGGGTTTTCTTGTGATGTGAAACGGTGACCGTGTAGGAGCGGCTTTAGCCGCGAAGAAGTCGGCGCTGTGCGCTGGGTCTTCGTCGCCAGCGCTACCGCTCGCGGCTAAAGCCGCTCCTACAGGGGGACGTGGATCACTTCTTGGCGGGTACGATCTCGGTGATTTGCCCGTTGGTGATCTGCACCTGGACGTATTTGTCGTTGATCTTCACCCACTGGGACTCTTTGGCCGGTTCTTTCAGGCCGAGCTTGGACCAGTTGTTCAGCGCAGCATCCGGGCGGCGGAATTTTTCCGGGGCGCGGGAGCCGAGTTCCAGGTCATGCATGTTGTCCTTGGATTCCTCGACTTTCGGCTCAGGCGCGTCTGCCGCGTGAACGGCAAGGCTGGTCACGGAAACGCAGCCAGCGATCGCCAGACACGCGATGAGTGATTTGCTCTTCATGAGGCTCTTCATTTAAGTACTCCTGGGGCTCAGTGCTGAATGCTCTGTCTAAGCCTTAGGACCACCGCAATATAAAATCATTCGGTTTTTGATGATGGCGTTACGCTTGCTGCTGGGTGACTCGCCCTTGAACCACAGGGCGAGTGGCGAGTCGGTCAGCCTTTCAAGGTGGTAGCGATGGTGCTTTTCAGTGGGGTCGTCGGGCGGCCAATCAGGCGGCTCAGTTGCTTGCCGTCATTGAATAGCGCGCCTTTGGCCGCTGCGGCGTCGGAATCGGACAGCAACTCGGCGACAAACTCAGGCAAGCCTGCCTCGATCAATGCTGCCTTGAAATCAGCCTGGGGCAGGTCAGTGTACGGGACCTGTTTGCCCGCCTGCTTCGACAGCTCGGCCGCAAACTCAGCCAGAGTGTAGGACTCATCGCCCGCCAGCTCGTAAATCCGCCCGGCCTGATCTTCAGCTGCAGTCAGCACGACCGCTGCCGCCAATGCAAAGTCATTACGGTCCGCTGAGCTGATGCGACCCTCGCTGGCGCTACCGAACACCGCGCCATGCTGCAACGCAGCGGGAATGCCGGCGCTGTAGTTTTCGGTGTACCAGCCGTTGCGCAAGATCACGAACGCAACACCGGATTGCTGCAGTGCATTTTCGGTCTGGCGGTGTTCTTCGGCCAGGCCCAGCGCAGAGGTATCGGCATGCAAAACACTGGTGTAGGCCAGCAGCTTGACTTGAGCCCGTTTGGCGGCATCGATCACGGCCTGATGTTGGGCGGCGCGCTGTCCGATCTCGCTCGAAGAAATCAGCAGGATTTTTTCCGCACCGGCAAATGCGCTGTCCAGGGTGGCGGGTTGCGAATAGTCGGCCTGACGGACCTGCACGCCCAGTGCCGCGAGGTCGGCAGCTTTTTTGGGATTGCGTACTGCAGCGATGATTTGCGAGGCAGGTACACGAGTCAGCAGTTGTTCGATGACAAGACGGCCCAATTGGCCCGTGGCTCCGGTAACGACGTACATGGTGATTTGCTCGTTAGGTGATTGAAGACAGGCACACCATAGACTTCATGCTAACCTTTCGTAAGTACGTACAAAAAGGTAAGTGTCATGAGCGAAACAAAACACGTCATGAGCCCATTGCTCTCGGCGATCATGGAAGCCCGCGCCGGTGAGTTGATGGCGGCCGACTGCCCATCACGGGTCGTACTCAGCCATGTGTGCAGCCGCTGGGGCGTGTTGGTGCTGGTGGTGTTGCGCGAAGGCATGCACCGCTTCAGCGAGCTACGCCGCAGGATCGGCGGGGTCAGCGAAAAGATGCTGTCCCAGACCCTGCAGAATCTTGAGGGCGACGGCTTTGTCGAGCGCAAATCCCTGCCGGTGGTGCCACCCCACGTGGAATACCGCCTGACACCGCTGGGTGAGGAAGTGGCCGAGCAAGTGGAAAACCTCGCGACCTGGATCGAGCATAATTTGCCGCGGATCATGCAGGCGCGGCCGGATCAGATGCCTGTTGGAGCGAGGCTTGCCCGCGATAAGGTTTAGGTTATTTCCCTGCAGAATCGCAGTGCCCTCATCGTCGGATTGCCGCCCAGACCAAGCACCGCTCCCACAGGTAGCCACCCGCACAACCTCAAAAAACGGCCAAAAAAAAACCGGCATCATGACAATGCCGGGCAAGGGGAGGTGAATCGTTTACTTGGGTTGCAGGGCTTCGCGCACCGCTTTCACATCGCTGCTGGACACGGCCGGTGCCGCGTTGCCCCAGCTGTTGCGCACATAGGTCAGCACATTGGCGACGTTGTCATCTGACAGCGCCCAGGCCAGTGAAGGCATGGCCGGAGCGGTTGGCGCGGCATCGGTGGCACCGGCGCGGCTGCCAGCCAGCACCACGCGGATCATTGACGAGGCATCGGCGTTGTTGACCAGGGGCGCCATGGCCAGTTTCGGGAACAGGTTCTCGGCACCTTCGCCATTGCCGACATGACACGCAGAGCAACGGTCGGCGTAGATCATTTTGCCTGCAACCATGGCCGGGTCCTTGGCATCCAGTGCCTTGGGTACTTCAGCGGGTTTGGCGCCATCCTTGAGGTACACGGCAACCGCCATCAGGTCGGCATCCTGCCAGTGCTGGGACGAGTGCTCGACTTCTTCGGCCATCGGGCCGGAAGCGATGTCGAAGCGGTTGGCACCGGTTTTCAGGTACTTGACGATGTCGTCCTCGGTCCAGCTGCCGATACCCTTATGCGCATCGGACGTGATGTTCGGCGCCACCCAGTTCTGTAGATTGGCCCCGGTAAGGAACTGATCGTTCTTGTCGCCACCGGTCAGGCCTTTAGGGGTGTGACAGGTGCCACAGTGCCCCAGGCCCTCCACCAGATAAGCCCCCCGATTCCACTGTTCGGACTTCCGCGGGTTGGCCTTGAATTCGCCTTCCTTGAAGTTCATCAGGTTCCAGGCCAGCAGGCTGGTGCGCACGTTGAACGGGAAGGGCAGCTGGTTGGTTTCAACCTTGTTGTCCACCGCGTCAATGGTTTGCAGGTAGGCCCAGATCGCCTGATTATCCTGGCGCGTGACTTTGGTGTAGGCGGTGTAAGGCATGGCCCCATACAGACGCTTGCCGTCCAGGCCGTGGCCCTTGGACATGGCGCTCTGGAAATCCTCGAAGCTCCAGCGGCCGATACCCGTCACCGGATCCGGCGTGATGTTCGCCCCGAGCAATTTGCCAAATGGCGTATCCAGCACCACGCCGCCGGAGAACGCGGCTTTACCCGGCAAGGTGTGGCAGGCGGTGCAGTCGCCCACTGTCGACAGGTAGCGGCCTTTTTCCACCAGGTTGTAAGAATCGCCACCGGTACCGGCCTGCGCGACGTTGACGCTGACGTTCAAAGCCAGGGCCAGTACGCCGACGCTGAAAGAGAGGAGAGTCTTCATACCGGGATCATCTCCCCAGGGCGCTTCAGGTAACGGGTGCGGATCGCGTCGGCGGCCTTGAAAGCCAGTGCCGCCACGGTGCCAGTGGGGTTGTAGCCCGGGTTCTGCGGGAAGGCTGAAGAGCCGACTACAAACAGATTCGGCACGTCCCAGACTTGCAGGTATTTGTTCACCGAACTGGTCTTGGGGTCTGCGCCCATGATGAAGCCGCCAACAATGTGCGACGACTGATAGGGCGAGCTGTTCCAGTGTCCGGTCTGGGCGCTGTCGACCATCTGCAGCGGGTTCATGCTCTTGGCAATCTCGTGGACTTTGCCGGTGACGTAGGCCGCCATCTTGCGGTCGTTCTCCGGGAAGTCGAAGGTGATGCGCAACAGCGCACGCCCCAGCGGATCCTTGTAGGTCGGGTCCAGCGACAGGTAGTTGCCGCGCATTGCATAGCTGCTGGCTTCACAGCCAATGGACATGGTGCTGGCGTAGCTCTTGACGGTGGCCTGCTTCCATTTCGAACCCCAGCTCGGGGTGCCAGGTGGTACGGGCCGCGCGTCGATGGGCGCTGCGCCAATGGGCGTGACCCGCGTGCTGCCGCCACCGACGAAACCAAGACCTGAGTGGTCGAAGTTGTCGTTGTTGAATTCGTCGATGCCCATGCCGATGGCGCCGCCACCGATGAATGGGTTGAAGTTCTTGTCATCGAAGAACAGCTTCACGTTGTTGGCGGTCTGGTAGGCGTAGTTGCGGCCTGTGGTGCCGGTATTGGCCACCGGGTCGTAAGGCTTGCCGACGCCGGAGAGCAGCATCAGACGCACGTTTTCGAAGATGAAGGCACTAATCACCACCAACTCCGCCGGCTGTTCGAACTCCTCGCCGTTGGCGTCGACAAAGATGATCCCGGTGGCGCGTTTGCCGCTGCTGTCCATGGTCACGCGCAGCACTTCACAGTTGGTTTTGGCCGTGAAATTCGGCTTGCGAATCAACACCGGCAACACCGTGGTGATCGCGCTGGCCTTGGAATAGTTGGCGCAACCGTAGTTGGTGCAGAACCCGCAGAAGGTGCAGGCGCCCATCTTCACGCCCAGGGAGTTGGTGTAAGCGCGTGAGGCCAGTGCCGAGGGCACCGGGAAGGGTTTGTAGCCAAGGTTTTTCGCGGCTTCGGCGAACAGGGTGGGTGCGTAGGTCTGCTCGGTCGGCGGGTTCGGGTACTCTTCCGAACGCGCACCTTCAAACGTGTTGCCGCCTTCCTGGATCACGCCCTTGATATTGCCAGCTTTGCCGGACACGCCCGCGAGGCGGTCGAACTTGGTGTAGAACGGCTCCATCTCTTCCCAGTCGGTGCCCCAGTCCTGCAGGGTCAATTCCGGCGACAGCTCTTTGCCGTAACGCTCGGTCAGGTGGCTGTGCAGGCGGAACTCGTTGGGCTGGAAGCGAAAGGTGATCCCCGCCCAGTGGTTGCCCGCGCCGCCAGTGCCGTTGCCGGGGTGGAACGAACCCCACGAGCGCATCGGCAGGGCGGTTTCGGTGACGTTGTTGCGCACGGTGCAAGTGTTCTGTCTTGTGCGCAGCATCAATTCCTGACGGCGCGAATAGCGCAGCTCGTCGGTGGCCGAGGCGATGTTGAAGTCGGCGGCCGTGTCGCGCCAGGGGCCACGTTCGAAGCCCATCACGCTCAAGCCTTCATCGGCCAGTTCGTTGGCGATGATAGATCCGGCCCAGCCGAGTCCGACAACCACCACATCGGTGGACGGTAGTTTTCTAGCCATGTCGATTAACCCTTCTTGTTCCAGGCGGAGCTGCCGATGATCGATATCGGGGTGAGGTCCAGCTTCTGGTTATGCAGGCCGATGTAGTCGCGGTAGTCATAACGGGCGCCGGGGAAACCGATCATTTTCCACGACACCATGTCGCGGTTGCCGCCATAGATCGGGTCAGCGAAAAAGCCTTCCATGGTGTTGCCCAGCACTTGCTGAAAGAACAGTTTGGCGTCGATGCCGTCCAGCTCGATGGCGCCTTTCTCAAGGTCGGCCAGCACCTTGTCGCGCTCTTCATTGCCCAGGGCGCTGAAGTTTTTCTGCCAGTTTTTATGGCAGTAGGCGGTCAGGCCCGCGATGCCCAGGCGGTAGCGCTGCTGCGGGACCAGAGGCGATTGATCGCCCTGCATGGCCGTGCCTTTTTCGAATGGGCCCTGCATGTACAGACGGTCGAAGGTGCCGTATTCCCCGGCCAGTTGACGGTCGATGAACACCGCACAACCGGCGTCCTTGCCGCTGACACTCAGGTCGTCGGCAGGGATCAGACGCTCGACGATGGCTTCCACTTCCCGGGCTTCGTCAGCCGTGAAGAACTGCCAGCCCGGCGTCTGGTAATGCATCGGACCGTTGTGATCGAAAGGTACCCATTGCGGCACACCGGTCAGGGTGGCGGCCTTGGCGCTGGCGGCGGCACCCACGGCGAGTGTCGTGGCGGAGGAGAAGAGGAGTTGGCGGCGGGTGAAACCTTTCGCGGGTTTGTCAGTCATTCAGGAGGCTCCTGCGAAGGCTTGCAACGACAACACCCGTCACTTCCCCGAGGGAATGCACTTCGCGGTCAAAACACGGTTTTTTTGCCTGGCATGCCGGGCAAGCGAAATCTCACGAATGGGTGTGACATTAAGTCTCTGGCAATGCAGCGCGGACATGGCGCACGCTAAGCGGGGAACAGCCAGTTTCTGAGTCATCTTTTCCATACGCTGCGCCATCATAAATGTGTTGCCAAAGATTTCTCCGGCATCATTTCGCAAATTACCTTTGCGCGATTGGTAACAATCCGTCCGGTTTTCTTACCGTTCACTCCTCACAACGCAAGACAATCCTCCCTGAACAGGCACTTCTTGGTATCGTGCGCACCCTGTTGAGCGTTGAAATGTTTTCTCACAGATATTTCGACCAGTGCCCATGTAGGAGCTCACGAGCAGCGCGAGGCAGCGATAGCGATCCGCCAGATACACCGCCATCGCTGCCTCGCGCTGCTCGTGAGCTCCTACAAGAAAGCACCTCAATTCAGCAAATCGTTAATTTTTGTTATTCACCGAGAAGCTTCAGAAATGCCCGATCCAATTCCGCTGAAGGATCACGAAAAAGATGCGCAACTGGTCAATCGTCGACTGATTGCCTGCGCGTTGCTCGTGGGCCTGTTGAGCATCTGTCTGGTGGCCAGGATGTATTTTCTGCAGGTCACCGAGTTCGCCTATCACTCGACCATCTCCGAAAACAACCGCGTGCATGTGTTGCCGATCCCGCCTGAGCGCGGATTGATCTACGACCGCAATGGTGTGGTGCTGGCGGACAATCGACCCAGTTTCAACATGACCCTGACCCGCGAACGGGCCGGGGACTGGCACAAGGTTATCGATGAAGTCATGGTGCTGCTCAAGCTGCCGGAAGAAGAGCGCATCCTGTTCGACAAGGACCTCAAACAGGTCCGTCACCCGTTCGAACCGGTGACGCTATTGTACGAGCTGACCGAAGAGCAGATCGCAACACTGGCGGTCAATCAGTACCTGTTGCCGGGTATCGATGTGGAGCCACAGTTCGTGCGTCATTATCCGCTGGGCGCGCATTTCGCCCATTCCATCGGCTATGTCGGGCGCATCAACGAGAAAGAAGCCAGGCAGCTGGACTCGGTGGAGTATCGCGGCACGCAATCGATCGGCAAGACCGGCATCGAGCGCTTCTACGAATCGCAGTTGCACGGCACCGTGGGTTACGAGGAAGTCGAGACCAATGCCCAGGGCCGCGTGTTGCGGGTGCTCAAGCACACCGACCCGATCCCCGGCAAAAACATCACGCTGAGCCTGGATATCCATCTGCAGGAAGCGGCCGAAGAGGCTCTGGGCGATCGCCGCGGATCAGTGGTGGCGCTGGATCCGGCCACCGGCCAGGTTCTGGCGATGGTCAGCAAGCCGAGCTTTGACCCGAACCTGTTCGTCACCGGCATCAGCTTCAAGGAATACGCCGCACTGCGCGACTCCATCGACCGGCCGCTGTTCAACCGGGTGCTGCGCGGTCTGTATGCGCCGGGCTCGACCATCAAACCGGAAGTGGCGATTGCCGGGCTGGATAGCGGCGTGGTCAATGCCGGGACCAAAGTCTTCGACCCCGGTTACTTCCAGTTGCCGGACTTCGATCACAAATACCGCAACTGGAACCACAGCGGTGATGGCTGGGTGGACATGGACGCCGCCATCATGCGCTCCAATGACACCTACTTTTATACCCTGGCCCACAAGCTGGGCATCGACCGTATGTACGACTACATGACCATGTTCGGCCTGGGCCAGAAGGTCTCGCTGGACATGTTCGAGGAGTCGGCGGGGTTGATGCCGTCCCGTGAGTGGAAGCGCGCCACCCGGCGTCAGGCCTGGTTCCCGGGGGAGACGGTGATCCTCGGCATTGGTCAGGGCTATATGCAAGTCACGCCGCTGCAACTGGCGCAGGCCACCTCGCTGATTGCCAACAAAGGCGTGTGGGTGCGTCCGCACTTGGCCATGGAAGTCGGCGGCACCGCGCCAGTGGACGAGCACCCGATGCCCAATATCGTGCTGCATGATCCCAATGAGTGGAATCAGGTCAACATCGGCATGCAGATGGTCATGCACGACCCACGGGGCATCGCTCGGGCAGCAGCCCAGGGCGCACAATACCGCATCGCGGGCAAAAGCGGCACCGCGCAGGTGGTGGCGATCAAGCAGGGTGAACGCTACAACCGCTTGAAAACTCTCGAACGCAATCGGGACAACGCGCTGTTCGTCGGTTTTGCGCCGGCCGAGCATCCGAAGATCGTGGTGTCGGTGATGATCGAAAACGGCGAGGCGGGTGGTCGCGTGGCAGGGCCGGTGGTGCGGCAGATTCTTGATGCGTGGTTGCTGGATAAAGACGGCAAGTTGAAGGCGCCGGAGGTGGCAGCGGTAAAGCCTGGGGCGCCGCATGTTTAGTTTGTTTGAAATGCGACCTGTTGGAGCGAGGCTTGCCCGCGAAGAATGATAACGCGGTGTGCCTGATGCACCCCGGCGCCTGATTCGCGGGCAAGCACCGCTCCCACAAAAACACTGTGCCCGTTGGAGCGAGGCTTGCCCGCGAAGAACGATAACGCGGTGTGCCTGATGCACCACAGCGCCTGATTCGCGGGCAAGCACCGCTCCCACAAAAACACTGTGCCCGTTGGAGCGAGGCTTGCCCGCGAAGAATGATAACGCGGTGTGCCTGATGCACCACAGCGCCTGATTCGCGGGCAAGCACCACTCCCACAAAAACACTGTGCCCGTTGGAGCGAGGCTTGCCCGCGAAGAACGATAACGCGGTGTGCCTGATGCACCCATAGCGCCTCATTCGCGGGCAAGCACCGCTCCCACAAAAACACTGTGCCCGTTGGAGCGAGTCTTGCCCGCGAAGAACGATAACGCGGTGTGCCTGATGCACCCATAGCGCCTCATTCGCGGGCAAGCCTCGCTCCAACAGATCCCCATAGGAACTGTCCGCCCCAGCGCGGGTCGATCACTGATGCGTGCCACGCCGCTGGCCACGACTTCCATCTGTCTCGACAAGGAAACCAGCATGTCCAGAACCATTGCCGATCACCTCGCTCAGACCCTCGCCAGTGCAGGCGTTTCCCGGATTTGGGGAGTTAGCGGCGACAGTCTCAACGGCCTGACCGACAGCCTGGAAAAGCTCGGCACTATCCGCTGGATGCACACCCGCCATGAAGAAGTCGCGGCTTTTGCTGCCGGCGCCGAAGCGGCCGCTACCGGTAAACTGGCCGTCTGCGCCGGTAGTTGCGGGCCGGGAAATCTGCATTTGATCAACGGCCTGTACGACTGCCACCGCAATCAGGTACCGGTGCTGGCCATCGCCGCTCACATCCCGTCCTCGGAAATCGGCCTGGGCTATTTTCAGGAAACTCATCCCCAGGAACTGTTCAAGGAATGCAGCCATTTTGTTGAGCTGGTCAGCAACCCGGAGCAATTCCCCCGAGTACTCGAACGTGCCCTGCGTGCCGCCATCGGCCAGCGCGGGGTCGCGGTGATTGTGCTACCTGGCGACGTCGCGTTGAGCGATGCCCCGGATGCCCTGGCCAAATGGCTGGACACGGCGGCCCCGAGCGTGACGCCCGCCGAGCAGGACATCCAGAAGCTCGCCGACACGCTGAACCAATCCAAAGCCATCACGCTGCTCTGCGGTGCCGGTTGTGCCGGTGCCCATGAGGAGATGGTTGCCCTGGCAGACCGCCTCGGTGCACCGGTCGTGCATGCTCTGCGCGGCAAGCAATACGTGGAATACGACAACCCGTTCGACGTCGGGATGACCGGGCTGATCGGGTTCAGTTCGGGCTATCACGCCATGCTGTCCTGCGACACGCTGGTGATTCTCGGCAGTAGCTTCCCATACCGAAACTTCTACCCGACCGATGCCAACATCATCCAGATCGACATCGACCCCACGGCGATAGGGCGGCGCACACCGATTGACCAGGGGCTGGTCGGCGGCGTCAAGGAAACCCTGACAGCGCTATTGCCCAAGCTCAATCGCCATGATGACCGACGCTTCCTCGACAAAGCCATCAAGCATTACGCCAAGGCCCGGGAAGGGCTGGATGACCTGGCGACACCTTCGGCCCCCGGTGAGCCGATTCACCCGCAATACCTGACGCGGCTGATCGATGAGCAGGCCGATGCCGACGCCATTTTCAGCGTTGATGTGGGCACGCCGACGATGTGGGCAGCGCGCTATTTGCACATGAACGGCAAGCGCAGTCTGCTGGGATCGTTCAACCACGGTTCCATGGCCAATGCCATGCCTCAGGCGCTGGGAGCCAAGGCGGCCTATCCGGAACGGCAGGTGATCTCCCTGTGCGGCGATGGCGGACTGTCGATGCTGATGGGCGATCTGCTCAGCGTTCGACAACTGGATCTGCCAATCAAGATGGTGGTGTTCAATAACAGTTCACTGGGTTTCGTTGACATGGAAATGAAAGCCGGCGGTTATGTGCCCCACGGGACTGATTTGTACGAAACCAACTTTGCCGGTATTGCATTGGGCGCAGGCATTCTCGGGATTCGTGTCGAGAGTGCGCAAGAGTTGCCCGGCGCATTGCGCAAAGCCTTTGATCACCCCGGCCCGGTGCTGGTGGATGTGGTCACTGCAAAACAGGAACTGGGTATCCCGCCGAAAATAAAACTCGCTCAGGCCAAAGGCTTCAGCCTGTATATGATGCGTGCGGTATTGAGCGGCAGAGGCGATGAAGTGTTCGAGCTGGTGAAGACCAATTTGCGCTAGCTAACTGCTGAGCCTGCGAGCGCTGCTGCAGGCTGCGATTGAAGGTGTGCCAGGCACATCGCTTTCACAGCCTAAGCACCGCCTGCAGTTTAGGTTTGAACTTTAATAAATATATTTATCTCTCGCCTACTATCCTTTTTCACAAAGAGTCAGTAAAACGCGGCAATATGTTCACTGTTTCAGTGAACAACTGTACGCCGTAGTGATCCCTGTATTGGAAGTATTCCCCATGATGAGAAGTTTGGGTTTCAGCAAGAAAATTCTGCTTGCTGCTGCATTGGTTGTTGTTGTCGCCTTTACCTGTTTTATTGTCGTCAACGATTATCGACAACGCCAGACTTTGAAAAACAACGTATTTGCCGAGCTGCAACAGTTGGGTAGTTTGACCACGCAGAACATTCAGACCTGGCTGGACGGCCGCACGCAACTGCTGCAATCCATGGCCCAGCGGATTGCCACGGACGGTAAAGCCCTCCCTGACCTGCAGCGCTTCATCGGCATTGGGGCCTACACCGATAACTTTCAGCTCAGTTACTTTGGCGGCACCGACGGTGTGATGTTTTCCGTGCCTGCCGGCAATCGCGCCGCTGATTACGATCCGCGTGCTCGCGGCTGGTATAAGGCTGCGCAAAACGCGCCGGGCACCATTGTCACTGAACCCTATATCGCGGCCTCTTCAGGCAAATTAGTGGTGACGCTGGCCACGCCGGTCAAGTACCAGCACCAGTTCATTGGGGTCGCCGGGGCGGATATTTCGCTGGACAGCATCAGCAAGACCATCAACTCGCTTAACTTCGGCGGGCATGGTTATGCCTTCATCGTCAGCGGCAGTGGCAAGATTCTGGTGCACCCGGACAGCAAACTGGTGCTCAAGAACATCAGCGAAGCCTACCCGAACAACACCCCGAAGATTGTCGCAGGGGTCAGTGAGATTGATGCGTCCGGCAAAGCGGAAATCATGTCCCTGACGCGGGTCGAAGGGGTGTCTTCGGCCGACTGGTACGTGGCGCTGGTGCTGGACCAGGATGCCGCCTACGCGATGCTGGGTGAGTTCCGCAGCTCGGCCATCACGGCCATGGTGATTTCCGTGGTGATCATCATCCTGCTGCTGGGCTTGCTGATCCGCGTTCTGATGCAGCCGTTGCACCAGATGGGCCGCGCCATGCGCGATATCGCCGATGGCGATGGCGACCTGACCAAGCGTCTGGCGATCACCTCGCAGGATGAGCTCGGCGAGCTGGCCAAATCGTTCAACCATTTTGTCGAGCGCGTTCACGGCTCCATCCGCGAAGTGGCGTCCACGGCGGGTCAACTCGGTGACGTTGCGATGCGCGTCGTCAGGGCTTCCAACTCGTCCATGACCAACTCCGACCAGCAGGCCAATCGCACGGAAAGCGTCGCCGCAGCGATCAACGAGCTGGGCGCAGCCGCACAGGAAATTGCCCAGAACGCAGCGCGCACTTCACAGCAGTCCGCCGATGCCAGCCAGTTGGCCGGTGACGGGCTCAAGGTGGTGCAGCAGACCATTGATGCCATGAACGAGCTGTCGACGAAGATCAGCGAGTCCTGCGCCAATATCGAAAACCTCAACGGCAAAACCGTCAATATCGGGCAGATCCTCGAAGTCATCACCAGCATTTCACAGCAGACTAACCTGCTGGCGCTCAATGCGGCGATTGAAGCAGCCCGTGCCGGTGAGGCTGGCCGTGGTTTTGCGGTGGTGGCAGATGAAGTGCGCAACCTGGCGCATCGCACCCAGGATTCTGCGCAACAGGTGCAGAAAATGATCGAGGAGCTGCAAGTCGGCGCGCGGGAAGCGGTGGTCACCATGACCGAAAGCCAGCGCCAGAGCGAAAACAGCGTGACGGTTGCCAACCAGGCCGGTGAACGGCTGAGCAGCGTTACCCGGCGCATCGACGAAATCAACGGCATGAACCAGTCGGTGGCTGCGGCAACCGAGCAGCAGACTTCGGTGGTGGAGTCGCTCAACGTTGACATCATTCAGATCAACACCCTCAACCAGGAAGGCGTCGATAACCTCAAGCTGACTCTGGATGCTTGCGGTTATCTGGAAGAACAGGCTGCGCGGCTGCAGCATCTGGTGGGGACGTTTCGGATTTGATGTTTCAGGGGTGATACGTACACGTCTTTTTTGATGTGTACGTATCCGTTGATGCCGTGACCACAGCAACGGATATGTACGCAAAAAGAAGTGTAGATATAGCCTCGCGATTTACTTGTTGGCCTTCCTCCCCGACTCCCCACCCGAAGGATCAAAACACTGGCTGTCATACCGCGGGCTTTTGCATTGTGAGACAGCGGCGGGCGGTGGTGGGCGGTCTTTCTGGTAATGCTTATAGCTCTCGGTCTCATACACCGTGACGTGGGTGCGCCCGCTGACCTTGAGAAACTCCGTGGCCTTGAGATTGATCTTGTGCGCGTGATCCACCGGTTCGCCCCGGCGCAGCATATTCGGCGGGCCGTGCCGCTGAACCGCGATGTCAGCGGCGCTTTCCGGGCTGCAAGGGATTGACGCATAGCTCACTAGCCCCTGAGGCGATGTGCATTTGAAAATGTCGCTGTAGGCCGGGCTGGCAACGAGCAAGAGGGCGACCGCCGTCGCCTGTGAAGTCCATGTCATGGTGTCTCTCCGTGGATGGCGCAAAGCTACCATTTGAGCTGTGCCCAACCCAGATATTTTTGCCTCATACGCAGTGGCGCCTCAGATTGACGCGTCCTTTTTGTTGCTGAGGAACAGGTGAAGCGAATGGGCCATGCTGTTGAGCTGCGCTTCAAGCGCTTCAATCTGTTGGCGATCCAGTGCATTGAGAGGCAGTTGCGACCCGAACCCGGCTTGGGGTTCGGCAACCACTAATGGCTTGGCTACCAAGCCCAAGGCCTCTCGTAAAAGCCCGTTGATCAAAGTCTGGTAGCCCATGCCCTGTTCGTCTGCCCGGGCCCGTGCAGCGTCGAGCACGACATCGTCCAGCATGATGGTGATTCGGCTTTTACCTCTGGCGGGCGCTACCGGGCCGCGTTTGGCATTGGAAAAATCGTATTGGTCTTTCATGGATTCATGCACCTCGGTATTGACTGATTTCCTGTGGCTGGGCCTTTCTTGCAGAGATCAGTCTGATGAAATTCGGGTCGCGGTAGACATACACCACAACCAGTATTTGGCCGCCGCCATCGACCCCGAGCGTGACCCAGCGTTGCTCGTCATGGTCGTTGTCTTCGACAGTGAGAGCGATGGGGTCGTACAAGACAGCTTCGGCATCCGCCAAGCGAACCCGATGCTTAGCGAAATTCCTTGTGGCTTTGACTACGTCGAACTGAATTCTGATCTTCATTATGCATATATTATATGTATATGGAAAGAGGGTTTTTTCACCTGATGAGCAAATCGGCAGGGCAGTCCAAGGCTAGCCGTGCGGGGCGGCCCGAGCCTGGCGGCAGTGTTTCCAGCTGTTAGGGGGGGTGTGGTTCGCTTCTGCTGCGACTTCAACCTTTCATGAAACGGTTGCCGAACCGTCACTCGCGATTCACCCCGCTGAAATACACCGGGCCTACTGTCGATTGCATCCAAGGCAACCCGACAGAGAAGAGCGCCATGCACCCAGCCATCGAGCCAGCCATCCAGGTCGAACGTCTGAACAAGACCTTCGCACGCAAACCCGCGCTGGTTGATCTGGCGTTGTCTATACAACCTGGCGAAATGGTCGCGCTGATCGGCGCATCAGGTTCGGGTAAATCCACCTTGTTGCGCCACCTCGCTGGCCTGGCGTGTTGCGATCGCGGCAATGGCGGGCGTGTTCAGGTGCTCGGCCGTGAAGTGCAGGCTGCTGGGCGACTGAACGGCAAGGTGCGCAAACTGCGTTCCGACATCGGCTACATCTTCCAGCAGTTCAACCTGGTTAATCGCCTGAGCGTACTGGACAACGTGTTGCTCGGTTGCCTGGGGCGCATGCCCGGCTGGCGCGGCAATCTGGGGCTGTTCAATCAGGAAGAAAAACAGCGCGCCCTGCAGTCGCTGGATCGGGTCGGGCTGGTCGACCTCGCCGGGCAGCGGGCCTCGACCCTGTCCGGTGGCCAGCAGCAGCGGGTGGCGATCGCCAGGGCACTGACCCAGCGCGCCGAGGTGATCCTCGCCGACGAGCCTATCGCGTCACTGGATCCGGAGTCCGCGCGCAAGGTCATGGAAATTCTCGCCGACATCAACCGCACTGACGGCAAGACCATTGTCGTGACCCTGCATCAGGTCGATTACGCCGTGCGCTACTGCCCTCGCGCCGTGGCCCTCAAAGGCGGGCGTATTCACTTCGATGGTGACGGGCAGAACCTCAGCAGCCAGTTCCTCAACGACCTCTACGGCGCTGACGTGGACACCAGCCTGATGATTTCCGATGAAGGCCGACGCAGTCGCGAAACTCCGCGTCTGGTGCTGGCCCGCAACTGATGCACAGCAGTAAAACAACCGCCAAACCCTTACTCAGGAGTGCTTCCATGTTGAACCGTATCGGTCGCTTCGTTGCGTCTGCCGCCTTGTTGAGTAGTTGCCTGGTGGGCGCGGCCCACGCTGAAGAGAAAGTCATCAATTTCGGCATCATGTCTACCGAATCCTCGCAGAACCTGAAAAGCATCTGGCAGCCGTTCCTGGATGACATGGGCAAAAAGACCGGCCTGAAAATCAACGCCACCTTCGCCTCGGACTATGCCGGGCTGATCCAGGGCATGCGCTTCAACAAGGTCGATGTGGCCTGGCTGGGTAACAAGGCAGCGATGGAGGCGGTGGATCGCTCCAATGGCGAAATCTTCGCCCAGACCTCGGCGGCCAACGGTGCACCGGGATACTGGAGCGTGATCATTGCCCGCAAGGACAGCCCGATCAACTCCGTCGACGACATGCTCAAGAACGCCAAGACCCTGACCTTCGGTAACGGCGATCCAAACTCCACCTCCGGCTATCTGGTGCCGGGTTACTACGTGTTCGCCAAGAACCACGTGGATGCCGCCACGGCATTCAAGCGCACGCTTAACTCCAGCCATGAAGTCAATGCGCTGAGCGTTGCCAAAGGCCAGTTGGATGTCGCGACCTTCAATACCGAAAGCTGGGACCGTCTGGAAGTCACCCAGCCGGACATGGCCGCCAAGCTCAAGGTGATCTGGAAGTCGCCTCTGATCCCGTCTGACCCGATGGTCTGGAGCAAAGCGCTGTCGGACGAAAACAAAACCAAGATTCGGGAATTCTTCGCGAGCTACGGCAATACCGATGAAGAAAAGGCCGTGCTCAAGGGCATGCAGCTGGGTCAGTTCCTCAAGTCCAGCGACGACCAGTTGTTGCCGATTCGCCAGCTGGACCTGTTCAAGCAGCGCACCGAAACCCTGGCCAGCACCAGCCTGAATGCCGATGAAAAGGCCAAGCGCCTCAAGGACATCGATGCGGGCCTGAGCAAGCTGCAGGAACGTCTGACCGAACTTGAGAAGAAGAACCCGGCCAGCGCCGGTTGACTGATCCGGGCGCGCAGCTCACGGCGCGCCCGTCCTCCGCTGAACAGGATGGGACTATGACCAGCACCACCCACGCTGCCTACACTCAGGCGGTCGGCAAGCGCAGTTGGCCGCAATATCTGGGCTGGGGCCTGTTTCTGGCCATGCTGGCCTGGGCCTGGCAAGGCGCCGAAATGAACCCGCTGGCGCTGTACCGGGATTCGGCCAACATGGCGACCTTTGCCGCCGACTTCTTCCCGCCGGACTTTCACGAGTGGCGCTCGTACCTCAAGGAAATGATCGTCACGGTGCAGATCGCGCTGTGGGGCACGGTGCTGGCGATTGTCTGCTCGGTGCCGCTGGGCATTCTGTGCGCCGACAACATCACGCCCTGGTGGATTCATCAGCCGCTGCGCCGGGTCATGGATGCGTTTCGCTCGATCAACGAAATGGTCTTTGCCATGTTGTTCGTGGTGGCCGTCGGGCTGGGGCCATTTGCCGGGGTGCTGGCGCTGTGGATCAGCACTACCGGGGTGCTCGCCAAATTATTCGCCGAGGCCGTGGAGGCCATTGACCCCGGGCCCGTGGAAGGCGTGCGAGCCACCGGTGCCAGTGCCCTGCAGGAAGTCATTTACGGCGTCATCCCGCAAGTCATGCCGCTGTGGATTTCCTACGCGCTGTACCGCTTCGAATCCAACGTGCGCTCGGCCACGGTGGTGGGCATGGTCGGCGCGGGCGGGATCGGCGTAATCCTCTGGGAAAACATTCGCGCCTTCCAGTTCACCCAGACCTGCGCCGTGTTGCTGGTGATCATCCTGGTGGTGAGCTGCATCGACATCGTGTCCCAGCGTTTGCGCAAGCGGTTTATTTAGATGAGATATCGAGACGTGCGAGATCTGTGGGAGCGGTGCTTGCCCGCGATAAGGCTGGACGCGATTCACTTGGAATCACGCAGCCCCCATCGCAGGCAAGCACCGCTCCCACAGAAATCCGGATCCTTGTGCTACTGGAAAGGTGTTTTTTAGCTATGGACATGTCTAGACAACCCACCGAGCCGGTTTACCGCGAGCTGGCCGAGGTGCTGCGCGGTGAGCTGACTGGCTACGTGGCCGGTGACTTCCTGCCTGCCGAGGTTCAGCTGGCGGCGCGCTTCGAGGTCAATCGCCACACGATCCGCCGGGCCATCGATGAGCTGGTCCGTGAAGGCAGCGTGTTACGCCGCCAGGGCAGGGGCACGCAGGTGTTGCAGCGGCCGCTGATTTACCCGATGCAGGCGGACAGCGCCTACAGCCAGTCGCTGTCCGCCCAGGGTATTGGCGTCGAAGCCTTGCTATTGCAGCGTCGGCATTGCCCGGCCAGCGCCGAAGATGCCGAGCATCTGCAGCTGGATGAATACGCCGAGCTGATCGAGCTGCACACCCTGCGCAAACTCGATGGCCTGCCGGTCAGCCTGATCCGCCATCGTTTCTGCACCAGCCGCACCGAATTGCTGGCCCGCTACAAACGTGGCTCGCTGCGTCAGTACCTGGCCGAGCGCGACCTGCCGCTGACTCGCACCCTGAGCCTGGTGGGGGCGCGTCTGCCCAGCCGCGAAGAGGCCGATCTGTTGATGATGCCGCGCCATTTGCCGGTGCTCACCGTACTCACCGTTTCCCGTGACCGCAGCGGCAATCCGGTGGAGTTATCGCGCTCCACCAGCCGTTCCGACCGCTTCCAGTATCAATTCATCGTCTGATGGAGACTGCCTTATGAAACCCGCAACAGACCCTGCCACTGCCACTCGTCAACGCTGGATCGGCGTGCTCGCCCGCGCTGCCGGGGATGAGCTGAGCCGCCACGAATCAGCCCTGCGTGACGCCGACTATCAACTGATCCGCGCCCCGGAAATCGGCATGACCCTGGTCCGTGGCCGGATGGGCGGCACCGGTGCGCCGTTCAATGTCGGCGAGATGAGCGTCACCCGCTGCGTGGTGCGCCTGGCCGATGGACGTACCGGTTACAGCTACCTGGCCGGGCGCGACAAACCCCGCGCCGAACTCGCTGCCCTGGCCGACGCTCACCTGCAAGGCCCGCAACAGACACACTGGCTCAACACCCTGATCGAACCGCTGGCCCAGGCTCAAGCCCGGCGCCGCGCCGAGCAGGACGCAGCGACTGCCGCCAGCAAAGTTGAATTCTTTACCCTGGTCCGAGGAGAAGACTGATGAACGCAGCGCTTTTGCAACCGGCTTTTGCCGACCCGGTACTCGATGCCCAGCGCAGCTTCCGCGCCGCCCTCAAGGCCCTGGCAGGTCCTGGCGTGATGCACACCTTGCAAGCCGCACAACGCCCACCCGCACTGACCGGGCTGGATGCGGCCAGCCATGCGCTGTGCCTGGCACTGCTGGATATCGACACGCCGCTCTGGCTGGCGCCAGCCTTTGACACCCCGGCGATTCGCGCCAACCTGGCATTCCATTGTGGCTGTCCGATGGTTGCCGAGCGCCAGCACGCACGGTTTGCCCTGCTCGACGAAAGCCAGTTGGAGGATCTGAGCGGTTTCGACCTGGGCAACGACCGCTACCCGGACCAGTCCTGCACCTTGCTGATCCAGCTGCCAAGTCTGGCAGGCGGTCCGGCCTTGGGCTGGCGCGGGCCCGGTATCGAGCGAGAAAACAGGGTCGCGCTGCCGGTGGATCGGGGGTTCTGGCGGGAGCGTGAATCGCGCAACGATTTCCCCCGCGGGCTGGACGTGTTTTTCCTCGCGGGTAATGACTTGCTGGGCCTGCCACGCAGTACCCGAGTCGCGCACATTGTGCAGGAGCGTGCCTGATGTACGTCGCTGTCAAAGGTGGCGAACAGGCCATCGATAACGCCCATAGCCTGCTGGCGCAGAAGCGCCGGGGCGACACCTCCATCGCCGAATTGAGCGTCGAGCAGATCCAGCAGCAACTGCCCCTGGCAGTGGCGCGGGTCATGACTGAGGGCTCGCTGTACGACGAGCAACTGGCCGCGCTGGCGATCAAACAGGCGGCAGGGGACATGATCGAAGCGATCTTCCTGCTGCGCGCCTATCGCACCACTTTGCCGCGTTTCAGCGCCAGCCTGCCCATCGACACCTCGAACATGCAGCTCAAGCGCCGACTGTCCGCGACCTTCAAGGACCTGCCCGGCGGGCAATTGCTCGGCCCTACCTTCGACTACACCCATCGCCTGCTGGATTTCAGCTTGCTGGCCGACGGCCAATACCCCGGGCCGCAGCCCCAGGCCGACGCGACACTTGAACCCTGCCCGAGAGTGCTCGGCCTGTTGGCGAAGGAGGGCCTGATCAAACACGAAGTCGACAACCAAGAGGCCGTCGCCGACATCACCCGCGACCCGCTGGAGTATCCGGCCAGCCGTGCGCAGCGCCTGCAGGCCCTGGCCCGTGGCGACGAAGGTTTTCTGTTGGCTTTGAGCTACTCGACCCAGCGCGGTTACGGCCGCAACCATCCGTTTGCCGGGGAAATCCGCATTGGCGAAGTCGACGTCTGGATCGAACCAGAGGAACTGGGTTTTGCGATTGCCATCGGTGCCATCGAGGTGACCGAGTGCGAAATGATCAATCAGTTTGTCGGCTCAGGTGCCGAACCGGCGCAGTTCACCCGCGGTTACGGCCTCGCGTTCGGGCATGCGGAGCGCAAGGCCATGGCCATGGCGCTGGTGGATCGCTCGCTGCGCGCCGAAGAGTTCAACGAGGAAGTCCAGTCTCCGGCGCAGCAACAGGAATTCGTCCTGGCCCACTGCGACAACGTCGAGGCGGCCGGTTTCGTCTCTCACCTGAAATTGCCGCACTACGTGGACTTCCAGTCCGAGCTGGAACTGATCCGCAAGCTGCGCGCCCCCGCCCACAAGGAGGCCAAGCCATGAATGCTTATCAGCAGGCGCACCCACAACGCGACGAAGCCTATAACTTTGCCTATCTGGACGAGCAGACCAAACGCATGATCCGCCGTGGCTTGCTCAAGGCCGTGGCGATTCCGGGTTATCAGGTGCCGTTCGGCGGGCGGGAAATGCCGCTGCCGTATGGCTGGGGCACTGGCGGGATGCAGGTGACGGCGGCGATCCTGGGTGCCGAAGACGTGCTCAAAGTCATCGATCAGGGCGCCGATGACACCACCAACGCGGTGTCGATACGGCGCTTTTTCTCCCGTACCGCCGGAGTTGCCACCACTGAACGCACCCCCGAAGCGACAGTGATCCAGACCCGGCACCGGATCCCGGAAACCCCATTGAGCGCAGACCAGATTCTGGTCTATCAGGTGCCGATTCCTGAGCCACTGCGATTCATCGAGCCCTCGGAAACCGAGACCCGCACCATGCACGCCCTGGATGATTACGGGGTCATGCACGTCAAACTTTATGAAGACATCGCCACCTTCGGTCACATCGCCACCAGCTATGCCTATCCGGTGATGGTCGACGAACGCTACGTCATGGACCCGTCGCCGATCCCCAAATTCGACAACCCGAAACTCGACATGAGCCCGGCGCTGATGCTGTTTGGTGCAGGACGCGAGAAGCGTCTGTACGCGGTGCCGCCGTTCACTCGGGTGGCAAGCCTGGACTTTGAAGATCATCCGTTTCAGATCCAGCGCTGGGAGCAGAGCTGCGCGATCTGCGCCAGCCATGACTCGTTTCTCGATGAGCTGATTCTCGACGATGCCGGAACCCAGAGTTTTGTCTGCTCCGACACCGATTACTGTGCCCAGCGAGTTCGCCAGCAACAGGAGCCAGGCCAATGATCAGCGCGCAAGTGATGTCCAACGTCGCCTCATTGCCGGAGCGAGCGCAGCCACTGCTCAAGGTCCGTGACCTGACCCGCCTGTACGGCCCCGACACCGGCTGCCAGGGTGTTGATTTCGAGCTGTACCCTGGGGAAGTGCTGGGCATTGTCGGTGAATCCGGCTCAGGCAAATCAACCCTGCTGTCGCTGCTCAGTGGCCGTTGCCCACCGGACCGGGGCGGCATCGACTACCGGGGCAAGGACGGGCGGGTGCTGGACCTGTACAGCGCCAGCGAAGCCGAACGCCGCACACTGCTGCGTACCGAGTGGGGCTTCGTCGAACAGAACCCCCGTGACGGCCTGCGCATGGGCGTCTCGGCCGGGGCCAATATCGGTGAGCGGCTGATGGCCCAGGGCGTACGCAATTATCAGCAACTGCGCGGGGCCGGGATCGACTGGCTGACCCAGGTCGAGATTGATCCGCTGCGCATCGATGACTTGCCTCGCACCTTCTCCGGCGGCATGCAGCAACGCCTGCAGATCGCCCGCAATCTGGTGTCCAGCCCGCGGCTGGTGTTCATGGACGAGCCGACCGGCGGGCTCGATGTGTCGGTGCAGGCGCGCTTGCTGGACCTGCTGCGCGGGCTGGTCCGTGAACTGGACCTGGCGGTGGTGATCGTCACCCACGACCTGGCCGTTGCGCGGCTGCTGGCTGACCGGCTGATCGTGATGCGCCGTTCGCGAGTGGTGGAAACCGGCCTGACCGATCAAATCCTTGATGACCCGCAGCACCCGTACTCGCAACTGCTGGTGTCGTCGGTCCTGCAATCGTGAATTGCCTGTTGGGGGCTGCCTGATGAATACGCTGATCGAGGTCCGCGACCTCTCGAAAACCTTCACCCTGCACCAGCAGAACGGCGTGGTGCTGAACGTGCTGCGCGGCCTGAATTTCAAGGTGCGCGGCGGCGAATGCCTGGTGCTGCACGGGGATTCCGGAGCGGGCAAGAGCACCTTGCTGCGCACGCTTTACGGCAATTACCTGCCAGCGGGCGGCAGCATCCGAGTGCTGCACGCCAGCCACTGGCTGGAACTGGTCGATGCCGAGCCCAGGCAGGTGCTGGAGGTGCGGCGCCAGACCCTGGGCTATGTCAGCCAGTTCCTGCGGGTCATTCCCAGGGTTTGCAGCCTTGATGTGGTCATGGAACCAGCGCTGGCGCGCGGCTGGTCAAGAGCCGATGCCCAGGATCGTGCCGAACTGTTGCTGACGCGTCTGAATATCCCGCAGCGCCTCTGGCAATTGGCACCGGGCACGTTCTCCGGTGGCGAGCAGCAGCGCATCAATATCGCCCGGGGCTTCATGGTGCCCTGGCCGGTGCTGTTGCTGGATGAACCGACCGCGTCACTGGACGAGCGCAATCGTCAGGTGGTGCTGGAACTGATGAACGAAGCGAAAAACGCCGGTGCGGCATTGATCGGCATCTTCCATGACCGTGCTGCCCGCGAAGCCGTTGCTGATCGTTTCCTCGACATGACCCCGTTGGACCTGACCGCCAAGGAGTTACTGCAATGCTGACCGAACAGATTCTGACTAACGCCCAAGTGGTGACCGCTGACCGGGTGTTCACTGGCACAGTGGTGTTGCGCGACGGGATGATTGTCGAGGTGCAGGAAGGCCGCAGCCAACTGCCTCAGGCGCTGGATATGCAGGGCGATTATCTGCTGCCGGGCTTGGTGGAGCTGCACACCGACAACCTGGAAAAGCACCTGTCGCCGCGTCCTGGGGTGGATTGGCCGTCGGCGTCGGCGGTGCTCAGCCATGATGCACAGATCATCTCCTCGGGGATCACCACGGTGTTCGACGCGCTGTCCATCGGCGACGTGAACCCCAAGGGCAAGCGCATGCAGCAATTGCCCGCGATGCTGGAAGCGATTGCCAGCGCCAATGCTGCCGGGTTGACTCGCGCCGAGCATCGCCTGCATCTGCGCTGCGAGGTGTGCCATCCCGACACCTTGAGCGTGTTCCGTGACCTTGTCGAACAGCCGCTGGTGCAGCTGGTGTCGGTGATGGACCACTCGCCGGGCCAGCGCCAGTTTGCGCTGGAGTCCAAGTACCGCGAGTACTACATGGGCAAGTACCACCTGACGACGGCGCAGATGGACGCGTTCATCGTCGAGCAGGTGGCCAACTCTCGGGAATACAGTGATCGTTATCGTCGCGCTATCGTTCAGGACTGTCTGGCGCGGGGCTTGTCGGTGGCCAGTCATGACGACGCCACGGTGGCCCATGTCGAGGAGTCGGCGGGCTACGGCATGAGCATTGCCGAATTTCCCACCACTACAGACGCCGCTCAGACGTGCAGAAGGCTGGGCATGAGCGTGTTGATGGGCGCACCCAACGTGGTACGCGGCGGATCGCACTCCGGCAACGTGTCGGCAGCGGATCTGGCCAAACAAGGGCTATTGGATATTCTCTCCAGCGACTATTATCCCGCCAGTCTGTTGCAGGCCGCGTTTACGCTGGCCGGGCAGGGCGAACACTGCACACTGGCGCAAGCGGTGGCAATGGTCAGTCGGGCTCCGGCGGTTGCGGCGGGGCTGGTGGATCGCGGTGAAATTCGAACCGGGCTGCGTGCCGATCTGGTCCATGTAAGGGCTGACCTTTCACGGGCCGAGGGCACGCTCCCGGTTATCCAGCACGTCTGGCGGCAGGGCAAGAGGGTGTATTGATGACAGGCAGGTTGATCTATCTCATCGGGCCCTCCGGCTCCGGCAAGGACAGCCTGCTGGATACGGCCCGTGAAGAGCTTGGCCAGCGCGGCTGCCGGGTCGTGCGGCGAGTCATCACCCGCTCGGCGGAAGCGGTGGGCGAAGCGGCGCAGGCGGTCAGTGTCGAGCAGTTTCTGGCCATGCAGGCGCAAGGGGATTTCGCCCTGAGCTGGCAGGCCAACGGGCTGCATTACGGTATCCCGGTGGAAATCGATGAATGGCTGGCTCAGGGGCATGATGTGCTGATCAACGGCTCCCGTGGGCATTTGCCTCAGGCACGGCAACGTTACCCCGGCGTGCTGGCCGTGCTGTTGACCGTCAATGACAGCACGCTGCGTCAGCGGTTGCTGGCGCGGGGTCGGGAGTCGCTGGCCGATATCGAAGCCCGCCTGCAGCGTAACTCGCGGTTTGCCAGTGAGTTGCTCAGCGCTGACCCGGCGCTATTCGTGCTGGACAATTCCGGCCCGCTGGCGCAAACCGCTGAGCGGCTGCTGCAGCGCATTGCCCGCGAGCACACATGCGCCTGACCTTGCTCGGCACCGCCGATGCGCGGCAGGTGCCGGTGTATGGCTGCCAGTGCCCGGCCTGCGGGGCAGCATTGCGTGACCCGCGCTTGCGGCGCCTGCCGTGCAGCGCGCTGCTGGAGTGTGAGGGCCAACGCTGGTTGATCGACAGCGGCCTGACCGACCTCACCGAACGCTTTGCGCCCCGCAGCCTGAGCGGCATCCTGCAGACCCATTACCACGCCGATCACGCCCAGGGCCTGTTGCACCTGCGCTGGGGGCAGGGGCTGGTGATCCCGGTGCATGGCCCGGTCGATCCGGAGGGCTTGTCAGATCTGTATAAACACCCGGGTATTCTCGATTTCAGCCAGCCGTTCAGGGCCTTCGAGGTCCGGCAGTTCGGCGCGCTTAAGGTTACGGCCCTGCCGCTGGTGCATTCGAAACCGACGGTGGGTTACTTGCTGGAGGGTGAGGGCAAACGCATGGTGTACCTGACTGATACCGTCGGCTTGCCTGATGCCACCCGCGAACACTTACAGCGCGAGCCACTGGACGTGCTGGTGCTCGACTGCTCCATGCCGCCGCAACCCCAGGCCCCGCGTAACCACAATGACCTCACTCTGGCGTTGCAGACCATCGAGCAACTGCAACCGGCCAAAGCCGTATTGACCCACATCGGCCACACTCTGGATGCCTGGTTGATGGAGCATCGGCACGAGTTGCCGGAGCGGGTAGTGGTTGGCCGGGAGGGGATGGTGGTTTAACAGCCCACACTCCTACAGAATCAGTGTGTGCAGCGCTTTGGTGGACATCCATCTTGCCTGGTTGACGGAGCATCGGCCTGATCCGCCGGAGCACAGGTAGGCTAGGGTGGTTCAGCCGACAATAAAATCGCATTTGAACTGGAGAAAGGCCCCACATGACCGCCCAACCCTACGCCACAACCGCCCCGACGCGTGCCGAGGTCGATGCCTTGCCCGGTGCAACACTCATTCAGTTCGGCACTGACTGGTGCGGTCACTGCAAAGCCGCCGAGCCGCTGGTCAACGCAGTTTTGAAGGATTACCCCAACGTGCGCCACCTGAAAATCGAAGACGGCAGCGGCCGACCGCTGGGGCGTTCGTTCCGGGTCAAGTTGTGGCCAACGCTGATTTTCATGCGCAATGGTGTCGAGCTCAGTCGTCTGGTACGGCCGGGCAATGTCAGCCTGATAGAGGAGGCGTTCGAGGGGATGGTGCGGGAGGGGTGAATTGATACCTTCAGTGGGACTGGGTTTAGCCGGTAAATCGGCAGTTTTACCCACCAATAGGCGTCGGATGCACTGGCCTCTTCGCGGCTAAAGCCTGTCCCACAAAGGCTTGCCGTCCTGCAAACCTATTTCACCCACCCGTCATGTTCATGAAGCGCACCACCTGCACTTCATCATTGACGCTGAAGTTATGGCTCCAGGGCTTGAGCTGCATGGCGTCGATGATGGCTTTTTCGAGTTTTTCCGGTTGTCCGGGGTTGGCGCGCAGGACCGACTTCAGATCAGCTGAATGCTCGTTGCCCAGGCACAGCAGCAATCGGCCTTCAACGGTTAGGCGTACCCGGTTGCAGGTGGCGCAGAAATTATGGCTGTGGGGCGAGATGAAACCGATGCGGATATCCGGCGCCTCTGCCACGCGCCAATAGCGCGACGGACCTTGGGTCGACTCCGTGGAGTTGATCAGGGTGTAGCGCTCGGCGATGCGCTCACGTACCTGATCGCTGGAGTAAAACGACTCGGCACGGCTGTGATCGCTGATCACCCCCAGCGGCATTTCTTCGATAAAGGAGATATCCAGCTTGCGCTCGATGGCGAAGGCCACCAGGTCATTGATCTCATGATCGTTACGGCCCTGCATCACCACACAATTAAGCTTGGTATGGACGAAGCCTGCAGCATTGGCCGCATCGATACCGGCGATCACCTTGCTCAGATCGCCAGTACGAGTCATTTCCTTGAAGCGGTCGGGGTCGAGGCTGTCGAGGCTGATGTTGAGGCGCGAGACACCGGCGTCAAACAGCGGCTGCGCCAGTCGATCCAGTTGTGAACCATTGGTGGTCATGCACAATTCGCGCAGGCCGGGCAGGGCGGCGATCTGTTGGCAAAGGCCGACGATGCCGGAACGCACCAGAGGCTCACCCCCGGTCAGGCGGATTTTCCGGGTGCCCAGCGCAACAAAGCGCTCGGCAACCTGAAAGATCTCCTCCAGAGAGAGAATCTGTTGCCGAGGCAGAAAGGTCATTTCCTCGGCCATGCAATACACGCAACGGAAGTCGCAACGGTCAGTCACGGACATCCGCAGGTAATCCACCTTGCGTGCGAAAGCATCCATCAGCGTTCGGTCAGACATTTGCACCTTCTCAACACATTCCCCCAGGCGTTCCTGGGCGGGTATTCCTGGCCAGGCATTGCAGTTCAGGCTAAGTCAGCGCTGCACTGGCGACCCGCACCTGACAGGCCCGCCTGCCTACTTTCTGCGAGCTGGCAGCGGATGTCACGCGCTAATCGATCCTGGTGGATTCAACAGGCAAATTAACCGAGTGTAAATGCTACGGTCCAATCGCTTGTGCTGATGGGCCTATCGAGCCAATCAATCACGACCCCGAGTCATGCGCGACGCCTTGATCAACAATCGACGGCGACGGTCAACCTGACCCGAGCGCCGCCCCCTTCCAACGCAGGGGCATTGTCGCGCAGCACGGTGGCGCCGCAACGCTTGCACAGCGCATCGGTCAGGCTGATCAGCGCAGAGTGGCCCGGGCTGCTGGAACCTCTGAGGATCTGATCGGCGAAACCGGCACCTTGATCGATGACGCTGATCTGCGCCGTCTTGCCGTCCAGGTTCAACACCTGCAGGTCGATGCGGTTGCTCTTGCCATGCTTGATGGCATTGTCCAGCAGCTCGTTGAGGATCAGGCCAAGATTGGACGCAGTCTGAAGCGAAACATGCACCGGCTGAGTTTCGCTGCGCAGCGTCATGTTGCGGTCGTGTTGAGCTTCGATCACACCCTTGGCCAAGCTGGGCAGGAAGTCAGCCAGGTCCACCTGGCCCTTGCCGTAGCGGTGCAATTCATCCTGCACCGCGCCCACACCGACCACCCGGCTGATGGCTGATTGCATGAGCTTTTTCGCTTCATCGCCCTGGGCGCGCATTTTCGACAATTGCAGCAGGCTGATGATCAGTTGCAGGTTGTTCTTGACCCGATGATTGAGCTCGGACAACAGCACCTGCTGATGCGCTTCCAGCTCGCGCTGCTCGGTGATGTCGATGCAGCTGCCGAAGTAACCGGCGAACTCGCCCTGACGATAGAACGGCGCGCCGTTGTCCAGTAGCCAACGGTATTCACCGTCATGACGTCTGACCCGGTAAGGCTGGGTAAAGCGGGTGCGGTTCTCGAACGCTGCGTGATAGCTGTCAACGCACGCCTGTACGTCGTCGGCGTGGATGTCGTCCTTCCAGCCATAACCAATCAGTTGTTGCTGGGTTTTGCCAGTGAAGTCGGTCCAGGGCTTGTTGAACCAGTCGCAGTGCCGATCGGTTCTGGCCCGCCAGATCATCACCGGCGCGTGATCGGCCAATTCCCGGAATTCCAGTTCGCCCAGTGTGGCAGAGGCTACAGCGGGGTCATTTTCCAGCATCATGAGGGGTATCCATTGGCATGCCTGGCGGCCCGGTGCTGAATAGTTCCAGTAAACCGTGAGGGGGTAGCGTCGAGCATTCATGCCCGTCCAGCAATGCCTGGGCGATAGACGCACACAGGGTCAGATCTTCCGGGGCGTAGGGCTTGCGCAGCAGACCCAGCGCTGCGTCGGCGTTGGCACGCGCGGACAACACCTGGCCGCTGACGAACATGGACGTCATGCCATGGCGGGCCATCAACGCGCGAGCCAGCTCGATGCCTTCGTCATGACCGGCAAGATTGATGTCGACAAACGCGATATCCGGTTTCTGTTCCGCTGCCAATCGCAGGGCATGGCTGACGTCATGGGCCGGACCAATCACTTCGTGATGCTCGGCAAGCGTGGCTGCCGCCAGCAAGGCAAGGATGGGATCGTCTTCAACCAGTAGAATGCGCATGTCTGATATCTGCTTTTGAGGCGGTTTTTGCGAAACGCCGACCTTGGGAACGGTCAGTTACGCAGGGCTGCACGGTTTCAAGGTTGCAAGGCTACGTTGTTCAAGATTGGGCTGTGCCACTGCTAATTGGTTCATATGAATCTCAAGAAACATTCAAAAGGGTGACAGTTGACGCTATGGCGCTGACGTTGCTTCGAGGTTTTTTCTCGCAATGCTGCGCTCATAGCGCTCCAGCAACGGCTGAATGCTGATCCCGTGCAACAGAATGCTCAAGGCCACGACCGATAGCGTCAGGCCGATGCTGACTTGCTTCACATCCTCTGGCAGGCCGTGGCCCAGGGCGAAGCACAGGTAGAACAGGCTGCCTATGCCACGAATGCCAAACCAGCCCACCAGTACCTTCTGCGCTCGGGTCAGGAGCTTGCGACTCACGAGCAGCCAGACCGCCAGCGGCCGAATGACGCAGAACAGCACCAGCCCCAGGCCGACCGCGCGCCAGTCCCAATACAGTGCCAGCGATGCGCCCAGCAGGGTGATGAGCAGGACTTCCATGGAGCGCTCCACCAGACTGCCAAAGGCCAGCATGTCGCCCATCATGACCCCGGCTGCCAGTTGCGATTCACTCAGGTCACGCTCTTCGGCGACCGTGGCGCGTTCAACGTTGCCAGTCATATGCCCCAGCACCGGTTGCGCCAGGTGTTCGGCGGGCACCTCCGATTGGGTAATCTGCGCTTCGGCCCGGCGTAAACCCAGGCCCGCGGCAAATACCGACAGAAAGCCGAAAGCGCCCACGGTGTCGGCCACCACGTAAGACACGGCGATCAGTGCCAGTGCCAGAAAGTCATTGGGCGAGGTCGTGCTGTCGGCATTCTTGATCCGCAGGTAGATCATCAGGTGGCCCACGCCACGGCCCATGCCGTAGCCGATCAATAAACCGGCCGGCACCCCCCAGAGCAGGTTTTTCACCGCCCAGTGCTGGATCCAGTTCAGATCGCCATTGCCATGGGTCAGAAACAGCAGGGCGAAGATCACGAACGGAAAGGCCGTACCGTCGTTCAGGCCCGCCTCGCCGGACAGGCCAAAGCGCACCCGATCAAAGTCCTGAGCATTGTTGACCTGCACCAGCGATGCCAGCACCGGGTCGGTGGGCGAGAGCATCGCCCCCAGCAACAGGGAAATCCCCCAGGACAGCCCCAAGAGGTAGTGAACGGCCAAAGCGGTGCCGGCAATGGTCGCCAGCATCACAGGTCCGGCCAGCCAGTAAGCTGAGCGCCAGGCTTTGCTGGTCAGCGGCAAGCGCAATTTGATCCCGGTGCTGAAGAGCGAGAACAGCACGGCGACTTCGGTGAGGCGCTCAAGCCAGTGGGTCGCTTCGCGAAAATCCAGCTTGAGAAAGTCCAGCCCCTCAGGGCCGATGGCAAAGCCGAACGCCAGGCACACAGCCGAAGTCGTGACCGGTAACCAGCGCAGATAGGAAGACGTCAGGGCGAGCATCATCAGCAACGCACCCAGGACCGTCATGCACAAAATAAAACTCATACGGATCGGGCTCTCACAACAATGCTGCGCAACGCACGCAGCGATTGAGGTTGTGACTGCTTAAGGACCGGATAGTTGAAACATTTGGTATTGAAGGGCAAGGCGGCTTGTTGGCGCCGAGCTTGCTCGCGAACAATGACGACCCGGTGTGTCAGGTTAACCGTGTCGCTTGATTCGCGAGCAATGTCGCTCCCACCGATTTTATGGAATGACCTTTGTTTCGGCCCCTCAGGCAGACGTCAATCGATGCCAGGCGCCTACCGCTCCACCGACCGATTCCAGCGCGCATTCCACTCGGGACGCAGTTGGTTGACCTGATCCCAATCAATGGTCACGGCGGTTTCCAGGTATTTGTTCATGGCCTCGACCTGGCCTTTGGTCTTGGCGGTGGTCGGTGTGGTGGGGTTGGACGGGATCTGGTCACCAAACTCCAGTGCCGGGGCCTGGGCCTCAGGTGTGAGCAGGTAAGCGGCGAGTTTCTGGGCCAGTTCCGGTTGATCGTTTTTGGCGATGGCACACTCAGCCACGTTCAACACCACGCCGCCTTCCTTGGGCGGTGCGTATTCCACCGGCACGCCTTTGATCTTCAGCGCAGTGACCTGTGTTGGGGTCAGCGGGAACAGCGCCGCTTCACCGGTCTGCACCATTTCCGAGATCTTCGCCGAGCTGGCGATGTATTCCAGGACGTTGGGCCCGATGGTTTTCGGCCAGGCCTTGAAGCCCGGTTCGACGTTGGTTTCGCTGCCACCCTGTATGCGGTTGAACATCAGGAAGCCATGCAAGCCGAACGTGGAGGAGGCCATGGACTGGAACACCACCTTTTCCTTGAATTTCTTGTCGGCCAGGTCCATCCAGGACGTCGGCGCCGCCCAGCCTTGTTCGCTGAACATTTTGGTGTTGTAGGCCAGGCCGGTGACGCCCAGGCTGACGGCAGCCGCCTCGTCCTTGATTTTCGCCTTGGCGGGCAGTTGCGCGAGGGCGGGGCCTGGCTGCAGCTTGTCGCACAGGCCCATGGAAATCGCCCGGTACATGATGCCGTCATCGAGGAACATCACGTGCATCTGCGGGTTGTCCTTGCTGGCCTGCACTTTGGCGAGGATGTCCGATGAAGTGCCAGGCACGATCACGACTTTGACGTTATTGGCTTTCTCGAAGGCAGGGAGTACCTGATCGGCATAGAGACGCTCCATGGTGCCGCCGTTCATGCCCAGATACAGCGTCGTCACGGCGTGGGCCGGGGCCGCAATCAGCAACCCCGCCAGTGGCAGGCACGACAGACCGGAGAATGCGATACGTTTCATGTTCTTCATTGAGCGACCTTCCTCTTTGCAGTGAATGGAATCAGTGGCTGACGCGGGTGGAGCATCAAGCAGCAGCAGGTTGAAAGCGGCGGATGGAAAACGCATCCAGGGCAACCATCGTTTGACCGGTGCACACATATTGCGCCAGTGCTTCACCGGCCGCGGGGCCGATCTGAAAACCGGAACCGGCAAAACCGAACCCATGCAGCAATCCGGGGCGAGTGATGCTGGGACCGAGTACCGGTTCGCGATCAGGCAGATAGCCTTCGGTGCCACTCCAGGTGCGGATCGCCTGTGCTCCGGCCAGCGGCGGATACAGCTCGACAGCGTTGCGCAGGATATCCAGAACGGCGGCCTGGCCGGGCCTTGCTTTGCCCGGGTCCAGGGCAAAACCCTGACCGCCGCCCAGCACGCAATTGCCCCGAGCCACTTGCCGGGCATAGATGCCGCCCCCTTCGACGCCGGTACTGACGTCCATGAACATCGGCAGCGGTTCGGTGACGAGCATAGCCGGATGACCCGAGACCATTGGCACCGGCTCGCCAAACTGCGCGGCAAGGGATCCGGCCCAGGCACCTGCGCAATTGAGCAGCCAGGGCGCCCGCAGGCGCAGACCGTTTGTGGTGTGCAGCTCAAAGGCTTGGCCGTCGTGGCTGACTTCGACCACCTGAGCCTGTTCAAAAATCTGTGCGCCGGCCCGCTGTGCGGCGCGGGCGAAGGCCGGGGAGACCAGGCGCGGGTTGGCGTGGCCGTCATCGGCACACAACGAGGCGCCCACCGCCACGTCACCGGCCCAGGCAAAGCGTGCCCGCAATTGCGCGTGATCAAGCAATTGCAGATCCAGCCCGAAGCCGCGGCTGACTTCGGCATAACTGCGCAGGGCGTCCATGTCCTTCTCGCTGCGCGCCAGCTTGAGGTGGCCTGAGCGCTGGTATTCGCCATCGATGCCGATCAAATCGCGCAGCCCGCTCCAGATTTCGTGGGCGCGTTGCGACAACGGTAACTGGCTCAGCGGTCGGCCCTGACGGCGCACCCCGCCATAATTCACGCCGCTGGAGTGCGAGCCGCAGAAGTCGCGCTCCAGCAGGGCGACACGCTGGCCTTTGAGCGCCAGAGCCAGCGCCGCCGATGCGCCAACGATGCCGCCGCCGATGATCAGCACGTCCGTTTCAATCATTCGCGTCATGGCTGGGTCTCCACACCGAATGGCAGCGGCTTGATCGGCGCCTGGCCGCGCAATCGGCCCACACTGGACAGTGCCCGACCGCTGCAGTGGGCGACCAGCTCCGCTGCCGCCAATCCGCACATGCGCCCCTGGCAACGTCCCATGCCCACCCGGCACATGGCTTTGACCCGATTGATTTCCCAGTGGCCTTCGTTGACCGTGGCCCGAATGTCGGCGGCGCTGACTTCTTCGCAGCGGCAGATCAGCGTTTCATCCGGGACTTTACTGGCCCAGTCATCGGGGAAGGGGAAGGCGGTTTCCAGCCCATGACGAAAGCGTTGAATGCGTTGCAGCTTGTGCTGTAAATGTGCGCTGCGGGCGGGATCCACCTGCAGGTTGAGGTCCGCCAGCAGTGTCAGAGCGGCCAGCTCGCCAGCCATTTCTGCTGCGTCTGCACCCATGATGCCCGCGCCATCACCTGCCAGATAAACCCCCGGCACGCTGCTGCGCCCGGCGCTGTCGCGGCTGGGTAGCCAGGCGCGGTTGAGATCGCTCCACTGGAATTCACAACCCACCAGATCCGCCAGTTGGGTTTCACTGCGCAGGGCATGGGCGAAGGCCACGGCATCGCAATCGATTCGTTGCGGCTCGCCGCTGCCCTGCCACTGCACGGCGCTGACGCGTTTTTCGCCGTCGATGCGTTGCAAGGTGGCGCCCTGGTGCACGGCAATGCCATGGGCCGTGAGCCAGGCCCGGTAGTACAAACCTTTGGCCAGGGTCAGCGGCTGGCCGAGCAGCGCGGGCAGGGCACGGCATTGTGCGGAGAATGGCGCGCTGTCCAGCACTGCCAGCACCTTGGCCCCGGCCTTGGCGTATTGATAGGCGACCAGATACAGCAGCGGGCCACTACCGGCGAACACCACCCGCTCGCCAATCGCGCAACCTTGGTACTTCAAGGCAATTTGTGCCGCGCCGAGGCTGTAGACCCCGGGCAGCGTCCAGCCCGGCACCGGCAGAATACGGTCGGTGGCGCCCGTGGCGACGATCAGATGGGTGTAGTCGATGCTTGCGCAGCGACCGTCCTGAAGCACGTCGAGCCGCTGATCCTCGGCATTCCACACCAGCGTCTGCGGGCGATAGTCGATGCCGGTCGCCAGTTGGTCCATGACCTGATGCAGCGCTGTCGCCTTGCTCGCTTCAAAGCCGTACAAGGCCTTTGGGTCACGGCTGAAGTTTGCTGGCTGGCGGCGATAAATCTGCCCACCGCCGCGCAGGCTTTCGTCTACCAGGCAAGCGTCGACGCCATGGGCGTGCAAGGTCTGCGCGGCGCGAATGCCCGCCGGGCCTGCGCCGACGATCACCACCGATGGCCGGCTTGTCATAGCTGGCGTCCCGGGTCGCGGCTGACGATCTGCCCCGGTTCCAGCAGGATTGAACAGGCCCGTACTCGACGCCCATCGCCCAGGCGCACCCAGCAATCCTGGCAGGCGCCCATCAGACAGAACCCGGCCCGGGGTTCAGCACTGAAATCGCTGCCGCGCAGGTGGTCGCTGCTGGTTAACACCGCGGTCAGCAGAGTATCGCCCTGCAAACCGCTGGCAGGCTGTCCGTCCAGGGTGAAGGCCAAGGCCGGGCGGTCCTGTTCGACCAAACGTTTGAGCAGTGCCATGAGATTGACGCTCCAGGCCGGAATTAATGTTTGCCGACCAGCACCCGATCCAGGCCATAGACCCGGTCGAGGACGATCATGGTGGCGGCGGTCAGGGCTATTACCAGGGCCGAGACAGCGGCCATCATCGGGTCGATGGACTCTGTGGCGTAGACGTACATGCGCACCGGCAGGGTTTGCGTCGACGGCGACGTGACAAAGATCGACAGCGTGACTTCATCAAAACTGTTGATGAACGCCAGCAGCCAGCCGCCCGCAACCCCCGGCAGAATCATCGGCAGGGTAATTTGCCGAAACAGCGTGAAACGGCTGGCCCCCAGGGATTCGGCGGCCTGTTCGGCAGCGCGGTCAATGCCGATGGCAGCGGCGATCACCAGGCGCAATACATACGGCGTGATGATCACCACGTGGGCCAGGGTCAGCCAGAAGAAGCTGCCGTTGACGCCCATCAGCGCGAACAGCCGCAGCAAGGCCACGCCTAGCACCAGGTGGGGAATGATGATCGGCGACAGGAACAGGCCGTTGAGAAAGTTGCGCCCCGGAAACTGATGGCGCGTGATCGCCAACGCTGCGGGCACGGCGATCAGGGTCGCCAAGGTGGCGGCCACGAACGCCAGGATCAGGCTGTTATAGAACGAGTCGATAAAGTCGGCGCGTTCGAAGATCGCCCGGAACCAGCGCAGCGAGAAGCCCGAGGTCGGCAGGCTCAGGGTGTTCTCCGGCGTGAACGCCACCAGGCAGACCACCACCAGCGGGGCCATCATGAACACCACCACCAGGGCGTGAAACGACAGGGCCAAAGGACCGTTCTTGGACATGGCTCATTCCCCCAGGGTTTTTTTGTAGCGGCCTTCGACCATGCGGTTCCAGGACAGCATGACCAACAGATTGACCAGCAACAGCGCCACTGCGATGGTCGCGCCCATGGGCCAGTTCAGCTCCGACAGGTATTGGTCGTAGACCACCGTGGCAACCATCTTCAGACGTCGCCCGCCCAACAGGCCCGGGATTGCAAAAGAACTGGCCGACAGGCCAAACACGATCAGGGTACCGGACAACATCCCCGGCATGATTTGCGGCAACACCACCATCCGCATCACTTTGGCCTGAGTCGCACCCAGTGACAGCGCGGCCTGCTCGGCAGCGGGGTCGAGCTTTTGCAGGGAGGTCCAGATCGGGATGATCATGAATGGCAGCATCACGTGGACCAGAGCGATGATCACCGCGAACGGGGTGTAGAGCATCTTGACCGGTTGGCCGCCCAACGCCTGAATCCCTTGATTGATCAGGCCGTCGGCGCCCAGCAGCAGGCTCCAGCCAAAGGCGCGCACCACCACCGAAATCAGCAGCGGAGTCAGGATCAGAATCAGGAAGATCGAGCGCCACGGGGTGCCCATGCGGCTGAGGATGTAGGCCTCGGGCACGCCGATGATCACGCAGAGCAGGGTCACCAGCGCGCTGATCCAGAACGTGCGCAGAAAGATCTCATAGAAGTAGGAATCGGTGAGCACCTCGCCGTAGTTGGCCAGGGTATAGGAATCGCTTTTGACCCCGACTTCATAGTCGAACACGTTGAACGACAGGATCAGGGTCAACGCCAGCGGCACCAGCAGCAGGCAGGTGAACATGACCAGCGCTGGGGCCGAGAGCAGGTAACCCCGGCCACCGCGACGTATTTCGCTTGCCAGGCTCATGAATGCACCTCGTCGGCATCCAGCACCCGCAGCAACCCGGCTTGCCAGTCCATGCCCACGGCCGTGCCTTCTTCCATCGGGGCTTCGCCGTCATTGCGGCGCACCACGGTCAGCTCGCCGATGGCGGTCTCGATGCGATACAGCCACTGGCTACCCAGAAAGTAACGGGTAATGACTTTGCCTTGCAGGCGGCCGGATCCCGCCGCCACCAGATCGATCTTCTCCGGACGCAGGCTCAGGGTCAGCGCGCCGTCACCAGGCACCTGGCGCACTTGCGCGCAGCCTTGGGCATCCAGGTCGCCGGGCAGCATGTTGGCTTTGCCGACGAAGCCGGAAATGAATCGGGTACGCGGGTGCTCATAGAGTTTGTAGGGTTCGTCGATCTGGGTGATGCGTCCGGCCTGCATCACCACCACCCGATCACTGATGGACAGCGCTTCGGCCTGATCGTGAGTGACCATCAACGTGGTGATGCCGACTTCGCGCTGGATGCGGCGAATCTCGAATTGCATTTCTTCACGCAGATTGGCGTCGAGGTTTGACAGCGGCTCGTCGAGCAACAACACCGGCGGTTCGATCACCAGCGCACGGGCCAGGGCGACTCGCTGCCGCTGCCCACCAGACAACTCCCGGGGATAACGTTCGGCATGTTGGCTCAAGCGCACCAGCTCCAGCACCGTCTTCACCCGGCGCTGAATATCCGCCGCGGGTACTTTGCGCATGCGCAGTCCGAAGGCGACGTTATCGGCAACTGTCATGTGAGGGAACAGCGCGTAACTCTGAAACACCACCCCCAGGCCACGGCTGCTGGGTTTGGCGTGGGTGATGTCGCGGCCATCGAGCACGATGCGCCCGTCGCTGACTTCAACGAAGCCGGCAATCATTTGCAGGGTAGTGGTCTTGCCGCAGCCGGACGGCCCGAGCAGAGAAACGAATTCGCCTTTTTCCACCGCCAGGTGGGTGGCTACTACCGCGTCAATGGCGCCGTAGCGTTTGGAGAGACCTTCAAGCTGCAAAAAAGCCATGGCTGCGTTCCACCTTTTCATCGCGCGCTGCAAGGCAGTGCGGTTTTGTTATGGGCAGATGCGAAATGAGTCTTGCAGTTGCTGTGGACGTTGGTGCTCGCTCTGAGTCGGCTACCAGCTTTTGTTCAAATCGCCCTGTGGACTGAGATTAAGACGAAGACTAGGATGGGTGAAAGCAGGAATTTCACTGAATGGTATTTTTCTTTCAGTTATTTCGTTCAATGAATCAAATATTGGTAAGTACTAAGATGAATTCCACTGAGCGGAATGAAAATCCAAAAGATGCGGGCGTCGGTGCGGTATCCAGGATGTTTGCCGTGCTGCGTTGCCTGGGTGATTGCCCGGAAGAGGGCGAACGGGTCACGCAACTGGCGCAGCAGGTCGGCTTGTCGCAACCCACGACCCACCGCTTGCTGCGCAGCCTGATTGAAGAGGGCATGGTCGAGCAGGACCAGCGCAGCAAACGCTATCGCCTGAGCATCGAATTCTTCGCCCTGGCTGCCAAGGCAGGCAAGACCGGCAACCTGCGGGAAATCGTCAGGCCGAGCATGCTGCGTCTTTCCGCATCGCTGGGTGACTCACTGTTTTTGCTGGCCCGCAGCGGATTTGACGCAATTTGCCTGGACCGCAGCGAAGGGCCGTACCCGATCCGCACCTTTACCGGTGACATCGGCGGCCGTGTGGCTCTGGGCGTGGGTCAGGGCAGCCTGGCCATTCTTGCCTACCTGCCCGAAGAAGAGCGCGACACGGTGATCCGCTACAACCTGCCGCGCCTCAAGGACTTCCACCTGTACGACGAAGTGTTCCTGCGTTCGGAAGTCGAAAACGTTCGTCGCCTGGGCTACGCCGCCCGCAATACCGGGGCCTTGCCGGGCATGGCCGGTCTCGCGGTGCCGATCTTCGACCGCGAAGGCCGTTCGGTCGCGGCCCTCAGCGTCGCCACCATCAGCGACCGCCTGGGCCCCGACCGTCTGCCTACCGTGGTCGAGTTGCTCAAGCGTGAAGCGGCGCTGATCAGTGCGCGGATCAACCCGTTTGACCCGTCGCTGAGAAGGCCGAGTCAGGTGTTTGGGCAAGTGGATTAAGGCTGGCTATAGGCATGTAAACAGCCGTCGCCAGCTCCTGCCGTGCAATCTGCAGGAGCGCACGTCGCCCTGATTCTGCGCTGTCGCACGGCTAACACCAAACCTCGCAGGAGCGGTTTCAGCGGTGAGAGGCCAGGACATTAGATACACATTTTTCCGACTGTATATCGCTCGCGGCTGAAGCCGCTCCTGCGGAGGGGCCGGATACCAACGCATCTGGATACACCCCGACCGATGAATGACCCTCAAGATGTCAATTTGCCAGCCGATGCGCAGACAGGTTAAGTCACCGGCCTGTGTGCCGGGACGGTCAGCACAGGGAAGTCGACATTTATTCTGATGGGCGCGCTGGCGCCTTTCGTTTTTCCGAGGTACTTGTTCATGGCTAAATCCCTCCGACTTCAGATACTGGGCCTGCTGGGTGGCAGTCTGGTGCTGGTGTTACTGATCGCGCTGGCCTGCTTTCATTTTCTTTCCAACAACGTGCAGTCCTATCGTGGCTTGGTCGAAGGGCCGCTGCGGTCTTCGCAACTGGTCGATGAAGCGAACCTGCAATTCAAGATCCAGGTCCAGGAATGGAAGAACGTCTTGCTGCGCGGCAAATCGCCTGCGGACCGGGACAAGTATTGGGCGCAGTTCGAGGAGCAGGAGCGGCAGGTTCAGGATGCTCTGGGCAAGCTGACTCAGGTTAAAGGCGCATCGGCGTCGACGCTCAGCCAGGTGCAGAAGTTGATCGAAGAGCACAAGTCGCTGGGTGTGGCTTATCGTAAAGGCCGCGATGCGTTTATCGCCGCCGGCGGCGATCCTGTTGCGGGGGACTTGGCAGTCAAGGGTGTGGACCGCGCAGCCAGCGAGCAGATGATCCAACTGGTGGACAGCCTGCGCAAGAACAGCGGCGAGCAATCGTTGCTGATCAGCAGTGCAGCGGATCGGACCATTCTGTTCGGTGCACTCATCATGCTGGCGTCAGCAGTGCTCGTGGGCCTGCTGACCCTGTGGGTGGTCAATCGCAACTTGATCACGCCGATCCGCAGCCTGATCGACTACGTGTCCCGCTTGAGCCACGGCCAGTTCGGTGAGCGAGTCAACATCACTCGCCAGGATGAGCTCGGCCATCTCGCTGTCGCGGCCAATATCCTGCGCGATTTTCTGGCCGACACGTTCAGCCGGCTGAAAAGCAGCACCTCGGAGCTGGATGTCGCGAGCCATGAGCTGAAGTCCATTGCCACGCTGATGGCTCAGGGCACGCACGAGCAGTTCGAACGCACCGATCAGGTGGCCACGGCCATGACCGAGATGTCCGCCACCGCCCAGGAAGTGGCGCGTCACGCGGCCCAGGCAGCGCAGGCGGCCGATGATGCCGATCGCCACGCCCAGGAAGGCGACAAAGTCATGCAGTCGACCATGAAAACCATCGGCCTGATGCGCAACGAAATCGGCAATACCGCCAGCGTGATTCAGCGTCTGGAAACCGATAGCGTGCGCATCGGCAAAGTGCTCGAAGTGATTCGCGGGATTGCCGAGCAGACCAACCTGCTGGCCCTCAATGCGGCCATTGAGGCTGCCCGTGCCGGTGAAGCGGGGCGTGGTTTTGCGGTGGTCGCCGACGAAGTTCGCACCCTGGCGCAACGCACCGCGGTGTCAACTGCCGAAATCAATCAGATCATTGATTCGGTGCAGACCGGTGCCAGCGATGCCGTGCTGGCGATTCAGGGTGGCCAGGCACGCAGCGAAGAAAGCGTCGAGCAGGTCACCAATGCCAGTACCACGCTGCAACGCATTACCGCGGCGGTCGAGGCCATCCGTGACATGAACCGTCAGATCGCCACGGCGGCCGAGGAGCAGACTTCGGTTGCCGAGGACATCTCGCGCAACCTCACGGAAATCACCGCCATTGCCAGCACCAATCAGGACAACGTCAAGCGCACTCAGGCGGCGAGCAATGATTTGCATGGACTGTCCATCGGCCTGAATGACGTTATCTCACGGCTCAGCGCTTGAGGCTCAAGCACGTCCAGATGCGCGCAGGGCTTGTAATGCCCTTGGCGCATCGGCAACATCCGCAGCACGCGGCCGGGTCGGTCTGACTTAATACAGTGCAGTGGTTGTTTGATGAGTGACGATATGAAGGATGATCGGCCTGAGGATGACGGGCTGCTGGACTTTCCGGTTCGCAACACCGCTGAGCGCCTGCAACTGGCGCTGGATGCCGAGGCCATTGTTGGCACCTGGGTGTGGGATGTGCCAGCCAATCATGTGATCGGTGACGCGCGGTTTGCCGTGTCGTTTGGCATCACTGAACAGGAGGCCGCCGAGGGCCTGCCGCTGGAGAAAGTCACCACCTCGATCCACCCGGATGACCGTGGTCGGGTCGAGGCCGAGATATTCTCGACCCTTGGGCGTGGCGGGGCGTTTGAATCCGAATACCGGGTCATGCAGCGCGATGGTCAATATCGCTGGTTCGAGGCCAATGGCCGGGTCGAATACGACAGCGACGGGCAGCCCAGCCGCTTCCTTGGGGTCCTGATGGACATCGAGGCCCGGCGCAATGCCGAAGCCGAGCGCGACCGCATTACTGCGCTGCTGCGTACCTTCACGGCAGCGGTGCCAGGGGTGGTGTACGCCAAGGATCTTGAAGGTCGCATGCTGGTGGCTAACCGTGGCACCACTGAACTGATCGGCAAACCTCCCGAGTTCTACATCGGCAAGACCGACCTTGAGTACCTGGCCGACAAGGAGCAGGCGCGGGTGATCATGGCCACTGACCGGCGGATCATGCAGGCCGGGGTGCAGGAGCAGGTGGAAGAGCAGGTGCGCCTGGCCGATGGTTCGGCGGCGACCTGGCTGTCGGTCAAATCGCCGCTGCGCAATGACGCTGGCGAGGTGATCGGCCTGATCGGATCGTCCATTGATGTGACCGCGCGCAAGCAGGCCGAAGCCGCCGTTCAGGAGCTCAATCAGACCCTCGAACAACGGATCCGCGAGGCGATCAGCGAGCGCGAGGTGGTGGAGGAAGCGCTGCGCCAGTCGCAGAAGATGGAAGCGGTGGGCCAGTTGACGGGCGGCATTGCCCACGACTTCAACAATTTGCTGGCAGGGATTTCCGGCAGTCTGGAATTGATGCAACTGCGCCTGAGTCAGGGCCGGGTGGCGGACATCGAACGCTACCTCAGCGTCGCTCAAGGCGCCGTGCAACGGGCGGCGTCCCTGACCCATCGGCTGCTGGCGTTCTCCCGACGTCAGACTCTCGCGCCACTGCCTACCGACGTCAACGCCTTGATCCATGGCATGGAAGAGCTGATTCGCCGCACCGTGGGGCCTTCAATCGATATTCAAGTGCGCGCCGCCAGCGAGCTGTGGACCGCGCTGATTGACCCTGCGCAGCTGGAAAACACGCTGCTCAACCTGTGCATCAACGCCCGTGACGCCATGCCGGACGGTGGCCGTGTCGTGATCGAAACCCGCAATCAACGCCTGGAGGAGGGCAGCGACCTGGACCAGGACCTGCCCGCCGGTGAGTACCTGTGCATCGCCGTCCACGACAACGGCTGTGGCATGAGTGCGGCAGTGATTGCCCGTGCGTGCGAGCCGTTTTTCACCACCAAACCGGTGGGCGCCGGAACGGGTTTGGGCTTGTCGATGATTTATGGCTTTGCGCGCCAGTCCGGTGGGCAGATCAGAATCACTTCGGCCATCAATCAGGGCACCACCGTGTCTCTGCATCTGCCCCGGCACAAGCGCGAGGTCCTGGTCCCGCCGGCCCCCGGCACGATCGGCGACATACCGATGGCGGGCAAAGGCGAGACGGTTCTGATTGTTGACGACGAATCATCAGTGCGCATGCTGGTGACCGAAGTCCTGGCCAGCCTGGGTTACGTTGCCATTGAGGCCGCCGACAGCCTGGCCGGGTTGCAGATCCTGCAATCGGATGTGCGCATCGATTTGCTGGTGACGGATGTCGGTTTGCCGGGCGGGATCAACGGACGGCAGATGGCGGATGCGGCACGGGTCAGTCGCCCGAACCTGCCGGTGCTGTTCATCACCGGCTATGCCGAGACCGCAGTGCTGGACAAAAGCCACCTGGAACGCGCCACCGAGGTGCTCAGCAAACCGTTTTCCCTGGAGGCACTGGCTTCGCGGATAAAGGAGTTGATTCGGGGGTAATGGGTTACTCAACGAAAGTCCCGGCCGACTTCGACAAGCGCTGCCGCGCAACCCACTCACACACGCACATACATCCGTAGGAGCGGCTTCAGCCGCGAGGGGCCAGAACATTCAACGCAGATTTTCCGGCTGCAATATCCCTCGCGCCTGCAGCCATCCCAACCCGTTTATCAATGCCGTGCCTACTGCGCACCAAACATCGCTGTCCAGTAAATCCCCGCGTCGCTTTTCGGATCTACCGCGTAGGCTGCGCCCAGTTCGTGGAAGGCCGGGTTCATCAGGTTGCTGCAATGACCGGGGCTGGCCAGCCAGCCGTCGACCACTTTGCGTACGGTGTCTTGCCCGGCGGCGATGTTCTCGCCCACTTGCTGGGCACTGTAACCCGCCAGTTCGGCCCGATCCCCAGGGGTGCGACCATCGCGGTCCTTGTGGTCGAAAAAGTTATTGTTGGCCATGGCCCGGCTGTGGGCTTCGGACGCGGTGGCCAGGTTGGTGTTCCAGGCCAGGGCGGAGGTTGCCGTGAATGCCTGAGCACCACATTGGCGAGCCTGGCCGCGTGCGTTGTTGACCAGGGTCAGCAGCTTCTGGCCCTCGGCCTGCCAGTCCCCGAGGCGTGCGGTCAGTAGAGGACGCGCCAGTACGATCCGCCAGTCGCGACCTTCGCGGCTGACACCAATATCGACGAACTGTGGGTCCAGCACGACCTGGCAAAAGCTTTCCTGCAGGGTCTGCATGGCGGATTGCGCATCCCGTGGACCGGACAGACTGATCGCCTGAACATTGACCATCGGGTACGTCGCCCGCGCCATGGCCTGCTGCAGATCCACGGTGCTGGTGGCCGACAGCACCAGACGGGGATCGGTGGCCAGTGGCGGCAATTCTTGAGAGACCTGACTGCCACAGCGCTGGGCCTGGTTACGATAGCTGTTGATCGACTCCACCAGCTGTGACTCTTCGGACGCCACGGCGGTGGCGGTAAATACAGTGAATACCAGGCCTAGTGACAAGGCGGCAAGACGCATAAAAGATGGAATGATGCGCATGAATGTCTCCTTGAACTGACAGCGCCCATGATGCGCGATTCTTCCCGCACGGCGAAACGCGATTTAACCGGATGACCCGTCTCGCCACCCTGTTGGGTGCTGCGCGACCGACACTCGCGCCCATATTGACGACTTCAGCCGACGTCAGTTCAGCCGCAGGCCCGGCTGATTTCATCTGTGAGCCCGCGCTGCAGCGGCTGAAACCTTAAAAATTGCTTTTCATGGCCTGAAGCCCGCCCTCATAGAGGCTCTGAAACAGCGCTTCGATGTCCGCGTCGGACACACCGTCCGGGGTGAAGCTGCCGGACCAGGTGACCAGCGTTTCCTGCTCGCCAGTGGTGCTGACTTGCAGAGTGGCCAGATAGTGAGTGGCCGGGAAGGGGCCGGTATCAATCGAATAGCTGTAGGTGCGGTTGGCGTTGTCGTAGGTTTGCAGCCGCTCGACGATGACTGCGCCGTCTTGCATGGTCAGCTTGCGGACCCGGCCACCTTCCAGCGCCTCGCTGCTGGCAATCATGGGCAGCCAGTCGTTCAGGGACAGAAAACCGCCGACCCGTTGCCAGACTTTATCGGCCGGGGCCGGTATACGGATGTTCGCAGAAGCAGTTGCCATGATGTTTGCTCCAGTAAGCAAGAGGTGGATAAGGACAGCAGGGTCTACCTTACAGGCGCGCGGGGGCGCGATAACAGTGAAGGATGCAAATGCCTGCCGCAGCCTTCGACAATTCATGAAGTAGGCGCGCCATGGTGAGTGCTTTAGTATCCCGCCACCTGAGAAGACCAGAGACCTTGAAGCATGTTGTCCTCGATTGTATTGAATGGTCGTGCTGTCTCATCCGGCGCGGCGCAGCGCGTGGTCCCGTGGTGGAGCTTTACCAAAACCGCACTGGCGGCAACCGCCCTGACGCTGGTGCGCGACAGCCTGATCTCGCTGGATGCCCCGGTGGCGCAAGGGCCGTTCACCCTGCGCCAACTCCTGCGCCATGAAGCAGGTTTGGCGGACTATGGCGAGTTGGCCGACTATCACGCGGCTGTCGCTGCTCGCCAGCAGCCGTGGTCGGTGGCGCAGATGTTGCGGCGGCTCGATGCCGACAACCTGCGCTATCCGCCCGGCGAAGGCTGGCGCTATTCGAATGTTGGCTATCTGTACATCTCCCAGCTGATCGAACGCGTCACGGGGCTGACGATTGAGCAAGCGTTGATCCAGCGCGTACTGGCGCCCCTGGGGGTGACCGGCGCGGTGCTGGCCAGGACTGCAGATGATCTGCTGGGCAAATGCCTGGGCATTGATGAGGGTTACCATCCTGGCTGGGTGTATCACGGGCTGCTGGTGGGGACCCTGACGGATGCAGTTTTGTTGCTCGACGGTCTGCTGGCCGGGAAAATCCTGCCGCCAGCCTTGATGCAGGACATGTGCAGTGCCCGAGCCCTGGGTGGCCCGATTCCCGGTCGGCCATGGCTGACGGCGGGTTATGCTCTTGGCCTGATGCAGGGGCAAGGCGATCAGGGCTTGCACCTTAGCGGGCATACCGGCGGCGGGCCGGGCAGTGTGCTGGCGGTGTATCGCGCGGCTGTGGGCGACAACAGCGCAACGTGCGCGGTATTCAGCGAAGGCGCGGATCAGGGCAGGGTCGAGGCTGAGCTGGTGCGCCAGCTGATAGCCGAGCTGGGCCAAGCGCGCTAAGACTCGACCCCTTACACCCTTGAGAGCGCCCCGCAATTGCTGACGATCCAAGCTGTAACAGCGCTGATCGACGGCCGCGCTGTGGATCGGCACCGCTGGTATCTCAACGTCCGCCTGACGTTTGGCAGGGTTGTGCCGGGCCTGCGGCTTTTTGCCGCCATGGTTTTTTTGAACCAAGGCTCAAGGCCGTGGCTCGAAGCTGCAACTCACTCAGAAAGGGAACTCCACGATGTTGAAAACTCTTGCCTACAGCCTGATGCTGGCGTCCACCCTGGGCCTCGCGGCCTGCGACAGCAAATCCGAAGACAAGGCCCAGCAAGCCCAGCAGCATGCCGAAAAGGCAGACGCCAAAGCCGCCGATGCAGCCCAGGAAAACGCCAAAGCCGCCCAGGCCCAGTCCGAGTCCAGAGAAGCGAAGGCTGAAGAAGACAAAACCTTCGTGCCGACCAGCCCGCTGCCGGAAAGCAGCCAGCCTGCACCGAAGAACTGAGCCAAGTGGCGCGCAACCGGGGTCGCAGGCGTTGCCGCAGGCACCGAACAGCGGCCCTGGTTGGCAGCGAGCGCGCCTGAAGGTCGAGCAAGGGTCATCCCGCTTGCGCCGTCAGTCCCGCGCAGGATCAGGCAATCAGTCAGAAGGATCGGACTAATTGGCTGACGAGCCGCCGCCTTAGTCTGGACGAGTATTGAGTTACCCACCTCATCACTCGCATTCCAGACAAGGATAAAAAATCATGTCCAGCATCACTAACAAAGTCATCCTCATCACCGGCGCCAGCAGCGGTATCGGCGAAGCGACGGCGCGGCTCCTGGCAGAGAAAGGCGCGCAGGTGGTACTGGGCGCACGGCGCACCGAGCGGCTGGCTCAGTTGTGCGAACAGATTCGTGCCGCAGGAGGCAGCGCGCAGTATCAGGCAGTCGATGTTACCCGCCGAGCCGATGTGCAGGCCTTCGTCGATTTCGCCGTCCACCATTACGGCCGGGTCGATGTGATCGTCAACAACGCAGGGGTCATGCCGTTGTCCAGGCTGGATGCGTTGAAGGTCGCCGAGTGGGACCAGATGATCGACGTCAACATTCGCGGCGTCCTGCACGGCATTGCCGCCGGCCTGCCACTCATGCAGCGACAGAAATCCGGACAGTTCATTAATATCGCCTCCATCGGGGCCTATGCCGTGAGCCCGACAGCCTCGGTGTATTGCGCCACCAAGTTTGCGGTGCGGGCCATTTCCGAAGGTTTGCGCCAGGAAGTCGGCGGTGATATTCGCGTGACCGTCATCTCGCCCGGCGTCACCGAGTCGGATCTGGCCGAGAGCATTTCAGACGAAGACAGCCGGGCGCTCATGCGTGACTTTCGCAGCATCGCCATTCCAGCCATGGCAATCGCCCGGGCAATTGCCTATGCGGTTGAGCAGCCCGCGGATGTGGATGTCAGCGAGTTGATCGTACGGCCCACCGCCAGCCCTTACTGATCTGCAGCTGCTCAGTGGCCAGCTCGCGCCGGGGCTGGCCACGCTGAGGCGCCCGGAATCAAGGCTTGTACGATGTCCTATCAGGATGTAAAACGAGCGTCCCCGTCCAATAAAAAATACACGGAGATGCACGATGGATTCCTCGCAACCCGAATTCGCCACTGGCCGCCGGTCATTCTTGAAAACCTCATTGGCGCTATCGGCCGGTGTCGCTGCTCTGGGCGGTGCCGCATTGCCACGTCTGGCAGGCGCTGAGCCTTTGAGCCAGCGTTACCCGGACCCGCTGGTCTATATCCTGGACGACAGCTTTCTGGATTTGCGGGTGTTCAATGCCAGCGTTGAACGGCTCGCCAGCGGATTTCGCTGGGTGGAAGGGCCCGTGTGGATTGGTGATGGACGCTACCTGCTGGTCAGCGACATCCCCAACAACCGCATCATGCGCTGGGATGAAGTGACGGGCGCCTTGTCGGTTTACCGCGAGCAGTCGAATTTCTCCAATGGACTGTGCCGTGATCGCCAAGGCCGATTGCTGGTGTGCGAAGGATCGACGACCTCCAGAGAAGGGCGCCGCATTACCCGTACCGAATACAACGGCAGCATCACCGTGCTCGCCGATAACTTCGACGGCAAGCCGTTCAACTCGCCCAATGACATCGTGTGCAAACGCGACGGTTCGATCTGGTTTACCGACCCGCCGTTTCAGACCGGCAATAACTATGAAGGCCACAAAGTCACCCCAGAGCTGCCTCACGCGGTGTATCGGATTGACGGCAGCACCGGCAAAGTGACTCGGGTCATAGATGACGTGAACGGGCCCAACGGCCTGTGTTTCTCCCCGGACGAGAAGATCCTGTACGTGGTTGAGGGGCGAGCGAAACCCAACCGAATCATCTGGGCCATCGCGGTCAATGACGACGGCACCCTGGGTCTGCGTCGCAAGCACATCGAAGGCCTGGATTTCGCGGCCATCGACGGCATCAAGTGCGATGAAAGTGGCAACCTGTGGTGCGGCTGGGGCGGCAATGGCGACCCCAGGGCCGACCTGGAAAAACTGGATGGCGTGCGCGTCTTCAACCCGGAAGGCAAAGCCATCGGGCACATCTCCTTGCCTGAACGCTGCCCCAACCTGTGCTTTGGCGGCCGCGAGGGCAACCGGTTGTTCATGGCCGGGAGCCACTCGGTGTACTCCCTGTTTGTGAACACACGAGGCGCGACGTTCGCCTGATCCACATCTCCCGTGGGGCCGGCTTGAACCGGGAAGAGCTCAGTACATCCGAGCATTCATCTTCGGCATAGGGTCTTCCCGGCTAACGCCAGTCCTGCGGGATCGTCTGTCGCTGCCACTCACTTCAAGACCAACAGCCGATACACCCCCGCGTCGTTTTCGATCCCGTGCGTGTCGTGGGTGAAGCCGGGGAATGACGCGTCGAAGCTTTCCAGTGCCTTCAGATACCCCAACAACGGCCCGTCGGCAGGCCCGGCATTTTCCCCCGGCATCAGCAGCGGGATGCCGGGCGGATACGGCACGATGCCGGTGGCAACGATACGACCGGCAGCCTGATCAAGCGTTACCCGCTCGACCTGGTTCTTGACCAGCTTTTCGTAAGCCTGAACCGGGCTGTACTCGGCCAGGGGCAGCATGCCGAAAGCCTGAGCCATGGTCGCGGTGGTGCGGTTTTGCCGCATGGCGTTGAAGATGTCTTTGGCCAGGTCCTTGAGGCCCATCCCGTTGTAGCGCTGCTGATTGTTCGCCAACAGCTCAGGCAGACACATCTCAAGTTCCAGATTGCTGTCGTAGTCGCGTTTGAAGTCCAGCAGGGCGTTGACCAGCGTGCCCCATTTGCCCTTGGTGATGCCGATGGAAAACAGAAACAGGATGGTGAAGTCGGTGGTCTTTTCGACCACGATACCCTGGCGGCTCAGGTAGGCAGTCAGCACGCAGGCCGGTATACCAACATCCAGCAGTTCTCCGTCATCACCCATGCCCGGACTCAGGACCGAGACCTTGATCGGGTCCAGCATGCAATAGCCGTCTTCGATGTCGCCGAAGCCATGCCAGACCTCGTTCGGGTGCAGGACCCAGCATTCAGGCTCGGTCTTGAGGGTGGTTGCGTCCACTTCATGAAACGCCACCCTTGTGCTGCCAATCTTTACCGTCGGCGGCTGCCAGCAGGAGAAGAACCAGTCATCGCCCTTGCGCATTTCGCTGTTCATGCGCGAGATCACCTGGCGAAAGGCGATGGCTTCTTCGATGGATTCACCGGTGAGGATTTCTCCGCTGGGCGCTTCCATCATGGCCGAGCTGACATCGCATGACGCCATGATCGCGTAATTGGGCGAGGTCGAGGCGTGCATCATGTAGGACTCGTTGAAGCGCCCGTGAGGAATAGGGTTGCGGCCGTTGCGCACGTGAATCATTGAGGCCTGGGACAGCGCCGCCAGCAGCTTATGGGTGGACTGCGTGGCGAATACCGTGGGTTTGCTGTCATCGTGGTCGGCGGGGCTGCCGTGCATGGCAAAGCGCTCGCGGTACAGCGGGTTGAAGCGGGCATAGCCATACCAGGCCTCGTCGAAGTGCAGGCGGTCGACACTTTGCCCCAGCAGTTCCTCGACCCGGGTGACGTTATAGGTCAGGCCGTCATAGGTGGAGTTGGTAATGATGGCGTGCACCGCAGTGCGGTCGATGCCTTCGCGGACCAGCGGGTTATTGGCAATGGCTGCCTTGACGCCTTCACTGCTCAGGGTCTGCGGCAGAATCGGGCCGATGATGCCGTAGCGGTTGCGGGTCGGCACCAGGTAGGTGGGGATAGCACCTGACAAGGTCATCGCGTGCTCGGCGGACTTGTGGCAGTTGCGGTCACACAAGGCAATCTGGTCGCGGGTCACGCTGGCCATGAGAATCACCCGGTTGGACATCGACGAGCCATTGGTCACGTAGTACGTGCGATGCGCGCCAAACACCTTTGCTGCATAGCGCTCGCCCTGGCCGATAGGGCCGCTGTGGTCCAGCAATGAGCCCAGTTCTCCCACCGAAATCGACAGGTCCGAACGCAGCAGGTTTTCTCCGAAAAACTCGTAGAAGGCCCGGCCTGCGGTGCTTTTCAGAAACGCCGTGCCCCCCGCATGACCTGGCGTGTGCCAGGAATATTCGTAGCTGCGGGCAAACTTGAGCAGCGCGCCGAACATCGGCGGCAGCACCGCCTGCCTGTAGCGTTCGATGGCGGCCAGGATCCGGCCGCTGAGAAAGCGGCTGGTGTCCTCCGGCAGCCAGATGAAGTCATCGGCGTGTTGCATGACCACCAGCGGAATGGTCGACGCGGTGCTGCGGTCGCTGATCAGGAATACCGGCACCCGCGTATTACGCTCGCGCAGGTTGGTGAGCAGCTGGATGCACTCTTCATGACCGTCGCTGCGGTCCATCTCCCAGCTCAGCAGCACGCACTGCACGGCCGGGTCTGAATGCAGGATCGAGTTGGCGTCGGCCAGGCTTTCGGAGACCAGCACGCTGATGGCGCGCTCCTCGACGTCAGCGAGCAATTGATTCAGCGCCCGGCCGAACACCGTGCGCTTGTCGGGTGCGGTACTGACCAACAGCGCAAGCATGCCGAGCAGATGACGGTTCTCGCTCATTGTCTAGCCTCCATGACAGGGGAACTCAGGCTATCCACCGGCACCGGCTCAGCCGTCATATGCCGGGCGCTGACGGTTTGCACGGGCACGCTGTTGTTGATCGCCTCAAGGCGGATCAATCGATTGTTGACGAAACCGAACAGGGTGTAACCGAAGATGGTTGCCACGCCGCCCAGCATCAGGGCCTGCGCCCCGGAGCTGTACAGCGCCAGATAGCTGTAGGCCGCAGCGATGGAAGCGATGATGTTGGTCACCAGCGCCGTGCCGGGTGGCACGTTGGAGACCTTTTGCAGGGTCAGCAGCGCCGCCATGGAGAGAATGTAAGGCACCAGGTTGGTCACCACAGCCAGGTTGACCAGTATGTCGAATTGCTTGCTCAAGTCCGGGCTGATGGTCAGAAACCCCAGCGCAGTCTGCGCCGCCAGCAACACCAGCATGCCGATGATGGGGGTGCCGGCCTTGTTGGCCCTGGAGAAAATCGGCAAGAAATAGCCGGTGTCCGCCGAACTCTTGAACACCTGCGCGATGGTGAACTGCCAGCCAAGCAGCGAGCCGATGCAGGCCATGACCATCAGCCCCATGACCAGGTCGCCGATCATGGGGTTGAACATCTTGGCGAACACCAGCCCGAACGGCGCGGTGGATGAAGCCAGTTCAGGGTTATCGACAATCCCGGCAATCACGTTGGTGGACACGATGTAGATCACTGCCGCGCCGAGTGTGCCGCCGAGTACCGCAATCGGCACGTTTTTCTCCGGGTTTTCCACGGCATCGGTGTTGGCGCACGCCGATTCGAGCCCGAGAAACGCCCACAGGGTAATGGCCACCGAGGCGCCAGCGGCTTCGAACCAGCCTGCGTCATGCGGGTTCCAGCCTGCCGCATAAATACTGCTGTCGAACCAGAACCAGCCGATGGTCGAGACCAGAACAACCGGCGCAATGACGCCCCATACCGTGATCGCGCCAATACGGCCGGTTATACGTGCACCGCCGAAGTTGGCAAAAGTGGTAAGCCACAGCAAGGCGATAGTTGCCAAACCAACCTGCAGGGAATCAAGTTGCATATTAAAAAGCACTTGGATATAGCCAACCGCTGTAATGCTGATCGCTACATTGGCAATAAGTAGCGAAAGGCCATACGTATAGTTGGTCAGGTAGTTGCCCGCTTTGCCAAAGGTATATTCGGCGTAACCGCCCATGCCGCCGGTCTTTCGGCTCAACATGCCGCATCGGGCAAAGGCGTAGGCCAGTGCCAGCGAGCCTGTTGCGGTGACTATCCACGACAATATCGAGATGGCCCCGACTTCTGCCAGTTTGGAGGGAAGTAGCACAATGCCGGAGCCCAACATATTGACCGCAGTCAACATGGTCAACTGGCCAACACTCATCTTCTTGGCGACTGACATTCCATTGCCTCTAACGCGTAACGAGGGGGACTGTTAGCTATAGCAGATGGTCAAATGGATGCCAGTCGGGTTTACCAAAAGTAGATCAGCGTCGTGCCAGTTCGTGTTTTATGCATTGCTCGTAATAGGTCTGTTTGATGGCGGCCGGTTTAAGACGCGAACTGCTTTTATAAGTTTGCTCGGTAATACCCATGGCGGTCATGCGCATCCAGGGTTTGGAGAACTTGCGGTTCTGCAGCTTGTTGCGGGCCCCGTAAAGCGTGACGCCCGACAGCTTGGCTTCCTGAGCGCCTGCCGCGATGCCCGAACCCCAGGTGCAGATAGAGCGCCCGTTCTGGCTGACATCCTTTGCCTGCGCGCCCAGAGAGAAACCGGCCAGCGCGCATGCCGCGACGGCCAGAACAAGAATTCGCATAAACACTGCCCCCTAACCTTCTGAAAAGACAGCGAGTTTGCCAAGCACATTGAAGGCGAGGGGCCAGCTATTGCAGTTATTTCCAGACCTGAAACATTTAGCGCGTGCTGCTGTTGAAATGACGCTTGAGCGCGTGCGGTGCGTCAGGTACGTCCATGTTGATTCGACGCCAGGCAGCCTCGGCAAAGCTGTACACCGAAAACGCAATCAGACCCAGCGCGACAATCATCAGCACCACGCCGCCAGCGGGCAGATCCTGCAGGCCGTTGAGTGCATCCTTGAGGCCCGGAGGGTGCATCGCCTGATAGCGTGAGCCACTGATTGCCAACAGCGCCGCGATTTCGATAAACGCGATGCCTCGGGCTATCAGGCCGAAGCGGGACACGGGCCGCACGTAGCGCATGACCTGTTCGTCCGCTTCGAAATACTGCTCGAACGTGGCTTTCCAGCCCTTGACGATATGGGTAATGCCGACCCCCAAGGGCACCAGCGCCGCCAGATAAACCAGCACGTTGGAGTGTTCCCAGGACAGAATCCACGCCAGCAGGTCCTGGGTTTTGCCACTTGAATCCCCGGAGCTGGCCAGGGCGCTGATCAGCAGGCCCAAGGCGAAGAACGCCAGGGCACCGTAAGTCACGCCACCGACCAACAGACCGGCGCGAATCACCAGCCCCTTGAATTCGTTGCCATGGTGATCGACATCGCGGGTTGCCTGCAGGACCCGCCAGGCAGCGAAAGCGAGCAGGCCGATGACCACCAGGCCGACCATGAAGTTACCGAACGGCTGGCTCAATAACGCCTCAAGACTGCTGTGGCTGTCCGCTGGCTGCGATGAGCCCTGTGCGGCCAGAACGGCAAAGATACCGATGATCAGGTAGACGACACCGCGAGCGGCATAACCCCCTCGGGCAAGTAGAACAAGACCACGTTGCGCGGACATAAAGGCTGATTCCTGAAAAGTGATACAGGAACAGACCGGGAGCGGCGGCAGGCGTTCGGTCGGCTTGTGAACCGGGCACCCGCGCAGCGCTGGAGATCGCAATGCGGGTGTCCGCCAAGGCCAGCAGAAACACCCGACGCCCCGGCGGACGAAGCCGTCAGTCAAGCTCCTGCAGCCCCTCCCAGAATTGCTCGGCAAAATCACTCAGCGGTGTCTTGGGTCTGAACAGGCGAATCTGGGTGTGGATATTCTCCAGTTCCGCAGCGGCTTGTAGTAGGCGACCGGCGCTGATTTCAGGCTCGGCCAGCGATTGTGGCAGCCACGCGACGCCTTTGGCCTGGCAAGCCATCGACAACAGCACCGCCGCCAGATGCGAGCTGAACACCACTTCAAGGTCGATTGCCGGTGGATGGGTCTGGCGATGGGCCTGGATGATGCGCCCCAACCCGGACTCTGCGGTATAGCTGAGCAACGGCAGGGGTCGGGACTCGGCCAGATCCGGAGACTGCAGCGGACGCAGCACGTCGTGGCCTACGCGCTTGCTGAGAAATTGACTGCTTTCGAAACGCGGCGGCACATCGGCGTGCTGGTGACACAGCAGAAACTGCACCTCGCCGCTGAGCAGCATGTGCTCGCACACGGTCATGTTGTCCGAGTGCAGGCGGATCGCTTCAATGGGTGCGCCGCGCTCGACGCTACGGATCCAGGCCGGGAAGAAGGTGAAGGACAAGGAGTGCGTCGCGGCGAAATGCAGGGTTCGCGTCGCCTTGCCCGCCACTTCCCGGACGTCCATGCGCATCTGATACAGCCGCCGGGTCAACTCCCGGGCGTTTTCCAGCATGCTGCGCCCGGCCTCGGTGAGTACCGCGCCTTGTGCCGTGCGCTCGAACAGTTCGACCCCCACCCAGTTTTCCAGCGCCCGAATGCGCCTGCTGAACGCCGGTTGAGTGACGTGTCGCAGATCGGCGGCGCGGGAGAAGTTGCCGCTCTCGGCCAGCGCGTTGAAGTCTTCCAGCCAGACCAGTTCCATGGGCAATGCCTTGTTCGCATAGGGTGGCGCACTTTTAGCATTGGCCCGAATTTGCCGTCCAGTTTTAAAGTCCTCCTGCACTCACCCGGCATTGATCTGGATGACGGGACTAACAATCAGAGAGGACTTCCCATGCGTATCGTCGACATTCGTGAAAAGACGGTCTCCATTGCTTCGCCCATTGCCAATGCCTACATCGACTTTTCGAAAATGACCTGCTCGGTGGTGGCGGTGGTCACGGATGTGATTCGTGATGGCAAACCGGTGATCGGTTATGGCTTCAACTCCAACGGGCGGTACGGCCAGGGTGCTCTGATGCGTGACCGTTTTCTGGCCCGGGTGCTGGAAGCCGATCCTGAAAGTCTGATCGACCACGCCAACGATAACCTTGACCCGTTCGCCATCTGGAAAGCCTTGATGACCAACGAAAAGCCAGGCGGGCATGGCGAACGTTCAGTGGCCGTGGGCACCATCGACATGGCGGTGTGGGACGCGGTGGCCAAAATCGAGGGCAAACCCTTGTATCGCCTGCTTGCCGACCGCTATCGCAACGGCGTGGCCGACGACAAGGTCTGGGTGTATGCGGCGGGGGGTTATTACTACCCCGGCAAGGACCACTCCAAACTGCAGCAGGAAATGCGTGGCTACCTGGAGCGTGGCTACGAGGTGGTCAAGATGAAAATTGGCGCCGTGCCCCTGGCTGAAGACATCAGCCGGATCGAAGCCGTACTTGAAGTGGTCGGTTCGGGCCGACGTCTCGCCGTGGATGCCAATGGCCGCTTCGATCAGGAGACCGCCATTGCCTACGCAGAAGCACTGCGCCCCTATGACCTGTTCTGGTACGAAGAGGCCGGGGACCCGCTCGATTACGCGCTGCAGGCCGAGCTCGCCAACCACTACGAACTGCCAATGGCTACTGGGGAAAACCTGTTCTCGCATCAAGATGCCCGCAACCTGCTGCGCCACGGCGGCATGCGCCCGGATCGCGACTACCTGCAATTCGACTGCGCGCTGTCGTATGGCCTGGTGGAATACATGCGCACCCTGAAAGTCATGGAAGACATGGGCTGGTCGTCCCGGCGCGTCGTGCCCCATGGCGGTCACCAGATGTCGTTGAACATTGCGGCCGGTCTGCACTTGGGCGGCAACGAGTCCTATCCGGATGTGTTCCAGCCGTTCGGAGGGTTTGCCGATGGCATCCGTGTCGAAAATGGTTACGTGGGCCTGCCGGACATTCCTGGCGTGGGCTTTGAAGCCAAATCCGCACTCTATGCGGTAATGCGAGAGCTGGGCGAAGGCTGATCGACGCTTGCTGTGCGGCGGGTCCCGTGCGGGCCCGCTGACTCTTCCCCGCTTGATCCTCATATAACAAAACAACACTGAGGTACAGCCATGAACACCGCCACACGCTGGTATCAGCATCTCTACGTCCAGGTTTTGATCGGCATCATCATCGGTGGCTTGCTGGGCTACCTGGTGCCCGGCTTTGCCGCCAAGTTGCAACCTCTGGCCGACGGCTTTATCAAGCTGATCAAAATGCTCCTTGCCCCGATTATCTTCGGCACCGTAGTGGTCGGTATCGCCAAGATGGGCAGCATCAAGGAAGTCGGCCGGATCGGCGGCAAAGCCTTGTTGTACTTTGAAATCGTCTCGACCCTGGCGCTGGTGATTGGCCTGGTGGTGGTCAACATCATGAAGCCGGGGGAGGGCATGAATATCGACGTTGCCTCACTCAATGCCGGAGCGGTCAGCGGTTATGCGCAGGTGGCGCAGGCTCAGGGTGGTGTCATCGAGTTCTTCATGAACATCATCCCGACGACCCTGTTTGACGCTTTCGCCAAAGGCGCAATGCTTCAGGTCATCCTGATTTCGGTGCTGATGGGCGTCGCACTCGTGCAGTTGGGCGAGACCGGCAAGCCGCTGGTCAATATCATTGATCTGCTGCTGCAAGGGCTGTTCAAGATCGTAGCCATGGTCATGCGTCTGGCACCCATCGGCGCGGGCGCAGGAATGGCGTTCACCATCGGCAAATACGGGATCGGGACGCTATTGTCGCTGGGTCACCTGATCCTGGCGCTGTATGTCACCACGCTGTTTTTCATCATCGTCGTGCTCGGCTCGATCGCCCGCTGGTCCGGCGTCCCGTTGTTGACCTTTGTGCGCTATTTCAAAGACGAAATTCTTGTCACCCTGGGGACCTGCTCTACCGAGGCCGTGCTGCCGCGGATGATGGTCAAGCTCGAAAAACTCGGGTGCAGGCGTTCGGTGGTCGGCATGGTGTTGCCGACCGGTTATACCTTCAACTCCGATGGCACCTGTATTTATCTGACAATGGCGGCGATCTTTGTCGCACAGGCGACGAATACCCCGCTGGGGCTGGGCGATCAACTGGTGGTTCTGGGGGTTCTGCTGCTGACTTCCAAAGGCTCGGCGGGCGTGGCGGGGGCGGGCTTTGTGACCCTGGCGGCAACCCTGTCGGTCATCCCGGAAATCCCGTTGGTAGGGCTGGTGTTGCTACTGGGCGTGGATCGCTTCCTCAACGAAGCAAGGGCGGTGACCAACTTGATTGGCAACGGCATCGGCACCATCGCCATTGCCAAGTGGGATGGCGCGTTTGACCAGTCCATTGCCGACCGGGAAATCGCGGCCATGAAAAACCCTGCGCCGGTGATTGAGCCAGTCACTCCGGCGGGCAGCCGCTGAGTCGCATCAACAGCCGATAGCAGGTGCCCGATTGCGTGGGCTGCTCAAGGGCACCCACGCAATACCTGAGGCTGGGGCCTTCACCGGGCGCCCGGCTTGAGCAGCGTTCCGACCGGGCGCTCAAAGGTTTGCCGACCTGCCTTGAAACCCATCAATGGCACGCTGATTTCTGCAATCACTGCCGCAGCCGAGGGCGCATCAAAGACGATGAAATCGGCGCGGCAGCCCGGTTGCAGGCCGTAATCGCGTAGCCGAAGCAGACGTGCGGATTCGCTGGAAACCCAGGCCAGGCACTGCAGCAATTGCGGCACCGTGCCCATCTGGCTGACATTGGCGAACAGATTGGCCTGACGGATCAGCGATGCATCGCCATAGGGGGTGAACGGGTTGCCGAGGTTGTTGGTGGACACCGAGCAGGTCACGCCGCAGGCCTGCAGATGCGCCAGTGGTGCCAGCCCGCGCGGTTTGTTGTGAAACGACTCGCGGCCCATCAGAAACAGATCGGTGCTGGGCAGGCAGGTGACGTGCACGCCGACCTTGGCCAGATGCAGGCCCAGTACGGTCATTTGCTCTTTGGGTAAGGTCGACAGTTTGGTCACATGGCCAATCGTCACTCGTCCGCCCCAGCCATGCAGTTGCGTGCAACGCGCGACTTCCATGACCGTCATGCCTTGCGGGTTCAGGTCAAAATCCAGATGCAGGTCCAGGTCACAGTCGTACTGCACCGCCAGCTCGAACAGCCGCTGGATTTGCCCGGTGGGGTCGCTGTCCATGTAGGGACAGCCGCCCAGCACCGTTGCGCCGCTTTCCAGTGCCTGGCACAACAGCTGTTCGGTACCGGGGTTATCGAGCATCCCTTCCTGTGGGAACACGCAGATTTCCAGGCTGATCGCCCAGGCGTAATCCGCTTGTAGGCGGCGGATGGCGTTAAACCCGGTCAAACCGATCTGCGGGTCCAGTTCCACATGGGTGCGCATGTGAGTAGTGCCTTGCAGGATGGCTTTGTCCAGCACCTGAGCGCCACGCTGGTAGACGTCCTCTTCGGTGAATTCGGCCTTGGCTGCCCGCGTCTGGGCAACGGCTTCGGCCAGTGTGCCTTGCTCCAGATGGCAGCGCTGCATGATGCAGGCTTTGTCCAGATGGATATGGGTTTCGATCAGCCCCGGCATCAGCAATCTGCCCTGCAGATCCAGGGTTTGCCACTGCGTGGAGGCGGGGCTGAAGGCTTCGACAAAGTAGCCGTCTTCGACCCGCAGACTGGCGCAGGCCGTATCGCCGACTCGGGCGTTGATGATGTTCAGGGCACTCATGCGCAGACTCCTTGTTGAGGGGCGGCGCTTTCACCCAGATAAGCCGCCGCCAGCTCTTTATCGTCACGCAGTTCAGCCGCGCTGGCGGATTTGACGATGCGCCCGGTTTCCAGCACATAGGCGCGGTCGGCCACTTGCAGGGCCAGGTTGGCCATCTGGTCCACCAGCAAAATGGTCACGCCCTCATCGCGCAGCGCCGACAGGGCGTCATACAGCTCGCCAATCATGGCAGGCGACAAGCCCAGTGACGGTTCGTCGAGCAGGAGGATTTTCGGTTTGGCCATCAGCCCGCGACCCACCGCGACCATCTGTTGTTCGCCACCGGAAAGCAGCCCGGCCGGGTTGTCGATGCGATCACGCAGACGCGGGAAACGTTTGAGAATGGCCTCGATTTCGGCGTTGGCGTCGAAGGCTTCTCGGCGGGAATAGCCACCCAGCAGCAGGTTGTCGCGCACACTCAGATACGGGAACACCTGCCGACCTTCCGGGACCAGCGCCAGGCCCTGTGCAGCAATGCTGCTGGCGCTGGCGTGTTCGATGCTTTCGTTGTCCAGCAGGATGCTGCCGCGGGTGGCGCGATGCAGCCCGGCCAGGCATTGCAGAATGCTGGATTTGCCAGCGCCATTTGCACCCAGAATGGCCACCAGCTCGCCGGGGTTGACCAGCAGGTTGACCTTGTCGACCACCGCCGACGCTCCGTAATCGATGACCAGATCCTTGACGTACAGGCGCGCATCACGGCTGCCATCCCACACCTGTTGGCGGGGTGTGGCCTGGTAATCGGTGCCGCCCAGATACGCCGCGATCACCTGCGGGTTCTGGCGGATCTCGCTGGGCGGACCGCTGGCGATGGGTTTGCCCGCATCAAGCACCAGCAAGTGTTCGGACACCGACATGACCAACGCCATGTCGTGCTCCACCAGGATGACCGTCAGACCGAACCCTGCCAGTTTGCGCAGCAGTGCAGCCAGCTCGTCGGTATCACGACGGCTCAGGCCCGCAGCCGGTTCGTCGAGCAGCAACACGGCTGGCGCCGTCGCCAGCGCCCGGGCGATTTCCACCAGCCGTCGATCCACGTGGGGCAGATCTTCAGCAGCGATATTCACCTCGCCGCGATAACCGACCAGGGCCAGCAGGTCCAGGGCGAGGCTGCGCTGCTCTGTGCTGGCGCGGCTGAATGGCAGGCCCAGACGGCCTTTCTGCATGGCCACCAGCAGGTTGTCCAGCACTGACATCTCGCCGAACAACAGGGTGGTCTGATAGGTGCGGGCGATACCGGCGCGGGCGCTTTGCCAGGCGGGCAGACCAGCCAGTGGCTGTTGCAGCTCGATCTGGCCGCTGTCCGGCGCGTAGAAACCGCTGATCATATTCAGCACCGTGGTTTTCCCCGCGCCGTTGGGGCCGATGATGCTGGTGATGCTGCCCGCAGGCGCATGCAGACTGACATGCTGCGCCGCCTGCACGCCGCCGAAGCGGATGCCGATGTCGGTGATACGCAACCCGCTGGACGGCCCACGGCTGCGCAAATACTCAGCGATGCGCGGGTCATTGCTGGCAGCAGGTGCCCGCAATGAGGTGGGCCTGATCCAGCGCCGGGCGAGCGCGCCCAGCAGGCCGTTGGGGGCGATCCACAGCACCAGCAGCAGGAGCACCGAGAAAATCAGCAAGCGGTATTCGGCGAAATCCGAGAGCAACTCTGGCACCAGCACGATCAGCAGCGCACCGATCAGCGGCCCGAACAGCATGCCGCTGCCGCCGACGATCACCGCGAGGACAAACAGGATTGACTGCGAGAACGGAAAGGATTCCGGGTTGATGAACATCAGCAGCGGCGCCAGCAGACCACCGGCCAGACCGGTCAGGGCCGCAGACAGGGCAAAGGCCAGGGTCTTGCTCAGCACCGGGTTGAAGCCCAGCGAGCGCGCCGCGATCTCCGATGCCTTCACCGCACGCATGGCCTTGCCCCAACTGCTCTGGCTCAAGCGCTGATAGAACACCAACGCGCCGATCATCAACCCGGCGGCCAGCAGCGCCAGAAGGATCGCGGGGTCGAGACCGGCGAATTCCGGCAGCGGGATACCCATCAATCCGTTGGAACCACCGGTGATGTCGCGCCACTCGATCAGTCCGTGATGCACCACGAAGGCGAAGGCAATGGTGATCATCGCCAGGTAAGGACCGCTGACCCGTAACGCCGGAATTGCCAGCAGTGCGCCGATCAATCCTGCAACCATGCCCGCCAGTGGCAACGCCAGCCACAGGGGCCAGCCGGCCATGGTCAACAAGGCCGATACATAAGCGCCGATGGCGTAGAACGCGATATGGCCGAAGGAAATCTGCCCGCTCAGGCCAATCAGGATATTCAGGCCTATACCCACCACCGCCGCCAGGGCGCAGAGGGTGAAAACCAGTAGTGAGTAGCTGTCCAGCGTGAACGCCATGACGCCGCAAGTGGCGCCCAGCAGGACGATGAACAGCGAAGCCGCAAGGGATTTGCTGTCTTTCATACTTTCACCAGTGCCTTGCTGCCGAACAGCCCGTTGGGACGAATCGCCAAGGCCAGGATGACCAGTGCGAAGGTAAATATCTGGGTGAAGGCCGAGCCGAAGTACAGGGTGATCAGCGCCTCCGCGAGCCCGAACAACAGCCCGGCCGCAAACACCCCGCCCGCGCTGGCGATGCCACCAAGAATGGCAACCGCGAAGGCTTTGAGGCCGAACAGCATGCCCATCTCCGCGTTGACGCTGAACAGCGGCGCAATCAGCAAGCCGGCAATCGCCGCAAACACCGTGGAGAGGGCGAAGGCCATGGCCACCACTCGATTGACGTTGATGCCCATCAGCATCGCGGCCCGGGGGTTTTGCACGCAGGCCTCCAGAACCTTGCCAAGCCGGGTGTAACGCCGTACCAGATACAGCCCCAGGGCAATCGCTGCGCCCGCCAGCGGGATGAGCAGCTGCAAGGCCCCGACGTTGTTGCCGAACAACTGGACATTGAGATTGACCAGGCTGCTTTCGAACTGACGCGGTTCCTTGCCAAACGTGAAGAGCGCCAGGTTGTCCACCAGAATCCCGCCTGCCACCGTCGCCATCAGCCAGGCCTGGGAGCCGCGACTGTGGAAAGGCCGCACCAGCCAGCGCTCGATCGCCAGGCCGTACAAGGCGCAGAGCAGCAGGGTCAGCGGCAACGCCAGCCACAGCGGCCAGCTCCAGGTGATGCAAAAGGTGTAGCCCGTTACCGCGCCGACCATCATGGCGCTGCCCTGGGCAAAGTTGACGGTGCGCGAGACAACGTAGGTCAGGTGAAAACCCAACGCCAGCAACGCGTACATGCTGCCCAGACCGAGGCCGGTGACGATAGCGGCGGTGAACATGGTGGCGACTCCTTGAAGGCTTGGCTTACGGCTTGAGCGGCACGATCTGGTCGTTGACGAAGTGCGTGAACAGATAATCGTCAGGCCCGAGCGCGTCGTGTTTCTGCGCGGTGAACGGCTGCTTGTAATGCTTGATCAAACCGTCGTATTCGCTGATCGCATAAAAGCCGTCACGCACCGCTTTGCCGTCGGTGCTGCCCGCTTTCTCGATGGCCTGTGCCGCCAGATGCAGCGCGTCATAAGCATTGGCGATGCCCACCGCCGGGGTTACGTCAGCCAGGGTTTTTATCTGTGGGTAAGCGGCCTTGAGCGCAGTCAGCAGGGCGTCGCCCTTGGCGCTGTTGTGCTCGGTGAACACGTAGGTCTGGATGAAATGCACCCGCGAGGCGTTCGGGCCTGCCAGTTCACCAAACCGACCACCGGCCGGACCCCAGTGGGAAACCACCGGCACGTCCCAACCCATGCGATCCAGCGATTTCACCACTTGAGCCGAAGGGCCGACGTTGCCGACCATCAGCAAGGTATCTGCGCCAGCGTTTTTCAGGCGTGTCAGCTGCGGCACCACATCCAGATCGCTGTCCTGAATACGCTCGACCCCGGCATTGGCCAGGCCGCGTTTTTCCAGGGCGCGCTTGAAGCCCGCCTCGTTGGATTCCCCCCATGGGTTGTTGATGAGGATCATGCCCGGCTTCTTCATGCCGTTATCCACGCCGTACTTCACCAGCGCTTCGTCCACCAGTTCATCCACCGCCGAGACCCGGAAGACATAGTTATCGGCTGCGCCGTTTTCAGTGATCTTGGTACCTGCGGCCCAGATGCCCATGAACGGTACTTTCATCTGGTTGGCCAGCGGCACGATTGCCAGCGATACCGGGGTATCGAGGCCACCAAACAGGACGGTGACTTTTTCCCGCTGGACCAGCTCGCGTGCTGCGAGCATGCCTTTGGAAGGGTTGCTTTCATCGTCACGCCGCACCAGCTCCAGCGGACGACCGAGTACACCCCCTTTGGCGTTGACTTCGTTGATCGCCATGGTCAGGCCGCGGGTCAATGCTTCGCCGGACTTTGCCGATTGACCGGAAAGGGCTGCGACCAGACCGACCTTGATCGGTTCGGCGGCTTGCGTACCGCCCGATATGGCCACGGTAAGCGTGACTGCCGCAGCCACGGGAAACAGCAGACGTTGCAGGTTTGGAAGCCGGATGGCCATAGGTCATTCTCCTGATTGCTAGCAGTTGCATATTTATTGCTAGCAAGTAGGATGCCAGTCAGTGTTGCCCGGTAAACCGCCAACATTCGGGCGATTTACCGCAGGTTAGCGCGCCAATATGCAGCGCTTCGCACCAAGTCAAGGCGTGAAGGGCCGCTTGATAATGTTTGAGTCAGGAGAGTCAGCGATGTCGGAAGCCAATAAAGACGTACAGATTGTTAGCAATTTTCTGGAGGCGTCCATGGCCCCTGATCCGGTCCGCGCCGCAACCTTCATGAGTGCCGATGTGAAGATCACCTTCACCGGTGGCCGGGTGATGCCGACGCCGCAGGACATCACCGCGTTCAATGGCGCACGTTACAGCTGGGTCAAGAAGGCACTGGGCAACTTCGACTGGATGGATCGCGGCGACCATACCGTGGTGTATTCCAATGGCACGCTCTATGGCGAGTGGCCGGATGGCAGCAGTTTTTCCGGCAATCGTTACCTGGACCGCTTCGAAGTGCGGGATGGCAAGATCACGCACATGGATGTCTGGAACGACAGCGCCGAGTGGATCCTGATGCCTGAAATTGCCAAGGGTTGATCGAGTGACGTGTTGAGTGCGTTCTGGATGAGGGCCGCGATGAGCAATGAATGTCTGCCGCCCAGTGATCACGGTACCCGTAGGAGCGGCTTCAGCCGCGAGGGGTGGGAATATCCAGTGCAGATTTTCCGGCTGCACTATCGCTCGCGGCTAAAGCCGTTCCTACAGAAAAAAGCGTTCCAGTCCACTGCACGCAATGGCTTTACACAAGGTACTTGTTGAACCACGCCAATGTCCGGTCCCACGCCAGTTTGGCGGCGGCTTCGTCGTAACGCGGGGTCGAATCGTTATGGAAGCCGTGATTGACGCCCGGATAGACATGCGCCTCATAGGTTTTGCCAGCCGCTTTCAATGCCTGCTCATAGGCCGCCGCACCTTCGTTGATGCGAGTGTCCAGTTCTGCGTAATGGATGAGCAGCGGGGCCTTGATTTTCGCGACGTCCTCAACGTTGGCCTGACGTCCGTAAAACGGTACTGCGGCGCCCAGTTCCGGGTAGGCCACTGCGGCAGCATTGGCCACGCCGCCGCCATAACAAAAGCCTGTTATGCCGACTTTTCCGGTGGACGCATCGTGTTTCATCATCCATTCAATGGCCGCGAAAAAGTCATTCATGAGCTTTTCCGGATTGACCGCCTGTTGCAGCTCTTTACCCTTATCGTCATTGCCGGGGTAGCCGCCCACCGAACTCAGCCCATCGGGCGCCAGCGCAATGAAACCGGCCTTTGCAACTCGCCGGGCGACGTCTTCGATATAAGGATTGAGCCCACGGTTTTCATGCGCGACGACCACGGCTGGCAGCTTGCCGCTGGCCTTGGCGGGACGCACCAGATAGCCGCGCACCTGGCCGTGGCCCTTGGGGGAGGGGTAAGTGACGTACTCGGCGACGATGTCCGGGTCGGTGAATTCCACTTGCTGAGCCAGCGCGTAATTGGGGCTCAGGGATGCGAGCACAGCGCTGGCGGTCAGGCCGAACAGGGTGAACGCCGCTGCGCGATCAAGAAACTCGCGGCGGTTGATCTTGCCGTGGGCGTAATAGTCGTACAGCTCCAGCAGTTCCGGGGAAAAGTCTTTGGCGGTGAGACGTTCCATCTGTTCGTTCCTTCTTCGGTCTGTCGGCTGATTAAAGCAGCCTTTGGCGCACGGGCAAATGCCCGTCATGAAGACGATGCGGCACCTGCGGATCGCCGTGTGCGCACGCTCGGGGTATGATGGCGGCCGCTCCGGGCCGATGACGTCGCTCAAGAGCCTGTCTCAAGCCTGGAGCCGCCCATCTCGATGTTCACCGTTACCCGTTTCCAAACCCCGCCATCCGAGCCGATCAAGAGCCAGATCATGCAAATGGTGGTCGACTACGTCACTGACATCAGCATGGTCAACATCGCGCCCAGCAATCCCCTCTACAGCCTGTATCAATACGGGGTCGGCTTTGAAGTGCACCTCTATATCGAGGGCATGGACGGATCGAAAGGGATTGCGGCTGAACTGATCGTGGCCCTGGATGCAGATGAGCCGGGCACTGTCATCGGCTTCCTGCTGTATCTGCCGGTCAAGGACGATCCCCAGGCGTGCGCGGTCGCGTATATGGCGGTTCAGGCCAGTCGGCGGCGTCAGGGTGTGGCGCGGGCGATGCTCAAGGAAGTCACCGAGCGTTATCCCCACGTGGAGTTGGCGTGTCGCCCGGCTGCGGTACCCCGTTTTGAAGCCATGGGTTTCCAGGTACTGGCAGCCCGCGGCCCACAGGTCTTGATGAACACCCGGGACCACGGCACTGACGGCCTGGTCGCTGTGCTGGATGTGGCGCCGATCTATAACTCTCTGGAGATTCGGCAGATTCATTCGTATTTACTTCAGCAGCACGGAAAACGGCCGATGATAGAGGCCGAGAAGCAACGTGATCGGCATCTGGATCAACTGACGCGACAGGCCAGAGCACTGGTTGATGCGCGTTTGAGGCCGGCCTCGAACGATTCCATTGATTAAACGCCTGTTTGATTGTGGGTAAAAGTTCGCTCCGCAACCTGTATCCGATTACAATTGCCGACCGCGGTTCCCGAAACACGTGTACATATGTGCTTGACGTCACATGATCTTCTGATCCCGCAAGTATCAGATGTTGTTCCGTGAAACACCTGGGTGCTGGTTGTAATGGTTGTCGGAGCTGTTTTGTTTCGACGATGTACCAATTGATTCAATGTCGCTCAGCAGCTGAAAACAATGCCGAACAAAAAGTCAGCTCAGGGGAGACAGAAGTGAGGTTGAGGTCGATACATCAGCCTTGAATGTCCAATTGTTGGTCCTGCCGATTGTCGCCGTTCACGACATGCCACGTCGCATGCGTGTAGACGCGCAGCTAATGCTCAGACTGACGATGGGATGACGTTCTATCCTGGAAATCACAGTATGTTGAAAAAAGTGAACACGGCCCTGCTGGGCCTGGCGTTGTCGATGGGACTGACGCCTTTGCATGCAGCTGAAGCGAAAAAAGTTGATGTCTTGCTGATTGGCGGCGGCATCATGAGCGCGACCCTGGGCACATGGCTCAACGAGCTTGAGCCGACCTGGACCATGGAAATGGTCGAGCGCCTCGACAAAGTTGCCGAAGAGAGCTCCAACGGCTGGAACAACGCCGGTACCGGTCACTCTGCTCTGGCCGAGTCCAACTACACCCCGTACGGCAAAGACGGCAAGATCGAGATTGCCAAGGCTATCGAGATCAACGAGGCGTTCCAGGTCACCCGCCAGTTCATGGCGTGGCAGGTCAAGAATGGCGTCCTGAAAAACCCGCATTCGTTCATCAACTCGACTCCGCACATGAGCTTCATGTGGGGCGACGATAACGTCAAGTTCCTCAAGGCCCGCTACGAAGCGCTGAAAACCAGCCCGTTGTTCGCTGGCATGCAGTACAGCGAAGATCAGGCGCAGATCAAGCAGTGGGTTCCACTGATGATGGAAGGGCGTGACCCGAGCCAGAAAATCGCTGCTACCTGGACACCACTGGGAACCGATGCGAACTGGGGCGAAGTCACTCGCCAATACGTTGCCAACCTGCAGACCAAGTCTGTCTTCGATCTGAAGTTGTCGAGCGAAGTCAACGAGATCACGCGCAACAAGGACGGCAGCTGGCACGTCGAGTACAAAAACCTGAAAGACGGCACCACCCACGGCACCGACGCGAAATTCGTGTTTGTCGGCGCTGGCGGCGGTGCGTTGAAACTGCTGCAAATAGCTGACATCCCTGAGGCTCGCGAATACGGCGGCTTCCCGGTAGGTGGCTCGTTCCTGGTGACCGAGAACCAGGACCTGGCCATGCAGCACATGGCCAAGGCCTATGGCATCGCATCGACTGGCGCGCCACCCATGTCCGTGCCGCACCTGGACACCCGTGTGCTGGACGGCAAGCGCATGATCCTGTTCGGACCATTCGCTACCTTCTCCACCAAGTTCCTCAAGGAAGGTTCGTACCTTGACCTGCTGTCGACCACCACGACTCATAACGTGTGGCCGATGACCAAGGTGGGCGTTGAGCAATACCCGCTGATCGAGTACCTGGCAGGCCAGTTGATGATGTCGGATGACGACCGCTTCAACGCGCTGAAAGAGTACTTCCCACACGCCAAGAAAGAAGACTGGCGCCTGTGGCAAGCCGGTCAGCGCGTGCAGATTATCAAGCGTGATGCCGAGAAAGGTGGCGTGTTGAAGCTGGGCACCGAGGTTGTGTTCTCCCAGGACCGTTCGATTGCCGGCCTGCTGGGTGCCTCCCCAGGCGCCTCGACTGCACCGCCGATCATGATCGACGTGCTTGAAAAAGCGTTCAAGGACAAGGTCGCGACGCCAGAGTGGCAAGCCAAGTTGCGCCAGATTGTTCCAAGCTACGGCACCCGCCTGAATGGCTCGCCTGAGCGCGTTCAACAGTCGTGGGATTACACCGCCGAAGTTCTGCAGCTGACCAAGCCTCCGGTCATCGACCCGGCGGCGTACCCGGCTGCCAATGCCGCACCGGCCAAACCGGCCAAGCCAGCAGCCAGCAACCCCGCTGCGGATATGGCGCTGTAACAGGCCTTATCGTTAGCGGTATCCGGTTCACGGGGTCAGCTTTTTCGACCACTTGAAACCCGAACATCAAACCCGGCACGGCCTTTATGGCGGTGCCGGGTTTTTTGTTTCTGTCGTGATTGATGCGGCGATAGAGAATCAATTCGCACAGCGGAGACAACTAGGCTATGTTATGAGACGTCGTATGACTGCGTTTGAATACGGGCAGCGATAATTTTCATACTCAACTAACAACAATAAGGAATAACCATGAATAAGCGTTTCAAGCTGGCGGTCGGGTTTGCATGTCTGTTGGGTGGTTATATGGGTGTGGCCCAGGCATCGGATCAAAGTGACGTCGAGCAGGCCGTGGATAAACTGACCCAGGCCATGTGGCATAAGGATATTGCCCAGCTCAAGGCATTGACTGCAGACAACCTCACCTACGGTCATTCCAGCGGCAATATCCAGGACAAGAACGCTTTCATTGCCGATATCGAAACCGGCAAAAGCGCGTTCAACGAATTGAAGATGCTCAACCAGAAAATCACGATGTCTGATGACGTGGCGCTGGTGCGTAACCATTTCTCGGCCCAGGCGGTCAACAGCGGCAAGGTTGTGCCGACGGAGATCGAGAACTTCCAGATCTGGCAGAAGCAGGACGGCAAATGGCTGCTGATCGGACGCCAGGCTTTCAGGTTCTAAGTAGCTTCTGAATGGATGAATGCCGTGGGACTGGCTTTAGCCGGGAAGGCTGTCGTTGTGCCGACGAATATTCGCCGGGTAGACGGTCTCTTCCCAGCTAAAGCCGGTCCCGCACGCTAGATCTGGTTACTTGATGTTTACCCCACATTCCTGAACACCAGCGCCTTCAACCCACCTTCAACTTCCGCATCAGGAAACTCCGGCGGGTTGTCCAGCCGACGCTCGAACTTCAGCGTCGGCGCTTCGATGGCGGTGTGGTCAATCAAAAAGTCCGAGCCCAGGCTCGGCTCATTCATGCAGGCCAGCACCTGACCGCCCGACGCCAGCAGCTCGGGCATGCGCCGCAGTACTTTCTGATAATCCTTGTTCAGCAGGAAGCTGCCGCGCTGGAAGGAGGGTGGATCAATGATGATCAGGTCGAAGGGCCCGGATTTCTTGACTTTGCCCCAGGACTTGAACAGCTCGTGATCGAGAAAACTGACCCGGCGCAGATCGTGCTGATTGAGACGATGGTTTTCCCGCCCGCGAGTCAGTGCCGCACGTGACATGTCCAGGTTCACCACGTGCTCGGCACCGCCGGCAATCGCCGCCACGGAAAAACCGCAGGTGTACGCGAACAGATTCAACACCCGCTTGCCGCCTGCTTGCTCACGTACCCAGTCACGCCCGTAGCGCATGTCCAGAAACAGTCCGCAATTCTGCTTCTTGCCCAGATCAATCAGATAGTGCAGGCCGCTTTCGGTGATCTGGCGCTGTTCCACGCGCTCGCCGAGCAGCCATTGTGTGGTGCTCTCCGGCAGGTACCGGTGCTGGAGCAGCAGGGTGTGAGCGTGACTGTCTCGCCATTGCGGGGTCTGTGTCAGCTCCAGCAGCAAGCGCTTCAACGCCTCAAGCTCGGCCTGCGCCGGTTCACGAAACAGTGACACCAGTAATACGCCCTGCATCCAGTCAGCGGTGATCTGTTCAAGGCCCGGCCACACCCGGCCCCGGCCATGAAACAAACGACGGGTTTCGTTCGGGGCGTTGTGCAGCGCGTCGAGCAATTGCTGATGGAGGATGGCGAGTGCTTCTGGGGTCATGGCGCGGGTTCAGTGTCGAAGGGGCGCGACATGGTAAACGCATTCGAGTGTGGCGGGCAGTGCTCTCAGCTCTGACTGCCGATCCAGTACAGGCAGATCGACAAGGTCACCAGTGAACCGAGGGTCGACACCAGTATCGTGCTGGACACCAGCGACGCTTCACGTTTGTAGTATTCGGCGAGCATGAACGGCCCGGTACCGGTGGGCAGCGCGCTCAACAGCAGCGCCGCATTGGCCCACAGTTTCGGCACATCGAACACATGAAACACCAGCAGCCAGGTCAGTAATGGATGCAGGATCAACTTGATGAACACCAGCAGCGGGGTGCCATGCCGTGGTCCTTGCTGTTTTTCGGCGAGGAACAAGCCCAGCGCAATCAAGGCGCAAGGGCTGGTGGCCGCACCCAACAGGCTCAGCAGTTTGTCCAGGGCGCCCGGCAACGGCGCGCCCGTGCTGGCCCATAGCGCCCCGAGGAGCGGCGCGACCACCATCGGGTTTTTCGCCAGGGCGAGAAATACTTTCAGCGCGATCCGATGGGGTTGGTGCTCAGTCTGCAGACCGACCTCGACGCAGACCAGCGCCAGGGCAAACAGCACGCAAACCACCAGCAGCGACGCGATCAACGCCGGTTCCAGACCGCCCTGACCTAATACCATCACGCACAGCGGGATGCCGATGTAGCCGGTGTTGGCGTAGGACCCGCCCAGTGCGTCGATGCTGGCGTCGGCCAGAGGGGTGCCTTTTTTCCAGCGCAGCAGCAAAGTGATGGCGAACACTGCCAGGGTGCTCAAGGTAAAGGCGATGACAAAGCCCGGATGCCAGATTTGCTCCCAGGTGGAAGTGGCTGTGACACTGAACAGCAGCGCTGGCAGGCACAGCCAGACCACCATTCGGTTGATTTCCGACGCCGCGTTCGGCCCCAGGCGATGCGTGCGACGACAGATGAAGCCCAGCAGGATCAAGGCGAAAATCGGCAGCAACACATTCAGAACGGAAAACATTCGGACCTGACTCGTAGCACGCGAACAAGCGGGCAGGTTAAGGACGAAAATCGTTAGCGTCCAATCTATTTTCGCGGCATTGCAGCGCTGGACACGACTTGCCAATGGTCGTCCAGGTCCGGTTCGTGCCCTGGCTCTGTTAAGATCGCCGCCTTGATTTGCGAGGTGTGACATGAGCGAGCCGATTCGACTGACCCAATACAGCCATGGCGCAGGCTGTGGCTGCAAGATTTCCCCTCAGGTCCTGGAAGTCATTCTGGCGGGCAGTGGGGCGCAGAATCTGGACCCCAGACTGTGGGTCGGTAACACCTCGCGAGACGACGCGGCGGTGTACGCCATCGATGAAGAGCGCGGTGTGGTGTCCACCACTGACTTCTTTATGCCGATCGTGGATGACCCTTACGATTTCGGCCGTATCGCGGCAACCAACGCCATCAGTGACATCTACGCCATGGGTGGCGATCCGCTGATGGCGATTGCGATTCTCGGCTGGCCGGTCAACCTGTTGGCCCCGGAGATCGCCCGTGAAGTGATTCGCGGCGGCCGGGCGGTGTGTGACGCGGCCGGTATACCGCTCGCTGGCGGGCATTCGATTGATGCTCCGGAGCCGATCTTCGGTCTTGCGGTCACCGGGCTGGTGGAAAAACGCTTCATGAAGCGCAACGACACCGCAACCGTGGGCTGCAAGCTGTACCTCACCAAACCACTGGGCATTGGCATCATGACCACCGCCGAGAAAAAAGGCCTGCTGCGCGCTGAAGATCAGGGCGTCGCCCGGGACATGATGTGCACCCTGAACAAGCCTGGCAGTCGGTTCGGCAAACTCGCCGGAGTCACGGCCATGACCGACGTGACGGGCTTCGGTCTGCTGGGGCATCTGGTGGAAATGGCCGATGGCAGCCAACTGACGGCGCGTCTGGACTATGCCGCAGTGCCGCGCCTGCCCGGTGTCGACTTCTACATTGAGCAGGGCTGTGTACCTGGCGGCACGCTGCGTAACTTCGACAGTTACGGCCAGCGCATCAACCCGCTCAGCGATGCGCAGAAGATGCTCCTGTGTGACCCGCAAACCAGCGGGGGGCTGTTGATTGCCGTCGAGCCGGACGAGCAGCCAGCGTTCCTCGCCCTGGCACGGGAGCTGGGGCTTGAGTTGGCAGTCATCGGTGAGTTCGTCGAGCGACAGAGCCGCGCAGTCGAGGTGTTCTGATGCGCGAAAACAGCGCCAACTACCGCGACATCTTCCTCAATGACGTGCCATTGATGGACGTGCGCGCCCCGGTCGAGTTCGACAAGGGCGCTTTTCCGCTGGCGATCAACCGGCCATTGATGAACGACCTTGAGCGCGAGCGGGTCGGCACCTGCTACAAGCAGCGAGGCCAGCAAGCCGCGATCGAACTGGGCCATGAGCTGGTATCCGGGCCGCTCAAGCAGCAGCGAATCGACAGCTGGGCAGCGTTCGCCAAGGCCCAGCCTCAGGGTTTTCTGTACTGCTTTCGCGGCGGGCTGCGCTCCCAGATTACCCAGCAATGGCTCAAGAGCGAAGCGGGGATCGAGTTTCCACGGGTGCTCGGGGGCTACAAGGCGCTGCGCAACTATCTGATCGAGGTCACGGATCAGGCGGTCGCCGAGTGCGATTTTGTCCTGATCGGCGGGCTGACCGGCTCGGGCAAGACCGAGGTATTGACCCGTTTGCGCAATGCGCTGGATCTGGAAGGCCACGCCAATCATCGCGGCTCCAGCTTTGGCAAGCACGCCACTGCGCAACCGGCGCAGATCAGCTTTGAAAATGCCCTGGCCGTCGACATCCTGAAAAAACGTGCCCAGGGTATCGATCAGTTTGTGCTGGAGGACGAAGGCCGCGTGGTGGGCAGCCGAGCAATACCACTGGGCCTGTTTCGCGGCATGCAGCAATACCCGATGGTCTGGCTGGAAGAATCTTTCGAGGCTCGGGTCGAGCGGATTCTGCAGGACTACGTGATCGATCTGTGCGCCGAATACCTTGAGGTTCAGGGCATCGAGACCGGTTTCGGCGTGTTTGCCGAGCGCCTGCGCGAAAGCCTGGCGAGCATCCTCAAACGCTTGGGTGGCGAACGTTATCAACGTCTGGCGGCGCTGATGGATGCGGCTCTGATCGAGCAGCAAAAGTCCGGTTCGGTTGACCTGCATCGCGGCTGGATCAGTGGCCTGCTGGGTGAGTACTACGACCCGATGTATGCCTTTCAGCGGGACAGCAAGGGCGCGCGCATCGAGTTCGCCGGCGACCACGCGGCGATCCTGCACTATCTGCAGGAGCGCCGCGCACTCCGGGGCTGATCGGTTACAGCAGAGCGATGGCCAGCAGCCCGCTGACGATGCCCACCAACATGGTCAGCAAGGCCACGGTCATCAGCACTCTGGCATCGAAAGATGTGCGCAGCATCAACAGCGAAGGCAGGCTGATGCTGGGCAGCGTCATCAGCAGCGCGACCCCCGGCCCGACGCCCAGGCCCAGCGACAGCAGGGTCTGCACGATAGGGATTTCGGCAGCGGTCGGGATCACGAACAGCGTGCCGACCACGGCAAAGATCACCAGCCAGATCAGGCCATTGCCCATGGACATATCGACATGCGGGAACAGCCAGACTCGCGCTGCCCCCAGGATCAACACGGCCAGCACGTAGATCGGGATGGTGCTCCAGAACAGCTGCCAGAGCGTCCGTCCCCAGCGGGTCATGAACCCTTGTTGATCGACCTCGTTGGCGTGTGCGGCCGCCTCCAGTGCCTGTTCAGGAACCACCTCCGGGCGCGAGATACGCTGGGCGATCAGCGACACGCCGATCACCAGAACCAGCCCGGCCACCAGACGCAGCGCGGTAAATTCCCAGCCCAGCACAAAGCCCATGAACACCAGAGTGGCGGGGTTGAGTACCGGATTGGCGATCCAGAAGGCCAGCGCAGCGCCCACCGATACCTGCTGACGACGCATGCTGGCGGCCACCGGCGCGGCGCAGCAGCTGCACATCATGCCAGGCAAGGCGAACAGCCCGCCGCGTACTGTGGAACCCAGCCCGGCCCGGCCAAACAGGCGAAGCAACCAGTCACGCGGGATCAGCACTTGCAGCAACGAGCCGAGAATCACCGCCAGCACTGCGGCTTTCCAGATCGCCAGAAAATACACCTTGGCGTAAGCCAGCGCGGCAGCCACGGGGGAGGACAGCTGATCATTGATGATCGACGCGCCGATGCTGTGGCTGTCAGCGGCGATAAACGACTTGAGGTAGTAGGGCGACCATTTGACGTAATACAGACCGACAACCGCCACCGCCAGAAACAGCAGAGGTTTCCACCAGAACGACCAGCCGCGGCTTGGTGAGGTTGAAGAAAGGCTGGGCATGGGAACATTCCGGGAAGAGAGGATAGCGCGGCATGATAACAGCCCGCTGCCTGCGTGGGCTGCGCGGTTGTCGCGCCTTGCGCGCACTCGCTACGTTTTCACACAGTCTGCGGTGGGCCTTACCGTCCATCCATTCACAGTCCACCGTAAGCAGATCGTCACATTGGCTGCCTAGCCTTGAATGCTGCGTCTTACATTCAAAACGAGGGCTCGCCATGACAGCCTTGGAACCGAACTTACTGGACGATCATCAGATCAAGACTGCGCTACGGCGCCTGTCTTTCCTGCGGGTCAAGATGGAGGCCGCCGCCCAGGCGTCCATCGAGAGCATGCAAGTGCACCCGGATTACCTGGACAGCGCACGCAATCTGTTGAGCTATCTGGCACTGCGGCGCCACGACATTCGTCCACTGCAGCGTCAGTTGACCGAACTTGGGCTTTCTTCACTGGGGCGGTGTGAAGCCAACAGTCTGGCCGCAGTGGACCGGCTGATTGACGTGCTCCAGCGCCTCACGCCGGGTGAAGGCCCCAAGGATGCTTGCGGCACGTTCTTGTCCGGGCTGGGCGAAAAACGCCTGATCCAGCATACCGACCAGCTGTTCGGTGCTCAGGCCCCGGAGCGGGGCATCCGTATCATGGTCACCATGCCTCAGGAAGCTGCGGCCAGCCCTGACCTGGTCAGCGAGTTGATAAAGGCCGGCATGGACTGTCAGCGCATTAACTGCGCCCACGACACGCCCGATGTCTGGTTGAAGATGATCGAAAACGCCCGCAAGGCCGCGCACAAACTCGGCAAAAGCTGTCAGGTGATGATGGACCTGGCCGGGCCCAAGCTGCGGACCGGACAGATCCAGCCCGGCCCTGCGGTGGTGAAAATCCGTCCCGAGCGCGATGACTTCGGTCGCGTGCTGACACCGGCGAGCGTGTGGCTGGCAGCCGATTGCGCGGCTGATCCCGAAACCGGATTCTTTCTGCAGTTGCCGGGCAAGTGGCTGGCGAAGCTGCAGGTTGGTGACGAGCTGCAATTCAAGGATGCGCGCGATTCCAGCCGTAACCTGTTGATCACCGAGGTCAGCGAGCAAGGCTGTCGTGCCGAACTGCGCAAGACGGCGTATGTCATTCCCGGCATCGAGCTGTACCTGAAAAAGCCGCGGGATCGAAAAAAATCAGCGCGGATCACCGGCGTTCCTCTGCCCGAGCAAAGCATCCTCCTGAACGAAGGTGATGTGCTGCTACTGACTGACGATACCCAGAGCGGCCATCCCGCTGTCCGTGATGCCACAGGCAAGGTGCTGACCCCGGCGCGCATCGGCTGCACCCTGGCGCAGGTCTTTGAGGATCTGCGCCCCAATGAGTCGGTCTGGTTCGATGACGGCAAGATCGGTGGCCGTATCCAGTCGGTCCAGAAGGATGTGGTCTGTGTGCGCATCAACCACGCACCGGGCGGGGCAAAATTGAAAAGCGACAAAGGCATCAACCTGCCGGACAGCGACCTCAAACTGCAGGCGCTGTCTGCGCAAGACCTGGAGGCATTGGCCTTCGCAGCGCAACACGCAGACGTCGTGGAACTGTCCTTCGTCAACAGCCCGGCGGATGTGCAATCGTTGCTGGCGCACCTTGATCGACTGCAGGCCAGGCATTTAGGGATTGTCTTGAAGATCGAAACCCGGCGTGGCTTCGAAAACCTCGCAGCGTTGTTATTGGCGGGCATGCAAAGCCCACGGCTCGGGGTGATGATCGCCCGGGGTGACCTGGCCGTTGAAAACGGCTTTGAACGCACCGCCGAGTTGCAGGAAGAGATTCTATGCATTTGCGAAGCAGCGCATGTCCCGGTGATCTGGGCCACTCAAGTGCTTGAGAGCCTGGCCAAGACCGGCGCCGCGACCCGCGCCGAGATCACCGATGCGGCCATGGGTGTGAGGGCTGAATGCGTGATGCTCAACAAGGGCCCGCATATTCTGGAGGCTATGAGCACCTTGGATAATCTGCTGGTGCGCATGCAGGCCCATCGCAGCAAAAAGCGTGATCTGCTGCGCAAACTCAATGTGGCCGAGCAAAGTGCCTGAGCCAGCGCTCAGGCAGGCTCTGGCTCAGTAAACCTGCGGGATGATCAGATCGCTCGGGGTCGGCACCCGGTTATAGTCTTCGTGGCGTTGACGTTGCGGCAGCTCGACGGTCGGTTGCTCCACCTCTTCGTAAGGCATCTGGCCGAGCAGGTGATGGATGCAATTGAGGCGGGCTTTTTTCTTGTCGTCGGCGTGCACCACCCACCATGGCGCTTCGGCGATATGGGTGCGTTCGAGCATGATTTCCTTGGCTTTGGTGTAATCCTCCCAGCGGCGGCGAGACTCCAGGTCCATCGGACTGAGCTTCCATTGCTTGAGCGGATCGTGGATCCGGCTCAGGAAGCGCAGGTGCTGTTCCTGATCGGAAATCGAGAACCAGTACTTGATCACTTGGATGCCGGAGCGGGCCAGCATGCGCTCGAACTCGGGCACCGTGCGGAAGAATTCTTCGTACTGATCGTCATCGCAGAAGCCCATGACCTTTTCGACGCCCGCACGGTTGTACCAGCTGCGGTCGAACAGGACGATTTCCCCCGCCGCAGGCAAGTGCGACACGTAGCGCTGGAAATACCATTGGGTGCGTTCACGGTCGTTGGGGGCGGGCAGGGCGGCGACCCGGCAGACCCGCGGGTTCAGGCGCTGGGTGATGCGTTTGATCACCCCGCCTTTGCCTGCTGCATCACGGCCCTCGAACAGGATCACGACCTTGTGCCCGGTCTTGACCACCCAGCTTTGCAGCTTGACCAGTTCGCCCTGCAGACGAAACAGTTCGCTGAAATACAGGCGGCGGGCTTCCTTTTCCGCGTCGCTCTGGATGTCGCTTTCAAAGAGCTTGTCCAGGCTGTAGTCCGAGTCGGCGAGCTCCAGCTCCAGCTCTTCATCGTTGTGGTCAAGCAGCTCCCGATGAATACGACGCGCCAGATTTTGGTGGGTAGGGGACATTTCGCACGCTCACCTGTAGGAAAAGTCCTCAGATGTTAAGCAGGGTATATGACGCTCGGATGACAGTTTGATGGATCATCGTGGCATGTAGCGCCGCTGCCAGCGGTAGGGGATCGCCAGGGTTGCCACCCCCAGCAGAGCGGCAAATGCGCCACTGACCAACAGCGCATTCAAGCCCATTTGCTGCTCCAGCCAGGCGCCGATCACTGCGCCGATGAACATCCCGGCCCAAGGCACCAGCTGCACCCGCCAGCCGTCCCGCCGCTCGCCGAGCATCCAGCGCCCCAGCCCGCGACCAAAACGCGACAGCGCGCCGGTGACATAGGTCAGGCCTACCGGCAAACCGTTGACCTGTTCAACGGCGGCATTAAGCATGCCCATAGCCAGAATTGCGGCAACGATGGTCAGGATCGGAGCGTCCGGGGTAAAAGCTGCGGCTGCGCACAGCAGCATGCCAATACACATCAGCAGTGGCAGAGCGCGACGCCCGCCAAGCCGGGCGACGATCACGCCCAGTGCATTGCCTGCCACAAAGGTGAAAATCGCCAGCAGCAGTCGCGAGGTGGTGCTTAGATCGGCATCACTGATGGCCACCGCCAGGCGCGTGGTGTTGCCGCTCATGAACGAGACAAAATCCCCGGTGGCCATGAATCCGATGGCATCGGTCATGCCCGCCAGCACCGACAGCGCGGCCGCCAGCGTCAGGCCCACCCGGCCTTGCCATTTGCGTCTGTGCAAATAGAGCGGGCTGGCAGAATGTTCAACAGAAGATGGCAGCATGGACGGTACCTGGCAGGGACAGACCAGAAGCAGACTTTAAACAGCTTTGCCGCGCACGATCCGCTTGGCCTTGACCTCATCGGCATAGGCCTTGAGCTGGTCAGCGTCGCTGTAGAGCCGGTTGACCAACTGGAGAATGGCCGTCACGTCGACATTTTCCATTTGCTCGGCGAGTTTGAGGATGTCATTGGCCGTGCTTTCAAGATTGGTGGCCGTCCCTTTGAGGTGGCGCTTGAGCTCCAGTGTTGGCTTGTTCAGGGCCATACCTTTTCCTTTTTATCAGTCCCGACAATTGTCACGCGCGGAGCATGGCTTTTTCTGGGGGAACAAGCAATGTGTCGGTCACTGTGTTAGCCAGCAAGACGCGCCCTAAAAGTAATACCTCCAAGCGTTTCAGAAGCATCCTACAGCTCGCTTCTGTTTGTTCTGACTGACGCCTCGCACGTGCAATGTCAAAGTCCTGCCCTTCAATCCGGGCCAAGGACTAGCCATGACGAATCACGCCATTTTTGCATTTTTCTCGCTGATAGTCGCCAGCCGAAGCCACGCAGTTAAGGGCGGCGCTCATGTCTCTTAAAAACGGCACTTCGGAACAATGTCGCGATGCAGAGTTTCCCGATAGACCGCTCTCCGGCACCGGCAAGGCGTCTCTGACTTCACTGCATTGGCCGGTCGAACTGGCGAACTGAATGGATTTCTGAACCACCAGGCACTTGCAGAAAAGCCGTGGATAAGAACCCTGACTGAACCCGCGCGATTGACGTTGAGCGCTTTAGAAGAATTGGCCAAGGGCGCGGGTAGAACAGCGCTGGAAAATATCCAGCTGGCTTTCCTTCCAGTCGATAGCCGTCTGTCCAAAGGTGCAGTGGGTGACAGCGCCGCCCCGATGCTGCGCAATCTCGTCATGGGCCACGTGCTGCTCAGCCATCCCGAGAAAATGCAAATCAACGAAGACTTCGCCAAGCGTCACGCTGCCAGGCGTGCTGACTTGAAGAAAGGACGCGACCTCTACCAAACCGCCCAACACCGCTGGCTCTACCAAGCTAAAGAGTACAACCGCCGCGCCACCGCCAAGCTGATGCAAGACATACAGCACGAGCAGAAACGCCACCTGCTCAACGAACCTAAACCGTTTGACTACCACAGCAAACGCTACGCCGAGGCGATGCAAAACAAAATCTCCACCTTCTTCGCCCGCAACGGTCAACTCACCCAGGAATGGACCCAGCAGGCCAAAGCCTGGAGCGCCGAACACGGCCTCAACGCTGCGGCGATTACCTGGGGCATTGCGGCCATCAACCTGTTCAACACCATGATCACCTACGAAATCGCCAGCCGGGATGGCGACCTGAGCAAGAAAGACTGGGCCAAGATCGGTTCTGCTGCTGCGTATACGGGGAATGCGTTGATGGCGGTGTTTGTTGAGACGGGGTGGGGGCGATGAAGGACTTATCAATACCTGGTAAGGACTCGAAGCCCATTAAAATCACCCACCAATCTGCTGTTCAATGGAGAGCTGTGGGCAAGCCAGGGTGGGGCAAGCTGCTCAACGCTTTCGGGTCGAGATTAGTTGGGTTAGGCGGATTTGCAGTTGTGGCTGCGGCGCTGGAGATTTCGATAATGCCGATGATGATTTTTGCGATGGTGGGAGCTGGGGCAATAGCTATCCCGGCAGCATTGAAGCTATTGGCATGGGAGAACGAAGTTGAGCATGACGGCTTTGAATGGGTGAGGGTGCAGCTGATATCCACGGACCGTAGTAGAAATCTAGTGATGCTTCAAAGAAGGTATGATCCGGATATTCCCTTTGAGCAAAACTACCTGTGCTTCAGGGTTTTTCTTCCGAAGCACCGGATTGATGAATTTCTTGATTCTTGCAAAGTTCACGCGCCTTCAAATGTTGAATTTGAGGAAGGTAAAAATATTTTTTAGAAATTTCAGGCAATCTGCGATTAGAGGGCTGCAAGCAGCCCCCGGATAGCTGCGCGATTGCAGTGTTACTCAATCATCCCGAGTCAGCACTTCCAGCAATTCAATCTCGAAGTACAGGTCCGAGTTCGGCTTGATGTGCGCGCCCATGGTGCGTTCGCCATAGGCCAGGTGAGCGGGCACGTGCAGCTTGCGGATACCGCCGACTTGCATGCCCATGAGGCCTTGATCCCAGCCTTTGATGACGCGGCCGCTGCCGATTACGCACTGGAAGGGTTTGCCGCGTTCATGGGATGAGTCGAAGACCGTGCCGTCTTCAAGGGTGCCGGTGTAGTGGGTGGTGATCAGCGCGCCCTTGACCACGGCCTTGCCATCGCCGGGGCGGATGTCTGTGATCAGCAGTTCGTTGCTCATGGTGGTCTCTCTGGCAGGCAAAAGCGGCTTTTTCTCAGGAATGGCTGGCGCGTGCAAGTGTTTTCAGGTGTGTTTGATCTTGGCCATGGCGGCTGGCACTCTTCTCTGGCATGTCGCTCCGACCTAACCCACCGCAAGGTGAATCAGAACAGGAAAACAACAAGATGACCGATACCACCGCTGTAAAAGTCGCACTTGTCACCGGCGCCGGGAGCGGCATTGGCCGTGCGGTTGCTCTGGGCTTGCTGGAAGATGGCTACAGGCTGGTACTCGCCGGACGTCGTCAGGAACCGCTGGATGAAGTGGCGGCGGTGGTTCGCGAAGCAGGGGGCGAGGCGTTGACAGTGCCCACCGATGTGCGTGACCCGGCGAGTGTCGATGCGTTGTTTGCCGCGATCGAGAAGACCTATGGCCGGCTTGATGTGCTGTTCAACAATGCCGGGGTGGGTGCGCCAGCGGTGCCGGTTGATGAGCTGGACGTAGAGAAATGGCTGAATGTAATCAATACCAACGTAACCGGAGTGTTTCTTTGCGCCCGCGCCGCGTTCGGCCTGATGCGCAAACAGGTGCCTCAGGGTGGGCGGATCATCAATAACGGGTCGATTTCCGCACACACCCCGAGGCCGTTCAGCTCGCCCTACACCGCGAGCAAGCACGCGGTACTGGGTCTGACCAAAACCTTTGCTCTGGACGGGCGCGAGTACAACATTGCCTGTGGTCAGATCGACATCGGCAACGCACTGACCGAGTTGGCGGCGCGCATGACCACCGGTGTTCGTCAGGCCAACGGCCAGACGGCCGTGGAACCCATGATGGATGTCACTCAGGTGGCCGAAGCGGTGCGTTACATGGCGGGCTTGCCGCTGTCGACCAACGTGCTGAACATGACTGTGATGGCCACCAATATGCCCTTTGTAGGGCGCGGTTAAGGCCTCAGTTGAGGTTCTGGCTGGCCACAATCATGGCTTGAGCCATGCTGGTTTTTTCAGCGTCAGTGAAGCCATCCCAGACGTGAACCTTGGCGTAATAACCCAGACCAGCCAGAGAATAGAGGCTTAGGGTGAAGACGATGAAGATCGTCACGAAGGTCCAGCGGCCGCTGTCACTGTCGTCGCGGGAAGAGAAGTTTTCGCTGTAACGGTCATTGCTGCCGTTGCGCGAAGCCGCGCTGGAAGCGACGCGTTTGAACCAGTGGAACAGGGTGCTCATGAGAAGACGCAGCATGGTTTCAGCCTCAAGGTAGATAAACAGGCAGTCGGCCACCCGTTTGGGGGACGTCTGGAAAGTGCGCAAACCGGAAACGAAAAAAGCCCGTCTATGACGGGCTTTTCTTTTTATAAATCGGGTCAAGTCGCCGGGGTTCGAATTCAATGACGTCAGGTGTCATTGATGTTCGTATCCGCGTCCGCTTGCCGGTGTTGCAACATTTTAGAACAAATGACTTTTCGCGGCTATGTCCACCTAGCGGTTGTCAGACAACTGGTTGAATTTTTGCTGTGGCATATTGTCGCGCAGCGAGGAGTCGGGCTCAATTCTGAGCTTGGCGCGCCGCCTGGCCGAGCGCTTCGCGGCTCAAGCCCTTCCTACGAGAAAAGCATCTCCCGCCGAATGTGCAAAAAGCCCTGCGCCTCGCTATGCTGCGCGGCATGAAAGCTTCATTGCCGATCCGTCAGCCTTGTCCTCCCGGCGCCTGCAACTGCGAGCGCGAACGCGTGCTGGACGGCAATAATGAAGCGGAGCAGCGGATTCTGGCGCTCACCCGGCAGGAGGAGAAACGCTTGCTGGAGCGCCTGGAGAATGTACAGAGCCTGGCGGATCTGCAGCGCCTGCAACAGCGGTTGTTCGAACAACTGGGGATCCGCGTTCACGTCGCGCCGGGTTTCAATGAAGTGCGCACCATGCGCGGGATCGCCATCGATATCGACGAGCAGCCGGGCCTGTGTCGCAAGACCCGGCAAACGATCCCCGCAGCTATTCGTCGGGGGCTTGAGAAGAACCCGGAAATTGCCTTCCGGTTACTGGATGCTCACGATCTGTTCCGTGATACCTGATGCCCCGTCCGGCTGACGCAGCTCAGCCAGTGATCGCTGACGGGTCGGATTTCAGCAGGACCTTGTCATGTAGCGGCTTGAGGCCTTCTTCAAGTGTCGAAAGCCCGGTCGTCAAACGCGATCTGCGATCATCACGCAGCGCTGAATCGATCATCGCCATCAGGTTGCGCGACTGGGTAATCTCTTTGGGCGTGGTCACGGTGTCGATCAGCTTGCCCAACTCGTAGCTCTGCACGGTCGTCGACTGACGGGCCGACTGAGTGGTGCTGGCTTGCACCAGCTCACCTTTGGCATAAGCGATGCGCGTGCTGCTGTCGGCCTGATCCTCAATCACCAAGTACTTATAGTTCTGCGACTCGGGATCCATGCTCAACGCCAGCCCGACGCCTGGGTACAGAGGTTTGTGGTACGCGGCACTCAGGCTGCTGGCCTGCTTCTGTTCTATCGAGCGGTCTGCGACCGTGGTGCCTTTGGTCTCGGTGCTTTGCGAGGCCTTGTAGGCGAACCGGTCGGCTTCCGCGCCACGCATCGGATTGGGGTAACGGGTGGTCTGAACCAGCGACGCATCGAAGTCGGCAAGGCCGGTCAACAGCGCGTGATCAACCTCATTCAGGGCCGGGCCGCTCTCCGGACTGCTCGCTGCAGCGGCACTTCGGCTGCTGCTCTGCAGGGTGGAAAACGCATCCTTGAACAGATTCATCAGGTCTTCATCGCCATCGCCGCGATTCTGAGCCGCGTCGAACTGTTCCAGATAACTTTGCACGGCCTTGGCCTGTTGCTGCGCGTTACCCAGGATGGCGTTGTTGTTCTTGACGCTCAGCTGAACATTGCCAGCGACGCCGTTCATTGCCACTGACTTGGTCTTCTCATCAGCCTTGAAGCTGAGTGTCTGGTACTGGTCTTCACCCAGTTTCAGACGGGCGCTGAGGTCAACCGAGGAAAACATCTGTGGATCCAGCTGGCTGAGAGCGCCCAGGTTCAGACGAGGCTTTTGCGCGGTCAGGCCGTCAATCGCTTCTTGAAAACCCTCTGCCAGGGCGCCCAGCGCCTCGCGCTCGCTATCGCTGAGTTTGCCGCCGGTAACATCGGCCTGTACCGCAACGCCGTCCTTGGAACTGGACAGATTCAGCGTGATGGTCGCGCCACTTTTGGTCGTGAGGGTCATGCTGATGGTGTTGTCGGCTTTTTCGTGCAGATGCGTCTGAGCCAATTCAACAGCGGCGGCGTTTTTTACATCGTCAGCGGACGAACGGATGACAGACTGGGAAATCCTGCTGGAGCCGCCTTCAGCCAGTTGCTGCAATAAGGCCGCGCCCAGGCCCTGAAACCGTCCGGCTGTGGAGGACGCCGGGATATTACCCATCAGCGCCGACGTCACTGGGTCGCTCACCTCTTGCTCAACGGTGTAAACGGGGTTGGTGATGTTCAACGCACCCAGCGACCGATAAGTGGTGAGCTCCGCAAGCTTTACATCCTGGCCGAGAAGGACGACCGACGCCGGGGACGCGCCGGTTGACGATTGTGCCGCCGAATCAGCGGTCTTGCCGGCGTTTAACGCAACGGCCTGACTGACAGCGCTGGTAATGATTGGGGTGTTCGCAGTCACCAAAGAAATAGAGTTCATAGCGCTTCCGTGCTCGCTTGCTGGACATTTTGTCTACTTTGTAGCGGCCAGCGCGAAGGAAACTTTAGACATCGATAAACGCGCCAGACGTTTCAAAATGATTGGCAATGCACTGAACTCAGGTTGTCGACTCAGCGTATCGGCGAGGCGGCTGGCGATTTTCCCTGGAGATAGGGCTTTTTGCCAGTGCCTCGCGAACACGTTTGCGACTACCCAGGCGCGCTATTCATTGGGTTCATCGGTATTGATGTACTCGGGCACTTTGGCCAACGGCAGACGGCGTGCCTGCTCCACGCTGATGCCCGGCCGCGTTGGCAGCGGATCCAGTGTTTGCGGCTGGCCGGTTTCAAGGCAGCGTTCGATGGCCGCCAGCACCCGCACGTCTCGCCAGCCTTCATCACCATCGGGCTCAGGCTCGCGATCCTGCAGGATGCAGTCGGAGAAGTACTGGGTTTCGCCGCCGAACTGATCCACCACCGGGTGCGCGTGCTCGGTGGTCTTGCCGTCGATGATTGCCCGATAGCTGATGGCGACGCCCTCGCCAAAGCCGAATGCCGGCGAGGCTTCGAATTCGCCTTTGGTGCCGATCACTTGATAACGCTGGGTGCCCGGCAGGCTGTAGCTGACGGTGAATTGCGCCAGGCGCTCTTCGGAAAACCGCAGGGTGACGGCGACGGTATCCGGTGTGTTGATTTCCCGGCCTGGGGTGTGGATGGCGACTGCGTGGACTTCCAGAGGCTCGGCGTCGAACAGGTTGCGTACCGCGTTGATCGGGTAAGGCCCCATGTCTGCAGCGGGTCCGGCCCAGTAGCCGCTTTGCATACGATGATTTTTGGGATCGGTGGTTTGCGCGAACGTCGCGGTGAACAGCCGTGGCTCGCCAATATCACCGGCGCGGATACGACTGATCATTTCCACGGTGCCCGGCTCGAAGTGCAAGCGATAGGCGATCATCAGCTTGGCACCGGACCGCTGGGCAGCCTCGGTGATGGCCAGGCAGTCTTCTTCGCTGGTTGCCATGGGCTTTTCCAGCAGCACATGAATGCCGGCTTCAAGGGCTGGAACGGCGAACTCGCGATGGCGGAAGTTGGGGGTGGCCAGGTAGATTGCGTCGATTTCACCGGACTTGAGCAGGGTGTCGAATTCGTCGTAGTGGTAGCTTTTCAAGTCGTAGAGCTCGGCCAGCTTGTCGGCCTTGATCGGGTCGCCTGTGACCAGCGCGGTCATGACCGAATTGTCGGTCTGATCCACACCTGGCATGAACGCCCCTTGGGAAATCCAGCCTCCGGCGACAACTGCGTAACGAATTTTGCCCTGTGCATCTGGCATGAGATAAGCCTCCAGAATCGCCCGGCGGTGTGCCCGGCACGTATAGAAGGGGCACGAATCAGGCCGGGAAGTTCAAACGATATGGCTCGCTGGTCATCCCGCTTCTAGAGCCGTGTCAGCATGCAGGCGGTTTGATGTTATTGTTTGTAATACTTTTGATGCGTAGGAAAGTGACTTTTCCATTGTAGGATCACTGTCCGTTGTCACTGTCAGGATGTTATGAACACCACTCAGGAGCCTCCCAGTCGCTCTGGTCATCCCCGTGTTGAATCCCGCTTCAAATTGAGCTGCGATCCCGTTGCCTTCATGGCTGCCAGCGGATCATGCCATCTGATTACCCCGTCCCATCAACCGCCTCGTGCGCCTTATCTGGTCGCGTGTCGCTTCGCTGTGCCCGCCAAAAACCGTCTTCGAGAGACTCAATAACTGTATGGAATGGATTGCTGATCCTACGGCATGGCTTGGCCTGCTGACCCTGATTGTCCTGGAACTGGTTCTGGGTATCGACAACCTGGTGTTTATCGCGATTCTGGCGGACAAGCTGCCGCCCGAGCAGCGTGACAAGGCGCGGGTCATCGGCCTGTCGCTAGCGCTGATCATGCGTCTGGGCCTGTTGGCCAGTATTTCCTGGATGGTTACGCTCACCCAACCGCTGTTCGAAGTGTTCGACCACAGCTTTTCGGGGCGAGACCTGATCATGCTGTTTGGTGGTGTGTTCCTGTTGTTCAAGGCCACCATGGAGTTGCATGAGCGCCTTGAGGGTCATGTCAGCGAGCGCACCAGTCATTCCAGCTATGCGAAATTCTGGCCCATCGTGGCGCAAATTGTCGTGCTGGATGCGGTGTTCTCTCTGGATGCGGTGATTACCGCGGTAGGCATGGTCGAGCACCTGGCCGTGATGATGATTGCGGTGATGATCTCGATTGGTCTGATGATCGTCGCCAGCAAGCCGCTGACTCGTTTCGTCAACGCTCACCCCACCGTGATCATGCTGTGCCTGGGCTTTCTGATGATGATTGGCTTCAGCCTCACTGCTGAAGGCCTGGGGTTCCATATTCCCAAGGGCTATCTGTACGCGGCGATTGGCTTCTCGATTCTGATCGAGTTGTTCAACCAGATCGCCCGCAAGAGCCGCAAGAAGTCGCTGCATGGCTTGAAGCCCATGCGCGAGCGGACTGCTCATGCGGTGTTGCGCCTGTTGGGCGGTCGCAAGCTGGATGCTGACGAGGTGGGCGAAGAAATTGCCGACATGCTCGACGGCGAGCAGAGCGCTGCGGTGTTTGATCGCCGCGAGCGAGTGATGATCAGCGGCGTGCTGCAACTGGCCGAGCGGCCGATCCGTTCCGCCATGACGCCGCGTGCCGAAGTCGATCATATCGACCTGGCGGACGACCCGGAGACCGTGCGCATCAAGCTGATGCATTCGTCCTACTCGCGTCTGCCGCTGATTCGTGAAGGCCGCATCGACGAGCCGTTGGGCTTTGTGCACAAGAAGGAATTGCTCAAGGAGCTGCTGGCCGGTAACGAACCGAACCTGGAGTTCATGGCACGCAAGGCGATCAACCTGCTGGAAAGCTTCACGATCCTCAATGCGCTGGAGCAGATGCGCAAGGAGTCGACGCACATTGCTTTCGTGATCAACGAATTCGGTGACTTCATCGGTCTGTTGACCATGACCGACATTCTTGAGTCGATTGCCGGTGAATTGCCCGACGCCAGCGAAGTCGAGGGTCCGGACATCATGGCCGAGGAGGGTGGCTTCCTGGTGTCGGGTGCCTTGAACCTCAGCCAGGTGCGCGAGCGCGTCGGCTTCCAGGCTCAGGCCACCGACGATTACCAGACCCTGGCGGGGCTGGTGATGAGTCTGCTGGATCGCTTGCCAAGAAAGGGCGATACGTTGCAGTGGGACGGCTGGGACATGACCGTGACCGACGTTGAAGAGCGCCGAGTGACCCGCGTGTTGTTGCGCAGGCCTGAGTGATCAATCGCCCGCCGTTGCTGGACAAGCCCGAGCCAGAGGCCTCGCGCTCCAGCATCAGCGGCGCTGATAATCAGTATCTGTACGGGTGGTTTTTCATCAGGCGTGGGTGACTCTAGATTGGCCCCATAACTTCGAAACAACTTCTGGAGCCACATCATGAAACGCACAATCGCTTTGAGCTTTGCCCTTTCAGTACTGACCGCTACTGGCGCATTCGCCAGCACTTCGTCCACCCAGACCGTAGCAGCGGCTACCCAAGTCGCCGAGCGCGCTTCGACCACACAGGTGCAGGTTGCCGGTGCAGGTAACAAAACCTTCGACCGCGCGCAGATCAAGTCGGAAAAAACCGTGATGGTCGCAGAAAATCGCAAGGAATTCGGTTCGCAGTATCAGCGTTATTGATCAGTGCTTTTTGTAAAACGACTCAAGCCCGGCTAGCCGGGCTTTTTTTCGAAGATCAATCGGTTGTGTGAATACCCTGTTGTGGATCAACGATCCTGCAGACTGCGCTCCATGCGCGCGAGCCCTTCCTCAAGCATCGAGCGTGGGCAGCCGAAGTTCAGGCGCACGAACTGCTCGCAGTCCGGGCCGAATTCGGGCCCGGCGCTGAGCCCCACCCTGGCGTTCTTCAGGAAGAAGTCATGGGGGTTTTCCAGCCCCAGGGCCGAGCAGTCCAGCCAGGCCAGATAAGTACTTTGCGGCAGGTGCATGACCACGCCGGGCAAACGGCTGCGCACGGCCTCGGCCAAGTAGTCACGGTTGGCTTGCAGGTACGCGTTGACCTGGCTCAGCCAGCCTGCGCAGTCGCTGTAGGCGGCGCGGGTGGCTTCCAGCCCCAGCACATTGACGCTGTCCACCAGACCCAGGCGCCCGGCGTTGAAACGCTTGCGCAGCAGCGGGTCCTGAATCACCGCGAATGCTGTTTTCAGCCCGGCAATGTTGTAAGCCTTGCTGGCAGACATCAGGGTCACGGTGCGGCTGGCGATCTGCGGGCTGAGCGAGGCGATGGGCACATGGCGACGACCATCGAACAGGATATCGGCGTGGATTTCGTCGGAAATGATCAGCACGTCGTGATCCACGCAGGCCTGACCGATCAGGTGCAGTTCTTCACCGCTGAACACCTTGCCCAGCGGGTTGTGCGGATTGCTCAGCAGAAAAGCTGCGGCGCGGGGCAGGTGGCTGTTCAGCTCGGCCAGATCCGTGTGGTACTCACCTTGGGCGTCGGCCTTGAATGACAACTCGATGCTCGGTTGATGCCGATGGGTCGGTGCCTGGGCAAGAGGGCCGTAATTGGGCATTTGCAGTATTACTGGCGCGTCGTTGGCGACCAGAGCATTCAGCGCCATGTTGAAGCCTGGCTCGACGCCGGGCAGGAACACCAGATCTTCCGGCTGGACACGCCAGGCATAGCGCTGCCAGAGATAGTCGACCACCGTGTTGCGCAGGCTGTCCTGGGCGACACCGTAACCGAGCAGCGGATGCTCCAGGCGCTTGTGCAGCGCCTGAATGATCGGCTCGGCCACAGGGAAATCCATGTCCGCGACCCACATGGGCAGCACGTCGGCGGGGTACAGGCTCCACTTCTTGCTGTCAGTGCCGTGGCGGTCGAATACGGTGTCCAGGTTGGTGGTCATGTGCGTCTCTAGAGCGAAGTGCGAAGGCGACAGGTTATAGGCGCCCAGTGCATTGGTCCACTCGCAGCGGTCCCGGCCTGTTACCGCTCAGCGCTGATGTTTGTAGGCCTTGCCGTAATGCCGCTCCAGTCGTGCCTGGATCAGCTCCAGCCCGATGGACAGCAGCCAGTAGATCAGCGCTGCGGTGGTCAGCATCTCGATATAACGGTACGAGGAGCGACCGTAGGATTGCGCGAGAAACATCACCTCCCAGACGCCCATGACCGAAATCAGCGACGAATCCTTGAGCATGGAGATGAACTGACTGGTGGTCGGCGGGATGATCGTGCGCATCGCCTGAGGCAGGGTGATTTGCCAGAACACCACCGTGGGGCGCATGCCCAGTGCGGCGGCGGCTTCACGCTGACCGGGCGGGACGCCGATGATCCCGGCGCGAAAGATCTCGCTCAGGTAGGCGCCGTAATTCAACGACAGGGCGATGATCCCGGCGCTGATTGCACCCGGCACAACCCCCAGTTGCGGCAAACCGAGATAGATCAGCAGGATCTGAATCAGCAACGGTGTGCCACGAAAGAACGACGCATAGAAACTGGCAATGCCAAACGCCACCGCGCTGCTGGACAAGCGCGCCAGCGCCGTGGCAAAGCCGAGAATCAACGACAGCCAGATCGAACAGAAACACAGAAACAAGGTCAGCGCAGCGCCCTGCAGGAAGCCATTGGGCGCCAGGTGCAGGCCGACCAGATACTGCCATTTCGCGGCGATGATCGAGAATTTCAGATCGAAGCTCATGAAAAACGCGATGCACAGACCCAGCATGACCATCCAGGTCAGGTACAGGCGCGTTTTGAATCCCAAGACCCGCAACAGGCGCGAGCCATTGGCGTTCAGTTCGGGCGGAGCGGGCTGATGCTTGCTCATTGGGTGATATCAGAGCCGATCCACTTTTGCGAAATCTTGCCCAGTGTGCCTTCAGCCTTGAGGCCTGCGATCACCTGGGTCAGTTTCGCATCCCACTCGGCATCGCCTTTTTCAGTGGCGACCACGTTGGGTTCCGCATAAAGGGTTTCACCGGCGATCTTGAAGCGCGGGTCTTGGGTAATCCGCTCGCGAGCGGTAATCAGGTTGGTGACCATGGCATCCAGGCGAACCCCTGCGCCGAGCGCGAGGTCCTGAAAGGCCACGGTTTCGTTGTCGTAGGGCGCTGCTTGAACCGAGTCGAATGGATAGCTGATCGGCTTGTCTTCGGCGCCTTCAATCACCAGATCCTTGTTCAGGTAAGCCTCGTAGGTCGAAGCGCTGATGACGCCGACCTTCTTGCCGGACAAATCGCTGGCGGACTTAATGGCATCATTTGCGGCGTTGACCACGATCACCGCAGGCGACTGGTAATACGCGACCGGGAAATTGAAAACCTGGGCCCGGGCCTGGCTCGGCGTCATGGAGCAGATGCACACATCGTAGCGGCTGCCCCAGTGTCCGGCAGCGATCACGTCCCAGGACGGGGTGGCCAGTTGCAGCTTCACGCCCAGCTTGTCGGCGACTGCCTTGGCGACGTCTACATCGAAGCCGTCCAACTGGTTTTGATCATTGAGGAAAGAGAAAGGCGGGTAGTTCTCCATCATTACGCCGACCATTTCGCCTCTTTTGTTGATCCGGTCCAGGGTTTCGCCCGCCATGGCCGCAGAGCAGACGGACAGCAGAACAAGGCTCACAGGTAAAACAGCGCGCAGCTTCATGGCATCACCGAATAGATCAAAGACAAATAATTGGTATATATTTAAACGCGATATAAAAAATGTCATTAATTATTTATTGATCTATACAGCTGCGCTTTGGTTATAAGTCGATTACGGTCGGACATGATCATGCAGGCGGTTTTACTTTTTCAGGAGTTCTCATGTCCGCACTCGATACTTCAGTTCCGCTACGTCTGCTGGATGGCGGCATGGGCCGCGAACTGATGCGCATCGGCGCGCCGTTCCGCCAGCCTGAATGGTCGGCGCTGGCGTTGATCGAAGCCCCGGAATTTGTCCTCAAGGCACACCAGGCGTTTATCGACGCCGGTGCGCGGATCATCACCACCAACAGCTACGCGCTGGTTCCCTTTCACCTGGGCGAGGCGCGTTTTGCCGCGGATGCGCTGAGCCTGGCCGTGCTGGCCGGGCATCTGGCCCGGGAGGCGGCCAGTCATGCCCCTGCGCCGGTTCAGGTCGCCGGGTCATTGCCGCCCGCGTTGGGCTCTTATCGTCCGGATCTGTTTGACCATGAGCAGTCGGTCGCCATCCATCGCACGTTGATCAAAGGCCTTGAAGCGAATGTCGACGTATGGCTGGCTGAAACCCAGAGTTCGATTGCTGAAGTACGTGCTGTCCATGAAGCCCTCGCTCAGAACAGCAAGCCACTGTGGCTGTCGTTCACCCTGGAAGATGGTCAGGATCAGGGTCCGCGTCTGCGTTCGGGCGAGACAGTCGCCGAGGCGACAGAAGTGGCAATCGAACTGGGCGCCCGTGCTGTGCTGTTCAACTGCAGCCAGCCGGAAGTCATGGCTGCGGCGCTGGTGGCGGCGCGGGACGTTATCAATGCCGCCGGGCTGCACATCGAACTGGGCGTCTACGCCAACGCGTTTCCGGTGATGCAAGTCGAAGACGAGGGCGCCAATGCGACCCTGCACGACATTCGTGCCGATCTGGGGCCGGACTCCTACGCGCGCTGGGCGAGCAGCTGGGTAGAAAACGGCGCAACGGTCATCGGCGGCTGCTGCGGCATCGGCCCTGAGCACATCGCGGCCCTGCGCAGCCACTTCAAGCTGGGTTGATTCAAGTCCTCATAGGAGCGGCGATGTTTCTACAGGATCTGCGTTATTCCAGGCACACCGCGAGGCCTGTAGGAGTGGGCTTGCTCGCGATGGCGGTGTGTCTGACGCACTGCTATCGCTGGCCTCGTAACCTCGGTGAGCTCCTACCGGTTCGGTGTGATTTCAGATGCACCGGCGGGCCTTGCTCGCGATGGTGGTTTGTCTGACGCACCGCTATCGCGACCGTCGTAACCTCCGATGGCTCCTACAGGTTCGGCGTTATTCCAGATACACCGCGAACCTGTAGGAGCGCACGAGCAGCGCGAGTCCGCGAAGGCGGTTTGTCTGACACCGCCATCGCGACCGTCGTAATCTCCTCAGTCGCGAGCGATATTCCACCCGGACAATCTTCATTGAATGCCCGGCCCCTCGCGGCTGAAGCCGCTCCTACGGTGATAACCTTCAAGCCCCTCGAATGTATTGTTCCAATTGCTCGATCAGGTTGGCCTGTTCAGCGATGGCTTCCTTGACCAGATCTCCGATGGACAGCAGGCCCAGCAATTGACCGTTTTCCACCACCGGCAGGTGGCGCAGGTGGCTGTCGGTCATGATGCCCATGCAGGTTTCAACACTCTGGGCCGAGTCCACGGTGACCACTTTGTGGCTCATGATCGCGCTGACCGGCGTGCCCACTGAGGAACGTCCCATCAGCACCATCTTGCGCGCGTAATCGCGCTCGCTGACCACGCCCACCAGTTGGCCGTTTTCGACGACGGGCAAGGCGCCGATGTTTTTCTCGGCCATGAGCTTGAGCGCATCAAGGACCATCTGATCGGGAGCAATGGTGTGCACCTGTTGATTGTGCAGCGCTTTGAGTTTGAGCAGCTGTGCGACGGTTTTCATTGTTGTTCTCCCATGACGACCCGAGGCGGCGGTGGGCGGCCTGACAGTCAGCCGGTAGCATCGTGGAGCGCACTCTGCAGAGCAAGCTGCAAAGCGACATCGAGGCAATAGAAAACGCTATTTGTGCAGAATAGCCTGCGGTATGTCATGCAGGGCCATGATGCGCTGGGCGGCATTGAGCTTGATGGCCTCCTTGGGCATGCCGAACACCACGCATGAGGCTTCGTCTTGAGCGACGGTCGAACTGCCGGCGTCAAGCATCTCCTTCAGGCCTCTGGCGCCATCGTCGCCCATGCCGGTCATGATGATGCCGGTCGCGTTCTTGCCAGCGAAACGGGCCACGGAGCGGAACAGCACATCCACCGAAGGTCGATGGCGATTGACCAGCGGCCCGTCGATCACTTGCACGTGATAGTAGGCGCCACTGCGCGTGACCATCATGTGTTTGCCACCGGGAGCGATCAGGGCGAGGCCGGGAAGAATGCGGTCGTTGTTTTTCGCTTCACGGACTTCGATCTGGCACAGGCCGTTGAGCCGCTCGGCAAAGGACGCGGTGAATTTTTCCGGCATGTGCTGAACGATCACCATCCCCGGGCACACCCGGGGCAAGGCGGTCAGTACCGCTTCCAGCGCCTGAGTGCCGCCAGTGGACGTGCCCATGGCGACGATCCGTTCGGTGGTTTGCGCCATGGCGTTACCGTGCGCTGCGGGCAGCACCGCGTCAGCGCTCAGCCGGGTCGCCGGAGCAAGCACGGGGGCAGGGTGGCGCTTGCCGAGGTTGCGCACATTGGCGTTGGCGGCCGCGCGAATCGCCGCGACCAGTTCGGCCGCCGATTCCAGCAGGAAGTTTTTCAGGCCAGTGGTCGGTTTGGTGATCACTTCCACGGCCCCGGCAGACATCGCCTGCAAGCTGGTTTCTGCGCCTTTCTGGGTCAATGACGAGCAGATCACCACCGGCGTCGGGCGTTCGCTCATGATTTTTTTCAAGAAGGTGATGCCGTCCATGCGCGGCATTTCCACGTCCAGCACGATGACGTCCGGCCATTCTCTGGCCAGTTTGTCCATGGCGAAAATGGGATCGGACGCGGCACCCATCACATGAATGTCGGGGGTGTCGTTGAGGATGGCCAACAGAACCTGGCGCACCACCGCCGAATCATCGACTAGCAGTACGCTTATTTTTTTCGTCGCCATGTTCTGCGCTTGTCCTTATTGGTTGGTGCCTGACCCAGACATGTCCGTTACACAGATCGAAGATCACGTTGCGGTATCCGGTGCTGCCCATATCCTGAGCAATCAGCTGCAGATCATGGCTGTCGGCAAGCTCCAGGGCGGCATGAACGTTCATCAGTGCCACGTTATTGAAGCTCACGCCACGCTTGTGATGGGGAAACATCTCCCCGCCACCGAACAGTTTGAGTTGATAGTCCTCCGGCGCAGTGCGATGGGCACGCGCCTGCTCAATGAACAGCTCGATGGCTTCGTCGCCATACTTGCCGTTGAGCACGCCGCTGCGTCGGGCGCGACTGGGCAGCATGAAGTGGCACATGGCGCCGATCTTGCGCGCCGGGTGCCACAACGTGATGCCCACGCAGGATCCGAGGATCGTACGAATCCGCGTAGGGCTGGTGGCGAAGTGAAAATCGCCCGGTGCCAGAAAGACTTCATCGACAATGGTGTTCATGGCTTGCGATAGATCGAGGGCGCTACCAGTTTCAATGCATCGCTGACGCCGTTGAGGCTTTCCGAATGGCTGACAATGAAATAGCCGCCGGATTTGAGGCGCGGCAGTAAACGGGCAACAACCTTGGTCTTGGTCTCCTGGTCAAAATAAATCATCACGTTGCGTAGGAAGATTACGTCGAATTCGCCAAGTTCCGGCAAGGCTTCATTGAGATTGACCTGAATGAAATTGACCCGGCTGCGTAAACTCCGTTCGACCAGGAAGGTGCCGTGCTGTTTGCCGATACCCTTCAGGCAGTACTTGTGCAGCAAGGGTTCTGGCAGGTTGGTGGCGCGTTCCATTGGATAATGCCCGGCGCGGGCCTTGCTCAGCACCTGACTGCTGATGTCCGAGCCGATGATCTCCCAGGGCGTGGTGCCGAGGCTTTCCGCCAGGGTCATGGCCAGGCTATAGGGCTCTTCACCAGAAGAACTCGCCGCACTCCATACCCGGAAGGTCTTGCCGGCCGGGGCTTTGGGCAGCACCTGCTGGCGAAGAAACTCAAAGTGCTTGGGTTCGCGGAAAAAATACGTTTCGTTGGTGGTCAGCAGGTCCAGCGCCACTTGCAGCTCGCCGTTGCGCTGGCCGCTCATGATCAGCTTGAAGTACTCGCCATAACTGTCCAGCTCATAGTGCTTGAGGCGCTTGAACAGACGGCCGGCCACCAGAGCCTTTTTTGCCGGCGACAGGCTGATGCCTGCCGCGCTGTAAAGCCAGGATTGAAACTGGCCGAATTCCCGATCATTGAGCGCTGCTGCATTCACGATATCTGTCCGTCCCTGGTCAGCGTTGTTCGGCTTCAATGGCCGGTATCTGATCGACTTCGGCCAGTTTCGACATCTCGTCGATGGACAGCACCTGGTCAACCTCGAGAACGATGACGAACTTGCCATCGACCTTGGCCATGCCGCTGATGAAGTCGGCGCGAATTTTCGCCCCGAAGCTCGGTGGTGGTTCAATCTGCGACGCAGGGATGTCCATGACCGCCGAGACGGTGTCCACCAGCAAGCCGATGTCCTGAGCCTGGCCGTCGGCCGCATTGGCTTCAATGATGACCACACAGCTGCGCCGGGTAATGGCTGAATTGGCCCGGCCGAAACGCGCCGACAGATCCACCACCGGCACCACGGCGCCGCGCAGGTTGATCACGCCGCGCACGAAGGCCGGCATCATCGGCACAACGGTCAGGTTGCCGTACTCGATGATTTCCTTGATCCCCAGGATGCCAATGGCGAACATCTCGGTGCCGAGCATGAACGTCAGGTACTGCTCCTGCTCCTCAACGATTGTCGCGGTTTGTCGCGTGCTGGCGAGTGCGCCCATGTCTTACTCCTTCAAGGCAAACGGGTGGATGAATCCGCTCAGAAACGGGTGAACTCCGATTCATCCGGCGTGTTGGCCATGTTGTAGGCAAAGGATTTCTGCGGCGCAGGTGCAGCAGGGCGCGACGGCTTGCGGCTGGACGAGCCTGGCGTGCTGTCGAATTTCACTGGCTGGCTGGCCGATTTTGGCTGCGCATCCAGGGTGAAGAAGCTCATGGCCTGCTGAAGCTGCTCAGCCTGGCTGCTCATTTCTTCGGCCGTGGCGGCCAGCTCTTCGCTGCTCGATGCGTTTTGCTGGGTGACCGAGTTGAGCTGGGTCATCGCGGTGTTGATCTGCGCCACACCGGCGGCCTGTTCTTCGGACGCAGCGCTGATTTCCTGCACCAGATCGGAGGTTTTGTTGATCGAGGGCACCATTTCGTTGAGCAGGTTGCCGGCTTTCTCGGCCATTTCCACGCTGCTGGAGGACAGCTCGCCAATTTCCTGGGCGGCCACCTGGCTACGCTCAGCCAGTTTGCGCACTTCGGCAGCCACGACTGCAAAGCCTTTGCCGTGCTCCCCGGCGCGCGCCGCTTCGATGGCCGCGTTGAGGGCCAGCAGGTTGGTCTGGTAGGCGATGTCGTCGATGATGCTGATGCGCTGGGCGATCTTCTTCATGGCCACAACGGTCTGCTGCACGGACTCGCCGCCATCGGTGGCTTCCTTGGCGGCCTTGCTGGCCATGCCGTCGGTGACCTTGGCGTTTTCGGTGTTCTGGTTGATGCTGGCGCTCATCTGTTCGATGGAGGCGCTGGTCTCTTCAACGCTGGCCGCTTGCTCGCTGGTCGCCTGGCTCATGGACTGCGCCGTGGCACTGACTTCTTCGGAGGCGCTGGCCAGATTGTCAGCGGCGTTGCGCACTTCACCGATGATGTGCGACAGCTTGCCGACCATGTTCTGCATGGCGTTGATGACCATGCCGGTCTCGTCTTTCGAACCCGGCTCGATGTGCACGTTGAGATTGCCTTCGGCCAGTTGCTCGGCGGCAGCGGCGGCCTGTTTCAGCGGGCGGGAAATGATCCGCGAGATGAACAGTGCGAGGCCGAGACCGATCACCAGCGCGGCTATCAATACAGCAATGATCGAGACCCGCGCGTTATCGTAAAGCGTGTCGCCGCGGACGCTGGCTGCTTCTGCACCCGAGTCGTTGAGCTCGACGAGCTTTTGCAGATCACCGGTCACCAGGTCGAACAGCCGCTTGGATTCGCCAGCCAGCATGGCCCGCGCTTCTTCTTCGCGGTTCTGGTGGGACAGCGCCTGCAAATCCTTGCTGACCGCCAGGTAGCCCATCCAGTCATTTTTGGTCTGGGTGAACAGGCGACGATCTTCGTCATTGCTCAGCAGTTTTTCGTACGTGTCCAGACGGGTTTCAAACTGCTTGCGCTCGGCTGCGGCTTCCAGGGCGATCACGTTTTTGTCGTCAATCGCTACTGCCGCCACATGGCGGTTTTCCTTGATTCGATAGTTGGCGGCAAAGAAGCGCATACCGGAGGCTGCGCGCATGGACGGCATCCAGTTATCGCGAATCTCGCCGGCAGTATCATTCACCTGGCCCAGTTGAATGATGGAAAACACGCCCATGACTGCGGTGAGGGCGAGCACCGTGAGAAATGACGCGATCAATTTTGTGGCGATCTTCAGATCGTAAAACCATTTCATCGGGTGTTACCTCCATGGATAAACAGGTGCATCAACGGGCCGTTGCGGGTTGAGCAGGATTGGCGATGTAGCGTGTTTCAAGCTGTACGATCTGGCTGAGCAGTGCCGGGATGTCGAGAATCAACGCCACCGCGCCACTGCCCAGAATGGTTGAGCCACTGATGCCGCGCAGAGCGCCGAACAGCTTGCCGAGGGGTTTGATGACGGTCTGGAACTCGCCCAGCAGGTCGTCGACGACCAGCCCGGCCTTGTGTTCGGCGTAGCGCACCACCACCACGTTCTGGCGCCGTGCGGCCGGGCCTTCGTGCTGGAAATGGTCGCGCAGGTACACCAGCGGCAGCACTTCGCCGCGCAGATCGAGGTAGCCTTGTTCGCGGCTGATCTGCCGGTCGCCCTCGCTGAGTTCGATGCACTCCTGAACCATGTCCAGTGGAATCACGTACGTGGACTGGCCAATGCCGACCAGGAAGCCGTTGATAATCGCCAGGGTCAGTGGCAGGCGGATCCGAATCACCGTGCCCTGGCCAGGCTTGCTGTCCAGATCGACGGTGCCGCGCAACAGGGTGATGTTGCGCTTGACTACGTCCATGCCCACGCCACGCCCGGACAGGTTGGTCACCGCCTGCGCGGTGGAGAAACCTGGCTCGAAAATCAGGTTGTAGATTTCCTGGTCAGTGAGGGTCGCGCCGGGCGCGATCAGGCCGCGCTCCTGGGCTTTTTCCAGAATCCGGTCACGGTTGAGGCCTGCGCCATCGTCGGCAATTTCCAGCACGATGCTGCCCGAGTCGTGGTAGGCATTGAGGTGCAAATGGCCTTTGAGCGGTTTGCCAGCGGCCAGCCGTGCCTCGGCGCTTTCGATGCCGTGGTCCATGGCGTTGCGCAGCAGATGCATGAGCGGGTCGCCTATTTTCTCGACCACGGTCTTGTCCAGTTCGGTTTCGGCGCCGCTGATGATCAAGTCGATGTCCTTGCCCAATTCCTGGCTGACATCACGCACCACCCGGCGGAACCGGTTGAACGTATCGCCAATGGGGATCATCCGCAGGCGCAGGGCGCCATCGAGGATTTCTTCCACCAGCCCGGACACGGTTGAGGTTGACTCCTGCAGAGGGTCGTTGTCACAGGTGCGGGCGAGCAGGGTGGCACCGGCACTGGCAATCACCAGTTCGCCGACCAGATTGATCAGCTCGTCGAGTTTGTCGGCGTTGACCCGCACATAACGACCATCCTTGCCTTTAGTGTCAGGCTGCTTGTCACTGCCGAGCTGTTTGTCGGCCGTGGCCTGACCGGCAACCCGGGGCACGGATCGCTGGTCTTCGAGCAATTCGCCGAGGGCAACCATGGCCGTGCCGGCTTGCGCTGCCTGACTGACCAGTTCGGTGCCGGGTTGCGGCTCACTGGCCGAGGCTGCATCGCCTGCAATGCGGGTAATGTCGATCTGGCAATCTTCGCGAACAAAATCGAAGACTTCGTTGATGGCTGCATGGGTCGCGCTGGAATGGAAGTCGATCTCGAAGCCCAGATAGCAGGATTCGGCGTCCCAGCTTTCAGTCGCCGGAAACCCCTCGGTCAGGGTTTCAATCGCGACGGTTTCGCCCAGAGTATTGAGAAAACGCAGAAACGACAGGGGGTCCATGCCATTGCGGAACACGTCCTGGGCAAAGCGCAGAGAGATATGCCACAGCACCGCCTCGGACGTTTCGTGGGTAACCACGACATCAGCGATGACTTCCTGATCATCGTCGGCAGACGGGGCGGGGGCCTGATAGGCCTTAAGGCTGTTGCGCAGTTCGGCTTCACGGGCCATGGCCGACGCTTGCAGTTGCCCGCCCTGGCTTGCCACGACATCGATGAGCTCCAGCATGTGATCGCCGGACTTGAGCAACACCGCGATCAGGCCGCCATCGACCTTGACGCTGCCGTCGCGCAACCGGTCCAGAACGTCTTCGACGATATGCGTGAAGCTGACAATCGGGTCCAGCCCGAACAGGCCCGCCGAACCCTTGATGGTATGGGCTGCGCGGAAGATCGCACCAATGGCGTCATCGTCGCCGGGTTCGCTTTCCAGCTGGAGCAACGACTCTTCCATCGCCTGTAGCAGCTCGCGAGCCTCGACGATGAAAGTCTGTAGTGCCTGATCGAGATTGATGCTCACGCTCACGTCCTTTGTGGCTGTTTCAGTTTCAGAGCGCTGCGCTCAGACCACTGATTTGGAGGGTTTCCAGTACCGCTTTGCTGTGGCCGGTCAGGGTCAGCGCCGTGCCAGCCCTGGAAGCCTCACGGGTGACCATGATCAGCAGTTGCAAGCCCGCGCCGTCCATCTCGGTGATCTGCGACAGGTCGACCTGCATCTGCGGCGTCGCGCCCAGGCGCGGCAGCCATTGGGCGGACAGTTCGGCTGCGGTGTAAATGGTCAGCTCACCGTCGATCGTCACGTGCGCCGTATCATTGAGGATTTCGCATACAAGCGGCATGGCAACCTCCAGGTGTCAGTGGGTCAAGGGAGTATCAATTTGGAGACTGCCGCCAGCATCTGCGCTGGCTGGAATGGCTTGACCACCCAGGCCTTGGCGCCCGCTGCCTGGCCTTCCATTTTTTTCGATTCCTGAGACTCGGTGGTCAGCATGATGATCGGCGTGAATTTGTAGCTAGGCAGCTTCTTGACCTCTTTGACAAAGGTGATGCCATCCATGTTGGGCATGTTCACGTCGCTGATGATCAAGTGGACTTTCTGGCCGTTGAGCTTGCCCAGCGCGTCCTTGCCGTCACAGGCCTCTATCACGTCATAGCCTGCGCTTTTCAAGGCGATGCCGACCACTTGCCGAACGCTGCTGGAATCGTCGACAACCAATATGTTTTTAGCCATGGGGCTCTCCTAGAAGAAGGTGATTTCCTGAGAATTCTGTTTTGCGCCTGAGCCGCCATGGTGGCTGTGGCGTTGCTCGTCGGTGGCGTAAGTGGCTTCCATCCGCGCCAGCCAGCTGCGGGCGTCAATCGCCAGCGCCTGATCCGGGGCCTGCGTCGCTTGCTGCAGGTGTGCATGCAAGTCGTCGATGTTGTCGCGCACGTGGGTGAGGATCTGGCTGACCCGGTCCTGGAATTGCAGGCTGACCAATACTTCGGTCATTTCATCGCGAATGCCGAAGCTTTCCTGCTGCAGCATCTCGGCTGACTCGGCCAGACGCTCGGTGACGCTTTTGAAACGTTCCAGTACACGCTCGATGCTGCTCTCGGAGGTCGTAACCGAGTTGCTGTCCTGATCCGCTCCGCTGGACGCGGCCTGCACCAGTTGCGTGATGGCGTTGTTGATGATGTCGACCTTGGCGGACATCTGCTGACCGGTTTCGCTGGACTTGCTCGACAGGCTGCGCACGGCGTCGGCGACCACGGCAAAGCCGCGACCGGCTTCACCCGCCCGGGCGGCTTCGATAGCGGCGTTGAGGGCCAGCAGGTTGGTCTGTGCGGCGATGGCGGCAACATCGGCCGCCATGGTTCGCAGCTCACCGGTATAAGCGGTGAGGTTGCGCACCTGGGCCAGGGTTTCGTCGCGGCTGGTCTGCGTCGCCTTGAGGGAGTTGATGACCTGAACCAGATCATTGTCACTCTGCGCCAGGACTTGCAGGGCGCCATCGGCACTTTGCCCGGCCAGATCGCCAGCGGCGTGTTGCGACGCCTGCACCGTGTCTTGCAGTCGCGAAGAAATTCCGGTGAAGCGCCCGGTGAGCGCGACGATGGCGGTTTCGGTCTGCTGCCGCGAACTCTCCACCTGCTTGGCCCAGATCGGCATGGCGCCCAGCAGCACTTCATTGATCTGCGCGTTGGATTGGAGTGATGCACTCTCGGCCGCTTGCTGTTGACGCAAGTCAGCGCCCAGGGCAATGGCCTGCAGCTTGCGATTCTGGCTCGCGGCAGCAAACAGCCCGGTGGCCACGCCAGCCGCCAGTACCGCAGCACTCAGGCCAATATTCAACTGAGTGGGTGCCGACAGCAACAACGCTGCACACCCGGCAACAGCCGGAATCAAAGGGAGCCAGAGGAAAAGTGCCTGGCGGCTGTGCACTGCAGAATTACTGTTCTGGCTAGGCGTCATGGTTCGTTCCCTGAACTGCTACAAATGAGATATTCCGAATGTCTGGTTATCTGCTAGGACGCCTGAGACTTTAGTCACAAAAACGGCGTCAATAGTCAGTCTTTAAGTGACGGTCAATACGTATCTGAGTGTTTCTGCCGCTGATCACGCTGTAAACGGCTTACTTTGTCGCGCATTTACGGCACGCAGCTTTAAATCGGCTGAAAAATGACATCACCACACATTTTTACAAATTGTAATAATTTGTCTTTATTCGCCTGACCTTTTGCTTGGCCGGTTGCTCAACGGGTGTTGTGGCCGTGCCGCGAGAACCAGCCGTTTTGATGAGCGGTCGGTACATCCGGGCTCATGCAGCTAGTCTCAGAGAATCGACTCTCTGAGCCACCGACTTTAGAGGCGCGCCTGTCTACTCGGCATTGACATCCGCCAGCAAGATTTCCCGCCAGTCCTCACCGGAGCAACCGCATGCAATATCGACAATTTGGCAACACCGGGCTCAGCGTTTCAAGGTTGTGCCTGGGCACCATGACATTTGGCCTGCAGACCGACGCTCAGGTAGCGCACCGCATCATTGATCGCGCCGCGGATGCGGGGGTCAATTTCATCGATACCGCTGACGTCTATCCGCTGGGCGCGAAGCTGGACACGGTAGGCCGCACCGAGCAAGTCGTCGGCGAATGGCTCAAGGGCAAGCGCGACCAGTTCATTCTGGCCACCAAGGCGAGCGGGGTAATGGGCCCGGCGTCCTGGAATCAGGGCAACTCCCGCAAGCATTTGCTGGATGCCGTCGAGGCTTCGCTCAAACGGCTGAACACCGATTACGTTGATCTCTATCAACTGCATCTGGATGACCCGCTGACCCCGCTGGACGAAACCCTTGAGGCGCTGGACATCATCGTCAAGCACGGTAAAGCGCGCTATATCGGCGTTTCCAATTTCCTGGCCTACCGCATGGCGCGGATGCTGGGCCGGGCTGACACCTTGAGGCTGGCGCGGTTTGTTTCCATCCAGCCGCGTTACAACTTGCTGTTCCGCCAGATCGAGCGGGAATTGCTACCGCTCGCCAGAGAAGAGGGGCTGGCGGTCATGCCCTACAACCCGCTGGCCGGTGGGTTGTTGACGGGCAAACATGCGCTGGACCGGACCCCCAGCGACGGCCGCTTTACCGCAACGGTTGGCGAGGCGGGGAAGATGTACCAGCAGCGCTATTGGCATGAGCGCGAATTTCAGAGCATCGAACAGATCAAGACCGCCATCAGCGACGCGGGCCAGAACATGACCACGACCTCGGTGGCCTGGGTGCTGGCAAACCCGCTGATCACCTCGGCAATCATCGGTGCCAGCCGTCCTGAGCAGTTGGACGACACGTTGGCAGCAGCGGATGTCACCCTTGATGAGGGGCTCAAATCCAGGCTGGACGAGCTGAGCCACGAGTATCGGTGGGGGGATGCAGCGCGGTAGAGTTTGCGGGTCTGTTGTTCGTCGCAATCGGCGGCTCCTAGCATGTCTGTAGCTTCGACGAATTCAAGCACTGCGCCTGCGCTCAGCCTCCCGACGCACGTTTTGCGCCGTCTGTGAAATCGAGGCAAAAAAAAGCAAAAGCAAATCTGCTTCGCTTTCGCGATGGAGTAGCTACAGGTCGGCATTCTCTAGTGCTATTACGGTCCTGTAGGAGCTGACCGAGGTTACGAGGGCTGCGAACAGCGGTATCGGACACCTAAGGCCTGCCCCACAACTCCATCACAAAGTCGACAAAACTGCGCAGTTTCGGCGATCGGTAGCGATCCTGGGGGTAGAGTAAGTGCATCGGGCGGCAGGGCAACTGGTACTCAGGCAACAGCGCTACCAGCCTGCCGTTCCTGAGGTCTTCGTTGACCAGGGCGTCGGGCATCATCACGATGCCTGCCCCGGCACGCGCCGCTTTATGCAACCCCGCCGAGGTGTTCATGGTGATCGGTCCGCTGACCGGGACCAGCACCTCGCCGTCCTGACCGGTCAGCCGCCAGTGCTTCTCCGCCGCACTCCAGTCATCACCCGCAGGATAAGCGAACGCCAGGCAATCATGGTGCTGCAACTCCATGGGCTCACGCGGTGTGCCTCGCTGCTCCAGATAAGAAGGCGCGGCGCACAGGGTGAGGGTGTAATCCACCAAAGGCCGGGCAATCAGGCTTGAGGTGTGCACCGGACCGAGACGAATCGCCGCATCGAAGCCCTGGCCGATCAGGTCCATGCGCTCATTGCTCCAGACGATGTCGAGCTTGATTTGCGGATAGCGGCGGATGAACTCGCTCAAGGCCGGTGCCAGGCTTTCCGAGCCGAAGGTGAAGGGCGCGGTGATTCGCAAAGTGCCTTGTGGCGTGTCCTGGGACTGCGCCGCCAACTGCTCGGAATCAGCCACCAGTGCCAGCACGTCGACACAGCGCTGATAGTAAGTGCTGCCGAATTCGGTGAGGCCCTGGCGACGGGTAGTGCGCTTGAGCAGGCTGACCCCCAGTCGCTGCTCAAGGCTGCGCAGGTGATTACCAACCATGGTGGTCGACATGCCGCACTCCAGCGCAGCGGCGGTCATGCTGCCGGTTTCGACGACTTTGACGAATACCGACATTGCCTGCAATAAGTCCATTATCAAGCCTGGCTTTAAAATCATTGAAGGAATTGGCCGTTTATCCAGCTCAGGTGGCTAACGATACTGGAAAAAACAACGCCCCACGCTGGAGTTTCATGCCATGACCGTCAATTGCCTGATGAACACCTACAAGCCACTGCCATTGAGTTTCGTCCGGGGCCTGGGTGCACGCCTGTGGGACACCGAGGGGCGCGAGTATCTGGATGCAGTAGCGGGCGTTGCGGTCACCAATGTCGGGCATTCGCACCCCAAAGTGGTGGCGGCGATCTGCGAGCAAGCCGGGCTGCTGATGCACAGCTCCAACTTGTACACCATCGAGTGGCAAGCTCGGCTGGCAGCAAGATTGACCGCGTTGTCGGCGATGGATCGGGTGTTTTTCAATAACTCGGGTGCCGAGGCCAATGAAACTGCGTTGAAGATCGCGCGGCTGTACGCCTGGCACAAAGGCATTGAGAAACCCTTAGTGGTAGTGATGGAGAATGCCTTTCACGGTCGCACGCTGGGTACCCTGTCAGCCAGCGATGGCCCGGCGGTCAGGCTGGGCTTCAACTCGTTGCCCGGCGATTTTCTCAAGGTCCCGTTTGGCGATCTGGCGGCACTGGATAAAACGTTCCAGGCCTATGGTCACCGGATCACGGCCGTTTTGATGGAACCGATCCAGGGTGAAAGCGGGGTGCAAATGGCGCCGCCCGGTTACCTGAAAGCGGTGCGCGAGCGTTGCAGCCGGCGGGGCTGGCTGTTGATGCTGGATGAGATCCAGACCGGTATGGGCCGCACCGGCCAGTGGTTTGCCTTCCAGCATGAAGGCATCGTGCCCGATGTCATGACCCTCGCCAAAGGCTTGGGCAATGGCATGCCCATCGGCGCTTGTCTGGCCAGGGGCAAGGCAGCCGAATTGTTCACGCCGGGCAGCCATGGCAGCACCTTTGGCGGCAATCCCATGGCGTGTCGCGTGGGGTGCACCGTGCTCGACATCATCGAAGAGCAGGGCCTGCTGGAAAATGCGCGGCTACAGGGTGAGCGCTTGTTGGCGGGGCTGCGGGCGAAACTGAGTGAGCATCCGGATGTGCTGGCGATCCGTGGCAAAGGCCTGATGATCGGCATCGAGCTGACTCGGCCTCTGCCAGATGTGGCCCTTAGCGCAGCACGGGATCATGGGGTGCTGATCAACCTCACACGGGGCAAGACCATACGCCTGTTGCCACCCTTGACCATTGATGAACAGGATGTGGATGCCATTGTGATGGGGGTTTGCCGGACGCTGGCGTCCTGTACCGGGATTGGGTGGGGTGGTTTGCCACATGCGATGGCGCCGGATAAATCTGATGCCTTACCGGTTTGACTGCGAACCGATCGTGGGACCGGCTTTAGCCGGGAAGAGGCCAATACATCCAACAATTTGTATTGGCCGGATATCCCGTCTTCCCGGCTGAAGCCGGTCCCACAGCGTGCTCCCGGGCGATTTCTTATTTAACTACTCGATAACACGGCACATACGCTGCGCCGCCGGGCAGTTTCATGCGGTGCTGCTCGACAAAGGCATGCAGCAGACGATCCAGCGGTTGCATGATCTCGGCATCGCCATGGATCTCGTACGGGCCGTGTTCTTCGATCAGGCGGATGCCCTTGTCTTTGACGTTGCCGGCCACAATGCCGGAAAACGCCCGACGCAGATTTGCCGCCAGCTGGTGAGGCGGCAGCGTCCGGCTCAGCTGCAGACTGGCCATGTTCTCGTGGGTCGGATCGAACGGACGCTGGAAACCTTCGTCGATTTTGAGCAGCCAGTTGAAGTGAAAAGCATCGTTGCGTTCACGACGGAACTGTTTGACGGTCTTGAGCCCGGCGGTCATTTCCCGCGCCACTTCGGTCGGGTCATCAATGATGATCTTGTAGTGTTTGTAGGCTGCTTCACCCAAGGTCGCGCCGACAAAGGCATGCAGCTGTTGGAGATAAGGCGCGGCGCTTTTGGGCCCGGTCAGAATCACCGGGAAGGGCAGATCATGGTTATCCGGGTGCATGAGGATGCCCAGCAGATAGAGGAATTCCTCTGCCGTACCTGCGCCACCCGGGAAAAGGATGATGCCGTGGCCGACACGCACAAAGGCTTCAAGGCGTTTTTCAATGTCAGGCAGGATGACCAGCTCGTTGACGATCGGGTTCGGCGCTTCGGCGGCGATGATGCCCGGCTCGGTGAGGCCCAGATAACGACCGGCATTGATCCGCTGCTTGGCGTGGGCAATGGTCGCGCCTTTCATGGGGCCCTTCATGACGCCAGGCCCACAACCGGTGCAGATATCCAGGCTGCGCAAGCCCAGCTCATGACCAACTTTCTTGGTGTATTTGTATTCCTCGGTGTTGATCGAGTGCCCGCCCCAGCACACCACCATCTTCGGTTCAAGGCCGGGGCGCAGGGTGCGAGCGTTGCGCAGCAGGTGGAATACGTAGTCGGTGATGCCTTGGGAGCTGTCCAGGTCGATGCGCTGGCTGTCCAGTTCGCTTTCGGTGTAGACGATGTCGCGTAGCGCGCTGAACAGCATTTCCCGGGTGCTGGCAATCATTTCGCCGTCAACGAACGCATCGGCTGGGGCATTGAGCAGCTCAAGGCGAACGCCTCGATCCTGCTGATGGATACGCACTTCAAAGCTTTCGTACGCTTCGAGAATGGTCTTGGCATTATCAACATGAGCGCCGGTGTTGAGGATCGCCAGCGCGCATTGGCGGAACAGGGAGTAGATGCTGCCAGAACCGGCGGCACTCAGTTGTTGAACTTCACGTTGGGACAGTGTTTCAAGACTACCTTTGGGGCTGACCGAAGCATTGATGACTTGGCGTTGGGACATTCTGAATTCCTTGAAAAATGCTGCCAGGCCAATCGGGCGCTGACGCACTTGATAGTGAAGCCCTGGCCGACCGTGGAGATAACCACAGCGGTCGCACCGGGCAAGTGTCGCGGCAACATCCTCGGGGGGCGCGAGCCAGCACCGCGATGATGAATTCGCCGACAAAAACCTGTGTATCCATACCTCCCTGTCCGAGTTGAGTGACCGCGCTCGGTTGAAATGAGCGAGCGAGTCATTCAACCGATGATTCAATGGGGCGTCAACTGCGCGCTAACAACGCCACACAGCAACAGCCTGCTTGCGCTCAAGCCTTGCTCGCAGCTTTCGTTGTACGCCGTGTCTTGCCAGCAGTGCCAGCGGTTTTTCGTTTGCCTGCCTTGCGCTGCTTTTTCCATGGTGGCGTGACACCGGCCGGGCTCGCCGGACCGTTTATGGTCAAGCGCAAACCGACGCAGCGGCTGACTTGCCTGCTCATCCAGGCGGCCTGTTTGGCGACGAACTCCTCCAGACTCATTTCGCCGCTCTGGACCATGTCCAGGGCCTGCTCCCAGATCGCCGTGGTGCCCGGGTCAGCGATGGCTCTGGGCACCGCGTCAATCAGGCTGAACGCTGCCGGGGTTGCACCGAGTGCCTTACCGTTTTTGCTGAGATAACCCCGGTCCAGCAGACCCTGGATAATCCCGGCACGGGTCGCTTCGGTACCGATCCCAGTGGTGTCCTTGAGCTTTTGCTTGAGTACCGGGTCCTGCACCAGGCGGGCGACATTTTTCATCGCCTTGATCAGGTCACCTTCGGTAAAGGGTTTTGGGGGCTGGGTCCACAGGTCTTTGAGCGCAACCTCATCAACCTCGCAGTCGCAACGCTCGTGCAAGGCTGGCAATGGCTGCGGCGCCGGGGCCTGCTTGCCTTTGGCGGGGGCCAGAGCTTCAGGTAATGCGCGTTTCCAGCCCGGCTCGACGATCTGCTTGCCCACCGCACGCAGGTGTTCACCGGCACAGTCAAAATCGGCCTGGGTCCGGTCAAACTCATGGTTGGGCAGAAACTGGGCCAGATAACGCGCCCGGATCAAGGTGTAGACCGCGCGTGGCTTGCCCGCCAGTTGTTCCAGCGATTTGCCCGCTCCAGTAGGAATGATGCCGTGGTGGGCGCTGACCTTGGCGTCATTCCAGGCTCGGGAGCGCCGGTTGGCGTCCAGATGCCCGAGCAGCCCGGCGAGTGCAGGGTCAGCACGACCCAGCGCCGCAATGATCGAAGCCGCCTCGCCGTGCTGGCTGACAGGCAGGAAGCCGCAATCACTGCGCGGGTAAGTGATGAGCTTGTGGGTTTCGTAAAGCCCCTGAGCGATGTCGAGTGTTTCCTGCGCGCCGAGTCCGAGTTTCTTCGAGCAGATTTCCTGCAGGGTCCCGAGGTCGAAGGGCAGCGGTGCCACTTCGCGAACCCGTTCGGTGCGCAGTCTGGTCAACGTCGCGGTGCGCGCAGCGCGGATGGCCCCGGCGGCCTGTTGCGCAACAGCCTGGTTCAGGCACCGATCCTGGTCATCGCAGACGTCGGGGTTTGCGCGCCAGTGGGCAATGAAGGGCTGGCTATCGTGCCGCAATTGCACATCGATAGCCCAGAACGCCACCGGGATGAAATCGGCAATGCTGCGATCACGATCCACCACCAGCCGCAAAGTCGGCGTCTGCACCCGACCGACCGGCAGCACGCCCTGATAACCGGATTGCCGACCGAGCAGAGTAAACAGGCGGCTCATGTTCATGCCGATCAGCCAGTCCGCCCGGGAGCGACCGAGTGCGGAGTGATAGAGGCTGAAAGTTTCTGCTCCGGGTTTGAGCGTGTTGAGCGCCTTGCGGATGGACGCTTCGTCCAGAGCCGATAACCACAGGCGCTGAATCGGCCCGCGATAGCGGCAATGCTCCACCAGCTCACGGGCAATCATTTCCCCCTCACGATCGGCGTCGGTGGCGATGACCAGTTCCGAGGCCTCCCCCAGCAGGCGTTTGACGGCCTTGAACTGGCTGGCGGTGCGGGGCTTGACCAGCATTTTCCAGGTGTGCGGAATGATCGGCAGGTCTTCGAGTACCCAGCGCTTGTAACGCGCGTCGTACGTATCCGGCGGTGCGGTCTCCAGCAGGTGGCCGATGCACCATGTGACGGTGACATTCGGCCCCAACCAGCACCCATCCCCCCGGGGGCTGGCACCCAGCACGGCAGCGATATCTTTTGCCTGCGAAGGTTTTTCACACAGAAACAGCCGCATGGGTACCATCGGTTTTTTGATGTTGATGGCGCACAGCATGCGGGCGTGGGCGAGTTTCGGCAAGTTTTATGTGGATGGATATACAGTCTTTGGGTGTAGGAAATTGCGTTACATGGGCGGCGCTCCTTGCATCGAACGCTCTGGCGCCGCTATTTTGTAAATACTCTGAGTTGTACACGACGCTAAGGATGATTGATGGGCTGGGTGTTTCTGTTGTTCGCAGGGGCCTGCGAGATCCTTTATGCAGCCGTCATGCCGCGTACCGAGGGCTTCAGCCGGTTATGGCCTAGCCTGTTCTGCGGCTTGTTCATCTGTTTGAGCATGTACTTGCTTTCCCAGGCCACACGCACCATCCCGGTCGGGACCGCCTATGCGGTCTGGGTCGGCATCGGCGCGGTGGGCACCGCAATCTATGGGATGTTGTACCTCGGTGAAGACCGTGGTCTGTTGCGCATCTTGTGTTTCATGCTGATTCTGGCCGGCATCGTCGGGCTGAAACTGGTCTCCACCGAGCGCTGATACTCAGCGCCGCCACGCGGGTATTGAGCTATACCCGTTAGAAGCCGCAGCTGGAATAAAGCATCTGGACAATGCACCTGAAACAACCCATCCAGAACAAAGTACCGAAAAGGGCGTCGAAAACTCGAACCAGTTTGAAGGAGCCATTTATGTTTATCCGGTCATTGACCATCGCCACCTTGCTGGCCGCTGTGAGCCCGTTATTCGCGGCCGACAGCGACAGCCCCCTCAATCAGGATCGCGGTAAGGCCCGCGCCCTGATCATCATAGCCCCCAGCAGTGTGGACCCGACCCTGGTCAGCCTGAAGAAGGCCATCGCGGAGCCGGAAAACAAGAAAGGCTTCGACGAGCGCAACATGGTGCTTTACACCGTGGTCAACACCATGGGCCAGCGGGACGGCAAAAACCTCGATGCGCAACCGACCATGGCGCTGATTCGCGAGCTGAAACTGGGCGCCAGCACCGGCACCAAAGTGATTCTGGTTGGCAAGGATGGCGAAAAGAAACTTGAGCAAACCGGTCCGATAGGCCTCAAGGAACTGTTCAGCGCGGTGGATCAGTTGCCCGCTCAGGAAAAAGCCGCCACGGCGCCCGTTGTGCCGGTCGCGCCGGAGCCGGAAGCCAAACCCGGCAAGGCGGACAAGGGCAGCAAGGCGGTGAAAGGCGCGCCGAAAGCACTGGAGGATTGACATGAGCCCCGTGGGCGCGCCACCTCGGCCGCGCTCACGGTTGATCTCGACGGAATCAGAAGCGCCCCGTGCGAGGCATGCAAAACGGTACTATGCGCACGGTCATTGCAGTGCGATCTCTGAAAGAACAGTCATGGCCGCCACCGCCTAGATGCCGATTTTGAAGATGCCCAGACTATGAAAAGCGTAGCCCTCGTCCTGTTTCCCGATTTCCTTCTGCTCGATATGGCCGGGCCGATGGAGGTGTTTTCCATTGCCAACCGCTATCTGGACGCAGACAGGCATTACCAGCTCACCACCGTGGGCACCGAACCCGGCTCGATGCGCGCCTCCAATGGCGTTTCAGTGCAGCCGGACCTCTGCGTCTCAACGGCTGAAAAGTACTACGACGTGGTGCTGGTACCCGGCGGACCAGGCTCCTACAACGACAACCATCCTCAGCTCTGGGCCTGGCTGAAGCACATCGCGCAGGGCAGCGGGTTGTACGGTTCGATCTGTACCGGCGCCTTTATTCTGGGCAAGGCCGGCTTGCTTGATGGTCATCGGGTGACTACGCACTGGCATTACACCGAGCGGCTGATCAAGGGTTTCCCTCTGGCCCAGGTGACGACCGATCAGATTTACATCAAAGACCAGCGGTTGGTGACCTCCGGCGGAGTGACCGCAGGCATCGATCTGGCATTGTCGATCGTCGAGCTCGATCACGGTCGTAAAGTCGCCCTTGATGTGGCCAAAGTATTGCTGGTTGTCATGAAACGTCAGGGTGGGCAGGCGCAGTTCAGCCCGTTGATTGCCACCGTCGCGACCCACGAGACAGCCATTACCAAAGTGCAGAACTACCTGCTCGAACACCTGGAAGAGGATTTCAGTATCGAGCGCATGGCGTGCATGGCAACCATGAGCCCTCGGCATTTTGCCCGGGTCTTTAGCCGCGAAGTGAACATGACACCCATGGAGTTCATCCAGAACGCACGGCTGGACCGGGCGCGCAGTCTACTGGAGACCAGCGCGCTACCGCTCAAGACGGTGGCCCATCGCAGTGGCTTCGGCAGTGTGCGGTATATGCGCTCGCTGTTCAGCGACCGGCTCGGCCTGACGCCCAGCCAATACCGCCAGCAATTCGGCTGAGGCCGTCGTCTGCCCGCCCTGATCAGATGGTTTGCCCGGATTTGTCGGGATTGCGCACCGGATTGGCCGTTCTGATCCCCCTGCGAGACTTGTCCGCATCATCATCCCTGCGAAGATGAGTCATTGAATTTTCGCAAGGTAAAGGCTGATGCCCATACAACCTGTGACGCTTGCTGGTCCTGATGTCGCGCCCACACTCGAGGCCCGCGCCGAGGCTCGTGCGACCGTAGTGGGCGGGCTGTCTGCCTGGCGGCTGGCGCGGGTCCAGCAACTGATCAGGGCGGATCTGGGCAAGAAAATATCGGTACCGTTGCTGGCAGAGGCCTGCTCGCTGACACGCAGCCACTTTTCACGGGCCTTCAAGCGCAGCATGGGCATTTCGCCTCAGGACTGGATTCGCCTGCAGCGCATCAGTCAGGCCAAGGAACTGATCAAGACTTCGGCCATGACGCTGACGCAGATCAGCGCGGAATGCGGCTTCTGCGATCAGGCGCATTTTTCCCACATGTTCAGCAAAACCGAAGGCACCAACCCGGCCTCATGGCGGGGCCGCGAGCGCCAGGCGGCAACCTTGCGCTATCAGGCTGCGGACAACAATCGCCACATGTGGACTTTGGATATGAAGCTCTCGTCGATGGCGACCGCCCACGGCTCAACCCCAAAGGCGGCAAACCCGCACTGTTCGTAAAGTCGCACGGCTGCGCCGTTGTGTTCGCTGACGGTCAGCTGGATCACCCGCGCCTGAGGCCGACGGCTGGCATGGGCCAGGGCGGCGTTCACCAGTTGCCGACCCAGGCCCTGATGCTGGTGGGCCTGCGGGACATACATGCCGAACAGCGAGACCTTGTGACGTGCCTTTTCCCGCGGGTTGAACGCCAGCCCGACCACTCCCGTCAGGGTCCCGTCACGGACCATGCCCAGCACCACTTCCTGTGCTTGCGGCTGATCGTCAAGGCGCTGCTCCCACCAGGCCAGCGGCAACGCCGCGCGTTCGGCAGCCGATGAGGTAAAGGCGTCGGGATGCAGGGTGTAGGCTTCCAGCATCACGGCCCGGTAAGCCGCTGCATGCCGGGGTTGCAGGCGTTCGATGCCGCTCAAGGTCGGTTATTCCTTCGGTTGATTTGCCAGGACAGCGCCACTCAAACCACCGCGATCAGGTCGAGCTCGACTGTTGCGTTCTTGGGCAGTTGATAAACGCCAATGGAACTGCGGGTGTGGGCACCGGCTTGACCCAGCACGAAGAACAGCACTTCTGACGCGCCGTCGGCGACCTCGCTCTGCTGGGTGAAATCCGCCGCGCATTGCACATACAGGTTCATGCGCAGCAGTCGCTTGATCTCGTCCAGCGACCCGACGCTTCGCTGCAGCAGCGCCAGTGCGCGCATGGCGCAGACCTTGGCGGCCGTCTGGGCCTGGGCCAGTGTTGCGTCGGCGCCCGCACGGCCGGTGACCACCACGGCATCGCCGACCCTTGGAATTTGCCCGCTGATGTAAATCTCGTTGCCGTTGCGCACCAGCGGGACGTAATTGCCGCCAATCTTGATGTCACCGTCAAAGCTGTAACCCAGTTGCGTGGCGATCAGGTTGAAGCGCTGGTCTGCTGACATATGCGGTCCTTGAAGCGTTGATGAGCGGTGCACGGCAGACTATATCGCCTGGATGCGCCCCACAACCTGCGCGCCGCAGCCAATGCCACGTAGAATCGCCCTCTGAAATCCGGTTTTGAGGTTGGCGGTGGTGCAGGTACAGCAACAGGGGCATCAGGAGAAACAGCGGGGCTTCATCCTGAGTCGGCATTGGCGTGACACGCCGTCCGGCACCGAAGTCGAGTTCTGGCTGGCGACCGATAACGGTCCCCGGCACATTCGCTTGCCTGTGCAACCGTCCGTGGCCTTCATTCCGGCCGAGCAGCGCGCCCGTGCCGAAACCGTTCTGCGCAATGAATCCGGTGTCGAACTGCGCGAACTGGAGCTGTGCGACTTCCGCCACCGCCCGGTTCTGGGAGTCTATTGCCAGCAACACCGACAGTTGATGAATCTGGAAAAGGCCTTGCGCAAGGGCGGCGTCGACGTCTACGAAGCCGACATCCGCCCACCCGAGCGCTACCTGATGGAGCGTTTCATCACCGCGCCGGTGCAATTCGGTGGGGTGCCGGACGCCAATGGCACACTGTGCAACGCGCAGATCAAACCTGACGACCATTACCGGCCCGACTTGCGACTGGTGTCTCTGGACATCGAAACCACGGAAAAGGGCGAGTTGTACTCCATCGCGCTCGAAGGCTGCGGCGAGCGTCAGGTGTACATGCTCGGCCCGGCCAACGGCGACGACAGCCAGGTGGATTTCCAGCTGGAATACTGCGCGACCCGCAAGCTGCTGCTGGAGCGTCTGAATGAGTGGCTGGAGCGTCACGATCCGGACGCGATCATTGGCTGGAACGTGGTGCAATTCGATTTGCGGGTCTTGCACGAGCATGCGCAACGGTTGCAAGTGCCGTTGCGCCTGGGCCGTGGCGGCGAAGCGATGGGCTGGCGCGAGCACGGTGCGCGGCAAAACCATTTCTTTGCCGATGCCAGCGGGCGGTTGATCATCGACGGGATTGAAGCGCTGCGCTCGGCCACCTGGAGCTTCCCGTCCTTCAGCCTGGAAAATGTCGCCCAGACACTGCTCGGTGAAGGCAAGGCGATCAGTACGCCGTACCAGCGCATGGACGAGATCAATCGCATGTTCGCCGAGGACAAACCCGCGCTGGCGCGTTACAACCTCAAGGATTGCGAGCTGGTGACCCGGATCTTCGCCAAGACCCAGTTGCTGACCTTCCTGCTCGAACGCGCCACAGTGACGGGTTTGCCTGCTGACCGCAGCGGTGGCTCCGTGGCTGCGTTTTGTCACCTGTACATTCCGCTCATGCACCGCCAGGGGTTTGTCGCGCCCAACCTGGGCGAGCGCATGCCCGAGGCCAGCCCGGGCGGCTTCGTCATGGATTCTCGGCCAGGGCTTTATGAATCGGTGTTGGTGCTGGATTACAAAAGCCTGTATCCATCGATCATCCGCACTTTTCTGATCGACCCGGTCGGGCTCGTTGAAGGCCTGCGCTATCCCGCTGAAGAGGACTCGGTTCCCGGTTTTCGCGGAGCCCGGTTTTCCCGCACCCGCCATTGCCTGCCCGCGATTGTCGAGCGTGTCTGGCAGGGACGGGAAACCGCCAAGCGGGAGAACAATCAGCCGTTGTCCCAGGCGCTGAAAATCATCATGAATGCGTTTTATGGCGTGCTGGGCTCCAGCGGCTGCCGTTTTTTCGATACCCGGCTGGCGTCGTCCATCACGTTGCGCGGCCATGAAATCATGCGCAGGACCCGGCAACTGATCGAGGCCCAGGGCTACACAGTGATCTATGGCGATACAGACTCGACCTTCGTCTGGCTCAAAAGCCTGCACGGCGAGGAAGAGGCTGCAGGCATCGGCCGTGCGCTGGTGCAGCAGGTCAACCAGTGGTGGCAAGCGCACCTGCAAGAGGAATACGGCCTGAACAGTGCGCTGGAATTACAGTTCGAGACCCACTTCCGGCGCTTTCTGATGCCCACCATTCGCGGTGCGGAAGAGGGCAGCAAGAAGCGCTATGCCGGGCTGGTCAGGCGTGCCGATGGCTGCGACGAGATGATTTACAAAGGGCTGGAAACGGTGCGTACCGATTGGTCGCCACTGGCCCGGGAGTTCCAGCAGGAGCTCTACGCACGGATCTTCAATCGACGACCTTATCAGGACTATGTGCGCGATTACGTGCGCCGAACCCTGGCGGGCGAACTCGATGATCTGCTGATCTACCGCAAACGACTGCGGCGCAGGCTCGATGACTACGAACGCAACGTGCCGCCTCACGTCCGGGCTGCGCGGCTGGCCGATGAGCACAACCTGAGCCTCGGGCGCCCCCGGCAATACCAGAACGGCGGCTGGATCAGCTACGTCATCACCCTGGCCGGGCCGGAACCTCTGGAAAAACAGCAGACGGCGATTGATTACGATCACTACGTCACTCGGCAGTTACAGCCGATTGCCGATGCGATTCTGCCTTTTGTCGATGATGACTTCGGCACCTTGATCGGTGGGCAGTTGGGGTTGTTTTGATTCACTGTGATGCCACACCGCTGTTCTTGTGTTCTGTAGGAGATCATGTTGCGTTCAAACGTTTGGCCAGTGCGGGCAGCAACTGCTCACAGGACATTTCAATTTTCAGGTCCAGCAGCTCGTCCGCCCGGGTCTTGCCGATGTTGATGGCGATCAGCGGCTTGCTCTGTTCATGAATGGCCTTGCACAGTCGGAACGCTGAATAGGCCATGAGAGACGAGCCCACCACCAGCAACCCGTCGGCTTGTTCAATGCTGCGCATGGCTCTGGCCGCTGTGGGCGGGGCGACGTTCTCGCCGAAAAAAACCACGTCGGGTTTGAGTCGCTGACCATCGCAGTGTGGGCAGTGGGGGATCTGGAAGCGTGATTCAAACGCCGGATCCAGCAGGGTATCGCCGTCGGGGGCCTGGATTGCGTCGACCCCGGCCAGATAGGGGTTCTGCGCTTCCATGGTCAATTGAATGGCTGATCGCGGCGAGGGCTGATGGCAGTCCAGGCAAATCACCCGATGCAGGCTGCCATGCAGCTCGATGACATCCTCGCTCCCGGCCTGATCGTGCAGCGTGTCGACGTTCTGGGTGATCAGGGCGCTGATCTGGTGCCTGGCTTGCAATTGCGCCAGTGCCCGATGCGCCGCGTTGGGCTGCGCGCTGCAGACCCGTGGCCAGCCGAGCATTGCCCGCGCCCAATAGCGACGTCGGGCTTCAGGGGCGCCGAGAAACTCCTGGAACATCATCGGTGCCTTGCCACGCCGCACGCCATCAGTGTCGCGATAATCGGGAATGCCCGACGGCGTGCTGATCCCTGCACCGGTCAGGACTACGAATTGCTTGTCGGCCATCAATGCATAAAGTGTGTCGACCGAGGAGGCCGAAGGGCTGTCGAGCATGTTGGAGCCTCCGGTGGGGCAGATGGAGCGGTACGTTTTGCCTTTGCCCGCCTGAAATGCGAACCTCGCCGCCCTGGTTTGTTCAGAGTCCATGTGCATGAGTCATTACCCATTCAAACAGATTGACGTCTTCAGTAGCCAGACATTGTTGGGCAACCCGCTGGCGGTGGTACTGCAAGCCGACGGGCTCAGTGACGAGCGGATGGCCGAGTTCGCCCGCTGGACCAATCTGAGCGAAACCACTTTTGTGCTGGCCCCGCAACATCCCGAAGCGGATTACCGACTGCGGATTTTCACGACGCTGGATGAACTGCCTTTTGCCGGTCATCCTACCCTGGGCAGTTGCCACGCGTGGCTGGAAAGCGGCGGTCAGCCCAAGGGCGAGGAGATCATTCAAGAATGTGGCATCGGTCTGGTGCGCATCCGCCGACTCGGTACGCGGCTGGCATTTACCGCACCCGCCTTGCTGCGTTCGGGGCCAGTGGAGGCAGCCTTGTTTGAGCGGGTCCGCTCCGGGCTTGGCCTGGAGGCTCAGGCGGTCATCGATGCCCGCTGGGTCGACAACGGCGCCGGGTGGCTGGCCCTGCAATTGCGTGACCGGGCCTGCGTGCTGGCGTTGCAGCCTGACTATGCGCAGCTCTCGGGCCTGGCCATTGGTGTGTTTGCCCCGTGGAATGTGTCTGTAGATGGCGCCGAGGCGCAGTTCGAAGTGCGGGCCTTTATCGCCGGTGACGGCATGCCGGAAGATCCGGTAACGGGAAGCCTCAATGCGGGCATCGCCCAATGGCTATTGGCCGAAGGTCTGGCGCCGGACAGCTATGTGGTCAGCCAGGGTACTGCGATGGGCCGCCAGGGCCGGGTGCATGTGCAACGCCTGGGCGCAGATATCTGGATCGGTGGCGATGCGGTGACCTGTATTGATGGCGTGCTCAGGGTTTAGCTCGGCGATAGCGGTGTGTCAGACAAAACGCCATCGCGGGCCTCGTAACCTCGGTGCGCTCCTACAGGTTAGGTGCTGTGCCTGTAGGAGTTCACGAAAAGCGCGAGGCCGCCGCGCAGTATCGAATCAGATTGCCTCTCGGGTCCCCACGCCATCCACCAGGCGCATCAGCCCCAGTGGGTTGGCATCTTTCAGTGCATCAGGCAGCAGCGAGTCCGGGTAATTCTGGAAGCAGATCGGACGCATGAAGCGGTTGATCGACAGCGTGCCCACCGAGGTGCCGCGTGCGTCGGAAGTCGCCGGGTAGGGGCCGCCGTGGACCATGGCATCGCAGACTTCCACGCCGGTGGGGTAGCCATTGATCAATAACCGGCCTGCCTTGTGCTCCAGCAGCGGGACCAGTTCGGCAAAGGCTGCAAAATCTGCTGGTTCGCCAATCAAGGTTGCCGTCAGTTGGCCTTGCAGGCTTTGCACGGCCTTTTTCAACTGTGCGGCGTCAGTCACCGCGACCGCGACCAGCATCGGCCCGAAGACTTCGTGCTGCAGCAGGGCGTCGCCCTCCAGCAATAGCGCCACGTCCGCTTCATAGAGTTGTGGAAACGCCTGGCTGCCTTGCTGCGGATGACCGGCGCGATGACTCAAGCCCGGATGGCTGGCCAGCCGACCCAGACCCTCGGAGAAATTGCACAGCCCCCCGGCATTGAGCAGGGTGTGCGGGGCATGGGCTTGGATCAGATGACCCAGACGGTCCAGAAAATGCTCGAACTGCGGGGAGGCAATGCCCAGCACCAGGCCCGGTTTGGTGCAGAATTGGCCGCCGCCCTGGACCACGGACGCGGCCAGTTCTGCAGCGATTTTCTCGGCACGACTGTTGAGTGCTTCCGGCAGGACCAGCATGGGGTTGATGCTCGACATCTCGGCAAATACCGGAATCGGCTCCGGTCGCGCCGCAGCCATGTCGCACAAGGCGCGCCCGCCCCCCAGTGATCCAGTGAAGCCAACGGCCTTGATCGCCGGGTGCTGGACCAGCCAGGCGCCGACGCTGCCGCCGTAGATCATGTTGAATACGCCCGCGGGCATACCGGTTTTTTCAGCTGCGCGAATAATCGCCAGCGCTGCCCATTCAGCGGTCGCCATGTGGCCTGGGTGGGCCTTGAATACCACCGGGCAACCGGCCGCGAGCGCGGCGGCGGTGTCGCCACCCGCGGTCGAGAAGGCCAGGGGAAAGTTGCTGGCGCCAAACACGGCCACCGGACCCAGGCCGATGTGGTATTGGCGCAAGTCCGGACGTGCCATGGGCTGACGATCAGGCAGGGCGCGATCGATCCGCGCGCCGTAGAAGTCACCTCGGCGCAGCAGCTGGGCAAACAGGCGCATCTGGCCGCTGGTGCGAGCGCGTTCACCTTGAATGCGGCCGGGTGGCAGGGCGGTTTCGCGACAGACCATCGCGATGAATTCTTCACCCAGCGCATCGAGTTCTTCAGCGATGGCGTCCAGGAACGTGGCGCGCTGCAGGGCGGTCGTCGTGCGATAGGCTGGGTAGGCTTCGGCGGCGGCAAGGGCTGACGCGTCGACTTCATCACGGGTGGCTTCCATGAAGGTCAGCGGCAGCGCCTCGCCGGTGGTGGCGTCCAGGCTGTGCAAACTGACAGTGCCTGCAGCGCTGCGGGTACCGTTGATGAAGTTGTGTCCGAGAAGAGCGGTCATGCGGCCTCCAGATGGTCGAGCTTGAGGCCGCCGAGGGTGTTCAACGGCCGTGCAGTTTTTCCAGCAGTGCAAGATAGTTGAAGATTCGCAGATGTGCCCGGTGGCAGCTGGAGTGACGCCTGATAAACGCGTGAGCTGCAGGACTAGATTTTCAAGGTTTTGGGATGGCGTCGTCAGACTGGAACAGTGTGCTGATCAGACGCTTTATGTCTCGCTGAACTTCATCGGGCAATCCATCCAGCTCGCTGAGCAGTTTGGTGTCGCCATCGGTCATGGTGCCGACTGTCCTGACCTTGCGGGTGCCGGTGATGACGTAAAGAACGTCGACGCCCGCCTTGGCGATAAGGCTCAGATAGCCTGCGTTGGGGAAACGCTTGCCCCGTTCGTAAAGCCCTTGCGCATTGGCTTCAATACCGCCGACTGCGCCCATTGCCTGTTGCGAAAGCTCCAGGCGCTTACGCTCAGCCCTGAGTCTGCTGCCTATGCCTTCCATATGGTTTTCTCAATGCTGCCCCCCTCTCGATGAGGAGGAGGTCAGGCGCGTTCAAAGGCGTAGTGCAGGTTAACAGAAGCGCAGCGGCGCAGGGTTTTTCATCCGGCTTGACGATCAGTCCGCTCAAGGCTGGCGCTGGATGGGCTGAGGCCCGCGGGGGATGCGTTTGCCGGGCCTGCTGGAAATCTCGCTGGCCTGGCCGTCACGTTGCTTGCCGGTTCGCGCCTCGCTGATCAGGGCAGGGATGAGCGGGCCTTCGGGCAGGTTTTTCCAGAAGCGACTGGGTAAATGGCCCTGCATGACCTTGGGATTGAGCCGCGCCGGGTTGAAGATGTGGCTGTAATACGTCAGCCACAATTCGCCGCCGGGATCTTCGGCATTGCGCGCCAGTGCTTGCCATTGAGCCGGGCAGACCCGCAGATGGATCAACTGCTGGCCGTCGTAATACACGCCGTCCTGTGGCGTGGCGATCATCCAGCGGTGTTGGCCCATACGGCCGATGAAATGTTCGCTGGCGCTGTGCAGGATGTCGTGGGCAGGCTCGTGCCAGGCGACATACTCGGGCTGCGCAAGCTCGGCAGGCAGCTCGTTCGCGGGCAGCGCGACAAAGCGCAGAAAGGCATGCAGGTGATGGGCCTCACGACTGACCTGCTTGATCCGCCGCTGTAGCTCGCTGCCCAGCTTGTCGCCCGCGAGCATGGCGGTCCGGTCACCATGGCTGACTCGCCAAAGCACTTCATACAACAGGCTCCAGCGCTGCTCACCGCGATAACGGGCGGCGCTCTCCAGCAGATGCAGTAATTCCTTGGGGATCCTGGCCTGGAAAGGGCCTTGATGTTCAGGGTAGCTGTGGTCGGAGGCGAACAGGTCAGCGCCATCACTGGACGCCCAGCTCACTTCGCTGGGATCGACCTGATGGCTGAGCAGCCAGCGCGCCTGAGTGCGCCAGTTCTCGAACAGGCCGTCGCAATCCAGGCTGATCATCCCCAAAGCCCCATCTGCTGCGGCTGTGGACGGTCGCGCAAGAGCTGATGCAGGGATTCGCTGCTGCTTTCAGCCTGACTGGGGTGGTAGTCGCTGGTGATGATGAATGGCTTGGCCTTGGCCAGCACACAGCGCATCCGGGTCAGGTCTTCGTAGCGAATCCGGCGCTGGCGTCGCAATTCCATCAGCCTGTTGGTGGTGCGGATGCCTATCCCGGGGATGCGCGCAATCAATGCGGCTTCGGCGCGGTTCAGGTCCAGCGGGAACAGGCTGCGATTGTTCAGCGCCCAAGCCAGTTTCGGGTCGATGTCCAGCGCCAGATGCCCGGGGCCCTTGAACAGTTCGTTGACCTTGAAGCCATAACCGCGCAGGAGAAAATCTGCCTGATACAAGCGGTGCTCGCGCATCAATGGCGGTGCTGCCAGGGGTACGCTTTTCGGGCTGTTGGGGATCGGGCTGAACGCCGAGTAGTAAACCCGACGCAGGCCATAGTTGCCGTACAGCGATTCGGCGCTGCTCAGGATGGTGCTGTCATCGGTTTCATCGGCGCCGACGATCATCTGGGTGCTTTGCCCTGCGGGCACGAAACGTGGGGCGCGGGGTTCATTGAGGATGGTTTGCTGGCCGGTGTGAATGGTCTGCATTGCCTGCTTGATGGATTTGACGTCTTTCTCCGGAGCGAGGATCTTCAGGCCCGCATCGGTGGGCAGTTCAATATTGACGCTCAGGCGATCGGCATACCTGCCTGCCTGGGCAATCAGCGCGGGGTCGGCATCCGGAATGGTCTTGAGATGAATGTAGCCGCGAAACTCATGAACTTCGCGCAGCTGCCGCGCCACTTCGATGAGCTGTTCCATGGTGTAGTCGGCCGAGCGAATGATCCCGGAACTGAGAAACAGCCCGCTGACACAATTGCGTCGGTAAAAATCAAGGGTCAGCGTCACCACTTCCTCGGGGCTGAAGCGGGCGCGGGGCACGTCGCTGGAGCGGCGATTGACACAGTACTGGCAATCGTAGAGGCAGAAGTTGGTCAGCAGGATCTTCAGCAGGGAAACGCAGCGTCCGTCCGGCGTATAGCTGTGACAGATGCCCATGCCGTTGCTCGAACCCAGCCCCGTCTTGCCTTCGGAGCTGCGCTTGGGCGCGCCGCTGCTGGCGCAGGACGCGTCGTACTTGGCGGCGTCCGCGAGGATGCTGAGCTTGTCGATCAACTGCATGGGAAACTCCGATACTGTGTGCATGTACAGTATAGGGTTCAGGCAAACGGCGCAACGCCCTGTGGTCGGGCGGCGGACTTCGCTTGCAGGCCGTGCTAGAGCCCCTGACTGCCGCGGATCAGCTCATAGGCTTTGCGAGCCAGCGGGTTGACGGTGTTGGGGCGGATCCACAAGTGATACGTCACATCCGGCAGGCGCGGCAGACCGTCGTTTTCGCCCAGCACGCGCATGTCCGGGCCAAGCATTTCCATGCTCCGGGGCGTCACCCCCAGGCCTGCGCGGGTGGCGGCCTTGATGCCGATCAGGTTTGAGGCCAGATACGCCTGACGCCAGGGGATATTGGCGCGCTCCAGCGCTTCAAGGGCATAGCGCCGATAAATGCTCGGCTCGTCCACCAGAATCAGCGGGATGGGTTCGCCGGGGATGTGCACGTACTGCGCGGAACAGATCCACCAGACGGGCGAGGTGCGCAAGGCAAAGCCCTCGAGTGTCTGGTCCTGGCGGGTAGAAATCACCATGTCGACCTTGCCCCGGTGCAGATCGTCCATGAGGAACGGGCTGCGACCGACGTCGATTTCCAGCCGCAGACGCGGGGCCGAACGGGCAATGTGGCTGAGGATCGGCGGCAAAATCGTGTCGGCAATGTCGTGGGGCGAACCGATGCGCAGCACACCGCTGAGGCTGTCTTCGCGCAGGGAACTGAGGGCCTCGTCATTGAGCGAGAGCATCTGCCGGGCGTGACGCAGCAATTGCCGACCGGGCTCGGTCAACTGCTTTTGTCGGCCCTGTTTCTGAAAAAGGCTGACGCCGACCTGTTGCTCAAGACGCTGCATGTGCTGGGTCACCGAGGACTGGGTACGCGCCAGTCGCAGGCCAGCTTCGGCGAAGCTGTGGTGGTCGACTACCGCAACAAATGTGCGCAGGAGTTCCAGGTCCAGCGTGGTGGTGGGCGTCGCATTGGGCATGCTGAAAATCACTCGATTAACATCAGATGGGCAGCACAATACATTAAGAATGGTTATGTATTTACATCAATAACAAGAACAGGTTCGCAGGGGATTGCTGTATTTAGGGCTTATGCCCGTTTTGAAGGTTTGCGGAATACGGGAAGTTATAACCATATTTGATATTTGAATTTCCGTTCGTCGGCGTCACTGCCTAGGATGCTGCTCATCAGATCGGGGTACGCCGATCATCAGCCAGGGGACATTTATGCCGAACGCACGCACGCCTGTTTCACCTTTACTGTCGGTCACCTTGGGTGTTTTTGCCTCGTTGGCGGTCAGTGGCATGGCTCAGGCCGATGCCACGCTGGACAAGATTGAAGCCCGGCACAAGGTGCTAGTGGGGGTTCTGCTGTCCGGCGGGCCGTTTGGCTCCATTGACCCGACGAATCAGAAAGCCAAGGGCTTGAATGTGGATCTGGCTGAAGACATCGGTCGGCGTCTGGGCGCCGAGGTTGAACTGGTACCGGTACTGCCCGCCAACCGCGTGCAGTTTCTGCAGCAGGGCAAGGTGGACCTGTTGATCGCCAACATGGAGTGGACGCCGGAGCGGGGCCAGATCCTCGGCTCCGTGCCCACCCCGTTCTACCGCGTGGGCGGTACGGCGGCGGTGCGCAAGGACAGCAAAATCAACACCTGGCAGGATCTCAAGGGCCAGCCGGTGTGCACCTCCCAGGGCAGCAGTTACGTCAAGCCGCTGACCGAATTCGGCGCTGACATCAAAGCCTTCAAAAGCTCGTCCGAGTCCTTGCTGGCCTTGCGCGGCAATAACTGCGTGGCCGCCGTGCACGACGCCACGCTGATCAATCCGCTGGTGACCGGCAATCCGGAGTGGAAGGACTACCGTGCCATCGCTCCAGAGTTGAACCCGGCTCCGTCGGTGATCTGGACGCGCCAGGGCGAAACCGACACTCAGGCGAAACTCGACGCCATCGTCAAGGACTGGCACCGCACTGGCTTTCTCATCGAAGGCGAAAAACGCCACAACATCACCCCGGCATCGCCTGCGCTGGTGGAGTTGCATGCGCAATTCAAGGGTTGAAGCGCGCGAATTCATTGACTGAACCTGTGGGAGCGGTGCTTGCCCGCCATGAGACTGGACGCGATGTGCGTGATAGCAGTGGCGCTCTTGTCGCGGGCAAGCCTCGCTCCCACAGGGCTCCCATTCCCGCAGTGTGGCTGGCAAGGATTTCCATGACCCACTTTTTCCTGCAAGGCGTTCTGTGCAGCGCGGCAGCTTGTGTGGCGCTGCATCGCGAGGTGCCTGAATGACTCATTGGCTTGAACTGTTTGTGCACTGGACTTCAGGGTTCGGGCTCAACTACAGCTTTGTGCTGGATGCGTATCAGCGCGGCTCCCTGGTGGACGGCGCGCTGACCACCATCGCCCTGTGCGCCTTGACCATCGTTGGCAGCCTGCTGGTGGGTGTGGTGCTGGCGGCGATGCTCACCTCTGGCAAGATCTGCCTGGCCACCCCGGCGCGGATGTTCATCGAAGTCACCCGCAACACGCCGACCCTGGTGCAACTGTATTGCGCGTTCCTGGTGCTGAACATGTTGCTGACCCAGGCAGTCGGCGCGGCGAATCCGCTGACGCCGTTTGCGTGGGTGGTGATCGTGATTTCCCTGCATAAGGGAGCGTTTCACGCCGAGGCCTTGCGCGCCGGTATCGAGGCGGTGCCGTCTGTGACCATGGAGGCTGCCAGCTCCCTGGCCTTCAGCCGCCGCCAACTCTTGTGGAATGTGCAATTGCCGCTGGCCCTGCGTTTTGCGCTGCCGTCGCTGATCAACAACCTGATCGATCTGGTGAAGATGACTGCCGTGGCTTCGGCCATCGCGGTCGGCGATATCACCTACGCGGCGATCATGATCTGGACCCAGAGCGACAACGTGCTGGAATTGATGATCCTGTTGCTGTCGTTCTTCGGCTTGCTGAGCTTTGTCGTCAATTGTGTAGGCCGCGCCCTTGAAGCGTGCCTGAGGATGCCCGGCTATGGCCATTGAATCTTCCGTTGCGGGCGTGCCGTTGACCCGGCCTCGCCGCCACGTGGGCGCGCTTGTGTTGCTGATTGCAGGGGTTGCCTGGCTGATATTCGCCGCGCCTGACAGCCCGGTCTTGATGGCATGGGTGCAGTGGTCACCGGCCCTGGCCAAGGGCTTTTGGCAAAACATCCTGATCAGCCTGGTGGCGATCGGCCTGGGCACGGTGGCGGGGCTTTTGATCGGCGCACTGGCGCTGTCGCCCACCTGGCTGCTGCGCTTGCCAGCGCGGATCTGGGTGCAGATTTTTCGCAACGCACCGTGGCTGGTGCTGATTTACTTCACCACTTATGTGTTCCCGTTCGAGATCCATATCGGCAGCTCCTATGTGCCGTTTCCGGACTGGGTCAAGGTCACCATCGGCCTCGCGTTACCGGCCAGTGCCAATGTGGCGGAGATCTTTCGCGGTGCCATCGGGTCAATCCCCAGCACCCAGTGGGAGGCGGCGCGTTCCCTGGCCTTTACGCGCTGGCAGATTTTCACGTCGATCATCCTGCCTCAGTGCTTCAAGCGCATGTTGCCGCCGTGGATGAACCTTTACGCGGTGATCACCATGGGCACTGCGCTGGCGTCGCTGGTGGGCGTGCATGACGTGATCGATACCGCGCAGATCGCCAGCAATACCGTGAATCAAACCGGTTTCACGGTCCTGATCTACCTGAGCCTGTTGGCAGTGTTCTTTGCCTACTGCTATCCGATTTCCCGTTTGACTCAACGTCTGGAGCGCCGTTATGCCTTCTATTGACAGTGGTGCCAAACCCTTGGTCCGCCTGCGCGATCTGCACCTGTCGTTCGGCACCAATCACGTGCTCAAGGGCATTGACCTGGATGTGCAGCGCGGCCACGCAGTCTCGATCATCGGGCCGTCCGGTTCGGGCAAATCAACCATCCTGCGCTGCATTACCGGCTTGCTGCAGACCCAAAGCGGCAGCATCCGTGTCGCCGATACCGAAGTCAGCCAATTATCGACCGAGGCGCAACGCATCGAACTGCGCAAGCGGGTCGGGTTCGTCTTCCAGCAATACAACCTGTTCCCGCACTTGTCGGTGCTGGAAAACCTGGTGATTGCGCCGCGCAAAGTATTGGGCATCAACCGTGGCGAGGCTGAACAGCAAGCCCGCGCTCTGCTGGCCAAAGTGCGCATGGAACACAAGGTCGATGCCTATCCTGGCCAGTTGTCCGGTGGTCAGCAGCAGCGGGTCGCCATCGCGCGCGCCCTGGCGATGCGCCCGGAGCTGATTCTGTTCGACGAGGTCACGTCGGCACTGGACCCCGAAACCGTCGGCGAAGTGCTGACCGTGATTCGTGAACTGACGCAGGAGGGCATGACCTGTGTGCTGGTCACCCATGAAATGCGCTTCGCCGAGGAGATCAGCGACAGGGTTTATTTCACCGAAAACGGCCTGATTGTCGAGCACGGCAGTGCGGAACAGATTTTTCAGCGCCCGGTCAGCGAACGCACCCAGGCGTTTTTGCGCCATGCGCTTGGCGAATCAGGGCGTCGTCCGGTGGCTAACGACCCGTATGTGCTGAGCAATCTGGGTCGGTACAGCATTTCTGTTTGATGAGCGCTTACTGAGGACTGGCTAGCGGGACTGGCTTTAGCCGGCCCCACGTCACATTGCCCCACTCATGTGCAAAGACCCACTGCAACGATCACCCAAGGAGTATTTATGACCATCGACAACCGTGCCCAAGCCATCGAAAACCTTTTGCAGCAAGTGCGCATCATCAACGACCGCGGCGTAGACCGTGCCGCGCTGCATGAAATCATCACGCTGCTCGAAGGCCTTGCCACACGCCATGACCTGTTCAATTTCAACGAATTTCCGTCGCCGGTTGCGGGCGCTGGTTCCACCGCGTTCCGCTATCGCCTGAACGACGACGGGATTACCCCGACGCTGTACATGAACTCCCTGCTGCCGGGCAAAAAGACCTTGCCGCACAACCACGAAACCTGGGCGGTGATCGTGGCGGTACAGGGGCAGGAAATCAACTACGTGTGGGCGCGCAGCGACGACGGCAGCGATCCGGAGCGAGCGCAACTGGTGCTGGATCAGGAGGTGGTGGTGCAGCCTGGCACGTCCATCGGTTTCCTGGGCGAAGACCTGCACGGCATCAAGGTCGACGGCGACACGCCCACCCTGCATTTCCACTTGTATGGCCGCCCGCTGGAGTCTCTGAACGGCCGGTATGGCGTCAATGAAGAAGGCCGCGTGCTCAATTACAACGCCTCGCAAATGGAACCTTCGATCAAGGCTTACGCCTGACCACTTCCTGCGTTTGCCACAAGGAAATTCCATGAGCCAGACCATTACCCCGGCGCAACTGCAACAATGGCTTTTCGACGGCCAGGAAATTGCCCTGTTCGACGTGCGCGAGCATGGTCAGTATGGCGAGGCGCACCTGTTCCATGGGCAGAACCTGCCGTATAGCCGCCTGGAAATCGACGTGCCGCGCCTGGCACCCAACCCCCGCGTGCGTCTGGTGATCTATGACCAGAACGGCGCGGGCGTGGCCCCGCGTGCAGCGGCCCGGCTGGATGCGCTGGGTTATCAGCGGGTCCATGTCTTGCATGGCGGGGCCGATGGCTGGCAGGCGGCGGGCTTGCAGCTGTTTGCCGGTGTGCACGTGCCGTCCAAGGCCTTTGGGGAATTGGTTGAAGAGGCCAGCCACACGCCCCACATCAGCGCCGAGCAACTGGCGAAATGGCAGACCGCAGGTGGGCCGTTGTTGGTGCTGGATGGCCGCCCGTTCGACGAATACCAGAAGATGACCATCCCCGGCTCGATCTGCTGCCCGAACGGCGAGCTGGGCTACCGGCTGCCCGGGCTGCTGAGTGACGACACCACACCGATCATCGTCAACTGCGCCGGCCGCACTCGCAGCATCATCGGCGCGCAGACCTTGATTGATCTGGGCGTGAAGAACCCGGTCTATGCGCTGGAAAACGGCACGCAAGGCTGGTTTCTGGCGGATCTGCAGCTGGAGCACGGCAGCACCCGGCGTTACCCCGAAAAAATCGCCGACGCCGACCTCGACGCACAACGTAACGCTGCGCGGGCACTGGCCGAAAAGACCGGCGTTCAAACAGTCACGGCCGGGCAGGTGGTGGAGTGGGCGCAAGACCCGGCGCGCAGTCTGTTCCTTTGCGATGTGCGCACGGCTGAAGAATTTGCCGCAGGGTCGCTGGCCGGGGCGCAGCACACGCCAGGCGGGCAATTGATACAGTCCACCGATCTGTATGTAGGGGTGCGCAATGCGCGGCTGGTGCTGGTCGATGCCGACGGCATTCGCGCCCCCATCGTGGCAGGCTGGTTGCGGCAGTTGGGCCATGAGGCTTACGTGCTGGCCGAGGGAGTCGACAGTGATCTTGCGCTGCCCGCGCTCGCGCCGATCAATGCGCCGATCCTGCCGTCCATTAGCGCAATGCAGCTGGCAGACGGGTTGAAGGATGCCGCCATCGCCCTGGTTGATTTGCGTCCCAGCAGTCGCTTTCGCCAGCAGCATATCGATGGCGCGCGCTGGTCGATTCGCCCGTTGCTGGCAGCGGCACTGGCCGATGAAGCCCGGCCTCTGGTGTTGCTTGCTGACAGCCCGGAAATCGCTGGACTGGCCGCGCTGGACCTGCCCGAAGCGCAACGCAGTCAGGCCCGGCTTTTGAGCGGCGGGCCCCGCGAATGGCAAGCGGCAGGTCTGCCCCTGCGCGAGGACGCCTGCAGCCTGAAGGACGAGCAGTGCATCGACTTTCTGTTTTTCACGCACGACCGGCATTCGGGTAACAAGGCGGCTGCCCGTCAGTATCTGGCCTGGGAAATCGGCCTGCTGGGGCAAATGACTGAACAGGAACTCAACAGCCTGCAACCGCTGCACGGCAGACGGTCCCCTGGTGTCCGCACCCGGTTGGTTCAGGCTGCTCGTACCGCCAAAGGCAGCGGCGGGCGGGCCGTCAATGTGCCGGTCACTCGCCTGAGTACGGTGCTGTTCGACAGCCTCAGCGACATGCGTGACATGCGCAAGCGCCGGGACACCGAACGGGTGCTGAGCTACGGGGCGCGGGGCAACCCCACGGCCTTTGCCCTGGAAGACTTGGTCACCGAGCTCGAAGGCGGTTATCGCAGCAAGTTGTTTGCTACCGGGCTGGCTGCCGTGGCGCAGACTTTTCTGGCGTACCTGCGGCCTGGCGATCATGTATTGATCACGGATGCGGTGTATGGCCCGGTGCGCAGACTCGCGGCGCAGTTTCTCGTCCCGTTCGGCATCGAGGTGAGCTATTTCCCGGCACACGGACGAGGGCTGGAAAACCTGCTGCAGGCCAACACGCGGATGGTCTATGCCGAGGTCCCCGGTTCGCTGCTTTACGAGCTGTGCGATTTGCCTGCCATCGCCGCCCTGTGCAAGCCGCGCGAAATTCTGCTCGCGGTCGATAACACTTGGGGCTCGGGTTATCTGTATCGCCCGCTGACGCTGGGCGCGGACATTTCCATCATGGCGTTGACCAAGTACCTCTGCGGGCACAGCGATGTGGTGATGGGCAGCGTTTGTACCCGGCAAGACGTCTGGCCCGCGTTGGCAAGTATGAGCGACACGTTTGGCAACACGGTCAGCCCGGATGATGCCTACCTGGTATTGCGCGGCGCCCGGACGCTGGCGTCGCGTCTGGACGTGCATGAGCGCCAGGCCTTGCAGGTTGCCCAGTGGTTGCAGGCACAGCCTCAGGTCAGGCGGGTGTTTCATCCGGGTCTGGCCGATCACCCCGATCATGAGCTGTTCAAACGTGACTTCAGCGGCAGCAATGGCTTGTTGTCATTTGAGTTGGCTGACGCTGACCCTGGGCAACTGGATGATTTTATCGGTGCGCTGCGGTTGTTCGGGCTGGGCGCATCGTGGGGCGGTTATGAAAGCCTGATCACCGTGGCGGAGCTCAGTGACCGTGATAATGACGCTGACAGGGCGCTGCATCCGGTGCTGCGCCTGCACATCGGTCTGGAAGACGTGGCGGAGTTGATTCAGGACCTGCACAAGGGCTTCAAGGCCATAACGCGCTGACGGGTTGTAGCGTTATTACATAACACTTTTGCTTATTGCTATGTGATACTGTAACAAATCGTTGCAGGTTACTGACCATGAAAGCTCCCCGCAGTCCTTCCATCGCTGGCTCGGTACTGGCCCAGCCAGCCTGGAAGAGAATCCTCTTCGCGCTGGGCATGCTGGTTTTGCTGTGGCTGGCTATCGTCTGGGCGGTGGCCATTCCATGAGCGCCGCCATTTCCTTGCAAGACCTCACCGTTGCCTACGAACGGCGCCCGGCGGTGCACCACATCAGCGGTTGCTTCGAAGCGGGCAGCCTGACGGCCATCGTCGGTCCCAATGGCGCGGGGAAGTCGACGCTGATCAAAGCCATTGCCGGGACCATGAAGCCCGCTGCCGGTCGCGTGGATCGCGGCAAACTGGCGACCAAGACCCTGGGTTACCTGCCTCAGGCAGCAGAAATCGACCGCAGCTTTCCTCTGAGCGTTGCCGACACGGTGGCCATGGGCGCCTGGCGCAGCATCGGCGCATTTCGTGGCCTGGGTCGCGACGCGGCACAGCGCACCCGGGAATCGTTGCAGGCGGTGGGGCTTGAGGGTTTCGAGTCGCGCAGCATCGGTTCGTTGTCGTCCGGGCAGTTTCAGCGGGTGTTGTTCGCCCGCTTGCTGTTGCAGGACGCGGCGGTGATTTTGCTTGACGAGCCGTTTACGGCAATCGACGCGCGCACCACCCGGGATTTGCTGGAGCTGGTGCGGGTCTGGCACGGGCAGGGCAGAACCGTGATTGCCGTGCTGCATGACATCGACCAGGTGCGTCAGCATTTTCCGCAGACCCTGCTCATGGCTCGAGAAACCATTGCCTGGGGCGCGACCGCCGATGTCCTCAACGCCGCCAACCTGCGCAAAGCGCGCAACATGGCCGAGTTCTGGAGTGCGGATGCGCAGTTGTGTGGGGTGGAGGGTGAAGGGTAAGCCGAGATAAATCACGAGCCTGTGGGAGCGGATTCATTCGCGAAAGCGGTGTTTCAGCGCCGGTCATTATTCAGATCTGCCGCCTTCGCGAATCTATTCGCTCCCACAGGACGTGGATCCCGGTCAGATATTCATAGATTTCACGAGAATGCTTTTCATGACCCTTTATAACCTTCTGATCGACCCCTTCGTCGAATTCGGTTTCATGCGTCGCGCCCTGGTGGCGTGCCTGGCGCTGGGCATTGGTTCCGGGCCGGTCGGCGTGCTGTTGATGCTGCGGCGCATGAGCCTGGTGGGGGATGCCATGAGTCATGCGGTGTTGCCGGGGGCCGCGTTGGGGTTTCTGTTCTTTGGCTTGTCGCTGCCCGCCATGGGTGTGGGCGGCCTGATTGCCGGGCTGGCGGTGGCGCTATTGTCCGGGCTGGTCAGCCGTCTCACCGCGCTACGCGAAGACGCCAGTTTCGCCAGTTTCTACCTGACCTCTCTGGCGGCCGGGGTGATGATCGTTTCCCTGCACGGCTCCAATGTCGACCTGTTGCACGTGTTGTTTGGCACCATCCTGGCGATCGATTCGGACGCCATCTACATGGTCGGCGGTATCGCCTCGTTCACCGTGATCCTGCTGGCCCTGATCTTCAGGCCGCTGGTTCTGGAATGTTTCGATCCGGGTTTTCTGCGCGCAGTAGGCGGCCGCGGTTCGCTGTATCACGTGCTGTTTCTGCTGCTGGTGGTGCTCAATCTGGTGGCCGGGTTTCAGGCTCTGGGCACGCTCATGGCGGTGGGCATGATGATGCTGCCCGCCACCGCAGCGCGCTTCTGGGCCACCTCGCTTAGCGCTCTGGTGGCGATTTCGACGCTGGTGGCGACGTTGTCGGGGCTGATAGGGCTGATCATCTCCTACCACCTGGGAGTTGCTTCCGGCCCGGCGATTGTCTTGACCGCCAGTGCGTTCTACGGGTTTTCCCTGCTGTTTGGCCGTACCGGCATTTTGCGCCGGCTGTTTCCTCAATCCCATCTGGCTAGCTAAAAAGGAACGTCATGAAACGATCAATGCTGTTTGGCACACTGGCAGCCTTTGCGCTGTCAGCTTTTAGCGTGCTGGCTCAAGCCAGACCGCTCGAAGCGGTGGCTTCGTTCACGGTCATCGCCGACATGGTGCAAAACGTCGGGGGCGAGCGGGTGCATGTCACCTCGCTGATCGGCCCCAATGGCGATCCCCATGTGTACGAGCCGACCCCGGCCGATGCGCAAGCCCTGAAAAAAGCCGATGTGGCCTTCGTCAGCGGCCTGCACCTTGAAGGCTGGATGGACCGCCTGATCAAGGCGTCCGGTTACAAGGGCGAGCCAGTGGTGCTGTCCAACGGCATCAAGACCCGCAGCATGGAAGAGGACGGCCAGCGCATCACCGATCCGCACGCCTGGAACAGCGCCGCCAACGCGGTGATCTACGTACGCAATATCGTCGATGCACTGAAGAAAGCTGACCCGCAAGGCGCCAGCGTCTATCAGGCCAATGGCGAGCGCTATAGCGCGCAGCTGCAGGCACTGGACAGCTACGCCCGTGAGCAGATCAACGGCATTGCGCAGGCTCAACGCAAGGTGCTGACGTCCCATGACGCCTTTGGTTATTTCGGTGATGCCTATGGCGTGACTTTCCTGTCGCCACTGGGCTTTTCCACCGAGTCCGAAGCGTCGGCGGCGGATGTCGGCAAGCTGATCCGGCAGATCAAGGCTGAACACGTCAGTGCGTATTTTTTCGAGAATTCCGGTGACCCGCGCCTGGTCAAACAGATCGCCGATGCCAGCGGCGCCAAGCCTGGCGGCGAGCTGTATGTTGAAGCGTTATCCCCTGCCGATGGTCCTGCGGCCAGCTACGTGCAGATGTTCCGCTACAACGTTGATCAGTTGGTCAAGGCGATGAAGGGTAAATAGTGCTCTGAAAACCACCCTGTGGTAGCGGTGCTTGCCCGCGATAGGGCCAGAGGCGATCTAGTTGAGATCGCGGTGAACTTATCGCGGGCAAGCAACGCTCCCACAGGTTTTGTGTGAACCCTACAAAAATTTAAACACCGTGGTCTGGGTGTACGTCTTGCCCGGATCCAGCCTTGTGCTCTGGAACTTCGGCTGGTTAGGCGCGTCCGGGTAATGCTGGGTTTCCAGGGTAAACGCACCCCAGTGCGGGTAAACCTTGCCGCTTTTGCCGTGGATGCTGCCGTCCAGGAAGTTGCCGGTATACAGCTGCACGCCAGGCTCGGTGGTGAACAGCTGCAAACGACGACCTGATTGCGGGTCGCTGACCTCGGCGGCCAGTTTGCCGACGTCGCCTTTGGTATCCAGAACCCAGTTGAAGTCGAAGCCGCCTTGCTTGGCCTCGGCGTATTTCAACTGCTGATGGTCGGCATGGATGTTCTTGCCAATCGCAGTAGGTTTGAGAAAGTCCATGGGGGTGCCTTTGACCGCAGGCAGTTCGCCGGTAGGGATCAGCTTCTCATTGACCGGCGTGTAATGCGAAGCGTGCAGGGTCGCCACTTGCTTGAGCACATCGCCGTTACCCGCGCCCGCCAGGTTGAAATAGCTGTGGTTGGTCAGGTTGAGCACGGTGGGTTTGTCGGTGGTGGCGTGGTACTGAATGCGCAGCTCGTTTTTCTCGTTGAGGCTGTAGGTGACCTGGGTCGTCAGGTTGCCCGGAAAACCCATTTCCCCATCGGGTGACAGGTACGTCAGCTTGACGCCCACCCAGCCGTTTTCATTGCTCGGTTCAGCCTTCCAGACCCGCTTGTCGAAACCTTGCGGGCCTCCGTGCAAGGCATTTGTCTTGTCGTTTTGCGGCACCTGATACGTCTTGCCATCGAGCTTGAACTGGCCACCGGCCAAACGATTGCCGAAGCGGCCGATGGTCGCGCCGAAGTACACCGTGCCGTTGTCTTGATAGCCTTTGACATCATCAAAGCCCAGCACCACGTCGGCGACCTTGCCGCTCTTGTCCGGCACGAGCATCGATTGCAGGGTGGCGCCGTAGGTGATGATGCTGGCTTCAACGCCATGGCTGTTGCGCAGGGTGTATTTCTCGACCGCGGTGCCATCGGCGGTACTGCCGAAAGCACTGTGTTCACTGGACAGGCTGGCCGCGTTGGCGGTGAGGGTGGCGATCATCAGGGACAGTCCAAAACTGCTGAGCAGTGCAGAGGGTTTCATGAGGTTACCTTTTATTTATTGTTGTTGTCTTGAGCGCAGCTGCAGTCGAGCTACGCTGCCATTGGTAAGACTATTTATCTCGTAGAAGTGCTGCATCTGGATTTATAGTCGATAAATGGCAGCTTGAAAATTTAATCGTAATACTATTTAGTGTCGTCATCGGTTGGCAATGCATTCGCCAGCCTTGAGCCGGTGCCCGATCCTTCAGTGGGTCACCGCAGCTCGACAGAACCCTGAAAACAACAATAAAGGGACATATTCATATGCAGTGGCTGCCTGTCTCGGCACACCGTTTCATGCTGGGTGAAGGTGCGTTCTGGGACGCGGATACCCAGACGCTCTACTGGGTCGACATTGCGGCCCAGCTGGCTTGCCGATTGTTTGAAGATCATTTCCAGCAGTGGCACTTGTCCGAGCCGGTCTCGGCATTCATTCCCACTGCCCATGGCGACGCGCTGGTGACCCTGGCCAGCGGTGTGTATCGCCTTGATCTGGACTCCCCCGGCTATACCCCAACGCTGACGCTGTTGTGTCAGGCCGACCCGGTGGCCGGCAACCGCGCCAATGAGTCCCGCTGCGATGCGCAGGGCCGACTCTGGCTGGGAACCATGCAGAACAATCTGGACGAGCAGGGCGGCGACTTGCCCGTGTTGCGGCGCTCCGGTGGACTGTTCCGTATTGATGCCGACGCCACTGTCACGTCGCTGCTCAGCGGTCAGGGCATCGTCAACACCCTGTTGTGGAATGCCAGAGGCGACATGCTGTACAGCGCCGACAGTCTTGATGGCGTGATCTATCAGTATCCGATCCTTGCCGACGGCGGGCTGGGCATACGTTCGGTCTGGGCTGCCGAGCACGCTCGCGGCGTCCCGGACGGCTCGGCCATGGACGCCGAGGGTTACATCTGGAACGCCCGTTGGGGAGGCAATTGTCTGATTCGCTTTGCCCCGGACGGCGCTGTGGACCGAATCGTCGAGCTTCCCGTCAGCCACCCCACCAGTTGCGTTTTTGGCGGGCCGGACATGCGACGCTTGTACGTCACCAGTGCCGCGCCAGCCGATGCCACGGGCCAGTTCGACGGCGCGCTGCTGGCGGCGGATGTCGGAATACGCGGGATGCTTTCAACCCGTTTTGCAGGCTGATCCAGGCCTGTTCAAGCTAGAAAGAAGAGTGCAACGCCGCGGGTGACACTAGGTTACATTGCGGCCATGACGAATATGGTATGACTATTTAGCTGCTGTGGTGATGTCGGTTCTGTTGCTTGCTGCAGGCCCGAGGTTACTAACCCAAACGTTGGACGCTGTAGCTATTCAATAACAATAAGGAGTTAGCTATGTTGAGTCGTCACGGGATTCGCTCCCTTTGCTGTGCCGCTGTTGCTACCGCTGTGCTGGGTCTGTCCGGCACTATCTCCGCTGCTGAAGAAGTCAAGATTGGCTTTCTCGTCAAGCAGGCCGAAGAACCCTGGTTTCAGACCGAATGGGCCTTTGCCGAAAAAGCCGGCAAGGATCACGGTTTCACCGTGGTGAAAATCGCCGTTCCCGACGGTGAAAAGACACTCTCTGCCATCGACAGCCTGGCCGCCAACGGCGTGAAAGGCTTTGTCATTTGCCCGCCTGATGTGTCTCTGGGCCCTGCCATTGTCGCCAAAGCCAAGGCCAACGGCATGAAAGTCATGGCCGTGGATGATCGCTTCGTCGACGCCAAGGGCAAGTTCATGGAGGACGTGCCGTACCTGGGCATGGCCGCCTTTGAAGTAGGCCAGAAGCAGGGCGCCGCCATGGCGGCCGAGGCGAAGAATCGCAACTGGGACTGGAAAGAAACCTACGCGATCATCAACACCTACAACGAACTCGACACTGGCAAGAAGCGTACGGACGGTTCGGTCGATGCGCTGAAAAAAGCCGGTTTCCCTGAAGATCACATCCTCTTCACCGCGCAGAAAACCCTCGACGTTCCCGGCAGCATGGAGTCCACCAACTCGGCCTTGCCCAAACTGCCGTCGGCCGCGAAGAACCTGATCATCGGTGGCATGAACGACAACACGGTGCTCGGCGGGGTGCGCGCTACGGCGGGCGCTGGCTTCAAGCCAGCCAATGTGATCGGCATCGGCATCAACGGTACTGACGCCATCGATGAACTGAAGAAGAAGGAAAGCGGCTTCTTCGGCTCGATGCTGCCTAGCCCGGACAAAGAGGGCTACAACACGGCGCTGATGGTCTACGAGTGGGTCACCAAGGGCACGGAGCCGCCTAAATACACCGCAATGGACGACGTGACGCTGATCACCCGGGCGAACTTCCAGGAAGTGCTGACCAAAATCGGTCTTTGGAAGTAACGCTTTAGTCGGCCGTTGCTCTGTAGGAGCGCGCCTGCCCGTGATGGGGTTTTGCAGCCAGTAGATTTGTCATTTGTGCAGACGTCATCGCGGGCAAGCGCGTTCCTGTAGGGGACGTGTTTGATCCAGGCAAGAGGAAGGTTTCATGCAACCAGTAGCAATTGCTCAACAGCTCCCCGCCGGCAGCCTGCGCTTCAACGGTATCGGCAAGACCTTTCCCGGGGTGCGTGCGCTGTCGGATATCACATTTGAAGCGCGCCCCGGCAGCGTGCATGCGCTGATGGGTGAAAACGGCGCAGGCAAATCCACGCTGCTGAAGATTCTGGGCGGCTCGTATCAGCCCAACAGCGGCGGCCTGTCCATCGGCGACCAGCCTTACACCTTCAAATCCACCGCAGACAGCATCGCGGCGGGTATCGCGGTGATCCACCAGGAGCTGCAACTGGTGCCGGAAATGTCGGTCGCCGAAAACCTGCTGCTGGGGCACATGCCCAGCCGCTGGGGCATGGTTAACCGGCGCGCCATGTTTCGTCAGGCGCGCGAGCTGCTCAAGGGCCTGGCTGACGAAATCGATCCGGCCATGCGCCTGGGGGATCTATCCCTCGGGCAACGCCAGTTGGTGGAAATAGCCAAGGCCATGTCGCGCAATGCCCATGTGATCGCCTTTGATGAGCCCACCAGCAGCCTCTCGGCGCGGGAAATCGACCGGCTGATGGCCATCATCGTCAAGCTTCGCGATGAAGGCCGGGTGATTCTTTATGTCTCGCATCGCATGGAAGAAATCTTCCGGGTCTGCGATGCGGTGACCGTGTTCAAGGACGGCCGCTTCGTTCGTACGTTCGACGACATGACCCAACTGGACCACGACCGCCTGGTGACCTGCATGGTCGGGCGCGATATTCAGGATATTTACAACTACCGCGCTCGGGAGCATCAAGGCACAGGCCTGCGCGTGACCGGTCTATTAGGGCCGGGGCTCCAAGAACCGGTGACCTTTGCCGTGCAGAAAGGTGAAGTGCTGGGCTTCTTCGGGCTGGTCGGGGCAGGGCGCACCGAGATGTTTCGTATGTTGTCGGGGTTGACCCGCAGCAAGGCCGGTACCTTGCAGGTCGAAGGTCAGACCCTGGCGTTGCGTTCTCCCCGCGACGCCATCGCGGCGGGCATCCTGCTCTGCCCGGAGGATCGCAAGAAAGAGGGCATCGTGCCGCTCTCCAGCGTGGCCGAGAACATCAATATGGGCGCGCGTCCGCGTCACGTGCACCTGGGTTGCCTGATTCAAGGGCGCTGGGAAAAAAGCAACGCCAGCCACCAGATCAAAGCCATGAACGTGAAGACGCCTTCGCCGGATCAGCAAATGCTTTACCTCTCCGGCGGCAATCAACAAAAGGCGATTCTCGGCCGCTGGCTATCGATGCCGATGAAAGTGCTGCTGCTGGACGAACCCACGCGCGGCATCGACATCGGCGCGAAATCAGAGATTTATCAGATCATTCACAACCTGGCTGCCGACGGTATCGCGGTGATCGTGGTCTCCAGCGATCTGATGGAAGTGATGGGCATTGCTGACCGCATTCTGGTCATGAGTGAGGGCGCCATCACTGGCGAGCTGAACCGCGACGAGGCCAACGAAGCGCGGCTGTTGCAGCTGGCGTTGCCGCGTACGCGTGGCTGACGGCTGACTCTGGTGCGATCAAAACAAGCATGAAAAACAACAAGAAAGAGGTGCATATGTCTAACGAAACCAGTCTGGCGGCTCCCCGCCAAGGCCTGAACCTGCGTCGGTTTATCGATGATTGGGCAATGCTCATGGCTGCCGTTGGCATCTTTGTGCTGTGTACGCTGCTCATCGATAACTTTATGTCGCCCCTGAACATGCGCGGCCTGGGTCTGGCCATTTCCACGGTGGGCATAGCCGCGTGCACCATGCTGTTCTGCTTGGCGTCGGGGCACTTCGATCTGTCGGTCGGGTCGGTGCTGGCCTGTTCCGGGGTCATTGCCGGGATCGTGATTCGTGACACCGACAGCTTGTTTCTCGGTGTTTCAGCGGCGCTGGCCATGGGCCTGGTGGTGGGGCTGGTCAACGGCATCGTGATTGCCAAGCTGCGCATCAATGCACTGATCGCGACACTGGCGACCATGCAGATCGTCCGCGGCCTGGCGTACATCTTCTCCAACGGCAAGGCGGTGGGCGTCTCCAACGAAGACTTCTTCGTGTTCGGCAACGGCCAGGTCTATGGCGTACCGGTACCGATCCTGATCACCATCGTCTGCTTCGCGTTCTTTGGCTGGCTGCTCAACTACACCACCTACGGACGCAACTCGCTGGCCATCGGCGGCAATCAGGAAGCGGCGTTACTGGCCGGGGTGCATGTGGATCGCACCAAGATCATCATTTTTGCCGTACACGGTCTGATCGGCGCATTGGCTGGCGTGGTACTGGCCTCGCGCATGACCTCGGGCCAGCCGATGATCGGCCAGGGTTTCGAACTGACAGTGATTTCGGCCTGCGTGCTGGGCGGGGTGTCTCTGAGTGGCGGGATCGGCATGATTCGTCATGTTATCGCCGGGGTGCTGATCCTGGCCATCATCGAAAACGCCATGAACCTGAAAAACATCGACACCTTTTACCAATACGTCATCCGGGGCTCGATTCTGCTACTGGCGGTGATTATTGACCGCATGAAAAGACGCTGATCATCACGCAATGCCCGCAGGAGCGTATAACCGTGGGGCCTTTTAGCTAGGAAAGCGCTGGATGCAGCGCCGCGGCATCGGCCTCCTCACGCACGCCCACGCAAGAGCGGCTTCAGCCGCGAGAGGCCGGGAAATTCAATGCAGATTTTCCGGCTTGAATATCGCTCGCGGCCAAATTCCCCTGCGTACAGGTGTTTGCAGCGCGGCAGCGTGGCGACGGTTGATCTCCTGCAGTTTGGCCAAAGACTATGTAAATGACTTGGCGCGCTGACGGTAACTAAATAGAATGATTCTCATTTTAAGTAGTGCCATTCAGTGGGCCGGTGATGATGAGGCAAGCAGTCGGGGCGTCAGCGCCTACCCTGGAGAATTTCTACCGCGAGCATCGCAGCTGGCTGGAAAACTGGCTGCGCTGCCGTTTGGGCAATGCCTGGGATGCGGCTGACTTGAGTCAGGACACCTTTCTCCGGGTCCTCGCCAGTCAGCACAGCGAGCCGTTGCATAGCCTGCGCGAACCTCGCGCTTATCTGCTGACAGTGGGTAAGCGTCTGCTGATCAATCACTATCAGCGGCGCAGCCTTGAACAGGCTTACCTTGAGGCGCTGGCGAATCTGCCCGAGAGCGTGATCCCGTCGCCGGAACAGCGTTGGGTGCTGCTCGAAACCCTGCAAGCTCTGGATGAATTGCTCGATGCGTTGCCAGTGGCGGTGCGTCGGGCTTTTCTGTGGGCGCAGCTTGAAGGGCTCAACTATGCGCAGATCGCCGACCGCCTGAAAGTGTCCGAACGCACCGTCAAGCGCTACATGGCTCAGGCCTACGCTCACTGCCTGATGCTAGAGCCATGAATAGCCAGGCGCAGACGCGACAGATTGCCGAGGACGCGGCGCATTTTCTGGTGCTGCTGGAATCCGGCAGCGCGAGTGCCGATGACCGTGCCCGTCTGCAGCGCTGGCGTGAGCAATCGGCCCATCACGAGCAGACCTGGCAGAGAGCTCAGGGGTTGCGTCAGCGCTTTGCCGGGCTGCCACCCGAATTGGCGATGGCCAGCCTCGACCGACCGGATCACGGACGCCGAACCGCGCTCAAACGGGCATTGATCGTTGCGGCGTTGCTCCCTGCTGGCTGGATGCTCGCCCAGCAGGCGCCGATCGCAGCCTTGCGCGCGGACGTGCGCACCGCCGCCGGAGATCGCCGGGACTTACGCCTGCAGCAGGGCAGCCTGCTGCAACTGGATACCGCCAGCGCGCTGAATATCGAGCTGGAGCAGGGCAAGCGTCTGCTGACCCTGATCGAAGGTGAAATGGCCCTGAACATGGGCAAAGACGTGAAGGCCATGACCATCCGGACTCGCCAGGGCAGGGTGCAGGTCAGCGACGCGGAGTTGTGTGTTCGTCAGCTTGGCGACACCTGCCTGGTTAGCGTATGGCGCGGCGATGTCGAGCTGTTTCCGGCACACGGCCCGTCGATGCGCGTGCAGCCCGGTCAGCGTGCCGCCATGAGTGCCGCCCAGGTTTCTCCCGCCCAGACGTTTGACACCCGTCAGCCCGGTTGGCGCCAGGGAGTGCTGAGTGTCGAAAACCAGCCGCTTGGTGTGTTCCTCGCCGAACTGAGCCGCTACCGACCCGGGATTCTGCGCTGGGAACCTGAGCTGGAGCGCTTGAACGTGACCGGTACGTTCCGCCTGGATGACACCGACCAGATCCTTCGGTTGCTCGCCGCGAGTCTGATGCTGCAAGTGCACAGCCGGACCCGTTACTGGGTCACGCTGGCGCCACGCAAAGCCGCGGTTTGAAGTTTTTTCTGTTGAGCGTGTCCCTTTTTCCGACGTCACCTGTCATTGCTCTCAAGTGAACGAAATCAAGAGAGTGTTCAAATGCCTGCAGTTTTTCTTCGACGTCTGCGTCTGGCCCATCTGGGCTTGCGGCCCGTGTTGCGAATGACATGTCACGCCAGTGTCCTGGCGGGCCTGAGCGCGGGCGCTTCGTTTATCGCCCCGGCGGTGGCGCAAGAGGCGGCCAAACGCAGCTATCAGATACCCGCAGGCAGCCTGGGCAGCGCTTTGAATCAGTTTTCGGCCCAGGCAGGGGTCAGTCTTGCGGTTGATCCGGCGCTGGTAAGCGGCCGAAACAGCGCCGGGCTGAGCGGCAGCTACGACGTGCAGGAAGGTTTTGCACGTTTGCTGCAGGGCTCGGGCTTGCAACTGCAGCCGGTCAGTGATCAGTCGTACACCTTGACCCCGGCGGCTGAAGGCGGATCGCTGAACCTGCCGCAAACCTCGATCAATAGCAGCGTGTTCGACACCCAGGGTGATGTTTACGAGGGCGGGCAGGTCAATCGTCGTGGCGCCCAGGGTCTGCTCGGTGACAAGGACTTCATGGAGACGCCCTTCAACCTGACGTCCTACACCAGCACCACGGTGAAAAACCAGCAGGCGCGAACCCTCGGCGATGTGGTTGCCAATGACCCGTCGGTGCGCATCACCAACCCGGCGGGCGGGCGCTTCGAGCAGTTTTCGGTACGCGGCCTGAGCCTCTACAACAGTGATGTCTCGTTTGGCGGCCTGTACGGCGTGTTGCCGACGTATTCCATCGACATGGAAATGGTCGAGCGCATCGACATTCTCAAAGGTCCCGGTGCCTTGCTGGGCGGCATCGCGCCCCGTGGCAGTGTGGGTGGGGGCATCAACATCGAACCCAAGCGCGCAGGCAGCGAGCCACTGACCGAGTTCACCGGCAGCTACGCCTCTGCCGGTCAGGTCGGCGGGCACGTGGACATCGGCCGACGCTTTGGTGATGAACAGGAATACGGCATCCGCTTCAACGGCGTGCGCCAGTCCGGTGATACCGAGTGGGATCACCAGAGCGTCGAGCGCGAAGCGGCAGTGGTTGGCCTGGACTTTCGCAAGGAGCGGGTGCGGCTTTCTGCCGACTTCGGCCGCCAGGAGCGCCACGCCGATGCGCCTATCGAACGTGTGGAAGTCGCACCCGGGATCAAAATGCCCAAGGCCGAGGACATTCATCACAACTTCGCCCAGCCGTGGACCTACTCGGACTCTAAAGACACTTTCGGCGCGGTGCGTGGCGAATTCGACGTCAGCGACTCGTTGATGGTGTATGCCGCAGGGGGGGCGCGCAAGGGTGAATACGACTTCCTGCGCCATGCCGTGCAGGTCAACAACAGTAACGGTAACTTCGCGTTTCAGCCGCGCAGTTTCCAGCGGGACGAAGAAGTCAAAACTTTCACCGTGGGCGCCCGCAGCTGGTTCAACACCGGGCCGATCAGCCACACCGTCAACCTCAGCCTGAACCGCTTCGACATGGAGTTCGACAACGGCGGCGAGCGCTATCTGGCGCGCACCAGTAATCTGTACAACCCGGTGCTGGCGCCTTACCCCGGCGCGGCGACGCGTTTCGATACCTCGACGCACACCGAGAACCTGTTCACCAGCGCAGCGTTGTCCGACACCCTGGGCTTTTTTGATGACCGCGTGCAATTGACCCTCGGCGCTCGCCTGCAGCGGGTCGAGGTCGACGCCTATGCTTCCGGTGTGCTGGGTCAGCAATATGACGAGCAGGCCACTTCGCCCGCAGTCGGGCTGGTGATCAAGGCTACTGATCACATCTCGCTGTACGCCAACTACATCGAGGGTCTAAGCCAGGGTGAAACCGCGCCGACCACCGCCACCAACCGCGACGAAGTGTTTGCCCCGTACAAATCGAAACAGACCGAGGCCGGGGTCAAGCTCGATATGGGCGGCTTTGCCACGACCCTGAGCGTGTTCCGCATCGAGCAACCGAGCTACATCAACGATGCGGCAGGCAACTTCAAGCCCGATGGCGAACTGCGTAACCAGGGCGTGGAGTTGAATGTGTTCGGCGAACTGGCCAGCGATCTGCGTTTGCTGGGCGGGGTGATGGTGCTGGACAGTGAACAGACCAAAACCGCGCTCGGCCAGTTCGATGGCAAGCGAGGCACCGGCTCGCCGATCCTCAATGCCAACATGGGCGTGGAGTACGACCTCAATCAACTGCCGGGTCTGACCCTGACCGCGCGGGCCATTCATACCGGTTCGCAGTATCTGGACCAAGCCAACGACCAGAAGATCGACGCCTGGCAGCGCTACGATCTGGGCGGCCGCTACGCCTTCAAACTAGGCACCAATCCGATCACCGTGCGGGCCGGGGTGGAAAACGTGCTGAACAAAACCTACTGGGCCTCGGCAGCCACCTCCTCTGATGCGGCGGCGGGCCTGACCCTGTCGACGCCGCGAACCTGGCTGGTGTCGGCCACTGTCGGCTTCTAAGCCCGGTAAAGACTGCTGGCGCGCACCATCAGGGTTGCGGGGAAGCGGTGCGATTGCACGGTTTCCCCGGCAATCAGACGCAACAGGGTTTCAACGGCCCGCACGCCCTGGGCATGCATGCTGGTGCTGATGCTGGTCAGTTGCAGGTGCGCGGCCAGTGGCGTGTCGTTGTAGCCCACCACCGCAACGTCGCGTCCGGCCTCCAGGCCCCGGTTGCGCAACGCGCCGAACAGGCCGATGGCAAGGAAGTCATTGACCGCAAAGATCGCCGTCGGCGGCTGTGGATGGGCCAGCAGCTGCTCGCCAATGGTGAATCCGGTGGCAGTGTCGAACTGCCCGGAGATAATCCGCTCGGGGGCGATATCAATGCCGCGCTCGCGGTAGTACTCGACAAAGCTGGCGGTGCGCTCGCTGGCGTTGCTGCTGTGGGCTTCGCCGGCGATCACTGCAACCTGAGTGTGACCCTGGGCCAACAGGTGTTCAGCGGCCAGGCGACCGCCCATTTCGTCATCGGACGTCACCGAGCAATGCGGCGCACGGCGGCGGCTGACCAGCACGAACGGCACGCGTCGCTCGGCCAGTTCTTCCAGAAAGCCCGGTTGCGGGGTGCAATGCACGTCACTGATGATCAGCCCCTCGACATTGCGGGCCAGCGCGCGTTCGGCCAGTTCACGCTGGCGCTCCGGACGATCCAGGGTATTGGCCACAAACGAGGTGTAACGCTGGCCGCTGGCCGCTTCGTCGATGCCTTCATAGACCGTGGCCAACACAATGTCCGAAAGCCTTGGCACCAGAATCGCAATCTCCCGACTGTGTCGGGTTTTCAGGGTCCTGGCGTGAGTGTTTGGCTGATAATCCAGGCTCGCAGCCAATGCCCGGATCCGTTCGATGGTGTCTTTGGACGCTGCGCGACCGGCGTGATCCAGGGTGCCGTTCAGCACGCGGGAGACCGTCGATACATGGACATTCAGCTGCTGAGCGATACCGCGAAGGGTGGCCGGACGTCTGGTCATGTGCACTGCCTGGAGATTGAACCTGTCGAGTCTGATACGCGCCTAAGGGCACACCAGAGCGGTTGCGCCACGTTGGAGCGCGGCGTACCAAAAGATTGCACGAAGCGCGGCGCAACACTACCCAAACGTTTGGGTCAATTTTTCAGCTGATTTTCAGCCTTCGCTAACTGGCTGAATTGCTTTGATTTTCCTGAGTGATTCGGTCCGCCAGCGGCGGCTCGCTAAAAAGTTGGTATGGGCATTGCGTTGTCCCCCTCAGCTCTCCTTACCTGACTGATGGGAAACTCGCCATGACGCATGCTTCTGCAACCCGCGCACGTAGTTTTACCCGACTGGCATTGGCCTGCTCGGTAGCGATTGGTGCCTTGTCGCCTCTGGCGGCGATGGCCGAAAGCACATTGCGTATCGCCATGACCGCAGCAGACATCCCCCTGACCCACGGTCAGCCGGATCAGGGCTATGAGGGCAACCGTTTCACCGGCATCACGATGTTTGATTCCCTGGTCGAATGGGATCTGTCGCAAGCCGAAAAAGCTGCCGGTCTGGTGCCGGGTCTGGCCACCGAATGGGCGGTCAATCCGGACGACCACACCAAATGGATTTTCAAACTGCGCCCCGGTGTGAAATTTCACGATGGTTCGGCGTTTAATGCCGACAGTGTGGTGTGGAACGTCAACAAGGTGCTCGACAAACAGGCCCCGCAATACGCCCCGGGGCAGATCGGCATGACCGTGTCGCGCATGCCGACCCTGCGCAGTGCCAGGAAAATCGACGATCTGACCGTTGAGCTCACCACCAGCGAACCGGATGCGGTGCTGCCTTACAACCTGACCAACCTGTTCATGGCTTCACCGACGGCCTGGCAGAAAGACTTTGCCGCCGTCCCCGCGGGCACGACCGATCCGGCGGAGCGCTCCAAGCAGGCCTGGACCGCGTTTGCCAGCCATTCGGTGGGCACCGGCCCGTTCAAGATGGACCGCATGGTGCCGCGCCAGGAACTGGTACTGGATAAAAACCCTGACTATTGGGATCCCAAGCGCATTCCGAAAGTCGACCATGTGGTGCTGATCCCGCTGCCCGAGGCCAATGCCCGCACGGCCGCCTTGCTGTCCGGCCAGGTGGATTGGATCGAGGCCCCGGCGCCCGATGCGGTGGAGCAGATCAAGAGCAAGAAATTCAAGATCTACTCCAATGGTCAGCCCCACCTGTGGCCGTGGCAGTTCTCCTTCGCGCCCGGCTCACCCTGGCTGGACAAACGCGTGCGTCAGGCCGCCAACCTGTGCCTGGATCGCAGCGAGCTGAAGGCGTACCTGGGCGGCTACATGCAAGAGGCAACCGGGATCTACGAGAAGGATTCGCCGTGGCACGGCAACCCGGAGTTCAAGATCAAATATGACCAGGCCGCCGCCCAGAAACTCATGACCGACGCTGGTTTCAGCAAGGACAAGCCGGTCAAGGTCAAGGTGCTGACCTCGGCGTCCGGTTCCGGGCAGATGCAGCCGTTGCCGATGAACGAGTACATCCAGCAAAGCCTCAAGGGCTGCTATTTCGACGTGGACATCGCGGTCACCGAGTGGAACACGCTGTTCAGCGGCTGGCGTCTGGGCGCCAAAGACCCGGCGGCGCAGGGCGCCAATGCAATCAACGTCAGCGCGGCGGTCATGGACCCGTACTTCGGCATGGTGCGTTTCGCCAGCGAGAAGGCCTTCCCGCCGGTTTCCAATAACTGGGGTTACTTCGCTTCGCCAGAAGTCGAGAAGCTGATCACCACGGTGCGTAACTCATTCGAATCCAAGGCCCTGGACGAGGCGTCCGGCAAATTGCATGCGGCCATCGTCGACGAAGCACCGTTCCTGTTCGTCGCCCACGACGTCGGTCCACGTGCCATTTCGCCGAAAGTCACGGGGGTGGTGCAGCCGCAAAGCTGGTTCATCGATTTGAGTCTGGTCTCCAAACAGGACTAAAGAAGCCTGTTGTTGACCGAAGATGATGTGGAACCTGTGGGAGCGGTGCTTGCCCGCGATTAACGATGAAGCGGTTTACCTGCCAAATCGCATCGCCTGAATCGCGGGCAAGCACCGCTCCCACCGTTGATCGCATTTTCTGTTGGAGCCGGGCTTGCCCGCGAATGCGCTCACGCGGTCGGACTGATACACCGCGTTATCGCTCTTCGCGGGCAGGCCTCGCTCCAACAGGGTTACCGTGAAAACCGTGTGAGGCGACCTTATGCTTTCCTATATCTTGCGTCGCATTCTGCTGGCGACGCCTATCTTGCTGGGCGTGGCGCTGGTGTGTTTCATGCTCGTGCAAATGGCGCCGGGCGACCCCCTGGTATCGGTGATGCCGCCGGATGCGTCCGAAGCGCTACGCGAACAGCTGGTCAAGGCTTACGGTTTTGACAAACCGCTACCGGTGCAATTCGGCTTGTGGATCTGGCATGCGGTGCAGGGCGATCTGGGCACTTCGATTGCCAGCGGTAGACCGGTGGCCAGCGAAGTCATGGGGGCGGTCAGCTATTCCTTGCGATTGGCCCTGCTGGCAACGCTGATCGGCTTCGTGCTCGGCAGCCTGTTCGGGTTTGTCGGCGGTTATTTCCAGGACAGCTGGCTGGATCGCGTGGCCTCGGCCATTTCAGCGGTGGGGGTCAGCGTGCCCCATTACTGGCTCGGCATGCTGATGGTGATCATTTTCTCCTCACAGCTGGGCTGGTTGCCGGCCACCGGCGGCGGGCCCATGGGCCAGTCGGCCTGGGCGTGGGACTGGGCACACTTTCAGTTCATGATCCTGCCCGCGATTACCTTGTCGGTGATCCCCACCGGCATCATCGCCCGCACCGTGCGCGCTCAGGTGGCTGAAACCCTGTCACAGGAATTCATCATTGGTCTGCGCGCCAAGGGCCTGGGTGAATGGGGCCTGTTTCGCCACGTGGTGAAGAACGCTGCGCCCACCGCCATGGCGGTCATGGGCCTGCAGATCGGCTACCTGATGGGGGGCTCGATCCTGGTGGAAACGGTGTTCGCCTGGCCCGGTACCGGTTTGCTGCTGAACTCGGCGATTTTTCAGCGTGATTTGCCGTTGTTGCAGGGCACGATCTGGGTTCTGGCACTGTTCTTCGTCGCGCTCAATCTGCTGGTGGACATCCTGCAGACGCTGCTCGATCCACGTATCAAAAGGGGCTGAGCATGAACCTGTCGATATTGCGACCGGCCGCGCCGGTCATTGCGCCGATTGAAAGCTCGCCGGGGTACTGGAGCGAAGTGTTCGGCCGGGTGCGTCGCGACCCGGTGGCACTGGCCGTTGGCGCCGTAATCTTTGTGTTATTGGTGCTGGCGGTGTTCGGGCCCTGGCTGGTGCCGGGGGATGCCTTTACCACCTCTATGTTCAAACGCCTGAAGCCCATCGGTACCGAAGGCTTCCCGCTAGGCACCGACGAGCTGGGCCGGGACTTGCTGTCACGCTTGATGCTCGGCGCTCGCCTGTCGTTGTTCATGGGCATCACGCCGGTGATTTTCGCCTTCTTCATTGGCGGCGCCATCGGCGTGATTGCCGGTTATTTTGGCGGCTGGCTGAACAGCCTGATCATGCGCACCGTGGACGTGTTCTATGCGTTCCCGTCGGTGCTACTGGCCATCGCCTTTTCCGGCGCCCTGGGTGCCGGGGTCAATAACGCGTTGCTGTCGCTGACCCTGGTGTTCGTTCCGCAGGTGGCGCGGATCGCCGAGAGTGTCACCACGCAGGTGCGCAATCGCGATTACATCGAAGCCGCGCGTGCCTCGGGAGCAGGCTCATTCACCATCATTCGCACGCAGGTGCTGGGCAACGTGCTGGGGCCGATCTTCGTCTTCACCACCGGCTTGATTTCGGTGTCGATGATTCTCGCCTCGGGCCTGTCGTTTCTGGGCCTGGGCGTGACGCCGCCCGAGCCGGAGTGGGGCCTGATGCTCAACACCCTGCGCACTGCGATCTACACACAGCCACTGGTGTCGGCACTGCCCGGCGCGATGATTTTCATCACTTCAATCTCTTTCAATGTCCTCGCTGACCGCTTGCGGGCGGCCATGGCAATCAGGAGCTGACGATGACCCAGCGCGATATTGGCGGTCCAGCGCAGCCACTGCTGACAGTGGAAAAACTGGTCAAGCACTTCCCGGTCAAAGGCGCATTGGGCAAACGCGCCGTGGTACGTGCCGTGGATGGCATCGATTTCGTGGTCCAGAAAGGCGAGACCCTGGGCGTGGTGGGTGAGTCCGGCTGTGGTAAATCCACCACGGCGCGCTTGCTGATGCAGTTGATCGAACACGACAGCGGCGAACTGGTGTTCGACGCGATGACCGTCGGCGGCCATCAGTTGCCCTTGCGTGACTACCGGCGTCAGGTGCAGATGGTATTTCAGGACAGCTATTCGTCTCTGAACCCGCGGCTGACCATGGAGCAATCGGTGGCCTTTGGCCCTTCAGTGCATGGCGTCAGCCAGCGCGAGTCACTGCAGCGTGCCCGTGACCTGCTGGGCCGGGTGGGGCTTGAACCGACACGCTTCGCCGGCCGTTATGCCCACGAGCTGTCGGGTGGGCAGCGCCAGCGGGTGAACATAGCCCGTGCGCTGGCGGTCGACCCACGGCTGGTGATCCTCGATGAAGCGGTGTCGGCACTGGACAAGTCGGTAGAAGCCCAAGTCCTGAACCTGCTGCTGGACCTCAAGGACAGCCTGAACCTGACCTACGTGTTCATCAGCCATGATTTGCACGTGGTGCGCTATCTGTCGGACCGGATCATGGTCATGTACCTCGGCGAGATTGTCGAAATAGGCCCCGCCGAAGCCCTGTTCGCCGATGCCCAGCATCCTTATACCCAGGCGCTGCTGACGTCCATGCCGTCCATGGATCCGGCCAACCGCACACTGCTGTCGCCGCTGTCCGGTGACCCGCCGAGCCCGATCAATCCGCCCTCGGGCTGCCGTTTCCATACCCGGTGCCCGCACGCCGAAGCTATTTGCGCGCAGACCGCGCCGCAATTGACCGAAACCGCCGCCCGGCATTTTGCCGCGTGCCTGATGGTGCAGCCGGGAGCAGGGCATAGCCAAAGCCCTTCAGCGCAATTGATTCACAGAGGAGCACTGGCATGAGCGAACAACCCATGGTTGCGGTGCGCGACCTCAAAGTTCGTTTCAAACGGGGCGGGCAAACCCTGTCGGCGGTCAACGGCGTGAGCCTGCAGGTGGCCCGGGGAGAGGTGCTGGCGTTGATCGGCGAGTCCGGCTCCGGCAAGAGCGTGACCCTGCGGGCCTTGATGCGCCTGCACTCGGAGCGCTCGACGACGATTGAAGGGCAGATCGACATTGCCGGTCAGGACCTGATGAAGCTGTCCCGCAGCCAGCTGCAGGCGTTGCGCGGCCCGGTGGCGGCGATGATCTTTCAAGAACCTTTGCTGGCCCTGGACCCGGTCTACACCATCGGTCAGCAGATCGTCGAAGCGTTGCGTCGTCATCGGCCAATGTCCAGGGCCCAAGCCCGCGCCGCAGCCCTTGAAGCCTTGCGCAGCGTACGCATCCCCAGCCCGGATCAACGGCTGGACGCGTACCCCCACGAGATGTCCGGTGGCATGCGGCAACGGGCGATGATTGCCCTGGCGCTGGCTTGTCAGCCGCAAATCCTGCTGGCCGACGAGCCGACCACGGCGCTGGACGCCACGGTGCAGATCCAGATCCTGATCCTGCTGCGCGAACTGCAACAGGCACTCGGTCTGTCGATCATCTTTGTCACCCATGACATCGGCGCGGCGGTAGAAGTCGCTGATCGGGTGGCGGTGATGTATGGCGGTCGCATTGTCGAGCAGGCGCCTCTGGCTGAGCTGCTGGACAACCCGCAGCATCCTTACACCCGAGTACTGCTGGGGACGCGACCCAAGGATGGCCTGCGCAAGGGCGAGCGTCTGACCAGTATTCCCGGAGCGCCGCCGGACCTGGCCAATCTTCCCGCCGGTTGCGCCTTTGCGCCTCGTTGCCCACGAGCCAGCGAGGTTTGCCTGCGCGAAGTGCCGCCTGTCGAAGACGTCCTCGCCGAGCATTCCGTGAGTTGCCATCACTGGAATCTGGCCACTGTTCATTCCCTTCGCGAGTCTCTGTCATGACTGATTGTGCTTTTGCGTTCATGCCTTACCCCCACGTCGATGTGCCGCGTGCCGCAACCGGGCCATTGGCGGGTTACACCTTCGCTGCCAAGGACCTGTTCGATGTCGCGGGCTACCCCACAGGCGGCGGCAACCCTCATGTATTGGCCATGTCCGGGATCAAAACCAGGACCGCGCCGGCCATCCAGCGCTTGCTGGACGCGGGTGCCGAACTGGTGGGCAAGGCGCACACCAACGAAATGGCGTTCTCCATGAGCGGCAAGAACGCGCATTACGGCACCCCGCGCAATGGCGCAGCCCATGACCGGATTCCCGGCGGCTCGTCGTCCGGCTCGGCATCCGCGGTGTCCAACGACCTGTGCGATTTCGCCATGGGCAGCGACACCGGCGGCTCGGTGCGCACCCCGGCCAGTTACTGTGGGCTTTTCGGCTTGCGGCCCAGCCATGGCCGGGTGTCCCTGGAAAAAACCCAGGCGCTGTGTGAAAGCATGGACACCGCCGGTTACTTCGCCAGGGATGCCAAAGTGTTCGGTCTGGTGGCCGAGTGCCTGCTGGGCGATGACCCGGCACCTTTGCCGCAGACGCCGCAATTGTTGATCAGCGACGAACTGTTCGGCCTGTTGCCAGCTGCCTCCATGGACGCGCTGGCACCGGCCTTCGCGCAGATCAGTGCCTGCTGTGGCCCACTGGAAAAACTGCTCGGTGAGCTGCCGTCGCTGGCGGATGCCTATTGGGCATTCCGCTATATCCAGGGCCGCGAGGCGTGGCAGGCGCAGGGCGAATTCATCGAGCGCAACGGGTTGGCGCTCGGCCCGGATGTCGCGGCGCGTTTTGCCTGGAGCAAGGCGGTGACCGACGAGCAATACAACCAAGCCTGCGCCTTGCGCGAACGATTCGCTGCCCGCTGGAAAGCGCTGCTGGGCGACAAGGTTCTGGTCATGCCCACTGTGCCGGATATCGCCCCGCTGCTCAGCGCGCTGGACGAAGAGATCGAGGAAACCCGGCGTATTTCCCATCACCTGCTGGCGATCTCGGTGCTGTGCCGCACGCCGCAATTGACTATGCCGCTGGTGAAAAAAGACGGCGTACCGCTGGGTATTTCCCTGATGGGACCAGTGGGCAGTGATTTGAGTTTGGTGAAATTGGCGGTGCGAATCGCCGAGCAATAACCATTGGGCCGGTGGGAGCTCGCTAGCCCGCGATAGGGTCAGGTCAATCAATACAGTATTGGCCGGAAGATCGAACCGCGGGCAAGCGCGCTCCTAGCCGTCAGCGTTAGTCAGACTGGAGAACGACTTTGAATATCTCGCTTGATTCAAACGCACCCTTTATCAACACCCAACGCCTCTGGCAATCCCTGATGGACCTCGCCCAGCTAGGCGCCACGGCCAAGGGCGGGGTGTGTCGGCTTGCGCTGACGGACCTGGATCGTCAGGCCCGGGACCTGTTCGTCAAATGGTGCGAAGAGGCGGGCTGCACGGTCAGCGTGGACGCCATCGGCAATATTTTTGCGCGGCGTGCAGGCCGTGATCCTGAGCGTGCGCCGGTCATGACCGGCAGCCATATCGACACCCAGCCCACGGGCGGAAAGTTCGACGGCTGCTTTGGCGTGATGGCCGGGCTGGAAGTCATTCGCACCCTCAACGATCTGGGTCTGCAAACCGAGGCGCCGGTGGAAGTGGTGGTCTGGACCAACGAAGAAGGTTCGCGCTTCCCGCCGTGCATGATGGGCTCAGGAGTGTTCGCCGGGAAACTGGACCTGGCTGAGACCCTGGCCAAACAGGACGATCAGGGACTGGTGGTCGGCGAGGAGCTGCGCCGCATCGGCTATGCCGGGAGCCGTGCCGTGCTGGGCCATCCGGTGGGGGCATATTTCGAGGCCCACATCGAGCAAGGCCCGATTCTCGAAGACCAGGCAAAAACCATTGGCGTGGTGATGGGCTGCCTGGGGCAAAAGTGGTTCGACTTGACCCTGACCGGTGTTGAAGCCCACGCCGGGCCGACGCCCATGCATCTGCGCAAGGATGCACTGGTGGGTGCCGCTCAAGTGGTCAGCGCAGTGAACCGCATCGCCCTGCAAAGCCAGCCCCATGCATGCGGTACGGTGGGGTGCCTGAACATTCACCCCGGCTCGCGCAATGTGATCCCCGGCGAAGTGAAGATGACCATCGACTTCCGCCATCTGCATGCCGACCGTTTGCAGGCCATGGTCGACGACCTGCGCCAGACCATCGAGCAGACCTGTGCTGAACAGGGTCTGACCTATGAGCTGACGCCGACCGCCGACTTCCCGCCGCTGGATTTTGCCAGTCAGTGCGTCGATGCAGTACGTCAGGGCGCCGCGCAGCTTGGGCTGAGCCATATGGACATTGTCAGCGGCGCTGGCCACGATGCGATCTTCATCGCTGAATTGGGTCCGGCCGGGATGATCTTCGTGCCGTGTGAAGGCGGCATCAGCCACAACGAAATCGAGAATGCCACGCCCGAGGATCTGGCGGCGGGCTGTGCAGTGCTGCTTAGAGCGATGGTCAGCGCGGCGCAGTGATTGCCCCCATAAACTCGCATTCCAGGTGACTATCTGCGGCGAATCACTACCTCCAGATATTCACTGGGCACCACCAGCGAGTTATCGCCACCGCGATTCGAGCGGTTGAGCAATTCGCTCAGGTCGCGGTGCAGGGCTGCGCCACCCTCGGCGGGCAGCGCCTCGAACGCTTTGTGCATCGGGCCGTACCAGGCGCTGAACACTTCAATGAAATGCGTCGCCGAGCGGTAGCGGAAATTGAAATGGCGGCGGGTGACCTGAATGTCAGCGGCGCTGTCGGCAAACAGCCTGTGCAAATGCTCCTCAGTGCCCCACAACGAAGGCGGGCTCAATCCGGCGGGAGGTGGCAGGTGCTTGCCGAGAGTCTTGAACATCTGCCCGACAAAACCCTCCGGGGTCCAGTTAGCCAGGCCAATCCTTCCGCCAGGGCGGCAGACTCGGGCCATTTCACGCGCGGCACGTGGCTGGTCAGGGGTAAACATCACGCCGAAAGTGGACAGTACGGCGTCAAAGCTCGCTTCCTGAAAAGGCAGGGCTTCGGCATCGGCTTCCTGAAAGCTGACATCGAAGTGTTCAGCGCGTGAACGTTCACGACCGCGCTCCAGCAGGCCGCACACGTAATCAGTCGATGTCACCCGGCAACCTCGTCGGGCTGCTGCCAGGGTGGCGTTACCGTTACCGGCGGCGACGTCCAGCACGTGTTCGTCATACCGCAGGTCGCAGGCTTCGGCGAGCAATTCGCCGACCAGTTGCAGCGTGGTGCCGACCACCGCGTAGTCGCCGCTGGCCCAGGCTGTTTTCTGTCGGGATTTGATGGCGAGTAAATCAGGGGCTTCATTCATGACTGCGCATTCCTGTCTTGTGGTTGCAGGTTGGGCAAGTGAGTCACTGAATTAGCCGCTTTGCTCGGGCAGGTTGCAACTGGGGCGGGGCGAGCGGGTAGATGATTTGGCGATAAAAAATCTACGGAGTAAAGCTACTGCAAGCTGAAAACGTGGGACCGGCTGAAGCCATTCCCACAGATCTGCATCGGCCTCACGTCGAAGCGGTGATCACTGGCAGCGCGTGCCCGTCTGTTTCACCCACACACCGGCGGTTTTGGCGATGTTGTCGGCCAGTTTCGATACGGCGCGCTGGTGAGCCAGCACCAGGTTTTCCATGCCCGCGCCTGCCTGTTCGCGAATGACGCTGCTGCAGGTCAGACTCTGACGCTTGGCGCCGGTGCTGCGCAGGCCCAGTGTCCAGACCACATCGATCAATGCATAGCTGTCGGCGACTGACTCGAAGCGGCGCACATCGGTACGCACCGACAACACGGGTTGATCCGCATCTTTGGGCAGGCCAGCCATGTCGCGGCTAGCAAAGCGGCGCTCCAGTTGCCCGGTCAGCGCGTCGTGGAATTCATCGCCCAGCGGCGAGCCCCAACGCTCGGCATCGAGGATCGCCAGGCTGCCGTTGCCCTGACGCACCACCAGCGGCGGCTGGTCTACCTGCACCGGCATCAATACCGGGAGCATCTCGAACTGCACAGGGCTGGAAGTCGACGCCACCGGGGCATTGGCGGCCATTGGCGCGATTAGCGTGTAGTAATGCGTCGGCGTCGATGAGCAGGCGCTCAGCGCCAGGGTCGCAGCCAGTGCCGCGAAGGTCAGGCGCAGGGTCATTGTTGTGGCTCCAGGTCAATGGCACGGGATGAGGACGGGGCTTTGTAGGAACCTGGCGCAGCGTCGCCGGTGCGACCGCGAATCAGTGCTTCCGGATGGCGGCTGAGGAAATCCGTCAGGACCCGAACAGAACGGGCGGTGCGCTGGACTTCATCCATGGCCTGACCGAGCTGCTGACGCGCTGGCGAATCTTCACCGAGGCTGTCGTTGGCGGTATTCAGGGTTTTCTGCGCCTGTTGCAAGGTGCCGCGCATTTCCGGCAGCACGTTGCTGTTCACTTGCTTGAGGGTTTTCTGCAGTTCGCTCAGGCTGCCATTGAGGTTCTTCGCCAGTTCATCGATTGGCAACTTGCCGAGTTTTTCGACAAAGGCCTGCAATTGCTCCTGCAACTTGTCGAAACTGCCCGGTACGGTAGGGATCTCCAGCGGGCGGATCGTCGGGTCGAAGACCACTTTGGCGGCTTTGGGATCGAAATCCATGGCGATGTACAACTGGCCCGTCAGCAGATTGCCAGTGCGCGCCTGAGCGCGCAGGCCGCGGGACACGAATGCGCCGAGAATCCGCGCCGATTGCTCGTCGGGGTCGCCGGAACCACCCAGCTGTTGGAGCTTCTCTTCGGCAGCGCCGAGCCGTTTCGGATAGATCACGGCACCGACGACGCCAGGGAAGGTCTGGGTTGCAGGATCGTAATCCAGGTCAACCGAAACCACGCGACCGATGTTTACCCCGAGGAAGTCCACCGGCGCATTGACCACCAGGCCTCGCAGGGATTGATTGAAGCGCATGCGAATGTAGCGCGGCTCGCCATCCGGCGGTGCCAAGGCGGCTGTCTGGTCGTCGAAGATGCGAAATTCGGCGTTTTCCTCGGCCGGCTTGGCGTTCGGGCTCCAGTTTGGCTCGCGGAACGCAATGCCGCCGGAGATGATCGAGGTCATGGACTGGGTGTCGATCTTCAAACCAGAGGCACCCACGGTCACGTCGACGCCGCTCGCATTCCAGAAACGCGTGTCAGTGGTGATGTACTGGTCGTTGGGCGAGGTGATGAAGATCTCGATATCCACGCCTTTGCCATCCTTGGACAGCGCGAACCACACGACCTGGCCCACCTGGATGCGCCGGTAGTAGATAGGCGACCCGATATCCAGCGAGCCCAGGTCGTCGGTGTGCAGCTTGAAGCGTTTGCCCTTGTCGCCGAAAGTCACCGGCGGTGGTGTTTCCAGGCCCAGGAACTCGCCCTTGGTTTTCTCCGAGCTGCCGGCATCAGCGCCGATGAAGGCACCGGAGAGCAGGGTGTCGACGCCGGAAATGCCTTGCGCGCCAATGCGCGGTCGCACCACCCAGAACTGGCTGTCTTCCCGGGTAAACGGGCTGGCACTGTTGTTCAGTTCGATGGTCGCCAGAATGTGCGTGCGGTCTTCGCTGAGGGCGATGCCGGTGACCACGCCAATCACCACGTTCTTGTACTTGACCTGGGTCTTGTTGGCTTCCAGACCTTCGGCCGTCAGGAAGCTCACGGTGATTTTCGGGCCAATGGACATCCAGTCGTGCAGCGCCATGGACAAGCCAATGATGCCGGCGATGATCGGCACCAGCCAGACCAGCGAGACGCGCATGCGACTGCGTTTGACGTCCGGGCGCACAGGCGCCGAGGGCGATGGGGGAAGGGCATTGTCAGACATCTTCAACCTCTGCGTCCCAGATAAGCCGGGGATCGAAACTCATGGCGGCGAACATCGTCATCACCACTACCAAACCAAAGAACAGGATGCCGATTCTGGGCTCGATGGTGCTGAGCTCATGAAACTGCACAAGGGCGGCCACCAGAGCCACCACCAACACGTCGAGCATCGACCAATAGCCGATCAGCTCGATAAAGCGATACAGGCGCGAGCGTTCACGCATGGCCCAGGTGCTGCGCCGCTGGCAGGTGATCAGCAGCATGCCCAGCACGAGGAACTTGATGGAGGGCACGACCACGCTGGCAATGAAAATCAGCAGGGCGATGTCCCAGGAACCCCCTTTGAAGAACTCGATGACGCCACTCATGATGGTGTTCTGGCTGCTGTTGCCAAACATTGTGGTGTACATCACCGGCATGACGTTGGCCGGTATGTAGAAAATCAGCCCGGCGATCAGAAACGCCCAGGTGCGCACGATGCTGTTGGGCTTGCGCACATGTACGGCTGATTCGCAGCGTGGGCAGTCATGGCAGGTGTCAGGGCAGGCATAGCCACAGATATGGCACAGCGCGAGCCCGTGTTCATGGGCATAAGGAATACCATTCACGAGGGCTGCACTCCCAGCTCAGTCCACAGTCGGCGGATGTTCTTGCCTGCGATGAGCACGATCAGCACCATCAGCATCGCCATGGCCCACAAACCCAGCCCCGGATGCACATCCAGCATGCCCGCGAGTTTGACGATGGCGACCAGAATGCCCAGCATGCAGACCTCAAGCATGCTCCATGGGCGCAAATGCTCCAGCGCCCGCATGCAACTTTTGAAACCGGGGGCAACCTGCCCTTTATAAGCGTGGATCAGCACCCAGAACAGCAAGGTTATCTGCAGCATGGGGGCGAAGATGATCGACAGCCCGGCAACCAGTGCAATGAGGGTGATACGGCCCTGGGCCAGCGCTTCGACAGACGCCCAGAGGGTCACTTCGTTGCTCAGGCCCTTCATGCTGATGCTGATTACCGGGAACAGGTTGGCGAACACGAACAACACCGCCGCGGCGATGGTCAGGGCCAGCCACTGTTCGATATTCAAGCGTTGGGCACGGCCCAGCACTGCACCACAGCGCAGGCATGATGCGGTTTCGCCTTTTTGCAGCGGGTGGTCTTCATAGAGCGAGTCGCAATGCTCGCAAATGATGAAGGCTATTGGGGGCTTGGAGTCTGGCAAAGTCGGATTCATCTGCGCCGTGATAGGGAATGGGTACAGTCAAGTTCAACGAAGGCCGCAAAGATACCTTCCTGGCGCAAATATGGCTGCATTTTATCGGCGGCCAAGTGTTTATCAAGCCGGGTGCAACATGGACAGCGGGGGCTGAGCGGCGTTCATATGTCATAGCGCCATTATTTGCGCCCACTGTTTCTCCAGCAGATCAATGACAGTCAACCTGCGCGAGCACGCTTCTGCAAGAACCCCAACAGGGTGCGCGCCGAGTCGGGGATGTTCTGATCATCGAACTCGACGCAGATGGCACGGGTATCGTCTTCGATGGTGATCTCATACTGTTTCAGGTCGCGAGCCTGCTCGGAACGCAAGCGTGCGGACTGGCTCAGCCCGCTGTCGCGCACCAACTGCTCCAGCTGCTGCGCTTCGTGTTGCCCAAGCTCTGCGGTATTCACTTCGCAGCTTTTCAGCGCGCCGACGAAGCCACCGGATTGCACATAACACACTCTCATCCTCAACCCCCTGCCAACGCGTTTGTACTAGACACTGATCCCGACCTTTTTCCACGCCGCCTTGACCGCCTTCCTGGCCCCCGCACCGTACTCCTTGCCGCCGGCAATCTGTACGCTGATGCGGGCACAATCAACGAACTGGCTGGTGCTGCTCAGTTGCAGCATTGTTTCGTACCAGATCCGTCCCGCCACTTCCCAGGCGTTGCCGCCCAACGCCTTGGCGACAAGGACGAAGGCACGGTTGGGAATACCCGAATTGATATGCACGCCGCCATTGTCCTTAGGCCCGGTATAAAGGTCGGCCATGGTCGCGGGCTGTGGATCGTTACCGAGTTCAGGATCGTCCACATAAGCTGTACCGGGATGTTCCATGTCGCGAATGCCGCGACGGGTGGGTGCCGGGATCAGCAGCTCCTTGCCGATCACCCAGCTGGAGTCTTGGGCGCTGGTGCGTTCTTGCCACTGGCGGACCAACACACCGAAGACATCGGCAAAGTGCTCGTTGAGTGCGCCTGACTGGCCCTGATAGTTCAGGTTGCTGGTAAACGACTGTACGCCATGGGTCAGTTCATGGCCGATCACTTCGAGACTGCCGGTAAAACGCTTGAACACTTCGCCATCGCCGTCGCCGTAGGCCATCTGCTGGCCGTTCCAGAAAGCGTTGTTCATGGGCACGAAGTCGCCCTGAAAGTCGACTTCGGCAACATGCACGGTGGAGACCAGGCTCATGCCGTTGTCGTCCAGCGAGTTGCGCTTGAATAACTGATCATAAAAATCATAGACGGCGCCCGAACCCTCGAACGCTTCATCCAGCGCTGGGTCGCCGGTGGCTGGCTGATGTTCAGCGCGGGCCAGGGTGCCGGGCAGGGTGTTGGTGTGCCCGGCGTCATACACAAGGCGGTTTTTCCCGCCATCCGGCGACTTGCTCGCCAACAGAGTGGGCATCGCCTGGGCCGAGGTGCGAAATGCAACAAAGGCCGAGCTGCTGGCCAGGTTGGTGATCGCCAGTGCCCGGATGTGCGCGTGGGATGATTGTGCCATGTGTTCCATGATGTAGGGCGGGATAAAACACAGCAGCGGATGCCGTTGGCACATGGGGGAGTCCTCCTGATTGACTTCTGTCGCTCGCTTTCGTTGGGCAACAGCTTGCAGCGCGATGTTCCGGCTGCCCAACGGATCGCTCGAACAAGGTCCGAATAGACGATAGATCAACAATACCTACAACGAATGGGGTGCAGCGTTGTCGAAATCATTCACCCGCATGCTTGAGGCCATCTCTATGAATAGGCCTTCAAGAACGTTTTCGGACGTTTATCGCAAGCAGGTGATTGAAGTCCTGGTAATTGTTGCACCCGGCGCCAGCGAAGCTGATGAGTTCGTGATCCACGTAAAGGTGATCATGGCGTGCCAGACACCTGTTCCAATCGTTAAAATTTGTAACCGTGGTTATCGCTCCCAAGACGAGGCACGCCATGCTGGCATTGCCGTAGGGCGCGATTTGATCAATAGCCTGGTGCCGCTCAGCGACCAACTGTCGCTGGCCTGAATGAACCGTTGCAGGCTATGGCAATGGTAAACTTGCGCCCACTTTGAAAAGGAGCAAGCAGACGTGCGCAATTTGGCAATGATGATGGCGGTGTTGGCACTGGCTGGCTGTGATGTCGGCAAATCAACCCCGCCACCCCCTAAAGTGCAGGCTGCAGCACCGGTGCAGACCTCGCAGGCGGGTACTGTTCAGTGGGAAATCCAGATCAATGCCAATGAGGCGCTCAGCGATATCAGCGCCTGGCTGCTGGAACGCAGCTATCCGCCTTACCTGGCGACCATTGATGGCAAACAGACGTTGTTGATAGGACCCTATCAGACTCAGGCCCAAGCCGAGCAGACCCGTACCGAATTGCTGGCCAAGCTGGCCAAATCCCATCGCAAGGCAGCGCCTGTCGTCATCGAACGAACGCTTTAATCAATCAAGCCCGCCGTAAATCTGGATGTCGCGCAGCAGGCAGTGGTCTCGTGCGCAGGGCAGGCTTTGGAGGGTTACGTAGGCGCGGCTTCAGCCACGAGCGCCAGCACTGTCAACGAAAATCCAGCGCACTTGACCCTTTCGCGGCTCTCGCGGCTAAAGCCTGTCCTGCGCAATCAGCGAACAATCAGTCGCGACGACCCAGCAGCAGGCCTACAACCAGGCCGAACCCGGCCGAAATAGCCACGGTCTGCCATGGATGGCCACCGATGTAGGTTTCGGTTGCCTCAACCACTGGCTTGGTGCGCTCGCGAACGCTGCTGACTGACTCGGCGGCCTGTTTCAGCTTTAAACTCAATTGTGCACGCAGGGTTTCGGCTTCTTCTCCCACCAGCGCGGCGCTTTCCTTGAGCAATTTGTCAGATTCTTCGATCAGCGCCTGAAGATCGCTGAAAGCCTGATCCTTGATTTGATCGGCGGAAGTCTGGGCAGCAGTCTTACGAGCCATGGTGTTTTCCTTTCATTGATGATGGCAGTGAGCAATTGAGTGTTTTGCGCTCCGAAAAGTTGCAGTGCGTTGTAAGACTTAGCCGCCTTGAGTGGTCGAATTGCCCGAAACCTGCGTCAGACGGGTGTAAGATGCTCGCGGTTTTTAGTCACAGGTGAACGTTATGAGTTTCAATCTGGCCAACAGGCCGCTCCCTGAACGCGCCGCGCTTGAGGATGAAAAGTCCCGGCTTTTCGATTTATGGCAGAGCAATCTGGGCAAGGCCAAAAGCGATGCCGCTCGCCTGTTCGGCGAGCGCTCCAAACGCAAGGGCAAATGGTCCGAGTGGGTGCGCTCCGAGCTGGACGGCATGAACCCCCCTGAATACGCCAACATGGTACGCAGTGAAGTGAACCGCCTGATGGCCGCCAGCAAATAAGCCAGCCCTGACGACGAGCCTTACCAGGTGCCGCCAACGGGCTGGGGCAGGCTCAAGGTGCCGCTGTCGCTGAAACGCAGGGTCCCGAACAGGCCTCCCGCCAATTTTCCGCGCAAGGTATAGGGCAGGTTGTCGAGGCTTTGGGTCTGCGTCAGTCCCACCGCCTGACGCAGTGCGGCGAACGCCGACACGCTGACCGGCACCACCAATATGCCCTCCGAGAATCGCCCGATCGTGCCTTTCTGGTCACTGACTCCGGACGCCAGCAGCTTGCCGTTGACGTCCAGATCCAGCGCGACTCCGGTGTATTCAATGGCGGTTTCGTTGGGGTTCTGCAAGCGCAGCTTGACCGCCATGCGCACCTCAAGCCCCTGGCCCGGCAGCGGCTCGATACCCACCACGTTGATATTCAGCGGGTCCCGGTTGGGGAACAGGGCGCAGGCCGAGAGCGACAGGGCCAGCAGGCTCGCCAGCAGAATTCGAAGAGGATGTGAGGGCATGCGCAGGTTTCCTGTTCGCAGTAGCGGGATACCGGGTCAGACCTCGTGAGCGGGCATTCGTTTGGCAGAGTGCCTGTCTGCTTGGCTTTGGCACTCATCGCGGCCACACCGTGTGGAACCGGCTTTAGCCGGGAAAACGCGGGTGGTATCGCCGCAGCGCAGGGGTCGTTGGGCGCAGCGGATATGGCTTATGCTGTGCAACCTGCCAGCCGACGAGGTGCAGATGCCAACCCCTCATAGCCAACCCACCCTCAAGCACACTATCTCCAGCGCTCTGGTCCACGAAGCGCTGTTGCAATGTGCGCTGGCGGACGCGGCTGTTCAGGCTTTGTTGACTGAGGTCGGCGTAACCCCGCCGACAGAAGAAGCCGAAAGTCGAGTGCCTGCCAGTGCTTATGCTGCGCTGTGGAGCAGCCTTGCGCAGCAGACCGACGACTGGTTTTTTGGCATGGATGCCCGGCCGTTGCGTCGCGGCAGCCTGGCGTTTCTATTTCGCTCTTCGATGGCCCAGCCGACGCTGGCCAAGGGGCTTGAGTCAGGCCTGAATTTTCTGCGCCTGATGCTGCAACACTTTGATGCCCAGCTGATTCGCCGCCAGAGCGTGGCGGAAATTGTCATCAGCCAACCGGCATCGATCAACTGCAGAGCCTTCGCCGACTTTACGTTCTGGATGATTGTCCACGGGCTGATCTGCTGGTTGTCCGGGCGGCGCGTGCCGATTCTGGGGATCGAACTGCGTTGCGCAGAACCCGCATTCACTGACGATTACCGGGTGATGTTCTCCGACAACCTGCGTTTTGAGCGGCCTCAGTCAAGGATGATCTTCGCCGCTGACTGCCTGGATCTACCGATCCGGCGCACGCCGCAGGAGCTGCAGGCTTTTGTGGCCGCCACTCCCGGTAATCTGTTGGTCAAGTACCGCGACGCGCAAAGCCTTGCCAGCCGGATTCGTCACGAGTTGCGCAGCCGGTCTGCCGAACAGTGGCCGCAAAGCGCAGCGCTGGCAGAGGAGCTAGGTATCTCGACTTCGACCCTGCGCCGCCGTCTGGCTGATGAAGGGCAAAGTTATCAGTCGCTCAAGGACAGCGTACGCAAGGAGCTGGCGATTGGCTGGCTGGCTGACGAAGCACTGAGTTTCACGACCATCGCCGAGCGCCTGGGTTTTGCCGATATCAGCTCGTTCTATAAAGCCTTTCGCAAATGGTCGGGCACCAACCCCGGTCATTACCGCAGTGTGGTGATTGGCCAAACCGGTCATTGCGACTGAGCACTTTGACCATTGCCTGAGCCTCCGGTCGGCGCGACTATCGCGCTATTACAACGATAAAAACCGGTCAGAGGCGCTTTATGGATATCAGAGACAAAGTCTTTTTGGTCAGCGGTGGTGCGTCCGGGCTGGGCGCGGCCACTGCGCAATTGCTTATCGCTCAAGGCGCGCGCGTCATGCTGGCGGACATCAACCCCGACGCGCTGGCGGCCCGGCTGGAAACACTCGGCAGCAATGCCCGCTCGGCGGTCACTGACGTCAGTCAGGAAGCGTCAGCGCAGGCCGCTGTGGATGACACGCTAAGCGCGTTCGGCGCTTTGCACGGGCTGATCAACTGCGCGGGCATCGTCGGCGCGCAGAAGATTCTCGGCAAGGAAGGCCCGCACGACCTGCCAAGCTTTCGCCGGGTGATCGACGTCAACCTGATCGGGACCTTCAACCTGATGCGTCTGGCGAGCGCGGCGATGGCCGAGGGCGCGGCCGGGGCAGACGGCGAGCGGGGCGTGATCATCAACACGGCTTCGGTGGCCGCTTACGACGGGCAGATCGGTCAGGCAGCCTATGCCGCGTCCAAAGGCGCAATTGTCAGCATGACCTTGCCCGCTGCCCGGGAACTGGCGCGCTTTGGCATTCGGGTCATGGCCATCGCCCCCGGTATCTTCGAAACGCCCATGATGGCCGGGATGACTGAGCAGGTCCGCGAGTCGCTGGCCGCAGGTGTGCCGTTCCCGCCGCGGCTGGGCAAGCCTGATGAATACGCAGCGCTGGTCCGGCACATCATTGAAAACCCCATGCTCAATGGCGAGGTTATCCGCCTGGATGGTGCCTTGCGCATGGCCGCCCGCTGAGCCGCAAGGCCGAGGAGAAGATCATGTCGAGTCAAAACGCGACGAACCTTGATGATCCTGTAGTGATTGTCAGCGCCGTGCGCACGCCCATGGGCGGCTTCCAGGGTGAATTGAAAAGCCTGAGCGCCCCGCAGCTGGGGGCAGCGGCCATCCGTGCCGCGGTCGAACGGATCAACCTGGCACCTGCAGAGGTGGATCAGGTGCTGTTTGGCTGCGTGTTATCCGCAGGTCTGGGCCAGGCACCCGCCCGGCAAGCGGCGCTGGGGGCAGGGCTGCCCACTTCTACGCCGTGTACGACCTTGAACAAGATGTGCGGCTCGGGCATGCAAGCCGTGATCCTCGGCCATGACATGCTGCTTGCTGGCAGCGCGCAGGCGGTGGTCGCCGGTGGCATGGAAAGCATGTCCAACGCTCCGTATCTGCTGGATCGCGCCCGCAGTGGCTATCGGATGGGGCACGGCCGGGTGCTGGATCACATGTTTCTGGATGGTCTGGAAGATGCCTACGAACCGGGTCGGCTCATGGGGACCTACGCCGAGGACTGCGCGCAAGCCCAGGGCTTGAGTCGTGAAGTGCAGGATGCCTACGCGTTAGCCTCGCTGACCCGCGCCCGCCAAGCCATGGGCAATGGCGGCTTCGATGCCGAAATCGTGCCGCTGCAGGTGACGGTCGGCAAGGAGCAGCAACAGGTCAGCCAGGACGAACAGCCGCCAAAAGCCCGGCCCGAAAAAATCCCTGCGTTGAAGCCCGCTTTCCGCGACGGCGGAACGGTGACCGCCGCCAACGCCAGCTCGATCTCCGATGGCGCCGCAGCGCTGATTCTGATGCGCCGTTCGACCGCCGAGCGACTTGGCTTGAAGCCTTTAGCCATCATCCACGGTCATGCGGACTTCGCTGATGAGCCAGCGCTGTTTCCAACCGCTCCGATCGGCGCCATCAAAAACCTGATGCATCGCATCAATTGGAGGCTGGAACAGGTTGATTTATTTGAGATTAATGAAGCGTTTGCAGTGGTAGCCCTGGCCACCATGACTCAGCTCCAGCTGCCTCACGACAAGGTCAATGTCCACGGCGGTGCCTGTGCCCTTGGTCACCCGATTGGGGCGTCAGGTGCGCGAATCCTGGTCACGCTGCTGCACGCACTGCAACGCAAGCAGCTGCGCCGGGGCGTTGCCGCGATTTGCATTGGAGGTGGAGAAGCCACGGCAGTTGCCATCGAACGGCTTGAATAGTCTTTTATCAGACGGTTAGGTGACGTAGTTAAAGTGATTTATTAGATTCGTGTCGTGGCATAAGGAGTTATATTTCAATGGTTTACGAGACTATTCTGCTAGAGATTCGAGAACAAGTTGGGCTGATCACACTCAATCGTCCTGGCGCCCTGAATGCGCTCAACGCGCAATTGATCGGCGAATTGAACCATGCGCTGGATCAATTGGACGCTGATCGCACAATTGGTTGCATCGTGCTGACCGGTTCCGGCAAAGCCTTCGCTGCGGGCGCCGATATCAAGGAAATGGCCCAGCTCACGTACCCGCAGATTTACCTGGACGACCTGTTCAGCGAAAGCGACCGAGTGGCCAATCGCCGCACGCCGATGATTGCGGCGGTCGCAGGCTTTGCCTTAGGTGGCGGCTGCGAGCTGGCGCTGATGTGCGACTTTATCCTCGCGGCCGACAACGCCCGCTTTGGTCAGCCGGAGATCAAGCTGGGGGTGCTGCCGGGCATGGGCGGCACACAGCGCCTGACTCGCGCAGTGGGCAAGGCCAAGGCCATGGAAATGTGCCTGACCGGGCGGCTGATGGACGCCGTGGAAGCCGAACGGGCCGGTCTGGTCGCCCGGATCCTGCCCGCTGCCCAGTTGCTGGACGAGGCCTTGCAAGTGGCAGCCTCTATTGCCCAAAAATCCCTGCCGGTGGCGATGATGATCAAGGAAAGCGTCAACCGCGCCTTTGAAGTCAGCCTGGCCGAAGGCATCCGTTTCGAGCGACGCGTGTTCCATGCCGCCTTTGCCTGTGAAGACCAGAAGGAGGGCATGGCTGCCTTCATCGACAAGCGCGAGCCGCAATTCAAGGGGCACTAACCCGTTTCCCAGACGTCAAATCCCGGACTTTCGGTCGTTGCGCTTCTCGCTGAAGCATGTCTTCCAAGCGAGGAGCATTAAGCAAAGGAGCAACAATGAGTCCATGGTGGGAAGAAGTCTGGGAAACATTGCAGTCGGAATTTTCTGATATCACTGATGCGTCGCAGATGACCCGGGTCACGGTGCGGCTGGTGCTTGCAGCGGTGCTGGGCGGGATTCTGGGGTTTGAACGCGAGCACAGGGGCAAGGCAGCAGGCGTTCGTACTCATATGCTGGTGGCTATGGGCGCAGCGTTGTTTGTGCTGGCGCCGCACATGGCAGGGGTGGATGACGCAGGATTGAGCCGGGTGATCCAGGGAATTGTGGCCGGGATCGGGTTCCTCGGTGCAGGCACCATCCTCAAGGACCGGGCGCAGCGTACCGATCAGGTCAAAGGCCTGACCACATCAGCAGGTCTGTGGATGACGGCGGCGATCGGAATCGCAGCGGGTATGGGACGTGAAGCGACGGCGGTACTGAGTACGGTGCTGGCGCTGGGCATTTTGAGCGTCGTTCCCGCCATTGTCGGCAAACTTGACCCCCCTGAGCAGAATGAACACAAGAAGGACGGCTCGGAAAAACCCTGAGCCGTCCATGCCTGGCTAGCCGGGCAGGTCTCTGCCTTGTTTACGGGCCAGGTCATCGCCGAGCGTTGCCGGAGGCTCCTCTGCCGGAGGGTCGCCCACCGGTATCACCGGCGGCATGGTGGGCGGCGGTTCCTGGTCCGGCGGGGGCACCGGCAGCGCCGGGTCATCGATCATCGGATCGGGCGTTTCTGGAGGGATCGGAAGACTCATCGGCTGCACCTCGTTCAGTGGGTTGCTGAGGTTTTTGACTTCAGGCGCGGGTGAATAATTCAAACCATTGCGCATTCGGTAGAACCGAGCCTGCTCGCGATGAACGATGCGCGAGCTGCCTGACGGCCCGGTGTGGCTGATTTGCGGGCAAGCCTCGCTCCAGCAGGCCTTGTCCCACCTAGGGACGGTTTTGCCAAATTCCAGCCTTGAGCCAGGAAGCCTCGCCAACTCTCACCTATGCTCGCTCCTGAGCACAAAAACCTCTTTGAACTTTTCACCTGCGCCACCGCTCGGAAACCAGTAGGCCGGATTTGTCGTGTGGACCAGACGCGGCCGGACAACGTTTACTGGGCAGTGGCCACTGGGCGGCTGCCAACATCTTTCACTGCATGGATTGCACAGGAGCGTCCCTGGGGCGTGAGGAGTGATGCTCGATGAATACAGTTGATCAGCCATATGGCCCGGATTCCCTGGCCCGCGAAGTTCCACACCCGACTCGACCTATACCTTTGACCCAAGCCCTGCAGTTGCCGCGAATCGTGATCGAAGACACCGCGCCGGTGATCGACGAAGGTCTGTTTGCGGCCAAGGCGATTGCCGGTCAGCCGGTCACAGTGACCAGCAAGGTGTACGCCGATGGTCACGACAAGATGGCGGTGCACGTGCGCTGGCGGGCGGCCGATGAAGAGCACTGGCATACGGCTCCCTTGCAAGAGCTGGGCAATGACAGCTGGAGCGGCGAGTTCGTCCCGGATAGCGTCAGCCGCTATGTGTTCCAGCTTGAAGCCTGGATCGATCAGTTCGGCAGTTATCGCTACGAACTGGAGAAGAAGTTTGGTGCAGGCGTAGCCATTGAGCTTGAACTGACCGAGGGCCGCATCCACCTCGAACACGCGGCCGCGCGCAGCGAGGGTGAACTGCAACAGCAGATTCATCAGGTGTTGGGTGAGCTGGAGCGTGCCGACGGTGAGGGCAAGGTAGAAGTGCTGCTCAACAGCCAGACCGCTGCGTTGATGAGCCAGGCCGACAACCGTGCGTTTTTGAGCCGCAGCGTCGAGTTCCCGCTGGACGTTGAGCGCGAGCTGGCCCAGTTCGCCAGCTGGTATGAACTGTTTCCGCGCTCCATTACCGACGATGCCAAGCGTCACGGCACCTTCAATGACGTGCACAGCCGTTTGCCGATGATTCGCGACATGGGCTTTGACGTGCTGTATTTCCCGCCGATCCATCCGATCGGCCGCGCCCATCGCAAGGGGCCTAACAATTCCCTGACGGCAGGACCGGATGACGTGGGCAGTCCGTATGCCATCGGCAGTGAAGAGGGTGGCCACGAGGCTATTCACCCGCAATTGGGCAGCCGCGAAGACTTCCGCAATCTGGTCGCTGCTGCAGCCGAGCATGGTCTGGAGATCGCCCTGGACTTCGCCATCCAGTGTTCCCAGGACCACCCGTGGCTCAAGCAGCACCCGGGCTGGTTCACATGGCGCCCGGACGGCACCATCCGGTACGCGGAAAACCCGCCGAAGAAATACCAGGACATCGTCAACGTCGATTTCTACGCCCCGGATGCCGTTCCGAGTCTGTGGCTGGAGTTGCGCGATGTGGTACTCGGCTGGGTGGAAGAGGGTGTGAAGATCTTCCGCGTCGACAACCCGCACACCAAGCCCTTGCCGTTCTGGCAGTGGATGATTGCCGATATTCGCAGCCAGCACCCTGACGTCATGTTCCTGGCTGAAGCCTTCACCAAGCCGGCCATGATGGCGCGCCTGGGCAAAGTCGGGTATTCCCAGAGCTACACCTATTTCACTTGGCGCAACACCAAGGCCGAGCTGTCGGAGTATTTCACCCAGCTCAATGAAACCCCTTGGCGCGACTGCTACCGCCCGAATTTCTTCGTCAACACGCCGGACATCAACCCGCACTTCCTTCACGATTCCGGCCGGGCCGGCTTCCTGATTCGCGCGGCGCTGGCGACCATGGGCTCCGGCCTCTGGGGCATGTACTCCGGGTTTGAACTGTGCGAGTCCGCGCCGGTGTTAGGCAAGGAAGAATACCTGGACTCGGAAAAGTACGAGATTCGCCCTCGGGACTTCACCGCGCCCGGCAACATCATTGCCGAAATCGCCCAGCTCAATCGCATTCGCCGTCAGAACCCGGCCTTGCAGACCCACCTGGGTTTGAAGCTCTACGCGGCTTACAACGACAACATCCTGTATTTCGGCAAGCGCAGTGCCGACGGCAGCAATTTCATCCTGGTGGCGGTCAGCCTCGATCCGTTCAACCCTCAGGAAGCGGGCTTTGAGTTGCCACTGTGGGAGATGGGTCTGCCAGACGACGCAGCGACTTCCGGAGAGGACCTGATGACCGGACACCGCTGGACCTGGTACGGCAAGAACCAGTACATGCGCATTGACCCGTCTTACCAGCCGTTCGGCATCTGGCGTATCCAGTCCACGATCTAGCAGCAGGGCATCTAACATGGCGAAGAAACCCAAGAGCGCGGCATTCATCAAGGACCCGCTCTGGTACAAGGATGCAGTGATTTATCAGGTACACGTGAAGTCGTTTTTCGACTCGAACAACGATGGCATCGGTGATTTTCCCGGCCTGATTTCCAAACTCGATTACATTGCGGAACTGGGCGTCAACACCATCTGGCTGTTGCCGTTCTACCCTTCGCCGCGGCGCGATGACGGCTACGACATTGCCGACTATCGCGGTGTGCACAGCGATTACGGGACCATGGCCGATGCGAAGAAATTCATCGCCGAGGCCCATAAGCGGGGTTTGCGGGTCATCACCGAGCTGGTCATCAACCACACCTCGGACCAGCATCCCTGGTTCCAGAAAGCGCGGGCGGCGAAGAAGGGCTCCAAGGCACGGGATTTCTATGTCTGGTCCGATACTGACCACAAGTACGACGGCACGCGGATCATCTTTCTCGACACCGAAAAGTCCAACTGGACCTGGGATCCGGTGGCTGAGCAGTATTTCTGGCACCGGTTCTATTCCCACCAGCCAGACCTGAACTTCGATAACCCGCAGGTCATGGAGGCTGTGCTGGAGGTGATGCGTTACTGGCTGGACATGGGCATCGACGGCCTGCGTCTTGATGCGATTCCGTACCTGATCGAGCGCGATGGCACCAACAACGAGAACCTGCCCGAGACCCACGCGGTCCTCAAGAAGATCCGTGCCGAAATCGACGCCAACTACCCGGACCGCATGTTGCTGGCCGAAGCCAATCAGTGGCCGGAAGACACGCAGCTGTATTTCGGCGACACCAAGGGCCAGGATGGCGACGAATGCCACATGGCGTTCCACTTTCCGCTGATGCCGCGCATGTACATGGCCCTGGCTCAGGAAGACCGCTTTCCGATCACCGACATCCTGCGTCAGACCCCGGAAATCCCGGCTAACTGCCAGTGGGCGATCTTCCTGCGCAACCATGATGAGCTGACGCTGGAAATGGTCACCGATCGCGAACGCGATTATCTGTGGAATTACTACGCCGCCGACCGTCGTGCCCGAATCAACCTGGGCATTCGCCGTCGTCTGGCGCCGCTGGTGGAGCGCGACCGGCGTCGGGTCGAGCTGCTCAACAGCATGCTGCTGTCTATGCCCGGTACGCCGACCCTGTATTACGGCGACGAAATCGGCATGGGCGACAACATTTACCTTGGCGACCGCGACGGTGTGCGCACGCCGATGCAGTGGTCCATCGACCGCAACGGCGGCTTCTCGCGAGCCGACCCGGCCAGCCTGGTGCTGCCGCCGATCATGGATCCGCTGTACGGCTTCCAGTCGGTCAACGTCGAAACCCAGCACAATGATCCGCATTCCCTGCTTAACTGGAATCGGCGCATGCTGGCGGTGCGCAAGCAACAGAAAGCCTTTGGGCGTGGCGTATTGAAGATGCTGTCGCCAAGCAATCGCCGGATTCTGGCCTACACCCGTGAGTACACCGGACCCGATGGGCACACCGAGATCATTCTCTGCGTGGCCAACGTCTCCAGTGCATCTCAGGCTGCCGAACTCGAACTTTCCAGTTATGCCGGCACGGTGCCGGTGGAGATGCTCGGCGGCAGCGCCTTCCCGCCCATAGGGCAGCTGAATTACCTGCTGACGTTGCCGCCCTATGGTTTCTATTGGTTCCTGCTTGCGTCAGAAAACCAGATGCCCAGCTGGCATGTGGAACCTGCGCAGAGCATGCCGGACTTCCCGACCATGGTCCTGAAAAAACGTCTCGAAGAATTGCTCGATGAGCCACTGCGCAGCACCATGGAGCAAAACTCCCTGGCGTTGTATCTGCCCAAACGTCGCTGGTTCGCTTCCAAGGACCAGGCCATCGACAACGTCCATATCGCTTACGCGGTTCGTTTCGGCGATGCCGCGCATCCCGTGTTGCTCAGCGAGATAGAGGTCACTTCTGGCGGGCAGACCGCTCGCTATCAGTTGCCGTTCGGTCTGCTCGGCGAAGATGACATCAGCAGCGCCTTGCCGCAGCAACTGGCGTTGGCGCGAGTGCGTCGTGGCCGCCAGGTAGGGTTGATTACCGACGCGTTCACCCTGGAAACCTTCATTCGTGCGGTGGTGCATGGCATGCAGGTGCAAACCGTGCTGCCAAGCAACGACGGCGAGTTGCGCTTCGAGCACACGTCGTTCCTAGAGCCACTGGCGCTCAGCAATGAGTCCGAGGTGCGTTATCTGTCTGCCGAACAGTCCAACAGTTCGGTGGTGGTTGGTGGCAGTCTGGTGCTCAAGATGCTGCGTCGGGTCAGCCCCGGTGTTCACCCTGAACTGGAGATGGGCGCATTTCTCACCCATGCCGGGTATCAGCATATTTCACCGCTGTTGGGCTCTGTGGTTCGGGTGGGTAACGACGGCGAGCACAATCTGCTGATGATTGCCCAGGGTTACCTGAGCAACCAGGGCGATGCCTGGGAGTGGACTCAGAACAACCTTGAGCGGGCCGTGCGCGACGAGATGTCTCACGGGATTTCCGGCCAGGAACAGCATTACAACGCCTTGCTGGAGTTGGCAGACTTTGCGGCTAACCTCGGCCTGCGTCTGGGCGAGATGCACAAGGTACTGGCGGCTTCCACGGATAACCCCGACTTTGCTGTGGAAGTTACCAGCGCCAAGGATAGCCAGGCGTCCGGTAAAAGCGTTGCCGAGCAGATGGATTACGCTTTGCAGCTGCTGGAGCAGAACAAATCGTCCCTGGAGGCGGTGGATCAGAAACTGGTCAACGACCTGCTGGCCAACCGCAAGAAGGTCCTGGCTCATGTGCAGTCATTGGCCAAGCGTTCGGTGGGTGGCCTGCGGATTCGGGTACATGGCGATTTGCACCTGGGCCAGGTTCTGGTGGTCAAGGGCGATGCTTATCTGATCGACTTCGAAGGTGAACCGGCTCGCTCGGTTGAGGAACGTCGCGCCAAGTACAGCCCGTTCAAAGATGTCAGCGGCGTACTGCGTTCGTTCGACTACGCTGCGGCCATGGCCGTGCGCAGTGCGCAAAGTGTCGACACCTCGCCTGAGGCCAGCGCCGCACGACGTCGAGTTGCCGATACGTATTTAAGCCAGGCTCGCGCTGCCTTTATCGAGGGTTATCGCTCGGCCACGGTCGACATTGCTCACGCCTGGAAAGACGCCAAGGGTGAAAGCGCTGCGCTGGAATTGTTTACCCTGGAAAAAACCGCTTATGAAGTAGTCTACGAAGCCAGAAACCGCCCGAGCTGGTTAGCCGTGCCGTTGCAAGGCTTGCGTGGACTGCTGAACCTGTCTGATGGAGAGTCTTGATGAATGCGCCTGACAAAACTGGTGCGGGCCCACGTTTGATGCCCGCCACTGTAGACATGGATGCATTGATCCGTGCCGAACACCGTGATCCGTTCTCCATTCTCGGCCCCCACGGGGATGGCGCCAATGGTCAGATCATCCGGGCTTATCTGCCCAATGCCCTGAGCGTGACGGTATTGGCCCGCGATCGCGGGCATGAACTGGGCGCGCTGGAGATGAGCGAAGTGCCGGGCTTTTTCGTCGGGCGCTTCCCGGACGTGCAGCCCTACCTGTTGAAAATCAACTGGGCGGGTGGTGAGCAGATCACTGAAGACCCTTACAGCTTTGGCCCATTGCTCGGTGAAATGGATTTGTATCTGTTCGCCGAAGGCAATCACCGGGATCTGAGCAGTTGCCTGGGCGCCCAGCTGAAAAACGTCGATGGCGTTGACGGCGTGCGCTTCTCGGTCTGGGCACCCAATGCCCGCCGGGTTTCAGTGGTGGGCGGCTTCAACAACTGGGATGGCCGCCGCCACCCGATGCGCATGCGCCACCCGACTGGCGTATGGGAAATCTTTGTGCCGCGCCTGCAGGCCGGTGAGCTGTACAAATTTGAAATCCTCGGGGCTCACGGCATTCTGCCGCTCAAGTCCGACCCGATGGCGTTAGCCACCACCCTGCCGCCCGACACGGCCTCCAAGGTTGCCGCGCCGCTGCAGTTCGAGTGGCAGGACGACCAATGGCTGCAGTCGCGGGCCAGCCGGCACGAGGCCAGTGCCCCGCTGTCGATTTACGAGCTGCACGCCGGTTCCTGGCAGATGGAGCAGAACGAAGACGGGACCCAGTGGCGCCAATACAACTGGCGCGAACTGGGTGACCGCCTGATCCCGTACATCAAGGAACTGGGGTTCACCCATATCGAACTGATGCCGATCATGGAGCACCCGTTCGGAGGTTCCTGGGGTTACCAGTTGTTGGCGCAATTTGCACCCACTGCGCGTTACGGCTCGCCTGAAGACTTCGCGGCGTTCGTCAATGCCTGTCACCAGGCGGAAATCGGCGTGATCCTCGACTGGGTACCGGCGCATTTCCCGACCGATACTCACGGTCTGGCGCAGTTCGATGGCACGGCCCTGTATGAATACGCCAACCCGCAGGAAGGTTTTCACCAGGACTGGGACACGCTGATTTACAACCTGGGCCGCACTGAAGTCCACGGATTCATGCTGGCTTCGGGGCTGCACTGGCTCAAGCATTTCCACATTGACGGCCTGCGGGTCGATGCCGTGGCGTCGATGTTGTACCGCGACTACTCGCGCAAGGCAGGCGAGTGGGTGCCTAACCGTTTCGGCGGTCGCGAAAACCTGGAAGCCATCGATTTCCTGCGCCACCTCAATGATGTAGTGGCACTGGAAGTGCCGGGTGCGCTGATCATCGCCGAGGAGTCCACCGCCTGGCCGGGCGTCAGCCAGAGCACACAACAGGGCGGGCTGGGTTTTGCCTACAAATGGAACATGGGCTGGATGCATGACACGCTGCATTACATGCAACAGGACCCCATCCATCGTGCGCACCATCACAGCGAACTGAGTTTTGGCCTGATGTACGCCTGGTCGGAAAGATTCATTCTGCCGATTTCCCACGACGAAGTGGTCCACGGCAAGCATTCGCTGATTGACAAGATGCCTGGTGATCGCTGGCAGAAGTTCGCCAACCTGCGTGCTTACCTGACGTTCATGTGGACCCATCCGGGCAAGAAGTTGTTGTTCATGGGCTGCGAGTTTGGTCAGTGGCGCGAGTGGAACCACGACGAGCAACTGGACTGGTACCTGCTGCAATATGCCGAGCATATTGGCGTTAAAAAGCTGGTGAGCGATCTCAACCGGGTCTACCGCGAAGAGAAGGCCCTGCACGAGCGCGATACCGAGCCGATGGGTTTCCAGTGGCTGATCGGTGATGACTCGGCCAACAGCGTGTTTGCCTATCTGCGCTGGAGCAAGGAAGGCGAGCCGTTGCTGGTGGTTGCCAACCTGACGCCCGTGCCTCGTGAAGGCTATCGCGTTGGCGTGCCTTACGGCGGCGATTGGGTGGAGCTGCTCAACAGCGACGCTGAAATGTACGCCGGTTCGAATATCGGTAACGGTGGCGGGGTGCATGCGGATGCAATCAAGGGGCATGGCATGCCGGTGTCCCTGGCTCTGAACCTGCCACCGCTGGCGGTGCTGATTCTCAAGCCCAAGCCAAGCGAGGGTTGATGCATGCAATTGTCTGTTGGAGCGAGGCTTGCCCGCGCTAAGGTCTCGGTGATTTAGCTGAAAATCAGTGCGCCTGCATCGCGGGCAAGCACCGCTCCCACAAGGTTCCCGGCTGTCAGGGGCTGCGGCTCAGCCCAGCTACAACAGGCATGCGATTATCTGCTGGAGCGAGGCTTGCCCGCGATAGGGGCTCGGTGATTGAGCTGAAAAACCAGTGCGCCTGCATCGCGGTCAAGCACGGCCACCACAGGGGATCCTGGTTTGTCAGGATGCGATTACAACTGCACTTCCACCGCCAATGGCAAGTGGTCGGAAAGGTGCGTCCACGGCTTATTACCCAGAATCCTGGGCTCATGGCTGGTCGCATTGCGCAGGTAGACGCGGTCAAGGCGCAGCATCGGAAAGCGTGCAGGATAGGTCTTGGCGAGCAGGCCGTGATGTCGCTCAAAGGCTTCATGCAGGTAGTCGCACTGGGCCAGGCGCGTGTTGCCGCGCAGCTGCCAGTCATTGAAGTCCCCGGCGATGATTACCGGCGCATGGCTGGGCAGGGAATCAAGCAGTTTGCACAGCAGGTCCAACTGCAACTGGCGATGGCTTTCGAGCAGGCTCAAGTGCACGCAAATGGCATGTACTTCGTCGTGGCCAGGCACCTGTAATACGCAATGCAACAAGCCGCGCCGCTCAGGGCCAGTGATGGAGATGTCCAGGTTGCGATGCTGCAGGATCGGGTATTTGGAAAGCAGCGCGTTGCCGTGATGGCCGTCGGGATAGACGGCGTTGCGGCCATAGGCAAAGTCGCTCCACATGCTATCGGCGAGAAATTCATAGTGCGGGGTGTCAGGCCAGTCGTGGTGGCGCGAGGCGTGGCGCTCGTGACTGCCTTGCACCTCCTGCAGGAACACCAGGTCAGCGCTGGTGGCGCGCACCGCTTCGCGCAGCTCAGGCAGAATGAAGCGTCGGTTCAGGGCCGTGAAACCCTTGTGCGTATTGACCGTCAACACACGCAGGCGATGGATGTCCGGCAGATCGGTGATGTCCACTACGTCGGCATTCAAGCCAGCTGGATCCGGGGGCACGCACATTCTCCTTCACACGGGGTATGTACGTCGGACTGACACGGGCTATGGCAGTTCATCTTTTTTACTCGGGAGCGCCGTCAGCGCCGTGCCCTTCTGGAGAGCATGACCGTCAGGCCCAGCCCGAGCAGGGCCAACAAAGAGGCAAAGAAAAAGATCGATGAATAACCCATGCCCAGCGCAATGGCACCCATGATTGGACCGGCAATCGCCAGCGCCAGATCAAAAAACACGGCATAGGCACTCAAGCCCGCGCTGCGACTGGTCGGCGGCACTTGTTTGATGGCTTCGACACCCAGCGCCGGGTACACCAGCGACAGCCCGAGGCCGGTCAGGCCAGCGCCGGTCAACGCGAACCCGGTGCTGGGCGCCAGCCACAACAACACCAGACCAAGGGTTTCGACGCCCATGCACAGGATCGCCGAGGTATAGCCGCCCAGTCGGTTTATCGCGTTGATGAACAGCAGCCGCGCGGCGATAAAGCACACGCCGAACACGCTCAGGCACCAGGCCGCACCTTCCCAGCCTCTGCTGACATAGAACAGGGTAATGAAGGTGGTCAGCGTGCCATAGCCGATAGATGCCAGCGTCAGGCTAAGGCCATAGGGCGCAATACGTCCGAACACTGACCAGAACGGCAAGCGCTCGCCTTTGAGGACGGGCACCGAGGCTTGTTTGCGGATCACCAGCAAAGCCAGCGAGGCCATGACCGTCAGCGCAATGCCCAGCGTGAAGAAACCCAGCGCCTGACTCATCACATAACCCAGAGGAGCACCGATGGCGATGGCGCCGTAGGACGCGATACCGTTCCACGAAATCGCCCGCGCCGTGTGTTCAGGCCCGACTTTGCCGATGCACCAACTGATGCTGCCCACGCCGATCAGCCCCTGGGACACACCGAGCAGCAGGCGGGAAATAATCAGAATGACCAGGCTGGTCGTCGGCAGGTGTTCAAACATCGCCGCAGCAAAGGTCAATACGCCACTCAGGGCGATCCCCGACATACCGTAGACCACCGCAAGCTTGGTGCCGATGGTGTCGCAGATTTTCCCGGCCATGGGGCGGCTGAGCAGGGTGGCCAGGTATTGCGAGCCAATGGTCAGACCTGCGATGACTGCACTGAAGCCCAGTTGGTCATGCACATACCCCGGCAATACGGCAATCGGCAGGCCGATACACAGGAAGGCAACAAAGGTGTAGAAGACAATCGAAACGATCTGCAACGTCACGGTCAATGAACTGGGCTGAGCGTTTCTGGGGGGCAGGGTGGCAGCTGACATGGGGCTCTTTCGCTGGCGGGCGGTGGGGAGTGGCCCATCATGGCAAGAGCAGGACGCAAAAGAAAGCAGGCTAACGATCTATCTTCGACAATCGAGCAATCAGCAATTGCCGTATTTTTCTACTAGTCATAGGATGACTGATCACAACCATAACAATAAGGAAATAACGTGAACAAACCTCTCCTATTGGCCGCAGCAGTCATCTACGGGCTCAGCATGCACGCACAGGCTTCGACCTTCGCTTACATTTCCAGCCCGGGTGACGGGATGATCTCCCAGTATCAACTGGATGAAACCAACGGCGATCTGAGCCTCATCGAACAGACCAAGGCCGGTGACATGGTCAACCCGATGGCCATCACCCCTGACGGCAAAGTGTTGTTCGCGGCTTTGCGGGTCAAGCCATTTCAGGTGGTCGGTTTCAATATCGACCCTAAAAATGGCCATCTGACCGAAGCTTCCCGCGGCCCGTTGGCTGAAAGCCTGGCGTATCTGTCGACCGATCGCAGCGGGCATTTCCTGATGGGCGCGTCCTATGGTGCGGATGCCGTTACCGTACAGGCCATCGACCAGGCTTATAAACCGGACGAGAAAATCCATACCTACAAGACCGGACCCCATGCTCATTCGGTGCGCACTGACCCGAGCAACCGTTTCGCCTATGTCGGCAATCTCGGCGCCGATCACGTGCTGCAATACAGCCTGGATGCCAAAAGCGGTGCATTGACGCCGATCGGCACAGGGTTTGTCAGCGTACCGGCGAAAACCGGACCGCGGCACCTGGCGTTCTCCAGCGACGGCAAATACCTGTATGTGGTGGGCGAGATGAGCGGCACGGTGACCGCCTTTGCGATTGACGACAAAACCGGTGCGCTGACTCAGAAGGGCATGGCCAGCGGTATTCCCGACCGCCTCAAGCTGGTTCATGGCGAGGTTCGCAATGCCAGCAACAATGACTTGAAGGATGACCCCACCCCGCGCATCTGGGCCGCAGACTTGCGCCTGTCGCCGGATGGCAAACTGCTGCTGATGACCGAGCGCACCACCAGTTCGGTGTCGGCGTTTGCCGTGGACAGTGCAACAGGTGCCCTCAGCTTCCTGGACAATTATCCAGTCGCAGAAAAACAGCCGCGCAATATCGCCTTTTCACCGAACGGCAAGTGGCTGCTGGTAACCGGCGAGAAGGCCGAGAAAGTGGGCGTTTACGCGGTAGGCGAGAAGGGTGCCCTGAAACGCACCAGTGAAGCGGCGTCGGGCAAAGGGGCGTTGTGGATCGAGGTGTTGCAGCTTAAATAACCACATCTTGAAAGCAAAAAGCCCGGTCAACTGACCGGGCTTTTTGTTGGCACTTGAGCTCAAACTTTGACGCTTAACTGTGGGAGCGAATTCATTCGCGAAGAGGCCAGTACCGTCGATACCTCTTTGCTGAAAGTACTGACGCATTCACCCCCACAGATTCTGCATTTCTACCGCACATCCCGGTGCTGCATTCTGACGGTTATCAGAACACCACACCCTGGCTGCGCAGGTAATCGTCGTAGGTGCCGCTGAAATCGGTCACGCCGCTTGGACTCAGCTCGATGATGCGCGTCGCCAGGGACGAAACGAACTCGCGGTCGTGGCTGACGAAGACCAGCGTACCTGGGTAGTTTTCCAGCGCCAGGTTCAGTGCTTCGATGGATTCCATGTCCAGGTGGTTGGTCGGTTCGTCCATGATCAGCACGTTAGGCTTTTGCAGGATCAGCTTGCCGAAGAGCATGCGGCCTTGCTCACCACCGGAGATCACCTTGACCGACTTCTGAATCTCGTCGTTGGAGAACAGCATGCGGCCCAGGGTGCCACGGATCATTTGCTCGCCCTGAGTCCACTGACCCATCCAGTCGAACAGCGTCACGTCGTCTTCGAAGTCGTGAGCGTGGTCCTGAGCGTAGTAACCCAGCTCTGCGGCGTCGGTCCACTTGACGCTACCGGCATCCGGGGTCAGCTCGTTGACCAGGGTGCGCAACAGGGTGGTTTTACCGATACCGTTCGGGCCGATGATTGCCACGCGCTCGCCGGCTTCAATCTGGAAGCTGAAGTCCTTGAACAGCGGTTTGCCGTCAAAGCCTTTGGCCATGCGCTCGACGATGACCGCCTGACGATGCAGCTTCTTGGTTTGCTCGAAACGAATGAACGGGCTGACGCGGCTCGAGGGCTTGACCTCGGCCAGCTGGATCTTGTCGATCGCCTTGGCCCGCGAAGTGGCCTGCTTGGCTTTCGAGGCGTTGGCCGAAAAGCGGCTGACGAACGATTGCAGCTCGGTGATCTGCGCTTTCTTCTTGGCGTTGTCCGACAGCAGTTGCTCGCGGGACTGGGTCGCCACGGTCATGTACTCGTCGTAGTTGCCCGGGAACAGGCGCAACTCGCCGTAATCCAGGTCAGCCATGTGAGTGCACACGCTGTTCAGGAAGTGACGGTCGTGAGAGATGATGATCATCAGGCTGTTACGCTGGGTCAGGATGTTTTCCAGCCAGCGAATGGTGTTGATGTCCAAGTGGTTGGTCGGCTCGTCGAGGAGCAGCACTTCAGGATCGGAAAACAGCGCCTGAGCCAGCAATACCCGCAGCTTCCAGCCCGGCGACACTTCGCTCATCGGGCCGAAGTGTTGCTCGATGCCGATACCCAGGCCCAGCAGCAATTCACCGGCACGGGACTCGGCGGTGTAGCCGTCCATCTCGGCGAACTCGGTTTCCAGCTCGGCCACGGCCATGCCGTCTTCTTCGCTCATTTCCGGCAGCGAGTAGATACGATCGCGCTCGGCCTTGACCTTCCACAGCTCTTCGTGACCCATGATCACGGTGTCGAGCACCGTGAATTCTTCGTAGGCGAACTGATCCTGGCGCAATTTACCCAGGCGCACATTCGGCTCAAGCATCACCTGCCCACCCGAAGGCTCCAGATCGCCGCCCAGAATCTTCATGAAAGTGGACTTGCCGCAGCCGTTGGCGCCGATCAGGCCGTAACGGTTACCGGCACCGAACTTGACCGAGACATTCTCGAACAGGGGTTTGGCGCCAAACTGCATGGTGATGTTAGCTGTGGAGATCAATTACCTTACCTTTCAATAACTTGGGGTTGGCTGTAAGCAGCCGATACCGATTTGATACCCGTTTTCGTCTCTGCGTACCGAGTCACTGAGACCCGGTTTCGAGGCCATTCTCTGGGCCATATCTAGCCAGCATCTGCGACACAAGGGGCCGGATGACTGGAAATGAATGCGGGATACATGCCGAATTTGGCGCGCATTGTCGCATAGGTGAGGCGACAGTTGTATGGCGGTATGCAGGCCCCCGAAAGCAAAGGGGCTCAGAGGGGGGATTTACTGGTGAGTCATGAGTTGAATGACAACCAGCGCTGCCGCTGCAGACACCCCGCCTGCCGCAAATGGCAGCAAGCCGATACGCTTGGCAAACGACTCTTTGGTGCTCATCAACACATCAAGCTCGGCAAGTTCACGGCTCAAAAGCCTGTCATTGCTTTTGCTTTCTTGAGAGGTATTCATGATCGATCCTTTTTACAGATGGGAGGTGCTATGACCGCCGCTCGCAATAATGTGTACCTATCGCGATCACAACTCAAGCCCAGGGCTTATCTGTACTCCATCAGGCCTTGGAAAGCAGATTGATGATTGCACTCGCTGCCGTGATCAGACCTGCGCAGACCAGATAGGGGTACCAGAATGCTTCTCGCTTCAGCTTTTTTCTTCTGCCAGAAGCTTGCGGGTTTCAGCGACCAGCTTACGGCTCTGAATCTGAAGCTTTTCAAGCTCCAGGTATTGGCGGTCGTCTTGCAACATCCTCTGTCCCTCTGATTGACTCATCCTTCGGGGCGCCATTTTCAACCACTCCCCATACCCCCGCAATAATGTTGAACTGCCATTCTCGTGCAGCTGTCTAGTAGGAGTCGCTTCCACATGGGAAGCCAGTCTCTGGAGTACAGCCCGTGAATATTTTTGAAGCCTTGCGCGAAAGCCATGAACGCCAGCGTAACTATGCCGACATTCTGGTCCAGACCCACGGCGACAATGCCGAGCGCGTAGAGGCCTACAAGCAACTAAAGGCAGAGCTGCAGGCGCATGAAACGGCTGAAGAGCGTTTTTTCTATATTCCGCTGATGGAGCACGACAAAGGCATTGACCTGAGCCGCCATGCCATTTCCGAACATCACGAGATGGACGAGATGATGGAAGAGCTGGATGAAACCGAGATGTCCAGCCCAAGCTGGCTGGCGACGGCGAAGAAGCTTTCCGAGAAGGTCCATCATCACCTGAAGGAAGAAGAGCAGAAGTTTTTCCAGATGGCGGGCAAGATCCTTGATGAAAAACAGAAAGAGTCTCTGGCGGGCCAGTACGTCAAGGAATACCAGGAGCAACTGACCGAAGCGTGAGTGTCGGCAATGGCGCCTGCTTAGCCATGCGCCAGGCCCGACCCGTGTAGAATCGCTTTCTTTATCCCAAGGAATGTCATGAAGCTTTTGACTACAGCGTTGGTCCCTGCAGCGCTGTCCCTCGCGGTACTGGCAGGCTGCACCTCGCCGTCGAACCAAGCGCGGCTGGGTGGCGCCTACAAATCCTATTCAAGCCACAAGGCTGCTGCGGTCGTCGCCCAGTGCATCGAATATGCCTGGCAGGATGAGGCGTTGCTGGGGACCGAGGCGGATGCGTTCATGCAGTCGGGCAAGGATGGCTTTACCATTTACAACACCGGTGCCGAATTCTTTGTCGACGTGAAGCCTGCGGGGGCAGGGTCTGCGGTGAGCTATTTTGCGCCGCCCTCCAGCCAGTCGGCGGAACGACGTGGGGCTGCCTTGGCGACGTGTCTTTGAGTTGTTGCTGTAATCGAATCAAAGGTTGACGCAAAAAAAGGCCCGGTATGAACCGGGCCTTTTGCTGCGCCTGAGACTCAGTTGTCGTCCGAGCCTGCCGCGCCACCGCCGGTACCATTAGGACCGTTCTTGTTCGGACCGCCGGTTTTACCGACGGCGCTGCCGGTCGTGCCACCGTCAGTGGATTTGCCCGCGCCCGAATCGGAGCTGCGGCCGTAAGCGTCGGCCTTCTTGGTGCTGCCGCTCGGCGGAGCGGGGTGGCTGCCAGGTGGCATGGCAGAGCCGCTCTGCACGCCGCCGGTTTCAGGTTTTACAGGACCAGTGCCGGATTCGCCCGCAGCAAACGCGGACCCGAAAGAGATGGAAAGCAGTCCTGCCAACATCAGGCTAGTCATCTTTGACTTCATCATGGTGCGTCTCCTATTTATGAGCAGTACCTGATGTTGGTCAGCGGTTTAATGGCGGCGTGCCCTTGAGCACGACGAACGGTCATCTGCCTCAAGGCTTCAAACCATTCATTTCGCAGTACTGCGTCCATTCCATCCCAGCCATCTGCGCAACCTCCTTGTGCACCTCTCTACGTTGGGCATCGTAGGCCTCGGGACTTTCAGCGGTCAGCTGCAACGTCAGCTCCCAGGCAAACAAACCCAGCCGCTCGGCCTCTTCTTCAAACGCTTCGTGCAAACGTTCTTCCCGGTATTGCTCGCGAGTCAAGCCCGCCGCCTGCGCGGCAAGTGGGTTAAGGCGCGCGAGTTCCTGTTCAAGCTCGGGATGCCCCGCGAGGAATTTTTCCAGTGCTACTTGATGCGGGTGTTCTGCAAGGGCCATTGGATCTCCGTTTTTGCTGGCAACTTGAAGATGCCGGTTGGGGTGCAGCTTAGCTGCTCGAAAGCAAGCTTACCTGTGGTCCGGTAGACCATTATCAACCCAGCGTGTTGTTTTTTTCGCGGCGGGCTTGTGGCAGACTCAAAGATTGTTCCGCTATTGCAGATATCAATCCGCTATAGCGGAATGCCGGTTGATTTGAACCATCTTTTACAGGGAGAAACACCATGAGCATCATTCGTTACGGCGCTGGCAGCCTCGCCGGTGGCGGTCAGCCGCGTCCCTTCGCCCGGGCAGTGCAAGCCGACGGCTGGCTGCATGTGTCCGGCCAGGTTCCGGCTCATGAAGGTGAAATCATCGTCGGCGGCATCGTCGAGCAAACGCGCAAGACCCTGGACAACCTGGTGGCTATCCTCACCGAAGCCGGTTACGGGCTTGAGGATGTGGTGCGCGTCGGCGTGTGGCTTGAGGATCCGCGGGATTTCTGGAGCTTCAACAAGGTTTTTGGTGAGTACTTCAAACCCGAACACGCCCCGGCCCGGGCCTGTGTGCAGGCGAGCATGATGGTCGACTGCAAGGTCGAGATTGATTGCATTGCCTACAAAAAGAAATCGTAAATCGCCGCGGCGAGCGCAACCGTTGAGGCAGCCATGACTGAAGACAGCATAAAACGCCGGGCACGCGGCCTGGACCGGGCGTTCGATATCCTTGATTACCTCAAGGAACAGGGCGCGCCGCTGCGGCCCAATGAGATTGCCAAGGGCATCGACAGCCCCAAGTCCACGGTCTACGAGCTGGTGGCGGCATTGCTGGAGCGGCGCATCCTTGAGCCGGTGGGTGTTCAAGGCCATGTGTATCTGGGTCGCCAGTTGTACTTTCTCGGTCAGGCGCATCTACGCCATTTTGACTTCACCCGTGAAGCCCAGCGCAGCCTTGACGATATCGTCAGGCAGACCCGGGAAACCGCGCAGATGTGCCTGCTCAACGGGCGCAAGTACACCGTGGCGCTGATGCAGGAGGGCGAACGGCACTTTCGCATTTCTTCGAATATCGGTGAAAACGCGCCGATCCCGTGGACCGCTTCGGGCCGCTTGTTGCTGGCGCATCTGTCTGATGAAGCCATCGCCGAGCTGATTGACGAGGATGATTTTGTTCTGCCCGCTGGCGAGCGTTTGCCCATGTCGACATTTCTTGCCGAAATCCGCAAGGCCGGGGAGGAGGGTTTCTTTTCCTTCGACAGCGTTGCCGACACCTTCACCCACTGTTTCGCGGCCCCGGTCAAGGACAGCCACGGAGTGTGCATTGCCACGCTGTGCATCGTTGCACCCCGTGAAGATGCGAAAAACCACTACAGCGCCTACCGCCAGGTATTGATTGACAGTGCCAACGGGCTTGCGCGCCGCCTTAATGAGTGACCGCCATGAATAACAACAATCTGGAGAACCTGATGAGTATCGCAAAGGTAGAAAAGGGCGCAGCGACGCCGGGCGACTTCATGGTGCGTGATGTCAGCCTGCCTGCGCTGGTCATCCACCGCCAGGCGCTGGAACACAACATTCGCTGGATGCAGACCTTCGTCAGCAACAGCGGCGCGGAGCTTGCGCCCCACGGTAAAACCAGCATGGTCCCGGCGCTGTTTCGCAGGCAACTGGAAGAGGGCGCGTGGGGCATGACCCTGGCGACCGCTGTTCAGACTCGCGCGGCCTATGCGCACGGCGTACGTCGGATACTGATGGCTAACCAACTGGTGGGTGCGCCGAATATGGCGCTGATTGCCGAGATGCTCTCGGACTCGATGTTTGATTTTCACTGTATGGTCGACCACCCGGACAACGTCGCGGCTTTGGGTGAGTTTTTCGCCGCCCGTGGCCTGCGCCTGAACGTGATGATCGAATACGGCGTGGTGGGCGGCCGCTGTGGTTGCCGCAGCGAACAGCAAGTATTGGCGCTGGCGGCTGCCATCGCCGCGCAACCGGCGTTGGCCCTGACCGGCATTGAAGGCTACGAAGGCGTGATCCACGGCGAGCAGGCGGTCAGCGGCATCCGTGAGTTCGCGGCATCGCTGGTGCGACTTGCGGTGCAGTTGCAGGATCAGGGCGCGTTTGCGCTGGCCCGGCCCATCGTCACGGCGTCGGGATCGGCCTGGTACGACCTGATCGCCGAGGCGTTTGATGAGCAGCAGGTACGCGAGCGATTCCTCGCGGTGTTGCGCCCGGGCAGCTATGTGGTGCATGACCATGGCATCTATAAAGAGGCGCAATGCTGCGTGCTCGACCGCCGTAGTGATCTGACTGAAGGCTTGCAACCGGCCATGGAAATCTGGGCGCATGTGCAGTCGCTGCCGGAGCCCGGTCTGGCGGTGATCGCCATGGGTAAGCGCGACGTGGCCTACGACGCGGGGCTGCCCAACCCGTTGCGCCGCTACGCAGCCGGAGTAGTGCAGGGCCAGGGCCACGACATCAGTGCCTGCAGCGTGACGGCGGTAATGGACCAGCACGCGTTCATGACCTTCGCTGCGGGGTGCGAGTTGAAGGTCGGCGACATCATTGCCTTTGGCTCCTCTCATCCCTGCCTGACGTTCGACAAGTGGCGCTCAGGTTGCCTGGTGGATGAGCAGCTGCAAGTCATTGAATCCTTCGCCACCTGCTTTTAACCCACGCAGTCCCCACTAGAGAGCCTCGGGCATGAGCGAACTCATCACTCACAGTCAGCCACGAATCGCCTTGATCGGCGAATGCATGATCGAGTTGCAGCAGCATGCCAACGGCAGTCTGCAACAGAGCTTCGGCGGCGATACCCTCAATACCGCGGTCTACCTGGCGCGCCTGCTCAAGGGCGGCGCTCAGGTCGATTATGTAACGGCACTGGGCGACGACAGCTTCAGCGATGCCATGTGCCAGAGCTGGGCACAGGAAGGCGTCGGGCTTGGCAAAGTGCAACGCCTGCCGGGCCGGTTGCCTGGGTTGTATTGCATCCAGACTGATGCAAACGGCGAGCGGCGTTTTCTTTACTGGCGCAATGAAGCGGCGGTGCGCGACTGCTTCACCACGCCGGGTGGCGACGCGGTACTGGCTTCGCTGGCGGAGTATGACGTGCTTTATCTGAGCGGCATTACCCTTGCCGTGCTCGGTGAAGTGGGCCGCGAGCGCTTGCTGGCGGCGCTGCACAAGGCTCGCGCGCAGGGCACTCGGGTGGCGTTCGACAACAATTACCGACCCCGACTCTGGCGGTCGGTTGAGCAGGCCCGAGCCGCTTACCAGGCGTTTTTGCCTTGTGTCGATATTGCGCTGCTCACCGAGGAGGATGAACAGGCACTGTTTGGCTACGCCGACAGCGAACAGGTGCTGGCGGTTTATCGGCAAGCAGGCATCAGCGAAGTGGTGGTCAAGCGTGGCTCGCGCAGTTGCCTGGTGGAATGCGTGAACGATGCCGGGGTAGAGCGTCACGAGATCGCGGCGCAGCCGGTGACGCGGGTAATCGACAGCACCGCTGCGGGCGACTCATTCAGCGCCGCCTATCTGGCCATGCGCTTGCGCGGGCTTGGCCCGGTTCAGGCGGCCGAAGCGGGGCATCGGCTGGCGAGTGTGGTCATCCAGCACCCCGGCGCCTTGATCGCCAACAGTGCGATGCCGGGCCTCTGAGTCAGGTGTGGATCAATCCCGGTAAAACACCTGGACCAGATGGTAGCCAAACTTGCTCTTGATCGGCCCGTGCACCGTACGCAGCGGTTTTTTGAAGATCACCTGATCAATCGCGCCGACCATCTGCCCTGGCCTGACCTCGCCCAGATCGCCGCCGCGTTTGCCGGAGGGGCAGGTGGAATGCTTTTTGGCCAGCACGTCGAAGGCTTCGCCCTTGGCAATGCGCTGTCTGAGTTGTTCTGCCTCTTCGGCGGTTTTCACCAGAATGTGGCGGGCTTGGGCTTTCATGAGTGGGGCCTGAATAAAAACGGCGGCCATTATCACACAGGCTCAAGCGTGTGGCCTTACCTCGTATCGTCAATTGGCCGCGTGTTGCAAAACCCTATGGATCAGTGATTGCGTCCGGCACCGTTCTGCCGCCAAGCTATGCAGCTTCGCCATGAACGGTTGTTCGGGGCGAAGGTCGCAGTCAGTACAGTCTGTCTATCAGTCCAATCATTCATGCGGTGTTGCTTATGGATTTCCCGGCGTTGTTGAAGATTCTGGCCAGCCAGGATGGATCGGACCTTTATCTGTCTACCGGCGCACCGCCTTGTGCCAAATTCAACGGGGTGCTCAAACCCCTCGGCACGGAAAAATTCAAACCCGGGCAGGTCGCCGAGATTGCCCAGGGCTTGATGGACAAGGAGCAACAGCTGGATTTCCACCGTGAGCTGGAGATGAACCTTGCAGTGTCCATGGCCGGGATCGGGCGCTTTCGGATCAACATCTTCATGCAGCGCAACGAAGTTTCCATCGTGGCGCGCAATATCAAACTCGATATTCCCAAGTTCGAGGACCTGCATCTGCCGCCGGTGCTGCTGGATGTGATCATGGAAAAACACGGACTGGTGTTGTTCGTGGGCGCCACGGGTTCCGGCAAGTCGACGTCCCTGGCGTCACTCATTGACTACCGCAACAGCAATGCCAGCGGGCACATCATCACCATCGAGGACCCGGTGGAATTCATCCACCGCCACAAGAAATCCATCGTCAACCAGCGTGAAGTCGGCGTCGATACCCGCAGTTTTCACGCTGCGTTGAAAAACACCCTGCGTCAGGCCCCCGACGTGATCCTGATTGGCGAAATTCGCGACCGGGAAACCATGGAGCACGCCCTGGCATTTGCCGACACCGGGCACCTGGCGATTTCGACCCTGCACGCCAACAATGCCAACCAGGCGCTGGACCGGATCATCAATTTCTTTCCGGAAGAACGCCGCGAGCAGTTACTGCATGACCTGAGCAACAACCTCAAGGCGTTTGTCTCCCAGCGTCTGGTCAAAACTCTGGATGGCAAGCGCCGGGCTGCCGTTGAAGTGATGATGGGCACGCCGACCATTCGCGACCTGATCCAGCGCAACCAGTTGAATGATCTGAAGGGCATCATGGAAAAGTCTGGCCATCTGGGCATGCAGACTTTTGACAGCGCGCTGTTCGAGCTGACCGCTGGCGGGATCATCAGTGAAGAGGAGGCGGTGAAATATGCCGACTCGAAAAACAACCTGCGCCTGCGCCTCAAGCTGCATGGCGAAGGCGTGACCGCAGCGCCAACGGTCGCACCGGCGGCGCCGGTGGGCACCAACCGACCTTCGGATTGGGGGTTGGTGGATGAAGGGGATCAGGGCGGGCAGAGCTAGACGGCAGTGGCACGACCCTCTGTAGATACTCTGTTGGAAGTGCCCTAATACCATGTATATCCGGCAGCGACGGTGACGCTGATTCACCTTTGCGCCCTTACGGCACCTCACTTTTGAACAGCCGGAATGCCGGCCCAGTCAAAAGTAACCATGGATTACTTTTGTCGAAACAAAAGTGACCCGGCCGTCAGGACGGAACCTGACTCAGCGGCACCTGAATGCTGAGTCGGTACCCGATTCGAGGCACACCACTCTGATTCGCCGAAGCTACAGACATACAAGGAGCGAACTTGTTTGCGAGGCGCAATCACTAGCAATGCAGGACTATCGCCTCGCCAACAAGTTGGCTCCTACAAGGTTCGCGTCATGTCAGACACACCACGGTCCTGTAGCGAAGGCGGTTTGTATGACCCGCCGCTGTTCGCAGCCTCCGGCAGCTCCTACAGGAACCGTGGGTACAGGACATCGAGCCATTACCTCGCCAACCACCCCCCATCAATATTCCACGCCGCGCCACGCACCTGGCCGCCAGCCTCGCTGCACAGGAACAACACCAACTCGCCCAATTGCGATGGGGTCACGAACTCCAGAGAGGGTTGCTTCTCGGCCAGCAGGTCGTGGCGGGCCTGGGCAGCGTCGCCGCTGACGGCCGCGCGGTCGTCGATCTGTTGCTGCACCAGAGGCGTCAGCACCCATCCAGGGCAGATGGCGTTGCAGGTAATCGGCGTGGTTGCCGTTTCCAGGCCGACGACTTTGGTCAGTCCGATGACACCATGCTTGGCCGCCACGTAGGCTGCTTTGCCAGTGGAGCCCACCAGGCCGTGCACCGACGCAATATTGACGATCCGTCCCCAGTTTTTGCTGCGCATGCCGGGCAGGCAGAGGCGGGTGCTGTGGAACACCGAAGACAGGTTAATGGCGATGATCGAGTCCCAACGCTCCACAGGGAACGCTTCGACCGCATCCACGTGCTGGATACCCGCGTTGTTGACCAGGATGTCCACACCGCCAAACTCTCGCTGGGCATAGGCGATCATCTCGGCGATTTCCTCAGGCTTGCTGACGTCGGCCGGGTGGTGGCCCACCTTGCCGCCGAATTTCGCCACCTCGGCGACCACGGTCGTTGCGTCGCCAAAGCCATTGAGGATCAGGTCCGCCCCGGCTTGGGCCAGACTCAGAGCGATACCCAGGCCGATCCCGCTGGTGGAACCGGTAACCAGTGCCGTTTTGCCTTGCAGACTCATAATCAGTGCCTCACACAATGCCAGTGGCGTAGAAGGTGCCAATCACCACAAAGACCGCCAGGGTCTTGATGATGGTGATGCCAAAGATGTCTTTGTAAGCCTCGCGGTGGGTCAGCCCGGTGACGGCCAGCAAGGTGATCACTGCGCCGTTGTGCGGCAGGGTGTCCATGCCGCCGCTGGCCATGGCCGCTACGCGGTGCAGGACTTCCAGAGGAATATTCGCTGCGTTGGCGGCGCTGATGAAGGTGTTGGACATGGCCGCCAGTGCGATGCTCATGCCGCCCGAAGCGGAACCGGTAATCCCGGCCAGCAAGGTGACGGTGATGGCCTCGTTGACCAGCGGATTGGGAATATTTTTCAGCCAGTCTGCCAACACCAGAAATCCTGGTAGCGACGCGATGACTGCACCAAAGCCGTACTCGGACGCGGTGTTCATCGCGGCGAGCAGCGCACCACTGACCGCGCTCTTGCTGCCTTCTGCGAGTCGGCTGCGGATGGCGGTGAAGCCAAACGCCAGGACCATCAGAATGCCCACCAGCAGCGCCGCTTCTACCGCCCAGATGGCGGTCAGTTTGGCGACCTCGGTCTGTACAGGGGTGGCCATGCCCGGCAATGCCAGGGTGTGGGTCTTGCCGTACCACTGAGGAATCCACCAAGTGAACAGCAGGTTCATGACGCCCACCAACAGCAACGGTGATAGGGCTATCCACGGATTGGGCAGCTTGATGTCTTCGGCGGTTTCCGGTTCGTTGCGCAGCTCTGTGCCGTAACCCTCGCCGGCGCGTTGCGCCTTGTTGCGCTGGCGTTGCAGGTAGAGCATGCCGGCGCAGAACACGAAAATCGTGCCGATCACCCCCAGCCAGGGTGCAGCCCAGGCCGTGGTGTTGAAAAAAGTGGTCGGGATAATGTTCTGGATCTGTGGCGTGCCGGGCAGGGCGTCCATGGTGAATGAGAACGCGCCCAGAGCAATCGTCGCCGGGATCAGCCGCTTGGGAATATTGCTCTGGCGAAACATCTCGGCTGCGAACGGGTAGACCGCGAAGACCACCACGAACAGCGACACGCCGCCATAGGTCAGTAACGCGCAGACCAGCACAATCACCAGCATCGCCTGCCGGGTACCCAATACGCCGATGGCGGCAGCCACAATCGCACGGGAAAAGCCGGACAGCTCAATCAGCTTGCCAAATACCGCACCCAGCAGGAAAACCGGAAAGTACAGTTTGATGAAGCCGACCATCTTGTCCATGAACACGCCGGTGAAGGCGGGCGCTACGGCGGACGGATCGGTGAGGAGTACCGCGCCCATGGCGGCGATGGGAGCAAAGAGGATAACGCTGTAGCCACGGTATGCAGCAAGCATCAACAGCGCGAGGGCTGCCAAGGCGATGATCACACTCATTGAGTGTCTCCTGGCCTGGGAGTCCTGCGAACTCAGAGGCTGCCGAAGGCGCTCTGTATGGCTCGCTGGAATCTGTCGGCATATTGTTATTGTTTTCGGCCGCGGCGGTGCCGCACAAACGCTTTAGCGGTTTTCGTGCCAAATAGACAAGCCATTGATTTTAAAGAGTTTGTTATGGTCCGAAACGGCATCTTAGACGCTGAAGTCTCTATCCGGAGACTAAGCGCACAGCTGCTGGCACGGGCTGCTCACAGGGCGCTATCGCGAGCCCCGCACCAGAGCAGTTGGCTACCGGGGGCAAGCGATCCCGTTACCGAGACTGTTGTCTCGTTATGGAGACTCGGCAATGCCCAGGGCAGCCATCTTCTTGTAGAGCGTCGAGCGGCCCAACCCCAGCTGGTTCGCGGCATTGACCACATTGCCGGCACATTGCAGCAGTGCCTGTTCAATGATTTGCCGGTCAAAGCGCTGGCGAGCCTGAGCGAAGGTTTCAAAAGTCGCCGGACCCTGTGCGAAGCTGGCAGCACAGGGCAGCGGGAGCAGATTGCCGATCGCGGCGTGGATTTGCCTCGCATCGAGTACCAGATCGTCACTGAGCAGGGCGGCGCGCTCCAGGACGTTGCGCAACTCGCGAATGTTGCCGGGCCAGGCGTGCTGCGCCAACAGGGCCAGGGCGCTGGTCTCCAGTTCGTGCTGGCTGCGCAGTTCTTCGAGAATGGCTTCGCTGAGTGCGGGCAAATCATCCAGCCGCTCACGTAACGGCGGAACCTGGATCGGCAGCACACTCAGGCGGTAATACAGGTCTGCCCGAAACTCACCGCGCTTGATGGCCGCTTCCAGGTCGGTCGAGGTGGCCGCAATCAGCCGGATATCACTTTTGACCACCTGATTGGAGCCCACGGGCTCGTATTCCTTTTCTTGCAGCACCCGCAGCAGCTTGCTTTGCAGGGGCAGCGGCATGTCGCCGATTTCATCGAGGAACAAGGTGCCGCCCTGAGCGATCTGCAGCTTGCCGGGCCGGGCCTTTCGATCCGCACCGGTAAACGCACCTGGCGCAGTGCCGAAAAACTCTGCTTCGAGCAAGGTTTCCGGGATCGCGGCACTGTTGATGCTGACAAAGGCTTTGTGTGCCCGAGGCGAGGCACTATGGATCGCGTGGGCCAGCAATTCCTTGCCGGTCCCGGTCTCGCCCAGCAACAACACCGGGGAATCGGCGCTGGCGCTGCGCCGGGCCCGACGTTTGACTTCCAGGCTGGCGGCGCTGGTACCGATGAAATGGGCAAAGCTGTACTTGGCCTGACGCTCGCGCAACAGCGAGCGCGTCGAGGCCAGTTCTTCCTGCATGCTCAGGTAACGCTTGAGTAGCGGTGAGAGGGCCTGCAATTCACCGAACAGGGCGAAACCAATCGCGCCGATCAGCGCGCCTGCGTCGTCATGAATAGGCAGGCGCATCACCACCAGCGGATCCTTGGCGGTGTCCATCATGTCCAGCAGAATCGGCCTGCCATTGGTCGCGACCTGGCGCAACAGGCTGCCGGGGATGACCTTCTCACAGGGCTGACCCAGGGCAACGCTGGAGTCCTGGAGGCCAAAACGCCGGGCGTAGCGTTCGTTGATCCAGACGATATTGGCGTCCTTGTCGACGATCACCGTGCCCTCGCTGGATTGCTCGATGATCTCGAACAGCGAGCGAATGGCCAGCTGTCTGACGCGCAGGTAATCATTGAGGCTGTGGCTTTCTTTCATCGGATCTTTCATCGGGTCTGTCATCGAGGGTTCCGTTCTTTGAAACCGGCGTCTGGCCGCACAGAATGCCCTTTTTCAGCTAAAGCCCGGATGTGCCGCCGCCAGCAATTCCCGGGTGTAAGGATGCTGTGGCGCGTCGAACAGGTCGTGGCTGGCGCCACGCTCGACGACTTTTCCGTCCTTGACCACAATCACCTCGTGAGCAAGGGCTTTGACCACGGCCAGATCGTGACTGATGAATAAATACGTCAGGCCGTGTTTTTCCTGCAGTTGGCGCAGCAATGCCACCACTTGTTTCTGCACGGTTCGATCCAGTGCCGAGGTAGGCTCGTCCAGAAGGATCAGCGCGGGTTTGAGCACCAGCGCCCGGGCGATTGCGATCCGCTGACGCTGGCCACCGGAAAATTCGTGAGGGTAGCGATGCCGACTTTGCGGGTCGATACCGACTTCCTCCAGGACGCGAATCACCTCGACTTCACATTGCACCGGGTCAAGCTGGCTGTGGACTTCAAGCCCTTCACTGATGATCTGCGCCACCGACATGCGTGGACTGAGACTGCCATAGGGATCCTGAAACACCACTTGCATCTGTTTGCGCCAGGGTCGCATCTGCTTCTGATTCAGGCCGTCCAGGCTCTGACCCTGAAAGCGGATACTGCCACGCGATTCGAGAAGACGCAGGATTGCCTGACCAAGTGTCGACTTGCCCGAGCCGGACTCACCGACAATTCCAAGGGTTTTGCCGCGCTCGATACTCAGGCTGATGTCATCTACCGCCTTGAGGTATTCCTTGTGCCGCCGCAGGATCCCGCCGCCCAGAGAGAACCAGACCCGTAAGTTGTCGACCTCCAGAACCTTTTCCCGACTGTCGCGAGGCAACGGCTCGCCGGCAGGTTCGGCATCGAGCAGCAGTTTGCTGTACGGATGTTGCGGCTGCTTGAACAGTGAGTGGCAGTTGGACTGCTCGACGATTTCACCGGCACGCATCACGCACACCCGCTGAGCGATGCTGTGCACCAGATTCAGATCATGGCTGATCAGCAACAGCGACATGTTCAGGCGCTGCTGCAATTGCTTGAGCAACAGCAGGATTTTGCGCTGCACGGTCACGTCCAGAGCCGTGGTTGGCTCATCGGCGATCAACAGCTCTGGCTCGCAGGCCAGGGCCATGGCGATCATGACCCGCTGGCGCTGCCCGCCGGACAATTGGTGGGGGTACGCCTTGAGGCGTTTTTGCGGATGCTGGATGCCCACCAGTTCGAGCAGTTCGAGAATGCGTTTTTGCGCGCTGCGGCCGGTCATGCCCTTGTGCAGCAGCAAAGTTTCGCCGATCTGTTTGGCCACCGTATGCAGCGGGTTGAGGGAGGTCATCGGCTCCTGAAAAATCATCGCGATGCGGTTACCGCGCAGCTCGCGCAAGGTCTTGCCGTCGGCACCGAGCAGTTGCTGGCCGCGATAAGTAATGCTGCCAGTGCTCACGGTTCCCGTGGTGGGCAGCAGTTGCAGGATCGAGTGCGCGGTCACCGACTTACCCGAGCCGGACTCGCCCACCAGCGCCAGACATTCTCCCGGCAGGATATCCAGGCTCAGGTTGCTGACCACGGTCTGACCGTTGAAGGCGACGCTCAGGTCGCGGATTTCGATCAGGTTGTCTGACATATCAAGACCTCGGGTCAAAGGCATCACGCAGCGCCTCGCCAATGAAAACCAGCAGCGACAGAATAAGCGCCAGGGTGAAAAACGCCGTCAGACCCAGCCATGGCGCCTGCAGGTTCTGCTTGCCCTGGGCGATCAGTTCACCCAGCGACGCGCTGCCTGCGGGCATCCCGAAACCGAGAAAATCCAGCGCGGTCAGGGTGGATATGGCCCCGGTAAGAATGAACGGCAGATAGCTCAGCGTTGCGTTCATGGCATTGGGCAAGATGTGCCGCACGATCACCGTGCGGTCGCCCAGGCCCAGCGCCCTCGCAGCCTTGACGTACTCCAGATTGCGGCCCCGCAGAAACTCGGCCCGCACCACATCCACCAATGCCAGCCATGAAAACAGCGCCATGATGCCCAGCAGCCACCAGAAATTGGGCTCAACGAAACCGGACAGAATAATCAGCAGGTAAAGCACCGGTAAACCCGACCACACTTCAAGCAGCCGTTGACCGAGCAGATCAATCCAGCCGCCGTAGTAACCCTGCAGTGCCCCGGCGGTGATGCCGATCAGCGCGCTGATGGCGGTCAGGGCCAGGGCAAACAGAATCGAGACACGCGCCCCGAAAATAACCCGGGCCAATACATCCCTGGCCTGGTCGTCGGTGCCCAGCCAGTTTTCACTGGACGGCGGACTGGGGGCCGGGCGATTCAAGTCGTAGTTGGGCGTGTCGTCACTGAACGGGATCGGCGGGAAGAGCATCCAGCCACCTGATTTGCCGATCAGCTGACGAACATACTCACTGCGGTAATCGGGCTGGAACGGCAGTTGGCCGCCAAATTCCTGTTCGGTGTAGCGCTTGAGGGCCGGAAAATACAGCGAGCCCTGATAACTGACCACCAGCGGTTTGTCGTTGGCGATCAGCTCGCCGCCCAGGCTCAAGACAAACAACCCGCAAAACAGCCACAGCGACCACCAGCCTCGGCGATTGCTGCGGAAACGATCGAGACGGCGTCGGGCCAGCGGAGAAAGTCTGCGCATCATGCGTTCCTCGCGCTGAAATCGATTCGCGGATCGACCAGGGTGTAGCAGATGTCACCGACCAGTTTGATCAGCAAGCCGAACAGCGTGAAGATGAACAGCGAGCCGAACACCACCGGGTAATCGCGGGACACGGCAGCCTCGTAACTCATGCGGCCCAGGCCATCCAGAGAGAAAATCACTTCGATCAGCAGGGAACCGGCAAAAAACACACTGATGAACGCCTGAGGAATGCCAGCCACCACCAGCAGCATCGCGTTGCGAAACACATGGCCGTACAACACCCGTCGCTCGGAGAGACCTTTGGCCCTGGCCGTCACCACGTATTGGCGAGTCACCTCGTTGAGGAAAGAGTTCTTGGTGAGAATGGTCAGCGTCGCAAAGCCGCCAATTACCAGCGAGGCAACGGGCAGCACCAAGTGCCAGAAATAATCGGCGATCTTGCCCGTCATGCTCATCTCTTCGAAATTTTCCGACACCAGCCCGCGGACCGGGAACCAGTGCAGCGAAGTGCCGCCAGCGAAGACCACAATCAGCAGCATGGCAAAAAGAAACGCTGGCATGGCGTAGCCGATGATGATCGCGGTGCTGCTCCAGATATCGAACTGGCTACCATGGCGGACCGCTTTGCGAATGCCCAGCGGGATGGAAATCAGATACGTCAGCAGGGTGGCCCATAACCCCAGGGAAATAGACACAGGCATCTTCTGCAGGATCAGATCAGTGACGCTGGCGCCCCTGAAGAAGCTGTTGCCGAAATCCAGCTGTGCGTAGTTTTTCAACATCAGCCACAAGCGTTCATGCAGCGGTTTGTCGAACCCGTATTGGTGCTCGATTTCCTTGAGGAGCTTGGGATCCAGCCCGCGTGCCGCCCGTGAAGGGCTGCTGCTGAGCGTCTCGGTGCCCGCGCTGCCGACACTGGCGGTCGCGCCGCCAATACCTTGCAGCTTGGCGATGGCCTGCTCGACCGGACCGCCGGGAGCAGCCTGCACGATGAAAAAGTTGACCAGCAGAATGCACAACAAAGTGGGGATGATCAGCAACAGCCGTCGCAGGAGATAACCGAGCATTTACTTCATCTCCGAAGCGATGGCCGAGGCGCCACGTTTGGCCGCGAATTGCTCGTTGGTCAGCGGTACGGGGCTCACCTCCCACCAGGTTTCGATGGCTTCGGCGTTGCTGGCTTGCACCTTGGGGATGCCGAAGCGGTTCCACCAGACGGTCGACGAACCGGGCGGATAATAATTGGGGATCCAGTAGTAACCCCATTGCAGGACCCGATCCAGGCAATGGGCGTAATCCACCATCGTCGACTTCTGGTCTGCAGCGACCAGCCCGCCAATCAAGGCATCCACGGCAGGATCCTGGAGCACCATGTAGTTGCTTGAGCCTGGGTCGCGGGCGCCTTTGGAGCCAAAATTGTTGTACAGCTCCATCCCCGGCGAGGTGGATACCGCATAACCGGTCACGATCATGTCGTAGTCTCGGGCCATGACCCGGTTCAGGTACTGGGCCGAATCAATGCGGCGGATATCAAAGCCCACGCCGATCTGTGCGAGGTTGCGCTTGTAAGGCAGCAGAATTTTTTCGAAACCGGCCTGCGCGTTGAGAAAGGTAAAGTTCAGCGGTTCGCCCCTGGCGTTGACCAGATGATCGCCTTGGGGCTTCCAGCCGGCCTCTTCGAGCAGCGCAAGGGCCTGCAGCTGTTTGTCGCGGATGAAGCCGCTGCCGTCGGTTTTCGGAGTATGGAAGACGCTGTCGAAAACCTGCGGCGCAACCTTGTCCCGCAGCGGTTCAAGGATTTTCAGCTCGGCAGGCGTCGGTAGGTCGGTGGCCGCCAGGGACGAATTGGAAAAGTAGCTGTTCTGGCGGATGTACATGTTGCGCATCATCTGCCGGTTGGTCCATTCGAAGTCCCAGAGCATGGCTAGCGCCTGACGCACGCGGCGATCCTGAAACATCGGCCGGTCCAGGTTGAATACGAAGCCTTGGGAACTTTGAACGGCGCCCTTGGCCAGGTGGGCTTTCTGTAACAGGCCGTCAGTCAGCGCCGGGCTGTCATAAAGGATTGAATAGGCGGTCGCCGAGTATTCGCGGTTGTAGTCGTAGGCGCCACCTTTGAGGACCTGGCGAGCAACGTCGGTGTCGCCAAAATACTCGATGCTGAACGTGTCGAAGTTGTACAGGCCACGATTGACAGGCAAATCCCTGGCCCACCAGTCCGGGTTGCGCGCGAAGGTGATGCTGCGTCCTGGATCAACCTTGGCGACTCGATACGGGCCACTGCCCAGCGGGGCTTCAAAGCCGCCGCCAGCGGCAAAGTCGCGGGTTTTCCACCAGTGTTCGGGCAACACCGGCAGGGAGGCAAGATCCAGCGGCAGGGTGCGGCTCTGGTTGCTTTTGAAGTCAAAACGCACCTGGGTCGGCGACTCGACCTCCACGCCTTTGACGTCCTGAAACTCGGTCCGGTAGGACAGACTGCCCTGGGTCATGAGCAAATCGTAGGTGTAGCGCACGTCCTGGGCAGTAATCGGCGAGCCATCGGCGAACCGCGCCTGGGGGTTGAGGTAAAACCGCAGCGACATGCCATCGGCGCTGCGCTCCATCTTCTGTGCCACCAGCCCGTACACGGTGTAAGGCTCATCCAGCGAGCGGACTGCCAGAGGCGAATACAGCATGCCGCTGATCTGAGACACGCCGGTGCCTTTGTCGATGTAGGGCAACAGGTGATCAAACTGACCGATTTCCTGGGCCGAGCGGCGCATGCTGCCGACTTTGGGGGCATCCGGATTGACATAGTCGAAATGCTTGAAATCGGCGGGATAGCGCGGCGGTTCGCCATAGACCGTCAGCGCATGTTGTCCGTCAGCAAATGAAAGTTGCGGACCTGTAGCCAGGACCAGCACGACAGCGATCAGCGAAAGAGAAGCAAAACGCATTACACGAATCCTGACTGATGTCCGCAGGCGAATATCAGGGTTGAGGGTATGGGTGATGAAGCTGAGCAAAAACAAGGTACCGGAACCCAGGCACCTTTGTAACCAGATGATGCGCCGTGACCAGATGATGGCGCCGCCAAGATGCCAGCAATGCCAGCGCCGTTCCACCGGGTTGCCGTTAATTCAGGCACACCGCGATCCTGCAGGAGATCCCCGGCAGACGCTGCGCTGCATACAGCGCACCTGTGAGAGCGAGCTTACTCGCGAAGGGGGGTTATCTGTCGATTGATGATCTTCTCATCCGACGCTCTCGCACAAAGTATTCCAATCGGCCTGGTCAGTTCTGTTTTGCTGAGAGTTGACCGGCGTAACACCCGATTGCCCCTGCAGCGCCCGCACCATCTACTTTGCGGTCAAACAAAAACGGCCCGCTTTTCAGCGGGCCGTTTTTGTGATCATCAGCCTGGGATCAATCCTGGCGGCTGGTGACTTCCAGCAGGTGATAGCCGAACTGGGTTTTCACCGGGCCTTGAACCTCGTTGACCGGCGCGCTGAATACTACGGTGTCGAATTCCTTGACCATCTGGCCTGGGCCAAACGAACCCAGATCGCCGCCTTGGCGGCTGGAAGGGCAGCTGGAGTTGGATTTCGCAACTTCAGCAAAATCAGCACCGCCTTCGATCTGAGCCTTGAGTTCGTTGCACTTTTCTTCGCTGGAAACAAGGATGTGGCGGGCAGTGGCTTTAGGCATTGGGAATTACTCCTGTCAAAAAAAAGAAAGAGCCTACCGGATTAAGGGACGCATTTGCGATAAAAGTTCCTGGCGAGTGCCTGTCCAAAGCCACCCGCTCACCAAGCTTCATCTTTATCTGACCCGGCAGCCGCGCTGCTTATCGGTAGCGCAGGCGCTGGACAGCACCTCGCAACAGCTCCTCGGTCGCCTGCCAGCCCAGACAACCGTCGGTCACCGAAACCCCATAGCGCATGGAATCGCTGATGGGCTGGGCCCCCTCAAACAGATGGCTTTCCAGCATCATGCCAATCAAAGAGCGATCACCTTGCAGGCGCTGCTCAAGCACGTCATTGAACACCAGAGGCTGACGAAGCGGGTCTTTGCCGCTGTTGGCGTGACTGCAATCGACCATGATTCGCTCCGCGATCCGGTGCCTGGTCAGGCCGGCCCTTATCTGGCTCACGCTGTGCTGATCGTAGTTGGGGCCGTGGTGCCCGCCGCGCAGGACAATGTGGGTGTAGCGGTTGCCCTGGGTTTCGATGATCGCCGGATGGCCCTGCTGGTCGATGCCGAAATGACGATGACCATGGGCGGCAGAGCGCATGGCATCGCTGGCGACTGCGACGCCGCCATCCGTGCCATTTTTGAACCCCACAGGTATTGCCAGGCCGCTGGCCATTTCCCTATGGATCTGCGATTCCGTGGTGCGCGCGCCGATGGCAACCCAGCTCAATAGATCATCGAAGTAACCGGCGGCCATGGGTTGCAGGATTTCCGTGGCGACCGGCAAGCCCAGCCGCAGCATGTCCAGCATCAACTCCCGCGACAGCGTCAGCCCCTGAGCCATGTCATCGCTGCCATCAAGCAGCGGGTCATAGGCCAGGCCCTTCCAACCCACGGTGGTGCGCGGCTTTTCGACGTAGGCGCGCATCACCAGCAGCATCTGATCGCTCACTTGTGCAGCGAGGTTGGCCAGCCGTTCAGCGTACTCAAGCGCCGAGCGCGGATCGTGAAGGGAGCAGGGGCCGACGATCAGGAGCAGGCGGGTGTCTTCGCCGTCGAGGATGGCGCGCACTGCGCGTCGATGGGCGGCAACCTGCTCGTACAAGTCGCTGCTGAGGGGCAGGCGGGATTTGAGCTCAAGGGTGCTGGGCAAGCGTTGAGGCGCCGGGCGGCTGTCGAGAGTCGTGGCACGGCTGTGCGACAGATCGGATGGCATAACTGCGACGGATGAATTCATGGTGTTCGCTTCCTGGGCTGACGGGGTCTTTCCCGCTCAGCCCTACTGGGGTGTTCGACAATGGGTCGTAAGGACGTGCTGCAGTGTTTCGCCACCTGTCAGTGACCGGTCGGAGGCGGCTGCTGATCCCGAACGGAGGGTGGTAAATCGCCAGGCGTAGCTGATGTCGGAACGGTAATAAGTGCGGTAAGTCATGGGTGCATCCTCGTGTTCGAATTCAGAGTTCAGGGTTTACAACGGTTTTTTCACAGCCCAAAAAAACAAAACCCCCGGTCGGGGAGCCGACCGGGGGTAGAGAATTCTCTGGTTGGCGTCCCCTTGAATTGGGCGCCGGTTGGGTATCAGGCGCGCCAGTGGCTATACCAATACCCAAAATAAAAACTGCGGTTTACGACAACGCTGCCAAACGTTACAGACACAGCATTATCTGCAACCAGACGTTGAACGTCGGTCGGCAGTAGTAACTGTGCAGTAGATGGCAACATGCTATTTCTCCGTTTAGTTGGGCGAGCTTACTTCAGCCCCGCGTGGCTATTCAATAAAAAATATCAATCTGCTTGATGTAGTGGAGGCGGGCATCAGGCGGGCGGACGTGAATTTCAATTCTCGGCACTGCGCTGGCTGCAGGCCGTCAAGCCTGGTCAACCGTTGGTTCAGTCTGCGTCTCGGGAGCGTCGGGAATACTGCCAATTTTCATCCCCAGCAACACGGCAACCTTATGTGCTTCGCCGCGTCGGCCCTTCTTACGACCTGCCAACACCTGATAAGTAGTCGCCGGGTCAATGCTGTTCTCACGAGCAAACTCTTGAACAGATTTGCCTTGTTGTTCAAGCCACGCCTTGGCTTGTGCAGCGGTACGTATTCCGGGCATAGTTCAAAACCGTTCAAATCAGTTTAATTTTATCTCGATTCTACCATTCGTAAGGATGGGGTCAATAGGAATGCGCATTCAAATGAGTGGAATTGGTGCCCGACTAAGAAAAGAAAGAGAGCGCTTGGGCTTGTCCCAGCGAGCTTTCGGCGAAATCGGTGGTGTTGAAGCTAATGCTCAAGGCAAGTACGAAAGCGGCGATCGTGCGCCGAAAGCAGATTACCTCGCGGCTGTGGCGGCGAAAGGCGTGGACATTCTGTTTGTCCTGACCGGCAAACCTACACCCGTACCCGTGGACAACCTCAGCAACTCCGAGGAGAAAGTCCTGGGCAGCTACAGAACCCTGCACAAAGAAGATCAGGACGCGATCAAGCGGCTGACCATGACCATGGCCGAGCTGTCCGCCTCTTATGCGATCAAATCAAAATCCGATACCCGGGACGACAGTTGAAATGAGGTAGCGGTGGCTCCGGCTGGAGCTGCATTGTGGTTAATGAGAGCCAGACCTTGTATTACGCTAGGTCCGGCTCTCTGTTTTTGCTATGGTGACCAGCATTCGTTATGACCGTTGCGCGAGGTGTCTGCTTGATTAAGGTGCTAGTAGTTGATGACCATGATCTTGTTCGGACAGGCATCACCCGTATGTTGGCCGATATAGACGGCCTGCAGGTCGTCGGGCAGGCCGATTCGGGTGAAGAGTCCCTGAAGAAGGCCCGTGAACTGAAGCCCGATGTGGTCTTGATGGATGTCAAGATGCCAGGCATCGGTGGCCTTGAAGCCACCCGCAAAATGTTGCGCAGCCATCCGGAGATAAAAGTCGTTGCGGTGACCGTCTGCGAAGAAGACCCGTTCCCGACGCGCCTGCTGCAGGCCGGAGCCGCGGGCTATATGACCAAAGGTGCCGGCCTTGCCGAAATGGTCCAGGCCATTCGCCTGGTATTCGCCGGCCAGCGCTATATCAGCCCGCAGATCGCCCAGCAGTTGGCATTGAAGTCTTTCCAGCCCCAGGTGAATAACTCACCTTTTGACCTGCTGTCGGAGCGCGAGATACAGATCGCCCTGATGATCGTCGGATGCCAGAAAGTCCAGACCATTTCCGATAAACTGTGCCTGTCCCCTAAAACCGTTAATACCTACCGTTACCGTATCTTTGAAAAGCTTTCGATCGGCAGTGATGTTGAGTTGGCTTTGTTAGCGGTACGTCACGGCATGGTCGATGCCAGCGCCTGAAATGAACCAACCGTTTGACCCCAGTGCCTTTCTTGCAACCTGTAGCGGCCGCCCCGGTGTGTATCGAATGTTCGATACCGAGGCGCGTCTGCTTTACGTGGGCAAAGCCAAAAATCTGAAAAATCGTCTGGCGAGCTATTTTCGCAAGACCGGCCACGCGCCCAAGACCAGCGCGCTGGTGGCGCGTATCGCGCAGATCGAAACCACCATCACGGCCAACGAAACCGAGGCCTTGCTGCTTGAGCAGACGCTGATCAAGGAATGGCGTCCGCCTTACAACATCCTGCTGCGCGATGATAAATCCTACCCTTACGTGTACCTGTCGGATGGCGCCTTCCCGCGTCTGAGCATCCACCGTGGCGCGAAAAAAGCCAAAGGCCGCTATTTCGGTCCCTATCCCAGCGCCGGGGCCGTTCGCGAAAGCCTGAGCCTGATGCAGAAGACGTTTCTGGTGCGTCAGTGCGAAGACAGCTATTACAAGAACCGCACGCGACCTTGCCTGCAGTATCAGATCAAGCGCTGCAAGGGCCCGTGCGTCGGTCTGGTCGAGCCGGACGTTTACGCCGAGGACGTGCGTCACTCGGTCATGTTTCTCGAAGGGCGCAGCAACACGCTGACCGACGAATTGAATGCATCGATGGAGAAGGCCGCCATGAGCCTCGACTTCGAGCGCGCTGCCGAATTACGTGATCAGATCGCCTTGCTGCGCCGCGTTCAGGACCAGCAAAGCATGGAAGGCGGTACTGGTGATGTTGATGTGGTTGCGGCATTCGTCAATCCAGGCGGTGCCTGTGTGCATTTGATCAGTGTGCGGGGCGGGCGGGTGCTGGGTAGCAAGAATTTCTTCCCTCAGGTCGGCATTGAGGAAGAGGTTGGCGAAGTCATGTCAGCCTTTCTCTCGCAGTATTTCCTGGGCGGTGTGGATCGCGAACTGCCCAGTGAAGTGATCGTCAACGTCGTGCATGAAGACTTTCCGACCCTGATCGACGCCATCGAGGAGTCACGGGGGCGCGAACTGACGATCAGCCATCGGGTGCGCGGCACGCGTGCGCGCTGGCAGCAGATGGCAGTGACCAATGCCGAGCAGGCACTCGCAGCTCGGCTGGCGAATCGACAACATGTGGCGGCGCGCTTTGATGCGCTGGCTCAGGTACTGAATCTGGATGAACCGCCGCTGCGGCTTGAGTGCTACGACATCAGTCACTCCAGCGGCGAGGCCACGGTGGCTTCCTGCGTGGTTTTTGGCCCCGAGGGTCCGATCAAGTCCGATTATCGGCGCTACAACATTGAAGGTGTCACCGCAGGCGATGACTACGCGGCGATGCATCAGGCGCTGACCCGACGCTTCAGCAAGCTCAAGGACGGCGAGGGCAAGCTGCCCGACATCCTGCTCGTCGATGGCGGCAAAGGCCAGTTGTCCATGGCTCGCGATGTGCTCAACGAACTGGCGGTTCCCGACCTGATCCTGCTCGGGGTGGCAAAGGGCACCACCCGCAAGGCGGGTTTCGAAACCCTCTACCTGAACGACGCGGCCCATGAATTCACATTGCCGGGGGATTCTGCGGCGCTGCACCTGATTCAGCAGATTCGCGACGAGGCTCACCGTTTTGCCATCACCGGACACCGGGCCCGGCGCGGCAAAACCCGGCGCACCTCAACCCTGGAAGGGGTGGCCGGCGTAGGGCCGACAAGGCGCCGCGACTTGCTCAAGCACTTCGGTGGACTGCAGGAATTGGCCCGCGCAAGCATCGAAGAAATTGCAAAAGCACCCGGAATCAGTAAAAAGCTTGCAGAGTCGATTTATGCAAACCTGCACAGCGAGTAGAATGCCCGCTCACCTCGTAGCAAGTTGTGCCGATGAATATCCCTAATCTGATCACCGTTCTACGTGTCCTACTGATTCCGATCTTCATTCTGCTGTTCTACTTGCCGTATCACTGGAGCTATATGGCCGCCAGTACGGTGTTCGCTTTTGCCGCGGCGACCGACTGGCTGGATGGGTATCTCGCCCGTCGGCTTGAGCAAAGCACGCCGTTTGGTGCGTTTCTCGACCCGGTGGCCGACAAACTGATGGTGGCCGTTGCACTGGTCTTGCTGGTACAGGCCCATGCCAACGTCTGGCTGACATTGGCGGCAGCGGTGATTATCGGCCGCGAAATCGTCATTTCAGCACTGCGCGAGTGGATGGCCGAACTGGGCGCACGGGCGCAGGTAGCGGTTTCCAACCTGGGCAAGTGGAAGACGGCGGCGCAGATGCTGGCGCTGGTCATCCTGCTGGCCAACCCGCCTGGACTCACCTTCTGGGTGTTGCTGGGTTACACCTTGTTGCTGCTGGCGGCGGGTCTGACGCTGTGGTCAATGGTCCAGTACCTCAGAGCGGCATGGCCTCACCTGAAAACCACGGCAGAAAAAAAATAAGTTTTTAAAACAAAGAGTTGACGGGGCTATTTGAATCGTTAGAATAGCGCCCGTCACCAAGATGCGGGAATAGCTCAGTTGGTAGAGCACGACCTTGCCAAGGTCGGGGTCGCGAGTTCGAGTCTCGTTTCCCGCTCCAAATATTAGATCTGCAGCGCGCTAGCTGGCTTTGCAGAGCAACGAAAAAAGGACCCTCGGGTCCTTTTTTCGTTTCTGCGTTTTTAACTGTCTGGCTAAGGCATCCCCAGCCAGGTCGGCAGCGCCAGCGAGATGAATGGCACATACGTGACCAGGATCAGGAACATCAGCAGGATCGACAGCCAGGGCAGCGCAGCGCGAATGGTCTGGCCCAGGGTCAGCCCGGTCACCGCAGACGTGACGAACAGGTTCAGCCCCACCGGTGGGTGGACCAGCCCGATCTCCATGTTGACCACCATGATGATCCCCAGGTGGATGGGATCAATACCCAGCTTCATCGCGATAGGGAAGAAGATCGGCGCCAGGATCAGGATGATCGCCGATGGCTCCATGAAACTGCCCGCCACCAGCAACACGATGTTGACCATGATCAGGAAGCCAATCGGCGTCAGCCCTTCGGACAGCACCCAGGCGGTGATCTGCTGAGGGATCTGCTCGGTTGTCAGCACATGGGCGAACAGCATGGCGTTGGCAATGATGAACAGCAGCATGATCGTCAGCCTGCCAGACTCCAGCAACACCTTGGGGCATTCCTTGAGGCTCATGTCCTTGTAGACGAACAGTGCGATAAACGCCGAATACACGGCGGCCACCGCGGCGGCTTCGGTCGGGGTGAACATTCCGCTGTAGATGCCGCCCAGAATAATGACCAGCAACAACAAGCCCCAGAACGCACGCTGTGCGGTATGCAGCCATTCGCGAAAGGTAGCCCGTGGCTGAGCGGGAAGGTTTTTGACCCGGGCAACGATGTAAATCACCACCATCAGGCTCAACCCCAGCAAAATCCCGGGGATGACGCCTGCCATGAACAGCTTGCCCACCGACGTCTCGGTCGCTGCGGCGTACACCACCATCACGATCGATGGCGGGATCAGAATGCCCAGCGTCCCGGCATTGCAGATAATTCCCGCGCCAAACTCCTTCGGATAACCGGAGCGCACCATACCTGCCACCGCAATCGAACCGACGGCCGCAACCGTTGCTGGCGATGAGCCGGACAAGGCGGCGAACAGCATGCAGGCCAGCACCGCAGCAATGGCCAGACCACCGCGGATATGCCCGACACAGGCATTGGCGAAGTCGATCAGCCGTTGCGCGACGCCGCCGGTTGTCATGAACGCGCCTGACAGTAGAAAGAATGGGATCGCCAGGAAGGTGTAGCTGTCCGACGTTTCGAACAGTTTGATTGCCAGCGAGCTCAGGGAGTCCGGGCTGAACAGCAGAATCGATACGGCGCCGGCCAAGCCCAGGGAAATCGCAATCGGCACGCCCAGGAACATGAACACGAACAGCAGCACAAACAGGCAGAAAACCGTCATCAGTGTTGCTCCTCTGCAGGGTTGGCCAGTTTGGTGGCTTCCGCCGCTTCGTCCGCCAGCCCCAGACCGGTCTGCCGGTGCGTATAGATGCGGTACATGATCTCCAGATAGCGCGCGATAATCAGGGCAAAGCCAATCGGCACGATGATTGCGATGTGGCCGATCTTGATGCCATAGCGGTCAAGGTCTTCGGCCCCGATCCCGGCAACCAGGATTGCCGAAACCCATTTGATGCTCGCCACCAGAAACAGCCCTGCATAGGCCAGACAACAGGCACAGGCCAGCATCGCCAGCACGCGCTGCACCGGCCGGCTGGTTTTCTTCACCAGCACGTCGACACCCAAATGCCCGGCTGTGCGCACCCCATAAGCGATGCCGAAGAAAATCAGCCAGCCAAAGAGTGCCTTGGTCAGCGCGACGCTCCAGGTCATTTCCTGGGCATAGCCCATCAGGTGATCGCCAATCCATGCGAAAGCGCCGCTGCTCCAGGCCCACTTGTCGCTGAGGGTGTAAAACATCGTGTAAAGGTTATTGAGCGCCACATAGATGAATGTGATCAGCGTCATGGCCGCCAGGAGGAACGCAATCATGCCTTCCTCGAAATGCTCCCAGACTCGCCTGAGCGATTGCATAAGAATTCTCCAGACCTAGAGAGTGCAGCCGCCCGGGACCGGGTGGCCACTCGTACATCACTGCGCGACAGGCCCGCTTCTGGACAAGAGGGGCCGGACTATCACGAGGCTTTGTTGGAAGCGTCAGCGGCTTTGATCAGATCAGCGCCGATTTCGTCAGAGAATTTCTCCCAGACCGGCTTCATGGCTTCGCGCCACTCCTGACGCTGCGCATCGGTCAGCGGATCGATTTCGCTGGTTTTGGAGTCGATGATTTTCTGCCTGGCGGTCTGGTTCAGGGCTTCAGCCTGCTTGTTTACCTCGACGGTCACCTGATCCATGATCTTTTGCAGCTCGGCCCTGACATCCTGAGGCAGGCCGTCCCAGAATTTCGAGTTGGTGATGACCATGTAATCGATCAGGCCATGGTTGGTTTCGGTGAAGAACGGCTGAACCTCATTGACCTTCTGGCTTTCGTAATTGGACCAGGTGTTCTCTGTGCCATTCACAGTGCCGGTCTGCAGGCCTTGGTACACCTCGGCGAAGCTCATTTTGCGAGGGTTGGCGCGCACGGCCTTGAATTGTTCTTCCAGCACGCTGGAAGCCTGGACCCGGAATTTCAGGCCACGGGCATCCTTGGGCAGAATGATTTTCTTGTTGGCAGAGAGTTGCTTGAGGCCGTTGTGCCAATAGGCCAGCCCGTGAATGCCCTTGTCGTCCATGGACTTGAGCAGCTTCTGGCCCTCGGGGCCTTTCTGAAAGCGGTCAACGGCTGCGAGGTCGTTGAACAGGAAGGGCAGGTCGAAGATCTGCACTTGCTTGGTGTAATGCTCGAACTTGGCCAGGGACGGCGCCAGCATCTGCACATCGCCCAGCAACAGGGCTTCCATCTCCTTGCCGTCACCAAACAGCGAGGAGTTGGGGTACACCTCGACCTTCACTTTATCCTTGAGTTGTGGGTCGGCGGCGACCAGCTTCTGGAACATCAACGCACCCTGGCCTTTTGGCGTGTTCTCTGCCACGACGTGGGCAAACTTGATGATTACCGGCTCGGCTGCCTGTGCGACACCCGACACGGAGATTACAGCGGCGCAGACTAGCGCCTTGGTCAGCTTCAACATCGATATCACCTTTTTATTGTTGTGGTGGGTTCAGCGTGTGGACGATTGCAGATCACCTGCCGGGCAGGCGCCCTTGAAACGTTGCCAACTCCACGATGGCCCAACCAAGGGCGTTTGCAGAATCAGCTTTTGGATAACGCCGTGTTCGGCAACGCTGAACGCGCGGACCGATGCAGGCAATTCAACATTAGCAGCTCAGGCGCAAGGCGGCCGGTTCCCTGGCTAATCTCTTGCCAGTGCCAGTAACCGTTGCGCCCGCAGCAGCACCGGGGCATCGATCATCTGGCCGTCCAGTTGAAACGCACCTGCGCCATGGGCGGCGCTGCTGGCCTGTACCACTTTGTGGGCCCAGGCCAGATCAGCGGCGCTGGGAGTCAGGGCGGCATGGATAACCGGGATCTGCCTGGGGTGAATGCACAGCGCGCCGCCGTAGCCCATGTCATAGGCGTGGCGCACGACCTGCTCCAGCCCGTCGGGGTCACCAATGGCGGGATAGACGCCATCCAGCGGCGGCAGCAGATCGGCACCCCGCGAATGCAGTTGCACTGCCATGCGAGCCTGATCGAGAAAACCCAGTGCCGAAGCGCTACCGGTGTTGAGGTTCAGGTCCAGAGCGAGGTCAAGGCTACCGAACGACAAGCGCTCGACGCCTTGGCTATGGGCGATCTGTTCCAGGGCCAGCAGGCCTTTGGCGCTTTCGATGATCGGCCAGATGGGTTTGCCCATCAGCCAGACCTGCGCGACGTGGGCGGCGCTTTCGACCTTGGGCAGCACAATCCCGGCGACGCCCGGTTGACTGGCGCACCAGCGCAGATCCGCTGCATGCTCGGGATGCTCGGGGGCATTGATTCGCACCCAGACCGAGGCTTGCGGATTTTGATCCAGAAAAGCCTGCAGATTGTCCCGGGCCTGGCGCTTGAGCGGCTCTTCGACCGCATCCTCGAAATCGACGATGACGGCATCGGCTCCGGCGGCCAGGGCCTTGGCAAAACGTTCGGGCCGACTTCCAGGCACGAACAACGCAGAGCGGACGATGGATGGGCGCATGGTGGGTGGTTCCTCTTATCGCCTCGTGACGCGACGCTGTCCTGGGAGCGAGCTTGCTCGCAAAAGGGTCGGTGAATTTGATAAACATTTATGAGCAGAAACATCGCCTTCGCGAGCAAGCTCGCTCCCACAGAGGTCGCTTTTCGAGGGTGTCAGACGTGCCGTCATTGCAGCCTCGCGGTGTATGTGAGCCCCTGCATCGTTCTTGGCCATGCCGCTGTCTGGTGGGAGCGAGCTTGCTCGCGAAAAGGCCTGTGAGTTTGATAAATGTTTATGGGCAGAAACATCGCTTTCGCGAGCCAGCTCGCTTCGACAAAAGGTTGAGTCAGGCAGACCGCTATTGCTGCCTCGCGGTGCACGTGAGTACAGGTCCTGCGTTGTTCGTAGTCACGCTCATACCACCCCGGCGGCAATCAACCGTGCCTGTTCGTCAGTCGTGATGCCTAGCTCGCCGAGGATCCCGGTGGTGTGCTGTCCCAAAGCCGGCACGCCGTCCATTCGCGGGGTAAAGGCGGCATTGCGACCGGGCGGCAACAAAGACGGCAGCTTTCCCGAAGGGCTGTCCACTTCACGCCAGCTGTCCCGGGCCTTGAGCTGCGGGTGGTCCCAGACGCCCTGCATGTCATTGACCCGGCCATTGGCGATTTGCGCGTCTTCGAGCCGGGCGACTACTTCATCCACCGACAAAGAGGCAAAACCGTCGACGATGATTTGCCGCAACACATCGCGATTTTCCGAACGCTTGAAATTGGCAGCGAAGCGCTCGTCGGTGGCCAGTGCCTTGTCCAGCAGCACTTTTTCGCAGAACAGCGCCCATTCACGCTCGTTCTGCAGACCCAGCATGATTGTCCCGCCACCGCCGGTAGGGAACGGCCCGTAGGGGTAGATGGTGGAGTGCGAGGCCCAGGCCCGAGGCGGCGGCGGGGCGCCGTTGTAGGCGTAATACATCGGATATCCCATCCATTCCACCAGGCTTTCCAGCATCGACACATCGATGCGGCTGCCCACCCCGGTCTTGTCCCGCAGCATCAAGGCCGAGAGGATGCCGGTGTAGGCGTACATGCCCGCCGCAATATCAGCGATGGAGCACCCGGCCTTGGCCATGTCGGCTTCGCCCGGCCCGCCCGTCACCGACAGAAAGCCCCCTTCGCTCTGAATCAGCAGGTCATAGGCCTTTTTCTTTTCATAAGGCCCACCTTCGCCGTAGCCGGAAATATCGCAAACGACAAGTCGGGGAAAACGCTCGTGCAGTGCCTCGAACGACAGGCCCATGCGTGCCGCCGCGCCGGGTGCGAGGTTCTGCACCAAAACGTCGGCCTTGCCCAATAACGATTCCAGGATGGCCCCGGCCTGATCCTGCTTGAGGTCCAGGGTCAGGCTTTCCTTGGAACGGTTGGTCCAGACAAAATGTGAGGCCAGGCCATCGACTCGCTGATCGTACCCACGGGCGAAGTCGCCCGTGCCGGGGCGCTCGATTTTCACCACACGCGCCCCCAGATCGGCCAGCTGCCGGGTGCAGAAGGGCGCAGCGATGGCGTGCTCCAGGCTGATAACCGTGATGCCGTCCAGCGGACGGGGATTGTGTTGAGTCATGTCTGTTACCTCAAGGCTCTGGGCCTGATAAAACATTTTCTGTAGACGCTCGCGTAGCTACAGAGCGCTTACAGCAGTGCGTCCAGGTGTGGCGCATCACGCAATGCCCAGACTCTGGCAATCAACGCATTGCCTTGCTGCGCAGTACGTGCCCCGGAGAACGCCAGCAAGCGCTGGAACTTGGCTTCCAGCTCGGGCCGCGACAGTGTGTTGCCCGGATCGCCCTTGGGTTCATCGATGGCAGCGCTGAGCGTGCGCCCATCAGTGGTGGTGACCACCACGCGCCCCAGCCAGCGGCCCGGATACGCTGCATCGACTTGCGGGTCCAGCTCCATGCTGACTTTCTCGCGAAACGCATCCACCGAAGCGTCCGTCAGGGCCAGATCGCGAAATTCGATCAACTGCGCACTGCCATGGACGGCGATCAAGCCCAGAACGGTGCCCATGGAAAATTTTGCCTGATGCACGGTGCTCGGTTTAACTACGCGGCCCAACACATCGATTGCACCCTGATGCACTCGCGTGACGACACGGGCGATCTGCTCATGGCTCAGGCCTTCACGTTGCATCAGGTGCAGCAAGGCATCGGCGGCGGGGTGGGTGTGGCGGCAAGAGGCATGGAATTTGAACGAGGTTTCCACCAGCGCCCAGCGCGAACCCAGCCGATCCGACAGGCTGGTCGGGTTGGCATCGCTGGACATGCCCGCCGCCATGCCTTGCTCGCCTTCGAGGATATTGCGCGCGCCGGTCAGACCATCCTTGGTCATGTAGGCGGCCAGCAAACCATCAGCCGCGGCTTTGGCGGTATGCAGCTGTTTGGAGTCGGCAGCGTCGCGCAGGAATTCCCATAATCCGGCGGCCTGGGTACCGGCGTTGCCCAGCAGGTTGATGAATTGCTCTTTATTAAAGCCCAGCAGCTTGCCTACCCCCACGGCGGCAGCGAGCGTGCCGACGGTGGCGGTGGTGTGGAAGATCCGATAGTGAGAGCGGCCCATGAACTCGCCAATGCGAATCCCGGCTTCGTAGCCCGCGACAGAGGCGAGCAACAGATCCTTGCCGGAATTGTTCAAGTCCTGGGCTGCTGCCAACACCGCCGAGAACACCACCGTGGCAGGGTGCAGAACTGAGCTGTTGTGCAGGTCGTCCTGTTCAACCAGGTGGGAGGAAGCGCCGTTGACGAAGGCCGCAAACCAGGGGGAGGTGCCGCGCCCGCTGACCAGAATCTTCGCCTTGCCGTCGGCGGGCCCCATGCGCTCGGCGTAGCGTTCGAACAGCGGGATGGGCCGGGCGTTCTGGCTGGCCAGTGCCGAGCCGATCCAGTCCAGAAACAAGTCTTCGGTGCGATCCAGAACGTAGCCGGGAATCTGCTCGTAGTGCAGGTCGGCCAGGAACGCGGCCAGGTCTTGGGTATGACTCATGAGCAAGTCCTCAAAAGCTGCGTGGCAGTTCGAGCAAATGCTCGGCGACGTAGGAGAGAATCAGGTTGGTGGAGATCGGCGCCACCTGATAGAGCCGGGTTTCGCGGAATTTGCGTTCCACGTCGTATTCACAGGCGAAGCCGAAACCCCCGTGGGTCTGCAGGCACGCATTCGCGGCTTCCCAGGAGGCTTTGGCCGCCAGGTACTTGGCCATGTTGGCGCTGGCCCCGGCGTTCTTGCCGCTGTCGTACTCGGCGCAGGCGCGCCAGCGCATCAGGTCGGCGGCCTCGATCTCGATATGGGCTTCGGCAATCGGGAATTGCACGCCCTGGTTCTGTCCGATGGGGCGGCCGAAGACCACGCGATCACGGGCATAGGCGCTGGCTTTCTCGATGAACCAACGGCCATCGCCAATGCATTCGGCGGCAATCAGCGTGCGCTCGGCATTCAGGCCATCCAGGATGTACTTGAAGCCTTTGCCTTCTTCGCCGATCAGGCTGTCGGCGGGCAGCTCGAGGTTATCGAAAAACAGCTCGTTGGTTTCATGATTGACCATGTTGGCGATGGGTTGAACGGTCAGGCCCTTGCCGATCGCCTCGCCCAGGTCGACCAGAAAAATCGACATGCCCTCGGACTTTTTCTGCACCTCGGCCAATGGCGTGGTGCGCGCCAGCAAGATCATAAGGTCTGAATGCTGGACCCGGGAAATCCACACCTTCTGGCCGTTGATGATGTATTTATCGCCCTGTTTGACGGCCGTGGTCTTGATCTTGGTGGTGTCGGTCCCGGTCGTGGGCTCGGTGACAGCCATTGATTGCAGACGCAGTTCGCCGCTGGCGAGCTTGGGCAGGTAATAGCTTTTCTGTGCATCGCTGCCATGACGCAACAAGGTGAACATGTTGTACATCTGTCCATGCACCGTGCCGGAATTGCCACCACAGGCATTGACCTCTTCAAGGATGACCGACGCTTCGGCCAGCCCCAGGCCCGAGCCACCGTATTCAGCCGGGATCATCGCGGACAGCCAGCCCGCGTCGGTCAGGGTCTTGACGAAGGTTTCCGGAAAGCCTTTTTCTTCATCGATCCTGCGCCAGTAGGCTGCATCAAATCCGGCACACAAGGCGCGCACGCCTTCGCGGATTGCATTGAGGTCTTCGTCGTCGTAAGGGTTCATTGCTGGTCCTCGGTGTCATGGCCAGCCGTCGCCGGGGTCATGATCGTTGTATGAAGGTCGCCAGTGGCTGGCGGATTAGTCGAATTGCACTTCTGCGCTCTGGGCGACGCCGTCTTCATTACCTGCCCATAATTGCGCCTTGCCTGCCTCAACGATCCGGCCAGACACGTGGAAGGGAGTTGGCACGTTCAGCGGACGGACGCCGCGGTAGGCGAAGTGCCTCACCTGTTTGTCAGGGTTGGCGCGGATGAAGGCGCGCAGGTTGAAGGTCGCGATCATTGGCCCGTGCACGACCAGGCCGGGGTAGCCTTCGGTGTCCGTGACGTAGGGGTAGTCGTAATGGATGCGATGGCCGTTGAACGTCACGGCGGAATAGCGAAACAACAGGGTCGGTGTGGGCACGATGATTTCGCTCCAGTCTCCGGGCTCTGGGGCTGTACCGCTGTTAAGCTTCGGCGGGTTGGGCTCGCGGTAGACAATGTCCTGTTCTTCGCGCACGCACAGCTGGCCATTCTGCGAATAGTCATGGCGTACGGTGACAAACAGCAGCGAGCCGGTGCGGCCATGCTTCTCATCGACGCTCAGGAGGGTCGAGACTCGCTGAGCCGGACCACCGACCTTGAGCGGCTCGATAAGCTCCACCCGGCCACCGGCCCACATCCGGTTGCGATTGGCGGCGGGAGGCAGAAAACCGCCCCGCGCCGGATGCCCGTCACTGCCCAACAGGTTTTCAAACACCGGTTCCTGAAAAAAGCACCATTGCCAGAGTGGCGGCAGGGGCTCGCCATCCGCAGGCGTCGCCTCACCGAAGGTCGCGGCGATGCGCTGGATCAGGTTGCGGCTCAGCACATCGTCGACCTCTTGCGTGCGGCCGATCCAGGCGCTGAAATCCGTAGGGGTGCTCGAAGCATTCATAACCGTGCAGCCTCTGTCTTTGTTGTTATGGACAGATGATGCGAGTGGTTTGGCATTCTGAGAATTTGCATTTGCGTAATCCGGCGTTCATGTATGCTGAACGCCTACTGCCCCGTACGGACACGACCATGCACTTTGATCTTGCGGACTTGCGTCTCTTTATTCATATCGGCGAATCCCCCAGCCTGACCCAGGGCGCTCGCCGGGCTTTTCTCTCACCGGCGGCGGCCAGTGCCCGCATCAAGGCACTGGAAGGGCAGCTCGAAACCCGTCTGCTGTACCGCGACAGCCGCGGCGTGGAGTTGACGCCCGCCGGGCAGAAGTTACTCCGCCATGCTCGCCTGATCATGAGCCAGGTCGATTACCTGAAAGCCGAGTTCACTCATTTTGGTACCGATTCGGCTGGCCACATCCGGATCTTCGCCAACACCACGGCAGTGACTGAATTTCTCCCCGAAGTGCTGGCCGGCTTCCTGGCCAAGCGCCCGGGTGTGACCGTGGACCTGCAGGAGCGGTTGTCTCGGGATATCGTGCGCGGCGTGCTGGATGGCAGCACTGACATGGGCATTATTGCCGGGCCGGTGGAGGCTGCCGGTTTGCAGGTGATGCACTTCAGCACCGACCGTCTGGTGCTGATCGTATCGGTGGGGCACGAGCTGGCGCGCCACAAGACCGTCACCCTGAAACAGACCCTGGCGTTCCAGCATATTGGCCTGCACGAGGGCAGCACGCTGCTCAGTTTTTTGCGCGATCATGTCGAGCGCATCGGCAAGAGCCTGTCCCTGAGGATTCAAGTGTCCAGTTTCGAGGCCATCTGCCGCATGGTCGAAGCCGGGGTAGGGATCGGCGTCATCCCGGAGTCCGCCGCGATACGCCATAGCCGTACCATGCAACTGGTGACTATCGAGCTCGACGAACCCTGGGCGGTGCGCGAGCGCAGCATTTTGGTCCGTGAGCTGGACGCATTGCCCGGCACGGTACGGGCATTGATTGCGACATTGATGCCCGATGCCGAAGCACCGTTGCAGCCTTGAACTCCCGTCGTGGGACTGGCTGAAGCGGTCCCACAGGGTATTAGAAATTAATCACCTGGCGGATCGCCTTGCCTTCATGCAATCGATCCATCCCTACGTTGATGTCATCCAGCCCAAGCCTGTGGGTGACCAGTTTATCGATGGGTAGCCTGCCTTGTTTGAACAGTTCCAGATAGCGCGGGATGTCCCGGGAGGGGACGCTGCTGCCCATGTAGCTGCCCTTTAGTGAACGTTCTTCAGCGACCAGCGTGACCATGGGTACCGCGAAGGTTGCAGTCGGTGGCGCGAGCCCGGCCGTGACGACTTCGCCCCCACGCTTTGCCACGCGCCAGGCCAGGTCCAGTGCCGGTGCCGCTCCCGCAAACTCCAGGGACACATCGACACCGCCGTGAGTCCAGTCCCGCACCAGGTCGACGACACCTTCATCCAGCGCGTTGAAGGTCGCTGTTGCGCCCAGTGCCCTGGCTGTTTCCAGCTTTTGCGGGTTGGTATCGATGGCGATGACTTGGGCGGCGCCAGCGGCATAGGCGCCCAGCAACGCAGCCATGCCGACACCGCCCAGGCCAACGATTGCCACCGTGCTGCCCAGTTGAATACGTGCGGTATTGATGGCCGCGCCGACGCCCGTCAACACCGCGCAGCCAAACAGCGCGGCGTTTTCCAGAGCAATGCCCGGGTCGATTCTGACCAGCGAATGGGCGGAGACCGTGGCGTATTCGGCGAAGCAGGAAACCCCGTTGTGGTGATTGAGCGGCTGACCCTTTGCCGCAAGCCGCCGGGTGCCGCGCAGCAGCGTACCGCCAGCACCCGCCACCGAACCTGGCTCGCACAGCGCCGGGCGACCAGACGAGCAGGCGATGCAGTGCCCGCAGGTGGCCACGAACACCGTGACCACATGATCTCCTGGCGCCAGGTCGTAGACATACGGCCCGACAGCTTCCACGACCCCCGACGCCTCATGTCCCATCACCATGGGTAGCGGGCGCGGTCTAACCCCCTGAATGACTGACAAATCGGAGTGGCAGATGCCCGCCGCAGCGATACGGATCAACACTTCGCCAGGCCCGGGGGGCTGCAACTCGACGTCCTGAATGACCAGTGGCTTGCTGACGGCGTAGGGCGCTGGGGCGCCCATTTGCTCAAGTACGGCGGCGCGCATATGCATCAAGAGTCTCCCTTCTATTATTGGTTGCTGATCAGACGACCCGTCCGCCATCCACTGGCAGCTCGACGCCATTGAGAAACGCCGCATCATCGGTGGCCAGAAAAACCGCAACTGCCGCCACATCAGCCGGCTTGGAAAGACGACCCAGCGGAATCGAGGCGAGAAACTTCTGACGGTTTTCGGGGGTGTCCGGCATACCCATGAAATCCTCAAGCAGCGCGGTTTCACCCATGACCGGGCAGATGTTGTTGACGCGGATTCCGTCAGGGCCCAGCTCTACCGCCAGTGATTTGGATAACAGATTCACCGCCCCCTTGGAGCCGTTGTACCAGGTCAGCCCTGGCCGTGGGCGGATGCCGGCAACCGAGCCGACGTTGATGATCGACCCGCTTTTGCGCTCGCGCATCAGCGGCACAATGGCTTTGGTCATGTGGAAAATCGATTTCACGTTGACGGCAAATACCCGGTCGAAGGTCTTTTCGTCAACGTCCATCAGGGGCTGATTGCGATGGGTCGTACCCGCGTTGTTGACCACCACGTCGGGTACGCCAAAGGTGCTCACGCACAAATCCACGGCCGCCTGCACTTGCTCGGCACTGGTCACATCGCAGGCTGCGGCGATGGCATTGCTGCCCAGTTCAGTGGCCAGCGAGCAGGCAGCCTGGTAATTGATGTCCGCCAGAACGACTTTGGCGCCTTCTTCGACATAACGCCGGGCAATACATGCGCCAAACCCGCTGGCGGCGCCGGTGACAATGGCAATCTTGTTATTGAGCTGAGCCATGTTGTTCTCCGTTTTTGGCTTTTTAGGTCTGCAGAGTGTCTGTCAGTCCTGATTGCTTCAGCCGTGGTGGCTGACCACCGTCTTGGTAATGCTGAATTCGTCGAGGGCGAGCAAGCCTTTCTCCCGGCCGTGGCCGCTCTTGCGGATACCGCCAAAGGGCAGTTCGACGCCACCGCCGGCGCCATAACAGTTGATGAACACCTGACCGCCTTCCAGACGTTTGGCCATGCGTTGCTGGCGGGCGCCGTTTTCGCTCCAGACCGAAGCGACCAGTCCATACTCCGTGCCGTTTGCCAGAGCGACGGCATCGTCCTCATCGTCAAACGGCAGAACCGCCAATACCGGGCCGAACACTTCCTGACGGGCCAGCTTGTGATCGCGTGGGACCGGGCCGAATACCACAGGCCTGACGTAATAGCCGTCATGGGGAAGGTCCTCGTCCATGAGGGCTTCGGCGATGACCGGCAGTTGGCTGTCCTTGCACTCCTGGATGAATTGCCTGACCCGGCCGAACTGCGCATGGGTAATGATCGGGCCGCAATCGGGTGAGGTTTGCGGCAATCCGACACGGATTTCGCGAAAGCGCGCCGCGACTCGCTCTACGACCTGATCGTAGACCTCCCGCTGAACCAGCAGTCGGCTGCCTGCGGAACAGGTCTGCCCAGCATTCTGGATAATTGCGCCCACGATTACCGGTACCGCCTTGTCCAGGTCGGCGTCGGCAAATACCACCTGAGGACACTTGCCGCCCAGTTCCAGCACGCACTTCACATGATTCGCGGCGGCTGCGGTCTGGATGGTGACGCCGACCTCTGGGGAACCGGTAAAGGTGATCAGGTTGATGCCGGGATGGCCTGCCAGCGCAGCACCGGCTTCGCGTCCATAACCGGTGACAATATTCAGCGCGCCTGCTGGCAGACCGGCTTCGCTGGCCAGTTGCGCAAAGCGCAGAGACGTCATGCACGCATCTTCGGCCGGTTTGACCACCGAGGCATTGCCCATGGCCAGTGCCGGGGCGATGGTGCGGCCGAGCATTTGCGCGGGATAGTTCCACGGAATGATGTGGCCGACCACACCGCAGCGTTCCCGAACGACGTTGACCGAATAGCCTGAGAGGTAAGGAATCACTTCGCCGTGCACCTTGTCCGCTGCGCCGCCATAAAACTCAAAGTAACGGGCCAGCGCTTCGATGTCCTTGCGTGCCAGCGCCAGCGGTTTGCCGGTGTCTTGGGCTTCGATTTCGGTCAGCTCGTCAATATGCGCGAGCACGCAGATTCCGATCTGTACCAGAATGCGGCCGCGTTCCGTTGCGCTGAACGTGCCCCATGGTCCCTCCAGCGCAGCGCGGGCAGCGGCCACGGCGCGGTCGATATCTTGCGCCTGGCCACGGGCAATTTCCGCTTAGGGCTGCCCCGTAACGGGAGAGTAAACCGCGATGTGCTGCCCGCCCGTGGCAGGGACCTGTTCGCCGTTGATGAATAGCGTCGTCATTGATGCGCCTCCATAGGCTGATTGTTGCAAGGGTCTGACGAAGAAGTGGCCATGCTCGAGTCGATCAGTGACAGCTCGCCACGCTCGATGTGCAGCATCTGATCGGGGACATCCTTGAGCAGGCTGCCGTTGGATTCCGTGACCAGGATGCACAGTTCAGGCACACGCTCCTGCAGACGTTTGAGTGCATTGCTGTATTCGCTGGCGAGCGCCGGGGCCAGGCCCTGAAAGGGCTCATCCAGCAGGATCAGTCGTGTCCCGATCATCAAGGCTCTACCCAGCGCGGCGATTTTTCCCTGGCCGCCGGACAACGCCGCGCCAGAGCGTTCGAGCATGGGCCGCAACTGCGGCACCACCTCCAGAGTCAGTTCCAGACGCTCATTGACCGCCTGCCGGTTCATGCCCGCAACCTGGCAGGGCAGGCACAGGTTCTCCTGCACCGACAAGGTCGGGAACATCACCCGCTCCTGAGGCGCATAGCCTATGCCCAGCCGCGCTCGGCCGTGGGCTGGCACGCGGGCAAGGTCTTCGCCGTCGAACAGAATCCGGCCTTCCTTGAGCGGGACCAGGCCCATGATGGTCCGCAACAGCGTGGTCTTGCCTGCACCGTTGCGACCCACCACAGCCACGATGCCGCCCTTGGGCAGCTCGGCATGAATGCCCCGTAAAATGGGGACCCGGAGGATATCGGCGCTGACGTTGTTCAAACTCAGCATGCTTGGGTTGTTCATATCCCGAGTACCTCGCGCTTCACCGTTGGATCAGCCAGCACGTCGGCAGGCGATCCGTCAGCCGCAATGGCGCCATTGATCCAGGCGGCGACCCGGGTGGCGTAGCGTTTGACGATATCCACGTCATGCTCGACAAAAATCGCCGTAACCCGCTGCTCATCCAGCGCGCGCATCAGGATCTCCATTACCCCGTGTTTTTCCTGGGTCGAGACGCCGCTGGTGGGCTCATCCAGGATCAGCAGCCGTGGGTTGAGCATCAACGACATGCCCACATCCAGCAGCTTGCGCTGGCCTTCTGGCAGGTTGATGCACAACTCATGCTGACGATCACGCAGGCTGATCAGCTCCAGCATGCGGTCTATTTCCTGGTCCGAACTGGCGCTGGCCAGTGTCTGCCACAGCGAGAGATTGCCTTGTCGGGCCACTGCTGCCAGTTGCAGGCATTCGCGAACGCTGTGCTCCAGAAACAACTGCGGCAATTGAAAGGAACGGGCCATGCCACGTCGCACAATGCTGCGCGGCGAGTGCCCGGTGATGTCGTCTCCGGCAAAGTGGACCTTGCCCTCGCTGGGCTTGAGCAGGCCCGTGCAGATGTTGATGAAGGTGGTTTTTCCGGCACCATTCTGGCCAATGACCGCCAGGCGCTCGCCTTCAGCCAGAGTGAAATCAATACCGTCAGCTACCACCAGGCCGCCGAATGCCAGGGTCAGGTTTTGTGTCTGCAGCAGGGCGGTCATACGCCACCTCCCGTGAGGGCTTTGCGTTTGCGCAACAGGCCCGTGAGCCCTTTGGGCAGGAAGTAAATAATCACGATCAGAATCACCCCCAGCACCAGTTGCCAGGAGCCGCTGACCAGGGCTGCCGCATACATCTTGAGAAACTCGTAGAGCAGGGCGCCGACGAAGGCCCCGGCTGCGTGACCGGCACCGCCAAGGATGGCGATGAATACGAATTCACCGGAGCGCAGCCAATAACCCATTTCCGGGGTCACCAGGCCTTGAGACAACCCAAACAGCGAGCCGGATAGCCCGCACAGCGACGCTGAGAGCACGTAGCCCTTCCACAGCACTTTGCGGGCTGAAACACCGAGGTATTCAAGGCGGGTTTCGTTGGTCTTGATGGCGGACAGCGCCTGGCCCGAGCTGGACTCGAAAAAGCGTTGTACACCGAAGATCACCAGTAGCGAGATCGCGGCGACCAGCACCAGCAGAAACATTTCGAAGGGCGCGCGTTCCAGTTGAAAGCCGAGCATTTCGGGGCGACTGATGCGCAGCCCGTCGGTGCCACCGGTCAGGTTGTAGAACTTGCCCAGCACCGTGAACAAGACCATCGAGATGGCCAGATTCAACATGCCGAAGAAAATCTCGCGGTAGCGCACGACGAAGGCGCCAATCAGCATGCTTGCCAGCACACTGGCCAGAGTGCCAGCGACAATCAGCAGCAGACCGTCGAGGCCGGGATACCGCTGGCCTAGAAAAGCCACCACATAGCCCGCGATGCAGGCGTACATGGCATGACCAAACGAGATTTGCCCAGCCTTGAGCAAGACCACGATGCCCAAGGCGGCCAGGCCATAACAGAGGCCGAGAATCAACGGCAGTTTTAACCAGGGAAACGCCAGGGCCAGGCCCATGATCACCGCCACAGAAACGGTTGCGAGCAGTAAGGAGCGCATTAGATTTTCCTCGCCTGAACCACGGTAAACAGCCCTTGCGGACGCGCCAGCAGCACCAGAACCATGATCAGATAAGGCATCACCACCTCCATTTCCGGCGCCAGGTAGACACAGAACGAGCGCGACAGCCCGATCATCAAGGCGGTCAGCAATGCCCCGGTGATTTGCCCCAGACCTGCACTCGCCACGACGGCAAAGGACAGCACGATCATGTCCGCACCGATGCCGGGTACCAAGGACGTGGTCGGTGAAGCCAGTGCTCCGCCCAGTGCGCCCAGTATCGCGCCGACCACAAAAGTCAGGTAAGCAATCCGTCTGGCGTTGATGCCCAGTGCCGTGGCGACCTCTCGGTCATGCGTCACCGCGACGATCTGCTTGCCGGTCAGGGTCTGGTTGAGGAACCATTTGAGGGCGAAGTAGACGGCGACAGCGGTGCCGGGTACGAACAGCAGCTGATAGTTCATGTACACCACGCCCATCAGCTCGGAGGTGCCCATCTGATTGACTACATCGGCGACGAAGTAAGGCTGAGTGCCCCAGACCAGCCGCTGCACGTCCTCGAAGATCATGAACGCGCCAAACGTGACCAGCAGTTGCAGGATCGGGTCGCGGTCCTGAAACTTCTTGAGCAGCAGCATCAACACCGTGCCCATCACGATGCCCACGGCAATCGCCCCGGTAATCAACAGGGCCACCGAGAACACCGCCGAGTCGCTTCCCTGACCCAGCCACAACCCCAGCGAGGCAGCCCCGTAGCCACCAAAGGCGTACAGGCTGCCGTGGGCGACATTCAGAATGCGCACCACGCCGAAGATAAAGGTCAGGCCCAGCGCCACCAGAAATAGCAGGCCCGCATAGGACACGCCATCCAGAAGCGCCAGGATGAAGATCTCGCGGCTCATGGCTGCGTGCTGGCTGGCTGGACTTCATCAAGCAGGGCCGGGGTCACCGTCTTGACCCACTCGGAAGATTTCTGGCCTGCCGGAGTGGTGATGCGGTCAGCGGGCACCAGCATGATGTCCTTGAGCACTTTGAACTTGTAATCCGCGCTGGCCGTGGTGATGCCGAACAACTGAGTTTCAAGACCCTGACCGTCTTCGGCCCTGATGCGGACCGGGCTGGTCAGACCTCGGAATTCCAGGCCTCGAAACGCACTGGCAAGTTGCTCCTCGTCAGGCCACTTACCCGCATTGGCTTCTATGGATTTACGGAACGCCGCGCTCATGCCGTCCAGCGCCTGGATCATGTGATACACCGAGTAGATCGGATAGGAGCCGGTGCGCGCCTTGAACTTCTCGACGAAGGCTTTGTGTCGCGGATCGTTGACGTATTGCGGGTGCAGGAAATAGTGATCGCCCCGGGCGCCGATCAGCACGCCGTCCGGCAGCACACCGGCCAGTCGCTCCAGCGAGGTTTCGCCCAGCGGCAGGAAGAACTGCGACGTGCGCAACAACCCGCGCTGGCTGGCTTGCCTGATGAACGTATCGAGGTCGCCGCCCCAGGAGGTGCTCAGGACCACATCAGGTCGAAGTACCTGGAGCCGGCTGACCTCTGCCGAGAAGTCCGATGCGCCAAACTTGGGGAACAGTTCGGCCACGACTTTCACATCAGGCTTGAGCTGCTTGAGGGTGGCGCTGAATATTTCCCAGGAATCACGGCCCCAGGCGTAGTCCTGATTGACCACCGCGATGGTTTTGAAATCCGGTTTGGTCTTGAGCAGATAAAGCACGCTGGACACCATCTCGGTGACCGCGTTGGCCTGTGTGCGGAATACGTACTTGTAATCGTGACCTTCAAGAGCCTTTTCAGTCCCGCAGTCCCAGAGGATATTCACGACTTTCAGGTCTTCTGCTACCGGGGCCAGGGTATTGCAGTTGCCACTGGAGATCGACGCCAGCATCACTTTCGCGCCCTGTTCTTGCACCACCCTGCGATATTCCGAAAGCAGCCGGTCGCCACCCACGCCTTCGTCAATGAACGTCGGCTCGATTTTTACCCCATCGATACCGCCCGCTGCGTTCAACTCTTCGATGTACATCTCTGCCGCGACTTTGGCCGGCATGCCGAATACTGAAGCCGAACCTGACATAAAGGTTGTAATGCCGATCTTGAGGGTTTCGGGCTTTGTAGCGTCTGCGAACGCGGGGAGGGTGGAAAGCCCCATTGCAGCGCCAATGAGAAAACGCAGCGTGAGGGTATGCAGCTTGATCTTGTGCATGAAGAGGCCTCTTTGGGCTGTTGTTGTTTTTGTTATTTGCAGCGAATCACAGGGTGCCGCCGCAGGTGCGTTAGGGGAATTTGCATTTGTCTAAGCCCGCGTTCGTTGCAGCTGAATGGTAGACCATCCTTGCGACCGGGCTGTTGCTGTGGGCGATGGCCCTCCGCAGCGATGACCATCCGTGAAAAAGTTCGAACTCACCCGCAGGGCTTCGAGTCCACCTCTTGGAACCCAATCCACTCAAGAGGACTGTTCAATGAGCAACTATCCCCAACCACCTTTTGCACCACAGAGCCAGCCCGTTCCCGGCATCCAGAGCCAGATGAACCCGCAGCCCGATTGTGGCGAAACCAGCTATAAAGGCTCCGGACGTCTGGCCAACAAAGTCGCCCTGATCACTGGCGGTGACAGTGGAATTGGCAGAGCGGTGGCCATCGCGTTTGCCCGCGAGGGTGCGGACGTGGCTATTTCGTATCTGGACGAGCATGACGATGCCAGGGAGACGGCCCGCTGGGTCGAGGAGGCGGGGCGCAAATGTCTTCTATTGCCCGGCGATCTGGCAGAAAAAGCGCATTGTGCCGCGATCGTTAACGACACGGTGGAGCAGTTCGGCCGCATTGATGTGCTGGTCAATAACGCAGCCTTTCAGATGACCCACCAAACCCTGGAGGAAATCTCTGATGAGGAGTGGCTGAAGACGTTCGATATCAACATCACCGCCATGTTCCGCATCTGCAAGGCAGCGCTGCCGTCCATGCCGGCTGGCAGTTCGATCATCAACACCAGTTCAGTCAACTCGGACATGCCCAACGAAAGCCTTCTGGTCTATGCGACCACCAAGGGCGCTATCGCGAATTTCACCGCCGGGCTGGCGCAGATGCTGGGTGAGCGTGGGATCCGGGTGAACAGCGTTGCCCCAGGACCGATCTGGACGCCGCTAATCGTCGCGACCATGACTGATGATCAGGTCAAGAATTTTGGTTCACAGACACCGCTTGGCAGACCGGGGCAGCCGGTCGAGGTCGCGCCTATTTACGTGTTACTGGCGTCGGATGAAGGCAGCTATATATCGGGAACCCGTTACGGGGTTACCGGCGGTAAGCCCATTCTCTGACGGACATTCCATGCCCTGCGCATTCGTCAGGCAGGGCATGGAATTACATGGCACATGCTCAGCGGGTCAGTTCTTGGCTGTATCACCGCCTGTTGCTGCAGCCAGTTCCTTCGCATGGGTCAGATGCTCTTTGAGCTTGGGCAGCATCTGGCTGGCGAAGGCCTTCAGTTCGGCATCTTCGCCGTTGGCAGCCTGCTCCTCAAACAGCGCGATGGTCGTTTCATGAGCTTTGACCTGGTTGTTGGCATAGGCCTGGTCAAATGATTTGGCGGTGCGCAGCTCCAGAATCATCGCCTTGGCCTTGTCCATTAGCTGAGCATCGTCGGAAATGTCGAGCTTTTTAGCTTGCGCTATGGTTTTGAGCTTCTCGTTGGCAGTGGTGTGATCCTTGATCATCATCTGCGCAAAATCCTTGATGGGCGCAGACTGACCATCTTTCTCGGCCATTTTTCCTGCCTCAATTTCGGCAATGCCTTTTGCAGAGGCATCTTCGACGAAGCTCTCTGCATCCGAGGCGGCAAAGGCACTCTGGCCACTTAAAGCGAGCGCTAGTGCAAGTGCGCTGATTCGAAAGAACTTATCCATTTTTAGCTTCCTTATCGGTAGAGGTCATCGGTTTGCCGTCCTGATGGACGACGCAATTATCTCGACTGGGTGCACAGTTCATTGTTCCGTTCATGCGCCGTACGGGCTGGCGAGTGTTGATCGACCCTCAGCCCTTGCTGTGTTCCGGGGAGGAGGGCGCACGCGCTACCCCTCGAGGGCCGGCGATCCCCCAAAACACCCAGCCCAGCACGGGCAGCAACACGATCAATAACGTCCAGCCGGTTTTGGTGCTTGAGCTTTTAGTGCTCCGCCAGATGCTCACCACCAGCCATGCGTCGATCAATAGGACGATCAACACGACGGCCATCCAGAACAGGGTTATTTCCATGACGATCTCCTCTCAATCTTCATGTCTGGGGACTGCAGACGCGCACAGGGAACGCGTCACCTGTCTTAGATGACCTTCGAGGTATTTCAGGGGTTTAGTGTTTTGGCGGATGAGGCGACAAGCGGCAGGGCAGAGTCGTTTTTGTCTGAGCAGAGTCGCCTCCATCAAGAAGCCCGGTCGAGGACCGGGCTCCATACGTTGGCTACTCCACAATCGTTTTTCGGGTGCAATGGGCTGTGTAAAGCCGCGAGAATGCTGCCTCGTCAAGGCTGGCCAGAAGCTTCCTGCCATCCTTGAGCGTGGCGAGGAATGTCACCTCCTTGCATCCATTGCCTGGCGTGAACCCTGCGACCGCCGCACCCGGCTGTCCCATCAGCAGGCTGCCAGCCGCTCCCTGGAGCCAGGCGTTGCTGCTGTCTTTGTTTTCTTCTCTGCCGACAACTTCGATCGACCTGATCATCGATGTATTGATAGAAATGCCAGGCCAAGGGTACAACGCGGACTCGATACTCAGAACTGCGCCGTGATACTCGCCGCTACCCTGTAAAAAGTCGCCGGCCAGGACTTTCATCTTGGCCATGGTAAGGCTCCTTTTACTCTGTATCCCACCTGCAATTGCACGCCCGACCTCGCAGGTCGTCAACCGCTACACGACCAGCAGGCAGATCGGCGATCTGACGGCCACCTTGCACAGCTACGAGTAAAAAGTGGCCCATAACGATTTTTTTCACCCCATTCCTTGACACGTCTGCCGAAGCAGTCCAGAATTGCGTCCATTCCCGATTCGGGAAACTGAAAAACCCTATAGATTTCAAAGGGTTGGAAGCAAGTCAAGATCACGCTTCCCGCTCCAGAGTTGTACACATTGAGTGTTTGCAGTCTGAACACTGGATGTCATGAGGCCGAGTAGCAAAATGGTTATGCCGCGGATTGCAAATCCGCTTACGCCGGTTCGATTCCGACCTCGGCCTCCACTATTAAAAGCCCCGCTGGCTCTGGCCTGCGGGGTTTTTTTTGGGCTGGGGGAAAGTACGTGCGCGCTAACTCAGGCCTGTCAGTGAAAGTCAGGCAAGATGCTGCGAGCGAGACCAGAACAAACACACCCAGTGCGCAGCCGGTCGAGGTCTGCTAACTGATGGGTACTCATGCCTCAGCCTCATGAAGAAAGTAGCGAGGCGTCTCTCAAGCTCCAATCATCGCGTGTCTCACGATTCATCGCAGATCCTTCTGGCTTTGTTTCGCGTATCAGAAACAACAAAGGCCTACCCGACAGAATCGTGGTAAGCCTTTGATTTGAATTGGTGCCCCGAGCCGGGGTCGAACCGGCACGTCCAAAGGACGAGGGATTTTAAGTCCCTTGCGTCTACCAATTTCGCCATCGGGGCGGTAGCGCTGAAGAGCAGGGAATATATACACCCATCCCCTCTGAAGCAAGCCCGCAAGATATTGAAATAAGACAAGATCTTGCTTAAGGCCTCAGCGCGCTGTTGCGCGTCGAGGCGGGTGGACGGGTGCAGAAAACATCTACAACTTGAAGACGTTCAGTCAACCGGCGAGTGCCCGCGCCAGAAACGGCGCGGTGCGGCTTTCGGAGTTGGCGGCTACCTGGGCAGGCGTCCCGCTCGCCACAATCGAGCCACCTTTATCGCCCGCGCCGGGGCCTATGTCTATGACCCAGTCGCTTTGCGCTACGACGCGCATTTCATGCTCAACCACCACGACCGTGTTGCCCGCATCAACCAAGGTATTGAGTTGTTTGAGCAATCGATCCACGTCGGTCGGATGCAGCCCCGTGGTGGGTTCGTCCAGAACATAGAGCGTTGCGCCACGCTGGGTGCGTTGCAGTTCCGTCGCCAGCTTGATGCGCTGGGCTTCGCCGCCCGATAACTCGGTGGCGGGCTGGCCCAGACGCAAATAGCCCAGTCCGATATCGCGCAGCGCGGTCAATGGCCGCATCACGGCGGGTTCGCTGGCAAATTGCAGCAGCGCCTGGTCGACCGTCAGTTGCAGCACTTGAGCAATATTCAAGCCCTGCCATTGCACGGTCAGCGTTTGCGGGTTGTAGCGCGCACCGTGACACGTCGGGCAGGGCGCATAGACGCTGGGCATGAACAGCAACTCGACGCTGACAAAACCTTCGCCTTCGCACACAGGGCAGCGGCCTTTGGCGACATTGAAGGAGAATTGGCCCGCGTCGTAGCTCTTTTTCCGGGATTCATCAGTGGCAGCGAACAACTTGCGCACCTGATCGAACAAGCCGGTATAGGTCGCCAGATTGGAGCGCGGAGTGCGACCGATGGGTTTCTGGTCCATTTTCACCAGCCGTTTGATTGACTGCAAGCCATCAGCCACACGCCCGATGCTGAACTGCGGCGCGTCATCCTCAAGGCTTGGGACTTCAGGTTCGTTGTTGTCGACGACGTGGCCCAGATGCGCGCCGACCAGTTCCAGCAAGGAGTGGCTGACCAGGCTGGATTTACCCGAGCCAGATACGCCCGTCACGGCAGTAAAGCAGCCCAGGGGAAAGGCCGCATCAAGGTCTTGCAGATTGTTGCGAGTCACGCCTTCCAGGCGCAGCCAGCCGCTGGCCTGGCGTCGCTCTGACGCCAGGCGTTCAGGATTGGCAAATAGATGCACGCGGGTCTGTGAAGCCTCGACGTCAGCCAGGCCCGCTGGAGGACCGCTATAAAGTATACGGCCGCCTTGCTCGCCGGCAGCAGGCCCGACATCCACCAGCCAGTCGGCGCGGCGCATGGTCTCCAGGTCGTGCTCGACCACAAACAGTGAATTACCGGCGGCCTTCAACCGCTGTAGCGCAACAAACAAGGCTTCGCCATCGGCCGGATGCAGGCCGGCTGAGGGCTCGTCGAGCACATAAATGACCCCGAAGAGCTGCGAGCCGAGCTGGGTGGCCAGTCGCAAACGCTGCAGTTCGCCCGAGGACAACGTCGGAGTACTGCGCTCCAGCGCCAGATAGCCAAGCCCAAGGTCTGTCAGGGTGTGGACCCGGCCCAGCAGATCCTGAGCGATGCGTTGCGCAGCGATACGTTTTTCAATCGACAGATTCGGCGTCAGGCGCACGTCCGGCGCGGCATCGTGGGTCGACCCACCTTTGGCGGCCCGCTGCCTGCGAGCGTTCTTTGCCTGTGCCGCACTGATGGGCTGGCCGTCCTGCGCGTCAGTATCGACAAAGTTCTGTGCCGCCACAGGTGCCAGGACTGCTGCCAATTGCAAGAGCGACATTTGCGACAACTCGCCAATATCAAGCCCCGCGAACTTGACCGACAGCGCCGCCTGGGTCAGACGTTTGCCCTGACACAGCGAGCAGGGGCTGCCAATCATGAATTGCGCCACGCGCTTCTTCATCAGCGCACTTTGCGAATGCGTGAAGGTGTGCAAAACGTAACGTCGGGCACCGCTGAACGTGCCTTGATAACTCGGTTCAAGCTTGTGCTTGAGGGCTTTGCGGGTCTCTTGCGGGGTCAAGCCTGCATACACCGCAACGGTGGGCTGCTCTTGCGTAAACAGGATCCAGTCACGCTGCTTTTTCGGGAGATCGCGCCAGGGCACGTCGACGTCGTAGCCCAGGGTCACCAGGATATCGCGCAGGTTTTGCCCTTGCCAGGCGCTGGGCCATGCGGCGACGGCCCGCTGACGAATGGTGAGCGAATCATCCGGGACCATCGACTGCTCGGTAACCTCGTACACCCTGCCCAGACCATGGCATTGCGGGCAGGCGCCTTGCGGCGTGTTGGGCGAGAAGTCTTCGGCGTACAGCATGGCCTGGCCATCGGGGTAGCTGCCGGCTCGGGAATACAGCATGCGTATCAGGCTGGACAAGGTCGTCACACTGCCGACCGACGATCTTGCACTGGGTGTGCCGCGCTGCTGCTGCAAAGCTACGGCGGGTGGCAGGCCCTCGATTGAATCCACATCGGGTACGCCCACCTGATCAATCAGACGCCTGGCATACGGGGCCACGGATTCGAAGTAGCGACGCTGAGCTTCGGCATAGAGTGTGGAGAAGGCCAGAGACGACTTGCCTGAACCCGAGACACCGGTGAATACCACCAGGGCGTCACGCGGGATATCGATATCGATGTTTTTCAGGTTGTGCTCGCGGGCACCGCGGACCCGAACAAAACCGCTGAAAGCCTGTGCAGGCGCTGAAAGCAACGTGGGCATGTCAGGTGTGTTGCGCTGTGAAGTCATTGTCGAACCTTGTCGAGGGCTAGCGGCGACACGGCACTGCGCACGCCTGTGGCATCGGCCGCTGCGCTCAGGCAGCGGCCGTTTTGAGCGGGTTGCAGGCGTTTAGCGGGGAAGCTTTGGGGTGTGCCCTTCGACGTCTTGCTTGTCGCCCGTTTGCGACGCTTCCTCCCGGGTTTCCCGAGTTCGTTCTTTATGGTCGGCGATATCGGCCGGTCGAGGATGCGGATCGTTGAGATTGTTGCCTTTCACGATGGGTTTGTCATTGGACATGGGGCGTCTCCGGCAGGGTGTATCTCAATACGATGCGACCCGGCGGCAGATCGTTCCCTCCATAAGGCTGCGCATCGGGCACACACCTGGCACACATCGGGTTGCCTGGAAAGAAGGGCAAAGGTGAAGTCCCTGATTTGCCTGCAACTAGTGCGAATGCGTCCTCCATTGCAGCGACCCCACTGTTACCGCATAGCGTGGGAAGCAAAATCTTTACCTGTAGGACTAGTCCTACTAGTGCAAACGGTAGTTGTTTATCAGCCCTACTTGGCGTTTTAATTGGCATCAGTTCGGTATGAGGCCTGATTTTTGGCTAGATGCAGCGGAGTTGACACCTAGATGAGTGGAATTGGTATGCGATTGAGGCAGGAGCGCAGGCGCCTGGGTTGGTCTCAACGGGAAATGGGGCAGCTTGGCGGTGTTGCCGCCAATGCTCAGGGTAAATATGAAAGCGGTGAACGGGTGCCAAAGGCTGATTATCTGGCTGCGTTGGCCGGTGCCGGGGTGGATGTTCTGTACGTACTGACCAACCGGCATTCACCCGTGATGCAGATCGACGATGCGCTGGCGCGGATCGAAGGTGCAGCAGGCGAGCCTGATGCACTATTGATCGAAGTCCAGCATGCCGCTCGGCACTTCATCAGCACAATCCAGGAGCTGTCCAGCACCTACATGGTTAATGGCAAAGAAGTAGCGCTACACACGACCGAAGCGCAGTTGCGAGTTGCGGCTGCGCTGTCGGATTAACTGTTTTTTGATTTATCACTCACCACACTCTGAGCCAGACTTTGCAGAAAGCTGGCCAGCGCCACTTCTTCCACACGCAGCCCTTTGCGTTGTCGAGTGCGGGGCAGCAAGGCCAGTTGGCCTTGCAGGAACCCTTCAAGCACAGCCGGATGGATATAGCATTTTCGGCAGATCGCGGGCGTGTTGCCCAGTTGTCGCGACACCGCCTTGACCATGTCGACAATATGCTTCTTCGCATCGGCTTCCGGCTCCCAGTGCAACTTGCGCAGGGTCGCGAGGGCCAGCGCGCTGCCTGCCCACGTCCGATAATCCTTGGCCGTGAAGTCGGCACCGGTCAGTCGTTGCAGGTATGCGTTGATGTCTGACGAGCTGACCGTATGGCGTTCGCCGTCGTCATCCAGATACTGAAACAGATTCTGCCCCGGCAACTCCATGCACCGCTTGATGACCCGGGCAAGGCGGCGATCCGTGACACTGATCTGATGCTCGACCCCACTCTTGCCGCGAAACTGGAAAAGAATGGCATTGCCACGCACCTCCACATGCTTGTTACGCAGTGTGGTCAGCCCATAAGAGCGGTTATCCCGTGCGTATTGACTGTTACCGATACGAATCAGCGTGGCATCGAGCAACGAAATAACCGTCGCCATGACCTTGTCGCGGCCGATGCCCGGCTCGGCAAGCTGTGCTTCGAGTTGCTTGCGAACCTTGGGCAGTGCCAGTCCGAACTCGATCATGCGCGAGTATTTGTTCTGGTCACGGATCTCCCGCCAGCGCGGGTGGTAGCGGTATTGTTTACGACCCCGTGCATCACGGCCGGTGGCCTGCAGATGGCCACAAGGGTCAGGGCAGATCCAGACATCGGTATAGGCGGGCGGGATCACCAGTGCGTTGATACGTTTTATTTCAGCCTGATCGCGAATGCGCTGGCCTTCGCAATCGAAATAGACAAATTTGCCGCGCAGGATTTTCCGGGTAAAACCCGCCTGAGTGTCTTCGACGTAATGAAGGTCAGGCGGCAATTGGGCGATCAGGCTCGAATCAGGCATGGCAGCTATCCACTGGGCAGTTAGTGAATTGACCGCGCTCGGTGGCAGGGGTGCCCAGTATTTACATCAGGCCAGCACCGCCACGGATTTGATTTGTGCCCACAGCCGTTGACCGGGGATGAGCTGCATCTGATCCCGGGAGTAGCGGGTGATACGCGCCAGCAAAGGCGTGCCAGACGCATCCAGGCGCAGCAGCACATGAGCAGCGTTTAGCGCCGGTACTTCTTCAACCACGGTGACCGCAAGCCGATTGAGAATGCTGCTTTGCCCGTCCGGCTGCAGGCTCAGGCTGACATCCCGCGCCTGAACCTTGAAGCGCAGCAACTTGCCAGGTTGCAGCGGGGTATGGGCGACCCGCATATGCAAATTGCTGTGAGGCAATTGCACGGTCAACAACTGATAGTCCGCATCGTAAGCAATCACTGAACCCTCAATCACCACGCCGGCATCCTCGCCCAGCGCCAGGGGCAGGTCGAGCCGCGCCAGGGTTTCGCTGATGGGCCCGCTGGCCACCGCCTTGCCGTCATTCATCAGGACCAGATGATCAGCCAGACGCGCCACTTCATCCTGGGAGTGGCTGACATACAGAACGGGAATCTCCAGCTCGTCGTGCAGCCGCTCAAGGTAGGGCAGAATCTCGGCTTTGCGCCGGGCATCCAGCGCCGCAAGCGGCTCATCGAGGAGCAGCAGGCGAGGGCTGGTCAGCAAGGCCCGGGCAATGCCCACCCGTTGTCGCTCGCCGCCGGACAGTTTGTCTGGCCGACGTTCCAGCAGATGATCGATGCCGAGCAAGTGCGTGGCGTGCTCCAGCTGCACATGGCGCTGATGCCTGGGGATCCGCCGCAGACCGAACTCCAGGTTGCCGCGCACTGACAAATGGGGAAACAGGCTGGCCTCCTGAAAGACGTAACCCAGGGCGCGCTGGTAGGCAGGCACGAACACGCCCTTGTCGCTGTCTTGCCAGACTTCATCGTTGATGCGGATAAAACCCTGAGTGGGGGTTTCAAGGCCTGCAATGCAACGCAGGCAGGTGGTTTTGCCGGAGCCCGAATGACCAAATAGCGCCGTCACGCCGCGTCCTGGCAGGGACAGGTCCACAGCCAGCGAGAATCCGGGGTAGGTGACCGATAACCGAATCTGCAGTGTCGAACTCATCGGTCAACCCCAGCCTGCTTTGTTCTTGCCGCTGGAATAGAGCGCCAGAAGTACCAGAAAGGAGAACACCAGCATTGCCCCGGCAAGCCAGTGCGCCTGCAGGTATTCCATGGATTCCACATGATCGAAGATTTGCACCGACACGACTCGTGTCTTGTCAGGAATGTTGCCGCCAATCATCAATACCACGCCGAACTCCCCCACTGTATGGGCAAAACCCAGGATGGCGCCGGTGATGAACCCCGGCCTGGCCAACGGCAGCACGACGCAGAAAAAAGTGTCCAGAGGGCCTGCGCGCAAAGTCGCGGCCACTTCCAGCGGGCGGGTGCCAATCGCCGCAAACGCGTTCTGCAGCGGCTGCACCACAAACGGCATCGAATACAGCACGGAGCCAATCACCAGCCCGGTAAAGCTGAAGGTCAGGGTCCCTAGCCCGATGCTCTGGGTAAACTGGCCCACGGCGCCGTTGGGACCAAGCAATATCAGCAGGTAAAAACCGATCACCGTCGGTGGCAGCACCAGCGGTAAGGCGACAATTGCCCCAACCGGTCCTTTGAGCCACGAGCGCGTGCGCACCAGCCACCAGGCGATAGGGGTGCCGATGATCAGCAGGATGACGGTGGTCAGTGACGCCAGCTTCAAGGTCAGCCAGATCGCGGCCAGGTCGGTTGCGTCCAGGGGCATTTACAGCTGATACCCGAACGATTTGATCACCGCTGCCGCTTCAGGGCCTTTGAGGTAGTCCATCAGGGCCCTGGCGGCAGCGTTGTCTTTGCCTTTATTGAGAATCACCGCGTCCTGCCTGATCGGGTCATGCAACTGCGCAGGCACGACCCAGGCCGAGCCGCTGCTGACTTTGCCGTCCTTGTAGATCTGAGACAGCGCAACAAAACCCAGCTCGGCATTGCCCGTGGAGACGAATTGATAAGCCTGGGTGATGCTCTGACCTTCAACAAGCCTGGCCTGGGTTGCCTCGGTGAGGCCGAGTCTGGCGAGGACTTGAGTCGCCGCCAGGCCATAAGGCGCGGTTTTCGGGTTGGCGATGGACAAATGCTGGAAGGTGTTGCCCTTGAGCACTTCGCCGTTGCCGTCAACAAAACCCTCTTTGGCGGACCACAGGGCCAGCGTACCGGTCGCATAAGTGAAGCGTGAACCTTTGACGGTTTCGCCTTCCTGCTCAAGCCTGGCCGGGGTGCTGTCGTCGGCGGACAGGAACACTTCGAAAGGCGCGCCATTCTTGATCTGCGTATAGATCTGGCCGGTGGCGCCAAAGGCGACCACCAGTTTGTGCCCGGTGTCTTGTTCGAAATGTCTGGCGATGGCCTGGATGGGAGCCGTGAAATTGGCCGCCACGGCGACCTGAACTTCATCGGCGAACGCTGCGTTCATGGTCAGCGCAGCGACCAGACCCACCAGAGATTTGCGGACCAGGCGCAGAGGAAAATCGGGCATTGGAGCTCCAGCAAGACGAATGAGGGCGAGATTGGCAGGTGAACACCGATCGCTATATACCTGAATATATAGCGCGCCTCTGGTTCAGGGAAGCCAAGTTTCAGGACCGGTTGAGCTTTTCCAGCGCCAGAGTCGCAAGCTGCACCGTCAGGGCATGGGCAGAAAGCTCATGTTTGAGTCCAACCGACTGACCCGCCCACAGGTTCATGAAGCCGCCGTCACCCAGCGGTTCGGCAATGGCTCGCAAGGGCATCAGGGCTCCGCCCGCGAGGGGAAAGGCGGGTGCTGCGTCGCACATCGGGCCCAGTTCAGCCATGATCCGGTTGACGATACCCCGCGCCGGGCGCCCGGTGAAAATATTGGTCAGGGCGGTCTCGCTGCCGCTGGCCGAGCGCAACGCGTGAAAATGCGCTTTGCTGACCTTCGCCTCCGAACAGAACAGGTAAGCGGTGCCAATCTGTACCGCCGCAGCGCCGAGCATGAAGGCAGCGGCGATGCCACGGCTGTCAGCAATACCTCCGGCGGCTATGACCGGCACACTCACGGCGTCCACCACCTGCGGCACAAGGGCCAGTGTGCCAACCTGGGTCGTCAGCTCGGTACTGAGAAACATCCCGCGATGGCCTCCTGCCTCGTAGCCCATGGCAATGATTGCATCGCAACCGTTGGCTTCCAGCCAGATGGCTTCCTCGACCGTGGTCGCCGAGGACATCACTGTTGCGCCTGTGGCTTTGACCCGCGCCAGCAAGGCCGGCTCCGGCAGGCCGAAGTGGAAACTCACCACCTCGGGTTTCAGCGCTTCGACCAGTTCACAGGTCGTAGCATCAAAAGGGGCCCGGCTGGAGACCGGGGTGGCGGCCTCGAAGTCCGCTCCCAATTGCTGGTAGTAAGGTTTGAGCAGATTTTTCCAGCGCAGCTGGCTTTCGGGATCATCCGGCGGCGGCTGATGGCAGAAGAAGTTCAGGTTCAATGGCGCCGCGCTGTGCTGCCTGATCAGCGCAACCTCATCGCGAATCTGCTGCGGGCTGAGCATCGCGCAGGGTAATGAGGCAAGAGCCCCCGCTTTGCCCACGGCTATCGCCATTGCCGAGCCACTGGCACCCGCCATGGGCGCCTGGATAATCGGTAGTTCAACACCCAGAAGGATTAACAGACGAGTATCTGGCCAGGCGCTCATGTGTCGGCTCCATGCTGAAAGAGTGGAGTGCTATTGAGCGGGTCTGAGCAGTTTTTGGCAACTGCTGTGAGGCGCTGATTGATGGCGTTGATTGACATAGCTGCGCAGTTGCTGTGGAGTTTCGGTCGCTATTCACATTCGCCAATTCAAGACGATCGGTCTAAATGGGAGGCAAGCATGTTCAACGGCATCCTGGTCGAAAAAGACGACTCGGGTTATCACGCAACACTGAGAGAACTGAACGAAGACGCCCTGCCTGCGGGCGATGTCAGCGTCGATGTTTCCCATAGCACGCTGAACTATAAGGATGCGCTGGCGATTACCGGCGAAAGTCCCATCGTGCGCAGCTTTCCCATGGTGCCCGGAGTGGATCTGGCGGGGACGGTGACCGCCAGCAGCGACCCGGATTTTGCTCCCGGTGATCAGGTGGTGCTCAACGGCTGGGGTGTCGGCGAGGGCCATTGGGGCGGGTTGGCTGAAAAAGCGCGCCTGCAGGGCAAGTGGCTGATCCCGTTGCCCGCAGCCTTCACTCCATCCCAGGCCATGGCGATTGGCACGGCGGGCTACACCGCGATGCTGGCGGTCATGGCTCTGGAGAATAATGGCGTCAAACCTGGCGACGGCGACGTGCTGGTCACCGGCGCTAACGGCGGCGTTGGCAGCTTCGCCTTAGCCATCCTGGCGCGCCTGGGCTACCGGGTAGTGGCGTCAACCGGTCGGGTCAACGAGCACGAGTACCTGCAAACGTTGGGGGCCGCCGAGATTATTGATCGTGCCACGCTCTCTGAACCTGGCCGCCCCCTGAGCAAGGAGCGCTGGGCAGGCGCGATTGATTCGATTGGCAGCCACACCCTGGCCAATGTCTGCGCGGCGACCCGTTATCGCGGCACCGTGGCCGCCTGCGGACTGGCGCAGGGGATGGAGTTTCCGGCTTCGGTCGCGCCCTTCATCTTGCGCGGTATCACGCTGGCGGGCATCGACAGCGTCACCCGTCCACGGGCCGATCGAATTGCAGCATGGGCGCGTCTGGCGACTGACCTGGATCCGGCGTTGTTGCCGATGATCAGCCACGAGATTGGCCTGAGCGAAGTGATCAAGATTGCGCCCCGGTTACTGGCAGGCAAGGTGCGCGGCAGAGTGGTGGTAGATGTAAAACGCTAGACCCGTTGCACCCGCTATAGCCAGGAAGGCGGCAGTTTCAATGACCCCTCTGCCGTGGATGTTTCGGCCTCTTCCCGGCTAGAGCCGGTTCCGCGCACATGCATGGCGCGCTGTCGTCTTACAGCGTTTCGGGTGTGTTCCCAGGCTTGGCTTCCCGCTCCAGCAACTGCTGTTTACGCTCCACGCCCCAGCGGTAACCCGACAGGTTGCCATCACTGCGCACCACGCGATGACAAGGGATCGCCACCGCGATGTTGTTGGCGGCGCAGGCCTGGGCCACTGCACGAAATGATTTCGGTGCACCCAGGCGTTTGGCGATCTCGGCATAACTGGCGGTGGTACCTGGCGCAATATCCTGGAGCGCCCGCCAGACCCGCTGCTGAAAGGCAGTCCCGCGCATGTCCAGCGGCAGGTCGAGCCCCAGCCCCGGCGCCTCGATGAAACCCACAACCCTGGCGACCCTCTGTTCGAAATCATGATCGGCGCCAATCAGCGATGCATTGCGAAACTGGTCCTGAAAGTTGCGCACCAGCACAGCGGGATCATCGCCGAGCAGGATCGCGCACACGCCGCGCTCGCTTTGCGCCACTAGAATCGAACCCAGCGAGCATTCGCCGACCGCAAAGTGGATATGCGCCTCGCTGCCTGCCTTGCGGAACTGGCTCGGCGTCATCCCCAACACGGCGTCGGCCGTCGCGTAGAACCGGCTGTTGGAATTGAAACCGGCTTCGTACAGTGCATCAGTCACCGAGCGACCTGCCACCAGGTGCTGGCGAACCTTGTCGGCCCGGTGTGCATTGGCGTAGCCCTTGGGCGTTACACCGGTGAGCGCCTTGAATACGCGATGAAAGTGATAGGTGCTCATCCCTGCATCAAATGCCAGTTGCAGAAGGCTTGGGGCGACCTCGGCCTGTTCGATGCGGCGACAGGCCTGTGCGACCAGCACGGCATGCTGCCGGGCGACATCACTTTGATCGGCTGCGGCACGTTTGCTGGGACGAAAGCCTGCGGCTTCGGCGGCTGCGGCGGTATCAAAAAACAGCACGTTATCCGGATGCGGCAAGCGCGACAGGCTACTGGGCCGACAATAGACCCCGGTGGTGCGCACGGCGTAAACAAATTGCCCGTCAGCGCGTGCGTCCCGGGCCAGCACCGCCGCCCAGCGCGGGTCATCCTGGGTGGCACACGTCGTTGTTGATGCAATCCTGTGGAGGGTCATGGCCGATTAACCTTTGGCGGGTTTTGAAGGGCCAGCTTAGTGTTGCCTTGCGGCGCTGACACTCCGGGTCTTGCGGTCAAACTTTTTCAGCTGGCCTGCATGGGTGGTAGTGTACCCAGCAGCGAAACCGCCAGCAGTGCGGCAACACCAAACAGCGATTCGCAGAGGATGCTGATACGCAGCACGCCTGGGCGCCAGTCTTTGCGGGCAAGCATCAGCCGATTGCATAGCGCCAAGGCCAGCATACCCAGCGCCATGCACAACTTCACCGCCAGAATCAGGCCGAAGCCCTCGAAAGCAGGTTGCGGCCAAAGCGCGCCGCTCATGGCCCGGACGTTGGTCAGACCGGTCGCGATGATCAGCGCCACCATGACGTAGCCCAGGCCGCTGAAACGAAGCAGGATAGCTCGCGTCTCATGGGTGGCTGCTCGTTGCCGGAGCAGGCCCAGCAGCAAGCCGAGCCCTCCCAGCCAGGCGCCGACTGCGCTCAAGTGCAGCACCTGATTGGCAATCATCAACGTGCCGTACAGCCCGTCAAACATGGCCACATGTCCGACCGGGGCAAGCGTTGCCAACAGCAGAAAAACCAATGCGAGATGCAGCCCCGGCGAAGGAGGGCGGCGGCGCAGCAACATCACCAGCAGCAATGCATTGACGCAAATGTGCCAGGTCCAGACCTTGCCGAACACGGTGCTGCCCAGCACAAGGGTCAGGGTGCGAGGATCCGTCCCGTCGACCCAACTGCCCGCCATGCTTGCCGAAATCAACAGCAGCCAGGCAAGAGCGCTGACCAGCGCGACTGCGCACAAGCCGCGCAACCATCCCAGGCGCTGCAGGCCGGGTAACGCGCGCTCAAGAGCAGGACCGAGCAGAAGCCGGGTAAAGCACAGCCCGAACAGCATCAATACCGTCCAGAAGTGCAGCAGTCGGCAAACAATGAGCGCGGTATGCATGCGTTACGGGCTTACCGTAAATCGGTAGCTGCCTTCACTTTTATGCGTGTCGACTGAAACCGCATGCCATTCGACCTTGTACTCACCCGCCGCAAGGGCGGCGGCGGGGGTGACGATGAGGATCTTTTTGTCTGCCGGATCGGTTGCAATGCCCGGCACTGGTTCAACGACGTTCTTGCCGCTGGCAGCCACCGAGGTGATGGTGATCTTGGTGAATTTCTCTTCCACGCCTTCGCTGAAGTGCAGGCGCAATTCCTTGGGGCTGCTGACCATGCTGTCTGCTGCGGGCAGTTGGCTTTCCAGATGGGCGTGCGCCGAGGCCAGCCCGCTCATGCCAAGGGAAACGAGGAGAGTAGCGGAGCAGAAAAACTGTTTGAAACCTGAAGCAGACATTAAAAATTACCTGTTTGCGTGAACCGACTAGTTGGATTTATTGAGCTTCCAGCGGGCTACTAGACCAGAAACGCTCAAGCGACTCCAGCACTGCGGTCAGTTCGAGGCACGCTGCAGGCAAAAAAAAGCCACCTCACAGAAGTGGGGTGGCTGAAAGTTTCTAACCAAAGGAGTTTGATGAAGCGGAGCAGGTATTCGACCGCTGGCTGATGCGGATTCAACCAGCGGCTGAAACATGTTCTTCATCGCCGACAACCCTAACACCGACGTCGCAAATCCAATTATCAGCATAATTGATAGTGACTATTACTGTTTGAGGGCGGCGTCGCTTGCCATGCGCGCGTCAGGCCTCACGCCCGGGTGAATTGCTTGCGATAGCGGCTGGGGCTGATGCCGACCAGGTTACGAAAGTGGCGTCGAAGCGACTCTTCGGAGCCAAAACCGGCGACCTCGACGACTTCCGTCAGGCGCATGTTGGAAGACTCCAGCAACTCCTTGGCGTAAGCGATGCGCTCGCCGAGCAGCCAGTCATAGGGTGACAAGCCGGTACTGTCCATGAAACTGCGGTGCAAGGTGCGGGTGCTGATCGCCGCATGTTCGGCCATTTCCCTGATGCTGCGCTGGCGCTGCAGATCACTGCGTATCCAGTCCATCACCTTGGAAATCGGGCCGTCGCTGGAAGACACCAGTTGGCGGGACGCGTATTGCGACTGACCGCCTTCGCGGTGCGGCGGGATCACCATGCGTTGGGCGACCATATTGGCCACGCGGGCACCATGATCGTTGCGCACCAGATGCAGCATCATGTCCAGCCCAGCGGCAGAACCGGCGGCCGTGACGATCTGGCCCTGGTCGACATACAGCTCGTTGGGCTCAATGCTCAGCTGCGGGTACATGCTGGCCAGCAGGTCGGTATAACGCCAGTGGGTGGTGACGCGTTTGCCTTCGAGCAGCCCGGCCGCTGCCAGCACGAAGGCACCCGTGCAAATCGAACAGATGCGTGCACCGCGTGCATGGGCGGCCTGGAGTTGGGTGATCAACAGCGGCGGCACGGGCGCATCGACCCCACGCCAGCCGGGCACGATGATGGTGTCGGCTTTTTCCAGCAGCGCTTCGCCGGGGGAGGGCACGATGGTGATGCCGCCCGCTGCGGTGATCTGCCCTTCATCCACCGGGTAGGTCGCGAACTCGTACCAGGTGACCCCCAGCTCAGGGCGTTTGAGGGCAAACACCTCGACCGTGCAGCCAAATTCGAAGGTGCACAGCTGGTTATAAATAAGGGCGACGACGAGATGATTTTTCATGGCGCGATGTTACCGGATATTGGCATTTACTCCAGTGGTCCGGTTTAGAGGGACTGGTTACTCTGACGATTGGAACAGGGCGTCACTCTCAACATTTTTGCCGGAACTCGCACAAGCGATCCAGGAGTCATCACGTGTCACTTAACATCGGTATCTACGTCTACGATGACGTCGAAGTTCTGGATTTCGCAGGGCCGTACGAAGTCTTCACCACTGCAACCCGCATGCACGCGCGTAACAGCCTGGATGACCGAGCATTATTCAATGTTTTCACCATCGGCCGCACCACCGCGCCCATTACCGCACGGGCCGGGCTCAAGGTTTACCCTGATTACTCCATCAGCGACCATCCCGTGATGGACTGCCTGATCGTTCCCGGCGGTGTGGTCACTGCGGAGCTGGAAAAGCCTGATGTCATTTACTGGATCAGCGGCCAGTCTGCCCCGGAACGCGTCGTGGCGTCGGTCTGCACCGGCGCGTTTCTGCTGGCCAGGACGGGCAAGCTCGACGGCAAGCAGGTCACCACGCACTGGGAGGATCTGGATGAGCTCAAGGAAATGTTCCCCGCCCTCGACGTGCTGAGTACCCTGCGCTGGGTGGATGAAGGTGCGTTCGTGACCTCGGCCGGGATATCCGCCGGTATCGACATGAGCCTGCACCTCGTCGAGCGCCTGCATAACCGTAAGCTGGCGCAACGTACCGCGCGGCAGCTGGATTTCGACTGGACCGAGAATCACTGATCGCCCCGGCACTGGCGCGGCGACTTGGCTGATGTTCGGGCGTGATCGCCAGCACTCCCGGTCGCCAGAATCTCACGTCACCGCCGAATTAACCTGTCGCCCAATGCAACGATTGCCACCGGTGGGGCTCATACAGTCAAGCTAACTGAAAGACAGAATCGAACCAGCTCAGATCACTCCGATGGTTTCGACCCGACTGACTTGACGCGGATGACTGCACTTTATGACGACACCGGACAAGCAATACATCGATTGGCTCATTGAACAATCGATGCTCAATGCCGCCAGACAACGCGCCAAACTCTATTCAGGCCAGGGCAGGCTGTGGCAACGCCCGTTCGCCCAGGCCCGCCCGCGAGACGCTTCGGCCATCGCCTCGGTGTGGTTCACCGCCTACCCGGCCTCCATCATCACCCGCGAAGGCGGCACGGTCCTTGAGGCGCTTGGGGATGAAGCGCTGTGGCATGCGCTTTCGGAAATCGGTATTCAGGGCATCCACAACGGCCCGTTGAAAACCTCTGGCGGCTTGCAGGGTCGGCAGCGCACTCCGAGTATCGATGGCAATTTCGACCGGATCAGTTTCGGCATCGACCCCGACCTGGGCACCGACGCTCAGCTGCTGAGCCTGAGCCGGATTGCCGCCGCGCACAACGCCGTGCTGATTGATGACGTGATCCCGTCCCACACCGGTAAAGGCGCCGACTTCCGACTGGCGGAAATGGCCTACGAGGATTATCCCGGCCTGTATCACATGGTTGAAATCCGTGAAGAAGACTGGAGCTTGCTGCCAGACCTTCCTGCGGGGCGCGATGCGGTGAACCTGATGCCGGACGTGGTGGATGCGCTCAAAGAGAAGCACTACATCGTCGGTCAACTGCAGCGGGTGATTTTCTTCGAGCCAGGCGTCAAGGAAACCGACTGGAGCGCCACCGGCATCGTCCAGGGCGTGGATGGCAAGGCCCGGCGCTGGGTGTATCTGCACTACTTCAAGGAAGGCCAACCCTCCCTGAACTGGCTGGACCCAAGCTTTGCAGCGCAGCAGATGATCATTGGTGATGCGCTGCACGCCATTGACGTCATGGGCGCCCGGGTCCTGCGTCTGGATGCCAATGGCTTCCTCGGCGTCGAGCGCAAGGCCGAAGGCAATGCCTGGTCGGAGAGCCACCCGCTGTCGATTACCGGTAACCAGTTGATCGGCGGAGCAATTCGCAAGGCGGGCGGTTTCAGCTTTCAGGAATTGAACCTGACGCTGGACGACATCGCCGCCATGTCCCATGGAGGTGCGGACCTGTCGTACGACTTCATCTCGCGTCCGGCCTATCAACATGCGTTGCTCACTGGCACCACCGAGTTCCTGCGCCTGATGTTGCGTCAAGTGCATGCATTCGGGATCGACCCGGCGTCGTTGATCCATGCTTTGCAGAATCACGACGAGCTGACGCTGGAATTGGTGCACTTCTGGACGCTGCACGCCCATGACACTTATCACTATCAGGGCCAGACCTTCCCCGGCAATATCCTGCGCGAGCACATCCGCGAAGAAATGTACGAGCGTCTGGCGGGCGAGCATGCGCCTTACAATCTGAAATTCGTCACCAATGGCGTGTCCTGCACCACCGCGAGCATCATCACGGCGGCATTGGGGATTCGCGACCTGGACGCGATCACCGACGCTGATATCCAGCAGATTCAGCACATTCACCTGCTGCTGGTGATGTTCAATGCCATGCAGCCAGGTGTGTTTGCCTTGTCGGGTTGGGATCTGGTCGGCGCGCTGCCACTGCCTGCCGAGCAAGTGCAGCACCTGATGCAGGACGGGGACACGCGCTGGATTCATCGCGGTGCCTATGACTTGGTGGACCTGGACCCGGAAGCCGAGTTCTCCGCAGGTAACATGCCGCGTCCGCGCTCGCTGTACGGCAGCCTGATCACCCAGCTGCAGCGCCCGGATTCGTTCGCCTCGCAGCTCAAGAAGATACTTGCGGTGCGTCGCGCTTACGACATCGCCGCCAGCAAGCAGATCCTGATCCCGGACGTTGAGCATCCCGGCTTGCTGATCATGGTTCACGAGTTGCCAGCCGGGAAGGGCACACAGATCACCGCCTTGAACTTCAGCGCTGAGCCAGTGGTGGAAACGCTGCATCTGGCAGGGATTGCGCCCGGGCCGGTGGTGGACATCATCAACGAGCGGGTCGAAGGTGACTTGACCGATGAGGGTGAATTCACGATCACCCTGGATGCCTATGAAGGCCTGGCGCTGCGGGTGGTGAGCGCAGTTCCGGCGTTCTAAGCCTACTGTGCAAGTGAGCTTGCTTGAGAAGACAGTGTGTCAGCCGCCGGTCATGCATTGGCTGTCACGACCTCTTCGCGAGCAAGCCCGCTCCCACAGGATATCGGTATGGGTCAAGGCCTGCGGTTTGCTACAGACCCTCAAGGCCACCGTGCATCATCCGTTGACGAAATAACGACATCTCTGGCCTGATACTGGCCTTTCTTGCTTCGCGCAATGGTCGTCCCGTCTTCGGAAAGTGCATGGATATCAAACACAGCCTCAAACAGCGCATTGTCATCGTCTTCACGCTGATGAGTACTCTGGTTGCGCTGATTTTTGCCGCTGGCATCGTGATGACTGTCCATCTGGTGGGCAAGAAGCTGACTACGCTATCCATGGGCGGGGATCTTCATCGCCTGCTGTTGATGGACGATGTCAGTAACTGGAGCCATCGCCCCGAGAAAGACTCGCTGTTCTATGTACAGGGCACTTCGGGCATTCTGCAAATGCCCGAGGACCTGAAAAATCTCGCCCCGGGTTTTCATCAGCTGGTCAAGGACAAGGTCAGTTACTACGCCATGGTCGACGTGGTCGACGGCCGCCAATATGTGCTGCTGCGCGACCGGTCTGCCACGCTGCAGCGCGAGCGCATTCTGTTTGGCATCGTGCTGGTGGGCTTTGTCCTGAGTGTGTTGCTGGCGTTGCTGCTGGGGCGCTTGCTGGCTCAGCGGGTGATGGCGCCGGTGGTCAAGCTGGCGGGGCAAGTCCGGCATCACGATCAGATCATGGAGCTCGCGCCCGCCTTGGCGCCTGGCTATGCCCACGATGAAGTCGGTGAACTGGCCGTGTCATTCGACGCCACTCTGGGCCGTCTGCGCGCGGCCCTCAAGCGCGAGAAAATGTTTACCAGCGACGTCAGCCACGAGCTGCGCACGCCGCTGATGGTATTGGCCAGTTCCTGTGAACTGCTGCTGGAAAACCCCAACATCGATACCCGTTCGCACAATCAGGTGGTACGCATTGCGCGCGCCAGCGAAGGTATGCGCCAGTTGGTCGAGACCTTCCTGCTGCTGGCCCGTATCGAGAGCGAAGTGGGGGGACGCGGTCCGCGCTCAACCCTGACCGCCGTCGCGGACGAATTGATTGATATCTGGCGCAAGCCCATCGAAGAAAAGGGCCTGACCCTGCGCTACGAGCGCGGTGACGAGTCGCCGCATCTGCACAACGCTACCTTGCTGCATTCGGTGATGGGCAACCTGTTGCGCAATGCCTGGCATTACACCGACTCGGGATTCATTTGCCTGAGCCTCAGTGGCAGCAGCTTTACGGTTTCCGACAGCGGCATTGGCATCCCACTCGAAAAACAACAGGCCATGTTCCAGCCCTTTGTGCGCGGCGACGAGCAGCGCGGTGAAGGCCTGGGGCTTGGACTGTCGCTGGTGCAGCGAATCTGTACCCACCAGGGCTGGACGGTCACCCTGGAAAGCCGCGTGCCCACTGGCTGCTGTTTCGAGGTCTGCCTGTCGTTGCCCGAGCCCGCGCAACCGGCCAGGGTCAGTGCGCGAATTCAGTCCGAAGTCTCCTGATTCATCCACAGAGAGCTGTTGCACATGACCACGATCAAGATCACCGCTGGCGGCTATGAGTTCCTTGCCGAAGCCAACCCAGACGCCCCGCAGACCGTCGCGGCGTTCCTGCAACTGCTGCCGTACCGGCAGAAACTGATTCATGTGCGCTGGAGTGGCGAAGGTTGCTGGGTTCCGCTGGGCGAGTATCAATTGCTGTTGGACGGCCAGCCGATCGGCTTCGAAAACCATACCAGCCACCCTTCGGTGGGGGACATCCTGTTTTACCCGGGGCCGTACAGCGAGACCGAAATCCTGATTGCCTACGGCTCGTGCTGCTTTGCCGCAAAGATGGGACAGTTGGCGGGCAACCATTTTCTGAGCATCGTCAAGGGTAAGGAAAACCTGCGGGCACTGGGTGTGAAAACCTTGTGGGAGGGCGCTCAGGACGTGCTTTTCGAACTGGCCTGAATAGCGCCGTCTCGGCTGGCGGCCTGTTTTCCCCGGTACCAGCCCGTGACGGCCCAGAACGCTGCGCACAGGGCGCCGACCAGCGCCACGAGCAAAACCCCTTGCCCCAGGGCGTCCAGCAGGCTTTTCTTCCAACCGCTGATGGCGTCGCCACCGCGATAGACCACGGTATCAATGAAGTTCTTGGCTTTGTACTGGGTCTCGGCATCCAGGGGTGCGAAAAGCATTTCCCGGCCAGGGCGGATGAACGCATAAAACCCGCCAGCGCCGGATACAGCTCGCCTACCCCGGCGTTGACGGTCCTGGCTGCGCGATGGATCAGCGGGTGTTCGGTATCAGGCACGCGCGTGTCCCCTGGTCAATGGCCTGTTCAACGCGGGTTTGGCTGATCGTCGAACTCGGCATTGTCGGGGTCAATGTCGTCCATTTCCGTGTCGATCGGCGTGTCGTCGTCGGGCTCCAGCGGTATCGCTCCTTCGTTATCGGGCAGCTCATCAACCCCCGGCTGGTCGCTTGGGTTGATGTCGGTGCGCCCCGGACTTAACGGATCGTCCGAAGTCGGCAGCGGATCCATCTCACGTTGATTCTGTGTACTGGTTTGCATGGTGATCTCCTTGGTCCGGCGAAAATGCCGGTGTACAGGTTGGAAGTGGCCAGTGATCGGTGGTTCGAGCCAGACGACTGTCGGTAGGTCCGGATCGTGGATCAGCCGACCCGCGCCGAGATCTGCACCTGGGTTTGCCGACACTGCCAGCGCCAGGCGTCTTCAAGCATGCAGTCAAGCGAGCGTGTCGCGCGCCAGCCCAGTTCACGCACGGCCTTTTCCGGGTTGGCCCAGCACTGCGCAATGTCTCCCGGACGGCGAGGGGCGTATGTCAGCGGCACCGCAGCGCCTGACACACGTTCGAAGGCTTGCACCACTTCAAGCACCGAATAGCCTCTGCCTGTGCCGAAGTTCCAGATATGCGCGCCCTGCCGTGTGCGTAGAGCCTGCAGCGCTTTAAGGTGACCCTGCGCCAGGTCCATGACATGCAGATAGTCGCGAACGCCGGTGCCGTCAGGGGTCGGATAATCACCGCCAAAGACGCAAAGGCTTGGCCGTTGGCCACTGGCGACTTGCAGCAGGTAGGGCAGCAGATTGTTAGGCGTCTGCGAAGGTGCCTCGCCGAGCTCACCGGAGGCATGCGCGCCGATGGGGTTGAAATAGCGCAGCAGGCCCAGCCGCCAGCGCTGGTCTGAGGCGGCCATGCTGTTCATGACATTTTCTGCCATCAGTTTCGATTGACCGTAAGGGTTGCAAGGCATCCCCGTGGCGCAGGTCTCATCGATTGGCATGATGTCCGCCTGGCCATAGACCGTAGCCGAAGAACTGAACACCAGGGTGAACACTCCGGCATCGGCCATGGCCTGACACAGGGTAATGGTGCCGCCGACATTGGTGTCGTAATAGCGCAGCGGCTCGCTCACGCTTTCTCCCACGGCCTTGAGCCCGGCGCAATGAATCACCGCCTCGATGTCATGGGCGTTGAACAGCGAATCGAGCAGCACGCGATTGCGCACGTCGCCATAGACAAAACCCGGTCGCCGGCCCGCGACGCTTGCGATGCGTTCGAGCACGCTGCGGGAACTGTTGCAGAGGTTGTCGAGGATGAGCACGTCCTGAGCGTGGCTCATCAGTTCAAGCACTATATGGGCACCAATGTAGCCCGCACCGCCGGTCACCAGAATCATATGCCGTCCTCATCCATCACCTGTGTTGGCGGCGACTTCAAACTGCCGGACATCGTTGACCTGTTTCACACCTCTTCTGAACTGCCTGGTGACTGCGAAACCTGTGAAAGTAGGGGCACACCGGCGTTGCCTTAGTTCAACGCTGGCGACTGATCGGTAGCGGGGCGTGCAGTTCATCGGGTGGGACACGAACCCTACGGAACGACGCGGCGACGGCAGGCTCGGAGAAAAACGAGGTGCGCAAATCGTGATGCCCATCACCAGGCCGCACTTCGATCCGTATACGAGTGCGTTCGAAGCCAAGGGGCGTTGTCTGGTTTCAGTCTCGATTCCGACCGTAAAAAGGAATTCGACATGAACCTTATTGAGCAGGCCGCCCATCTCTTACCCGTGTCAATCAGCCCAGAGCCGACCACCCGGCAGACCAGACCGACATTGCTGTGCCTGTCGCATTTGCGCTGGGGTTTCGTTTATCAGCGTCCACAGCATGTGATGTCGCGACTGGCGGCCGATTATGAGGTGCTGTTTTTCGAGGAGCCGGTGTTCGATGAGCCTGCTGAACCGAGGCTTGAGATAACCCGGCCGGCCCCTGGCGTGTCGGTGCTGGTGCCACACTTGCCAATGGCAATGGACGCGCCGCAAGGCATCGCGGCGCAGCGGCGATTGCTCGACGCGCATCTGGCCGCGATGGCCCGCGATGAATTACTGCTCTGGTACCTCACGCCCATGAGTCTGGACTTTACCGAGCACCTCGCGGCCCGGGTGACCATCTTCGACTGCATGGATGAGCTCTCGGCGTTCATGGGCGCGCCGCCGGAACTGGTTGCCAAAGAGCGGCAATTGCTCGCCCGAGCCGATGTCGTGTTCACCGGTGGGCACAGCCTCTGGCAGGCGAAGAAAAGCCAGCACGCCAACGCGCATTCGTTTCCAAGCAGCGTAGACACAGGTCACTTCGCTGCTGCTCGCGCGCCCTTGCCGGAGCCTGAGGACCAGGCGGGCATCGGCCATCCGCGGATGGGGTTTTTCGGGGTTATCGATGAGCGATTCGACAGTGAGCTGGTTGGCCAACTGGCGGCGCAACGGCCGGACTGGCAGATCGTGCTGATCGGTCCGGTGGTCAAGGTTGATCCGGCAACTTTGCCGCGTCAGAGCAACATTCATTACCTGGGCGGCAAAACCTACGCAGAACTGCCTGTGTATCTGGCTGGCTGGGACGTTGCGCTGATGCCCTTTGCCATCAATGACTCCACGCGCTTCATCAGCCCGACCAAGACCCCCGAATACCTGGCAGGCGGCTGTCCGGTGGTCTCGACGCCTATTCAGGACGTGGTCAGCGATTATGGCGACAGCGGGGTGGTGAGCATCGCGGATTCACCGGCGGCTTTTATTGCCGCCATTGAAGCCTTGCTGGATGCGAAACAAGACCCGCAGTTTCTGCGCCGGGTAGATGAGGTCCTGGGCGACAGATCCTGGGACAAGACCTGCGCCGCCATGAAGGAGCACATCCAATGCCTCAGGTAACGCTGCAAGAGGCGAGCGCAGGCCCGTCCTCGATCAAGGGCCAATCATCTTACGACTACCTGATCGTCGGCGCGGGCTTCGCGGGCAGCGTGATCGCCGAGCGGCTGGCACAGGGGTTGGGCAAGCACGTGCTGCTCATTGATCGCCGCGAGCATGTGGGCGGCAACGCCTATGACCATCTGGATGCGGCCGGGGTGTTGGTCCATCGCTACGGGCCGCATATTTTCCACACCAACGCCCAGCGCATCGTCGACTACCTGTCGCGCTTTACCCAGTGGCGACCTTATGAGCACCGTGTACTGGCCAGGGTCGATGATCATCTGGTGCCCATACCCATCAATCTGACCACCTTGAATCAGCTCTATGGACTGGCCATGGATGAGCAGCAGGCCGAAGCATTTCTTGCCGGACGTGCAGAGCCCGTCGCCAGCATTCGGACCTCCGAGGACGTGGTGATCAACCAGATCGGCCGCGAGCTGTATGAGAAGTTCTTTCGCGGCTATACCCGCAAGCAGTGGGGGCTTGACCCGTCCGAGCTGGACAAATCGGTGACTTCACGAATCCCCACACGCACCACGGATGATGACCGCTATTTCACCGACAGCTTCCAGATGATGCCATTGGAGGGCTATACCCGGATGTTTGAACGCATGCTTGACCATCCGCGCATCGACCTGCTGCTGGCCAGCGACTTCGGCGAGGTGCGCGAGCAGGTGCGCTATGCACAGCTTATATATTGCGGACCAATCGATGAGTACTTCGGTTTCTGCTATGGCCGCCTGCCTTACCGCTCCCTGCGTTTTCAGCACGAAACCCTGGAGCAAGCGCAGTTTCAGTCGGTCGCGGTGGTCAATTTCCCTGACCAACAAGTGCCCTATACCCGGATCACCGAATACAAGCACCTGACCGGGCAGACGCACCCCATGACCAGCATCAGCTACGAATACCCCTGCGCCGAGGGCGACCCGTATTATCCGATTCCGCGCCCGGAAAACGCCGAACTGTACAAGCGCTACAGCGCCCTGGCCGATGCGACACCCAACGTCACCTTTCTCGGTCGGTTGGGTACTTACAAGTACTACAACATGGATCAGGTGGTGGGCCAGGCGCTGGCGCTTTATCAGCGGATCGAACAGCAGGCGAACGTTGGCACAGCGAGCGATGCCTGATGCGGCATTCGAAGATCTTCAACAGCTTTCTCATGGCGGGCTATGAATGTGCAACCCAACGGCGTGAAGACGGGCAGCGCCTGGATCTGCTGGAAAGCACCGGGCACGCGAGGTGGGCGGCTAAGGACTATCGCCAGCTCCAGGCGCTCGGTATCCGCTGTGCCCGCGATGGCTTGCGCTGGCATTTGATCGAAGCACGCCCCGGTCATTACGACTGGAGCAGCTTTCTGCCGATGTTGCAGGCCGCCCGTGACCAGCACATTCAGGTGGTCTGGGACCTGAGTCACTATGGTTACCCGGATCATCTGGATATCTGGCGACCCGCGTTTGTCGAGCATTTCGCCCGGTTCGCGGCCGCTGTCGCAAGGTTGATGAAGGAGGAGGGCGTTGAGGCTGCGCTGTATTCGCCGGTCAACGAAATCTCGTTCTGGAGCTGGGCAGGGGGCGAAGTCGGGCACTTCAACCCCTGCGCAGTGGGCCGGGGTCAGGAACTCAAACATCAGTTGGTGCGCGCCAGCATTGCAGCCATTGAAGCCATTCGCGAACAGATGCCCCACGCGCGCTTCGTGCAATGCGATCCATTGATTCACGTGATCGCCGAATCCAGCCGGGTCGACGACATCAACCGCGCCGAGGCCTATCGGCTGTCACAATTTGAAGCACTGGACCTGCTGACAGGACGTCAGTGGCCAGGCCTGGGTGGGCAGGAAAACTATCTGGATATCATTGGGGTCAATTTTTACCCGCATAACCAATGGTTTTTCAATGGCCGCAAGATCACCCAGGGCGAACGTCGTTATCGTCCGCTGGCGGGCATGCTGGCAGAAATCCATCGACGCTATGAGCGACCGCTTCTGATCGCCGAGACCGGTGCGGAGGGCGGGGAGCGAGTTGCCTGGTTCAATTACGTCAGTGCTCAGGTTGAACAGGCGCTCATGCGGGGGATTCCGGTGGAGGCTATCTGCTGGTATCCGCTGCTGGATTACCCCGGCTGGGAGAATGATCGCTATTGTCCCGCCGGAGTCTTCGGCTATGCCGATGCCGAGGGCAATCGGCAGACCTTTGAACCGCTGCATCACGCGTTAAGCGTGATGCAAGCGCGATTGGCCGCTATCAGCGACGGCTGAGGGGGGGTGTACGCGGCGGGATCATCCGTTTCGCACCGGTTGACTCGAACGCAGAGGCCAGACGCAGCAGGTTGGAGTCGTCATAAGCACGCCCGGCAAAGGTCAACCCGACGGGCATGCCAATATCCGCCATTACGCCCATAGGCACCGTGACGGTCGGGACGCCCAGGTGCCTGATTGCCAGATTGCCATTGGCGACCCACACGCCATTGCTCCAGGCGATGTCAGCGGACTGCAGATTGACATCAGCGTCCGCAGGCCCGACATCCGCCACCGTCGGGAACAGCACGGCATCCAGGCCAAGGCCGTGCATCCAGTCTTCCAGGTCGATGCGGCGAGTTTCTTCCAGTCCGCGCAGGCCGTCGGGCAGAGTCGGTATCTGGTCCCACGGCGTAATCCCGCGTTCGGCCATGCGCACGTATTCATCCATCCCCGCAGCCAGATCGTCCTCGCGGTTGGGCAGGGTGCCTGGGTCATGCGGGAAGATCTTCGCCCCGTCAACGTCGGCCAGGCGATGCAACGCCGGATCGGCATTAGCCTGCAGGAAATCATCGAACGCCCAGGCCGACAGATCCCACAGTTCGTGATGCAGAAACTCCGGGGAAACCAGCCCGCGAGTGAAAACAGTCGGAGCGCCCGGACGATCACCTTCGCAGTTGGAGACCAGCGGGAAATCCACTTCGATCACCTCGGCGCCTGCTGCTTCGAGTGCGCTGCGCGCTTGTTTCCACAGGTCTATAACGCTGGCCCGAGTGTTGATGCGCTGGCCAGTAGGGCCACCGATACCTGGCTTCTCAGCGGTTCCTGCCTCGGGGTCTGCGTTGATAAACATGCGTGGCACACCTAGGCGCTTGCCAGCCAGCGCAGCGGACGATGCCGCCAGCCCGGCATAAGACCGGGGCCTGACCGCGTCGACGCCGGGCAGCGCCACCCAGGGTTGCATCCGCCACAGATCGCCACGGGTCTCGGGGTCCTCAGCAACGATCACGTCGAGAACTTCGAGCAGGTCAGCCATGGTTCTGGCGTAGGGCACCACCACGTCCATGGTCGGTGTCAGCGGCCAGTTGCCGCGCACCGAGATCACGCCACGTGAAGGCGTATAAGCACACAAGCCATTATTGGACGCCGGGCCGCGACCGCTTGACCAGGTTTCTTCGGCCATGCCGAACGCGGCAAAACTGGCAGCAGTGGCAGTCCCTGCGCCGTTGGATGAGCCCGAGGCAAAGGGCGCAGTCAGGTAATCGGCGTTGTAAGGGCTTTCGGCGCGGCCATAAACCCCGCGTTGCATGCCGCCGTTGGCCATCGGCGGCATGTTGGTCTTGCCTAGGCAGATAGCACCGCAGGCGCGAAGGCGGGCGATGGTGAACGCATCGCGCTGGGCAACCAGGCTGGCAAACGCCGGGCTGCCGGAAGCGGCGGTAAGCCCTTTGACCAGATAACTGTCTTTTGCGGTGTAGGGAATCCCGTCAAGCGGGCCGAGCAATTGGCCTCTGGTGCGACGAGCATCCGATGCCTGAGCCTCGGCCAGCGCCTCGGGGTTGCGAACCACGACGGCATTCAGAGCGGTGGGGGTATTGAGGCCATCGTAGGCGTCCATTCTGGCCAGATAAGCCTGCACCAGATCGACGGCAGTTGCCTGCCCGGACTCCAGCGCAGCACGCAGATCGGCAATCGACGCCTCAGTCACTTCAAACATTTGCTTTCACCGGCAGTTGGAAATGCTGCCTAGTCTATGGGCAGTGCCGGGCTCGGGCCAGTTTCTTGATCGTCAGGCCTGACGATCAAGAAACAACAAGCGTGCCGCCAACGCAGTCATCACCCCGGCAAAACCATATTTGCTCAGGCGCGCATAGCCCGGACGACGTCCCAGCGTGCCCCGCAATTGCCCGGCGCACAGCCCCAGCAGCGTATGGAAAACCAGGGAGATCAGCGCCAGCAGCGCGCCAAGAAAAATCAATTGCAGGCTGACATGGCCAGCGTTGACACTGACAAATTGCGGCAGAAATACCATGAAAAACAGCAGCCCCTTGGGGTTCAACAGGCTATTGAGCGTGGCCCTGGCGAATATTCTGCGGTACGAATCGATCGTGGGCTGCACGCCTTGAGGAGAGGCTTGCGCGGTCAGTGCCTGCCAGGCGAGCCAGAGGAGGTAACATGCGCCCGCCACCCGCAGCACATCGAACGCGGGCGCCCAACTCATGACCATTGCGCCAACCCCGGCACTCACCAGAGCCGTCAACAGCAGATCTGCCAGCCCGATGCCCAGTGCGGCAGCGAAACCCGCACGCCAGCCGTGGGCCAACGCATGGCTGGTGACGAACGCCATGTTTGGCCCCGGCACGATCAGCAACAACAGGGCGGCGACAACAAACAGATAAAGGCTGGCAGCATCCGGCATGAGCATCACTCCATTGGTTTGAGTCACAAACCTAGTCGCCTGGTAGACGTTGCGGTAGCTACAGTCAGCGCCCGTCTGACAACAACAGTTTTCAAATCGAGCGACTTCAGCCGCGAGGCATTGTTGCAGACCGCCCGGATGCTATGAATGTCCTGGCCCTGTCGCGGCTAAAGCAGCTCCCTCGACGCGATACCACGCGCACAAAGCTGTCGTCCCGCCAAGCAGAAGGGTACTATCGACGCCGGCCAATGCTGCCCGCCGCTCGCTCCGCAAGGAAAGGTGAAAGCATGTGATCTGAACTCCCTATCGCAACTCTCTTGATAGTCGAGGTTTGGCAACGCGAGCACCCATAGGCGTCGACTCCAGGAGGCATCATGTTGTCCATTCAAAAAGCCAGGCAAATGGCTAAAACCTTGCGCGCTTCGTTGCACGGCCACAATCAGGAAGTGTCCCATTCCACGGCACTTGAGCTGGTCGCCCGGCAACTGGGCTACCGGGACTGGAACACCGCATCGGCGACGCTTGTAGAAGAAAACACCCAGAGCGTCGCATTCGACAAAGCCATTCCTATTCTGCGCATCTTTGATGAAGCCAAGGCACGCGAGTTCTACCTTGATTTCCTCGGTTTCAGTGTCGAATTCGAGCACCGTTTCGAAGCGGACCTGCCGCTGTACCTGGGCATCAGCCGAAACGGACTGCAGCTGCACTTGTCCGAGCATCACGGCGATGCCAGCCCGGGGGCCACGACCTTTGTGCCCATGCACAACATCGAAATCTTTCGAGATGAGTTGATCGGCAAGCGGTACGGCTATGGCCGCCCGGATATTGTCGAGCAGGACTGGGGCAAGCTGCTGGAAGTCTATGATCCGTTCGGCAACCGGATTCGCTTCTGCCAGAGCTGAGTGTGCCGGGCGGGCCGGATCGTTTCGGCTCGCCCGGCAGCTGTTTGCATCGTCCCGTACGTTCTTTCATCGGCAGACGTTTGACCGAAAAGGCCACCGACGCCATGCGCCATCTGCGACACCCACAGCACGGTGCAATGCCAGCTGCGGCTGAGGCTGAAACAATTTCTCACTGAATCATAATTATTCTCATCTCCCCTTCGTCTTATTGAAAAGCAGGTAAAAGGCCGACCTAAAAGGCCTTCTACCGATCTATTCGCTGGCGACAGGAGAGTAAGTCCATGGCATTTGATCGCGAAGACGCGCTGTACAAGGTTCTGATCAATCAGCAAGAGCAGTATTCGTTGTGGCCCGACTACAAGGCTGTGCCCGCAGGCTGGCGTGAAGCGGGCAAGCAGGGCAACAAGGCTGATTGCCTGGCTTACGTCGAGCAGGTCTGGACCGACATGCGTCCCCTGAGCCTGCGGCAAAAGATGGACGGGCAAGCGGAGGCACTTTAAGCCATGCAGCGTCCTGCCCTGCGACTGTTCTGTCTGCCTTACTCCGGTGCCAGTGCCATGTTTTATCTGCGCTGGCGTCGCTCGCTGCCAGCATGGATCGAAGTCTGTCCGCTTGAGTTGCCCGGTCGTGGTCGACGTTTCAACGAGCCACTGCAAACCGATATGCCAGCGCTGGTGGCGCAGCTTGCAGTTGAACTTGAAGGTCGCCTTGATCTGCCTTACGCCCTGTTCGGTCACAGCCTGGGAGCGTTGCTCGCCTTTGAGTTGGCCCACGCCTTGCGGCGCAATGGGGCACCGCCTGCGTGCGCGCTGTTCGTCTGCGGCGCACCGGCTCCCGCCCACCGCGAATACCACACGGACTTGCAGACAGAGCAGAGCGATGAGCAGTTGCTGGCCCGTTTGCGTCAGCTGGGCGGAACCGACGAGGCGGTGTTCGCGGACCCGGAAATACTGCTCCTGACTCTGCCGGTACTGCGTGCCGACTTTCTCTTGTGTGGGCGCTACCGCTACGCCCGCCGGGCATTGCTCAGCAGCCCGATTCACGCGTTCTGCGGCAAGCAGGACCGCATGTCGGTAGAAGCCTTGTCGGCGTGGCAGGACGAAACCGCTGAAGGCTTCTCCCTGGAGATGTTTGACGGCGACCACTTTTTTATCAATGCCCATGAAGCGCACCTGCTCGAACAGATGGTCGAGCGCCTGCAGCCAGTCGGGCCAGTGCAACAGCCGGTCACGGCTTGAGCGGAGAATGCACGATGGACTCCAGTCAACTGTTTACCTTTGAAGCGTTGCCCGGCGTTAGCGGCGACCTGCCGTTGCTGGTCCAGGCGCGCCACGAAGGCATTGATCTGCAGGATGCGCTCGCCGATTTGCGCGTGTTGAGCACCGAGCGCCTGGAAAAGTGCGGCGGCCTGTTGCTGCGTGGTTTCAACGTCGGCGGTGCCGAGCGCTTCAGAGAGTTCGCGGCAGGCTTTGGTCATCCGCTGCTCAAATACGAGTTCGGTTCAACGCCGCGCAGCAACGTGACCTCCGGGGTTTACACGTCCACCGAGTATCCGGCCCACCAACATATTCCGCTGCACAACGAGCAGGCCTACACCCGCGAATGGCCGATGAGAATCTGGTTTTATTGCGTGCAGGCCGCGCTGGTTGGCGGCGAAACCCCGGTGGCGGACAGCCGCGAGGTCTATCGGCGCGTGCCGCAGGCTATTCGCGAGCGCTTCACCGAACGCGGCCTGATGTACGTGCGCAATTTCGGCAACGGTCTGGATGTTGCGTGGGAGCAAGTGTTCAACACTGATAACCAGCAGGAAGTCGAAGCCTACTGCCGTCAGCACAGTATCGAGTGCGAGTGGAAAGACGACGGCGAATTGCGCACGCGCCAGATCTGCCAGGCGGTGGCCCGTCATCCGCGCACTGCGCAGTGGGTCTGGTTCAACCAGGCGCACCTGTTTCACATCTCCAACCTGCCACAGGAAGTACGGGAAAACCTGCTGGAGGTGGTAGACGAGGAGGATTTGCCGCGCAACGTGTACTACGGCGACGGCAGCCCCATTGAAGATTCGCTGCTTGATGAAGTGCGCGCAGTGCTGGAGGAAACCAAAGTGGTTTTCCCGTGGTACAGCGGCGACGTTCTGATGCTCGATAACATGCTGGCTGCCCACGCCCGTTCGCCGTTCAGCGGACCGCGCAAAGTCGTGGTGGCCATGGCTGAAGGTCATCAAGCCAGCACGCTTCCCTGAAGCGTTGATTACCGCGTCAGCTTTTTAGCGCTTGAGACAGGCTGGCGCGGTTTTTTCTTTTTCCAGAACTACCCCGGCGGGCGGGCAACAGTCCGTCTTCCATAACAGGTGATGCCATGAACGACCCCTACGAAGCCGTCAACCTGGTTGAGGTGTTGCACAAGCGTGCCTGCCAGACACCTGAAAAGACCGCCCTGCGTTTCATTGCCGAAGACGTCGATCAACCGCTCAGTTACCGGGAGCTGGACGAGCGCGCACGAGCCCTGGCTGTACAGATGCGCCAGCATGCCGCTTCGGGAGCGCGGGCGGTGTTGTTGCTGCCGAGTGGTCCAGATTATGTCACCGCCTTTTTCGCTTGCCTGTACGCCAACATTATTGCCGTTCCGGCCTATCCGCCGGAATCGGTACGCCCACAGCATTTGATGCGCCTGCGCGCAATTCTCGACGATGCCGAGCCGAGCCTGGTACTGACCGATTCGACGCTGATCGAGGCGATGCGCCCGGCCTGCGAGCGTAGCAAGGGTGAATCGCCACTGCTGCTGGCGGTCGATCAGGTGCCGAGCGCGCTGGCCGTACAATGGCAACTACCGACGTTGCATGGCCAAGATATAGCCTTTCTGCAATACACCTCCGGCTCCACGTCGACTCCCAAGGGGGTACAGGTCACTCAGGGCAACCTGTTGGCCAATGAGCGGCTGATTCGCCACGGGCTGTCGATTAGCGATGACGATGTGATGGTCAGCTGGCTGCCACTGTTCCATGACATGGGCCTGATTGGCGGCCTGCTGCAACCGATCTACAGCGGCATTCCCTGCGTATTGATGTCGCCCCGTTACTTTCTCGAAAGGCCGCAGCGCTGGCTCGAAGCGATCAGCAAGTACCGGGGGACCATCAGCGGTGGCCCTGACTTCGCCTATCGTCTGTGCTGCGAGCGACTCAAGGAGTCCGCACTCAAGGGCCTCGACCTGAGCTGCTGGCGACTGGCGTATTCCGGCTCCGAGCCGATCCGTCCCGACACGCTGGAACGCTTTGCCAGCCAGTTTGCCGTGGCCGGATTCGACAAAAACGCGTGGTTCGCCAGTTACGGCCTGGCGGAAGCCACGCTGTTCGTCAGTGGCAGCCGTCGTGGTCAAGGCATTGCCCAGATGGAGGTGGATACCCACGCGCTGGCCGAAAACCTCGGTCGCCCGGGCTCCGGCAGCCGTCTGGTCAGCTGTGGCTGGGCCCAGCCACAGCATCCATTGATGCTGGTTGATCCGGTCAGCACTGAGCCGGTAGCCGAAGGCGGTGTCGGCGAAGTCTGGAGCTCTGGCCCGAGCGTGGCCAGCGGCTACTGGCGCAACCCACAAGCCACTGCCAAGAGCTTCATAGAGCGTGACGGCCGCGTCTGGCTGCGCACTGGCGACCTGGGGTTCATGCAGGGCGGTGAGTTGTTCATCACTGGTCGCCTGAAAGACATGATCATTATCCGTGGCCAGAATCTGTACCCGCAGGATCTCGAGCGCTGCGTCGAAGAAGAAGTGGACGTGGTGCGCAAGGGCCGTGTTTCGGCGTTCGCCATTGAACATGATGGCAATGAAGGGATCGGCATGGCTGCAGAAATTGGCCGTAGCGTGCGCAAGCTGGTGCCTGCCGAGGCGCTGATCAAGGCCATCAGTGAGGCCGTGGCAGAGCGTTTTCAGGAAGTTCCTGTGTTGATCGCTCTGCTTGAGCCGGGTGCCTTGCCCAAAACCTCCAGCGGCAAACTGCAACGCTCAGCCTGCCGCCAGGGCCTGGCCGATGGCAGTGTCGCCAGCTATGCCATACAGCGTGCCGGGCAAATGCTCGACGACGCGAAGCAGGACACTGCGCCGCTCAGTGCTGCCGAACAGTCCATGGCCGAGCTGTGGACGCAGGTGCTGGATGCGCCTGTGACGCAGCGTGACGCCAACTTTTTTGCCTTGGGCGGTAACTCGATCAAGGCAGCACAACTGATGGCTCGACTGCGTGAACGCCAAGGTCACGCAGTCGAGTTGCGCCTGCTGTTCGAGGCGCCGCAACTGGATGCTTTCGTCGCCGCGCTGGGCAGCCAGCCTCAGCACTCGGTCGCTCCCGTCGTGTTGCTCGACCGTCAGGGCCTGTTACTGCCATCTGCTGCCCAGCAACGTTTGTGGTTCCTGTGGAAGCTCGAGCCGCACAGCGCGGTGTACAACATTGGCGGCCGTTTGCGGCTGCGTGGTCTGCTCAATCTGACCGTTTTGCAGGAGGCTTTCGCGGCCTTGTTGCAACGCCATGAAGTGCTGCGCAGCCGTTTTATCGAGTCTGAAGACGGCGAAGTAACGCTGCAGTTTTCCACTCCCGGTGCGGTCCCGCTCAGCGAGGTCAACCTCGGTTCCCTGGCCGCAGCCGAGCGTGAAATCGAAACCCGTGCCGATGCCGAGCGCTTTATCGCTGAGCCGTTCGATCTGGCCGGCGGCCCGTTGCTGCGTCTGCGTGTGCAGCAGCTGGACACTGACCGGCACCAGCTGTTGCTGTGTGTGCATCACATCGTTGCCGATGGCTGGTCGCTGAACCTGCTGCTCGGGGAGTTTGCCGAGCTGTACAGTGCGCGACTGCAAGGTCGTGTAGCCGCTCTCGCGCCCTTGTCACGCCAATACCTGGACGTTGCCGAGGCCCAGCGCCAGCAACTGCAAGCGGGTGAGGGCGAGCGTCAGTTGCACTGGTGGAAAGAGCGTCTTGGCACCCGGCATGTGCCGCTGGAGCTGCCTTACGCGCTGCCTTACCAACCACAGCAAAGCCGACGTGCAGCCTTTATAGACGACAAGCTGGGCGCTGAGCTGAGCGCGCAACTCGGCCAGTTGGCACTGCGCCATGGGGTCACCCTGGCGATGCTGTTGCTGGCGGCGTTCAATCTGCTGCTACAGCGCTACAGCGCAACCCACGACTTGCGTGTGGGCCTGACCCAGGCGGGACGCGAAAGTCTGGACAGCGAAGCGTTGGTAGGTTTCTTCGTTAATTTGCTGGTTCTGCGTTGCGAGCTGCCTGCCGGTCTTACCCTGGCAGACTTGCTGCACCAGGTGCGCGACAACGTGCTACAGGCGCAGGCGCATCAGTCTTTGCCGTTCGAACAATTGGTGGAAGCCTTGCACCCGGAGCGGGGGCACGGCCGTCATCCGCTGTGCCAGGTGGCCTTCGATTATCAGTGGCAAACTCGTGCCACCGACAACCTCAGCGGCTTGCAGGTCGAGGCGCTGGAGCAGATCGACCTGCAAACGCCATTCGATCTGGTGTTGCGCGTGCGTGAAAGCCAGGACGGCCTGCGTCTGAGCTTTTGCTATGCCAGCGAGTGCTATGCCGCTGCTGGCATGCACCGTCTGGCGGGTAGCTTCCGGCAACTGCTGCACACCTTGTTGCAACAGCCTGCTGATCAACCACTGCAGGCCTCAGCCTGGCTACCCGAAAGCGAATGGCGTGACACCGCCGACTGGCCAGTGCAGGCCTTTACGCCGCTGAGTGAGAAGATTGCCGTGCAGTGTCTGGCGCTGGGCGACCGCCCAGCCCTGATTGACCCGCTGCATCAGCTCAGCTTTACCCAGTTGGAAACGCGTTCCAACGCACTGGCGAATCACCTCATCGCCCAAGGCATTGGCCCCGAAGTACGAGTCGGTGTGGCCCTGCCGCGTGGCGTGGAAATCCCTCTGGCCCTGCTGGCGATCATGAAAGCCGGTGGCGCCTATGTACCGCTGGATATCGATCACCCGCGTGAGCGTCTGGCGTGGTTGATGCAGGACGCCGGTATTCACTGGGTACTGACCCACAGCCGCCTGCGCGACCGGTTGCCTCTGCCGGACGGTGCGCTGAGTCTGGAGCTTGACCAACTGGACCTGAGTCGCGAATCGACCCAGCGCCCGGCAGTGACCGTCGATGCGCAACACCTCGCGTACCTGATCTACACCTCGGGTTCGACTGGCCAGCCCAAAGGGGTGGCGGTCGCCCACGGTGAAATCGCCATGCATTGCCAGGCGATTGGTCAGCGTTATGCGATGAGCGCTGCCGACCGTGAGCTGATCTTCATGTCCTTTGCGTTCGACGGGGCGCACGAGCGCTGGCTGACGGCGCTGTCGCACGGGGCCAGTGTGCTGATTCGCGGTGACGAGCTGTGGACCGCCGAGCAAACCCTGAATCAACTGCGTGAACATTCGGTCAGCGTGGCGGCATTCCCGCCGGCTTACCTGTTGCAGTTGGCCGAGCAGGCCGCGCAGCACGGTCCTGTGCCAAGCATGCGGATCTACTGCTTTGGCGGCGACGCCGTGCCCGAAGCCAGTTTCGAACTGGCCCGGCGACACCTCAAGGCCGAACATCTGATCAACGGTTACGGACCGACCGAAACCGTGGTCACGCCTCTCTTGTGGAAGGCCGACGACAGCGCCCAGTGCGGTGCGGCGTATGCGCCGATTGGCGAAGTGGTCGGCGCGCGTCGCCTGTACGTGCTTGATGACCAGTTGCAGCCTCTGCCACGTGGCGTCGCGGGTGAGCTGTACATCGGCGGTGAAGGCCTGGCGCGGGGTTATCACCAGCGTCCGGCAATGACCGCCGAGCGTTTCATTGCTGATCCGTTCAGCGCTGCTGGCGGCCGTCTGTACCGTACCGGTGACCGGGTTCGCCTGCGTGAAGACAACGCCATGGACTATCTGGGGCGTGTCGACCAGCAGGTCAAGATTCGTGGCTTCCGGATCGAACCGGGGGAAATAGAAGCGCGTCTGCAAGCGTTGCCGGGCGTTCATGCGGCGGCGGTATGCGCCCGTGAGTCGGCACAAGGTCTGCAACTGGTAGGCTACGTGGTTGCCGTCGGCGGTCAGCTATTGAGCACCGACGGCTTGAAAGCTGCACTGCGCGATCAGGTGCCGGACTACATGGTGCCTGCGCACATTTTGCTGCTCGATAGTTTGCCGCTGAACATCAACGGAAAGCTGGACCGCAACGCGCTGCCCGAGCCGCAAGGGCAGGGTGCCGAATTTGTTGCACCACTGGACGGCCTCGAAAGCCAGGTCGCGGCGATCTGGAGTGAAGTGCTCGGCGTGGCGCGTGTGGGTCGTCAGGATGATTTCTTTGATCTGGGCGGGCACTCACTGCTGGCGACTCAGGTGGTTTCGCGAATCAAGCGTGACCTGGGCCTGGAATGCCTTCTGCGTACCCTGTTCGAATGCTCACGGTTGAGCGATTTTGCGGTGCGCCTGGCTGCCTGTGACGTCCCGGCCAGCACTCACTCAGTGCTACGGGCCTTGCCGCGCAATGGCACGATGCCGCTGTCGGCCGCCCAGAGCCGCTTGTGGTTCTTCTGGCAGATGGAACCGCACAGCGCGGCCTACAACGTGCCCGGTGCGTTGCGTTTGCGCGGTGCGCTGGACCTTGCCGCGCTGCGTCGCGCTTTCGATGCGCTGGTACAACGCCACGAAACCCTGCGGACTCGTTTCGACGAAATCGACGGCCACCCATTCCAGGTCATCGAGGCCGCGCAACCATTGCCTCTGGTCGAACACGACCTGTCTGGCGTCGTTGATACTGAACAGCAAGCACGACAGTTGGCAGTAACCGAAGCGCTGCAACCTTTCGATTTACGCCAGGGACCGTTGCTGCGTCTAAGCCTGATTCGTTTGGGCGACGACCACCACGTGCTGCTGTTGACCCTGCACCACATGGTCTCCGATGGTTGGTCGATCCGGGTACTGATCAACGAATTCAGTGAGCTTTATGGCGCATACACGGCGCAGCGCGAACCGGTTCTGGCTCCGCTGTCGGTGCAATACGCTGACTATGCCCAGTGGCAACGCGAGCTGTTGGCCAGCGCCGAGGGCGCCCGGCAGCTTGCCTGGTGGAAGGACCGTCTGGGCACCGACCAGAGCGTGCTCGACCTGGCGACTGATCGTCCGCGTCCTGCCGTGCAAAGCTACCGTGGCGCGAGCCTGGGCTTCGAACTGGACGGCGAGCTTGGTACTCGCCTCAAGGCGTTGGCCAAAGCGCATGACGTGACGTTGTTCATGCTGCTGCTGGCCGCTTACGGTGTCTTGCTGAGGGGCTACAGCGGTCAGCATGATCTGCGTATTGCGGTGCCGGTGGCCAGTCGGCAGCAGATGGAAACCGAGGGCCTTATCGGCTTCTTCGTCAACACTCAGGTCATGCCGTGCCACATAGACGATTCAGCCAGCTTTGCTGCACTGCTCGCTGAAACCCGGCAGCTGGCACTCGGCGCCCAGGCCAATCAGGACTTGCCGTTCGAACAACTGGTAGAAGCCTTACAGCCCGAGCGTAGCCTGGCGCATAACCCGTTGGTGCAGGTGAAATTCAATTTCGGCTTTGATGTCAGCGTGCTGCCGAACGCTGGCGACCTGCGGCTTGAGCTGTTCAGTGAAGAGCAATACGGCGCACGGTTCGACCTCGCGCTGGACATGGCCGAAGGGCAGGACAATGTGCTGCGTGGCAGCTTTGTCTACGCCAGCGATTTGTTTGATGCGCCGAGCGTGTCGGCCATCGCGCAGACCTTTCGCCAGTTGCTCGCCCGTCTGTGCGAGGCCCCGGCGCGTCCGTTGTCCGAACTGCCGCTGGCGGCACCGGGCGAGGCTGCAGAGTTGCGCGGCGAACGGCAGCAATGGCCATTGCGCAATGTGCTGGCCGGGTTCGCCGCTCAGGTCGTGGCACGGCCTGATGCGATTGCCGTCCAGGCTTGGGACGGTCAGTTGAGTTATGCCCAGCTGGATGCCGCAACCAATCGGCTGGCGCACCGTTTGCAGGCCGCTGGCGTGCAACCCGGCGACCGCGTTGCACTGTGTCAGGCGCGTAGCAGCCGGTGGTTGTTGATGCTGCTGGGCGTGATGAAAGCAGGGGCAACCTATGTACCACTCGACCCGGCGTTGCCGCTGGCGCGCCTGCAACGTCTGGTGGTCGAGAGCGACGCACGTTGTGTATTGCTCGGTGATCCCGCGTGGTTGACCTGCTTTGGTGATGCGGCGCTGTTGGTCGACTTTGGCAGCGAGGACGGTTTCTCCGACGCCGCGTTGTCACTGCCGGTGGACGTTGCTCACGCGGCGTATGTGATTTTCACCTCCGGTTCGACCGGGCAACCCAAAGGCGTGGTGGTCAGCCACGGCGCACTGGCCAACTACGTTCAAGGCATTCAGTCACGACTGGGCCTGCAGGCGGGGCAGGGCATGGCGATGGTCTCATCGGTGGCCGCCGACCTGGGCAACACCACATTGTTCGGGGCGCTGTGCTCCGGTGGCCGCCTGTGTCTGGCGAGCCAGGATGATGTGGCCGATGCCGAATGTTTTGCCGCCTTCATGCAGCAGCATGCAGTCGATGTGCTGAAAATTGTTCCCGGTCATCTCAGCGGCCTGCTCGCCGCACTGCCCGAAGCCCGGCTGCTGCCGCGTCAACTGCTGGTGGTGGGCGGCGAAGCCTGCGACCGCAGCCTGCTGCAACAGGTGCGCGAACTGGCACCGGCTTGCCGCATCGTCAACCACTATGGCCCGAGCGAAGCGACAGTCGGTGTGCTGACCCATGAGCTGCTGCAGGATGCCGAACTGCCGTTGGGCGCGCTGGCAATCGGTCGGCCATTGCCCAACTGCCACGTGCGGATTGTGGACGAGTACCGCAACCCGTTGCCGATTGGCGTGCCGGGTGAACTGTTGATCGCAGGTGTCGGGCTGGCTGATGGCTACCTGAGCCAGCCAGAGTTGAGCGCCGAGTATTTTGTGTACATCGACGGCGAGCGTCTGTACCGCAGCGGTGACCGCGTGCGCCTGCGGCATGACGGCCTGATCGAGTTCCTCGGACGTCTCGATGAGCAGGTCAAGATTCGCGGTTACCGGGTAGAGCTGGGGGAAATTACCCAAGCCCTCAAAGCGCTGCCCGGCGTCAGTGCCGCGCTGGTACTGGCCGAGCGCGAAGCCCAGGGGCCATTGCGCCTGTTGGCATGGTGCGTCAGCAGTGCTGGCAACGCCGAAAGTCTGCGTCAGGCCCTGGCGGAGCAAGTCCCCGAATACATGCTGCCTGCACAGTTGATGCTGCTGCCCAGCATTCCATTGACTGCCAACGGCAAGGTTGATCGCCAGGCGCTGCCTCGTGGCCCTGTGGTTGAGGCTGGCAGTGCACCGCAAACGGCGATGAGCGAACTGGAAAGCCAGTTGGCCGTCATCTGGCAGGCCGTGCTGAAAGTTGAAACGGTGCGTGCCGAAGACAACTTCTTCGAACTGGGTGGCGACTCGATTCTCAGCCTGCAAATCATCTCGCGCATCCGCAAGCTGGGTTACAAACTCAGCCCCAAACAGCTCTTTGAGCGTCAGAGTGTGCGCCAACTGGCGCAGTGGCTGGAAAGTCGCGGCCCGGCCAAGCCGGTGGCGACGGCCGCCGCCGCTGCGGTGGCCGCCAGTGGCGAGTTGCCGTTGGCGCCGGTGCAGGCGCGGTTCTTCGAGCGGGTCCGGAGTGATCAGCGCAACCACTGGAACCAGGCGATTTTGCTGCAACCCAAGTCACCGCTGGATCTGGACACCCTGACGCGTGCGCTGCATTGGTTGCTCGGTCAGCACGACAGCCTGCGCTTGCGCTTCGACAGCCGCACCCAGCCTGTGCGGCAGGTCTATGCCGAGCCGGGTTTGCTGGACATGACGCTGCTGTGGCGTCGCCGTGCCGGTGATGAGCAGACCCTGGAACGCCTGTGTGACGAGGCGCAACGCAGCCTTGACCTGAACGCAGGTCCGTTGCTGCGAGCGATGCATGTCAACCTGGAAGATGGCAGCGAGCGCCTGTTACTGGTCATTCATCACCTGGCGGTGGACGGCGTGTCGTGGCGGGTGCTGCTGGAAGACCTCGAAAGCGCCTACCGTCAGCTATTGACGGGCAAGGCTGTGGCGCCACTGGTTAAAAGTGACAGCTATCAGGCCTGGGCCCAGCGCCAGCATGCCTTCGCCAACAGCGCCGGGTTGCAAGCCGAACTGGGTTATTGGCAGACGCAGTTGCAAGATGCCCCGGCGTTGCCGCAGTCGCGCAGTGATGCCCGCACCACGTGGCGCGAAGCCGCACAATCAGGCTTCAGCCTGGACAGCGAAGCGACCCGGCAGCTGCTTGGCCCCGCTCAGCAGGCTTACCGCACCCAGATCAACGACCTGTTACTCGCCGCACTGGCCCGTGCGCTGTGCAGTTGGAGCGGTGCCGAACAGGCGCTAATCGAACTGGAGGGTCACGGCCGCGATGCTTTTGATCAGGATGTGCCACTGGACCTGAGCCGCAGCGTGGGCTGGTTCACCAGTCTTTACCCTGTGCGCCTGAGCCCTCAAGGCGATGCCGGTGCTTCGTTGAAAGCCATCAAAGAGCAGCTGCGTGGCGTGCCGCGTGCCGGTATCGGCTACGGCGTGCTGCGCTACCTCAGCCCAATGGGTGCGCAGTTACAAGAGCTGCCGCCAGCACGAGTAACCTTCAATTATCTGGGGCAGTTCGACCAGCAGTTCGCTGATTCGGCATTCCTTCCGGCCAGAGAGTCGGTCGGCCGCAGCCATGCCCTTGACGCGCAACTGGGCAACTGGCTGGTGTTCAACGGCAAGGTCCTTGGCGGCTGCCTGCAACTGGAATTGCATTACAGTCGCGAGATGTTCGACGCTGCATTGATTGATCAATTGATGAGCGCGCTGCAGGCCGAGCTTCAGGATGTGTTGCAGCACTGTCTGCACGCCGCTGCGGCGGTAACCCCAAGCGACCTGCCACTGGCGGGCCTTGATCAGGCCACGCTGGACAGTTTGCCAGTAGACGCCAGCAACCTCGAAGACCTGTATCCGCTGGCTCCGATGCAGCAGGGCATGCTGTTCCACGCACTTGATGTGCCAGGCTCGGCGCTTTACGTCAACCAGCTGCGCGTGGACCTGGACAACCTCGACGAAGCCGGTTTTGTGGCTGCCTGGCAGCAGGTGCTGATGCGCCATGCCACGCTGCGCAGCGGCTTCCTGGCTGAAGACCTTGAGGTGCCGTTGCAGTTCGTATTGCGCCACGCCGAACTGCCGGTGGAGCATTTCGACTGGCGCGAGCGCAGCACGGACCGGGCATCGCTCGACGCATTGGCTGACAGTCAGCGCCAACGCGGTTTCGACCTGACGCGTCCGCCTTTGCAGCGTTTGGCACTGGTTCGCCTCGGTGAGCGGCGCTTCCACTTGCTGTGGACCTGTCATCACCTGTTGCTGGACGGCTGGAGCAGTGCACGTTTGATCGGTGAAGTGCTGGCCGCTTATCAGGGCAGCAGCCTGCCGCTGGTGGCGGGCCGTTACCGTGATTACATCGCCTGGTTGCAGGTTCAGGATGCCAGCCTCGGTGAGCGCTTCTGGCGTCAGCGTCTGGCGGGTTTCGACGAGCCGACGCTGTTGGCGACTGCCTGCGCGGGCAGCTATGTGGTTGAGCCGACGCGCGAGGTGCGCAGCCAGTTCGATGCTGCCGCCAGCCAGCGTTTGCAGCAGTTTGCCCAGCAACAGCGCGTGACCCTCAATACGCTGTTGCAAGGCGCGTGGCTGTTGCTGCTGCAACGCTACAGCGGTCAGTCGCGTGTAGCGTTCGGGGCCACAGTGGCCGGGCGCCCGGGCAACTTGCCGGGTGCCGAGGACATGCTCGGGCTGTTCATCAATACCCTGCCCATCGTTCAGCAACCACAGGCCGCACAGGCGCTGGGTGACTGGCTGCGTGAGTTGCAGGCCTGCAACCTGGAAGTGCGCGAGTTCGAACACAGCCCGCTGTACGACATCCAGCGCTGGGCCGGGCGCGGTGGTCAGGCGTTGTTCGACAGCATCCTGGTGTTCGAGAACTTCCCGATGGATGCGGCACTGACGCAGTCGGCGGCAGGTAAAGACGGCCTGCGTATCCTCGGTCACCAACCGGTGGACTCCACCAACTACGCGCTGACCCTGGTCGCCAGTGCAGGTGAGTGCCTGGAGGTGCGTTACGGCTATCGTTCCGAGCGCTTCTGCGCCAGCCAGGTCGAGCGGCTGCGCGAACATTTCGAGTGCCTGTTGCTGGGCTTCTGTGACAGTGCCGATAAAGCATTGGTGCATGTGCCGATGCTGGCTGCGTCTGAGCGCGAACAGTTGCTGCACGGCTGGAACGACACTGCCGCGGACTTCCCTGATCAGGTGCAACTGCAAAACCTGATCGAGCAGCAAGTCGCCGCCACGCCGGACGCGCTGGCCGTACAGTTCGGCATTCAGCAATTGAGCTACGGCGAACTCAACGCCCGCGCCAACCAGCTGGCTCGCTGGCTGCGCGAACAGGGTGTGGGCCCGGACGTGCTGGTCGGCGTCTGCGCAGAGCGTTCGCTGGAACTGGTGTTGGCTCTGCTGGCCATCGTCAAGGCCGGTGGCGCTTATGTGCCAATGGATCCGGACTACCCGCGTGAGCGTCTGGAACACATGCTCGGCGACAGCGGCGTGCAACTGTTGCTGACCCAGCAGCATCTGCTTGAGCAACTGCCCGCCAGTTCCGCGCAGACTTTCTGCCTGGACAGCCAGTGGTCTGAGGTGCAGGCGCTGGACGCCAGTGATCTGCCCACCCTGGGCAGCCCGCAGAACCTGGCGTATCTGATTTACACCTCTGGCTCCACCGGCAAGCCCAAGGGCGCAGGCAATAGCCATGCGGCGCTGATCAACCGTTTGCACTGGATGCAGAAGGCTTATCAGCTGAATCACACCGACCGCATCCTGCAAAAGACCCCGTTCAGTTTCGACGTGTCGGTCTGGGAATTCTTCTGGCCGTTGCTGACCGGTGCCGCGCTGGTGGTGGCAGAGCCTGGCGCACACCGCGATCCATTGGAACTGCGTCGGGTGATCAACGAAGGTCAGGTCAGCGTGCTGCACTTTGTGCCGTCGATGCTGCAAGCCTTTGTCATCTCCGGCGAACTGGAACACTGCCCTTCGCTGAAACAGGTGATGTGCAGCGGCGAAGCGCTGCCTTACGAGCTGCAACAGCAGTTCCGCCAGCGTCACAGCGCACAACTGCACAACCTTTATGGCCCGACCGAAGCGGCCATCGACGTTAGCTATTGGGCCTGCAACGAAGAAAATGATCGGCATCAGGTACCGATTGGCCGACCGATCGACAACCTGCGGCTGTACATCCTCGACACGTTCCTGGAGCCGGTGCCGCAAGGCGTGGCGGGGGAGTTGTACATCGGAGGCGTGGGTCTGGCGCGGGGTTATCACCTGCGTCCGGGGCTGACCGCCGAGCGTTTTGTGGCCGACCCCTTCACTGCGGGCGAGCGCCTGTACCGCACCGGCGACCTGGCTCGCTGGCGTGCAGACGGCGCCATCGAATACGTCGGGCGTATCGACCATCAAGTGAAGGTCCGTGGCCTGCGTATCGAACTGGGTGAAATCGAAGCCCGCCTGCAAGGGCTGGAATCGGTCGAAGAAGCGGTGGTGATTGCCCGCGACACCCCACAAGGCAAGCAGCTGGTGGGTTATGTGGTGGTGCACGGCACCGAAGGTCGCGACAGCGAAAGCCTGCGCCGTGAATTGCTGGAACACCTGCCGGAATACATGGTGCCTGCGCAGGTTCTAGTGCTGGCCGCCATGCCGCTGTCGCCTAACGGCAAGCTGGACCGCAAGGCCTTGCCGGCACCGGATTTCGCTGCCAGCCCGCGGGGTTATGTCGCGCCGGGCACTGAGCTTGAGCAGCAACTGGTCGAGATCTGGCAGAGCGTGCTGGGGATCGAAAAGGTCGGCATCACTGACGACTTCTTCGAGCTGGGCGGGCACTCGCTGCTCCTCACTCAGGTCGGCATGACCCTGCGCAAGCGTCTGAACGTGGAGTTGCCGCTGCACCGGTTGTTTGAATTGAGTTCCATCCAGGCGTTGGCCGCTCACCTGCAGGCTCAGCCTGACGCTACGCGAAATGAACAGGTTGATCTGGACCTGATGGACGAGTTGCTGGGCGAGTTGGAGAATTTTTGATGAGTAACACCGAACAAAAGAAGTTGCAGCAGGTTGCCGAACGCCTGGCCGCTCTGCCCGAGGACCGCCAATTGATTTTCCTGCGCCAGTTGGGCGAGAAAGGCGTGCGCCTGGAGCGCCTGCCAATTGTGCGTCAGCCGTGTGAGCAGGCACCGCTGTCGGCTGCGCAAAGCCGCTTGTGGTTTCTGTGGCAGATGGAGCCGCACAGTGCGGCCTACAACATCCCGGCGGCGGTGCGGCTGCGCGGTGAGCTGGACGAAGTCGCGCTGCAACGCAGTTTTGCGGCCCTGATCGCCCGCCACGAAAGCCTGCGCACGCTGTTTCGCGAGGTAGAAGGCGAACACGGCTCGCAAGCCGTCCAAGTGATATTGCCGAGCCTTGATCCGCAGCTGCAACGTTTCGATCTGACGACGCTGCCCGTTGAACAGCGCGAGGCCCGCGCCCGTGAACACCTGGAGCACGCGGCCCGGCAACCCTTTGATCTGAGCACTGGGCCGCTGCTGCGTCTGGCGCTGATTCGGCTCGATGCCCGCGAGCACATTCTGCTCCTGACACTGCATCACATTGTCTCTGACGGCTGGTCGATGGGGGTGCTGACTGACGAGTTCGCCAGCCTGTACGCCGCGCATGTCAGCGGTACGGCTGCCAAACTGGAAGCCTTGCCGGTGCAGTACGCCGACTATGCGCGCTGGCAGCGCTTGTGGATGGCCGCCGGTGAAGGCGATCGTCAGTTGGATTATTGGACCCGCCAACTGGGCGGCGAAGCGCTGGTGCTGACCCTGCCCAGTGACCGCCCACGCCCTGCAGTGCAAAGCTACCGTGGTGCGGCGCTGGACTTCCAGTTGCCGGCAGCCTTGAGCAGCGGCCTGCGTGAACTGGCTCGCAGCCAGGGCGCAACGATGTTCATGCTGTTGTTGGCGGCGTATCAGATGCTGCTGTTTCGTTACAGCGGCCAGCGTGAGCTGCGGGTCGGTGTGCCAGTGGCCAACCGTGGCCGTGGCGAGAGCGAGCGGCTGATCGGCTTCTTCGTCAACACTCAGGTGTTGGGCACGCAGATGAATGAGCACGAAACTTTCGTCGCCTTTCTGGACCGGACCCGTCAGGCGGTGCTCGGCGCCCAGGCCCATCAGGACTTGCCGTTCGAGCGTCTGGTCGAGGCTTTGCAGCCAGAGCGCAGCCTCAGCTACAACCCTTTGTTTCAGGTGGCCTACAACCATTTGCCGAGTCAGCGCGACGGCTTGCGTGAACTGCCCTCGGCCGACGGTCGCGGGCTGACCCTGGAAAGCCTCGAACTGGACGTCGGCATCGCCAAGTTCGACCTGATGCTGAGCACCGAAGAGAGCCGCGATGGCCAGGTGCGCGGCCAGTTTGGCTACGCCACTGATTTGTTCGATACCGCGACCATTGCGCAGATGCGCGAGCATTTCCTGCAACTGCTGCAGGCGCTGCTCAATGATCCACGCCAGGCAGTCGGCCGCTTGCCCATGCTCTCGGGCAATGATCGCGAGCAGTTGCTGCATGGCTGGAACGACACCGCCGCGGAGTTCCCGGATCAGGTGCAACTGCAAAGCCTGATCGAACAGCAAGTCGCTGCAACGCCGGATGCTTTGGCCGTGCAATTCGGCAATCAGCAGCTGAGCTACCGCGAACTCAACGCACGTGCCAACCAACTGGCTCGCTGGCTGCGCGAGCAGGGTGTAGGCCCGGATGTGCTGGTCGGTGTGTGCGCAGAGCGTTCGCTGGAACTGGTGCTGGCCTTGCTGGCCATCGTCAAGGCCGGTGGTGCTTACGTGCCGATGGACCCGGACTACCCGCGCGAACGTCTGGAACACATGCTCGGCGACAGCGCTGTGCAACTGCTGCTGACCCAGCAGCACCTGCTTGAACAACTGCCCGCCAGTTCCGCGCAGACCTTCTGCCTGGACGGCCAATGGTCCGAGTTGCAGGCACTGGACGCCAGCGATCTGCCAACCCTGGGCAGCCCGCAAAACCTGGCGTATCTGATTTACACCTCCGGTTCCACCGGCAAACCCAAGGGCGCAGGCAACAGCCATGCGGCGCTGATCAACCGTCTGCACTGGATGCAGAAGGCGTATCAGTTGGATCACACCGACCGCATCCTGCAAAAGACCCCGTTCAGTTTCGACGTGTCGGTCTGGGAATTCTTCTGGCCGTTGCTGGCCGGTGCGGCGCTGGTGGTGGCAGAGCCTGGCGCACACCGCGATCCATTGGAACTGCGTCGGGTGATCAACGAAGGTCAGGTCAGCGTGCTGCACTTTGTGCCGTCGATGCTGCAAGCCTTTGTCATCTCCGGCGAACTGGAACACTGCCCTTCGCTGAAACAGGTGATGTGCAGCGGCGAAGCGCTGCCTTACGAGCTGC
>NZ_UWFA01000181.1 GCF_900601905.1 Pseudomonas viridiflava
CGGCAGAGCGGCCCCATGCTCAGCGAGGCCCGGATTCAAAAGCCAGAAAGCAGCCTCGGCCTCGTCGTCAGACCTGCCCGTCTCGCGATAGAGCAGGATGTTTGCGGTATCACCTGCGATAGAAAGCACTGTGCGCATCAGAAAAATTCCTCAAGCTCGAGCGTCCACTCGAGCAGAGTCGCGGTCCCGTCGTCCAAAGTGCGTTTCTGCGACTCGTCGACCGAGTTGATACGCCAGCGCCCCCACACACGGCCGATGCCGTCGACGAGCATGTAAGGCACCCGCGCGTTCGCCATCGAGCGCAAAGCCTCAACGCGGGCCATTCCTGCAGCCCATTGCGCTTTCCCCTGCAGGCGCAGAGTCTCGAGGCCCTGCCCGGTCTGGTGTGAGCGCGGCTTGCTGCTGATGATATCCAGACTGACCCATCCGCCCGTCGTCTTGCGATCGAGCGTGTCATAGGGGAAATCGCTCGACAGGCCGAACACGAACTCCCCGAGCGCCATTTGCTGCGACATCAACTACCCCCATC
>NZ_UWFA01000307.1 GCF_900601905.1 Pseudomonas viridiflava
TACCGAAGGTCACTGACCAGTGTTTGCGTAACGCCAGAGAGCGTCAGCTCCACAGACTTCAACTGCCCGGCGACGGTCTGATGGAATTGCTGCACATTGCCGCACACATCCGTCTGCTCCAGCACCTCGCCCAGCGCATTCACAGTCCGGCGAGTGTGCAGCCGGTCGCTTTCCAGCAGGGCATCACGTCCGGGTTCGGCCAGCGGCCAGTCGGGTGAAACCGGTTCGAGCAGGAAAGATCGGGCTTCGTCCAGTACCGCGCCAGACACGCCATAGTC
>NZ_UWFA01000197.1 GCF_900601905.1 Pseudomonas viridiflava
CCAGTCTAGTAAGGACTGCTCCAGTCCTTTGGGCGTATGTCGCTTTAGGTCCTGCTCTGGCAGTGGTCGACCTTCAAGCTGGACATTTCCTATTTTCTGTCGCCGAAAGCCATTACCAAGAACAGAGACATAATGACATAGGGCTATCAGTGTATGTCATTCACCCCTAGCCCAATCCTACATGCACCAAAAGCCCAAGCCAGCATGCACCCCTAGCCCTTGCGCAAGCAAGGGTCAGAGGTGCATGCACTGTGCCCCCATTCTATACGTATAGAATGGGGGCACAGTGCATGC
>NZ_UWFA01000254.1 GCF_900601905.1 Pseudomonas viridiflava
GAACTGGTGAGCTACGTCGGCCCTTTGTCGACCTGGCTGGGAAAATCCCGGGAGACCGGTTTTTCGGCGTTCTTCGGCACGCCGAACCTGAGGCTTCAGGCGGTCTCCAACATCGTCGATCATTACCTCGACAGCAGCGTCGCAAGGCTTTCCCGGCAGCTCGGCGCCGAGCTCCAACAGCTACCTGCCTGCTCGTACAAGATCATCGATCTGATCGCCATCGGCGGCGAGGCCGACACGTTTCCCAAACATTTCGCCTATTTCATGCCCGAAGATCAGGGCATCAAGTACTCGCCCGTCAAACGAACCATAGTCTTCGCCGACACCTACCTGAGTCTC
>NZ_UWFA01000375.1 GCF_900601905.1 Pseudomonas viridiflava
TCTGGTGTTCCAGCAATTCAACCTGATCGGCAGCCTCAAGGTTGCCCATAATCTGGCATTTCAGGCGCGTCTGGCCGGGCGCTACGACCCGGTCTGGCAGGCAAGGCTGGTCGAGCGCCTGGGCCTGGATGCGCTGCTGGACCGTTATCCCGAGCAGTTGTCCGGCGGCCAGCAGCAACGTGTCGCCATTGGCCGCGCCCTTGCCTCCCGGCCGAGTCTGCTATTGGCGGACGAACCCACTGGAAACCTCGACGAAACCACCAGTGGCGAAGTGCTGCAATTGTTGCTGGACCTGCTCGAAGACAGCGCAACCACCCTCCTGATGG
>NZ_UWFA01000190.1 GCF_900601905.1 Pseudomonas viridiflava
CTGGAAACCAGCATGAACCAGGCAGCAGAAGCTGCCGTCCCGCAAGCCCAGGCGCTGCTGGTGGATGCGGTGAAGAAGATGAGCGTGACCGACACCAAGTCGATTCTCAGCGCTGGCAAGGATTCGGCAACGCAATACTTGAGCAGTAGCAGCCGCGAGCAGATACGTACCAAATTCCTGCCCATCGTCAAGAAAGCCACCGATCAGGTCGGTTTGGCGCAGAAGTACAACGCTTTCGCAGGCAAGGCCTCATCACTGGGCCTGCTGGACACCAAAAGCGCAAACATCGAAAGCTACGTGACAGAGCAGGCGCTCAATGGCC
>NZ_UWFA01000179.1 GCF_900601905.1 Pseudomonas viridiflava
GCCTACATCAATGCCGGGCCTGACTCAGGCCTGACAAAGACGGCTGCAGAGGCCGCCATGCGCGCCTACGCGACGTCACGACACCGACTTGAGGGCTACGTCGATCCGGCATGGATTGACGCAGGACTGATCTCTGCCGGGGCCGAGCGCCTTACCCGGATCGAGCCTTTGGCGCCGATTGAGTGTGCAGCGCATCAGGCGCCGTACTGTGAGTCTGTCGAGGTCGAGGTTAGGGTCTTATGACTGATTACACGGTGCTGCCGCCAAATGCTTCTGTCGTGGAGCGCGGCCTCGATCTGGCGTTTGGCAAGCTGCTCGACCGGATAGAGCCGCCGTTCCCCGATCTGATGGACCCACTTAAAACCCCGGTTGATTTTCTGCCCTACCTGGCTGCTGATCGCGGCGTAACGGAATGGAATAGCGCGGCGCCCGAGGCTGAGAAGCGGCTCACGGTCGCGCTGGCCTGGCCGACCAAGCGCCTGGCCGGCACGCGCAGGGCGCTCCAGAACGCGATTCTTGGGTTGCAACCGACGCCCGATGTAACCGCCTGGTAC
>NZ_UWFA01000283.1 GCF_900601905.1 Pseudomonas viridiflava
GAAGAAGCCTGAGCCACCTCAGGAAAAGCCTGCTGACGAAAAGCCGGTCGATACTCCGCCGAGTACAGCCAAACCGGAAAAATCGGCTGCTCCGGCACCAGCGCCTACGCCTTCGCCGCCCAGCACCGCATTGCCTAGCTGGCAGGGCGACCTGCTGAGTCATCTGGGCAAGTACAAGAAGTATCCCGAAGACGCTCGCCGTCGCGGTATGCAGGGTGTTGCCCGTTTGCGGTTCGTCGTGGACGCTGATGGCAACGTACTGTCCTACTCGATTGCCAACAGCTCGGGCAGCCCGGCACTGGATCGGGCAACGATGGAAATGATCCGTCGTGCGCAACCATTGCCCAAGCCGCCGAAGGAAATTCTCAACAACGGCACCATTGAAATCCTCGCACCGTTCGTTTATTCGCTGGATAAACGC
>NZ_UWFA01000295.1 GCF_900601905.1 Pseudomonas viridiflava
CATGTGGACTTTCATGATCGGCATGATCATGAAAGGTTTAGGTTCTCATTGTGGTCGACTAGGTCGCAGTTCTGGCTGCATCTACTGATATTTGGCAAAGGTTTCTTTTTGGTTGGGATTATCCCAATGTTGATGACTTTAGTTTTATCAGCTTTTTATTTAAGTGATCCCTGGCTTGAAGTCGTGGCAGAAATGATTGTTGACTTTTTTTCTTGGCTTCTAGGGATCCCTCTCCTCTGCTGGGCAATTGGCTCCCTAGTCATTCACAAATTCCCCAAACTCTGGGTAAAACCCTCCAGAGGCCCCATTTGGGAACTCAATCGCCGCACCGGTCTAGTCACGCTGTTCGATTACAAAAATAACGGCGAATACAAAAAGAACGGCACCATCGGCGAACTCACTGCGCCGTTTTATGAGTTCGATGC
>NZ_UWFA01000176.1 GCF_900601905.1 Pseudomonas viridiflava
ATCCAGATGAACATTCAGGAGCTGTCGACCTGCCTGCAGTACGGTTTGCCGGTGAAGATCATTCTGCTCAACAACGGCGTACTGGGCATGGTTCGCCAGTGGCAGGACATGAGCTACGGCGCTCGTCACTCCCACTCTTACATGGAATCGCTGCCTGACTTCGTCAAGCTGGTCGAAGCTTACGGCCACGTCGGCATGCGCATCACTGACCTGAAAGATTTGAAGCCGAAAATGGAAGAAGCCTTTGCCATGACTGATCGTCTGGTCTTCCTCGACATTCAGGTTGATGTCACCGAGCACGTCTATC
>NZ_UWFA01000170.1 GCF_900601905.1 Pseudomonas viridiflava
ATACGTTTTACAACGCCCGTGAACGCATGCGTCGGCGGCGGAAAAATCGCGAGGTGGGGTTCTTTTATCCGTTCTGGTGGTACCTGTACCACGTGCTAACCCTGTGGACCCTGCCCAACTACCTCACCGAATGGGAAATCCGCTGCATCAAACGCATCGGCCGAGCCGTGATACCGGACGCGATGCAAAGCTGGTCGGCACCGCTCTCACCCGAGCAATGGGCCAAACCCAGCGCTGAACTGCTGCGCCTGAGCCAGGCCGTGAAAGCCCTGCGCGAGAAACGCCCCAGCCAAAACCTGGCATCCCGCTTTGCCGAGGTGCAGCAGGCGGATCGAGATACTGCCAAAGGGGCCCTGAAAACAGCCCAGCGCTAGGTGCACGGCAGGGCACATATCCAAGTGAACTTCCAAGTGGGACCGGCTTTAGCCGGGAAGAGGCAGGAGCATTCTCTGCATCTTCGTCGCCATACAGGCCGCCTTCCCGGCTGAAGCCGGTCCCACTGGGAAAAATGCGGTGTTTGAAGATCAACCCGGATTCATGTCTGAGGTAAAGAAATAGCATGGCAAAGGAAATTGCAGGCCCGCCGCCTATCAATCACGCCCCTTATGCCGGGATGCTGGAAGCCTTTCCAACGGGTCAGGTGACTTATCTGGCCCCGCTACCGCTGCCCACCGATTTACCGGCCCAGGACTACGGCCATGCTGTCGGAGAAGTGAACGACGCTTATCTGGATTTTGGCGTAGGTTTGCCAGCCGTATTTGGATGGCAAATGACGCTAGGAGGACCTTTCTGGGCAATTTGGCATTTCGGATTAGTCGCCCCTTTATTCGTTTGGTTTCTGACCGCTATAGACGGGGGCGGATTAAACCTCGCCGCCACTTACTTCCTAGAGCTTGTTCCTCAAGGCCTCGAGATAGGTGGATTGCTCGCCGCCTTCACTCTAACCATCTACCTCACCATCACCTTCCACCACCTCCTCAAATACAAGGAAGTCGTCCCCACCCGCTTCAACCGCCAACGCCGTGAAGTCTGTTTCGTCCCTCACGGCCACACCGAGCCTATCTTCGTGCCATGGGAATCCTTGTCAGCTTGGGTCGTTCAGGCCAGAAGCGTGACGCAGTACGGCCCGGATATCCGCTACGCCATGGGCGTCGGCTTTTATCATCCGCCCCATGATGAGCATTACAGCCTGGAGTTTTTCTGCGCGGGGTTTGATCTGGCGGTGTGCAACTGGGAGGCGATTCGCGCCTACATGGAATACGAGGTGCACAGCCTCAAGGACATCCAGGACCCGCTTGAGCTGCAAAACCCCGGCGACCCGCCCCACGAAGGTCTGCATACGTTTTACAACGCCCGTGAACGCATGCGGCGGCGGCGGAAAAATCGCGAGGTAGGGTTTTTCTATCCGTTCTGGTGGTACCTGTACCACGTGCTGACCCTGTGGACCCTGCCCAACTACCTCACCGAATGGGAAATCCGCTGCATCAAACGCATCGGCCGCGCCGTGATACCGGACGCGATGCAAAGCTGGTCGGCACCGCTCCCACCCGAGCAATGGGCCAAACCCAGCGCTGAACTGCTGCGCCTGAGCCAGGCCGTGAAAGCCCTGCGCGAGAAACGCCCCAGCCAGAACCTGGCATCCCGCTTTGCCGAGGTGCAGCACGCGGATCGAGATACTGCCAAAGGGGCCCTGAAAACAGCCCAGCGCTAGTGCACGGCAGGGCACATTTCCAATGTGGGGCCGGCTTTAGCCGGGAAGAGGCAGGAGCATTCCCTGCATCTTCGTCGCCATTCAGGCCGCCTTCCCGGCTGAAGCCGGTCCCACGGGGTGTTTGAAGATCAACACGGATTCATGCCTGAGGTAAAGAAATAGCATGGCAACGGAAATTGCAGGCCCGCCGCTACCTACCACTTCGCTGCGCAGCCAACTCGGCAGCACGGTCAACCCGCTGGAAACTTGTCAGCTCGGATTTGACGGTCAGAAGCTCGGCAATATCCGGATGTTGGGCCAGCACGCCATCTCCGAGAAAACCGAAGACATTGGCGTACAGCCAGATTTCCCGCTCGCTCTCGAAGCCTCTTTCGATAGCCGAGCGGGCGAGTTGATGGATGTGTTGCAGGCGCTGTTGCGGACTCAGATCGGCTCGGTACTCAGGAAAGAAGCGCTGCATATGCAGATACAGCGCTGCAATGGATTTATCAAAGGCCACCGCTTGTAACGCAGCCCACTGAGCATCGCTTGCCGAATAAGGTTGCTCGTACATCGGGATGACAGCTTCTGAGGGGCGTCTGAAGTGCGTCCATTCAGAGAGCGGTGCATTGGCAATCATGACCTGCTGGCAGGGACCAAACAGATCCGAGCGCGGATAATCATCAGCACCAAACAAGGCCCGTGCCACTGCAGGATCGGAAATACGCAAGTACATTTCTTCGAACTGTGGCGGCTGAAAGCTGGTCAGCCAGCGCAGGTGTGTCAGTAGCTGTTGCCACGAGCCATCGCTGACCAGCACGTACCCCCATTGGTGTTGGGTATTAGCCAGGAACTGCAAAAGCACCGGATCGTCGCGATCTCGCAGCCGTATCAGGCAAGGGGAGCAATGACTGATTGATGCCCACTGAGTACCCAGGTAAAGCACGTCAAGCTGGCACGCTGGGGACCACTCATAGACACGCCGCAGAAGATCTTTGACCTGCAGGGCATCTAGCAGAAGCCCGAGCGTTTGATCCCATGGAAAGTCATCGGGCAAGGTATTACTGGATGTCATGTTCATACCGCACCCTTCCTTGCCTCAGCACAACGAAAACAAAACGACGCCCGGTTCTCTACTTCCCTGGCTTGTTGATAGGGCACCAACGAAGGCATTCCAGGCAGCGCCACCTTGGGAATCAAGGTACTCGGCAAAATAGGCATTGCTGGCATCCCCGGCGTGGGCACCCCACCAGGTAAAATCGTCACGCTGCTGAAAATCCCGGCCGGGCTGATATGTATCCAGTGCGGCCCGGCTTTAATCGTCGCGGTGAGGCCTGCGTTGATCACCACATTGCTCCTGGAAGACTCCAGATGCACTTGCGCAGAAGCACTCACTAAATAACTGCTCGCCTCAACATGCTGACTCCCCACCACCGTCAGCGAATCATCAGCACCAATCTGAGTATTGCGCGCCCCATGGGTCAGGTGATGTTCATCACCCTTCAGCTCATGGCTGGAAAGCCCGCCCACCAGCACGCTGCGCTGGTTATCGACCTGGATCGACTGGTCGTTGAGCACCCGTTCTGACCAGTCCCGCTGCGCGCGAATGGCGATTTCTTCGCGGCCTTTGGCGTCTTCGATGCGCAGCTCGTTGTAGCCGCCGCCACCTGGGCTGCTTTGGGTTTTGAGCAGGGTCTGGTTTTTTTGCGCGGGCAGGTTAAGCGGCACGCGAGTGGTGGAGTTGGGCAAACAGGCCTGCACGTAAGGCTGGTCCGGGTCGGATTCGAAATAGCCGACCACCACTTCCATGCCGACTCGCGGGATCATCGCCGCGCCGTATTGATCATGAGCCCAGCCGGTGGCGACCCGCAGCCAGCAGCTGGAATGCTCGTTGAGACCGCCTTCGCGATCCCAGAAAAACTTGACCTTGACCCGTCCGTATTCGTCGCAATGCACCTCTTCGCCGGACGGGCCGGTGACCAGCGCGTGCTGGCTGCCCAGTAGCCGGGGTTTGGGGTGTTTGAGCGGCGGACGGAACGGCGTCAGGCCCGGAATCGCTTCGAAGCGGTTGCGATAGCCCTGTGTAAAGTCTTTCGAGTCAACGCCGCTGTGGGCAAATTCCTCCAGCACCTGCGGCTGTTTGCCTGTATGGATGATGGATGTCAGCAGCCACTGGACGCTCCAGTCCGGGTTGGGGTGTTCCAATTCGAATAAATGGCCGCTGACCAGTGCCGGTTGGTCGCTGTTGCCGCTGGCCTGACGGTAATCGCTGCGGTGGCGCTCCAGAGCCTTGCGGGCCTGTCGAGCGCCCGTGTCGCCGTCGATATAGGCTGCCGGATATTGGTAATCTTCAAGGTCCTTGCGGCCCTCGCCTTCGGCGGATTTGAGCAGGTCCACCGGCGGGCGCTCGAAGTGATAGTTCTGCCTCGCGACTTTGCTGGTGCGAGTGGCCAGGCGCAGCCTGAACGTGTCGATCACTGGCGCTTCGCCGACCAGGCCACTGCCTTGTTTGTAACGGACGGGCGTTTGCAGGATGGGCAGTTGAATCGGGTCATCGGAGAACACCAGCAGGTGCTTTTCAGCGCTGTGCTGGAAGTGAAAGTGCAACCCCTCCTCTTCGCACAAGCGCCGCAGAAAGTGCAGATCCGTTTCGTGGTATTGCGTGCAGTAATCCCTCGGCTTGCACGGCTCGCGCAGCTTGAAGGCGTACTCGTCGGCGAAGATGCCGTGGTCCTTGAGCAACTGGCCGATGATCTCGGGCACGCTGCGGTTCTGGAAGATCCGGTGGTTGTGGCGATGTTCCAGCCGTTTGAGGTTGGGCACCAGTTGAATGAAGTAATGGGTGAAGCGCTTGCCGGAATCGCCCTGAGACACCTCGCCAATCTGGCCGTGCAGGCCATGTCCCTCCCCGTCGAAATGCAGAAACGCCTGACGATGCAGCAACTCTTCCAGCTTCAGATTGGCCCGCTCGCTGACCAGCTCAATCCGCGCACTGAACGGCCGACTGATGGCTTCCTGAGCATGAAACTCCAGCACACGAAGGTCATGCTCGACGCCGGCGATATCCAGCGTAAACGAGGCGCGATTGGCGGGGGTCGACATGGGGCAAGTCCTTGGCCGGAAAAGGCAGGACTTTGCACGCTATTGATGGGGTCGTCAGTCAGGCTTGAGAGCCAGGACTTGTAGGAAGCTTCTGCAATTTCCGGTTTAGCCTGCTGACATCCAGACCACTAACTATCTACCACCCACCTCCCCCACTTCCTGATTGATTGAACCCCAAAGCCGGCCGTTATTGGCCTGCGTTTCCAGCATCACTACGCAATCAGGATTTCAATACGCTATGCAGCAACTCACTCAATTTTTCCCCACCCCAATGGACAGTTTGCCGCTGGCAGTCGCCGCACTGACTCGGCTCGGGGAGCTGAACATCGCCATCAGCAACGAGCTTGAAGCTTTGCCCAAACCCGATGCGCAAGACGCCGATGCCCTCGTCCAGCAGCTCGACGACTACTGGAAAGCGGCCAGTGCCGAGGGCAAAAGCCGTCGTGCGATGTTTATCGAGGCCATGGAACAAGGGCTGCGTGACGAGCTGGTCGTCAAGGTTCACGAGCGCACGCTGGGCAAGTCCTGTGCCGATTGCCTACCGGCAAAAAACGCCGACGGCCCGCTCCTGGAGAGCTATACCCTTCACGTGAACCTGAGTGATAACAACCTGTGTGAAATCGCCGGCGCGCTGCTGTTCATCAACCCCCAGGGTCAGGTATTGCTGGTGCTGCCCGGTGTCGGAGCCGAGGGGTTTGCCAGCCGCGCGGATTTGGCTGCGGGGCTGGTGCAATGGCTAAACAATGAGGTGCTGCGACATGCACTGTTCAACAACGCCGGATTGCGCGACCAGTTCGTGATTGAGGCTATCAGCAATGATCCGCAGTGGTATCTGGAGCGGTTCAGTGTCGCTGATCTGCAACTCAAGCCAGTCATTGGCAAGCCGTTCGAGCATGCTTTCGACCGGATACTGGACAAACAGCGCAATGATGCGCGGCATGCATTCAACGACACAAAGCAACTGCCAACCGCGATCGCCATGCGCGGCTTGTTCGGCCCGGGCGCGATGCTTGCGCAGCGCGAGATCGCGTACTGGGAACGCCAGCAACGCAGGAGTCTGCCTGACTGGGTAAAGATCGCCAGCCAGGACGACCTCAAGCGCTATCAGCAACGCCTGACACTCTATGAGCAAAGCCGCGAGGCGCTGCTCAGTGCGCTGGGTGGCGCGGCCTCTCACGAGCAATACGCAAGGATGCACCTGCGGGCGCGCCTGGCTTCGGATCTGGGTTACGACCTGGAGCCCGCAAACATCATGGTCACGATGCAGCGTCGTCTGCCGATCACTGGCGGGCTTTATACGACCAGACGATCGTTGCTGCATCTGGCTTTATTCGGCCTGCATCCCGGCGACCTGGATGCCGAATCAGACTTCCAGACACTCACCACCCTGCGTCTGGACGACGCGCTCATGGACGCCAGTCATCCACTTCTGACCCACGCTTATGTCGCCCGGCTGGTCGATGAGCTGGATCTGGGCACCCGCTTTCGGGAGTACCAGCGCAAGGCCTACGCCACGCAACACAATCAGCAGCTGATGCGCGAACTGACCCGCAAGCAGATCACTGCATTGGCTTACGCGGCAAAGCTGCAGACGCATATACAGCCGGAAGATTTCGCGATCATCGAGCAGGTCGAAGGCGACGCAACAGGGCAGACGACTGCGCAGCTACAGGTTCAGCAGATCAAACTCGACGACAGCGATATCCTTGGAGGCCTGTTGGTATTTCGCAAAAACGACCCACAGGGTCGTCTGCAAAGGCTGGTGATGTTTACCGCCGATGCACCGCGAACCCAGCGTTTTCAGGGCTTCGATAATCTGACCCAGCTCACCCATGAGCTGGTCAGCTGGAGTACATCGCCCGAGATGAGCGATTACCTGCTTCAGCAGGTGCCCGCTTCCAGCCGTGAGAACCTTCGAGCACGCCTCAACGCACTGCAGCTCAAACCCCAGCCAGCCGCCAATTATGTTCAGCTCATCACCCGAACTCATTACAACCAGGCCCTGGGCCAATTCGTGCGTCACCATGTGCGAGTGGCCGCCGCCGATCAGGCGCAACGGATACCGGACTGGTATTTAAACGCCAGCCCTGCGCAGCGTCAGGAGTTGCTGGCCCTGGAAGACGCGATGGCTGGCGCCACGCAGAACCACCTCGCCGAACCGCCCACCCAGGCGCAGGATTTCGAGGTGTATGTTCACGAGCGCGCCACACGGAAAATCAACGAATTGCTGGGGCTGGCCGAGGGCACTGTCGACCCGGATCAAATCATCATCACCTCCGAGCGAGAAGTGCTCAGCTATACGCAGATGTTGCGCAATGGCTATGACGATAGCCTTGGCCTGATCCGCACCAGCGCAGACACACAGGCTTTGTTCAGCGGCCCGGCGCACATTGATCTGACGCCATTGACGCCGCAAAAGGTTGCCCGCTCGGTGCACGGCAAATGGCTGAGCGACGATTACATCAAGCTCGTCAGGGACACGCTGCTCGATGCGGGCTCTACAGGCTACACACGACGTCGCAAAAGCAGCCTGCAAATCACCGTGCTGCAGATGAAAAGCGCCGCGTTGCGCAGCTATCTCAAGGGCCAACTCACCAGCCGTCAGTACCAATGGCTCAGGTTGTCCATGGAGCATATGCACCTGACTGACGCGGAATCTCGCCGTCGCTATCCGCTGTACACCTTGCAGCTGCGCCTGGAAAACCCGCTGATCGGCAGCGATCTTTCCGGGATCGGCGAGGTGGCAAAAGACATCTACAACGTTATCTCGCCGGCCAGGGTGGAGCTGACCCAGATCGAAACCGTACAAGGCTGCTGTCTGTTCTCGACCAGCGAGGCCGCCCAGCCTGCACTGCTCTACACCCCGCTCGCCGATGATGGCTTTGAGTTCCGCCTGCTGAGTGACTTCAAGGCCTCGCTCTCCAGTCCCGGGATGATCGATTACTACAAAGACCGATGCCGGGTTGATGCGCGGCGCAAGCTGGCGTTTTTCCTGCGCGACATGCAGCAAGGCGGCGCAAGCAAACCGCCGGTGCTCCCCCGTGAAGCGGTCATGGATTATCAGGACATCTGCTTCAATCGGCCTATTGAGCGCCAGCTGCGGGATGTTGAAGACACCACCACGGGCCGCAGCGACATGCTCGCAAGGCTTGCCTGGGTCACCTTCGAGTTAGTCGCCACCGTGGTGACGCTGCCCTTCCCGCCCGCGAGCTTTGCGGTGGGCGCGCTGCTCTCGCTGCACGACAGCATGATGGCCCTGCAAGCTTTCGCCAATGGCGACCGGGAGACCGCCAGCGGCTACATCCTCAGCTCACTGTTCAATAGCCTGGGCGCGGCAGGTGATTTATCGGTCGGCATGAAAGGCTTCGGTGCCTTGCGCCAATTCGGGCATGGCGGACAACATGCGTCAGCGTTACCTGCCGCCAAAAAGGTCTCTGGTGTACCGAGCCAGGCGGATCTGCACCCCGTCAACCTTGAGGGGCAAGCGTTCTGGCGCGGCAAGCCCAACGCCAATGGTCATGCAAAGGTCTATCGCGTGGGCGTTGAGCAGTCGCAAGCCGCCCAGACAACGGGGCAGTTTGCGCGACGGGATCTGGACGGAACCTGGCGTCCTTTGACGCAGCCTGCAGGTCAACGCACGGTCTTGGATGCCGATGGCTTGCAACGCGGCATCGCGGTGAATATCCCCCTGCAAAACGCGACCCCGCTGGCGTCGACCCATGGCCGAGGCGTGCAACTGCTCAATGGCAGGCATTACATCGCGCTTGGGACCCAGGTCTTCGAAGTTCAATTCGATGCCAGCGCTCGTTACTGGAACATCATCGACCCGAAGAATCCCTTCGCATTTTTCGGAAAACACCCCGTTCGGCTCGATGCTCAAGGTAAATGGCATCTGGCGAAACGCGCCAATCTCAGCGGCGGCATGGATGATTCATTCAGGCCCTTGGCCGACGAGGCCGCAACTCGTGCCGAGCCTGTTACTGCTGCGCTGGTGCCCTACGAACTGCCGCTGCAGTTACGTCCTCAGTTCGACATTCTCGCAGACCCAGGAAGATCGCTGGACGACATGGGGCTGGACCTCGACGCCTATTTCGAAGCGGTGTACCGCAAGAGTCGCACTGATTTCGCGGCACAACGGCAAAAACTCTACACGGATGCGCAGGTGGCTTTTACTTCTGTCATTCCCGCCCCGCGGCCCGCGCTACCCCTGCTTGAGAAGAACGCGGATACCGGCAGCCTGATCAGAAAAGTATTCGAGAACAGCAAGGCGATGGTCATTGGCGAAGCTCCCAGGTCCGTCGCCAGCAAACGCCTGTTGATCGAAAACATGGCCGTTCTGGCTGAACAGGATGTGAAGGTCCTGTATATCCAGCATCTGTTTACCGACCTGCACATGTACAAGCTGGAGAAGTACCGCACGCTGGGAGCTCGAAGCAAAGCAGGCTCCAGTGAGCTAAGGCTCTGGCTGGAAAGCCTGAATGACGGAGCATTGCTCAATCGCAGCAAAGAATACGACTATTACCACCTGATCAAAATGGCACACCGGCACGGCCTTGAAGTACGCCCGCTCAGCTCGTCGGTCAGCTATGCGCATATTCACAATCCGGTGACGCCCGTGGTCGGGGATGTGGCCTGCGATCAGAAAATGAGCAATTTCTTCAGCCACATCCTGATTGGCGCCGATGTTGCCGCGCATCCCGAGCGCCGCTGGGTTGCCTTGCTCGATCAAAAACTGGCCAATACCTATCAGCAAGTCCCGGGCATTGCCGAGCTGCACGGGGCAATCAGCATCCGCGTGCACGACGTGCCTCAGGGGAGGCCGACGCTTATCAGCCGGGACCTGGACAGCACCAGCGCGGCGTTTGGCAAGGCTGATTTCAAGATTGAAATCGCCAACCCACTGATCAGGGAGCAAAGTACATCCGCTGTAGCTGCCCAGGTGACGAGCACACAGCCAAGCCGACTGGATGAAGCGCTGCATCGACAAGTCCACGGGATCGCTGGCTCTGAAATCGACAATATGTTTGTCGGCAAGCCAGGCTTTGAATGGAAAGAGTCCGGTGAGTGGCAGGCCATCGATGCGCAAAGCTGGCCCCCGGAAGGGCAACCGACCGCCATCCAGTTATCGTTGATCGATACTGTCTACGGCATGCCCGCCGAGACCCGCAACACGCTGCATGAGTTGATCAATTTCGAAAGAAAGGGATTGCACTCACACTTTTTCACCGCCAGCGATGAGCACTCGACGGTGCGGGAAAGCTTTTTCAAGCTGCGCCTCAAACTCCAGAAAGATGCACGCAAGATCATTGCCCGCGATCTGCCACGCCGCCCGGCGATGCCCACGGTGTCACCCGGGATAAGCCATGGCGAGTTGCTTGAAAACCTTTATCAACAGACCAATGGCGTGGTCATTGGCGAAAAACACTCATCCATTGCCAGCAAAAAGCTGATCATCGACAACATGCCACTGCTGGCCCGGCGAGACGTGAAGACGCTGTACCTGGAGCATCTGCTCAGCGACGTGCACCAGGCAGACCTGGATCGCTTTATCGAGACCGGGCACATGAGCAAATCCCTGCTCCATGATCTGAAAAAACTCGACCTTGGCCATCAGACCGATACCGATGGCGTCTATACCTTCGAGCAATTGGTGATCCAGGCACGCGCCAATGGCCTGGAGGTCAGAGCCATCGACTGCGCAGCCAGTTACCACATCAGAGAAATCGACCATCCTGCGCTCTCCACACGACAGCAGATGTTCAGCTACTTCGCCTCACGCACCATCCGTAAGCATCAGGACGTCATGGGCACGCACAAGTGGATAGCGCTGGTGGGTAACAGCCACGCCAATACCTACGAGAAAATCGTCCCTGGCCTGGCCGAGCTCGAAGGTGGGATTGGCATTCGGGTGGTTGACGTCAGGCCTGGCCAGTCGCAGGGTGTCATTAGCGATCCCGGTGAAAGGCTGCCCATTGGCCTGACCAGCCGCCAGAGCCTTATCAAGAGCGATCTGCGACTGGAGATGGAAACCCTGAAACCGGTCCCGGCCGTGAGGCCTGCCCAATCGCTGCCGGTGGAGGAAAGACTGACCCGGCCCGGGATGTTTCTGATCGAAGAAAGCGAAGACAGCCTGCCTGTGATCATCCATCGGTCACGAGACAACGAGATTCATCGCACACCGGTGAGGGTCAATACCCTGGGCCAGGTTTACGTCGACCGCGCCAGCTGGCCTGCGATAACTCAGAAACCTTTCGAAGACATCGATGCGCTGATCATCGGCCTTGAGGAAATCAACCTGACGCGTATGGCGTGACCACGAGGCCCGTTGGAGCCGAGCTCGCTCGCCAATAACGATGGCGCGGTGTGCCTGACAAACCACGTTGGCTGATTCAGCTGGACTGCAGCCCTGTGGGAGCCAGCGTTTACAAAACCCTTGGCAAACGCTGCTCCAGCATTTGGTGCAGCGCGCTGTCGGTGGGCCAGTTGCGCATGAAGCGGGCGCGGTCACGGGCAAAGGCGACAGCGAAGGCGCCTTGCGAGCTGTGTTGGCACATGGCGTCCAGATCGATCAGCGCCCAGCGATCCTGGTGCCAGAACACGTTATGACCTTTTAGATCACCATGGCTGATGCGCTCGCTGATCAGTTGCTGGAATAGCTGATCCAGCGCCAGCAACTCGTTTTCCGGCGCGTCACCGGTGGCGACATAAGGTGCGAAACGCTCGATGATGTCCGGCCCGGACAAATACTCGGTCACCAGGTAAGCCTTGCTGCGCAGTCCGAGGAAGCGCTGCTCCAGCAACGCCAGCGGCTTGGGCGTGGCAATACCCAGGAACAGCAGGCGATTACCCTCGCGCCAGGAATGCCAGGCTCGGCTCGGGCGCCAGAAACGCTTGAACCAGTGGGCAACGTCCTTGATGTTGTAGCGCTTGATCACCAGGCTGCGACCATTGACCTCCACTCGGCCCACGCTCGCCGCGCCACCGGTTTTATACAGGTGACCCTGATCAAGCAGCTCATCGGCCCTCGCCAGAATCGGCAGCATGGCGGCCTCTTCCTCGCGGCGAATCGCCCGCAATCCGGACGCCCCGTCTTGCACGCTGAACAGACTGCAATCGCGGCCGACCTTGTCCAGATAATCCTTCAGACGCCAACTGCGAACCTTGTCGATCTGCTTCTGCAAGGCTTCCATCGGCAAGCCATGTTCGCCGTTGCTGAGCAGGTAATACACCAGCAGTTCTTCGGTGAACGGCTCAAGGGACTTGGGCAGCTGGGCGAAGAACACCCCAAGGTTTTCCAGCACCTTCTGGCGAGACAACGGCTTGCCCGCCTCTTCGACACGAATCCCCGCACCATCGATCAGGTACAGCTTGCCGTCGCTGCGCAGCAGGTTGTCCAGATGCAGGTCTTCCTGCCACAAGCCCTTGGCATGCAGTTGCGCAATCGCAGCCAGCGCCTCGCCCAGTACCGCCTGCTGCGCATCATTGAACGGCACCTGCTCCTGCACCTGCGCCCAGGCATCGCCGAGGCTGTGCGATTGCTCCAGAAATTCAAATAGCAGCCAGCCGCCCTCGCCCTCTTCAAGACCATCAGCCAGCAGCAGTGGTGTCGTCATGCCCTGCTCTGCAAGCAGCCGCACGCCGTCAAGCTCGCGCTGAAAATGCCGCGCCGCCTTGGGTCCGACCAGCAATTTGGCCAGCACGGTTCGCCCGCGCCACACGCCTGCACCGACATAGCGCTGGCCGGGCAAGACCCGCAGCAGGCTCAGCAATTGCAATTCGGCGGGGCCTGCCGCATCGGCCAGCGCAAGGCTGATCGGCAAGGCGGGGCTGCGTCCTGCATTCTTGAGTTCAGACAAACGCATCAACGGCTCTCTTCGTGTTCGCTGCGGTGCGTACCGCGTTTATGGCTGCCGCGTTTGTTGAGACGGGCATACCAGTCGTCGACCAGCGGGCTTTCGATTCCGGATTGAAGATAAGCCGCCAGCAATTCACGCACATCAGCTTCAGTCCACATCGGCGCGCGGCGCAACAGCGGCTCCAGATCCTTGACCCGGTCGCGTCGGCCAAACAGCACCGGGCGGGTTTTTTCCAGGTCGATCAGCTGCGCCCGGTACATGCCGGCCTTGGCCCGCATGAAAATATGCTTGGGGTAGAAACAGCCGTGCACCTGGCCGGCCGCATGAAGGGTCTGGGCCAGATCACCACACGCCTGCAGGATCGCCTTCCGTTGCGCCGCGTCCAGGTCGGACCACTGTTGGAGCAAAGTGTCCAGGTCGGTCCAGCCATCCAGCGCACGGGTCATGAGAATCGCCCGATGCTCGCCCCTGACCCGGCTTTCGCCATAAAACACCGCTTGCAGCGCCGGGATGCCCAGTTGCTGATAGCGGCTGATATTACGAAACTCCCGGGAGAACGACGGCTCACCCAACGGGTGATGCAAAGTGCGGGTCAGGTAGTTGCTCTGGCGTTTCAAATAGAACCCGGAGCCTTCCAGTTCCATGCGAAACACGCTGCTCCAGCCGCCGCGACCGGTGTTGGGCTCATCAACAGCCTCAAGCTGGACCTCCCACAACGATTCGAAGTCGGCCAGGCCATGGCGCTCAAGCAACGGGCGCTCGCTGGGTGCAATAAAAATGGTCATTCGCGTCCCTCGAAAAAGCTGACGACATGGCGGATGCGCTTCTTGTCGGATTCATTCAACCGCTCGCGCCCGCGATACTGTAAATAGAAGCGCAGGCGCTGGGTATTGGACAGGTGATATTTCGCCAGTTTGTCCAGACACGCCAGATCCTTGGTGATCCGGTAACGCAACATGAAGCTCCACCAGAACGCACCATTGGGGCAATCGATCAGGAACACGGTCCTTTGATCGTCCACCAACAGATTGCGCCACTTCAGGTCGTTGTGAGTGAAATTGCGGTCATGCATCGCGCGAGTGTAGCGGGCTACCTGGCGGCTGATGGCATCAACCCACGAACGGTCGGCCAGGCGCGGGTCGTCACGCTTGGCCAGCGCCGACAAATCTTCGGTATTGGGCAACTCGCGGGTGATCAGCGCGCCCCGGTCGTAAGCTGCACCCCGGCGCTCAAGGCCCCAGGCCACCACTTCAGCGGTCGGGATGCCCCATTTGGCGAAGCGCTTGAGGTTCTGCCATTCCGAACGGACCCGTGGCTTGCCCATGTAACGGCGCAGGCCTTTACCCGCGCCGACGTAGCGCTTGACGTAATAATTGATCCCGTCGCGCTGCACCTTGATCACTTCCGACAACGGGTCCCGCGTCAGGCGCTCGCCTTGCAAAGCGAAAACTGCGTCCAGGCTGCCAAAGTCTTGCTCCAGTGAAGCGTAATCCGGTTCCAGATTCCAACCCGCCATCAGAGCGCATCCCCGTAGCGGACTTTGCGCTGATACAGCTTGTCGGCTTTCGCTTCCAGCCAGCGTAGCAATTTGGCTTCTTCAGCCAGAATCTGCCGCAGTGGTTGCTGGAAATAACCTTTGAGAAAACGCAGCTTGTCGCGGCGGGTCAGGCCGATGTCCAGCGCGGAAAAATACAGCGCGGCCAGATCCTTGTTGCGCCAGCGCGGAGTAATCACCCGGCGCGTCTGGGCGCGGTGCAGGTCGATCACCGACAGGCGGAAATCATCCGCCGTCACCGGCTTGTCGGTGTGCAGCAGGAAATGGCAGATGTAACAGTCGCGATGGTTGACCCCGGCGCGATGCATCATCCCGACCATACGCGCCACTTCGGCGATAAATGCACGCTTCAGGCGCGGCTCTGGCGGCTCGTTGCGCCAATTGATGCTGACGTCTTCGAGGCTTTCGGTGGGTGCCAGCTCTTCGGTGACGATGAACGAATGCTGCGCCGCCGGATTGCTGCCACGCTCGCCATAAGCCACGGCCGTCATGGTTGCAACGCCGACTTCTTTCAGGCGGGCGATGGCTTGCCACTCCATGCCTGCGCCCAGCACCGGCAGTTTGGCGGTGATCAGGTTTTTGCCGATTTCGCCCCAGCCAATACCGCGATGGATCTTGACGAAGTAACCGCGCCCGTCGACTTCGGTACGCAACGTGCGTCGACCTTCGAGTTCGCGATACACCTGACCGTCCAGACGCTCGACTTCGGTGAACGCATCGCGTCCGGCCCAGAGCGTCTTGAACGGTTCAGCGAGGAACAACTTCATGGGTAGTGCTCCGCCAGAATCACATCCGCCGCGTGCTGCGGCATGCTGTAAAGGTCAGCCGTGTCGGCAAACGCCAGCCCGTTTCGACCCCAGTTCGCACGGGCCGAGTCGTCGGCGAGCATGGTCGCCAGGTACTCGTTGAGCTGGGACTGCTCGAACGGATCATCCAGCACCAACCCGCTGTCGGCCTCGGCGATGTAATGCGCGTAACCGCACACCGCGCTGACCAGCACCGGCAAGCCAGCCACCAACGCCTCGAGCAGCACGGTGCCGGTGTTTTCGTTGTAGGCAGGGTGGATCAAAATATCGGCCCCCAGCAGGAAGCGCGGAATATCGCTGCGCCCTTTCATGAAGGTGACGTTTTCACCCAGGCCCAGCGCCGCACTTTGCAGCTGGAATACTTTGGGGTCGTCCTGGCCGATTACAAATAGCCGGGTGCGTTTTTTAAGATCGGCGGGTAATGCAGCCAGTGCTTTAAGGCTGCGATCCACGCCTTTGGTCTTGAAGCCTGAACCGATCTGCACCAGCAGCAGGTCGTCGTCATCCAGGCCGAACTCCTTGCGCAATTGCGCACGAATCTGTGGCGCATCGACCGGGGCGCGGCGATCCTGGGCAATGCCCGGCGGCAGCAGATGGAAGCGCGCCAACGGCGTGTCGTAATACTTGATGAACAGCGGCTGCTGCACTTCAGAGATCATCAATACCTGGGTTTTCGCCTCTTTGGCGAACACCGCTCGCTCGTACTCGGCAAAGTGGCGATAACGGCCCCATTGGCGATACAGCGAATGACGCAGGGTTTGCGCCTTGTCTTCGAAACAGCCGTCGGCGGCGTAGTACACGTCCAGACCAGGCATTTTGTTGAAGCCGATCAGGCGGTCCACCGGGCGTTTGGCCAGGTCCGCTGCCATCCAGGCGCTGAGCTTTTCATTGCGTCGATGGTTGAAGAACGCCTTGACCGGCGCCACCAGGACTTCAAAGCCTGGCGGCACGTCACCTTCCCAGATCAGGGTGTAGACGCGAATCTGGTGCCCTCGCTGCTGGCATTCCAGCGCGATACGCATGAAGTCGCGTTGCAGCCCGCCGAACGGGAAATATTTGTACAGCACAAAAGCCAGTTGCATCAGCCTGGTTCCTTTGCCAGCAACAGCGTGCCCAGTTGGCTCGCTACTCGCTCGGGATTCAAACGAGTGAAGCACACAGGCCACTCGCGTTTCAGATCCAACCGAAGGCGGTCTTCATCCGTCGGTTGATAGGTGCATTTCTTTTGCAGACATGGCGCACAGGCCGGGTAATCCGCGGCCAGATGCACTTGCGACCGGCCATAAGCGCCGGTCAGGCCCGGATTGGTCGGGCCAAACAGAGAAACCGTCGGCACATCCAGCGCCGCCGCCAGGTGACCAATCCCCGTGTCGACCGCCACACAGGCCTGGGCACTGGCCAGCACTTGAGCAACGCCTGCAAGATTGAGTTTAGGCAGCACCACGGCGTGCTCCAGCCCGTCAGCGATGCGCTCGGCCCGAGCCTTTTCCAGCGGGTTACCCCACGGCAGCCGAACCTGCAGGCCGCGCTCAGCCATACGCTCGGCCAGTTGTCGCCAATACAGCTCGGGCCAGTGTTTGGTGTCCCATGTGGTGCCATGCAGAAATAGAACGAATGGCGGTTTATCTGCCTCGGCGCTCTGACCCGGGCCGCGAAGCAAGCGCGAGCGATCCAGGCCGTAATCGCCCAGCCCTGCAGGCAGCGCATAACCCAGCGCCTGAGCGAACAATTGCCGCAGACGCTCAACCGCGTGCTGGCCGCGAGGCACTGAATACGCCTGATCATAAAAGCGACTGGCCAGCGGCTCCCGCGCCGAGTCCTTATCCAGTCCGGCGACCGGCGCGTTGACGTAGCGGGTCAGCCAGGCACTTTTCAGCAAGCCCTGGGCGTCGATCACCAGATCATAAGGTGTTTCGTGCAAACGCTTTTTGAAGCGCTTCCATTCGCCCGACCTGAACGTCTGCCAAAGGTTTTTCCGCCAGCGACGGATTGCCACCGGGATCACTTCACCGACGCACGGGTGCCAGGTCGGAATCTCGGCGAAACCCTCCTCCACCACCCAGTCGAACTGAATGCCGGGCACGGCACGCGCCGCATCGGTCAACGCTGGGAGCGCGTGGATCACGTCGCCAAGGGAAGAGGTTTTGATCAGCAAGACCCGCAAATCAGGCAACCTCCACCGGTGTGCTGCCCAGGTTGCCCAGTGCATTGACTACCGCATCCGGCTCCAGCAGGCGCAGGCAATTGTAATGACCAAACCGACAGGTGCGGTCGAAGCACGGGCTGCATTCGATGCCCAGCCGAACCACTTCGACCTGATCGGCCAGCGGCGGGGTGAAGCCCGGCGACGTCGAGCCGTAGACCGCCACCAGCGGACGATTGAGCGCTGCCGCGACGTGCATCAGACCGGAATCGTTGGACACCACGGCATCGGCACACGACAGCAGATCAATGGCCTCGGCCAGCGACGTGTCGCCACTCAGGTTGACTGACTCTTCACGCAGGCCAGGAATCAACCGTTCGCGGATGCTTTCGCCCACAGGATGGTCGTTCTTCGAACCAAACAGCCAGACTTGCCAGCCTTCGCGGATCTTGGTTTCAGCGACCTTCGCGTAATGCTCGGCGGGCCAGCGTTTGGATTCGCCGAACTCCGCACCAGGGCATAGCGCCAGCACCGGGCGGTCCAGGCTCAGGCCAAACTTGGCCAGCGCGGCGTCGCGGGTGGTGGCGTCGATGCGCAGTTCAGGCTTGGGATAGGGACGCGGCAACTCGGCACCCGGCTCATAACCCAGGGCCATGAAGCGTTCGATCATCAACGGGTAGCGTTGTTTGTCGAGGGTGCGCACGTCATTGAGCAGGCCATAACGGAATTCGCCGCGCCAGCCGGTGCGTTTGGGGATACCGGCAAAGAACGGCACCAACGCGGATTTCAGCGAGTTAGGCAGGAGAATCGCCTGATCATACTGGCCCGCCAGGGACTTGCCGATCCGTCGCCGCGTCGCCAGCTCCAGCGCGCCGTGACCCAGCGGGAAGCTCAATGCAGTGCGCACCTGGGGCATACGCTCAAGGATCGGACGGCTCCACTCGGGTGCCAGAACATCGATCACGCATTCGGGATGGCGCTGTTTGAGGCACTGGAACAGCGTTTGCGCCATTACCATGTCGCCTACCCAGCTAGGCCCAACGATCAGAATTCTCATGTTTCATCCAAAAACGAGCAGAAACGATCAGGGAGGCCGAGCGGATTGCGTGACGTTCCCACACAACCCGTCGCCTCCCTGTCATAGCTTTATATAGTGCCTATCGATGACCCGTTGGAGCGAGGCTTGCCCGCGAAGGGGTCCGTTAGACAATAAATCTCTGTCGTCCGGGCCATTGCCTTCGCGGGCAAGCCTCGCTCCAACAGGATCAAGCAGCGGCAGACGGGGTCTAACTCAACCCCATCTCACCCCAGATCCGCAACACTTCACGCCGCTCGACTGCGAACTGATCACCGGCCACTACCCCTGCCTGATTCTGCAAAGCCTGGCGGTGGGCCGCCGAACGGTAGGTTTTATACCCTTCGCGCAACAGGCTGGCATCGGCGGCGGGGATCAGCCCGGCCTCTTCCAACCCTTCAAGAATACGAATGTTATCGGTGTAACGCAGCAGCGCCGGATGTTCCCGGGACCACGCCAACGCCGCGTATTGCACCATAAATTCGATATCGACGATACCTCCGGCGTCCTGCTTGAGGTCGAACAGCACGGTGGGTGAGAACGCATTGGCTGCCGTCCCCGCCGCAGTGGCCTTGGTTCCCAGACTGCCGCGCATCTTGGCGCGCATCTCGCTGACTTCCTGGCGCAGCGTGGTCAGATCCCGCTCGCGACCCAGCACCGAGGCCCTGACTGCCTCGAACGCCTGCCCCACTTCACGACTGCCCACCAGCACACGAGCACGCACCAGCGCCTGATGCTCCCAGGTCCAGGCTTCATTCTCCTGATAACGGGAAAACGCGCCCAGCGAGCTGACCAACAACCCCGATGCACCTGACGGACGCAAGCGCATGTCCACTTCATACAACTGGCCGGAGTTGGTCTGCGCAGTCAGCAAGTGGATGATCCGCTGCCCGAGACGCGTAAAGAACTGCGCGCTGTCGATGGGCTTGGCGCCATCGGTTTCAGCCTGCGGATCGCCATCATGGATGAACACCAGATCCAGGTCCGAGCCATGCCCCAGCTCGATGCCGCCGACCTTGCCATAACCGACGATGACAAAGCCCGGGTCACACAATGTGCCATCGGGCCGTGACGGGGTGCCGTGACGTGCAACCGTGTGCCGCCAGGCCAGGGCCAGCACCTGTTCAAGAATCGCTTCGGCCAGCCAGGTCAGGTAATCGCTGACCTTCATCAATGGCAGGCTGCCGGTGATTTCCGACGCAGCGACGCGTAACCGGTGCGCCAGCTTGAAGTGCCGCAAGGCTTCCATCTGTTGTTCAAGGTCGTCTTCCGGGATGCGCGTCAGGCGCTCACGCAATTCCGCCGCCAGCTCCGGCGCGAGAGGCGGGCTGAACAGCCGGCCTTCGTTGAGCAACTCATCGAGCAACAGCGGGAACCGCGCGATCTGTTCGGCGATCCAGGGGCTGGCCGCGCACAACGTCAGCAAACGGCGCAGTGCGTCCGGGTTTTCCGTGAGCAGCACCAGGTACGCCGAACGTCGCGCCACCGCTTCGACCAGCGGCAGCACGCGTTCCAGCACCAGGTCGGGGTTGTCATGCTCAACGGCCTGGGCCATCAATCTGGGGATAAAAGCGTCAAGCCGCTCACGACCCAGCCGCTGCATGGAGCGCAGTTGCGAGCTGTGACGCAGATCATTGAGGTTTTTCAGGGCTTTTTCAGGCTCGACAAAACCTCCAGCTTGCAGCTGTCGACAAGCCGCGTTTTCGTCCTGGGATTCTTCCCACAAGGGCAGCCACTCGCCGCCGACGACCACTTCGGTTTCTTCCTGCTGCTCGTCATCCGGGTCCGAATCCGGGTCAGCGATAACCTGACGAAAGTGCCAGGACACCCGCCCGCGCCAATGCATCAGCTGTTCATGGAAGCTCTGCCAGTCGGCAAAACCCAGCATGAACGCGATACGCGCCTGGTCCTGCTCGCCATCGGGCAACATTTGTGTCTGGCGGTCGGCGATGGCCTGAATGGCGTGCTCGGTATAACGCAGGAATTCATAGCCCTGGCGCAGCTCGTCGGTCACTGCGGCAGGCAGATAACCTTGACCTTCGAGGGTCTTCAGCACCTTGAGCAGGGGACGCTGTTGCAGGCTCAGGTCACGGCCGCCGTGAATCAGCTGGAAAGCCTGGGCGATAAACTCCACTTCACGGATGCCGCCCGCGCCGAGCTTGATGTTTTCCGCCATGCCCTTGCGACGCACTTCCTGCTGGATCAACTGCTTCATGGTGCGCAGGGCTTCAATAGCCGAAAAGTCCAGGTAGCGGCGATAGACGAACGGGCGGAGCATGTCCAGCAGTTGCTCGCCCGCGGCCTGATCACCGCCGACCACCCGGGCCTTGATCATCGCGTAGCGTTCCCAGTCGCGACCCTGATCCTGGTAGTACTGCTCCAGCGCGTTGAAGCTAAGCACCAGCGCCCCGGAAGAACCGTAGGGCCGCAGGCGCATGTCGACGCGGAACACAAAACCGTCGACGGTGATCGGGTCCAGCGCCTTGATCAAACGCTGACCAAGGCGGATGAAAAACTCCTGGTTATCCAGTGGCCGCTTGACCCCTACGGTCTCGCCGCCTTCGGGGTAGGCGAAGATCAAGTCGATATCCGACGAGAGGTTCAGCTCCACGGCGCCGAGCTTGCCCATGCCCAGAATCACCATCTGCTGCGCTTCGCCGCTACGCCGCCCGGTGGGGGTGCCGAACTGCTGACAATGGCGTTCGTACAGCCATTGATAGGCTAGATCGATGCTGGCATCGGCCATGTCCGACAGATCGCGACAGGTTTCCACAAGATCGGCCTGACGGGTCAGATCACGCCAGATGATCCGCACTTGCTGGCGCGTGCGCTGGCGACGTAGATTACGTCCCAGCTCATCTTCGCTGCTGGCTTCGGCCAGCGCTGCCGCTAATTGCCCGCGCAGTTCGCCGGGCGCGAAACTGCGCTCCAGCTCGCCGCTATCAGCCAGTTCCAGAAGCATCTGCGGGTCGCGACAGACCTGCTCGGTGACGAAATCACTGGCGGCGCAGACGCGATCGAACGCTGCACGGCGCGAGTCAGACCAGGCGTCGAAAACCGCCGAAGTGCCGTCCGACGCAGCGGCTGAGGATGTGCGAAACGTCTGTTGCGCACGAGTGACTAAAGGCAGCAGGATGGCCGGAAGATCGGCCAGCAAAGGGAGGCTCATGGTCTATCCTAGATCGGCGTGCGAAAGACGCAGTACCATGAACGAAACACCCATGGCACTGACCGGACTGTCGAACAAAAGTCATAAATTGCTGGAATAGTAGATTTCTCAGCAGCTGGAGACTGGTTTACGCAAATTATGTTTATTTTCTACCAACAGTAACGATTTATCTCACAACACCAAAGGAGCGTTTTAGACGCTTCGCTGTAGTTTTACTACTGCCCGTACAATTCGAAAGGCTGAAATGGCCGACGATTTGTAGTAAAACTACACGCCGCCGGATCAACCGCCGGTCATCCAAGAATTTATGTCGTCTGCCCGCAAGGCCAGTCGCAAACACTCAGGCAACCGATTCTGGAAGCCTTTCCGCCCTGGAGCAAGCCATGCAAGACCTCGATCCCGTCGAAACCCAGGAATGGCTGGACGCCCTGGAATCGGTTCTCGACAAAGAAGGCGAAGACCGTGCTCACTACCTGATGACCCGTATGGGCGAACTGGCCACCCGTAGTGGTTCGCAGCTGCCGTACGCCATCACCACGCCTTATCGCAACACGATTCCGGTGACTCACGAAGCACGCATGCCTGGCGACCTGTTCATGGAACGCCGCATTCGCTCGCTGATCCGCTGGAACGCGTTGGCCATGGTTGTCAAAACCAACCTGAATGACCCTGACCTGGGCGGTCACATTTCCAGCTTCGCTTCCAGCGCCACGCTGTATGACATCGGCTTCAACTACTTCTTCCAGGCCCCGACCGACGAACACGGCGGCGACCTGATCTACTTCCAGGGTCACGCATCGCCAGGCGTCTACGCCCGTGCGTTCATGGAAGGCCGGATCACCGAAGAGCAGATGAACAACTTCCGTCAGGAAGTCGACGGCAAAGGCCTGTCGTCTTATCCACACCCGTGGCTGATGAAAGATTTCTGGCAGTTCCCGACCGTTTCCATGGGTCTGGGTCCAATCCAGGCGATCTACCAGGCGCGCTTCATGAAGTACCTGGAGCATCGCGGTTACATTCCGGAAGGCAAGCAGAAAGTCTGGTGCTTCCTGGGCGACGGCGAGACCGACGAGCCGGAATCCCTGGGCGCCATCGCGCTGGCCGGTCGTGAAAAACTCGACAACCTGATCTTCGTCGTCAACTGCAACCTGCAGCGCCTCGATGGCCCGGTTCGCGGCAACGGCAAAATCATCCAGGAACTCGAAGGTGTGTTCCGTGGCGCTCAGTGGAACGTGACCAAAGTGGTCTGGGGCCGTTTCTGGGATCCACTGCTGGCCAAAGACGTCGACGGCATCCTGCAACGTCGCATGGACGAAGTCATCGACGGCGAGTACCAGAACTACAAAGCCAAAGACGGCGCATTCGTACGCGAACACTTCTTCAACTCGCCTGAACTCAAGGCGATGGTTGCCGACCTGTCCGACGACGAAATCTGGAAGCTCAACCGTGGCGGCCATGACCCGTACAAAATGTACGCGGCATACCATCAAGCCGTTAACCACAAGGGTCAACCGACCGTGGTTCTGGCCAAGACCATCAAAGGTTATGGCACCGGCGCCGGTGAAGCGAAAAACACTGCGCACAACACCAAGAAGGTCGATGTCGACAGCCTGCGTCACTTCCGTGACCGCTTCGACATCCCGGTCAAAGACGACCAACTCGAAGCCCTGCCGTTCTACAAACCGGAAGAAGGCAGCGCCGAAGCCCGTTACCTGAGCGAGCGTCGCGCCGCACTGGGCGGTTTCGTGCCGCAGCGTCGCGCGCAGAGTTTCAGCCTGCCGACCCCGCCACTGGAAACCCTCAAGGCAATCCTGGACGGTTCCGGCGACCGCGAAATTTCCACCACCATGGCCTTCGTGCGGATCCTCTCGCAATTGGTCAAGGACAAGGAAGTCGGTCCACGCATCGTTCCGATCATCCCGGACGAAGCCCGTACTTTCGGTATGGAAGGCATGTTCCGCCAACTGGGCATCTACTCGTCCGTCGGCCAGCTCTACGAGCCAGTCGATAAAGAACAAGTGATGTTCTATCGCGAAGACAAGAAAGGCCAGATTCTCGAAGAAGGCATCAACGAAGCGGGCGCCATGTCCTCCTTCATTGCGGCCGGTACATCGTACTCCAGCCACAACCAGCCGATGATTCCGTTCTACATCTTCTACTCGATGTTCGGTTTCCAGCGTATCGGTGACCTGGCCTGGGCCGCTGGCGACAGCCGCACCCGTGGCTTCCTGATCGGCGGCACCGCCGGCCGTACTACCCTGAACGGCGAAGGTCTGCAGCACGAAGACGGTCACAGCCACATCCTGGCCTCGACCATCCCGAACTGCCGCACCTTCGACCCGACTTACGGTTACGAGCTGGCAGTGATCATCCAGGATGGCATGCGCCGGATGTTCGAAGAACAGCAGGACGTTTTCTACTACCTGACCGTGATGAACGAATCCTACGCCCAGCCAGCCATGCCGGCCGGTGTCGAGGAAGCGATCGTCAAGGGCATGTACCTGCTCGAAGAAGACACCAAGGAAGCGGCGCACCACGTCCAGTTGCTGGGCTCTGGCACCATCCTGCGTGAAGTTCGCGAAGCGGCAAAAATCCTGCGTGACGAATTCAACATCGGTGCTGATGTCTGGAGCGTGACCAGCTTCAACGAACTGCGTCGCGACGGCCTGGCCGTAGAGCGCAGCAACCGCATGCACCCTGGCCAGAAGCCAGCGCTGAGCTACGTTGAAGAATGCCTCAACGGCCGTAAAGGTCCGGTGATCGCATCGACCGACTACATGAAACTGTTTGCTGACCAGATTCGTCAGTGGGTTCCAACCAAGGAATACAAAGTCTTGGGCACTGACGGTTTCGGCCGCAGCGACAGCCGCAAGAAACTGCGTAACTTCTTTGAAGTCGACCGTCACTTCGTGGTGCTGGCGGCGCTTGAAGCCTTGGCTGATCGTGGCGATATCGAACCTAAAGTCGTGGCTGAAGCCATCGTCAAGTTCGGCATCGACCCTGAGAAACGCAACCCACTGGATTGTTAAGAGTCTGCTTCGAGATCGTATAGCGCGCTGACAAAGGAGCGCCAAGGCAGCCCACGATGCGGAATTTACCGACGTAAATGAGCATCCAGGCTGTCTTGTCGTAACTGCCCTCCAGCGCAATCGAGAGTGAACAGGTTCTCCGAAGGAGAGACATTGTGAGTGAGCTAATTCGCGTACCCGACATCGGCAACGGTGAAGGTGAAGTCATTGAATTGATGGTCAAGGTCGGCGATCGCATCGAAGCCGACCAGAGCATCCTGACGCTGGAGTCCGACAAGGCGAGCATGGAAATCCCTGCTCCCAAGGCTGGCGTCATCAAGGCCATGAAAGTGAAGCTGGGCGACCGCCTGAAAGAAGGCGACGAACTGTTCGAGCTGGAAGTCGAAGGCGAAGCGGCTGCAGCTCCGGCCGAGGCCGCTGCGCCTGCTGCAGCACCAGCTGCCGAGAAGCCGGCTGAAGCGGCTCCAGCCCAAGCCGCCGCGCCAGCTGCTGCCGCGGCTGAAACCGTGCAGGACATCCATGTGCCGGACATCGGTTCGTCGGGCAAAGCCAAGATCATCGAACTGATGGTCAAGGTCGGCGACACCATCGCCGCTGACCAGTCGCTGATCACCCTGGAGTCCGACAAGGCCAGCATGGAGATCCCGTCTCCAGCCGCAGGCGTTGTGGAAGCCATCAGCGTCAAGCTGGACGACGAAGTCGGTACCGGCGACCTGATCCTGAAATTGAAAGTGGCGGGTGCCGCACCTGCTGCGGCCCCGGCCCAAGCAGCTGCTCCTGCTGCCGCTCCGGCCAAAGCCGACGCTGCCCCCGCTGCTGCACCTGCGCCAAAGGCAGAAGTGCCAGCCGCTGCTCCGGCCCAAGCCGCTGCCCCGGCCAAAGACGGCGCCAAGGTTCACGCAGGCCCGGCGGTTCGCCAGCTGGCTCGTGAATTCGGCGTTGAGCTCAGCGCTGTCAGCGCCACCGGCCCACACGGCCGCGTGCTGAAAGAAGACGTGCAGGTTTACGTCAAGGCCATGATGCAGAAGGCCAAGGAAGCTCCAGCCGGCGGCGCAAGCGGCGGCGCGGGCATCCAGCCGATTCCGGAAGTCGACTTCAGCCGTTTCGGCGAAATCGAAGAAGTGCCGATGACCCGTCTGATGCAACTGGGCGCTACCGGCCTGCACCGCAGCTGGCTGAACATCCCGCACGTCACGCAATTCGACCAGGCCGACATCACCGACCTGGAAGCTTTCCGCGTTGCGCAGAAAGCCGTCGCCGAGAAAGCTGGCGTCAAGCTGACCATTCTGCCTCTGCTGCTCAAGTCCTGCGCTTTCCTGCTCAAGGAACTGCCGGACTTCAACGCCTCCCTGGCGCCAAGCGGCAAAGCGATCATCCGCAAGAAGTATGTGAACATCGGCTTTGCCGTGGACACCCCGGAAGGTCTGCTGGTCCCGGTTATCAAGGACGTCGACAAGAAAAGCCTGCTGCAACTCGCTGCCGAAGCCGCTGTACTGGCCGAGAAAGCCCGCAGCAAGAAACTGTCGGCCAACGAAATGCAGGGCGCCTGCTTCACTATTTCCAGCCTCGGCCACATCGGCGGCACCGGCTTCACGCCGATCGTCAATGCGCCTGAAGTCGCGATCCTGGGTGTTTCCAAGGCAACCATGCAGCCTGTCTGGGACGGCAAAGCCTTCCAGCCCAAGCTGATGCTGCCACTGTCGCTGTCTTACGATCACCGCGTGATCAACGGCGCAGCTGCAGCGCGCTTCACCAAGCGCCTGAGCGACTTGCTGGCTGATATCCGCACGATCCTGCTGTAAAGGCTTGTCTGGCGGTAACCATTGCATTAACCGCATATGGACGACCGCCTGCCTTCCCGGCTAAAGCCAGTCCCGCAGATGCACGCCGTGGGATTGGCTTAGCCAGGTACAGCAAGCCACTTGCACCCGCTTTACCGAGCCAAACCGCTCGACCTCAACCCCGCCAATCTGGCGGGGCTTTTTTTTGCCATGAAAAAGTGTTTCAGCAGCCGGGTACCGTCCATCGGTCGCTAAGCATTGATTTAGAGCGTCTGTACCAAGTAGGTTACAGAACGGCGACTTGCGGCCGAAACATTTATAGCACTAAGCCATCCTGCTCCCTTGTCAGCCAGTGCTGCATGATGCAACCTTGCCACACGCGATGCTCCAATGGCCCAGGCCAGCACGCGATCAGTATTACGGAAGCGAGTTTCCTTCATGAAAAGCCAACCTGATGCTGCCGGCCGATCGGCAGCCGAGGTAGTGACGCAATTGCCGGTGCCCTCGCGGCTCGGCATGCTGCGTTTCGAACGGCTTAATGAAGCCAATTGGGCGCTGCTTTATCTCGATCCAAACTGTGAAAAACAGTTCGGCCTGGCTGCCTTGGAACTCTGCGCCTTGTTGGGCTCGCCCTATGCCAGCCTGATGGAACCCGAAGCTCGCTATCAGCTGCACGACATCATTCAATCGCAGCTGTCGATTGCCCCGCATTACACCGTGCATTACACCCTGCACACCGCTCACGGCGCACTCGGCGTCATCGAAATCGGCGAAGGTTACAAACAACACAATCGCCACTTGCTGCGCGGTTACCTGATGGTAGTGAATGGTTTGCCCGTCGACAGCGAGCTGAATTCCGGGCCCGATCTGGAAACCCAGAACACGCGCCTGCAGATCGCCCTGGAGCTCAACCAGCGTGCCCAGCAGGAGCAGCTCGAACACCTTGAGCGGGTCCGTGCGCAACAGGGGCTGATCCTGCACCTGGCTCGCCAGCGCTACAGCACCAACCATGCGTTGCAGGAAGCTGCAGAACTGATCACCAAAAGTGCCTGCGAGATTTACGACGTCGCGAGCGCCAGCATGTGGAACCTCAACGACCAGCGTCTGGAGCCAATTGCGCAGTACCGCCGCGATACTCAAGCACACAGCTTGCCGCAGCCCATCGACATCAGCCATTACCCCAGCTATCTCGAAGCGTTGCACAACAGTCGGGCGATCGACGCTCACGATGTGCAGCTCGACCCCCGAACCCGCGAGATGGCCGCCAACCTGAAGCCGCGCGACATCAGCGCCATCCTCGATGCCAGTATTCGAGTCGATGGCCATGTAGTGGGTGTGCTGTGCCTTGAGCAGAACGGCTTGCCACGGCCCTGGCAGGCCGACGAGATCGCCTTTGCCGGTGAACTCGCTGACCAGTTCGCTCAGGTCATCAACAATCAGACCCGACGCACCGCCACCAGCGCGCTGCATCTGTTCCAGCGTGCCGTAGAGCAAAGCGCCAGTGCGTTCATGCTGGTCGACTGCGATGGCCTGGTGGAATACGTGAACCCGAGTTTCACGGCGATCACGCAATACTCCACTGAAGAGGTCCACGGGCAAAAGCTGTCAGCGCTGCCCGCTCTGGAAAACCTCAGCGACCTGCTGCAGGACGCCAATTCCAGCCTGGCCAAAAGCAACAGCTGGCAGGGCGAATTCAAGAGTCGGCGCAAAAACCTCGAACCCTACTGGGGCCAGCTGTCGATCTCCAAGGTGTATGGCGACAACCGCGAGTTGACCCATTACATCGGCATCTATGAAGACATCACCCAGACCAAGCTGGCGCAGCAGCGCATCGAGCGTCTGGCGTACACCGACAACCTGACCAACCTGGGTAACCGCCCGGCGTTCATTCGCAACCTCGACGAGCGTTTCGATCGCGACAGCGACACGCCGATGAGCCTGCTGCTGGTGGACATCGACAACTTCAAGCGCATCAATGACAGCCTCGGCCACCAGACCGGCGACAAACTGCTGATCAGCCTTGCCCGTCGCTTGCGCAACACCCTGAGCCCGAGCGACATTCTGGCGCGCTTTGCCAGTAATGAGTTCGCGGTCCTGCTCGACCAGACCGACCTCGAAGCCGGGCAAAGCGTCGCCAGCCAGGTGCTCGCCACCCTGGATAAGCCGATCTTCGTCGATAACCAGTTGATCAGTGTGACAGGCTCGGTAGGCCTGGCCTGCTCGCCGCTGCACGGCCGGGATCCGCAGACCCTGATGAAGAACGCGGGCCTGGCCCTGCACAAGGCCAAAGCCAACGGCAAGCATCAGGTTCAGGTGTTTACTGAGGCGCTCAATGCCGAGGCCAGCTACAAGCTGTTCGTCGAGAACAACCTGCGCCGTGCCCTGACCCAGAACGAGCTGGAAGTCTTCTACCAGCCCAAACTGTGCCTGCTGACCGGGCGCCTGATCGGCATGGAAGCGCTGCTGCGCTGGAACCACCCGGAAAAGGGCATGATCCGCCCCGACCAATTCATCAGCGTTGCCGAAGAAACCGGCTTGATCATCCCGATCGGTAAATGGGTGGCGCGCCAGTCGTGCCGCATGAGCAAGCAACTGACCGCCGCCGGTTTCGGCAACCTGCATGTGGCGATCAACGTTTCGCCCAAGCAATTCTCCGACCCGGAGCTGGTGAACGCCATTGCGGCCATTCTCAAGGAAGAGCAGCTCGACGCATCGCTTCTGGAGCTGGAGCTGACCGAAGGCCTGTTGCTGGAAGCGACCGAAGACACCCGCCAGCAACTGGATGCATTGAAGAAAATGGGCCTGTCGCTAGCCATGGATGACTTTGGTACCGGCTATTCGTCGTTCAGTTACCTGAAGAAATTCCCCATCGACGTGATCAAGATCGACCGAAGTTTCATTCGCGATATCCCTGATGATCAGGACGACATGGAAATCACATCGGCCGTGATCGCGATGGCTCACAACCTCAAGCTCAAAGTGGTTGCCGAAGGTATTGAAACGGCCGCTCAACTGGCGTTCCTGCGCCGTCACCGCTGCGATGTCGGCCAGGGTTATCTGTTCGATAAACCTATCCCTGGCCAGCAACTGATCGAGAAACTGCGCCGCTATCCGCGCGGGCCGGTTGCCTGACGGGCTTTCCTGTGTCCGGTTATTTCGGGCACACTAGCTTCCTCTCAAATTCGGCTCCCTGTTGGGGCGAGGCTTGCCCGCGAAGAGGCCAGTAAATCCGCTACATTTTCGAACCTGATAAAACGTCTTCGCGGGCAAGCCTCGCTCCAACGAGTCAATCATTTGTCCTGACCCACTCACCCAGAGGAAAAGGCTCATGGCTCTACGCTCGGAAATTCTCGTGAACAAAAACGTACTCCCTACCGCCGAACAAGCCCTGCCCGGTCGCGAAAGCCCCATGTCCCTGCCGGAAACCCACTTCGTCAACGGCAACCCTCTACTGGGCCCGTTCACCAGCAATGTTGACTTCGCGATCTTCGGCCTGGGTTGCTTCTGGGGTGCCGAACGGCGCTTCTGGCAACGGGACGGCGTGGTCAGCACCGTGGTCGGCTATGCAGGCGGCTTCACGCCGAACCCGACCTACGAAGAAGTCTGCTCAGGCCTGACCGGGCACACCGAAGTGGTGCTGGTGGTCTATGAGCCGGAAAAAGTCAGCTACGAACAACTGCTGGCCCAGTTCTGGGAACTGCACAACCCCACCCAAGGCATGCGCCAGGGCAACGACATCGGCACCCAATACCGCTCGGTGATCTACTGCACCACGCCGGAACAACTCGCCGCGGCCAAGGCCAGCGCAGCGGTGTATCAGGCTGAGTTGAGCAAAGCCGGGCTGGGCGAAATCACGACTGAAATCGACGAGGCTCCGACTGTATTTTTTGCTGAGGCGTATCACCAGCAATACCTGGCCAAGAACCCGCAGGGGTATTGCGGGATTGGTGGGACGGGTGTGTGTATGCCAGAGAGTTTGGCGGGGAACTGAATTGAGCGTTCACTCCCGCAGGGTTTTGATGACCTTGCGGGGACACCCTGCTTGCCCGCGACCGTTGGCACATCAAAACCCAGTGGGAACGGCTTTAACCGCGAGCAATGCTCGTTACGCGCAGGACTGCGTCCAGGGATTGGCATAAAACATCATCATTATTTGAGGTGTAGTAGTTAGTTCTAACTTCTCCGCCTGGTTCGGTTTGATCCAGCATGATTCGCCACATATAAACAAATGTCTCATCGGGAGCAACGTTAAACCCTACACAAGCAATCACACGTCCGTCACGACCATAGCTGATCCAGAAAGCGCCCCACTTCACTGGCCGAGGGTATTCAATTCTGAGTCCCGGTTCAGGAATATCATTTGGATTGAATTCGCCACCGGCTGCTTGCGGCACAAAGGGGGCGGGGTTGGCCGCAGTCAGCTCGACAATACCAACGCGACGCACCGGGGAAGGTTCAACGCCATCACTCCTCGTCACCCTGTAGCTGACATCGCAATAGCTGATAGCCCCCGGAACGATGTTATCCAGCACAACACGCTGAGGCACCCTGAAATCCTGATAATGGCCTGCGTCCACAACCGTCAGACGGGTCTCGTAGTTAACTTGACCTTTCCAGATCAACTCGACCTCCTGACCTTCAGTCATCCCGTCATAGGCAACAATACGAACTGTTGCACCTTCGGCAGGAACCGCGCACGGCTCCAGAAACTGGCCGCCTGAATGGTGATTTGCCTCGACAATTGTCGGAGGCAGCAAGGCTTTGATGCCCGGATAGCCAAAGGGTTTTCCAGACCCTGCCTTTGCACTGCTAGCTGCATGTCTGGACGGAATTTGCCCGGCTGAGTCTTTCATTTCAACCACCCTCTGAGGACGATAAGTCCTCATAAACATAGAGAGCGAGTGAATCGGCGACTACTGTCATAAATGACAGTGGCTAGATTAATTGGCGCTTGGCAAATAGCAGAACCGACACTTCTCGACTAAGTCGGAGTTACCTCGTGGGACTGGCTTTAGCCGGGAAAGCGCTAGGTGCTAAACCGCAGGGCCTCTTCCCGGCTGAAGCCGGTCCCACAGGCCAAAACCAACTCACTCGTGGGATCGATTAACGCATCACTCCGCAATCAACCAATCCATCTTCCAGTCACCCTTGGTCTGCCCAAGCTTTTGCGCTAGATAAGGCAGCAGCTCGCGCAGTTCTTCTTCCAGACCCCAGGGCGGGTTGGCGATGACCAAGCCTGAGCCGTTCAGGCTGGCGGGGGTATCCAGCGGGTGAACATACAACTCTACCCGTAGAAGCTTCGGCGCACCGGTTTCAGCCAGGTCCTGATAGAAGCGTTTGAGCGAGCGTTGGTCCTTGACCGGGTACCAGATGGCCGCCACCGTCTGGCGCATGCGGCCGATGGTTTCCTTCAGGGCCACGGCGCAGCGTTTCATTTCGTCGAGCTGTTCGAAGGGCGGGTCGATCAACAACACGGCCCGCTTCTCGCCAACCGGCAACAGCGCACGCGGCACATGCCAGCCTTCACCCAGATGCACCGCGACACGGCGGTCACCCTTCATGTTTTCTTTCAGCAAGCGCCCGTCTTCCGGGTGCTTCTCGTTGAGCAGCACGCGGTCATTGGCGCGGGTCGAGCGACGGGCGATTTCCGGGGAGCCGGGGTAATAACGCAGTTCGCCATCGGGGTTCATGTCATGCAGCAACTGCATGTAATCGGCCGCCAAGGCGGGCAGGTCCGGCGCATCCCACAGACGGGCGATGCCTTCCAGGTATTCACCCGTACGGTTGGCCTGATCGCCCTTGAGGTCATAAAGCCCCAGCCCGGCGTGGCTGTCGATATAGGCGAACGGCTGTTCCTTGCGTGCCATCAGGGCAAACAAGCGAGTCATGATCAGGTGTTTGAGCACATCGGCGTGGTTGCCGGCATGGAAGGCGTGACGGTAATTCATGGCAGCTCCTCGAAGGCTGCGCAGTTTAGCAAAAGCCACAGGCTCTGATCAGGTCAAACTGCCCGGCGAGTACATTAGGCAAAGGTGAAGTTATCAACATATAACCAGTCTGTCCCGGGATTCACCGTTAATACCAGCACCTTAATCCTTCGCTCAGGACTGCTGACCTCCTGCCAGGCCGCAAAATCAGAACCGAATTCCAACTTTTGCTCGAAGATGAGATCACCGCGCTCATCAATACAGACGAGGTAGGGAATTTCGACATCGAAATCACTCGCCTTGGCAAATGCGCCAAAGGTAATTTTATTGACCGGCGACTTCAGGTCAAAGCGTATAGAACTGTCATCGGCTACTGAAATAGCCTTGTCAGTCACTATAGGCATGGCAACTGAATCTGCTATCAAGCTGGCATATTTGTCTATTGAGGTGACGAACATTGACGGAAATTCCACAGCGATATTCGCGGGAATAACACCCAAGGTGCCCGTCTCAAAATCTTCTCCCTCATAAATGACAGTGAAGGCTCTGACGCCAGACTCAGGAAGGCTCCCGTACAGACCTCGGGCTTTGAGGCTATAGCCCTTGAACCCCAGCGAGGACAAATCGACGGACCAATGGCCATCGGTCGTTGTAACGGTAGCCAGTATTTCTGCTCTATCCAGAATCTCCACCTGCTGGCCGATGGCAGCGGTGCCCTCAATTGTCACGCTGGTGTCAAAGGTGCTGCCGCCGTCGACGACCTCGCGTTTAGAATCCCGCACGCTGGAAATAGTGGGCGCCGCCGCAGCGACCACCGTCACCACCCGCGCCTCATCTGAGAATCGAAGAGTGTAACTGTGCCGACCTTCCAACGCGGCGACTAACTTCACCCATGCGCCGTTATCGTTGACCAAAGCCAAGGCGATCGGGGTGTTGTTATCCGCAATGATCACCCCCGTGCCAGCCGTGCCGGTGCCTAAAAGAGTCAGCACGGTATCTTCGGTGGTTCCGTTGTTGGGTATTGGCTTGTTTTCACTGTCTATTACGTCAGTAATAGCTGGCACCGCAGACGGCATGTGGGAATGTGATTCAACGTCCATGGCAATCACCTTTTTGATAATGGATAAACCAGGCGCGCTCCCAGAGTCACCATTTGGACGGGTCGACATTGCGGACCGAGTTGAGGTTCGGCGGGCACACCCGGGCGAATGCATCGACGGTGACCTCCCAGGTCGGCGAAACCTCTCCACTGCTGGCGCATACGCTAAAGCTATGGCAGCCCGGTGCGGCATCAAGTTGTACTGACCACGCGCCGCCAGACAGGATCAGCTCGGGGTGAATCGTGGCACCGGGGTTTTCAAGGGAGTTGCACCTGCCGTCCACAATACGCGTAATCATGAGCGCGACAAAAAAGGCATGAGGTTGGGAACAAATATCCATCGTTCACCTGTATTTGACATATGTCAGCATTCCTGACGACAGCAATATGTCAGCGCGATGATTAACATGGAGTATCGTTTACATCGGCCCAATTGACGACTTTCAAAAACAATAAAGGTTAGATCCATCGGAAATTAACACAGTACAAAGCGTTATCATTTGTTCTAGAAACACTATTATTCGCGACCCAATCGCACATAGTTCGACGCCATAGGATCCACCGCAGGAGCAGCTTTAGCCGCGGGCAAGGCCCAAACCAAAACCCTGCGCTGTCACAGATGACGCCTTCCCGGCTGAAGCCGGTCCCATCCCTACGCCCGTTTCATTCGCAGACTCGCCCACAACCAACGCCGCAGTCTGATGCTGCGACACTACGGCGAAGTGAAAGAAGGCGTCATGGTCAGCGAATCGGAGATGCATCCTCCTGAATAACGAAAACACAACGCACGCACGGCCTCGATATTTTCAAATTAACGAAAGTAGCGCTATATATTGGAGTATTGGAGCACATCACCGCTGCCGCCCGTCACTCTGGAGATGAAGGGTTTTATTTACAACGCATTAGTTGTGCTCATCTAAGTCCACCTTCGCCACTTGCTCACCCTGTGATACGCCACGAAATAACCAGCGCACCTCACCGGCATTCTGTTCAAACAGGCTAATGAAAATCCGAATCACGATCCGGCACTTCGGGATTACAATCAGCTGCCACCGTTGCGCTGTGCCCAACATAGGGCCTCCACGGATCCAGATTCCACGTGGGTTTATCCCTTGCAATTACCAGATGGCAGGTCAATTGGTTGATGATGCCTCGGGTATTTTGCCAGTACGGGCTGCCGCCAAATTTCTTGGCTATTTCATAAACCATATAGGCGGTTTCGCTAGAGTTGATCGTCCTGCCGCACGCAGTGGGCTCCAACTCAAGCGTCCACTCACTGAAACGATATATCCAGCTGCCCCGCTCGATATAAGACATACAGCTTTGAGCAGGCCCCGCTGTTTGCTCCGGCGCCGCAACTAAAACTTGCGGAGCCCCGAGTCCCACCACCCCCCAGAGTAAAGCCGTTCTGGCGTGCATAATCATCTCCTTATGATGTGCGCTCTCGAACAGCATAGCCTCAGTACAGACCGGCGCTCATACACATTGGAAATAATCAAAGGCTTTACTACTTCAAGATCGCATCAGAACTGTTATTTATGACAGTTACGCCTGCACCCAGGAAATTCCAGAATCAAAGCCCTCTAATATTATGGAGTTTCCGCCATGAGTAAATTTCGCACTGTACTGCTAAGCCTTGTTCTAACGGCTTGCACATCGCATACGGTAACAACGATCACCGAAGTTCCGACACTGGGACTGGGTGAAACAGTAGAACGTCACTTGAGAGAACGATACGACGATACCCGCATTAACTGCGGTCATGCTTCAGAGCCCGCTTTCCTGTGCAATGGCATTCTGCTCCGCGGTACAGATTTCTCCACCACCTACCACTCATGGGATAACAGCCTGAACAGCCATCGATCTGGAGGGGTTTCTTTTTCATATTTGAGGCGCGACTCGAAATACAACAGACTGGCTTACTCCTATCAAAACGGATATATCTTTTTACCCCTCTTTTATGCCGGCAACAAAATAGATCCGGAAGTGTTGTGCGCGTTCCCCATTGACGCAGCAACCAACACTAGAGCCGACAAAGGCTGTGGCGCCTACCCGGGAGTTGCCGGTAGCCAAGCCTGTCAGAGTCAAGGCATCACTAGCTCATCAGCCTGGTATAACCACTACAAATCTGGCAATAGCAGCCATGTTCATCAATGCGGATTTGATGTTAGAGATGCGCTCAACGCAGGGGCGACGACGGCATTTGATGCGATGATCAAAAGCATGGCGCTGATCAGCGCAGAGTCTTTCACTACCCAGAATGAACTCAGGCTCGCCGTATGGCCCGATGGGTCAGGAAGAGTCTTGCCTCTGGAGGCGTTTTTCTACATTAACAGTTCTGCAACCGGACGCACCGACGCGCGAAACGATCAAGTTGATTTTAAAAACGTCACGGGTCTTACAGTGCCTGTTATTTCCATTTGGTTACCGAAGACTCCCTCAGAACATGCCACGTTCCACTACCTGGCAGCGGACCAAGCGATACCCGTTCCTTAGTAAGTTGAAAAAACCAAAGGAGGCAAAGGCCTGCTTTGGTTTGTAGTGCGCTATCAAGATTCACATGCGTTTGCGGAGCACTCTGGAAAACAGAAAGTGATTACCGTCACTTCTATAGATCGTGTAGTTGATCAGTACATCACGGCCTCTGTTTTCATTGACCCAGCTGGAAGGGATGTCGAAGTTTTCCGGGCGGGTGTCCAGGAACTGCTCTGCGGTATCGTACACTGCCACACCCGACCAACGCACTCGTCCTGTATGGGGAGTGTTCATGCCAGGGTAAGCCACGGTGACAATCCGGTTATCGGCAGAAATCGTCGGAGGCACCAGGTCGAAAGGCTGAGGATCAACCCTGAGCGGCAGTTCTGCGGATGTCCCCACCGTTGTCCCATTGGCCAATTTGACGGTGTAGGTAATAGCGGCTGCGCGGCCAATGACATCCACGACCTCCATACGAGGCACTCGAAACTCGATATCACCCACCGCACCAACGGTTTTGATTTCCGAGTGGTAAGCCACCGCGCCCATCCAGTGCAACTGAATCGTTTGCCCAGGCGCCATACCCGTGTAATTGACAATGACGGCGAGGTAATCGTCGTAATACATTGCGCTGTCGAAGTTGAGGTAGGTGCCGTCGCCATAGGCTTTAGGCACTCGAGGTTGCCTCAAATCAAACACGGGTGCCGTTACAACACGGAACGGCCAAGGGTCAGAGGTACTCGCTCCGGTTCTGGCGGTCATGGTGTGCGCTCCAACGGCCAAACCGAGCGAATCCTTCGTCCAGGAACCAGCAGGGGCAAGCACCGTTGCCCAGACGATTGCGTGGTCCAGCAGTTCAACCGTCGAATTAGGTGCTGCGGTTCCTGTCAGTGTCACGTTGGAGTCAAAGGTATCTGTATTTTTAGGAATCAAAACCCCTTTTGAATCCTCGATGCTGAGGATTGCGGGTTTTACCCCGGCACTGATCTGCACCTCCCGGACATCAGAATTATCCGTTCCCACCACACGCTTGACGTCGTAGCGAACCCGAACCTTGTCGTTGCGGCTGAGGTCAATCAGCGCGCTGGCAATAGACCATGACAAGTCCTGATTGTCAGTGCTGATCAAAAAGCTTCTGCTATCGGACGCAGCGGCACTGGAGCCCGCCCAGTACACCGTCACTTCGTCTAGCCGTTTGAGCAGTGCATCTGCGCCACTGACGTGAACGACCGTGCCGATATACTGATCGGGATCGAACACATCACCCGGGGCATTATCAACGGTGGGTTTAGGCAGCAATGCACTCCCCAAAACTTGATAGGTGACAGGCATCGAAGGACGACTGCTCCCACCCATGAACTTAACTGTATAACTCAGTTTCAGCGTGCCATTGCCCAGTGGAGCAAGTTTCTGTTTCGGGACAATAAAAGCAATTACGTCATTTTCTTCATTGCGCCCGACGCTGTAATCAGCCGTGAATACTAATGCGTTTCCCGCAGAATCAAGCCCCTCCCATAGCAAGATCACAAGGTCCCCATAGGCCTTCGCCGTATACGGCATGACTCTTACCGTCGCCCCCGTGGCTGGCACAACGGCCGGGTCGATGCTATTGCCCACTGCGCCGTCTAGTGTTGGCGCTGCCAGCGGCACCGGCTGACCGACAACAGAAATAGTTTCACTCCTTGAGCGGCGGGCACCCGGCTGAACGACGTAATACACCCGGGCTGTTCCGCTGGCGATGGCCGCGACATCGGCATTGGCGACTTTAAACACCGGGGTAAAACCGTTTGGATCCACAGGTTGCGGCGCAATCACCGGGACCACTGGCACTCCCTGATCGGTTTGGCCAAGCCAGTGCAGAGTAATCATGTCCCCTGGATTCAAACCTGCCGGCGGTATCCGAACATTGACATCTGCCGCCCCCAAAGCGGCGAGATCTATTTCCTTGGTCGCCGGGTCAGCCTCCACCACCACCGGTGCCCCTGGCGCGTTCGGATCTATTTGAACATCAGTGAAGGCAGGCAATGAATACAGCGACCAGTTATTGACCACATCGCGTATTTCGTAATTGACGATCAGTTTTTCACTGTCACCGGCATCCACTACCGTCTGAGCGGGCACTCTTACCGTCTGGGGCTGATTGAGCTGCACGGCGGTCAATGGAGGGTTACGCACCGGGTGTCCTGTACCGCCCCAGTAAAGCGTCAGCACATCACCGACATGCATCTCCAGCCAAGGGTCGACCGTGATATCCACATCCTGCGGGACTGAAAGTACCGGGGGCACGCCTCTGGGTGGTGGCAGATTTTCGTTAGTGACCGGTGTTGTATTGTCAGGGTCCGGGTCGCCTGGAACAGTGCGCTTGACCACCACCGGTCTTGTCGGTGAACTGTCCTGATTACCACCTTGCCGCGTGGTAAGGCGATAGTAGACCTGCGTGTCCGGTGGGCTGTCCGGGATATCCTGTGGCAGTACACTAAAACTGATAACGCCGCTGTCCAGATGGCCTTGATTGACATCAAAGTGCTGTACATCTCTGCCATTCCAGAACAATTCAACGTAATCACCAGGCTGTGTGCTAAACACTATATCGGCGAAGAGTGCTACCCTCTTCTGTGGGTCAGCGAGATCCGTGTTGCCCAACCCGCCATTACCGGTAATATCGATGACGGGAATCTGCAAACCAGGCAACACCCGCGGGGAAATACCGGAAGTTACATTATTAGCGTTCATAAAAGAACCCGACTGAAATCAACCTATGATTGTTAGCTAGCGGGCAGTGAGACCACCGCCCGCTTCCGTTGTTGCCTATGGCGTCGGCACTGTGCAATAGCCAGGCGTGCGCACAAATATCTTCACGAAGACAGTAGCGGAATCGATAGGTGCGACACTATTACTTGCTACATATTTGACAGTTCCTACATTCTCACAAATCCGCTGGAGAATGGATTCCGAAATAATAAACTCATAATATCCTCGGTCCAGATCGGCCTGCACCAGACTATGGTTATCATTTACTTCAGTACCGGGAATAGGAGCACCACTGCCATCAACTGTCCCGAAACGACCTGTAAACTCGATCGCCAGGTTATCGCCAATATCCATATTGGTAATAGGCAACATAATACGGATAGGCGTGCCGCCCGTGGCTGCCGCCTGGTTGATAATGTTATTGGCGTTGGCTTCGGTGAATCTAGGATCTGCCAGCGGCAGACCGCCGCCGGGAACGTCCCCAGCTGCAACTACGTTGACGTTGGTAACTGCAGACCGAGCCACACCCATATTGGGAGCGGGTGTCAGCGGACGCGAGATGGTATAGCTGACATCCACCGGGCCATTGGGGCCAGGCTGTATGACATCTACGCTGCTCAATGCGAGCACAAGATCACTGATTTGATTCTGGATCTCAAAAGGAGGCGAAGGGAATTTCAGAGCACCCCAGGTAACTTCGACAAGATCGTCATTTTGCCAAACGACAGCGCCGTCCTTGCCCAGTCGCGCGATGGTAATAGTGCCATCACTGTTGTAATCCTGTGGCGGGATGTTGTTCACAGCGCCGGAACTGCTCCTGACTGTCAGATCCTGAAGGTTGTCATGGACAGGGGTCAACGGATCTGGGTCCACGATGCCGCCAGGCGTTCTGAGGTCCATCTCCACGGTGGTGTCAGTGGAAAAGCCGACCAGCACCCCACCGCGGAAAATCTGGTACGACACATTAACCGTGCCATTGGGCATCTGCTGAACGAAAGCAAGGTCCAGAACAACCGTTGCTATTGGATCGGGTGGCGTAGGCAAAGGGCTGGGCAATGTCCCGAGCGGCGGGCTGGCCGGCGCACTAAAGTTGCCCCAACGGATGACAAACGCATCGGTCGGGTCAGGGTTGGTATAGACTGGTATTTGCACTCGCAACCCTGGCCTGGCGTCATCCCAGGTGATAAGACCATGGTCCTCGTACGCAGGCACCACGGGAGGCAGGATATCTTCCGGGGAATCGCTGAGCAGCACCCGCAACACTTTAGGCGTCGCCAGATCGGTTTCAGGATTACCCAGCACATCCTTGAGCTTGTAGCTGAATGACTGATAACCATCCGAAAATGCTGTCAGGTCTGTCTTGTCGAAGTTGAACGTGACCTCTTCTCCTGGCACCACCACTTCATGCTTGACCGAGGGCAATTCTCTCCAGTCCCCAGGGGCCGGTGTTCGCCCAGGCGCTATCCACGCAGTAGCCGTGTCCTGGGCTGCCATGCCGAACCAGTCGTTGACAGTGCCGGGTAATTTATCGCCAACAAGGTCCGACTCGGTGAGTAAGTCATCAGGTACGGTGCTGAAGGTCAAAGGTCCCAGATGTGCCCCGCCAGGAGAGGATCGATCAACGATTATCCTGATCGGTAGATACGCTCTTTCCTCGTTCTCGCCAGCCGTGGTGTACGTTGCATAGTCGAGCAAAAAATCTCCTTCAGTAACCATGTAACTCAGGGGCAGCAGAGCATCAACTTTCGTTCCTGGAGTGAACTCCGTCGGATCGAGCACACGCTCACTGGCATCAATGGGTGGCCCTCCGTCCACAATCAACTTATAGGCGGTGCGAGAGGAGGGGTCTGTTACAGACATATCGAGTGTAATGCTCACTTTAAGATCAGCATCGGCCAGTGCTAATGGCAACCGACCATCCGCCAGTCGACCGACCACCTCGTGTGGTAAGAGTGCTCCGGCCCTCTGCGCTCCGGCAGTACCGGTTTTGGCTCTGATCACCCTGGAATATTTTTTTTCCGCAGACATGATGCAACCTCCTGAGCATCAGTTGATGCTCACTGAAAATCAGGTGTTATTGACTTCTCCTCCTGCCACGAGGCAGGTGCCCGTTGAGTAATAGCAAAAAACAAAGCCAGGTGAACTGTCATAACTAACAGTGACTCGACAAACGGCACGCAGACTTGCATAACAGTTAATTGCTAACCGCGATTATAAAAATACTTTAATTTCGATTGGCTATTACACGCACCCCTGCGCCGAATCTCACTTGACAGATAGTCAAACCTGAGCCTTTCTTAATAGCGAGCATTGATAAGCAATTCCGACGTTTGATTATCAAAACCGCAATAGGCTTATCCGTTACCTACATAGAATTATTTGAAACCATGCCAACGCGACATGAGTGTTAGTACCCCTCAAGGTCTGAAGTAACCCATTGAGCGTGCCCCGTCGTAACTGAGGGATTAGTTATGAAGCGAGCCATGCAGTTTTTCCCGATACCGTCAGCGCAACTGGTTGTAAGCCTGGTGGCGCTGGCCTGCCTGAACCCGCCTATGGCGGCAACGTTGATTCCGGGCCAAACGGCAACTGTCAATCCCGGCACCCCTGCGGAAGTCTGGTCGCTCAACGGTGCGACACTGACAGTTTTGCCAGGCGGCGCAACACTCAATGTCAACGGGAGAAACACTGCAACGCTAGTGATGGACGGTGCCACAGCCACGGCGAGCAACGGCGCGGCAGTCTCACTGACTGACAGCGACACCACGCTCAGTGGCTCGACGCTCACCGCAAGCAGCAATTTCGGACTTAACCTGATTACGGTGAGCACCGGAACGACGCACCGCGGTTCGCGAGCCAGCGTCATTAACAGCACGATCACGGGTACCAACAGAGGGATTAACGCTACCTACAACAGCGCCATAACCCTGGTGGATTCGCAAGTGACCGGCACGGGCTCCGGCACAGGAGGCCCAACAGATGGCGGCGTCGGCATGACGCTGTTCGGCGCAACCGCTTCGCTGCAAAACAGCTCTATCACCGGAGCCAACAGAGGCGTCCTGGTAAGCACCGACACCTTCCCGGGCTCCAATCTACCGACGTTGACCCTTGATGGTTCTTCAATCACGGGTACCAACGGCGCCGCGTTAACGGTCCTCTTGAACACCCAGGCACCCGACGCGACCATCGACGTCAGCAATGGCTCAACCCTGAGCGCTGGCAACGGCATCATTCTGGATGTGCTCGGTAACTCCGCTGTCGCCTTCACGGTGGACAACAGCGTACTGACCGGCAACATTCAGGGCGAGACTGGATCGCTGATCAACGCTGAGCTGAACAACAATGCGAGCCTCACCGGGGACATGACCAATATCAACAGCCTGGCGATGAACAATAGCACCATGACCGGTAACGTGACGGTCCCTGCCGGCTCGACCGCGGCGGTGACGATGGCGGGTAACTCCCGGCTGACCGGCTCTCTCACTAACATTGCCAGCTTGAACGTGAATGCAAGCACCCTGGTGGGCAACGTGGCGCAAAGCAGTGGCTCGCAAGCACGTGTTGAACTGATTAACAGTTCAAGCCTGACCGGTTCTCTGAGCAATATCGGCAGCCTGATCGTGAACAGCAGCAACATGACGGGTGATGTGGTCCAGGACTCGGCCACACCGGCTACTTTGAGCCTGAGCAATAGTTCGGTGTTGACCGGCACTGTCAGCAACGCGCAGAACATGAGCATTGACGGCACCTCTCGCTGGAATATGGTCAACGACTCCTCAGTCGGCAGCCTCAGTTTGAGTGGAGGTACGGTCAGCCTTGGCGGCACAAGCCCGACTTTCAAGACCCTCACTCTGGGTAGCCTGGCGGGCAATGGCACCTTTGCCCTCGGCACTGACCTGGCGGGGCATTTGAGTGACCTGATCAACGTGACAGGCGATGCAGCTGGCAACCATGTCCTCATCGTACAAAACACCGGGGTCGATCCAATTCAGGAGGATCATGCTCAGCGCCTGGTTCATACCGGAACCGGAGGTGCCGTGTTTGCGGTACCCGGTGAACAGGTGGATGTAGGCACGTTTGTCTACCGTCTTGAGAAACGCGGCACCGACTGGTATCTGGTGCAGGCCACTACTGAGCCAGTGGTCCCTGTTGATCCTGTTGATCCTGTTGATCCAGGAGATCCTGTTAATCCAGGAGATCCCGTGATTACCCCCAGCACGCGCGCAGTGGTCGGCGTATTCAGCGCAGCACCCACCGTCTGGTATGGCGAAACATCAACGCTGCGCAGTCGCATGGGGGAATTGCGTAATGGTCACGACCAAGGCGGCGCGTGGGCCCGCACGTATGGCAACAAATACCGGGTTTCAGCGGCTGATCAGGTGGACTATACCCAGACACAGCAAGGTATATCGTTTGGCGTAGACACCCCCATTTCCAATGCGGGCGGACAATGGCTGATCGGTGTGATGGGCGGCTATAGCAATTCAGACCTGAACCTTCGGCTGGGTACCTCAGGCCAGGTCGACAGCTACTACGCAGGGGTTTACAGCACCTGGCTGTCGGACAGCGGTTATTACATTGACGCGCTGATCAAAGCCAATCGCTTCGAGAACAAAGCCGATGTCCGTATGAGCAACGGCGTTAAATCCGAAGGTGATTACCACAACTACGGTGTTGGCGGCTCAATCGAAGCCGGTAAACACATCAAACTCAATGATGGCTGGTTCGTCGAACCCTTCGCGCAAATCTCCAGTTTGTGGGTACAGGGTGAAGACTACGGGCTCGACAATGGCATGGAAGCCAGGAGCAACCATGCAGACTCGTTTGTTGGAAAACTGGGTGCCCATGCAGGCCGGACCATCGCCCTGGACAAAGGCGGGTTCGTGCAGCCCTACGTAAAAGTCGCCGCAGCGCGGGAGTTTGCTCAAAGCAACAAAGTCAAAGTCAACAGCACGACGTTCAGGGACGACCTGTCAGGAAGCCGTGGCGAACTCGGCGCGGGTGTCGCGCTGCAAGTCACTGACGTGCTGCAACTGCATGCCGACATGGACTACAGCAACGGACAAAATATCGAGCAACCCTGGGGGGTCAATCTCGGCCTGCGTTACTCGTGGTAGACCAGCACTTTGTTTCCCCAAAGACCTGATAAATCGCCTCGCTCATGAGGTGCTAAGGTCCCTATCCTTCCGGATGCTTACCTGGGTAGGAGCATTCTCCTGCAATAAATAGATACCGCTTACGCAATGAAAGAAATTTCCTACGGAATCCTAGGACCAATCCTAGGGCTTTTTGTAGTCCACCCCTGTCCAATAGCGCCCTTCATTTTTCCGCTCGTCGAAGGTGCCGCCACTCCAATGAACATCCAATGTTTACCGTTTACCAAACAACCACTCGCCCTCGCCACGGCCATCGCCATCACGCTAGTGAGTATGCAAACAACACTCGCAGGCCAACTTGTGCCGGGCGAATCCGCGACTGTTACCGATCAGAGCCCCATTGAAGAGTGGAGCATGAGCGGTGCAGAGTTGAACGTCAGCAACAACGGCCAGACAGATATGGTTTATGCCCGCAGAGGTTCAGCCGTTAACGTTGGTGGCGGCAAGATCATTGCTTCCTCGGGGATAGCCCTGCACTTGGTAGACAGTGAGGCGACCCTTAACAATGCGCAGATCTCCTCAACCAATGGCTACGGCATTGCTGCAATCGTCGATAGAACCGGATTGTTGAATGGCTCGAAAGTAACGGCCACTGACAGCATCGTAACCGGTGTAGGCCGTGGGATTAGCGCGACGTTCAACAGCGATATCACGCTGAGCAACACCAAGATCATGGGCAGTGGCTCAGGTGTAGGGGATGGGTTAGAGGGCGGCGTCGGCATGACCCTGTTCGGCGCCACTGCGAAGTTGGTCAACGGCAGTAATGTTACGGGTGACAATCGCGGCATCGTTATGGCTTCCGATCAGTTTGCCAACTCGAACAAAGTCACACTGAACGTAGATGGCTCCACTGTTGCTGGCAAAAACGGCAGCGCTATTCTGGTGACGGACGGGGCCACCCCGGATACTCGCGCAGAGATCAACATCAGCAACGGCGCAACCCTCACTGGCGGCAACGGCATCATTCTGGAAATAGAAAAAGCGTCCGCCGCCAACTTCAACGTCAACAACAGCCACTTGGTAGGTGATGTTGTCGTAGAAGCTGGCTCTACCGCAAACCTGGACCTGCAAAACAGCGCCAGCCTGACCGGCACCATTACCAATGCCACGTCCCTGACCATCGACAAGTCATCGCTGTGGGTCATGGAAGACAACTCCACCGTCGGCAAGCTGAACCTTAACGGCGGCATGGTTAATCTGCGTGGCACCGACGGCAATGCCAGCTTCCATCAACTGGATGTTGAACAACTGACTGGCAGCGGCACCTTTGGCCTGGGCACCGATCTGGCGGCGGGTGCGGGCGACTCGCTGAATGTGTCCGGCACGGCCACCGGCAATCACAAGCTGCTGGTGGAAAACACCGGTGCAGAGCCGCAAGCAGGTGGCGTAGATCGCCAACTGGTGCATATCGACAATGGCGATGCGCAATTCGCTGTAGATAGCGCAGACGGCATGGTCGACGCTGGCGCTTATTCCTATGCATTGGAACAACGCCCAGGCAGTGCCACTGTAACGACTGGTTTCTGGTGCAGACAGGCAGCGTGTCGAAAAGCACTGAAGTTGCCATCGGCCTGTTCAGCGCGGCACCTACTGTGTGGTACGGCGAATCTGCCACGCTGCGCAGCCGCATGGGCGAGCTGCGTACCGACAGCAATCAGGGTGGCGGATGGCTGCGCACCTACGGCAACAAGCACAACATGTCCGCCGCTGGAGGCATCGAGTATTCGCAGCAGCAACAAGGTATTTCCTTCGGTGCTGATTTGCCGGTCTCTAGCAGCAACGGCCAATGGCTGGTCGGCGTGATGGGTGGTTACAGCAAATCCGATCTGGACCTCAAAGCCGCCAACAAAGGCAAGGTCGACAGTTACTACGTGGGTGCGTACAGCACCTGGCTGGCGGACAACGGTTTCTATATCGATGCGTTGATCAAGGCCAACCGCTTCCAGAACTCGGCCGACGTGACCATGCGTGACGGCGTCAAGAGCAAGGGCGACTACAACAACTATGGTGTGGGTGCCTCGGTTGAAGCGGGCAAGCACATCACATTCAGTGACGGCTGGTTCGTCGAGCCTTATGCACAAGTGTCCGGTCTCTGGGTCAGCGGTGAAGATTACAAGCTGGACAACGGGCTTGAGGCAAGCAGCAATAAAGCTGACTCACTGCTCGGTAAAGTCGGCAGCCACCTGGGTCGCAAGTTCGCTCTGGATGATGGCGGTTTCGTTCAGCCTTACATCAAGGCAGCCGTAGCGCGCGAGTTCGTGACGTCCAATAAAGTGAAGGTCAACGAATCACGCTTCACCAATGATTTATCGGGCACACGTGGTGAGTTCGGCTTGGGGGTTGCGGCACAACTGACAGATGTACTGCAGGTGCATGCCGACTTCGACTACATGAAGGGCCAGAACATTGAACAGCCTTGGGGTGTAAACGTAGGCGTGAGATACAACTGGTAAACATCGTTATGAAAATCGGGGCCTGCATGGCCCCTCTTTTTTGCCTGCTGATTCCTTTCGGGCAAGTCAGAAAACGACCTGATCATAGCCATCCCGGACAACCCTCTTGCCGCCATGATTCACCGCTACCAGAATCGCTCAATATCTCATAAGAAATGGAGCGCTCCGGATGATGCACGCCGACTTGATTGACCAGGAAGACTTGATCAGCCAGCTCAGGGCCATTGGTTTCGAAACGCCCTCAGGCGCAACCGCTGAGCAAGCATGCGCTCAAGCCGTGTGCGGCCTGACGGCAGACCGCGCCACCGCCCTGAAGCGCCTGGTGGAGCAAATGCTGACCGGTCGCGCGACGATCTTGCCAGCAGTGAGGCAGGCCATTGATCAGCAGCTGCTGCCGGCTTTGGCGGCTAACCAATTCAGGCGCACATGAGTACAGGCCCTGCTCAGCAAGTGGTAGCGCCGGGCTGACAATATTGGTCAGCGGGATTGTAAGTAAACGTAGCCTCCCCTGTGACGCTTGTGGGCAGTGTCATGCGGATAATAGGGATGAACGTTCTGCTTGTTTGATTAAAGAAATCCCATTGATCATGCCGCGCCCCTGCCAGCCCACTGCCGAGCGTATAGAAGAAGGCTTGTATTGGCAGTCGGTTCGGAATGTCCTGTGCCCATGCCTGAAGAATCAATTCGTTATAGTGATGGCTTAATGTTGCAGGCACCGCCCGCATCGCCTGCAATGACTGATAGAAGGCGCTAGCACCTTGCTCATTCATTGCATCGCTGACGTCAAAGCCACAGATGTAAGAATAGACCCAGGTCTCTCGGTCGTACTGCGCGGGCAGGCTATCGAAAAGTGCTTTCCATTGCGAGGCCGATACGATGTTCTGTGACTGACAGCGCTGACTCTCGTTGGGAAAATAAGAAGTTGCCCCACAACCTGGTTGTGCCCTGGTCCAGCTATTGCCGTCGATGGGGAATGAACACAGCACCTGAATATCATCCTTCCCAATCGGCGCACTAAATATTGGATAGAAGATGAATCCGTTATCGGTGCCGACCGCCAAATGATCAAAATTGGCATCCTTGCGAATATAGGAAAACGCAACGCCTGTGCGCCCTGGTACGGGGTTCCATGAGTGATAGCTGGTTGACTCATTGGTGCCGCGAAACAGCACGCCGGAACAGAGAAAGGCGGGTGTCGAAAGGCTGCCACAGTTTTGCCTGGTGTCGCGATAAGAGGCTTGCAACGCGGCCGCAACCGCATAGCCATCCATCGCGCCTAGCCGCTCATCAGTAGATAGCGGACCGACCTGCTGTTCATGAGCACAGCCAACCAGCAGAACAGATGTAATAAACAAACAGTTTAGTTTCATGATGATCTCTCCTTGATCGTCCTAAGCCCTCGCAAATATTTATAAATCCGCCTAAAAAAACGGTCACTGGTAGAAATGACAGTGGACAGACAAACGGCTGGGGAGATATCTAGAGTGGATGACAGACAGGCAGCGCGACTATCTTGCCAGCGGTGAGGCAGGCCATTGATCAGCAGTTGCTGCCGGGGTTGGTGGAGTACAAGTAGGGCGGGGCCAGGTGGGTGAACTCAAGGTTTTTAACGTGTGACTGGAACCGGCTTTAGCCCGAAAGCCGGTCCCACAGGGTTGCATCCGTCAGCGCTCAACTTCTCAGACGGCTACAAATGCGACTCCACACGTTGGCTAGCAGCTAGCGCCGATGCTTGCGTTTGCGCTCATCTCTGAGGGAAACACTTCCCACCAAAACCTCCTTGGTAAATCGAGGTTCAACCAGCACTTCGATGTTATTGGTAGTCGCTACATTCGTGACATACAGGTCGAACGTAGTGGTTGCCCAGTCATCCGACACGGCAGGGTAATACGTCCGGAATATGGCATTCGAAGACCAGAGCAAGTGCACTTGCCCTTTATCTTCCTCGTCACCACCGATCACTTTCATCTCAATGGTGAGCAAGAACCGCCGGGGTTGTACGTCCGCGATTCGAACGCTTTGGTTCAACTTGTCACTGGCGCCAAGTACCGCATGGTAGTGGCCATCCTCTTCCACGATATCGATTGTGGAACCCAGCACTGGCCGCCATGGGTCTAGCTTGCCGGTACTGAAATCACCATTTTGTATAAATTCCATGATCTGACTCCCTGAGTACAAAACCTCCATCCCTGTAATAAGCAACCGCCTACAAATCACCCGATAACTGAACACGCCCGCACAGGGTTGAAGACCTGAAGGCCTATCCTTCAGACAAGGAAGACTGTGAGATGAAAAGCACTGGCCGTCTACTGTCAGAAATGACAGTCCGTTGGTCGCCCATCGACTTCAGGAAAAACGTTGCGGGAGCGAATTCATTCGCGAAGGGGCCGGTACATCCGATGCATATCCATCGTGTGCCTGGCCGTCTTCGCGAATGAATTCGCTCCCACTTTTGGTCCGTGACGTGTGGTCGATTCATCAGCTTCAGGCAAAACTGCGGGAGCGAATTCATTCGCGCACAGCTTTATCATTAACCTTGAAATTATTGGGCAAGGTTTGGGACAGGCAATTGGGGGCAGAGCGAAGTAAGTTAGAGCGCAGTTTTACAATCAAACGGAGGGCAAGGATGCCCACTCGAGCTCGCTCATCCCAACTGCGCATAGGCCGTTTCTCCGAGAGCGGGCGCATCTATATGATTACCACTGCGACGGAAAATCGATATCCAGCTTTTGAAGACTGGCGGCTTGGACGGCTTTTGGTTTTTGAATTCAAACGAGCCGAAGACCGAGGTCTGGCGACATCGCTAGCCTGGGTCGTTATGCCTGATCATTTCCACTGGCTACTTGAGCTTCACCAAGGTTCCTTGGCGTCACTCATCAAGCAGGTAAAAGCCAGTAGCGCAGTTGCTATCAATCGGGCTTCTGGCAAGAAGGGTCGACTCTGGCAAACAGGCTTCCATGACAAAGCACTCAGGAGGGAAGAAGACCTGCAAAAGCTGGCCCGCTATGTCGTGGCCAACCCGCTAAGAGCGGGCCTGGTCAAGCGTATTGGTGACTATCCGCTGTGGGATGCAGTCTGGATGTGATCCATCAGTTGCGGACAGCCCTGTGGGACCGGATTCATCCGGGAATGGGTCAGTACATCCGACACATATCCATGCCTGTTACGCCGTCTTCGCGAATGAATTCACTCCCACAGGATCGCCGCCAACCTCACAACTCATGCAAATTCCGTGGGACCGGACTCATCCGGGAATGGGTCAGTACATCCGGCACATATCCATGCCTGTTACGCCGTCTTCGCGAATGAATTCGCTCCCACAGAGATACCGAGACCGTCTGTTACAACCGCACACTCGCAAACGTCGACTCATTACGTGCCTGGCTCAAAGCCGACAACGGGCCGGACAGCGGTGCGAGGACCATGGCCTGCGGGATGGGCATCATGGCGACTTGCTGGGTGGTGTTGGAGCCTACGCGTTCGTCACGCGGCGGGATGCCGAAGTATTCGCGGTAGCACTTGGAGAAGTGTGGCGTGGACACAAAACCGCATACCGACGCCACTTCGATGATCGACATTGGCGTCTGCTTGAGCAATTGCCGGGCGCGGATCAAGCGCAGTTTGAGGTAGTAGCGCGACGGCGAGCAGTGCAGGTATTTCTGGAACAGCCGCTCCAGCTGACGCCGCGAAACAGCCACATAGACTGCCAGTTCATCCAGATCGATAGGCTCTTCCAGATTGGCCTCCATCAGCGCGACGATTTCCTGCAGCTTCGGCTGATTGGTGCCCAGCATGTGCTTGAGCGGCACGCGCTGATGATCCTGCTCATTACGGATCCGCTCGTAGACGAACATCTCGGAAATCGCGGCCGACAACTCGCGGCCATGATCGCGGCTGATCAAGTGCAGCATCATGTCCAGCGGCGCGGTGCCGCCGGAGCTGGTGAAGCGGTTACGGTCCAGGGTGAACAGGCGAGTGCTCATGGCCACCCGCGGGAAAGCTTCCTGCATCGAAGCCAGACACTCCCAGTGCACGCTGCAATCAAAACCATCGAGCAGACCGGCACAGGCCAGCGCCCAACTGCCAGTGCACACCGCACCGAGGCGCTTGGACTGACGCGCCTGGCTCTGCAGCCAGCTGACGTGCTCACGGGTCACGGTGCGCTGAATGCCGACGCCGCCGCAGACAATGATCGTGTCCATTGCCGGTGCTTTCTGCATCGCCGCGTCCGGGGTGATCTGCAAACCATCGCTGGCCCAGACCTGGCCGCCGTCGGCGGTCAGTGTGGTCCAGCGATAAAGCTCACGACCCGACAACTGATTAGCCATGCGCAGAGGCTCAACCGCTGAGGCGAGGGATATCAGCGTGAAGTTATCCAGCAGCAGGAAGCCAATGGATTGTGGTGCACGATTCTGGGGTTGGGCCCCGGAGTTGGACGAAGTCATCACGGTATCTCCTCACACAAAGCGGTTTGAGGCCCCAGGCGCAGGCTCTTGTTATTGCCCTATGCAATGCAGGGCTTTGTCGTGAGTACGCAAATGCCGTGCCTAACCTTGAACGGATATTCAATTACTCCCGAAAACGACGTCGCGATGTGTCTATTCAGCAGCGACGCGGGTTGTCGATTTGCGACGTCAGGCTGCCATGGGAGGGCTGCGCGTCAGGCGAGTGAGCACTTCGGTAGCACTTGGGGTGAGTGGCAAACCGAGCGGCGCGCGCCAGTGTCACTCAATGCACGGAAAGAAGGGCTACCTGCACAGATAGACCTGACATTACGCCACGCTCACTGGCTTTCGCGCCAAAAGGTGGCGGGGAGTCAATCAGGTGACCGATAAGTGAGCAGCAGCCTGACTTGCACTCGTGGGATTCCCGGCTAAAACCGGTCCCACATGGGACTGCACGCCTACTGTGTTCAATCTATTGGGGAACATCCCACCCAAATGACCCTCCAAAACCACCGGGCGGGTGTGTTGAGGTGGCCAGCGGATGCTGGAGCAACTGCTACGCTAGTGCAGCAAGCCACTGCAAACGCTGCATCATCGGGCTAATGCGAAGGCTTGCCGCATCCCACACCGACGTACTCATACCCACCAACGCCGCCCCCCGGACGCAGGTCATAAAGTGCCGGTTTTCGCCGCTTTTACGCTCTGAAAGTGCCCTTGCGGCGCGGAAAAAAGCTGTAAACGACGTCACTCGCACTGGATACGACCCCCTGTGTACTGGTTGCGACCCCCCCTGTAGGCGTTTGATTTTGGCTGTTACATGATCGGTATCGACTCAATCGCCAGCCGCAGCGAAAGAGCCTTGATCAAACGCTTTGTACTACCGCCTTGAAAAACACAAACGCGTTTGCTCACGCAGCTGACGACGAGAAGAAAATCCAAAGGAGTGTTCTTGATGAAAGGTTCCAAATCGCTGCTACTGGCCGTTGCGATAGGCATGCCAATGCTCGCCCAGGCAGCTGAGCCAGCCCAGTGCCACACGGTCAATTTTTCCGATGTTGGCTGGACGGACATCACCGTCACCACGGCAGTGACCAGTGCGGTACTGGAGTCCCTGGGATACAAAACCAAGACCACGATGATTTCCGTACCGGTGACTTACAAATCCCTGGCCGACGGCAAGAACATGGATGTGTTCCTTGGCAACTGGATGCCGACCATGGAAAACGACATCAAGCCATATCGTGATGCCGGCACCGTGGAAACCGTGCGCGCCAACCTGGAAAACGCCAAGTACACCCTCGCAGTGCCACAGGCTCTGTACGACAAAGGCCTGAAAGATTTCGCCGACATTGCCAAATTCAAGAAAGAGCTGGACGGCAAGATCTACGGCATCGAGCCCGGCAACGATGGCAACCGCCTGATCCAGAGCATGATCGACAAGGACGCCTTCGGCCTCAAGACCGCCGGTTTCAAGGTGGTGGAGTCCAGCGAAGCGGGCATGCTGTCACAGGTTGATCGCGCATCGCGCCGTAATACCGATGTGGTATTCCTCGGCTGGGAACCGCATCCGATGAACACCCGTTTCAAGATGAAATACCTGACCGGGGGCGACGATTTCTTCGGCCCTAACTTCGGCCAGGCAACCATCTTCACCAATACCCGCAAAGGCTACGCTCAAGAGTGCAGCAACGTCGGGCAATTGCTGAAAAACCTGAGTTTTACCCTGGACATGGAAAGCACCCTGATGGGCAAGGTCCTGGATGACAAGACCAAGCCAGACGTCGCCGCCAAGGCGTGGCTCAAAGCCAATCCGCAGGTGCTCGACACCTGGCTGGCGGGCGTCACCACCGTGGACGGTAAACCTGGCCTGGAGGCCGCCAAGGCACAGCTGACGAAGTAACCCGACGGGCAGGCGGGTTCGCCCGCCTGTTGTCCCCTTTCCTCCCGCAAGCGGAAAAACACAACCATGCTGACTGATCATAAAATCCCTCTTGGCGAGTACATCGCGGCCTTCGTCGATTGGCTGACCCGACACGGCGCCAGCACTTTCGACGCGATCGCAGTAACGCTGGAAACCATGATCCACGGCCTGACGTTTTCGCTGACCTGGTTCAACCCGCTCGTGCTGATCGGCCTGATCGCCGTGCTCGCCCACTTCATCCAGCGCAAATGGGGCCTGACGGTTTTCGTCATCCTGTCATTCCTGCTGATCCTCAACCTGGGGTATTGGGAACAGACCATGGAAACCCTTGCACAGGTGCTGTTCGCGACCTTTGTCTGCGTATTGATCGGCGTACCGCTGGGCATCATTGCCGCCCACAAGCCCATGTTCTATACCGTCATGCGGCCCGTGCTCGACCTGATGCAGACCGTCCCCACTTTCGTTTACCTGATCCCGACCCTGACACTGTTCGGCCTGGGCGTCGTACCCGGGCTGATTTCCACCGTGGTGTTCGCCATCGCCGCGCCGATACGCCTGACGTATCTGGGTATCCGCGATGTGCCCCACGAATTGCTCGATGCCGGCAAAGCTTTTGGCTCTTCACGCAGCCAGCTGTTGACCCGGATCGAACTGCCTTACGCGATGCCGAGCATTGCTGCCGGCATCACCCAGTGCATCATGCTGTCGCTGTCGATGGTGGTGATCGCGGCACTGGTCGGCGCTGACGGCCTGGGCAAACCCGTGGTCAACGCACTCAATACTGCTGACATCGCCCTGGGCTTTGAAGCCGGTCTGGCGATCGTCCTGCTGGCGATCATGCTCGACCGTATCTGCAAACAACCCGAAGCTAAAGTGAGGGCTGACGCATGAGCATCATCCAATTCGATAACGTTGACGTTATCTTTGCCAAAGACCCCCGCGAAGCGCTCAAGCTGCTCGATGAGGGCATGACCCGCGACCAGATCCTGAAAAAAATCGGCCAGATCGTGGGTGTCGAGAAAGCGTCACTGACGGTTGAAAAAGGCGAAATCTGCGTCTTGATGGGCTTGTCCGGCTCGGGCAAGTCCAGCCTGCTGCGCTGCATCAATGGCCTCAATACCGTCAGCCGCGGCGCGCTCTACGTCGAGCACGAAGGCTCGCAGATCAACATCGCCAACTGCACCCCCGCCGAGCTGAAACTGATGCGCACCAAACGCATCGCGATGGTGTTCCAGAAGTTCGCCCTCATGCCCTGGCTGACCGTGCGCGAGAACATCAGCTTTGGCCTGGAAATGCAGGGCCGCCCGGAAAAGGAACGGCGCAAGCTGGTGGACGAAAAACTCGAACTGGTAGGCCTGACTCAATGGCGCAACAAGAAGCCAGACGAGCTGTCCGGCGGCATGCAGCAGCGCGTCGGCCTGGCCCGTGCGCTGGCCATGGACGCCGATATCCTGCTGATGGATGAACCCTTCTCCGCCCTTGACCCGCTGATCCGCCAGGGTTTGCAGGACGAACTGCTTGAGCTGCAAAGCAAACTGAACAAGACCATCGTATTCGTCAGCCACGACCTGGACGAAGCCCTCAAGCTCGGCAGCCGTATCGCGATCATGAAAGATGGCCGGATCGTGCAGTACAGCGTGCCGGAACAGATCGTCCTCAACCCGGCCGACGATTACGTGCGCACCTTCGTCGCCCACACCAACCCGCTCAACGTCCTGTGTGGGCGCAGCCTGATGCGCACGCTGGACAACTGCACCCGGGTCAACGGCTCGGTCTGCCTGGACCCAAGCGTCGACTCCTGGCTGGAGCTGGCCGAAGGCAACACCATCAAAGGCGCACGCCAGGGCGCGGGTCAGCTTGATCTGCAGAACTGGACGCCAGGCCAACCGATGGACAGTCTCGACCGCAGGCCAACCCTGGTGCACTCCAACATCGGCATGCGCGACGCCCTGCAGATCCGCTACCAGACCGGCAACAAACTGGTGCTGCAGGATGGCAATCAGGTGGTCGGCATTCTGGGAGACAGCGAGCTGTATCACGCGCTTCTAGGCAAAAATCTGGGCTAGTACCCTCACACGCAGGAGCGGCTTTAGCCGCGAAGATGGCATTAGGGCAAACGGATATTCAGCGCCTGCACCGGCTTCTTCCCGGCTAAAGCCGGTCCTACGGAGTGCGCAAAACTCTGTGGGAGCGGTGCTTGCCCGCGATGAACGATAACGCGGTGTGTCTTCAGGCTGCGTCTCATGAATCGCGGGCAAGCACAGCTCCCACAAGGGACAAACCGCCTTTCAGATGTCTTACAAATATGCATTTACAAGGCTCTCCGCACGCCCCTGGCTTTTTATTGATTGAACGTTCAATCAAAAACCTTTAAGGTGGCGGAGCCCTTTCGGGCAGTGCATCAGTCCGGCGAACCAGGAGATTTGAGCCAATGCCCAAGGTCGGTATGCAACCCATCCGCCGCCAACAGTTGATCCATGCCACGCTCACAGCGGTGGATCAAGTCGGCATGGGCGAGGCCAGTATCGCGTTGATCGCTCGTCTGGCAGGTGTGTCCAACGGCATCATCAGCCACTACTTTCAGGACAAGAACGGCCTGATCGCAGCCACCATGCGGCATTTGATGAATGCCCTGATCGACAACGTCAGCGAACGTCGTCAGGCCCTCACCGATGACAGCCCACGGGCGCATCTGCAAGTGATCATCGAGGGCAACTTCGACGCCAGCCAGGTCAATGGCCCGGCGATGAAAACCTGGCTGGCCTTCTGGGCCACCAGCATGCACCAGCCGTCTTTGCACAGGCTGCAGCGGATCAACGATCACCGCCTGTATTCAAACCTGTGCTGTCAATTCCGCCGAGTATTGCCACTGGAGCAGGCGCGTAGCGCGGCTCGTGGCCTGGCGGCACTGATCGACGGCCTGTGGTTGCGCGGCGCCCTCTCCGGCGATGCGTTCGACACTGAACAGGCGCAACAGATCGCCTACGAATACATGGACTTCCAACTGGCGAAAGCGGTGAGCTGAAACGTTTCACTTTTGATGAGGCGAGCACCGAACGACTGCCGCGCAGCGTTGCCCAAATTGCTCCGGCAACCTGACGCCAGTCATCGCCAGCCACTCTGAATCTGCGAGGACTTTATGGCCCGTTTCGAACTGCAAAAACTCTACATCGACGGCGGTTATGTCGACGCCACCAGCAATGCGACTTTCGATGCCATCAACCCAGCCAACGGCGAACTGCTGGCACAGGTGCAGCGCGCCTCCAGAGACGACGTCGAACGCGCCGTGGTCAGTGCTGAAAAAGGCCAGAAGATCTGGGCTACGATGACCGCCATGGAGCGTTCGCGCATCCTGCGTCGTGCCGTGGACATCCTGCGTGAGCGCAACGATGAACTGGCCGCCCTGGAAACCCTGGACACCGGCAAGGCATTCTCGGAAACCAAATACGTCGACATCGTGACCGGCGCCGACGTGCTGGAATACTACGCAGGCCTGGTGCCCGCCATCGAAGGCGAACAGATTCCGTTGCGCACCTCCTCGTTCATCTACACCCGTCGCGAACCATTGGGCGTGGTTGCCGGTATCGGCGCGTGGAACTACCCGATCCAGATCGCCCTGTGGAAATCCGCACCGGCCCTGGCGGCGGGTAACGCGATGATCTTCAAGCCGAGCGAAGTCACGTCCCTGACCACCCTGAAGCTGGCCGAAATCTACACCGAAGCTGGCGTTCCGGATGGCGTGTTCAACGTGCTGCCCGGCACGGGCGCAGAAGTCGGCAGCTGGCTGACCGAGCACCCGCGCATCGAGAAGATCTCCTTCACCGGCGGCGTGCAGACCGGCAAGAAAGTCATGGCCAGCGCTTCGGCCTCTTCCCTCAAGGAAGTGACCATGGAGCTGGGCGGCAAGTCGCCCCTGATCATCTTCGACGACGCCGACCTGGATCGCGCCGCCGACATCGCGATGATGGCCAACTTCTATAGCTCCGGCCAGGTCTGCACCAATGGCACTCGGGTGTTCGTACCCAATGCCTTGAAGGCCGCGTTTGAAGCCAAGATCGTTGAGCGTGTGAAGCGCATTCGTATCGGTAACCCGGAAGACGAAAACATCAACTTCGGCCCGCTGGTCAGCTTCGCCCACATGGAGAACGTGCTGGGTTACATCGCTTCCGGCAAAGAGCAAGGCGCACGCCTGCTGATCGGTGGTGAGCGTTTGAGCGAAGGCGAGTTCGCCAACGGCGCGTTCGTGGCGCCGACCGTCTTCACCGACTGCACTGACGAGATGAAAATCGTCCGCGAAGAAATCTTCGGCCCGGTGATGAGCATCCTCGGTTATGACACCGAAGAAGAAGTTATCCGCCGCGCCAACGACACTGAATTCGGCCTGGCGGCTGGCATCGTCACTCAGGACCTGAACCGCGCGCACCGCGTGATTCATCAGCTTGAAGCCGGCATCTGCTGGATCAACGCCTGGGGCGAGTCCGACGCAAAAATGCCAGTCGGCGGTTACAAGCAATCGGGCGTGGGCCGTGAGAACGGGATTAGCTCGTTGGCGCAGTACACAAGGATCAAGTCTGTGCAGGTTGAGCTGGGTGAATACGCTTCCGTTTTCTAAGTTCGCTGATTTTCGTCTGGGCGGACGCCTTCGCGGATGAATCCGCTCCCACAGGGGAATGCAGTACACCTGTGGGAGCGAATTCATTCGCGAAGAGGTCCTTCCAGCTAGCGCACTTGCATGGGGTGCAAGGGGTCGAATGATCACGTCATTCCCCCTCCCCGACTACTTTCAAAGAGGGTGCAGTAATGTCCCAGGAATTCGATTACATCATCATCGGTGCCGGTTCGGCCGGTAACACCTTGGCAGCCCGTCTCACCGAAGACGCAGGCGTCACCGTTCTGCTGCTCGAAGCAGGCGGCCCGGATTATCGTTTGGATTTCCGTACACAAATGCCCGCCGCACTGGCGTTCCCGCTGCAAGGCCGTCGCTACAACTGGGCCTACGAAACCGATCCAGAACCACACATGGGCAATCGCCGGATGGAATGCGGCCGTGGCAAAGGCCTGGGCGGCTCGTCACTGATTAATGGCATGTGCTACATCCGTGGCAACGCCATGGATTACGATGGCTGGGCGAAAAACCCTGGCCTGGAAGACTGGACCTACGCCGATTGCCTGCCGTACTTCCGCAAGGCGGAAACCCGTGACATCGGCGCCAATGACTACCATGGCGGCGACGGTCCGGTCAGCGTGACCACGCCCAAAGCGGGCAACAACCCACTGTTCCACGCCATGGTCGAAGCCGGTGTGCAGGCAGGTTACCCACGCACTGATGACCTCAATGGTTATCAGCAGGAAGGTTTCGGCCCGATGGACCGCACCGTGACGCCCAAAGGCCGTCGCGCCAGCACTGCTCGCGGCTACCTGGATGAAGCCAAAAAACGCTCGACCCTGACCATCGTCACACACGCCCTGACCGACCGGATTCTGTTCGACGGCAAGAAGGCCGTTGGCGTGGCGTATCTGGTCGGCGACAGCGACGCCCGCATCGAAGCCCGCGCTCGCAAGGAAGTTCTGCTGTGCGGCGGCGCGATTGCCTCGCCGCAGATCCTGCAGCGCTCGGGCGTCGGCCCGGCGCAGGTGCTGAACGCGCTGGACATCCCCGTGGTGCACGACTTGCCCGGCGTCGGCCAGAATCTTCAGGATCACCTGGAGATGTACCTGCAATATTCCTGCACCCAACCGGTGTCGCTGTATCCATCCCTGTTGTGGTGGAACCAGCCGGCGATTGGCGCAGAGTGGATGTTCCTCGGTACCGGCATTGGCGCCAGCAACCAGTTCGAAGCGGGCGGTTTCATTCGCTCCCGTGAAGAATTCGAATGGCCGAATATCCAGTATCACTTCCTGCCGGTGGCGATTAACTACAACGGTACCAAGGGCGTCCAGGAGCACGGCTTCCAGGCGCACGTGGGTTCCATGCGCTCGCCGAGTCGCGGTCGGGTACAGGTCAAATCCAAGAACCCGCGTGACTACCCGAGCATCCTGTTCAACTACATGTCCAGCGAGCAGGACTGGCAGGAATTCCGCGACGGTATCCGCCTGACCCGGGAAATCATGCAGCAGCCGGCGCTGGATCAATACCGTGGCCGGGAAATCAGCCCCGGCGTCGAAGTGCAGTCCGATGAAGACCTCGATACCTTCATCCGCGAGCACGCCGAGACGGCCTATCACCCGTCCTGCTCGTGCAAAATGGGCACTGATGAAATGGCTGTGGTCGACGGCGAAGGCCGCGTGCATGGCATGCAAGGTCTGCGGGTTGTCGATGCCTCGATCATGCCGCTGATCACCACTGGCAACCTGAACGCGCCAACGATCATGATCGCCGAGAAAATCGCCGACAAGATCCGGGGTCGCGCGCCACTGCCACGCAGCACCGCCGACTACTTCGTCGCGGCTGGCAAGCCCGTGCGTGGCAAGCCGGTACGTGAAGTGGGCCGTACAGCTCACTGACAGCGTCGCGCCCTCCCCGGCTGAAGCCGCTCCCACAGGCCAACACCGCCTCTGTGGGAGCGCAGGCGTCTGAAGTACCGTTTCCCGCTTTTATCTCGAGGCTTGCAGCCTGCCGCTTGAAGCTCCCGTGCCAGCAGCCTAATCTAGCGTCAAAGATCAAACCAACGCACCCATCAGACCTGGATTGCCTTGATCCCCTCCTGCATGAAGGGGTAGCCATTCCGGTGGGAGCGAGCTTGCTCGCGAAGCGGCCAGTAGATTCACCACATCTCTAATGTTCGAAACATAGCCTTCGCAAGCAAGCTAGCTCCCACAGATATCAGCACAACAACCACCGCACTCCTTGCAAAAAAAAAACCTATTTAGAGGCCTCTCTGCATGTTCGATCTATCCGCTCAGCTCTCTCAGCGGTTTGCCGCTCTGCAGAGCCGCGCCCAATTCTTTTCCCTGCGTTATGTCCGCCAGACCAGCCAGCACTTGAGCGTGCGCAAGAACGTCGCCGAGCCGCCGCATCTGAGCAGTGACGAAGGCGCCATGCTGACTGTTCGCCTCAATGGCGTGGAAGCCTACGCGGCAACCCGGGACCTCTCGCAACGCGGCCTGCAAGCTGCTCTGGAACGGGCCGAGCAGCACGCCTCACGCCTGGCGCCGCACGCACTGCTTGATCTGCGCGATCAACCCGTGGCGACCGCGCAGGCCGATTACCTGTCGCCTCATCTGCACGAGACCTTCGCGCCCTTGGGCGATTGCATCGCACTGTTGATGAGCGAGTCCAACGCCGTCCCCAACGACCAACGGCTGGTCAACTGGCACGTCAGCCTTGGCCTGGAAAACGTCGAGCAGATTTACCTCAATAACGCGGGCGCGCAGATTCGTCGGGCCCAGCGTTTTGTCTACCCGGGCATGGCCGTCACCGCGTTTGACGGCAGTGACAGCCAGACCCGCAGCCTGGGCCGGGACAATTTCGGCCAGCAGGGCGGCGCGGAAGTGATCAGCAACTGCGGACTGGTGGGCGCAGCCGCGCAGGTGGCCGATCAGGCCCTGCAACTGATCCTGGCCCCCAACACACCCAACGGCCCTCGGGACCTGCTGTTGATGCCGGACCAGATGATCCTGCAGATCCATGAATCCATCGGCCACCCGCTGGAGCTGGACCGCATCCTCGGTGACGAGCGCAATTACGCGGGTACCAGCTTCGTCAAGGCCAGCGACTTCGGCCATCTGCAATACGGCTCCGAGCTGCTCAACGTGACCTTCGACCCGGAAATCCCCGAACAACTGGCCAGCTACAGCCATGACGACGACGGCACACCGGCCAGCAAGCAATTCCTGATTCGCAACGGCCTGCTGGAGCGCCCGCTGGGCGGTGCACTGTCGCAATTTCGCGCCGATATGCCGGGCGTCGCCAACAGCCGCGCCAGCAACTGGAACCGTCCGCCCATCGACCGCATGGCCAACCTCAACATCGAGCCAGGGGACAAGTCCCTTGAACAGTTGATCGGCGGTATTGAAAACGGCGTGCTGATGTCTACCAACCGCTCGTGGTCCATCGACGATGCGCGCAACAAATTCCAGTTCGGCTGCGAGTGGGGCCAGTTGATCGAGAATGGCGAACTCAAAGGCGTGGTGAAAAACCCCAATTACCGGGCGATTTCCGCGCAGTTCTGGAAAAACCTCAGCGCCGTGGGCGATGCCAGCACGTTCAAAGTGCTCGGCACACCCAACTGCGGCAAAGGCGAACCCAATCAGGTCATACGCGTTGGCCATGCTTCGCCCGCCTGCGTGTTCAAGCAAGTCGATGTTTTCGGAGGGGACGCCTGATGTCGCACCAACAGCAATTTCAGGCACTGGTGGCAACGCTCAAGGCGGCCATCAGTGGTCAGGAACATTTCACCCTGGCTTACAACGCCGAAGAGTCGGACTTCATCCGCTTCAATCACGCCAAAGTGCGTCAGGTCGGCCATGTGCAGCAGGCCAGCGTGACCCTCAAGCTGATCGATGATGAACGTCATGCCGATCTGCAACTGACCCTCTGCGGCGAGGGCGAGGTGGATGCTCAACGCTTGATCGACGCCTTGCAGCAGCTGCGGGCGACCCTGCCCCTGCTCGCCGAAGACCCGTACCTCAAACCCAATACCGAGGCCTGGCAGAACACAAATGTTCAAGACTTGCCGTTGCCGGACAGCGAGCATGTCGTCGAGCACATTGCGCGGCTGGCACAAGGCCTGGATCTGGTGGGTTTCTATGCTGCGGGACCGCTGTATCGCGGATTTGCCAGTTCATGGGGTGCATCGGGCTGGCACCAAGCCAACAGCTTCAATTTCGACTGGAGCCTGTTTCACGGCAACGGTCAGGCGGTCAAAGCCAACTACGCGGGTCATGAATGGAGCGACGCCAGCTTCGCCCAGCGTTTTGCCCTGGCTCGCGAGCAACTGGAGTTTCTCGGCAAGCCGCTGAAAACCCTGGCGCCAGGCCAATACCGGGCGTATCTGGCACCGGCCGCCATGGACGAAATCATCGGCATGCTGGCCTGGGGTGGTTTTTCGGCGCAAGCGCTGGCAACCAAAACCAGCCCGCTGCAACGGCTGTACAGCGGCGATGCGACACTCAGCCCACTGGTGAGCATGTTCGAGCAAGTCAGCGGTTCGCTGTCGCCAGCGTTTTCCGGCGAAGGTTATCCACGCAAGGACCTTGCGCTGATCGTCGATGGTCAGGGCCGCGAGCAACTGGTCGGCTCGGCCAGTGCCGCCGAGTACGGTTTGCAGGCCAACGGTGCAGAGCCGTGGGAATCGCCAAGCTCGTTGAGCATGGCAGAGGGCAGTCTTGCGCTGGAGCAGATTCTGCAAAAGCTCGGCACTGGCTTGTACATCGGCAACCTCTGGTATCTGAACTACTCCGATCAGCCCGCAGCGCGCCTGACCGGCATGACCCGCTTCGCCACTTTCTGGGTTGAAGACGGCAAGATCCAGGCGCCGGTGAGCACCATGCGTTTCGATGACAGTGTCTACAGCCTGCTGGGTAGCGCGCTGGAAGAATTGACCCGGGAGCGGGAACTGATCCTCTCCACAAGTACCTATAGTCAGCGTCAGACGGCTTCCAGCCAGTTGCCGGGTGCGCTGATCAGTAAGTTGACCCTGACGCTATAAGCGAGAACCGTTGGAGCGAGGCTTGCCCGCGAAAAAGATTACGCGGTGTGCCTGGCAAACGGCATGAGCCCATTCGCGGGCAAGCCTCGCTCCAACAGAGTTAGACACACAAGGATCCTCATGCCGACCACCACCCCGCTTCTGGATGAAAAAACCCTGCGCTGGCTGCCGTGGGTCGTCGCTATCGCGTTCTTCATGCAAAGCCTGGACGGCACGATTCTCAATACGGCGCTGCCTTCGATGGCGAGGTCGCTGGCCGAAGATCCGCTGCGCATGCAGTCGGTGGTCATCGCTTACATGCTGACCATCGCGCTGCTGATTCCGGCCTCGGGCTGGATTGCCGACCGGTTTGGCATCAAACAGATTTTCTTCAGCGCGATCCTGTTGTTCAGTTTCGGCTCACTGCTGTGCGCGATCTCCAACTCGCTGGGCATGCTAGTCGGTGCGCGGATCGTTCAAGGCCTGGGCGGCGCCTTGATGCTGCCTATCGGCAGGCTCATCGTCCTGCGCGCCTACCCGCGTTCGGAACTGGTACGGATCATGAGTTTCATCACCTTGCCCGGCTTGCTTGGCCCGCTGATGGGTCCGACTCTGGGCGGCTGGATGGTGGAGTACCTGAGCTGGCACTGGATTTTCCTGATCAACATCCCGGTCGGCATCATTGGCTGCTGGGCCGTGCATCACTTCATCCCTGACCTGCCCGGTGGCGGCCGGACCCGTTTCGACGGCGTCGGCTTTGCGCTGTTTGGTGCGTCAATGGTGCTGATCACTATCGCCCTGGAAGGCCTCGGCGAACTGCACCTGCCGCACTTGCGCGTGGTGCTGTTGCTGTTTGCCGGGTTTGGTTGCCTGGCGGCCTACTGGCTGCGCGCGGGCCACGTCGAAGCGCCGCTGTTTGCCCCTTCGCTGTTCCGCACCCGGACCTTTGCCGTGGGTATTCTCGGCAACCTGTTCGCTCGCCTGGGCAGCGGCGCGTTGCCGTTTCTGATGCCGTTGCTGTTGCAGGTGGCGCTGGGTTATTCGCCCTCGCAAGCCGGGATGAGCATGCTGCCGCTGGCCGCTGCGGCGATGTTCGCCAAGTCAGTGGCGCGCTGGCTGATCGAGCACCTGGGCTACCGCATCATCCTCACCGGCAATACGCTGATGCTGGGCATTCTGCTGTCGAGCATCGCGTTGATTGATGCGCAGACGCCGTACTGGATGCTGCTGGTGCATCTGGGTCTGCTCGGCGCGGTCAACTCGCTGCAATTCACCGCGATGAACACCGTAACCCTGATCGACCTCGACGACGCCAGCGCAGCCAGTGGCAACAGCCTGTTGTCGGTGGTGGCGCAGCTGTCGCTGAGTTTCGGCGTGGCCTGCGCGGCGGCATTGCTCGGCGGTTTCACCGAACAGGTCTCGACCGGTGAAGTGGGCAGCGTGCTGGGCGCGTTCCAACTGACCTTCCTGACCGTTGGGGTGATGGCGATGCTGGCAGCGGGGATCTTCCTGCAGTTGCCGCCGCGAGAGGTGAAGACAGCCTCGAAGTGATATGCACCGCTCCCACAGAGTTCACCCAAATATCAATGGCAATCACCACCCAGCGGGAGCGAGCCTGATCGCCTCGTGACCTGATACACTGCGCGACATTTTGTTTTGCAGGTCCACTGTCGTGACTAACACCGCTTTCAATACTTTGCCCCTGTCTGCCGCCATGCTGGGTAACCTGGAGTCCCTTGGTTATGCCGAGATGACGCCGATTCAGGCGCAGAGCCTGCCGGTGATTCTCAAGGGCATGGACCTCATCGCCCAGGCCAAGACCGGCAGCGGCAAGACGGCTGCCTTCGGCATCGGCCTGCTGAACCCGATCAACCCCCGCTACTTCGGTTGCCAGGCACTGGTGCTGTGCCCGACCCGCGAACTGGCTGACCAGGTGGCGAAAGAAATCCGTCGTCTGGCCCGTTCCGAAGACAACATCAAGGTCCTGACCCTGACCGGCGGCGTGCCGTTTGGCCCGCAGATCGGCTCCCTGGAGCACGGCGCGCATATCATCGTCGGCACACCGGGGCGCATTCAGCAGCACTTGCGCAAAGGTTCGCTGGTGCTTGACGGCCTCAACACCCTGATCCTCGACGAAGCCGACCGAATGCTGGACATGGGCTTCTACGACGCCATTGCCGACATCATCGAGCAGACGCCGAAAAAGCGTCAGACCCTGCTGTTCTCCGCCACGTACCCGGTGGGCATCAAGCAGCTGTCGTCCAAGTTCATGCGCGACCCGCAGACCGTCAAGGTCGAAGCGCTGCATGCCGACAGCCAGATCGAGCAGATTTTCTACGAGATCTCTCCGGAAGACCGGATGGACGCGGTCGTGAAAGTCCTCGGCCACTTCCGCCCGCAGTCCTGCGTCGCGTTCTGCTTCACCAAGCAGCAATGCCAGGAAGTGGTGGATCACCTGACCGCCAAGGGCATTTCCGCCGTCGGTCTGCATGGCGATCTGGAGCAGCGTGATCGCGACCAGGTGCTGGCGATGTTCGCCAACCGCAGCACTTCGGTACTGGTTGCCACTGACGTTGCGGCCCGTGGTCTGGACATCGATGCGCTGGACATGGTGATCAACGTCGAGCTGGCCCGTGACTCCGAAATGCACATTCACCGCGTCGGCCGTACCGGTCGTGCGGGTGAAAAAGGGATCGCCGTCAGCCTGGTTGCGCCGTCCGAGTCGCAACGCGCCCGCGCTATCGAAGAAATCCAGAAGGCTTCGCTGCGCTGGGAGCAACTGGACAGCCTGAAAAACGCCGGCGGCTCGCAGCTGATCCCGACCATGAGCACCCTGTGCATCGGTTCGGGCCGCAAAGACAAGCTGCGTCCAGGTGACATCCTCGGCGCACTGACCGGCGAAGCTGGCATCCCTGGCGCCCAAGTGGGCAAGATCGCGATCTTCGACTTCCAGGCCTACGTGGCCGTCGAACGCGGCGTCGCCAAGCAGGCGCTGGAGCGCTTGAACAACGGCAAGATCAAAGGCAAATCGCTGCGCGTGCGGATTTTGTAAGCAGTTCAAAAACCGTTGGTGCGAGGCTTGCCCGCGAACGGCTGCACAGCAGTCGAAAAAATAGTCGGATCACTATCGATGGAAAGTCGTTCCGACTTTTTCGCGGGCAAGCCTCGCTCCTACAAGTTATTGAGGAAATCGCTTTGCCCGTTACTGACGTTGTGATCATCGGCGCTGGCGCCGCAGGTTTGATGTGCGCGCTGACCGCCGCTGCCCGGGGGCGCAAGGTGATGCTGATTGATCACGCCAACAAACCCGGCAAGAAGATCCTCATGTCCGGCGGCGGGCGCTGCAATTTCACCAATATGTACACCGAGCCGAGCAATTTCCTGTCGCAGAATTCGCACTTCTGCAAATCGGCACTGGCGCGCTACACCCAGTGGGATTTCATCGGTCTGGTGGGCAAGCATGGCGTGCCCTATCACGAGAAAAAACTCGGCCAGCTGTTCTGCGACAACAAATCCAGCGACATCCTCGAAATGCTCCTCGACGAATGCAGGCAGGCCGGTGCCAGCCTGCACATGGACACGTCCGTACAGCAGATCGAAAAAACCGACACCGGCTACACGCTGGCGACGACTCTGGGTGCTATCCGCTGTGAATCATTGGTGATCGCCACCGGAGGTCTGTCGATCCCGACCCTCGGCGCGACCGGCTTTGGCTACCAGGTTGGCAAACAGTTCGGCCATACGCTGCTGCCGACCCGCGCCGGTCTGGTGCCGTTCACCATCACCGACCAGCTCAAGGAATTGTGCACCGAGCTTTCGGGGACTTCGGTGGATTGTCTGGTCAGCTGCAACGACACGAGCTTTCGCGAGAACATCCTGTTCACCCATCGCGGCCTCAGTGGCCCGGCGATTCTGCAGATCTCATCGTTCTGGCACCCTGGCGACACGGTGGAAATCAACCTGCTGCCCGACCATGACGTCGCCCGCTGGCTCACCGAGCAGCAAGCTGAACGACCGAACAGCGAACTGAAGACGCTGCTGGGGGAAATCTTTACCAAGAAGATGGCCAACCTGATTGCCGAACAATGGTTCGTGTCCAAGCCGATGAAGCAATACACCCACGCCGAACTGGCCGACATCGCGCTGAAGCTCGGCTCGTGGCAGGTCGTACCGGCGGGCACTGAGGGCTATCGCACTGCCGAAGTGACGCTGGGTGGCATTGATACCCGGGAAGTGTCGTCCAAGACCATGGAATCCCTGAAATCGCCGGGGCTGTATTTTGTCGGCGAAGTGCTGGACGTCAGCGGCCATCTGGGCGGTTTCAACTTTCAGTGGGCCTGGGCATCGGGGTATGCGGCTGCGCAGTTTGTCTAGTGGACCTGTTGGAGCGAGGCTTGCCCGCGAATCAGGCGCCTCGGTTCAACAGCTACACCGCGTCATCGTTCTTCGCGGGCAAGCCTCGCTCCAACAGGGTCCAGCGCACCTCCTCACACAATAAATTTCGCCCTGCCGATGTACAGACCCGGCGCTTGCCTGTACATATCCACCACAGCATTGATCAATCGTGAAACAGCTCACCTATGGCCTCGAAATCTCTTCGTCATACTTTCCGCCGTCTGTGGGCGCTGGATAAATTCAGCTACAGCGTTCGGGTATTCATTGCTCTGACCGGCAGCATGACGCTGTGCTGGTATCAGAATGAAATGGGCCTGCTGATCCCGCTCTTCCTGGGAATTATTGCCAGTGCACTGGCCGAGACCGACGACAGCTGGCAAGGCCGCCTGAATGCGCTGGCGGTGACGCTGGTGTGTTTCAGCGTTGCAGCACTGGCCGTCGAGTTGCTGTTTCCCTACCCGTGGATTTTCGTCGTCTCGCTGGCGGTTGCCAGTTTTGCCCTGACCATGCTCGGCGCGCTGGGCGAACGCTACAGCGCGATTGCCTACGGCACCCTGATTCTTTCGGTGTACACCATGATCGGCGTCGATCAGCGCGGTGGCGAGGTGCTGGACTTCTGGCACGAGCCGATGCTGCTGGTGGCGGGCGCGGCCTGGTACGGCCTGCTGTCGGTGCTGTGGCAGATGCTGTTTTCCAACCAGCCGGTGCAGCAGGCGCTGGCCCGCCTGTTTCGTGAGCTGGGCCAATACCTGAAGCTTAAATCCAGCCTGTTCGAGCCGATCCGCCAACTGGATGTGGAAGCACGCCGCCTGGAACTCGCCCAACAGAATGGCCGAGTGGTCGCGGCCCTGAACGCCACCAAGGAGATCATCCTGCACCGGGTCGGCAGCGGTCGCCCCGGTTCGAAAGTCAGCCGTTACCTGAAGCTGTATTTCATTGCCCAGGACATTCACGAGCGCGCCAGCTCCTCGCACTACCCTTACAACTCCCTCGCCGAAGCGTTTTTCCACAGTGATGTGCTGTTTCGCTGCCAGCGCTTGCTGCGCCAGCAAGGGGTTGCCTGCCAGGCCTTGTCCGAGTCGATCCAGCTGCGGCAGCCGTTCATTTACAACGACAGCTTTGCTTACGCGATGGAAGATTTGCGCGCCTCGCTGGAGCATTTGCGCATCCAGAGCAACCCCGCCTGGCGCGGCCTGCTGCGCTCGTTGCGAGCGCTGGCCAATAACCTGGAAACCCTGGATCGCCTGCTCAGCGACGCGAGCAACCCGGACGCCTTGGCCGACGCCACCGACAGCTCGTTGCTGGACCGCTCGCCGCGCAGCCTCAAAGATGCCTGGACCCGCCTGCGCCTGCAGATGACCCCGACTTCACTGCTGTTTCGTCACGCGCTGCGCCTGCCGCTGGCCTTGACCGTCGGCTACGCGATGGTGCATCTGATTCACCCGTCACAAGGTTACTGGATCATCCTGACCACGGTATTCGTCTGCCAGCCAAGCTATGGCGCCACCCGGCGCAAACTCGGGCAGCGGATCATCGGTACCGCCATCGGCCTGACAGTTGGCTGGGCACTGTTCGATTTGGTCACCAGCCCGATTCTGCAATCGATGTGCGCAGTGCTGGCAGGCGTGGTGTTCTTCGTCAACCGGACCACCCGCTACACGCTGTCGACAGCAGCCATCACCGTCATGGTGCTGTTCTGTTTCAATCAAGTGGGCGACGGTTACGGGCTGTTCCTGCCGCGCCTGTTCGATACCCTGCTGGGCAGCCTGATCGCGGGCCTGGCGGTGTTCCTGTTTCTGCCGGACTGGCAAGGCCGACGCCTGAACAAAGTGCTGGCCAACACCCTGACCTGCAACAGCATCTACCTGCGCCAGATCATGCAGCAATACGCCAAGGGCAAGAGCGACGACCTGGCTTATCGACTGGCTCGGCGCAACGCCCACAACGCCGACGCCGCGCTGTCCACGACACTGGCCAACATGCTCATGGAGCCCGGTCACTTTCGCAAGGAAGCGGACGTGGGCTTCCGCTTTCTGGTGCTGTCACACACCTTGCTCAGTTATCTATCCGGCCTCGGCGCGCACCGGGAAACCCAGCTGCCGACCCAGGTGCGTGAGCACCTGATCGAGGGTGTCGGCGCGACGCTGGCGGCGAGTATTGACGAGATCGCCCAGAGCCTGGCGGAGAAACAATCGGTTGCGATTCACAGCGACAGCGAAGAGACCCTGGCCACCGAACTGGAGCTGATGCCGGACGAGTTGGATGAGAGTCAGCGGCTGGTGCAGACGCAACTGGCGCTCATCTGCCGCCAGCTGGGCCCACTGAGAACCCTTGCGGCGCATCTGGTCAAGGCACCCGCGCCCGTCACAGACCATGCCGCTTGAAAATCGCCTGATAACTGCCGTCGGCCTTCATTGCGGCAATTTCCCGGTCGAAGTCGGCGACGATCTGTTCATGCAGCGGGTTTTTCAGGCTGACCAGAATGTGCAGGCTGTTCTCGGTCAGTGATTTGGGCAGGAATGCCAGGTTGTCGCGAATATTCTTCGGCTCGCGCGCCAGGTAATAGCGGGCGACAAACTCATCTTCCAGCGCCAAGTCCACACGCCCCGCCGCAACCATGCGTGCCGCCATGGTGAAGCTGCTGACCGGGACCTTTTCCAGCTGATCGTCGCTGTCGAACTCTGCTGAGTAGGCGTAACCGCGCACCACCGCAATGGGCCGCGAATACAGCTGGCTCAGGTCGCGATATTCGACACTGGAGCGGCTGCGCTTGAGAAACCGTACGCGGTTGACCAGGTACTCAGCCGAGAACTGACCCAGCCTGGTTCGCTCCTCGTTGTACCAGGCGTTGATCAGCACATCGTAGTTGCCCTCGCCCAACCCGTGCATCGCCCTGGCCCACGGTACCTGATTGTACTCAGAGGTATAACCGGCACGCTCCAGCGCAGTGCTGACCAGATCGGTCGCCAGCCCGTTATTGGGCAGCGACGAGTCGGTGAACGGGGCCCACGGATCGGCCACCAGACGTAGTTTATCCGCCGCTCCCACCTGGGCCGTCAGCAGCAATCCCAGCAAACCTATGGCTCTAAGCAAACACGGCATGCTCATGTTCCTGAGACGGGACGAGGCCCGAGGACTACATGCAACTGGTGCTGGCATGTGGCCTTTATTGAAGCTGCATTCCGGCGTTTTCACAACTCATACCAAGGTTGTGTTTGTGCGCCAGGCCATCAAAAAATCCATTTAGTGACTGAGGTCCCACTCTGTCGACCGATTTGTCGCGCATTCAGCTGCAGGGTTTTATTGGGTATCGGACGGGATGCGTTTAGTATTCCCTCCAGATTTCCTCTGCGAGTCAGCGACATGTCAATCAACTGGATCTGCAAACACCATACCGACCTGAGCAAGGAACAGCTTTACGCCATCCTTAAATTGCGTGCCGAAGTATTCGTGGTTGAGCAGCAGTGCGTCTATCTGGATGTCGACGGCCAGGATCTGCTGGGCGATACCTGCCATTTGATGGCCTGGCAGGAAGACCGTCTGGTCGCTTACCTGCGCTTGCTCGATCCCATCCAGCAAGGGGGCGACGTCACCATTGGCCGCGTCGTGACCGCGCCATCGATCCGCAGCCGCGGCATTGGCCACGAGCTGATGGAGCAGGCACTGGAGAACGCTGAAAAGACCTGGCCGGACCAACCGATCTATCTGTCGGCACAGGCGCATTTGCAGCGTTACTACGCGCGATACGGTTTCGAGCCGGTCGGCGAGGTCTACCTGGAAGACGAAATCCCCCACATCGGCATGCGCCGCGACCTCGAATGAAGCGTTCAGCGGTGCTCAGGGGTATTGCAGGACCGCCTTGATCTGCGCCAGATGCGCGGCGATCCAGGTTTTATCGATCGCACCCCAGTCCCGAATCCGATAATGCCCGGCATGGTTGCGGGCACCCTCGAGTTGTTCGAATTCACACTCGATATCCAGATCGGCCAGCGCCGCAATGGTGTCCTGGGCGGTGCGCCGAGGCATGCCAGTGGCCTCCACCAGCGCCGGGACGCTGCTGGCGATCTGGCTGTCGATCAGATACGCCACGTACAGGCGGCGATAGAAACTGGATTTGGTTTTGCTGATGTCCATGGTTTAGTCCGTTGCCATTCAGTATGGGTATCGCATTTTCCGCAGGAGCGCGCTTGCCCGCGATAGCGTCAGGTCAGGCAGTACATTTATCACTGACACAGCGCATCGCGGGCAAGCGCGCTCCTGCAGTGCTTGGTCTGGACGACAGGCATGCTCCTACTGCATGTCCCGCCACGTCAGATAAACCCGCAGATCGAACTCGATCTGGTGATACCCCGGCTGCATGTGTTCACAGAGTTTGTAGAACGCCTTGTTGTGGTCCGATTCCTTGAAGTGCGCCAGTTCGTGGACCACGATCATTTCCAGGAACTGCGGCGGGGCCTCCTTGAACAGCGAGGCCACGCGGATTTCCTTCTTGGCCTTGAGCTTGCCACCCTGAACCCGGGAAATCGTTGTGTGCAGGCCGAGTGCCCGATGAGTCAGGTCCAGACGGTTGTCGAACAGCACCTTGTCAATGCTCGGCGCGTTGCGCAGGTGCTCCTGCTTGAGCGCCAGCGCGTACGCATACAGCGCTTTGTCGCTCTGCACGGCATGCCGGTCGGGATAACGCTGCTGCAGGTAATCGCCCAGCTTGTTCTGGGCAATGAGCTGGCGCACCTGATCCTGGAGAGCGGGCGGGTAGGCCTGAAGGTATTTGAGAGGCGCGAGCATGAGCCATACACTGATTCGAAAGGCGTCAGTGTACAGAACTCAAACGGACTTGATGGCCTGCCAGTCAAATGCAGACGGGAACGCCAGCGCATCTTCGGCGACCATCGGCCGGGCAACCAGAAACCCCTGAATCAACTGGCAGCCGTTATCGGCCAGCCACTGATACTGCTCGACGGTCTCGACACCCTCGGCGATCACCAGCACATTCAGGTTGCGACACAGATCAATAATGCTGCGCGCCACCGCCGTGTCCCGCGGCGAAGTGAGCATGCCGGCGATGAAGTGCCGGTCGATTTTCAAGGTGTCGATATCCAGATTGCGCAGGTGCGTCAGCGAGCATTCGCCCACGCCAAAATCGTCCAGCGCGACGCTCACGCCGATGTCATGCAAATGCCGGATCTGGTTACGACTGTGAGTCAGGTTATGCACCAGCGAGGCCTCGGTGATCTCGACCTCCAGTTGCCCCGGCTTGAGGTCGAAGCGCTGCATGGCGCGGCGTATTTCCGCAGCCAGGTTAGGCATGCTGAACTGGGTCGGGCTGACGCTGACACTCAGCACCAGGCCCGCGCCGAACACTTCATCCCAGCGGCTGCGCTGCTCGGCACCCTGCTCGAAAATCCAGCTGCCGAGCTTGTTGATCAACCGGGTTTCTTCGAGCAAAGGGATAAACAAGCCCGGCGGCACATCGCCCGCGCTTGGATGCTGCCAGCGTAACAGCGCCTCGAAACCACGCAAACGGCCGTCCGCAATGAACACCTGCGGCTGATAAACCATGGAAAAATCCTGACCGTCGATAGCCGTGCGCACGCTGTTTTCAAGCATCAGACGTGAGCGTGCCCGGCCATTCATGTCCTGATCGTAGAAACGGTATTGCTGACGCCCGGCGCGCTTGGCCTCGTACATGGCGATGTCGGCTGCGCGGAGCAGCCCGTCCAGGTTGGACCCGCAATCGGGGTACGTCGCAATCCCGATGCTGGCACCGAGGGTGACATCCACGCCGTCCACCTGACGCCGCACCGATACCCGTTCGATCAGCTTTTCCGCCACCTTCGCGGCGTGTTCCGGGAAGTCCAGCCCTTCGATGACCACGGTAAATTCGTCGCCACCCATGCGTGCCAACACATCATAGGGGCGCATGCATTCCTTGAGCTGTTGGCCGACCCAGAGCAGAACCTGATCCCCGGCGTCATGGCCGAGGGAGTCGTTGACCCGCTTGAAGCCATCCAGATCCAGATACAGCACCACCAGAAACTTGCCCGCATGTTCGTTGCGCAACAACATGCCTTCGACGGCCTGATAAAACCCGCGCCGGTTGAGCAGGCCGGTCAAGGCGTCGGTCACTGCCTGATGTTCCAGTTGCTGATAAAGGTCACGCACCACCGACATGTCGAGGATGCTGAACACCATCGCCTTCTGTTCCAGCGGCAGCGGCGCGCAGGACAGCGCGACCGGCAACTGGCAACCCTCACGGGTACGCAAGACGGCATCGTGCAGACGATAAATTTCGGCACTGCGGTAATGGCGGTAAAACCCGGACTGCGTCCATTCGACCACCTGCGGCTCAGCCAGGTAATCAATGACGCTGGTTCCAACCAGCGCCTCGACGCTGGCACCCAGCAGGCGACAGATCGCCGGGTTGGCGAAGTTGATCAAGCCCGCTTCATTGACCACCAGAATGCCTTCATCAATGTTGTCCAGCACAGAGGCGTTGAAGGCCCTGGCTGCTTCGAGCTCCAGCGATAACTTTTGCAGGGTACGGCGATTCTGCTGCTGCTCCAGCAGCGCCTGGACTTTGGGCTTGAGTACGTTGGGATCGAAAGGCTTGAACAGGTAATCGATGGCCCCACTGGCATAGCCGCGATGCACGGCGTCCTGGGATTGTTCATTGGCTGTCAGGAAGATAATCGGTGTCAGCCGGGTGCGCTGACTGCCACGCATCAGGCGGGCGACTTCGAAACCATCCATGCCGGGCATCTGCACATCGAGCAGCACGAGGTCCACTTCCCGCTCCAGGAGCACGGTCAGCGCTTCGATACCTGAACTGGCGGTCACGATGCACCAGTCCTGGCGCTGCAGAACAGCGCACATCGTCACAAGATTTTCCGGGTAGTCATCAACGACCAATAACACCGAACGGCCATCACTTGGCTTGGTTTGCACGCATTCCATGCTGCTTCTCTTATGTGGGATCGACGCTCAAAGCTGAGGGTAACGCCTCATCCGAATGGATCCCACTCTAGTCCGGTATTTCGGAAACCAGAAGGCGACTAGCTAAATGCCATCAATAAAGCATTAAGAACCCGACTAACGGTCGGTGTACGTAGGCCTTTACAGAGCAAGCGCTGTGGCGAATGTGACATTACTTTGACGCCATCCGTCGGGCACTTTTCAGTTAACAGGAACTATTTCAAAACGTATAACCAATGCCCGAAAGCCCCATGCCAGACGCGTGGTTAATGGCAATGAGACACAACGGAAACTTCAAACATGGTAGACATGGCATCGTGGAATCTGAGCATTCCTGTGGGTTCGCCCCCCAAAACCATCGAGACGTCAGCGCTGGTCAAAGGTTACGACGGCAAGTATTTTCGATCGGAATCGGGGCACATTTTCTTCTGGTCACCCGTTACCGGCTCACGGACTGCCAATGCCAAATACCCGCGCAGTGAGCTGCGCGAAACCTGGGCCGATGGTCGGCTGCATAACTGGATGTATCCGGATGCGGACAACTTCCTGAACGCCACACTGGAAGTCAATCAGGTGCCCTCTTCTGGCAAAGTAGTGATTGGCCAGATCCACGCCTACGACAGCACCGAGCCGATGCTCAAGGTCGAGTACCAGTACAAGGACGATTCGAAGTCCGGGAATATCGTGGCCAAGGTTCGCAATCGATTTGACGACAAGAAGAGCCGCGTCATCCAGATCGCGGAAGGCGTGCCGCTCAACGAGCGATTCAACTACAAGATCCACCTCAGCCCCGGCGGCGAGCTCAGCGTGAGCTCGCGGGGAAAAAACTGGAGCAGCCCGATCAGCGCCACGTGGCGTGACAAGCCGCTGTACTTCAAGGCGGGGGTTTACGTTCAGGACAACAAGGGCTACAGCAGCGAAGGTGCCAAGGCGACCTTCTATAAGCTGGATATTGATCACAACAGGACGTAGGTCGCCTGCACCACCGTCGTAGGAGCGGCTTCAGCCGCGAACAGTCTGGGCCATCGCCCAATACCCAGCTTCGTGCGAAGACTTCGCGACTAAAGCCGCTCCTACGGGTGGAAGGCAATCCATCTACCGGGTTGCCGCCTTGAACTCCTGCTCGGCCACTTCAAACCGCGACTGCATCGCCGCAGACGGGCCTTTGCCCAACAGGCTGAACACAACGATCGCAATGCTGGCGAAGATGAAACCCGGGATGATTTCGTACAGCCCCCAGATACCCAGCTGCTTCCAGACAATCACGGTGATCGCACCCACCAGCACACCGGCCAGCGCGCCGTTGCGGGTCATGCCTTTCCACAGCACCGAAATCAGCACCACTGGACCGAACGCAGCGCCGAAGCCTGCCCAGGCGTAGCTCACCAGACCCAAGACACGGTTACCCGGGTTGGCGGCCAGCACGATGGCAATGATCGCGATCAGCAGCACCATGGCACGACCAACCCAGACCAGCTCCTTCTGCGAGGCATTCTTGCGCAGGAATGCTTTATAGAAGTCTTCAGTCAGGGCGCTGGAACACACCAGCAACTGGCAGCTCAGGGTACTCATCACCGCAGCCAGAATGGCCGAGAGCAGCACACCGGTAACCCACGGGTTGAACAGCAATTTGGCGAGCTCGATGAACACCCGCTCCGGGTTTTCAGTCACAGGACCGGCCACTTCGGGATGCGCAGAGAAATAGGCAATGCCGAAGAAGCCCGCCGCAACGGTACCGCCCAGACACAGGATCATCCAGGTCATGGAAATGCGACGCGCGCTGGCAATCGACTTCACCGAATCCGCCGCCATGAAGCGCGCCAGAATGTGCGGCTGACCGAAGTAGCCCAGGCCCCAGCCCATCAGGGAAATAATGCCGATGATGCTGGTGTTCTTGAACATGTCGAAGCTGGAAGGATCCTTCGCTTCGATGGCCAGGAACGTCGCATCGACGCCACCCGTGGCCAGCAGCACGATGATCGGCGTGAGGATCAGGGCAAAGATCATCAGCGTTGCCTGAACGGTGTCAGTCCAGCTGACCGCCAGGAAGCCACCGACGAAGGTGTAGGCGATGGTGGCCGCAGCGCCAGCCCACAGCGCGGTCTCGTAGGACATGCCGAACGTGCTTTCAAACAACCTCGCACCGGCAACGATGCCCGAAGCGCAATAGATAGTGAAGAACAGCAGAATCACCACCGCAGAAATCACCCGCAGCAAGCCGCTCTTGTCTTCGAAACGGCTGGAGAAATAATCCGGTAGCGTCAGCGCGTCGCCGTTGTGCTCGGTCTGCACCCGCAGTCGACCGGCAACGAACAGCCAGTTCAGATAGGCACCGATGATCAGCCCGATGGCAATCCAGCTCTCCGACAGACCCGACATGTAGATGGCACCCGGCAAGCCCATCAACAGCCAGCCGCTCATGTCGGAAGCACCGGCCGACAACGCCGTGACGACGCTGCCCAGGCTGCGTCCGCCAAGGATGTAATCGGAAAGGTTATTGGTGGAGCGATAGGCCATCAGGCCAATCAGAACCATTGCTGCAATGTAGATCACGAACGTGATCAGGGTGGGGTTGCTGACACTCATTGTTAATACGCCTGGGCATTGTTGTTATTGACGCCGACTCCCTAAAGCCGACGCTCTACTGCAGGGCTTGCCTGCCGGGAGATAGCACCTCCTTGCAGCAGGAATAGCCCCACGGGAACGATTCTTGATCATGCGTGCGACATCGGGCCGCATCCTATTCAACAATCCACCCAAGGTGCAACCCATTTGGCGAGGAAAAGTTGCACCTGTGATGTAGGCGTATTCTGAGCACGCGTTTTAGCTCCGTTTTGGAGCAAGAGCCGCTTTTTATAGAACAAAACGCCCCGCCACTGTGCACCGATCATTGCCTCGAAAAGCCACCGAGCAGCCTGCATGAAATAATAAAGCAAAAAAGGGTTGCACCCGGTTGCACCTACCTCGGCTCATCGATAATCTGGGGAGACAATTGAGGCCACATCCATAGTGGCGTAATGAGGGCAACACATGGCGACCACCACCCTGGGTGTCAAACTCGACGACCCGACCCGCGAGCGATTGAAAGCAGCCGCTCAGTCCATAGACCGGACTCCGCACTGGCTCATCAAACAGGCGATTTTCAATTACCTGGAAAAACTCGAAGGTGGTGCAACCCTCTCGGAACTCAACGGTAGCGTCGGCCTGAACGGCGACGACCATGGCGAATTGCCGGTCGACGCCGCGCACCAGTGCTTTCTCGAATTTGCCGAAAGCATCCTGCCGCAATCGGTCCTGCGCGCCGCGATCACCGCAGCCTACCGCCGTCCCGAACCTGAAGTGGTGCCGATGCTCATCGAGCAGGCGCGCCTGCCCGTGCCGATGGCCGAAGCCACCAACAAGCTGGCAGCGACGATTGCCGAGAAGCTGCGCAACCAGAAGAGCGCAGGCGGTCGTGCAGGCATCGTTCAGGGCCTGCTGCAGGAGTTTTCCCTGTCATCCCAGGAAGGCGTGGCACTCATGTGTCTGGCCGAAGCCCTGTTGCGCATTCCCGACAAAGGCACGCGTGATGCGCTGATCCGCGACAAGATCAGCACCGGCAACTGGCATCCGCACCTGGGCAACAGCCCTTCGCTTTTCGTTAACGCCGCCACTTGGGGCCTGCTGTTGACCGGCAAGCTTGTGTCCACGCACAACGAAGCCGGCCTGACCTCCTCCCTGAGCCGGATTATTGGCAAAAGCGGCGAGCCGATGATCCGCAAAGGTGTGGACATGGCGATGCGCCTGATGGGCGAGCAGTTCGTCACCGGCGAGACCATCGGCGAAGCCCTGGCCAACGCCAGCCGCTTCGAAGCCAAGGGATTTCGCTACTCCTACGACATGCTTGGCGAAGCGGCACTGACCGAGCACGATGCGCAGAAATACCTGGCCTCCTACGAGCAGGCGATCCACTCGATTGGCAAGGCGTCCCATGGCCGAGGCATCTATGAAGGCCCGGGCATTTCCATCAAATTGTCAGCCCTGCACCCACGCTACAGCCGCGCGCAATACGAGCGCGTCATGGAAGAACTGTACCCGCGCCTGCTGTCGCTGACCCTGCTGGCCAAGCAATACGACATCGGCCTGAACATCGACGCCGAAGAAGCGGATCGCCTGGAGCTGTCGCTGGATCTGCTTGAGCGGCTGTGTTTCGAGCCGCAGCTGACTGGCTGGAACGGCATCGGCTTCGTGATCCAGGCGTACCAGAAGCGCTGCCCGTATGTCATCGACTATGTGATCGATCTGGCCCGTCGCAGCCGCCATCGTCTAATGATCCGTCTGGTCAAAGGCGCCTACTGGGACAGCGAAATCAAGCGTGCTCAGGTCGAAGGCCTGGAAGGCTACCCGGTCTACACCCGCAAGGTGTACACCGACGTTTCCTACATTGCCTGCGCCCGAAAACTGCTGTCGGTGCCGGAAGCCATCTACCCGCAGTTCGCCACCCACAACGCCCACACCCTGTCGGCCATTTACCACATCGCCGGGCAGAATTATTACCCCGGCCAGTACGAATTCCAGTGCCTGCACGGCATGGGCGAGCCGCTTTACGAGCAGGTTGTCGGCAAAGTCTCCGATGGCAAGCTGAACCGACCGTGCCGCGTTTACGCTCCGGTGGGCACCCATGAAACGCTGCTGGCTTATCTGGTGCGTCGCCTGCTGGAAAACGGCGCCAACACCTCGTTCGTCAACCGCATTGCCGATCAGTCGATCTCCATTCAGGAACTGGTAGCCGATCCGGTAGCCAGCATCGAGCGCATGGCGACACAGGAAGGCGGCTTCGGCCTGCCGCACCCGCGCATTCCATTGCCCCGCGACCTGTATGGCCCGGAACGCGCCAACTCCAGCGGTATCGACCTGGCCAACGAACATCGTTTGGGCTCGCTGTCTTCAGCCCTGCTGGCGACCGCGCACAATGACTGGAAAGCCGCGCCAATGCTGGGCTGCCCGGCCAGTGAAGGCACCTCGGCTGCGCTGCTCAACCCATCCGACCTGCGGGACGTGGTCGGCCATGTGCAGGAAGCCAGTCTGCAAGACGTCGACAACGCCCTGCTCTGCGCCCTGAGTTCCGGCCCGATCTGGCAGGCCACGCCGCCAGCCGAGCGCGCCGCGATCCTGGAGCGCGCCGCGGACCTGATGGAGGCCGAGATCCAGCCGCTCATGGGCCTGTTGGCTCGTGAAGCAGGCAAGACCTTCGCCAACGCCATCGCCGAAGTTCGCGAAGCCGTGGATTTCCTGCGCTACTACGCCGTACAGGCGCGTAACGATTTCAGCAACGACGCCCATCGCCCACTCGGTCCGGTGGTGTGTATCAGCCCGTGGAACTTCCCGCTGGCCATTTTCAGTGGCCAGGTCGCCGCTGCCTTGGCCGCAGGGAACCCGGTGCTGGCCAAGCCTGCGGAGCAAACGCCGCTGGTCGCCGCCCAAGCGGTGCGCATCCTGCTCGAAGCCGGTATTCCGGAAGGCGTGGTGCAACTGTTGCCGGGTCGCGGCGAAACCGTCGGTGCGCGCCTGGTGGGCGATGACCGAGTCAAAGGTGTGATGTTCACCGGCTCCACCGAAGTCGCTCGCCTGCTGCAACGTAATATTGCCGGCCGGCTGGATGCTCAGGGCCGTCCGATCCCGCTGATCGCCGAAACCGGTGGCCAGAACGCAATGATCGTCGACTCCTCGGCGCTGACTGAACAAGTGGTCATCGACGTCGTGTCCTCGGCTTTCGACAGCGCCGGTCAACGCTGCTCGGCCCTGCGCGTGCTCTGCCTGCAGGAAGACTCGGCGGACCGGGTCATCGAAATGCTCAAAGGTGCCATGGCCGAATGCCGCCTCGGCAACCCGGAGCGCCTGTCCGTAGACATCGGCCCGGTCATCGACGCCGAAGCCAAGGCGGGCATCGACAAGCACATCCAGGGCATGCGCGACAAAGGCCGCGCGGTCTATCAGGTTGCGATTGCCGACAGCGATGAGATCAAACGCGGCACCTACGTGATGCCTACCCTGATCGAGCTGGAAAGCTTCGACGAACTGCAGCGCGAGATCTTCGGTCCAGTGCTGCACGTGGTTCGCTACAAGCGTAAAGAGCTGGATCAGTTGATCGGCCAGATCAACGCTTCCGGTTACGGCCTGACCCTCGGCGTGCATACGCGCATCGACGAAACCATCGCCAAGGTCATCGACAACGTCAACGCGGGCAACGTCTACGTGAACCGCAACATTGTCGGTGCCGTGGTCGGGGTGCAGCCATTTGGCGGCGAAGGCCTGTCGGGTACCGGTCCGAAAGCCGGTGGCCCGTTGTACCTGTACCGTCTGCTGTCGACGCGCCCGGCGGATGCCATCGAGCAATCCTTCGTGCGTGGCGATGCGTTGGCAGCACCGGACACCCGCATGCGCGAAGCCATGAGTGCGCCGCTTCTGGCCTTGAAAACCTGGGCGGCAGGCAATCAGCAGCCTGAGCTGGAGCAACTGTGCAGCCAGTTCGCGGTGCAATCGCAAAGCGGCGTGACCCGCCTGCTGGCCGGCCCGACCGGCGAGCGTAACAGCTACAGCATTCTGCCCCGCGAGCACGTCCTGTGCCTGGCCGAAACAGAAAGCGATCTGTTGATCCAGTTGGCGGCGGTGCTGGCGGTTGGCAGCAGCGCAGTCTGGCCGGACAACAGCGTCAGCAAACCACTGCGCGCTCGTCTGCCGAAAGAACTCCAGGCGCGCATCAAGCTGGTGGCCGACTGGAGCAAGGATGAGGTGCTGATCGACGCCGTTCTGCATCACGGCGACTCGGACCAGCTGCGTGCGGTCTGCGAGCAGGTGGCGCAGCGTGCGGGCGCCATCGTCGGCGTCAATGGCCTGTCCCACGGCGAAACCAACGTGGCTCTGGAACGTCTGGTGATCGAGCGTGCATTGAGCGTCAACACCGCAGCAGCGGGCGGTAACGCGAGCTTGATGACCATCGGCTGATGGTTTGACGGTGAATACAAAAAGAGAGCTTCGGCTCTCTTTTTTATTGCCATTTAAAAGTTACTCTTGACAGCAACAGGGCTTATTGATTCGCTACCAGATAAGCTTTATATATTTAACAATTACAAAAAAAACACATCAGAAAAAAAACATTGAACTCTCTATTGCGGTGTGATTAAACGCAGTATCGATTGATGAATAACACTCTTTCGACACTACATAACTACCACACTAAGAGACTGACTAATGACTTCAAAAACTACTCAACCTCGACTACTTGACCCTTCCTTTGGCGTTGAGGGCAAACTTGATGTCCGCACGCCGGGTAACTTTAGCAACGATCTGTCGACGGTCAGCATGGACACCGCCGAACGCCGACTGATTATCCACGGCAGTTATGAACGTGAAATTCCTGGCCTGTCCATTCCGGGCGTTGCAGCGCTGATTGACGATGGCGCATTCGACACCCGCTTCGGCGATATGCAGGATGGCCTGACCACGGCGCCACCGGTCAATCTGGCAGCGAGCGTTAGCAGCATTGCCAGGCTCGCTGATGGCTCGTTCTACGTGACAGGCGCGGCGCACAGCCAACTGCCGCTGATCAACTATGATTCGGACGGAAAATTTATTTCCATCCGTGATATTGCCGAAAGTGCACAGTCTTCCACGCCGCGCCTTCTGGGCGTGGACAACATGTTCATGGTCGCCACCGCCAACAGCCAAGGTGGCGTTATTTACCGCCGACACGCAGACGGCGAAGTTGACTATAGTTTTGGTACCGCAGGCAAAGCAACGTTCCTTAGTGGTAATAACTATGTATCTACTTTGCACATGGCGCGCAGTGTAACTACACCTTCGTTTTACCTGGCCGGCGAGTTGAATAACGACGGTTTTATTCTGCGTATGACCGATACCGGCGAAGCGGATCAACACTTTGCTGAAGGCGGCGTCTATAAGGTCAGGATGATGGATGCCCGCTACACCGCATGCCGCAGAGTCATTGAACTGAACGATGGCAAAATCCTTGCGCTGGTTACCAGTTCCGGCGACGAGAAAGGCGCAGCCAGCTACCTGATTCGTCTGACCGCAGCTGGACAGGTCGACCCGACATTCAACCGCGGTGAACCGCTGCGCGTGCCTGGCGAAATCGGCGAGGACATCACCCTGCAGGCCGACGGCAAAATTCTAGTGGCCAATCGCAGCCTGAGCAGTGGCAACAAACTGACCCGCTACTTCCCTGAAGGCAGCCTGGATATCGAGTTTGGCACCGATGCCACAGGCTCAATCACCTTCACCCCCGAGCAGATCGGTTTCCTGAAAAGCGTCTTCGTTCAGCCTGATGGCAAAATCGTGGTCGGCGGTACGTCCGGCTCGATCACCACGCTGTTGAGGTTGCTGGCGTAACGAACTCGCTCACATTTTCCGTAGGAGCGGCCTTAGCCGCGAAGAAGCCGTTCAAGCGCTGACTCTTCGCTCGACAGCACTAACGCTCGCGGCTGAAGCCGCTCCTACGGGCCCATAATGGCCGCGCCACTCCCGAACCATCACCCAGATCAATCATCCTGTGCATCCGAAACTCACCCGCCTAGACTCAGACCATCCCAACAAACAGGTACAGGGTCATGTCCGAGTTGCTGCTCAGTTCTCGCAATCTGGCTTTCGAGCTTTATGAAGTGCTGGACGCCGAAGCGCTGACCCGACGCGAGCGGTTTGCCGAGCACAATCGCGAGACGTTCGACGCCGCCATCACCACGGCACGCACCATCGCCGAAAAATATTTTGCTCCACACAACCGCAAGGCTGATGAAAACGAGCCGCGCTATGAAAATGGCGAGGCTGTCTTGATCCCCGAGGTCAAGCCAGCGGTGGAGGCGTTTCTGGAAGCAGGCTTCCTGAATGCAGCACGCAGCTTCGAAGAAGGCGGCATGCAGTTGCCGACGCTCTTGTCCCAGGCCTGTTTCGCACACTTTCAATCGGCGAATGCAGGCTCTACCGCTTATCCGTTTCTCACCATGGGGGCGGCCAATCTCATCGAAAGCTTTGGCAGCGACGAGCAGAAGCAGCGTTTCCTGCAGCCAATGATCGAAGGCCGCTTTTTCGGCACCATGGCCCTGACCGAGCCGCATGCAGGCTCGTCCCTGGCGGATATTCGTACCCGTGCAGAGCCAGCGCAAGATGGCACCTATCGCCTGCGCGGCAACAAGATATTTATCTCCGGCGGCGACCATCAACTGTCGGAAAACATCATCCATATGGTTCTGGCCAAACTGCCAGATGCTCCGGCCGGGGTGAAGGGCATTTCGCTGTTTATCGTACCCAAGTTTCTGGTCAACGAAGATGGCAGCCTCGGCCCGCGTAACGACGTGATCCTCGCCGGGCTGTTTCACAAGATGGGCTGGCGCGGCACCACGTCCACGGCGCTCAATTTCGGCGATAACGCAGCATGTATTGGCTATCTGGTGGGCAAACCTCATCAGGGCCTCAGCTACATGTTTCAGATGATGAACGAAGCGCGGATCGGCGTCGGCATGGGCGCGGTGATGCTCGGGTACGCGGGGTATCTGTACTCGCTGGATTACGCCCGGGAACGCCCGCAAGGCCGCCTGCCGGACAACAAGAGCCCGGACAGCGCGCCAGTGCCGATCATCCAGCACGCCGATGTACGGCGCATGCTGCTGACGCAAAAAGCCTATGTAGAAGGCGCATTTGATCTGGGCCTGTATGCCGCCAGGCTGTTTGACGACACCACCACCGGCGAAACCCCGGAGTCCCGTCAGCACGCCCAGCAATTGCTGGATCTGCTGACGCCCATCGTCAAAGCCTGGCCGTCGGAGTTTTGCCTGAAGGCCAACGAGCTGGCGATTCAGATTCTCGGTGGTCATGGCTATACCCGGGAATATCCGGTGGAGCAGCATTACCGGGACAACCGCCTGAACCCGATCCACGAAGGCACCAACGGTATTCAGTCGCTGGACCTGCTGGGACGCAAGCTGGCGCAAGATGGCGGCGCGGGCCTCAAGCAGCTGCTGCGTCTGATGGCCGACACCATTGAGCGTGCTCAAGCCTTCGACACGCTGACCGAGCTTCGCCAGCCCCTTCAACAGCTGGTGACGCGTCTACAGGCCGTGACACTGGGCCTGCTAGGCGATCTGGCCCAGGGCAAGGTCAACTCCACCCTGGCCAACTCGGCGCTTTACCTCAAGGCCTTCGGCCATACCGTGATCGGCTGGCGCTGGCTCGAACAGGCACTCCACGCCCAGCAAGGCCTAAGTCAGGGCAACGAGGCTGACCAGGACTTCTATAAGGGCAAACTCCAGGCAGCACGTTATTTCCTGACTTGGGAGGTCCCGGGTTGCCATCACGAACTGGCGATTCTGGAGGCGCGTGATGACACATGCCTGAATATGCAGGAGAGCTGGTTTTAGACCTGAAACCTGTGGGTGCCCCGATCTGATGTGGGAGCGGTGCTTGCCCGCGATGAGTCGCCGCGATTGTGCAGCTAAATCATCCAAACCTCATCACGGGCAGGCACCGCTCCCACAGGTTCCGCCTTTATCTGAACCGCGTTCATCCCTCGTGAAACAGCGGCGTTTACGCAATCAACAGCAATGCTTTGACAGCCAACCAATTCAACAGGTTAGAATCCCTTGGCACGCTGACTGCATGGTCATAGCGCGTGACCTCTTCTATTTTCGCCTGGAGTACCGCCCTTGGATGCTACGACCATCAACAGCCTGTTCTTGATCGGCGCGTTGCTGGTAGGTGCAAGCATTCTGGTCAGCTCGCTGTCGTCGCGCCTGGGCATCCCGATTCTGGTGATCATCCTCGCCGTGGGCATGGTCGCTGGTGTGGACGGCGGCGGGATCATCTTCGACAACTACGCGACGGCCTATCTGGTCGGCAACCTCGCACTGGCAGTGATTCTGCTCGATGGCGGGTTGCGCACGCGGGTTTCCAGTTTCCGGGTGGCACTCTGGCCAGCGCTTTCGCTGGCCACCGTCGGGGTCCTGATCACCACGGCTCTGACCGGGATGGCGGCGGCCTGGTTGTTCAACCTGAACATGATTCAAGGCCTGCTGATTGGCGCGATTGTCGGTTCTACCGATGCCGCAGCCGTGTTCTCGCTGCTAGGTGGCAAAGGCCTGAACGAACGGGTGACCGCCAGCCTTGAAATCGAATCCGGCAGCAACGACCCCATGGCGGTGTTCCTCACCGTCACCTTGATCGACATGCTTGCCAGCGGCCAGACCAGCCTGGAATGGAGCCTTCTGGCTCATCTGGTCCGCGAGTTCGGGATCGGCGGCGTGATTGGCCTGGGCGGCGGCTGGTTGATGCTGCAACTGGTCAACCGGATCAATCTGGCCACCGGCCTGTATCCGATTCTGGTAATCGCCGGTGGATTGGCGGTCTTTGCCCTGACCAATGCCATCCACGGCAGCGGTTTTCTGGCGGTTTATCTCTGCGGTCTGGTGATGGGTAACCGTCCAATCCGCAGCCGTCACGGTATTTTGCACATGCTCGACGGCATGGCCTGGCTGGCACAGATCGGCATGTTCCTGGTGCTGGGCCTGCTGGTCACACCCCATGACTTGCTACCCATCGCGATCCCGGCGCTGGGCCTGGCGTTGTGGATGATCCTCTTCGCCCGCCCGCTGTCTGTGCTGGTCGGCCTGCTGCCGTTCAAGGCATTTCATGGCCGCGAGAAAGTGTTTATCGCCTGGGTCGGCCTGCGTGGCGCAGTGCCGATCATTCTGGCGGTGTTCCCGTTGATGGCAAACCTGCCCAACGCGCAGCTGTATTTCAATCTGGCGTTCTTTATCGTTCTGGTTTCGCTGCTGGTTCAGGGCACCAGCCTGCCGTGGGTCGCCAAACTGCTGAAAGTGACCGTTCCGCCTGAGCCGGCGCCTATTTCACGGGCGCCGCTGGAAGTGCACGTGACCAGCGAGTGGGAGCTGTTTGTCTATCGCCTGGGCGCTGAAAAATGGTGTATCGGTGCCGCCTTGCGGGAGCTGAAAATGCCGCAGGGCACGCGTATCGCCGCGCTCTTTCGCGGTCAGCAGTTGCTTCACCCGTCGGGTAGCACCACGCTGGAAGTCGACGATCTGCTGTGCGTCATCGGCCATGAACATGACCTCCCCGCGCTGGGCAAACTGTTCAGCCAGGCGCCGCAACGCGGGCTGGACCTGCGCTTTTTCGGCGACTTCGTACTTGAAGGCGACGCCCAGCTGGGCGCTGTGGCGGCGCTGTACGGTCTCAAGCTGGACGGCCAGAACGGTAATATTCCGCTCAGCCAGTTCATCGTGCAGAAGAATCGCGGCGCGCCGGTAGTCGGTGACCAGATCGAATGGAACGGAACTATTTGGACGGTTGCGGTGATGGAGGGGAACAAGATCCTCAAAGTCGGCGTCAGATTCCCGGAAGGAAGTAGCCCGGGCCCTGGGTTGTTCCTCTAAACTGCCCTTCTATTCGATCAGCTCGACCGGTGTCTATGTCGCCCCTGCGTACTTTGTTTGCTGCATTCTTGATCGGCTTGTGCCTGTCTTCGGCTCCTGTTCTGGCAGCCGACCCGCCCAGCAGTGAGTCCGTCCAGCAAAGCCTGGACAAAATTGCCGAACGCAAACTGCCGGATGCCGACCAGAAAGCCTTGCAGCAGGTGCTCGAACAGACCCTGGCCTTTCTGACCAGCAAGACCGAAAACGAGCAGAAGCTGGTTGCGCTCAAGCAACAACTGGCTGAAGCCAACAAGCAGATCAACGAAAACCAGCGCGAGCTGACGCGCCTCAAAGGCACGCGCATCATTCCCGTTGCCCAGCGCTACGGCAGCCTTGATGTGTCGCAACTGGAGCAGATGCTGACCCAACGCAGCACGCAGCAAAGCGACCTGCAAAAAGCGCTGAGCGACGCCAGCAGCATGGTCATCACCGCCCAGACCCGTCCGGAACGGGCCCAAGCCGAGATCAGCGCCAACCAGACGCGCACGCAGCAGATAAACACCACCCTCAAGCTGGGCAAAGACAACGGCAAAAACGTCAGCACTGACCAGCGCAACCTGCTCAACGCCGAGCTCGCTTCGATCAATGCCCTCACTGTATTGCGCCGCCAGGAACTGGCCGGCAATAGCCAGTTGCAGGATCTGGGCAACAGCCAGCATGACTTGCTGGTGGAGAAGGTCAGCCGTCAGGAGCAGGAAATCCAGGAGTTGCAGACGCTGATCAATGACAAGCGTCGCGCTCAGTCCCAGCAGACCGTGACGCAGTCGTCCCTGGAAGCGCAGAAAGCGGGCAGCAGCAGCCTGCTGGCCACGGAAAGCGCGGAGAACCTCAAGCTCTCCGACTACCTGCTGCGCGGCACCGACCGCCTCAATGAACTGACCCAGCAGAACCTCAAGACCAAACAGCAGCTGGATAACCTGACCCAGAGCGATCAGGCGCTGGACGAGCAGATCAACGTCCTGCGTGGCAGCCTGTTGCTGTCCAAGATTCTCTACAAGCAGAAGCAGTCCTTGCCGCACCTGCAACTGGACAAGGGCCTGGCCGATGAAATCGCCGACATCCGCCTGTACCAGTTCGAGGTCAATCAGCAGCGCGAACAGATGAGCAGCCCGGTGGCCTACGTGGAGAAACTGCTCGCCACGCAACCGGCCGAAGAGATCACCCCGCAACTGCGCAAAACCCTGCTGGACCTGGCCGTGACCCGCAGCGACTTGCTGGAACGTCTGAACCGCGAACTCAGCTCGCTGCTCAATGAGTCCATCACCCTGCAGCTCAACCAGAAGCAACTGGTCAGCACCGCCAGCAGCCTGCGCTCGACGCTGGACGAGCAGATGTTCTGGATCCCCAGCAACAAGCCACTGGATGTCGAATGGTTTCAGGGCATCTGGCCGCGCCTGCAAAAACAGGTTGCGACACTGCCCCTGGCGTCCAGCGCCAGCGAGCTGAGCGATGGCCTGACGCAACGCCCGCTGCTGTTTCTGCCCTTGCTGCTGCTGATCGGTGTGCTGATCTGGAAACGCAAGGCGCTGTACAGCAAGCTCAACAGGCTGCATGCCGACATCGGCCACTTCAAACGTGACAGCCAGTGGCAAACGCCGTTGGCGATTCTGATCAACGTCCTGCTCGCCGTACCCATCGCCCTGGCACTGGCGCTGTGCGGCTACGCCCTGCAGATCGATGCGCGCGGGCAGAACGCCAATCTCGGTGAAGCCTTGCTGCAGATCGGCCTCGCCTGGCTGGTGTTCTACACCGCGTACCGAATCCTGGCGCCGGGCGGCGTCGCGCAGCTGCATTTCCGCTGGGAAAAGGCCCAGGTCGAGTTCCTGCAAGGCTGGATCCGTCGTCTCGGGCTGGTGGTTCTGGCGTTGGTCGCGGTGGTTGCCGTGGCTGAGCACCAACCGGCGGCGCTGGCCGACGACGTGCTGGGCATTGGCGTGGTCCTGACCTGCTACGCGCTGATGACCTGGCTGCTCAGCCGCCTGCTGCTCACCAGCCCGACCCATCAAAACGCCTCGCTGTTTCGCAGGGCGCTAGGGCTGGCCTTCACCGCCCTGCCCGTCGCGCTGTTCATGGGCGTCTGTTTTGGCTATTACTACACCGCGCTGAAACTCAGCGATCGGCTTATCGACACGCTGTATCTGGTGATGTTCTGGCTGGTCGTCGAGGCCGCGTTCGTGCGTGGCCTGGGGGTTGCCGCGCGACGTCTGGCTTATCAGCGCGCGCTGGCCAAACGGCAAGCCGCCAAGGAAGCCGGGGATGGCGATATCGTCGTCGAGGAGCCGACGCTGGACATCGAACAGGTCAACCAGCAGTCGCTGCGCCTGATCCGTCTGGCGCTGCTCGCTGGTTTCGTCGGCGCGCTGTACTGGGTCTGGTCGGATCTGATCACCGTGTTCTCCTATCTGGACAACATCACCCTGTACGAATACACCAGCGGCACCGGCGCCAACATGAGCATGGTGCCGATCAGCCTGGGTGACATGCTCGGCGCGCTGGTGATCATTGGTATCACCTTCGTGCTGGCGGGCAACCTGCCTGGTTTGCTGGAAGTGCTGGTGTTGTCTCGCCTGAGCCTGGCGCAAGGCAGCGCGTATGCAACCACAACCCTGCTGTCCTACGCGATTGCCGGGATCGGTTTCGTGTCGACCTTGTCGGCCCTGGGTGTGAGCTGGGACAAGCTGCAGTGGCTGGTGGCCGCCCTGTCGGTCGGGCTGGGGTTTGGCATGCAGGAAATCTTCGCCAACTTCATCTCCGGCATCATGATCCTGTTCGAGCGCCCGGTGCGGATCGGCGACACCATCACCATTGGCAACCTGTCAGGCACGGTCAGCAAGATCCGTATCCGCGCCACGACCATCACCGACTTCGACCGCAAGGACATCATTGTCCCGAACAAGACGTTCATCACCGGGCAACTGATCAACTGGTCGCTGACTGACACCATCACCCGGGTAACCCTCAAGCTCGGCGTCGATTACGGCTCTGACCTGGACCTGGTGCGCAACCTGTTGCTCAAGGCTGCCCGGGACAACCCGCGGGTGCTCAAGGATCCGGAGCCGATCGTGTACTTCCTGAATTTCGGCGAAAGCACCCTCGACCATGAGTTGCGCATGCATGTGCGCGACCTTGGCGACCGCAACCCGGTACTCGACGAGATCAACCGTTTCATCAACAAAGAGTTCAAGAAGCAGCACATCAACATCTCGTTCCGGCAGATGGAGGTGTACCTCAAGAACCTGCAGGGCCAGGAGTACAAGCTGGTGCCCACTGACGAAGAACCCAAAGCCACCGGGCCGCTCAAGCTTGAATCCACCGAGCCGGTCAAACCCGCGCCGAAAGATGCACCGGAGCCGCCGGAGCTGAGGCTGGATTGATCGCAAACCTGGACATGCTTAAACCTGTGGGAGCGAGCTTGCTCGCGAAGGCAATGTTCCAGCCTCCGAAAATATTTTCGGATGTCCCGGCCTCTTCGCGAGCAAGCTCGCTCCCACAAGTTAACCACGTACCTTTCATGCCGTGCCTTTTGACGCAGCGCAGGTAAACCCAGCAGAATACTCGGACATTCTGCTGGAGATGGCCCTTGAAAGCCCTCGACGAACTGACCTTCGACAACCGCTTTGCCCGCCTGGGCGATGCGTTCTCCACTTCGGTCTTGCCTGAGCCCATCGCCGATCCGCGCCTGGTGGTGGCCAGCGATGCGGCCCTGGCGTTGCTCGACCTCGACCCGACGCAGGCTGAACTGCCGCTGTTCGCCGAAATCTTCAGCGGTCACAAACTCTGGGCCGACGCCGACCCTCGGGCGATGGTCTATTCCGGCCACCAGTTCGGCTCCTACAACCCGCGCCTGGGCGATGGCCGGGGTTTGTTGTTGGGCGAGGTCTACAACACCGCCGGTGAGCATTGGGACCTGCACCTCAAAGGCGCGGGCCAGACGCCCTACTCGCGCATGGGCGACGGCCGCGCGGTATTACGCTCGTCGATTCGCGAGTTTCTGGCTTCCGAGGCCTTGTTCGCGCTGGGCATCCCCAGCAGCCGCGCCGCCTGCGTGATCGGTTCCAGCACCCCGGTCTGGCGTGAAAAACAGGAACGCGCCGCCATGGTTCTGCGTCTGGCGCAAAGCCACATCCGTTTTGGCAGCTTCGAATATTTCTATTACACCAAGCAGCCGGAACAGTTGAAGGCGCTGGGTGAGCATGTATTGGCGATGCACTTCCCCCAGTGCCTGGAGCAGGCCGAACCTTACCTGGCGATGTTCCGGGAAATCGTCGAGCGCAACGCCGAGCTGATCGCCAAATGGCAGGCTTATGGCTTTTGTCATGGCGTGATGAACACCGACAACATGTCGATTCTGGGCATCACCTTCGACTTCGGGCCATTCGCCTTCCTCGACGATTTTGACCAAAACTTCATCTGCAACCATTCCGACCACGAAGGCCGTTACGCTTTCAGCAACCAGGTGCCCATCGCACAGTGGAACCTCAGCGCGCTAGCTCAGGCACTGACGCCGTTCATCAGCGTTGAAGCGCTGAAGGAAACCATTGGCCTGTTTCTACCGCTCTATCAAGCCCATTACCTGGACCTGATGCGCCGCCGCCTGGGCCTGACCAGCGCCGAAGAAACCGACGAAAAACTGATCAGCAACCTGCTCAAACTGATGCAGAACAGTGGCGTGGATTACACCCTGTTCTTCCGTCGCCTGGGTGATCGCCCGGCTGCCGAGGCTTTAAGCACGCTGCGTGACGACTTCGTTGATATCAAAGGCTTCGACGCCTGGGGCGAAGAGTACCTGGCACGTATAGCCAGAGAAGACAGCGGCAGTGAAGCACAGCGCCAGAGCCGCATGCATGCAGTCAATCCGCTGTACATCCTGCGCAACTATCTGGCGCAAAAGGCCATTGATGCAGCAGAAGACGGCAACTACGAAGAAGTCCGCCGCCTGCACAAAGTGCTCTGCAATCCGTTCACCGAACAACCGGAGATGGCTGGCTACGCCGAGCGTCCGCCGGAGTGGGGGAAGCATCTTGAGATAAGTTGTTCGTCGTAAGGGTTGGTTTGGGTGCCTTTGAGTCTTTCTGAGAAGATTCCACAACTTCGCCGCTCTGTTTTTTGGCTGACTTGTTGTCTGGGTAACGGTGTCCGGCGAGGATTTCGAATAGGGTCAGGATGCGAAACTCCTCATCTCTGCTACTGAGGGGCGCAGGCGCAGAACTGCTCTGTTCCTTGACGGCCTTAGTTGCGCTTTGAGGAGGCTGTTTGCCAATAGCTGATTGCTGTTCTTTTTTCTTCTCGGGGTTTTGTAGCTCGGCGAGAATTTCATACAGATTGAGCTTACGGTCGCTGGGTTTGGCGGGGCCGCCCTGGTCTTCGATTCTGGCCAGTAACCGACGTTCGTAGCCTTCGTCATAACGAGATTGTTCAATCGCGGGTAAAGTTCTGTAGTGGTCGAGGCACTCTGTGGTGAACTTTACTGTTCGGCCAGTACTGTTGAATTCCTGCATCCCGCGAGTAACGGCCACATTTCGCCATTGCTCTTCCAGATTATTGCCATGCCGCCAGGCAGCACGCCTCTCGTTGGCCGTATAAGGGCCTTGGTCATCATAAGCAATGAGCGCGGCCTGCTCTCGTGTCAGCCCGGCAAATGGGTTCTTGGCGCTGGGATCCTGAGCGATAGCTTTATTGACGTAAATAGTCGCCTGCCGGGCTCGTTCAAGCAGCTCAGGGTCATCGGTTTTCGGAATTTCAGCATCATGAAGAGCTTTTTTCGCACTGGTAGATTCAGGTAGAAAGTGAGCAATTGATTTTGTCGCAAACTCGCTTAACGCTTGGCGAGTCATGCTTTTATCACGAGCCTCGGCGCGAACGGCACTTTCACCGAGCTGGCGCGACAGTGTCGATACATTGGCACTATCCGTTTTAGCCGAAGTGACTGGCGCTATTTTTTTTAAGTTATCCGTCGAGTACTGCTCTTCGATACGAGCATTCATAGTTCTTATCGCAACGGCGGCGCAACCAGAAAAACTGACATCACGTATCATTACAACCTCCTGAAATGATAATTCAATAAGTGTTCAGCGAGACCAATGCCCCGCTGCACACTTATTGAGGTAGCGTCAAAATTTATTACCTCATAGTGAATTCCACCGCCCACGTATGAGTGGCATAATTCACCGTAGTGATTTTTACCTCGCAACGAGCGCCACCTTCAGCCGTGGCACTTTTATTCCACTTCGGAACCCGCACACCACTCTGAAATCCTTTGAGGTAAGTAGTCGTAAACTTACACGCCTTGCTTCCTGCACGGTACGTCACGACCGCATAGTTTGCGTCAGGTGAAATGTTGCTTTGGACCGTATACCGGCTAATAGCTCCCGCTTCCACCTCGCCCGACGGACGTGGCTCGGCATTAAGCTGAGTACTCGTACCATTAGCTCCTACCGCATGGTAAAAAACCGTCTCAACTCCGTTATTTTTTAAACGTGACATCAACTGCAGGTCCGGCCTGCGCAACACCCGCAGTGACTGCCAACACCAATGCAACCGGCGCAAGCACATTAAAATTCTTCATTCGATACACCTAAATAAATTTGACTTGTCTTCTATTGAAACCTGAAAAAAATATAACCAACCAAAAAATCACTGACAACTATTCGAACGAATAGAAATCAGGCTTCACCCAGCATTTACGGGCAAACTTAAACCCCACATCAATCAAATTTCCGAAACTTCGTTATTTCATGTAAGAAGCGCCCTACAAGAACGTTAATTCCTACAGGACTAAATATATTTATTTACCCCACTAATCCCTGTAGGAGCTGCAGAAGGCTGCGAATCGATTCAACCTGACACACCGCCTTCGCAGCCTTCGGCAGCTCCTGGGAAATGCCATTCAATCGAGAGGGATAATGCGGTGCCGTTGCGCAGTACAATCCCACCAATCACTTCACCGGAGGCCTTATGAGCGAACCCATGTTGATACCCTGCCCGCACTGCAACGGGCTTAATCGTATTCCTGCCGAGCGGCTGGGCGATCAACCCAAATGCGGGCGTTGCAAGCAGGCGGTACTGCTGAGCAAACCGTTTGACCTGACCCAGGGTGATTACGCCAGCCAGATCAAAGGCGACTTGCCGCTGTTGGTGGATGTCTGGGCAGAGTGGTGTGGGCCATGCAAATCCTTTGCGCCGATCTTCGAACAGGCCGCCGCGCAACTGGCCGGGCGCTGTCGGCTGGCCAAGCTGGACAGCGAAGCCAATCAGCAGCTTTCAGGGCAATTGGGCATCCGCTCCATTCCCAGCCTGATCCTGTTGCGCGATGGCAAGGAAGTCGCTCGGCAGAGTGGCGCCTTCCCGCTACAGCAGTTGCTGGAGTGGCTAAAGAGTCAGGGTGTCTAAGCGTCTTCCGAGTTTTCCGTAGGACCTGTCCTATTCAGCATCTGGGCGCCTCCCGCGGCTGTTTATGCACCTACGCTGTGCTTTCCGATGAGCGATGAGCAATCAGGGAAGTGCAGGCATGGCATATGCAGTCAGGGAAGGCGACCCCACCAGCACCGGCGGTTTTGTGGTGTCCGCATCGGCAACGCATCAGGTTGAAGAGCGCAGGCTGGCGCGGATGGGCGACCCGGTGTGGTGCCCCGCCTGTGAACAAGTGGGGTACATCACTCAGGGCAATCCGACGTTAATTGACGAGTACGTTGCCGTCGCGACTGAGGGTCATGAAGTGCGATGTGGCTGCGAGCGCGGCACTCACTTATTGATCGCTACTCAGCAAAGCCTCGCAGCCGATATGGACGCAACCATTAAAATCCCCAAGGACATGGCCAAGGCGGCGAAGCTCAGAGCTGAAAAAATGACGGCGGTTCGCAAGGCTGACGGGCCGTCGCAGCGCCCGCTTTAGCCGGCAAAGCGGTAGTTCTGACGCCCTGTTATCAGTGACCGTTTCGACCTCTTCCCGACTAAAGCCGGTCCCACGACGTCTCGCCACACCGAGCAGCGAACCCAGGCCTGACGCGGCGATTCAAGCCATCTCAAACCTGTGCGTTGGTTTCCAGCATGTGGTGCAGATCAACGAACTGCTGGGTCAGCTTGTGCCGGGGCTCCAGATAGATCAACGGCATGCAGGCCTGATGGGATTCGCGCATTTTCACCGAAGCATTGAGGTACACCGGCAAAACCGGCAAGCCTTCGGCAATCAGCTCGTCGAGTATCTGTTGCGGCAGGCTGGCCCGAGGCTGGAACTGGTTAACGATGATGCCTTCCACTTCCAGACCTTCGTTGTGGTCTTCTTTAAGCTCTTCGATTTCCTTGATCAAGCCGTACAGCGCCTGACGGGAAAAGCTGTCGCAGTCGAACGGGATCAACACACGATCAGCTGCGATCAGCGCCGAAACCGCGTAGAAATTGAGCGCTGGCGGCGTATCCAGATAAATGCGTTCGTAATCACCGTCCAGCTCGTCCAGCAGCTTCCTGAGCTTGTTGATCTTGTGCTTGGCTTCAAGCTTGGGCTGCAAATCAGCCAGTTCGGCGGTGGCCGTTACGACGTGGAGGTTGTCGAACGGAGTTTCATAGATATCGACATGGTTCTTTTTCGCAAAGGGCCCGGACGACAAGGTCTGTTTGAAGAAGTCGGCAATGCCCATGGGAATGTCGTCCCCCATCAGGCCGGTGAGGTACTGGGTCGAGTTCGCCTGAGCGTCCAGGTCGACCAACAGCGTCCGATAACCCTCGTTGGCGCTGACTGCGGCCAGATTGCAGGCAATGCTGGACTTACCCACACCGCCCTTCTGATTGAATACCACCCGACGCATGAAATGACCTCCTTGGTGCCTCGAAACAGCAAATTGAAAACAGGAATGCTATGGAGTCTATGCAATGCATATGACAAGGGCGAGCATTTCGCCCATCCAGTTGATCGTGTTCCGACCCTCAATGGCGACGATTCCCACCGAATTTGCTGCTCAGAACGACATTTTTCTTTTTTACAAATTGCTACTATCAACCCTCATCGGGATAATGCCCGACACTTGATGAAACACGGATGATGGCTAGCAATATCACCGAAAAGCAGTAGCCCGCAGGGGCGGGAAGTCAACTCTTGATCACGTTCAACATCGCACAATGGCGCGCCTGGGCTCCCGGCCTGACGAACGTCGAAGATTGGCAGCAGTGGAGCCGGCATCCGACGCCTTTGCAAAGCAGCGATGAGGCACCGGACGTGTCGTTTCTCCCGGCCATGCAGCGTCGACGTCTCGGACGTCTGGCGCGGATGACATTTGCGGTTGGCTGGCCGCTGGCGGATGGCCTGGAACATCTGCCGCTGGTCTTTGTGTCGCGCCATGGCGAAACGCCGCGCACCTTTGAAATCCTCTGTGACGTCGCCGCCAGCGAACCCCTCTCGCCTACCCAGTTCAGCCTGTCGGTACATAACGCCGTTATCGGTCTGTGGTCGATCATGCGCGGCGAAACCAGTGAAATGACTGCACTGGCTGCGGCTGGCGACGGCCTGGAGCATGGCGTGTTCGAAGCCGCTGCGTTGCTGGCCGAAGGCGCCCCGGCGGTGCTGGTCATTGTCACTGAAGAACAACCACCTCAAGCCTATTGCGACTGGATCGACGACGTCCCGTTTCCCTACGCCGTGGGTTTGCTGCTGACACCGGGGACGGACTGGCAGTTGTCGTTGCAGACCGGCAGCGAAACCTTGCCCCGCAGCCCATGGCCACACGCCCTGAATTTGTTACGCGTCTTGAACACCGCCCAAAGCGCCTGCGAACACCCCTGGAAAAACCGCTTATGGCACTGGCAACGCAGCCTCTGAACAAGCGCCAGGACGCCTATTACTGGCGTCTGCTGGCCACCGCGATGTGTTTCGCCCTGTTCGGGCTGGGCGGCCTGTGCCTGCGTCTGTTCTATTTCCCGTTGCTGCGTTGCCTGCCGGGCAATGTGATCGCTAAACGCGACCAGGCCCGGCGCACCATCAGCCGGCTGTTCTGGTTTTTCATTCGCTGCATGGCGCGCAGCGGCGTGCTGACTTACACCATCGAAGGCGCCGAGCGGCTGGGACGACCGGGGCAGATGATCATTGCCAACCACCCCTCGCTGATTGACGTGGTGTTTCTGATCGGGCTGGTGCGCGACCACAACTGCGTGGTCAAGCACAGCCTCTGGCAAAATCCGTTCACCTGTGGCCCGGTGCGCTCCACGGCTTACATCAGCAACGATGGCAGCGCTGAAATGCTCGACATGGCCGCCCATGCGCTGCGCGAAGGCCAGACCCTGATCGTGTTCCCCGAAGGTACCCGCACCCAGCCAGGTTGCCCGCCGGAGTTCCATCGCGGCGCGGCGGCCATCGCATTGCGTGGTGCCTCGGTGATCACTCCGGTCGTCATTCAAGTCTGCCCGAGCACACTGACCAAGGCCGAACCCTGGTATCGCATTCCCTTCAAGCGCGTGCACTTCAGTTTGCGTGTCGGGGCCGATATAGAACTACACACCTTTGCTGAGCTTGGCCCCGCGCCGATTGCGTCGCGCAAGCTCAACGATCACCTGCACCACTATTTCATCAGGGAGCTCGCCTTAGATGAGCGATCTACACCGTGACATCAAACAGCTGATCATCGACGCCCTGGGCCTCGAAGACATCAGCACCCACGACATCGGCAATGACCAGATCCTGTTCGGCGAAGGCCTGGGCCTGGATTCGGTCGACGCCCTGGAGCTGGGCCTGGCCATCCAGAAACGCTACGGCATCAAGATCGACGCCGACGCCAAGGACACTCGCAATCATTTCACCAGCGTAGACAGCCTTGCGGCGTTCGTCAGCGCCCGGCAAGCGGCCTGAGGATTGGACATGCAAACCCGTGAAGACATCTTCGAAACCTTGCGTGTTGCGCTGGTTGAGTTGTTCGAACTTGAACCTGAGCGAGTCACTCTGCAGGCCAACCTTTATCAGGACCTGGAAATTGACAGCATCGATGCGGTAGACCTGATCGACCACATCAAACGCAAGACCGGCAAGAAAATCGCCGCCGAAGAATTCAAGACCGTGCGAACCGTCAATGACGTGGTCGAGGCGGTTTACCGTCTGGTCAACGCCGCCGCATGAAGCGGCTGGTCGGCCTGAGTCTTCTGCTGGCAGGCGTTCTGTACCCGTTCGCGGTGTATTACGGCAGCGCCCACGTTGCACCCTGGCAATTTGCACTGTTGCTCGGTGCTCTATGGCTGGGCCGTGCGCTGACGGCAGCACAGCGCCCAGGCACGTTGATCACCGCGTCGATCGCGCTGGTGTTCTGCGTGCTGCTGGGCCTGTTCGACAGCCCTGCATTGCTGCGCTGGTACCCGGTACTGATCAGCGCCTCGATGCTCGGCTTGTTTGGCATGAGCCTGATTGACGGCCCGCCCATCGTCGAGCGGCTGGCGCGTATTCGCGAGCCGATGCTGCCCGACGTCGCTGTTCGCTACACCCGACAGGTCACTCAGGTCTGGTGCTGTTTCTTCCTGGCCAATGGGCTGACGGCAGCCGCACTGACACTCTGGGCGCCGCTGACCTGGTGGGCGCTGTACACCGGGCTGATTTCTTACGGATTGATGGGCCTGCTGTTCGCAGGCGAATGGCTGGTCCGCCGTCGAGTCAGAGGCGCGGCATGAAATGGAACGCATGAACCCGATGGTTGTTGACTGGATAAACCCTGAGCGCCTGTTGCTCAACCCGCAACCCGCTCGCGCACTGACCCGCGCACCCGAGCTGAACCACGAACAGTTCTGCACTCAGGCGCTGAGCATTGCGGGCGGGCTACAAGCGCGGGGCATCAAGCGCATGGCCGTGCATCTTGAAGATGCGGGCGAGCTGGCTGTCGCTCTGTTTGCAGCGTGGCGGGCAGGTGTGCAGGTTTTGCTGCCTGCCGACCTGCAGGCCCAGACCCGGGAGCGCTGGTCCGCCGAGGTCGATTGTTGGCTCACCGACCAGCCTGGCGACCGCAAGCTGCATGAATTGCTCGCCGATCCGCTGCCACCGGCGGTGCTGGATCTGGACGCGTGCAGCCTGAGCCTGTGCACATCAGGCTCCAGCGGTGAACCGAAACTGATCGAAAAACAGCTGCGTCATCTGGTCAATGAAGTCCAGGCGCTGGAGGACCTCTGGGGCGCAGACCTGGGTGCGGCCTGCATCATCGGCAGCGTCGCGACCCAGCATATCTACGGCCTGTTGTTCCGCGTGTTGTGGCCGCTGAGTGCCGGACGGCTTTTCGTGCGCCGACAACTACCATTCCCCGAGGACTTGCAGCGCGCCAGCCGTGAACACCCCGCCTTTGCCTGGGTGGCGAGCCCGGCGCTGCTCAAGCGCATGGGTGACAACCTCGACTGGCCGGGCCTGCGCAGCGTGCGCAGAGTGTTCTCATCCGGCGGCGCGCTGCCTGCCGAGGCCGGCAGCAGCCTGCAACAGCGCCTCGGGCAATGGCCAACGGAAATTCTTGGCAGCTCCGAGACCGGTGGTATCGCCTGGCGCCAGGGTGAAAACCTGTGGCAAGCATTCGCGGGTGTTGAGCTGGGTCAAGATGCCGACGGCGCGCTGCGCGTCAGTTCGCCCTATCTGCCAACGGGCCACATCGAACAGACCGCCGACGCCGTACGCCTGAGCGCCGATGGCCGATTCGAGTTGTTGGGCAGGCTGGACCGGGTGGTCAAACTTGAGGAAAAGCGTATTTCCCTGCCGCTGCTGGAGCTGGCATTGATGGCCCATGAGTGGGTCAGCGAAGCGCGCCTTGGCGTGGTTCAGGAGAACCGAGCCTCACTGGGTGCAGTGCTGGTACTCAGCGACAGCGGCCTGCATGCCTTGCGTAATCAGGGCCGACGCACTTTGACCGAAACCTTGCGCCAGCACTTGAGCGCCCACTGCGAAGCCATCGCCTTGCCTCGGCGCTGGCGCATGGTGCGCCAGCTGCCACTCAACGCTCAGGGCAAACTGCCACAGGCCGATGTCCAGGCAGTGTTGATGGCGCCGCGTGCACAGCAGCCGGAAATCCTCGGCGAGCAGCAGGTCGACGGCGAATGGCATGTGCAACTGGGCGTGCCGCCGGACCTGGCTTATTTCAGCGGCCACTTCCCCACCGCGCCGGTATTGCCCGGCGTGGTTCAGGTCGATTGGGCATTGGCCATCGCCCAGCGCCTGATGGCTCTCCCGGCGAAGTTTGCCGGGATGGAAGTGCTCAAGTTTCAGCAACTGGTGCGCCCCGGCGACAATATCAGCCTGACCCTGCGTTTCGACGCCGAACGCAGCAAACTCTACTTCGCCTTCCGCAACGGCGACGCCCCGTGCTCAAGCGGACGGATATTGCTGGAGGTGGGCGGTGATTGATTCCAAGGGCAACGCATCACCGGCAGGAGGTCCCGCCCCGTCTTGGACGCCGCGCTGTCGCGTAGCAAACACGGTCCCCGCAGGAGCGGCCGCGCGGCGTTCCGCTTTAGCCGCAAAGGGCCCGGACGGTGGACGCATATTCGTTGCCCGTGAAGTTGCTTTCACGGCTAAGGCCGCTCCTACAGGAACCGTATTCCCATGCTGAGGCACGGCCATGCATAACCCCTGTGCAATCATTCCGGTTTTCGACCATGAACTGGCCGTGCCTGCGGTGGTTCGGGCTGTGCGGGCAGCGGGCTTGCCGTGCGTGCTGATCGACGACGCCAGTAGCCCGGCGTGCGCGGCAGTGCTGCGACAGCTGGCCGAGGCGGATGAAGTCTATCTGGTGACCCTGCCCATCAATCAGGGCAAGGGTGGCGCTGTGATGACGGGCTTTCGCGAAGCCCAACGCCTTGGCTTCAGCCACGCTCTGCAAGTGGACGCCGACGGCCAGCATGATCTGACGGATCTGGGCCTGTTTCTCGACGCCTCACGAAAGCAGCCCGACGCGTTGATCTGCGGCTATCCGCAATACGACGCCAGCGTCCCGAAAGGCCGACTGTACGCCCGCTACCTCACGCACTTCTGGGTGTGGGTCAACAGCCTGTCGTTGCAGATCAAGGATTCCATGTGCGGCTTTCGGGTCTACCCGCTGGCTCCGGTTTTGCGCCTGATGGATAGCGTGCACATTGGCAAGCGCATGGATTTCGACTCGGAAATCCTCGTGCGCCTCTCGTGGCGCAATCAACCCATGCGTTGGCTCCCGACCAAAGTGCATTACCCCCAGGACGGCCTCTCGCATTTCAGAATGTTCCACGACAACGCCCTGATCTCGAAGATGCACACCAAGCTGTTTTTCGGCATGCTGGCGCGCTGGCCGCTGATCCTCTGGCGGCGGTGGTTGCCATGATCGGTTTATGTGCAGGAGCCCGGCCATGAGTGACAAACACTGGGCCAAACACGAAGAACGCGGCAGTTTCCTACTGATGAAACTCACCGCCTGGGGCGTGCGCCATCTGGGGCGTCGGCTGCTGAGCCCGGTGCTGCACGGCATCGTGATGTACTTCTTCCTGTTCGGGCGCCAGGCACGCAAGAGCGCCTGGGAATATCAACGTCGTCTGTCCACATCCAGCGACCGCCCCGACCTGATGCCCAGCCATAAAAGTGTGTTCGGTCAGTTCATGGCCTTCGCCGATTCGCTACTGGACAAGCTCGACGTCTGGAACGGCAAGCTGCGTCTGGAGCAGATCGAGATCGTCGACCCGGCCCTGCTGCGCAAACAACTGCGCGGCGAACGCGGGCAGATGCTGGTTGGCGCTCATCTGGGCAATCTGGAAGTCTGTCGCGCCCTGGCTGAACTCGGTGAAAAAGTCACCATGAACGTGCTGGTCCACACCAAACATGCCGAACGCTTCAACCGTTTGCTGGGCGAAGCGGGCGCGACCAATCTGCGGCTGATTCAAGTCAGCGAACTGGACCCCGCCGTCATGCTGCAACTGAGCCAGCGCCTGGATGACGGCGAATGGCTGGCCATCGCCGGTGATCGCGTGGCACTGCACGGCGGACGCAATGCGCGGGTCGACTTTCTCGGCGCCCAGGCCGCGTTCCCGCAGGGCCCCTGGCTGCTGGCCGGGCTGTTGAAATGCCCGATCAATCTGATTTTCTGTCTCAAACGCCCAAGCGGTTATCAAGTGACGCTGGAACCCTTCGCCGACGCCATCGAATGGCGTCGCAGCGACCGCCAGCAAGTCATTGCCCAATGCGCCCAGCGCTACGCCGATCGCCTCGGCCACTACTGCCTGCAAGCTCCGCAGCAGTGGTTCAATTTCTACCCATTCTGGAAGTCCGATGACGAATCAAGTTCCTGAGCCGGTTACCTTCGGCGAGCGTGCGTTGCAGATCGAAGACGTGCTGGCCGTGGCCAATCGTCAAGTGCCGAGCGCGTTGCAGAACGACAGCGCCTACCGCCAGCGCATTGCCAAGGGCGCGCAGTTTCTCGATTCGCTGCTGGACAAGGAAGGCGTGATCTACGGCGTCACGACGGGTTATGGCGACTCCTGCGTGGTGGCCGTGCCGCTGCAACACGTCGAAGCACTGCCCCGCCACCTGTACACCTTCCATGGCTGCGGCCTGGGCAAACTGCTCGATGCCCAGGCGACCCGCGCCGTGCTGGCCGCTCGTTTGCAGTCGCTGTGCCACGGGGTTTCCGGGGTGCGCGTCGAACTGCTGGAACGCTTGCAGGCATTCATTGATCAAGACGTGTTGCCGTTGATTCCGGAAGAAGGTTCGGTGGGCGCCAGCGGCGACCTGACGCCGCTGTCCTACGTGGCGGCGACGTTGTCCGGCGAGCGCGAGGTGATGTTCCGTGGCGAGCGCCGTCAGGCCAGCGACGTGCACCGCGAACTCGGCTGGGACCCTTTGGTGCTGCGCCCCAAGGAAGCCTTGGCGCTGATGAACGGCACTGCCGTGATGACTGGGCTGGCGTGCCTGGCTTTTGCCCGTGCCGACTACCTGCTGCAACTGGCAACGCGCATTACGGCGATGAACGTGGTCGCGCTGCAAGGCAACCCGGAACACTTCGATGAACGGCTGTTTGCCGCCAAACCTCATCCGGGACAGATGCAAGTTGCGGCCTGGCTGCGCAAGGATCTGGCCATCGACGCGCCGACCGCGCCGCTGCATCGCCTGCAGGATCGCTACTCCCTGCGCTGCGCACCTCACGTACTCGGCGTGCTGGCGGACAGTCTGAACTGGCTGCGTTCGTTCATCGAAATCGAGCTGAACAGCGCCAACGACAACCCGATCATTGATGCCGACGCCGAGCGCGTGCTGCACGGCGGGCACTTCTATGGTGGGCACATTGCCTTTGCCATGGACAGCCTGAAAACTCTGGTTGCCAATGTTGCCGATCTGCTGGACCGGCAGCTCGCACTGCTGGTCGATGAGCGCTATAACCATGGCCTGCCAAGCAATCTGTCCGGCGCTCCAGCTGATCGGGCAATGATCAATCACGGCTTCAAGGCGGTGCAGATCGGCACCAGTGCCTGGACCGCCGAAGCCCTGAAAAACACCATGCCAGCCAGTGTGTTTTCCCGCTCTACCGAGTGCCACAACCAGGACAAGGTCAGCATGGGCACCATCGCTGCACGGGATGCCATTCGGGTGCTGGAGCTGACCGAGCAAGTCGCCGCCGCCACGCTGATCGCCGCCAACCAGGGGCTCTGGCTGCGCAGCCAGACCGCCGATGCACGCCCGTTGCCCGCAGCGCTGGCCGCGATGCACGAACAACTGGCGGCGGACTTCCCGCCGGTCGTCGAAGACCGTGCGCTGGAAGGCGAATTGCGCCTGTGCCTGCAACGTATCGCTGATCGCCACTGGAGGTTGCATGCGCAGTAAAGGCGTACTTCACGTTGATACCGACGTGCTGGTGCCGTTTTTCGACGTCGACTCCATGAACGTCGTCTGGCACGGCCATTACATCAAATACCTGGAAGTCGCCCGGTGCGCACTGCTGGACCATATCGGCCACAACTACACGCAGATGCTGGAGTCCGGCTACGGCTGGCCAGTGATCGACATCCAACTGCGTTACGTGCGCGGCGCGGTGTTCGGCCAGCGTCTGGTGGTGCGCGCCAGCCTGGTGGAATGGGAGAGCCGTCTGAAGATCAATTACCTGATCAGCGACGCCGAAACCGGCGAACGTATGACCCGTGCCAGTTCGATCCAGGTCGCAGTGGCTATCGAAACCCGCGAGATGCAACTGGCCTCGCCAAAAGTATTTACCGATGCGGTTGAGCGGGTGTTGTCATGAATCTGAGGAACCTGATCCGTTCCGTTGGAGCGAGGCTTGCCCGCGAATCAGACAAATCGGTCTGTCAGGTAAACCCGGTTATCGTTTTTCGCGGGCAAGCCTCGCTCCAACAGAGCTTCCTTGTGATGAAACTGCTGGGCCTTCTGGCCCTGCTCTGCCTCTCTCCCCTGGCCCAGGCCTTCGACCTGCAACAACTCAGCGATCAACTCGCCAAACCCGTGGTCGTACGCGGCGATTTCATTCAGGAAAAACACCTGCGCGCCCTGCCCCAGCCGCTGATCAGCAAAGGCCATTTCGTGCTGGCCAAGGAGTTTGGCCTGCTGTGGCTGCTGAGCTCGCCGCTCAAGCAGGATTACCGCATCAGCCCGGCAGGCATCGCCCGCCGTGATGCCGCCAATGGCTGGCAACTGCTGCCCGGCAAGAGCGCCGGAGCCGAGCAGAATCGCCTGTTCCTCGCCGTGCTGCAGGGCGATAGCAGCGGCTTGCAGCGCGACTTCGACTTGCAGCTCAAAGGCGATACCAACGCCTGGCAACTGACGTTGACCCCGCGTTCGCTGTTGCTGCAACAGGTGTTCAGGCAGATCAACATTGAGGGCGGCCCACTCGTGCAACGCATCGAGCTACTGGAAACCCAGGGCGATAGCACCTTGCTGAAAATGCTCGACAGCCAGAGCGTGCCGGCCTTGAACGATGCGGAGCGTAAAGATTTTGCAGAGTGAACGCCTGTTACCGCGCCTGTTCCTGATCCTTTTACTGGCGATGCTGGCTCTGGCGGGCTGGCAATGGCGTGATGGCGCGCCGCTGTCCGCCAACCTCATGGAACTGGTGCCCGGTACAAGTCCTGACCCGCTGGAACTGCGCGCCGAACAACGCATGCAGGAACCGCTGAACCGCGAAATCCTGGTGCTGGTCGGCCACACGGATCGGCAACAGGCAATCGAACTGGCGAAAAAGCTCGGTGAGCAATGGCAGGCCAGCGGGTTGTTCGAAAAAGTGCAATGGAACCTGCAGGCTGATGTGCCCGCGCTGCGCGCCCAGTTGTTGCAGGGCCGCCTGGCCATGCTGCCTGCCGCCGACAGAGCGCAGTTGCTCAACGATCCACAGGCCTTCGTTCAGCAGCGCGTGCAGAGCCTGTTCGATCCGTTCACCGGTTTCAGTCTGGTGCCCAGCCAAGATGACTGGCTGGGCCTGACGGGGCGTATCCAGAACGGCATGCCGCAGCACGGCGCGGTGCAGCCGGACATCGGCAGCGGCGCGCTGATTGCAGACGCCGATGGCAAAAGCTGGGTGCTGCTGCGAGCCCGGACTCGAGGCAATGCGTTCGACATGCAACTGCCGTTGTACGTCGCCGATCTGCTCAGCGCGGCGCGGCAACAGGCTGCGCAAGCCAATGGCCAGCTGCTGGCCGCCAGCGGTTTGCTGTATGCGGCGGAGGGTCAACGCCAGGCCAGCCGGGAAATCACCTGGGTAGGCGGCGGTGCCACGGCAGGCATTCTCTTGCTGCTGTTGCTGGCATTCCGCCGCTGGAAGGTGTTGCTGGCGTTTGTCCCCGTGCTGGTTGGCATGCTGTTCGGCGCGGTCACATGCGTGGCGGTTTTCGGCCACATGCACGTGATGACGCTGGTGCTCGGTTCCAGCCTGATTGGCGTCGCCGTCGATTACCCCCTGCATTACCTGTCCAAAAGCTGGAGCCTCAAACGCTGGCGCAGCTGGCCCGCCTTGCGCCTGACACTGCCCGGCCTGAGCCTGAGCCTGGCAACCAGTTGCATCGGCTATCTGGCGCTGGCCTGGACGCCATTTCCGGCGCTGACGCAAATCGCGGTGTTCTCGGCGGCCGGGTTGATCGGCGCGTACCTCGCCGCCGTTTGCCTGCTGCCCGCCCTGCTCGACACTACCGAACTGCGTCCGGCGCAATGGCCGCTGGCCCTGGCGCAACGCCTGCTGGGCTGGCGTGAAGCGCTGCTGCGGCGTATCGGCACGCCAATCCTGCTGGCCTTGTTGCTGGTGTTCTGCGCCGCCGGGCTGTGGCAGCTGACCACCAGGAACGACATTCGCCAGTGGGTCTCGGCACCGCCCGCGCTGACTGAGGAAGCGCGCACCATCGCGCGCATTACCGGTTTCCAGCCCACCAGCCAGTTCTTCCTGGTGCGCGGCAAGGACCCGCAGCAATTGCTCGAACGTCAGGCAGCGCTGACTCAGCGTCTTGACCCACTGGTAGGCCTTGAGGAATTGAAGGGCTACCTGTCGCTGAATCAGTTGATCGCTTCGACGACCGAGCAAGCGGCACTGCGCAACGCGCTGGGGAACCTTGCGGATCACTGGCAGCCACTGGTGGACGTCGGCGTACCGGTCGCAGCCTTGCAAGCGGAACTGACTCAACTGCAAGCGCTGCCAGCCCAGGACATCAGTGCTGTGCTGGGCGGCCCGCTCGGCGAGCCTTGGCGCACGTTGTGGCTTGGGGAAACCGCCGAAGGCGTCGCCGGGTTGGTCAGCCTGCAGGGCCTGAACGACCCGGCCCTGCTGAGGTTGCAGGCTCAGGATCTACCCGGCGTGCAATTGGTGGATCGTCTCGGGCAACTCAACGGGGTGTTCGCCGCGACGCAGATCAGCGCCGCCGAACTGAAACTGCTGTCCTGCGTGCTGATCGTGCTGTTGCTGATAGTGCCCTTCGGCTTCGGCGGCGCGCTGCGCATCGTTGCCCTGCCGTTACTGGCGGCGATATGCAGCCTGGCCAGTCTCGGTTGGCTCGGCCAGCCATTGACCCTGTTCAGCCTGTTTGGCCTGTTGCTGGTAACGGCGATCAGCGTCGACTACGCGATTCTGATGCGCGAGCAGATCGGTGGCGCGGCAGTGAGCCTGCTCGGCACCCTGCTGGCCGCAATCACCACCTGGCTGTCGTTCGGTTTGCTGGCGGTTTCGGGCACTCCTGCCATCAGCAATTTCGGTTTGTCGGTCAGCCTCGGCCTGGCCTTCAGCTTCATGCTCGCGCCCTGGGCCGCTAGCCGACGCAAACCTAAAAACGAGGCTGCCTCGTGATGACGCTGCTGTTCTGGCTGATGGCCCTGCTGATGTTTGCCGTAGCCACTCGCCTGGGCCGTTATCTGGGCCTGATCCCGATAGTCAGCCAGTTGCTGCTGGCGACGTTTTGCCTGCCGCTATTGATGCTGTTCTGGATTGAGCCGCACTGGCAACTGAGCGGTGCGCAACTGATTGCGCCGGGCTGGCTCAAGGTTCTGTATGGCCTGAGCTTCGCCCTGGTGCTGGGGCATATTCTCAGCGACGTGATCGACGTGAAGATGGATCGCCAGAGCCTCAAGGTCGCGCTGCCCAGCTTCTGCGTGCCGTTCGCAGCCGGCCTCTTCTGCGCGCTGTGGCTTTTCCCCAGCCAGCCGTGGATCAGCTCGCTGGCGTTGGGCCTGGTCTTTGCGATTACCGCGATCCCGGTGCTGTACCTGTATCTGCAACACATCGACTACCCACCCGCCGCGACCCGACGCCTGGTGCAGACCGCAATTTTTATCGACCTGGCCTGCTGGAGCCTGTTCGGCATCGCCCAGGGCAGCCTGAACCTGACCAGCCTGCTGCTGCCGTTGCTGGAGGCCTGCGTGCCCGTGCTGCTGCGCACCATGCACGTGCGCCAGCCGGTGGTATACAGCCTGATGTTTTTTGCGCTGTTGATGGTGGCCGAGCATTATCGGCTCAATGCACTGATATTCGGCATTGGTTACCTGCTGTGCATGGCGCGCCTGAAACTGCCCTGGGTGCTGCCGATCAGCACGCTGTGGTTCAAGCGTCTGCAGACCTGGCTGGCAATCCCGTTGATCCTGACGTTCGGCATCGTCCAGATCAATGTCCACAGCGCCATGCACAGCCTGAGCTGGGGCCAGTTGCTGGCGCTGATTATTCTGCCGATTGCGAGCAAGATGCTCGGTAACTGGCTGGGGCTGTACTGGGCGCCGCCGTCGTTTCCCGGTGCCAGTCGCTGGCGGGAAAGTGTCCTGTTGAATATTCGCGGTTTGAGTGAAATCGTGTTCCTCAACCTGCTGCTGCAACAACAATTGATCAGCACCGCGCTGTATTTCGCGCTGATGCTGATGAGCCTGCTTGCCACTTTGCTGCCCGCGCTGCTGGGCATGGGGCGAGCGTCGTTGGCGGGTTCAAACACCGTCGAACCCATAAGGAAATCCTGTGCCAATAACTGATAGGGAAAGCCGCAACGTCGTCGTCATCGGCGCCGGTCCCGCTGGTGCAATTGCCGCGACGCTGCTCAAGCGCAAAGGCCACGACGTATTGATCATCGAGCGCCAGCTGTTCCCGCGCTTTTCCATCGGCGAAAGCCTGCTGTCCCACTGCCTGGATTTCGTCGAAGAAGCCGGCATGCTCGACGCCGTCAAGGCCGCCGGTTTCCAGAAAAAAAACGGCGCGGCGTTCGCCTGGCGTGATCAGTACAGCGCGTTTGATTTCGGCGACACCTTCAGCCAGGGCCAGCCGTCGACCTTCCAGGTTCAGCGCGGCACCTTCGACAAACTGCTCGCCGATCAGGCCGAGCTGCAGGGGGTGGAAATCCGCTATCAGGAGGAAATCATCGCGGGCGATTTCGAAAGCCTACGGCCAGTGCTCAGCGTACGTCGCGAAGACGGCAGCGAGTACCAGTTGCAAGCGCAGTTCGTGCTCGACGCCAGTGGTTATGGCCGGGTGCTGCCGCGCTTGCTGGACCTGGAAGCGCCGTCTAACTTTCCGGTGCGCAAGGCGGTGTTCACCCATATCGAAGACCACATCGACCCGGCGAACTTCGACCGCGAGAAAATCCTCGTCAGTATTCATCCGGTGCATCGCGACGTCTGGTTCTGGTCGATCCCGTTCAGCGATGGCCGCTGCTCCCAGGGCGTGGTCGCCGACGCGCAGCGCTTCGAAGGTAAGCCCGAAGACCTGGACGCCTGCCTGCGTGAGTTCATCGACGAAACCCCGCACCTCAAGGCGCTGCTCAAAGACGCGGTCTGGGACACTCCGGCGCGGACCATCGGTGGTTATTCGGCCAACGTGAAAACCCTGTACGGCCCGAACTTCGCGCTGCTGGGCAATGCTGCGGAATTCCTCGACCCGGTGTTTTCCTCCGGCGTGACCATTGCCATGCGTTCGGCGAGCATGGCCGCCAAGGTGCTGGATCGCCAGCTGCAAGGTGAGGCCGTCGACTGGGAAGCAGAATTCTCCAAACCCTTGAAACGCGGCGTGGACACCTTCCGCGCCTACGTTGAAGGCTGGTACGAAGGCACCTTTCAGGACGTGATTTTCTATCAGGACGGCACAGAAGAGATCCGCCGCATGATCTGCGCGATCCTCGCCGGTTACGCCTGGGATGAGCGCAACCCCTTCGTCAGCGAATCCAGGCGGCGCCTGCGCATGCTCTCGGAAATCTGCGCGAGCACCGCGCAATGAGCGGGCCGTTCCTGAGCGACAGCTATGTCGAAGAAACCCGCTTTGGGCTGTGGTTTCTGCGCAGCCACACCTGGCAGCATCGGGTGTTGCGCGTCGCCATCGACGATCTGCGCAGGTTGTTCGAGGGGGCGCCGCCCAGTGAGCCGGTGTTGCTCGACGCCGGTTGCGGCCAGGGCAAGTCGTTCAAGCATTTGTGCCAGGTTTTCCGCCCTTCACGGCTGCTGGGTGTGGATGCTGATCCCGACAGCCTGACCATGAGCCGCGCCGAAGCTCGCGCCCAGGGTCTCAATGTCGAGTTGCTAGGCAGCGACTGCGCAGCGCTGCAATTGGCCGATGCCAGCGTCGACTTGCTGTTCTGCCATCAGACCTTTCACCATCTGGTCGAGCAGGAGCAAGCGCTGGCCGAGTTCTATCGGGTGCTCAAGCCCGGTGGTTACCTGCTGTTCGCCGAGTCCACCGAAGCCTACATCGACACCTGGGTGATCCGCTGGCTGTTCCGTCATCCGATGCAGGTGCAAAAGAGTGCCGAGCAATATCTACAGATGATCCGCGATCAGGGCTTCCAGTTCGGGCCGCAGAATGTGTCATACCCGTATCTGTGGTGGAGCCGCGCCAAAGACTTCGGCCTGCTGGAGCGTTTGAACCTGCGCAAGCCCGCGCCGGTTGGCCAGCGCGAAGAAACCCTGGTCAATGTCGTGGCCCGCAAGCCGCTTGAGGAGGGCACACCATGATCCGTGCCTTGTTGATGGGCTGCGTGCTGCTGCTGAGCGCCTGCGCCAGCCAGGTCCCATTGCCGGTTGCGATGCCGCACCTGCAGTTGCCCATGCAATTACACATTCAACGCCAGCAGGCCGAGCAACGGCAGGACTGGTTGCTGGTGATTCAACAGGAAGCGACCGGCCTGCGCTGGTCGCTGATGGACCCGCTGGGCATTCCCCTCGCCCGCCAGCAGTTGATTCAGGGCCAGTGGCAGGCTGACGGCCTGTTGCCGCCCAATGCCGAAGCCCGAGAATTGTTCGCTGCGCTGTTATTTGCCCTGACGCCGGACAATGAGCTGCATGTCAGTTATCCCCAGGCCATGCGTCGCGGCACGCAACGCATCTTCGAAGCGCGCTGGGGCGTTGAATACAGCAGCGCTGACACCTTTCGGCTGGTGATTCTGGGCAACAAAAACGGCAAGCGGCTGGACTATGGCATCAGCCCACTGAACAACGAGCCTGCCCCATGACCGCTTATCTCAATGCACTTGGCCTGATTTGCGCGCTGGGCCAGGAGCGCCGCGAAGTCGCCCGTCGGCTGTTTGCAGCCGACGACTCGGGCATGGTCACCGAAAGCGGCTGGGTGCCGGAGCGCAGCCTGCCAGTCGGTGCGGTGAAGGCCAAGTTGCCTGCAATCCCTGCGCATCTGGCCAATCACAGCAGCCGCAACAATCAACTGCTGTTGGCCGCGGCGCAACAGATCGAGCCGCAGATCCGTGACGCTATCCAGCGTTACGGAGCTGACCGGATCGGGGTGATTCTGGGCACCAGCACGTCGGGCATCGATGAAGCCGGGCGCAGTATTGGCGCCTGGCTCAACGATCAGCAGTTCCCGGAGGACTATCACTATCAGCAACAGGAACTGGGCGCTCCGGCAAACTTCTTGGCGCAGTGGCTGCAACTGAGCGGCCCGGCGTATGTGATCTCGACCGCCTGCACCTCCAGCGCCCGCGCCCTGCTGAGCGCCCGTCGCGCCTTGGACATGGGCTTGTGCGACGTGGTGCTGTGCGGCGGTGTCGACACGCTGTGCAAGCTGACGCTCAACGGGTTTTCCGCGCTGGAAGCGGTCTCGGCGCAGCGCTGCAATCCGTTTTCCCGCAACCGGGACGGGATCAATATCGGCGAGGCCGCCGTGCTGTTCCTGATGACCCGGGAAACCAGTGACGAGCATTGCATCGCTTTACTGGGCGCCGGAGCCACCTGCGATGCGCACCATATTTCCGCGCCGGAACCCACCGGTAGGGGCGCACGCCAGGCGATGCAGCAAGCACTGGATAATGCCGGGCTGAACGCTACGCAGATCGGCTATCTGAACCTGCACGGCACCGCCACCGCGCACAACGACGCCATGGAAAGCCTGGCCGTCGAGGCGATTTTTCCGCACGGTGTGCCCTGCTCTTCAACCAAACCGCTGACCGGCCATACCCTGGGTGCGGCCGGTGCCCTGGAAGCTGCGTTTTGCTGGTTGAGCCTGGCCCCGGAAAACACCGGCCACGCCCTGCCCCCACAGATATGGGACCAGCAGGCCGACCCGCTGCTGCCGGTGCTGCGGTTTACTGACTGTGATTCGCGTCTGGCACAAACGCCGCAACGCTACCTGATGAGCAATTCCTTTGCTTTCGGCGGCAACAACATCAGCCTGATTATCGGAGACGCCCCATGATCGATTGGCCGCTCGCCGAACTGATCCCTCACGCTGGCGACATGATCCTCATCGACGAGGTAATGTCGTTCGACGCAGAACAGATTCACACCCGCCTGACCGTCAGGCCCGGCGGCCTGTTCAATCGTGCCAACGGCGACATGCCGGCCTGGATTGGCGTCGAGCTGATGGCCCAGAGCATTGCCGCCTATGCCGGTTGCCAGGCGCGTAGCCGGGGCGAACCGGTCGCACTGGGCTTCCTGCTCGGCAGCCGCAAGTTCGAATGCAACGTGGAACATTTTGCCGCTGGCAGCGAGTTGACCATCCACGCCGTACGCTCGTTGCAGGACGACAATGGCATGGGGGTTTTCGAATGCCGCCTCACGGGCCCTGCTATCGAAGCGTTTGCCCGCCTCAACGTTTACTGCCCGCCCGAAGCGGCAAATTATCTGGCTGAAGGAGCCCCGGCATGACGGACTCGATACTGGTCACCGGTTCCAGCCGTGGCATTGGCCGGGCCATCGCCCTACGTCTGGCGCAGGCAGGTTTCGACCTGATTCTGCATTGCCGCACTGGCCGTAGCGAAGCCGAAGCGGTTCAAGCCGAGGTCATCGCCCTCGGTCGTCAGGCGCGGATTCTGCAGTTCGATGTGGCTGACCGCGAAGCCTGCAAGACCATTCTTGAACACGACGTGGAAACCCACGGCGCATATTACGGCGTGGTACTCAACGCCGGTCTGACCCGCGACGGGGCCTTCCCGGCCCTGAGCGACGACGATTGGGACGTGGTGCTCAGAACCAACCTGGACGGCTTCTACAATGTGCTGCACCCAGTGATGATGCCAATGATTCGGCGCCGTGCAGCGGGGCGGATTGTCTGCATCACGTCCGTCTCGGGGCTGATCGGCAATCGCGGGCAGGTCAATTACAGCGCGTCCAAGGCTGGCGTCATCGGCGCCGCCAAGGCACTGGCCATCGAACTGGGCAAACGCAAGATCACCGTCAACTGCGTCGCCCCCGGCCTGATCGATACCGCCATGCTCGACGAGAATGTTCCGGTGGATGAACTGATGAAAATGATCCCGGCACAACGCATGGGCACACCGGAAGAAGTCGCCGGGGCAGTGAATTTCCTGATGTCGGCAGAAGCCGCTTACATCACTCGCCAGGTACTGGCCGTCAACGGAGGTCTGTGCTGATGAAGCGCGTTGTCGTTACCGGCATGGCCGGCATTACCTCACTGGGCAGCACCTGGGACAGCATCGCGGCCAACTTCGACGCCAACCGCAGCGGCATTCGGCGGATGAACGAATGGGACCGCTTCATCGAGCTGAACACTCGGCTGGCCGGCCCTATCGATGATTTCGTGGTGCCCTCCCACTGGACCCGCAAACAGCTGCGCAGCATGGGCCGGGTGTCACGACTGGCCGTGGGCGCGTCCGAGCAGGCCTTGATCGACGCAGGCCTGCTCAACGATCCGATCATCCGCGACGGGCGCATGGGCACCGCCTGTGGCTCATCCACCGGCAGCACCGACGAGATCAAGGCCTTCGGCAACATGCTGCTCAATTCCGTGGCGGAGGGGCTGAACGCCAACTCCTACGTGCGCATGATGCCGCACACCACCGCCGCCAATATCAGCATCTTCTTCGGCCTCACCGGGCGCCTGATCCCGACTTCCAGCGCCTGCACCAGTGGTAGCCAGGGCATCGGCTATGCCTACGAGTCGATCAAGTTCGGTCGCCTGCCGCTGATGCTGGCCGGTGGCGCGGAAGAACTGTGTCCGACCGAAGCCATGGTCTTCGACGCGCTATATGCCACCAGCCTGAAAAATGATGCGCCGCAGACCAGCCCACGCCCTTACGACAGCGGTCGTGATGGCCTGGTAATTGGCGAGGGCGGCGGCATGCTGGTCCTCGAAGAACTCGAACATGCGCTGGCCCGTGGCGCGCATATCCATGCCGAACTGGTGGGTTTCGGCAGCAACGCCGACGGCGCCCACAGCACCCGCCCGGAGCAAGCCACCATGCGCCGTGCCATGGAGCTGGCGCTGGAAGACGCCAACCTGCCGCCTGAGGCCATCGGCTACGTCAACGGCCACGGCACCGCCACGGAACAGGGCGATATCGCCGAAACCCTGGCGACCAGCAGCCTGTTTGGCTCGCGCATGCCGATCAGTTCGCAGAAGAGCTTTCTGGGCCACACCTTGGGCGCCTGCGGTGCGCTGGAGTCATGGTTCTGTATCGAGATGCTCAATCGCGACCGATACATCCACACGCTGAATCTGGATGACGTGGATCCCCAGTGCGGTGATCTGGATTATCTGCGCGGCGAACCGAGAAAAATGAGCCACGAGTACGTCATGAATAACAATTTTGCGTTTGGTGGTGTCAATACCTCGCTGATTTTCCGCCGCTGGCATTGAATTGTTTTACTACGGAGTAAAGGGAATGAATCTGATCCACCGCATCGTCGCCTTGATGGCCCTGGCATTAGTGCTCGGGGGCTGTACCAGCAAGCCGGTGTACAACGCCAAGGAGAACTTCTCGGACAACATGGGCTTGAGCAACGATCAGATGAGCCGCGCCATTGTCACCGCGCTCAACGATCGCCAATGGGTCGTGCAGTCGGTGAAACCGGGCATGATCAAGGCGGCCATTACCGTCCGCGAGCGTCACCATGCCGAAGTGGATATTCCGTACACACCGACTTCGTTCGAAATCGACTACCGCAGCAGCACCGGCCTGGACTACAAGGACGGCAAGATCCACGGCAACTACAACCGCTGGGTCAACAACCTGCGCTCCAACATCCTCAAGGAGCTGTCGATCGACCCGACCATCGAGCAAGTCAATGATCTGGGCATCGTGAAGCAGGGCGCAGAAGACGCCACTTACCTGAGTTTCAACGAAGGCGTCAGACGCGCCACCGCGGCGGGCCTGCTGGACGGCAGCGTGAAGTTCTACCTGGCCGGGCAAACCTTGCCTGCCAACGTGCACACCCTCGATACCGTGAGCAGCAGCCGCAAGACCAACGGCAGCAACAAATCCGACGAAGAAGCCTGCTACTGGGCGCTGCAATCGAGCCTGATCACCCTGCAGAACGCCGCCAAAAAAGCCAAGGCCAATGCCGTGATAAACATCGCCAGCGTCGACCAGCGCAGCCTGTACAAAGACACCGAAAAATTCCAGTGCCGCGCCGGTCTGCTTATCGCCAGCGTTGCATTGCGCGGTGATCTGGCGCAGATCAAGGAGTAAGCCTGGCGGCCGTCTGCGGGTAAACGCAGACCCTGTGGGACCGAATTCATTCGCGAATGAATTCGCTCCCAACTGATTATCAGTGTTCGCAACTACTGTTCAGGCACTGGAACATTCATGCAGACAGGCACACCGTTGGAAAGCAACTCGGGCTGATTGCAGGTGCCAACGCTCATCACTTTATCCATCCAGTTTCGATAGAAACCGACACGCGTGTATTGCCCGGCATCAAGAAGTCGACGACTTACCAATCCAAACCCCACGTACTCTCCATTCTGGATAAACAGCAATGGGCCTCCAGAGTCGCCACCTCTGGATATATCGCTGGCACACACGTTGAGGGCCGGGTCGTAGTTGGTATCGGGATAGCCTTCCGGCACATCGATGCACTTTTGAGTTTCAAGAATTTTTCCGTTGGCGTGGTAGAGATGGTCAGGCCTCTGTCCAGACTCTGTTAACCCGAACCCGGCCAGGAAAACTGTCTCTCCAACTTGCTCCTGGCCTTCGCCACTGTGAAGTTTGAGAAAGTGCGTGCTTAGAGCCGGGCGTTTGAGCTTCAACATGGCTATATCGTATTGCCCACTGCTGCGATGGGCGTCAGCATCTTTTGAGTAGGGCTCCCAATTCTTGAAGTCCGCTGGAATATAAGCCTGCTCGATTTCAACTGTGTCGAGACTAATCACGGCTGGACGGTACTGCTCCATCCCGATTTGAACCTGGTAGGGTGACTGGCCGCGAATGCAGTGCGCGGCCGTCAGCACCCAGCTTGGGGCGACTAACGCTGCGCCGCAAATATGTCCCCCATCTTGCGTGGTTACAGTACCGAAAAACGGATAAGCACCCGGTGGGGTGGGCGTTCCTCCAACGATCCTTTCCTGCGCGGTGGCGGTGAGCGCTATAACGAAAAGACTTAACGCAGTAACGCTTCTGTTCATGGCTCTCTCCTTGATTCCCTGTCCAGCATTTGAGTTTACGGCTCGAACATTCAGGGTAATCCTCGGTTGCATGTGACGATACTGTTAGAAATGACAGTGTCCTTTCGCTGCGAATGGCGGTTTGCCTGATAAAGCGCTTCGCGACCGTCGTAACAGGACCGCGCAGGACCTGAAAGAACCCAGGACCTGGAAACGCACTACCCCGCCCGCTGCGTCACCAACTCCACAAACGCTTTGGCCATGGGCGATTGCTGGTCCTTGCGTTGCACCAGCCACACGGCACTGGTGGCGTCCGGGTCGAGCAGGGTTCGGTAGACCACGCCATCGATGCGCATGCGTCGATAGGAGGCGGGCAAAACCGTGACGCCAAGGCCCGCCGCCACCAGACCGATGATGGTCATCACCTCTCCAGCCTCCTGGGTAATCAGCGGACTGAATCCGGCAGCGCGAGCCAGTTCCATGAGCTGGGCATACAACCCGCTGCCGTAGGTGCGCGGGAAGAACACGAACGGCTCGGCCGCCAATTGCGCAAGATGCAATCCGTGCTCACTGCCCTGAGCCAACGGGTGATCGGCGTTGATGATTGCCACCAGCGGCTCACGCAGCAGTTCGACCACCAGCAACGAATCCGGTAACGCCAGCGGGCGCATGATGCCGACCTGGATCGACTCATCCTCCAGACCTGCCGCCACTTGTTTGCTGTTCATTTCCTGCAGGGCCAGGTGGACCGCAGGGAAGCTTTGCCGAAACGCGAGGATCGCCTGGGGGATGCTCGAAGTGAACGGCGCGGAGGTGGTAAAGCCGATCTTCAATTCGCCCAGCTCACCCAATTGCGCACGCCGCGCCACATCGGATGCCTTGTCGACCTGCGCCAGCACCAGACGCGCTTCATCAAGAAACAGCCGTCCGGCTTCGCTCAGCGCCACGCGCCGGTTGGTGCGGTCGAACAACCGCGCGCCCAGCTCCTGCTCAAGTGCCTGAATCTGCTGACTCAGCGGTGGCTGAGAAATACCCAGCAGTTGCGCGGCGCGACCAAAATGCAGCTCCTCGGCGACCGCAATGAAGTAACGCAGATGTCGTAATTCCATGGCCTTCCAAATAAGACGTTTAACCTATCAAACAGGTCGAACAATATATTGGAAAGAATGATTAGCCAGCGATATTCTTTTTCCTCATTGCCTGCCTGCACGCTGCTCCGAGGTCCATCTTGAACCCTGCTGTCGCAACATCCGCCCCGACCGTGATTGAAACGGCCATCCCGCTGGGTGACACCTATATCGAAAAAGACACACCCATGTTCATGCGCACGGTACTGGCGCTGTTCTCGGGTGGTTTCGCAACGTTTGCCTTGCTGTATTGCGTACAGCCGATGATGCCCGTGCTGTCCCGGGAGTTCTCGATCAACGCGGCACAGAGCAGTCTGATCCTGTCAGTTTCCACCGCGATGCTGGCCATCGGCTTGCTGATTACCGGGCCGATCTCCGACCGACTTGGACGCAAACCGGTGATGGTGCTGGCGCTGTTCTGTGCGGCGATGTTCACTCTCGCCAGCGCGCTGATGCCCACCTGGGAAGGCGTGCTGCTGACCCGGGCGCTGGTGGGGCTGTCGCTCAGCGGCCTGGCGGCGGTGGCCATGACCTACCTCAGCGAAGAAATTCACCCCAACCACATCGGCCTGGCCATGGGCCTGTACATCGGCGGCAACGCTATCGGCGGCATGAGCGGACGAGTGATTACCGGCGTCCTGATCGATTACGTAAGCTGGCACGTGGCGCTGGGGGTGGTGGGCGTTCTGGCGCTGATCGCGGCGGGCGTGTTCTGGAAGATCCTGCCGGAGTCGCGCAACTTCCGTGCGCGTTCCCTGCAGCCGCGCAGCCTGATCGATGGCTTTGTCATGCAGTTCCGCGACGCCGGGCTGCCGTTGCTGTTCCTTGAGGCCTTCCTGCTGATGGGCAGCTTCGTCACGCTGTTCAACTACATCGGCTATCGCTTGTTGGCCGAGCCTTATCACTTGAGTCAGGCGTTGGTCGGGCTGTTTTCAGTGGTGTACCTGTCGGGCATCTACAGCTCGGCGAAGATCGGCTCACTGGCCGACAGGCTCGGGCGGCGTCAGGTGCTGTGGGCGGTCATCGTGCTGATGCTGGTCGGCATTACCCTGACCCTGTTCGAGCCCCTCTCGGTGGTGATCGTCGGCGTATTGCTGTTTACCTTTGGCTTCTTCGGCGCGCATTCAGTCGCCAGCAGCTGGATCGGCCGCCGCGCACTAAAAGCCAAGGGCCAGGCTTCTTCGCTGTACCTGTTCAGTTATTACGCAGGTTCAAGTGTGGCGGGAACGGCGGGCGGGGTGTGCTGGCATTACGGCGGCTGGAACGGCATCGGGGCGTTTATTGGTGTGCTGCTGCTGATTGCGCTGGCTGTGGCGTTGAAGCTGAAGAAATTACCGCCGTTGCAGGTGGCAAGCCAAATCTAACATCTGACCTGTTGGAGCGAGGCTTGCCCGCGATGAACGATAACGCGATCTATCTGGCATACCGAGGCGCCTGGTTCGCGGGCAAGCCTCGCTCCAACAGGATTTGCTTTCCCATTCAGAGCGAGACCGATCCCAAATCACCCGTGATACTGCGCCGAAAGCTCGTGTACCGCTTCGATGAACGCGCCCGCATGAGCCGGGTCGACTTCCGGGGTGATGCCGTGGCCGAGGTTGAAGACGTGGCCGTCACCGCTGCCGTAGCTGGCGAGGATGCGTGACACTTCAGCGCGGATCGCCTGCGGGCTGGCGTACAGCACGGACGGATCCATGTTGCCTTGCAGCGCGACCTTGCTACCCACACGACGGCGGGCGTCACCGATGTTGGTGGTCCAGTCCAGGCCCAGCGCATCGGCGCCGGTTTCAGCCATGCTTTCCAGCCACAAGCCGCCGCCTTTGGTGAACAGGATCACCGGCACTTTGCGCCCGTCATTCTCGCGAATCAGGCCATTGACGATCTTCTGCATGTAGGCCAGGGAGAACTCCTGATACGCCGCATCGGAAAGACTGCCGCCCCAGCTGTCGAAAATCTGCACGGCCTGTGCGCCCGCCATGATCTGGCCGTTGAGATAGGCGATGACCGAGTCAGCCAGTTTATCCAGCAACAAGTGCATGGCCTGCGGGCTTTCATAGAGCATGGCCTTGGACTTGCGATGGTCTTTCGACGAGCCGCCTTCGACCATATACGTGGCCAGCGTCCAGGGGCTGCCGGAAAAACCGATCAACGGCACACGACCATTGAGCTCGCGGCGGATGGTGCTGACTGCATCCATCACATAACCCAGATCCTGTTGCGCGTCAGGGATCGGCAGGGCCTCGATATCAGCCAGGGTGTTGACGGTTTTCTTGAAGCGCGGGCCTTCGCCCGTCTCGAAATACAAGCCCAGGCCCATGGCATCGGGGATGGTCAGAATGTCGGAAAACAGAATGGCCGCATCCAGGTGTGGATAGCGATCAAGCGGTTGCAAGGTGACTTCGCAGGCAAACTCCGGATTCATGCACAGGCTCATGAAATCCCCGGCCTTGGCGCGGCTGGCGCGGTATTCCGGCAGGTAGCGGCCGGCCTGGCGCATCATCCACACAGGGGTAACATCTACGGGTTGCTTGAGCAGGGCACGAAGGAAACGGTCGTTCTTCAAGGCAGTCATGTCGGCATCCGCAAAAAAAGTGCGGGCATTTTCTCAGACGCAGCCGCAAAAGGCACGGACCGAGCCGTGCCTTTTATCTATCGGGACGATTTGTCGCGGGGGTGGCCATTTAAAAAGCAATGCCCGGTAGGAGCGAGCTTGCTCACGATCGGCTGCGAAGCAGTCGTAAAAATGGTGGGCGCGACGATGTTTGAAGGTCGTGCCGACCCTATCGCGAGCAAGGTGGAGCGCCACCCCGGTCGCTCCTACAGATTGTTTTCGGCAAACCACTGAGTTGTCGGACGCGCTTTCGCAGCCTTCGGCAGCTCCTGCGACGCCTGCGTATCAATGCCTGGATTCAATGCCAAGGCATGATTTCAACAAACACGAGGATGCCCTTGTTATCCGCCGGCTGCTTGACTTTCAAACGCCACTTGCCACGCCCTTTCGACAAATTGGGGCTGGTAATGTCATACGTAAAATATTGTTCCCTAACGCCAGGTTGTGTAGCAGATTTAAGTTTCTCCACATTATGAAAACCGTGACAGTGATAGTTAAGTTCGGCATCAACCCTGATTTTCTCGATGGCTTCCTTTAGCGCTTCCGCCAAGTGGTAGTCCCGTTTCTTGAATAACTTGTACGGGTCCACAGCTGGATTGTAGCCTGACAAATCCAGCTTGAAGACCGCTCCCCCTGCACCCCCAGGTGGATGGTAACGCCACACATTGTTCGCATCAGGGAACATCGGTGTTTTAGCGGATGCATTCGGATGGCGCAGATCAATCATCCGCCACACCTTGTTCGTATGGTCCGGCTGGACAGGATACGCCTTGTGTTGGCGCACCACGTAGAAACTCGACTGGCCGTTAACAACCTGTTCATGGACGCCGTTGTAAAAGCCATCGGTGCGCAGCTTCGAGCCGCTTGGCAATTGAGGCATTGCCGGCCTGACGTCGAAATTAATGACACCCGTGTACTTGTCTATGAAATGCCTTGGCTCTACAGGTTTGATTTTTGGAGGTTTTGCCTTGGATGTTCTGGAATAGGGAAGCAAATCGAGCAGCAGAAGTCCTGCTTCGACAAAATAGCTCGCTGCATCTTTTTGGTTGCCTTGGACGGCGTCGCGCAGGCCGTGAGCTACAGCAAAAGTACTGCGTATGGTAGCGATGGGAAATGCGACTTTGAATGGCGTAAAAGACAAGACCGTCTCACCCGCAATCTTGAGAATTTTCCAGACAGTTTCCCAATCAACTTCTTCGGTTGTATTGGTGTACTTGTCGATTACCTCAAGCATCCGATTGATCTGCGCTTCATAAGCCGCTTCAAAAACGTTTCCCGTGCAGAGCTGACTATCCGTGGTATGGGTGCGCCACTTGGCACCCAGTGCTTTTTTGACCTCGCTCTGCTTATCGAGCGGAGCCATACCTGCCAGGTAATCCCTGAAGGAAGGATCACGCAACATTGCGCTCAAGCCCTCAAGCCTGTCTAGTTCACGAAAGCATTTCCCATCAGGCGCGTCGGGTGTATAGATCACAACGGGGGAAACAGCACCCGTTGTTGCCACGCCGATGATCAATAGGCCTTCGAGTTGTATCCTGTTAATCCGCAGTTTTTGCACCTGGATCTGATGGCCTTCAACTCGGGCACGATGCTCATCATCAACAGGGTGATCCAGAACAGACATGACCCATTTGTACCCGCGATTTTCCTGGCCTGCTGGGGAGGTTCCATCCTCCAGAAAGTCTCCCGCCATTTTGGCTTCCAGTGCATCAAGGCGCATTTGAGCCTGCATCACCCGTGCGTACCGCGCTGCAGACAATCGCCCATGGGCGGAAGTCAGCAGGCTCGACTTCACAAGGTTTGAATACGCTTGGCCTACATCCAGCTCGCGAACAAGATCATAAATATAGGAGGGTGTAAGCGCGTCGATTGGCTGGCCGCTCACGGAATGCCGGGCCTGGGCCTTATACCGGAGTTTAAAGTCCGTGAACGCAATATTGTTCAGGCTCAATTGCGTGAGGCTTCGCTGCTCAAACGTGGTTACTACTTCAGCGTTCTCTGGCCCTGCCCCCCGAGCCGAACTCATCAGAAATCCAGTGAACTGGGTATGCACGGTGTGGATGATCACATCGTCAGGTTCAATCGTCAGGTCATGATCAGCAATCAGGCGCTCGCGCAGCTTGGTACGAGCGTAGTCAAAGAGCGGTTTGGAATTTTCATCCACCTCGACATCAGTCAAGTCCGGTGCTTTCGCGTCGAGGACTGCCTGGTTATAGGCGCCCAGTGCGCGACTCCACTGATACCGGTCCGCATCTGAACGGCCCTTGAGCCAGTCAGGTACCGCGCTGTTTGTCTCAAGATCATTGGAGGGTGGATGCAACAAGCCACCGTTCCGATTAAGTGTCCACTCTGCCTTTGAATCTTCCAATGCCTGGGCAAAGGCTTCGGGCAATGTGTCGTTATGTATTAAGTCGATTTCCTCGGCATGGGTCAGTGGCATGACGTTGAGCAGATCTTCCAGGCGCTCAACGGGCAGTTGCGGGTTAAGCGCGCGCAATGCCCACAACGTCAGCGATCGGTCTTCGGGTGTAGGTGTCCAGAAAGGCAGGAATGGGTTCGACTCATCGTCTTGCATCTCAGATTTCGACAGATCCTCATCAGCCAGCATTGCGTCCAGTAGCTGCGCACGTCTGGTTTGCGCCATCGCTGCGATTTGCTCGCGCACGACTCTGATCCGGCTATGGTCGGTGAAATCATCGCCGCCACTGCCAAGATCAGAATCGGAAGGGATTTGTCTGAATACACCATGAAACAGCGGCTCGATAACGTAGGTGTTGGTATTACCCAATCCGGTGTAGGTGCCATCTGCATGCTGCACCAGGGTGACTGCATGCTGGATAACGGCTGCATCGCTGCCTTTGAGATAACACGCGATTTCGTCTCCGTGCTCATCAACGATGGCCAGCTCAGTGTCCGCCGACCAGTCCGGCAACTGGGTCAGCATAGCGAACAGCACACTGTCGCCACCAAAGGGTATGAAGTCTCTCTGCGTGAAGCGTTCAGCAAACTGATCAAGGATAAGGTTTGCCTGTTGCTGTGCGCGGTGCTCGCGCATGGCGGCCAGACTTGGGGTGGAGGTGTTCGGCTGTTGAGCCGCTGAGGATGGGGACGCAGTTGTTTCTTGAGACATGGCTATTTCCTTATAGCGACATGTGGGGGAAGGTTGTATCAATCCGGCAGATGATTTTGCGCTGGATCGAGGCGAATCCTAGCTCGTCCCGAGCACGGAAAAACGTCGGGGAAACACGCTGAAAAGGTGTTGGCGCGCCAGCAGATAGTGGCGCGGATGGACTTGAAGAGGGGGATGAAGCTGAAGAGACAGGGCTGTTGGCGTTGGCTCGAAGGTATTTATTTTTATTCGGGTCGGGCAGTCGTGAATCTCACTTGTTACAAATATTGACGCTGTCCCCGTAGGAGCTTTCCAGCAGCGCGAGTCAGCGATGGCGGTATATCTGGCATAGCGCTATCGCTGACTCGCGTTGCTCGTGAGCTCCTACGGGCTCTACGTTTTCGTCTTACACGCCCAGGTAATCCAGAATCCCTTCAGCCGCGTTGCGGCCTTCGAAGATTGCGGTCACCACCAGGTCAGAACCACGCACCATGTCGCCACCGGCGAAAATTTTCGGGTTGCTGGTCTGGTGCTTGTACTGCGACTGTTCAGGTGCGATCACGCGGCCCTGGCTGTCGGTCTGGATGCTGAACTGCTCGAACCAGGTTGCAGGGCTTGGACGGAAGCCGAACGCGATGACCACGGCATCAGCCGGGATGATCTCTTCGGAGCCCGGAATCGGCTCAGGGCTGCGACGGCCTCGGGCATCGGGCTCACCGAGACGGGTCTCGACGACTTTGACGCCTTCAACCTTATCTTCGCCAACAATGGCGATGGGCTGTCGGTTGTAGAGGAACTTCACGCCCTCTTCCTTGGCGTTTTTCACTTCCTTGCGCGAACCCGGCATGTTCTCTTCGTCGCGACGATACGCGCAGGTCACCGACTTGGCGCCTTGACGGATCGAAGTCCGGTTGCAGTCCATGGCCGTGTCACCACCGCCGAGCACGACGATTTTCTTGCCCTTCATGTCGACGAAATCTTCCGGCGACTTTTCAAAGCCCAGGTTGCGATTGACGTTGGCGATGAGGAAATCCAACGCATCGTGCACGCCTGGCAGGTCTTCACCGGCAAAGCCGCCTTTCATGTAGGTGTAGGTGCCCATGCCCATGAACACGGCATCGTATTCTTCGAGCAGTTGCTCCATGGTCACGTCCTTGCCGATTTCGGTATTGAGGCGGAACTCGATACCCATGCCGGTGAAGACTTCGCGACGATGGCTCAGGACGGTTTTTTCCAGCTTGAACTCGGGGATGCCGAAGGTCAGCAGGCCGCCGATTTCCGGGTTTTTGTCGAACACCACCGGGGTCACGCCACCGCGCACCAACACGTCGGCACAGCCAAGACCGGCAGGACCTGCGCCGACAATCGCCACGCGCTTGCCGGTCGACACGACCTTGGACATGTCCGGACGCCAGCCCATGGCGAACGCGGTGTCGGTGATGTATTTCTCCACCGAACCGATGGTCACCGCGCCAAAACCGTCGTTGAGGGTGCAGGCGCCTTCACACAGGCGATCCTGCGGGCACACGCGACCGCAGACTTCCGGCAGGGTGTTGGTCTGGTGCGACAACTCGGCAGCCGCCAGGATGTTGCCTTCGGCGACCAGCTTCAACCAGTTGGGGATGAAGTTGTGAACCGGGCATTTCCATTCGCAATACGGGTTACCACACCCCAGGCAACGGTGAGCCTGATCGGCCGACTGCTGGGGTTTGAAAGGTTCGTAGATTTCCACGAACTCTTTCTTGCGTTGACGCAACAGTTTCTTCTTCGGATCTTTGCGTCCGACATCGATGAACTGGAAGTCGTTACTGAGACGTTCGGCCATTCTCTTGAACCTCTACATGACAGCTTCAGGCGACAAACCTGAAACTGCCAGAATCATATTCGCAGGCAACTCGCGCACTGCTGTTAACGTGCGGCTTGAAGCTTGCCGCTTGTGGCTGCAGTTATTGCGGATTCGCGCGGGTGCTGGAAAGCAACGACTTCAACGAAGCTGCCTTGGGCTTGACCATCCAGAAGCGGCGCAGGTAGTCGTCGAGGTTTTCCCAGACGTTACGGCCCCATTCGCTGTCGGTTTCCTCGACATACTCAGCCAGTACACGCTCCAGATGGCTGCGATAAGCCTCCATCGCTTCGCCGCTGATGCGCTGGATTTCAACCAGTTCGTGGTTGACCCGGTCAACGAAGGAGTTGTCCAGGTCCAGCACGTAGGCGAAACCACCGGTCATGCCCGAGCCGAAGTTGTAGCCAGTCTTGCCCAGTACGCAGACGAAACCGCCAGTCATGTATTCGCAGCAGTGGTCGCCCGTGCCTTCCACGATGGTATGAGCACCGGAGTTACGCACCGCGAAGCGCTCGCCTGCTGTACCCGCCGCGAACAGTTTGCCGCCGGTCGCGCCGTACAGACAGGTGTTGCCGATGATGGCGCTGTCCTGGGTCTTGAACGGGCTGCCTTTGGGCGGAACGATGACCAGCTTGCCAGCCGTCATGCCTTTGCCGACATAGTCGTTGGCGTCGCCTTCCAGGTACATGTTCAGACCACCGGCGTTCCACACGCCGAAGCTCTGACCTGCCGTGCCTTTGAAACGGAAGGTGATCGGCGCCTTGTTCATGCCCTGGTTGCCGTGCAGCTTGGCGATTTCGCCGGAAATCCGTGCGCCGATGGAACGGTCGCAGTTGCAGATATCCAGTTCGTACTCGCCACCGCCCATGCTTTCGATGGCCGGTTTGGCCATTTCAACCATGCGCTCGGCCAGCAGGCCTTTGTCGAACGGCGGGTTGCGATCCACCAGGCTGAACTGAGGCTTGTCCGCGGGGATGTGGTCGCTGCCCAGCAGCGGCGTCAGGTCCAGGTGCTGCTGCTTGGCGGTTTCGCCCGGCAGGATGTCCAGCAGATCAGTACGGCCGATCAGCTCTTCCAGCGAACGCACGCCCAGCTTGGCCAGCCACTCGCGGGTTTCTTCGGCCACGTAGGTGAAGAAGTTGATCACCATGTCGACGGTGCCGATGTAGTGGTCTTTGCGCAGCTTGTCATTTTGGGTCGCCACGCCGGTGGCGCAATTGTTCAGGTGGCAGATGCGCAGGTATTTACAGCCCAGGGCGATCATTGGCGCGGTGCCGAAGCCAAAGCTTTCAGCACCGAGAATCGCTGCCTTGATCACGTCCAGACCGGTTTTCAGACCACCGTCGGTCTGCACCCGAACCTTGCCGCGCAGGTCGTTGCCACGCAGGGTCTGGTGGGTTTCGGCCAGGCCGAGCTCCCACGGAGCGCCCGCGTATTTGATCGACGACAGTGGCGATGCACCGGTACCGCCGTCATAGCCGGAAATGGTGATCAGGTCGGCGTAGGCCTTGGCCACACCGGCAGCAATCGTACCGACGCCCGCCTCGGCAACAAGCTTGACCGAAACCAGCGCCGCCGGGTTGACCTGCTTGAGGTCGAAAATCAGCTGCGACAAATCTTCGATGGAATAGATGTCGTGGTGCGGCGGTGGCGAAATCAGCGTCACCCCCGGCACTGCATAACGCAGCTTGGCGATCAGGCCGTTGACTTTACCGCCCGGCAGTTGCCCGCCCTCGCCCGGCTTGGCGCCTTGCGCGACCTTGATCTGCAACACATCGGCGTTGACCAGATACTCAGGGGTCACGCCAAAACGGCCGGTGGCGATCTGTTTGATCTTGGAGCTGCGGATGGTGCCGTAGCGCGCGGGGTCTTCGCCGCCCTCACCGGAGTTGGAGCGTGCGCCCAGGCGGTTCATGGCTTCGGCCAGTGCTTCGTGAGCTTCCGGCGACAGGGCGCCCAGCGAGATACCCGCCGAGTCAAAGCGCTTGAGAATGTCGGCCAGAGGCTCGATCTCGTCGATGGCCAGCGGCGTGTCGAGGGTCTTGACCTGGAACAGGTCGCGAATCATCGACACCGGACGCTTGTCGACCAGCGAGGTGTATTCCTTGAACTTGGCGTAGTCGCCCTGCTGTACGGCAGCTTGCAGCATGCTGACCACGTCCGGGTTGTAGGCGTGATATTCGCCACCAAACACGAACTTGAGCAGACCGCCTTGTTGGATTGGCTTGCGCGGGCTCCAGGCTTCGTTGGAGAGCAGCTTCTGCTCGGCTTCGATGTCGACGAAGCGCGCACCCTTGATGCGGCTTGGCACACCACGGAAGCTCAGGTCGCAGACCGCTTCGGACAGGCCGATGGCCTCGAACAACTGCGCGCCACGGTACGACGCGATGGTCGAGATGCCCATCTTCGAGAGGATCTTGAGCAAGCCTTTGGTGATGCCTTTGCGGTAGTTCTTGAACACCTCGTAGAGGTCGCCCAGGACTTCACCGGTGCGGATCAGGTCGCCCAGCACTTCGTAAGCCAGGAACGGATACACCGCCGAAGCACCAAAGCCGATTAGCACGGCAAAGTGGTGCGGATCGCGGGCGGTCGCGGTTTCAACGAGGATGTTGCTGTCGCAGCGCAGACCTTTTTCGGTCAGGCGGTGGTGCACAGCGCCGACCGCCAGAGACGCGTGAGCGGGCAGCTTGCCTGGCGCGATATGACGGTCGGTCAGGACGATCTGGGTGCGACCGGCGCGCACGGCTTCTTCTGCCTGATCAGCGATGTTGCGCACCGCCGCTTCCAGGCCAATGCTTTCGTCGTAGTTCAGGTCGATGATCTGGCGTTCGAAACCCGGACGTTCCAGGGTCATCAGCGAGCGCCACTTGGCCGGAGAAATAACCGGCGAGCTGAGAATCACGCGGGACGCGTGCTCCGGCGACTCCTGGAAAATGTTGCGCTCGGCACCGAGGCAGATTTCCAGCGACATGACGATGGCTTCACGCAACGGGTCAATCGGCGGGTTGGTCACCTGCGCGAACTGCTGGCGGAAATAATCGTAAGGCGAACGCACGCGCTGCGACAGGATCGCCATAGGCGTGTCATCGCCCATCGAACCGACCGCTTCCTGCCCCTGCTCACCCAATGGTCGCAGGACCTGGTCACGCTCCTCGAAGGTGACCTGGTACATTTTCATGTACTGCTTGAGCTGGTCGGCGTTGTAGAAAGCCGAGCCGTGGTCGTTGTCTTCGATGGTCGCCTGAATGCGCAAGGCGTTCTTGCGCAGCCATTGCTTGTACGGGTGACGCGACTTCAAGCGGTTGTCGATGGCATCGGTGTCGAGGATCTGACCGGTTTCGGTGTCCACGGCAAAGATCTGACCCGGACCGACACGGCCCTTGGCGATCACGTCTTCCGGCTTGTAGTCCCAGACGCCGATTTCCGACGCCAGGGTGATATAGCCATTCTTGGTGGTGACCCAACGCGCCGGACGCAGACCGTTGCGGTCGAGCAGGCAGACCGCGTGACGACCTTCGGTCATCACCACCCCAGCCGGGCCATCCCACGGCTCCATGTGCATGGAGTTGTACTCATAGAACGCCCGCAGATCGGGGTCCATGGTTTCAACGTTCTGCCACGCTGGCGGAATGATCATGCGCACGCCACGAAACAGGTCGATGCCGCCGGTGACCATCAGTTCGAGCATGTTGTCCATGCTGGAGGAGTCCGAGCCTACGCGGTTGACCAGCGGGCCCAGCTCGTCCAGATCCGGAATCAGTTCGTTGGCGAACTTGGTGCGACGGGCCTGAGCCCAGTTGCGGTTACCGGTAATGGTGTTGATCTCGCCGTTGTGGGCGAGGAAGCGGAACGGCTGCGCCAACGGCCATTTCGGCAGGGTGTTGGTCGAAAAACGCTGGTGGAACACGCAAATCGCGGTCTGCAGGCGCTCGTCGCTGAGGTCAGGGAAGAATGCCGTCAAGTCGCGCGGCATCATCAGACCTTTATAGATGATGGTCTTGTGGGAAAAACTGCAGATGTAGTGATCGGTGTCTTCAGCGTTGGCCACCGATGAACGGCGACGGGCGCTGAACAGCTTGATGGCCATTTCCTGGTCGCTGAGGCCTTCACCACCAATGAATACCTGCTCGATTTTCGGCAGACGCTCCAGGGCCAGACGACCCAGGACGCTGGTGTCGATCGGCACCTGACGCCAGCCGACCAGGGTCAGGCCAGCGGCGAGAATTTCGCGGTTCATGTTTTCGCGAGCGGCTTCAGCCCGGGCGTCGTCCTGATTGAGGAAGACCATGCCCACGGCGTACTGACGCGGCAGCTCGTTGCCGAAGTGCTCTTTGGCAACGGCGCGCAGAAAGGCGTCCGGCTTCTGAATCAACAGCCCGCAACCGTCACCGGTCTTGCCGTCAGCGTTGATCCCGCCACGGTGGGTCATGCAGGTCAGGGCCTGAATGGCCGTCTGCAACAGGTGATGACTGGGCTCGCCCTGCATGTGAGCAATCAGGCCGAAACCACAGTTATCCTTGAATTCATCCGGATGGTACAGACCTGCTTTCATAGACACTTTCTCACCAGGCTGCCTCTATTCGAGGCAAATTTCTTTTCAATTCAACCAGTTACCTATCGCGCTGAACGTACGCCAGCTTGGCGGGGGCAAAAGGGAGGTCATTGTACACAGCGACACAAAGCCTCACAAATTTAACGACGAACAGTCGTAAATTCGTGTCGCATTTATGAACGTTTATAGCTGGATGCTGTGCTAGTCAAAAGCTTTTTTATCAATCTGACTAGAAGCGCGCTGAATTTGCGGGGTGCCCGTAACGCAGACACCACAAGGCGCGCTGCCCTTTGGCAGCACGCTTGAGGTCAAATCAGGGTTGCTGGGGTGAGCGGCCCGGATAAGGCCGCTGCGACTTCAGCGAGCTGCGCCGAGCTCCTGTTGGATGCTGGCGACAGTACGAGGCCAAGGTTTACCAGCCTGAACCTTCGCTGGCAATACCTTGATGGCTGCCAGGGCGGCAGCGCGGTCGGAAAAGTTACCGTAAGTAATCACATACAGCGGCTTGCCCTGCAGCGATTTCTTGAAATAACGGTACTCGCCGCCCTGCTCGGCAACGAATGCCTGAGCGGTGGTTTCCGAGCTGGTGCCAAGGATCTGCACCACGTAGCGGCCCGGCGCCTGCGTGCTGTACCAGCTACCGCCCGCTGCGGGTTTGGCCGCTGCGGCGGGTGCAGGCTTGGCCGCAGCAACCTGAGTCGGTGCCGGAGCTGGCTTGGCGGCCGGCGCAGGCGTTGCTGCCTGGGCAGGCGCAGGCTTGGCCGCGGCCGGAGGTGGCGCGATGGAAGAACGTGGAGCTGCCGGAGCCGCTGCAGGACCTGCCGCAACGCCAGCAGGCGGCGCGGTGGTGGTCACGGTAGGCGGACGCTCGATGGACGAGACCGGCACGCCGTCATCGTCGCCATCGCCAGAACCGGCGGCTTCTGCCAACGGACCGCGCATGACCGGCTGCGAATTACCCACCAGCGGCAACGGCATCGGCTGCGAGTTACCCGCGAACTCGATGGCCGGGCCACCATTGTTCGACTGCTGGGCGCTTGGCGTGCCCTGCCCCAGCGGCAATTGCGCCTGGGCGTTGGCAGGCTGTGTCGTGGGGGCATTGGTGTTGCCGCCACGACCCGGGATCAGCACTGCAGCCAATACGCCGGCCACTACCACGCCACCCAGGGCCAATATGTATTTCTTCGGCATTTTAAATCCCACACTAGGGCGCTTGACCGCCGAACGGCTAGCGATCATCGCTTCGATCATTGAGTCACGTGCAACCTGGTTGATAGCCCCTGGCCAACCACTGGAATGCTCGTGAATATCGGTAATTTGCTCAGCCGTGAATAATTCAATCCCTTGGCCAGCACCCTCAAGGCGCTGCTCCAGATACTCGCGGGTTTCGTCTTCGGTATAGGGCGCCAGCTCGATGACATGAAAGCGCTCGCCTTCACTTTCGGCGTCGGCACACAACTGCTCCAGACGATCGATCAGTGAAGCTTCACCAAACAGAAACACATGCGGGCGACCTTCAGGCGTTCCATCAGCCAGACCGAGCAAGGCTTCGAGTGCCGATTCGCCCAGTTGTTCGGCGTCGTCCACCAACAAATAGACTTCCTGGCCGGTCAGGGCCAGTTGCACGATCTGCGACAGGATGGCCTGCATCTCTGCCTGGGCGACGTTCAGGGCCTGGGCGACCTGGCGCAAAACACCAGCGGCATCGCTGGCGCCACGCGCCGAAACCACAACGCTCTGAACCGATTGCTTGTTGGTGCTGGCAACCAGGGCCTGGCGCAGCAGCGTCTTGCCGCTGCCCTGGGGGCCGGTGACGACCAGCAACAGCTGGCTATAACGCGCCAGATGATGGAGCTGACCCAATACGGGCTTACGCTGCGCCGGGAAAAACTTGAAGCCGGGCACCCGCGCAGCAAAGGGGTCATGACTCAACTGGTAATGGCCGAGAAAGGCCTCGTCGGCGTGCAAACTAGTCATGGATTTTCATTAACCTCTGAGCTGATCCACGAGAGCGCGGTAATCCGCAACCAGCGTGGCCTGTAAAACTTCTTTCGGATATTCGTCGGTGATCACTGCTTCGCCGAGGCGGCTGAGCAACACCAGACGGATGCGACCGTCGATGACTTTCTTGTCGACCGCCATGTGTTCGAGGAAATGCTCGGGCGTCATGTCTTGTGGCGGCACTACCGGCAAGCCGGCACGCTGCAGCAGACGGATGCCACGATCACGATCCTGCGCGCTGATCCAGCCGAGGCGCGAGGACATTTCCAGCGCCATCGCCATGCCAGCCGCCACAGCTTCGCCGTGCAGCCACACGCCATAACCCATATGCGTTTCGATGGCATGGCCGAACGTATGCCCCAGGTTCAGCGTGGCACGTACGCCCGACTCACGCTCGTCTGCACCGACAATCAACGCCTTGGCGGAGCAGGAGCGTTCGATGGCGACCGTCAATGCCGCCTGGTCCAGGTCAAGCAGGCGCTCGACGTTTTCTTCAAGCCAGGTCAGAAACGGCTCGTCGCAGATCAGACCGTACTTGATGACTTCCGCCAATCCGGCCGACAACTCGCGGGCGGGCAGGGAATTGAGGCTGGTGGTATCGATGAGCACGACGCCCGGCTGGTAGAACGCGCCAATCATGTTCTTGCCCAGCGGATGGTTGATGCCCGTCTTGCCACCGACCGATGAATCGACCTGCGACAGCAACGTCGTGGGGATCTGGATAAAGGCGACACCACGCTGGTAGCAGGCAGCCGCAAAGCCCGCCATGTCGCCGATCACTCCGCCGCCCAGGGCGATCACCGTGGTCCGACGATCGTGGCGAGCACTCAGCAGGCCGTCGAAAATGGTTTGCAGGGTTTCCCAGTTCTTGAACGCCTCACCATCGGGAAGAATCACCGGCAATACGTTGTAGCCCGCCAGGGTGCGGGTCAGTCGCTCAAGGTAAAGCGGGGCCACAGTGGTGTTGGAGACAATCGCCACTTGCCGGCCGACGATATGCGGGGCCAGTAATTCGAGGCGGTCCAACAACCCTTCGCCGATGTGAATCGGGTAGCTGCGCTCTTCAAGCTCGACCTTAAGTGTCTGCATTTTTCCCCACATTGATTACCGAATGCTTATGTATGAGCAACGCTGGCGCCCATGGGCAGGAGTGGCTCAAGGCCATATCTCGCCCGACTTTTTGAGGTCGACAAGAATAGCGCATTTACGCCTGTGCTTTAACGGGGAGGAAGCTCTGCCAATCGCGCCAGGATGTCAATAACTACCATCCGCGGCGGCCGCTCGTCGGTTTCAATCACCAGATCGGCGATCTCCCGGTAAAGCGGGTCGCGCAGCTCCAGCAGCTCACGCAGCACTTTGGCCGGGTCAGCGGTGCGCAGCAGCGGGCGATTACGATCGCGGGCGGTGCGCCCGACTTGCTGCTCCACCGAGGCGTGCAGGTACACCACCCGTCCGCCTTGATGCAGCGCCTGACGATTCTCGCTGCGCATGACAGCGCCACCACCAGTTGCCAGCACGATGCCATCGACACCGCACAGCTCAGCGATCATGGCCTGCTCGCGATCACGAAAGCCCGGTTCACCTTCTTTATCGAAGATCCACGGGATATTGGCGCCGGTGCGCAGTTCAATTTCCTTGTCGGAATCCTTGAACGGCAGACGTAGCTCTTTGGCCAGCAAACGGCCGATGGTGCTTTTGCCAGCCCCCATCGGCCCTACAAGTATTAAATTTCGCACAGAATCAACGACTCACAGCAATCGCCTGGTTGTTCATGATACGCGGGGTAAGAAACACCAGCAGCTCGGATTTTGCTTCCGAGACCACGTCGCGCCGGAAAAGGCGGCCAACATACGGCACATCGCCGAGAAATGGCACCTTATCGACCGTTTTACTTTGCGTATTAGAGAAAACACCACCGATTACGATCGTTTCGCCATCGGCCACCAGCACTTTTGCGTTGACTTCGTTTTTCTTGATCGGCGGCACACCGAGCACCGCATTGAGGTAATCCGGCTCATCCTTGGTGACCTTGACCTCCATGATGATGCGGTTATCCGGCGTGATCTGCGGGGTCACTTCCAGAGACAGTGAAGCTTCCTTGAAGGAGACCGTGGTCGCGCCGCTGGAACTGGATTCCTGATACGGAATCTCGGTGCCCTTGAGGATCTTGGCGGTTTCCTTGTCCGAGGTGACAACCTTGGGTTGCGACACCACTTCACCGTTGCCGGTCTTCTCCATGGCGCTCAATTCGAGGTCGAGCAAGGTGTTATCGGTCAGGAACGCGATGCCGATACCCGACGTTGCGTTAGCTGCGCCGAGGTCGACATAAGGGGCCGAGGTACTCTGGCCGGTCAAGGTCGTCGGCTGCTGAGTGCCGCCACCGGCGGTAAAGTTGCCTCGGGTGCTGGAGCCGCCCCAACGCACGCCCAGCTCTTTGTCATAACCGACGGTCGCTTCAACGATGCGCGCCTCGATCATCACCTGACGCACCGGGATATCCAGCTGCGAAACGATGCGCCGCAACTCGTCGAGACGATCCTGAGTCTGGTAGGCAATGATGTTGTTGGTCCGGTCATCAACGGTAATCGAGCCACGCTCGTCGATTTTCGACTCGGCACTGGTCACCGACTGGAACAGCTTGGCGATGTCAGCGGCCTTGGCGTAGTTGACCTGCAGCAGTTCACGGCGCAGTGGCGCCAGTTCGGCGATCTGCTTGAGGGATTCCAGCTCCTGACGCTCACGGGCGGCGATCTCGTCAGCCGGCGCGACCAGCAACACGTTGCCAATCTTGCGCTTGTCCAGGCCCTTGGTTTTCAGTACCAGGTCCAGCGCCTGATCCCATGGCACGTTTTGCAGACGCAAGGTGATTCCGCCTTGCACCGTGTCACTGGCCACCAGGTTGAGGCTGGTGAAGTCGGCGATCAGCTGCAGCACCGAGCGCACGTCGATGTCCTGGAAGTTCAGCGACAGTTTTTCGCCGCTGTAGGCCGGTTTCTCTGTGTTGCGGCGGTCCAGATCCTCGTTGGTCAATGGCCGCACGCTGATCGTCAGCTTGCCGTCTGCCTGATAGGCGGAATAGTCGTAGGCACCGGAGGGCTCGATGACCACGCTGGCCTTGTCCCCGGTTGCACTGGCATTGACGAACTGCACCGGGGTCGCGAAGTCTTTGACATCCAGGCGCACGCGCAGCCGTTCCGGGACCTGAGTTCGGGCGAAATCAACACGAATCTTGCCGCCCTGTTCCTGAATGTCGGGGGCAACGCCTGGATCGGTCAGGTCAATGATCACATTGCCTTCACCGAGCTCACCGCGCTGAAAGTCGATATTGCGAATGGCTTTGCCTACCGGCGCGGCAGGCTTTGGCCGGGCGGCTGGCGTTGGCGGCACGCTGACCCGGGCTGCGCCTGCAGCGGTGGTCGGCTGTGAAGCCTGGGCGGCCGATGCGCCCTGGCCAATGACCACGAACAGGCGGTTACCCTCGACACGCGAACTGTACGGCACCAACGTCGTCATGTTGACGATGACCCGGGTGCGATCCTTGGCTTCGACCACGACCAGACTGCGCGCATTGCCGGTGCCCAGTTCGCGACTCTTGGTCGCCAGCTGGCTGGATACGCCTGGCAGGTCCAGCGCAATACGCGCCGGTTGCTCAGTGGTGTAGCCGGTCGGCGCAGGCACAGGCCCATCGAAGGTCAGCTTGAGCTCGATCCGGTCTCCCGGCAGCGCAGCGACGTCCAGTGTTTTGAGATTGGCGGCCTGGAGAACCGGTGACACCATCGCCATCCATAGCGATACACCGATAATCGAGAAAATCCTGGTCATGATCATTTTCCGTCCTGCGAACCCGAGGGTGTTTTGCGTGCTTGGCTTTGCCCAATTCATGAGCGTTCTTTCAAGGAAATACTGCGCGGCCTTTCCAACCATGCCCCCTCTCCGTCAGGAACGATTTCAACGACATCCACTGCAGAATCGTTGATAGAAACGATACGGCCATTGTTGCGCCCCAGATAGTCGCCCACCTTGACCCGATGTACACCGCCTGCGCCTTTGAGCAAGGCGAACGTGCCGGTTTCATTGGCCATGGTGCCGACCATTTCAAAGGCTTCTATATTGAAGCCTTCAAGGAACTGCCGGGGCCGGGTTTCGTCAGGCTTGACCAGTCGCGAGCCTTTCTGACGATTGACCAGATCGACTTTCACCGGTGGCTGAAACGGGCTGCGCAGGTTCGCCGCGTTATACGTGAACGCCTGATAGGGGCGAAACTTCGGTAATGGCTCGATGGTGCCGGTAGGCCGGGTACGCGCCTCGTCCATATAGGTGCTCAGGTCACTGAACGACCTGTCATTGTCACAACCGGCCAACCCCAGCAATGCCACGCTGACGCACAACAATCGCGCCGCCCTCATTTCTTCAACCCTTCATCGTTGTAGCGATAAGTCTTGGCCAGAATGCTCATGCGCAGCTTGCCGGGATTGGCACCCTCGACCGGCTTGATATCGAAATCATGCAGGGTCACGATCCGCGGCAGGCTGGCAACACCACTGACAAACGTCGCCAGGTCGTGATAGGCGCCGACCACCGTGATTTGTATCGGCAGCTCAATGTAAAACTGCTGCGCGGCCTCGGGGAGCAATTTGATTTCTTCAAAATCCAGTCCACTGCCCAGGCCCGTACGGGTGATGTCTTCCAGCAGGCCGGGCACCTCGGTGTCGCTGGGCAACTGGCGCAGCAAGGCTCCAAAGGTGTTCTCCATCTCCGTCATCTGCACCTTGTACGGCTCAAGGTTGGCAGCCTGGAACGCCTTGGTGGTGTACTGCTCCTTGAGTGCGGCCTCGTTATTAAGGGCGGCATCGAGTTGGGCTTCCATGTCCTGAATGAAAAAGAAGTAACCCAGGGTCAGCACCAGCGCCGTGACCAGCACGCCTGATATGACTTTCACCGCCACGGGCCAGGAGCCCAGGTTGTTCATGTCCAGGTCGCCGATGTCGATCCTGCGCAGCCCTTCCAGAGATTCCGAAAGACTCATGGCTTGGCTCCTTCAACCGCAGGCTGGGTCTGGCGAACCGTCAGCTGAAACACGTTGGCCTGGTCAACCGCGCCCGTTGTGGTCGCCTTGACTTCGGTCAGGCTTGGCGCCTCCATCCAGTCTGATGCATCCAGGTTACGCATCAGGTCGGAGACCCGATTGTTGGACTCCGCAGCCCCGCTGATGCTGATGAGATTGCCGACCATCTTCACTTCAGAAAAATAAACGCCGTCGGGCAGGGTGCGCGCCATCTGATCGAAGACACGACCAATGATCGGCCGATTGCCCTGCAAGTCCTGAATGATCTTCATGCGTTCCAGCAACTGTTTGCGGCGTGATCTCAAATCACTGATTTCCTTGATTCGCACGTCCAGTTGACCCACTTCCTTCTGGATGAAAGCGTTGCGTGCCAATTGGTGATCGATAGCGCTGCTCAAATAGCGATCCGCCATGAACAGCACACCCACGGAGGCGACCAGCACGCCGACCATGATCGTCAGGAAGCGTTTCTTGCGCTCTTCGCGCAGTTGCTCACGCCACGGGAGAAGGTTGATCCGAGCCATCAGTCGAAGCTCCTCAAGGCCAGACCGCAGGCGATCATGAGAGCGGGAGCATCACTGGCCAGAGCACCGGCGTTAACCTTGGAACTGAGCGCCATGTCGGCAAACGGGTTGGCAACCATGGTAGGTGTGCCGATGCGCTGCTGAACCAGATTGTCGAGCCCGGCAACCGAGGCGGTACCACCGGCGAGCATGATGTAGTCCACGGCGTTGTACTGCCCTGCGGCGAAGAAAAATTGCAGTGAGCGGGAAACCTGCTGAACAACGGCATCCTTGAAAGGCTGCAAGACTTCGGTCAGGTAATCGTCCGGCAGGCCGCCCTGCTTCTTGGCGAGCCCCGCTTCTTCCATGGACAGGCCATAGCGGCGCTGGATTTCCTCGGTCAGCTGACGGCCGCCGAACAACTGCTCGCGGGTATAGATGATGCGCCCGTGGTGCAGCACGCTCAGCGTGGTCATGGTGGCGCCGATGTCGACCACTGCAACGGTCAACTGATCATGACCATTGCCCAACTGGGCCGACAGCAGGCCAAAAGCGCGCTCCAGCGAATACGCCTCGACGTCCACGACCTTAGCGGTCAGGCCCGCCATGGCCAGCGCAGCCTCGCGCACTTCGACGTTTTCCTTGCGGCAGGCGGCAAGCAGCACTTCAACGCGCTCGGGGTTGCGCGCCGAATAGCCCTGGACTTCGAAATCGATGGCCACTTCTTCGAGGGGGTAGGGAATGTATTGGTCAGCTTCGATTTTCAGCTGGTTTTCCATGTCGTCATCGGAAAGCCCGGCATCCATCTCGATGGTCTTGGTGATCACCGCCGAACCGGCGACAGCAACCGCCACGGATTTGACGCTGGTCCGCGCCTTGACCAAAACACGCGACAAGGCATGACCGACGCCTTCAAGCTCGGCAATGTTTTTCTCGACCACGGCATTGGCGGGCAGCGGCTCGACCGCGTAAGACTCGACTTTGTAGCGAGTGCCGGAACGACTCAACTCAAGGAGTTTTACCGATGTAGAGCTAATATCGATCCCTAGAAGGGTGTTGGCCTTCTTACTAAAGAGTTCGAACACAACCTATTTCCTATGAGTTTCCGTCACTTACGGAATATTTATTGTCTAACGCCGCTGTCGGCAGTCTTGACAGTAGCGCAAATCACGCTCGGAGACGAAAAATGCTTATAATGCCGAGCGTTTTTTTCGTTTAACCAAGCTTCAAGGCGTGTCCGGTTGTAAATGCTGATGCTTAACCCATTCTTTTTTCTGTTCTTTTTTCTGGAAAATAAAAAGCCTTGATACGCCTGCTGAAGTTTCTGTGGTGGTCTCTCGTCGCCGTATTCTGTGCGTTACTGCTCGGTCTGAGCGGCGCCTTCCTGTATTTGAGCCCCAACCTGCCGTCCGTGGAGGCGTTGCGCAGCATTCAGCTGCAAATTCCGCTGCGAGTGTATAGCAGTGATGGCAAGTTGATCGCGGAGTTTGGCGAAATGCGCCGTACCCCGATCCGTTTTGCCGAAATCCCGCCTAATTTCATCAATGCCCTGCTCTCTGCCGAAGACGATAACTTCGCCAATCACTATGGTGTCGACCCCGGCAGCCTGATGCGGGCGGCGTCGCAACTGGTCAAAAGCGGTCACATCCAGTCGGGCGGCAGCACCATCACCATGCAGGTGGCAAAAAACTACTTCCTGACCAGCGAACGCAGTTTTTCACGGAAAACCACCGAGATACTCCTGGCCCTGCAAATTGAGCGCCAACTGACCAAGGATGAAATCCTTGAGTTGTACGTCAACAAAATCTACCTGGGCAACCGCGCCTATGGCATCGAAGCGGCAGCACAGGTGTATTACGGCAAATCGATTCGCGACGTGACGCTGGCGCAAATGGCGATGATTGCCGGTCTGCCCAAAGCGCCGTCACGCTTCAACCCCCTGGCCAACCCGGCCCGCGCCAAAGAGCGTCGCGACTGGATCCTGGGGCGCATGTACAAGCTGGGCAAGATTGATCAGAGCGCCTACCAGACCGCGCTCAACGAGCCGATCAACGCCAGCTACCACGTACCGACGCCTGAAGTTAACGCCCCTTACATCGCCGAAATGGCCCGCGCCGAAATGGTCGGTCGTTATGGCAGCGATGCTTATACAGAAGGCTTCCGGGTGACCACTACTGTGCCGAGCGACCTCCAGGAACACGCCAACACGGCGGTCCAGGAAGGCTTGATCGACTACGACCAGCGCCACGGCTACCGTGGCCCTGAAAGCCGCTTCCCGGGCATGACCCGTGAAGGCTGGGCGCAGGAGCTGACCAAGCAGCGCGCGATCAGTGGGCTTGAGCCTGCCATCGTCAGCCAGGTCGACAAGACTGGCCTGCGCGTCCTGACCCGCAATGGTGAAAAAGAAGAAACCGTTGAATGGGCGAGCATGAAGTGGGCGCGTCCTTATCTGAACACCAACAGTCTGGGGGCGAACCCCAGGCAGCCGGCTGACGTAGCGCATGTCGGTGATCTGGTTCGTGTGCAACGTCAGGCTGACGGCACACTGGAATTCAGTCAGATTCCCGTCGCGCAAAGTGCGCTGGTATCCCTTGATCCGCAAAACGGTGCAATCCGCGCCCTGGTCGGTGGTTTCGCCTTCGAGCAGAGCAACTACAACCGCGCCTTGCAGGCCAAGCGTCAGCCGGGTTCGAGCTTCAAACCGTTCCTTTATAGCGCCGCGCTGGATAACGGCTACACCGCATCGAGCCTGGTCAACGACGCGCCGATCGTGTTTGTCGACGAGTACCTGGACAAGGTCTGGCGTCCGAAGAACGACACCAACACGTTCCTCGGGCCGATCCGCCTGCGTGAAGCGCTCTACAAGTCGCGCAACCTGGTCTCGATCCGCCTGCTGCAACAGCTGGGCATCGACACGTCCATTGATTACATGACGCGCTTTGGCTTCAACAAGAGCGATCTGCCGCGCAACCTGTCGCTGGCCCTGGGCACCGCGACCCTGACGCCGATGGAAATCGTCAGCGGCTGGAGCACCTTCGCCAACGGCGGTTACAAGGTCAACTCGTACCTGATCCAGAGCATTGAAAGCCGCGACGGCGTGAAGCTGTTCGAAGCCAATCCACCGACCGTTCCAGCCGTGGACAGCCCGATGGCCGCAGACACCAAAACGGTGGCGGTCGCCAATGGTCCGGCACTGATCACCAACTCAACCGAAGGTGTTCCAGCGCCTGCGCCGCCAGTCGACCCGACAGCGCCAGCCGTTGCACCGCGTATCGTCGACGGCCGTACCACGTTCATCCTCAACAGCATGTTGCAGGACGTCATCAAACGCGGCACTGGCCGCCGTGCGCTGGCAATGAACCGCCCTGACATCGCGGGCAAGACCGGTACCACCAACGAATCCAAGGACGCCTGGTTTACCGGCTACAACGCGGATTACGTGACCACGGTCTGGACCGGCTTTGATCAGCCGGAGAGCCTGGGCCGTCACGAATTTGGCGGCACGGTTGCCCTGCCGATCTGGATGAACTACATGAGCGCTGCGCTCAAGGACAGGCCGCCGCATCAACAGGTCGAACCGGACGGCATTCTCAGCCTGCGGGTCGATCCAATCAGTGGTCGCGCCGCAACGCCAAGTACGCCGAATGCGTTCTTCGAACTGTTCAAGAGCGAAGACACACCGCCAAGCGTCAACGAACTGGGCGGCAGTGCGCCGGGCAGTCCGTTGCCAGCGGATGAGTCAGCGCCGATCGATTTGTTCTAACGCCATTTACCCGCTCCCACACAAACCTCGCTCCAACAATCAAAGCCACAAAAAAACCCTGCATCGCTGCAGGGTTTTTTGTGTTCGCGAATCAGCGTTTAGCCGTTAAAAACATCTTCAACGCTGGTCAGCGGGTAGTGCTTTGGATACGGCAGGGTGGCAACGCCGCTCTCGATGGCTGCCTTGGCAACGGCATCGGCGATCAGGCCCAGCAAGCGGGTATCCATTGGTTTCGGGATGATGTACTCACGACCGAATTCCAGTTTGATACCACCGTAGGCATCACAGACTTCCTGAGGCACTGGCAGTTTGGCCAGTTCACGCAGGGCGTTGGCCGCAGCAATCTTCATTTCTTCGTTGATGCGCTTGGCGCGAACGTCCAGGGCACCACGGAAGATGAACGGGAAGCCCAGCACGTTGTTGACCTGGTTCGGGTAGTCCGAACGGCCGGTCGCCATGATCACGTCGCTGCGCGTAGCGTGAGCCAGCTCAGGAGAGATTTCCGGATCCGGGTTCGAGCAGGCGAACACGATTGGATCCTTGGCCATCAGCTTCAGGTTTTCAGGGCTGAGCAGGTTTGGACCCGACAGACCCACGAACACATCGGCGCCATCCAGCGCGTCAGTCAGGGTGCGTTTCTCAGTAGCGTGAGCGAACACTGCCTTGTACTGGTTCAGGTCGGTACGGCCGGAGTGGATCACGCCGGTGCGGTCAACCATGAAGATGTTTTCGATTTTAGCGCCCATGCTCACCAGCAACTTCATGCAGGAGATGGCCGCAGCGCCAGCGCCCAGGCAGACGATCTTGGCGTCTTCCAGGGTTTTGCCGACGATTTCCAGTGCGTTGATCATGCCGGCCGCAGTAACGATCGCGGTGCCGTGCTGGTCATCGTGGAAAACCGGGATGTCGCATTGTTCGATCAGGGCTTTCTCGATCTCGAAGCACTCAGGTGCCTTGATGTCTTCGAGGTTGATGCCGCCAAAGGTAATGGAAATGCGCTTGACGGTGTCGATGAAGGCTTGCGGGCTTTCCGAATCGACTTCGATGTCGAACACATCAATGCCGGCGAAACGCTTGAACAGAACGCCTTTACCTTCCATGACCGGCTTGGAAGCCAGTGGGCCCAGATCGCCAAGGCCGAGGATAGCGGTGCCGTCGGAAATAACTGCTACCAGGTTGCCTTTGCCGGTGTATTTGTAAGCCAGCTCAGGATCACGGGCGATTTCACGCACCGGCTCGGCGACGCCAGGGCTGTATGCCAGGGCCAGATCACGAGCAGTTGCGGTTGGCTTGGTGAGTTCGACGCTCAGCTTCCCCGGACGAGGATTGGCGTGATATTCAAGCGCAGCAGTTTTCAAATCAGACATGTGGGCATTCCGCTTTTTTTACTGTGGGACAGACGGACCGCCGAGGATACGCAAGATGCAAAGTCCTAACAAGACTGGTCAGTCACTACTGTCAAGGGGCGGGGGCTACGACTTTACGCTTAGATTGAGGGTGTTGCATCTGCGAGCGACTAATTTCCAGGAGCTGCCGAAGGCTGCGAATCGCCGTCCATCTGACACAACACTACTGTCGCACAGCAGACATGGCCCTGTAGGAGCGCGCTTGCCCGCGATAGCATTCGGTCAGGCAATCATTTGTCGACTGAACCACCGCTATCGCGGGCAAGCGCGCTCCTACGGGTGCAGTGCCACTCAACGAGCGGAAGCATCAAGCATTGCAGGATGTGTAATCGGCATCATCCAGCGCGATTGCCCCTCCTTGAGGCCCCCACGCCGCGAGCGGTCGACCACCCAGCCTCGGGCTTCGACGCGCTGGCCTTTCATGCGCTGCAGGGCAGCAGCATCGAACTGGCTGATCAGCTCAGGGGCAATTCGCAGCACAGGGCCGTCCTGCAACTCGATCCAGAGACCACCGCCATTGCGCTGGACACGGGCGACGGTCCCGGCAAGCAGAGCAAAGCCGCCCTTGTCGATCTGCGCCGCGGGTTGCACCGGCGAATTGCGCCACAAGCCGAGCCGTGCTGCACGGGCGACCCGCTCAGCCGCGAGCTGGCAATCAACCAGCGCGACATTGGGCCAGACCGCCACGAGATAGCCCAACCCTTCGCTGAGGAGCTGCGCTTCCAGGTTGGCGCCGTTGCGGCCATAAACATTGGCCAGCACCCGGCCGTAGCGATCCTTGCCCTGCTGACCGACAGCGAGGCTGACCTGACCATCACTTTCAGCGACCAATGCCTGCAAGCGTCGCATGGCAGCTTCGGCAAAAGGCTCGGCAGACTGACCTTTCTTACCGGTCTCGGGCGTATTGAGGCCGACCATGCGCACATTGCGCCCGTCGCTCAGGCGCAGCGTATCGCCGTCGACCACACGCTCGACCTGAGCCGCCGGCAGGGAAGCTGGCGCAGTGCACAGCGCTTGCGCAGCAGGCAGCCAAATAGCGGCCACAAAAAAGGCGCCCGCGAGGGACGCCTTTTTAAGCAGCCTGGAGAAACCCGTTGGATTTTCCAGATCGGCCAACCTTACTCTGCAGCAGCAGGAGCTTTGGTCGCACCGAACGCACCGAAGCGCGATTTGAACTTGTCAACACGGCCGCCAACGTCAAGCGTCTTCTGCTTGCCGGTGTAGAACGGGTGGCACTCGTTGCAAACGTCAAGGCTCAGAGGCTTGGCGAGAGTCGAACGGGTTTTGATGACATTGCCGCAGCTGCAAGTAGCGTCAATGGCTTCGTAAACTGGATGGATATCAGCTTTCATCGGTACTTCCTCGGGCTAGCGTGCCGCCATCCAACACGATTGTTGAATACCGCACGTAAATAGGCCGCGAATATTAACAGACAATCCAGATCACGCAAGCGAACCTTTAAACCGGTCGTCTGCTGACGTCTGCTAAGATCGCGCATCCGTCACAGACCGTAACAGGGAAACCCCGCGTGCCCGACGCCATACTGCGCCTTGCCCTGCCCTCGCCATTGCGGCGCCTGTTCGACTACCGTGCCCCCGCCGGAGTATTGCGCAGTGCGCTGCAGCCGGGCATGCGCCTGCGAGTGCCATTCGGCCGTCGGGAGATGATCGGCATCCTGATCGAGATCGCCGACCACAGCGAAGTTCCTGCCGACAAGCTCAAACCGGCCATCGCCCTGCTGGATGAACATGCGCCGTTGCCGCCCTCGCTGTTCAAGCTGTGCCTGTGGACCTCCCAGTATTATCAGCACAGCCTCGGTGACACCCTGAGCTGGGCGTTGCCGGTGCTGTTGCGTCAGGGCGAACCCGCAGAATCGCGCCAGGAGCGCTTCTGGCAAGTAGCCCCCCACGCCAGCGTCGACGACCCGCGTATCGCACGGGCACCCAAGCAGCGCGAAGCATTGACCACGCTGGCGCAACACCCCCATGGCGTAGCGCATCAACTGTTGAGCAAATTGATGCTCAACAAGGAAAGCCTCAACCTGCTGCTGGCCAAAGAGCTGGTCCAGGTGGAGGTGCGCAGCCATGCCCCGGCGGCGCGCCACGAACACTGGCTGGCGCAGCCGGAGTTGCCCCTCAATACGGAACAACGCGCCGCCTGCGAGGCGATTCGTGCCGGTTTCGACAGTTTTCACGCGTTCCTGCTGGCTGGCGTTACCGGCAGCGGCAAGACCGAAGTCTACTTGCAGCTGATCCGCGAAACCCTTGAAGCAGGCAAGCAGGCGCTGGTGCTGATCCCTGAGATCAACCTCGGCCCGCAAACCCTGGCCCGTTTCGAGCAACGCTTCAATGCGCGTATCGCTCTCGTGCACTCGGCTGTCAATGACCGTGAGCGGCTCGACGCCTGGCTGGCGGCGAGGGACGGCGAGGCCGACATTATTATCGGCACCCGCTCGGCGCTGTTCACACCGATGAAGAATCCTGGCCTGATCATCATCGACGAGGAGCACGACGGCTCCTATAAACAGCAAGAAGGTCTGCGTTATCACGCCCGGGATCTGGCACTGGTGCGTGCGCGCCAGGAAAACATCCCCATCGTGCTGGGTTCGGCGACGCCCTCACTGGAAAGTCTGCACAACGCTTACACCGGCCGCTATGGCCTGCTGCGCCTGAATCAGCGCGCCGGTGGTGCGCAGCAGCCGAAGTTCCTGCGTCTGGATGTCAAAAGCCGTCCGCTGGACAGCGGCATCTCGGGCCCGATGCAACAAGCCATCGGCCAGACCCTTGCCGCAGGGCAGCAAGTATTGGTGTTCCTCAACCGCCGCGGGTTTGCCCCGACGCTGCTGTGCCACGACTGCGGCTGGCTATCGGGCTGCCCGAGATGCGACGCGCGGATGACTGTGCACCAGCGCTCCGGCGAATTGCGCTGCCACCACTGCGGCCATGTCGAGCGCGTGCCGCGCCAGTGCCCGTCGTGCGGCAAGGTGGATTTGCGCCCGGTAGGCGCAGGTACCGAGCGTGCCGAAGAACGGCTTGGGATTCTGTTTCCCGATTACCCGGTGCTGCGCGTCGATCGCGACAGCACCTCGCGCAAAGACGCCATGAATCAACTGTTCGCCACCATTCAGCGCGGCCAGCCGTGCATTCTGGTCGGCACGCAAATGCTCGCCAAGGGGCATCACTTTCCGCGCGTTACGCTGGTGTCAATTCTGGACGCCGATGGCGGCCTGTTTTCCGGCGATTTTCGCGCCAGCGAGCGTATGGCGCAGTTGATCGTGCAGGTTGCGGGGCGCGCCGGTCGGGCCGAAGAACCGGGGCGTGTGATCATTCAGACGCACCTGGCCGACCACCCGCTGCTTATCCAACTGACTGAGCAGGGTTATTTCGCCTTTGCCGAGCAAGCCTTGAGCGAGCGTCGCGCCGCTGGCCTGCCGCCGTTTTCGCACCTGGCGTTGCTGCGCGCCGAAGCCCACAAACCGGGGCAGGCCGAAGGCTTTCTGGATCAGGCATGCGCTGAAGCTGAACAATTATTGATCGACATGAAGCTGGGCGGCATCGAACTGCTCGGCCCGGTCCCGGCCCCCATGGAGCGCCGCGCCGGTCGCTATCGAGCGCAATTGCTGCTGCAATCCAATGCCCGAGCGCCGCTGCATAAACTACTCAGCACCTGGCTGCTGGCCCTTGAGCAGATGCCCAGCGGGCGACAGGTGCGATGGTCGCTGGATGTGGATCCGGTGGATTTGTATTGAACGCATGTCAAGGAGCTCCCCCGCCGCCCAGCAAACATGGAACCTTGTAGGAGCGAGGCTTGCCCGCGAATCAGTCACTACGGTATTGCAGACAGACCGCGTTATCGTTTTTCGCGGGCAAGCCTCGCTCCAACAGGCCCTGATTCACAACCCAATAGCCAACGCGGTTGGCAAGGTGGCTCCGGCAACGGATAATGCTCAGTTTTTCCACCCGCGCATCCAGGCGCCACCGCGCTTGCGGTCGAAAGAGAGCATCATGAAAGACACCATTCGCCAGCTGATTCAACAAGCCCTGAGCCAACTCGTCACCGAGGGCGTCTTGCCAGAAGGCCTGTCGCCAGCGATTCAGGTGGAGAATGCCAAGGACAAGACCCACGGCGACTTCGCCAGCAACATCGCCATGATGCTGGCCAAACCTGCGGGCATGAAGCCTCGCGATCTGGCTGAAAAGCTGATCGCCGCGCTGCCTGCCGACGAGCAGATCAGCAAGGTTGAAATCGCTGGCCCCGGATTCCTGAATTTCTTCCAGAACACCCAGGCATTGGCGACGCGCCTGGACGCAGCCCTGGCCGATGCCAGGCTGTCGGTGCGCAAAAGCGGTCCGGCGCAGCGTACCGTGGTCGATCTGTCGGCACCCAACCTCGCCAAAGAGATGCACGTCGGCCACCTGCGCTCGACCATCATTGGTGACGGCGTGGCCAACGTCCTGGAGTTTCTCGGCGATACCGTCATTCGCCAGAACCACGTGGGCGATTGGGGCACTCAATTCGGAATGCTGCTGGCATACCTGCAAGAACAGCCCGCCACCAGCGACGAACTGTCCGACCTGGAAGACTTCTACCGCGCCGCGAAGAAACGCTTCGACGAGTCCGAAGAGTTTGCCGAACGCGCTCGTGGCCTGGTGGTGAAGCTGCAGGCAGGCGACGCCGAATGCTTGAGCCTGTGGACCAAATTCAAAGACATCTCGCTGTCTCACTGCCAGAAAGTCTACGACCTGCTGAACGTCAAATTGACCCCGGCCGACGTGATGGGCGAGAGCGCCTACAACGACGATCTGGCCAATGTCGTCAGCGACCTGAAAACCACGGGCCTGCTGGTCGAAAGCAACGGCGCCCAGTGTGTGTTCCTCGAAGAATTCCGCACCGCCGACGACACTCCGTTGCCGGTCATCGTGCAAAAGGCCGGCGGCGGCTACCTGTACGCCACCACCGACCTGGCGGCAATCCGCTATCGCAGCAACGTCTTGAAGGCCGATCGCGCACTGTATTTCGTCGATCAGCGTCAGGCGCTGCACTTTCAGCAGGTGTTTGAAGTGGCGCGCCGCGCCGGTTTCGTCCACGACGGCATGCAGCTGGAACACATGGGCTTTGGCACCATGAACGGCGCTGACGGTCGCCCGTTCAAGACTCGCGACGGCGGCACGGTCAAGCTGATCGACCTGCTTGATGAGGCCAAAGAACGCGCCTACACGCTGGTCAAGGAAAAGAACCCGGAGCTGGCTGAAGACGAATTGCGCACCATCGCCAAGGCCGTGGGCATCAGTGCGGTGAAATACGCCGACCTGTCCAAGCATCGCGCCAGCGATTACAGCTTCAACTTTGATCAGATGCTCAGCTTCGAAGGCAACACCGCGCCTTACCTGCTGTATGCCTACACCCGGGTTGCCGGTGTGTTCCGCAAACTCGGCACGCCGTTTGATGCCAGCAAGGGCCAGATCGTCCTTGAGGCTGCGCAGGAGCAGGAGTTGGCTGCACGTCTAGCGCAGTTCGGCGAAATCCTCAATAACGTTGCCGAAAAAGGTACGCCACACGTGTTGTGCGCTTACATTTACGACCTCGCCGGTCTGTTCTCCAGCTTCTACGAGAACTGCCCGATCCTGGGTGCAGACAGTGCCGAACAACAGCAGAGCCGTTTGCGCCTGGCTGCGTTGACCGGTCGTACCCTCAAGCAAGGCCTGGATCTCTTGGGTCTGGAAACTCTGGAGCGCATGTAAGTTGGCTGCCGCGAAAAAGAAACCTGCACCCAAGCGCGGCGCCAGCCGTTATCAAGCACCTGCAAAGAAGCCGATTCCGGGATGGATGTGGCTGGCTGTCGGCCTCACGGTCGGTGCTTTCATCGTGTTTCTGATGAAGCTCGAACCGGGTGGCGATGACGTCAAGCGGGTCAAGGCCGAAGCCAAGGCAGCCAAAATTGCCGAAGCCAACAAGACGCCGCCGAGCCCGACTGCGCCTGTGAAGCCCAAGTACGACTTCTACACGCTGCTGCCGGAGTCGGAAGTTATCGTGCCCAACGAAGCCGTGCCGGAGAAGACCCCGCCGCCAGTGGTTGCGCCGGTCACGCCTGAACAGGCCGCGAAGATTGATACTGCGCGAGCTCAGGCAGCCCTCAGCGGGCTGACCCCGCCGCCACCGCCTCCAGTCGCGAAACCGGCTGCGGTGACGCAGTTCTTCCTGCAGGCGGGCTCGTTCCGCAAAAAAGAAGACGCCGACAAGGTGCGCGCGCAGATCATCCTGCTGGGCCAGAGCGCTGCGGTTGAATCCGGCACCGTCAAGGAAGAAACCTGGTACCGCGTACTGGTCGGCCCGTTCAGCAATCGCGAACAACTCACCATCGCCCAGAAGCAGTTGGCGAGTGGCGGGTTTAGTAACCTGTTGTTGCAGCAGCGGAGTAAGTAATCCTGAAGCCTGCGGAACCGGCTTCGCTCTCACAGTTGCCCTTCCTGTAGGAGCTAACGAGCAGCGCGAGGCAGCGATAGCGGTCTGTCTGATATACCGCCATCGCGGCCTCGCGCTGCTCGTGCGCTCCTACAGGGATCATGATTGGGGGTCACCGAGCGGCATCCGGAAGACGGAGACATCCGCCCAACCACTCATCCTCCAAGGTTGAAATCCCCACCCCCACCCCCATATGAGTTTTCACCAGGGCATTTTCGCCCCGCTGTGTGGAGACTCTCCCTTGACCACCATCGTTTCAGTGCGCCGCCACGGCAAAGTCGTCATGGCTGGCGACGGCCAGGTTTCTCTGGGCAACACCGTCATGAAAGGCAACGCCAAGAAAGTGCGTCGTCTGTATCACGGCGAAGTGATTGCCGGTTTCGCTGGCGCTACGGCCGACGCGTTCACTCTTTTCGAACGCTTTGAAGGGCAACTTGAAAAGCACCAAGGTCATCTGGTGCGTGCCGCCGTTGAACTCGCCAAAGACTGGCGTACCGACCGCTCCCTGAGCCGTCTGGAAGCCATGCTGGCAGTTGCCAATAAAGACGCTTCACTGATCATCACCGGTAACGGCGACGTGGTCGAACCCGAAGATGGCCTGATCGCCATGGGTTCGGGCGGTGCTTTCGCTCAGGCTGCGGCGCGCGCGCTGCTGCAAAAGACTGATCTGTCGGCACGTGAAATCGCTGAAACCGCATTGCATATCGCTGGCGATATCTGCGTGTTCACCAACCACAACATCACCATTGAGGAGCAGGACCTCGCTGAATAAGCCGACGCTGGCCGCTGAAGCAGCGGCCACGCAGACCCTGCCCCAGCTCGAGGACCGCCAAATACCATGTCAATGACTCCCCGTGAAATCGTCCATGAACTCAACCGCCATATCATCGGCCAGGACGATGCCAAGCGCGCCGTCGCCATTGCCCTGCGCAATCGCTGGCGCCGGATGCAGCTGCCTGAAGAGCTGCGCGTTGAAGTAACCCCCAAGAACATTCTGATGATCGGCCCGACCGGCGTCGGTAAAACCGAAATCGCCCGTCGCCTGGCCAAGCTGGCCAACGCGCCGTTCATCAAGGTCGAAGCGACCAAGTTCACCGAAGTCGGCTATGTCGGCCGCGATGTCGAGTCGATCATCCGTGATCTGGCCGATGCCGCCATCAAACTGCTGCGCGAGCAGGAAATCATCAAGGTTCGCCATCGCGCTGAAGACGCCGCCGAAGATCGCATCCTTGACGCCCTGCTGACCCCGGCCCGCACTGGTTTCCAGGAGGAAGCCGCGCCGAGCAGCGATTCCAACACGCGCCAACTGTTCCGCAAGCGCCTGCGTGAAGGCCAGCTGGACGACAAGGACATCGAGATCGAAATCAGCGAAGCCGTTGGCGTCGACATCTCCGCGCCGCCAGGCATGGAAGAGATGACCAACCAGCTGCAGAGCCTGTTTGCCAACATGGGCAAGGGCAAGAAAAAAACCCGCAAGCTCAAGGTCAAGGAAGCGCTCAAGCTGGTGCGCGAAGAAGAAGCCGGACGCCTGGTCAATGACGAAGAGTTGAAGGTCAAGGCACTGGAAGCGGTCGAGCAGCACGGCATCGTGTTCATCGACGAAATCGACAAGGTCGCCAAGCGCGGCAACGTCGGCGGTGCGGATGTTTCCCGTGAAGGCGTGCAGCGCGACTTGCTGCCGCTGATCGAGGGCTGCACGGTCAATACCAAGCTGGGTATGGTCAAGACCGATCACATCCTGTTCATTGCCTCCGGTGCGTTCCACCTGAGCAAGCCGAGCGATCTAGTGCCCGAACTGCAAGGCCGTCTGCCGATCCGTGTCGAGCTCAAGGCGCTGTCGCCGCAGGATTTCGAACGCATCCTCAGCGAGCCGCATGCGTCGCTGACCGAGCAGTACTGCGCGCTGCTCAAGACCGAGGGCTTGAATATCGAGTTCCAGGCCGACGGCATCAAGCGTCTCGCCGAGATTGCCTGGCAGGTCAACGAGAAGACCGAGAACATCGGTGCTCGTCGTCTGCACACCTTGCTTGAACGCTTGCTCGAAGAGGTGTCGTTCAGCGCAGGTGACCTGGCCAGCTCCCCGGACGCCGCGCCGATCCTGATCGACGCCGAGTACGTGAACAGCCACCTTGGCGAACTGGCCAAGGATGAGGATTTGTCGCGGTATATCCTTTAACCTAAATTCCGTTGGAGCGTGGCTTGCCCGCGAACCAGTCGACGCGGTGCATCAGATGTACCGCGTTATCGTTCTTCGCGGGCAAGCCTCGCTCCAACAGAGCTAAACATGACCAGACTCCCCACCGCCATCCAGCTGCACAAAGCCTCGAAGACCCTGACCCTCAAATACGGGCCGGACGAGGAATACCATTTGCCTGCTGAATTTCTGCGGGTGCATTCACCGTCTGCCGAAGTACAGGGCCATGGCAAGCCGATCCTGCAATCCGGCAAGCTGGGCGTTGGTCTGAGCAAGGTCGAACCGGCAGGCCAATACGCACTGAAATTGACCTTCGACGACGGTCATGACAGCGGATTGTTCACCTGGGAATATCTCTACCAACTGGCGCAACGTCAGGAAACCCTGTGGACTGACTATTTGCAGGAGCTGAAAAACGCCGGCAAATCTCGCGATCCTTCCGAGCAAGTCATTCGACTGATGCTCTAAACCCCCGCCCCAGAGCCGTCCGGCGTATTAGGACGCACTTTCTAAATTGTTTTGCTCCAATGTGCCGCGCAGCGGCCAATGATTGGCGCTGCTTGCGATTTTTTTGAATCTCGCGTAACCAATGGCATTGGCAAGTTCCCTGCATCACTGAGTGCAGCACAAAGGGTGTGCGAGAAGCCGTCGCAAGGAGCGCAGCTGTTCACGTCATGCGCCCTGGCGACACAGTACCTCTAACGGAATAAGTGGTTTAGCCATCATCGGTCACCCGAGCAGTAGTACCGGCATTTGCCTGTGTCACTGGTTCACAGGGAAGTCAGTACTCGTCTCAGGACAATGGAGCGTCGTGAATGAGTAGCAAGAACAACGAGGACCTGCAGCAACAGGCTTCTGAACACACGCTGGGGCTTAACCCGGTGGTTGGTCTGCGGCGCAAGGATTTACTGACGACCGCGCGCATGGTGCTACGCCAGGCGTTGAAGCAACCGTTTCACAGCGTCAAGCACATCGCCCATCTGAGCGTCGAACTGAAGAATGTCATGCTCGGCAAATCCCCGTTGAAACCCAGCGATGATGACCGTCGCTTCAACGATCCGGCGTGGAGCCAGAACCCGCTCTATCGCCGCTATCTACAGACCTATCTGGCCTGGCGCAAAGAGTTGCATGACTGGATTGGTGACAGCAATCTGTCGCCACAGGACATCAACCGCGGGCACTTCGTGATCAACCTGATGACCGAGGCCATGTCGCCCACCAACAGTGCGGCCAACCCGGCAGCGGTCAAACGCTTCTTCGAAACCGGCGGCAAAAGCCTGCTCGATGGCCTCTCCCATCTGGCCAAGGACCTGGTGCACAACGGCGGCATGCCCAGCCAGGTCAACATGGATGCCTTCGAAGTGGGCAAGAGCCTGGGCGTCAGCGAGGGCTCGGTGGTGTTTCGCAACGACGTGCTCGAACTGATCCAGTACAAGCCCGCCACTGAACAGATCCACGAGCGCCCGCTGCTGGTCGTGCCGCCGCAGATCAACAAGTTTTATGTGTTCGACCTGAGCCCGGAAAAAAGCCTCGCCCGCTTCTGCCTGGGCAGCAAGGTGCAGACCTTCATCATCAGTTGGCGCAACCCCACCAAGGCGCAGCGCGAGTGGGGGCTATCGACCTACATCGACGCCTTGAAAGAAGCGGTCGATGTGGTCTCGGCGATCACCGGCAGTAAAGACATCAACATGCTCGGTGCCTGTTCCGGCGGCATAACCTGCACTGCTCTGCTGGGCCATTACGCAGCGCTGGGCGATCAGAAAGTCCATGCACTGACGCTGCTGGTCAGCGTCCTCGACACAACGCTGGACACCGATGTAGCGCTGTTTGTTGACGAGCAAACCCTGGAATCCGCCAAGCGCCACTCCTATCAGGCGGGCGTGCTGGAGGGCAGCGACATGGCCAAGGTGTTTGCCTGGATGCGCCCCAACGATCTGATCTGGAATTACTGGGTCAACAACTACCTGCTGGGCAACGAGCCGCCGGTGTTCGACATCTTGTTCTGGAACAACGACACCACCCGCCTGCCCGCCGCCTTCCACGGCGACCTGATCGAGATGTTCAAGAACAACCCACTGATCCGCCCCAACGCCCTGGAAGTCTGCGGCACGCCAATCGACCTCAAGCAGGTGACCAGCGATGTGTTCTGCCTGGCAGGCACCAACGACCACATCACCCCTTGGGGCTCGTGCTACAAATCGGCGCGGCTGTTTGGCGGCAATACCGAGTTCGTGCTGTCCAGCAGCGGTCACATCCAGAGCATTCTCAACCCGCCGGGCAACCCCAAGTCACGCTACATGACCAATAGCGATATGCCGGCGGATCCGAAGGCCTGGCAGGAAAACGGCACCAAACACACGGATTCCTGGTGGCTGCACTGGCAGAATTGGCTGACCGAGCGCTCCGGCAAACTGAAGAAAACCCCGGCCAGCCTTGGCAGCAAGGCCTACCCCGCTGGTGAAGCGTCTCCGGGCACGTATGTGCACGAGCGCTGAGCATGATGGCGACGGATGGCGTCAGGATCGGCCAGCTGTTGCCGTTACATTTATTGGAGATAGTGCAGGATTCTAAACTGTTCAAATGATCACCAAAGCGCAGGACAGCTTTCCAGCGGTTTAACCCACAGGGCCTCGCGCATGCCGCAAGCGTTTATTTTTCGTACCATCGATCTTAATGGCCACAGCATCCGCACCGCGGTCAGGCCCGGCAAAAGCAATCTCACGCCGCTGCTGATTTTCAATGGCATCGGTGCCAACCTGGAGTTGGTGTTTCCATTCGTGGATGCCCTGGATCCGGACCTGGAAGTCATCGCGTTCGATGTGCCCGGTGTCGGCGGCTCTTCCACGCCCAATCGTCCGTACCGCTTCCCCGGCCTGGCGAAACTGGCGGCGCGCATGCTCGACTATCTGGATTACGGCCAGGTCAACGCCATCGGCGTTTCCTGGGGTGGCGCGCTGGCCCAACAGTTTGCCCACGACTACCCGGAGCGCTGCAAGAAGCTGGTGCTGGCGGCGACGGCGGCGGGGGCTGTGATGGTGCCCGGCAAACCTCGTGTGCTGTGGTTGATGGCCAGCCCGCGTCGCTATATTCAGCCGTCCCACGTGATTCGTATCGCGCCGGAAATCTACGGAGGTGCGTTCCGGCGCGATCCGCACCTGGCCGCCAACCACGCCGCCAAGGTCCGCTCGTCCGGCAAGATGGGCTACTACTGGCAGTTGTTTGCAGGCATGGGCTGGACCAGCGTCCACTGGCTGCACAAGATCCATCAACCCACGCTAGTGCTGGCTGGCGATGATGATCCGCTGATCCCGCTGATAAATATGCGCCTGCTGGCCTGGCGGATACCCAATGCCCAGCTACACATAATCGATGACGGTCATTTGTTCCTGATCACCCGCGCCGAAGCAGTGGCACCCATCATCATGAAATTTCTCGAACAGGAACGTCAGCGCGCCGTGATGCACCCGCATCCCGCGCCAAACTCACGCTAACCCGCACCCGCAAGACGCTTCACTGACTGTGCCGATTTTGACTGGATGTTGTAACGGCACAGAACGAGGCATAGCCCATGGGCGATGCCTCGCACAGCTAGATCAGTTGATGGCACGACGAAGGAGTGTTGCCCCCATGCGAGAAAAATCAACGAACAGCGCCGAGACCACCGCGGCGACCTATATCAATGTGCAAAGCGCGATTACCGGCCTGCGCGGCCAGGATCTGTTGTCCACGCTGCGCAAGGTCGCGGCGCAAGGCTGGCGTCATCCACTGCGCAGCGCACGCCACGCCCTAACCCTTGGCAAGCAAGTGGGAAGAGTGATGCTGGGCGAGACGCTCTACCCGACGAACCCACGTGACAGCCGCTTCGCCGATCCCACGTGGAGCCTCAACCCGGTCTACCGCCGGGCGCTGCAGACTTACCTGGCCTGTCAGCATCAGACCCGACGCTGGATCGACGACAGCGACCTGAGCAAAGACGATCGCGATCGGGCGCACTTCATCTTTTCCTTACTCAACGACGCCCTGTCACCCTCCAATACCCTGCTCAATCCCATGGCCGTCAAAGAGCTGTTCAACAGCGGCGGCAGCAGCGTGGTCAAGGGCTTGAGTCATCTGTTCGATGACTTGCTGCACAACAACGGCCTGCCGAGCCAGACCACCAGAGACGCTTTCGAAGTGGGCCGTACGGTGGCAGCCACTCAAGGCTCGGTGGTGTTTCGCAGCGATATGCTGGAGCTGATCCACTACAAGCCCATGAGCGAAAAACAGTACGCCACGCCGCTGCTGATCGTGCCGCCGCAAATCAACAAGTTCTACATTTTCGACCTCAGCCCCACCAACAGCTTCGTCCAGTATTGCCTCAGAAATGGCTTGCAGACATTCGTCGTCAGTTGGCGCAACCCGGACGTGCGTCATCGCGAATGGGGCTTGTCGACCTATGTTCAGGCCACCGAAGAAGCCTTGAACGTGTGTCGCACCATCTGCGGCGCCAAAGAGGTCAATCTGGTCGGTGCCTGCGCGGGCGGCCTGACCATCGCAGCGCTGCAAGGGCATCTGCAGGCCAAACGCCAGATGCGCCGGGTCTCCAGCGCGACTTACATGGTCAGCCTGCTGGACAGCCAGATCGAAAGCCCGGCCACGCTGTTCATCGATGAGCAAACGCTCGAAGCGGCCAAGCGGCGCTCCTATCAACAAGGCGTACTGGATGGCCGTGACATGGCCAAAGTATTCGCCTGGATGCGCCCCAACGATCTGATCTGGAGTTACTGGATCAATAACTATTTGCTGGGCAAGACGCCGCCGCCTTTCGACATCCTTTACTGGAACAACGACAGCACCCGCCTGCCCGCCGCGCTGCATGGTGACCTGCTGGATTTCTTCAAGCACAACCCGCTCAGCCATCCCGGCGGGCTGGAAGTCTGCGGGACATCGATCGACCTGCAGAAAGTGACGGTCGACAGCTTCACCGTGGCCGGCATGAACGACCACATCACGCCTTGGGATGCGGTGTATCGCTCGACGCTGCTGCTGGGCGGCGAGCGTCGTTTTCTGCTGTCCAACAGCGGCCATGTGCAGAGCATTCTCAACCCACCGGGCAACCCGAAATCCAATTACGTGGAGAACGGCAAACTGAGCAGCGACCCGCGCGCCTGGTATTACGACGCCAAGAATCATGAGGGCAGCTGGTGGCCGACCTGGCTCGAATGGATTCAGGCCCGCTCCGGCACGCAGCACGAAACCCGTAGAGCGCTCGGCAACGCCACCTATCCGCCGATGGAGGCCGCGCCGGGGACTTATGTGCATGTGCGGTGAGGCGGCCACTCATAACCGTTGGAGCGAGGCTTGCCCGCGAAGAAGTTTATGCGGTGTTCCTGACAAACCAAGGCGCCTGGTTCGCGGGCAAGTCGGAACGCCGCCCGCTCGCTCCAACAGACTGTCCACCCCAACCAAGAAGACCGGATGAAAACCCGCGACCGTATCCTCGAATGCGCCCTGACATTGTTCAACCAGCAGGGCGAGCCGAATGTTTCGACCCTGGAAATTGCCAACGAAATGGGCATCAGCCCTGGCAATCTCTATTACCACTTCCATGGCAAGGAGCCATTGATACTCGGCCTGTTTGAACGCTTCCAGGCAGAGCTAGCCCCCCTGCTCGACCCACCGGAACACGCCCGGTTAGCGGCCGAGGATTACTGGCTGTTCCTGCATCTGATCGTCGAGCGGTTGGCGCAGTACTGTTTCCTCTTCCAGGACTTGTCCAATCTGGCCGGGCGTCTGCCAAAACTGGCACGAGGTATTCGCAACCTCCTCAACAGCCTCAAACGCACGCTGGCCTCGCTGCTTGCGCGCTTGAAAGCCGAAGGCCAACTGGTCAGCGATACCCAGGCGCTTGGGCAACTGGTGGAGCAGATCACCATGACCCTGCTGTTTTCCCTGGACTACCAGCGCATCCTCGACCGCGAAGCGCAGGTGCGTGTGGTGGTTTACCAGATCATGATGCTCGTCGCCCCACACCTGATCCCACCCTCGCGGGAAGCGGCGCAGCAGCTGGCGATGCATTATCTGGAGGGGTGAGCACCTGTGTTCAACAGACCAATGATTACCCTGTGGGAGCGGTGCTTGCCCGCGATAAGTACACCGCAATTCTAAAGTGAACCGCGTCCAGCCTTATCGCGGGCACGCACCGCTCCGACAGGTCGTGTACCCATCAAGGACTTCATCAAAAAAAGCCCGACCTGCGGACACAGATCGGGCTTTGTATTGCCGGTCCTTGACTCAGGACTGGCTGGCTGGCGTCGACGCAGTTGTCGAGTTTGCAGCCGATGCAGGCGCAGTAGCGGTGTTGGTCGCCGCAGGTGTTGCGGGCTCGGCCGGTTTGGCGGCAGCCTTGGGTGCCGCAGGCTTTTTCGGTGCAGCTGGCTTTTTCGCGACAGCGGGTTTGCTGGCGGCTACGGATTTGGTTTTAGTCGCCGTTTTGCTCGCCGCCTTGCTTGCCGCCGTCAGCGGTTTGGCCGCTGCCGCTTTTGCTGCTGGCTTGGCTGCTGCGGTTTTGGCCGCTACTTTATCCGCGGCCTTGGCGACCGGTTTGGCAGCTGCCTTGACCAGCGGCTTGGCGGTTGTCTTCGGTGCAGGCTTGGCCGCCGCAGCACGAGCAACCGGCGGAACGCTTTGTCCGGTCAACTTCTCGATCTGCTTGGTCAACAGGTCAACCTTGCTGTGCAACGCCTTCACTTCATTGCGGCTCGGCACACCAAGACGGGAAATGGCGCTGTTCAGGCGCTTGTCGAAAGCACCCTCAAGTTCGCTCCACTTGCCCATCGCCAGGTCTTTCACATCGCCAACCCGGGACTTCGCAGCCTTGGCCTGACCCTTGACTTCATCGACCTGTTTATCGACTTCGACCTTGGTTTCCTTCTCGGCCTTTTCGCCATCTTTAACCAGGGTTTCAAACAACTTACTGCCATCGTTGCTGATCTTTGAGTAAGCACCCAAACCAGCCAGCCATATTTGACGCGAGTATTTTTCAACTCCGCCCATCCACGAGCTGCCTTCTTTTTCGAGTTTTTTCTTGCCAGCCATCCCGCTCTCCTTATTTTTTGTTTACTACACGTTCAAGCAATGCCGTCAGCCCATCGAGCTTAGCAGACAGTGCATCAACGTCATGTCGGGAAGGAATGCCGATGCGATTCAAGGCACTGGCGACGCGTCGATCAAAAGCGTTTTCGATCCGCTCCAGACGACCTTCGACTGCATCAACGGTCTGAGCGACATCATCGTTGAAGGCATCAAGCTCGGTGTTCGCTGCTTCGACTTTCTGGTCAATGACTTGCCGGGCTTTCTTCTCGGTTTCTTCGCCGGTACGGATCAGTTCCTTGATGTACTCGCCGCCTTCCTGCTCGGCCCAGGAATAAGCGCCCAGCCCGGCCAGCCAGATTTTGCGGGCATAGAGCCTGACATCGGAAATCGCCGACTCCTGCTCAACTGCGGATTTTTTCTTCAACAACCTTACTTTGGCCATGGTGCACCTCGCGCTCGACATGTTGGAGGATCACCCCGAGGGAATGGGGCATGAGCACGAAAGTAGTCGCAATAATTAGAATGCACACCCTAGGTTTGGGGGTGTTGATGGGATGTAGGACGAGACCTCCATTGGAGCGAGGCTTGTCCGCGAAGAACGATAACGCAGTGAACCTGTACCACCGGGGTGAGCAATTCGCGGGCAAGTCGGATCGCCGCCCGCTCGCTCCAACAGGTCTAGCGCATCAGGAAACCAGCGCCTTATCCAGCTGCCGCTCGACTTCCGACTGGATCTGCCCGCTCATGGCCGACAGGAAGAAATTCAGGTCCAGATCAACGCGCACCAGTGCGTCTTCCACCAGTACGGTGCCTTTGGCGCCCTTGCCTTCGAGTTTGACGCTGTCGCCTTGCCATTGATGCTCGATGCCGTATTTGTCGGCGAGCTTTTCGACCAGCAGTTCGGCCTTCTCCCGGGCTTTTTCCTTACCCAGTGAATGCGGGCGTTCAACAGTGATTTTGGCCATTTTTTGGCTCCTTCAGCGCAAGGTAAATCGTGGCGCAACTATAACAGCCGCTCTCGATGAAGAAACTGTTGGCGATGAGCCTTGTCAAGACAAAGCCAGCCACGACGATTAGAATGGCCGCACTTTATTCCGGTGACCGCGATATGAATGATCCGCGCAAAGGCAGCGATGCCGAACCTACTACTCATTTCGGCTACAAAAACGTGCCGGAAAGCCAGAAGGCCGAGAAAGTGGCGGAGGTGTTCCACTCCGTCGCCGCCAAGTACGACCTGATGAACGACCTGCTGTCCGGGGGCATGCATCGTCTCTGGAAGCGCTTCGCCATCGAGCTGTCCGGCGTTCGCACCGGCAACCGCGTGCTGGATATTGCCGGCGGTACGGGCGACCTGACGAAGAAGTTTTCCCACCTGGTCGGCCCTACCGGCGAAGTGGTGCTGGCTGACATCAACGCGTCCATGCTCAAGGTCGGTCGCGACCGTCTGCTGGACCTGGGTGTGGCGGGCAACGTCAAGTTTGTTCAAGCCGACGCGGAAAAACTGCCGTTCCCCGACAACCATTTCGATTGCGTGACCATCGCCTTTGGCCTGCGCAACGTGACCCACAAGGAAGATGCGCTGCGCTCGATGCTGCGCGTGCTCAAGCCGGGCGGCCGTCTGTTGGTGCTGGAGTTCTCCAAGCCGACCAACAAGCTGATGTCCAAAGCCTACGACGCGTACTCGTTCGCGTTCATGCCGCTGATGGGCAAACTGGTCACCAACGATTCGGAAAGCTATCGCTATCTGGCTGAATCGATCCGCATGCACCCCAATCAGGAAACCCTGAAGTCGATGATGGTAGAAGCCGGTTTCGACCGCGTGACCTACCACAACATGACGGCGGGCGTGGTTGCGCTGCATCGCGGCATCAAACCCTGATGTTACTCAGCGGCTTGCTCGCCAGTGTCGAGCACGGCATCAATCGTGTGCTGCGTCTGGACGCCACCGCATTGCCGCGCCTGGCGCGTTTGTCAGGCAAGGTGATTGCAGTGGATTGCCGCAACCCGTCGTTGCAGCTGTTCATTCTGCCCAGCGACGAAGGCCTGATGCTGGCCGCTCATTGGGAAGTCGAGGCCGACTGCACATTGCGCGCACCTGCCGCGAGCCTTGCCCGGCTGGCATTAAGCCAGGACAAAAGCGCAGTGCTGCATGGCCCGGATGTCGAGCTTGATGGCGACAGCGGCGTCTTGCTTGAACTGGTCGGGATCCTTCAGGACCTCGAACTGGACTGGGAATATGAGCTATCGCGCTGGCTTGGCCCGGTCGCCAGCACGCTGCTCGGCGGTCACCTGCGCAGCCGCGCCCGCTGGACCAAAGACAGCTTCGCCAGCCTCAGCCAGAGTCTGGCCGACTATTTGAATGAAGAGTCGCGCACTCTGGTGGGCAAGCACGAAGCCGAAGCCCGTTTTGCCGAACTTGACCGGATCAAGCTTGATCTGGAACGTCTTGAGGCGCGCTTCGAGCGCCTCGCCCAATCCTCTGACTCCAGCGATAACGCATGAAACTGCTTGCCGTCCGCCGTTTGTTTCGTATCCAGCGTGTCGTGATCCGCTACCGTCTCGATGACCTGCTGTTCGCCCTGCCGCTGCCGTGGTGGATGATGGCGTTGCGGTATGTCATGCCCTGGCGGCTGATCCCGCGCAAGATCAGCGAACGGCCCCGTGGCGCGCGCTTGCGACTGGCCTTGCAGGACCTGGGGCCTATCTTCATCAAGTTCGGACAGATACTGTCCACGCGCCGCGACCTGCTGCCCGAGGACATCGCCGACGAATTGATGCTGCTGCAGGACCGCGTCCCGCCGTTCGACCCGCAAGTGGCGATCAAGCTGATCGAAGAACAGCTGGGCGCGAAAATCAGCGAAGTCTTCAGCCGTTTCGACGTGACACCGCTGGCCTCCGCGTCAGTTGCCCAGGTGCATTCGGCGCGCCTGAAGACCGGCGAAGAAGTGGTGGTCAAGGTCGTTCGACCGGGCCTCAAACCGATCATCAGCCAGGACCTGGCGTGGCTGTTCATTCTGGCCCGCACCGCCGAGCGGATGTCGGCCGACGCCCGCCTACTGCACCCGGTGGACGTGGTTGCCGACTACGAAAAAACCATCTACGACGAACTGGACCTGTTGCGCGAAGCCGCCAACTCCAGCCAGTTGCGCCGTAACTTCGAAGGTTCCGAGCTGCTCTATGTGCCCCAGGTCTACTGGGACTGGTGCCGTCCGAAGGTGCTGGTCATGGAGCGCATCTACGGCATTCAGGTCAATGATCTGGCGACCCTGGCCGATCAGCGCACCGACATGAAACTGCTGGCCGAGCGCGGCGTGGAGATTTTCTTCACCCAGGTGTTTCGCGACAGCTTTTTCCACGCTGACATGCACCCCGGAAATATTTTCGTCAGCACCGTCAGCCCCTGGAGCCCGCAATACATCGCCATCGACTGCGGCATTGTTGGCAGCCTGACCCCTGAAGATCAGGATTATCTGGCACGTAACCTGTTTGCCTTTTTCAAGCGTGATTATCGCCGCGTTGCGCAGTTGCACATTGATTCGGGCTGGGTGCCCGCCGAGACCAAGCTCAATGAATTCGAAGCGGCGATTCGTACCGTGTGCGAGCCAATCTTCGAAAAACCACTCAAGGATATTTCCTTTGGTCAGGTGTTGATGCGCCTGTTCCAGACCGCACGACGCTTCAATATGGAAGTCCAGCCGCAATTGGTGCTGTTGCAGAAAACCCTGCTCAACATCGAAGGCCTGGGCCGTCAGTTGTACCCGGATCTGGACCTGTGGAGCACCGCTCAGCCATTTCTGGAGCGCTGGATGCGCGAGCGCGTCAGCCCGAAGACCCTGTTTGGCAACCTGCAATCCCAGGTCGAGCAAATCCCGCATCTGGCCAACATGACCCGTGACTTGCTGGAGCGCATGTCCCAGCCGCACCGCAAAGACCCGCCCCCACCCTGGCGTGAGCGCGGTGATGGCTGGGCCTTGCGTCTGCTGGGTGCGGCGCTGCTGACAGGCGGCGCGGTCCTGACCTCGACGCTGCTGGCGCAAAACACTGCGCTGATCGCACCCGTCGCATGGCCGGCCTGGATCATGCTGGCGGCAGGGCTGTATCTGGTCATCCGCAGATAGCCATCAGCGCCGCCCGCTGGCACACTGTTCAATCCGCCGAGGCCTGAAGCCCGGCTGCCGGAGTAGATATGAAAGACTGGCTGGACGAAATCAAGTGGGATAGCGACGGCCTGGTGCCGGCTATCGCCCAGGACCACAAGACCGGCCGCGTGCTGATGATGGCATGGATGAACCGCGAGGCCCTGAGCCTGACCGCCGAAGAAAATCGTGCAATCTATTGGTCGCGTTCGCGTGGCAAACTCTGGCGCAAAGGCGAAGAATCGGGCCATGTGCAGAAGCTGCATGAACTGCGTCTGGACTGCGATGCCGATGTGGTCATCATGATGGTCGAGCAGATCGGCGGTATTGCCTGCCATACCGGTCGCGAAAGCTGCTTCTACCGCGTATATGAAGACGCCAGCTGGAAAACCGTCGAGCCGGTGCTGAAAGATCCGCACGCTATCTATCAAGCAGGACACTGAAACATGACTGATACCTTGTCCCGCCTTGCCGAGGTGCTTGAATCTCGCAAAGGTGCCGCTGCCGACAGTTCTTACGTTGCCAGCCTGTATCACAAGGGTCTGAACAAGATTCTGGAAAAGGTCGGCGAAGAGTCGGTCGAAACCATCATTGCCGCCAAGGATGCCGCCGTCAGCGGTGACTGCAGCGATGTCATTTACGAAACCGCTGACCTGTGGTTTCACAGCATGGTGATGCTTGCCGCGCTGGGTCAGCATCCACAGTCAGTGCTCGATGAACTGGACCGCCGTTTCGGCCTGTCCGGGCATGCGGAAAAAGCCGCGCGCTCAGCCGATTGACTCTCACTTTTCGAGCTTGAAACTTCTACGAGGAATGCTTCATGGGTATTTTTGACTGGAAACACTGGATCGTTATTCTGGTTGTCGTGGTACTGGTATTCGGTACCAAGAAGCTCAAGGGCCTTGGCAGCGATGTCGGTGAGTCGATCAAAGGCTTTCGCAAAGCCATGAACGATGACGACAAGCCTCAGGAGCAGCAGCCGCCATTCTCTGCGCAACAGCCGCCACAACAGCCGCCGCAAGCTGCTCCACAGGGCTCGCCCCTGAACCAGCCGCACACCATCGACGCGCAAGTGCATAAAGTCGAAGAGCCAATCCGCAAAGACTAGGTCGTATCGAATGTTTGGTATCAGCTTCACTGAACTGCTACTGGTCGGTCTCGTCGCGCTGCTGGTGCTCGGTCCCGAACGCCTTCCGGGCGCTGCACGGACGGCGGGCCTGTGGATCGGCCGTCTGAAGCGCAGCTTCAATGCGATCAAACAGGAAGTTGAACGCGAGATCGGTGCCGACGAAATCCGTCGGCAACTGCACAACGAACACATTCTTTCGCTGGAGCAGGAGGCGCGCAAGATCCTCTCGCCGCAGCAGGCTTCGGCCGCTACACCTTCGGCGGTCGAGCCGACGCCGCCAGCACCAGTGGTGGTCAGTGAACCTGTCGTGACCAGCGTCCCGCCGACGCCATCCGCGCCCGCTGCCGACCTGGGCCCCGCCGCGCCTGCCGGGTTCAGCCCGGTAGCAGCGCAGCCCGTGCCCCACGCAGAACCGGTTCATACGGCGCCTCAGCCGAACGCACCTTCCGCCAACGATTCGTCACTGCCGCCGCGAGCCCCATGAGCGATATTCCGGAAAATGACCAGCAAATGCCGCTGGTCTCGCACCTCACCGAACTCCGTTCGCGCCTGCTGAAATGCGTGCTGGCGATCTTCGTGATTTTCGCCTGCCTGTTCTACTTCACGCAGAAGATCTACACCTTCGTGTCCGCGCCATTGCGGGTTTTCCTGCCCGAAGGCGCAACGATGATCGCCACCGACGTGGCGTCGCCGTTCATCACGCCATTCAAGCTGACCATGATGGTCGCGCTGTTTCTGGCGATGCCGGTAATCCTGCATCAGATCTGGGGCTTCATCGCGCCAGGCCTGTACAAGCATGAAAAGCGCGTGGCGGTGCCCTTGCTGGTGTCCAGCATCATCCTGTTCTACTCGGGCATGGCGTTCGCCTACTACCTGGTGTTCCCGCTGATCTTCCACTTCTTCGCCAGCGTGACGCCCGAGGGCGTGTCGATGATGACCGACATCGCCAGTTACCTGGATTTCGTCATGACGCTGTTCTTTGCCTTTGGCGTGGCGTTCGAGATTCCGGTGGCCGTCGTATTGCTGGTGTGGATCGGCATTGTTGACGTGAAGTACCTGAAGAAGATTCGCCCGTACGTGATCATCGGCTGCTTTGTGGTCGGCATGATCCTGACTCCGCCGGACATCTTCTCGCAAACCCTGCTGGCGGTGCCGATGTGGCTCCTGTTTGAAATCGGCGTGCTGTGCAGCGCGCTGATCACCAAGCGCGGCGACCATGCCGATGACCAGCCTGAGCAAGACAAGCAAGACCAGCCGCCCGCGACTCAGCCGTGAACCTGCTGCTGCTCGAAGACGCGGATTTCATCGCGCCTGACCGGGTCGTCTTGCGCGACCGGCGCCTCAAACACATGCAAGAGGTGCATCGCGCAGAAGTCGGTGACAGCCTGCGGGTTGGGCGCATTGGTGGATTGATGGGCAGCGCCGAAGTGCTGCGCCTGGACACCGATGAAGCCGAGCTGCGCATCAGCCTCGACAGCGCCCCGCCCGCCAAACTGCCTTTGACCCTGGTGCTTGCCTTGCCAAGGCCGAAAATGCTGCGCCGGGTGTTTCAGACCGTAGCGACCATGGGCGTGCCCAGGGTTATCCTGGTCAACAGCTATCGGGTCGAAAAAAGCTTCTGGCAGACCCCGTTTCTCGAACCCGCAGCCATCCGCGAACAGTTGATCCTCGGCCTGGAGCAAGCCAGGGACAGTGTGTTGCCGGAAATCATCATCGAAAAACGCTTCAAGCCGTTCGTCGAAGATCGTCTGCCGCAACTGGCCGATGGCAGCCTTGGCCTGGTCGGTCACCCTGGCAACTACCCGCCCTGCCCCCGCGCCGTGACCGAGCCCGTGACCCTGGCCATTGGTCCGGAAGGCGGCTGGATCCCCTATGAAATCGACCTGTTGAGCAAGGCCGGATTGCAGCCGGTTCAGTTGGGCGAGCGCATCCTGCGGGTTGAAACCGCCGTGACGGCACTGTTGGCCCGGTTGTTCTGACCTGACCACGTCCCTGCAGGGGCTGCTAGGTTGCGAACTGCGGTCTTTCTGAACCATCGCTTCGCAGCCTTCGGCAGTTCCTACAGTTCCGCATGATCCTGCCGATGTAGGTTGTATGAAAAAACCTACAACATCGTATTCCCCAGGAGTTCGGCATGGGTCTGCTTGGTAAAAGTCTCGGAAACATGGGCGTCAGCCTGAAGCTCGGGCTCGGTTTCGGCCTGGTTCTGCTGTTGACTGCATTGATCACAGTGACGGGCTGGCTCAGCGTCGGCGCACTCATCGAACGCGGCAACAAGCTGGGCGCCATCGCTGATGTTGCCAGCCAGACCATGGAGCTGCGCATTCGACGCCTGGTCTATGAACGTCAATACGACGCTGAATCTGCCGCGACCATGAACGCCACGCTCGACAAAGTCGACGCCAGCGTCAAGAAGGCGCGCGGCATGGTGGTCAGCCTGGAAAGCCAGAAATGGCTGGAAGAGCAGCAGCAGTCGGCCACCGAATACCGCAAGACGTTCGTCGACATGACCAAGGCCATCGCAGCCCGTGAAGCAAGCCGCAGCCTGATGGGTGATGCCGCCGACCGTGCCGTTGCAGAAATCAACAAGATCGAAGCAGCCCTGCTGCAGGGCGACAGCATTGTGCAGTTCAACGATGCGGTGGGCGTCAGCAAGCTGATCCAGCAGGCTCGCTTTCAAGTCCGTGGTTACACCTACAGCGGTAAACCTGAATTCGAAAAGAACGCCAGAGCCGCTATCGATGAAGCACTGGTCGGTATCAACACGCTGGCCGGAAGCATCCCGTCGACCTACCTGGCTGGCCTGCAGGGCGCCACCGCCGGTCTGAAAGCCTACCAGTCAGCGGTGGATCAATACCGCGACGCACAGGCCGCCAGCAAGGAAGCGCTGGCAACCATGACCAAAGAAGGTCAGGACCTGCTCGACCTGAGTGCCAAACTCAACGATGACCAATACACGAAGCGTGAAGCAGAGAGCTCGAAAGCCAAGTCGACCCTGACCCTGGTCACCCTGCTGGCCTTGGTGTTCGGCGTGATTGCGGCCTGGGTCATCACCCGTCAGATCGTTGCGCCTTTGCAGCAGACCCTGAGTATTGTCGAGCGTGTGGCGTCCGGCGACCTGAGCCATGATCTGAGCGTTGATCGCCGCGACGAAATGGGCCAGTTGCAGGCCAGCATTCAACGCATGACGGTCAACCTGCGCCAACTCATCAGCGGTATTCGTGATGGCGTGACGCAAATCGCAAGCGCCGCTGAAGAGCTGTCTGCTGTTACCGAACAGACCAGCGCCGGGGTCAACAGCCAGAAGGTTGAAACCGATCAGGTCGCCACGGCCATGCACGAGATGACTGCCACCGTCCAGGAAGTCGCGCGCAACGCCGAAGAAGCCTCCGAAGCCGCCGTTGCGGCAGATCAGCAGGCGCGCGAAGGTGATCGGGTGGTCAACGAAGCCATCGTCCAGATCGAGCGACTGGCCAAGGAGGTGGGCAACTCCACCGAGGCCATGAACGAGCTCAAGCGTGAAAGCGACAAGATTGGCAGCGTGCTGGACGTGATCAAGTCGGTTGCTCAACAAACCAACCTGCTGGCCCTCAACGCCGCCATCGAAGCCGCCCGCGCCGGGGAAGCCGGGCGTGGTTTCGCAGTCGTTGCCGACGAGGTTCGCAGCCTGGCCCAACGCACGCAGAAATCCACCGAAGAGATCGAACAGCTGATCGCCGGGCTGCAGAGCGGCACGCAGCAAGTGGCAACGATCATGGATAACAGCCGCGAGTTGACCGTCAGCAGCGTGGAACTGACCCGTCGTGCCGGTGGCTCACTGGAAAACATTACCAAGACCGTTTCGGCGATCCAGGCGATGAACCAGCAAATTGCCGCCGCCGCCGAAGAGCAGAGCGCCACCGCCGAGGAAATCAATCGCAGCATCCTGAACGTGCGTGACGTTTCAGAACAAACCTCGGCCGCCAGCGAAGAAACCGCAGCGTCCAGCGTTGAACTCGCGCGGCTGGGCAATCACCTGCAAATCATGGTGAGCAAGTTCAAGGTTTAATGGTGACATGCATACCCTGAGGGACCGACTTTAGCCGGGAAGAGGCCAGTACATCCGATGCATCTGCGTCGTCATGGATATCGCCTTCCCGGCTGAAGCCGGTCCCACGATGCCTGCCATGCCATCTGTATCCCACACCTGGCTCAGAATCCCCCTACAACCTACTCAGGTCGTGCTCTTCGAGCTCCTGCCGATGCGCTTACAACGCACATTGGCAGGAGCTTTTTCATGTTTGGATGGATCAATAACACCCTGGGCAACACCAGCGTAAAACTCAAATTGTCCCTGGGTTTTGGCCTGGTACTGGCGCTGACCATGGCCATCACCCTGACGGGCTGGCACGGGTTGGACACGATGATCGAGCGCTCGGAATCGCTCACAGCCATCGGTCAGCTGAGCAGCCTGACCAAGGACCTGCGCGCCGAACGCATCCTGTATCGCGCAGAAAACAGCAGCGAAAACGCGACTAACGTGGTCGATCGGCTCAACACCCTTGAGAGTCATCTGGCACTGCTGCGCAAGGAAACCGATGACGCGGCAAGCCTTCGTATGCTGACCAGGCAAAGCGCCCTGGTGGCGGACATGGAAAAGACCTTCGCCAGCCTCGGTGAAGACCACAAGGCGCGCGAACGATCCCGCACTCAACTTGAACAATACTCAGAAGAAGCCGTGCAGGCGGTTGCGCTGGTTGAGAGCGAGGTACTCAAGGCGGTGAGCCAGGAGCAGGACAACGGCGAGCGGCTTGACGAATTCACTAACATTTCCCAGCTCAAGCAACAGATTCAGACCGCACGTTTTCAGGTTCAGGCCTACACCTTGATGGGTCGCGAGGTGTTCGAGGCGGCCGCCATCGGCGCTATCGATGAAGCGCTCAAGGAGGTCCAGCAGATTGCCCAGGATCAGGCCGACGAAAACCTAAAAGGCCTGCTCCCCGCCAGGGAGGCACTGGAGCGTTATCGCGCACAGCTGGGGCATTTCAAGGACGCCCAGGTCAAGGTGGAGGCCACGCAGGAAGCACTCGAAGCGCTGGGCGACACGATGTTGGAGAGCGTCGCCGAGCTCATCAGTCTGCAGAGCACCCAACGGGATGGCGAGGCCAGAGTTTCGCGCACGACCTTGAGCAGTGTCGCCGGGCTGGCGATCATGCTGGGTTTGCTGGCGGCCTGGGTCATGACCCAACAGATCATTGTCCCGCTGCGCCAGACACTCGCGACTGCCGACCGCATCGCAAAGGGCGATTTGAGCAAGGACCTGCTGAACACGCGCCAGGATGAAATGGGCCAACTGCAAAACAGCATGCAGGCCATGACACTAAGCTTGCGGGCGCTGATCAGCGGCATCAGTGAGGGTGTGGTGCAGATCACCAGCGCGGCGCAGCAGCTGTCTGCCGTGACCGAGCAGACCAGCGTCGGCGTGAACAGTCAGAAAGACGAAACCGACCAGGTTGCCACGGCCATGAATCAGATGACCGCCACGGTCTTTGAAGTAGCTCGCAATGCCCAGGACGCCTCTCAGGCAGCAGCACACGCCGATCAACAGGCACGCGAGGGCGATCAGGTGGTGGGAGAGGCGATCGGTCAGATCGAGCGCCTGGCCGAGGAGGTGTTGATTTCGACTCAGGCCATGAATGCGCTGAAGCTCGAAAGTGAAAAGATCGGCGGGGTGCTGGACGTGATCAAATCGGTCTCTCAGCAAACCAATCTGCTGGCGCTCAATGCCGCGATCGAGGCCGCTCGTGCCGGAGAGGCAGGTCGCGGCTTTGCCGTGGTCGCCGACGAGGTTCGCGGCCTGGCTCAACGCACCCAGGAATCCACCGAGGAAATCGAGGAGCTGATTGCCGCGCTGCAAAATGGCACGCAGCAGGTCGCGACGACACTGGATAACAGCCGCAGCCTGACCGACAACAGCGTGCAACTGAGCCGCCGCGCAGGCCTCGCACTGGAGCAGATCACCCGCACCGTGTCGACGATCCAGGACATGAATCGGCAGATCGCCACGTCAGGTGAGGAACAAAGCGCAGTGGCCGAACAGATCAACCGCAACATCATGAGCGTGCGCAATATCTCCGAACAAACCGCCACGGCCAGCGACCAAACCGCTGCATCGAGTGTCGAGCTCGCACGGTTAGGCACGCATTTGCAGGAGCTGGTGGCGAAGTTTCGGGTGGAGTAGTTCTTGCCACTGTTGGAGCGTGGCTTGCCCGCGAATCACAAGATACGGTGTTTCGGACACACCTCGTCATCGCTCTTCGCGGGCAAGCCTGGCTCCAACAGGTTTTGGCTCACTTGCGGCTGGCGATGATGTACACAGCGTGGATGATGCCCGGGAAGTAACCCAGCAAGGTCAGCAGGATGTTCAGCCAGAACGCACCGGCGAAACCGACTTGCATGAAGACACCCACGGGCGGCAGCAGGATAGCGAAGATGATACGAATGATGTCCATGGGATAGCTCCAGATTAAATGGCTCACGTAAGCCACACAGCGAATTGACCCGTGCGGGATTGAAGAGGTTCCCTTTTGATCTGGCGACAAGCCATTACGGACTGTGTTTCTAGATGCTCCCCCACGGATCGCCCATGGTTCCAGCGGCTGAAAACACACTGCGCAAATAAGAAAGCCCCGCCGAGGCGGGGCTTTGCAGATGGTTTCCCTGACTTCCCTTTCTTCCCGCCATCCTGGCAGGCTTCCTTACGTGTCCGTGTTATTTGTTGCGCTTCCTGCGCTACGTCCATGGATTTAGATTAACTTTGGATCCACTCATGCGATAGAGCCAAACGGCACCACGACGTGTAAGCCAATGCTTACACGCCTGCGGTCGTCAGAATTGTGACGCGTCGAGCAGGAACAACGATTCACTGCCCGCCCTGACCGACGCATTGAGCGAGTGGATGCGCGGCAGTAAACGAGCGAAGTAAAAGCGCGCCGTCCCCATCTTGCTGGCGTAGAAGTCTTCGCTGCTCTCTTTGCCCACCGCCGCCTTGGCCATCATTGCCCACATGTAGGCATACGCGGTGTAACCAAACACATGCAGGTACTCGACAGACGCTGCGCCGATTTCCTGCGCATTGTTGCGCGAGCGATCCAGCACCCAGTGGGTCAACTCGTCCAGGGTATCCAGCGCTGCGCTCAACGGCTTGGTGAACTCGCCAAGCGATGCATCGGACCCGGCAATGAACGCCCGGATTTCGTTGGCAAACAGGTTGTAATAAGCGCCATTGCTGCCGACGATCTTGCGCCCCACCAGGTCCAGGGCCTGAATGCCATTGGTACCTTCGTAGATTTGCGTAATGCGCACATCACGCACCAGCTGTTCCTGGCCCCACTCGCGAATATAGCCGTGGCCACCAAACACCTGCTGGCCGTGAATCGTGGTTTCCAGGCCCATGTCGGTCAGGAACGCCTTGGCAACCGGGGTCAGCAGCGCCACCAGCTCATCGGCGCGCTGGCGAGCGGTGTCATCTTCGCTGAACTTGGCGATGTCCAGTTGCATGGCAACATAAGTGGAAAACGCCCGGCCGCCCTCGTTCAGAGCCTTCATGGTCAGCAGCATCCGACGTACGTCAGGGTGGACGATGATCGGGTCGGCCATTTTTTCCGGCTGCTGAGCGCCGCCCGGCGAACGACTCTGCAGGCGATCGCGAGCGTAATCAATGGCGCTCTGATAGGAGCGCTCGCCCGAGGCCAGGCCCTGAATACCCACACCCAGGCGCTCATAATTCATCATGGTGAACATCGCCGCGAGGCCTTTGTTTGGCTCGCCGATCAGATAGCCGACGGCCTCGTCGAAATTCATCACGCAGGTAGCAGAGGCCTGAATCCCCATTTTGTGTTCGATGGAGCCGCAGCTCACGGTATTGCGCGCACCCACGCTGCCGTCGCCATTGACCATGAACTTGGGCACCAGGAACAGGGAAATACCCTTTGGTCCGGCAGGCGCATCCGGCAGTTTGGCCAGCACCAGATGGATGATGTTATCGGTCAGATCGTGCTCGCCACCGGTGATGAAAATCTTGGTTCCGGAGATTTTGTAAGAGCCGTCCGCCTGAGGATCGGCCTTGGTGCGAATAATCCCCAGATCCGTGCCGGCATGAGCTTCCGTCAGGCACATCGATCCTGACCAGGCGCCGGAATACATATTCGGCAGGTAGGTGGCTTTCAGCGCTTCGGTGGCATGGGTGTTGATCGAAACACAGGCGCCGGAGGTGAGCATTGGATACAAGCCAAATGCCAGGCTGGCGGAGTTGAGCATCTCTTCGACCTGAGCCGAGACCACTTTGGGCATGCCCATGCCACCGAAATCCGGGTTACCGCCAACACCGACCCAGCCGCCGTCGGCGTAAGTCTGATAAGCCTGAGGAAACCCGGTAGGCGTGGTGACGGCAGTATCGTTCCAGCTGCAACCCTGCTCATCACCGTTACGGCTGAGCGGCGCGATAGTTTTGCTGGTGACCTTGCCTGCCTCTTCAAGAATGGCTTCGACCGTCTCGGCGTCAACCGTGTCCGCCAGCGCGGGCAGTTGAGCCCAGAGCGCCGACACATCGAAAACTTCATTGAGGACGAAACGCATATCGCGCAGGGGCGCTTTGTAGTCAGCCATGGCAAACCTCGCAGGAACAGGGGCGATACACTTCAAGAGAGTAAATCCCGCATACGCCTTACGGGAGTCGGTATCGATGAGCGGAGTGTAACCGAACACCGAATGCGACACATAGGGTCGATATGTGACCATAATTAATATATTGGTCACTCTGCAGGAGCGAGGCTTGCCCGCGAATCAGTCGCCTCGGTATATCAAGTAAATTGCGTCATCAGTCTTCGCGGGCAAGCCTCGCTCCAACGGGCTCGGCGTTCTCGTGTGGGACAGCGGGGCCTTTCAGCTATCAACCCACCGCAGCAGCCGTGCGCACGGCGCCACGCCGGATGGTCTGGCCGTGGGACATGACGCAGTTGCGCCCGGCTCCTTTGGCGGCGTAAAGCGCCTGATCGGCGGATTTGAGGACTTCTTCGGGGCTGCGATGTTCCGGCAGTCGTTCGGCAACGCCAATGCTCACGGTCACCGAAACGCTGGTCGCTGGCCCTGCCCCACGCCGCTGGCGACCCTGCTGGTCGTCCTGTGGCCGATTATCGGGGTTGCGCAGCTGGATATCATAGTTGGCGATGACTTCGCGAATGGCTTCCAGGTGCGGGATACATTCCTCAATCGACTTGCCGGCAAACACGATGGCGAACTCTTCGCCCCCATAGCGATAGGCCTTGCCGCCGCCACTGGTGATCTTCGACAGTTTGCTCGCCACCAGGCGCAACACCTGATCACCCACATCATGGCCGTGGGTGTCATTGAATTTCTTGAAATGGTCGACATCGCCCATGGCCAGCACATAGCTGCGCCCCAGACGCTGCATTCGCTCATTGAGTGCGCGGCGGCCCGGCAGACCGGTGAGTTCGTCGCGAAACGCCATTTGGTAGGCTTCGTGAGCGACACCGGCGGCAATCATCAACATCACCTGGCTGCACAGGATGTTGAGGGTGAACGGCAAAATGAACGTTTTCGGCAACGCCCAGAACAGTCCCAGCAGACCGATCAGCTGCGCAGCATGCAGCGGCCGCGGCTTGCGGACGTATTGCGTGATCAACAGACCGAAAGCGATCAGGAACGTAAGGTAGGACAACTGGATCAGGCTCATCCACGAGCCATGCAGCGCTGGCCAGCGAATCTCGGCCAGCCAGCCCAGCAATACGTCGGGGTAGCTCTGCTCCAGCCCCAACGCCACGGCGCCGACCGCAACCAGCACCGCGAGCCGGGCGACCATGTCCTGCACCAGGTGCGTGCGCTCCTCCCAGGCAGCGAATACGCCATACAGCAGCGGCAACAGCAGGCACACCAGATGGAACACCACAGCAGCGTCCTCGCGGACTTTGCCGTTGTCTCGGAAGTAGTCGGTCTGGGTGTCCAGCAGGAAGTAGGCGATATACACCGTGATCATAAGAAACAATTCACGCTGTCGCCGATACACCCCGCAATAAGCACCGCCCAACAACAGGACCAGCGTCGGCAGCACGTTGAACAGCGACGTGAAGAAAACGCTCAGGTCTTTGACGTAGGCAGCCGCCAGCCCGGCGAGCAATAACACCAGCGAAGGCAGGAAATGGCTGTAGCGTGCAGCTGAAGAACGCAGCAAAGGGGACGTCTCCCACCCATCTGAGGGCGAACAACTTGATAGATGGCATTGTGCCCTCATCCACTTGAATATGCATTCAGCAGAACCAAACAACAGGCTACTTTCTTTAACGGCAGCGTTCGGGAAATGTTTATTGATGGGAGATGAACAGGGTGTGACTGAGTCACTCGTAATTGGCTTGACTGACGAAACGCAAAACCTGTGGGAGCGAGCTTGCTCGCGAAGTGGGCGGTTCATCCGGTAGATATCCTGAACCTGAACATCGTCTTCGCAAGCAAGCTTGCTCCCACAGGATGATCATCAGGCCAGTATCGCCATAAAAAAAGCCGCTCCCCCAAAGGAGAAGCGGCTCTTGGCGAATAACGGAGTGGCTTAGTAAGCCAGGCCGAAATCCTCTTCTTTCATGTCCATCAGGTTGCTGGCACCCGACAACATGGTTGCAACGTGCGTACGGGTACGCGGCAGGATGCGCTGGAAGTAGAAACGCGCGGTCTGCAGTTTGGCGGTGTAGAACGCCTCTTCGCTGGTACCGGCGGCCAGTTTCTCTGCCGCAACCCGGGCCATGTCAGCCCAGAAGTAAGCGAGGCAGGCGTAACCCGAGTACATCAGGTAGTCCACCGACGCGGCGCCGACTTCTTCGCGGTCCTTCATGGCGGCCATGCCCACTTTCATGGTCAGCTCGCCCCACTCCTTGTTCAGTGCCGCCAACGGGGTGACGAACTCCTGAACAGCCTCGACGCCTTCGTTGTTCTGGCAGAACTTGTGGACGATCTTGGTAAAGCCCTTGAGCGCTTCGCCTTGAGTCATCAGCACCTTGCGGCCCAGCAAGTCCAGCGCCTGAATGCCGGTGGTGCCTTCGTACAGCATGGAAATACGGCTGTCGCGAACGTTCTGCTCCATGCCCCACTCGGCGATGAAGCCGTGACCGCCATAGATCTGCACGCCATGGTTGGCGGACTCGAAGCCCACCTCAGTCATGAATGCTTTGGCAATCGGGGTCATGAACGCCAACAGTGCGTCGGCTTGCTTTTTGTGCTCTGCGTCGTCGCTGTATTTGGCGATGTCGACCTGCTTGGCAGTGAAATACACCATGGCGCGAGTGCCTTCGGAGAAGGCCTTCATGGTCAGCAGCATGCGCCGTACATCAGGGTGAACGATGATCGGATCAGCGGCCTTGTCCGGCGCTTTCGGGCCAGTCAGGGAGCGCATCTGCAGACGATCACGGGCGTATTTCAAGCCGCCCTGGAAGCCGATCTCGGCGTGCGCCAGACCTTGCAATGCAGTGCCCAGACGCGCGGTGTTCATGAACGTGAACATGCAGTTCAGGCCCTTGTTCGCCGGGCCGATCAGGTAACCGGTGGCCGCGTCGAAGTTCATCACACAGGTCGCGTTGCCATGGATGCCCATCTTGTGTTCCAGGGACCCGCAGTTGACCGCGTTGCGATTGCCGATGCTGCCATCGGCGTTAGGCAGGAACTTGGGCACGATGAACAGCGAGATGCCTTTGGTGCCAGCCGGTGCATCCGGCAGGCGGGCCAGCACGATGTGGACGATGTTATCGGCCATGTCATGTTCGCCAGCGGAGATAAAGATTTTGGTACCGGATACTCGATACGAACCATCGGCCTGAGGCTCGGCCTTGGTGCGCAACATGCCGAGGTCAGTACCGCAGTGGGATTCGGTCAGGCACATGGTGCCGGTCCATTCGCCGGAAACCAGCTTGGTCAGATACAGATCACGCTGCTCGTCGGTGCCGTGCTCGGAAATGGTGTTCATCGCGCCATGGGACAAGCCTGGGTACATGCCCCACGACCAGTTGGCTTCGCCGACCATTTCGCTGACAGCCAGGCCCAGCGACTCAGGCAAGCCCTGACCGCCGTGTTCGACGTCATGGGCCAGGCTCGGCCAGCCACCTTCAACGAATTGCTTGTAGGCCTCTTTGAAACCGCTCGGCGTTTTCACGCCGGACTCGCTCCAGGTACAACCTTCGGTATCACCAACACGATTCAGCGGTGCCAGCACCTGCTCACAAAACTTGGCGCCTTCTTCAAGGATGGCATCAACCATGTCAGGGGTTGCGTCCTGACATGCTGGCAGACTTTGATAATGCGCTTCGTAACCAAGCAGTTCGTCACGAACGAAGCGAATATCACGCAAGGGGGCCTTGTAGTCAGGCATAGCGATAAACCTCTGCTGATGAAACCTGGAAATGTGTGACCGATCGGTCGCTGCGGGAACGTTCCCCAACCACCGGACAATCTTGGATGCCTAGCGGTCAAACAGGTGTTTGAAACATACGTTTACGCCCAAACCTTGTCAAGGGTGCGAGACACACCATTCATCATTGACGTTATTCAGGGCGCGCAGGCAAAGGCATGCAGCGCGTAATGAGGCGAGCGGCGATGGTGTGAGTCTAGTTCAGGAAGGGCAGAGCACGGAGTGAATAGAAGCGGGTGATAGCGGGGAATTCAGCGCGCGAGGCCGTGTGCTGAAGACACGGCCAAGGGGGTCAATCAGGCATAAGTATCGATCAGGGTACCGAGCATTTCGTCGCTGGCTTTCTCTACTCTGGCGCCCGCTTCGATCTGGTTTGCACCTTGGGCCATTTCCACCAGATTGGCGGAAAGATCGCTGCGCTGGGCGCGATCCACGGAACGCAGGTTTTCCAGCTGGAAATCCGAAGACTGGCTTCTGCCGGAGACTTCGATGTTGCTGCTGGCGATCTGCGTAGCCGCCTGATCCACACGCGACTGCCCAACTTCCATCGCACTGAGGCCTGGATACAGCGTGTTGTTCATGGTGATTTGCATGTGTTGATCCTCGTGTTCATAAAACGAACAGGCTTATTGAAGCAGTAACGCGGTTAAAACACCCGACAAAAAGACTAATGGCACTAGGCCTGCCCATAGACTTAGTCTTTTCGCCTGGTCATTGTACGGCACCTTGCTGATCAAATTTTGTGCACTGGGCCACATCCTGAGAAGACCACCGATCCGTAGGAGCGGCTTTAGCCGCGAGGATGTCGGCCTATGCGCTGAATCTTCATCATCAGCAGCACTATCGCTCGCGGCTAAAGCCGCTCCTACTGGGCGAGGTTGGCTTCCAGATTTTCAATCCAGCAAATCCAGATGCAGATACCCCGCCACCACCTCCGCCCCCGGTTTTTTCAACCTGGGCACGCGCCCCAGGCATGGCGCGGGCAGGCGTTCGGCCAAGGTGGCGAGGTTTTCTTCCAGGCGTGACGTTTTTGGATCGACGATATTGGCCACCCAGCCCGCCAATTGCAGACCATCCCCGGCGATAGCTTCGGCGCTCAGCAGCGCATGGCTGATACAGCCCAGGCGCACTCCCACGACCAGAATCACCGGCAATTGCAGGCCGATGGCCAAATCCGACAGGTTGGCCTGATCAGCCAGCGGCACGCGCCAACCGCCAGCGCCTTCAATCAATGTAAAGTCGGCGTTGCGCGCCAGCACCAGACGCATCGGGCCAAGCAGCGCCTGAACCGTCAACGCCACGCCCGCCTCCCGAGCCGCCAGATGCGGGGCGATGGCAGGCTCGAACGCGAATGGGTTGACCTCGTCGTAGCTCAGGGCGACCGAGCTTTCAGCCATCAGCGCCAGGGCGTCGGGGTTACGCAAGCCGCCGGGCGTAACTGCACAACCTGAAGCCACCGGCTTGCCCGCCAGGGTGCTCAGCCCGCTCAGCCGCGCGGCGTGCAGCAAGCCTGCGGCAATGGTGGTTTTACCGACATCGGTGTCGGTGCCCGCGATGAAGTACGCACGGCTCATCTCGATAGCCCTCTCTGGCGTGATGAACTCAAACGGTTTTTTCCAGAACCGCATAAACAACCTGATACGTCGCTGGCAGCCCAGCCTGTTGACGATAGTGCTCGTACGCCTCGATCAAGGCCAGTATTCGCGCACGACCGGTCAAGCCGCCTGGCCGTCCAGGGTTCAGATTGTGCGCGCCCAGCGCTTTCAATTCGTGAGTCAGGCTGCGCACATCGGGGTAGTGCAGCACATGGGGCTGGACCTCAAGGGTGCGAATCTGCAGACCGCTGTCCACGCACAGCCGCTGGTAGTCTTCCAGTTGCCGAAAACGATTGACGTGAACCATGCCGTCCACCGCCTGCCAGCTGTCGCGCAGCTCGTACAAGGTGCCGACGCTCAGGCTGGCGAAGGCAAACACACCACCCGGCTGCAGGACTCGTCGGGCCTCGCGCAGCACGCCAGCAAAGTCCGCGCACCACTGCACCGCCAGGCTGGAAAAGATCAGCTCGCAGCTTTCATCCCGCAGCGGCAGGCGCTCGGCGTCACCGGCGACAAAGTAGTGCGCGCCTGCCAACGGTCGGGCGTGGCGCAACATCCCCTCGGCAATATCCAGCGCGATACCTTTAGCGCCATCGAATCGCCGGGCAAGCACCCGGCTGAAATGACCAGTGCCGCAACCAAGGTCCAGCCAGCGCGCAGGCTTGAGGTCAGCGGGCAAGCGGATCAGTAGTTCGTCACCGACATCGCGCTGCAGTTGCGCGACGCTGTCGTAACTGCCCGCAGCCTTCGAGAAAGAAGCCGCCACCTGGCGTTTGTCAGGCAAGCCACCCGGCAAGCGGGGATTGGAGAGATCAGTCATCACCGGACTCATGTAAAAAAGCCTGGATGGCCGCAGCCACACCATGGGGGTTTTCCAGAAGGAATGCGTGGCTGGCCTGTTCGATCACACCGACTTCGACGTCAGGCAAAAGCGCAAGCAGATCACCGGCTGCTTCGGCGGGGACGAACGCGTCATGCCCGGCAAACAGGTGCAACTGCGGCCCGCGAAAGGTCTGCAATGCACTGCGCGTGTCCAGTTGCTCCAGTAACTGCAACCCGTGAACCAGCGCGTTGGCCGAACTGTGAGGCGCGCCTGCCTTGAGTAAGCGGGAAATGGAGCGAGGGTCTTCAGCGCCCTGGGCACAGAGCAGGCTGAAGCGCTTCAAGGTGGCATCGGGGTTGTCCATGCATCCCGTCAGGAACGCGTCGAAATCACCCACCGGCATTGCATTGGGCCAGGCCCCGCGCGTCACGAAGCTGGCGTTGCTTGCCAGGGTCACCAGCCCGCAGCAGCGTTCTCCGCGCAGCGCTGCCAGCTCAGCGGCGAGCATGCCGCCCAGAGACCAACCGCCGAGCCAGGCGTTGTCGGGCAGCAATGAATCCAGTTCTTCGAGCCATTGCTCAGGGTCGCTGCTGTCCAGTTCCGGCAGCGGCTCGACCTCCACCCGCAAATGCTCGTCCAGACCGCGCAACGCAGCGGCCAGTGGCTCCAATGGAGAAATACCCAGGCCCCAGCCCGGCAGCAGAATCAATTGATCACGCATGATTGGGCTCCACCGATTCGCTTGCCTTCAGCAGCGGGTAACACTGCGCCAATGCGTTCAACAATAGCTGCACTTGGGCTTCGCTGTGGGCGGCTGACAAGGTCACCCGTAAACGGGCACTTCCCGCAGGCACCGTCGGCGGGCGAATGGCAGTCACCAGCAGCCCATGCTCCCGGAGCATTTGTGACAGGCGCACAGCCTGCCCGGCGTCACCGATCAGGATTGGCTGAATCGGCGTAAAGCTGTCCATCAAGCTCAAACCGATCTGCTGCGCGCCAGCGCGAAACTGCGCGATCAATCGGGCCAGATGCTCGCGCCGCCATTGTTCAGTGCGCAGCAGCTCCAGGCTTTTCAGAGTGGCGCAGGCCAGTGCGGGGGGCTGGCTGGTGGTGTAGATGTAGGGCCTGGCGAACTGGATCAGGGTTTCGATCAGCTCGTCGCTGCCTGCCACAAAAGCCCCGGCTGTGCCGAATGCTTTGCCCAGAGTGCCGATCAGTACCGGCACATCGTCCATGCCCAGGCCAAAATGCTCGACGATACCGCCGCCCTGAGCACCCAGCGCGCCGAAGCCGTGGGCATCATCGACCATCAACCAGGCGCCCCTGGCTTTCGCGGTGCGCGCCAGCGCGGGCAAGTCGGCGATGTCGCCGTCCATGCTGAACACGCCATCGGTAACCACCAGCGTATCGCCGACAGCCTTCTCCAGGCGGGCACTGAGACTTTCGGCATCATTATGCAAATAGCGGGAAAAGCGCGCGCCGCTGAGTAAACCGGCGTCCAGCAGCGAGGCGTGGTTCAGGCGGTCTTCCAGCACCGTATCGCCCTGCCCGACCAGTGCGGTGACAGCGCCGAGATTGGCCATATATCCGTTGGAAAACAGCAGAGCGCGCGGTCGTCCGGTCAGCTCGGCCAGTGCTTCTTCGAGCGCATGATGAGGGCCACTGTGGCCAATCACCAGATGCGAAGAGCCACCGCCAACACCCCATTTATCGGCACCCGCCTGCCACGCGGCGACCACCTCGGGGTGATTGGCCAGGCCCAGGTAATCGTTGCTGCAGAAAGCCAGCAACGGCGTGCCATCGACCACCACCTCAGGCCCTTGGGGGCTCTGCAACAGTGGACGCTGGCGGTAGAGATTGTCAGCGCGACGGGCGGTCAGACGGGCGCTCAGATCGAAGGACATGGGGGACCTCGGGCGGACGGACGATCTGTTGGAGCGAGGCTTGCCCGCGAAGGATTCAATGCGATACGCCTGACAATCCGCGTCGTCAAGTTCGCGGGCAAGCCTCGCTCCAACAGGTCAGGGGATCAAACCACCGCGTTATAAAACTGTGCGCTGCTCTGCTGCTCGACCAGCGCCTGCTCGATAGCGGCCTGATGCACTTCGTCAGCGTGTTCCTGCCCAGCTTCGGGCTTGATGCCAAGGCGCGAGAACAACAGCATGTCTTTGTCGGCCTGTGGATTGGCGGTGGTCAGCAGCTTGTCGCCGTAGAAAATCGAATTGGCCCCGGCAAAGAACGCCAGCGCCTGCATTTGTTCGTTCATGGCTTCGCGTCCAGCGGACAGGCGCACATGCGACTGCGGCATCAGAATCCGCGCCACGGCCAGCATGCGGATGAAATCGAACGGATCGATGTCCTCGGCGTTTTCCAGAGGCGTACCGGCGACCTTGACCAGCATGTTGATCGGCACCGATTCCGGATGTTCTGGCAGGTTCGCCAGCTGGATCAACAGATTGGCGCGATCGTCCAGCGACTCACCCATGCCGAGGATGCCGCCAGAGCAGATCTTCATCCCCGAATCACGCACGTAAGCCAGGGTTTGCAAGCGCTCGCTGTAGGTACGGGTGGTGATGATGCTGGTGTAGAAATCCGGCGAGGTGTCGAGGTTGTGGTTGTAGTAATCCAGGCCCGCAGACGCCAGCGCTTCGGTCTGGTCCTGATCGAGACGACCCAGGGTCATACAGGTTTCCAGGCCCATGGCTTTCACGCCTTTGACCATTTCCAGCACGTACGGCATGTCCTTGGCCGATGGATGCTTCCACGCCGCGCCCATGCAGAACCGCGTCGAACCAATGGCCTTGGCACGAGCGGCTTCTTCCAGAACCTTTTGCACTTCCAGCAGCTTTTCTTTCTCGAGACCGGTGTTGTAGTGGCCCGATTGCGGGCAGTACTTGCAGTCTTCCGGGCAGGCGCCGGTCTTGATTGAAAGCAGGGTCGAAACCTGAACACGGTTAGCGTCGAAATGAGCGCGGTGCACGGTCTGCGCCTGAAACAGCAGGTCATTGAACGGCTGTACGAACAGCGCTCTGACCTCGGCTAAAGTCCAGTCATGACGCAGAGTGGCGGTGGTGCTGGCGCTCATCGGGCGACCCTCGGGTTCAATTCTGTTTTTTTGTACAACGCTCTGAGGCTGAGCCCTGCTTGCACAGGCTTAAAGTCCACAGGCGCGACACGGGTGTTTCAACATATTCAGGTGTCGATATATTTAAGGAACACGCGTGCACTGTCAACCGCATCGCCATCATCAGGTTTACATATGGTTAAAAAACAAACAGTCCTGCATGCTGTGTGACGAGCCCACAGATGGGCCCTTTGCGATCTGCACCCCTTGTGAAACAGAGCTGCCGTGGCTGGGCGAGCAGTGCCAACAGTGCGCATTACCACTGGCGATGTCTGGGCTGAGCTGCGCGCAATGCACCCTTCAGCCACCGGCTTTCGATGAAGTGGTAACCCCGTGGTTGTATCAATTTCCGGTCGACAGCCTCGTCACGCGCTTCAAGCACCAGGCCAACTGGCCCATGGGCCGTCTGATGGCGCAATTGCTGGGGCAGTTTGTGCAGCACCGCCTGGATGAAGACCTGCCTCGCCCCGACTTTCTGCTGCCGGTCCCGCTGTCGGTCAAACGCCAGCGCCAGCGCGGCTACAACCAGGCCGCCATGCTCGCCGACTGGCTGGGCACCCAGCTGGAAATCAAGGTAGAAAGCCGACTCATCCTGCGCACGCGGGAAACCCCAACCCAGCAAGGCCTCGACGCCAAAGCCCGTAAACGCAACCTGCGCGGCGCGTTTGTGTTGGTGGATCAAGAGCAGATCAAAAACAAGCATGTCGCGCTGATAGACGACGTCCTCACCACAGGCTCCACAGCAGACACAATCGCCCGACTGCTGCGCAAAGCAGGCGCGCGGCAGGTGGATGTGTATTGTTTGGCGAGGACGCCGAAGCCTGAGAAAGAGTTTTAACGACATGCAAAGCGTGACAATTACAGAATACCCCTGAGCACTGTTAATCAGCCTTAAAACAATCCGTGCGAAATTTCTTACGCGGCAAACCGAATAGGCTGTAGTCGTTGACTTACCATCAGACAAGCCAGGCCGAGAAAAACACCCAATGCTCATAACCGAAACGATACAACTTCGTTTCATATCAACTTCAAATAAGGAATACATCATGAATAGCAATTCAAAAACGCAAGCCAGTATCAAGCCAGTCCAAAAACTGTCAGTCGAGGCCAAAAAATTCCTAAGCCAGCGTAATAACAATGGCGGCGGCGGGCATTGCCAAGGTGGCGGCGGAAACAACTGGTAACTCCTCACTCAGCAGCTGCCAGCCTAAAGCTGGCAGCTCGTTAAATGACCGGGATACGCAATGAAAAATGACTATGAAAACATAGCGAGTTCGCTCCCACACAGCATGAGCCCACCCTTAAACGAGCAAAATACCCCATCTTTAAAGGACGCTGTAGAACACATCAACACTATCGATTTTTCTCTAATCAGTGAAAAACTATGTTCAAAAGACGTATTGCTCTGCAGAACATGGTCTCCGGTGGAGATTGAAATAGGCCTTCAGTACTACAGAAATTTCTTATTTTTGAACAAGAAGTATCTGAGAGAGTTTCCGGTCCTTCCGCCAATGTTAGAGGTAGATGAAATATGGCATCATCACATCTTGGACACCCGTCAATACGTAAAAGACCGCGAGTGTATATTTGGCCAGTATTTCCACCACTATCCATATTTCGGAACCAGAGCCAATGCTGACAAAGCAAACCTCGACCTTGCTTTCGAAATAACGCAGACGCTTCATGAAATCGAGTTCGGGAGCAAAATGTTGGCGATTTGGAGTGCTCAGATTGACTTATAGCAAAATCATAAAGAAATCATTACCCGCATTCACACTCGGCCGCTTTCTTCCTACCCTCGGCATCTCCGCCGTGTTTTTATTCATGGCACACAAAAGTCCTGACTATCTTGCAGTGTTTGCTTACGTACTGGCAGTCGCGTCCGTCATTTCGGGGTTTTTCTCGATGATTCTGGCGATGACGGGCAATAAAACGGCTTCACTTGCAGACGATCCCGAAGCGCAAAGCGCCCTGTTCACCGGAGGGCTAACGCTGGCCATTTGCGTGGGTGGAATAGGCGGCCTGAGCTGCTTACTGACGGCCTATCTGATCAGCGCAACTGACGGGATCCAGCAGATGGAGCAGCAGGTCTACTGGATGCTGTCACTCATCTACATAACCTCGACACCTCTATTGGTGATCAACGGTTTCCTGCAGTTTTTTTTAGAAGCCACCGGCAAAGCGTCCGGCTGTGCGAAAGCAAGAACATCGATTACCATCCTGTGCAGCGCTTTCCTCGCTTTGTTGATGGGAACCACGAGCACCAACGACTTCAAATACTGGGCAATGTCCTATTTCTTTATCAGCGAACTGCTCGCGCTAATTTTTCTGATACGACTGTCCGGCAACCAGCGCTACTTGTCTTGGACACATGCAAAAGAACACGCCACATACTTTATTAGCACAGGGGTCCCTATCGCTGCCGGGATGAGCGGTCAGAAACTGTATTTCTACCTGCTGACGGAAAGACTTGTGCGACTCAACGCCCACCTCGTGGCCGAGCTTTCAGTGTTCATGACTGTGGTTGGACTGCTGATCATTCCCTCGGTCGCTCTCGCTCAGATCCACAGCCTTCAAGTCAGCCGGCAGATTACGTGTTCAAAGCAGTACTTTTGCGCAGGATTGTTATGGCTCCTTGGTGGGTTGCTGCTGATGTCCATGGTTATCTATTTGATCGGGGATTACTTGTTCCTTCTTGTGGGTGGTTCTGTTGTTGACTACAGTCCCCGGCTAGCTCTCACGCTGATCATGTTCCTGCTTAGCAGCTCGCTCCTGTCTTTCGCATTCGGGCACTTACGAGCACTCAATGAAACCTTTTTTCCACAGTTACTGATCAACGTCATCATGCTGGCGCTGCTGATACCGACCTTCTATGCAATCGAGTTCAAAGCACCTGATCTGGAGGATTTTCTGATGCTTCAGAGCGCTGCCACTTTTGTCGGTTTCCTGATATTGACGGTGAGAATCATGGTTGTTCATAGGCGAGTGCATATTCACTTTCCCGCCGCGGAACTGTAGGAGCGAACTTGTTCGCGAGGCGATATAACTGCTCACCGAGGGCTACGCCTCGCCAACAAGTTGGCTCCTACAGGAAAGCTATGCCTTACACTGGCAGCCACCATCAATCAAAAGCCGCCCTCCCATGTCCCTGCCCACCCTGCTCACCCAACACATGGTCCGTCGCCCGCAGCGGATGGCGTTGCTGCAACAGATCGCCGAGCAGGGTTCGATTACTCGTGCGGCCAAGGGTGCGGGGTTGAGTTATAAGGCGGCGTGGGATGCCATTGATGAGTTGAACAACCTCGCGCAGAAGCCGCTGGTGGAACGCAGTGTCGGTGGGCGTGGCGGTGGTGGGGCGAAGTTGTCCGTAGAAGGCGAGCGGGTCCTACGGCTCTATCAGCGCTTGCAGGTGCTGCAGGCTCAAGTGCTGGAGGCCGCAGAAGAAAGTGGCGATCTGGATCTGCTCAGTCGTCTGACCCTCAACACCAGCGCCCGCAATCAACTGCTGGGGCGGATCGAGAGCATCACAGCTCACGGCCATAACGACCTGGTTCGATTAAAGCTGGCCGGTGATGTGTTCATTGATGCGCAGATTACCCACGACAGCACCGTACGCCTGCAGCTGGCCATCGACATCGACGTGGTCGCGTTAATCAAAGCGGGATGGTTGCAACTGCTTGCCGCCGAGCAGCCGCCGATCGATGGACATAATTACCTGAGCGGGACTGTTGAAGCCGTGATTGCTGCCGAGGATGGCCCCAGCGAAGTGCGTGTTGCCCTGCCCTCCGGTCAAACGTTGTGCTCACTGGCTGCGCCTGAACAGGTCGCCGCTTTGAAGTTGCAAGCCGGGAGCGAAACCAAGGTGCAATTCGCACCCTCATTTGTGCTGCTCGGCACGCCGCTGTAAGGCCACGGACACAAATTCGTCACACTCCCTCACTATGGTATTTGCCACACCTGATGGAGCCGTGACAATGAAACTATTAGAAGAAAACCAAGCCACCGACCTTGAACAAATAGTGGGTCTCACTCGCCGCGGCTTTATCACGGCAGGCGCCCTGTGCGGCGCGGCTATGTTTCTGGGTGGCAGCCTGCTCAGCCGCACGGTGCTGGCAAACAGTGTCAGCGCAGCGTCGGGCACGCTGCTGGGTTTCGACAGCATCCCCGCCGCCACCGCCGACAGCATCAGCCTGCCGCCAGGCTATAAATCTTCGGTGTTGATCAGTTGGGGCCAGCCGCTGCATGTCGATGGCCCGGCTTTTGACCCGAGCGGCAAAGGCAGCGCCGAAGCCCAGGAGGTCCAGTTCGGCGACAACAACGACGGCATGAGCCTGTTCCCGATGCCCGGCAAGCCGGACCATGCGCTGATGGCCATCAACAACGAATACACCAACTACCGCTACCTGTTTGATCACGGCAAGGACCCGCAGTCCGCCGAAGAAGTTCGCAAGGCGTTGGCCAGCGAAGGCGTGTCGGTGATTGAAGTCCAGCACAAGGACGGCAAGTGGCAATTCGTCCAGGGCTCCAGATACAACCGCCGTATCCATGGCAACACGCCGATCAACCTGAGCGGCCCCGCTGCCGGGCATGAATGGCTCAAGACGGCCGCCGACAGCACTGGCAAAAAAGCACTCGGGACTTTCCAGAACTGCGCCAACGGCAAGACGCCGTGGGGCACTTATCTGACCTGCGAAGAAAACTTCACCGACTGCTTCGGCAGCAGCGACGCCGAGCAGAAGTTCGACGCAGGCATCAAGCGTTACGGTGCTGTCGCCGCCAGCAAGGAAATCAACTGGCACCACCACGACCCGCGCTTTGACCTGGCGAAGAACCCCAACGAAATCAACCGTCATGGTTGGGTCGTGGAAATCGACCCGTTCGACCCAAAATCCACCCCGGTCAAACGCACCGCTCTGGGCCGCTTCAAGCATGAAAACGCCGCTCTGGCGCAAACCAAAGGCGGCCGCGCCGTGGTGTACATGGGCGATGACGAACGTGGCGAGTTCATCTACAAATTCATCAGCCGCGACAAGATCAACCACGATGACCCGAAAGCCAACCGCAACCTGCTGGACCACGGCACGCTCTATGTCGCGCGTTTCGACAATGGCGACGGCAACCCGGATCGACCAAAAGGTACAGGCGAATGGATCGAGCTGACCCACGACAAGAACGGCCTGGACGCTGACGCCGGTTTCAATAATCAGGCTGAAGTGCTGATCCATGCGCGTCTGGCGGCGAGCGTTGTAAAAGCCACCCGCATGGACCGCCCGGAATGGATCGTGGTCAGCCCCAAGGATGGTCAGGTGTATTGCACGCTGACCAACAACGCCAAACGCGGCGACGATGGGCAACCCGTCGGCGGGCCGAACCCGCGAGCGAAAAACCAGTACGGGCAGATCCTGCGCTGGCGCGAAAACGAAGATAACGCTTCGGCCATGGCCTTCGATTGGGACTTGTTTGTGGTCGCGGGCAACCCGAGCGTGCATGCGGGCAAACCACAAGGCGGGTCGAGCAATATCAACCCTCAGAACATGTTCAACAGCCCGGACGGCTTGAGTTTCGATAGCGCGGGGCGTCTGTGGATCCAGACCGATGGCGACTCCAGCAATAAAGGCGACTTCGCTGGCATGGGCAACAATCAGATGCTCTGCGCTGACCCGCAGAGCGGCGAAATCCGACGTTTCATGGTGGGGCCGATTGGCTGCGAAGTCACCGGCATCAGCTTCGCCCCGGACTACAAAACGATGTTCATCGGCATCCAGCATCCCGGTGAAAATGGCGGCTCAACCTTCCCCGAGCATTTGCCGGACGGCAAGCCAAGGTCGTCGGTGATGGTGATTACCCGGGAGGATGGTGGCGTGATCGGCGCTTAGGCTGCCGTTTAAACCGTTGGAGCGAGGCTTGCCCGCGAATTTGGCGACGCAGTATGTCAGGCACACCGCGTTGACCTATTCGCGGGCAAGCCTCGCTCCAACAGTCTTCACTTCAATCAACCCGCTAGCGTCATAAAACGGATACCCCCGCAGCACGCACCCGTTCACACCCTCTCCTCAAGCATCCAATTCCTACAAAACCCTCGGAAACGTCCTATTTCCCCTGTCTCCGCTTGCGTCGAGTCTCTGGCCTTCTGCGATATGCATTCAGCCGGAGCCCCTGATGACGCAATGCTTCCAAGACCACCCGATCGATAAGTTGGTACTCAACCAGAACAGCGTGCCGATTTCGGAGTGCCAGACCAAGACTATCCACGTCTACGATCAGAACCTCGAAGTCATCGACGTACCCATCCTGACCGGCGAAGGCATCTGGCGTGTCTATCAGCGTGAGGCTGAAGAAATAGTCGCCCCTGGCGGGATACTGATCGAGGACCCGAAGGAGCGTAACCGGGCGATCAACGCGGCTTACGCAAGGCTTTGGCTGCACGATAACCGCTTCCAGTGGGCTGGCCTTGCCGCCTTTGCTTCCAAACAGGTCGGCTGCGGCCTGCTGCACGCGGCCGACTCCATCGAGAATATCCAGGCCGAACACGAAGCGGCCAAAGGCCTGAGCGAAGGTGGCGAATCCATCCTCGAAATCCCCGGCCTGTTCCGCATCAGCAAGAATGACGAACAAGCGGTGCGCGACCTTGATGAAGCGCGCCGAAACAATCCCGTACCGAGCATGGACGTCAGGCGCGACGGCGACTTGTCGCTCGTGCAGCAGCAATACCAACACGTGTACGAAATGATGGCTCTGGGTAACACCTTGCTGTTTCTCGATGTGTTTCCGCTGCATGCCTTCTATGCGAAACGGGGGTGGGCGGAGTTCAAGCACTGCCTGCGGTTACGCCAAAACATTTATGGGCACCCACGCTTCCCGGTGTTCTGGCCGGTGGAGCAGAAGACGCTTCCGTTTGGTTTGGATTACCCGCGAATCATGAGCGGCTTTGAGGCCATTGAGGCGGGTGAAATTACCGAAAGCGTTCGATACCTGGCTGACCATGAACAACGTAATATCCTGCAACCTACGATGTACACCGACACACAGTTGAAACTTCTGCTGCGCGGCAACCACGTGGCCTACGTCACGGGTTTGGGGCGCAAGGTGGCGGAGCCTATCGAACTCACTCTGGCCAGCCAATGCAAACGGCTGGAAGATGGTCGGACCGTCAGCTTTGACAACAGCCCCCTTGCCGACCTCTCCAACATCACAGAACGCATGGCCTTTGTGCTTAGCGCCGCAGAGCAATTTGAAGAGCTGCTAAACAGCACGCAGCGGCCTCTGATAGAAAAGGCTATTCAGGACATCGCTGCTGGTGTGGGTGTTCGATGAGCAAAATGCGGCTAAGAAAAAAGCGTCGCGCTGCGGTGTTTACACTGATCGCTTTCCTCGCTTTGATAGCCATCGAGCGATGCTATCAATCTCGGGAGCTGGAAATCGCGCTGAAGTTTGGCGAGCCTTGGGAGGACATGCGCCAGCGCTCAAGCGCTAAAATCGCCCCGGCTATTGCTGGGGAATATTGGGGGCGACAGACGGATTCAGATGCTCGGCTTCGCTTCATGGATGACCAATACGGCTTCGTAACCCCTGAGGCGCGATTCTTCACAATAACTTTTGAGCGTGACGGAACTGTCGGCAACATACGCATGTCCCCACAAATCGAGCCGCTGCTACTCGACGATACACTGAAGATCCTGCTGGATTTGCAAGAGCAATGGCGCAGCGGCGGCTGGCGTTTGATGTATCCCGAAGAAAGTCCCCCATTCGCTGACACACCCCAATGGCGTGCCCAATTACGAGATTTAAAGAAAAATGGCGGAGTCACTTATTGGACAGCGGGTGACAACTACCGCGCGATGTTGGCGGTAGGTCGCTTCCACGACGACAGGCACCCCACTGAGGAGCGTTACCTGATCACGCTGGATCTAGGTAGGTGGCTGAAGTAGCCATGAGTGACGCTATTCAACTGATACAAAAAACCATTCAAGACATCGCTGCTGGTATGGGTGTTAGATGAGCCAAATGCAGCTGCGAAAAAAGCGGCGCGGTGCGGCGCTGACACTGATTGTGCTCCTTGGGCTGATAGCAATCGAGCGATGCTATCAATCTCGAGAGCTGGAAATCGCGCTGAAGATTGGCGAGCCTTGGGAAGATATGCGCCAGCGCTCAAGCGCTGAAATAGCCCCTGCCATACCCAACGAAATTTGGTTCGGCATGCCGAAATCCCACGCAAAGCTGCGTCTTGCAGATGCGCAATATACGTTCGAAACACCGCCTGCTCGCTTTTTCACCATCGGTTACGTTCGAGGGATGGTGAGCGATGTCCGCATGTCCCCCCAAACCGAGCCGCTGCTGCTCGACGATACATTCAAGATCGTGCTGGATTTGCAAGAGCAGTGGCGCAACAAGGGCTGGCGTTTGATGTATCCCGAGGAGGATCCCCCATTCGCCGATACACCCCAATGGCGTGCCCAATTGCGAGATATAAAGAAAAATGGCGGAGTTACTTACTGGACGGCAGATGACAAATACCAGGTGATGTTGGTTGTATCTCGTTTCCACGACGACAGGCACCCCGACGAGGAGCGGTATCTGATCACGTTGGCGCTCGCCAGGCCGTGGCATTGACCGACCTGCCGCCACTGACTCAACCGGGAAACCACCGCTTTACTCGCTTTTTTAGGAGCGCACGAGCAACGCGATGCCGTGATGGCAGCCTACAGTCGCAACATCGGCTATGGATGCACCGGCCTCTTCGCAAGCAAGCTTGCTCACACAGTTTTTGCCTTATGGCCGATATTCCCTCAATCAATCAACCCATTCACGTCATAAAACGGGTACGGGCCGGGGTACTCACCGAACACCGCGTTGTGGGTGACCAAGCCTTGCTGGGGGTGCCAGCGGTGCAGCAGATAACCGGCTGGCTCCAGGTTGAAATGCGCGGGGGCGTCTTCCTGTAGATCGAGCACGATCTGGTGCGAAGTGCCGGGGCAGATGCAGCTCAAACTGCCGCCAAAACGCCGCTGCATCGGGCGATGCAAATGGCCGCACAGCAGGCGTTCGACCTGCGGGTAGCGGGCGATGACTTTTTCGAAGGCTGCGATATTGCGAAACGGCTCGCGGTCCATGTGGCCGATGCCGGTGATGAACGGCGGGTGATGCAAGACCAGAACGGTCGGTTTGTCCGGCTGCTGAGCAAGCTGCTCGTCGAGCCAGAGCAACTGGCTCTCGATCAGTTGCCCGCCATGGGCGCCGGGAATGCTGGTGTCCAGACCGATCAAACGCACCGGGTATTCATCGACCACCCAGTCCAATGGTGCGTCGTGATTGCGCGGTAGATAAGCCTGCTCGGCGAATTCCGCCAGCAAATGTTTACGATCATCGTGGTTGCCCGGCACCAGGTAAAACGCCATGTCCAGGCGCTTGAGTTCGGGATGCAGCACGGCGTATTCGTCTGGCTGACCGAAGTCCACCAGATCGCCGCTGATCACGACGATATCGGGGCGCGGAATGCTGGCGTTCAGGTGGTCCACCGCGTGGCGCAATGCGGCCAGGGTATCGACTACGCCATAGGTCAGCTTTTCGCCGGCTTTGAGGTGCAGATCGCTGATCTGCGCGATGAGGAAAGGGTGGTTCAAAGTAAGTCCCTACATGACTGCTTGTCTGTAGGAGCGCACGAGCACCGCGAGGCCGCGATCGCGGTGTGTCAGGTAAACCGCAATCGCGGCCTCGCGGTGCTCGTGCGCTCCTACAGGTTTTGTATTCCAAACCAAAAATCAGGAATTCAGGGTAAATAGAACCTGCGGCGCAACGGTCAGGCCGATCAATGCGCCGGGGGTGTGGATAACATTGTCAGCGCTGTCCACCAGCAAGGGTTGAGCGCTACCGACATCCACCAACAAGCGACTCAGCGCGCCCTGGAAAAACTGCCCTACCAGACGCCCGCGCAGATGACTGTCGCCGTCCATCACGCGCAGGTGCTCGGGGCGGCAATACACAGTGGACGGCAGAGCCGAGCCCGTCCACGGCAGCTCGCCGCCGTTGACCCGCAACCCACCAGCCGTGCGCTCAACCACTGAAAACGCATTGAGGTTGCCGACAAAACTGGCGACGAAGGCATTGGCAGGCTGTTGATAGATTTCCCGGGGCGTTGCCAGTTGGGCCACGCGGCCTTTTTCCATCACCAGAATCCGGTCGCCCAGAGCCATGGCTTCGCCCTGATCGTGAGTGACGAACACGGCAGTGATGCCCAGCCCGCGCAGCAGTTCATCCAGCTCACTGCGCAAGCGTTCGCGCAGTTGCGCATCCAGCGCCGCGAGCGGTTCGTCGAGCAGCAGAACGCGTGGTCTCGGTGCCAAAGCGCGGGCCAAGGCAACCCGCTGGCGCTGCCCACCCGACAACTCATGAATGCTGCGTTTGCCGTGCTCCTGCAAGCCGACCAATTCAAGCAGTTCGGCGCAGCGCTTGTTGCGCTCGGCGGCAGGCAGGCCGCGAATCTTCAGGCCATAAACGATGTTGCCTGCCACATCCAGGTTGGGGAACAACGCGTAATTCTGGAACACCATGCCCACGTCACGCTTCTCGATAGGCAGCCGTGTGACGTCGTGATCGTCAAAAAAGATCTGCCCGGCATTTGGGCTTTCCAGCCCGGCGATCAAACGCAGGGTGGTGGTCTTGCCGCAGCCCGACGGGCCGAGAATCGCCAGGGTTTCCCCCGGCTCGATGGTCAGGTTCAAATCATGTACAGCGACGGTGCCGTCGGAGAACGCTTTACGGCAGCCCTGCAAACGAATGGTGGTTCCGCTCATCGACTCTCTCCACGGGAAAGACGGGCGCTGATGGCCTGCAACGCGATCAACAGCGGCACGATCATCAACAGAAAAATAAGGGTGTAGGCGCTGGCGACTTCCAGGCGTGCCGAGGCATAGCTGTCGGCCAGGCCAACCGGCAAGGTTTTGGTCATTGGCGTGTGGAGCATCCAGGTCAGGTTGAATTCACCCAGCGACAGGGTCACTACCATCAACACCCCGGCCAGAATCCCGGCGCGACAGTTGGGCACCACGACGCTGAAGAAACGCTTGATCGGACCCGCCCCCAGACTGGCAGCGGCTTCCTCCAGCGTCGGCAAATGTTGACGCTGCATCACCGCCATCACCGGACGCACCAGAAACGGCAAGGTGAACAGCACATGCCCCACCAGAATGAATAACCAGCTGCTGCGAAAACCGCCGAACTGGCCGTAAGTCAGCAACAACGCCAAAGCGCTGGCCAGTCCCGGCATGGCCACTGGCAGGACCATCAGCTCCTCGAAAGCGCGGCTAAACCGGTTATTCATCCGCACCAGTGCATAGGCGGCAGGCACGCCGATCACGCAGACGCACACCGCGCAAGCCACCGCCAACTGGATCGACAGCCAGACCGTAGGCGAATAGGCCTGCCAGACTTGAATCAACCAGTCGAAGGTCAACCCGCTGGACACGCCCTGAAAGTAGTTACGCGTCAGCCCCGCCATCAACGACAGCAACACCGGCACCAACATGAAGGCGCAGACCAACAGCGTGAACAGCAACTGCGCGACAAACAGCGATGAGCGCTTCACAGGACAGTCCCCGAGTTTTTCACCAGCCGCCGAGCCAGCAGCAACACGGCCCAGGTCAGCGCACCCAACACCACGGACAAGGCCGCCGCGACGGCGAAATTGGCGTAATTAGTGAACACGTTATAAATCGCCACCGGCGTGACATTCAGCCGCGTGCCGAGAGTGAACGCCGTACCGAACGCGCCCATTGACGTCGCGAAACAGATCGCGCCACAGGACACCAGCGCCGGCGCGAGGCCCGGTACGATCACGTCACAGACTACCCGCCAATGCCCCGCGCCCAACGAATGCGCGGCCTCTTCCAGGCTGCGGTCGAGACTTTCGCAAGCGGCCATCACCGTGAGAATCACCCGTGGGATCGAGAAATACAGGTAGCCGATAAACAGGCCGCTCAGGGAGTAGGCGAAAATCCAGCGCTCGCCCGCCAGCTCCATGCCGAGCATGGCAAACAGGCCTTGGCGCCCGGCCAGCAGGATCACCAGAAAGCCCACCACCACTCCGGGAAACGCCAGCGGGAAGGTCAGCAACGCCACCAGCGCCGAGCGCCCGAAAAACCGTTGCCTGGCCAGGAACACGCCGCTGATGCCACCGACCAGCAATGCCGCCAAGGTGACGACGATGGCGAGCACGCAGGTCTGCACCAGGCTGTTCAAATACTGAGCACTGCTCAGCACCTGCCAGTAACCACTGCTGCCGTCGCGGTCCTGCGCGCCCAAAAGAATCAGATGGGCCAGCGGCAACAACCAAAAAGCGAACAACATTGCTGCAGCAGGAGCCAGCGCCCAGGCCGCCGTCGGGCGCAGGCGCAATAATCCGCGCCTGCCCGACGTCACGTTCTGAGCCTTTAGAGCCGAGGCGGTCACTTACTTGACCTCACTCAGGTAGCGCGCAGCAAAGGCTTCCTGCACAGCAGCCATGTGTTCGTAATTGACCACGGTGGCGCGGGCATAGTCGCTGTCTGGCAGGAACTGCGCGGCAACCTCGGCAGGCATTTTCACGTCACGCACCGGGCGCAGATAAGCCTTGGCCCACAGCGACTGACCTTCGTCAGAAAGGGTGAAATCCAGAACTTTTTCCGCGTTGGCACGATGCGGAGCGTTATCCACCACGCTCATCACGTAAGGCACGCTGATGCTGCCTTCCTGCGGAATGACGAAAGCAACGTTGGCCTTGTCTTTATAGCGAGCGCGATAGGCGTTGAAGTCGTAGTCCACCAGGATCGGCAACTCACCGGACAGCACCCGGGCATACGCGGTTTGCTTAGGCACGATGGGTGAGTTTTTCGCCAGCTTCTGGAAGTATTTGATGCCAGGAGCGAAGTTATCCAGGGTGCCGCCCATGGCCTGATTGATCGCCACGGCAGAAACGTAACCGACGAAGGCGCTGGACGGATCCAGGTAACCGACCATGCCTTTGTACTCGGGCTTGAGCAGGTCAGCCCAGCTTTGCGGGACCGGTAAACCGCCCAGCGCATCGACGTTGACCATGATGCCCAACGTGCCGGAGTGAATCGCAAACCAGTGACCATCAGGGTCTTTCAGGCCGACCGGAATCTGGTCCCAGCCTTTGGGCTTGTAGCTGCCCACCACACCGGCCTTTTGCGCCTGCAAGCCAAACGTCACGCCGTAATACACCACGTCGGCAACCGGTGCGGCTTTCTCGGCCACCAACTGAGCCAGGGATTGGCCGGAGTTCTTGTTGTCCAGCGGCACCTGCACGCCGGTGGTCTCGGCAATCGCCTTGAGTTGCGCGCCCCAGTCCGCCCATTCCGGCGGGCAGTTGTAGCAGATCGCAGTTTCGGCAGCCTGAGCCAGGCTGGCAACGCCACACAGCAGCAAAGCCGCCAGAGTTTTACTGATGCGGATCATGAAGCGTCTCCTCGTAGGGTTGAGTACTTTCACCTGGCCGGATATGGCAAGGCAAGCAATGGGAAGTCGGAGCGGCACCGGCAATCTGCGCCAGCAATTGGTCGATCACGGTGCTGGCCAGCTCCCCGATGGGTTGCACGACGCTGCACAACGTCGGATGCATCTGGGTGCCAAGGGCGATGCCATCGAAGCCGATCACTGACAGCTGACCAGGTACGCTCCAGCCGTTACGACGCAGTTCGGCAATCAGGCTGATCGCCAGCAAATCGTTGGAGCAGACCAGCGCACTGGGCGGATTAGGGCCGCGCAGCAGCGGTTCGATGGCGGCAAAATCAGCCTGGGTGTGCGCGGGCATTTCGATCACCGGCAAGCCAGGCAAGCCGCGCTCGACCATGGCGGCGCGGTAGCCTGCGTAGCGCAGCCGGGCGCGGTCCGATTGCAGCGCGGGACCGGCGACCATGCCGATGCGCCGGTGGCCGCGATCAAGCAGATACGCAGTGGCCAGGGCCATCCCCGCATGGTTATCCACAGACACGGCGCTGTAATCAGGATTACCCGGCTGGTGATAGGCCAGCACGAATGGCGTGTCTTCACGGCTGAGGCTTTGCAGGACGCGATTGCTCTCGGCGTCGGTGACCGTCAGGACCAGACCGTCGACCCGCTGACGCAGCAATTCCTCGACCACCGCGCTTTCACGCTCGCTGCTGTAATCGGTGGTGGCCAGCAACAGGTTGTAGCCCTTCGAACGGGCTGCGCGCTCCATTGCCTGAAACTGCTCGGCGAATACCGGGTTGAGCAGGTTGGGAACGATCACGCCAATCAGATTGGTGGTCTGCAGACGCAACTGACGACCAAGGCGATTAGGCCGAAAGCCGAGTTGACGGGCCGCTTCGAACACCTGATCGCGGGTGACTGCACGCACTACATCCGGAGTAGCAAAGGCCCGCGCAGCGGTCGCCCTTGAGACCCCGGCCAGCAGTGCAACGTCTTTCAAATCACTCATGTGCGCCCTTTTGAGATCGATCTCATTGACCGCGACATTAGCGATTCATTATGTCGTTCCAGCGAACAGCGGATGACAATTTGATTGCAGCGCGCAACGTTGCTGTAAAGCTAACGACCCACGCGGGGCCCGTCTGCGCTACCATCACGGGCCGACGCGGCAGCCTGCTGCGCGCAGGAGTCAGCATGGCCCATCCGTTCGCAACACTCACTCCAGACCTGGTCCTCGATGCCGTTGAAAGCATCGGGTTTCTCAGTGACGCCCGCATTCTTGCGCTCAACAGCTACGAGAACCGCGTCTATCAGGTGGGCATCGAAGACGGCCAGCCGCTGATCGCCAAGTTCTACCGGCCCCAGCGCTGGACCAACGAAGCCATCCTTGAAGAACACAGCTTCACCTTCGAACTGGCCGGTGTGGATATCCCGGTGGTCGCGCCCATGGTCCACAACGGGCAGACCCTGTTCGAACACGGTGGCTTTCGCTTCACCCTTTTCCCGCGTCGCGGCGGCCGCGCGCCGGAGCCTGGCAACCTTGATCAGTTGTATCGCCTGGGCCAGTTACTGGGGCGTATCCATGCCGTGGGCGCGACCAAACCGTTCGAGCATCGCGAAGCGCTGGCCGTGAAGAACTTCGGCCAGGATTCGCTGGATTACCTGCTGCAAAACGACTGCATCCCGCGCAGCCTGCTGCCGGCCTACGAGTCGGTAGCCAAGGATCTGCTCAAGCGCGTAGAAGACGCCTACGCCAAAACACCGCACCAAAACATCCGCATGCATGGCGACTGTCACCCCGGCAACATGATGGCTCGGGATGAAATGTTCCACATCGTCGATCTGGACGACTGCCGTATGGGGCCCGCCGTACAGGACATCTGGATGATGCTGGCCGGTGATCGTCAGGAGTGTCTGGGGCAGCTCTCGGAGTTGATGGACGGCTACAACGAATTCCATGATTTCAACCCTCGGGAGCTGGCGCTGATCGAGCCGCTGCGCGCGTTGCGCCTGATGCACTACAGCGCCTGGCTCGCCCGCCGCTGGGACGACCCGGCGTTCCCGCATAGCTTCCCGTGGTTTGGCACCGAGCGTTATTGGGGCGACCAGATCTTGGCCCTGCGCGAACAGCTTTCAGCCCTGAATGAGGAGCCGTTGAAGTTGTTTTGATGCAAAAACCCGTAGGAGCGGCTTTAGCCGCGAAGCCGCGAAGATGTCGGCCTATGTGCTGAATTTTCATCGACAGCACTACCGCTCGCGGCTAAAGCCGCTCCTACGAGAAAAAATCTCAAATAACCATCACACATAAAAACAACCTGACCACAGGACCCACCATGTCAGCCGCCAATCCGCAGCGCGGGTACATTCTCGGGCTTAGCGCCTACACCATCTGGGGCTTGTTCCCCATGTACTTCAAAGCCATCGCCGCCGTGCCGTCGGTCGAGATCATCGTGCATCGGGTGCTCTGGTCGGCACTGTTCGGCTCGCTGCTGTTGCTGTTCTGGAAGCACCCCGGCTGGTGGCGCGAACTGCGTGACAATCCTCAACGTCTGGCGGTGTTGGCATTCAGTGGTTCGCTGATCGCGGGGAACTGGCTGGTGTATGTCTGGGCGGTCAATAACGGGCGCATGCTCGAAGCCAGTCTGGGGTATTACATCAACCCATTGGTCAACGTATTGCTGGGCATGGTCGTGCTCGGCGAACGACTGCGACGCATGCAGTGGATCGCCGTGGCGCTGGCCGCCACGGGCGTGGCGCAGCAGGTCTGGCAAGTGGGCAGTCTGCCATGGGTATCGCTGGCGCTGGCCTTGACGTTTGCCGTCTACGGCCTGGTGCGCAAGCGCGCGCCTGTCAAAGCCCTGCCTGGGCTGGTGGTGGAAACGTGGATGCTGGTGCCCATTGCCGTCGGCTGGTTGCTGCTCAACCCCATGGCCCACAGCTCCCAGGCCGAATTCTGGACCACCAGCCAGGCGATCTGGCTCGCAGCGGCAGGCCCGGTAACCCTGGTCCCGCTCGTCTGCTTCAACGCCGCGGCCCGGCATTTGCCCTACACCACTCTGGGCTTCCTGCAGTACATCGCCCCGACACTGGTCCTGGCCCTGGCCGTGCTGGTGTTCGACGAACACTTGGCACCGAGCACCCTGGTGACCTTCGCGTTCATCTGGGCGGGGCTGGCGGTTTACAGCGTGGATGCATGGATGACCATGCGGCGGCGCGGCTGAAACTCGACCTCAGGCTGACTTCATGTACCTGTGGGAGCGGTGCTTGGTCTGGGCGGCATTCCGACGATTGGAGGACCGCGGTGTGCAGCCGAACCGCGGTGCCTGATTCGCGGGCAAGCCTCGCTCCAACGGGGCGTTAAAGATCCGTACGCAACACCAGATCCACCATCAAATCATCAGCCAGGGTTTCCAGCGCCGCCTGCAGCGCGTCCAGTGAAAGCGTCAGTGGCACGCCTAATATCGCTTCAGCGTGGAACAGCGGTTCGCTGCTCATGGGTGCGGGTCGCACGTCGGTGACCAGACGCTCGACGTTGACGCCCTGTTCGGTCAGCAAGCGAGTGATATCGCGCACGATGCCCGGACGATCGTTGCCGACCAGTTCCATGCCGATGGGCTTCCAGGTGCAGGCCTCTTCAATGGCGGTTTCAGCGAACAGCACGCGAATCCCCTGCCCGGCCAGATCCAGCAGCGCGTTTTTCAATGTTTCCTGCGCTTCAGCAGGCACGCCCACCCGCAGGATCCCGGCGAATTGCCCGGCCATGTGCGCCATGCGGCTTTCCAGCCAGTTACCGCCGTGGTCGGCGATGCATTCGGCGATCAATTCGACCTGGCCCGGTTTGTCAGGGGCAAATACGGTAATAACGAGATGATCCACGGGTAACTCCTTTTTTCGCTAAGCCTGCGCCAGCCATGAAAGCCTGGACGGTAGGGTTTGCAGTATAGGCAAGCATGATCCAAACGCCTGGAGGAGGCTCGACAGGCGCTTTGTATACTGTCTGCCATTTTCTGTGGAACAATCCGGGCGATGTTTGAGGACATCCAGCTTCCTGACGTGACCGACAATGAAAATGCGGTCGCGAAGTGACATATTTAGTCTCGTTTTCACCCGGCAACTCATCATGTAGTATGCGTCGGCGCGCACTACATAATCGCATTCCAATAAACAGCGCGCTCCCACGGGCGCCCACACGCTGAGCAGAGTGAGGCAAGTGCAATGACTGAACACGTTCAAGTCGGTGGCCTGCAGGTCGCCAAAGTCCTGTTTGACTTCGTCAATAACGAAGCGATTCCCGGGACCGGTCTTGATGTTGCCGGCTTCTGGCAAGGTGCGGAACAGCTGATCAACGAGCTGGCCCCCAAAAACAAGGCGCTGCTCGCCAAACGTGATGACTTGCAGGCAAAAATCGACGCCTGGCATCAATCCCATGCAGGCCAGGCTCACGACGCCTCCGCTTACAGGGCCTTCCTTGAAGAGATCGGTTATCTACTGCCAGAAGTGGCGGATTTCCAGGTGACGACGCAAAACGTCGATGAAGAAATTGCCCGCATGGCCGGTCCGCAGCTGGTCGTCCCGGTCATGAACGCCCGCTTCGCCCTGAATGCCTCGAACGCCCGCTGGGGCTCGCTGTATGACGCGCTCTACGGCACCGATGCCATCAGCGAAGCCGACGGCGCAGAAAAAGGCAAAGGCTATAACAAGGTGCGTGGCGACAAGGTCATCGCCTTCGCCCGGGCCTTTCTGGACGAAGCCGCACCTCTGGCCGCTGGCTCCCATGCCGACTCCACCGGCTACAAGCTGATCGACGGCAAGCTGGTGATCAGCCTCAAGGGCGGCAGCAATTCCGGCCTGCAGGACGATGCACAACTGATCGGTTATCAAGGCGACAGCGCCAAACCGACCGCCATCCTGCTCAAGCACAATGGCCTGCATTTCGAAATCCAGATCGACGCAACCAGCCCGATTGGCCAGACCGACGCAGCAGGCGTCAAAGACGTGCTGATGGAAGCCGCGCTGACCACGATCATGGACTGCGAAGACTCCATCGCGGCGGTGGATGCAGACGACAAAGTCGTGGTTTATCGCAACTGGCTGGGCCTGATGAAAGGTGACCTGGCCGAACAAGTGTCCAAGGGCGGAGAAACGTTCACCCGCACCATGAACGCTGACCGCAGCTACACCGCCCCCAATGGCGGTGAAGTGAAGCTGCATGGCCGCTCGCTGCTGTTCATCCGCAACGTCGGTCACCTGATGACCATCGACGCGATTCTCGATCAGAACGGTCAGGAAGTACCGGAGGGCATTCTCGACGGCCTGCTGACCAGCCTCGCCGCGATCCACAACCTCAACGGCAACACCATCCGCAGCAACAGCCGCAGCGGTTCGGTGTACATCGTCAAACCGAAGATGCACGGCCCGGAAGAAGCGGCGTTCACCAACGAGCTGTTCGGGCGCATCGAGCAAGTCCTGCGTCTGCCGCGCAATACGCTCAAAGTCGGGATCATGGACGAGGAGCGTCGTACCACGATCAACCTCAAGGCCTGCATCCAGGCGGCCAGCGAGCGGGTAGTCTTCATCAACACCGGTTTCCTTGACCGCACCGGCGATGAAATCCACACCTCGATGGAAGCGGGCCCCGTCGTGCGCAAAGCGCAGATGAAGGCCGAAAAGTGGATCAGCGCCTATGAAAACTCCAACGTGGACATCGGTTTGAGCTGTGGCCTGCAAGGCCGTGCGCAGATCGGCAAAGGCATGTGGGCGATGCCCGACCTGATGGCCGCGATGCTTGAGCAGAAGATTGCTCACCCACTGGCAGGCGCCAATACCGCGTGGGTGCCATCACCGACGGCTGCAGCGCTGCATGCGCTGCACTATCACAAGGTCGACGTGTTCGCCCGCCAGGCTGAGCTGGCCCAGCGCACCCGCGCTTCGGTGGACGACATTCTGACCATCCCGCTGGCGCCCAACACCGACTGGACCGCTGACGAGATCCAGAACGAACTGGATAACAACTCGCAGGGCATCCTGGGCTACGTGGTGCGCTGGATCGATCAGGGCGTGGGCTGTTCAAAGGTGCCGGACATCAACGACATCGGTCTGATGGAAGACCGCGCGACACTGCGTATCTCCAGCCAGCACATTGCCAACTGGTTGCGCCACGGCGTGGTCAATGAAACCCAGGTGATGGACAGCCTCAAGCGCATGGCGCCAGTCGTGGATCGGCAGAACGCGGGGGATGCACTGTATCGTCCGCTGGCTCCGGATTTCGACAGCAACATCGCCTTCCAGGCTGCAGTCGAGCTCGTCATCGAAGGGACAAGACAGCCTAACGGTTACACCGAGCCGGTATTGCATCGTCGACGTCGGGAATTCAAGGCGAAGAACGGGGTGTAAGTAGTTTTCGGGCAAACAGAGATCTTCCATGGGAGATTCTATGCTTGCCTGCTATGCACATTTGTTGTGGGACTGGCTTTAGCCGGTCCCACAATGATCCCCACGGTATTCCAGACTCACTCCATCCCCAACTCGCTCTTCACCAGCTTGAGCAGATGCTTGGTATTGATCGGCTTGAGCAGAAAGTCCAGCACGCTCAGGTGCATGGCGTCGATGGCATCACGCACGTTGGCGTCACCGGAGACGATGATGATCGGCAACGAAGCCCGTTCAGAATCGCGCACCCGACGGATCAGGTCCAGACCATCGCAAGGCGCCATGCGCAGGTCCGTGATCAACAACGCGATGCTTTCGCGGGTCCGGATCAACTCCATTGCGCTATTGCCACCGGCAGCCGTCAGGCAGCGGATGTCGTTCAAACTGAGGATCTCGGCCAGCAATTCCCGGGCATCGCGATCATCGTCGACGATCAACACTTTCTGCACCGAGTCGGAGGGCGGCGCGAGCATCACTTCATTCAGAGCTTCGCGCTCTTCATCACTCAAAATATCGAGATCCAACATAACCGCCTGATTCCCTGCAATGTGCTGACAACAAAACCGGACCCGTGCCCGGAGAAATCTGTGTGCTTTGGTCGGTATCCTCGCAGCCATCGGAGGAGCCGTACACCTGCTTTTTACACCATGGTAAGAGTACTCAGAAATCTTTTTGTTGCGTAAGACTTACGTCCAATGGGCACTGCCCCTCAAGCGGCCGACCATGGCCTTCAATAAAAAGAACGCGGTACAGGTCATGAGCAGAGCGGATGCCTTCGCCCAGGCAGGTAAAACAGCGGTGTTGCAGAACATCCACGGCACCATGCAATTCCTGCAGAAATTCCCGCCATTCAACCAGATGGAAAGCGCGCACCTTGCTTATCTGGTCGAGCAATGCCAGCTGCGTTTTTACGCAGTGGATGAGAGCATCATCAAACCTGGCGATGGGCCAGTAGAGCATTTCTATATCGTCAAGCAGGGCCGGGTGGTCGGAGAGCGGCCACATTCTGCCAAAGGCGGTACCGAAACCACTTTCGAGATCACCACGGGCGAATGCTTCCCGCTGGCGGCTCTGCTAGGCGAACGTGCGACGCGCACCGAGCACCTGGCCGCCGAAGACACGTTTTGTCTGCAACTGAACAAGCAGGCCTTCATCAAGCTGTTTGCACTTTCCACGACCTTTCGCGATTTCGCCTTGCGCGGTGTCAGCAGTCTGCTGGATCAGGTCAATCAACAAGTTCAACAGCGAGCGGTGGAAACCCTTGGCACTCAATATTCGCTAAACACCCGCCTGGGCGAACTGGCCATGCGGCATCCGGTGATGTGCGCCCCGGACACACCGCTGCGTGAAGCCGTGAAGCAGATGCATGAGCAGCAGGTCGGCAGCATCGTGATCATCGACGAACAGCAAGCGCCGCTGGGCATTTTTACCCTGCGCGATTTGCGCGAAGCCGTGGCCGACATCAATGTCGATTTCAGCCAGCCGATCCAGAGCCGCATGATCCAGGCGCCCTTCCACCTGAGCCCCGACGCCAGCGCCTTTGATGCGGCCATTGCCATGACCGGCCGGCATATTGCCCACGTCTGCCTGGTCAAGGACGGGCGCCTCTGCGGGGTGGTTTCCGAGCGGGATCTGTTTTCCCTGCAACGGGTTGATCTGGTGCATCTGGCGCGCACCATTCGCACCGCACCGCGCATCGACAGCCTGTGCAACCTGCGCGGCGACATTGTGCAACTGGTCGACCGCATGCTGGCTCACGGCGCGTCCTCGACGCAGATCACGCAAATCATCACCCTGCTCAACGATCACACGGTCTGTCGCGTGATCGAGCTGACGCTGGAGGAGAAAGGCGACCCCGGTGTCCCGTTCAGCTGGTTGTGTTTCGGCAGCGAAGGCCGCCGCGAGCAGACACTGCACACCGATCAGGACAACGGCATTCTGTTCGACGCCAGGGATGCTGCCGAGGCCGCGCATATTCGCGGTTTGCTGCTGCCGATTGCCGAGCGGATCAACCAGAGCCTGGCGCAGTGCGGCTTTACCCTGTGCAAGGGCGACATCATGGCTGGCAATCCGGAGCTATGCCTGTCGCGAGCTGAATGGTCACGACGTTTTGGTGCGTTCATCCGCGAGGCCACGCCGGAAAACCTGCTGGCCTCCAGCATCTATTTCGATTTACGCGTGGTCTGGGGCGATGAAAGCGGTGCTGAGCAACTACGCCGACAGATCCTTGAACAGGTCGGGGATAACCGACTGTTTCAGCGCCTGCTCGCCGAGAACGCCTTGCGCCAGCGCCCCCCGGTGGGCCGTTTCAAGGATTTCGTACTCGCCCGCAAAGGCAGCGACAAAGACACGCTGGACCTCAAGACCCAAGGCCTTACGCCTTTTGTCGATGGCGCCCGAGTCCTGGCGCTGGCCCACGGGATTGGCGCCAACAACACACTGGAGCGTTTGCGCCAGTTGGTGGAGCGCGAAGTGATCGACCGACTCGACGGCGCGGCATATGAAGAGGCTTATCACTTCATCCAGCAGACCCGCATGCAACAGCATCAACTGCAGAGCCGCCAGCATTTGCCGTATTCCAATCGCATCGACCCCGAAACCCTCAACCACCTGGACCGGCGCATCCTGCGCGAATCGCTGCGCCAGGCCCAACGCCTGCAAACCAGCCTGACCTTGCGTTACCAACTATGAACCTGTTCGACTGGCTCCGCCCACGCCCGCAAAAACCGACGCTGGCGCACACTGACAAACAGCGCCTGGCCAACCTCGCCCCCGCTGCGCCGCTCTCCGAAAACCCGCTACGCCAGCAACGCTGGGTGGTGGTTGATCTGGAAACCAGCGGCCTGAACATGAACCGTGACCAGGTGCTGTCGATTGGCGCAGTGGTGATCGAAGACGCCGCGATTGACCTGAGCCAGCAATTTGAACGTACCCTGATGCGCACCGACCACAAACTCAGCCCGGCAGTGCTGATCCACGGTCTGGCGCCCAGCGAGATTGCCGCAGGCAGCGAGCCGGTGCAGGCCTTGCTGGACTTCATGGAGTTTGTCGGCGACAGCCCATTGCTGGCGTTTCATGCGCCTTTTGATCAGCACATGCTGGGGCGTGCGCTGAAGGAAAGCCTGGATTACCGACTGGCGCACCCTTTTCTCGATGTCGCGGAAATGGCGCCGATGCTTTTTCCACAGGCCAACCTGCGCAAGGCCGGGCTGGATGACTGGACACACTTCTTTGGGCTGCACGCCGAACAGCGCCACAACGCCAGCGCCGATGCCCTGGTGACAGCAGAACTGGCACTGATTCTGTTCAGCCACGCCCGCCGCCAGCAGATCGACAGTCCCGCCCGCCTCGACCAAAGCTTAAGCCAATGGCGCAGGCGCCAGCAGAGTCATTCGTTCTAGCTTCTGCCGAAGGCTACGAAAGCGGTCACATGAGCCTTCTGGCAAACGCGATCCTGTAGGAGCTGTCCGAGGTTACGAGGTCTGCGAAGGCAAACCGTAAGGCAGATCGCGATTCGCAGCCTCCGGCAGCAACACAGTCCGCGACTTGTGCACACAGGCTGTTAACGACCCTGTGCATAAGTTGTTTGCCAAACGCTGGCAACCAGGTAACTCAAGGCTTACAGACCGTTGAGTGAAAAACAACCAACCTAACCATCGGTTTTTATTGGTTTTTCACTGTGGATAAAAACCCCACCTGCACACATGCCTGGCAATAGTTGCCCACAAAGTCTGTTGGCGCTTCTGTGGACAAGTTGTTCGCTATACGCTGCAGCCCATGGAATACGTGGCCTTCAGGGATCCGTACAAAAAACAACCAACCCTGACTAAAAATCGCTAAAACCCTCCTGTCAACCGCTAAAAACAAGGCTTGCAGCAGTTTTCCACAGACAGGGGCTCCGCCCGGCAGAGTTGCCCCCAAAGTCTGTTGGCGCTTCTGTGGATAAGGTGTTCGCCATCCGCCACAGGCCATGTTTTACGGGGCCTTCACGACTCTGATCATTTATTAACCAAAACCCGTAACTAATCGCCCTTCTGAATAAGTCACGGTTTTTATTGGTTTTTTTCAGGCAAAAAGGCTGACCACCCGCACAAACTGTGGATAACCTTGGGAGCAAGGTGTGGAAGCCCGTGTATAGTTTTTCCGATGCCCAGCGAGCTGTATGTCAGCAGTCAACAAAGGGGGCGCTGATTTGCGTGACGATCTCAGCAATCCCCTCCACTGCTTCCACTTCGAACCAGGGCCCATCAGCCATAACTGCACCGTGCTTCATGACAATGACTCGGTCAAAGCGCGGCAACGCCGCCAGATCATGCGTTACACAAATGAGGCCTTGGCCGCGGAAGTGAAGGAACATGGCGTCCCACACCCGAAACCGTGACTCGGGATCAAGGGCTGCTGTGGGTTCATCGAACAAATTGAAGTCTCCTGGACGATTGAATAGCCGCAGCAAGGAAAGCCTCTTCGCCTCTCCACCCGAGATATTTTTAGCACCCTCAGAAATAGACCGATTGTTCACCAACCCCCTTAGATCCAGAGCACCGATTGCATGAGCGAGGCTGGACGATTCATGCTGCCCGAAAAGCACTGAATGGCTGAAGAACCCCTCAAGAAACGCCGGATTCTGCGGACAGTAGCGAACACGGCTCAAATACGCTCCGATTTGAGAGGGTTCTAGCTGTCGGTCGTTGAATCCAAGGTGATGCCGTCGCGCTTTAGGCATTCCGGCAAGCATTTCCAGGAGTGTGGTTTTTCCTGCACCACTGGGCCCGATGATTGCGACCGACTGTTCGGCACGAAATATCAGCGGCCTGTTCGTTTCAGGGCTTAGTAACGACAGATTCAAACGCGAAATACGAAGAGGAAGGGAGGTTTGCTCGTTTTCCATCAGGTCGTCTAATGCGAGCACATCCTGAAGCTTTCGTTTATCAACCAGAAACTGATCCGACGTCCTGTAGGCTTCGGCCAGACTGCTGAAATTATTCAAAAACATACCCGCAATAGAAAATACCACGACCAGATTGCCTATAGTCAGGCGCGGCGAACCTGATAGCTGATCCTCGACGCCCCACGCCAGCAGACCTGCGGTAGTGAGGCCTAGATAAAGGATTCTGACAGACCCGAGAATAGCCCCCGTACTGGCAACTTTTGTTGCGGCCCGGGCGTAAGCTGCGTAGCTCTCACTAAGTGGCTTCAGCGCATGATCACAGGCCTGCTCTAACTTAATGGCCTTCCCTGCCTGAAGGGTTTCAAATAACCGAGCACAGACCTGATCCTCTTCAGCATTCACCGCACTCAAATAAGGCCGCCGCCAATTAATTAAAAAATGATAAAAAACCATATACATGACAGATATTGTCATCAGCGCAAAAAAAATGCCGAACCCTCCAACATAGGTAAATATCAGGGCAATCATGCCCATCTCGATGACGAGCGGAAAACCCGATGCAATGACAAATGTTAGAAGTTTCTCATGGGCGGTAATGCCCCGCTCCAAAGCCTTTATTAACCCGCCCAATCGAAGATCAGAAAACTGCTCAAACTCCTTGCCCACTATCGTTTTCGTCCACTCAACCGACTTGCTCTCCAATGTCACCTGCACCAAACTCACGAGCTGATACGTTTGTAAAGGATTGAAAATAGCCTGAAGCACGATCGCACCGCATAACCCCATAAGCAGCCATGACATATATGAAACATCCAACTCTTGTTCCGCCGAGAGGCCGTCAATTATTCGGCCCAATAAAAGAGCAGGCGCGATAACGGAAACCTTTAACAGAACGGTCATCAGAGTGGAGCCAAGGAAGAGGTTACGCCGGGAGCGGATTGTTTCTTTTATAAAACTGATCATTTAGAGCACGCCTACGTCTATTACACAACAGACCTGTTAGCCAGCAGCAAGCATTGCGGAACTACCGGACTACCGGCCCTGATTAAATTAAACCGTTCTAACCCGGGCACATATACTTGGGTAACAGCGCAACCATTAGTGAATTTGTATAAATTACTTTTAAGTACAGTCAAGCCTGTAGCCGTGATTCTCTCAACAATCCAGTTAACTTGGTCAGCCACGCTTTTTGGCGCAGGCGGGTCGATCGGCCGACACGCATAGCCGATATTCCTCAAAACATCCAGACTTATAAGTGGATGTAATTTCAACGAGCGCCTCAATAAAGCTAGCGCTTGGAGATCGGTTGCCTTTTCTGATGCGTCGAAAAGCGCCATCGCTTGCAACAACTCTGTGGAGGCACGCTGAATTGCAACGTGGACATCGACGGAGCAGCCCGAACCCATGGGGCATAGAGGAAACCTCTGCCGCAGCAATAGAAAACTCTCTCTCGCACATTTCTTACTCCTTAGATTAAGTGCTTGGGGGGACTACTCCCCCCAAGCTAGCCTCTGGGCTATGCAGCGTTAGTCATGCAAATAAAACTGCTCCTCGGTTGGCAGCAGAACACCCATCAGATCGTCAGGGGTATTGAGAGGGCTGATTGTAATTTCAGAACGCTTATTACCCATTTTTATGTACTCCATATTTTGTTGATAGGGAATATTCCCTCGTTGCTCACGACATTTGCCGCGAGTGGTTTATTGGTATCACTTCGTTCAACTCAGTGCCAAGTTGTTTAACATTTTTCATTTCCGATAATGCTGTAGGACGATTCCACTTAGTTGTAGGACCGTACAAGTAACATCATGAATTTCTAGCGGGTTTCGTGTAGGACCAAGCACCTGTAGACGTCCGATCCCACATGGGCTGACCTTAGGTTTTAATCATTGCTATAAGCGGTAGGAGATCTTGGACGACACGTTATCCATGCATGGGCGCGTCGTGCAGTCGACGGGACATGCGCCCTGAACGGGCCAGATATGAAATCAGTAGCAGGGGATTTGAACGCCGATCACTCGCTTCCCCACAATTGCTGTGGGTTGCTCTGTGGATAAGTTGTATGCGCAAGCCGGGAGATCTCGGCGGGGTTGATCAGCGCTCGCAGCATTGTGGGAGCGAGCTTGCTAGCGAAGAGGGCATTTCATCTGCCACATTTTTGTGGCCTGGAGTATTGCCTTCGCAAGCAAGCTTGCTCCCACAGATTTTCTGACCTACTCAAGTCTGTGGGAGCGACCGGGGTGGCGCACCACAGGGTTAGCCGATACGGATCATTCGTGATTAACCGCTACACCCTTCAGATACGGAGCAGGCTCGGCACCCAGGTTCTCCAGTACGCGGGCGCTGTACCAGTCGATGAAGTTGACCACGCCGAACTCGTAGGTTTTCGAGTAAGGGCCTGGCTGGTAGGCGTTGGAGTTGATGCCACGCTGATTTTCTTCGGCCAGGCGACGATCTTGATCGTTGGTCGCGTCCCAGACTTCACGCAGGCGCGCCACGTCATAGTCCACGCCTTCAACAGCGTCTTTGTGGACCAGCCATTTGGTGCTGACCATGGTTTCCTGAGCGCTGATCGGCCACACGGTGAACACGATCACGTGATCGCCCATGCAGTGATTCCAGGCGTGCGGCAGGTGCAGGATGCGCATCGAGCCCAGGTCCGGGTTCTTGATGCGGCCCATGAGCTTGTTGCTGCCTTGTTTGCCGTCCATGGTCATGGACACGGTGCCCTTGAGCAGCGGCATGCGCACGATACGGTTACGCAGGCCGAAGCTGGCGTGCGCGTAAGGAATTTTTTCGGCGTCCCAGGCGGCCGCGGATTCGGCCACGTGGTCTTTGAATGATTGCGTGGCGCGCGGGTCGGTGACGTCATCCCACTCCAGCAGGGTATTGAGCAGTTCAGGGTGTGAGCCGGTGCAGTGGTAGCACTCGCGGTTGTTCTCCAGCACCAGTTTCCAGTTGGCTTTTTCCAGCAAGGTGGTTTGCACCGCCACCTTGGTGTTTTCCATGTCGTACGGTTCCATGTAGTGCTGCAGGGTCTGCAGGAACTCGTCGATGGCAGGCGGGTTCTGCGCCATGCTGATGAAGATGTAGCCACCCGCCGTTTTCACGTTGATAGGCTTGAGGCTGAAGTTCTTCATGTCGAACTCTTCGCCCATCTCACTGCCCGCGTAGAGCAAGCGACCGTCCAGCTCGTACGTCCACTGATGGTAAGGGCAGACCAGCTTGGCCACCTTGCCCTTCTCCTTGGTGCACAGCCGCGAGCCGCGATGGCGACACACGTTGTAAAAGGCATTGACCGAGCCATCTGCACCACGCACCACCACGACCGGATTCTTGCCGATCTGCAGGGTCATGTAGTTACCCTTGGCCGGGATCTCGCAGGTCATCCCCGCAATCAACCACTCCTTCTGAAAGATTTCCTGCATGTCGATTTCAAACAGCCGCTCATCGCTGTAGAACGGTTGCGGCAGCGAATAGGTGCGCTCACGGTTCTGCAGCATCTCGGCGGTGGCCTTACGTGCCGGTTCCAGCGGATCGCCCAAGCTCAAGGTTGCGGTGACGTCCATCGTTGAATCCCTCATGACCATACGGTTTATGGTCGGCGAATGTGGCTAATACGGTTCTTTGTAGCGTTTGGCACGCAAGATGGCGTTGGTTTTGCCATTCAGTTTTACGACAAACATTTAGTGGCGAGTGTGGAGGTCGGCGCGCAGTGAACCTTATCCATGGGCGACATGGCCGAATCCGTTCCCGACGCGCTAACCCCGGTAACTGTGGGCTGGTTGCGATAAGTACGCCGATGTCGCTGATAGGCAAGTGAACGTTCTGCGCCTTACGCAGAATCCGCATCATGAGGCCGGTAGTCGGCCGTGGAGATCAAGCATGTCCCAAAGTTTCCTGAGCCCGGTAAATACCCAGACATGGGCCAACGGCCGTCACCTGGTTCGCGTGGTCAAAGTGATCCAGGAAACCTGGGACGTACGTACCTTCTGCTTCATGGCTGACCAGCCGATCATGTTCTTCTTCAAGCCGGGGCAGTTCGTGACCCTGGAGCTTGAAATCGAAGGCGTACCGGTGATGCGCTCGTACACCATTTCCAGTTCGCCTTCGGTGCCGTACAGCTTTTCAGTGACCATCAAACGGGTGCCGGGCGGCAAGGTGTCCAACTACCTGCACGACACCTTGCATGAAGGCCAGGAGCTGGCGGTGCACGGGCCGGTCGGGCTGTTCAACGCCATCGACTTCCCTAACCCGAAGATTCTCTACCTCAGCGGAGGCGTCGGCATCACGCCGGTCATGTCCATGGCGCGATGGTTCTACGACACCAACGCCAACGTCGACATGGTGTTCGTGCACAGCGCCCGCTCCCCCAAAGACATCATTTACCACCGCGAGCTGGAACACATGGCGTCGCGGATCGACAACTTCAGCCTGCACCTGGTCTGCGAGAAACATGGTCTGGGTGAGCCCTGGGCCGGTTATCGGGGTTATCTGAATCAAAAGATGCTGGAACTGATGGCCCCGGACTTCATGGAGCGCGAGGTGTTCTGCTGCGGGCCGACACCGTACATGACGGCGGTTAAACGTTTACTGCAAGCCAACGGCTTCAACATGGCGCAGTACCACGAGGAATCCTTCGGTGCGACGCCACCGGAAGCCCGTGCCGACGCCGTGGAGCAGGCAGAAATCGCCGCCGACGCGCCGGAAGTCGATGCATCCGACCTGCATCAGGTGGAATTCACCGACACCGGCAAGAGCATCCGCGTGGCGCCAGGCGAAACCGTCCACGCCGCAGCGGCCAAGCTCGGCCTGATGATCCCCAAAGCCTGCGGCATGGGCATCTGCGGAACGTGCAAGGTGATGAAACTCAGTGGCGAAGTGGAAATGGAGCACAACGGCGGCATCACCGAAGAAGACGAAGCCGAGGGTTACATCCTGTCGTGCTGCAGCATTCCGAAGGGGGATGTGCGGATCGAGTATTGATTGCCTGGAAGCTGATACAAAACCTGTAGGAGCGAATTCATTCGCGAAAGGGCCATCACATCCGGCATATCGTTGCCTGACACAACGCCTTTGCGAATGAATTCGTTCCCACAGGGGAATACTGCGAATACAAGGACCCGATATAGCCGCGACTTTCAAAGCTCGCGGCATCAAACTTAAAGGGTGAAGCCTGTCACTCAACGCTATACATTTTCATGCTTGAAGCATTACCTGGATCGCCATTAGCCCGATCAACGAAGTAATAATGGACTGTCCCGCCCCCCCCATCCGCTACGACCTTATCAAACCAAGGCTTAGGCACCTTGATTATCATCGGAAGCTCTCCCGTAGAAATTATTACATCTTGGTGGTGCGTGTTGTTTGAGCCGGTTGAAGTCGCTGTAATTACGTCGCCAACCTGAGCACCGGGGTCATCAACAAGTAGGGTTGCACCAGATAGCGGGAGCGTCGAAACAATAATAGTTTCGTCTACAGCCTCCTGTATAACCGGAGCGGGAAAAAGCTCAGGCATCGACCCCTTCACTAAATAGCGCACGGCCTCAGATATAGCGATGACACTATTATCTTCGCCGCGAATTAAATACTGAAAACTCACAGCGCGCTTTCTACTCAAGTATGCTTTAGGCACCTTGAAGGTCAACGATATGGCTCTATCAGGTACAACCTGGGTTTCATCGTAATTATCGGGAGGCGTCAGCCCCCATGCTTGCACTCTGTCACCCGCCTTGATGCCATCGTACTCAACGAATAGCGTCGCACCTCCGGGCTTCACGTCACCAAAGACTATCGTACCCTCCCGGTCTATCAGTTTGGCCTCTTTAATAACTGGCGACTTTAAATTAGCAGGTCGTTTAATAGCCATCATAGATCCCTCTACACATCCACGGCCCACACTGGGCCCCAGGAAACGCCGACGAGGTCAACTCGATTACTCTTGGCGCACCTGAATGTTAATGCGGAGAAAAAAGCATGTCACTGTCAAAACCTAAAAAAAAATACCAGCACGATCAAAACAATCGCCTGTAAAAACATAACTTTCAAATAGTTAACTTTCTAAATGTTTTTTCGCTATCACAGCCACAGCGAAATATTCTAAACGGGAAGTCGGAGACTACCGACAAAGCAAACGCAGACTGTTACTTGGCGCGCTGCAGCATTCCGAAGGGGGATGTGCGGATCGAGTATTGATTGCTTGTGTAATCAGCAAAAAGACAAAACCTGTGGGACCGGCTTCAGCCGGGAAGGCAATACTCCTGACACAGAAAATGTATCGGGTGTACTGCCCTCTTCCCGGCTGAAGCCGGTCCCACAAACTAACGGTGTGGCCCCTACAAACTAAACCGCGAAACCATGCTGTTCAGGTCAACCGCCAGGCGAGTCAGTTCGCCGCTGGCGGCGCTGGTCTGTGCTGCGCCGTCAGAGGACTGCGCCGACAGATCGCGAATGTTGACCAGGTTGCGATCGACTTCACGAGCCACCTGGGCCTGCTCTTCTGCAGCGCTGGCGATCACTAGGTTGCGTTCGTTGATCTCCACCACGGCACTGTTGATGGTGTCCAGCGCCAAGCCTGCGCCCTTGGCGATGTTCAGTGTCGATTCGGCGCGTTCGGTACTGTTGCGCATCGAGCCCACGGCTTTTTCGGTGCCGCCCTGGATGCTGCCGATCATGCGTTCGATTTCGCTGGTGGACTGCTGAGTGCGATGGGCCAGCGCACGAACTTCATCGGCGACAACCGCAAAACCGCGACCCGCTTCACCGGCACGGGCCGCTTCGATCGCGGCATTCAGGGCCAGCAGGTTGGTCTGATCCGCCAGACCACGAATCACATCCAGCACTTTGCCGATATCTCGGGACTCATCCGCCAGATTGCCAATCAGCTGCGCCGTGCTTTGCACGTCGCCACTCATGCGCTCGATGGCGTTAACGGTTTCCTGAACCAGATCGCGACCGTCACCCGCCGACGCTGTCGCGTTTTTCGACGCCTCGGAGGTGCTCACCGCGTTGCGCGCCACTTCTTCCACAGCGCTGGTCATTTGGTTGACCGCAGTGGCTGCCTGCTCGATTTCATTGTTCTGTTGCGACAGGCCGCGGGCGCTTTCGTCCGTGACTGCATTGAGTTCTTCGGCAGCCGACGCCAGTTGCGTGGCCGAACCGGAGATACGCATCAAAGTGTCGCGCAGTTTTTCCTGCATCTTCTGCATGGCGGCCAGCAAACGACCCGCTTCGTCAGTGCCATCGACCTTGATCGACCGCGTCAGGTTGCCCTCGGCGATGGTTTCGGCGGCTTCCAGCGCTGCAGCAATCGGGCGAGTGATGCTGTTGGTCAGCAGCCAGGCGAACAGCATGGTCAGAATCGTCGCGACAATCAGCAAACCTACCACCAGGTTGAATGCGGAGCGGTACTCGTCGGCTGCCGACTGGTTGGTAACAGCCAGCTGACTGCTGTTGATCTCGGCCAGTTTGCCCAAGGCTACGTTCATCTGGTCGGAATTGGCAGCGGACTCGGTGTTCAGCAGCCGAGTCATCTCTGCCAGATTGCCCGAGCGGCTAAGGCTGATCAGGCGCCCTTCGATCTGGCGATAATCGGCCAACAGGCGCACGTATTCGCTGTAGGCGGCCTGCTCTTGCGGGGACGAGATCAGCTTTTCGTAGGCTGCCTGAGCGTCGTTTATCTGCTTGTTGCGCGTGGCAAACAGTTCGATGGTCTTGTCTTGAACATCCGGCTCGCGATTGGTCAGCAGGCGATAGGACAGAACACGCATGCGGATGCCCGTCACAGTGAGGGCGTCCAGGCTCTGAATGCTGGGTACGCTGTTCTGCGCGACTTCGTCGCCCGCTTCGCGGATCTTGCTCATCTGCGACAGGGCGAAAATGCCGAGAATCAGCATCAGGGCGCCGATCAGGGAGAAGCCGAGGAACGCCCGCGGAGCAATATTCATGGTTCTTAATGACATGGTATTTCCAGAGAGTGGACCGCGTTCCGTGCGACCGAGAGAGTGATACCGAGATGAAATCCGTATCGGTCAAGCGGCCACAGACTTGAGCCAAAAGCGCCAGACGGACTGCGACAAATCGCCATATCCCGCGCAGTCTGACGAGCAGCAGGAACCAGATGACGAAATCGCAGTCAACAGGGCCTCTTTATGCACTTACCTGCCAAAGAAAGCACAGACGCTGAAACACCACGATTTGAAGGCTCAGACGCCGATAAACCCTGGCAAGCGCAATGACTTTTCTTTAAGGTGTGCGCCCGTTGAAATAGCTCGAGAAATCACAATGTTGGAAGCATCCCTAAGCCAGTTGGAACAACTTGTCAGCGATCTGGTGCAACAGAACCAGCAGCTGCAAAACACGAATGCCCAACTCAGCACCGAGTTGGCTCAGGTCAGGGATGACAACGACAGCCTGCAACTGACTCTGATGGAGCAGGAAGAGAAACAAGGCGCCACCGCCGCCCGCATTCAGGCCCTGGTTGAACGCGCTACCAGCGTCAGCGCTGTGAGCGCATGAGTACTGACAGAGACGGGGTGACGGTCGTTTCGATTCTGGGCAACGACTACTCGATCAAGGCTCCGGCTGGCGAAGAGCAGACCTTGCTGCAGGCCACCGCCATGCTTCGCGCCTCACTGGCCGACACCAAGCGCAAATACCCCAGCCTGATCGGTGATCGCCTGCTGGTGCTGGCGGCCTTGAACCTGTGCTCGCAGCAGGTTGAGCTCAAACAGCTGCATCAGATTGAACTTGAGCGCTGCCAGCAACAGATCGATGCGACGGTGGATGTGCTGTCGAAGACGATTGCGCAGAGCTAATGCTGATTTTGTTGGAGCGAGGCTTGCCCGCGAAGAGCGATAACGCGGTGTGCCTGACATATCGAGTTGCCTAATTCGCGGGCAAGCCTCGCTCCAACAAATAGAAATCTTAAGCCCCCATCACCGCCCGAATATCCGCCGCCAGCTCGCGGACGCGGGCCTCTTCGGTATCCCATGAGCACATGAACCGTGCGCCGCCATTGCCGATGAAGGTGTAGAACCTCCAGCCTTTGGCCGTCAGGGCCGCTATGGCCGGTTCCGACAGTTGCAGGAACACGCCATTGGCCTGCACCGGAAACATCAGCTCGACGCCCGGAATATCCTCGACCAGCTTCGCGAGCAATTGTGCGCAATGGTTGGCGTGGTTGGCGTGCTTGAGCCACGCGTCGTTTTCCAACAGCCCGACCCAGGGCGCCGACAGGAAGCGCATTTTCGAGGCCAGTTGCCCGGCCTGCTTGCAGCGATAATCAAAGTCTTCAGCCAGTTCATGATTGAAGAACAGAATCGCCTCGCCCACCGCCATGCCGTTCTTGGTGCCGCCAAAGCACAGCACGTCGACGCCGGACTTCCAGGTCAGCTCGGCGGGTGAGCAATCAAGGAAGGCACAGGCATTGGAAAACCGCGCACCATCCATATGCAGGTTCAGGTTCAGTTCTTTACAGGTGGCGCTGATGGCCTTGAGCTCTTCAGGCTGGTAGACACTGCCTACTTCGGTCGCCTGGGTCAGGGTTACGACGCGTGGCTTGGGGTAATGAATGTCCTGACGCTTGAGCGCGACTTCGCGGATCGACTCGGGCGTCAGCTTGCCCATTTCGCTGCGGGCGGTAAGCAGCTTGGAGCCATTGGAAAAGAATTCTGGCGCGCCACATTCATCGGTCTCGACGTGGGCGGTTTCGGAGCAGATCACACTGTGATAGCTCTGGCACAGCGACGACAGCGCCAGGGAGTTGGCGGCCGTGCCGTTGAAGGCAAAGAACACTTCGCAATCGGTTTCAAATAATTTGCGGAATTGATCCGAGGCACGCGCGGTCCATTCGTCATCGCCGTAGGCACGCTGGTGGCCGTGGTTAGCCTGCTCCATCGCAGCCCAGGCTTCCGGGCAGATGCCCGAATAGTTATCACTGGCAAACTGCTGGCTCTTGTCGGTCATAACCGAATCCTTGTCGTTGATTATGCTGCGCACTGTAGCGAAGATCGGGGCGCAGCAAAACCTGTTGGAGCGAGGCTTGCCCGCGAAGAACGATAACGCGTTTTTCCTGCCCAACCGCGGTGAATGATTCGCGGGCAAGCCTCGCTCCAACAGCTTCAAATACTGGAGAATCATGGACCTGTCTAACCCGCCATACCTGCCTGGGCGCAACAAGGCGCTGGACCTGCTCAAGTGGCTGGCGATGCTGGCCATGGCGCTGGACCACTTGCGCTACGTCGGCTGGTCGGTGGATTTCCTGTACGTGCCTGGGCGGTTGGCGTTCCCGTGGTTCTGTCTGGCGATTGCAGCGAACCTGGGCCGTAAAAGCGCGCTGCTGCCGGAGCCGAAAGTGCAGTGGCGATACCTTGGCTGGATGTTTCTGTTCGCGGTCCTGTCGGAAATCCCCTACCGCCTGTACATGCGCGAAGCCGACACGTTGAACGTCTTGCCCACCCTGCTGCTTGGGTTGCTGATTGCTCAGGGTTGGCGACATCGGCTGCCCGTCACCCGAGTGATGGCACTTGCCGCGCTGCTGATAGCTGCGGTTTTCCACAAATATCTAATGTTCAGCCTCTTCGGCGCATTGCTGCCGCTGGCCTTTTTGCTGGTGCTGGAGCGCCCGCTCTGGTTCGCCTTGCTGCCCGGCGCCGTGTGCGTGGCGGGTAATGCCTGGCCGCAAATGTTCGCCGGGGCGGCATGGGGTGATCCGGTGTCCATTGGTTCGCTGATTGCCTGCCTGATCGCCCCGATGCTCGGCCTGGCGCTGCTGCGTCGCCGCCTACCCTTCCCGGTCAAACCCATGCGGCGCTGGGCGTATGCGATTTATCCGCTGCATTTTCTGGTGTTGCTGGGGGTGCGGGAGTTGTTGGCGCTCTAACTCCTGGTCCTTGCTTGCGACGGCAATATTCCTGCTTCGATAAATGTGTCGAATGTACTGACCTCTTCGCGAGCAAGCTCGCTCCCACATGGACCACTGCAGCTATCCAAAATCCCTGTAGACAAACTGCCATCAGCGCCTTTATCTTCTGCGCTGGCCACCGCAGTGGCCAACGTCGCTCGGACGGTTCCGGGCGCTTACGTATCTGAGGCCTCCATGGCAGACCTACCTTCGCCGCGCCGTTTTGCGCGTATCGATCGACTCCCCCCTTACGTCTTCAATATCACCGCCGAGCTGAAAATGGCCGCTCGCCGTCGTGGTGAGGACATCATCGACTTGAGCATGGGCAACCCAGACGGGCCAACCCCACCGCACATCGTCGAAAAACTCGTCACCGTCGCCCAACGTGAAGACACACACGGCTACTCGACTTCGCGTGGCATTCCGCGTCTGCGTCGGGCGATTTCCAACTGGTACAAAAAACGTTACGACGTTGATATCGACTCGGAAGAAGAAGCCATCGTCACCATCGGCTCGAAAGAGGGCCTGGCGCACTTGATGCTCGCCACCCTCGATCAGGGCGACACGGTGCTGGTGCCCAACCCCAGCTACCCGATCCACATCTACGGCGCCGTGATTGCCGGTGCTCAGGTGCGTTCGGTGCCGCTGATACCCGGCGTGGACTTCTTTGCCGAGCTGGAAAAAGCCATTCGCGGTTCGATTCCCAAGCCGAAGATGATGATCCTCGGCTTCCCGTCCAATCCCACGGCGCAGTGTGTGGAGCTGGACTTCTTCGAACGCGTGGTCGCGCTGGCCAAGCAGTACGACGTGCTGGTCGTGCACGATCTGGCCTACGCCGACATCGTCTACGACGGCTGGAAAGCCCCGTCGATCATGCAGGTGCCGGGCGCGAAAGACATTGCCGTGGAATTCTTCACACTGTCCAAGAGCTACAACATGGCGGGCTGGCGGATCGGTTTCATGGTCGGCAACCCGGATCTGGTCAATGCGCTGGCGCGGATCAAGAGCTACCACGACTACGGTACTTTCACCCCGCTGCAGGTCGCGGCCATCGCGGCACTGGAAGGTGATCAGCAATGTGTGCTGGACATCGCCGAGCAGTACCGCCAACGCCGCAACGTGCTGGTCAAAGGCCTGCACGAACTGGGCTGGATGGTGGAAAACCCGAAAGCCTCGATGTACGTCTGGGCCAAGATCCCACCTGCCTACGCGCACCTTGGCTCGCTGGAATTCGCCAAAAAGCTGCTGGCCGAAGCGAAGGTCTGTGTGTCGCCAGGGGTCGGTTTTGGTGAGTACGGCGACGACCACGTGCGCTTTGCGTTGATCGAAAATCAGGACCGCATTCGTCAGGCCGTGCGCGGTATTCGCGGGATGTTCCGGGCCGATGGGCAGTTGTCTGCTAAAGCTGTGGTCTGATTGCGACGTAGCGCGAGCAAAAATCCTCCGCATTTCCGGAGGATTTTTTTTACCTGACAAGACGCCTTCGCGAGCAAGCTCGCTCCCACCGAACCTGCGCAACCCCGTGGGAGCGAGCTTGCTCGCGAAGGCGATCGTTCTCACGATCGCTTATCTCTGGGTATTCCCCACTCATCACTCAGGCATGTCGTAAACGCACCTTTGCGTGGCGTGCGCAGGCATTTGGCGTCTTTGGTCCGGCCCTAGTATCGCTGTCAAAGGGCCCGGCTAGATGCTGCGGTCCTACCGATAAGTCAGGCGCGACGCCGCCGCTGGGAGAACCGCAATGTTCAGCAAGAATGACCAAATCCAAGGCTATGACGATGCACTGCTGGCAGCGATGAACGCCGAGGAGCAACGTCAGGAAGATCACATCGAGCTGATCGCCTCGGAGAACTACACCAGCCAGCGCGTGATGGAAGCCCAGGGCAGCGGCCTGACCAACAAATATGCCGAAGGTTATCCGGGCAAGCGCTACTACGGCGGCTGCGAGCATGTGGATAAAGTCGAGCAACTGGCCATTGATCGCGCCAAGCAACTGTTCGGCGCCGATTACGCCAACGTTCAGCCGCACTCCGGCAGCTCGGCCAACGCGGCGGTTTATCTGGCGTTGCTGCAGGCTGGCGACACCGTGCTGGGCATGAGCCTGGCTCACGGCGGTCACTTGACCCACGGCGCTAAAGTCAGCTTCTCCGGCAAGCTCTACAACGCGGTGCAATACGGTATCGACACCTCTACCGGCCTGATCGATTACGACGAAGTCGAGCGCATCGCCGTTGAATGTCAGCCAAAAATGATCATCGCCGGGTTCTCGGCCTACTCGAAAACCCTCGACTTCCCACGCTTTCGCGCCATTGCAGACAAAGTCGGCGCTTACCTGTTTGTCGACATGGCCCACGTCGCCGGCCTGGTGGCCGCCGGTCTGTACCCGAACCCGCTGCCGTACGCCGACGTGGTCACCACCACCACCCACAAAACCCTGCGCGGTCCACGTGGCGGTCTGATCCTGGCCAAGGCCAACGAAGAGATCGAGAAAAAGCTCAACTCCGCGGTATTCCCGGGCGGTCAGGGCGGCCCGCTGATGCACGTGATTGCCGCCAAGGCCGTGTGCTTCAAGGAAGCCATGGAGCCAGGCTTCAAGGTTTATCAGCAGCAAGTGATCGATAACGCCCAGGCCATGGCGCAAGTGTTCATCGACCGTGGCTTTGATGTGGTGTCCGGCGGTACCGATAACCACCTGTTCCTGGTCAGCCTGATCCGTCAGGGCCTGACCGGCAAAGACGCCGACGCCGCCTTGGGCCGTGCGCACATTACCGTCAACAAGAACTCGGTGCCGAACGACCCGCAATCGCCGTTCGTGACCTCGGGCCTGCGTATCGGCACCCCGGCCGTCACCACGCGCGGCTTCAAGGTCACCCAATGCATCACGCTGGCCGGCTGGATCTGCGACATCCTCGACAACCTCGGCGATGCCGACGTCGAGGCCAATGTCGCCAGCCAGGTCGCCGCCCTGTGCACCGACTTCCCGGTTTATAGCTGAGTCAGGAGTAGCATTCATGCAGCATTACTCAGGCTTCGGCCTCTTCAAACACTCCCTCAGCCACCACGAAAACTGGCAGCGCATGTGGCGCACGCCAACCCCGAAAAAAGTCTACGACGTGGTCATCGTCGGCGGCGGCGGGCATGGTCTGGCGACGGCTTACTACCTGGCCAAAGAGCACGGCATCACTAACGTGGCCGTGGTTGAAAAAGGCTGGCTAGGCGGCGGCAACACGGCGCGTAACACGACCATCGTGCGCTCCAACTACCTGTGGGACGAGTCAGCGCACCTGTACGAACACGCGATGAAATTGTGGGAAGGCCTGTCTCAGGACCTGAACTACAACGTGATGTTCTCCCAGCGCGGCGTCTACAACCTGTGCCACACCCTGCAGGACATCCGTGATTCCGAGCGCCGCGTCAGCGCCAACCGCCTGAACGGGGTGGACGGCGAGCTGCTCGACGGCAAACAGGTAGCGGAAGAAATCCCGTACCTGGACTGCTCGAAGAACACCCGCTACCCGATCATTGGCGCCACTGTGCAACGTCGCGGTGGTGTAGCCCGTCACGATGCCGTGGCCTGGGGCTTTGCCCGCGCCGCTGACGCACTGGGCGTTGATTTGATCCAGCAGACCGAAGTGATCGGCTTCCGCAAGGAAAACGGTGTGTGCATCGGCGTGGAAACCAACAAAGGTTTCATCGGGGCCAAGCGCGTTGGTGTGGTGACAGCCGGTAACTCCGGGCACATGGCGAAACTGGCGGGCTTCCGTCTGCCGGTGGAATCCCACCCGCTGCAAGCGCTGGTGTCCGAGCCGATCAAGCCGATTATCGACAGCGTGATCATGTCCAACGCGGTACACGGTTACATCAGCCAGTCCGACAAGGGTGACCTGGTGATCGGTGCCGGTATCGACGGCTACAACGGCTATGGCCAGCGCGGTTCGTACCCGGTGATCGAGCACACTATTCAGGCCATCGTCGAGATGTTCCCGGTGTTGTCCCGTGTGCGCATGAACCGTCAGTGGGGCGGCATCGTCGACACCACGCCGGACGCTTGCCCGATCATTTCCAAAACGCCGGTGCCGAACATGTTCTTCAACTGCGGTTGGGGCACCGGCGGCTTCAAGGCCACGCCGGGCTCGGGCAACGTGTTTGCCGCAAGCCTGGCCAAGGGTGAAATGCATCCACTGGCCAAACCTTTCTCCATCGACCGTTTCCACAACGGTGCGTTGATCGATGAACACGGCGCTGCCGCGGTCGCCCACTAAGAGGAGCACTACCCATGTTGCACATCTTCTGCCCTCACTGTGGCGAACTGCGCTCCGAAGAGGAGTTCCACGCTTCCGGCCAGGCCCACATCCCGCGTCCGCTGGACCCGGCTGCCTGCACCGACGAGCAATGGGGCGACTACATGTTCTTCCGCGACAACCCGCGCGGGCTGCATCACGAGCTGTGGATCCACGCCGCCGGTTGCCGTCAGTACTTCAACGCGACCCGCGACACCGTGACTTACGAAATTCTCGAAACCTACCTGATTGGCACTAAACCGCAGTTCACAAACCCTGCGTTTAAGAAGGCTGCTGAAGGCGAGGGAGACCAGGTATGAGCCAGACTAACCGACTGCCCAACGGCGGCCGCATCGACCGCAGCAAGGTGCTGAATTTCAACTTCAACGGCCAGACCTATCAAGGCTTTGAAGGCGATACGCTGGCCGCTGCCCTGCTGGCCAATGGCGTGGACGTCATCGGCCGCAGCTTCAAATATTCACGTCCTCGCGGGATTTTCGCGGCGGGCTCCGAAGAGCCCAACGCGGTGTTGCAGATCGGCGCTACCGAAGCGACCCAGATCCCCAACGTGCGTGCCACGCAACAGGCGCTGTATTCGGGTCTGGTTGCCACCAGCACCAACGGCTGGCCGAACGTCAACAATGACGTGATGGGTATCCTCGGCAAGGTCGGCGGCAAGCTGATGCCACCGGGTTTCTACTACAAAACCTTCATGTATCCGCAATCGTTCTGGATGACTTACGAGAAGTACATTCGCAAGGCTGCGGGCCTCGGTCGCTCGCCGACCGAAAACGATCCGGACACTTACGACAACATGAACCAGCACTGCGACGTGCTGATCGTTGGCGGTGGCCCTGCGGGTCTGGCCGCTGCCCTGGCGGCGGCACGCAGCGGCGCTCGAGTGATCCTTGCCGACGAGCAGGAAGAATTCGGCGGCAGCCTGCTGGACAGCCGCGAAAGCCTCGATGGCAAACCTGCTGCTGAATGGGTTGCCACTGTGATTGCCGAACTCAAAGGCTTGAAGAACGTGGTGTTGCTGCCACGCGCAACAGTCAACGGCTATCACGACCACAACTTCCTGACCATTCACGAGCGCCTGACCGATCACCTGGGTGATCGCGCGCCGATTGGCCAGGTGCGCCAGCGCATGCACCGGGTTCGCGCCAAGCGTGTGGTGCTGGCGTCCGGTACCCATGAGCGTCCACTGGTTTACGGCAATAACGACGTACCGGGCAACATGCTGGCCGGTGCGGTTTCCACTTACGTGCGCCGTTATGGCGTAGCGCCGGGCAAGAAACTGGTGCTGTCCACTAACAACGATCACGCCTACCGCGTGGCGCTGGACTGGCTCGACGCCAGCCTGCAAGTAGTGGCCATCGCTGATGCACGGCACAATCCACGGGGTGCGCTGGTTGAAGAAGCCCGCGCCAAAGGCATCCGCATCCTGACCGGCAGCGCCGTGATTGAAGCCCGTGGCAGCAAACACGTGACGGCAGCACGCATCGCGGCCATCGACGTCAAAGCCCATCGCGTCACCAGCCCTGGCGAATGGCTCGACTGCGACTTGATCGCCAGCTCCGGCGGCTACAGCCCTATCGTTCACTTGGCCTCGCACCTGGGTGGCAAACCGGTGTGGCGTGAAGACATCCTCGGTTTCGTACCGGGTGAAGCACCACAGAAACGCATCTGCGTGGGCGGCGTCAACGGCGTCTACGCCTTGGGTGACACCCTGGCCGATGGTTTCGAAGGTGGCGTGCGCGCTGCCAGCGAAGCCGGGTTCAACGTCGTTGAAGGCGTGTTGCCAAAGGCCTTGAGCCGCGCTGAAGAGCCGACGCTGGCACTGTTCCAGGTGCCCCACGACAAACCGACTGCCCGGGCGCCGAAGCAATTTGTAGACCTGCAGAACGACGTCACCGCAGCAGCCATCGAGCTGGCGACCCGTGAAGGCTTCGAGTCGGTGGAGCACGTCAAACGCTACACCGCACTGGGCTTCGGCACCGATCAGGGCAAGCTGGGCAACGTCAACGGTCTGGCCATTGCCGCCCGTTCGCTGAACGTGACCATACCGGAAATGGGCACCACCATGTTCCGCCCGAACTACACGCCAGTGACCTTTGGCGCGATTGCCGGTCGGCACTGTGGGCACATCTTCGAGCCTGTGCGCTTCACCGCGTTGCACGCCTGGCACGTGAAAAACGGTGCTGAATTCGAAGACGTCGGTCAGTGGAAACGCCCTTGGTATTTCCCGAAAACCGGTGAAGATATCCACGCTGCCGTTGAGCGCGAATGCAAAGCCGTGCGCGCCAGCGTCGGCCTGCTGGACGCCTCGACTCTGGGCAAGATCGACATTCAAGGCCCGGATGCCCGCGAGTTCCTGAACCGCATCTACACCAACGCCTGGACTAAGCTGGACGTGGGCAAGGCGCGTTACGGCCTGATGTGTAAAGAAGACGGCATGGTCTTCGACGACGGGGTGACTGCCTGTGTCGCCGACAACCATTTCATCATGACCACCACCACCGGCGGCGCGGCGCGCGTACTGCAGTGGCTGGAAATCTACCAGCAGACCGAATGGCCTGATCTGAAGGTGTACTTCACTTCCGTGACCGACCACTACGCGACCCTGACCCTGTCCGGCCCGAACAGCCGCAAGCTGCTCAGCGAAGTGACCGATATCGATCTGGACCGTGAAGCCTTCCCGTTCATGACCTGGAAAGAAGGCCAGGTTGGCGGTGTTCCGGCGCGGGTGTTCCGTATTTCGTTCACCGGCGAGCTGTCGTACGAGGTCAACATCCAGGCCGACTACGCCATGGGCGTGCTGGAAAAGATCATCGAAGCGGGCAAGCAGTACAACCTCACGCCATACGGCACCGAGACCATGCACGTGCTGCGGGCTGAGAAGGGTTTCATCATCGTCGGTCAGGACACCGACGGCTCAATGACCCCGGACGACCTGAACATGGGCTGGTGTGTCGGCCGCACCAAACCGTTTTCGTGGATTGGCCAGCGCGGCATGAATCGCGAAGACTGCGTGCGTGAACAACGCAAGCAGCTGGTGGGCCTCAAGCCGGTTGACCCCAACAAATGGCTGCCGGAAGGCGCGCAGCTGGTGTTCGACCCTAAACAGTCGATCCCGATGACCATGGTCGGCCACGTGACCTCAAGCTACGCGTCGAACTCGCTGGGTTATTCGTTCGCCATGGGCGTGGTCAAAGGCGGCTTGCAACGCATGGGCGAGCGAGTGTTTTCGCCGCAAGCCGACGGCAGCGTGATCGAAGCCGAAATCGTGTCCTCGGTGTTCTTCGATCCGAAGGGTGAGCAGCAGAACGTTTGATGGGCTGCCTCTGTAGGAGCGAGGCTTGCCCGCGAATTGACCGATGCGGTTTTACAGATAACCGCGTCATCGTTCTTCGCGGGCAAGCCTCGCTCCTACAGGGTTTCGCGACAACAGAATTCAGAACAGGTGCTCTATGACCACAGCCAACGTTTACCAGCAGCGGCCAACGACCGGCGCAAAAGCCGAGTCATCGCTGTTCCATGCCGACCTCAGCAGCCTGGTCGGTAAAGGTCGCGCCAACCCTGGCGTGATCCTGCGCGACAAGCAATTGCTCGGCCACCTGACCATCCGTGGCGACGCTCATGATCCGGCCTTCGCGGCAGGCATCCACAAGGCGCTGGGCATGGAGTTACCCGGCGCACTGGCGCTGGTTATCAGCGGCGAAAGCTCGCTGCAATGGCTCGGGCCGGATGAATGGCTGCTGATCGTGCCAACGGGTGAGGAGTTTGCAGTCGAGCAGAAACTGCGCGAAGAACTCACCGGCCTGCACATTGCTATCGTCAACGTCAGCGGCGGTCAGTCGATCCTCGAATTGAGCGGCCCGAAAGTCCGTGAAGTGTTGATGAAGTCCACCAGCTACGACGTCCATCCGGACAACTTCCCCGTGGGCAAAGCGGTTGGCACGGTGTTCGCCAAATCGCAGCTGGTGATCCGCCGCACCGGCGAAGAAACCTGGGAATTGCTGATCCGCCGCAGCTTTGCCGATTACTGGTGGATGTGGTTGCAGGACGCAAGCGCCGAATACGGCCTGACGGTTCAGGCCTGATATAGCAAACGCGATCCCTGTAGGAGCTCACGCGCAACGCGAGGCAGCGATAGCGGTCTGCCTGATATACCGCGATCGCGGCCTCGCGTTGCTCGTGCGCTCCTACAGAATGCATTCCAATTCAAAGAGTTTTGTTTGATAGGAGTTATCGAATGAGCCGCGCCCCCGACACATGGATTCTGACCGCCGACTGCCCGAGCGTGCTGGGCACGGTGGACGCGGTGACCCGCTATCTGTTCGAGCAGGGCTGCTACGTCACTGAGCACCACTCTTTCGATGACCGGCTTTCCGGGCGGTTTTTCATTCGTGTGGAATTCCGTCAGCCAGAAGGTTTTGACGAGCAAGGCTTCCGCGCCGGGCTGAAAGAACGCGGCGAAGCGTTTGGCATGATCTTCGAACTCACCGCGCCAAACTACCGGCCAAAAGTGGTGATCATGGTTTCCAAGGCCGATCACTGCCTCAACGACCTGCTCTACCGCCAGCGCATCGGCCAGCTGTCGATGGACGTTGTCGCGGTGGTGTCCAACCATCCGGATCTGGAGCCATTGGCGCGCTGGCACGACATTGCGTACTACCATTTCCCGCTGGACCCTAACGACAAGCCTGCTCAGGAAAGCAAAGTCTGGCAGGTGATCGAAGCGTCCGGTGCCGAGCTGGTGATCCTTGCCCGTTACATGCAAGTGCTGTCGCCAGACCTGTGCCGCAAGCTGGACGGCAAGGCGATCAACATTCATCACTCGCTGCTGCCCGGCTTCAAGGGTGCCAAGCCATACCATCAGGCCTACAACAAGGGCGTGAAGCTGGTCGGTGCGACGGCGCATTACATCAACAACGACCTGGACGAAGGCCCGATCATCGCCCAGGGCGTGGAAGTGGTGGATCACAGCCACTACCCTGAAGACCTGATCGCCAAAGGCCGCGACATCGAAGGCCTGACGCTGGCCCGCGCAGTGGGGTATCACATTGAGCGGCGGGTGTTTTTGAATGCCAACAGGACGGTGGTCCTGTAAACAACGCAACGACCGTAGGAGCTCACGAGCACCGCGAGGCAGCGATAGCGGTGTATCAGGCAAACAGCTATCGCTGCCTCGCGGTGCTCGTGAGCGCCTACAGAACCGGGCGCAAATATTGATTCAAAGCAAGCACCCCAGAGCAATCAGTGCGTTGCTGCAACACCAACAAGCAGCGCATTTCCCCGCGACATAACAACAAAATCGAGGTGAAAGAATGTCTGACAATCGTGGTGTGGTGTATCTCGGCGCTGGCAAGGTCGAAGTACAGAATATCGCTTACCCGAAAATGCAGGACCCGCGTGGTCGCAAGATCGAGCACGGTGTCATCCTGCGGGTCGTCTCCACCAACATCTGTGGCTCGGACCAACACATGGTTCGCGGCCGCACCACTGCCCAGACCGGTCTGGTGCTGGGTCATGAAATCACTGGCGAAGTGATCGAAAAAGGCACCGGCGTCGAAAACCTGAAAATCGGTGATCTGGTATCGGTACCCTTCAACGTGGCCTGCGGCCTGTGCCGTTCCTGCAAAGAGCAACACACCGGTGTGTGCCTGTCGGTGAACCCGGCTCGCCCGGGCGGTGCGTACGGCTACGTCGACATGGGCGACTGGACCGGCGGCCAGGCGGAATACGTGCTGGTGCCGTATGCCGACTTCAACCTGCTCAAGCTGCCGGACCGTGATCGGGCGATGGAAAAAATCCGCGACCTGACTTGCCTCTCCGACATTCTGCCCACCGGTTACCACGGCGCAGTGACGGCGGGCGTGGGGCCTGGCAGCACCGTGTACATCGCTGGCGCTGGCCCTGTTGGTCTGGCCGCTGCAGCATCAGCGCGCCTGTTGGGTGCTGCGGTGGTGATCATCGGTGACGTCAACCCGACTCGTTTGATTCATGCCAAGGCTCAGGGTTTTGAAATTGCCGACCTGTCCCTGGACACCCCGCTGCACGAACAGATCGCCGCGCTGCTGGGCGAACCGGAAGTGGATTGCGCGGTTGACGCCGTAGGCTTTGAAGCCCGTGGCCATGGCCATGCAGGCGTGCAGCACGAGGCCCCGGCCACGGTGCTCAACTCGCTGATGGGCGTAGTGCGCGTGGCAGGCAAAATCGGCATTCCCGGCCTGTATGTGACCGAAGATCCGGGCGCAGTCGATGCAGCGGCAAAAATGGGCAGCCTGAGCATCCGCTTCGGCCTGGGCTGGGCCAAATCCCACAGTTTCCACACTGGCCAGACCCCGGTCATGAAGTACAACCGCCAACTGATGCAAGCCATCATGTGGGACCGCATCAAGATCGCTGACATCGTCGGCGTCGAAGTCATCAGCCTCGACGACGCACCGCGTGGCTACGGCGAGTTCGATGCGGGCGTGCCGAAGAAGTTTGTGATCGATCCACACAAGCTGTTCAGCGCGGCCTGAGCCGTTTGAAACAAGGGCGACGCGATGTCGCCCTTGTTCCTTGCGACATGACTCTGAATTCAATGATTTCCCCTAGGAGCGGCTTTAGCCGCGAAGCACCGGGTCATGCGCAGGCTCGTCATTGACTGCACTACCGCTCGCGGCTGAAGCCGCCCCTAAGGATCGAGCGCTAACAGTTGCGCCTTCGCGCACCGCCCGCACCAGTACCGAATAGTATTGCTCGCTGGGGTAGGCGTTTGTGTCAGGCCCAGCCACCCCGCGCATCTCAGCAATCGACTGATAGAGCTGGGTGTTCCAGTTACGGCTTCTTGGCAGTTCCGGACTGGGTGTCTTGTGCCCCCGAAACGGCTCGGACAAGTCGGTGGCAAGCACGGCTGTGGTCACTCCGTCCTGATCGAGAATTTTCCCGGTGATGAACATGAAGTGAAACTCGTACTCAGACGACTTTGCTCCTGCCACACCATGGCGCTCGATAAAACCGATACCTTCGCCAATCTCTGGGAATGAGCCGGTATCGCTAAAGTAATCGGAATGCCCGTCCTTGCCGATCCAGCCATCCAGTTCGGTGGTGGATATATTCAGGGACACTTCCTGATCGTATTCCAGAGCAACCACTTCCACGTTGGGGACAAGTGGGGCGGCCTCGCCCATTCGCTCACCCGAATAGTCAAACTCGGAGGTTCCACCGGCGTACCTGGATACCAGTAACTCAGTACTGGAGATGCAGCTTTGCGGAACTTCGACCATAGCGTTAAGGGTCACATAACCACTTCGGTTTACGCGGCTGCTGCCAAACAGCTTGCTCGGCACATTGAGTTTTCCATTTTGCAGGGCAGTGTCGTCGTCAAACACATGAACATCTTGATAATGCACCTGGAGCTCCGCGCTGTTCCTGAGTTGTGTCGAAGTCAATCGCCCTGTAGTAGCAACAGTCGAGCGCTGGTAATTTCTGGTTCTGATTGCATCAACCGTCAGAGCTTGCCAGTTTCCTCCCTTGAGTCCCGGCCGATTTATCAGCGTGAACTCGCGCCCTCCGGCATAGCGCACCCAGGGATAAGACCAGAGACTGCCCAGCAGTTTGCCTTCCGGTGGCACGAGGACGAAAACACTGTGGGCACTATCCCAATGTGCCCGGTAGAGTTTGCCGTTATCCAGTTTCAAGTATTCACGTCCGTTGATTGAATAGCTGCCCCTGCGCGGACCTGAGTAGGCAAATGTGGCGCTGGACAAATCCACCGAATCGCTGGGGATGGCGATGTGTCTGGCCCGCTCGGCGTATTGGTCATCGTTGATATGCAGTTGTAATTCGGGGACGTAGATTTGTCGTTCTCTGGAGGGCTCCTCAAGACTTGTCACCGACTCGTAGTGATAACCCCGCTGCGAGGAAACGAAGATCCGTCGGCTATCTGTTTCTGAAACCTCAGCCACCGACAGCACAACAATGTCCTTGATCACAGACGGGTCAGGATAGTGGGCTTCAATACGATCAATGATTGAGCCTGAAGTGCTGAGGTAGAGTTCATCGTTGCTGGTGGCCGTTACTCGAAGTTGCTCAGCCGATGACTGGGCAAAGTAGGCCTTGCCTCCGTTCTGAGCTTCTACCTCGGCCAATACCAGGTTGTTCTGCCCCAGTGCCTGTTTCAGCTGACCGAGGAGGCTGGTTCTGTCAGCGGGCAGCGGCGCAATGTCAGCTGCCGACGCCAGCAGCGGCTTGCCCGACCCGATCTGACGCAACAGCTTTTCCCCAAGCCCCACTGCGCGAGCTCCGGACGCAGCGCCCCATTCAATGGTCTTGCCCAGCAAGGTATTGGCCAACGCGGCCTGATTGCGCGGGGCGAAGAGAATCGCGTGCTCCGGTTGGGTATCGAGCACATAAAACGGGTTATTCACCGTGGTAATGAATGTCGGTAATTGCGCTTTTATCTTGCCCACCGCCGTGATGTTGTCGGTCACCCATTGAGGATTGCGCGCATAGGCTTCGTTGGCGGCTTTCGCGCCGTAGAACAACTCCAGAGCGAAGTCGTCATGGGCAACGCTGGCCCGGTATTCGGGCTGAAGATACAACTCGGGAGAAGCGCGTTTGGGGTCGGCCTCGGGGCTGATCATGCTCAGTTTCAGTTCGATGGGCTGTTGATTCGCAGAGGTTTCACCCGGCACCAGCGCCAAGGAATCTTCAGCAGCCAGCGAACCTCGATAGTGCACGCCTCGGTCAGCCTCAATCACCAGCTCCTGCCCACCACCAGAAGCCTTTGTGGCAAGCACGCCGGCGATGGTTTTTTTGCCAATCAGCCCTTCAAGGCTTTCACGGATTTCGACGGCGACGAACATACCTTTGGCCGCAATGATCCGCGCCTGAATCTCGGGTTTGTAGTGCGGTATGGCGGGCAGCGCTGTGCTGACTTGCAACTCACTGCCATCGGCGCGAATGAAGCGCGTCTTGCCACCCAGGTTTCCAGCATGCTCCAGCACCTCAACATGGCCATCACGCTCGGTGACGTATTTTTGCTCGATAACGCCGATGACCATCTTCTTGCGGGTCGTGCCATTGTGCAGATCCATGACCTCGGTTGAGACCTCGTCCAGCGTCGCGACACAATTGTCGTACCAGCTAACCGCATTGGCAGGTGCTTGAGGACGCTCCGGTCGGCCGCTGAAGCCGTTGGGGAATGCTTCGCAGTGGACGAAGCGGGAAAGCTGCACGGCACTGCCCGTCGCTTGGGCTGTTTTTTTCCACTGCCCGGCTTCGATGTCCAATGTATGGAGCGGACGTAACTCAGGTCCGTGGAGGCCCATCACAGTGCGATGTGCCAGGCCGTTGAGCATGTAGTGTTTTTCATTGATGCCGCCCAGCAGGATCGCCCGTGCACCGCCCTCCACAATGGCGTTGCCGCTCCAGTCCAGGCTGCTGATTTTTCGGCCAACAGGACGCTCGCCGATATGCCCGTCAGCGTTGATAGCCCAGAACGTGCTGTGGGCAGAGGTCGCAGCGCTTGTCATCACCGCTTCACTGCTCTCGGTTTCATAACCAGGCCCAGGCTCGAGCGCGCTCCCCGCACTCCCTTCGTCCAGAAGCGAAACCTTGCTCAATGGTTCGGCCGAGCTGGCATTGCTAAAACCATGAATGACGCCAATCCCGCAATGCAGAGCCGAATGCATCCCCATCAACAAGAACCCGAATTGCCTCACCGAGCCAGGATAATCGTTGGCCTTGATCGCTGCCTTGAGAGCGGCAATCTGCTGATTCATCATCCAGGCATTGGCACCTTGCTGCATCAATGCACCCAATACCCTTGGCGGTAAAGTGCGGCACCTTAGTATCAGCTCGGCCACAATATTCACCCCATCCAGCGCTATGGCTTCGGCGTCGCCACTGTAAAGGTCGAACCCCAGATTGATGAAGTTGCCGAGCACCGGAATTAACCCCGCCACCTGGCGCACAACTTGAAGAACGTGCTGCGCGGAAGTGGACATGTCCTGGATATCATCGTTATTCGCCCGCGCCCGCAGGAATGCGGCGAATGCATTTACACGGGTGTCCAGCGAATGGTTCTCACTGGCGGTCAACAGCTCGATGCAATACACCGCCTTGTCGGTATTGGGGGGATTGCCAAGATCAATACGCGACAGGCGCACGGCGGCTTCGCCGGAGGTCAGCAGGATCCGCTCTGCTTCCAGGGCGCGAAACTCGTCGACGGCCTTGACGATATAAGCCTCGACCTGACTCGCCAGCGCTTCTTTAGGCTTGGTCAGATCATCCGGTAAATCACCGTTTTCCACGAAGGCGATGTTGGCATCGAACAAGCTGCTGAGCTTAGCCTTCAGCAGCTTGATATCGCCGCTGTATGTGCAGGTATTGCTGATGGCCTGCGCCAACAGCTGCAACAGTTCATCGAAGTTATCAGCCAGACCTACTTCCCGGCGCAGGTCTTCGTCGTACACCACACTCAATAAAGTTCTGTATCCTGCGGATTTCAAGAAGCGAACAAAGGTCCCTGTATTTTTCCAGCTGGCCTCGTAGCGAATATCAAAAGTGGCTTGAGCGATTACTCCCCAATTGAATTCTTCAAGGCCCAGATAACGGCATATGGAGCGGCAGACAAATTCAGGCTGGGTTGGCTGCAGAATGACTTTCAACTGCTGCTGGGTCTCGAGGCTTTGCGCGATCACTGAGTAATAAATAGTGGCCGCTTCATTGAGGCATCGCAGATACGTCACCTGGTGCTGTGAAGGCAGTTCTTGCTGATAATGCCTGAGCAAATACTGCGCAGCCTCTTTCAAGGATGTGCAGCGGCCGATATCCCAGTTGGCTTTGCGCAGCTCATGGGTAATGGCGGCGAATCGCTCATTGATGGTTTCGTAGCCGCCCTTGGACAGCGGATCCAGGTACAAAAATGGCGGCTCCTTGCTGCGGATATTGAAGGCTTCAATGTCCAGTATGCGTAGCTCGTGGCTGCGCAGGACCACATTGGGGACGATCATTTCAACCACCAGCTTTTCGATGTTGATAGCCCCCTCGCCTTCGGAATATTCAATGGTTTTGATCATGTAAGCCGAAAGCTCGTCCTGAGCCATGGTGAAGTATTGCGTCAGGTTCTCGGCACTCCAGGGGTTTTCGGTGTGCTGCTCGCGGTAGATGTCGTCCTCTCCATCGTAGTCGTAAACCACCAGCTTCAGGGTGATGCCGCCAGCGTGTTGAAGCAGGTCTAACAGCGCCTTTTCGTTTTTTTCCAGCGAAGCTCCAAAGTGTTTGTAGCCGCTCAGCAAATTACGATATCGCTCAAGATGCCATTGGCTTTCCTTCTTGATTTCCCGCTCGATAACCTTGTAATCATCAGTACCCCCTTCTTGGACGTTGCGCTGGCGAAAGCTGTAAATCTGCGAGGTATTGAGCACAAAGCGCGGTTGTTCGGGGAAGGTAAAGGGCAACACCTGTTGGCTGGCTATATTCTGGGCTGCACTTTCCTTGGGAAGAAGATCAGTGACGGCTTTGGCAATGTCCCCGCGACTGGCCTTCTCGGGAATGGCAACGCCGTAATAGGCAAGGAGGGATCGCAGTGAAACGGTACGGTCGTCGCGAATCAACCAATCGATGTCTGCGCCTACTGTGCCCGGTTGCAAGGCTATGCGGTTCAGATCCTCGCTGAGTTGAATGAATTTCAGATGCAGGTCTTTCAGTGTGCAGGTGACCGGGGTCGAGCTCTCCGAAGAGCCGAAGATGTTCAGCGTGTAATTGCGCTTGTTCATGCGCAACTGGCAAGTGAATTGCCTATCGAAAGCTAATCCTTGTTTATTCACCATAACCAAGGCTGAACGCAAATTATCCCTCGAGACTTTCGGCAGAATAGTTCCTGCAAACTCGGCGTCGGGAAAGTCTGGGTAGACGACGGATTGAATGACGTTTTTCAGACCCACTAATTGCAGGCTGGCGAGATAAACGAACGAATACAACGGCGAGTCCTGGCCCAGCGTCACGAACATTTTGTCAGACTGATAAGTGCCTGCGTGAAGGTCTCGCTGCCGCGCACGCAGGTAATTGAGCAGCATTGCATAGTCGCTTGCGCCACGGTCAATCCGTGCGGTTATGACAGGTACATCCTGTTCGTCCTGTTGAATATCGGTTGTCGTGGAATGGTTGTCGGCCAAGGCTTATTGCTCCGTTCAGATTAAGGAGCGCCAACCTTGCCGTCCTGCGAAAAGCTCAGGTAATAGATAGATGTTCCGCGTATCAGCCTGGAGGAACATTCCGTGCCTAGATGAGTCAAAAACGTGTTTATCCCGGCCCTTAGGGTCGGACTCACTGTTTAGAGGTTGTTTCCAATGAAGATTTCAAGCGGCTTGGCACTGGCAACCTTGATGGCCGTCATGGCTGCCCCGGCGTACGCCTTTAATCTGAACGAAGCGGCCAACGCCGTTTCCAACGCCACCAGCGGCAACCAGAAAGCCACGGCAGCACCTGAAGCTGCTGGTTTGCTCAACTCGCTGGGCACCGCGCTTGACGTCACCCCTGAGCAAGCGGTCGGCGGTACCGGCGCATTGCTGGGCCTGGCGAAAAACAAGCTGGCGGGCAACGATTACAGCCAGCTGGCTCAATCGGTACCGGGCCTGGATCAATTGGCAGGCGCCGGTGCCTTGAGCAGCCTGGGCAATCTCAACGGTCTGGGCGGGCTACTGGGGAATGCTGGCAAAAGCGCTGACAGTTCGGTACTGAACAGCGCCTTGGGCAATGTGCAAAGCATGGGTGACGTGAACAAGGCGTTCACCGCGCTGGGTATGGACAGTTCAATGGTCAGCCAGTTTGTCCCGTTGATCCTGCAATACCTTGGTCAGCAAGGCGCTGGCGGTTCAGCGCTGCAAAGCCTGAGCGGCATCTGGGGCGCAGGCAGCTGATTCAGCCTTCAGACGCATCGCTGCTCAGCGCGGCGATGCGTGCATCTTTTTCCAGCCACAGCTGGTTGACCCAGCCCTGCATTTTCTCGCGAAACAGCGGATCGTTTTCGTAATCGCCGTGCAGCAGATCCGGCTCAAGCTCGCGGGTCTGGATGTCGATGATCACCCGCGGCACATCTGCGCAGAGCAGGTTCCAGAACCCCGGGATAGCGGCGTTCGGGTAAACCACGGTCACGTCCAGAATGGCATCCAGCTGTTCGCCCATCGCCGCCAGCACGAACGCCACGCCGCCAGCCTTGGGTTTCAACAGATGGGAATAGGGAGAGCCTTGCGCGGTCTTTTTCGCCGGAGTGAAGCGCGTACCTTCCAGATAGTTGACGATGGTCACCGGCTGACGCTTGAACAGCTCACAGGCCTGCCGGGTAATTTCCAGGTCCTGACCCTTGAGTTCCGGGTGCCTGGCCAGAAACGCCTTGCTGTAACGCTTCATGAAAGGGTAATCCAGCGCCCACCATGCCAGCCCCAGCAGGGGGACCCAGATCAGTTCTTTCTTGAGGAAGAACTTGAAGAAAGGCGTGCGCCGATTGAGCGCCTGAATCAGCGCAGGGATATCGACCCAGGATTGGTGATTGCAGATCACTAGATAAGACGTATCGCTGCGCAGCCCTTCTGCCCCGCGCACTTCCCAGCGCGTGGGGATGCACCAGGCAAAAATCAGTTTGTCGATCTCCGCCCAGGTTTCCGCCAGCCACATGACGGCCGCCGAACAACGGTCGCGCAGGTGCCCGCTGAACGTCAGCTTGAGCAGGGCAAATACCAGCAGCGGCCCAATAATGATGAGCGTATTGAGCAACAGCAGCAGAGTGACGAAACAGCCGGTGAGCAGGCGACGCATAAACTGATCTACGATTTCTGGGCGGGCCATCATAAAGAGGCTAGCGGCTAACGCCAAATCTGCATGCTGCTGACAAATGTTTCACGAGGTTACGGGTAAGCTGGGCGTCGCGAACCAAAGCCAGTCCTGGTGTCTAAAACCGAGTAGATCCGTTGGAGCGAGGCTTGCCCGCGAATGAGATACCCCAGTACATCAGACAAACCTCATCATCATTCTTCGCGGGCAAGCCTCGCTCCAACGAACCCACCACACCACAAAGGTACCCATCACGTGAAATCAATCCTGGCGCTTTTGTCCCTGCTGGCGCTGCCGGTCATGGCCGCCGAGCCGACGCTGTACGGTCGCTACGAATACATCAAGGTGTCGGAGTTCGACGAAACCTTCAAAGCCAAGATGGACACCGGCGCTTTGACCGCCTCGCTGTCGGCCAAAGACATCGAGCTGTTCAAACGCGATGGCGATGACTGGGTGCGCTTCCGCCTGGCGACCAAGGACGCCAGCAACAAGGTTTACGAGCACAAGGTCTCGCGCATCAGCAAGATCAAGAGCCGCTCGGAAAACGACGATGATGAAGATGAAGCCATCGACCCGACCAAGCGCCCGGTGGTGGATCTGGAGCTGTGCCTGGGCAATGTGAAACGCACCGTCGAGGTCAACCTGGTAGACCGCAGCCATTTCAACTACCCGCTGCTGATTGGCGCCAAGGCGCTGCGTGAATTCGACGCCGCAGTGAACCCGGCCCGCCGCTACACCGCTGACAAGCCGGGTTGCTGACAGGTCAAACACGACTCCCGTAGGAGCGGCTTTAGCCACGAAGATATCGGCTTAAGCTGAGGATCTTTGGCGACATCGCCACCATTCGCGGCTAAAGCCGCTCCTACGAGGCAGTTTGCTGCCAAAAAAAACGGCGCCCTTTGCGGGGCGCCTTTTTTGTTTAGCCGCCTGGAATCAGGCGTGGACCAGCGTCGCGTCAGACTCACGGACGATGGGCTGCAGCGGCAGCAACGGTGCGTGCGGGTCGGCTTCCACCGACGCTCGCCATGCGGCCAGCCACTCCGGATGGCTCTCGCTCCAGACCTGCTCGTGCAGGCGGGCCAAGGCGACCGGGTCGCTGAGCAGCATCAAGCGCTCATGGTTATCGAGCTTGTCGGGACCTGCCTTCAACGCGTGACGCACACGCTCCATACGCACGAACTCGATAGGCTCGACGACCCGGTGGCGCGAGGTCGCCAGGGCGCAAGCCAGGGCGTTCTGCTGCGGGTCGACCACGGCGCGGATGAAGCCTTGCTTCAGCGCGTGCCAGCGGTTTTCGTGGGTGTACAAGTCGGTGGACACCAATTCTTGCGGCGGTGCGTATTCCTCAGGGATCAGGAAGAACTTGTCGTCGCGAGCTTTGAGGCCCAGACCGGTGCGGCTGGAGATCACCGACACCGGAATCGACAGCATCAATGAACCGACGATCGGCGCCAGCCACCACAGGAAGCTCGGGTTCAACCAGGCCACCAGCAACGCCCAGCACGCACCCAGCAGGGTTTGCGGGCCGTGACGCTTGACCGCTTCGATCCACGGCGTGGAGTCATCGTCGCGTTGCGGAGAGTTCCAGGTCGCCGCCCAGCCCAGGAACGCGGCCAGTACGAAGCGGGTGTGGAACAGCATGCGCACTGGTGCCAGCAGCACCGAGAAGAGCATTTCCATCAGCATCGACAGCGTGACCTTGACCTTGCCGCCGTAACCGATTGCGCCTTTGGCCCAGATCAGGATGACGCTGAGCAGTTTAGGCAGAAACAGCAGCACGATAGTCGTCGAGAACAGCGCGACGGCTTTTTCCGGATGCCATTGCGGCCACAGCGGATACAGCTGACGTGGCTCAAGGAAGTACGTCGGCTCCATCAGCGTATTGACCGCCAGCAAGGCTGTGGACAACACCAGGAAGAAGAACCATAACGGCGCCGACAAGTACGACATCACCCCTGTGAGGAATACCGCCCGGTGAACCGGGTGCATGCCCTTGACCAGGAACAGCCTGAAGTTCATCAGGTTGCCGTGGCACCAGCGACGGTCGCGCTTGAGCTCATCCAACAGGTTCGGTGGAAGCTCTTCGTAACTGCCCGGCAAGTCGTAGGCAATCCACACGCCCCAGCCGGCACGGCGCATCAGCGCAGCTTCGACGAAGTCGTGGGACAGAATCGCACCGGCAAACGCACCTTTACCCGGCAACGGCGCAAGGGCGCAGTGCTCGATAAAGGGCTTCATGCGGATAATCGCGTTGTGACCCCAATAGTGGGATTCGCCCAGCTGCCAGAAGTGCAGACCGGCGGTGAACAACGGACCATAAACGCGGGTCGCAAACTGCTGCATGCGCGCATACAGCGTGTCCATGCCCGAAGCGCGTGGCGCGGTCTGAATGATACCGGCGTCCGGCGTGGCTTCCATCAAGCGCACCAGGCTGGTCAGGCATTCGCCACTCATCACGCTGTCGGCGTCGAGCACGACCATGTAGCGGTAGTCACCGCCCCAGCGACGGCAGAAGTCGTCGAGGTTGCCGCTTTTGCGTTTTACGCGACGGCGACGGCGACGATAGAAGATCTTGCCGAAGCCTTTGGTCTCGCGGCACACATCCAGCCAGGCCTGTTGTTCGGCCACGCAGATATCGGTCTCGTTACTGTCGCTGAGCACAAAGAAGTCGAAGCGATCTAGGTCACCGGTGGCCGCAACCGACTCGAAAGTCGCCCGCAAACCGGCGAACACACGCGGCACGTCTTCGTTGCAGATCGGCATCACCAGAGCGGTACGTGCGCCTTTTTCAATCGGCTCGTTACCTGCGCTGGCACCGGAAATGCGGTATTTGTCGCGACCGGTGAGCAACTCCAGAAAGCCCATCAGGGCTGTCCAGAAACCCGCCGAAACCCAACAGAACAGAATCCCGAACAGCAACAGGATGCTGGTCTGCAAGGCATACGGCAGTACTTGCCACATGGTTTGCACGAACGTCTGGTGAGTGATTTCGTCCAGCGAAACCAGCGACCAGCCCTGATACGGAAGAATGCCCTTCATGTACCAGCCGGCCACGATGGTCTGGCCGAGCATCAGGATCAGCAGAATGTAACGACGGATCGAACCCACGGTCCGCCAGCGCGCCTTGGGCAAACGATCCGGTTCAGGTTCCACCGGATTGCTGCGGCCCGTCAGACGACGCCAGCCACGCACCAGGATGTTGGTCCGCCATGGCTCGGGAACAACCTTGGTACGACGGATCGGCGGCGTGGCCTTGAGCACCACGCGACCGCTTGCATCGAGGGCGAGCATCTCGGCCTCGTGCAATTGATCGGCGGTGGTCAACGTCAGACGACGCCCTACCGAAGCCTGGGAGGCATCGGCTGGGTCGCTGACCGGCTGCGCGGCAAGGCGTTCGTGCAGTTCGGCAAACGAAGTGCAGCTGGCGAGTTCCGCCCGCTGCTCGTCGCTCATCGGTAGATGTGCCAGATACTCGCTGAGCGATTCCGGCACTGGTAGAGAATTACTCATCGGCTGGCAACTGGTAGCTCCAGGTCTCGGTCATGACTTGCAGTGTCTTGGCCGGTTCCGGATTGGTGGGCGCAGCGTCGGCTGCTGGTTGCGGGCTTTCCTGGCCGTTCTCAGTCTTGGCAACATCAGCTTTGGCAGGATCGGCTGGTTTGGCTGCGTCGGTCGCTTTCGCGCCGTCAGCTGGCTTGGCTGGATCTGCCTTGGCGACGTCCTTGGCTGCATCGGCTTTTGGAGCAGCAGCGGTATCGGCAGGGGCTGGTTTGGCGGCTTCTTTAGGCGCTGCTTTTTTCTCTTCGCCGATATGCGCTTTGGCAGCAACCAGTACGGCAGGTTCCTTGCCCGGTTCGGCAGGGATCTCGCGCAACAGGTAGGCCTGCATCTCGATCGGCTTGTTGGTGTCTTTGACCTTGACCCGCAACGTCAGGCGATAGCCTTTGGTCACTGGGTTGTAACGCAGGTTGTTTTCCACCAGCTCAGTGTTGGTATCGGTGGTCACCTGGCTACGGATGGTCTTGTCTTCCGGCATGGAAGCGAGGATCGGGCCGACGAAGTCAATCTGGAACGCAACGCTGCCATCCAGCTGACGAATCAGATTGGACTGACGGATGTCACCGGCCGAACGCAGGGTCTGCTTCACCCAACCCAGATCAGGCGAGTGAATGGCTTTCTCGTCCATGGTCCAGTGCAGGCGATAGTCGAAGCTGATCGGCTCGCCCGGTGCTGGCAGGGTTTCCGGCTTCCAGAACGCAACGATGTTGTCGTTGGTTTCATCGGCAGTCGGGATTTCAACCAGATCAACGGTACCTTTGCCCCAGTCGCCCTTAGGCTCGATCCAGGCACTTGGACGCTTGTCGTAGCGGTCGTCCAGGTCTTCGTAGCTGCTGAACTCGCGACCCCGTTGCAACAGACCGAAACCACGCGGGTTCTCTACCGAGAAGCTGCTCACGGCCAAGTGTTTAGGGTTGGTCAGCGGACGCCACAGCCATTGGCCGTTGGCCGCCTGGATCGACAGACCATTGGAGTCGTGCAGCTCGCGGCGATAGTTCTGCACACGCGAAGGCTGGTTGGCACCGAACAGGTACATGCTGGTCAGCGGCGCAACGCCAAGCTTGGTGACCTTGTCACGCAGGAACATGCGCGACTGCACATCAACCAGGGTGTTGGTACCCGGACGCAGGGTCAGCTTGTAGGCGCCAGTGGCGCGTGGCGAATCCAGCAAGGCGAAAATCACCAGGTGATTGTCGTCCATGCCCGGCTTTTCAATCCAGAACTCGGTGAAGCGCGGGAATTCTTCGCCAGAAGGCAGCGCGGTATCAATCGCCATGCCACGGGCCGACAAGCCATACACCTGGCCTTTGCCGATGACGCGGAAGTAGCTCGCGCCCAGCATGGTCATGATTTCGTCTTGCTTGTCGTCTTTGTTGATCGGGTAGGTCACACGGAAACCGGCGTAGCCGAGTTTTTCAGTGGCCTTGGGATCGAACTTCAGGTCGCCGAAATCGAAACGACTGGCGTCGTACTTGATTTCTTCAACGGTAGTGGCCGTGACTTCGTTGATTTTCACCGGTGTGTCGAAGTGCATACCCTGGTGATAGAACGAGACTTTGAACGGCGTTCTGTCGGTCGCCCATTCGGCGCGATCTTCACGGGCGCGAATTTTCTGGTAGTCCGCGAACTTCATGTCGCGGAACTCTGCTGGCAGATTGCTCCGGGGAGCTTCGTACTTCTGCCCGGCCATTTCTTTGGCTCTGCTCGCCACATCGTCGAGACTGAACGCCCACAACTGGGTGGCGCTGAACAGTGAGATCAGGGCTGAGCTTGCCAATAGCGCGCTACGCAACCGCTTGCCAGATGTCTTTACCGCATTACAGGGACTAACAATCACGAGCAACCCTCGCCGAAAACAGATGAAGAAACCAACGGCCAGCTATCTAATGCCGGGTTGGCGAGCATTGTTCCGACTCCGAAAGGACCTAATGATTCCCTAAACGGTGTCGGACCAGCTTCTGACTTGCCAAACGGTGCGACGGACGCCGATCTCCGTACCGCGCGATTATCTAGTAGCGCGCGTTACAACGCATCAGGTCAGATGAAGTATTTATAACTATTTATAGCCTTCTGATATCAGGCTCGGTACACGGAGTTGCTTTCAGGTCTCCAGCAGAAAAGTCACCGGCCCATCATTGATTAAATGCACTTGCATATCTGCACCAAATTGGCCCGATTCGACCACCTCATGCGTGCTTTTTGCCTGCCTCAGCAAATAATCGAACAACTCGGCGCCCAACGCAGGCGGCGCGGCTCTGGAGAAACCAGGGCGCATGCCACTTCTGGTGTCCGCTGCGAGGGTGAACTGGGAAACCAACAACAGCCCGCCAGCCACGTCACGCAGTGAAAGGTTCATCTTGCCATCGGCATCGCTGAACACCCGGTAGTTGAGCAACCTGTGCAGCATCTTATCGGCACTGGCGCGGGTGTCTTGAGGCTCGACTCCGACCAGCACCAGCAACCCTTGATCAATGGAGCCGACAATCTGCCCGTCGACTTCGACCCGTGCGCCACGGGCGCGTTGTAGCAAGGCTTTCATGCATCCACTCCAACATACATCAGCACCGTAGAAGCGGCTTTAGCCGCGAAGATGCGGGGTAATGCCCTGATTCTTCATCGATAGCACTATCGCTCGCGGCTGAAGCCGCTCCTACGGATGGTACCCATCACGCCTCTTCAGGCGGCAGATCCAGCAGGCGGCTGGCCACTTGTGCGGCGGCGCGGATCAGTGCGTCGGTGATGCCCGGCTCTGCAGCGGCGTGCCCGGCATCGCGAATCACCTGCAGCTCGCTGTTCGGCCAGGCCTGATGCAGCTCCCAGGCATTGTCCAGCGGGCAGAGCATGTCGTAGCGCCCGTGCACGATGATGCCCGGCAGATGGGCGATTTTCGGCATGTCGCGGATCAGCTGGTTTTCTTCGAGGAACGAGTTGTTCATGAAGTAATGGCATTCGATGCGGGCAATCGACAGCGCGCGCTGCGGCTCGGAGAAGCGGTCGACCACCTGCGGATTGGGACGCAAGGTCGCGGCGCGGCCTTCCCAGGTGGACCAGGCCTTGGCCGCGTGCATCTGGGCGATCTGGTCAGAACCGGTCAGGCGCTTGTGAAAGGCCTGCAGCAGGTTATCGCGCTCGTCCAGCGGGATCGGCGCAATGTAGTCCTGCCAATAATCCGGGAAGATCCGGCTCGCACCGCATTGATAGAACCACTGGATTTCCTGGGCTCGGGCCAGAAAAATCCCGCGCAGAATCAGCGCATGCACGCGTTCCGGGTGGGTCTGGGCATAAGCGAGCGACAGGGTAGAACCCCACGAGCCGCCAAACAGCACCCATTTGTCGACGCCCAGATGCTCACGAATCAGCTCAAGGTCGGCGACCAGATCCCAGGTGGTGTTGTTTTCAAGGTTCGCATGGGGCGTGGAGCGACCGCAGCCGCGCTGGTCGAACGTAATGATGCGATACAGGTTCGGGTCAAAATAGCGGCGGCTCTGCGCATCGCACCCGGAACCCGGGCCACCATGGATGAAGACCACCGGCAGACCTTCCGGGGAACCGCTTTCGTCAACATACAAAACATGCGGCGCCTCTACGGCCAGCTCATGCCGGGCATAGGGTTTGATCTGCGGGTACAAGGTCTGCATAGGTGCTCCGTAATTTTTATGCCTGGGGCTACTATCAATCTGCCGTTGGGCATCATAAACCCGAAACGTGGAATGTTCATGCTGTCACGCAGCCCTCCACGCACGGGCCCCATAACTGGAACGATCAATGCAAGCGTTCTGCCAATTCCCCGGATTGGCGAACGACGCAGGTCGGGGCGTGTCGAAGCGGGACGACTGCCCGGTTTTTTCAGAATTTTCAGGAAAAGATTGCGGACACGCCCTACAGTCAAAGATCACCATCCTTCATTCGTCTGACTACTTGAGGTCGTATCGATGTCTCAGGAACCACTTGTTCGTGACGCTGAAGTGGCTGCTTTCCGCGCCGCTGTTCTCGCCAAACTCACCTATGCGGTGGGTAAGGACCCTGACCATGCGTTTGAGCATGACTGGTTCGAAGCCGTTGCCCTGGCCGCCCGCGACCATATGGTCGAGCACTGGATGGACCACACCCGGCAGATTTATCGCAAGGTTCAGAAGCGGGTTTATTACCTGTCGCTGGAATTTCTCATCGGGCGCCTGCTGTACGACAGCCTGAGCAACCTCGGCCTGCTGGAAATCGCCCGCGAGGCCATGACTGAGCTGGGCGTGGACATCGAGCGGATCAAACTGCTGGAGCCGGACGCCGCACTGGGCAATGGCGGCCTTGGCCGTCTGGCGGCGTGCTTCATGGAAAGTATGTCGACCCTGGGCATCGCCGGTCACGGTTATGGCATTCGTTACGAGCACGGCCTGTTCCGTCAGGCCATCGTGGATGGGTGGCAACAGGAGCAGACCGAGAACTGGCTGGACTTCGGTAACCCGTGGGAATTCGAACGCCCTGAAGTGGTGTACCCCATCGGTTTCAGCGGCAGTGTCGAAACCATCATCAGCGACACCGGCGAGCAGCGTCAGGTCTGGCGCCCATCGGAAACCGTGCGGGCCATCGCCTACGACACGCCGGTGGTTGGCTGGCGCGGCAAAAGCGTGAACACCCTGCGCCTATGGCGTGCCCGTGCGGTGGAAGACCTGCACCTGGAGCGCTTCAACGCCGGTGACCACTTCGGCGCGGTCGCCGAGGTCGTGCGTGCGGAAAGTATTTCCCGCGTCCTGTACCCCAACGACTCCACCGAAGCGGGTCAGGAACTGCGCCTGCGTCAAGAGTACTTCTTCGTCTCCGCTTCGCTGCAGGATTTGCTGCGCCGCCATCTGAACATGCACGCCACGCTCATGGACCTGCCGGAACACGCGGCGATCCAGATGAACGACACGCACCCCTCGATTGCCGTGGCCGAGCTGATGCGGCAGTTGATCGACAACCATGGCATCGCGTGGGACGCGGCCTGGAAAATCACCGTCGGCACCCTGGCCTACACCAACCACACGTTGCTGCCCGAAGCGCTGGAAACCTGGTCGGTGGGCCTGATGGAGCGGATGCTGCCACGCCACATGCAGATCATCTACATCATCAACGCTCAGCACATCGACACCCTTCGCGCCAAAGGCATCCACGACTTCGACGTGCTGCGTGCCGTGTCGCTGATCGAAGAAGACAATGGTCGCCGGGTGCGCATGGGCAACCTGGCATTCCTGGGTTCCCACAGCGTCAACGGCGTTTCGGCGCTGCACACTCAGTTGATGCGCAAAACCGTGTTTGCCGAGCTGCACAAGTTGTATCCGGAGCGGATCAACAACAAAACCAACGGTATTACCTTCCGCCGCTGGCTGTTCCAGTCCAACCCCAAGCTCACCGAAATGCTCAAGGAAGCCTTGGGCGATGACGTGCTCGACAATGCCGAAACGCGCCTGATCGAACTCGAACCCTTTGCCGAGAAAAGCTCGTTCCGCAAGCAGTTCGCCGACCAGCGGCTGCACAGCAAACGCGCCCTGGCGGCGATCATCAACGAGCGACTGGGCATTGTGGTCAACCCTGCAGCGATGTTCGACGTACAGGTCAAGCGGATCCACGAGTACAAGCGCCAGCTGTTGAACCTGTTCCACACCGTTGCGCTGTATCAGGCCATTCGCGCACAGCCGGGCACTGATTGGGTGCCGCGCGTGAAGATTTTCGCTGGCAAGGCTGCGGCCAGTTATCACTCGGCGAAGTTGATCATCAAACTGACCAACGACATCGCGCGCACCGTGAACAATGACCCGACCGTTCGCGGTTTGCTCAAAGTGGTGTTTCTGCCTAACTACAACGTGAGCCTGGCGGAAAGCATCATCCCGGCAGCTGACCTGTCCGAGCAGATTTCCACCGCTGGCCTGGAGGCGTCCGGCACCAGCAACATGAAGTTCGGCCTCAACGGCGCGCTGACCATCGGCACCCTGGACGGTGCCAACGTGGAAATGAGCGAGCAGGTCGGGCTGGAGCACATGTTCATCTTCGGCATGACTTCGCAGCAGGTCGAAGCGCGCAAGTTGCTGGGCGATTTCAGTGCGCATGGCGATGTCGCAGCGTCGGGCCGTTTGAATGATGTGCTGCAGGCAATTCGTGGCGGGGTGTTCTCGCCGGATGATCCGAACCGCTATGCAGGCCTGATCGATCAGCTGCTGGCCTACGACCGCTTCATGGTCTGCGCCGACTTCGATTCGTACTGGGAAGCCCAGGCCAAGGTCGAAGCTCATTGGCACGACTCCAAGCAATGGTGGCGCTCGGCAGTGCTCAACACTTCACGCATGGGCTGGTTCTCATCGGACCGGACCATTCGCGAATACGCCGGGGAGATCTGGAAGGCATTGGATTAAAAGATGAGCGCATAATCTTCAAATCGCGGTAATCCTGTGGGAGCGAGCTTGCTCGCGAAGACAATGGTTCGCGCCACATTGTGGTGACTGTATCGACGCCTTCGCGAGCAAGCTCGCTCCCACAGTTATTTGAAATGTGGGATATTTCTCACTACCTCAACAGAAATACCTTACAAACCTTAAGGACTGCTCGCCGCCATTGCGAGCCAGACACCCCATGACAATCCAGCTTTTGAGTCGCCCGCAGTGGTGCCGGTCAGCGCTGTTGGCCGCCACCCTGCTCAGCGCGATGTTAGCCAGCGCCCAGGAATCCCCTGGCGATTTTGCCAGCCATACACCCTTGCAACTGAGCGGCGAGGGTCCTTGGTATCGCCTCGAATTGCCGCTGGTGATACAGCTGGACTCACGCCAGAGCGATCTGGCAGACGTGCGGATTTTCGACGCTCAGGGTCAGGCCCAACCTTTATCGGTGGCCTACCATCCGACTCAGCCGCATCAACCGCCCACCCCCGTCGAGGTCAAGCGGTTTGCGCTCTACGACAATGCCGACGCCAGCAACACCGCGCCGATCATCCGCGTCGAGCGTACCGCCAGTGGCGAAGTGCTCGACGTACAACCGCAAAGCGACATCGAAGCCGGTGAAGAGATTCTGCGCGGCTGGCTGCTGGACACCAGCAATGTGCAGGATCCGCTGGAGCGGCTGACCATTGACTGGAGCACCGAACGCGAAGGCTTGCAGCGTTTCACCATCGAAGCCAGCGATGACCTGCAGAACTGGCAAGCCTGGGGCGAAGGCCAGGTGGCGCGGCTATCCTTCGCCGACGAACTGGTGGAGCAGCGCGACGTCGCCCTGCCCGGTCGCAAGACGCGTTATCTGCGTTTGCTGTGGAAAGCCCCGCACAGCGCGCCGACTTTGACTTCAGCACAGCTGAGCAGCCTGCACAGCAACAGCCAGAGCCTGCCGTTGAGCTGGTCGCAACCCATCGAGGGCCGCCTTGCGCAAGCGGGTAATTACCTTTGGGAGCTGCCGAGCGCGTTACCCGTCGAGCAGTTGAAAATCGACATCACGCAAGCCAACAGCCTGGCTCCAGCGAACGTATACGGTCGTCTTAACAGCAATGAGCCCTGGGAAGTGATCGGCAGCGGGCTGCTTTATCGCCTGGTGCAAAACGGCGAGAACATGCTCCAGGATGAAATACCGCTACCCGGTAAAGTCGTGCGCCAGCTCAGGCTTGAGGTCGATGAACGTGGCAGCGGACTGGGCGCGCAAGCGCCTCAATTGCGTGTCGCCGTGCGCGGCACGCAGCTGGTGTTCCAGGCTCGGGGCAAGGGGCCTTTCACATTGGCTGTCGGCAATCCGACTGCCAGCGCCGCCACTGTGCCGCTGTTGACGCTGATCCCTGACTACGACGCGCAAAAACTGACCGGCATCGGCCTTGCCACACCCGACACCGCCCCGATAAAAGCTGCCGCAGCCGCGCCGGTCCCAGCCGTCACCGGCATTGACTGGAAGCGCGCGGGATTGTGGGGCGTTCTGGTGGCAGGGTTCATTGTGCTGAGCTCGATTGCGCTGAGTTCGTGGCGCGGGTCGGCCAAGCCCTGAGCATTTGTTGGAGCGAGGCTTGCCCGCGAGCCAGGCGACGCGCTGTATCAGACACAGGGTGCGGACCCCTTCGCGGGCAAGCCTCGCTCCAACAGATTGCGCCCACTTCGATTCAGCCACCGCTTCAGCAATTTGCGGCTACGCTGAGCCAGACGTGAACTCAATGGGTGATAACCCAGTCTTATGGGCAGTATTACGTCTCTACTCGCGCTAAACTGCGCGGGTTTTTATCCCCCCATATTCGGAGCTATCCATGTCCCGCGTTACCCTGAGTCGCTATTTGATTGAGCAGACCCGCAGCAACAACACTCCTGCCGATCTGCGCTTCCTGATCGAAGTGGTGGCGCGAGCGTGCAAGGAAATCAGCCACGCCGTTTCCAAAGGCGCGCTGGGCGGCGTGCTCGGCAGCATGGGCACTGAAAACGTTCAGGGCGAAGTGCAGAAAAAGCTCGACGTGATCTCCAACGAAATCCTGCTTGAAGCCAACGAATGGGGCGGTCACCTGGCGGGCATGGCGTCCGAAGAAATGGACAACGCCTACCAGATCCCGGGCAAGTACCCTAAAGGTGCCTACCTGCTGGTATTCGACCCACTGGACGGCTCGTCGAACATCGACATCAATGCACCGGTTGGCACCATCTTTTCGGTCCTGCGTTGCCCGAATGAGTACCTGACGCAGAACGAGCCTTTGAACGAGAAGGCCTTCCTGCAGCCGGGTACCCAGCAAGTCGCTGCCGGCTACGCGATCTATGGTCCGCAAACCATGCTGGTGCTGACCTTGGGCGATGGCGTCAAAGGCTTCACCCTGGACCGCGAAATGGGCAGCTTCGTGCTGACCCACGAAGACATCAAGATCCCGCAGTCCACCCAGGAATTCGCGATCAACATGTCCAACCAGCGTCACTGGGAAGCCCCGGTACAGCGCTATGTTGACGAACTGCTGGCGGGTGAAGACGGCCCGTTGAAGAAGAACTACAACATGCGCTGGGTTGCGGCGATGGTCGGCGACGTGCACCGCATCCTGAACCGTGGCGGCCTGTTCATGTACCCACGCGACAGCCGCGAGCCTTCCAAACCGGGCAAACTGCGCCTGATGTACGAAGCCAACCCGATGTCGTTCCTGGTTGAGCAGGCAGGCGGCGCCTCCACCGACGGTCACCAGCGCATCCTCGATATCCAGCCAGACGGCCTGCACCAGCGTGTTGCCGTGTTCCTGGGTTCCAAAGAAGAAGTCGAGCGCGCGACCTCGTATCACAAGGCCTGAGCATCATGATTGCCCCTTGGCTGGCGTTGCTTGAATGGTGGTTCGGTTCTGCCGAATCCCCCACCGAGATGGCCAAAGCCAAGGGTACGTTGTGGTTCGGCAAGAGCAAGGCACAGGACACCGAAGCGCAGCGTCGCTTCGGTGATCTGGTGGACAAAGCGCTTTCGGGCGGCTTGAAAGAGTGGGCAGAAAGCCCCGATGGCTGGCTGGCGCTGGTACTGTTGCTCGACCAATTGCCCCGCATGATCTATCGCGATACGCCTAAAGCCTTCGCTGGCGATGAGCGCGCACAGCTGCTCGTCGCGCACGGCCTGAAACTGGGCCGCGACCAGCACCTGGATCCGCTGCAACGCTCGTTCATCTACCTGGTCCTGGAACACAGCGAAAACCTCGACGCCCAGCATCAGGCCGTCGCCCGCTTCACCGATCTGCTCGCGCTACTCCCGACCACCGACCGCAAATTCCTCACCAGCAGCCTCGACTACGCCGAGCGCCACCGCACCATCATCGCCCGCTTCGGGCGCTTCCCGCACCGCAACGACATTCTCGGGCGCGTCTGCACGCCTGAAGAAATCGAATTTCTGAAAGAGCCTGGCTCGCGGTTTTGAAGTCAGACACGGGGGCTCAACCTGTGGGAGCGTGGCTTGCCCGCAATAGGGCAGGACGCGGTTTACTTCAGATCACCGAAACCTTATCGCGGGCAAGCCACGCTCCCACAGATTCAGCGCTCGGCCGATGGATTTTCAGTCCAACGGAACCACATCCCCCTTTTCTCTTCTAAGCTTCGGCATTACGCCAGCATGCGTGCGGGATCGACCGTTGCTGCGACGTTGCCCCCTTCCGTTCAGGAGCTCCACTCATGTCTTTGCGCACCCTAGCGTTGTTGTCGTTTTGCGTACTGCTGGCAGCATGCAACAAGGTCAATCAGGAAAACTATTCGAAACTGTCCGCTGGCATGCCCAAGGCACAGGTGGAAAATCTGTTGGGCAGCCCGACCGAATGTTCCGGCGCGCTGGGCATGTCCAGCTGCACCTGGGGCGACCAGAAGAGCTTTATCAGCGTGCAGTACGCCGCTGACAAGGTTGTCCTGTTTTCGGGTCAGGGCTTGAAATAATTCATGATCAAATTACTTGTGCGCTTCGGCGTGGTGTTGATGGCCAGCTTTCTGGCGATTGGTTTTGCTCACTCGGCGGATAACCTTGAACCCAGAACCGTTGGCGCAGTGGACCTCAAGCAATACCAGGGCACCTGGTACGAGATCGCTCGCCTGCCGATGTTCTTTCAGCGCAACTGCGCCCAATCCGAAGCGCATTACCTGTTGCAAGCAGACGGCAACGTTGGCGTGACCAATCGCTGCCGCACCATTGAAGGCCAATGGCAGGAAGCCAAAGGCACTGCCACGCCTCAGGTGGCGGGTAAAACCGACAAGTTGTGGGTGGAGTTCGACAACTGGTTTTCGCGCCTGATACCGGGCGTCGCCAAGGGCGATTACTGGGTGCTGTACGTCAGCGACGGCTACAAGACCGCTGTGGTCGGCAACCCTGATCGTAAATACCTCTGGCTGCTGTCACGCACGCCAACGGTGTCGAAAGAAACCCGCGAGCACATGCTCAGCGAAGCCCAGCAACAGGGTTACGACACCACCAAACTGGTCTGGCGGGTGGAAGATTCGAAGATCGGTAAGTAACACACGTTGGAGCGAGGCTTGCCGCGAACCAGACGACGCGGTGTATCAGGCATATCGCGCGGAACCGTTCGCGGGCAAGCCTCGCTCCAACACATGTAAGTGCTATCCCAACAACTCCCTTAACACTTGGGCAAACTGCCGATTGCTCTGTTCTTCCCCGGCATGACGTCCTTGCTGCACCACCCACTGGCCGTTGACCATCACATCACGAATCTGCCGGTCGCCACCTGCGAACAGCCAGCGATTGAGCACTCCGTCGCCCGACGCGGTCGCGATATAGGGGTCATCGCCATCCAGCACCAGCCAGTCAGCGCGCTGCCCGACCTCTAGTCGGCCAATCGGCTGCCCCAGAGCCTGAGCTCCGCCATCCAGCGCCGCATCCCATAAAGTCCTGCCGACCATTGGCTGATCACTGCGATGCAGACGATTGCGACGCTGGTCCCGCAGGCGCTGGCCATACTCCAGCCAACGCAGCTCTTCGACAACACTGAGCGAGACATGGCTGTCGGAGCCAATGCCCCAGCGTCCGCCTTGGGCGATGTAGTCCACGGCCGGAAATATCCCGTCGCCCAGGTTGGCTTCCGTGGTCAAACACAGACCGGCAATTGCCCCACTCTGCGCCATCAGCGTCACTTCATCGGGTTGTACATGCGTCGCATGCACCAGACACCAGCGCCGGTCGATCGCTGCATGCTCGTACAGCCACTGGACAGGACGGCGACCGCTCCAGCTCAGGCAGTCATCCACTTCCTTCTGCTGCTCGGCGATGTGGATATGCACCGGACAGTGCTTGTCGCTGGCCGCCAGCACCGCGCTGATCTGCTCCGGAGTGACGGCGCGCAGAGAGTGAAAACACAAGCCCAGCCGTTGCGCAGGCTGCTCGCGCAGGACCGGCTCCAGGTGCGCCCGCAAATCGAGGTAGCTATCAGTGCTGTGAATAAACCGCCGCTGCCCCTGGTTTGGCGCCTGGCCGCCGAAGCCTGCGTGGCTGTAGAGCACGGGAAGAAGCGTCAGGCCGATACCCGCAGAACGGGCTGCCTCGCTGATCTGCAGCGCCAGCTCTGCAGGATTCGCATAGGGTTTGCCGTCAACGGCCTGGTGCACGTAATGAAATTCGGCGACCGAGGTATAGCCGCCCTTGAGCATCTCGATATACAGCTGACGAGCAATCACCCCCAGTTGCTGCGGGCTGATCTGCCCGACCAGCCGGTACATCAGATCGCGCCAGGTCCAGAAACTGTCATTGGGGTTGCCCGCTACTTCCGCCAGCCCCGCCATTGCCCGCTGAAACGCATGGGAGTGCAGGTTGGGCATGCCCGGCAGCAGTGGCCCGTTGAGCCGTTCTGCGCCTGCAGGCTGCGCATCAAGGGTGATGTCGCTGATCACGCCAGCAGTGCTGACTTCCAGACGCACATTGTTGGCCCAGCCAGTGGGCAACAATACACGCTCGGCAAAGAAGGCAGACATGGCTCGATATCCCGTCAAAAGTGATTTGTATATACATATACAGACGTTTGCACGCTCGGTAAACTCCGGCAAGCTTGCCGCTGAACAGGTTAATGGTTAGCGTGTGCGCACGTCGTCATGTCGAATCAAGATCCACGCCGACCTACCTGAATGACTCCTTGAAAGGATTGCCCAAAGTGCCGACTCCGCCCGCCACTTCGCCCTTGGCTGCCCAGATGGGCGACAGTCCGGCTCCGCTGTACGCCCGCGTGAAGCAGATGATCGCCCAACAGATTCAGTGCGGAAACTGGCCGCCGCACCATCGCGTTCCGTCGGAAAGCGAGCTGGTCAGCCAACTGGGTTTCAGTCGCATGACCATCAACCGCGCCCTGCGGGAAATGACCGCCGAAGGCCTGCTGGTGCGCATGCAAGGCGTCGGGACCTTTGTCGCCGAGCCGAAAAGTCAGTCAGCGCTGTTCGAAGTGCACAACATTGCCGACGAGATTGCTTCGCGTGGCCATCGGCACTCCTGCAAGGTCATCCTGCTGCGCGAAGAAGCCGCAGGTTCCGAACGCGCTCTGGCGCTGGACATGCGCGAGGGGCAGCGGGTGTTTCACTCGCTGATCGTGCATCTGGAAAACGATCTGCCGGTGCAAATCGAAGATCGTTACGTCAATGCACTGGTCGCCCCGGACTATCTCAGCCAGGACTTCACCCGGCAAACGCCGTACGCCTATCTGTCTCAGGTCGCACCGCTGACCGAGGGCGAGCATGTGGTGGAGGCGATCCTGGCGGAAGCCGACGAGTGTGAGCTGCTGCAGATCAAGCCCGGCGAACCCTGCCTGCTGATCCGCCGCCGTACCTGGTCGGGTCGCCAGCCGGTGACGGCGGCACGTCTGATCCACCCCGGTTCCCGTCATCGCCTGGAAGGACGCTTCAGCAAATGAGCCAACTGACTGTCTTGCGCGCCACCGACTACCCACGCATGCCCTGGAAGAATGGCGGCGGCAGCACCGAAGAAATCGCCCGCGATGCCGGTGAAGGCCTGGAAGGCTTCGGCTGGCGCCTGTCGATTGCCGATATCGATGCGTCCGGCGGATTTTCTCTGTTCCCTGGCTGTCAACGCATTATCACCGTGCTGCAAGGCGCGGGCATGACGCTGGATATCGACGGCAAGATCAGCGAAGCGCTGCTGCCCGGCGACCCCTTTGCCTTCAGCGGCGACAGCCAGGTCAGCTGCACACTGCTCGACGGGGCGATCCGCGACTTCAATCTGATCTATGCCCCTGATCGCTATCGCGTCAGCCTGCAGTGGGTCGACGTGCTCAAGCCTCAGCGCCTGTTCAGCTCTGCCACCGCACTGCTACTATTCAGCGCTGCCGAACAAATGGCCGCGAACATGGCTGAGCACCCGCCGCAGTTGCTGGAAAAGCATGATTGTTTGCAGCTGGATAACCAGACCGGCGCACTGATGGAAGTGGTGCTTTATGCACCGCGTGCGAGTCGGTGTTGTTTGATTGAGTTAATGAAGATTTAACGGCACATCACCATGTGGGAGCGGTGCCCGCCCGCGATAAACGATAACGCGGTGTGTCCTCTAACTGCCTCTCATGTATCGCGGGCAAGCACCGCTCTCACAGAAGGCCGTTCCGCGCCGCTGACATAAATCCCCAAGGACTTCACACCCGCCAATGACGACAACCAATAACAACAAACAAACCCCAAGAGCCATCGCCATCCTCGCCAGTTTCCTGGCCTCTGAATCCGCGGGCGGGATTGTGTTGATGGGCGCGGCGCTGGCGGCGTTGATCGTTGCCAACTCCGGGCTTTCCGCCGGTTACTTCGCGATTCTGCATAGCGTCTGGCTGGGGCTTTCGGTTGAGTTGTGGATCAATGACGGGCTGATGGCGATCTTCTTTCTGATGGTCGGCCTGGAAATCAAACGCGAAGTGCTCGCCGGGGGGCTCGCCACCTGGGGCCAGCGGGCCCTGCCTGGCTTTGCAGCGGCAGGCGGCATGCTGGTACCGGCGCTGATCTATATCGCGGTCAACTGGGGCAACCCGCAGACCATGAGCGGCTGGGCCATACCGGCGGCCACTGATATCGCCTTTGCCCTGGGCGTGTTGTCACTGCTGGGCAAACGCGTGCCCACCTCGCTCAAAGTCTTTCTCGCCGCCCTGGCGATTCTCGATGACCTGGGCGCGGTGACCATCATCGCCTTCTTCTACAGTTCCGGCCTGAACCTGCCCATGCTGCTGGCTTCGTTCGCCACCCTGGCCGTATTGATCATCATGAATCGTCTGCAGGTGCGGCGTTTGCTGCCGTATCTGTTGCTCGGCGCACTGCTGTGGTTTTTCGTGCTGCAATCCGGGGTTCACGCGACGCTGGCCGGAGTCGCTCTGGCGTTATGCATCCCCCTGGGCAAGCCCGAAGAAGAAGCCCGCTCGCCGCTGCTGTTCCTTGAAGAAAAACTCCATTACTGGGTGGCCTTCGCCATCGTGCCGGTGTTCGGTTTCGCCAATGCGGGCGTGTCGCTGGCGGGGATCAGCCTGCACAACCTGATTGATCCAGTGCCGCTGGGCGTGGCCCTGGGCCTGTTCTTCGGCAAACAGATCGGCGTGTTCCTCGCCGCCCTGCTGGCTATCCGTGCGGGTCTGGCAACGCTTCCCGAAGGCAGCAACTGGATGCAGTTGTATGGCGTGGCGATCCTTTGTGGTATCGGCTTCACCATGAGCCTGTTCATCGGCAACCTCGCCTTCCCGGGTGCGCCGCACTTGATCGATGAGGTCAAAGTCGGCGTATTGATGGGCTCGGGACTGGCTGCCATCGTCGGCGTGATCATGCTGCGCAGCCGAATCTGCAAAGGCTGAAGATTTATTTTCAAAGTGCTGCATCCAGATCGTGTTCTCGCGGGTAGTACAGGTAAGCAGCCGTTTTGGCTGCCAAGCGGGTCACTAAATTTCTGGAGATGTCTGCATGAACGCAAAACGCTTGCTCTGCCTGACCGGTGCTGCACTGGCTTTCACTTGCCTGGCACCTTCCGCCTTCGCTCAAAGCAACCTGCCGGAAACCGTTCGCGTGCCGGACGGCTTCAAAGTCAGCATGGAAACCACCGGCGTCGGCGAGATCACTTACGAGTGCCGCGCCAAAGCCAACATGCCAGGCGAAATGGAATGGGCGTTTGTAGGCCCTAAAGCCGTGCTCAATGATCGCAACGGCAAGCAAGTCGGCACCTACTACGGCCCGCCAGCCACCTGGGAAGCCAAAGATGGCTCGAAAGTGACCGGTACTCAGCTCGCCGTGGCACCGTCCAGCGCTGGCAACCTGCCGTATCAGCTGGTGAAGGCCAACCCGGCTGAAGGCAAAGGCGCGATGACCGGCGTTGCCTACATCCAGCGTACCGCGCTCAAAGGTGGCGTAGCCCCTGCAAAAGCGTGCGCAGAGAGCAATAAAGGCGCGAAGGAAATCGTGAAATACCAGGGCGACTACATTTTCTGGTCCGCCAAATAAGTCAGTGGCCCTGCGCAGGAACTGATCTATGCTCCTGCGCGGGTGCTTCAGTCTGACTGGAGCTGATGTCCTCTGTTGATGGCGTATCGATTTGTCTCTTCATGAACCGCTGTTTGATTACGAAGCTGCACTGGATGCCTGCGCCCGTGGCGAACGGCGAGCACTTGAGCGTCTGTATGAACAGGAAAGCTCTCGCTTGCTCGGAGTGGCGCAACGCCTGGTACGAGACAATGCCCTGGCTCAGGACATCGTGCACGACGCCTTCATCAAGATCTGGACCGGTGCTGCCAGCTTTGACAGGTCGCGCGGCTCGGCTCGTGGCTGGATGTTCACGATTACCCGGCATATGGCGCTCAACGCCATTCGCAACAATGCCCGTGAAGTGCAGAGCGACGATGAGGAAGAAGATGCCCAAGCCCAGGCAACCCTGGAAGGCTGGAACGACACCGTGGACAGCTTTGACTGGCGGGTGAACCCGGGACGGATCGAGTTCTGTCTCGATCAGCTTGAACCCGTGCGCCGCAATTGTGTGTTTCACGCTTATGTAGACGGCTATTCGCATCAGGAAATTGCGCAGAAAATCGGCGCGCCGCTAGGCACTGTGAAGGCCTGGATAAAGCGCAGCCTGAATGCATTACGGGAGTGCATCGGATGAGCAACACTTCGGGCACTGAACCGCAAACACCGCTCAACGAGTTGGCCGGTGAATATGTGCTGGGCACATTGTCTGCCCAACAACTAATAGAAATAGAACGTCGGCTACCCCAAGAGCCTGCGTTGCGAGCTGCCGTGGATGCCTGGGAAGAGCGCCTGCTGCCCCTGACCGCCATGGCCGAACCGCAAACCCCACCACCCCGGCTGTGGACGCGCATCGAGCGCAGCCTGGATGATTTGCTGTCTCCGCAGCAAGCCGTGATACGCGACGTGCAAAGCTGGTGGAACAACCTGTCGATCTGGCGCGGCCTGGCCGGTGCCGGGCTGGCGGCGTCGCTGGTGCTGGGTATGACGCTGCTCACGCAGTCACCCTCAACCCCTGCGCCGTCTTATCTGGTGGTGCTGGTTGCGCCGCAGGACAAGGCCCCAGGCTGGGTGGTGCAAGCCAGCAATTCACAGGAAATCCAGCTGATCCCGCTCAGCGTGACGCAAGTCCCTGCCGATAAGGCGCTGGAGTTCTGGACCAAGGGCGACGATTGGCAAGGGCCGGTTTCCCTCGGGCTGGTCAAGCCAGGGCAAAGCCTGCACGTGCCGCTGGATAAGCTGCCGCCGCTGCAACCCAATCAGTTGTTCGAGCTGACTCTGGAACAGGCCACCGGTTCGCCCATTGGTAAACCCACCGGGCCAATCCAGTTCATCGGGCGTGCGGTCAAGGTCATCTGAGTCGATTGCGCACCATCTTGTTACCCAGCGCCCCAGAAAGAAGCGAGTCGTTACATCTTTGGACGACTCGCTCGTTGCGCACACAACTCCTCCATCTCCGCAGATCTATTGATTTTCTGCAAACGCTCGCCGCCAGACTCGCCCCGAAAGTCTCCGCACCCCAGCACAACCACCTAAACGCATGCTATTGATTTTGTTCACTTTCCTGTAGGAGTGAGCTTGCTCGCGATGGCGTCAGGCCTGTTGTGTACGGGTCAACTGAACTGACGCTATCGCGAACAAGCTCACTCCTACAGGTGTAGCGCATCAATGGTATTGGGGGGTGATCACAGAGTTGGTATTTCAATTGCATATGCTTGTACATACAAGTACAGCCAAGTGCCGAGGAGCTCTTTCGTGACCGAGAATAATCAACACTGGACCCGTTACCGGGACGTCGAAATTCGCGCCCCGCGTGGCACCCAGCTCACCGCGAAGAGCTGGATGACTGAAGCACCGTTGCGCATGCTGATGAACAATCTTGATCCGGAAGTGGCCGAAAACCCCAAGGAACTGGTGGTTTATGGCGGCATTGGCCGCGCTGCACGCAACTGGGAATGCTATGACAAGATCGTCGAAAGCCTGACCCACCTCAACGATGACGAAACCTTGCTGGTGCAGTCGGGCAAGCCGGTCGGCGTGTTCAAAACTCACAGCAATGCGCCGCGCGTGCTGATCGCCAACTCCAACCTGGTGCCGCACTGGGCCAGCTGGGAACACTTCAACGAACTCGATGCCAAGGGCCTGGCCATGTATGGCCAGATGACCGCCGGCAGCTGGATCTACATCGGCAGCCAGGGCATCGTTCAGGGCACTTACGAAACCTTCGTCGAAGCCGGTCGCCAGCATTTCAACGGCAGCCTCAAGGGTAAATGGGTACTGACTGCAGGCCTGGGCGGCATGGGTGGCGCGCAACCCCTGGCTGCGGGCATGGCCGGGGCTTGCTCGCTGAATATCGAATGCCAGCAGAGCCGCATCGATTTCCGCCTCAAGACCCGTTACGTCGATGAGCAAGCCGTGGATCTGGATGACGCCCTGGCGCGGATCGCCCAATACACGACCGAAGGCAAGGCGATCTCCATCGCGCTGTGCGGCAACGCGGCCGAGATCCTGCCGGAAATGGTCCGCCGTGGCGTGCGCCCGGACATGGTCACCGATCAGACCAGCGCCCACGACCCGCTCAACGGCTACCTCCCGAAAGGCTGGAGCTGGGACGAATACCGCGCCCGCTCGCTGAGCGAACCGGCGGCCGTGGTCAAAGCCGCCAAGCAATCCATGGCCGAGCACGTGCAGGCCATGCTCGCCTTTCAGAAAATGGGCATTCCGACCTTCGACTACGGCAATAACATCCGCCAGATGGCCAAGGAAGAAGGCGTGGCAAACGCCTTCGACTTCCCGGGTTTTGTCCCTGCGTACATCCGGCCCTTGTTCTGCCGTGGCGTAGGACCGTTCCGCTGGGCCGCGCTGTCGGGCGACCCGGAAGATATCTACAAGACCGACGCCAAGGTCAAAGAACTGATCCCGGATGACGCACACCTGCACAACTGGCTGAACATGGCCCGTGAGCGCATCGCCTTTCAGGGCCTTCCGGCACGTATCTGCTGGGTTGGCCTGGGTCAGCGCGCCATGCTCGGGCTGGCGTTCAATGAGATGGTCCGCAGTGGCGAGCTGTCTGCGCCGGTGGTGATCGGTCGCGACCATCTCGACTCAGGCTCTGTTTCCAGCCCCAACCGTGAAACCGAAGCCATGCAGGATGGCTCCGATGCGGTTTCCGACTGGCCATTGCTCAACGCCTTGCTCAACACCGCCAGCGGCGCGACCTGGGTTTCGTTGCACCACGGCGGCGGCGTCGGCATGGGCTTCTCGCAGCATTCGGGGATGGTGATTGTCTGCGACGGCACTGACGAAGCCGCCGAACGCATCGCCCGCGTCCTGCACAACGACCCGGCCACCGGCGTGATGCGTCACGCCGATGCGGGTTACCAGATCGCTATCGACTGCGCCAATGAGCAGGGGCTGAATTTGCCGATGATCAAGGGCTAGCCAATTTCCTGTGGGAGCGACCGGGGTGGCGCTCCACCTGCTCGCGAAGAGGCCGGTACATCCGGTACATTTTTTGTGTATTTAAAGCCGTCTTCGCGAGCAAGCTCGCTCCCACAGGGGCCGAATTCAGCATCCTTGCGCGCAGCGTTAGTGAACCGACCACCCCAAAGGACCGTCAAGTGTCCTGGTATCAGTGTTGATCTGGAAACTGCCCACACCCATTCGCGAGGAGCGTCATACGATGAAAACCAAGAAGGCACTGTTGGCCACGTTGATTGCAGCAGGTTTGCTGACAGGTGCCAGCGCAAGCCAGGCCGCTGGCTGGTGCGAATCCGGCAAGCCGGTGAAGTTCGCCGGTTTGAACTGGGAAAGCGCCATGCTGCTAACCGATATGTTGCAGGTGATTCTGAACAAGGGCTATGGCTGCGAAGTCGACAGCCTGCCGGGCAATTCCATCACCATGGAAAATGCGCTGAGCAGCAATGACATCCAGGTCTTCGCCGAAGAGTGGGTTGGCCGCAGCGAAGTGTGGAACAAGGCAGAGAAAGCCGGGAAAGTGGTCGGTGTCGGCAGCCCGGTCAAGGGCGCCGTCGAGGGCTGGTATGTGCCGCGTTACGTGATCGAAGGCGATGCCAAGCGCAAGCTGGAGGCCAAGGCGCCTGACCTGAAATCCATCAGTGATCTGGGCAAATACTCAGCGCTGTTCAAAGACGCCGAAGAGCCAGCCAAGGGCCGTTTCTACAACTGCCCGGCGGGTTGGACCTGCGAGCTGGAAAACAGCGAGATGCTCAAAAGCTACGATCTGGAAAGCAAGTACACCAACTTCCGCCCCGGCACCGGTCCGGCGCTGGATGCGGCGATTCTGTCCAGCTACAAGCGCGGCGAGCCGATCCTCACTTACTATTGGTCTCCAACCCCGCTGATGGGCCAGGTAGACCTGGTGCGTCTGGAAGAGAAAGCCGGCGTGAACAAGAACATAGAAATCAAGGTCGGCTTGTCCAAGGTCTTCCATGAGCAGGCACCGGAGCTGGTGGCCGTGATGGAAAAGGTCAACATCCCGATTGATCTGCTCAACCAGAACCTGGCACGCATGACCAAGGACCGCATCGAATCGCCGAAGCTGGCCAAAATCTTCCTCAAGGAACACCCGGAAGTCTGGCACGCCTGGGTCACGGAAGATGCGGCGAAAAAGGTGGATGCTTCGTTGTAGGCAAAACGCGGCCAACACGGACCTGTTGGAGCGAGGCTTGCCCGCGAAGGCGTTGTGTCTGAAAAATCATTCGTCGACTGAACTGGCCTCTTCGCGGGCAAGCCTCGCTCCAACAAATTAACGAGAGCACCTTATGTTCCCCGAAAGCTTCACATTCTCCATCGCCAATCTGGTCAATGACTGGGTTGACGCGCTGGTGACCAATTACGGCGATGTGTTCCGACAGATCTCCGACACACTGCTGTGGGCCATCGTCAACCTTGAAGGCTTGCTGCGCATGGCGCCGTGGTGGCTGATGCTGGCAATTGTCGGCGGCATTGCCTGGCATGCGACGCGCAAGGTTGTGACCACCGCCGTTATCGTCGGCCTTCTGTTTCTGGTCGGTGCGGTCGGGCTGTGGGACAAACTGATGCAGACCCTGGCGTTGATGCTGGTGGCGACGCTGATCTCGGTGATCATCGGCATTCCGCTGGGCATTCTATCGGCGCGCAGCAATCGCCTGCGTTCAGTGCTGATGCCGCTGCTGGACATCATGCAGACCATGCCCAGCTTCGTGTACCTGATCCCGGTACTGATGCTGTTCGGCCTGGGCAAGGTCCCGGCGATTTTCGCTACCGTGATCTACGCCGCACCGCCGCTGATTCGCCTCACCGATCTGGGCATCCGGCAGGTGGATAACGAAGTCATGGAAGCTATCAACGCTTTCGGCGCCAACCGCTGGCAGCAACTGTTCGGCGTGCAATTGCCATTGGCGCTGCCCAGCATCATGGCCGGGATCAATCAGACCACGATGATGGCCCTGTCGATGGTGGTGATCGCTTCCATGATCGGCGCTCGCGGCCTGGGCGAAGACGTGCTGGTGGGCATCCAGACCCTCAACGTCGGGCGCGGCCTCGAAGCCGGGCTGGCGATCGTGATTCTCGCGGTGGTCATCGACCGCATCACTCAGGCATACGGCCGACCACGGCATGAGGCGAACAAATGAGTAATCGACAGCCCGATAACCCGGCGCCCGACAAAATCGTGATCCGCAACGTGTTCAAGATTTTCGGCAACCGCCACAAAGAGGCACTGGCGATGGTCCGGCAGAACACCAGTAAGGATGAAGTACTGGCCAGAACCGGCTGTGTGGTGGGGGTCAATGATTTGTCGCTGTCCATCGCCAGCGGGGAAATCTTCGTGATCATGGGCCTGTCCGGCTCGGGTAAATCTACACTGGTGCGCCACTTCAACCGGCTTATCGACCCCACCAGCGGGGAAATCCTGGTCGATGGCGAGGACATCCTGCAATACGACATGGAGGCCCTGCGCCAGTTTCGCCGCAAGAAAATCAGCATGGTGTTCCAGAGCTTCGGGCTGTTGCCGCACAAGACTGTGCTGGACAACGTCGCTTACGGCCTGAAAGTGCGTGGCGAAAGCAAGGAGCACTGCATCGAGCGCGCACGTCACTGGATCAGCACCGTCGGCCTGCAAGGCTACGAGAACAAATACCCGCATCAGCTTTCCGGCGGCATGCGTCAGCGAGTCGGGCTGGCCCGGGCCCTGGCGGCAGACACCGATATCATTCTGATGGACGAAGCTTTCAGCGCCCTCGATCCACTGATCCGCGCCGAAATGCAGGATCAGTTGCTGGAGCTGCAAAGCAACCTGAAGAAAACCATCGTGTTCATCACCCATGACCTGGACGAAGCCGTGCGCATCGGCAATCGCATTGCGATCCTCAAGGACGGGCAGCTGATTCAGGTCGGCACACCCAAGGAAATTCTTTACTCCCCCGCCGACGAATACGTTGATCGTTTCGTGCAGCGCCGCGCAGTCACTGTGTAAGGAACCAGCAGATGTCGCCCGTCGAACAGGTAGTCATTGGGGAAGGCCCTGCGTGTTGGCAGGACGTGGTTGCCGTCGCTCGTCATGGCGCGCAACTGGTGCTGTCGGCCAGCGCCTGGGGGCGAATCGATAATGCTCAGGCCATCGTCGAACGCATCATTGCCAGCGGCGAGCGGGCCTACGGTATCAATACCGGGCTGGGCGCGCTGTGCAATGTATCGCTTGAGGGCGAGCAGCTGAGTCAGCTGTCGCGCAACACGCTGCTCAGCCATGCGTGCGGGGTCGGCGCGGCGCTCTCCGACGAACAGACGCGGGCGATCATCTGTGCGGCGGTCATCAACTACAGCCAGGGCAAGTCCGGGCTGCACCGGCAGGTGGTCGAGGCGTTGCTCGCCTTGCTCAACCGCCGGATCACCCCGCATGTGCCCTCACAGGGGTCGGTCGGCTATCTGACGCACATGGCGCACATCGGGATTGCCCTGCTGGGCGTGGGGGATGTCAGCTATCGCGGCCAGGTCGTACCGGCGCAGCAAGCACTGGCGGCCGAAGGGCTGAGCGCTGTCAAGTTAGGCGCAAAGGATGGGCTGTGCCTGGTCAACGGCACGCCGTGCATGACCGGGCTGAGCTGCCTGGCGGTTGCCGACACGCAACGCCTGAGCCAGTGGGCCGATGTGATCGGGGCCATGAGCTTTGAAGCGCTGGGCGGGCAAATCAACGCGTTCGACGCCGAGATCATCGCCCTCAAGCCGCATCCGGGCATGCAGATCGTCGGCCGTAATCTGCGCGAGCTGCTCGACGGCAGCGAGATGGTGATCAACAGCCGCGGGATTCGCACCCAGGACGCGCTGAGTGTGCGCTCGATCCCGCAGGTCCACGGCGCCACACGCGATCAATGGGTGCATGCCACGCGACAGATCGAAATCGAACTGAATTCGGCCACGGACAACCCGCTGCTGCTTGGCACGCCGGAGTCGTATCGCGTGGTGTCCCAGGCCAACCCGCACGGCCAGTCAGTGGCAATGGCGGCTGACCTGCTGGCAATTGCCGTGGCTGAGCTGGGCTCGATTGCCGAACGCAGGCTGGACCGGCTGATCAACCCGACCATCAGCAACCTGCCAGCATTTCTCGTCGCCCAGCCCGGAGTCAACTCGGGGATGATGATCGTGCAATACGTGGCGGCGTCGTTATGCGCTGAAAACCGCCAACTGGCGCACCCGGCGGTCACTGATAACTTCGTGACCTCGGGGTTGCAGGAGGACCACCTGAGCATGGGCACCAACGCGGCGCTGAAACTGCACAAGGTGCTGGATAACACCACACAGATTCTGGCCATCGAATACTTGCTGGCGGCTCAGGCGTTTGAATTCCTGAAGAGCCAGCGCTTTGGTGTCGGCACCGATGCGGCTTGGCGCCTGCTGCGCGAGACCGTCCCGCCCTATGACGAAGACCGTTGGCTGGCGCCGGATATTGCCAGTAGCGCGCGGGTGCTCAGGAGTGAGGAGATGTTGAAAAAGGTCCTGATGGAACTGGTTCCTGTGGGAGCGGTGCTTGCCCGCGATAAGGTTTAGGCGATCTGACTTGAATCGCGTCCAGCCTTATCGCGGGCAAGCCTCGCTCCCACAGACTGCAGTCCTGGGTGGGACCACGTCAGCCGCACCAAACGTATAGACATCCATGACACCAGATGTCAGCCAGGCGACACCCGATCACAGATGGATTTGGTCGGCCACACCCAGCGGGTATCCTTCGCGCCCTGAAGAACTGGCAGTTCGCTGGAAAGAAACCGGATTGGATTGAAATGACGTCACAGCAAGGTTTGAAACGCGGGCTTTCGGCTCGGCACATTCGCTTCATGGCGCTGGGTTCGGCCATTGGCACGGGGCTGTTTTATGGCTCGGCTTCGGCCATTCAGATGGCAGGCCCGGCGGTTTTGCTGGCCTATCTGATTGGCGGCGCAGCTGTGTTCATGGTCATGCGCGCCCTGGGTGAAATGGCCGTGCACAACCCGGTGTCAGGCTCGTTCGGCGAATACGCCAGCACCTACCTGGGCCCGATGGCTGGCTTCGTGCTCGGCTGGACCTACGCCTTCGAGATGATCATCGTCTGCATCGCTGACGTAACCGCGTTCGGCATCTACATGGGGTTCTGGTTCCCGGACGTGCCGCGCTGGATCTGGGTTCTGGGCATTGTGTTCCTGATCGGTGCGCTGAACCTGTGCAACGTCAAAGTCTTTGGCGAGACCGAATTCTGGCTGTCGCTGCTTAAAGTCAGCGCCATTGTCGCGATGATCGTCGCCGGTATCGGCCTCTTGCTGTTCGGCGTCAACCTGTCGGGCAATGGCGAAACGGTGTCCGGGATCAGCAACCTGTGGGCTCACGGCGGCTTCCTGCCCAATGGGATCGGCGGTCTGATCGCCTGCTTCGCGGTGGTGATGTTTGCCTTTGGCGGCATTGAAATCATCGGCATCACGGCCGGTGAAGCCAAGGACCCGCAACGCACTATCCCGCAGGCAATCAACTCGGTGCCGCTGCGGATTCTGCTGTTTTACGTGCTGACCCTGTTCGTGCTGATGGCGCTGTTCCCGTGGACGCAGATCAGCAAGGAAAACAGCCCGTTCGTGCAGATCTTCGCCAGCCTCGGTTTCCCCTGGGCGGCGGCGTTGCTCAACATCGTGGTGATTTCCGCCGCAGTGTCGGCGATCAACAGTGACGTATTTGGTGCCGGCCGGATCATGTACGGCCTGGCACAACAGGGCCAGGCTCCTGCTGCCTTCTCGAAACTGTCCAGCCACGGGGTGCCGTGGATGACCGTACTGGTGATGGGCGTCGCGTTGCTGGGCGGCGTGTGGCTGAACTACAAAATCCCGGAAAACGTATTCTTGCTGATTGCGTCCATCGCGACCTTCGCTACGGTCTGGGTCTGGTTGATGATCCTGCTGACACAAGTTGCCATGCGCCGCCAGATGAGCCGCGAAGAAGCCGCTGAGTTGAAATTCCCGGTGCCGTTCTGGCCTTACGCGCCTGCCGCCGCCATCGTCTTCATGCTGTTTATCTTTGGTGTGCTGGGTTACTTCCCGGACAACCGCATGGCGTTGATCGTCGGCGCAGTCTGGGTAGTGTTGCTGGTCGCCGCCTATTATTTATGGGTCAAACCGGGCCTGCCAAAAACGCCCCGATAACTCATCCATCACTCATCGGTAACGCGGAGACTGGAAATGAAAACGCTCTGGAAACAGTGTCACGTCGCAAGCATGGCGCAAGGAAAATACTCGATCATCGAGCACGCCGCCATCGTGACCTCTGGAGCGTTGATCGAGTGGATCGGGCCACAGACCGAACTTGTCGAGTCAACCTACGACAACGTCATCGACCTGAACGGCGCGTGGGTGACACCCGGCCTGATTGATTGCCACACCCACACGGTGTTCGGCGGCAATCGCAGCGGCGAATTCGAGCAACGCCTGCAGGGCGTGAGCTACGCCGACATCGCCGCAGCGGGCGGCGGTATTGCCAGTACCGTGCGTGCCACCCGCGCCGCCAGTGAAGATGAGTTGTACGAAAGCGCCGAGCGCCGTCTGCGCCACCTGCTCAAGGACGGCGTGACCACGGTGGAGATGAAATCCGGCTATGGCCTGGACCTGGCCAGCGAGCGAAAATTGCTGCGGGTCATCCGTCGTTTGGGCAACACGCTGCCGGTGACCGTACGCAGCACCTGTCTGGCCGCTCACGCCTTGCCACCTGAATATGCAGACCGCGCCGACGATTACATCCACCACATTTGCAGTGAAATGCTCCCTGCACTGGCTGCCGAAGGGCTGGTGGATGCAGTGGATGCGTTTTGCGAGTACCTGGCGTTTTCTCCAGCGCAGGTCGAGCAGGTGTTCATTACCGCCGGGCAACTGGGCTTGCCGGTGAAGTTGCATGCAGAACAATTGTCGCCACTGGCCGGCTCCAGCCTGGCGGCGCGTTACAAAGCGCTGTCGGCGGATCATCTGGAGTTCATGACCGAGGCGGACGCGATTGCCATGGGTGCGGCTGGAACCGTCGCAGTGCTGTTGCCCGGCGCGTATTACTTCCTGCGCGAAACCCAACTGCCGCCCATGGACGCTCTGCGCAGGCATGGCGTGGACATCGCCATCGCCAGCGACCTTAACCCCGGCACGTCGCCTGCGCTGTCGTTGCGCCTGATGCTGAACATGGCCTGCACACTGTTTCGCATGACGCCTGAAGAAGCGCTGGCAGGCGTGACGCTGCATGCCGCCAAAGCCCTCGGCCTGGGCGAAACCCATGGCTCGCTGGAAGTTGGCAAAATCGCGGACTTCGTCGCCTGGGACATCGAACGACCTGCTGACCTGGCGTATTGGCTGGGTGGCGATCTGGACAAACGTATCGTGCGACATGGGGTTGAATCCACGATTTAGCGAAATCCTGTAGGAGCTCACGAGCACCGCGAGGCAGCGATCGCGGTGTGTCAGGCAGATCGCTATCGCTGCCTTGCGGTGCTCGTGAGCTCCTACAGAGAATATTCAAATCCTGTGAAAGGAGAGATTCATGGACAACGTTCTGAAGTTTTCTCGCGGTCGGGTGCCGTTGCTGATCAGCATGCCGCACGCTGGATTGCGGCTGACGCCAGCGGTCGAGGCCGGGCTGGTAGACGAGGCCCTGAGTCTGCCGGACACCGACTGGCACATCCCGCAGCTCTACGATTTCGCGGCTGAACTGGGGGTCAGCACCCTGGCGGCGGAGTATTCGCGGTTTGTCATCGACCTCAATCGCCCCTCGGACGACAAGCCGCTGTATGCCGGCGCCACGACCGGGCTGTTCCCGTCGATCCTGTTCGATGGCGTGCCGCTGTTCAAAGATGGCAAGGCACCTAATGCTGAGGAACGGGCAAACTACCTGGAACAGATCTGGATGCCGTATCACCAGACGCTGGAACAGGAGCTGGCCAGGCTCAAGGCCGAATTCGGCTATGCCCTGTTGTTTGATGCCCACTCGATTCGCGGTCATATCCCGCACCTGTTCGAAGGCCGTTTGCCGGACTTCAACCTCGGCACCTTCAATGGCGCAAGCTGCGACGAGCAATTGGCCCAGCGCCTGGAAGCTACCTGCGCAGCCGCCACGGATTACAGCCATGTGCTCAACGGCCGCTTCAAAGGCGGCCACATCACCCGCCACTACGGCGACCCGGACAATCATATCCACGCCGTGCAGCTGGAGCTGGTGCAGGCGACCTACATGGATGAGTTCGTGCCGTTTCATTACCGGCCGGATCTGGCTGATCCGACGCGGGTGGTGTTGAAGGAGTTGGTGGAGGGGATGATCAATTGGGGCCGGAATAAGTTCGGCCGCTGATGTGCCTCCCACAAGGGGTTTCGCTACCCTCAGGACCAGTTTACTTCTTCAACAACCGCAACCCATTGAACACCACCAGCAGACTCACGCCCATGTCGGCAAACACCGCCATCCACATGGTCGCCATGCCTGCAAAGGTCATTGCCAGGAACATCGCCTTGATAACCAGTGCAAGGAAGATGTTCTGCTTGAGTACGCTCGAGGTGCGTCGGGACAGACGAATAAACGCGGGGATCTTGCGCAGATCATCGTCCATCAGGGCGACATCGGCCGTTTCGATAGCGGTATCCGTTCCGGCTGCGGCCATGGCGAAGCCGATTTCCGAACGCGCCAGTGCAGGTGCGTCGTTGATGCCGTCCCCGACCATGCCGACCCGATGCCCCTTGGCGTACAGCGCTTCGATTGCTTGCAGTTTGTCGGTTGGCATCAGGTTGCCCTGCGCGGAGTCGATACCCACTTGCGCGGCAATCGCCCTGGCGGTGTGCGGGTTGTCGCCGGTGAGCATCAGGGTTTTGATCCCGAGCTCGTGCAATTGCTCAATCGCTTCGCGACTGCTGTCCTTGACGGTATCGGCTACGGCAAACAACGCCAGCGGACCGGAACGATCCAGCAGCAATACGACGCTCTTGCCCTGGTGCTCCAGCGCATCGAGTTGCGCTTCAAGCTGAGGTGAACACAGGCCCAGTTCTTCAACCAGGCGATGATTGCCCAGATGATAAAGCTCGCCATTGATCTCGCCGCGTACACCGCGACCGGCTAGCGCTTCGAACGCGCTGACCGGGTGAGCGGTTGCGCCTTGTTCGGCGGCCTTGGCAATCGCTTGGGAAACCGGGTGATCGGAACGCCCTGCCAGGCTCGCCGCCACGTTGGGCGCCCAATCAGCAGCGGTGGGCTCAAGCAAAACGTAATCGGTCTGTACCGGCTTACCGTGGGTAATCGTGCCGGTCTTGTCCAGCGCCAGATAATCCAGCTTGTGGCCCATCTCCAGATAAACGCCGCCTTTGATCAAGATGCCTTTGCGTGCTGCCGCCGCCAGGCCGCTGACGATGGTCACCGGCGTGGAAATCACCAGCGCGCACGGGCAAGCGACCACGAGCAAGACCAGTGCCCGATAGATCCAGTCGAACCAGACCGCGCCCATCAGCAGCGGCGGGATGATCGCCACACCCAGCGCGAAGATAAACACTGCTGGGGTGTAGATACGTGAAAAGCTGTCGACGAAACGCTGGGTTGGAGCACGCGAGCCCTGCGCCGCTTCCACGGCGTGGATGATCCGCGCCAGAGTCGAATTACTGGCCGCGGCAGTCACGCGAAACTCCAGCGAACCGGCCTGATTGATGGTCCCGGCAAACACCTTGTCACCGACGCCTTTCTCCACAGGCAGACTTTCACCGGTGATCGGCGCCTGGTCGATGGTCGAATGACCGGAGACCACCTCGCCGTCCAGGGCAACGCGCTCGCCAGGCTTTACCCGGACGATGGCGCCCAGTTCGATGTTTTTAGCCTCCAGTTCCAGCCACTGACCATCGGCCTGCCGTACGGTGGCGAGTTCAGGGGTTAGCTGCATCAGGCCGCTGATGGCGTTGCGGGCACGATCCAGGGACTTGGCCTCGATCAATTCGGCCACAGTGAACAGGAACATCACCATCGCTGCTTCCGGCCATTGCCCGATCAACACCGCGCCAGTGACGGCGATGCTCATCAGGGCGTTGATGTTCAGGTTGAGGTTCTTTAACGCGATCCAGCCTTTTTTATAGGTGCCCAACCCGCCGCTGAGGATCGAAACCAGCGCCACGACAGCGACGACCCAATCGGGTGCCACCCCTGAAAAATGGATGACCTCCGCCGCCAACGCCATGACACCGGACAGCGCCAGCGGCCACCACGGCTTTTTCACCACCGCTGCAGGCGCAGTCTCGACGCCCTCTTCAACCGGCTCCGCCTGCATGCCCAACGACGCAATCGCCTCGCGAATCGGCTCGGTAGACGGCAGCTCGTGCCAGACCCCCAACAGGCGGTTGATCAAGTTGAATTCAAGCTTCTGCACGCCGACCAGCTTGCCGAGCTTGTTCTGGATCAGGGTTTGCTCAGTCGGGCAATCCATCTGTTCGATACGGAACGTGCTCAGCCGTGCGCCGGACACCGGCGCATCAGTGAATGACACCACGGCAGGCGCCGCTTTCGAAGCGCAGCAGCCATGGGCATGCGCGGCATGATCATGGGGTTTTTCGCTGTGATCGTGCTGGGTATGGTCGTGATCGTGCTTGCCTTCAGCGGCTTTCAATTGGCTCATGGTCGGGTCCTTTATCGTGCTTGTTGCCAAGTGAACACCCTGTAGCCACTATAGGGTCAAGCATTCAAATCGGATCGACGACCATGAAGATTGGCGAACTGGCAAAACTCACCGATGCCCAGGTGGAAACCATCCGTTATTACGAGCGCGAGGGTTTGTTGCCCGCGCCAGCGCGCAGCGAGGGTAATTATCGGCTGTACACCCAGGCGCATGTCGAACGGCTGACGTTCATTCGCAACTGCCGCAGCCTGGACATGACGCTCGAAGAGATTCGCAGCCTGCTCAACCTGCGCGACAGCCCGCAGGACCAGTGCGAAAGCGTCAATGCGCTGATTGATGAGCACATCCAGCACGTCAACGCCCGCATTGCCAGCCTGCAGGCCTTGCAGACGCAGCTACTGGACTTGCGCCAACGCTGCAGCGACGGCGCACCGGATCATTGCGGGATTCTGGATCGACTGGAAGTGAGCGGCAGCGTAGTGACCGCTGATGTAGAGCATTCCCATGTCGGCAGGAGTCATGGGCATTGAGGGTTCGGGGTTAACGCATAACGACCTGTGGGAGCGAATTCATTCGCGAAAGCGGCCTTACAAACGATGAATATCTATCGAATGTACGGGCCTCTTCGCGAATGAATTCGCTCCCACAGGTTTGTGCACAATTGAGCAATATCGCGACGACTTAAACCGCCATCGGCGCAGTCATCGCCGGGTGGTGTTCATAGCCTTCCAGCGAGAAGTCCGAAGGCTCGATCTGCTCCAGCCACTCGGGCTGATACACACCGGTTTTGGCGAACTCCGGCACACGGTCGGATATCACCAGCTTCGGCATCGGGTACGGTTCGCGCGTGAGCTGCTCGTTGAGCATGTCCAGGTGGTTTTCGTAGACATGGGCATCGCCAATGAAATACGTGAACCAGCGCGGCGTGTAGCCCGTCAGGCGGCCGATCAGGCTAAGCAGCGCAGCGCCTTCGGTCAGGTTGAACGGCGTCCCCAGGCCCAGGTCATTGGAGCGGATGTAAAGGGTCAGGGAGATTTCTCTGGTCTCCTGATTCGGATGGAACTGGTACAGCAAGTGGCACGGTGGCAGGGCCATTTCATCGAGCTGCGCGCAGTTCCAGCCGTGGAACAGAATACGACGGCTGCCGGGGTCGTTGATGATGGTGTCGACGCACTGGCGAATCTGATCGATGGCCTTGTACAGCACCACGTAGGGCTGACCGTCTTCTTCGGACTGGGCAATCTGCTGGTAGCCTTGGCTGATCGCGCGCTTGATGGCCTGCGGGTTGCTCAGGTCGATACGCTTGTAGGCTGGCCATTTGCGCCACTGCACGCCGTAGATTTCGCCGAGGTCGTCTTCGCCCTTGCGGAACGGGTTGTCCAGCCACTGAGCGTTCTCGTTGGCGTTCTGGTCCCAGACCTTGCAGCCCAGCTCGCGAAATTCAGCGGCATTGTTCACGCCGCGCAGGAAGCCGACCATCTCGCCAATCGCCGATTTGAACGCCATGCGCCGGGTGGTGATCGCCGGAAAGCCTTCCTTGAGGTCGTAACGCAACATCGCGCCGGGAAAGCTGATGGTCTTCACGCCAGTGCGGTTGGCCTGCAGCGTGCCGTTCTTGATGACATGGGCGACGAGTTCGAGATATTGCTTCATAAATTACCTGCATCGTTGAACCGCCGGGCAGCAGCGCCCGGCGCCTCGGTGTTAAACCGTTTTGACCGCGGGGGCGCGATTGTACGCCAGCCAGATCAGTACAGCGCCGGCGATGATCATCGGCAGGCTGAGGATCTGACCCATGGTCACCCAGCCCCAGGCGAGGTAGCCCAGCTGTGCATCCGGCACGCGGACAAACTCGACGATGAAGCGGAAAATGCCGTAAAACAGCGCGAACATCCCGGAAATCGCCATTGTCGGCCGGGGCTTGCGCGAGTAGAAGTACAGGATCAGAAACAGCGCGACGCCTTCCAGTGCGAACTGATACAGCTGCGATGGGTGACGCGCCAATTGCGCAGGATCGCTGAAAGGCGGGAAGACCATGGCCCAGGGCAAATCAGTCGGCTTGCCCCACAACTCGGCATTGATGAAGTTGCCGATACGACCGGCACCCAGGCCGATCGGCACCAGCGGCGCGATGAAATCCATCAACTCGAAGAACGACTTGCCGTTGCGCCGGGCGAAGAACCAGGCCGCCACCAGTACGCCAACAAACCCGCCATGGAACGCCATGCCGCCTTTCCAGACTTCGAAGATCAACAGCGGATTGGCGATGTACGCAGGCAAGTCGTAAAACAGCACATAACCCAGCCGCCCTCCGACAATCACGCCCATGGCCAGCCAGAAAATCATGTCGGAGAGTTTTTCCTTGGTCCAGGTCGGATCAAAGCTGTTCAGACGGCGTGATGCCAGCAGCCATGCGCCGCCAATGCCGACCAGGTACATCAAACCGTACCAGTGAATTTGCAGCGGGCCGATAGCCACCGCCACCGGGTCAATCTGCGGGTAAGGCAGCATTGCGACTCCTTAAAAGGGAAACTCTTGCGAGCACTGAACCAGAAGACTAAAGCAGATAACGTAAACCCACGCTGAACCGCAACAGCGCGCGAGCCTGGAAATGAGATCGGCATACTACCGGAGCAGGGCGTCAGGCTCTAGCAGCGTGCGATGGATGTCCGCCCCAGGGATGGGTAAAGTGGCTGAAAAAAGGAGTACCGCATGTGTCTGATCGTGTTCGCCTGGCGCCCTGCCCACGCCCAGCCGCTGATCGTGGCGGCCAACCGGGACGAATTCTACGCCCGCCCGACCCAGCCACTGGCGCAGTGGACCGACGCGCCGCAGGTCTATGCTGGCCGGGATCTGGAAGCCGGTGGCAGCTGGCTTGGCATCAATGCAGACGGGCGCTTTGCGGCGCTGACCAACATTCGCAATCCGGGGCTGGCGCTGGGACGTCGCTCGCGGGGTGAGCTGGTCGCTCAGTTTTTGACCAGCGATGTGCTGATCGAAAATTATCTCGCTGAGGTCGCGAGCCGAGCGACCGAGTACGGCGGCTTCAATTTGCTGGTGGGTGATCGCGAGCGCTTGTACTACCTGAACGGGTCAGTTCCAGAGCCTCGCCTGCTCGGCGAAGGGGTGTACGGCCTGTCGAATGCCGGGCTGGACACGCCCTGGCCAAAAGTACAAAAGACCAAAGCCGCGCTGACCGGTCAACTCGATAACCCTGACCCGATGGCGCTGATGGCAATGCTCAGCGACCCGACCACGGCACCGACCGCCGAGCTGCCGGATACCGGGGTCAGCCTTGAAACCGAGACGCTGCTGTCCAGTGCCTTCATCGCCAGCCCCACCTACGGCACCCGTGCCAGCACCGTGCTGATCGTCAATGCCGATGGCAGTCGGCAGTTGATTGAGCACAGCTTCGGGCCGTGTGGCGGGAGATTGGGAGAGGTGGAGTTGAATCTCTAAACGCGATTCTGTGCCGGGAATCCACCTCATGTGGGAGCGAATTCATTCGCGAAGAGGCCGGTACATTCGATATATCTCTGTCGACTGTACAAATGTCTTCGCGAATGAATTCGCTCCCACAAGGACGGAATTCCAATTAGAGAATCAATGCCCTTTGACGGACCCCGGATTGATCATCCGTGACAGCCCAAGGTTCTTCAGCGCCAGTTGCAGGGAGCTGCTGATCACTTGCGGGTTGTCGTTGGTCATCAATTGGGCAAGCAGTTCCTTGGCTTTGCTCAGGTGGATCTGGCGCAGCATCCACTTCACTTTCGGCAGGTTGGTGGAGTTCATCGACAAACTGTCAAAACCCATCGCCATCAACAGCACCGCAGCCGCAGGATCACCGGCCATTTCGCCGCAGATGCTTACCGGCTTGCCTTCGGCATGGGCGTCACGCACCACGTTCTGCAACGCTTGCAGCACCGCTGGATGCAGATAATCGTAAAGGTCGGCAACGCGTGGGTTGTTGCGATCCACAGCCAGCAGGTATTGGGTCAGGTCGTTGGAGCCGACCGACAGGAAATCCACCTGACGGGCCAGATCCCGGGTCTGATAGACGGCTGCGGGGACTTCGATCATCACGCCCACTGGAGGCATCGGCACGTCGGTGCCCTCATCGCGCACTTCACCCCAGGCGCGGTGAATCAGGTGCAGCGCCTCTTCAACCTCGTGAGTGCTGGAAATCATCGGCAGCAGAATCCGCAGATTGTTCAAGCCTTCACTGGCCTTGAGCATGGCGCGGGTCTGCACCAGGAAAATCTCCGGGTGATCAAGGGTTACGCGGATCCCGCGCCAGCCCAGAAACGGGTTTTCTTCCTTGATCGGGAAGTACGACAGCGCTTTATCGCCACCGATGTCCAGGCTGCGCATGGTGACAGGCAGCGGATGGAACGCGGCCAACTGCTCGCGATAGATCGCCAGTTGCTCTTTTTCACTCGGGAAGCGCTGTTGAATCATGAACGGCACTTCGGTGCGGTACAGGCCAACGCCTTCAGCGCCGCGCTGCTGGGCACGCGCGACATCAGCCAGCAGGCCGGTGTTGACCCACAACGGCATGCGATGGCCGTCGAGCGTGACGCAAGGCAGCTCGCGCAGCGCGTCCAGGCCCTGAGACAGCTGACGCTCTTCTTCAACGACCTTGGCGAACTGCTTGCGCATGGCGTCGCTGGGGTTGGTGAAGACTTCGCCGTGGTAGCCGTCGACGATCAGCTCGATGCCGTCGACCTTGGAATACGGCAGATCGACCACGCCCATGACCGTCGGAATACCCATGGCACGCGCCAGGATCGCCACATGAGAGTTGCCGGAGCCGAGTACTGAAATAAGGCCAGCCAGCTTGCCTTCCGGCACTTCGCCCAGCATGGCCGCCGTCAGCTCTTCACTCACCAGGATCGTGTTATCCGGATAGACCAGGGTCTGCTGTCGCGCTTCCTGCAGATAGGCCAGCAGGCGGCGGCCAAGGTCCTTGACGTCCGAGGCGCGCTCGCGCAGATAGGCGTCGTCCATCAATTCAAAGCGTTTTACGTGTTCGTTGACCACCGAACGCAAGGCTCCCTGGGCCCATTGTCCGGTTTTGATCACGTTGGTCACTTCACTGCCCAGCGAAGCATCGTCAAGCATCATCAGGTAAACATCGAACAACGCGCGCTCTTCCGGGCGCAGCTGATTGGCGAGCTTGGCGGACAGCGCACGCATGTCGCTGCGTACACCTTCCAGCGCGGTCTGGAACAGGGCGAGCTCGGCCTTGATGTCACTGACCGATTTGTCCGGCACCACTTCGAGATCGGCAGGCGGCAACATCACCACCGCTACGCCGACTGCCGCACCGGGAGAACCGGCCACGCCGACGAACTTGGCTTCCTGAATGCCTTTGCCCTGGCGACCCAGACCGCGGATCGAGCCAGTGGCTTCGGCGTGGGCGATAACACCTGCGAGCTGCGCGCTCATGGTCACGAGGAAGGCCTCTTCACCCTCGTCGAACTGACGGCGCTCCTTTTGCTGGATCACCAACACGCCCACCACACGTCGGTGGTGGATAATCGGCGCGCCAAGGAAGGAGGCATAGCGCTCTTCGCCGGTTTCGGCAAAGTAGCGATAGCGCGGGTGATCAGCTGCGTTTTCGAGGTTCAGCGGTTCTTCACGGGTGCCGACCAGACCGACCAGGCCTTCGTTCGGCGCCATGCTGACTTTGCCGATGGAGCGCTTGTTCAGGCCCTCGGTGGCCATCAGCACGAAGCGATTGCTTTCGGTGTCGAGCAAATAGACCGAGCAGACCTGGCTGCCCATGGCCTCTTTGACGCGTAACACAATAATCCCCAACGCCGCCTTGAGATCCTTGGCGGAGTTAACTTCCTGGACGATCTTGCGCAGCGTATTGAGCATGGCTCGGGGTCGAACTCCGTGTCAGTCGCGCGATAAAAGGCGCGGGGCAAGCTCTTTGAGTGCGCGTCGGTACACCTCGCGCTTGAATGTCACCACCTGACCCAGCGGATACCAATAACTGACCCAGCGCCAGCCATCGAACTCCGGTTTCCCGGTCAAATCCATCCGCACCCGCTGCTCGTTGGAGACCAGGCGCAGGAGAAACCATTTCTGCTTCTGACCGATGCACAGCGGCTGGCTGTGCGTGCGGACCAGTCGTTGCGGCAGACGATAGCGCAACCAGCCCCGAGTACAGGCAAGTATTTGCACATCTTCGCGTTCCAGCCCGACTTCTTCGTTCAGTTCACGATAAAGCGCGTCTTCCGGCGTCTCCTGAGGGTTGATGCCCCCCTGTGGAAACTGCCAGGCATCCTGGTTGATTCGCCGAGCCCATAGGACTTGGCCGGAGTCGTTTGTCAGAATTATCCCGACATTAGGACGGAAACCATCGGGGTCGATCACGGCAACAACCTCGCAAACGCATGTCACCGCATTGTTCCACAAAGCCGATCAAAGCAGCAACGAGCCTTCGCAGGTTATGTGAAGAGTTGTGAAAACCTCGTATTCTGGGGCTCTTTTTTCAGTCATTTCAGCGAGTAACCACATGCGTCTGGCTTTATTCGACCTCGATAACACCCTTCTGGGCGGCGACAGCGATCACGCGTGGGGAGATTACCTGTGCGAGCGCGGCATTTTGGATACCGCCACCTACAAGACCCGCAACGACGAGTTCTATCAGGATTACCTGGCCGGAACCCTCGACCTCACGGCCTACCTGAACTTCACTCTGGAGATTCTGGGCCGCACGGAGATGGCGCAGCTGGACGAATGGCATCGCAACTTCATGCGTGATTGCATCGAGCCGATCATGCTGCCCAAGGCACTGGAGCTGATTGCCAGGCATCGCGAGGCAGGCGACAAGCTGGTGGTGATCACGGCCACCAACCGCTTCGTCACCGCTCCCATCGTTGCGAAGCTTGGCATTGAGACGCTGCTGGCGACTGAATGCGAGATCGTCGACGGGCGCTACACCGGCCGCACCACAGACGTGCCGTGTTTTCGCGAAGGCAAAGTGACGCGACTTGATCGCTGGCTTGAAGAGAATCAACTCAACCTGGACGACAGCTATTTCTACAGCGATTCGCTCAATGACCTGCCACTGCTGGAGAAAGTCGCCAACCCGGTGGCTGTGGATCCGGATCCGAAGCTGCGTGCCGAGGCTCAAAGCCGGGGTTGGCCGGTGATTACGCTGCGCGATTGATCTGTAGAGCGTAATTCTCCTGTGGGAGCGGTGCTTGCCCGCGATAAGGCTGGATGCAGTTCACATTAGAATTGCGCTGCCCTTAGCGCGGGCAAGCGCCGCTCCCACAGAGGGATTGAATGCCAAGACCCGATGAGCACTAAAGCGGCTTGGCGCCCATCAATCCGGCAATCGCGATAAAACAGATCACACAGAGTACCGCCAACCCCAGGGTGAATGTCAGCCCACCCCTGCCTGGCTCAAGCCGCAGCCGATTCAACCGCGCCACCAGCCAGATCCAGCTCAACGCGCCAACGGTGTAGAGCACGCTGCTGCCCAGCACCCAGGTTTGCCCCAAGGGCCAGCCGATCAGGTGCGTGAGCCACCAGCCACTGATCGGCATGGTCAGCAGGCATAACCCCATCAGAATCCAGGCAAACAGCCGTGGGCGATGCAAAAGGCGCGTGTGGTTGTCGGCAAAACCGGCGCGGCGACCTTTTACAAACCATATAGCCAGGCCTGACGCGCAAATCAGAAACAGCATAGTCGCCACTATGTGCAGGGTTTTGAGGGCGGTGAAATGTTCCATTTTCTATGTGCTCCAGGTGCGGCAGGTAATGTGGGAGCGACCGGGGTGGCGCTCCACCTTGCTCGCGATTAGGCTCAGGTGATCTGTCTGCAGCTTCGCGGTGCCCTTATCGCGGGCAAGCACCGCTCCCACAGGTTCAGGTCCGGATTCATTACCCCAAAAACAACTTGTACGCCGGGTTCTCGCTTTCATCCCAGTACGGATAACCAATCTCGGCCAGCGCCGCCGGGATCAGGTGTCGTTCGTCTTCCGGCACGACCAGCCCCGCGACTACGCGGCCATCGGCGGCGCCGTGGTTGCGGTAGTGGAACATCGAGATGGTCCATTGCCCGCCGAGCTTGTTGAGGAAGTTGAACAACGCCCCCGGTCGCTCCGGGAATTCGAAGCGGAACACCACTTCATCGCTGACCCGCTCGGCATGCCCGCCCACCATGTGCCGAATGTGCAGCTTGGCCAGCTCGTTGTCGGTCAGGTCGATCACCGGGAAACCCTGACCGGACAGGCTCGACAGCAGTTCGGCACGCGGGTCGGTGTCCGGGTGGGTCTGCACGCCGACGAAGATGTGCGCTTCGCGGTCGGTGTAGTAACGGTAGTTGAATTCGGTGATCTGGCGCTTGCCGATGGCCTGGCAAAACGCCTTGAAGCTGCCCGGCTGCTCGGGGATGGTCACCGCGATGATCGCTTCGCGGCCTTCGCCCAGCTCGGCGCGCTCGGCGACGTGGCGCAGGCGGTCGAAGTTGACGTTGGCGCCGGAGTCGATGGCCACGAAGGTCTGGCCCGTCACGCCGTACTGCTCGACGTACTTCTTGATCCCGGCCACGCCCAGCGCGCCTGCGGGTTCGGTGATCGAGCGGGTGTCGTCGTAGATGTCCTTGATCGCGGCGCAGATTTCATCGGTGCTGACGGTCAGCACTTCGTCGACGTAATCCTTGCAGACCTCAAACGTATGCTGGCCGATCTGCGCCACCGCCACGCCGTCGGCAAACAGCCCGACCTGCTGCAACACCACACGCTCGCCGTAGGCCATGGCCTGCTGCAGGCAGTTGGAATCGTCCGGTTCGACGCCGATCACCTTGATGTCCGGGCGCAGGTATTTTACGTACGCCGCGATGCCCGCGATCAGACCGCCGCCGCCCACCGGGACGAAAATCGCGTGCAGTGGCCCTTGATGCTGGCGCAGGATTTCCATCGCCACCGTGCCTTGCCCGGCGATGGTGTCGGGGTCGTCATACGGGTGGATGTAGACGAAACCCATTTCCTCGACCAGTTTCAGCGAGTAGGCCAGAGCCTCGGGGAACGAATCGCCGTGCAACACCACTTTGCCGCCACGCGAGCGCACGCCTTCGACTTTGATCTCCGGGGTGGTCTTGGGCATCACGATGGTGGCTTCGACGCCCAGCGTTTTGGCGGCCAAGGCCAGGCCCTGGGCATGATTGCCGGCCGAGGCGGTGACCACGCCGCGCGCCAGTTCTTCCGGGCTCAGCTGGGCCAGCTTGTTATACGCGCCGCGAATCTTGAAGGAGAACACCGGCTGCAGGTCTTCACGCTTGAGCAGCACCTGATTGCCGAGGCGCTCGGACAGCTGACGGGCGCCGTGCAGCGGGGTTTCCACGGCAATGTCGTAGACGCGGGAGGTGAGGATCTTGCGGGCGTAGTGATTGAGCAGATCGGTCATCGCGTCGTGCCCCTGTGGTTGTAGGCAACGATGCGCTGAAAGTCGGAAGCGAGCAGGGCGGTTTGAATAATCATCATGTCTGACTCCTGGTTTGGGTGGTGGCCCCGGAGACAGAAAAAACCCGCCTCGAGGGCGGGTTGGGTGCACGCGTCAGCTAGCCCGCCAGGATAGGAATGGCGGTAATAATAATCTGGCCGAATACGTGCTGATTTAAGTTCATGAACCGAAGACTATTGCGGTTGCCCGGCGGCAGTCAAGGGGGATTAACGGTGGGACCGGCTCAAGCCGGTCCTACAAGTAGCCTCTAAATTACCTTTAGTGCGCCACGTATCTTTAATGACCGGTTCATTTTTCCTTCACCTTGGCACTTTATGGTGAAGGCCGTGGTCAGTGAATGACGTCATTTAAAGAACAGCCAAGAGGGCACGCGTTATGGACGACTATCAAGAAGAACTGCTGGAATATCAGGCTTTTGAGCTCGACCCGCTGGAACCTGCGGATGATGCGACCGAGTTGTAGAGTCTCGCGAACCCCGTAGAGGCCGCCCGAAGGCTGCGAATCAGGATGGGTCATACGCATTGCGTGTTTAGCCTGTGGAATGCTTTTGCCATAGGGGGCGGCTTCAGCCGCGAGAGGCCGGGGCATTCAATGCAGATTTCTTCGGCTTGGCTATCGCTCGTGGCTAAAGCCGCTCCTGCGGGAACTTGGTTAATTCAACCTTGCTGCCGCTGGCCCCGCCGAAACTCTCCCGGCGTCTGGCCGTTCCAGCGTTTGAAAGCGCGCTGGAAGGCTTCGGCCGAAGCAAAGCCCAGCAGGTAGGCGATCTCCCCGAACGCCAGTTCAGTATCCCGAATGTAAGTCATGGCCAGGTCGCGGCGGGTCTCGTTGAGCACGTTGCGAAAGCCAGTGCCTTCTTCGGCCAGCTTGCGGCGCAAGGTCCAGACAGGGAGTTTGAGTCTGGAGGCGATTTCTTCGAGCTCCGGCTCCCTGCCGCCATTGAGCAACGGCCCCAGCAACTGGCTGATGCGTTCCCGCAGGCTGCGGGTGCGGGTCAGCTGTTCCAGTTCCTTCTCGCACAGCTGCAGCAAATGATGCCAGGTGCCGGGGCAGTGCTGGGGGTTGCGCAAGCCAAGCGCGGCATTGTCCAGCCTGAGCTGATTGGACCCTGCAGCAAACACTACCGGTTGCGTACACAAGGCTGCGTAGTCTGCGGCATAGTCCGGGGCGTCGAATTCGATGTCGACTTTCTGTGCCCGTATCTCGATGCCGCTGAGCGCTGACATCTGGTGCAGCCAGCTGGCGAAAATCGAGTCCACGACAAAGCGGTTGTAGCCGTTGTAAGGGCTGATGGAATAAAAACGCAGCCAGGCGCCTTCTGCATCCTCATGAAATGATGATTGGCCCCGGTAGTTGGAGCCATATAGCGCCTCGAAGCGAATCAGGGTGCGGACAGCTTCGCGCACATCAGGGGCCTGCGCGGCGGTGACACCCGCCAGACCGGTCTGGCTGATGCGGCTCACTCGACCCATGCGCAAACCCAGTGCAGGCTGGCCGGTGAGCTGGATGGCCGCGTGGCCCAGGCGCATATAGCGCGGTATCGACAATCGTCCGCCAGGTTCGGCGAGCCAGTTGGCATTCAGGCCGTATTGCTCCAGCAAAGGTGCCGGGTCGTGACCCAGGCTGCGCACCGCGTCGGCAAGATTCTGCACGAAGCCGGTAGACAGATCCCCCAGACGCATCGGTGATGGGCTCATGCTTACAACCAGAGGTTGATCAGGCGCGCACCGTGGCTGGCTTTGTCATCGGCCAGCGGCTCGACAAGGTGCTGGCCGTCGCGGCTGGCGAAACTGTGACCCGAGCTGCCTTGATCCCAGAGCTGGCCGCGCATGAATACGCTGAGGCCAGCCCGAGCGTTGCTGACTGGAGACTGGCTGGTCAGGGTCAGGCGCTGCCAGGCCTCGCCTTCACTGACATCGGCCGGGGCGTGGGTCTGGGTAACAACGGCGGGGGACCGATAGCCACGCCATGGCCGCGCCCAGTTGTCGGCGCCGATCACGAAGGCCGGCACGGCGATCAGCTCGGCACCTTTGGCATTGAGGCTGGCGTAGTTGGCCGGGTACCAGCTGTCGCTGCCGATCAGAATGCCGAGACGCCCGGCCGGGGTATCGAACACATTCAGTTCAGTGTCTGCGGCAGCGTGGATGTAGTTGAGTTGATAGGCGTTGGGATACAACTGGCGTTGCGGCTGACCGATCGGTTGACCGTCGCTGGCGAAGGCAACGCTGCTGTTGTACAGCGGGCCGCTCCCGGTTTTCAGCTGGCCGCCGTCAATGCTTGGCTCCGGCAGCACGATGGAACCGGCCACCAGCGTCACGCCGAATTCCCTGGCCAGGCCGCCAAACAGGCTCTGGTACTGAGTCGCCATAGAGGCCGCCTTCATGCGCAGGTGGGCGTCATCGATGCGATTCTCCCCCTTGGCCTGCAGCATGGCAGTGAGGAATTTAAGTGGATTGCTCGCCGATACCCAGCTCATGGCCTCATCAATGCTGGTGGCCTGATACACCTGATTTTTTTCGCCACTGGCAAACAGCCAAGTGCCCACGTGCTCGGGCAGCACGACGATGGTTTTGCTGTTGATCAGCCCTTTGTCGCGCGCCTGCTGCAGATAAGCCGCCAGTTTGCGATGCAGGCGGGCAGTGCTTTGATAGTCGGCAGGAAACAATTCGGGCTGGATGCCCAGCATATTGCCGCGCTCACCGGGTAGGCCTTCATCGACCGCCAGCTGGATGCGCAAGTCAGACAGGTAATGACCTACCGGACGCTGTTGTGTCCAGATGCCATAGCCTGTGAGTGCAACGATCAGCCCGAGGCCGAAGACGGTAATGAAGAAAGTACGCATAGGTGGCTGGAGGCGCTGAAGATCCCGGATCGTGAATCACACAAAAAGTGGGCCCGAGCCTACGGGAAAACAACGGTTTAACGAACTTTTTTTGCCCTCGGTAATTAAATATCAGGCAGAACACCCTGTGGGAGCGGTGCTCGCCCGAGACTGTATTCCCTTGTGGGACCGGCTTGAGCCGATCTCACAAGGTGCATTGCAGGCCAACATGGAGTCTCCCACAGGTTTAAGACGTTACCTCAAATCAAACCGATCCAGATTCATCACCTTGTCCCATACCTCGACGAACTTGCCCACGAAGACCTCTTGCGCATCGGCACTGGCATAAACCTCCGCCAGAGCCCGTAATTGCGCATGGGAACCAAACACCAGATCGACACGGGTCCCGGTCCATTTCACGGCACCGGTCTTGCGATCACGTCCCTCGAACTCGTCCCTGGCGTCGGACAGTGCTTTCCACTCCGTCCCCATGTCCAGCAAGTTAATGAAGAAGTCGTTGGTCAGCGTCTCTGGTCGTTCGGTGAACACGCCGTGACGGGTCTGCCCGACATTGGTGTTCAGCACCCGCAGCCCACCCAGCAGAACGGTCATTTCCGGTGCGCTCAGGTTAAGCAACTGCGCCTTGTCGACCAGCCATGCCTCCGCCGCAACACCGTGGCGGCCCTTGAGGTAGTTGCGGAAACCATCGGCGACAGGCTCAAGAAAGCTGAACGACTCCACATCCGTCTGTTCCTGAGAGGCATCGGTGCGGCCCGGCGAGAACGGCACCGTAATCGAATGCCCGGCATTTTTCGCGGCCTGTTCAACGCCCGCGCAACCCGCCAGAACGATCAGGTCGGCGAGGGAGATTTTCTTGCCGCCCGTCTGCGCGCTGTTGAACGCCTGCTGGATGCCTTCAAGGGTTTGGAGCACCTTGGCCAACTGTTCCGGCTGATTGGCCTGCCAGAATTTCTGCGGCGCAAGACGCAGACGTCCACCATTGGCACCGCCACGTTTGTCCGAGCCACGGAAGGTCGAGGCTGCGGCCCAGGCCGTGGACACCAGTTGTGAAACCGACAGGCCGGACTCAAGGACCTTGCCCTTGAGTGCAGCTATATCGCCTTCATTGACCAGCGCGTGGTCGACGTCCGGAATCGGGTCCTGCCAGATCAATTCTTCAGCGGGCATTTCCGGGCCCAGATAGCGCGACAGCGGCCCCATGTCGCGGTGGGTCAGCTTGAACCAGGCGCGGGCAAAGGCGTCAGTCAGTTGCTCGGGGTTCTCCAGAAAACGTCGGGAAATCGCTTCATAAGCTGGATCAAAGCGCAGCGCCAGGTCCGATGTCAGCATGGTGGGTGCGTGTCGCTTCGATGGATCGTGGGCATCGGGAATCAGCCCTGCGCCTGCTCCATCTTTGGGGCGCCATTGGTGGGCACCGGCCGGGCTTTTGGTCAATTCCCATTCGAAGCCAAACAGGTTTTCCAGATAGTTGTTGCTCCACTGGGTCGGGGTGGTGGTCCAGGTGACTTCCAGGCCGCTGGTGATGGTGTCCGGGCCTTTGCCGCTGCCAAAGCTGTTCTTCCAGCCCAGGCCTTGTTGCTCGATGTCGGCGGCTTCAGGCTCGGCACCGACGTTGTCTGCGGGCCCCGCACCGTGGGTCTTGCCGAATGCGTGACCGCCAGCAATCAGCGCCACGGTTTCTTCGTCGTTCATGGCCATGCGCCCGAACGTCTCGCGGATGTCTTTGGCCGAAGCGACGGGATCAGGATTGCCTTCCGGGCCCTCCGGGTTCACGTAAATCAGGCCCATCTGCACGGCAGCCAGAGGGTTTTCCAGGTTGCGGCCCTGATCGGTCCGGCTTTCTTCGGTGCCGTGCTTGTCCGCCTCAGCCACCAGCACACCTTCGCCTGGCGGTTGAGCCTCTTTACCGTAACGGGTGTCGCCGCCCAGCCAGGTTTTCTCCGAGCCCCAATAGACAGCTTCCTCCGGCTCCCAGACATCCGGACGGCCTCCCGAAAAACCAAACGGTTTGAAACCCATGGTTTCCAGGGCGACGTTACCGGTGAGAACAATCAGGTCAGCCCAAGAGATTTTGCGTCCGTATTTTTGCTTGATCGGCCAGATCAGCCGCCGGGCCTTGTCCAGGCTGACGTTATCCGGCCAGCTGTTGAGCGGGGCAAAACGCTGTTGACCGGCCCCCGCACCGCCGCGCCCGTCCGCGGTACGGTAAGTGCCCGCGCTGTGCCAGGCCATGCGGATAAACAGTGGACCGTAATGCCCGAAGTCCGCCGGCCACCAGTCCTGGGACTGAGTCATCAACTCGCGCAGATCCTGCTTGACGGCTTCCAGGTCGAGACTTTTGAACGCGTGGGCATAGTTGAAATCGTCGCCCATCGGGTCCGAGAGTGACGAGTGCTGATGCAGGATTTTCAGATTCAGCTGGTTGGGCCACCAGTCACGGTTGGTGGTACCACCCCCAGCTGCCTGGTTGAACGGGCATTTTCCTTCTGTTGCCATGGTGTTTCACCTCAGGTCATTGTCGCCAACTATCCGGCCCGCTCAGGCTTGCGGGCAGTGATGAGTCAAATCAGGGGCACAGGCTGGGCAAACATTGTGGTCTAGGTTCTGTAGGGCTTGCATCTGCCAGCGCCAGACCAAGCCTAGTCCACGGTCGGAAGACGGCCAATACAGGCAGACTAACAACCTGATAGGTAAAACCTGATGCGCGCTATGATCATCAACTTGTCATATACGGTCATTGAGCCTGACGGACCGGCTCTTTACTGTGGCGCAATGAACGGGCCGACAGGGCCTGAATAATTGACGGTTGCCCCAGGCACCGCATCCCGTGATTCGCTTGATGGAGTTCTTATGGCCGCCGTCCATTACCCGCACCTGCTTGCCCCCCTTGATCTGGGCTTTACCACCTTGCGTAACCGCACGCTGATGGGCTCGATGCACACCGGGCTGGAAGAGAAGCCCGGTGGCTTCGAGCGCATGGCTGCGTATTTTGCCGAGCGAGCCCGGGGTGGCGTTGGTCTGATGGTGACTGGCGGTATCGCGCCCAACGAAGAGGGCGGGGTGTATGGCGGTGCGGCCAAGCTGACCACGGCGCAAGAGGCTGATCAGCACCGCATCGTGACGCAGGCGGTGCATGAGGCCGGCGGCAAAATCTGTCTGCAGATCCTGCACGCCGGGCGCTATGCCTACAGCAAGAACCAGGTGGCCCCGAGTGCCATCCAGGCGCCGATCAACCCGTTCAAGCCACGGGAGCTGGACGAAGCCGGGATCGAGAAACAGATCGCAGATTTCGTCACCTGCTCGGCCCTGGCGCAAAGTGCCGGGTACGACGGCGTCGAAATCATGGGCTCCGAAGGCTACTTCATTAACCAGTTTCTCGCCGCTCATACCAACCATCGCACCGACCGTTGGGGCGGCAGCTACGAAAACCGCATGCGTCTGCCGGTGGAAATCGTGCGTCGGGTGCGTGAAGCCGTGGGTCCGCAATTCATCATCATTTTCCGTCTGTCGATGCTGGATCTGGTGGAGGGCGGCAGCAGTTGGGAAGAGATCGTGCAACTGGCCAAAGCCATCGAGCAGGCTGGCGCGACCATCATTAATACCGGCATCGGCTGGCATGAAGCGCGAATCCCTACCATCGCCACCAAGGTGCCGCGTGCGGCGTTCAGTAAAGTCACTGCCAAACTGCGTGGTTCGGTAGGTATTCCACTGATTACCACCAACCGCATCAACACGCCGGAAATCGCCGAGCAGATCCTCAGCGAAGGCGATGCGGACATGGTGTCCATGGCGCGGCCGTTCCTGGCAGACCCGGAGTTCGTCAACAAGGCGGCTGCGGGCCGTGCCGATGAAATCAACACCTGCATTGGCTGCAACCAGGCCTGCCTGGATCACACCTTCGGCGGCAAGTTGACCAGTTGCCTGGTCAATCCTAGGGCTTGTCACGAGACGGAGCTCAACTACATCCCGACACGCCACAGCAAGAAGATCGCCGTGATCGGCGCCGGTCCCGCAGGCCTGGCAGCGGCCACGGTGGCGGCTGAGCGCGGGCATCAGGTGACGCTGTTCGATTCGGCGAGCGAGATCGGCGGCCAGTTCAATATCGCCAAACGCGTGCCGGGCAAGGAAGAATTTTTCGAAACCCTGCGCTACTTCGGTCGCAAGCTGCAAACCACCGGTGTGGAGGTGCGTCTCAATACTCGAGTGGCGGTGCAGGATCTGCTGGGCGCGGGCTACGACGACGTGATCCTTGCCACCGGCATTGCGCCACGCACTCCGGCAATCCCGGGTATCGATAACCCCAAGGTGCTGAGCTATCTCGACGTAATCCTCCAGCGCAAGCCGGTCGGAGCCAGTGTCGCGGTCATCGGCGCCGGAGGCATCGGTTTCGACGTTTCGGAGTTTCTGGTGCATCAGGGCGTATCAACCAGCCTGGATCGCACGGCTTTCTGGAAAGAGTGGGGCATCGATACCCGCCTTGAAGCCCGAGGCGGCGTAGTCGGCATCACGCCACACGTGCACGCACCGGCGCGTCAGGTATTTCTGTTGCAGCGCAAGGCATCCAAGGTCGGCGACGGGCTGGGCAAGACCACCGGCTGGATTCACCGAACCGGCCTGAAAAACAAACAGGTGCAGATGCTCAACAGCGTCGACTACCTGAAAATCGATGACGCGGGCCTGCATATCCGCATCGGCGAGGGTGAAGAGAAACTGCTGCCGGTGGACAACATTGTGATCTGCGCCGGGCAGGATCCGTTGCGTGAGTTGTATGACGGGCTGGTCGAGGCCGGGCAGGCGGTGCACCTGATCGGCGGCGCCGATGTCGCGGCGGAGCTGGACGCCAAGCGGGCGATCGATCAGGGCTCGCGGTTGGCGGCGGGTTTGTAATCTCTCTTGTGGGACCGGCTTTAGCCGGGAAGGCCTCGAAACAAAGCGCTGCATTTGCTTGGTTAGATAGACCGCTTTCCCGGCTAAAGCCGGTCCCACGAGAAATTCAGGCCCAATGCTAAACTCCCGTCCTTTCCCCCACGGCCCTATCTTGTGTCTGTCCCTGCAATCCACTGGCAACCCGACGCTCCTCTTGAGCGCCTCAATCTACCCTGGCTTGCACTGGCCGGTGTTGAGGTGGCGGTGCTGCGTCTGGATCTTATCGATCCGCTGATCAGTGGCAACAAGTGGTTCAAGCTCGCCCATCATCTGGCGGCCGCCAATGACGCTGGGGCTCAAGGGGTTATCAGCCTGGGTGGTGCGCATTCCAACCATCTGCATGCCTTGGCCGCAGCGGGCAAGCGCTTCGGGTTTGCCACGGTGGGGCTGCTTCGTGGTCATCCTGTACAAACACCAACCATCGAAGACCTGCAGGCGTTTGGCATGCAATTGCAGTGGCTGGGTTACGGCGGCTATCGCGCGCGGCATGAGGCCGGTTTTTGGCAACCCTGGCTGGCGCAATATCCCGGCTTTTATCCAGTTCCCGAAGGTGGCGGTGGCTTGCCGGGCGCGCTGGGCTGTGCCGGGATATTGGGAATGGTTCGCGACCAGTTGGGCGCATTGGGGTGGGGCGATTACCACAGCTGGTGGCTCGCCGCCGGAACCGGCACCACCCTGGCCGGGTTAGTGCTCGCAGAGGCAGGAGCGCGCCTGGTGTATGGCGCAATGGCGGTGCCGGAGGGTCATGGGGTTGCGCAGAATGTGGAGCAGATTATCGCTCCTACCGAGATCGCGGATGGCTATGAACTCCTCAACGCCAGCCGTGGCGGTTTCGCGAAAACCGATTCCCGGCTGCTGCAGTTCATCGCCAGCAGCGAAGCACACAGCGGCATTCCCCTGGAGCCGCTGTACACCGGCAAGGCCTTGTTGGCGTTGCACGATGAGGTACTTGCCGGGCGCTTTGCCCCGGGTACGCGGCTGATCTTCGTGCATACAGGCGGCTTGCAAGGTCGGCGGGGCATGGGGCTGTAGAGCCGCGACCCAGAGCACGTGGCATGAATCATGCGCTGGCGATGGACGACGAGTCGGTCCTGACTATGCGGATGACACTTTCAGAGTGAACCCTGCTGGCGACTGTCTCGATAATCGAACGCTTCCTGATGAAATGTCGAGGTCCAGCATGACCAGCGCCGCTACTGAGCAAGTGAGCCCCAAAACCCTGAGAAAAGTGATTGTCGCCGCGGCCATCGGTAATTTCGTCGAATGGTTCGATTTCGCCGTGTACGGCTTTCTGGCAACCACCATCGCCCAGCAGTTTTTTCCCAGCGGCGACCCCAGTGCCGCATTGCTCAAGACCTTTGCCGTATTCGCCGTGGCGTTCGCCTTTCGCCCGCTTGGCGGGATTTTCTTCGGCATGCTGGGCGACAGGATTGGCCGCAAAAGAACCCTGGCGATGACCATTTTGCTGATGGCCGGGGCCACGACCTTGATTGGCGTGCTGCCGACCTATGCTGCAATCGGCGTCATGGCACCGATTCTCCTGACCCTGATCCGTTGCGCCCAGGGCTTCTCTGCCGGAGGCGAATACGCCGGTGCGTGCGCTTACCTGATGGAGCATGCGCCCAACGACAAGCGCGCCTGGTATGGCAGCTTCATTCCGGTCTCGACCTTTTCCGCCTTCGCCGCAGCAGCGGTGGTGGCCTACGCGCTTGAAGCGTCGCTTTCGGCTGAATCCATGGGCAGCTGGGGCTGGCGTCTGCCGTTCCTGATCGCTGCGCCGCTGGGCCTGGTCGGCTTGTATCTGCGCTGGAAACTGGACGAAACCCCCGCTTTCCAGGCCGTCACCCAGGACCATGCGGTGGCGCATTCGCCCCTCAAGGAAACTCTGCGCCATCACGGCGCGGCTATCTGCTGCCTGGGCGCGTTCGTGTCACTGACGGCGTTGTCCTTCTATATGTTCACCACTTATTTTGCGACCTACCTGCAAGTGGCTGGCGGGCTGACGCGCGCCACCGCGCTATTGGTGTCGCTGATTGCCCTGATCTTCGCCGCCGCGATCTGCCCGCTGGCCGGCCTGTACTCGGACAAGGTCGGTCGGCGAGCAACGGTCATGACCGCTTGTGCCTTGTTGATCATCGTGGTGTATCCGTCCTTTCTGATGGCCAGTTCCGGCTCCTTTGCCGCCTCGATTGTCGGCGTCATGCTGTTGGCGGTCGGTGCAGTCCTGTGCGGCGTGGTGACGGCGGCGCTGCTGTCGGAAACCTTCCCGACCCGCACCCGCTACACCGCATCGGCGATCACCTACAACATGGCCTACACCATCTTTGGTGGCACGGCGCCGTTGATGGCCACCTGGCTGATCAGCACCACCGGCAGCAACCTGTCACCAGCGTTCTACCTGATCGCGGTTGCGCTGCTGGCCCTGGCTGGCGGACTGGCACTGCCCGAGACTTCGCGGATTTCCCTGCATGATGTTCCAGCGAGGGATAGCGGAGTGGGTGTCAGGGCGGCCGTCTGAGTTAGCTGCAGGATTGAGGTCTGCTGTGGGAGCGGTGCTTGCCCGCGATACTGCTGGACGCGGTTCAGGTTCAGACTGAGCCGCCATTATCGCGAGCAGGCACCGTTCTCACAGGCCAGTCGCTCGGAGATTTCCTGCAACAAAATGTAGCGGCAACGCCCCCAAAAGTGGCACATTGGCGGGCCTTGTGCCGCTGACATATCTTGCAATGACTCGGTTGTGGCACATCCAATAGTCCACGGATGAACTTCATGGCCGTCAGCAATCTCCCTTCCAGCGCAATCCCTGCCTCGACTCCCGCGCCCGCCAGTACCTCCAGCCCACTGGTCATGCGCATCATCGGTGCCGTGGCCTTGGCGCACCTGGTCAATGACCTGATCCAGGCCGTTCTGCCGTCGATCTATCCGCTGCTCAAGGAAAGTTACGGGCTGACGTTCACCCAGATCGGGCTGATTACTCTGACGTTTCAGATCACCGCCTCCTTGCTGCAACCCTGGGTCGGCTATTACACCGACCGTCATCCCAACCCGCTGGTCCTGCCGGTAGGCTCGCTGTGTACCCTGATCGGGATTCTGATGCTGGCGGTGGTCGGCAGCTTTCCGATGATTCTGCTGGCGTCGGCGCTGATCGGAATTGGCTCGTCGACTTTCCACCCCGAAGCTTCACGCATTGCCCGGCTGGCGTCCGGTGGGCGTTTTGGTCTTGCCCAGTCGACCTTTCAGGTGGGCGGAAATACCGGTTCGGCGTTTGGCCCGTTGCTGGCAGCGGCGATCATCATCCCGTTTGGTCAAGGGCATGTGGCCTGGTTCGGGTTGGTCGCGCTGTTTTCGGTCGGCTTGCTGTATGCCATCAGCCGCTGGTATCGCAGCCATCTGAGCCTGTTCAAGCTCAAGCAGGGCCAGGCGGCCAGCCATGGGCTGTCCAAAGGTCGGGTGACCGGAGCGTTGGTGGTGCTGGCGTTTCTGATTTTTTCCAAGTTTTTCTACATGTCGAGTATTACCAGTTACTTCACCTTCTACCTGATCGAGAAGTTCGACCTGCCGGTCGCCACTTCGCAGCTGTACCTGTTCCTGTTTCTCGGCGCAGTCGCCGCAGGCACGTTCTTTGGTGGGCCCATCGGTGACAGGATCGGCCGCAAGGCGGTGATCTGGTTCTCGATCCTTGGTGCAGCGCCGTTCACCCTTGCGCTGCCCTATGCGGACCTGTTCTGGACCGGCGTGCTGAGCGTGATCATCGGCTTCATTCTGGCGTCGGCGTTTTCCGCCATCGTGGTCTATGCCCAGGAACTGGTGCCGGGCAACGTCGGCATGATCGCCGGGATTTTCTTTGGTCTGATGTTCGGCTTTGGCGGCATCGGCGCGGCGCTGCTTGGCTATCTGGCCGACAGTCACGGGATCATGTTCGTCTACAACCTGTGCTCGTACCTGCCGCTGCTGGGCATTCTGGCGATCTTGTTGCCGCGCACCCGAAAAGCCGCCTGAGGGTCAAAGCGTTGCAGCGGGCAATGCGACGGATTGAGTCGCATTGCCCGTATTGCCAAGCCGGGGCCAGAGGTCGGACACCAGAAACACCCGCTCGGCTTCTTCACATTCGCCGTCATCGTTTTGAATCAAACGTACCAACAGCTGCGCCGGTGCCAGCGGGCTGAGCTGGGCCAGCCACTCGTCCAGTTGCTCGACACTCCAAGCCTGAGCGTAATGGGCCGGTGCCAGCCAGGCGTGTCGGGGTAGCAATTGCCAGCGCCCGTTCGGACGTTGCGCCACGAATTCGTGCCAGTCTTTCTGATGCAACCAGCCGCCGCGCAGGTGCTGATGGTGCGCGCCGTGGGGCGATTGCGCCTGACCCGGCCACGGATACAACAGATAGCCACCCAGCCACAGTTCGGCGCTGAAACCGGAAATACCCAGTTCGGCGAGGATTTGCTGGCTTTCAGGACGCGCTGAAATGGGCAGTTGATGCTGGCTCAGATGGGCGAGCTTGCGGTCCAGCCGATCATGGCAGCCGGGGCCGAGCCATTGCGCCGGGTCGCTGCCGTCGCCCTGTTGCGGGCCCAGATAGAGTTTGATTGCCAGTTCGACGTGATGCACACCCTCGGCATCGCGCAGGAGCATGTCCAGTTCGCCAAGGGTCTTACCGGCCTGTCGGATTTGCAGATTGGCGGCGATCACCTCCACGCCGGGGGCCTCGTGTGCGGCGAACTGCCAGAGGCGTTCGTAATACACACCCAGCCGTCGGGTTGCACCTTGGGCCAGCCAGTGGTCGAGGCTGCTGTTGTCCTGGTCGAGGCTGAAGAGAAAATCAGCCAATTGTTGCGGTTTGGAGACCCATTCGCTGGCGGACAGGGGGTGGCGCTGGGGCCAGGGTGTCTCGCCGAGCATCGGCGGTGCGAGGATTACCCACGCCAGATCCCGCACTTGCGGGGTGCGGAGTTGGCGGGGCAGGTTGGTGAGGCTGGGGAATAGGGTCATGGTCGCAGAATAGCGGAATTGGCGGGAGGTGGTCTTGTTGGAGCGAGGCTTGCCCGCGATAAGGTCCACGCGATCTAAAGTGAATAGCGTCCAGCTTTATTGCGGGCAAGCACCGCTCCCACATAGACCGAGTTCAGCTTCAACCCATCCAAAACATTTACCAGTTTGCCGCTACCCCAACCTTTCACCCATAATCCCTGTCTCTAAGCCGCATCGACCCCCGCAGGAGCCCCATGGAGCAGTTTCGTAATATCGGCATCATCGGCCGCCTGGGCAGTGCTCAGGTGCTCGATACCGTGCGCCGACTCAAGAGATTCCTGCTGGAACGGCACCTGCACGTCATTCTGGAAGACACCATCGCCGAAGTTCTGCCCGGCCATGGTCTGCAAACCTCATCGCGCAAGATGCTCGGCGAAGTCTGCGACATGGTTATCGTGGTCGGCGGTGATGGCAGTCTGCTGGGCGCGGCACGGGCGCTGGCCAAACACAATGTACCGGTGCTGGGCATCAACCGCGGCAGCCTGGGATTTCTCACCGACATTCGCCCCGACGAGCTGGAAGTCAAAGTCGCAGAAGTACTCGACGGCCACTACCTGGTGGAAAACCGCTTCCTGCTGCAAGCCGAGGTTCGTCGCCACGGTGAGGCCATTGGTCAGGGCGATGCCCTCAATGACGTGGTGCTGCATCCTGGCAAGTCGACGCGGATGATCGAGTTCGAAATCTACATTGATGGCCAGTTCGTCTGCAGCCAGAAGGCCGACGGTCTGATCGTCGCCACGCCCACCGGCTCCACGGCTTACGCGCTGTCCGCGGGCGGGCCGATCATGCATCCCAAGCTGGATGCCATTGTGATCGTGCCGATGTACCCCCATACCTTGTCAGGCCGGCCAATTGTGGTCGACGGCAACAGCGAGCTGAAAATCGTGGTTTCCAAGGACATGACGATCTATCCACAAGTCTCTTGCGATGGGCAGAATCACTTCACCTGCGCCCCCGGTGACACCATCACTGTCAGCAAGAAGCCGCAAAAGCTGCGCCTGATTCACCCTCTGGACCATAACTATTACGAAGTCTGTCGCACCAAGCTGGGCTGGGGCAGCCGACTTGGTGGTGGAGGCGACTGATGCTCGATCCCGCGCGTAGCTACGATCTGATCGGTGACGTGCATGGATGTGCCCATACGTTAGAGCAATTGCTCAGCGTGCTGGGTTATCGCTTTCAGGCGGGCGTCTGGCGCCACCCTGAACGCATGGCGTTGTTTCTCGGTGACATCATCGACCGTGGCCCGTCGATCCGCGAGTCGCTGCACATCGTGCGCGACATGGTGGTGGCCGGTCAGGCGCTGTGCATCATGGGCAACCACGAGTTCAACGCACTGGGCTGGGAAACACCAGCCCTGCCGGAAAGCGGCAAGCAGTTCGTGCGCGAGCATTCGTTGCGTCACGCGCGCCTGATTGGCGAAACCCTGACCCAGTTCGAGCCCTACCCGGCGGAGTGGCAGGAGTTCGTCAACTGGTTCTACGAGCTGCCGCTGTTCATTGATGCCGGACGTTTCCGGGTCGTGCATGCCTGCTGGGACGCAGGCCTGATCACGCCGTTGCTGGCCATGCATCCCACGGGCTGCATCGATCGCCATTTTGTCCAGGCGTCCGCCGTGCAGGGCAGTTTTGCCTGCGCCGTGTTCGACCGGCTACTGCGTGGCACCGATCTGCGCTTGCCCCATGGCATGACCCTGACCGGCGGCGATGGTCTGACTCGGGAATTCTTCCGCACCAAATTCTGGGAAGACGACCCGCAAACCTACGGGGACGTGGTGTTCCAGCCCGATGCATTGCCCGAAGGCGTGGCCAAGACGCCGCTGTCCACCACTGAAAAGAACGCTTTGCTGCGCTATGGCGTCGATGAACCGTTGCTGTTCGTCGGTCATTACTGGCGCAGCGGGGTGCCCGCGCCGATTCGGCCGAATCTGGCGTGTCTGGATTACAGCGCCGTGCTCTACGGCAAACTGGTCGCCTACCGGCTGGACCAGGAAACCCGCATCGATCCGGCAAAATTCGTCTGGGTCGATGTAGAACGTCCCGAGGCTGTTTGATGAGTCCTGTTGCTGTCATGCGTCTGCCGTTGACCACTGATCTGAGTGGTTTCGTCAGCCTGTTGAATCGTCTGCGCGTGCCCCATCGGGTCAGCGAAGAAGCGGGCGAGCAAGTGCTGTGGGTGCCGGATACCCCGCAACTGGCCGAAGACGTTCGCGCCCTGTATCAACAATACCCGCAAGGCGATGAGCACTACCAATTGCCGGCGGGCGAGCAGGGTGGCAATTCATCGCGCCCCGGTTTTATGCAGCAGTTGAAGGACAGCCCGGTCACCGCCCTGGTGCTGCTGGCCTCGCTGATCGTCGGCGCTGTCACCTTGCTGGGGGACAACCTTGATGCAGTGCGCTGGCTGACGTTTCTTGATTTCCAGGTGCGCGGCGAATACGCGACGTTTGTGCCGCTGGCAGACACCCTGGCTTCGGGCCAGTGGTGGCGGATCGTCACACCGATGCTGATTCACTTCGGCATCCTGCACCTGGCCATGAATGCCTTGTGGTACTGGGAACTGGGGCGGCGCATCGAATGGCGTCAAGGTGGTTTGCAACTGCTGGGCCTGACCCTGCTGTTCAGCGCGGTGTCCAACTTCATTCAATACCAGTTCGGCGGCCCGAGCCTGTTCGGTGGTTTGTCCGGCGTGCTGTATGGCCTGCTCGGGCATTGCTGGATCTTTCAAATGCTTGCACCCAACCCCATCTACCGTTTGCCGCGTGGGGTTCTGGTGATGATGCTGATCTGGCTGGCGTTGTGCCTGTCGGGTCTGGTGAGCATGCTGGGCTTTGGCGAAATCGCCAACGGCGCGCATGTGGGTGGTCTGCTGATTGGTTGTGCCACGGGTCTGATCGGCGGGGCGATTGCCCGGGTCAAAGCCTGATGTGGCCCCTGCTGTTTAATTGAGAATCAGGAGCGCGCTATGTCCTCTTTTGCTGAAATGATTGAAAACATTACCCCGGACATCTACGAGAGCCTGAAGCTGGCCGTGGAAATCGGTAAATGGTCCGATGGCCGCAAGCTGACTCAGGAGCAGCGTGAGTTGTCCTTGCAGGCGTTGATCGCCTGGGAACTGCAAAACCTGCCCGAAGACCAGCGCATCGGTTACATGGGCCCGCAGGAATGTGCCTCCAAGTCCACAACGGTGCCCAACATCCTGTTCAAGTCGGATGCTATCCATTGATTGAAATTGGTCGCGGTGCAGTCAATAAAATGTCAGCGCGCCTTGATACGCCGCTGGTGCAGTACGCGTTTCGGCTGGGTGACAGCGAAATCCCGGTCAATCCGCTGATTGGCAAAACGGTCCGTCTGGAATTTCTCGGTGCGATTCATTGCAGCCATTGCGGGCGCAAGACCAAATCCAGCTACAGCCAGGGCTATTGCTACCCCTGCATGCTCAAGCTGGCGCAGTGCGATATCTGCATCATGAGCCCGGAAAAGTGCCATCACGAACACGGCACGTGTCGCGATCCGGCCTGGGGCGAGCAATTCTGCATGACCGATCACGTGGTGTATCTGGCCAACTCGTCGGGCGTCAAAGTCGGCATCACGCGTGCCACGCAGCTGCCGACCCGTTGGCTGGACCAGGGCGCGAGCCAGGCCTTGCCGATCCTGCGGGTTGCGACGCGCCAGCAGTCCGGTTTCGTCGAAGACCTGCTGCGCAGTCAGGTCGCCGACCGCACTAACTGGCGTGCCTTGCTCAAGGGCGATGCCGAGCCGGTGGATCTGGTGGCGATCCGTCAGCAGTTGTTCGAAAGCTGCGCCGATGGCCTGTCCGGGTTGCAAGAACGTTTTGGCCTGCAGGCCATCCAAATGCTGCATGACGTCGAACCGATCGAGATCCGCTACCCCGTCGAGGCGTACCCGACCAAGATCGTCAGCTTCAATCTGGACAAGAATCCGATCGCCGAAGGCACTTTGCTGGGGATCAAGGGCCAGTACCTGATCTTCGATACTGGCGTGATCAATATTCGTAAATACACGGCTTATCAGCTCGCCGTGCATCAGTAAGAGGACTCATCATGCGCACCGAACAACCGCAAATGATCTACCTGAAGGATTATCAGGCTCCCGAGTACCTCATCGACGAAACGCACCTGACGTTCGAGCTGTTCGATGACCACTCGCTGGTCCACGCCCAATTGGTGATGCGCCGCAACCCGGCCCGTGGCGCAGGCTTGCCGCCGCTGGTGCTGGACGGCCAACTGCTGGAACTGCTTTCGGTGCAGCTCGACGATGCCGAGTTGAGCGCCGCTGATTACCAGTTGACCCCGGACCACCTGACCCTGCACCCCAAGGCCGAGTCGTTCACGGTCGATACCAGCGTGCGCATTCACCCGGAAACCAACACCGCCCTGGAAGGCCTGTACAAGTCCAGCGGGATGTTCTGCACCCAGTGCGAGGCCGAGGGTTTCCGCAAGATCACCTATTACCTGGACCGCCCGGACGTGATGAGCAAGTTCACCACGACCGTGAGCGCTGACAAGCACGCCTTCCCGATCCTGCTCTCTAATGGCAACCCGATTGCCAGTGGCCCGGAAGACGACGGTCGGCACTGGGCGACCTGGGAAGACCCGTTCATGAAACCGGCGTACCTGTTTGCGCTGGTTGCCGGTGACCTGTGGTGCGTCGAAGACAAGTTCACCACCATGAGCCAGCGGGAAGTGACCCTGCGCATTTACGTCGAGCCGGAAAATATCGACAAGTGCCAGCACGCCATGACCAGCCTGCAGAAATCCATGCGTTGGGATGAAGAAACCTACGGTCGTGAGTACGACCTGGACATCTTCATGATTGTTGCGGTCAACGACTTCAACATGGGCGCCATGGAAAACAAGGGCCTGAACATCTTCAACTCCAGCGCCGTGCTGGCCCGTGCCGAAACCGCTACCGACGCCGCTCACCAGCGGGTCGAGGCCATCGTCGCCCACGAATACTTCCACAACTGGTCGGGCAACCGGGTGACCTGCCGCGACTGGTTCCAGCTGTCGCTCAAGGAAGGCTTCACGGTGTATCGCGACTCCGGCTTCTCGGCTGACATGAACTCGGCCACGGTCAAGCGCATTCAGGACGTGGCGTACCTGCGTACCCACCAGTTCGCCGAAGATGCAGGCCCCATGGCCCACGCCGTGCGCCCGGACAGCTTCATCGAAATCTCCAACTTCTACACCCTGACCGTGTACGAAAAGGGCTCGGAAGTCGTCGGCATGCTCCACACCCTGTTGGGCGCTGCAGGCTTTCGCAAGGGCAGCGATCTGTACTTCGAACGCCATGACGGCCAGGCCGTGACCTGTGATGACTTCATCAAGGCCATGGAAGACGCCAATGGCGTCGACCTGACTCAGTTCAAACGCTGGTACAGCCAGGCCGGCACGCCACGTCTGGCGGTGAGCGAGTCTTATGACAGCGCGGCCAAGACTTACAGCCTGACCTTCCGTCAAAGCTGCCCGACCACACCGGGCCAGCCGGGCGAAAACAAAAAGCCGTTCGTGATCCCGGTGGAACTGGGCTTGCTGGACAAACAGGGCGGCGAAATTGCCCTGCGTCTGCAAGGCGAAGCGGCGGCCGGCGGCACCACGCGGGTTATCTCGGTGACCGAGGCCGAGCAGACCTTTACCTTTGTCGATATCGCTGAACAACCTCTCCCATCGCTGCTACGTGGTTTCTCGGCCCCGGTGAAACTCAGCTTCCCGTACAACCGCGACCAACTGATGTTCCTGATGCAGCACGACAGCGATGGCTTCAATCGCTGGGATGCGGGCCAGCAACTGTCGGTTCAGGTGTTGCAGGAATTGATCGGCCAACATCAACAGGGTCAGGCGCTGGTGCTGGATCAACGTCTGGTCACCGCATTGGGTACGGTGCTGGCTGATACCTCCCTGGATCAGGCCATGATCGCGGAAATGCTGTCGCTGCCTGGCGAAGCCTATCTGAGCGAAATCAGCGAAGTGGCGGACGTAGAGGCGATTCATGCTGCCCGCGAGTTCGTGCGCAACCAACTGGCGGACAGCCTGTTCAATGGCCTGTGGCAGCGTTACACGGCCAATCGTCAGGTGTCGAAAGCGACGCCGTATGTGCCTGAAGCCGAGCACTTTGCCCGTCGCGCCCTGCAGAACATCGCCCTGTCGTACCTGATGCTCAGCGAAAAGCCCGAGGTGCTGGCCGCGACTATCGAACAGTTCGACAGCAGCGACAACATGACCGAACGCCTGACCGCATTGGCGGTGCTGGTCAACTCGCCGTTCACCGCCGAGAAAGACAAGGCGCTGGCGGTGTTTGCCGAGAACTTCAAGGATAACCCGCTGGTCATGGACCAATGGTTCAGCGTCCAGGCCGGCAGCCCATTGCCGGGTGGTCTGGATCGGGTCAAGGCATTGATGCAGCACCCGGCGTTCAACCTCAAGAACCCGAACAAAGTGCGTGCCTTGATCGGCGCTTTCGCGGGCCAGAACCTGATCAACTTCCATGCTGCAGACGGCTCAGGCTATCGCTTCCTGGCGGATCTGGTGATCCAGCTCAACGGCTTCAACCCGCAGATCGCCTCTCGCCAATTGGCGCCGTTGACCCGCTGGCGCAAATACGACAGCGCCCGTCAGGCGTTGATGAAGGCCGAGCTAGTGCGCATCCGTGATTCGGGTGAGCTGTCCAGCGATGTGTTCGAAGTGGTCAGCAAAAGCCTCGCCGAATAAACCGATGGTTGTTGAAAGGGCCTTCCGCGCATGCGGTAGGCCCTTTTTTTTGGGGTCGGTTTTGTAGGGGGTTTCCAGTGGCTTATGGCGACATTTCACACAGGTTCATCACGCTTTGTCTGGCAGAAGCGTCCTGCAACAACCTTCATCCTTCCGGGCTCCGGTGCATCGACCTTCAGTCGACGCACTTATGATCCTGCTCGAGGTGATGGATGTTGTTGATAGATGCACGCAAGACACTGCTTTTAATCACTGCGCTGAGTTTGAGTGCGCTGGGCCATCAGGCATCGGCGGATGCCAGGGTGACCAACGAGCAACGCTTGAAAGTGGGCAGCGTTGATCTGAGTCTGGGCCTTGGACTGTTGAGCGGACGATCTCAGGAAAAGGTCTATGAGAACGGCGAAAAACTCAGCCAGTTGACTTGGGATATCAAGCAGGTGCCTACCCTCCATCTGGGCCTGGCGTTCCACCCGCTGGACTGGCTGTCCTATGATGTGCGCGGCTGGACCCGGATCAGCGCCGGCAACAGCCACATGAAGGATTACGACTGGCTCAGCGATGAGGATGTTGGCTGGACTGACTATTCCGATCACCCCAACACCCGGCTCAGGAACGCCTGGCAACTGGAATTCGCCGCCACTGGCTGGGCGCTCAAGCGTGAAAACCTTGCCCTGGGGGTGACCGCCGGTTATCAGCGTAGCCGTTTCGACTGGGATGCCAAAGGCGGGAGCTATGTCTATTCCTCACCGGATGGCTTTCGCGATGTAGAAGGACGCATCCCGGATGGGTTGAACGTCATCAGTTATCAGCAGACTTATGACACGCCATATCTGGGACTGGTCGGGCTCTATAACCTGCGCAACTGGTCCCTGGAAAGCCGTTTCAAGTACAGCCAATGGGTTCGGTCGCGGGGTTTCGATACCCACCACCTGCGCGCCACGACGTTCAGCGACGACAACGGCAACACCGGTCGCATGCAAAGCCTTGCTCTCGGGCTGACGTATAACCTTAATCCGCAGCTGTCCGTCAAAGCCGGCATTGATCATCAGGTCTACACCTCGACCAGGGGCAATGTGCTGATCAAGGAGGCATACAGCGGTTACAGCGGGCGCACCGAGCCCAAATCCAGCGCCCAGACCAACCGCACCACCCTGACCACACTGGCGGTCGCCTATCAGTTCTGACAATTGCACGCCGGGCGCTCAAACCCGGCCTACACTGGCAAGGCATGGCGTAAAGCCGGTATGAGTGCGCTTGCCCGCGATGCGATTTCACAGTCGACATATTTGTCGCTTGTGCAAATGTCATCGCGGCAGGCGCGCTCCGACAGAGATAGTCTCTGCTGCAGCATCAGCCACGCTGATAACCCACCAATCACAACAGAGGGCTAGACCAAAGATAGGGCCTTGTCGGCTGTCACGGGTTTGCAAAGCTGGATAGGATAGGTCTGCTTCCAGAAAGTCAGGCGCTAGAGCGTCTGGCCGGGGTCGACCTCATAAAAATAAAATGGATAGGGGACGCTTCATGAGTGAGCCTGTAACGCGGCGCACGCGATCCGGTGTGGATTCGGCAGTCGGTCAGCCAAGGGTTTTAGCCACAGGCAAGCTCCAGACCACGGCGTATTCGCTGTTGGCAGCCGTCGCGCTGGCGTGCGCTGGCAGCCCCGCTTATGCCGCCACGGCACCCGCCGATGCGGCGCAATATTCCATCGAATCGGCAAAATCGTCTCGCGGTCTGCTCCTCGACGTCGCCCATGCCGGGCCGCGCCTGGTAGTGGTCGGTGATCGTGGGCACATTCTCTATTCCGATGATCAGGGTAAAACCTGGGTGCAAGCCAAAGTACCCAGCCGCCAGTTGCTGACGGCCGTGGCTTTCGTTGACGACAAGCATGGCTGGGCGGTGGGCCACGATGCACAGATCCTTGCCAGCAGCGACGGCGGGGTCAGCTGGGTCAAGCAATTCGAAGACCTCAAGCGCGAAGCTCCGCTACTGGATGTCTGGTTCAAGGACGCCAGTCACGGCTTTGCGGTGGGCGCTTACGGTTCATTGATGGCCACCACCGATGGCGGCAAGGTGTGGGAGGACGTCAGCGACCGCCTTGATAACGAAGATCAATATCACCTCAACGGCATCGCCCAGGTGGCGGACAGCGGGCTGTTCATCGTTGGCGAAGCGGGGGCGATGTTTCGTTCCGCCGATGACGGCCAGACCTGGGAAAAACTCGAAGGCCCGTATCAAGGCTCGCTGTTCGGCGCGATTGGTACTGGGCAGCCCGGCACGCTGCTGGTCTATGGGCTGCGCGGGAATCTGTTTCGCTCCACGGATTTTGGCGACAGCTGGACCCCCATCGAACTCAAGGCCGCCCGCGGGCCGCTGGAGTTCGGGCTGTCCAACGCCACGCGGCTGGAAGATGGCTCGCTGGTGCTGGTCGGCAACGGTGGCAGCGTGATGCGCAGCACCGACGACGGCCAGACATTCGAGGTCTACAACCGTCCTGACCGGATTTCGCTGTCCGGGGTCACGGCCAATGCACAGGGCAATCTGATCCTGGTGGGGCAGGGGGGCGTGCGCCTCACCTCGCCGACGGGCGCCGAGTCGACCCAACAATAAGCACTATCAGGGCGGGGAAATTCCGGCATGAACAACATTCAAGACACGCAGCAGCACAAGGGCGAAAAGGAAACCTTCCTTGAGCGCCTGATCTTTAACAACCGACCGGCCGTGATCGTCATCTGCCTGCTGGTCAGTATCTTCCTGTTCTGGCAGGCGACCCTGGTGCGACCTTCTACCAGCTTCGAGAAAATGATCCCGCTGGATCATCCGTTCATTCAGAAAATGATGGAACACCGCAACGACCTGGCGAACCTGGGCAACACGGTGCGTATTTCGGTTGAAGCCCTCGATGGCGATATTTTCTCGAAGCAATACATGGAGACCCTGCGGGAAATCAACGACGAGGTGTTTTACATTCCCGGTGTGGACCGCTCCGGGTTGAAATCCCTGTGGAGCCCCAGCGTGCGCTGGACCGAGGTCACCGAAGAGGGTTTTGCCGGTGGCGAGGTCATCCCGCAGAGCTACAACGGCTCAGACGATAGCCTCGATCTGCTGCGCAACAACGTGCTCAAGTCCGGCCAGGTCGGGCGGCTGGTGGCCAATGACTTCAAGTCGAGCATCGTCGATGTGCCCTTGCTGGAGTCGTACCCGGATCCTGAAGATCAGGGCAAGCTGATCAAGCTCGACTACCAACAGTTCTCCCACCAGCTCGAAGAAAAGATCCGCGACAAATACCAGGCCCAGAACCCGAATATCAAAGTGCATATCGTCGGCTTCGCCAAGAAGGTTGGCGATCTGATTGACGGGCTGTTGATGGTGGTGCTGTTCTTCGGCGTGGCGTTCGTGATCACGCTGGTATTGCTGATCTGGTTTACACGCTGCATCCGCAGCACTGTCGCGGTGCTGTGTACCACCCTGATTGCCGTGGTCTGGCAGTTGGGGCTGATGCACGTAGTCGGCTTTGGCCTGGACCCGTATTCGATGCTGGTCCCGTTTCTGATTTTTGCTATCGGTATCTCCCATGGCGTGCAGAAGATCAACGGCATCGCCTTGCAGTCCAGTGACGCCGACAACGCCCTGACGGCGGCGCGGCGCACGTTCCGCCAACTGTTCCTGCCGGGCATGATCGCGATTCTGGCCGACGCGGTGGGGTTCATTACCTTGCTGATTATCGACATCGGGGTGATTCGCGAGCTGGCGATTGGCGCATCGATTGGTGTCGCGGTGATCGTGTTTACCAACCTGATCCTGCTGCCGGTGGCAATTTCCTACGCAGGCATCAGTAAAAGGGCGATCAGTCGCAGCAAGAAGGACGCAGTCTCCGAGCATCCGTTCTGGCGACTGCTGTCGAACTTTGCCAGCGCCAGAGTGGCTCCGGTGTCCATCGTGCTGGCGTTACTGGCCTTCGGTGCCGGGCTCTGGTACAGCCAGAACCTGAAAATTGGCGATCTGGATCAGGGCGCGCCAGAACTGCGCCCGGATTCGCGCTACAACCAGGACAACAGTTTCATCATCAACAATTACTCCACCAGCTCTGACGTTCTGGTGGTGATGGTCAAGACGCCGCGTGAAGGCTGCTCGGCTTACGGGACCTTGTCCGCGATCAACGAATTGACCTGGAAGATGGAGAACACGCCGGGGGTGCAATCGGCGATTTCGCTGGTCACCGTGTCGAAGCAGATGATCAAGGGCATGAACGAGGGCAACCTGAAATGGGAGTCGTTGTCGCGTAACAAAGACGTGCTCAACAGCTCGATTGCCCGCGCTGATGGCTTGTACAACAACGCCTGCTCACTGGCGCCGCTGCTGATCTTCCTCAACGACCACAAGGCTGAAACCCTCGACCGTGCGGTGCATGCGGTGCAGACCTTTGCCGACGAGAACAATCGCGAGGGCCTGGAGTTTCTGTTGGCCGCCGGTAACGCCGGGATTGAAGCGGCGACCAACGAGGTGATCAAGCAGTCCGAGCTGATGATCCTGATCCTGGTCTACATCTGTGTGGCGGCGATGTGCATGATCACCTTCCGTTCCTGGGCCGCGACTCTTTGCATTGTTCTGCCTCTGGTACTGACCTCGGTGCTGGGCAACGCGCTGATGGCGTTCATGGGCATCGGCGTCAAGGTCGCAACCTTGCCAGTGGTGGCGCTTGGCGTGGGGATTGGCGTGGATTACGGCATCTACATCTACAGTCGCCTGGAGAGCTTCCTGCGCGCCGGTCTGCCCTTGCAGGAGGCTTATTACGAAACCCTGAAATCCACCGGCAAGGCGGTGCTGTTTACCGGTCTTTGTCTGGCGATTGGCGTGTGTACCTGGATCTTCTCGGCGATCAAGTTCCAGGCTGACATGGGCCTGATGCTCACCTTCATGCTGCTGTGGAACATGTTCGGCGCACTGTGGCTGCTGCCAGCGCTGGCGCGGTTCCTGATCAAGCCGGAAAAAATGGCCGGCAAGGTGGGGAATTCACTGTTTTCACATTGATAGCCAGGTTGTAGAAGCGCGCTTGCCCGCGATGGCGTCAGGTCAGTCAACAAATGCACCGACAGATCTGGCCCCATCGCGGGCAAGCGCGCTCCTACTGGACTTTTTTACAGCCCCAATTCCCGACCCAGCACCACACTCAACGCATTGCGCGCATCATCGAGCTGCACCAGCGTTGCGTGCCTTGCACCAAGGGCGTCGCGGTTTTCAATGGCGGTGAGAATCGCCTTGTGACGCGGCAGCGCCAGTTCATGCAGGTTGGGCCGCTTGTTCGAATGCTTGAGCGCCTCGCGTAACGCCAGCGACAACATGTTGCACAGGTGCGCGAGCAGATCATTGTGGGTCGCATCGGCAATCCGGCTGTGGAAATCCAGGTCCGGTTGCAGCAAGGCCTCCGGCGTCGGCGCAGCTTCCATGCGCTGGTAAGCCTCGCCGATGGCGGCGATTTCTTCGTCGGTGGCGTATTGCGCGGCAAGGGCCGCCACGGCAGGTTCGATGACCGCGCGGACGCTGGTCAGCAGATGGAAGAACTCATTCTGCGGCGTGCTCTGCATGATCCAGTGCAGCACATCCGGGTCGAGCAGATGCCATTCGCGCCGGGCCTTGACCACCGTACCGACACGCGGCCTGGAATACACCAGACCCTTGGCCACCAATACCCGGGTGGCCTCGCGCAACACGGGACGGCTGACCGCATACTCCTCGCACAGCAGCGCTTCGGCAGGCAGTTTTTCGTCGGGCTTGAAACGCCCGGAGACGATCTGCATACCCAGCTCCTGGACGATGCGGGCATGCATGCTTTTACGTTCGGAGGGCTTTCGGTAATCCATGGGGACGCAAGTCGATCCTGAGCAATGAATGCGGGGCATCATAGCATCGGCGTTGGGCAGTAGGAGACTGAACACACACCGTGGGACCGGCTTTAACCGGGAAGAGGTCAGTCCAGTCGCTACATCTTCGTAGTCAGGACGATTGGCTTCCCGGCTAAGGCCGGTCCCACGTACCTAGCCCGCAATCAGTGCGAATGCCTCGGCACTTCAGCCCCGCGCATGCCCACCAGGAAGTCGAAGTCGCAGCCCTGATCGGCCTGCAGTACATGGTTCACATACAGCTCGCGGTACCCGCCCACCAGCAATTTTTGCGGCGGCTGCCAGTCGGCCAGGCGAGCGGCCAGTTCGGCGTCGGAGATGTCCAGGTGCAAACGCCCGCTGGCGCAATCGAGCTCGATCCAGTCACCTTCCTGCACCACCGCCAACGGCCCGCCTGCGGCTGCTTCCGGCGCGACATGCAAAACCACGGTGCCGTAAGCCGTGCCGCTCATGCGGGCATCGGAAATGCGCACCATGTCAGTCACGCCCTGAGCCAGCAGTTTGGCTGGTAAACCCATGTTGCCGACTTCCGCCATGCCTGGATAACCCTTGGGCCCGCAGTTTTTCATGACCATGATCGAGTTGGCGTCGATGTCCAGATCCGGATCGTTGATACGCGCCTTGTACATGTCGAAGTTCTCGAAGACCACGGCGCGACCCCGGTGCTGCATCAGCGAGGCGGTAGCGGCAGACGGTTTGAGCACCGCGCCCAGGGGCGCCAGGTTACCGCGCAGCACGCAGATACCGCCGTCGGCGCGGATCGGATTGTCCAGAGCGCGAATCACTTCGTCTTCGCCATAGATCGGCGCGTTCTGGTTGTTGGCGCGAATGGTTTTGCCGTTAACGGTCAAGGCCTCGGGGTTGGGCAGCAGATTGGCTTCGTCCATGCGTCGCAGGACGGCTGGCAGGCCGCCCGCGTAATAGAACTCTTCCATCAGGAAACGCCCGGACGGTTGCAGGTCGACAATGGTCGGCATGCCACGACCCATGCGCGTCCAGTCATCCAGTTCGAGGTCGACACCGATCCGCCCGGCGATGGCTTTGAGGTGAATCACCGCGTTGGTTGACCCACCAATGGCGGCGTTGACCCGAATAGCGTTTTCAAACGCAGCCTTGGTCAGGATCTTCGACAGGCGCAGATCTTCTCTTACCATCTCCACGGCGCGCATGCCGGACATATGCGCCAGCACATAGCGCCGTGAATCCACAGCCGGGATCGCCGCGTTGTGGGGCAGGGAGGTGCCCAGTGCTTCGGCCATGCAAGCCATGGTCGACGCCGTGCCCATGGTGTTACAGGTGCCCGCCGAGCGCGACATGTCGCCTTCGGCCGCAAGGAAGTCATCAAGGGTGATCTGCCCGCCTTTATAGGCTTCGTGCATTTGCCAGACCACTGTCCCCGAACCGATGTCCTTGCCTTTGTGCTTGCCGTTGAGCATCGGACCGCCGGTGACAACAATGGCTGGCACGTCGCAGCTGGCCGCGCCCATCAGCAGCGCCGGGGTGGTTTTGTCGCAACCGGTGAGCAGCACCACGCCGTCAATCGGGTTGCCGCGGATTGCTTCTTCGACATCCATGCTGGTCAGGTTGCGGGTAAACATTGCGGTGGGGCGCAGGTTGGATTCGCCATTGGAGAACACCGGGAACTCAACCGGCCAGCCACCCGCTTCGATCACGCCGCGCTTGACGTGCTCGGCGATCTGCCGGAAATGGGCGTTGCAGGGGGTGAGCTCTGACCAGGTGTTGCAGATGCCGATGATGGGCTTGCCCTGAAACTGATGGTCGGCGATGCCCTGATTCTTCATCCAGCTACGGTACATGAAACCGTTTTTGTCAGCGGTGCCAAACCATTGGGCGGAACGCAGGGGTTTTTTATCGGAATCAGACATGATCGGCTCTCTTATTGTAAGACTTAATGGCGTTTCTGGTGATTAAGTTAAGCGTAAATCCGCTCCATTGGAAGTGTTGTTAGCTAAATAGTAATACTATATAGTCGATTTTCAGTGAGGGATTGACCCTGGCAAAAGCACGCCATGTGCTCGAAGCGAGAGGCAAAACCCACAGGTTCCACAATAAAAACAAATGGAGACCACACCCATGAGCCAGGAACTCAGGCTTATTCGTCGCATCACTCTGAAGTTGATCCCTTTCCTGATCCTGCTCTACCTGATCGCTTACGTGGACCGCTCCGCCGTGGGCTTCGCCAAGCTGCACATGGGCGCAGACATTGGCATCGGCGACGCCGCTTACGGGCTGGGTGCCGGATTGTTTTTCATCGGTTATTTCCTGTTCGAAATCCCCAGCAACCTGATGCTCGAACGCTTCGGCGCACGCCGCTGGTTTGCGCGGATCATGATCACCTGGGGCGCGATCACCATTGGTATGGCCTTTGTCCAGGGGCCACACAGTTTCTACGTGATGCGTTTTCTGCTGGGTGCCGCTGAAGCGGGCTTCTTCCCGGGCGTGCTGTACTACATCACGCAGTGGTTTCCGGTTCGCCATCGCGGCAAAATCCTCGGCCTGTTTATCCTTTCGCAACCCATCGCCATGATGATTACCGGCCCGGTTTCCGGAGGGTTGCTGGGCCTGGATGGCGTGCTCGGCCTGCATGGCTGGCAATGGCTGTTCATCGTGATTGGTACCCCCGCGATCCTGCTGACCTGGCCCGTATTGCGCTGGCTGCCAGATGGCCCCAAGCAAGTCGACTGGATGGATCAGGCCGAAAAGGACTGGCTGGCCGGTGAGTTGAAAAAAGACCTCGAAGAGTATGGCCAGACCCGCCACGGCAATCCCTTGCACGCCCTCAAGGACAAGCGCGTCCTGCTGCTGGCGTTGTTCTATCTGCCGGTGACCTTGAGCATTTACGGACTTGGCCTGTGGCTGCCGACCCTGATCAAGCAGTTTGGCGGCACCGATCTAGTGACCGGTTTTGTGTCTTCGGTTCCCTACATCTTTGGCATCGTCGGCCTGTTGATCGTGCCGCGCAGCTCTGACCGCCTCAATGATCGTTATGGGCATCTGGCCGTGCTTTACGTACTGGGTGCCATCGGCCTGTTCCTCAGTGCCTGGCTGACCTTGCCGGTGGCGCAACTGGCGGCGCTGTGCCTGGTGGCGTTCTCGCTGTTTTCCTGCACCGCAGTGTTCTGGACCTTGCCGGGCCGTTTCTTCGCCGGGGCCAGCGCCGCAGCCGGCATCGCCCTGATCAACTCGGTGGGCAACCTGGGCGGCTACATCGGCCCGTTCGTGATCGGCGCCCTCAAGGAATACACCGGCAATCTCGCGTCAGGGCTGTATTTCCTGTCCGGGGTCATGGTGTTCGGGTTGATTCTGACTGGCGTTGTGTATCGCGTGCTGGAGCGCAAACACGTTTTACCAGCCAGCGATTTCGCCGCCAGTGCCCGTAGCCGCCAGGCCTGAGCGGAGATGATTGATGATTTTTTGTGGGAGCGAGCTTGCTCGCGAATGCGGTGTTCCTGCATTCGAGTTTGTGTGGAATGTACCGGCCTCTTCGCGAGCAAGCTTGCTCCCACAGTCCTTATTGTAAGAAAGGAGATTCCCCAATGAACCTAGTGCAATTTGAATTGAGCAGCGGCCAACGCCGCGTCGGCCTGGTGGACGGCGATCTGATTCGCGAAATCAAAGGTGCCCAGAGTGTGCGCGAGCTGGCGTTGTCGGCCATTGATGCGGGCGTCGGCCTGGCGCAGCAGGTCGACAACCAAGGCCCGGGCGACAGCCACGATTACCCGCAATTGCTTCAGGAACTGCGCATCCTGCCGCCGCTGGATCATCCGGATCCGGCACACCTGCTGGTCAGCGGCACGGGTCTGACCCATCTGGGCAGCGCATCGGCCCGGGACAAGATGCATCAGCAAGCGGGCGACGAAGCTGCGATGACCGACACCATGCGCATCTTCAAATGGGGTGTCGAAGGCGGCAAGCCCGAAGCAGGGCAGGCAGGCGTGCAGCCGGAGTGGTTCTACAAAGGCGACGGCAGCATTGTGGTGCGCCCCGGGGCGGCGTTTTCGTTACCGCCGTTTGCCGAAGATGGCGGCGAAGAGCCTGAACTGAGCGGCCTGTACGTAATTGGCAACGACGGCAAGCCGTACCGACTGGGTTATGCCATCGGTAACGAATATTCCGACCACATCATGGAGCGACGCAATTACCTGTACCTCGCGCATTCCAAGCTGCGTGCCTGTTCGTTCGGCCCTGAATTGCGGGTTGGCGAATTACCCCAGCATCTGGCCGGAACCAGCCGGGTGCTGCGCGACGGCGAAGTGCTGTGGGAGAAGGAGTTCCTGAGCGGCGAGGCCAACATGTGCCACAGCCTGGAAAACCTCGAATACCACCACTTCAAGTACCAGCAGTTCCTGCGGCCGGGTGATGTGCATGTGCATTTTTTCGGCACCGCAACCCTGTCCTTCGCCGATGGCGTGCGCACTCAGCCGGGGGATCAGTTCCAGATCAGCCAGGCCGAGTTTGGCAAGCCGCTGGTCAATGGTATCGAGAACACCCAGGCGGCGTTTTTGCCGGGCGGGATAGGCAGGTTGTAAACCGATCCCTGTAGGCGCTGCCGAAGGCTGCGAACCCTTCTGACACACCGCTGTTCGCAGCCTTCGGCAGCTCCTACAGGTATTGCAACCCCCAAAACAACAAGGAGGTACGCACATGGCCAGCCCTATTGCGCCGTCCGAGGCGTTCGACGAGGACGCATTCGAGGAGAAGATTTATCGCAAGGTGAATTGGCGGATCATCCCGCTGTTCATCGTCTGCTTTCTGTTTGCCTATCTGGATCGGGTCAATATCAGTTTCGCCAAGCTGCAGATGCAGAGCGATCTGGGCTTCAGCGAGACGGTCTATGGCCTGGGTGCCAGTCTGTTTTTTGTCGGCTATTTCCTGTTTGAAGTGCCCAGCAACATGCTCCTGCACAAGATCGGCGCACGAATCTGGATCGCGCGGATCATGGTCAGCTGGGGTATTACCTCCGCGTGCATGATGTTCGTACAGAGCGAATTCTGGTTCTACACCCTGCGTTTTCTGATCGGGGTAATGGAGGCCGGATTCGTTCCTGGTGTGCTGTACTTCTTCACCCAGTGGTACCCCAGCAATCGTCGGGCCCGGGTCAACTCTTACTTCAAGAGCTCGATCTGCCTGTGCGGGATCGTTGGCGGGCCGCTGGCCGGGCTGATCCTAGGCCATTTCGACGGCGTGCTGGGCATGCCCGGCTGGCGCTGGCTGTTCCTGCTCGAAGGCATTCCATCCATCGTGCTCGGTGTGGTGGTGTTCTGGTTCGTCTGTGACCGGATCGAAGACGCCAAGTGGCTCAACGATGCCGAAAAGAAAGTCGTGCTGGCGCGCATGGCCCGGGAAGTTCAGCCACAGACGCCGCAAACCTTCAAAGACATCTGGAAGCATCCGACCACCTACACCATGTCGGTCATTTACCTGTGCCTGGTGATGGCCCTGACCGGCTTGCTGTTCTGGATGCCGCAACTGATCAAGAGTGCCGGCGTTGCCGACACCATGGACATCGGGCTGCTGACGGTGATTCCGTACCTGGGCGCAGTGGTGGGCAACCTGATGATCGGTTCCAGCTCTGACCGGCGTGGCGAGCGGCGTTGGCACATGGCCGGTTGTGCCTTGCTCACGGCTGCCGGTTATCTGGTCTGCGCGCTGTTTCCCGGCCAGTTGCTGCCGTTGATGATCGGCATGACCATGATCCTCACCGGGATCATCGCCTGGATGCCGATTTTCTGGACCATCCCGCCACGCTTTCTCAGTGGTCTGGCGGCTGCGGCAGGTATTGCGTTGATCAACTCCATCGGGCAATTGGGCGGGATCATTGCGCCGTTCATGGTCGGGCGCATCAAAGACCTGACCGGCGCGGCGACGCCTGCGTTATTCGTACTGTGCGCAGTGTGCGTACTGGCTACGGCGCTGATTGTCTGGGGCATTCCGAACCGCTATTACGTGCGTGAAACCACGCACGACAAAGCGACTGCAGGATCAGTTGAGGCGACGGCCTGAAACTGGAGGTGGTTTTGGCATATCATTCGCACTTTTTACACAGACGAAGACTGCCATGACCACCACACCCACCCGTTTGAGCGCAGCCCTGAAAGAAGCCACGATGCTGGAAATCGACGGGCTGCATGCCTGGGATTTCTTTCTGGGCGACTTCCTGACGCTTGAGTGCATGGATGGTCGCGAGCGCAAGACCTGGCGTTTTGAAATGGCTCAGGTCGAGGCCGCGACATTCGACGAAGCTCAACAGTGCTGGCTGCTAACCAAAGACGACGTTGTCTACCGGATGAAGTGCCTGCAGGCGTTTACCCCGAGCAAAGACGACGAGGAAGACGCGCAAGAGGACTTGCCGGCGTAAAACAATCAGGGGCAGGCAGTGTCATAGACGTGAACAAGCGTCTATGGCGCCCGACAATAATCCTCGAAAGAAGGCTTAAGCCCCATGACTCGTACACTTCTGCCGTTGCTGGCGTTTGCCGGCGTAATGAGCGCTTCTGCGCTACAGGCGCAAAGCATGACTGCATACGACGTACTGATTGGCTCGTACACCCAGGGTGCCAGCGAAGGCATCTACCGTTATCGCTTCGACAGCCAGACCGGCAAACTCGACAGCCAGCCTGCGCAAGTGATCAAGACTGACAATCCATCCTGGCTGACCCTCTCCCGAGATCAGCGCCACTTGTTTGTGGTCAACGAAAATGGCCCCGGTGGCAAGGACGCAGTCGGCAAGGTCAGCAGTTTTGCCATTGATCCCAAGACCCATAACGTCACGCCGATCAACCAGGTGCAGAGCCGTGGTGAGGAGCCGACGCATTCGAGTCTCAGCCCGGATCAGCGTTTTCTATTCGTGTCCAACTACGCCGTGCACCCGGATCCGGGTGGCGCGCTGGCCGTGATTCCGGTGGGTAAGGATGGCAAGCTGTCCGAGGTTGTGCAGGTCAGCAACAACCACGGCGCGAGCAAGGTCAACCCTGAGCGACAGGCTTCATCCCACGTGCATTCGGCCATCCCGACACCGGATGACAACTACGTGGTCACCAGTGACCTGGGCGCCGACAAGATGCTGGTGTTCAGCTACGACGCTAACCGTGCCGAGCCGCTGCAACCTGCGAAAAACCCTACCGTGCAGTTGCCGCCTGGCAGCGGTCCGCGTCACTTGTTGTTCAGCCAGGATGGCAAACATGCCTGGCTGACTCTGGAGATGGTCGCGCAGGTCGCGGTGTTTGATTACCACGACGGCGTTTTCAAGCAGACCCAGACGGTCGACCTGAAAAACAGGGACGTCCAGCAGAAAGTCGGCGGCGGAGGCCTGCATACCTCGCCGGACGGCAAGTTCCTGTACGTCGCCAACCGTGGTGAAGCCAACCAGTTGCTGGTGTTCGCCATCGACGGCAAAGGGCAGTTGAAGGAAATTCAGCGTCGCTCGGTCGAGGGTGTCGAGCCTCGTGAGTTCAGCTTTGACCCAAGTGGGCACTTCATGCTGATCGCCAATCAGAAGAGCAACCAGATCGTCACGCTCAAGGTTGACCCGAAAACCGGCATGCTAGGCGACACGGTGCAGAAAGTTGCCTTCGACTCGCCGTCGGACTTCCGTTTTCTGACCCGCAAGTAAGCCCTGTTACGAACCTCCAGCCCCCGTTTCGCAAGGGCTGGAGGCTTCTATCAATTCAGATGATATGAGTTAGTGCTACAAAAGATTTCTGATGGACCGCCCCCGGGGGTAAGTTTGAGTCACGGCCAAGACGGTCAAGACTTGAACCGCAGTTACTTATCAACTCCGAGGAATAGCGTCATGAATTTCAATCTCTTCTCCATCATCGCCGCGTCTGCCATATCCGCCACCGCTGCATTGCCTGCGCATGCCAGCGTTGATGTCACCACCAGCAAGAATCAGACAACCCAGACGTATACCCCTAAATACTTGCAGCAAAGTGCTAACTTCTACGCAGCACTGGATCACAAGACTCAACAATGAATAAGCGATTGAATCCATTCCCGGTTAACGAACCTGTCGCTACCCGGGAATGGATTCGCCAACAAGGCTGTTATTGAACGCTGTCAGCACTGTTACAGAATAAGGCCGCTTTCGCGAGCATGTTCGCTTACCCAGGTTTGTGCGACCCACTGATCATTGCGTATCAGACCCTGCACATTCTGCCAGTGAGCCTGCTCGCGAAAGCGCTCCAGGTGTCCCCTATTGGCCCGGGTCTCTCATAGGATGCGGGCTTTTTTTTGGAGTGATTTCGGCGTGGACCCCTGACCTGTGGGAGCGAATTCATTCGCGAATGCAGTGTCATGAACGATGAAAGTGCATCGTATGTACTGGCCTCTTCGCGAATGAATTCGCTCCCACAAAGGAATGCGTCATGTCCTTGCGCTTATCAACCCAACTGATATCCGCTATTCCCAGACATGGTTGTTCAATAGTGCTGCATTTAACTATCTTGTCGGCCTGGAAACACATCACGGAGCGACACCCATGGCCACTGCCATTTTGCATTCAATCAAACAAGGCGCTTATATCGCCATTTCGCTTTATGTGGTCTTTATTGCAGTGGTCACTGTTACCAGCATGAGTCCGCAACTGACGACGCCATCGACTCAGTCCCTTGTCGAGCGTACGGCGTTGAACACTCAGGAGCGTGCATCGTGAGTGGTGGCAAGTTGTGGGTGACAGCGGGATTGGCGGTGATGATCAATGGCAGTTCATTGTTGGGTATTGGCCAGAACTCGGTCGGCGGGGTGGCACGCAATATTGAATGCAGGTATGAAATTGCTCAGGCCATCGCGGTATCCCGGGCGCAGAAAGTGGTGGCGGGGAATCGGCCGGAACGGGTTGGACATTCGCTCAGCTAACGAGCATCAGGTTTGGCGGGCCGCCTGTAGGAGTGCGCTTGCTCGCGATAGCGGTAGACCAGACGACAAGTTATCGACAGGGAGACCGCTATCGCGAGCAAGCTCACTCCTACCAATTCAGTGTCGCTGTCACTTGACCATCACCGCTTTGAACAATGCAGACTCAACAAAGCGCTGCAGCCAGCCGCGCAACTTGGGATAGGGGCTCGTGGCAAACCATTCGGGCTCGACCGCGCTGAACTGCCGGACGAAGGGGGCCAGGGCAATGTCCGCCAGGGTCAGACGCTGTGTTACCAGAAAGTCCCGGTGCTGCAGGCGAGTTTCCAGTGTTTGCAGGAACACTTCGGCTTGCTGCCGATAGTGGTCCTGCGCAAACTCCGGGTAGCGTACGAAATACTTGTAGCGATCCAGGTGCTGTTTGAACACCTGATCATTGTGCTCCACCAGTGCCTGAATCTCCCGACGGCCATCGCCATCCTCAATCAGCAACCAGTTGTCCGGGTCATTCTGGGCCAGGGCCCAGTGCATGATGTCCAGGCTTTGCTCCAATACCCGATCACCCAGCACCAGCACCGGGACGGTTCCTTTGGGTGAGCGTTCGAGCATGTGCGGCGGTTTGGCCTTGAGGCTGATTTCGTGGATCTGCACCGAGCAGCCCGCGTAACGCAACGCCATACGAGCGCGCATGGCGTAGGGGCAACGGCGGAACGAGTAAAGCACTGCATCCATTAGTGGCTGACCTCCACGGTGCTCAGGCCGTTGCCTTGACGGCGAACCTGAATCTGCACCGGAATTCGTTCGTGCATTTCCTGCACATGCGAGATAACCCCGACCTTGCGACCCTGAGCCTGCAGGCCATCCAGTGCGTCCATGGCCAGTTGCAGGGATTCTGGATCGAGACTGCCGAAACCTTCGTCGATGAACAGGGATTCGATTTTCAGCGTGCTGGACGCCATGGACGCCAGCCCCAGTGCCAGCGCCAGGGACACAAGGAAGGTTTCGCCCCCGGACAGCGAATGCACCGAACGCAGTTCGTCACCCATCTCGGTGTCCATGACCAGCAGACCCAGCATGCTGCCGCCGCGTTTCAGACGATAGCGACGCACCAGTTGCCTGAGCTGGGCGTTGGCGTGATGCACCAGCAGGTCAAGGTTATAGGCCTGGGCGATCTTGCGGAATTTGTCGCCCTCGGCCGAACCGATCAGCGCTGCCAGCCTGGCCCAGCGCAGGTATTCGCTGTGGGCGCTGGCGATCTGCTCCTGCAACTCGCGGCTGGCATTATTGCGGCGCTCGTCTTCGCTCACCTGGGCGCGCAGATCGGCGCATTGTTGTTCATGTTCGGCGCTGGATTGCTGCGCTTGCTCGAGCGCTGCGCGCAGTTGCTCGGCATCGGTGATGTCGCTGTGATGCGCCTGGTGCTGCTGCACCTGCTTGTCGCGTTCCTGCAGCAGGATGCGGCTTTGCTCGAGGTTTTTCTCGGCTTGCTGCAGCTGCTGGCGCACCTGACTGACACCTTCGTCGCTGTAACCCAGTAATGTTTCAAGAGCGGCGTCGTCCAGTTCCGCATGGCTGGCGCGCCAGTGGGCGATCTGCTGATTGAGCTCGGTACATTCGTCTTGCAGCTCTTGCAGACGCGCTTGCTCGCTTTGCAGCCCGGTGGCCAGTTTGATCAGCTCGCTGCGGGCCTGTTGCAGTGCCTCACCGGCGTCGCCTTGGGCGCGGCGCGCCTGCTCCAGAGCGGCGTCCAGTAGTTGTTGCCAGTGCTCGGCGCTGGCGTGGTCGCCGAGCATTTCGTCAAGGCGCTGCTGGCTGGTCGCCTGCTGGTGTTGCAGGGCAGCAAGGCGCTGTTGCTGTTGGTCGCGGGTCTGTTCAAGATTGCGCAGGTTGTCTTGCTCGCGCTCGATTTTACGGGCGCGCTCGCTGTGTTCCTGCTGTTCGTCCTGCTGACGATCAAGCTGCTCCAGCCGTTGCGCGATGTCGTTGTCCAGCTGCATGAAGCTGTCGGTGGCCGCTTCACGCCAGCGCGGCAGGCTTTCGGCGGGCAATAGCGGCTCGAACTCCTGCAGCGCGGCTTCAAAGGCCTGATTGTCCAGCGCGATGTTGCGTTGCTGGTCATCAAGCATCTTCATTGCCAGCTGGGCGCCATCCCGTGCGGCTTGCACGTTCTGCTGCAACTGCTCGGCCTGTTGCTGCACCTTGAGCAGCTGACGCTGGCGTTGTTCGCCGCTGGCGATTTCTTCGCGCAGGGTATGGAGCCGTTCGCTCAGCCAGTCAGCCCGCTGCTGCCCGGGCTGTTCCAGCAGGCGCGGGTACAGCGCATGGGCCTGAAGTTCGGGGTCGAGTGTCTGCAGTTGCCCGGCGAGCTGCTCCAGCTGTGGCCGGGCCTGTTTCAGACGGGCGTTGAGTTCGCTGACTTCGCTGCGCAACTCGACGAGTTTTTCTGCAAGTTGGCCGACCTTGACTCGGGCGCTGGTTTCTTCGCTGTCGTCATGGCCGGACAGCGCCTGCAGCAGCGCGTCGGCCTGATGATAAGGATGATCTTCGCTGCCGCACACCGGGCACGGCTGTTGATCGATCAGTTGTCCACGCAGCTCTTCGACACTGGCGCTGCGGGCCAGGCGTTGGCGTTGCAGCAATTCAACGGTGGTTTTCAGCGCAAGTTCGGCGGCTTCGTGATCGGTTTTCAGCTGCAGGCCGCTGGCGATGGCCTGGGTACGTCGCTCGTTGGCCTGCTGTTGTTGCAGTTCGATTTCCCGCAGACGGCTGTCGATGTCCTGATGCCGCTGCCAGATGCGCTCCAGCGAATCATGGTCAGCGTGTTGTCGGCGGTTGTCCTGTAACAACTGGTCAAGCCGCTGGATCTCGGCGCTGACAGCCTCGGCCTTGACCTGGGCTTCGCTGTACAGCGCTTGCAGCGCAGTGCGCCGGTCAGTCAATAGCTGCTCGGCGCGGGTGGCGTTCTGTTCCAGATCCGGCAGTTCCTCGCGTCCCTTGTTCAAGCGGGCGTTGAGTTTGACCGCCTCCTGTAAGCGCGGCCGGTAGGCTTTCCAGGCCTGACTGAGCGGGGCAAGTGCGGCACTTTTTTCCAGTTCAACGGCAATCGCCTGCAGGCATTGGTCCAGCAGGCGTTGTTGCTCCAGCAGCTGATTCAGCGCGGTCTGGCCGTCAGCCCTGGCGCGTTCGGCGGTGTCCGCCTGGGCGAGGGCGTTTTGCACTTCTTTGTTGAGGTGGCTGAGGTTGCCCTGTTGTTCGAAAGCCTGGCCGATGATGGGCGCGGCGGCTTTTTTCTGTTGCTCGGCCTGTTCCAGTGCGCTGTTGGCGGCCAGCAGCTTTTGTTCAAGGTCGGTCTGTCGCGTTTGCAGCTCGCTCTGGCGTTGCGCATGCTCAGTGATCTGCGCGCTAAGTGGGCTCAGTTGGGCATCGAGGCGATTGCGTTGGGCGAACAGGTGGCGTTGCGGGGCGAGTCGCTCAAGCTGACCCAGCAGCTGGCGCTGGCTGCTCTGGTTGTCCCAGTCCTGCTGGGCGCTGCTCAACTGTTCGCGGGCGCTCAGGTGTTCGTCGCGCAGGCGCTGCAGTTCGGTCAGCCATTGTTGCTTGAGTTCCAGCTGGCGCTGCACTGCTTGATGGGTCTTGAGTTGCTGTTGCGCATCGCTGAAGCGTTGCTCCAGCTCCACGCGTTGCTCCGGCGGCATCGGCGCGATACCGGTGGCCATGAGCTTGAGGTCGTCATGGACCTTTTCGGCTTCTCGGCTTTTGCTGAACGCGCGTCGCCCGAGCTGGCTGTAGATCGCCGTGTCGGTGAGCTTTTCCAGCAGCTCGCTGCGCTCCTTGTCATCAGCCTTGAGGAATGCGCTGAATTCACTCTGGGCAAGCATGACGGCGCGGGTGAACTGCTCGAAATTCAGCCCCAGGCGGGCTTCGAGCATGGTTTTGTATTCAGTCTTGTTCTGGGTGCTGAGGATCTGGTCGCTGTCCAGGTCGGTCAGGGTCTGCCGGCTGGCCTGGAGTTTTTTCGCTGCGTTGTCCCGGGCGCGGTTGGTTTCCCAGCGGGCGCGATAGCGGCGTTTGTCGATGCCGACGAAATCCACTTCAGCGTAACCACTGCCGGTGCCACGACGCAGCAGCGTGCGTGGATCGTTGGTGCTGATATCGCCGTCGATTTCCGGGACCCTGGACTGGCCGATATTGCTCAGGCGCGGAATTGCCCCGAACAGCGCCAGGCACAAGGCATCGAGCAAGGTGCTCTTACCCGCGCCGGTCGGCCCGGTGATGGCGAACAGCCCGGCGCTGGCCAGCGGTTCGGCGGTGAAATCCAGTTCGAATGGCCCGGCCAGGGACGCGAGGTTCTTGAGGCGGATGGCGAGGATTTTCATGGTTGTTCGCTCTCCAGCTGGACTTCCTGCAACAGCGTGGCGAAGTCACTCAGGGTGTGTTCGTCGACCTCGCTGCCGTAATTGTCGAGCCATGCCCGGCTGAACAGCTCCTGCGGGCTGAGCTGATCCAGTTCGATCAGGCCTTCATCGCTCTCGACGCCATCGCCGCTGCCTTTACCTGCATACTCGGCACCGATGCGCACCAGACGCACGGCTTTGCCTTCCAGTGCGGCCTCGATCTGATTGCGCAGGTCTGGCTGCGGTTCGTCCAGCCGCACCCGGACTTCCAGCCAGGGTTGACGGTCGATGTCGGCCAGCAGGTCGATGTCCGGCAGTTCCTTGAGTTGTAACAGCAGGTCGGCCAGCGGTGCCGGGCCGATGCGTCGCAGGTTGACGGCACGCGGGATCAACAGGCTTTCAACGCTGCGCAGTTGGTCGCCGTCGCAGTCGATTTCGAGGATCTGGTGTAGATAGCCGATTTCCGAAAACGACAACGGGATCGGCGAGCCGCTGTAGCGGATGCGTTCTTCGCCATTGACCCGCTGGGGTTTGTGCAGGTGACCCAGGGCAACGTAAGTGATGCTGTCGCCAAACAGGCTGGCGGGCAGAGCCTCGGCGTTGCCGATGATCAGGCTGCGCTCGGAATCTTCCGAGACCGAGCCGCCAGCCATGTGCGCGTGACTGATGGCGATCAACGCCTGGCCGGGCTGGCGTTTGAGGTTGGCTGCTGCGATCAGCAGTTCGTGAACCTGACCAATACCGCGCAGGTAGTTATCGCCCAGCATCGGGCCGGTGACCTCGGCGGGCCGCAGGAAGGGCAGCGCCAGGCACCAGGCAGCGATTTCGCCACTGGCGTCGGGCAGCGGCAACAGCAGACGTTCGACGTCAAGGGTGCCGTCATCAAGCCACAGCACCCGGCCCAGCGCGTGGGTCCGCAAACGCCGCATCAGCGGCGCGGGCAGTTCGATGCGAGAGCCGGAGTCGTGGTTGCCGGCGATCATCACGATGGTCAGCAGCGGCTGTTGTTCGTGAGCGTTGACGATGAAGTCATACAGCCGCTCCTGGGCTTTGACCGGCGGGTTGACCGTGTCGAAGATATCGCCCGCGATCAGCAGGACATCAGGCTTGCGCTCAGCCAGCCTGGTCAGCAGCCAGCTCAGGAAGCAGGCATGTTCGAAGTCCCGCTCCTGGCCATGAAGGTTCTGGCCAAGGTGCCAGTCGGAGGTGTGGAACAGTCGCATGGGTAATCAATCCTGAATTGGGGCTTGTAGGAGCGCGGTGGGACCTGTGGGAGCGAATTCATTCGCGAAAAGGCCAGTACATTCAGCAGATTTCCATCGGCCGAACCACCGTTTTCGCGAATGAATTCGCTCCCACAGAGGGGCGTATTGCCAACCCAACACTTCCTATTTTGGATACAACGGCGGCAGGCTCTGGTCGCTTGCCGGGTCTTGAATGTGTTCGGGTGCCGGTAGAGTGCGCACGGCCCGCCACAGTTCCTCGCCCAGCCATAACTGGCCGGTTTCGCTGTAAAGCGCGCCGTTCAGGCCGTCGAGGGCATCGGACAGCGGCACGAAGCGTGCGGCCATATCGGCCAGGGTTTCCGGTTGCTGGCGGGCCCAGGCATCCAGGGCCTGGCGGGTGGCCTGCGGGTCGTTGGCCAGGCTGGCGCGCTTGAGATCGTCCAGCACCGTGCGCGGGCTGGGGCCGGTCTGCACGGCGCGGGCCACTGCCGGTTGCCAGCGGGCACGCCACCACAGGATCACGCCAGCCAGCGTCGTGAAGGCAAAAAACAGCGTACTCATCTGCCACGGCCAGACCGGCGGGCCGATGACGGTCACGCCAGCCAGATCGTTATTGACCGGGGTGTCGACTTCCAGCCCCGGATTGACGCTGATCTGCAGGGCGCGTGCTGGCAGGGTGGTGTGTTCCAGGTGATCTTCGAAAGTGTTCCACCAGACGATGTCGACTGCGGGCACGTCAATTGCGCCCGGACGATTCGGCACCAGCGCCTCGCGCTCTTCACGGCTGCCGATAATGCCGCGCTCACTGATCAGGTTCGCCAGTTTGGGCTGATCCGGATAGCGGCGCAGGCTGCTGACCTCGGTGGCTGGCAGCGGTGGCAGTTGCGCGCTGGACAGGCCTTCGACCTTGAGGGTCAAGGTGCGGGTCAACGAGTCGCCAACCTGACTGCTGCCCGGCTCCGGACTCCAGCTTTCGCTCAGCTGTACGCTGCGCGCAGGTAGCCAAGGGGCATCCGCCGGGTAATTGGCCGGTTTGGCTTTTACGGTCAGCGGCACCTGAGTGGAGCTGACCCGCATCACTTTGCCCGGCTGCGGCCCGAACGAGGTGCCAGGCTCATTGTTTTTTGAAGGGTTTTGCGACGGTTCCGGGTTGGGCTGGACCAGCGTGGCACTGAACACTTGCGGCGGGATCATCAGGGTGCCGCTGTGCTGCGGGTAAATTCCGTAGCGCATCTCGATCACGCCGTGGCGAATACCGTTGATGAGCTTTTCGTAGGTGCGTGATTCACCCAGCTTCTCGACCCGGGCACCCGCAAGTTCCAGCGGGCTCAGGGTGCTGTCATCGAACAGCGATACCGAATGGTAAATGCGCAGGGTCAATACCGCCTGGGCCTGCACATAGACATTGTCTTTATCCAGGGTCGCTTCGATAAACACTGGCGCCTGTTGTGCCGCCTGAGCCGGGTTGTCGCTCTGAATGACTTGCAGGGTAATCGGCTGGCTTTTCAGCTCGCCCAGCTCAAGAGAGGGGATGACCACCGAACCGGTCTGTTTGGGTAGCAGGGTAATGATCCAGCGGGTGGTGGCCTGATTGCCGCCATCAAGGGTATTGAGGCGGTTGATCTGGCGGGTGCCGCCCACATCGAAAATGGCTTCCAGCGCGGCCAGGTCGGGTTTGCCGAATTGGGTGACGTCGCTGGTCTCCAGGGTCAATTCCACGGTTTCGCCGGAATTGAGGCGCGTGCGATCGACGCTGGCCACCAGCTCCGCCGCCTGGCCGGGCAGGGCGATAAGCCATGGCGAGCAGAGCAGCAGGCTGAGTAATAAGTGTGCGGCGCGACTCATCGGGTCTTTTCCTGATGTTGTTGCTGTTCGTACCAGAATTTACGCCGCAGCAGTTCACCAGGGTCATCCGGGATCTGTCGCAGCCATTGTTCCAGAGCCTGACGGCGTTCCCCGTTGAAGGTCGGGTCGGCGGGCTGGATGGGCGGGTGGGTGGTTTCCTCGTCATCCATGGGCGAGCCCGGTGCAGGCTTGGTCTCGGTGCCGTTTTTGGCCGGTGTGCTGTTTGATTCGCCTTCCGGGTTGTTATCCTCGCCTGGCTCAGCGTTTTGCTGTTCCTGACGCGGCTGGCCGGACGCCGCCTGGTTTTGCGGGTTGTCGCCGTCTTCGCGGGCGTCCTCGGACGGTTTTTCTTCTGGCGCGGCAGGTTCCGGGCGTTTGCTTTGTTCCAACGCCTGTTCGACCAACCCTTTGTTCGCTACTGCTGCCTGCAAGTCGGGCTGGCGCTCCAGGGCCTGTTCGTAGGCGTCCAGTGCGGCCTCCAGTTCGCCACTGCGAGCCAGGGCGTTACCCCGATTGTAATGGTCGGCGGCGCTGCTGCCTTGGGCAAAAAGCCGGGCGGCGGCCGCATAGTCGCCCGCTTCATAGAGGGCTATGCCTTTCCACTGCGGGTCTTCAAAGCGTTGCGCGGCTTGCGCGGGCTGGCGCTGTTCAAGCAATTGCCGACCCTGTTGGTCGGGACGCATCCACAGGTCGGCGAATTCGAAGGCATAGCTGTTCTGCGGCGCGAGCATCAGCAATGGCAAGCACAGCAGCCAGCCGCGACGGCCTGCGCAGGCAGCCAACAGCAGCAATGGCAACAGTAACCAGTAACCCTGGTCGGCCCAGGTGTCGAGTTGAATCAGTTGCCCGTCGTTCTGCATGACTTTGGGGCGGTCCAGCAGGCCCATTTCTCGCAGGTCCTGGTCGTCCATGCGCAGTTGTCGATACTGGCCGCCCATCTGCGAAGCGAATTCGGCAAGGCTGGCGCTGTCCAGACGCGGCAGCAGAATGGCGCCCTGGGCGTCCTTGAGCAGCCCGCCCTGTTCCTGTTCAACGGGCGCACCCTGGGCCGTACCAACCCCCAGGATCAGCAGCGGCGGGGCTTGGCCATGTAGCGCCAGACGGATGCCCTGGCGCTCCTGTTCACTCAATGACGAGCCAATCAGCAGCAAACGACCGCGCCCCAGTGCGGCCTGATCGAGAAGGGTGACAGCCTTGTGGACCGCCAGATCGGCGCGGTGTCCGGTTTGCGGCATGATCGAAGGTTTGACCGCATCCAGCAGGTTGCGAATGGTCAGCATATCGTCGGACAGCGGCACTAGCGTATGGGCGCTGCCGGAATAAACGATGATCGCGGTTTGTGAATCGCTGCGCGTCTGTAACAAGTCCAGCAGTTTGCGCCGGGCTTGTTCCAGGCGCGTGGGCGGACTGTCGTTGGCAAGCATTTCCGGGGTCAGTTCGAGCAATACTACCAGCGGGTCAGCCGGTTTCTGACTGAGCTGTTCGACCCGCTGCCAGCCCGGCCCGAGCAAGGCCAGCACGCCCAGCAGCCAGGCCAGCCCGAGCACCAGCCACGGTTTTTTACTGTCGCGGCCGCGACCTCCGCCAAGCAGCACGGAATGGAATGCCGAGGGCAGAATCATTTGCCAGCGACCGGCACGTTTCTGGCGGTGCCAGAGTTGCCAAAGCAGCCAGCCCAGCAGCGGCAAGAGCAGCAGCCACCAGGGGCGAAACCAGTGCGGCCAGAGCGCGATCATGGTTTGCGCCTCAATCGTTTGATGCGTTGTCGCCAGTGCTGGGCATCGCGGACGAAGCGTTGCTGATTGAGGAAACGTTGCAGGGCGCTGTTCGGCCAGCGTTCATGGATCACCAGCAACACGCTCAGCAGCATGGCCAGCGCCAGAGGCCAGTGATAGAGCGCATGGGCAGGCCGAGCCTGGGTTTGATTCTGGGCGACCGGCTCCAGCGCATCGAGGGTGCGCCGAATTTCTTGCAGTTGATCGCCGTCTCTGGCACGGAAGTATTGGCCGCCGCTGAGCCTGGCGATTTCTTTCAGGGTCGGCTCGTCCAGGTCCAGGCTGGGATTAAGCCCGAGCATGCCCAGTGAGCCTTCTTTATTCGGGTCCGAGCCGATGCCGATGGTGTAGATCTTGACGTCCTCTTCGGCCGCCAGCCGCGCCGCCGTGACCGGATCAATCTGTCCGCCATTGTTGGCACCGTCGGTGACCAGCACCAGCACGCGGCTTTGCGCCGGACGCAAGCGCAGCCGCTTCAACGCCAGGCCGATGGCATCGCCCACAGCGGTATTCTTGCCCGCGATGCCGATCCGCGCTTCATCCAGCCAGACCCGCACGGTATGCCGGTCAAAGGTCAGCGGCGCTTGCACGAACGCCTGGCTGCCGAACAGGATCAGGCCCACACGGTCACCCTTGCGCCCTTCGAGGAAGTCCCCGAGCAAGTGCTGCACCAGCACCAGACGGCTGACTTCATCGTCCTTCCATTGCATGTCCGGGTAGTCCATGGACCCGGACACATCCACCGCCACCAGCAAGTCACGACCACTGGACGCCAGCGGCAGCGGTTCGCCCAGCCATTGCGGGCGGGCCGTGGCCACCAGCAATAACAGCCAGATCAGAACGAACGGCAGCTGCTGACGCCAGGCGGGCAGGCTGGCCCTGGCGCGACGCCCGACCATGCCTTCAAGGTCTGCGAGGAAACTGACCTTGAGCGCTGCTTCGCCACTGTCGGCAACCGGCAGCAACAGGCGCATGACCCATGGCAAGGGCAGCAGCGCGAAGATCCAGGGCCAGGCGAACTCAAACATGTTTGCGAATCCAGGTTTCGACCGACTGGGTCAGGCCGCTGATAGCCTTGTCGTCGAGCTTGCATTCGGGTTTGTAGGCACCTTCCACCAGCACCATCCACCGCGTCAGACCGGCGGCCGGGCAGCGGTTGTCGAGGAACGCCAGCCATTTTCGGCCATTGAGCGTGTGGCTCTGGCTGTACGGGTAATGATTGCGGCACAGGCGTTTGAGCAAGCCGTTGATCTGCTGCAACCAGGCGCCAGCCGGTGCGCCGTCATAGGGCTTGGGCAGTTGCGCCAGTTCGGCCAGGGCCGCTACCCGGACCGGGTCCAGGGGTTGTTCGGCACCGCGGACACGGGTTTTCACTGGCAATACATGGCGCAGCCGCCACAGCCCCCAGCCCGCCAGCGGGATGAGCAGCAACAGCAGCCACCAGCCCGGTGCCAGCGGCCAGATGCCGACAGCTTCGGGGGCGATCAGCGGGTGCAGTTGGTCCAGCGGGTTCATTTGTGTTTTACCGGGCGCTGAGCGTTCAGGTATTCCTGCAGTTGCTCGACCATCTCGCGCTGGGTGCTCAAGGGCAGCAACAACACGCGCAACTTTTGGGCGAGTAATTCCCAGCGCGCAGCGCGGGCTTCGCCTTGAGCGCGATACGCCTGACGCAGCTGCGGGTCGAGTGTGTCGAGTTCCAGCTGCGCGCCGCGCTCGGCAAAGCGCAGCAGCCCGGCGGCAGGCAGTGCGCGATCGAGTGGATCGGACAGCGGCAGCAGCAGCAGATCGCAGTGCCGTGACAGCAGACTCAACTGTTGCTCGGCGGCGTCGGACAGCGCCCGCTCATCGCACAACACGATCACCAGGCTGCCGGGGCGCAGCACTTCCCGCGCCCGACGCAGGGCGATACCCAGCGCGTCGCGGTCGGCAGCGATTTCGGTGTGCAGCGTCTGGTTGACGCGCACCAGCCGGTTGAGCAACTGCAAAAGGCTTTGCTTGCTGCGCCGTGGCTTGATTTCGTAGTGCTCGTTGTCGCCGAAGACCAGCCCGCCGACCCGGTCATTGTGGATCAGCGCCGCCCAGCCAATCAGCGCGGCGGCTTGTGCGGCCAGCACCGACTTGAACATCAGGCCCGAGCCAAAAAACAGCCGACGGCTTTGTTCCACCAGGATGAAAATCGGCCGCTCGCGCTCTTCATGGAATAGCTTGGTGTGCGGCTCCTGGGTGCGGGCAGTGACTCGCCAATCAATGCTGCGCACGTCGTCGCCCGCCTGATAGACGCGCACCTGGTCGAAGTCCACACCGCGCCCGCGCAGTTTCGAATGGTGCAGACCAATCAGCGGACTGCGCTGTCCGGGCGTTGAAAAGAGCTGAACCTCGCGCACGCGATGGCGCATCTCGATCAGCTCGGCGAGGCTGACGCGAATGCCCGGTTGCGCAATCAGGTAGGGTTGCATGACGTCACGCGACAGCCACGACGTCGAGAATGCGCTGGATCACTCGATCCTGATCGATACCGGCGGCTTCTGCTTCAAAGGACAGGATGATGCGGTGACGCAGCACATCAAACAGCACTGCCTGAATGTCTTCCGGGCTGACGAAATCTCGCCCGGCCAGCCAGGCATGCGCCCGGGCGCAGCGATCCAGAGCGATGGAGCCACGCGGGCTGGCGCCATAGGAAATCCACTCGGCCATTTCCGCATCGAACTTGGCCGGGGTGCGGGTCGCCATGACCAGTTGCACGAGGTATTCCTCCACCGCATCGGCCATGTACAGGCCCAGAATCTCTTTGCGCGCGGCGAATATCGCCTGCTGGCTGACTCGGCGCTCGGGCTTGGTTTCACCGTTCAAGGCTTCGCCACGGGCCTGGGCAAGAATCTTGCGCTCGACCGAGGCATCCGGGAAACCGATCTTGACGTGCATCAGAAAGCGGTCGAGCTGAGCTTCCGGCAATGGGTAGGTGCCTTCCTGCTCGATGGGGTTCTGGGTCGCCATCACCAAAAACAGCGGAGACAGATCGTAGGTGCTGCGCCCCACGCTGACCTGGCGCTCGGCCATGGCCTCAAGCAGCGCCGACTGAACCTTGGCCGGTGCGCGGTTGATTTCGTCAGCCAGTACCAGGTTGTGAAAGATCGGCCCCTGTTGAAACACGAAGCTGCCGGTTTCCGGGCGATAGATCTCGGTGCCGGTGATGTCGGCGGGCAGCAGGTCGGGGGTGAACTGGATGCGATGAAACTGTGCTTCGATGCCTTCGGCCAGTTCCTTGATCGCTTTGGTCTTGGCCAGACCAGGGGCGCCTTCGACCAGCATATGGCCGTCGGCGAGCAAGGCGATCAGCAAGCGCTCAATCAGTTTTTCCTGGCCGAGGATCTGCGTGGAAAGAAAGGTTCGCAGCGCAATCAGCGCTTCACGATGTTCCATCGGTGACGGTTCCTGGCAAGGAGTGATCAGCGGTGTCATTCGACACAAAAGCTGGGGGCGTTACTTTAATCCATGGAGGGGGTTGGCGACTAATGGCTGTGGGGGTTTTTTATGGGGTTAGAGCATAAAGCCACGATTGTTTGGGAGTTTTCCTACAAAGGGCGCGGTAATGCGCATTCGTCATCCTCTTGAAAAACAAAAACCGTCCAAGTCGCGGGTCGTAGGGGGATATCAAGAATGAGCGTTCAGCCGTTTGTCCATTTTGCCTTGTGCCCGCTTTGATTGGTGCTTTGCTTTCAACTATGAAAGCGGCCTTCACGCAGTGACCGTTACAGGGAAGAAAAACGCTCAGGAAGAGTACTGCTGACGTGAAAAATAAAGCTGTAGGCAATACCGGCAAGCCGGATTCGGCTTTGAGTGTGCTGCTGAAAAAGCTCGATCAGCCTCAGGCCCGCCAGGCCACACTCAGCGAGCAATTCACCTCGGTGTTCAGCATTGCCAGAAGCAATACTGCGCAATTGCTCAAGGCCGACCCGTTGCTGCATATTTCGGACGCGCGCAGCTTGCACGCCCACGCGATTGCCATGACCGCGATGGTCGCCCGGCAATTCCGCGAGCAGAGGCTGACCGCATCAGTGCGTCGTGCCGTGCGCAGCGACAGCGGGATCAAGGGTCTGGTCGATGCGCCGACCTACACCGACATGTTCAACCCTGACTGGGCCAACCACTGTCCACCTGACGCCATCGAAGCCACCACCTCGCCGATTGCCTATCTGGCCGATCTTTACCGCGAAACGGCGGCCGTTGAAGCCATGGGCGACAAGGACAGCGCCGTCACGCTAGCGTCCCGGCGGCCTGATCTGGCTGGCCTGATGCTGGACCACACCGCACTCAATCGTATTGAACCGACCCTGGTGCTGGTCAACGAGATTCTGCACACCTCGATTCGCAATTATCTCGACGGCATCAGCCTCAACGACAAATCCGTGGACGACGTACTGCTGGAGACCCGCTATCCCTTCGCGCTGCCCTACGAGCGCTATCAGCAGCAGATCAACTACGTCCTTGAGCGAAAACAGCGCCTGCCGGGTGGCCCAATCCGGGCCGCGGACCCGACCTATCCGTACTTCAAGGAACCCGGCTTGCATTCGCTGCTTTCAGACATCGCGCTTATTCAGGATACAGGCCTTGGGCCAGTGCAGCAGGGGCTTTTGGTGGAAGCGCCGTATAGTGTTCTGGCGCAAACCGGTGCTGACTCGCGGGTGCTCGGCAGGCCTTGTATCAACCCCAGATCCGGCCGGATCGAACGTGCAAGCGCCTCTTCGGCTGCGGATTTTTTCAAGGACAACTTTGGCATCACTGACAGCTATGCGCTGACCGATACCCAGACGTTTTGCCTGCGCACCGGGCTGAGTACTGACCAGCTCGATGAGTTGTTGTCAGTGGGCGCCTACGTGCCCCGGCGGGTTTCGGCCATCCGGGTACACTTCGGCAGTTGCCTCTCTGGCGCAGGGCGCAGCAGCCATTTGCGCGCTGGAAGCAGACCGCTATCTCATCAGCGAGCAATACCGCCGCCGGCGCGTAGAGTGGCAATTTCTCGCCCGCCAGGCCGAGCAAGAGCTGGCTGCCATCGACTTGCAGATTGTCGCCCAGGACACCGCCATCGCTGCCGCAAAAACCAGCGGCGAGCAAGCGGCCAAGGCCCTGCAACAGGCGCAGGATTACTACACCTTTCTTAAAAATCGCGCGGCGGGGCCCGCCTTGTATCAATGGCTGCTGAGCCAGATGTCGACGTTATATTTCCAGGCCTACGATGCCGTATTGTCGATGTGCCTGGCCACCGAGGCGTGCTGGCAGTACGAAATCGGTGACCGCGATACCCGCTTCATTTCCACCAACGCCTGGGCGGATAACCGTTTTGGACTGACTGCGGGGGAGACCCTGAAGCTGGGCTTGCTGCAGATGGAGTCGGCATTCCTGTCCCGACACGAGCGCAGGCTGGAGTTGACCAAAACTGTTTCGCTGAAAAGCCTGCTCAAGGACTACGATCCCGGCACGCAGAGCCAAGCCACTCGGCCGTTGGCTACGGGCTGGGAGGCAGTGATTAATCAGTTGCACGACAAGGGGAAAATTACTTTTGATCTTAAAGCATCGCTCTTTGACAAGGATTACCCCGGTCATTACCTGCGCCAGTTGACCCGTGTTTCCGTGTCGATACCCGCCGTGCTCGGGCCCTATGAGGACGCGCGGGTGATGCTGACGCAGCAGACCAGCAGCACCCTGCTCAAACCCGACATGCCTGGTGTTCGCTATCTCTATAAAGAAGCGGGTGAGCTGCCGCAGGAGAAAGAGGGCGAAAATATTGCGCCGACGCATATCGTGTTTAACCCCAGGGCTCAACAGCAGATCGGTATTTCCACCGCTGTTGACGATCACGGGATGTTCATACTCGACTTTGGCGATGAGCGTTACTTCCCGTTCGAGGGCACCGGGGCGGTTTCCCGCTGGAACCTGAGCTTCCCGCGCCATGCTTCTGAGCGGCAAGGCGCACTCCTTGATTCGCTCACCGATATCATCCTCCACGTCCGCTACCTGGCCATGGACGGTGGTCAAGCCTTCACCCGTGAAGTGGAAGAATTGGTCACCGCCGTTGAGCAGGGCGAGGCCCGGCGGCGGCAATTGTTGGCGGCTCTTTGGACGTCCAGGCGTCCTAACTGATCTCGCTGACGAAGGTGCCGACATTCTTGAGGATAAGCTGCAAGGTCTCGTCCAGGTCGCGCAGTTCGTTGGCGGGCGTGTTGTGGCTGATCTCGTAGCGAGTCTCACCGCCCAGCGATACGGCATCGGCCGCGTTAATTTCTACCAGCAGGCGTTCGGCGTTGAAGGTTACTTTCAGGTTTGAACTGACATGAATGGTGTCGTCGATGAAGGTTATGTCGACTTCGTCTTCATCCGGGAAGCGCGCCAGCAGAAACAACTCCCCATTGCTGCCATGACAGCAGGCCAGCGCCATGTTGTCTTCTTCCTCATCGCAGGGGTTGAAGATGAAACTGTCGGTGGTGATTTGCATGTTGAAGTCCTGCTGGAGATTCGGTCGATTGGGAATTCTGCCTGTACTGGCTTTTTTTTGCTGCCTTAATGCTGGCGACCTTTAACGAAACGTACAGTGGTCAGGGCAAGTGCCCAGCGCAAGCAAATGACCGAATATGTCGCAGCACCGCAAGTATCGTCGGGCCCGCTGTCGTTAAGCTGGATGGCAGATGAACGGTCGCTCAGATGTCCTGTCCCCAAAAGGGGCGTTCAGTCGCCGGTTTGGAAAATTGAATGTGACGAGTCGTTCACGGCAAGCGTTAGTTCTTTGGCCTAAGCTGTGTCTCTGCCGTTTTATCCAGGCACAGCATGTGCAAGCAACACTTCCTTCAAGCTTCCTTCTAAAAAAGCACAAGCGGAGTACCTCAGATGGCGTTCTTCACCGCAGCCAGCAAGCCAGACTTTCAGCATCAACTGCAATCGGCGCTGGCGCAGCACATCAGTGAACAGGCACTGCCACAAGTGGCGCTGTTCGCTGAGCAATTCTTCGGCATTATTTCCCTCGATGAACTGACCCAGCGTCGCTTGTCTGATCTGGCTGGCTGTACCTTGTCGGCCTGGCGTCTGCTTGAACGTTTCGAACACGGCACCCCGCAGGTGCGTGTGTATAACCCCGATTACGAACGTCATGGCTGGCAATCGACACACACTGCCGTCGAAGTGCTGCATCACGATCTGCCGTTTCTGGTGGATTCGGTGCGGACCGAGCTGAACCGCCGCGGTTACAGCATTCATACCCTGCAAACCACGGTGCTGAGCGTGCGCCGCGGCAGCAAGGGCGAGCTGGTCGAGCTGCTGCCCAAGGGCACCAGCGGCGAAGGCATCCTGCAAGAATCGCTGATGTACCTGGAAATCGACCGCTGCGCCAACGCCAGCGAGTTGAACGTGCTGGCCCGCGAGCTGGAGCAAGTGCTCGGCGAAGTGCGGGTGGCAGTGGAAGATTTCGAACCCATGAAAGCCCGTCTGCACGAGCTGTTGGCGGGTATCGATTCGGCGCAGTACGGCGTGGATGAGGACGAGAAGTCCGAAATCAAGGCGTTTCTGCAGTGGTTGGTGAATAACCACTTCACCTTTCTCGGCTACGAAGAATTTGAAGTGCGCAGCGAGGCCGACGGCGGCCAGCTGGTGTATGACGAATCCTCGTTCCTGGGCCTGACCAAGCGTTTGCGCGCAGGCTTGAGCACCGAAGACCTGCACATCGAAGGTTATGCAGTGAATTACCTGCAGGAGCCGATGCTGCTGTCGTTCGCCAAAGCCGCACAGCCAAGCCGCGTGCATCGTCCGGCCTACCCGGATTTTGTCTCGATCCGCCAGATCGACGCGTCCGGCAAGGTCATCAAGGAATGCCGCTTCATGGGCCTGTATACCTCGTCGGTGTACGGCGAAAGCGTGCGGGAAATTCCTTACATCCGTCGCAAGGTTGCGGAGATCGAGCGTCGCTCCGGCTTCCATCCCAAGGCGCACCTGGGCAAGGAACTGGCGCAGGTGGTGGAAGTGCTGCCTCGCGACGACCTGTTCCAGACTCCGGTGGACGAGCTGTTCAACACCGTGATGTCCATCGTGCAGATCCAGGAGCGCAACAAGATTCGCGTGTTCCTGCGCAAAGACCCGTACGGTCGTTTCTGCTACTGCCTGGCCTATGTGCCACGCGACATCTACTCCACTGAAGTGCGGCAGAAAATCCAGCAAGTGCTGATGGAGCGTCTCAAGGCCACGGATTGCGAATTCTGGACGTTCTTCTCCGAATCAGTACTGGCGCGTGTGCAGCTGATTCTGCGGGTGGACCCCAAGGTCAACCTCAACATCGACCCGGTGCAGCTTGAAAACGAGGTCATTCAGGCCTGCCGTTCGTGGAAGGATGATTATTCCAGCCTGGTGGTTGAAAGCCTCGGCGAAGCCCACGGCACCAACGTGCTGGCGGATTTCCCGAAAGGCTTTCCAGCGGGTTATCGCGAGCGCTTTGCCGCGCATTCGGCTGTGGTCGACATGCAACACCTGTTGAGTCTGAGCGAAGCCAATCCGCTGGTGATGAGCTTCTACCAGCCGCTGTCCGGCGACAAGGCGCAGCTGCACTGCAAGCTGTATCACGCCGACACCCCGCTGGCCCTGTCCGACGTATTGCCGATTCTGGAAAACCTCGGGCTGCGCGTGCTGGGTGAATTCCCGTATCGCCTGCGCCATACCAATGGCCGTGAGTTCTGGATTCACGATTTTGCGTTCACCGCGGCCGAAGGTCTGGAAATCGACATCCAGCAGCTCAACGATACCCTGCAGGACGCTTTCGTCCACATCGTGCGTGGCGATGCCGAAAACGATGCGTTCAACCGTCTGGTGCTAACCGCTGGTCTGCCTTGGCGCGACGTGGCGTTGCTGCGTGCGTATGCCCGTTACCTTAAACAGATTCGTCTGGGCTTTGACCTGGGCTACATCGCCAGCACGCTGAACAACCACACGGACATCGCCCGTGAGCTGACCCGGCTGTTCAAGACCCGTTTCTATCTGGCCCGCAAACTGGCCACCGACGATCTGGACGACAAGCAACTGCGCCTGGAACAGGCGATTCTGACCGCCCTGGACGATGTTCAGGTGCTCAACGAAGACCGTATCCTGCGTCGTTATCTGGACCTGATCAAAGCCACTCAGCGCACCAACTTCTATCAGCCGGACGCCAATGGCCAGAGCAAGAGCTACTTCAGCTTCAAGTTCAACCCGCGCCTGATCCCCGAGCTGCCCAAGCCGGTGCCGAAGTTTGAAATCTTTGTCTACTCGCCCCGCGTCGAAGGCGTGCACCTGCGTTTCGGCAACGTCGCTCGCGGTGGCCTGCGCTGGTCTGACCGTGAAGAAGATTTCCGCACTGAAGTGCTCGGCCTGGTAAAAGCCCAGCACGTGAAAAACTCGGTGATCGTACCGGTCGGTGCCAAGGGTGGCTTCCTGCCGCGTCGCCTGCCATTGGGCGGCAGTCGCGATGATATCCAGGCCGAAGGCATCGCCTGCTATCGGATCTTCATCTCGGGTCTGCTGGACATCACTGACAACCTCAAAGAAGGCGGTCTGGTACCTCCGGCCAATGTCGTGCGTCATGACGACGATGACCCGTACCTGGTCGTGGCGGCTGACAAAGGCACCGCGACTTTTTCCGACATCGCCAACGGCATCGCCATTGATTACGGTTTCTGGCTGGGCGACGCCTTTGCTTCGGGCGGCTCGGCGGGTTATGACCACAAGAAAATGGGCATTACCGCCAAAGGCGCGTGGGTCGGTGTGCAGCGTCACTTCCGTGAGCGCGGCATCAATGTTCAGCAAGACAGCATCAGCGTGATCGGCATCGGCGACATGGCCGGTGACGTGTTCGGCAACGGCTTGTTGATGTCCGACAAACTGCAGCTGGTCGCGGCTTTCAACCACTTGCACATCTTCATCGATCCAAACCCGGAACCGGCCAGCAGCTTCGTCGAGCGCCAGCGTTTATACGACCTGCCGCGTTCGTCCTGGATGGATTACGACACCAGCCTCATGTCAGCCGGTGGCGGCATCTTCCCGCGCAGCGCGAAAAGCATCGCCATCACGCCGCAGATGAAAGAACGCTTCGACATCAAGGCCGACAAGCTGACCCCGACCGAACTGCTCAATGCGCTGCTCAAGGCGCCGGTGGATCTGCTGTGGAACGGCGGCATTGGCACTTACGTCAAATCCAGCGAAGAAAGCCACGCCGATGTGGGCGACAAGGCCAACGACGCACTGCGGGTCAACGGTAACGAACTGCGCTGCAAAGTGGTGGGCGAGGGCGGCAACCTGGGCATGACCCAGCTGGGTCGCGTCGAGTTCGGCCTCAATGGTGGTGGCTCCAACACCGACTTCATTGACAACGCTGCGGGCGTGGACTGCTCCGACCACGAAGTGAACATCAAAATCCTGCTCAACGAAGTGGTGCAGGCCGGTGACATGACTGAAAAGCAGCGTAACCAGCTGCTGGAAAGCATGACCGACGAAGTCGGCAATCTGGTGTTGGGCAACAACTACAAGCAGACCCAGGCGTTGTCCATGGCTGCCCGTCGTGCCTACGAGCGGATCGCTGAATACAAACGTCTGATGGCTGACCTTGAAGCACGCGGCAAGCTGGACCGCGCCATCGAGTTTCTGCCGGCTGAAGAGCAGATCAACGAGCGCATTGCGGCCGGTCATGGCTTGACCCGCCCGGAGCTGTCGGTGTTGATTTCCTACAGCAAGATCGACCTGAACGAAGCGCTGCTGGAATCCCGTGTTCCGGATGATGATTATCTGGCACGCGACATGGAGACCGCTTTCCCGCCTTCACTGGGCGCCAAGTTCTCCGATGCCATGCGTCAGCACCGTCTGAAGCGCGAAATCGTCAGCACCCAGATCTCCAACGATCTGGTCAACCATATGGGCATCACCTTCGTGCAGCGGCTCAAAGAGTCCACTGGCATGAGCGCGGCCAACGTGGCGGGTGCTTACGTGATCGTGCGCGACATCTTCCACCTGCCGCACTGGTTCCGTCAGATCGAAGCGCTGGACTACAAAGTACCCGCCGATATCCAGCTGGCCTTGATGGACGAGTTGATGCGTCTGGGTCGGCGCGCCACGCGCTGGTTCCTGCGCAGCCGTCGCAACGAGCTGGATGCCGGGCGTGACGTCGCGCACTTCGGTCCGCACATTGCCGCCCTTGGCCTGAAACTCGACGAGTTGCTCGAAGGCCCGACCCGTGAAGTCTGGCAGACCCGTTATCAGGCATACGTCCAGGCCGGCGTGCCCGAGTTGCTGGCGCGCATGGTTGCCGGGACCAGTCACTTGTACACCTTGCTGCCGATCATCGAAGCCTCCGACGTCACCGGGCAGAATGCTGCCGACGTGGCCAAGGCTTACTTCGCTGTGGGCAGTGCGCTGGACGTGACCTGGTATCTGCAGCAGATCAGCAGCCTGCCGGTGGAAAACAACTGGCAAGCGCTGGCTCGTGAAGCGTTCCGCGATGACATTGACTGGCAGCAGCGGGCAATCACTATCTCGGTCCTGCAAATGGCCGATGGCCCTGAAGATATCGAGGAGCGCCTGAATCTGTGGCTTGAGCAGCACAGTGCGATGGTCGAGCGCTGGCGTGCCATGCTGGTCGACATTCGTGCGGCCAGCGGTACGGACTACGCGATGTATGCCGTGGCCAACCGCGAGCTGCTGGACCTGGCCATGAGTGGGCAGGCTATCGCGGTTTGATAGTTTGACTCGCTGGTAACGAAAAACCCTGCATCGTGAGATGTGGGGTTTTTTTATGGGTGGTACCAATGCCTGTTGGAGCGAGGCTTGCCCGCGCTAAGGCTGGACGCGATTCTGCAGGTAAACAACGAAACCTTATCGCGGGCAAGCCTCGCTCCAACAGGATTGCGACATACGTTGATACCGGATATGTACACCCAGCCGGCCCCCTCCTGCGACATTCGCTCAGGCATAAAAAACCCCATCACAAGGATGGGGTTTTTATGACGCTGCGTTGCGTTTTACGCTTGAACAACCGGGATCTTGGCGTTCGCTGCGACTTCACGGAACTCGGCGATCTGATCGAAGCTCAGGTAGCGGTACACGTCCGCTGCCATGGTATCGATCTGCTTCGCGTACTCCATGTATTCCTCGACGGTCGGCAGGCGACCCAGGATCGACGCAACGGATGCCAGTTCGGCCGAAGCCAGGTAGACATTCGCGCCGTCACCCAGACGGTTCGGGAAGTTACGGGTCGACGTGGAAACCACTGTCGAGTTCGGCTCAACCCGTGCCTGGTTACCCATGCACAGCGAGCAACCCGGCATTTCCATGCGCGCGCCAGCCTTGCCATAGATGCCGTAGTAACCCTCTTCGGTCAACTGGTGAGCGTCCATCTTGGTTGGCGGCGACAGCCACAAACGCGTTGGCAGCTGGCCCTTGACCTGATCCAGCAACTTGCCCGCAGCGCGGAAGTGGCCGATGTTGGTCATGCACGAACCGATGAACACTTCGTCGATCTTCTCGCCAGCAACGCTGGACAGAAGACGGGCGTCGTCCGGGTCGTTTGGCGCGCAGAGCACAGGCTCTTTGACGTCAGCCAGGTCGATTTCGATGATTTCAGCGTATTCGGCGTCAGCATCGGCAACCATCAGCTCAGGGTTGGCTACCCAGGCTTCCATTGCTTGAGCACGACGTTCCAGAGTCCGTACATCGCCGTAGCCTTCGCCGATCATCCAGCGCAGCAGGGTGATGTTGGAGTTCAGGTACTCGGTGATCGACTCTTTGGACAGCTTGATGGTGCAACCGGCAGCAGAGCGCTCGGCCGAAGCGTCGGACAGTTCGAATGCCTGCTCGATGCTCAGATCATCCAGGCCTTCGATTTCCAGGATGCGACCGGAGAACGCGTTCTTCTTGCCTTTCTTCTCCACCGTCAGCAAGCCCGACTGGATAGCGAAGTAAGGAATGGCGTGAACCAGGTCACGCAGGGTGATACCAGGTTGCATCTTGCCTTTGAAGCGCACCAGGATCGATTCCGGCATGTCCAGCGGCATCACGCCGGTGGCAGCGGCAAACGCAACCAGACCGGAACCGGCCGGGAAGGAGATGCCCATCGGGAAACGGGTGTGGGAGTCACCACCGGTGCCGACGGTGTCCGGCAGCAGCATGCGGTTCAGCCAGCTGTGGATGATGCCGTCACCCGGACGCAGGGAAACGCCGCCACGGGTCATGATGAAGTCAGGCAGCGTGTGGTGCGTGGTGACGTCAATCGGCTTCGGATAGGCCGCAGTGTGGCAGAACGACTGCATGACCAGATCGGCCGAGAAACCCAGGCAGGCCAGGTCTTTTAGCTCGTCGCGGGTCATCGGGCCAGTGGTGTCCTGGGAGCCGACGGTGGTCATCTTCGGTTCGCAGTACGTACCTGGACGAACACCTTTGCCTTCCGGCAGACCGCAGGCCTTGCCGACCATCTTCTGCGCCAGGGTGTAACCCTTGTCGCTTTCGGCTGGAGGCTCAGGCAGCTTGAACAGATCGGTAGGACCCAGACCCAGTTCGGCGCGAGCCTTGTCGGTCAGGCCGCGGCCGATGATCAGCGGGATACGACCGCCAGCACGAACTTCGTCCAACAGAACCGGGGTCTTCATCTCGAAGGTGGTCAGGACTTCATCAGTGCCGTGCTTGCAGACTTTGCCTGCGTGCGGGTACAGGTCGATGACGTCGCCCATGTTCATGTTGCTGACGTCGAATTCGATTGGCAGTGCGCCGGCATCTTCCATGGTGTTGTAGAAGATCGGAGCGATTTTGCTGCCGAAGCAGAAACCGCCAGCGCGCTTGTTCGGGACGTAAGGAACGTCGTCGCCGAAGAACCACAGCACCGAGTTGGTGGCCGATTTACGCGAAGAACCGGTGCCGACCACATCGCCAACGTAGGCGATCGGGAAGCCTTGGCCGCGCATTTCTTCGATCTGCTTCATCGGGCCGATGGAGCCTTGTACGTCCGGCACGATACCGTCACGGGCCATTTTCAGCATGGCCAGGGCGTGCAGCGGAATATCAGGACGCGACCAGGCATCCGGGGCAGGGGACAGGTCGTCGGTGTTGGTTTCGCCGGTGACCTTGAATACGCGCAGGCTGATTTTGTCAGCCAGGGTCGGACGCTTCTTGAACCATTCGCCGTCAGCCCAGGATTGCAGCACGGCTTGCGCATTGGCATTGCCGTACTTGGCTTTTTCGGCAACGTCATGGAACGCGTCGAACATCAGCAGGGTGTGCTTCAGTTGTTCTGCAGCGACCGCTGACAACTCGGCATCGTCGAGCAGATCGACCATTGTCACGATGTTGTAGCCGCCCTGCATGGTGCCGAGCAGTTCAACAGCGCGTTTTTTGTCGATCAGTGGCGAGGTGACTTCACCCTTGGCCAGGGCCGACAGGAAACCGGCTTTGACGTAGGCAGCTTCGTCAACGCCAGGCGGAATGCGGTTGGTGATCAGATCGACAAGGAAAGCTTCTTCGCCAGCCGGGGGATTCTTCAGCAGCTCGATCAGGCCTGCAGTTTGTTCGGCGTTAAGCGGCTGGGGCACGATACCCTGGGCGGCACGCTCTTCGATGTGTTTACGGTAGGCTTCAAGCACAGTATTACCCTCATCAGTGGTCCCAAATGGGTGTCCGGGACGCTCATCCAGCAATTGCCCGAAGCCTGCGCTACGAAACTTTTCGAGTTCCTTGGCCAGGGTTTCGGCAATTCCTTACAGAAGCTGTTTTCAAAGTTTTACGCCTGCAGGGCGGCTGATGAAGTGTTGACGAGGGCTTGAAACCTGCGTCAACACCGGCTGCGGGGTTACTTTGACTGTGCTCGTGACGCTTTGAAAACAGCTTCCAACGGACATTGGCGCCTTAAAAGGCTCGCTGATTCTACGGCAAATCTTGCGTAAAGGTAAGTTAGCCCTACACCTTCGGGGGTGAACACCGTTAGACAAAGGGCTAATATGCGCACTCGTTCTCGCCTGTTGCTGCCTTGTCTGTCATGCCAAATCAAATCATCAAAACGCCCTGCGTCGGCCTGTGCTCCACTGTTTACGGGGATCTGGTGTGCCGTGGCTGCAAGCGTTTCCATCATGAAGTGATCAACTGGAACGGCTACGACGAGGCCGGCAAAAGAGCGGTGTGGCTCAGGCTCGAACAGCTGTTGGTGCAGGTCATGACCGCCAAGCTGGAAGTCTTCGATGCTGGCAAGCTGCGTCAGCAACTGGAACTGCGCAAGATTCGCTTTGTGCCCAACCAGTCGGCGTATTGCTGGGCTTATCAACTGATTGCCCGGGGTGCGCGGGTCATCAGCAATATCGAGGCTTACGGGCTGGCGCTGCTGCCGGAGTTTCGTGACTGGCCGCTACCGGATCTGCGCGATGCCATCGATCGGGAATTCTTCCTGCTCTCCGAAGCCCACTACGAGCGCTACATTGCGCCAGGCTTTATAAAGGATGCGTTCAGCGGCTAGCGAAGCGCTTGGATGCAGCCCCTGATCAAGGGATAATGCCCGCCAGTTTCCGGAGCGCCTATGTCTGATCCCATTGAAAACCAACCTGATGCCATCCTTGACGCCAGTGGTCTCAACTGCCCTGAGCCGGTCATGATGCTGCATCAGAAGGTCCGCGACCTGCAGGCCGGTGGTTTGCTCAAAGTCATCGCCACCGACCCGTCAACCCGGCGGGATATCCCCAAGTTCTGCGTCTTCCTGGGCCATGATCTTGTGGACCAGCAGACGGTGGACGGCACCTTCCTGTACTGGATTCGCAAGAAGCTGGATTGATAGCCAAACCTGTGGGAGCGGTGCTTGCCCGCGATAAGGCTGGACGCAATCGCTTTGGATCGCCGTGCCCCTATCGCGGGCAAGCACCGCTCCCACAAGGATTGCGTTCCTGATCGAAAGTTTGTGTACCTTACTTTGCGCAACGATCGATGCCTAAACTGCCGCCGACTTCAGGGAGTACACCATGCGAATTGTTGCTGACGAAAATATTCCGCTGCTCGATGCGTTCTTTGCCCATTTCGGCGAGATCACGCGTCTGCCGGGCCGCTCCATTGACCGGGCGGCGGTGGCCGATGCCGATGTTCTGCTGGTGCGCTCGGTAACCCCGGTCACACAAGCGTTGCTCGAAGGCAGCGCCGTGCGCTTCGTCGGCACGTGCACCATCGGCACCGATCACCTGGATCTGGATTATTTCCAGCAGGTAGGAATCCAGTGGTCCAGTGCGCCAGGCTGCAATGCGCGTGGAGTGGTGGACTACGTGCTCGGCAGCCTGCTGACCCTGGCGGAAATCGAAGGCGTTGATCTGGCGCAACGCACCTATGGCGTGGTCGGTGCCGGGCAGGTCGGTGGTCGGCTGGTCAAGGTGCTCACCGGGTTGGGCTGGAATGTACTGGTCTGCGATCCGCCCCGGCAGCGGGCCGAAGGTGGCGATTTTGTCAGCCTCGACGAGATCCTGCAGCGTTGCGATGTGATCAGCCTGCACACCCCATTGAACAAAACCGGCGTCGAGCCGACCTGGCATTTGTTGGATGCCCCGCATCTGCAGCAGCTCAAGCAGGGCGCCTGGCTGATCAACGCCAGCCGTGGCGCGGTGGTGGACAACGCGGCGCTGCATGACACGCTGCTTGAGCGCGAGGACTTGCAAGCAGTGCTGGATGTCTGGGAAGGCGAGCCCACTGTCAACGTCGCGTTGGCTGATCTGTGTGTGATCGCCACTGCGCATATTGCCGGTTACAGCCTCGACGGCCGTCAGCGTGGCACGGCGCAGATTTATCAGGCGCTCTGCGCGTATCTGGGCCAGGCCGCGCCGATCCATCTCGCCGATCTGCTGCCGCAGCCCTGGCTGGCGCAGGTCACTCTGGATGCTGGCACGGATCCCGACTGGGCCTTGAACATGCTGTGCCGGGGCGTATATGACCCGCGCCGTGACGACGCGGATTTTCGACGCAGTCTGGTGGGCAGCCTGAGCCAGCCCGTAGCCTTCGACATGCTGCGCAAGCACTATCCGCCGCGTCGTGAAATCGAAGGCTTGAGTGTGAAGATCAAGGGTCAGTCAGAGCGCTTGCAACAATTGGTTTCAGCGCTGGGTGCGAGCGTTGTTCCGGCGATCTGAACATTGCCGCAGGCTGACACTCCAGGCATAAAAAACCCGACACGACGTCGGGTTCAGAATTCGGGATAGTGCTCACTCTTGTTCTCATCCTGTACTTCAGTCCTGCTTGTCAGGTGTGACCCAGTTCTTGTCGCACTCCTGACAGGCAGCCTGAACCATTTCTTCAGTAATCAGGATTTCCTGCCCGTTCTCATCAAGTACGGCACCGCCTACGGGTAGCGTCGGCGTTGCTCGAACGACCGGGACTTGATTGCTGTTGTCTTGCAAGCTCATGGCCTGTCTCCTTCATCAGGTGTCGCGCTGTGTATTGCCGATCGATGAAAACGCGCCCAAAGCATTGCGGCCCATCAATCGTTCTTAACTCCACCAGAATCGATGGGAAACCGCCAGCCTGCGCTTAGATCAATCACTTCTTAACCGCAACGGCTGTGGTCGTAGATGAGCAGACTGGTGTTCAGGGCCAGAGTTCAGTGGCTCCGCCCGGTGGTGGCCTGGCTGTCACGGCACAAAGCCGTTCACTGAACCGGGCGTTACCGGTGTACGCTTTGTCGCCTCAGCCTTACCCGCAGGTCCATTGTCCATGGCTTCGTTGCTTTCCAGTCGTCAACGTCAGGCGATTCGTCTGGCCGCCCGCTTCATTGCCCCTTACCGCTGGCAGGCGTTTGGCGCCTTGCTGGCGCTGATCGTCACCGCGGGCATCACCCTGTCCATAGGGCAGGGCATCAAGTTGATGATCGATCAGGGTTTCATGACCCGTTCGCCGCATCTGCTCAACCAGTCCATCGGCTTGTTCATGCTGCTGATCCTGGGCCTGGCGGTCGGCACCTTCATGCGTTTTTATCTGGTGTCGTGGATTGGCGAGCGGGTGGTCGCCGATCTGCGTAAAAAAGTCTTCGATCATCTGATCAATCTGCATCCGGGCTTTTACGAGAACAACCGCAGCTCGGAAATCCAGTCCCGGCTGACCGCCGATACCACGTTGCTGCAATCGGTGATCGGCTCATCGCTGTCGATGTTTTTGCGCAATGCCCTGATGGTGATTGGCGGGATCATCCTGCTGTTCATCACCAACCCCAAGCTGACCAGCATCGTGGTGGTCGCACTGCCTCTGGTGCTGGCCCCGATTCTGATCTTCGGTCGCCGGGTGCGCAGCCTGTCCAGAGAAAGCCAGGACCGCGTGGCCGATGTGGGCAGCTACGTTGCCGAGGCGCTGGGGCAGATCAAGACGGTGCAAGCCTACAACCATCAACAGCAGGACAAGCAGCGTTTCGCCCGCACCGCTGAAGACGCTTTTGAAACCGCACGCAAGCGGATTCTGCAACGCTCCTGGCTGATCACCCTGGTCATCGTGCTGGTGTTGGGCGCGGTGGCGGTGATGTTGTGGGTCGGCGGCATGGACGTGATCCAGGGCACGATTTCCAGCGGCGAACTGGCGGCGTTCGTGTTTTACGCGCTGATCGTGGGCAGCGCTTTTGGCACCTTGAGTGAGGTGATCGGTGAACTGCAAAGGGCTGCAGGTGCAGCGGAGCGTATTTCAGAACTGCTGCAGGCCAGAAGTGAAATCACCCCGCCGGTCAGCGACCTGCTGCGTCTGCCCGAGCCAGTCGCAGGCGGGCTTGAATTGCAGGGCGTGTGCTTTGCCTACCCGTCGCGGCCCGAGCGCAATGCGCTGGACAACCTGACGCTGGACATCAGGCCCGGCGAAACCCTGGCCCTGGTCGGGCCTTCCGGGGCAGGCAAGTCGACCTTGTTTGATTTGCTGCTGCGTTTCTATGACCCGCAGCAAGGCAGGATCCTGCTGGATGGATTGCCCATCGCACAGCTGGATCCTGCCGATCTGCGCCGCTGCTTTGCCTTGGTGTCCCAGACCCCGGCGCTGTTTTTCGGCAGCGTCGAAGAAAATATCCGCTATGGCAACCCTGACGCCACGCCAGAACAGGTCGAGGCCGCCGCCCGTATCGCCCACGCACATGAATTCATCCAGCAGATGGCCAACGGTTATCAGACTCATCTGGGGGACGGCGGTGTCGGCCTCTCGGGCGGGCAGCGACAACGGCTGGCCATCGCTCGAGCGTTGCTGGTGGATGCGCCGATTCTGCTCCTTGACGAGGCCACAAGCGCGCTGGACGCGCAAAGTGAACACCTGATTCAACAGGCATTGCCGAGCCTGATGAAGGGTCGCACGACGCTGGTCATCGCCCACCGGCTGGCCACAGTGCAGAACGCTGACCGCATCGCGGTAATTGATCAGGGGCGTCTGGTGGCGATAGGCACGCATCAGCAGTTGATTGCCAGCAATGCGCTGTATGCGCGGTTGGCGGCGTTGCAGTTCAATGCGCAGGGGGAAGAGCTGGTTTGAGATCCGGCGCGCCACCGTTCATCAATGGGGTGAATGCCTATCTGTGGGACCGGCTAAAGCCGGTCCCACAGTGTCTGCGCGGCGGTAAATCTATATTCAGCGGTACTCACACAGATAAGCCGTGTCCACCGCGACTTTCAGCTGGAACTTGCTGTTGGCCGGTACATTGAACTGGCTGCCGGTGCTGAAGGTTTCCCAGTCGCTGCTGTCGGGAAGTTTGACGCTCAGGCTGCCGGAAATGACGTGCATGATTTCCCGTTGCGCGGTGCCGAATTCGTATTCCCCTGCAGCCATTACGCCGATGGTCGCCTGGCCTTCAGCCTGGCTGAAGGCGATGGATTTAACGGTGCCGTCGAAGTATTCGTTGACTTTGAACATGGCGATTCCTCGAAGTGGGATTAAAAAAAAGGGCAAAAAGGGGTGGGCCAGTATGCCCAAGCTTGAAAACGCCGTCATCCGCTTTAGGGCAGGCGTTACATGCGCCCCGTGAGCTTCAGTTGGGCAGAATCAGCGGCAGCAGCCGGGCCGTGTTGCGGGCGTCCACCAGGGCTCGGTGTTGTTGGCCGCTGAACTGCATGCCCGCCAGTTGCAGTGCGCCATTGAGGCCAGGCGCACGTTGCAGTTGGCGCGCCTGGGCAAAACGCTGCTTGAGGTTGACGTAGGGCAGGGCGGTGAGCGCGCTGGTCAATTGATGCTGCCGCCACTCCTGTTCCAGTTGCTGGCGATCGTAATCGCCCCAACTGGCCCAGCCGACAATGCGCGCCCGATGGTGCCCAAGCCAGCGTTCGAACATCGGCCAGACTTCGGTCAGCGGCGCGGCACTGTCGATGTTGCTCTGGCTGATGTGGGTCAGTTCCCGGCAAAAGTGGGTCAGCAACGGCCGACGCACCGGCCGCACAAAACGCTCGAAGTGATCCAGCTCCCGTCCATCCTGATTGACCAGTGTGGCGCCGATTTCGATGATTTCCATCTCGGCCACCGGCCAGCCACCTTCCTCGGTCGTGGCTTCCAGATCAATCACCAGCCAGTGCGGCATTTAAAGCTCCTGTTACCCAGTTGTTGATCCATTTCGAACCTAGCGTAGTCACATTCAGCCCGGTCCGTCCAACGGTGCGAGTTCGACCAGTACCTGCCGCCCTTTGACCTGATCACCGCGCACCACCTGAATCTGGCGAATCACCCCGTCGATAGACGCCTTGAGCGGGTGTTCCATTTTCATTGCCTCCAAGACCATCAATAACTGGCCCTGGCTGACGGTAGCACCTTCGCTGACTAATACATCGACAATCGATCCGTCCATCGGTGCCCGGATAGTGCCGCTGCGTACGACGCCCGGTCCAACGATGACGTCGTGGGTCCGGTCGATGAACTGCAGCGCACCCTGTTCGCTGTGCAGCCACAGACTCTTGCCCTCGTGGTGGCAGACATAATGACCGCGCACGCCGCTGGTCTCCACCCAGGCCGAGCGGCCATCGTAGTCGAGGATCTGCAGGCTGAAGGCCTGGCTGGCGATTATCAGGTCCAAGCGTGCGCCATTGCGGGTGAGGTCCACTTCGATCATCTGCTGTCCCACGCCTAACAGATAACGCCGCCGTTCGGGCCCGGTATTGCTCCAGCCCGCCAGTTTCGAGGGGTGCTGGCTGGCCGAGCCCTGGTAAAACAGCGCGGCGGCGACCGCCACACAGGCCAGCGTCGGTTCGCCGGGTTTGAGGCAGGGATCGTCCTGCATATGCTGTGGTATGAAGCCGGTATCAACTTGCGCGGCAACAAACGCCGGATGCCGGAGAATGCTTGCCAGCAAGCGCTGATTGGTCTGCACCCCGAGCAGGACGCAGCCCTGCACCGCTCGCAGCAGTTTGCGCCGGGCCTCTTCCCGCGTGGCGCCATGGGCGATGATCTTGCCCAGCATCGGGTCGTAAAAAGGGCTCACGACCTGATCTTCACTCAGCCCGTGATCAATGCGGATGCCTTCGAACAGCAGCGGCTGCCAGCGCAGCACCCGACCGGTCTGGGGTAGGAAACCCTGGGCCGGATCCTCGGCATACAGCCGGGCTTCCATGGCATGGCCGCTGAGCTGGATCTGCTCCTGTTGCAGGGGCAAGGCTTCGCCGGATGCGACCTGAATCTGCCAGGCGACCAGGTCCAGGCCGGTGATCATTTCCGTCACCGGGTGCTCAACCTGCAGGCGAGTGTTCATTTCCAAAAAGTAGAAACGCCCGTCGTTGGCCAGCAAAAACTCCACCGTTCCCGCACCCTGATAATTCACTGCGCGTCCTGCCTGCACGGCAGCCATGCCCATGGCCTGACGCAGGCCGGAATCGACAGCCGGGGACGGAGCTTCTTCGATGACTTTCTGATGGCGACGTTGCACTGAACAGTCACGTTCCCCCAGATAGATCAGGTTGCCGAAACAGTCACCGAATATCTGCACTTCCACATGACGCGGCGCAATCAGCGCCTGTTCGAGGATCAATTCACCGCTCCCAAAGGCATTCCGGGCTTCGGAACGTGCCGTGTTGATCCGCTCCAGTAACTGACCGGCGTGTTCCACCAGGCGCATGCCGCGTCCGCCGCCCCCGGCGCTGGCCTTGATCATCAAGGGGTAGCCAATGCGTAGCGCTTCGCGGCTGAGGGTTTCGTCGTCTTGCTCCGCGCCTTGGTAACCCGCGATGCACGGCACCCCTGCGTCAAGCATGGCCAGTTTGGACAGACGTTTGCTGCCCATCAGTGCGATGGCTTCGGCGCTGGGGCCGATGAATACCAGACCTGCGTCGTTGCACGCCTGGGCGAACGCCGGGTCCTCGGACAAAAAGCCGTAACCCGGGTGAACCGCATCGGCCCCGCTCAGGCGAGCAGCCTGTAGCAAGGCATCGATGTTCAGATACGACTGCTGCACCGTCGCCGCGCCGATGCACACGGCTTCGTCCGCCATGCTTACGTGCCGGGCTTCACTGTCGGCGGCGCTGAACACCGCGACGGTGCGATACCCGAGTCTGCGCGCAGTGCTGATCACCCGGCAGGCGATTTCACCACGGTTGGCAATAAGGATTTTTTCGAAAGCGGGCATGGGGCGCTCCAGCATCAGGGTCAGCGGTCAGGAACCCACGCGGGGTCACGTTTTTGCAGGAACGCCAGAGTTCCTTCCATTCCTTCCGGGCCATGCACCGCCGCACTGAACGCGTGGGCCGCTTGATCCAGCAATTGCGCCATCGGTGTGTTGTCGGTCGCCAGCAACAGGGCCTTGGTGGCGCGCGATGCCTGAGGCGCGCATCGCAACACCTGATCCAGTACCTGCTCCAGACGTTCGGCCATCGACGATTGGTCGCGTTCCACGAAATGCACCAGCCCCAGACGTGCGGCGTGTTCGCCGTCAAAGCGCGCTGCGGTCAGCGCCAGGCAGCGTGCCTGAGTCAAGCCAATGCGCCTGACCAGAAACGGCGCGATCTGCGCCGGGAGCAGGCCCAGGGTAGTTTCCGGGAGACCGAACTGCGCCTGGCGATGGGCGACGGCGATATCGCTGACACACGCAAGGCCGATTCCACCACCCAGAACGGCGCCTTCGAGAACCACGATCAACGGCTGCGGCAGGCTCTGCGCGTCTTCAAGCAGGCTGCCAAAGGCGCGATTCAGCTCGCGCCAGCCATCGGCGCCCTGTTGCCGGGCGTGGGCCATGTCCTTGATATCGCCACCGGCGCAGAAATGCCCACCGGCACCGGACAGCACCATCGCCCGGACTTGGGCGTCGTCGGCTGTGGCGCCCAACACGGCGCGCAGTTCGCTGACCATTTGCAGGCTCATCGCGTTGCGACAATGGGCACGATTGAGCGTGACCTGCAGCACGTCCCGATGAAGTTCCAGCAGCAAGGTTTCGCAGTCAGGGAGGGTCTTCATGGTTTTTTCCTCGGCAGAGTGCCCATCAGTTTGCAGATGATGCCCAGCATGATTTCGTCGGCGCCGCCGCCAATGGACACCAGACGCACATCGCGATACGCCCTGGAAATCGGGTTGTCCCACATGAAGCCCATGCCGCCCCAGTACTGCAGGCAGCTATCAGTGACTTCTCGACCAAGGCGCCCGGCCTTGAGTTTGGCCATGGACGCCAGGCGGGTCACGTCGCGGCCTGTGATGTACTGCTCGGTGGCCTGATAGACCAGGGCGCGCAGGCATTCGATTTCGGTTTGCAGCTCGGCCAGGCGGAAATGAATCACCTGATTGTCGATCAATGGCTTGCCAAAAGTCTGTCGCTCGCGGCAGTACTCGATGGTGGCGTCGACGCAGTGTTCCAGGCCTTTGATCATGTTGGCCGCACCAAACAGCCGCTCTTCCTGAAACTGCAGCATCTGCATCATGAAGCCCGCGCCTTCGTGGCCGATCCGGTTGCGCTGCGGGATGCGCACGTCATCGAAGAAAATCTGTGCGGTCTGTGAACTGCGCATGCCGAGTTTGTCCAGGTCCGGGCTGAGGCTGATGCCCGGCGTGTGGCGGGGCAGGATGATCAGGGATTTATTGATGTGTGGCTTGTCGTCGGAGGTATTGGCCAGCAGGCAGATGAAGTCGGCGCACGGCGAGTTGGTGATCCACATTTTGCTGCCGTTGATGATGTAGTCGCTGCCGTCCTTTCTGGCTGTGGTTTTCAGACCCGCGACGTCCGAACCTGCCCCGACTTCTGACACCGCTATGCAGCCGACCTGATCGCCGCTGATGGCCGGGCGCAGGAACTCGTCACGCAGCTCGTCCGAGCCGAAGCGCGCCAGCGCCGGGGTGCACATGTCGGTCTGCACGCCAATCGCCATAGGGATGGCACCGCAGTGCACGGTGCCAAACTCTTCGGCGGCGACGATGGAATAGCTGTAATCCAAGGCCATGCCGCCAAACTGCTCCGGTTTGGAGATCCCCAGCAGACCCAGCTCGCCGGCCTTGCGGAAAATATCGTGGATGGGGAAGCGCCCGGCCTTTTCCCATTCATCGACATGGGGGTTGATGTCGTTGTCGACAAAGCTGCGGACCGTGCGGCGCAGGGCTTCATGTTCGGCGCTGATGTGCATTTTTATTGTTCTCCGGTTCTGTGCCGAATATGGGCACCTGGTGGCGCAGGCGGTGTTGCTGCTATCAGACTAGAACCGCGCCACTCCGAAACTGTTTTCCTGCAACGGCCTGATCGCGGCTTCTTCGCAGATATCCAGCAAAAAGCCGAGCAAGGTGCGGCTGTCCCGGGGATCGATCAGGCCGTCGTCCCACAGGCTGGCGGTGCCATACAGTGCGCTGGACTGGCTCTCCAGCTTTTGCGTAGTGACCTGTTCGAGCATGTCGAGCATCTTCGGATCCACCTCGATCCCGGCCTTGAGCTGCTTGGCCTCGGTGACAATGCGCAGCACCTTGCCAGCCTGCGCCCCGCCCATGACAGCGGTTTTACTGTTAGGCCAGGCGAAGATGAAACGCGGGTCCAGACCGCGCCCACACATCGCGTAGTTGCCCGCCCCGTATGAGCCGCCAACCACCAGCGTCAGCTTTGGCACCCGGGCGTTGGCCACCGCCTGGATCATTTTCGCACCGTGCTTGATGACGCCCTGCTGCTCGGACTCGGTGCCGACCATGAAACCGGTGGTGTTGTGCAGAAACAGCAGCGGCGTGCGGCTTTGATCGCAGAGCTGAATAAATTGCGCGGCCTTGCTGGCGCCTTTGGCGGTGATCGGGCCGTTATTGCCGATCACCCCGCAGGATCGTCCTTCAATACTCATGTGCCCGCAGATCGTCTGGCTGTCGTACTCGCCCTTGAATTCCAGAAACCGCGAGCCGTCCGCCAGCCGGGCGAGAATCTCGCGCACGTCGTAAGGCTGTTTCGGGTCTTTGGGAATCAGGCCCAGCAGCTCGTCGATGGGGTACAACGGCTCGTCGTAGGTCCGGGCAGAACGTGCTGGCAGCTGTGCATTCCACGGTAGCAGGCCGATGATTTCGCGCACGATGCGCAGACCGTCGGCGTCGTTCTCGGCCAGATATTCGGCGGTGCCTGCGACCTGAGCGTGCATTTGCGCGCCGCCCAGCTCTTCATCCGTGGCAATTTCCCCGGTGGCGGCCTTGAGCAGCGGTGGCCCGGCGAGAAACAGCCGGGCCTTGCCGCGCACCACAATCACGTAGTCGCAGAGCCCGGGCTGATACGCGCCGCCCGCCGTTGAAGAGCCGTGCACCACGGTGATCTGCGGCAAACCCATGGCCGACATCCGGGCCTGATTGGCAAACCCTCGCGCGCCTTCGACGAAGATCTCCGCCGCGTAGTTGAGGTTGGCCCCGCCGCTCTCGGCCAGAGTCACCACCGGCAGGCGGTTTTCCATGGCGATCTGCTGCAGGCGCAGGGATTTTTTCAGGCCGCTGGGGGATATTGTTCCGCCGCGAATGGCGCTGTTATTGGCCACCACCAGTAAACGCACGCCTGATACATAGCCAATCCCGGCGATCAAACCGCCGCCCGCCTGGCTGCCATCCTTGTCATCGTGCAGCTTGTAGCCCGCCAGGGAGGACAACTCCAGGAACGGCGCGCCCGGGTCGAGTAACAGCGTCAGGCGTTCGCGTGGCAGCAACTGGCCGCGCTGGCTGAATTTTTCCCTGACGCTGGCGGCTTTATCCAGCAGCACCTGTTCCAGCTGACGCATCTGTTCGATGCCGATCAGCATGGCCTCGCGATTGGCGGCGAAGGCGCTGCCGCCGGTGTCCAGCTGCGATTCGATGATCGGCATGGTTTATTCCTCGTCCTTCAGAACATCGGGCGTAACGGCGCGATGAAAGCCGTTCCAGGCCTGATTGTGGTGTGCCGGATAGAGCGGCCAGGTGCGATTGCCCAGGCTTGCGCCACCGTCGATGCGCAAGGTGCTGCCGTTGATGAAGGCGGCGGCGGGGCTGAGTAGAAAGACGATGGCTGCGCTGACCTCCGATTCGCTGCCGATGCGTTTGAGCGGAACGTGTTCACGCAGGGTCGCAATCGCGGCCCTGAACGCGCCCTGATAAGTGTCCATGCCGCTGGAGGCAATCCAGCCGGGCGCGACAGCGTTGACCCGCACCCCGGAGTGGCCCCATTCGAAGGCTGCGGTTTTGGTGAAGTTGTCCATGCCGGCCCGCGCAGCGCCCGAGTGGCCCATGCCCGGCATGCCGCCCCACATGTCGGCGAGCATGTTGACGATGGCGCCGCCGTGCTGGCTCATGCACTGGTTGTAGACTTCCCGAGCCATCAGAAAACCGCCCACCAGATTGCTGCGCAGGACCGTTTCGAAACCTTTCTGATTGATTGCCGCAAGCGGGGCCGGGAACTGGCCTCCGGCGTTGTTGACCAGACCATGAATTACGCCATGTTCGGCCAGTACTCGGGTGATGAGTACCTGCACTGGCACTTCTTCGCGAATATCACAGCAGTAGCCCCAGGCCTGACCGCCGTCTTCGAGGATTTCGGCACTGACCCGGTCGAGCTTTTCAGCCTTGCGCCCGACCAGCAGAACCCGCGCACCCAAAGCTGCCAGTTCGTGTGCCGTGCAGCGCCCGATGCCGCTGCCGCCGCCGGTAATCAGCAGGGTCTGGCCCGTGAACAGGTCAGGTTTGAAGACGGAGTTGAAAGCCATTGTCCACCTCTATTGTTGTTTGCCCCGCAGGAGTGGCTTTAGCCGCGAGAAGGTTGGCCACGCAGGATCTTTATCTTCGCCACTATTGTTCGCGGATCGCTCGCCGCTGAAGCCGCTCCTCCGGGAAGGTATGCCCACCGACCTCATCCGCCAGCCACTGCGGCACGGCGATTGGCATCTCCAGCAGTTGCTGAGCGAATGCCTTGCCTTGCGGGTCGATGCGCAGGCTGGCAATACCCCCGCCGCCCAGAGCGTTTTCCAAGAGAAAATTCAAGCTGTGGCTGCCAGGCAGGTACCAGCGCTCGACGCGCCCGTGAAGCGGGTCGAGGACGTGGCGCATCCAGTCCACCACCACCGAGGTGGTCAGGGTTTCGGCGATCCATGGCAGGTATTCCGGGCGGCGGGCCATGACCCCGATGTTGCTGTGGTTGCCTTTATCACCCGAGCGCGCAACCGCCAGCAGGATCAGCGGCACGCTGGCGTCGGCCTGGCCCTCGGGCGCAGGCGGTTGCAGGTCATCGGCGAACGCGTCCGGGTTGATGCCATCCAGTGGCGGGAGCGGGCATGGGGTGACATGCCCGCCGATATCGATGTCCAGACTGCACAGCTGTTTATCGACCAGAAATGAAAACAACTGGATGACCGGATACACCGTCGGCCTGCCGCCGACGATGCCGGTCAGGCCCGGTGCCATGCCGGTGGCCGCCTGGGCGATTTCCCTGGAGAACAGAATCAGGGCGTCTTTGCGCGGATGGCTGACGGCTATTTTCAGCACGATTTCCCGGCATTGATGGGCGCGGGCGTGGGGGCCATATGTCGCTTCGCTGCCCAGCAGTTCGATATTCACCTCGCTGAAGGGTCCCCAGCCGCGCTGTTCGAACATTTCCCCGGTTTTGCTGATGATCGCCTGGGTGACGCGCTGCGCCTTGGCCTGGGCATCGATGCCCGCCAGCAGGCAGCTGGCCGTGCACCGAAAGCCCTGCGGGTAAGTCGCCGAAACCTTGTAGTGCCCGCTCGGTGGCAGGCCTCTTGCGCCATGCACTCGAACGCGGTTGGGTGCAACCTGTTCAAGCTGCACTTGGGTGAAATCGCACACCACGTCGGGCAATTGATAGGCGCGCGGATCGCCGATTTCGTACAGCAGTTGTTCGCCCACGCTCAGGGGTGCAATCAACCCTCCGGAGCCTGCGGTCTTGCTGACGATAAACGCCCCATCCGCGCTGACTTCAATGATCGGGAAACCGATGTGCTCGTAGTCCGGCACGGTCTGCCAGTCGGTGAAATTGCCGCCGGTGCATTGCGCGCCGCATTCGATGATATGCCCGGCCAATGCGGCCTGGGCCAGACGATCAAAGTCTTGCCAGGCCCAGCCGAATTCATGAACCAGTGCCGCGCTGACCACCGCGCTGTCTACCACACGCCCGGTGATCACAATGTCTGCGCCCTGTTGCAGCGCCGCGACGATGCCCGGCGCACCCAGATAGGCATTGATGGACAGGCACATCGCTGGCAGCGGCTGACCGGTGAACATCTCACGGGTCCCGGCTTGCCTGAGTTGCTGGAACTGCGGTTGCAGGTTATCGCCGTGCAGCACCGCGATTTTCAGATCGACGCCAGCCTTGTCACAGAGCGCCCGTAATGCAGCTGCACATGCCTGCGGGTTGATGCCGCCAGCATTGCTGATCACGCGGATATTCTGACTGGCAATCGCACCGAGCAGTGGGCCGAGCACGTCGACAAAGTCGCTGGCGAAACCGGCATCGGGGTTCTTCATGCGCATCCCGGCCATGATCGACAGGGTGATCTCGGCCAGATAGTCGAACACCAGATAATCCAGCGCTCCACCTTCCACCAGTTGCGCAGCGGCAGTGCTGGTATCGCCCCAGAACGCGCTGGCACAACCAATTCGCAGGGTCTTGCTCATGAGCGATCTCCAGCTGCCGGAACAATGATGCGTGGCTTGCCAAAGGCTACCAAGCAAGCGCTTGGTTTTGGAAGTGGGAAGTTGGCGTTTTGTTGACCGTTGATCCGGGCAAAGGTGTTTTTTTGTTGGCCTAGCGCTTGCTTGGTTTTGCCGCTCGGCATAAATTGCCGAACGGGATGCTCAGTCGGATTCATGTGGACACACTGAGCATCCATGGCCGTGAGCTTGCTCGCGAGGGCGCGCGTTCAGAGTGCCGGGAACGCAGCGGTTAGTTTGAGATCACCCTATGGATTTCCTTTATTCAACGGGTTGTGAGTCAGAGATAGAGGAAGCCATCGTGAACGAGCAACAAGCCCTGGCCGTCATGCGCGAACTGGTGGACGCCGGGCTGCTAACCGATCCGCAAAGCGCTCGCGGCAAGTTATTGCAAGTGTCAGCCCACCTGTTTCGCAACAAAGGCTACGAGCGCACCACGGTGCGGGATCTGGCTGGCGCGGTGGGGATTCAGTCCGGGAGCATTTTTCATCATTTCAAAAGCAAGGATGAGATCCTGCGTTCGGTGATGGAAGAAACCATCGTCTACAACACAGCGCTGATACGCGCCGCGCTGGATGAAGCCAATACGGTGCGCGAACGGGTGCTGGCGCTGATTCGCTGTGAGTTGCAGTCGATCATGGGCGGCAGCGGCGAAGCCATGGCGGTGCTGGTTTACGAATGGCGTTCACTGTCCGGCGAAGCACAGGCCAGCGTCCTCGCGTTGCGCGATGTTTATGAACAGCTCTGGTTAGAGGTGCTGGGTGAGGCCAAGGCGGCCGGCTATATCAAGGGCGATGTGTTTGTGACCCGGCGCTTCTTGACCGGGGCGCTATCATGGACCACCACCTGGTTTCGGGCCGAGGGCAGCATGAGCCTGAACGAGCTCGCAGATCAGGCACTGATGATGGCACTCAAGTCTGATTGAGCAGTTTTCTACCTTCGGTTAATTGTCTATCCGATCAAATAAGCCTAGTTTGGTCATTTTCAGGGGTGCGCAGTCTTGAAGTCTTTGTCTGTGCAAGTAGCGTCGCGAGCCTTGTTGGCCGCAGGCGTTGCGTTATTAAGCATGCAGGCCAGCGCCGTGCAAGTGGTGCGCATTGGCGCTGCACATTTTCCGCCGTATACCATCCGCCCTGAGCGCGGTGCCGACACCGGGCTGCTGCCGGAGCTGGTGGCGGCGTTGAACGGTTTACAGAAGGAATTCGAGTTCGTCATCGTGCCGACCTCGATCCCGCGCCGTTTCCGGGATTTCGAGCAGGGCCGCATCGACATGGCTATCTTCGAAAATCCTGACTGGGACTGGCAACACATCCCCCACGAAACCGTGGACATGAAACTCGAAGATGCTGAGATTTTTGTCGCCCGCAAGGGGCAAGGACGCGATCAGGGGTATTTTGACCAACTGCAGGGCAAACGCCTGGCGTTGTTCAGCGGTTATCACTACGCCTTCGCCCAGTTCAACGCAGACCCCAAATACCTGGCCGAGAATTTCAACGCGACGCTGACGTATTCCCACGACAGCAACCTATTGATGATCCTGCGTGATCGGGCTGATGTGGCGCTGGTCACCCGGTCTTACCTGAGCGACTACATGGCGCGTAACCCCAAGGAAGCGAGCCAGTTGATGGTGTCTGAACGGGTCGATCAGACTTATCGGCATTTCGCCCTGTTGCGTCCGCAATCACCCCTCAGCGGCGCACAGTTCGAAGCCATGCTTCAGTCACTGCGCGACAACGGGCAGATGTTGCACATCTTTCAGCCGTTCCGGATTGCGGTGATGCCCATTGCTGTCAATCGGGCGGTCGCGGAAGGCACCGTTCAGGAAATACGCTAAACAGCAAAGCGGCGCGTTAAATGCGCCGCTTTGGGGTATTCAGCGATCCTTGGCCTCTTTGGCATCCATCTCTGCATTGCGCTCGTGGACACGTTTGAGCTGTTCTTCGGTCAAGGGCAGCTTCTGTGCTGATTGACGCAGCACCATCAAACCGCCAACGATCGAGCCAATTGCAACCAGCAAAATCAACCAGGCATACCAGGGCATAGGGCTCTCCTTTTTATGTAACCCATTTGAGCTGTGACGCCGCTCAATGGTTCAAGTCTAGCCCTATGCCCGCAACATGCGTTGTTTTACGAACCGGTCAGCATCGCATCGGCCGGCGCGTCGGCTCGCGATTGCGCCGTCAGGCTGAAGTAGATGAAGCCCACAGCCATGAAGCCCAGGAAGATCAGGCCGATCAGCAGGTTGAACCAGGCCATGGCAATCAGGCACACCACGGCCAGCACCAAGGCAATGCCCGGCACGATCGGGTAGCCCGGAGCGCGGAAGGTGCGTTCCAGCAGTGGCTCGCTTTTGCGCAGCTTGAACAGGCTGAGCATGCTCATGATGTACATCACGATGGCGCCGAACACCGCCATGGTAATCATCGCGGCGGTGAGGGTCATGCCGCCCAGGTTGATCAGGCCGTCACTGTAGATCGCCGCAACGCCGATCACGCCGCCAGCGATGATGGCGCGATGCGGCGTCTGGAAACGCGACAGTTTTGCCAGCCCGGAGGGCAGATAACCGGCGCGGGCCAGGGCGAAGAACTGCCGCGAATAGCCAAGGATGATGCCGTGGAAGCTCGCCACCAGACCAAACAGGCCGATCCAGACCAGCATATGCAGCCAGCCGGAGTTTTCGCCGACCACGGTTTTCATGGCTTGGGGCAGGGGGTCGTTGATGTTCGATAAGGTGCGCCAGTCGCCCACGCCACCGGCAAAGAACATCACGCCAATGGCCAGAAACACCAGGGTCAGAATGCCGCTGACGTAGGCTTTGGGAATGGTGCGCTTGGGGTCCTTGGCTTCCTCGGCGGCCATGGCGGCGCCTTCAATGGCGAGGAAGAACCAGATAGCGAACGGGATGGCGGCAAACATACCGGCAATGGCTCCCGGCCCGAAGGTGCTCGAACCTGCCCAGCCGTTGAGGGCGAAGTTGCTGAAGCTGAACGCCGGAGCGACAACCCCCATGAACACCAGCAATTCGGCCACCGCCAGTATGCAGACCACCAGTTCGAAGGTCGCTGCCAGCTTGACGCCCAGAATGTTGAGGGTCATGAACACAATGTAGGCGCCTACCGCGGCATGTTTGGGGTCCAGCCCCGGGAACTGCACATTCAGATACGCACCGATCGCCAGAGCAATGGCTGGCGGGGCGAAGACGAATTCGATCAAGGTCGCCATCCCGGCAATCAGCCCGCCTTTTTCCCCGAACGCCCGACGGCTATAGGCGAATGGCCCACCCGCGTGCGGAATGGCGGTGGTCAGCTCTGTGAAGCTGAAGATGAAGCAGGTGTACATCGCCGCAACCATCAGCGAGGTCACCAGGAAACCCATGGTCCCGGCAACGCCCCAGCCGTAGCTCCAGCCGAAGTATTCCCCGGAGATCACCAGCCCGACCGCGATCCCCCACAAATGTAGCGTGCCCAGTGTAGGCTTGAGTTGCGTAGTCATTTCATTCTCCCTGAGTCGATCAAACCATCGAAACATCCTGTTGCAGTCACCGTGCCAGGCGCTGAACCACGGTCGTATTGGTCCGCAAAACGTCGTTTGCAGAACCGTTCTCGTTTGCCAGTCATCCCAGGGAGCTGCTTTGGTGCGCAAAACACCTTGTGGCGTCCGGTATAGGGCGATTTCGCCGGGCTGGATCGGTTCAGCTTAGCGGATCGATTACCGTCCGCCAGCAGGTTCGGCTACAATGCGCGCCGATTTCGACCTACCAGAGAACCCGCTCATGTCCGTCTGCCAGACTCCTGTCATCGTCGCCCTGGATTTCCCGACCCGTGACGCCGCTTTGAAGCTGGCCGATCAACTCGATCCGACACTTTGCCGGGTCAAGGTGGGTAAAGAGCTGTTCACCAGCTGCGCATCGGACATTGTCGAAACCCTGCGCGACAAGGGCTTCGAAGTGTTTCTGGATCTGAAATTCCACGACATCCCGAACACCACCGCGATGGCCGTCAAGGCCGCTGCCGAGATGGGCGTGTGGATGGTCAATGTGCATTGTTCCGGTGGTCTGCGCATGATGGCCGCCTGCCGTGAGGTGCTGGACCAGCGCAGCGGCCCGCAGCCGTTGCTGATCGGTGTCACGGTGCTGACCAGCATGGAGCGCGAGGATCTGGCCGGTATCGGTCTGGATGTCGATCCGCAGGTGCAGGTCTTGCGTCTGGCCGCTCTGGCCGAGAAGGCCGGAATGGATGGCCTGGTGTGTTCCGCTCTGGAAGCCCAGGCGCTCAAGGCCGCGCATCCGGCGCTGCAACTGGTGACACCGGGGATTCGTCCGAGCGGCAGCGCGCAAGACGACCAGCGCCGCATTCTGACCCCGCGTCAGGCCCTGGATGCCGGTTCCGATTATCTCGTCATCGGCCGCCCGATCAGCCAGGCCGCCGACCCGGCCAAAGCGCTGGCGGCGGTAGTGGCCGAGTTGGCGTTGTAAGCTTCGGCGCAAAATCATGTAAGCGCGCACCGAGGTTACGAGGCCAGTGATAGCGGTGTGTCAGGCAGGCCGCCTTCGCGGACTCGCGCTGCTCGTGCTCTCCTACAGGGCTCGCGGTCTGTCTGAACAAACACCAGACCTGTAGGAGCTCACCGAGGTTACGAGGCCAGCGATAGCGGTGTGTCAGGCAGACCGCCTTCGCGGACTCGCGCTGCTCGTGCGCTCCTACAGGACCGAGGTGTGTCTGAAACAACACCAGACCTGTAGGAGCTCACCGAGGTTACGAGGCCAGCGATAGCGGTGTGTCAGGCAGACCGCCATCTCAAGCAAGCTAAACCTTCAAAATCAACTTGCCGAAGTTTTCGCCCTTGAACAGCTTTTGCAGGGTTTCCGGGAAGGTCTGCAGGCCTTCGACGATGTCTTCGCGGCTTTTGAGCTTGCCCTCGATCATCCAGCCCGCCATTTCCTTGCCCGCAGCCGCGAACTGGCTGGCGTAGTCCATGACCACGAAGCCTTCCATGCGCGCGCGGTTGACCAACAATGACAAGTAATTGCTCGGGCCTTTGACGGCAGTGGTGTTGTTGTACTGACTGATGGCCCCGCAAATCACCACCCGGGCCTTGGGCGCAAGGCGGCTGAGGACGGCATCGAGGATGTCACCCCCCACGTTATCGAAATAGACGTTCACTCCGTTCGGACATTCGCGCTTGAGCCCGGCCATGACGTCTTCGTTCTTGTAGTCGATGACGCCATCGAAGCCCAGTTCATCAATCAGCGACTGACACTTTTCCTTGCCGCCTGCGATGCCCACCACACGACAGCCTTTGATTTTGGCGATTTGCCCGGCGACGCTGCCCACTGCACCGGCAGCGCCGGAGATCACCACCGTGTCGCCACTCTTCGGCGCGCCGACATCGAGCAGGGCGAAGTAGGCGGTCATGCCGGTCATGCCCAGCGCGGACAGATAGCGAGGCAGCGGCGCGAGTTTTGGATCAACGGTGTAAAAACCCTTGGGTTCGCCCTGGAAGTAATCCTGAACTCCCAGGGCACCTTGAACGAAGTCCCCGACGGCGAACTGCTCGTTCTGTGACGCCATCACTTCACCAACGCCGAGCGCGCGCATCACCTCGCCGAGCCCCACCGGGGCGATGTACGACTTGCCTTCGTTCATCCAGCCACGCATGGCCGGGTCCAGGGACAGGTAGTGGTTCTTGACCTGGATCTGTCCGGCGGCCAGCTCGCCGAGCGGGATTTCCTGATAGGTGAAGTCGTCACGCGTGGCTGCGCCGATCGGTCTTTTGCTCAGCAGAAATTGGCGATTGGTCTGGGTCATGACAGCTCCTCAATGAAGGCGAAAGCATGATTGAAGGTTTTAACCGGCGCTCAGGCAAGTGAAGATTGATCAGCGAATGCGCGATGATCCAGTTCAATGATGGGCCGGCGCTGTCATTGAAAAACCTCCAGCACTGACCAGGGCGGCGCTCCAATGATCAGCTCAGTTAAATCGCAAACAATAAGGATGTAGGTAGATCAACGCGACCCGGTGCTCTACATTGGCTCCATTACTTGAAACACGAGTTCGCACAATGCCTTCAAACGCCATGCAAACACTTTACCCAGGCGTGTTGCGCGCCGGTGATGCGGTCGCGCTGGTTTCTCCGGCAGGCCCGGTAGCGGCCGCCAAGGTCGAAAGCGCGGCCCAGATCCTCGAAAGCTGGGGCCTCAGGCCGCGTATCTATCCCCACGCGCTGGACACTTGTTCCTTTTACGCCGGGACTGACGAACATCGTCTGGCGGACTTCAACGCCGCGCTGGCCGACCCCGACATCCGGGCCATTTTCTGCAATCGCGGTGGCTACGGCGCACAACGGATTGTCCAGCACCTGGATTTTGACGCGGTGCGACGCGATCCAAAGCTGGTGATCGGTTTCTCCGACATTACTGCAATCCATGCAGCGCTGTGGAATCAGGCGCGACTGGCGACCATTCATGGCCCGGTGGCCTCCCAACTGGAGCGCGGTGGGGCATTTGCCAGCAGCGTCTGGCACGCGACCATGAGCATCGCACCGATTCTGGTCACGGCCAGCGCCGCCGAACCGACGTTTGATGTGCGCACCCGTGGCGCTGCAGAGGGCATTCTGCTGGGCGGCAATCTGAGCATTCTCAGCACCAGCATCGGCACCTCGTTCATGCCCGATCTGAAAGGCGCAATCCTGCTGATCGAAGACGTCGGCGAGGTGGCCTACCGGGTTGATCGCATGCTCACCCATTTGCTCAACAGCGGCGCGTTGAATGGCGTGGCAGGCATAGCAGTCGGGCAATTCAGCGAGCCACGCAACGCCTCCGGCACCATTACCCCTTCCAGCGTTTTGATGGAGCGCCTGTCCAGTCTTGGGATACCGCTGGTGGGTGGTCTGTCCATTGGTCACGGCGATATCAATTACGCGGTGCCCTTGGGTGCGCAGGCTTCCCTCGACGCTGAGTCGGGCACGCTTGTGGTCGCCGCTGCGGCACGGTGAGCTCAAGGCTGACCGAAACATCCTGAAAACGACGTCTACATAGCTAATTGCCATTATTTGGGCGTCAACATCTTGTATATCCCCGTACCCGTTGCGAATCTGCAGGATTATCGAATGGCCTGCCTGGCAGGCTATCGTGGCTTTGCTATTGCAATGGGGATCAAGCGCTATGATTTCGGCCGTGCAAGCTCGCTTTGCCAATCTCGGGATGGCGATAAAACTGGGCGCGGGCTTTGCCCTGGTTTTACTGCTGACCGCTGTCGTGGCGGCAATCGGCGTCTGGTCACTGAAAAGTATCAGTGGCCACTTCGAAGGCCTCAAGCAGATGTCGTCCCTCAACAGCGAACTGCTCAAGGTCAGGTTGCTGGAGCAGGATTACGCGTTGCACGGTGATCCCAAGGTCGCAGAACAGCTTCATGCCGGGGTCGATGCGCTCAATGCTCAGGCCGAGCAGCTCAAAGGGCAGTCGGCGTCCAGCCAGGCAATGATGGAACAGGTTCAGCAGGCACTGGCCGCGTACCGCAAGTCTTTTGATCAGTTCGTGGATATCAGCCAGAGCAAGGATCTGGCACTGGAAATGGCCAACTGGTCGGTGTCCAGTGTGGCCAATAACCTCGACGTTCTGCAGGCCGGTCTGGCCGATGACGGCACCTATGGGCTCAAGGAGTCCAAGGGTGAGCAGGGCGCTGAGTTCATCGAACAATCGATCCAGATCAGTCAGATTTCGAAACTGATGCTCCAGGCCATGGATGAAGCCCGCGTGCGTCTGGACAAGAGCCGCAAGACCGGTTCCGGCGATGAGCTGAAAACCGGCAGGATCGCCCAGGCGGATGAGGCCAGGGCATTGGCGGAAGCGCTCAAGACCGCAATCAAGGATGACGGCTATCTCACCGTGCTGGGTGAGGTCAGTACGCATATTGTCAACTTCACTGAAAAGCTCGACGAGTACATCGGGCTGCTCGCCAATGACGCGCAGGTTTCGGCGCAGCTGGCGACCAACGCCAGGCAGGTCGTGGAGCTGGTAAAACAGGCCTACGCGGCTGAGGATCAGTCGATGTACGCGCAATTGGAGGCCAATACCGTGCAGATCATTGGCTCGTCCCTCGTGGCCCTGTTGGTGGGTCTGATTGCTTCGCTGTTGATCACCCGGCTGATCGTCAAACCTTTGCGCAACGTCATCGGTATCGCCCAACGCATTGCTGCTGGGGATTTGAGTGGCCATATCGACGTGTCTCGGCGTGATGAAATCGGCCAGCTGATGCTCGCCATGCAGCAGATGGGCGCGGGCTTGAGTGGCATCGTCAGTGGTTTGCAGGCGGGTATCGAACAGCTGGCGACCTCTGCTCATTCCCTGTCGGCTGTTACCGAGCAGACCAATCGCGAAGTCAGCAGCCAGCAGGAGGAGACCGAACAGGTCGCCACCGCGATGAACCAGATGACCGCCACCGTGCACGACGTCGCCCGCAACGCCGAGGAAGCGGCGCTGGCGGCTCAGAGCGCTGACGAAAAGGTCGATAGTGGTCAGGCGGTGGTGCGTCAGAGCCTGCAGCGAATCGAGCAACTGGCCGGCTCCTCGGCATCGGCCAGCCACAGCATCGAAAGTCTGAGTGCCGAGATTCAGAACATCGGCGTGGTGCTTGGGGTGATCAAAAGTGTCGCCGAGCAGACCAATCTGCTGGCGCTCAACGCTGCCATCGAAGCGGCGAGGGCCGGGGAGCAGGGGCGGGGTTTTGCGGTGGTGGCTGATGAAGTGCGAGCACTGGCCAAGCGTACCCAGCAATCGACCGAAGAAATCGAGCGGCTGGTGGCAAGTTTGCGCAGCGGGGCGTCTGCCTCAGTGGCGCAGATTCAGAGCAGCGGCGAGCTGGTCAAGCTGGCGGTCAGCGATGTGCTGCAAACCGAAAGCGCGCTGGGCAGCATCGCTTCGGCAGTGTCGATGATCCAGCAGATGAACCAGCAGATCGCGGCGGCTGCCGAGCAACAGACCTCGGTGGCTGAGGAGATCAACCGCAGTGTCACGAATATTCGTGCCAGCGCCGATCAATCAGCCCTGGCCATGCGTGGCAACGCGGCATCGAGCCTGGAGCTTGCTGCGCTCGGTACCGAGCTCAAGGGCATGGTCGGTCACTTCAGGTTGTAACGCATCACAACTTTCTGCAGGCGCTCATGAGTACCTTGAGCGCCTGCAAGCATCACGCAGCGCGGGGTTTACCCGCATTCAGAATCATCACCGTCAACACCCCCGCAACGATTCCCCAGAAGGCCGAGCCAATCGAGAACAGCGTTAAACCTGAGGCGGTCACCATGAAGGTGATGAGCGCGGCCTCGCGTTCCCTGGGCTCATGCATGGCGACAGTCAGGCCATTGACGATTGAACCGAACAACGCCAGGGCCGCAATCGACAGCACCAGTTCCTTGGGGAAAGAGCCAAACAGCGCCGCCAAAGTCGCGCCAAAGATCCCGGCGATGGCATAGAAAACGCCGCACCACAGGGCCGCTGTGTAACGTTTGTTGCGGTCCTCATGGGCATGTTCGCTGGTGCAGATCGCGGCGCTGATGGCCGCCAGGTTGATCCCGTGGCAGCCCAAAGGTGCGGTCAGCAGCGAAGCGATGCCGGTCACCGTAATCAGCGGTGACGCCGGAACCTGATAGCCATCGGCACGCAGTACTGCAATGCCCGGCATGTTTTGCGAGGTCATGGCCACGACAAACAGCGGGATGCCTATGCTGATGGTGGCGGCCAGGGAGAACTGCGGCGTGGTCCAGACTGGCGTGGCGACTTGCAGGGCCAGGCCGCTGAAATCCAGCAGCCCGAGAAAACCCGCCAACAGCGTGCCCACCAGCAGAGAAGCCAGCACCGCGTAGCGCGGCGACAGGCGTTTGACCAGCAGGTAAGTGAAGAACATGCCGAGTACCAGGCCGGTACGATGCTGCGCGGCAACGAAAATCTCGCTGCCGATCTTGAACAGGATGCCAGCCAGCAAGGCAGCGGCCAGAGAAGCCGGAATGCGTTTGACCAGCCGGTCGAAACTACCCGTGACGCCGCAAATAATGACCAGTACCGCACTGGTGATGAACGCGCCAATGGCTTCGGGATACGCCACACCGCCCAGGCTGGTGATCAGCAATGCCGCGCCCGGTGTCGACCAGGCGACCGTGATTGGTGTGCGGTAACGCAAGGAAAGGCCGATGCTGCACACCGACATGCCCATGAACAGAGCCCAGAGCCACGACGAAATCTGCTCGCTGGTCAGGCCCGCTGCCTGTCCGGCCTGGAACATCAGCACCAGCGAGCTGGTGCAGCCGGTCATCATGGCAATGAATCCGGCGACGATGGCGGCTGGCGAGGAGTCGGCCAAAGGGCGTAAACGGGCAGGGGATGAGGTATTCATGGGGCGTCCTTGAGCTCAATCAGCAACAGAGCGCCAGCCTAAACGCAGTCGTAACAAGGCGTTGCGGTACAGCGGTGGGCGTATGTGTCAGTACAGTTCAACGCGTGAGCGTGGCGTCAACCCTCGCTAATCGAAATGCCATCCTCGTGGGACCGGTTTTAGCCGGGCAAAGGCTGGTACATCCACTGCATAGGTGTGGACCTGACAAACGCTTTTCCGGCTAAAGCCGGCCCTACAGTCCGCCCCGGTTCAATTACGCAGCGTTTTGCCCAGCGCCTCGTTGACCTGCAACCAGCCACTGACCGCCTCGGGACCGGCCTCGGCAAAGACCCGTTGCAGCAGTTTGACTTGCTCGCGGCGCAATGCCTGTTCGAACTTCAGGCCTTCGTCAGTCAGCGCCAGGAGACGTTTGCGTTTGTCGCTGTCAGGCGCAGCGCTGTGCACCAGGTCCATGGCCATCAGCTGGCGCAGCGGGGCGTTGAGCGCTTGCTTGCTGACGCCCAGTACGCCGAGCAGTTCTTTTACGCTCAGGCCCGGGTAGCGCGCGATGAAAAACACGATGCGCTGGTGCACCCGACTGAACCCGCGTCGGTCGAGCATTTCATCGGCTTTGGCGGTGAACGCCTGATAGCCGAAGAAAAACGCTTCCATGGCCGCTTGCTGCGAAGCTGAATTTTTAAGGTCAAACATATTGACGTATCCAGGTCTGGCGTCGTAATTTCGGTCAACCAGTTTGACTCATTTCCAATTATTTCGGCTAGCGGTGATCTCTATGGCTTTTTCTGAACGCGTTTCCCGTCTGAAGAGTTCGTTGATTCGTGAAATTCTCGCGGCGGCGCAGCGTCCGGAAGTCATGTCCTTTGCGGGCGGGCTGCCAGCCGAGGCGATGCTGCCCCGGGTCGAGTGGGCCGACATGCCCGTTGCCCTGGGCCAATACGGCATGAGCGAAGGCGAGCCTGGTTTGCGCGAGGCCCTGGCGGCCGAGGCTCGCGCCATTGGTCTTGAGTGCGATGCCAGCCAGGTGTTGATCGTCAGCGGGTCACAGCAAACCCTGGACCTGGCAGCCAAGCTCTACATCGACAAAGGCACGCAGGTCATTCTCGAAGCTCCGACATATCTGGCAGCGTTGCAGATTTTTCAGCTATTCGGCGCTGACTGCCTGACCGTCCCGCTGCAAGCCGATGGTCCCGACCTGCTGGCCTTGCGCGAGAGGCTCGAACAGCACAAGCCAGCATTCGCCTACCTGATCCCGACTTTTCAGAATCCGTCCGCCGTGCGTTACAGCGAGGCCAGTCGTGACGCCGTTGCGGCGCTGCTGGATGAATTTTCCGTCACCCTGATTGAAGACGAACCCTATCGCGATCTGACGTTTGACGGCGCCAGTGCTACTCCTATCGCCAGTCGCTTGAACACAGCGAGCTGGATCTACACCGGCACTGTTTCGAAAACCCTGTTGCCGGGCCTGCGGGTCGGTTATCTGATCGCCAGCCCCGATCTCTTCCCGCATTTACTGCGTTTGAAGCAGTCAGCGGATCTGCACACCAACCGGCTCGGGCAGTGGCAGGCGCTGCAATGGATCGGGACCGAGCACTACCGCGAGCACTTGCAGGAGCTGCGCCGTTTCTATCGGCAACGCCGCGATGGGTTTGAACTCGCTCTGCAGACCCATTTTGCCGACCTGGCTGACTGGAACTGCCCGCAGGGTGGGTTGTTTTTCTGGCTTACGCTGAAACGTCCGATGGATACGCGCACGGTGCTCAATGCAGCGCTGGAGCAAAACGTCGCATTCATGCCCGGCGAACCTTTTTTTGCCGACCCGGATGCCAACCCCGGTTACTTGCGGTTGAACTTCAGTCATATTGACCCCGCTCGCCTTGACGAGGGCCTCAAGCGCCTGGCCGCAGTGGTGCGCCAGGCTCAGTTGGCACAAGCGGCTTAACGCGCCAGACAACAGCATTCCAGGAGCAAGGCGATGTACAAGGTTTACGGCGATTACAATTCGGGCAACTGCTACAAGATCAAGCTCATGCTCAACTTGCTGGGCGTGGAATATCACTGGGTGCCGGTGGATATTCTCAAGGGTGAAACCCAGAGCGCAGCCTTTCTCGAAAAAAACCCGAACGGCAAGATCCCGGTACTTGAGCTTGAAGATGGCACCTGCCTGTGGGAATCCAACGCCATCCTCAATTTTCTCGCCGACAACACCCACTACCTGCCCAGCGAGCCGCGTCTGCGGACTCAGGTGCTGCAATGGCAGTTCTTCGAGCAATACAGCCACGAGCCGAGCATTGCCGTAGCCCGCTTCATTCAGTTTTATCTAGGCTTGCCCGAGGAGCGTCTTGGGGAGTATCGCTCGCTGCAGAAAGCCGGGCATCGCGCCCTGGCCGTGATGGAGCAACAGCTCAAACGCACGCCATTTCTGGTGGGCGATGCGTTTTCCATCGCAGACATCGCGCTGTACGCTTATACCCATGTCGCCCACCAGGGCGGTTTCGATCTGGCCGCGTATCCAGGCATTGAACAGTGGCTGGAGCGTGTCAAGCAGCAGCCTGGCTACATTGGCATGCTGGATTGATGCAGGCGCGCATAAAAAAACCGGTCATTCAACTGACCGGTTTTTTATGCACCCTGTTTTATAGGCGAGAGCGTTTGAGTTTCAAACGGCGGCGAAGCGCTGGTTCAAATACTCGATGATGGTCTTGGATTCGTACATCCACACCGTCTGGCCCGCTTCTTCGATGCGCAGGCAAGGCACTTTGATCTTGCCGCCTTCGTTGAGCAGCGTTTGACGATCGACCTCGTTGTTTTTCGCGTCACGCAATGCCACCGGCACATTGAGGCGATGCAGCGTACGTCGAGTCTTGACGCAAAACGGGCAGGCATGGAACTGATACAGGGTCAGGTCCTGAGCCGATTGCTCAACCGCGGCCTGAGCCTCAGGCGTGCGCTTTTTCTTCGCCGGACGAGTGAGAAAATCTCCGAGGATGACCAGTTGGCCGAGGCCAACCCTTAATGCCTTGATGAACACTGTAAGAACCTCGTATTGAGTGGCGAGCATGGGAAGTGCCCGACTGCAAAGGACGGGCAGGGCGCTGATTACTTGATCAGGCCGAGAAATTCCATGCGCGTGGCAGCATTTTCACGGAACTCGCCCAGCATCACCGAGGTGATCATCGACGAATTCTGCTTCTCGACACCGCGCATCATCATGCACATGTGCTTGGCCTCGATGACCACGGCGACGCCCAGAGCGCCGGTTACCTGCATGATGGCCTCGGCGATCTGGCGGCTGAGGTTTTCCTGGATTTGCAGGCGACGGGCATACATATCCACGATCCGCGCAACCTTCGACAGGCCCAGCACCTTGCCATTGGGGATATAAGCTACGTGCGCCTTGCCAATGAATGGCAGCAGATGGTGCTCACACAGCGAATAGAGTTCGATGTCCTTGACCATGACCATTTCGCTGGCGTCGGAGCTGAACAGAGCACCGTTGGTGACTTCTTCCAGGGTCTGCTCATAACCGCGACACAGATACTGCATCGCTTTGGCAGCGCGCTTGGGGGTGTCGAGCAGGCCTTCACGGGATACGTCTTCCCCCAGTTGGCCAAGTATCGCGGTGTAATTCTGTTCCAGTGTCACAGGGGTGTGTTTCCGTAAGTAGTGCTGCTCAGCAACCAACAGCGCCATCTCGTTGAAGAGTGCTGGCACGATGTGATCCTGCTGATCGGCAAAAATGCAGGGCTGCGCCTGCGGATGAACGACATAGTAACGTAGGACTGCCAGCAGTTGTATCTTCGGATGTGCGCTGCGCACGGGCGTAGCGCAACAATGGGCGCTCTAGCTGTGGAGCAGACCGTTATTTCCGGGCTTGTGTTTACTCTGGAGCCAGACGTACTTCAACGCGCTGTCCCAAGGCCCTTGCTGCCGAGGCGAGGGTGGCCAGAGTCATCCCTGCGAGGTGGCAGTGGTCCTGGCGGTCGTCCATATTGCTGATCCTGGCTCCAGTAACCATTGCCAGGGTTGCAACGCTTTACTCGTCGCGGCCTTCCATCATGGTCCGTTTCAACATGACGTAGACGGCACCCGCGCCGCCGTGTTTGGCCAGGCACGAGCAGAAGCCGAGCACTTGGCCATGTTGGCGCAGCCAGGTGTTGACGTGGCTCTTGATCATGGGACGCTTGCCATCCAGGCGCACTGCCTTGCCATGGGTGACCCGTACACAGCGGACTTCCAGTTTGCTGGCCTCTGCCAGAAACTCCCACAAGGTGTCCCGGGCGACTTCAACGCTCATGCCGTGCAGATCAAGGCTGCCTTCGAAGCTGATCTGCCCCAGCTTGAGCTTGCGCATCTGACCTTCCTGAACGCCATCGCGTGACCAGCTCAGCACGTCCTCCGGGCCGACGTCGATCACGAACTGATCCGACAAGCCATCCACGGTCACCGAGTCAGTGCGCACCGTGGCTGATTGACGCAGGGCTTTGAGCATCTTGCGATCGGTCTTCGGTTTGCCGACATCAGCGTACTCATGCTTGATGGGCTTGACGCCGCGCGTCTCGTTTCGGAACAGGGAAAAATCATCGTCTTGCATGTCAGCCTCCGCGAAGGTGGCTAGTTTAACCACGTCGCGGTCGGTTCGGCGTGACTAAAATTTGCCCATGCGCAAGCCGGTCGACGTCCAGGAGCGGCTCTCGCAGCTGAAGCGCGACGCCGCCCGGCTGCTTTTATGGGCCAGGAACAATCAGTCGTGCTTTTTCATCAGATGCGGCGCCATGTTCAGACCGCTTTTACGGCGCATGCGCAGGCGGCAGCGACGCCACAGCCAGATCCCCAGATACAGCACCAGCAAACCGCCTGCGACGACAAACGCCGCACCCAGCGGACTTGCGTTGAGCTCACCCAGCGCGGGCGGCCGCCCGATCAGGCTGGAAACCCCGGCCATCGTCAGCAGCACGCCGAAGGTGGCCAATAACGCAGCAAGGCCTGCGCCCAGGCGCATTCCCCAGCTGCCAGATCCCTTGGGACGCAGGCGGCGGGCATCGAAACCATCGGATACTTTCATTCCGATTTCCTCTGAGGGTATCGGCGCTCTGACCCGGTTATGACCCGGTGGTTCCCGGTTTCAGGGATTCAAAGGCGAATGCGGGCAATTAATGGATAGGCGGCGATCAGGGCTGTTGCCCGGTATGCCGCTCATATCGCGGCACGTTTCAGGCCCGCGACACGACAGCGCAGGCCCGGGCCAGGGGCTCAGATCAGGTCTTTGGTGAGTGCCAGCGTCGCGAAGTTGTCGTTCATGATCGCCATTTCAGTACGATGAACCACTTGCGCACTGACCACGCCATCCGGGCTTGGCAGGTCGCGGGTCGCGCAGGCATCGTCAACCAGGGTGCAGCGGTAGCCGTAATCCTTGGCAGCGCGCACGGTGGTGCTGATGCTCGAATGGCTCATGAAACCGCAGACGATCAAGTCCAGATGGCCCAGGCTCTGCAGCAGATCGTCCAGCCCGGTGCCGTTGAAGGCGTTCGGCAGGCGTTTTTCAATCACCGGCTCACCGGCTTCCGGCAGCAGTTGGGCAAGAAACTCTCCACGCTCGCCCTGGGGGTCAAACAAGCCGCCCACGGTGCCCAGATGGCGAATGTGCACGATCGGGCATTTGGCGGCACGCGCTGCGGCGACCAGTTGGCAGATGTTGGCAACAGCTTCGTCAATGCCGGTCAAGGCCAGCGGGCCGCTTGTGTATTCTTTTTGCGCATCAATGATGATCAGCGTGGCATTGCTCAAGGTGGCTGCTGCATAACCGCGGCCACTGAGTTGAAACATGGTCTTTGGATCGGACATCGGGGGCTCCTTCGTGTGGGGCTTTTGCGACATTCTCCTCCGGCTGAGCGGTTCTGGGAATGGCGACGACAAGAAGCTCCGGTTTCTTTGGCCTGTGAAGGCATCGATCGGGTATGGCCTGATTATGCCTTGATTGAAATGCCAGGTATCAGAAAACCTTGCATGACGAGCAATACCGGGGTGCTGGCATTCAGGCATCGTCTGTTCGGGTCATGGCTGATAGAATCCCGGGACTGTCTTTCCAAGGAGTTTGCCCAGTGATCACATCCCGCTTGCGCACGGTGCGCGACCACATTCGTTGGGCGGTCAGTCGCTTTCACGAAGAAGATCTGTTTTTCGGGCATGGCACCGACAACGCCTGGGACGAAGCGCGCCAATTGGTGCTGGGGGCCTTGCATCTGCCTTGGGAAATTGCCGACAGCTACCTGGATTGCCGCCTGGAAGTCGATGAGATTTCCGAGCTGCAGCGCTTGATCGCACGCCGCATCGACGAACGCGTACCGACGCCATATCTGCTGGGCGAAGCCTGGTTTTGCGGGATGTCGTTCATTGTCGACGATCGGGTACTGATCCCGCGCTCGCCGATTGCCGAGCTGATCGAGAACCACTTTGCGCCATGGCTGGCTGACGAGCCGGCGCGGATTCTCGATCTGTGCACCGGTTCGGGATGTATTGGCATCGCCTGTGCCGACGAATTCCCCGAGGCCGAAGTGGCCTTGGCTGACCTGTCTTTTGCTGCGCTGGAAGTCGCCAACCAGAACATCGAGCGCCACGGCATGGATCAACGCGTCTACACCGTCCAGGGTGATGGTTTCGACGGGCTGCCGGGCCAGCGTTTTGACCTGATCGTCTCCAATCCACCCTATGTCGACGCCGAAGATTTCGCCGACATGCCGGACGAATATCAGCACGAGCCGGAACTGGCTCTGGCGTGCGGCAGTGACGGGCTGAATCTGGTGCGCCGGATGCTCAGCCAGGCGGCTGATCATCTGAATGAAAAAGGCTTGTTGATCGTGGAAGTCGGCAACAGCCAGGTTCACGTCCAGGCGCTGTACCCGGAGGTGGACTTCGCCTGGCTGGACTTCATGCGGGGCGGGCACGGGGTTTTCATGTTGACAGCGGCTCAATGCCGTGAGCATCAGGCGCTGTTTCAGTCGCGGATCTGAATCAGCGCAAGACCTGCAGGATATTAGGCGCAGCAAACATAGATCCGTGGGACCGGCTTTAGCCGGGAAGGCGGCAGATCTGCCGATACAGATGCGGGGGATATTTGGGCGTATTCCCGGCTAAAGCCGGTCCCACGGCACAGCGTTTAAATCCATGCAGCTATTTTGTGTTTGATAGGCGCTTCCGAAGGCTGCGACCAACGTCCGTAACCTTCGGCAACGCCTACCAGACGTTACCCTCAGAAAGACTCAGCGATGGGTCGCAATCCAGATCAGCAATCCGGCCTGAAACACCGCGAACGTCACCAGGCACGCGATGGTGAAGCGTAAGCTGCTGTCCTCACGCTTGTACTTGTTGACGCGGTCTTCGTGCTGACGAATCGACACTTCCTGCTCGATCATTTTCTTTTCGGCGTTCTCCAGCATCTGCGAGGCTTCGAGAATTTCGATGATCTGAATCTTGTCGTTGTTCCAGGTACTGTGCAGGTTGCCGACCTGAACCTCCTTGAAACTGCCTTTCATGTGTTGCGCATCGGCATAACCGACTTCGAAACCCTGGGTTTTCAAGAAGTGGTCGCGACGCATGCGAGTATCTTCGTTAAGCCCGTCCTTGCTAGGCAGGGCAAAACTTTCAACCTTGTAGGCCGACCACTTCTTCTGCGCCCAATGGATGCCCTGGGCGATCAGGAAACGGCCGATGCCACGGTTCCACGGTTCGATTTGCAGGCCAGAGTCCGGGCCAAAGCGCACGATACGGGTGGCGTGATCGACCCACACATCCAGATGATTCTGCTCACGGCGCACCCGTTGCCCCGGCAACTGAATGTTCATGCGCAGCAGGCTGAGTTCTTTGGTGTGGCGTTCGGCACGCCCGAATTCGACGAAGCGCAGCGGTCGGCCACCGGTCGCACGGTCGGTCTGCAGTGGCGCCAGGCGCAGCATCTGGAAAATTTCCGGCTTGACGTCGTCCCACGGCTGCGCCGGCCTGGCTTCGGCAACCTGGGTTTCATCAGTCTTTTCGGCTACAGCGGTTGTATCGGTCATTTCACGGCAATCCTGTCCATGGCACTGTGCAGCAAACACAGTGCCAGCAATCCACTATCGGCCGGTTTTCCGAGTCCTGAAGGGTATCAGTGGTTTGCTGGCGTCAAATTTCCATGGTTACGGGCGTGATGTGGGGCTATCCAGTGCGCCGATAAAAGCCAGAATGCGTCGCGAGAGTTCGCTTGCCAGGGGCAGTTGCGGGTCTTTGTAGGAGGCCAGCTGGCGTTTGATGTCGTTGGGGACGATGCGCAACACGTGGTTCATGCCTTCGATCAACGCCAGTTCGGCATCAGGTTTGGCCTCTTTCAACAGTTGTGCATCGCCGACGCCGACCTGAATGTCGTGGCGCCCCTGAATGATCAGCGCTGGCACTTGCAGCTTGCCGAATGCCGCCGCCGGATCCTGACGAAACAGGGAAATCAGGTAGGGCTGGACGCTGGGGCGGAACACCACTTCAAGCTCGGCCGGAACATCGTTGTCAGTCTTGCCGGCCTTGATTTCATCGATGAGCTGGTTGGCGCGTAGCAGCATGGGTGGTGGCAGGCGGTATTGCAGCTGTTCGCGCAGGACCACATCCACTGGCCGCCCCGTTCCCGCCACGGAAATAACCGCTGCGGCCCCGGCCTTCTCGGCGGCGAGGGACGCAACCAGCGCGCCCTCGCTGTGGCCCAGCAGAATCAACTGACCCAGGCGTGGATCGGCCTTGAGTTTCTGGCCCCAGGCCTCGGCGTCGGCCACATAACTTTCAATGCTCAGATTGCGCTCGTCGGGTGTCGCGGGTTTGCTGTCCGCCACGCCGCGCTTGTCATAACGCACACTGGCAATGTTGTGTTTGGCGAGAATGCGCGCCAGGCGCTTCATGCTGTCGTTGCGCCCGCCATCGGGGTTGTTGCCGTCGCGGTCGGTGGGGCCTGACCCGGCAATGATCAGCACGACCGGCACCGGGGTGGCGGACTTGGGCAGCAGCAACGTGCCGAACAGCTCGCCCGTGCCGGTGTTCAGGCTGATTGGGCGTTGCAGGACCGACGGTGTGGCAGCCTGGGCGAGCCCGGCGAGCAGTGGAAGGATCAAGGCAATAACTCGTAACATCGTTGGGCCACTATCTGTTTGGGTGCCAATTGGACGCGGCCAGAGGGAGAAGGTTCGAGGATGAACTACACGACGAGCCTGCGTATACTGGCGCGCCTGGTTTTATTGAGCCAGGTTTTCCTGGTCTGGTTTTTTCGCTGATTCCTCGGAGCGTCCGCATGTCCGGCAACACCTTCGGCAAACTGTTCACTGTCACCACTGCCGGCGAAAGCCACGGTCCGGCACTGGTCGCTATCGTTGACGGCTGCCCGCCGGGCCTTGAGCTGTCGCTGCAAGACCTGCAAGTCGATCTGGATCGACGCAAGCCCGGCACCAGCCGTCATACCACCCAGCGCCAGGAAGCCGACGAGGTGGAAATCCTATCCGGTGTTTTCGAGGGCAAGACCACGGGTGCCTCGATCGGTCTGCTGATCCGCAACACCGACCAGAAGTCCAAGGACTATTCGGCGATTCAGGATCTGTTCCGTCCCGCCCACGCCGACTACACCTACCACCATAAATACGGCATCCGCGACTATCGCGGGGGTGGCCGCAGTTCGGCTCGTGAAACCGCCATGCGCGTAGCGGCAGGGGCCATCGCCAAAAAGTATCTGGCGACCATGGGCATCGTGGTGCGCGGCTACATGAGCCAGCTTGGCCCGATTGAAATCCCGTTCAAAACCTGGGACTCGGTGGAGGACAACGCGTTTTTCTGCCCTGATCCTGACAAGGTGGCAGAGCTGGAAACCTATATGGACCAGCTGCGTCGCGATCAGGATTCGGTCGGCGCGAAAATCACCGTGGTTGCCGAAGGCGTCATGCCGGGGCTGGGCGAGCCGATATTCGACCGCCTGGACGCCGACCTGGCCCACGCCCTGATGAGCATCAACGCCGTCAAGGGTGTCGAAATCGGTGCCGGTTTTGACTGTGTCGCCCAGCGCGGCACCGAGCATCGCGATGAGCTGACGCCTGAAGGGTTCCTGTCCAACCATGCGGGCGGCATTCTGGGCGGAATATCGTCCGGCCAGCCGATCGTTGCGCATCTGGCGCTCAAGCCGACCTCCAGCATTACCACCCCGGGGCGCTCGATCGATGTGCACGGCAACTCGGTGGATGTGATCACCAAAGGTCGTCACGATCCTTGTGTGGGAATTCGCGCCACGCCAATCGCTGAAGCCATGATGGCCATCGTGTTGCTGGACCACTTGTTGCGGCACCGTGGCCAGAATGCCGATGTGCAGGTCAGCACTCCTGTGCTGGGCCAATTGTAATGCGCGACGCCGCCGCTTGAACCTCGGCAGACCGAGGTGACGCCAACTGCCAACGGACAGCTGCCGTACTGGAGGCTGTCCGGGTTTTACGTGTTCTACTTCGCGCTGCTCGGCTCGACCGCTCCCTTTCTGCCGTTGTATTTCAGCCATTTGGGGTTTTCCAGTGCGCGTATCGGCGAACTGGTGGCCATCCCCATGCTGATGCGCTGCATTGCGCCCAATATCTGGGGCTGGCTGGGGGATTACACCGGGCGACGGCTGATCATTGTGCGCGGCGGTGCGATCTGCGCGCTGCTGGCCTTTTCCCTGATTCTGCTCAACAAAAGCTATGCCTGGCTGGCGATGGTCATGGCTCTTCACGCGTTCTTCTGGCACGCCATGCTGCCGCAGTTCGAGGTCATCACGCTGGCCCATCTTCAAGGCCAGGCCTCGCGCTACAGCCAGATCCGTTTGTGGGGCTCCATTGGTTTCATCCTCGCGGTGGTGGGCCTGGGCCGTCTGTTCGAATGGATCAGCCTGGATTTCTTTCCACTGCTGTTGCTGATGATTATTTTCGGCATCGTGATCAGCAGTTGGTGGGTGCCCAATGCCAAGCCGCCGCCGCTGGCGACGCGTAGCGAATCCGGTGGTTTTCTGCGGCAACTGACCCGTCCCGGTGTGCTGGCTTTTTATGCCTGCGTTGCGCTGATGCAGTTGAGCCATGGGCCTTATTACACCTTCCTGACGCTGTACCTCGATCAACTGGGTTACAGCCGTGGCGTCATTGGTGTGCTGTGGGCGCTTGGCGTAGTCGCGGAAGTGCTGATGTTCATGGCCATGAGCCGACTTCTGCAGCGCTTTTCAGTGCGTCAGGTGTTGCTCGCCAGTTTTCTGCTGGCCTCGCTGCGCTGGCTGTTGCTGGGCAGTTTTGCGCAAAGCCTGTCCGTGCTGCTGTTTGCCCAACTGCTGCATGCGGCAACGTTTGGCAGTTTCCATGCGTCCGCCATTCATTTCGTGCAGCGCAGCTTCGGCCCGCAGCAACAGGGCCAGGGTCAGGCGTTGTACGCAGCGCTGTCCGGGACCGGCGGTGCGCTCGGTGCGCTGTACGCCGGCTACAGCTGGAATACACTGGGCCCGGGCTGGACGTTTACCATTGCAAGCCTTGCGGCGTTGGCCGCGGCGATCATCGCTTGCACCCGAATGAAAGAGGAGCACTCATGAGCAGCCTGTTTGTGTACCACCAAGCAAGTCCCGAGCAGCCTTTTAAAGTGTTGACTCACCTGGAAGACATTGTTTCGACGCTGGCCGAGCAGGGCGTGGGCTTCGAGCGTTTGCAGGCCGCGACGCCTGTAAGTCCGGAGGCGAGCCAGCAAGACGTGCTGGGCAGCTATCGGGTGCAGGTCGATAGCCTCATGACCGAGCGCGGTTACGCGGCTGTCGAGGTGATCAGCGCCTTTGCCGCTGACCCCAGTAAGCGCCAGCTTTCGCTGGATGAACATCACTATGATCAGGACGAAGTCCGATTTTTCGTGGCTGGGCGCGGCCTTTTTACACTGCATATCAAGGACTGCGTTTACGCCGTGCTGTGTGAAAAGAACGACCTGATCTCAGTTCCTGCCGGTACCCGACGCTGGTTTGACAGTGGCGAAAATCCACGCGTGGCGGCTATTCGTCTGTTCAGAAAGCCAGGCACTGTCACGTTCACGGGTGACGGCCTGGCTGCCGATTTCGTGTCGCTCGACGACCTGTAAGCGCTCAGGCGTCTGCAGATGTCGGCGCCGGTTTGTCAGGGGCGAAGAACAAGCAAGTCGTCCAAATCTGACCAGAAAGTAGGACGTTGCCTGGTTATCTGTAGGGAATCGCTGTTTGTTTCTTCGCGTGTTTTTAAACATTTTTATTCGTGTAGCTTCCTGATTTCCCCGTCGACGGCGCCGTCTTCAACGCAGCCAATAAACAGCGCCGGGTTTGGAAACAGGAGCACATTTTTTGGCAAGTTCGAAAGCACCCAACCCAACGCCTGACGCTCTCGTCCAGCAAATGGTGAGCAGCATTGATGAACTGGATAACGATCAGGCCATCGAAAACGCCCTGAGCTGGCTGTGTCGCGAATGTGGCGCGCAACGTGCCATGTTTTATCAGTTCAGAGAGTCGATGCTGCTGACCCTGGTCACGTTCAACGTCGAGGACACCTGGAGCCCCGTTTATCGGCGCCTGCGCCTGTTCACCCAGGACCCGATGATCAAGTTTTTTGGCTCACAGCTGGGGTTTGTGGAGTGGCATAAAGCATTTGAACTGCACCCGCCACCGGACAGTTATCGTCAGGCAGTAGACGACCATCAGCTGCTGCCGGCGTTTTCCTACGGCTATACAAGCCAAGGGCGCAGCTTCCAGGGGGTGACGTCGATCTGCTCACTCAACGGACTGCGCAGAACCCTGACTCCGGGTGACAAATACCTGCTGTCGAGCCTGGTACCGGTGCTGCATCTGGTCGGGCGCGGCACCAAGTTGCGCGCAAAGGGCCTGAGCAGCAAGGAACTGGAAATCCTCGAATGGGCCCGCGACGGCAAGACGGCCTGGGAAATCGCCTCGATTCGGCAGATATCCGAGGCCACGGTGAAGTACCACCTCAAAAGCATCTACAGCAAACTTGGGGTATCCAATCGGGCGCAGGCGGTGGGTGAGGCGTTGTGTCTGGGGATTATCAAGTGATGGATCGACACAGACGCCGGTCAGAAAAGCGGCTGAGCACCGGGCAAAAAAAAGCCGTGAAAGCAATCAAGCAATCACGGCTAAACAAAGGGAGCGAAGCGTTTGAATCAAAACAGCATTGCAACGGCAGTCAATCATTAACGGGTGTGATAAGTCGGCAAGTCAAAACGGTGCTGGCTTTGCAGCATGGAGATCGCCGGCAATTCGCTCGCCTGGGCGGCGAGGTCGCGGCGGATGGCGCTGATGACCCATTCCAGTTGTACCGGGGTATGGAGCTGGGCATAGGACACCGAGCGGCGGATTTGTTTACCTTCGCCGTTACGCAAGGACAGAAGCACACCACCGTCAGGACGGGCTTGGGTGGTTACGTCGAATTCGGAAAATACGGAAGCGAATTTTTCTTGAATAAAAGTCATGTCTAGCGGCTCCATTGCTCATGGGATAACAAGCTTGGTAGTACTAGTGCAGTGACTGTGCCAGTATTTGAATTAATATAAAATCTATATAAAACAATGAGTTACTGAGTTTCAGAAAATTTGGCTTCGTGCATTCTGCATGAATGACCATCGTGCATCCTGCATTTTGCGGGTTTTCAGGGTTTTTTTTGCAGGTGCTGCGGAACTTTGCAGAACTGACCAGTGAGCACGGGACGCTCAGAGAGGAGGGGTGTGGTCAGTGGATCGGACAGCCGTTTCGCTTTTTTATTCGACTGCTTGAACAAAAAAGTCGTTCGTGGCCTTGATTCGGCGATCGACTCGACTTCATGGACGTGCTGTTTCCCCTCGGCACCTGCCTTGACCTCAATCGAACCGCTGCGCAGACTCGCGGTCACTTTCTTGAGCGGGTGGCTTTAGCGAGCTGGTTCCGCCTTTTATTCAGTGTTGAACAGCAGGAGACGACGATGTCCGAACAGATCACCCCACAAAGCCAGGAGCCTGTGCGCATGAGCGACGATGAAGCACTGGAATTTGCCGAGCAGGTGTTCGACGTCGCCCGGCGTGGCGATGCTGTGATGTTGCAAGCGCTGCTGGAAAAAGGCCTGACCCCGAACCTGCGTAATCACAAAGGCGACACCTTGTTGATGCTGGCCAGTTATCACGGCCACCAGGAAGCGGTGCGGGTGCTGCTCACTCACAAGGCCGATCCTGAACTGCGCAATGACAACGGCCAGAGTCCGATCGCCGGTGCCGCCTTTAAAGGTGACATGGCGGTGGTGAAATTGCTGGTTGAAGCTGGCGCAGAGGTCGAAGGGGCATCGGCGGACGGCCGCACGGCGCTGATGATGGCGGCGATGTTCAATCGAACTGCAATCGTCGACTACTTGATCAGCCAGGGCGCCAACCCCGATGCGCGAGATGCCAAGGGCGTCACCCCGCTGGTGGCTGCGCAAACCATGGGCGCTGCCGATACCGCAGCACAACTGACTAAATTGCACGGTTGACGGATAACAAGCCCAGTGCGTTGAACGCATTGGTTGAACGCATTGATAGAGGCGCGCGGGATTTGTCGGTATCCTTCGCGCCTTATTTTTGCCCGTCATCAGGAAGGCCCATGAAGAATCAACTCATCGAGTTAATCAGCAAAATCAGTTCGGGTTGCATGGGCGAACAGGATATCGAGCGTGTTGCCGATGAAGCAGCACAAGCCTATGCGGATCCGCAGGCCTTCCTGCAAGCCAACCCGGATATCAACTACGACGACAGCTTCCCCATTAGCCTGGGTGAATGGGTCGTGGTGGGAAGCCTGCCGGACACTGTGTTGTTTCAGGCTGATAGCTACATGGACCTGTTCGCGCAGATCGTGGAATCCTTTGGCCCGAGCGTCGCCTTCAACATCAAGCCCAAGCAGTTGGCTAAAGTCGAAGCGCTGACCGCCCTGAACCGTATCCAGATTCAGCTGGGCAGCATGAACAAGGACATGGGCGGGTACGTGCTGATGAATTTCAGCCAGCCGCTGGATGACGAACTGCAAGCGGTGTTGGTGTACGGCAATGATCAGGCGCGAGTGATCGAGCTGTGCGCTGGCGTGGGCATCCACGCAGCACCGGCACTTGAAGCCCTGCGCAACGCCTGACTGCGGGGCGGGTGAGCTATCGACCTGCCGAAATCCAGGCCGCTTAACCCAGGGCAGTGTCCAGAAACATCATCACCGCAAAGCCGCCCATCAGGCCCAGTGTCGCGGACGTTTGATGGCCATTGCGGTGGGTTTCGGGGATGACTTCATGGGACACCACGAAGATCATCGCCCCTGCGGCCAGCCCCAGGCTGATGGGGTAAGCGATGGCGAACCCGCTGGAAATGCCCAGGCCGATCAGCGAGCCGATGGGCTCCATCAGCCCCGAGCCGATGGCGACCAGCATCGCTTTGAGCGCAGACAAGCCTGTGACCCGCAACGCCAAGGCAATCGCCAGACCTTCTGGAATGTCCTGGATGGCGATTGCCGTGGCCAATGGCACACCGACGTTCAGGTCGCCATTGGCAAAACCCACGCCAATGGCCATGCCCTCGGGGAGGTTGTGCAGGGTGATCGCCAGCACAAACAGCCAGACCCGGTTAATGCGTTCCGATTGCGGCCCCTGCCGGCCGACCGTTTCGTGTTCGTGAGGGGTGAACTTATCCAGGCCAAGCATCAACAGCACGCCCAGACCAAGCCCCAGCACCACGGTCCCGGCGGCGAAGGGGCCACTGCCGGTGATTTCCCGCGCTGCGGCAAGCCCCGGCAGGATCAGCGAAAACGAACTGGCTGCGAGCATCATCCCGGCCGCGAAACCGAGCATCACATCCTGGGCCCGCTGCGAAACATCGCGCAGCGCCACCGCCAGCACCGCGCCCAGTGCCGTGGCCGCGAAACCGGCGGTGCCACCCAGCAGGGCGTAATGCAGATTGACCTGATTGGCGCCATAAATGGCGTTGTAGCCGCTGGCAACGACCAGGCCGAGGACGACCAGCATTACCAGCAGCAGACCAATGCTTAGCAAGGGTGAGGCTTGAGCCTGGGCGTACCAGACGGACCACAGTGATCGATGTTGTAACGGTGTTTGCATGGCTGCCGGACCTGTTCTGACTTTTCCGAATTCGATTAACCGTAGAAATTGCACCGTGAAAAGGGCGTGCCCAGATTCGGAACCCACAAATATGCCGTTGGTTCAACGGAACCCTGCAACATCGCCATCATCATAGTCAGTAACATTCATTCAGGAGCGACACCATGGGTTCCACTTTCAATGGTTTGGTTGGGCTGATCATTCTCGCCCTCGACATCTGGGCCATCATCAACGTCCTCAAAAGTGGCGCCGAAACCGGGATGAAAATTCTCTGGGTCTTGCTGATCGCACTGTTGCCGGTACTGGGTCTGATCATCTGGGCAATCGCCGGTCCGCGAGGGAATGTCCGGATTTGATCGGCTCCTGAAGTCATCAAAAACAAAAACGCCCGACTGCGCTGAGCTCTCGGGCGTTTTTTATGCACCGAAGCCTGCCCAGGGCTGCCCGGTCCGAGCCAGCGTCGGGTATGTGTAACATTTCGAGTAACTGAACGAAATTTTCACACTCTGTCGCTGAAAATCCCGCGCGCTTCGCCGGGCAGCGCTTTCTGTCGAGAGCCGCCCCGATGAACAAGCTTCGTACTGCGCTGCTAAATGGCGTGCGATCACGTAAGATTTGCCCCCGCGCTTCTGCCAAGGTCCTGCCATTGTCAGCCGCAGCGGTTTCCACCCCCTATTTTTGAAACCTACGGATCCTAGAACAACATGGCCACAACGGACGCTATGAGTCAGAAGCCCGCCCCGTCGCGCTCGCTGCAACCCACCGTCAAATCGCATTTGGCCTACACGCTGCTCAGCGCCCTGGTGCTGATGGTGATGTACACGCTGTTGCGTATCGCCCTGCTGGTTTATAACCGCGAAATGATTGGCGATACCCCGGCATCGACCTTTGTCGAGGCGCTGTTCAACGGCATGCGTTTTGACTTGCGTCTGACGGTGTACCTGATGATTCCCTTGCTGCTGTCGCTGTTCAGCGTCCGGGCGATGGCTGCGCGAGGTTTTTTCCGTTTCTGGCTGACGGTAGTTGCCAGCATCACGCTGTTCTTCGGCTTGATGGAAATGGATTTCTACCGTGAATTCCACCAGCGTCTCAACGGTCTGGTATTCCAGTATGTCAAGGAAGACCCCAAGACCGTTCTGAGCATGTTGTGGTACGGCTTCCCGGTGGTTCGCTATCTGTTGGCGTGGGCTTTTGTCACCTGGCTGCTGAGCCTGGTGTTCAAAGGTGTGGACCGCGTCACCCGGCCAAATCGCGAATTCAGTGTCAGCAATTCCAGCAATCGCAAGGTTGCGCCGTGGTACGCGCGAATCGGCGTATTTGTGGTCTGCCTGCTGATCGCCGTGGTCGCTGCCCGCGGTACCTTGCGCCAGGGCCCACCCCTGCGTTGGGGTGATGCCTACACCACCGAATCGAACTTCGCCAACACCCTGGGCCTGAACGGCACCCTGACGCTGATCGCTGCGGCGAAAAGCCGGATGTCTGAAGACCGCGACAATATCTGGAAGGCGACCCTTCCTCAGCCGCAAGCGCAGCAGACCGTTCGTGACATGCTGTTGACCGCCAATGACAAGCTGGTGGAGCCGGATCTGGCTGCCGTTCGCCGGGATTTCACGCCGCCGGTGCAGAACACGCTGCCAATCAAGAACGTGGTCGTGATCCTGATGGAAAGCTTCGCCGGACACTCGGTGGGCGCGCTGGGTGATGAAGCCAATATCACGCCTTACTTTGACAAGCTGTCCAAAGAAGGCCTGTTGTTTGATCGCTTCTTCTCCAACGGCACGCACACTCACCAGGGCATGTTCGCCACCATGGCGTGCTTCCCGAACCTGCCGGGTTTCGAATACCTGATGCAGACGCCTGAAGGCGCGCACAAACTTTCCGGTTTGCCGCAGCTGCTCAGTAAGCGGGGCTATGACGATGTGTACGTCTACAACGGCAACTTCGCCTGGGATAACCAGTCCGGTTTCTTCAGCAACCAGGGCATGACGACGTTTATCGGTCGCGGCGACTACGTCGACCCGGTGTTCTCCGATCCGACCTGGGGTGTTTCCGACCAGGACATGTTTGATCGTGGCGCTCAGGAGCTGCAGGCTCGTGGCAAAAACGGCAAGCCGTTCTACGCCTTGCTGCAGACCCTGTCCAACCACACCCCTTACGCACTGCCACCAAAACTGCCGATGGAAGCCGTGACTGGTCACGGCTCGCTGGATGAGCACCTGACCGCCATGCGTTATTCCGACTGGGCGCTGGGCCAGTTCTTCGAGAAAGCCAAGAAAGAGCCTTATTACAAGGAAACCCTGTTTGTGGTGGTCGGCGACCACGGTTTTGGCAACAACCAGCAGATCACTGAAATGGACCTGGGCCGCTTCAACGTACCGATGCTGATCATTGCGCCGGGCATTCAGGAAAAATTTGGTCAGCGCAGCAGCATTGTCGGCACCCAGATCGACATCGTGCCGACCATCATGGGCCGCCTCGGTGGCGAAACCCGCCATCAGTGCTGGGGCCGCGACCTGCTCAATCTGCCGGAAGGTGACAAGGGCTTCGGCGTGATCAAGCCGTCAGGCAGCGAGCAGACGGTTGCGCTCATCACTGGCGACCGGATCCTGATCGAACCCAAAGACATGGACGCCAAGGTTCTGTCCTACACCCTGGGCCGCACCCCACACGCCGAAGTGATCCCGGATGCACCGGACACCCAGGCATTGCGCGAGAAGCTCGACAGCTTCCTGCAAACCGCGACCAAAAGCCTGCTGGATAACACCGCCGGAGTCGAGGCCAGTAAAAACTGATCAACCTCGGCGCTAGACAAGAAGCCCCTCATTGGAGGGGCTTTTTGTTGTCGGGTGCTAGCGTTCCAGCCACTACACCGCCTTGTTGCCTCAACAAATCAACGCATTGCGCCTGGAGTCGAGTATCAACAACAGCATCCAGGCGCTGCTGAGTCAGGTTCCGTCCTGACGGCCGGGTCACTTTTGGTGCCAAAAGTAACCGAAACCTCTGCGCTGGCGTGCGGCCCCCGCTTCGCGGCGGTTCCTTCGCTCCGGCACCGTGGGGCGGGCACGCGCCGACGGGCCATCCATGGCCCAACGGCGCTCGCTCGGCATCCATGCCGAGCGACCCACCCCACGGCACCTCCGCTCAGCCTCCCGACGCGCATTTTGCGTCGTCTGTGAAATCGAGGAAAAAAAGCCAAAGCGAATCTGCTTTGTAGATTTCTCCATCATGACTTCTTGCTGGCTCACACCCTGCTTTTGATTTTGGTGGCCTGCGCAAAACCTAGGGGCGACACAAATTGCGACTTGTGGCCCACGGAGCAATGCCGGAGCGAGGGGAGTCTGAGCCTTGGCGAAGACCCGGACAAAGGAGCGGGAGCGTTTTGCTTACTTTTGACTGGGCCGGCATTCCGGCTCTATCAAAAGTGAGGCGCCGTAAGGGCGCAAAGGTGAATCAGCGTCGCCTCCTCTGCTGGATATGCATGGTTTTAGGGCTCCTCCAGAAGAGTATCTACAAGCGGTGGTGCCAATGAGCCAGAACCCAGATGAACGAATCCCCACGCCAAAAGGTCAAGATCAAGTGAGCCGCGTTCCCGGCTGCTGAGGAGACATTGATGAAACACTGGACCATTTCCTATCTTGACAAAGATGGTGTGCAACAAAGTCTTGTTCTTGATTCAGAACAGCGTCCCAGTGAGGAGGAGGTCGCACTTCAGCTTCGTCCGAAGCTGTTTCCGATGACCAATGATCTGGATTTGAATGATCTCGAAGGTCGCACTACCGAGCCCACGGTTAAAACGTTGAAAGATCAGAATGCCGTCCAGATCATCTCCATTGCCGAAGCGCCATGATTGCGCTTCTGTAAAAATGCTTCGGCGTGTCATTGGCAGAACGCCGGAATCAGGGTTACTCTGAAACCGAGGCTGGCGAAGTGATTCACCAGTCTCTTCCATGTCGATGCCGTTCTGGAATCTGCTTGCCTGGCATCCACTCTTTGGTGCCAGTTCTCCTTGATCCAGAAAAAAAACGGCCTTGTCAGCTACATGCTTGATCCCTTGCGTCGGAGCATCTGGCGCTTGGCGGCACTCGGCAAGAGCGTCGCGTCAGGAATGTTGAAACTCTATCTATCGTTGCATAGGAGGACGTTTCATGAGCACAGCCTATCAAGAGGACATCAGCAGTAACGTACTGCGCCGCATGAAAGAAGGCGGTTTTGATTTCGCCCGCATCTACCCCATCGAGTTCTACGCTGTATTCCCGGATGAGGAACGGGCCCGGCAGGCTGCAGAGCAATACCGTGGCGAATCACTCAATACTCAAATCAACATCCGCGACGACGGCGCCTGGCACTTGCAGTTGAGCAAGGTCATGCACGCAACGTATGACGGCATCGGTGATTTCGAGCAGGACTTCCAGGCCGCCATTACGCCTCTGGACGGTGAGGTCGAGGGCTGGGGTGTGACGCAGGAGATCAGACGCCTGCATTCCTGAAGCTTTCGCATCTGTTGAATGACCGGCCAATTCTGGGGTAATCGTCCTGCGGATCGGCCGGTTTTAGTTTGTGGGTTCTAGACGTTACAGGGAGCATCAATTTAGCGAGCAAGCCGGTGCTTTTACTGAAGGCAAAAAAAAGCCACTCGGCAAGAGTGGCTCAAAGGGAAGTTCGGTGAGAAGTTCGGTCGTTCAGCCTGGTTGATCTTCTGTCGTGGACTGAAACGGGGCAGGTAATGGCTTTTGGCCCGGATGCCGGTGATTATCTGGCAACGGGATCGTCTCGTGAAATCAACTCTGGCTATGCTGGTCATAGTTTTTGCAATAGTAAGACGCTTCCGAATGAGGCGTAGGTGAACTGGTTGAAGGGCTTCTTGCACAGGAATGGTGCGAACGGCTCATCGTGTTTATGTAACCAGTTGATAAATAAGCGTTTATGCCGATGGCACGGGCCTTGCGAAGGCCCTTGGTGTCCGTGGTGACAAGGAGTACGGCATGATCCGCACCTTTTATGATGAGATGTACGATGCCGGCGGCCTGGTCCGCCCGCATTATCGGGAATTTGCCCGCTGGCTGGGGGAAACGCCGCCTGAGCTTCTGGCTCAACGCAGGCGTGAAGCCGACCTTTTGTTTCATCGCGCCGGGATCACGTTCACGTTGTACGGTGACGAGCAAGGCACCGAGCGGCTGATTCCGTTCGATACTATCCCCCGCAGCATCCCTGCCAGTGAATGGCGGGTGGTCGAGCGCGGCTGTATTCAGCGGGTCAAAGCGCTGAACATGTTTCTCGCCGACCTCTATCACGAGCAGCGCATCATCAAGGCAGGGGTGATCCCGGCCGAACAGGTGTTAGCCAACGAGCAATATCAGTTGGCGATGCAGGGGCTCAACCTGCACCGCGATCTCTATTCACACATCTCGGGTGTTGACCTGGTGCGTGATGGGGATGGCACCTATTACGTGCTCGAAGACAACCTGCGTACGCCCAGTGGCGTGAGCTATATGCTCGAAGACCGCAAGATGATGATGCGGCTGTTTCCCGAGCTGTTTGCCGCACAGCGTATTGCGCCCATCGACCACTACCCGAATCTGCTGCTTGATACGCTCAAGAGCTCCAGCCCGCTGGATAACCCAAGCGTGGTGGTGCTGACCCCGGGGCGCTTCAACAGCGCATTTTTCGAGCATGCGTTTCTGGCGCGGGAAATGGGTGTCGAGCTGGTCGAGGGTGCCGATCTGTTCGTCCGTGATGATCGGGTGTTCATGCGCACCACTGACGGCCCCAAGGCCGTGGATGTGATCTACCGCCGCCTGGACGACGCCTTCCTCGACCCGCTGGCGTTCAATCCCGATTCCATGCTCGGGGTGCCCGGGCTGCTGTCGGCCTATCGCTCGGGCAATGTAGTGTTGGCCAACGCCATCGGGACCGGCGTCGCGGATGACAAGTCGGTTTACCCGTTTGTCACCGACATGATTCGTTTTTATCTGGACGAAGAGCCGATCCTCAAGAACGTCCCCACCTGGCAGTGCCGCAAGCCCGAGGAGTTATCCCACGTGCTGGCCAACCTGTCGAAGCTGGTGGTCAAGGAAACCCAGGGGTCGGGGGGGTACGGCATGTTGGTCGGTCCTGCAGCCAGTGCTGCGGAAATCGAGTCGTTTCGTGCTCGCCTCAAAGCCAAACCCCACGCGTATATCGCGCAACCCACACTGTGCCTGTCGACGTGCCCGACGTTTGTCGAAAACGGTATCGCGCCGCGCCACATCGATTTGCGCCCGTTTGTCTTGTCTGGTCGTGAAACCCGCGTCGTACCCGGCGGGCTCACCCGAGTCGCGCTTCGCGAAGGCTCGTTGGTGGTGAACTCGTCTCAAGGTGGCGGAACAAAAGACACCTGGGTGGTCGAGGATTAAGGATGCCTGCCAATGCTAAGTAGAACTGCCTCGGATTTGTATTGGATGTCGCGTTATCTGGAGCGCGCAGAAAACCTCGCCCGGATGCTGGATGTGAGCTATTCGCTGTCTTTGATGCCTCAGGATGGACGCGGTGACGGCCTGGATGAGTTGGCCATGCCGCTGCTCATCACCGGTACTCTGGATCATTATCTGGAACGCCATGGCGAGCTGCATGCCGAGCGTTTGCTGCACTTTTTTGCGCTGGACGCGAGCAACCCGGCCAGCATCTACAGCTGTCTCGGCGCGGCGCGGGCCAGTGCCCATGCGGTGCGTGGGCGAATTACCGCTGACATGTGGGAAAACATCAACGCCACCTGGCTGGAGATTCGGGGGATCGCCGAACAAGGCCTGAGTCGTTATGGCATGAGCCGGTTCTGCGAGTGGGTCAAGGAGCGTTCGCATCTGTTTCGCGGCGCAACCTACGGCACCATCATGCGTCACGATGCGTTCCGCTTCATTCGTCTGGGGATATTCATCGAGCGGGCCGACAATACCTTGCGCCTGCTGGATGCCCGTTACGAAATGCTTGAACTGCGTGGTCGCGATACCCATCAGGTGTCCGACAGCTCGGCTCACGGCTACTACCAATGGAGCGCCTTGCTGCGTGCGCTATCGTCGTTCGAGGCCTACACCGAGTTGTACCGTGACGCACCGGGTGCCCGTCAGGTCGCGGAACTGTTGCTGTTGCGTCCCGACATCCCGCGGTCGCTGAGCGCCTGCCTCGAAGAACTGGCCTTGATCCTGGCCAGCCTGCCGGGCGCCAACGGGCGACCTGCCCAGCGTCTGGCTGCCGAGCTTGAAGCGCGCCTGCGCTATACCGGAATAGACGAAATTCTGGAGGAAGGCCTGCACGAGTGGCTGAACGAATTCATCCCGTTGGTAGCCCAACTGGGTGACGCAATCCACACATCTTATCTGGAGGCTGCATGAGACTCTCAATTAGCCACGAGACGACCTATCACTATGAGGATCAGGTACGCGCCAGCATCCAGTATTTGCGTCTGACGCCACATGACAGCGAGCGCCAGCAGGTGCTCAGCTGGCAGTTGAGCCTGCCGCGCCCGGTCCGTGCGCAAATCGATCCATTCGGCAATATTCTGCACGTGCTGACCATGGACGAACCCCACGAAGCGATCATCATCGGCGCCCGTGGTCAGGTGGAAATCGATGAAAAGCGTGAGGCCGAGCACGACAGCCAGTCGCCATTGCCGTTCCTGCGTTTCACGCGCCTGACCGAGCCTGACGAAGCGATTCGTGCGTTCGCCAGCAAGCAATGCCGCAAGCGCAAGGATCGCAGTGGCCTGATTGATCTGATGCACGCGTTGAATCAGCACATCACCTATACGCCGGGCGCGACGGAAGTAGACACCAGTGCCGTTCAGGCCTTTGCCGGAGGCTCCGGCGTCTGTCAGGACCATGCCCATGCGTTCATCGCCTGCGCTCGCAGCCTGGGCATTCCGGCCCGTTATGTGTCCGGTTATCTATACAGTGAAGACAGTGAGCACCTGGCCAGCCATGCCTGGGCTGAAGCTTGGGTCGATGATGCCTGGTATAGCTTCGACGTGACCAACCAGCTGGCTATTCCGGAGCGGCATTTGAAACTGGCCGTGGGTCTGGATTACCTGGACGCCTGCCCGGTACGCGGCATGCGTCGTGGTGGTGGCAGCGAACAGATGCACGCCAAAGTCCTGGTTGCGCCAATGCCCGGCGCACCAAAAGTGTTGATGCAGGCGCAGCATCAGTAGCCTGTAGGATCTGCCAAAGGCTGCGAACGGCGGTGTCAGTTGAACCGCTTTCGTCGCCGGAGGTGCTACTGCAAACCTGCTGGGGGGCACCCTCCGTGGAACCGGCTTTAGCCGGGACGAGGCCGTAAATCGAGTGTCTCTCTACCGGCACAATTGCAGCCTTCGCGGCTAAAGCCGGCCCCACGAATAGGCGCTTGCAGGCCACGTCATCGTTGATCTTGAAGGTCTGGATCTGTGGGTGGCTGAGCAACTGGCTGGTTTCCCGGATTTTCGCGCGTCAGCCCGTTCGATCGTCAATGTTGCGGTCTGCAGGGGAGGGGTGCGAGCAACGCAATCCATGTCAGAAGAAAACGCAAAAGCTACTCCGCGGGATCGTCCGTGATGTCGTAGAGGGCGTTGTGCAACTCTTCATAGTTGCCGCCATTGATAACGCTGTAATAGCCAGCCTTGTTCAGTTTGTCCTGAGCCTTGCTGGCTTTTTCATCGCTGCTGCTGAACAGCACAAAGACAATATTGCGGTCGTTGAGGACCAGCTTCACCTGATTGACCAGACGCCGATCATCGATACGCACGGCGTTGAGCACTGTACCCGCGTCGTAGTCAGTCTGACTGCGCACATCGACAGCGAGCTTGCCTTCCTTGAGGGCGGCAACCGCCACCGCCTGTTCGACGTCGCCTGCAAACGCCGAGCCGCAGACCATCATCGCTGTGAGTGCCACCAGTGCCGACCACTTGCTCATCCTTGCGCCTCCCCATACTCGTGAACAGAGATTGGCATACATGGACGCTGCCCGAAAGTGCAGCAATGCCTACTGTGTACATGGGATAAGTCGCCGTCAGCCGAACAATCGGGTCATATTGGGCAAGATCAACAACAAGGTAGTGGCGAACACAATGAGTCCGGCCTGACGTACTTTCGAATGCTTGAACATGGCGGTCCGCCTTTTTTTTGTTATTCCTGAGCGACAAAAGCTCACCGAATTCGGCAGTGAATTCCAGGTAGCTGGCAAAGGTAATCCGTGAGCAAGAGAGTGCCCGACAAAGCCTGTCGGTCAGCCGCGCTGCAATTCTTATTATCGCGCTGCTAATGCTACAGACTTAACCTTAGAGTTCTGGTGCCCGGCTATTTAGAACCGTTTGGAATTAAAGCTATCGCGAGAAGTTGGAACAGTTATAGACAATCTCCGCAACGCGTGCGCATTCCCTTGCTAGACGCTTTCACTGCCAGGAACAACGCCGCCTTGGCCATGTACCGTTCGTCCGGGTCGGATTTTTCCTACCGCTATGCATTGGCTCCGAATCGGCCTGTTCATTGAATCCAGCCGCGATCAGCTAAGGTGTTAGCACGCATCTTCCTATAACAACAAAGACACAGGGGATTTCATGACTGATGCCTTGATCTTCGACGCAGTCCGTACGCCGCGTGGCAAAGGCAAGCCCGATGGGGCGCTGTACAGCGTCAAACCGGTCAACCTGATGGCGGGCCTGCTGACTGCGCTGCAAACGCGTAACCAGCTTGATACTTCGCAGGTCGACGACATCGTGCTGGGCTGCGTGACGCCTGTAGGTGACCAGGGCGCAGATATCGCCAAGACGGCCGCTCTGGTCGCCGACTGGAATATCAGCGTGGCGGGTGTGCAGATCAACCGGTTCTGCGCTTCGGGACTTGAGGCGGTCAATCTGGCCGCGATGAAAGTCCGCTCCGGCTTCGAGGACCTGGTGGTGGCAGGCGGGGTCGAGTCCATGTCCAGGGTGCCCATGGGTAGCGACGGTGGTGCATGGGTGCTTGATCCGCAGACCAACCTGCATTGCCATTTCACGCCCCAGGGGATTGGCGCCGATCTGATTGCAACGCTCGAAGGCTTCACTCGCCAGGACGTGGATGCCTACGCCCTGGAGTCGCAGATCAAGGCTGCCCGAGCGAGCCAGGACGGCTCTTTTGAGCGATCACTGATTCCGGTGCGGGATCAGAATGGCTCGCTGCTGCTCGATCACGACGAATTCATCCGCGCCGATTCCACGCTGCAAGGGCTTGGCAAACTCAAGCCGAGTTTCGCGCTGATCGGCCAGATGGGTTTTGATGCCACTGCGCTGCGGGTCTATAGCCACGTTGAGCGTATCGACCATGTTCACACGCCAGGCAACAGCTCCGGCATCGTCGATGGCGCCGCAGCCATGCTTATCGGCTCGCAAGCCAAGGGGCGGGCGCTCGGCCTGCAGCCTCGCGGCCGCATCGTCGCCACCGCCGTTACTGGCACCGACCCGACCATCATGCTCACCGGCCCGGCACCTGCCACGCGCAAGGCATTGAGCAAGGCAGGCCTGAAGCTGGAAGACATCGATCTGTTCGAAGTCAACGAAGCCTTTTCTTCGGTGGTGCTCAAATTCATCAAGGACCTGCACGTCGATCCTGCCAGGGTCAACGTCAACGGCGGCTCCATCGCCATGGGCCATCCGCTGGGTGCCACCGGCTGCATGATCCTGGGCACGTTGCTGGATGAACTGCATGTACGCAAATTGCGCTACGGCCTGGCGACCCTGTGTGTCGGCGGCGGTATGGGCATTGCCACCATCATCGAGCGGTATTGAGCCCCTTGGAGCAGAGAACTTTCATGACTGATGCGATCAAGTACGACCAGGGGCAGGACGGCATCGTGGTTCTGACCATCGACATGCCCGGGCATAGCGCCAATCTGATGAACGCCGCCTGGCGCGAGGCCATGGCTATGACCCTTGCCCGGCTACAGGAAGAAAAGGACTCGATCACGGGCGTGATCATCACTTCAGGCAAGCAGACCTTCTTCGCGGGGGGCGACCTTAACGAGCTGATCGAGGTGGGCAAGGATCGTGCGCAATGGTTTCAAGCCATGATTCTGGGCCTGAAACAGCAGTTGCGCGGGCTGGAAACCCTCGGCAAACCGGTGGTGGCCGCGATCAATGGTTCAGCGTTGGGCGGTGGTCTGGAAATTTGTCTGGCTTGCCATCATCGCATCGCGCTGGAGAGTCCCGACCTGCAGCTTGGCCTGCCCGAAGTGACGCTGGGTTTGTTGCCGGGCGGGGGCGGGGTAGTGCGTCTGGTGCGGATGCTCGGGCTGGAAAAAGCATTGCCGCATTTGCTTGAAGGCAAGGCCCTCAAGCCGCAACCGGCACTGGCGGCCGGGTTGATTGATGACATCGCCCGCGATCATGACGACATGCTGAGACGAGCTAGGGCGTGGATCGCATCCAATCCGACGGCGACTCAGGCGTGGGACAGACCGGGTTACCAGATCCCAGGGGGGACGCCATCGCAGCCCAAAGTGGCGCAGATGCTGGCCATTGCACCGTCCATTCTGCGCAACAAGACGCAAGGCTGCTTCCCTGCGCCGGAAAAGATTTTATGCGCCGCCGTCGAAGGCGCCCAAGTGGACTTCGAGACCGCGCAATTGATTGAAACCCGCTACTTCACCGAACTGGTGACCGGCCAGGTCGCCAAGAACATGATCGGCACCTTCTGGTTTCAGCTCAACGCCATCAAGCAAGGGCGGTCCCGCCCGGCGCGGTTGCCCTTGATCAAGACCCGTAAGGTCGGCGTGCTCGGCGCCGGAATGATGGGCGCGGGGATTGCGTATGTCAGCGCCTGTGCGGGCATCGACGTGGTGCTTAAAGACGTCAACCTGGCGGCGGCGCAGAAGGGCAGAGAGCATTCGGCGCGTTTGTTGGCGGCGCAGGTTGCCAGCGGCAGGCTTGACGCGGCTCAAGGCGAAATGATTCTGGCGCGCATTCACAGCACCGGGCGCGATTCAGATTTGCAGGGCTGTGATCTGATCATCGAGGCAGTATTCGAGGACCGTGAACTCAAAGGCAAGGTCAGTGCGGCTGCCGAGCAGGTGGTGCTGAAAAATGCAGTCATTGCCTCCAATACTTCGACGCTGCCCATTACCGGGCTGGCGTCGGCGCTTTCCAGCCCGGAACGTTTCATCGGCCTGCATTTTTTCAGTCCCGTGGAAAAGATGCAGCTGGTGGAAATCATCAAGGGCGCGCAGACCAGCGAGGCCACGCTCGCGCGTGCTTTTGATTTCGTGCAGCAAATCAGGAAAATCCCCATCGTTGTCAGCGACAGTCGTGGTTTCTTTACTTCCCGGGTGTTCGCCACCTTCACCAATGAAGGCATCGCCATGCTCGGTGAAGGGGTTGCTGCGCCGATGATCGAAACCGAGGCGCGCAAGGCAGGTATGCCGGTTGGGCCGCTGGCGGTGTCCGACGAAGTGTCGTTGAGCTTGATGAGCCATATCCGGCGCCAGACCGCCAAAGACCTGGCAGACGAAGGCAAGCCTGCGCCACGCCATCCAGCGACTGACCTGATTGAGTTGATGGTCGACACATTCAAACGACCCGGCAAGGCCGCAGGCGTTGGCTTTTACGACTACCCGCAAGGCGCGCCCAGGCAGCTGTGGCCCGAGCTGAAAACCCGTTTCGAAAAGCTCGACGGGCAAATTCCTGCACAGGACGTGCGTGACCGCTTGCTGTTCATTCAGGCTCTGGAAACCGTGCGCTGTCTGGAAGAGGGCGTCCTGCACTCGGTCGCCGACGCCAACATCGGCTCGATCTTTGGTATCGGCTTCGCGGGCTGGACCGGTGGTGCGCTGCAATTCATCAACCAGTACGGCGTGGGGGCTTTCGTCACCCGGGCGCAGGCCCTGGCGCAACGCTACGGCGAGCGCTTCGAGCCGCCGTCGCTTTTACTGCACAAGGCGTTGCAGGGCGAGGTGTTTTAAGCGTCGAGCGGTTCAGGGGCGGTTAAGGCAAACCTGCACAAGCCGGTGAATAGGCGCTTGCCTTGCGGTGCCCGTTCAAGGCAGGCTTGATCGGAGCACTTACGCCTTTACCGCTTCAGGTACTTTTTATGTCGCTACGCATCTGCATTCTGGAAACCGACGTCCTGCGCCCCGAACTGGTTGATCAGTATCAGGGCTACGGGCGGATGTTCGAGCGGCTGTTCGCCAGCCAGCCAATTGCAGCGCAGTTCACGGTCTACAACGTGATGCAGGGCGTCTATCCGCCGCAGGACGAGCGCTTCGATGCCTACCTGGTGACCGGCAGCAAAGCCGATTCATTTGGTACCGATCCATGGATCGAAACGCTGAAAATCTATCTGCTTGAGCGCTATCAGCGTGGCGACAAGCTGTTGGGGATCTGCTTTGGTCATCAGTTGCTGGCGTTGCTGCTGGGTGGCAAAAGCGAGCGGGCCAGCAAAGGCTGGGGCGTGGGGATTCATCACTACGACCTGGCACCCGCGACGCCGTGGATGAGCCCGGCGATGGAAAAACTGACTTTGCTGATCAGCCACCAGGATCAAGTGACCGCGCTCCCGGAAAACGCCACGGTGATTGCTTCCAGCGATTTCTGCCCGTTCGCGGCCTACCACATCAACGATCAGGTGCTGTGTTTCCAAGGCCACCCGGAGTTTATCCACGACTACTCGCGGACTCTGCTCGACATCCGCCAGCAGTGCCTGGGCGAACAGGTCTACCAGACCGGCGTTGCCAGCCTTGATCATGAACACCACGGGAAGACCGTGGCGGAATGGATGATGCGCTTTGTGCAGCACAAGGCCGCGGTCTGACGAGCGTTGCGGGGCCTGTCAGCGTCTTCCCTGCGCATGGCACCAGCTGTCTCGGGGCTGACGCCAAAACTGTGAGACCGTATTTCTCCGGATAGGCTGCATTCCAGGCGACGATGCCAGGGCAGATGTACTGGCCTCTTCCCGAATGAATCCGGTCCCACAGGATCTGCGTAAATTCAGCGAGTGACGCGTTATTGAAGCGCGCGCTCCGGGATCTCGGCCAACGTCAACGCGCCACGGCTCTTGCCATTGATCCGCAAGGTTCTGGTGTCCGCTCCTTTGAGCGACACCTCAAGCCGTTCCCAGGCCGGAACAAAACCCCCGGTGCGGGTGAGGTTCACATCAATGAAGTCCGGGCCGTATTCAACGGTCCAGCGGATGGTCAGGCTATTGCCGTTTTGCCATTCATGGCTGATGCCGTCATCCTCGAACAGAATCCCGCTACAGGATCCGCACGGCGCAGGGAATATCGCCAGTTCGCGATGCCGATCCAGGGAGGCGTCATTCAGCTTGCAGCACTCGCCGATAGGAATCGCCGCCCCGCCTCGGATCAGCAAGGGCAAGCGTTCCAGCGGGGCCTGCAGAGCAATGTTCTGGCCACCGACATACCATTGGCCGGTGTGCCAGTCGCACCAGCCCGTTTCGTTGACCGGCAACCACACCTCACGCTCCCGTGCGCCTTGCTCTACCACGCTGGCGACCAGAATATCGCGGCCCAGCAGGAACTCGTCGTTCTCTTCGAATGTCTGCCGGTCATGTTCGTGGTCGAGGAAAGTAGGCCGCAGAATGGGTTCGTCTTCGCAACTGGCCTGCCAGAGCAAGGTGTAGAAATAGGGCATCAGCCTGTACCTTAGGCGGATAGCGTCACGGACCGCGTCGGTCACCGATGGATGCATCCATGGCTCGTTCACGGTGCCATCTTCGTTCCACGAGTGGATGGTGAAGCGCGGATGCATCACGCCGTTCTGGACCCAGCGCACAAACAGCTCGGGATCCGGTTTGTTACCCGAGAACCCGCCCACGTCGTGGCCGACGTTGTAGAGGCCCGACAGACTCATGCCCAGGCCCATGCGGGTGTTGTAACGCAGCGTGCTCCAGTTGGTCCGGTTATCACCGCTCCAGGTCTGAACATAACGCTGCATCCCGGCGCACCCTGATCGGGAAATAAGGTAAGGCCGCTCTGTCGGCGAAAACCGCTGTTGCGCCTCAAGAGACGCTCGCATCATCAACAGCGCCATGACGGGCCGGATGTGTTTGATCGCTATCTCGCGGCCGAACCCGTGGCAGCGGGCTTCGCCATCCCACACTTCATATTCGTTGTTGTCGTTCCAGGTGCAGTCGATGCCCATTTCCAGCAGCTGCGAGCTGACGTTTGATTGCCACCAGCGGATGGTGTCCGGGTTGGTGAAGTCCAGATGGGAGCCTTCGTCGTCCCAGAATACCGAGCGCTCAGGCGACTCGTGTTCCGAATCTGTGATGAACATCTTCTGATCGGCGACTTCGCTGTAACGCGGGTGGTCCTGCAACAGACACGGCTTGATGTTGGCAATCAGTCTGACCCCGGCATCCCGGTAGGCTGCGGCCAGCGCCTTCGGATCCGGGACTTTTGCATGGTTCCAGTTGAAAACGTAACGTTTGTCGCCAATCGAGGTGTAACCCGACGACAGTTGAAAGGAGTCGCAGGGAATGTCGTGCTGACGGCACAGATCCAGAAACCCGAGCAATTGCTCCTGAGCGTTCTCGGCGTCGGTGTAATGCATGGTCGAGCCGCTGTAGCCCAGGCTCCATTTGGGCAGAAACAAGGTGCGCCCGGTCAGGCGAACAAAGGCTTTGGTCACGTCGAGAACTCGCGGGCCTGCCAGTACCCAGTAATCGAGATCTCCGGCATCTGCTTTATAACGGCGATAGGGGCGGTGATAGTTATCCAGCTCGTTGCCCAGATCAAAGGTGCTGGTGTTCAGGTTGTCGTAGAACATCCCGAAGCTCGCACCTTGCTGATGGGTAATGACAAACGGAATGTGTTTGTAAAGCGGGTCGGTGGACGCCGCGTTGTAGCCCATTGCATCGAGATTACGCATCTCGAAACGTCTGCCGGTGCGGTTCAGGTCACCGGTCTTTTCGCCCAGGCCGTAATAGCGATGTTCAGGTGCGCGTAGCTGGAAATGCTCGACGCCATCACCGTGTGCGTTGAGCGCATAGGCACCGGTAGGGCGGTCCGAGACCAACGCCTTCCAGTTCACCCCGTCGTGGTATTCCCACTGCAGCCAGAGTGGTTGATGGACGGTCACGCGCAGTTTGCGGGTGGTGAGGATCAGCCGGTCCTGCTGTTCTTCAAGGTGGTACTCGGGGAGCGAAAAATCGGCGACCGACTCGCGTGAGCGGCCCTGCCATGCAACGTCTTTGTCAGGCGCAATGCTCCAGGTTCGATCCAGCGCCAACGTGCCGGCGCGCATCAGCAAAACCCGGGCTAACCCATCCTCGAGGATGTAAATCCGAAACAGGTGTCGGCCCTCGACCAGCAATTGGATGTAGCCCGCTTCTTGAGCCTGTAGCGCCCAGGTCTTGAGTGTCTTCATTGTGCACGCACCGCTTTAGCGTTGGATCGTCTGTCTGCAATAAACATGATCATGAAAATTGCCCCGATGAAATCAAAGAGCCCCATGGCAATAAACAATGGGTTGAAGCCTATTTTGTCGACGCTGACACCAATGATCAGCGAGAAGATAAAGCTCGCAATCCAGGCGCAGGAACCGCGCATGCCGTTGACCGTGGCCAGCTCATCGCGGTCAAAGGTTTCGACGACCAATGCGCTCAACATGCAGGAAATAATTTGATGACCAAACCCACCGACCGAGATCAGAGCGATTGCAATGTAGGGGTCCTTGACCTGAGTCATCACGGCCAGAGAAAACATCAAAAACGCGCCGGTAATGGAGCTGGCGACAATTGAATTGACCCGGGTGCATTTGAAGATTCGATGGTAGGCGCGGGATAGATAACCACTGGCAATACTGCCCAGGTCCGCAGCCAGAAAGGGCACCCAGGCAAACAGTACGATCTGCTTGAGGTCCATGCCCCTTTCGTTGGCGAGGTACAACGGCACCCAGAAACTCATCACCGCCCAGGCGGGCTCGGCCATGAAAGCGGGAAGGGCGATGCCGTAAAACCGCTTGTCCCGGCCGATCTTCTTCAGTGCCTGGAAAAAAGGCATTTGCTGACCGGTTATTTCGCCGTCTTGCTGGATGTGTTCCTGCTCGGTGGGCGACAGGCGAGGGTGGATATTGGGGGCCTGGTAGAGCCACATCCACAGACCTGCCCACACCAGGCCTATGCCGCCTGAAATCAGAAACGCACCCTGCCATCCCAGCGATACATGGGCCAGATAGATGATGGGCGGGGCGAGCATGGCGCCCAGCGAAAAACCGACGCCAGCCCAGCCGGCTGCAATAGGTCGTTCCTTTTTGGGAAACCAGTCGCCGATGGCTTTGGCGTTGGCAGGTGTGGCCGCTGCCTCTGATGCACCCATGAAAAAGCGCAGGATCGCCAGGTGTACCCAACTCGCTGCGCCTGCATGAAGCAGGCACATCACCGACCAGATAACCGCGCAAATCACGAAGCCAAGCTTAAGCCCGATCGCATCGATCAGCCATCCGCAGATCGGCTGGAACAGTGTGTAAGCCAGTTGAAAAGAAGCGACCACCCACGAGTATTGTTCAGTGGACATGTTGAACGTGGATTTGAGTTCCGGGGCCAGGATACCCAATGAATTGCGGGTGATGTAATTGACGGTGACGCCCAGCAGAAACAGCGAAAGCATCCACCAACGCAGGTGCGGAATGAATTTTCGCTTAGCCAGAACTTGAGCATTGCGGTCGATATCGATAGTCATCAATTCTTCGCCTGTGCCGGGTTTCCCGACGTTTTGTTTTTATTTGAGACTCAACGCTATGGCACCGGGGGATGATTCGTACAGGCTTAACGATGTAAAAAATTACACATTTAACCGAGTTTATTGCTGTGGATGCAGGCGGCGCTAGGTCACAGGCACTTTTTCTGCTATGAAAGCTTTTACATAAATTGTCTCAATGGATGAGTCGCCGTGGGCAAGTTACGCATCACCGAAATCGCCGCACAAACCGGACTGTCGATAGCAACAGTCTCCCGAGTGCTGGCTGGGAAATCGAATACCAGCGCGGCGACCAGGCAGAAGGTGTTATTGGCGGCGCGTCAGCAGGGCGTCATGGAGGGGCTCGCCAATGGCCGATTCCTGCTCAACGGCCTGACCATTTTCGCACCCTCGCGCGCCTTCAACGTGCGCTCGGACATCTTCTACAACAAGGTGATTCAAGGCATCACACAGGCGGTTGCGGCCCATGATGTCCGGGTTCGCTATTGCGAACTCGAAGAGGTCGACAGCGACGCGGCGTTGTTTCTGGAAAAGATCAATCAGAAAGACACCGATGCGGCGATCCTGATCGGGATTGATGATCCGCATATTCACCAACTGGCCGCAGACCTCAGCAAGCCGGCGGTACTGATCAATTGCATTGATCGCAGCATGCGCCTGCCATCCATTTCACCTGACCACTTTTTGATCGGTCACTTCTCGATCAACCATCTGTTTCAGATGGGCCATCGACAGGTCCTCACGCTGCAGTGTCTCAGGCGCTACACGATGGACCTGCGGATGCGCGGTATCCGAGAGGCGTGGAAGGAGCAGAATCTGGAGTTTGTCGAAGCCAGGCATCAGATCATCACCGAAGGCTTCGGCAGTGCCGAATCGGAATCTCGGGTGGCGGCTTTCATGGACAATTGCCTTCCCGAAGACCGGCCTACCGCCATTCTCGCCGGGGGCGACTTCATGGCTGCCGGTGCGGTTAAAGCGCTGCAGCGTGCTGGCTTGCGGGTGCCGCAGGACGTTTCGGTGATGAGCATGGATGGATTCAACCTGGCCGACATCAACGACATACCGCTGACCACGCTCCACGTCCCGCGCGATGAGTTGGGTGCCGAAGCGATCAGGGTCCTGAGGCAGCGGCTGTTCGAACCGCGATCCCCTTGCGGCAATCTGCTGCTGGGTGGGCAACTCATCACCGGCAGCTCAGTGCGACGCATCAAACACAGCGCCCGACAGACACCGGTGTATCAGAAGATTATTTATGATTGATGCATCGGCACGCCGATCCACTTCGGCTAGACAGCAGTGGGAGGCTGCGCGATGAGTCAGGCATACCGCATTCGCTGCTTCCGCCAAAGCCTCCAAAGCCGTGTTGACCGTGCTACAACCACCCCGAGCGCTTGAAGCTGGCGAACAGCGCGCCGCAGCCGCCGACGATGACGCCCAGCACCACGTAATAGCCGTAATGCCAGGTCAGCTCCGGCATGTTTTCGAAGTTCATGCCGTAGATGCCCGCGATGGCGGTCGGGAAGGCGAGGATCGCCGCCCAGGCAGCGAACTTGCGTTGCACCAGGCTCTGCCGCGACGACTCCAGCAGCAAGCCGATTTCGATGGTCTGGCTGGCGATATCGCGCAGGTTGCCCAGGTCCTCCATCTGCCGTTTGACGTGAATTTCCACGTCGCGAAAGTACGGCCGCATGTTTTTGTCGATGAACGGAAAGTTGAGCTTTTGCAGCTCCTCTCCCACTTCGACCATGGGCGCAACGTAGCGCCACAAGCGCAGCAGGTCCCGACGCAGGCTGTGAATGCGCTGAATATCGCTTTCTTTCAGCGCCCCGTTGAGCACGCTGTGCTCCAGCTCTTCAAGTTCACAATGAATGGCTTCGGTCACGGGTTGATAATTTTCGGTGACGAAATCCAGCAGCGCATACAGGACAAAGTCCTCGCCATGCTCAAGCAGCAGTGGTCTGGCCTCACAACGCTGGCGCACCAGGCCATAGGACTTGGAGTGGCCATTGCGCGAAGTAATGATGTAACCCTTGCCCGCGAAAATGTGGGTTTCGATGAACACCAGCTTGCCGTTTTCGCGCACGGGCGCATAGGTCACGATGAACAGCGCATCGCCAAAGGTTTCCAGTTTCGGCCGGCTGTGCACTTCCAGCGCATCTTCCAGGGCCAGCTCATGCAGGTTGAATTGCTGCTTCAGGCTGGCCAGCTCGCTGGCGCTGGGCTGCTCCAGCCCTATCCAGACAAAATGCCCAGGCTTTGCCGCCCAGGCGGCACCTTCTTCGAGGCTGATGTCAGTGACTTTTTTGCCTGCGCTGTAAACCGCAGCTGCGACGACTCGGCCCATATTGGCTTCACTTCTTGAGGGTGGCGGGCGCCCGAATGCCGGGCCTGGTGATCAGAGTCGGTAAACCGCGGCGAGTTCGCTGACAGCAGCTCAACAGGTTGGGCCGCTCCAGGTGCCGACGGGCGTCAGCTGAAGCCATGATGCTGATCGGCCTCGATAGCAGCGTCCAGTGTGTCGAGCAGCGCTTTGCGCACTTTCAGCTTGGTGTGCTTGTGGGCGTTCATGTTGATTTTCTTCAACTGTTGCGCGGCGTCGCGGGCCGCTTGCGGCAGTTCTTCGACACTGACCAGTTTGTCCAGGAAGCCTGCGTTGACCGCATCTGCAGGCGTGAACATTTCACCATTGATCACCGAGCGATGGAACGCTGACTTGCGCAGCCGATCGCGGGCCAGCTCGATGCCGACATGGTGCATGGTCATGCCAATCTGCACTTCGTTCAGGCCAATACTGAACGGGCCTTCGACACCAATCCGGTAGTCGGCAGACAGCAACAGGAAAGCACCTTTGGCCACGGCGTGCCCCGGGCAGGCAATGATAATCGGGAAGGGGTGAGCGAGCATGCGCCGCGCCAGCGTGGAACCTTCCTTCACCAGACTGATGGCCGCTTCGGCGCTGGAGGTCATGACCTTGAGGTCGTAACCCCCAGACAGGATGCCGGGCTGCCCGGTGATGATCACTACCGCACGGTCTTTCTGCGCCTGGTCCAGTGCAGCGTTGAACGCCGCCACCACCGCAGGTGAAATCGCATTGACCTTGCCATTGTTCAGGGTCAGGGTGGCAATGCCATCGTCCAGTTGGTAAGAGAGCAGATCACTCATGGCAGGATTCCTTGTGATTGAAGTGGGCAGACGTTACTCACCCCACGCAAGGAGGTAAAGCGATGACTGCTGGGTCAGATTTTTACCTGGGTAAATGGATCGCTGGCAGCAACTGAACAGCCCCTCGGCCACTGAACAACGCGACTTTGCCCACCACGTCGATGTGCACTTCGCTGAAATGCATGGCGAGGGCAGTGCGCAGCGCATCGACCGTATCACTGCGATTGCCGAAAATGCCCTTGCGGTTGTAGACCTCCATCAGCTTGCGGCCAAACCCGTTATGACCTGCGGTGTCGCCGAGAATCGTCGCGCCGAACAACACTCCGTCCGCCTTGAGGCACGGTTTAAGGTTGGCGAACACTGCGGCCTTGTCGCTCATGGTGCCCGGCAGGCAATGCAACAGATAGAACAGCGATATCGAGTCGTAACGCCGGGCGTGTTCTGCGGGCAGTGGCAGGAACACGTCATGGCGCAGGGTTTGAGTGTCGGCCCGGCCAAAGCGCTGTTTTGCCGCCTGCAGACTGCTGGGGTTCAGATCCAGCAGGGTGACCTGGGTGGTGTCGGGCAGGCCTGCATGAGCCAGGTAATAACCCGTGCCAACGCCCACGTCCAGATGCTGTCGGCCAACGTTGCGGTCGAAAAACGGCTGTAGGATGTCGCGGGTAGGGCACTGCCAGGCGAAACGGTTGGAAATGCCCAGCACCCAGGCGTCGTACAGCTTCAAGGTCAGCGGCGAATAGACCGCCGCCCCAGCTTCTGAAGAGGCAACCATGGGCGCTTACTCCTCGATTTCATTCAGCTCGCAGTATTCAGCCCACTCCATGCCCAGGGTTTCGGCGACCTGCCGATGAGCTTCCAGACGCATGGCTTTGAGCTGCTCCGGGTTTTCGGCGATCAGCTCCAGCGCCAGTTCCCAGGGTTCGATGCCCTGATCTTCGGCTTCGTCTTCAAATGCCCATTTGGTCTGATCCAGCTGCTCCTTGGCGCTCAGGTCTTTGATCTCTTCGCGCAAGCCCGGATTGGTCTGCAGATACTTGGCCAGGGCAACATCGTTCCATTCAAGCAGGTTCATGTAGTTCTCCGGCAGCTGTGGAGCGAGGTGAATCATCTCTGCACCCGCAGGTGACAGGACAACAGGAGGCGCGATTGTGCGGGATACAAGGTTGAGGTGCCAGTGCCGCTGGCCCATTGTCGCTGTGAGAACTTTCCGTTATTGCCTGGCACAGGTTAACCGGCAGCCAGCGCCATTCTCAGCGCCACGGCCGACTCGAGCAGCTTGTGTGCCTGCAGGGCCACGCTGGCGGCCAGCTCTTCATGGCCTGCGTCCTTGAGCATGACCACAAGATCAAGCAGCTTGCCGACTTCGGTCTCGATGTTACGAATCGAGTCTGTAATCTGGTACCGGGCTGAATGTGCCATCGTCGTTCTCTCCACTGCGTCAGCCGCGCACAATATAGAACAATCGGCGCCAGGGTAGAACGCCACACCTTTGCGATCCTCCTTAATAGGCCTCGTTGAGCAGCCCGCCACTTCGACGGCAAACCGGCAAGCAAAGGTTCTTGCTTAAGCGCATGAATATTCTGAAAAAAACCTTTGCGTTCGGCAAAGCTTTGAACTACATTAGCGCGCCTCGACAGACCAACGGTGTGACGAGATACGGTGAAGTGTCCGAGTGGCTTAAGGAGCACGCCTGGAAAGTGTGTATACAAGAAATTGTATCGAGAGTTCGAATCTCTCCTTCACCGCCAAATTCGATGCAAACGAAACCCCTGAGATTTCTTGTGAATCTCAGGGGTTTTTCGTTTGTGGTGCTGAAAGGCAAAACCTGCGGTATCAAGCGCCAAGGCCGTCGGAGTGTGTAGGCCGAATTCCGGCTAGCCCGTGAATCAGTCGACACGGCAGTTCAAACGCCACCGCGTCATCGTTCTTCGCGAGCAAGCTCGGCTCCCACAGGATCGGGGTTTTCAAGCCCACTGCGTCATCATTCTTCGCGGGCAAGCCCGGCGCCAACAGATATTGCACTTCAAGGGCCGGACGCTGCTACCTCAAGCCCCAAACCCACCATCGATCGTCAGGCTCGCACCGGTGATGTAACCCGCTTCCGGGCCCGCCAGGTAGGCGACAAAGCTGGCGATTTCCTCTGCATGGCCGTAGCGACCAATCGCCATGAGCGGGATCAGTGATTCGGCGAAGTCGCCGGTTGCCGGGTTCATGTCGGTGTCCACCGGGCCAGGCTGGACGTTGTTAATAGTGATGCCACGCGGGCCGAGGTCGCGGGCCAGGCCTTTGGTCAGGCCGACCAGTGCCGATTTGCTCATGGCGTAGACGCCGCCACCGGCGAAGGGCATGCGCTCGGCGTTGGTGCTGCCGATGTTGATGATCCGGCCACCGTCACCCATGTGCCGAGCGGCAGCCTGGGAGGCGATGAAGACGCTGCGCACATTGATATTCAGGGTTCGATCGAAGTCTTCGAGACTGAACTCTTCCAGCGGGCCAACCGCCAGAACCCCGGCGTTGTTCACCAGAATGTCCACACCGCCCAGTTGCTCGACCGTGGTAGCGACCGCGCGCTGAATGGCGTCTGCATCGGCGCTGTCGGCTTTGATCGCCAGAGCCTTGCCGCCGGCGGCGGTGATGCTGTCCTGCAGTTCCTCGGCCTTGGCCTGCGAGCTGACATAGGTGAAGGCAACCGCTGCGCCTTCTGCGGCCAGACGTTTGACGATGGCTGCGCCGATGCCACGGGATCCGCCTTGAACGAGGGCCACTTTACCGCCGAGAGGGAGTTGCTGAGTCATGCTGTTCTCCAGAGTCGTGAGTGATGCTGTTGGTGGAGTTGAGTATCCGGTGCTGATTGCATGCCGTGTAGCCAGTAATCGCGATAGTCTGTGTAAACCAAAAGTTTGGAATCCAGGCCATGGAAAACTTCAGCAGCATCGAATGCTTCGTCCGTAGCGCCGAGGTTGGCAGCTTTGCCGAAGCTGCCCGGCGTTTGAGCCTGACGCCAGCCGCGGTGGGCAAAAGTGTCGCCAAGCTTGAGGCTCGGCTGGGCGTGCGCCTGTTCCAGCGTAGTACTCGCAGCCTGACTCTGACGGAAGCCGGGCAACGTTTTCTGACGGAGGTCAGCGCCAGCCTGCAAACCATTCAGAATGCGGTCGCGAATCTGGCCAGCGCCGAAGGGCAGCCCACCGGGACGCTCAAGGTGAGCATGGGCACGGTGTTCGGCCGCCTGTACATCGTGCCGTTGCTGGGCGAGTTTCTGCGCCGCTACCCCGCGATCAGCCCGGACTGGCATTTCGATAACCGGCAGATCGATCTCATCAGCCAGGGCTTTGATGCGGCCATCGGCGGCGGCTTCGATCTACCCCTGGGGGTCGTGGCGCGCAAGCTGGCGCCGGCGCATCGAGTGCTGGTGGCTTCGCCGGAATACCTGGCCCAGTACCCCGGGATCATGCGTCCCGAAGAGCTCCATGAGCATGCCGGCATCCTGATCCGTTCGCCACAGACTGGCCGTATCCGCTCCTGGCCGCTAAGCCATCGAGACGGCGAGCAAAATGCACTGAGCCTGAAAGTGCGCATGACCATGAGTGATTCGGAAGCGGCCTGTGCTGCCGCTGAGCAGGGCCTGGGCATCGCGCTGGTCAGCATGCCTTTTGCCGTGTCCTATCTGCGCAGCGGGCAGCTGTCCCGTGTTTTGCCGGACTGGTACGTCGATGATGGCAACATTTCCCTCTATTACAGCGAGCACAAACTGCTGCCGGGCAAGACCCGGGCCTTTGTTGATTTCGTGATCGAGCAGTTTGCCGAGCAGCAACTGCCAAAGGTATTCAGCGCGGTGTAACAATTATTTTTCAAAAATAGATGAGGTAAACCCGTTCGGCTGACGTGTAGTGAGAATCAGATTCGTTTCAAGACGAACGCCAACACTACCCAGAGCACAGGTTTATCCATGACAACGCAGGTATTCGGTCTTTGCGCGCGCTCCCACGCGGCTGTCCCGTCCATTGAGCTGACCGCTGTTTCAATCCGTGCGCTGTCGCGCCGCCGTCCGGGTTTGGTCCTCGGTCTGTGTTCGGCGACGGTGGTGTTGTGGGCACTCAGCCCGGGGCTGGCACTGGCCGAGCAGCTACAGCTCGATGCGGTCAATATCGACGCCAGCACCGATAAGCCTTCACGCGGCGAAGCGGACAATATCGAGGACAGCCGCACCAGCTATCAGGCGCGCCGCGCTTCGGTCGCGACTCGCACCGACGCCCGCCTGGTGGAAGTGCCGCAGTCAGTGAATGTGGTCACCCAGCGCGTGATTGAAGACCGTGCGCCCGCCAGCCTGGACGAAGCAATCAATGCGGTGAGCGGCGTCAAGCAAGGCAACACGCTGGGCGGCACCCAGGATGCGATCCAGAAGCGCGGCTTCGGCACTAACCGTGACAATTCGATCATGCGTGATGGCATGCAGTCGGTGCAGGCGCGCAACTTCACGCCCACCACCGAGCGGGTCGAGGTGCTCAAAGGCCCGGCCTCGATGTTGTACGGCGTGCAGGACCCTGGCGGGATTATCAACGTGGTCACCAAAAAACCGCAGTTGACGGCCGCGCACTCCATTTCGGCGTTTGGCAGCAGTTTTGGCGGCGGGGGCGAGCAGATCGATCTGACGGGCCCGTTGGGTGACAGCGGTCTGGCCTACCGGTTTATCGCCGACAAGCAGAACTACGACTATTGGCGCAATTTCGGCAGCATCGATCAATCGGTGATTGCACCGTCGCTGGCCTGGTATGGCGATGACACGACGGTGTCGGTGGCCTATGAGCATATGGAGTATTCGGTTCCGTTTGACCGTGGCACGCAAATCAATCCTCAGACCGGCAAGGTGCTGGACATCCCACGCAACCGGCGCCTGGATGAGCCGTTCAACGTGACCACTGGCCGCTCCGATTCCGTCGACCTGCGCATGGAGCATCGCTTCAATGACACCTGGTCGCTGCGTACCGGCTACGGTTACAGCCGCAATTATTACAACGACTATCAATCGCGCTATATGTCAGCCAACTACAACACCGGGGCAGTCACCCGTCGTGGCGACGCGACCCGCGACGCCGTGCAGTTCGCCCATACCGCCACCGTCAACACGCTGGGCAAGCTGTATTGGGGCGACACCCTGCATGAAGTGTTGATTGGCGCCGACTACATGAAAAACGAGCGGGACCTTGGCGATCTGATCCGCAGCACCCAGCGCGCCGATTTCAATTACAACGCGCCGGTCTATGGCAATGCCGTGCGGCCGAGCACGGTCAGCGCGCCGAACAGTGACCAGAGCGATCACCTGCAGACGCATGCGTTCTTCGTCCAGGACTCGATTCACCTGAGTGACCGATGGATTCTGCAGGGCGGCCTGCGCTATGACGCCTTTGACGAGATCACCGGCAAGGGCCGCCCCTTTGTGGTGGGTGCCGACGTCAAGGACAGCAAGGTGGTGCCACGGGTTGGCCTGGTCTACATGATTCAGCCGGACTGGTCGCTGTACACCAGTTACACCGAGTCGTTCCGGCCCAACACGTCCATTGCCGCACCGATTGGCGACCTGCCACCGGAAGAAGGCAAGGCTTACGAGTTCGGCACCAAGTTCGAGAATGATTCCATCACGGCCACCGTCGCGCTGTTCAACATCAACAAGAAGAACGTGCAGACCAGCGAGACCTGCGGCACTGAAACCTGTACCCGGGTCTCTGGTGAGGTCCGCTCCCGAGGTCTTGAGGCGGATGTCACTGGCAAGATCAACGAATACTGGAGTGTCACCGGCAGCTACGCTTTCACCGATACCGAAGTACTCAAGGATCCGATTCTTGAGGGTCAGCCGCTCGATGGCGTGTCCAGGCATACCGCTGCACTGTACCTGACTCGCGATTTCGGCCATGTGGGCATTGGTGATCTGCGCGCCGGTGCCGGTGCACGCTACGCCAGCCGCTGGGGCGTCAACGACGGTACCGGTGTCGAGTATTACTTGCCGTCTTCAAAAGTGGCCGATGCTTTTGTCAGCTACAAGATGAAGTTCGACAGTCGCGACCTGACCTTGCAGCTGAATCTGAAAAACATGTTTGACGAACGCTACTACGTTTCCAGCAGCGGCCTGGGTTCCCCTGCAATCGTGATTGGCGAACCGCGCCAGTTGATCGGGCGGGTGAAGCTGGACTTCTGACCCGTCAACAGCTTTGGCTAAGCGCCCATCTCGTTTCGGGCTGGGCTTTTACACCATCCTCTTGAGGGTGTTGTCCTTGCGCACGAAGTGGTGCCAGATGGCGGCAATCACGTGCAGGCCGATCACGTAGTAAAAGATGCTGCCCAGCAGTTTGTGCAAGTCTTCCAGGCTTTCAGCGAACCGATCAGAAACCGGGAAAGGTGAGGGGATCAGCAGCTGAGTGAGCGGGATGGGTAGCGCGCCTTTTTCGATCAGCACGGTGAACAGCCCAAGCAACGGCTGGGCAAATAGAAACGCATAGAGCAGGTAATGCGACAACGTTGCTGCCGTGCGTAACAGTCCTTCCAGTGGCGGTGTGATACCGGGAGGCGTGTGGCGCCGCCGCTCGGCGACCCGGAAAAAGGCCAGGGCCAGAATCAGAAGGCCTACCCAGAAATGGCTCTGGACTACAAACATGCGCAGCTCGGAGCCTTTGCCAAACTCGGAGCGGCTCAAGATCAGGGTATAGGCGAGTACGATCAGTACCGCCATTAGCCAGTGAAGCCACCGGGCCTTGGAGCTGTAGCGTTCAGGTGTCGGTGAACTCACGGGGCGTTCCTTTGCTGTTCGTTATAGGGTCCGGCTGCCGATCAAGCAGGTCAAGTCTGTCTGACACCCTGCGGGCTGATTCACTCCAATCCGCGATTGGATTTCGTGAAAATGATGCGCCGCCTTATTGACGAAGCCTATTCATTTATCCCTAAAGCAAGCGCCGTGCCGAAGTGAATTTGCTCTGCTGATCACGGGCGTGCTTCCGAGCATTCAGCCCGTGCGGACGTCGCGCAGGTTATTTTCTACCACTGCGTTAAATAAGGTGTGATTAAAATCTGAAACCTGATAGCCAACGGTGATTAATCCGTTTCGCTCAAGGATTGACACTTGCCAATATTGGATCCATCTTTGTTAACTCATTCTGAAATGAACACATACAAGAAAGTTGCAAAGCTAACTATTGGTTTTAAGAATGTATCCAGGCGATGTCGACACTCTTATCCACTAAGAACACTTTTCATTTCGCTCCAACTGCAGCACTACAATTCATTTATATAACATTCCACAGGAGGCTTTATCGGTCGATGGGAACGCTTTTTTGCGGTACTTCTCTGGATGAGTGCGCATGTGCACTGTGGTCATCTCTTAATGAACCTCCGTTGAGGTTAAGGCATTTACCATGGCTCAGCATTGCTGGGGAGAAACCCGATGGAAGGCAAAAAGCTACTGATCGTTGGTGGCGGGGATTTGTGCATGCAGCTTCTCAAACTACTGGTCCCGACAGGGCTGTTCACCTTCTACATCGCGGGTCGCGATCAAGAGAAACTTACCCGCAGCTGTAACTTCTTTCGGTTAGGCGCTTTGCAGTTAGGCAAGACTTGTACAATTTATCCGGTGATCATGGATCTATCGGAAGGTAATGTAGAAGAAAATTCTGCGACCTTGTCCAGGATTCGTCCGGATATTGTGTTCAATGCGGCCTCTTTACACGCATGGCGAACTATTAACCACCCCAGCTGCGATAACTACCCAGCCCTTGATGAGGCTCGTTTCGGACCCTGGCTGCCCATGCAACTGGCACCAGCCTATGAACTGATGCGTGCTGTCAAACATGCCGGGATCAGGGTGTTGACCGTCAACGGCGCTTTTCCGGATGTAGTCAATGCGGTGCTTGATAAGGTCGGGTTACGGCCTGATACGGGCACCGGGGGCGTTGCCAATCTGGTGACAGCGCTCAGGCTGTCGATAGCCCGGCTGGCCATGGCGCCACCGGAAACGGTTCACGTGAGACTGGTGGCCGAGCAATATTTCGCTCAATACGTGGCGCATGCCGGTTTGCCCCCCGCTATGCCTTATCGGCTCAGTTATGTCGTCGGTGGACTGGATTGCACCGGGGAATTCAAGGATGCGCAGATCTTCGGCTCGGTCTGCACGCATTTTCGCAGTCTGGGGGGGATCAACATCAACTTTATCAATGCCATCTCGGCGGCTCAGGTCCTGGAGAACCTGCACAACCCGGTCGAAGTCATCACTCATGCACCGGGACCCAATGGGCTGCCGGGCGGTTATCCGGTACGCGTCGGCCTGGGCCAGGTGTTGCTGGCGCTGCCGTCTGGGGTTTCGCGTGCCGATGCCATCGGCGTCAACCAACTGGGCCTTCGCGAGGACGGAATCGAAACGATACGCGCCGACGGCAGCGTGGTATTTGCCTCACCAAACATGGCCGTCATGGAATCGCGGCTGGGTTATTACCTGACCCGCATGCCCCTGGCGGATGTTCATCAGTGCGCCCATGAGCTGAGCTGCAAATACCAGGAATATGCCCAATCGAGCCGGTTGAGGGCGTGAAAACAGGGGTTGACTCAGTCATCAGCAGGGCGCCGAGGTGAAAGTCACGGAACCTGTGCCACTACCAGCATTCATATGACCTGATTACTCCATTTTGACCTCGCACGTTTTCCCCACCCTGATGGGGCCGCAGCAGCGAGGCCATGGAGCGACATGGTGTGAACTGGGCTGAGACTTTTTCCATGAGTGATATCCGCATAGGCATTTCCGGCTGGCGTTACGTCCCGTGGCGGGCAGATTTCTATCCCGAAAAACTGGTTCAGAAAAACGAGCTCAAATTCGCCTCGCGGGCGGTCAACAGCATCGAGATCAACGGTTCGTTCTACTCCCTGCAATCCCCTGAACTCTACGCCCGCTGGGCTGCCGAGACCCCTGATGACTTTGTTTTCAGCGTCAAAGGCCCGCGTTTCATCACCCATGTGCGGCGTCTGAACGAGGTCGAGAAGCCCGTGGCCAACTTCTTCGCGTCGGGGATTTTCCAGTTGGGACGCAAGCTGGGGCCGATCCTTTGGCAATTCCCGCCCAGCTTCAGGTTTGATGAGCAAAAGTTCGCGCACTTCCTGAGCTTGCTACCCCAGAACATGAAGCAGGCCAGGGCGTGTGCGCAGTCCTGCGATGAGCGCATGCAAAAGCCCGGCTATCTGGATATGCCCAAGACTGGCAAGGTTCGGCATGCGGTGGAAATCCGTCATGAGAGTTTTTGCGTGCCCGAATTTGTTGCTTTACTGCGCAAATACAAGGTGGCGCTGGTGGTTGCCGACACCGCGGGTAAATGGCCCTATGTCGAGGACCTGACCAGCGACTTCGTCTACCTGCGCCTGCATGGCGACAAAAAGCTCTATGCCAGCGGCTACAGCGATGCGGCTCTCAAGCGTTGGGGCGATCGAATCGAGGCCTGGCACAAGGGGTCTCAGCCTGCTGACGCACATCTGATCGTCAAACAGAAAGCACCGCGTAACAAATCCCGCGACATTTTTTGCTATTTCGATAACGACATCAAAGTCCGGGCGCCCTATGACGCCCGTCAGCTATTGGAGCGTTTTGACCTGGCCAAGGCGCTTGAAGTCGCGCCTGGCGACCTGCAAGGAGTTGAGTTTTGACCACTGCTACCGCGCCGATGGGCGTGAGAACGGCCACTGCGGCAAGGATTTCCCTGAATGTCCTGACCATGAACATGCACATGGGCTTTGGCTTCTTCAACCGGCGCTTCATCCTGCCGGAGCTGCGTGATGCAGTACGCAACGTTTCGGCGGACATCGTGTTCCTGCAGGAAGTCCACGGCGAACATCAGAACCACGCGCAGCGGGTCAAGGGCTGGCCGACGACCTCGCAGTACGAGTTTCTCGCCGACAGCATGTGGAACGACTTTGCCTATGGTCGCAACGCGGTCTATCCCCACGGCCATCATGGCAACGCGCTGCTGTCCAAGTACCCGATCATCAGCCACGAAAACCTCGACATTTCGATTCACGGCACCGAGCAGCGCGGGCTGCTGCATTGCGTACTGGAGGTACCGCATTTTGGTCAGGTGCATGCCATCTGCGTGCACTTGGGTTTACGCGAAAGCCATCGCCGCCAGCAGTTGAAGTTGCTGGCCGAGCTACTGGCGCGTTTGCCCGAGTCGGCGCCGGTGATTGTCGCCGGGGACTTCAATGACTGGCGCCAGCGGGCCGATGCATTGCTGGCCGGAACCGGGCTGCATGAAGTGTTCGTCGACCGTTTCGGCGCGCCGGCAAAAAGCTTTCCAGCACGCTGGCCGCTGCTGTGTCTGGACCGAATTTACGTACGCAACGCAACGACCGACCGGCCCAAAGTGTTGTCCAACCGGCCATGGTCACACCTTTCAGACCATGCACCCCTGGCAGTTGAGGTGACCTTATGAATGATCAGATCAAAAGCCCCGGGCAATGGCGAGAGGGCAATTCCGTCGAGTTGCTGATTAACGGCGAGGATTACTTCAGCCGCGTGTTCGAGTGCATCCGCGCCGCGCGCAAGGAAGTGCTCATCGAAACCTTCATCATCTTTGAAGACCGGGTGGGCGAGGCCCTGCAGCAGGCACTGATCCATGCGGCGAGTAACGGCGTGCGCGTGGTGGTCACGGTCGATGATTACGGCACCAGCGACCTCAGCTCCTCGTTTGTCGCCAGGATGCTGGCGGCCGGTGTGCATATTCAGCTGTTCGACCCGCGCCCCCGCCTGATGGGCATGCGCACCAACCTGTTCCGCCGCCTGCATCGCAAGGTCGTGGTGGTGGATGGCGAGCTGGCGTTTATCGGTGGCATCAACTACAGCGTCGACCACATGAGTGACACGGGAGTGACCGCCAAGCAGGATTACGCTGTGCTGGTGCATGGGCCGATCGTCGCTGACATCCATCGCTCCAGCATGCGTTTGCTGAGTGACGACGTGCGGGCCAAATTTCCGGCACTGCGGGTTGAAACCCATCATGCCGGGAGTGCCCGGATGCTGTTGTGCGAGCGCGATAACGGCGAACACACCACTGACATTGAAGAGCAGTATCTGCAGGCGATCCGCAACGCGACGCAGCGGATCACCATCGCCAACGCGTACTTTTTCCCCAGCTATCGTTTCCTGCGCGAGTTGCGTAACGCGGCCCGGCGTGGAGTAAAGGTCACACTGATCCTCCAGGGCCAGCCGGACATGCCGTTTGTCCGGGTATGCTCGCGGCTGACTTACACCTACCTGCTGCGCGACGGGGTGGTGATCCACGAATACACGCAGCGCGCCTTGCACGGCAAAGTCGCGCTGATCGACCGCGAATGGTCCACCGTGGGCTCCAGCAACCTCGATCCGTTGAGCCTGGCGTTGAACCTTGAGGTCAACCTGTTCATCCGTGACCAGCAGCTCAACCAGCACCTGCACGAGCACTTGCGTGATCTGGCGGCAACCCACAGCAAGCAGATCAGCCTCAAGGGTGCTGCACGCGGCCAGTGGTGGCGTGCGCCGATGATCTTCCTGAGTTTTCACTTCCTGCGTCATTTTCCGGCCATCGCCGGGCTGTTCCCGGCGCACGGCATGCGCCTCAAACCGCTGCGCAGTACTGACGTCATCCCAGAGGCCAGCGTCGTGGAGCGCGAACACAGCAGCGTCACTCAGGACCTGCAAGCCAGCCTGCAATCGGATCGGGAGAAGTCGTTATGAGTCAGGCTTATGAGGCGGCTTCTGACAAGCCGAGTAACAAGACCTCCAACAAGTGGAAGTGGGCCAAGCGCGCCTTCAACCTGTTCTTCTTTATTGCAGTGCCGGTGCTGCTGTTTCTGTTGGTCAAGAATCTCGACTGGGAGGAAGTGAAAAAGGCGCTGCAATCTTACAAGCTGAGCACGCTGGCAATTGGCGTGGTCATCGCCTTGTGCAGTTACCTGACGTACTGCTGTTTTGATGTGCTCGCCCGGTTCTATACCGGCCACAAGCTGGCGATCAAGCAGATCGTGCCGGTGGCGTTCGTCTGTTATGCGTTCAACCTCAACCTCAGTTCCTGGGTGGGCGGCATCGCCTTGCGTTATCGGCTGTATTCGCGCCTGGGGCTGGACGTGCCGACCATCACGCGCATCCTCAGCCTGAGTCTGATCACCAACTGGTTGGGCTACATGCTGCTGGCCGGATTTGTGTTCGTCATGGGTTTCCTGGAATTGCCCAAGGAGTGGGCGGTGGGCACGACATCGCTGCGCTTGATTGGCGGGCTGTTGTTGCTGCTGTCGTCGGCATATTTACTGGCGTGTCGATTCTCCACGCGTCGTTCGTGGACGATCCGCGATCAGGAAATCACCTTGCCATCGCTCAAGCAGGCGCTGCTGCAAGCGAGCCTGGGTGCACTGAACTGGTCGTTGATGGCGCTGGTGATTTACACCCTGCTGCCGGACAAAGCGTTTTACCCGGCAATCCTGGGCGTGTTGCTGATCAGCAGCATTGCGGGAGTGATCACCCATATTCCGGCGGGGTTGGGGGTGCTGGAAACCGTCTTCATGACGTTGCTGCAGGATGAGTTTTCCAAGGGCACCCTGCTGGCGGCCCTGATTGGTTACCGGGCGATTTATTTCCTGCTGCCGCTGACGATCGCGCTGGTGGTCTATCTGGTGCTGGAAAAGCGCAGCAAAAAGATGGGGGAGAAGAATCAGGCGGCGGGTTAGGCAGGTTGCTGCAAGGCGCCTTGCCTGAAGCACCGCCAGTATCGTATCGGCGACCCCGCGTACGAGCGGCTTTAGCCGAGAGCGATGACCGCGTCGATGTAAACCCTGCGCCATACAACAGGGTCTTCGCGGCTAAAGCCGCTCCGACGACAGGGTTGGCGCTTGCTACCGGGCTGACTCTTGGGCAAACATCCGTACCGCATTCACTGCATTGTTGGTGCCCTCGCTGATTTTCACGATCACCGAGCCCGCCTGATCTGCCAGGTCTACGCCCTTGCTGGCGTTGCTGCGTGTGGCGTCCATGCTGATGATGGCCTGCTGGGTTTCGGTCTGGATCACGCCGATCATGTCTGAAATCTCGGCGGTCGAGCGGCTGGTGCGGCCCGCCAGTTGCCGCACCTCGTCAGCAACCACCGCGAAACCACGTCCCTGATCCCCGGCCCTGGCCGCTTCGATGGCTGCGTTCAGCGCCAGCAGGTTGGTCTGTTCGGCGATGCTGCGGATCGTGTTGACGATGGTGGTGATCTGCTCGGAACGCTCGCCCAACTGCGCGATGATCCGCGACGAGTCGTCGATGCTTGATGAGATCTGTCGCATTTCGCTGGCGGCTTGATGGATGACCTGTGTGCCTTGCACGGCGACTTTCTGAGTTTCAACCGAGATATGGTAAGCCTGCGCCGCACTCTGGGCGTCGCGTTCGTGGCGTTCAATGCGCGCGGTGATATCGGAGGCGAATTTCACCACCTTGAACAGCTTGCCGTTGGCGTCGTAGACCGGGTTGTAGCTGGCTTCGAGCCACAGGGTATTGCCGTGGCGCCCGACGCGCTTGAACTGACCGCTGAAAAACTCACCTTTGTTCAGGCGGCGCCAGAAGTCGGCGTACTCGGTACTGTTTACCAGCTCCGGCGGGCACAGAATGCTGTGGTTCTTGCCAATGATTTCGTTCGCGCCGTAACCCAGCAGACGGATGAGGTTGTCATTGGCGCAGAGGATGCGTCCCTCGAGATCAAACTCGATCACCGCCATGGCGCGGTCCAGGGCGGTAAGTTTATTCTTTGCTTCGTTTTCGGCTTCGACTCGTGCGGTGACATCGGTCGCGTATTTCACGATCCTGGATATCTTTCCGGTCGAATCCTTGACCGGGTTGTAACTGGCTTCCAGCCAGACTCGCTGGCCTGTTGCAGTCAAACGCAAAAACGTGGCGCAAACGAACTCTCCGGCACGCAGGCGTGTCCATAGCTGGCTGTATTCAGCGCTACGGGTCATTTCAGCCGGGCAGAACAGGGTGTGTGGTTTGCCAATCACGTCTTCGGGGCGATAGCCCATGGTCTTGGCAAAATTTTCGTTGGCGCTGAGTACGGTGCCCTGCAGGTCGAATTCAATGACCGCCATCGAGCGATCGATAGCGCGCAACAGGCCGGCCTGTTGATCAATGATGGTTTGCAGCGCGAGCAGTTCTTTTTTATGGGTAGTGAAGAGCATGATGGTTGGCTCGGTAAGGGCAGCATCGGTTCCCGATCCATGGCCAACAGGGGATGACATCCCTCCAGCGCGTCCATATGCGACAGGGCCATCATATGGGCATTACCAAACCTGTACAACTACTTGTACATAAGTTTATTTTTGTACAAGTAAATGGAACGAATTCGCAAATGGCGGGCCTTTAACACCTTGGCCTGGAATTGACTCGACCTTATAAAGGAGGACACATGCGTATTGGACTCGTCGGCTATGGCAAGGGTGGGCGCTATTTTCATGCACCCTTTGTTGCAACGCTGCCACAGGCGACGTTTGTCGGTGTGGTAACCCGTTCTGCCGAACGACGCCTGGAGCTGTCGCAGGATCATCCACACGCGGCAGCTTTCGATAGTCTGGCTGAGCTGGTGGCGGCGGGCGTCGACGTGGTGACCATCTCCACGCCTCTGGAATCGCGCCCGGCGTTGATTCGTGAGGCAATTGAACTCGGGGTTGCGGTCGTCAGTGACAAGCCTTTCGCCGCCGATGCCGAGCAGGCCCAGGCATTGGTTGATTTGGCTGAACGCAAGGGTGTGCTGCTGAGCGTCTACCAGAATCGACGCTGGGATTCGGATTTTCTCACGGTGCGCAAACTCATTGATGACGGCGTACTGGGCGACGTCACCCGGTTCGAGTCCAGGGTGGAACGCTACTCCCCCCGCTCGGTGGGCAAGACGGCAGGTGGCGGAATGCTCCGTGATCTGGGTAGCCATCTGGTCGACCAGGCGCTGCAGCTGTTTGGCCCGGTGGCACGGGTGTATGCCGAGCTGGAATATCGCAGCCCCGAACAGCCAGTGGATCACGGATTCTTTCTGGCCCTGACCCACGTCAATGGTGTGGTCTCACATCTGGTGGGGCATTGCTTGCAGAATCTGCCCGGGCCACGGTTCAGGGTCAGCGGCTCGCTGGGTTCCTACAGCGTTGATGGTCTGGACGGTCAGGAAGCCGCTTCGCTGGCGGGTCTCAGCCCCGGTTCCGAGGGTGGGCGCTGGGGCATGGAGCCGCAGGAGCGCTGGGGGCGTTTCGAGCAGGGTGATGATCGCCAGACGGTGCCGTCAGTGAGGGGCTGCTGGCCCGGGTTTTATCAGCAGCTGCAGGATGCGCTGGCGGGTGTTGCTGCCAATCCTGTGGATCCTCACGATGCCGTGGCGTCGGCAAAGATCCTCGATGCGGCGCGTCTTAGCGCTGCGCAAGGTCAGGTAATAGTGTTGTAAAAGGATAAGAGTGCCGTTCAATCGGCACTTGCCAGGAAATAAGTTGCCGACGGCTTGAGCAAATAAGTTGCCGACGGCCGAAGGCGGCCTTAGACTGCCGCCCCTCGTAAATTGAGTGCCAGGTGGCGCTTGGAGACTATGGCGCTTTTACGGCAACGCAGAGCCGCTCCTTAATTCGCCTTAATGCACGTTTTTTTTATAGAGAAATCAATGACAAAGGAAAAGTTGCTGGCCATGCCGGCTGATGACTACATGAATGCCGAGCAGCACGCTTTCTTCGTCGAGCTGTTGCAGGGTATGAAAGTGGAAATCCACGAGCGCATCGAGCAGAGCCGCATTGCGATCGAAAGCCTGGACACGCCTGCTGATCCTGCCGACGCGGCTTCGGTCGAGGAAGAGCGTCACTGGCTGGTCAACGTGATTGACCGTGATCAGCGCATGCTTCCCCAGCTTGAAATGGCCTTGTCGCGCATTGCCGATGACAGTTTTGGCTGGTGCGATGACAGCGGCGAGCCTATTGGCCTCAAGCGCCTGCTGATCAGCCCGACCACCAAATACTGCATTGAAGCGCAGGAACGCCACGAACAGATCGACAAGCATCAGCGCCAGGCCTGATGTATGAGGCAGCACGGGGTCATGCTCCGTGCTGTCTGGCTTCACTGGACCCTGAGCGACCCATCGGGTTTCAGAGCATGTCACGCACCGTCGCCGTCAGTTCGGCAAGCGTGAAGGGCTTGGTCAGCATCTGCATGCCTTGCTCCAGAAACCCTCCCGCCAGCGCCGCATTTTCCGCGTAGCCAGTCATCAGCAACACCGGTAATTCGGGGCGTGTCAGCCGCGCTGCCTCGGCCAGTTGCCGACCGTTCATGCCGGGCAGGCCGATATCGCTGATCAACAAGTCCACCTGCTGGCCGCTTTCGAGTATCGCCAATCCCGCAATGCCATCTGCCGCCTCAAGGGTGATGCAGTCGAATTCCTGCAGCACTTCGACCACCAGTTCACGCACCGTCTGTTCGTCTTCGACGACCAGCACCGTAATGCCGCCCACCGAACGGCTGTTGGCCGGGCTGGCTGGTGGTTCGGAACTGCGCTCGAGCGGTTGGTGACGCGGCAGGTACAGTTTCACCTGGGTGCCTTGCCCCGGCGTTGATTCGATGCGCACGTAGCCATCGGACTGACGGGCAAAGCCGTACACCATGGACAGTCCCAGACCGGTGCCCTGGCCCAGCGGTTTGGTGGTGTAGAACGGTTCGAATGCATGTTTCAGGACATCGGCCGTCATGCCGCAACCGGTGTCATCAATGCTGATGCACACATAGTCTCCCGGCACCGCCTCGACCTTTTCGGCAATGGCGTCCCGGGCCAGGGTAGCGTTGGCAATGCTGATGGTCAGTTGACCGTTGTCGGCCATGGCGTCCCGGGCATTGATGACCAGGTTGAGCAGCGCGCTTTCCAGCTGGTGCGGGTCGCACAGCGTCAGCCACAGCTGATCGTGCGCAAACAGATGCATGCGGGTGTTCTCGGAAAGCGAGCGTCGCAGCAAGTCCTCCATCGACAGCATCAGCAGATTCACGTCCGTCGGGCGCGGGTTCAGCGGTTGACGCCGGGCGAATGCCAGCAAGCGATGGGTCAGGGTGGCTGCGCGGTTGGCAGATTGGGTCGCCGCTGCAATGTAACGCTGGGTGTCCTGCGGTTTGCCGCTGGCGCTGCGACGATTGATCATGTCCAGTGAGCCAATGATGCCTGTCAGCAGGTTGTTGAAATCATGGGCAATGCCCCCGGTCAGTTGCCCGAGCGCCTCCATTTTCTGCGATTGGCGCAGTGCCTCCTGCATCGCCTCGCGTTCCCGGGCCTCTTCGCTGAGCCTGGCCAGTGCCTCGTTGAGGGCCTGATTGCGTTGTTCCACTTCCGCGCTCAGCTGGCGGTTGGCTTCGTGAAGCAACTCGGCAGCCGCCTGACGCATCTGCAACGCTTCAGCCAGCGCTTCGGCGCGTTTGTGCTCCTCTTCATAAACGTCGACACGCACCAGACTGGAAGTAATCTGGCCGCTGATCAGCTCGATAAAGCTGAGGTAGTCGCGGTCCACCGGGCGGTAGGGATTGAGGCCCACCAGTAGGAAACCGTTGAGCAGCAGGCTATCGGCGCCTTGGAGCGGCGCCATGACCATGGTGTCCGGTGGCCGATTCCATGGGCCACACGGCAGAGCGTGTGCAAGGTGCTTGAGATCATGCAGGACCAGCCCGTCCACGCCTTCGGGCAGCAGCTGATTGCCGTGAGGGTGGCCCAGGTTCGCCAGTTGGCTGATCACCTGCGCCTGGTTGGGCTCGAAACCTGTGCTGCTGGCCAGACGCGCGACGCCTTCGGTGTCCAGCATGAACGTCAGGGTGAAGGGCAGATCCCGGGGCGCGCAAGCCAGCGATTCCTGTAGATGGCTGAATACGCTGTGCCGATCCCGAGTGCTGACCATCCCGCTGGCAACGGTACGCAGCAGCGCCAGGCGTCTTTCGTTGAGCACCCGCTCGGTGTCCTCGATCACGGCGCAGAACACGCCTTCAATCGCGCTTCCATCTCCCAGCAGCGGGCTATAGGAAAAACTGTGATAGGTTTCTTCCAGATGTTCACTTCGATGCAGCAGCAATAACAGCGACTGATCCCAGGTCGAAACGCCGCGCTGATACACCTCATCAATCCGCGGTTTGATCTCCGGCCAGATCTCCGACCACAGCTCACCTGCCGGCATGCCCAGCGCGTAGGCGTCTTTATGGCCCAGCGTCGGCCGGTAGGCATCGTTGTAGAAAAAGTGCACGTGTTCGCCCCAACCCAGCCACATGTCAAAGCGCGAGGTCAGCAGAATGCGCAGGGCCATCTTCAGCGATTGTGGCCAGTGCTCGGCAGGGCCCAGCGGCGTGGACGCCCAGTCGTGGGCACGCATGCGCTGCGCCATGATGCTGTCGCCGATGAAAATGTCTGCGTTGGATAGAGAAGATTCAGAGCGCAAGGCATCCCTCGACATCAGATTTAATGGGGGCGTTTTTCTATCCGACAGACGTGCCGCACAGGACATGCGACAGGAGCCTGGCTGCCGAGTTCGGCCAACCTTCTTTTTACAACTAACGGCTCATGGCTAAACGCCTTTATTCGGCGTCTAATGCAGACAAAATAACGATAAGTACAAATGGGGTAAAGGAAATGGTCGCAAATGGATCTGTGGTCGCTAAACCTTCCAGTGCCAGCCCGGTTGAGGCTGTGCAGGCCCCTGCAAATCGATGGCTGATACCGGTGCTGCAAAGCGTGGTCTTGGCAGGGCTGTTGATGGCCATGGCATGGCTTGACCTCTCGGTTTACCTGGCGCTGCCTTTGGCGTTGATTGCTGTATGGCTGCCGCGCCTGGTTGCCCAAGGCCCTGTCGCAATGCCAGTTCCCCAGGACGCCAGTGACATCAGCCGTCTGACCCGCGATCTCTCCCGCACCACCAGCCACAACGCCTTGTCGGCGGCCGGGGTGGCGTTTTCAGTCAAGCAGCTGGCGGGCAAGGTCCAGTCGCAGCTAGGTGCCGCCGAGCAGATCGTCAATAGCGCTGATGTGATGATCGCCACCGAGCAACAGACCGCTCAGTTGAGCCAGTTGGCGCTGACGGCCTCGGCCGAAGCCCGGCAGCGCAGCGATGAAGGGCTTGGTGTGCTGGGCGAGTCGATCAATCGCATGCATCAGCTGAGCAAGCGTGCAGTAGGCAGCCGTGAGCTGATTGAAGCCCTCAGCCAGCGCAGTGAGGAAATCCAGCGGGTGACGCTGGTGATCCAGTCGATTGCCAGCCAGACCAATCTATTGGCCCTCAACGCGGCGATCGAAGCCGCCAGGGCAGGGGAGCATGGTCGTGGTTTTGCCGTGGTGGCCGATGAAGTGCGCGGTCTGGCGGGGCGCACGGCCAGCGCCACCCAGGAAGTTGGGCAAATGGTTGCCGACATCCAGCAGCGTACCGGTCAGGTGGTTGAGCAGATTCGCCAGCTTTCAGCGGACCTGGACACCGGCGTGGAACAGGTAGAACTCACCGGGCAGCATTTGCAGACGATCGCCCGACTGGCGGCTGGCGTCGAACACCAGGTCAGCGAAATCGCCCAGGGTGCCGAGACCAATCAGCAGCAACTGGCGGGCCTGTTCGTGGCGGTGCAGCAGATGCGTAGCGATCTGGCGATCAGCGATGAACAGACTCGCAAGCTGGCCGACGCCGCAGTGCAAATGGAAGGTCAGGCGGAAACCATCAGCGAGCGCCTCGCTGAGGTGGGGCTGGATGAATACCATCAGCGTATCTACGACCTGGCGCGGTTGGGCGCCAGTCAGATCGCCGCTAAATTCGAACGGGATATCGATGAGCGGCGCGTAGCCGTCGATGACCTGTTTGATCGTCAATACCAGCCGATTGCCCATACGGCACCCGCCAAGTTCCAGACTCGCTTTGACCGTTACACCGATCAGGTGCTCCCAGCCATTCAAGAGCCGTTGCTCGCCCAGCATGACGGCCTGGTGTTTGTCATCGCCTGCACCCCGCAAGGCTACGTGCCCACGCATAACACGGCCTTCAGCCAGCCGCTGACGGGCGATATCACGGTCGATACGCTGCGCAGCCGCAGTAAGCGCAAGTTTGATGACCGCACCGGGATTCGCTGCGGCAGCCATCAGCAAGCGGTCCTGTTACAGACTTACACCCGCGATACGGGGGAACTGATGCACGATCTCTCGGTGCCCATCATGGTCAAGGGCCGTCACTGGGGTGGTTTGCGCATGGGTTACAAACCTCAAGGCAAGGTTTAAATGTAACTATCTGTGCGGTCGCTCAATAGAGTGTGAATAAGTATCGAACTGTTTATAACGCTGTTTAACTGATGGCGTTTTGCAAAGTCTGCAGTTGAGGTAGATATGTATTTTTTATCCGCCCTGGTTGTGGGATAAGTCTGAAAGTCTTGTCCAAAACTTGACGTTCCTATATCGCTGAGCAAGCTGCTGGTATCAATGAAATTTATTGATTCAAAAGCAGCTTGACTGAAAGCTGCGCCAATCGGCGGATATAGCAATGAAAAATACATGGAAAGTAGAGACAGCAAACGCGGGCTCCAGCATCGCAGCGATGGGTGTGACGGTACGAATCGGCTTGTTTTTCGACGGAACGGGAAACAACCGGTACAACAGCCAGATTGCGGCAGATTGCAGGGCAATGAGCGAGGTCAACGGCGGCAGGCATATCTCTGAGTGCAATGGACGCCACGATGATCCTTCCAGCAGTTACGCCAACGACTTCAGCAATGTGGCGCGGCTGGCGGAGCTCTATCGCTGTCAGCCGGTGGCAGGCAATGACGGCACGGGACTCAAGGTTTACCGACCGATATATGTCAGCGGCATTGGCACCACGTCGGGGCGGCGAGATTCATATTTATCGGGGCAGGGTTTTGGCAGGGGCGTCACCGGGGTGCTTGCCAAGGTGGCGCGCGGGTTCAGGAAACTCGCAGTGCGCCTGGAAACCGTTGCCAGCGACAATCCCGGGTGCGTGATCAATCGCCTGGAACTGGATGTGTTCGGTTTCAGTCGCGGCGCTGCAGCGGCCCGGCACTTTATCAACGAGGTGCTCAAGCAGGATAAAGGCCCTTTGGGAGCAACGCTCAACCGACGCTGCATACCATTGGGGCCGGCATTTTCCTGGAGCAATGGCAGCGTCAGAATCAAAGTTGTGGGGTTGTTCGACACGGTGGCCGCTGTCGGCAGTATCAGGGACATGGGCAACGTCAAGGACGCCCACAATGATCGGGTCAATCTGTTCCTGCCACCGGGCTGCGCCGAGCAGATAGTGCACCTGGTCGCCAGGGATGAGGAACGGCGCAACTTTGCCTTGAACAGCGTCACCCCGCACTGGTCCAGAGAAATAGCCCTGCCAGGATCGCACTCCGATATTGGCGGTGGTTACCACTCACAGATGCTCGAACGCGTGCTGATCACGCGTCCGCGCTGGAGCATGGCGGGCTGCGACGAGCCTGTGGAGTCAACCTCGGCCTGGCAAGAGGCGTTCGCCGAGATGCAGACGCTACAGCCGGATCTGTTATTTGACGGGGCTGACCCCATGGCGTCGCTGTCCGTCGCCTGCACCACCCATTCGACCAGGAACAGCCGCACCAGATCGCGCAGCATGTCGGTAATGGCTGCGGTCTGTTTGCAGCGACAAGTGTTTGGTCATCTTTCAAGGGTGCACCTGCGCGTCATGCATGCGCTGGCTTGTGATGAGGGAGTGCCTTTTTTACCAGTACCCAATGACCAGGCGTTTGTGTTGCTGCCGGAATTGCAGGGCATCGCTGTAAAGTTGATCAACTACGCCCGGGGTGGGCCGTATTTGCTGGAGCCCCATGAAGAGCGGATATTACGCCACCGCTATATCCATCGCTCGGCTCACTGGAGTGCGCTGATCAACAGTCGACGCAATCTGGGAGATGCCTTGTTCGTGCATGCCCCGCGCCAAGGTGGGAGAGCGCTGCATCCTAACCATGCACTGGTGAACTAGCACCTCTGAAGTACCTGCAGCGTCCTGACAGGTGCAGGACGCTGCAGGGTTCACGCTTCCGGGGTCTTGTGCAACAGAACATTCAATTCATCGACAATGGGCGCCCATTCGGCGTCTTCGCGTAGCTCTTCCTTGAGGAAACGGGCCTGTTGCGGCGTCCAGAAGTCTGCATCGGACAGTTTGATTTCGTCAGGCAACTGATGCTGGACGACGAATTTATCGATACTTGCGTCGTCTGAATCGAGACCCAGTTGTTCAAAAAGGGTTGCAAGTGTGGGTGTCGTCAAATCCATGGTATCTCCTGGGGTGCGGGACCCTATCGTGATTTACACGCTACATGTCGCGTACAGCATCAGAGCATGGGTAGCGCGCAGAGTTCGCGATAATTGACGCTGAGACAATCCAGATATCTAAAGACTCAATGCCCCGGCATCCACTGCATTTTTCAGCTCCTGAGCCTGCTCCCTGCCAGCCTCGGCAGCCAGTTCGGCGGTTTTGAACCAGCGGTCCTTCTCTACCTGGTGATAGCTGACCGGAACTCCGGGCTGTTTGGCACGCATGACAATCACAGCCTGATACTCACCTTCCACTTCCCTGCAATCACCCCAGATAAAAAACTCACCGATATCAAATTCAGTCACTGCTACCTTCCCCTGGATAAAAACTGGCTTCTGACCGGGTGTACAACACCGGTACAGGCCTTTTTGATTTGCGCGAGTATGGCAGTTGTTGATGCACTGCGGCGCTATTTAGTCCTCAGCGGTGTAGGAAACTGGCACTTATCTTTGCATCCTCGGGCGACATTGTTGTCAGAATCGACGATGAACGCCGCGACGGACGAAAGGCATATAGGCGACAGGGCCCGGCACCCGGTAGAATCCCCCCGTGCCAGCGCTGATTGCATATCGCGTGTCCGGCACTGTCGATTTCTCTTTGCACATGACCTCCCCGAACAACCAGCGTGGTACTGCGGCATTGCTGCATGCGGTTGTACCGGCCAGGGAGCGCAATGGATGTGCTCGACGATGCGCCGGGAGGGCGCGGGTCCACATTTAGGTTGTCCGGCCAGGCCCGGGCGAAATCATATTTCAGGTTGGGAGTTTGCACTTTGGCAGTAAGTAATCTGGAAACGCACGCGTTGTTCGTGCTGGGTGACCTGCGAGCCAAGTTGGTCAAGCAGTTCCAGTCTCGCTTTGTGTATGTATGCGAGCAATCGGCCGAAGATATCTACATCGCCGAGATAGACACCGAAACAGCGCTGGTGGTCGATGACAAGCCGCGTCTTGAACTCAAGGTCGGTGACCACTTCCGTGCGGCAGTCCTGCCCAGCCGTGAAGGTGGCAAGTTTGAAATCAAATTCCGCGACATCAAGATCACCGTATATGGCCTGGGTGAATATGCCTACGTCGATACCCCTGAAGGCCATGGCATCGTGTTCAAGGAAGGGCAGGGCATCATGATGGTCTTCGCCGCTCACGAGCAACTGCAGGGCGGCCTGACCAAGACCTTGAAAAGCGCAACCACCAAAGCCGCCAAGTGGCGCAAAGGCGAGCTGACCTTCAAGGCCAGCGAGTAAAGCGGCAACGGCAGTTGCTCAACTGCCGCCTGAATTGCCCTGCCCATTGCCACTGCTGACTTCCGGCGGGACGTCATCGCCCGCCATGCGCTTGCGGAACAGCCCTGTGCGCGCCAGCAACAAGGTGGTCACCGGCACGGTGATCGACAGCAGGATCGGGATGAGCCATGCATGGATCACCGGGCCGCCCTTGAGTGCGGAAAAATACAGGATCGAGGCCAGCGCTACGCACCAGGCACCCAGCGTGGAGGCCAGTGCAGGCGGGTGCATGCGCTGGAAAAACTCTTTCATGCGCAGGATGCCCAGTGCGCCGGTGAGCACGAACAGGCTGCTGGCCAGCAGCAGTGCTGCGGTGAGAATTTCGACCCAGAACGGCAGGACCATGGACGAATTCATTCGATCACCTCTCCACGCAGCAGAAATTTGGCCAGGGCGAAGGAGCCGACGAAGCCGAACAGCGCAATCAACAAGGCGGCCTCGAAGTAGGTATCACTGGCGTAGCGGATGCCCAGCACCAGCATCATCAGCATGGCGATGATGTACATGTAATCCAGCGCCAGAACCCGGTCCTGAGCCGAAGGTCCCTTGAGCAGGCGCACAAGCGTCAGGACCATGGCCAGGGCGAAGATGAGCAAGCTGGCCAGGATGGCGTTGCTAAGCAGGTCAGTCATTCGAAAATCTCCATCAGCGGGCGCTCGTACGTGCGCTTGAAGTGCTCGATGAAGTGCGCTTCATCCTCAAGATCGAACACATGCATCAACAGCACGCTGCGGTCCAGCGCCAGTTCGGACCAGACAGTGCCCGGCACCACCGTTGTGATCATCGACAGCGCCGCCAGCCCGTTGGCGTCGCGCAAGTCCAGCGGGATCTTGACGAATGCCGAGCGTGGCGGGCGGCGTCTGGCGTTCCAGACGGTCCAGGCCACTGCTACGTTGGAGGCCAGCACATCGCGGCCGATCAGCAGCAATAAACGCAGGATGACCCCTGGCCTGCGAATGCTGACCGGTAGCGGGCGCAATGGTGCCATCCACAACGGGGCGAGAACACCCAGCAGTAACGCGAGCAGAATGTTGCCGGGGCTCACCGATACGTTCAGCACCAGCCACAGCACGGCCAGCGCAACCGAAAACCAGGGCGCGGGAAAATAACGCTTCATGGCTGCACCGCCGAAATCCCGGTGTCACTGACGGGGCCCGATAGCGGCCGGGTGGCCATTACCGACTGGATATATTGCTTGGGCTCGTGCAGCGCTGATGCCGTGTCCCGGGTGTAGCGCAGCAGCGGCTCGGCCTGGAAAGTCAGTGCCACGCACAGGCCCAGCAGAATCACGATGGGCAGGCATTCATAGCGACGCAGCAGCGGCGACGGGCGCTCCCGCGGCGTCCAGAAACGCTGGATGCCAACGCGGGAAAACGCCAGCAACGAGGCCAGGCCCGAGAAGATCAACAGCGCCACCAGCATCCAGCCCTGAGTGGAAATCGTCTCATCCTGAGCAACATCCAGGCCCAGCGGGTTGAGCAATGCACTGAGCAGGCTCAACTTGCCGATGAAGCCGGACAGCGGCGGCATGCCGATGACCAGCAGCGCAGAGACGATAAAGCCCAGGCCCAGAAATGCCATGGTCATGGGAATGACCTGTCCCACCACGGCCTTTTGTTGATCATCCAGATTGGTGCCGGGCGGCGGGTTCAATGATTCCACGGTGCGCGGGAGTTGATCGGGGTCATCTTCCATGGCGATGTCGTTGACCGAGCGCGAGCGTTCGATCAGTTCGGCGAGCAGGAACATCGCACTGAGGGCCAGGGTCGAGCTGATCAGGTAGAACAGCGCTCCCGCCGTCAGGCTTGGCTGGGCAAAACCGATGGCCGATAACAGTATCCCCGCCGACACCAGAATGCTCAGGCTTGCCATGCGCTCCAGGCGCTGGGCGGCAATGATTGCCACTGCGGCGGTGAAGATCGTCGCCATGCCGCCATAAATCAACCAGTCACCGCCGAAAAAGGCAGAGGGTCCGGCCTGTACCGAAAACAGCAGGGTCCAGAGCCGCAACAACGTGTAAATGCCGACTTTGGTCATGATCGCGAACATCGCGGCGACCGGGGCGCTTGCTGCCGAGTAGGCCGGGGCCAGCCAGAAATTCAGCGGCCACATGCCCGCCTTGGTCAGAAAAGCCACGGCCAGAATCGCCGCGCCCGTATGTAAAAGGCCCAGATCAGCCTCGGGCACCTGCGGAATCTTGACTGCCAGGTCGGCCATGTTCAGGGTGCCGGTCACCCCATAGATCAGCGCGGCGCCTATCAGGAACAGCGATGAAGCCAGCAGGTTGATCGCAATGTAATGCAGGCCTGCCGAAACCCTGGCCCGCCCCGAGCCATGCAGCATCAGGCCATACGAAGCCGCCAGCAGCACTTCGAAAAACACGAACAGGTTGAACAGGTCGGCGGTCAGGAACGCGCCGTACAAGCCCATCAATTGAATCTGGAACAGCGCGTGAAAACTGGCACCCGCCCGGTCCCAGCGGGCCAGCGCGAATAACAGCGCGCAGACGCCAACGATCCCGGTCAGAACCAGCATCATGGCCGACAGGTGATCGACCACCAGCACGATGCCGAACGGCACTTCCCAGTTGCCCGGCAAGTACACGCCAATCGAGCCGGTAGAGCCGCTGGTCTGTACCCAAATGAACAAGATGATGGAGATACCCAGGCCTAACATGCTGGACAGCAGATTGATCCGTGCCTTGAGCGGTCGGTGTTTTTCACCAAGCCACAGCATGATTGCGGCCGTCAGCAGCGGCAGCAGGATCGGGGCAACGATCAGTTGATTCATCAACGTCATTATTTGGGCTCCCGGCCATCTACGTGGTCGGTGCCGGTCAATCCCCGGGAAGCCAGCAGCAGCACCAGAAACAGCGCGGTCATGGCGAAGCTGATAACGATGGCGGTGAGGACCAGTGCCTGAGGCAGCGGATCGGTGTAGTGCAGCAGGTCTTGCGGCACGCCGTCCTTGATGATCGGCTCACGGCCGATAAACAGGCTACCCATGCTGAAAATGAACAGGTTGACGCCATACGACAACAGGCACAGACCCATGACCACTTGAAAAGTCCGGGGACGCAGGATCAGCCAGACGCCTGAGGCGGCCAGTACTCCGATGGCAATGGCGATGACTTCTTCCATCAGCTAGCTCCTTGTTCGGCGATGATGTCGGCGATGGGGGTGGGCACCGGCTTGGGCAGCGATGTCGGGCGATGGCTACGCACCGATTGGTGGGCCAGCGCGGTCAGGATCAGCAAGGTCGAGCCGACCACCACGGCGTACACGCCGATATCAAAGAACAGGGCGCTGGCCACGTGGATTTCCCCCAGTACCGGCACATCCAGATGCGCGGTATGGGTGGTCATGAACGGATAGCCGAGGAACATTGAGCCCAGCCCGGTGCAGATCGCGAACAACAGACCGGTGCCCATCCAGCGCAGCGGCCTCAGGCTCATCTGCGCTTCGACCCATTGAGTGCCCGCCACCATGTATTGCAGGATGAAGGCCACCGACATCACCAGCCCGGCGACAAACCCGCCGCCCGGCTGGTTGTGGCCGCGCATGAACAGGTACATCGACACCACCACCGCAATCGGCAACAACAAACGCACCAGCACGGCCGGTACCATCATGAAGCCCAGTGCGGTATCGCTGGCAGTGCGCGGGTTGACCAGATCGGTGACCACATCGCGTGCCAGCAAACGCTGCTGGGCGGGCAGCGGAATACTTTCCTTAGGTGGGCGGAAACGTCTGAGCAGGGCAAACACGGTCAGTGCCACCGCTGCCAGCACGGTGATTTCGCCAAAGGTGTCAAAGCCGCGGAAGTCCACCAGCATCACGTTGACCACGTTGCTGCCACCACCTTCCGGGATAGCCCGGCTCAGGTAGAACGAGGAGATGGCATTGGGGGTCGCACGGGTCAGCATCGCGTAGGACAACAACGCCATGCCCGCGCCGACCAGTATCGACAGGATCAGGTCGCGGACCCGACGAGTACGGGCGCGCAACCGGGTACTGATCGAAGGCGCGACGTCTTCATTGCGGCGTGGCAGCCAGCGCAGGCCGAGCAGGATCAGCACCGAAGTGACAACCTCGACCACCAGTTGAGTCAGGGCCAGATCCGGGGCGGAGAACCAGACGAAGGTTACGCAGGTCATCAGCCCACAGACGCTGACCATGATCACCGCAGCCAGACGGTGGTATTTACCCTGCCATGCGGCACCCAGCGCACAGGCGATGGCAATGATCCACAACGTTACAAATACGCCGGAGCCCGGGATTTTCGGTCGGTCGCCCCAGGTCAGCCCGCTGAAATACATCGGGATGAAACCGCCAATCACGGCTGCCAGCACCACCAGGAACAGTTGCGGCTGCAGCCGACGAGTGCTGATCCTGCGCTCGAAGCGCCGCGCCCAACGGGTCCCGATCACCAGCGAGCGTTCGAAGAAATGTTTGCCATTGAGGCGATGTACCAGCGGTGGCCCGACAAAGCGATTCTGTTTGAAAGGCTTGCGCAGCAGCAGATACAGAACAATGCCGCCTGCCATGGCAATCAGGCTCATGATCATCGGCGCGTTCCAGCCGTGCCACACCGCCAGGCTGTACTCGGGCAGTACGCCGCCGACCACCGGTTGTGCGGCGGCGGCCAACAGCGGCGCCACCGATTGTGCCGGGAAGATCCCGACGATCACGCAGGCAATCACCAGGAACTCGACCGGAGCGCGCATCCAGCGTGGCGGCTCGTGGGGCGTGTGCGGCAGATCGGTCGCTTTCGGACCGAAAAACACATCGACGGTAAAGCGCAGGGAATAGGCCACGCTGAACGTCCCGGCGATGGTCGCAATCACCGGCAGCGCCATTTCCACCCCAGCCGAGGACGAGATGAACACGGTTTCGGCGAAGAACATTTCCTTGGACAGGAAGCCGTTGAGCAGGGGAACCCCGGCCATCGACGCGCTGGCGACCATCGCCAGTGTGGCTGTGTAGGGGATCAGCTTGATCAGACCGCTGAGCTTGCGGATATCCCGCGTGCCGCTCTCATGGTCGATGATGCCTGCGGCCATGAACAGCGAGGCCTTGAAGGTCGCATGGTTGAGAATGTGAAACACCGCCGCCACCGCCGCCAGAGGGCTGTTCAGGCCCAGCAACAAGGTGATCAAACCCAGGTGACTGATGGTTGAGTAAGCCAGCAAACCCTTGAGGTCATTCTGGAAAATCGCTGCGTAAGCCCCGATCAGCAGGGTGCAGGCACCGGCGCCGCTGACCATCCAGAACCACTGTTCAGTTCCGGACAAGGCGGGCCAGAAGCGGGCCATGAGAAACACCCCGGCTTTGACCATGGTCGCCGAGTGCAGGTAGGCCGACACCGGAGTGGGTGCCGCCATTGCATGCGGCAGCCAGAAATGGAACGGGAATTGCGCGCTCTTGCTCAGGGCGCCGATCAGGATCAGGGTCAGCAGCACCGGGTACAAAGCATGGGCCCGGATCGCTTCCCCGGATGCCAGGACCCGATCCAGGTCATAACTGCCGACCACGTGGCCCAGCAGCATCACCCCCACCAACAGTGCCAGGCCACCCGCACCGGTAACCATCAGCGCCATATACGCGCCGCGACGTGCATCCGCCCGGTGGTGCCAATAACCGATCAGCAGAAACGAGAAAACACTGGTCAGCTCCCAGAAAAACACGATCTGGATCAAATTCCCGGAGATCACCAGCCCGAGCATGGCGCCCATGAACGCCAGGAAGAAAGCGAAAAACCTCGGCACCGGGTCGTCGGGTGACATGTAATAGCGGGCGTACAGCGCAACCAGGGCGCCGATGCCCAGCACCAGCATGGAAAACAGCCAGGCAAAGCCGTCCATGCGCAAGACGAAATTCAGTCCAAGGCTGGGCAACCAGAAATATTCTTCGCGGATCACGCCGCCATCGACGATCTGCGGGTACCACAAGGCAACCTGAATCGCGCCGGTCACGGCCACAAGGCCTGCGAGAATGGATTCAGCGTTACGTGCGTTGTGCGGCAAAAAAGCCGCCAGACAGCTGCCGATGAATGGCAGAAGCAGTAGAACTATCAGGGACATAGGCTTCTAATCTGCAGGGAAATGTCAAGGATCATACGTGCTGGTCCGTTGATCACCAACCGACAAGGTGTCGCAGAATCCTACAGACCCTGTAGGAAGAAGGTTGGTTCGCTGTAGTTAAGCGCCGTTTTGCCGGGGCGTCAGTCAGCTTCTTTGAAAGGTGGGTCTTTTTCCACGGCCGGTTCGGCAAGTTTGCTGCGGCCTTTCATTTCGCTGACGATTACCCCGGCGACGATCAGCGCCGCGCCCAGCAAGGCGATCCCCGGCAGCCGCTCTCCGGCAAGCCGCCCGACAATCCCGGCCCAGACCGGCTCACCGGCATAAATCACCGTGGCGCGGGTTGGCGAAACGGTTTTCTGTGCCCAGTTCATGGCCACTTGAATCACCGCACTCATTGCACCCAGGCCAATGGCCGTGATCACCAGCATCCAGGAGAAGTCCGGCAATTGCTCTGCGGTAGGCACAATCATCAGAAACGACAGCAGCGACGCGGTCGCCAGCTGGATCACTGTCACCCGGCGCACATCCACTTTGCCGGCGTAGGCGCTGATCAGGATGATTTCAGCGGCAATCGCAACGGCGCTGATCACGGTCGCGATTTCTCCGGAGCTGAACTGCAACGCTGCGCCCTCGGGGCCGGCCAGCAGCATCAGCCCGGCGAATGCCAGGCCGATGCCCAGGCTTGGCATCAGCCCGGGCCGACGTCCCAGCACCAGCCATTGCAACAACGGCACAAATGGCACATAAAGCGCGGTGATGAATGCCGATTGGCTGCTGGGAATGGTCTGCAGGCCGATGGTCTGCAAGCCATAACCGAGCATGATGGCAAGGCCGATAGCCACCCCGGCTTTCAGTTCCAGCCAGGTAAACCCGCGCAACGCATTGATTGAGCATAGAGCGACGATAATCGCTGCGGCGGCAAAGCGCAGGCCGACGAAAAACATCGGTCCGCTGACGGTCATCGCATGCTGCACGATCAGAAACGTACCGCCCCACAGGACCGTGATAAAAATCAGCACGGCTTCGGCTTTACTGATGCGGGGGGTTAAAAAGGTAGACTTCATGCTTCTCACCGGGTTGAGCGTGCGTGATGCGAGTGCGCGACATCGAAAGCTGGGCAGTATACTGCGCAAAATTACTGAGAGACGACTTTGAGTAACGAAAGTTTGCAGCGTGCGCCGGTGTTGCAGCACGTCAGCCAGAATGTGCGCCGCTTGCGTAACGCACTGGACATGAGTCAGACCGCGCTGGCGGAGAAATCCGGGGTCAGTCGGCGGATGCTGGTGGCGATTGAAGCCGGGGAAAAGAACGTCAGCCTGGCGACCCTTGATCGGGTCGCCGAAGCGCTGGAAGTTGCGTTCAGCGATTTGATTCAGGCGCCTGATCATCGTGACTCCAGTCGCATCAATGAAGTGGCCTGGGCAGGCTCGATTCCTGGCAGCCGCGCCGTTTTGCTGGCCAAGGCCACCGCCCGGCGAGAGGTGGAACTGTGGGAGTTCAGCCTGGAACCCGGCGAGGCCTATCAAGCCGAAGCTGACCCGGAAGGCTGGAGTGAGCAGGTGTATGTGGTGCATGGCCAACTGACGGTCAATCTGGTGGAGGCGGTCCATCAAGTCGCCACAGGCGGGTTCTTCATGTTCGCCAGCAACCAGGTTCACAGTTACGAGAACCGGGGCGAGGTCAGCGTGCGGTTTGTGCGCAATGTGGTGTTGTGACCCTCAAACGCCATGGTGTGGGAACGGCTTCAGCCGGTAAGGCAGCCTTGTTATAGACGCATATGCGCAGGCTGTACCGGCCTCGTCCCGGCTAAAGCCGGTCCCACACAGAAGGCATTGCAACTCTGATAGCCACGCGTTTTTGATGGGAGCCATCCTGAATCATGAACTCCAGCCTCGACCCGAACATTGAAACGCCCGACATCCTGATCATCGGTGGTGGCCTGAGCGGCTGCATGCTGGCGGTGCAACTGCTTCGGCTGCCCGGAAAACGGCGGATTCGGATCGTCGAACCACGCAGCGAATTGGGCCGGGGCGAGGCCTACAGCGCGACCGAGCCTGGGCATACCCTCAACGGCAATGCCGCACGCATGAGCGTGGATCCGGACAATGCCGACGACCTGACCCATTGGCTGATCGATCATATTGCGGCTGGCGGGTGGCCTGAGGCCCATGAGCAGGACGTGCCGGTTGCCGAGCTGTTCCCGCCGCGTGGCGTGTTTGGTCTGTATGTGCAGCAGCGTCTGGCTGAGGCCCGGGTCGTTGGCGCTGTTCAGGGCTCCAGCGCCACGCATGTGCGAGGCGAGGTGGTGGACCTGCAAGTCGATGAAGCCGGGGTCCAGGTCAGGCTGGCCGATGATCAGGTCCTGCGCGGCCAGCTCGCGGTACTGGCCACTGGCATGTACGCCGCGTCGCGAACGCCGCAGCGTCAGTCCAGCGGCCTCAACGCCGCCGCCGTCGACCCCTGGGACGTGGGTGCCATGGGCGAGCTGGACCGGCAGGCACGGGTTATGATCATCGGTTCCGGGTTGACCATGGTGGACGCCGTTGTTTCGCTGCAGCAGGCCGGGCATCGCGGGCCAATACAGATTTTCTCGCGCCACGGCTTGCTGCCCCATGTGCGCAGGCAGCCACCCGCCTGGGCGGATTTCCTCGCCGAAGACCCGAGCATTCGCAGCCCTCGACAGTTGATGCGCGCGTTACGCGAGCAGTGTGAGCTGGCGATTAGGCGTGGCATCGACTGGCAGGCGCCACTGGACACCGTACGGGCCAATATCGGCCGGTTGTGGCATCAGGCGTCGGATGTCCAGCGTCGCCAATTCGTGCGTCATGTCCGGCCATGGTGGGAAAGCCATCACCATCGCTCGCCGCCGCTGAGCGCCGCCTTGCTGGCACGATTGATCGAAGAGGGGCGGGTGACGATTCACGCCGCATCCTTGCAGGGCTTTGAAACCTTGCCTTCGGGCGAACTGCAGGTTCGCCTTCGCCGACGCGGTGAAACACAGCCGACGGCGGTTATTGGCGACGCGCTGATCAACTCGACCGGCATCGAATACGACTGGCGCCGGGTAGACCGGCCGTTGCCCAGGCAGTTATTGGCGCGTGGCTTGATTCAGCCGGGCCCGTTGGCGCTGGGTATCGCCGCTGATCCAGGCGGTGCGGTACTGGATGCGCAAGGTAAGGTATCTGAGCGGCTTTTTGCGCTGGGCCCACCGTTGCGCGGCCTGTGGTGGGAAAGCACCGCCGTGACCGACGTGGCGGCACAGGCCAAAGCGCTGGCAGGGCGGTTGGCAAAGCGCTGAACGATCGGCGACCTGTAGGCGCTGTTCACAGCCTTCGGCAGCGCCTACAGGTCCAGCAAAACCGCCCCCGACCCTTGCTCACCCAACTGATCCCCCCAATTGCGCAATGGGCAGGCTTGCATCGACAGGCACCCGCAACCAATACAGCCGGTCAATTGATCGCGCAGGTCGGTCAGGCGCGCAATGCGATCGTCCAGTTCGGTTTTCCACTGCGCTGATAACTTGTTCCAGTCCGCAGCGGTGGGGGTCCTGTTTTCAGGCAAAGTCTGCAAGGCCGCGTGGATGTTGGCCAGCGGGATGCCCAGGCGCTGGGCGACTTTGATCAGTGCGACCCGACGCAGCATTTCCCTGGGGTAGCGACGCTGATTGCCCGCGTTACGCTGGCTGCTGATCAAGCCTTTGGTTTCATAAAAATGCAGGGCCGTGACCGTCACCCCGCTGCGAGCTGCCAATTGCCCGACGCTCAGTTGCTTGCCGACCGAATCGGTTTTTTTGCCGTTAGTCATGGTGTTCGCTTGACCTCTTGTTAAGTAGAGGTTTTACCCTGCGAGCCTTCGCTAAAGCAATACCCGAGTCCATCACAGCACTGGAGGCCAGCCATGGAGTCAGAACAGCGTTCTGGTTTTAACCAACTTGTAGAATTCGTCGTCAATCCCGCGCAGCACACGCAGTTGCTGGCAGCTTTGATCGACAAGATCGAGCGTCACACCTGCACGTATCCGGGCTTTGTCAGCGCCAGTGTGCAAGTCAGTGACGACGGCAGCCGCGTATTGGAACAGATCGTGTGGCAATCGCAGCAAGCCAGTGAAGCGGCGCTGCTCAATGCGCAATCCGGCCCTGGGAGTTTCACGGCATTGCTCATCCGGCATGGCGTCAGTGCCGCAAGCTTTCGCGCGTTTCAGGTAGCACGCACCCTAAACCGCAGGCTCTGAGCCAGTCAGTGACTCAGACTGAAACCTGCATCACGCGATCACCTTGCAGGTTTTCCCCGGCGCGTCGCTTGTTGACCGCCAGCTCGCCGATTCTTATCAGGTGGCTGCGGGTCACGTTTCGGGTCAGGCCCAGCAAGGCCGCAGTGTGCACCTGATTGCAGTGGCTGAAGCGATAGGCCGCACGGAGCAGGGCGTCTTCGACTTTCTCGTGCAGCGCCCCGGCCTGTTCTTCAAACAACTTCTGAAAGGCACGTTGCAGCAGGGTTTCTGCGCTTTCATCACTGATAACTGGGTCGTCACGCTCGATGCGCAGGTGGGAGAGGCGCAAGTCGTCCCGCTGGATCAGGCCATCGCGGCAGATCAGCAGGGTGTGGTGAATGACGTTCTCCAGTTCACGAATGTTGCCCGGCCAACTGTAGTGACTGAGCTTGTGCTCGGCCTCGGCGGTGATGCGGATGGGGCCGTAGCCCAGACGCTGGCTGTAGGCGGCAATGAAATGACGGACCAAGGGCAGAATGTCGCCCGCACGTTCGCGCAACGGCTGCAGTTCCAGGTTGACCACGTCCAGTCGGTAATAAAGATCCTCGCGAAAATGCCCGGCGTTGATCGCTTTTTCCAACTGCACGTTAGTGGCGGCCAGCACCCGCACGTTGATCGGGATGCTTTTGCGTGAACCCAGGCGGACCACTTCGCGTTCTTGAAGCACCCGCAGCAGCTTGACCTGGATCGGCATCGGCAGATCACCAATTTCATCCAGAAACAGCGTGCCGCCGTTGGCTGCTTCGAACCATCCGGCCTTGGCGGCAATAGCCCCGGTGAACGCACCTTTTTCGTGACCGAACAGCTCGGCTTCCACGAGGGATTCGGAAAACGCTCCGCAATTGACGGCCACAAAGGGTTGGTCGCGACGCTCGCTCAAGCTGTGAATGTGCCGTGCGACCAGTTCTTTACCGGTGCCGGTCTCGCCAATGATCAACACGCTGGCATCGCTGGGCGCCACCTGTTTGAGGTGCGCCAGCAACGCTTTTGACTTGGGATCTTCAAACACCTGCGCGGTGGCGCGGATCGAAGTCGCCAGCGCTGGGTGGGGCGGTAGGGTCAGTAGTTGCATGGGGACCACTTCTTAAAGGCGTCGGGGCTGTCTGAAAACCAGGCGCAGCTTTGTGGGAGTCGAGCTTGCTCGCGGAGGGGCCTGTACAAGCGCCGCCTTTTTTCCGGTTGAACATCATCGTCGCGAGCGACCGGGCGTCCACGGATCGGAAGGTTTTCAGCGCTGCGGCGGCAGATCGTTGGCGATCATTTCACCGAACGGCCCGGTCAGGTTGGTGATACCTCGGCCCGCCAGGCTGCGGTACGGCTCGGGCAGCAACGGGAACACCAGCTCGGCAAAACGGTACGCCTCTTCCAGGTGCGGGTAGCCAGAGAAAATGAAGCTTTCGATACCCAGGTCCGCGTATTCCTTGATGCGTGCAGCAACTTCCTGCGGATTACCGACCAGAGCGGTACCCGCACCGCCGCGCACCAGGCCGACACCTGCCCACAGATTCGGGGCAATTTCCAGGTTGTCCCGACGGCCGTCGTGCAGGGCTGCCATGCGGCGCTGGCCTTCGGAGTCAAAACGGGAAAATGACTTCTGTGCCGCGGCAATGGTTTCGTCGCTGATGTGCTCGATCAACGTGTCGGCCGCTTTCCAGGCTTCTTCGCTGGTTTCACGGACGATCACGTGCAGACGAATCCCGAATTTCACGGTGCGGCCTTTGCGGGCGGCGCGCTCACGCACATCCGCCAGTTTTTCTGCAACGGCGGCGGGCGGCTCGCCCCAGGTCAGGTATACATCGACCTGATCGGCGGCCAGCTCGTGAGCCGCTTCCGAGGAGCCGCCGAAATACAGCGGCGGATAAGGTTTTTGAATCGGCGGGTAGAGCGCTTTGGCGTTCTGCACCCGCAAGTGCTTGCCTTCAAAGTCAACGGCTTCGCCCTGCAGCACGCGCCGCCAGATGTGCAGGAACTCGTCGGTGACTTCGTAGCGTTCGCTGTGATCGAGAAAGCTTCCGTCGCCGCGGTTTTCATCAGGGTCCCCGCCGGTCACCACGTTGATCAGCAAACGCCCGCCAGACAGACGATCCAGGGTCGCAGCCATGCGCGCCGAAACGGTGGGGGAGATGATTCCTGGGCGAATCGCCACCAGGTATGTGAGCTTTTCCGTCAGGGGCACCAGCGCCGAGGCGATGACCCAAGAGTCCTCGCAGGAACGCCCGGTGGGAATCAACACACCGTGATAACCCAGATCGTCTGCGGCCTGCGCGACTTGCTTGAGGTAATTGAGCGTCACCGGCCGTGCGCCCTTGGTGGTGCCCAGATAATGGCCGTCGCCATGGGTCGGAAGAAACCAGAAAACATCCATGAAAAATCCTTTGAGCCTTTCAGGCGCTAAAGCGTGTGTTGAATGGCTGTTGCCCAGCCAGCAGATGCGCTCAGTTATAAAGGCTCTTGGTTATTCCTCAAAAGAACGTATATCCATATTTTTATATCTAAAACGAATATTAGCTTCGTAGTGCCGTCACAAGGTTCGCAGCCTTCGGCAGCTCCTACAGGTCTTCGATCACGCGCTACGGCGTGATGAGGATGTACAGAGCGCGGCACGCTACATCATTGCCAACCCCCTGCGGGCCGGTCTGGCAAGGAATGCAGGCGATTATCCACTTTGGGACGCCATCTGTGTTTGAGTGGGCCTTGTATTCACCTCCCCGTCACCCCCTCGAAACTTTTACCCCGTTGCCCCGGTCACTTTTAGACACCTCAGACAGGGAATCAGGCGATGGCTAGGGCAATATGGAAAGGCGCGATCAGTTTTGGGCTGGTGCACATCCCAGTAGCGCTGGTGTCGGCGACGTCCTCCCAAGGTGTCGACTTCGACTGGCTGGACAAGCGCAGCATGGATCCGGTGGGCTACAAGCGGATCAACAAGGTCACCGGCAAGGAAATGACCAAGGAGAATATCGTCAAGGGCGTGCAGCATGAGAAGGGCCGTTACGTGGTCCTCAGCGAGGAGGAAATCCGCGCCGCGCACCCCAAGTCGACGCAGACCATCGAGATTTTCGGTTTCGTTGACGCTCAGCAAATCCCTTTGCAAAACATTGAAACCCCGTACTACCTGGCGCCGGACAAGCGCGGCGAAAAGGTCTATGCCTTGCTGCGCGAAACCCTTACGCAAACCAAAAAAGTCGCTCTGGCCAACGTGGTGCTGCATACCCGACAACACTTGGCGGCGGTGATGCCGCTCGAATCGGCGATGGTGTTGGTCCTGTTGCGCTGGCCTGCCGAGGTGCGCGGGCTGGATACGCTGGAATTGACCGAAGCGGTGACCGACGTAAAGCTCAACAAAAGCGAGCTGACCATGGCCAAGCGCCTGGTTGAAGACATGAGCGCAGACTGGACCCCGGAAGATTATCGCGACACGTTTCAGGAGCAGATCATGCACCTGGTCGAGACCAAGGCCCGCGAAGGCAAAATCGAGAATGTCGAGACCGACACCGAGGAAGGCGAGCGCAAAAGCGCGGATGTCATCGATCTCACCGAACTGCTCAAACGCAGCCTGGCGGGCAAAGGGTCGGTCAGTAAGAAACCTGCGAAACCGGCATCGACCAGTAAAGCCGAGCCGGACAAGACACCTGCCAAGCGCCGGGCGCCTCCACGCAAGAAGACCACCAAGGCGTCTTGAGGTTTCGGACTGACGTTGGTCCTGCAGGAGCTGCCGTAGCTGACGGATCAGAGTGGTGAGCCTTGAATCGTGTACCGACACAGCATCCGGGCGCTGTTGAGTCAGGTTCCGTCCTGACGGCCGGGTCACTTTTGTTTCGACAAAAGTGACCAAAACCATTGCGCTGGCGTACGGCCCCCGCTTCGCGGCGGTTCCTTCGCTCGGCATCCATGCCGAGCGACCCACCCCCACGGTACCTGCGCTCAGCCTCCCGACGCGCATTTTGTGTCGTCTGTGAAATCGAGGAAAAAAGCAAAGCGAGTCTGCTTTGCAGATTTCTCCAGCATGAGGATATGCAGGGTTATAGGGCTACCCAGCAGAGTATCTACAGATCGAGTTACTGGTGAGTATCCACATCCTCGGCCGGATAAAACTCGCCCTGCATCCCCATTTTTTCCAAACGTTCGCGCACAATTATCTCAACATTGGCCAACGCCGCCTGGTCGTCGGGGTTAACCAGCTGCAGGCACAGGCGACGGGCATTCTGATCATGGGTGCCCTCGCTGAGCATGTCGTGGGTGAAGACTTGTTCGCCACGCCACAGACACAATTGCGTGTGAGTCCCGCCGAGCCATATCTCGTTGATTGATCTAAGGTCAGTGGTAGCCAGTTGGTCCACGGTGATCGTCTTGTCCATTACGTTGTGCCTTTTCAGTGAGTCGATACAGGTCTGACGCACAGGCACGGCAGGTCGTTCCAGTCGCGTGCCGCACAACTGCGACAGCGGGATGAACCCAGGCCGTGGTTCAAGGTCGATCAATCAACAGTTGCACGCGGCAAGCGCGAACAGACGAGGGCGAACCCATGACTGACCCGGCTGTTTTTACACGCAGACGAATACTGACCCTGGCTGCCGGCGTTTCGGCGGTCTTCACCCTGGACTCGGCCGCCGCACAAGCCAGGCCGCCCACCATTCCCTCGCCGACAGCACCCTCGGTATTGGACAAAGGAGGCAAGACCATGCTGACCCGGGCCATTCCCTCAAGTAACGAGCCGCTGCCAGTCGTCGGGCTGGGGACTTATCGCGGGTTTGATGTGGCGACGTCCAGCGCTGCCTATCAAAGTCTGCAGGGCGTGCTGGATACGCTGTTCAAAAAGGGCGGTACGGTCATCGACAGTTCGCCCATGTATGGCCGTGCCGAACAGACCACCGGTGAGCTGTTATCGATCCATCAGCCTCGCTCGCCTGCATTTCTCGCCACCAAGGTCTGGACCCGAGGTCGAAAAGAAGGCATCGAGCAGATGGAGCAGTCATTCAGATTGCTGCAGACCGACCGCATCGACCTGATGCAGATCCACAACCTGTTGGACTGGAAAACCCATTTGCCTACCTTGCGTGAGTGGAAGGAACAAGGACGTATTCGCTACGTGGGCATCACCCATTACACGGCGTCGGCTTACGCTGACGTGGAGGCGGTACTTGAAGCCGAGCCGCTGGATTTTCTGCAGATCAACTACGCGCTGGATGATCGCGCCGTCGAGAAACGGATTTTGCCGTTGTGTCGTGAAAAAGGCGTGGCGGTGATCTGCAACCGGCCGTTTGGCGGCGGCGGACTCTTGTCGCGCTTGAAAGACAAGCCGTTGCCGGGTTGGGCGGCGCAGGTGCAAGTCAACAGTTGGGCGCAGTTGGCGCTGAAGTTTCTGCTGGCGCACCCGGCAGTCACCTGCGTCATCCCCGGCACCGGCAACCCGCGGTACATGCTCGACAACGCCGGTGCAGGCTTCGGGCCGATGCTGACCGATGCGCAGCGTGAGCAGTTGATTGATTTGGTGGGTTGAAGCACGTCCACGGTAGCCGTGCACATCCGCAGAAGCGGCTTCAGCCGCGAGCGATGGTGTTGGTGACGAAGATTTGCGCGTAGGCAGACATCTTCGCGGCTAAAGCCGCTCCTGCGACAACATTCGCAGCACTGCGGCTTGCTAACGATTCACCAGCTTGGGCGGTAAGGCAATCACCAGAAAGCAACTGAGAATCAGGCATCCGGCAAAGAACCACATGGCACCGGCGCTGCTGCCCGTGAGATCAATGGCGATGCCCATCAACGAATTACTCACCAGCCCGGCAATGTTGGCCAGTGAGCACGCCAGGGCGAAGCCGGTGGCAGCGGCGCGGCCTTTGAGGAATGTGGCGGGCAGACTGAAGAACACGGGTACGGCACCGATGATGGCCGCCGAAGCAATGGCGAACAGCACCACCGTTGCCACCAGATCCTGAGTGAAGAACGTGCTGCCTGCCATGGCTGCAGAGCCGATCAGAAATGGCACGATGATGTGCCAGCGGCGTTCGCGATGGCGGTCCGAGCTGGCGCCAATCAGCAGCATGCCGAGCAATGCCGCGACACTGGGCAGCGCGGTGAGGATGCCAATGTGAAAGGTGTCGACCACGCCTGCGTTGCGAATAAAGGTCGGCATCCAGAAACCCATCGCGTAGACGCTGAGCAGGATCGAGAAATCGATGCCGCCGAGCATCCACACTTTTATGTCGAAAAACCCATCCCGAAAGCGCTGTTTGCTGGCCGTTCCGGCATCTTCATCGTTGCGCAGTTCCTGCTCCAGCAGCGTCCTCTGGGCGGGGCTCATCCAGCGCGCCTCTCTGTGGTTGTTGGGTAACGCCCAGAAAGCCAGGATGCCGAGCAGCACGCTGGGTAATGCCTCCAGCAGAAACAGCCACTGCCAGCCGCGCAAGCCGGCGCTGTGGTCGAAATGGCTCATGATCCAGCCGGACAGTGGGCCGCCGATGACGCTGGACAGCGGCAGGCCGATCATGAACAGGGCAATGATGCGTCCACGTCGGTAGGTGGGGAACCAGGTGGTCAGGTAAAACAGCACACCGGGCAGGAAACCGGCTTCGGCGACGCCGAGGAAGAACCGCACAAGGTAAAACTGCAACGGTGTGGTCACCAGCAGGGTGCAGGCCGACAGCAGGCCCCAGGTGATCATGATCCTGGCGATCCAGAGTCGTGCGCCGACCCGTTCCAGGACCAGATTGCTGGGCACTTCGAACAGGATATAGCCCACAAAAAACAGGCCTGCGCCGAGCCCGAAGGCTGTTTCGCTGAACTGCAGCTGGTCGAGCATCTGCAGCTTGGCAAAGCCGATATTGATTCGGTCGAGATAGGCGGCCAGGTAGCAGAAGCACAGGAACGGGATCAGTTTCCAAGTGATCTTGCGATACATCGCCTGGATCGGCGCGGTACTGTCAGAGGCCGCAGACGCTGGGTTTGCAGAAGACATTTCAGGGTTCCCGGGTGGATCTGATTGTAAATTCCTGGGTGGAGCTGCGCCTTCGCGCATTGCACAAGCGCGCTGGCCCGCGATGCGGCGTGTCAGTGAAAATACATTGACTGACCTGACGCCATCGCGGGCCAGCGCGCTCCTACAGCGGGGGCGTGCTACAAAATCCGATACAGCAACCGTTCGGCCCGCACTCGGCTGACCCGGCGCAGAAAGGTGCGCACCGCTACCGGGTATTCATTGAGCGTATCCAGTTCATCGTACTTGCCGACCCGCTCGGTATTGAGCATCAACTGCTCAAGCTCCGCTTCCCGTGGCGTGATCCACTCGCCCTTGGGGTCGTCGATCAGCAGGCCGTTTTCCAGGTCCAGATTGAACGCTCGCGGGTTCAGATTGTTGCCGGTCAGCAAGGTGTACTGGTCGTCGATCCACAGGCCCTTGAGGTGGAACGTGTTATCGCCGTGCTTCCACAGGTGCAGGTTCAGCTTGTGCCGGGCAATGTCGGACTGATGTTTCTGGGCAAAACGACGCAGGCTGATTTCGTAGAGATACGGCAGGGCGGAAATCACCTTGAACGGCTCATCCGCAGGAATGAAGAAGTCATTGGCGGTCTTGTCGCCAATGATGATATCGACTCGCACGCCGCGCTTGAGGGCACGATTGATTTCGCGCTTTACCGCCAGCGGCACGTTGAAATAGGGCGTGCAGATGGTCAATCGCGATTTGCTGGCTGCGATCAACTCGATGATGGTGCGGTTGAGCGGGTTACGCGTGCCCACGCCCAACAGCGGGATGACCCGCAGTTCTCCGTTTTGCGCCACACCTTCCTCGGTGTCGTAGCTGGTGCGCTTGAGGTGATTGCGAAACGCGCGGATTTCACTGCGCAGGCTGCGCGACGTGGGCGGCGAGGGCAGGTCCAGGCGATGCACCGCGCTGGACGGCAGAATGTCGCGCCGAACCATGTTCTGGAAGCTATCGGCCAAGTCTTTGCTGTGCAGTACGTGGTAACGATCCAGCCGGTATTTGTCGAGCTTGTGCAGGTACACGTTGTTGATGCTGGCACCGCTGTAAATCACGCAGTCATCGATCACGCTGCCTTTTAGATGCAGCACCCCGAACAGCTCGCGCGTCTGGACCGGCACGCCGTAGACCGGCACTTCTTCGTCGTACTCCAGATTCTGCGCCTGATACCAGGTCGAGTTGCCCGGTTGGCGCCCGGCGCCGATCAACCCGCGCTGGGCACGAAACCAGTCCACCAGCACCACCACATCGAGCTCAGGCCTGGCCGCCTTGGCGGCGTACAGCGCGTCGAGAATCTCTTGTCCGGCTTCGTCCTGCTGTAAATACAGTGCCACCAGATAGATGCGCCGGGTCGCCGAAGCGATTTTCTCAAGCAGGCAACGGCGATAGTCAGCGGCGCTGGGCAGGATGGTGATTGCGTTATCCGGCAAGGTAAAACCGCGCAGCGCTGCGAGGGTGGAGCGTCGGAAGTTGGACCGCATAAGCCTCTCGAGGGGATAAACCAACAGCGGCTGAGCTTACACCGTAGTGGCGGGTTTGACGTGCGCTTTAGAAGATTTGCGACACAGAAAAGTCTTGCACAGACGTGACAAGGTATTTCACGTTTTTTTCACGAAACGATAAACATTACCAATTACACCTGATAGCATTTCGCAACTTGGCTCGGCGTTCACCGGCAGTTCGCGTTGAATACCTTTTTACCCCTCTTCAGCAGGAAGCATCATGCGCAGCATCGTCTATCCCCAGGTTCCTTATCGTTTTTCCCTGTTAGCGCTGTGCTGCTCGCTGAGCTTTTCGGTGTTGGCGGCCAATGAGAGCGGCGCAGCGCAAGCGGGGACCATGGTGTTGGGCGAAATCGACATCAATGCGCAAAAAGCCGACGAGCATGCATTGCCTCCGGCATTCAGCGGCGGTCAGGTTGCGCGGGGCGGGCAGTTGGGGGTGTTGGGCAACGCCGACATCATGGACGTGCCGTTCACCATGAGCAGCTACACCGAACAATTGATCGAAGACCAGCAGGCCGAGGACATTGGCGATGTATTGGCCAACGATTCGTCGGTGCGTGAGTCGTTCGGTTATGGCAACTCATCCCAAGTGTTCACGATCCGTGGCTTGCCACTGGCTGGCGAGGACATTTCCTATAACGGCCTGTATGGCGTGTTGCCGCGACAGATCATTTCCACCGATGCGCTGGAGCGGGTCGAAGTGTTCAAGGGGCCTAACGCGTTTATCAACGGCGTCACCCCGACCGGTTCCGGCATCGGCGGCGGGGTCAACCTGCAACCCAAGCGTGCCCAGGACACCCCGACACGGCGTTTCACCACGAATATCAGCACCGACGGCCGGGTGGGCGAGCATCTGGACCTGGGCCAGCGTTTCGGTGAAGACAATCGTTTCGGCGCACGCCTCAATCTGGCTCAGCGCGAGGGCGAAACCGGCATCGAAGACGAACAGCATCGCAGCAAGCTGTTCTCACTGGGCCTGGATTATCGTGGCGATGCCCTGCGTCTCTCGGGGGATATTGCCTACCAGAAGCAGAGGATCAATCAGGGTCGCAACAGTGTCCGGCTTGGCGCTGGTGTGACTCAGGTGCCGGATGCGCCGGATGCCGATACCAACTACGCACCGAAGTGGTACACCACCGAAACCGAAGATACCTTTGGCATGTTGCGCGGCGAGTACGACCTCAATGAAAACTGGACCGTGTATGCCGCTGGCGGCGCGGTGCACACTCGTGAGGTGGGGAATTATGGTACGCCGGTGCTGAGCGACAATCTGGGGAATGCCACCATCCGCAGTTCTTTCATTGCCCATGATGAAGACAACGTGTCGACCATGGCCGGTATCAACGGCAAGCTGCAGACCGGCCCGGTCAGCCATAAGTTGAACCTGGGCCTGGCGGGTATCTGGACTGAGCAACGCAACGCCTATGAATTTGGCGCCGTCAGTGCCAGCAATACGACCAACATCTACGACCCGGTGTACCAGCCCCGTCCTGCCAGTGGTTCGCCGGTCGGTGACCTGAACGACCCCGGCATCACCGGCAAGACCCGCAATCGCAGCGTAGCGATTTCCGACACCCTGGGGTTCTTCGACGATCGCCTGTTGCTGACCGCAGGCTTGCGTCGCCAGCAACTGCGGGTGCAGGGTTTCGCCTATGGCACCGGTACGCGGACTTCGGTGTATGACGAAGCGATCACCACGCCGGTCTATGGCCTGGTGTTCAAACCGTGGCAGCACGTTGCGTTCTACGCCAACCGGATCGAAGGCCTGGCCAAGGGCGCGACGGCACCGAGCACTGCAGGTCTGTTGAACCCGGGGGAAATGTTTGCTCCGGCGCGTTCCAAGCAGCTTGAGGCGGGCGTCAAGCTGGATATGGGTACTTACGGCGCCAGCCTGGGCGTGTACCGCATCGAAAAAGTCAGCGACGGCTTCACTCAATCGTTGGCCAACGGCGCGTCGGTCTACGTGGTGGATGGCAAGCAGATCAATCGTGGCGTGGAGACCAATATCTTCGGCGAGCCTATTGCTGGCCTGCGCCTGATCGCCGGTGTGACGTTGATGGACACTGAGTTGAAAGGGACGTTGAACGGCGCCAACGATGGCAACAATGCGGTGGGGGTGCCGACTTTCCAGTTCAACGCCAGCGCCGACTGGGATATCCCGGGTATCGAAGGCGCCGCGCTCAACGCTCGCATGTTGCGCACCGGCGGCCAATACCTCGATCCTGCCAACAACCTGAGCATTCCGACCTGGAACCGTTTCGATCTGGGCGCGCGCTACACTTTCAACGTTTCTCAGAAGGACATCACGCTGCGGGCCAACGTGGAAAACGTCGCCAACAAAGACTACTGGGCGTCGACCAACGGCGGTTACCTGACTCAAGGCGAGCCACGCACTGTCAAGTTCTCGGGGACCATTGATTTCTAGGAAGAGCACCAACAAGACGGCGGCCGATGGTTCGCCGTTTCAGCTTTCGCGGCTCAAAGCGCTGCGTCTGCAATCGTGTAGGACACCGGTATTCTTAGTGCTGCCAACACCGGTTCCGTCCTGGCGGCCGGGTCACTTTTGTTTTGGCAAAAGTAACCAAAACCATTGCGCTGGCGTCCGGCCCCCGCTTCGCGGGGGTACGTTCGCTCCGGTGCCGTGGTGTGGGCACGCGCCGACGGGCCATCCATGGCCCAACGGCGCTCGCTCGGCATCCATGCCGAGCGACCCACACCACGACACCTGCGCTCACCCTCCCGACGCGCATTTGGCGGCGCCTGAGAAATCGCAGCAGGAAAAGCCGGAGCAAATCAGCGTTGCAGATTTCTTCAGGGGTATTGCCGACAGACACATCCCGCAACCCTCGCGGCAGAGGATCCGTAGCTCCTGACTTTATCCCGCTTTCACCGCCGCAACCCCAGCCTTGGCCACCTGGGCGTCCTGCGCGGCCTGTACGCCTGATACGCCCACTGCGCCAATTACCTGGCCGTCGACAATCACCGGCACGCCACCTTCCAGCGAAGTCAGCAGCGGGGCGGACAGGAACGCGGTGCGGCCGCCGTTGACCGACTCTTCGTAACTTTTCGATTCCCGGCGGCCCAGTGCAGCAGTGCGAGCCTTTTCGATGCCGATGTAGCTGCTGATCGGCGAAGCGCCGTCCAGGCGTTCGAACCCCAGCAGGTGGCCGCCGTCGTCCACGATGGCAATCGAGACGGCCCAGTTGTTGGCGTTGGCATCGCTGCGCGCAGCGTCCAGGATCTGCGTCACTTCGGTCTGGGTCAGAACAGCTTTGGTTTTCATCGGGTGCTCCATTCAGTCATAAAGGTTCAAGGCAAAGCTTCTTCAAGCAATTCGATCCAGTGCCGCACCGGGGTTCGTCCGGCACCGCTCAAATGGGTCTGGCAACCGATATTGGCCGTGGCAATGACCTGCGGTTTACCGCTTTCCAGGGCATTCATTTTATTGTCGCGCAGCTGTCGGGCCAGCACTGGCTGAGTGATCGAATAGGTGCCCGCCGAGCCGCAACACAAATGCCCGTCCGGCACTGTGCTGAGCGTGAAGCCCAGGCGCAACAATACACTTTCCACTGCGCCGCCAAGCTTTTGCGCGTGCTGCAGCGTACACGGGCAGTGGAACGCCAGCCGCAGATCGCCATTAATGCCGAGGGTTTCCAGGGGTTCATCACGCAGGACCTCCACCAGATCCCTGGCCAGCTTACTGACCTTTTGCGCTTTGGCAGCGTAGGCCGGATCTTGCCTGAGCAAATGCCCATAGTCCTTGATGAACGCCCCGCAACCGCTGGCGGTCTGGACAATGGCCAGCGCGCCGTTCTCGACGGCCGGCCACCACGCATCGATATTGCGCCGGGCGCGCTCAAGCCCTGCATCCTGAGCGTTGAGATGGTAGTCCACCGCGCCACAGCAACCCGCCTGGGCAATGGGCGTGACGCTGATCCCGAGGCGATCAAGCACTCTAGCCGTGGCTGCGTTGGTGTTGGGCGACAGCCCTGGTTGCACGCAGCCTTCGAGCAGCAGCACCTGCCGCGCATGGCGCACCGCAGGCCGCGCTTTTGCAGGGGTAATGTCGGCGGGCAGTTTGCTTTTCAAGCTGCCTGGCAGCAGAGGACGAAAGCTGTTGCCCAGTTGCGTCAGGGATTTGAACAACGCCGCATTGGGCACCACTTTGCGCAGGCTTTCGCGTAATACACGTTGTTGCAGCGAGCGCGGTACGGCGGCGTCCACCACGGCACGGCCAATGTCCAACAGGTTGTGATAGTCCACTCCGGACGGACAGGTGGTTTCGCAGTTGCGGCATGAAAGGCAGCGGTCCAGATGCAGCTGGGTTTTTTCGGTGACCTCGTTGCCTTCCAGCACTTGCTTGATCAGATAGATACGCCCGCGCGGGCCGTCCAGTTCGTCGCCGAGCAATTGATAGGTCGGGCAGGTGGCGTTGCAGAATCCGCAATGCACACAGCTGCGCAAGATGCTCTCGGCTTCTTCGGCGCGGGCCAGTTGTCGGGCTTGAGGGCTCAGGGTGGTCTGCATGGTCAGATCTCCGCGTACATCCGTCCAGGGTTGAAGATGGCCTGGGGATCGAGTTGGGCCTTGAGCTGGCGGTGGTAGCGCAGCAGTGCGGCAGGCAGCGGCTGGAAAGGACTGTCCTGCTGACCAGGGCTGTAGCAGATTGCATGTCCGCCGACGGCGCTGACTCGCTGCCGAATCGTCGCGTCATCGGCCGTGGACTTCAGCCAGCGTTGCGCGCCTGCCCAATCGATCAGTTGCTCGCCCGGCAGATCCAGCACAGCTGTGTTATTGGGCACTGACAAACGCCACAACGGCGTCGGGTCGCGGAAAAACTCCAGCTGCTGTTCGTTCAGGTCCTGCCAGTAAACCGGGTCGATGTGCTCACCCCCCAGCCGTTCATGGGCCGCCGCCACCGAGCCTTCGCCGCCTTCCAGACGCAAGCGCAGCACGCCTTTTTCAACGCTGGCCGCGCTGATCGACAACGGCTGTTGGCCCCATTGCGCCAGGCAGGCCAAGGCGCGTCGGGTGTCCATTTCCAGGGCGATGCTGGCGCACAGACGCGGCTTGGGCAGGACTTTCAGGGAGACTTCGGTGAGCACGCCCAGACAGCCAAAACTGCCTGCCATCAAGCGCGACAGGTCATAACCGGCAACGTTTTTCATCACCTCGCCGCCAAAACGCAGATGCTTGCCCAGGCCGGTGATGACCCGGGTACCCAGCACAAAGTCACGCACCGAGCCGGCCCAAGGGCGACGTGGTCCGGACAACCCGGCGGCGATCATTCCGCCCACCGTGGCCTCGCCGAAATGCGGCGGTTCGCACGGCAGCATCTGGCCGGCCTTGTCCAGCGCTGCGCAGAGCTCGCGCAACGGCGTTCCAGTCCTTGCAGTGATCACCAGCTCCGTGGGGTCATAGCTGACGATCCCGCTGTGGGCCCGGGTGTCAAGGATTTCACCGGCGACCTCGCGGCCCAGAAAGGCTTTGCTGTTGCCGCCCTGAATGCGCAGCGGCGTGCCGTTTTGCAAGGCCTGATTGACTTGGTCCAGCAACGCCTCGCTGGCATCGTGGTCGGGTAGCTGACTGACACGCGGATCGGCCATCATCAGAAGCGCTCCAGTTCCGGGAAAGGCAACTTGCCCATGTGCACATGCATCGCGCCGAACTCGGCGCAGCGGTGCAGGGTCGGGATGTTCTTGCCAGGGTTGAGCATGCCGCCGGGGTCAAACGCCGCTTTGACGGCATGAAACAGGGTCAGCTCGTCACTGTTGAACTGGGCGCACATCTGATTGATCTTCTCCCGGCCCACGCCATGCTCGCCGGTGATGCTGCCGCCGACTTTCACGCACAGTTCGAGGATCTTGCCGCCCAGCGCTTCAGCGCGCTCCAGTTCCCCGGGCTGGTTGGCATCGAACAGAATCAATGGGTGCATGTTGCCGTCTCCGGCGTGGAACACATTGGCGACTCGCAGGCCATATTCGGTGGATAGCGCAGCAATGCCTTGCAACACACCGGGCAGCTCGCGGCGCGGGATGGTGCCATCCATGCAGTAGTAATCCGGTGACAGGCGGCCGACAGCGGGAAAAGCGTTCTTGCGTCCGGCCCAGAACCGCACCCGCTCGGCTTCGTCTTTTGCCTGGCGCAGTTCAGTGGCGCCAGCGTCAGTCAGCACCCGGCGAACCCGCTCGCAATCGTCATGCACATCCGCTTCCACGCCGTCCAGTTCGCACAGCAGAATGGCTTCGGCATCCACCGGATAACCGGCGTGGATAAAGTCTTCGGCAGCGCGAATGGCCAGGTTATCCATCATTTCCAGACCACCGGGGATGATGCCCGCCGCAATGATGTCGGCGACTGCGCGACCGGCTTTTTCCACCGAATCAAAGGCCGCCAGCAGCACTTTCGCCACTTGGGGTTTGGGCAGCAGCTTGACCGTCACTTCAGTGATCACGCCCAGCATGCCTTCGGAACCGGTGAACAGCGCCAGCAAGTCGAAGCCCGGCGAGTCCAGTGCTTCTGAGCCCAGGGTCAGGTGCTCGCCTTCTACGGTGAGAATGTCCAGCTTGAGCAGGTTGTGCACGGTCAGGCCGTATTTCAGGCAATGCACACCGCCTGCGTTTTCCGCCACGTTGCCGCCGATGGAGCAGGCAATCTGGGAGGATGGGTCCGGCGCGTAATACAGATCGTAAGGGGCTGCAGCCTGGGAGATCGCCAGATTGCGCACGCCGGGCTGGACTCTGGCCACCCGCGCTGCCGGGTCTATTTCGATGATCCTGTTAAAGCGTGCCATCACCAGCAGCAGGCCTTGCTCAAGCGGCAGGGCACCGCCGGACAAACCCGTCCCGGCGCCGCGAGCCACCACCGGTACGTGGCGTTGGTGGCAGATTTTCAGCAGCGTCTGGACTTCTTCAAGATGACGCGGCAGGGCGACCAGCATCGGCGTGGTGCGATAGGCCGACAGCCCGTCGCACTCGTACGGCCGCAGCTCTTCCGGACGATGCAGCACGTCCAGATCAGGCAGCTGGCGTTGCAATTCATCCAGCAACTGTTGCTTGTCGACCACCGGCAGAGCGCCATCGACACGTTCGTCGTAGAGAATATTCATGATGGGTTCAGGATCCCATGTTGTTTTTATTGGGGCATGCGTGTCACATCAGGCAGCCTGCATCATTAAGCGTTCATGGCGACGCTGTCCATGTTTTCAACTGACCCTTTAGTCGAGTAGGCGATTGACAGCGGTCGGTGAAACGCTCAAGTTACGCAATACGTAAACTGATTACGAAAATAACAAGAATGGATCTTTACACTTATTACCGCTCGACCTCCAGCTACCGCGTGCGTATTGCGCTGGCGTTGAAAGGGCTGGCCTACACGGCGATCCCGGTCAATCTGCTGAGGCGAGAACACTTGGAGTTCGAGTATCAGGGCATCAACCCGCAGTGCCGGGTGCCTGCGTTACGCATTGATGATCAGCTGGTGCTCAGCCAGTCCACGGCCATCATCGAATACCTGGAAGACCGTTATCCAAAAAGCCCACTGCTGTCCTCGAACCTGGAGATCCGCGCTTTGCAACGTGCAGTGGCTGCGTTGATTGCCTGCGATATCCACCCGCTGCACAACGTTTCAGTGCTCAACCGGTTACGCGGGCTGGGGCAGGGCGAGGAGCAGGTCAGTGAGTGGATCGACCACTGGATCAGCCAAGGCCTGACGGCGGTCGAGCAGCTGATTGGCGACACAGGCTATTGTTTCGATGAGCAACTGCCGGGTATGGCAGATGTGTATTTACTGCCACAGGTGTATTCGGCTCGGCGTTTCAATGTCGACCTGAGCCGGTATCCACGGATTCTGCGGGTCGAAAAACTCGCGTTGGACCATTGGGCATTTCAGGCTGCGCACCCCGATGCGCAACCGGACAAGCCGGAGTAGTCTGGTCGTTATGAAAATTCTTGGCTTGCAACTGATATTTGGTGATTTCCTGGCTCGCAGCGTGCGCGGGATACCGTGTGCGCCGCCCGCAGAAAAGTGATCGCGACCTGCGCCAATCCACTTTCCTGCAAGGAGCCATACCATGGCTGATTTACCTACCCAATCCTATGAAAACCCGATGGGCCTGATGGGCTTTGAATTCATCGAATTCGCCTCGCCTGTGCCCAACAGTCTTGAGCCTGTGTTCCAGATCATGGGCTTTACCAAGGTTGCCGTGCACCGCTCCAAAGACGTGGTGCTGTATCGCCAGGGTGGCATCAATATCATCCTCAACAACGAACCCAACAGCCTGGCCTCGTACTTTGCCGCCGAGCATGGGCCGTCGGTGTGCGGCATGGCGTTTCGCGTCAAGGACTCTCACAAGGCCTATCAACGCGCCCTTGAGCTGGGCGCGCAACCGGTGGAAATCGCCACCGGGCCGATGGAGCTGCGCCTGCCCGCCATCAAGGGCATTGGCGGCGCGCCGTTGTACCTGATCGACCGGTTCGGTGAAGGCACGTCGATCTATGACATCGACTTCAACTTCATCGAGGGCGTTGACCGCAATCCACCAGGCGCAGGGCTGAAATTCATCGATCACCTGACCCACAACGTCTATCGCGGACGCATGGCCTACTGGGCGAGCTTCTACGAGAAGCTGTTCAATTTTCGCGAGATTCGTTACTTCGATATCAAGGGCGAGTACACCGGCCTGACGTCAAAGGCCATGACCGCTCCGGACGGCATGATCCGCATCCCGCTCAACGAGGAGTCGTCCAAAGGCGCGGGGCAGATCGAAGAGTTTCTGATGAAGTTCAACGGCGAGGGCATCCAGCATGTGGCGTTCTTCACCGATGACCTGATCAAAAGCTGGGATGCCCTCAAAGCCATCGGCATGCGTTTCATGACCGCGCCGCCGGAGACGTATTACGAAATGCTCGAAGGCCGCCTGCCGAATCATGGCGAGCCGGAAGCTGAATTGAAAAGCCGTGGCATCCTGCTTGACGGCTCATCCGATGGTGGCGAGCGGCGCTTGTTGCTGCAGATATTTTCGGAAACCCTGATGGGCCCGGTGTTCTTCGAATTCATCCAGCGCAAAGGCGACGATGGTTTTGGCGAGGGCAACTTCAAGGCGCTGTTCGAATCCATCGAGCGCGATCAGATCAAGCGCGGGGTGTTGGCGGTGGAATAAGAACTCTGTTGGAGCGTGGCTTGCCCACGAAGGCGACGTTAAAAGCGCAGAAGATGCTTCGGATGTAACGGCCTCTTCGCGGGCCAGCCTCGCTCCAACGGGTCACATTTTGAACAACTCCAAATCCCCACCCATCCGCCCGCTGATCACCTGGGCAGTAGCCCGCAACCGCTGCGCGGCTTCGTTCTGACGTTCATCGGTGAACACCGACGCCGAGCCGACCATGGTGATCACCCCAGCCAGCTTATTGCCGACACTGAATACCGGTGACGACGCAGCGTTGACTCCCGCCATCAACAGGCCGCGAATCTGATGCACACCGCTGCTGCGGATGTCCTGGAGGTGCTGCTCGATCTCGCGCAGTTGTGCGCCATTCAGGCGCGCTGTTTCCTGTTTGCGCAGCTCGGCGCTTTCGCTGACGCTCAGGAAGGCATCGAAGACCAGCCCCGTCGATGATCCCAGCAACGGCAGTACCGAACCGACCTGGGTCACCAGCGTCACCGCGCCGCTGGAAGGCTCGACGTACACCACCGTCGGCCCCTTGTTACCCCATACCGCCAGAAAGCAGGTCTCGTTCAATTCATTGCGCAACGACGCCAGATGCGGCGCGGCGATTTTCAGAACATCCAGATGACCGACAGCGGCCAGCCCGACAGCGAGTGCTTCGCGGCCCAGCCCGTAGTGATTGGTGACCGCATCCTGTTCGGCGAAGCCACTGGCAATCAGCGCCTGCAGATAGCGATGCACCTTGCTGGCCGGCATCTGGACGTGTTCGGCCAGCTTCGACAGTGAGGTCGACGGCGCAAGCTGCGCCAAGGCCTTGAGAATGCCCATGCCGACTTCTGCGGCCTGGACCTTTTGCTGACGCGGCCCAGAAGGGCTTTGGATATCTGTTTTCATGCGGGGCTGCGCCGGTCTGAGGAGGCTGCTTTATAGCTTGACCGGCCTGCAAACTCAAATTACGTTATGCGTAATCGATTTCCGTTAAATGTAATATTGTCAGGTCGTACACGCTCATAAAAACAAGAGGTCGCGATGATCACTCATCAGTCTGCCGAGCCGCTGATTTATCAATCCGGCTTCGGTAACCAGTTCAGCAGCGAAGCGCTGCCGGGCGCTTTGCCTGTCGGGCAGAACTCCCCGCAACAACATGCCCTGGGTCTGTATGCCGAACAGCTTTCCGGCACCGCGTTTACCGTTGCGCGTGCCGAAGCCCGACGCACCTGGCTGTATCGCATCAAGCCGTCGGCCATGCACCCTCGATATGAGCGCCTTGAGCGGCAGATTGTCGGTCGGCAGATGGGGCCGATCACGCCCAATCGCCTGCGCTGGAATGCGTTTGGAACCCCTCCCGAGCCCACTGACTTCATCGACGGCCTGCACATCATGGCCAGCACCTGCGCGGCGGATCAGGCCGAGGGCGTGACGGTCTACAACTACTGCGCCAACACCTCGATGCAGCGCGCCTTTTTCAATGCCGATGGTGAATGGCTGATCGTGCCGCAGACGGGCCGCCTGCGGATCGTCACTGAACTGGGCCTGCTGGACATCGCTCCACAGGAAATCGTCGTGTTGCCAAGGGGCCTGAAATTCAGCGTGCAATTGCTCGATGCCAGTGCCAGGGGGTATCTCTGTGAAAACCATGGCAGCGCGCTGCGGCTGCCGGATCTGGGCCCTATTGGCAGCAACGGGCTGGCCAACCCTCGGGATTTTCTGGCGCCCTGTGCGTGGTTCGAGGAGCGCGATGAGCCGGTCACGCTGGTGCAGAAGTTTCTCGGCGAGTTGTGGGCGACGCAACTGGATCACTCGCCGTTCGACGTGGTCGGCTGGCACGGCAACAACGTGCCGTACAAGTTTGATCTGCGCCGTTTCAATACCCTGGGCACCGTGAGTTTCGATCATCCCGATCCGTCTATCTTTACCGTACTGACGTCTCCCAGCGCCGTGCATGGCCAGGCCAACGTGGACTTCGTGATCTTCCCGCCACGCTGGATGGTGGCCGAAAACACCTTCCGTCCACCGTGGTTCCATCGCAACCTGATGAATGAATTCATGGGTCTGATCGAGGGCGCCTACGACGCCAAGGCCGAGGGATTCATGCCGGGTGGCGCCTCGCTGCATAACTGCATGAGCGCCCATGGCCCGGATAACGTCACTGCGCAAAACGCGGTCGCCGCGACTCTGCAACCCCACAAGATAGAAAACACCATGGCGTTCATGTTCGAAACCGGCAAGGTGCTGCGTCCGAGTCTGCATGCCTTGCAGTGCGACGAGCTGCAAAACGATTACGACGCCTGCTGGACTGGCATGGCCAAGACGTTCAGAAGAGGAATGCCGCAATGAATACGCCAGCACATCGCCGCAGCTGGGTGACCTGCGCCAACGACCACGGGGATTTTCCGTTGCAGAATCTGCCCTTGGGCGTGTTCAGCCATGGCGACTCGGCCCGGCGTGGCGGGGTCGCGATAGGCGACTCGATTCTGGATCTGCAAGCCGCCCTGGCCGCAGGCTTTTTCAATGGAGCCGCCAGGGATGCGGCACAAGCGGCCAGCCGTGATCAGCTCAACGATTTTTTCGCGCTCGGCGCTCACGGGCGTCAGGCGTTGCGGGCCGAGTTGCTGCATTTGCTGGATGAACACAGCCCGCAGCGCGCCCGCCTGCAAGCCTGCCCCGGGTTGCTGCACCCCATGAGCGAATGCCAGCTGTATATGCCCGCCCGGGTCGGCGACTACACCGACTTTTACGTCGGTATCCATCACGCGACCAATGTCGGCAAGTTGTTCCGCCCGGATAACCCGCTGCTGCCCAATTACAAGTACGTGCCGATCGCCTATCACGGTCGGGCCTCGACGCTCTGTGTTTCCGGCTCGCCGGTAAAACGCCCCACCGGCCAGACCCTGCCGCCGGGCCAGGAGGTCCCGCAGTTCGGTCCCAGCAAGCGCCTGGATTACGAACTGGAAATGGGCGTCTGGGTGGGGCCGGGCAATAGCGATGGCGAGCCGATTCAGATTGCCGACGCCGCGCAGCATATCGCTGGCTTGTGCCTGCTCAACGACTGGTCGGCCCGAGACCTGCAGGCCTGGGAATACCAGCCGCTGGGGCCATTCCTGTCCAAGAGCTTTGCCACGACCATTTCCCCTTGGGTGGTCACTGCCGAAGCCCTGGCGCCGTTTCGCAGCGCGCAGCCCACACGTGCCCAGGGTGATCCGCAGCCGCTGGCGTATCTATGGGATGAAGCCGATCAGCAGGGCGGGGCGCTGGATATCGAACTGGAAGTCTTGCTCTGGACGCCTTTGATGAAAGAACAGGGCATAGCCGCGCATCGGCTGGCACTCAGCAATACCCTGAACATGTACTGGACCGTGGCGCAGATGCTGACCCACCACAGCGTCAACGGTTGCAGACTGCAGCCCGGCGACCTGCTTGGCACCGGCACCTTGTCCGGCCCGCAAGCCGGACAATTGGGCAGCCTGCTGGAGATGACCGAGGGTGGCAAAAACGCCATCGAATTGCCTGGTGGCGAGACCAGGCGTTTCCTGGAGGCGGGCGACGAAGTGATTCTGCGCGCCCGTTGTCATCGGGCCGGGCAGGTGTCGATCGGGTTTGGCGAGTGTCGGGGTGTGGTGGTGGGTTAACCCATTTTTGAATTGGAACGCGGCCCTGTGGGAGCGAGGCTTGCCCGCGATAGGATTTCGGTGATTTGCCTGCAGAATTGCGGCGCCCTTATCGGGGGCAAGCAACGCTCCCACAGGGATATGTGTTTTCAAATTCAGGCACTACACAAACCCATCCACCAACGACCCGCTTCTGGGCAAAAACCTGCCTTGCCGCTCGCCCTGGGCTTTGCCATCGGCATAGCTCAGCCGACCATTGACCCACACGCCATCGATCCCTTCGGCGGCCTGTTGCGGGTGTTTGAAGTCGGCGACATCGCGCACGGTTTCGGGGTTGAACAACACCAGATCCGCCCAGTAGCCCTCACGAATCAGACCGCGCTCGTGCAGCCCGAAGCGCGCTGCCGATAACCCGGTCATCTTGTGCACGGCGGTGTGCAGTGGGAACAGGCCCAGGTCGCGGCTGAAATGCCCCAACACCCTGGGGAATGCGCCCCACAGTCGCGGATGCGGGAACGGATCTTCCGGCAGACCATCGGAGCCGATCATCGCCAGCGGGTGGCTCATGATCCGCTGCACGTCCTGTTCATCCATGCCGTAATACACCGCGCCCGCGGGTTGCAGCTTGCGGGCCGTGTCCAGCAGCGACAGTTGCCAGTCGCTGGCGATGTCTTTCAAGTCGCGGCCGCTTTGCTCAGGGTGGGGCGTTGACCAGGTGATGGTGATACGAAACGCGTCGGTGACTTGCTTGAGGTCCAGCGTCGAGGAACTGGCGGCGTAGGGATAGCAGTCGCAACCCACCGGGTGGTTTTGCGCGGCTTTTTCCAGAGACGCCAGCAGTTGCGGACTGCGTCCCCAGTTACCGGCACCTGCGCATTTCATATGGGAAATCACCACAGGCGAACGGGCGTGGCGGCCAATCTCGAAGGCTTCCTCCATGGCTTCCAGCACCGGCTCGAACTCGCTACGCAGGTGCGTGGTGTAGACCGCGCCAAATGCCGTCAACTCTGCGGCCAGTTGCTTGACCTCGGTGGTCTCCGCAGAAAACGCCGAGGCATAGGCCAGCCCGGTAGACAGACCCAGCGCGCCTGACTCCAGGCTGTCGCGCAACTGCTCGCGCATGGCGGCGATTTCAGCCGGGCTGGCGCTGCGCTGCAAGTCGTCCATGTGATTGCTGCGCAAGGCGGTATGGCCAATCAGCGCCGCGACATTGACCGCCGGGCGCGCCTGGTCCACAGCGTTGCGATAGTCGCGGAAACGCGGATAGACAAATTCCGCCGAGGTGCCCAGCAGGTTCATCGGATCCGGCGGATCGCCCTGCAGGGAAACCGGCGAGGCGCTGATCCCGCAGTTACCGACGATCACGGTGGTCACGCCCTGGCTGATCTTGGGCAGCATCTGCGGTTTGCGGATCACCACGGTGTCGTCATGGGTGTGGACGTCGATGAAACCCGGTGCAAGGACCCGGCCCGCGGCGTTGAGTTCTTGCGCTGCCGACACGCCGCCCAGATTGCCGATCCGCTGGATGCGACCCTCGCGGATCGCCACGTCGGTGCGAACCCCCGGCTGGTCGCTGCCATCGATTACCAGAGCGTCGCGAATGATCAGGTCATAAAGCATGGTTCAGTCTCCCAACGGCAAGCCGTCTGCACCGCCGCGATAATCATCAAGGGCCAGCTTGATCCGCCGCAGCCGCTCCTGATTGTCCTCAGGGGCCAGCAGCGCCAGTTCAGTGGCGAGCACATCGATGGTCAGCAGCATGCCGTAGCGCGCAGCGGTGGGTTTGTAGATGAAGTTGGTCTCGGCGATCTGCAGCGGCAAGACCGCATTGGCCAGTTGTGCCAGAGGTGAGTCGGGCAGGGTGATGGCGAGTACCTTAGCGCCGTAGCTGCGGGCCAGTCCAACCGCCTCCAGCAGCTCTGGTGTGCGGCCGCTGAGGGAGCAGACGATCAGGCTGCTGTCCGGGCCAAGGGTGGCCGCGATCAGTCGCATCATCACCGCGTCCCGACAGGCCGCAACCGGGAAGCCCAGGCGTACCAACCGGGTCTGCAACTCTTCGCTGCACAGGCTGGAGCACCCGCCCATGCCAAAAGCGTGGATCATTCGTGCACTGCTCAGCAACTCGACGGCAGTGGCAAAGCGCGACTCTTCGAAGCCTGCCAGGTGCTGACGAAGCGTGGCTTCGATGTCGCCGACGATCTGGGTGAAAAACGCCGACTGCTCGGGCGCTTGCTCCGGGTTGAGAAAACGATTGCCCACGGTACTGGCCTGGGCCAACTGCAGGCGCAGGTCGCGCAAATCCCGGCAACCGATGCTGCGCGCAAACCGCGACAGCGTGGCGCTGCTGACCTCCGCGCGGGTCGCCAGCTCGTCCAGGCTGGCACCGGCGGCAAAGGCCACGTCGGCGAGGATCAGCCGGGCGATGCGCGCTTCGCCGGCGCTGAACGAGTCCTGCCGCGCCCGTATCTGGTAAAGGATGTCCACTCAGAGCACCTGCGCCAGACCCAGGGTCAGGGCGAACGCAACGACTGAAATCAAGGTCTCCAGCACCGTCCAGGTCTTGAAGGTTTGAGCCACGGTCATGTTGAAGTACTCCTTGATAAGCCAGAAACCCCCGTCGTTGACGTGGGAAAAAATCACCGAGCCTGCGCCCGTCGCCAGCACCAGCAACTCCGGATGCGGATAGCCCAGGCCCATGGCGACCGGCGCGACAATACCCGAAGCGGTGGTCATCGCCACCGTGGCCGAGCCGGTTGCCACGCGCATCAACGCAGCGAACAGCCAGCCCATCAGCAACGGCGACAGATGGAAATCCTGAGCCAGACCGACAATCTGGTTGGTCACGCCGCTGTCCACCAGAATCCTGTTCAACCCGCCACCCGCGCCCACCAACAGGGTGATGCTCGCAGTGGGGGCCAGGCATTCGTTGGTGAACTTCAGAATCGAGTCGCGGTTAAAACCCTGTGCGATGCCCAGCGTCCAGAAGCTTAGCAAGGTGGCCAGCAGCAGGGCGATCACCGAGTTGCCGATGAACAGCAGGAAGCTGTTCAAAGCACTGCCCGGCGTGCTGATCAAATTGGCCCAGCCACCCAGCAGCATCAAGACCACGGGCAGCAGAATGGTCGCCATGGTCAGGCCGAAGCTGGGCAACTGCTGACGGGGTTCGCGATCAAGAAACTGCCTGGCCAGCGGGTTTTCGTCTGGCAGCTGAATGCGCGGCACGATGAATCTGGCGTAAATCGGGCCTGCAATGATTGCGGTAGGGATGCCGATCAGAATCGCGTAGAACAGCGTCTGGCCGACCGAGGCCTGATACGCCTGCACCGCGAGCATGGCCGCAGGGTGCGGCGGCACCAGGGCATGAACTACGGACAGGCCAGCCACCATCGGCAGGCCGACCATCAGAATCGACACCCCGACTCGCCGCGCCACGGTAAAGGCAATCGGTACCAGGAGCACGAAACCGACTTCGAAGAACAGCGGCAAGCCCACCAGAAAAGCGATGCAGACCATGGCCCAGTGGGCGTTACGTTCGCCGAAGCGGTCAATCAGGGTGCGCGCTACCTGCTCGGCACCGCCTGATTCGGCCATCATCTTGCCGAGCATGGTGCCCAGCGCAACGACCAGCGCGATGTGCCCCAGTGTCTTGCCGACACCCGCCTCGTAAGAGGCAACCACGCCGCTGGCAGGCATCCCGGCGACCAGCGCCAGGCCCACTGAAACCAGGGTGATGACGATAAAAGGATTGAGGCGATAACGGGCAATCAGAACGATCAACGCGATGATCGCGACGGCAGCGTAAACCAATAGCGAAAGTCCAGCAGACGGCGGCATGGAGCGGTTCCTTGCAGAGAATGAAGTTCAAGTGACTCAGCGCAAACGGGGCAGCCCGTCAGAGAGGAGGCGTTCTGAAAAAACTCGGCAGAGGTGTCGCTAAGCATTTGCTGGAGGAGGTGAAAGTGGAGCAACGGCGATCACAGGCATTCATTGTTTTTATCTCTGTTTTCGTGATGAAAATAAATTACACGAAAAAGAAAACAAAAATCAATATATGAAAATAAATTCCTTAAGGCCCCGCCTTCGGGAGTTCTAGTGGGAACGGCTTCAGCCGGGAAAGCGGGCAGGCTGATGATGAAGATGTAGTAAGTGCACCGACCTCTTACCGGCTAAGGCCAGTCCCACACAGGTCACTGCCCTTTATTCACTGAACCTTTCTCGATACGCCATGGGTGTTACGCCCAGCGCGCGCAAGAAGCTGCGCCTCAGGGTCTCTTCGCTGCCAAATCCACAGCGCGATGCAACCCGCTTGACCGGTTGTGAGGTGTCGGTGAGCAATCGGCGCGCGGCTTCAACCCGCAGTTGTTCGATCGCTTTGGCCGGCGTGGTGCCGGTGTGAGTGCGGTAGTGACGCACGAAGCTGCGTTCACTCATGGCCATCCGTGCGGCCAGGGCTGCGACGCCGAGGTCGCTGGTCAGGTTATCGATGATCCAGCCGTGCAGATCGGCAAAGCGACCGTCACTGCTGGCGCTGGCGTGCTGTAACGACAAGGCCGCGCTGAATTGAGACTGCCCGCCAGGGCGTTTGAGAAACACCACCAGATGCCTGGCCACGGCCAGCGCCATGGCGTGCCCGAGGTCCTGCTCGACCATGGCCAAAGCCAGATCGATACCGGCCGTGACCCCGGCCGAAGTCCAGAATTTGCCGTCGTTGATGAAAATGGGATCGGGGTCGACCTGCAACGCCGGATACAGGCGGGTCAGCGCATCGCAATGCTGCCAATGAGTGACGACACGACGGCCATCAAGCAGCCCGGTGGCACCCAGCAGAAACGCGCCTGTGCACACCGACGCCACCCGCCCGGCGGCGCTCGCGCGCTGGGTCAGCCAGGCAACCAGCGCAGCGTCTTCGGTTGCCGACTGCACGCCGCGCCCGCCAGCCACGATCAGCGTATGGCTGGGTTCGTCAGCCGGTGGCAGTGGCGCGGATTGCAACCCCAGCCCGGCCGAGGATTGCACCCAGTCGGCCTGCGCCGCGATGACCTGCATCCGGTACGGCGCAGGTAAACCTTGCAGCTCTGCCTGCAGGTTGGCCGAGGCAAACACCTGCAACGGGCCGCAGACGTCCAGCAACTGAACATCGGGAAAGGCGAGGATATGCACTGCCATGGGCTGATGAGACATAGTCTGGGTCACAAGTTGGCGTAATTGGTGGGTTGTATTGCGTATACGCCAAAGCCTAGGTGGATACAGTGCTGGCGTCTACCCCAACTTCATCTGGACTCCCTATGACCCTGCAAATCGGCTTGCTTGTATTTCCCAATGTCCAACAACTGGACTTGACCGCCCCTTACGAAGTCTTCGCCACGGTGCCGGGTGTGACCGTGCACCTGATCTGGAAAGACCTTGCCCCAGTGCGGGCCAGTACCGGTTTGTCTCTTGCGCCGACCTGCACCTTTGCGAACTGCCCGGCGCTGGACGTGTTGTGCATTCCCGGTGGGCTGGGCATTGATGCCTTGCTGGAGGACCCGCAAACCCTGGATTTCATTCGCCATCAGGCCAGCACCGCGAAATACCTGACCTCGGTGTGCACTGGCGCGCTGGTGTTGGGTGCAGCTGGCTTGTTGCACGGCAAACGCGCGACGACTCATTGGGCCTCGCATGACTTGCTGGAGCGTTTTGGGGCTATCGCGGTCCACGAGCGGGTGGTGCGCGACGGCAATCTGATGACGGGGGGCGGGGTCACAGCGGGTATAGATTTTGCGTTAACGCTGGTAAGCGAGCTGTTCGACGAGGTGCTGGCCCAGACCGTGCAATTGCAGCTGGAATACGCACCTGCGCCGCCGTTCAACGCCGGGCATCCGGACACCGCCCCGGCGCAGGTCAAAGCGCTGGCGCTTGAGCGCGGACAGCACCTGATGGCTCAGCGTCGGGCGGTAGTGGAGCGGGTAGTGAAGCCGAACTAAGGTTTTTTTCCAGGTAGTTCGTACCAGCCAAGGAACAGGTCCAGAGCGGACTCGATCACCTGAGTCTGTTCTTCGGCGCTCAGTATCGGCTTGTTGAACGTGACCTGTGGCCAGAACACGAAACCTTTGAGCAGACCGTGCATCTGGGTGGCCGCGAAGGTCGGGTCGGCAGCTTTGAGTCGGCCGTCGGCCTGGGCATCGCGGATCCACACCGAGAAGGTTTCTTCCCGCTCGTTCAGCCGCGCCAGCCAGATCTGCGCGCGCTCCGGGGAGTGAATCGTGGCGCCCAGCGCTACCCGGGCCAGGTCCAGGCAGTTGGGGTCCGAGAGGGTTTTGAGTTTCGCATGGAGCATGGCGCTCAGTTGCTCGCGCAAACCGATGCCAGGCCGGTAGATGGCATCCGGGATCTCACCGATCTGGCACCACAGACGCTGGAGGATTTCGGCGAACAACTCTTCTTTACTGGGGAAATGGTTATAGACCGTGCGCTTGGAGACCTCAGCCCTGGCAGCAATGCGATCCATGCTGGTCACTTCAAACCCGGTGTCACGAAATTCGGCTATCGCCGCCACTACGATGGCTTCGCGTTTTCGGTCAGTGAGTCGCAGGGGAGCAGTCATAGGTCTCGCTTCAAACAGGTGTATAAAAAGAAATTACACTCGGCAGTTTACTTGTCGAGGCGAATCCTGCAAGCTTAAAACTACACCGTGTAGTGTAAAAACTGGTTACACATTATCCCTCGCGCTGATCAGATGCAACGCAGGGATCGCGAAGGAGTCAGCAAGCATGGCCAGAATCAGCGCACATTCCTCGGCACAGCCTTTACCCACGCTGCAAAAAGTCGAGGGCCGTTACCGCAATCCGGCGACCATGAGCCGCATGGGCTTGCTCAAGTCATTGAGCGTTTTCTGGAACATGGCATTCAACAAACCCGCCATCACTCGGCCAGCCGGTGAGATTCCGGTGCAATCGCTGTCCCGCCAACAACTGCTCGCCGCGCCGGACTACACGGTCTATCGCCTGGGCCATTCCACAGTGCTGCTGAAAATGCGCGGGGTGTTCTGGCTGACCGATCCAGTCTTCGCCGAGCGTGCTTCGCCCGTGCAATGGGCCGGCCCGCAACGCTTTCATCAGCCGCCGATCAGCCTTGAAGAATTACCGCCACTCAAGGCAGTGATTCTGTCTCACAACCATTACGACCACCTGGATCACATGACCATCAAGGCCCTTGAGGCCAAGACCGAGCATTTCCTTACGCCGCTGGGCGTCGGCGATACCCTGATGGAGTGGGGCGTACCTGCCGGAAAAATCACCCAGCTGGATTGGTGGCAATCCACAGAAGTGCAGGGCATGCAATTTGTGGCAACGCCTTCACAGCATTTTTCGGGACGTACACTGCTCGATGGCAACCGCAGCCTGTGGGCCTCGTGGGTAATGCACGATGAAAACCAACGGATCTTTTTCAGCGGTGATACCGGTTATTTCGACGGGTTCAAAACCATCGGCGAGCAATACGGCCCCTTCGACCTGACACTGATGGAAACCGGTGCCTACAACGTCGACTGGCCAGATGTGCACATGCAACCCGAAGAAAGCCTGCAGGCGCATATCGATCTGCGCGGTAAGTGGTTGCTGCCGATCCATAACGGCACGTTCGACTTGGCGCTGCACGCCTGGCACGAACCCTTCGACCGGATCATTGCCCTGGCTTGGGAAAAGAACATCACGATCACCACGCCACAGATGGGCCAGCCGTTTTACGTGCAGTACCCGTGTCGCGGCAATGCGTGGTGGCTGGGGGTGGAAGGGGTGCGTGAAGTGCCGGTGGAGAAGGTCAGCGGATACAGCTGTGTGCGGCGCAGTATGTGATCGGGCTTGCTGACAATTGGGGATCAGGCACCCTCTCGTGGGACCGGCTTTAGCCGGGAAGGCGGTCGTTGCGCTAATGAACAGGCAGCGCATGTACCGACCTCTTACCGGCTGAAGCCGGTCCCACGCCACCTTCGCTGGCAGGTGGTTCTCAACGCTGCTTCGGATCCGCCGGCGTCCCTGGCCTTGGCTGTTCGCCTTGTTCGTTGAGCTGCTTGTTCTTCTCGCCCACCTTGCCGGCGTTTTCCGGTTTGTGATCGAGGTCTTCGCGTTTCGATTCCTGATTCTGGTCTGGCTGGCTCATCACGGCTGTCTCTACGTTGTTGTGGATAGAGATTGGGCAACGCAATGGCGGCAAGATTCGAAATGTTTTGCCGCGTTGATACAGAGCAATATCCTTCATCCCTACCAGAAATATCCCACGTATCTCCGGTACCAATCCTGACTGACGCCCACGATATCGATAGGCAAAGTGATGCGTTTCATCGGCCAAGGATTCGCCCATGTACCGTCAGCCACCGGGATCGGCTATTGAGCTGCCCGATGATTTCCCTTGGGATCAAACCATTGGACTGTTGCTGGATGCTCTGCAGATCAAGAACATTCGCCAGCGCCTATACGAATGGTGCGCGGCGCCAGAAGTTCAGCTGCTTTACGGTGGCACTTGTTGGGCTGAACTCAGCCATATTTCTCCCTGCCTGATACGTCTACGCGACGCTTATGACCCGATACTTCAACAGTTTCTGGCAAATACCGGTGATGACTGGGGTTACCTGTTGGTCTGCGACGGCTCTTGGGAAGAACTCCATGCACACATGCGCTGGTTGACCAGCTTTTGTCCTGCGTCATATGACGAGATGTACCTGCGAATTTCCTACCCTGATGTAGCTCATGCGTTGTTTGCGCCTGAATGTTTTCCAGGGGCAGAGGTATTCGGCCCCTGCCAACAGGTCGTTATTGCCAATGACAGGTTCGAGGGGTGGCGCCAGTACCATCGCCCTGGTGAGCGACTGCTACAGGTCCCCACCGCACCTTACATAACCAACGATGCGCAGTGGGTGGCCCTTAAAGCCGTAAGCTTTCGCCATTCGGTGAAGAACCTTTATAGGCACATGTCGGATTTATTTCCGGGATACCGCGAAGATCTAACGCCCAGGCAACGCCTGGAACGTGTCCACCAACTTGTCGACTCCGCTATCGAAAGAGGCTTCCGGACCCGTCACGAAATTTGGCTATACGCCAATGTGTTCGGCTTTCTGGGTGATGAAGGCGTCCCGTCTCATGCCGATATCGTCAACTTGCTGACCATTGAATCCGATCTGACACCGTTCGAGCGAGTTGATCGCGCTGCGACTTTGGCCCAACAAAGGAGTCTCCAATGACCGACTACATGACGCCCCGTGGCCATCTGGCAAACCTGATCGCCAAAGCGCAAAACGCTGATGAACTTGATGAGGCTGGCGTCTGCCCGATGACAATAGCGACGGTGCAATTTTTGCCTTTGCGTTATGGGCTTGTGGAGGACCTGCAACCCCCCGGTAGTTTCCCGATGCCGCATAAGTTGCAGAGCCAGAAAACAGGGATTCGCCTGCTGCGCGACGGCTATCTGTACATCATTGACGAGGCCAGTGGTTACTTGCATGAGTACCGCGTAGAGCAAGGTTCATTAAGTAAGCTGTTATGGAAAGGGCCCGAGGTTCGATCTGATATCAGAACGAACTCGATGGGTGAGCCGCACCTGATTTTTCATCGGCGCAGTACCTTGTATGTGGCGTACTCGGAATTTCAATGGACTGCTTATAAATGTGCTCAGGTCATTGATCAACGGCCTGAGCGAGAGTTGTATATGCAGTGTATTAACCTGGAAAAGGTCGGCACTAAAACTCCCGGAACGCACCTGCTGACCGAAGAAGATGCACGCCAATGGGTCGCCGAAACCGCCGAAAACCCCCAGCCCCGGGAGTTGCCCGTAGGCGCCAATCCGGACGAGCGCACGCCCTATCACTGGGAAGATGAGCCCCTGTTTCGCAATACCTGGATTGAAGAGCTGACCAGCCAGGTGACTGTGGCCCACAAGCGCGATTTCGTTTTTCTGGTGATCCGCGACGATATCGGCATCATGCTCGATCTGGCGGCTGCCCAACTCAAAGTGGCTGACTGGATCGGCCAGTGGAGTGCTCAGGACGAGAAACAGCATAAATACCTGACGGGTGCTTACATCCAGTCGATGTACGAGGTCACTCAGAAGCGCCTCGAAAAACTGGGCAGCGTGGACCCGCGCCACGAAGCGCTGATCGACGATACAAACGAAGCCGAGCGGGAAAAGCTCTACGAATATCTGCGTGTGAAACGTGAGTATCGTGGCCCGGCGATCTTCGGCGACGAACAGAGTTGGCGCGAGCAGGCGCAGAGCAATCCGCTGGCCAAAGCGACCATTGAGTTGCGTGACAGCCTGGGCGAAGAGCGCTGGGACAAGCACAGTCCGGCGATTACCGCGCTTGAGCTGGACACCTGGCATGCGCTGGGCGGCAAGGAAATCGGCGAGCGCGGCATTGATGACTTGGTGCATCGCGATGCCATGCAGGCTTTCATGCTTGAGCAGCAGGCGCTGTTGAGCCATTGGCAAGGCCGATTGAAACGCATCCGTGCTGACCGCTTGAAGATGATTGTCGAGGGCCATTTCCACCGAGCAGCCTGGTACTACGACTTTCGACAAAGTGCGCAAATCCAGCAGCGGCTGGAGCGAGAGTTCAATTGCGTGGCAGCCATCTGTGACGATGAAGAGTCGCTGGCCAAGCTGCATGCATACCTTGAAGAAAATCCGCTGGTGCAGGTCCCGGGCCTCGATACCTTGAACCTGGCGGACCAATCCGAGGTACAGAAAAAGCTCATCGAACTCAGTAACTTCAGCATCAAGCTGGCCGACGCACCGAGCGTGGTTCGCGATATGGATATGCTGGCGAATCAGTTCAACAGCTTGATGCGCCAGCGCCTGCCGAACTATGAAAACCTCAATAGTCAATTCAGGGGTTTGAGCAGTTTGCTGGGGAGTGCTTATGATCCTGCGGCGCAGATGCTATTGGCTCATGAACTGGATCTTATTCGGCAAAAAGCTCGTAACAGTCAACCGATCGACCCTAACAGCTTTATTCGCAACATGGGCAACACCGCGCGTCTGCGCCTCCTTAGTGCTTATGCTGCCAGCGGATTGCAATTGCGTATTGCCTCAGATGCCGAATACGCCCAGTTCAATCGTGACCGTAAGGCGGCACTGAATCTGCGTGACGACCTGAAAGCTTTATATAAAGAGCGGCGAGAGATGCTCAGGTACCAAGCCAATGACTCAGACCCGCTGGGATCACGCAAGCGGATCAACGAGCATATCGGCGTCCTCCAATATGAACTCGCGCCGATCGAAGAGCGCCTCAGTCTTGCTCTGACACCCGGCGGTGGTGCGGGGCAATTTGGGCTTGTGCTTGGCAATATGGATCCTGAGTTGCTGGCAGAAATGCAGCGGACCGTTAATGACTATCGCAGCACCGGGACATTTAAAGAGCCGATACGTGGCTTGTTTAACTCCAAGGCTGATCAGATTGCGGTGGTGTTGTTTGTGTTTCAGACGATCAAATTTATTGAGGTTTCTTCGAGGTTTTTATCGAAGGAGGATCGTGGGTGGGCGGACGCATTAGAGGTATTAGACCCTGCCATCACCATGCTGTCTGCTGGGTTTGCTGCTATTCAGGGTATATCCATTAACCTGATTAAGTTACGTATCGAGCAATTGGAAAGCGCCGCTGGCAAGCTCGATAACATGAGTCGACTAGGGAGATGGTCAGCAATGACCGGTTTGGTTGCTTTCGGCGCGGGGCTCGCTGCTGCCTCTGTAGATATTGGCAAGCACAGCAAACAGTGGGCCAATGCAGTTGCAGAAGGCGACTCCAAGAAGCTGGCTGCCTCCTCTTTACAATTGAGTGGCGACTTAACCCTGGCAGGCACTAACGCTTGGGCTCTAAAACACACTGCGGATATAACACGTCAGGTCATGCGCACACCTCGCGAACTTCGCGCTTTGGTTTGGGCTCAGCGTAGTCAGGGGCTGGTTGGGATTGCAGCGCGAGCCAACCTGGCTGGCATCGCAGCCACCGGCATCCAGCTCACCGGGGAGGCGATCTATAACTATTTCAACCTAAATGCCATGAAGAAATGGGTTCGCGACAGCATCTGGGGCCGTGAGAATTCAGGCCTGAGTCTGGAAGACAGCTGGAGCAAACTTGCCGCCATTGTCCAGCAACCCTTGTGTCAACTGGTGCGCACGGCCCACAGCGTTGAGCTGCGGCTGACATTTCCGAGTATTCGCAGCGCAGATATGGAGCATCGCAAGGTCTGGATCAAGGCCTACCAGCGCCAGCAAACATACGTCGGTCCAGGTTCGTTGCAGAACCCGGTGCAATGGTCCAAGTGTACCGAGGTGCTGGTGGGGCAACTAAGGCGCGTTAACCGCCCTGACTCGGCGCTGGTGTTGTGCCTGGATTTACGCCCTCTGATATCCGACCACTTCGGGCTGGCCTTGTCGGTCAGTTATGAACTTGAAGATCACCGCAGTATCAGCCATCGCTCCACTTTTTATGTGATCGATCTTCACCGGATGTTGGTTGATGGGCGCTGGCGAGAGCGCCTCGGTGTATTTGCTTATAAGGCGGAAACGGATGAGTCCATGCAGTTGAATCAGTCATCGCCATGGTTGCTAAGAGATATAGCTATGGTTGATTCTGATGCTAAATAAGTTGTTCAAACGTAAAACTGAACAATCAACTCAGCCGCCTCATGACCTGGACAGCCTGCGCCCCCGTGTGGGTGAAGTGCGTAAAACGGGTTTTGAGGAAACCTTGTACCTGGCTCCGCTGCCCATCTGTACCGGCCAACAACCGGTCAGTATTCATGATTTTTCCGAGGTGAATTCAGCGTTTTTGCAGTTGGGCGGCAGCAATCTCGGCATGGTTTGGCAGGCTAAGATGCTCGCTTGGGTGATTTGGATGGCGATATTTGTTTTGGTTTTCATGCCTGTGATTATTGCTATTTTGCTTTACTCGCCAGCACCCGAGGGTGCAAATAATGCTTTCTTCAGTAATCTGAACCTGGCATTTCAGGTCATCTGGACCTATTTTCTACTTGGGCCGTGCCTGACGGTTGGAATTCTCGTCCACTCGATAATCTCCCAAACCCGCGAACAAGCCCGCCAATACCCCCTGCGTTTCAACCGCCAACGACGCGAGGTCTGTTTCATCAGCAGCGATACCCATGAAATCCTTATCGTCCCGTGGGAAAAAGTGACGGCCTGGGTTTCTCAGGGGGAAGTCGCCACTCAATACGGCGCCATGGCCTTCTACACCTTTGGCCTGGGACTGGAGAATGAAAAGACCGGCATGGTGCAACCGATTCTGCTGGGCAAGCCCAGTCAGG
>NZ_UWFA01000047.1 GCF_900601905.1 Pseudomonas viridiflava
CGAGCTCGAGCCGGTCGTCGCACCTGGCCAATGCCGACGCATTGTCACCGCTCAATCCGTTGTCGCCGTTCAATCAAGCGCTGCAGGTTGAGTCTCTCGCGTCGGCCCGTGTCGACTGCGCGCCCTCAGTTGTGAGCTCTGGCCATGACTGCTCGTCGCCCAGCTCGAGCAGTTGTCCCGGTTCAAGTTATGAGTCGAGCAGCTCAAGCGACTACGGCTCGAGTACTTCGAGTGACTCCAGCAGTTCCAGCAGCTCCAGTTCGTCGGACTGGTAAGCATGACAGCCTTCGCCTGCCTGCATTGCTCTGCGGACCCTGTGCGTCGCCACCAGTCCGAAACGGGTCTGTACATGTGGATTTGCCC
>NZ_UWFA01000406.1 GCF_900601905.1 Pseudomonas viridiflava
GCTGGTAGGCGGAACCGCCGGCTCGATCATGGCAAAACGTGTCGAAATGACCAAAATGCCGGAGCTGGTAGCGTTCATGCACAGCATGATCGGCCTGGCGGCGGTGTTCATTGCCATTGCCGCTGTGGTCGAGCCCCAGTCACTGGGCATCGTTCAGCACTTGGGCGACGCTATCCCGGCGGGCAACCGTCTGGAGCTTTTCCTCGGTGCGGCCATTGGCGCGGTCACGTTCTCGGGTTCGGTGATCGCCTTCGGCAAACTGTCGGGCAAGTACAAGTTCCGGCTGTTTCAGGGTGCGCCGGTACAG
>NZ_UWFA01000462.1 GCF_900601905.1 Pseudomonas viridiflava
CTCATGGTCTGCAAGCGGAGGAACGCGCATGAATGAGCCAGTGCTGTATTTTGATTACGCAGCGACCACACCCGTGACGAGCGAGTCATCAAGGTGATGGTCGAGTGCCTGGGTGTCTCGGGCAATTTCGGAAATCCCGCTTCCAGTTCCCATGGCTTCGGACGGAGTGCTCGCCTTGCTGTTGAGAACGCCCGTCAACAGGTCGCAGGTCTGGTGGGTGCTCAGGCCTCACAGATCATCTGGACCTCCGGGGCGACAGAGTCCAACAATCTGGCCTTGAAG
>NZ_UWFA01000192.1 GCF_900601905.1 Pseudomonas viridiflava
TTACCCAAGTGAATTCACTTCTTGGCGACAAAGCCAACAGGTCCAACTCAATTGCGGGCTATGGCATCGCTGACTGTTACACGGTGGCTCAGGTCAACTCTCTCTTGAACCAGCGCGTCGCGGGGGATGCGATCCAGACCGCCGGTTTCGCCAGTGACAACCCTGAATTCCCTTATTTTCGTCGTAGCTCGACAGGTGGCATTCATTACCTGCAGAACCGCCTCGGGTTTACGCCGGTGCAGCAGGGTGGTGGCGCAAACCAGGCCGGCAATCAGTTGCGTCTGGGATGGGCGACCAACGCTGCAGGTATTCGGGCGCAGGTGGATGCCACTGACCTTGGCCTGTTGTGGGGCGAGCAGAACTTTTATCGGCCTGACAACAACAACTTTCTGGC
>NZ_UWFA01000162.1 GCF_900601905.1 Pseudomonas viridiflava
GGGTTATGCCGGTTTCCGCGTTCTGTATCCGATCAACAAGGATGACAAGCAGGACGAAATCATGACCATGCTGGGCGCGAGCTACTTCGCGTCATCGGCAAGGGTCAGGTTTATGGCCTGTCCGCACGCGGCATGGCCATCGACACGGCATCGCCGTCCGGTGAAGAGTTCCCGCGCTTCAAGGAATTCTGGATCGGGAAGCCAGGCCCGGATGACAACCATCTGGTGATTTTCGCACTGCTCGATTCGCCACGCGCCACGGGTGCCTACCAGTTGACCCTGCGTCCTGGCACCAACACGCTGGTTGACGTCAAATCGCGCATGTTCCTGCGTGACAAGGTCAACAAGCTCGGTGTTGCGC
>NZ_UWFA01000161.1 GCF_900601905.1 Pseudomonas viridiflava
GTCGTTTTCGGCACGCATGCCGTTGTCCAGCTCATAATCCTTGCCTTCGACGACCACGCCGGCCAACTGGCTGTAGGGCTCGACAAAGTAACCATTGTCCAGCTTGATATGGCGTCCGAACTCCAGCGACGCACCGACACCCGAGTTGCTGTAATCGCCTTTTGTACGGGTGCCATCGCTCAGATTGACGCGGGCTTTGTTATTGAAACGGTTGAACTTGAGCACGCCGTCGAAGTAGTAGCCCGTATCGCTGTCCAGCCATGTGCTGTAGGCACCGACGTAGTAG
>NZ_UWFA01000425.1 GCF_900601905.1 Pseudomonas viridiflava
TGGATCTGTAGGAGCGAACTTGTTCGCGAGACGGTAGCTCTGACGACACAGTGCCGACGTCTCGCCAACAAGTTGACTCCTAAAGGTTTGGCGTTTCCCAGGCTCATTGGGCGGTGCCTCGATCCGCTTGCTGCACCTCGGCAAAGCGGGATGCCAGGTTCTGACTCGGTCGTTTCTCGCGCAGGGCTTTCACGGCCTTGGTCAGGCGCAGCAGCTCAGCGCTGGGTTTGGCCCATTGCTCGGGTGGGAGCGGTGCCGACCAGCTTTGCATCGCGTCCGGTATCACGGCTCGGCCGATGCGTTTGATGCAGCGGATTTCCCATTCGGTGAGGTAGTTGGGCAGGGTCCACAGGGTTAGCACGTGGTACAGGTACCACCAGAACGGATAAAAGAACCCCACCTCGCGATTTTTCCGCCGCCGACGCATGCGTTCACGGGCGTTGTAAAACGTATGCAGACCTTCGTGGGGCGGGTCGCCGGGGTTTTGCAGCTCAAGCGGGTCCTGGATGTCCTGGAGGCTGTGCACCTCGTATTCCATGTAGGCGCGAATCGCTTCCCAGTTGCACACCGCCAGATCAAACCCCGCGCAGAAAAACTCCAGGCTGTAATGCTCATCATGGGGCGGATGATAAAAGCCGACGCCCATGGCGTAGCGGATATCCGGGCCGTACTGCGTCACGCTTCTGGCCTGAACGACCCAAGCTGACAACGACTCCCACGGCACGAAGATAGGCTCGGTGTGGCCGTGAGGGACGAAGCAGACTTCACGGCGTTGGCGGTTGAAGCGGGTGGGGACGACTTCCTTGTATTTGAGGAGGTGGTGGAAGGTGATGGTGAGGAATAGGCCTAATACAAAGGCGGCGCCCCAAATTCCGATCTCCAGTCCCTGCCACATGACCTGCAACGCAAACTCCGTCGCGTCCTCCATTTTTTCGGCGATCGTAACTGTGAGGAGCCATGCGAGCGCTGGTGCGACTAGGCCAAATAGCCAGATAGCATAAAATGGCCCTCCCAATGTCATCTGCCAACCAAACACGGCAGGCAAACCTACGCCAAAATCCAGATAAGCGTCGTTCACTTCTCCGACAGCATGGCCGTAGTCCTGTGCCGGTAAATCGGTGGGCAGCGGTAGCGGGGCAAGATAAGTAACCTGACCCGACGGAAAAGCTTCCAGCATCCCGGCATAAGGGGCGTGATTGATAGGCGGCGGGCCTGCAATTTCCTTTGCCATGCTATTTCTTTACCTCAGACATGAATCCGGGTTGATCTTCAAACACCGCATTTTTCCCAGTGGGACCGGCTTCAGCCGGGAAGGCGGCCTGGATGGCGACGAAGATGCAGAGAATGCTCCTGCCTCTTCCCGGCTAAAGCCGGTCCCACTTGGAAGTTCACTTGGAAATGTGCCCAGCCGTGCACCTAGCGCTGGGCTGTTTTCAGGGCTCCTTTGGCAGTATCTCGATCCGCCTGCTGCACCTCGGCAAAGCGGGATGCCAGGTTCTGGCTGGGGCGTTTCTCGCGCAGGGCTTTCACGCCCTGGCTCAGGCGCAGCAGCTCAGCGCTGGGTTTGGCCCATTGCTCGGGTGGGAGCGGTGCCGACCAGCTTTGCATCGCGTCCGGTATCACGGCTCGGCCGATGCGTTTGATGCAGCGGATTTCCCATTCTGTGAGGTAGTTGGGCAGGGTCCACAGGGTTAGCACGTGGTACAGGTACCACCAGAACGGATAAAAGAACCCCACCTCGCGATTTTTCCGCCGCCGACGCATGCGTTCACGGGCGTTGTAAAACGTAT
>NZ_UWFA01000267.1 GCF_900601905.1 Pseudomonas viridiflava
GTGTAGTTGTCATCGGGTGTTGTTCTACTGGATGTATTACGGCACCGGTCTCTCAGCGTGGCAGCCTGAAGGTAGGCCCAGCAGCAAAATAAAGGGCTGAGGACGTGTTCTGTTTCGCGTCCTCCCATGCCCAATTCTCGATTGCTCGGTTGAGCAACTTACACAGGGTTGCAGCTAGAGTCGCAATCCCAACGAAAATGAAAATGGACGTTCCCCAGTGGTAAGCATTTTCCTCAAAGCTTTTCTAGCGACTGTCTGTATGTTCTCAGCGATCACAAACGCTGCCGAACTCAATC
>NZ_UWFA01000380.1 GCF_900601905.1 Pseudomonas viridiflava
TGCGTGAACTGGCTGTTCAGTCGCGTAACGACAGCAACAGCAGCACCGACCGTGACGCGCTGAACAAAGAATTCTCGCAGATGAGCAGCGAGCTGACTCGTATCGCTCAAAGTACCAACCTGAACGGCAAAAACCTGATTGATGGCAGTGCAAGCTCCATGGTCTTCCAGGTCGGTTCCAACAGCGGTAGCACTAACCAGATCACGCTGAGCATGAGCGGCAACTTCACCGCCAACAGCCTGGGTGTCGGTTCGGCAATCAGCATCACAGGCGGCACCAGCTCTGCTTCAGAAGCCGCTTTCTCTGCTGCACTGGTTGCAATCGACTCGGCTCTGGCGACCATCAACTCCACGCGTGCTGACCTCGGTGCTGCACAAAACCGTCTGACCAGCACCATCTCCAACCTGAACAACATCAACGAAAACGCCAGTGCTGCACTGGGTCGCGTACAAGATACCGACTTCGCTGCTGAAACTGCACAGCTGACCAAGCAGCAGACTCTGCAACAGGCTTCCACCGCAATTCTGGCTCAGGCCAACCAACTGCCTTCCGCTGTACTGAAGCTGCTTCAGTAATTTCGGAATGAGTTTCGGCGGGGAGGTACGTTTTGTACTGACTCGCTTTTTTACTTTCGGAGGTAATGGTCATGGATATGAGTGTAAAGCTGAACCTGTCTTATCCTGCCGCTCAACCGGCGACCCCGCCTGTGGTGGTGGATAAGCCGGTAGAGACTGCTTCCGTGCCAGGCGTTGCCGCTTCGGCTGAAAGTAAAAACTCACAGCAGGAAAAGTCCAAGAGCGAAGAGGATGTGAAGGCTGCTGCACAGGACATTCAAAAGTTCTTCCAGTCGGTCAAACGCAACCTTGAATTCTCTACGGATGAATCTTCTGGCAAGCTGGTCGTCAAAGTCATTGCCAGTGATTCGGGGCTCGTGATTCGACAGATTCCCAATGAAGAAGTCTTGAAACTGGCTGCAAGTCTGAGTGATGCAAGCAGCTTGTTGTTCCGGGCTGAAGTCTGAGTAATGGCACGAAATTTGTTGCAAGTCTTTTGAAGCTGTAAAGGTCAAAGACCGGCGACACTCATGAAGGGAGATGCACATGGCAAGTCCAATCGTTGCGGGTACAGGTATCGGCTCAGGTCTGATCATTGGTGACATTGTCAAAGTTCTGGTCGATTCAGACAAAGCGGCAAAACAGAACCAGATCACCAAGCAAACCAATCAGACGACTGCGTCGCTGTCTGCTGTGGCCAAGCTTCAGTCTGCCTTGACCGCATTTCAAGACTCGATGAAGACGCTCAATAGCACCACAACTCCCGCTTTTCTAGGTTTTGCAGCGACGTCTTCGACCGAGACTACCGCAAAGGCAACGGCAACCAATACTGCGGTAAACGGTTCGTACAGCCTGGTTGTCAAACAACTGGCTACAGGTTCAAAGGTTGCAACTGCCGCGATCGATCCGGCAAGTGCCATTCCGAGTGGTAACCTGAAAATCACTCAAAATGGCATTGATTACAATGTTGCCCTCACGGGTGGCACGCTGGAGGAAACCCGTAACGCGATCAATACGTCACTTCAGGGTAAAGGTATAAGCGCTAACATCATTAACGATGCAAACGGCGCACGACTGGTATTTACCTCTACTACGACCGGGGCGGGTAGCGACCTGAAGGTAGCGGGCGATGCGAGTATTGGGACCATGCTCGATATCGATGGCACCAAGACCATGGCCGAAACGAAAGTGGGCAATGTACCTGGAGCGGGTGCTATTGCCGGATTGGCTCAAGATGCCAAATTCACCATCGATGGCCTTGAGCTCAGCAGCGCCAAGAACAAGGTTGAAGGGGCTGTTTCTGGCTTGACTCTTGAACTGGTGTCGGGTGGGGACGGTGTCAATGCGTCAACGTTCAAGTCCTCAACCGTCACCGTGGCAACCAATACCGAGGGCTTGAAGACGTCCTTGCAAACCTTTGTCAGCTCCTACAATACGCTGGTCAACTTGGTTACATCGTTGACCAAAGGGTCGACAAACGCCAAAGGTGTGTTCACGCCAGCAGAGCTTACCGGTGACTCCGCTCCGCGCAACATGCTCGCTGCGATCCGCAACGAAATCGCGACGTCGACCACTACCTCTGGTCTTGGCTCGCTGGCGCAGTTGGGTATCACAACCCAGGGTAATGGCACGCTGTCGCTGGATAATGTCAAATTCACTGCTGCGATGGACGACAAGAAGCTCAGCGGCCAAATTCAGACCCTGTTCAGCGGCGACACCGGTTTGCTCGCACGGATCACAAAGTCGATTACGCCATTCAGCGAGACTGGCGGTATCCTGGCGCAGAAGACCACTCAGCTCAACAAGAGCAATGCGCAGTTGGCAGAGCAGCAAGCGGCGCTGGATCGTCGGATTGAAGCGCTGACTGCCTCGCTGACCAAAAAATACAACGCGATGGACTTGGTGGTAGGCCAGCTCAAGGCAACAGCTTCGAGCATTACCTCGATATTCGAAGCGATGAATGCTCAGAAGAATGCTTCGTAAATAACCTGCTTTTCAGAAGCCCGACCCAGTGTCGGGTTTTCTGCTTTAGGCTAAAGTTTTCTGGCCAGGCGTCGATAGCTTGGTTATGTGAGTTCCGCAGTTGTGACGAGGTATCTATGAATCCTATGTTGGCGTTGCGTCAGTACCAGAAGATTGGCTCTCAGGCGCAAACCTCTGAAGCCAGTCCGCATCGGCTCGTGCAGATGTTGATGCAGGGCGGCCTTGATCGCATGGCTCAGGCCAAAGGTGCCATGGCCCGTAAAGATCTGCCTAATAAAGGCATCTTGATTGGCAAGGCGATCGGCATCATCGGCGGCCTGCGCGAGGGTCTGGATCTGGAGACGAATCCATCCGACGCCCTGAGGAATCAGGACAACCTCTATCACTTCATGATGAAGCGGCTAACCGAGGCTAACGTTAAGAATGATCCGAAAATCCTGGATGAAGTCGCAGGCTTGCTGATTACGGTCAAGGAAGGCTGGGACGCAATCGCTGATCAACAAAACCAATAAGAAAAACTGCTGTGCCTAGGAGATTCACATGAGTGCTGCACTCAAGCGTATCGAAGAGACTCGTGAAGCGCTGGTAGGGGCTTTGGCTGAGCGTGACTGGGAGACCATCGGCAAGCTGGATCTGGCCTGCCGTGCGTGCATCGAGGATGTGATCAGCCAGGATGTTCCGAACGATCCGGAGCTGCGCGGCAACCTTGAAGAATTGATGACGGTTTACCGCCAATTGATTGATGGTGCGACCGGCGCGCGCCAGGCAATAGTCGACGAAATGTCGCAAATCAGCCAAGCCAAAAACGCCGCAAAGGTTTACCATCTGTTCGAATCGTGACCGGTTGGTCAAAAATATAAGTACGCCATAAATTTGACTGTTTACGGTTTTTTGACTTAACTAGCGATGTTTACTATTTTCTGGCTTCCCGGGATTCGTAATGGCCGGGGAGACAAGCTGCCCACATTGAGTCGGGCATTGAGTTGACTAGGGAAGTTGCTATTGCATGTGGCGTGAAATCAAGATTCTACTGATCGATGACGATAGCCAGCGCCGCCGCGACCTAGCGGTGATTCTGAATTTTCTCGGCGAAGAAAATTTGTCCTGCTCAAGCCAGGATTGGCAGCAGGTTGTCGGCTCTTTGACGTCCACTCGTGAAGTGCTTTGCGTGCTTGTCGGCAGCGTGAACGCGCCGGGCAGCCTTCAAGGTCTGCTTAAGACAGTCGCTGCATGGGATGAGTTCCTTCCCGTTTTGATGATTGGCGAAATTTCTTCTGCCGCAGAGCTGCCGGAAGACCTTCGCCGTCGCGTCCTTTCCACTCTGGAAATGCCGCCCAGCTATAGCAAGCTGCTGGATTCCCTGCACCGCGCCCAGGTTTATCGTGAAATGTACGATCAGGCCCGCGAGCGCGGCCGTCATCGTGAACCGAACCTGTTTCGCAGTCTGGTAGGGACCAGTCGCGCGATTCAGCACGTGCGTCAGATGATGCAGCAAGTGGCCGATACCGATGCCAGCGTCTTGATCCTCGGCGAGTCGGGCACGGGCAAGGAAGTGGTTGCGCGTAACCTTCACTACCACTCCAAGCGTCGTGACGCGCCGTTCGTGCCAGTCAACTGCGGGGCGATCCCGGCCGAGTTGCTGGAGAGCGAGCTGTTCGGGCACGAGAAGGGCGCTTTTACCGGCGCTATCACCAGCCGTGCCGGGCGTTTCGAACTGGCCAACGGCGGGACCCTGTTTCTCGATGAGATCGGCGACATGCCGTTGCCGATGCAGGTCAAGCTGCTGCGCGTGCTGCAAGAACGCACCTTCGAACGTGTCGGCAGCAACAAGACCCAGAGCGTGGACGTGCGCATCATTGCGGCCACCCACAAGAATCTCGAATCGATGATCGAGATTGGCAGCTTCCGTGAAGACCTTTACTACCGCCTCAATGTGTTCCCGATCGAGATGGCACCGCTGCGTGAGCGGGTTGAAGACATCCCGTTGCTGATGAACGAGCTCATCTCGCGCATGGAGCACGAAAAGCGCGGTTCGATTCGCTTCAACTCCGCGGCCATCATGTCGCTGTGTCGTCATGGCTGGCCGGGTAATGTGCGTGAGCTGGCCAATCTGGTCGAGCGCATGGCGATCATGCATCCCTATGGCGTTATCGGGGTTGCCGAGCTGCCGAAGAAGTTTCGCTACGTCGATGATGAAGACGAGCAGATGGTCGACAGCCTGCGCATCGATCTGGAGGAGCGTGTGGCTATCAACGGTCATACGCCAAACTTCGCCGCCAGCGCCATGCTGCCGCCCGAAGGGCTGGATCTCAAAGACTACCTCGGTGGTCTGGAGCAAGGCCTGATTCAGCAGGCGCTGGATGATGCCAATGGCATTGTGGCGCGTGCCGCCGAGCGTTTGAGGATCCGCCGAACCACCCTAGTGGAAAAAATGCGCAAGTACGGTATGAGCCGTCGTGAAGGCGATGAACAGGCAGATGATTGACGCTTGTTGAATGGCCAAAAAGACAGACCCCTGAATTTTCAGGGGTTTTTTTTCGGCACGGGGATTGCTATGTCTCTTGCAACATACCGTTTAATGACGGTTCGCCATGCGAGAGATTACCTATGCCTCAAGCCGCTCAGATGCCTTCTGGTCCGTTGCCACAAGTGTTGCCATCCCTGGAGCTGGAAAGCCGTCAGGGCCTGGAACAGGCGTTTCAACTGTTTAATCAGATGTCGGCACAGTTGACGGATTCCTACGGCTTGCTTGAGGCACGTGTCTCTGAGCTCAAGGGCGAACTGGCGGTGGTCAGTGCGCAGCGCATGGAAGAGCTGGCAGAAAACGAACGCATCGCCAACCGCTTGCAAAACCTGCTCGACTTACTGCCTGGTGGCGTGATCGTCATTGATGCCATGGGCATTGTGCGCGAGGCCAATCCGGCAGCGGTGGACTTGCTCGGGCAGCCTCTGATCGGTGAGCTGTGGCGGCATGTCATCAGCCGTTGCTTCGCGCCGCGTGAAGACGACGGCCATGAAGTCTCTCTGAAGGACGGCCGACGTCTGTCGATTTCGACCCGTTCGCTGGATGCAGAGCCAGGCCAGTTGGTGCTTCTCAATGACTTGACGGAAACCCGTCGTCTTCAGGATCAATTGGCGCGGCATGAACGGTTGTCGTCCCTGGGGCGCATGGTGGCTTCCTTGGCGCATCAGATCCGCACACCACTGTCGGCAGCGTTGATCTATGCCAGCCATTTGACCGAACAGCAGTTGCCGGTGGAAACCCAGCAGCGCTTTGCCGGGCGACTCAAGGAGCGGCTGCATGAGCTCGAACATCAGGTGCGCGACATGCTGGTGTTCGCCCGTGGCGAATTGCCGTTGACCGATCGCATCGCGCCGCAGCAATTGTTTGAAGCCCTGCAGGCCGCCGCCCAGACCCACACTCAGGATATTGCCGTGCGCTGGCAATGCGCTGAGCTTGACGGGCAGCTGTTGTGCAATCGCGACACGCTGGTCGGCGCGATGCTCAACCTGGTGGAGAACGCGGTGCAAGCCAGTGCCGGGCGCACGCGTCTGAAAATTCATGCCTATGCCCGGGGCGACACTTTGCGCCTGTGCATCAGCGATAACGGTGGCGGTATCAGTGCTGCGGCACTGGCGCGGATTGGCGAGCCCTTTTTCACCACCAAGGCCACCGGCACCGGGCTGGGGCTGGCAGTGGTGACTGCTGTGACGCGGGCGCACCGTGGCAGTGTTCACTATCGCTCGCGGCTGGGTCGTGGCACTTGTGCCATCGTCACCTTGCCCTTGATCCCGAACGCCGTTCAACAGGAATTCAGCTGATGTCGATCAAGGTATTGCTGGTCGAGGATGATCGGGCGCTGCGTGAGGCGCTGGGCGATACCCTTGAGCTGGCCGGTCATGATTATCACGCCGTGAGCTGCGCCGAAGAGGCGTTGATTGCGGCCGCTGGCGAGGCGTTCAGCCTGGTGATCAGTGACGTCAACATGCCGGGCATGGACGGCCATCAGTTGCTGGCCCTGTTGCGTGAACGTCATCCGCAATTGCCGGTGCTGTTGATGACTGCCCATGGCGCGGTGGACCGTGCAGTGGATGCCATGCGCCAGGGCGCCGCCGATTACCTGGTCAAACCCTTCGAGCCCAAAGCCTTGCTGGCCCTGGTGGCGCGTCATGCATTGGGCCGTCTGGGCCCGATTGATCACGATGGTCCGGTGGCGGTCGAGCCAGCCAGTGCGCAGTTGTTGAGCCTGGCCAGCCGCGTGGCGAAAAGTGACTCCACCGTGTTGATTTCCGGTGAGTCCGGGACCGGCAAGGAAGTCCTGGCACGCTACATTCATCAGCATTCTCCTCGCGCTGACAAACCCTTCATTGCCATCAATTGCGCGGCCATTCCCGACAACATGCTGGAAGCCACCCTGTTCGGCCACGAGAAGGGTTCGTTTACCGGCGCAATTGCCGCACAAGCAGGCAAGTTCGAGCAGGCCGATGGCGGCACTATTCTGCTCGATGAAATTTCGGAAATGCCCATGGGCCTGCAAGCCAAATTATTGCGTGTACTGCAGGAGCGGGAAGTGGAGCGGGTCGGCGGCAAGAAGCCGATCCTCCTCGACATCCGGGTGCTGGCTACCACCAACCGCGACCTGGCGGGCGAAGTGGCAGCGGGGCGCTTCCGCGAAGATCTGTTCTATCGGCTTTCGGTGTTTCCATTGGCCTGGCAACCGCTGCGTCAACGGACTGCCGATATTCTGCCGCTGGCCGAGCGTTTGATCGTCAAGCACGTCAATAAAATGAAACACGCTCCGGTCAGGCTGTCGGCTCAGGCACAGCAGTGCCTGATCGATTACGCCTGGCCCGGAAACGTGCGGGAGCTGGACAACGCCGTGCAGCGTGCGCTGATTCTTCAGCAGGGCGGGGTGATTCAGGCTGAGGATTTCTGCCTCACCGGGCCAGTGACGGGAGCGTCACTGGTTTCGGCTGTCGCGCCGGTCGTCGCAGCGGCGTCGACCGCTGCGATGGAGCTGTCGGGCAGTGATTCAGCGGGTGCATTGGGCGACGATCTGCGTCGGCGGGAATTTCAAATGATCATTGATACGCTGCGGGCCGAGCGTGGGCGGCGCAAGGAAGCGGCCGAGCGGCTGGGTATCAGCCCTCGCACATTGCGCTACAAGCTGGCGCAGATGCGTGATGCCGGGATGGATGTGGAAGGCTATCTGTTCGCCACCTGAGGGTACTGACGGCAGACGCAGCTGTGATGCGGTCATTTGTCGCAGCTGTGAAATTTTCACATCGCCCCTCAGCCGGTGAATCGGCTGGAGCGCAGCTATTACGCGGGTTTGCGAGCAGTCGAAAGAAAATACACTGAATTGATGGCTAATTGCCGCCATGTAACTGGCACCCTTGTTGCTTTGTCATGCATGACTGCTGAATCAGTGTCAAAAATTTGCAGCACTTACGAGAGATACGTCCATGAGCCAAGGTGTTGAATTTAATCGCTTGATGTTGGATATGCGTTCCATGCAAATGGACGCCATGGCCGCGCCGAAAGCCGTCGCCACGCCGGAAGTCGGCGCCAGCAGCTTTGCCGACATGCTTGGTCAGGCCGTCAACAAGGTCAGCGAAACCCAGCAGGCTTCGAGTCAGCTCGCCAATGCCTTCGAAATCGGCAAATCGGGTGTGGACCTCACCGATGTAATGATCTCCTCGCAGAAGGCCTCCGTGTCCTTCCAGGCCTTGACCCAGGTTCGCAACAAACTGGTTCAGGCTTACCAAGACATCATGCAGATGCCGGTTTAAAGGACGTATTGAGTCATGGCAGAAACACTCGCCGATAGCGTTCCGGCCAAGACAGGCGCCTCCGGGAAAAAGCCCCTGATGGGCCTGGCTTTCCTGGAAAACCTTTCCGAGATGACCATGTTGCGTCAGGTCGGCCTGATGGTCGGGCTGGCTGCCAGCGTGGCGATCGGCTTTGCCGTGGTGCTCTGGTCGCAGCAGCCCGATTATCGGCCGCTGTATGGCAGCCTTGCCGGCATGGACGGCAAGCAGGTGATGGACACGCTGACCACGGCCAATATTCCGTACACCATCGAGCCGAACTCCGGTGCCTTGCTGGTCAAGGCCGATGATGTGCAGCGCGCGCGCATTCAGCTGGCGTCGGCCGGTGTTACCCAGCATGACGGCAACGTCGGTTTCGAAATTCTCGACAAGGACCAGGGCCTGGGTACCAGCCAGTTCATGGAAGCGACCCGCTATCGCCGTGGTCTGGAAGGCGAGCTGGCGCGTACTATTTCGTCCCTGAATAACATCAAGGCTGCCCGCGTTCACCTGGCGATCCCAAAAAGCTCGGTGTTCGTGCGTGATGACCGCAAGCCAAGCGCCTCGATTCTGGTCGAGCTGTACGCCGGGCGTACGCTGGAGCCAAGCCAGGTGATGGCAATCGTCAATCTGGTGTCGACCAGTGTGCCGGAACTGGCCAAGTCGCAGATCAGCGTCGTGGATCAGAAAGGCAATCTGCTTTCGGATCAGGCTGAGAACTCCGAGCTGACCATGGCTGGCAAACAGTTTGATTATTCGCGTCGCATGGAAAGCATGCTCACCCAGCGTGTACAGAATATTCTTCAACCGGTGTTGGGTAACGACCGCTACAAGGCCGAGGTCTCGGCCAACGTCGACTTCAGCGCCGTGGAATCCACCGCAGAAAGCTTCAACCCTGACCAGCCTGCCTTGCGCAGCGAACAGTCGGTCAATGAACAACGTTCCAGCAGCTCCGGCCCGCAGGGTGTGCCGGGCGCTCTGAGCAACCAGCCGCCAGGTCCGGCTACTGCGCCGCAGGCCGCAGGTGGTGCGGCCGGTGCTGCCGCCGCCATTGCTCCGGGTCAGCCGTTGCTGGATGCCAACGGTCAGCAAATCATGGATCCGGCGACTGGCCAGCCAGCGTTGGCGCCGTACCCGGCCGACAAGCGTGTGCAGTCGACCAAGAACTTCGAGCTGGATCGTTCGATCAGCCACACCAAGCAGCAGCAGGGTCGTCTGACCCGCCTGTCGGTTGCAGTGGTGGTCGATGACCAGGTCAAGATCAACGCGGCCAACGGTGAAATGACCCGTACGCCATGGAGTGCCGACGATCTGAACCGCTTTACGCGTCTGGTTCAGAATGCCGTGGGTTTCGACGCCAGTCGTGGCGACAGCGTCAGCGTCGTCAACGTGCCGTTCTCGGTCGAACAGGGCGAGGTGATTGCCGAGATTCCGTTCTACTCGCAACCGTGGTTCTGGGACATCGTCAAACAGGCCGTGGGCATCATCTTCATCCTGATTCTGGTGTTCGGCGTGCTGCGCCCGGTGTTGAACAACATCACCAATGGCAAGAGCAAGGAACTGGCCGGTTTCGACGATGGTACGGGTGGTTTTGGTGGCATGGGCGGTGGCGACGAACTGTCCAACGACCGTGTCAGCCTGGGTGGTCCGCAGAGCATTCTGCTGCCTAGCCCGACCGAGGGTTATGACGCACAGTTGAACGCGATCAAGAGTCTGGTGGCTGAAGACCCGGGTCGTGTGGCCCAGGTTGTGAAAGAGTGGATTAACACTGATGAATGATCGAGCCGTCGTAACCAAACTGAGCAAAGTCGAGAAAGCTGCCGTACTGCTGCTTTCGTTGGGCGAAACCGACGCGGCTCAAGTGCTCCGGCATATGGGGCCCAAGGAAGTGCAGCGCGTGGGTGTGGCCATGGCGCAGATGCGCAACGTGCACCGCGAGCAGGTCGAAGAGGTCATGACCGAGTTCGTCGAGACCGTCGGCGACCAGACCAGCCTGGGTGTCGGCTCCGATGGCTACATTCGCAAAATGCTCACCCAGGCGCTGGGTGAAGACAAGGCCAACGGTCTCATCGACCGCATTCTGCTGGGCGGCAACACCAGCGGCCTGGACAGCCTGAAATGGATGGAGCCGCGCGCGGTTGCCGATGTGATCCGTTTCGAGCACCCGCAGATTCAAGCGATTGTGGTGGCTTATCTGGATGCCGATCAGGCGGGTGAAGTACTCGGCCATTTCGATCACAAGGTGCGCCTTGACATCATCCTGCGCGTGTCTTCGTTGAATACCGTGCAGCCAGCAGCGCTCAAGGAATTGAACCAGATTCTCGAGAAGCAGTTCTCGGGTAACGCCAACACGTCGCGGACCACCCTGGGTGGTATCAAGCGTGCTGCCGATATCATGAACTTCCTCGACAGCTCCATCGAAGGCACGCTCATGGATTCGATCCGCGAAGTCGACGAAGACCTGTCGACCCAGATCGAAGACCTCATGTTTGTCTTCAACAACCTTGCCGACGTCGACGACCGCGGTATCCAGGCCTTGCTGCGCGAAGTGTCTTCGGATGTGCTGGTTCTGGCGCTCAAGGGTTCGGACGAGGCGATCAAGGAAAAAATCTTCAAGAACATGTCCAAACGTGCCGCCGAGCTGTTGCGTGATGACCTGGAAGCCAAGGGGCCGGTCCGCGTCAGCGACGTGGAAACTGCGCAGAAAGAAATCCTCACTATCGCTCGCCGTATGGCCGAGGCCGGGGAGATCGTTCTCGGCGGCAAAGGTGGCGAGGAAATGATTTAAGGCACTACTAATGTCCAGCTCCAGCAAAGAACCGGCCAGCGAACTGATTCGCGCCAAGGATGTGGGCGGTTTCGACGTCTGGTCGTTGCCCAGTTTCGACCCGTTTGTGGAACCTGCGCCTGAGCCGGAACCGGAGATTGAAGAGCCGGTCGAGGTGATTGAGGAAGTGCCGCTGGAGGAAGTCCAGCCCATCACCCTCGAAGAACTCGAAAGCATCCGCCAGGAAGCCTACAACGAAGGCTTCGCCACGGGCGAGAAAGAGGGTTTCCACAGTACCCAGCTCAAGGTGCGTCAGGAGGCCGAAGTTGCCCTGGCCGCCAAGCTGGAAAGCCTTGAGCGGTTGTTCGAGCAGTTTCTCAACCCCATCGCCGAACAGGACATGCAGATCGAGAAGTCGATGATCCTGCTGGTCGAGCACATTGCCCGCAAAGTCATTCAGCGCGAGCTGACCACGGACTCCCGGCAGATCGGCAACGTCCTGCGCGACGCGTTGAAACTGCTGCCCATGGGCGCCACCAACGTGCGGATTTTCATCAATCCCCAGGACTTCGAACAGATCAAGCTGCTGCGCGAGCGCCATGAGGAAAACTGGCGCATCGTCGAAGACGACACCCTGCAGGCCGGTGGCTGCCGAATCGAGACCGAGCACAGTCGCATTGATGCCAGTATCGAAACCAGGATCGCTCAGGCCATCGCCAAAATGTACGACCAGATGCACGAGCAGGCCCTGCACCCGTCCGCTTCGGACATGAGTCTGGATCTGGACAAAGCCCCGCAAGCCGACGGCCCCGCCGACGACGAGAAAGCCGATGCGCCTTGATCGCACCAGCTTCGGCAAGCGCCTGGGTTCGTACGCCGAATCCATCGATCTGCCGAGCCAGCCGCTGGTTGAAGGCCGACTGTTACGGATGGTCGGCCTGACCCTGGAAGCCGAAGGGTTGCGCGCGGCCATGGGCAGCCGCTGCGTGGTGATCAACGACGACAGCCACCATCCAGTCGAAGTCGAAGCCGAAGTCATGGGTTTTTCCGGCAGCAAGGTATTCCTCATGCCGGTGGGCAGCGTGGCGGGAATTGCCCCTGGTGCTCGGGTCGTGCCGCTGATCGACACCGGTCGTCTGCCGATGGGCATGGCCATGCTGGGCCGGGTGCTGGATGGCGCCGGACGTCCGCTGGACGGCAAAGGTGGCATCAAGGCCGAAGACTGGGTGCCCATGGACGGCCCGACCATCAACCCACTCAAGCGCAACCCCATCAGCCAGCCGCTGGACGTGGGGATTCGCTGTATCAACGGATTGTTGACGGTAGGTCGCGGCCAGCGTCTGGGTCTGTTCGCCGGCACAGGCGTCGGCAAGAGTGTCCTGTTGGGCATGATGACGCGCTTCACCGAGGCCGACATCATCGTGGTAGGCCTGATCGGCGAGCGCGGTCGTGAAGTTAAAGAGTTCATCGAGCACAGCCTCGGTGAAGAAGGCCTCAAGCGTTCCGTCGTGGTCGCATCGCCAGCCGATGACGCGCCTTTGATGCGCTTGCGGGCAGCCATGTATTGCACGCGCATTGCCGAATATTTTCGCGACAAGGGCATGAACGTCCTGTTGCTGATGGATTCCCTGACCCGTTTTGCCCAAGCCCAGCGTGAAATCGCCCTGGCCATTGGCGAGCCGCCAGCCACCAAGGGCTACCCGCCTTCAGTCTTCGCCAAGTTGCCCAAACTAGTGGAGCGGGCCGGTAACGCCGAGGCCGGTGGTGGCTCGATCACTGCTTTTTATACCGTGCTGTCCGAAGGCGATGACCAGCAGGACCCGATTGCCGACTCGGCGCGGGGCGTGCTCGATGGTCACATCGTGTTGTCCCGACGCCTGGCCGAAGAGGGGCATTACCCGGCTATTGATATCGAAGCGTCGATCAGCCGGGTCATGCCGTCGGTGGTCACGCCCGAGCATATGAATCAGGCCCAGCACTTTAAACAGTTGTGGTCGCGCTACCAGCAAAGCCGCGACCTGATCAGCGTCGGCGCTTATGTCGCTGGCGGCGACCGGGAAACAGACCTGGCGATTGCCCTGCAGCCGGTGTTGGTGCGCTACCTGCGTCAAGGGCTCAACGAAAACCAGAGCATGGAAAACAGCGGTGCCCAGCTGGCGGCCGTGTTCAATCCGGCAGCGGGTGGCTGATAGATCATGGCCAAAAGTCGTGCGGCACGTCTGGCGCCGGTGGTGGACATGGCCGAAAGCGCCGAGCGCACGGCTGCCCAGCGTCTGGGGCATTTTCAAGGCCAGGTGCGCATCGCCGAAGGCAAACTGGACGAACTTGAGCAGTTCCGCCTGGCTTATCAGCAGCAGTGGATCGACAAAGGTGCCAGCGGCGTTTCCGGCCAATGGCTGATGAATTACCAGCGCTTTCTCAATCAACTGGAAACCGCAGTCGGTCAGCAGCGCAAGAGCCTGGCCTGGCATCAGGACAACCTGGAAAAGGCCCGTGGCGCGTGGCAACAGGCCTACGCCCGGGTCGAAGGGTTACGCAAGCTGGTCCAGCGCTACATAGACGAAGCGCGCCAGCTGGAAGATAAACGCGAACAGAAACTGCTGGACGAGCTTTCCCAGCGCTTGCCGAGGCAGTCGCAGTTTTAAGACAATTTGCGTTATTTCAGACACACCCCGGTTCTCTAGGCGCTGACCGAGGTTACGAGCGCTGCGAAGGCGGTGTATCTAACCCACCGCTGTTCGCGATCTTCGGCAGCTCAACAGGCCGTGGTGAAATCTGCGATGCAATCAGTTTGCTGCCATCGCTTGGCGGTGCTACACCTTGAATACGTACCGAGGCTTAATCAGGAACTCCTTATGTCGGTTACCTCCGAGCTTTCCCCCGACGGTCAGCAACTGACCATTTTCGTCTCGGGCCGTTTTGATTTTGCCTCGCATCAGGACTTTCGCGCCGCCTACGAAGGGTTGGGCAAAGAACACCGCTACATTGTGGATTTGCGCGGAACCCATTATCTGGATAGCTCCGCGCTGGGCATGCTGTTGCTGCTGCGCGACCACGCGGGTGGTGAGCGGGCGCGTATCCGGCTGATCAATTGCACGGCCGACGTCATCACCATCCTGACGATTTCCAATTTCTCGAAACTGTTCCAGATAGGCTGACCCCTTGCAGTCCTCGAGCGAGCAACTGTGCATTCTGATCGCTGACGACAGCGCCAGTGATCGTTATCTCTTGTCGACCATCGTCAGTCGCCAGGGCCATAAAGTGCTGTGCGCCGCCAACGGGGCGGAAGCGTTGGCGATGTTTAAAAAACACCGGCCGCAATTGATCCTGATGGACGCGCTTATGCCGGTGATGGATGGCTTCGAAGCCGCGCGGCGCATCAAACAGCTGGCGGGCGAAGCGCTGGTGCCGATCATTTTTCTGACCTCACTGACCGAGGGCGAGGCGCTTGCCCGCTGTCTGGATGCAGGTGGCGATGATTTCATTGCCAAGCCCTACAACCATGTCGTGCTCACCGCCAAGATCAAGGCCATGAACCGCCTGCGACTGCTGCAGGAAACCGTCCTTCAGCAACGCGATCTGATCTCCCGACACCACGAATACCTGCTCAACGAACAGCGCGTCGCCAAGGAAGTCTTTGATCAGGTCGCGCATTCCGGTTGCCTGAACGCGTCAAACATCCGCTACCTGCAATCGCCCTATGCGCTGTTCAATGGCGATTTGTTGCTGGCCTCTTACACACCCGCCGGGCACATGCACGTGCTGCTCGGCGACTTCACCGGCCATGGCTTGCCGGCAGCGGTCGGGGCCATGCCTCTGGCGGAAGTGTTCTACGGCATGACAGCCAAGGGGTTTGGCCTGGCCGAGACCTTGCGCGAGATGAACGCCAAGCTCCAGCGCATCCTGCCGGTGGACATGTTTTGCTGCGCGACGTTGTTGTGCGTCAATTTCAGGCAGCGTCAAGTGGAAGTCTGGAATGGCGGCCTGCCGGACGGCTACCTCCTCAGCGCTGCCAGCGGCGAGCGCACGGCCTTGGTGTCACGGCATTTGCCTCTCGGGGTGCTGGACTCTTCCAGTTTCGATGACAAGACCGAGGTCTATCCTTTTGCCTGCAATGACCGCATCTTCCTGCTCTCCGATGGCGTAGTCGACACCCGGAACCGGGACGAGCAGTTGTTTGGCGTGCAGCGGTTGCACGAAGTGTTTGCCGCCAATCGCCAACCCCATTTGCTGATCGGGGAAATTCAGCAAGCCCTGACCGATTTTGGCGGGCAGGCCCGTGACGATGTCAGCATGGTCGAAATTCTGGCGGTCGAGGCAGCCGACCCGGGTACCCGCGCGGTCATCTATTCGGACAGCGGGACCTCGACGCCTCTGGACTGGTCGGCAACCTTCGAGTTTCGCGGCTCGACCATCAGGCGTTTCAACCCCTTGCCATACCTGCTGCAACTGCTGCTGGAAGTGCATGGTCTGCGCACGCAAAGTGGTGCGCTCTATAGCGTACTCACCGAGTTGTACAGCAACGCGCTGGAACACGGTGTGCTCGGGCTGGACTCACGCCTGAAAAACGACGCGGCGGGATTCGCCCGCTACTATGAGCTGCGTGCGGAGCGCCTGGCCAGCCTCTGCGATGGATTCATCCGAGTGCATGTGCAGGTGGTGCCGGTGGGTGAGGGTGGTCGTTTGACGTTACAGGTCGAGGACAGCGGCCCGGGTTTCAGTGTTGATACAATTCTCGCATTGCCTACCGTGGTCAATGAGCTGTACGGTCGCGGTCTTGCGCTGGTGCGCGAGCTGAGTGAACAGGCAACGTGGTCAGCGGATGGACGCACTGCCTGTGTGGAGTTTTGTTGGGGATGACACCCTGGGATCAAGGAGTGAACACGTGTCGGATAATCATCTGGACTACAGCGTATTGAATGCATTGCAGGACGTCATGGAGGATGAATACCCGACCTTGCTCGACGTTTTTCTCAATGATTCCGAGACGCGCATCGTGCGCCTGCGTCAGATCCTCGGCGGTCCTGTGTTCGATCTTCAGGAATTGAGCATGATGGCCCACAGTTTCAAGGGCAGCAGCAGCAACATGGGCGCTTTGCACCTGGCTGCCCTGTGTCATCAGCTCGAGGAGCGCAGTCGACGGCAGGACGTGACCGGGCTGGGTGATCTGCTGCTCAGCATCGATCACGAATACTCGGCGGTGCGCAGGCTGTTCGACGCCGAACGTCAGCTGTACAGCGCCCAACCCTGATCTCATCGTCAGCCAGGCTTATCTGGCCCGTATCTTGCTCTGTTCTGCGTATTCAGCTGTTTTCGCGGAGAACGACATGCCCCTTGCCACTAATGCACTGCTTCAAGCCAACGCCACGGCTGCGACGAAGTCCAGTGCCGCCAGCAATTCGACCAAGGCTGCAGACAGCAGTGCGAGTGATCGCTCAAGCTTCTCCGACGTATACGCCAAGCAGGCTGAAGCCAAGGCTGCGGGGCGCGACGACGCACCGGTAAAGTCCCGCAGCGTTGCTGATAAAGACAAATCGGTTGCCGATAAAAAAACGCCAACCCCTGCCGATGATGCGACTGCCGCTGAGCAGACGAGCGTTGCCGAAAGCGGCAACGCCTTGCCTGTCGACCCGGCAGCCGCGGTTGCAGACGACGAGGCGGGCAGCGCGAGTGACGAGCCAGTCGATCCGTCCTTGCTGGCCGCGACGCCTGTCGAGTTGCCGGTTGATCCGACACTGGACCCGACCTTGCAGGCCATGGCCGGGCAGGCGGTTGCCACGCCCGTGATCGACAAGTCTGCGGCAGAGGCCAAGCCCGTCGACCCGAGCGCCGCGCTTACCGCTGCCGTGACCCCAGCCATTGGCGCGCAGTCTGCTACGACGGCAGCGGTAGCCGATGCACCTTTCGATCCGAATGCCGACCCGCTGCAAGACATGCCTGCCTTGCAGTTCGCGCTGGAGAGTGCCGCCGCCAAGGCGCAACAGGCGCAGAACGCCAATGGTGCAAACCATTCTGGCAAATCCGCGAAGGCTGGCGAACTCACCACTGATCAGTCACAGAACCTCGCCAATAACCTGGCGGCTCTCGATGACCAGGCACCGATCGTTGACGAGGCCAGCACTGAAAGCAGTGGCAAGTCGTTTGAAGGTTTGCTGGGCGAAGGTCTCAAGGATGTCAAAGGTGCCATCGGCGAGACCCGCGTGGATAACTTCGCCGACCGCTTGGCCGCCATGAGTCAGGCTGCGCAACAGGCCCGTCCGGTGACCACGCCTGCCGTTCCGTTGCTCAGTCAGCCGCTGGCGATGCATCAGAGTGGCTGGAGTGAAGGGGTCGTCGACCGCGTGATGTACCTGTCGAGCCAGAATCTCAAGTCTGCCGATATTCAGCTGGAACCTGCCGAGCTGGGTCGTCTGGATATCCGTATCAACATGGCACCGGACCAGCAGACGCAAGTCACCTTCATGAGCGCCCACGTAGGGGTGCGTGAAGCACTGGAAAGCCAGATGTCGCGCCTGCGTGAGTCCTTCACGCAGCAGGGCATGGGCCAGGTTGACGTCAACGTGTCCGACCAGTCGCGTAATCAACAGAACCAGCAGGAGCAGCAGGCCAGCAATACGCGTGGCACCGGCAACAACGGTTCCGGCTCCAACGGTATCGAGAGTTCGACTGAGGGCAGTGGCAGCGATGCAGCGGTAGCCGTCAGCCAGCCAGCTGCGCGAGTGATCGGCACCAGCGAGATTGATTACTACGCTTGATCAGGGTTGACCATGACTCGTAGGAGCGGCTTTAGCCGCGAACGCGTCGGTTGGGCAGATACATATCTGCCGTTTGACGTATTGTCTTCGCGGATAAATCCGCTCCTACGGGTACCTCGTCATCTGGCTTGACCGGGCAAAACCCACGCCACACAAAATCCCCCGCAACTCTGGCATAACACTTGCTCTCCCTCTGTCACGTATTAGTGAACCCCCCGAATAGTGACGGATTATTGGCATGGCGAAGAGCGAAGAAGTTAAAGACCCCGCCTCAAAAGGGAAACTCAAGATCATCATTGTGGTGGTCGTGGCTTTATTGCTCGCCATCGGGTTGTCGGTCGGTGCCACCTGGTTCTTCATGCACAGCGCTACGCCCAAAGTCGACCCGGCGGTCGCCGCTGCGGCAGATCCGAACGTCAAGCACGCGGCCATTTTCGAGCCTCTGACCCCGGCGTTCGTGGTCAACTTCAACGCCGGCGGTCGCCAGCGCTACATGCAGGTCAGCATTACCATGCTCGCGCGCAATCAGGCGGACATGGAAGCGCTCAAAGCCCACATGCCGGTGATTCGCAATAACCTGGTCATGCTGTTCGCCGGTATCCCTTTCGAGACACTGACCACGCCTATTGGCCAGGAAATGCTGCGCCAGAAGGCCACCGCCAGCGTTCAGGAAGTGGCCCAGAAAGAACTTGGCAAGACTGTGATCGAGCAGCTGCTTTTTACTAACTTCGTACTGCAGTAGGACCACGACATGGCCGTGCAAGACCTGCTGTCCCAGGATGAAATCGACGCGCTGTTGCACGGCGTGGACGACGGCTTGGTGCCGACCGATGGTCCGGCCGAGCCGGGTACCATCAAAAGTTACGACCTGACCAGTCAGGACCGGATCGTCCGTGGCCGGATGCCGACCCTGGAAATGATCAACGAGCGTTTTGCCCGTTACACCCGTATCAGCATGTTCAACCTGCTGCGCCGGTCTGCGGATGTCGCGGTAGGTGGCGTTCAGGTCATGAAGTTCGGTGAGTACGTGCACTCGCTGTACGTGCCCACCAGCCTCAACCTGGTCAAGCTCAAGCCTCTGCGCGGCACTGCGCTGTTCATCCTCGACGCCAAACTGGTGTTCAAGCTGGTGGATAACTTCTTTGGCGGTGACGGTCGTCACGCCAAGATCGAAGGACGCGAATTCACCCCCACCGAATTGCGGGTGGTGCGCATTGTGCTGGATCAGGCCTTTATCGATTTGAAGGAAGCCTGGCAGGCGATCATGGAAGTCAACTTCGAGTACATCAACTCGGAAGTGAACCCGGCGATGGCCAACATCGTCGGGCCGAGCGAGGCAGTGGTGGTGTCTACGTTCCATATCGAGCTGGACGGTGGTGGCGGCGATCTGCACGTCACCATGCCTTATTCGATGATCGAGCCGATCCGGGAAATGCTCGACGCGGGCTTCCAGTCCGATCTGGACGACCAGGACGAACGCTGGGTCAACGCCCTCAAACAAGACGTGCTGGATGTGTCGGTGCCGATCAGCACCGTGGTTGCCCGACGCGAACTGCCGTTGCGCGACATCCTGCACATGCAGCCGGGTGACATCATTCCGGTGGAACTGGATGAAACACTGGTGATGCGTGCCAATGGCGTGCCGTCATTCAAGGTCAAGCTGGGTTCGCACCAGGGCCACCTGGCGTTGCAAGTGATCGAACCGATCGAGCGGCGTTGAGCTTTATCAACGCCGACATTTTGTTGTGTAACTGAATCAATGTGCACCGAGGACAACCGATGGCTGATGAAAACGATATGACGTCCGCTGATGATCAGGCGCTGGCCGATGAATGGGCGGCGGCACTGGGTGAGTCCGGTGATGGCAATCAGGACGACATCGACGCACTGCTCGCTGCGGACGCCGGTAACTCGGCAACCTCCAGCCGGCTGGCGATGGAAGAGTTTGGCAGCATGCCAAAAAGCAACGGTCCGGTGAGCCTGGAAGGCCCCAACCTTGACGTGATTCTCGACATCCCGGTGTCGATTTCCATGGAAGTGGGCAGCACCGACATCAACATTCGCAACCTGTTGCAGCTCAACCAGGGTTCGGTCATCGAACTGGATCGCCTGGCCGGTGAGCCGTTGGACGTGCTGGTCAACGGCACCCTGATTGCCCACGGCGAGGTGGTGGTGGTCAACGAGAAGTTCGGCATCCGCCTGACTGACGTGATCAGCCCGAGCGAACGTATCAAGAAGCTGCGCTAGTGAAAAGGCTCAAATCCGTCGCGGTCCTGCTCGCCATGCCGTTGTACGCGCTGGCGGCCGAACCCGCCGTGCAGGCTGTGGCGCCGCAAGCCAATGTGTCGCTGGGCAGCGGCCTGGGCGGGCAATTGACGCAGTTGCTGTTTGGTCTGTTGCTGGTCGTGGGGCTGATCTTTGCCCTGGCCTGGCTGATGCGCCGCGTGCAGAGTGGCGTGCCGGGCAATGCGCAGGTCATCGAGCTGGTCGGTTCGCGTGCCATAGGCCCGCGGGATCGGCTGGTGCTGGTGCAAGTGGGTAACGAGCAGATTCTGCTGGGCGTGACGCCGGGCCGGATCACGCCTTTGCACGTGCTCAAGGAGCCCGTGCAGGCGCCGGAACGGCAGCCGGTGAATTCCGAGTTTGCACAGCGGTTGATGGACTTGATGGGCAACAAGGCTCAGAAGGATAAGAAGTAATGCTGCGCATTCTGTTGACGCTTTTGTTGGTGCTCGCGGCGCCTGTGGCGTTCGCTGCCGACCCGTTGTCCATCCCGGCCATCACCTTGTCCAACGGGGCCAACGGTCAGCAGGAGTATTCGGTCAGTCTGCAGATCCTGCTGATCATGACGGCGCTGAGCTTCATTCCAGCGTTCGTCATGCTGATGACCAGTTTTACCCGGATCATCATCGTTTTTTCCATCCTGCGTCAGGCCCTTGGCTTGCAGCAGACGCCGTCGAACCAGATCCTGACCGGCATGGCCCTGTTTCTGACCATGTTCATCATGGCCCCGGTCTTCGACCGGGTTAATCAGGATGCCCTGCAGCCTTATCTTGCCGAAACCCTGACTGCTCAGGATGCGGTGGCCAAGGCCCAGGTACCGATCAAGGATTTCATGCTGGCGCAGACCCGCACCAGCGACCTTGAGCTGTTCATGCGCCTGTCCAAGCGTACCGACATCGCCTCGCCGGACCAGGCGCCACTGAACATCCTGGTCCCGGCGTTCGTGATTTCCGAGCTAAAGACCGCGTTTCAGATCGGCTTCATGATCTTTATCCCGTTTCTGATCATCGACCTTGTGGTGGCTAGCGTACTGATGGCGATGGGTATGATGATGCTCTCGCCACTGATCATTTCGTTGCCGTTCAAAATCATGTTGTTCGTACTGGTGGATGGCTGGGCGTTGATCGTCGGCACTCTGGCCAGCAGTTTCGGTGGCGTATGACGCCTCTTGATCGGGAGTCCGTGCAATGACACCGGAAGTAGCGGTCGATCTGTTTCGTGAAGCGTTGTGGCTGACCACTGTGCTGGTGGCGATTCTGGTCGTGCCCAGCCTGATCTGTGGTCTGCTGGTCGCGATGTTTCAGGCCGCGACGCAGATCAACGAACAGACCCTGAGCTTTCTGCCACGTCTGATCGTGATGCTCATTACGCTGATCGCCGCTGGCCCCTGGTTGCTCAAGGTGTTCATGGAATACATCCTGAACCTGTACAGCAGCATTCCAACAGTGATCGGCTGACCCCATGGAACCGGTCCTGGCCCTCACCGACGGGCAGATCGGCACCTGGGTCGCAAGCTTCATGCTGCCCATGTTTCGCATCACGGCCATGCTGATGACCATGCCCGTTTTCGGGACCACGCTGGTGCCGGGCCGTGTGCGGCTGTACTTTGCGCTGGCAATAACGGTCGTCGTTGCCCCGGTCCTGCCGCCCTTGCCGCAAGTCAATGCACTGGACCTGTCTGCCGTGCTGCTGATTGGTGAGCAGATCATCATTGGTGCGGGGATGGGGTTGTTTCTTCAGTTGTTCTTCCAGGTTTTTGTGATTGCCGGGCAGATTTTGTCGATCCAGATGGGTATGGGCTTCGCCTCAATGGTTGACCCTACCAACGGTGTGTCATCGGCGGTCATCGGGCAGTTCTTCACCATGCTGGTCACACTGGTTTTCCTGGGCATGAACGGCCATCTGGTGGTGATTGACACCCTTGTGGAGAGCTTTACTACCATGCCCGTGGGCAGCGGTTTGCTGGTCTCCAATTTCTGGGAGCTGGCTACCAGACTGGGCTGGGTAATGGGCTCGGGCCTGAGGATTGTCTTGCCCGCCATTACCGCCTTGCTGGTCATCAACATCGCGTTTGGCATCATGACCCGTGCCGCGCCGCAATTGAACATCTTCTCGATCGGTTTCCCGCTAACCCTGGTGTTGGGCATGGGTATTTTGTGGCTGACCCTGGCCGACATCCTCAATCAGTATCAGCCATTGGCGGTGGAGGCGTTCCAAAGCTTGCGCGATATGGTGAGGGCCCGCTGAGATGGCTGAAGACGAAAATGGAGCGGAAAAAAGTGAAGAGCCCACGGAAAAAAAGCGCAGTAGTGCGCGTGAAGAGGGGCAGATTGCCCGATCCAAGGAGCTAAACACCTTGGTGGTCACCCTGGCTGGCGCCATCGGCCTGATTATCGAGGGTCCGAACATTGCTCGGATGATGTCTTATCTGATGACTTCAAACTTTGCGATTAGCCGTGAAGTCTTGATGGATCAGAGCTACATGGCGAAGATGCTGCTATCAAGCGGTAAGTACGCGCTGGTGGTCATGCTGCCGTATTTTCTGGTGATGTTGGCGGCCGCCATAATTGGACCGATTTCACTGGGTGGCTGGCTGTTCGCGGCCAAGTCGCTGGTACCCAAGTTAAGTCGCATGAACCCGGCCTCGGGCCTCAAACGGATGTTTTCGCCTACCGCGCTGATTGAGCTGGTTAAGTCTTTTGCAAAATTTCTGATCATATTGGTTGTCGCAATAATCGTCCTGATCAAGGAGCGCAATGATCTGGTGTCCATCGCGCATGAACCGTTGGAGCAAGCCATCATCCACTGCTTGCAGGTTGTGGGGTGGAGTACGGTGTGGATGGCCTGTGGTCTGATGATCATTGCCGCGGTGGACGTTCCCTGGCAGCTATACGAGTCGCACAAAAAACTGCTGATGACCAAGCAGGAAATTCGCGACGAGCACAAAAACGCTGACGGCAATCCTCAGGTCAAGCAGCGCATTCGCCAATTGCAGTTCGATATGAGGCAGCGGCGAATGATGGAGTCGGTGCCTGAGGCGGATGTAATCATAACTAACCCGACTCACTTCGCAGTGGCGCTTAAATACGACCCGGAGAAGGGTGGCGCACCGATGTTGGTGGCCAAAGGGGTAGACTTTATTGCGTTGAAGATCCGCGAGATCGGTGCGCACCACGAGATACTTATCCTGGAGTCTCCCGGGTTGGCGCGGTCAATTTATTACAGCACTGACCTTGACCAGGAAATTCCGGCGGGATTGTACCTGGCGGTGGCTCAGGTGCTGGCATACGTTTATCAGATCCGGCAGTACCATGCGGGCGGTGGCAAGCGGCCTGATCCATTGGGGGATATTACTGTTCCGCCGGATTTGCGCAGGGATGAGTAGGTTGGGCTGTTGTTTGTTGTTTTGCGCGTATATCCATTTCCGTGGTGATGGCCACTAATGGTTGCGCTCTTACAGCGCCTCACTATTGACTGGGTCGGCATTCCGGCTTCAAAAGTGAGGCGCCGCAAGGGCGCAACCCATAGCAGCCGTAACAGCAAAAATGGATATGTACACACAAAGCGCGTCACCTACCGATCCCGTCCTACAGAATAAACCCCACATTTCCCCCACCATTTCCACAATTGGAAAGCTTCTTGCAATAGGCCTGATCAGGTCGCCTTCGGCGTCAAAGTTTTGATTTAGCGCGCAGGTAAATAATCGGTGGATCGCTCTCAATTAGTCACCAACGCACGCAGCGGTCTGGCGGGTCTCGGCCGAGGTCAGCTAGGTGTTCCGTTGCTGCTGTTGATCATGATGGCAATGATGATGTTGCCCATCCCGCCGTTCCTGCTGGACGTGTTCTTCACGTTCAACATTGCCCTGTCCATTGTCGTACTGCTGGTCTGCGTCTACGCCCTGCGGCCGCTGGATTTCTCCGTATTCCCCACCATCCTGCTGGTCGCCACACTGCTGCGGCTGGCGTTGAACGTCGCGTCCACCCGAGTGGTCATGCTCCACGGCCAGGACGGCCACGCCGCTGCCGGTAAGGTCATCCAGGCCTTTGGTGAAGTGGTCATCGGCGGTAACTACGTCGTGGGTATCGTGGTGTTCGCGATCCTGATGATCATCAACTTCGTCGTAATCACCAAAGGCGCCGGGCGTATCTCCGAGGTGAGCGCACGGTTCACCCTGGACGCCATGCCGGGCAAGCAAATGGCCATTGACGCCGACTTGAACGCCGGCCTGATTGATCAGCCTGAAGCCAAGCGTCGCCGTCTTGAGGTAGCGCAAGAGGCCGAGTTCTACGGTTCGATGGACGGTGCCAGCAAGTTCGTTCGCGGTGATGCCATCGCGGGTCTGTTGATTCTGTTCATCAACCTGATTGGCGGCATACTGGTCGGCATGTTGCAACACAACATGAGCTTTGCCGATGCGGGCAAGATTTACACCCTGCTGACCATCGGTGACGGTTTGGTGGCGCAATTGCCATCACTGCTGTTGTCCACCGCTGCAGCGATCATGGTGACCCGTGCTTCCGGTTCGGAAGAAATGGGCAAAATGATCAACCGCCAAATGTTTACGTCCTGGAAAGCGCTGGGCGTATCGGGCGCGATCATGATCGTGATGGGTCTGGTGCCTGGCATGCCGCACTTTTCCTTCATCAGCCTGGGCCTCGTGGCAGGCGGTATCGCTTACCTGCTGTGGAAGAAAGAGAACCAGACCAGAATCGTTGCGCTGGAGGAGGTCAAGCGTCAGCAAGAGTTGCTGCCATCGCCGACTCGCGTACAGGACTCCAAAGAGCTGGGCTGGGACGATGTCACGCCTATCGACATGATCGGCCTGGAAGTAGGCTACCGCCTGATTCCTCTGGTGGATCGCAATCAGGGTGGGCAACTGCTGGCGCGGATCAAGGGCGTGCGCAAAAAGCTCTCCCAGGAGTTGGGCTTCCTCATGCCCACCGTGCATATCCGGGACAACCTCGACCTCGCGCCCAGTGCTTATCGCCTGACGTTGATGGGCGTGACCCTGGCCGAGGCCGAGATTTACCCGGACCGTGAATTGGCGATCAACCCAGGGCAGGTGTTCGGCACGCTTAACGGGATTACCGCCAAGGACCCGGCGTTTGGTCTGGAGGCCGTCTGGATCGAAATCAGCCAGCGCAGTCAGGCTCAGTCCCTGGGTTACACGGTCGTGGACGCCAGTACCGTGGTTGCAACGCACTTGAACCAGATTCTCTACAAACACTCGCATGAGTTGATTGGCCACGAAGAAGTCCAGCAATTGATGCAATTGCTGGCTAAAAGCTCGCCTAAACTGGCTGAAGAGCTGGTGCCGGGCATCCTGTCGTTGTCTGCGCTGTTGAAAGTGCTGCAGGCGTTGCTGGCCGAACAGGTGCCGGTACGGGACATTCGCAGCATTGCCGAGGCCATCGCCAATAACGCCATGCGGAGTCAAGATACCGCCGCGTTGGTAGCGGCCGTTCGGGTGGGTTTGAGCCGCGCAATCGTGCAAAGCATTGTAGGCATTGAGCCGGAGCTGCCAGTTATCACGCTGGAGCCAAGGTTGGAACAGATATTGCTCAATAGTTTGCAGAAGGCCGGTCAAGGTCAGGAAGAAGGCGTTCTCCTTGAGCCGAGCATGGCGGAAAAACTTCAGCGTTCGCTGATCGAAGCCGCCCAGCGTCAGGAAATGCAGGGCACGCCGGTGATTCTGCTGGTGGCAGGCCCGATCCGCGCGATGCTTTCGCGGTTTGGACGCCTGGCTGTACCGAATATGCATGTTCTGGCCTATCAGGAAATTCCTGATAACAAGCAAGTAACCATCGTAGCGACTGTCGGGCCTAACGGCTGAGGTAGTGAGTCATGCAAGTTAAGCGATTTTTCGCCGCCGATATGCGTCAAGCCATGAAGCTGGTTCGCGATGAGCTGGGCGCCGAGGCGGCCATCATCGGTAACCGGCGCATTGCTGGTGGCGTTGAGCTGACTGCTGCGCTGGATTACAAGCTGTCGGCTCTGGCCCCGCGTGTCCCGAACATCGAGCTTGAAGACGAACTGCGCAAAACCCAGTCGCGCATTGTTTCGGCCCAGGCTGAACTCAATAACCGTGGCGAAAGCGATGGCACGGTGAACCGCCAGCTGTTCGCCGGCCTGCCGCTGGACGCGACCGACACCCACATCGAGCCCACCCTGGAAGAGCCGCCACGTCCGCTCGCTCAGGCCTATGCCCCGGCATCGGCCCCTGCGGCCAGCCAGCGCGGCTATGACTCGATGCGCTCTGAATTGAATGGCCTGCGCGAACTGCTGGAAGTTCAGCTGGGCTCGCTGGCCTGGAGTCAGCTGCAAGGCAGCCGCCCGGCGCAAGCCAACCTCTGGCGTCGTCTGCAGCGTGTGGGTCTGTCCGGCCCGTTGTCGCGTGACTTGCTGGACATGATTCCGGATATCGAAGAACCCCGTCAGGCCTGGCGCATGCTGTTGGCGCATCTGGCCCGCATGATCTCCGTGCCTGACGTCGAGCCCCTTGAAGAGGGCGGCGTGATTGCCATGGTAGGCCCGGCCGGGATGGGTAAAACCACGACGCTGGCCAAACTGGCGGCGCGGTATGTGCTCAAGTACGGCGCGCAGAATATCGCCCTGGTGAGCATGGACAGCTTCCGCATTGGTGCGCAGGAACAACTCAAGACCCTGGGTCGCATTCTCAACGTCCCGGTGACTCATGTTGATCCTGGTCAGTCCCTGGCTCAGGCGCTGGACCCACTGTTGCGCAAGCGCGTGGTGCTGATCGATACCGCCGGCCTGCAGGCCAGCGATCCGGCGTTGCGCATGCAGCTTGAAAGCCTGGCAGGGCGCGGCATCAAGTCGCGCAATTATCTGGTACTGGCCACGACCAGCCAGAAGCAGGTGCTGACGGCTGCCTATCACAGCTACAAACGTTGCGGCCTGGCCGGATGCATTCTGACCAAGCTGGATGAAACCGCCAGCCTGGGCGAAGTGCTCAGCCTGGCAATCAGTCACGAGCTTCCAGTGGCCTATCTCACTGATGGTCCACGCATTCCTGACGACCTTCACCTGCCACGCAGGCACCAACTGGTGACTCGCGCTGTCAATGTGCAGATGCAAGAAGAGCCTAGCGAGGAAGCGATGGCAGACATGTTCGCCGATCTTTACCACAACCCCAGCAAGCGGGTGGGCTAAGTGAAGCTAACTCTTGGAATGTACCTGCATCGATGGTCTGCCAAGCATTGTTCCCCGGTGAACGTGCAGCCGCCAATGTGGCTTCGGTCTACGCAAGACAAGGTAATGAAATAACATGGGCAGCATGCATCCCGTACAGGTGATCGCGGTGACCGGCGGCAAAGGTGGCGTCGGTAAGACTAACGTGTCAGTGAATCTGTCGCTGGCCCTGGCCGAGCTTGGCCGTCGGGTTCTGCTGCTCGATGCTGACCTGGGTCTGGCTAATGTCGATGTCTTACTGGGGCTGACACCCAAACGCACCCTGGCCGATGTGATGGAAGGGCGCTGCGAGTTGCGCGACGTGCTGCTCCAAGGCCCGGGCGGTATCCGCATCGTGCCTGCGGCGTCGGGCACCCAGAGCATGGTTCATCTGAGCCCGGCCCAGCATGCCGGTCTGATCCAGGCCTTTAGCGATATTGGCGATAACCTTGACGTGCTGGTGATCGACACCGCAGCCGGGATCGGCGAGTCAGTGGTCAGCTTCGTTCGCGCCGCTCATGAAGTGCTGCTGGTGGTCTGCGACGAGCCGACCTCCATCACTGACGCCTACGCCTTGATCAAACTGCTCAACCGCGACTACGGCATGAATCGCTTCCGCGTGCTGGCCAACATGGCGCAGAGCCCGCAGGAAGGGCGCAACCTGTTCGCCAAGCTGACCAAGGTCACTGATCGTTTTCTGGACGTTGCCCTGCAATACGTGGGCGCCGTGCCTTACGACGAAAGCGTGCGCAAGGCTGTGCAGAAGCAGCGCGCCGTTTACGAAGCTTTCCCACGCTCCAAATGCTCCCTGGCGTTCAAGGCCATTGCGCAGAAGGTCGACACCTGGCCATTGCCCGCTAATCCGCGTGGCCACCTGGAGTTCTTCGTCGAGCGACTCGTTTACCAGACCAGTGCGGGGCCTGTTCAATGACAGCGAGCGGTTATCAGATGTACAGCAAGGCGTCGAAAAACTCCCAATACGAGTTGATCGAGCGCTATGCCCCGCTGGTCAAGCGCATTGCCTACCATCTGCTGGCGCGTCTGCCAGCCAGCGTTCAGGTCGAAGATCTGATCCAGGCCGGCATGATCGGCCTGCTGGAGGTTTCGACCAAGTACGACTGCACCAAAGGCGCGAGTTTCGAAACTTACGCGGGCATTCGTATTCGTGGCGCCATGCTTGATGAAGTGCGCAAGGGTGACTGGGCTCCACGCTCGGTGCACCGCAATACGCGCATGGTCAGTGACGCAATTCGAACAATTGAAGCTAAAACAGGCCGTGACGCTAAAGATCACGAAGTTGCGGCCGAACTCCAATTGAGTCTCGATGATTATTACGGGATTTTGAACGATACCTTGGGCAGCCGCCTGTTCAGTTTCGACGACCTGTTGCAGGACGGCGAACATGAAGGGCTGCATGAGGATGGCGCAAGCGGTTCGCTTGAGCCGTCGCGTGACCTGGAAGATGAACGTTTTCAGGCTGCGTTGGCAGATGCAATTGCCAATTTGCCGGAGCGCGAGCGTCTGGTCTTGGCGTTGTACTACGACGAGGAGTTGAACCTCAAGGAAATCGGTGAGGTCCTGGGGGTCAGCGAATCGCGAGTCAGCCAGTTACACAGCCAGTGCGCAGCTCGTTTGCGAGGGCGTTTGGGAGAGTGGCGAGCGCGTTGATGCGCGATTGGCAACCCTAAGCGGTTGTGATCGTGTATAAGCCCGGCTGTGCAAAGCGTTACGTGGGACAGTGGACAAGGCTGGAGCCGTGCAGGCATTCCTTCCACGGACTTTCAAAGGACAGGCAACTGTCACTCGGTCCGTGGATCTGCTGCGTGGTTTCATAACTGTCGATTACCAAGCCCGTCGTCGTTTTTCGTGCAGCCGATGTGAGCTGTGCCGGTATTGATTGAACAGCGCGTTCAGGTGCTGAACGCGTCAAAGACTGCTTGGAGGTCGAATTGGACAAGAACATGAAAATCCTCATCGTTGATGACTTCTCAACGATGCGGCGGATCATCAAGAACCTGCTGCGTGATCTGGGCTTTACCAACACGTCCGAAGCTGATGACGGGCTTACCGCGTTGCCGATGCTGGAAAGCGGTTCCTTCGACTTTCTGGTAACGGACTGGAACATGCCGGGTATGACCGGTATCGATCTGCTTCGCAAAGTGCGTGCCGATGATCGCCTCAAGCACCTGCCGGTGTTGATGGTGACCGCTGAAGCCAAACGTGACCAGATCATCGAGGCTGCACAAGCCGGGGTTAACGGTTATGTGGTCAAGCCTTTCACGGCTCAGGCGCTGAAAGAAAAGATCGAAAAGATCTTTGACCGCGTCAATAGCTGATGTATGCCGTGAGGGCGCTATGGAGAACGACACTACGTCAATGGGCGAGTTTGAATCGACCCTGAAAAAACATGCCAATGAGCTGGTAACGAGCCTTGAAAAGGGTCGTTTCGGTGAAGCGGTGCAATTGATCCACGAGCTTAACCAGGCGCGCGATCGTGGCCTGTATCAGGAAATCGGCAAGCTGACGCGCGAGTTGCACAGCGCGATCGTCAATTTCCAGATTGACCCGAACATGCCTCAAGCCGAAGAAGTGTCACAGATCACGGATGCCACCGAACGCCTGTCGTATGTTGTCAGGCTGACGGAAAACGCGGCTAACCGGACGATGGACCTGGTCGAACAAAGCACCCCCTTGATGAACGGTCTGAGTGCCGACGCCAAAGCCTTGAGCGCAGATTGGGGACGCTTCATGCGCCGCGAAGTCGGTGCTGATGAGTTTCGTGAGCTGGCGCGCAACGTCGAAGGATTTCTGACTCGTACCGAGAAGGATAGCCACGAGGTTGCCACCCACCTTAACGACATTCTCCTGGCTCAGGACTTCCAGGATCTGACCGGTCAGGTGATCAAGCGCGTCACGCAATTGGTCACTGAAGTGGAGAGCAATCTGCTCAAACTGGTGCTCATGGCCAGTCATGTAGACCGCTTTGCCGGCATCCAGCATGACGAAGAATCCATCCTTGCAGAAAAAGATCCACAAAAACATCTCAAGCAGGGTGAAGGTCCGCAGATTCATGCCGATAAACGTGAAGACGTTGTGTCCGGACAGGACGATGTAGACGATCTGCTATCGAGCCTTGGCTTCTAGGTCTGTTGACGGTTAATTTTAGGGAGCACCCCAATGAGCTTCGGCGCCGATGAAGAAATCCTTCAGGATTTTCTGGTAGAGGCCGGAGAAATTCTCGAGCAATTGTCTGAACAGCTGGTCGAGCTGGAAAGCCGACCTGATGATGCAGATTTGCTCAATGCAATTTTTCGCGGTTTTCACACTGTAAAAGGGGGCGCCGGCTTCCTCCAGCTCCATGAGCTGGTGGAGTGCTGCCACATCGCCGAGAACGTGTTCGACATCCTGCGCAAGGGTGAGCGGCGCGTTGATTCGGAACTGATGGACGTGGTCCTCGAAGCGCTGGATGCGGTAAACGCGATGTTCAGCCAAGTGCGCGAACGCAGTGAAGTAACTCCGGCCACGCCTGAGTTGCTGGCTGCACTGGCGCGTCTGGCAGAGCCGGCTTCGGCGGATCAGGTCGTTGAAGCTGCCGTGCAAGAGCCCGCGCCTGCTGAAGCGATCGCTGAAGCTGCGTCCGATGAAATTACCGACAACGAATTCGAAGCTCTGCTCGACTCCCTCAATGCCGCCAAGGATCAGGCAGCAGCGCCTGCCAGTGCTCCGGTAGCCGCTGCGGCCAGTCCTGCGGCCAGCAGCGATGAAATCACTGACTCGGAATTCGAATCCCTGCTCGATCAGTTGCATGGCAAAGGGCAGTTCGCTGTCGATGCCAAGCCGCCGGCCGCGTCGGCACCAGCTCCAGCGCCTGCTGCGGCGGGCAAGGCCGAAAGCGGTGATATCACCGACGATGAATTCGAAGCCTTGCTCGACCAATTGCACGGCAAGGGCTCTTTTGATCCCGGTGCCGCTGCACCTGCTGCTGCACCAGCGCCAGTAGCGGCGTCTGCTGTTGCAGGCAAGGGCGACGAAATCTCCGATAACGAATTTGAAGCCTTGCTCGATGAGTTGCACGGCAAAGGCAAGTTCGAGCCTGATGTCGCGGCTGTGGCAGCGCCTGCCGCGGTGGCCAAAGCCGCGCCTGCAGCCGCCGCCAAGCCAGCGCCTGCTCCGGCACCGGCGGCCAAGCCGGGTGCTGCACCTGTCAAAGCTGCCGCGCCTGCTCCGGCCAAGGCACCTGCGCCAACTGGCGAGAAGCCTGTTGCCTCGGAAGCGGAAACCACCGTGCGGGTCGATACCGCGCGCCTGGACGAGATCATGAACATGGTCGGCGAACTGGTGCTGGTGCGTAACCGTCTGGTGCGCCTGGGTCTCAACAGCGGCGACGAAGCCATGTCCAAGGCGGTCTCCAACCTGGACGTGGTCACGGCCGATCTGCAGACCGCGGTAATGAAGACGCGGATGCAACCGATCAAGAAAGTCTTCGGCCGCTTCCCGCGACTGGTTCGTGACCTGGCTCGTCAGCTCAAGAAAGAAATCAACCTTGAGCTGGTAGGTGAAGAAACTGACCTCGACAAAAACCTCGTAGAGGCGCTTGCCGACCCGTTGGTCCACTTGGTGCGCAACGCGGTCGACCACGGTATCGAGACTCCGGAAGAGCGCGAAGCATCGGGCAAGTCCCGTGGCGGCCGGGTGATTCTGTCTGCCGAACAGGAAGGCGACCACATCCTGCTGTCGATTTCCGATGACGGCAAGGGCATGGACCCCAACGTACTGCGCGCCATCGCCGTCAAACGCGGCGTGATGGACAAGGACGCGGCGGACCGTCTGAGCGACAGCGACTGCTACAACCTGATCTTTGCACCGGGCTTCTCGACCAAAACCGAGATTTCCGATGTGTCCGGTCGTGGCGTGGGCATGGACGTGGTGAAAACCAAGATTGCCCAGCTCAACGGCACGATCAACATCTACTCGACCAAGGGCCAGGGTTCGAAGATCGTCATCAAGGTGCCGTTGACCCTGGCGATCATGCCAACCCTGATGGTGATGCTGGGCAACCAGGCGTTCGCCTTCCCGCTGGTCAACGTCAACGAGATCTTCCACCTGGACCTGTCGACCACCAACGTCGTCGATGGTCAGGAAGTGGTCATCGTGCGTGACAAGGCCTTGCCACTGTTCTACCTCAAGCGTTGGCTGGTCAGCTCGGCGGCGCATGAGGAACAGCATGAAGGGCATGTGGTGATTCTGTCCGTGGGCACTCAGCGCATCGGCTTTGTGGTCGATCAACTGGTCGGCCAGGAAGAAGTGGTCATCAAACCACTGGGCAAGATGTTGCAAGGCACGCCAGGGATGTCGGGCGCAACCATCACCGGTGACGGTCGCATCGCATTGATTCTCGATGTGCCGAGTATGCTCAAGCGCTACGCCGCACGGCGTATTTGATCCAGGTGCCGCAGCCAGTCAACTGTCTGCGGCAGCCAGATCAGGCTGCGTTGAAAAAGCGATGAGCCCCTGTTTTCGCAGGGCTCAGTGGTTTGCCTGCAGCCTCTAATGGAGTGTTTATGGTAGTCAAGGTATTGGTGGTGGATGACTCCGGTTTCTTCCGCCGCCGCGTCACGGAAATTCTTTCTTCAGATCCGAACATCAAGGTTGTGGGCACCGCAACCAATGGCAAAGAAGCAATTGACCTGGCGCTGTCCCTCAAGCCAGACGTCATTACCATGGACTACGAAATGCCCATGATGGACGGCATCACCGCCGTGCGTCATATCATGCAACGCAGCCCGACCCCGGTGCTGATGTTCTCCTCACTGACTCACGAAGGTGCTCGCGTTACGCTCGACGCGCTGGACGCCGGTGCGGTTGACTTCCTGCCCAAGAATTTCGAAGACATCTCGCGCAACCCCGACAAGGTCAAGCAGTTGCTGTGCGAGAAAGTCCACAGCATCTCGCGCAGCAACCGGCGCATGGGCAGCTTCACTGCGCCAGCGCCAGCGCAAACGCCTGTGTCGGCGCCGACACCTGCCGCCAGCCCCTCATATACGTCGGCGTCTGCTCGTGCCGCCAGCCCGGCACCTGCGCCCGCACCGAGCCGCAGCCTGCCGCCGCGCTCCACGCCAGCACCGGCCGAGCGCACTTCACACGCGCAGCTGTCGCCAGCGCCCAAGCGTAAAGCCTACAAGCTGGTCGCGATTGGCACGTCCACCGGCGGCCCGGTCGCGCTGCAGAGGGTCCTGACCCAATTGCCTGCCAATTTTCCGGCACCGATTGTCCTGATCCAGCACATGCCCGCAGCGTTCACCAAGGCCTTTGCCGAGCGTCTGGACAAGCTGTGCCAGATCAGCGTCAAGGAAGCCGAGGACGGTGACATCCTGCGTCCAGGTCTTGCGCTGCTGGCTCCCGGCGGCAAGCAGATGATGGTCGACGGTCGTGGCGCGGTGAAGATTCTGCCGGGCGATGAACGCCTCAACTACAAGCCGTGCGTGGACATTACCTTCGGTTCTGCGGCCAAGTCCTACGGCGACAAAGTGCTCGCCGTGGTCCTGACCGGCATGGGCGCTGATGGCCGTGAAGGCGCACGCCTGCTCAAACAGGGCGGTAGCCATGTGTGGGCGCAGGACGAAGCCAGCTGCGTGATCTATGGCATGCCCATGGCGATCGTCAAGGCCGACCTGGCTGACGCGATCTACAGCCTTGATGACATCGGCAAGCACCTCGTCGAGGCCTGTATCTGATGGATGTTTTAAGTCTGCTTGGACTGATCCTCGCGTTTGTCGCGATCATTGGTGGTAACTATCTGGAAGGCGGGCACCTTGCCGCGTTGCTGAACGGCCCGGCGGCGTTGATCGTGCTCGGTGGCACCCTGGCGGCGTCGATGCTGCAGTCGCCGATGAGCGCTTTCAAGCGCGCCATTCAGATTGCCGGCTGGATCCTGTTCCCGCCGCGCATCGACCTGCCCGGCGGCGTCGACAGGGTCATCAACTGGAGCATGATCGCCCGCAAGGAAGGTTTGCTGGGGCTTGAGACGGTGGCCGATTCGGAGCCCGACAGCTATTCGCGCAAAGGTCTGCAACTGTTGGTCGACGGGGCGGAGCCACAAGCTATCCGCAGCATCCTGGAGGTGGATTTAGTCACTCAGGAAACCCGCGACATTCAGGCCGCCAAAGTCTATGAAAGCATGGGCGGTTACGCACCGACCGTGGGCATCATCGGTGCGGTCATGGGCTTGATTCATGTGATGGGCAACCTGGCGGATCCGAGCCAGCTGGGCAGCGGTATTGCCGTGGCTTTTGTGGCGACCATCTACGGCGTCGCCTCGGCCAACCTGATCCTGCTGCCGGTTGCCAGCAAGCTCAAGGGCATTGCCGTGCGCCAATCGCGTTACCGCGAAATGATCCTGGAAGGGTTGCTGTCCATCGCCGAGGGTGAAAACCCGCGCTCCATCGAACTCAAGCTGCAAGGCTTCATGGAGTAACCCCCCATGGCTCGACGTCGTCGACCCGAAGAGCACGAAAATCACGAACGCTGGCTGGTGTCCTATGCGGACTTCATCACCCTGTTGTTTGCGTTTTTCGTGGTCATGTACTCGATTTCTTCAGTAAACGAAGGCAAGTACAAAATCCTTTCCGAAGCACTGGTCGGCGTGTTCAACGACGCCGAAAAAAGCATGAAACCGATCCCCATCGGTGAGCAGCGTCCGGTTACGGTCAAGCCTGCGCAACCCTTGATCAAAGACAGCGAGCAGACCGACGCAGGCCTGGCCCAGAATGTCAGCGACCCGCTCAAGACCATTGCCGATGAAGTCCGCGACGGCTTTGGCGACCTGATCAAATCCGACCAGATGACCGTGCGTGGCAACGAGCTGTGGATCGAAATCGAGCTCAAATCCAGCATGTTGTTCGGCAGCGGCGACGCCATGCCCAGCGACAAGGCATTCACCATCATTGAAAAAGTGGCGAAGATCATCAAACCCTTCGACAACCCGATTCACGTTGAAGGCTTTACCGACGATCAGCCGATCAGCACTGCGCAGTTCCCCACCAACTGGGAGCTGTCCTCGGCGCGTGCCGCGAGCATCGTGCGCATGTTGGCCATGGAAGGCATCAATCCGGCTCGCATGGCCTCGGTGGGGTATGGCGAGTTTCAGCCGGTGGCCTCCAATACCACCGCTGACGGACGCGGGCGCAATCGTCGCGTGGTACTGGTGATTTCGCGAAATCTGGATGTACGCCGCAGCCTCACCGCCACCGGCACCACCAATGCTCAACAGCCTGACTCGGCCATGCGCCGTGCTGGCACACAAACTGCACCACCGCCAGTCAGCCCGGCTGCACGGGGTAATAGCGTCAATTCTTCGTCATCCGCACGTTAGTCATTTCTCGGTATGGCCACCGCCATGGCGGGAGGAAAAAGCACAATGAGAGTCTGGGCAGTAGCCAATCAAAAAGGTGGCGTCGGTAAGACCACCTCCACCATCGCGTTAGCCGGGCTGTTGGCCGAGGCGGGCAAGCGCGTGGTCGTGGTCGATCTGGACCCCCATGGCTCGATGACCAGCTATTTCGGGCATGATCCGGACCTTCTGGAACACAGCGTATTCGACCTGTTCCTTCACAAAGGCACCATCCCCGACGGGCTTCCGGGCCAGTTGCTGCTGTCTACCAGCGACCAGCGGATATCCCTGCTGCCTTCGAGTACCGCGCTGGCGACCCTGGAGCGTCAAAGCCCCGGCCAGAATGGTCTGGGTCTGGTGATCGCCAAAAGCCTGGCGCAGCTCTGGCAGGATTTTGATTACGCATTGATCGACAGCCCGCCGTTGCTGGGCGTGCTGATGGTCAACGCCCTGGCCGCCAGCCAGCAATTGGTGATTCCGGTGCAGACCGAGTTTCTAGCCGTCAAAGGCCTGGAGCGGATGGTCAACACCCTGGCGATGATCAACCGCTCGCGCAAGGTGCCGCTGCCGTACACCATTGTGCCGACCTTGTTCGACCGCCGCACTCAGGCGTCGATGGGCACCTTGAAACTGCTGCGCGACAGTTTCCCCGAGCACGTCTGGAAAGCCTATGTGCCGGTCGATACCCGTTTGCGTGATGCCAGCCGCGCGGGGGTGACTCCCTCGCAGTTCGACAACAAGAGCCGGGCAGTGCTGGCCTACCGGGCGCTGCTCAAGCATTTGCTGTCCGAACAGCTCATGGCGCAGGTGGCCTGACATGTATTGCACGGGTTTATTTCTCAAGCTGGGCCAGAACCACTCAAGTCGGGCATTGCAGCGGCCGATAACTCATTCAAGCGGTAATCGCGTTACTTATTGTGTGGCACCTGTATGAACCTGAACCGGCCTGTAGAGATAGCAACACGACCGCAAGTGGCGCTGCAGTCCTATCTGGATGCGCTGCTTCAGGATGCTACTGAAGATCTGCCAGAAGTAGTGCCCACGATACTGGCGCCTGAGCCGGAGCCTATGGTTCTGGATGATTTCCAGGCAGCAGTGCTTGAAGAACAGGCCCACGATGCACGGCTGCTGGCAGCGGCGACGCCGATTGCCGTGGCGGTAGCCGCGCCAGCGCCCGTTGCGGTCCCGGTTGCCGTTGCCGCGCCTGTGATTGCGCCACCGGTGGTGGCGCGAGTTGAAGTCGAGGTGGTACCCGAGGTTTCGGTGCCGGTGGTGGATTTGGTCGAGCCGGTTGCAGACATTCATCTGCAGACCGCGCAGCGCAACCCGACACCGCCGCCGACCACTGATGGTCGCCCGGCCTGGGCAGAAGAGCCGTTCGAGTGCCTGTTGTTTGATGTGGCCGGCCTGACGCTGGCGGTACCGCTGGTGTGTCTGGGTTCGATCTACCCGCTGGCAGGCCATGATCTGACACCTTTGTTCGGTCAGCCGGACTGGTTTCTCGGGATTCTGCCGAGCCAGAGCGGCAACCTGAAAGTGCTGGATACCGCGCGCTGGATCATGCCGGATCGCTATCGCGATGATTTTCGTCAGGGATTGCAATACGTGATTTCGGTTCAAGGCTACGAGTGGGGGCTGGCGGTGCATCAGGTCAGCCGTTCACTGCGTCTTGACCCCAATGAGATCAAATGGCGGACCCAGCGGGGTCAACGCCCCTGGTTGGCGGGCACGGTGATTGAACACATGTGCGCGTTGCTGGACGTTTCAGAGTTGGCCGAGCTGATTGCCAGTGGCGCGGTCAAGCAAATGCAGAAAACCAAATAATCATGAGGGGACGTAGAAAACGTTCCCTGCACAGCACACACGCGAGGGGTTGGGGTTATGAAGAAGTCGTCCGCACAAGGTTCCGAAGATCCTATTCTGCAGTGGGTTACTTTCCGCCTGGATAACGAGTCCTACGGCATCAACGTGATGCAGGTTCAGGAAGTGCTGCGCTACACGGAAATCGCCCCGGTACCAGGCGCGCCAAGCTATGTGTTGGGGATCATCAACCTGCGCGGCAACGTCGTGACCGTGATCGATACTCGTCAGCGCTTCGGCCTGGACCCGGTGGAAGTCAGCGATAACACCCGTATCGTCATCATCGAAGCCGACAAGCAAGTGGTCGGGATTCTGGTCGACAGCGTGGCCGAAGTGGTTTACCTGCGCCAATCGGAAGTGGAGACGGCGCCTAACGTCGGTAACGACGAGTCCGCCAAGTTCATCCAGGGCGTATGCAACAAGAACGGCGAACTGTTGATCCTCGTCGAGCTGGACAAAATGATGTCCGAAGAAGAGTGGTCGGAACTGGAGAGCATCTGATTGATTCTTGAGGTAGCGGTCGCCTTCCTGGGGGTTGCCTGGGTGGTGACCCTTGCACTGTTCCTGGCGCACACCAGGCGCCAGCGTCAGTTGGAGCTGGAGCGTGAGGAAACCGATGCCAAGCGTGATCAGCGGATTCGCGAGCTGATCAAGCGCGTGGATAACTTTCAGAACGGCACCGTCAAGATGGGCGAGGCGCTGCATGAGTTGCGGGCGATTGTTGCTCCGCTGCCTGACAAGCTCACTGCGCTTGAGCAGCGAGACCCGGCCAGCCTGTCCTTCGCCCAGGCGGCTCGCTTGGTGGGAATGGGCGCCAGCGTTGATGAGCTTACCCAGGCGTGTGGTTTGACTCAGGCAGAGGCTCAGTTGATGAGCAAGTTGCATAGTCATAATCAGGGGTGAGAGGAGGGTTTGTTTACCTCGCCGCCGGTTGTTTGGAGTACATATCCATTGCTGCGGTATCGGCCACCTATGGCTCCGCTTTTACAGCGGGTCACTTTTTACAAACGCCTAAGAAGTAACCAAAAACACTCGCTCCTTTGTCCGGGTCTTCGCTGAGCTCAGACTTCCCTCACTCCGGCATTGCTCCGTGGGGACGCCGCAATGGGCCATCCATGGCCCGGTGCGGCTAGCCAGGCATCCATGCCGGGCTCCCCACTACGCAATACCTGCGTTCGGCCTCCCACAAGTCGCAACTGAGGTGTCTGGACTATCGCGTTCATTCTCGCGTCCGAGATTTTTGATGTGGCAGCGGATTTTTCGTCGCTCTTATCGTCCTCTCCGGCACACCGCCTCACCAATATGTGTCTCCCACAGGTCGCCGCATGGCATTGGTTCACACGACCCCTGTAGGAGCGCACGAGCACCGCGAGGCCGCGATGGCGGTGTGTCAGACAGACCGCTATCGCTGCCTCGCTTTGCTCGTGAGCTCAGATTGCCGCATACCCACGGCTGATGCGGTCCCTGAGGCGCGAACTCGTTCGCGAGGTGATATGCCCGGTAACGCAGGTCCAAGGTCTCGCGAGCAAGCTCGCTCCTACAGGGTCACCGCGCCTGCTTTTGATCTGGCTTTTGATCTTAGGCGCCCCGTAAAACCACGCTGGCCGGAATTCGATATTGATTCGGCGGGCAAACCGGCAAGGATGCCGGTTTAGCCGCGCTGGGTCATGGATGGCCCTTCGCGGCGGCCCGCCGAATAAATGTCGGATTACGGATATGCCGAGCACCAGCGAGGGACCGAGTGGTGGGGCAAGGAGTTTTTGGTTACTTTTGGGGCTGTTTGCCAAAAGTGACCCGCCGTAAGGGCGGAACCATAGTTTCAAACACATAAATAATGGATATGTACTCTGAGCCGAGCCTCCCAAGTACCGGCCTAAACAATCACCACTTCGGCGTAATATCCCGCTCCACCGGCGGCGCATCCGGGTCCTGGCCCACCGGAAACTTGCCCTTCAAATGCCAGGCAAACGCAATGATCTCCGCAATCGTGCGATACAGCGGCTCAGGAATGCTGTCGCCCAGTTCCATGCGCGCCAACAGCTTCACCAGCTCGGCGTTTTCATAGATGGGCACTTCATACTCGCGGGCAATCGCCAGGATCGCCTCGGCCAGTTGATCGTCACCCTTGGCGCTCAGCGTCGGGGTGTGCTGGCCGTCGTAAGTCAGGGCAATCGCCTGGCGCGGGGGTTGCTCGGCTTTGCTCATCAGGCGTTCTCGTCTATCCAGCGTTGTTCAAGGGTCGTGCGCGGACCTTGCGGGGGCGCGCCGTGGTTGCAGGCCAACTCGCCGACTTCCAGGCCCGACGCGATCAGCCGCTCGCGCAGGTAACCGAGTTCCTGATTGATCAACTCGGCACTGTCCGGTCGTTCGGCCCAGAGCTGGCTCGACAGACTGCCGCGTAGCAGTTGCGCCTGAACCTGCAGTGCACCCAGTGGCTCCAGGTCGAACGCCAACTCGATCTTCCAGAGTTTCTCGCGACTTTCTTTGACCTCGTTGCCGTTCTTTTCTTCAGACTTACCCTCTTCAGGCGTGTCCTCGCGCTGCACCTTGACCTGCAAAGGCATGATGTCCTGGCCGTTGCGCACCGGGATTTCCAGCTGCCAGGTGGTCAGTTGGTTGCCTTCAGCCGTGGTGCGCGTCTGCTCCAGGCTGCCCAGCTGATGGCTTTGCAGACGGGATATCGCACCCGCTGCCAGTTTGAGCAAGGTTTCCAGGTCGTCATCCTTGCCGCCGCCTTTCACCGAGCGCGAGGGCAGCGGAAAGTGGATGGGCAGGGCAGGTGGCGCGACCAAACCCATAGTGCCCAGCGCGCTGCGCAGCACGCCCGGCATGGTCCGGGTCAGCATGTTGGAAGCTGCGGCCGCGCCGTAGTTGGCGCTGTCCGGCAACCCCGGCAGTAGTTGCGCCACCACCTGCAGCAGGTTGGCTTTGAGGTCAGGCATGGTGGCCGGGTTGAAACCGGTCAACAGCCTGGTTTCAAGAAACAGACCGCTGCTGTTCATCGCCTGAGCGACGCCGCGAGGCGTGGCCATTTGCTCCAGGTCGGGCAGCTCGGCGAGCAACTGATTGATACTGGCCTGCAACGGCGCGGAAATGGTCGGGCTGTTCTGCGGCAGGTTGCGCAGGGCATTGATCAGTACATCCATCGAGCCTTGACGGTTTTGTTGGGTGGTCAGTTGCTGGGTTACCGCCAACTGATCGAGGTTGCTTGGCAGTGGCACGAAATTGACAGCCTGCCTGCCTTGCACCTGGGCGCTGAGCAGTGCGCCAGGGCTCAGCGGCTGGGGGCTTTCGATGGTCAGGCTGGTGCCGACCAGAGCGGTATTGAGCAGGATCACAATCGAGCGATACGTCGCCGGTTGTGCCGCAGGCGCTGCTGTCGTGCCCGCCGCGGCGGCGGGTTGCGCTACAGGCTGCGCGGCTTTAGTCAGTTGCCCGAGCGCATCGGCCACCACCTGAGACGTCAGCACCCGCGCCTGCAGCAGTGTGCCCACCGGTAATTGTTCAGTATCGATGCTGGTCTGCACGTTATTGAGCGCAGCATTGATCTGCTGCAGGCTCATGGTCAGCGTGTTGGGTGATGCCTGTGATACCTGAACCGTGGTGCCCGGTGTGAGGGGCAGGGGGCTGGTCACGTTGATACTGGTCTGGCCGCCATTGCTCAGGGCAAGTTTGACCAGTAACTGAAAATTCTGCTGCAGCTGTTTCAGACTGACGACTTCGGCTTCGACGGTTTCACCGGGCGGCACGAGGTTGTCCACCGCTTGCAGCATTTTGAGCACCTGCGCCGGGGAAACCCCGACTCGCGCCAGCGCTGCGGAATTGGCCACCGGTTGAAGGCTGGTGATGTCACCTGTCATGGAATCGCGACCTGTTGAAAATGCCCTCTTGCAGCGGGACATGCCATGTATAATGCCGCCCCGTCATAGGGGCATAGATGCACTGCAGTTGCACCCATATAACGGCCGTTTTCAAGCTGACTTGAACAGCCATTTCTTCAGACCACGCCCCGCAGGCGCTGTTCTGATGCGACTGGGAACCCTGAATGACTCGTTCCATACCTCTTCTGCAAGCCAGCGACCTGGCGTGTGAGCGCGACTGGCGGATGCTCTTCGAACATCTCGATCTGCAACTGCACGCCGGTGACATGCTACAGATCAGCGGGCCCAATGGCAGCGGTAAAACCAGCCTGTTGCGCCTGCTGTCGGGGCTGATGCAGCCCACGGCGGGCCAGGTGCTGATCAATGGCCAGCCATTGAGTGAACAGCGTGTTGAGCTGGCGCGCAACCTGCTGTGGATCGGTCATGCCGCTGGCATCAAGGATTTACTGACGCCGGTGGAAAACCTGTCCTGGCTGTGTGCGCTGCATCGTCCGGCTGAATCCGCCGCCCTCTGGCAGGCCCTGCAAGCTGTCGGCCTGCGCGGCTTCGAAGACGTGCCATGCCATACCCTGTCTGCAGGGCAGCAACGACGGGTAGCGCTGGCGCGGCTGTATCTGGACAGCCCGCCGATCTGGATTCTCGATGAACCCTTCACCGCGCTGGACAAACAAGGTGTCGCGCAGTTGGAGGCCCATCTGGCCGAGCATTGTCAGAAGGGCGGCATGATCGTCCTGACCACCCACCACACGCTCAGCCGTACACCGGCCGGTTATCGCGACATTGATCTGGGGCAATGGGCCGTATGAGTCATGTGTTTACCCTGCTGGTGGCCCGCGAGGCGCGTCTGTTGTTCCGGCGTCCGGCGGAGCTGGCCAACCCCCTGGTGTTCTTCGCGATCGTGATCGCCTTGTTCCCGCTCGCGGTCGGCCCCGAGACGCAATTATTGCAAACCTTGTCGCCGGGGTTAGTCTGGGTCGCCGCCCTGTTGTCGGTGTTATTGTCCCTGGACGGCCTGTTTCGCAGTGATTTCGAGGACGGCTCCCTGGAACAATGGGTGCTGTCGGCGCATCCGCTGTCGCTGCTGGTGTTGGCCAAAGTACTGGCGCACTGGGCCTTTTCCGGGCTGGCACTGGTATTGTTGGCGCCGCTGCTGGCCCTGATGCTCGGTTTGCCGGGCCAATGCCTGCCGGTGCTGTTGCTGTCATTGCTGCTGGGCACGCCGATTTTAAGCCTGCTGGGCGCAGTCGGTGCGGCATTGACCGTCGGCTTGAAGCGCGGTGGTCTGCTGCTGGCCTTGTTGATCCTGCCGCTGTACATCCCGGTCCTGATCCTCGGCAGCGGCGCGTTGCAGGCAGCGCTGCAAGGCATGCCCGCCACCGGCTACCTGCTCTGGCTCGGTAGCCTGACCGCGCTGGCGGTCACCCTGACACCCTTTGCCATAGCGGCTGGCTTGAAGATCAGCGTCGGCGAATAATTGAGGTTGTGCCTGACTGGCGGTTGCAGTCAGCAGCAGACCCGAGCAACACCGTGAGAAGGCAGCTAGATGAAAGACAACGCTAAACCCGGGGTGAGTTGGGCCTGGTTCCACAAACTCGGCTCACCCAAATGGTTCTACGCTATCAGTGGGCGCTTGCTGCCCTGGCTGAGTATCGCGGCTGTGCTGCTGATCGGTATCGGAGTGGTCTGGGGCCTGGCTTTCGCGCCGCCGGACTATCAGCAGGGCAATAGCTTTCGGATCATTTATATCCATGTGCCTGCGGCCATGCTCGCCCAGTCCTGCTATGTCATGTTGGCGGTCTGCGGCGTGGTGGGGCTGGTCTGGAAAATGAAGCTGGCCGACGTCGCCCTGCAAAGCGCCGCGCCCATCGGTGCCTGGATGACCGCGATTGCACTGGCTACGGGTGCTATCTGGGGCAAACCGACCTGGGGTTCGTGGTGGGTCTGGGACGCCCGGCTGACCTCGATGCTGATCCTGTTGTTTCTGTATTTCGGCCTGATTGCCCTGGGCAACGCGATCAGCAATCGCGACAGCGCCGCCAAGGCTTGCGCGGTGCTGGCCATCGTCGGCGTGATCAATATCCCGATCATCAAATATTCCGTGGAGTGGTGGAACACCCTGCACCAGGGGGCGACGTTCAGCCTGACTGAAAAACCGGCGATGCCCGCTGAAATGTGGCTGCCGTTGCTGTTCACGGTGTTGGGTTTCTACTGCTTCTTTGGCGCGGTGTTGCTGCTGCGCATGCGTCTGGAAGTGCTCAAGCGTGAGTCGCGGGCCAGTTGGGTCAAGGCCCAAGTGCTGAAAAGCCTGGGTCAGGCGCCGGCGAAGGAGAGCGCACCATGAAATTTGCTTCATTCAGCGATTTCCTGGCCATGGGGCATCATGGCCTGTTCGTCTGGTCGGCCTATGGCATCTGCTTTCTGGGCCTGGCCATCAATGTGGCGTTGCCCTTGCTGGCGCGTCGGCGTTACCTGCAACAAGAGGCGCGACGCCTGCGCCGGGAGAACCCGAAGTGAATCCGCTGCGTAAAAAGCGTCTGTTGATCATCGCGGCGATTCTCGCCGGTGTCAGCATCGCCGTGACTCTGGCCCTGAGCGCCTTGAAAGAGAACATCAATCTGTTTTACACGCCGACCCAGATCGCCAGCGGCGAAGCGCCGCATGACACGCGCATTCGGGCCGGTGGCATGGTGGAGAAGGGTTCCTTGCAGCGTTCCGGGGACTCCCTCGATGTCACATTCATCGTCACCGATTTCAACAAGTCCGTGACCATTACCTATCGCGGCATCCTGCCGGACCTGTTCCGCGAAGGGCAGGGTATCGTCGCTCTGGGCAAGCTCAATGCCGATGGTGTGGTAGTTGCCGACGAGGTGCTGGCCAAACACGACGAGAAATACATGCCGCCTGAAGTCACCAAGGCACTCAAGGAAAGCGGTCAGGCCGCGCCTGCTGCCTCTTCAACGCCTCCCAGACAAGGTTGAACCATGATTCCTGAACTCGGCCACCTGGCCATGATTCTGGCCCTGTGCTTCGCCATCGTGCAGGCCTTCGTCCCGTTGGTGGGGGCCTGGCGTGGCGACCGGATGTGGATGGGCCTGGCGCAACCGGCAGCCTGGGGGCAGTTCAGTTTCCTGATCTTTGCGTTCGGTTGTCTGACTTACGCCTTCATGACCGACGACTTCTCCGTAGCATATGTCGCAGGCAACTCCAACAGCGCGCTGCCCTGGTACTACAAATTCAGCGCGGTCTGGGGTGCTCACGAAGGTTCGCTGCTGCTCTGGGCCCTGATCCTCGGCGCCTGGACGTTCGCCGTGTCGATTTTCTCCCGGCAGTTGCCGCAGGTGATGCTGGCTCGGGTGCTGGCGGTCATGGGCATGATCAGCGTCGGCTTCATGCTGTTCCTGATCCTCACCTCCAATCCGTTCTCGCGCATCCTGCCGCAAGTGCCCGCCAACGGCCGCGACCTCAACCCGCTGCTGCAGGACATCGGCCTGATCGTCCATCCGCCGATGCTGTACATGGGCTACGTCGGCTTCTCGGTGGCCTTCGCCTTCGCCATCGCTGCCTTGCTTGGCGGACGTCTGGATGCCGCCTGGGCGCGCTGGTCGCGACCCTGGACCATCGCCGCCTGGGCCTTCCTCGGCGTTGGCATTACGCTGGGCTCGTGGTGGGCCTATTACGAACTTGGCTGGGGCGGCTGGTGGTTCTGGGACCCGGTGGAAAACGCCTCGTTCATGCCGTGGCTGGTGGGTACTGCGCTGATTCACTCGCTGGCTGTGACTGAAAAACGCGGCGTGTTCAAAAGCTGGACCGTGCTGCTGGCGATCGCGGCGTTTTCCCTGAGCCTGCTGGGGACCTTCCTGGTGCGTTCCGGGGTGCTGACCTCGGTGCATGCGTTTGCGTCGGACCCGGAGCGCGGCGTCTTCATCCTGATTTTCCTGCTGTTCATCGTTGGCGGCTCGCTGACCTTGTTCGCCTTCCGCGCGCCAGTGGTCAAAAGCCACGTCGGCTTTGGTTTGTGGTCCCGGGAAACCCTGCTGCTGGGTAACAACCTGGTGCTGGTGGTGGCGGCGTCGATGATCCTGCTGGGCACTTTGTATCCGCTGGTACTGGATGCCCTCAGCGGCGCCAAGATGTCGGTCGGCCCGCCTTATTTCAATGCGATGTTCGTGCCCTTGATGGGCCTGCTCATGGTGGTCATGGCCGTTGGCGTGCTGGTGCGCTGGAAAGACACCCCGGTCAAATGGCTGGCCGGCATGCTCGCGCCGGTGCTTATCGGCAGCGCAGTGCTGGCAGTGGTTGCCGGGCTGGCCATGGATGATTTCCACTGGGCGGTCATGGCGACCTTCATGCTGGCAGCCTGGGTGTTGCTGGCCGGGGTTCGCGACCTGTTGGACAAGACGCGCCACAAAGGCCTGATCAAAGGTTCAAGAAGCATGACCCGCAGTTACTGGGGCATGCAGCTGGCGCACATCGGCATCGCGGTCTGCGCGCTGGGCGTGGTGCTGTCCAGCCAGAACAGCGCCGAGCGAGACCTGCGCCTGGCCCCCGGTGAATCCATGGAGCTGGGCGGATATCAGTTCGTGTTCGAAGGCGCTCAACATTATCAGGGGCCGAACTTCACCTCTGATCGCGGCACTGTTCGTGTCCTGGAGGACGGCAAGCAAGTGACCATTCTGCATCCGGAAAAACGCCTGTACACCGTGCAGCAATCAATGATGACCGAAGCGGGCATCGACGCCGGTTTCACCCGCGATCTTTACGTGGCGCTGGGCGAACCGCTGGGCAACGGTGCCTGGGCGGTGCGGGTTCACGTCAAGCCGTTCGTGCGCTGGATCTGGTTCGGTGGCTTGATCACCGCGTTGGGTGGCGTGCTGGCGGCGATGGACAAACGTTATCGGGTCAAAGTCAAAAGCAAGGTGCGTGACGCCTTGGGCATGCCGGAGGCCGCACGATGAAGCGCTGGATCCTGCTGCTGCCGCTGGCGATGTTCCTGGGGGTGGCGGTATTTCTGTATCGCGGCCTGTATCTGGACCCGGCCGAACTGCCTTCGGCGCTGATCGACAAGCCATTTCCGGAGTTTTCCCTGCCTGATGTACAGAGCGACAAGCTCATCACCCGCGCCGACCTGTTGGGTAAACCGGCGCTGGTCAACGTCTGGGGCACCTGGTGCGTGGCCTGCCGCGTTGAACATCCGGTACTCAACAAACTGGCTCAGCAGGGCGTGGTGATCTACGGCATCAACTACAAGGACGTCAACGCCGACGCCTTGAAGTGGCTCAAGGACTTCCACAACCCGTATCAGCTCAATATCCGCGACGACGAAGGCAGCCTGGGCTTGAACCTGGGGGTCTACGGCGCGCCGGAAACCTTCCTGATCGACAGCAAGGGCATCATTCGGCACAAGTTTGTCGGTGTGGTGGATGAGACTGTGTGGCGTGAACAATTGGCCGGTCTATATCAAGGCCTGGTTGATGAGGCCAAGCAATGAAGCGCTTGCTGGCTGCCTTTGTTTTCAGCCTTGGCCTCGTCAGCGTCGCCCATGCTGCCATTGACGCCTACGAGTTTCGCGATGATGCCGAACGGGCGCGCTATGCCGAGCTGACCCGAGAGCTGCGCTGCCCCAAATGCCAGAATCAGGACATCGCCGATTCCAACGCACCGATTGCCGCAGACCTGCGCAAAGAGATTTTCCGCATGCTCGGCGAAGGGCGCAGCAATCAGCAGATCATCGACTTCATGGTCGACCGCTATGGCGATTTTGTGCGTTACAAGCCTGCCCTCAGCGCCAAGACCTGGCTGCTCTGGTTTGGCCCTGCCGGTTTGTTGGTGGGTGGGCTGCTGGTGATTGGGGTGATTGTCGTGCGTCGTCGTGGCCAGGGTCGCCAGGAAGATGACGCGCTTTCCGACGAGGAGCGCAAGCGCCTCGCAACTCTGCTGGATAAGAACCGCGAATGATTGATTTCTGGCTTGCTGCCGGCCTGCTGTTGCTGGTGGCCATGAGTTTTCTGCTGATTCCGGTGTTGCGCGGCCGTCGTGCGCAAAGCGAGGAAGACCGCACCGCCCTTAACGTTGCGCTGTATCAGGAACGCATCGCCGAGCTGCAGGCTCAGCAGGCGCAAGGGGTGTTGAGCGACCTACAAATGAACAGTGGTCGTGCTGAAGCGGCTCGTGAACTGCTCGCTGACACCGAAGGCTCCGAGCCGCTGCGAACCTCGAAGCTGGGCAAAGCCCTGCCGTTGCTGGCGGCGTTTCTAGTGCCGGTGCTGGGCCTTGGGCTGTATCTGCATTTCGGGGCCAGCGACAAAGTCGAATTGACCCGCGAGTTCTCTCAGCCGCCTGGCTCTATCGCCGAAATGACCAGCCGCCTGGAGCGCGCCGTCAAAGCCCAGCCAGACTCTGCGGAGGGGATTTATTTCCTGGCTCGCACCTACATGGCACAGGATCGTCCGGCCGACGCCGCCGCGATGTTCGAGCGTGCGGCGGCACTGGCGGGTCGTCAGCCAGAGTTGCTCGGCCAGTGGGCGCAGGCGTTGTACTTTGCTGGTGGCAAGAAATTCACGCCCCACGTTGAAGCCTTGACGGCAGAAGCACTGCAGGCTGATCCCAAAGAAGTCACCAGCCTGGGGCTGCTGGGCATTGCCGCGTTTGAAGGTCAGCGCTATCAACAGGCGGTGGATTTCTGGACGCGCCTGCTGGCCGTGTTGCCGCCGCAGGATCCATCCCGCCAAGCGCTGGAGGGGGGTATCGCCCGTGCCCATGAAAAGCTGGTTGAGAGTGGCGCCAAGGTTGAACAGCCGGTAGCCGAGGCGACCCAGGCTGCCTCGATCAAAGTCCGCGTGGACCTGGCTGCTGATCTCAAAGGCAAAGTGGCTCCGGGCGACAGCGTGTTCATCTTCGCTCGGGCGGTCGGCGGGCCACCGGCGCCACTGGCGGTGAAACGATTGACCGTTGCCGATCTGCCCGCCGTGGTCGAGCTGAGTGATGCCGACGCCATGATGACGCAACTGAAACTGTCGAACTTTCCGGAAGTCCAACTCGTGGCGCGGATCTCCCGCGCAGGTCAGCCGACCACCGGCGAGTGGATCGGCCGCGGCAAGCCCCTGGCGAGCAACACCAAGGCCTTGCAGACACTGACCATCGACAGCCCCGAACAATAGAGAGCACATCTATGTACCGCGCAGCCGCACGTATTACCTTGTTGGGTCTGGTCATGGGCTTGAGTGCGTGTGCGGTCCAGCCCACCGGGCCGCGCAGCCAGGAGCCGATCCAGACGCTCCCCGGCAAAACGACCCCAGGCAAACCCTCTGCACCGGTCACGCCAAAGGCGCCAGCAGCGGGCCCGAAAACCTCCAGCAACTTCGCACCACCACCGGGTGGCAACAGCCACTGGGACGCCAAGTTGGGCGTGCACGTACTGGATGACCAAACCGACACCTTCTACCGCCAGCGCACCTACTACCGCTGGAACAACGGCTGGAGCTGGTCAACCAGCCGTAATGGGCCATGGCAGGCAACCGATTCGAGCGGCGTGCCGGCCGGGTTGGGGAAGCAGTTCGGGAATTGAATAGCCGATAAACGGAACCTGTAGGAGCGCACGAGCAGCACGAGCCCGCGATGGCGGTCTGTCTGATACACCGCCATCGCTGGCCTCGTAACCTCGGTGAGCGCCTACAGGTTCGGCGTTATTTCAGACCCACCTCGAGCCCTTGATATACCGCCATCGCGACCGTCGTAACCTCCGATGGCTCCTACAGGATGTGAGTTATTTCAGGCACACCGCGAACCTGTAGGAGCGCACGAGCAGCGCGAGTACGCGAAGGCGGCCTGTCTGACACGCCGCCATCGCTGGCCTCGTAACCCCGCTGAGCGCCTACAGGTTCCTTGTGCAACGCAGAACGCCCAATCAAAAACGGCGACCCCAAGGTCGCCGTTTTTCATTTCAACTCAGGCAAATCACTTGCCCGGATAGATCTGATCAAACACCCCACCGTCGTTGAAGTGGGTTTTCTGCACGGTGCGCCAGTCGCCAAAGGTTTTCTCTACCGAGAAGAAGTCGACTTTCGGGAAGCGGTCGGTGTATTTGGCCAGTACTGCCGCGTCCCGTGGGCGCAGGTAGTTTTTCGCGGCGATTTCCTGGGCTTCAGGGGACCACAGATATTTCAGGTACTCCTCGGCGGCGGCGCGGCTGTCTTTCTTGTCGACGACTTTATCGACCACGCTCACCGGCGGCTCGGCTTCCGCTGACACGCTTGGATAAACCACTTCGAACTGATCACGGCCAAACTCGCGGGCGATCATTTCGGCTTCGTTTTCAAAGGTCACCAGCACGTCGCCAATCTGGTTGGTCATAAAGGTAGTGGTCGCGCCACGGCCGCCGGTGTCGAGCACCGGTACATGTTTGAACAAGTCACCGACGAACTTTTTGGCTGCCGCTTCGTCACCACCGTTTTTCAGGGTGTAGCCCCACGCGGACAGATAGGTATAACGGCCGTTGCCCGAGGTTTTCGGGTTGGGCACGATGACTTCTACGCCATCCTTGACCAAATCCGGCCAGTCTTTCAAAGCCTTGGGGTTGCCCTTGCGCACGATGAAGACAGTGGCCGAGGTGAACGGCGCGCTGTTGTTGGGCAGACGTGTGACCCAGTTGTCCGGGAGCAGTTTGCCGTTATCCGCCAGGGCGTTGATGTCGGTGGCCATGTTCATGGTGATCACGTCAGCCGGCAGGCCGTCGATGACCGAACGGGCTTGCTTGCTGGAGCCGCCGAAGGACATCTGCACAGTGATGTTTTCTTTGTGCTCGGCTTGCCAGTGTTGCTGGAACGCGCTGTTGTAGTCCTTGTAGAAGTCGCGCATCACGTCGTACGACACGTTGAGCAGGGTCGGGGCGGCCTGTGCCGCGCTGCCGAAAGCCAGGCCAGCGGCCAGTAACGAAGCGGCGAAAAGTTTGTTCACTGCGCAATTCCTTTTTTTTGGATTTACAGACGTTGATGACCAGATCTTGAAAGCCAGCTGTTGATAGCGTTATGCCCGCGACTATAGCCGGGCAGGCCTACACGCTTAAAGACTTAAAAGGCATTTGCTTATGCCTTATTTTCAGCCCGTGGAAACAATGCGTTGCCGCAACGCGAACAGAACGCCGCGCCGTGTTCGTGGCTGTTCTTGGCGCAGACCGGGCAATCATGTTTGAGCTGCTCGCCGCGCATGGCGGTGGCCAGTTCGGCAGTGAAGATCCCGGTGGGTACGGCGATGATCGAATAGCCGGTGATCATTACCAGGGCCGAGAGCATCTGGCCCACAGGGGTCCTGGGCACGATGTCGCCGTAGCCGACGGTGGTCAGCGTCACAATGGCCCAGTAGATCCCTTTGGGAATGCTGGTGAACCCATGCTCCGGGCCTTCGATCACGTACATCAGCGTGCCGAACACCACGACAAGGGTCGACACGCTGAGCAGAAACACGATGATCTTCTGTTTGCTGCCGCGCAGGGCCGAGAGCAGGTAATTGGCCTGCTTGAGGTACGGGCTGAGTTTGAGCACCCGGAATATCCGCAGCATGCGAATCACCCGCACAATCAGCAGGAACTGCGCATCGCTGTAATAGATCGCCAGAATACCGGGGACGATGGCCAGCAGATCCACCAGCCCATAAAAGCTGAACGCGTATTGCAGCGGGCGAGGGGAGCAGTACAGGCGCAGGGCGTATTCAACGATGAAAATCGCCGTGAATGCCCATTCGGCGTAGGCCAGCAGAGTGCCGTACTGGGTGTGAACGGCCGGGATACTGTCGAGGATCACCACAATCAGGCTGAGCAGAATGACCGCCAGCAGGGTCTGGTCAAAAAGCCGCCCTTTGGGGGTGTCGGTCTGAAAGATGACGATGCGCAGTTGTTCGCGGCGACTGATGTTGCTGTCCATGGTGTTTTCCGGATCAAAGATCGGGACAGTCTACGCAGGTTTTGGGTTTGGATTACATGCGCGCCATGGGACCGGCTTCAGCCGGGAAGAGGCCGGTCCCAAGGTGCTAAACCCTGAACTGCTTCAACAAGCCGTTCAGCTGCTCACTCAACCCGCGCAGGTGCAGGCTGGCCTCGCTGGAGTGCACGGCCGCCAGTGCGGTGTTTTGCGACAGCTGCGCCGCTTGAGTGACGTTCTGGTTGATGTCTTCCACAACGTGGGATTGCTGCAGCGTGGCGCTGGCGATCGAGGCGTTGAGGCTGTTGAGATTGCGTAATGCCTGGCTGATGGAGGTGAGGCTCTGGCCAGCCTGATTGGCTTGTTCAATGGTCAGTTGCGACGAATGACTGCTGTCGGCGATGACTTTCACGGCCGCATCGGAATGCTTTTGCAGGCGCTCGATCATGCCCTGGATTTCCGCAGTGGACTTCTGCGTGCGTTGCGCCAGCAGCCGGACTTCATCGGCCACCACGGCAAAGCCGCGACCCTGCTCACCCGCGCGGGCGGCTTCGATAGCGGCGTTGAGGGCCAGCAGATTGGTCTGTTCGGCAATCGAGCTGATGACTTCCAGCACACCACCGATCTGAGTGCTTTCCGAGGCCAGGGTGCGAATCACTTCCACTGCCTGACCAATGGTGCCGGACAGGTGATCGATCTGCCGCAGGCTGCTGTCGATGTTGATCTGGCCCTGATGCGCCTGGGATTCGGCATCGCGCATTTCTTTGGCCGCATGTTCGGCGTTTTTCGCCACGTCCTGCACGCCATAGGTGACTTCGTTGACGGCAGTCGCCACCAGTTCCATTTGCTGCGATTGCTGTTGGCTGCGAGTCTGCGCCTGGTCAGCGCTGCTGCCCAGTTCCGAAGACGCCTGCTCCAGGCCTAGCGCGGAGGCCTGGAGCTGGGTGATCACGCCGCGCAGCTTGGTGGTGAACGCATTGAAGTGCGTGGCCAGTTGCGTGACTTCGTCGTTGCCTTGAGTTTTCAGGGTGCGGGTGAGATCGCTCTCGCCGCTGGCAATATCAGCCATGGCCTGCACCGACTCGCGCAACGGCTGCACGATGCTGCGTGCAATGAGGATCACCAGCAGGCCCATGAAGGCAATGATTGCCAGGCTGAACAGACCGGCGTTGAGCATCTGATGACGGAACTCGGCCTGCACGTCGTCGACGTACACCCCGGAACCAAGAATCCAGCCCCATGGCGCGAACAGCTGCACGTAGGAGATCTTTGGTACCGGATCAGTCGCCCCTGGCTTTGGCCAGCGGTACTGGATCATCCCTGCGCCTTTGGCCTTGGCCACGGCAACCATCTCGTTGAACACCGCGAAGCCGTCCGGGTCCTTGATGGCGGAAAGATCCTGGCCGTTCAGCTTGACGCTGACTGGGTGCATGATCATCACGGGGCGCAAATCGTTGATCCAGAAGTAATCAGTCTGGTTGTAGCGCAGGCCGCGAATCGCATCCAGTGCCTGTTTCTGCGCCTGTTCCTGAGTCAGCGTGCCGGCGGTCTGCAGGCCGTAGTAGTACTCAAGCACGCCACTGGTGCTCTGTACCACGTGCATGGTTTTTTCCGCCTTGGCGGCGTAGAGGTCGGTGTGCACTTGCTTGAGCATGGCGGCTGCCAGGATGAACAGCATCAGTACGGAGACGATGAGGATCAGCCAGAGTCGTCGGCTGATGGATAAACTGCGCATAGTCATGGTGGGTTGCTCCGTATTCTTTTATTTATTTGAGCTTTATTTGAGCCGCGTTGCGCCGCTGGAAATACCGCAGGGTTCAGTCTCGATCCGATGATAGCCTTTTGCTGCCTGTCGTCTAGCCTCCCGCTACTAAAGTGGGTGTCGGCGCTGAAAGGATAAACCTGAGTCTGTGGTGGGAAAATTCTTCAATTACTACTCTGTATAGCCAATGGCTTACACGAACAGAAGAAATAAGCGCTATGTTCTGTCACATTTGCCGAGTACATTGGATCCAACACCGAAGCAAAGGAAGTGCTTCGGAATCAAGGATGATTGACCATGCCAGGACGGCTACTGACAGGATGTCGGATGGTCAACAAAAAACCCGCTTCGGCGGGTTTTTGTTGTGTGCTGGAACGCCTCTGCGCGCAACGTGGGACCGGTTTTGGCCGGGAAGAGGCCGGTACATCCAATGCATATGCACTGACTTGTGCATCGCTTTCCCCGTTAAAGCCAGCCCTGCAAGAGCAAAACACAGCTTATCAAGCATCCGGCGCGCACCCTTTGAGCACCAACCGGATAATCGTCTGGGTCGCGGCTTCGTAATCGCTGTCTTCCAGTCTGGTTTTGCCGGTGACAGTGGATATCTGCCAGTCAAAGTCGGCGTAAGTCTGGGTCGCGGCCCAGATGGTGAACATCAAGTGATGCGGGTCGATGGGGGCAATTTGTCCGCTGTCGATCCACGCCTGGATGCACTCGATATTGTGCCTGGCCTGGCTATTGAGCTGTTCGACCTGTTCCGGGGTCAGGTGCGGCGCGCCGTGCATGATTTCACTGGCGAACACTTTCGAGGCAAACGGCAGGTCCCGGGAAATCACGATTTTGGAGCGAATGTAGGCGCTCAGCACTTGTGCCGGGATGCCATCGCGATTGAAGGGCGTGGACGCCTGCAGGATCGGCTCGATAATGCTTTCAAGCACCTCGCGGTAGAGGTTTTCCTTGGACTTGAAGTAGTAATAGACATTGGGTTTGGGCAGCCCGGCCTTGGCGGCGATGTCGCTGGTCTTGGTCGCGGCAAAGCCCTTGTCGGCGAATTCCTCACTGGCGGCGCGCAGGATCAACGCTTTGTTGCGGTCGCGAATACTGCTCATAAACCAGAGGTTTCCTTGCCCGGTCGGCGGTGGCGCATGGTAGCACCGGCCTCCCGACGCTCTCAAGATTGCCGTCGCACCCGCAGCCGACAATGAATCAATGCCGCCGCGTGACCTCTATAGCGCTGTGCTAAACATCATTTATGACTGCTCAAGGATATGAATTGTGGCTGCTGGAAGCTTGCTGACCTTGCTGGATGACATCGCGACGCTGCTCGACGATGTTTCACTGGCTGCGAAAAAAACCGCCGGGGTGCTGGGCGACGACCTGGCACTGAATGCGCAACAGGTCACCGGGGTGTCCGCTGATCGTGAGCTGCCGGTGGTGTGGGCGGTGGCCAAGGGGTCGCTGCTCAACAAAGCGATTCTGGTGCCTGCAGCGTTGCTGATCAGCGCCTTCGCGCCGTGGGCCATTCTGCCTCTACTGATGATCGGCGGTGCCTTTCTGTGTTTCGAAGGCTTTGAAAAAGTCGCCCACAAATGGCTGCATCCCGAGACTGAACAGGAGCGCCAGGCGCGCAAACGTGCTGCCAACGACCAGAACGTCGACATGGTGGCTTTCGAGAAAGAACGCATCAAAGGCGCGGTCCGCACTGACTTCATTCTTTCGGCTGAAATCATCGTGCTGGCGCTGGGCGTGGTGTCGACCCGGCCATTCATGGATCAGGTCGGCGTGCTGGTCATCGTGGCGGTGCTGATCACCATCGGCGTTTATGGCCTGGTGGCAGGCATCGTCAAACTCGACGATCTGGGTCTGTACCTGAAAAAGAGCGCCCAGTCTGCCGTGCAGGGCATCGGTTCGGCACTGCTGTGGCTGGCTCCGGTATTGATGAAAATCCTTTCCATTGTCGGCACGGCGGCGATGTTCATGGTCGGCGGCGGCATCCTCACCCATGGCGTGCCGATGGTCCATCACTGGATTGAAGGTGTGACCGCGCAGGCGGCACAGGCCGTTGGCGGGTTTTCGATGATCGTGCCTACCTTGCTGGACGCCGTCGCCGGTATCATCGCCGGTGGGTTGATCCTGCTGCTGGTCACACTGGCGGGGAAACTCTGGACACGTATCCGGGCCTGAGAGACGAGACGAAGCAATGAACAGTCCGCTGTTTTCCAGCGTGGTCGCTTACGCCCAACAGTGTGAGCGCCAGTTGGTGGAAATACTGCATTTGCGACCGAGCCTGGACCGTAAACAAGTCTCGGCCTGGGTCGACGAACAAAGCCATGCGCGAACTGACAGTGATCCGCTGCAGTTGCTGCGTTCGATCAACTCGAAAGTCCGGGCGGGTAAACGGTTGCCCTGGGAATAAGCGTATAGATCAAGTGGGACCGGCTTTAGCCGGGAAGGCTGTATTCCAGACGCAGCAGATGCGTGGTCTGTTATGGCCTCTTCACGGCTAAAGCCGGTCCCACAGGTAATACAGCGCCTTCCAATCAGGGTTATTGATTAAAAGAACACTTTCACCAACAAACTCGCCGTGTTCTGGTTAGTGTCAAAGAACCGGGTGTCTTCAATCCCGTACTTGTCAGACCAGTAATCGTATTCAATACCGACATACAGTTGGCGATCCGGCAAGTTGATGGCTTTGCCCAGGTCGTATTTGATCTGTGGGTTGAAGTGGACGTTGGATTTGTAGTCGCCGTTGCGGTTGGATTTGTTGTCCACGACCCAGTCCATGAAGCCGTCGATCAGGATGTCGGATTTGCCCACCGGGATGGTGTACGACCAGACCGGAGTCACCTGCCAGGCGCCGTAGCCTGCGCGGTGGCCGTCGGTGTAGCGCTTGTAGAAGTTCAGCTGGAAGTAGTCGAACCCCGGGATTTTCAGGTCCACGGCCGGGCCGATCAGGTAGGACTCGTTGTCGCCTTCGCCGAACTCGTAAGTGGCGGCCAGCAAGACGTCGGAGATCGGGCCGAATTCGATTTTCTGGCCGAGGATCTTGCCCAGGGACAGGCGCGGGGAGATTTCACCGTAATAAGTGTTATCGCCACTGTTGGCGTCGCCTTTGCCGTTGTAGAAGATCTTGTCGATGAACAGGAAGTTATCGCCGTATTTCCAACCGTCAGCGTGCTCGAACGTGAACGTCTGCTGGTTTGACGGGTTGACGGTAAAGTCGCGACCGTTCAGATAAGTCAGGCTGTTGCTTTGCCATTGCAGCAGGCCGTCGGCCATGCTTTGCCCGGATGCCACGAGGCCGCCTGCAACTATCGCGCTGGAAATAATACGGTTCATTCATCGCTCCTGATGGATATCTTTGGTTTTTGAGTGCTCTTGACAGGCACTTTTTTGCGCAGTTAAACATGTCTATCTGGTCAGCTTTATCGGCTTGATGAGAGCTATAGCAAGAGCTGCGCCAAGCTCGCCAAAAAGCCACGAAAGTTCTATCGAAACGTCATTAAAGGTTCGAATGGAGGCGTTTCTGGAGAAAACTCGACAGTTGACTGATCGGTCAGCAAGTTGGCCGAGAAGTCAGGATTCCAATCAGACGGGTTTTACTGCGGCGGCGGAGGATACTGGCTTGGGTTGTAGGGCTCAAGTGCTCTGGGACGGGGCGTTAGGGGCGATAGTGGGGCGTTCCATATCTTGTAGGACCGGCTTTAGCCGGGAAGACCGCATTCCTGACACAGCATATGTGTTGAATGCACCGGCCTCTTCCCGGCTAAAGCAGGTCCTACGGTATTGGCGAGTCTCAGTGAGTTTGCGCGCCCGAGGTCACCCATGACCCAATCAAATCCCGCTCTTGCTGGGTCATCTGGGTGATGTTGCCCAACGGCATGATCTGCGAGGTCACGGCCTGGGCCTGAATGCGCGGGGCCATTTGCCTGATTTGCTCGGCCGTGTCGAACATCACCCCGCCCGGCGCCGTGCTGAACAGCTGGCTGGTGGGCTTGGCGGAATGGCAGACCGTGCAGCGTTGCTGGATCACGCTGTGGACCTTTTCGAAATCCACACCCGCAGCCGCTTGAGCAACGACCGGCTCGGGGGCTGGAGCTGGCCTGACTTCATCATGCCGATAACCGCCAATGGCCGTACCGGGCAGTGGCTGATAGTCAATCTTCGCCGGACCTGGCGATGGCGGCGCGGCAGGACCGGTGACATACGCCAGACAGATCATGCCCAGTGCGGCAACCGGCAAGGTCCAGGCAAATTTGTGGCTGTTGTGCCGGGTATTGAAATAGTGGCGGACCAGTACCGCCAGCACCCCGATCCCGGCCAGGATCAGCCAGTTGTACCGGCTGCCATAGGTGCTCGGGAAGTGGTTGCTGATCATGATGAACAGCACTGGCAGCGTGAAGTAGTTGTTGTGCCGCGAACGCAGCAGACCTTTGGCCGGCAAGGAGGGGTCCGGCGTGCGGTTCTCGGCAATGGCCGCCACCAGTGCGCGCTGGGCGGGCATGATGATGCGAAAGACGTTGCCGACCATGATCGTGCCGATGATCGCGCCCACATGCAGGTACGCGCCACGCCCGCTGAACACCTTGCTGAAGCCGTACGCGGCGGCGATCACCAGCACGAAAAGAATCAGCCCCAGCAGGCCGGGGCGTTTGCCCAGTGCCGAGTCACACAGAAAACTGTAGACAAACCAGCCGACGAATAACGAGCCAAACCCCAGGGCCACGCCTTCGACGCCAGACAGGCTGCTGCCCGGGGCCAGCAAATACAGGGTTGGATTGGTGTAAAACACCACACACAGCAGCGCCACACCGGAGAGCCAGGTGAAGTAGGCTTCCCATTTGAACCAGTGCAGGTTGTCGGGCATGGTCGGCGGGGCGAGTTTGTATTTCTCCAGGTGATAAATGCCGCCGCCATGGATGGCCCACAAATCACCGGACAGGCCGTCGCGCGGGTTGACCCGATTGAGGTTGTTTTCCAGCCAGACGAAGTAAAACGAGGCGCCGATCCAGGCGATGCCGACAATCATGTGAATCCAGCGCACGCTGAGATTCAGCCATTCCATCAAATGTGCTTCCACGGTAGTACCTTGTGCCTGTCATCACTTGACGGATGCTCAGGCCCTGCTTAGCGGTGGGGGTCGAGAACCAGTTTCTGGCTCTCGGCGAAAAAATGCTCATCGCAGTTATTACCTGTGCCACTGCGATCAACCACCAGGAAGTCATCCCGCTTTTCGATCGTCAGCACCGGATGGTGCCAGACGCCGCGATGGTAATTGACGCCCTGCCTGCCATTGGAAAGGAAGGCGCGGACCAGCTCTGATTCAGGTTCATCGCCAAGTGGCGCGACCACGATCAGAAAAGGGTTGCCGAGCAGCGGCACGAAGGCCTGGCTGCCCAGCGGATGGCGCTCCAGCATGCTGATGATCAACGGCATCTCCAGCGCCTCGGCGCGGAAAATACTGATGATCGCCTGGTCGTCCGGCGTCGCGGTCTGCACCTGGGCCAGACGATGGAAGCGCTGGGTCGAGCCGTTGTTGATCATGAAGTGATCGCTGCCGTCGGTTTCGATGACATCACCGAAGGGGGCGAACGCTTGCTTGGTCAACGGCTCGATGGTCAATGTGCGCATGCTGGTTCTTCTGTTATTGAATTCAATGATTTTGCTGCTGCAGGTAGGTGGGAGCGCCACCCCGGTCGCTCCCACAATAAAACCGGTAATGCGTTACTTTGAAACCTTACCTAGAACCCGAAGACGGCTCACCCCACCATCCGGAAACACATTCAGGCGGATATGGGTGATTGGGCCCATGGCCTTGATCTGCTCGGCGAACTCATGTTCGGCGTGCATGCTCAGCTTCTGGCTGTGCAGCAGTTCGCGCCAGAACAGGCTCTGGGTTTCGATCTGGCTGTCGGTGCCGCCTTTGACGAACGCGCCCTGGATCGAGCAACTGTCCGGGTAGTTACCTTTGAAGTGCAGGGTATCGACGATGACTTTTTCCACTTCCCCGGCATGGCCCAGGGCGATGATCACCCAGTCGTTGCCCGGCGTACGGCGTCGTGCGGTTTCCCAGCCGTCGCCCATGTTCACGCCACGGCCCGGGTTGAGGATGTTGCTCATGCTGCCGTAATGCTCGTCGGAGCAGGCCAGGGCGCGGCCGCCGTTGAGGGCCGAGGCCAGATCGAGCTGTTCGTTTTCGCCCACCGCCGACCAGTCGCGAAACGGCACGCCATAGACCCGCAGTCGAGCGATGCCGCCATCCGGGTAGATGTTGAAGCGCAGGTGGCTGAATGCCTGGTCGTCAGTGATGGCGTGGTAGTGGTGGCTGTCGCCGTTGAGTTCCACTGCCGAGAGGATTTCCGTCCACTGGGTATTTTCGTCCGGTTCGCCCGACGTCAGGAAGCAGGCTTCCAGGGAGGCCGACGGCGGATAGTTGCCGGTGAAGAACGAGGTGTCGATATCCACGCCCTTGATCGAGCCGGGCACGCCCAGGCGGATCACGGCGCTGTCGTAACCTTCAAAGCGTTTGCGGCGCGACTCCCAGCCGTCCATCCACTTGCCGTTATCGTCGAACACGCCTTCCTTCCACACCGCCGGGGTGGGCTGGAACAGGCGGTTGGCGTCGGCAAACCAGTCATCGGTCACGGAGAGGATTTTGGTACCCAGGCGCGCATCGGCCAGGTTGACGAACTTCTCGAAGGGCGCTGCGTAAGCTTTCATTCTTTTTGTCTACCTTGGGTCTTTGCCGGGAAGAGGGCGGTTAAAGGGCTTGCAAACGAAACAGGGCAATCTTGTTGATCTCGGCCAGGGCGCAGGCAAATTCGGCATCCAGCGGATTATGAATGCGGGTTTCGAAGGCGGCGAGTATCTGGTGTCGATTGCTGCCCTTGACCGCCATGATGAACGGGAAGGCGAAGCGGGATTTGTACGCATCGTTGAGTTCGGTAAAGCGCTGAAACTCTTCAGGTGTGCACTCATGAATCCCCGCCCCGGCCTGTTCGCTTGAGCTTGCTTGAGTCAATTGACCTTGCACCGCCGCTTTGCCTGCAAGGTCCGGGTGGGCGTTGATCAATGCCAGTTGCCGGGCATGATCGGCGTTGAGCAGAATCTCGCTCATCCGCGCGTGCAGGGTCTGTATATCGTCCAGATCGCTGACCCGGCCCTGATCGTAAACAGCGGCGGCAACCCACGGCGAATGCTCGTAGATGTCGGCAAAGGTTGCAATGAACTCGTCACGGCTCAACGTCGAAGGTTGCAGCGTTGCAAAGCGGCTCATTTCAATGGCTCCGGCTGATACGGATGCTCAGCGTGCCAATGACGGGCGATATCGACCCGACGGGTGAACCAGACCTGCTCATGGCCTTTGGCGTATTCGATAAAGCGCTTGAGGGCGGCCAGCCGCGCCGGGCGGCCAATCAGGCGGCAATGCAGACCGATGGAAAGCATCTTAGGTGCCTCGCTGCCCTCGGCATACAGCACGTCGAACGCGTCCTTGAGGTACTGGAAAAACTGCTCGCCATTGTTGAAGCCCTGGACCTGGGTGAAGCGCATGTCATTGGTGTCCAGGGTATAAGGGATCACCAGGTGCGGCTTGCCGGTCGGGTTGTTCGGTTCCCAGTAAGGCAGGTCGTCGTCATAGGTGTCGCAGTCATACAGGAAGCCACCTTCCTCCATGACCAGGCGCCGGGTGTTGGGCCCGGTGCGGCCGGTGTACCAGCCCAGTGGGCGCTCGCCGGTGATTTCGGTGAGGATGCGGATGGCCTTGAGCATGTGCTCGCGCTCTTTGGCCTCGTCCATGTACTGATAGTCGATCCAGCGATAACCGTGACTGCAGATTTCATGACCGTCGGCAGCCATGGCGCGGATCACGTCCGGGTGGCGCTGGGCAGCCATGGCCACGGCAAAGATGGTCAGGGGAATATCAAACTGTTTGAACAGCTTCAGGATGCGCCAGACGCCTGCGCGGCTACCGTACTCGTAGAGCGATTCCATGCTCATGTTGCGCTCGCCCTGCAACGGCTGCGCCGAGACCATCTCTGAAAGGAACGCTTCGGATTCCTTGTCGCCATGCAGGATATTGCGCTCGCCGCCTTCCTCGTAATTAAGCACAAAGGACAGAGCGATGCGTGCATTGCCGGGCCATTGCGGGTGGGGCGGATTGCTGCCATAACCGATCAGGTCACGAGGGTAGTCGGCGCTCACGGAAGTTTCCTTATGTTCGGGGCCAGCGTGCGAAGTGCTGATTGTATACAAACCCTATAATAGATTGTAGCCAGTTGTATTAATCCATCAGTTCCTTCGCGCTGAGCAAAAAGCGCTGCAAGAAACTTGCCTGACTGGTCAGCTTATCCGTGGAAAATCCATTTAATTCCGCAAGTCCCGCTAACACGGGGGGAAATCCAGGCGCCCTGACCGACTGGCGTCGCGAGGCACTTTTTATTGTGTACAGCTTTTTTGAAAACTGTCTTAATTCTGCAGCGCACGCTCGCTCGCCAGCACTTTAATGGTGCGCGGGCGTTATCACATCTTGAGAAACGGGGCACTGATCGGTCATGGGCAAATTGACAACGCACGTACTGGATGCCGCGCATGGCTGTCCGGGTAACGCTATCCATATTGAGCTGTACCGCATGGAGGGCGAAACCCCGGTGCTGCTCGTCAGGGCGCTGACCAACAGCGACGGCCGCTGCGATGTGCCGTTGCTGCAAGGCGCGGACTACCAGTGCGGTGTGTACCAGTTGCAGTTCCACGTAGGTGATTATTACCGGGCACGCGGCACATCAATGGCCCAGCCGGCCTTTCTCGACGTGGTGGTGCTGCGTTTCGGGATCGATGCGGCTCAGGAGCACTACCATGTGCCGTTACTGGTTTCGCCCTACAGCTATTCGACTTATCGCGGCAGTTGATGAGTGTGTCTCTGCAATAGTTATGTAGCCCCTTGGCCGGGCATGATTTCGCCAAGCTCCAGCGACCTTGATCGATGGAGTATTGCCCATGAACGATTCAACACGCCTGGCTACCTCGCCAGCCAACGCCCCATGGCTCGGCCTGGCCGATGATTTAATCGCCTTCCACAGCCTGCCGCAGACCTTTCCCGACAGCCTCAACCAGCGGCGCGTTGCCGAGCACCAACAGCGCATTCTCGAGCATCTTGGGCAAGCGTGTGAACAGACCGAGGCGATGTCCGTTTATCAGGCCTGGCGTCAGCAATTTCATGCTGCTGGCCAGGTCATCCGCACGCTGCTTGAACCGCCGCTCCACAGCCACGACTTATTGAACCTCACTGCGCAACTGGTTCAACAGCGCCAGGCGGCTTTGCTGGCCCAGGCTCAGTTACAGCGCTGCGAAGGGACGCTCGATGCGGCGGACCTGCAACGCCTGCGTTACGTAGTAGGGCTGGCGGATGAACCGGACGATGACGTGCTGCACCTGGATATCGGCGTCGGCGATCCGGACGAGCCGACGGTGTTTGGCGGGGTGCTGATCATCACCACCGAACAGGCGCTGAAAAGCCCCGGCATCAACCAGCCGGCCTTGCTGTATGTGCCGGGTGAAGAGGGCGGCCTGCAGAAGTTTTTTTCGCTCAAAGCGCTCAAGGAACAACTGGGGTTCACCCTGATGGCGGGCAATGAAACCTGCTTGTGGCAGCACGTCAGCCAGCCTCGACGCGAGGCTGCCATGGCGGAGCCGATCAAGCTGGTGACCCGGGTGATCACCGTGCAGCCGATTCAGTATGGAGTGAATGCCCAATTGAAGGGCTATGAAACCTTCAGGAGCGCGCTTGCCCGCTATAGCAGCGTTTCGGTCGCTGAACAAATATTGGATGGACAGGCCTCTTCGCGAGCAAGCTCGCTCCCACGCCAACACAGGGATCACGATGGATGGGTGCGCAATCTGGGCGTCGCCCTGGACGAAACCCGCGAGCGGGCCATTGACCTGATTGCCGAACAGCAACGCACCGCCGAACTGGTGCCGCAATTGCCCGGCTGGCTGCTCGATTCCCCTCTTGAAACACGCCAGACCTATGCCCGCTTGCTCGCCGGGTTTCATGATGCAGCGGCGCGGCTGGAGTCGCATCTGGCGGAGCATCTCCCCACCTTTGAAGCCTTTACCGCGCAACGGCTGAACGCTCGACTCAAACACGACCTTGGGCTGGACGTCGACGCCGACCAACTGCTGATTGATCTGCCGGCAAGCGTCCATCGTCACGTCGATATCGACCCGCAATTTGGCAGCGCCCTGCACCACAAGCCCTGGCAAGGCAGCCAGTCGCGGGTGCGTTCGAGCCTGTCCGAGCTGGCCCGGCAGAACGTGGATGTCAACGATGCAAGCAGCCGGGCACGGCTCGGCATGCTCAAGGTTGAATATCCACCACAACCCAACCTGGCGGGTTTGCAGCGGGTTACCGGCGATTACCTGCTCGGGATAATTCCCGAACTGGATATCGCCGGGCAGTACCGCACAGTGTTGCGCTCGGTGTTCCGGCTGCGCTCACCGGCATCAGTTACCCATGCCGAGTTGATGATCAAGGCCTACGAACTGAACATCGTCCTGGAGGGTTTCTGCGCCCGACAACGCAAGCTGTTGAGCGAGGCTGGCTATGCGCTGCTGGCGCAGGCCGCGCAGGCGAGATCGACCGCCGAGCTTAGCCGTGCCGGGGTTTTCATCAGCCGCCTGGTGTTCAAACCGGGTCAGGCCGTAACCGGCGAGCGCAGTAGCCGGACCCTGCGCGGCATCAGCGTCATCGAGCACAGTGCCAGCGCCAGGGTGCTGGTGTATTTGCCACAGGTGCCGGACGGTGAATGCCTGATCGAGGCCAGCAGCCTGCAACAGGCGCGCGAGCGGCTGATCAGCAGCCTGTTGCGTTTTCCGGCGCGGGTCGACTGGCTGGCGTCCTGTGTCGAAGAGGCAACGGAGCAAGCCGCCGCCGTGAGCTATATCCACGAAGCGCTGCGTCGCGGGTTCGAGGGCTTTATCGCCATCGTACCGGCGCTGGATCTGTTGATCAGCGAGCAGCAACTGCACGTTCGTGAAGCCCTGCTCTACGAACAATCCCGGGTATTGGCGCGCAGCAATCACGACCTAAAGGGCGAGCGTCGCCAGCGCAGCAACCTGCTGTATCTGATGTTTTTCAGAGGCGTGATCTCGTTCATGCCGGGTCTGGGCGTGCTGTTCAGCGTGCAGGACGGCTGGAGCGACAGCCAGGCGTCGAGCAAAGCCTTTCGCGCCGGACAGCTCGACGACGGTTTGTTGCTCGCCGGTAGCACGCTGCTGTGCGTGATGGACGTGTTGTTTTGCGTGATTCCGGGGGCGGGCACTGTAGCCGCGCTGGCGCTGGCGGCACGCCGGGCCACCCGGCTGCGGCAAGCGGCAGGGCTGACGCGCACGCTGCCCTCGATGGTCCGCCAGAGCGCGGGGAAAAACCTCTTCACCGGGTATGAGGTCGACAGCTCGTTGCTTGATGCCGTCCCCCAGACCGGTCGGGACACTGGTACTTGGCTGAAAAACGGCGAGCTGTTCATTTATCAGGACGCCAGGGTGTATCAGGTTTTCCGACGTCCGGATGAACAGACTCTGCGCCTGAAAAAGACCGCCGCTCGTGGCTATGAGCAGCCCGTGCGTCTGGTTCAGGGTCAGTGGTTGCCGCACAGCGATGTGGGCCTCAAGGGCGGCGGGCGTTCGATGATCGCTGAGGTGCTGCTCGTCGAAGCGCATGCCAGCAGTACCTTTGCGCGCAAACAGGCGCGCGAACTGCTGGATCAGTTTGAGTTTCCGGTTGATCAGCAGCAGCGCATGGAGCTGCTGCTCGCTGAGCATTACCGAAAAACCAAAGCCTTACCGGAATGGGCCGAGCAATATCGACGCCCATCAGCGCCTCCAGCAACCCCCGTGGCCGGTCCGAGCAAACGCAAGGAACCCGACACACCGCGTGCCGAACCGGAGCGCCTGCCCGCACAACCGGTTGCGGGGTCTTCTCGTGCAGCGGCCAACGTCGATGTCTGGAAGGACTGGGAAAAACCAGTGGCCGATTTGACGGTGATGGATCAGGTCAGCACAAGCCCGCCCATTTACCGGCTGGACGGCATTCAGGGTTGCCATGTGATCCGGATTGACGAGAAGTTCTACGAGATTCTGCCGCCGGGCGGTCAGCGGCGGACCCACACGGTGTTCATTCGCAATCCCCGGGCGCAGGCCGCATGCCGCAGTTTCGCCGAACTCAACGAAGTGATTCGGCGAAACCCTCGCGAGCAACCGATGATGGTCAAGTATCAGGTCGCAGCCCGGCAGTGGGTAACGGAGGGCCCGCTGTTCAGCCGGCAGATCGAGACGTACATCAGCGAAGCCCGTCCGGGGTTCACCGACACCACAAATGTGGTGCTGGCGCAAAAACTGTACGAGATGGCTGACCCGTCAACGACCGGTATAACCGCCACGCGCATGATCAACCTGAAAGCGACCCTCAACGCATGGCGTGCCGGTGAGACAACGCCGGTGGCGCACCTCAACGACCCGCTGCTGATGCTCAACAAAGCGCACCCGCAGGTCAATCCCGACGGTCGCTTGAGCTGGAACATTTCCTACGAAGCCTCGCTGGACACCTTTCAGCGGCTGGATTTCGACACTCATTACCCATCGACGACCGAGTGGCTGATCAGCTCCGTGTCCGGTGCTCTGGGTCCGGAGGGGATGAGAGGGCTGCGCGGCCTGATGGAGGATGTTCTGACCCGCAGTGGCTACACAGTCCTGCATAACCGGCTGCGTGTCGGTCATCGTGACTTCATGGTTTTTCGTCGCCCAGGGCAGGATGAAATGTACTTGATGTACCTGCGCCGCGCTTCGGGTTCGAACCTGACGACCATGCCGGCGGGTGCATTTCGTCCGCTTACCGAGGGCGACGGCCTGGTCGAGCAACTGATCCGCAGTGCTGCGGGCCACCCCGTCACGGCCGACCTGCAGCGCGCCAGGCAACAAGGTACGCTGGTCAACCTGATGGGCGGCACCAATATCCGTAGCCAGACGGACAGAGCCACTCAGGTTTTTGTCATACGCCTGCCTGATCAGATTTCCGGCGACAGCCACTGATAGCTTCCTGGTATTGCGCTTGAGTTGCGCAATGCCTGGTGGAGAACACGCTGTGTACAATGCGCAGACATTTTTTCGCCGACTGCCCGCGAGCGCTCATGAACGAACCCTTGCCACTGCTCAAGAAACAGCCCCGTGTGCCCAAGTCAGGTCGTACCGGTACCCAGGATGAGGGGGTGTACGCGCATATTTTCGAGGCGATTCTCGAACAGCGTCTGGCCCCGGGGACCCGGCTGAGTGAAGAGGCGCTGGGTGAGATCTTTGGCGTCAGCCGCACGATCATTCGCCGGGCACTGTCGCGGCTGGGTCATGAAGGCGTGGTGTTGCTGCGGCCCAATCGCGGTGCGGTGGTCGCCAGCCCCAGTATCGAAGAAGCGCGCGAGGTGTTTTTTGCCCGGCGTCTGGTGGAAAAGGCCATTACCGAGCTGGCCGTCGAGCATGCCAACAGCGAGCAACTGGCCGGGTTGCGGCAGATGGTCAGTGACGAGCGCGACAGTTTTGCCCGCGGCGACCGGGGTGCGGGGATTCGCTTGTCAGGGGAGTTTCATCTGCAGCTGGCGGTGGCGGCAAACAACGCGCCGCTGATCAGCTTTCAGCGCAGTCTGGTGTCGCAAACCTCTTTGATCATCGCCCAGTATGAAAACGGCAGTCGGTCGCACTGTTCCTGGGATGAACATAACCGTCTGATCGACGCCATCGAAGCCCGGGATGCCCGGCTCGCGGTGGAGCTGATGATGCATCACATGGATCACATCGATAGCAAACTCAACCTGGACGATGAAGGCGCCTCGGATGATCTGCATGCAGTGTTTTCGCATTTGAGGTTGGGCAAGAATAGGCCCGGTTGATACCTGTAGGAGCTGCCGCAGGCTGCGAACAGTGGCGTGTCTGGCACACCGCTTTCGCAGCCCGCGTAACCTCGGTCAGCTCCTTATAGGACAGTTTCAGCTCCTGCTGTGCACCAGACTCCCCGCCGAATAAGTCTGCTGCACTACCCGGTCATCCCCCAGGGTCATGAGCACAAACAGCGTCTCGGCGATGTCTTTCGATTGCTTCAAACGATACGACAACAGCGGCGTAGCGTGGTAATCCAGCACCAGGAAGTCGGCCTCATTGCCCGCCTGCAAACTGCCGATCCGGTCTTCCAGCCGCAAGGCCCGTGCGCCGCCCAGCGTGGCCAGGTACAGCGACTTGAACGGGCTGAGTTTCGCACCCTGCATCTGCATCACTTTGTAGGCCTCGTTAAGGGTTTGCAGGATCGAAAAGCTGGTGCCGCCGCCCACATCTGTGCCCACTCCAACATTGACCTTGTGCCTTTCAGCCATCGGCAGATTGAACAGACCGCTGCCCAGAAACAGGTTGGATGTGGGGCAGAACGCAATCGCTGAGCCGGTCTCGGCCAGACGCGCACACTCCGCGTCGCACAGGTGCACGCCATGGGCGAACACCGAGCGCTCGCCGAGCAGTTTGTAGTGGTCATACACATCCAGGTAACCACTGCGCTCGGGGAACAGGGCCTTGACCCATTGCACCTCCTCGACGTTTTCGCTGATGTGGGTCTGCATGTACAGATCCGGGTATTCGCTGAGCAATTGCCCGGCCAGCGTCAGTTGTTCCGGGGTGCTGGTGGGCGCAAAGCGTGGCGTGACCGCGTAGTGCAAACGGCCTTTACCATGCCAGCGCTCGATCAGCGCCTTGCTGTCGGCATAGCCAGATTCGGCGGTGTCGGTGAGGTAGTCCGGGGCGTTGCGATCCATCATGACCTTGCCAGCGATCATGCGCAGGTTGAGCTTCTCTGCCGCCTGGAAAAACGCTTCAACGGACTCCTTGTGCACGCTGCCAAATACCAGGGCGGTGGTGGTGCCGTTACGCAGCAGCTCCTTGAGGAAAATGTCCGCCACGTCGGCCGAATGCTCGGCGTCAGCGAACTGCTTTTCGCAAGGGAAGGTGTAGGTGTTGAGCCAGTCCAGCAGGCGCTCGCCGTAGGAACCGACCATGCCGGTTTGCGGCAGATGGATATGGGTGTCGATAAAGCCTGGAGTGATCAGCGCGTCGCTGTATTCGGTCACTTCGACATCGTTGCCCAAGGTCGCTAGCAGTTCGGCCGCATTGCCAATGCCGACAATCTTGCCGTCTTCCACCAGCATCAGGCCATCGGCGAAATACTGATAGGACGCTTCGATGCCGACCTCGGCCGGGTCGGCGATGCTGTGCAGGATGGCGGCGCGGTAGGCTTTCTTGCTGGGGGTCATAGAGTTCCTGTCAAAACGTATAACTCGTGGAGTTCAGGTTTCTTTGTGGGAGCGAGCTTGCTCGCGAAGGGGCCGTAATACTTGGACATATCTTTTAGCCGAAACACCGCCTTCGCGAGCAAGCTCGCTCCCACAGGTTCACTGTTTCGGTGCCACATTGCTGCACCTCTCATAGCGCCTGGCTACGTCGAGACACCGGCAGCAGTTTGGCAATCGGCTCGGCTCCAGCGCTGTGCTGACCGAAGTTGACGTTGTAGGTGGCAATGACCTCGGCGGCGATGGACACCGCAATCTCGATGGGCAATTTGCCTTTGACTTCACTCAAGCCCATGGGGCAGCGCATGCGTTGCAGTAGTGCCTGATCGAAGCCACGATCACGCAACCGGTGTTCGAATCTGGCCCGCTTGGTCTTTGAGCCGATCAACCCGAAATAGGCAAAGTCGCCGCGCTTGAGAATCGCGGCGGTCAGTGCCAGGTCCAGCTGATGATCGTGAGTCATGACAATGCAGTAGCTGCCCTTGGGCAATTCGTCCACCTCATCCAGGGGGTCTTCGGCGATGATCTGGCGCACACCTTCTGGCATCTGCGCCGGAAACTCCTGTTGCCGTGAGTCAATCCAACGCACCTGGCAGGGCAGGCTGGCGAGCAACGGCACCAGCGCCCGGCCAACATGACCTGCACCAAATACCGCGATCTGCGCGTGCGGCTGGCCCATGGGTTCGAACAGCAGCACATTGACCCCGCCGCAACACTGGCCCAGGCTCGCGCCCAGGCTGAAGCGTTCCAGGCGGGTATCCTGGCTGCGGCTGGCAAGCATTTGCCGGGCGATTTCCATGGCCTTGTATTCCAGATGGCCGCCACCGATGGTGTCGAAAATCCGCTCGGCACTGACCACCAGCTTGGAACCGGCATTGCGCGGGGTCGAGCCGAGTTCTTCGATGATAGTCACCAGCACACAGGGTTCACCCTGGGCTTGCAGGTCGGCGAGGGCGCTGATCCAGTTGTTCATGGCTTCGCTTCTCCAAAATCTTTATTGGCTGTTCCGGCGTTATCGCGAGCAAGCTCACTCCTACAGAGGCTCGCGTCCAACTGTAGGAGTGAGCTTGCTCGCGATAACGCCGATGCCAGCGCCTAAATTAAACTGTCGTGCCGATCAGCGCCGGGTCAAGATGACCACTTTTCACCAGTCTCATCTGCTCACACCCCCACAACACTTTTTCCGGCGTTGCGGGCGCGTCGATCTTTGGTTGAAAGCGGTAGTCAGCCAGGCTCGCCACCGCATCCTTGATCGCACACCAGGCGCTAATGCCGAGCATGAACGGCGGCTCGCCCACGGCCTTGGAGTGGAACACCGTGTCTTCCGGGTTCTTGCGGTTTTCCACCAGCTTGACTCGCAGGTCCAGCGGCATGTCGGCAGCCGCCGGGATCTTGTAACCCGCCGGGCCGTTGGTCATCAGCCTGCCTTTGTCATTCCACACCAGCTCTTCGGTGGTCAGCCAGCCCATGCCCTGAATGTAGCCGCCCTCGACCTGGCCGATGTCGATGGCCGGGTTCAGCGACGCGCCGACGTCATGCAGGATGTCGGTGCGCAACATCTTGTATTCGCCGGTCAGGGTATCGACGATCACTTCGCTGCAGGCGGCGCCAAAGGCGAAGTAATAAAACGGCCGACCACGAGCCTGACTGCGGTCGTAATAGATTTTCGGCGTCTTGTAATAGCCGGTGCTGGACAGCGACACCTGGCCCATCCACGCCAATTGCGCCAGGGATTCAAACGAGACGATCTGCTCGCCAGCGCGAATGTGGCCGTTGCGAAACTCGACGTCAGCCTCTTCGATTTTGAAGTGCCTGGCGGCAAATTCAATCAGCCGTTGCTTGAGAATTTCCGCCGCGTTTTGCGCCGCCTTGCCGTTCAGGTCGGTGCCGCTCGAAGCCGCGGTCGGCGAGGTGTTGGGCACCTTGTCAGTGTTGGTGGCGGTGATCTGAATACGCTCGATGTCGACCTGAAACACCTCAGCCACCACCTGGGCGACTTTGACGTTCAAGCCCTGACCCATTTCCGTGCCGCCGTGGTTCAAGTGGATGCTGCCGTCGGTGTAGATGTGGATCAACGCACCGGCCTGGTTGAGAAAGCTGGCAGTAAAGGAAATACCGAATTTGACCGGGGTCAGCGCCAGACCCTTTTTCAGAATCGGGCTGCTGGCGTTAAACAGGCGAATCGCTTCCCGGCGCTCGGCGTACTGGCTGGATTCTTCCAGTTCGGCGGTCATTTCTTCGAGCATGTTGTGCTCGACGGTCTGGTGGTAATGGGTGACGTTGCGCTCGGTCTTGCCGTAGTAATTGGTCTTGCGCACGGCCAGCGGATCCTTGCCCAGGTAACGGGCAATACAATCCATGACCTCTTCAATCGCAACCATGCCCTGGGGGCCGCCGAAGCCTCGATAGGCGGTGTTGGACGCGGTGTTGGTCTTGCAGCGATGGCCGTTGATCGTGGCGTCGCCCAGGTAATACGCGTTATCGGCATGGAACATTGCGCGGTCGACGATGGAGGCGGACAAGTCCGGCGAATAGCCACAATTGCCCGCCAGATCCAGCGCGATGCCGTGCAGGCGCCCATCGTTGTCGAAGCCCACGTCGTATTCGATATAGAAGGGGTGACGCTTGCCCGTCATCAGCATGTCTTCGACTCGCGGCAAGCGCATCTTGGTCGGTTGCCCGGTAAGACGCGCTACCACGGCGCACAGACAGGCGGGGCTGGCGGCCTGGGTTTCCTTGCCGCCAAACCCGCCGCCCATGCGGCGCATGTCGACCACGATCCTGGCCATGGACACGTCCAGCACTTCGGCGACCAGCTTCTGCACTTCGGTGGGGTTCTGGGTGGAACAGTAGACGATCATGCCGCCGTCTTCAGTGGGCATGACCGACGATATCTGCGTCTCCAGATAAAAGTGTTCCTGCCCGCCAATGTGCAGATTGCCCTGAATGCGGTGCTCGGCGGCGGCCAGTGCAGCGTCTGAATCACCGCGTTGATGGCTGTGGCTGTCGAGTACGAAGTGTCTTTCGCGCAGGGCCTGAACCACATCCAGCACCGGTTCCAGATCTTCGTACTCGATCACCGCCGCCATGGCCGCCTGACGGGCAATCTCCAGGCTGCGGGCTGCCACGGCCAGCACCGGCTGGCCGACAAACTCGACTTTATCAATGGCCAGCAACGGATCGCCGGGCAGCAAGGGGCCGATGTCTTTCAGGCCGGGGATGTCTTCGTGAGTGATGGCGATACGCACGCCTTCAAAAGCGTAGCAAGGCGCGGTGTCGACGCTGATGATCCGCGCATGAGCACGGTCGGACAAACGCGCATACACATGCAGTTGATTGGGGAACTCCAGCCGATCGTCGATATACACCGCTTCGCCTGAGACGTGTTTATCAGCGCTGTCATGCTTGACGCTGCGGCCGACGCCGGTGGTCAGGTCCTGCTGGAACAGGGCGATCATCTCAGCTTGGGATTTGGGTGCGGTGTGGTTAGACATAAGCCGTTACCCGCGTCTGGATGTGGGGTGTTTGCAGCTCGATGAAGTATTTGCGCAGCAGGTTTCGGGCGCTGAGCAGGCGGTACTCCTTGCTGGCGCGGAAATCCGACAGCGGGGTGAAGTCGTCGGCCAGTGCGGCACAGGCCTTTTCCACGGTTTCGGATGTCCACGGCGAGCCGTTCAAGGCCTGCTCGCAGGCACTGGCACGTTTCGGGATCGCCGCCATGCCGCCAAAGGCGACCCGGGCCTCAAGGACCTGCCCGTCTTCAATGTGCAGATTGAAGGCCGCGCAAACCGCTGAAATATCATCGTCCAGCCGTTTTGACACTTTGTAGGCACGGAACGCCCGCCGGGCATCGGCCTTGGGCACGATGATGGTTTCGATGAATTCGCTTTCCTGACGTGCTGTCACCCGGTAGTCGATGAAGTAATCCTCCAGCGCCAGGGTGCGACGACTCTGGCCTTTGCGCAGTACCAGCTGTGCACCCAGGGCGATGAGCAGTGGCGGCGAATCACCGATGGGCGAGGCGTTGCCGATGTTGCCGCCCAGCGTGCCCTGATTGCGAATCTGCAACGAGGCGAAGCGCTGCAGTAGCGCGCCAAAGTCCGGGTACTCGGCGTTCAAGGCAGCGTAACAATCAGTCAACGGCGTCGCCGCGCCGATCTCCAGATGGCCGTCAACGTGCTCGATGCGTTTGAGCTCGGCAACATTGCCGACGTAGATCATCACCGGTAGCGCCCGATGCAACTGAGTGACCTCCAGCGCCAGATCCGTGCCGCCCGCCAGCAGCCGCGCCTGAGGGTTGGCTTCATACAGGCTGGCCAGATCGGCCACGGTCTGTGGCACCAGGCAGCGCCTGTCAGCGTTTGCCAGCTCGCCGGTCGAACTGGGCGCAATGCTGCGCAGGCGGGCGATCGTCTGCGCCTGGCGCTGATCGAACTGGTCCGGTTGGCGCTGGCAGCAGGATTGCGCGGCCGCCTGCAGAATCGGCCGGTAGCCGGTGCAGCGGCACAGATTGCCGGCCAGTGCTTCGTGCGCGGCATGGGCGTCGGCCTGTGTGCTGTTTTTCTGCAAGGCAAACAGCGACATCACAAAACCGGGGGTGCAAAAACCGCACTGTGAGCCGTGGCAATCGACCATCGCCTGCTGCACGCTGTGCAGCTTGCCTTGATGTTTGAGGTCTTCAACGCTGATCAACTGCTTGCCGTGCAGGGACGCGACAAAGGTCAGGCACGAATTGAGGCTGCGATAACGCAGACTGTCCTGGCCGGACGGGTCGGTGTGCAGTTCGCCGACCACCACCGTGCACGCGCCGCAATCGCCGCTGGCGCAGCCTTCTTTGGTGCCGGGCTTGTGCAGGTGCTCGCGCAGGTAATTGAGGACGGTGAGGTTGGGGTCCAGAGCATGCTCGGTGCGCACCTCGTCATTTAAAAGAAATTGGATCACGGCAAGTCCCCGGCACAGTGTTTCTGGTCATCGTTGGTGGTCATCGAGCATGTCGTTGAATCTATCAGGTCTGACTATCGGGTCAATTCGTTTCTGACTCTTAGGTCAGGAAGCGTCGTTTTCAGTCTCCAGGCGCTGAGCCAGGGTCGCAAATGAAGTGAATTGAAACGAACTGGGCAAAGTTTTGCTTATTTCGTGCCAGTTTCCAGCGCCATGGCCCTGCGCCATTGGCCTGCGTTGCGATACACTTCGCCGCTTATTACACCGGGTTGGGATAGACATGACGTTCAAGGCGCCGGACAGCCTCGCTGAGCAAATCGCTCACCATATTGCCGAGCGGATCATTCGGGGCGAACTCAAGCCCGCAGAGCGCATCCAGGAACAAAAAGTCACGCAGGCCTTGAATGTCAGCCGTGGTTCGGTGCGCGAAGCCTTATTGATCCTTGAGCGTCGCCATCTGGTGGCGATCCTGCCACGCCGTGGTGCGCAAGTGACCGTGCTCGATACGCACAACGTGCAAAGCCTGTGCACCTTGATGAGCGAGCTGTATGTGCTGCTGGGCATCGCTGTCGCCGAGCACTGGAAGGAGCAGGGCGACCTGGCGACTTTCCTGCAGATCCAGCAGCGGCTGATTGCCAGCTATGAGCGCCAGGACGTCAAAGCTTTTGTCGAAGACTGCTTCAACGTCATGCGCGCTGCCTATCCGTTCGCCAATAACCCATATCTGCAAGAGACCGTCGACAACCTGCAGCCGTCCATGAGTCGTTGCTATTACCTGGCGCTGGATCAGCGTAAGGCCGAGATGCAGGATTACCTGACCCTGTTCGACCAGTTGCTCGCCGCGGTATTGGCCCGCGACACAGTCCAGGTGCGCAGCGTCCTGACTGACTACGGCCAGCGCAGTTGCCAACTGGTGCTTGCGGCTCTGGACGCGGGCTGATCGCATGCGCCTGAAGTGCATCAAGCTGGCGGGGTTCAAATCCTTCGTCGACCCCACCACGGTGAACTTCCCCAGTAACATGGCGGCGGTGGTTGGCCCCAACGGTTGCGGCAAATCCAACATCATTGACGCCGTGCGCTGGGTTATGGGCGAAAGCTCGGCCAAGAACCTGCGCGGCGAGTCGATGACCGACGTCATCTTCAACGGCTCCACCAGCCGCAAGCCGGTGAGCCAGGCAAGCATCGAGCTGGTCTTCGACAACTCCGACGGCACCCTGGTGGGCGAATACGCCAGCTACGCGGAAATCTCCATTCGCCGCAAAGTCACCCGCGACAGCCAGAACACCTATTACCTGAACGGCAGCAAGTGCCGTCGGCGTGATATCACCGATATCTTCCTCGGCACTGGCCTGGGTCCGCGCAGCTACTCGATCATCGAGCAGGGCATGATCTCCAAGCTGATCGAGGCCAAGCCCGAAGACCTGCGCAATTTCATCGAAGAAGCCGCCGGCATCTCCAAGTACAAGGAGCGCCGCCGGGAAACCGAAAACCGCATCCGCCGCACCCACGAGAACCTGGCGCGTCTTACCGACCTGCGCGAAGAGCTGGAACGCCAGCTCGAACGCCTGCACCGTCAGGCGCAGGCCGCCGAGAAGTATCAGGAATACAAAGCCGAAGAGCGCCAGCTCAAGGCGCAGCTGTCTGCCTTGCGCTGGCAGGCCCTGAACGAGCAGGTCGGCCAGCGTGAAGCAGTGATCGGCAACCAGGAAATCGGTTTCGAGGCACTGGTGGCTGACCAGCGCAGTGCCGACGCGAGCATCGAGCGCTTGCGCGATGGCCACCATGACCTGTCAGAGCGCTTCAATGTCGTGCAGGGCCGCTTCTATTCGGTCGGCGGCGACATCGCCCGGGTCGAACAGAGCATCCAGCACGGCCAGCAACGTCTGCGGCAACTGCAGGACGACCTGCGCGAAGCCGAGCGCGCCCGCCAGGAAACCGAATCCCACCTGGGCCACGACCGCACCTTGCTGGCGACCCTGGGCGAAGAGCTGGAAATGCTCGAACCCGAACAGGAGATGACCAGCGCCGCCGCCGAGGAGTCCGCCGCTTCGCTGGAAGACGCCGAAAGCGCCATGCACGGCTGGCAAGAACAGTGGGACAGTTTCAACCTGCAATCCGCCGAGCCACGACGTCAGGCCGAGGTGCAGCAGTCGCGGATTCAGCAACTGGAGAGCAGCCTCGAACGTCTGGCCGAACGCCAGCGACGTTTGGGTGAGGAGCTGGCGTTGCTCAAGGCTGACCCGGAAGACGCAGCGATTGCTCAACTGGACGAAGACCTCGCCACCCGCGAGATGACCCTCGAAGAGTTGCACGTCGGCGAAGAACAAGCAGTCGAGCGCCTTGAGCAACTGCGTAATGAGCTGCAACAGGCCAATCAGGCGCAGCAGCAGGCTCAGGGTGAACTGCAGCGCCTCAATGGTCGACTGGCTTCACTGGAAGCCTTGCAGCAAGCCGCGCTCGACCCGGACACCGGTACCGCCGAGTGGCTACGGGCCCATGATCTGGCCGACCGCCCGCGCCTGGCAGAAGAGCTCAGCGTCGAGGCGGGTTGGGAGCTGGCCGTGGAGACTGTGCTCGGCGCAGATCTGCAAGCGGTGTTGGTGGACGATTTCAATGCATCGGACCTGGCCGGGTTCGAGCAGGGCGATTTGCGCCTGATCAGGCAGGGTGGCGAGGCTGCGCGGATGGCTGGCAGCTTGCTGGATAAAGTCGACAGTGCGCTGGACCTGTCCAGCTGGCTGGGCCAGGTCTTGCCTGTGGAAAGTCTCGATGACGCCCTCGCGCAGCGCAATCGACTGTTGGCGGGGCAAAGCCTGATCAGCCGCGATGGTTACTGGGTAGGCCGGGACTTTCTGCGGGTTCGGCGCGCCAGTGAAGCGCAGAGCGGTGTGCTGGCCCGCGGCCAGGAATTGCAGCAGCTCGGGCTGGAGCGAGACGAGCGCGAAGCGACCCTGGCGACCCTTGAAGAGCAATTGCTGAGCTTGCGCGAACAGCAATCGCGCCAGGAAGAATCCCGTGAAGAGCTGCGCCGTCGAGTCCAGGATGAAACCCGCCAACAGAGTGAGCTGCGCGCCCAATTGTCCGCCGCCAGGGTCAAGGTTGAACAACTGACTCTGCGTCGTAGCCGGCTGGATGAAGAGCTGGCTGAATTGGGCGAGCAACGGGCCATGGAGCACGAGCATCTGGGTGAATCGCGCCTGCAATTGCAGGGCGCCCTGGACAGCATGGCGCTGGACACCGAGCAGCGCGAGTTGCTCCAGGCGCAGCGCGACAGCCTGCGCGAACAGCTGGACCGGGTTCGTCAGGAAGCTCGCCAACACAAGGATCACGCCCATCAACTGGCAGTGCGCCTTGGCTCGTTGCGCGCCCAGCATGATTCCACCCGCCAGGCCCTTGAGCGTCTGGAGATGCAGTCCGAGCGGCTGACCGAAAAACGCGAACAGCTGAACCTGAACCTGGAGGAGGGTGAAGCCCCTCTGGAAGAGCTGCGCCTGAAGCTCGAAGAATTGCTGGAACGGCGCATGGCAGTGGACGACGAAATGCGCACTGCCAAAAATGCCCTTGAAGACGCGGATCTGCAGCTGCGTGACGCCGAAAAGCGCCGCACCCAGGCCGAGCAGCAGTCGCAGTTGCTGCGCAGCCAACTGGAACAGCAGCGCATGGAATGGCAATCGCTGACGGTGCGCCGCAGCTCCTTGCAGGATCAACTGCTCGAAGCCGGTTACGACCTGCACGGTGTGCTGGCCACCCTGACCAGCGAGGTCAGTGAAAAAGACGCCGAAGAAGAGCTGGAGCGCATTGCCGGGCGCATTCAGCGTCTGGGTGCGATCAACCTCGCGGCCATCGACGAGTATCAGCAGCAGTCCGAGCGAAAACGCTACCTGGATGCGCAGAATGCCGATCTGGTCGAAGCCCTGGACACTCTCGAAAACGTGATCCGCAAGATCGATAAAGAGACGCGCAGTCGTTTCAAAGAGACCTTCGATCAGATAAATAGCGGAATTCAGGCACTTTTCCCGAAAGTTTTCGGTGGTGGCTCGGCTTATTTGGAACTGACGGGCGAAGATTTACTCGATACAGGGGTAACAATCATGGCGCGGCCACCGGGCAAGAAGAACAGCACGATCCATTTGCTGTCCGGCGGAGAGAAAGCGCTGACGGCATTGGCCCTGGTGTTTGCCATTTTCAAGCTCAACCCGGCGCCGTTCTGCATGCTCGATGAAGTGGATGCGCCACTGGATGATGCCAACGTCGGTCGTTATGCGAGGTTGGTCAAAGAGATGTCGCAAACCGTGCAGTTCATTTACATCACCCACAACAAGATCGCCATGGAAATGGCCGATCAGCTCATGGGTGTGACCATGCACGAGCCCGGTTGCTCGCGTTTGGTGGCAGTCGATGTAGAGGAGGCGATGGCGTTGGTGGATGCCTGAAAGAGGGCTTGCCACAGTAGGCGCTCTGCCCGGAATGCGAAGGACTGTGCAGTAGATATCGCTTTAGACGCAAACCAGATGTAACAGACGGTGTAAAGTTGCCTTTGGTCGTGCTAGCTTAATGTCCACTTTTTCTTTTCGCGTGGGCAAATTGCCAGTCAGAACATAGACTTGGCACCACGTTTTAAAGGGGTTTAGGCCCTTATTTTTAGCATTCTTCATTAGAGGCACTGGATTACATGGAAATCGGTCTGCGCGAGTGGCTGATCGTCATCGGCATTATTGTCATTGCCGGTATTCTTTTTGATGGCTGGCGCCGTATGCGCGGCGGCAAGGGAAAACTGAAATTCAGGCTTGATCGCAGCTTCTCCAACCTGCCGGACGACGACGAAGGTTCGTCCGCCGAGGTATTGGGCCCGCCGCGCGTGCTGGACACCCATCACAAGGAGCCGCAGCTCGACGAGGCAGACTTGCCGTCGATGAGCGCGACCCCTCGCGAGGGCAAACGCAGCAACAAGCGCAAGGATGAACCGCAACAGGGCGACCTCAATCTGGACATGGACGGCCCGAGCCTGTTCACCGGCAGTGAAGACGACTTCCAGGATGACAAACCCAAGCAGCGCATCACTGAAGACAAGGATCTGCCGCCGGTTGAGGAAGTGCTGGTCATCAGCGTGATCTGCCGTGATGAAAGTGGCTTCAAAGGCCCGGCCTTGTTGCAGAACATCCTGGAAAGCGGCCTGCGTTTTGGTGAAATGGACATCTTCCATCGTCATGAGAGCATGGCGGGTAACGGCGAAGTGCTCTTCTCCATGGCCAACGCCGTGAAGCCAGGGGTTTTCGACCTGGACGACATCGACCATTTCAGCACTCGCGCCGTCAGCTTCTTCCTTGGCTTGCCGGGTCCGCGTCACCCGAAACAGGCCTTCGACGTCATGGTCGCCGCTGCTCGCAAACTGGCCCATGAGCTCAACGGCGAATTGAAAGATGATCAGCGTAGCGTCATGACCGCGCAGACCATCGAGCACTACCGTCAGCGCATCGTCGAGTTTGAACGCCGCGCGTTGACTCAGCGTCGTTAACGCATCACCTGTAGGAGCGCGCTTGGTCTGGGCCGCATCCGGACGATGGCGATTTTTCAGGCAATGAAGGTCCTCCGGCCCTTATTGCGGGCAAGCGCGCTCCTACAGAACGAATGACGAAGCACCACATCTGAGCAGCCTAGGCTGCTCTTTTGCTTTTAAAGAGAACACCGCATGAAAGCCGCCGAAACCCGAATCCTCGAACTGCGCACAGAACTTGATCAGCACAACTACCGCTATCACGTCCTCGACGAGCCGAGCATTCCGGACGTCGAGTACGACCGCCTGTTCCACGAACTCAAGGCGCTGGAAGCAGAGAATCCACATCTGGTGACCCCGGATTCGCCGACACAGCGGGTCGGCAGCGCGGCGTTATCGGCCTTCACCCAGGTCCGCCACGAAGTGCCGATGCTCAGCCTGGGCAACGCCTTCGAAGAAACCGACATGCGCGAATTCGACCGCCGGGTCACCGAAGGCCTGGATCTGCCCGTGGGCGACCTGTTCGGCAACGGCGCCAAAGTGCAGTACAGCTGCGAGCCCAAGCTCGACGGCCTGGCGGTCAGCCTGTTGTATCGCGAAGGCGCCTTGGTGCGCGGCGCAACCCGTGGCGACGGCACCACGGGCGAGGACATCAGCATCAATGTGCGTACGGTGCGCAACATCCCGCTCAAGTTGCACGGCAGCGGCTGGCCTGAGGTGCTGGAAGTGCGCGGTGAAGTATTCATGTCCAAGGCCGGATTCGAGCGTCTTAACGCCACCCAGCTGGAAGTCGGTGGCAAGACTTTCGCCAACCCGCGCAATGCCGCTGCGGGCAGCCTGCGTCAGCTGGACTCGAAGATCACCGCCAACCGCCCGCTGGAATTCTGCGCTTATGGCCTGGGCCAGGTTTCTGCGGAAATTTCCGACACCCACATTGGCAATCTCAAGCAGCTCAAGGCCTGGGGCATGCCGGTCAGTCGCGAGCTGAAACTGGCGGACGGCATCGATGAATGCCTGGAGTACTACCGCGACATTGGCGAGCGTCGCCTGGCCCTGAGCTACGAAATCGACGGCGTGGTGTTCAAAGTCAACAGCCTGGCATCCCAGCGCGAACTGGGTTTTCGCGCCCGGGAGCCACGCTGGGCCATCGCTCATAAATTTCCGGCCATGGAAGAGCTCACCGAGTTGCTTGACGTCGAGTTTCAGGTCGGGCGCACCGGCGCGGTGACTCCGGTTGCGCGCTTGAAACCGGTCAAGGTCGCAGGCGTGACTGTCGCCAATGCGACCCTGCACAACATGGACGAAGTCGCTCGCCTGGGCCTGATGATCGGCGACACGGTGATCATTCGCCGCGCAGGCGATGTGATACCTCAGGTGGTGCAGGTGGAGCAGGAACGCCGCCCGCAAGACGCCCGTGCCGTAGAAATCCCGCAGGCCTGTCCAGTCTGTGGCTCCCACGTGGAGCGCACGCAGTTGATCAAACGCAGCAAGGGCAAGGAAACCGTCAGCGAAGGCGCGGTGTACCGCTGCGTCGGGCGTCTGGCCTGTGGCGCGCAGCTCAAGCAGGCAATCATTCATTACGTCTCGCGCCGAGCCATGGACATCGAAGGCCTGGGCGACAAGACCATCGAGCAACTGGTGGATGAAAAACTGATTGGCTCGCCAGCGGATCTTTACGCACTGACTTACGAGCAGATCGTTGACCTGGAGGGCTTTGCCGAAATCTCCAGCAACAAGCTGCTCAAGGCCATCGAAGACAGCAAGCAGCCGACCCTGGCGCGGTTTATCTACGCGTTGGGCATTCCCGATGTCGGCGAGGAGACCGCCAAGGTGCTGGCACGCTCGCTGGCGTCTCTGGAGCGGGTCAAGCAGGCCTTGCCTGAGGTGCTGACGTATCTGCCGGATGTCGGCCTGGAAGTGGCTCACGAAATTCACAGCTTCTTCGAGGATGAGCACAACCGCAACGTCATTGACGCGCTGCTGGGCGAGCGCGGTCTGCAACTGCGAGAGGAAGGCGAGCTGGGCGCGGAATTCGCCGCCAGCACAACGCTGGGCGGCATGCTCGACAAGTTGAACATTCCTTCGGTCGGCCCCGGTGCGGCGCAGAAACTGGCGGATAAGTTTGGCTCGCTCGACGGCATCATCAAGGCTGACTGGCTGGATATGCGTCAGGCGCTGCCCGAGAAACAGGCCAGGGCCGTGCGCGAGTTCTTTGATAACCCTGAAAACGCTGCGCGTGGCCTGGCCATCGAAGCCCAGCTCAAAGACTTCGGCATGCACTGGCAGAGCGAGAAGAAAGTCGTCGAAGGCCTGCCGCTGGCGGGGCAAACCTGGGTGCTGACCGGCTCGCTGGAGCTGATGAGCCGCGACGTCGCCAAAGAAAAACTCGAAAGCCTCGGCGCTAAAGTCTCCGGCTCCGTTTCCGCCAAGACCCACACCGTGGTTGCAGGCCCCGGTGCTGGCTCGAAACTGACCAAAGCCAACGAACTGGGCCTGAAAGTGCTGGATGAAGACGCGTTTGTGGGGTTTTTGAAAAAACACGCGGTTGGAGTGGAATGATGTGTGGGAGCGGTGCTTGGTCTGGGCGGCATTCCGACGATAAGGCTGGACGCGGTTCACTTGAGAATTGCGGTGTTCTTATCGTCGGAATGCCGCCCAGACCAAGCACCGCTCCCACATTTATCTGCAGCTGATCAAGCTAACGGAACGACCGCAACCGCCGATGATCTAGTGCTTGCACGCATCACCAGGAGATCGTCATGTACCGGTTTTTCGAACAGCTCAGCTCGCGGATAGCTGCCCCGTTTCTGGGCGAAACCCGGCGCAACAGTAAGGTCTGGCAGTGCCGCTGCGGCCAGGCGATTTTCTTTCCCAACACTCAATGCCTGGCCTGCACGGCCGCCTTGGGTTATTTGCCGGAGCAGGGCCGGGTGGCAGCGTTGGAGCCTGGACCTGACCAACAGACCTGGCGCCTCAGCGACGAGCCAGGCGCGGGGTTGTACCGGCGCTGCGCCAACCTGACCACCGCAGCGGCCTGCAACTGGCTGTTCCCGGCCCATGACAGCGGTGATTTCTGCGTCGCTTGCAGCCTGAACCGGACTATTCCTGACCAGTCGATTCCGGAAAACGGCGAACGCTGGTGCAAGGTCGAAACCGCCAAGCGCCGTCTGGTGGCGCAACTGATCTCGCTGGGCTTGAAAGTCATCCCCAAAACCCGGGACGAAGAGCGCGGCCTGGCGTTTGATTTTGTCGGCGTCGACCTTGAAGGCAAATTGCCCACCACAGGCCACGCCAATGGCCTGATCACGCTGGATATCAAAGAAGCGGACGATGACCATCGGGAAAAGATCCGCGTGCAGATGCACGAACCCTACCGCACGCTGCTCGGTCACTTCCGGCATGAGGTTGGTCATTACTATTGGGACCAACTGATCGCCAATACCTATTGGCAAGAGGGTTTTCGTAACTTGTTCGGCGACGATCGTGCGAGCTATGCCGAGGCGCTCGATCATCATTATCAGCACGGCGCTCCGGCCAACTGGCAGGAAAGCTACGTCAGTGCCTATGCCACCATGCATGCCTGGGAAGACTGGGCGGAAACCTGGGCGCATTATCTGCACATGATGGATGCGGTGGACACCGCCCTCGGTTTTGGCATGAGCGCTCGGGATATGGATCTGGACTACCAGCCGTTCCCGCTGCAAACCCTTTACGACCCGCAGCACCCTGGCGGGCCTGCATTTCTGTCATTCGTCAACGCCTGGATCGAGCTGGCGGGCATGCTCAACGAGCTGTCGCGCAGCATGGGCCAGCCTGATTTTTATCCGTTCGTGCTGTCGCCAGCGGTGATCACCAAGCTGCATTTCATTCATCTGGTGATACAGGATGCCGGTGGCAAGGCGGATCAAGTATTACAGGCCCAGTAGGGCGGATTCCCGCGCCCCTGTAGGCAATCAAAAGGTCAGGACCAGCCGTCGTTCATAGCCGATCCGGCCCTTATAGGCCTGGCCGGTATCCACCCAGCCCTGGCCGAGGTACAGGTTCAATGCTGGCAGGTTATCGGCGTCCACCGACAACATGATCTGGCCGATATCTGGCCAGGTATCGCGCACGGCCTCACTGAGACCCTGTAGAAAAATCTTGCCCAGGCCCAGACCCTGCTGACGATGGTCAATCTGCAAGGCATGCAGGCTGGCAGAGCCCGGTGTTGCCCAGTGCGGCAAAAACGCCCCACGCTTGAGCATGAAAAACCCCACCGGCTGGTCATCGAGCAGCAGCACGAACCCTTCGATATCCGCCGTCGGCCGCACGAGCAGAGTATTCAACGCGCAATAGATGTCCCCCGAGAAAGGAAGCTGCTCGGGGAGTATCTCCAGGCCATCGAGGAGCTTTCGCTGCGCTTCGGTCAGCGTTTGATAGTTCACAACCTGAGTTTTCTTCACCACGAAAAGGCACCGTCTGACAGAAAATGTAAGCGGTGCGCAGTATGGCGAGTGTTTGCAGCCGGCGCTTGGCATAAACCGGCTCGGGGCAAGCCCTGCTCAGATCTGGACCATACAAGTGCTTGAGCCCAATCGAATTTTTAATCACCGGTTACGGGTTGTAAGTTCGCTCAGGACCGGTACAATGGCGCGGCTTGCCGACAGGCGAGTGTCGTTATGGTGACCCCATCGGTCCCCCCGCAACGATTACCCGTGAACCTGGTCAGATCCGGAAGGAAGCAGCCACAGCGGGAACATTGTGTGCCGGGGTGTGGCTGGTGGGGTTGCCTCCATCTCAAAACTCGTTTCTACGGGTTTTCTCCTGAAACACCAGTCCGGTCCTGGCTCTCCTCAGACGCCTTAAACCAGCAATTGTCGATACCCTGCAGCTTTGTCAGGGAAATACCTGTCCACCAGTGCATATAGAATGGCTGCGGTTTCAGCGTCCGCCACTCCGTCGTATTTCTGCGCCCGGAAATGCAGCTGAAACGCCCGAAGCAGATTTCTATAGCCCGTATCGGTGCTCGCAGGCTTGGGGTCATAACCGTACTGCGCCAGCCTGGCGACGATGTCAGTCTTGCCCGGGAGGTCCGTGCTGAACTGTTGTTGGTAGCACTGTTTGGTGGCCTCGTCGTACCAGGCGCCCACACCTGCGTCGTACAGTTCCTTCCAAGGGAAGGCTGCGCCAGGGTCGCTTTTTCTGCCAATCGCAATGTCGCTGTGTCCGACCACCTGAGTGGGGGTGATATCGGGATAGCGTTGAATGATGTTCCCGGCCAGCGCCTTGACCGCCTGGATCTGTGTCGGGTTGAAGGGCGGGAATGTAAAAACGCCTTTATCTTCGGTGGCGACGTAGACGATTTCAACGCCAATGGAGGTGTCATTGAGGTTGTAGCGTTTCGCCCAGGCGCTGGTACCCGCATGCCAGGCGCGTTCATTTTCAGCCACCAGGTTGAAGATTCGCAGGTCCTTGAACCCTGCCGCAATGTAGGTGGGGTCGGTTGGATCCGGGACCAGATAATGGGCGCTCACCGAAGGCCCGGTCAGTGCCGCGACAGAGCCTTTGAAGTTGGCAGCGGTGTAGTGCAGAACCAGGAAGCGGGTCCGCTGGTTGAAGCCCTTGATCGAGCGATAGCTGTTGTAGTCGAGGGTGTACATGCGCATTTTCCTTTGCTGCATTGATTGAATTTCAAGCTAGCATCGGGCGCATTCGGTGGTGCGTTAGGTAGTTATTGCATGTTTGCCACTGGCGTTCGCTACTGCCGAGGGCTGCGAAATTCAGGCATCGACAGATCTTGCCGCAAGGGCTAATTTCCTCGTCTCATTCCTTCATTGCAGATCAGTTTCGTGAACCGTCTCCAACATCTCCAGCTGATGGCCAGTTACAACCGGTGGATGAACGAAAAGCTCTGTGCCGCAGCCGCTACGTTGCCCGCCGATGAACTTAGTGTTGACCGAAAGGCATTCTTCGGCTCGATTCTCGGGACGCTGAATCACCTCATCGTGGCCGATATCATCTGGCTCAAGCGGTTCGCGGCGCACCCCGCCGGCTTTGCAACGCTGGAGCCCGTTCGCCTACTCGCCGACCCGCTGGCTTTGAGTCAGCAGCTGTTCGACGATTTTACCGGGCTTGCCGTTCAACGCGCGCAGCTCGACCTGGCAATCCTCGCCTGGACTGCCGAGCTGCGCGAGGCTGATCTGGACGTGACGCTGCACTATGCCAATACCCGAGGCATCAAGGCCCAGCGGGATTTCTACGGGTTGCTGATCCACTTCTTCAACCACCAGACGCACCATCGCGGGCAGGCCACTGCGCTGCTCAGTCAGGCAGGGCTTGATGTGGGGCCCACGGATGTGTTGGAACTGTTGCCCGATGTCTGACCGCGACATTTGAAGCCCTGTGGAGTTGTCAACTCTTTTGCTTTGCACGCTCCGGGTGTTTGCGGCAGAGCCCGGGCCAGTTGTTCGCCAGTGATCGTATCCTGAAAACCGTTGTCCAACCCTGCGCTGCGCCCTGACCACCGGCGTCATGGTCTGGTGTTTGGTGCCGATAGCCAAGCATCAGTCTGATCCCACCTGTTGCAGCAACCTCTCTAACGACCCTCACGAGACTTGTCGATGAACGTCCTTTCCGCCAGCGATCGCGCGCATTTGTTGCGTGAAGCCACGGCGCAGTTCTGGCAGCACATTGTGCCCATCGTGCAGATTGCCTTCGGCATTCACGTGGTGTTGTTCATCCTCTTCCTGTTGCTGCAGTTGCCGCTACTGGCGGTCGCCAACGCCGCGAGTATTCTCGCGTATGTGGTCTGCCTTAAAGCGATCCATGCCCGGCGTTACAGTTTTGCCGGGATGTTGATGAGTGCTGAGATTATTCTGCACGCGATGCTGGCGAGCTGGATCCTGGGCTGGAGCAGCAACTTCTACTTCTATCTTTATTGTCTGGTGCCGATCGTCGCGTTCAGCTTTCAGGATCGCCGCAAGCTGCGTCTGCTGCTGAACCTGACCATCCTCACTGTTGTGGTGGGGGCTTACGTGTTGCGTCGGCGCATGGGGCTCAGTTCCGGGGTAGCGCCGGGTTTGCTCGAAGTGTTCGGCATCGTCAACGTGCTTGGCGCGACTGCCTTGCTGCTGCATGGCACGGCGTTGTCGGTGCGTTTCACCCGCTCGATGCAGGTCAGCCTGTTCCATACCGCCAGCCGCGACAGCCTGACCAATCTCTATACGCGGCGCAGGATTACCGAAGGGGTTCGCCAACTGAGCGGGGCGGGGACCACGGCGATCATCCTGCTGGACATCGACCATTTCAAGCAGATCAACGATCGTCTCGGGCATGACCGCGGCGATGTGATTCTGCAGCGTGTGGCCAAGGCGATCGGTGCCAGTGTGCGGGCCACCGATGTGGCTTCGCGATGGGGCGGTGAGGAATTTCTGGTGCTGATGCCAGACACCCAGGATCTGGCCGCCCAGGCAGTGGCCGAGCGTATTTTGCACAACATCCGCGAGTCTGCCGGCAAGATCGAGCGCGTCCCGTTCACGGTAACGGCGACCCTGGCGGTCAGTCAGATCCGTCAGGGCGAAAGCTTTGAAAGTGCGCTCGGACGTGCCGATCAGGCGTTATACCTGGGCAAGCAACAGGGCCGTAATCAGGTGCTGCTGGCGACTTGAATCTGCCTTTGCTTGTGTAGGCGCGCGCTTGCCCGCGATTCAAGCGCCGCGGTTGTATCAGGCAGACCAGGTAGACGTTCATCGCGGGCAAGCGCGCTCCTACCCGTATCGGGTTTAGCGTCATGACGGTTTTGCATCAGTCAGGTTCGCGGGGCGGTGTAGCGATCGATGATCTGTTGAATCTCACCGGAGACCCGCATACGCACCAGCGTACGGAGAATTTTCTGGGTGGGCAGGCTGGGGTCGTTGCGTAAAATGCAGCCGGCAGGTTGTTCACCGACCAGAGAGACCACCTTGACCCGCTGACCGGAAGGCAGGTCGCGGTTCACCCAATCCATCACCAACTGGCTGGAAACCGCATAGTTGTAGCGCCCGGCAATCAGCTTGCGCAGGGTCTGCTCCTGGCTGCGCGCGTCTTCGCGCACCAGTTGATGGGTGTCGAACAGGTGCTGCAGGTCGGGATAGTTGTAACCCAGTACGGTGCCGACGGTTTCGTTATCGAATTGTCTAGGGTAGGGACCTGCGGCAGTTTCAGCGGAGGCAATCAGCAGGTCGCGCTGGTAGAGGATCGGCAGGCTCCACAGATAGTCGCCCGACAGATCCGGCACCCAGGCCTGGGCGGCGTAGCAGCGGATGTCGACCTCGGCGCGCTCCAGTGCTGCCTGGACGCGCAGCCGGGGCAGGACGTGATATTCGGGTCGCAGGCCCACCTGGCGCGCCAGGCTCTGCATGATGTCGAACAGGATGCCCGAGGTAGGTTGGTGGTCTTCAAGCTGGACCAGCGGCATCGACCAGCTCTCGGCCACGGAAAACCTCAGCGACGCCTGTTCTGCGCCGCTGGGCTGGCTGATTAACAGCAGAACCATCAATACCCATTGAGCTGGACGCATAGAGTCCTCCGCACGAGCTCACGATCAGCCCTAAAAGACCCGAATCCAGCACGCCCTCACCATTCATTTGCACAGCTTAGACACAATAGCCCGGTACACCAGATGCAATTTTGCCCCTGCTCCGCTAGCATTGGCGGTCTTCCGCTTCCCAGTTGCGACGGTTTTCGATGAGTTATCAGGTTCTTGCACGTAAATGGCGTCCGCGCTCGTTCCGCGAAATGGTCGGCCAGACGCATGTATTGAAGGCCTTGATCAACGCTCTGGACAGCCAGCGCCTGCACCACGCCTATCTGTTTACCGGCACCCGCGGGGTGGGTAAAACCACGATTGCGCGGATCATCGCCAAGTGCCTGAACTGCGAAACCGGGATTACCTCGACGCCCTGCGGCAGCTGCTCGGTGTGTCGGGAAATCGATGAAGGGCGCTTTGTTGACCTGATCGAGATCGACGCCGCGAGCCGCACCAAGGTCGAAGACACCCGCGAGTTGCTCGATAACGTGCAGTACGCGCCGAGCCGTGGGCGCTTCAAGGTCTACCTGATCGACGAAGTGCACATGCTCTCCAGCCACTCGTTCAACGCTTTGCTCAAGACCCTCGAAGAGCCGCCGCCCTACGTCAAGTTCATCCTGGCGACCACCGATCCGCAAAAGCTGCCCGCGACGATCCTGTCCCGCTGCCTGCAGTTCTCCCTGAAAAACATGACCCCGGAGCGGGTGGTCGAGCATTTGACCCACGTGCTGGGTGTCGAAAACGTCCCGTTTGAAGACGACGCCTTGTGGCTGCTGGGCCGCGCCGCCGATGGTTCGATGCGCGATGCCATGAGCCTGACCGATCAGGCGATTGCCTTCGGCGAGGGCAAGGTGATGGCGGCCGACGTGCGCGCCATGCTCGGCACGCTGGACCATGGGCAGGTGTTTGACGTGCTCACCGCGCTGATCGACGGCGATGCCCGCAGTCTGCTGGAAGCCGTGCGCCACCTGGCGGAGCAGGGGCCGGACTGGAACGGTGTGCTGTCGGAAATCCTCAACGTGTTGCACCGTGTGGCGATCGCCCAGGCGCTGCCCGAGGGTGTCGATAATGGGCATGGCGACCGGGATCGTGTGTTGGCCCTGGCCCAGGCGTTGCCTGCCGAAGACGTGCAGTTCTACTACCAGATGGGGTTGATCGGGCGCCGCGACTTGCCGCTGGCACCGGACCCTCGTGGTGGTTTCGAGATGGTGCTGCTGCGCATGCTGGCGTTCCGGCCCGCCGACAGCAGCGACGCCCCGAGGCAGCCGCTAAAGACGGTGGGAATCAACCCGGCCACAGTTGATTCCCTGCAACCAGTGGCCGGTGTGGCAGCGGTCGCACCGGTAATGACTCCAGCGCCAGCTGCCCCGGTTGTCGAATCGGCGCCCGCGCCAGTTGCCAAGCCTGAGCCGACGCCCAAGCCTGTCGCGGAAGTTGATTTGCCTTGGAACGAGCCAGCGCCTTTGCCGCCGGTTGCCGAGGCTGAACCCGAAACTGAATCGGAGCCCGTCGCCGAGCCCGCCCCTGAGCCGGTACTCGACATTGTCGCCGAACAACCCGAACTCACCCCCATGCCGACACCTGCGCCCGCGAGCCCGGTGCCGGATGCGCCTGAGGTCGAGCCTGCTGTTTCCGAACCTGAGAGCGTAGTCGAGCAGGCAGTTACGCCTGCCATGCTCGAACGCGTGCCTGACGCAGCCTATGTGCCAGCACCCATGGACCGTGACGATGAGCCGCCACCGGATGACGACTACGTCGAGCCGGACGTGGACATCGATCCTGCGTCCTACAGCTACCTGGACGAACTGGCCCACGACAGCGTGACCGAAGCCGTGGAGGCTGAACCGGCACCGGCCTTGAAGCCCGCTACCGGCCTGGCTGCCGAATGGCTGGAGATGTTCAACAAACTGCCCATTTCCGGCATGACCAGCAGCATTGCGTCCAACTGCACGTTGATCTCCATGCAGGGCGATGCCTGGTTGCTGCACCTTGATCCAGGCCACAGTGCGCTGTTCAATTCGACCCAGCAGCGGCGCATCAACGATGCCTTGAACCAATTCACCGGTCGCACGATCAATCTGACTATCGAATTGATCAAACCGGAGCAGGAAACCCCGGCACAGGCCGCCTCGCGGCTGCGGGCCGAACGACAACTGCAGGCTGAGGCGTCGATCCATGCGGATCCGTTCATCCAGCAGATGCTGCAACAGTTTGGCGCCGTGATCCGGGAGGATACGATTAAGCCCGTGGACGCCCCGGTGACGCAGACTCATTAACTGACGGCGCGACCCGAGAAGGGTCACGCCAGGCAAAACAATCAACTTTCGAGGAGATATCCCATGATGAAAGGTGGCATGGCAGGCCTGATGAAACAGGCTCAGCAAATGCAGGAAAAAATGGCCAAGATGCAGGAAGAACTGGCCAATGCCGAAGTGACCGGCCAATCAGGCGCAGGCCTGGTCAGCGTGGTGATGACCGGTCGTCACGACGTCAAACGTATCAATCTGGATGACAGCCTGATGCAGGAAGACAAGGAAGTGCTGGAAGACCTGATCGCTGCCGCCGTCAACGACGCGGTGCGCAAGATCGAACAGGCCAGCCAGGAAAAAACCGCCAGCATGACCGCTGGCATGCAGCTGCCGCCGGGCATGAAAATGCCGTTCTAAGCAACGCAGTTGATCAAGAATGCCAGGCCTAGTGCCTGGCATTTTTGTGGGTGTGGGTAGGTGAGCCATCAGATAGAAATAACCATCTGAATTGAGATTTTTTTCAGGGGTTCACGAGCACCTATCAAGACAAAATAACTGATTGAATTGAAATGCTTATCTGTGGGAGCGAGCTTGCTCGCGAAAGCGTCATGTCAGACGATGATTTATCCACAGATCAACCCCATCGCGAGCAAGCTCGCTCCCACAGATCCCGTGTTTGCTGCTAGATAGCTCTGATCTCCTGCAGATATCCAACCGAACGCCCCCGGCTCAAGACGGTCTGCTCTACATACCCGTAGATCCAAGGAACCGTTTTGATGACCCAAGAATTGATTCTCAACCAACGCATCGTCCTGGCGTCCCGTCCTGCTGGCGCGCCGACTCCTGAGAACTTTCGCCTGGAGCGCGAGGCCTTGCCGGATCTGCAGGAGGGCCAGGTCCAGCTGCGTACTCTTTACCTGTCGCTCGACCCCTACATGCGCGGGCGGATGAGTGACGCGCCGTCCTACGCCGATCCGGTGCAGATTGATGAGGTGATGGAAGGCGGGGCAGTGAGCATCGTTGAACAGTCGCGCAATCCGCGTTTCAAGGTCGGTGACCTGGTGGTCGGCCAGACCGGCTGGCAGACCCACAGCGTCCACGACGGCGGCGCGCTGCTGGCGGTGCCCAAGGGCCTGCCGAGTGATTCCATGGCCGTGGGCGTGCTGGGGATGCCCGGTATGACCGCTTATATGGGTCTGATGGACATTGGCAAGCCCAAGGCCGGGGAAACCCTGGTCGTTGCGGCCGCTTCGGGTGCCGTGGGTTCGGTGGTCGGCCAGATCGCTAAACTCAATGGCCTGCGCGTCGTGGGTATCGCGGGTGGTGCCGACAAGTGCAGGTATGTGCTCGACGAACTGGGCTTTGATGCGTGCATTGATCACAAGAGCGATAACTTTGCCGAAGAGCTTGCGCTGGCTTGCGGCGATGGCATCGACGTTTATTTCGAACTGGTGGGCGGCAAGGTCTTTGATGCGGTGTTGCCTTTGCTCAATGCCCGTGCGCGGATTCCGGTCTGCGGCCTGATCGCGCAATACAATGCCCAGGGCGAACCCGAAGGGCCCAATCACCTGCCGCTGCTGATGCGCACGATGTTGACCAAGCGCATGCGCATGCAGGGTTTCATCGTGTTCGAAGAATACGGTGATCGCCGAGACGAATTCATTACCGAGGTGTTGCCGCTGGTCACTGCGGGCAAGCTCAAGTTTCGCGAGGACGTGGTAGAAGGTCTGGAACATGCCCCCGAGGCGTTTATTGGCATGCTCGAAGGCCGCAATTTCGGCAAGCTGGTCGTGCGCGTGTCGCAATAATCCGCGTCGGCGACACACCTTGAATTGACGCTGCACGCAGGGCGCGGGTATAAACCGCGTCTTGTGTTTTTGTCGGACCTTTCTCCATGAGCTTCAGCCCCCTGATTCGCCAATTGATCGATGCCCTGCGCACTTTGCCGGGCGTGGGTCAGAAAACCGCGCAACGCATGGCGCTGCAATTGCTGGAGCGAGATCGCAGTGGCGGTTCGCGGCTCGCGCTGGCATTGAGCCAGGCGATGGAAGGTGTCGGCCATTGCCGTTTGTGTCGCACGCTCACTGAGGACGATCTCTGCCCACAGTGCTCCGACGTGCGCCGTGACGACACCTTGCTGTGCGTGGTTGAAGGGCCGATGGATGTTTACGCGGTCGAGCAGACGGGCTATCGCGGCCGCTATTTCGTGCTCAAGGGCCATCTGTCGCCACTGGATGGGCTCGGCCCGGACGCCATCGGCATTCCACAGCTGCTGGAACGCATCAATGGCCAGGGCACCTTCACCGAAGTCATTCTCGCCACCAACCCCACGGTCGAAGGCGAAGCTACCGCTCACTACATCGCGCAGCTGCTGACCAACAAAGGCCTGATCACTTCCCGCATCGCCCACGGCGTGCCGCTGGGGGGTGAGCTGGAGCTGGTCGATGGCGGTACCTTGGCGCACTCGTTTGCGGGGCGTAAGCCGATAGCGTTGTAACAGGTTTTTATATTTCCCTGTGTGAGCGGTGTTCTTGTAGGAGAGCCCCCGCTGTCCAGACGCCGCGCTGTCGTGCGGCAAACACAGAACCTGTGGGAGCGACCGGGTTGGCGTTCCACCTTGCTCGCGAAGGCACTGTTCCTGCCTTCAGAGATATATGCTGATGTCCCGGCCCGTTCGCGAGCAAGCTCGCTCCCACCTATGCACCGGCCCACAAACTCTTTGGATTACTCAGTCAACCCAAAACGGGTCAAACAGAACGTCGGGATGTTCAAATCCTGCAGGCGTTTCGAGCCGCCCAGTTCGGGCAGGTCGATGATGGCGGCGGCTTCGTGAATATTTGCACCCATGCGGCGGATCAGGTTAGCCGCAGCGATCAGGGTGCCACCGGTGGCGATCAGGTCATCGAACATCACCACTGAGTCCCCGTCGCACAGGCTGTCTGCGTGTACTTCCAGAAACGCCTGACCATATTCAGTCGAATACGCTTCTGACAGCACATCAGCGGGCAGTTTGCCCTGCTTGCGAAACAGGATCAGCGGTTTGTTCAGCTCATAAGCCACCACTGACCCGATCAGGAACCCCCGTGCATCCATGACGCCGATGTGGCTGAAGTCAGCTTCGATGTAGCGCTGCACAAAGCTGTCCATCACCAGACGGGTCGCCTTGGGCGATTGAAACAGCGGGGTGATGTCACGAAAGATGACCCCCGGCTTGGGGAAATCCACGACCGGGCGAATCAGGGCTTTGAGGGTATGTTCATCAGCAATCATTAGCGTGGATCCAGAGCAGAAGGCATTTGAACGCCAGTCTAAAGGTCTCGGCTCTGGTTGGCACTCTCAGCTTTCGATGGCGCCCCCCGCCAGGGCACACAGTTGGATCGGGTCGATGATATGAATTTCCTTACCCTCGGCCGAAATTAGCTGGTTTTGCTGGAAGCGGGTGAACACCCGAGACACGGTTTCCACCGCCAGGCCCAGATGATTGCCGATTTCGTTGCGCGACATGCTCAAGCGGAACTGATTGGCCGAAAACCCGCGAGCACGGAAACGCGCCGACAGGTTGACCAGAAAGGTCGCAATCCGCTCGTCGGCGGTTTTTTTCGAGAGCAACAGCATCATTTGCTGATCCTCGCGAATCTCCCGACTCATGACCCGCATCAATTGACGACGCAGTTGGGGTAGCTGGACCGACAATTCGTCGAGCCGCTCGAAGGGGATTTCGCAAACCGATGTGGTTTCCAGTGCCTGAGCGGAAACCGGATACGCCTCGGCGTCCATGCCCGACATGCCGACCAGCTCGCTGGGCAGGTGAAAGCCGGTGAGTTGTTCTTCGCCACCGTCACTGATGCTGAACGTTTTCAACGCCCCGGAACGCACGGCATACACCGAGGCAAAGGTGTCACCCTGGCGAAACAGGAACTCGCCTTTTTTCAAGGGCCGACCGCGTTTGACGATCTGGTCCAGTGCGTCCATGTCTTCAAGATTCAACGAGAGGGGCAAGCACAACGCCGCCAGGCTGCAATCCTTGCAGTGGGCTTGGGTGTGGGCGCGTAACTTGACTGGCTCGGACATCACTGGCTTCCTTGTGGTTAAACACACATAAGTCGTAAGGGTAACTCACCGGCAGCGCTTCTCGCCAGCCGCATCAACCCTAAGGCCCATCAAGCTTTACCGATGGCGGCCGATAAACAACTATCAAGTCTCCGCGTCCTTAACGAGGTATCGCTCATGTGGTCATCGGATATCAAGGCGATGGGCCGCGCATTTCTGGCGGCCAACGCTGCGGCGCAGAAAATCGCCGCTGAAAAAGCGACGCCGCAGAGTGTCCCCACTACGCCTGCTGCTCAGGCCTCACAGGTCAGCCTTTCAGCATTGGGCCTGGCCCGTGCGGCGTTGGCGGGCTCTTCCAATACCGACATCAAGGAAAGCGGTCTGCCGGACTCGGTGCAGAAAGTCCTGACCTCCGTGCGCCAGTCCCAGAAAGGGCTGCAGCAGATGAACGCTCAGCTGCAGGCCATGACCAATAACAAATCGCTGTCCCCCGAGATGCGCCAGGCCAACATGACTGCGCTGCAAACGATTTCAGCGATTTATCAACGCCAGATCAGCGATTCGAGCCGTGATCTTGCCTCGGCCATGAACGGCCTGCCGTCCGCCGACAAGGCCAAGGCCAGTATGTTGGTGCTGGCCAGGATGTAATCCTGACGGTCAGATGACGCGGGAGAAACGCTCGCGGTTCTGCTGGCTCAGGTACGCGTCGAACACCATGCAGATCGAGCGTACCAGCAGCCGACCGGCCGGCAGCACCTGGATGCTGCCAGCGCTCAGCTCGATCAGGCCATCACTGGCCATGCTTGCCAGTTGCGGCCACAGCTGGCTGAAAAAAGCGCGAAAATCGATGTCGAACGCTTTCTCGATGACCGCGAAATCCACCCTGAAATTGCAGATTAATTGCTGGATCACGGCCCGTCGCACCCGGTCGTCCTGGCTGCACACCAGCCCGCGCCGAGTGGCCATTTGATCGCTGCCGAGCAGGCTCTGATAGTCGTTCAGGTCGCTGCTGTTCTGGCTGTACAGGTCGCCGACCTGGCTGATCGCGGACACTCCGAGCCCAATCAGATCGCAATGGCCGTGCGTGGTGTAGCCCTGGAAGTTGCGCTGCAGGGTCGACTCTTCCTGGGCGATTGCCAGTTCGTCGTCAGGTAATGCGAAATGGTCCATGCCGATGTAGCGATAACCCGCCTGGGTCAGCTGTTCGATGGTGCGTTCGAGCATCTGCAGCTTGGCATGCGGGGCGGGCAGGTCAGCGCTGTCGATACGCCGCTGGGGCATGAAGCGTTCCGGCAAGTGGGCATAGTTGAAGACCGACAGGCGATCCGGCTGCAGGGCGATGATTTCATCAACCGTATGGGCGAAGGCTTGCGGGGTCTGTTTGGGCAGCCCGTAAATCAGGTCGATGTTCACCGAGCGAAACTGCAACGTGCGCGCAGCCTCGATGATTGCGCGGGTTTCCTCCAGGCTCTGCAGGCGGTTGACTGCACGTTGCACCTGCGGGTCCAGGTCTTGTACGCCGAGGCTGACCCGGTTGAAGCCCAGCTCGCGCAACAGGCCCATGGTGGACCAGTCTGCCTCGCGGGGGTCGATCTCGATGCCGTAGTCGCCGGAGTCGTCGTCCAGCAGATTGAAGTGTTTGCGCAACCGGGCCATGAGCTGGCGCAGTTCTTCATGGCTGAGAAAGGTTGGGGTGCCACCGCCCAAGTGCAGCTGTTCGACCACCTGGCCGGGGTCGAGGTGACAGGCAATCATCTGGATTTCGTGTTCCAAGCGTTGCAGGTAAGCCTGGGCCCGGCCTCGATCCTTGGTGATGACTTTGTTGCAGGCGCAGTAATAGCAAATGTTTGCGCAGAACGGGATATGCACGTAGAGCGAGAGCGGGCGCACGGCCTTGCGGCTTTTGCGCAGGGCCTGGAGCAGGTCGAAGGCGCCGACCTGGGTCTGAAATTGCACCGCAGTGGGGTAGGACGTGTAGCGTGGCCCCGCCAGATCATAGCGGCGGATCAGATCAGAATCCCAACGAATGGCGTCGAGCATGTTGGCGTTCCCCGGACAGGCTGGCAGTACCGGCCAGTCTAGGGAAGCGCCGCAGGGCTGCTGTTGACGTGGATCAATGATGATGGCCCATTAGCCAGTGCTGATGCGGGCCAGGCAGCGTCCATAGGCCGAACACGATGACCGCGAGCCCGCCGGCGATGCGCACGCCGCGTTTGCGCAACAGCGCAGTGGTGCGTTCAGCGGTGATGCCGGTGGCCAGCAGGACCGGCCAGGTGCCGAGGCCGAAGGCGAGCATCAGCAACATGCTGTCGACGGCATTGCCCTGGCTTGCCGCCCAAAGCAGGGTGCTGTAGACCAGCCCGCACGGCAACCAACCCCAGAGCGCGCCCAGCAGCAAGGCGCGCGGCGTGCTGGAAACTGGCAGCAAGCGATTGGCGAACGGTTGAATGTAGCGCCACACGCCGCGCCCCAGGCGCTCGATGCGGGTCAGGCCGCTCCACCAGCCCGCCAGATACAGGCCCATGGTGATCAACAGCAGCCCGGCGAGCACCCGCATGAACATCGCCGCCGGGGTATTGGCCAGGGCCCAGCCTGCCGTTCCGATCAATAGACCCGCGGTCGCGTAACTGAGGATCCGCCCAAGGTTGTAGGCCAGCAGCAAGCGCAGGCGGCGGCTGCGTTGTTCTTTGGGGATCGCGAGGGTCAGAGCGCCCATCAAACCGCCGCACATGCCCAGGCAATGCCCTCCGCCGAGCAGGCCGAGGATCGAGGCGGAGATTAACAGTGGGAAGAGGTCAGTCATAAACAGCCTGTTGGAGCGAGGCTTGCCCGCGAAGAACGATAACGCGGTGTGCCTGCAATTGGGAGTCGGATCATTCGCGGGCAAGCCTCGCTCCAACGGGACTTCTGCTTATGTATCCGATTCATCTTTCTTCTTCCCCGCCACTTCATCCACCGCCGCCTGATGTTTCGGGTCCTGGTCATCAAACAGAATGCTGTGGGCCGGGCCGTCCAGGTCATCGTACTGGCCGCTGTCCACGGCCCAGAAAAAAATATAAATCGCCACGCCGACCAGCAGCAGTGCGGCGGGGATCATGATGTAGAGCGCTGGCATGAAGCCTCCGGAAGCGGACGGCGAGTCACACGGGTATCGGACGGCAGGCGCGTCAGGCGCAGGGCATTGAGCACCACCGCCAATGAACTGATGGACATGCCCACTGCAGCCCAGATCGGGGTTATCCAGCCCAGAGCCGCGAACGGCAGCATGAGGCCATTGTACAGCCCGGCCCAGATCAGGTTTTCGATGATCACCCGCCGGGTACGCCGCGCCAGACCCAAGGCCTGCACCAGAGTGTGCAGGCGATTGGACAGCAGCACGGCATCGGCGCTGGTTTTCGCCAGATCGGTGGCCGAGCCCATGGCGATACTGATGTCGGCCGCGGCCAGTACCGGTACATCGTTGACCCCGTCGCCGAGCATCAGCACTTTGCGACCTTGGCGCTGCAAGGCTTGAAGTGCTGCCAGCTTATCGTCCGGGTGCATGCTGCCATGGGTTTCATCGATGTGCAGTGCGCTGGCGACTTGCGCCACCATGGGTGAGCTGTCCCCCGATAACAACAGGGTTTTCCAGCCTCGAGCCTTGCAGGCGTGCAGCAGTTGATAAGCGTCGGCGCGCAGCGGGTCGTCGAGTATCAGCCAGGCCAACGGGCCGTGAGTATCACCCAGCAGCACGTGCTGGCCTGACTGCTCGGGTGCGGGCGCAATGCTGCTGGCGCTGAGCGCGCAGACAAATTCGGCCTGCCCGATGCGCAGCCGTTGCCCCTCCACCAGGCCCTCAAGGCCCAACCCCGGATGGCTGGTGACGTGTTCTGCCGCGATGGGCGCGCGACCGAAGGCCTTGGCAATGGGGTGTTCAGACCGGTTCTCCAGGGCGGCGGCCAGACTCAGGCAGCGGTCGGCGTCAAGTCTGCCCAGGGTTGTGACGCTGCGCAGCGCCAGACGGCCTTCGGTCAGGGTGCCGGTCTTGTCGAAAATCACGGTGTCGATCTGATTCAAACCTTCGAGTACATGCCCGCGGGTCAGCAGCAGGCCGAGCTTGTGCAGTGTGCCGGTGGCAGCGGTGAGTGCGGTGGGCGTCGCCAGCGACAGGGCGCAGGGGCAGGTGGCGACCAGCATCGCCAGGACGATCCACGGTGCCCTCGATGAATCTATTTGCCACCACACGAGGCCGATGACGGCTGCCAATAGCAGCGAAACCAGCAAAAACCACTGGGCGGCCCGGTCGGCGATCTCTGCCAGTCGAGGTTTTTCGCTCTGCGCGCGCTCCAGCAGTCGGACGACGGCCGAGAGCCGTGTGTCGTGGCCCAGCGCCGATACCTGAACTGTCAGCAGACCTTCGACATTCAAGGTGCCGGCGGTCACCGCATCGCCCGGCTGGCGCCGCTGGGGCAGGTACTCACCGGTCAGCAAGGATTCATCAATGCTCGACTGGCCGTCAGTGATGCGCCCGTCGGCCGGGACCACCGAGCCAGGCTGAACCAGGATCCGGTCATTGAGCCGCAGTTCGCCCAGCAGAATGCGCGTGGTTTGCCCGTCGCCATCAAGCCGCAGGCACGAAGCGGGCAGCAGGTTGACCAGCTGCGCGGTAGCGGCGGCGGTACGTTCGCGCGCCCGTCGCTCCAGATAGCGCCCAGCCAGCAGGAACAGGGCGAACATGCCTACCGCATCGAAGTACAGCTCGCCACTGCCGGTGATCGCGGTCCAGATCCCGGCGAGGTAAGCACCTCCAATGGCCAGCGAAACGGAAACATCCATGGTCAGATGGCGGGTGCGCAGGTCACGCAGGGCGCCGCGAAAAAACGGCGCGCAGCTGTAAAAGACGATAGGCGTTGTCAGAAACAGCGCCACCCAGCGCAGGATAGTGTGCATCTCCGGGCTGAGGTCGATGTTGAATTCCGGCCAGGTGGCCATGGTTGCCATCATCGCCTGGAACCACAACAGCCCCGCGACGCCCAGTTGGCGCAGGGCCAGACGGTTTTCATTGGCGAGGGTTTCGGCGGCGCGGTCGGCCTGATAAGGGTGCGCGACGTAGCCGATGCTGCGCAGCTGCGCCAGGACTGCGCTCAAGGAAAGCTGGCTGTCGTTCCAGCTCACATGCAGGCGATGATTGGACAGATTGAAGCGGGCTTCAGCAATCGCGGGCAAGCTGCGCAAATGCTTTTCAATGAGCCAGCCGCAGGCCGCACAGCTGATGCCCTCCATGAGTAATGTGGTTTCCGACAGCTCCCCGGCGTGACGCACAAAAGGCGCTTGCACGTCGGGGCGGTCATAGAGAACCAGTTCGTCCACCAACTGCACCGGCAGGCTTTCGGGGTTGGCCGAGGCTTCGCTGCGATGGCTGTAGTAGCTTTCCAACCCGCCGGCAACGATCGCCTCTGCCACCGCCTGACAGCCAGGACAGCACAGCTCACGTGCCTCCCCGAGTACGACAGCGGTAAACCGGCTGCCGGCCGGGACGGGCAGGGCGCAGTGGTAGCAGGGGGTGGGGGTTGTCATTGGAGTGGGGTGTCAACGTTATCTGTTGGAGCGTGTAGGCGGCATTTTCGACTTGCCCGCGAAGAACGATAACCGAACTCATCTGGAAAACCGAGGTGTCTGGTTCGCGGGCAAGCCTCGCTCCAACAAGTGCATGGCATCATTTTTTCAAATCTTCCGCGCCTTGAATCGCTTCATCGCCCAAGGCCAGAGCCTGATCGTGGCTGATCTGTTCTTCCTCGAACAGCCGCCAGGTCTGCCCGCCTTCAATGCCCAATAATTCCACGAAGCGACGGCCCTGCACCTGATCAGTCAATTGCCCGATATAGCGGCCCGGCTCGGTGTTGCTCTGAGTGAGCATGATCCGCCGGTCCTTCTGCGGCTGGGTCGGTGAAATCAGGTTCAGCTCCAGGCGCGCGGGTCGGCTGTTGCCACTCAGGCGCAGGTCGGCTTCGCCAGTCAGTTCATCCAGATGCACGATGGCCTTGAGTTTCAGGGTCTGGGCAAGCAGTTCGCGGTCCAGGGCGCGGTTGATGCCTTTGCCCGCTTCGTAATAGTTGTCGTTGACCAGGTTGTCCGGGTTGTTGACGGCGATGGTCACCATGGTCAGCGACAGGGTCACCGAGCAGCTCAGGATGCCAATGATGATCCATGGCCAGAGGTGCTTGTACCAGGGGCTTTGCGCTGTTGCGACGGACATAGGTAGTTCTCTTTAACGAACTTGCGGGCCGATGAACCGGCTCCTGGTTTCAGCATGACTGTCGCCGTCGGCGTCCTTGAGGATGAAGATCACCTCGTTGGTGCTCGACGGCAGCTTCTCGGGCGCGATAGACAGCTCCACCGGCATGCTGAAGATTTCTCCTGCCGGGACCCGGAACTCGCGACGGCCTTGCAGTTTCAGGCCGGGCAGGCCGGTGGCATCCAGCAGGTAAGTGTGGTCCACCTGGTCCTTGTTCATGACCTTCAGGCTGTAGACGTTTTCGATCCGGCCTTCAGCGTTTTCTCGGTACAGCACCCGGTCCTTGCTGACATCAAAGCCCACCAGCGAGCGCATTGAAAATGCCGAGACCAGCAAGCCGATCATCACGAGCAGCACCAGCGCGTAACCGATCAGTCTGGGGCGCAGCTTGCGGGTGACCTGGCCGGACAGATTGTGCTCGGTGGTGTAGCTGATCAGGCCGCGAGGGTAATCCATTTTGTCCATGATGGTGTCGCAGGCGTCGATGCAGGCGGCGCAGCCAATGCACTCCACTTGCAGGCCGTCGCGAATGTCGATGCCGGTAGGGCAGACTTGCACGCACATCGTGCAATCAATGCAATCGCCCAGGCCTTGGGCCTTGTAGTCCAGATCCTTTTTGCGCGGGCCGCGTTTCTCGCCACGGCGCGGGTCGTAGGACACGATCAGCGTGTCCTCGTCGAACATCACGCTCTGAAACCGCGCATACGGACACATGTAGATACACACTTGTTCGCGCAGCCAGCCTGCGTTGCCATACGTCGCCAGGGTGAAAAAACCGACCCAGAAGTACGCCCAGCCATCGGCCTGGCCGGTGACCAGCTCGGTGATGAGGTCGCGGATCGGTGAGAAATAGCCGACGAAGGTCAGACCGGTCAGCAGCCCGATCAGTAACCACAGGCTGTGCTTGGCGAGCTTGCGCAGGAATTTATTCGCACTCATGGGCGCTTTATCGAGTTTGATTCGCTGGTTGCGGTCGCCTTCGGTGACTTTTTCGCACCACATGAAAATCCACGTCCAGACGCTTTGCGGGCAGGTATAGCCGCACCAGATCCGCCCGGCGTAGACGGTAATGAAGAACAGGCCAAAGGCACTGATGATCAGGATCCCCGACAGCAGAATGAAGTCCTGTGGCCAGAAAGTCGCGCCGAAGATGTAGAACTTGCGTTCCGGCAGGTTCCACCACACCGCCTGATGCCCGCCCCAGTTCAGCCAAACGGTGCCGAAGTAGATCAGAAGCAGCAGCGCACCGCCGAGCATGCGCACATTGCGGAAAACGCCGGTGAACGCACGGGTGTAGATCTTTTCCCGGGACGCGTAAAGGTCAACGGTGTGGTGGTCGTCTCCAGGGGGTGGCGTGACATTGACGACGGGAATGTTGTTGCTCATCGGTGTTGTCCCACGGCAGTGGAAAAATGCCTCGGTCAGTGCCTGTCGGCCGGGGTCGCGGCGGATCTTAATGTAAACCCGTGCAGAGGGTGGTGATCCGGGTCAATTGACGTGTGGATGGGGGGCAGTTTTTGTGCCTGCATCTGATTGCGAACACGAACCTGTGGGAGCGAATTCATTCGCGAAAGCGGCAGCGCAGGCGACACATCTGCGTCGAATGTAAGGGCTCCTTCGCGGATGAATCCGCTCCCACAGGGATGTGCGTTGCCAGTTACTCAGCCTCGTCCTGCTTCTCCCCATGCGACAAACTGTAAACATACGCCGCGAGAATATGCACTTTGTCGTTGCCCTGGATCGCTTGCTGCGCGGGCATCTGGCCCTGACGGCCATAGCGAATGGTTTGCTGCAATTGCGCGAAACTCGATCCGTAGATAAACGCGCCCGGATGAGTCAAGTCAGGAGCGCCCATGGCGGGGGTGCCTTTGCCTTGCGGGCCGTGGCAAGCGACGCAGTTGGCGGCGAAGATTTTCTGCCCGGCCGCCATGTCGGCCTTGGCGTCCTCCGGTAATCGGCGGCCGTCCATTTGGGTCAGGACGTAAGCGGCTACATCACGCACGCCTTGTTCGCCGACCACTTCGGCCCAGGCTGGCATGACCGCGTGTCGGCCGCCCATGATGGTGGCCTTGATGATGTCCGGCTCGCCGCCCCAGCGCCAGTCGGCATCGGTCAGGTTGGGGAAACCATAGGCGCCTTTGGCGTCCGAGCCATGGCACACCGAACAGTTGGAGGCAAACAGACGCCCACCCATTTTCAGCGCTTGCGGATCCTTGGCAACATCTTCGATGGGCATCGAGGCAAATCTGGCGAAGATCGGCCCGAATCGCGCCTCGGAGCGGGCCATTTCCTTTTCCCATTCATGCACGCCGGTCCAGCCTTGCTCGCCGTTGGAAAACTCGATTTTCTTCTCGTTATCCATGTAGCTGTAGCCCGGCAGCAGGCCCTTCCAGTTGCCCAGGCCGGGGTACAGAAGTAGATAACCCAGGGAAAAGATGATGGTGGCGACAAACAGCATGAACCACCACTTGGGCAACGGATTGTCGTATTCCTCGATGCCGTCGAAGGAGTGGCCGACCGTTTCCTCGGTGGCTTCGTCGCGCTGGCCTTTGCGGGTCGACAACAGCAGCCAGGTCAGGGCAAAGAGGGTGCCGAGGGTCAGGACGGTGACATACAGACTCCAAAACGTACTCATTTGTCGCTCCTGGGCGCTTGGTCCTGCTCGACCTTGCTGATGGCGTGCGGGTCGTCCGCGAACGGCAGCAAGGTGGCTTCGTCAAACTCTGCCTTGCGCCGGGGGCTGAACACCCAGAGCGCCAGACCGATAAAGGCCACCATCACCACCAGGGTGCCAAGGCCACGAATCATCCCGATATCCATCAAGATCACCGTTTGCTTTTGATAAGGGTGCCAAGGCCTTGCAGGTAGGCCACCAGTGCATCCATTTCGGTTTTGCCCTTGACCGCCGCCTGGGCACCGGCGATGTCCTCGTCGGTGTACGGCGTGCCCAGGCTGCGCAGGACCTGCATCTTCTTCGCGGTTTCCTTGCCGTCCAGGCGCTTCTCGACCAGGAACGGATAGGCCGGCATTTTCGATTCCGGCACCACATTGCGCGGGTTGTACAAATGGGCCCGGTGCCAGTCGTCCGAGTAGCGCCCGCCGACCCGCGCCAGGTCCGGCCCGGTACGCTTGGAGCCCCACAGGAAGGGGTGATCCCAGACGCTTTCGCCAGCCACCGAGTAATGCCCGTAGCGCTCGGTTTCGGCGCGAAACGGGCGGATCATCTGCGAATGGCAACCCACACAGCCGTTGGCGATATAAACGTCGCGGCCTTCGATTTCCAACGCGGTGCGCGGCTTCATGCCCTCTACCGGCTTGTTGGTCACGTCCTGAAAAAACAGTGGGACGATTTGCGTCAGACCGCCGATGCTCACGGCAATGACCATGAAGAAGGCCAGCAGGCCAATGTTTTTCTCGACGACTTCATGCTTCATCAGTGCGCTCCCACGACTGCGATCTGCGCGGCGGCGTCAGCCTCGGCCGGATCCGAGGCGCGCACGGTGCGCCACACGTTGTAGGCCATGAACAGCATGCCGCTGGCAAAGAACGCGCCGCCGATCATGCGCACGATATAGCCCGGATGGCTGGCTTGCAGGGCTTCGACGAAGGAGTAGGTCAGGGTGCCGTCGTCATTGATGGCGCGCCACATCAGGCCTTGCGTGATGCCGTTGACCCACATCGAGGCGATGTACAACACAGTGCCGATGGTCGCCAGCCAGAAGTGCGTGTTGATCAGGCCGATGCTGTGCATCTGCGGGCGACCAAACACTTTGGGAATCATGTGGTACACCGCGCCGATGGAAATCATCGCCACCCAGCCCAGCGCACCCGCGTGAACGTGGCCAATGGTCCAGTCTGTGTAGTGCGACAGCGCGTTGACCGTCTTGATCGCCATCATCGGGCCTTCGAAGGTCGACATCCCGTAGAAGGCCAGGGACACCACCAGAAAACGCAGGATCGGGTCGGTGCGCAATTTATGCCAGGCCCCCGACAGCGTCATCATGCCGTTGATCATGCCGCCCCAGCTGGGCGCCAGCAGGATGATCGACATGACCATGCCCAGCGATTGAGCCCAATCGGGCAGGGCGGTGTAGTGCAAGTGGTGCGGGCCTGCCCAGATGTACAAGGTGATCAGCGCCCAGAAGTGCACGATAGACAGGCGATACGAGTAAATCGGCCGCTCGGCCTGTTTGGGCACGAAGTAATACATCATGCCCAGAAAGCCCGTGGTCAGGAAAAACCCCACCGCGTTGTGCCCGTACCACCACTGGATCATCGCGTCGGTGGCGCCGGAGTAGGCGGAATAGGATTTGAACAGGCTGACTGGCAGCGACATGTGGTTGACGATGTGCAGCATTGCCGTGACGACGATGAAGGCACCGTAGAACCAGTTAGCGACATAGATGTGTTTGGTCTTGCGCTTGACGATGGTGCCGAAGAACACCGCGCCGTAGGTGATCCAGACAATCGTCAGCAGAATTGCAATCGGCCACTCCAGCTCGGCGTATTCCTTGGTGGTGGTGTACCCCATCGGCAGGGTGATGATCGCGCCGAGAATAACGGCCTGCCAGCCCCAGAAGGAAAAGGCCGCCATGCCATCTGAAATCAGCCGGGCCTGACAGGTGCGCTGCACCACATAATAGGAAGTACCAAACAAGGCACAGCCACCAAAGGCAAAAATCACCAGGTTGGTGTGCAGCGGTCGCAATCGGCCAAAGGTGGTCCACTCAAGACCGAAGTTCAGGTCAGGCCATACCAGTTGCGCGGCGATGAAAACGCCGAGGCCCATGCCCAGAATGCCCCAGACCACCGTCATGATGGCGAACTGACGGACCACCCTATAGTTATAAGCGGTCGGACCGATTGCTGTGCTCATTGTCAGGTTCCACGGTTTGGATATTTTTAGTGTCTGGAGCGCCCGTCGCTGGCGTGAAACAGGCCGCTGGTCAATGCTCGCCCAGGCGTCTTGCGCAGCTGTTTCAGGTCAAATGCGACGCGCAGCGTAAAGGAAAAGCTGTCCCGGTGGACAGAAATTTGCTGGAGAGTACAGGACGTGTGACTTCGGGGACGTGAGTGGCGGACATTGGCAGCCTGCCAAACGCCGTTTGCCGGGTCGTTCAGCTTTGCGATGCGCGAATGTCGGGCACATTCCTTTCACCTGGCCTGTGGCCTGCTATCGCCAGTCCACTAACGGGCAAGCTTAGTCGTGAAAGCGGGGGGAGGAAAGGCTGGGGTGTGTTTTGGTCGGGTTGTGCTGGTCGCCAGGTGTCGCTGGATTCCTGTGGACGGTGCTTGCGTGGGACGAGGTTTAGTTCGCTACTGATTTTTGTACATATCCGTTACCCGAACGATGAATATGTACGCAAGAAGATGTGTAGATAACGATACCTCGATAAGGAAACCGCGATCTGCTGGCACATGACCTAAACCTTATCGCGGGCAAGCTGCGCTCCCACAGGAAAGTGAAGTGCATTTCAATTCGGGGGGGCCGGAAAAAAGGGACCACCGCACCCCATTGCGGGGCGCGGCGTTGAAGGGGTCCACAGTCATGCTCGGTGTTGCTCCAGACGACTTGGCTGTTACTGCGCGGCTTTGGTGCCGTCGACGAGTTGATCAGGACCCTTCGACAAGCTGTAAACATAAGCGGCCAGCAACTGTACTTTGTCATTGCCCAGCAAATCGGCCTGAGCAGGCATATGACCTTGGCGACCAAGCCGAATGGTCTGCTGCAACTGCGCCAGGCTGGTGCCGTAAATGAAACCGCCCGGCTGTGTAAGGTTTGGAGCGCCCATTGCTGCGGTGCCTTTACCTGTTGCGCCATGACAGGCTACACAGGTAGAGCTGAACACTTGCTGTCCGGCCGCCAGATCAGCCTTGTCATCAGCAGGCAATGGCAGACCGGCCAGGGAATGGCGGACGTAAGCGGCGACATTTTTCACGCCGTCTTCGCCGATGATCGCCCCCCAGCCCGGCATGGCTGCAATGCGCCCCGCCATGATCGTGGCCTTGATGGTGTCGGCATTGCCACCCCAGCGCCAATTGCTGTCGGTCAGGTTCGGGAAGCCATAAGCCCCTTTGGCATCAGAGCCGTGACATACCGAACAATTGGACGCGAACAGGCGGCTGCCCATCTTGAGTGCTTGTGGGTCCTGGGCGACTTCTTCCAGCGGCATCGCGGCAAATCTGGCGAAGATCGGGCCGAAACGCGCATCCGCCTTGTCCATTTCCTTCTGCCATTCATTGACGCCGGTCCAGCCGTTCTCATAGCCGGGCATGACGCCTTTCCAGTTACCCAGGCCCGGGTAGAGGATCAGATAACCGACGGCAAACAGCAGGGTCGCGGCGAACAGCATGAACCACCACTTGGGCAGTGGATTGTCGTATTCCTCGATGCCATCGAAGCTGTGACCCATGGTCTGGTCGGTGCTGCCTTTGGTTTCGCCCTTGCGTGTGCCAACCAGCAGCCAGGTCAGGCCGATCAGGCTACCGAGGGTCAGCACACAAATATAGCTACTCCAGAACGTGGTCATGGCTGGTTACTCCGTACGGCGGGCTGCTCTTGTTGAACCTGCTCTTTGGCCGGGGCGGGCGACTGCTCGTCAGCGAACGGCGCCAGGCGCGCTTCGGCGAACCCGGCGTTGCGCTTGGCGCTGAACACCCAAAGCGACATTGTGATGAAGGCGATTGCCACCACCAGCGTGCCCAGGCCGCGTAGATCCTGAATGTCCATGGCTCACCTCTTGCTCTTGATGGAAGTGCCGAGCACTTGCAGGTAGGCCACCAGCGCGTCCATCTCGGTCTTGCCTTTGAGGGACGCAACCGCACCGCCAACGTCCGTATCGGTGTACGGCACACCCATGGTGCGCATGGCCTTGAGCTTGGTTTCGGTATGGCTGCTGTCCACCGGCTGGTTCACCAGCCATGGATAGGCGGGCATTTTCGACTCGGGCACGACGTTGCGCGGGTTATACAAATGTGCGCGGTGCCAGTCATCCGAGTAGCGCGCGCCGACCCGGGCCAGGTCTGGGCCGGTGCGTTTGGAACCCCACAGGAAAGGGTGATCCCAGACGCTTTCGCCGGCCACCGAGTAGTGGCCGTAGCGTTCGGTCTCGGCCCGGAACGGGCGGATCATCTGCGAATGGCAACCGACGCAGCCTTCGCGGATATAGATGTCGCGTCCTTCCAGTTGCAGTGCGGTGTAAGGCTTCATGCCTTCCACCGGCGTATTGGTCACGTCCTGAAAGAACAGCGGGACGATCTGGGTCAGGCCGCCGATGCTGACCGCCAGCACCATCAGGATCATCAGCAGGCCGACGTTCTTCTCAATCGTTTCATGTGTCATGGCGTGTCTCATGGCGATCTCCTCAAGCCATCTGCGCGGCAGCGGCGGCGTCCACAGGGTCTGACGCCAGCACGGTGCGCCAGGTGTTGTAAGCCATCAGCAACATGCCGAAGAGGAAGATCGCGCCACCCACCAGGCGCACGATGAAGCCTGGATGGCTGGCCACCAGGGTCTCGACGAAGGAATAGGTCAAGGTGCCGTCTGCGTTGACTGCCCGCCACATCAGGCCCTGGGTGATGCCGTTGACCCACATCGAGGCGATGTACAGCACCGTGCCGATGGTGGCGAGCCAGAAGTGCGCGTTGATCAGGCCGATGCTGTGCATCTGCGGTCGGCCGAAGACTTTCGGGATCATGTGGTATAGCGCGCCGATGGAAATCATCGCCACCCAGCCCAGGGCACCGGCGTGAACGTGGCCGATGGTCCAGTCGGTGTAATGGGAGAGGGCGTTGACCGTCTTGATCGCCATCATCGGACCTTCAAAGGTCGACATGCCGTAAAACGCCAGAGACACCACCAGAAAGCGCAGGATCGGGTCGCTGCGCAACTTATGCCAGGCACCCGAGAGGGTCATCATGCCGTTGATCATCCCGCCCCAGCTGGGTGCCAGCAGAATCAGCGACATCACCATGCCCAGCGACTGTGCCCAGTCCGGCAGCGCGGTGTAGTGCAAGTGGTGCGGGCCAGCCCAGATATACAGGGTGATCAGCGCCCAGAAGTGAACGATGGACAGACGATAGGAATACACCGGACGTTCGGCCTGTTTGGGCACGAAGTAATACATCATCCCCAGGAAGCCCGCGGTCAGGAAGAACCCCACCGCGTTGTGCCCGTACCACCACTGCACCATGGCGTCGGTGGCGCCGGAGTAGAGCGAGTAGGACTTGGTCAGGCTGATCGGCAATTCCAGGTTGTTGACAATGTGCAGCACCGCGACGGTCAGGATGAACGCGCCAAAGAACCAGTTGCCGACATAGATATGCCGGGTGTTGCGCGTCGCCAGGGTGCCGAAGAACACGATGGCGTAAGCCACCCAGACCACGGTGATCAGGATGTCGATCGGCCATTCCAGCTCGGCGTATTCCTTGGAGCTGGTGTAGCCCAGCGGCAGGGTAATCGCAGCCAGCACAATCACCAGTTGCCAGCCCCAGAAAGTGAATGCGGCCAGTTTCGGCAGGAACAGAGTGGTCTGGCAGGTGCGCTGCACCGAGTAGTAGGAGCTGGCGAACAGCGCACAGCCGCCAAAGGCGAATATCACCGCATTGGTGTGCAATGGACGCAAGCGGCCAAAGCTGGTCCAGGGCAGGTCGAAGTTGAGTTCAGGCCAGACCAGTTGGGCGGCGATGAAGACGCCGAGTCCCATTCCGACAATCCCCCAGATCACCGTCATAATGACGAACTGGCGGACCACCTGATAGTTGTAGGCGGTGCTGTTAGAGGTGTTCATTCAGGTGTTTTCCCATCCAGCTAGGTCGGGGCCATCGGTCACGGTCATAGCTCCGGGTTATTGGCAGACTCATCAAAAGCGAGGTAATCATGAGCACTGAGCAACAAGGCGGTATTGACGAGGATCAATGGGCGCAACTGGACCAACTGGCGCAGGACAATGGCTGGTTGTGGAACCAGGCGCTCGTCGGCAAGCAGGACAAGGCACCGACCTTGATCCTGGCGCACGGTGCAGGCGCGCCGATGGACAGCGACTTCATGAGCGACATGGCCACGCGCCTTGCCGATCAAGGCATCAACGTGTTGCGATTCGAGTTCGCTTACATGGCGCAACGGCGGGTCGATGGTCGGCGGCGGCCACCCAACCCTCAGGCGCAACTGCTGGCGTGTTGGCGGCAGGTTTATGCGAGCGTGCGACCGCATGTCACGGGGCGCCTGGCCATAGGCGGCAAATCCATGGGCGGGCGCATGGCGAGTCTCGTCGCCGATGAGCTGCAAGGGGATGCACTGGTGTGTCTGGGCTATCCGTTCTACGCGGCGGGCAAACCGGAAAAACCGCGAGTCGCGCATTTGGCGGAGCTGAAAACCCGAACGCTGATCGTCCAGGGCGAGCGCGATGCCTTGGGTAATAAAGAAGCTGTAGCAGCTTATGAGCTGTCTTCAGCGATCGAGTTGCTGTGGATACCTGCGGGCAACCACGACCTCAAGCCGCTGAAGTCGGCCGGCATCAGCTATGACGCGTGCCTGGCCGATACCGCGCAACAGATCGCCCGCCTGCTGGCCTAGCGTGTCTGGCAGTGCAGATCAAATACACCCTCGCTGATCTCGAAATTGATCGCCGAAATGCTGAACCCGAACTGCCCCCTGAGCCGACGCGTCGGCACGTCGGCTTCCAGCAGGGTCAGGTGACCCGACTGAAAGTTGGCCGAGTGATAAATGATGTTTTTCCAGCGCGGCGTCTGGTTATAAACCACTCTGATCCTCGGCTCGCCAGGAATGTCATAAGTCCCCGGCGGCAACCCCTGATCGATAAACAGGCCGATGCAGGTCCGGGTGCGCCCCAGCTTGCCCTCGGCGATGACTTTCCAGATCCAGTGGCTCGGCAGTTCACCCAGTTCCAGGCGTAAGGTCAGCTCAGCCAGCACTGAAGTGACCATCAGGGGTTGCTGGCTGACCTGCGCCTGGAAACTGCCCGCGCAAGGCTGCGTATCAATCATGTATTTGCGGGACTTGGAGGGCATGCTCATCAACCTTGCTCCTGGCGGGGTATTCGAAAGGGGCGTCGCAATCAGTGTGCGGCGCCCCGCAATTCTGTGGATTTCGCTCCGGCGTGGCGACAACCTTCAGGTGTCAGCGGATGCCCACCCCCAGTGCGCCGTTATGCTCGAACACCTTGAAGTTGGCGCCCGTGACCAGGTTCTTGTTGAGGTACCACTTCATCCCCACCAGGTTCTGCGCCGCCACCGTCGACGACCAGTATCTGGCGTTACCCATCGGCCAGCGACTGCCATAGGCATGGAAGATCTGGTTCAGCTCATCAATGGTCGGGATGCGCAAACCGTGGCTTTGCGCAGCGGCTTTGATCTGCGCGTACTTGCCGCTGCCCAGTCCACCACAATGAATCACGCCGGTGACCGTGACCGGATAACTCGCGGTGTTGCCCAGCGCATCAGTCGCTGTAATCGTCGCCGTGCCGTTGCCGCGCACCGACGCCAGACCTTCAATATCCACTTGCGCCACCTTGGTGTCGCTGGAGCTATAGCTATACGGCGCCTGCCCGCCGGATGCCGTGCGTTTGACCGTGGTCCCGGTCGGGAACGCGGGCAATAAATCCGGCGAACCCGGTATCAGATAAATCTTGCCACTGAGGGTGACCGGTGCTGGGTCCAGGGTGAGCCCCTGACTGACTCGCAAAAACAGTGGCGTCGAGACCAGGGCAGTGCCTGAACGAGTGACGGTATACGTCACACTCGCCGAACCGCCGATGCTCTGATTGATGAACGTCTTGGGCACATTGAACAGCAGCTCCACATTCGCGCCGACCACCTGAGCAGGCGTTTGATAGGCGCTGGCGCCTTGCCAATTGACCAACACACTGTCGCCGGTGCTCATGCCGTCATACCGCACCCTTACGGTGGCACCGGATTCCGGGATGTTGGACGGGTTGAGAATGCCGTCGGGGCCGACGGTGTCTATGTATGGGGCGGGGAGTAACGCAATACCCGCCTGAATCTTCAGCGCCAGGGTCGCTGACGTCTGTTCGACCCCATTGGCGCGGATAACCCTGTAGTCGATGCTGACCGTCTGGCCTTTGTTCGCCTCGACCAGCACTGCCGAGAACAGCAGCGCCAGCTCTTTACCCGCCTCGGCATCGGCGATGGTTTTTTCCTTGCTGTCGCTACCCCTTGGCCCATTCCATTGCACGACGACCCTGTCACCGACGCCCAACTCAGCACTCGCGCCCACTGCCACCGTTGCGCCGTTGACCGCATTCGCCGGGTCCAGCACATCGCCAGTAGCCTCTTTGACTTCAGGCAGCGGCAGCTCAGGCAACACCTGTAACAGCAGCGCTACCTCAATGGCCTCAGAGTCCATCGACAGATTGCCCGCCAAGTCTGTCACCGTGTAATACACGGGTGCCTGGATATCGCCAATGCGCTCCAGAAATTCGCGCGCGAACTCCACCTCCACCCGGCGCAACCCCATGTCGCCCTGATCGACAATCGCCACCGGCCCCTCGACATTGCCCCAGTAACTGCGAATGACGTCGCCTTCTTTCATGTCGTTGTAACTGGCGATCAAGCCTTTGAGTACATTGCCCATGGCTTCCAGTTCGGCGGAGGTCAGGCCGTTCTGGATAGAGGTGGGGAAGATGATCGGAGCGATCAGCGGGTCGCCGGGGGCGGTGCGGTCGATTTGGATTTGTGTAGTAAATGAGTCGTCAGTAATTTCGCTAAAAGGATTTTTTGTTCTGTAACCCACGTCATGCAGGCCTTCGGTCAATAGATCAACGGGGATCTCAAGTGTCAGGAGGTCGCCTGGCAACTCATCAGTGATTATCTTTTCCGAACCTACCAAGGCACCATCGAGCAAGAGCTGATAAGTAAATTGAGGTCGGGCTGCTGCCCAGACTTCAAATTCTACGGCCACAGGCGCAGTCAGGAATTCAATAGGGATGATGCCGTTATCCAGTGCGATTGGGATTAAGGGTGCTTTCAGTTCTGGAGACTGAACTTTGATTTCAGAAAACATCGTTATAGTCCTTGTATTCGTTCTGAGGAGCGGCTGCGAGCCTCTAGGCCCGCAGCGCATCTACCTTATCGGAAGGTGCAAGTTAATTCTGCGGAGTCAAGCATATGTACTGGCGCGCGTGTCACTGTAGAGCTTACCGCGCTTTGATTGCTGCCCGGCGGCGGCTCAACTTTGATGCTGGCTTCTGCGAAACCGGTACAGATCATTCTCAAGTTGCGGTACGGAACGGTGAATGTGTAACCGTCAACAATGTCGAATTCATCCAGTTCCCGTGCCGCTGTATAATTGGATACTTCAATAGGATTGTTGTCGTCATCAAACCCCTTGAACGTCAACGTTACTTTTTGGTCCTTGGCAATATTGATATATGGAGCAACGATCAGGTCGGCACCATTTGGGTTCAATACGGGTGCGATGTAACCGCCCGAGTTTAATCGGAATGGCGGGCCCTCCAATCCATCGGGTCCACCCGGAAGTTCTTCTTTGGACCGGACCACAACTTGCTGTATTGGAGCCTTGGCAGCGTTGGGGTTTCCGGTTCTCGTCAGGGTGAAATAAACCGGGATTTCAACACCTGTGCCTTGAAGCTTGAGGATGTCGTTATCAATGGGAATGATTAGATTTTTTGCTGCGCTGACATCGCTCGCCTTGATTTGATACCACTGAGGTTTCCGTTGTTCACCCCAATAGAGGTTAAGGTCATCGCTGACTTGGAAGTCGCTATTCCAAGTCACGATCCCGCGAGCATTCAGCTCGTAATCATCTTCATCGATAAAATTATCGGTGGTGTCCGGGTTTTCAACACTGGTCCCCTGAATAGTCAGGACTGTCAGAGGAGTGGTGATTGGAAGTGTGAGAAAAACATCCACTGTGCTGGTGATGGAGTTACCGACGACTTCGTTTTGCCGGGATACTTCATAGGAGACATTTACCTCCCCAGCTGGCAGGGCGTTAATGGTGTCAAATGGCACTCGTAGAGAAACTACAATATCTTCATCTTCGTTACCTGGCGGCAAGCTCACAGGAAGCATGGGGTTGCTCTCGCCCCAGAACAGCCGGATCTGGTCCAGAGCGCTAGCGCCTTCGTAGTGTGGAATATCGACCTGGACGCCGATCTGGGCTTCGGCATGGTCGATCAAGTCTCCCAGGGCAGGGTCGATGATCGGGGCGGGAAAGTCCGAAGGGATTTCCTGCAGCCTCAACGTGACGGGCACTGGATTGGATTCGATGGACAGGTTTCCTGCACGGTCTCGTACCCGGTAGGTGACCAACTGCTCCTCTTCGCCAAGACTTTCCAGAAAGTCTTTAGTGAAGGTCACTGTGACCTGGTTCAGGCCCATGTCATCCTCATCAACGTCCGCATTAGGCCCCTCGGTTTCACCCCATAGCGTCTGGATGTGGTCGTGCTTGGCCATGCCGGTATATCCGGCAATATGCGCCTCCAGTTTTCCGCCCAGTTGCGCGAGTTCCGCGGCGGTCAGGCCGTTTTGCACTTCTGGTGGGAATTGGATCTGGCTTAACTCCGGCGATCCCGGTTCTGTTTTATCAATCACAACGCTGTAAGGGAACGACCGGTTTGCGACTTCGCTGAACGGATTGACCGTCCTGTATTGCAGTGTATGGATGCCTTCCGAAAGTAGCCTGACGGGAATTTCCAGCGTCAGAGGGTCGCCTGGCTTTTCATCATCAAGAATAAACTTGATAGGACCTTGAGCTTCATTATTCCAAACTAGCTGATAAGCAAAGGTAGGGCGCGCAGCGGGCCAAACCTTTAACGTAACGACGACCGGATTTTCCAGTGCGGCGACGGGTAGTAGTCCAGGAGTGTCCTCGTCGTGGAATGCAACCGGCACGTCGGGTTTCTCATGAATGATTGTCTCTTTACCGCCTCGGCGAGTTTGATAGTGCGGAATGATTCGCGGTTTTTGCTGTGTGGTGTTCATTTTTTATTCCTGGGTGGTGGTTGTGTTTCATGCAGGGTTACCCATTAAGAAAATATGGATTGCCCATCACTACTTGAAGAAACCGATGCAGTAACTGAGTGCTGTGTGGGTTCAAGTTAGGAATAGAAATAATCGTTTTTTTCGGCTGACGTCAACCAAGGGTGGTAGATAAATTTTACCTTTCTGAGTATTTCCGAAATCTCCTACAAAACTCGCACGTATGTAGGAATCGGGAAGTTATTTTTGGGAAATTTCTTACAAAAGTTAATCTGTACCTGTCGTCAGCTTCATGATTAATTTGAGCAGCATGCGTCTTCTGTTTTTGATCGGAAGGAGAAACTCGTGTCTTGCAGGGTAGTTAGATGGAATGTTGGAGTAGGGCGTGCAATGGTGTTTTTGATTGCTGTCACGCCCAGTGCGGGTGCTTGGGCTGCTCAGTGGGATTTACCTAAAGAACAGCAAGTCAGTGGAGATGGCCATGCAATCTTTATTGGGAGCGAAAAAATAGAAACAGTGCCTGTGGATGGAGTGATTAAGACAGTCACGGCGTCCACGCCGGTACAGTCTTATAACGTTCGCACGAACGGAGTTCTCAATATCATTGATGGTGGCATCATTAATTCTGCGATAGCTTGGGGGTCGACAATAAATGTCAGCGATGGCAGGGTTAACGCAGGCGTCTATCTGTCCGGTAGTCAAGCGCTCATGGAGCGGTCGGTGATCCGGAGTGATACCGGGTCCGCGCTGCGACTTGGCCCTGCCGATGAATATCGAGACCAGGGCTCTGAGGCAATGGTGAACTCTAGCGATATTTCAGGAGTAGGGAATGCGATAAATTTAGGCGCCAACAGCACAGTGAAACTCGCTAATAGTCGTGTCTATGGCGCCGAGTCCGCACAGAATAGAGGTAGCGGGATCGGTGTTATAGGGGCAAAACTTCTTTTAGTGTCCGAAAACAGCAATGTTCGCGGTAATTATCACGGGATAAACATTGCCTATGCCACCGGCAGTGGGGGCGAAGATGTTGAGGGTAAAAGTACAGTGGTCATTGATGGGTCGACTGTAGAGGGTGTCAAAGGTGCCGCCATCAAGGTGGATCATCCTGGCTATAACGAGGGGACTATCGCCGACCTTACCATTCAAAACAGATCAACGCTGTTGTCCGGGAACGGCAATCTGCTGGAGGCCAATGAGCAGAGCACGGTAAATTTGAAGGTCGATAACAGCGACCTCACTGGCAATCTCGTTGCTGACGAGACGAGTACCCTGAACATCACCCTGCAAAACAACGCGCAACTGACCGGCAATATCGTCAATGGCAAGCAGCTGGCTTTCAACTCGGGAGCGCGCTGGACGTTGACAGACAACGCTCAGGTCAGCTCCCTGAGCCTGGATGGCGGGCGAGTGAGTTTTGGCGAAGGGGCTTTCAAAACCTTGAGCCTGAACGAGCTTTCCGGCAGCGGCACGTTCGACATGCGAGTCCACCTGGATCAACGCGAGGGGGATTTGCTGAAGGTCAATGGCACGGCCAGCGGTGATCACCAGTTGCGGGTCAAAAATACCGGGATCGAAGTGGTTGAGCCGGATATGCAGCCGTATCTGCTGGTGGACACCAACGGCGGCGATGCGCGTTTTTCGCTGGCGGGTACGCGGGCTGATCTAGGGGTGTTTTCATACGAGCTGGAGCAGCTCGGGGATGACTGGTACCTCGTCGGCTCGGGTAAAACCATCAGCCCTTCCACCCAGAGCGTGCTGGCCCTGTTCAACGCGGCGCCCACTATCTGGAGCAGCGAGCTGAGCACGTTGCGCAGTCGTATGGGTGAAGTACGCGGCAAAGAGCAGGCGGGCGGCTGGATTCGTGCGTATGGCAGCCGGTTCAATGCCAGCACCAGTGATGGAGTGGATTACCGTAATAGCCAAAGCGGGCTGTCCCTTGGGGCTGATGCGCCGTTGCCGGTAAGTGTCGGTCAGCTGTCGTTGGGTGTGATGACCGGTTACAGCAAAAACAACCTGGACATCGGTCACGGCACCAGTGGCAAGGTCGGCAGCTACTACGTCGGCGCTTACGGCACCTGGCTGCTGGAGGATGGCTACTACCTGGACGGCGTGCTCAAACTCAACCGCTTTCGCAACGAGTCAAAAGTGGCCATGAGCGATGGGGGCAAGGCGAAGGGCAATTACGAAAGCACCGGTATCGGCGGTTCGCTGGAGTTCGGTCGACACATCAAGTTTGCCGGTGACTATTTCCTGGAGCCGTTCGCGCAGCTGTCCAGCGTGTGGGTGCAGGGCGATAGCTACGCCCTGGACAACGGCATGCGCGCCGACAATGACCGTACCCAGTCGGTGCTGGGCAAAGTCGGGACGTCGGCGGGGCGCAGCATTGCGCTGAAGGATGGCAGCGTGTTGCAACCCTACCTGCGAGTGGCGGCCGCGCACGAGTTCTCCCGCAAGAACGAGGTCCAGGTCAATGAAGCCCGCTTCGATAACCAACTGTCGGGCTCCCGGGCAGAAGTGGGGGCAGGGGTTTCGGTGTCGTTGTCCGAGCGTCTGAAATTGCACGCTGACTTTGACTATATGAAAGGCAAGGGCGTGGAGCAGCCATGGGGCGCTAATGTGGGGTTGAAGCTGGCGTTTTAAATCGCTATCGGATTCACCCATAGCGGCACAAGCGCGACCCTCGATGAGTATTCATCGGGGGTTTTTATTGGGCTCGGCTTTTACTAAGGTTGATGGGCTCTGGCCGCCGGGATCAGGACGCTTTCCGGTGGTCTTTTTGCCGGGGTGCTTTCGGAGGCGTCGGGCCATCGCCGACCGTCACCCGGGTTTTCGGCGAAACACCCACCAGGAAGGGGCCGCGATGAACTTCGTAATAGAGCTCAACCTGGCCAAAGTGCTGGTGGTTCATCAGGCTGTAGCTGATGCACAGTATTCGCACCGTGGTTTGTTTGTTGATCGAGGGCAGCAGCAGTTTGGTCGAGGACTTGTTCAGGCCCCAGTAGAACACCAGGTTGTCCCCGAACTTCATCGAGGAGGTGCCGGGAATCTGCACATTGATACCGTTCAACGCCTGTTCGTAAGTAATGGAGTTGGGCCGCACATGTGCGAGCTTCGGGGCCTTGAGGCTCCGCGAGATATTGACATTGGGGTGCCACACTGGCGGATCGCTCACCTCAGGCACCATGGCGCTTTGGAGCCCCGGCGCTTCAGTCTCGGAGGTTTCGGCATCCCCGGCCGAAGGGGCGTAGTGCGGTCTCGCTTCTGAACAGTGCTCGATGAGGTCGCTCTGGGGCTTGGGTTTGTTCAGTGGCTTGTCGTCGGAGAACTTATCGTCCATCTCATCGTCCTGAATAATTGATTGACTCAGCTGATAGGAAGTTAAACAGTGCCGATCCCTGGCGTGGGTGGGCGTATTAAAGTGATCTGTAGCGAACAGGTCAAGTCAGACAAGTCCGAATATGTTCGCTGTAATTGTCCAGTTGATAGTGGGTCATCGATAAGTTCGGCTTGGGTCTGATTTATTAAGAATTGCGCGCAAAGGTGCGGAATTAAAGGCTGGGCTGGTGTTGAGTTAGTGTGCGCTGCGTGGCAGTTTGTAGGGCGGGTACTACAGCCTTTGTTGTCAGTGACCGAATATCAGAATTTTGAAGGATTGTAATACTGGTAGTGTCGAATTTTCATTCAATACAGCGAAAAAAGTCCTGCACGCAATCACGTGCAGGACCTCATTTCAAGCATTCAAATGGAGGGTGGGTTATCGCTGGATGGTCAGCTCAACCGATTGCGCCAAGAGCGAGCGGTTTCCCGCCCGATCTGTGACGTGGTAGGTGATGTTCACTTTGTCGCTGTACAAGCCTTCGAGCAGTTCTTTGGTAAAGCTGATTTCGATGGGGGTGGTGGTCAGGTTTTCCGCGCGGACGCGGAAGACAGGACCAGGGTTGCCGTTGCATACGGTCTGGACCATATCGCCAGCTGCCAGCCCGGCATAGCCCGGGACTCGGCCCTTGAGAAAATCGCCGAAGCTGGCATTGGCAAAGATCATCTGCGCCATCAGCGGGGCGCCCGGCGGTGAGCGGTCAATTATCAGGGGTGTGGTGGGCGAGTATTCAGAAACTCCGTTGTTGTGGTTGGTTGCCCGGTAACCCAGTTCGTATTGACCGTCGGCGCCAAGGAGTGTCGAATCAAGCTTAAACGCGACGACGTCTCCCGGTTGGTAAAGATCCGACATGCTCCAGACGTCACCCACCGGCTCCCCATCGAGGCTCAGTTGCACGTAAAAGCCAGGCTGCATGGCGTTCCATAGCGTGATCTCAACCTCTACGGACTCTCCAAGGTCGCAAGTGCGCAACAAACCATCGACGGTGGATGCAAGGGGAACTATGGGGGCGTTAAAACCAAATTTCTGTGATGTCTTCATGAGCTTTTCTCAAACGTTTATATGGGGTTAACGGGCAACGGTCAGTCCAGCCGGGTGAGCCACAATCGAGCGGTTACCGGCGCGGTCGGTGACGTGGTAGGTGATGCTGACCTTGTCGCTGAGCAGACTTTCGAGAAACGCCCGGGTGAAGGCGATTTTGATGGGGGTTGTGGTCAGGTTGTCAGCCAGAACCCGGTACGCCGGGCCGAGGCTGCCGTTGCAGAGGGTCTGGATCATGTCGCCGGGCTGCATGCCTGCGTAGCCTGGGACTTTGCCTATAACGGGATCCACACTGGTGTTATCGGGCAGTAGAATGGGTGCCAAAAGAGCCGCGCCGGGGGCGGTGCGGTCAATGATGAGCGGGACTGTTTCTGAGTCGGCGTGCACACCGTTTACATTATTGGTCGCTCGGAAACCCAGAACATGAGGACCCTCTTCCAGTAAAAATTCGGGGTCGATCTGCATGGGAATCACGTCTTCCGCCGCGTCCTCCGCAGTCAGGATCCGAATCGGCCCGAACAGGATGTTGTTCATTATCAGTTGGACGTAGTGACCGGGAAGCATATTGCTCCAGGTTCCCACCAGAACCTTGACAGGGGAGCTCAGATCCTGGACTTGCAGCAGCCCGTCATGCGGGTCGGCTGATGGAACAAAGGGTGCAGCAAAATCGAAGTCTTGTGATGTATTCATTGCATTCTCCGAATCACGCCCTCATGCAGCGCGATCTCAGTTAACTAAGTTTTCAGAAGTAGTTTGTAAGACGGGTCCTACACATTTAAATAATGTTGCATGTAACGCTACTTCTGGAACTCAACTAATAGGATCTTGATTTGTGTGTCAACGCATGTGCGGGTGGAAAAGTATGAAAACTGCTGTAGTTATCTACTTTCAGAAGTTACCTACAAGAGCACTTCCACCAGTTGTTAATAGTTTGTAGGACGTAGTTCCAATTTCAAAGACGATGGTGTAGGCGTTATCGGAGGTCACCCAGTCGGCGAATCGCGACCGTCGTAACCTCCGATGGCTCCTGCAGGTCAGGAATAAACCCAATAAAAAACCCCGACAAACCAGGTTTGCCGGGGTTGGATGCAGCGCGTGGCAACTAGCGGTTGAAGCGTTCCACCAACGAATACTGCGAGTTGGCGGTATCGGTCAGTTCGCCGCTCAGAATGGCGGAGCGCTGGGCTTCGTCGGAGGTCTGGTCGGCAAGGGTGGCGATGGTGGCGATGTTGCGGCTGATCTCTTCGGCCACCGAGCTTTGCTCTTCCGTGGCAGCGGCGATCTGGGTCGTCATGTCGGTGATGTTGGCCACCGCTTCGCTGATGCCGATCAAGGCCTGGTCGGCTTCCAGCACTTTGGCGACGCCTTCTTCCGCCTGGCGGTGGCCCGCGTTCATGGTTTGTACCGCAGCGTTGGCAGTGCTTTGCAGCTTGGCGATGAGGCCGTGGATCTGCCCGGTGGACTCGGTGGTGCGTTGCGCCAGTTGACGGACTTCATCAGCAACGACCGCAAAGCCACGGCCCATTTCCCCGGCGCGCGCCGCTTCAATGGCAGCGTTGAGGGCCAGCAGGTTGGTCTGGTCGGCAATGCCTTTGATCACGTCGACCACGCCGCCGATTTCGTCGCTGTCGTGAGCCAGTTGGGTGACGGTCAGGCCGGTTTCGCCCACCGCAGTGGACAAGCGTTGAATCGCTGCGCGAGTTTCGCCGGCAATGTCCCGGCCGCGACGGGTGAGCTGATTGGCTTGCTGCGTGGCATCAGCGGTACGCTGCACGTGGCTGGCGACTTCCTGAGTGGTGGCCGCCATCTGGTTGATGGCCGTGGCGACCTGCTCGGTTTCCACTCGCTGACGCTCAAGGCCAGTGGAACTGGCGTGGGCCAGGGTGTTGGACTGGCGGGCCTGACCGTTGAGCTGCTCGGCAGTGTCCTGCAGGCGAGTCAGGCAGGTTTTCATCCGCGCTTCCTGGCTGAGGATCGACATCTCCAGTCGCGCTTGTGGACCACGGCTGTCGGTGTACATCTGGGCAATCAGCGGGTCGGAGGTGGTCTGTTCTGCCAATCGCAGCAAGCGCTTGATGCCACGCTGTTGCCAACTCAGGCCAAGCAGGCCCAGTGGTACCGACAAACCGGCCGCCAACGCAAAGCCCCAACTGGTGTTGAGCCACACACCAATCAAAAAGCTCAGTTGGCTGACGAGGATGAACGGCAGCCAGTCCTGCAGCACCGGCAGCCATTTATCCCGGCTCGGGATTGCCGACTTGCCGTTGTTCAGGCGGGCGTACAGGGCTTCTGCACGTCTGATCTGTTCGGCGCTGGGTTTGACCCGCACCGATTCGAAACCTGCGACTTTCTGGTTCTCGAAGATCGGCGTGACATAGGCGTTGACCCAGTAGTGATCGCCGTTCTTGCTGCGATTCTTGACGATACCCATCCACGGCAGGCCGCTTTTCAGCGTGGTCCACATATGCTCGAATACAGCGGACGGAACATCAGGATGGCGCACCAGATTGTGCGGCGACTTGAGCAGCTCTTCTCGAGAGAAGCCGCTTATTTCGACGAAGGCATCGTTACAGTAGGTGATCACGCCTTTGGCGTCAGTCGTGGAGATCAATCGCTGTTGTGAGGGGAATGTCCGCTCGCGTTGAGTAATGGGCTGGTTATTGCGCATGTGCTGTCCGATCCGCTGGGCTTTGTGACGTTATCGACAAACTTGCCCATTTGTTGAGTCCCAATCACCAATGAGCGGCAAGTTGTTGACGCCAGACACTGATTCAGCGGTCGAACATCGGGTAGGTAAATAGCCCGAAATGCAGCAGGTTAACCCCGAAGTGGGTGACCACCGCAGCTGGCAGACCGCCGTAGCGCCAGGCCAGCCCGTACCCGATTCCGGCGATCCCGGCGAGCAACGCCCATTGCCAACCGCCGCCCAGGTGGGCAAGTCCGAACAGCATGGCCGCAATGCCAAGGGCCAGCGCGGGGCCATGACGCAAGCGTCTCAACAGATGCTGCAAGCCGCCCTGCAGATAGGCGCGAAACAGCAGTTCTTCCGTCAGCGTCACCAGCAGCAGATTGTTCAGAAGCCAGAGGGCACCTTGCTCGGGCCATTTGGGTGCCCAGCCGACAACGTCAAGCAGGAGCGCCATGCCAAGGCACAGGCTGGCGGTGCTGACCAGCATCGCTGCCGACGTGTAGATGGCTCGCCCGGCGCGCACAGCCGTCAAAGCCCAGGGGCAGGCCAGTAGAATCCAGAAGCCGACCAGCGGCTTGTCGAGGTTCAGGTACATTGAAAAGGGTGCCGCATGCTCCGAAAAGCGTTGAGCGGCAATCACCCGCTCACTGTAAAAACCCGGCAGCCAATGGCTGCTCAGTGCCAGTGTCAGAGCGATAAATAGCCCGTGACCGAACCACACCACCGGGCGTTGGCTGAATCGGGTGACGCACACTCCCGCCATGATCAGCAGGCCGAAGGTGATGGTCGCGGGGAGGCTGAGCTCGCCATGGCTCAGGGCCAGGCAGTAGCCGAGGGTCAGTAACGTCAGGCTGGTCCAGCGTGTCGCCGACATGAGTACTTCCTGGAATCCATGTGTGCGTGCGGTGATTGCCGCTGTCAGTCCTGAGCAGCGGTGGGCGGCAAGCTTCCCTGATTGAGTCGGGGCAATTCCAGTACTTTTGTCGGATGAACCTGAAAGAAATGTTTGTGGGATGTTTCCACCGCCATGAAAAAAGCCGCTGACGGGCAGCGGCTTTTCTTTACAGGTGGTCTATCGGCCGGGCCTGGCAGCTCAGTCCTTGAGAGGTTCTACCCGGCGCGGCGCCATGAAGTACATCCAGGTCAAGGCGAGGAAGTACATGGCCGGGATCATGGTAAACAGCACGCTGTAATTGTTGTTGGTAGCGGTCAATACGGCACCGACGATCTGAGTCATGAACATCCCGCCGATGGCGGCGCACATTCCGCCGAAGCCGAACACCGTGCTCATCAGGTGCTTGGGCGTGTAGTCCATCACCAGGCTCCAGATATTGGCCGTCCAGGCCTGGTGCGCGCCGACCGCCAGGGCAATGGCCAGCACGGCGACCCACAGCCCGCTGGCGTTGGCGGCGAAGATCACGCTGCAGATGGTCACGGCGAAAATCAGCATCGACAACAAGCGTGCTGTGGTGGCGCGCATGCCTCGGCCGATCAGCCAGGACGACAGAATGCCGCCGCCGATGCTGCCGAAGTCGGCGGTCAACCAGATCAGAATCAACGGGATGCCCATTTGCGTCACGCTGATGCCCAGGTTGTATTGCTGATTGAGGAACGGCGGCAGCCAGTAGAGGTAGAACCAGAACACCGGTGCGGTCAGCGAGTAGGCAATGGCGAAGGCCCAGGTGCCGCGCATTTTCAGGATGTGGGAAAACGGAACCTTGACCGGCTCGGGTTCTGCCTTGTCATTGATGTAGTCCAGTTCAGTCTGGCTGACGCTGGGGTGTTCTTCCGGGTTGTAGTACTTCAGGCGCCAGGTCACGACCCAGACCAGGCCCAGCAGACCCATGCTGACGAACGCGGCCTGCCAGCCCCATACCGTCAGAATGAAGGGCAGCAGCGCCGGGGTCAGCATCGCGCCGACGTTGGTCCCGGCGTTGAAGATTCCGGTGGCGATGGCCCGTTCTCCGGCCGGGAACCACAGCCGGGTGGTTTTCACACAGGCCGGATAGTTGGCTGCTTCGGTGAGGCCGAGAATGAACCGGCAGATCATGAAGCCAGTGGCCGATGTTGCCAGGCCGTGAGCACCTGTGGCCACGCTCCATAGCAGCACGGCGAGGAAGAACGCACGCTTGACGCCTACCCGGTCGATGAATCGCCCCTGCAGCAGGAAGCCGGCAGCGTAGCCCACCTGGAACCAGAAGTTGATGTTGGCGTAATCCATCGCCGTCCAGCCCATTTCCTTGGCGAGGATCGGCTGCATGACGCCCAGTGCGGCGCGGTCGATGTAGTTCAGCGTGGTGGCGAAAAACACCAATGCCAGCATGCCCCAACGGGTTTTACCCACCGCCATTGCGCCGCGAAATTTGGCCGCCATGCTGGCGTGCGGAGCTGCGACTTTGGTGGGCGCTTTTGCTGCGTCAGAGGTCGAGTGTGTGTGAATCATGGTCAAGCCATCCGTTCAAGGACCCGGGTGCAGGCCGGATCGAACTGAAAAAGCACCTCCAATCGCGGCCGTCAGCGGGCCGCAACGCTCAACTACGGTTATGCAACCCAGGAGCGGAATTGAGGGGGCTGGATTTTAATCAGGCTGCGGGAAATCCGATACGCGTTTCGTACCTATGCGGATCAGCCTTGGCGTGTCGGCAACACGCCGCGTCGCAGATAAGCGGGAGATAGTCAGGTGATCGGGGGGTATGAGAAGGCATGGGCATGAACCTGTTCTTGAAATTATTGTGGTGTGCTTGCAAGAGCGTGTCTGAGTGGCGCTAGAGGCCTTGTCCGACAATGTGGGGCTGATGTTGCGCACGCCACGCAACAGCGTCAATCGTTCAAACCGGCTTTTGGGCGATTATCGAACATTAAACTAACTGGTTGGTACATTATGATTTGCGATAGGCGAGGACCGGGAGAATAATTCAGTCAGCCCAATCGGTTCCTTGCCGAGCGATTCGTTGGCTGCATCAGGCATGCGATCCGCAGAGGTCGCGATCTCACAGGAGTCAGACATGCATCGTTCGATTGCCACCGTTTCCTTGAGCGGTACCCTGCCGGAAAAACTCGAAGCCATCGCCGCAGCAGGCTTTGACGGCGTCGAGATTTTCGAAAACGACCTGCTGTACTACGACGGCAGTCCACGCCATGTCAGGCAGATCTGCGCCGACCTCGGGATCGCGATTACCTTGTTCCAGCCGTTTCGCGATTTTGAAGGCTGCCGTCGCGACCGCTTGCAGCGCAATCTGGAGCGGGCTGAACGCAAGTTCGATCTGATGCAGGAACTGGGCACTGACCTGGTGCTGGTGTGCAGTAACAGCGCGGCCGATTCGCTGGGCGACGAACAGATCCTGCTGGATGACCTGTCAGCCCTGGCCGAACGGGCAGGCGCCCGGCAGCTGCGCATTGGCTACGAAGCCCTGGCCTGGGGGCGGCACGTCAACACCTGGCAACAGGTCTGGAATCTGGTCAGACAGGTTGATCACCCAGCGCTGGGCGTGCTGCTCGACAGCTTTCACACCCTGTCCCTCAAGGGTGATCCAAGCGCCATCGCGCAGATCCCGGGTGACAAGATTTTCTTTGTGCAAATGGCCGATGCGCCACTGCTGGCCATGGATGTCATGGAGTGGAGTCGGCATTTTCGCTGCTTCCCCGGCCAGGGCGAGTTTGATCTGCCCGGCTTCCTCGCGCCGATCCTGAAAAGCGGTTATACCGGCCCGCTGTCCCTGGAAATTTTCAACGATGGGTTCCGTGCCGCGCCGCCCCGAGCCAATGCCGCCGACGGCCTGCGTTCTCTGCTTTATCTGGAAGAAAAGACCCGTTTGCTGCTGGAACAGGAAAATCAGCCAGTAGCGAAGGATCTGCTGTTCAGTCCGCCGCCTGCCAGCACTTACAACGGCGTCGAGTTTCTCGAGTTCGCGGTTGATGATGATCAGCGTGCTCGCCTGGCCGGCTGGTTGGGCAACCTCGGGTTCGCCAAGCTCGGCCAGCACCGATCCAAAGCCGTGAGCCTGATGGGGCAGGGCGATATCAAGATCGTGCTGAACGCTGAACCCTATTCGTTCGCCCACAGTTTCTTCGAAGCCCACGGCCCATCGCTGTGCGCCACGGCGTTGCGGGTGGAAAACGGCTCCTCGGCGCTGGAGCGGGCGCAAGCGTTCAAAGGCCAACCCTATCGCGGGCTGGTGGGGCCTAACGAGCGGGAAATCCCTTCAGTGCGCGCGCCGGACGGCAGTCTGATTTATCTGGTGGAGCCTGCGGCGCCGGGTGAGTCGATCTATGACACCGACTTTGTGATCAACCCCGTCGCTCAGGCTGCTGGTGGTTTGCAGCGCATCGACCACATGGCCATGGCGCTGCCCGCCGACAGCCTTGACAGCTGGGTGCTGTTCTATAAAAGCCTGCTGGATTTCAAAGCCGACGACGAAGTCGTGCTGCCTGACCCTTACGGCCTGGTCAAAAGCCGTGCGCTGCGCAGCCGATGCAGCACGGTGCGTCTGCCACTCAATATTTCGGAAAACCGCAACACGGCGATCTCCCACGCGCTGTCCAGTTACCGCGGTTCGGGCGTCCACCACATTGCCTTTGCCTGCGAAGATATCTTCGCCGAAGTCAGTCGCGCCAAGGAGGCGGGGCTCAAGCTGCTGGACATCCCGCTCAATTACTACGACGATTTGGCCGCGCGCTTTGATTTTGACGAGGAATTTCTCAGCGAACTGGCTTATTACAATGTGCTCTACGACCGCGACGCCCAGGGTGGCGAGCTGTTTCATGTGTACACCGAGCCGTTCGACGAGCGTTTTTTCTTCGAAATCCTGCAGCGCAAGAATGGCTATGTGGGATACGGCGCGGCCAACGTCGCAGTACGTCTGGCAGCCATGGCCAAGACACGCAGCGGTGCAGCGCGGCAGGCCAGGCTTTGATCCCATAGCGCAGTCGTCCAGAGCTTCGAGGGCGGACCATGGACTGTGTTCAAGCACAGCGCCGCCCCGATCTGACCGTGGTTACTACCTGAATGAAAACGATCGACGACAGTGCAGTGATTGCTCCGGTGCGGGCATCGCCGACGGGGCGCAAGAACAACCCGGAGAAAACCCGCGACGACATTTTGCAGGCCGCCATTGCCGAGTTTGTCGCCCAGGGCTTGTCCGGTGCGCGAGTCGACGCCATCGCCGAGCGCACCAAAACCTCGAAGCGAATGATTTACTACTACTTCAACAGCAAGGAGCAGTTGTACGCCGAGGTGCTGGAGAAGCTTTACGGGGATATCCGTCGAACTGAAAGCGGGCTCAATCTCGATGCGCTGGAGCCGATGCAGGCGATCCAGCGACTGGTGGAGTTCACCTTCGATCACCATGATCGCAACGTCGATTTTGTGCGCATCGTGTGCATCGAAAATATCCACAATGGCGAGAACGTCAAACAGTCACCGACCATTCGTGAACTGAGCCAGAACATCGTCAGCATCCTCGACAAGATCCTGCGTCGGGGCGAAAGCGACGGCGTGTTTCGTCAAGGAGTGAACGCGATAGACCTGCACCTGATGATCAGCTCGTTCTGCTTCTATCGCATTTCCAATCGGCACACCTTTTCCGAGATTTTCCAGATTGAACTGGTCAACGACCAGATCAAGGAACGTCACAAGGCGATGCTGTGTGATTCGGTGGCGCGTTATTTGCGGCCTTGAAGCCAATGGCTGGCTGAATGAATGCGATTTAAATGTGGGAGCGAGGCTTGCCCGCGATAAGGCTGGACTCAATCCAAAGTGAACCGTGTCCAGCCTTATCGCGGGCAAGCCTCGCTCCCACAGGTAGTGGCGTCACTCATCCATGCTGTGAAAATGCGCCTGCATCCGTTCAGCATCTGCCGTCTGGCCGCTAAACAGCTCGAATGCCTTGACCGCTTGGAAAACCGCCATGGTGCCGCCATCCAGGGTGCGGCAACCCAGGCTGCGGGCGTGCTTGAGCAGTTCGGTCTCCAGCGGGAAGTAGATGATTTCCGCGACCCACAGGCCCGAATGCAGCAAGTGGGGCGGTAACGGCGTGCCCGGCAGTTTGGTCATGCCGACCGGCGTGGTGTTGACCAGGCCATCGGCGGCGGCCATGGCGGCGGACAAATCCTTCCCCACCAGCGCACGCTCCGCGCCAAAGTGGGCATTGAGGTTATCCACCAGGCCCTGGGCCCGGGCCGGGTCCACTTCAAAGATGCTCAGTTGTTCAACGCCTTCGGCCAGCAGCGCATGGGCGACTGCCGCGCCCGCGCCACCGGCGCCCATCTGCACCACCTGTTTGCGCGACACGTCATTGAGGCCGCGTCGGAAACCTTCCGCAAAACCCAGGCAATCGGTGTTGTGGCCGATGCGTTTGCCCGCCTTGAACAACACGGTATTGACCGCTCCAATGCCTCGGGCTTCAGCGGACAGCTCATCGAGCAACGGGATGACCGCTTGCTTGCAAGGGAAGGTGATATTCAACCCGGTATAGCCCATGCGCTGCGCGCTGGTCAGCAGCTCGGGCAGGGCATTGATGTCCAGCTTGAGCGAGTCCAGATCGAGCAGGCGATATAAATAGCGCAAGCCTTGGGCGTCGCCTTCGTGTTCGTGCAGGGCGGGGGTGCGGGAAGCCTGGATGCCCGAGCCGATGAGGCCGGCGAGGACGGACGGTGTGCGGGGTGTAGTCATGGCGATCGGCTCTTATTAGATGCCGCATTCCGAGGATCGAAGGATGCGGTTTCAGCAAAATGTACCAGATGGTTAATTTTGCGGAAGAGCCAGAGCGAAGGCAAGGCGATAAATCTGTGCGGTTATCGCCCGAGGAGGCTGGTTGGAGCAAGGCTTGCCCGCGAAGGGCTACCACGGTAGTGCAGACGGGCCGCGTTAACGATCTTCGCGGGCAAGCCTCGCTCCAACAACACTAATCAAGAAGCAATCAACTGCCGCAACACATAATGCAGAATCCCGCCGGCCTTGAAGTACTCCACCTCGTTCAGTGTGTCTATGCGGCATAACACATCGACCCCTTCCTGACTGCCATCTTCCCGGGTGAGGGTCAGGTGCAGGCTCATGCCGGGTTGCAGGTCGGCGTGAGTCAAACCGCTGATGTCCAGTGTCTCCTTGCCTGTCAGATTCAGGGTTTTACGGCTCTGGCCATTCTTGAACTGCAACGGCAGCACGCCCATGCCGACCAGATTGGAGCGGTGAATCCGCTCGAAACTTTCGGCAATTACCGCTTTGACCCCCAGCAGATTGGTGCCTTTGGCGGCCCAGTCCCGGCTGGAGCCGGTGCCATACTCCTGACCGGCAATCACCACCAATGGCGTGCCCTCAGCCTGATAGCGCATGGCGGCATCGTAGATGGGCATTTTTGTATCAGTCGGAACGTGCAGGGTGTAGCCGCCTTCCTCACCACCGAGCATTTCGTTGCGGATCCGGATGTTGGCGAAGGTACCGCGCATCATCACCTCATGATTGCCGCGCCGTGAGCCGTAAGAGTTGAAGTCCCGTGGCTCGACGCCTTGCTCACGCAGATAGCGTCCGGCCGGGCTGTCGGCCTTGATATTGCCGGCGGGGGAGATGTGGTCAGTGGTCACCGAATCCCCCAGCAGCGCTAGCACTCGGGCGCTGCGCACGTCCTCGATCACCGGCAATGGCCCGGCGATGTTCTCGAAGAAAGGCGGGTGCTGAATATAGGTCGAGTCCTGTTGCCATACATAGGTTGCCGCCTGCGGCACCTCGATGGCTTGCCATTGTTCATCACCGGCAAACACCTCGGCGTATTCCTTGTGGAACATACCGGTGTTGACCTGCTCGACCGCCTCGGCGATTTCCTTCTGGCTTGGCCAGATGTCGCGCAGGTAGACCGGCTGACCATCAGACCCCTGGCCCAGTGGCTCACTGCTGATATCCACGCGCACGCTGCCCGCCAAGGCATAAGCCACCACCAGAGGCGGAGACGCCAGCCAGTTGGTTTTGACCAGCGGATGCACCCGGCCTTCGAAGTTGCGGTTACCGGACAACACCGAGGCGACGGTCAGATCCGATTGCTGGATGGCTTTTTCGATAGGCTCGCGCAACGGCCCGGAGTTACCGATGCAGGTTGTGCAGCCGTAGCCGACCAGATCAAAACCCAGGGCATCGAGGTATTGGGTCAGGCCAGCGGCTTGATAATAGTCAGTCACGACCTTGGAACCCGGTGCCAGCGAAGTCTTGACCCACGGCTTGGTCGTCAGGCCTTTCTCCACGGCTTTTTTCGCCACCAGCCCGGCAGCCATCATCACGCTGGGGTTGGAGGTGTTGGTGCATGAGGTAATCGCCGCGATGACCACCGCGCCGTTTTTCAGGCGATAGGTCTGGCCTTCGTATTCATAATCGGCTTCGCCGCTGACCTGATCGGCATTGCCCACCGCCACGCCGCCACCGCCTTCGCTTTCGAGCCGGCCTTCTTCTTTCTGCGCGGGTTTGACCTGCAATCCCAGAAAGTCGCTGAAAGCTTGCGCCACGTTGGGCAGTGCCACCCGATCCTGCGGGCGTTTCGGGCCGGCAAGACTGGCTTCGACGCTGCTCATGTCCAGCTCCAGGCTGTCGGTGAATACCGGTTCCTGGCCGGGCAGACGCCACAAGCCCTGAGCTTTGCAATAGGCCTCGACCAGCTTCACGGTCTGGTCCGGGCGGCCTGAAAGGCGCAGGTAGTCCAGCGTCACGTCATCCACCGGGAAAAAGCCGCAGGTGGCGCCGTATTCCGGGGCCATGTTGGCGATGGTGGCGCGGTCGGCCAACGGCAGGTCGGCCAGGCCGTCACCAAAGAACTCGACAAACTTGCCCACTACGCCTTTCTTGCGCAGCATCTGCGTGACCGTCAGCACCAGGTCGGTGGCGGTGATGCCTTCCTTGAGTTTGCCGGTCAGTTTGAAGCCGATCACTTCCGGGATCAGCATCGACACCGGCTGGCCGAGCATGGCCGCTTCCGCCTCGATGCCACCCACGCCCCAGCCCAGTACGCCGAGGCCGTTGATCATGGTGGTGTGGGAGTCAGTGCCCACCAGCGTATCGGGGAAGGCGTAGGTGCGGCCGTCTTCATCCTTGGTCCAGACCGTGCGCCCCAGGTATTCAAGGTTGACCTGATGGCAGATGCCGGTGCCCGGTGGCACCACGCTGAAATTGTCGAAAGCGCTCTGGCCCCAGCGCAGGAACGCATAGCGCTCGCCATTGCGCTGCATTTCGATGTCGACGTTCTGTTCAAATGCATCACGATCGCCGTAGGCGTCGACCATCACCGAGTGGTCGATCACCAGATCCACTGGCGACAGCGGGTTGATGCGTTGTGGATCGCCCCCAGCCTTGGCGACAGCGGCGCGCATGGCGGCCAGGTCAACGACCGCAGGCACGCCGGTGAAATCCTGCATCAGGACGCGCGCCGGGCGGTACTGGATTTCGCGGTCCGAGCGTCGCTCGTTCAACCAGGCGGCCAGGGCAGTGAGGTCGGCGCCAGTGACGGTCTTGTCGTCCTCCCAGCGCAGCAGGTTTTCCAGCAGCACCTTCAGTGACATCGGCAATCTGTCCAGATCGCCCAGGGTCTTGGCGGCTTCGGGCAGGCTGAAGTAGTGAAAAGTCTTGTTGTCGATCTCTAATGTTTTAAGGCTTTTCAGGCTATCGAGGGAGGACATGACGTAACTCCTGTTGACGCGTCCGCACGGCACGGACTGGGCGATTGAGTGTTTCTGCAAGCTGGCGTCTGCGCCGTGGTCAAAGGGCATGACGATGCTTGCGATTAATGGCTGTTGTAATACTGGACCCGCCAGCCAAGCCAGTGGTTCCTGATTCGGCTATCATGCTCGGCTTTTGCGTCGCCCGGATTAACCCTTGGTTACAAGGCAGGCGCGCAGTGACCACTGGTGGTTGCTGTTCAGGAGCACCCCATGAATACCCTGTTTATGCACTGCCGTCCGGGCTTCGAAGGCGAAGTCTGCTCTGAGATCGCCGAGCACGCGGCGCGTCTGAATGTCTCTGGCTATGCCAAAGCCAAGCCCAGCGCGGCCTATGCCGAGTTCGTCTGCACCGAGGACGACGGCGCCGAGCGCCTGATGAACGGCCAGCGCTTCTCGAAACTGATCTTCCCCCGGCAATGGGCGCGGGGCGTGTTTCTGGACTTGCCGGAAACCGACCGCATTAGCGTCATCCTTTCGCACATGGCTAACTTCGCCACCTGCGGCAGCCTGTGGCTGGAAGTGGTGGACACCAACGACGGCAAGGAGCTTTCCAACTTCTGCCGCAAGTTCGAGGCCCCGTTGCGCAAGGCCTTGACCGAAGCTGGCAGGCTGGTGGACGACCCCCGCAAACCGCGTCTGCTGCTGACCTTCAAAAGTGGCCGAGAAGTGTTTCTGGGTGTGGCTGAAGCCGATAACTGCGCCATGTGGCCCATGGGCATCCCGCGTTTGAAATTCCCTCGCGAAGCGCCGAGCCGTTCGACCCTCAAGCTCGAAGAAGCCTGGCACCACTTCATCCCTCGGGATCAGTGGGACGAGCGTCTGTCGGGCGACATGACCGGTGTCGACCTCGGTGCAGCGCCCGGTGGCTGGACTTACCAACTGGTTCGTCGCGGCATGCTGGTGACCGCCATCGACAACGGCCCCATGGCGGAAAGTCTGATGGATACCGGTCTGGTCCAGCACCTGATGGCCGACGGTTTTACCTTCAAGCCGCGTCAGCCGGTGGACTGGATGGTGTGCGACATCGTCGAAAAACCCGCACGCAACGCCGCGCTGCTGGAAACCTGGTTGGGGGAGGGCTTGTGCCGCGAAGCCGTGGTCAATCTCAAGTTGCCGATGAAACAGCGCTACGCTGAAGTCAGCCGACTGTTGCAACGCATCGAAGAAGGCTTTATCGCCCGAGGAATCCGCGTCGAAATTGGCTGTAAACAGCTGTATCACGACCGCGAAGAAGTGACCTGCCATTTGCGTCGGCTGGATGGGAAGCGCAAGGCCTGATTTTGAATTGCTGATCGACCGATGGGAGCAAGCTTGCTCCCACAGTTATGCGCCTATTGGTTACACCAACAACCCCTCCAAATGCCCAATGATCTCCTCGGTCTTGAGCACCAGCACATCACTCTCCAGTGAATCGAGCACCACTTCCGCCGTGTTGCCGATCAGCGCTGCCGGGATGCCGGTGCGCGCCACGGTGCCGATGATGGTCACCGCTGCACCCAATTGCCGGGCGGTGAAAGGGATCAGTACATCAGCCGGGCCTTCGGCGATGTGAAGGCGCTCGTCGGTGACGTCGAATTCGGTCTGGAACACCTCGCACTGCTCGCGATAACGCGCCTCGATGCTCTCCTTTTGCTGAAACACCGGGTTGGCGGCCGACAACATCGGCGAGGGATGAGCGGCGATCACGTGCAGGCTGGCCTTGGCGACAGCGGCAATGTCGTAGCCGTGGTCGATAATGCTGTAATGCAGCGCCTTGTGTGCGCCGTCCTCGTTGCCCACATCCACGGCGGCGAGCACCACGCCATGGGTCCAGGGCCGGTCGGCTTTGACCATCAGCACCGGGCTGGGGCACAGCCGCAACAGCTTCCAGTCATCAGGTGTGAGCAAGGCCTTTTTGATCGGGTTATCAGGGAAGTGCTGCTTGATCACCAGCCCGCAGCCTTCTGCCTGTTGCACCTTGATGATGGTGTTGTGCAAGGTCTCGTGCCAGGCCTGCTCGGTAGTCGCCGAGAAACCTTCGTCATGCAGACGCCGTTTGAGCTCGACCAGCACGGCATTGTGCGGATGCTTTTTCCGATCACAGATCAGCAGGTGCAGATGCGCTTGCGTGACCCCGGCAATCAGCCGCGCGCGCTTGAGGGCCAGGCTGTCGGCATGGTCGGCTTCGATGACCACCAGAATGCTGCGGATGGCTTGCATGATGCGTCTCCTGAAGGCGTTATCCCTGATGCACCCTCAACTATAGATGCACGGGTTCGATTCGGGCGTTGATACAGATCAGCGCTTTTCTGTCGCCCAGACCCGGCGTCGCTCGTATAATGCGCGGCCTTGCCCCTCCGGCTATTTGTGAGCCTATGTACCCGATCCCCGAAATCGAAGCCTTCCTGCTGTGCCGCACCCCCGACAAATGGGTCCAGTGCGCGTTGCAAAACCTGGACATCCTGCTGATCGACCATGCGAACAATGAGAAAAAAGCCGCCGGGGCGGCGTTTCAGTTCATGTTTCAGTACAACGACAAGTTCGACCTGCTGAGCAAGATGTCGCGTCTGGCCCGAGAAGAACTGCGTCACTTCGAGCAAGTGCTGAGCATTATCCGCAAGCGCGAAATCCCCATGGCCAACGTCAGCTCGGCGCGTTATGCCGGGGCGCTGCGCAAGCTGGTGCGCAACCACAATCCGTATCGTCTGACTGATGCGCTGATTGTTGGCGCAGTGGTCGAGGCCCGCTCCTGCGAGCGCTTCGCCGCATTGGTGCCGCATCTGGACGAGGAGTTGGCGAAGTTCTACGCCAGCCTGCTGAAGTCCGAGGCCCGGCACTTCCAGGACTACCTCAAGCTGGCGCGCACCTACGGCGACAAGGCGGATGTCGACGCCAAGCTCGAAGAGATTCTGCTGGCCGAACGCGAGCTGATCGAAAGCCCGGACCCTGAGTTTCGTTTTCACAGTGGTACGCCGGTATTTCTCTGATCCGTTCTCTTTGAAACTACCCTTCCCTGAAATGCGCTTGGCCCTGTGGGAGCGAATTCATTCGCGAAGAGGCCGGTACATCCGATAAAGCGTCATCGGCTGTACCCATATCTTCGCGAATAAATTCGCTCCCACAGGTTCTTCGATGACCACCTGATCGGGCACGAAGCAGTTCAGTTGGTTTTATGAAAATACCAAGCAAGCTAATAAAAGCTTTGCCATTTGCTGCCTAAGCAGTAATATCGCCACATTCTCTGCTTAGGCAGCTAATTTGGTGGGCTCATGAAACATTTCACTCCCGAGAATCAGCTATCGACGATCATGGGCATGCTGATCGGGCGCACCAATTCGCTGAAGGATCGCCTTCTCGACCAGCAATTGCTGCCTTATGACATCACCTCTGCGCAGTTCAAGGTGTTGATCATCGTGGCTCAGTTCAAGGCCGACACGCCTGCCGAGTTGTGTCGGCACCTGTCCCTGGACAGCGGCTCCATGACCCGCATGCTGGATCGGCTGGAGCAGAAACAGCTCATCGAACGTACCCGCTCGGCGACTGATCGGCGTCAGGTACTGCTCGCTCTCACCCCCGCAGGCAAAGCCATCACCGACCAGCTGCCGCAGATTGGCGCCGAGGCAATGAATGCGTTGCTGGGTGTGCTCGATGCAGACGAAGTGGCCAGCCTGGAGCGAATTCTCAGCAAAGTGCTGATCGACGCCAACGATCACCTCACCATAACCCGGTTGAGTTTCAAGAACACAGGTGCCCAATGAATCCGGCTAATTTCAGTGCCCGATACAGCCTTCTGGTCCTGGCTCTGAGCCTCGCCGGGTGCGCCAACTACAGTGGGTTGACCACCGAGGCCACGAGCCTGGATGCAAAGAACCTGCACAGCGAACAAAGCCTGCAGGGCATCCAGTTGTCGCCCGCTGCCTGGCCGCAGCGCGACTGGTGGACAAACCTCGGCGACCCGCAACTCGATGGACTGATCAACGAAGCCCTGCGCGACAGCCCGGACATGCAGGTCGCCAGCGCGCGCACCCATCAGGCCATGGCTTCAGCCTACGCCGCCGATGCGGCGCGCATGCCCTCTGTAGACGCCGATGCCAGCGTCAGTCGCTCGCGATTGGCCCGTGATCAGGATCCGCAAGGTGCAGGCGGGCGCTACAGCACCTTGCGCAGCATGGCCGTGAACTTCAATTACAACTTCGACCTGTGGGGCGGCCAGCGGGCTGCCTGGGAAGCGGCGCTGGGCCAGGCTCGCGCCGCTGAGGTAGACGAACAGGCTGCGCGTCTGACCTTGGCCGCAGACGTGGCTCGGGCCTACAGCGACGTGGGTCAGGCGTACATCGTCCATGATCTGGCCACTGAAGACCTCAAACGCACCCGGCAGTTGCTCGACCTGGGCAGTCGTCGTCTGCAATCCGGGATCGATAGCCAGTATCAATACCAACAGACCGAAAGCCTGGAAGCCAATTCTCAAGAGGCCTTGATCGACGCCGACAAACGCCTGCGCAGCGCAAAAATCGCCTTGGCAGTGCTGCTCGGTAAAGGCCCGGATCGCGGTCAGGAAATGGCCCGGCCCAACGTACTCAAGCCTGCGGTTGTAGCCTTGCCGTCTTCGCTGCCCGCCGAACTGCTGGGCCGTCGCCCGGACATCGTGGCTGCGCGCTGGCGCGTAGAGGCAGCGAGCAAGAATATCGTCGCGGGCAAGGCCAATTTCTACCCGAACCTGAACCTCAGTGCGGCGGCGGGTACCGAATCGTTGCTGGGGGATGCGCTGTTTGGCTCGGCCAGCCGCTTCTTCAATATTGCCCCGACTATCTCCCTGCCGTTGTTTGACGGCGGACGCCTGCGCGCCGACCTCGACGCCCGGGACGCCGATTACGATCTTGCGGTGGCGCAATACAACAAAAGCCTGGTCCGGGCGCTGGGTGACGTCAGCGACAACATCGGACAGTTGCGCGCCATGGAAGGGCAGATTCAGGCCCGTCAACGCGCCACCGATGTGGTCCAGCAGTCTTTCAATACCGTGACCCAACGCTACGGCTCGGGGATCGGCAACTACCTGGACGTGCTGACCATCGAGCAGCAATTGCTCCAGTCGCAACGCCAACTGGCTGATCTCAACGCTGAACGAATCGATTTGTCGATCCAGTTGATGCAGGCCCTGGGCGGCGGTTTTGAGGGCCAGGGCCCGTCCGAAACCACTTCATCAACTGCTTCGCTGACTAACTCAAGGTAATCGTCATGGCCACTGCCACTAGCGAAAACAGCACAGACACCCCTAAGCAAGACGCGCCTCAGAAACAGGGAGCACAGAAAGACGCCAATCCGCGCAAGCGCAAGCTCATGCTGATCGGACTTGCGATTATCGTGATCCTCGGCGGGCTGGGCGTGTGGGCCTGGCATGAATTGTATGGCCGCTGGAATGAAAGCACCGACGACGCCTACGTCAACGGCAATGTGGTGGAGATCACGCCGCTGGTGGCGGGCACCGTGACCAGCATTGGCGCCGATGATGGCGACCTGGTGCGCGCCGGTCAGGTGTTGCTGCAGTTTGATCCCAGCGATGCGGCTGTCGGTTTGCAGAGCGCCGAAGCCAGTCTGGCCAAGACGGTGCGTCAGGTGCGCGGCTTGTATAGCAATGTCGATGGCATGAAGGCGCAATTGGCGGCTCAGCGCGCCGAAGTCAAAAAGGCTCAGGACAACTACAACCGACGCAAGAGTCTGGCGGCGGGCGGGGCGATTTCCCAGGAAGAGCTGTCCCACGCTCACGACGACCTGATCAGTGCGCAAAGCGCCTTGAGCAATGTGCAGCAACAGTTGGCCAGCAGCGTGGCATTGGTGGATGACACCGAGGTGTCCTCGCACCCGGACGTCAAAGCCGCTGCCGCGCAGTTGCGTCAGGCTTATCTGGCCAATGCCCGCAGCACCCTGATCGCCCCGGTGACCGGCTACGTCGCCAAGCGCACCGTGCAGCTCGGGCAACGGGTTCAGCCGGGTACCGCGCTGATGGCAGTCATTCCGCTCAATGAGCTGTGGATCGACGCCAACTTCAAGGAAACCCAGCTGGGCAAGATGCGCATCGGCCAGCCCGTGGAAATCGAATCCGACCTGTACGGCAGTGATGTGAAGTACAGCGGCACCATCGACAGTCTCGGCGCGGGCACCGGCAGCGCATTTGCCTTGCTGCCTGCTCAGAACGCCACGGGCAACTGGATCAAGATCGTGCAGCGAGTGCCGGTGCGGATTCATATCAACGCCGATGAGCTGGCCGAACATCCGCTGCGTATCGGCCTGTCGACGGTGGTCAACGTCAACCTGCACGATCAGAGCGGCCCGGTATTGGCCCAGCAGCCGCCGAAAGCAGCTTCGTTCAGTACCACTGTCTACGAACAGCAGCTGGCCGAGGCTGACGCGGTGATCGCCCGCCTGATCCACGATAACAGCGCGGCCTCGGGCAAGACTGCCCAGCGCTGATCCGCCAATCCACGTGCCTCGGCGTTCGTCGAGGCACCGCCAAGTGTTCAGGGATTCGCGATGAGCGCCAACGCCCCCGCTTCATTTACGCCGCCCAGCCTGTTGCTGTGCACCATCGGTCTGTCGCTGGCGACCTTCATGCAGGTCCTCGACACCACCATCGCCAACGTCGCGTTGCCGACTATCTCCGGCAACCTCGGGGTCAGCTCGGAGCAGGGCACCTGGGTCATCACTTCGTTTGCCGTTAGCAACGCGATTGCCTTGCCACTGACCGGTTGGTTGAGTCGGCGTTTCGGCGAGGTGAAGTTGTTTTTGTGGGCGACGATTCTGTTCGTGGTCGCCTCGTTCCTCTGTGGTATTTCCCAGTCAATGCCGGAACTGGTGGGTTTTCGCGTGCTGCAGGGCGTGGTGGCCGGGCCGTTATACCCGATGACACAAACCTTGCTGATTGCCGTGTACCCCCCGGCGAAAAGGGGGATGGCATTGGCATTGCTGGCCATGGTCACGGTGGTTGCGCCCATTGCCGGGCCGATTCTTGGCGGCTGGATCACCGACAGTTACAGCTGGCCGTGGATCTTCTTCATTAATATCCCCATCGGCCTGTTCGCGGTGATGGTGGTGCGCATGCAGATGGCCAAACGCCCGGTGGTGACCAGCTATCAACCCATGGATTACGTCGGGCTGATCACGTTGATCATCGGCGTCGGCGCCTTGCAGGTGGTGCTGGACAAAGGTAATGACCTGGACTGGTTCGAGTCGAACTTCATCATCATCGGTACGCTGATTTCGGCCATAGCCTTGTCGGTCTTCGTCATCTGGGAGATGACTGACAAGCATCCCATCGTCAATCTGCGCCTGTTCGCGTTTCGCAATTTTCGCATCGGCACCATGGTCCTGGTCGGCGGCTACGCCGGGTTCTTCGGCATCAACCTGCTACTGCCGCAGTGGCTGCAAACTCAGATGGGTTATACCGCGACTTATGCGGGGCTGGCGGTGGCGCCGATCGGTATTCTGCCGGTGCTGATGTCGCCGTTCGTGGGCAAGTACGCACACAAGTTCGACCTGCGGTTGCTGGCCGGGTTGGCGTTTCTGGCGATTGGCACCAGTTGCTTCATGCGCGCCGGGTTTACCAACGAGGTGGACTTCGAGCACATCGCGTTGGTGCAGTTGTTCATGGGGGCGGGGGTGGCGTTGTTCTTCATGCCGACATTGAGCATTTTGCTGTCTGACCTGCCGCCTGACCAGATTGCCGACGGCTCGGGGCTGGCGACTTTTCTGCGGACGCTGGGTGGCAGTTTCGCGGCGTCATTGACGACCTGGATCTGGATTCGTCGGGCCGATCAGCATCACGCCTATCTGAGTGAAAACATCAGCACCTTCGACCCGGCGACCCGGGAGGCGCTGAACAACCTCGGCGGCGCGGGGCCTTCGGCGTATGCGCAGTTGGAACAGACGCTCAATAGCCAGGCGTACATGATGTCCACGGTGGATTATTTCCATTTGCTGGGCTGGATATTCATGGGCTTGATTCTGCTGGTCTGGCTGGCCAAACCGCCGTTTACTGCGAAGGCCGGGCCTGCGGCGGGGGGCGGGCATTGATCTGAGGCTTGAATATGTTGGAGCGAGGCTTGCCCGCGAACCAGTCGACTCGGTGTTACAGCAATACCGTGTAATCGTTCTTCGCGGGCAAGCCTCGCTCCAACCGGATCAACCAGGCAGGGCAGGTAACTGCTCCACGCCAAACTCAAACGCGCCTAACTGAAACCCTTGCTCGTCGACTTGCACCGCCCAGCCCTGCTTATCCCAGTCACCCAGCACAATACGGCGGGCGGCCTGGTTGCCGATCTGCAGCTTGTGGATCGCAGGGCGATGAGTATGCCCGTGGATGAGAGTCCGCACGCCAAAGTGCTCCATCACCCTGGGCACTTCCTCAGGCGTGACGTCGACGATGTCGTTGGCTTTCATGCGGGTCTGCGAGCGGCTTTCATTGCGCAGCTTGCGCGCCAGCTTATGCCGCGTGCGCTTGGGCAGATGGCGCAGCACAAACAATGTGAGTGGATGGCGCAAATAACGGCGCATCCGAATGTAGCCTTCGTCTTTGGTGCACAGACTATCGCCATGCATTAGCAGCACCGGCTCGCCGTTCAGTTCGACGACGCTCGGGTCGGGCAGCAAAGTGCAGCCCGCCGCTTTACAGAACGCACGGCCAATCATGAAATCGCGATTGCCATGCATCAAAAATAGGGTGGTGCCACTGTCGCTCAGTTCACGCAGGGCCTGGCAGATCGAGCGCTGGAAAGGCGACATGGCATCGTCACCGATCCAGACCTCAAAAAAATCCCCGAGGATATACAGCGCCTGGGCATCGCGGGCACGGCCCGCAATCAGATCCAGAAACGCCCGGGTAATGTCCGGGCGTTCTTCCTGCAAGTGCAGATCGGAGATCAGCAGTATCACTCAACGATCTCGGCTTTCTCGATGATCACGTCTTCGGTTGGAACGTCCTGGTGGCCAGACTTGCTACCGGTGGACACGCCTTTGATCTTGTCGACAACATCAGTGCCTTCAACGACTTTGGCGAACACCGCGTAGCCCCAGCCCTGAGTGGTCTTGGCGCTGTGGTTCAGGAAGCTGTTGTCAGCCACGTTGATGAAGAACTGCGCGGAAGCCGAATGCGGCTCCATGGTGCGGGCCATGGCCACGGTGTATTTTTCGTTCGGCAGGCCGTTGTCAGCTTCGTTCTGGATGCTCGGGCGCTTGTCTTTCTTTTCTTTCATGCCTGGCTCGAAACCGCCGCCCTGGATCATGAAGTTGCCGATCACACGGTGGAAAACGGTGTTTTCGTAGTGGCCAGCGTTGACGTATTCAATGAAGTTGGCAACGGTCAGCGGCGCTTTTTCGGCGTTCAGCTGCAAAACGATGTCGCCATGATTGGTGGTCAATTTTACTTTGGACATATCTGAATTCGCTCTTTTGGCAGTTCATGAAGGGGCGCGTTATAACCCTGACGCGCAGTTTACAGAGGTCGCTACATAATTCTTTCGAGTTTTTACTCGAGGGTTTTCTTACAGGGCGCTGTCGGCCTATTGACAGCTTCGGCTATGATAAGCGCTTTGATTTAGTCGGCCTACCCTGGCCGCGCACTTGTATTGTCCAAGGATCCTATGAGCAAGCCCACTCAAGACCCCGCTGCGAATTCAAAGGCAGGCCCTGCAATTCCTACCAACTTCCTGCGCCCGATTGTCCAGGCTGACCTCGATTCAGGTAAGCACACGCAGATCGTGACCCGCTTTCCGCCGGAGCCTAACGGCTACCTGCACATCGGTCACGCCAAGTCGATCTGTGTGAATTTCGGTCTGGCTCAGGAGTTTGGTGGCGTGACGCACCTGCGTTTCGACGACACCAACCCGGCCAAGGAAGACCAGGAATACATCGACGCCATCGAAAGCGACGTCAAATGGCTGGGCTTTGAGTGGTCGGGCGAAGTGCGTTATGCCTCGCAATATTTTGATCAACTGCACGACTGGGCTGTCGAGCTGATCAAGGCGGGCAAGGCGTATGTGGACGATCTGACCCCCGAGCAGGCCCGTGAATATCGCGGCACCCTGACCGAGCCGGGCAAGAACAGTCCGTTCCGTGAGCGCAGCGTTGAAGAAAACCTCGACCTGTTCGCACGCATGAAAGCCGGTGAGTTCGAAGACGGCGCCCGCGTACTGCGTGCCAGGATCGACATGGCTTCGCCGAACATGAACCTGCGCGACCCGATCCTGTACCGCATTCGTCATGCCCATCACCACCAGACCGGTGACAAGTGGTGCATCTACCCGATCTACGACTTCACTCACGGCCAGTCTGACGCCATTGAAGGCATCACGCACTCGATCTGCACCCTGGAATTCGAAAGCCATCGCCCGTTGTACGACTGGTTTCTCGATAACCTGCCGGTGCCAAGCAGGCCTCGCCAGTACGAGTTCTCACGTCTGAACCTGAACTACACCATCACCAGCAAGCGCAAACTCAAGCAGCTGGTGGACGAGAAGCACGTGTTCGGCTGGGATGACCCGCGCATGTCGACCCTGTCGGGCTTCCGTCGTCGTGGCTACACCCCGAAATCGATCCGTAACTTCTGCGAAATGATTGGCACCAACCGTTCCGACGGCGTGGTGGACTTCGGCATGCTGGAATTCAGCATCCGCGACGACCTGGACCACAGCGCCCCGCGTGCCATGTGCGTGCTGCGTCCGCTGAAAGTCGTGATCACCAACTACCCGGAAGGTCAGGTCGAAAACCTTGAGCTGGCGCGTCACCCGAAAGAAGACCTGGGCGTGCGCAAACTGCCGTTTTCCCGGGAAATCTACATCGACCGTGACGACTACATGGAAGAGCCGCCAAAAGGCTACAAACGTCTTGAGCCTAACGGCGAAGTGCGCCTGCGCGGCAGCTACGTGATTCGTGCCGACGAAGCGATCAAGGACGCCGACGGCAACATCGTCGAGCTGCGTTGCTCCTACGACCCGGACACCCTGGGCAAGAACCCTGAAGGCCGCAAGGTCAAAGGCGTCGTGCACTGGGTGCCAGCGGCTGAAAGCGTTGAGTGTGAAGTGCGTCTGTACGATCGTCTGTTCCGTTCGCCAAACCCGGAAAAAGCCGAAGATGGTGCCAGCTTCCTGGACAACATCAATCCGGACTCTCTGCAAGTGCTGACCGGTTGTCGTGCTGAACCTTCATTGGGGCAAGCGCAACCGGAAGACCGTTTCCAGTTCGAACGCGAAGGTTATTTCTGCGCGGACATCAAGGACTCGAAACCTGGTCAGCCAGTCTTTAACCGCACGGTGACGTTGCGGGATTCCTGGACCTGAGGCAAACAAGTGCTTTCGATTTACAACACGCTCACCAAGAGCAAAGAAGTTTTCAAGCCGCTGGATGGCAACAAGGTGCGCATGTATGTCTGCGGGATGACCGTGTACGACTACTGCCACCTGGGCCACGGGCGCAGCATGGTGGCGTTCGACCTCGTGACCCGCTGGCTGCGTTTCAGCGGTTACGATTTGACCTATGTGCGCAATATCACCGATATCGACGACAAGATCATCAATCGTGCCCGTGAAAACGGCGAAGCGTTTGATGCCCTGACGGCGCGCATGATCGACGCGATGCACGAAGACGAGTCCCGTCTCAATATCCTGAAGCCGGATATGGAGCCGCGTGCCACCGATTACATCGATGGCATGCACGCGATGATCCAGACCCTGATCGACAAGGGTTATGCGTATGCGCCGGGTAATGGCGATGTGTATTACCGTGTCGGCAAATTTCTAGGTTACGGCAAACTGTCGCGCAAGAAGATCGAAGACCTGCGCATCGGTGCCCGTATCGAAGTAGAAGAAGCCAAGGACGATCCACTGGATTTCGTGCTCTGGAAAGGCGTCAAGCCTGGCGAGCCGAGCTGGGAGTCGCCATGGGGCGCCGGGCGTCCGGGCTGGCACATTGAATGCTCGGTGATGTCCACCTGCTGCCTGGGCGAGACCTTCGATATCCATGGCGGCGGCAGCGATCTTGAGTTCCCGCACCATGAGAACGAAATCGCCCAGAGCGAAGCGGCGACGGGTAAAACCTACGCCAATGCCTGGCTGCACTGCGGCATGATTCGCATCAATGGCGAGAAGATGTCCAAGTCCTTGAACAACTTCTTCACCATCCGTGACGTGCTGGAAAAATATCAGCCGGAAGTGGTGCGTTACCTGTTGGTGTCGAGCCACTATCGCAGCGCGATCAACTATTCCGAAGACAGCCTGAAAGAATCCAAGAGCGCGCTGGAACGTTTCTATCACGCTCTGCGCGGCCTGCCGGCTGCCGAGCCTGTGGGCGGCGATGCGTTTGTCGAGCGTTTCTCGGCGGCGATGAACGACGACTTCGGTACGCCGGAAGCCTGTGCGGTGCTGTTCGACATGGTGCGTGAGATCAACCGTCTGCGCGACACCGACGTGACGGCTGCGGCAGGTCTGGCGGCTCGCCTGAAACAGCTGGCCAGCGTGCTGGGTGTGTTGCAACTGGACGCGGATGACTTCTTGCAAGCCGGCGCTGAAGGGCGGGTTGATGCAGCTGAAGTCGAAGCGCTGATTCAGGCACGACTGGCCGCTCGTGCAGCCAAGGACTGGGCCGAATCCGACCGCATCCGTGACCAGATCACCGCCATGGGCGTGGTGCTGGAAGACGGCAAGGGCGGCACGACCTGGCGGTTGGCGGATTAGTTCGCTTACGTCTGGCTCTGATCCAATGTGGGAGCGGTGCTTGCCCGCGATACAGGCACTTCGGTCTTCGATCTGAAAACCGAGGTGCCTGTATCGCGGGCAAGCACCGCTCCCACAGTCATAATTTTTTCCAATTTAGCAATTCAAAAGGCAAGGGGGACTCACCCGCGCCCCTCCCGCAACCGCTTATAAAGCGTATTACGGCTTACCCCTAGGCGCTTGGCCAGTTGCGAGATATTCCCGCCAGCCGCTTCCAGCAATTGATTCAGATCCTCGCTCGCCTGCAAAAGCGCTTTGCTGTTGCAAGGTGTCACGGCTAGGGAGGCCGGCGGATTCATTTGCAGATCCGCAAAAAAATCGTCCGGTAGATGTTCCTGCTCGATGACGCCATCCCCCGCCAACGCCAGCGCCACCTGAATCACATTACTCATCTGGCGCAGATTGCCCGGCCATGGGTGCGTTTCAAAAAGCTCAAGTACTTGGGGGGCAAACCCTGAACTCTGCTGGGGCTCGCGGTGCTGCTCCCAGATCTGCTGGATCAACGCGGCCTTGTCGGTGCGTTCACGCAGGGGCGGTAATTCCAGGTTCAGCCCGCTGATGCGGTAATAGAGGTCTTGCCGGAAGTGCCCGGCCTTGACGTCCTCACGCAGTTGCCGGTTGGTGGCAGAGATCAGTCGCACATCCACCGGATACGATTCGCCGCTGCCTAAAGGTTGCACGCAGCGCTCCTGCAGCACCCTCAGCAGTCGGGCTTGAACCGGTAGCGGCATGTCGCCGATTTCATCGAGGAACAGGGTGCCTTTATCGGCTTTGCGGATCAGGCCGATGCTGCCTTTATGGTGGGCGCCGGTAAACGCGCCTTTTTCGTAGCCGAACAGCTCGGACTCCACCAGTTCAGCCGGGATCGCTGCGCAGTTTACGGCGATCAAGGGGCGGGTGGCGCGAGAGCTGGCGTTGTGCAGCGCCTTGACGAACACCTCTTTACCGACGCCGGTCTCGCCGTGGATCAGCAACGGGATATTTTTCTCCAGCAGGCGTTCGGCCTGCAGCACGGCTTTGGCCACACGAGCGTCACCGAGGCTGATCCCGGTGAGGCCGACCCCTGCGGGCGTTGATGCACCCAGGCCTGCGGGAACCTGACTGGCAGGCTGAGCCAGCGGTGTCACGACGTGGATGCGCGCCGGTTTGCGTTGTGGACGACGCAGCAGACCATGAAAACGGTTGTGCCCGGAAGCCTGCAGAGCAAAGGGATGGCCTTCGGTCTGATCCAGCAGCCGGGCGGCCAGACCGTTGAAGACCTGCTCGATATCCTTGCCAATCACACTGACGCCCAGCAGGTTATCGGCCCGGCGGTTGGCGCTGGCGATTCTTCCGCTTTCATCCAGCATCAGCAGGCCAGCCCATTGGCTGTCCAGGTTGTTCAAACCGGTGTTGAAGATCAGCTGAAAATGACTGTCCTGAAACTGATCAAGAATCAGCCGGTTTTCCACCGACTGACTCATCATTTTCACCATGCCCAGGGTATGGGAGGGCGGCAGGAAGCTGTCGCTGGACACGTCAAGCACCGCGATGATGCGACGGGAGGCATCGAAAATCGGCGCTGCCGAGCCGGTCATGAAGCGATTGGCCTTGAGAAAGTGCTCATTGTGTTCAATGTGCACAGCCTGTTCACAGACCAGCGCAGTGCCGATGGCGTTGGTCCCCGTGCTGCGTTCTATCCAGCTCGCGCCCGCCAGAAAACCGTGGTTGAACGACGGTTCCACGAAACGCTGAGTGCCCCAGGACTTGAGCAACTGGCCCTGGTTATCCGCCAGCAGAATCAGGCAGTTGGAGTTGCTGAGAATATTTTCGTAGAACGGCAGCACCTCCTGGTGGGTGGTCTGCACCAGCGATCTGTGACGCTCCAGTAACTGGGCGACCTGATCCATGGGCAACTGGCCGAAGCAGGGTTGGGATTGATGGCTCAGGCCGTAATCACGGCAACGCGACCAGGAGTCTTTGATGATGGTGTTGTGAGCAAGGGCGGGTTTGGCCATGTCGTCTGGATCCTGAATACGCTTCTTATTTTTTTTGGGGATCTGGCACGGTCGTCCTAGGCCGTTGCGTTCATGCAGTGTCGCTCAGGCATGTTCAAAGTCAATGTTCAAAGTGTTCATCTGTTCAGCCATTGTTGTTCATAAATGTTCATCAATGAACGCGACTGGTCTGGGTTATTGACGTGCAAGGCTCTGGCTCAAGGGTTTGGACGATCGTGTCACTTGCCAGCGGCATTGGCATGAATGTCGCTATAACGAAAAAGCATTTGCGCACCCCTGCATAAAAAACGAGAAAAAAGGGCAAGCCATGTCTTTAAAGCTGGAACACGTCAATCGCGCCGTCGACGGCCAGACCTGGATCGACGATGCATCCCTGAGCTTCGAGCCCGGATCCTTCAATGTGCTGCTCGGCCGCACACTGTCCGGCAAGACCAGCCTGATGCGCCTCATGGCCGGGCTGGACAAGCCTGACAGTGGCCGCATCCTGATGAATGGCAAGGACGTGACTCAGGTCCCGGTTCGCCATCGCAATGTCTCGATGGTCTATCAGCAGTTCATCAACTATCCGAGCATGACGGTGTTTGACAACATCGCCTCGCCGCTGCGCCAGGCCGGGGTATCGAAAGAAATCATCCAGAGCAAAGTGCTGGAAACGGCGAAGATGCTGCGCATCGAGAAATTTCTCACTCGCTATCCGCTGGAGCTGTCCGGCGGGCAGCAGCAGCGCACGGCCATGGCCCGGGCGCTGGTCAAGGATGCCGAGCTGATCCTGTTCGATGAACCGTTGGTCAACCTCGACTACAAACTGCGTGAAGAACTGCGCCAGGAGATGCGCGAGCTGTTCCAGGTGCGGCACACCATCGCCATTTATGCCACCACCGAACCCAATGAAGCCTTGGCGCTGGGCGGTACGACTACGGTGTTGCACGAAGGCCGTGTGATCCAGAGCGGGCGCACGCCTGAGGTCTATCACCAGCCCAAGACCGTACTCGCCGCCGAGCTGTTTTCCGAGCCACCGATCAATCTGATGCCAGGTCGGATTCAAGGCAGTGAAGTCAGCTTTGCCAACTTCGTGCATTTCCCGCTCAACGTGGATTTGCGCACCATTGGCGACGGCCAGTATCGCTTCGGCGTGCGTCCCAGCCACTTGAGCCTGGTGCCTTCCAATGATGACGATCTCGAACTGGCCGTCACCGTGGAGCTGGCTGAAATCAGTGGTTCCGAAACCTTCCTGCACGTGCGCAACGAACACTTTCAGCTGGTGCTGCATCTTCCTGGCGTGCACGCCTACGAGGTGGATGCCGCGATCCGGGTGTATATCCCGACTCATAAATTGTTCGTGTTTGACGAGCAGGGCCGCTTGATACAAGCGCCTGGCTTGCGCATGGCGAGGGTTGCCTGATGGCCGAAATACGTTTGCAGAACCTCGCTCACAGCTACAGCAAGCAACCTGCCGGGCCTGAGGATTACGCGATTCGCGAGATGAGCCATATCTGGGAGCAGGGTGGGGCGTATGCGTTGCTGGGGCCTTCCGGTTGTGGCAAGTCGACCTTGCTGAATATTATTTCCGGCTTGCTCAGCCCGTCGGAAGGTCAGGTGATGTTTGACGCCCGGGTGGTCAACGACCTGTCTCCGGAACAACGCAACATTGCCCAGGTGTTTCAGTTCCCGGTGGTCTACGACACCATGACGGTGTTCGATAACCTGGCGTTCCCGCTGCGCAACCAGGGCATGGACGAGAAGAAAGTCCAGATCAAGGTTCAGGAAATCGCTGACGTTCTGGATCTGCAGCCACTGCTGAAAAAGAAAGCCCGCAACCTGACCGCCGACGAAAAACAGAAAGTCTCCATGGGCCGTGGCCTGGTTCGCGATGACGTGTCAGCGATCCTGTTCGACGAGCCGCTGACGGTGATCGACCCGCACCTTAAGTGGAAGCTGCGGCGCAAGCTCAAGCAGATCCACGAGCAGTTCAACATCACCATGGTCTACGTCACCCACGACCAGCTGGAAGCATCGACCTTTGCCGACAAGATTGCCGTGATGTACGGCGGGGCAATCGTCCAGTTCGGCACCCCGCGCGAACTGTTTGAAAAGCCTCAACACACTTTTGTCGGCTATTTCATCGGCAGCCCGGGCATGAACCTCATCGAGGTCACGCCGCAGGCGGGCGGCGTGGGTTTTGGTGATGTGCACCTGCCGCTCTCGGCCGCGCTGCAGCAACGCATCGCGCAAAAACCTTCCAGCAGCCTGAAAGTCGGCATTCGCCCCGAATTTGTGCATGTCTGGGATGGTCCGGTGGACGATGCGATGTGTGCCGAGGTGAGCCACGTCGAGGATCTGGGCACTTACAAGATTCTCAATCTCAGCCTGGCAGGGCACCCGCTCAAAGTCAGGATTCAGGAAGACAAACCCGTGCCCGAAGGCCAGGCCTGGATCAGCTTCCCGAGCCAGTGGCTGATGGTCTACGCCGACGATTACCTGCTGGAGTCAGGCCATGAATAAGGTTCAGAACAACAAGGCATGGTGGCTGGTGCTACCGGTTTTCCTGCTGGTCGCCTTCAGCGCGATTATTCCGATGATGACTGTGGTCAATTATTCGGTGCAGGACATCTTCGACCAGTCCAGCCGCTACTTTGTCGGCACCGACTGGTTCCGCCAGGTGCTGCAGGATCCGCGTCTGCACGACTCGCTGCTGCGTCAGTTCATCTACTCCGCCTGCGTGCTGCTGATCGAAATCCCCCTGGGCATTGCGATTGCACTGTGCATGCCGACCAAGGGGCGCTGGTCTTCGCTGTGCCTGATCGTCATGACCATTCCGCTGCTGATCCCCTTCAACGTGGTCGGCACTATCTGGCAGATTTTCGGCCGCGGCGACATAGGCCTGCTGGGTTACGTGCTCAATAACATCGGCATCAGCTACAACTACGCGGCCAATGCTTCGGACGCATGGGTCACGGTGCTGATCATTGACGTCTGGCACTGGACTTCGCTGGTCGCGCTGCTGTGCTACTCCGGTTTGCGGGCGATCCCCGACGTTTACTATCAGGCGGCGCGTATTGACCGAGCATCCAGCTGGGCGGTGTTCCGCCACATCCAGCTGCCGAAGATGAAGAGCGTGTTGCTGATCGCGGTCATGCTGCGCTTCATGGACAGCTTCATGATCTACACCGAGCCCTTCGTGCTTACGGGCGGCGGGCCGGGTAACTCGACGACCTTCCTCAGCCAGACCCTGACCACCATGGCGCTCGGCCAGTTCGACCTGGGCCCGGCGGCGGCGTTCTCGCTGGTGTATTTCCTGATCATTCTGTTGGTGTCGTGGGTGTTCTACACCGCCATGACCCACAGCGAAAAGAACTGAGGAGGCGGCCATGGATCTGCGTAAAGTCATCCCGCTGTGGATTTACCTGTTGTTCCTGCTGGTGCCGATTTACTGGTTGGTGAACATGTCGTTCAAGACCAACACCGAGATCCTCGGCGGGCTCACGCTCTGGCCTCAGGATTTCACCCTGGCCAATTACAAGGTGATCTTTACCGACGAGAGCTGGTACAGCGGCTACATTAACTCGTTGTATTACGTTTGCCTCAACACCGTGATTTCCCTGAGCGTGGCGTTGCCTGCGGCTTACGCCTTCTCGCGGTATCGGTTCCTGGGCGACAAGCACCTGTTCTTCTGGCTGCTGACCAATCGCATGGCGCCGCCTGCGGTGTTTCTGCTGCCGTTCTTCCAGCTGTACTCGTCGATTGGCCTGTTCGACACCCACATTGCAGTGGCTTTGGCTCATTGCCTGTTCAACGTGCCGCTGGCGGTGTGGATTCTGGAAGGCTTCATGTCCGGGGTGCCCAAGGAGATCGACGAAACGGCTTACATCGACGGTTACAGCTTTCCCAAGTTTTTCGCCAAGATATTTATTCCGCTGATCGGCTCGGGGATTGGTGTCACGGCGTTCTTCTGCTTCATGTTTTCCTGGGTCGAATTGCTGCTTGCCCGGACGCTGACCTCGGTCAACGCCAAGCCCATCGCGGCAGTGATGACGCGTACGGTCTCGGCTTCGGGTATTGACTGGGGGGTGCTGGCGGCGGCGGGAGTTTTGACTATTCTGCCGGGCATGCTGGTGATCTGGTTCGTTCGCAATCATGTGGTCAAGGGCTTTGCTCTTGGCCGCGTCTGAGGAGTCGAAAAATGGAGTGGATGTCCTGGACACTGCCAACCGCACTCTTCTTCGGCGGCATTGCTGTTCTGCTGGCGGGGATGACGGTGTGGGAATTGCGCTCGGCCAGCATCGAGCGTCGCGGGTTTCTGCCAATCGCCACTACGCGTGGCGACCGGTTGTTCATCGGGCTGCTCGGTAGCGCTTATCTGCACCTGATGGTGATTGGCGCAACCGACTGGAGTATCTGGGTCGCTTCAGGCATTTCCCTGGTGTGGCTGCTGGTAGTAATGCGTTGGGGTTAGAACGCGGATCGGTGCAAATATCTGGCTGATCCGTCAGGCGGTATTCGAAGCGGGACTACATAAGAAAAAACACTGGAGGTGTCTATGTTCAATAAGAAAAACAAGCTGCGACATAGCGTGACGTTAGCGACCATGGTGATGCTCAGCGGGTTGAGCGTTTCGGCCTGGGCGGATCAATATGAAGATGCGGCCAAAAAGTGGGCGGCGAGCGAGTTCAAGCCCAGCACGCTGTCGGATGCCGAGCAGCTCAAAGAGCTGGAGTGGTTCATCAAGGCGGCTGAGCCGTTCCGTGGCATGGACATCAAGGTGGTGTCCGAAACCCTGACCACCCACGAATACGAGTCCAAGACCCTGGCCAAGGCGTTCACTGAAATCACCGGCATCAAAGTCACTCATGACTTGCTGCAGGAAGGTGACGTGATCGAAAAGCTGCAGACCGCCATGCAGTCGGACAAGAGTATTTATGACGGCTGGGTGAACGACTCCGACCTGATCGGTACTCACTTCCGATACGGCAAAGCGATGTCTCTGACAGACATGATGGCGAGTCCGGCCGGCAGCAAAGTCACCTCGCCGACTCTGGACCTGAAAGACTTCATCGGCACCTCGTTCACCACCGCACCAGATGGCAAGCTGTATCAGCTACCCGATCAGCAATTCGCCAACCTTTACTGGTTCCGCGCCGACTGGTTTGACCGTCCCGACCTGAAAGAGAAATTCAAAGCCAAATACGGCTACGAACTGGGCGTCCCGGTCAACTGGTCTGCCTATGAAGACATCGCCAAGTTCTTCAGCGAAGACGTGAAGGAACTCGATGGCAAGAAAGTCTATGGTCACATGGACTACGGCAAAAAAGACCCGTCCCTGGGCTGGCGCTTCACCGATGCCTGGTTCTCCATGGCAGGCAGCGGCGACAAAGGCCTGCCGAACGGCTTGCCGGTGGACGAGTGGGGCATCCGCGTCGAGAGCTGCCATCCGGTGGGCTCCAGCATTACCCGCGGCGGCGACACCAACGGTCCGGCGGCGGTATTCGCGACCCAGAAATACATCGACTGGCTCAAGGCCTATGCTCCGCCGGAAGCGGCAGGCATGACCTTCTCCGAGTCTGGTCCGGTACCCTCGCAGGGTAACGTTGCTCAGCAGATCTTCTGGTACACCGCTTTCACCGCCGACATGACCAAGCCGGGCCTGCCCGTGATGAATGCCGATGGCACACCGAAATGGCGGATGGCACCCTCGCCTAAAGGTCCTTACTGGAAAGAAGGCATGAAACTCGGCTATCAGGACGTGGGTTCCTGGACCTTCCTCAAGTCTTCCGACGAGAAAAAACGCCTGGCGGCCTGGCTTTACGCGCAGTTCGTGACGTCGAAAAGTGTATCGCTGAAGAAAACCATCGTTGGCCTGACACCGATTCGCGAGTCGGACATCAACTCCAAGGAAATGACTGCGCTGGCACCCAAGCTGGGTGGCCTGGTGGAGTTCTATCGCAGCCCGGCCCGCGTCCAGTGGTCGCCTACCGGGACCAACGTGCCGGATTATCCGAAGCTGGCGCAGCTGTGGTGGAGCCACGTTGCCGAAGCAGTCACTGGCGAGAAGACGGCGCAGCAGGCGCTGGACGGTCTGGCCAAGGATCAGGACGCAATCATGACCCGCATCGAGCGCTCCAAGGTTCAGGACGCCAGCGGCTGTGCGCCGAAAATGAACCCGGAAACCTCGGCAGAAGAGTGGTACACCAAGGCTGAGCAGAGTGGCGGCAAGTTCCTGGCGCCGCAACGCAAGCTGGCTAATGAAAAGCCGAAGGGCGAAACCATCGCTTACTCGGATCTGCTTAAAAGCTGGGAAGCAGCCAAGAAGTAAGGATTTGCAGGCATAAAAAAACGGCACCCCTGGGGTGCCGTTTTCATTTGTTGCAGAACCCAGCGATCAGCCGTGCAAGGTTTCAGCAGCGTACAGCGTGTTTTCCAGCAGGCAGGCGCGGGTCATAGGCCCGACGCCGCCGGGTACCGGTGTGATCCAGCCAGCGCGGGGCAGGGCAGTGTCGTACACCACGTCGCCTACCAGCTTGCCATCGTCCTGACGATTGATACCGACATCAATGACGATCGCGCCTTCCTTGATCCACTCGCCTTTTACCAGGCCGGGCTTGCCTGCGGCGACCACCACCAGATCGGCACGGCCGACGTGGCCCGCCAGATCCTTGGTGAAGCGGTGCGTCACGGTCACGGTGCAGCCAGCCAGCAACAGCTCCATGGCCATAGGCCGACCTACGATGTTGGACGCGCCCACTACCACGGCATCGAGCCCGTAAAGGTCAACACCGGTGCTTTCCAGCAGGGCCATGATGCCTTTTGGGGTGCAGGGGCGCAGCAGCGGGATACGCTGGGCCAGACGCCCGACGTTATAAGGATGGAAACCGTCCACATCCTTGTCCGGGCGAATGCGCTCCAGCAGCAGGGAGGCGTCCAGGTGTTCAGGCAGAGGCAATTGCAACAGAACGCCGTCGATGTTCGCATCATCATTGAGGCGATCAATCAGGTCGGTCAGTTCTACTTGCGAGGTGTGTGCAGGCAGGTCGTAGGCCTGGGAGATGAAGCCGACTTCTTCACAGTCCTTACGCTTGTGCGAGACGTAGACCTGAGAGGCGGGATCGCTGCCCACCAGAATCACGGCCAGGCCAGGTGTGCGCAGGCCTTGCTCGCGACGCTCGGCGACACGTTTGGCGATCTGCTGGCGCAGGCTGGCTGCGATCGCTTTGCCGTCGATTAGTTTTGCAGTCATTACGCGTGATTAACCATCGAGAGGGATTGGAAAAGAGCGCGCATTCTCGCATGTCATCGCCTGCGGGCAAAGGCGCTTGGTCTGCATATTCTCCTAACTCCTTTATCTAACTGAATTTTTTTCTAAAAAAGAGTTGACGACCTCCAGGGTCGTCTATAAGATTCGTCGCACTTGTCGGGCACAGCCCAGCACTGGTTAAGCTAGCACTGGTTGTTAGAGTGATAAGTCAGGCAGAGTTGAAGGTTGGCTCTGTGTGATTGAAAGCCCTTAATTTGTAATCGTTAAAGAATGCAGATTATATAAGTGCCCGTAGCTCAGCTGGATAGAGCATCCGCCTTCTAAGCGGATGGTCGCAGGTTCGAGTCCTGCCGGGTGCGCCATTCAAGGCAGCTTTGGCAAGTACAAGTAAAGATGTAGATGTCACGGTTACAAGGCAATATGGTGGGCGTAGCTCAGTTGGTAGAGCACGGGATTGTGACTCCCGTTGTCGAGGGTTCGATCCCCTTCGTCCACCCCATATTCAGAAAGGCGCCAGGTTAATAATCTGGCGCCTTTGCTTTAAAGATTGACTGCGGATGTGGTGGAATTGGTAGACACACTGGATTTAGGTTCCAGCGCCGCAAGGTGTGAGAGTTCGAGTCTCTCCGTCCGCACCAAGAAACAAGCGTTATGACGGGTAGACCGGCTTAGCGCAAAGAAAAAGCCGCCTAGTGCGGCTTTTTTTGTTTCAGGATTATTGTTTTTTCGTCTCGCAGGCCGGTCAGCCTGGCTGCCGTTAGTCGTGCGGGACGTGCTTCGCGGAATGGAATCAACGCCGAGGCCGGGTGCGTGATGCCTTGTGCAGGGCCATGCCAGACGCGTTTCGGCCAGTTGAACGCAACCACGGTTGTCATCCGCTGACCGTCTGATTCCCTTCTCTTTATTCGCCCTTTTTCAGTGGGGTGACTTCTTGAGTTCGACCCACTAGAATGCATGCCCTTGATTCTGGGGTCGGAAACGGCCGGCTAACGTCTGTGCAACGAGGAATATCCATGCAAGTTTCTGTTGAAAATACTTCCGCTCTTGAGCGCCGCATGATCATTGGCGTGCCAGCTGAACGCATCGAGACTGAAGTCAACAAGCGTCTGCAGCAGACCGCACGTAAAGCCAAGATCCCGGGCTTCCGCCCAGGCAAAGTGCCGATGAGCGTGATCCGCCAGCGTTATGAAGATGGCGCGCGTCAGGAAGCGCTGGGTGATTTGATCCAGGCGACCTTTTACGAAGCAGTGGTCGAGCAGAAGCTGAACCCGGCTGGCGCACCTGCTGTAGAGCCCAAGTCCTTTGAAAAAGGCAAGGACCTGGAATACGTCGCAACATTCGAAGTATTCCCAGAGTTTACTGTTGCCGGTTTCGATTCCATCGCTGTTGAGCGTCTGTCTGCAGACGTCGCTGATGCCGACCTGGACAACATGCTGGAAATCCTGCGCAAGCAGAACGTTCGTTTCGAAGTGGCCGACCGCGCTGCTCAAAACGAAGACCAGCTGAATATCGATTTCGTTGGCAAGGTTGACGGCGAAGTGTTCGCTGGCGGTTCTGCTACTGGCACCCAGTTGGTATTGGGTTCCGGCCGCATGATCCCGGGCTTCGAAGACGGTCTGGTTGGCGCCAAGGCCGGTGAAGAGCGTGTTCTGAACCTGACTTTCCCGGAAGACTATCAGAACCTCGAACTGGCCGGTAAAGCTGCCGAGTTCACCGTGACTGTCAACACCGTTTCCGAGCCTAAGCTGCCTGAGCTGAACGAAGAGTTCTTCAAGCAGTTCGGCATCAAGGAAACCGGCATCGATGGCTTCCGCACCGAAGTTCGCAAGAACATGGAGCGTGAGCTGCGTCAGGCGATCAAGTCCAAGGTCAAGAATCAGGTAATGGACGGCCTGCTGGCTTCCAACCCGATCGAAGTGCCAAAGGCTCTGCTGGAAAACGAAGTCAACCGTCTTCGCGTTCAGGCTGTTCAGCAGTTTGGCGGCAACATCAAGCCAGACCAGCTGCCAGCTGAGCTGTTTGAAGAGCAAGCCAAGCGTCGCGTCGAGCTGGGCCTGATCGTTGCTGAAGTAGTCAAGCAGTTCGACCTCAAGCCTGACGATACTCGTGTTCGCGAGATGATCCAGGAAATGGCTTCCGCCTACCAGGAGCCAGAGCAGGTTGTCGCTTGGTACTACAAAAACGAACAGCAAATGAACGAAGTGCGTTCGGTTGTGCTTGAAGAGCAAGTTGTGGATACTGTTTTGCAGAAAGCTAGCGTGACCGAGAAATCGGTCTCCTACGAAGAAGCTGTCAAGCCGGTGGAAGCTCCACAAGCCGACTGATTTGTCTCTCGTTCGAAAAAACACCACAAGCCAGCCTTCGCGCTGGCTTGTGCGTATTCAACAAATGACTATTTGGGAGTGAATGCGAGACATGTCCCGCAATTCTTATATTCAGCAGCACTCTGACATCCAGGCCGCAGGCGGTCTGGTCCCGATGGTTATCGAGCAGTCCGCCCGTGGCGAACGCGCCTATGACATCTATTCGCGTCTGCTCAAGGAGCGCGTGATCTTCCTGGTCGGTCCGGTAGAAGACTACTCGGCCAACCTGATCTGTGCGCAACTGCTGTTCCTTGAAGCGGAAAATCCGGACAAGGATATCCATCTCTACATCAACTCACCGGGCGGTTCGGTGACTGCGGGCATGTCGATCTACGACACCATGCAGTTCATCAAGCCCAACGTGTCGACCACTTGTATCGGTCAGGCATGCAGCATGGGCGCGTTCCTGCTGACCGCCGGTGCGCCAGGCAAGCGTTTCTGTCTGCCGAACTCGCGCGTGATGATTCACCAGCCATTGGGCGGTTTCCAGGGTCAGGCTTCGGACATCGAAATCCATGCCAAGGAAATCCTCTTCATTCGTGAGCGCCTCAACTCGCTGATGGCCAAGCACAGCGGTCACACGCTGGAAGAGATCGAGCGTGACACCAACCGCGATAATTTCATGAGCGCCGAAGCCGCCCGTGATTACGGGTTGATCGACGAAGTCATCACTCAGCGTCCCGCTTAATATAAGCACCTCGAAATAGGCGTGGTCGGCTCCTCTGATCACCAGCGGGCTTGAAAAAGCCCGCAATAGCCTTCATCTTGTGTTGCAAGCCTATCGGATTTGGATCGAACGAATGACTGACACCCGCAACGGCGAGGACAACGGCAAGCTGCTTTATTGCTCCTTCTGTGGCAAAAGCCAGCATGAAGTACGCAAATTGATTGCCGGTCCCTCGGTGTTTATTTGCGACGAGTGCGTTGACCTGTGCAATGACATCATCCGTGAGGAGGTGCAGGAAGCACAGGCCGAAAGCAGCGCGCATAAACTGCCTTCGCCTAAAGAAATCAGCGGCATCCTTGATCAGTACGTAATTGGTCAGGAACGTGCCAAAAAGGTTCTGGCCGTAGCGGTGTACAACCACTACAAGCGCCTGAATCAGCGTGACAAAAAGAATGACGATGTCGAGCTCGGCAAAAGCAACATTTTGCTGATCGGCCCTACAGGCTCGGGTAAAACCCTGCTTGCTGAAACACTGGCCCGCTTGCTGAACGTTCCATTCACCATCGCTGACGCAACCACCCTCACTGAGGCGGGTTATGTGGGCGAGGATGTGGAGAACATCATTCAGAAGCTGTTGCAGAAGTGCGACTACGATGTTGAAAAAGCCCAGATGGGCATTGTCTACATCGACGAAATCGACAAGATTTCCCGCAAATCTGACAACCCGTCTATCACCCGTGACGTTTCCGGTGAAGGCGTGCAGCAGGCTCTGCTCAAACTGATCGAAGGCACGGTCGCTTCCGTTCCACCTCAAGGTGGTCGCAAGCATCCGCAGCAGGAATTCCTTCAGGTTGACACACGTAACATCCTGTTCATCTGCGGTGGTGCGTTCTCTGGTCTGGAAAAGGTTATTCAAAACCGTTCCACCAAAGGCGGCATTGGCTTCAACGCAGAAGTGCGCAGCAAGGAAGAAGGCAAGAAGGTGGGTGAGTCCCTGCGTGAAGTCGAACCTGACGATCTGGTCAAGTTCGGTTTGATTCCGGAATTCGTTGGCCGTCTCCCGGTTCTGGCAACGTTGGACGAGCTGGACGAGGCTGCATTGATGCAGATTCTCACCGAGCCGAAAAACGCTCTGACCAAGCAGTACGCCAAGCTGTTCGAAATGGAAGGTGTGGACCTGGAGTTCCGTACCGACGCGCTGAAATCTGTGGCCCGTCGCGCGCTTGAGCGCAAAACCGGTGCCCGTGGTTTGCGCTCCATCCTCGAAGGCGTTCTGCTCGACACCATGTACGAGATCCCCTCGCAGTCCGAGGTGAGCAAGGTGGTGATCGACGAGAGCGTGATCGAAGGCACCTCCAAGCCGCTGTTGATCTACGAAAACAGCGAGCCGCCAGCCAAAGCCGCACCTGACGCGTAAGCGACAGCGCTGCTCGAGTAAATGCTTGCAGCTAATAGCTGCATGTAGAGCTGCACGCATAGAAAGGGGCCTTCGGGCCCCTTTTGCATTTCCTGCCTCAAGGCTTGTTTTTTCGGGGAACTACCCCCATCTTGGATTCAAGCTCATTCCTGTCCACGGCCACATGGCCGCCGTAGAGGCGAAATCATGAAAACGACCATTGAATTGCCTCTCTTGCCATTGCGCGATGTAGTGGTTTATCCGCACATGGTTATCCCGCTGTTCGTGGGGCGCGAGAAGTCTATCGAAGCCCTTGAGGCAGCGATGACAGGCGACAAACAGATCCTGTTGCTCGCGCAAAGAAATCCTGCAGATGACGATCCGGGTGAAGACGCTCTTTATAACGTCGGCACCATTGCAACCGTATTGCAGTTACTCAAATTGCCTGACGGCACCGTCAAGGTGCTGGTTGAAGGTGAGCAGCGAGGCTCTGTCGAGCGCTTCATTGAAGTCGACGGCCATTGCCGTGCAGAAGTCGCGCTGATCGACGAGGTCGAAGCGCCTGACCGTGAATCTGAAGTGTTCGTGCGCAGCCTGCTGGCTCAGTTCGAGCAATACGTTCAGTTGGGCAAGAAAGTCCCGGCTGAAGTCCTGTCTTCCCTCAACAGCATTGATGAGCCTGGCCGTCTGGTAGACACCATGGCTGCACACATGGCGCTGAAAATCGAGCAGAAGCAGGAAATCCTCGAGATTATTGACCTGCCCGCCAGGGTCGAGCATGTGCTCGCCTTGCTGGATGCCGAGATCGATCTGCTCCAGGTCGAGAAGCGTATTCGCGGCCGCGTCAAGAAGCAGATGGAGCGCAGCCAGCGCGAGTATTACCTGAATGAGCAGATGAAGGCCATTCAGAAAGAGCTCGGCGACAGCGAGGAAGGTCACAACGAAATCGAAGAGCTGAGAAAGCGCATCGATAACGCCGGCCTGCCCAAAGATGCCATGACCAAGGCGAATGCGGAGCTGAACAAGCTCAAGCAAATGTCGCCGATGTCCGCTGAAGCGACTGTGGTTCGTACCTACATCGACTGGCTGGTTCAGGTGCCGTGGAAGGCGCAGAGCAAGGTTCGTCTGGATCTGGCCCGTGCCGAAGACATCCTCGACGCTGATCACTACGGTCTTGAAGAAGTCAAAGAACGCATTCTCGAATATCTCGCGGTGCAAAAGCGCGTCAAGAAGATTCGCGGGCCCGTCTTGTGCCTGGTCGGCCCGCCGGGTGTGGGTAAAACCTCCCTGGCCGAGTCGATTGCCAGCGCGACCAACCGTAAATTCGTCCGTATGGCCCTGGGTGGCGTGCGCGACGAAGCGGAAATTCGTGGCCATCGCCGCACCTACATCGGTTCGATGCCGGGCCGATTGATTCAAAAGATGACCAAAGTGGGCGTCCGTAACCCGCTGTTCCTGCTCGACGAGATCGACAAAATGGGCAGCGACATGCGTGGCGATCCGGCGTCTGCACTGCTTGAGGTGCTGGATCCGGAACAGAATCACAACTTCAACGACCATTACCTGGAGGTCGATTACGACCTGTCTGACGTAATGTTCCTGTGTACCGCCAACTCGATGAACATCCCGGCGGCGCTGCTTGACCGGATGGAAGTCATCCGTTTGCCGGGTTACACCGAAGACGAAAAAATCAACATCGCGGTCAAATACCTCACGCCCAAGCAGCTTCAGGCCAACGGCCTCAAGAAGGGCGAAGTGGAGTTCGACGAAGAAGCGATTCGCGACATCGTGCGTTACTACACGCGTGAAGCGGGCGTACGTAGCCTTGAGCGGCAGATTGCCAAGGTCTGCCGCAAGGCAGTCAAGGAGCACGCTCAGGAAAAACGTTTTGCAATTCGTGTCAGCGCCGAGATGCTCGAGCACTTCCTCGGCGTGCGCAAATTCCGCTACGGCCTGGCCGAGCAGCAGGATCAGATCGGCCAGGTTACCGGTCTGGCGTGGACTCAGGTGGGTGGCGAATTGCTGACCATCGAAGCGGCCGTAGTGCCTGGTAAAGGGCAGCTGATCAAAACCGGTTCGCTGGGCGATGTGATGGTCGAATCGATCACTGCTGCGCTGACCGTGGTGCGCAGCCGCGCGAAAAGCCTGGGAATCCCCCTGGACTTCCACGAGAAGCGCGACACGCATATCCACATGCCAGAGGGGGCGACCCCTAAAGATGGTCCTAGCGCAGGCGTAGGCATGTGCACGGCCCTTGTTTCGGCCCTGACACAGATTCCGGTACGTGCCGACGTGGCCATGACGGGTGAAATTACCCTGCGCGGTCAGGTGCTGGCGATCGGCGGCTTGAAGGAAAAACTGCTCGCGGCTCACCGTGGCGGCATCAAGACGGTGATCATTCCAGAGGAAAACGTTCGCGATTTGAAAGAGATTCCTGACAACATCAAGGCGGACCTGCAGATCAAGCCCGTTAAATGGATTGACGAAGTCCTGCAAATTGCGCTGCAATACGCGCCGGAGCCGTTGCCGGATGTCGCTCCCGAGATGGTTGCGAAGGATGAAAAACGCGAGTCTGACTCTAAGGAAAGAATTAGCACGCATTAGTCTGGAATGCCTGCCTTGACAGCTTTTTGGAGCCCTTGTTATAAAGCGGCTCTTCTAAGCGTCTGCAGGCCATTCAGCGCTTGTTTTTGCTACACCAAAAAAACTTAGAAACATACTCAATATAGACATAAGGGGACTTAGAGTGAACAAGTCGGAACTGATTGATGCTATCGCCGCATCCGCTGATATCCCGAAAGCTGCTGCTGGCCGTGCGCTGGACGCAGTAATCGAATCCGTCACTGGCGCTCTTAAGGCTGGCGACTCTGTTGTACTGGTAGGTTTCGGTACCTTCTCCGTCACTGATCGCCCAGCGCGTATCGGTCGTAACCCTCAGACGGGCAAGACGCTTGAAATCGCTGCTGCTAAAAAACCAGGCTTCAAAGCCGGTAAAGCCCTGAAAGAAGCTGTCAACTAAGTTCTCAAAGCCTTTGCCCAGCCGAGCAGAATTCTTTCTGCGTCGGTATGCGCAGCGGTCGTGCAATCGGGTTAAATCCGGCTGACACACCGGGGTCGCGGTTACCAGCCCCCGTCCGCTTCGCCAGTTACGAGAAGGCGCATCCTCGGATGCGCCTTTCTTCTATCCGCTTTCTACCCACGCTCCGCGGTTGGTTAGTCAGTACAACCGTTTTGGGGGACGCATGCTGCAAAACATCAGGGACAATTCACAAGGCTGGATTGCCAAGACAATCATCGGAATCATCATTGCATTGATGGCTTTGACGGGTATCGACGCGCTGTTCACGGCGACAAGCACCAGCCAGGATGCTGCAAAGGTCAACGGTGAGGAAATCACCCGCAACGAGCTGACCCAGGCGATCGACATGCAACGTCGCCAGCTCATGCAGCAACTGGGCAAGGATTTCGATCCTGCCTTGCTGGACGAGAAGATGCTGCGTGACTCGGCTCTCAAAGGTCTGGTTGATCGCAAGCTGCTGCTTCAAGGCGCCAGCGATGCAAAATTCACCTTTTCCGAAGCTTCGCTGGATCAGCAGATCCTGCAGACACCGGAATTTCAGGTAGACGGCAAGTTCAACGCCGACCGCTTTGATCAGGTGATTCGTCAACTGGGCTTTACCCGGATGCAATTCCGCCAGATGCTGGCTCAGGAAATGCTGATTGGTCAGGTTCGCGCAGGTGTGGCGGGCAGTGCCTTTGTCACTGACGCGCAGGTTGACGCCTTCGCCCGTCTGGAAAAACAGACTCGCGATTTCGCTTCGCTGACCCTTACCGCTGACGCCTCCACCGCCAAGGTGACCGAGGACGAAATCAAGGCTCATTACGATGAACACGCCAAAGAGTTCATGAGCCCTGAGCAGGTGGTCCTGGATTACATCGAGCTGAAGAAGTCGTCTTTCTTCGACAAGGTGCAGGTCAAGGATGAGGATTTGCAGGCGGCTTACCAGAAGGACATCGCCAATCTTGCCGAACAGCGTCGTGGCGCGCACATCCTGATCGATGTGAACGACAAGATGAGCGACGAGCAGGCCAAGGCGAAGATTGAAGAGATTCAGCAGCGTCTGGCTAAAGGCGAAGACTTCGCTGCGCTGGCCAAGGAATTCTCCCAGGATCCGGGTTCGGCATCCAAGGGCGGTGATCTGGGCTACGCAGGCAAGGGCGTCTACGATCCGGCCTTTGAAGACGCGCTGTATGCCCTGAAAAAAGACCAGGTTTCTGCTCCGGTACGCAGCGACTTCGGCTGGCACCTGATCAAGTTGCTGGGCGTGGAAGCACCGTCAGTGCCGACGTTTGCAAGCCTCAAGGGCAAGCTGACCAACGACCTGAAATCCCAACAGGTCGAGCAGCGTTTCGTCGAGGCTACCAAGCAGCTCGAAGACTCCGCTTTCGAAGCGTCCGATCTGGCTCAGCCCGCTCAGGACCTGGGTCTGAAGGTCCAGACCAGTGCCCCGTTCGGTCGTGAAGGCGGCGAAGGTTTGACGGCCAATCGTGCGGTCATTCAAGCGGCTTTCAGCCCGGAAGTGCTGGAAGAGGGTTCCAATAGCAATGCGCTGGAGCTGGATCCTGAGACAGTCGTAGTGGTGCGTTCCAAAGAGCACCGCATGCCTGAGCAACTGCCGCTGGAAAGTGTTGCCGCTGCGATCCGCGCCAAGTTGGTCAAGGACCACGCTGCCGAGGCTGTGAAGTCCAAAGGCGAGGCGCTGCTGGCCGGTCTGCGTGATGGCAAGATTCCGTTGGCAGCCAAGCAGGATGGTCATAGCTGGAATGTCATGGAAGCCGTCACTCGCGGTCAGGAAGGTGTGGATCCTGCTGTACTGCAGGCGCTGTTCCGCATGCCCAAGCCAGAAGGCAAGGACAAGCCGGAGTTCACCAGCCTGTCGCTGGCAGACGGCAGCTTCGTGATTGTGCGCCTCAATGGTGTGAATCAGGCGGCGGCACCGACCGATGCGGAGAAGGCTCAGTACCGCCGCTTCCTCGCGTCACGTGAAGGTCAGCAGGATTTCGCGGCGTATCGTGCGCAGCTGGAAAGCAAGGCGAAGATCGAACGCTTTTGAAGGTTTGATCGGGAAGTAAAAAGAAGGCCGCTCATTGAGCGGTCTTTTTTTTGGTGATGGGAAAGCTGGTCGGGGCATATCCGTTATTGGCGTGTGCTGGAATTATGTTTCCGCTCTTACAGAGGGTCACTTTTGGCAGAGCCGGAATGCCAGCCCAGCAAAAATTAAGCAAAAGGCTCTTGCCACACCACTCGGTCCCTCGCCTCAACATCGAATTCCGGCCAGCGTCGTTTAACGGGGCGCCTAATATCAAAATCAAATGCGCGCTAGGCGGCCTGGTGCGTGAACTTAGCGCACTGTACTGCCCGTCTGCACTGCCACCTTGCTCGCGAAGAACGATAATGCGGTGTGCCTGATACACCGTCATCGCAGCCCTCGTAACCTCGGTCAGCTCCTTGTATGTCTGCAGCTTCGACGAAGCAAAGCACTGCGCCTTGAATCGAGTAGCAACAACAGCATCCGGATGCTGCGGAGTCAGGTTCCGTCCAGACGGCCGGGTCACTTTTGGTGCCAAAAGTAACCAAAACCTCTGCGCTGGCGTCCGGCCCCCGCTTCGCGGCGGTACGTTCGCGCAGGTGCCGTGGGGTGGGCACGCTCCGACGGGCCATCCATGGCCCAGCGTCGCTCGCTCGGCATCCATGCCGAGCGACCCACCCCACGACACCTGCGCTCCCCCTCCCGACGCGCGTTTTGCGTCGCCTGTGAAATCGAGGCAAAAAAAGCCACAGCAAATCTGCTTTGCAGATTTCTCCAACAGAACTCCTGCCTGACTCACGCCCTGTTTTTGATTCTAGAGGCCTGCGCAAAACGTAGGAGCGACACACATTGCGACTTGTGGCCGGACAAAGGAACGGGAGCGTTTGCTTACTTTTGACTGGGCCGGCATTCCGGCTGTTCAAAAGTGAGGCGCCGTAAGGGCGCAACCCATAGCGGCCGTTACCGCAGCAACGGATATGTACTCGAATCAACTCATACCCAAAAAAAAGCCCGCAAATCTCTCGATTCACGGGCTCCCGATACCGCTCTGAAGATTACTCTTCGAGGTTACCCATCGCGGTCGTGTTGAAACCACCATCCACGTACATGATTTCGCCACTGATCCCGGACGCCAGGTCCGAGCACAGGAACGCGCCAGCATTGCCGACTTCATCAATGGTCACGTTGCGACGCAGTGGAGTCTGCGCCTCGTTCGCCGCCAGCATCTTGCGGAAGTTCTTGATACCGGAAGCGGCGAGGGTGCGGATCGGGCCAGCCGATACAGCATTCACGCGGGTGCCTTCCGGACCAAGGCTACCTGCCAGGTAACGTACGCCCGCTTCCAGGCTGGCTTTGGCCATGCCCATCACGTTGTAGTTAGGCATGGTGCGCTCAGCGCCCAGGTACGACAGGGTCAGCAGGCTGCCATTGCGGCCTTTCATCATCGGGCGGCCGGCCTTGGCCAGGGCCACGAAGCTGTAGGCGCTGATGTCGTGTGCGATGCGGAAGCCTTCGCGGGTGGTGGCGTCGGTGAAGTCGCCATCCAGCTGATCGCCAGGTGCGAAGCCTACGGAGTGAACGATCACGTCCAGGCCATCCCACTTCTTGCTCAGGTCTTCGAAGACCTTGGCGATTTCTTCGTCGCTTGCCACGTCACAAGGGAAGCACAGCTCAGGGCCCGAGCCCCAGCCAGCGGCGAATTCTTCGACGCGACCTTTGAGTTTGTCGTTCTGATAGGTGAAAGCAAGCTCTGCACCTTCGCGATGCATGGCGGCAGCAATGCCGGATGCGATGGACAGTTTGCTAGCGACACCGACAATCAGGACGCGCTTACCAGCGAGAAAACCCATGTGTTGTTCCTCTTCAGGTTAATCGACAGCCACTGGTGCCAAAAAGGCGGCTTCCAGCAGCTGCTGTGTATAAGGATGTTGCGGTGCGGCAAATATGCTTTGCGCGTCACCCTGTTCGACCACTTGGCCCTGCTTGACCACCATCAGCTGGTGGCTCAGTGCCTTGACGACAGCCAGGTCATGGCTGATAAACAAATACGTCAGGTTGTACTTGGTTTGCAGTGAACGCAGCAGCTCCACCACCTGGCGCTGAACGGTCCGGTCGAGGGCCGAAGTCGGCTCGTCCAGCAGAATCAGCGCCGGTTTCAATACCAGCGCGCGGGCAATGGCGATTCTCTGCCGTTGCCCGCCGGAGAACTCGTGAGGGTAGCGGTGCCGGGTTTCTGGATCCAGACCTACTTCCCTGAGCGCTTCGATAATGGCCACTTCTTGCTCGTGTGCCGTGCCCATGCGATGAATGCGCAGGCCTTCGCCCACGATTTCACTTACCGACATCCGCGGACTCAGGCTGCCGAACGGGTCCTGGAACACCACCTGCATCTGCCTGCGCAGCGGACGAATCTGCTGCTGAGACAGGCAGTCTAGCGTTTCACCCTGGAAACGTATGTCCCCTTGGCTACCAATCAGCCTGAGGATCGCCAGACCCAATGTTGATTTGCCCGAGCCGCTTTCGCCGACAATCCCCAGTGTCTGGCCCTTGGGCAGACTGAAGTGGATGCCGTCCACGGCCTTGACGTGATCGACGGTCTTTTTGAACAAGCCTTTTTTAATCGGAAACCAGACCCGCAGATCGTCCACTTCCAGCAGCGGCGCGCCCGCAGCATTGGGCGAAGGCCCGCCGCTAGGCTCTGCGCCGAGCAGCACCTTGGTGTAAGGATGCTGCGGCGAACGAAACAGTTCGTCACAAGACGCTTGTTCGACGATACAACCGCGCTGCATGACACATACGCGGTTGGCTATTTGCTTCACCACGTTCAAATCATGGCTGATCAACAGCAGTGCCATGCCCAGCCGCGCCTGCAGATCCTTGAGCAGTTCGAGGATTTTCAACTGCACAGTAACGTCCAGCGCGGTGGTCGGTTCGTCGGCGATCAGCAGCTCCGGCTCGTTGGCCAGCGCCATGGCGATCATGACCCGCTGGCGCTGGCCGCCTGAAAGCTCGTGTGGCAGGGCTTTGAGGCGTTTGGCAGGCTCGGGGATGCCTACCAGTTCCAGCAGCTCCAGGGTGCGCTGTGTGGCTTGCTTGCCGGTCAGGCCTTTATGCAGGCCGAGGACTTCGTTGATCTGCTTTTCGATCGATTGCAGCGGATTCAAGGAGGTCATCGGCTCCTGGAAAATCATCGCAATGCGATTTCCGCGAATGCCCTGCAGCTTTTTTTCGCTCAGGGTCAGCAAATCCTGCCCGGCGTAGTGAATCGTGCCGCTGGGGTGGCGGGCCAGTGGGTAGGGCAGCAGGCGCAGGATCGAGTGCGCCGTGACGGATTTACCCGAGCCGCTTTCGCCGACCAACGCCAGGGTTTCGCCACGGCGGATATCGAAACTGATGTTTTCCACCACCCGCTGGCAGCGTTCGCCGGAGACGAACTCGACGGCCAGATCGCGGATCTCGATCAGATTGTCCTGGTTCATGTCATTTCCTTGGGTCGAAAGCGTCGCGGGCGGATTCACCGATGAACACCAGCAGACTGAGCATCACGGCCAATACAGCGAAGGCGCTAATGCCCAGCCAGGGGGCTTGCAGATTTGATTTGCCCTGGGCGACCAGTTCGCCGAGCGATGGCGAGCCTGCGGGCAGGCCGAAACCGAGAAAGTCCAGGGCGGTCAGCGTGCCGATCGCGCCGGTCAGGATGAAGGGCATGAAGGTCATGGTCGAGACCATGGCGTTGGGCAGAATGTGACGGAACATGATTGCGCCGTTTTCCATGCCCAGTGCCCGCGCTGCACGCACGTATTCCAGGTTGCGGCCGCGCAGGAACTCGGCGCGCACCACGTCCACCAGGCTCATCCAGGAAAATAGCAGCATGATGCCCAGCAGCCACCAGAAATTGGGTTGCACGAAACTGGCGAGAATGATCAGCAGGTAAAGCACTGGCAACCCGGACCAGATCTCCAGAAAGCGCTGGCCGATCAAGTCGACCCAGCCGCCATAGAACCCCTGCAAGGCGCCGGCGACCACGCCAATGATTGAACTGAGGATGGTCAGGGTCAGGGCGAACAGTACCGAAACCCGGAAGCCGTAGATCACCCGGGCCAGTACGTCACGGCCCTGATCGTCTGTGCCCAAAAGGTTCTGCGCAGAAGGCGGAGCAGGGGCCGGGACTTTCAGGTCGTAGTTGATGCTCTGGTAGCTGAACGGGATCGGCGCCCACAAGGTCCAGCCGTCTTTGGCCGCCAGCAGTTCCTGGATGTAAGGGCTTTTGTAATTGGCTTCCAGGGGGAATTCCCCGCCAAAGGTGGTTTCCGGGTAGCGCTCGAAGACCGGGAAGTACCAGCTGCCGTCATAGCGCACGGCCAGTGGTTTGTCGTTGGCGATCAGCTCCGCACCCAGGCTCAGGCCAAACAGGATCAGGAACAGCCACAGCGACCACCAGCCGCGTTTGTTGGATTTGAAACGTTCGAAGCGGCGACGATTCAGAGGAGACAACTTCATATCAATGTTTCCTGCTTTCGAAGTCGATGCGCGGGTCCACCAGTGTGTAGGTGATGTCACCGATCAGTTTCACCACCAGCCCCAGCAGGGTGAAGATGAACAGGGTGCCGAACACCACCGGATAGTCGCGGTTGATCGCTGCTTCAAAGCTCATCAGGCCCAGACCGTCGAGGGAGAAGATCACTTCCACCAACAACGAGCCGGTGAAGAAAATACCGATGAATGCGGACGGGAAACCGGCAATCACCAGCAGCATGGCGTTACGGAACACATGGCCGTACAGCACGGCGCGGTTGCTCAGCCCTTTGGCCTTGGCAGTGATCACGTATTGCTTGCCGATTTCGTCGAGAAAGCTGTTCTTGGTCAGCAGGGTCATGGTGGCGAAGTTGCCGATCACCAATGCCGTGACCGGCAAGACCAGATGCCAGAAATAATCGAGGATTTTGCCGCCCAGGCTCAGTTCGTCGAAGTTGTTCGAGCTCAGGCCGCGCAGAGGGAACCAATCGAAATAACTGCCGCCGGCAAACATCACGATCAGCAGGATCGCGAACAGAAAGGCCGGGATGGCATAACCCACGATGATTGCCGAGCTGGTCCAGACATCGAAGTGGCTGCCGTGTCGGGTGGCTTTCGCGATCCCCAGCGGGATCGACACCAGGTACATGATCAGCGTGCTCCATAACCCGAGGGAAATGGACACCGGCATCTTCTCGACTATCAGGTCGATGACCTTGGCGTCACGAAAGAAACTGCTCCCGAAATCCAGCTGCGAGTAGTTCTTGATCATGATCCACAAGCGCTCCGGCGCCGACTTGTCGAAGCCGTACATCTTCTCGATTTCCTTGACCAGCGCCGGGTCCAGTCCCTGGGCACCGCGGTAGTTGGAACCGGCAACCGACACCTCGGCACCGCCACCCGCAATCCGGCTGGTGGCGCCATCGAAGCCTTCGAGTTTGGCGATCATCTGCTCGACCGGCCCACCGGGAGCAGCCTGAATAATGACGAAGTTGATCAGCAAAATGCCGAACAGCGTCGGGATGATCAACAGCAAGCGCCGGAAGATATAAGCCAGCATATTATTGCTCCATCCCGGCCGGGGAAGCGCCCGGTTCCGAGGCTGGTTGCACAGGCGGCGCCGGACGAGCGTCAGGCTTGTACCACCAGGTATTGGTGCCAATGTCCGACAGCGCTTTCACGCCAGGGTGGGCGATGTGATCCCAGTACGCCACGCGCCAGGTCTTGATGTGCCAGTTCGGAAGCACGTAAAAGCCCCACAGCAGTACGCGATCCAGCGCTCGGGCATGGTCCACCAGCTCCTGTCGGGAGTCGGCATTGATCAGGCCATCCACCAGGGTGTCCACCGCCGGGTCTTTGAGGCCCATGAAGTTGCGACTGCCGGACCGGTCGGCGCTGACCGAGTGAAAATACTCGCGCTGTTCGTTGCCGGGCGAGCTGGACTGCGGAAAGCTGCTGACAATCATGTCGTAGTCCCGGGAACGCAGGCGGTTGACGTATTCGGCGCTGTCCACCCGGCGGATGGTCAGTTCGATGCCCAGATCGCTGAGGTTGCGTTTGTAAGGCAGCAGGATACGTTCGAACTGGGTCTGGGCCAGCAGAAACTCCAGTTTCATCGGGTTGCCCTGGGCGTCGCTCATCTTGTCGTTCTTGACCGTCCAGCCGGCCTCTTGCAGCAACTGGAAGGCACGGCGCAGCTGCGGGCGGATCATGCCGCTGCCATCGTTGACCGGCAGTGTGAATGCTTCGCTGAAAACGCGCTCGGGGATCTTGCCGCGCAGGGGCTCGAGAATTTTCATCTCCTCGGCCGACGGCAGGCCGCTGGAGGCCATTTCCGAATTGTCGAAATAGCTTTCGGTGCGGCTGTAGGAACCATTGAACAGCTGTTTGTTGGTCCATTCGAAGTCCAGCAGCAGGGTCAGCGCTTCACGGACTTTCGGGTCCTGGAACAGCGGGCGACGCAGATTCATGACAAAACCCTGCATCCCCTGAGGATTGCCATTGGGCAGCTCTTCCTTGATCAGGCGGCCTTCGCGCACGGCGGGTGTGTCGTAGGCGGTGGCCCAGTTCTTCGCGCTGGTTTCCAGCCAGTAGTCAAACTGCCCGGCCTTGCCTGCCTGCAACGCCACATCGAAGTCGCGATAGTAGTCGTAGCTCATGACATCGAAGTTGTACTGCCCGCGATTGATTGGCAGGTCCTTGGCCCAATAATCCTTGACCCTCTCATAACGCACCGAACGACCGGCCTTGACCTCGGCGACTTTGTAGGGGCCGCTGCCCAGCGGGAAGTCGAGATTGCCCTTGTTGAACTCGCGGGTCGCCCAGAAATGTTTGGGCAGCACCGGCAACTGGCCGAGGATTAAGGGCATTTCCCGGCTCTGGTTGTCCTTGAACTTGAACAGCACCCGCAGCGGATCCTCGACCACTACCTGCTCGACACCGGCGTAGTAGGCGCGGTACATCGGAGCGCCGTCCTTGATCAGGGTGTTGAACGAGAACTCGACGTCTTCGGCGCGGATCGGGTGGCCGTCATGGAAGCGCGCTTCGGGGCGCAGGTAGAAGCGCACCCAGGAGTTGTCCGGGGCCTTTTCGATCTTGCTGGCGATCAGGCCATATTCGGTCATCGGCTCGTCCAGGCTGGAGCGGGCGAGCGTGTCATAGATCAAACCGACGTCTTCGGCGGGCGTGCCCTTGTTGATGAACGGGTTGAGGCTGTCGAAACTGCCGAACCCGGCCTGGCGAAACTGCCCGCCCTTGGGCGCATCCGGGTTCACATAGTCAAAATGCTTGAAATTGACCGGGTACTTGGGCGCTTCGTCGTACATGGTCACGGCGTGCTGAGGCGCCGCTTGAACGGTACAGGCCAGCCCGGCAAGGAAGAGGCCGCCAGCCTGCATCAGCAGGGAACGCAAAACGGTCATTGGGTCTTCTCCAGGGATTTAAGCCACCACGCGCGCAGCCCCAGGGTATAGGGCGGGGTGGTGACCATGGCGAACCGGTTTCGGTAAGCCAGACGATGATTGTTCAGGTACCAGTTGGGAATCATGTAGTGCTGCCACAGCAGGACGCGATCCAGCGCACGGGCCGCAGCCACTTGCCCGTCGCGGGTTTGCGCGCCAAGCAGTTGATTGAGCAGCCCGTCGACTACCGGGTTGGCGATGCCTGCGTAATTCTTGCTGCCTTTGATGTCAGCCTGGCTGGAATGAAAATATTGCCACTGCTCAAGGCCCGGGCTCAGCGTCTGCGCCATAGTCATGCTCACCATGTCGAAGTCGAACTGGTCCAGACGCTGCTTGTACTGGGCGCGATCCACTGTGCGCAGCCCGGCGTCGATGCCGATGCGTCGCAGGTCTTCGATAAACGGCTGGAAGATTCGTTCCAGACTGGGGTTTACCAGCAGGATTTCAAAGCGCAGAGGTTGATTGGCGGCGTTCACCAGGCGCTGATCCGACCACTTCCAGCCCGCTTCGGCGAGCAGCTTCAGGGCTTTGCGCATGGTCTCGCGCGGGATACCGCCGCCGTCGGTTTTCGATACGCTGAAGGGCTGGGTAAACAGGCTGGCGGGCAACTGCTCGCGATACGCCGAGAGCATCAGCCATTCGGCGCCCGTGGGCAGGCCGGTGGCAGAGAATTCGCTGTTGGGGTAGTAACTCAAGGTGCGGCTGTAGGCATCGCTGAACAGCGTGCGGTTGGTCCACTCGAAGTTGAACATCAGCCCCAGGGCTTCACGCACCCGCACATCGGCAAACGCGCTGCGACGGCTGTTCATGAACAGGCCCTGGGTCTGGGTCGGGATCTTGTGCGGGATCTGCGCCTTGATCACCTGACCATCGGCCACGGCAGGGAAGTTGTAGCCGGTGGACCAGTTCTTGGCCTGGTGCTCGATGTAAATGTCGAACTCACCGGCCTTGAAGGCTTCGAAGGCCACGTCATTGTCCCGGTAAAACTCCACTTCCACGCGGTTGAAGTTGTACTTGCCGCGATTGACCGGCAGGTCTTTGCCCCAGTAATCCTTGACCCGCTCGAACACCAGCTGCCGACCGGGCATGACCTTGGTGATGCGATACGGACCGCTGCCCAGTGGCGGCTCGAACGTGGTGGCCTTGAAGTCGCGGTCTTTCCAGTAGTGCTGCGGCAGCACCGGCAACTCGCCCAGGCGCAGGATCAGCAGGGGGTTGCCTGCCCGTTTGAAGACGAAGCGAATGCGCTGGCGATTGAGAATGTCGACCCGCTGCACCTCCTGCAAGGCCGTGCGGTATTGCGGATGTCCGTCTTTAAGCAGCGTGCGGTAGGAAAAGGCCACGTCGTAGGCCGTGATGGGTTGGCCGTCGTGAAAACGAGCCTGGGGGCGCAGGTTGAACACCACCCAGCTGCGATCTTCACTGAACTCGACGCTCTGGGCGATCAGGCCGTAACTGGAGATGGGCTCATCGCCGGAAGGGTCGTACTGCCCGGTGCCCACCATCAGCGTTTCGTTGAGCTCATTGACGCCGTATTGCAGGAAGTTGCCGGTGGACACCGGGCTGCTGCCTTTGAAGGTGTAAGGGTTCAGGGTGTCAAACGTGCCAAACGCCATCATTCGCAAGGTGCCACCTTTCGGCGCCTCGGGATTGACCCAGTCGAAGTGCGTGAAACTGGCCGGATACTTGAGCACGCCGAATTGCGCATAGCCATGGCTTTCGCTGATGGCCGCGCAGGCAGGAAAGCTCAAGACCAGGCTTAGGGCGAACAGGAAGGGACGTATCACGATCCAGACGGCTTGGGCTTTTGGGTCGGTAACATTAACAGCTTGTATCGACTGGAAAAAGGGTGGGGGAGGTAAGTGCAGGTGCTGGCGGAGTGAGGCGCATTTTTTCCGTACATATCCATTACTGCGGTAACGGCTACTTATGGTTGCGCTTTTACAGCGCCTCACTTTTGATAGAACCGGAATGCCGGCCCAGTCAGAAGTAAGCAAAACGCTCTTGCCCCACCACTCGGTCCCTCGCTGGCGCTCGGCATACCCGTACTCCGACATTGATTCGGCGGGCCGCCGCGAAGGGCCATCCCTGGCCCAGCGCCGCTAAACCGGCATCCATGCCCTGCTTTTCAGTAAAGGGCGCCCCGCCGAATCAATATCGGCTTCCGGCCAGCGTGGTTTGACGGGGCGCCCAAGATCAAAAGCAAAGACGAGGCGGCCTGAAAGCCGACCTGGTTCTCTGGGTATACCGCTTACTCCGTTGGAGCGAGGCTTGCCCGCGAACCAGACGCATCGGTTCGTCAGCAATACCGCGTCATCGTTCATCGCGGGCAAGCCTCGCTCCAACAGGTGATCTTCGGTAGGAGCCAACAAGGCGGCTTCTCCCACAGGGTCAGCGCCTTTCCCGACAGCGCATCAATGCGGCAAATAAACAGTCAATGTCTGGCCCGGCTTGAGTGCCGAACCGGTTCGAGGGTTCCAGCGCTTGAGATGTTGCATCTCGACATTGAAACGCTTGGCGACCAGGTACATCGAGTCACCTTTCTGGATCTTGTACTGCATCGACTTCTTGTCAGCCGATTTTGCGCTGGCCGTCGCCGTGCTTCTGGCCTTGACCGTGTTGTCTTCCATCACCAGCGTCTGACCGACCTTCAGGTTCTGTCCGGACAGCTTGTTCCAGTGCTGCAAGTCCTTGACATCGACCTTGTTGGTCTTGGCAATGAGGGACAGGTTGTCGCCAGCTTTGACCGTGTAGTTGCGGCTGCGGGCCGGTTTTGCGGTACTGGCCAATTCTTCGAACACCGGTTGCGCAGGGCGCATGCCGGGCTGGCTCGGGATAGTCAGCGACTGACCAACGCTCAGGTTGTTGCCCGCAAGCTTATTACTGCTCTTGAGGGAGCTGACCGACACCTGGTAACGGCTGGCAAGGCTGGCGAGGGTATCGCCCTTGCGCACCCGATATTGCTGCCAGTCGACCAGTTCCTGCGGCTTCATGTTCGACAGGCTGGCAGTGAGCAATTGTTTCTTGGACGTCGGCACCAGCAGATGTTGCGGGCCGTCAATGGTCAGGCGCTTCTTGAACGCCGGGTTGAGCTGGATCAGTTCGTCTTCATCGATGTCTGCCATGGCGGCGACCTTGGACAGGTCCATGCGCTGGTTCAGCTCGACGACTTCGAAGTACGGCTGGTTGGCGATCGGGTTGAGATTGACGCCGTAGGCCTCGGGAGCCAGCACCACTTGCGACAAGGCCAGGAGTTTAGGCACGTAGTCCTTGGTTTCCTGAGGCAGTGGCAGGTTCCAGTAATCGGTTGGCAGGCCGAGCTTTTCGTTGCGTTCGATGGCGCGGCTGACCGTGCCTTCGCCCGCATTGTAAGCCGCCAGGGCCAGCAGCCAGTCGCCATTGAACATGTCGTGAAGGCGGCTCAAGTAGTCCATTGCCGCGCCGGTGGAGGCCTGAATGTCACGGCGCCCATCGTAGAAGCTGGTCTGGCGCAGGTTGAAGTAACGCCCGGTGGACGGGATGAACTGCCACAGGCCAACCGCATTGCTGCGCGAAACCGCCATCGGGTTATAGGCGCTCTCAATGACCGGCAGCAGCGCCAGCTCCAGCGGCATATTGCGCTCTTCGAGACGCTCCACGATGTAGTGCATGTACAGGCTGCCGCGTTCGCCTGCGTTCTCCAGGAACGAAGGGTTGTTGGCGAACCACAGGCGTTGTTGGTCGATGCGCGGGTTCAGGTCGTTGCCTTGTTGCAACTGAAAGCCCTGACGCATGCGCTCCCAGACGTCCTGCGGTGGGGCAAGGGGAGCGGGTTTATGACTCAGAAAGATCGGTTTTTGCTTGATCCCCGCTGCCAGATTCGGCGCGCGTTGGGTACTGCTCGGTTCAATATGGCTGGTGGTCTGACAGCCCGCGAGTGTAGCGCTCACGGCGACAGCGATAGCTTGAGCCAACCGAGTCAATGCGTCTGAATTGAGGGTGCTGCTTATAGATGACGACATTGGCTGGGAGATAGTTCCAGGCGAAAATGTCGGGCGATTCTAGGAACAGCCCTGCCAACGGTCAACCTTTGAGGGTTTTTGTGTCATCGCCCGCGTCCCTCAGAAGTTGTCTTTCCACGCCCTCAAGGCAGCAAAAATCTCGCTTGGCGACTGATTGGGGGTACCGGTCCGTTCGTCAGCTTTTTCTTTAACAGATGTTTCATTAGTACGAATGAATGGGTTTGTGAGACGTTCCAGAGCTAGATTTGAAGGCAGGCTGATCCGATTTTCGCTGCGCCACCGTGTCACTTGAGCCAGCCTTGCGGCGACGTCGGCGTTGCGCGGCTCCACGGCCTGGGCGAAGCGCAGATTGCTCAGCGTGTATTCATGAGTGCAGTACACCAGGGTGCTGTCCGGCAGTTCGTTCAAGCGGCTCAAAGACTGATGCATTTGCGCCGGGGTGCCTTCGAACAAGCGGCCGCAACCGGCAGCAAACAGGGTGTCGCCGCAGAACAGCAGGGGCGTGGGCAGGCCCGCGTGATAAAAGGCTATGTGCCCCAGGGTATGGCCGGGTACGGCGAACACCTCGAAGTCCAGGCCCAGAACGTTGATGCGGTCGTTGTCGATCAAGTCGACATCGCGCGCGGGGATTTTTTCGTTGGCAGGTCCAGAGACCTTGGCGCCGGTGTGCTGTTTGAGCTGGGCAACACCGCCGACATGATCGTGATGGTGGTGAGTGACCAGAATGTCGCACAGGGTCCAGTCCGGATGGCGCGCCAGCCAGTCGAGCACCGGGGCAGCGTCACCGGGATCGACCACGGCACAACGTTTGCTGGAAGGATCTTGTAACAACCAGATGTAGTTGTCGGTAAAAGCGGGCAATGCATCGATCTGTATCATGGCGCAGTTCGCTTGGCAGGAAACAATAAGGCATCTTAGGGTCTGATGACGCTCGATGCGAGGATCACACATGACCAATGAAGCATTCGCCCAGGCTGATCCGGAGTGGCTCGCACTGATCAGTTCAGCGCGCGAATGGTTGTCCGGACCGCTGGGGCAGCTGTTATTGCAGGAAGAACGCCGGGTGCTCGAAGAAGAACTCGGGCGTTTTTTTGGCGGGTATCTGGTCCATTACGGACCGTCCGCAGAAACCCCGCCCGCCGCGCAACAGGTGCAGCGCAACGTGCGCCTTGGCGCGCCGCTGCCTGGGGTGGAAATCGTCTGCGAAGAACAGGCCTGGCCGCTCAGCGAGCATGCCGCCGATGTGGTGGTCATGCAGCATGGGCTGGATTTCTGCCTCTCACCCCATGGCCTGTTGCGTGAGGCGGCCAGCAGCGTACGCCCCGGCGGGCACCTGTTGATTGTCGGCATCAACCCCTGGAGTGCCTGGGGCTTGCGGCATCTTTTCGCCAAGGATGCGCTGCACAAAGCCCGCTGCATTTCTCCGTCGCGAGTCGCTGACTGGCTGAATCTGCTGGGCTTCGCGCTGGAGAAACGGCGCTTCGGATGCTATCGTCCGCCGCTTGCTTCCGCGAGCTGGCAAACACGTCTTGCAGGCCTCGAACGTCTCGGCAATGGCTGGCAAAGCCCCGGTGGCGGCTTCTATCTACTGGTCGCCCGCAAACTGGTGGTGGGGCTGCGACCCTTGCGCGAGCAGCGTCGCGAGCCGATGGGCAAGCTGATCCCGCTGCCCATGGCCAAGGTCAATCGGCAGGGTTCGGAGCCTCGATAGCACGCAAGAATAGCGCGCAAGCCTTCTAATTCTGGATGTCTGTACATGAGCGATAGCGTTGAACTGTTCACCGATGGTGCCTGCAAGGGCAATCCCGGGCCCGGCGGCTGGGGTGCCTTGCTGGTCTGCAAGGGTGTCGAAAAAGAATTGTGGGGCGGTGAATCCAATACCACCAACAATCGGATGGAGCTGACCGGCGCCATTCGCGGCCTCGAAGAGCTCAAGCGTTCCTGCAACGTGACCCTGGTGACCGATTCGCAATACGTGATGAAAGGCATCACCGAGTGGATGGTCAACTGGAAGAAGCGCGGCTGGAAGACCGCCGCCAAAGAGCCGGTGAAAAACGCCGATCTCTGGCAATTGCTGGACGAACAAGTCAATCGCCACACCGTGACCTGGCAGTGGGTGCGTGGCCACATCGGCCACCCGGGCAACGAACGCGCCGACCAGTTGGCCAACCGCGGCGTGGATGAAGTCAGAGGCATCAAGCATGCGTAGTGTGGTACTCGATACCGAAACGACCGGTATGCCGGTCACTGACGGCCACCGGATCATCGAGATCGGTTGCGTCGAATTGATCGGCCGTCGCCTGACCGGGCGGCATTTCCACGTTTACCTGCAACCGGATCGCGAGAGCGACGAGGGCGCGATTGGCGTGCATGGCATTACCAACGAGTTTCTGGTGGGCAAGCCGCGCTTTGCTGAAGTCGCCGATGAGTTCTTCGAATTCATCAAAGGCGCACAGCTGATCATCCATAACGCGCCGTTCGACGTTGGCTTCATCAACAACGAATTTGCCCTGATGGGCCAGCGTGACCGCGCCAACATCACCGACCATTGCACGGTGCTCGACACCTTGCTCATGGCCCGCGAGCGTCATCCGGGCCAGCGCAACAGCCTTGATGCCCTGTGCAAGCGCTATGGCGTCGACAACTCGGGCCGTGAGCTGCACGGCGCGTTGCTCGACTCCGAGATTCTCGCTGACGTTTACCTGACCATGACTGGCGGCCAGACCAGCCTGTCCCTGGCCGGCAATGCCAGCGACGGCAACGGCTCCGGCGAAGGGTCGGGCAACAGCGCCACCGAGATCCGCCGCCTGCCGAGCGACCGAACGCGTTGCCGTGTCATCCAGGCCAGCGAAAGCGAACTGGCCGAGCACGACGTACGCATGGCCGCCATTGCCAAATCGGCGGGTGCGCCCGCGTTGTGGGTGCAGTTGCAAGAAGCCGCAGCCCAGAACCCGGCATGACTGGGCGTTCCAGCCATTCACTGACAACGTAACGGGGTCCACGATCTTGGCGAATCCGGCATTGAGCATTCGGGTGGCAGATGAATGCTTTGAGGATTACATCCTCAACAGCGAATTCACCTTCACCGTCAGCGGTTACGCGCTGGCGCAAGTGGGGGAGCGCGTCGAATTCTGGAAGATCGAGCCGGTGGAACCCTACAGCAAGAACTACGGGATTGATTCCCAGGAGTTCTGCGATTATCGCGACGCGGCGGACAGCACCGTGCTGGTCGCATGGCTGGGTACGCAGGCGGTCGGTCACATGGTGCTCAGCACTCACTGGAATGGTTTTGCGCACATCGACGAGCTGGCGGTCGATGTCGCTGCGCGGCGTAACGGCGTTGCCCGAGCGTTGCTGGACGTGGCGCAGTTCTGGAGCCGCAAGCGCCATTTACCGGGCATCATGCTCGAAACCCAGAACAACAATCTGGCGGCCTGTCGGCTGTATGAAAGTTATGGTTTCGTGATGGGCGGTATCGACCACTTGCGCTATCGCGCGATCGATCCCGACACCCGGGAAGCGGCGATCTTCTGGTATTTGCTGTTTGGTTGAACGTGCGGGCGAACCACGCTCCACCAGCGTCGTGATATCCCTGCAGGGCGCTGCCGCGCAGCAAAAAATCCCGTAGGAGCGGCTTTGGCCGCGAGATCCGCGAGCGATAGTGCTATAGATGAAGATCCAGCGCCTATCCAGACATCGTCGCGGCTAAAGCTGTTCCTACAGTGTGCTGCGTTTGCTTTTTATCGGCTGTGGATCCGCGCACGCTCAAGGCGTGCGGGTCATGGTCACACCTGACTGAACCAGCTGAAAGTCGTCACCGCCCAGGTGCGTCACCCGGTCACCGATTGCCAGACGATAAATGGAAACTGGCTCAGCGCCGCCAACTTCTGTCTCGGTAACGTGTGATTCGCGGAACTCATGCACCGAATAGACACGGCCTTCGGCGTCTCGTGCATGAAATTGTCCAACCAAAACTGAAGCCATTTGCTTTGTAACCTCTGGGTATAACCGCTTGTTTACGCTTGCATGCTAACACCGCGTGGGCAGAACGTTGCGCACTGTATGCACTCAAGCGGTGTAGACCGCTTTTTTCGAGCCGAGTTTACCGGCGTAAAAAAAATAGTCTTTATGCCGTTTGTGCTTTTATTGGCCTATCCGGGAGGCGCAGGCTGCACCTTGGCAGCAACTTAATCTATAACTAACGGCTCTTGTCATTTGCTGAAGGAAACTCCAATGAGTCAGGTTTATTCAATCGCGGTGGTTGTGGGCAGTCTGCGTGCCGATTCCATCAACCGCAAAATCGCTCTGGCCCTGGCCGCGCTGGCACCTGCCAACCTGCAATTGAAGATCGTGGAAATTGGCGATTTGCCGCTGTACAACGAAGACATTGATACCGCCAGCGCGACGCCGCCGGCTTACGCGGCATTCCGTCAGCAGATCAGCGCGGCTGACGGCGTGCTGTTCGTCACGCCTGAGTACAACCGCTCGCTGCCGGGTGCGCTGAAGAATGCCATCGACGTGGGTTCCCGGCCTTACGGTAAAAGCGCCTGGAACGGCAAACCCGGGGCAGTGATCAGTGCCTCGCCTGGGGCCATTGGTGGTTTCGGTGCCAATCATCACCTGCGTCAGTCGCTGGTGTTCCTCAACGTGCCATGCCTGCAACAGCCTGAGGCCTATCTGGGCAATGCCGGCACCTTTTTCGATGCCGCCGGTACCTTGTCAGAGCAGACCAGACCGTTCCTGCAAACCTTCATCAACGCTTATGCCGCCTGGGTAGTGCAGAACCACAAGGCCTGATTTCAGAGGCACGATCAGCCCTGCTTTATATACCGCCTGCGCTTGATACCAGGTCGATAAGCTCCCGTTTTCTCTCGTTGCCGCGCGCTAATACGCTGCGGCCACGACGGTCTGTCGGGAGCTTCCATGTCATTGATTCCTGCTTCTACCGCTTATTGTTACGTCGAGCCCCTCAAAGCCAGATTCGCCGCCCATCTTGCCTCTGCCGAGCGTCAGCGCCTGATCACGGGCGAAGAACATCGCCAGCTGAAAGCTCTGCTGGATCCAGCGGGGGACGAACCCCCTGGCCGCTCCCTGTTGCGTGTCGATCGGCTGGTTGCCGAAGACGGCCAGCCTGTTGCCGATGAGTGGGCCAGTGCGCTGGTGATAGGCTATCGCTCGCTGGACAACCCCATCGTTTACCTCGACACCCTGCTTGGCGGGCTGCAGCGGTTCGCCCATCGTGACGCGCTGCTCAGTGCGCTGAGCAGCGACAGGCCGTCGGGTCGCCTTCGCGCTCTTGAATGCCTGCAAATTGAAGGTGATCCGTTCGAACAGCGAATGCTGGCGATCATTGACCATCAGGTTGAGCATCTTGGCGGCCTGGCAGCTCGCTTCGAACAGATGCCATTGCTGGAGTCGGCGCTGAGCCAGTCTCTGGCGCGGAACGTCGGCATGCTTGCGCCGGACCTACTGACTGACCTGCAGTTGCCGATGGTGCAACGATGGGCGACTGACACAGGTGCCGCCCACCTGAGTACGGATAACCAGACGCCGATTCAGGCGGCGCTGGACATCCTTACCGGGCAGCCTCTGCAGCCGACGCGTCGGTCATACTTCAGGGCCGATGGTCAGCGCGTCGATGCCACTCACAGCGAGCGTTACGACCGTTGGCTGGCGCAGTCCGTCGTCAGGCTCAAAGCAACTTACGGATCCATGCTCAGCGATTATTGGCAGCAACCGGATGCGTGGGGGCAAACGCCGCGAGCCCTGGCTTTACGCGGGTTCATGGCCGGATTTCGGCAAGCCCTGCTGAACGCTCAGCATCTAGGTAGCCTGGCTGCGTCGTACATCACGTCGCTGATCGAGTTGCTGAATCTGCCCGGCAGCGACGGTTCAAGTGTCACCTGCAAACGATTGTCGCTGACCGCCGGCGAATGCGCGCCGATGAAGATGGCGGGCTTGATGCTGATGACCAGCAGCGCCTGGCCGGATTGTTTGATTTATTCGGCACTGCACGGCTTCCGGCGTTTCGCGACGTTCAAGGCCTTGGCTGATCACTATGGCGCAGCGGCGGGGCAAGCTGAGTTGCGCTTTCACCTTTCACTGGATGATCAAGGGTTGCTGGACCCCGGCGCCGAGCTGAAAATCCAGGCCTACGCCATCACCCATCCGCCATTCAGCGACGCCGTGGATTCGATCATTGCCTTGCAACACCTCAACCTGGGTCGGGTTCTGGGGGAGGCGTTCGACGCGCCGCACTCGGCTGCTGCAAAAACTGATGATGCGCTGGACGTCCGTCATCTGCTGGACCTCAGGCTGCTGTCCTTCGACGACAGCGGGCGCTGGGTACCCGCCATTGAATCGTTCGCCGACCGCTGGCTGCCTGGGTCACCGGCCGCGCCAGACTCTGCCGGGCCCGGCGCGCCTGCGCCGGAGCTGACCTGGATACAGCGGATTGGCGGGCTGGAGCAAAGCGTGCAATGGCTCAAAGGTACTCGTGTCGATATCAGCGAATGTGCGAGATATCTCCTCAACCAATACCTGGCGATCGTGTGCGACTTGGGCTTCGATGCAGCGGATCTGTATGTGCAGCAATTGCCTGGGCCGGATCCTTCTTCGCCGGGCCTTTCAGCCGCGCAGCCTCTCGCCACCAAGCCTGCGCAACCAGAGCATGCGGCACCACTTAAGCTGGTCGATCTACTGCTGGAACGAGTCAGCGGCTACTGCCCGCAGAGCCTTGCGCCGACGGCCGCAGTCTTCAGGTCCCGGTCAGGACAGGCACCCGTCGAGCCGCTGCCGCTGCTGACGCCCGACTTCCTCAATCTGATGCTTGCGCGGGTCAGTTCGACGCTCACTACCCGGTTCCTTCGCCAGTTGCAGAACACGCCGGGCCAGCCCTGGCGCTCGGTTCATCACCAGAGGGTTCCAGCCGATGTCGGCAGGCGTTTTCTGAACGATATGCTGCGCCTGCAGTGCGAGCTGCAAGCGCGTCTGCAGAAAATCGACGGTGACGACCTGCTCATGCTGGAACAGGTCCTCAATGGTCCGGTTCGCAGCCTGCGCGCCGCTCAAGGTGATGCGCGGGTCGAGGTGTACAGCGTGTACCTTGACACCCACAGCGACCAGGCTCTGGCCCTGCTGAGCAACGTGTTCATCCTCTGTCGCCCATTGCAGCCCCGCCAGCACCTGTTGTGCTGGTCGGCCTGGTCCGGGCTTGAACGGTTCAGCTCTTTTGCGTCGCTCAAGTATCGCTTCAATCGACGCTTGTTTGCGGTTTCCAGTCGCGAGCGCTGGCTGGGTCTGCTCGATGAGCCGCAACGCCGCCGGATCCGGGCTTACCTTGAACAGCCGGGCCCGTCGCCGCTGGGGCTGCAGTTCAATCGGATCGATGATGATTTTGTCGAGGCGTTGCTGCACATCGAGCAGCAACGTCAGCGCAACACTGTCGAACTCGCCCTCAAGGACGTCGCCAATGGCTCGATGCCAGCGCAGATAGTCGCGCGATTGATCGACGTGGCGGTGCGCGACGAGTGCATGAGTGGCGCACTTGGCACTCTGTCCACGGCGATCCAGCAAGCGGTGTTGCAGAGCACGCTACCGCCGTGGCTAAGCTCGGCGTCAATTGACGACCTGCAAGCCTACATCCAGCTGCTGCAACGCCATTACCTCAACGATGATCCAGGCGAAGCCATTATTGTGGGCCTCGGCTCGCTGCAGAGTTTCGCCCGTGAGCAATTGATCGACCGCCTGAACGCCGATTACCCCAATCAGGTCCCCGACCCCGACCTGATCATGGTCACCTTCACTCAGTTTGTCCCGGCACTGGTCGCCACGGGAGAGACGCCTTCCTCGCTACCGGCAGCAACGGTGGTCCACCGGGAAAGTCTCACGCAGTTCGCCCTCAACCATTTCAGCAATGTGGCCGGCGCGTTGCTGGTGGTGAAATTTCCCGATCATTTGTCGATCCCCGACTTCATACCCCCGGGCTATTTCAAGGCGCTGGTACGCACGCTGGATGTGGGGCGCAAATACCGCGATCAGCTGGCGGCCAAGGTCGCGCTGAACAGTGCTGCCTACGCGCAGGGTCGCCGACGGTTCATGGCCAGAATCCCGGCGCGGATGCTGTTGCTGGCGTGTGAGATGAGGCTGCAAAAGCAGCTCAGCGCGCAGGCCTGCGAATTTCTGCAAAACCTGTTGGACATGCCGGACAGCGTTGCCCGACAACCGATCGGGAATCTCCACGTGACCTTGCGCCCGCTGATGTTGCTGGCCGCAACGGGCATGCAGCCGGACCGCGTGGCGGGGGTTTACCTGATCGGCCCCAGGGATGAGCGCCAGGGGCCGGTGATTGTGCATGCACTGTTCCATGAAGCGTTCACCTTCAAAGAGTTCCCCGGTAAGGCCCACCTGCTGCGCGATCTGCAAACCCCCGGCAGCTTGCAGACCCTGGTGCTGGGGCGCGTTGACCCGGTGCTGCGCAAACGCTACGACCACGATGGATTTCGCGAGGCGCATATTCCCTGGAGTACCGAAGGCTTCATGGATGGCCCGATCGGCTTTGCGGAGCCGGTGCAGCTGGTGGGGGAGCCGGTGTCCGGCAATGTTCTGCAGTTTCTGTTCGATGAAACCCTGAGCGTGCTTCAGGACATTTGCCGCAAGCAGACGGTGACCACGGCAGAAGATGACTGGAAATCGCTGGTCAGCCTGATGCGCCTCGGGGCAGAACAGCTTTTGTCGTTTCTGCCCGGCCATCTCGGCCTGCTGCTGGCTGCGTGGCAAAGTCAGACGCTGTTCCAGGCATCGGTCGATTCGGCCTATGCACGCCGCTGGGGCAGAGCGCTGTCAGAGTTCACCGCAGCGCTCGGGGTGTTGCTGATCAACCGCCGTCATCATGAAGCCGAGCGGTTGCTCCCTGAGCAGGCACATGGCAAGCCGCCAGCGACAGAGACACAGCTGACCGAACAGGAGGCTGCACCGCCTGATTTTTCATGGGGTTCGAGGCGCTTGAGTGGCGAACTCACCGTTCGCCTGCAACGGCTGCAAGTGCGTGACATTGCGCTGAGTGATCTGCAGCACGATGGGCTGTACAACCTCTACACGGACGCGCGTACCCACAAGCAGTACACCGCGCTTTCGGGGCTGGTGTACGAAGTCAGTACCGACCAGACACAGTGGCGAATTGTCGGGCCCAACGGCGAGCAGGGCCCTGAAATCAGGCGTGATGCCAGCCAGCAGTGGCAGCTGGTACTGGGGCTGGGCCTCAAGGGAGGAGGTGGGCAACTGACACGTTTTCAGGCCATTGAGTCCCAGAGCGCTATTGACCGAAGCCTGATGATTGAAGCCCGCGGCATGAGTGAAATACGGGCCTTCTATCATGAGCGGGCCAACATGATCATTGAGGCCAATGTGCAAGCCCGCCGGTACCTGGAGAATTGTCTGTTCAACCTGGTTCCGGTCAAACGCGGCGGGCTCCTGCCGGGACGCACCAACCATCTGATCGCCGAGTTCTTCGGCTTGCCGTGGCTGCCGCCGCCATTGATTGCTCTGATCAGAAAAAAAGCCCGAAAGTTATACCTGGCGGTCACCGATCCCTCTCTGGCATCGCTGTCCTCCCGGCGTTATGTGGTGGGCACCAACAGGCCTGGCAACGAGGCCACCGCGGCCTTCATTTCAACCGCCGATCCGGAACAGAAAATCTACCTGACCGAGCGTTTTTTCGAACAACCCCACTACAGCCTGCAGACCCATGCGCGGTATCAGGGTTTCAACGCCTCGGCGCATTATCGGGCCGGGACCCTGATTCACGAGATGGCGCACCTTGTCGGGGACGCCCATGACATTGCCGATCTGGATTCGTCGGCGCCCTTTGCCGATCTGCTCGACGACAGCAACCCCCAGCAAAAAGCGATCAAAGATGAATTGATCCATCTTCGGGCGACGGCGCTCTCGCACAAAACGCCTGCTGACCGTCTGTTTCGCAAATATGAGCAGTCGGGCTGGCGAGACATTGCCGACAGCGACGGGGTAATGAAAGAAGTCATCCTGCGCATCACCGGCACCACCACGCTGGCCAGGGCGCGTGAAGTGTTCTTCGCCGATGCGCAAAAACGCAGCCAGGTGATTCTCAGCAATGCCGAATCACTGGCTGTTCTGGTGATGAGTCTGGGTCGTGCGAGGGTGATGCCCGATACCGGCCCCGTGGTGTCGATCACTAGCTCGCGTTAAACGCTTGCCTTATGTAGCGCAGTGAGCCGCTGTCGGCTGGATAAGCTCTTTTGCTCGTCATGCCCATTCCCTCAAGGGGGGTGGGTTTTTTTTGCAAAAGGAACCTGTCTGTCATGTCATCTACACATTCATCCGGGGGGCAGCGCTGGTTCTTTGACCAACCGTTGCGTGAGCAGTTTAGCCAAGACATCAAGGACGCCCTGGCGGCCGAACGTATCAGCGAGCAGCAGTCGCTGTGGCTGGCGACACTGCTGGACGAACCGCACCCTGAAGTGACCCTGGCTCGGGTCGATCAATTGGTGCGCGATGACCAGGTGGCGCTGCAGATCGAGCTGGCGAGCGCCTGGTTGATCACTGACCTGGCCGCGCCAGACAGCGATGTGTTTTTCAGCTCAATGCTGGACGGGCTGCAACATTTTGCTAACCGCTCACAGTGGGTCGCGTACGTGGGCCTCCATTACGGACTCACTGCGAGTGATCTGGCGGGCATCGAGTACCAGCGGGTCGAGGGCAACCTCTTCCAGCAGCGCATGCGCGTGATCCTTGATCAGCAAGTCCGGCAGCGCCAGCAGATGATCGAGCGGCTGCAGCGTTTGCCGATACTTTCCGTAGCGCTGGGCCAGACGCTGCAAAGAAACATCGATGCACTGATGCCCGGTACACCTCTGGACGTCTTTACCCATCTTGTCCTGATCGAAAAGATGGGCAGCTCAGAGCCAGCCATCGTGTTGGGTTCGCAGAGTATGGCCGATCTTGCCCTGCAGAATTTTGCCGGTACTGCATTGCCCGGCAGCCTGCGACGGCAGTGGCTTGATGGCGAGGGGCGGGCGTTGAGCGAGCAGCAGGCGAGCCTCTGGCGCCAAGCGCTGGCCGACGTCAGTGGCGCGTTGGTTGGGGTTTTTGAAGCGCTGCTGAGCGACTACTGGCTCGTTCCAGACCCTGACACCACGACCCGCCGACAGCTCGCGGTCGGTGCGCTCGCCGAGTGTTTTCGCCAGCATCTGCTCGCCGCCCGACACGAAGCCGCGCTCGGCACGCAAGCGTTTGACCGGTTGAAAAGCCTGTGCGTGGCTGGCGAAGACTGGCAGCAGCAGCTGCGGGTTTCGCGCCTGTCCCTGGCGATCGGCAGCCAGGAGCCGATCAAGCTGGCCGGTGTGTTCATGATGGATTTCAGCGACGGGCAGGTCACGGCCTTTTTCCTCTACAGCGCCAGGCGAGGGCTGCGCCGGTTCACCGACGTCGCGGCAATAGCCGAGCACTTCGCCGGGATCGACGGGCGCGTTGAGGCCCTGGAACACAGTTCGCTGAATGATCAATGGTTGCTGCGTACCCACGGCCCGGTCCACCTGGGGGTTTATCCGGTGAGTGCCACGCCGTTGCAGAACATCCTCGACTCGATCATCAGCCTGCAAAAGCGTGATCTGGCCTTTGTCCTCAGGCAATCGTTCCAGTCGCCCGCTGAGGCGATGCTGCGAGTCGGGGTGGCGCTGAATGTTTTTGCCCTGTTTGACCCGGCGCTTGCGACGGCCGGGCAGACGGGCCGATGGAGCGCTGCGCTGATCGCTTCGGAGCAGCAGTGGTCAGCGTTCAGCGCACCTGCCAGGCGTGTTGAACTGGACATTCAACTGAGCAAAGCAAGCGACAGGCAGGCGGCCGCGCCCTGGATCCGCTACCTGATGGAGGCGCGTAACCGGCTGCAGGCGATTTACCAGGCCAGGCCAAGCGCTGCCGATTGTGCCTGCAGGCTGCTCAATGACTATCTGTCTTCACTCAGTGCCGAGCCGGTCGAGGCGCAGCGCATGTGGATTCGCGATGAAGCCGGTACGGTGGTCAGTCTGTCGGTGCTGCTGCTGGAACAGGTCAGCGGGCTTCGGGAACCAAAGGTGGCTCACGACTGTGAGGTCTATATCGACCCCGTTGACTCCGCTTATTCGCAGTATCTGCCCTGGTTGACGCCCGACCTGCTTGATCACGTGCTGGAGCGTGCGCGGCAGGCTTACGCTCAAGCGTATCTGCGCCTTAGCCGCGAGGTGCACAGCACGCAGGCGCTGATCGCCGACTCGATGATGATTCCGGCGCACGCCTCGCGTGCTGTCAGAGAGGGAGCATTGCGCCTGGCGGTTCACCTTCAGCGCAACGACCACAGGGTCAGCGAGCAGGGTTTGCAGATGCTGGAACAGGCGCTGGATCGACCTGTCTACGCCTTGCGCCAGGTATTCGGCTTTCAGACGACCGAGGTGTTTGTTCCCATGCTGGTCCATGACCGCAGCAAGCCGCCCATTGTCCTGACTAACACGCTGGTGCTGCAGCAGCCGTTGCACGGTGATGCCAGGCCATTACTGTGGTCGGCGCTGCTGGGGCTGCGCGAGTTTGACAGCCTTGCCGAGCTGCAGCTGGACCTCAAAGCCCGGCTGGCTTATCCCGCGTCCAGAGAGCATTGGCTTGGCCTGATCGACTACCCCGACCGGGACACGATACGGCGGGTTTTCCAGCGCGGCGTGCAGCCACAGGTGAGCATCAATCTGGCGCGCATCGAAGGCGATTTTCTGGCTGCTCTGGATCTCGGGGAGCTGCAACGGCAATACCGGGCCCAGGCTGCCGTTTACCAGACCGCGGTCACCTGGAGAGTGAACGCCAGCCTGTTCGAGAACATGCTGGCATCCACGGCCTCGGACGATAAGGCACGCGCCTTCATTGACCAGCAGTCTGTGCAGCTTGAATTGCACCTGTTGTCCGAGCACATTCCGCCCTGGCTGAGCCGCGCATCCCTGGACGACCTGTGGCATTTCCGGCAACTGGTCGTACGCTTTGGCCAGCTCTACAGCGCCAGGAAGTCAGTGCCGCTGATCGCTACGCTGGATGAATACGCGACTGACCAGGTGCAGGAGCGCCTGTCGGCAGACTATCCGGACCAGCAACTGGACCCGCAGCTGATAGCCGTTACCCTGACTCGCTACACCCCGACCCCTGGCGGAACGGGCGAGGTGCCTTCGTCGATCCCCGCTGCAACGGTGGTGATCAGTGAGTCACTGAGTAATTTCGCCATCAACCGCTTTTCCCGCTACCCGGACGCCATCCTGAGTGTGGCGATGAACGATGGCACGCCGCTGCCGGAGGCGCTGGACGCGTCCTATGTAAGTGAGCTGGTTCGCGCCCTGGATGTCGGTGCAGGCTATGAGCGTTACCTGGCCGCAGCCTTTGATGAAAAGGGCCCGGATCATGCCGCTCGTCTCAGTCAGTTCATCGAGCAGGCGCCGTATGCCCTGTTGCTGATGGCTTTTCGGTTAAAGCTGCAGGGCAAGCTGAGCAACACCGGCTACGATTTCATCGACACTATTCTGCGCATGCCGGACGGCCTGGCTCGCTTGCCCCTCAAAGGGCAGAGCGTCTGTTTCAGCCCGTTAAGGCTGATTGCCGGGAATGGCTCGGCCGCCGGGTTTGTTCGCGCGGTGTATCTGATCACACCCGCAGACCAGAGCCAGGGGCCGTGGATTCTACATGCGCCCGCCGAAGAGGATTTTCTGTTCAAGGAGTACGCCGGGCAAAGCGCATTTCTCGACGACTTGAAGACCTCCAGTGAACTGCAGGCGATGCTCAACATCCGCCTGGATCCGGCGTTGCAGCTGGTCTACACCTGGGCAGGCACGGTGCAACCGGCCCTGACCTGGGGGTCGGGCGGGCTGGTGGATTTGTCGGGCTACCGATTGGAACAGGCTCAACTGGTCGTCGAGCCGATGCAGGGCAACGTCCTGCACAGCCTGTTTCGAGCCACCGAGCAGGTGATGCTCATCAATGCCCGGCGGCGCAGCGTCAGCACGGCGCAAGACGACAGCGCGCAGAATCGCTTTCTGGTGGGGCTGGGCGTTGAGCAGGCACTGATGTTCTTGCCTGGCAGAATGGGGGGGCTGATCGGTTTACTGCAGGCTCGGGATTTATTGAACGCCTCACTGGCATCGGCGAGTGAAAAAAACTGGGGTGAAGCCACCGCCGAGTTCACAGCCGCCCTGGCATTGCTGATTGCATCGCATCAGCAGCGCGAAGAAGCCGATGTGCGAGAGTCCAAAGAGACGTTGGATGACGATGAAGCACCGTCCACGCACTGGCATGACCCGCTGTTGCAAGGGGACCCGACCGCAAGCCTGCTGCCGTTCGAATCCCATGATGTCTCTCTGCGCAGCCTGCAGCACGACGAAATCCTCAATGTCTTTCAAGATCCAATCACGCTCAAGCAATACACAGCGGTGCTTGGCAAGGTGTATCAGGTCAGGAGCGGAAACGACGGTTGGTGCGTGGTCAGGAATGACGACCAAGGCCCGTTGATCAAACGTGACGCCGACAACCACTGGACACTCGACACTGATATTGGCGAGCGGCGCGGGGGAGCGGCGCTTACCAGCATGCGTACCGGCGCCACCAACCGCCACGTCGAGGACGTATTCGAGGTGCAAGCCAGCGGCATGGCTGAAATCGAAAGCAGATTCCCGCAAAAGGCCATTCACATTCGCCAGGCTCACGCCCAGGCCAGGCTGTACCTGGAAAATGCCCTGTACAACCTGACGTTGACCAGACCGCAAAGTGAGTTCGATCCGCGCACCGTACAGATCCTCAAGGACTTTTTCGGGGTGCCGGCGCTGGGCAATATTTCCGTGCTGCCGATCAAGCAAGCCCTGGCCGACATCTACCTGCACCTGGTAGACCCGTCGCTATCACCGTATTCCTCCACACGCTACGTGGCCGGTACCAACAAACACGGTTACGAGCACACTAACGCCTTCATCTTTGCCAAGGACCCTCAACAGCGGATCTTTCTCACTGAGCGCTTCTTTTCACGGCCGCCTTTCGTGCGCCTCAAACCGCTGCATATCAAACAAGGCAGCTTCAATCCGGGTACGCACTACCGGGCAACGACGCTGATCCACGAGATTTCGCACATTGCCAACGTGACGCACGATATCGCCTATCTGAACGCCAACCTGCCGTTTCTCGACCTCATTGATGACACGGGCACTTACCGTGCGCGCATGAAGCTGGACTATGAAAAATCCCAGAACAACCTGTCGCACCTGGCCTCGCGTGAAGAGCTGTTCAGGGTCGAGGAAGACGGCTGGCGAGATTTTCAGGAATCAGACGGGGCAATCAAAAATGCCATTCTGGATCTCACCGGTGCCATGAGCCTGGAGTCCGCTCGGGATAAGTTCATCCACGAACCGCGGATCAGGGCCAGGGTGATGTTGAGTAATGCCGATTCGGTGGCGCTGCTGGCAACCCTGCTGGGGCGCGAGCTGTTTATCACGCAGGGGTAATGCGCCCCGGGCCTGGCGCCCGGGGGCGTTATTCAAGCCAGGTAGTGCTTGAGCTCCCGGGCAATCAGCAGACGCTGGATTTCGCTGGAGCCCTCGTAGATCTGGGTGATGCGCGCGTCGCGGTAGTAGCGCTCCACCGGGTAATCCTCCAGGTAGCCATAGCCGCCATGTATCTGGATCGCACTGGAACACACCGATTCGGCCATTTCCGAGGCGAACAGCTTGGCCTGCGAGGCTTCTGACAGGCATGGCAGACCTGCACTGCGCAGCCGCGCCGCGTGCAGAATCAACAGGCGAGTGGCGTTGATGCGGGTGTGCATGTCGGCCAGCAGGTTGGAGATGCTCTGGTGCTCGATGATCGGCTTGTCGAACTGCACCCGCTCGCGGGCATACACCAGCGCTGCTTCAAAAGCGGCGCGGGCGATGCCCAGAGCCTGGGCGGCAATGCCGATGCGCCCACCTTCCAGGTTGGAGAGGGCGATGGCCAGTCCTCTTCCGCGTTCGCCCAGCAAGTTGGCTGCCGGGATGCGGCAGTTGTTGAGGGTGACTGCGCAGGTGTCCGAGGCGCGAATGCCCATTTTGTGCTCGGAGCGGTCCACCACAAAACCGGGGTTGTCGGTGGGCACCAGAAACGCTGACAAGCCTTTTTTGCCCAGTTCGGGGTCTGTGACGGCAAAGACAATCGCCAACTGCGCACGCTTGCCGTTGCTGACGAACTGCTTGGCGCCATTGATGATCCACTCACCCTCGTGCAACTCGGCACGGGTGCGCAGGTTATGGGCTTCGGAACCGGCGTGGGGTTCGGTCAGGCAAAAGCAGCCAATCGCCCGACCACTGGCCAGTTCTGCCAGCCAGGTGTGCTTCTGCGCCTGGCTGCCGTAATTGAGGATCGGTCCGCAACCCACTGAGCTGTGCACGCTCATCAGGGTCCCGGTGGCAGCATCGCCTGCGGAAATTTCTTCCACCGCCAACGCGTAAGCCACGTAATCAATATAGGTGCCGCCCCATTCTTCAGGGACGATCATGCCCAGCAGGCCCAGGTCGCCCATCTTGCTGACCAGTGCGTCGTCGATCCAGCCGGCTTTTTCCCAGGCCTGGGCGTGAGGCGCAATTTCGTTGCGGGCGAAATCGCGCGCCATGTCGCGGATCATCACCTGTTCTTCGCTCAGTTCAATGTCGTGCATGAGTCACTCTCCATGGCCGCTGAAAAAACTCCGCACCTGTGTGGCGCTCAAGGCTTGCACGCTGGGCGGATTCCATTGCGGCTTCTTGTCTTTATCAATGATCAAGGCGCGCACGCCTTCGATGAGGTCGCCGCGTTCGAACCACTGGCGATCCAGATGCAACTCCAGGGCAAAGCAGTCTTCCAGGCTCAGGTGCCGACCGCAGCGCAGCAGTTCCAGGGTGACGGCCATGGCCAGCGGCGAGCGGCTTTCCATCAACGCTGCGGTGGCCAGCGCCCAGCCGTGGCTGTCGTTAACCGTCACCTCGCGCAGTTGTTCGATGATGCTGGCGATATCCGGCAGGTCAAAGAAATGGTCGATGGCGGGGCGCAGTTTTTCCAGCGGCGGGTCGGGAAGATGCTGGCTGGCGATTTTCGCCAATGCGCCCTGCAGGTCCTTGAGCGGATGATTGCGCCATTGCAGACGGTCCAGTCGCCGATCCAGTTCGGCCAGCGCATCGCTGCGCAGGTACCAATCAGCGAGGCCGCAGTACAGCGCATCCGCCGCGTTGATCTGGACCCCGGTCACGCCGAGATAGATGCCCAGCTCGCCGGGGATGCGCGGCAGAAAGTAGCTGCCGCCGACATCGGGGAAATAGCCGATGGCGACTTCCGGCATGCCCAGAAGGCTGCGCTCGGTGACCAGCCGCAAGTCCGCGCCTTGCACCAGGCCCATGCCACCGCCCAGTACAAAGCCGTCCATCAGCGCCAGCACGGGTTTGCGGTAGCGGTGAACTGTCAGGTCCAGGGCATATTCTTCGACGAAGAACTCCTGATGCAGGGTCTGGCCCGTCTGGTAACTGTCGTACAGCGAACGAATGTCACCGCCCGCGCAAAAGGCTTTGTCCCCGGCGCCGCGTAGCACCACGGCATACACCGTCTCGTCGAGGGCCCAGGCATCCAGTTGCGTCTGCAGGCTGCGCACCATGCCCAGATCAATGGAGTTGTGACCGTTGGGGCGGTTGAGGGTCAGATGACCGATATGATTGCGCACCTCGGCCAGAACGCTGCTGGCGACCGGTTGCGGGTGGGCAGGTAAAGCAGATGCGGTCATTACAAACTCCCTGTTCGTTTTTGTTTTCGAGTGTTGCGTGAAATGACGTTGTGGATCCTATCAGTGCAAATTTGCCCCTGACAACTGGCAAAGTTGCAGCGTGCAAGGGCATTCATACCGGGGGACCAGCGTTAGCCGCGAAGGCAAAGTTTCAGTCGATGGCAGGTATTGGCTGCACAGGTCTGTTCCCGGCTAAAGCCGGTCCCACAAGCAGCTCCCGCGACTATTCACCCTGAGGATCCGGCGGCACCTCACCGTCCTGGCTGGTGTCAATGCTGACCACCACTGACATGCCGGGCCTCAAGCGCTCGGCCAGCGGTTGACCGGGCTCGACGATAATCCGCACGGGGACGCGCTGGGCGATTTTCACGAAGTTGCCGGTGGCGTTGTCGGCAGGCAGCAGGCTGAACTCCGAACCGGTCGCAGGGGAGATGCGCTGCACCCGGCCGTGCATTTTTTCATGGCCCAGCGCATCCACGGTGAAGGTCACCGGTTGCCCCAGGCGCACGTGGGTCATCTGGGTTTCTTTCAGGTTGGCGATCACCCACAGACGATGCGGCACCAGGGCCATCAATTGAGCCCCGGAGTTGACGTAAGCGCCCAGACGCACGCCAATCTGCCCCAGCTGGCCGTCCCGAGGGGCGAGAATGCGGGTGTTGGTCAGGTCGATCCTGGCCAGTTCGATGGCCGCTTCGGCATTGGCGACCGAGGCCTCCAGCGAGCCGCGATTGACGATGACGCTTTGCAGGTCTTCCCGGGAAATATCCAGCGCCGCACGTGCCTCAGCCACTGCGGCGCTAGCTTGGGCGTCAGCTGCGCGGGTCACGTCCAGTTCGCTTCTGGACACCGAACCATCGGTCACCAGTGCCTGATTACGGCGCAGATCAGCGGCCGCCTTGCGACTCTGGGCAATGCTGTTGTCCAGCGCCGCCTTGCGTTGCGCGATGGTCGCTTCGGCGCTGCGCCGTTGTTGCAGGTTGTTGGCCAGCGCCGCTTTCTGAATGCCCAGTTGCGCCAGTGACTGATCCAGGCGTTGACGATAAATGCGGTCATCCAGACGCACCAGCAAGTCGCCAGCCTTGACGAACTGGAAGTCCTGCACCGGCACTTCAAAGACATAGCCGCTCAGCTGCGGGCCGATGATTGTGGTCTGACCGCGAACCAGCGCATTTTCAGTGCTTTCGATGGGGCTGGTGAACGGAAATAACTGCCAGGCGTACAGCACGATGAGGACCCCGGCCAGGGCCACGCTGGCGAAAATCAGCGAAGAAATCAGCCGTGCACGGCTCGAACGCGGCTGGCTGCTGACGGGCATCGCGGCCGGGGCTGGCGGCGGGCCGGATGAGCCCGGCTGGCCTGGCGCGGAGGTTGCGCTGTTGCTGTCGGGCGTGGCGGGGGGCGTGGTCGGTTGGTTCATGAAGATTGAGCGCCGCTTGAAGTTGCAGAAAGGGTGACGGTATTCGATTTCACCGGTGCAGGGGTAAAGGCTGCCAGCGGTTTGGTGGTCATTTTCAGCCAGGTGACACGTAACGAAATCCAGACCATGGTCAGTACGGCGACCAGTGCGATCAGCATGAACACATCGTTGTAGGCCAGAATGTTGGCTTCCCGGGTGGCCAGGGCTGCAAGGCTGCGAATGCCCTGGGTGGTCCGCGCTGACGGATCGGCGATGGCCGAAGCGTAGCTGGCACCGGAGCTTTGCAGGCGAGCCTGAACCTGGGGGTTGATCAGGCTCAGGTGTTCGACCAGCACGCTGGAGTGGAATTTCTCGCGCACGATCTGAAAAGTGCCGAACACCGCCGAGCCGATCAGCCCGCCGAGGTTTTGCGTGATACCGAACAGCACCGAGAAACTGACCATGTTGCGCGGGTTGCTGATCACGCTGCTAATGCCCATTACCAGTGTCGGGCCGAGGAAAAACGTACCGCCGAAGGCCAGCAGAAACTGGCTCAGGTACATGTTCGATTGCCGGGTCAGGTTGGTCGAGCCGCTGTCCATCCAGGCTCCAATGGCAATCATCGCCAGAGAGATCAGCAGGGGCTTGATCAAGTGCTGCGGGTGAATGGTCCAGGCGCTGACCGCCAGCCCGGCGATGCTGCCCAGCAGCATCACTGCGTACAGGGTATGCAGTTGCTCGGAACCCATGTTCAGGGTTTGCAGGAAACCCACCGCACCGATGGATTGCTCTGACAGCACGACACGAAACAGAATCACCGCCAGGCCCAGGCGCAAAATCGTGCCACTGCCCAGCCAGCGAGTGATCAGCAACGGGTTGCTGCGATTGTGCTCAATCGCCAGTCCCGCACAGATCAGCGCGATGGAGGCGGCCGAAGCCAGGCCGATCCAGGGCTCTTCCAGCCACCACTCGATACGCCCCAGTGACAGCACCGCGCAGAGCAGGGCGAAGCCGATGGAAAGCAGGCCGAAGGTCAGGAAGTCGAGTTTCTCGAACGCCTTGAAGCGATCCCCCGGTGGCAGCTTGAGCAGCAAGACGCAGCCCAGCGACAGCAAGGCCATGCCCAGCTCGAACAGGTACAGGCCGCGCCATTCGGCGATCTGCAGCAAGTCTTCGGACACCAGCCGCGCCATGGGGATCGCCAGTTGCGCCGTGCCCAGGCCCAGCACCAGGGCTTTCAAGCGCCATTTCTGCGGGAAGGCCTGAATCATGTAATACAGGCCCAGCGTCGACAGCGCGGCGCCCACCATGCCATGCGCCGCCCGCACGGCGATGGCCGAGTTCAGGTCATTGACGAACAGATGGGCAAAGGTCACCAGCGCATACAGCACCAGAAACAGCTCGGTGAAGGTGCGCAAACCGAACTGCTGACGGAATTTCACCAGCACCAGGTTCATCGATACGTTGGTCATCACGTAGGCCGTGGGCAGCCAGGCGATTTCCGCCGTGGTGGCTGACAGTGAGCCCTGCAGGTAAGGCAGGTTCGCCACTACCAACGCATTGCCCAGGCCGCCGGTCAGCGCCACGATCACCCCGACAAGGGCAAACGCCCAGCGCTTGCCGGTGGAGTGCAATGGCGTCGAGGGCGAGCCGGGCATGGTCGGCTTTTCGTGGGGGGCCCATTCGCGGGTGGGGTATTGACGGCTCATGAATGGGACCTGAAGGGCGATGCGACTGTATTGGCTGACGATAGCGTGTGGGAGCAAGCTTGCTTGCGAAGGCGCCCTGCAGGGCGCAAAACATGTTGCTGGTGTGCCGGCTTCTTCGCAAGCAAGCCCGCTCGCTCACACACCTCAGGGAATACTTACATTCCTGTCTTCAGCAAGCCCGGCTCACCGGGCATGATCACGTCCGCCGCATGAATACTCGCCTGGCGATGCCTGAGCATGCCGCCCTGGCGTTGATTAAGCACGGCATTGATTTCGGCAAGGATCGACAGCGCCACGCATTGTGGCGTGTCGCCACCCAGATCCAGGCCCACCGGGTAATGCAGGCGGGTAAAGGCCGGAGCCTGGCGCGAGGTGTCGCTGATTTCGTCCAGCAGCCGTTCGGTTCGGCTGCGCGGTCCCAACTGGCCGATATAGCGCGGCTTGAGCGCCAGCACCTGACCCAGCCAGTGGCGATCCTGGCTCAGGCTGTGCGTCATGACCACCACGGCGGCGTCTTCGATCAGCGCCTGCATGCCAGCGAACGGCTGCAACGGCAGGGCATGCACTTGATCGGCGTCGGGGAAGCGTTCCGGGCGGGCGAAATGGCTGCGCGAGTCGATCACCGTGGTGTGCCAGCCCTGCAGGCGCGCCATACTGACCAGCGGCACGGCGTCATGCCCGGCACCGAAAATCACCAGCCGTCTGGGCGCGGGGATGTATTCAAGCAGCACTTGAGCCGATCCGTTGCCGACCGGGTAGTGGTGAATCGCTGACTTGCCAGCGTCGAGCACGGTTTGCAGATCCCGGGCGATTTGCTGGCCCAGTGCCCGGTCCCGCAGCTGTACTTCAATCTCCCCGTCGGCTGTGATCGCCAGGCGCTCCCCCACGGCGACTGAGTGTTCAGGATCGGAAACTATCACCGTCGCCAACGCAGCATGGCGTGAAGTGGCCTGCACTTGCCGCAGCACGCTGACGGCCAGCGATGGCGCCCGTACGCTGACCCGTTCGAACAGGATATGCACCGTGCCGTTGCAGCCCAGTCCAAAGCTGAGTTCTGCGTCTTCCAGCTCGTCGTCATCCTCACCGGTGCTGTAGGTGCGCAGCACCGGATTGCCAGCAGCGGTCAGCCACCAGGCTTTCTTGCTGACATCGCTTTCCAGGCAACCACCGCTGACCGTACCCGTGGCGCTGCCGATGTGCGGGATCACCATGCGCGCGCCCGGGCGGCGGTAGGCCGAACCTTCGACCTTGACCACACTGGCGATTACCGCGTCCTGCCCATCGACCTGGGCCTCGGACAAGGCATCGAGCAGCCGGGATAGATCATTCATTGCAAACCCTCGGAAATCTGTGTGCACAGCATAGAGTGTTCGGATACGGGGCTGTCAAAAACGTTCCCTTCGTCCAGCGCGTCGCGCCGCAACCGATACTTCCCCCGTTTGGATATTCGGATTGAACATTACGTGCGCAGCGAACCTCAAAGCCACTGCTTGTCTACATTCGATGCCCATGATCATGAGGCAGATCGCAAACGAGCCAGTGCCGGCAGTGGGTTCTCCCGGCGCACCACAAGCAATGCTCGATGCCGCACTGACCTGACCAACAGGCCGCGGCCATGCCGGAGATGAACACTGATGACCAGCCATTCACACGAACTGCGCCAGATACCGGCAGCCAATGAACTGCTCAAGCGTTACCAGAGCGTGCGCGGCCGCACCCAGAGCCTGGCCGCGCCGCTGAGTGCCGAAGACATGGTGGTGCAGTCCATGCCCGACGCCAGCCCGGCCAAATGGCACATGGCGCACACGACCTGGTTCTTCGAAACCTTCCTGCTCAGCGAGAACGTCCCCGGTTACTCGCCTTTTGACCCGGCCTTTGGTTACCTCTTCAACTCTTATTACGAAGCCGTCGGCCCGCGTCATCCAAGGCCGCAACGCGGTCTGATGACCCGCCCGGGTGTCGATCAGGTCATGGCTTATCGCAGCCATGTCGATCAGCACATGGCGCGCCTGCTGCAAAGCGCGCTGCCCGAGGAAGTCTGCAGCCTGATCGAACTGGGCCTGGCCCATGAAGAGCAGCACCAGGAATTGCTGCTGATGGACATCCTGCACCTGTTTAGCACCTCGTCGCTCAAACCGGCCTATGACCTGCAATGGCCCAAGGATCTGCCCGGTCGGCGTGGTCAGTACAAACCGCTCAAGGGCGGGCTGACCGAGATCGGTCATCAGGCAAGCGAATTCGCTTTCGACAATGAAGGCCCGCGTCACACGACTTATCTACAGTCCTTTGAAATCAGCGATCGTCTGGTCACTAACGGCGAGTGGCTGAAATTCATTGATGCTGGCGGTTACACCCAGGCCGGGCTGTGGCTGTCCGAAGGCTGGAGCGTGGTCCAGGAAAACGCCTGGAATGCGCCCATGTATTGGCAGCACGACGAAACCCACGGCTGGCGGCGCATGACCTTGCGCGGCCTGGAAGCCATCGACCCGAATGCACCGGTTACTCATATCAGCTACTACGAAGCCGCAGCCTTCGCTCATTGGGCTGATGCGCGCCTGCCCACCGAGGCCGAGTGGGAGGCCGCCGTGGTCGCAGGCTTGCTGGAGCAGGTCGATGACGTCGCCTGGCAATGGACCCAGAGTGCCTACAGCGCCTACCCCGGCTTTCGCCCGGCCGCCAGCGCCGTGGGGGAATACAATGGCAAGTTCATGATCAACCAGATGGTGCTGCGCGGCGGGGCCAGCGTGACCTCGCCGGGTCATTCGCGAGCCACCTACCGTAACTTTTTCCACCCGGACAAGCGCTGGGTGGTGTCCGGCCTGCGTCTGGCGCGGGACAGTCGGCAACCCGAAATGGTCAACCCGTATGACAGCGAGTTCGCTCGTGATGTGATTGCCGGGCTGTCGTCGCCGGTGAAAAATCTCTCCCCCAAGTACTTCTACGACGCGGCCGGTTCCGAGCTGTTCGAGGGCATTTGTCATACGCCCGAGTACTACCCGACCCGCGCCGAAACACGCCTGCTGACTGACGTCGCAGGGCAAATGGCTGCGAGCATTCCGGACGGCGCGGCGCTGGTGGAGTTTGGCAGCGGGGCCAGCGAAAAAACCTGTCTGTTGCTGGATGCTGCGCCGCAGATCGCGGTTTACGTGCCTATCGACATCAGCGCCAACGCCTTGAACAAGGCTGCGCATCAGCTCAACAGCAAATACCCGAAGTTGACCGTCGCACCGCAGATCGATGATTTCACCCGGGCCTTGAAGCTGCCGCGCGCAGCGGACGGTTTGACCCGAGTCGGCTTCTTCCCGGGTTCGACCATCGGCAACTTCACACCGGAGCAGGCGGTCAAATTCCTGCGTTCAGCCCGCACGCTGCTCGGTGACAATGCTCATTTCATTGTTGGCGTGGACCTGGTCAAAGACCCGCAAACTCTGGTCGCCGCTTATGACGATGCGCAAGGCGTGACCGCGCGCTTCAACAAAAACCTGCTGACCCGGATCAACCGCGAGCTCGATGGCACCTTTGACGTTGAGGGCTTCGAGCATCTGGCGCTGTGGAACGTCGAGCAGCAGCGCATGGAAATGCACCTGGTCAGCCGCCATGAACAAACCGCCTCGGTGGCCGGGCAGACCTTCCATTTCAGCCAGGGCGAGCGGTTGCACACGGAGAACTCTCACAAGTTCACCCCAGAGTCATTCGCGGCATTGGCAGCCAGTGCTGGCTGGACGGTGGGTCAGCAGTGGGTGAGTGCGGCGCCTGAGGTGGCGTTGTTCACGCTTCAGGTCTGAAAACCTTTGCGCGGTGCTTGCGCGCAAGATGAGCGACGTGGGACCGGCTTTAGCCGGTCCCACCGCATCGCCAAATCGTGTTCGAGAAAGCTCTGCAGCAATCCGGTGTTCGACGTCATCGCATCATTACACTGCCGGTATTCAAAACAGCTGAACAAACACCCAATACAACGACCCGGACAACAGGATCGCTGCGGGCAGTGTCAGCACCCAGGCCAACGCCAGGTTGCGCAAGGTCCGCAGTTGCAAGCCTGAACCGTTGGCAACCATCGACCCCGCGACCCCGGAAGACAGCACATGGGTGGTGGACACTGGCAAGCCGTACATGTCCGCCGCGCCAATGGTCATCATCGCCACCACCTCGGCGGATGCGCCCTGGGCGTAGGTCATGTGGGTTTTACCGATCTTCTCGCCCACGGTGACCACGATGCGTCGCCAGCCCACCAGCGTGCCCAGACCCAGAGCAATCGCCACGGCGATCTTCACCCAGGTGGGAATGAAGCGGGTTGCGCTGTCGATCTGGTCCTTGAAGAGCTTCAGTTTGTCCTGTGTGTCGGCATCGAAATCGCCGACCTTGTTCTTCTCCATCAGGCGGATGGTTTCGGAGGTCAGGTACATGTCATTACGCACGTTGGCGACAGCCTCGGCAGGAACTTTGGACAGCGAGCCATAGCCTTGGACCTCGATGCCGATCTTGCCGGCCATGACTGCCAACGCCGGGACCAACTCCGCTGTGGCCTGTTTGCTGACCAGATAAGTCGACAGGGTCTGACGTGGATCGGCAGGCGCGGGCAGTGGCGCACTGCGGCTCAATGCCTGTTGGGTGACCTGGGCGACGGCGGCGAACTGCAGCGATTGATCGGCTGGCATGGTCCGGTTCAGGGCATAGGCCATGGGCAGGGTGCCGACCAGAATCAGCATGATCAGGCCCATGCCTTTCTGCCCGTCGTTGGAGCCGTGAGCGAATGACACGCCGGTGCAGGTGACGATCAGCATGCCGCGAATCCACCATGGTGGCCGCGAGTTACCCTTGGGCGCCTTGTACAAGGCGCGGTTCTTTATGAAAAAGCGCATGGCCAGCAACAGCAGCGCCGCACAGCTGAACCCAACCAGTGGCGAAAGCAGCAGCGAATAGCCGATTTTGGTGGCCTGTGACCAGTCAACGCCGCTGGTGCCGTCGCGCCCATGCATCAAGGCGTTGGCGATACCGACGCCGATGATGGAGCCGATCAGGGTGTGGGACGACGAGGCGGGCAAGCCCAGCCACCAGGTGCCGAGGTTCCAGATGATCGCCGCGATCAGCAGCGCGAAGATCATCGCAAACCCTGCCCCGGAGCCAACCTGCAAAATCAACTCCACCGGCAGCAGGGCGATGATGCCAAACGCCACCGCGCCGCTGGAAAACAGCACCCCGAGAAAATTGAACAACCCCGACCAGGCCACGGCGAAACCGGGCGGCAGCGAGTGGGTGTAGATCACGGTAGCCACGGCGTTGGCGGTGTCATGAAAGCCATTGACGAACTCGAAGCCCAGCGCAATCAGCAGCGCCACGCCCAATAACAGAAACGGCGTCCAGGTAGTGACCGTCGTGCCCAGATCATCGACGTCCTGTTTCAGGCTGTAGGCGGTGAACAGCAGACCCATGGCCAGAATGGCGAAGAACACCACCATGGTCAGAGTGCTGGGTTTGCGGTTGAGCTGGGGGCGGGAATCGCTGGCGTGTCCGAGAGAATCCGAAGCCAATGTGCTGGTAGCCATGGTGCGCAATCCTGTTATTGAAGGTATTGCGTCTATATTCATTACAGAATGTTACGGAGGTGCGACACAGGTCAATGAACATGGTTTTTCGGATGGTCGGAGGAGTTTCGACGCTCCTGCAGGAACGGCGGGAAGCGACATTCGACGACCCGTTATGAGTGACCGTCCCGGCCTCTTCCCGATTGAAGCCGGTCCCACAGGTCTGTCAGGCATCTACCCCTGATCGCGGTTTTTGCGAAAGGCCCAGCGTCCAGCGATAAATGTGAACGTGGCAACAAACGCCACCAGCACCCAGAACCCGTGCGGATCAGTGGCCAGCGGGATGCCGCCCACGTTCATGCCGAAGAAACCGGCGACGATATTGATGGGCAGCGCCAACACGGTCACCACGGTCAGGGTGAACAGGGTACGGCTGCTTTGCTCGTTGAGGTTGGCGGCGATTTCTTCCTGCAATAGCTTGATGCGCTCGCCCAGCGCTACCAGGTCACTGATCACCAGCGCCGACTCCTCGGTGGACTGGCGCAATTCCTGGACGTCTTCTTCCAGCAACCACTGTGGCGGACGGTGCAACAAACGCATCAGCGAGCCAGGCTCCAGCGCCAACAGGCGTTGCAGGCGCACCAGCACCCGGCGCATGGCACCCAGCTCCGAGCGGTTGTTGCTCAGCCGTTGGGACAGCAACTGGTCCTCGATTTTGTCGACGCTGAGGCTGGTCTTGCGCAGAAACTGAGTCAATACCTCGCCTTGATCGCGCAGCAGGTGCACCAGCAACTCCAATGGCGAGCGAAAACGCTCACCGCGCTTGACCGACGAACGCAGCTTGTCCACCGAGCGCAAGGGGTGCAGCCGGGCGGTGATCAGCAGGTTGTGATGGGTGCAGACCCACAAGGTGGAGATGTCGGTGGACAGCATGTTGAAGTCGAACACCACATCGTTGACCACCGCCAGCAGCGCGGAGTCCACATGTTCGATACGAGTGGAACGCGAGCCCTCATGCAGGGCCTCGAAGAACTCGTCAGGCAGGCGCAGATGGGTCTTCATCCAGCGCTCGCATGCGGCGTGGGCGAGGTTCAGGTGCAGCCAGATGAATTCATCGCCGGTTTGCGTGGCATCCAGGCTCTGCGATGCAACGGCTGCGCCGATCTCTCGACCCGCTTCACCGGGTTTGAAACTGAAGCCGTACAGCAGGCCGAAGAGGTCTGAATCCTGATGGTTCTGCACGATGCTCTGATTCATGACTGCTCGCTGGCCGTGATGCGCCTTGTCCATGGCAAAGGGACGAAGCGCGCATCATGACAAGCGGATATGTCAGTTTTGTTGCGGTTTGGAACAACCGTGGGACCGGCTTCATCAAACCATCGACAGTGGCAACTTGCGGGTCGGAACCGGCCAGGCCCGGTCGAGGATGCTCAGGTCTTCGGCAGTGAGCGTGAGTTCGACCGCTGCTGCGTTGAGTCGCACGTGATCCGGATTCACAGCCTTGGGGATCGCGATCATATTGCTGCGGCGCAATACCCAGGCCAGGCTGATCTGCGCCGGGGTTGCGTTGTGCCGCGCGGCCACCTCATGCAGGGCAGGGTGGTGCAGCAGATTGCCAGACTGACCTTGACCAATCGGGCAGTAGGCCATCATTGGCAAATCATTGGCTTCGGCCCAGGGCAGCAGGTCGAACTCAATGCCACGATCTTCCGGGTTGTAGAGCACCTGGTTGGTGGCGCAGGCCGGATTGTTCAATTCAAGCAGGTCGGCGACGTCGAAGTTCGACACCCCCCAACGTCCGATCTTGCCTTCTTCGCGCAGCCGTTCGAAGGCCTCGACGGTTTCTTCAAGCGGATACGAACCCGGCCAGTGCAGCAGATACAGGTCGATATAGTCGGTCTTCAGGCGCTTGAGGCTGCGTTCGCAAGCGGCGGGGATGCCGCTGCGGCTGGCATTGTGCGGGTAGACCTTGCTGACGACGAACACCGCATCACGTTGCCCGGCAATGGCTTCACCGACGATTTTCTCGGCTTCGCCGTCGGCGTACATCTCGGCGGTATCGATCAGGTTCATGCCCAGTTCGATGCCCTGGCACAAGGCGCGGATTTCGGACGAGCGCAGGTCTTGCTTTTCGCCCATGTGCCAGGTGCCCTGGCCGAGGACCGGAACCTGTTTGCCCGCCAATTCAAGAGTGCGCATGGGAATGCCTGCTAGTCGATAAAGGATGAGGAGTGAGGCAGTGAAATGAGGGAAGGGTTCAGTGGGTATAGCAAAAACCGCAGACTTTGAGGCGCAGGTGTGCCAGATAGACAGCGTTATCGTTCTTCGCGGGTAAGCCTCGCTCCAACAGATGATTGTTTATCTGTAGGAGCGCGCTTGCCCGCGATGGCATCGGTTCTATTTCCCCGCCGCTACTTGCTTGTCTTCCCAACCCCCACCCAACGCCAGAAACAAATCAATCTGCCCCATCGCCACCTGAGTATTGGCCATTGCCAGCTGTCCACGCACGTCGGTGTAGGTTCGAGTCGCCTGCAAGTCAGCCAGGAACGAGGCCCGACCCGCCTGGAAGAACCGGTGAGTCTGCTCAGCCGCCTGTTCGGCCGACTGCGCCGCGTCGTTCAGGGCATCCCGGCGTTGCAGCAGGGCGGTGTACTGCACCAGGCTGGTCTGGGTCTCACGGATCGCGTTGAGCACCACACCATCAAACCGCGCCAGCGCGCCCTGGGTCGTCGCCTCGGCCTGATGAATGCGTGCTCGGGAGCCGTTGGAGGGGATGGTCCAGTTGATCAACGGGCCAAAGCCCCAACGATTGGCGACCGGCTTGCCGAGGTTTTCTACCAGGCCGACGGTCGCCACGGTCGCGCCGATGCTGATGTCCGGGTACAACTCACCCGTGGCCACGCCAATCTCGGCCGTCGCGGCGGCCAGCCGACGTTCAGCCTGGCGCACGTCCGGGCGGCGTTTGAGCAGGGCGGCGCCGTCACCCACTGGCATCAGCTGCGCAATATGCGGTAGCTCGTTGCAGGTACTGACCCCAGCAGGCAACTGATCCAGCGGCCTGGCCAGTAGCATCGACAAGCGGAACAGCCCGGTCTGACGCAGCGCCTCATAGCGGGGCAGCTCAGCGCTCAACGATTTGAATTGAGTTTCCGAGCGGGTCACCTGAGTCTCGTCGCTACGTCCGGCATCGCGCAGGCGTTGCACCAGGCTGAGGCCCTGTTTCTGCAGGTTCAGGGACTGCATGGCAATGTCGTGTTCTTCATTGGCCGAACAGATCTGCGTATAGGCCCGGACCACATCGGCCACCAGCGTAATGCGTGCGGTATCGGCAGCGGCCTGGGCGGCTTCGACGTTGGCGTTGGAGGCTTCGATGCCGCGTTGCAAGGTGCCGAAAAGGTCGAACTGATAGGACGTGGTGATACCCACATCGGCAACATTACCCACCGGGACTTTTTCGCTCAGCAGGAAGGCTTCGCCGGACTCCTGCAGGCGCTGGGCACCGGCTTTGGCACGGGTGGTGAAACCGCCTGCCGCCTGGGCTTCAGCGGTCTGGTAGCGGGCCCGTTGCAGGTTGGCGGCGGCGATGCGCAGGTCGGTGTTGGACGCCATGGCCTGTTGTACCAGCTGGTTCAGGCGCGGGTCCTGATACAGCCGCCACCAGTCGGCGGGCACCGGTGCTGACACCGTGTTGACCGACTCCCCGGCGAGGTCGCCCTGCAAGTCCGGGCGATTGATCGCCGCGTCCTTTGGCAGTTGGTAATCCGGGCCGACCATCTGACACGCCGACAACAGCACACCAAGCCCGACAGTTGCTGTCAGGCGCGCGAGGGATGTCATAGGCCGCGCTCCTGATGGTCGTCGATGATCGAAACCGTGGCGGTGCGTCCAGCGATCATGCGGAAGTTGTCCGGGACTTCGTCAAAGGCGATTCGCACCGGAATCCGCTGGGCCAGGCGCACCCAGCTGAACGCGGGGTTGACGTTGGGCAGCAGGTTCGAGCCGCTGCTGCGGTCGCGGTCTTCGATACCGGCAACGATGCTCACCACGTGCCCGCGCAATCGGGCGTTATCACCAATCACGCGGATATCCACGCTTTGCCCAAGGTGAATGCCGTCCAGCTTGGTTTCTTCGAAGTAGCCGTCGATGTGGAACGAGGCACCGTCCACCACCGACAGGATCGGTCGCCCGGCGGTGACGAACTCATGGGCGCGGGGTGCGCGGTCATTAAGGTAGCCGTCCACGGGGCTGCGGATCACTGAGCGGTCCAGGTTCAACTGCGCGGCGTCGACGGTCACTTTTGATTCGTTCAAGGCCGACAAGGCCCGGGCCTCGCGGGACTGGCTTTCTTCCAGTTGCTCGCGTGCCACCAGGTTGCCCAGGCCACGGTTGCGTTTGTTCTCGCGGCGGGCCTGTTCCCAGGTTTCCTGCCGCTCGGCGACGGTTGCCTGAGCCTGACGCAACGCCAGGCGAAAGCGGTCCTGGTCGATCGTGAACAACACCTGGCCCTTGCTGACCAGTTGGTTGTCCCCCACGTCGACTTTCTGGATCAGCCCGGAAACGTCCGGGGCGATCTGGATGACGTCGGCGCGGATGTGCCCGTCGCGGGTCCACGGCGCGTACATGTAATACATGACCATGCGCCACACGACGATGGCAGCGAAGGTCACGACCAGCAGAGTCAGGACCACGCGGCCCAGGGTAAGCAGAGGTTTTTTCATTTCATCAGGTATCGACTGAGGGTATCCACGGCGCCGAGCAGCAAAGCGTATAGACCTGTGTTGAACAATGCCCGGTGCCAGACCAGACGATAGAAGTGGGCTCGCGATAACACCGCGTGGACGCCCAGAAACAGCACATAGGTAATGCCCATCAGCGCCAGAAAAGTGGGCACGAAGACCCCGCTGATGTCCAGATCGCCAATCATAGGGACGCTCCGTCAAGGCCGTAGGGTGGGTGAGGTGAAGTCTCGATGACCGCTGCGTTGTCGAGCTCGACACCCGGCAGGAACGCCAGGCGCAGACCACTCAAGGCGTGCAGCAAGTGAATGCGCGCATCATTCTCGATCGGCGATTGTGCGTTCAACGCGCGGCGTGCACGGTCCATGGTCATCAGCGTTGCCGTGGGGGCGGGCAGCCGTTGCCCGGCTTTCAGGCAGGCCTGGAAATAACCACCCACTTCATCAATCACTTGTTGCAGCAACAGCTGTTGCGACGCGTGAGCCCTGGGTAGCCACGCCAGGGTGTCGAGCAGATTCAGGGCGATTCGCAGTTCACGCACGGCCAGCCCGGTGTCCTGGGCGGTGGCGGCCAGGCGTGGCAGGTGCTGCATCAGCCGGTCGAGCATCTTCACGCCCATGGCCCGGCGTTCCACCAGGGTCGCAGGCCGGGTCAGCGCCACGATGTCGCGCCAGCCGAAGCGGGTCAGGCGCTTGGCTGCGAGCTCGACGCCGAACGGGCGCATGATCAGCGTCCACACAAAGGCAAACAGCAGGCCCACGGGCCCGGCCAGATTGGAATTGATGAAGTTCAGAAAATCCGCGTCATAGGCGCTCTGGATACTGATGAAGGACGAGGTATTGACGATGGTCAGCAAGGTGCCCAGGTAGAAGCGCGGCTGCACGGTCAGGGTACCGACACAAATGAACGGCACCGCGAAAGCCAGCACCAGCATCGGGAAATCGTGCAGGTTGGGCAGCACCACAAACAGATACAGGCTGGCGAACAGCACCGAGAGCAGGGTCCAGAAGAAGAACTTGTAGATCTGCGGCGCGGGGTCGTCCATGGCGGCGAAAAAGCTGCATGACACCGCCGCGAGCGCCACCGCAGCGGCACCGTCTTTCCAGCCCAGCAGAATCCACAGCACGGAAGCGACGATGATCGCCAGCACCGAGGTCATGACCGAATAGAGCATCAGGCCGCGATCCAGAAAAGGCTTGATCTGCGCCAGCCGCCAATGGCGGTAGACGGCGCGCCAGGGCGTCTGGTCATCGGTCCTGATCGCTTGCTGCAGGGTGCGGCAGTCCTGCCACAGGTCAATCCATTCGCTGAGGCGATACAAGGCGTTGGACAGGAGTAACTGTTGCCGGTCGTCGAGTTGCGCAGCCGTAGGCTCAAGGCTTTCAAGGTGGCGATGCAAGGCTTGCCATTGCTCGGTCTGTACGCCATTGGCGGTGTTATCCAGCCAGTCGCGCATCTCGGTCAGCAGTGGCGTGAGCTGTGCGATCAGGTTAGTGGAGCGCCGTTCCAGTGCCCACAAGGCATCGTCCAGCGCATCGATCACCGGTAACAAGTGGATCATTCTGCCGCGCAGTTCCTTGGCATTGCGGACCGTCTGCGCGCGTGCGCCTTCGTGCGGAAGCTGGCCGATCATCGGCTCCAGCGAATTGAAGGTGGCGGCCATGGCAACCCTCAGGGCGCGGGCGTCTTCTGGGACTGCAGCGCGTTGCAGAAATAGCGTGCTGTAGGCCGAAGCATCGCTGAACCATTTGTCCACGGCACCCTGCATCACCGGGGCCAGGCGACGCGGCCAGAACATACTGCCCACCACCGCCGCACACAGGATGCCGAGGAAGATTTCTTCAGTGCGCGACACGGCGATTTCGAACACCGCTTGCGGGTTGTCCACCACCGGAAAGGAAATCAGCGGCATGGTGTAGCCCGCGAGCATCAAGGCGTAGCTGTTGGCGGTGCGCAAATGCAGGGACAAAAACAGCAGGGTCCCGGTCCATAAGGCGATGACCGCCGCCAGCAGCAACGGCGTTTGCACGAACATCGGCACGATCAGCACGGAGGCGGCGGCACCCGCCAGAGTGCCGAAAGCCCGGTACAGCGCTTTGGAGCTGGTGGGGCCGACGAAGGGGCTTGAAACGATGTACACCGTCGCCATGGCCCAATAAGGGCGCGGCATCTGCATCAGCAGCGCGATATACAGTGCCAGCATGGAAGCGCCAAAGGTCCGCACCCCGTAAAACCAGTCGCGGGCGGGGGGCACACCGGCAAGGAAATCTTTCAAATGGCCCCCGCAAGATCGTGTTGAGCGGCGTCGGCGAAGGCTTTGAAAACCCGCAACGTGGCTTCCAGATCTTCTTTGGCAACACCTTTGAGCACATCCCGCCGCAGACGCAGCAATTCATCCTCTATGGCGAGTGCCACTTCTCGGCCGCTGGAGGTCAGGCTCAAGGCTTTGGCGCGGCGATCGGTCGGGTCCTCGGTGCGGCAGACGATACCCGCGCTGCACAGTTGGTCGAGCAAACGCACCAGGGTCGGACTTTCCATGCCAGCCGCGTGGGCCACCGTGACCTGGTTCACGCCGTCACCCAGACGCAGGATCATCAGCAATGGCGCAGCGCACGCTTCGGACACACCGTAGCGCAGCAGGGTGGTCTGGCAGATGCGCCGCCACTGGCGAGAAGCAGCGACCATGCCGCTGCTGAGGCTCATCTGCAGGGAGTCGAGAGACATAAGGGGGGACCGTCGTGAAAATAGTTAGCGGTGATATTGTTCGTAACAACATAATTAGCTTGCTAACTATAATCCTGTAACAAAGTCTTACAGTCAACCCGGAAACTGCCGGGCGGACGGGTCACAGCGTCGCAGGCCGGGCCGAAACAGCCGACTCGTCAGTCTTGTTTGATAAAAGTTCCGCGGCCGTGAAAATAATCGCTACCGTTGGTCGGCAAAAAGCGCGCATTTTTTGCCGGTTAGTCAGCGGATGTCGAGATGACGTCCAAAAAAATGACGTTTTGCGAGCAAGTAAAAAGCCGGTTTTCTGCCGCTTGCACGCCCGTGCCATTTTCAAATGGACTGAGAGCTGTGATGCCTAAATGATGGCTTTGACGCCTCGCCGATAGTTTATTGGCGCGGTGTGCCGTGGATGCTCCCTTCACATAAAAATCGATTCAGCCGATATGCCAGACGAAGCCAGCGGGCAGCGCCAACGCCCGGTTTAGACACCTTTGTCGGTGCGTTTGTCGCACCTTGTGAGCATGCAAATGATCGATCTCGCCATGTGGAATCTTTCCGTTCCTGTGGGTACTCCAGCCATGATCGTCGACACCCCGAAACTGGTCGGCGGCTATCAGGATGGTTATTTCCGTTCAGGCAATACCTTGTTCTTCTGGGCACCGGTGACCGGGTCGCGAACGGAAAACGCCGTGTACCCACGCACGGAGTTGCGCGAGACCAAGGCCGACGGCAGTGTCAACAACTGGACTTACTCACAGGCTGACAACTTTCTGCGCGCGTCCCTGGTGGTCAATCAGGTGCCGTCCACCGGCAAAATCGTGATTGGTCAGATCCACGCGTTTCAGAGCACGGAGCCGCTGCTCAAGGTGGAGTATCAGTTCAAGGAAAAGCTGCAGACCGGCAACATCGTCGCCAAGTTTCGCCGCAGCCCGGACGCTGAAATCGAGGTGATCATCATTGCCCAGGGCGTGGCATTGAACGCGCGGTTCAGCTACAGCATCCACCTGACGCCAGCGGGCAACCTGTCTGTCAACGCGGCGGATTATGTCTGGAACGCCAAACTGGACGCGACCTGGAAAGACAAGCTGCTGTACTTCAAGGCCGGGGTGTACACCCAGGACAACACCGGCTATGCGACCGAAGGCGGCGCGGCGACGTTTTACAAGCTGACGATTAATCACGATAAGAAGGCGTGAGGAAAGTCTGAAGGGCGCAAGGGACCTGTTGGAGCGAGGCTTGCCCGCGATAAGGCTGGATGCGGTTGGCCTGAAGTCCGTATTGTTTGTATCGCGGGCAAGCACCGCTCCCCCAGGTTTATATGCGGTCAAATCAAACCGGAAACGCCAGGGTGAAACAGATTTTCCCCGGCACCGGCTGCGCCACGCTTGCCCGGCCGTTATGCAGATGCATGATCGCCGCGACGATGGCCAGGCCCAGGCCGTTGGAGTCCGAGCTCTGGTGGCGTGAGGCGTCGCCTCGGTAAAAACGGTCAAACAGCTTGCCCAGTGTCGTTTCATCTAGCGCCTGGCCGTGGTTTTCCACATCCACCAACCATTGCATGCCGCGTTGCTCGACACGGATCTGAATCTCGCTGGCCGGGTCCGCGTGGCGGATGGCATTTGCCACCAGGTTGCTCAGTGCCCGGCGCAGCAGGATCGGGTCAGCCAGCAAGGTCCCGTCACCCGAGATGCAAAGGCTCAACTGGCGCTCTTCGGCCGGGCCTTCGAAATAGTCGGCCACGCGCTGCAGTTCGTCGTGCAGACACAGCGGCTGACGCTCCAGCGCTGACTGCGCTTCATCGGCACGGGCCAGAAACAGAATGCTTTCGACCAGCCGCGAAATGCGCTCCAGTTCTTCCAGGTTTGACGCCAGCAACGCCTGATATTCATCGGCGCTGCGCGTCTGGCGCAGGGCAACCTGACAGTGGCCCATCAGGGAACCCACCGGGGTACGGATCTCATGGGCCAGGTCAGCGGAAAACTGGGTCAGGCGCTGATAACCATCGTCCAGGCGTTCGAGCATGGCATTGAGCGCCTCGCCCAGCGGTTGCAATTCGATCGGTGCATCAGCGCTGTCGATGCGGCTGTGCAGGCGCGCCGGAGTAATGTCGGCAGCGTGTGCGGTCATCCGCCGCAGGGGGCGCAGACCCTGGCGCAGCAGCACATAACCCAGCAGGGCGGTGACGAGGAACGCCAGCGCCATGGCCGAGTAGATTCGCTGACGAAAGCTGGCCAGCATGGCCATTTCCTTGACCATCAGGTGCGCGGCCTGCAAGCGCACTTCCACGCCACCGGACAACGCCTGCACCGAGGCGGTTCTGAGCGGTACGCCTTGCAGGCTCACGCCGCTGCGCAGGTCTGAATCACGCAACATGACATCCGCCGCCACAGTCGGTGTGTCCGGCAGCGGTGCCCGGGACGGATTGACCGAGATCACCGGCGGCTTGCCCGGCTCGCCAATGATGAAAATGTCTTCTTCGCTGTCGAGCATGTTCTCGAACAGCTGCGGGCTGCTCTTGAGGTTGTCCAGGGTCAGGTCGTAGTTGAGCAGTTTGCGAAAGTGATCGAGCCTGGCCAATACGGCATGGTCAGTGCGCTGCATCACTGAGCTTTTCATCGACTCGTACAGATACCAGCCAGCACCGGCCACGGTGAACATCGCCACCAGTGCGAAAGCCAGCGTCGAGCGCAGGGTCAGTGAGTGTCGGGCGCGCATGGGCGGACCTCGCAGACATAGCCGATGCCGCGCACGGTGTGGATGAGTTTGACCGGATAAGCCTGGTCGATCTTGCTGCGCAGACGCTTGATGGCGACGTCGACCACGTTGGTGTCGCTGTCGAAATTCATGTCCCAGACCTCCGAAGCGATTTGCGCCCGGGACAGCACGTCGCCTTCGCGGCGCAACAGCAGATGCAGCAGCGAAAACTCTTTATTGGTCAGCACGATGACCTGTTGCTGACGCGTGACTCGGCGGCGCAACAGGTCCAGCTCCAGGTCCGCGAGGTGGAAATGGTCCGCCTCGCGCACCACGCCCCGGCGCAGGATTGTGCGGATGCGCAGTAACAGTTCAGTAAAGGAAAACGGTTTGATCAGATAATCGTCGGCCCCCAGTTCCAGGCCGCGAATCCGGTCCTGCAATTGGTCACGAGCGGTCAGGAACAGCACCGGCACGTCCTGCCGGGCGCGCAGCACTTCGATGATCTGCCAGCCGTCGATACCGGGCAGCATCACGTCGAGGACGATCAGGTCGTAGCGATTTTCCAGGGCCATGTGCAGGCCATCGGTGCCGTGCTGAGTCCAGTCGACCTTGTAGCCGGATTCGCCGAGACCCTTTTTCAGGTACTCGCCGGTCTTGGTGTCGTCTTCGATCAGCAGAATATGCATGGTTGAGCTCGGGCGGGGCAGGCGTGGAGGGTGACAGGCGGGATGCGCCCGGCAAGTTTAACCAAGTGCCGATGCGGTGTCGGTTACATCTTTGTCATTAACGGCTTTACTGAGCAGGGCATCCCGCGTGCAACGGCCTGGTTTATGACAAAGATGTCATTCGCCGGTCATAGTCCAGTGCCGGTAGCGGGGTGAAGATGGTCTCGAATTCAACTGCCAGGGAATCACTCATGAAGACTGCATTGTCCACCACGTTCGGCCTGTTGCTGCTCAGCGCCGCTGTCATGACTCAGGCTGCCGACATGCCAGTGGTCAAACCGATGCGCGGCACGGTCGACAGCGTTCAGGCCGATACCTTGAACTACACCACTCGCAGCGGCCAGCACCAGAGCATCATGCTGACCGACAAGACCGGGATTCGTCTGGTCTCCAAGGCGGATCTGGATTCGATCAAGGCAGACAGCTTTGTCGGTTCCGCTGCCATTCCTCAAGCTGACGGCACCTTGAAAGCGCTGGAAGTCACGGTATTCGAAGCCAGCCTCAAAGGCAGCGGCGAAGGCCACTACGGCTGGGAAAACGCTGATGGCAGCACCGGCACGATGACCAATGGCACCGTGGGCACCTTGTCCAAGGCCAATGGCCGTACCCTGACCGTGTTGTACAAAGGCGGCGAGAAGCAACTGGTGGTGCCGACTGATGTGCCAATCGCCTACGTTGAGCCGGCCAAGCGTGACGCGCTGACAGCAGGCGCGAAGATTGTCCTGTTCCCGGCTGACGACGGTAAGTCAGCTCGCGGTGTTGCGGTCGGCAAGGATGGTTTTACACCGCCGATGTAAGCAAATCTGTTGGTCGCGCAAAGGCGTCCTCAATAGACCACGGACCTGTGGGAGCGAATTTATTCGCGAAGGCGGTGTAAAGGCCGGTGAAAATGCATCGAATGTACCGGCCTCTTCGCGAATGAATTCGCTCCCACAGGTTTTCATTCGCAGGCACAACCCTCCACAGGTCTCGCTCTCGGGAGACAACAATGAAAACCCGCACCCTCCACCCCTGGCCCGTGCGCCTGACCCATTGGCTCAACGCTGCCGGCATGGTCGGCATGTTCATGAGCGGCTGGGGTATTTACAACGCGTCACCGCTGTTCGGTTTCACCTTTGCCAAATCACTCACCCTGGGCGGTTGGCTCGGTGGCTCCATCGCCTGGCATTTTGCGGTGATGTGGTTACTGGTCGTCAACGGCCTGGCTTATGTGCTGTACGGCGTGTTCAGCCGCCACTTCAAACGCGACCTGCTACCGGTGCATGCCAGCGCGGTGAAACGCGATGTCCTGGACGCCTTGCGCCTGCGCCTGGCCCATCAGCATGGCACCTACAACGCAGTGCAACGCCTGATGTACTGGCTGGTGCTGCTGATGGGCGTGCTGGTGGTGCTCTCCGGCCTGGCGATCTGGAAACCGGTGCAGTTTCAGGAATTGACCAGCCTGATGGGCGGTTTCGACGCCGCCCGCTACGTGCATTTCGGCGCAATGGCGGCGATTGGTGCGTTTGTGGTGGTCCACCTGGCCTTGGTGCTGATTGTGCCGCGGACCCTTTTACCCATGATTACCGGGGGCAAGCGCACGCTTGAAGATGCACATGAATAAACCACCTTCTTTCAAGGCGCTGCGCCGCGAGCAGCGCATCCGTCTGGAACCGGCGCAGCAAACGCAGTTGATCAATATTCAACGCCGCTCGTTTTTGCGCGCTGGGCTGACCGTGGGCGCCATGTCGATGCTGACCGGCTGCAACCTGCAGGATGGCGATCAGGTCGACAAGGCGCTGTGGGCCATGTCGCGCTGGAATGACCGGGTGCAGGCCTGGCTGTTCAGCGGCCAGAAACTCGCGCCGGTCTACAGCAAGTCGCAGGTGACCAATCCTTTCCCGTTCAACGCTTTTTATCCCGAATACAACGTGCCGGAAGTCGACCTAGCCGACTACCGTCTGGGGGTTTCCGGGCTGGTGCGGGACAAACAGGAATGGACGCTCGAAGGCTTGCGTAAACTGCCGCAGCGCAGCGACATCACCCGTCTGATCTGCATTGAAGGCTGGAGCGCCATTGGGCAGTGGGGCGGGGTGCCGCTGCGCACGTTTCTTGAGTACATCGGCGCGGACACCACGGCGAAGTTCGTTGGCTTCAAGTGTGCCGATCGCTATTACTCAAGCCTGGACATGCCGACCGCGCTGCACCCCCAAACCCTGCTGGCGCTGGACTTCGGAGACGTCGCCTTGCCACCCGATTATGGTTACCCGCTGCGCGTGCGAGTGCCGACCAAGCTGGGCTTCAAGAACCCCAAGCACATCGTCGAGATCTTCGTCACCAACGACAACCCGGGCGGGTATTGGGAAGATCAGGGGTATAACTGGTTTAGCGGGGTTTGAGGGATTTACGACCGGCGCAGAACCTGTAGGAGTGAGCTTGCTCGCGATAAAGTCGGAACGACTTTCCTGCGATTTTGAGCTCGCATTTTTACGATTGCTTCGCAGCCGATCGCGAGCACGCTCGCTCCTACAGGTACGATGGCGATTTAGCCGAGGTCAGTTACTCAGTTCAACCCCAACTTGCCCCGCAATGTGGACAAGTCTTCAGCCAAGGTGTTGACCGGGCCAATCAGCGCTTTGCGGTCGTTTTCCTTCACTTTGTCATAGGTCTCGAAACCGCCATCCTTGGTTTTGTACTTGGCCAGGATCTTGTCTACGGTGGCGAAGTTCTTGTCGACCTTGGCAGCGAAGGCTTTGTCGGATTGCTCGATTTGCGGGCGGAACAGGTCGACGATTTTCTTCGCGCCGTCTATGTTGCCCTGAAAGTCGTACAAGTCCGTGTGGCTGTAACGGTCTTCTTCGCCGGAGATCTTGGTGGCCGCGACTTCTTCCAGCAGCGCAGCAGCACCGCCGACGACTTTTTCCGGCGGGAAGGTTAGACCGGTCACGCGAGCTTCCAGGTCTTTCACGTCAGCCATCAGCTTGTCGGCGATAGGGCCTTGGTCCTTGGTGCTGTTCTGGGCGAACAGGGCGTATTCCAGGCGATGGAAGCCGGTGAAGTCTTCAGCGTTGACGCCTTTTTCATGGTCGTCGACCCGCGAATCGATAGACGCGTCCAGGTCGCTGAACAGCTCAGCCATAGGCTCGATTTCTTCGTAGAACACGCGGGTTGGCGCGTAGAGTTTGCGGGCGGTCGCCAGGTCACCTTTTTTCACTGCGTCGGTGAATGTTTTGGTGTGGCTGACCAGCTCGCTGATCTGCTCGGACACGTAGATTTTGTAATCCGATACCGGGCCTACCAGATCCAGTGGCGCCGTGGCGGCGAAGGCTGGGGTCTGGAGCAAACCAGCGGTGAGCAGCAAAGCAAACGGCAACTTTTTCATGGGGCGCTTCCTGTTGAGGTGGCTGTTAGCGGGTTAAACGGTTTTGCTCTCGGCTTTGGCCGAAGCCTGGAGCAGTGAGCGGCCGATGAAATCCTGATCGTCGCGCACGCCCGGCAAGGTGAAGAAATAACCACCGCCCACCGGCTTGAGGTACTCCTCCAGCGGCTCGCCATTAAGCCGGGTCTGCACCGTGATGAAGCCTTTTTCCAGGTCGGCCTGGTAACAGATGAACAGCAGGCCCATGTCGAGCTGGCCGTTCTTGTTCACACCGTTGGAATAGTTGAACGGACGACGCAGGATCAGATTGCCCTGGCTCTCGGCCGTGCGCGGGTTGGCCAGGCGGATATGCGAATCCATTCTTGTCTTCTTGCCATGGGGGTCGGCCGTGTAGTTCGGCACGTCGGTTTCGACCTTGCCATCCATAGGCGCGCCGGTGGTTTTGACCCGGCCGAAAATTGCTTCCTGCTCCTGCAATGGCGTACGGTCCCAGCGCTCGACGAAGTTGCGGATGATGCGCACCGCCTGGTAGCTGCCATTGGCGGCCCAGCTCGGTTCGTCGCTGCCCGGTTGCACCCAGACCAGCTCGTTCATGGTTTTCTGATTGTTGGAGTCGGGGTTGGCCGAACCGTCACGAAAACCCAGGAAGTTGCGTGCGCTTTCCGCTGGCTGACCGGGTTTTTTCGGCGCTTGCGGCGGTACCGTGCCTTCCTGTTTCCAGCGCACCAGCAGCAGGTCCGGCAGGTTTTTCACGATGTCGCGCAAGGCGTGGATGTTGCTGTCGGCGCTGTTGGCGCAGAACTGGATGCTCAAGTCGCCGTGGCAGCTGTCGGCGTCCAGTGCGTCGTTGGGGAACCCGACCATGCGACTCAGACGCCGGGGTTTGAAGGCCTCCAGGCCAAAGCGTTCATCGAACAGCGATTCGCCCACTGAAACAGTGATGGTCAGGTTGTCCGGAGTGACCACCGGGCCGAGGATGCCTGAGTCCACGGGCGGCAGTTTCGGATCGACCTGAGGCACGCTGCCGCCGGTCATCAGGAACGCGCTACGCTCGTTCAAGGTACGAAACAGACGCTCCAGATCTTCACGGTCGGCGGCCAGCACATCAAAGGCCACCAACATGCCCGACGCCGGACGCGGGTTGATGATGCCGGTCTGGTGAATGCCGTGGAATTCGTTGCGGTCTTCGGTTTTCTCGCTTTTCGGCGCTTCAGTGACCTGCGCAGGTGCGGCAGCCAAGACGTTGCCGCTCAGGCTGCTGCCCGCCAATGCCGCGCCCGCGGCACCCAGGCCCAGCAGTACGCGACGGCGCTGGGCGGATTGTGGAGCGTTGTTTGAGTCTGAATCGTTCATGGCTAGTGGTCTTTCTCAAAGTCTGCGCGTATTGACCCGTGGGAGCGAGCTTGCTCGCGAATGCATTTGTTGGTCGCGGAAGGCGTGACAGACGTAACGGCCTCTTCGCGAGCAAGCTCGCTCCCACAGGAATGCATTTCAATTCAGAGGATCGCGATCATTCATCAAAGCCCCGACAAACCCAGCGCCGGATCGATCCCGTCCAGGGCATCGGCCAATGCCCTGGCTTTTTCGGCAATCAATTTGCGCTGCCCGGCATCGACCTGGTCATACGGGCGGTAGCCGTTGTCGGTGCTCAAGCCATTGAGCTCGGTGTCCAGCCCGGCGCTGGCGGCATCGATTTTTTCCAGCAGCGGGCCGGCACTTTTAGCCAGTAACGGGCGCAGCAGGTCGATGACTTTGCGGGTGCCTTCCAGATTGGCGGCAAACCCGTTCAGGTCGCTGTGGCTATAGCGTTCTTCCTCGCCCGTGCTGCGGATGTCCGCGAGGCTGCGCATGTTGCGCACGACAATCGCTGCCAGTTGTTCCGGGGCCATGTTCTGCGCCAGCAGCTGCTGCTTGAGGCGGGTGACGTCAGTCTGCAAGCGCTGGCCAATCGGCTTCAGACCCTCGACACTCTGTTGATCGAACAGCGTGTACTCGATGCGATGGAAGCCATTGAAGGCCGCATCCTGCTCACGCTTTTCGTAGTAATCGGCGCGGGCGTTGATGACGTTGTCCAGTTCAGCCAGACGCTGCGCCGCCGGGGCAATGCGCTGATACGCGGCGCGAGCCGGAAGGTAGGCGGCCTGCGCCGCGTTCACGTCGCCCGCATCGATGGCCTGCTGCAACGCCGTCACGGCCTTGATCAGCGCCGAGCCCTGCAGGCTCAGGTAGACCCGGTATTCCGACAGCGGTCCGATGAACGCCACCATTGAAGGACGGGCCTTGGCGCTCGCTTCAGACTCCGCAGTGGGCGTGACGTGCAAGGTGCCACGCGGGTTGCTCAGCAAGCCACAGGTGATGGCGTAATCGCCAGGTTGCAGGTTGGCATTGATCACCTGGCTCAGGCCGGGCGCGATGTTTTCCCGCTCTTCGACCACCAGCACGCCATCCAGGATTTCCCATTCAACGGCGCGCTCCGAGCGGTTGACGATGCGAAAGGCGTTCTTGCCCGCAGGTACCGTCAAAGCATTGGGCTCGCAGGCATGGGCGTGGAGGGTGACCACGGTTTCTGCGCCGTTGTTGGCGGCGCGTTTTTTCATGGCGGTCTGCGAGGCGTAATAAAACAGCCCGCCCGCCGCGATCATGATCACCACCGAGCCTGCGACGGCCAATCGCAAGGCACGGGGCGGCTTGGCTTTCTCTGAAAGCCCTGAGGGACGATTCGACATGCAAGCCCTTATTCGTTGGTAACGGAAGATCGCTGCGGCGCCGGTCGTGCGGGCTGACCGGCGTGTGGCGTGAAAAACAGCGCCAGTGCAGCGACCAGATAAATCAGGTAAACGCTGAGGGTGCTGACGGTGGGCGCGTCCTGATAACCAAACATGCCCGCCAGAACCGCGCCGGTTGGCCCGTCCATTGGCAAGGTGGCGCTGATATCAAAGACCACGGCTTGCAGGTGATTCCAGACCCCGGCTTCGTGCAGCGCCTGCACGGAATTGGCAAGAATGCCTGCAGCGACTACCAGAATGAACAGCCCGGTCCAGCGGAAGAACAGGCTCAGGTTCAGGCGCATGCTGCCACTGTAAATGGCCACGCCCACGGCCACCGCGAGCAGCAGGCCGAGCAGGGCGCCCAATGGTGCGCTGGCGCCTTCACTCTGCTGGAACACGGCGAGCAGGAAAAAGACGGTTTCCAGCCCTTCGCGGGCCACGGCGAAAAACACCATGGCGATCAGTGCGTAAGTCTGGTTTCTGGAACCTGCCAGTGCCGCGTCCAGGGAGTCGTGCAAGGCGTGTTTGATGGAACGGGCGACCTTACGCATCCAGAACACCATGGAACTGAGAATGACCACGGCTATCAGGCCGACGATGCCCTCGAACAATTCCTGCTGCTTTTGCGGGAATTCGGCACTGGCCAGCTCCAGGCCACCACCGACGAACAACGAAAGCGCAATGGCCAGAAACACGCCGATCCACACGGCGGGCATCCACTCGCCGCGACCGGTCTGTTTCAGGTAACTGGCGATGATGCCAACGATAAGCGCGGCTTCAATCCCTTCGCGCAGCATGATCAAAAAAGGAACGAGCATGATTCACCGGGGTTATTGCGGAAGTCTGTACCGTTTCAGGCTGCGGTTGTGACGATTGCCTGAAACAATGCGTAACATAATGATACTCATTATTGAATGCGTATAGTTGTTTTTTCATTCTGGATCAGATTCGCGATCGCGTTCAGGCGGGGTTCAGGTGGGAACGTACGAGCGTTATATCTCGTAAGGAGATCCTATGGCGGCGAGCATGCCGGAGTGCGACGGGGGCCCGGCTTCAGCCGCAAAGGCGGTAGCCGCGACGAAAATATCGGTGACATAACCGCCAGTCCCCGGCTAAAGCCGGGCCCACGACAGCGCCAGATTCGAGATCGTGGGACCGTGGTTTCAGTCCAGTTCGCTGAGAATTTGATACGCCAGTTTTACCCGCGCTTCATTGGGGTAGTTCTTGTTGGCGAGGATCACAATGCCGAGCTTTTTCTGCGGGACGAACGCCACATAGCCACCAAAGCCGTTGGTCGAGCCGGTCTTGTTGATCCAGGCCGCCTGCGGCGGCGCCAGTGGCGGCGTGAGCGGTGTGGCTGGGTGGGTTTCATAGGCCATGCTGTTTGCGTTGCCTTGCAACAGCGTGTCAAGACTGACCGGATACGAGTACTGCTCCCAGACCAAGTCTTGTGTCAGCGGCCCGCTGGTGAAATAGCCGACATGGGTGTCGGAAATCGCCTTGCCCACCGCGGCGTCAGAAAGGACCGGATCAATATTGGCCTCGATGAAGCGCAGCAAATCCGCGCTGCTGGATTTCATGCCGTAGGCTTCGTTGCCCAGCACGCCACCCTTCAAACGGATAGGTGCGTCCTGTTTATCATATCCTTGTGCGTACAATCCTTGTTGAGTCGACGGCACGCTCAGCCAGGTATTGCTCAGCCCGAGTCTGGGTAACAGGTGCTGCTGCATGGCGAGCTCGAACGGCATGTTCATGGCTTTGGCAGTGATCATCCCCAGCATGCCGATACTCGGGTTGGCATACGTACGCTGGCTGCCAGGTGGATAGCTTGGCTGCCAGGCCTTGAGGTAGTCCATCAATTGCTCGGTGTTCTGCACCGCATCCGGCACCTGCAACGGGAAGCCTCCGGCGGTGTGGGTGGCCAGGTTGAGCAGGGTGGTGCTGTCGAATGCCGTGCCACGCAGCTGGGGCAGGTACTGGCCGGGGTGATCGCTCAGGGCCAGCTTGCCGGTGGCTTGGGCGTAGGTCGCCAGCGTCGCGGTGAAGGTTTTACTGATTGAGCCAAGCTCGAACAGGGTATCGCGACTCACCGGCTGGCGAGTCTCGCGGGAGGCCACGCCATAGTTAAAGAAGGTCGGGTGGCCGTTGCGGGTAATCGCGATGGCCATCCCCGCAATATTGTAGCGCTGCATCACCGGCGCTACGGCTTCGCGCAGCTGATTGTCGAGCTCGGCGGGCGCTGTTGCCGCCTGGGTGACGACAGGGAGCGACAGGCAGCAGGCCAGCATCAGGCGTGAAATCGAATGCATGGGTTTCCCTGTATTCCGTTGACGTGGGGCCAATCGTAGCTCAACCGTGCTGCACATCATTGCGCTTGAGCAACTGTTTGCAACGGCTCGACAGGTGCACCACGCGCAGATGCTTGCCCGCTTTGGCGTAGCGCTCACGCAAAGTCGTCAGGGCCGACACTGCCGAGTAGTCGACAAAGATCAGGTGGCGACAGTCCAGCGTCGAGTGCTCGGGATCGTCTGCGGGTGTGAACTGGTTGAGAAAACGCGTGGTAGAAGCAAAGAACAGCGTGCCGTGCAGCGTATAGACCTTGTGCCCGTCGGCTTCCAGATGGCTGTCGGCATACAGCTCGCGGGCATGTTGCCAGGCGAAATTGAGCGCCGCGATGACGATGCCGAACAGCACGGCGGTGGCCAGGTCAGTGAACACCGTGACCACGGTGACAGCGATGATCGCCAGCAGGTCATTGACCGGTACTTTGTGCAGGACCCGCAATGACGCCCAGGCAAAGGTCTGCTGCGCCACTACAAACATGACGCCAACCAGCGCCGCCAGCGGAATCTCTTCAATCAGCGGCGACAGAAACAGCACGAACAGCAGAATCATCAGGCCCGCGACCACGCCGGACAGTCGGCCTCGGCCGCCGGAGCTCAGGTTGATCACGGTCTGGCCAATCATTGCGCAGCCGCCCATGCCGCCACAGGCACCCGACACCATGTTGGAAACACCCAACGCCACGCACTCCCGGTCCGGGTTGCCACGGCTTTCGGTGATTTCGTCGGTCAGGTTCAGGGTCAGCAGGGCTTCGAGCAGGCCGACCAAGGCCATCAGGATGGCGTAGGGCGCGATAATGCGCAGGGTATCCAGGCTCCACGGGATGTCTGGCAAAGCCAGCGTCGGCAGGCCGCCGGCAATGTGTGCCATATCGCCCAAGGTGTGGGTGGGTAGGCCCAGCAGGTAAACCAGCAGACCGACGCCGAGGATAGCGACCAGGGCCGGTGGTATTGCACGGGTCAGGCGCGGCAATACATAGACGATTGCCATGGTCAGGACCACCAGGCCGATCATCAGATACAGCGCCTGACCGCTCAGCCACGCATCGCCGACCTTGAAGTGCTCCAGCTGCGCCATGGCAATGACGATCGCCAGCCCGTTGACGAACCCCAGCATCACCGAGTACGGGACCATGCGCACCAGCTTGCCGAGCCGCAGGGCACCGAAGAGAATCATCAGCAACCCGCCGAGCAGCACCGTGGCCAGTAGATACTGCACGCCGTGTTGCACGACCAGCGCGACAATCACCACCGCCATCGAACCCGCCGCCCCGGAAATCATCCCCGGTCGCCCGCCGAACAAGGCGGTCAGCGTGCAGATGATGAAGGCCCCGTAGAGCCCCATCAGCGGGTTGAGGTGAGCGACCAGGGCAAAGGCGATGCACTCCGGAACCAGAGCAAAGGCTGTGGTGAGGCCTGCCAGGACGTCGGCGCGAATTCGGGCTGGTTTCATGGTTTTCCTGAATGACGAAAGCACAAAAGGTGGGGATGTTACTGAATGTGCACAATCATCGCGACCTAATGTGAACGTTGACTCGTTGGAGCGAGGCCTGCCCGCGAAGGGTTTACGCGGTTTGGCAGGTACACCCTCGTCATCGTTCTTCGCGAGCAAGCTCGGCTCCAACAGGTACGATCAAATATCTCGCCTCTTTACAGTCAGCTCCTACCGGTTCTGTGTTCGCAGGCCAGCCTGCATTATGCTTGCACCCTTTACCCCGACGAGCGATGCACTTGCCGATGACTGCCGTGTCCCCTTTGCAAGCCTATGAGCGTGCCGTTGAACAGTTGGGCTTCCAGCCGGACGCCGCGCAGTTGCATGCCGTTCAGCAGTTGCAGGCCTGTTGGCAGGCACTCAACGACGGTGGGCGAGGTGCTCAGGGCGTCTATTTGTGGGGGCCGGTGGGGCGTGGCAAGACCTGGCTGATGGACCGTTTTTTCGACAGCCTCAGCGTGCCCGCCCGGCGCCAGCATTTTCATCACTTCATGCGCTGGGTGCATAAGCGCATGTTCGAGCTGATGGGCACGTCCAACCCGCTGAAAGTGGTTGCCCAAGAGTTGGGTCGTGAGGTGCGGGTGATGTGCTTTGATGAACTGTTCGTCACCGATATCGGCGATGCGGTGATTCTCGGTGGTCTGTTACAGGCGATGTTCGAAGCGGGCGTGGTGCTGGTCTGCACCTCCAACCAGCCGCCCGAGCAGCTTTACAGCCATGGCCACAACCGTGAACGATTCATGCCCGCCATTGCCGCCATCCAGCGCTGCATGCAAGTGGTTGCCGTCGACGGTGGCGAAGATCACCGCCTGCATCCGGGGTTGCTGCATCAGCGGTATTTCGTCGCGCAGGCCGGGCAGCCGAACCCGTTGCTGGCGGTTTTCGAACACCTCAAAGGCGAGCAGGCGGTTGCCAGTGGTGCGGTGCCGGTCGGGCATCGCAGCATCAACAGTGTCCAGCACAGTGAATCGGTGCTGTGGTGCCGCTATTCAGAATTATGCGAGCAACCGCTGGCGGCCATGGATTTCATCGAACTCTGTGACCGTTTTGCCGTGATCCTGCTCAGCGAAGTCCCGGCCCTCAGCGCGCCGCAGCGTGAAGGGCGGATTGCGCGTGGCACCGAAGACGCCGTGGAACAGGTCGCGGCCGGTGATCGGGAGCTGCCGCAGTTGTCGCCCCATGACGATGGCGTACGGCGCTTCATTGCGCTGGTGGATGAATGCTATGACCGGCGCGTGCCTTTATATGTCGAAGCGGCAGTGCCGATGCCCGAGTTGTACACCCAGGGCTATCTGTCGTTTGCCTTTCGCCGCACCCTGAGCCGGTTACAGGAGATGCAGCTCGAACGCTTCACTCAGTAGGCAATCAGGTGCGGCGTTGTGCCAGTACGTGTTTGCAACCCTCGAAAACCAGCACCACCACGGCCAGCCAGATCGGTACATAGGTCGCCCATTCATCGCGGCCGATGCTTTCCCCCAACAGCAGCGCCACAGCCACCAGCAACACCGGCTCCACATAGCTGAGCAGGCCGAACAGGCTGAAGGGCAACAAGCGGCTGGCGAGGATGTAGCTGACCAGCGCCGAGGCACTGATCAGGCCGAGCACTGGGATCAGCAGGTACAACATCGGGAACTGTTCAACGACTGCCGCGTTGCCGTTGACGATGAAGCACAGGCTCAGCGGCAACATGAACGCCATGTCGAACCACAGACCTCCCAGGTTATCGATCGCCAGCTTGCGTCGCAGCACGAAGTACAGCGGGTAGCCCAACGCCACCAACAGGGTTTCCCAGGCGAAACTGCCTACACGCAGCAATTCGTTGGCGACGCCGATCAGCGCGCAGAACGCAGCAATCTTTTGCAGACGCGACAAACGCTCGCCATAGACAATGCGCCCGGTTATCACCATGGTCAGCGGCAACAGAAAGTAGCCCATGGACACTTGAAGGCTGCGGCCATGCAGAGGCGCCCACATGAAGATCAATAACTGGGCACCCAGCAGCAATGAGCACAGCGCAATGCCGAGGATCAGCCCTGGGGCATGGCGAATACGCGTGGCGATTTTGCGCACCAGATGCCAGTCGCCGCTGAGCCACAGAAACACCGTCACACACGGCACGGTCAGCAACATCCGCCAGCCAAAGATCTCTTCGCCGCTCAGTGGTTTGAGTAGCGAGGTATAGAAATACATCACCCCGAACAGCACCGACGCCAGCACTGACAACACCACACCTTTATACACAGAAGCCTCTGATGGTCGTGGGCAGTTATAGGGCGGCCCGGGTCAATGTGGTGCGTAGTCTAGCTGCCCGGTCTGGATGGAAGCGAACTTGTTGGCCAGACGTCGGCAAAGATGTGGATGTGTGTCGCTTGCCAGACTGTCTCGCCAACACGTGGGCTCCTGCCGGATAAAAGGTCATGTCTGCAAGCCGCGAGCATTCATCGCTCTTTTGGTTAACTGCCTAATTTTGTTAGGCTGCGGCGGTTGCCGGACCTATGGGTCCGCTATTTTCCAAGGAGCCTGCATGACTTCCATCAGCACCTCGGCACCGGTTGTGCCGGGTCGACTGGAGCAATATTCCACTCGTGTGGCTTTTTTCATCGCCGGTTTCAGCATCGCCGCCTGGGCACCATTGGTGCCTTACGCCAAGGCCCGTGTCGGGTTGGATGAAGGTACCCTTGGCCTGTTGCTGCTGTGCCTGGGCGTCGGTTCGATCATTGCCATGCCCCTGGCCGGGGCACTGGCGGCGCGTATCGGTTGCCGTCGAGTGCTACTGCTTTCCACCGCGATCATTTGCGTGTGTCTGCCGTTACTGGCGACCTTGTCCAGCCTGCCATTGTTGATCGCCGTGCTGTTTGTGTTCGGCGCCGGGATGGGCGCGCTGGATTGCGCGGTCAACCTCCAGGCGATCATCGTCGAGCGGGCCAGCGGTAAAACCATGATGTCGGGTTTTCACGGCCTGTTCAGCCTCGGCGGTATCGCGGGCGCGGCCGGAGTGGCGGGGCTGCTGAGTGTGGGTGCCTCACCGTTGCTGTCGATGTTTGTCGTGGTAGCCATTGTGCTGGTTGCCTTGTTCAAGGCCGCTCCGCATTTTTTGACCTACGGCAGCGAATCCGACGGGCCGGCGTTTGCGATGCCACGAGGTGTGGTGCTGTTTCTGGGCCTGCTGTGCTTTACGGTGTTTCTGTCCGAAGGAGCCATGCTGGACTGGAGCGCGGTCTTCCTTAGCGAACTGCGCGGCGTGGAGACCTCTTATGCGGGGCTGGGTTATGCGGTGTTCGCCCTGACCATGACCCTGGGCCGGTTGTTCGGCGATGCCGTGGTGCGCCGGGTCGGGCCCCGCCAGGTGGTGATGCTTGGCGGGCTGTGTGCGGCAGCCGGGCTGGCGCTTGCCACGCTGTTGCCATCATGGCAGGCGGCGCTGGCGGGGTACGCACTGGTGGGGGCGGGCTGCTCGAATATCGTCCCGGTCTGCTACAGCGCCCTGGGTCGTCAGAACAGCATGCCTGAAAATGTTGCGGTCCCGGCGTTGACCACGCTGGGTTACGCCGGGATTCTGGTCGGGCCTGCGGCCATTGGCTTCGTCGCCCACGCCAGCAGCCTGGAGGTGGCGTTTCTGATTGTCGCCGTCATGTTGCTTGCGGTGGCCGCAGCAGGCACGCGCCTGAAGACCTAAAGCCTGCGCGCCATGCCGGAGACCCGGATCGAGCTGCCTTTTTGCGCCGGGATCTCGGCGCGCAATCGCGAGCGACTGCCCATGTCTTCGCCCTGCACAATGTCGATCAGCCCGCCATGGGGCCATTCGAGGTCGCGCAGGTAACCGGCAAATGCTGCCGTGGCGGCGCCGGTGGCGGGGTCTTCATACACGCCGCCCCAGGCAAAGGCATTGCGGGTGTGAAACAACTGCAGGTTCTCGACATACACCAGCAGCACCGTCCCCCAACTTTCCTGAGTCATCAGCCTGTGACCGGCCTGCTGGTCGTAGTGCATGTCCTTGAGTTTGTCTCGGGTGTTCAACGCCAGCACCAGGTGCTGGATGCCACCGTTGATCAACGCAGGCGGGATCCGCGCATCCAGATCGTTCTGGTTATAGCCAAACAATTCCAGCGCCTGCTCCAGTGCCAGCGGATCAAGCGCAGCGCTGTGGGTGGGCGGAGATTGCAGTGCTGCTGAAATCAGCTCACCCTGCGCATGCCCCTCAACGCTGATCTGCGCCTTGTTGAGCGTCAGCTGGAACACCCCATCGCCAAAGCGCCCGGCCAGCGCAGCCCCCAAGGCAATGGTGGCGTGGCCGCAGAAATCGACTTCAGCCTGGGGCGAGAAATAACGCACCCGAAAGCCACCCTCCACGGGTGCTGCAAATACCGTCTCGGAAAACCCCATCTCGGCCGCCAGCCGCTGCATCGTCGCCTCATCGGGCAACTGATCGCCGATCCACACACCCGCCGGATTACCACCCTGATCGCCATCACTGAAAGCGGCCAGCTTGAGAATGTCTGTTGTCATTTTTGATTCAAACCTGTGTAGGAAAACGCCCGCGATTGTTGCGGAGTGCGCGCTGCTACTCCAACCAATAGTCGTTATGGGGTGGATCTGCAAATTTGATGGTGTAAATGCTCACGATCCAATTTATGAGCGAATTCATTCGCGAAGCGCAAGTGCAGAAGATGCAGCCCTGGCGTCATCAGGCATGATGCAGAGAGTCACTATTGTCCCGAGAGAACCACTTCCCGCCTTTCTCTGATATCCATTACGTGGGACCGGCTTTAGCTGGAAAGCGGTAGTGCAGGCGAAGTATTGCAGCGACTGTACCGACGTCTTCCCGGCTAAAGCCGGTCCCACAGCTGTGTTGCAGTCATACATTGAACCTGCCGCAAGGCATCATCCGCTCCCGCGCTTTGTCATACAGCAGGTTGAACACCAGCGTATACGGCAGGAAAAGTAATAGCAGGCCAATATCCAGCCAGAAGGCTTCAAGCAGGCTGATGGACAACCACCAGGCGGCGAGCGGGACGATCACCAGGATCAGACCGCCTTCAAAACACAGCGCATGGCTGATGCGCGCGCCCAGGGTGAGGTTGAAGCCCAGCTTGCGGCGCAGGCTGTCGAACATTGCGTTGAAGAGCATGTTCCAGAGCATGGCGACGGTAGAAATCATCACGGTCATGGCGCCCATTTTGGCCAGTGAGTGACCCATCAACCAGGCAAGCAAGGGGGCAAAGAGCAGGACGCCGATGATTTCGAACAGTAACGCGTGTAGCGCGCGTTCCTTGATGGATTTGCTTGGCATGGTGGGGCCTCTGGCGGATGTGACGAGCGGATAAGTCTCGCGTTTCTCCGGGTGTATTCTCATCGGTCATTACGTTAAAGTGAAAATCGTATCCATCGGGAAAACCGATATGAGGTTGCCATGAGTTATTCGCCTGAAGCGCTGGAAGCATTTGCGCAGACAGTGGCTACGGGTTCGTTCAGCGCGGCTGCGCGTCGCCTGGGCAAGAGCCAGTCGACGGTCAGTGAGGCCATTTCCCGTCTGGAGATTGATCTGGGCCTGGAGCTGTTCGATCGCTCGTCGAAACACCCGGTGTTGACCGAGGCGGGCAGGGCGATGCTGGGGCGGATCGAGGATGTGCTGACGGCGTCCGACAAACTGCGCCGCGCTGCCGGTCGTCTGGCCGAAGGCGTGGAGGCGCGACTGACGCTGGTGTTGTCCGACGCCAATCAGTTCGCGGATTTCGAGGCGCGCATGGCCGAGCTGGATGAGCGCTTTCCCGAGCTTGAGCTCGAATGCGTGTTTGCCGAGCACGGCGATGCGATCAGTCTGATTCAGTCAGGCCGGGCGTGCCTGGGGCTGCTGTCTGCCCAGGCCAGCTACCCACCTGAAATCGGCTTTGCGACGATTGCCGAGCGGGCCGACTTCGGTGTGTTCGTGGCGCATAAACATCCCTTGGCGCAGTTGCCGAAGGTGGACTATCTGCAACTGGCAGCCTGGCGGGCGTTGCGTCTCAACACCCTGGTGGACCAGAGCGTACCCACCGACGACTTGCCGATTAGCGGCCATCGGCCATGGTCGGCGCCTAATTATCTGCTGCTGATGGACATGGCCGGGTTCGGCTTTGGCTGGGCCGCCTTGCCGCGCTGGCTGGTCTCCAATTACACCCAGGGCAAGCTCAAGGAATTACACGTGCCGGGCTGGCCGCGCAGTTCTGCCGTGGATGTGATCTGGTCACGGCAACGCGGCCTCGGGCCGGCCGGGGCCTGGCTGCTGGAAACCTTTACCGGTCACCGTGGAGAGTGACGAGGACCCTGTCGGCCGTTGAAATCGTGGCTGTAGAAAGCGACCGGGTGTGGCAGACCGTGCATGGGAAGCAGGGTGCGGGATAAGCCTGTTTTTGGAGCGAGGCTGCCCGCGATATCTGTCATTGAAGGATATTCTTTGCCGACGGACAAACTTTCCTGCGTGGTTTTAGTTCTGCATCCTTTGCATTCAGAGGATGATGGGCGCCAACCTTGTTGGTGAACCTTATTGCCCGATAGTCGGTCGATAGTGCGTTCAACCAGATGCGCACTGGTCCGCTTACTCTTTGGAGAAATACCCCTGTGATATCGACTCAACGCATGGCCTGGCTCAAAGCCTGGGGTGCCCACGGTTTTACCGCCACCGGCGTGGTCATAGCATTCCTGGCAACCATTGCCCTGTTCGACGATGCGCCCAAAGCCTGCCTGCTGTGGCTTGGGCTGGCGCTCGCAGTGGATGGCGTAGACGGCTCGCTGGCGCGCAAATTCAATGTGCAGACTGTCCTGCCGGGTTTTGACGGCTCGGTGCTGGACCTGGTCATCGACTACCTGACGTACGTGTTCATCCCGGCCCTGTTCATTTACAGCTACGTCGAACTGCCGCCGTATACCGTGCTGTTGAGCACCGCGATCATCCTGATTTCGTCGCTGTTCTGCTTCTGCAACCTTGAGATGAAGAGCAAGGACAACTACTTCCAGGGCTTCCCCGCAGCCTGGAACGTGGTCGCGCTGTGCCTTTACATCATTCAGCCGTCGCCGTGGCTAACGTTCCTGACCATCATTTTTCTGGCGCTTCTGACCCTGACCCGGATGAAGTTTCTGCATCCGTTCCGCGTACGTCGTTTCATGCCGATCAACATTGCGGTAACTACCGTCTGGCTGATCTGCAGTGCCTTGCTGATCATCAACCATCCCAACAACGGGCCGTTCGTCATGGGCCTGTGGCTGGCGATGTCGGCTTACTTTCTGGGGATCTGCCTGTGGCGTACCTCCCTGGAATACTGGGGCAAATGGCGGGCGTGACGTGCCTGCAGGCCAGTGAGTAACTGGCTTGCGCGCCATCCATCCAGATAAACCGAACTCCCAGCCTGATGCCGCTTCCAAACAGGGTCACTTCATTCAATGACCCTGTGAGGCAACCATGAGCACACGTCCCGTTGATAGCCAGGCAGCACAATCTCCCGGTGCTAATCCGAACCCTTCGGAATCCGATGGCAAGTCCACGTCCGACAATGATGTACGCGAAGCGGATATCAACGAAGTCGAGCCAGATGATCCTGATGTCAGCGGGGAAGATGCTTCACAGAAGCCCAGCTGATCGGGTTTGCCAGCATGTGAAGGCATCGGCTGTAGCGCCGCTGCTTAGCCCGGTGATGCCTTGTCGGGCTGTTTATCGTTCATCGCGTGCGCCGGTTGCACGCTCGATTTTAGCAACGCGTCGATGGCCTGGCTGTAAGCCTGTTTACCCAGGCTCATGCTGTTGTTGTGATTGCCGCCGGGTACCAGCAACAGGTTTTTCGGCTCCTGTGCGGCGGCAAACAGTTCCTCGCTGAAACGCGGCGGTACGAAACCATCGGCAGTGCCGTGGACGATCAGCACAGGCATGTGGATATCGGCAATCTTGTCGATGGAATCGAATTTCTGCGACAGCAACCAGCGCACGGGCAGCGAGGTGTAGCGGTCGGCGACGGCGGTGGCCACATCGGCCAGAGTCGTGAACGTCGACTCGATGATCAGCCCGCGAGCCTGGGCCGGTTCGCCACTGCTCTGGCTGTCACGGCCCAGCTCTGCTGCCAGATCGATAGCCACGGCACCGCCCAGTGAATGTCCATAAAGCAGACGGCGACTCGGGTCGGGTTGCAGAACTTTAAGGCGTTCCCAGGCCACTCGGGCGTCTTCATATACCGTCGCTTCGGAAGGCAGGGCGCCCTTGCTCTGACCAAAGCCGCGATAGTCGATGGCCAGCACCGAGAAACCCAGCGCGCGCAGTTGTTCGATGCGAAACAATTGGCCAGTCAGGTTCCAGCGCGAGCCGTGCAGGTAAAGAATCGCCGGGGCGTCTTTGCGGTTGGCGGGCCACCACCAGGCGTGAATGTTCTGTGCCATGCCGAAATCGGCGGCCTTGAGTTCAAGCTCTTGCAGATCGGCAGGCAGACCGTTGTACCAACTGGCGGTGCCGGGCTCAATGCGAAATACCAGTTCGCGCTCCTTGTGCTCCAGTACGGCACACCCCACCGGCAAGCCGATGATCAGGGCGAGCATAAAGGTCCAGGTCAACCAGCGAGCTTTGATGCGTGCCAGAGAAAAAACGGCCATGGATTGATTTCCCCCAACTGGAAAGCGAAAGGCCGACTGTAACGGCGTTGTCATGATACCGATTGCCGGATCGGTTACAGCGTATTGCGGGAGCAGTCGGTCGAAAAAGGCTGGAAATACTTGAGCAGGGCAATTGCCCGGCAATCAGGGCTGGGTGAAGTGATCGCCGATCAACTCGATCAGTACATTGCAGGCGGCGCTGGATTCGCCCGGTGCCTTGACCAGTTGCAGCTCATGCAAGGGCAGGGCAGGCAGGCCGTCGTTGGCGCCGAGAATGCGCATCTGCCCGTTGACGCGGCCGCGATCCATGATGCCAATGGCCATGCCCGCGCCGATCGTGGTCTCCAGCGCGCTGACGCCAGCTGTCATGACCACGGTGCGCCAGGTCATGCCCAGTACGTTCAGTGCGTCGATGGCCACCGCGCGGTAAGGGCAGCCCTTGCCATGCAATGCCAGCGGTATCGGTTTGTCTGCTTGCAGTCGGTAATCCACTGCGGCTACCCAGACCGGCTCGGTGGTGCCAAAGGTGTGCAGCAGCAGATCGGAGCGCTGTGGGTTGACCGGCGCATTTACCGCTTCGACGACAAAGGCTATATCCAGTCGACCACGCTGCAGTCGCTCGTTCAGGCGTCCGCTGGAGCCGGTTTCGATCTCCAGCTCGATGGCTGGGTAAGCCGAGTTCAGCGGTGGCAACAGGCATTGCAACAAGGCGCCGGCGTATTCTTCGGAAATTCCCAGGCGGACCCGGCCACTGACGGCGGGCGAAATGAACCCGGCCAGTACGCTGTCGTGCAGGCGCAACAACTCCGCGCTCTGCAGCGCGAAGCGGCGGCCGAGCGGGGTCAGGGTCACGTTCTGATTGTCCCGCTCCAGCAGCCGGCCCCCGGCGATGCTTTCCAGGCGCCGGATATGCAGACTCACCGCAGAGGGGCTGCGATTGAGGTAGGTGGAAGCGGCCAGAAATTGCTCGAAGCGCACCACTGCCTGAAAGGTGCGAAGAAGGTCGATGTCCAGCGTGGCTTGCATGGTTGAGAAATCCTGCATCAGTGGTGCCAATCTTTTCGTTTGATTGAACGACCCTGCCATTCATACCATCAAGCTCTTGCCAGGTAACAGAGGTGTCTGATGAACGGGGAACAGCTGGATACATGCGTGCAGGACAAGCGGGCCACTGATTCAGGGCTACGCCATTCAGGGCAATGGCTCAGCGGCGCGTTGCTGGGCTTGATGGTGCTGAGCTGGAGCTCAGGGTTCATCGGTTATCGCTACGCGTCCGAGCACAGCGGGGTGATGGTGGTGACCTTCTGGCGTTTCGTCGCGGCGTTTTTGCTGCTGTTGCCCATAGTGGCGCGCACCTTGAGTGAGCTCAATCGCGCTGATCTGGGTCGCCATGTGCTGGTGGGGTTGTTTGGCATCGCCGGTTACATCGCTGCGATTGCAGGCTCCATCGGGCTGGGTGTCGCGCCTGGAACCAGCTCGTTGATCGCCAACTTGCTGCCGGTCACGATTGTCCTGTCGGCCGGGTTGGTGCCCGGTCAGCGCACCCGGGGCGCGCAATGGTGGGGCGTGGGCCTGTGTGTCATGGGCATGTTGATTGCCAGTATGGCCAGCGTTGAGTTTTCCAGAGCGTCGATCTGGGCGTACTGCTTGCCGGTACTTGCGGTCGCGTCGTTGACCGCTGCCAGCCTTTATCAAAAGCGCTGCGTGTCCAGGCCTGTGCCGCCACTGACGGCGTTATTCATTCAGATCTGCGCTACGTTGCCGGTGTTTGCCGTGCTTGCGGTGCTGGAAGGCGGCATCAAACCGGTCATGTCGGCAGGGTTTGGCCTGGGCATCGTGTGGCTGGTGGTGTTTTCGACATTGGGCGGGTATGGCTTTTACTGGCTCTGCCTGCAGCGCTTCAATGTCCAGACCACCAGCGGCGCACTGTTTCTGATTCCGCCGGTCACCATGATCTGGGCGTCGCTGCAATTTGGCGATCCATTGAGCATCCTGGCACTGGTGGGCGTGGCACTTACTCTTCTGGGCTTGCCGCTGCTGCGCCGACCTGCGCAGGCATGAAAAAGCCGCCGTCCGGTTAAGGAGGGCGGCTTGAGAATTACACGGTCAGTGCATGAACAGCGCGATCAGGATGATGATCGGGATCGGCACACCGAGGAACAGCAGAAGTAATGAGCGCATTGTAGGTCTCCTTGGCTTATCGAGCCGTTGTTGTATTGGTGGTGTAAGGGCGTGCTTCAACGTAGGTGACGGCGTCACGACGGCGACCACCCCAGATGGCAGCGAGGCTGGCGAAGAAAGCACCGCACAGCAGGGAAACGAAGGTCCAGAGCGCTGTCATCGAGGCCACTTTGGCAGCCGTTTCAGCGGCATTTTTCGCAGCCAGCTTGGCATCTTCATAAGACTTCAGAGCCTGGGCATAAACCTGATCCACACGACGTTCAGCGTCGGCCTGGCTAAGGTTGGTGCGTTGAGCGATCAACTGCGCCAGGTAGCTACGATCTTCTGCGCTCAACTGACCACCGTTGTTGATGGTTTTGGCGAAAATGCGCACCACGACAGCGTGAGCAGCGTCATCGCTGACAGCGGCTGGCCGGTCGTCGCGGAACAGGCTGTCGATGAAGTAGCCATAGTCATCACTGCTGGCATTGCTGTTACTGGCGGCGCTGCCTGCTACTTGCGTGACCGCACCGGCTGCACCGGACGCCATATTTGCGCCCGCCTTGATACCACCCCCGACGATGCTGCTGACCGAACCGACAATCAACGTTGCGGCGACCAGCGTAGCAACGGCCCAGGACAGGAAACCGTGAGCGGTGTCGCGAAAGTACACTTCGTCACCATGCAGGTTGGCCCACTTCACCCGCAGCCGACCGGCGATGTAGCCACCCAGGCCAGAGGCGACGATTTGGGTAAACGCCAGCCACACCACGGTGGAAATGCCGATGCCTTTCGCACTCATGCCGCTGTCTGCCCAAGGCGACATTGCGGAAAAGCCCAGGCCAACGCCCAGAAGCAGAAGGATCATGGCCAGGGCCGCCGAGCCTGCAGCGCCGGCGAAAATCGCACCCCAGGAGACCCCTGAGTTGTTAGTCGATTCCTGGACGGCAGTTGGATAAGTATCAGGGGATGAAATCATTATTTTTTTACTCCGTGAATAAAATTGTTACATCTCACGGAAGGTAATTGCAGCGGTTGTGCCACATGGCTATCTTTTAAAAATCTTTACGTTTCATATGCTTATAAAAAATATCTGAAATATTTTCATGCAATTTGCAAGGAAACGCCTGAAGTTACAGGCGTTATGCATGAAATCTGAGGGTCAAGGCACGCCAGGACGATGGCTCGCTAAAGCGCGGTGTCTGCGGCTGGTACAGTCCAGCTGACGTAGCGGCGAACCAGCGCCTCTGGCTGATGAGTGTGCGATTACTTCGATTGTGAACTGTCGGCAGGTTTGTCCATCTGGATGGACGATCTGGAGCCGTCGGTATTTTCTTTGGTGCTCTGTTTGTCCGGGCTGTCGAAGCAGCCCTGCAGCAGTACGATGCAGCAGAGCAGGCCGAGGTAACGTGGGAGGTTCATGTCATTCTCCAGGCTGATTGAGAGGCAGGTGTAACCTTTTCTCCGACCCTTCATTGAGCCAATTGTTTGTTCCAGATGACGGATTTCCGCCGTGCGTTCATCAAGAGTTCGCATATAGTGTCTAAGCGCTTGTTATCCCTTTCTTCAAGAGGTTACTGACCCATGTTCCTGCATCGCCCCCTGGAAGAAAAAGACATCCCCGTCGTGTGCTCACTGCCGCAGAATGTCGACGAGCTGTTCTATATGTTTCCCAGAGCCACCTGGCCCCTGACTCCGCCACAGCTCAAGGACGCCCTGCATAACCATTCGGACTCGACCGTTATCGAGATGAATGGCGAGGTGGTGGGCTACGCGAATTTCTCCCGCAGCGATTTCCGAGGGCGTTGCTCTCTAGGCAATGTGATCATTGCGCCCAAGGCCAGATCTCGTGGAGTAGGGCGCTACCTGATCGGCTGCATGAAGGACCTGGCCTTCGACAAGCACGAAGCCAGCGAGATGACTGCATCGTGCTACAACCACAACGTACCAGGCCTGCTTTTCTACCCCAAGCTAGGCTTTCGCCCTTACGCGATCGACGAGCGTCGGGACAAACACGGCGGTCGCGTTGCGTTGATCCATCTGCGCCTGCCCCGCAGCGTCGAGTAGTCGCGTGACGACCGTCAGTCGGCTTTATTGGCTGACGGTCACTCTTTCAGGTTTGAGATTCGCCCTGTTTTGATCCAGGTCAATTAAGCATCCTCTCATTAGATGTTAAGTGAATCGTTTATTCCGGCCGTTTATATAACACTTTGGCGCGGTGACCGTTTAAGAGGCAATAAATGGATATTGCTTCACGGCAGTGCGTGGCGTATAACAAAACATGCCTCCAATTAAATGACGGCATTTATCTGGCTGGCAACGGAACTCAATGAGTTGTACCAACAACTGGTGCAGTCCGCTGTAGTGGGGTAGTGGACGCGCAGACCCGCGCATAATAAGGAGAAGCACATGATTGCGTACCGACTGTCCACCCTTGAGCTAAGGAGTATTATCGAGGGCGCTTTCCTGCCTTTACGCTGTACCTGCAGCGTGTCGCCTGATTCGTCGATGACGGTGCAGATCAGTGATCCGGATTCTGACCGCGTCGAGCTATTCGTGACGGGTATTTCGCTGGATCGATTAAACACCACGCGGGAAATTTCCGAGCTGGTGGCAGAGCTGCGCTACGACCTGACCCACACCCGCCATGTGCAAGGCAGGCAGGGCGTACAGCGCAACTTGAGCAGCGTAGGCTGAGCGTCACGCTTTGAGCAGGATGATAGGAAACTGGTAGACGCTACACGAAGGTAAATAGCCGCTGTGCTTGACTGCATCGCGGCTTTTGTTCGCGTGGAGTTTGCGTGGAAAAACTGTTTCAGAACGAGGACCAGATCCAGTCAGGCAACTGTGGATGAAGGGTATCCATGTCGTGATGTTTGCGGGGTAATAGGTTCAGCTTTTAGTGGCGGCAGACGTATCATCGTACAACTTGTGACATATAACGTTACGTTTAAGGCGGATCGTTCAGCTTATAAAGCCGCAGGGATACCTCTCGTGTGAACAACGGTCTTTTTATCGGCAACGTTAGCGATGTTATACGATGTCTTAGTGCATCGACCGTTTACGTTCGTTTTCGAACAGTAACTTGAAAGCCTCTTCGCTCGCGTCGGAGGGCGTCGAATGATCACGTATCGGACCGGCCTCGATCTGGCCTTCCAGGGCAACCCTGATCACGGTCGACTTGGGCAGATAATCCGGCACTTCACCGAGGATGGTCAGCTCGCGCAGCTGCTGCCCGTCCTGCTCAACCGTGGCCAGTCTGACCCGGCAGGTGGCTTGCATCGGGATCGGGCCGAACAGTGTGTCGCGGGAGTAATCAATCTCGGCAATCCCCGAGCGGTAGTCTTTTGCGGTATTCATGATTTGCGACCTCTGCATCCCTTCATTTTTTCAATGCGTCTGCAGTCATTGATGATCGGCGTCGGTAATAGTTCGACTGCCGGCGGCGAATGGTCGATACCGTTTATCGGGGCAAGCTGCGCATCGCCGGGGCGGCTGACTTTCGGCAATGCGGGGTGGTCTACTCCTTGGCCTGATCGAAGCCTGAACCATTCAGGTCTCAAACATGAGGATCCAGCATGAAATCAGCCAGAAACATCCTTGCCCTGTCCACTGCTCTGATGATCGGCGGTGCTTGGGCCAGCGAGCCTGACAATCCATTGCTTGCCGAGCGCTGGCAGACTCGCCCGCTGGTAGTCATCGCCGCCAATGCCGAGGATCCGACGTTGACAAGTATCACGCAGGCCCTGCAGGAGCCTGCCAATCGCGAGGCGTTTATCGAGCGTGAGATGGTGCTTTACACCGTGATCGGCGGTATTGGCAGGCGCAACGATCAGCCGCTTCCCGAAGCCGCTACTGCAGCAATGCTCTCTGCACTGGGCGTTACGCCGTCTGGGCCTGGCAAGGTCATTCTGGTGGGCAAGGATGGCGGCAAGAAAATGGAACAGGCGGGCCAGGTGGTGCCGAGCGAATTGTTTGCCCTGATCGATAAAATGCCGATGCGTCAAATACCTTGAGTGCATTGAGCCGCGCAGCGTCGGTGCATTGACTCGGTAACCAGCCAACGTGTTGGCGAAGCCTTATGTTGTTTGAGTGCTGCCGAATAAATTTACTTGAAGTGGCCATGGGTCAAGTTGCTGGCGCTGGGCTTAAGCGCTTTCGCAAGTGCGCGATTAATATATAAATTCATTTAAAAAAACATTTTTCAAAAGGGAATCGCTGGATTTTCGGCGTCAATTTTTATTCTTTTTATATATCAACAGTTTAAACAGATAGTCTGCAAATTCGACCGATTTTCAATAAATTGACACTTCCAGCATTATTTGAAATTATCCCCACGACTTTCCTGTCGCTGCGTTTGACTCAACCGAGTGCCTTGCTGGCTGATAGTGCCGTTTCAGAGCTGTCCGATAGCGCCTGTCTGGTTTTCCGGCGGTAGCTTGGTTGTCGGGTTTAGCCGCGCTTGCGGTGCCCCGTTTTTTTCCAATCCACCACCCGATCTGCCCTTCTTTTTCGAGTTGCCAACTTCAAGGCAGGTATGCGCCTGCCCGCGCATTAATTGAAGTATGCGTTCAAGTCAGTGCGTGGACTTGTATCTGGATTCGTACCTGAAGTGACCTGCCGTTACATAGCGCTACACCGCCTGGAATATTCAAGAAAGGAGATCTGACTATGTTTGGAGATAATCTGGAAACCCTTTGTGGGTGCGTTGTTGCCGGGGCAGGGCCCTCAGGCATGGGCTTGCTGTTCAACGCCTTGAAGAGCGGCACGTTGCCTGATCTCGCTCGGGACGGCCTGATCATCGTCGATGCCAGCCCGACGCCGGGTGTCGGCTGCCTGGGGGATTACCGGATTACGGCCAATTCGGTGGGTGACGTGTTTCTCGATTGTCTGCGCGACCCGGCACTGCGCGATGTGTTCGAGCCTCTTGAACAGTCGCCCGCGTATTGGCGTATCCGCCGTCAGGCGCAGAGTGCGCCACAGCTGTCGGACGTGGGCGAGTTAATGGCGGAGGCTTCGAAACTGGTGCTGGATTTCATTGTTCAGTACTACAACGTCAAGCTCTGGCATAGCACCAGGGTGACCGAGGTGGTAAAGGACGGGGATGACTATTGCGTCTGGGTGGAGCACGAAGGGCGTACCCGGCGTATTCGCAGTCGAGTGGTGGTGCTCAATCTGGGGGGGCAGCAGGATCCCCGAGATTTGCATGCAAGCCTGGCCGAGCACGGCTTGATGGTGCCTGCCTCCGCCACGATCAGGTCCGCTGACGAACTGCTGCGCATGAACGCGGTACAACTGCGTGAAACCTTTGCCTCGACGCTGGCTTCATCCGGGCGGATCACTGTGGTGGGCGGCTCGCACAGCGCCTTTTCGATGCTCGAAAACCTGGCCGATGCTCTGGAGTTCGCCGGGCTGCAGGAAGTCACCCTGGTGCATCGCTCGGCGATCCGGTTGTTCTACGAAAGTGTCGAGCTGGCCCGTGCCGCAGGTTATGTGTTCGACCCGGTCAAGGATGTGTGTCCTGTTTCCGGTCGGGTCAACCGCTCTGGCGGGCTGCGTTATCGGGCGCTGGAGGTCGGGTGGGAAGTGTTGCGTCGTGGCTGGATCGGCAAGACCGGAGTTCGGGCGCGTACCTTGCGCATACAGGGTGGTTCGCCGCAGGATTACGACCAGGCGGCGCAGGCATTGATCGAATCGAGCGTGGTGGTGCAATGCACCGGCTATCAGCCGCGTTTACCGACGCTCAGCCATGGCGATGGCAGTCCGATTGTGCTTCGTGCCACCAAAGGCGGCCTGGATTCCGATCCCAGCGGTTGCCCGCTGGATGAGGCGGGCAATCGCTTGCACGGCCTGCACCTGTTCGGGCTCGGCGCAGGACTCGCCGCCGACTCAAGCCTGGGCAGCGAGCCGTCTTTTGACGGGCGTATTTACGGGATCTGGCAGTTTCACAACGATGCCAGCCGCACCGTGATCGACGCGGCGGTACTGCGCCTGCAACAACCCGTTGCAGACGTCGCCATGCCCGCCCGCAGCCTGGTGCAAAGGCTTGAGCAGGGCATTCCGTTCATCTTTCCGGGCTTGGCGGGGGTCGAAAGCTGACCGCCACTCTTGCAACCCGCCACCCGCGTGCGAATCACTGAACCTGTGCCAGCGTCTATCCTCATAGATCTATGAACCATCGCAGCCAGAAGAGAGGTGTCCCATGCCGGTCAAGCACGATTTATTCAAGGATCTGGGTCTGACAAAAGAGCAAGTGAGCGAGCGCAGCAGTGCCGACAAGAAGCTCAACCAGTTGCTCAATGACTACAGTCAGATCGATGCGCAGGTGTTGGAGGCGGAATCCGGGGCGGCGGGCAATGTCAGCGATGATGAGCTGAAGAAACTCAAGGAAAAACGATTACTGATCAAGGACAAGATCGTTCAGCGGCTCACTGCGGAACGTCAATAGACTATCGAACAAGCCTATTCACAATCGGGCCCCTTGGGGCCCGATTGTCTTATGGCGCTCCTCAGCCCAGGCCCGGCGACAGGTCTGGATTCAACGCCGGGTTGGCTCTGGACGACTGCTCACCGGCTTTGTTGTCGTCGGCTATCTCCTTGCCCATCCGGGTGACTTTTTCATAGCCCTCGGTGGCGAGGTTTTTTGCCTTCGCGGTCAATTCATCGCTGGCGTGTCCCATCAGCCGCTTCTCTGGTGCGCTGACAGGTAAAGCCGCACCCAGCGCGGCGCCCAGGGCAACCCCGATAGCGGCAAGCGCCAGTGGCTGTTCTCGCAGCATGTGTTCAAACCCGGACGTCGCCTTGCGGGCCTGATGATGCAGGGAGTCATTGAGGTCGTGGCTGCCCCGGTTCAATTGCTGCCCGGTGGCCGAGACTTTCTCGGTAACCTTGTCAGTCAGCTCGCCCGCTTTGTCACCCATGTGGCCGGCTTTGTCTTTCATGCGCCGGGCGGTTTCTTCGAGCCGACTTTTGGCACCGCTGAAGTTGTCCGTGACACTGTGCGCCATGTCACTGACCCGTTCCCCCAGATGGCTGACACCGGAGGTGCCCGAGGCGGTCGAAGGGCCGCGATTCTGGCCCATCATCAGCCACAGCAGCCCCACGGAGGTGAGTACTGTCGGTACAGGATTGCTTTTGATGGTCGTGCCCAGGTTGCCGAGAAATTCCCCAGCGTTGCCCCGTGTGTAGTTCAGCGCTTGATCCAGTAACTGGCCTGGCGAGAATTTGCTCTCCAGGGCGTCGACAATGTTGCCAATGCTGGAGCGTTGCGCATCGATTTCGCGCTCCAGAGTCTCCGGACTTTTTTGCGAATCGCTGGCAAAGCTTTCTTCGCTTTCGAATGTGCTGTCAATGCTCATGAGACTTTCCTCTGAATGGCATCCTTGTCTTTTTGCAGGGAGTTGACCGTGCGTTCAGGGGTCAGGCTGGAAACCTCGAACCGCTTCTTGCCTGACTGAACCATGATGAACCCGACGACCATCGCAACCGCGCCGACGATCAGCGCGGCCAGCCACGGCTGCATGGTCATGGCCAGCGCATAGACTGCCGCCAGCAGCACGAAGATCAGCCCGGCAAGCATCACGATGGCCCCCATGCCAACGGCCATGGCACCGGCTTTGGCGGTTTCCAGGGTCGTCTTGACCTCGGCTTTGGCCAGGGCCAGCTCTTTGGTCAGCAGGGCGGGGACCTCATGCGCCAGCTGACGAATCAGGCCTACCGCAGAGGTTTCGTTCTCAGGCGTCGTGTTAGGGGACATTGTCATGACACATCTCCTTTCGAATGGCGGTCTTCGGGTCTGCCAGTGATGTTATCGGTGGTCTGGCCCACGCTGCCGGGCTGGCGATCGTCGCTATGGCTGTCGGGGTACGTGGCATCAGCCCCGAGCGGATCATGCTGCATGGCTGAAGCGCCGCTGCCTTGCGCAAGCGGTGCATCGGGGATACCGGGCTGACCGCCGTGGCGAATATCATTGGTGTGGGGCGGGGAAGCCGGTACGTCTTGCGCCGCGCCGGGTTGGGTGGCGTAGTTGTCGGCTGGCGTGGGGGGCGTGCTGCTCGTGCCAGAATCTGTTTCGCCAGTTGCTTGCGAGGCCTGTGAGGTGCTGGAGGCTCGCAGAAAACGTGACAGTCCAAACCCCAGCGCGACGCTACCGGTCAAAAACAGCGCAGGGTTGTCCCGGGCCAGTCTGCTCGCTTGCTGGATCAGCTCATCGACGCTTTTGCCACGCAGATTGCCCGCCAGCGTGGTCATGTTTTGCGCAATGTCAGTGACGTAATGGGAAAGGCCGAAGGTGTCGTCTTCCTGCAATTGCTCGGCCGCAGATTGCGCACTTTGTGCCAGGGTTTCGATCTGCTGGGCAGCGGTGTCCCGGTACTGCTCGAATTGCGCGGTGCCATGTTCCCTGGCGCTGGCCAGTGCCGCCTGGGCGTCAGCCTGCAGGGTGCCGAGATGATCTTCCGGCGCTGCGGGCTTCCCGTTTTGTGCATTGCTGCCAGGACTTTGGGGCGTTGTGTTCGGCGTTGTGTTCATTGTCATTCACCATGATTGCCATTCATAAATGAAGAGCGTGCTTGGCTCACAACTGACTACGGGCCTTGCATCGGTCCATGTGCTCACATGGAGATGGAGTCAGGCTTTCAACGCGGAGTTCTGGGCGGCAGACAAATGGTCAATCGGCGCATACCGGTCTGGTTTCAGGGGTAATAGCTCGGTGCAGGAGGGCAGGCGTGGCAAACGACGGGCATAAAAAACGGCGTCATGGATGACGCCGTACGCGCGGGTTGCCGGATTCCATGGCAGCCTGGCTTGAATAAGGGGTGGAGGCTATTTCATTGTGGGTCTTGGTTCGGCGCCAGCTCCGCCTGGATACGTTTGTAGATTTCTTCACGGTGTACGGAAACATTCTTAGGTGCGTTGATGCCCAGGCGTACCTGAAGGCCCTGGACGCCCAGAATCGTGACGGTAATTTCGTCACCAATGTTTATGCTTTCGCCAACTTTACGGGTGAGTATCAACATAATCTTTTCCTTGATGGCCTCTTGAAGCGCCTCTAGCAGGAGGCTGGCATTTGCCTTTGCGTGGTGATTGTTGCCGAGTACATCCAAATGCGTCCATCAATATGACGTTACAGGAGTGAATTTAATTCCCTCGGTACATTTTTCTGTCATCAAGCGGCCGTTGCCAGCTGGATGAGCGCGCCAATTCTGCCTGTTTTTACGGGTAAAAGCCCGTATTTAGCGGAGCAGCCATCAAGCTTTTGTCTCAAATGCTTTACGGCATCGTCATTTCTCGATGCATTTATGCGCGCCATGCCTTAACCCTGCCGGTGTGCACGAATGAATATCAGCGTAGGCGCAACTTCGAATGTGTGCCGGAGGATTCCGCAAATATTAATCTCCGGTCCGACACAGCACGTAGGAAAGTGCCTTAAGCGTTGTAATGCGGTGGATGCAGTTGAACTGAACAATCTTCCTTCTCACCCTATTCGGGGGGGTGGGGTAACCCTTCGGCGGAAGGGACAAAAGCGTCTATTCGGGGCCTGGCGCCTTCATGTTTATGACGGTTCGGCCGATAGCGTTTCAATATCAGCTCATCGAGTAGATCTATCATGACACTGCGTAACCTTGGTATAGCCCCTCGGGCAGCGATTTGTTTCACCTTTATGGCACTGCTGGTGCTGTTTCTGGGGGTGATGAGCCTGAACAAAATGGCCGATCTCAATGAGATGACTGATTCTCTGGCGAGTGATGAATTGGCTTCGACTCGGCTGCTGGGTGAGCTGGCGGATACCACCACCCGGTTTCGTACCGTGTCTTATCTGATTCTGGTGAACCGTGCGCCAGCAGATTTTGCCAAGGCAGAAGCAAGGCTTGATGTCCTCACCAAGAAAGCCAATCGCATCGTCGAGGCGTACGCTCCGCTGGTTGGTGGCGAAGAAGAAGCAGGCAAGTTCAGGCAGTTCAAGGAAGCGCTGGCCAGTTATCTGGGGGCCCAGGACAAGCTGCTCGAAATAGCACGTGCCGGGCGCGACGCCGAGATCCTGCCGCTGATCAATGGTGACCTCAAGCGCTATTCGGATCAGATGGCGCCTCTGGTCGAGTGGATGACGGAGCTCAACCGCAAGGATTCAGAGGTCGCGGTTGCTGACTCCGCAAGCGGCTACATCGCGGCGCGTAACGTGATCATCAGCGTGCTGGTGCTGGCAGCAATCATGACAATCCTGCTGGCGGTACTCCTCACACGCAGCATTGTTCGTCCGCTGGTTGATGCCGTGCGCGCGGCGGAAGACGTCGCGCGAGGCGACCTCACCCAGCCGGTGCTGATTCAGGGTCGTGATGAAGTGACACGTCTGCAACAGGCGCTGCAAACCATGCAGAGCAATCTGCGCGATACCTTGCAGCAGATTTCCGGTTCGGCGACCCAGGTTGCTTCGGCAGCGGAAGAACTCAACGCGGTCACCGAAGAAGGGTCGCGCTCGCTGCAGCAGCAGAATGACGAAATAGAACAGGCCGCAACGGCCGTCAACGAGATGACCGCTGCTGTCGAGGAAGTCGCCAGCAATGCCGTCAGCACCTCGACCGCTTCCCAGCAATCGAGCTCTTCGGCAATCCAGGGCAGCCAGCGGGTGCAGGAAACGGTGACGGCCATCCAGCAGATGACCAACGATGTCGAGACCACCTCCGAGCAGGTTCGCAGCCTCGCGGGCCAGACGCGTGACATCGGCAAGGTGCTGGATGTGATTCGCGCCATTGCCGAGCAAACCAACCTGCTGGCCCTTAACGCTGCCATCGAGGCGGCCCGTGCCGGGGAGGCCGGTCGCGGTTTTGCCGTAGTTGCCGACGAAGTCCGCGCCCTTGCGCACCGGACTCAGCAATCAACTCAGGAAATCGAGGTCATGGTCAGTGGTATCCAGCAGGGCAGCAGCCAGGCCGTGGCATCGATGCAAAACAGCAGCGCACGTGCCCAGGCAACGCTGGAAGTCGCCCGCAGCGCCGGTGTGGCACTGGATGAGATCACCCGCAGCGTGGGCGAGATTTCCGATCGTAATCTGGTCATCGCCAGCGCTGCCGAAGAGCAGGCACAGGTGTCCCGGGAAGTTGACCGCAACCTGGTAAATATTCGGGATTTGTCGCTGCAATCGTCGGCGGGCGCCAATCAGACCAATTCGGCCAGTCATGAACTGTCGCGTCTGGCTGCGGAGTTGAATCAGATGGTTGGGCGTTTCAAGATCTAGCTGTTCGAGCGCGGCGTTCGTGCAGGAGCTGCCGAAGGCTGCGAATAGCGGTTTGTCTGGTACACCGCATTTGCAGCCTTCGGCAGCTCCTGCAGGTTTTGTGTTGCTCCAGACAAACCGCGATTGTCAGCAGGTTTGCAGTTCTGTCAGACCACCATCGACAACAGCAGGATGAAGATCAGGCCCACTACCGACAGGATGGTTTCCATCACGGTCCAGGTCTTGAAGGTTTCAGCAACGGTCATGTTGAAGTACTGCTTGACCAGCCAGAAACCGGCGTCGTTGACGTGGGACAGGATCAACGATCCAGCCCCGGTGGCCAGCACCAGCAGCTCGCGGTTTACGCCCGGGATCAGGCCCACCACGGGTGCCACGATACCCGCGCCGGTGATGGTTGCCACGGTGGCAGAACCGGTCGCGACACGAATCACCGCAGCAACCAGCCAGGCCAGCATGATCGGGTTGATTTGTGCCTGCACCGCCATGTTACCGATCAAATCACCCACGCCGCTGGCGACCAGCATTTGCTTGAAGCCACCACCTGCACCGACGATCAGCACGATGGCCGCTACGGGCGTCAGGCTTTGGTCCAGCAATTTCATGATCTTGTTGCGATCAAAGCCGCGAGCCGAACCAAAGGTGTAGAACGCCAGCAGCAGGGCCGCAAGCAACGCTGTGATCGGGTGGCCGATGAAGTCCATCCAGATGCGGAACGTGTTGCCTTCTGGCAGTGCGATGTCGGCGAAGGTTTTCAGCAACATCAGGAACACAGGCAGCAGAATCGTCACCAGGGTGATGCCAAAGCCAGGCAGGTTGGTAGCGCTGGACTCTTTACCGATCTGCTCCATCAACTCCTGGGAAGGGGTGCCTGGTACGTATTTGGAAATCCATTTGCCATAGATCGGGCCGGCAATGATTGCGGTAGGCAGGGCGATCAGCAGGCCGTAGAAAATGGTCTTGCCGATATCAGCACCGAAGATGCCGATGGCCAGCAACGGGCCCGGGTGTGGCGGAACCAGGCCATGCACGGCAGACAGGCCTGCCAGCAACGGGATGCCGATCTTGACGATGGATACACCGGTGCGACGCGCCACGATGTAGACCAGCGGGATAAGCAGAACAAAGCCGATTTCGAAGAACAGCGGGATGCCCACCAGAAACGCGGCGAACATCATTGCCCAATGCACGCGTTGCTTGCCGAAGCTGCGGATCAGGGTTTGCGCGATCTGATCGGCTCCGCCTGAGTCAGCCATCAATTTGCCGAGCATGGTGCCAAGGCCGAGGATAATGCCGACGAAGCCCAGTACGCCGCCGAAGCCGTCCTGGAAAGCCTTCATGACTTTTTCCACCGGCATGCCGGATGTCAGGCCCAGAAAGCCTGCAGCGATGGTCAGCGCGACGAAGGGGTGAACCTTGAATTTGGTAATCAGCAATACCAGGCCGACGATGGTGACCACCGCGTCGAGCAACAGGTACGTTTCATGGGTCAGACCGAACATTGGGTATCTCTCCAGTTGTCTTTGTTGTTAAAGGAGCAGCTGCGTTGTGCCGTCGCCTTGAAGGAGGACGGATCAGGTAAATTTCAGCAGATCCAGGCGCAAGACAGCGCTGTCTTTCGCGCTCACGCCTTTATCGGGCTCAGGACGCCTTCCACCAGTCAGCCGCTTGCTTGCCGATTTCAGCGACCGGTTGAGTGGCATCGACCACCAGGGTCAATGGCTCGCCATAGGGCGGCTCAAGGGTCGCGAACTGGCTTTCGACCAGGCTGGCAGGCATGAAATGGCCGGGCCGATGGGCGCAGCGTTCGGTCGCAACTTCTGGAGTCAGTTCAAGAAACACGAACCCCAGGCCAGGCACGGCCTGACGCAGGCGTTCGCGATAGATGAGCTTGAGGGACGAGCAGGTCAGGACAGGGTGCTCGCCATTGGCCAGCGCTTTGGCCATTTCTTCACCCAGGCGCGTCAACCAACCGGCACGGTCTTCGTCGTTGAGAGGGTGGCCGGCGCTCATCTTGTCGATGTTGGCCTGGGGATGGAAGGCGTCACCTTCAATCAGGCGACCCCCGCTGTTCAGGGCGATTTCGGCGCCAACGACACTTTTGCCGCAACCCGAAACACCCATGACCACGAGGGCAGAAATAGCAGAATTCGCAATTGTCACAGTAGACCACCTTAACTGGAGACAGCGCTGTCTTTGTCGACCTTGAGAAAGGGACGGCAACAGGTGCTTCCAGGTATTGTCATTGTTTTAATGAGTCCATTTATTCATCGCACGCTCTCTGAGCCAGGGGCGACAGAAGAAAGCATTGTCAGGGTCCGTGAGACAGCGCTACCTTAGAGCCCATTCGCCGTGTTTGGCAACCCCTCTGCTCATCCTCATGTAGTTGGCAACAAATGACTCGCATTGGTTCCCGCTCCACTGGCCGCCCGACCCTTAACGAAGTGGCGCGTCTGGCTGCTGTTTCTCCAATCACTGCATCACGGGCATTGCGCGGGGTGATCACTGTCGCACCGGAACTGGTAGAGAAGGTCCGCGCCGCTGCGCAGAGCCTTGGTTACGTCGCCAACCCGGCCGCGCGCGCCCTGGCGTCTTCGCAAAGCCAGACAGTGGTGGTGCTGGTGCCGTCGTTGTCCAACCAGTTATTCATCGAAACCCTCGAAGCGATCCAGACCGTATTGCGCCCCCGAAACCTGGAGGTCGTGATCGGCAACTACCACTATTCTCCGGTGGAAGAAGAGAACCTGTTGCGCAGTCATCTGGCCAACCGGCCCCGCGGCCTGTTGCTGACCGGGTTCGACCATACCCCGGCACTGCGGCAACTGCTGGCGGCCAGCGGCGTGCCTTGCGTGCACATGATGGAGCTGGACCAGACCCGTGGCGCTTATTGCGTGGGATTTTCTCAGGTTCAAGCGGGGGGCGAGGCGGCGCGGCACTTGTTGGGCCGGGGTCGCAAGCGTCTGGCCTATATTGCTGCACAGCTTGACCCACGGGTTCTGCAGCGTGGCCAAGGCTTTCGCCAAGTACTGCAGGAGCACGGGCTATATGATCCAGCGCTGGAGCTACAAAGGCCGCAGCCGTCCTCGATCGGTCTGGGCGGCGAACTGTTCATGCAGCTGATGGCTGAACATCCGGATGTGGATGGGGTGTTCTTCTGTAATGACGACCTGGCTCAGGGTGCGTCGCTGGAGGCCTTGCGTCACGGTATAGCCATCCCGGAGCGCGTGTCATTGGTGGGTTTCAACGATCTGCCGGGCTCGGCGTACATGGTGCCGCGCCTGACGTCGATCCGTACCCCTCGTGAACAGGTTGGGCAGCGCGCTGCGCAACTGCTATTAGGGCTCATTGATGGCGTGGCGCAAAAACCCCAGGTCGACCTGGGGTTTGAGCTGGTGATACGCGAGAGTTCGTGACCGCTCGGGATCAGTAACCGTTGCGCTTGAGGATGGCGTCCAGGCTTTCTTTGGCCGGCCGACCATAGAAGTTCAGCAGTTGCGCCGTGCGGTTGGTGAAGAAACCATCGGCGCCGTCAGCGGCGATCTGCTTGAAGTCCACCGCGTCATCGACGGTATAAGGATGCACCACCATGCCTTTGTCATGGGTGACGTTGTTCATCCACTTCTTGACCAGGTCCATATAACTCTGGTCGCCGCCGTGGGTCAGTTTCGCGGACGGCCCCGTGCCAATCGCGCCATGCGCCTTGGCCCAGTCGATCCAGGCGACAAACTCTTCCTGGGTTTTGACCTCCTGAGCCCCGTAGTACTCTGCCTTGTCCTTGAAGCCCGAATCCTTGAACGCGACGCTGGATTTTGGCTCGATGGAGCCTTCGCCAATCCACAGCAGCAACACCTTGGGGACTTTCGGCATTTCTTTTTGCAGCAAGACCAGGCTTGGCTTCTCGAAGGTTTGCAGGACCACGCGGCCTGGCATATGCGCGACGTTCACATGACCGGGCTTGGCGGCCGGTCGCGCGCTCAGCCAGCCGCGTTTTGCCAGGGCTTTGCCGAGGTCGGCTTCAATGCCGGGGAACTGGTTGGGTGCCTTTGTCTCGATGTACAACCCGGGCTTGTTGTCGCCGCCTTCGGCAATATCGATGACTTCATCCAGGGTCAGAATCTGCAACCCGGCGTAGCTAGGGCGGGCCCGGTCCGGGTAGGCCTTGTTGAACCAGCTGCCAGCGTCCAGCTGTTTGATTTCTGCCAGGGTGAAGGTGTTCAGCGGATCCTTAATGCGCTTGGGAAACACTTCGGCGATGTTGGTGGTGCGCTCCAGGGTGTCATCGTGCAGAGCAATCAACACACCGTCTTTGGTGCGCTGGATGTCCATTTCCAGATAGTCCGCGCCCAGGTCCCGGGCCACGGTGTAAGCCGGAATCGTCTCTTCAGGGGCGTCGAACGAAGCGCCCCGGTGGGCGATCACGGCGGGCCAGGGCAGGCCGATGCTGGCGCTCAGCGCCTTGCCCGGCGGCTCGGCGGCCATGGCTGAGCCTGATGCCAGCAGCAGGCCGGTCAGCACGCTACCTGCCAGAAAGCTGGCCAGTGGAGTCTTGAGAAACAGCGCCTTTGAAATTCCTTTCAGCATGGTCTCGATAATCCTTGTTTCGTGGTCATGACGATCGATGTCGATCATTGCAAATGAAGCCCGGGCCAACCTTTAGCAGCATCACAGCGTAGCGGCAAGCGGTCTGCCGTTGCGGGAACGTCGATGTCGCAACCGGCAAGTCGGTTTGCAGATGTTTGTGGCTGTCGCCGCTCACTTGGCAATATGAGAGGCGTCGCCATTGACCTCAGTTTGAATGGCTAATGATACGAATGCGTGAAGGTCTTTTTTGGTTCGTCCTGAGACGCAAATAGCTAGCCATGCGGCATTGCAGGGTAATCATTGGGCGCCGGGGGCTTTACGCGGGCGTCCACCTTTGGCCCCGTTGGCGCGCGCTGCCCGAGCCTTGGCCGTACTGCTGCGGCTCCCATTGCGGGCTGCAATGACTGAGGCCGCCATGTCCATCAAGGGCACGCTGGCCGATACCAGGCCTGCGATTGAAACATGCAGGTCCTGCGCAGGCAGGCACAGCGCGCTGCCGGCAAAACCCAGCTCCAGTGATTCCAGCTCGGCGCGGCTCAACAGGGCCAGCTCGGGGTAGTTCTGTGTGGGCAGTGCGATGGCGCAATTGTCGGCAAAGCGGATCAGCAGCGAATCCTGGTCCGGCAGATAGACCAGCGCCTTGGCATGTAGCCCGACACTGGCCCGGGCGCGACCTTGCGTTCTGGCAGCTTCAAGAGCCTGCTCGGTGACGACTTCGTCGAAATGCTCGACGGCCTTAACTGTTTTCATAATTCAATCTCCAAGGGGGCAATGACACCTGCCAGGAACAATCGTGTGCGGTACCTTCCGGGGTCGAAGTGAGCCGAAATGATCGATAGCCCTCCACAATGCACCGCCCCGGCTTTGACGACTTGCGAGGCGCTCATATCCCAGCGTCGGTTCTCCAGGCAGAGGGTCTTACGACTGCGCCACCAGCATTCACGTGCTTTGCGCAAGTTGTCCCGGCGCCGGATCACACGTCGCAGCTGTTCGAGAACGGCCGCGCACGGCTCGTTGCTTGCTGGCACCACGTCCCACAGCCGCACCCCGTTGTGCCAGAAGCTGAATTGAAATCCTGCGTCCCACTCGGCATTGAACCTGCACATGGGGCGGGCAGTGTTCGTTACGAGTCAGCACGGCAATCGTCAGTCCTTTGTGGTTGCATATACGCACGATAAACCCATCCGTTAGGTTTAAATTTACGCCAGGTGTCTAGAGCTGGCCAGACCGAATTTCAGTGGCCTGATTCAAGAGCAATCAGGGGTGTGGCCTGGGCGGCGGATGTCAACTTCACCGAAAACCCCCTGATTACGCCAACGTACAGGCGATACAGGATTTGACGACATGCGCTTCGAAAGCGTTGTTGAAGGCGCTTGTGGAAGCTTCCTACCTCACGCGCTTTCGATGCCTACAGCCAAGAAAGAATCGAACCGACCTGCACAAGCGGCTCGACTCGCGTTACTGTCGTTTTCTTTGCGTGTTCTGGAGCCCTGCATGACAACCACCGTTCTGGTGCTGGTCGAGAGTGTCAATGAGTACCTGCCCATTCTGGAAAAAAGCGGTTATCGACTGATTCTGGCACCCACACCGGCGATGCGTGCCGAAGCGGTGGCCAGCCGCGGCGAGGAGATCACGGCGGTACTGACGCGTGGCCCGCTGGGTTTTTTCGCCGAAGAGATGGCTGCGTTGCCGCACCTGCAGATCATTTGTGTAATCGGCGCCGGTTATGAACACGTAGACCTCAAGGCTGCCGAGGCCAGGGGTATCACTGTGACCAATGGTGCCGGGGTCAACGCGCCAACGGTGGCCGACCATGCCATGTCGCTGTTGCTGTCCATCGTGCGCGACATCCCGCAAGCCGACGCTTCGGTGCGTCGCGGCGAATGGCGCAAGCTGACCCGTCCGTCGTTTGCGGGCAAGCGTCTGGGGATTCTGGGGCTCGGGGCTGTCGGCCTGGCCATTGCCCGGCGCGCAACGGCTTTTGACATGGCGGTGAGTTATCACAGCCGCACAGCGCGTACCGACGTGAACTTCGATTACTGCGCAAGTGCGCTGGAGTTGGCCAGGGTTTCGGACTTTCTGATCATTGCCACGCCGGGCGGTGCCGGAACGCGCCACTTGATCGACCAGCAGGCACTGGATGCCCTCGGACCGCAGGGTTTCGTGATCAACATCGCGCGGGCCAGCGTGATCGACACCGGCGCCCTGATCGAAGCCCTTCAGCAGCATCGCATTGCCGGTGCGGCGCTGGACGTGTTCGACGATGAGCCGCAGGTGCCGGATGCGCTCAAGACCCTGGCTAACGTGGTGCTGACGCCGCATGTGGGAGGCTTGTCGCCAGAGGCATCCGAAGCGACCGTGCAGAGGGTGGCTGACAATTTGCTGGCATTCTTTGCTGGTGAGCCGGTGCTAACGCCGGTGCACAGTTGAGCAAACCCATTGTGTCGTTTTCCTGCGCGGGCTATCTATAGCGGGGCTCACGAGCAGCGCACCGCAGTCGTTCGAGCCTGTGCGCGAGGACTGCATCAATCGAGGATCTTCACCATGCTGAGCCGTCTGTTGGGCCGGGTGCTGCGAGGTCGCAGCGCTACCGAGAACAAGCTGATCTGGAATCACAGGAGTGTCGCATTTGCCCCTGTGGTGATCGAGTTGCGCAGCCCGGCGTTTGCGTCCATGCAGCAAATCCCCGTTTCCCACGTGGGCTCAGCAACCGGTGGTAATCTTTCGCCGGCGCTGGAGTGGGCAGGGCTACCGGAGCACACCCAGGAGCTTGTGCTAGTCGTCGAGGATGCCGATGCGCCACTGCCGTTCGCGTTTGTACACGCCATCGCGGTGGGCATCAGCCCGCTGCGCAGTGGCTTGCCAGTCGGGGCGTTGAGTAGCGCCTCTCAAGGTCTGCTCAGCCTGGGCCGCAACACCTTTGGCGGTAGCACCTACATTGGGCCGCAGCCTCTGGCCGGACATGGGCCACATCGCTACAGCTTTCAGTTGCTGGCGCTGGACCGCCCGTTACACTTCGATACCCCTCCAAGCCGTGGCCAGTTGCTCAAGGCATTGGACGGTGCCGTGATCGGCCGCGGCAGGCTGGATGGCGTTCACGAGAGGCCCTGAGCGATCAAAGGCACAAGCCGTGGCTGTCACAAATTATGGGGATATGCCAGCATTGGCCGATTGATCTATCCCGGCAGGACCTTTCATGAGCCATAGCCAGACGCCAGCGGCTGAGTCACACCCTCAACTGCAGATCCCCGACAGCTTGCGGATTGCGCCCAAAGTGCTGTGTCACGCGACTAGCCTGCGCAAGGCTACCCGACGTATTTCCCAGCTCTACGATGCGGTATTGGCACCGTGCGGATTGCGTTGTACGCAGCGTTCAATCCTGATTCAGGTCGCACGCCATCAGGCTCCCGCACTCACAGAGCTGGCGGCAATTCTGGTTATTGATCGTTCGGCTCTGGCGCAGAACCTCAAGCCGCTGGAGCGTGAAGGTTTGATCGTGGTCGCAGTCGACCCCGACGACAAGCGCAGTCGCCGGGTCAATCTCACCCAGGCAGGTCTGGATAAACTGGTGCAATCGCAGCTGTTGTGGGAGCAGGCGCAACAATGTTTCGAGAAAACATTGGGTGCACAGCAGGCCTGCGAACTTCGTGAGCTGCTGGCCAGAGTCGCTGCGCTGGATTATGGCGACAGCTGCTCGGTCCAACCGCCTGGTCTGTAGCAGCTTCAGCCTCGAGAGGCCGGGGCATTCAATGAAGATTGTCCGACTGGAATATCGCTCGCGACTAAAGCTGCTACGGGTAGGAATATCAAGGATGCATGGGTGGTATGTATGCCAATGTCGTGCCCAACGCCCAGAGCAGGAACAGTACCAGCGGCGTATGCACCAGCAGCTGCACGAACGAAAAGCCGATCAGATCCCGCGCCTTCAAACCCAGAACGCCCAGCAGTGGCAGCATGTAGAAAGGGTTGATCAGATTCGGCAAGGCCTCTGCGGCGTTGTAGATCTGCACTGCCCAACCCAGGTGATATTGCAGGTCGTTGGCGACTTGCATCACATACGGCGCTTCGATGATCCACTTGCCGCCACCCGACGGAATGAAGAAACCCAGCACTGCCGAGTAGACCCCCATCAGCAGGGCGTAGGTGTCGTGGGACGCGATGCTGGTGAAAAAAGTCGAGATGTGATGCGCCAGCGTTTGCGCATCGGTGCCTTTGACCGTGGTCATCAGGGCGGCGATCGAGCCGTAAAGCGGGAACTGAATCAGAACCCCGGTGGTGGTCGGCACTGCCCGCGTCACGGCATCCAGGAAGCTGCGCGGCCGCCAGTGCAGAAGGGCGCCGACCATGATGAACAGGAAGTTGTAGGTGTTAAGCCCGGATATGGCGGTGATCGCAGGTTTGGTCGAGAACTCGTTGAAGATCCAGCCGGACGCCAGAATCACCATCAGGATGATCAACAACGGGCTGTACTCCAGCCATTCTCCAGGCCGGGTGCGCGGGGGCAGGGCGGGCATGCTGAAGGCCGGGTCGACCCCGCAGGCATTGGCATCCTTGGCGCTGTTCGGGCCGGGCGCGGTGGCGTAGGCGACGATGATTGAGATCACCATCAGCACTCCCAGCATGACCCCGGACTGCCAGAGGAAGATGGTTTCGGTGAAAGGAATGACCCCGGTGATCGCCAGAATCGATGGCGGCAGGCTGCCAGGGTTGGCCTGCAACTGCGCGGCCGAGGATGACAGCCCCAGTGCCCAGACTGCGCCAAGGCCCAGATAAGCTGCGGCACCGGCGGCTCGGTAATCCATGCGCAGGTCCGTGCGGCGGGCGAGGGCGCGCACCAGCAAACCGCCGAACACCAGCGACAACCCCCAGTTGAGCAACGATGCAACCATGGAAATCAACGCGACCCAGGCGACGGCCGAGCGGCCGTTTTTCGGGATGCGCGCCAGGCGGTCAATCAGTTTGACGGCCGGCGGAGAACTGGCCACCACATAGCCACCGATTACCACGAACGCCATTTGCATGGTGAACGGGATCAGGCTCCAGAAACCGTCGCCGAAGGCTTTGGCGGCATCGCTCGGTTTAGCGCCCATGGCCAGGGTCGCAACGGTGACAATGACGACCGCCAACGCGGCGAACACCCAGGAATCAGGAAACCAGCGCTCCGCCCATTTGGCGCAGCGCAGGGCAAAACGGGCGGAGCGGGTTTCTTCGATGTTGTCGACGGCCACAGGGCGAACCTCTTGTAGTTATTATTAAGGTTTTCAGACTGCACATGATTTGTGCGGTCTCTGTGGGAGCGGTGCTTGCCCGCGATAAGGCCAGACGCGATAGACCGGATATTTGCGGCACCTTTTATCGCGGGCAAGCACCGCTCCCACAGGATGAAGACTGGCGGTAGCTTAGAAACTCATCTCGACCACATCATCCGGCACGATCAATTTACCGGCAGTCTTGGCGACGATTTCTTCGATGCTGACCCCCGGCGCACGCTCACGCAGGATGAACGCGCCGTCTTCGATTTCCAGATAGGCCAGATCGGTCAGTACCTTGCGGATGCAACCGGCGCCGGTCAGCGGCAGGCTGCAGCGCGGCAGGAGTTTGGATTCTCCATCCTTGGAGGCGTGAGTCATGGTCACGATGATGTTGTCGGCGCCCGCCACCAGATCCATCGCGCCGCCCATGCCCTTGACCAGCTTTCCGGGGATCATCCAGGAGGCGATGTTGCCTTCAACGTCGACTTCGAAAGCGCCTAGCACGGTCAGGTCCACATGCCCGCCACGGATCATGGCGAAGGATTGCGAGGAATCGAAAATCGATGCGCCAACCCGAGCAGTCACGGTCTGTTTGCCAGCGTTGATCATGTCCGCATCGATGGTGTCTTCGGTCGGGAATTCGCCCATGCCCAGCAAGCCGTTTTCGGATTGCAGCATGACGTCGATATCGTCAGGCACGTAGTTGGCGACCAGGGTTGGAATGCCAATACCCAGGTTCACGTAGTAGCCGTCTTTGAGTTCCCGAGCGACACGCTGAGCCATTTGTTCGCGTGAAAGTGCCATGTTTTTGAGCCTCTTATTGTTTTTGCCGCTTCCTGCGTGAGGAAGCACCCGCAAGACGTGGAACGATCAGGACTTCTTCAGTGTGCGCTGTTCGATACGCTTCTCGAACGTGCCCTGGATGACCCGATCCACATAGATACCCGGGGTGTGAATCTGCGACGGCAGCAGCACGCCGGGCTCGACGATTTCCTCGACCTCCACGACTGTGATTTTCCCGGCAGTGGCGACCACCGGATTGAAGTTCTGCGCGGTGTGGCGATAGATCACGTTGCCAAAATGGTCCGCTTTCCAGCCTTTGATGAGGGCGAAGTCACCGGTGATGGCTTCTTCGAGGATGACATTGCGGCCATTGAACTGGCGGGTTTCCTTGCCTTCTGCCACCGGTGTTCCGTAGCCCGTGGCGGTGTAGAAGGCCGGAATCCCGGCACCGCCTGCGCGCAGCTTTTCAGCCAGGGTGCCCTGGGGGGTAAGTTCCACTTCCAGCTCGCCGCTGAGCAGTTGGCGTTCGAAGAGAGCATTTTCGCCAACATAGGACGAAATCATCTTACGGATCTGGCGGTCCTCGAGCAGGATCCCCAGACCGAAGCCATCGACGCCGCAGTTGTTGGACACGACCGTCAGGCCCTTGACCCCCATGCGTTTGAGCTCAGCGATCAGATTTTCGGGGATGCCGCACAGGCCAAAGCCGCCGCACAGCACAGTCATGTTGTCGGTCAGCCCGGCGAGGGCTTCCTGATACGTCGCTACTCGCTTGTCGAGTCCAGCCATGATGGGTCCGCCTTTTCTACTTTTATAGTTGTTGCCGACAGTGGCCTGTCGACGGAGCGTTGGCGCATCTTCTCTCGGGGGCAGCGATTTGTTAATTTTGTTTTTCTGATGGATTAATAAAGAACACAAATATATGAACGTCAAACAATTGCGCGCGTTTCTGGCAGTGGCGCAGTACCTGAGCTTCGCCCAGGCGGGGGAGCGGCTGCATCTGTCGCAACCCGCGTTGAGCCTGACCATCAAGAGTCTGGAAGAGGATCTGGGCGGGCAATTGCTGAGCCGCACCACCCGTACGGTGAGCCTGACCCCGGAAGGCGAAACCCTGCTGCCGTTGGCGCGCCAGCTGCTCGCTGATTGGGACAATGCCGAGGAGCTGCTGCGGCAGCGTTTCACCCTGCAGCTGGGCAAGGTGTCGGTGGCGGCCATGCCGTCGTTTGCTGGCAACATGCTGCCCGGAGCGCTCAAGGTCTTTCGCGGCCGCTATCCCCGCGTGAATGTGGCGGTTCACGACCTGATCAACGAAGAAGTACTGGAAATGGTGCGTCATCGGCGTGTAGAGCTCGGTATCGGGTTTGAGCCTGAATCGAGCAATTCGCTGTCATTCACGCCTTTTTACACTGATCGCTTCGTGGCGGTGGTGCCCAAGGATTCACCCCTGGCGCAGCACCGGCAAGTGAGCTGGCAAGCGCTTTTGCAGGAGGACTTTATCGCGCTGCAACGCCCATCCGCCGTGCGTCTATTGCTGGAGCATCATCTGCAGGCGCAGCACGGAAAATTGTCGGTGGCGTTTGAAAGTCATCAGTTGGCTACCGTCGGGCGCATGGTCGCCAGTGGCTTGGGTGTGAGTGCTGTGCCGTCACTGTGTATCGGGCAGATGCACGAACTCGGCGCACATTGCATTGCTCTGGTCGACCCGATTATCGAGCGGCCCATTGGCCTGATGATGCTTGCCGATCACAAGCTTTCCGCCGCTGCACAAGCCCTGCGTGACGTGTTGATCGAGCATGCGCAATCGCAGCATCCGAGGTTGCCAGGCGTCTAGTTCCCGCTCCAGTGGGGCGAAACTGTCACAAATTTCATATTTCCCAAGGCTGTCCTCCCGTATCGTTCTGCAGAATTACAACTAAATGTTTCTGCTGGCCTCGACCTGCAGAAACCGACGATAAGGAAGAGTGCCTTGGATGTTTCTTCTGCCGCCTGGCTTGTGCATGACACCCGCTTGATCATCTGTTGCCTGATCGCCATCGCCACCATCATCGTGCTGATCAGTGCAACAAAACTCCCTCCGTTTCTGTCGATTCTGATCGGTACCTTCATCGCCGGTATCGGCGCCGGTCTGCCCGCTGAAGAAGTGGCCAAGGCGTTCAGTAAAGGCGCGGGCGGGATCCTCGGCGAAGCGGGTTTGATCATTGCTCTGGGCGCGATGCTCGGTGCGTTGATGGCTGAGTCCGGTGCTGCTGACCGGATCGCGACCACGCTGCTCGGTTTCGGCAAAGGACGCTCGCTGCCCTGGGTAATGGCGCTGGTGGCGATGGTCATCGGCTTGCCGCTGTTTTTCGAGGTGGGGCTGGTGCTGATGGTACCCATCATCTTTGTCATGGCGCGGCGCTCGGACCAGCCCTTGTTGAAGATTGCCATCCCGGCACTGGCAGGCATGACCACACTGCACGCCTTGATGCCCCCGCATCCCGGGCCGTTGATTGCAGTCAGTGCATTGCACGCGGATTTGGGCCTGACGATGCTGTTGGGCTTTTGCATCGCCGTGCCGGCAGTGATCCTGGCCGGGCCGCTGTATGGCAACTGGCTGTCAAACCGGATGCTGATCGATCAACCCGCCGAACTGGGTGAACTGTTTTCGACCAAGCCTGGAGTCACTCGCCAGCCAGGCTTTGCGGTTTCTTTGCTGATCATTCTATTGCCGGTGATCCTGATGCTTGGCAGCACGTTGGCCAAAGTGCTGATGGACCCGCACAGCCCCGTGGCGTTGACACTCAAATTTCTCGGTGAGCCGCTGGTGGCGCTGAGCATCGCCGTGATTGCCGCGGTGATCTGCCTGGGCTGGGCCAACGGTCTGAGCCGTGAGCAGGTGAATGGCACGCTGCGCAAAAGTATCGCGCCGATTGCCGTGTTGCTGCTGACCATCGGCGCGGGCGGCGGGCTCAAGCAGACGTTGCTGGATGCCGGGGTCAGCCAGACCATTAGCAAAGTGGCGGAAGGCGCGCATATGCCGTATCTGCTACTGGCCTGGTTGATCGCTGTGGCCCTGCGTCAGGCGACAGGTTCGGCGACGGTAGCGACCACCACCACGGCGGGCATTCTTGCGCCAATGATGGCCGGGCTGGCGGCGACCCAGAGTTCATTGGTGGCGTTGGCAATTGGCGCCGGCTCGGTGTTCTTCTGCCACGTCAACGATGCGGGTTTCTGGATGGTCCGCGAATATTTCGGCTTACAGCTCAAGCAAACCCTCTGGGTCTGGTCGGTGTTGCAGACCATCGTCTCGGTGGTGGGGCTGGTGGGGACGTTGCTGCTGTGGCATTGGTTGACGTGATGGGCCTCTACGGGCACAGCCCGGATTAACGTATGCCGCGCTGCCATGCAGCAGACACCGCTCCTACGGATTTCACGTTTTTTCAGGGACATTCCCACTCGCCAATACCGACTATCAAGAGCAGTGATTTCTGCGAAAAGCGCTCCAGGCGTAGCCTTGCTTCATTCCCGAAATGAAGCCGAATCTGGAGGCCATCATGAACCGCATTTACGCCGTTGCCCTGTTGTTGACTGTTGCTGTTGTGTCCGGTTGCTCGACTCACTATGCCGTTGAGCTGCGTCCATACAGCGTCGAAGAAACCCGTCAGCTGGCGATGGAAGACCTCAACCGACGCGGTCTGTCCTTCGATGAATACCAGATCGCCAAGGCCAGGTTGCTGGCTGAGCCACAAATGCAGGCAGTGCGAGCTTTTGATGAGCGCGGCGAGATCAGCGTCGACAACGGCGCAGTGAGCCGCGATCGCCAGGGTTAAGCTGGAGATACAATCCTCGGAAAACTTATTCACCGTTTGAACTGTACTGTTGGTATTCGCGATTAACTGTCAGTGTGTTTTCCGCCTCCGGGGAGATAGGGTGAAGGCCTGCCCTTTACTGCACGGAACACGCGTGATGTCGCTCTCTCTCGATCTACTGCTGGCTTTTGCCTTGTTTGCTTTCGTGACGTCGGTCACCCCCGGCCCCAACAACATGATGTTGCTGGCTTCCGGTGTGAACTTTGGCTTTAACCGGACCGTGCCGCATATTCTGGGGATCAGCATCGGATTTTTCAGCCTGGTGCTGGCTGTCGGGCTGGGCCTGGGGGCTGCGTTCAAGGCTTATCCGCTGCTCTATAGCGTGTTGCGTTACGTCGGCGCCGCCTATCTGTTGTACCTGGCGTGGAAGATCGCCACTTCCGGCCCCGCCTCTGATGCCTCGGGGCAGGAAGGCAAACCGCAGACATTCACGCAGGCCGCGCTTTTTCAGTGGGTCAACCCCAAGGCATGGGTGATGGCGGTGGGTGCCATCAGTACTTACACGCCTCTGCAGGGTTACTTCACCAATGTGCTGATCATCTCGGCGGTGTTTGCCCTGATCAACGCGCCCAGCGTTTGCGTCTGGGCCGGGTTCGGCAGCCTGTTGCGCAATGCGTTGCGCGATCCGTTCTGGTTGCGGGTATTCAACGGGGTGATGGCGGCGCTGTTGGTGGTGTCGCTGTATCCGATGCTCAAAGGCTGATGGCTGACAACACCTGTAGGCGCTGCCGAAGGCTGCGAAACCGGTATATCTGACACACCGCGGTTCGCAGCCTTCGGCAGCTCCTGCAACAAGCTACAACGCCAATCTTAAATGCCCTCCCGCCAGTTTCTGCCGGGCCTGCAGCCGATGCTGCAGGCCCAGGTAGAAATGCTCCAGACCTTCCTGCAGCCGCTCGGTCAGAATCTCGTCCAGATCGCCGCCTTGTTCGTTGTCGCTATAGCTGATCTGGCTGTCGATGGCGAAAATCCCGTGCAGTACTTCCTGACATTTGAGCGCCGACAAGACTGGCTTGAGTGCGTAATCCACGGCCAGCATATGAGCGATGCTGCCGCCGGTTGCGAGGGGCAGCACCACCTTGCCGTGCAACGAGCGCTCCGGCAGCAGATCCAGCAGGGTTTTCAACGCGCCGGAGAACGAAGCCTTATAGACCGGGGTACCGATCAGCAAGCCGTCGGCCTGTTTTACGGTTTCGATGAAGTCCAGTACCTGAGGACTGTCGAAGCGCGCAAAGATCAGGTCTTCGGCATTAAAGTCGCGGATCCGCAGGGCTTGCACATCGACTCCCTTGGCCCGCAACCAGCGGCTTGCGTGTTCCAGTACCACGCCGGAGCGGGATTTGAGAGCGGGGCTGCCCGACAGTGAAACTACCAACATGCTGAATTCCTTGAGAAAGCTTGGCTGTATCAAAGCAGCATGTATGCCAGTGGATGGCTTTTTTCCAACTCATTGAAATGATTAGGGTTCTGGTTTTGTTTGCGATTCCTCGCTGCAGTGACATCTGCTGAATAAATCACTCATTGTTGTTTTGCTGTTGCTCCAGCAACAGTTGAGCCGCGAATTGCAGGCAAAAAAAATCCCCGCAGTCGGCAACTGTGGGGACGTTTTCAAGCCGTTAGATCATTGAACAATCAATTTCTGAACATGGCACCTGTAGACACCACGTTAGCCGAGCCCAGTAGCTGGCTGACGAAGCGGCTCCAACGGGTGATATTGGCCGGGCCGACGAAAATCACATCCTGGGCCTGGAGTTCGAACTCTTTGGCCAGCAGGTAGGCGGTCGGTTTCTTGGCTTTGAGGTTGTAGACGGTGGCAGGGGCATTGGCGAAGTTCTCCGCTCCGCGGATCACGTACACCGCGTCGCCGTCCGCGCTTTCCGGGCTCAGGCCACCAGAAGTACCCAGGGCTTCGAGCAATGTCACGCTGGTCGTACCGAAGGAAATCACCTGCGGGCGCTGAACTTCGCCGAGGACGTAAATCTTGTTTTTCGAATTGCTGTTCAAGTGCAGGTAATCGCCGTTCTTGAGAAACACTTTGCTCAACTGCGAGTCCTTGCGGTTGAGGGCGTCGACATCAATCACGTAGTCCCGGCCGTCGCGGCGCAAGGTCAGCCCTGCGAGGTTGGCGTCGGAGAGGTCGAGGCCGGCGACGCTGATCGCCTGTACCAGACTCAACGGGATATTGGTGATCGGTTGCGGACCGGGGCTTTTGAACGAGCCGGACAGCAGGATTCGCTGGCTGTTGTAACGCAACACTTTGACGTCGACCTTGACCTCGGTGTACTGCGGCGACAGGCCCATGCGCAATTGCTCGCGGATCTGGCCGACGGTTTTGCCTCCTGCCTGGATCCTGCCGACGTAAGGAAAGTACAGCGTGCCGTCGCTGAGTACTTCCCGACTGTTGGCATCCAGTTGGTCCTGCGATCCGGGTGCGGTCAGCTCCGGGTGCTCAAAGACAATGACCAGCAAGGTGTCGCCGGGCCCGACCACGTATTCCGGGGTTTTGTAATTAAGCAGTTCAGGCGGCAGGGCCTTGGTGGCTTCCGTGGCTTTCTGTCTTTGCAGTTTCAGGGTTTGCGGGGTGATATCGACCAGGCGAACGTCCGGCCCATCCGGGTCCTTTGCTTCAATATCACCAGGGGTCATGTGCTGCCCGGGTGCGAATACACAGCCTTGCAAAATCAGACTGGAGAGCAGCACAACAGCTAGGGTTAGCTTCATATATTCTTCCTTCCTAAAGGTGCGCTTGGCACCACAGTGATTTCATTGCATCCCTTACCAACACCGAGCGTTACTTCGTTTGTTTTTTGCTGGCCGCACACACCTCCTCCAGCGCCGGGTGGCCTGGGTTGTCAGGTTTTGAAAGGGGGTTGGTTTAAAACGCGTTCTTGTTCAGAAAGCCTTTGAACAAGGTCAGCAGAATGATTTTCAGGTCCAGCCACAGCGACCAGTGTTCGATGTACTCCAGGTCGTACTCGACGCGCTTCTGCATTTTGTCCAGGGTGTCGGTCTCACCCCGCCAGCCATTGATCTGCGCCCAGCCGGTGATGCCGGGTTTGACCTTGTGGCGCAGCATGTAGCCACTGACCTGCTTGCGGTATTGCTCGTTGTGCGCCACGGCGTGAGGTCGCGGACCGACGATGGACATGTCACCGCGCAATACGTTGAAAAACTGCGGCAGCTCGTCCAGCGAAGTGCGCCGCAGAAATGCCCCCAGTGGCGTGACCCGGGCGTCATTGCGGGTGGCCTGGTGAATCACGTCGCCGTTTTCCTGCACGCTCATGCTGCGAAATTTCCAGACCATGATGGGCCGGCCATCGAGCCCGTAACGCCGCTGGCGAAAGAGCACCGGCCCTGGAGAGGTCAGCTTGATGGCGAGGGCGATCAACAGCAGCGGCAAGGCAATCATGGCCAGGATCACGCTGGAGAGCAGAATGTCCTCAGTGCGCTTGACCAGACTCCAGGCGCCATCCATGGGCGAGTCGAAGATGCTGATGCTGGCCAGCCCGTTGATGCTCTCGCTGCGCGCATGCAGCAGTTCGAACATGAACACATCAGGGATCAGGTACACCGACGCAGTGGTATCGCTCAAGCCTTTGACCAGATCCTGCAAGTGCGGCTGGGCGGTCAGGGCCAGGGTGATGTAGACCTTGTCGATCCGGCCCTGACGGGCGTCTTCAGTCAGTTGTTCCAGGTCGCCCAGCACTGGCATCTGCTGCGCTGCGCTCGCAGGCTGTGGCGCCACATCGTAGAAACCGAGCAGGCGCAAGCCCATCCACGGCGCGCTGGAGATCGAGCCTGCCAGGCGCTGAGCCACCTGGCCGGTGCCGACGATCGCCACGCGGCGGGTATTGAAGCCATGGCTTCGCAAACCATGCAGGACGCTGCGAATCAGCAGGCGGTAACCGCACAGCACCACCAGGACCGAGGCGAACCAGGTCATCTGGGTATCGTTGGGCAAGTTGGCATGGTTGAGCAGCAGGTAATCGGTCGAGAGCAGAATGACAAAGGTCAGCGCCCAGTAATTGAAGACCTTGATCAGCTCGCGCAGGATCCGCTCGCCGCGCCACGAGCCGTACATCTGGTGGAACTCACTGAGCCAGTGAAAGACCAGTACCGCGAGCAGGATCTGAATCCACGCTTCGGCGCTGGAGGTGGTGGCGTCGAGCCGGGTCTGCCAGTAGCCGCCCAGCACAATGACGGCCAGGTCCAGCAAGCGGTGAGCCACCGATAACACGGATTGATGCGCATGAAGAATGCCGCGAACGGGAGTACGCATGGAGAGTGCTCACTCAAACGGATTTGATCGGGACAACACGGGCGGTCAGGTCGCTGCTGACCAGAATGGGCGTTGCCTGAGGCATCTTGTATTGCGAGGGCTGGCGGGCCAGACGTGCTGCAGCCAGGCGGCTTTCGACGAAGTTCTTGATTTCATGCTCGAAGCGCTCGGCGCTGAAACGTTCAGCGTTGGCCCGGCAGGCCTGGGCAGTGATGCGCTGATGCGAGGCTTCGAACTCGCCCACGGCCGCCACCAGTGACGACACGGTCTGGGCGTCATAGAACACGCCGGTCGGTTGCGGATGGTCCAGGCCGCAGACGGTTTCCAGCACGCCGCCCTTGCCGAACGCGATCACCGGCGTCCCGCACGCCTGGGCTTCCACCGGGCTGATGCCGAAGTCCTCCTCGGCGGCAAAGACGAAGGCCTTGGCGTTGCGCATGTGCTCCAGCAAAACCGCAAAGGGTTGAAAGCCCAGCAGCGTGACATTCGGTGCGTTGATCGATTTCGCCTTGGCCATTTCCGGGCCGTCGCCGATCACGATCAGGCGCTTGTCGGGCATGGCGGCGAAGGCTTCGATGATCATCGGCATGCGCTTGTAAGGCACCATTCTGGAGGCGGTGAAGTAATAGTCCTGTTTGCTGTCCAGTTGGGTGAAGTTGAAGGTGTCCACGGGGGGGTAGATCACCGTGGACTCGCGCCGGTAGGCCTTGGAAATACGCCCGCCGATGAAGTACGAGTTGGCGATGAAGTCGTCCACTCCGGCCGAAGTACGCTGATCCCACATGCGGATGTAATGCAGGATCATCCGAGCAACCTTGCTTTTGAAACCGGTGCTCATGCCCGATTCCAGCAGGTACTGATGCTGCAGGTCCCAGGCGTAGCGAATGGGCGAGTGCACGTAGCTGACGTGCAGTTGGTCCGGGCCACTGAGCACACCCTTGGCCACCGCGTGGCTGCTGCTGATGATCAGGTCGTAACCGGAAAGGTCCAGTTGCTCGATCGCCAGTGGCATCAGCGGCAAGTAACGCTGGTAGTGCGTCTTCGCTTTGGGCAGGCGCTGGATAAATGTGGTCTTGGCCACTTTGCCGTGAAAATGCGATCGATCCTGGTCGCTGAGAAAGTCGATCACTGAGAACAGGTCGGCCTGGGGCCAGATATTGATCAGTGAAGCCAGCACACGTTCGGCACCGGCGTACGTCACCAGCCAGTCGTGGACAATTGCAATTCTCATTGGAGTTCCCTTCTGTATGCACAGGCTCTACATCAGGCGCGGGCAGGCTGCGTCTTGGCGTGGCGATTGTTGAGGCGTTTGCCCAGTTGGATAAAAGGCGTTTCGATGAAGCGAAAGCACAAGTGCGCGATGGCCAGTGTCAGCAGGGTCGCCAGCAGTGCGTGGTACAGCGGTGCGACGTGCACACCTTTGAGCAACAGGTTGCCGAGCAGCAGCATCGAGGGGTGCAGCAGATACAGCGAGTAGCTGATGCTGCCGAGCCACACCAGCCCTGGATGCCTGAGCCGAACGACGCCGGTGAGCAGCACGAAGCTGAGAATCGCTGCGCCGTAAGTGAACAGATAGCGCGCGCCGGTTTCTCCGTTACCCATGTCCTGGTTGTAGCCCAGCAACAGGGTGGGTGGCAGCAATACGCCATACGCGCCCACGATCAGGATCAGGCTGCGCGTCAATGCGCGGCTGTGTTCACCCAGAAGCCATTGGCGCCAGAGCGAACCGAAAAACATCAACGACAGCGCCAATGGCAAGGCCACGGGCAATTTGCGCTCGGTCAGATCGCGCAGCACCGCCAGCGCCAGGCCCAGCAGCAGCATGCCCAGGGCGCAGCGGGTGCGAGTGGCCAGGTCGTAGAGTCTGCCGGTGAAAAACAAGAGCAGGCACAGTGCGTAGAAAACCAGCTCAATGAACAGCGTCCAGTACAGACCGATGACATCATCGAAACCCAGCAGCGCCTGCAGCATGGTCGCATTGGCCATCACCTGCGCCCAGGGTGGGAAAAACCCTCCGCTCAGGTGCAGCATCGTCAGGTACAGCAGCAGGGACAGCCAGTACGCGGGGTAAAGCCGCAGGATGCGCGAAATGACAAACCGCCGTGGGCCGTCGGTGACTGGACGCAGGCTGAACGGGATGACCACGCCACTGATCATGAAAAACCACAGGACCCCGAGCTTGCCGATGTCCAGCAGCTCGCGAAATAACCAGACATCGCCTAGCAGCGGTGCGTACACATGGGTAAAAACCACCATCAAGGCTGCAATGCCGCGCAGGGCGTCCAGATAGTCCAGCCGCTTCATGACCACGCCTCACCCCTTGTCCGTGGATGATCCGGCGACGGAGTGTCGTCGTTCCGGGACACCTTTGTGGCTCGACAACGCGTCGATACGTTGCGAGACACGTAGCGCCGAATCGTCCCAGCAAAACCGTTCCACGTTGTTCAAACCCCGGCGGCGCAAGGCTCTGCGCAGTGGCATGTCGCTAAGGATGCGCTGCATGGCTGCGGCAATGTGCGCCACATCCAATGGGTCGAAATACAGCGCGCTGGCTTGCAGCACTTCCGGAATCGACGCCGCGTTGGCGGCCAGCACCGGGCAGCCGCAGGCCTGAGCTTCGAGTGGGGGAATACCGAACCCTTCGTACAACGACGGGAATACAAACGCCGTAGCGCCCTGGTATTGCTCGATCAGTTCGGCATCGTTCAGGCGCCCGAGGAAGCGAATGCGTGGGTCACGACAGGCCAGATGCTGCAACTGCGGATCGGCAAAGATTTCACTGGCCGCGCCGACGATATGCAGTTGCAGGTCGTCATGATCACGCAGGGTCAGGAATGCCTGGATCATGCGGTTGAAGTTCTTGTGCGCGCTGGGCGATGAGACGGCCAGCAGGTAGGGCGTGCTGGCGTCGGTGGACGCGGGTTTGAACGCCTCGCTTACCGCGTTGGGTACGACAAAAATGCGCTTGGTCGGGAACCCGTAGAAAGACGAAATCTCCCCTCTGGAAAAACTGCTCACGGTCAGCAGTGCCTTGACCCGTCGCAACAGGATGGGCGTAAGGGTCCGATAGACGGCGCGGAACGCCAGCGAATAACTTTGTGGATAGCGCACATAGTTGATGTCGTGGTGGGTTGCGATCTGGTTGCCGTAAAGCACCGGCGCAGTGCTGCATAGCGAAACCAGCAAAGGGCTGCCCTGGCGCAGCAGATAGAGCGGCAGATCAATCTGCTCCCAGAGATGACCGGTGTTGCGGCCGATGATTTGCACGTCCAGGTCCTTGGCACTCTCGTGCATCCTGACGTCATGCGGGGCAACGAACACAACGTCGTTGCGCAGGCGTTTGAGCGCCAGGCAGATCTGTTGCGCAAAACGCTGAACTCCACGTATTTCCTGAGTCAGAAAGCGGGCGTTGATCACGATCATGGGACGGCGTCCTTGCGCTGGGTTTGGGTGGTAGTTCAGGTTCAACAATATCTGTGGGAGCGTGCTTGCCCGCGATACAGGCGCTTCGGTTCAGCAGGCATACCGCGTCATCTCTCTTGGCGAGCAAGCACCGCTCGCAAAGGCGATCACCGAACCCTGTGGGAGCGAGGCTTGCCCGCGATACAGCCACCTCGGTCTAGCAGGCATACCGCGTCATCTCTCTTGGCGAGCAAGCACCGCTCGCAAAGGCGATCACCGAACCCTGTGGGAGCGAGGCTTGCCCGCGATACATGCACCTCGGTCTAGCAGGCGTACCGCGTCGTCATTCTTCGCGAGCAAGCACCACTCGCAAAGGCGATCACCGAACCCTGTGGGAGCGAGGCTTGCCCGCGATACAGCCACCTCGGTCTAGCAGGCGTACCGCGTCGTCGTTCTTCGCGAGCAAACTCGCTCCCACGGATCTCTGTGATCCAGTCCGGTAATTCACTGCGCAAACAGCGGCGGCTTGGTGCCCAGGCGGATAATCCTGGGAAATTCATTGACCGATATCTGCGCCGAACAACGACTGTCGTTGCAGTTCCAGGCAATCCCGGTATCGATCTCGCCACGCTGGGGCTGGCCGCTGTCGATCATCAACACATTGCCCGGCTGCACGCTGCTGGCATCGACCTGTATCGAACGCGGCAGGCCGGTGGTCCAGGCCACCAGGATCTGTTCCGAGCCTTTGGCGAAGCGCAGCAGATACGTGGTATCCAGTTCGCGGCTTTTTTCAGGGTCATAGCGGTATTCATGCAGGATCGGGCTGATGGCTTTGAGCGTCAGGTAAGCTGGCTTCACCGACAGGTCCTGGTGGAGCAGGCCAAAGTTCTGTTCCGGGTCCCGCGGGTCGCTGCCATCATTGAGCAAGTCGTACCACCACAGGCCTTTGATGTCCGGCAGGGTCTGCGCCAGAAAATAACTGCGGGCCAGATAGGCCGCCTGGGTCTGTTCGCTGATGCCACATTTGCCCTGGTTACTGGGCCAGCCCATTTCCGTCAGGTACAGCGGAACCGGTCGGGCGGCCAGCGCCCTGAGGTCGGCGTTGACCCAGCGTAACCAGGAAATCCAGCGCTCTGGCGTATGCCGTTCTTCATGGCGGCAATGCACATAAGGGTGCAGTGACAAGCCATCCACATGGTTGAGCAGGCCTGCCTCGATCAACCGGTCCGCGAAGCCCAGATCCATGCCCTGACTGGTCACGGCACCGGCGAGGATCGTCGGTGGTTTTTGCTGTTGTCGCAGCTTCAGGGCCGTCTCTTCGATGAGGTTGCTGTAGTCGCTGGCGAGCAGCGGATCCACCGGGTTTTCCTTGTCCCACTCATTCCAGATTTCGTAAAAATCGACACTGCCCGCCAGCGCCTTGCTGACGAAACCGGCGTAATCGCCGAATGCCTGCTTGATCGGCGGATAGCGCGGTTTGGTGTAGTTGCCGTAGTTCGGGTTGCCATAGCCCAGCACCAGCAAAGGCCGCAATCGATGTTCCCGGGCCTTGCTCAAATAAGCTTGCCAGGCGGGGTCGATGCGCAACTGGCCGCGTCGCTGTTCGGCCGTTGACCAGTAGGCGTCGTCACGGACCGAATCCACACCGGCTTCTTCCAGCAGTTGCAAGGCCTTGGCCGAAGAGCTGCTCTTGTTCATCAAGTGAGTGTCGACGCCGATGATGAAGCGTTCATCGGCCATCGCCATGCAACTGAGCAGCAGGTTTAACAACAATAACGTGAGCGGATTTCGCAGCAGTGTCTGGGGCGGCTTTGACATGTCTGGTCTCAATGAAGAGGCACGGTCCGGAATGCCAAGGGGTTGCCCTAGGCGGGGCGTGACAGCGAAAGCTCGTTCTGGGGCACAACCCCGTCCAGTAAGGTTTGTACGAAAATGACTTCGTAGCTGTCGAGCATCAGGTCCAGGTCCGTCAACGATGCAACACTGACACGGGCCTGGGCGCTCAGACGCGCCAGCAACGCGGGCTGCTGATGCAATTTGAGCATTGCCACGCCCAGAGAGTCCGGATCGTCGGGGCAGCACAGCAAACCGTTGAGCTGATCCTGAATGATCTCGGGAAGCCCTCCCATACGGCTGGCGATCACCGGTTTCGAATAGGCGCAGGCTTCAACGGCAACCATGCCGAACGCCTCGCTCCAGATCGACGGGACGATCGCCACGTCGATCTGCCTGTAAAACTGTTCCGGTGAGCGGTAGCCGACAAAGCTCACCCGTGGCGAGGTGACCATGGCCTTGAAGCGCGCCTCATCATCGAGCTGCCCGCGCCCCGCGATCTGCAACGTGGCATCAATCGGTAGCCGTTGGAATTGCTCGATCAGCCAGCGCAGGCCTTTGGGCTCGGACAGGGTGCCCATGTAGCCAAAACGCAGTGGCGCCGGGTTGGCGTCCGACGCGGCCGGTTTGGCAGCGACCGGTTGCGCAGTCCCGATGCCGGGGGCCGGGCTGGCGTTATGCACCACGTAGTTGCGAGCGCCCTTGAAGTAACCTCGGGCCTGCAGGGTGTCGAGCATGAAGCGACTGACGCCGACCACGGTTTTGACCTGGGCCGAGCGTTGATCATGGCCACGACGAAAGCGTTCGCAGCGGCCACATTGCTGCTGGCAACTCCGGCCTTTGCTGAACATGGTGCTGCTCGGGCACAGCAGATAAAGGTCGTGCAGCACCTGAACGATCGGCAGCCCGGCGGCGGTGATCTCGTCCCAGGCCGAGACCGACCAGCCACTGAGGTTGTGGCACACCACCAGGTCTGGCTTCTCCAGTTCGATCACACGTTTTACGTAGTCACGCATGGCGGCGTTGTAGCGGTCGCGCAGGTGCCAGCCCAATCGTGCCAGACGGCCCGGGCGCTGGGCCGAGAAGTGCCAATAGAAATTGCGCAGGCCGGCGCGATAGACCTTGACCTGATTGACGCATTCAACGTGCAGGCCCGGTTCGGCGCCGGTAGCCAGTACCGCCACTTGATAGCCGCGATGCTGCAAACCTTCGACCGTGCGCTGCAGGATGATTTCTGCACCGCCACCGATGTTCGGGGCGTACAGGCTATTGATGAACAGGGCCCTCATAGCGGATACGACTTGTGCAGGCCCAACACACCGGATTCGCCGTCCGCGATGGCTTGCTCGATCAGCCCCAGGCGTTGTTCGGCCCCCCGGCGTTTGGCGATCAGGCGCAGCAGGCGGAAGAACACCCAGCGGTTGAAGCTGTAGAGCAGTGCCGACGAGGCCCAGACATTCTTGTCGAACCAGGCCTGGTTACGGGCGCCGTAATAGGCCCTTAGGTCCGAGCCGCCAAGCAGGAAGCTTTCGTAGATGTTGCTGGTCCGCGCCTTGATGTTCCATGAGTCCTCCAGATCGTCGAGCAAGGCTTCAGGGATCAGGAAAATCCGCCCGCCACCGGCGGTGATCCGCCAGGTGTATTCGCTGTCGTCGGCGTAGAGCATCAGGGCGTCAAGGGGCAGGCCGATGCGTTGATATAAGCTGCGATGCGCCAGCAGTCCGCCATAGGTGGCGAATGGCAATTGCACGCTGGGAATGGTTTTGTACTTGCCCTGGGGTTGGCCCCATGGCAAACGACGCCAGATCTTGTAAGGCAACTGCGCCACGTGAAAGCCGAAAAAGCTCGAACGGCGCTGGATGGCAAAACGCTTGGGCACCCCGGCGGCAATGTCTGCCTGATGGGTCGGCCGGAAACCGAGTACGGCGGCCTTGTCCGGACCATCAATGGCCTGACGTTCGCGCAGATGCTTGTGCAGCGTCGCGATGGCGTTGATGGTCGGCGCGTTGTCGTCGTCCATCAGCCAGATATATTCGGCCCCGGCATCGAGTGCCGCCTTGATCCCTACTGAATAGCCCTTGGCCGAGCCGGTGTTGCTGTCCAGATAGATGACCTCGACCTGTCCTGGCCAGGTAGTGCACAAGATTTCCAGAGGGGCGGTGGAGGCGTTGCTGACGATGATCACCCGGTCGATCAGCGGGCTTTCCAGCGAGCGGCTGACCAGGGTGTGCAGGTAGTTGAAACGGTCACCATAGGTGAGCGTCACCAGCGTTGTGAGTTGCGTCATGGTGAGGTTCCGGTTTTGAAACAAGGATGTTTGGAGGGGCGGTGTTCTGTAGGGGGCGGTAGGCATGGGTATCTGCACAGTTTGTGTACATAGCCATTGCTGCGGTAACGGCTGCTATTGGTTGCGCCCTTACGGCCCTCACTTTTGGGGCGTTTGCCAAAAGTGACCCGCTGTAAGAGCGGAACCCTAAGTAGCCGTTACCTGGCTAATGGATATGTACACAAAACCATCTATAGAAAAATATGTAGATACCCACACAAACCCAGAAGCTTAATCAAACCCTGGCCTCCATCCGCAAAAGACTGCTGATCGGCAGCACCACTTTCTGCTCCCGCTGCAGCAGGTTAAGCAAAATCACCGCCCGTTCGGTGCCGTCCGCAGACACAAAAATCGCCTCGATGTCGCACAACCCACCCGCGTTGACCCGCACATGCTCGCCCTGCTTGAACGGCATAACGGCGGGCGCCGCGTGCAGCCGCTGGCGAATCTGCTCGATCAGCGTGTCCTGCACCGGCACAGGCGTACCGCCGAACGTCACGATCCTGGCCACGCCACGGGTCGAGCGAATCGGGTACCAGTTGTCATGCACCTGGTCCATGCGAATAAACAGATAGCCCGGGAACAACTCTTCTTCACTGGCGGCGCGCGGGCTGCGCTTTTTGCCGTCAGTGGCCTTCAGGGGCCGGTAGCACTCGAAATGCTGACGCTGCAAATGTTCCTGAGCGCGTGCTTCCTGACGCGGTTTGGTCTGGATCAAGTACCAGCGGGCAGGGCTGTCGGTCATGGGCATGGTTTCATTCCACTGCAAGGCGAGCGGGAAGGAGCGACACAACGTCGGCCTGACGGGTCAGCGTCGCCAGCAGGTCGGCTTCGGTTGAAGGTGTGCCATCAGACACGCTGTAGCAGTCGAGCATGGCCTGCACCTGTTCGATGCAGTTGAACATCAGCACGTCGATAATCGACAGCTGCGGCACGAACGGCTGGCCGAACTGGCGGTACACCACGTCTTCCATCTTGAAGAAGCGCACCAGCAAGCCGTTGCGCGCGAAATGTTCGCGGTCGTACAGCTCCACACCGCCGATCGGGTTGAGGAACGTGGTGGCGGCAAACGTATGGGAGACGTTGATCACCCGGTCCTGCTTGTCCAGGCAGGATTTGAGCTTCAGATCCGAGCCCCGCAGGATCGGCGTGACGATATGCAGATAGGCGCACAGCTCTCGGATCGCGTGTTCGGTGTACAGCGCCAGATTCTGTTGCGGGAAACGGATCAGGCGCTCCAGCAGCGGCATCACCTGGGCGTAGTAAGGGGCCTTGCGATAGCTCTGGCAGATCAAGTTTATCAGCCGGTCTGCTTCTTCTTCGAAGGTGTCGGACAACTGACGCTGATTGATCGGCAGTTCGAAGTGATCGCGCTTGAGGGGAAAGGTGATCAGCTTGGCGTCACCGTTCTGCAGGATCCGATTGCGATTGACCCACCCGGACCGGATGTATTGCAGGTCGTCGCCAAGGACGAAGACATCTGCTGCCGCGATGAGTTGGAAGTACCCCAGATAGGGGAAGAGATAGGGCTGCATCATTGCAATGGTCCTGGCCATACGTAACTCCTTGAGTGTGTGAGCGAAGCGTGCCTTGTCGGTTGTCCGGTTATTTGCGGGTCGGGCTGTAGTTGTAGCCATACGCCGCGCAGTCGTAGTCGGCGGTCGAAGCCTTGCGCAGCACGCCGTTGAAGATCGCGCCCTTGATGACCACGCCGTTCTGGCCGAGTCGGCGCTTGCAGGCCTCGATCTCCTTCACGGTGGTCAGGCCGAAGCGCGTCACCAGCAGGCAGGTGCCTGCCTGACGCCCGACCAACGTTGCATCGGTGACCGCGAGAATCGGCGGGGTGTCGACCAGAATCAGGTCGTAGAGCGGTGAAAGCTCGGTGAGCATCTTGTTGAAGTTGTCATGCATCAACAGCTCTGACGGGTTGGGGGCCATGAAGCCGCAGGACATCATGTCCAGATTGCGCACTTCGGTATGGTTGATCACGTCGGTGCTGCTCAGACGCGCGGCCAGGGTGTCGGAAAGGCCGTGCTTGGGTTGCAGGCCGAAAATCTTGTGCAGGTAGCCTTTGCGCATGTCGGCATCGATCAGCAGCACTCGCTTGCCGGTCTGGGCGATGATCACCGCCAGGTTGCTGGACACGAATGACTTGCCGGCACCCGGCGAAGGGCTGGAAATCATCAGCACGTTATTGCGCGCTTCCAGCATGGCGAAGTGCAGGCTGGTACGCAGGCTGCGCAAGGATTCCACTGCCAGTTCAGTCGGTGCCGATACGCTGAGCAGCTTCGATTCTCTGGCTCGGCCCTGGCTGTTCTTTTCCAGCCGCTCCTGCTGGCGCGAGAAGGGCAGCGAGGCGTAGACCGGCATGCCGATGTTTTCGATGACTTCCGGATTGTCGACGCCGCGGTAGAACGCCTGGCGGACGAACACGATGGCCACAGCCACCAGCGCGCCGAGCAGCACGGCTATCAGCAGGATGAGTTTCTTCATCGGTTTGACCGGCGCTTCAATGTTGGCGTCGGCATTGTCGATGATCCGCACGTTGCCGATACTGCCTGCCCGAAGAATGTCCTGCTCCTGGCTCTTGTTCAGCATCAGGGTGTAGGTCTGGCTGGTGACCTGCATGTCGCGGGTCAGGCGCAGCAACTCTTGCTGGGTAACAGGCAACCCCTCGATTTTTTTCAGGAGCCCCTGTTTTTGGGCTTCCAGCTGACTCATCTGGTTCATCAGCCCGCGGTAGGTCGGGTGCTCGTGGGTGTAAAGACGCTCGATTTCCACACGCTTGAGCTTGAGTTCCGAGAGCATTGAATCGAGCGTCACTACCTGATCCAGAATGCCTTTGGTTTCAATGCTCAGGTCCACTGATTTGGCGCTGGTCTGGAATTTATTCAGCGCGATTTCCGAATCTTCCAGTTGCTTGCGCACCGTGGGCAGCTGCGAGCGCAGAAACTCCAGCCGCTGGGCGGCTTCGGCCGAGCTGCGTTCAACGTTCTGGCGGACATACAGCCGGCTGACCTCGTTGAGCACCTTGTTGGCCTTGGCCGGGTCCGGGTCCTGGATGGACAGATAAATGATGCCCGAGTCCTTGCCGGCCTCGGTGATCTTCAGGCGGTTCTGATAGATCAGCGCGCCGGTCAGGGTGCGCAGTTTGCTCACATTGAATTCAGTGCCGGGGCGGGCATTGAGGGTCGCGACCTGGATTTTCGCGCCATGGCCTTCAACCGTCTGATTGATGGCACCGCTGAGCAACAGGTTGCGGTCCTTGTCATACAGTGAGAAAAACCCGGGCTTGCCCGCCACCAGAATCAGGTTTTCGCCCAGCAGGCTTTCAGGGACTTCCAGTTGGAATACGTCGATCTTTTCGCCACCCCAGGCGTAGCTGGTCAGGCCGAACATGGGCTCGGCCAGGGCATTTTCACGCTGTGGCTCGAAGGTGCGGTTCAAGTAGGGGCCAATCACCGGGAAGTATTTAGGGCCCTGGACGATGTTCAGCTTGAGGTCTTCGACGACTTTGCCCAGTACGGCGCGGGACTTGATCAATTCGATTTCGGTGGTTGCCTGGGAGACTGACATGGGCTTGCTGGAGACTTCCGGCGTGCCTTCGATGCCGACTTTTTTCGGCTCGATCTGGATCATCGCGTTGGCCTGGTAGATCGGCGTGGACAGCACCGCGTATGCCACCCCGACTAGCGCGAAGAACCCGACGACCACGATGATCAGGCGTTTGTGATCAAACAATGTGCGCAAGATAGTTGCCAAATCGATCCGGGAGTCCTGGTAGTAATCCAGGGAAGAACGGTTCATAGCGGTCATTTATCTTGTTTCTCCTGACTGAAGATAAGGTAGCCAGTCGTCGACGCATCTCGAGAGCTGCTCGTAGGTCTGTTCAAAGGCTAATTGTGGTTGCCGATAGGGGTCGGCTATTTCCATATGGTGTTGCCATTTGCCGATCAGAAACGTCTTGCCGCGTACTTCCGGAGCGAGCTTGAGCACGCTGTCGAGTTGAGTCTGCTCCATCAACAGAATCAGCTCCGCGCGATGCAACATGGGCCTTTCTATCTGGCGTGCGAGGTGGTGAATGCCTGGCACCCGATTGATCCGCAGCACCGCTTGCGCCGTGGGATCCATGGGATGTCCCGCCAGTGCGTGGGTGCCCGCCGAGGTGATCTGCACCTGCGCCGCGACCGAGCGCTGGCGCAGCAACGCTTCAGCCATGGGGCTGCGGCAGATGTTGCCGACGCAAATCACCAGGACGTTACTGAACATGGCCTTTACTGGTCGTGGGCATCAGCCGTTTGCCAAGGTTGAGACTCATGTTGCGTGCCGCCATCAGCATGGCCCGCAGCTTATGGGGCGGGCCGAGCGCCGACAGCGAGAGGCAGAACACCTGCTCGATGAAGTGTTCGTACAGTTCCTGATTGCCCAGCCGATGGTAGTAGTTGGCCAGGCTGCTGTTGGTCTGCAGGCTCATGTGCAGCTTGCGTTTGTGGCTGCGCATGGAAAAGATCCCGCCCGGGTGCATGCGATAGGCAGCGGGCTTGATGTCGGCCATGAATTTGCCCTTGCCGAATGCTCCCAGCAATGACCACCAGCACAGGTCATTGAGCGGCGCTACCGGCATCAGCAGTTCCGGCGGCAGGCTGGTCAGGACGTTGCGGAAACACACTGTCAGGGTCGAAATCGGGCGCGCCTTCTGCAACTCCAGTGCAGTGGCATCGCCGCGCAGTCTGCCTTGCAGCTGGATGCCTTTTTCGCCTTCGCTGTCGAACGCCATGGCGTCGTGATAGGTGATCACGTAATCCGGATGGTTTTCGAGAAAATCGACCTGGAGCTGCAGCTTGCGCGGGTCGGTCCAATAGTCGTCGGCTTCGCAGTAGGCGATGTAGCGGCCGCGGGCCTTGGCAAACAGCCCCGGAACGCAGGGGCGCCCGTGCTGATACTGATTCAGCGTTTCATAGAACGGCCTGATGATCGACGGGTAACGCCGCGTGTAATCCGCAATGATCCTGGCCGTGCCGTCGGTGGATGCGTCATCGTTGATTAGAATCTCGAAACTGAAAGTGGTCTGTTGCGCCAGAAAGCTGTCCAGGGTCTGGGCAATGAATGCCTCCTGGTTGTAAGCCGGGCAAACGATACTCACCAAGGGCGGGCGTGCCGTTTCGGGCATTGCAGTGTTCATGATTTCATCCATGGCTCATGTACTCGGTTTACTGAACAGAACAAAGATTTTCAGGGCCAGAGGTTTGTAGCTGGCCGCGACCACTAGCAGAGTGATCAGGCCACTCAGTGCCAGACCCAGGAAAATGCTGAGCCGATCTTCGCCAGCGATCAGCAGGAATAACGGCTCGCTGACCGCCAGCCCCAGCGCGCTCATGAGGCTGATGCGAATAATGTCGCGCAGCCATTGACCATGAATGCCGGGGGCCAGGCGCTGGTGGACAATCACCGGCCAGATGGCAAACGACACCGCGCGCAGGGAGAACCAGGCCAGGGCTGCGCCATAAGCACCGTGATAGTGGATGGCGATGAACATCACCGGCACGGTGACCAGCGTGGAAATCACGCTGTACCAGACATGCAGGCGCATCTGGCCGTGGGCGTATTGCAGGTAAAACTGAAAAGCGCTCATGGCCATGATGGCGCTGCCCAGGGCATACCAGCCGAGGATCTGCTGGCTCCAGCGGGCCGCGTTCCAGTCGCCGGTCCAGGCATAAATCAGAAACTGGCCATGCAGGGCAATCAGCGCCGCCAGGGGGAACAGAAACGTGCAGACGAACCGGTTGGCGGCCAGGAACAGCGCATGCATGTCCGCCTCGCGACCCTCGGCCATCAATACGGTCAGGCGTGGCAGCAGGGTCTGGGCCAGCGGGTTGCTGAGCATCATGATCCCGGTGGTGATCAGCGCTACCAGCGAGAAGTAGCCGTACTGATCCAGAGGCAACAGTTCCGAGAGCAGCACTTTGTCGATCTGGGTCAGTACGATCCACAACACGGCAGTCAGCGACATGCTTGCGGCGAAGGGCAGGATCGGTTTGACCAGCGCCCAGTTAAAGCCCGTCAGCCAGTGGGGCGTGGGCATCTGCTGCCAGGCACGAACGGCGAATATGAGGGTTTCCACCAGGCCAACCAACACCTGGAACGTGAAGAAGTCCACGGGATCCTGTGAATACTCGCTGACCAGCAACAGGCCACCGAAATAACGCAGGGTAGCGATGACGATATTGGCAATATTCAGCCAGGCGTGTTGCTCCAGGCCCTGAATACCGCTTTTGTACAACGTCGAATACAGCCGCAGCGCAATCACCACACCCATCAGGCTGATGCAGTGGATCAGCGTTTGCGGTTGCAGTTCGTTGGCATTGAGCCACTGAAGTGCAATCCACGGGCTGCTCAGGTAGATCGCCACACACGACAGGACCGCCAGGGGCAGGAAGAGAAGCTCGAACGAGCGCAGTAACTGCCCAGCGTTGCGCTCGCTGGCTGGCGTGCCCTGCTGATGCGCAACCGCTCGCACCAGGCTGGGTGACATGCCAGCGTCGAGTAATTGCAGCCAGGCCTGCATCACCGCAAAGAAACCGATCAGGCCGTACGCTTCGGCACCCAGGTGACCAAGGTAGAAAGGCAGGATCAGAATCCCCACCAGCAGCACGTAAGCCTGACCGGCATAGCTCAAGGCTGTGTTGCGGATGACGGAGCGTTTGGTGTGCATGGTCTTAAACTGCCTGAGCGACGGCTGAGCTGACGTAATGCACATCGCTGACGCTGCATTCTTCGATCAGGGTATTGATGACTTTGTCCTGGTCGTGACGCTGCAGGCCAGGATAAATCGGCAGGCACAGCACACGTTCGCTCAGTGACCGGGACTGGGTCTGCGCCACTTGCGGCTGCAGATACTCGAGGGTGTCCAGCGAGGGGTAGAAATAGCGGCGCGGGTTGATATCCCGATGATTCAAGGCGGCCCGCGCACGAAGCAATTGTTGCTCGTCCCGCAGGGCAATCGGGTAATAGCTGTGATTGAGCTGGCTGTCCGGCTCTGCCTGTTGCAGGTCGAGATAGTTTTCCAGCCGCGAGGTGTAGCGGTAGGCAATTTCAGCGCGCTCTTCGAGGATGTTCTCGATGTCGTCGAGAATGCACAGGCCCATGGCTGCGGAAAATTCGTTGAGCTTGGCGTTAATCCCGATGCCGTCGATTTTGTCGATGTCGGCAATGCCGAAGTTGCACAGCAGAAAGGCGCGCTTGGCGATCTCCTCGTCATTGGTGATGATCGCGCCGCCTTCAATGGTGTGAAACAGCTTGGTGGCGTGAAAACTCAGGGTGCTGACGTCACCCCAGTTGAGCACTGACTGGCCCGCATGGCGTACGGCGAATGCATGGGCGCCGTCGTAGACCACCTTGAGCTTGTGCTGCAGCGCTATCTGCTCGATGCGCTCGACCGCACAAGGATTACCGAACACGTGAGTGCCGACGATGGCCGTGGTGTCTGCCTGGATGGAGCGCTCGATGTGTTCCGGCGCAATATTCCAGGTGTTTGGGTCGATGTCGGCAAACAGCGGACGAATGCCTTCCCATTGCAGAGTGCTGCTGGTGGCGACAAAGCTGAACGGCGTGGTCACCGCGCTGCCGCTCAGGTTCAGTGCGCGATAAGCGACCTGCAACGCCAGAGTGCCGTTATTGGTCAGGATGATGTGTTTGACGCCCAGATAATCCTTGAGGCGCTCTTCGAGTTCAGTCACCAGCGGCCCGTGATTGGTCAGCCAGCCGCGAGCGTAAATACCCTCGACATATTTTTTGAACCTGTCGATATCACCCAGGTAGGATTTGGTTACGTTGATCATCGAAGCCTCCATGTTTGACGCTGAACGCGGTGCACTGGGTTGAACTGTCGGGGGGTTACAGCGCTGTGGGTTGGGTGGGCCCTGGCCCGGCCTTGCGGCTGGCCAGTCGCGCCCGGCGCTGGTTCAAGCGCAGGATCAGGCGTGTGCTCAGGCTGCCCGCATGCGGGTCGCCGAAATGAAAGATTGCCGTGGCCCGCATGACACCGGGGCTGCATGCCTGGTTGGCATGCAAGGTGCGGTAGCCCCAGAACAGGTAGATATCGCCCGGAACCAACGGCAGCGTCCGGGGCTTGAGCCAGCCGCGGTTGATGCCCATGACCAGAAGTTTGCGAGCGAGGCGGTTCTGCACAAGGGCTTTTTGCACGACATTGACCAGCACGTTGCGATGCGCCTTGCGCAAGTTCGGGAACAGCATCAGGTCGCCGCGTTGTTCGGCTTCACTGGGGATGAAAATCGGCACCAGCACCGTTACCAGGCTGGCATCGAAGTGGAAACTGTTGGACTCACGCTGGCCCTGGTTGCCCTGAACACAGCGCAACACCGGGAAAATCTGCTGGCTGGCCGGATCAGCTTCGAAGCCATGGTGATAAAGCCGGGCGAGCAGTGTCTTGAAATCCGGGTCGGCCCAGATGCTCGCCAGTGGGCAGTCGGCGAGTGATTGTTCGCCGTGATGGGCAAAGTATTCACCTCGATGCAGTTGCGCCTGACCCTGGGTGTAGTCGCGCAGCTGCTGCAATTCAGCGGCGCTTAGGGCATCACGCATCCGGGTAAACCCCGACGCATCAATGTCGTCAGCCATGTGCCTGATCTGCTGGGGTGGCATGTTGAATGAGACTGGCATCGATACACATCCTTGATGTCGGTGAGGCCAAACGCCAGATAAGGCGCCGGGCCCTGGATCCATGGACTCATCACGCTAAAAACCACGCTACCGCCCGAATCGGCAGATCCAGATGCGCAGACAATGTGCAGTAAACGATCAACCGTTGGAGTAAACAGCCGTGCAGCGGACTGAATGGCAGACAAAGCTACCGCCACACCGAGCACACTCAGTAATCTTTCGGTTTGTAATGATCAAAAGACGTTCATCGGCGCAAACAGCGCACCGTACAGGTAAGTAACGTCTGGGCAGAACAAGGGGTGTTGGCTTAACAATTCCAGCGCATTGCTCTATGGCAGTGCTGCACAGGCTTGGAAGTGTTCGACACGCCTATATATCGTTGTGGGCGAGGTTTCTGTCAAATTATTTCGTCAAGTTTCTGTTAAATTTTTGATAAGTGGTTTTTGTTTTGTGCTAAGTCATTGATATTGTTATCAGTCAAAAAAACATCACGCGCACCGCTTCGGTGCGGCGACGGTTTTTGGGCGGTTTTACATCCAACCTGAATCGGCCTGATCCACGCCCGGAGTCGTTTTTTTAACGTCAGAAGTTGGTCGCGCGTCGTGAGCAACTAGTTGCAGTTTTAAAAGCAGTGCAGTGCTTTTTAATACTGCGGTCATTAGTTCGTCATTAGTTTCTGAATGAAGGCCATGGGCAAAAGCCATGGCTTTGGAAAAGAAGCTGAACGCTACTTTGTTTGCGCCTGTGTTGGTTGCAGGTTCGCCATAGAGGCGGTTGCCGTGATCAGAGAGGTATCATCTTATATTTCTTCCTGGAATATATAAATAATAATTAATAATTTTTTGATCTATGTAGTTTCGTGCATGATGCGTTCCATGGCTTCACTATTCATGTCGCAGCAATCGCGACTCGTATTACGCAAACAGCCCGGCAGACCGTGCTGTGCATTTCGGGGTGACGTTAATGGAAAATCTTGCGCTGTATTTTGACTACGCTGCTACCACTCCAGTTGATGAGCGTGTCATTGAAGTCATGGTGCAATGCCTTGGCAGCACCGGTACCTTTGGTAATCCGGCGTCCAGCTCCCATGGCTATGGCCGCCAGGCCCGGTCCGCCGTGGACCTCGCGCGCCAGCAGGTTGCCGACCTCATCGGCGCTCAGGCCCGGCAAATCATCTGGACTTCAGGGGCCACGGAATCCAATAACCTGGCACTCAAGGGTGTTGCCCACAGCTATGCCCGGCTCCACCAAGGAGCAAAGGGCCATATCATCACCAGCCAGATTGAGCACAAGGCAGTCCTCGATACCGCCGCACAACTGCAGGAGGATGGCGTCGAGGTCACTTATCTGGCACCCGACGCTAATGGTCTGATCTCTGTGGAGGCGGTGCTGGGTGCCCTGCGTGAAGACACGTTTCTGGTTTCGCTGATGGTGGTCAACAACGAACTCGGCACGCTCAATGATATAGCCGTGATCGGCAAGCGCGTTCGTGAACACGGCGCGCTGTTCCACGTCGACGCCGCACAAGGGGCGGGCAAGGTCAGGATTGATCTGGCTGAACTGGCCGTGGATCTGATGTCGTTCTCGGCACATAAGATCTATGGCCCCAAAGGCATTGGTGCGCTCTATGTTGGCCCGCGAGCCGAGCAGCGGATCGCGGCGCAGATCCATGGTGGCGGACACGAGAACGGCTTGCGCTCCGGAACGCTGGCTACCCATCAGATTGCAGGTATGGGAGCGGCATTTGCGCTGGCTCAGCAAGTGTTCGAGGAGGAGGGCGAACAGATCCGGCGTCTGCATCAACGGCTTTGTCGCCTGTTGTCCGATGTGCCGGGATTACGCATCAACGGCGATGCGCAGCAGCGTATTGCTCACACGTTGAGCCTGACGTTTGGCAGCAATGATGTGGATTTCAATGTTCTGGGCCACGGCATCGCCTTTTCCGCGACCTCAGCGTGCAACTCGGCAAAAAACACCCCCTCGCATGTCCTTATGGCCCTTGGGCACGATGCCAAGGCCGCGAGCCAGACCATCCGTTTGAGTCTCGGACGCTTCACCGGCGAGGACGATATTGATCGCGCCGCCAGCCTCATAAAGGCCGCGCGAGTGCAGCCAGCGTTCTGGGCGGTTGCTCAGTCCTGACAGGTGCTCCATTATCTGCCCCGTCACAGGTCAATTTTCGGGTCAGCAGGAGAACCAATGAGCAAGCAATCGGAAACCAGCGCCGCAGTCGCGCAACGCCTCGCCCAAACCCGGGCCTTGATGAGTCGGGAGGGGATCGATGCTTACCTGGTGCCCTCGGCTGACCCGCATCTCTCCGAGTACTTGCCGGGGTATTGGCAGGGGCGGCAGTGGTTGTCTGGTTTCCATGGTTCGGTGGGTACGCTGATCATCACCCAGACCTTTGCTGGCGTTTGGGCTGACAGCCGCTATTGGGAGCAGGCAACGAAGGAGCTGGCGGGCAGCGGTATCGAATTGGTCAAACTCATGCCGGGTCAGCAAGGTCCGCTGGAATGGCTCGCCGAGCAGGCCAAAGCCGATTCGGTTGTGGCGGTCGATGGCGCGGTTTTGGCGGTCGCCTCGGCACGCACCCTGGCCAGTAAGCTTTACGAGTGCGGCGCTCGTCTGCGCACCGATATGGATCTGCTCACCGAGCTTTGGCAGGATCGTCCGGCGCTGCCGACCAACCTGATATACGAGCATCTGCCGCCGCAGGCATCTGTGGGACGAGTCGAAAAGCTGTCGCGCCTGCGTGAGGTGATCGCCGAGCGCGGGGCTGACTGGCATTTCATTGCGACACTGGATGACATCGCCTGGTTATTCAACCTGCGCGGTGCAGACGTTTCCTTCAATCCAGTGTTCATATCGTTCGCTTTGATCGGGCCCAACAGCGTAAATCTGTTTGTGGACTCGAAAAAAGTCGATGCCCGTGTTCGTCAGAGCCTTGAGCAGGACGGCATCACGCTGGTTGAGTACACCCAGATCGGTGTGGCTCTGCGGGCCGTGCCCAAAGACGCGCGTCTGCTGATTGATCCGGCGCGTGTTACCTGCGGGCTGCTCGACTACCTGGATGCTGAAGTCTCGCTGGTAGAAGGGCTCAACCCCACAACCCTGTTCAAGTCGCAGAAAAGTGAGGCCGACACCGCGCACATTCGCCAGGCCATGGAGCAGGATGGTGCGGCGCTCTGCGAATTCTTCTGCTGGCTGGATTCTGCCCTGGGCAACGAGCCGGTGAGCGAGCTGACCATCGACGAGAAACTGGGCCAGGCGCGGCAACGGCGTCCCGGTTATATCTCGCCTAGCTTTGCGACGATTGCCGGTTTCAACGGCAATGGAGCCATGCCGCACTATCGCGCTACGGAGCAGGAGCATGCGCAGATCGAAGGCGATGGCCTGCTGCTTATCGATTCGGGCGGGCAGTATCTGGGCGGCACCACCGATATCACGCGGATGGTCCCGATCGGGCAGCCTAGCGAAGAGCAGAAGGCTGACTGCACTCGGGTGCTCAAGGGCGTGATCGCATTGTCCCGTGCACGCTTTCCGAAAGGCATCCTGTCACCGCTGCTCGACGCGATAGCGCGCGCGCCTATCTGGGCTGACAGCGTGAACTACGGACACGGGACGGGTCACGGGGTGGGTTACTTTCTGAATGTGCATGAAGGTCCGCAAGTGATTGCCTATCAAGCACCCGCCACGCCTCAGACCGCAATGCAGCCGGGCATGATTACTTCGATCGAGCCTGGAACCTATCGGCCGGGCCGTTGGGGTGTGCGAATCGAGAACCTGGTGATCAACCGTGACGCGGGCAAAACCGAGTTTGGAGAGTTTCTCGAATTCGAAACCCTGACTCTCTGCCCGATCGATACCCGCTGTCTGAACCTCAGCGCACTGACTGACGATGAGCGGGATTGGCTCAATGGCTATCATGCGCAAGTCAATCAGCGCCTGAGTCCGTTGGTACAGGGCGCCGCGCTGTTGTGGCTTCGTGCCAGAACGGTTGCCGTCTGACAGCATTCATACCGGCGAGCGGGCGCTACGGCCAGGCTCGCCAGTGTGGTCTCAAGGATTAGCCGGTTTCTTGCAAATGATGATCATGCTGCGGCTGGTATAGCCTGCCGGATTCAAACCGAAGGGGTAGTCCCCCGGGTCCTCGACTGCATCGCCGGACTTGGCAATCACCCGGTAGTTTTTCGAGACGCAGGAATCGGTTGCCATCTGGTAACACCTCTCCCAGGAAGAGGACAGGCCTGAGCAGTTGATGTGAATTCCACGCTTTCCCTGCTTGATGGGCTTTGCGTTGGCTGCACAGCCGGTAACGATCACGGCTAGCAGCGCTATAAAAATGTACTTCATTCCCTTCCTTACCCTGGCAATTATCCAAAGCCAGAGGCTTGCCCAAATGTATTGCACAGCCACCTGACTCGACACCCGCGCCAGATTCGAGAATCCGATTCAAGCGTCGCCAAGCCCTAAACATGGCTCAACGACGTTACAAATGCTAGTGACATCGCACATTTGAATGAAACAAGGTTCAGTCTGCAGGTATCAATTGCGCATCGTCTCGCCGTGCTGTAAGGGTCGCCCCGGCCGAAGCCATAATGATTGCGCTGATCGCCAGCCATTGCAGCAAGCTCAGGTGCTCGCTGAGAAACAGTATTCCTGACAATGCACCAAATGCAGGTTCGATACTGGCCAGTGTGCCGAACGTGCGGGCAGGCATCCTTGTCAGGGCGACCATCTCCAGGCTGTAGGGGAGGGCGGTGGACAGCACTGCGACGGCTATGGCGGTGGGTATAAGGCTGATGTCCCAAAGTGCCGAACCCGCGTGAACGACGCCGATCGGGGCAATGAAGATTGCCGCGATCAGCACGCCCAGGGCCGCGGTCTGGATGCCGTTGTCTTCACCGGCCTTTTGACCGAACAGAATATAGGCTGCCCAGCAGACACCGGCGCCCAGCGCGTAGGCCACTCCTGTCATGTCCAGATTGGCGTTTTCCTGACCTATGGGGATCAATAGCAGCAAACCGATAGCGGCCAGCGCGATCCACACGAAATCCAGTGGTTTGCGTGAGGCGAACAGGGCTACCGCCAGCGGGCCGGTGAATTCCAGCGCTACCGCAATACCCAGAGGTACGCTGCGCAACGACATATAGAAGAGGAAGTTCATCCCGCCCAGCGCAATGCCGTAAATAAAGACGGTGCGTAGCGACTTGGCAGTGAAGCGTGCGCGCCAGGGCCTGAGTACCAGGAGCAGGATGACGCTGGCAAAGATCAGCCTCAGCGAAGTGGTGCCCTGAGCGCCGACCAAGGGGAAAAGGCTCTTGGCCAGGGATGCCCCGGTTTGTATTGACGCCATGGCAATCAGCAGCAACCCGATGGGGAACACAATAGTGGTGAGGGCGCGCGGGTTGTGGGTCATTGGCTTTCGGTCCAGGGTCGACGATTGAAGCAGCTAGGGCGCTATGATGCGGAACAATTTGCCATTGAGCAATATATTGCTCACCCATAGGTTCTCTTCTATATAGAAGCGATGAATATGGATGCCATGTACGTTTTTCACGAAAAGTTCAAATTAACGGTTGACGCCGTTCTGAATCTCTCTATAATTCGCACCTCTTCTGGCGCAGACAGAACGAAAAACTCCTTGATAATCAATGAGTTGGACGGTGAAGTTGGCGAAGAAGAGGTTTCGATGAGGTTGATCGGAAGCGGTGAAAAAAGGTGGTTGACAGCAGGTTGTAACGCTGTAGAATTCGCCTCCCGCTAACGAGCAACGTGAAGTTGATCGAAGCGCAAGTGGTTGAAGTTGCAGAGGAAACTTTGA
>NZ_UWFA01000160.1 GCF_900601905.1 Pseudomonas viridiflava
CTCAAGCCCCAGTACAGTATGAATGTTGGCGCTTACCTGAAGCACGGTCAGAACGGGTTCTGTCAGAGTAAACAACAGACCAGGGGGCTGAATGGCGCGCGGAAACTGGATAGGTTCATCAGCGCAATTGGCCAGGAGCGCTTCAAAAGCGTCCTTGTCGAGTTGGCTCATAACAGTACCTCTTGACCGTCGAGCCAGTGCTCGAAACATGCAAATGTGGAATGCGCCGCCTGCGCTGCAGCTGCATTGAAAACAATGTCGTTCGGGACATTGTCCAGATAATCCAGAAACACCTTCCAGCGCGGTCCGGTGT
>NZ_UWFA01000256.1 GCF_900601905.1 Pseudomonas viridiflava
GCACAGCATGATTCTTGGCCCCGCCCAAGGCCTGAACGCGCTTGCCCCGTGCTGCGCCTTCCTTATAGATGTACTCGGCAATCGGTGTAGAACCGACGAAACTCAGCGCCTTGACCTCAGGCGCTTCGATCAGCGCATCAACCGCAACCTTGTCGCCATGCACCACATTCAATACGCCCTTCGGCAGCCCGGCTTCGTGCAACAACTCGGCAATCAAAAGCGTAGAGCTCGGATCACGCTCGGAAGGCTTGAGGATAAAGCAGTTACCACAAGCGATGGCCAGCGGGTACATCCACAGCGGCACCATCGCCGGGAAGTTGAACGGTGTAATACC
>NZ_UWFA01000393.1 GCF_900601905.1 Pseudomonas viridiflava
GTTCTGCAGAATGAAAGCATGCTCGCCTTCGTACAGCTTCGGCACGATCAGGTGGCTGCCCTGGATCAGGCGAATACCGTAGGCCGATTCAAGCTTCAGGTCTTCACGAATGAACTTGGCCACCCACGGACCGGCCGCGTTGACCAACGCCTTGGCATGAATTGAAAACAGGCTGCCGTCGCTGCGCTCAAGATGCAGGTGCCACAGACCTTTGATACGACGGGCGCTGACACAGCGAGTCTGGGCGTGGATGTGCGAACCGTTCTCACGGGCTGCCATGGCGTTGAGCACGACCAGACGGGCGTCGTCGACCCAGCAGTCGGAGTATTC
>NZ_UWFA01000420.1 GCF_900601905.1 Pseudomonas viridiflava
GGTTTCCGGTGTCGGGCTATGGCAGCGACTGGCTGGACAAGCTGCATCACATGGTGCTGCCGTGCCTGACCATCGCCCTTGCGCTGTCTGCCGTGCTGGTCCGCAACCTGCGCGCCAGTATGCTCATGGAGCTGCAAGCCGATCACGTCACGGCAGCACGGGCACGCGGGGTCAGTGAAGGCGCGCTGTTTCGTCGTCACGTGCTGCCTAACTCGCTGGTGCCCTCGATCAACCTGCTGGCAGTGAATATCGGCTGGCTGATCAGCGGCACGGTGGTTAT
>NZ_UWFA01000157.1 GCF_900601905.1 Pseudomonas viridiflava
GCATCGGCCGGTGCAAATGCCCGCACAACAGACGTTCTACCTGCGGATGCCGGGCGATGACCCGCTCCAGCTCCACCGCGTTACCGAAAGGCTTGTGATCCATGTGACCGATGCCGGACATGAACGGCGGGTGATGCAGGATGATCACCGTCGGCACATCAGGGCGACGCGACAGTTGAGCGTTCAGCCAATCAAGCTGGCAATAATCGAGTTGCCCGCCATGCTCGCCGGGGATGGTCGAATCCAGACCGATCAGACGCACCGGATGCTGCTCGACCACCCAGTCCAGCGGACCGTCTGCGGACAGCGGCAGGTACACGTGATCCGCAAACGCAGCCAGCAAATGCTCGCGGTCGTCGTGATTGCCGGGTACCAGATAGAACGGCATCTGCAGACGCTCCAATTCCGGCCTGAGCACCGC
>NZ_UWFA01000050.1 GCF_900601905.1 Pseudomonas viridiflava
TTCATAAACCATGGAGTTTGGCCATAATCATTCCCCGGAAGGTCACGGCGGTCGCAGGGCAGAGATACCCCCGCGCTGTAATGGAATTAAAGGATTCAAAAGGATTTATGTATGCCTGTGGATGAACGGATGCTTGATGCAGATGCGCCCAAATTGTTTTTTGATGACGTGATCCGGTTTTTGAAAGGGGTCAAGGCAATGAGTGCGTGCACATCGTGCAGCGCGCAGTCCTGGGAAATACCTGTCGGCTCGTTCGAGCACTCAGAGGTCGTGCTGACCCAATCGGGGATGACACAGGAATCCGTCATGCTTATGTGCAACAACTGCGGCATGCAGCGTGCTCATTCGGCCAGGTTCATAGGCAACTGGCTACTGAA
>NZ_UWFA01000507.1 GCF_900601905.1 Pseudomonas viridiflava
ATCCGACACTGCCGAGACGTTGCAGCCCAGCAGTACCGAAGTGCGCATTCTGGGCTGCCTGATCGAAAAGCAGGCGACCAATCCCGAGACCTACCCGCTGACCCTCAATGCATTGGTGCTGGCCTGCAACCAGAAGACCAGCCGCGACCCGGTCATGAACCTGACTCAGGGCCAGGTTGGACAGAGCCTGCGCGCACTGGAAGGCCAGGGCTTGACGCGGCTGGTGATGGGCAGCCGCGCCGACCGCTGGGAGCACAAGGTAGACAAGGGTCTGGAACTGGTGCCTGCGCAAGTCATCCTGACCGGACTGCTGTTGTTGCGAGGCCCGCAGAC
>NZ_UWFA01000063.1 GCF_900601905.1 Pseudomonas viridiflava
CCTGCGGCGGGTGCTCGACGCCGGCTTCGACCGCCATCTGGTCAAGCCGGTCGACATCGACCACCTGATGGAAGTGATCGGCAGTTGCACCGAATTGCCGGTCAAATAAGCCGTCAAATAATCGGTGAAAAAAAGCGCCGCGGCCGCCAGCGCCACGGTGCGCCATGCTTTGCGAAGCTCGGGTATCATCCGAACACGATAAGTCTGCCGGAAAAAAAGCGGTTACCCACCGCAACCCCGGTCCGCTAACATCACTTCAGAGAAAACCATGTCCTTACC
>NZ_UWFA01000156.1 GCF_900601905.1 Pseudomonas viridiflava
AAGCACGCTCTTTTTGTGCTTGTCGGCCAGGCAGCAGGCGACGTTCGTTGCAGTCGTCGTTTTGGTTGTGCCGCCCTTTTGGTTCTGAATGGTCCAGATTCTTGCTGCCATGATTGAGGCCTCGCAGTGATTGAGAGCGTGAATATACGTACAAATGTACCTTTGTACAATAGGTCTTAAGGGCAAAGGTACAAAACAAACAGCGCGAAGCGCCATCCTTTAAAGCGACTCTGTCCCTATGGCAGGCGTCGTCCTTTCTCCGCATGCTCGACAGCCCCTGTAGATCGGGGCTTGCGCGCCATGTCCAGTCTAGTAAGGAC
>NZ_UWFA01000154.1 GCF_900601905.1 Pseudomonas viridiflava
TTACTGCCGTTTCGACGCGCAGGATACGCTCGCCCAGCTGCACAGGCTGCAAACCGGATTGGCGCAACAGGTCCACTTCATACGGGATCCAGCCGCCTTCGGGGCCGATCGCCAGCGTGACAGGCTGGGTGACCGCGCGCGGGCAGGCAGGGAAGTCGCCAGGATGGCCGACCAGGCCAAGTGTGTCGGCAGCTATGTGCGGCAGGCGGTCTTCAACGAAAGGCTTGAAACGTTTCTCGATCACGATCTCGGGCAGTACACAGTCGCGCGCCTGTTCCAACCCCAGAATCAACTGCTCGCGAATGGCTTCGGGCTCCAGGAACGGCG
>NZ_UWFA01000152.1 GCF_900601905.1 Pseudomonas viridiflava
AGTTCGACCTGCGGTATTCGAAAAGCACCGAGGACGGCAACTTCCGCAACCTCGACAACCGTGCCGCCAACGGGCAAGTGTCCTACACACTGGGCAGCAGCGTATTCATGGCCGCTTACCAGCGCATGAGCGGTGATGATCCCTTCCCGTACATTGCCAACTCCGATCCGTATCTGGTGAACTTCGTCCAGATCAACGACTTCGCCAACACGCAGGAGAAGTCCTGGCAGTTGCGCTACGACTACAACTTTGTCGCACTGGGCATTCCCGGACTGACCTTCATGTCCCGCTATGTCAGCGGTGATAACGCACTCGTCGCAGGCAGTAACACCGGCAAGGAAAGGG
>NZ_UWFA01000324.1 GCF_900601905.1 Pseudomonas viridiflava
CTCCTGCTATGCATACTGCGATGGCGCGAGGGCATCAATTGCTCCGCTCGAAAGGCTCGAAGCAGCCTGGGTCCGGTCAATTCGGGCCTTATAAAAAGACTCGGCCGGATAACGGCCTCCATGACTCCATGGACTTCCAACGCTGCCCTGGCGCGTCGCTGCGCCTACCTGAAAAAACAGAATAACGATTGATAAGGCCTTAAAAAGGTCATTCAGCAGGCAAGGGGATCATCATGCAAAACTCACACGCTGCCGTCGTGGGCGACAAGCAGGCCGTTTCTTCGACGGTCAAGCTGTATGT
>NZ_UWFA01000561.1 GCF_900601905.1 Pseudomonas viridiflava
GGGCAGGACGTGGAGATGGAACTGGCGGTCTTTCTGGAAGAAACCCTGTCAGGCGAGTCCAAGCAGGTCAGCTTCAAGGTGCCTCAGCACAGCCCCAACGGGCAGCGCATGGGTGATATCACCAAGACCCTGAACGTGAAGATTCCGGCGGGTGTCGTCGATGGCGAGCGTATTCGTCTCAAGGGCCAGGGCGCGCCGGGTATAGGCGGTGGTGCCAATGGCGATCTGTACCTGATCATTCGCCTGGCGCCGCACCCGATGTTCGAGGTCGAAGGCCATGATCTGGTGATTACCGTGCCGCTGGCCCCGTGGGAAGCCGCGCTGGGCACCAAAGTGGCGGTGCCGACCCTGACCAGCAGGCTCAACCTGACCATCCGCCCTGACAGCCAGAACGGTCAGCGCTTGCGGATCAAGGG
>NZ_UWFA01000150.1 GCF_900601905.1 Pseudomonas viridiflava
CCCAGAACAGCGGGTCGTAGCCAAGACCGTGCTCGCCGCTGGCAGCGTGCAGGATGCGCCCATGCCACAGGCCTTCGCAGAGGATCGGCAACGGGTCGTCGGCGTGACGCACCAGCGCCAATACACAAACGAACTGCGCGCCACGCTGCTCGTCCGGCACGTATTTGAGCGCCTCCAGCAGCTTGGCGTTGTTGGCCGCGTCGCCCTGGCCATCGGCGTAGCGTGCCGAATAGATGCCAGGCGCGCCGCCGAGAAAGTCCACCGCCAGCCCCGAGTCATCGGCCAGCGCGGGCAGACCGGACAGGCGTG
>NZ_UWFA01000043.1 GCF_900601905.1 Pseudomonas viridiflava
AGGAAACCCTATACCTTGCTCCACTGCCCATCTATACCGGGCAACAACCGGTCAGTATTCATGATTTTTCCGAGGTGAATTCAGCGTTTTTGCAGTTGGGCGGCAGCAATCTCGGCATGGTATGGCAAGGCAAGTTACTGGCATGGGTTATCTGGCTAATGATTATTATGTGTATTGGCTGCCCCATCTTTTTAGCTGTGATTCTATGGTTTGTAACGCCCGAAGGAACCAATAATTCCTTCCTGAAGGACCTAGGCATGCTGTTCGTAGTCTTTCTGTCGCTCGGTGCGTTCGTCGCTCCGTTGTGCCTGGGTATCTTTATACACTCCATCATTTCCCAAACCCGCGAACAAGCCCGCCAATACCCCCTGCGTTTCAACCGCCAACGACGCGAGGTCTGTTTCATCAGCAGCGATACCCATGAAATCCTTATCGTCCCGTGGGAAAAAGTGACGGCCTGGG
>NZ_UWFA01000412.1 GCF_900601905.1 Pseudomonas viridiflava
ACCTGCCGAACGCTGCTCGAGTCGTCGACCACCAATACACTCTTAGCCATGATCTGCTCCTAGAAGAGCGTGATTTCCTGCGAATCCTGCTGTGCCGCCGACTCTCCGCGATGGGTGCGGCGTTGCTCGTCGGTCGCGTAGGTGGACTCCATGCGCGCCAGCCACTGCCGGGCGTCGATGGCGACGGCCTGGTCGGGGGACTGGCTGGCCTGTAACAGGTGCGCATGCAGAGCGTCGATGTTGTCGCGCACATGGCTCAGAATCTGGCTGACCCGGTCCTGGAA
>NZ_UWFA01000126.1 GCF_900601905.1 Pseudomonas viridiflava
GTTTCAATACCGACCTGCAGGACCGGGGACTGGGGGCCAAGGTGGGCACAAGCTGGCGACGCATGGAGGTCACTCAGGACGTCGATCAACAGACCTTCCTGCCCACCAGTGCAGCCAGCCTCCCCGCCAGCTCGTTCAGCAACGCGGGCGACTACTACAAGGCAACCAACCGTTTCTTCGCCGACAACCCCGGACTGTTTCGGCTCGATCAAGCCAACAGCATGCTGCTCAGCACCCAGAACGACCACAGTTATCAGGAAGACATTGCCGCAGGCTTCGGTCTACTCAGGTATCGCGGCGAGCGTTTCGAAGTGCTCGGTGGCGCGCGCTATGAGTACACCCGCTTCGATTCCTCGGCCTTTCAGAACAACAGCGGCACACTCAACCCCAGCAGCAACTCCGGCAGCTACGACAACGTATTGCCCTCGTTCAGCGCCTTTTACGACCTGACGCCCTCGGTGCGACTGCGTGCGGGTTTCAGCCAGTCACTGGGGCGGCCGAATCCGGAATACGTGGTGTCGCTGGACAGCGTCAGTCAGGTGGACGGCGCTATCAGCATCAACCGTGGCAATCCGAGCCTCAAACCCATCACGTCCAACAACCACGATCTGGCCGCCGATTACTACTTCGGCCAGGGCGCGTTGCTGTCCATGGCGCTGTTCCAGAAGGGCC
>NZ_UWFA01000183.1 GCF_900601905.1 Pseudomonas viridiflava
GAAGTGGTGACAGGCACTCGAAACCCGGGAGCGAAAAGCGTCGATCGATGCCGAAGAGGATGAAGCCACGCGAAACGACGACGGCGCGTTGAAAACGCGCCGTCGAAGAGAGCTTTGTAAGGTGAAACCAATCAGCCGGCGACCTGAATGACCTTGATCTTCAGATCGCTTTGATTTTCGTTGGTCAGTTCAATCGGGTGCACGGTGTCGTTGATCCAGATCAACCGACCCTCATGCTCGATTCGCGCCGACAAGGCATAGCTGTGACCCGGTACAGGAT
>NZ_UWFA01000128.1 GCF_900601905.1 Pseudomonas viridiflava
GCAGATGAAGCCATCGACCATTGCCACGATGCCTTCCTGCGCGCAGGCCAGATAAGCGCCGGTCAATGCAGCGATCTCGAAGCCACCCAGGCAGAACAGGCTCTGCAACGGGTCGCCCGCATGTTCGGCATGCAACGCCAAGGCGCGCTCGATGACCCGGGTCTTGTGCACAATGCCTTCGGCGTTCAGCCCGGTGCCGGGGCCGACCAGCAACGGCGCGGCACATTCCAGCACCGAGCAGGCCACGGCGCTGGCCGCAGCGGTGTTACCAATGCCCATTTCACCGCCGATGAACAGCTCGGTGCCGACCGCCTTGGCGCGCAACACGCTGTCACGCCCGGCCTGCAAGGCAGCAAGGCCCTGCTCGACCGTCATGGCCGGCCCGTCGACAAAGTTGGCCGTGCCCGCGCCGATACGCAAATGGCGTACACCGGGCAAATCCATCGGCGACACCGTGCCCAGATC
>NZ_UWFA01000424.1 GCF_900601905.1 Pseudomonas viridiflava
TTTCTGCCCTGCACAACCCGCAACCTTCGGTGAGCCAGTCCACGCCCACTGCACAAGTGCTTGAGGCGTTCCGCAGGCAGGCCAACCTCAATTCACTAGCGGTGCTGGATGATGAAGCCAGGCCCTGCGGGATTGTCCATCGGCACTCGCTGTCCGAAGCCCTGCTCAAGCCATTCGGCACCGAGCTGTTTGCCCGTAAACCGATCAGCCGCCTGATGAGCGATGACTTTCTGGCGGTCGAAGTCAGCCAGTCATTGCAGCAGGTCAGCCGCTTGCTGACCAGCCGTGCCCGGCAGCGCATCGAAGAGGATTTCATCATTACCGCCAACGGCGCTTATCTGGGGCTCGGCCGGGTGATCGATGTGCTCAAGCTGATTACCGAGATGAAGATCCAGCAGGCGCGATACGCCAACCCGCTCACCCTGCTGCCTGGCAACGTGCCGATCCAGCAATGCCTGACCCGCCTGCTGCAACAGGGCCGTGAGTCGATGATCTGTTA
>NZ_UWFA01000199.1 GCF_900601905.1 Pseudomonas viridiflava
CAGGCTTGACTGCTCGCATGCCAAGGCATGCCCGATCAAGGCAGTGTAGGCCACCCCATATGCGATCGCGGCAAGCGCACCGAAAACCAGGGCAAGCGAGTTGTCGAGCGTGGCCGCTAGCAATGCGCAGCTTACCACCAGCACGGGGATGGCAGCGCGCGCGATCTGTGGCACTGGATACCGGGTTTGCAAGGCTCCGGCCACCCAGATGAAGGCGACGCACATGCCGATCCCGACCACTGTTAGCAGTAGGCTGATGCTGCCTACGGTCTGGCTCTGGCGTGCGAGCATCCAGGGCAAGTACTGGTAAAAGAGATTCCAGCCGATTTGCAGCCAGAGCAGTGCAAGCAATGGTCTGCGCGTGGCTGGCGAGGTGAAACCGTTCAAGACCTGCCTGACCAGCGTCGGGCCCGTTGTTGCGGTCGGAGCTGGGGTTGAGGGCAGCAAGAAGGCCATCAGCAGGCACAGCACGCTGAGGGTCAGCGCGACCTGCAAAGGCAGGAGCAGGCTTGCTCCCGGCGTATGACCTGCCAGCAGGATGCCCGTGAGCGCGGGACCGGCGAAAAACCCCGCAGTCATGGCAAACATTACCCAGCCAATACGTTTCATTGCGCTGTCGGGGGTCTGGACCAGCATGGCCTGTGCCACCGGGACGCTACCGGCGAAGGTGCCTCCCAGCAAGCGCCCGGCGATCAGCAAGCCCACAC
>NZ_UWFA01000386.1 GCF_900601905.1 Pseudomonas viridiflava
GCCTGGACAGCGGCAACATGCTGAACAAAATTCTGGATAGCTTCTCGACGGTTGCAGTGACTTGGAAAGACGAAATCACAGAACGCGCCTCATGGCTGTTTTGGGGGCTTGCATCCATAAGCATGGTTTGGACTTATGGCCTGATGATCCTGCGTAACGCAGACATCCAGGCCTTCTTCGCCGAGACCATTCGTTTCTTCGTAACCTTGGGATTCTTCTGGTGGTTACTAATCCATGGGCCAGCTATCTGCTTGTCTATTATCGACACTATGCGAGAGGTCAGCGCAAACGCTTCTGGGCTTGGAAGCGGCCTGTCGCCGTCGAGCATCGTGGACATAGGTTTCAACATTCTCACCAAGGTCAGCGAGTCAGCCTCGCTGCTATACCCGGTAATAACTGCCCTGATGCTAGCAGCAGCTATCGTGGTGTTGGTGATACTTGCAC
>NZ_UWFA01000036.1 GCF_900601905.1 Pseudomonas viridiflava
GTGTGACGCCCCGCCATCTCCGGTTTGACACCCATCTCTGCCAGCAGCATCGACAGCGCCTTGAGCTTGCGATATGCCGCAATCAGGAAAGGCAACGACAGCAGCAGCGCAGCACCGCAGATCAACGCCTTCTGATAGCTGACATCCCCGACCCACTCGCTCATGTAGCCGCCAATGCGCTCGGCGAAATATCCACCGCTGAAGAAGATCGCCATCACCAGCGCAAGGTTGACGCCGACCTGCAGCAGGATGCGACGGATTATCTGCGCCAGCACCGCGCCTTCTCCCTGTGGCTGGATACTGCGCAG
>NZ_UWFA01000194.1 GCF_900601905.1 Pseudomonas viridiflava
GGCCTGAAGATCGGTTGGTCGTTCAACATGTCGATCATTGCGCTGCTGATCGGTTACGCCATCTGGCAAGGGCTGGCCAAACGCTCGCCCCATCAGCCGCCGTGGACGTTGCACGAGAGCAATATCAATCAGACGGTAGCGTCGGCGGCGGCGTCGATTATTTCCGGTGGGTTGGTGGCGCCGATTCCGGCTTATACCTTGTTGACGGGGCAGCAGCTGGATGCGATTCCGATGATGGCGTGGGTGTTTTCGGTGAGTTTTCTGGGGACCTGGATTGCATGGTATTTACGGCCGTCGTTGCTC
>NZ_UWFA01000534.1 GCF_900601905.1 Pseudomonas viridiflava
GGTTACAGCAATCCAAATTATCATCAGGCTTTTGTAGCGGCATCTGTTCAGGCTGGTAATTGTGATCAGATGGCTGCTGTCAATGCGCTGCTTCTTTCCGTCTCGGGTATCCATGACCGGGTCTCGCTTGTTCATGCGAACGATGTAGGACACGCGTTCGTTTCGGTTGGAGATGAGCGTATGCCCGGAGGCGCGGTGATTTCGGATGCCTGGCCTGAGTTTGGCCGGGCTCTTCTGCAACGAGACTTTGCACTTGCCGGGCAAACCCCCCAGACCGTTCGTACCTATGATGTTGCGTACAAACCTGAAGTACGGGAAAAGCTGCTCAATGCCGGCAAATACTCGCAGCATCAGATAGATG
>NZ_UWFA01000413.1 GCF_900601905.1 Pseudomonas viridiflava
CTGTCAGCCTGCACCGAATTTGAACTGCATGCCAAAGGCGGGCACGTCGGTTTTGTCGACGGCTCGTTGCGCAACCCGACTTATTACCTCGAACGGCGTATCCCGTCATGGCTGAGCGCCGCGCAGGAACGTAAAAGCGCCCGCTCAAGCTGACGCCAGGTCAACCGGCGCCAGTGGCTATTTCACGCGTCGGATCGGTAATCCATTCGCTCCAGGACCCTGCATACAGGGTGCCCATCGGGTAGCCTGCCAGGCACAGTGCGAACAGGTTATGACAGGCCGTGACACCCGAGCCGCAATAGGACACCAGACTTTCCGGCGGGCGGCCTTGCAGCTTTTCGGCGAAACGCAGCCTGAGCTGCTCGGGCCGCAGAAAACGCCCGTCCGGCCCGAGATTGTCGGTGCAGGCCGCACACTGCGCACCATGGATGTGTCCGGCAACAGCGTCCAGA
>NZ_UWFA01000356.1 GCF_900601905.1 Pseudomonas viridiflava
ATCACATCCCATTTGATGACCCGCGGCATGTCTTTGGCGAGCACTTCCAGCACATCCTGCGGCACTGCCGCGATGTTGACATTTTTCAGGTTCTTGATCGCCGGGATGACCTTGCCTTCCCAGACGCGCAAGCTTCCGTAGGCAAGCAGGCTGGTGCGCTCGGTGCGACGCGAACACCAGGTCAGGCGATCGGCATCCGGCTGCCCGACTTCGATCCAGTGCAGGACGCGACCATCCAGGCTTTTTTCCCACAATGCGGGCTCGTCTACATCAGACAGACCGCGACCGAACGCCAGTTGTTCGTTGTACCAG
>NZ_UWFA01000148.1 GCF_900601905.1 Pseudomonas viridiflava
TGCAACAATTGCGTGTCCGGGCCGATGGCCAGCGGGAACAGGGCGATGACCAGCGCGAAGAACACCAGCGGGTTGGCCAGCTCGGCCGGACGACGCGCAAGCAGGCGTGCTTCGCGCAGGATCAGCGCCGCAAAGACACGGCTCATGCTGACCCCTTTGCCAGATCGATGCTGCGATAACCCGCAGGCAAGCGACTCAGGGTGTGGTGAGTGGTGATCACTACCATACCGCCCTGTTCACAGTGGTCTGCCAGGTGATTCTCCAACTGGGCGATGCCTTGTTGGTCGAGCGCGGTGAAGGGC
>NZ_UWFA01000141.1 GCF_900601905.1 Pseudomonas viridiflava
ATTTCGCGGACGCGAAATTGCTGTGGGCACGCAAAGCGGGCTTGCTCCAGGGCAAGTGGATACGCCAGTAAAGCAAGGGGCTATGCAGGCCCGTGGCAGCCGTGCGACGGCAGAACGGGCCGGAATGACCCCTGTAGGCTGGAATGCCTCACAGGGGCTTGCAGGGGCTTAGGTGAGCGCAGCGAATGAGGCCGGAGGCCGATAGCGTTAGCGGGTGTCACCCGACCGGGGCAAGACTAGCCCGAAGGGTGAAGGCTTGATGCGCAGCACGATTCACGCGGCCCGAAGGGCAACGACAATATTACTCTTATGCTGAAGATTCCATGGAGCTACTCCGGGTTGTCATGGATGAAGAAAGATCAGAGAACGAGTTTCGTTTTGGCCAGCGTCTTCATCCGGCGTTTCAAGGCAGCAACCTGGCTATCAATTTCGGCTGCCTCAACGACCAGTGCGGCTAATGATATTGGGTCGGTTTCCTGCTGGATTTCTTCCGCATACCACGAAACGCTGTCGAGCTGGTCGGCCAGTTCATAGGCCAGAGCGGCACGTTTGGTGGTATACACGCCCGATGGCAAATCTTCACCAACACGAAATTGACGCCTATAGCTTGGGTGGAATGGGGGAAGCCAGCCATAGTCGCCGGTCTTTTTCGTTTTCTTGCCCCACGTCGCCGCATTCTTCTGAATTAGATTCACAGCCTTGGGCTTGCTGATCCCGCCTGAAACGTCAAAGCCTGAGCGCATTTTATCGCCGCGCCGCGCGCGGATCGTGTAAACGATCCATTCCTCAAAGCCGGAAACTGCCTTGCCTTCGTCGCAGTAGGAATATGCCCGATACAGGCGTGCTCCAATTGTAATTTTTGAAGCAGGGAAGGGCTGCGGTTTTGGCATTTTCATTTTCGATTTCCGCTCTCAGATTTCGGTGGCTCGGGGTGCGCAGCGCAACGCGCGGAGCACTGCGGCTTCCAAAGCCTCTTTGCCCGCATGATCGCGTTTGCTGGAATACGCCTCATAGCGCTTGCGAAGGGGCAGCATGATCGACTCGATTTCGTTTACCCGCTTGGCGTCTGCCTCCAACTTCGCGGTGCGAAGTTCGGTTTCAGTTGCGTCGTCGCGGATCTTCCAATCCATCACCTGACCAGCATCGGCCCAACGATGGCTAAATTGGGCGTTTTTCAACCCCCTGCAACCGCCTTCATGAAACGTCGCGCCGGCATAAACAACCCCTATGGCCTTGCCCCTCAAGGAAGCCATACCGTAAGCCTCAATGGCCTCTAGCTTGCCATTCACTACCTTCTGAATCTTGCCCCACTGCTTACCTTTCTCGTCGATAACTCTACCGACGAAAACAAAATCAAGGGCTATGCCCTTGTACTCGTTGCTCGATTCAACTGGCGCGTTCATACGGCCCCCTGAGCCTTTATCTGTTGCTCTGAATGTAGCGATAAATCGCTTTAATGTCAAGCGCAATCACTTGTCATAAGCTGGTGTCTACGCTTTGGGATTTCGCGGACGCGAAGCACGATGAATAGGGATTAAAAGCCTTTTGTTCACCTCGCCGTGTGGCAGAGGTCACGGGGAAAAGCCCCCCCGTAACCTCAGCCGGGAGGTTTGTTTTGCCTTTATCCGCGTCAAGGATCGCTGCGCTCGATGCCTGCACCCGTTCCTGCTCGCCCTGGTGAAGCGCCGGGCTGTGCGGGCTGCGGCTTTGTCAACGTCCCTGACCCGGCTAAAGGCGATTTGTACTGATCCCCTGGATACAAAAGCGATACCGGTCGCTCACAAGTGCAGATAATCACTATGCAGCATATATACATAGTGCATTGATTATTCAGAATGTGCTATTTTGATTACTAATTATGCACGTTTTGAACGAATGAAACGCGACGTTCTGTAAGGGACTGGAGCAAACTCAATGAATCGAACCCCCCTGTATTTACTGGGCTGTGCTGGCCTTTTGGCATGCTTTTCAGCCCAAGCCAGCGAGCAAGAAGATTTCCACGCACTTGCGCAGCGTTGTGCGCCTGCGGTTTCAAGCCACGTCATGGCACCTCTCGTAAAGGTTGAGTCGGGCTTCAATCCGTACGCGATCGGCGTCGTCGGTGGCCGGTTGGCACGGCAGGCGACTAACAAAGCCGAGGCCGTGGCAACGGCAAATGCTCTGAAGGCCGCAGGTCTGCGTTTCTCTGCTGGAGTTGGGCAGGTTTACATGGGGAACTGGGCAGCCTACGGCCTCAATAGTGATTCAGTTTTTGACCCATGCCCCAACATCAAAGCAAGCGCGGCAATCTATCAGGCGTGCTATGACAGAGCGATAGCTGACATTCCTAACCCGCTATTGGCGCGCAATGCCGCTTACTCTTGCTACTACTCCAACAACTTCACTACAGGGTTAAAGCCCGATGGGCCGGGCCAGATACCATACGTGCAAAAGGTGCTCAACAGCGCCGCTGAACTCGCTGAGCAACCGGCACCAGTAGTGCAGCCCATTGCGTTCATACCTAACAAGCCCTCCGCTGATTCAAAAAAGCCAGCACAAGCGACCAGAGAAAAAGCCCCTTCGCCTGAAATGGTTGATTTCAACGCAACTAACCCCCCTCCCAGCGAACCGACTGTCGCGGTAGAAGCTGCCCCCCCTGTCATGGTTACGGTGCAATCGCAAGAAGCCGCTGTAGCGGCTCAAGAAGCCCCAAAGAAGGCCGCACCGAATCCATACGTCTACACGCCAAAGACCGATGAGCCGCAACGCGCGCAAAGCGCAATGGTCTACTGACAAGGAACCCTCTATGTCCAACTTGATGATTATTGAATCCCCCGGCAAACGTAAAAAACTGCTGGAAATCCTGGGGAAACTTCAACCCGGCGTTCAATGGCGTATTGAGGCCAGCGTAGGGCACATTCGCGATTTACCGTCCAAGGGTTTGGCCGAAGGCCACATTGTGACGGGGATCAAGTCTGACTTTACCCCGACCTATGAGCTTTCAGAGCGCGGCGCTGAAATCGTTGGGAAGCTGAAAAAGGCTGTCAAAGAAGCTGACTATGTGTACTTGGCCACCGACCCGGATAGGGAAGGGGAGAGCATCAGTTGGCACCTCCAGCAAGCGCTTGGGTTGAAAAACCCCATTCGCGTATCGTTCAACGATATCAGTGCGCCAATGGTTAAGGCCGCTCTAGCAGCGCCGGGGAAAATTGACGTTCCTATGGTGGCAGCACAGGAAGCGCGCCGCGTGCTGGATCGGCTGGTAGGTTATATGGTCAGTCCTGAGCTGTGGCGGCAGACAGGCGAAAAGCTCAGTGCTGGCCGCGTACAAAGTCCAGCGGTCTACCTTGTTGTTGCCCGAGAGCGCGAACGCCGTGCATTCAAGAAAACTGACTATTTCGGCGTTCGCCTAAATTTCGCGGACGCGAAAACAGGTAACTGGCGCGCGGAATGGGAAACGGTGCCGAACTTCGCCACTAAAGAAAATCCGTACTTCATGGATCGGCGCTTTGCCGACCTGGTAGCCGCAATTCCTCGCGTGCGGGTTGTGGCCTGTGATGAGTCAGAGGAAAGCCGCAATCCCCCGGCTCCGTTTTCAACATCCACGCTGCAACAGGCAGCAAGTAACGCATTACGCTTCAACCCGAAGAAGGCAATGACACTGGCTCAGAGCCTGTACGAGCAAGGCCATATCTCGTACATGCGAACGGACAACCCGAACATTGCAGAGGATTCCATGCCCGCGCTGCGCGAAGCTGCTGAGGGCTTGGGGCTTGAGGTTGTCGCAGAACGGCGCGTGTTCAAATCCAAAGACGGCGCGCAGGAAGGCCACCCGGCGATCACTCCTACACATTGGGAAGTCGCAGAAGCCGGTGAAACCGATGAGGAACGGGCGCTGTACAAGCTGATCCGGGTTCGCGCGCTAGCAAGCCAATTGCTTGCGGCTCGTTTCTCTGCGCGCACAGTGAAGTTGACAGGGGAGATCGAAGGTCGCGCGGTCGATTTTGAAACAAAGGGTAGAACCCTGATCTTTGAAGGCTGGAAAAAACTGCTTGCCGAGGACTCGACAGAAGAAAAAGCCGAGGATGACGACGACAGCCCAAATCCAATTCCAAAGCTTGAGCCTGGGCAAGTCATTGACGTGGCCAAGGGCGAGCTATTGGCAAAGTTCACCAAAGCCCCGCCACGCTACACAGAAGCCAGCCTAGTTAAAGCCCTTGAGTCTGAGGGCATCGGGCGTCCGGCGACCTACGCCGCGATCATGGACAACATCCTTGGCCGTGCTTACGTTGAGCTTGAAAAGAGATTCCTCAAGCCTACTCCCGTAGGCGAACAGGTCGTTGACGCCCTGGTGGGTAATTTTGAATTCATTGAGCTAGGTTTTACGAGCGATCTGGAAAACGACCTGGATGATATTGCAAAAGGCAAAGCAGCCTATCGCGCCGTCATTCAGAAACTCTATAGCCGGTTGGAAAAGGAGATTGAGGCACAAAAAGGCAAGGTGCCGACATTTGTTAGAGAGGTAGAAACGTTCCCATGTCCTGCGTGTAAAGCACCCCTTCGACGCATCGCAAGGGGTGCTAATGGTCCCTTTTGGGGATGCACTAAGCATCCTGAATGCTCCGAAACATTGCCTGACGTTGGGGGCAAGCCGGGGCAGAAAAAGCCAAAGGTGGCCGTGCTGTCAAATTTCGCGTGCGCGAAATGCGGTAAGCCACTGGTAGAAAGGGAATTGACAGGTAAGCCGGGAGTTAAGTTTTGGGGATGCTCTGGCTTCAAGGCTGGATGCAAAACCGCTTACCCCGATAAGGGTGGCAAGCCGAATTACGAGAGAGCGAAATGATGCAAATTGATCTATCAAAATGCACATCTTGCGTATTCAAAATATAACTATAAATGCTACAATTAGGCCGTTGTTTGAATAGCAGGGGTGTCCCGTTGACCTCATTGGAATTGTTCAATGAACACCATTACCGAAACTGAACTGGTGCGGCTTGTACATTTTGTCAAGCGCATACGCATCGAGGAGACAGCGGAAGAGAAATATCGGACGTACATCACAATTCAAAAGGAGGACCGAGAGCAGTTAGTCATAACGCAACGGAAGTCCCCTAGAGAATGGGCAAGTTTGGACAGGCTTGTTAAGCACATACGGACGACATACGGGGTTATCCCCACCATAACGCTTACCCTTTACGACACATAGGAGCAACACCAATGACACTAAAAGCTGCATACCTGAAAGCGCGGCAATTGCTGGTAATTGACAAGAGCAAGGAGAAGGAAAACCGTCAGGCGGCTAACTTCACCATGCTTATGTTCTGCGCCTTGGCGATCTTCACACCGCAGTTCGCTATGGCGAACCCATGGGATAACGCCGCTGACTGGGTACTGGGCGTTCTGAACGGCGGTTTGACTCGCACCATCGCCATTATCTGTGTAATGGCGTGCGGTATCGCTGCATGGGCTGGCAAGCTGTCGATTGACTGGGCTGTGAAAATTGTTGTCGGTCTGGTTTTCGTTTTCGGCGGTGCGGCAATCGTTGACGCGATTATCAGCGCTGTTGGCTAAGGAGCTAGAAAATGGAAGACAGCGACGAAATGATTGAAGTCGATACGCTGTTTGTCGGCATGACACGCCCCGCCACTGTGTGGGGCGTTCCCTATACTGCCGTAGCAATGGAATCAATGGCTGTAGCCATTATTTTCCTCGCGGTTGGCAATCCGCTCTATCTGCTACTGGCACTGCCGATTCACGGCGTCCTCTATCTGGTCGGCTCGTCCGATCCTGGCGTATTCGACTCCATCATGGTTTGGGTACAAACAACGGCACGTTGCTTGAACACTCGGTTTTGGGGAGCTGCCAGCTTCGCACCGGGCAAAATCAAGAAGTGGGTCGATTAGCAAATTTCGCGTCCGCGAAAATAAAAGGAGCGACACCATGCTGCAATACAATGTTTACGTGAATGGAAAGCACGAGCACACGTTGAGTGAGCAAGAGTACGTGGCGATGCGTGCAGACATTCGCCGCGACTACAGGACTTGGCTTGCGGCAGGGTGTTCGTTGATTGGTTGCCTCATGTCTGGTTTGAATGGGGTTGTGAAAGCGGCAGGCACCATGGGAGGTGCCTTGTTCGTTGCCGCGCTGATCGCTGCCCCTCATTGGCTTGAGGACTTCATGAACTCGACGCCTAAAGAACTGGCCAGCGGTATGTCTGTGCTCGGGCTAGGCATCTTGCTGATAGGCGGCTTGGGCATGGTTCTTGGCCTTCTCCCTAACGTAGTGTCGAGCACTCCAAGCATGTTCTATGTGGAACTGTGCGAGCGAATCAAAGCACGTTATAGCATCAACGCATTCTCAGCGTTCGCACTCGAAGCTGTGGTTCTTCCTGATCCACTGCAACAACAGGAGTTGAAATAATGGGGGCTTTTCGAAACCACACATTTTTCAAGAAAGAAGTTCCAACTGCTGAATTTATTCCGTATGGCAATCATGTAACACAGAATGCCATCAAACTAATAAACGGCGATTACATTACAGTCATTCGCTGCCAAGGTGCCGCGCATGAAAGCGCGGATGCTGCTGACCTTAATCAGTGGCATAACATGCTGAACAACTTCATGAAGAACGTGGCATCGCCCAATACTGCTTTGTGGTCGCATGTTATCCGTCGCGAACACAACGAATTCCCAGACGGCGAATTCAGAAACGAATTCTGCCGCGCATACAATGAAAAATACCGTAGCCATATGCTAGGTATGCGGATGCTGGTCAATGAGCTTTATGTGACCATCGTTTATCGACCTCAACCTGTTCAAGCCCTGAAAGTTTTTTCTATGGGGTCAAAAGACAGCGCGACACGCCGCGAAGAACAGCTTGAAGAACTGGAAGCCCTGGCAGACGCAACTAGCAAAGCGCTGGCCAGCCTGGAGCGCTATGAACCGAAGGTGCTCGGCATTTACGAGCACAACGGCATCCAGTTCAGCGAAGCGCAAGAATTTCTCGGCTACCTGGTGGATGGGGAATGGAGACGCCATGCCCTGACGCGCTCCGATATTCGCCAGACCCTTAGCACTGCACGCCCATTCTTCGGCAAGGGTGGGCTGCTTACTCTGAAAGGGCCAAGCTCGGTGCAGCACGGCGCAGCGCTGGCCATCGAGAGTTACACGGACAAGACCTATCCAGGTTTGTTGAATGGGCTGCTTGGAGTGCCTTTTGAATTCGTGATGGCTCAAAGCTTCACGTTCATTTCAAAGACAGTGGCAATCTCCCGACTCAAGCGTCAACAAGCCCGCATGGTCAACGCCGGTGACGTGGCAGAGTCGCAGATCGAAGCCCTTAATGACGCAATGGATGATGTTCAATCAAATCGCTATGTGATGGGCGCACATCATCTGTCGCTTATCATCCGCAGCAAAACTACAGACGATCTAAACGATTTCGTTAGCATGGCTGGCACTGTCTTTTCAGAAGCCGGGATGAAGTGGGTACGGGAAGACGTTGGATTGGCAGGGTGCTTCTGGTCACAATTACCTGGCAACTTCAAGTATCGCGTTCGCGTCGGGGATATTACGAGCCGAAACTTTGCGGGCTTTAGCTGCCTTCATAATTACCCTACAGGCCGTATTCGCGGCGCTCAGTGGGGTGATGCAGTTACCTTGTTCCAAACCACGTCCGGTGCTGGCTACAACTATAACTTTCATAAGGTTGACCCTGATCCAGAAGCCAAGTTTGATCCAGACCACAAGGAACTTGCGCATACTGTAGTTATCGGCCAGAGCGGATCGGGCAAAACCGTTCTTGAAAACCATTTCTTGGCCCAACTACAAAAGTTTATGGATGACCTGCGCGAAGGTGGAACCTGCGTCTTGTTCGATAAGGATCAGGGTGCATCAATCGCAGTTCGGGCAATGGGTGGTCGGTACTTCCCTATAAAAAACGGGCTAAATACCGGATGGCAGCCGCTGCACCTGGAGCCAACCCCGAATAATCTTCTGTTTGTACAGAACCTTATTCGCGTGCTTGTACATCATGATGACTTTAAGCTCACGCCTCTTGACGATGACAAAATCGCAAACGCCGTAGAAGGTGTTATGGGCAATCCACTTAAAGGTATCAAAGGCATGTCGATGCAGGGTCGTCGCCTTGCATCGGTACAGTCGTTCTTTGACCGAACAGAGGAAAACGGTATTTGGTCGCGACTTCTGCCGTGGTGTGAAGGTGAAACGCTCGGTTGGCTGCTGGATAACGAGACGGATACACTCGATGTACAGGGAACGCCGATTCTCGGTTTCGACGTAACAGACTTTCTGGATAATCCGAAAACACGGACACCAACGATTCTTTACCTGCTGCACCGTGTCAACGAGTTGCTAGACGGTCGTCGTGTGCCGATCATGATGGATGAGTTCTGGAAGCTTATCGCCGATGATGCGTTTAGCGCGCTTATCGAAGACAAGCTTGTTACCATGCGTAAGCAAAACGGTTTCCTGGTGATGTTCACTCAGTCTCCGAAGCAGGTAATAAAATCGCCAATCTCGCATGCAATCATTGAGCAGTCGGCAACAAAGATTTTCTTGCCGAATCCAGCAGCCGACTACGACGCCTATGTGAATCACTTCAAGTTGACGAAGGCTGAATACGAAATCATTCGAGGCCTTGGCGAGCGATCCCGTCAATTCTTGGTGAAGCAGGGAGGTAACTCAGTGGTGTGCGAATTGAACCTAAAAGGTTTTGGTGATGAGCTAGCCGTGCTGTCCGCTAACACCGGAACAGCCGGTTTGGTGGATAGGATCATTGAAGAACACGGCGACGACCCTAATGTCTGGTTGCCTATCTTTCACAGCAAACGGAAAGGACTCAAAGATGATGAGTAAATATATTCGTGCTTTTGTACTGCTCCTGGGCTTTGCCGGTGGCCAACAGGCTTTCGCGGGCATCCCAGTCATTGACGGTGTTTCGAACTCGGCGCGGCTGGCTGAGTTCACTCAGACCGTTGCACAGTGGACGAAAGAAATCACTGAAATGCAGCAGCAGTATCAAATGCTGAGCAATCAATATAACCAGTTGCAGAAAACGTATTCCAGCGCTAATGGTGCGCGCGACTGGGCCAATGCGGCTGCCAACACTTACGACAAGGCAAGCAGTTGGGAAGACAAAATGGCAAACACGGACTATTCCAAATATAAGGATGCCGCCAAAGTGTTGGGCGTAGAAGACGCACCCTTTGCAAGTGATAGTGAAGCAGCTACGGCGATGACCAATGCGCAGAATACTAATGCTTTTAACCAAGCGCTCAACGAGCAAAACTTCACTCGCGTGAAGAAACGTCAAGATAGCCTTGAAGACTTGAAGGCTCAGATTAATACGGCGACTGACGAAAAAGATATCGCTGACCTACACGCGCGTATTACGTCTGAACAAACCATGTTGCAGAACGAGCAAAACGCAATGCTGGCAACGGCTCAATTGCAGCAAGGCCAACGCGACATTGCAGACCAGCAATCGCGCGAGCGTGTAATGAAAATGGGCAAGCTCGTTAATATCCAAATGAGCGACGAATAAGGAGTCACCATGAAAAAGATTTATTTGCTTCCTCTACTGGCATTCATGATTGTTGGTTGCAAAAGCGATGAAGCGCCAACTGTCGATGATGTTAACCACATTGTCGTAGAGGGCAAAACCTACTCCGCACGCGAGTATATTGCGGCGTTTTGTCAGAAGCCGGAAAGTCCATCTGACAAGAACTGCATTAAGGTGGACAAAAAGCGCGTCTCTGACCAAACGGCCATTGTTCCGCTAAGCCCCAACTGAGTAACAGCGGCCTCTGAATAGGGGCCGCAAGGGAGAACACGCATGGCAGATCAGGCGTTTGACTACTACAGCCAAGCATTCACAAAGCTTAGTGCTGCACTGACTTCGTATGTGTCTGATACCGCGACGTCGATCATTGGCGCGATAGGCCCCGTTGCTGCGCAATTGCTTACGCTGTATTTCATCATTTATGGCATATCAATGATGCGAGGGCTGATCGAGGAACCGATTAGCGACTTTGCAATGCGGGTGATCAAAACTTCGCTGATACTAGGGCTGGCACTTAACATTGGCCTATATAACGGCCAGATTGTGAGCTTTCTTTGGGATAGCCCTGACAAACTCGCCGCATATGTGTCCGGGTCAAATTCTGGCACCACAGAAAACATGAGCTATCTCGACAACTTGATGACCCAGTTCTATTCCCTGGGTGAAAAGTTTTGGGCGTACTCCAGCGGTATGACCTCCGTTGATCTTGGGCCAAAGATTATCGCGGTGCTAGTGTGGTTGGCAGGTGTAGTAGTAACGGTCTATGCGGCGTTCCTACTAATCTTGGCAAAGATGGCACTCGCGGTGATTCTCGGTATTGGTCCGATTTTTGTTCTGCTGCTTATGTTTGAAGGCACAAAACGATTCTTCGAATCGTGGTTCGGTCAGGCGCTCAACTATGTGTTTGTTGTGGTTCTTACATCCGCCGCAGTGAAGCTGATTCTTAGCTTAATTGTGGCATACATGCCCAGTGCGAATACCGTGGCCGGTGCAACTGGATCTATCTCCGCAGCGATCCCGCCGATTGCGCTAGCGGGTATCGGGGCATTGGTGATGATGCAGCTTTCATCTGTAGCTTCTGCTTTGGCCGGTGGTGTTGCTATCAGCACACTGGGAGCAGGCAATGCAATTTGGAATAAAGCCAAAGGTGCAGCAGGTGGTGCGAAGAATCTGGCATCGGGTAAAACGCTTAGCGATATGCGTGCTCAGAGACGCGCCAAAGCCACGAACGCTAAGTGGGCAGCCCGCAACCCTGGCATGACCGCTAGTGCTGCTGGCATGTCTATGAAAGCCTTTAAAGCGGTCACAGCTACGCCGAACCGCGTTAAAAGCGCTTAACCGTTCCGTTTCAGGCAGATTTCGCGGACGCGAAATTCTGCCTTTTTTTTCGCCTTGAAGAATCAACATTGATATTTTGTATTATCAATCTATGGTATATTGATAACGCAAACTGCCAATTCGATAAGGAGTAATCATATGCGGTTAGTCTCGCTACTTGCCATTCTTTGCGCGCTTACCGCGTGCTCTACATCCCCGCCGCCCCCGCCCAAATGCGAGGGTGATTTTCGACCTGTAAACATTGAGCAAAAAGGCGTATCCGCCTTGAGCCATGACGCCAGTTTGGCGCTTTGCGCAGGAGTTAACGCCCATGACAAAGCCTGATTCCCGCAAAGTGCAGGCCGATGAGCTTAAAGCGTACCTGGCCGAAACGCAGAGCTGGGAAACCGACCGGTTCGAACAGAACGAAAAAAGCAAGCGGCTGGCTTGGCGGTTGGCCGGTGCCTCCTGGGTACTTACGTTTGTCGCTGTAACCGGCTTGGCCATCATGGGGCCTATGACCCGCGTTGTGCCTTACGTCATTCGCACTGATCAAAGTACCGGTGTCGTTGACATTGTGAGTGCATTGACCGATCAGAAGACGAACTATGACGAAGCCATGAATAAATTCATGGTTCAACGTTACGTTCGATATCGCGAAGGCTATAGCAACAAGTTGGCCAGCGAGTTTTATAACAATGTTGGTCTTATGTCGAGCACACAAGAGCAGCAACGTTATTTTGCTTGGTTCAACCCCAAAAACCCTATGTCACCACTGAATGTCTATCAGGCATTCGCGAACGTCAAAATCACGATGAAATCTACTTCATTCATCAAGCCTGACGTTGCCCTGGTGCGCTACGTTAAAGAAATTGAGAGGGGAGGGGATAAGAGCGTTTCCAACTGGGCAGCCACAATCACGTTCTCTTACGTCAAAGCCCCGATGAAAGAAAAAGACAGGGAAGTTAACCCGCTGGGTTTCCAAGTCCTTGAATATCGCAATGATCCGGAAGGTGGGAGTTTTGAAGTTCCGGTCCCGACCGCCAGTCAGCAAGCCGCTCCAAAGCCTGCTGTAAGCATTTATCCACCATCGCCGCAACCTACTGCGACTGGAGATAATTAAATGGCTGCCATGAAGCATCTAGCAATACTATTGGCCGCAATGCTTTCCGCAAACGTTGCATATGCGGAAATTAGCCCTGAGCGCGGTTCATTCGACGCAAGGGTTAGGGTCGTTGACTACAACCCGCAAAACGTGGTGCGGCTGACTACCTTTTACGGCGTATCAACGCATGTCCAATTTGGTGATGGTGAAACCATTTTGGATATTGCAAGCGGCGATGATGAAGCTTGGAAAATGATTCCCCGCAGTGGCAATCATCTGTTTATCAAACCGAGGGCAACTGAGGCTGATACTAACCTTACTGTTGTAACCACAAAACGCACATACCAGTTTGCGCTTATCGTTCGGCCGGTAGATCGCAATAATGATAAAGCTTGGCGCGACCCTAACTTGATCTTTTCGCTTTCGTTCCGCTACCCGGATGAAATACTGGCAAAGCAACAAGCTGACGCACTCGCATTGCAGAAGAAAGCGGACAAGCGAAGTATCGACCAGCGTTTTGAGCAATCGAAACTTGATGGCCCGGATACAAACTTTGATTACTGGGTAGCCGGTGCGCCAGAGGTTAGTCCTACCGCTGTTAAAGACAATGGCCAATTCATGCGGTTGCAATTCACTAATAACCGCGACATTCCCGCATTCTTCGAAGAAGACTCAGAAGGGAATGAACACAAGGTTGCGACTAACGTTGAAGGCAATGAAGTTGTGGTACATCGTATGTATCGCAAGTTGGTCATGCGCAAAGGTAGCTTTGTGGCCTGTGTCATTAACAAGAGTTTCGATTTCGACGCGGGCAGAGACAACACAACCGGCACCAGTGCGCCGGACGTGAAGCGGGTTATCAAGGGAGAAGACCAATGAGCAAACATGAAGACGACGATCTTCCGCAAGTGAACGCCGATCCCCGCGAAGATAGCGAAAAAATTCGCGGACGCGAAATTGCAGACGACGATGAAACTCATGATGAAGGCTTGCCCTCGGTAAACCGTAAGAAAAAAAGCAACAAAGTTGTGAGCTTTATTATCATCGCATTGGTACTTGTGATGGGGCTTCTCATCATTGTGAAGCTGAACTCAGGCCCAAAAGTTAAGAAGGTGGATGAGTCGAAAAACATCGTCACGAACAATCTACCAAATATTGACACCACGCCGCCGCCTCCACCGGCCCCCGCGTCCAGCGCTCCACCGGCAAGCACAGCAACCGCATCGGTAGCCCCTCCGCCTCGGGGTGAAGGGAGCAATTACAATGCCAGCCATCAGGGCCCGGCTAAAGGCCCCGATGGTAAGCCGATCGTTCACTGGACTGATCGCAAGCTGGGCGGCAACCTGGTTATCAAAAGCCAAGGATCGCAACAGCAGGCTGGAGGTAACGCGCCTGGTGGCCGAGTTCCTAACTATGGCGCACCTGGGCAGGCAGTTGCCGAAAGCGATGGTGGCGGCTTTGGTGGTAGCGGTGCAGGGGCAAAAGATAACCTCGGATCACGCCTGACGGGTACACCAACCCCATCGGTACAAGCTTCACTGCTCCGCAACCGCGATTTCTTGCTGGCCAAAGGCGCGTCACTCGATTGCGCGATGGATTCGGCCATCGACACATCGCTGCCCGGAATCCTGAGCTGCACGCTGACGACAGATGTGTACAGCGACAATAACCGCTCCCTTTTGATGGAGCGTGGTACGCAACTGGTCGGTGAACAACAGGGCAACGTGAAGCAAGGTCAAGCCCGCGTGTTCGCTCTTTGGACGCGAGCCAAAACCCCTAAAGGCGTGGTTATCAACTTGAACTCCCCTGGTGGTGACAGCCTGGGTCGCTCCGGCCTCGATGGCTGGGTTGATAACCATTTTGCGGAACGGTTTGGTGCGGCCATCTTGATGAGCTTCATTCAATCGACGCTCAAATACGCAGTGGCCAGCCAAGAAAATGGAAGTCCAACAACCATTATTGGTGATAGTGCAGATTCGGGTGAAAACGTAGTTGGCAAAATCCTAGATAACACCATCGCTATTCCTCCAACCATTCTGAAAAACCAAGGCGACCATATCAACATCATTGTTGCGCGCGACTTGGATTTCAGTTCCGTTTACGAATTGCAGGAAAACTAATGTTTACTTCGCCTTCCCAAGCTCGCGCCCTTACGGAATATCTGGAGCCTTTGGCTCCATTTATGGCTGACTCGGGCAATACAGAAATTGCCGTCAATCGTCCAAACGAAGTATGGACTGAGAGCAGGGAAGGCTGGAAATGTCACCCTGTAGAACTGTCTTCAAAACACTGCAAGTATCTCGCAGACCTAATCGCCAGTTACAATATGGACTCCATTGGCGAAAACAAACCGGTACTTTCAGGAATACTACCTACCCAAGAGCGAGTGCAGGTAGTTCAAGCTCCGGCCTGCCCGCAAGGCACGGTATCGCTGACGATTCGAAAGTTTTCTGACCTGGAATTCAGTTTGGAAGAATTGAATGCACAAGGTGCATTCAGTGACGTGCGCCAAGCTCGTCATGGCATATCTCCCATCGAAGAAAAGCTACTGCAACTTCACAACGAACAACGCTATTACGAATTCATACAGCTTGCGGTAAAGCACCACCTAAATATAATTATTGGTGGTGCTACTGGTTCGGGTAAAACCGTACTTAACAAAAGCATGATTCAACTAATCAATCCAGCCGAGCGAATCATTACAATTGAAGACGTGCATGAGTTATTCATGCACAACTTCCCTAACAAAGTACACCTGTTCTACAAGAACAAAGCCGGTAGCAACTTCACTTCGCGGGACGCGCTAGCTTCGTGCGTGCGAATGAAGCCTGACCGCATCCTTCTCGCGGAGTTGCGAGGCCCTGAAACACTGGACTACATCGAAAGCCTTAACACAGGCCACCCTGGCTCGATCACATCCATTCACGCAAATAGCGCTTGGGATGTTTTTTCACGCTTAACATCGTTGATTAAGAAAAGCGAAGCCGGGCTAACGCTCGACACTGATTTTATTCGCCAAATGTGCTACCAAACAATCGACGTAGTTTTGTTCTATAAAAACCGTAAGTTGGTTGAAGTTTATTATGAGCCGGAGCGCAAGTATGCTGCCTAAATGGATGAAAGTAACACTCGTTATCGGCACAGTCATTGGGTTGGCAGTGCTATGGGCTTTTCTGGCCGGGGGAATAATGCTCGCCTCCCAAGGACAAGACTTTAACGCGGGCACGCCGCTTACGCTTTATCAATACTGGTTCTACTACAAGTCCGACGCTTCGGTTATGAAATGGATATATATTTCATCCGGGGCTTCATTGGCTTTGATCTGTGCGCCGTGCTTATTTCTGTTCGGCAAAACAAAACGAAGCCTTTACGGTGATGCCCGATTTGCTACGCCATCGGAGGTTAGAAAATCAGGTTTGTTGGGCGAGCGGGGCATCATTGTAGGTACATATAAAGGCCGCTACATGATGTATGACGGCGCACAGCACGTTATATTGTCCGCTCCAACCCGAAGCGGCAAAGGTGTGGGCACCGTTTTGCCTAACCTCCTTAATTGGCCTGATAGCGTTGTCGTTCTCGATATCAAACAAGAAAACTGGGATATAACCAGTGGCTACCGTGCCAAACACGGTCAAAAGTGTTTCTTATTTAACCCTGCCGCAACGGATTACCGGACGCACCGTTACAATCCATTGTTCTATATCAGCAAAGACCCAAACTTTCGGATCGACGATATCCAAAAGATTGCAAACATGCTTTTCCCCGATCAGGAAGGCACTGACCCAATCTGGACTGCCACGCCTCGTTCTCTGTTTATGGGTGTTGTTCTATATCTCCTGGAAACTCCCGGCAAGCTGGTTACGCTTGGTCAAGTGCTGCGCGAAACCCTGGCCGATGGTGACGGCTCGAAATACTTCACAGCCATCATCAAAGACCGGATAGCCACGGGCAATCCGCTTTCCGGCGCTTGTGTACGCGGCCTGAATAGCTACGTCTCGATTTCTTCGGAGAATACGCGCGCCGGTATCATGACCGGTTTTCGCTCACGCCTAGAGCTTTGGAACAACCCTTTGGTGGATGCTGCCACCAGCGCAAACGATTTTGACTTGCGTGAAGTCCGAACAAAACGTATGTCAATTTACATTGGTGTAACCCCTGACAACTTGGATCGGATGGCACCACTTATCAACTTGTTTTTCCAACAGCTTGTTGATTTGAATACACGCGAACTGCCTATTGAACGCAAAACCAAGCGCGTCAATGCAGACGGATCAGTCGATCTACCAATCAAATACACTTGCCTGCTGCTCATGGATGAATTCACCGCTATTGGCAAATTGGGCGTTCTTTCCAAGGGCGTTAGTTACATTGCAGGCTACTGGCTGCGTTTACTCCCAATCATTCAAAGCCCGTCGCAACTTGATGAGGTTTACGGGAAAGATGCAGCGGCCACATTCAAGACGAACCACGCGCTAAATATCATTTTTCCACCTAAAGCTACTGATATTCAAACCTCGAAAGAAATCTCTGAGTGGTTGGGTTATCAAACGGTGGACGGTGTATCTACGTCTAAGGGCCGAAGCTGGTTTGCTAAACCCAGTGACAGTACATCTGACCAGCGCCGCGAACTGTTAAAGCCGCAAGAAGTTAGCGGCCTGAAACCTGGCACACAGTTAGTGGTGGTTGAAAACGTTCCGCCTATCCTGGCTAATAAAATCAGCTACTACGCTGACCACGTTTTTATTGATCGACTCAAATCCGTTTCAAAGTCACTTGCTGACCTTGGCAAGAAACTGCCAAGTAAAGACCAGCTTGAAATGGCGATTTTCAAAGGTGAGCTTGGCATCCCTGTTCCACTGATTAATCTTGAATCCCACCATGCGCTAGTTGAGTCTGAAAATATTAGCCAGCAAATTATCGAAAAGATTCAAGGCGCCGATAAGGAAGTTATTGAAAGACCGTTCACAGACTCCGAAATTATTAACATTGACAGTGTAAGCTTAAACAACTTTGCTGTAGACTTTAGTAATGTTTCGGCTCCAGAAATCGGCACTTCTGAAACACCTGATTCGGAGTTGGACATAGATGCGCTGAACGCATATGCAGATTCGTTATGCCGCGAAGTCGGTATTGCCGCTTAATTGATAATCGAGGTGACACATGGACAGTAATGTTAGAAAAACCCTTGAGCGCGAATGGCTTGAACAAACCCGTGCTCGGCATGAAGAAATTGCCGGGAGTCGCGATGCCGTAAAGGCAGAATTTGTTAATGCCATCAAAGAACGCATGGCAGAAATCAAGGAAGCTGCCAAAGAGTCGCGCGCAGGCAAACCGCTGGGCCAGCGAATTGCGGAAGCCAGCGGCTTCAACATGACCCAGCAGACGCATGAGTATGCAGCAGCACGACGCGCGTTGAAGTTAATGACCAGCGAGCGCAGCGATATTCCGGTTGATCCCAGCGCGCGAACTTTCAGCGAACACCTCAAAGCTGATCGCAAAGATGAAGTCACCCATCAGAAAAACGGTTTTAGTAATTACGGCCCTTCGCGTGAAGACTGGGTAGCGCAGCAAGCCCGCGAACGTGCCAGTGCTACCGGCCTTAAGCCGCCTTCGCGCGAAGTGCCGCAAGGCTCTCCAGAAATCGCGCAGGTGCTCAAAGACCAACGCGCGGAACGTATCAAAGCATTGGTCAAAGATATGACCAGCGCGACCGGTTCAACATCCGTTTGGAGCGTACAAGGACAAGCTTGGGCAGAAGTTGCAACCCGCGAGAGGGAAGGCATCGAGGCTGCCAGCCAGTTTCGCGGACGCGAAATTGATGCCTCTGTTGCTGATCGAGCACAGCAACAAGAGCGGGCACCGTCGCGTGAAAGCTTTGATGCTGTCGCCGCGATTCAAGCGCGTGCTGAAATCTACAAAGATGCAGCCGCAGAAATGGGCGTACCAGAAGCGGCGGTGGCTCTGTCGAAAGATGATGCAAAAACCTGGGTGGATGCTGACGAACGTCAGTTGAAGGCTATTGATAACGAGCTTGACGCAGAAGATGCGAAAGAGGCTATTTCCGAAAACTTCGTAAATGCTCCTGCTTATAGCCAAGAAGCGGAAAATGCCGCACTTATGCAACAAGCAGCTAACACGCTTGAAAGCCACCAGGCTCGTCTCAATGAAGAAGCGGTACGCATTGAACGCGAGCGCGAAGTTATCAGCGAAAACGCTTACGCAGCGATTAATAGCCGCTTCTCTGATATGCGGAATCGTGACGTGGAATCTGCTGGCCAGTTGCAGCCATCCGACGCCGCTGAACTAGCGCGTGCTGACGTTATGGATTTGGGGAGCATATCCAAACCAGAACTTGCCACCAATGCGGCTGATGTTATTGCCTATAACATGGCTAACAGTGCCGATTACCAAAATACAGTTGAGCGGACTCTTAAAGAGTTGGAAGCACGCAACAGCGATGCTGCCGTTTTGGCTCGTCGGTCAGTTGAACAAGGTTTGGCGGCTCATGCGCTGCGCGAAGAACAAATGAATGCCCGAGAAGTCGAGTTACAACAGGCAGCTGACCAAATCACTGAGCAAGAAGAAGCCCGTCAAGCTGAGCGTGAGCAAGAACTTGATGACCCTTTTGGGCCTCCCCTTGAAGCACCGGCGGTTAATGCTCCAGCCGATGCACGATCGGTTGAGCAAGAAATGGATCGTCAGTTGACGCTCAATGAAGCTGAACGCTTGGCTGAGAAGGAGGCGGTGACTGACGCCGATCTAGCCTCGGTACGTGCTGCCAATGATGCCGCCGTGGCTGCCCGCGCCCTGGATCAAACTACACCAGAAGCCGAAATTGATCCTTTCGGGCCTGCCCTGGAAGAACCTGCGGTTAGTGCTCCAGCCGATGCACGTTCGATTGAGCAAGAAATGGATCGTCAGTTGACGCTCAATGAAGCTGAACGCTTGGCGGAAAAGGAAGCGATGACTGACGCCGATTTGGCCTCAGTACGCGCTGCCAACGATGCTGCCGTGGCTGCCCGCGCCCTGGATCAAAATGCACCAGAAGCCGAAATTGATCCTTTCGGGCCTGCACTTGATGACACGCCGCAACCGGTCACGCCACAACCCGTTTCTGAACTGGATGCGGCTAACACGATTGAACCCGTGTCCATTCGTGAAGCGGTCAACGATCCATCCGTGCCGGTCAAGGAACGTGATGCAGCCAATGAAGCCCAAAACGGCGAAGAAATCGTCCTCGATGCTCAAACCCGCGCCCATCTGGCTCGTGTTCGCGCGGCTGATCGTGAAGCCGTCGAGCAACAGCTAGGGCACACGGGCGAAGAACGTCGCCCGGCTCCTGCATCGGAGCAAAAATCGGAGCCTGATTTTGTAGACCGCCGTTCCCGTGACAATCAGGTCGAGTCGGACGAAATCATGACGGCCAACCGCGAAACACGGAAACCCGTTCTACCCCCTGAAATTGAACGTCAGTACGTCAGTGTTGGCACTAAATATTACGACCATAAAAAGCCGGATGTTGTCGCCTTTGAAGACAAGGGCAATCGCCTGGAAACACGCTCCAACAATGAAGAGGTTGCTGCAAACCTGGTGAAGATTGCCGAGTCGCGTGGCTGGGATGAAATCAAAGTTTCTGGCTCGGAAACCTTCAAGAAAGAAGTGTGGGCCGAAGCTGCTGCACGCGGAATGCAAGTCAAAGGCTATACCCCGACTGAGCAGGACAAAGCATCTTTGGCCGCACGCTTGCACTCCCGTGACGCTAACAAGGTGGAGCCAGCTAAATCGCAAGAACGCGCATCCGCCGAAAGCCCGGAAAAACAGCGCGCTGAATCGTTCCAAAAAGACTCACGCGAAGTAGCTCTGAAAAAACACCCTGAGTTAGCCGGTGCATATGCCGCCCAGTCGGCCATGCAAAAGAAAATGGAAGCCGACCGCCTTTCGCCAGAGCAACAAGCCGTGGTTAAAGCGCGGGTCAACAAAAACATTGTGAACAGCATCGAGGCCGGGAAAATCCCCGAAGTCAACCGGCGGGAAGAAGTGACCAAGCACCGTGACGTTTCGGTTTCCGAAGAAAGGGAGCAAAGCCGCTAATGAAATACAACCGACTCTTTCTAGCGATGGCCTCCAGCGTTCTGCTGGGGGCTTGCTCGACGTTTACCCCTCAGTCCGGGCCTACCTATAGGGTAGGCCCGGACTACACAGCAACGGGCAGCACTACCGGCGTGCGTGCCTACGTCTACGGCGACCGCACCTTGTTGGAGTACGAGCGCGATCCTTATTTCATCAGCATCAGTGACGCGACTGGCCAGCCAGTCGCTTACGAAAAGGAAGGCAAGTATTACCGCCTTGATCGGACTGTGCGCGATTTCACTGCGCGCGCCGATCTGTTCAAGGCAACAGTGTTTCACCTGGCCAAACCGAAGGCACCAAAACCGGCGCCGGTCGTCGCGAAGCCTGCACCAGTGCCGGAAGCGCTGAAAGTCTTCACCGCGCCCGACAGCCGCCCCCCGGTGCAAGTGCAAAGACAAGAAGATACCGATCTTTCGGCCGCATTGGCTGAGCTGCAAAATCAACTCACCGCTGTGCGAGCCAGCATCGAGCACGGCGCGCCCGACGCGGCTTCGATTGAGCGTCTGAACGCACGTATGGATCAAATCCAAGCGAAGCTGGCCAACACGTCAAGCACCGTCTTGATGGTCTATTTCGACCTATACAAATCCGGTTTTGAGCCAAAGCCAGAAGTAGCAAGCCTACTGCTGTCAGTGGCCAAAACGGCGGATGCAGTGAAAGTCCGCGGTCGAACAGATTCGGTTGTAGCCGGGCCTGCTGACGCCAGAATTGCGAAAGCGCGAGCAATGTCAGCGCAAAGCTACCTAGTAGCTCATGGCATTAGCCCGACCAAAATTCAAACGTCCTGGCTTCCTGCAGGTGACTTCATTGCGCCAAACACTGCCGAAGGCAAAGCTCTCAATCGTCGTGTAGAGATTGAATTTGTTACGCCCGGCGTGAACTCACTACGCAAACTGAACGGGAACCGTGTGGCTGATGCCGAGGTGGCCCAGTGAGGGCCGCCGCAGAGGCAGCAGAAGCCGCTAAAGCGAAGGAGGGGGCCGCTAGTGGCCTTCCTCGGCTGCGCTTTGCAGACGGCACACTGGAAGCCCTCAAATGGCTGGCTATTGCTTTGATGACGTTGGATCACGTCAACAAATACGTTTTCCATGAAGCATCAGCGGTCGCATTTGATTTCGGGCGTATTGCTATGCCTCTTTTCGCGTTCATCATGGCTTACAACTTCTCGCGACCTGGTGCGCTGGAACGCGGCAGTTATCAGCGGTCAATTCACAGACTCGCGACTTTTGGCGCTATAGCAGTGCCGGTGTGCATGGCTTTGGGTGGCCTGCTTTTTGGGTTCTGGCCACTCAATATTCTGTTCATGCTGCTCACGGCATCGGCGGTAATGCTACTGATCGAGCGCGGCAACAAGTCAATGGCATTCCTGGTGTTTATCACCGGGGGATTCATGGTCGAGTTCTGGTGGCCCGCAGTGGGATTCACCCTTGCATGCTGGTACTACTGCAAAAAACCAACCTGGACCTCTTTGTCGTTGGCAATTTTTTGCTGCGCGGCCCTAGCTCCGATCAACAACAACTTTTGGGCAATGGCAGCACTACCAATAATTTTCGCATCCGCGAAATTGGAATTGAATCTGCCCCGTTCTAAATGGTTTGTCTTTTACGCTTACTATCCCATGCACCTCTCGATAATCTGGCTCGTATGCCATTTCGTAGGATGAGCGGAATGATAATTTTATTAGAAAACCGGAATGACAACGACACTACAAGCATAGGCGTAGAAACAAACAGAGAGCTGTCAGTGCTAGGTCAATGGATTTATGCAATAGAATTGGAGCGCTTTAACTTCGGTTGCTTTGTTGAATTTCACGACCAATTAACAACGACCGAAATTGCTATGATACTTAACGAAGTGTTCGGCCTGAAAATAATCAAGCTACCCCAGTTAGCAATGGCGGATAACATGATTGAGATATCCGACAACTGGCAGACGCTGAGTATTGCAGGCCGCACATCCGCACAGCCAGATGAGACTAAACAAAAGATACGGCAAGCTTTGCTATCCCATGTGAAAGGGCTGCAAGAACAAATCGACAAGGAGAATGAAAAATGAAAGCATTAACAATGGCGGTAGTAATCGCACTCGGCTCAGCAGTATCTGTACCTGCGATGGCCGAAGATGAGTGCAAAGTCTCCCTTTGCATGTTCGGGCTTCTCTCTGGCGAAAACGACTCGACTTGTAAAAGTGCCATCGCCGAGTATTTCGGAATACTTGTATACAAACACGGGAAAATCAAATGGAGCCAGACGGCTAACAAACGCTTGAGCCAATTGAATAGCTGTCCGGGTGCCGACAATGACAAAATGAAAGAAGTAAACGACAAGTTTGGGAAAAGCTGGGGTGCGTGATGCAACCTGGTGAACCCAGCCTCCCGAGCGGAGGCTTTTTTTTGCCTTGGCTATTCGCCGAGCTGGTGACGGGCAGGGTGACTTGTCGCGCTGACAGGGAGCAGCAACAAGCCTGTCCAGTAAATGCTACGACTGCAAGCAAGAAAACCCGCCTTAATGGCGGGTAGGTTCGGTGTGTCGGGAAAATAATGACAATATAGTTGTCTACCATCCGATATTTCGCGTCCGCGAAATTATCTATCAATGTCCCTATCGAGGTCATTGGTAGAATCTTTCTGAGCCTTGGAGGGCTCGACCATTTCAACTTTTGTCGCTTGGTCTCGCACTGGTTTAGTGAACTTGGCTGAAAGGTCACGCTTAATCTGATCGCGCTCAGTTTCTACAGGAGGCATTTTAGAGACAAACCCCTTTACCATTTCAGCAAGTTCTTTATCGGAAAGTCTGGTTGCCATCTGTCCAGCCTCTAGCCTTTTTGGCTCTCGGCTTTCTTCCTTGCTTTTTCCATCGCGGCTGCCATTGCCAACAATGCCAACTCCCGACCGTCGCAATTCATTATCGGGGGTTCTTCCATTCCGGTCTGCCACGATATTAAGTGCATTCGTGTGCAGAAGCATTTTAGAAACGGCTTGGCTTTGAACCAGAGTGCTGCCGGACAGGTTTCGCATGCTGGTGACGGATTGGGTCGGTCCTGTTCCGCCAGACGCTCTATAACCGGACTGGTGTACTCCGGCAATAGCACCTCGTTGTCTAAGCTGTTCTGCAACACTTCGAACATTGCTAGTTCGTCTTCCGTCAGTTCCTCGTCCATATCTTGGTCGCTCATTATGTAACTCCTGCTCTACCGGATTGCTCAAAGTATTGGCAGCCTCTAGCCAGGCTTCACGAATACGTTCTTGCGTTGCTTTAATCTTTTCCGTCCAAGGCTTGGCTCCAGAGCTAACGCCTTGAGACTCTGCAATTAATTCTTGCGCGACCTCCTTAACTTTAGCGGCTTTGACCTTTGAAACCCCACGTTCTTCGATATGTATAAGGACTTGGCGTTTTGCTTTTTTAACAACACCGCGAACATTCCTTGGCGTAGCGTTGGCCATGTATCCCTGTTCTTCCATTGCATCTGCAAAGGTTTCGCGATAGCGCTGCAAGTCGTCTTTTCGCGGATTCAGTCGCTTACCATCAAACCCAAGGGTTTTGATGGTAATGTGAGTATGCGGACTGGCTGTATCAGTATGCAGAGCGAAAACGTATTCGTGATTTTTTCCAAACGTTTGTTTCGCAAACTGTCGAGTAGCCCGGCGAACAGCTTCGGGGTCGGTGCCTTCAGGCATCGACATAATCAGGTGCATAGTATCGCGCTGGTCTTTATAACGCTTGCCATCTCCAAATTCGGAAACCCACTCTTTTGCGAAGGCTTTAATTTCCTTGCGGCCTTCTATTACTTCCCCGCGCTCGTTCTCAATTTCTGTGTCGCCATTCCGCGAAATGTAATCAATATTAGCCTTCGCGTGCGAAGAGCCTTTTGAGAAACCCGTGACCTTCGCCATGACTTCCGGCGCTTCGCCTGCTGTCTTACTACTTTTCTTACGCCCGCCCGACCGAATATCGCGCGTGACATTAGCTTTCCTTTTTACGGAACCATGTTCGTCTGATCCGTGTTCGGCCTCGATAATCGACACGGCTTAATCCTCGTCGGGTACAAGCCAGCTTTGCTGACTTTTACGAATCAAACCACTAATCACCTTTCGTGAAACTGTGATAGCGGCTGGCAGTTTGTCTAAGCCGTCTAAACCTACTTGACCGCGCTCAATGCCATTAACCGCTGAGTTCAACGCCTTGGCGATCTGGTTAACGTTTCGGCCAATTGCAGCAAGCTCTCTATTCATTGCCCTAAGTGCAATGATTTCCTTCTCTGTCATAACGGGAACCTGGGACAAGTGAGCTTGTACCAGGGCAGCGATCCAGCGCCCTTGCCCCATGCCTTTAGCGGTCGCTCGATCCCTCACGCCCGCCATCAAGAAAGCCGGTAGACGAACCGTCGCCTGCTGCGTCTTAACGCCTTTGGGAGTAGGGGAGTCGGTCACTCCTGGCAGATCCACTTGTAACCCCAGGTCGGCCATCACAAGGCTGCGCAGAAGCTCAGAAGGCTTGAGGCTCTTAGCGGCTGCTCGCGCCTCGAAAGCCTTTTTGATGGCTGGCTCAACGCGGGCTTTAAGGTCAACGTCTTTGGTGCTCATGGGCTTCTTCAAGTGGGGGGGGGGAAAGAACACTCGTTGTGCCAATTGTGGCACATATGAGGCGCGAATGCCTATCCTGCACTAGATTCTTTACCCCCCCACAAAAAAGAAGACCTTATGCACCTTTAATACGTTTCTGATGCGTTTTTGATGCCCTGTGAAACACAAATAATGCGCGGAATGGCGGTCTATATTGACGATAGGGCGCTTGTAATACACTATTGAGGCAGTTCGATCAGAAAAGCCCAAGGTCATGAAGAAAAAGACGATTCAGGAACGGCTCCAGGCGCTAGCGACCGGAGACGCACAAAGGACGAAAGCAGGGCGGTTCCGCGACATCTATCCAGACGTTGAATCGGCCATTGCCTCGGGCGTTTCGCATGAAGTCATTCTTGAGGTACTGAAAGAAGGGGGCTTAGACATGACGTTGGCCACGTTCCGAAGCACCCTGCAAAGGACAAGAGCAAAGCGGCCGAAAAGCAGCTTAAAAGCTGAAAGCAAAACCGCACGGACTCAAGCACCTGGTGAACGGCACCAAAACCGCGAAGCAGCACCACCAGCGGCAACAGAACCCGATCCGGTGGCATCGCATGATCCCAAAGACATAGACAAAATCATCGGGGAGAAACCAGACCTCGATGCACTCGCAAAATTAGGTAGGAGTATCAAAAAATGAAAGTAGCCGTTATCAATTTCTCCGGTAATGTCGGTAAAACTACGATTGCAGGGCACTTGTTGAAACCCCGTATGAATAACGCACCAATTTTTTCCGTTGAGTCATTAAATGTCGATGGCACAGCAGATGGGCTTGAAGTTGAAAAAATGCGCGGCAAGCGATTTGGCGAGTTGGTAGACCAGCTAATGCAGTCTGATTCGGCAATCATCGACATTGGCGCATCTAACGTTGAAGAGTTCTTTAAACAGATGCAGCAGTATTCTGGAAGCCATGAAGAATTTGATTACTTCCTAGTTCCAACAGTTAAAGAAAAAAAACAGCAAGCCGACACTGTTAACACGCTTCGCGCCCTTGCTAAAATCGGAATACCTAAAAACAAAATCCGAGTTGTTTTTAATAAAGTTGAAACCGACGATTCCGTGGAAGACGATTTTGCATCTTTGTACGGGTTGGCTGAACTTGAAAAAGGCTTTCTCATAAAGCCAAACTCAATTGTTTACTCCAACGAAGTATTTGAAAGACTTAAGTCGGTAGGTAAATCATTGGCCGACATTACCAATGACCCAACTGATTATCGGGCCAAACTTCGCGAAGTTACCGATCAATCAGAGAAAGAGCTTTGTGTCAAAATGGTTTCACTGAAACGCCTAAGCGTTACAGCGAATAGCAATTTAGACGATGCTTTTAAAGCCATCTTTAAGTGATTTGATTATGAGCGGCCCTAGAACAATGCGGGAAGCTTTTGCGGTTCAAGCACTCGAAGAAGTTGACGCATTGCTTCTTCGGGTTGAATCCCTTGACGCAAAAGTATCATCAACCGAAAGCAACCTGGATGCCACTACTAAAGCGCTCCTGGATGCTGCCGACAAATTTCGAATGGCTGTAACAGCATTCACAGAGGATGCCAAGGCTGATCTAACCGAACACATTCAGCGAAAAGGTGCTGAACAGATTAAAGCAACAATTGAGGAACAGCATAGCGCTATGCAGGAGGCCGCCAGGCTAGCGTTTCGATCCCAAGCTTCCGATGATGCAGGGAAGCTCGCAAAAACGCTCAGGGAGGCAGCAGGGGAGTTTAAGCGGGCATCTTGGACACGCATCGGTGAAAACGTGGTTGTGGCTATAGGCGCGTCCGCGATTACCAGCGGCCTAATCTTCTTGATGATGCGTCTACCACTAAGCTAACGGCCTGACGCGCTTCGCTTGTCCCACCCGAAAAAAAACCCCGACAAGTCAGGGTTTTTTTTCGCGTGCTGATTAACAACTAAGTGCGGGCCAAATCATACCGCTTAGCGCCGCCACCAATAAGGGGCAGACTCAAACAATTACCCACTTGGACGACATTCCCACCAATCTTTAAAGGTTTGGTTGTGCCGAACACAGAAAACGCGGCCTGATCTGTGACAACGCTTGTGATCGAACTTGAGAATAGTCCTCCACCTGAGACAGAGATAGAAACCAGCTTGCCTCGATTTACGTGTGGGATTACCTGGGCCGCTTCAACCTGCTTTCTGTACTCGTCGTATTCATTCTTTGTCAAAGTCAGATAGCGCAGCAGACCATTTAATCCCATCGCAACAATTGCAGCGAAACCTATGTAAAAAAGTAGCGCAGTTGCAGCCCCGAAAGCTGATAATACAAGATGGTTAAACCAGTCCACATTCTTATAACCGGGGTAGGTCGGGAACCCTATAAGCTGCACAATCTGAGCAACTGGATGGATTGAGTCTCCAATCACATAGTTATAAAACTCTGAGGCCGAACTTATCAGCGCAACTATGGATAGAATAAATGCCGCTAAAGCAGCAAGAGCTTTAAGCCACCCGTTATTAGCAATTGAACCTTGTAAGTATTTCATGGCTAGTTATTCTCCCGTTATCTTTGGTAATGGAAGTAATCAATCCCTACATAAATGCTTTCTGGAGCTTGTGGCCATTTTGACCGAATCTCATCAAATTCACCATCAATCCACGATTGCAGGAATGCTTGGCCCACCTGTTCACAAAGAGAAAACCTGATAGCTGCGAACGCAGCAACCCGAGGGTCGAACCTGTCCTGGTGCGTATCAATGCCAACAAAGGTTTGACTGCATTCGCGCTCGATGGCCTGCAACTCGGCCACGGCTTCGTCAGTCATGCCGCTGGCACCATCCAGGGCAAGCATCGCGTACGCAGAGCAAGCGCGGAACGCCGATACCAACTCGTCAACGTCTGAGGGGCTGAACGCCGTATGGCCAGCAAAGCCTTGAATAGTCCGCAACTCATTGGTGGCGTACTCGATGATGGTTCGCTCGATTTGAAGCATCGCGCATATTCCTGAAATGAATTAAAATGGTATTTCTTATAACTGTCCGTTTAACATAATGCTTATTATGCGAAGCATAAGGGCTATGATGGATTTGTTCATGAGGCGGGCACGGAACACGCAACGGCGCGTCAAACACTTAATGCGCGGTTTCAGAACCTGGCATTGCTTCAATGTTTGGAGTGATGCCAGTCTCAACGCGAACAGGTAAAACCCCGGCATGCTCCAAAATAGTCAGAAGTATGTCGAGCTGATTAGCTGAATCGTCGCTTATCTTCTCCAAAACAAACTGACAACGCTGCAAGATGTGAACGCGGCTTCTAAGCTTGTCATAGCTGTGCGCCATATCATTGCGCATACTTTTGAGCTTTTCCGTATTTAGATCGGAAAGCGCAGCACGCTCAATTTCCGTTAACGGGACTAACTTACGTTGCTTGCCATGCGAATAAACGGTTTCGCTGCGATGCCACGTTGTTTCAATCGCCATTCGCGAAGCCACATCCATTAGGCCCAGCCCTAGTGCCAAAATTTCTGAACGTTTCACGTCGAACTGACGGTCAACGATTGAACCTGGTTGGCCTTTGCCTGTGCGCTCACGAATGCTTAGGTTTACGCCGTCATACATTGCAGACGCATCGGAGCCGTCAGGCGCTCCGCTCACGGCGTAGCCGTGACCATCTTCAACACAAAGAACATGCTTTCCAAGATTAAATTTAAGTTCAATGCTCGTCTTTGCCATGATTGTTCGCCCCTGAAACTTACAATGTATGGATTAGGATAATTCGCCTAATTACTGGGCAGCAGTTACAAACTGACCTTTAGGACGGACAAAAATTAACTTATTGCCGTTCAACTTGCGGAACGTCCAGCGTTCCTCAAACGGCTGACCACCAGCAGGCACAACCATGACGCGATGACTGCCGTTATCAACCTTGATAGAGCCGCACGGCTTCGACTCGCGCGGAGCGCACTCAAAGCCATAGATTTCGCTTACGCGCCCATCGTCGAGCTTCACGCGGGTTCCAGAGGCTACATATTGAGCCTGCGCCGTGGAACTCTGGCTGCCGCCAAAAATGCGGTTCACCTGGCCCAAAACTCCAGATACGTCTCTTGCGGTTGTATCTGCAATTGCACTGGAAGCCGCACAGACCATTACGAAAGCAGCAAATACCTTTTTCATACCAAACTCCATTAAAATTTAAAGGCTATCAATCATTGGCACTGGGGAAAGTTTCATTAGCACATAATCATATGCCCAGGCGATGAAAAAGCAGGTCAAGCTAACAGTACCGAAAGCCCAGACCATCGTTGTCTTATCGGGGAACGCATACATGGCAAACAACCATGCGAACAGCATTACAACCGAGACAATGGAACAAACGTTTACAACAATAACGCGCAGCCAATACATAACCATGAATAAGGCGAAACGGACAACCCGGCCTACCATCTTCAAAGCACGAATGCCTTTCGACGGGGACGATTGATCTTTTTCCGCACGCGCAGAAACATCATCGTTCGCAGCCAGCTTACGGACTGGCTTTTTCGGAAACTTCAAAACTTTGTTTTCCATTGCTCTGTCCTCTCTCGTTCATCACCCTTACATGATAATAATACCCTCCCCATACGTCAAGTGAATTCGCTTGTCAAATTAAAATAAAACTGTTATTTAGACAAAAAAAAGAGGGGTACGGCTTACGCCATTCCCCCCAAAAGGCCGCTGTCGCGGATCGTCAACGCAAGCCAGAGGCTTACGCTTGTTCGGTGTGCGCTTGCCCTGACTGGGGTTTGCGCCGCCCTACCCTTTATGCGTAGGACGAATAACGCTGCGGCTTGTACAGGCGAACGCCTGCAACCTCGGTGAACTCGACGGGAGTAGCATAGGTGTGGTCGATCTTCACACGCCCATGCTCCGCAACTCGGCGGCGAAGTGGCTCGCCGCAAAACTTATCGGGTGCCGGTACTTTCAAGCCTTCCATAGATTCTGTCGCATGATCTACATAGCCGATTTCCCGTATTTCAACAGACTGTTTACCAACCAACTTAACAACCTGGTAGAAGTTCACGTTAGTTTGGTCATATCCCCAAGATGAACTGAGTATTTGACCCAGCACCAATGGGTTGACGAATTGTTTTTTTGCTTCGCGCTCTGCGTGCCTGGATGCCGCTTTTGCCAAAATCCCGTCGTGCCACGCCTTAACGAATTGAGCGGCACGCTCAACGCTACGGAAACGAGTGTAAAAAGCTGGTTTGTTCGATTTACCGCTGAACGCAATTACGCAGGTTTTATCGGCATTAGCCATAGCCAGAACACCATTTTCATCGTCGCGCAGGATTTCGGAATAATCCGATGGAATCAATTGCTCGCGGGTTGGCTGGAATCGACGAATCATGCTGATGCTCCTTTAAACCGTTTATGATCTGACCTCGATCAACTTGCAGCTATTATCGCTTACATCCTTCGCAATGACAAGCTAAATCGCTTGTCATTGCATGGAACAGTTAGTTATAAGTTAACAGCCACTTATCACAAATGGCCTGACGGACTCGCGGGGCATACAGTGAAAGAAACGTTAACAGCACATCACCGTCAATTTCTGCCAGTCGTGCCAGGGGAATTGCATATACCGAAATCCTTTCTTTGTCGGACATGATTTATTCCTCTGCCGATACAGGGTCAGTCTGGCTAATATGAAAGACGGAAACTGTTCGTGGCATTTTAAAACCTTTAGCAGCGCCTTCATCGTTTTCAGCGCTTTTGCCTTTAGCGGCAACGACAGTAACGATCTTAACGCCCTTCTCCCCTGCCCTCACCTGGCGGCCTAAAGCAAGCCATGCGTTATATGTAAATACATTCACGCGCGGCGTTATGTCGTCTACGGAAATTCCCTTTTCGACAAATCCGTTAATTATCGCCGGATAATTGGTAAAGCTTCTTTCTGAGCGCGCATTTGCCAAAGCCTGCTCGGCAATCACCGCTCGATTGTTGGTCAAACCTAAAGCCTGAGACTCGTTCATGTAGACCTCATACGTTGACGGATGAAACCGGCGAATCATTCGTGTTCGCCTGGTTGTTATTATCATCCGTACAAACCCAGCTGTAAAGCGATATCGCTTGTCATTACGCAATTAAAGTCATAGCCGCGGTGCTCGGTTTGGCACGCTTATTTCCGATCCGGACCAAGCGTTTAGGGGGAGCCTTTGACCTTAAATGAACAGGCGCGCAAGCGCCCTTCCTCTTGCAGACGAAAGACAGCGCGCCAGGTTGTGAGGCGATCCGTTCCAATGCGATGAGGGGGTGTTGCGATAAAAGGGAGGTGCCGGGCTGACCACTGCAAGGGGCCACCGGAAGCCGCATGCGGAGCACAGGGCCAGTTTCACCGGCCCGCGCACCGAACGGGTGAGGATGGCAGCGCAGCGGCCCTTGCTGGGGGCTGGCCGGTGCCTACCATCGCAAAAACACCCCCCGCATTGGGATGGTTCGCCGTCCTGGTGGAATGCACGACTGCGGCTCTTAATTTCGCGGACGCGAAATTGCTGTGGGCACGCAAAGCGGGCTTGCTTCAGGGCAAGTGGATACGCCAGTAAAGCAAGGGCTATGCAGGCCCGTGGCAGCCGTGCGACGGCAGAACGGGCCGGAATGGCCCCTGTAGGTTGGAACGCCTCACAGGGGCTTGCAGGAGTCTTGCTTTTAAGGCGCTAGCGGGTTGGAGCCATAACCCATTATACTGTTTATAAATACAGTATTGGGCACTCCGTGTGAATTGGTTTTTGTCTGACGACTTACCGGAAATTCCGGCCGATATTCTTGAACGCCTTGAACGTGATTTTGATCGCGGCGACCCCGGCGATCATGAAGAAGCGGAGCGGGAACGTTCAAGCGTGCGTCGATTGATAGCTATGAATCAAAAGCTCCAATGGCGAATAATCGAGTTACAAAACGATCTGCACACATCCGACACCAATATGGGCCACCTGAAAGGTCAGGTACGAGACTTGGTAGCCAAACTTGGGAGGCTGGGATATGTAGCTTCGCACAAGCCCCCAAATTAGAGATAGAGCAACAGCCAGAGGCTGAAAGCCTTTTGTTCACCTCGCCGTGTGGCAGAGGTCACGGGGAAAAGCACCCCGTAACCTCAGCCGGGAGGTTTGTTTTGCCTTTATCCGCGTCAAGGATCGCTGCGCTCGATGCCTGCACCCGTTCCTGCTCGCCCTGGTGAAGCATCGGGCTGTGCGGGCTGCGGCTTTGTCACCGTCCTTGACCCGACTAAACGCAGAATTAGCGTTCTTGATCTGGCTCGGAACGCTCTTGTTTTGGTTTGATTGCTTCGACCGACTCGCGCATTTGAACCTGCGGGATATTGCCTTGCTCAATTGAAGACGCAACGTTGTACTTGGCTCGGGCCTCGATCATTTTTCGCTGTTCCGCATTCAAACCATCTTGCCGGGCCTTTTCGACCATTGCCGCAACCGCCGCGTATGCACCTGCTAGTTCAGGGTGTGACTTTAAGGCGATTTCCGGTGCAACTTGGCGAAAAGTCTCTGCGGTCACTCTGCGTGTTGCTTTAAGCCGCTGAGCCTCTATTTCTTCACGCTCTTGAGGTTGTGCCTCGCGCTTGGCCAGCATTGCAGAAAGTTCGGTATAGGCGTTTGCTTTTTCAATATGGTCTTGAAGCGTTAACGCGCGATTTCTTTCATTCTCTAAAGCTGCTTTGGCGCCGGGTGGTTGTAAAACCCATTCCCCCTTGTGCAACGTGTTTTCATATATCCGCGCCTGCTGCTTGTCATAAACAGCAATCGCGTCAACCGATCTTTCTCTTTCGACAGCGGCAACACTTTCGGGAAGCCCTACATAGGCTGCATCATGTACGTGTTTTGGGGTAAATCGCCCTGCCCCATCAGCGGCTTTCTCGCGTTCATAGCGCGTATGTATTCGTTGCTCGCTGGTTTCCGCATTGACAGCCATAACCCGTAACTCTACGGTATAACCGGCCTCCTTTAACTGCTTGGTTCTGGCTATAAGCGAATCTGGACTTTTGGAAGTTTGGTCTATGACCAAATTCTTACGCCCGTCAATCGCGTCATTTGTTAGACGTTTGGCCCATTTCGATGCGTCGTTATGTGTGAAATTAGCAGCAGCACGGTCATTTTCGCGCATCAATTGATTATTGTCAGGATGCCGTGAGCGCAACTTGTCAGCATCAACTAGGACAAAGCCCCCATCTTTGTGCAGTTCTCGGGCGGCAATAGTTGTCAGCGTCCCTTTGCCCGATCCGGGCTGACCGCCAATGATGATCGCGCGCGGATTTTCTTGTGTCTCGGCCACAAGATATTTTTTTGCAATTCGCGCGTAACGCCGGTCGTGGTCTGCTTTGTCGAGTTCGTAGGGATTCGCCATCCTGGTTTAACCTTTCATGATTGCCTGCGTGAGCGGGCCGTAAGTTTCGTTAATCTTTGTGATAGTTGAAATATCATCAGCAGAAAGTAAGCTCTCTTGCTCGGAAAGCTCATGCTGCAAGTCCTCCCATTGTTCGATTTTATCCATATCAGGTGTTGATTTATTTTCTTCATCACGAATCAATTCAGAGTAGTGTCCGACCATTATTCTGAGTCGATTCCTTGCAACATCATACTGTGCCCATTTGTCATTGCTCATCACTAGATACCTCGACTTACCTGAATGGAAGTGAACTTATTGTGGGTCATTTACTCGGGCCGCTCAACCGCCCCAGTAGCGCGGCATTCTGAGCCTCCAACGTCTCCAGCTTGCCCGATAGCTTGGAAGCATGGTTTTCAACCTCGGTTGCATGGCGAACTGCGTTGTCACGCTCCGCTTTAAGCGCTGTGTAACGCTCCCCGGCGCGTAACGCCTCCTTGGCAGCGTCTTGTTTTTTCGCCTGAGCGATCTTTTCTTCGGCTTTTACATCGGCCCTAATTTGCGTCAACTGTGCTGATAGCTCTGCATGTTTTTCGTTGCTCAAGGTCAATGCTTTCTCAAGTTTTTCAATAACACCGTCACGCGATGTTATTGATTCTTCGGCTTTGCCTTTATATACCGATAGTTCCTGACGCGATTTTTCCAATGCTTCTGCGGCGACAGCTTTGTTTTGCTCAACAATGGCGACGTGCTGATTTCGCACGTCTGTTAGTTCGCTCCGTACAGACTTTGTTTCTTCATGGGACAAACTAAGTTCAGATTTCAAATCCGCCACTCTGTTTTCAATGTCCACTATGCGGGCTTCGCCCTGCTCTGCTCTGGACACTGTTTTAGCTAACTCAATGCGCAGACGTTCTAATTCGCTTTCAAGTTCTCGCTCACGCTGCTGAGCGTCGTGCAGGTCGTTTCGGGCATCCGAACAATCGCGCTCGGCCTGTTCCAAAGCAATCACCTGGGCGTCGTATGCCTCTGAAAGCTCGCTGCGCATAACCTCGGACTCGGCCCGCTCGTCGCGCCACTCGGCCTCTGCGGCCCTCAAACTCGCGTCTCCAAGCTCTTTAGCCGCAAGCCAAACGACTTGCAAGGCTTTCTCCCCCGCTTCGCGCAGATGCTCAGGCACGGAAACGGCTACAGGCTCCGGTTTTGCGGTCTGCGCACGCTTCCATTCTGCGAGCACAGGGGAAACAAGGCCCATATCGCACCCGGCCAGATTCCTTACATCTGACACACGCGGGAATTTCGCTCGGCCTCCCTGCTCGTACAGTCGATCAGCAGCTTGAAGAATGCGTTCGCGCACCTCTGGCTTGATGGCCACAGGCATAACTGGCTGGGTCTGGTTCATAACCACCTCTGCATAATAATAATCATAATAATATTATCGTTATTATGATTATGCCAATGAGTTTTCGCTATTACCTCCGATACCGCCGCCCTGAACCTGGACGATGGCCATTCCTGCTGCGTGCGGCTGATCGACTGCCGGTGGCCAGCACGGCAAAGGGGGAAGGATTCCGGGTTGCGCTCGACGCCGAGCGGCGCGCACCTGGACGATGGCCATTCCTGCTGCGTGCGGCTGATCGACTGCCGGTGGCCAGCACGGCAAAGGGGGAAGGATTCCGGGTTGCGCTCGATGCCGAGCGGCGCGCACCTGGGCGGTGGCCAGCCTTACCGCGTGCGGCTGATCGGCTACCGGTGGCCAGCGCAGCAAAGGGGGAAGGATTCCGGGCTTTAATACGACAAGCACGACACCTAAATCTAGCTAAAACGGAAATACGCGCTACAAGGCGCTTTAAAACGTTTCCAGCGGTTTAGGTACTGGCGGATCAGGGTAGCTGTCTAAAATCGCTGCTGAGTGCCTCTCACGCGGTTTTAGGCTGTAATACGTCGCCTATGCCCACCCCCTGCCCTGATAACTCGCTTCTAATGTGTCATGTTCGTTGATTCCGCTAGCCCAGCGCGCACACGCGCCCGGTATCGCGCGTAGCGCGATTAATCCGGGTCTTAGCGCCCGCAGGGTGGCCGGAGGCCAGGACAGGCCAGCTTCACCGGCCTGTGCCGCTTAGACGGGCGTTACCACGGTGGCTCAGGCGGGCTGTTGCTGGTAAAAAGCTAGTCTCCCGAAGGGGCGATTATGTTTTGTGTTGCTTTTAACTCGCCGTTGGCCGACTCGCCTGTGCTCTGCTTTGGCGGTCTTGGGGTCTTGCTCGGTCGTTCGGCTGGCACACAAGGTAAAGAGAGGCCGCAGGCCAGCAGATATGGATGGGCAGGACGCCCATCGTAGGCCGCCGCAGGCGGGGCGGAGCCAGGATGGCGGAGGGTAGGCGGGCGCGCCTCGCGAAATTTGACCGGATTGGCTATTTTTTGAGCGCGGGCTGTAGATTTACTTTTATAAAGAAGTGCTTTTTTTCTTGTTTTAAATTCTACTTTTAAAGCTTGTTTTGTCCCGATGAGGATAAGCCCTGTAAGTCCTCGATTTAAAAGGCTTTTTCCCTTGTATTAATTTGCGTTTTAGGGAAGGATTTCGGGCTATGGGGGAAGGATTCCGGGTATGTTTGGGGAAGGATTCCGGGCCATTGGGGAAGGATTCCGGGCAGCAGGGGGGAAGGATTCCGGGTAAGAAAACAATTACTTAACAGCTTATGCACAGCTTGCAAACAGGTTATCAACAACGTTATGCACAGATTCTGTGGATAAATTATCCGTCGAGGCATCAATGCAGGCCGACGCGCAGCTATCAAGGCTAACGATAGGGGAAAGGGTATTGACCTCTTTCCCCTTCCCCCTTACAGTGTCCGCTCTTGCTTACAGGAGTGGCACCATGACGGACTTAGACCAGAACCGTGTTTACCAGTCGAATAAGGTTTACCAGTCGAATAAGCTCATTGAGGCGTCGTATAGCCTTACGCTGAATGAAAAGCGGCTGGTCTTGTACGCCGCATCCCTCATGGACTCCACAAAAGCCGCGCCTGCTGATGGTCATGTGAACGTCACAGTGGAGGACTTTGCAAATGTCTTTGGAATGGACTTGTCAAAGCGCGGAGACGTCTACAACACGCTCAAGGAGGCTGTAGAGCGGCTGTATGAGCGCGATATCACCCGCTACGTGTACGAGCATGGCAAGGAGCCAGAAAAGCAGACAATGCGGTGGATCTACTACAAGAACTACAAGGATGGCGAAGGCAGGCTTGTTATAGGTTTCTCTCCTACAGTGCTTCCGTACCTGACATTGTTGGAACGCGAGTTCACCGGATTCAAACTCAAAAATATCAGTGCGTTAACGAGCTTCAATTCGTTCCGAATCTACGAACTCACGGTGCAATATCTGAAATTTGGTTCTCGCACATTCGACCTGGCTAAGCTTCGCGAGCTGCTGCAAATGGAAACGAAGTATCCCAACGTGAAGGATTTCAGGCGTTACGTGCTGGATTCGTCTGTGGCCGAGGTAAACCAACGTACTGATCTAGAGCTTGAATATGAACCGATCCGCAAGGGACGGGCGATTTCCGGCTTCAAGTTTTCGATCAAGAAAAACGCTCAAATCTCCCTGCCCGTCTAATAGACGCAACACAACATCTAGTGTCCGATCGGCGTGCCGGCGACACTATATGTTGTGTTATTCCGTATTTCGTAGCCCTCCCCTATTGCGTTCATCTGCTGCACGTCCAAGCGCCCTGCAGGACGGTGGCCAGCCCTGCCGCGTGCGGCTAATCGGCTGTCCATGGCCAGCGCAGCAAAGGGGGAAAGATTCCGGGTCGTGCTCGATGCCGACCGGCGCGCACCTGGTTGGACGGTTGGCCAGCCCTGCCGCGTACTGATCGGCTGCCGATGGCCAGCGCAGCAAAGGGGGAAGGATTCCGGGTCGTGCTCGATGCCGACCGGCGCACACCTGGTTGGACGGTTGGCCAGCCTTGCCGCGTGCTGATCGGCTGCCGATGGCCAGCGCAGCAAAGGGGGAAGGATTCCGGGCCGTGCTCGATGCTACTTGCTAACGCCTGCGGCCCTAGCTTCTTTTGACGATTTCACGCTGTGCCTCTTCAAAGTCGTAACCAACTATGTAGTCGCGATATTGCTGCGACTCGGGGTTTAGATTCCGCAAGGCTGAATGCTCTAGTTCTATGCCGCTGGCCGCCGCTGAGCGGCCAGCGTTGAACGCAATGGAGTGCGCCTGCGGGGTTTCATCGGTCGGGGTTGTCTGTGTCATGTGGCGTCTCTCAGGCGCTTGCTGCACTGGCGGTGAGCTAACCTTCGTGGTAGTCTGGCCGCTCGTTTACAGAGCCGTTCGGCATTGTTTACGTTGACGTTTAAACCCGGGTCGTTCACGCGATCCGGGTTTTTTTATGCTTCCTTTTTAGCGCGAGGGCTGGAAGTCGTTTTTTTTCTGGTGGATGGGGTCTTTGCTACGGCCGAGGCGGTTGGCTTACCAGCGGATGCGGCGGCAATCAATGCGTAGAACTGCGGCAATAGCTCGCTAGGGGCCATTAGCGTGACCTGCTCCCAACCTGGGGGAACGTCCTTGTTCGTGGCACTGATAGCCCGCGATTTCTGATACTTCTCCCACTCTTTCCATGTGACCCGAACGCAATCAGCAGCGGCTTGGCGGCTCCATCCCAAGCCGATGGCTTTCGCAGAAGCCTCGTAGCTCAAGCCATCCACCAGACAAAGACGCGCGGCCTTTACTCGCTCTGGCGAGATATTCAAAAGCGGTTCCAATGCTGAAAATTCAGCGGCTGTCATGGATTTGGTTCGCGCAGGCCCTTTTCGCGAAGGCGCATCAGATTTTTTACGGTCGGTCATAGGTATTGTCTTCACATACTTCATCGGTGGAGTGTGAGAGCCGGCGTATGCCTGGCTCTCTATGCCGTCCGTGGTCAGGGTTTAACGCTTCCGAAAATGTCCAGCAGATTGAACACAGCGCCATCCTCGGCACCTGTCACGAACGCCACCAGTGCAAACAGGCCGTGGCCTTCGTGGGCAAAAGTGCGTGCGCGAAATCCTTTAGCAACTTCGCGACCAAGCATCTTTGGCTTGACCGCCGTTCCTGCTTCATAAAACGAGCTGAGCCAGTTTTTGCACTGTGTACGCTCGCCTTCGTCCATCACTTCAAGAACGGTTTTTGGATGGCTACCACTTTCGGCAATCAGATTATAGGAGCGATCCAACGCCTCCGCTGGAGGCAATGCCGGTGCCCGGTTGGAATCGGCATCGTCTGCTTTTTCGTCTTGGGCATCGCCTTCACCATCGGTGTTCTGATTGTCGTCTTTTTTCGCGTCCGCGAAAATATCGTTCAGGTCGTCCAGCATTGAGGTGCTGTTTTGATCGTCCTGGTTGTCGGCATTGCCCGCTCCTGCGTCCACCGGAATATCCACAACAGCGCCTGGAGCTTCGTGCGAGCGATCTTTAGCCGTGGCTACATTCTCGGGATTAGCCGGAGGCTTCTTTTCCTGACGCGGCTTCTTAGGCGGCTTTACTTCGTCTTTAGCTTTTTGCACAGTCTCGCGGGCATTGTTGCCCTTCTTGCCGCGTTGTTCTTTGAGTTCTTCCACAACGGCGGCGGCTTTTTCCGGGTCGCGCTTTTCGATCTGTTTCACAGTGCCGATGACCTCGGCGTCTGCGCTGATCTGCTCAGTCAACAGGCGCGAGGTCTGCTGTGGGAGGTCAAGCAGGCCGATGCGCTTTGTAACCCAAGATGGACTCTTGTTGTGGTGTGCAGCGGCTGCAAGGACGCTCCCCAGTCGCTCAACGTCGCGTTGCAAAACCTTGGCTTCGTCAATCTGGCGAAGGTTCAGACGGTGTACGTTTTCAGCGTACTGAATCCGGTTGATTTGTTCCTCGGTGAGCTTGCCGTAGGCCATCGCCGGGACGGTATCAATGCCCTTGAGCAAGCTTGCGCGGGTGCGACGCTCGCCAGCGATCAGCCGGAACGGCTCCGGGCCTTCATCGTTCTCACACACTAACACCGGCTGCAACATGCCCTGGTCTGCAATGTCTGCGCCCAGTTCTTCAAGGGTCTGGCCGTCTTCCTCCATCGCATCGCTACCGCGATGCTGTGGAAGGATTTTGATATCTGCGATTTTCACCTGGGTGAATACGGGGGCATTTGCATCGGTGCCCCCGAGCATGTTTGCAAGGCCACCGACGGTGAGCATGTCTGCAAAGCCTGCGGCTGCCGATGGTTTCGCTTTGGTTTTGCTTGCGGCTGGTTTGGCGCTCATTTCAAAACTCCCAAATTGGTCAGAATGTTTTCCATCGCGGCGCGCCACTCTTTCGCGGCAACTGCATGCCCTGCGCCCTTGGTGCCACGCCATACAGGCTTATGGGCCAGAAGTGCATGCTTGACGGAAACACGCTCATAAAGCGTGATAGGCAGAATCGCCGCGCCAAACTGGTCGCGAAGCTCCTGCAAGGATTTAAGTTCTTTGCTGCTTTTGGGGTTGATCTTGGATGGCAGCAAGCCCATCAGTTTCAAACGCGGGTTATAACCTTTCGAGCGGATAGCACCGATGTATTCCAGAAGCTTTGCCAACGCCGCCGCTTCGTACAGGCCGACAGAGAAAGGGCAGACAACGAAATCAGCCGCGATCATGCCTGCAATAGTCATTGGCGGATTCAGGCCAAGCACGCCGGGCGTGTCGATGATGCAAAGATCGTAGTTAGCAGACAGTGCGCGCAGGTAACGAGCTGGGCGCTTGGCGCCTTCTTCGTTTTCGCCGCTGAGCAACGACAGGCTTTCATCACCACGCAAAATGGAAAGGCCATTAGCCAGAATTTCGGGAACGATGGTAGCGCCTTCGGAAAACAGCGCCGTCGAAAGGCTGGACTCGCCTTCATGCGCGCCAGTCTCAGGAAAGCTTTGCGAAAAGCTGGCTTGTGGATCGAGGTCTACCAGCAGCACGCGCAAACCCAACTCATGGGCAAGCTGGCCCAAATGAGTACCTACAGAGCTTTTGCCGACGCCGCCTTTCTGATTTGCTACTGCGATAGTTTTCATTTTGCATCATCCGGTTTTGGATTCGTTGACAGGGCTAATGTTAGGGGTTTACACCCCTAACGTCAAGTTATTTCGCTTGTCATTACACGTTATTTTTTGGCCGCGCGTCGAGCCAGTTGCGAACTCGATAACCTGCCATCAGGCCGTTTCCGGTCATTTTCCGAACCCACGGCGAACCCTCACGACCGGGACTGAACTTGAAGCCCTCGTCTTTCAATTTCTGGCGGGTATCTGCGTCGGGCTTACCTGGAAAACGAAACATAACGCGATTTTCGTCGCTGTCTTCGTGGTAGCTGTAGCCCACGCCTTCGACTTCTACGCTCTCACGCTGCACGGCAACTTCAAGCGCCTGAATGCGTTTTTCCGTCTGCCGAATGTTTGCGTTGTTATTCGTCAACTTGTAGGCCGGATAACCTGGACGATTGCTAAAGCGGGGATTCAACAGGCCATGCGCTGCCGACTCTGTGTAGCCCAGCGCAACCAATGCAGCGGTTTGCGTCTCGGGTGTCTTGTTGGCCCTGATAGCCTTGTTCGCGGCCTTCATGCGCTCCTGATCGGCCTTCAACCCTTCGACCTTGGCGCGAAGCTTAACCAGCGCATCGGGGTCGTCACTCGAAATGCCGCCCGTACCCACCGATGCAGCACGGCGTGCCAGTTCCTCGGCGCGCTGCGTTTCTTCAACGCTACGGCGCATAGCGTTATCAGAGCGCTTTAACGCGCCACGGTGCCGACCTTCGGAGTGATGGCCAACCAAAATTGGCTGCCCCATTTCAATACCCTGAGTCGCGCGACGGCTGGCCTCATAAGCTTGGTTGCTACGCTCTGTAGCGGCTGCCGCGCCCTGCTCCAAACGTGCCCGACGACCTTCCTGCTTTTCTTCATAACTGTTCATTCGGTATTCCTCTTTACGTTGACGGTATGGGGTAAATCTTCGTTTACCTTGAGACGAATTATGACGTCTTCCATACGTATTGTAAAGCTATTTCGCTTGTCATTAAGGCAATAAAAAAACCTGCTCAAATGGCAGGCTTTGGGTCGGTCAAACATCTTTCTTGGCTAACTCCTGCTCCGCAGTCGCGAGCGCTTCGCTATACGCCTTATCGAGCAAATTAGGACGCTTACGCCAAGGCAGTTTGTCCGGCGCTCGCTGTGCAGCATAGAGCGTACACGCTTCGGGCTTACTTTCTAGGTGCTGGCTAACCTGGTGCTCTAGCTGCCTTCTCAATTCGTCCTTGGTTGTCATGCTGTACGGCCCTCGAAAGAACAACGGGCCATTGCCCGACTAGCTCCACCTGGCTAAAGCCGCCCTGACCTCCTCGGGCACCTTTGCCGTCTCGGCGGAATTGGTTTTGTGATGAATCATGATTCCCAGCAGGTCAGCCATAAGCGACGCATCGGGATGCAGGCGGCTACCTGTACCGCTTGCAGGATTCGCATTACAGCAGCGCTCAAGCGCGCTTACAAGCTGTGTTCTTTCGATTACCTGGATCATTGAACACCTCGATTTTCGCGGACGCGAAATTATTGACAGCGGTTTAGAACATTCACCATATGGATCGCAAGTAGAAGGCATTAGCCGCCGCCAGCGCTCCCCACACGACTCCGTACACAAGGGCCAGCCTGGGCTGGCTGATTAGCTTCCCCTTTTCGCGCGCTAAGTGTTCCAGATGCATACGCTGCAATTGGATGTCGCTATACCCCTCCTTGTTGATCCAACGCAGGACGAAATAGCGCAACAAGAATTGAGCGCAAAGCCCCAGCGTAACCACCTGGGTGAGTACAAAAAAAGGCCGCACATAGGGAAGAATACTCACAAACACTGGCTCGACTTGCCCCACAAATCACCTCTGATGAGGGGGAAAAGCCCCCCTCTAAACCTACAAATATATTAATAAAATGCTTGCAAATCAACGAGTTACGGTATACTCAGAACGGTATATCGCTGTCAAACGAATCAAAATCATTCGCATTTGTATGGGGTTGCTGCGGAGGCTGCTGCTGGGCTGGGCGCGCCTGACGCGGGGCTTGATTTCCCTGCTGCTGCGGTGCGCTCTGCCGTGGCTGCTGGCTGCCCTGGTTGTTGTTGTCGCCTTGAGGACGCCCGCCGAGAAGCTGCATGGTGCCTTGCATGTCCACCACAATTTCGGTGGTGTATCGCTTGATACCGTCTTTCTCCCATTCACGGGTTTGCAGCTTGCCTTCGATGTAAACCTGCGAGCCTTTACGCAAGTATTCACCGGCAATCTCTGCGACCTTGCCAAACATGGAGACGCGGTGCCACTCGGTCTTCTCAACCTTCTGGCCGGTCTGCTTGTCCGTCCATTGCTCACTGGTCGCCAAACTCAAATTGGTGACAGCGTTCCCGTTGGGCAGATACCGCACTTCGGGGTCTTGCCCGCAGGTGCCTACCAAAATAACTTTGTTTACTCCACGAGCCATGATGTAACTCCTGTTTCGGTGCATGGTGCCCCAATCGCTTGGGGCTGTAGATGGGTCTTAAATGGCGTTCTGCTTCGCGTTTTCGATGGTGGCCACTGTCCAAGTTTCCTTGGCTGCCGCCTCCACCGCACAAGCGGCGAAATAAGCCTGCTCGCGCAGGCTGGCTGCTTGACCGTCCAGGTCACGGGCGGAGTTGTCCAGAGCCGCAATTTTGCCTTGATAGCTCGCAAGCTCAACGGCGATTTCTTCACGGATAGCCGCAGCCCGGCCTGAAACCTCACCAGCCTGAGCCATTAGCTCTACTACCTGGCCGCGCATTTCTTGCAATTTTGGCGAATGTTCCGGCAGCAAATCTACCCACGCCATAACTTTGCTATTGCTCATGTTCATTTCCTTTTGCGGTACGTTGACGATGAAATGGGCAAGTCTTTAAGTGCCTGCCTTGGGTGTAATTATCTGATAAACCCTGCGCCATGTAAAGCGTTTTAACTTGTCATTGTGCAATTAAAGTCACCGCTGCGATACTCGGTTTGGCACGCTTATTTCCGATCTGGACCAAGCGTTTAGGGGGAGCCTTTGACCTAAATGAACAGGCGCGCAAGCGCCCTTCCTCTTGCAGACGAAAGACAACGCGCCAGGTTGTGAGGCGATCCGTTCCAATGCGATGAGGGGGTGTTGCGATAAAAGGGAGGTGCCGGACTGACCACTG
>NZ_UWFA01000510.1 GCF_900601905.1 Pseudomonas viridiflava
GTCCGTATTCGCGTCGAACATCTTAATTAAGGCAGCCGCAAGCGGTCAGCTACACGCTACAAGTCAGACGCCGATCGTTTTGGACTTGCAGCTTGCAGCTTCCAGCTTGCAGCTCAAACCGAGGGTTTGATCCCATGCGCTATATCAGTACTCGCGGGCAAGCGCCTGCATTGAATTTCGAAGACGTGCTGTTGACTGGTCTGGCCAGCGATGGCGGTCTGTATGTGCCGGAAAACCTGCCACGTTTCACACAGGAAGAGATCGCTTCCTGGGCCGGCCTGCCGTATCACGAGCTGGCCTTCGAGGTGATGCGCCCATTCGTGGCCGGAAGCATTCCGGACGCCGATTTCAAGAAGATCCTGGAAGAAACCTATGGTGTCTTCGCCCAC
>NZ_UWFA01000015.1 GCF_900601905.1 Pseudomonas viridiflava
GTGCGGAATCGTTGGTTTGTACCTGAAAAACCCGGCGCTGGAGTCACAGCTCGGCAAGCTGTTCGAGCCGATGCTTGAGGCCATGACGGACCGTGGACCATACAGTGCCGGATTTGCGATTTATGGCGATGAGGTGGCGGATGGCTGGGTCAAGCTGACCTTGCAAGCCACCACCGAGCACTATGATTTCAAGGCGCTGATAGCGGCGCTGGAAGGCACGTTGAATGCACCGCTGGACTGGTTCCAGAACGCCAGCGCCGTGGTGCTGAAGATTCAGTCAGAAGAAGCCCCTGTGCGTGCTGCGCTGGCGGAACTGGCACCGAGCGTGCGCGTCATGAGCGCCGGGCAGAGCATCGAGATTCTCAAGGG
>NZ_UWFA01000389.1 GCF_900601905.1 Pseudomonas viridiflava
GGCATGAAGGTCAAAGGCTGCTATCAGTTCCGCCTGACCCGTAACGCCGACCTGGCGCTGGATTCGGAAGACGTGGAAGACCTTGCGCGTGCTCTGCGCGGCGAACTGTTCTCGCGCCGCTATGGCGACGCAGTGCGTCTGGAAGTGGCGGACACCTGTCCCAAGCATCTGTCGGATTACCTGCTCAAGCAGTTCAACCTGAACGAGTCCGAGCTGTATCAGGTCAATGGCCCGGTCAGCCTGACGCGTCTGTTCAGCATCACCGGTCTGGACAGCCATCCTGAGCTGCAATACCTGG
>NZ_UWFA01000543.1 GCF_900601905.1 Pseudomonas viridiflava
GCGTTAGGTGTTGATAGCGCAGTCGGTCTGTCCGAGTGGGACGCGTTCATCACCAACCAGTTGCAAGCGTCTGCGGTTCAGATTGATCTGACTGAACTCTGGATGATGTATGACGATGCGTATGCACTGGATTCCCAGGTCAGCGAATGGCTGACAGGGCTGGACGACACAACGAGCACGGCATGGGCGTCTTTTTGTGAGCAGGCAAACCTGAGTGATGCAGATACGTGTCGCTACGGCGTCCGTGGCTATCCGTGGAACGCCACGCTTGCATGGCGATAAGGGGGCATCTTCTGACTCGAAAAGCCCGATTCCCAATCGCGTGAAAACTACTGAGCTCTGAAACTGTTTCACAAATTGAAGACCGGTCACGAAT
>NZ_UWFA01000140.1 GCF_900601905.1 Pseudomonas viridiflava
GCGTCGGCGTCAAGGAAATCGAAGCCTCGTTCCCGTCCGCTTCGCAGACTGATTTCGACTTCGTGCGCACCCTGATCGAAGATGGCCACATCCCGGATGACACCACCATTCAGGTGCTCACCCAGGCGCGTGAAGACCTGATCGCCCGTACGTTTGAATCGCTGCGCGGTGCCAAGAAGGCCATTGTTCACTTGTATAACGCGACCTGCCCGGCGTTCCGCCGCATTGTGTTCAACCAGGACAAGGCCGGCGTGAAGGACATCGCGGTCAATGCTGCCAAGCTGTTTGTTAAATACGCCGCTCAACAGCCTGAAACCCAGTGGACCTTCCAGTACTCGCCCGAAACGTTCAGCGCGACCGAGCTGGAGTTCGCCAAGGAAGGCTGCGACGCGGTGATCGGAGTCTGGAACCCGACGCCTCAGAACAAGGTGATCCTTAAAC
>NZ_UWFA01000137.1 GCF_900601905.1 Pseudomonas viridiflava
GGCCGATGATCTCGGGCACGCTGCGGTTCTGGAAGATCCGGTGGTTGTGGCGATGTTCCAGCCGTTTGAGGTTGGGCACCAGTTGAATGAAGTAATGGGTGAAGCGCTTGCCGGAATCGCCCTGAGAGACCTCGCCGATCTGGCCGTGCAGGCCGTTGCCGTCCTGATTGAAATGCAGAAACGCCTGCCGATGCAGCAGCGCTTCCAGCTCAAGATTGGCCCGCTCGCTGACCAGCTCGATGCGCACGCTGAACGGGCGGCTGATGGCCTCCTGAGCGTGAAACTCCAGCACACGAAGATCGTGTTCGACGCCGGCGATATCCAGCGTAAACGAGGCGCGATTGGCGGGGGTCGACATGGGGCAAGTCCTTGGCCGGAAAAGGCAGGACTTTGCGCCAAAGCAACACAAGAAGAAGCCGGATGCTGACACCAGCACCCGTAGGACTTTTCCGAATTAACCGATGGGCATCGGCTTGAACCCCGGACTACTTCTGCCCCTCATCCTGCTGCAACAAATTCGCCTGGGTCAGGTTGCACCCCGCTGGCACGCTGCGGGTCAGCCAGACGTTGCCGCCGATGGTGGAGCCCTGGCCGATGGTGATGCGTCCCAGAATCGTCGCGCCAGCATAGATGACCACGTCATCTTCGACGATCGGGTGGCGGGCGTGGCCTTTTTGCAGTTGGCCGTCTTCGTCTGCCGGGAAGCGTTTGGCGCCCAGGGTCACGGCCTGGTAGATGCGCACGCGCTCGCCAATGATCGCGGTCTCGCCGATGACGACGCCGGTGCCGTGGTCGATAAAGAAGCTGCGGCCAATCTGCGCGCCGGGATGGATGTCGATGCCGGTCGCGGAGTGGGCGATTTCCGAGCTGATGCGCGCCAATAAAGGAAGGCCTGCGCGATACAGATGGTGGGCGATGCGGTGGTGGATCACCGCGAGAATCCCCGGGTAGCAGAGCAACACTTCGTCGACACTGCGAGCCGCCGGGTCGCCCTGATAAGCAGCCAGCACGTCGGTGTCGAGCAGGGTGCGCATCCCCGGCAAGGCGCGGGCGAAATCCTGGATCAGGTCGAGGGCCTTTTTATCCACGGCATCGACGGCCTCCGAATGCTGGTGCGCTACGTAACGCAGCTCCAGGCGGGCTTGAGCCAGCAATGCATTGAGGGCGACATCAAGGGTGTGGCCGACATAGAAATCTTCGCTTTCTTCACGCAGGTCGACAGGCCCCAGGCGCATGGGAAACAAGGCACCGCAGAGTGCTTCAAGGATGTCGCGCATGGCGGCACGGGAAGGCAGCTCACGCCCGCCATGCTCGCCACTGACTCGCTTGTTGCGGGTGCGCCAGTCATCGCGGGCGGCACGCAACTCGCTCACGATCTGCTGCAACTGCCAGTGACTGGAACGGCCTTCGGCGGGTGCCTCTGGGATATCGCTCACGCTGACTTCTCCTTGGTTTGGATAAATGCGCCAGCACGCCCCCTTGGGACCGGCTTTAGCCGGGAAGCGGCATTTCAGACGATCCCATGCAGCGAATGGATGGCCCTCTTCCCGGCAAAAGCCGGTCCCACGAGACGCATGCAGGCAGACATTGGGTTTTCTACAGGGGTCCGGTTACACCCACCCATTCAGGCTGGCCGCAGATGCGGCCACTGTACGTGAAACATTTGGACTGAAAAAATAACTAAATATGTAGGCCTTCTGCTCTGATGGCATAAGCCGTGAGAAGTTGCCCTGTAGGAAACGTCTGCCTATAGTCGAACCACTCTCTACAGGCTCAATTCTCATCATGATCAAGCAAAAGCTCGCCGAATTTAATCGCCTACAGCTGCTCGGCGCCCCCACTGCACTGGAAAAGCTCGAGCGGCTGTCGCTCTGGGCTGGGCGTGACATCTATATAAAGCGCGATGACACGACGACCCTTGCGCTGGGCGGCAATAAAGTCCGCAAGCTGGAATACCTCGCCGCGGATGCCCTGGCTCAGGGCGCGGATACGCTGATTACCGCTGGTGCCATTCAGTCCAATCATGTGCGCCAGACCGCTGCCATCGCCGCCCGCCTGGGCCTGGGCTGCGTTGCGCTGCTGGAAAACCCGATTGCCACCGAGGACACCAGCTATCTCAACAACGGCAACCGCCTGCTGTTGGAGCTGTTCGATGCCAAGGTCGAGCTGATGGAAAACCTCGACAATGCCGACGACCAGCTCCAGTCCCTGGCCGCGCGCCTGCGCACCAGCGGCAAAAATCCTTATGTGGTGCCTATCGGCGGTTCGAATGCGCTGGGTGCGCTGGGTTATGTTCGGGCCGGGTTTGAGCTGGCAGAGCAAATCAAGCAGACCGGACTGGAATTCGCCGCTGTCGTGCTGGCCTCCGGTAGCGCAGGGACGCACAGCGGTCTGGCGCTGGCGCTGGCTGAAGCATTGCCGCAGTTGCCAGTCGTCGGGGTGACGGTGTCGCGCCCCGAAGAAACCCAGTTTCCGAAAGTCCAGGGCCTGGCTGAACGCACCGCTGAGCTGCTCGGCGTCGCGCTGCCGGAGGCTTTTAAAGTCCAACTGTGGGATGAATATTTCGGCCCCCGTTACGGCGAACCCAATGCCGGAACACTGTCGGCAATCAAACTGGTGGCCAGCCATGAAGGCATCTTGCTGGACCCGGTCTACACCGGCAAAGCCATGGCTGGCTTGCTCGATGGCATTGGCCGCCAGCGTTTCGATGAAGGCCCGTTGATCTTCCTGCACACCGGTGGTGCGCCTGCACTGTTTGCTTACCCGGATGTGTTTGCGTAGCCGACTAAAGGTAGGAGCCGCCGAAGGCTGCGAATCGCGGCCTGTCTGCCACACCGCTTCGCGACCGCCGTAACCTGCGATGGCTCCTACAGTGACAATGCGCCCACGGGTTGCGTATATTCGATTAAAGAATAAGCACCCGGTTTTTAATTATTTTCAACCGCAAACCGCACCTCCTATCATCGCGCTAGCAATCGGCCCATCCCACTCAGGCAACTGAAAAGACTGGAAAAACTTTGCTAGCCAACGTAGCGTTCGTCGGGTCCGATTTTTGCCTGTCATATAAACAATATCCTTGGGGCTAATCATGATTACTTCTGCCATTCGCCGTACCGTTCTGCTTTCCACCCTGGGTCTGGTGCTCGGCTCCAGCCTGCTGGGCCAGGCCATCGCCGGCGAGCAGCTGCAAAAGATCAAAGACAGCGGCACCATCAGCGTTGGCCTGGAAGGCACCTATCCGCCGTTCAGCTTTCAGGATGAAAACGGCAAGCTGGCAGGGTTTGAAGTCGAGTTTTCCGAAGCGCTGGCCAAAGAGCTGGGCGTGAAGGTCAAGCTGCAGTCCACGCCATGGGCAGGCATCCTTGCCGCGCTGGAGTCCAAGCGTCTGGATGTCGTCATCAATCAGGTGACCATCTCCGAAGAACGCAAGAAGAAGTATGACTTCTCCGAGCCTTACACCGTGTCCGGCATTCAAGCGCTGGTGCAGACGAAAGACGCTGGCAAGTTCAAGACCGCTGCCGACCTCAAGGGCGCCAAAGTAGGCGTAGGCCTGGGCACGAATTATGAGCAATGGCTGAAGGAAAATGTCCCTGGCGCCATCGTCAAAACTTATGACGATGACCCAACCAAATATCAGGACCTGCGCGTAGGCCGTATCGACGCGATCCTCGTCGACCGCCTGGCTGCACTGGAACTGCTCAGCAAAACCAAAGACCAACTGGCGATTTCCGGCGAACCCTTCTCCCGCCAGGAAAGCGGCATTGCCCTGCGCAAAGGCGAGCCTGAGTTGCTCGCGGCCATCAACAAAGCCATCGACAAACTGCGCGCTGACGGCACCTTGGCCAAACTGTCGCAAAAGTACTTCAACGCTGACGTGACCAAATGATCGAAGAGGGTCTCAAGCTTGCGCTGGACTCCGCGCCCTTTCTCATAAAGGGCGCGTACTACACGGTATTTCTCAGCCTGGGCGGCATGTTTTTCGGCCTGCTGCTGGGCTTCGGACTGGCGCTCATGCGCCTGTCCCCTTTCATGCTGGTACGCGGGATCGCTCGGGTTTATGTCTCGTTCTTCCGTGGCACGCCGCTGCTGGTCCAGCTGTTCATGATCTATTACGGCCTTCCGGAACTGGGCATTGAGCTGGAACCGCTGACCGCCGCACTGATCGGTTTTTCCCTGAACATGGCTGCGTACGCCTGCGAGATTCTGCGCGCAGCGATCAGCTCCGTTGATCGTGGTCAGTGGGAAGCAGCCGCCAGTATCGGCATGACGCGCGGCCAGGCGATGCGCCGGGCGATTCTTCCGCAAGCGGCGCGCACCGCATTGCCGCCACTGGGCAACAGCTTTATTTCGCTGGTCAAAGACACTGCGCTGGCCGCCACCATCCAGGTGCCGGAGCTGTTCCGTCAGGCGCAGCTGATCACCGCCCGAACCTTCGAAATTTTCACCATGTACCTGGCCGCAGCACTGATCTACTGGATCCTTGCCACCGCGCTTTCGCACCTGCAGAACCGCCTTGAAGCGAGGGTCAATCGCCATGATCTGGAGTCCTGAAGCATGATTGTGGTTGAAAAGCTGACCAAAGAATTCAAGGGTCAGCAGGTACTCAAAGGCATTGACCTACGGGTTGAGGCGGGCGAAGTCGTAGCCATCATCGGGCCCAGCGGGTCCGGTAAAACTACCCTGCTGCGTTGTCTGAATTTTCTTGAAGAGCCCACCAGCGGCAAGATCATCGTGGGCGATATCGCGATCGATGGCAGCCGCCCGTTGAGCAAACAGCAAGGGCTGATCCGCCAGCTGCGCCAACACGTCGGTTTTGTGTTCCAGAACTTCAACCTGTTCCCCCATCGCACCGCTCTGGAAAACGTCATCGAAGGCCCCGTGGTGGTCAAGAAGATGCCTCATGAGCAAGCGGTGCAATTAGGCCAGAAACTGCTGGCCAAGGTCGGTCTGGCTGGCAAGGAAAACGCCTACCCACGACGCTTGTCCGGTGGTCAGCAGCAGCGCGTGGCGATTGCCCGAGCACTGGCCATGGAGCCTGAGGTGATCCTGTTCGATGAGCCAACCTCGGCGCTGGACCCCGAGTTGGTCGGCGAGGTGCTGACCGCCATTCGCGCCCTGGCCGAAGAGCAGCGCACCCTGGTGATCGTGACCCATGAGATGAACTTTGCCCGGGATGTAGCCAACCGCGTGATCTTCATCGACAAAGGCGTGATCGTCGAGCAAGGGGAAGCCAAAGCCCTGTTTGCCAACCCTCGCGAAGAGCGGACGCGGCAATTTCTGGAGCGCAGCCGCTCCTGATTCTTACACAAGCAAGCCACACATCCTGCGCCTTCTGGCGCTGTTTGTGCTGGCCTTACATTTGTATATCAATCAACTGATCGAAAAGATCGCTAGCTTTACGCGGCGGCATGCAAAAACTCATCGAATACTTACCACGTAAGCACTACAGCTTTAACACGACCTTGCCCCTCTCGCTCTCCAAACAGTACTCACTGTCGAACTGCAAACACAAATAAAAAGCCAAACACACATAACTGTTTATTTCTTGATGTAGGAAGCAGCAGAGTATTTCCTAAGCGCATTAACAAAAACAACGTAGGAAATTTCCTAATTATTCATCTGAACTTGAATCTATTCGATTGCCTGTTGACAGCCTGAGGCAAACCCAATTAGCTCAGAAAAAATTCAACGAATCCTTCTATTTAGAAATCACAACCACCAAACCCTGACAATTTGTAATGTTTGCCTTAACTCCACACTCTACGGTACTTATCCCACTTATATCCGGCCCAAGCCAATGACCTGTTCCGACCCTGATTGTTAGTTAGCTACCCAACAGCAAGAGCATTCGAATATGACAGAGACAATGAGCAGTAATACCCGCCAAAAGCTGTATCCGCCGTACGTGCCGCAGGCCTACAAGCACGGTATCGGCATTCGCGCGGCGGCCAACCTGTTGATCCACATCGACCCCTATCCCGAAATGGACGAAGGCGACCTGATCGAGTTGTTCTGGGATGGCTGTTACGTTGCGTCAAAACTTCTATCGACGTCTGACGTTGATCAGACCCTTGTCCTACGCGTACCAGAGAGTTTCCTACAAAACGGCACGGTTAAAACCTACTACCGGCTCATGAAGGTGGGCGGTATCCCCGTGGTATCCGCCAGTCGCCGACTCAGAGTCAAACTGGACATGCCGGGCGGACTGCTGATCAACCCATGCGATGAGGAGAATCAGGGGCTTGCGCCCATATCGCTACCACCGTCGGTGATTCATCATGGGCTGGATATCAGTAGCCTGGCCAAAGGCCTGCCGCTGTCCATCGAACCCTATCTGAACATGGCACCTCATGATGAAATCACCCTGCGCTGGGGAGACGTGCGCATGGACCTGGAGCCCCTGGTAGAAGACAACCTGGGTAAACCTATTGAATTGATAGTCCCGGATACTTTAATCCGCGAGGCCGGAGATGAATCACAACTTGAAGTGACTTACTGCGTGATTGATCGAGTGGGCAATAACTCTCGCTGGGCACCGGCGAGGGCGATCAGTGTGAATACACTTGAGCATCGTCCTCGTTATGACTGATCACATCAGGACCCTGCCACTACGTGAAATATGACTTCGCGTAGTGGCAGCTTTGATCCGGCCGAAAACGCCGCTCAGTAACAATAGGCTCAGTCACTTCCCACACTTTTTTGACTTGCCGACATGCTTACCCGCAGCAGCACTGACGTTATCTACACCGATAAGAGTACCTGACTCATTGCGACGAGGAAGTACTCCGAGTCCATGAAAATGGCTGAAAGCCTGCATTCCGATAGCGTCGCCGACTCATGCCCGACCTACGCGCCGCGCATCTGAGCAACGCTTTTTGGTCGTCTATGCTTATTCCAAAAAACACGTTTATTAAATTTATTACTGGATTTAGGGTATATGCACCGGACCACCGGACATCGTGATTTTTTCGGCCGCCTACCAGCGGCATTTCCGCGAGGTTCGAATGGTTGCTTCAACGTCCCATGCCACTGCAAAACACCCTGTTGATACTCCACCAGCGCTGCGACCGACCAAAGTCCTGAGCAGCGATGCGCAAGCCATCGAGGCCGCTCATGCCCTGGCAACGCTGGCGCGTGTTGGGGCCGCCCAACGGGATTCACTGCGCCAGTTACCCTGGCAGGCTATCGAGCAATTCACACAAAGCGGCCTGGGCAGTATTTCCATCCCTCGCCCCTACGGTGGGCCGCAAGTCTCGTTTGTGACACTGGCCGAGGTGTTCAAGATCATCTCGGCTGCCGATCCGGCGCTTGGGCAAATCCCGCAGAATCAGTTCGGCATCATTCAGGTCCTGCTGACCAGCGCCAGCGAAGCGCAAAAGAAGATCTTGCTCAAAAGCGTGCTGGACGGCTGGCGCATCGGCAATGCCGGGCCAGAACGCGGCACCAAAAACACCCTCGAACTCAAGGCGCGGATTACCGCCCACAACGGCCAGCTGAGTATTACCGGCCAGAAGTTCTATTCCACCGGCGCGCTGTTCGCACACTGGGTGACGGTCAAGGCTCTGAACTATCACGGCCAGCAAGTCCTGGCGTTCGTGCCCCGTGGCAGTGAGGGGCTGAGCATCGTTGACGACTGGTCGGGCTTCGGCCAGCGCACCACCGCCAGCGGCACGGTTCTGCTTGAAAGCGTGCGCATCGATCCGGCTCTGGTGATAGAGACCTGGCGTACCTCCAACACGCCTGGCATTCAGGGCGCAGTCTCGCAACTGATCCAGGCGGCCATCGACGCAGGCATCGCTCGTGGTGCCATCGACGACACCCTCGAATTCGTCCGCCAACGCTCAAGGCCCTGGGTGGACGCCAAGGTGGAGCGCGCCAGTGATGATCCTTACGTGATCGCCGACATCGGCAAGCTCAAGCTCGAACTGCATGCCGCTGAAGCGTTGCTGCGCCAGGCGGGCAAGGTCCTCGATGAGGTGAGCGCCAGCCCCATCGACGAACACGCCGCCGCACGCGCCTCGATCACCGTGGCTCGCGCCAAGGCCCTGACCACCGAGGTGGCGCTGCAAGCTAGCGAGAAGCTGCTGGAGCTGTCCGGCAGCCGCGCCACCCTGGCCGAATTCAACCTTGATCGGCACTGGCGTAACGCCCGCGTCCACACCCTCCATGACCCGGTGCGCTGGAAATACCACGCCATCGGCGCCTGGCACCTCAACGGCGCCCTGCCCGCCCGCCATTCGTGGATTTGAACCAGGCCACTGGAGAACACTGCTATGAGTTTGAATTCACCTCGGCACCCTCACGCTGCCGTCATCGAAAACGACGAACACGCGTTGCGCGTTGCACGGGAACTGGCCGCGCTGTTCAAGCGCGAAAGCCTCGAACGGGATCGCGACCGGCGCTTGCCGCTGCAGGAACTGGAGCTGTTCAGCGCCTCAGGATTGTGGGGCATCAGCGTGCCCAAGGTGCACGGCGGCGCAGGCGTTTCCAATACCACCCTCGCCAATGTCATTCGTTTGATCTCTGCGGCCGACGCCTCGTTGGGGCAGATCCCGCAGAACCATTTCTATGCCTTGGAAGTGCTACGCGTGAACGGCAATCCGGCGCAGCAAAAACGCTTGTACGCCGAAGCCCTCGCCGGTCTGCGCTTTGGTAACGCGCTGGCTGAGCTGGGCACCAAAACCGCTCATGACCGCACGACCCGCCTCACCAGAGATGCTGCGGGATATCGCATCAATGGCCGTAAGTTTTATGCAACGGGAGCACTCTATGCCCAGCGTATTCCGACCTCGGTGATCGATGAAAAGGGTGTCCAGCAGCTGGCTTTCGTACCGGCAACCAGCGAAGGCCTGACCGTCATCGACGACTGGAGTGGCTTTGGGCAACGCACCACCGGCAGCGGGTCGGTGTTGTTTGAAAACGTTTATGTCGACGCCAGCGATGTGGTGCCGTTTCAAAGTGCCTTCGAGCGCCCGACCACGGTTGGCCCCCTAGCGCAAATTCTTCATGCTGCTATCGACACCGGCATCGCCCGCGCCGCCTTTGAAGACGCGCTGCATTTCGTGCGCACCCGCACCCGGCCATGGATCGACTCAGGCATTGAAAAAGCCGTGGACGATCCATTGATCCTCAACAGTTTCGGCAAGCTGAGCGTTCGCCTGTACGCCGCCGAAGCGCTGCTGGATCGCGCCGGGGAAATCCTTGATCTCGCCCAGGCTGACAGCAACGCCCAGACCGTGGCCGCAGCCTCCATTGCGGTCGCCGAGGCCCGGGCCATCAGCACGCAGATTTCCCTTGCAGCGGGCAGCACGCTATTCGAGCTCGCTGGCAGCCAGGCCACTTTGGCTGAACACGGCCTTGATCGGCACTGGCGCAACGCTCGGGTCCACACCCTGCATGACCCGGTGCGCTGGAAGTATCACGCCATCGGCGACTACTACCTCAACGAACAAAACCCTCCGCTGCGAGGGACCATCTGATGGCCAGAAAAAAGATCCTGCTCAATGCTTTCAACATGAACTGCATTGGTCATATCAACCATGGCTTGTGGACCCATCCACGGGACAATTCGACGCAGTTCAACACCCTGGAATACTGGACCGAACTCGCGCAGTTGCTGGAGCGCGGGTTGTTCGACGGGTTGTTCATCGCCGATATCGTCGGCGTGTATGACGTGTACCAGGACTCGGTAGACGTGACGCTCAGAGAATCCATCCAGCTGCCGGTGAATGATCCGCTGCTGCTGGTTTCGGCCATGGCGGCTGTCACAAAAAACCTCGGCTTCGGCCTGACCGCGAATCTTACCTACGAAGCGCCGTATCTTTTCGCACGCCGCATGTCGACGCTGGACCATTTGAGTCGCGGCCGGGTCGGCTGGAACATTGTCACCGGTTATCTGGACAGCGCCGCCCGGGCCATGGGCCTTAGCCAGCAAGTCGAACACGACCGCCGCTACGATCAGGCCGACGAATACCTGCAAGTGCTCTACAAACTCTGGGAAGGCAGCTGGGAAGACGACGCGGTGATCAACGACCGTGAACAGCGGGTTTACGCCCAGCCGGATAAGGTCCACAAAGTTGAGCACAAGGGCGAGTTCTATCAGGTCGAGGGCTACCACCTGTGCGAACCCTCCACCCAACGCACGCCGGTGCTGTTTCAGGCAGGCAGCTCCGAGCGAGGCCTGCAGTTCGCGGGTCAGCATGCCGAATGCGTGTTCATCAGCGGCCAGAACAAGACCTCGACCCGTGAGCAGGTGGACAAGGTTCGCGCCAGCGCCCTGGCCGCCGGGCGCAACCCGGACGACATCAAGGTGTTCATGGGCCTGAACGTGATTGTCGGCAAAACCCAAGCCCAAGCGCGAGCCAGGCACGCCGAGTACCGTGAGTTCGCCAGCGCCGAGGCAGGGGTGGCGCACTTCTCAGCCTCCACCGGCATTGATTTTTCCCAATACGAGCTGGATGAGCCGATCCAGTACGTGAAAAGCAACGCCATTCAGTCAGCTACCAGAAACCTGAAAAACAATGACTGGACCCGACAAAAACTGCTCGATCAGCACGCCCTGGGTGGTCGCTATATCACCCTGATCGGCTCAGCAGAACAGGTCGCCGATGAGCTGGAATCCTGGATCGCCGAAACCGGCCTGGACGGCTTCAACCTGACCCGCATCGTTGCCCCGGAAAGCTACGTGGACTTCATCGATCTGGTGATCCCCGAGCTGCAACGCCGTGGCTCGTACAAAACTGCCTATGACAGCGGCAGCCTGCGCCAGAAGTTATTTCCGGAGGGCGGGGCGCGGTTGCCGGAGCGGCATGTGGGAGCCAGTTACAGACAGAAATAAAGCGCGACCGCTTCGCGCTCGTTCGCGGGCAAGCCTCGCTCCAACGGACACCGCCACCCGTTGGAGCGAGGCTTGCCCGCGAAGAGGCCAGTACAAACAACACACAACTAAAACCTTGCAACACATCCGGACACTGACCATGAAAAAACTCATCAGCACCCTGGCTTTGAGCCTGTTGACCCTCACCGTCCACGCCGCCGACGCGCCGCTCAAAGTCGGCACCACCGCTGCGTTTGCCATCCCGCTTGAGGCTGCAGTCGAAGAAGCCGGCAAGCAAGGCCTGAAGGTCGAGCTGGTGGAGTTTACCGACTGGATCGCACCCAACGTCAGCCTCGCGGCGGGTGACATCGACGTCAATTACTTCCAGCACATCCCGTTCCTGACCAACGCCAATGAGGCGGCAGGTACCAAACTGGTGCCGTTTGCGCCAGGCATCATCAATAACGTCGGCCTGTACTCCAAGAAATACAAAAGCTTCGACGAGCTCCCCACTGGCGCCACCGTGGCCATCGCCAACGATCCGATCAACAGCGGTCGCGGTTTGCAACTGCTGGCCAAGGCCGGTTTGATCACCCTCAAGCAGGGCGTCGGTTACAAGGCCACCGAAGAAGACATCACCGCCAACCCGAAAAAACTCAAACTGATCCAGGTCGAGGCCGTGCAATTGGTGCGCGCCTATGACGACGCTGATCTGGTTCAGGGTTATCCGGCGTACATCCGTTTGTCGAAGACCTTCGATGCAGGCTCGGCGATCCTTTTTGACGGCCTTGACCACCCGGAGTACGTCATCCAGTTCGTGATCAAACCCGAGAACAAAGGCGACCCGCGTCTGGCAAGGTTCATCGACATCTACCAGCACTCGCCGGTCGTGCGCGCGGCGCTGGACAAGGTCAATGGCAAGCTCTACCAAGCTGGCTGGGAAGGCTGATATGAATGCATCCGTGCAACGCCAACTGGCACTGGAACCCTCGCGCATAACGCGCTCTGCAGCACAGGCCGAACTGCACGCCGAACTGAACCGCGCCCACGTGCGCTTCATCAATCTGGGCAAGACTTACCAAGGCCGCCGAGGCCCTGTGGAGGCGCTGCAAAATATCGACCTGGCGATTCAGCGCGGCGAAGTTTTCGGGATTATCGGGCGCAGCGGCGCGGGCAAATCTTCGCTGACCCGCACCATCAATCGCCTGGAACAACCCAGCAGCGGCCGGGTGCTGATCGAGCAGACAGACATCGGCGAATTCAACGAGGACAAGCTCGTCGAGCTGCGCCGTCAGGTCGGCATGATCTTCCAGCACTTCAACCTGATGTCGGCAAAAACCGTGTGGCAGAACGTCGAGCTGCCGCTCAAGGTCGCGGGCGTGCCCAAGGAGCAGCGCCAGCGCAAAGTCAGCGAACTGCTGGAGCTGGTCGGTCTGCAAGATAAGCACACCGCCTATCCGGCGCAGCTCTCCGGTGGTCAGAAGCAACGCGTGGGCATCGCTCGCGCGCTGGTGCATGACCCGGCGATTCTGCTCTGTGACGAAGCCACTTCAGCGCTGGACCCGGAGACGACCCAGTCGATCCTCGGCCTGCTGCGCGAAATCAATCAGCGCCTGGGCCTGACCATCATTTTGATCACCCATGAGATGGCGGTGATCCGCGACATCTGCGACCGCGTTGTGGTGCTTGAGCAAGGTCGCGTGGTTGAGCAGGGGCCGGTCTGGCAGGTGTTTGGCAACCCGCAGCACGAAGTCAGCAAAACCTTGCTCGCGCCGTTGCAACACGGTTTGCCGCAAGAGCTGCAGGCGCGGCTTTCAGCTCAACCGCAAAGCCCGGACGCCAAGGTGGTGCTGGACGTGCACTTTACCGGGCAAAGCGGCGAAGAGCCCGATCTGGCCGCGTTGTTCGCTGCGTTAGGCGGGCGGGTGAGTTTGCTGCAGGGCGGCGTCGAGCGCATTCAAGGCCACGCCCTCGGGCATCTGCTGCTGTCGGTGGCAGATTCGCCACAGAACGTTGAAGCATTGCTGGTCCAGGCGCGCAAACAGGCGCAACACGTGGAGGTACTGGGTTATGTGGTTTGATCGCTTGCTGCAAGGCGCCATCGATACCTTCCTGATGGTCGGCGTGTCGTCACTGATCGCCCTGATACTGGGCATCCCGCTGGCAGTGATTCTGGTCACCAGCGGCAAGGGCGGGATTTATCAGGCACCCGTCCTCAATCAAGTGCTGGGCGGCTTCGTCAATCTGTTCCGCTCGATCCCGTTTCTGATTCTGATGGTGGCGCTGATCCCTTTCACCCGGATGATCGTCGGCACCACCTATGGCGTCTGGGCAGCCGTGGTGCCGCTGACCATCGCGGCTACGCCGTTCTTTGCACGTATCGCCGAAGTCAGCCTGCGGGAGGTCGATCACGGCCTGATCGAAGCGGCGCAGGCCATGGGTTGCCGACGCTGGCACATCGTCTGGCACGTACTGCTGCCTGAAGCGCTGCCGGGGATTGTTGGCGGCTTCACTATCACGCTGGTCACGATGATCAATTCCTCGGCCATGGCCGGTGCGATTGGCGCAGGCGGGCTGGGGGATATCGCCTATCGCTACGGCTACCAGCGCTTCGACAGCCAGGTGATGCTGACCGTGATCGTGCTGCTGGTGATTCTGGTGGCAGTAATCCAACTGGGCGGCGATCGTCTGGCCAAGGGTCTGAATAAGCGCTGAGTGGGGTATATTCGACGCCTCATTGCTCATACAGACCTGCCATGAAGCTCGAAGCCCAAGACCTCGCCCAGATCACCGACACCACCCTCGACCACTACAACCAGGTGGCCGAGGACTTTCGCGAAGGCACCCGTGACCACGACGTCAGCCAGAACATTGCCGCGCTGCTGCGCCATATCGAAGGCCAGGTGCCGTGGCAGATTCTGGATTTCGGCTGCGGGCCGGGGCGCGATCTGAAAACCTTCAGCGCCATGGGCCATGTGGCAGTGGGGCTTGATGGCTCCGAGCGCTTTGCCGAAATGGCCCGCGCCGAGACGGGTTGCGAAGTCTGGCAGCAGAACTTTCTGCAGCTGGACCTGCCCGCCGAACGTTTCGACGGCATCTTCGCCAACGCGGTATTGTTCCACGTGCCCAAGCAGGAACTGCCAAGGGTGCTGGCGCAATTGCACGCCACCCTCAAGCCCGGCGGCGTGCTGTTCAGCTCCAACCCGCGAGGCGACAACCGGGAAGGCTGGAACGGCCCGCGTTACGGCTCATACCATGACCTGGATGCGTGGCAAGAACTGCTCGGCGCGGCAGGCTTTGTCGAACGGGAACACTACTACCGCCCGACAGGATTGCCGAGGGAACAGCAGCCTTGGTTGGCGAGTGTGTGGCGTAAGGGCTGACGGCAAACCATAAACCTGGAGGAGTCGCTAATCCGTTGGAGCCGGGCTTGCCCGCGAAGAACGATAACGCGAGTGTCTGACTAACCGCGTCGCCTTATTCGCGGGCAAGCCTCGCTCCAACGGGGATCGGATTTCCAATGTGGGAGCCGGGCTTGCCCGCGATAAGGCTGGACGCGATCAACCCGATGTATGCGCTGGCCTTATCGCGAGCAAGCTCGGCTCCCACAGGTACATTGGCGGGCAAGGTGCACAGCCATCCCGGTCGCGCCTGAATGTCCGGCGTTGCCTTCACACCACATAAAAACAGATCGCCACAAAGTGCAGCAAACTCCCGGCGATCACGAATAAATGCCAGATGCCGTGCCAGTGGCGAAAACGGGTGTCGTAGGCAAAGAAAATGATCCCGATGGTGTACAGCGCGCCACCGGCGGCCAGCCAGGTAAAACCTGCCGTGCCAAGCGCCGCGATCAACGGTTTGATCGCCACCAGCACGATCCAGCCCATCACCGCGTAGATCACGATCGACATGATTCGGGCTTCGGAGCGCGGTTTGATTTCCTGCAAAATGCCGATCACTGCCAACCCCCAGACCACGCCAAACAGGGTCCAGCCCCAGGGCCCGCGCAAGGTCACCAGACAGAACGGTGTGTAGCTGCCAGCGATCAACAGATAGATCGAAAAGTGATCAACCTTCTGCATGATCACCTTCGCCCGACCGCGCACGCTGTGGTACACCGTTGAAGCGCTGTACAGCGCCACCAGCGTCACCCCATAAATCGCCATGCTGACGATCTTCCACACATCGCCCTGCAGGCTGGCCATCACCAACAGCCAGATCGCACCGACAAACGCCAACACCGCGCCGACCAGATGCGACCAGGCGTTGAATTTTTCTCCGTAATACATTCCTACACTACCTCGTTGGCCTGAACCGCTGCGCAAGGCTCTAGGTTGAGGACGTAAAGCGCAAGGCATGGTTTATTTATTGCAGCTAGCCACGCTCGATCTGTGCACAATCGGGGCACTCCAACAAGAAGCCTCACGACATGCAAATCGACGATGAGTTGACCCTCAAGAAGCTGGAAATATTCCTCGCCTTCATGCGCACTGGCAATCTGACCAAAGCGGCTGCCGACCTGCAGACCAGTAACGTCAGCGTACATCGGGCGATTCATTCGCTGGAAAGTGCCTTGCGCTGCCCGCTATTCAAGCACGAAGGGCGTAACCTGACGCCGCTGGAAAGCGCCTATGTGCTGGAGGAGCGGGCTCAGAAGCTGATTCAGGATGTGCTCGCCACCGTGGAGCTGACTCGCCAGGCTGCGGGGTTTTCAGCGGCGCGCTTCAAGCTTGGCTCGCTGTATTCGCTGACGGTCAAGACCGTGCCCCAGCTGATCATGGGCCTGAAAATCCGCCGCAGCGAGCTCAATATCGACCTGATCATGGGCTCCAATATCGACCTGTTCTACAAGCTCAAGAACATGGAAGTGGATGCGATCCTGGTGTCACTGGACGAGAGCGTCAACGACCCGGACTGCGAGCATCTGGCACTGTTTTCTGACGACATCTTCCTCGCGGTGCCCGCCGATTCGCCGTTCTCGCAGCACAGCGAAGTGGACCTGAGTGATCTGCGCGAGGCAACGTTCATTACCCTGACGCAAGGCTTTGCCACTCATCGTGACGGTGTGCAGGTGTTCAGACAGGCAGGCTTCGAGCCTAAAGTGGCAATGCAGGTCAACGACATCTTCACCCTGCTGAGCATGGTCAGCTCAGGCGTGGGCTTTGCGCTGCTGCCCGGGCGCATCGCTGCGGTGTACGAAAACCGGGTCAAGCTGATCCCGCTGCAGCCGCGTTACCGCATGCAACAGCACATCGGCGTAGTGTTTCTCAAATCCAGAGAGCGGGATCCAAACCTGTTGGCGTTGATTGCCGAATGCCGGATGTATTCAAATCGATTGGCCGCCGATTAACGGCGTGTGGGGAGCGGCCCGGACAAGGCGCCGCTCCGACCGGCCTGTGCGTTACCCGATGATCCCGCGCATGATGAGGTACAACAGCGACGGGCCAAGCAGGCAGCCCAGCGCGGTGTAAAACGCCGCTGTCAGGCAGCCGTATGGGACCAGCTTCGGATCGGTTGCCGCCAACCCACCCGCCACGCCACTTGAAGTGCCCATCAGTCCACCGAAGATCACAGCGCTACGAGGATTGTTCAAGCCAATGAATGGCGCCACGAAGGGTGTCATCACCATGACCAGAATCGCCTTGATCAGCCCGGCTGCAATCGACAGCGCCATGACTTCCGAACTTGCACCGATAGCCGCCCCGGTCACCGGCCCGACGATGTAGGTCACGGCACCAGCACCAATGGTGGTCAGGCTGACCGCGTCGGTGTAACCAAAGGCCATCGCCACACCGACTCCGGCAATGAACGACGTCCCGACGCCCACAAATAACGAGAACACGCCCACATATCCGGCACGCTTGAGCTCTTCGACACTGACGCCGAAAGCGGTCGCCACAATGGCGAAGTCTCGCAGCATCGCGCCGCCCAGCAGACCGATACCCGCCAGCAACGGAATATCAACGATACCCTTGCTGCCACCTGTCACGGCACCGCCGATATAAGAAAGCACCAGCCCCAGCAGGATGGCGATAGCCGAGCCATGCAGCCGCCCTTTGGTGAACGTATTGGAGATCCAGTAGGAGATCCACATCGTGATGCCGACAATGGCGAAGCCACTGATCAAACCGTAACCGGTAATGGTTTTAATCATCGCGTCGTACATGGCACTCACCCTACTGTCTTGGTGGGGGCGGTAGCCTGACTGTCCGGCTGCTTATTGCCCATTCGGGTCAGCACCGGCACCAGCGCGAAGGCAATGACCACCGCCAGCGTGCCTGCAATGATCGCCATTGGCCCGCCCTTGAGTGCGCCATATACGTTTTGCTGAGCGGCCATGGCGACCACGATGGGGATATAAACCGCGCTCCAGAATTCGACGCCTTTGGCGGAGGTGCTATCGAACAGCCCCCGTTTACCCAGATAGCTGCCAAGCCCGATCAGCAGCAGCATGGCGATGCCAACCCCGCCAACGTTGGCAGGCACGCCAATCATTTTGCCCAGCAGCTCACCGATAAACACACCGGCCAGAGTACAGAAAGCGAGAAACGCCACACCGTAGATAATCATTATTGTTATTCCTCAGTTTGCTTTACGAAGTTGTTGTTCTTGTTGTTGTCAGAAACTGTTCTTGCACCTTCGAAACAGCAGTGGGCTCTAGGGGTGGCGGGTTCCCTCCTCACGTGACAGCGCGATAAGGCTGTCCAGCCGAGCACCTTGAAAAGCGACGACCGTTCCTTGCTCGAAGACCTTGCGCGCCAAGCCGGTCAATACCGTGCCCGGAGGGAATTCAATGTGCAGCCGCGCACCGCGCTCGTAGGCTGTCTGCACGGTGCTACGCCAGTCGATGACCCGGCACATGTTGAACGCCAGGTCATCGCGCAGCTTGTCGGCGGTCAACATCGGCCGGGCGGTGCTGGCGCTCAGATAACGAACGCCAGGCGCCGACACCGACACCTTGGCAAAAGCGGCGGCCAGGGTTTGCGCCGGTTGCTCCAGCAGCGCGCAATGGGACGGCACACTTACCGCCAGGCGCTTGACCGTGGCCGCACCACCCGCTTTCGCCAGTCGCGCCACCTCGGCCATGGCCTCGGCTTTACCCGCAATCACACACTGATTCTCGGCATTGATATTGGCCAGATAAACCGGAGTTGCCGCGCTGTGAATCCGGGCGACCAGCGCCTCAACCGTGGCCTGGTCCAGCCCGATGATTGCCGTCATGCCATAGCCTTCGGGATACGCGCTTTGCATCAACTCTGCGCGCAAGGCCACCAGCCGAACGGCGTCGCTGAAGGTCAGCGAACCGGCGATGACGGCGGCCGGATACGCGCCGATGGACAGCCCTGCGACCATGTCAGGCATACAGCCTTTGGCCTGCAGCACACGGGCACAGGACACGCCCGCAATCAATAAACACAACTGAACTGCACGGGTCGACTGCAACGCTTGAGGCGTATCCAGCTGCAATACGTCCTCGCCCAACACGTCACTGGCTTCCCTCAGGCACTCACGCATCAGCGGTTCATCCGCCAATTGACGCAACATGCCGGGCTGCTGCGCGCCCTGACCGGGGAACACCCAGAAACTGCTCATGCGCAGGCCTCGGCCGGTTGCCAGGGCTGCTCTACCAGCCACGCACCGCGCTCGCTTTTGAGCAGTACCTGACGCGACGCACCTGCCCACTCGCGCAGGGCCAGCGCGCCGAACGGGGTCTGCAATTGCACGTCGATCCGGCAGACGGCGCGGTCCAGAACGTCGACCCATTCGGCCGCCCAGTCACGGCCCACAAAGTGCGGTGTGCGAATGAGCAGATCCAGGTCGCTGTGCTCGTGCAGCGCGGCAACTGCGCTGGCCAGCTCGAAGCCCGCGCTGCCGGTCACGCCCCAGCTCAAACCGAGTAGATCCATCAACGGCCGAACCTGTCTGAGCGCCTGCAGAGCGGGCCAGTCCTGCTCGGCATGTCGATGCGTCAACTGTTCAGGACGCACGCAACGGCGAATGTCGCTGTGTGACATCAGTGCTGCATAACGCTGCTCGCGACGCACACCGCGAACACCGACGGCCACCAGCCCACGCGGCACCAAGGCACGCCGCACCACCACCGGATGCTCAAGGCCCAGCGCCTCACGGGCCCACTGCGGCGCACCGGCGGGCAGCGCGGACACAGGCATGCCCCACAACAAATCGTGGGGCAGCACGGCGAGCTCGGTGTTCATTTACCACTGCGCCCGCAGCAGTTCGCGAACTCTCGATGAAGCCTGGCGATTGCTGGCACCAAGTCGGCTGCTCAGATCATTGCCGGTGGCCTGCACGTCTTTTATCGCGCTGCACAACACCTCCTGCACATGGCCGATATCGCTGCCCGAAGGCTGCTCGATCTGGCTGACCGAGAGGGTTTCCCAGAGCAGACCGAGGCTGGCGTAGTTCTCGATGTCGTACGCCATGGGCGGGATGCTGGCGGCGAGTTTTTCCAGTTCATCAACGCTGCGCAATGTGACCCGGGCTGCGGACTCCTTGCCCATGGCGTGAACCATGACCCCCGGGTCGCGCAGCGCAATCAGACGGTTAGCCTGATAACCATGGGCGAGAAACGCCCCTGACATCGCCTTGCCCACCAGCAAGGCAATCACTGGATGCCCCGCCAGACGAGCGCGGGCATAACTGTCCACGGCACCGGCCAGGGCCTGATGAATGCCCAGCGCTTCTTCACGCCGACCATAAGCCTGGCTCGGCACATCCACGATGGCGATCAGGGCGCGCTTGTGTTCGCTATCGCGATCCAGCTCGATGGCCGAATCCACCGCCTTGGCCAGGCCCCAGCCTTCCAGCAGGCCGACTTCGCCATTGCGGGCACGGGGGAAGCGGTTGTCCGCGTCCGCCACCACGGCCAGAAACCGCGCTGGCTGTTCGCCCAGTACGCCGTCTGCCGCCTTCACCGAGTGGGGCAAGCCCACCACTTCGGCAGCGTTGGCACTGAGCGCCGTGAACCAGTTCAAACCTCGTTGGGAAGGATTCATGATGTCGCCCCCTGATAGAGTTCGCGCACGACCTGCGGCTCAACTTGCGAAGTGGTGTCCAGCCGCGCCAGGCGCTGCAGAAACAGCTCATGCTGACTGCTGCGTTCTTTAGCCGGTACGCCGAGGCTGATCCAGCCGGTTACCTGCTCGCGAATCGCCTGCACGTCATCTGCCGCGAAACCGTCCACGAGATGGCTGGCAAAACGCTGCTCGCCGCCGGTCAGGCTCCAGATGAACGGCCGGTCCCGGGAATCGTATTCGTCGATGCCAGCTTCCTGCTCGATCACCTGCGGGCCGTTCAAGCCCAGGCGCGCTTCCTGAGTGACCAGCAAATAGCTGCACAGGCCCGCCGCGATGGACATGCCGCCGAAACAACCGACGCTGCCCGCCACCACACCAATCACCGGCTGATACTGGCGCAGGTCGACGATGGCGGCATGGATCTCGGCAATTGCCGCCAGCCCGAGGTTGGCCTCCTGCAAACGCACGCCGCCGGTTTCCAGCAGCAGAATCGCCGCCGTGGGGATGCCGTTGCGGTTGTCTTCGGCGGCCAGTTCCAGTGCGCCAGCCATTTTTGCGCCGCCGACTTCGCCCATGCTGCCGCCCTGGAAAGCGCCTTCGATGGCAGCAATCACGACCGGCAAACCACCGACCGTGCCTTTGCCGACAATCACGCCATCATCGGCCTGGGCGACGATGCCTTGCTGGATCAGCCAGGGCGACATCACGCGATCGAACGGGCCGATCAGTTCACGAAAACTGCCTTCATCGAGCAGCGCTTGCGCACGCTGGCGAGCACCGAGTTCGACAAAGCTGTGTTGCGCAAGCAAGCGTGCGGTATCAGTCATGGCCGATCTCCTCGAAACCTTGCTCCAGCCGCAAGCGCACCACACCGGGCGTTGCGCCGAAGTCGTGAATATCAATGGCCAGTGCCGGCGGCGTCTGGCCGTCGAACATGCGCTCGAACAAATGCTGCCAGCGCGCAGACGCACCATTCACCGAAGTCACCACGTTGATCGACAGCTTGCCGGGCACGCCAGGTTCCAGGAGCACTTCCAGGTCGCCAGAACCGACGCAACCCACCAGCGCCCTGCCGAGCGGAGGTTGCCCGGCAGGGAATTCAAATGACAGGGTTTCCATGATCAAACACTCCTCGATTCAGAGCCGAGCGCAGGCTCAAGGCTATCGATGAACAGGCAGGCGGCGAGCAAATCGGCGGCACCACCGGGTGAGGCATTGAGTTGCAGCAACTGCTGATCGAGCTCGTGCAGACAACGCCGACCGGCCAGGCTTGCGCTGCCGCCAGCATCCAGCACCCGCTGCGCGCCCTGCTGCATGGCTTGCAGGCCTTCAAGCCCGGCGCGATACAACACGCAGGTGTCCGCCAGGCTGGTCATGATCGCGAGCAAGGCATCGAGTCGCGCGTTCTGCTCACCACTGCCGTTGGCGCGACTGCGGTGCAGTTGCGGCAGACCGTTTTGCATGACCGCCGGGAAACCCAGCTGCGCCTGCTCTCTGGCCCCCATGGCGCCATAACGCTGGGCAACCAGAGCGCCGTGGCTTTGCTGGGCAACGACATGGCGGTCATTGATCAGGGCCAGCTTTGCAGCCCGCAGCGTCAATGGCCCTGCTGCGCAGTTATCCGCTTGCAGTGCAGCAGCAGTGACCAACAGGCCCAGCGCCCAGATAGCGCCGCGATGGGTGTTCACGCCCTCGGTGGTGCGCAGCATCGCGGCTTCGCCTTCGCGGCCGATACGTCCCAGCGCTTCGCGCAGCGGTTGGCCGATCTCGGCAAACTCTACGGTAGCCTCGGCCATGTCTTTGAACATGGGCCACAACGACAGCGCCGAGGCGTGCATCAGGCCCAGATGCAGATCGCGGTGCGCGCCGCTGCCACGTCGGTCAACCAGCGCCGGTTTGGGCGACAGGTCCGCCTCGTCGATCAGTGCATCCACGGCAAGGTCAGCCAGATGCTCGGCGAACAGCAACCGTTCAGAGGGGGCTTTGTGTGCGAGTGCGCTCATCACCAACTCCTGAATTTGGCAGGCGGGTTGTATAAACCGCCGGACCACTGGACCAGATCGGCAATGCTCTTGGCGGCGAGCAGTTCGCGGCTGGCATCCGTGCGGCGGATGCCTAGGTCTTCGGGTAACGCGATCAGCCCTTCGCGGCGCATGCGGGCGGTGTCTTTCGGGTTATGGCGCATGCCAATCACGGTTACACCTGCCACGGCGGCAATCATCGCCTGGCGTTCTTCCAGGCTGCGCGCCTTGTACAGGTAGGCGATGCCTTCCTCGGTGAGCAAGTGGGTCACGTCATCGCCGTAGATCATGATTGGTGCCAGGGGCATACCGCTTTTCTTCGCGACTTCAACGGCGTCCAGGGTTTCGACGAAGGTCGGTTTGCCGCCTTCCTGAAAAGTCTCGACCATTTGCACCACGAGCTTTTTGCCGCGCTCAAGGTAGGCATCCGGGCCGTCGCCACTGTGCTGTTTCATGTCCAGCCAGGCCGGGGTCGGATGCCGACGCCCGCGTGGGTCGTGGCCCATGTTCGGTGCACCACCAAAACCCGCCAGGCGGCCACGGGTCACGGTCGAGGAGTGCCCGTCGCCATCGACCTGCAGCGTCGCGCCGATGAACAGATCCACAGCGTACTGCCCCGCCAGTTGGCACATCATCCGGTTGGAGCGCAGCGAGCCATCGCGACCGGTGAAGAACACATCCGGCCGGGCGGCGATGTAATTTTCCATGCCCAGTTCGGTGCCGAAACAATGCACGCTTTCCACCCAGCCGCTTTCAATGGCGGGGATCAGGGTCGGGTGGGGGTTGAGAGTCCAGTTGCGGCAGATCTTGCCTTTGAGGCCGAGGGATTCGCCGTAGGTCGGCAGGATCAATTCGATGGCGGCGGTGTTGAACCCGATGCCGTGGTTGAGGGACTGCACGTTATGTTTTTCGTAGATGCCGCGAATCGCCATCATCGCCATCAACACATGCACCGGCTTGATGTGGCGCGGGTCGCGGGTGAACAGCGGTTCGATGTAGAACGGTTTGTCGGCCACCACCACAAAGTCGACCCATGACGCCGGGATATCGACCCGAGGCAGCTCGCTGACGTCGTCCACCAACTGGTTGACCTGAACGATGACAATGCCGTCGCTGAACGCGGCAGGTTCGATCAAGGCGGGCGTGTCTTCGGTACTCGGCCCGGTGTAGATATTGCCCGCCCGGTCGGCCATGAACCCGGCCGAGAGCACCACGTTGGGAATCAGGTCGACTACCAACCGCGAGTACAGCTCGATATAGGTATGAATCGCGCCGATTTCCAGCAGGCCGTCTTCCAGCAACTGGCTGATGCGCAGGCTTTGGGTACCGGCAAACGAGAAGTCGAGCTTGCGGGCGATGCCGCGCTCGAACAGATCCAGATGCTCGGAGCGCCCGACACTGGGCATGATCATATGCAGATCGTGCAGCCTGGCCGGGTCGACTTTGGCCAGCGCACGGGAAAGGAAATCCGCCTGCTTCTGGTTATTGCCCTCCAGCACCACGCGGTCGCCAGGCATCATCAAGGCTTCAAGGGCGGCGACGATGCTATCGGTCGGCAACACCACACCATCAGCCAGATGCCGCACCTGTTCGAGTCGCCGCTGTTTTTCACTTCGCCGACGCAACCAGCGTGCGTCGGGGGTCGTTATTGTTGTCATGTCCACTCCACGATTTCGCTGTCGTGGGCCACCTTAGGAGCTAAGTGGGCAGGCATCAATCAAGCGCAGAGCCGGAACGTTACGCTCAGGGTAACGATGCCGGGATGACGACGTAGGACCGGCTTTAGCCGGGAAGACCTCAGGCCACCCACTCCAGGTCTATCGTCTGAAATGACGCATTCGCCAATTCAATTGATACCTTCGCTACGCCAACCCCGCCTCAACCAACCACTGCTCCAACCCCACCAGATCGGGAATCCTGGCGACGGTTTCGCCGACTTGCACCGCTGCCAGTTCCAGCTCATGCAACGGCACGTCGACGTAGCTCAGCTGGTTGTCGACCTTGCACGAGCGCGGGATGCCCTGAATCAGCAAGGCGATGAATTTCAGGTTGTCACGGCCGCCGAGGGCATTGAGGACCACGATGCGCGCCCGGCCACCGACCCTCGCCCGGGCACCACAGGCCGCTTCGAAACTGAGCAGCGGCAAGGCGTGCTGGCGCCAGCTGATCTGCCCCAGGTACCACAACGGCGCACCGGGTTCAGCGCTGCAGTCCTGATAGTCGATGAGCTCGGCAACCGCCACGTTGGGCAACAGCAGACTGCGATCGTCCAGCGGCAGGATCAGCCCGGTCAGCGTCGCCATCTGGCTTGAATGAGCGGTATTAGGCATTGACCTGACTCCAGTGGGCGATGCTTTCGAGCAGCATCGATTCCTGATAGGGCTTGCTCAGGTATTGATTGACGCCAATAGCCATGGCTCGGTCGCGGTGTTTCTGGCCGGAGCGCGAGGTGATCATGATGATCGGCAGATCCTTGAGGTGTGGGTCGGCGCGAATCTGGCTGGCGACTTCAAACCCATCCATGCGTGGCATTTCGATATCCAGCAGCAGGATGTCAGGCACCCGATCCTGCAGCAGCGCCATGGCGTCGACCCCATCCTTGGCGGTGAGCACAGTCATGCCGTTGCGCTCCAGCAAACGGCTGGTGACCTTGCGCACGGTCACCGAATCATCCACCACCATCACCAGCAACGGGCGCGCCTGCTCGGCTTCGCTGTAGGTCGCGGTGGCCTCCCCGCGAGCCTGTTGCGCCGCCAGGCGACTGTGCAGCAAACGAATGTGCGCGAGCAAATCAAGAATCAGCACCACCCGACCATCCCCCAGAATGGTCGCTCCGGAGATGCCCTGCACCCGGGCAAACTGCGGCCCGAGGCTTTTCACGACAATTTCCCGCGAGCCCGCCAGTGCATCGACCTGCACCGCAACCCATTGGTCCTGGACATGCACCAGCAACACCGGCAACGGCTCGGTCTGGCCGATCAGACGGGTGGGCAGGCTGTTGTTGAGCAACTCGCCCAGGTAACGCAACTCGTAACTGCGCTGACCGTACTGGTAGCGCGGCGGTGATGCCTGATAACACGCCTCCAGTTCGTTGGGCATGACCCGCACGATGCCTTCGACAGTGTTGAGCGGCACCGCGTATTGCTCTTCGCCGCACTGCACCATCAGCGCGCGGTTGACCGAGACCGAAAACGGCAGACGAATCCTGAACAAGGCGCCCTGCCCCTGCACCGATTCAATGACCATGGTGCCGCCCAGTTGCTTGACCTCGGCGTGCACCACATCCATGCCAATGCCGCGCCCGGAAATCTGCGTCACGGTTTCTGCGGTCGAGAACCCCGGAGCGAGGATGAACTGCAAGGTTTCATGATCGCCGGGGCTGGCGTCAGGGCCGATCATCCCGCGCTTGAGTGCCTTGCGGCGCACGGCGTGCAGATCAACGCCCGCGCCGTCATCGGTCATTTCGATGACGATGTCGGCGCCCTGGTGTTTCAGGCTCAGGGTAATGCTGCCGACCTCTGGCTTGCCCAGGGTCAGACGTTTTTCAGCGCTTTCCAGGCCATGATCAATGGCGTTGCGCAGCATGTGTTCCAGCGGCGCGACCATGCGCTCCAGCACGCTGCGGTCCATCTGGCCCTGGGGATTGTCGACTTCGAAATGGACCTTTTTGTGCAATTCGCCGGACACCTGCCGCACGATGCGCTGCAGCCGCGGCACCAGGCGCTCGAACGGCACCATGCGCGTGCGCATCAAGCGCTCCTGCAAATCGGTGTTGACCCGTGCCTGTTGCAACAACAAGGTCTGGGCATCGCTGGCCCGACTGTCGAGGGTTTCCTTGAGGTCCATCAAATCAGACGCGGACTCGAACAGCGCACGGGACAACTGCTGCAATTGCGAATGGCGATCCATCTCCAGCGGGTCGAAATCCTCATAGCCCAGCCGCTCGGCCTGCACCTGCTCACGGCTGAGAATGCTGCCCTGGGTTTCCATGTCCAGACGCCGCAATTGGTCGCGCATCCGCTCGATGGTGGTGGCCATTTCCACCAATGTGCCTTCGGCATCGATGACCTGCTGCTCGATACGCCCACGGAAAATCGAGGTCTCGCCCGCCAGATTGACCAGGGTTTCCAGCTCCTCGGCAGGCACTTTGACCATCTCGCTGGCCGAGCGCTCGGCTTCAGCTTCGCTGGCGGCCCTGGTTGGCGGGGCAGGTAGCGGCGCTGGCTCGGGCTGCGGCGCAGCAAGCACTGGCGGTGCGGCCGCGATCACCTGCGAGGTAGCCGGGTCGGCCTGCCTGCGGATGCTCTGGATCAACAACTCGGCGCTGGGCAGTGGCTTGTCTTCGCGCACCGCGTCAAGCATGTCGGCGAGCAGGTCATGGCCGCTCTGCAGCAGGCTGATGGTCAGCGGGTTGACGCGCAACACACCGGCAGAAAGCCCTTCATACAGCGATTCCAGTTCGTGGGCCAGGTCACCAATCGGGGCAATGGCAACCATGCGCGCGCCCCCTTTCAAGGTGTGCAGATCGCGCAGCAGGTTTTCCACTTCCAGCAGGCTTTCGGGCTCGGCCTGCCAGCGCGCCATGGCGGCGCCGGAGCTTTCGATGATGTCGAAACCTTCTTCGAGAAAGATTTCCAGCAGCTCAGTATCAGGTGCGTCGGGCGCTGGTGCCGCCAGCTCGGCCTTGCCTTCGGGTTCGCCGCCCTGGCCGGTCGCACTGCCCAGCCGAACCGCGTTGATGGCCGCGACCAGCGCGGCCGGGTCACTCAGCGGCTGTTTGTTCTGCAATTGTTCCAGTATCTGCGCCAGATGATCGTGGCTGTTGATCAACAGCTCGGCCAGTTCAGGCGAGTAGCTGTAGCGCCGATCAATCAGCCCTTCATACAACGCTTCCAGTTCGTGGGCCAGATCGCCGACCGGGCCGATTTCCGCCATCCGCGCGCCGCCCTTGAGGGTGTGCAGATCGCGCTGCAATGACGGCAGCGGCAAGGTACTGTCCGGCTCATCCAGCCAGCGCTGCAAGGCGGCGTCGGCACTGTCGAGGATGTCCACCGCTTCTTCGAGGAAGATCTCGACGATTTCGTCGTCCAGCGCGTCCCAGTCCAGCTCAACGGCCTGTTGATTGCTCAACTGCGCAGTGGCCTCGGCAAGGTCGGTGATGTCATGTGCCTGGCTGCCAGCGCCTTTGATCAGCCCGGTGGCCGACGGATCCAGCGCTTGATCAAGCAAATCACGCAGCGCCTGAACCCGCTCGGGCTGCGGCTGGACTTGCTGCCCCGCCGCCACCTGGTCGAGCATGTTGATCAGCGCTTCGTGGGCGTGCTCGGCCTCATCGAAAAACAGCTCGCTAACCGCCAGGCTGCTTTCTTCCACGGCGCCATACAGATCGAGCAAGGCTTCGCATAGCTCGTCCACTTGCGGCAAGTCAGCCAGGTGCGCGCCGTGCCCCAGCGTGGTCAGCTCATCAAGCAAGGCAGTGAGTTCCTGGCGTTCGCCGGGATGTTCACGCCAGCGGCGCAGCAGGTTTTCGGCGTCCAGCAGGATATCCATGCCTTCGGCCAGGAAGCTTTCGATCAACTGTGGATTGCGCTTGACCCGCAGCCCGTTATTGGAAGCACTGAGCACCGCCGCCAGCCTTTCCTCAAGCAAGGCGTGAGCGCTTTCGATCAGTTTTGCCGCGCCGGGGATCGGCCCCAGCGGGTGACTGGACAGCTGCGCCAGCCCCTTGAGGAACAGCGGTTCGGCGCTACGCAGCAGGGCGAGCTCCGGCGGGCTCAGGGTAATCATGTGCGCTTTGTACTCGCGCATCATCTGGTCCAGCGGGTTGGCCAGCTCGACAATCGGCACCACTCCGGCCATGGACGCGCTGCCTTTGAGGGTGTGCAGCGCGCGCAGCAGTTCGTCGCTGATGGCGGGCGAAGGGTCCGCGCCGCTGGAGGCCAGAAAACGCTTGAGACTGTCCAGGTGGCTCAGGGCTTCCTGGCGGAAAATCTCCAGCAGTTGCGGGTCGAGCGCTTCGTCTTCCTGGCTGGCAGTGGCCGCTGCAAAGGTCAACGGGCCCTGACCTTTGGCCAATGCATGGGCGCGTGCGGCGAGCAGATCCACATCGTCACGCTGATGCTGCGCGCCGTTGGCGAAATCCTTAATGATGTCCGGTAGCAACAGCAGCACTTCGTTGAGCAGCTGCTGTACGTGCGCAGTCGGCTCTACGCTGTTTTCCAGTATCCGGTTGAGCAGGTTTTCCACGGCCCAGGCCAGTTCGCCAAGGATCAGCGCCCGCACCATGCGGCCACTGCCTTTGAGGGTGTGAAAGGCGCGGCGTACTTCGGTCAGTGCCGTGGTGTTGCTGCGCGCATCGCCCAGCGAGCCGATCCACTGCGGCAAGTATTCGTGCAGGGCGGCCAGCACTTCGTCGGTTTCTTCAAGGAAGACTTCCAGCAACTCGTCATCCACACCTTCTTCATCGGCGGGCGGCGGCAGCAAGCTGGCGGGCATGTGGCGAGCAGGCGGGTTGACCGCGCTGACCGGGCTTGCGAGTACGTCGGCGATGGTCTGTGTCGGGCTGACCAACGCGTTACGCGCTTGCAGCTCAAGTATTTCGTCCTGGCTGATGACTTCGTCCAGCAGCGGCACGCCTTGCGCATCCAGCGTCGGGAAATAACCCAGCCGAGCGAGGCTTTCCTGAGCCATATCGAGCACTTGTTCGCCGGGCGCTTCATGATCTTCGCCCATGCGCTCCAGGTAATACTCAATGCCTGTGATGGTGTCGGCCAGGCTGTCGAGCTGAGTCCAGGCGGGCCGGGTTTCGTCGACCAGCAGGTGTTCATGGATGTATTCGTTGCAGGCGGCCAGCAGGCTGGCAGCCCGGGCCAGCGGGATCATCGCCAGCGCGCCACGGACTTGCACCAGTAACGCCGAAAGGGGTTCGAGACGCTGCCGGTCCCATTCGCCGTCGATGTAATCGATGATCACGTCCTTGGCCTGCTGCAGCACCACCCGTGCTTCGCGGATTACCAATTGATGGATCTGCGTCAGGTCGGTCGTCGGCAAGCGGCTTTCTTCACGGCTGGCCGGTTCAACGCTGCCCACCATGCCGGCCAGGGTCGCTTCTACGTACAGCAACGCTCCGGCGACATCCATCAGCGCCGCGTCGCTGGGCTCGCGCTGACCCTGAGCCAGGCCCTGCACCACTGCCAACTGGTCAATGATGACCTTGCGTGGCTGACCAAAACCCAGCACCGCCAGGGTGTCGGCGATCTGTCGCAACGGCGGCAGCAGCCCGTTCAGTTCGCTGACCGACTTGCGGTCGCCGCGCACGAACACGTCCAGACGCTCTTTGACCCGCACCAGCTCTTCACACAGGGCGCTGATCACCGAACGCATCGCATCGCGATCCGGGTTCTTGAGACTGTCGCGATCTTGCCGGGGCAGTTCGGGCAGGGCCTGGTCCAGGCCGTACTGGTCCTTGAGGTCGACCATGCGCGGCGCCAGGCTGTCGGATTTGGCAATGTAGAACAGCAGGCTTTTGAGCAGCTCATCGGGCGCAGGCTGGTTGATGCCGACAATGCCCTGTTCCAGCAGGCGCTTGAGTTCTTTGTCGGCGTCCTTGAACAGACTGCGCAAGGCCGGGCTGTTGGTGAAATTGCCATTGACCATGGTTTCCACCAGCGCTGAAGCGATCTGCCACAACGGCCCCAACGGGGCGTCATCGCACAGTAGCTCCAGGCGAGCGAAGACTTTGCCCATGAGGCCGAGTTGCGCCTGCACGTCCTGCTCGCGCAACAGGCCAACCAGAGCGGCTTGCAGGGTCTGTCGCAATTTGCGCAGCAGGCCGGGGAGTTCAGGGCTGTCGCGACGTTCCAGCTCCTGCGCGTCCAGAGCTGGCACGCTGAGCAATTGCGGGGCAAAGAGGCTGGTCTCCGACAGCAGGCTTTCGCCGCGTGCGCTGCGCAGATCATTGAGCAACGGCAGCACCACCAACGGTAGGTCCCGGCGTGCCGAATGGATACGGTCAAGGTAGGCCGGCAGCTGCGTCAGCGCCTGAATCAGCAGTTGCTCGGCTTCGGCGCGCTGGTCAACACGATCCTGCTGCAAGGCCAGCGCCAGTTGCTCGATTTCTTCGGCCAGTAAGGCTGCGCCGTAGAACTCGATCATCTGCAGACTGCCATGCACCTGATGCACGTAGTCCAGGCATTGGTCCATGGCCGCCCCATCAGCAGGCTCGGCAATAGACGCCTCCAGCGCGTGGCGAGCCTGTTTGAGTGTCTCGGCGATCTCGCCCTTGACCCACTCCAGCGCTACGTAGTCGTGCCGATCAACCATGACGACTCCAGTCGCTACTGTCTGTCATCGCACCCAAGGACGAATACATGCTCCGTGGGAGCGGCTTTAGCCGCGAAAGCAACTTCATAGGCGACGAATAAGCATCGACTGTCCCGGCCCCATCGCGGCAGAAGCCGCTCCTACGAGGTTTCGTGGGCAAGGTTGTACATTTTCTGAACATTAGCCATGGTCCTTCGACGACGGCAAGGTGAAGCCGGAGACCGAGCGACGCATTGCACTGGCCATCTTCGCCAAGTTGCCCATGCTGCGTGCGGTGGCGGCAGTGCCTGAGGTGGTTTGCGAGGTGGTCTGCTGGATCACGGTCATGGTCTGCCGGATCTGTTCGCCAAGATCCGCCTGTTGCTGCGCGGCATTGGTGATGCTCTGGATCAGCGCCGCCAGCACTTTGGAGACGCCTTCGATTTCTTCCAGGGCGACCCCGGCGTCCTGGGCCAGGCGTGCGCCCCGCACCACTTCGGTGGTGGTCTGCTCCATGGAGATCACCGCTTCGTTGGTGTCGTTCTGGATCGCCCGCACCAGGGTTTCGATCTGTTTGGTGGCCGAAGACGAACGTTCGGCCAGCCGCTGCACTTCGTCCGCCACGACCGCAAACCCGCGCCCGGCGTCACCGGCCATGGAGGCCTGAATCGCCGCGTTGAGGGCCAGAATGTTGGTCTGGTCGGCAATGTCATCGATCAGGCTGACAATATCGCCAATTTCCTGAGACGACTCGCCCAATCGCTTGATCCGCTTTGACGTGTCCTGAATCTGCTCGCGAATGTTGTCCATGCCGGTGATGGTGTTGTGCACCACTTCGTTGCCTTTGTTGGCGATGGTCACCGAACGCTCGGCCACCGATGAGGACTCCCGGGCGTTGGCCGAGACCAGATCGATGGAACCCGCCATGCGGTTGATCGCCGTGGACGCCGCAGTAATCTGCAACGCCTGATGCTCCGACGCGGCAGCCAGTTGCGTGGCAGTGGTCTGGGTATCCTTGACTGCGCCGAACACCTGCTCGGCGGTGAGGTTGATGGTCGCCACCAGTTCGCGCAGCTGATCGATGGAGTAATTGATCGAATCGGCGATGGCGCCCGTGAAGTCTTCAGTGACCGACGCGGCAACTGTCAGGTCGCCGTCAGCGAGGTTTTCGATCTCGTCCAGCAGACGCATGATCGCGTTCTGATTGCGCTCGTTCTTCTCGGCAGTCTCACGCAGCTGGCGGTTGGTTTCGCGGACCATCACCAGACCTATCAGGATAATCGACATCAGCGCCAGCAAGCCCAGCACATAACCGCCGATGGTGTGCGAAGAGCGGGCGTTGGCCAGTTGCTCCAGGCGGTTGGCGAGCACGGAGGTTTCATCGAGCAGGGTTTGCGAGCTGTTGAAGATATTGCCTGCGGACTCCCGCACCTCGAACAGCTCAGGGGAGGTTTGCAGAATTTCGTCTACCGAGCCGGACACGAACTGGAACAGCTCGGCGATTTCCGCCAGTCGCGCGCGGGCGTCGAGGTCTTCGACCCGGGCAATGCGCAGGGTCAGATTGCCGTCGAGCATGCCGCTGAGCACCTGCCCGAACTGACTGGCATCGCGGCCGAACTTGTCGGCAGCCTGCACCGCGGCGTCATCACCGGACAGCACCTTGTTGACCGAGCCGAGAATCCGCTCAGCCAGCAACGACTGACGCTGAGCCACGGCCACCTGGCTGGCGGGGGCGCGGCTTTGCAGGAGGATCTCGACGACTTTCTCGTACTCGACCTGTAACTGCGGAATGGTCTCCGCCAGGGTCGCGGCGACCTGATGCAGGGACAATACGGTTTGTTCGCTGGCCAGAATCACGTCCGTGCTTTTGCGCAGCGCTTCCCAGTCAGCCTGCACCGCCCCCAGCTCCTCCCGCACACCCTGTGGCGCAGGCGGCAGGCCGGTGGCTTTGTCACCCTTGCGCAAAAAGCCCCAACGCATGTCGAAGTCATTGCGCGCATCGGCCAGCAACTTGAACGCCTGTGGTTTGCCTGCGGCGGCTTCGGTGGCGTTTTTGGCGATGCGCTGGGACAGCACGCGCAACTCACCCGCGTGCCCGATGTACTGTTTGTCGTAAGTCGATTGGGTGTTGAGGTACGCAAAATTGACGAACAGCAAAACGATGAAAACGATCAGCGCGACAAACAGCACGATAATCTGCGAGCGACTGCGTGCGCCCTCTAACGATCTGTCTGGCTTACTCATGAATCACCCTGCCTGGCTCAGCGGCAATGGCTGAGCCAAAACACAAAAAGGCCAGCATCTGGCCAGCCGAATACGTTCAAAGTGCTACGTCCATAAACCCAGGTGATTGCGCCAGCGCAGCGGGGCTGAACACCAGCCAGGCGTGCTCACGGAGAAACTGCCCGCGAATGAACGGCGTCATAGGCTCAGCCCCTTCACTGCCTTGAAGCGGCATCAGGCTCAGTTGACTGAAATGCTGCAAACCCAGCACCTCATCGACCATCAGCCCGGCGAACACCTCCTGGTGATCGACCACCAGTACCCGACGCTGCTTGCGCACCGGGGACAGTTCATGACCGAAGAAGCTGCACAGGTCCATGATCGGCAACAACCGCCCGCGCAGGTTGGCGACACCCCTGACCCAGGGTTTGACCCCAGGCAGCACGGCATAGCGTGGCTCATGCAGGATTTCGCTGACTTCACCCATAGGCGCCACGTAGCAACGCTCGCCCATGCGAAAGCCGATGCCGCTCCAGTCCTGCTGGCGGGTCTCCTGAAATGGCAGGCCCGCCGCTAGCGCCCGACACCGCTTATCGATGTCGAACAGCAACTGGAAGGCAGTCTGCGACTCAGCCATGACGAACCGGCGATCAGCCGGCAAGTACCGCGTTCAGGGTTTTCATCAGGGTTTCTTCATCCACCGGCTTGGTCAGGTAATCCCGCGCGCCCTGGCGTTTGCCCCAGACCTTGTCGGTTTCCTGATCCTTGGTGGTGATCATGATCACCGGGATCATGCTGGTGTCGGCGTCCTTGGTCAGCTGGCGGGTCGCCTGAAACCCGTTGAGGCCGGGCATGACGATGTCCATCAGAACCGCGTCGGGTTTTTCCTGACGGGCCAGGGCAACGCCATCGGCGCCATTCTCGGCCTTGAGGACTTCATGACCGTGCTTTTCCAGCATGCCGGTCAATTTGTACATTTCAGTCGGCGAGTCGTCGACGATCAGAATTCGAGCCATGGTGTTCCCCATAAGGATGGATGCCCGCAACCGGTAAGGGCGGGCATCACGGTATCTGTTGTTCCACTGCAACGAACCCGGGTACATGAGCCTTGATCGCCTTGAGCAGTTCTTCCTTGCTGAAAGGCTTGGTCAAAAACTGATCGGAACCGACGATCCGTCCCTTGGCCTTGTCGAACAGGCCGTCCTTGGACGACAGCATGATCACCGGGGTCGATTTGAAAGCCCGGTTGTTCTTGATCAAGGCGCAGGTCTGATAGCCATCAAGGCGCGGCATCATGATGTCGACAAAGATGATTCGCGGGTGATTGTCGGCAATCTTGGCCAACGCATCGAACCCGTCGATTGCGGTGATGACTTCACAGCCGACATTTTTCAGCAGCGTCTCGGCGGTCCGGCGGATGGTCTTCGAATCATCGATGACCATGACTTTCAGTGCTGATGAATGCTGTTCCATATCCTGCCCTAGCATCGCCGCGGCGTGTTTTTTTGCCTGTTCTGCCTGGCACCGGCAGCCTGAACCTGCCGCGAACTCCTGATCTACAGGGGCTTGGGGCCTATCAAGACGCCGAGCCTTTTTAGCACACTCTCCCCACTCAATCCATAAAGCCTGCCGCTACAAGCTTGCCTCTTGACCCCGCGCAAGCAGAGCGCCACCCTGACGCCTATTTCAAGGCCGTCGCGGCCGTTATCGACCTGAGGATATTTGCCCATGAGCGTTCGCCTAGGGATTGTCATGGACCCGATTGAGCGCATCTCCTATAAAAAGGACAGCTCACTGGCCATGCTGCTCGCCGCCCAGGAACGTGGCTGGTCGCTGTTCTATATGGAACAGCAGGATTTGTACCAGAGCGCCGGCCAGGCCCGCGCCCGCATGAAACCGCTGAAAGTCTTCGCTGACCCGGCCAAATGGTTCGAGCTGGACGCCGAAGTCGACGCCGGTCTCGACGATCTGGACGTGATCCTGATGCGCAAGGATCCGCCGTTCGACATGGAATTCGTCTACGCCACGTACTTGCTGGAACAGGCCGAAACCGCTGGCGTGCTGATCGTCAACAAGCCGCAGAGCCTACGTGACTGCAATGAAAAACTGTTCGCCACGCTGTTCCCGCAACTGACGCCGCCAACCCTGGTCAGCCGTCGCGCAGACATCCTGCGTGAATTCGCGGCCGAGCATGGCGACGTGATCCTCAAGCCGCTGGACGGCATGGGCGGTGCGTCGATCTTCCGTCACCGCGCAGGCGACCCTAACCTGTCGGTGATCCTGGAAACCCTGACCGCACACGGCACCCAGCAGATCATGGCGCAAGGTTACCTGCCCGCGATCAAGGACGGCGACAAACGTATCCTGATGGTTGACGGCGAACCGGTCCCGTACTGCCTGGCGCGTATCCCGGCAGCCGGTGAAACCCGTGGCAACCTGGCCGCAGGTGGCCGTGGTGAAGCGCGCCCATTGACCGACAAGGATCGCTGGATCGCCGAACAGATCGGCCCGACCTTGCGAGAAAAAGGGCTGATCTTCGTCGGCCTGGACGTCATCGGCGAGCATCTGACCGAAATCAACGTCACCAGCCCGACCTGCATCCGGGAAATCGACAATGCCTTCGGGACCAACATTGGCGGCATGTTGATGGATGTGATCGAGAAGAAGCTGAAGGCTCGGTAAGTCCTGCTGAAATGCATTCTTCCTTGTGGGTGCGTTGCTTGCCCGCGATACATGAGACGCAGTTAGACGACATACCGCGTTATCGTTTATCGCGGGCAAGCACCGCTCCCACAGAGGTTTGTGCTCCCACAGAAGTCCGCATTTCAATGGGTTATCATGCGCGGCCTGAAAGTCACTGCCCAAAGAGACACTAAACCCCTGATGACTGCTGCCGATCTCCCATACGAACTCACCCAATCGAGCGTGCGCCCGGCTGATCGTCTGGGCTTTACACTCTTGATCGCGGCGTTGATTCACGTGGCGATCATCCTTGGCGTGGGCTTTACCTACGTCAAACCGGAGCAGATCAGCCAGACTCTGGAAATTACCCTCGCCACCTTCAAAAGCGAAACAAAGCCCAAACAGGCCGACTTTCTCGCCCAGGAAAATCAGCAAGGCAGCGGCACCCTGGACAAGGCAGAGATCCCCAAGACCACGGAGCTCGCACCGTTTCAGGACACCAAAATCAACAAGGTCACACCCCCGGCAGCCGCCAAACCGGTTGAGAAACAGGAATCGGCCAAGACCGTGGTTGCCACCAAAGCCGCAGCGCCGCAGAAAACCGTCACCAAACGCGAAGAGGTCAAACCCGACCCGACGCCCAAGGCCGCGCCCCAATTCGACAGTTCGCAACTGAGCAGCGAGATCGCCAGCCTCGAAGCCGAACTCTCCAACGAACAGCAGCTGTACGCCAAGCGCCCGAAGATCCACCGCCTCAACGCAGCCTCCACCATGCGTGACAAAGGTGCCTGGTACAAAGACGACTGGCGCAAGAAAGTCGAGCGCGTCGGCAACCTGAACTACCCCGAAGAAGCCCGTCGCCAGCAGATTTATGGCAATTTGCGACTAATGGTTTCGATCAATCGCGACGGCTCGCTGTTCGAAGTGCTGGTACTGGAGTCCTCCGGGCAGCCGCTGCTCGATCAAGCCGCGCAGCGAATCGTGCGTCTGGCGGCACCTTTTGCGCCGTTCACCGGCGATCTTGCCGACATCGATCGACTGGAGATCATCCGCACCTGGAAATTCGCCCGGGGTGACAAGCTTTTCAGCAACTGACGGCTCCTTCACAAACTCGCGGCACTGTCAGACTTGCCAGTTGTCAGGCCCGCCGCGCAGCGCCACACTAGGGCTCATGAAAAACGTATCTGCGAGTTACCTCAAGCATCAATTCCTGATCGCCATGCCGCACATGGCGGACCCGAACTTTGCGCAGACGCTCACCTACATCGTCGAGCACAATGCCAATGGCGCCATGGGTCTGGTGATCAATCGCCCGCAAAGCCTCACCCTGGCGGATGTTCTGGAGCAATTGCGACCGGAACTGCCAGCCCCGGTACGCTGCCAGAATATCGCCATCCATACCGGCGGCCCGGTGCAGACCGATCGCGGCTTCGTGCTGCACCCCAGCGGGCAGATCTTTCAAGCCACCGTTGAACTGGGCGGTCTGTCGTTATCGACGTCGCAGGACGTGTTGTTTTCCATCGCCGACGGCTATGGCCCTGATCAGAATGTGATCACCCTCGGCTACGCTGGCTGGGAAGCAGGCCAACTGGAAGCCGAAATGGCCGCCAACGCCTGGCTGACCTGCCCGTTCGATCCGGCCATTCTGTTTGATGTCGACAGTGACGAGCGCCTCAATGCCGCCGCTGCGCGCCTGGGCATCAACCTCAATCTGCTGACCAGCCAGGCAGGCCACGCCTGATGGCCGCATTGCGCTTACTGCTGGGTTTTGATTACGGCACCAAACAGATCGGCGTCGCGGTAGGCCAGGTGATTACCGGCCAGGCCCGCGAACTCTGCACCCTCAAGGCCACGCAGGGCGTGCCGGACTGGAGCCAGATCGAAGCGCTGATCCGCGAATGGAAGCCGGACGCCATTGTCGTCGGCCTGCCGCTGAACATGGACGGCACACCGAGCGAAATGAGCGCCAAGGCCGAAAAATTCTCGCGCCGGATCAATGGTCGCTTCAATGTGCCGGTTTACACCCACGACGAACGCCTGACCACCTTTGAAGCCAAAGGCGAACGGATGAGCCGTGGCGGCCAGAAAGGCAGCTATAAAGACAACCCGGTAGATGCCATCGCCGCCATGCTGTTATTGCAAGGCTGGCTGGATGCCAACGCAGAATTGTTCAACGCCTGACGTGTTCACCCTTTTCCAGAATCCCGGTTTCCGCCTGAGCCACGCCACAATGCCAAGCGCCATGTGGGCCTGGCTCGGGCACTTCAAGGAGCAACTTTCATGAGCCTGCCCAATCCTGCCGAACTGATCCGTCAGATGGCCACCGACCTGAACGCTCATCTGAGCAAGCGCAGCATCAGCGAGCCGCGTTTTATCGGCATCCGCACTGGCGGCGTATGGGTCGCGCAGGCGTTGCTTGAAGCCTTGGGCCGCGATACGCCGCTGGGCACGCTGGATGTTTCCTTCTACCGCGACGACTTCAGCCAGAACGGCCTGCACCCGCAAGTGCGCCCTTCCGAGCTGCCGTTCGAGATCGAAGGCCAGCACCTTGTCTTGATCGACGACGTGCTCATGAGTGGCCGCACCATCCGCGCCGCCCTCAACGAGCTGTTCGACTACGGCCGCCCGGCCAGCGTGACGCTGGTTTGCCTGCTGGACCTGGACGCTGGCGAACTGCCGATCAGCCCGGACGTCGTTGGTGCCACCTTGTCGCTGGCGGCTCACGAACGAGTCAAGTTGAGCGGCCCGTCGCCGCTGGCCCTCGAACTGCAAGACCTGTCCACCGCTTCCGCCGCCCTTTAACCGCCCTTGAAAGAGTCCTTTGCGATGACGCCCCTCGACGCCAAGCGCCCGCTGCAGCTCAACCATCAAGGTCAGCTGCGCCATTTCCTTTCACTTGATGGCTTGCCCCGCGAGCTGCTCACCGAAATACTCGACACCGCCGACTCCTTTCTGGAAGTCGGTGCCCGGGCGGTGAAGAAAGTCCCGTTGTTGCGCGGCAAGACGGTGTGCAACGTGTTCTTCGAGAACTCCACGCGCACCCGTACCACCTTCGAGCTGGCGGCACAGCGCTTGTCGGCGGACGTGATCACCCTCAACGTGTCGACGTCCTCCACCAGCAAGGGCGAGACGCTGTTCGACACCCTGCGCAACCTGGAGGCCATGGCCGCCGACATGTTCGTCGTGCGCCACGGCGACTCGGGCGCGGCGCACTTCATTGCCGAGCACGTGTGCCCGGAAGTGGCGATCATCAACGGCGGCGACGGCCGTCACGCGCACCCGACCCAGGGCATGCTCGACATGCTGACCATCCGCCGTCACAAGGGCGGCTTTGAAAACCTCTCGGTGGCCATCGTCGGCGACATCCTGCATTCGCGGGTCGCGCGCTCGAACATGATCGCGCTCAAGGCGCTGGGTTGCCCGGACATCCGCGTGATCGGCCCGAAAACCCTGCTGCCGGTGGGCGTCGAGCAATATGGCGTGAAGGTCTACACCGACCTGGCTCAAGGGCTGAAAGACGTCGACGTGGTGATCATGCTACGCCTGCAACGCGAACGCATGCAGGGCGGCCTATTGCCGAGCGAAGGTGAGTTCTATCGCCTGTTCGGCTTGACTACTGCCCGCCTGGCTGGTGCCAAACCGGACTGCATCGTGATGCACCCCGGCCCGATCAACCGTGGCGTAGAAATCGAGTCGGCTGTGGCCGATGGCGCGCATTCGGTGATTCTCAACCAAGTGACTTACGGCATCGCCGTGCGCATGGCAGTGCTGTCCATGGCCATGAGCGGCCAGACCGCGCAACGACAATTCGAACAGGAGAACGCCCAGTGAAGCTCAGCATCCTCGGCGCTCGCGTCATCGACCCCAACAGCGGTCTGGATCAAATCACCGACCTGCACCTGGAAGCCTGCAAGGTGCTCGCCATTGGCACCGCGCCAGCCGGTTTCGAACCCGTACAAACCATCGATGCCACCGGCCTGATCGCCGCGCCGGGGCTGGTCGATCTGAACGTCGCCCTGCGCGAACCGGGCTACAGCCGCAAAGGCACGATTGCCAGCGAAACCCGCGCCGCAGCCGCTGGCGGCGTGACCAGCCTGTGCTGCCCGCCGCGCACCAAACCGATTCTGGATACTTCCGCAGTCGCCGAGCTGATCCTCGACCGCGCCCGCGAAGCCGGGCACAGTAAGGTGTTCCCGATTGGCGCCCTCAGCAAGGGCCTGGAAGGCGAGCAACTGGCAGAACTGGTAGCGTTGCGCGATGTGGGCTGCGTGGCCTTTGGCAACGGCCTGGAGAGCTTTCGCAACACTCGCACGCTGTGCCGCGCGCTGGAATACGCCGCGACCTTCGACCTGACGGTGATTTTCAACTCGCAGGATCGTGATCTGGCCGAAGGCGGCCTGGCTCACGAAGGCCCGACGGCAAGCTTCCTCGGCCTGGCAGGTATCCCGGAAACGGCTGAAACCGTGGCCCTGGCTCGGGATCTGCTGCTGGTCGAACAAAGTGGCGTGCGTGCCCACTTCAGCCAGCTGACCAGCGCCCGGGGTGCGGCGTTGATCGCCCAGGCTCAGGCGCGTGGTTTGAAGGTGACTGCCGATGCGGCGCTGTATCAGTTGATCCTCACAGACGAAGCGCTGATCGACTTCTCCAGCCTGTACCACGTGCAACCACCGCTGCGCACCCGTGCGGATCGCGATGGGTTGCGTGAAGCGGTCAAATCCGGGGTAATCAGCGCGATTTCCAGCCATCACCAGCCACACGAGCGCGATGCCAAGCTGGCACCGTTCGGCGCGACCGAGCCGGGGATCAGCAGCGTTGAACTACTGCTGCCGCTGGCCATGACGCTGGTTGAAGATGGCCTGCTCGACCTGCCAACCCTGATCGCCCGCCTGAGCAGCGGCCCTGCGGCTGCGCTGCGCCTGCCCGCCGGGCAACTGAGCGCGGGCTCGCCTGCGGACATCGTGCTGTTCGACCCCAAAGCCTCAACCGTCGCCGGTGAAACCTGGCTGTCCAAAGGCGAGAACTGCCCGTTCCTCGGCCATTGCCTGCCCGGTGCCGTGCGCTACACCCTGGTGGATGGGCGGATTACCCATACGGGCTGAACCGCCTTTTGTAATAACTGTTGGAGCGAGGCTTGCCCGCGAACCGGGCGGCCACGGTACGCCAGATGCGCCGCGTAATCGTTCTTCGCGGGCAAGTCGGAATGCCGCCCACACGCTCCAACAGAATCAATGACCCTCACCCGCGCCGTGCATTCTTGATCGAAATCTGGTCGTTCAGCGTCCAGAAGTCATACAACACGCCTACCAGAAACAGCCCGCCGGTAAAAAAGTAGATGATCCCGGTGATCCATTTGCCCTGATACATGCGATGCACGCCGAACACACCCAGGAACGCCAACAGAATCCAGGCGACGCTGTAGTCGGTGGAACCTGCGGTAAAGCGCAGGTCGGCTTCGCGGTCCATGGCCGGGATCAGAAACAGGTCGATCAGCCAGCCGATCCCAAACAAGCCCAACGTAAAGAACCAGATCGTGCCGGTCACTGGCTTGCCGTAATAGAAGCGATGGGAGCCGGTGAACCCGACAATCCACAACAGGTAACCCAGCACTTTGCTGTGGGTGTCCTGACGCTGCGGTTCAACTTGATAGGTGTTCATTTGCGACCTCTTTTGCCCTGATAGAAAAAAATAGTGGTAAAGATTGTGACTTTTGTATGATCTTCCGACGTATGGCAGGAACCTCTGACGCTTATTCCAAACCCTTGTACCACAAGGGATTGCTGCGGGTTTTGAGAGAGTTTGTCGCGCAAAGTGAAACGATCGCTCCATATTGATGGCGTAAACGGTGATCAGAATCACAGAAAAAGCTGTTATAAAGTTGCGCGCTAACCCACAAGAGCCCTGCCGAATGCGTCCATTTTTCAAGTCATGGCTAACCATCTGCCTGCTTATGCCTCTGGCCGCTCATGCCACCAATCGTGAGCAACAACTACCCGCGAGCTTCACCGGCTTCACCGCGAAAACTCATTCTTCGCCAGCCATCGCGTCCACCCATGTCAACGAGCCTGCGCCTGTCATCTCTCCAAAAGGCCGCAGCACCCGGGCGAAAAACCAGCAAAACGCGCCCATCAAGAATTCCAAAGCCGTGGTCAACGCCCAGATGATCGGTGCGCCCAGCGCCAAACAGAGCAATTCGGTTGTCAGCCGCGCCCTGAAAGCGGTCGGTACACCTTATCGTTGGGGCGGCAGCACGCCAGGTAAAGGCCTGGATTGCAGCGGGCTGGTCAAATACGCGTTCAGTGACGTGAGTGAGGTCAACCTGCCGCGTACGTCCAATGCCATGGCCGAAGGTCACGGGCAGAAAGTGGATCGCAAGGATCTGAAGCCCGGCGATCTGCTGTTCTTCAACATCAAGAGCCGCAAGGTCAACCACGTCGCCATTTATCTGGGCAACGACCGCTTCGTCCACGCCCCGCGCCGTGGCAAGGCCGTGACCGTCGACACGCTGAAAAAGCCGTACTGGAACAGCCATTACATGGTCGCCAAACGCGTACTGCCCAAGCAGAAGAACGCGCCGTTGCGAGTGGTACAGCGCTGACTTGAGACCGTTGGAGCGAGGCTTGCCCGCGAATGGGTCACACGGTATGTCAGGCATACCGCGTGATCGTTCTTCGCGGGCATGCCTCGCTCCAACAGATTTCTTCAGAAATTATCCGGCATCTTGGCCTTTTCACGCGCAGCCTCGCGGGTGATCAGGCCTTTGGCGACCAGATCTTTCATGCACATATCCAGCGTCTGCATGCCCAACTGCCCTCCGGTCTGAATCGCCGAGTACATCTGCGCGACCTTGTCTTCGCGGATCAGGTTACGAATCGCCGCCGTACCCATCATGATCTCGTGCGCCGCCACCCGCCCGCCGCCGACTTTCTTGAGCAGCGTCTGGGACACCACTGCATGCAGTGACTCGGACAGCATCGAGCGGATCATCGCCTTCTCAGCCGCCGGGAACACATCAACGATACGGTCGATGGTTTTTGCCGCCGACGTGGTGTGCAGCGTGCCAAACACCAGGTGGCCGGTTTCCGCTGCGGTCAGCGCCAGGCGAATGGTCTCCAGGTCGCGCAGCTCGCCCACCAGAATCACGTCCGGGTCTTCACGCAGGGCCGAGCGCAGGGCTTCGGAAAAGCCCAGTGTGTCGCGATGCACTTCGCGCTGGTTGACCAGGCACTTCTTGGACTCGTGGACGAATTCGATCGGGTCTTCGATGGTCAGGATGTGGTGGTGACGGTTGACGTTCAGGTAATCGATCATCGCCGCCAACGTAGTCGACTTGCCCGAACCGGTCGGCCCGGTGATCAATACCAGGCCGCGAGAGGCGTCGGTAATCTTGCGAAACACTTCCCCCATGCCCAATTCTTCAAGGCTCAGGATCTTGGCCGGGATGGTCCGAAACACCGCACCCGCGCCACGGTTCTGGTTGAAGGCGTTGACCCGAAAGCGCGCCACGCCGGGTACTTCAAACGAGAAGTCCGTCTCCAGAAACTCTTCGAAATCCTGACGTTGCTTGTCGTTCATGATGTCGTAGATCAGTTCCTGCACCGCTTTGGCGTCCAGCGCAGGCAGGTTGATCCGGCGCACATCGCCATCGACACGAATCATCGGCGGCAACCCGGCCGAGAGGTGTAAGTCCGATGCGCCTTGCTTGGCGCTGAACGCCAGCAGCTCGGTAATATCCATACAGCTCCTCAATCACATAGAATGCCGCAGACTTTAGCCCTGCTGGCGCAAATCAATGTCCACGATAGCAGCGAACATTTCAACGCTCAGCGAGCGAATTAACGCCGCCGCCCAATTGGCGCAGCGTGATCCGGCCACCATTGGCCTGCTGGCGGTCAGCAAAACCAAGCCTGCACAGGCGCTGCGTGAAGCTTACGCGGCGGGCCTGCGCGATTTTGGTGAAAACTATTTGCAGGAAGCATTGAGCAAACAGGCCGAATTGGCCGACCTGCCCTTGTGTTGGCATTTCATCGGCCCCATTCAGTCCAACAAGACTCGCGCCATCGCCGAGAACTTTGCCTGGGTGCATTCAGTGGATCGCTTGAAAATCGCGCAACGCCTGTCCGAGCAACGCCCAGAAGGTCTGCCACCGCTCAATATCTGCATTCAAGTCAATGTCAGCGGCGAAGCCAGCAAGTCCGGCTGCACACCTGCCGACCTGCCTGCACTGGCCGAAGCGATCAGCCAACTGCCCAATTTGCAGCTGCGCGGCCTGATGGCGATTCCGGAGCCAACCGACGATGCAGCCGAACAACACGCCGCATTCGCTGCCGTGCAGAGCCTGCAGCAGCAACTGAACCTGCCGCTGGATACCCTTTCCATGGGCATGAGCCACGACCTGGAAGCCGCCATCGCACAAGGCGCGACCTGGGTGCGTATCGGCACTGCCCTTTTTGGCGCCCGTGATTACGGCCAGCCATGACCTCTGACAAGGAACCCGACATGAGCTCAACCCGCATTGCCTTCATTGGCGCAGGCAACATGGCTGCCAGCCTGATCGGAGGGCTGCGCGCCCAGGGCGTCGACGCCGACTCGATCCGCGCCAGCGATCCCGGCGCTGAAACACGCGGCAAAATCGCTGCCGAGCATGGCATCACTGTCTTTGCCGACAACGCCGAAGCGGTTGATGGCGCCGATGTGGTGCTGATCGCCGTCAAGCCGCAGGCCATGAAAGCTGTGTGCGAAGCCTTGCGCCCGAGCCTCAAGCCAAACCAGCTGGTGGTTTCCATCGCCGCCGGCATCACCTGCGCCAGCATGAAAAACTGGCTGGGCGAGCAACCCATCGTGCGCTGCATGCCCAACACTCCAGCCCTGCTGCGTCAGGGCGTCAGCGGCCTGTACGCCACCGAGCACGTCAACGAAGAACAGCGCGCCCAGGCCGAGCAATTACTGTCGGCTGTCGGCATCGCGCTGTGGCTGGAAGAGGAACAACAACTGGACGCAGTCACTGCGGTGTCCGGCAGCGGCCCGGCGTATTTCTTTCTGCTGATCGAAGCCATGACCGCAGCAGGCGTAAAACTCGGCCTGCCTCGTGAGGTGGCCGCACAACTGACCCAACAAACCGCGCTGGGCGCGGCACTGATGGCCACCGGCAGCGATGTGGATGCCGCCGAGCTGCGCCGCCGCGTGACATCGCCTGCGGGCACCACGGAAGCAGCCATCAAATCATTCCAGGCTGGGGGCTTTGAAGCGTTGGTAGAGACCGCGCTGACCGCCGCCGCACATCGCTCGGCTGAAATGGCCGAGCAATTGGGCAAGTAATTTTGGGCAAGTAATTTTCCAGCCACTTGAGGAGCAGACCGAATGATCGGACTGAACACCGCTGCAATCTACATCCTGCAAACCATAGGCAGCTTGTACCTGCTGATCATCCTGCTGCGCTTCGTGCTGCAGCTGGTGCGCGCCGACTTCTACAACCCGCTGAGCCAGTTCGCAGTACGCGCCACCCAGCCATTGCTCAAGCCCCTGCGCCGGATCATCCCGAGCGTGTTCGGCCTGGACATGTCTTCGCTGGTGCTGGCGATTATCGTGCAGATGATTCTGATGGCGCTGACGCTGCTGCTGGCCTACGGCACCACGGGCGACCCGCTGCACTTGCTGATCTGGGCGATCATCGGCGTGACCGCGCTGTTCCTGAAGATCTTCTTCTTTGCCCTGATCGTCAGCGTGATCCTGTCGTGGGTCGCACCTGCCAGCCATAACCCTGGCGCGCAACTGGTCAACCAGATCACCGAGCCACTGCTGGCCCCGCTGCGCAGAATCCTGCCGAACCTGGGCGGCCTGGATATCTCGCCGATCCTGGCGTTCATGATCCTCAAACTGCTGGACATGCTGGTCATCAACAACCTTGCGGCCATGAGCATGATGCCCGATGTGCTGCGTTTGCTGATCTGATCCCCTGCGTTAAATACCCGTGGGAGCGAGCTTGCTCGCGAAGACGCCAGTACATCCGGCACATCTCTTGAGCCTGAACGACTGCCTTCAAGCAAGCTTGCTCCCACCGTTTTTATACCGCTGCTTCAAACCACCTCAACACACTCCAGCGACCGCTCCACCATCACCTTGGCCATCTCCACCATGTGCATGGCCGTCAACGCCAGGTCGCGATTCGGCCCACTCAGCACCTCGCCCAACTCCGACGCCGTAGCCGCCGCGCAACGCAGAAACTCCGTCGCATGGTTAAGCGTCGCCTCAATATCGATAAACTCTTCAGCCTCTTCGCTCTGCGGCTTGCAGACAGGCAGGTAATACGACAATGCCCGCTTCACAGCAGAAGGCTTGAGCTGCGGCTCGTTCGGCTCGTTGCAGGGGATTTGCGAAAGGGTATTCAACATGACTCAGCTCTCCATAGTCTGGCTGCCACCCCGTCGCGACTAAACGAAAGGTGGCGGCTGTACGCAGGTTAGTCGACCGGCGAGCTAAGAAACCGGCGCACCCGAAGGTGCCCTACGCACAGCCACCAAAACGGTGACCCATGCGCCTTAACTCAACTGCCGGGCGACTAAACCCGATCGCTGATAGGCAGCGACCGACGCAGACTAGAGACCGAATTTGAGTGGCGCAAGAGGCCGGGGATTCTCTCGGAAATGTCCTTCAAAAGAAAGAGACATGTCCTTCGCGCAACGACTTGTGGGAGCCGAGCTTGCTCGCGAAGAACGATAACTCGACGTACCTGGATGGCCACATTCCCTGTGGGAGCGAATTCATTCGCGAATGCTGACCAACTGCCCAAGCCTATCTCTGGAATGTACCGAGCTGCCGATCAAAACTCCGCACTGCGCACATTGGAAAACTGCGAATTACGATTCGCCAGTTTGCGCAGCGTGAGCTTGTACATACTCGACTTGATCCGGTCTCCCACCAGGGTTTCCTCCAGCCGGATACGACTCGACGCATACGCGCAGCCGGTGTCGAGCATCTTGTATTTGAGCTGGTAGTAACCGACGTCCATCCGCCCGAACGTGAACTTCCCCCGCGCCGGAATATAAGCGTGACGGTAATCGCGCTTGCCGCTGGCGTCGGTGACCTTGGCGTAGACCGGTTTGTCGCCCGCGGTGTTATCCACCGTGATCTCCGACCAACCGCCGTCGCGCAACATCGGCATGCCAGTGATGTAACTCGCCGCAGCAGGCCAAGGCGCCCCCAGCGGATCCAGTGGCGGCGGCACACATTCAGGCTCGCCCGGCTCGACCACTTTTACCGGGCTGCTGATCGGCACCTCCGCTGGCTCGGCAGCAACGGCAACCGGCGGCGGCACGACAATCGGCGCTTCGTGCACCACCGGCGGGACCATCGCAGCCTTGCCCGCTTCGCGGTCGTAACCCATCCAGGCCCCCGCGCTACACGCCACCACGAACACCGCCGCCCAACGCCACACACTCCCGCGCCTGGCAGGTTTGGTTTTTTTACCTTGAGGTTTCCCAGCTGGGCGAGCCTGCGCCTGCGCTGCAGCACGCGGCGGCCCCGCCTGCCGACGTTGCGCGGCAGCCTGGCGGGCCAATTGCGCCTCGCGGATCAGCGTCGCGTCATACTCGGCGCGCTTTTGCGGGTCGGCCAACACGTCATGGGCCGCATTGACCACCGCCATCAAATCCGAGGCATTGGCCGCGTGGTTACGATCCGGGTGCAACTGCTGCGCGAGCTTCCTGAAGGCGCGCTTGATCTCTTCGTCAGAAGCATCCCGCGAGACATTCAGTTGATCGTAATAAGTACGTGTTTTGGGCATTGAACGTGCTATCCATGGCGACGCGCCATCTTAGCAACCTTTGCCCCCGGAAACCGCCCCACACCCGCAAGCTGAAGCCCAACGCACAAAACCTCACAAAACCCCAAACCCACCCGACCACCGCCCTCCAGCTTCCCGCCGCCACGCCGATACAACCGCAATCCCCCAGCCAATCCCACCGGATGTCACCGCGAAAGCCATTCGGAAAATTTTTAAGGGAAATCAGTGGGCTAAGGTTTACAGGCATAAAAAAATCTATATACTCACCGCCCATCACGCCGGTATAGCTCAGTTGGTAGAGCAACTGACTTGTAATCAGTAGGTCCCGGGTTCGACTCCTGGTGCCGGCACCATATAAATCAAAGGCTTGCAGCGATGCAGGCCTTTGTTTTTTGTGCCCGACGTAACATCTGACGTAACAAGGATGAGACATCCATTTATTGGCGTTAAGGACGTAGGGACACGCATCATGTCTTGGTACGAACAGGCTTTAAGTCTCCTATCACCCGGCTGGGTTGGGTCCATCATTGGCATTGCGGGCCTGATTGGAGCAGTCATCGTCTACCTGCTAACCAGGCAAAGAACGAGCGTTGATTACGCATGTGCCGGAGATCGAGTGCTTGGCCCCTCTACTGACGACGGCCTACCACCAGAGATCACTGTCCAATACAAAGGCGAGAACATACCCAGACTGACCCGATCAACGGTGGTTTTCTGGAATAGCGGCGAGAAAACAATACTTGGCGATGACATCGTTGCCTCGGATCCACTACGTTTTTGCGTCGCGGATGATGGGGTTATTTTGTCAGTCACGCTTTTAAAAACTAGCCGGACTGTTAATGAATTCTCCGCCGAATTCAGCTCCAAATCGTCCAAGGATGCCTACTTCAAATTCGGGTTTCTAGATGCAGGCGATGGCGCAGTAGTGGAAATACTCCATACGAGCGCTAAGCGGGTGCTCACGGTCGAAGGAACACTGCGCGGCCTTCCGAGAGGTATGAAAAATCTTGGTCGGATCACAGGTAAGATCTACGGAAAGCGGAAGCGATTCGCCATGGTTATCGACCTTACCGCCACCTGGGCCCCAATGATATTGGGAGGCGGGGTATCGCTTGCAGCCATATTTGTTCCATCTGAGAGCCTCAACGAATTCGTTGCTAGCACCCCTTCTAACGTCTCCGCCACTCTTCTTGGCGCAGGTGTCACCTATTTCCTGTTAGGCCTCGCCATGCTTTACCTCTTTAGGCGTAAGTATCCAAAACACCTGCACGTAGAGGAACTGGAGTAAGCGCTAGGAGCGAGAGAGTTTCCCAAGCTGATAACGAGGGTTCGATTCCCTTCACCCCCTCCAATGATTTCACGGCTTCCAACGCTGCTCACCTGCGAGCGCACCCATCCGGGGGCCGTATTGGGGACCGTTTGATGAAAGCGAGCGCAGACAGTCGCGCAGTCCAATCCCACCCCCGCCTAGGAGCCAAATCCAAAAATCCGTGGGGGGTAAAAAAAAGAGCGATATTAGCTATATGGTCATGGGAATCAGGCTACAGCCCGCATAGATCAAGGCCTGCAGCACTTTTGGGATTTAGCTATATTGAAGCGATATGGAAGCGATATGGAAGCGATAGTATTACCTTTCTATACAGTAATATTTCCATTCCTTAAAACCCAACGAATCCGGGAGTTTGCCGTAATATCGCTGTTCGTATAGCTAACATATCGCTATCCCTTGCTAGATGATGAACCCAGTAAAACCAAGGCCTCCAGCCCCGTTTTCGGCCCGTCTAGCTAATATCGCTACTTTCCCATACCCCCCTCCGTTTTGAGAACGTTTGTCCTCGATTCAGTCACGTTTTGTCCGGGTGAGCAGAATGGAAGGGAGTTGATTTGTCCGACGATAAAAGCGTAGGCTTGCACCGTCGCTGCCAATTCAGCGACCGGGCTTGGTAACCCGATAAGTAAAGGCGCAACAGCGCCCCCATCACGATTGCAGGCGCTTTTTTTGTGTCTGTCGTTCCGTGTTATGGCGGCTGTGTGCGGGAGGTCTTCGGGCCTGCCGGGTTCCTTTACCCCGGTTTACCAACCTGCGCACAGCTGCCACCCATTCGCTTGGTAACGAACGTGGCAGCTCCAGACTTGTAAAGGAGCTACGCCCATGACTGCACTCATTCCCCTCAAGATCCGCGCCTTGGCGCACCGCCGCATGGCCCTCTCCGCGCTGCATGCCGATTCCTCGTTGGCCGTCCGCCTCAAGCGCTACAACCACCACATGGCCCTAGTCCGAGCTCTGGAAGCTCAAGGCGGTGTGCAATGAGCCGTCCCTACAGCCTCACGGAGGACGAGTTCCACAGGCTGCGCCGGGTGCAAGACTCCATCCAGTTGGTGACGATCCTGCTCGAGGAGGTCCAGCGACCAAACTCGATGACGCCACAAATGATGGCGTCGTTTATGTCGCTGGTCAGCGAAGATATGGAGGGCGTGCTGCAGTCATCCGGAATGACTCTCTCAACTCACCAGGGACAGCGGAGATAACCATGACCATATCGTTAAGCGTCACTGACCAAATCGCCCTATCCCGTCACCGGGTATTTCTGTTGAGGGAGCTGAATCGAACCAGAAGCACGGCGCTTCGGTTAGCCGTTCATGAACAGCTTTCTTATTTTTCAGAGTTGCTCGGGTTATCCATACCGGCCCTGGACACCATTGGCTTGCCTGAGACATCTCCATCCGATGCACTGATCCCCTTCTGGTCAGCGCTGGACCTGCTTGATGGTAAGGGTGAGCCATACAATCACTCGGCAAACCCTGAGTCGTTGCTGGCACTCAACTTCAAAGACCTGCAGATCCGGCTCGATAAACACCGGTGCGGACTGGTGATAGACGGGGCGCTGAGAAGCTTGCTGTCGGAGTGCAGCAACCCCAAGGTGATAGAGACAAACCGAAATGTAGCCAGCGTGTTACTCAAGAAAACGGTCAGGTGCATGGTCTTCGAACGGCGCGACTAGCCTGTGCAACCGCGCGAAAAAGGCAATTCGACCTGCAAGCCAGATAACACATGGCTTGCAGATAACCCACGACCGCACCCATCCCCTCGAAATTCGGCGCTAATCTCACTGATCTCGATTTCGAAAATCTACCTTATTGGTAGTTTTTTTATTTTCCGCCCAATGAATCCGGGCACCTCATCTTTTCCTGGTCAGACGCCGCTATCAGCACTCGCGTGCAACCGCGCTTCATTTCTTTGCAAAACCTCTCACAAAATGAAAACGCCAATCGGCTGCGGAGGCCCGCGGCTGGCTTGGGCTGCAGCCTTGTTTGCACCACACCGGAATTTGCACAAAAAATTCACACAAACCCCGTCGGCGGGAGGGGGATAAGTGCGTTCTGGTCCTTTTTTTGATTCCCGAATGTTTTTTTGGCTTGCCAAGGGCAGGTGAGAGTCGAGGACCACAATCAACACGCCGCTATGGCCCACACGCGACTATGCCACTGTGGATGTCCTGACGCGCGCGACGCTTAAGCGAATACAGACGCGGACACAGCGCTGTGCGGACTCAAAGCCTGCACATTAGCGACGGGGCGAAAAAATCAGGTTGTAGGGAATGTCCAACGCTGTCGTGTCGTAGAAAAATGTGATATCAAGCACCACGAGTGCGTAGTAGCCGATGTGCAACCAAGGACAGGCTTTATGGAAGTTCAGGAGTTTTTAAGTTTTTTAAAATCTGACAGCCCCAAGAACATAGCAGAACATCTTATTTTGAAAAGCGGGATCTATATCTTCCGCAACGAAGACGAATATGCCGAGTATAAAAAACCAATATTGATAGACCATGGCAACGCCCATCACATCTCCATAGTTGGATCTGCCAACTGGAAATTTAGCCTTAACCCGACAAAAAACTTATCAATATTCAGCCGCAAATCTGATATTGACATAGCGATTATATGCGCACAAAGCTATCTTGATACCTGGGATGAGATGCGCAAGTTCCATAGAGAAAATTTTTACGCTTTAGCTTACGATACAAGAATGTCACTAAGGCGGCATGGTGAAGATGTGTATTCGGGGTTTGCATCGCCAAAATGGATACCATCAATAGAATCGAAAGTTAGGCAGCGCTACGAAAAACTCACCAACAAATATTCCGACAGACAAGTTGGTTTTCGCAAAGTCAATATGATGTATTTTAGGGACATGAGCGAAGCGGTTGACTACTACGTTCGCGGAATCCGTAAAGCTACTGAGCAGAGGCAAAAATGGAATACGAAGTGAGTCTACAGACGATCTCTTGGTTTAACGACTTGAGAGTTCATGACAAGCTAGAAATCAGCCCAAAATTTCAGCGCCGCGCGGTTTGGCTTGAGAAAGAAAGATCGTCTCTAATGGACACCATTTTGGGCAAGCTCCCGTTCCCGGAGATCTACGTTCAGGTCCAGACTGACCCAGAAACAGGCGGGCAGAAGCATGTTGTCGTGGATGGACAGCAGAGAATAACTTCCATACTAAAATTCATCGATAATGACTTTTGCCTGCCATTCAATGACAACTGGCAAGGTGAATATTTCAGGGACCTCGATACAACCCAAAAAGAGAATTTCTGGGATTACAAAATTGTTGTACGAACACTGAGAAAAACAAACGACGAAGAGATACGAAACATCTTCACAAGACTCAACACTAATAATGTAGCCCTGAACGACCAGGAGCTAAGAAACGCTAAATATAGCGGCCACTTCAAATCACTATCTGAGCGACTAGCGGACAACCCCTACTTTCAGGGAATACAGCTATTCACAGCACGCGAAGTTAGGCGCATGCTCGATATCGAGTACGTGAGCGAACTTGTCCTAAGGCAGATATACGGAGTTACTAACAAGAAAGATTTGCTGCAGGTAGCTTACGCTGAGTTTGACGAAGAGTTTTCGATGGAGTCAGAGGTCGAGCGAGATTTCAATACCGTCATAGGACTGATCAAGTCAATAGTGGACAAGGACAACCTTGCATACTTTAAGTCTAAGGGTGTTTTTCACTCTTTGTTCGGCGCATGTTTCGATTACTACAATTACACAGACCGCACTTTCTTCTTGGACCCTATGAGCGTCAGAAAGAAGCTTAGTGAGCTAGTTGTGGCCGCGAGAAACAACAACTTTGACCCTGACAATTTAGATATTGAGCTCTATGCTGACGTCTCATCACGATCAACGTCTGATAAATCTAAAAGGGCGGAAAGGGAGCGAATTTTCTTGAGCATCATCGCTGACGTGGAAAAACTTCCACCGCCGATTGCGTAGGTCCAGAACTAGAAGCTGCCTAATAAGTCACGGATCCCAGCTCCGCTGATAGCAAGGCCGCTTTTGCCGCGTCTGCACTAAATGCAGCCGCGTTGACTGGCGGCTGACCCACCTGCGGGTGTACATGGGCAGCAACTTGAATGCTCAACTCCTCGATCAGATCGAGCGTATCGCACAGCACCCGAAAGATGTTCACGCCTTCAGATCCGACGTGATTTTTCGGCGCGACCAGCCGCTGACTGACCCCGGAAACGCTTTTACGCAGGCCAGCGATCTTTTCCTGCATGTTGCCGCCTACCGTGGCGTTGTGGGTTTTGCCCACGGCCAGATTAAGGTCGCGCCCGGTCGCCTGGTGCATGTCGTCCAGGGCGGCGAGCGTGGCGGTGCCGGCTGAATTGAGCTTGAGTGCGCCCAAGGCGTTGATCCGCTTTATGCCCCCCACTTCCTCGGTGGAATGGTTTTCCACCTCACGGGTGTGGCTCTGGTACTTCTCGCTGTTGCCCAGGGCTTCCACTTCCCGCTCTAGGGAATGGTCGCGGATCTTGCCATCGGTCAAGCGTAGCCAGTTGCCGTCCGCGTCGACGCGCTGCTGCACCGCGTCACTGTGCTGCCACACCTGGTCACCCTTCGGCACCTTGGGCAGGCTCAGGCCGTGCGGCAGGATTGTCTGGATATAGGGCTTGCTCGGCAGGCCATAGGCGAAACACACCACCACCTGGGTGCCTTCCTGGGGAAACGCAAACATACCCATCTCTTCGCCGCCCGAGGGCAGCGGCAGCGGCACGCCTGGCAGCGTCGGCATAGCGGAATCAACCTCGCCGTCTGGGCCGAGTACTTCCAGATCCACCGCGTAGCGCGGGCGGAAGTCATCGCACATGGATGCGTCAGCCGGCGCGTCGGCAACCCCCAGCACGCGGGCAAAGCGCGGCAAGTGATAACCGCCGGTGAGTTCAGGAAATTGGCGTTCTACGCTGCGCTTTATTGCGTCGTCCATCGGATGCTCATCTGCGTGTCGGCAAGCGTCACACTGGTGATCCGCTCGCCCTGGTTGGACGAGATCATCAAGCAGACAATCGACGCCCACTGACCTCTCGTTTAAAGCCGGCCGATTCCCGCTGGTTGAGATCAGCGCCCTTTCAGCAAAGAGGCGTTGATCTCGTGTTGGCGCGTAAACAGCCTGCCACCGTGATAGCCTCGCGCGCGCTCACTATGATGTGAAACCTGAGGTACAGGGATGTCTGTGTTTTGGTTCGAGTTACGGCAGGTTTTTACCAACCCCCTAAAGATCGCTGGACTGGCTTTAGTGTGCTGGCTGGTTTCATTGGGGCTGGTGGCGCTGGGTGATACTGGTCAGGAGGTAGGCGGACTTTACGTACTGCTATTTGGCTGGCTGTCTTTACCGCTGGGCAATGTGGCATGGCTCGCCAATGTCTTTTTTCTCATCGCCATCTTCTGGGTGTTCATCGGGGTCCCAAGCCACATCTGCAGCGTTCTGGCCCTGCTGCTTTCTCTCGACACTTGGAACATTACCCAAGTTTCGCTCGATGAGCGTAATCAATTCGTTTTCTATGGCTTTGGCTGGGGAGCGGTGTTGTGGTTCCTGGCGCTTACGCTGGTGCTGGCCGCCAGCGGCGCTACGGCCTCCGGCGACGAGTCTGACGAAGCGTCCTCGCCAACGCTTCGTAACCTGGGCTTGTTGCTGGCCGCAGCAGTGTTGCTCGGATCCGGAGGGTTAGCGTTAAACGACCGCAGTCTGGCGAATACGGCCGAACGCAAGAAACTTCAAAGTTACGCATTCAAACGCGGGCCCGTGTGCAAAGCGGAGTTAGCCGTAATAACGGCGCCCATCCGCAGGCTTGGTGGCCCGGTCGAACTGGTAGACGCGACCATCAGTCCTATTCAGGGGCCATTGAGTTCTATTCGCAGCCTACTTGATTGGGGTATACCGGCCATTCAATTGGCAGGCACTGAATATCGCCTTGAGCAATTCGGGGATGAACGAATCATGGTTTCCTGGCCCGCCAAGAGCCAGCCTGGGGCAGTTCTGTATGTATCGGAGGATGCGAACGGCTTTCAGGTAAGACTTCTTGATGTTGATGGGCGAAAGGTGCTTGATCAGATATGGCGCAAGGACGCAGACGGCACTACCTGCCCTGAATATTCGGAATACAGACTGCCAGGCCAGCAGCCACGCGAAATGATCATGGCGGGGCTTGGCCTGCCGGGCCAGATGTCAGTGCCATCCGGCTCTCAAGCCTCAGTGAAGGAAGTTGAACTTGCAGGTGAAGTGATTGAGGTTGTCGACGATGGCACGCAGATCAAAGCTGCGATCAACTTCAGGTGCCCTGCAACTATCGGATGGGTTCTGCCAGCAGAGCGGACAATTCGAGAGCCCATTTTCCGGGTCGGATCGAAAAAGTACTACCTAAAAGAAACCGATAAAAATGTGCTCTGCCATGGGGAGAATGCGTTCTTGTATAGGTCGTACACGAACGGCAAAAGCCAAGGCATTTTGATTGAGAAGCATCAAATAGCCGGATTCAAGCAAAGTTGGCGGACGCGGGTAACGCTCGACACCGTCCTGCCTGATAACGCCTGGGAGCGGCTACAACTTGTGAACGTCGAAGAAACCACGGGGAAGATTCGCTTGGTGCTGACAAGTCCGGATGATGGCAAGCGCTGGGTGATTGAAGCCAAGCGTTGAAACGTGTCAAAGCTGTTGGCGCGGGTGTTATTGCACCTCACGGGCAAGCCTCGCCCACCAGCTTTTGTCAGGGACAAACGTATTGGAACGCGGTTCGCCTGACACACCGCCTTCGCGACCGTCGTAACCTCCGATTGCTCCCACAGGTTCTGCGGTTGTTTCAGAGATATCTTCGACTGTCGGCCCCGCATTACCCAATCGCCTACCGCTTCAAACTCCGCTCATACGCCGCCAGCACGGTGCGCTCCGAATGCACCAGATACGCTTCAAGCTTGGCGGTCGCTTCTTCGACCCGGCCTTCTTCCAGGCATTGGAGGATCGAGGCGTTCATGTCGATGAAGGGCAAGTGGATGAACTGTGGGTCGTTGAGCAGGCCGAAGGCCAGGCGCAGTTCGGCGGAGATCTGGCCGTAGAAGACCACCAGCCGTGGGCTGTCGGCCAGTTCGACGATGGATTTGTGGAAGATCATGTTCGCGGTGCCGACTGTTACCCAATCCTGGGCTTCGCGGGCGCGCATGCCCATTTCGACGGCTTCGCGCATGTGCAGGGTGCCAGGGTGGTGCGGGTGGCCCTGGGCGATGGCCTTGCACTCGATGAAGCGACGCACTCTATAGATGTCGATGATCGAGCTCATGTCCGGCTCGGCCACCGTGACCCCGCGGTTGGGCTCGTGTTTGAGCAAACCCTCACGCGTCAGCACCCGAAAGGCTTCTCTCAACGTATTCCGGGAAATATCCAGGTTTTCGGCCAGGGCGGCTTCTGACAGGCGTTGGCCGGGCACCAGTTCGCCTTCGACCAGCATTCTGCGTATTTCTTGGGTAATGGTTTCTCCCAGGGAGCGAGGAAGAGCGGGAGAAGTGTCGTTCATAAAGGGTCCAGGATGAGGAAAACCGCGCCGGGTATTCGATCAGAGCTTAGTGCACGGCACAAGGTTGCAGCGTGCCCCGTGCGTCATTAAGTAGCACCCGCAGGCGAAGAAGTAACAAAATGGTGCCGATGACTCAACCAAGACACATATATTGTTCAACAATAAATCCTTTATGAACCTACAGCTTAGCGCTGATTCAAGTGTGTTGGCATGCACATTGCTCTATCGGTTTTATCTCTCACCGTAGGAATGATGCCGTGACAACAACCACTCTAGAGTTCACAAAAACGCGGCGGGCGTCTTTGGTTGCCGCCATTTTCATGATGGCGACCTCCGCCATCGGGCCCGGCTTCATTACTCAGACCGCTACGTTTACGGCCAAGATGGGGGCTGCATTTGCGTTCGGCATCCTCGCTTCGATCCTGATCGATTTCGTCGTGCAGCTTAATATCTGGCGCATTGTCACCCTGACCCGCATGCGCGCTGCGGAGTTGGCCAACAAGGCGATTCCCGGCAGCGGTTATGTGCTGGCAATACTGGTGATCTTCGGTGGCGTGGTGTTCAACGTCGGCAATATCGCCGGGGCCGGTCTGGGTCTGAATGCGCTGATGGGCCTTGATCCCAAATGGGGCGGTGGCTTGAGTGCCCTGCTGGCGATCGGGATCTTTTCGTCCCACCGCGCAGGCTTGGCCGTTGACAAGCTGATCGTCTGGCTGGGCTTGTTGATGATTGGCCTGACGGTGTTTGTTGCCTTTGCATCCAACCCGCCCCTGGGCCAGGCGCTGTATCAGACAGTGATGCCTGACCAGATCAACTTCGCCACCATTACAACCATCGTCGGCGGCACTGTCGGTGGCTACATCACCTACGCTGGCGCGCACCGTCTGCTGGACCGGGGTACAACCGGCGAAGAGAACCTTGAAGCGGTCACCCGAGCAGCGTTGAGTGGCATCCTGGTCACCGGCCTGATGCGTTACGTGTTGTTTCTGGCCATCCTCGGCGTTGTTGCCAGTGGCGTGGTTATCGACGTTTCGGGTCAAGGTGCCAACCCTGCTGCACAAGCGTTCCAGGCTGCGGCCGGGCAGTTCGGTCTGCGCGCCTTTGGCCTGATCCTCTGGGCTGCGGCGATCACCAGCGTCATCGGTGCTGCTTACACGTCCATCTCGTTTATCTCGGTGTTCAAGCCGAACATCACCGAACAGGGTCGTAACCGGGCTACCACGGTGTTCATTGCCATATCGCTGCTGGTCTACATGCTGATGGGCACTGCGCCGTCCGCACTGCTGCTGTTCGCAGGCGGTTTCAACGGCCTGGTTCTGCCCATCGGTCTGAGCCTCTTCATCTACGTGGGCTGGCGCCGGTCCGACATGATGGGCGGCTACCATTACCCACGCTGGCTGTTGGTGCTCGGTGCCCTGACGTGCCTGCTGACCTGGTACATGGCGATCAAATCCATTGGGCCGATTTTCGCCTTCCTCAATGTGGTCTGAGTTAGACAGAGGCCAAGGAGTCAAACAATGCCAAACATAGATATCAACAGCGACCTGGGCGAAAGCTTCGGCGCCTGGAGCATGGGCGACGATGCGGCGATGCTCGACATCGTGACCAGCGCGAACGTCGCCTGCGGTTTCCACGCCGGTGATCCGGCCGGGATCCTGCGGACCCTCAAAGCCGCTGCCGCCAAGAACGTCACCATTGGCGCTCATGTTTCGTATCCAGACAAAGTCGGCTTCGGCCGACGCAACATGGACGTGGCCAGCGACGAGCTGACCGCCGACGTGATCTACCAGATTGGTTCGCTGCAAGGCCTGGCCAAGGCAGCGGGCACCTCGGTGCGTTATGTGAAGCCTCACGGCGCCTTGTACAACACCATCGCTCACGACCGCCGCCAGGCGCTGGCGGTGATCGAAGCGATCCGCGCCATCGATCCAGCCCTGGTGCTGGTGGCTCTGGCGGGTTCGACCCTGATCGAACTGGCGCGCAGTGAGGGCCTGACCTGCATCGCCGAAGCCTTCGCAGATCGTGCCTACACGCCGCAGGGCACGCTGGTTTCACGTCGCGAGCCGGGGGCCGTGCTGCATGATCCCAAGCGGGTGGCCCAGCGTATGTTGCGTCTGGTGCAGGACGGCACCGTTGAAGCCATAGATGGCAGCACCGTCAGCATCGAGGCCGACTCGATCTGTGTTCACGGGGACAGCCCGTCAGCCGTCGAAATGGCCCGGGAACTGCGACGGGTTCTGGAGCAGGCCAGCGTTGCCCTGATTCCGTTCACTGGAGGTCGCTCATGAATGCCTTTGATAAAGCCCGCATTGCGGCCATCGCTGCTGCTCAGCAAGCACGCGATGCTTACCGTGGCGGTCTGGTCAGGCCCACGGCAGGTATCGCGCCGGGCATGACCCAGGCCAACCTGATCGCCTTGCCACGGGACTGGGCCTACGATTTCCTGCTCTACGCGCAGCGCAATCCAAAAGCCTGTCCGGTGCTGGATGTCAGCGATGCGGGCAGCCCGACGACTGTATTGGCCGAAGGCGCGGACCTGCGCACCGACATTCCGCTGTACCGCATCTGGCGCGACGGCAAGCTGGCCGAGGAAGTCACCGACGCCACAGCCGCCTGGGCCGAACACGACGACATGGTCGCGTTCCTGATCGGCTGCAGCTTTACCTTCGAAACCGCGCTGCAAGAGGCGCGCATTGAAGTGCGGCATATCGCCGATGGCTGCAATGTGCCGATGTACCGCACCAACCGCGCCTGCCGCCCAGCCGGTCGGCTGCATGGCGAAATGGTCGTGTCGATGCGCCCGATTCCAGCCGATCGAGTGGCTGAAGCCAGCGGTATTTCCGGGCGCTATCCCTCGGTGCATGGCGCTCCGGTGCACGTCGGCGAGCCTGGGCGGCTGGGTATTCACGACCTGAGCCGACCGGATTTTGGTGACGCGGTTAACATCAAGCCCGGCGAGGTGCCGGTGTTCTGGGCCTGCGGTGTGACACCTCAGGCAGCGGTCATGGCATCGGGCGTTCCCTTTGCCATCACCCATTCGCCTGGCTATATGTTCATCACCGACGTGCCTGACAGCACTTACCACGTCTAGGAGTTTGCTGTGCGCTTTCTACCGGTCAACCTGGACGTCCTGCTCGTCGAATTGAAAGACCTGGACGAGACACTTGCCTTGTTCGACGCCCTGACGGCGGAGCCGATTGCGGGTGTGGAGGAAATCATTCCTGCCGCACGCACGCTGCTGATTCAGTTCCGCCCCAGCGCCATCGAACGTCAGGCGCTGGTCAACCACATCGCTGGCCGGGACTTGAGCCAGCGCCGCGAGGGCGAACACCGTCGGGTGCAAATCCCGGTGCATTACAACGGTGAAGACCTCGACGAAGTCGCCACCCTGCTGGGTATCAGCCGTGCCGAAGTGATCCAGCGTCACACCGCTCACGACTACAGCGTGGCCTTCTGCGGCTTCGCACCGGGCTTCGCCTACCTGACAGGGGGCGCTGGCTTTCAGGTGCCTCGCCGGCAGACGCCCCGCACGCGCATCCCAGCGGGCGCGGTGGCACTGGCGGGCGACTTCAGCGGCGTCTACCCCAAAGCCAGCCCGGGTGGATGGCAGATCATCGGCGTCACGCCGTTGCAGATGTGGGACCTGAACCGTCCCGAGCCTGCCCTGTTGCGTCCCGGCTATAAAGTCCGCTTTACCGATGCAGGCCCGTTGCCTGCCAGCGGTTTGCCCGCGCCCTCTGCGGCAGCGCCCGCCCGTGCGCCGACCGCAAACCACCTGGAAATCACCAACCCCGGCCTGCACAGCGTCTTGCAGGACATGGGCCGCCCCGGCCAGACCGGCCAGGGCGTATCCCGCTCCGGCGCGCTGGACCTTGGTGCTCTGCGCTCGGCCAACCGCGCCGTCGGCAATCGCTCGGACATGGCCTGCGTCGAATCGGTGCTCGGTGGCCTGAGTTTCATCTGTCACGGCCGCGCAGTGATCGCCGTCACGGGTGCTCACACGCCGGTCACCATCACCAACGCCAGCGGCGTGCAATGGCAAGCCAGCAACTACCAGCCAATAGAGCTGGAAACGGGCGATAGCGTCAGCCTGGGTTCACCCAAGGCCGGGCTGCGCAGCTATCTGGCAATCCGTGGCGGTTTCGACGTCGCACCGGTGCTCGGCAGCCTGTCGACGGACACCCTGGCGCAGCTCGGCCCTGCTGCGCTGACCGCGGGCGATCGACTGGGCTTCACCGCGCCGGTCACGGGCACCAGCGTATCGCTGAACGAAGCGCCCGCGTTTGCACTGCCGACCGCTACCGAGATCGTCACCCTTGATGTGGTCATGGGCCCGCGCACCGACTGGTTCACCGAGGACGCCATCAAGCGTCTGAGCAGCCAGCTGTGGCGCGTCACGTCACAGTCCAACCGGGTCGGCATTCGTCTGGCCGGTGAGACGCCACTGGAACGCAGCAATCATCAGGAGTTGCCCAGCGAAGGCACCTCCGTTGGCGCGATTCAGGTGCCCGCCAGCGGCCAACCGGTGCTGTTCCTCGCCGACCATCCGCTGACTGGGGGTTACCCGGTGATTGCTTCGGTGGCCAGCCACCATCTCGATCTGGCCGGGCAAATACCGGTCAATGCGCAGATTCGCTTCAACCCGCTGGATGCGTTTGCAGACATCCAGCCCAGTACCGAAGCCTCTTTTTCAACTGCCGATGCGAAGAACAATTCATGAAAAAATTATTGATCGCCAACCGTGGTGAAATTGCCGTCCGCATCGCTCGTGCTTGCCGCGACTACGGTGTGCAATCGGTTGCTGTCTATGCCGACGCCGATATCGACGCCCTGCATGTGCGCCAGGCCGATGAAGCCTATTCCCTGAACGGTCAGCGCCCTGCCGAGACCTACCTGGACATCGACAAGCTGCTCGCTGTCGCCAAACGCAGCGGCGCCGATGCCGTGCACCCAGGCTATGGCTTTCTGTCCGAGCGGGCCGATTTCGCCCGAGCGGTGATCAATGCCGGGCTGATCTGGGTTGGCCCGAACCCGGAGACCATCGACGTCCTGGGCGACAAGGTCGAAGCCCGCAAACTGGCTCATCTGGTCGGCGCGCCTCTGGTCGCGGGTACACCCGGCCCGGTGGAAAGCGCAGCCCAAGTGCTGGCCTTTGCCGAGCAACACGGTTTGCCGATTGCCATCAAGGCCGCATTCGGCGGTGGCGGGCGCGGCATGAAAGTCGCCTGGCGCATGGATGAAGTGGCTGAAATGTTCGCCTCCGCCGTGCGCGAAGCCGAAGCCGCCTTCGGGCGTGGCGAATGTTTCGTCGAGCAGTTTCTCGACCGCCCGCGCCATATCGAAGCGCAGATCCTGGCGGACAAACACGGCAAGGTCGTGGTGGTTGGCACCCGCGATTGCTCCTTGCAGCGTCGCAACCAGAAGCTGGTGGAAGAAGCGCCAGCACCGTTCATCAATGAACAACAGCGCGCACGCATTCACCAGTCCGCCCAGGACATCTGCGCCAAGGCGGGCTACGTCGGCGCGGGCACGGTTGAATTCCTGCTCAGTCAGGACGGCACCTTGTCGTTTCTTGAGGTCAACACACGCCTGCAGGTCGAGCACCCGGTGACCGAAGAAACCACCGGTATCGATCTGGTCATCGAGCAGTTGCGCATTGCTGATGGCTTCCCGCTGTCGTTCAGCGAAACACCGACGCCGCGCGGTCACAGTTTCGAGTTTCGAATCAACGCCGAAGACGCAGGCAAAGGCTTCCTGCCGACGCCGGGGCTGATCAGCGAATTCCTGCCACCCTCAGGCCCGGGCGTCCGACTGGACAGCGGCGTGGTTAGCGGTTCCAGCGTGCCGAGCACCTTCGATTCGATGATGGCCAAACTGATCGTCACCGGCGCAACCCGCGAGCAGGCAATCACCCGCGCCCGCCGCGCCCTGGCTGAATTCAAAATCGAAGGCATCGCCTCGGTGCTGCCGTTCCACCGGGCCGTGATGGACCATGCCGATTTCACCGGCGCAGACCGATTCGCCGTGCACACGCGCTGGATCGAAACCGACTTCGCCGAACAGGTCACTATCGCGCCACGCAGTGCGTTGACTGCCGACCCTGACGTGCTGCGCACCTTCATCGAAATCGACGGCAAGCGTCACGAACTGGGCCTGCCTGCTGCGTTGTTGCGGGGGATGGCGGTCAGTGCGCCGGGCAGCAGCACCCAGCAAAGCGCAGCGCCCGTCGCTCAGGCAGATCCACAGGCCGTTGTGACACCGGTCGCGGGGAATTTGCATACCTGGCTGGTCGAGGACGGCGAGTCGGTCACCGCTGGGCAAGCCATTGCCGTCGTTGAAGCAATGAAAATGGAAACATCGATTTTGGCGCCCTGTGATGGGCAGGCAAAGATTGGTCAACCGGCAGGAGCTTACTTCGAAGCAGGTTCGGTTATTGGCCGCATTCAATAAGTTAGTTAATTAACGCTTTTTTCTGCACGTAATACGCGCATCGGGGGTTTACCCCCGGCTGCCGCGTGCTGCCTGCCGTAAACCAAAGACCCAACGCCGTACTTAACGCCATACTTAAAAAAACAACCATAAATCCAACGATAAAAATCTGCCGTCATTCGGAGCATAAAGAGCATGTCAATCAACAAGGCTTTTGCATTGCTGGGTACTTGCACCCTGGTTTTACCATTAACGGCAGCAGCGGACTTTCTCGCTGACAGCAAGGCGAGCGTGGAACTGCGCAACTTCTATTTCAACCGCGACTTCCGCAACGGCCCACCGACAGCCCAGCGAGATAACGCTGCCGAGTGGGCGCAGGGTGCAATGCTGCGCCTGGAGTCGGGTTATACCGCTGGCACTGTTGGCTTTGGCCTTGATGCGCTCGGCATGATGGGCGTCAAGCTTGATGGCGGTGACGGGAGTGGCGGGACGGGCTTGTTACCGGCGGACCTCAGTTCAAGGAACGGTCGCGGCTCGCAGAGCGAATACTCCAAACTGGAGCTGACCGCCAAAGCCAAAGTCTCGGAAACCGTTTTGAAAGTCGGCTCACTGGCCTTCCGTACGCCGGTGGTTTCGAGCAACGACACGCGCCTGTTGCCTGCCACTTTTCAAGGCGCAATGCTGACGTCCAAAGACATCGACAAACTGGTCCTGCAGGGCGGCAAACTGCAGCAGATCAAGTACAACAGTTCTTCTGATTATCAGGACTTTGGCGGGAACCGTGTCGGTGGCGTCAGTGATGACTTCCGGTTTGCGGGGGGAACTTACAACTTCAGCAAGACCCTGAGTACCAGCCTGTATTACGGTAATCTGGAAAATGTTTATCAGCAGTATTTCGGTGGCGTTGTCTATGAGATTCCTTTGGCGGATAAACAGTCGCTGAAATTCGATCTGCGTTATTCCAAGAGCACCGAGGAAGGCAACTTCCGTGACCTTGATAACCGCGCCGCCAACGGCATGGTCTCCTACACCTTGGGTTCCAGTGTGTTCAGCACGGCCTATCAGCAGATGAGCGGCGATGACCCGTTCCCGTATATCGCCAACAGCGACCCTTACCTGGTCAACTTCGTCCAGATCAACGACTTTGCCAACATTCAGGAAAAATCCTGGCAAGTGCGCTACGACTATAACTTCGCCGCGCTGGGCATTCCGGGGCTTACTTTCATGAGTCGTTATGTCAGCGGCGACAATGTATTGGTCGCTGGCAGTAACTCCGGTAAGGAGTGGGAACGTAACACCGACGTCGGCTATGTGATCCAGAGTGGTTCACTGAAAAACCTGGGCCTGAAAGTGCGCAATGCAACCGTGCGGTCCAACTTCGGCAATGACCTGGACGAAACCCGTCTGATCCTGAGTTACACAGTGGCGTTGTGGTAACAGCGACGCGCTCGCTGACACGCCAACCCGCCCCTGAGCGGCACTTCTGATTAATCACTCCGGCTTTTCAAGCGGACCATCACGCTCGTCCGTCATAGAACCCCGGGGCTGCTCATCCCTGCCCCGGGATTGATCGGCAGCGACTTCGATACTGGTTTACCGATTCATTCCCGGAGAATGAGTGATGAGACACCTCAAGTTCAGTCAGAAGATATTGTTGATTGCCGCACTTGTCATCATGGCGGTGTTTTGCGCTTTCAGCGTGTTCAATGACTTTCGCCTGCGTGACGATAACGCCCAGAAACTCGAACAGAACACCCGTTCGCTGGCCGCCTCCATGGCCCACGACATTCAGAGCTGGCTCGACGGCCGGCTGGTCCTGCTCAAGAGCATCGCCGAGCTGATCGGCCAGGAGCCTGACGCGCAAAATACTCTCGGCAAATTACAGAACAAGGTGCTGATGGAGCAGTTCATCGCGACCTACGTCGGCACCCGCGAGGGCACTTTTCAGATCTATCCGCCACGGGAAATGCCCGCGGACTACGACGCCCGCCAGCGTCAGTGGTACAAAGACGCCATCGCCAATGGCACCGCGATGACCGAGCCCTACGTCGGGGCGGGCATCGATTACCGCATCATCACTCAGGCCGCCGTCATCCCTGCCGGGCAGCAGGCACTTGGCGTATTGGGGGCCAGCCTGAGCATCGAGACGATCTCGCGCACACTCAATGCCCAGGCGTTCGACGGCGGCGGCTATGCGTTTCTGGTCAGCAAGGCAGGCAAGATTCTGGTTCATCCCGACAAGGCAATGATCGGCAAAACCCTGGCCGATCTGTTTCCGGGCAGTACCCTGACGCTCGACAACAGGCTGGTTGAGGCGGCTTCGCTGAACGGCATGACCTTTACCCTGTTTTCCCCGGTCAACGGCCTGCCATTGCAGGATTGGTACATCGGCATCGTGCTCGACCAGCAAGCCGCACTGGCCAGTGTCACGGCATTCCGTAATTCAGCGATCATCGCCACCGTTGTCGCGGTTCTGGTCACGTTGCTGTTGCTCGGCTTGCTGATCCGCGTGCTGATGCGACCGCTGCATATGATCAGCAACGCCATGGAAGACATCGCCCAGGGCGATGGCGATCTGACGCGCAGGCTGGCGATCGTTTCGAACGATGAGTTCGGGCAACTGGCAACCGGCTTCAACCGCTTCGGCGACCGGATTCACGCTTCGATCAGCGAAGTTTCGGCGACCACCCGCGCCCTGGGTGAAGCCACACGCCGGGTGCTGTCAGCGTCCAATTCTTCCGTCGATAAATCAGAACACCAGTCGGCTTACACCACTAGCGTCGCGGCTGCCATTGAGCAGTTGGGGGCAGCGGCGCAGGAAATCGCCTCCAGTGCGTCGGCGGCGTCCAGAGGTGCATCCAGCGCCCGGCGGCAGATCGACTCGACGTGCGACCTGGTGGAGAACACCGTCACTGCGATGAGCCACCTGCAGGAGAATATCGAGCTGACCCGCTCGCAGATCGAGGACCTCAACGCCAAAAGCGCGAATATCGGCAAGGTGCTGGAGGTCATCTCGACGATTTCCGGCAAGACCAACCTGCTGGCCCTGAACGCTGCCATCGAGGCCGCCAGGGCGGGCGAAGCCGGGCGCGGCTTTGCGGTCGTCGCCGATGAGGTCAGAAGCCTGGCGCACCATACGCAAAACGCAACTGAAGAAATCCGCGCCGTCATCGACGCGCTGCAAACCGGTGCCACCCAGGCGGCGCAAACCATGCTGCACAGTCATGCCATCGGCAGCCAAAGCGTGCAGGTAGCCACCCAGGCCGGGGCCAGCCTGTTGACGGTCGTCGCCAGCATCAGCCAGATCGATGAGATGTGCCTGAGCGTCGCGGCAGCCACCGAAGAGCAAACGACTGCGGTCAGTCAACTGACCAGCGATGTGCATCAGATCAGCCAGTTGAATCGCCATGCCACCGACAACCTGAGCGCCACACTCAAGGCCTGTGGAGAACTCGACCGCGAAGCCGGAAAGCTGCGCACAGTGGTCGATACCTTCAAGCTGTAACGGATACTCTTGGGCCATCCACTTTCAGTCATGACTACCAGCAGGGAAAACAAAAAAATGCAGACCCACAGACGGGCAATCGAGCAGTACATCATGGGAAAGGATGGCAACCGACCAGACCTGCTGCGTCAGGCCTTCACCCCCGGCGCCAGGGTGAAAATGGTCGTTCGCACCGATGCCATTGCCTTTCCGACCGACCTGACAGGCCTGCCAGCGATCGCGCAAACGCTGTCACGCGGTTTCAACCAGACCTATGAAAACATTTACACGTTTTGCCTGGGCGCCGCGCCCTCCCAGTCGGCGTCAGCCCACACCTGCAAGTGGCTGGTGGGCATGTCCGTCAAAAGCTCAGGAGAAGTTCGTGTCGGCTGCGGCCAATATGACTGGCAGTTTGATCCTGAATCAGCGCTCGTTACCGACCTGATCATTACCATCGAACACATGCAGGTGAGCCCGGCGCACGACCTGGAGCCGGTGATGGATTGGCTGCAAGGCCTGGACTACCCGTGGTGCGAGGTTTCGGACGTGATAGCCCAGGCACCGAAAATTGCCAGTTTCGAGCCCGTTTTGGCATATTTGCTGAGCCCCTCGGCCCTGGCATGAAACATTAATAGCGATTTGATAAGCGCAGGACGCTATCTATACTCCCCCCACCAAATGGGTGTACGTGTCCTCGGATCCGTACACTACAGCCCTGGCGGCCGAGGCCATTCTTCAAAAATGGATTTGCACCGCGCCTGATATCCCTTCGTATGGATGCTGAAGATGGCCAAGCATGTCACTCAAACCGAACAGACTTTCCCCGCCGAACAACGCCTGATCTCTGCCACTGACACCACAGGCAAAATCACGTACTGCAACGAGGAGTTCGCCAGAATCAGCGGCTTCTCCCAGGCCGAGCTGGTAGGCAGCCCACACAATCTGGTGCGCCACCCGGACATGCCCGCTGCGGTGTTCGGGTTGATGTGGAGCTACCTGAAAGCAGGCAAAAGCTGGATGGGCATCGTCAAGAACCGCTGCAAGAACGGCGACTTCTATTGGGTCAGCGCCTACGTCACGCCGATCCTTGAGGATGGCCGCCTGGTGGGGTTCGAATCGGTGAGGGTCAAGCCTACTCGCGAGCAGGTCGCGCGTGCCGAAGCGCTGTATGCCAGGCTGCGCGGTGGCAAGAAAGCCGTGGCCGGGGCACGCCATGTGGGGGCGTTTTTGAGTGTGATGGCAGTGCCTGCCCTTGCCGCAGTGCTGGGTGTGGCGGCTAACGTGTTGCTCCCCGGCATGTTCGCTCACGTCGCGACCGCCGTGCTGTTCCTGGCCTTGGGTGGCTGGGCTTATGCGCGCTTTGAGCAGCAACTGGCGAGCATTATTCGCAGTGCACCGGGGGCATTTACTGATCCGGTGAGCGCGCTTGCCTACAGCGATGCTTATGGCACCAACGCCCGTCTGGAGATGATTCTGATCAGCGAAGACGCACGCCTGCGCACCGCCCTGACGCGCCTGAGCGATCTGGCCGCGCAGGTCTCCGAAGCCGCCGGGCATTCGTCGCAGCTCTCCACGCAAAGCGAACGGGCCTTGCTGGAGCAGCGTGCGGAAACCGACTTGACCGCTGCGGCCATGACGCAAATGGCCGCTTCGATCAACGAAGTCGCCAAGCACGTGCAATTCACCGCCGCCGAGGCGAACACCGCCAATCAATTAGCCGAGCAAGGCAATAAAGTGGCCGGCAGCTCGCGCGATGCCATTCAACGGCTGGCGGGCACCGTGACCAACATCAGTAATGCGGTGGATAACCTGGCCAATGAAACCCAGCAGATCATGTCGGCTGCGGGGGTGATTCAGGCGATTGCCGACCAGACCAACCTGCTGGCGCTCAATGCCGCCATCGAAGCCGCCAGGGCCGGCGAACAAGGCCGAGGGTTTGCGGTAGTGGCCGATGAGGTGCGGGCACTGGCCGGCAAGACTCGCGAGTCCACCCAGCAGATTCAGGCAGTGATCGAGTCCTTGAAAAAAGGCGCCGACGAGGCGGTAAGCATCGCCCAGCTTGGCATCAGCGAAGCGGACAACGGTGTCGCCCAGGTGATCGAAGCGCAGAGTGCCTTGCAGGGTATTCGCGAGGCTATCGCACGCATCAGCAGCATGGGCCAGCAGATGGCGACGGCGTCCGAAGAACAGGCCCACGTTGCCGAGGATATATCCCGGCAGATCAACAACGTGGCAGCGACCTTCGATACCTCCGCCAGCAACGCCAACGCCGCCGTGGCGCGAGGCACCGAACTGGAAAGCACCTCACGCGGATTGCGGGCGTTGGTGGAGCGGTTTAATCGATAAGCCACCGACCCGTAGGAGCGGCTTTAGCCGCGAAGATGCCAATGAATGCACCGGATCTTCACACCGTTCGCGGCTGAAGCCGCTCCTACGGTGGGTGGGTGCCATGCCGACCCGCCCTCACGGCACGAGAATGATCTTCTCGCTCGTACCCTGATTCACTTCGGCATAACGCGCCAGCCCTTCGCTGAGGGGTGATTCGCGCAGGCCGGTGGGCAGCGGCAGGGTTCCATGGTCGAAATACTGGCCAAACTGGTCCAGCATTTTGGCGCAGGCCTGGCAGTCGTAGAGCAGCGAGTTGATGCCCACCACCGAGCCGCCTTTGCGATACAGCGCGAGTGCTGGCAGTTGCACGTGGCCGTCTACCGGCGCGGCAATGATTGCGATGCGGCCGAAGGTCGCCAGCGCGGGCACTGCGGCAGGCAGCCAGAAGCCGGTAGTGTCGAATATCACATCGGCACCGCCTGGGTAGAATTCATTGACCTGCGCCGCCAGGTCGTCCGGCCGGTCCAGCACGATGCCTTTGAAGTTCTGCTGCCCCAGGGCCTGAAGCTGTTCAGGTCGACGCACTGCGCCCAGCACCTGCGCGCCGAGAATCCTGCCCAGCGCCAGTGCCGCACTGCCGACTGCGCCGTTGGCGCCAATCACCAACAAACGCGTTTGCGCCCCGACACCGCTGCGTTGCAGCGCATCCCAGGCCGTGGTGTAAGGCACGCCGAGGCTGGCAGCCTGGCTGAAACTCAACGCCTGGGGTTTGAGCGCCACACCCTTGGCGGGCAAGGTCAGAAACTGCGCGTGGGAGCCGTCGCGGAAGAACCCGGGCTCCTTGCCGGTGCCCCAGACTTGCTGACCGATCAGCTCTTGCGGACCTTCGATTACCACCCCGGCAAAATCCCGACCCGGCACCCGAGGCAACGTGGTGTAAGGGAAACGACCGAGAACATTCTTCACATCGCTGGGGTTCAGGCCTGCAGCTTTGACCTCGATCAGCACTTCGCCCTGGGCGGGTACCGGCATGGGTAGCTCAACGTATTGCAGAGCAGCGAGGTCGCCGGTGGTGGAAAATTGCAGTGCCTTCATGGGTGGCTCCAAAGTGGATTGATCAGGAAAACCAGGTGGCAAACAGTTGCTTGCCCATCGGCCATATTTTTTCGCCCAGCAACATGCCGGTGAGCCCCACCAATGCCACGGCAGGCGGCGCTGGCGAGCGGAAATCAAGGGCGCCGTACAGCAAGCCGACGGCAACGCCGATCACAATCGAGATGAGGTAGCTCATGGTGGACCCCGTGCAGAAATAGCCAATGCACGCAGTGTAATGACCGGCATTGAGCGCTATCGGCCAAGGACTTCTGGTTATCTGCCAGTGTGGGTTATTGATCTGCGGGAACGTCGCCCCCTTATGTAGGAGCATTCATTCGCGAAGGCAGCATTTCAGGCGACGAATTTGTATCGGCGCGACTGGGGCCTTCGTGGATAAATCCGCTCCTACGAGGTGTGGGTGTTCATCCTGCCGGATACTGCGAAGGCGCGACGCCCAGTTCGCGGCGGAACATGTCGCTGAAACTGCTAGGCGAGTAGCCCAGCGAGCGGGCGATGGTGCTGACCGGCACACCTTGAATCAGCTCGGCGACAGCGGTGGCCAATTGCACTTGTCGGCGCCATTCGGCGAAGCCCATGCCTAACGCGCTCTGAAAAAGCCGCGCCAGGGTGCGAACGCTGGCACCGGCGTTTTCGGCATGCTGTTCGAAAGGGATGCTCAGCGAGGGGTCGCCCATGACCGCCTGACACAGATTCAGCAGGCGCCGGTCTGACTGGTCGGGCATGGGGATTTTCAGGATCGAGCGCTTGGCACGTTGCAGCTCCAGCAACGCCAGATTGACCAATGCGTCGTAATACGCCGAATCCTGATCATCGGCCTGCTCGACCAGCCCCAGAATCAGTTGGCGCAGCAATTGACCGACTTCAAATACTTGCACGGTTGTTTCAAGCGTCTCGGCAATGGCGGGACGCAGGTAAATGTTGCGCATCTGCAGGTCGGTCACCACGCGAATGCCATGCACCACGCCCGGTGGCAACCAGACCGCACGTTGCGGCGGTACGACCAGCGCTTCGAAAGGTGTCTCGACCCACATCACGCCGGAGGTGGCGTACAGCACCTGCCCCCAGACATGCTCATGCGGCTCGATGAAAAGCCCACGCGGGTAGGTGCGCGCCAGCGGTTGAACAGGCACGGCGATGTCGGAAAGGTCGGGAGGAGCAGCAAGGGCCATGAAGCGTGACCGGGTGAGCCGAAGGTGGGGCACATAGTAGCTTGAGCAGGGGCGGAAAGAATTTGGAAAACCATCCTCACAAGCAGCTCAATATCTGTGGGAGCAAGCTTGCTTGCGAAGAGGCCAGTACATCCACCACATCTTCCTGGCAGATGGACCGCCTTCGCGAGCAAGCTCGCTCCCACGGTACCGAAGGGGGGCGTTAAGCACGCCCCCCACGATCATCAGAAAACGTTGATCGGGTAATCCACGAAGATCCGGGTTTCGTTGCCGTCGCCGTTGTAGTTGCTGGCGTTGTTGGAAACCCGCAGGAACGAGTTGCGCACCCGAACGGACAGGTCTTTGGCCGGGCCGCTCTGAACCACGTAGGTCAGCTGGCTGAAGATTTCGCGCTCTTCGCCACGGCCACGGTTGCTGCCGTCGTCGATGTTGTCACCGCGCACGTAGGCCGTCTTGTAGCTCAGACCTGGCAGCACCAAAGCGGACAGGTCGATGCCGTAAGCGGCCTGCCAGGAACGCTCGTCTTTGCCGTTGAAGTCGGACCAGTACGAGTTAGCCAGGTAGATGGTGTTGCCACCGTCGCCATAACCACCGGCATTGCGATAGAAGCCGTAGTTGTAACCGGTGTCGCCCGTGCTGCGCTGATGGGCCAGGGTGAAGGAGTGGATGCCCACTGCCCACGTCGCCGCCAGGCTCCAGATCTTGTTGTCACGCTCGCCAGCTGCCGCTGCTGCCGAGTAGTCCTTGTCCAGCTTGGTGTTGTAGCCGTTGAAGTCGAATGTCAGCGACTGGTCAGGCTGCAAGGCCCAGACGTAGTTCAGGTTCAGGTACTGCTTTTTGAACACGTCTTCGTTGTTGGAGGCATAAAATGCCGCGCTGAAGGCATCGGTGAACTTGTAGCTGGCGCCGTACACGTCGATGCGTTTCAGGTCACCGCTGTCACGACCTTCGGCACTTTTACGCGCCTCTTGTGTGAAGCGACCGGCAACCACTTCCAGGCCGTCGATTTCCTTGGAGGTGATCATGGTGCCGGTAAAGCTTTCCGGCAGCAGACGCGAGTTGTCGTAGCTCAGCACCGGCAGCGCAGGCATCTGGTCGCCGTACTTGATCACGGTATTGGAAATACGCGCTTTTACCGCGCCACCCACACGCGACAGGTCATCGGCTGCTGCGCCGCTGTCACCTTGCTTGAAGAAGTCGATACCGCCAGCGCCGCTGCGGCCTTTGCCGCCATCCAGACGCACGCCGTACAGGCCGAATGCATCAACGCCCACGCCCACGGTGCCCTGGGTGAAACCGGAGGCAAAGTTGGCAGTGAAGCCCTGGCCCCACTCGGCTTTGTCTTCGGCGCCGTTTTTGTAATCACGGTTGATATAAGCGTTACGCAGCGCGAGATTCAGGTGGCTGTCTTCGACAAAACCCTTGGAATCGGCCTGGCTGTCGGCCATGGCGTGACCAGCACTGATCAGGGCCAGTGCGAGCAAACTGAGGCGTGTAGAGAGCATTTCTTGTCGTCCTTTTCTGCGGATTGATCACGCGCTGTGGCGACAACCAAGGGGGCTGTCTGCGGCTCTCGAATGTCATATTCGAAGAGCCCGCACGAATCATCGCAGTGGACTACTGATGCACGTACATGGCGCAATGCCACAGGCGGAGGAGGCAAATCCTATCCGCCCTGTCACAAAGGTGTCAATTTACAGGAAACTTTTTACACCGATTACTGTCCCGCTCAACCGCTCTAGAACGGGCCTCGCTCAATCCTTGAGCACGCGCAGCAGGGCTTCCAGCTCAGCTTCGTTGAGCAAATCCGCAGGGTAACGTTGCAACAGCATTTTGCGTACATCCGGTCGCGTGGGGTTCGCGACACGGGTTGCCCTTATCCAATCCGCCATCATCTGGCGAGCTTCGCTACTAGCAGACAAGACACGAGCGCGTTGCTCAATACCTGCGTTCATAGGGATAACCTCTGAAGTCATGAGGGGCTAAATGTACTGACGCTTTATGACAGAGTAGCTAAGCGCGAAACGATTCAACGGCAATCAGCCGCTCCACCTGATTCAAGGTGTTACTGAATGTTCCGCCCATGAAAAAGCCCATCGGGTGATGGGCTTATGACAGCAAGAACAAGACCAACTCTGTAACCGTCTGGTTACATTAGCCGACAATCAGACGCGGTGTGGCGCCGGTTGCTGCTGGGTCAGACAGTGAATATTGCCACCGCCGAGCAGCAATTCACGGCCTGGGACCATCACCACTTCATGCTCAGGGAACAGCTGCTGCAGGATTTCACGGGCTGTGGCGTCCATTGGATCGTCAAAGCTGGGGGCGATGATGCCGCCATTGACGATCAGGAAGTTAACGTAGGAACCGGCCAGGCGCACCGATGGGTTGCGCTCCTGGCTGCCATGCACCTGATCGACGCCCGCGCATTCTTCGGCCGTGGCGAACAATGGACCCGGGATTGGCATCTTATGGACGATGAATGATCGGCCTTTGGCATCCAGGGTGTTTTCCAAAATACTCAGTGCCGCCTGGCAACGTGGGTAGTTGGGGTCTTTGGGATCATCCGTCCAGGCCAGCAAGACCTCACCCGGGCGCACATAGCAGCAGAAGTTATCCACATGGCCGTCGGTTTCGTCGTTGAACAACCCGTCGGGCAGCCAGATGATTTTATCCACAGCCAGATTGGCGCTGAGCACCGCCTCGATCTCTTCGCGAGACAAGTGCGGATTGCGGTTGCGATTGAGCAGGCACTCCTCAGTGGTGATCAACGTGCCTTCGCCGTCGACGTGGATCGAGCCGCCTTCCAGCACAAAGCCTTCGGTCTGATAGCGCGGGCAACGCTCGATTTCGAGGATCTTGCTCGCCACCTGCGAATCAAGGTTCCACGGCGCATAGAGGCCACCGTCGAAACCGCCCCAGGCATTGAAGTCCCAATCCACGCCACGCACTTCGCCACTGTCGTTGATGACAAACGTCGGCCCGGTGTCACGTACCCAGGCGTCGTCATTACTGATTTCCACCACACGGATGTTCGGCACATCCAGACGCGCACGGGCGTTGTCGTATTGCGCAGCAGACACGGCAACGGTCACCGGTTCGAAACGCGCAATGGCCTTGGCCAACGCGACATGGGCGCTCTGCACCGGCTTGCCGCCCAGACGCCAGTTGTCCGGACGCTCAGGCCAGACCATCCAGGTCTGGGTCTGCGCAGCCCACTCGGCAGGCATGTAAAAGCCATCGGCGCGGGGTGTGCTTTTGAGTGTGGTCATGGCAATCGGGACTCCGTGGAGAGAGGGTCAACAATGGCGACTTTATAGCGGATAAAAATCGGTAATTAAAGCAAATAACCATTCATATAAAGACATATCCGTAAATAATCTCGATATAAATCTGAAATCAATCCCCGTAGGAACGGCTTTAGCCGCGAAAGCAGGTTCATCGGCGACGAATATGTTGAGCGTCCCGGCCCCTCGCGGCTGAAGCCGCTCCTACGAGGTTCCGTGCTTATTCCAACTCAGCCAACACCTTCGACACGCTGTCCACAAAGAAATCCACGCTCTGCCGGGTGGTGCACATCGGCGGTTTGATTTTCAGGATGTTCAGGTAGTCGCCGGTGGGCTGCATGAAGATACTCAGCTCGAGCAGGCGATCGCACAGGTAAGCGGTTTCTTCGGTCGCGGGTTCCAGAGTCTGGCGATCACGCACCAGCTCAACTCCCAGATAAAAACCCGAGCCATGTACGGCACCGACCAATGGGTGCAGCTCAATCAATGCCTGCAGCCGCTCCTTGAAGTAGTCGCCCACGACTGCCGCGTTTTCCCAGAGCTTTTCTTCCTCCATGACATCCAGCACCGCCATGCCGATCCGGCAACTGACCGGGCTGCCACCTGCGGAGGAGAAGAAGTAACCCTCGGCTTCCAGCGCTTCGGCGATGTCGCGCCGGGTGATCACCGCGCCGAGTGGGTGCCCATTACCCATGCCCTTGGCCATGGTGATGATGTCCGGCACCACGCCTTGCTCTTCGAAGCCCCAGAAATAGTGACCCAGACGGCCATAACCGACCTGAACCTCATCGGCGATACACACCCCGCCCTGCGCTCTGACCTTCTGATACACCTGCTGCAAGTAACCTGGCGGCAGCGAAATCCCACCGGCGTTGCCATATACCGGTTCGCAGATAAAGCCCGCCACCTGGCGTTTTTGCGCAGCCAGTTGCGCAAGCACCTGATCAACGCGGCGCACGTACTGCGGCGCGCTGTCGGCACCGCGAAATTCGCCGCGATAGGTATTGGGCGCTGTCACCGGATGCACCCACTCGGGACGAGTGCTCAGCGCCTGCGGGTTGTCGGCAATGGAGGTGGAAATCGCATCGGTGGCTACCGACCAGCCATGGTAGGCCTCCAGTACGCTGAGCATGTCCCGTCCACGGCTGTAAGCCCATGCCAGACGAATCGCCAGGTCGTTGGCCTCGGTGCCGCTGTTGACCAGAAACACCCGGTCAAAACCTTCCGGCGCCCGCTTGAGCAAGCGCTCGGAAAACTCAGCAATGGCCGCGTAATGGAACCGTGAGTTGGTGTTGAGCAGCGACCATTGCCGTGCGGCCTCAGCGGCCATGCGCGGGTGACCGTGGCCAAGCACGGCAACGTTGTTGAGCATGTCCAGATAAGAGCGGCCCTGCATGTCGATCAGGTGGTTGCGCCAGCCGCGCTCGATCTGCGGCGGGGCCTGATAGTAGTGCTTCTGTGAACGGGCAAAACTGGCATCGCGGCGCGCCAGCAGGTGCGCCGCATCCGGCAGCGCAGGCGCATCGCAGTCAAACCCCAGCAGCGCTGCGGGCGACGGGCAAAGCTGCCGCCAGGCACTGGCCCAGCCGGGGGTGGCGAACAGCGGCGGGCTCAATTCGGGCACCGAACACAGTTGCAGCACCAGCGACCCTGCGCCTTGGCCGATCAGGTCACCGGCCGCCACGCTCGCGCCGGGGGTCAACTCCAGCGCAGCGCCCCACAATCGCAGGCTCATCTGCGTGCCCACCAGCAACAAAGCAGCGTCAGCGGTAAGCCGCAACGTCCCGGCAAACGGAGCATGCAGCGGAGTTGGCGTGGCAAGTGACAGCTCGACATGCAGCGCGCAGGTTTCCGGCTCTCTGGCGCTGTCAATCAGGGTTCGAGACAGGCGATATTCGCCGAACCGGCTCGCAGCCTGACCCGTTTCACGCGACGCCTGTTTGAGCAACTGCTCGTCGATACCGCTGTGCTGCCAGTTGCCGGCAACGAAATGCTCACTGAGTACGCCCAGGTCCACCTGCCGGAATTCGCGCCCCGTCAGGCTCGGCATCAAGGGGTGGTAAACCGGCGCCTCAGCGGCGTCTGGCTCGATGCCCACGCAGGCGAGAATCGCAGCCTCCATCAAGGCAATCGGCACGGAGGTGGCGACGTCGAAGATGCCCCACTCACTGGCTATATTCGTCTGGATGTAAGCATTGTCCGGCTCGACAGCTGCCTGCTGTTCGCTGCTGAGCACCAGCACCGCCGAGCGCGCGATGATCAGCGGCCAGAGCGCCTGCAATTCTTCGGGCTGCAGCGGATTGAGCGCGTGGTAGGCACAAATCGCGGGCAGGATGTACAGCGGATCACCTTCGGCGTGGTGCAGCAACGCCGCGCAGGTCACCGACAGGTCGGCTACGCGCCAGGTAGTTACCAGGTCGCCAAAATCAATCAGCCCCTGCAATTGCCATTGCAACGTCGAATCCCGGGACCAGACCACGTTGTATTCAGTGATATCAAGGTGCACGGTCTGCAGAGGCAGCGCCGGGATCAGCGGCAGCAAACGACGCTGCGCCTGCTCGGCCGCTTCGACGATGCACGCCCTCTCGTCTTCATTGCTGATAACCGGCAGCAGATGTTTGATCAGCGCCTGAGCGTGGCGCGGGTCCCATTGCAGTATCCGCTCCAGGCCAGGGTGCTCGAAGGCGGCGAGTGAGCGGTCGACCTGAGCGCACAACTCGCCCAGCCCGGCCACGACATCCCGTGGCAGATGGCGTAAGTGGCTCAGGGCCTGTCCATCAATGAACTCCAGCAACCGCACATGCAGCGGTTTGCCGCCCAGCTCCACGGTCAGCAATTGCCTGCCATCGCTGGCACGCACGACCCCCGGCACCCTGACCGCCGAATGGCTGGCCAGATGCCCTAGCGCAGCATGCTGGGCGTCGAGTTCGAGGGGCGAGTAGGCGCCATGACAGATTTTCAGGACATAACGGTGCGTGCCGGTATCCACCAGGAAGTTGCAATCCTGCTGGCTGCCCAGCTCTTTGAGCGTGCCGCTCAGCCCGTAATGCTGTGCCAACAGATGCAGGGCCTGCTCGGCACTGACTTCAGGACAGGGCAGACTGGAGCGGCGGATCAGCGTGGCAAGCGGCATGCAACAACCTCGATCTTGTCAGGGGGGCGGGCGGAGTGCTGGATGGCTCACTATAAGAGATCCCTGCTGCCCGGACGACCCGCAGCGAACACGGGACCTCGCAAGAGCGGCCGGGCGGCGTTCCGCTTCAGCCGCGATGGGGCCAGTCGATATACATTCGCCGGCGGTGAATTTGCTTTCGTTGCTTTCGCGGCTAAAGCCGCTCTTACGGTGAAAAAATATAGGTGGATGAATCAAGTGACGACAAGTTGTACGCCGGATTAATGACGGCAACGTGGCCCCCGGATCAATATTTTTCATGGCAGGCAGACCCCGGTATCAGTGATGCTGCTTGCGCCGGGTCGTTCCCACCCACAAGCTATGCTCTTACGTCTACGCCCAATAAGGAAGAAGGCTCACTCATGCGAATACTTGTCACTGGCGGCGCTGGCTTCATCGGTTCGGCGTTGATCCGTCACCTGATACTGAACACCGATCATGAAGTGCTCAATTTTGACAAGCTAACTTACGCTGGCAACCTGGAGTCGTTGACGGGCATCGCCACCGACACTCGCTACGAATTTGTCCAGGCTGATATCTGTGACCAGAGCCAGGTCAGCGCCGCACTTGCGCGCTTCCAGCCCCAGGCAATCATGCACCTGGCAGCGGAATCCCATGTCGACCGCTCGATCGATGGCCCGTCCGAATTCATCCAGACCAACATCGTCGGCACCTACAGCCTGCTCGAAGCCACTCGCGGCTATTGGCTGACGCTGCCGGAAGCCGAGCGCGCGGCGTTCCGCTTCCACCATATTTCTACCGACGAAGTGTACGGCGACCTGCATGGCGTGGACGACCTGTTCACTGAAACCACACCTTATGCGCCCAGCTCGCCCTATTCGGCCAGCAAGGCGGCGTCCGATCATCTGGTCCGCGCCTGGCAGCGCACCTATGGCTTGCCGGTCGTGGTGACCAATTGCTCGAACAACTACGGACCGTTCCACTTCCCGGAAAAACTCATCCCGCTGGTGATCCTCAATGCCCTCAAGGGCAAGCCGCTGCCTGTGTATGGCAACGGCTTGCAGGTGCGCGACTGGCTGTTCGTCGAAGATCACGCCCGCGCACTGCTTAAAGTCGTCACCGAAGGCGCGGTAGGCGAAACCTACAACATTGGCGGGCATAACGAGCAGAAGAACATCGATGTGGTGCGCAGCATCTGCGAACTGCTCGAAGAGCTGGCCCCGCAAAAACCCGCTGGCGTCGAGCGTTATGCCGACCTGATCAGCTTTGTGGTGGACCGCCCCGGGCACGATCAGCGCTATGCCATCGACGCAGGCAAGATCGAGCGCGATCTGGGCTGGACCCCCGAAGAAACCTTCCAGTCCGGGCTGCGCAAGACCGTGCAGTGGTATCTGGATAATCAAGACTGGTGCCAACGCGTACAAGACGGCAGTTATCAAGGCCAACGACTGGGCTTCACCGACCACAAGGATTTGATCGCATGACCAAAGGAATCATTCTCGCTGGCGGCTCTGGCACCCGGCTGCACCCGATCACCCTCGGCGTGTCCAAGCAACTGCTGCCGATCTACGACAAACCGATGATCTATTACCCGATTTCCGTGCTGATGCTGGCCGGCATTCAGGAAATCCTGATCATTTCCACCCCACAGGATCTGCCGCAATACCGCAACCTGCTGGGTGATGGGAGCCAGTTCGGGGTGAATTTCCACTACGCCGAACAGCCCCGACCCGACGGGCTGGCCCAGGCGTTTCTGATTGGCGAAACATTCATCGGTGATGACTCGGTGTGCCTGATTCTGGGCGACAACATCTTTCATGGTCAGCACTTCGGCGACCAGCTGAAAAGCGCGGCGTCGCATACCAGTGGCGCCACGGTGTTCGGCTACTGGGTCAAGGACCCGGAGCGCTTCGGGGTCATCGATTTCGACGAGCAGGGCCGGGCGCTGTCCATCGAAGAAAAGCCCAAGGTGCCCAAATCCAGCTACGCCGTGACAGGTTTGTATTTTTACGACAACGAAGTCATCCGCATTGCCAAGGACGTCAAACCGTCGCCTCGTGGCGAGCTGGAAATCACCGACGTCAACAATGCCTATCTGTTGCGCGGCGACCTGCGGGTCGAGCGCTTTGGCAGGGGTTTCGCCTGGCTCGACACCGGCACCCATGACAGCCTGCTCGATGCTTCGCAATACGTGCAGACCATCGAACACCGTCAGGGCCTTAAAGTGGCGTGCCTTGAAGAAATCGCCTACCAGAACGGCTGGATCAACCGCGAACAGCTGCTTGAACGCGCCCACTATTTTGGCAAGACTGGCTACGGCCAGTACCTCTTCAAGCTTGCAGGTGAAAAACCGTGAATGTGATTGCGTGCGATATCCCCGATGTACTCATCCTCGAACCGAGAGTCTTCGGGGATGAGCGGGGGTTCTTCTATGAAAGCTTCAACGCCAAGGCCTTTGGCGATGCGACCGGCATGCGCCATCTGAAATTCGTTCAGGACAACCACTCCCGCTCCGCCAGGAATGTGCTGCGGGGTCTGCATTACCAGATCGAAAATGCCCAGGGCAAACTGGTGCGGGTGACCTCGGGCGAAGTGCTGGACATTGCGGTAGATATCCGCCGCAGCTCGCCTACCTTTGGCCGCTGGGTCGGCGTGCGACTGTCGGCGGAGAATTTTCGTCAGCTCTGGGTGCCGCCGGGCTTCGCCCATGGTTTCGTGGTGCTGAGCGACTACGCCGAATTCCTCTACAAAACCACTGACTACTACACCCCCGCAGCCGAACGCTGCATTCGCTGGGACGACCCGGACCTGGCCATCGACTGGGAGCTCGAAGGCGTGCCCCAGCTCTCGGCCAAGGACCAGAACGGCGTGGCATTCAAGGAGGCAGACCTGTTCCCATGAGCAAACCACTGAAAATCCTGATCATCGGTCAGCACGGACAAGTCTCCCAGGCTCTGCAGAAAACCCTCGCGGACCTGGGTGAAGTGGTCGTGCTCGGTCGCGACAGGCTGGACCTCAGCGATCACTTGGCCGACTACGATCAGATTCAGGATTTGCAGCCGGACCTGATCATCAATGCCGCTGCCTACACGGCGGTGGATCAGGCCGAGACCGAGCAGAAGAGCGCCTTGTCGATCAATGCCATCGCTGCCGGGATGCTCGCTGACCAGGCTCGGGAACTGGGCATACCGCTGATCCACTACTCCACCGATTATGTCTTCGACGGCAGCAAGGATGCGCCCTGGACCGAACAGGACACGCCAGCGCCGCTGGGTGTTTACGGCGCCAGCAAATGGGCCGGCGAGCAGGCCATCGAGTATGTCGGCGGGGAGTATCTGATCCTGCGCACCAGTTGGGTTTACTCGACCTCCGGGCGTAATTTTCTGCTGACCATGCAACGTTTGCTGCAGGAGCGCGATGAACTGAACGTGGTCGCCGACCAGATCGGTGCGCCCACCTGGGCCGGAACCATTGCCCAGAGCACCCGGCAACTGATTGAACGCTGGCGTGACGGCAAGCCCGGCGCGTGGGGCACCTATCACCTGACGGCTGCGGGCGAAACCTCATGGTTCGGCTTTGCCCAGGCGATTGGCGAGCAGTTGATCAAACACGGCGAGCCGTGCGCGACCCTCAACCCGATAGAGTCCAGCGCCTACCCCACACCCGCCGCTCGCCCACTCAACTCGCGCCTGGATTGCAGCTTGTTGCAACGCGAATGGGGCGTACAACAGGCTGACTGGCACAGCGCATTGCTGGAGTGCCTGGCTGAGCAGGGTTAGGCATAATGCCTGCTCGGCTCCCGATGATGAGCCGCAGCACTGTGGGAGCGAATTCATTCGCGAATGGATATTCCAGGTGAAAGATCCGGGTCGTCTGTACCGGCGCTTTCGCGAATGAATTCGCTCCCACAGTTATGTGAACTGCTCGGCTCAGGGCATAACTGGCACAGTCCTACATGATCACCACCCCCGCCCTTCCACCCCGCCCACGCTGGCGCAGCCTTGCGCTATTGGCGCTGTGCCTTGCGCCGCTGTTGTGGCCGCTGGAGCATCTGGCCGAGCGTTATTACCGCAACGAGTTGGTCAGCCAGAACCGGCAGACCCTGGACCTGTACGTCGCCAACCTGCTGGGTACGCTGCATCGCTATGAAACCCTGCCGCAGATCCTCAGCCAGTTGCCCGATTTACCCGCCGTGCTCAACGCGCCGCAGGATCAAGCCAGACAACAAACCGCCAACCGCCTGCTGGAAACCATCGTTCGCCAGACCGGCGCGGAAGTCATGTACTTGATGAACGCCGACGGCACCACGCTGGCGGCGTCGAACTGGGATAAACGCGACAGCTTCGTGGGCCGCAACTTCGCCTTCCGCCCCTATTTCAGCGAGGCCATGGCGGGCAACCTGGGGCGCTTTTTCGGGCTGGGCACGACGTCGGCCAAACGCGGTTATTTCTTTGCCTCGGCGGTCCGCGACGGGGCGCGGGTGATTGGTGTGCTGGTGGTCAAGATCGACCTGGACCACACCGAAAACCTGTGGGGCAAAACGCCCGAACAGCTGCTGCTTACCGACCACAACGGCGTCGTCATCCTGACCTCAAGGCCCGAATGGCGCTTTCGCTCGACCCGTGCGCTGAGCGACGCAGAAAAACAGGCCATCGTCGCCATCCAGCCCTACCCGACGCGGGATCCAAGGCCGTTGCTGCTGGATGACAAAGCCTGGCTGACGCAGAACCAGCAAATCGCCGAAACCGGCTGGAGCGTGAATATTCTTGCCCCTCGGGCCTTGATTGATCGCCCGGTGCGCACCGTCGTGGCAGTGGGCGGCGCGACCTTGCTGGTGGTGATGCTGTTGCTGGGCATCATGATCCAGCGCCGTCGGCATTATCTGGACCGCATCGCCTTTGAAGCCCAGGCGCGGCGCGAGCTTGAGATGCGGGTAGTAGAACGCACCAGCGACCTTGAAGGCCTCAACAGTCGGCTGCGCCAAGAGGTGCTGGAGCGTGAACAGGCCCAACAGGAGCTGGTTCGCGCACAGGACGAACTGGTCCAGGCGGGCAAGCTGTCTGCGCTGGGCACCATGTCGGCCAGCATCAGCCACGAACTCAATCAGCCGCTGGCGGCGATTCGCAGTTATGCCGAGAACGCCGAAGTGCTGCTCGATCATTCGCGTACCGACGATGCCCGTGGCAACCTCAAGCTGATCGGCGAACTGACCGGGCGAATGTCTTCGATCATCGCCCACCTGCGCGCCTTTGCCCGCCGCGACCGCCACGCACCGGAAAGCGTCGCCCTGCAACCTGCGCTGGACGACGCGCTGGCGTTATTGGCAAAGCGCCGCCGGGCCATGGAAGTCGAGCTGATCCGTGACCTGCCGGACGCTACTCTGTGGGTGCAGGCCGGTGAAACGCGCCTGCGCCAGGTGTTGGGTAACCTGCTGGCCAACGCACTGGATGCCCTGACGGAAAAAGGCCCGCCGCGCAAAATCTGGATCAGTGCCGAGCAGACCGCCGATGGCGTCAACCTGTTCATCCGCGACAACGGGCCGGGCTTTTCTCAAGAAGCGCTGGCCCGGGCACGCGAGCCGTTCTTCACCACCAAGACCCGTACACAAGGACTAGGCCTGGGCCTGGCGATTTGCGATACGCTGATGCGCGCGCTGGGTGGCGAGCTGGTGTTCGACAACCACCCCACCGGGGGCGCAGTGCTGACGCTGCGTCTGCGTGACGGGGCGTCCGGCGTCAACCTACAACCGCCAGAGGATTTATCTGCATGACCGCCATCGACAGCAAGATCCAGGTAGTGCTGATCGACGACGACCCGCACCTGCGCCAGGCATTGAGCCAGACGCTGGACCTGGCTGGACTGAAAGTCCTGACCCTGCCCGAAGCCAACGGCCTGGCCGCCCGCATCGAACGGGACTGGCCCGGCGTGGTGGTCAGCGACATTCGCATGCCGGGCATGGACGGCCTCGAATTGCTCAGTGACCTGCATGGCCGCGACCCTGAACTCCCGGTGTTGCTGATCACCGGTCATGGCGATGTACCGCTGGCGGTGCAGGCGATGCGGGCCGGGGCTTATGACTTTCTGGAAAAACCCTTCGCCAGCGACTCGTTGCTCGACAGCGTGCGTCGGGCCCTGGCCCTGCGCCGCCTGGTGCTGGATAACCGCAGCCTGCGGCTGGCATTGAGCGATCGCCAGCAACTGAGCGCGCGGCTGGTGGGCCAGTCCGCGCCGATGCTGCGCTTGCGCCAGCAGATCGGGGCTCTGGCAGCGACCAAGGCGGATGTCCTGATCCTGGGTGAAACGGGCGCGGGCAAGGAAGTCGTGGCGCGGGCGCTACATGATCTGTCCAACCGGCGCACCGGGCCGTTCGTGGCAATCAATGCTGGCGCGCTGGCCGAGTCGGTGGTCGAAAGCGAGCTGTTCGGCCATGAGCCAGGGGCGTTTACCGGCGCGCAGAAGCGTCGCATCGGCAAGTTCGAGTTTGCCAACGGCGGTACGCTGTTCCTCGACGAAATCGAAAGCATGAGCATGGACGTGCAGGTCAAACTGCTGCGCCTGCTGCAAGAGCGGGTAGTGGAACGCCTGGGCGGCAATCAACAGATTGCGCTGGATATCCGGGTAATCGCCGCCACCAAGGAAGATTTGCGCCAGGCGGCCGATCAAGGCCGCTTCCGGGCCGACTTGTATTACCGGCTCAATGTCGCGCCGCTGCGCATTCCGCCTTTGCGCGAACGGGGCGAAGACGCGCTGATGCTGTTCCAGCATTACGCGGACGCTGCCAGCATGCGCCATGGCTTGCCCAAACATGAACTGCAGCCCGCACAACGCGCCCTGCTGCTGCGTCATAGCTGGCCGGGTAATGTCCGGGAACTGCAAAACGCAGCGGAACGCTTTGCCCTGGGCCTGGAACTCGCGCTGGAGGGAAACGAAGTGCCGGTAGTGCCGACCATCACCGGCGGCCTGAGCGAACAGGTCGAGAGTTTCGAGCGGGCCCTGATTGCCGCCGAGCTGACGCGCTCGCACACATCTGTGCGCAGCCTGGCTGAAGCTCTCGGTCTGCCGCGCAAGACCCTGCACGACAAACTGCGCAAACACGGCCTCAGTTTTGGCGGCGCTGCGGACGAGCAGAACGAAGAATGAGGATCGCCTGATGACACAAGAAGCCCGCGCGCTGGAACAGGTGCTGCACCAGGACATCCCGCTGACCCGGGAATTGGGCGTTAAAGTCTTGAGTTGGCAGGAGCACCAATTGCGCCTGCATCTGCCGCTGGCGCCCAACGTCAATCATAAAAGCACCTTGTTCGGCGGCAGCCTGTACTGCGGCGCAGTGCTGGCGGGTTGGGGCTGGTTGCATCTGCGTTTGCGCGAAGCGGGCATCAGCGACGGTCATATCGTGATTCAGGACGGGCAGATCAGCTATCCGCTGCCGGTGCGTGAAGACGCGGTGGCGATTTGCGATGCGCCGGATGCAGCGGCTTGGGATCGGTTTATCACCACTTACCAGCGCAGAGGTCGGGCTCGTTTGACCCTACCCACCCGAATCTTCGCCCAAGGCAGTGATCAGGAAGCTGTGCGGTTTATTGGGCAGTTTGTGGTGCATCGCTAGCAGCGAGAACACAGATTTTTGCTGTGGGAGCGACCGGGGTGGCGCTGCACCTTGCTCGCGAAGAGGCAGCTAAAGCCTCCACATCTCCGAGGCTGAACCGACGATTTCGCAAGCAAGCTTGCTCCTACGGGTTCGATGATCGTCTGTCCCACGGGTGATCAGCGCCTACCTCAAGCCCTCGCCAACTCCAGCAGCTTTTCTTTCCACACGGCCCCAGCAGGCAAGGCCAGGAAAAACGGGTTAAGCAGCGATTCGCGGGCCGGGTAGCTGAACGCCTCGCCCGACAGCTCCAGCACTTCGCCGCCCGCACCCTCCAGCACGCCCTGGGCGGCGGCAGTGTCCCATTGCGAGGTCAGCGCCAGTCGCGGGTAACAATCAGCAGCCCCTTCGGCCAGCAGGCAGAACTTCAAGGAGCTGCCGATATTGGTCAACTGCAGCGGCCCCACCGCCGCCGACAACCCGGCCAGCAAACGCTCCTGCTCCGGGCTGGAATGGCGACGGCTGGCGACGACGGTGAAGTCATGCCCTTCGCCCGGTGTCTGACGCACGCTGATCGGCGTCAGGTGGTCATCGTCATCACTGCGCCAGGCGCCCAGACCCGCGCCGCCAAAGTAGCAGCGGTTGTTGGTCGGCATCGACACCACGCCGAACACCACGCGACCCTTCTCGATCAGCGCGACATTGACGGTGAATTCTTCGCTCCCGGAGATGAATTCCTTGGTGCCGTCCAGCGGATCAACCAGCCACCAGCGCTCCCAGCTCCCGCGTTCGCTCAGGGCAATGTCGGCGTCCTCTTCGGACAGCACAGGGATGTCCGGCGCCAACGCCAGCAAGCCTTCGGCCAGTAACTGATGGGCCGCCAGGTCGGCGGCCGTGACCGGTGAATCATCAGCCTTGGACATCACGGTCACATTGGCGCGCCAGTACGGCAGGATCACTTCTCCGGCCAGTCGGCAAAGCTTGATGACAGGTTCCAGCAAAGGGTGTGGCAAATCGGTAAACACATCGCTCATGGCAAAAACAGTCCACGCTGGGTCAATAGATCACGCGCCAGATAAAGCGCGGCCAAGGCACGGCCCTCACTGAACTGCGGGTGTTCAGTCAGGCTCGACAGTTCGCGCAGGTTCACCTTATCCACGCGCATCGGTTCAGGCTCATCGCCTTCTAGGCGCTCTTCATACAGATCGCTCGCCAACACGACTTGAATCTTCTGGCTCATGTAACCCGGTGACAGCGACAGTTCGGTCAAGTGCTCAAGCTGGTGCGCGCCAAAGCCCGCTTCTTCCTTGAGCTCACGATTGGCAGCCGCCAGCACATCTTCACCCGGCTCGATCAAGCCTTTGGGCAGGGACAATTCGTATTCGTCGGTGCCGCCACAGTACTCTTCGATCAACACCGCATGATCAGCATCCAGCATGGCGACGATCATCACTGCTCCATAGCCGTTGCCACGCCCGACCAGCCTCTCGTAAGTACGCTCCACGCCGTTGGAAAAGCGCAACTGCAGCTCCTCAACACGGAACAAACGGCTACTGGCGACGATTTCACGGGCAAGTACGGTGGGTTTCTGGCGCATGACAAGCTCCTTGGCGGTGACGGAGTACTATACCGTGGCTTTTCCGATTGTCTGTGTCGGATATGCGTAGCAACATCTCCATAAACGACAGCCATCGACATCCAGCGAGACCCGAATGCCTTTAATGCCCTGGCGCGACATCGATACCGTATTGCTCGACATGGACGGTACCCTGCTCGATTTGCATTACGACGAACATTTCTGGCTCCAGCACCTGCCCCAGCGCTATGCCGAGTTGCACGGGATCAGCCACGCGATGGCGTTGCTGGAGATGAAACCGTTGTTTGAGAAAAACGCCGGGACCCTGAACTGGTATTGCCTGGACTACTGGAGCGCCGAGCTCAAATTGTCAGTGCGCGACCTGAAACTGGAAACCGCCGAGCTGATTGCCCTGCGTCCGGACGCGGAAACCTTTCTGGCGGCGATCAAACAGGCGGGCAAACGGGTGATCATGATCACTAACGCTCACCGCGACTCGCTGTCGCTGAAGATGGAGCGCATTGAGCTGGCGCCTTATTTCGAACGGCTGATCAGCTCCCACGACTACGGCTTCCCCAAGGAAAGCCCGCACTTCTGGGACGCGCTGCAGGCCGACATCAGCTTCGACCCGGCGCGCAGCCTTTTTATCGACGACACCTTGCCCATTTTGCGCAGCGCTCGCACCTTCGGCATTGACCATCTGCTGGCGGTCAGCGAACCCAACAGCCACAAAGGCCCGAAAGACACCGAAGAGTTTTCAGCCGTGATGGATTATCGGGAGTTGATAGTAGGGTTGTAGTTATCTGGCGACACGGTCCTGTGGGAGCAAGCTTGCTTGCGAAGGCAATGTTTCAGGCACGAAATAGTTGCCGGGTGTACTGCCCCTTTCGCGAGCAAGCTCGCTCCCACACATTCTCACCGGGTGTTGTTCACTCCGGAATCCGCAAACTCTGCCCCGGATAGATCTTGTTCACATCCTTGAGCATCGGCTTGTTGGCGTCGAAGATTTTCTGATACTTGTTCGCATCGCCATACACGCGCTTGGAGATGGCGCTCAGGGTGTCGCCCTTCTCCACGGTCACGAACTTCGCCGCCGTGGCAGCTGCGGCACCAGCCGCGATGGTCATCTGGTCGTCGACCTTATCCACACCGCTGATATTGCCCAGGGTCAGCAAGATCTTTTCCTTCTCTTCCTGACTGGCCGCTTCGCCGGTGACGGTCACGGTGCTGCCTTCAACAGTCGTCTGGATATTGGGGTTGCCCAGCCCCACTTCAGATATGTGCTTTTTCAAGGCTTCATCCGAGGCACTGGCATCGCCGGGTGTAATTGCATCGAGGATCTTTTCCCCGGCTTCTTTAAGGAAACTGTAAATACTCATTGGCGTTCTCCGTTCGTTGTTATTTGCGTCCTGGATAGGTTGCATAGGTTCCGACGGAAGACTGAGAACTTGGTTCCGGAGACGGTTGCCCGCCCATCCGATGCCTCGACAGGCTAGAATCGCCGCTTGCAGTACACCGGAGCGAATATGGACATCAAACAACTAAAATTCCTCATCGCCCTCGATGAAACGAGGCATTTTGGCCAGGCGGCCGCGCGTTGCAACATCACTCAGCCCACGCTGTCGATGCGCTTGCGCAATCTGGAAGAAGAGCTGGAGTTGCCGCTGGTGGTACGCGGTCAGCGTTTTGAAGGCTTTACCGCGCCGGGCGAGCGGGTGCTGGCCTGGGCACGTACGGTGCTGGCGGCCTACGACGGCCTGCAGGCCGAAGCTGCCGCCTGTCGCGGCCATCTGGTCGGCACGCTGCGCCTGGGCATGGTGCCGCTGTCGAGCTTTGACCCGCTGCCTCTGCTGCAGCGCTTGCACCAGACTCACCCCAACCTGCGCTTCGAGTTGTCGTCGCTCAGCTCCGAGCAGGTCGTTGAGCAGTTGGCGAGCAACCGCATTGATCTGGGCGTGTCGTACATGGAGCGGCTGGACAACGACCGCTTCGATTCGCTGCCACTGGCTGAAACCCGCATGGCCCTGCTTTACGACCATCGCCACTTCGATTTCGGCGACGCGCCGCTGAAGTGGTCGGACCTGATCTCGCTCCCCCTGGGTCTGCTGACCAGCGGCATGCATTTTCGCCAGTCCATCGATAACAATTTCCACAGTCGCGGCCTGCAATTTGAACCCATGCTGCAAACCGATGCCGTTCATCAGTTGCTCCAGGCGGTTCATGGCGGCTTCTGCTGCGCGATCATGCCGCTGGACGGCGGCCTGGAAAATCTCACCGAGGATCTGCGCCTGCAACCCATCGACGACGCCCGCACCATGGCGCGTCTGGGGCTGATCATGCGGCGCAGCGCACCGCGCTCGGCGCTGGCCGAGGCGTGCTTCGCCCTCTACCAGAAAATCGCCGAGGGACATTGATCGACGTCATCTATCAGTGCATTGGAACTAGCGATTAGACGTTATCCGACAACAGGCCTAGGCTAACGTCATATCACTCTGCCGGTATTCCCCATGCACGCCAAGCGCACGGTCAGTACGGCGCCCGCCCAACAAACGCCCGCGCCCACAGCCAGCCAGTCCTATTGCTACTCCAACCTCGCTGCTGACGAGTCGGCCCCGGCTGACCTGGCTGAAGAAGTAGCCCTCGCGATTGCCTACAACGGCATCAGCCAGGCCGTCATGCTGGTGACCCCTACCGATCTTGAAGACTTCGTCGTGGGGTTCAGCCTGGGCAGCGGCATCATCGCTTCACCTGACGAAATCTACGACGTAAAGCTCAGCGGTTGTGGCTCGGCGCAGCAGGCAGAAGTCGAAATCGCCAGTCGCGCCTTCTGGGACCTCAAGCAGCAACGTCGCCAGATGGCGGGCACCAGCGGTTGCGGCCTGTGCGGCGTGGAAGCGGTCGAGCAGGCCTTGCCCGAGCTGAATGTGCTGCCCGGCGCCGCGCTGCCCCCTGCCGAATGGCTCGAAGGCTTGCGCCAGCGCATCGGTGAGTTTCAACCACTGGGGCGCCATTGCGGGGCTGTGCATGCCGCCGTGTTCATGGACGGCACGGGCCAATTGCTGCTGGGCCGCGAAGACATCGGCCGCCACAACGCCCTCGACAAGCTGATCGGCGCCCTGGTACGCCAGAACATTTCAATGACCGGCGGTCTCGCCATTGTCACCAGCCGCTGCAGCCTGGAGTTGATCCAGAAGGTGCTGCGTGCCGGCATTCAGACGCTGGTCAGTCTTTCCTCGCCCACCGGCCTCGCGCTGCAGTGGGCACGTCGTCATAACCTGAACCTCATTCACCTGCCGCAACACAGTGCGCCGCGGGTTTACAGTCCCGCGATGGAGAATCAAGCATGAGCCTGCATAAAGAAGCCGATAAAAAACCCACCCCGCGTTACAAGCCGTACAAAGGCGCAGCGGGAGGTTGGGGCGCACTGATCAGCGTGACTCAACACTGGCTCTCCAGCGACAACGCGTTGAAGAACCTGCGCATGATGCTCAAGACCAACCAGAACGGTGGTTTCGACTGCCCGGGTTGCGCCTGGGGCGATTCGCCGGAAAGCGGCATGGTCAAGTTCTGCGAAAACGGCGCCAAGGCGGTGAACTGGGAAGCGACCAAGCGTCGTGTCGACCCGTCATTCTTCGCCCGCTACAGCGTCAGCGCCCTGCGCGAGCAAAGCGACTACTGGCTTGAGTATCAGGGCCGTCTGACCGAGCCGATGGTCTACGACGCCGAAACCGATCGCTACAAGCCGATCAGCTGGGAAGACGCCTTCTTCACCATCGCCAAACACCTCAAGGCGTTGCCGGATCCGAACATGGCCGAGTTCTACACCTCGGGTCGGGCCAGCAACGAAGCGGCTTATCTTTATCAGCTGTTCGTACGCGCCTACGGCACCAACAACTTCCCTGACTGCTCGAACATGTGCCACGAAGCCAGCGGCGTTGCGCTCTCGCAAAGCGTAGGCGTGGGTAAAGGCACCGTGACGTTCGACGACTTCGAGCACGCTGATGCGATTTTTGTCTGGGGCCAGAACCCGGGCACCAACCACCCGCGCATGCTCGAACCGCTGCGTGAAGCAGTGCAGCGTGGCGCTCAGGTGGTCTGCGTCAACCCGCTCAAGGAGCGTGGTCTGGAGCGCTTCCAGCATCCACAGCACCCGCTTGAAATGCTCACCAACGGTGATCGTCCGACCAACACCGCGTACTTCCGCCCAGCCCTGGGTGGCGACATGGCCCTGCTGCGCGGCATGGCCAAGTTCCTGCTGCAATGGGAGCGCGAGGCGCAGGCTGCCAACCAACCGTCGGTGTTTGACCATGCGTTCCTCAACGAACACACCCAGGGTGTGCTCGAGTACCTGGCGACCATCAATGACACTTCCTGGGAGCAGATTGTCGAGCAGTCCGGCCTGACGCTGGTCGAGATCGAACAGTCCGCCCGCATGTACCTCAAAGGCAAGAACGTCATCATGTGCTGGGCGATGGGGATTACCCAGCACCGCCATTCGGTAGCCACCATTCAGGAAATCGCCAACCTGATGCTGTTGCGCGGCAACATCGGTCGGCCAGGCGCGGGCCTGTGCCCGGTGCGCGGTCACAGCAACGTGCAAGGCGACCGGACCATGGGCATCAATGAGCGCCCACCGGCGTTCTTCCTTGATGCGCTGGAGCGCCGCTTCCAGTTCAAGGTCCCGCGTGAAAACGGCCACAACGTGGTCGAAGCCATTCACGCCATGGCCGAAGGTCGCGCCAAGGTCTTTATCGCGCTGGGCGGCAACTTTGCCCAGGCCACGCCGGACAGCGCACGCACCGTCGCGGCACTGAGCAACTGCGATCTGACCGTTCAGATCAGTACCAAACTCAACCGCAGCCATTTGAGCCACGGTAAAGAAGCGTTGATTCTGCCGTGCTTCGGCCGTACCGACATCGACATGCAGGCCAACGGCCCACAAGCCGTGACCGTGGAAGACTCGTTCAGCATGGTTCACGCCTCCAATGGCCAGCTGCAACCGTCGTCGAGCCACATGCGCTCGGAGCCGTCGATCATCGCCGGTATCGCCAACGCGACTCTGGGCAAACAGCCGGTTGACTGGCTGTGGCTGGTGGAAGATTACAGCCGGATCCGCGAGCTGATCGCCGACACGATTCCAGGCTTCAAGGACTTCAATCAGCGTCTGGAGCATCCAGGCGGCTTCTACCTGGGCAACGCCGCAGGCGCCCGTCGCTGGAACACGCCAACCGAGCGCGCCAACTTCAAACCGAACTTGCTGCCTCTGGATCTGGTGCATGCCAGCGTGCGCTCGACCGGCCAGCTGCCGGACCTGATCATGCAGTCGATGCGTTCCCACGATCAGTACAACACCACTATTTATGGCCTGGACGACCGCTATCGTGGCGTCAAAGGCCAACGTGACGTGCTGTTCGTCAACGAAGCCGACATCATCCGCCTGGGCTTCCAGCCAGGGCAGAAAGTCGACATCACCTCGATCTGGGGCGATGAGCACGTGCGCCGCGTGAAGAACTTCACCCTGTTGGCTTTCGACATTCCGGCCGGTCAGGCGGCTGCTTACTACCCAGAGGTGAACCCGCTGGTGCCGCTGGAGAGCGTGGGCGATGGCAGCAGTACGCCGACCTCCAAGTTCGTGGCAATCAAGCTTGAGCGAGCAGCGGAGTCGGCGCGGATTGTTTGATATCTCTGGCAGGACCGGCTTTAGCCGGTCCTGCCAGAGATGCGCAACCAGATCATTTCCCCGCCACAAAAAAAAGGCCCATTTCGCGAGAAACGGGCCTTGATCAAGTAATCTCAGACTGCCGAAAACAACTTAAGTTCCCTAGCAAAAACAATAAGTTAGGTATTTGTGTGGCAGTCGTGTTACTCGTCGGATTTGCATTGCCACATTGCCTCGCTGACCTCAGCATCGGCGCCGTCATCCCTTTGAGGTTCATTCCATGAAGTATTCCTCGATTCTGTTGTTGTCACTCACCCTGGCCAGTGGTTTCGCCTCAGCAGGCGGCACGGTTGAGTCTGGTGTGGGTGGTGCATTAGGTGGGGTACTCGGTTCCGTTGTCGGCCAGCAATTGGGCGGCAGCACAGGCGCAGCCATTGGTGCTGGCCTGGGTGGTGCAGGTGGCGCCGCAGTGGGCGCTGACCGTCGCAACCGCACAGAAGCGGCGATCGGCGGTGGCCTGGGCGCTGCAGGCGGTAACGTGATTGGCCGCAGCGTAGGCGGCAATACCGGCAGCCTGGTAGGCGCAGCTGCTGGCGGTGGTGCGGGCGGCGCGTTGGGTAACTACATGGGCAACGAGAGCCGTGCCGATGATCGTCGCTATCGCGGCAACGATCGTCGTGACTACCGTCACGGCCACGGCCCACGCGGGCATGCTTACGGCCATCGCAATAAGCATCGCGGTCACCGTTAATCCAGCAGCACCCCAGAACTGGCCGCCCTTGAGCGGCCAGTTCTGTTTTCAGACCAGCACAATCTGTAGCGCAGCGCGCAGTTCATCGGGGATGGACACCGGCTGGTTGGACGCCCGATCGACAAACACATGCACAAAGCGCCCAGCCGCACAGGCGTCATCCTCCCCGGCCTTGAACACCGCCAACTCATATTGCACCGAACTGTTGCCCAACCTGGCGACACGCAAACCGACCTCGACACGGTCCGGGTAAGCGATAGACGCAAAGTAATCGCACGACGAGCTGACGACAAAGCCAACCACCGAGCCATCATGAATATCCAGCCCGCCGCGCTCGATCAGGTAGGTATTCACCGCGCTGTCAAAAAAGCTGTAGTAAGTCACGTTGTTCACATGACCGTAAATGTCGTTGTCGTGCCAGCGCGTGATGATCGGCTGGAAGTGACGATAGTCCGTGCGCTGCGGGGTGGTGGTGGTCATGGGGCTCTCTTAATTAGGTGGCGCTCTCGTGGGACCGGCTTTAGCCGGGAATGGGCCAGTACATCCGGCGCATCTGTTGCGTTAAAGACATCGCCTTCCCGGCTAAAGCCGGTCCCACGGAGTGAGATTTATATCGCGCTGGAACGCACCCAATCCCGCACCGCGGCATAGGGATAATCCTCCAGCTGGGCGAAACCGGGAATGCCGCGCGCCTTGAGCTTGGTGAACAACGGCACGCTGATGCCACACAGGTAGCGCGTCAGGCACTCAACCCCCGGCTCGACGCCTTTGTATTGCTGATGCTTGCGACTGAACTCGCCGCACAGTTGCTCAAAGTTCTGCTTTTCCAGTGGGGCCAGTTGTGCCGGCTCCGGCAAATGCGCCACCTGCCCGTGACACACCGAACAATGCCCGCAACGTTGCGGCGCCTGATGATCACCAAAATATTCAGCCAGCCGATAGCCCAGGCATTGCTCGCTAGCGAACAGATCCAGCATCGCGTGGATACGCTCGACCTCGGTGGTTTCATGCTCGCTGAAATACTGATGCAGCTCGACACTCAGCGTTTGAGCGTCAAAATCGCTTGCCAGCAGGCTGTACACCTCCGTCATCTGTTTGGTTTCCAGCTCTATCCAGCCCTTTTCCTGGAAGTAATCCAGCGCTTTCACCACTCGGCCACGGTCTGCCTGATAGCGTTGAAACATGGCAGAGAAATCCACGGTCGCCCATGTGCGCGCACGGGTCGAGGTTTCGACCAGCGCTTCAACGAACTGCCGACGCTCTCCCTCGAAGCGCTGCACGAGGGCGCTCGGCTCAAGCAGGAACTTGAAGCGATATTCCGCAAAATACGCATACCTCGGCGCGATAATGCCGCGAAGCTCCAGCTGAACCAATAACGTCTTGAGTGGCAACTGGCGAATATTGCTCTGGTCGGCCAGCGGCCCGAGGAGAAACTCCCACTGCCCTTGCGGCCCGGCCTCCAGCAGCTCTTCAAGCACATGGCGGATACCGGTCAGTTCTGGAGTATCGCCATACACGAAGTTTTCCAGCACGTTGAGGCTGTCGCGATTGGCCAGCACCAGGCAATCGGACGGCGCGCCATCGCGCCCGGCACGGCCGATTTCCTGACTGTAGTTTTCAATGGATTTAGGCAAGTCGAAATGCACCACATTGCGGATATCGCTCTTGTCGATACCCATCCCGAAAGCGATGGTCGCAACGATGCAATCAAGCTCACCGCCCATGAACCGGCGCTGAATGGCCTCGCGTTTATCGTGGGGCAAACCGGCGTGATACGCGGTGGCCTGCATGCCGTTCTGCTCCAGATGAGCGGCGACATACTCGGCGGTTTTCTGCAACGTCACGTAAACGATGGTCGGCTGGCCCACCTTGGCGCCCAGCCATTCCACCAGCCGTCGACGCTTGTCACGCCCGGCCACCGGCTCCACCCACAGATTGAGATTGGCGCGATAAAAACCGGTGGTCACTACGTCGCGAGCCTCGATGGCGAACTTGGCCTGCATATCGGCGATTACCTGAGGCGTGGCTGTGGCGGTCAGCAGCAGCGCTTGCGGGATATTGAACTCACGCTGGTAGTCCGGAAGTTTCAGGTAATCAGGCCTGAAGTTGTGACCCCATTCAGAAATACAGTGCGCCTCGTCTACCACCAGCAGGGAAATCGGCACCTGGCCGATAAAGTGCCGGAAACGCTCGTTCTTCAAGCGCTCCACAGAAATCATCAGGATCTTCAGCTCACCGGAGCGCGCCCGAGCCATGACCTGCGCAGCGTCCTCCCGGCTCTGTGCCGAATCAATGCTGGCTGCTGAAATCCCGTGGCGCTGCAGAAACGCCAACTGATCCTGCATCAGGGCCAGCAACGGCGACACCACCAGCGTCAGGTGCGGCAGCATCAATGCAGGCAGCTGATAGCACAGCGACTTACCCGAGCCGGTCGGAAAGATCGCCGCTGCGGAACGCCCGGCGAGCACTGCACTGATTGCCGCCTCCTGCCCTGGCCGAAACTGTGAGTAGCCAAAAACCTGCTCAAGACGCTGATGCATAACGTGTCACTCCATTGACCTCAACCAAGGCGCAAAACCTTAGCGTGGTCGGCCTGATCAGAGAACGACCAAACCATTACAAAAATGAATCAAGGATACAGGCAAGCATTACTAGCAAACTGCTATTTGGACGGTTTAACCTTTGTGCCATCTCAGAGGCCTTGATCAGGCAAAGGAACGGGAATGGAATCCGATAAGCCCCAACAGGATGATGGGTTGACCCACATCGAACGCCTGACACCGGGCAAAGTCGACATTGTCCTGGGCTCGCACCCAAGCAAGCGCAAGGTCGTGCGCAAATCCAGGTCCAGCGCCTACGGCTGGCTCATCGTGACCTTGCTGCTGGTCGGTGTCGGTGCCTATGCGTTGAACCAACGAGGTAAATCGCTAAAGCCAGCGCCTGCGCTCTATACCGCTCGCGAGCTGATCGAACCCATACAGCAGGACGTGCACAGCCCGCCTGCCGTGGAACCTCTGACGCCCGCCAAGCCCTACGTTGCGCCAGAGGTTGCCAGGCATGAGCCGCAGACCAGCGTCCAGCCGCTCGACCAATGCATGAAAAACGGCAACGTCATCGACGAAAATGTCCTCAATTGTCGTTTTGGCCAGGTCCCTAGGGCTACCGAGCGTGAGCCGGCCAAGGGCATGGTGTCGGCCCACTACATGGCCGACTTCAAATCCGACACCGCCCACGCCCAGAACGCGCGCCCGGGTAAAGTGTTCACCACCGTCAGTGTCAGCTTCCGCGCCGTCGATAGCCGCAATCGGTATCACGCGGACTTTCGCATGTTCAACAACCACATCGACAATAACAGCGTGTGCATGAACTTCAGCAAGGGCACCGCCGAACACCGCGAATGCCGCCGCGCCGCTGTCGTGTTCTTCAAGGAAAGCTGCCAGGACTGGTCCAGGCGCTCCGCCAAAGACCGAGATGAACAAAGCCAGCAGACACGAGACCGTTACTGCGAGGCGACTCGCACGTTTGAGGCGGGGTGATGCTGAAGGAAAATAGCAGGTAACAAAGCCACCGCTCCGCTGCGCCCACACTCATCTAATCTGCCTCTGACTCATTAAACATGGAGGTTTGACTTGAGTGTGTTTACTGTCTTTTTTTGCGGGACTGGCTCTACCAAATACGACATCTTGCACCCCAACTACTATGACGGGGAGTTGATTTCCACGTTGGCCAACAACATGGGGGGCCGGGAGTTCGCGGACTGGATCGTCATTGACGGCCCAGGCAGCGGCAACCTGCAAGCCGATGAACTTTTCACTCAGCCCAAGTATTACAACTGGACAGGCACACTGTTTGGCAAAGGCTGGTACGAAAATGTGCAGCATGCCGTCAACATCATCAAAGGCAAGACTGACTGGCAGCGGACCAAACTCACCGAGGCCGAGTACAAACGCTTGAAAGCCGCCGGGGTACCCATCCCTGACGCCAGCACGGAAGCACGTTCCTGGTTGTGGCGCCACTATGATTACGGCGACCGCAAGGTCACCCCCCAGCAGCTGCAAGAGCAAATCATCAGGACTTTCCGCAAGGACGGGCTGATACCCAGCAAGGTCAACCTGGTGGGCTGGAGCCGCGGAGGCATCAGTTGCCATATGTTGGCCAACGCTATGGCCGGGGATCCCGCTCTGCGCCATATCCCGGTGAACATTTTTGCCGTAGATCCGGTTCCCGGCGTCGCCAACTTCCAGCTTGAAAAAGTCCACCTGGGGAAAAACGTTAAAGAATACGTGGCGTTCTACGCGCGTGATGAGCGCTCCAAAGGCTTCTCATGCGTTATCCCAAGGACCGATGCCTCTACCCGGGTCAGCATTTACCCGATGGCAGGCCGCCACGCGACGTTGGTGGGCAACGCCTCCTTGAGTGGCGCCGATCATCAAGGCTCGTTGACGGAAGCCGGTCAGCTGGTGAGGCACTTTGCAGAAATTTGCCTGACACGCTGGGGCAGTTCTCTGAACAAAAAACTCAATCTGACGCCCGCCAAAGTCAGCGGTCTTCATCAAAGCATTGTCATGCACGAAGATACATTCAGAGCGATGGTGAAGCACTCTTACACCAAACTGACTGAGCACAAGAACAACGAACGTCTGGTGAGCTTCGGCGAGACCGGCGTGCACTTTTCGGCACTGGAAAACCCGAAATTCTCCCCTCCAGCAGGCCTGGCAGCATCGCTCGTGAAGGGCAACGAGGCGTACAAAGACATTTGCTAAACCTGATACATCGATACTGACAAAACACCTGTGGGAGCAAGCTTGCTTGCGAAGCGTCCAGTACATTCACCACAGCACCTTCACAGCCAGACCGCCTTCGCGAGCAAGGTGGAGCGCCAATCCGGTCGCTCCCACGGAATTGAGTAAATCCACAAATCCGTGGGAGCAAGCTTGCTTGCGAAGAGGCCAGTACATTCACCACAGTATCTTCACAGCCAGACCACCTTCGCGAGCAAGCTCGCTCCCACAAAGTTAAGGTGTATCAAATAAAAAACCGCCCCGAAGGGCGGTTTTTATTCAGCCGGTCCGTATTACGCCTGCGGACCCGCTGCCTTGATGGCGTCGCTCACGTCGAACTTCTTGAAGTTCTCGGAGAACAGGCCAGCCAGTGCTTTAGCCGCCTCGTCATAGGCCGCTTTGTCAGCCCAGGTGTTGCGCGGGTTGAGCAGGCCGGTTTCAACGCCCGGTACGGCCAGTGGCACGTCGAGGTTGATGGTGTCCAGGTGCTCAGTGGCTGCGCCGATCAGTGCGCCGCTCTGGATGGCAGCGATCACGCCACGCGTAGTCGGGATGTTGAAGCGCTTGCCGACGCCGTAGCCGCCGCCAGTCCAGCCGGTGTTGACCAGATAGACCTTGGAGCCGAAGCCGCGGATGCGCTTGATCAGCAGCTCTGCGTATTCGCCAGCCGGACGCGGGAAGAACGGTGCGCCGAAGCAGGTGGAGAAGGTCGACTTGATGCCGCTGCCCGAGCCCATTTCAGTGGAGCCAACCAGTGCGGTGTAGCCCGACAGGAAGTGGTAAGCCGCTTGCTCTTCGCTGAGAATCGACACGGGCGGCAGTACGCCGGTCAGGTCGCAGGTCAGGAAGATCACAGCGTTTGGCTCGCCGCCGAGGTTTTTCTCGGAGCGCTTTTCAACGTGCTCCAGCGGGTAGGCAGCACGGCTGTTCTGGGTCAGGCTGCCGTCGGCGTAATCCGCCTTCTTGGCGTCGTCCAGGACGACGTTTTCCAGCACGGCGCCATGCTTGATGGCCTTCCAGATAACCGGCTCGTTCTTCTCGGAGAGGTCGATGCACTTGGCATAGCAACCGCCTTCGATGTTGAACACAACGCCTTCGCCCCAGCCGTGCTCGTCGTCACCGATCAGGTAACGGCTTTCATCAGCCGACAAGGTGGTCTTGCCGGTACCGGACAAGCCGAAGAACAAGGTCACGTCACCGTCTTCACCGATGTTGGCTGCGCAGTGCATCGGCAGAACGTCGGAAGCCGGGAGCAGGAAATTCTGCACCGAGAACATGGCTTTCTTCATTTCACCGGCGTAACGCATGCCAGCGATCAGGACTTTTTTCTGGGCGAAGTTGAGGATCACGCAACCATCGGAGTTGGTGCCGTCACGCTCAGGCACGCATTCGAAGTTGGCAACGTTCAGAACCTGCCACTCCTGGCGACCGGCCGGGTTGTACTGCTCAGGATTGATGAACAGGCAACGGCCGAACATGTTCTGCCAGGCAGTCTGGGTAGTCATCTTGACGGCCAGGTAGTGGTCGTCGGCGGCGCCTACATGCACGTGGGAAACGAAATGCTCTTGAGCGTTGTTGAAAGCCTCAACGCGATCCCACAGGGCATCGAATTTGTCAGCCGGGAACTTGCGATTGATCGGGCCCCAGGCAATGGCGTCCTGAGTAGTGGGCTCTTCAACGATGAAACGATCGACCGGCGAACGGCCAGTACGATGGCCAGTGCGCACAACCAGAGCGCCAGTGTCGGAAAGTTCGCCTTCGCCGCGGGCAAGGGCTTGCTTGACCAGGTCGTCGATGCTCAGATCGGTGTACACAGCGTTGTTGGTTTGCGTCATGTGGGTCCCCGTCGGCCAGTAGCCGAGTGTTCCAAACGGTTTTGTAGTAAAAAAACAACCACTACTACAGCGGAAAAGTGGGCCGGATTATGCCAGAAAAGCCCAAAAATGGTAGGACCCTCCTGTCAGAACAGCCCCAGCACTGCCCACAGCGGTAGTGAGGCTGAATTCGCGCGTAATTAATGACGCGTATCAGATGGCGAATCGACGCCACCGCCAGCGAACAGCTGGGCTATATCAGTGGCATCGAACAGATAGCGCTGATTGCAGAACTGACAGTCGATTTCGACCGTGCCGTTGTGCTCGATCACCAACTGCTGCGCATCTTCCAGCCCAAGGCTGACCAGCGCATTGGCAGAACGTTCCCGAGAACAGCTGCAGCGGAAGCATAGCGGCTGTACATCAAACATCCTGACTTCATCTTCGTGGAACAGGCGATGCAGCACGGTCTGGTTGTCCAGGCTGAGCAATTCCTCGGCGGTCAGGGTGCTCGCCAGGGTGGTGACGTGCTCCCAGTTTGCCTCGCGCACCTCGGCATCGGTCTGCTGCTGCGCGGGCAGTTGCTGCAATAGCAGGCCACGAGCGCGATGCCCGTCGGCGTTGAGCCAGAAGCGGCTACCAAGCTGTTCGGACATCACGAAATAGCTGTTGAAGCATTCGGACAGATCCGCGCCATCCAGTGAAACGATGCCTTGGTACCGCTTGCCCTTGCGCGGGTCGACCGTCAGGGTCAGCGAGCCGTCGGGCATCAGGTCTTGCAGACCGGCGCCAGGTGCAATCAGCGACTCGTCATAACGGGCGATGCCACGCAATTCGCGCTCGCTGGAGCACTCGACCATCAACAGTGGTACGGCGCCGCTGGAACGCGCCTGAAGGATAAGCAGGCCGTCGAATTTCAAGGTGCCCACCAGCAATGCCGCAGCGGCCAACAGCTCACCGAGCAATTGTGCGACCGGTTCCGGGTACGGGTGCTTGGCCAGAACTTCAGCGTAGCTGCGCTCCAGTGCGACCAGCTCACCGCGAACGTCGCTCTCGTCGAAAATGAAGCGCTGTGTGTAGTCGATATCAGGCATAGGAGAAGGTATCTGAAGGAATGGCAGGTAATGGCGCGCATTTTAGGAGCTATTGCGCAGTGTTCCAAGTGAAGCGAGACGATGCTGCTGCAGAGGGTGCCCACCCTGTGGGAGCGAATTCATTCGCGAAGAGGCCGGTACATCCGATGAATCATTGTCGGTCATCGCATTGCCTTCGCGAATGAATTCGCTCCCACAGGTCCGAGGTCTGCCCAGGCCACAAGGTTCAAACAGCCTTATGTCTCGCGCACCGCCCCTCGAAAATCAAACAACTGGCGACGCTGTTTCTTGGTCGGCTTGCCGTCTGTGGTCACGCCCAGGTTACCCGCTTTGCGCTGGGCGGCTTCCTTTTCGCGCTTGGCGATGCTCTCGGGCGTCTCGCTGTACAGCGTCTGCGCTTCGGGCGCGCCGCGACGGACGATGGACAGGGCTTCCACGACTACCGTACGCTCGTCAAAACCGGTACGAATCTGCAACTGATCACCGATTCTAGGCTCTTTGCCAGGCTTGCATCGCTCACCACGGCAGTGGACTTTGCCACTTTCGATGGCTGTTTTGGCCAGCGCACGGGTTTTATAGAAGCGCGCGGCCCACAGCCATTTGTCCAGACGAACCTTGTCGTCTTCGTCTGACTTTTGTGCCATATGAATTCCTCAATCGGGTGGTAGTCAGACTTTACTACGTCACGAGCGATCGGCAGTACGCGAATACGACGATCGACCACCCTTGCCATCCCCAAACCCTTATTCATGGAGTGCGATATGACTGACTTCCCCCCGTCATTGACCTCACCCACTGTTGGCTGCGATGGCTGCCGAAACAGCCCGGAGCTGGATTTTTCCTTTGCTTTCGCTTATCAGCCCATCGTCGATTTGCGCACCCAATCGGTCTTTGCCCACGAGGCGCTGGTGCGTGGCATCAATGGCGAAGGGGCGATGTCCGTGCTGAGTCAGGTGACAGATAAAAACCGTTACCGTTTTGATCAGCTGTGCCGCACCCACGCCATCGCGGGCGCCGCAGCGCTGAACATGCAGGAACGCTTGTCGATCAACTTCCTACCTAATGCGGTGTACCGCCCGGAGTTGTGCATTCGCAGCACGCTGGAAGCGGCACGCGCGCATGACTTCCCGCTGGAGCGGCTGATTTTCGAGACGATTGAGAGCGAGCACGTCGATAACAATCGTCATTTGACCAATATTCTGCGTGAATACCGCGAATTCGGCTTCATGACCGCCATCGACGATTTTGGCGCCGGTTATTCCGGGCTGACCCTGCTGGCGGATTTTCAGCCAGACCTGATAAAACTGGATATGCAATTAATCAGAGATATCCACCGCGATCGCCCGCGTCAGGCTATCGTGCGAAGCGTTGTCACAATGTGTGCGGAGTTGGGGGTTACAGTCATCGCCGAAGGCATTGAATGTGTCGAAGAACGAGACTTTCTCGCCGACTGCGGGATTTTTCTGATGCAAGGCTTCTGGTTCGCCAAACCTGCATTCAAAGCGTTGGCCCAGGTACAACCCGGGGCCTTGCAGATAGCGTGAGACGTACGGAATACCTTTGAAAACATTTGATCATCTGACAGTCATTGGCCTGCGCGAGTGGGTGGCGCTGCCCGACCTGGGGGTCGCAGGCTTGCGGGCGAAAATCGATACCGGTGCGAGCACGTCCAGTTTGCACGCGACCGAGATCGAGCCTTTCGAGCGCGACGGCCAGAAATGGGTTCGCTTCAACGCCCACCTGGGCACCGTGGTCCAGTTGCGTCATCGGCGTTGTGAAGCGCTGCTGGTCGCCATGAAAACCATTAAAAGCTCCAACGGCCACGCGCAGGTCCGCTATGTCATTCGCACCACTCTGGCTTTGGGTGATCGCGTCTGGCCGGTGGAATTCACGCTGGCCTGCCGCAAAGCAATGCGCTATCGCTTGCTGCTCGGTTCCAACGCTTTGATCGACGGCCAACTGGTCGTCAATCCGGGCATTACTTATGTTCAGGACAAACCGGTTTTTCCGGTCTCGACTACCTCTGCCACAGGTGCTGCATGAAGATCGCTGTGCTTTCGCGTAACCCGCGTCTGTATTCAACCCGTCGTCTGGTCGAGGCCGGTATTGAACGTGGCCATGAGATGGTGGTGATCGACACCCTGCGCGCCTATATGAACATCGCCAGCCACAAGCCGCAGATCCACTATCGCGGCAAACCGCTGGAAGGCTTCGATGCGGTGATCCCGCGCATTGGTGCTTCGGTGACGTTCTACGGCTGCGCGGTATTGCGTCAATTTGAAATGATGGGTGTGTTTCCGCTCAACGAATCGGTGGCTATCGCCCGCTCCCGGGACAAGTTGCGCTCACTGCAATTGCTGTCGCGACGCGGGATCGGCTTGCCGGTCACAGGCTTTGCCCACTCGCCGGACGACATTCCGGACCTGATCCAGATGGTCAACGGTGCGCCGCTGGTGATCAAGGTGCTCGAAGGCACTCAGGGGATTGGCGTGGTGCTGTGCGAAACGGCGACGGCGGCTGAGTCGGTGATCGAGGCGTTCATGGGCCTCAAGCAAGACATCATGGTTCAGGAGTACATAAAAGAAGCGGGCGGCGCGGATATCCGCTGCTTTGTGGTGGGTGACAAGGTGATCGCCTCAATGAAGCGTCAGGCCAAGCCCGGCGAGTTTCGCTCCAACCTGCACCGCGGCGGCAGTGCCAGCCTGATCAAGATCACCCCGGAAGAGCGCATGACCGCCATTCGCGCTGCCAAGGTCATGGGCCTGAGCGTCGCGGGCGTCGATATCCTGCGCTCCAACCACGGACCGCTGGTGATGGAGGTCAACTCATCGCCAGGTCTTGAAGGCATTGAGGTCACCACCAGCAAGGATGTGGCGGGGATGATCATCGAGTATCTGGAGAAAAACAGCGGCCCGCACATGACGCGGACCAAAGGCAAGGGCTGACGCCCTGTTTTCCGTAGGAGCGGCTTTAGCCGAGAGCGATGGTGCTGACGATAAAAGTCTAGCGCGTAGGCCGATGTCTTCGCGGCTAAAGCCGCTCCTACGGGCTAGTTCTTCCCTACACCGCCCCTCTTGGCAACATCAACCCCAACGGCAAGCGCACCCGCGCTTCCAGCCCGCCGCCTGAGCGATTCCTCAGCTCGACGTTGCCACCATGCATCGCCGCAATCCGTTTAACGATAGCCAGGCCCAGACCGGTGCCTTTGCCACTGCGGGCGCGGTCACCACGGATGAACGGGTTGAAGATCACTTCCAGTTCCGACGGGTCAATACCGGCACCACGGTCCAGTACGCTGAGCACCACGTAAGGCGCGCTGGTATCCCCTGACACATAAGCCGCCACTTCAATGCCGTTGCCCGCATGGTGCATGGCGTTGCCAATCAGGTTGGTCAGCAACCGCTTCATCGAAACACGACGCAGCGGGAACGGCGGAATCGGCTCAAGACACAGGCGGATCTGCTCCTCGGGGTTCTCAGGGTTGTTGAACGGCGCCACCACGTCACGCACCAGTTCGCTGAGGTCGACCTCTTCAATCTCCTCGTCGCGACCATCACGGATGAATGCCAGAAACTGATCGAGAATCGCGTCCATGTCCTCAATGTCGCGCACCATGCCCTCGGTGAGTTCGTTCTCGCCCTTCATCAGCTCCAGAGACAAGCGCAAGCGGGTCAGCGGTGTACGCAGGTCGTGGGACACCCCGGCCAGCATCAATTCGCGCTCCTGCCCCGCCTGTTCGACGTCTTCGGCCATCTGGTTGAAGGCGCGGTACACCTCGGTCATTTCGCTGGGCGTATCGCTGACCGGCAAGCGCACGCTGCGGCCCTGGCCGAGCTGCCTGGCGGCAAACACCAGGCGCTTGAGCGGTTGATTGAGCTGCCGAACGAAGATCCACGCCGAGGCTGTGGATAACAAGCCAATCGCCAGGAACCAACCCAGCACACTCCAGATTTTCTGACCGCGCAGCGGGTGCGGATACAGCGGCACCTTCAACCAGCCATCACCCAGGCTTGGCGCACGCACCCACAAGGCAGGCGGCGCATGCACGCGCAGGCGCACTTCGGTGTCGGCGCCCAGTTCAGCCTGCATCTGGCGCTGATAGATTTCGCTGTACGGCCAGTGCTGCTCACCTTCCGGCACGCCACCACCCACTACACGAATCAGCCCTGCCGCATCAGCGATGGCTTCGCGGTCGTTTTCATTGGCGGCCCAATAGGCGCGCAGCGTCAACGCGACACCGTGGCTGTATTGCCGGTCGACCAGCACGTCCTCGTTCATCAGCAGGTAGACCAGGGTCAATGCCTTGGAAAACAGCACGACGATGAGCACCAGCCAGAGCGTGCGGGAGAAAAAGCTTTGCGGGAACCAGAGCGGGGTTTTCATAACAGCAGCTATACACTTTGCAGGAGCGAGCCAGGCTCGCGGGGTTTGCGAATCGCGAATGACAAACCGTAGCAGGAATGACAAAAACCAAAACGTCGATAGCCCGGTTGAGGGCTATCGACGTGACAGGTCATCACTGCAGCGACTTGTGCTCCTAAAAGCGCCTGATTATCGGGTACCGGCACCGTCCGGAACGAATACATAACCAACACCCCAGACCGTCTGAATGTAGCGCGGCTTGGAAGGATCCGGCTCGATCAGACGACGCAGACGGGAAATCTGCACGTCGATGGAGCGTTCCAGCGCATCCCATTCACGGCCGCGAGCCAGGTTCATCAGCTTGTCACGGGTCAACGGCTCGCGGGCATGCATGACCAGCGCCTTGAGAACCGCAAACTCGCCGGTGGTCAGCATGTGCACTTCATCGCCACGCTTGAGCTCACGGGTCGCCAGCGACAACTCGTAATCGCCAAAGCTCACCGACTCGTCTTCGCTGCCTGGCGCGCCCGGCACCGGAGCGGCCTGACGACGCAACACAGCCTTGACCCGCGCCATCAGCTCATCGGGGTTGAACGGCTTGGCCAGATAATCATCGGCGCCCAGCTCAAGGCCTTTGATCCGGCTCAGCTCATCGCCCTTGGCGGTCAGCATGATGATCGGCACCTGATTGTTCGCAGCACGCAAGCGACGGCAGGCAGACAGCCCGTCTTCTCCGGGCAGCATCAAGTCCAGAACCACAAGATTGAAGACTTCACGGGCCAGCAAGCGATCCATTTGCTCGACATTGGCGACAGCCCGGGCACGATAGCCCTTGCTGGTGAAAAAACGTTCCAACAGGCTGCTCAGGCCTGGATCGTCATCAACGATGAGGATTTTTTCGCCTTCCGCAATTTGTGCAGTGCTACTCATTCAGATGCTCCTTTGATCTCGGGGCGCATTATGGCGTAGCTGCTGTGATGCGCACCGTGTGCATTGTTAGCAGATTTTACCGGGGCCGCCATAAAAGCCTGTCGTTGGCGGTGATTTCCCGGGTTGATCCCCTATTCGAACTTCGCCGGGTATAATGCGCCGCCCTCGAAGTCAGGCAACGCCTGAACGTGGCAGTTCGACAGCATCGTACGAAAAGTCGGCGAGCGAGGTCAGGCAAGGCTACTTTTACAAGCTTTTACGCCCGGCCAGCCGCCTATTGGTAATCAGGTTTTATTGCTCACAACTCCAGGTGGTCTCATGGACAGCATCAACAGCCGCATCGCCGAAGAACTCGGCGTACGCCCACAACAGGTCGCCGCGGCCGTCGCGCTACTGGATGAAGGCTCGACCGTGCCCTTCATTTCTCGTTACCGCAAGGAAGTGACCGGCAGCCTCGATGACACGCAACTGCGTCATCTGGAAGAGCGCCTGCGCTACCTGCGTGAACTCGACGACCGTCGCGTCAGTATCCTTGCCAGCATCGAAGAGCAAGGCAAACTGACCCCGGAGCTGGCCCGCGACATCAAGCTCGCAGACACCAAGACCCGCCTCGAAGATTTGTACCTGCCCTACAAGCAGAAGCGCCGCACCAAAGGCCAGATCGCCCTTGAAGCAGGCCTCGGAGAACTGGCCGACGGCCTGTTCAACGACCCAATGCTGAGCCCGGAAAGCGAAGCCGCACGTTTCGTGGACGCCGAAAAGGGCGTTGCCGACGTGAAGGCCGCGCTGGAAGGAGCCAAGTACATCCTCATGGAGCGTTTCGCCGAAGACGCCACCCTGCTGGACAAGCTGCGCAGTTTCCTCCAGCACGAAGCCGTGATCAGCGCGCGCGTTGTACCGGGCAAGGAAGAAGAAGGCTCCAAGTTCCGCGATTACTTCGAACACGACGAGCCGCTCAAAAGCATGCCGTCGCACCGCGCCCTGGCGATTTTCCGTGGCCGCAACGAAGGTTTCCTCAGCTCGGCACTGAAAGTTGGCGAAGAGCTACCGGGCACCATGCACCCGTGCGAAATGATGATCGGCGAGCGTTTCGGCCTGCAAAACCAGAATCGCCCGGCTGACAAATGGCTGGCCGAAGTGGTGCGCTGGACCTGGAAGGTCAAGCTGTATAGCCACCTGGAAACCGATCTGCTGGGCGAGCTGCGCGATGGCGCGGAAACCGAAGCGATCAATGTGTTCGCTCACAATCTGCACGACCTGCTGCTGGCCGCACCGGCTGGGCCACGAGCGACTCTGGGTCTGGACCCGGGCCTGCGTACCGGCTGCAAGGTCGCGGTGGTGGACTCCACCGGCAAGCTGCTGGATTACGCCACGGTTTACCCGCACGTGCCGAAAAACCAGTGGGATCAGACCATCGCCGTGCTGGCTGCGTTATGCGCCAAGCACGCGGTTGACCTGATTGCCATCGGCAACGGTACGGCCAGCCGCGAGACCGACAAGCTCGCCGCCGACCTGATCAAAAAATACCCAGGCCTGAAAATGACCAAGGTCATGGTTTCCGAGGCTGGCGCGTCGGTTTATTCCGCGTCGGAACTGGCCGCCAAGGAATTCCCCGATCTGGATGTGTCGATCCGTGGCGCGGTGTCCATCGCCCGCCGCCTGCAGGATCCACTCGCCGAGCTGGTCAAGATCGACCCCAAATCCATCGGTGTCGGCCAGTATCAGCATGACGTTTCGCAGCTGAAACTGGCACGTGGCCTGGACGCGGTGGTCGAGGACTGCGTGAACGCCGTCGGCGTCGATGTGAACACCGCTTCGGTAGCCCTGCTGGCGCGCATCTCCGGCCTGAACACCACTCTGGCGCAGAACATCGTTGCACACCGCGATGAAAACGGTGCGTTCAAGTCCCGTGCAGCCCTGAAGAAAGTCCCGCGCCTGGGGGAAAAAACCTTCGAACAGGCGGCGGGTTTCCTGCGTGTCATGAACGGCGACAACCCGCTGGATTCCTCGGCGGTTCACCCGGAAGCCTATCCACTGGTCAAGCGTATTGCGTCCGAAACCGACCGCGACATTCGCTCGCTGATCGGCGATGCCAGCTTCCTCAAGCGTCTGGACCCGAAGAAGTACACCGACGAAACCTTCGGTCTGCCTACCGTGACCGACATCCTGCAAGAACTTGAAAAACCAGGCCGCGACCCGCGTCCGGAGTTCAAGACTGCCGAGTTCCAGGACGGTGTCGAAGACCTCAAGGACCTGCAACCGGGCATGATCCTCGAAGGCGTGGTCACCAACGTCACCAATTTCGGTGCATTCGTCGATATCGGCGTGCATCAGGACGGCCTGGTGCACATCTCGGCGCTGTCCGAGAAATTCATCAAGGACCCGCGTGAAGCGGTCAAGGCTGGCGACGTGGTCAAGGTCAAGGTCATGGAAGTCGACATCCCGCGCAAGCGCGTTGGCCTGTCGATGCGCATGAGCGACACTCCTGGCGAGAAAGTCGACGGTGCCCGTGGTGCCCGCCCAGGCGCCGCCCCGCGCCAGCAGCAGAGCAGCGCGCCACGCAAGGAAACCGTCGCAGCAGCCCCGGCCAACAACGCCATGGCTTCGCTGTTCGCCAACGCCAAACAGCTGAAGAAACGCTGATGGATATCCCGGTCGGCTTTACTGAAAGTCCGTATTTCCGGGCCATTGGCTGCCAGTTGCGGCGCCTGGATGTCGGCGTCGCGCAAGTAGCGTTGTCGCTGGAAGATCACCTGCGTAATCGAGGCAATGTGATGCATGGCGGGGCGATTTTCAGTCTCGTCGACATCGCCATGGGACTGGCCTGTTCCAGCTCCCACGGCTTCGACCAGCGCAGCGTGACCATCGAATGCAAGATCAATTACATGCGGGCGGTGTCCGAAGGCGAGGTGTTATGCATCGCCAGGGTATTGCATGCCGGGCGCCGCACGCTGGTGGTCGAGGCCGAGGTACTGCAAGGCGAGAAACTGGTCGCCAAGGCGCAGGGCACCTTTGCCGTGGTGTAGCGCTGTTGCGCTGCATGCCTTGACAGCCCTAGCTCTATCGAGTCGATTTGAGTTAGTTTCGGCGCTACGAATGTAGCGTCAGACTTTTCCGACGCTTGCGCGTCGGCGTACAGATTCAGAAACCAGGCGACAACGCCAGTGCCCTGCCCTTGTACACCGTCACTTCCACCCCCATATTGGGGCGACTGACGCGTGAAGGAATCCAACTTGAGCGAACTTCTCAACCGCCGCCTGGCTTTGCTTAGCGAGCGCACTAACCTCTCCCTGCTGGAGCAGTGCCTGCACGGTATTGAGCGCGAATGCCTGCGCGTGACCGGCGATGCCCGGTTGGCCCAGACGCCGCACCCGGAAGAACTGGGGGCTGCGCTGACGCACGGGCAGATCACCACCGACTATTCCGAGTCACTGCTGGAGTTCATCACTCCGGCACTGGCCGACCCTGCCGAAACACTGGAAAGCCTGGACAAGATCCATCGCTTTGCCTACAGCAAGCTGGGCAACGAGTTCCTCTGGAGCCCGTCGATGCCCTGCCCGCTGCCTGCCGAAGAAGACATCCCGATCGCCTATTACGGCACTTCGAATATCGGCAAGCTTAAATATGTCTACCGCCAGGGCCTGGCTCTGCGTTACGGCAAGACGATGCAATGCATCGCGGGTATTCACTACAACTTTTCCCTGCCCGAAAGCGTTTGGCCCTTGCTCAAGCAAACCGAACATTTCGATGGCGATGCTCGCGACTATCAATCGCACGCCTATATCGCTCTGATCCGCAACTTCCGGCGCTACAGCTGGTTGCTGATGTACCTGTTTGGCGCATCGCCAGCCCTGGACGCGGGTTTCCTGCGCGGCCGTGCTCATCAGCTGGAGCAGTTCGACGCAGACACCCTGTACTTGCCATACGCTACCAGCCTGCGCATGAGCGATCTGGGTTATCAGAGCAACGCTCAAGCGGGGCTGACGCCTTGCTACAACGATCTGATCAGCTACACCGACAGCCTGCGCAAAGCGGTGGCCACGCCGTATGCGCCGTATGTTGAAATCGGCACCCATCAGGATGGCGAGTGGATTCAGCTCAACACCAACGTGCTGCAGATCGAAAACGAGTATTACTCCAACATTCGCCCCAAGCGCGTGACCTATTCAGGTGAGCGTCCGATCCAGGCGCTGGTGGCCCGTGGCGTGCAATATGTTGAAGTTCGCTGCCTGGACATCAACCCGTTCCTGCCGACCGGGATCGACCTGCAGCAATCGCGCTTCGTCGATGCCTTCGTGCTGTACTGCGCCCTGCAGGAAAGCCCGCAGCTGGCCAACAACGAATGCAGCAACGCCGCGTCGAATTTCCTGACCGTGGTCAAGGAAGGGCGTCGTCCGGGGCTGGAATTGAACCGCAATGACAGCACCATCGACCTGAAAGCCTGGGCCACCGAGCTGCTGGAGAAAATCACCCCTATCGCTCAGTTGCTGGACGATGCGAACGGAACTGACGAACACGTCAAATCCATCGCCGCCCAGCAGGCCAAGGTCAACGATGCATCGCTGACCCCGTCTGCCAAGGTGCTGGCGAGCATGACCGAGCACAAAGAAGGCTTCACGGCCTTCTCGTTCCGCCAGAGCCAGGCCCACGCCGAGTACTTCCGCAGCAACCCGTTGAGTGTCGAAGAGCAATCGCATTTCGAAACCCTGGCCCGCACCTCGATTGCCGAGCAGGCAGAGCTGGAACAGACCGAAGAGAAGGTCGATTTCGACACCTTCGTCGGCGCGTATCAGGCGAGTATTTTGCGGATCAGTAACTAATCCAGAAACACATCTGGATCCGTTGGAGCCGAGCTTGCTCGCGAAGAACGATGACGCGGTTTATCTGATGTACCGCAGCGTCTGATTCGCGAGCAAGCTCGGCTCCTACAGGCATAGGACGCATCGCGAGCAATCTTCTGTAGGACCGGCTTTAGCCGGGAAGGCTGCAGTGCAGACCCTCCCGTCCAGCTACAACGCCTTCTCGAAAATCTTCGAATTACGCTGGAAGTTATACAGCGACGCACGTGCAGCGGGCAGGCGGTCAACGGTGCTGGGTTCGAAGCCGCGTTCGCGGAACCAGTGGGCGGTGCGGGTGGTGAGGACGAACAGGGTTTTCAAACCTTGTTCACGGGCTCGGGTTTCGATGCGTTCGAGCAACTCGTCGCCACGCCCGCCGTGGCGGTATTCGGGGTTGACTGCCAGACACGCCAGCTCACCGGCATCCGACTCGGCAATCTGATACAGCGCCGCACAGGCAATGATCAGCCCTTCGCGCTCCACCACGCTGAACTGTTCGATTTCACGCTCCAGCACCTCCCGAGAGCGACGTACCAGAATGCCCTGCTCTTCCAGCGGCGTGATCAGGTCCATCAGGCCGCCGACGTCTTCGATGGCCGCTTCACGCACCAGTTCGAATTGCTCCTGCGCCACCAGCGTACCGCCACCGTCACGGGTGAACAGTTCGGTAAGCAACGCGCCGTCTTCGACATAACTGACGATGTGACTGCGGCCCACACCACCACGGCAAGCCTCGGCAGCAGCATCAAGCAGCTCCGCCTGATAGTTGGTACCCAGACGCAAAATATGCGCCGGAACTTGCTGTGGGCGCAGTTCGCGCACCAGGCGGCCTTGCTCGTCCATCAAGCCGCGCTCCTCGCCAAACAGCAGCAACTTGTCGGCGCCCAGATCCACGGCGGCGCGGGTCGCGACGTCTTCGCAGGCAATATTGAAAATTTCCCCGGTCGGCGAATAACCCATCGGCGAGAGCAGCACGATATGGCGCTCATCGAGCAGACGATTGATGCCTTTGCGGTCGATCCGGCGCACTTCGCCAGTGTGCTGGTAATCCACGCCTTCGAGCACGCCGATGGGCCGGGCCGTGACCAGATTGCCGCTGGTCACGCGCAACCGTGAGCCCTGCATCGGCGAAGCCGCCATGTCCATGGACAACCGCGCTTCGATGTCGATACGCAGGTGCCCGACCGCATCGATCACGCACTCCAGCGTTGCTGCATCAGTGACTCGCAAGTTGCGGTGGTACTGAGGCGTCAGGCCTCGCGCCGCCAGGCGGCTTTCAATTTGCGGGCGCGAACCGTGAACCAGTACCAGCCGCACGCCGAGGCTGTGCAACAGCACCAGGTCGTGGACGATATTGCCGAAGTTGGGGTGATCCACACCATCGCCGGGCAGCATCACCACAAAGGTGCGCTCGCGGTGGGCGTTGATGTAAGGGGAAGCGTGGCGAAGCCAGTTGACGTATTCGTGCATAACTTTGAGAGCCTGGAAGAAAGAAGGACGAAAGACAGAAACACTCACAACCGTGTCGTGGTTATCGTCGGAACAGGCATGTCATTACGCGCACTCTCCTTATCGTCAAAGTCAGCAAGGCCCGGATCATTGCGGGCTCAGGCAGTAATGTTCAATCAATTGGCTTAACAGACGCACTGTAGGCTGCAAACGTGACATCTCCAGGTACTCACCCGGCTGATGCGCACACGCAATGTCGCCTGGGCCCAGCACCAGTGTTTCGCAGCCCAGGCGCTGCAGATAAGCCGCTTCGGTGCCAAACGCGACTGCCTCGGCGCGATGCCCTGTCAGACGTTCGGCAACCCGCACCAGTTCCGCATCGGCGGCTTGCTCGAAGGGAGGCGCTTCAGGGAACAGCGGCGCGTAATCGATTTTGACCTGATGCAACTCAGCCAGCGGTGCAAGCTTTTGCCGGATCGCGGCGCGTAACACGCTGGGGTCCATGCCTGGCAGCGGTCGCAGATCGAACTCCAGCGAACATTGGCCGCAAATCCGGTTGGGGTTATCGCCGCCATGGATACAGCCGAAGTTCAGCGTCGGGGTCGGTACGCTGAACTGCGGATTGCGATATTCAAGCTGCCATTGCTGACGCAGCCCCTTGAGCTCGCTGATCGCGTCGTGCATGGCTTCCAGAGCGCTATGCCCCAGACTCGGATCAGATGAATGCCCGCTGCGGCCGAGGATGTCGATGCGCTCCATCATCACGCCCTTGTGCAAGCGGATCGGCTTGAGCCCGGTCGGCTCGCCGATCACGGCGGCGCGGCCCAACGGGCGACCGGCATCAGCCAGCGCACGCGCACCGGCCATGGAGCTTTCTTCATCGCAGGTGGCAAGGATCAGCAGCGGCTGCTTGAAGGGCTTATCCAAAAACGGCTGCACGGCTTCGATGATCAACGCAAAAAAGCCTTTCATGTCGCAACTGCCAAGCCCGACCCAGCGGTTGTCGACTTCGGTCAGCTTCAGCGGATCGGTTTTCCACAATGCGCCGTCAAACGGCACGGTGTCGCTATGCCCCGCCAACACCAGCCCGCCGGGACCCGTGCCAAAGCTCGCCAGCAAATTGAATTTGCCCGGCGATACCTGCTGGATGTCACAGGCAAAACCCAGATCGCCCAGCCAGCCGGCCAGCAGATCAATCACCGCGCGGTTGGACTGATCCAGCGACGGCTGGGTGCAGCTCACCGACGGCGCAGCGATCAATGCGGCGAATTGGTCTTTCATGGACGGCAAGGGCATGTGCAGTTCCTTCATCGGACGAGCGTGCCGACCATCATAGGGCTATCCGGCGCCGGGAATAAACCGTTACAGGTTGTTAAAAACGCCTCGAAGACGGGGCAAGCCGGTATTTCATGCGCCTGGCGATAACCGGAACACGCCGCCAGCGCTGCGCGACGTCAGTGTAACGCTGGCGAAACACGTTCATCAGGTTTAACCTTCAAGCATCCCGGCGCAGGACGCGCGATGTACATCAAGGAAGTGTCGATGGATGCCAGCAAGCACCGCGATCATGAAGATCTGCATGCACACGAAGCGATCAGCGCGCACCCCGATGACGAGCGCTATGCAGCGCCGACTCGCACGTCGCATACCTGGCGCAACGTCTGTGCCCTGCTGATTTTCTGTGCAGCTGTGGCCTGCCTGCTGTTCAATGCCCCCGGCACGCTGCAAAGCGCAGTCAGCCAGGTGACCGCCAGCCACCCTGCCCCCGTCATCAAACCCGCCATTTCCAACCCCGTCCCGCCCATCTATACCTCTGACGCGCTGATCGCGGCCAAGCCTCTGGCCGATTGCATAAAACCGGACAACATCATCGACGAGGCCGTTGCGACCTGTCGTTACGGGCAGTTTCCGCGTTCAGTCAACAACCCTGACGCACAAGGCATGGTGTCAGCGTCCTACATGGCCCAGTACAAAGCCGATCAGCTTCCGGCTCGCACTAAACGCCTCACCGCCTACAACGTCGAAACCGCCACCGTCTGGCAATGGGACGGCAAACGCACTTACGCGGCTGAATGGGCGATCAACGACAATCGCATCGAAGGCAGCAGCGTCTGCACCAACTACCGACGCGGTTCGATTGAATACCGCGAATGTCGCAAGGGCGCGAAGGTCTATTTCCGGGAAAAATGCCGGGAATGGGGCAAACGCTCAGGCACTGATCGCAGCGATTCCAGCAAAGCCATCGAACAGCGTTTCTGCTCGGCGGGGGAAGGCTTCAACCCGCTGGGTTAAGCGTTTTACCCATATCCGGCCCCGCCGCCGTCGCGCAGCAAACACGATCTGCGTGGCGGCTTTAGCCACTCCTGCGGATGGTCAACCACGCAACACATAAAACTTGCTGTCCACCTTCATCAGCGGAAAGCTCTGGGGCAGCTCAGCCTTCGCTACTTCCACAAACCCGTGCTTCTCATAGAAACGGTGTGCGGCAAGGAATTTGTCGGTGGTGCCCAGGTAGAGGTCTTTCACCCCGCGCTTGCCAGCCTCTTCGGTCAGAGTGCTGAGCAGCAACGCCGCGACGCCATATTCGCGGCCACGAAAAGCTGCCGAGACGAACATTTTGCGCAGCGCTGCCTGCTGATTCCCGATATCTTTGAGGCCGATGGTGCCGATAATCCGGCCGTCTTTCTTAGCCACCCAGAAATCGCCACTGCCGACTTGATAAAAAGCGGGAATCGCCTGTAGATCAGGCTGATCCTCAGCCGTAATGGCGATGCCGAACTCTTCGCGCTGGATCGGCACAATGACGTCAATCACGCCCTGCTGGTCGGTTGGCTCAAAGCGCAAAACCTGGATGGGGCTGGCTGTTGAAATGGGCAAAACACGCTCTCCTTTCTCATCGAACGGCTAGGGACAGCGGTGAATATTTGCACAGCCAGCGCTGCGGCCGAAACCCTTCACGCCTCAGAAAACGACGCTTCTGACAGACATTCTGTGAGGCAGTTCTCTACTCCAACGTAGGAAACGGCTGTAATACCTGTAGGCAGCCAAAAAGCCGTTGTCAGCTCTGGAATGCGGCTTATAATCCCGCGCCCTTGCCTTGCGAACTCACAACTCGTAACGAAAAGGGCTCACCAAGCAGCCGGGCTGCTTGATCAAACGGATTTGCATAGCGGCTGGCCTTTGCCCTGCTATCGATTTTCAAGGAACGAAGCTCTATGTCTTCTCGTGCCTTTACTGCGCTCGCGTTGTTCGCGGCTGTGCAACTCGCAGGCTGCTCCGCATTCCGTAGTTACGACAGCGAACTCAAGGAAACCAACCAGCAACTCACCACCGGCAATGTCGATGGCGCGCTGGGCATCCTTGAGAAGAACAACACCAGTGCTGACAAAGATCTCCTCTACTACTTCGAGAAAGGCGAACTGCTGCGCGCCAAGGGTGACCTCGCGGGCAGCCAGACCGCATGGCGGGCGGCCGATCTGGTGGTCTACAAATGGGAAGAGTCGGTCAAGCTCGACACCGACAAGTACCTGTCGCAGTTCGGCAGTTTCCTGGTCAACGACAAGGTGCGTCGCTACGAAGGCTATGACTACGAAAAGGTCATGCTGACGACCCAGATGGCCCTGAATCTACTCGCGAAAAACGACTTCGAAGGCGCCCGCGTCGAGATCAAAAAGACTCACGAACGTGAAGCGGTGATTGCCGAGCTGCGCGACAAGGAATACGCCAAGAGCGAAGAAGAAGCGGAGAGCAAGGGCGTCAAAACCCAGTTCAAGGAGTTGCAGGGTTACCCGGTCGCGTCACTGGATGCGCCGGAAGTCGTCGGCTTGAAGAACAGCTATCAGAGCGCGTTCAGTCACTACCTGTCGGGTTTCGTCTATGAAGCCATGGGTGAAAAGGGCCTCGCCGCACCGGGTTATCGCAAGGCTGCAGAACTGCGCCCCAACACTCCGCTGCTCGACGAAGCGCTGCTCAAACTCGACAGCAAGGAAAGCAAGGACGGCTACAGCGAAGTCCTGATTGTGGTGCAAAGCGGCTTCGCGCCTGCCCGCGACTCGGTACGCATCCCGCTGCCACTGCCGATCAGCGGCAATCTGGTGATCACGCCGCTGTCTTTCCCGGTGATCAAGCCTGACACCACCACGGCTGCCTTTACCCAGATCGGCCTCGATGGCCAGCAGATCAATCTGACCAAGCTCAACAGCACCACCGACATGTCCCGCCGCGCACTGCGCGATGACATGCCGGGGATCATTCTGCGCACCACGGTCCGGGCCATTACCCGCGGCGTTGCCCAGAAGCAGCTCAATGACGTGAACCCTCTGGCCGGCCTGGCCGTTGGCATTGCCTCGGCAATCACCGAAGGTGCTGACACCCGCACCTGGCGTACGCTGCCGGATAACACGCTGGTCGCTCGCCTGCGCCTGCCACAAGGAACGCATCAGGTCATCCTGCCTTCTTCCACGGGTGGCACCAAAGTGGACGTCAAAATCGACCAGCGTTATCAGGTCGTCGCTCTGCGGGCGATTGGCAATCAGGTCTACACCGACGGCCTCGCCGCACACCTGACGCCAGCGCCTGTGCAGCAAGCAGTCGCCACCACCAAACAACCCTGAACGGAGCTTCTCCATGCGTATCAAGATTCTCGGCGTGTTGGCGCTGGCCCTTCTCGCCGGTTGCGCAACCCCTCCACTTCCGGCACCCGGCAGCGCCGCGAGCAAGGTGGTCGCCATGGGCGACATGAAAAACATCGAGGTAGGCGCCATGCGCGTCGCACGGGAAAACGGCTTTCTCACCGTCAATGTGCAGCTCAATAACACCAGCAGCTACAACAAGCAGATGTATTACCGCTTCGCCTGGCTGGGTAACGATGGCTTCCCGGTGGCCGATCCCGAAGGCTGGAAAAGCGTGACGCTTTATGGCTCTCAGACCAGCTACCTGCCCGCCATTGCGCCAGTGCCGAAAGCCACTGACTTTCGCCTCGAAGTGAAGACGCCTTGATTCGCACCTTATTTTGTTCAGTTGAAGAGAACTTTCCCATGTTGTCGATCCGCCTCTACTCCATCGCTGCCGTCGCCCTGCTGGCCACCGGCTGCGCCAACAACTCGCCGTCCCTGGGCAGCAAGAACATCAGCTACGGCGACACCAAAGCGGTAGAAACCGTCACCAACGAATTCGGCTCCACCGACCTGCAGATGATCGCCGAGTCGATGACCCGCTCACTCGCGCAATCCGGCATCCTGCAAGGCCGCCCGGTGGTGCAGGTCTACGACGTGAAGAACAAGACCAGCGAATACATCGATACTCGCGAAATCACCACTTCGATCAAAACCCAGCTGATGAAAAGCGGCACTGCCCGCTTCGCCAGCGACAACACCCAGATGCAAAGCCAGGTTGACCAGCTCAAGCTGCAGAACCAGAGCGGCCTGTACAAACAGTCAACCGTCAGCAAGACCGGCAACATGATCGCCGCCAAGTACCGCCTGGAAGGTTCGATCAGCTCCATCGTCAAGCGCAGCAGCGATTACAAGGACGTCTTCTACAAATTCAGCCTGCAACTGATCGATGTTGAAAGCGGGCTGGCCGAGTGGATGGACGAGAAAGAAATTCGCAAGACCACGGAGCGCTAAGCAATGCGTGCATGGATTGGCATCTTCGGCCTGATGTGCGCTTTTGGCGTTCAGGCCGCGCCGAAAATCGCAGTCACCGACATGGCCTTCCAGCAGCGCGTGGAGCACTACATCCACACGGTTTCGGCGCAGAGTAATATCCGCGCCAATGCCTACAGCGCCAGCGGCTCGGCCAGTTACAACGAGTATGAAGAGCGCTACAGCTACATCGAACAGGGCGAGCTGCGTAAATTCAGTGGCGACATCAAGGGCGAGATCCTCAAGTCCGGAATGTTCCAGCTGGTGCAAGGCACGCCTTATACCGCCAAGTCCAAAGAGGACGTCTACGACGTCATCAAGCGGATCAAGAACGGCAATTTCAAAGGCGCGGATTACGTGCTGTTCGGGACGGTCTCGGACATCGATTTCCGTCAGGACATCGGTGAGCTGGCCAACACTGACAGCCACTCGGCGATTCTGGGGCTGACCCTGGTGAGCGACTTCAGCCTGATCAACACCCGCACCTTCGAAATCACCTCGGCGTTCACCGCCATGGGCGAAGGCCAGGACACCAAGCTGGTCAACGGCCGGGATATCAAGGTCTCCCTCAACCGTGGCCGCGTGGTGCGTGACGTATCGAAATCCATCGGCATGGACGTCGCCCGTCAGCTGCGCGAGCAACTGCGCGGTGAAATCGAATACACCGAGCAGCCGATGCAGCACAACAACCTGCCACGCGACGAAGCGCCGAAGATTTTGCGCTAAGCCGTTAACAGCCGAACCTGTGGGAGCAAGCTTGCTTGCGAAGACTATATTTCAGCCTCCGAGAATATGCTGAATGTACCTCCCCATTCGCGAGCAAGCTCGCTCCCACAGATTCAGTTTAAGCTTTAGGACCTCCTACAGAAGAAGACGGCACCTTAAGGGTTTGTTGTTTGCCCCGCCGCCGCTATCATCGCGGCATCTTGCGGGGGACTTTTGAATGCTCAACGGCTTATGGCTCGGTTTTTTTCTTGTTGCGGCGGTGTCCGCATTCGGGCAATGGCTGATTGGCGGTAACGCGGGCATCTTTGCCGCCATGGTCGAGAGCATCTTCGCCATGGCCAAGCTGTCGGTCGAAGTCATGGTCCTGCTGTTCGGCACCCTGACGCTGTGGCTTGGTTTTCTGCGAATTGCGGAAAAGGCCGGCATCGTCGACTGGCTGGCGAAAGTCCTCGGCCCCCTGTTTCTGCGCCTGATGCCGGAAGTCCCACGCGGGCACCCGGCGCTGGGCCTGATTACCCTGAACTTTGCCGCCAACGCCCTGGGCCTGGATAACGCCGCAACGCCCATCGGCCTCAAGGCCATGCGTTCGCTGCAAGAGCTCAACCCCAGCCCGACCATTGCCAGCAACGCGCAGATTCTGTTTCTGGTGCTCAACGCCTCCTCGCTGACGCTGCTGCCGGTCTCGATTTTCATGTATCGCGCGCAACAAGGCGCGGTCGATCCGACCCTGGTGTTCCTGCCCATTCTGCTGGCAACCAGCGCCTCGACCGTGGTTGGTCTGCTGTCCGTGGCCTTCATGCAGCGCCTGCGTCTTTGGGACCCGGTGGTGCTGGCATATCTGATCCCCGGCGCGCTGATCCTCGGCGGTTTCATGGCGTTGCTGGCAACGATGTCGGCTGCGGCGCTGGCAGGCCTGTCCTCGATCCTCGGCAACCTGACGCTGTTCGGGCTGATCATCATGTTTCTGGTGATTGGCGCATTACGCAAAGTGCAGGTGTACGAGGCATTCGTCGAGGGTGCCAAGGAAGGGTTCGACGTCGCCAAAGGCCTGTTGCCGTACCTGGTGGCAATGCTTTGCGCGGTGGGTGTGCTACGCGCCTCGGGGGCGCTGGACCTGGGCCTGGAAGGTATTCGCCACCTGGTGCAGTGGCTGGGTCTGGATACGCGCTTTGTCGATGCGCTGCCCACGGCGATGGTCAAACCCTTCTCGGGCAGCGCCGCTCGGGCGCTGCTGATCGAGACCATGCAGACTCAGGGCGTGGACAGCTTTGCGGCCCTGGCGGCGGCGACCATTCAGGGCAGCACCGAAACCACGTTCTACGTGCTGGCCGTGTACTTCGGCGCAGTGGGTATTCAACGCGCCCGTCACGCGGTGGGCTGTGCACTGCTGGCTGAATTTGCCGGCGTGGTTGCGGCAATATTCGTCTGCTACTGGTTCTTCGGCGCCACAGCGACATAGTGCTGCTGGCCTTGCTCGACGGTCCAGCGCAGCACCTGGGCCGTCAATCCATCACTGGCCTTGCCGAATGCCGCGACAACGTCCGGTACGTGCTTGTCGCCAACCGGCTGGCGTACTTCAAAGCGGCGACTGGCGATTATCCGCTGGTCATCACTGACCAGCCGAGCATCCAGGCGAATCAGCACCTCGATGGCCTGGCCACGGTATTCACTCTGAAAGGCCTGCAATTCCCCGCCGAGTTCAAAATCCGCCTGCAGGTTGCTGTCGTCCGTGCTCAGCAACTGCACGCGCCCGTCGCTGGCAAACGCATCCAGCAGCCGGTTACGCCACAACACCGGCGCCGGGTCTGTCCAGCGTGCGCCTTTGTAGCTGCTGATCACATTACCTTGCGGCACAACGGCAATGCGCGGGCTATCCAGCGTTTCACTGGCTTTGGGCCGGGCCAGGCGCAGCGACCACTGTACCGCTTGCGCGGTGCTGGAGGCCGCAGCGCTGACGGGCAAACGGTAAACATCGGAAGGTTCGGATCTGGGCAGGATAGAGCAGGCGCTGAGTAGAGCAAGGCAGCACAGCAGCGCCCATCCGCAGGAGCGCGCCTGCCCGTGATTCGATCTGCCAGTCGACAAATTCAGCGCCTGATCTGACGCAATCGCGGGCAAGCGCGCTCCGTCAGTTTCGTTGTCCGCAATAATCCTCATGGCTCAAACTCCTTGTTCTTGTCGCTGCCCAGCAGGTACCCGCTGGGATTGGCTTCAAGGCGGCGGGATATGGCGCGTAGCGAGGACAGCGTGTCGCGCAATTCACGAACCGCCGGACCCAGCTCGCTCAAGCCCTGCAAACCGGTGTCCAGCGAACGCTGGTTGTCGTTGAGCACGCTGTTGATGGTCGCACTGCTCTGTTCCAGCGACTTCATTGCTCGCTCGGCGCTGCTGAACATCTGCTTGCCGTCGCTGTTGAGCAGGCCATTGGCATGGCGCATCAGGGCGGCGGTCTGTTCCAGAGTGGCACTGGCCTGTTTGCCGACGTGTGCCAACTGCTTGAGGCTCTGGCGGATGTCATCACGCTGATCGGCAATCGCACCGGTGGTCTGCTCCAGATGATCAAGCGTACGACTGAGGTTGCGCACGTTCTCAGGGGAAAACATCGTATTGGCGTTGTGCATGAGCTGGCTGATGCTGCTCATCATGTCGTTGCTGTCGTTGAGCAACCGCGCGATCGGTGACGGCGAGGCGATGATGGTCGGCAGGTTGCCATCCTTGCCGGTCAGTTCCGGGCTTTGTGGCGTACCGCCGCTGAGCTGAATGATCGAGCCGCCGGTAATGCCGGTCAGCGCCAGCTTGGCCTGGGTGTCCTGCTTGATGGGCGTATTGCCGACTATTCGAATCTGCGCCAGCACCCGGCGCGGGTCTTTGGGGTCCAGGCGCAATTCGATGACGTCACCGATCCGGATCCCGCTGTATTGCACGGCACTGCCCCGTGAAAGACCGGTCACCGCCTCGTTGAACACCACTTCGTAATCCTTGAACGCCGTGTCGACACTGGACTTGGCCAGCCATAACCCGAACAGCAGCGCAGCCGCCACGACGAGCACGGTGAACAGGCCGATCAACACATGATGGGCGCGGGTTTCCATCCTCAGACCTCCTTCTGCATAGAGGCGGAGTATGCCGCCCGGCCACGCGGGCCATGGAAGTATTCGTGAATCCAGGCATCTTGAGTGGCCGAGACTTTGTCGATCCGGTCAGCAACCAGCACCCGTTTTTGCGACAGCACGGCGACCCGATCAGTGATGGTATAGAGGGTGTCCAGGTCGTGCGTCACCAGAAACACGCTCAAGCCCAAGGCATCGCGCAAGGTCAGAATCAGTTGATCGAACGCTGCCGCGCCAATCGGATCCAGCCCGGCGGTGGGTTCGTCAAGGAACAGGATGTCCGGATCCAGGGCCAGCGCCCGTGCCAGAGCGGCGCGCTTGATCATCCCGCCGGACAAGGACGCCGGATACTTGTGCGCCGAAGACAGCGGCAACCCGGCCAGGGCCAGTTTGACTCCCGCCAGATGCTCGGCCTCATCGCGGCTCAGCCCGGCATGTTCGATCAGCGGCAGCGCGACATTCTCGGTGAGTGTCAGCGACGAAAACAACGCGCCCTTCTGGAACAGTACGCCGAAACGTCGCTCGACCTGGGAGCGTTCCCGCTCTGACAGGTTCTGCAGGTCCTGACCGAACACTTGCACACTGCCCGCATCGGGCCGACGCAGGCCGACGATGCTGCGCAACAGCACGGATTTACCACTGCCCGAACCGCCGACCACCGCCAGAATTTCGCCTTTGTACAAATCCAGATCGAGGTGCTCGTGCACGCTCTGCGCCCCGAACCGATTGCCCAGCCCGCGCACTTCGATCACCGCCTCACGACGTATCGGCACCTTGCTCACCAGCCCATCTCCATGAAAAACAATGCCGCCATGGCATCAAGCACGATCACCACAAAAATCGACTGCACCACACTGGAGGTGGTATGCGCACCCACCGACTCGGCGCTGCCACTGACCTTGAAACCTTCCAGGCAACCAATCGCCGCAATCAGGAAAGCGAACACCGGCGCCTTGACCATGCCCACCAGAAAGTGCTCGACGCCGATGTCCTTTTGCAGCAATGCAAGGAACATGGCCGGGGATATATCCAGCGACACGGCGCAAACCACGCCACCGCCGATAATCCCGCAAATCATTGCCAGAAACGTCAGCAGCGGCAACGACACCAGCAGCGCCAGTACCCGTGGCAGCACCAGCAGCTCCACCGGGCTCAGGCCCAGGGTGCGCACGGCGTCGATTTCTTCATTGGCTTTCATCGAGCCAATCTGTGCGGCGAAAGCACTGGCCGTGCGCCCGGCCATGAGGATCGCCGTCAGCAGCACCCCGAATTCCCGCAGAAAGGAGAACGCAACCAGGTTCACGGTAAAGATCGTCGCCCCAAATGTCTTGAGTATCGTCGCGCCAAGAAAGGCCACCACCGCGCCTACCAGGAAGGTCAGCAGCGCCACGATAGGCGCAGCGTCCAGGCCGGTCTGTTCAATGTGCACCAACACCGAAGTCAGGCGCCAGCGCCGGGGGCGCAACAGATTGCGCAGCAGGGTTTCGATGATCAGGCCGATAAAGCCCAGCAGCTGCAACGTATCGCTCCACAGCGTGTAGACCGCGCCGCCGATACGGGCCAGCACCTGCAGGCTGACTGCTGTTTCAGGCTCTTTGACCGGCGCGCAGTAATCACACAATGCCGACTGGATAGTCTGCAACAAGGCGCGGCTGGAAACAGGCAAATCCGGAGCCTGCACTGCCAGCAGAGCCAGGCGCTGCGTACCGAGCAACTCGACCAGCAATGACGCGCCAGCGGTGTCCAGGGCGTGCAGGCCGCTGAGGTCCACGGCAACGTTGGCATCGTAGTTACTGCCCAATTCGTCGGTCTGACGCTTGAGCGCCGAGTAATGCGCCAGGGTCCAGTCGCCAGCAATCCGCAGCTGCGCCGGGTGACTGGCCACATCCAGCAAGGCGCTGCCCGGCCCACCGCAGGTGTTGGCGTAAACCTCTTCGGCAGATGCAGAAAGCGGCGTGGTCATGGAGGTGCCTGTCAGTTTCCGTTCGGGGCCGCAACTTCAGGTTCTTCAGTGGCAGGCTCTGCTGCTGGCTCCTTGCCAGCAGGCTTGTCAGTGGCGGGCGTAGCCTCTTTGGCTTTCGAGTCTTCGCGCCCTGCGCCTTGTGAGCGGCTGTCGTCGCCGCCTGGCTTGAGGCGGTTCAACCTGCCCGACTGACGCGTCACCGCCGGCTGGTCTGATTCCGTGACCTTGAAGCGCAGCACGCCGATCATTTGCCCGTCTTCGGTCAATACCCTCACCTGCCAGTTACCGGTCGCGTCCTGAGGGAAATTCTGTTTGTGGGTCCAGGCACGATAGCCTTCTTTGCGCCCGCCATGAATATCCAGCGCGATGCGCTCACCCTCTTCGCCGTTGTGCCGCCATACATGATAGATACGCTCTTCCAGACCGCGAGGCGCGTTGATCGAGGTGTAGGCGTACAGCCCGCCCGCGCGCAGCTGATTCACGCTGATTTCGGTGATGCTCTCGCCCGGCTTGCGGTTCTTGTTGTCGAAGTCGGTGCTGACCGCGACCTCGGTCAGCCACAGGGTCGCGGGCGGCACCCAGGACCGCAGCAGCCAGCCCGCACCGCCAATCATCAGGATCGCTACCACCACGCCGAGCGCGCGTCTGAATGTGTTCATCGGGAAGCTCGACGCCAGACTCGGGAACGACAAGAGCATGGCGATGCCCAGCGACAGTTTGTAACTCTCGGCGGTGGTCAGGTGCAGGATGATCGGCAAGGCAGTCAGCAGCGCGGCGAACAACGTCAAGGTGTGCAGCGCCATGAACAGCCAGCGCCGGGGCGCGAGCCATTTGTAATACAGCGGATCGATGATCGAAATCAGTCCCGCCGCACCGAGCAGGCCGGTAAACACTGCCTGGGCGCTGTTCCAGGTGGTGGTGATGAAGAAGAACGGCAGCACGAAAAACAGGCTTTCCTGATGGATCATCTGCGTGCCGTAACGCAGCAGCCCGGACGGAATCTCGCGCTTGAAGACTTTGGTGAACAGGACCATGGCGCTGCTTTCGACCATCAGCCACAGCCAGCTGACCAGCATCACCACGGCAATCCAGGTCGCCAGCCCTTCCTGACGATCCACCAGAATGAAGCTGGCGATCCCCGATATGAAACCACCCGCCGCAATCAGGCCTGGATAGCGTTTCATCAGGCCGATTACGCGGTTGAGCAGGGATTTCCATTCAGGCATTTGGATAATTCACTTGAAGGTCAGGAAAAAAAACGCCAGCAGGATAACAGCGCTGTGGGAGCGGTGCTTGCCCGCGATAAGGGCACCGCCATTCTAAAAGTGAACCGCGTCCAGCCTTATCGCGGGCAAGCCTCGCTCCAACAGGGAATGCGCTCTCAGGTCTACCGCCTGCGGCGATACACGCTTATCCGCCACGCGATCAGCAGCACCACCAGGGCAGTCGCCGCCACTACCAGCCAGTACAGCTGGTTGTAACTCAGCAGCGGTTGCTCGACTCGCCAATACCCTTTCTGCGCCAACAGTTCGCGCATGACGCGATTGGCGCTGTCCAGGCTGACGGCCTTGAGGCGTTTGCCCGGATCAGCGAAGCGGCCTTTTTCATAGTCGTTGAGTGCGCCCCAATAATAGTCCGCCAGCGCGCTGTTGCCCTGAACCGTCCATGCCTGTTTGGCGATGGCCGCCTGCTTGATGCGGGCGAAAGTCGCCGGATCCAGGCCATCAGCCTGCAAATGATTGAGCACTTCATCGATGGCATCCTTGGCCTGCTCGACGTCGTCGCCTTCCACATCGGCATTGAGGCTCATGAAACCGCTGCCGCCGAATACTTCGCGATCAACCCACGGCCCGTAGGATAAGCCACGCTTGAGGCGCAAATCGCTGTACAGCGCCCATTCGAGATAATCATCGAGCAGCTGCAGCGCTTCGTCCGGCTGGTCATCCAGCAGTGGCTCGGGGTAAATCAGATGCAACCGCGCCCCATCGCCCAGCCCGCCACGGATCAGGCTGCGCTCAGTGTCGGCGTTGTCACTGGCGTCGGGCAAGGGTCGGTGCTCGGTGGGATCGACTGCATCCAGCTCGCCGTAGGTGCGCTCCAGGTATCCGGGCAGCAGCCGATCCAGGTCGCCAACCACGATCAACGTCATGTTGTTGGGCGCGTACCAGGCCTTGAACACTTCCTCGATACGTTCCAGTTCGATGTGCCCCACTTGCGGACGTTCGGCGCACTTGAGGCCCAGCTCGACCGCCAACTGGCTGCTCGCGCTGTGGCCCAGGTCCTTGCGGTCCAGCCAGCGTTGCAGGTGCGAATAGTGTCCACCGTCTTCACGCTCGACGATGCGTTTGACGGTATCGAGCGATGACTGCTCGAAATGGGTTTTAGTCAGCACCTCCAGCAGCAGATCCAGCACCTTGCGCTGATTCTGTGCCGGGGCCTCGATGACGAAAGTGGTGTCGGTGTTGCTGGTGAACGCATTCCAGTCGCCGCCCAGCGCCTGCATGCGCTCTTCCAGGCCGCCCTCGCCGGACTCATCCACGCCGCTGAACAGCAAGTGTTCCAGCAAATGCGGCAATTCCTTGTCTTCACAGGCGAAATCATCGAAGCCAATACCGACCACCAGACGGATCGACACATGGCCTTTTTCGTAGCCGGGTTTGAGCAACAGCTGCAAACCGTTGGGCAGCAGATACCCCTCAACCTGAAAACGGTCGAGAGCAGATGAAGGCAGTGATAACAGAAACAGACAAGCGAACAGCAGGCAACGCATAAAACATGCTTCCTTGCGGGCCAGTATGTTTAACAGACTTCGATGTGCCCTGTACGTTCACACCGAGTCTTTTTATGCGGGCTGATCGGGCTGGCTTTCGCTGGACAGCGCGCCGGTGTCGGCGGTTTCGAGCACCACATAGGCGCTGCTGCAGAACAGCGAGTTCAGGCGCTTCATGTCGGAGATGAGCTCCAGGTGCAGCGAGCTGGTTTCGATGCTTTGCACCACTTTGCGTTGCAGGCGACTGACGTGAGCATGGGCCAGGCGTCTTTCCTGTGCGCGGAAGCGGCGTTTTTCGCGCAGCAGCTGACGGGCACTTTCAGGGTCGCCACTGAGGAAAACCGACAGCCCCAGACGCAGGTTCGATAGCAACTGCGAGTGCAAACCGGCGAGTTCTTCCAGGCCCACTTCGGAAAACGAGCGACGCTGAGAAGTTTTCTGCTGCTGGACCTTGCGCAGCATGCGCTCGATGAGCCCGGCGGCCAGTTCCAGATTGATGGTCAGCTCGATAATTTCCGCCCAGCGCCGGTTATCCTGCTCGCCGAGGTCTTCGCGGGGCATCTGCGCCAAGTACAACTTGATGGCGTTGTACAACGCTTCGACGTCATCGTTGAGCTGACGTATTTCCTGGGTCACCGCGGTTTGCGTGCCGCGCAGCACTTCAAGCATCGAGCCGAGCATGCCTTCGATCAGGTCGCCCATGCGCAGGGTTTCGCGCACCGCGTTGGCCAGCGCCAGGCTGGGCGTGGACAACGCAGTCAGGTCCAGATGTCGCGGCTTGGCCAGGCCGTTGACTTCGGGCCGCTCCGGCAGCAGAAACGCACACAGGCGGGCCATCCAGCCCACCGTAGGCAGCATGATCAGGCAGCGCGACGTGTTGTAGACCAGATGAAAGCCGATAACCATGTCTTGCGGGCTGAACCCCAAGCTGTCGATCCAGTGCACCAGCGGGTCGAGCACCGGAATGATCAGTAACAGACCGAACAGTTTGTACAAGAGACTGCCCAGCGCCACCTGGCGTCCGGCGACGTTTTGCATGCTGGTGCTGAGAAAAGCCAGCAGGCCGCTGCCGATATTGGCGCCGATCACCAGACCGATCGCCACTGGCAGGCTGATGATTTCCGCCCCGGCCAGGGTCGCGGTAAGCAACACGGCAGCCAGGCTGGAATAGGAAATCAGCGCGAACAGAGCCCCCACCAGGGCATCGAGCAGCAAGTCGCCGGTCAGCGAGGCGAACAGCACCTTGACGCCTGCGTTCTGGGTGATCGGCGCCGCAGCGGTCACGATCAACTGCAAAGCCAGCACGATCAGGCCCAGGCCGATGGCGACGCGGCCCAGTTGGCCGATCCGGGTCTGCTTGCGCGACAGGAAGAAAATCACCCCGAGGAAAATCAACAGCGGGGACAGCCACGACAGGTCGAAGGTCAGGATCCGCGACATCAACGCGGTGCCGACGTCGGCACCGAGCATGATCGCCAGCGCCGGAGTCAACGCCATCAGGCCTTGCCCCACGAATGAAGTCACCAGCATCGCCGTGGCGTTGCTGCTCTGCACCACCGCCGTTACCAGAATCCCGGCGATGAACGCCAGCGGTCGCTTGGACATGTTCTGGCTGATGACCTGACGCAACTGCGCGCCATACACCCGCAGAATGCCGGTACGAACAATGTGAGTGCCCCAGATCAGCAAGGCGACAGCCGATAGCAAATCGAGCAGGGTCAGCATACGAAAAGCCCCCTGAGGTTTGCCCGTTCGGGCAGAGAATAAAGTGGCAGCACATGACGCGATGACGAGAGTAAGTAACCTTTAGTCGGCCTTTGCCTTAAATGCCAGCGTTTGCGGCGCCGGGGCCCATTGAAACAAATCTGTAACAAATCAGCCAGATGGATTTCCGCTACCTGTTGGAGCGAGGCTTGCCCGCGAATAAGGCGATACGGTTTGCCAGACAAACCGTGTGATCATTCTTCGCGGGCAAGCCTCGCTCCAACGGGTGGCGGCGTGTATCAAGCAAAAAAAACGGGGCCTGCAATGGCCCCGTTATTCATTCAGGCAACCGGTTTACTGACCCGGAACATCCTTGCGCAGCTTGACGGGCTCGCTCTGGGCTTTCTTTTTAGCCATCGCGATACGCATCTTGATGTTGATGGCTTCCACGGCCAGCGAGAACGCCATGGCGAAGTACACGTAGCCTTTTGGCACATGCACGTCGAACGCATCGGCAATCAGCACGGTACCGACCACGATCAGGAACGACAGCGCGAGCATCTTCAGCGAAGGGTGCTTCTCGATGAAGTCGCTGATCGTGCCAGCGCACAGCATCATGACCAGGACCGCGACGACAATGGCCGCAACCATGACCGGCACGTGGGAAACCATGCCTACTGCGGTGATGACCGAGTCCAGCGAGAACACGATGTCGATGATCGCAATCTGGATGATGGTGTAGATGAACTTGCCGCCTGCGCCTTTTGGCCCGTCAACGGATTCTTCTTCGCCTTCCAGGCCGTGGTAGATCTCTTGCGAGCTTTTCCACAGAAGGAACAGACCACCGAAGAACAGGATCATGTCCCGTCCGGAGATGCCCTGCCCCATGACCACGAACAGATCAGCGGTCAGGCGCATGATCCAGGTGATCGACAACAGCAACAGGATGCGCGTGACCATGGCCAGCGCCAGGCCGAAGATCCGGGTGCGCGCCTGCAAGTGCTTGGGCATGCGGCTGACCAGAATCGAGATCATGATGATGTTGTCGATGCCCAGAACGATTTCCAGGGCAGTCAGGGTGAAGAAAGCAATCCAGATTTCAGGATTGGTGAACCATTCCATTGCGTGATCCTTTGAGCGTTTAACTTTAACGGCACAAGCCCGGCATTAACGCCGGGCTCGAACCGCGCAACAATTGAGCCTTGGTTTACAGACTGCTGTAGAACGGGAAAATGCCCATCAGCAAAGCGGCAACCATTATGCACAGGCAAATCAGTACTGCCCACTTCAAGGTGAAGCGCTGGTGGTCACCGAACTCGATACCGGCCAGTGCCACCAGCAGGTAAGTCGATGGAACCAGCGGGCTGAGCAAGTGAACCGGCTGGCCGACGATCGAAGCGCGAGCCATTTCAACCGGGCTGATACCGTAGTGGGACGCCGCCTCAGCCAGTACCGGCAACACGCCATAGTAGAACGCGTCGTTGGACATGAAGAACGTGAACGGCATGCTGACCAGCGCGGTAATCACCGCCAGGTAAGGGCCCATGGCTTCCGGGATGACCGCCAGCAGGCTTTTGGACATCGCATCAACCATGCCGGTGCCGGTCAGGATACCGGTGAAAATACCGGCCGCGAAGATCAAACCGACGACTGCCAGCACGCTGCCGGAGTGAGCGGCGATGCGGTCTTTCTGATCCTGCAGGTTCGGGTAGTTGATGATCATTGCGATACTGAACGCGATCATGAACAGCACGGGCAGGGGCAACAGGCCCATGATCAGCGCGATCATCAGCACCAGCGTCAGGCCACCGTTGAACCAGATCAGTTTTGGACGGCGAGCGTCCGGGAACTGGGAAACACTGATTTCACTGTGGTCCGCGTCATCGCCATGCAAATGCAGTTCGCCCAGACGAGCGCGCTCACGTTTGCCATAGAAGTAGGCAATCAGCAGAAGCGCGATCACACCAGCGCACATGGCCGGAATCATCGGCACGAAAATATCGGACGCATCGACATGCAGGGCGCTGGCGGCACGAGCCGTAGGCCCGCCCCACGGGGTCATGTTCATGATGCCGCCGGCCAGAATGATCAGGCCTGCCATGATGCGTGGGCTCATGCCGATGCGGCTGTACAGCGGCAGCATGGCGGCAACGCAGATCATGTAAGTGGTTGCACCGTCACCGTCCAGCGAGACGACCAGCGCCAGCACCGCAGTGCCCACCGAAACCTTCATCGGGTCGCCTTTGACCCATTGCAGAATCTTGCGCACCGCCGGGTCGAACAAGCCCGAGTCGATCATCAGGGCGAAGTACAGAATGGCGAACATCAGCATCACGCCAGTCGGCGCAAGCTTGGTGATACCCGCCAGCATCATCGGGCCGATGGTAGGGCCGAAACCGCCGAACAGGGCAAAAATGATGGGTACCAGGATCAAGGCGATCAGCGCGGACATGCGCTTGCTCATGATCAAGTACATGAAAGCAACAACCATGGCAAAGCCGAGGAAGGTCAACATAGAAATACTCCAGGCGGTACGCGATTGGGGAAAGGCGAAGGGCGAATCAGCTCAACAAGAGCGGCGCGTGGAGTTGGGGCAAAAGCGGGGAATGGAGCAGGGCACTAGAGCACATCAGGGTCACCATTTGTTGTTGTTAACTGGGCCTTTGGGCGTCGCAAAACGCGCCTGTGGCTGACCGGTCTTTTGCCGGCGGTGAACGGATCCTAATCGCCCAAGCTTTCATCCACCTTTCGCTGCTGAAACCTTTGAGCTTTAGTTGCCCAAGACAAATCCGCGTTCGAGGGGTCTGACGATCTATCAACCATCAGCGAGACAGGGGAAGGAATATGGACCAGGTCAGCCACGGCGGCTGCCATTGCGGCAGCTTGCGTTACCAGTTCGATGCGCCCTTGCAGGACATCGCTCATTGCCACTGCTCGATCTGCCGCAGAACCTCGGGCGGCATTGTCATGACCTGGATCTCGGTGCCCATCACTTCATTTCAATGGACCGAAGGCAGCCCGACGACCTATGACTCGGGCCCGACGTGCGTGCGCTACTTCTGCAATAACTGCGGCGCGCAGCTGGCGCTGTTGTCGCGCAACAGCCCCGAGTTGATCGACGTGACCATCGCCACCCTGGACCACCCGGAGCTGGCACCCGCAAGCCGCCATATCTGGACCGACAACCGTCTGCCCTGGCTGCATCTGGATGAGCACTTGCCGGGGGAGGCAGAGGAAACGGTTTAAAGAGAACGCGGTGCATCAGGCACACCGCATACCCCTGTGGGAGCGAATTCATTCGCGAAGGCTGCGTCACGACCGATGAAAATGCATCGACCGTACCGGCCTATTCGCGAATGAATTCGCTCCCACAGGTCCGAGGTCTGCCAAGACCTTTATGCGCTTCCAGAAGCCTTGCAGGAAAACAAAAAGTCCCCCAGAGGGACTTCAACGTCAGGTGGAAAACTGCGAAGCCAGTTCGCGCAGCAGCACTTCGGCTTCAAGCACTTTGCGCACTGAATCTTCAGCCTTGTCACGGGACAGGTTCAGGCGGGTGTAGATCTCGTCAGGAATCACTTCCTGTGGGCCGGAGCCAATACCGTTCTGGCGTAACAGGCGAACCGCGAGGTAAACCAGGTTGGCATATTCGCAATGCTCACCGTCGTAGGTCGGGTCATGTTGAAAGCGCAGGGCCGTGCACAGTTCGTCCGGCATGTCCCAGTAGCGCATCAGCCAGGAGCCCATCTGCTCGCGGCTGATACCCAGCAGGTGCTGCTCGACATAGCTGTGATGCAGGTGCGGATTGACCTCCAGTTGGCGGCAGATCAGCGAAAAATGCGGCGGGAAGACATGCGCCAACAGCAGATAGCCAAAGTTGTGCAGCAGCCCGGCCAGATAAGTCAGGCCTGCTTCCGGGCGCTGCGCACGTGGAATCGCGCGGGTCAGCCCTTCGATGACGGCGGCCGTGTAGATCGACTGCTGCCAGTAAGGCGTGGTCTGCTGCGGATGATCCTTGGGCAGACTCAAGGTCTTGCCCAGCGCCAGGCCCAGCGCCAGGTTGATCACCAGGTCAAAACCCAGCACCCGAACAATGGCGTCTTCTACCGAACGGATCTTGCCGGTCGACGCGTAGTAAGGCGAAGCCGCCCAGCTCACCACTTGGGCGGCGAGCGCCGGATCGGTCTCGACGACACCGGTGATGTCATCGATGGTCGCATCGGGATCGACCCGCAACTTGATGATTTTCTGCGCTGTCTCGGCCAGTGGCGGGATTTCCAGCGTGGCTTCCAGGCGTTGCTGAATGCGACGCGCCGTGAACGCGTGCATTGCCTGGGTGATTTCCTCGCGGTCGTCATCAGGGCGATCAAGATTGGGCTGGATGGTGCTCAGCAATTCGCCGAAACGCGCAGCGCTCGCCTTGCTGAGCATGGTCTTGAAATCATCACTGCTGACTTCCAGCAAGACACCGGGTTCGCCCGAGCCAATCAGTACCGACGACTCCTGCAGCAGGCGCTCGTCATACAGACAAGGCGAACTGGTCAGCGCAGGCACGCCTGGCAACACTTGCAGGCTGTGCTTGCTGAGCATCTTGAGCAGGCGGGCATGCGGCACGGCCACCAGCTTGCGGCCGGTCAGTTCAGTGATGCGGCTGAGGTCCAGCAACTGGCTTTGAGGGAACAGGATCAGAAGTGCGCCCACGGCGTCCTCGACCAACACCGCCTGGACCTTGCGTTCGTCAGGCAGCAGCGGGTCCTCAGGGACCTCGCGGTAGTTGATCGCTAGTTTACCGAGCAATTGCCGAATGACGGACGGCGTATGAGGAGCTTCATCGACGTGAGCAACTTCTGTCATGGTCAGTATCCGTTTTCTTACAGTCGCTGAAGTATAACCAGCTTGGCTGTTAACGGTGTGATGCGATCGTCATTGCGATGACCTGCGTCACACCTGACCGTATTGCTGACCGTGACGCAACCAGCGCTCCAGCAGCGGGCTGACGTGTTGCGGCCAGCGTTCGAGCAGTGCCTGGGCGGCGTCGCGCACGGCAGGCAGCAGGTCCGCGTCGCGCATCAGATCGGCCACCTTGAACTGCAGCAGCCCGGTCTGCCGGGTCCCGAGCATCTCGCCGGGGCCGCGCAATTCCAGATCCTTCTCGGCAATCACAAAGCCATCGTTGGTTTCGCGCATGATGCCCAACCGCTGACGACCGATTTGTGACAACGGTGGGTGATACAGCAGTACGCAATGGCTGACCGCACTGCCACGCCCGACCCGGCCGCGCAGCTGGTGCAGTTGGGCCAGCCCCAGGCGCTCAGGGTTTTCGATGATCATCAGGCTGGCGTTGGGCACGTCGACGCCGACTTCAATCACCGTCGTAGCTACCAGCAATTGCAAGGCACCTTGCTTGAATTCAGCCATGACCGCCGCTTTTTCCGCAGGCTTCATTCGACCATGGATCAAACCGACCCGGAATTCGCCCAGCGCACTGGTCAGCTCTTCGAATGATGTCTCGGCCGCCTGACAGGTGAGCTCCTCGGACTCTTCGATCAAGGTGCAGACCCAATACGCCTGACGGCCTTCAGCACAGGCTGCGCGCACCCGCTCGATCACTTCGATACGCCGGGTGTCGACCACCAGCACAGTGTTGACCGGCGTACGGCCCGGGGGCAGTTCGTCGAGGATCGAGGTGTCGAGGTCTGCGTAGGCACTCATGGCCAGCGTTCGCGGGATCGGCGTGGCGGTCATGATCAGTTGATGCGGACACATGAGGCCACCGACGCCTTTTTTGCGCAGCGCCAGACGCTGCTGCACGCCGAACCGATGCTGCTCGTCGATGATGACCAGAGCGAGGTTCTTGAACTGCACCTCATCCTGAAACAGCGCATGGGTGCCGACCACCATCGGTGTGCCGGTCGCGATCTGCTCCAGCGAAGTGACCCGTGCCTTGCCTTTGAGCTTGCCCGCCAGCCACGCCACTTCGATACCCAGCGGCTCAAGCCAGCGTTTGAAGTTGATGTAATGCTGCTCGGCGAGGATCTCGGTGGGCGCCATCAATGCCACCTGATACCCGGCTTCCAGCGCCTGCAGAGCCGCCAGCGCAGCGACGACGGTCTTGCCCGCGCCGACATCACCCTGAATCAGGCGCAGCATGGGCTCTGGCTGGCTAAGGTCGTAGGCAACTTCTTTGCCTACCCGCTGCTGAGCGCCGGTAGGCGGAAAGCCCAGGTTGGCGAGAAATTGTTTCGGCAGCTTTTTCGCCAGCGGCAAGGCCGGGGCTCGCTGGGAACGCAGGCTTTCGCGCAGGCGCTGTTGGGACAGTTGGTGAGTGAGCAGTTCTTCGAACGCCAGCCGATGCTGCGCCCAGTGATGCCCCAACGCCAGTTCGTCAACGTCGGCGTCCGCTGGCGGGTGATGCAGGTAGCGAATCGCCTCGTCCAGCGGAGCGAGCTGGTAATCCCGGGCGAGTTCTTCCGGCAACCAGTCGGGCAGGCTTTTCGGCCCGAGCATGGCCAGGGTCTGCTGGCTCAGCTGGCGCAAGCGCTGCTGGGTCAGGCCCTCGGTCGTTGGGTAAATGGGCGTCAGGGTCTGTTCAACAGGAGGTGACTCACTGCCGGTCAGCGCACGGTATTCCGGATGGTAGATTTCCAGCCCGGACGCGCCCGGGCGGGCCTCACCAAAACAGCGGATGTGGGTGCCGCGCTTGAGGCCGTCTTTCTGGGCATTGCTGAAGTGATAGAAACGCAGGCTCAAACTGCCAGTGCCATCGTTCAGACGCACCAGCAAGCTGCGCCGCTTGCCCATCACTACGTCTGCGCCGCTGACCGTGCCTTCGATCACTGCGTCCTGGCCGGGGCGCAACTGGCCGATGGGCACCACTCGGGTGCGATCCTGGTAACGCAGCGGCAGGTGGAACAAGACGTCTTGCAGGTTTTCCAGGCCGACTTTCGCGAGCTTTTCAGCCATGGCCTCGCCAACGCCCTTGAGCGCCGTAACCGAGACGTGGGACAACTCGCTCATGCCGGTACTCAGCTCGCTTCGGTTTTCGGGCGGGCTACGGAGCACAGGCGCACGGAGTCAGCGAGAATCTCGATCGCCTTGGGCCGAGGGAAGCTGGCGCGCCAGGCAATCGCCACGGTCCGGAACGGCACCGGCGCAGTCAACGGACGCACTTCGATAACGCCAGGGGCATAGTGATGGCTGTCTACTGCTGACATCGGCAGAATCGAAATGCCCAGGCCAGACGCCACCATATGGCGGATGGTTTCCAGCGAGCTGGATTCCACCGTCGTGTGCTTGGCGCCTTCGCTACCCTTGGTCAAGGTTGGGCAGGCTTCAAGCACCTGGTCGCGGAAGCAATGACCTTCGCCAAGCAGCAGCAGGCTCTTGTCGTTGAGCGCCGAGGCGTCGATGGTCGCTTTCTGGGTCCAGGGGTGATCGGCAGGCATCAGGACGTAGAACGGCTCGTCGTAAAGCTGCATGGTCAGCACGTCGGCTTCGTTGAACGGCAGGGCGATGATGATCGCGTCCAGCTCACCGTTACGCAGCTTATCGCGCAGCACGTGCGTGAAGTTTTCTTCGATGTACAACGGCATCTGCGGGGCAACCCGGTGCAGTTGCGGGATCAGATGCGGGAACAGGTAAGGGCCAACGGTGTAGATCGCGCCGACCTTGAGCGGGGCGGTCAGTTGGTTCTTGCCAGCCTGGGCCAGTTCGCGGATGCCTTGAGCCTGCTCCAGCACCTTTTGTGCCTGGGCGACGATACCTTCACCAACGGGCGTCAGACGCACGGCACTCTTGCTGCGCTCGAAAATAAGCACACCCAGTTCGTCTTCAAGCTTTTTCACACCTACCGATAAGGTCGGCTGGCTGACGTGACAACGCTCGGCGGCATGGCCGAAGTGCTGTTCTTGAGCGAGGGTTACGATGTAGCGCAATTCTGTGAGGGTCATAACGTGCGTCCATGAAGTTGCGGCCCCAGCATAGCGGCTGCAATCGATAGACGCACGTTATCAAGCTACTGCGTTGTATCAAAATTGCGATTTAACGCTTATCCAGCGAATAAACAAACGGTGCCAGGATTTCGATGGTGCCGTTGTTCAGCGTTTCGGCCGGAGGTTTTGGCAGTGGCTGAGCACGACGAATCATCTCCATGGTGGCTCGGTCCAGTGACGGGCTGCCTGAACTGCTGGCAATCGAGTACGACAAGACGTTGCCTTCGGCATCCACGACGAAGCGCAGACGGCTGACCCCTTGCATACCGCGACGACGAGCGTCTTCCGGGTACTTCTTGTACTTGGCCAGATGGCGCAACAGATCACTTTGCCAGCTTGGCAGCGCAGTACTCGGCGGCGAAGGCGGGGCAGGTGGTGTCGGCGCAGCGGACTTCTGTACAGGTGCGTTGGTCGGTGGCGTATCAACCGGTTTTTCGTCAGCAGGCTTTTCCTGCGGCGGCTCAGGCTTTTTCACCGGCTTTGGTGGCTGCGGCTTGGGCTTGGGCTTGACCACGGGCTTTGGCACCGCGATTTCTGCCTTCTCGACTTCAGCGACCTTGGGCATGGGAATTTCTTCCACAGGCGCAGGTGGCTGAGGCGGCTGCACAACTTTGGGTGGTGGTGGCGGCGCAGGCTCCGGTTCTGGAGCCAGCTCAACCATCATCGCTGCCGGTGGCAACTCGATGGCCTGGGATGCAGGCCAGCGAAGTGCGACCACAATCGCGATGGCGTGCACGGCCAGCACCAACAACAGACTACCGCTATAGCGAGTCAGTTTTTGGCGCGTACTGATCATTTCTTACCAACCGTCTCGAGACCGACCAGACCCACTTTCAGATAGCCCGCGCCGCGCAGGGCATTCATCACTTCCATCAGGTCGCCGTAATCGACGCCTTTGTCAGCCTGGAAGAAGATCGTGGTGTCTTTCTTGCCTTGGGTCCTGGCATCGAGGATCTGACCGAGCTGCTCGCGGGCAACCTTGTCGTCCCCCAGGTAGAGGCTCTGGTCAGCCTTGACGCTGAGGAAGATCGGCTTCTCCGGCCTCGGTTGCGGCTTGGCGGTCGAGGCGGGCAGATCGACTTTGATGTCGACAGTGGCCAGAGGCGCCGCCACCATGAAGATGATCAGCAGTACCAACATGACGTCGATAAACGGCGTGACGTTGATTTCGTGGTTCTCGGCGAGATCGTCGTCGCCTTCTTTCAGATGCATGCCCAAGGTTTAGCCCACCTTGACCATGTGCGCAGAATGGGAACGTTCGGCCGGCTGGTGATCGAGGTCACGGCTGACCAGCAGCAGAACCTGCGCCGAGGCGTCGGAAACCTGTGCCTTGTAGCCGGCGATGGAACGCGCGAAGACGTTGTAGATCACCACCGCAGGAATCGCGGCCACCAGACCCAGCGCTGTCGCCAGCAAGGCTTCGGCAATACCTGGGGCCACAACCGCAAGGTTGGTGGTCTGGGTTTTGGCGATGCCGATGAAGCTGTTCATGATGCCCCAGACGGTACCAAACAGACCCACGAACGGCGCTGTAGAACCGATGGTCGCCAGTACGCCGGTGCCCATGCTCATGTTGCGGCCGCACGCGGCAACCAGACGCTCAAGACGAAAGCTGACGCGTTCCTTGATGCCTTCACGCTCACGGCTGTTGACCGACAGGCGCATCTCTTCCATGGCGTCATGTACCAACAGGTTGGCGAGCGTGCCTTCTTTGGCTGCGGTCTCGCTCGCTTCGGACAGCGTACGGGCCTTTTTCAGGTTAGCGATTTCGGTTCGCAGACGACGCTTGGCGCCCAGCAGTTCGAAACCCTTGGCGATCCAGATGGTCCAGGTAATGATCGACGCGATTGCCAGGCCGATCATCACGGCCTTAACAATGATGTCGGCATTCTGGTACATGCCCCACGGCGACAGGTCATGAGCCATGCCCAGACTGTTATCCTCCTCGACCATGGCCGGGCCTTCGACAGGCGCCGCGCCCTGCTGAACCACCGGTACGGTGGTCTCGGTGGTCGGCGCCGCCGTGGTGGCTGGAGCCGTTGCCGGAGCAGGACTGGCCGGAGCCGTTTGATCCGCCAGCGCAGCAGGTGCAAGCATCAGGCTCAACAACAGAGCAGCGATACCGCGCCAGGCGCGGAACGGGCTGGGTGGCTGGGTTGGCGAAGCGGAGGAGGAAGTACGTGTCATGCTGGCCGGACCTGAGAGAAGAAAAATTTGGGTCGTTCTGCGGGTTCGAGCGGCTGCGCTCGACGCGTGCGGAGAACAAACGGGCCGGTATTATTGCAAGTAATTCTTGTTAACAAAAGTAATAATGTATCTTTTTTTCTATCAGCAGCGGTCAGGCGATTAGGAATCACTCTTGTTACCACCGCTCTGAACGGCAATTTTTGTGGAGACCCGACATGTCCGCCCCCTCTGTTTTGATTGCCGGTTGCGGTGATGTAGGAAGCCGACTGGCCAATCAACTGACCCCCCAAGGCTGGACCGTCTATGGCCTGCGACGTACTGTTTCGCGCTTGCCAGCCGGGGTGATCGGCGTCGCCGGCGACCTGTTCGACCCGGCAACGCCTGCGGACTGGCCCCGCGCAGCCATTGATTATCTGGTGTACTGCGCGACCCCCACCGAGCGCGACGAGGCGGGCTATCGAGCCGCTTACGTGGACGGGTTGCGTAAAGTGCTGGGCTGGATGGCCGAACATCGTCAGCACCCCAAGCGGATCATTTTTGTATCAAGCAGTAGCGTCTACGGCCAGCAACACGGAGAGTGGGTCGATGAGACCTCGCCGACCGACGCCAGCGCCTTCTCCGGCAAAGTCATGCTGGAGGCCGAGCAGTTGGCGCTCAATAGCGGCTTTGCCGCCAGCATCGTGCGCCTGACCGGCATCTACGGACCAGGCCGCAACGATCTGTCCAACAGAGTTCGCCAGGGCTACAGCGTGGCCAGCGACCCACCTTTATATGGCAACCGAATCCACGCGGACGACGCGGCAGGCTTGCTGGCGTACCTGCTCGATGCAGACTCACGTGGCGTGCAACTGGACGATTGCTACATCGGCGTCGACGATGCCCCGGCGCCGCTGGCTGAGGTGGTGCAGTGGATGCGCGCGTACATGGGCGTCACGCAATGGGCGGAGAACTCCAGCCTGCGCCGCTCCGGCAGCAAACGCTGCAGCAACGCACGCGCCAGGGCGCTGGGCTGGGTGCCGCGCTATGCGACGTACAAGGAAGGGTATGCCGCGTTATTACAAGGGTAAGTGACGTAGAGAGACGTGGGACCGGCTTTAGCCGGGAAAAGGCCAGTGCATCCGTTGCATTATCTGCGGCAGATATACCGTCTTCCCGGCTAAAGCCGGTCCCACTAGCGTCAAGTTACTTCTCAAGCAACCAGCGGCGTGGGCCTGGGCGCAGCTCGGGCATCTCGTCGGCTTTGGCAGCATTGATAGCCTGGAAGATTTCCAGCTGATTGCCTTTGCGCGAGAAGATCCAGGCATTGCCCTGTTCGGCCTTCTCCAGCCACATGCTGTCGTACTCGCCGCTCATGGCTGCGCAATCACCCGCCAGACACAGCGCGTAACGATCGTTTTCCGGCAGACCCTGAATGCTGCCGTTTGGCAGGAACTCGACCTTGCCGCCCTGACCGTCACCGCTGACGATGGTCCACTTACCGCCCATATAGGCGCCGTAGAGTGCCGACTCGAAGCTGCTACCGGTTGGCGCGCCATCAGCGGCCGCGGTTTTCGGTTGCACGAAGCGCTGCTCCGGGCCTGACTCGCTGGCCGCCTGGATCAGCTCATCGCCTTTAACCTGCAGGTCTTCGACGTAGTTGTAATAGTCGATCCGCAACTTGCCCTTATCGGCGCTGGCAATCTTGCCCTCACCCACTTCAAAGCCATTGGAATACAACGCCTGACCGGCCTTGGTGTTGATCTGCCATTCCAGGTTCGGCCCGTTGGCAAGCAGCGCCTGGCGCAGATTGTCGCCTTTGACCGCCGCATCAATAGCGGCCTGGTTGATCCATGTGCCGTCCGGGTTACGGTCGGCGTGGCTGGCACAACCGGTCAGAAACAAGGCCGTCAGGGAGAGGGCAAGCGCAAAGCGCATAAAAGAATCCTTCTAGATCAGAGACGGCGGGAAACACACCCCGCCGTTGATTTATTCGATGACGAGAATTGCGTCCATCTCGACCTGGGCACCACGGGGCAGAGCTGCAACGCCAATGGCGGCGCGTGCCGGATACGGCTGCTCGAAGTATTTGCCCATGATTTCGTTGACCTTGGCGAAGTTGCCCAGGTCCGTCAGGAAGATGTTCAGCTTGACGATGTCGCGGAACGAACCGCCCGCCGCCTCGGCCACTGACTTGAGGTTCTCGAAGACCTGAACGACCTGGGCTTCGATACCGTCGACCAGCTCCATGGTTTTCGGATCAAGGGGAATCTGACCGGACATGTAGACAGTATTGCCAGCTTTGATCGCCTGGGAGTAAGGGCCGATGGCCGCAGGGGCCTTGTCGCTGGTGATAACGGTCTTGGTCATGAAGAACTCCTGATGGGTAGTGGGCTACGCACGCATGCGGGTGATACGAATGACCCCGGTCAAGGCACGAAGTTTTCTGATGACGCGGGCCAGATGCACGCGGTCGTGCACGCTGACCACCAGTTGGACCACGCTGATACGACCATCGCGTTCGTCCATGCTGATTTTTTCGATATTGCCGTCAGCGGCATTGACGCTGCTGGCCAGTAAGGCGATCAGGCCGCGCTGATGCTCAAGCTCCACGCGCAGCTCAACATTGAATTCGCCTGTCACGTCCTTGGCCCAGGACAGCTGTATGCATTTTTCCGGGTTGTGGCGGATTTCGCTGATGTTGCGGCAGTTATCCAGGTGCACGACCATGCCTTTGCCCGCAGACAGATGACCCACGATGGGGTCCCCCGGAATCGGCGTACAACATTTGGCGTAGCTGAGCACCAGGCCTTCCGTACCACGAATCGCCAGCGGGCCTTCAGTGCTCGGCAACTGATCGCCTTCACCGAGCAATCGGCGGGCGACCACATACGCCATGCGGTTGCCCAGGCCGATGTCTTCGAGGAGGTCTTCGATGACCTCGACCCGGTACTCGGCCAGCACCAGCTGCACACGCTCGGCGTTGATCTTGTCCAGGCTGCTGTCGAACCCGTTCAGCACCTTGTTCAGCAAACGCTCGCCAAGGCTGATCGACTCGGAGCGGCGCTGCAGCTTGAGGGCGTGACGGATATGGGTGCGAGCCTTGCCGGTAACGACGAAGTTCAGCCACGCCGGATTCGGACGCGCCCCCGGTGCACTGACGATTTCCACCGTAGAACCACTTTGCAGAGGCTCGGACAGCGGCGCCAGACGACGGTTGATCCGACAGGCGATGCAGCTGTTGCCCACGTCGGTGTGGACGGCGTAAGCAAAGTCGACCGCCGTGGAGCCTTTAGGCAGCTCCATGATCCGGCCTTTGGGCGTGAACACGTAGACCTCGTCCGGGAACAGGTCGATCTTCACGCTCTCGATGAATTCCAGTGAATTACCGGCGCGCTGCTGCATTTCCAGCACACCTTTGACCCACTGGCGAGCACGGGCATGGGTGCCTTTTGGCACTTCGTCATCGGAAGATTTGTACAGCCAGTGCGCCGCGATCCCGTTATTGGCCATTTCTTCCATTTCGCGGGTGCGAATCTGGATTTCGATCGGTACGCCATGCATGCCAAACAGCGTGGTGTGCAGAGACTGGTAGCCGTTGGCCTTGGGAATCGCGATGTAATCCTTGAAGCGGCCAGGCAGGGGTTTGTACAAATTATGCACAGCGCCCAGCACCCGGTAGCAGGTGTCGACCTTGTCGACGATGATGCGGAACGCGTAGACATCCATGATTTCATTGAAGGCACGACGCTTGCCGCGCATCTTCTTGTAGATGCCATACAGGTGTTTCTGCCGGCCGCTGACTTCGCCTTCGATGCCGTCCACCGACAGGCAGTGGCTCAGCGAGTCTTCGATCTTGTTGACCAGTTCCTTGCGATTGCCCCTGGCGCGCTTGACCGCCTGGCCAATGCGCGAGGAGCGCATCGGGTACATGGCCTTGAAACCCAGGTCCTCGAACTCGATACGGATGCTGTGCATGCCCAGCCGGTTGGCGATGGGTGCATAAATCTCGAGGGTTTCCTTGGCGATACGTCGGCGTTTTTCGCCGGACAGCACTTCAAGGGTGCGCATGTTGTGCAGGCGGTCGGCGAGCTTGACCAGAATCACGCGTATGTCACGCGCCATGGCCATGGCCATTTTCTGGAAGTTTTCCGCCTGGGCTTCGGCTTTGGTCTCGAAGTTCATCTGGGTCAGCTTGCTGACTCCGTCGACCAGTTCGGCCACGGTTTCACCAAACTGGGCGCAGAGCGCTTCTTTGGCGATACCGGTGTCTTCGATCACGTCATGCAGCATCGCGGCCATCAGGCTTTGATGGTCCATGTGCATGTCAGCAAGGATGTTAGCCACGGCAAGAGGATGCGTGACGTAAGCTTCACCACTGCGACGGCGTTGGCCATCGTGGGCTTGCTCAGCGTAGAAATACGCGCGGCGGACCAGGTTTACCTGGTCCTTGCCGAGGTAGGCCGAAATGCGATCGGCGAGGGCGTCTATGCTCGGCATGGTGTTACCCCTTGCCGATGACTTTTACCCTGCGCCGTACTACGTCGACCCGGCATAGGCTTAGACGGCCTCGTTGGACTCGTCCTCGAACGCTGCGAAAAGCGGCTCATCTTCAACGATTTCAGCTTCTGCGATTACGGCGTAATCCATCAGGCCCGCAGCGATTTCGCGCAGAGCCATAACGGTAGGCTTGTCATTTTCCCAGGCCAGCTTTGGTTCTTTGCCGCCGGTTGCCAGTTGACGGGCACGCTTTGTGGAGAGCATGACCAGCTCAAAGCGGTTATCCACGTGTTCTAGGCAGTCTTCAACGGTTACGCGGGCCATGGGTATTCCTCGTAGCAAATGCGGATGCGCGATGCCCGGATGGGCGAGCGGACTGCGGAGTTTACTAGCTGCACGGCGTAAGCTTCAAGCGGCAAGCCGCCAGTGGTCGGATTTAACTGACCAGCCGCAGCCTGCAACCGCCCGGATTCAGGCCAGCAATTGCTCAAGCAACTGACTGAAACGCTGTTGCTGATGCAGCCGGGTGAGCAGATTGGAGCGGAAAATAGCTTTCAGGTCTTCCAGCGCGACGCTGAATTCGTCGTTGATGACGATGTAATCGTACTCGCCGTAGTGGCTCATCTCGCTGACCGCTTCACGCATCCGGCCTTCGATGATTTCATCGCTGTCGGTGCCACGCCCCGTCAAACGCTGACGCAGCGCCTCCTGCGTTGGCGGCAGAATGAAGATCGAACGCGCATCCGGCATGACCTTGCGAACCTGCTCGGCGCCTTGCCAGTCGATTTCCAGAATCAGGTCATGGCCTTCATCCAGAGTCTGCTGCAGGTGGCTCTGGGACGTGCCGTACAGATTGCCGAACACTTCGGCCTGCTCTAGAAAATCACCCTGTTCGATCATGCGCAGGAATTCGGCGCGATCAACAAAGTGGTAGTTCACGCCGTCGACTTCACCCGCACGCATGGCGCGGGTGGTGTGCGAAACGGACACGCGGATCGACGGCTGGGCGTCGACCAGGGCGTTGACCAGGCTGGTCTTGCCCGCGCCGGACGGGGCGGAAACGATGTACAGGGTGCCGGTGCTATGGGTCATGTCAGGATTAGCCTTACTCAATATTCTGCACTTGTTCGCGCATCTGCTCGATCAACACTTTGAGGTTGACCGCCGCTTGCGTACTGCGCGGGTCGAAAGCTTTGGAGCCCAGGGTGTTGGCCTCACGATTGAGCTCTTGCATCAGAAAATCCAGACGCCGCCCAGCCTGACCACCTGCTTTAAGCACACGACGCACTTCCGTGACGTGGGTGCTGAGGCGATCAAGCTCTTCGGCAACATCGCTTTTCTGCGCCAACAGCACCATTTCCTGCTCCAGACGCTGCGGATCAAGCTCGGCCTTCATGTCGGCGAAGCGATCGAGCACCTTCTGGCGCTGAGTCGCGAGCATCTGCGGGACCAGGGTTTTCAGGGTCGCAACCTCAACGGTGATGGAGGTCAGACGGTCATCCAGCAGCTTGGCAAGATCCGCACCTTCTCGGCCCCGGCCGTTCTTCAACTCGGTCAGCGCGTCGTTGAACAAACCGAGCGCTTCTTTATTCAGGGCCTGCGGATCGCTGGCATCCGCGACGAGCACGCCAGGCCAGGCCAGCACTTCCAGAGGGTTCAGCGGCGCAGGCTGCTTGATCAGACCGGCCACCAGCTCGGCGGCGGCAACCAGTTGGGCGGCGCGCTCGCGATCAACCTGCAGAGGCTTGCCGGCGGTTTCCTCGACGAAGCGCAAGGTGCATTCAACCTTGCCCCGGGACAACCCCTGACGCAGCGCTTCGCGCACGGCGCTCTCCAGGTCGCGGAAGGATTCAGGCAAACGCAGGTGCGGTTCCAGATAGCGATGATTGACCGAGCGTAGCTCCCAGCTCAGGGTGCCCTGAGTGCTGGCCCGTTCGACCCGGGCAAAAGCCGTCATGCTGTGGACCATTGGAAGTACCTCATCAAGCCACTCGGGTGACTTTAAGCCGTGGAACAGAGGCTGCCGTGGATGCCATGAAAAAACGACAGTCTGTAAAGGCGCAGGATTGTAGCGCAGTGCAGGGGATGCGCCCAATCCACGAATGCGACAAGCGATGCATGGTTTTTGCACATCGCCGCAAAACCCCGTTCCAGACGCCTCCGGGACCACCGATTGTCGTCCGTTGGTTTTAGAAGTGCCCAGCACTGGCTTGCGCCTCTATAATGCTCGGCAGTTTTCCGTCTCAGTACAGGTATCCCAGATGAAACGTCCAAGTGGTCGCGCCGCCGATCAGCTCCGCTCGATCCGCATCACCCGCAACTACACCAAACACGCCGAGGGTTCTGTACTGGTCGAGTTCGGTGACACCAAAGTGATCTGCACCGTGAGTGTCGAGAACGGCGTGCCGCGTTTCCTCAAAGGCCAGGGCCAAGGCTGGCTGACCGCTGAGTACGGCATGCTGCCTCGTGCAACCGGCGAGCGTAACCAGCGCGAAGCCAGCCGTGGCAAACAAGGCGGCCGCACCCTGGAAATCCAGCGCCTGATTGGCCGCTCCCTGCGCGCCGCGCTGGACATGTCCAAGCTGGGTGACGTTACCCTGTACGTCGATTGCGACGTGATCCAGGCCGACGGTGGCACTCGCACTGCCTCCATCACCGGTGCCATGGTGGCTTTGGCCGACGCGCTTAAAGTGATCAAGAAACGTGGCGGCCTCAAAGGTGGCGACCCGCTCAAGCAAATGATCGCAGCCGTTTCGGTTGGTATGTATCAGGGCGAGCCGGTGCTGGATCTGGACTATCTTGAAGATTCCGCCGCCGAGACCGATCTCAACGTCGTGATGACCAGCGCTGGCGGTTTCATCGAGGTTCAGGGCACAGCTGAAGGCGCGCCGTTCCAGCCAGAAGAGCTGAACGCAATGCTGGCCCTGGCCCGCAAAGGTATGACCGAGCTGTTCGAGTTGCAAACTGCCGCCTTGGCCGACTGATCAACCCGCTAAAGGGAAACGCACATGAGTGACAGCCAGCTTCCGCTTCCGACCCCAAGCTCTCAGGTTCGCCAGTGGGCGATGTTCTGTCACTTTGCGGCATTTCTCGGGCTGATTTTCCCGTTCGGCAACTTGCTCGGGCCGCTGATCATCTGGCAGCTCAAGAAGGAAACCGATCCGTTTATCGATGCGCAGGGCAAGGAAGCGCTGAACTTTCAGATCACCGTCGCGCTGGCCATGGTGGCGTGCTTTTTCCTGATGCTGCTGATCATTGGCTTCGCGCTGATCGGCCTGGTGTGCATCGGCGCACTGGTGTTGACGATCATTGCCGGCATCAAGGCCAACGAGGGTGTGGCGTATCGGTATCCGTTTACGTGGCGGTTGATTAAATAGGAACACGTGGAACCGTAGGAGCGGCTTTAGCCGCGAAGATGTCGGCCTATGCGCCGGATCTTCGTTGCCAGCACTGCCGCTCGCGGCTAAAGCCGCTCCTACGGGTTTATTAAATTGGCACAAATGAAAAAGCCGACACTAGGTCGGCTTTTTTGTGGGCGCTGGACGCTTAGATCGTCAGCGTCCAGTCGTAATCCACAACCAGCGGCGCATGCTGCGAGAAGCGCGGCTGACGCGGCAGGCGGGCGCTGCGCACGAAACGGCGCAAGCCTGGGGTCAGCAACTGATAGTCAAAGCGCCAGCCCAGATTCAGCATCTCGGCTTGCTCGTTATCCGGCCACCAGCTGTACTGATCGCCTTCACGGCTGACTTCACGCAGGGCATCGACATAGCCCATGGTGCCGACAATCTCGTCCATCCATGCACGCTCGGGTGCCAGGAAGCCTGGAGATTGCTGGCTGTCACGCCAGTTCTTGATGTCGAGCTTCTGTTGCGCCACATACAGCGAGCCACAATAGATGTACTCGCGGCGCTTGCGGCGCTGCTTGTCCAGATATTTGCCGAAATCATCCATGAGCTTGAATTTCTGATTCAAGTCCTCGTCGCCATTCATCCCGGAAGGGAGCAACAAGGTAGCAATACTGACTTTGTCGAAATCTGCTTGCAGGTAACGCCCGTAACGGTCGGCTGTTTCAAAGCCAAGGCCGCTGATCACTGCTTTCGGCTGCAACCGCGAGTAAAGCGCCACGCCACCTTGGGCTGGAACTTCAGCTTCGCAGGCATAAAGGAAATAGCCATCCAGCTGATAGGCTGGGTCGTCCAGTTCGAAGGCAGAGGCGCGGGTGTCCTGAAGGCAGATGACGTCGGCATTCTGAGCTTGCAGCCAGCTGAGCAAACCACGCTCGACCGCAGCCTGAATGCCATTAACGTTCACACTGATGATCCGCATAAATGGCCCCAAAAATCACGTGCGTGTATGATACCCGAGCTCTACCTAATTAGCTAAATCCGTGGTATTCGGGGCTTTTTTCATGCAGGCGTATCAGCGCGATTTCATTCGTTTTGCCATCGACCGTGGTGTTTTGCGTTTCGGTGAGTTCACTCTCAAGTCCGGGCGCACCAGCCCGTACTTCTTCAATGCCGGCCTTTTCAACACGGGTTCCGCCCTGGCGCAGCTTGGTCGGTTCTATGCCGCTGCCATCGTGGAAAGCGGCATTTCCTTCGACGTACTGTTCGGCCCGGCCTACAAGGGTATTCCCCTGGCAGCCACCACCGCCGTGGCGTTGGCTGAACACCATGGGCAGGATTTGCCATGGTGTTTCAACCGCAAGGAAGCCAAGGCACACGGCGAAGGCGGCAGTCTGGTCGGGGCACCCTTGACAGGCAATGTGCTGATCATCGACGACGTGATCACCGCCGGCACCGCTATCCGCGAAGTCATGCAAATCATCAAGGGCCAGGAAGCGACCGCTGCCGGGGTGCTGATCGCGCTCAATCGTCAGGAACGCGGCAATGGCGAGCTTTCGGCCATTCAGGAGGTCGAGCGTGACTTCGGCATCCCGGTGGTGAGCATTGTTTCGCTCAATCAGGTGCTGCAGTTCCTCGCCGACGACCCGCAGCTCAAGCAGCACTTGCCTGCGGTCGAAGCTTATCGCGCACAATTCGGGATCTAAGACCTTCATGTCCGCTAGCAGCCGGGTTACCCAGGCCTGTCAACTCAGACTCAGCGCACCCGCGCTGGGCCTGGCTTGCGCGCTCTTGTCTCTGAGCATTGGCCCGATTGCAGCGGCACAGGCGGCCGACGCGCCCGAAATACTGCTTTATCGCTACGTCGACAGCCGAGGCGTGACTGTTCTGGATCGCCAGGGCGTGCCGCCTGAATACGTCGCCAAGGGTTATGAAGTCCTCAATGCCCGAGGCCGGGTGGTGCAGACCGTTGCACCCGCACTGACTGCCGAGCAGGTTCAGCAGGCACAGGCCAAAAAGCTTCAAGCCAGCGCAGACGCGCAACTGATGAGCCTCTACAGCAGCGTCGAAGACGTGGATCGCACCAAGGCGCGCAAGCTTTCCGAGCTGGATACGCTGATCGGCTTGACGCAAGGCAATCTGACCGGTGTTCTGGCTCAGCAGGCTACACTGCAAGGCCAGGCCGCTGATCAGGAGCGCGCAGGCAAGCCGGTGCCCAAAACGCTGATCGACAAGCTTGATGACCTACGCGATCAGCAGCAGCGTCTTGAGCAAGACATCCAGCGTTATCAGGCGACCCGCCAACAGGCCGAGACGGCTTTCGATCAGGATCGTGTGCGGATCCAGAGGTTGATGGCGCAGTAATTTCGGCGCCGATCAAAAAAGGCCCTGACGGAGCAATCCGGCAGGGCCTTTTTTCGTCACCTGATACGATCAACGAAACCGTGGGAGCCAGACTTGCCCGCCCACAGGAGACCGCATACCCCTGTAGTTCAGCTTATACGTGACGCTTGCGATTGCTGATCAAGGTACCCACACCGGTATCGGTGAAGATTTCCAGCAACACGGCGTTCGGAACACGGCCATCAATGATGTGCGATGTCGTCACGCCGCCCTGTACCGCTTCCAGCGCGCATTTGATCTTAGGCAGCATGCCGCCATAGATCGTGCCGTCAGCGATCAGGCCGCTGACCTGTTCAGTGGTCAAACCGGTGAGCACGTTGCCCTGCTTGTCCATCAGACCGGCAATGTTGGTCAGCAGCATCAGCTTCTCGGCCTTGAGGGCTTCAGCGACTTTGCCTGCCACCAGATCGGCGTTGATGTTGTAGGACTCGCCGTCAGCACCCACACCAATCGGCGCAATCACTGGAATGAAGTCGCCTTTGACCAGCATGTTCAGCAGATCGGTGTTGATCCCGACCACTTCGCCGACATGGCCGATATCGATGATTTCAGGCTTGGTCATTTCCGGCGTCTGACGGGTCACCGTCAGGCGCTTGGCGCGGATCAGTTCGGCATCCTTGCCGGTCAGACCAATAGCGCTGCCACCATGCCGGTTGATCAGGTTGACGATGTCTTTGTTGACCTGACCGCCCAGAACCATTTCCACAACGTCCATGGTTTCAGCGTCAGTCACACGCATGCCATCGATGAAATGGCTTTCGATGTTCAAGCGCTTGAGCAGATCGCCGATTTGCGGGCCCCCGCCGTGTACCACTACCGGATTGATGCCTACCGCTTTCATCAATACGATGTCGCGCGCAAAGCCGGTTTTCAGCTCATCGCTCTCCATGGCGTTGCCGCCGTATTTGATCACCAGCGTCTTGCCGACGAAGCGGCGGATATAAGGCAGCGCTTCGGACAGAACCTTGGCGACATTGGTAGCGGCATCACGTTCGAGGGTCATTCAGGGCTCCAGTCAAAGGAAAAAACAATCAGAACGGAAGTTCGAGATCCGGCGCAACTTTTTTCAGCTCGGCGTGGAACACATCCTTGATGCGTTGCAGCTCGGCTTCGGTTTCGGCTTCAAAACGCAGCACCAGGACCGGTGTTGTATTGGAAGCACGAACCAGACCCCAGCCCTGTGGATAATCCACGCGGACACCGTCAATGCTGGTCAGTTTGGCATCGCCCCACTGCGCATCTTTTTCCAGCGCTTCTATGATGCTGAACTTGGTGGTATCAGTCACTTTGATGTTGATTTCAGGGGTCGAAACATCATTCGGGAAGGTTTCAAACAGCGCTTCGGCGCTCATCGACTCCTGGCTGAGGATCTCCAGCAAGCGTGCGGCGCTGTAAATGCCGTCGTCAAAACCGAACCAGCGCTCTTTGAAGAAGATGTGACCGCTCATTTCGCCAGCCAGCAGCGCGCCGTTTTTCTTCATCTGCTTCTTGATCAACGAGTGACCGGTTTTCCACATGACCGGGCGACCGCCATGCTCCTGAATCAGAGGCGTCAGGCGGCGGGTGCATTTGACGTCGAAGATGATGTCGGCACCCGGATTGCGCTTGAGCACATCCAGAGCGAACAGCATCAGCAGACGGTCCGGGTAGACCACGTTCCCTTCGTTGGTCACAACGCCCACACGGTCGCCGTCGCCGTCGAACGCCAGGCCCAGGTCAGCGCCGGTTTCCTTGACCTTGGCGATCAGGTCCTGGAGGTTTTCCAGCTTGCCCGGATCCGGGTGGTGGTTCGGGAAGTTGCCGTCCACTTCAGCGAACAGCGAAATCACTTCGCAACCCAACGCTTCGATCAGCTGTGGTGCGATAACGCCCGCCGCGCCGTTGCCGCAATCCACGACCACTTTCATTTTGCGGGCCATGACGATGTCGTCTTTGATCTGCTTGAAGTAGCGATCCAGGATGTCGACTTTGGTGATGCTGCCTTTGGCAGACGTCAGGTTGCCGGTCTTGATGCGCTCGTGCAGGGCCTGGATCTGCTCGTTGGCCAGGGTGTCACCAGCGATGACGATCTTGAAGCCGTTGTAGTCTTTCGGGTTGTGGCTGCCAGTCAGCATGACGCCGGTCTTGCCCGCCAGCACGTTGGCTGCGTAATACAGCGCAGGCGTTGGCACCAGGCCGACATCGCTGACATGACAACCGCTGTCGTGCAGACCTTGAATAAGCTGTTGCACCAGCTCAGGGCCGGAAAGGCGACCATCACGACCTACGCTGACGTTCGGCTCATTCTGGGCCAGGCTTTCGGAGCCCACCGCACGGCCAATCCAATACGCGGTTTCAGCGCTGAGGGTGTCACCGACCACGCCACGGATGTCGTAGGCGCGGAAGATGTCATCAGGGAATTTAGGTGCAACGGATGCTGGACTGCTCATAACTGGGGGGTGCTCCGATCTCAGGAAGTCCTGGTTTTCGTCGAGGATGTCGATATCGAGAATGTCGGTATCGAGGAACAGCGGATCAGTCCATACGGCGCCTGAGGCGGCACGCGTGGCCGATGCTGACGCACGACTTGTTTCAACACCGGTCTCGGGACCGGCCATATCGATAGTAGGTGTACTACGTGACTCCACCGCTACATCAACGTTTGCGCTAGCAGATTGTTTAGTGGAAGGCGAGAAACACGCGAGTTGCTGAGCCAGCCTGTCGAGGACCGGCAGGCCCAAACCGAAGGGTTTGACGGCTTTTCCGCTGGAGAGTTCTTGAAGCAGCTGATCCAGCTGTCGGACATCCGCGCAAATCCGCCGCTGCAGGGCCCGCTCATTGAGGTACAGACCCAGCAGGGCACCGGCCAGCGCCAGCAGTGCGGCCAGTGTCAGAAACAGCCAGGGCGAAGCGCTTTTCAGTGCCGGACCCGCAGTAAATTCGAGTTTCCAGCTGCTAAAGCCGGTATCCAGGCTCTGCGCCTTGCCTCCCGCAGATTGCCCCCGATCCAGAAAAACCTGCTCCGGGCCAGTGCCGAATTGCTGAACAAGACGCACCCGCCCCATGGCTTCGGGCATTGGCGGCAAGGCGTTGACGATGCGTTGCGGATCAAAAGCGAACAGCAACGTGCCGCTCACCGGCGCGGTTGGCGTTGCCCGCACGGGTGCAGCGCTGTACACCATCCAGCGCTCGCCCACCTTGCGCGCTTCGGGCAGCGCGTCGATGCCCTGGGCGGCTTTATTGAGCATGTCCAGGGTGGTAAAGCTCACGGGCAACGGGCCCTGGGTGTCGATGTCGATACCCAATGGGCTGAGGCGCGCGCCAAGCAGACCGTCACGCGCGTGCAGCTGGTTTTGCGCCTGGGCGATAACGGCCGGATCGCCGGTTTTCAGCGCCTGAACCAGCACCGCATCCTGAGCCGCAGCCCGGGTCTCGGCATTGATCTGCTTGAGGGCCAGGCCCACTGATGCGGCCTGGCTGCTGGCCAAAGCCTGCTCAACTGACGACTGACCCTGAGGACCGCCGCTCAAGGCCAGGTAGACCAGCATGCTTGATGCGATCAGGCCGATGAGAACCGGGAAAGCGCCGGGAAAGAAGGCGTGCAGGCCCGCAGCAGGCGGCTGGTGATCGAACACTTCATGATGCTGACTGCCTTTCACCTGACCGCTCTCCGGTAATTCGCCCTGCACCTGGGTGTTATCCGCTCGTCCGCGATGAGCCAGGGCTCAGCGGCAGCGAACCTGCACATCATCAACCAATCAGTGGCTGCCCGAATGGCCAAAGCCACCAGCGCCACGCTGGCTTTCGTCGAACTCTTCAACCAGCTCGAAATGCGCCTGAACCACCGGCACCAATACCAGTTGCGCCAGGCGCTCGCCGATGGCGATCTTGAAAGCGCTCTGGCCACGGTTCCAGCAGGACACCATCAGTTCGCCCTGATAATCCGAGTCAATCAGCCCCACCAGATTGCCCAGCACGATGCCGTGTTTGTGGCCCAGGCCGGAGCGCGGCAGAATCAGCGCCGCCAGGCCTGGATCGCCAATGTAGATCGACAGGCCAGTGGGGATCAGCAAGGTCTGGCCTGGCTCAAGAACAGTGTCCTGCTTGAGCATGGCGCGCAAGTCGAGACCGGCGGAGCCGACAGTGGCGTAGGTCGGCAAAGGAAATTCGCTGCCAATGCGAGGGTCGAGGATTTTGGCTTGTAGAGCGTGCATGCGTAATTAAACCTGGTTCATTCGGTCGGCGATAAAAGTGATCAGCTGACGGGCAATCTTGCCTTTGCTGGTCTGGGCGAAAAGCGTCGCGTGCAGTGCTCGGTCAATCACGCTGCACGCGTTCTCTTCGCTATTGAAACCGATGCTGGGGTTGGCAACATCGTTGGCCACGATCAGATCAAGGTTCTTGTCCTTGAGCTTGCGCGCGGCGTAGTCGAGCAGATGTTCGGTCTCGGCGGCAAAACCCACGCTGAACGGACGATCCGGGCGGGTGGCGATGGTCGCCAGGATGTCCGGATTGCGCACCATCTGCAGCAGCAGGCCGTCACCGGTGGACGGGTCCTTCTTAAGTTTGTGCGGGGCAACCACTTCAGGACGGTAGTCGGCAACGGCGGCCGACGCGATGAACAGGTCGCACGACATGGCGGCTTCGCAGGCGGCGAGCATGTCCCGGGCGCTGACGATATCCACGCGAGACACGCGATCCGGGGTCGGCAGGTTGACTGGCCCGGTGATCAAGGTGACCCGTGCGCCTGCTTCAACTGCCGCTTCGGCCAGGGCAAAGCCCATTTTCCCGGAGCTGTGGTTAGTGATGTAACGCACCGGATCGATGTTTTCCTGGGTCGGACCCGCCGTGATCAGCACATGCTTGCCGGTCAGGGACAGACGCTGGAAGCAATCGGCCGCCGACTGGGCCAGATCATCCGGCTCAAGCATGCGCCCGAAGCCGACATCGCCGCAGGCCTGGCTGCCGCTGGCAGGGCCGAAAATACGCAAGTCCCGGGTTTCCAGCAGACGGATGTTGGCTTGCACCGAAGCGTCGCGCCACATGGCCTGATTCATCGCCGGGGCCACCGCAACAATGGCGTCAGTCGCCAGCACGATGGTGGTCAGCAGATCATTGGCAATGCCTTGAGCCAGGCGGGCGATCAAGTCAGCGGTGCCGGGCGCGATCAGGATCAGATCAGCCCACTTGGCCAGTTCGATGTGGCCCATGGCAGCTTCAGCCGCCGGGTCGAGCAAATCCAGGTGAACCGGGTGCCCGGACAGGGCCTGCATGGTCAACGGGGTAATGAACTCGGCCCCCCCTCGGGTCATGACGACACGTACTTCAGCGCCCTGGTCGCGCAGACGTCGAACCAGTTCTGCGCTCTTGTAGGCCGCGATGCCACCGCCGACGCCGAGAACAATGCGTTTCCGATACAGCCGCTGCATAGGCCTGCCTTATTTAGTCGAGTGATGCGCGACGGCGATGACGCCTCCCAGGGGGCTGTTGCCGTCTCGGAGCGAGCGTGCCGGAGCACTGGTCGCCGCGCAAAAAAGATGGGCTAAGATAGCACAGCGACCGCACCGCAACAGCGGTGCCAATACACAGGGAGGTGGTATGAGTATTCGCGACTGGCCTGAGGCCGAACGCCCGCGTGAGCGGCTGCTGGAGCTGGGTTCGGGGAGTCTGTCCGATGCCGAGCTGCTGGCGATTTTTTTACGTACCGGCGTGGCCGGAAAAAGCGCTGTAGACCTGGCTCGTTACCTGTTGAATCAATTCGGCGGGCTGCGTGAGTTACTGGAAGCAGACCTCGATACCTTCAGCTCACACCTGGGCCTGGGCCCGGCAAAGTTTGCGCAGTTGCAGGCGGTGATGGAGATGGCCCGTCGGCACATGGCCGAATCCCTCAAACGCGACTCCGCTCTGGAAAGCCCGGAACAGGTGCGTAGCTACCTCAAGGCTTTGCTGCGCCATGAGCCGCATGAGGTGTTCGGTTGCCTGTTTCTGGACAACAAGCACCGGGTTCTGGCGTTCGAGGCGTTGTTTCACGGCTCCATCAACAGCGCCCACGTCCACCCGCGGCAGGTGGTCAAACGCGCCATGGCGCACAATGCGGCCAGCCTGATTCTTTGTCACAACCATCCCTCTGGAGTGACGGAAGCCAGCCAGGCAGACATTGACCTGACCAAACGCCTTCGCGACGCCTTATGGCTAATCGACGTAAAGGTGCTCGACCACGTGATCATCGGTGATGGTAATCCGCTGTCGATGGTGGAGTGCGGGTTAATGTAGGGCCTGCCCACGGTGATCAATCGATAAAGGTCACTACCCCGTCGGCCAGGGATTTGACCCGGGCCAGGGACTCGACGCGATAGCCTTGTGCATCCAGCTCGGCGCGGCCGCCTTGAAAGGACTTCTCGATCACGATACCCAGGCCTGCAACGGTTGCCCCTGCCTGCTTGATGATCGAAATCAGCGCCTGTGAAGCCTTGCCGTTGGCCAGGAAGTCATCAATGATCAGCACGTTGTCGCTGCTGCTCAGATGCCGTGGCGAAATGGCGACGGTACTTTCCGTCTGCTTGGTGAACGAATAGACCGTGGCCAGCAGCAGGTTTTCAGTAAGGGTCAGCGACTGGTGCTTGCGGGCGAAAATAACCGGCACTCCCAGCAGCAGACCTGTCATCACCGCGGGTGCAATGCCCGAGGCTTCGATGGTGACGATCTTGGTCACGCCCGATTCAGCGAACAGCGCGGCGAATTCCTGGCCGATCTGCTGCATCAATACCGGGTCGATCTGATGATTGAGAAACGCATCGACCTTCAAGACCTGGTCGGAAAGGACGATGCCTTCGTCACGAATTTTCTGATGCAATGCTTCCACGGTACTTCCTCGGGTGCGCGAATCGGCGCAATAAATGGTCAGACTTAGCGTTTGAGCATGGCGCGGATGTCCGCCAATGCCGTATTGCCGCGCACGGCTTTTACTTCGGTCGGTGTGTCGTCATTGCCTTCCCAGGCCAGATCGTCAGGCGGCAATTCATCGAGGAACCGGCTCGGCGAGCAATCAATGATTTCGCCATATTGCTTGCGCTTGGCAGCAAAGGTGAAGGCAAGCGTCTGTCGGGCGCGGGTAATGCCCACATAGGCCAGGCGGCGCTCTTCCTCAATGGTATCGGCCTCGATGCTGGAGCGGTGAGGGAGGATTTCTTCCTCCATGCCCATGATGAACACGTAGGGAAATTCCAGGCCCTTGGATGCATGCAGGGTCATCATCTGCACGCCTTCGGCGCCGTCCTCTTCTTCCTGCTGACGCTCAAGCATGTCGCGCAACACCAGCTTGCCGATGGCTTCCTCGATGGTCATTTCGCCTTCTTCGTCTTTTTCGAGGGTGTTTTTCAACGCCTCGATCAAGAACCAGACGTTACTCATCCGATAGTCGGCCGCCTTGTCGCTGGAGCTGTTCTGGCGCAGCCAGTTTTCATAATCGATGTCCATGACCATGCTGCGCAGCGCGGCGATCGGGTCGTTCTGTGCGCATTGCTGGCGCACGCCATCCATCCAGCGCTTGAAGCGCTGCAAACGGTCGGTATAGCGGCTGTCCAGGTGCGTGCCCAGGCCGATTTCATCCGTGGCGGCGTACATCGAGATCTTGCGCTCGGTGGCGTAATTGCCGAGTTTTTCCAGGGTCGTCGAGCCGATTTCACGGCGCGGCACGTTGATCACGCGCAGGAAGGCGTTGTCATCGTCCGGGTTCACCAGCAAACGGAAATAGGCCATCAGGTCTTTGACTTCCTGACGCCCGAAGAAGCTGTTGCCGCCAGACAAGCGATACGGCACCTGATGGTGCTGCAGTTTCAGCTCGATCAACTTGGCCTGATAGTTACCGCGATAGAGGATCGCGAAATCGCTGTACGGCCGATCAGTACGCAAGTGCAGGCTGAGAATTTCAACGGCCACGCGCTCGGCTTCGGCGTCTTCGTTGCGGCAACGGATTACCCGGATCTCATCGCCGTGGCCCATCTCGCTCCACAATTGCTTCTCGAATTCGTGCGGGTTGTTGGAGATCAGCACGTTGGCGCAGCGCAGAATCCGGCTGGTGGAGCGGTAGTTCTGCTCCAGCATGACCACTTTCAGGGACGGATAGTCGTCCTTGAGCAGCATCAGGTTCTCGGGGCGGGCGCCGCGCCAGGCGTAGATCGACTGGTCATCGTCACCGACCACAGTGAACTGGTTGCGCATGCCGATCAGCAGCTTTACCAGCAGATACTGGCTGGCGTTGGTGTCCTGGTATTCATCGACCAGCAGATAACGCACCTTGTTCTGCCACTTCTCCAGAATGTCTGCATGCTCCTGGAACAGCTTGACCGGCAACAGGATCAGGTCGTCGAAGTCCACCGCGTTGTACGCCTTGAGCGTGCGCTGGTAGTGGGTGTAGACGATGGCGGCGGTCTGCTCCTTGGGGTTGCGGGCGTTTTCCAGCGCCTGGGGCGGCAGGATCAGGTCGTTTTTCCAGGAGCCGATCATGTTCTTGATTTCGTCGACGCCGTCGTCGCCGGAATACTCTTTCTGCATGATGTCGGTCATCAGCGCCTTGACATCAGTTTCGTCAAAGATCGAAAAACCCGGTTTGTAGCCCAGCCGGGTGTGCTCCTTGCGGATCACGTTCAGGCCCAGGTTGTGGAAGGTGGACACGGTCAGGCCGCGGCCTTCGCCTGCGCGCAGCAGTGAGCCGACCCGTTCCTTCATCTCGCGGGCAGCCTTGTTGGTAAAGGTCATGGCGACGATGTACTGGGCGCGGATGCCGCAGTTCTGGATCAGGTGCGCGATCTTGCGGGTGATCACACTGGTTTTGCCGGAGCCTGCGCCGGCGAGCACCAGAAGAGGGCCGCCGACGTAGTTCACGGCTTCTTGTTGCCGAGGATTGAGTCGGGACATCGGGAAGAGAGTCGTTTACGAAATGGGCGGGCATTTTAACAGGCTGTGGCGATTGTGCAGCGACCGTCTGCCAATGTGTGCCTACTTATGTATTACACGGCTATCTAATTTTTTTGGTTTTGTTACATTTGCGCACCTAAACGCTGTATGAGCGTCGGCTGATCCCTATTGAAGGGCTGTCTGTTCAGTCTCTTTTTCGAGTCTTTGGAGCTAACTTGCCTACGCCTGTCCAACCCTTGCGGTTGTTGTTACTGGCCCAAGAGCCAGAATGGCCGGCACTGCTGCGTGAGTGCCTCGGCCCGCCAGCAACTGAAACGGTGTTGCTCTGTGCCACTCAGTGGGATGCTGGATGCGAGCTTTTCGTCGATGACGACACCGTGCTGTTGACCACGCCCGCTTTGCAACCTGCGCCGGGGCGCTGGAAACAGTCCGTCATCCTGCTGCTTGATGAAGAACCCTCGTCTGCCCCCATTGGTGCGGTGGACTGGCTGGTTCGTGATGAGCTGACTCCCGCCGTTCTGCGCCGCTGCCTGCGTCACCTGTGCGAACGTGCCTTGCTGGAAAACACCCTGCAAAGCCTCGCCGAGCAGGATCCGCTGACCGGCATCGCCAATCGCCAGGGTTTTCAGGCTTTGCTGGCGGCACGTTTGCTGGACAACAATGGCCGGGGCATAGCACTGGGTCATCTTGACCTGGATAACTTTCGCCGCGCCAACGATGCCCTGGGCCATCAAGCCGGGGATCGCCTGATCCTGCAGGTTGTTGCCCGACTCAAAAGCCAGTTGGAAGCGGGTGATCAGATCGCCCGCCTTGGCAGTGACGAATTCGCCCTGCTGATCGACACCCGCCGCGCGCCCCATAGAGCCGAGTGGATGGCCGAGCGCATCACCCAGGCCCTGTCCGAGCCTTACTGGATCGATGGCGAAAGCCTGTTGATCGGTTGCAGTCTGGGCATCGCCCATTCTCGCGCCGAATCAGGCGCCGACCCGCTGATGTGGCATGCGCATATCGCCATGCAGCAGGCCAAAGGTATACAAGGCTGCACCTATCACCTGTTCAACGAGCGCATCAATCGCAATGCTCGCAGCCTCGCGGACCTGGAAGCCGAGCTGCGCCGCGCCCTGCGTCGTGACGAGCTGGAACTGCATTATCAGCCACGGCTTTGCCTGACCAGCGGCGAAATTGTCGGCCTTGAAGCGCTGGTGCGCTGGCGCCATCAGGAGCGGGGGCTGTTGCCGCCCAATGAATTTGTGCCATTGGCCGAACAAAGCGGGCTGATCGTGCCGCTGGGCTACTGGGTGATTTCCCGTGCGCTACGCGATATGCAGGCGCTGCGCGAACGCGGCCTGCCGCCACTGCATATGGCGATCAACCTGTCGTTTCGGCAATTCCAGGACAATCAACTGCTGGCGACTCTGAGCAGGCTGATCGACGAGCGCGGGATCGATGCCCAGTGGCTGGAATTCGAACTCACCGAAACCGCCGTGATGCGCAGAAGCGATCTGGTCAAGCAGACCATGGACGCGCTGGGGCGGCTGGGCGTGCGTTTTTCGCTGGATGATTTCGGCACCGGCTTTTCGTCGTTTGTGCACCTCAACAGCCTGCCCATCGCCTTGCTCAAGATCGACAAAAGCTTTGTCGGAGAAATGGAGCAGCGCGAGGAGAACCGCAAGCTGGTACACGCCATGATCAACCTGGCGCACAACCTGAGCCTTGAAGTAGTCGCCGAAGGTGTGGAAACCGCCAAACAACTGGCCTTGTTGCGCAGCTACGGCTGCGATCAGGTGCAGGGCTACCTGATCAGCAAACCGCTGCCGATGCCTGAGCTGGTGAATTACCTGACATTCGACCGGCATGCGCCGGGGGTTTTGAGCGGAAGTTAACCCCACGGCCTCACACGATTGGTGGGACCGGCTTTAGCCGCGAAGGCAGCATTTGCGTCGACATACAGACGGCGATGGACGGCCACTTCCCGGCTAAAGCCGGTCCCACATTGACCCGCCGAGACTCAAGCAACAACCATCACCCCATCACCGGTACCGCTGCCTCCTGCCGCAACAACCGCGCAGTCTTGCGCTCGAAGGCCCAGGTCAGCGCCACCGCCGAACATAACAGCCCCAGCGCCAGCCCCCACCAGACGCCCACTGCGCCATGATCGGTGTAGAAGCCGAAGATCCACGCGGCCGGAGCTGCGACCAGCCAGTAACTGGCCAGGCCGATCAGGAAGGTCGTGCGCGCATCTCTGAAACCGCGGATCGCGCCCATGGCAATGGTCTGGGTACCATCGAGCAGCTCAAACCAGGCCGCAATGGCCAGCAGCTTGACGGCCAGCTCGACGATTTCGGCGAATTTAGGGTCGCGGATGTCGAGAAACAAGCCAATGATCACGTGCGGTGCGAGCCAGAACAGCAGGCCGAAGGCCAGCATCACAGCCCCGCCGAACGCAATCCCCGCGCGCCCCGCCGTGCGCGCCAGCAGCAGATTACCCGCCCCGTAATGTTGACCGATGCGCATGGTCACGGCGTAGGAAATACCTACCGGAATCATGAATGCCATGGACACCGTCTGCAGGGCAATCTGGTGCGCGGCCATCTGCGTGCTGCCCATCGCACCCATGCAAAAAGCCGCAAAGGTGAACAGCCCGACTTCCACCGCGTAGGTCCCGCCAATCGGCAAGCCCAGGCGCCACAGCTCTTTGAGATGGCTGCGCGACAGCTGCCAGAAACCTTCGCGAATCGGGTAGGCGGCGTAGGCCCGGTTATGGCGAATATGCAGCGCAAGGATCAACGCCATGGCGTTGGTCACCACCGCCGTCACCAGCCCGATGCCCATCAGGCCGAGGTTGGGCAAGCCGAACATCTGGTGAATCATCGCGTAATTGAGCAGGAAGTTGGCCGCTGCACCACCCAGGCTGATCGTCATGACCGGCCCCGCAAGCCCCAGCGCGCTGGTAAAGCCGCGCAACGCCATGAAGGTCAGCAAACCGGGCAGTGCCAGGGGCAGGGTGATCAAAAACTGACCCGCCATGTGCACGTTGACCGGAGCCTGCCCAAGATGCAGCAGAATCGGCTCCAGGTTCCACAGCAGCAACATGGCAATCGCCGCCATGCCCCACGCCAGCCAGATCCCGGCTTGCACCAGTTGCGTTGCGCCTTTGCTGTCACCCGCACCGTGACGGATCGCGACCAGCGTGCCCACTGCCGCCATCACGCCCACGCAGAAAAACGAGATAAAACTGTAGCTCGCCGCGCCCAGCCCGCCGCCCGCCAAGGCCTCGGGACCAATCTGCCCCATCATCACGGTGTCGGTGAAGACCATGAGCATGTGCGCCATCTGGGACGCAATCAGCGGTCCGGCCAGACGCAGAATGATCCAGAGTTCTTTGAGGGCAGGTTGTTGCATGGGACGACGCTCGACGCTTTGGCAGTTATGAGCGGCCCATTCTCGGCATTTTGCGGTCCAGGCACAAAGGGATAAATCAGATCGGTAGCATGACTAAAACTCATCCATGTAGTTTTCAGCTAAAGTTGCCTTTCCCGCAGCAGGAGCGTTCTGAATGCCTCGTGGTCTTCCTCCCCTTTATGCACTACGCGCATTTGAAGCCGCAGCACGACACAGTTCGTTCACGCGGGCGGCGCAGGAACTGTCGATCACCCAGAGCGCTGTCAGTCGACATATCAAAACCCTGGAAGAACATTTCGCCTGCAGGCTGTTCCAGCGTATCGGCCGCACGATCCAGCTCACCGAAGCGGCACGCACCCTGTTGCCGGGAGTGCGCGATGGTTTTTCGTCACTGGAGCGGGCGTGCAATACCTTGTCTATCGAGGAAGGGGTGCTGCGCATGAAGGCCCCGCCGACCCTGACCATGCGCTGGTTGCTGGCGCGGCTCAGCCGTTTTCGTCATTTGCAGACAGGCAATGAAGTGCAACTGACCAGCGCCTGGATGGAAATCGACGTCGTCGACTTCAGCCATGAGCCGTTTGACTGCGCCGTGCTGCTCAGTCGGGGGCATTTCCCGGCCGACTGGGAGGCCATCTACCTGTTCCCCGAATTGCTGATACCGGTAGGCGCCCCAACCCTGATGGACGAGCCCTGGGATATCCAGCGCCTCGCGGCCGCCGAATTGCTGCACCCGACCCCGGACCGCCGCGACTGGCGCAACTGGCTGGAGCGCACCGGCTTGTCCGATCAGGTGTCGCTCAAGGGCGGCCAGGTATTCGACACGCTGGAGCTGGGCATGATCGCTGCCGCTCGGGGATACGGGGTTTCCATGGGCGATTTGCTGATGGTGGCCGAAGATGTCGCGCAAGGCCGTTTAAGCCTGCCGTGGCGCACGGCGGTGTACAGCGGCGAGGACTACTACCTGGTTGGCCCGCGTACCAGGCCCGGAACAGAGCGGTTGCGCCGCTTGGGCGAGTTTCTGCAGACCGAGGTTCAGGCCATGCAGCTGCCACCGGTAGAAATCATCAGGTAATTTGCCCTGCGACAAAATGTCCGCAATCGTTTGCGTTTTATCGACGTTGTACTCAAGTTCTACATTGGATAGCCGATGGTAAGGACTGATGCCCTTTTCTGACATTCATGTCAGAAAACGCCTACCCAACTTTAATCATCATGCAGCTGAACGGTTATTAGAGGTCACTGAAGACCCCCCGTTCGGCCAGGAGTCGTCATGTCCAAGCCTCGTGCCCGAATTGCTACGCAACTCGGTATTGCCCTGGCCGTCATTCTGGCAGTCGTAATATCCGGTAGTACCGTCTTTGCCCTGCGTTCTCTGGACTCGGCCAACCTCGTCATTCGCGAAGAGCACATGGCGAGTGAGGCACGGCTATTGGCAGACCAGCTCAATACATTTCACAGCACCTTGCGCGACAGCACTCAGCGTCTGAGCGGGCTGTTTGAAAAACGTTTTTCCACCGGCCTGACCGTGCAAGCGGATCAACCCGTGGCCGTGGCCGGTGTGCAGACGCCCAGCCTGTTACTGGCTGGCAGCGCGCTGAACAACAACTTCAAGGAAGTTGACGAGTTTCGCCAGCTTACTGCCGGCGTTGCCACGGTGTTCGTGCGCAGTGGCGACGAATTCATCCGCATCAGCACCTCGCTGACCAAGCAGGATGGTTCCCGTGCCATCGGCACCCTGCTGGATCGCAAGCACCCGGCCTATGACCGCCTGATCGCAGGTCAGAACTATGTCGGCAAAGCGGTGCTGTTTGATCGTTACTACATGACCCAATACACCCCGGTGCGTGACAGCGGCGGCAAAGTAATCGCCGTTCTGTTCGTGGGCTTCGATTACACCGATGCGCAAAATGCCCAGTTCGAAAACCTGAAAAACTTCCGCATTGGCAGTACCGGTTCGCTGGCGTTACTCGATGATCAGAATCGCTGGCTGGTGGCGCCAGCAGGCGTGCAGGCGCTGGAACAGGCTGGCAAGTCAGTGTCCGATTTCGTCAAAAAGCCGGGCAAGGGCCAGACCTGGAACGATGGCACGCAGGACTTCTACAGCGTTGCCCAACCGTTCAAAGACGGCCCATGGACCGTGCTGGCGAGCATGCCTCAGACTGAAATCAGCGCTGTTACCTGGGACGTGGGCACGCAGCTGGCGATTGGCAGCCTGTTGGCAATGCTGATCGCCGTGGCCTCTGCAATCTGGCTGTTGCGCAGCAAATTGCGTCCGCTGTCCGACCTGGTCAATCAGGCCGAAGCGCTCGGCGCGGGCGATCTGAGTGTGCGCCTGAACATCACCAGCAATGACGAGATCGGCCAGTTGGCGACCAGCTTCAACAAGATGGGCGAAGCACTGTCTACCATGGTTTCGCACATCCGCACGGCCGCCCAGCAGGTCAGCAGCCGCGCCAACGAGCTGTCCGGCTTGTCCGGCGGTGCTTATCGCGGCATGGAGCAGCAATCGGGTGAGATCGTCAGCATGGCCGGTGCGGTCGAAGAATTCAGCGCCACCTCGCTGAACATCGCCGACAACATGGGCAACACCGAGCGCCTGGCGCAGGAAAACGCCCAGCAAACCCGCATCGGCCGCGCATCGATGCAAGAGGCTTCGTCGTCACTGGAGCAAATCGCGGTGTCCATCAGCAGCACGGCCACTGTGATCAACACCCTGGGTCAGCGCTCGCAGGAAATCGGCAGCATCGTCGGCGTGATCACTTCGATTGCCGACCAGACCAACCTGCTGGCGCTCAACGCCGCCATCGAAGCCGCCCGTGCAGGCGAGCAAGGCCGTGGTTTCGCGGTGGTCGCCGATGAGGTGCGCAGCCTGGCAACTCGCACGCGGGATGCGACCAACGAAATCTCCGGGATGATCACCAGCATCCAGCAGGAAACCGGCAACGCCATCACCACCATGCAACAAGGTAATGCGCAGATGCAGGAAGGCCTGGCACGCAACGCCAAAGTTGCGGCAGCCCTGGCCCAGATCGACGAGCAGAGCCGCTCGGCCGGTCAGCAGTTCGCGGCGATCACCACCGCCACCCAGGAACAAAGCAGCACCGCGACCTTGCTCAGCAGCAACCTGCAGAGCATCGCCATGGCCAACAGCGAGCAGCGTGAAGTGGTCTCGCATTTGGCGGTGACTGCCGAAGAGCTGAACTCACTGGCGGCTGAGTTGCGCAATGAGGTTGACCGTTTTCGGTGAGTGACAGGGTCAAGTGAACCCGTGGGACCGGCTTTAGCCGGTCCCACGAAACGACCTCAGGCATCAATGTGGAAACGCGCTTGAGCCCCCGACAAACTCCGCATAGCCGCTGACCACTACGTACACCGCGAAGTAGGCGAAGATCAGCGCCGACGCGATGTAGGTGTATTTCATCAAGCGCTCGCCAATCAACCGTCCGCCCTGATAAGCCACTGCGCACAGGGAAATCGACCACAGCACCCCCGCCGCGAAAAAGCCCGACAGAAACAGCCCGGCAGTTGCCAGGTCGTTACCCTGACGCGCAATGATCGCGCCGCCCACAGCGGCAAACCACAAGATCGCGCTGGGAGAAGACATCGCCAGCATGATGCCTCGGGAAAACAGCGCCATTCGGGTTTTACCCCATTGCTGCCCGGCTTGCTGCATATCCACCGCCGGCTTGAAGGCACTGAGCAGCATTTTCAAGCTCAGGTAGCACAGCACCAGTGAACCGCCGATCCACAAGACCCAACGCACCGCTTCAAACTGCAACAGCACCGCCATCCCCAACATCGCCAGCACGGCATAGACCAGATCGCCAATACAGGTCCCCAGCCCGAGCCACACACCTTCGGCAAACCCACGCTGCATGGCGATATTGATCATTGCCATATTGGCCAGGCCAATTTCCAGGCACAGCGACAGGCTGAGCAGAAAGCCGTTGTTGAATTCCATTTGATGTTTTCCGTGGGGCCGTCATGAATGCGCGCCACTTTAGGCAGGTGCCGAGCCATTCGCAAGAGACCTCGCAGGAGCAGCTTTTAGCCGCAAGGGGCCATGACATTCAATCCAAGTGTTTCGCCCGGGATATCGCTCGCGGCTAAGGCGCAACGTCGCCAGGCCGCTTCGAAAAAATCATTTCAATTGGTCGCCGGGCGATACTGCAACGCTTCGGCCACGTGGCTTCTGTTGATGGCTTCAGCCTGCTCCAGATCAGCCAGAGTGCGGGCCACTTTGAGCAAGCGATGGGCCGAGCGAAGTGACAAGGTCAAACGCTCGCAGGCGGTTTCAAGCCAGGCTTCGTCGGCGCTGGTCAACGCGCAGTGCCGGCGCAAGGCGGGTAAATCGAGGAAAGCATTGGCGCAACCCTGGCGCTGGTTCTGAATGTCTCGGGCCTGAGCAACCCATACGGCAGCGCTTGCGGTGCTGTCGCCGGTCTGTGTGCCGGGGTTCAGGGCGGTGGCTTCGCGCGCCACCGTCAGGTGCAGGTCGATGCGATCCAGCAGCGGCCCGGACAGCTTGTTGCGATAACGCTGGATCTGCTCGGTGGAACACCGGCAGCGCCCGGTCGGCTCGCCCAGGTAGCCGCAAGGGCAGGGGTTCATGGCTGCGACCAGTTGAAAACGCGCCGGAAAGCGGACCCGATCCCGCGCCCGGGAAATCACGATATGCCCTGACTCCATAGGCTCGCGAAGCACTTCCAGCACCCGGCGATCGAACTCCGGCAACTCATCCAGAAACAATACGCCATGGTGGGCAAGGGTGATCTCGCCGGGCTGCGGACGACTGCCGCCGCCCACCAGCGCAGGCCCTGATGCCGAGTGGTGCGGTTGACGAAAGGGCCGTTGCGGCCAACGGGTGAGCGGGACCTGGCTGGCGACCGACTGAATCGCCGCAACCTCCAGCGCCTCGTATTCATCCAGCGGCGGCAACAGCCCCGGCAAGCGGCTGGCGAGCAAGGTTTTACCGGTCCCCGGCGGGCCGCTGAACAGCAGGTTATGAGCGCCTGCCGCAGCCACGATCAACGCACGCTTGGCGGCCGTCTGCCCCTGAACTTCGCTGAGATCCGGATACGGTTGGGGCAGGTGCAACAGTCCGCTGGCCTGATAGGGCGTGATCGGCGTCTGGCCGTTGAAATGAGCGATCAGTTCCAGCAAGTGATTGACCGCAATCACCCGCAGACCGGATGCCAGACTGGCTTCCTCGGCGTTGACCGCCGGAATGATCAACGTGCGCCCCGCTGTTCGCGCCGCCAGCGCGGCGGGCAATACTCCCTGGATCGGGCGAATGGCACCGGACAACGCCAGTTCACCCAGGCATTCCACATCCTGCAACGCAACCAGTGGGATCTGCCCGTTGGCCGCCAGCAGCCCCAGCGCAATGGCCAGATCAAAACGCCCGCCATCCTTGGGTAGGTCGGCAGGCGCGAGGTTAAGCGTGATGCGCCGATCCGGAAACCTGAGGCCCGAATTGAGAATTGCGCTGCGCACCCGGTCCTTGCTTTCGCGCACCGCACCTTCGGGCAAGCCCACCAGCGTCAGGGCAGGCAGGCCGTTGGCCAGATGAGCTTCGACAGTAACCGCAGGCGCTTCGACACCCACTTGGGCACGGCTATGGACGATGGCGAGAGACATTGATTCTTCCTTGAAAAAACGACACCCGCATCCTGCGGTATTACGCAAAGTTTTGAAGGAAGGAATGGATACAGGGTGTTAATGGCGGCATGTCGAGTGGGCGCCATGCACCGTTTTGTGTCTGCTACACCCATTGGTGAAGTTAGATCGGTGGAAGCTTGCTCGCGAAGAAGTCGGGGGAGGGAGTTCCCAAGGATCTATCCAACCGTTGCTATCGCCTTCGCGATCAAGCTCGCACACAAGTTGACCGTTTACTGCGCGGCAGCGCGGTGTCGAAGCCAGGTTACTCGGCAGTTGGCTGATGCTGCCGGGCTTCCATCTCGGCCACTTTGGCCTCCAGGGCTTCAAGACGCGCGCGGGTGCGGGCCAGGACGGCCATCTGGCTGTCGAATTCTTCGCGACTGACCAGGTCCAGTTTGCTGAAGCCGCTCTGCAGCAGGGCTTTGAACTGGGTTTCAAATTCATTGCGCGGGATAGGCGTCTCGCCATTGAACAAGCGCGAGGCGTGGCCGCTCAGGGCATCGAGAAAAGCTTTGGGCGCGAGCATGACAAACCTCCAGATTCAGATGGGCGGCAGTGTAGCACGCAGTGTCTATAGTCAATTCACGCAAGGGATGTGCACGAAAATCGAGCACTGCCCTGTGCACGCACGCACTTTTGTTGTGCGTGCACTTGCCTTGCAATGGGTTCGCGGCGGCGCAATACCGGGTCAAGAGCCTGTATTCGCTGAAAAATCAGGAGATGGCAAGGTTTCTGCTTAGTCGCAATAGACCCATGCACTGATGCAGTCGCTGTGACGAATGCAGTGCGGCAGGCGGAGCGGGGAGTGTTTCGTCATAAGCGGTTTTCTGGAGTTGGTCGGGCCTCCATCAGGCGACCGACACGTTACAAAGCCAGGTACTGCGCTTAGACTTGAGTCGGGTTTGTTTTCCTGGGGCAAGTCCACCAATTCGGGAGAAAGTTTCATGAAGCTAGTCACTGCCATCATCAAGCCGTTCAAGCTGGACGACGTGCGCGAATCGCTGTCGGAAATCGGCGTGCAGGGCATCACCGTTACTGAAGTCAAAGGCTTCGGACGTCAGAAAGGCCACACCGAGCTGTATCGCGGTGCGGAATACGTAGTCGACTTCCTTCCAAAGGTGAAGATCGACGTTGCGATCGATGACAAGGATCTGGATCGGGTTATCGAGGCGATCACCAAAGCAGCCAACACCGGCAAAATCGGTGACGGCAAGATTTTTGTAGTCAATCTGGAACAGGCCATCCGCATCCGTACCGGCGAAACCGATACCGACGCGATTTAAGCCGCCAACCCCAACGCCCCAGGAGAAAACAATATGACTCTGCGTCAATTCGCAGGGCTAGGAGCCCTGTTGTCCCTCGTAACCCCTGGCTTGGCCATGGCGGCAGACGAAGTGGCAGCCCCAGTACTCAACTCAGGCGACACCGCCTGGATGCTGACCGCAACAGCCCTGGTGCTGTTCATGACCATTCCTGGTCTGGCCCTGTTCTACGGTGGCATGGTCCGCTCGAAAAACATTCTTTCCGTGATGATGCAGTGCTTCGCGATCACTGGTCTGATCAGCATCCTGTGGGTCGTCTACGGCTACAGCATTGCGTTCGACACCACTGGTATGGAAGCTGGCGTCGTCAACTTCAACTCCTTCTTCGGCGGGATGGGCAAAGCCTTCCTGGCAGGCGTGACACCGGCGAGTATCACCGGCGCAGCCGCCCTGTTCCCTGAAGCGGTGTTCATCACCTTCCAGATGACCTTTGCCATCATCACTCCAGCGCTGATCGTCGGTGCTTTCGCAGAGCGCATGAAGTTCTCCGCGATGCTGATCTTCATGGCCATCTGGTTCACCCTGGTCTACGCGCCAATCGCGCACATGGTCTGGGGCGGCGTCGGCGGCCTGATGTGGGACTGGGGCGTTCTGGACTTCGCAGGCGGCACCGTGGTTCACATCAACGCAGGTGTGGCTGGTCTGGTTGCCTGCCTGGTACTGGGCAAGCGTAAAGGTTTCCCGACCACGCCAATGGCACCGCACAACCTGGGTTACACCCTGATTGGCGCGGCAATGCTGTGGATCGGCTGGTTCGGCTTCAACGCCGGTTCCGCTGCTGCGGCCAACGGCACTGCGGGCATGGCGATGCTGGTCACTCAGATCGCAACCGCTGCCGCTGCACTGGGCTGGATGTTCGCCGAGTGGCTGACCCACGGTAAGCCAAGCGCGCTGGGTATCGCTTCGGGCGTGGTTGCCGGTCTGGTTGCCATCACTCCGGCTGCCGGTACTGTGGGCCCGATGGGCGCTCTGATCATCGGTCTGGCTGCAGGCGTGATCTGCTTCTTCTGCGCCACCAGCCTGAAACGCAAAATGGGCTACGACGACTCCCTGGACGCCTTCGGTGTTCACGGTATCGGCGGCATCATCGGCGCGATCCTGACCGGCGTGTTCGCAGCACCGGCCCTGGGTGGCTTCGGCACCGTGACTGACATCCCGGCTCAGGTCTGGATCCAGTTCAAAGGCGTGGCCTTCACCGTCGTGTACACCGCGATCGTGACCTTCATTATTCTCAAGGTGCTGGACGCGGTCATGGGCCTGCGTGTCACCGAAGAGGAAGAAGCGGTCGGCCTCGACCTTGCGCAACACAACGAGCGTGGCTACAACTTGTAAGCCGCTGAAAAAAAATGCCCGGTTTACCGGGCATTTTTTTGTCTGGGGTTTGTCGATAGGGGGCGACGCAACACGTCTTCTGCCTGCGACGTCGAGCCATTCGAGCGCGCCCCACAGCTTCGATGCGACTGACGCCAATGGCTTACAAAAAAGGCGGATTATTGCGCGCTTTGCTTTTTCTACCAGCGCGTTAGAATGCGCGCCGAACGTGCGGAGAACTGTATGTGGCAACAGACCAGAATTACCCTGCGGGCTCGGCCACGCGGGTTCCATCTGGTAACCGATGAAATTGTCGCAGGCTTGCCCGAGCTGCGCAGTTGCAGAGTCGGCCTGTTGCATCTGTGGCTGCAGCATACCTCGGCCTCGTTGACCATCAACGAGAACGCCGACCCGGCTGTGCGTCGCGACTTCGAACGCTTCTTCAACCGCCTGGTGCCGCAAGGCGTTCAGGGGTTTGAGCACGACGACGAAGGACCTGACGATTTGCCGGCGCATTTCAAAGCCAGTTTGCTAGGCTGCCAGTTGGTTTTACCGGTGACGGCGGGCCGATTGGCGCTGGGTACCTGGCAAGGCGTTTATTTAGGTGAGCATCGCGATGCTGGCGGTGCTCGCAATGTCCTCGCCACCCTTCAGGGTGAGCAGGCATGACCGCTGTTTTGCAGCGGATGTTGAATTTTTTCCGGCAGCATTCGAAAACGGGCGCAGCTGGGCTATAACTAACGTGCTTTCGCAAGTCATGAGGTAGAACATGAGCGACGATGACAACGACGATCTGGTTGATGATCTGGAAGGTGAAGAGGACGGTGAGGAGCTTGCAGCTGCTCCCGAAGAGGATGGTTCTGAAGCCGATGACGGTGCCGAAGCTTCGGTAACCCCGACTAAAGGCAAAGCCAAGGCTGCGGTCTCGGTTGATGAGCTGCCTAGCGTTGAAGCCAAAAACAAAGAGCGTGATGCTCTGGCTCGCGCCATGGAAGAGTTTCTCGCCCGTGGTGGCAAGGTGCAGGAAGTGGAAGCCAACGTGGTTGCCGACCCGCCCAAGAAGCCTGACAACAAATACGGTAGCCGCCCTATCTAAGGGTGTCAGATGCCGCATGAAAAAAAGCCCGCTGTCGCTGCGGGCTTTTTTTTGCCTGAGATTTGCTTGCGGTCCTAGTCTGCGGGAGCGGTGCTTGCCCGCGATAAGGCTGGACGCGGTTCACTGTGGACCGGGTTGTTCTTATCGCGGGCAAGCACCGCTCCCACAGTCATCACAAGCCTGTTACACCCAGGCTTTCAACACTGCCGGCAACTGCGTCAGGCTGCTGATCTCTGCGTCCGGCAGCCGGTCTGCTTCCCAGAGGTTGCCCGCCGGGTTGTACCAGATCGCGCGCATGCCGGCCTTCTGGGCTCCGGCGATGTCGTCAGCCGGGTGATCGCCAATGTGCACCGCGGCTTCGGCTGCAACGCCGCCACGCCTGAGTGCTTCAAGAAAGGGTGCCGGATCGGGCTTTCCGATTCCCAGGTCCTCGGCACACAAGGCAAATGCGAAGTAATCGGCCAGCCCCAGACGCCGTACATCGGCATTGCCGTTGGTGATCACGCCCAATGTGAAGGTTTTTGCGAGGATTTCCAGGGTCGGATGCACCTCGGGAAAAATCTCCACTTGGTGGCGGCCATGCAGAAAGACCTCAAACGCCTGATCAGCCAGTTCCTGCGCCTCGGCAGATGGATAACCAGCGTCTTGCAAGGCCTGGAGCAGCACTTGGCGTCGCAACGCACTGATGCGGTGCTTGAACGTCGGGTCAGCGTCCACCAACCGCGAGCGAATGTCCCAGAGGTGCTCGACCGGCACCGGCCCGAGTTTCGGCGCATTATCGGTCAGCCAGTCACGCAACAGGGCTTCGGCGCCGACAATGGCGGGCGCGGTATGCCACAGCGTGTCGTCGAGGTCGAAGGTGATCAATTTAATCATGGTCAGAACCTTTGCGTTTGGCCCGCGGATGGGCGCTGTCGTAGACCGTGGCCAGATGCTGGAAGTCCAGGTGCGTATAAATCTGCGTGGTCTTGATGTCAGCGTGCCCCAGCAGCTCCTGCACGGCACGCAGGTCCTGGGACGATTCAAGCAGATGACTGGCGAACGAGTGCCGCAGCATGTGTGGATGCAGGTTCTGCCCCAGCTCGCGCTCGCCCACGGCCTTGACGCGCTTCTGAATCGCTCGTGGACCCAGGCGTCGCCCTTGCTGGCTGATGAACACCGCGTCGTCTTCCGGGTTAGCCAGGGCGCGCAGTGAGATCCACGCCTGCAACGCCTCGCGGGCCTTGCTGCCGACCGGCAGGACGCGGGTCTTGCTGCCTTTACCGAGCACTTGCACCAGACCTTCGCTCAGATCCAGTTGCTCCATGTTCAGACCGGTCAGCTCCGACAGGCGCAGCCCTGAGGAATAGAACAGCTCAAGAATCGCCTGATCGCGATGGGCCAGAAAATCATCCTCGATTGCCCCATCCAGCAGCTGCAAGGCGCGATCGGTATCGAGGGTTTTGGGCAAGCGCCGCTCACCTTTGGGCGGCGACAGCCCATTGGCCGGGTCGTGCTCACAGATGCCTTCACGATTGAGGTAGTGATAGAGCCCGCGCACGGCGGACAACAGGCGCGCCAGGCTGCGTGAAGACTGGCCTTGCTGGTGTTGCCGGGCGACGAGGCTGCGCAGGTGCTGGATGTCAAGCGCGGCCCAGCTGGTCAGCTGCTGTTTTTCGCAGTAGGCCAGCACTTTATTGAGGTCTCGGCGATAGGCCTCAAGGGTATGCGGCGAGACCTGACGCTCACTGCGCAGATGTGTGCAGTAGGCGTCGAGCTGCCGCTCCATGCCTAGCGAACCGAGCGTAGCGAATGGGTGAAGCGCGGTAGCAGGCGCCCCAGAACATCGGCAATGTAGTTGAGGAACAGAGTGCCCACCGAGCTTTTGTAATGCTGCGGGTCGCGGCTGCCGATGGCCAGTACCCCATGCAAGCCCAGATGATTGAGGGTCACGACGGCGCTGGAGCCAACTTCCTTGCCTTGCTCGGCGCCAAACAGAAAGCTCAGCTCATGTTCTCGCAAGGCCCCGCAAATGGTTTTATCGCCGATCAGACCACCGATGGCCTTCTGCGCTTCGGCACTGCTGACCCAACGGCCCACCGGCATGGCATTGTCGCTGAACAGAATCAGGCTGACGAAGGGCACCTGGAAGTCCTGGCGCAGGCTGTCTTCCACGGCGATGACGATTTCTTCAAGGCTGCCGGCATCCATCAGTGCGAGATTCAGGCGGCGGGTCTTGTCGAACAGGCGGTCGTTGTCGCGTGCCACATCCATCAGCTGCGACAGGCGATGACGCATCTCGATATTGCGCTCGCGCAGCAGTTTGAGCTGGCGCTCGACCAATGAGACCGTGTCGCCACGTTGATGCGGAACGCGCATCGACACCAGCAACTCGTCGTGTTCGGCGAAAAAATCCGGATGGTCGAGCAGGTAAGCGATGACCGCCGCTGCTTCAGGGTTTGCCACGGCGCTATCGGCAGGCGATTCGCCGGGCTTGTCGGTTGCAGTCTGAGGCGTGTCGGTCATCGCTTTGGCTCACTCATAGACGAACTTGGCCTTCATAAACCCGCACAGCGGGACCTGTCATCAGCACCGGGTGGCCCGGGCCTGCCCATTCGATGGACAGACGTCCGCCCGGCAGATCGATCAGCAGCGGCGAATCCATCCAGCCCTGGCTGATAGCAGCGACGGCAGCGGCACAGGCACCGGTGCCGCAAGCCTGGGTTTCCCCGGCTCCGCGCTCCCAGACGCGCAACTGCGCTCGCTGACGATCCACGACATACAGAAAGCCGACGTTGACGCGCGCAGGAAAGCGCGGGTGATTTTCGATTTTCGGGCCCAGCGCATGGACCGGCGCGCTGTTGATGTCATCTACGCGCAGCACCGCATGCGGATTGCCCATGGACACCGCGGCCAGCTCGACCGCTTGCCCGTCGACATCCAGGCGGTAGCTCAAGGCCTGCTCGGTGGCCTGGAACGGAATATCGGCCGGCACCAGTCGCGGCGGCCCCATGTCGACGCTGATCTGGCCGTCGTTACGGATATCGAGCTCGATGATACCGCTCTTGGTCTCGACCTTGATTCGCCGCTTGGCGGTCAGCCGCTTGTCCAGCACGAAGCGGGCGAAACAACGAGCCCCGTTGCCGCACTGCTCCACTTCCGAACCATCGGAATTGAAGATCCGGTAACGGAAATCGACATCCGGGTTGGTCGGGGTTTCCACCAGCAACAACTGATCGAACCCTACGCCCGTGTGTCGATCACCCCATTGCTTGGCATGCTTGGGCAAAATGTGCGCGTGCTGGCTGACCAGGTCCAGAACCATGAAGTCATTGCCCAGGCCATGCATCTTGGTAAAACGCAGCAGCATGGGTTACTCCGGCAGCAGGCTTTCGCCAGCAAACAGCTCGGCCACAGTCTCGCGGCGACGCACTTCAAAAGACTGCGAGCCATCGACCAGCACTTCAGCGGTTCGGCCGCGAGTGTTGTAGTTCGAGCTCATGACAAAACCATAGGCACCGGCTGAATGCACGGCCAGCAGATCACCTTCGGCCAGCGCCAGATCGCGGCCCTTGGCCAGAAAATCGCCGGTTTCGCAGATCGGGCCGACAATGTCGTAGGTGCGGGTTGCGCTGTCACGCGGGCGAACGGCCGTCACATCCATCCAGGCCTGATAAAGCGCCGGGCGGATCAGATCGTTCATGGCCGCATCGACTATGGCGAAATCCTTGTGCTCGGTGTGCTTGAGGTACTCAACCTGAGTCAGCAGCACGCCTGCGTTGGCGACGATGAAACGACCCGGCTCGAACACCAGCGACAGGTCGCGGCCATCCAGACGCTCACGCACAGCCTTGATGTAGTCAGCGGCGAGCGGCGGCTCTTCATCGCGATAACGCACGCCAAGACCACCACCCAGATCGATGTGACGCAGGTAGATGCCGCAATCACCAAGGCGGTCGACCAGCGCGAGCAGGCGATCCAGCGCATCAATGAAAGGCTCCAGCGTGGTCAGCTGCGAACCGATATGACAGTCGACGCCGACAATCTCCAGGTTCTGCAGCTGCGCGGCACGCACATACACGTCTTCAGCGTCAGCAATGGCGATGCCGAACTTGTTTTCCTTGAGACCGGTGGAAATGTAAGGGTGCGTACCGGCGTCGACGTCCGGGTTGACGCGCAGCGAGATCGGCGCGCGAACGCCCATTTCGGCAGCGACAACCTGCAAGCGCTCAAGCTCGTCGGTGGATTCGACGTTGAAGCAGTGCACACCGACTTCCAGCGCACGACGCATGTCGTCGCGAGTCTTCCCGACACCGGAGAACACGATTTTGTCGGGCTGGCCGCCAGCGGCAAGCACACGCTCCAGCTCGCCACGCGAAACAATGTCGAACCCTGAACCCAGACGCGCCAGTACATTGAGCACGCCCAGGTTGGAATTGGCTTTGACCGCGAAGCAGACCAGATGCGGCGTGCCGCTGAGCGCGTCAGCGTAGGCGCGGTATTGCGCTTCGATATGAGCACGGGAATAAACGTAGGTCGGCGTGCCGAAACGCTCGGCAATGGCAGACAACGCTACTCCCTCCGCGAACAGCTCACCGTCGCGGTAGTTGAAGGCGTCCATGTGATTCCCTTAAAGATGCTTGTGCGATTGCGACTTGGCTTGTTCGTCCGGGGATTTGGTGTCGTCAGGCAGGTACAGCGGACCCTTTTGACCACAGGCAGTAACAAGACAAGCGACCGCGACAAGCGCAGCAAGCGAAGAGATCAGGCGCTTCATGGCGAAATCCTTTGTAAAAGCATTAATTGCGCCCGAGTATACCGGCCACCCGGCGCCTTGCCTATGTGGCGCGGTTCCCGTCCGGCGGGGGTTTGACGCAGCTTCATGGTTTTACGGCAAGCAGCGCGGATTATTGGCGTGCGCATTGCTCATTGGGGGCTCGCTCGGCGGGTAAGCTTTGCATTTGCGTTTAAGCGACCGTATCTTGCGTCGCAGTGCCACCAGTAGATACTTTTTGAGGTTTTTGTAATGAGTCTGACCGAAGCCCGCTTTCACGATCTGGTCGATGCCACCCAGCAAGCGCTGGAAGACATTTTCGACGAGAGTGATCTGGACCTGGATCTGGAAAATTCGGCTGGCGTACTGACCGTCAAGTTCGAAAATGGTACACAACTGATCTTCAGCCGCCAGGAGCCCCTGCGCCAGCTGTGGCTCGCAGCGCGTTCCGGCGGTTTCCACTTCGACTATGACGAAGAAGAGAAACGCTGGGTCTGTGACTCAAGCGATGAGCTGCTGAGCGAAATGCTCGCACGCATCACCCAGGAGCAGGCGGGCGTTGAGCTCGACTTCGACGAAATCTGATGGTGGCCGCGACCTCTGCCCCCGTCCGGCCACCCAAGCCGCTGTTCAGCAACGTCAGCCCGGCCGTGCCCTCGCCCTGCATCAGCACGTGCCGACTGGACGAGCAAAAAGTCTGCCTTGGCTGCTTCCGCCACGTGGAAGACATCCGCGAATGGCGCTCGGCCGACGACGACCGGCGCCGCCAGATTCGGGCCAGCGCCGATGCCCGTCGCGCCGCAACTGATCTGAATCAGCCGACCGACGCTTAGCAGGCCCGGCGGCTTGTGTATTGTCTGGGCTGTGTTAGTGTCCAGACATGCTTCAACCAAAGAAGCCTCCCAGAACCCCGCCCACATCGGCGGGGTTTTGCTTTATGCCGCGCAGAAAAAGGAGTCAGCCCATGACGACTGCACCTTCCATCATCCTCACCCGCCTGGACGTGCAGCGTCTTGAGCAACTGATCGACAGCCTGGACGAATCCACGCCCGGCGTTCTGGCCCTGCAAGCCGAGTTGGACCCGCCGAGCAGGTGGTCGGCCACGATGAAGTACCTGCGGGCGTGGTGACCATGAACTCGCGCGTGCATTGTCGCGAAGAAGTCAGCGGCAAGGATTACCACCTTAAACTGGTCTACCCGCAAGACACCGGTGCCGAAGGCACTGTTTCGATCCTCGCGCCAGTAGGCTCGGCCTTATTGGGCCTGCAGGTCGGCCAACACATCGACTGGCCCGCCCCCGGCGGCAAAACCCTGAAGCTGACACTGCTCGCTGTTGAATATCAGCCGGAAGCAGCAGGGGAATATCAGTAAGAGCGGCTCGGCTCGATCGATTCGCAGGAGCGGCTTTAGCCGCGAAGATACCAGTTCATGCAATGACATCTTCACGATCTCTCGCGGCTAAAGCCGCTCCTACGGTCTTTCCATTACCGCATCAGGCCTTATGCAACGTCGCCAGAAAACCCGCTGCGCCGACAAACAAACCGGCAAAGGTGCGGTTCATGCGGCGCTGTTGTTTCGGGGTTTTCAAGGCTCGCAGCACGCGCGCAGCCAGGCCGGTGTAGCCCGCCATGACGATCAGGTCGACCACAACCATGGTCGCGGCAATGATCAGGTATTGGGCGAACAGCGGCGCTTGCGGGTCAATGAATTGCGGCAGGATCGCCAGGATGAACACCATCGCTTTAGGGTTGCTGATGTTGACCAGGAAGCCGCGAGTGACCAGTGCCAGAGGCTTGCCAATCGGTCGAATCGCCGAATCCTCGGACAGGTCCACAGGCAACGCTCGCCATTGCTTGATGCCCAGATAAACCAGGTACGCCACACCAAACCACTTGATCAGCGTGAACGCCATGTCCGACGCGGCAAGCACCGCGCCCAGGCCTGCGGCCACAATTGCGATCTGCACCACCAGCGCCACTTGCAGGCCCAGGGCGTTCCAGTAACCGCGCCAGAATCCGTAGCGCAATCCGCTGGACATCGACGCAATGGCGCCAGCGCCCGGGGAAAGGCTGATCACCCAACACGCCGCGAAGAAAGCCAGCCACGTTTCTAAAGACATTCCACACCTCGGACAGACACCAATGCCCGATAAACTAGTAGCTTCTCGGGTAATTGACTAGCATCTGCAGGGGTGGCGCAGAGAAATATTACTGATCAGCCGTTTTCTCGACGGTGATCGTCGGGAAACCATCGGTACCGCGCCAGCGACGAACCGACTTCTGGAAGAACTGACTGTTGGGCACTTGCACCAGGGCTCCGCCCAATTCGGGCGGTTCGATCAGGGTGGTAAACATCAGATTGATTTCCACCACGCGGCCTTTGACGCCAGGCTTGTCGAGGGTATCTACCAGCTCGACCACGTCACCGATGCGAAACGGGCCAATGGTGTAGATCAGCACTGCGCACAGCAGGTTGGACAGCACACTCCACATGGCGAAGAACGCCACGGCCGCCACTGCAACAAAGCCTGAAAGTGCCGTCCACAACACCGTCGCCGAGACACCCAGCCGACCGAGCACGATCACGAACGCGCTGCCCATGATGAACCAGCGCAAACCACCCCGCAGGGGCATCAGCAGCTCTGGCGGCAGCGGATAACGCTCGCCAAGCCGAGTCAGAAAGCGCCCCACCAGCCGCTGCGCAATGTAGCCGGCCAACAGAATCAGCAGGATCTGCACACCCAGAAAGATCGGTTCGACCCATGCCGGAGGAACCGGCAACCACCCTAGCGCTTCCATCAGCCCTTCAACCCCATCAAGACAATGCTTCCAGCTCGGCCTGCATCGACTCCAGCAGCTCCAGAGATTCCATCCAGGCCTCTTCCAGCTCGGACTCACTGACTTTCAACCTGGCCTGTTCGGCCAGCAGATCGCGCAATTTGTCTTTGTTGGCCGCTTCGTAATTGGCGCTGTCGGCCAATGCGGCCTCAACCTTGGCGAGCTTCTCGTGCAGCAGGCCAAGGTCGCGCTCAAGCTTGTCAGCCTGCTTCTTGTGCGGAGCCAGTTGCTGACGCAGTGCCGCAGCCTGTTGGCGCTGGGCCTTCTTGTCGGTTTTGTCGACGTTCAGCGGCGTGTTGCTGACCGGCGCGTTGCGCAATCGGTAGTCCACCAGCCAGCGGGCGTAATCTTCGAGGTCGCCATCGAACTCCTGCACCCGGCCATCGGCAACCAGCAGGAATTCGTCGGTGGTGCTCTTGAGCAAATGCCTGTCGTGAGACACCACCAGAACCGCGCCACTGAATTCCTGCAGGGCCATGGTCAATGCCAGGCGCATCTCCAGATCCAAGTGGTTAGTCGGTTCATCGAGCAGCAATAGGTTAGGTCGGTCCCAGGCAATCAGCGACAAGGCCAGACGGGCTTTTTCGCCACCGGAGAAGTTCAGCACCGGCTCATCCAGACGCGCGCCACGGAAATCGAAACCGCCGAGGAAGTCACGCAACGTTTGCTCGCGCTCGGTCGGCGCAATGCGTTGCAGGTGCAGCAGCGGGCTGGCCTTGGAGTCCAGCGAATCCAGCTGATGCTGGGCGAAGTAACCGACCACGGTGTTTTCACCGCGAACCAGACGGCCGCTCAGTGGCTCAAGTTCACCGCAGAGGTTTTTGATCAGCGTTGATTTACCCGCGCCGTTTGGCCCCAGCAAACCGATACGCGCACCCGGCGTCAGTTGCAGTTTGACCTTCTCCAGCACAGCACGGTCGCCGTAGCCCAAACGCGCATCAGCCATATCCAGCAGCGGGCTGGAGATTTTGGTCGACTCGCGGAAGGTGAAGTCGAACGGCGAATCGACGTGGGCCGCCGACAGCTCTTCCATGCGCTCCAACGCCTTGATACGGCTCTGCGCCTGCTTGGCCTTGGTAGCCTGAGCCTTGAAGCGCGTGATGAATTTCTCCATGTGCGCGCGCTGCGCCTGCTGCTTGTCGTAGGCCTGTTGCTGCTGGGCCAGACGCTCGGCGCGGGCGCGTTCGAATGCGCTGTAGCCGCCGCGATAGAGGGTGATCTTGCGCTGTTCGACGTGGGCCACATGATCGACCACGACATCGAGGAAATCCCGGTCGTGAGAAATCAGCAGCAGGGTGCCCGGATAGCTTTTGAGCCAGTCCTCAAGCCAGAGGATCGCGTCGAGGTCCAAGTGGTTGGTGGGTTCGTCGAGCAGCAGCAGGTCCGATGGGCACATCAGGGCCTGCGCCAGGTTCAGACGCATCCGCCAGCCACCGGAAAAGTCCGCAACCGGCTTGTCCATCTGCTCGTTGGTGAAACCCAGCCCGGCCAGCAGCTTGCGAGCGCGAGCGTCAGCGGTGTAGCCGTCGGCGCTGTCCAGTTCGGAGTGCATGCGCGCTTGCGCACCGCCGTCCTGAGCGGCTTCGGCTGCAGCCAGCAGACGCTGCACCTCGCGCAGGCGCTGGTCGCCGTCGAGCACATAGTCCACGGCGATGCGATCGAGGGTATCGATCTCCTGGCGCATGTGGGCGATACGCCAATCGGCCGGTAGCAGACAGTCGCCCGAATCCGGGGTCAACTCACCCAGAAGCAAAGCGAACAGGCTGGATTTGCCGGCGCCATTGGCACCGATCAGGCCGGCTTTCTGACCGGCGTGCAGGGTCAGCTCGGCGTCTTCTAGCAGACGTTGCGGGCCACGCTGTAAGGTAAGGCTTTGAAGTCGAATCATAATGGCGGCGGAGTCTACCAGCTTCGTCTCAAACAGGTAGCTCACTATGCCCTCAGACCTTTGGAGTTTCACCCTTGATTTGTATGCCCGGCCGGGGGTCGAGCAGGCCTGCCTGGAGCTGCAGGCCAGCGGGGCCAATGTCTGCGCGTTGCTATGCGGCGCCTGGCTGACCCAGCACGGGATTGAGTGCAATTCACAGCGCCTACTGGAAATCGGACTATTAACCCGCCCCTGGGAGGATGCGGTCGTGAGCCCGCTTCGACAATTGCGCACGCAATGGCGCGACGCCGCGCAACTGGACCGGCCTCTGGGGTTGCTGCGAGAGCAAATCAAGGCACTGGAACTGGCTGCGGAACGGGAATTGATTTCGCGACTGGAAGCGATGAGTCAGAACTGGGAAGTGGCCCAGACGGCAGACCAACCGGACTGGTTGACTGGACTGGCAGGCGAAGCCGCCAGGCAAAAGCGCGGCGCGCTGCAAGTGCTGCGCGCCGCGCTGAACCGACCTTAGGAAGCGCTGGTTGGGGTGGTGTTGCCGGTCACCGGTGCAGCAGCTGTCGACGGGCTAGCGGCTGGTACGCTGGCCGCGGGTGTCGCCGACGTAGCAGGCTTTGCAGCGGCTGGCTTGGCAGCCGGTTTGGCTGGCGCCCTGGCCGGGGCCTTGACGGCTGGCTTGGCGGCGGCTTTCACCGGTGCCTTGGCCGCGGTTGGTTTTGCAGCAGGTTTAGCGGCTGGCTTGGCAGCGGCAAGTTTCGCAGCAGGCTTGGCAGGCGCTTTCGCGGCAGCAGGTTTGGCAGCTGCAGTTTTGGCCGGGGCTTTTGCCGCTGCGGTTTTAGCCGGGGCTTTGGCGGCTGGCTTGACGGCAGTTGCAGCAGGCTTGCTAGCAGGTGCCTTGGCAGCAGCTGGCTTGGCGGCTGGTTTCGCAACCGGCTTGGCCGCTGCGACTTTGGTCGTCGCTTTGACTGGAGCTTTTGCCGGCGCTTTTGCAGCTGCAGCTTTGGTGGCTACTGCCTTCGCAGGCGTGGCCTTGGCCGGAGCGACCTTGGTTGGGGAGACTTTGGCAGGTGCCGGTTTTGCAGCGCGAGTACTCAACGCTTTGCTGACGGCTTCCTGAACACGACCCACACCCTGAGCAAGTTTCAGGCTTTCCTGAGAATCGCGCTTGAGTTGCAGAATGTAGCCGCGGGTTTCGGTCTGGCGCGCTTTCAGGGCGTCGAGCAATTCTTCCAGTTCAGCAACAGCAGTCTTGGCCTTGGCCTGCGCCTTGGCTTTGCCAACGCTGGCAGCGTCTTGCAGCTTGGTGCGCGAATTGTGCAGTTTCTCCTGAGCCTTGCCGCGTTGCTTTTCGAGCTTGGCGAGCAGTTTTTCCGCGTCGGCCAATGCTTGCGAGCAGGCATTTTCAAGATGCTCAAGCAGGCTGCTCGACAGTTGTTGAAGCAAATGCAACGGGGTATTTACTGGCTTCTTTTTGGCCGACATGACTTACCTCCTGACTGACTGAATTGCGGCTCATACTAGACCTCTGCCCGCACCGCCGCTAGGGCATCTTGACACTACAAAAAGCGCCCTGTTGCATGCTCGACAAAATGCTTGTCGCCAGGCTCTGGAAGCTGCTGCAGAATCCCTCGCAAAATACCCCCCACACACGGCCAATTGCACTGGCATAATCGCTGCCTTCCCAGGCCGGAGAGCATTCATGTCGCGCTACCTGTTAACGTCGCTGTTCCTCTTGTTACCGGTCGTTCAGGTCGCGCACGCCGCTCCCTCGAGCGAGTCTCACGATCTTGCTTACAGCCTGGGCGCGAGCCTGGGTGAACGCCTGCATCAGGAAGTCCCGGATCTCGATCTGAAGGCCTTGATGGAAGGTCTTCAGCAGGCTTACAAAGGCGAACCGCTGGCGATCAAGAAAGATCGCATGGAGCAAATCCTCAGCGAGCACGATGCCGAAGTTGCCCAGGCCGAGGCCTCAGGCACCATCGCCCCGCAAAGCGAAGCGGCGCTGGAGGTGGAGCACCGGTTCATGGCCAGCGAAAAGGCCAAACCCGGCGTCACCGAACTGGCCGACGGCATCCTGATGACTGAGCTCAAGCCAGGCACCGGTCCCAAGCCCAACATCGATGGTCGAGTGCAGGTCCGTTATGTCGGCCGTTTGCCCGACGGCACGGTCTTCGATCAGAGCGCGCAACCCCAGTGGTTCCGGCTGGACAGCGTAATCAGCGGCTGGACCACCGCCCTGCAAAACATGCCGGTCGGTGCCAAATGGCGGCTGGTCATTCCTTCGGCCGAAGCCTATGGCGCAGAAGGCGCAGGGGATCTGATCGACCCGTTCACGCCGCTGGTGTTTGAAATCGAATTGGTAGGGGTTGGGCAGTAAGCACCCTCTGCGCTGGAGCGGCTTTAGCCGCGAGGGGCCGGGACAATCGCCGCACCAGCTAATAAAAAAGGGCGCAAAATGCGCCCCTTTTTTATTGCTGCAAATCGGCCGGATGATCAAGCCTGAACAGCGAAATCTTCTTTATGCGAGTTGTGCAGCACCTCAATGAGGCAATCTTCGAGCTCAAAGCGCTCATGCAGCAAGCCACCGAGCTTGTTGAATTCCGCAGCAACAACCGTGCAGTCAGAGCAATCGCCCTTATCGCAGCGGTCGTTGAAGGCCAACGCTGATTCGGTGATGACTTTCAAGCGCGGGTAGATCGTATCCGCCAGCTCAAGACCACGCTCATCTCTGAAAGCCTTGGCTTCACTGTTGAGTTGTTCGTAGATTTCGAAGTGGCCAGCCGAAACGTAATCGACCAGCACCTCACAAAAATTTTGCAAACCCTCACGGTCAGCGGCCAATGCTTCGGGCGTGTCGCCCAGAGCATCGTAGACACGAATCAGTTCAGAACGATCCTTCAACCAGCGGTCGATCAGCTGATTGACCCCGCCCCAGCGTTCCTGAGCATTCCGACAACTTTCCAACATGATGGTCTCTCTTCCCTTAAGGGTATGCAGCCTGCCAATGCCTGGGAAAATCCGTCTGCCTAAGCGACGCAGGCTTGATCAACGGCAAATGGTGCATAGTTCCAATAACGCTGCGGGCCAGATTATGCCCGCAGGACCAGGCCATCAAGGTACGCAGGCGAGAAAGTTCATACAAGCGTTTAATCCCCGGCCCGACTTTCGGTTGTAGGCAAGGGGGCAGTCGCCATGAAAAGCCCGTACAGCGCGATCACCGCCAAAGCCACGAATGCCAGCAGGCTCCACTCCGGCAGGCTGATACCAAACAGTGACCAGGTCACTTCGGCACAGAAAGCGGCATCCCCCAGCAAGCGATCAATAACACCGGACATCGAAAACATCTCCAGCAGACGCTCGAACCACGCAATGACCGGAATCACTTGGTCAGGCATCGCGGTCTGCAACCAGACCTGCCCCCAGGCCATCGCCGCACCCGCCAAGGCTGCCAACAGAATCAGAATGCTGTAACTGCGCACGCCAATACGGCCAGGTGCATGGACAGCTGCAATCAGGCCCAAAGCTGCAATCGCGATCAAGGCGCCACGCTGCAACCAGCACAAGGGGCAAGGCGAAACGCCGACTACACGCTGTAAATAAACGACTGAGCCTATGATTGATGCACAGGCGATAAACACCAGGAAAAACAAGCAGCGCGCGCGGGCCAGATGCATGGAAATTCCGTAACAAGAAACGAAGGAGGTTACGGTAGAGGAAAGGCCACAGCCCTTACAAGGCGCAGCGGTGCGGATATTTCCGTATGTTGAGAGGGTTTTAACGACTAAGGAATAGGACTTCCGGAGTCTGGTTTGAGCGAAAAGAATTACAGAAACCAAATCCGCAGGAAACTTCCTACAAATCAGTTCGAGATTCACAGTTCCTGTAGGAGCGAGCTTGCTCGCGAAGACTGCACCATGACCGCCAGAAATTGATTGGCTGATCAACTTCGCGAGCAAGCTCGCTCCCACACCTCATGCATTTCCAATTGGCTCAACCCGCCAGCGCGGGCAGCGGCCTTGCCAACAAGCGCTCGTCGAGCAAGCCCAGACCTTCCTGAAACAGCTGATTGCTGCGCTCAGTCTCGCCCAGTTGCGCAAGCAAACGCGCCAGTTCGGCACAGGTTTCAGGATTGCGCTCAAAGCGCAGGCTGCTTTCCAGATAATCGCGGGCCTTGCCCCACAGGCTGCTTTGCAGGCAAAGACGGCCCAGAGTCAGCAGCAGGCTCGGGTCTTCGGGGTGGTGCTTGAGCCAGCCTTCAGCCGTTTGCAGCTGCTTTGCAGGATCGCTGCCGCGCACCAGGCCATAAAGACGCGCAAGGTGGCTGTTGTAGTCGCGTTTGAGGGCCTGACGCAGCGCCTCTTCCGCTTTGGCGTCAGCGCCCAGGCGACGCAGTTGCTCGGCGTAGGCCAGAACCAGCTGCGGTTCCTGGCGCTGAGCCGAGGACAGTCCGCCCCAGGTCAGTTCCAGCGCAGGCAAACCGCCGGCGGTTTCTTCGCCGTCCTGCCCGCGATAGGCCGCCAGCGTGAGGTTCTCACCCCAGGCGCGACGCTCGAGCTCGGCCAGTTCCTGTGGCGGCAGAACCTTATCCTTGCGCAGCTCAGGCATGAGTCTGATCAACGCCGACCAGTCGCCGCGCTGGCGATACAGGCGCTGCAGCTGGCGAAGAATCTGCGCATTGTGCGGATGACGCGCCTGCATGGCCTGCAGCGTACTCAGCGCACCGTCGTTGTCGCCGCGATCCTGCTGCAATTGCGCATGACTCAAGGCAATCGCCAGTTCGGCATGGGGCTGGCGCTCAAGGGCGCGCTCCAACAGCGTGTCGCTTTCTTCATAACGGCCTTGCTCGTTGGCTGCGCGTGCAGCCCCGAGGTAATACAGCAGCGGCTGAGGCTCGGACTCTGCAGCGCGGTGCAAGTGGCGCTGCGCACTGGACCAACGTCCCTCGGCCAGATCCATCTGCCCCTGCTCTATGGCCACTTGAACGCGACGACTGCGGTTGCGACGCGACCATGGATTGACCACGCCACTGGATGCGGTCAGCAGGTTGATCAGCAGACGCACCAGGAAAATCACCAGCCAGATGACCAGCAAAACACCCAGGGCCGTCCAGAAACCGGATTCATAGCGGAAGTTTTTATACGCGATCAGCACGTATCCGGGATGCTCGGCAATGGCGATACCAATCACCGCCGCGACCGCAATCGCGACCAATAGCAGCAGGTAGATACGTTTCATGGGCTGGTCCCCTGCTGCGCTTCGGCAGGTTGTGCCGCTTTGCCCGGAGCATCAGGCTGCGCATGTCGACGCTCCAGGTACGCCTGCACTGCGCTCAGGCTCTGTGCGAGGTCCGGAGTCATGACCGAGACGGGCTGCTGCGAGAGTACGTCGAGACGCTCGCTGAGCATCTTGCTCTGGGCGTTGTCCTGATTGAAGTTGCTGCGCAGCACGTTTTTGGCTTCTGCCAGGGCTGCTGAATAGACCTGTGGCTGGCCGTTCAAGGCCGCCCATTGCGCCTGCTCCAGCGCCAGGCTCAACGCCAGGCGTACCTGGGTCAGACTTTGCCCGGCCAGCAATGGGCGAATATTTTCGTCGGCGTTGAAGTCGATGCGAATGTAATGCGAAACCTCGTTCCACCACTTCGCCCAGTGGCTGTCTTCGTTGGCGCCGGTGGTCAGGCCGAGCAACGACTCACCCTTGTCCTTGTATTCCGGGGCCAGCTCGTTGAGCTGCGCAACCTGGTCACGCAGGGCGGCGAGCTGCAGAAACAGGCCGGTTCGGTCGGGCTGATCCACACTGCGCAGCGACGCCAGACTCTTGGCCAACTGGTCGCGGGCAGCGAACGAGCCCGGATCGTCCTGTTCGCGGAGGATTTCATCAGCCCCCTGAACCAGCGCCTGGGCACTGTTGATGTCCTGCAACGCCGACAGGCGCAGGCTCGCCAGACGCAGCAAATGTTCGGCCTCGGCCAGCCGCCAGTCTTTGCGACTGGAACCGAGCACGGTTTCCAGACGCTGGCTCAGACGCTGCTGATCGCCCTGCAGTTGCGCCACCAGACGACGGCGATCTTCCAGCTCATTGGCTGGCGGCAGTTGCGCAAGGCGCTCGGAAAGTTGTTTTTCGTTGTGTTGCAAGGTCAGGGTCTGCGCGGCGATGTCCTGCATCTGCGTGCGCTGCTGCAAGTGGCTGGCCTGTACCGCACGCAGCTGCCACACGCCCCAACCCGCAACACCAATGCCCGCCACACCGAACAACAAAGCCAGTATGACCAGCCCGTTACTGCGACTCGCCGGCCGCTCCGGCCGCAACGGATCAGGTGTCGGGGCCGTCAGTACGGCGTCGGAATCATCTTTTGGCAAGGCTGTTTCGCTCACGTATCGATCCTTTGCATTTGGGCGTTTTCAGTGAAGGACAGTCAGTCCATCAATACGCCTGAAGGGCAGGCTCAGGTTGTTCCCGTAACGCTGCCAGCAGAGCCGCGGCGCTGGCGCCACGGCAATTCACAACAGTTCGCGCTCCGGCATCGCGGGCCAATTGGGCCACGCGCGGGCTCGGCACGAATAAAGTCAAACGCGCCAGTTGCGGCCAGGCATCGCCCGCCAACTGACACAAGTGTTCAAAACCCTGCCCACTGCTGACCACCAGCGCGTTCAGGCGTTCCGCTTCGATGCGTTGCGGCAGCGTCATGGCCGGATAGCGGGGCAGCTTGCGCTGATACAGCTGCAGATAGTCGACACTAGCACCCTGGCTGGCTAAACGCTCGGCCAACAACTCACGGCCGCCTTCACCGCGCATGATTAACACGCGCGCACCGGGCAAGGCGATGGCTTGTTGCAGGCGGGGCAGATCAAGCAGGGCTTCGCTGTCATCGCCCTGCTCGGGCCAGCTGACATCCAGGCCGTGGTCCTGGAGGAGTTGCGCGGTGCCCGCACCGACTGTGAACCACGGCTGGATCGGTGCTTGCGGCCAGAGCTCGCTGACCCGCTTGAGCCCCAGGCGCGCGGCCGGCTTGCTGACCACGATCACGGCTGCGAAGTGATCAAGGTCAGCGAGCAGCGAGCGCTGCGCATCGGTGGCGGGTAGCGGCTCGATTTCAAGCAAGGGCAGGCTGCTGCTGAAGATGCCCGCTTCGGCGAGGGTCGACGCCAGCTGCGCTGACTCCTCCGCAGGCCGGGTCAGGAGCAGCCGCCAGGGGTTCATTCCCGCTCAGCCTCTCCATACACCGCTTTGAGGATCGCAGCGGCGCCCTGATCCAGCAGCGCCTCTGCCACTTGCACGCCCAGCGCCTGAGCGTCGGCCAACGGCGCTCGGGCATCGGCATGCAGCAACAGCGCTCCGGACGGATCGCCCACCAGCCCGCGCAACCAGATCTGCTCGCCTTCAAGCACGGCGTAGCAGGCGATGGGTACCTGACAGCCGCCATTGAGGTGCTTGTTCAGTGAACGTTCGGCGGTGACCCGGGTGGCGGTGTCGTCGTGATGCAACGGGGCGAGCAGCGCATGAATTTCCGCATCGACACTGCGGCACTCGATACCGACCGCGCCCTGCCCACCGGCAGGCAGGCTGTCGTCGACAGTGATGCTGGCAGTGATGCGCTCTTCGAAACCCAGACGGATCAGGCCCGCCGCCGCAAGAATGATCGCGTCGTATTCGCCAGCGTCGAGCTTGGCCAGCCGCGTGTTGACGTTGCCGCGCAGGAACTGGATTTTCAGGTCGGGACGGCGCGCAAGCAATTGCGCCTGGCGACGCAGACTGGACGTGCCCACCATGCTGCCCGCAGGCAGTGCTTCAAGGCTGGCGAAGGCATTGGACACAAAGGCGTCACGAGGGTCTTCGCGCTCACAGATACAGAACAGACCCAACCCCTGGGGGAAGTCCATGGGCACGTCTTTCATGGAATGCACGGCGATGTCGGCGCGGTCTTCGAGCAGGGCAGTTTCCAGCTCTTTGACGAAAAGCCCCTTGCCGCCGATTTTCGACAGTGGCGAGTCGAGCAGCTTGTCACCGCGACTGACCATGGGCACCAGCGTCACGACCAGACCCGGGTGGGCCTGCTCCAGACGGCCCTTGACGTACTCGGCCTGCCAGAGGGCCAGCGCGCTTTTGCGCGTGGCGATGCGAATCTCGCGAGAAGACATGGATCAATCCGTACTGACTTAAATAGTTGCCACGGATAATAACAGCTCAGGCAAAACGGCTCAGTGCTGTGTGGCGGGAGTAGTGATCCAGATCAGCGATAACCGACCTGTAGGAGTGAGCTTGCTCGCGATCGACTGCGAAGCAGGCGCACAGCAGAGATTGCAAGGACGTGAAGGTCGTTCCGACCTTATCGCGAGCAAGCTCACTCCTACAGATTCAGGGCAACCTACAGCTGCTGCATCATCTTGCGCACACCCGCCACATGGCGGCGGCTGACGATCAGCGCATCGCCATTGAGGCCGCGCAGGAACAACTGGAAATGCCCCAGCGGAGTACGCTGCAAGCGCTCGATGCGTTCGCGGGCCACCAGCGCGTTGCGGTGAATACGCACGAAGCGATCACCAAACTCGTCTTCCAGCGCCTTCAACGGCTCATCGAGCAAGACCTCGCCTCCTTCATGACGCAAGGTGACGTACTTGTGATCGGCGATAAAAAAAATCACCTGATCCAGCTGGATCAATTCGATGCCTTTGCGAGTGCGGGCACTGATATGGCTGCGCGGACCATTGCCGCTTTCCGCTGCCGGGCGCGTCATGGCAGCCAGCTGCACGCGGTTGGGACGCTCGGCCTTGCGCAAGGCTTCACTCAGGTGTTCGGGACGCACCGGTTTGACCAGATAGCCCACTGCACTGACCTGAAAGGCCTCAAGGGCAAATTCGTCGTGCGCGGTACAGAAAACCACCGCCGGAGGTGTTTCCCGCTCACACAGCCTGGCGGCGACCTGCAGGCCATCCAGGCCTGGCATGCGGATATCCAGCAACACGATATCCGGCTTGTGGGTTTCGATCAGGGCCAAGGCTTCTTCGCCATTGGACGCACTGGGTTCCAAAACCCGATAACCCTCGATTTCACTGACCATTCGGCTCAGCCGTTCGCGGGCCAGGGGTTCGTCATCAACGATCAGGACATTCATATAGCTCTGGCTTCCTGCGTGAGTCTCGCACAAGGATAGCGTAGACAGGTGTAGTGACGACCGTCACGGCGCTCCACGCTCAGACTGGCGTGCGGACCAAAAAGTGCCGTAATGCGTGCACCGATATTTACCAGGGCCTGCTGAGTGCCGTTGGAAGTCTGCCGACTGGCAACTTCGTCATAGGGATTGCTTACGCACAATATGAACTCTCCCCCTTCATAGTCTGCTTCTACTTTTACGACACCACCTTCAACGCGAGGTGCAATGCCATAAAGCAAAGCGTTTTCCAGTAATGGCTGCAAGGTTAGCTGGGGAATTGGAAGATCGTCCGGAATTCCACTGATCACCCAGTCCAACTGTAGACGCTCGCCGAGACGATATTGCTCAATCGATAAATATCGTTTCGCCAATTCCACCTCATCACGCCAGGTCACCAGGCTGCCGGGCTTGGCCAGGCTGGCGCGAAACAGATCGGAAAGGTCGAGCACAGCCTGTTCAGCCTTGACCGGATTGCTGGCGACCAGGCTGGCAATGCTGTTTAGCGTGTTGAATAAAAAGTGCGGACGGATGCGGGCCTGCAGCGATTCGATGCGCGCGCGCAATTCGCCTTGCTGCTGTTTGCGCCACTGACTCTGCAGGTAAAAATAACGCAGCATCAGGGCCGACATGATCAGCGCGATCACGGCGTAGCGAATATAGCGTTCGACCATGCTGCCCAGGCTCAAATGCCCGGTGAGTTGGCAGATGTCCGTGACGGCGGTGCACAGCAGGGTCAGCGCGACCACCAGCAGACAGCCGATCAACCCCGCAAGCCCGGCGGGCAAACGTGCCAGCCATGGCCGCAGGCTGCACAACAAGGCGGCCGACAGCAGCACGATCCACTGCACGAACAGCGACATCAGGGCCAGCCGCACCCAGTCGAAGGTCGGGCGCATGGGCTCGACCAACACCAGCACCAACACCAGTAATTCGGCGAGCAGCACGAGCACCAGCAGCGCTTGCGGCAGGCACAGTTCGGGGAGGAAAAATTCTTTGCCCGGTTCGGAGGGCGGCCGTTGGTTCGTCTGGCTCTTTCGCATCAGCCCAGTCTCGACCCTGCCCGCAGATGCAGCAAGCCGCCCGAGAATAAAAAAATCGCAACCTGTTATTATCGCGGGCGCCCTGCGATTGACGCGGGCGCGCCATTTTCAGCCGATCACGAGCGAATCCATGAGCACCGACAAGACCAACCAGTCCTGGGGCGGCCGCTTCAGTGAACCCGTCGACGCCTTCGTCGCGCGCTTCACGGCCTCCGTCACCTTTGACCAACGCCTTTATCGCCACGACATCATGGGTTCCATCGCCCACGCGACGATGCTGGCCCACGTTGGCGTTTTGACCGACGCCGAGCGCGACACCATCATCGACGGCCTGAACACGATTCAGTCCGAAATCGAAGCCGGCCAATTCGACTGGCGCGTCGATCTGGAAGACGTGCACATGAACATCGAAGCGCGTCTGACCGACCGCATCGGCATTACCGGCAAAAAGCTGCACACCGGGCGCAGCCGTAACGACCAGGTGGCTACCGATATTCGTCTGTGGCTGCGTGACGAGATCGACCTGATCCTGTCCGAGATCACTCGCCTGCAGCAGGGCTTGCTAGGCCAGGCTGAACGCGAAGCCGACACCATCATGCCGGGCTTCACCCATCTGCAGACCGCACAGCCGGTGACATTCGGTCACCACATGCTGGCCTGGTTCGAGATGCTCAGCCGCGATTACGAGCGCCTGATGGATTGCCGCAAACGTCTGAACCGCATGCCTCTGGGCAGCGCGGCGCTGGCCGGCACCACGTACCCGATCGACCGCGAACTGACCTGCAAACTGCTGGGCTTCGATGTGGTGGGCGGTAACTCCCTGGACGGCGTCTCGGATCGCGACTTCGCCATTGAGTTCTGCTCGGCCGCCAGCATCGCGATGATGCACTTGTCGCGCTTCTCCGAAGAGCTGGTGCTGTGGACCAGCGCTCAGTTTCAGTTCATCGATCTGCCGGACCGTTTCTGTACCGGCAGCTCGATCATGCCGCAGAAGAAGAACCCGGACGTTCCGGAGTTGGTACGTGGCAAGAGCGGTCGGGTTTTCGGCGCCCTGATGGGCTTGCTGACCTTGATGAAGGGCCAGCCGCTGGCCTACAACAAGGACAATCAGGAAGACAAGGAGCCGCTGTTCGACGCCGCCGACACGCTGCGCGACTCGTTGCGCGCCTTTGCCGACATGATCCCGGCCATCAAGCCAAAGCACGCCATCATGCGTGAAGCGGCGCTGCGTGGTTTCTCCACCGCGACCGATCTGGCCGACTATCTGGTGCGCCGCGGCCTGCCATTCCGTGATTGCCACGAGATCGTGGGGCATGCCGTCAAGTACGGCGTCGAGAGCGGCAAGGACCTGGCTGAAATGAGCCTGGAAGAACTGCGCCGGTTCAGCGATCAGATCGAGCAGGATGTGTTTGCCGTGTTGACTCTGGAAGGCTCGGTCAACGCCCGCGACCACATCGGCGGCACCGCGCCGGCGCAGGTAAAGGCTGCAGCGGCTCGTGGTCAGGCGCTGCTGAAAGCACGCTAAACCTTGTTGGAGCGAGGCTTGCCCGCGAATGGGTCACCGCGGGCTGGCAGGCTCACCGCGTTATCGTTTTCGCGGGCAAGCCTCGTTCCAGCAGGCATCCAGAATTCTTATAGGAAACGCCCCCATGACCGACAAAATCGACAACGACGAAGAAGAATTCGCTGAATCGACCCTGATCCAGGCCATCGAGAATCAGATCGAAAGTGACAACCCGCCTGCTGCCAAGGCCACCTACAACAAGCTGACGCTGGTGGGCTATGAGCGCGAAGAAATTCTGCAATTGATGGCTCACGTGCTGGCTGTCGAGATCGACGCATTGCTCGAAGCCGATCGCCCGTTCGATACGCAGTGGTACGAGCAAGCCCTGCGCGCGCTGCCGGAACTGCCACCCGAGGCATGAGCGGCTCGCTATAACGCCAATCTGACGATTGGCGGCTCTGCCCGAAAAATCACCCTCTACAAAAACGCCAAACCATGACTACACTGCAATTGCCTCGCTGCCACTATCCAAACGAGGCTGTCACGCCGAGCAGGCTTTAACGGTCACCCAGAACCGACGAGCGCAGCACAGACACGTTGATTCCAGGACCCGCCAGTCAGTGAGGCGTATTACTAGAAAAAGTCTGGAGCACCTATGTCGTATACCCCTGAGCTGGTTGCCGAACTGGAAATCCTCGCACTCTTCAATCTGGGCAATACCCTTGAAGGACTCAAAGTCCATCATGTTGCTGCCCCGACCGCTGTGGCTGCCGCGCAAAGACTCTTCGATAAAGGCCTGACCACCCAGGTCGATGGCGGTTACCTGACCAGTCTCGGGCTGGAAGCCGCTGAACATGCGCAATCATTACTGACCATCCTCAACGTCGCCAAACAAGCTGCCTGAACCCTGCCAGGGTCCGTCGCCAAAAAAGGTCAAGCGGACCCTTCATTTCTGCGAAACAGCGCCGATAGAAAACTGGCGTCAGAAAAATAATCGCTCTCAGCGCGTAGCCTGCCCGCCGTCTAGCTCACCTTCAACGCTGCCTTTTTAATGGACAGGTAGCCGGTTTGAGTCGTCATGACGCGTAATTCCGAAATTCGTCCAGATCTGGATCAAGGCATCGACCGCGAGGTGCTTGCCCGACTGCGCACCCGCTTCATGACATTGAGCAACGGGCGGCTTAGCCGTGCCCTCGAAGGTCTGTCGACCCGCCAGCAGAGCGTGTTGAACCTGCTACCGCTGTTCTTCCACGTCAATCATCCGCTGCTGCCGGGCTATGTGTCTGGCAGCACGCCTGCGGGCGTGTCCAGCTATCAGCCCAGTGCACTGGCGCTGACCGAAGCGCAACGGCTGACCCGATCGTTTTCCTACAAGGCGCAGCTGGGCACTGCACGGCTGCCGATTCACGGGCTGTTTCTGATGGGCAGCCTGGGAACGCTGGCCCAGGCCGAAGAAAGCGACATGGACGTCTGGGTCTGCCACGACTCGGAACTGACGCTCAGCGAAATAGAGGAGCTGCGCAGAAAGTGTCAGGCGCTGGAAGCCTGGGCCGCAAGCCAGGGCGCTGAAGCGCATTTCTTCCTGATCGACCCTCAGCGCTTCGTGGCAGGCGAGCGCGACGCCCAGTTGAGCTCGGATGACTGCGGCACCACGCAGCATTATTTGTTGCTCGACGAGTTCTATCGAACGGCCATCTGGCTCGCAGGGCGTACACCGATGTGGTGGCTGGTGCCGACGTATGAAGAGCGGCGCTATACCGATTACACCCACACGCTGCTGTCCAAGCGCTTTATTCGCGCTGACGAAGTGCTGGACCTGGGACATCTTTCGCACATCCCGAGCGGGGAATTTCTCGGGGCAGGGCTGTGGCAACTGTTCAAAGGCATCGAGTCGCCCTACAAATCGGTCCTCAAGCTGCTGCTGATCGAGGTCTATGCCAGCGAACATCCGCAGGTGCAATGTTTGAGCCTGCGCTTCAAGGAGGCGGTGTTTGCCAACCAGCTGGACCTGGATGAGCTGGACCCGTACATGGTGGTGTATCGCCGCATCGAGGAATACCTGGTGCAGCGTGGCGAGTCGGAGCGACTGGAGCTGGTGCGGCGCGCGCTGTATCTGAAGGTGAACAAGAAACTCAGCGGCGCTACACGACTGCGCAGCAGCGGTTGGCAACGCCAGTTGCTGGAGCGCCTGACGCTGGAGTGGGGTTGGGACGAACGCCAGTTGCTGCTGCTCGACAGCCGTAGCCAGTGGAAGGTACGCCAGGTGACCCACGAACGGCGGGCGCTGGTCAACGAACTCAATTACAGCTATCGCTTTCTGACCCAGTTTGCCCGTACCCAGAATGCAGGCAGCTCCGCCAACGCCCGCGACCTCAGCGTGCTGGGCAGGCGGCTGTATGCCGCGTTCGAGCGCAAAGCCGGCAAGGTCGAACACATCAACCCGGGCATCGCCCCGGATCTGGCTGAAGACACGCTGACGCTGGTGCAGTCCGCCAACCGCCGCGAGCCGGGGAAAACCCAGTGGGCGCTGTACAACGGCAGCCTCGGGCCGCAGGAGTGGCTGAATTTTTCGCCGATCAAACGCAGTCGGGAGCTGCTCGAGCTGCTGACCTGGTGTCATCGCAACAACATCATCGACACCACCACCCGGCTCGCACTGCATCCGGGTAGCAGTGACCTGACCGAGTTCGAGCTGTTCAACCTGCTGGGCGCGCTGCAACAACAGATCCCGATGCCGCTGGAGGCGGTCAGTGAAGAGCATTTGCTCAGCCCCAGCGTCCCGGGTGAAATCCTGTTGCTGGTCAACGTCGGCGTTGACCCGCTAAGGCACCACCGTGAACTCAATATCCTGATGACCACTGAGCGCACCGACTCGCTGAGCTATGCCGGCGTTCGGGAAAACCTGGTGCTGACGCTGGACCAGATCACGCTCAACAGCTGGAATGAAATTCTGGTCAGTCGTCATGACGGCCAGCATGCTTTGCTCGACTGCCTCTGCGAATTGCTCAGTCATCAGCCCGCAGGCACGGCCCAGCCCGTGGTGCGTGTGCGTTGCTTCTGTCACAACCGGGCGCCCGCCATCGCCCAGCGCGTCGAAGAGCTGGTCGCCACTGCGCAGTTGCTGCACGCCCGGCGCCTGAATCATCGCTATCTGATTCAAGTCCAGCAGCAATACCACGTGCTGGAGATGGTCCCGGGCCAGGCTGTCACACATGTGGTGATCAATAGCCTGGGGGGCTTGTTCGAATACCTCGGCGAGGAACTGCCCCGATACAGCCCGCTTCACCTGGACCCGCATGCACTGGCCGAGCATGATCTGGCGCTGATCCTGCCCTATGGTCAACCCGAGTGCATTCAAGTGTTCTACCGGCTCAACGAAGGCAACGCGCAGCTTTATGTGCTCGATGAACACAACGCGCTGTGGCATCAAAGCCTGCCTTATCACGACGAAACCAGCCTGCTGATGCCACTGCAGCGCTTCTTTCGCTCGATGGTCTATCGACGCGGGGCCAGCTTGCCGCTCGACAACCCTCTTGAGCCGACCCGCCTGGACGTCCTTTACTATCAAGTGCTGCCGTCAGGGGCTGGACGCGCACGGCGCATCGAAGCGCGCAATGCACCGGTCGCGATGGATAAGCCGTTTTACGATGTGCAGGCCATTGTCGATGAGGCTTCACCGGGTCAGGTGAGCGTCACGCTGTACTGCGACAACAACGAGTTTTCCGAACTGGAGCATGGTGACCAGCTATTCAGCGTCGTCGCCCGGCAGATCCTTGAACAACGCACCGAGCCTGAACACTATCGCTGTTACATCACCGATCTGGACCTGTCAGGTCTGCTCGGCGACTCACGAAGCCAGAGCATTCTTTATCTGCGTTACAAGGCCCACCTGGAGAAAGCGCTGAATGAGGCAATGGCTGAGGCCTGAGCGCTGTCGCCAAAGGCTCGTAGGAGCGGCTTTAGCCGCGAGCGATATTTGCAGCCGGAAAAATCTGCGTTGAATGTCCCGGCCTCTCGCGGCTGAAGCCGCTCCTACGGATCACCGCGATATTCGCTCTACCGTCAGGCATTGCTCGACTCAGCAGCAGGCACCGGCTCTTTGCTGCGCCAGTGCGGCAGGGAGTTCCAGTAGGCTTCGCCCTTGGCATCGTCGTACATGCCTTCCCAGCGCGAAATGACCAATACCGCCAGGGCATTGCCAATCACGTTCAGCGCAGTACGGGCCATGTCCATGATCCGATCGACCCCGGCGATGAATGCCAGGCCTTCCAATGGGATCCCGACACTGCCCAACGTCGCCAGCAGCACCACGAAAGACACCCCAGGCACACCGGCAATGCCCTTCGACGTAACCATCAGGGTCAGGACCAGCATCAACTGCTGGCCCAGGGACAGATCGATCCCGTAGAGCTGGGCGATGAAAATCGCCGCGATGCTTTGATACAGGGTCGAACCATCCAGATTGAACGAGTACCCGGTTGGCACCACAAAGCTGCAAATGGCTTTCGGCGCGCCGTAGGCTTCCATTTTCCTGATCACATTCGGCAGCGCGGTTTCGGAGCTGGCGGTGGAGTAGGCCAGGATCAGCTCGTCCTTGAAGATGCGCATCAGCTTCATTACCGAAAAGCCGAACAGGCGGGCGATGAGGCCAAGAACCACGAACGCGAAGAAAGCAATCGCGACGTATACCAGAATCACCAGCTTGGCCAACGGCAGCAGCGAGGTGAAGCCGAATTTGGCAACCGTCACGGCGATCAGGGCAAATACACCGATGGGGGCGTAGTTCATGATCATGTGCGTGACCTTGAACATGGTTTCCGAGACACCCTGGAACACCTTCAATACCGGGTCACGAACCTCGGCATCCAGGCTGGCGAGCCCCAGACCAAACAGCACCGAGAAAAAGATGATCGGCAGCATGTCGCCGCGGGCCAGCGCCGCAAAGATATTGGACGGGATCAGGTTAAGGATCGTGGCGATGAAGGCATGGTCATGCTGCACTTCAGCGGTGGTCGCCATGTATTTGGAGATGTCGGCAGTGCCCAGGCTGCTCATGTCGATGCCGGCACCCGGCTGGAACACGTTGGCCAGCAACAGCCCGACGACTATCGCAATGGTGGTCACGATTTCAAAATAGAGGATGGTTTTGACGCCGATACGGCCCAGCTTCTTGGCATCCCCCACCCCGGCGATGCCGACTACCAGAGAAGCCACAACGATCGGCACGACGATCATCTTGATCAGGCGTATGAAAATATCGCCTGCAGGTTGAAGGATGTTACTGATCCACCAGGCCTTGTCGGCACTGAACTGATCGAGCAGCGCACCCAGCGCAATCCCCAGGACCAGACCGATGAGGATCTGCCAGGCCAGGCTCAGCTTTGCCTTCTTCATGTCGTTACCTTTTTTCAAGTGGCTCGAACGCCTCTCGACACACCTGCGTGACATTGCTTATCCACAGCAAACCAACGCAGTGACTGTCAGAGCCCGAGTAGGTGCCGCAAGCGAGCGTCCTGGCTCTGTAGCTGGCGAAAAAAGGCGCAACTATTCCCACGTGTAGAGGCAGCGTCTAATGCCGAAAACGACTACCCCATACCGAATCGGCATAACGTTAACGACAGAAAACGTATCTGAAAACGACCAGACAGTACCGCGTTTCGGCGTAAAGGTGGCTAAAACGCCATCTGTAGGGAATTCGGCTATTCAGAAGAAAGGGTTTTGCGAGAAGGAGATATGAAGCGAAGGGGGAAATTTCCGACGAGGATCGCCTGACGTGCGGCCATGTGACGCTGGCAGAAGCGGATAGAAAAAAGTAAGCGCGACACAAGTCGGACTTGCGTCGCGGTTCTTCCTGACCCGGCCCTCAGCGGAGGTACTCCCTGTACCCCTAGGTCACTTCGATCCGAACAATCAAAGCGTCCCGGCCCCCTGGTCATGCGCCCGCCGTTTTCGAGGGGCGCACCTCAAGAAGCACTCCGAACAAGAGTGCTCCCTGTTCTTAAACAGGTAATCAATACCAATTCGGGTCTTTGCGTAACTCTTCGTCCAGCAGCTTCTTCATTCCATCATCCGGATCGCCGAGGAAGCGGTAGGTCGCATGGCGGGTCGGTGACTTGTCTGTCGGCAAACCGGCAGGCACTTCAACCAACATCGCATAGGCATCCTGCTTATCGAGACTGAACGCCACGATCAGACGTTTGCTCTTGCAGCTCTCGGCCGTTTCACACAATGGGCCGACGATATACGGCTCCTTATCTTCCGTAGCAGCCATCATCTGCTGCTCGGATGCGCCAGAAAGATTGATTACCCAATCGGGCAGACGCTCTTCTTTCTTGACGACGCTCGTCCAGGTCTGCCGGTACTCGGGCGACGAGCTGAGCAGCTCGTTGACCCGGGCTTGTCCGTCGTTCGCAGCCATGGCCATTGCACTGCCGCCCATTAACAGGGCGGCGGCGAATGAGTGGAAGGGAGTGCGCATATTCAGCCTCGGCCGCGACGGCCAAAGAAGAAGGAGACAACGAACATGACCAGGAACACGACGAACAGAATCTTCGCGATACCGGTCGCGGTGCCTGCGATACCACCGAAGCCAAGTACTGCAGCGACAATGGCGATGATCAGAAACGTGATTGCCCAACTCAACATGGTGATTCTCCTTGATTACTGCTTTTAATGGATGCTGCTTTCACTGCAAGACGGGTTAGAAAACCCAGGTTTGCGGGTGTGGCATTTCACTGACAGGCACTGTGCCCTCGACTGGCGTGAAGCTCAGCGCAGTGTCTTTAGCCACCGACGCACTCGCGGTGGTGAAGGACTGGCTGTGAGTGAACTGCTGTTGAATCTGGGTAGCCTCGAGGGCTACTGCGCGGGTATTTTCCCAACGCTGGAACTGTTGGATCGCAATCAGAGTGACCAGCACCGCCAGGGTGGCAAACAACATCTGCTGGATATGCAGTGGCGAAATGCGCATTTGGGCGAAACGCTTGCTGTTCATCTGGTTGCTCCTGAACCTCTTGAGAGGTCCGATCCTGATCTTGTTGCCGGATAATTCACGGCTGGTATGCAGGATATATTGCAGAGTGCATGCCAGTTTTTAGATCTCTTATAAATCCTTTAAAATCAGCTAGTTACGCTATCGATTCGTTTCTCTCTGCGAGCAACCTGCACGATCCCCCCTGAATAACCGTGCAGGTTGCACGACAGACTTCATCCGTCACCGTTGTAGGATCAGCCCGTCGTGCGCGCCATGACTTTCAACGCGTCTGCATTGACGCCTTTCACGCCACGTATATTTTTGGCGATTTCCACGGCCAGCTCTTTTTCCGCGAAGTTGGCAACGATGCCGTTGAGGCTGACCAGACCGCTCTTGGTTTCGACCTTGATATTCAGGCCGTCGAGGTTGCGGCTGTAGATCAGGCTGGATTTGACCTTGCTGGTGATCCAGGCGTCGCTCATCTCTTCAACCGGGCTGTTCACCTGCGGATCGGTGCGTGAATTGATGGAATCGGCGGCGCTGATACTGATCAGGTTATTCACCGTGATGACGCCATCCGTGTTGGTCGCCAGATTGCCAGCCACCTCTTTGGCCTCCGGGCTCTGCGCGCGGCCTTTGAGGGTGACCACGCCGTCTTTGCTATCGACATCAATGTTCAACGCCTGGGTCACGCTGCTCCACAGCAACTTGGATTTGACGGTCGCAGTCAGCGTGGCGTCCTCGAAGCGTTGCGCCATGTTGGCCTTGGTGCCAGGTTCGGCAGCCACGTTGGCGTCGATTTCCAGCTGGTTGTCGACCTTATCGATGCCTTTGACATCCATGGCGATGCGCTCTGCCAGCTCGCGATCCACTTGGTTCTCGACCTTGCCCTTGAGCACAGCGGTGCCTTGCTCGACGCTGACGTCGATTTTGAACGGGCTCAAATGTTTATTCAGGGCAAAGGCTGTCCAGATGGAGCCTTCCTGACGCGCTTCATTCAACTGGCTCGGCAGATCGCCTTGGGCAGCGCTGGCCAGCAGTGGGTTGAGGCTCAGTGCAGTGACTGTGGCGGTGGCCAGGGCGAGCTTTTTCAGCGGATGCATGGGTGATTCTCCTTTTTAGGGGCTGTGCGTCGGGTTGAGCGATTTGCTCAATCTAAAAGCAAAAGAAAACCGCAAGTCATGTGCCAAGCGTTTTTCACGAAAAATCCTCTTTTAAATCAGGCGATTAGCTACATTTAAGCCAGATAGCTACCATGCAGCACGCATAATCAATCAGAATTGACCATGCAACTTGCCCGATTATTCCGACACTAAGCCAAGACAATTCATTTAGGAGCGTAGGAAAAATGGAAGCAGCCACTGAGAATCAGGGCCGTATTCTCCTTGTGGATGACGAATCCGCGATCCTTCGTACGTTCCGCTATTGCCTGGAAGACGAAGGCTATAGCGTCGCCACCGCCAACAGCGCGGCTCAGGCGGAAACGTTGCTGCAACGCCAGGTCTTCGACCTGTGCTTTCTCGATTTGCGCCTGGGCGAAGACAATGGTCTGGATGTACTGGCGCAAATGCGGGTTCAGGCACCCTGGATGCGCGTCGTGATCGTTACGGCTCACTCGGCTGTTGATACCGCTGTCGATGCCATCCAGGCGGGAGCCGCCGACTACCTGGTCAAGCCTTGCAGCCCGGATCAGTTGCGGCTGGCCACAGCCAAACAGCTGGAAGTTCGCCAGCTGTCCGCACGCCTTGAAGCGCTGGAAGGTGAAATTCGCAAACCCAAGGACGGTCTGGATTCTCACAGCCCTTCGATGATGGCGATTCTCGAAACAGCGCGGCAAGTCGCCGGCACCGATGCCAACATCCTGATTCTCGGTGAGTCCGGGACCGGTAAAGGCGAGTTGGCTCGGGCAATTCACGGCTGGAGCAAGCGCGCCAAGAAATCCTGCATCACCATTAACTGCCCGTCGTTGACCGCTGAATTGATGGAAAGCGAGCTGTTCGGCCACAGCCGAGGTGCGTTTACCGGCGCCAGCGAGAGCACTTTGGGCCGGGTTAACCAGGCCGACGGCGGTACGCTGTTTCTTGACGAGATCGGCGATTTTCCCCTCACGTTGCAGCCAAAATTACTGCGCTTCATTCAGGACAAGGAATACGAGCGTGTCGGCGACCCGGTCACCCGCCGCGCTGACGTACGGATTCTGGCCGCTACCAACCTGAATCTGGAAGACATGGTGCGCAATGGTCGTTTCCGTGAAGACCTGCTCTATCGCCTGAACGTCATCACCCTGAATCTGCCAGCCCTGCGTGAACGCACCGAAGACATCATGACCCTGGCCGATCGCTTCCTGGCGCGATTCGTCAAGGACTACGCCCGCCCGGCACGCGGCTTCAGCGAAGAAGCGAAAGCCGCGCTGCTCAATTACCGCTGGCCCGGCAATATCCGCGAGCTGCGCAACGTGATCGAACGGGCCAGCATCATTTGCCCGCAGGAGCGGGTCGAAGTCGCTCATTTGGGCATGGCTGAGCAACCGACCAGCAATGCACCTCGCGTGGGCGCAGCGCTGAGCCTGGATCAACTGGAAAAGGCTCACATTGGCGCGGTCTTGGCGACCAGCGAAACGCTGGATCAGGCCGCAAAGACCTTGGGTATCGATGCGTCGACGCTGTATCGCAAGCGCAAGCAGTACAACCTATGAATCACCTCGCATGAAGTGGGCAATCAAGCTACGCACGCGGCTGTTCTTTAGCATCTCGGCCCTGATAACCGTCGCGTTATTGGGGCTGGCGCTGGGGCTCGTCAGCGTCATGCAGATGGCCAAGTCCCAGGAAACGCTGATCCACGAGAACTTTGTCTCGCTCGATACCGGGCTCAAGCTCAGGCAGAACCTGGGTGATCAACTGGTCCTGATGCTCAACGAGAAGCCCGAGCAAGGCCCGCTGGAAAACCTGCAGAATCAGTTCCGCGAGCTGCTGGCGCAGGGCGTTGCCCACGATGAGGAAAACAACGCCGACAACGGTTTCCGGGGCGTACGCAGCGACTATGAAAAATTTCTACAGGCGTATGCGCAGTCCAGAGAGGCGCCTCGGGCATTGCGTGACAACGCCGAGCTGACCGAGCGCTTCAACACGCTGCGCAACAATCTGGTGTCGGCGCACCGCCAGGCATTGAGCAATATCAGCGCCGTTGAAACCCAGGCCAGGTCACGTGCCTTGTGGGTCGCAGGCCTGCTGGGCCTGGTTGGGCTGGCAGTGCTGTGCATCGGCTTTATCACCGCCCATGGCATCGCCAGCCGCTTTGGCGCGCCCATCGAAGCCTTGGCCAAAGCGGCTGACAAAATCGGCCAAGGCAACTTCGAGGTCACGCTGCCTATCTCTTCGGCTGCGGAGATGAACCTGCTGACCCGACGCTTCGGCATGATGGCCGAATCACTGCGCCAGCATCAGGTAACCAACGTCGACGAATTGCTGGCCGGGCAACAGCGCCTGCAGGCCGTGCTGGACAGCATCGATGACGGGCTGCTGATGATCGACCGCCAGGGTCGGCTCGAACACCTTAATCCAGTGGCTCAACGCCAATTGGGTTGGGATGAGCCGCGCATTGGCCAAGGGCTAGGCGAGGCGTTGCAGCGCCCCGAGCTGGACGAGCAACTTTACCTGACCCTGCGCGGCGGAACCCTGGAACGCGCCCCGGAGGATCTGGAAATCGAGGTCGATGGCGAGTCGCGGTTGCTGACTTACAGCCTGACACCGGTAAGCCATACCAAAGGCCATATCCTCGGCGCCGTGATGGTGCTGCACGATGTCACTGAACAACGGGCATTCGAGCGGGTGCGCAGCGAGTTTGTCCTGCGTGCCTCCCATGAATTGCGCACACCGGTCACCGGCATGCACATGGCGTTCGGGCTGTTCCGCGAGCGGGCGAAATTCCCGGAGGATTCCCGCGAAGCGGATCTGCTGGACACGGTCAACGAAGAAATGCAGCGCCTGATGCAGCTGATCAATGATCTGCTGAATTTCTCGCGCTATCAGAACGGCCTGCAGAAACTCACGCTGGCGCCGTGTTCCATCGAAGAATTGCTGGAACACACGCGGCTGCGCTTTCAGGACCAGGCTCAAGAGCAGGAAATCGTCCTGCTGATAGAGGCCCAGGAACCGCTGCCGCGCCTGCATGCAGACCGGGCTCAATTAGAGCGGGTGCTGGATAACCTGCTGGACAACGCACTGCGCCACACGCCCGAAAAAGGTCTGATCCGTCTACAGGCCCGGCGGCATGGCGAGCGGGTGATTATCAGCGTCGAGGACAATGGTGAGGGGATTGCCTACGGCCAGCAGGGCCGGATCTTCGAGCCCTTCGTCCAGGTAGGCCGCAAAAAAGGCGGCGCCGGGCTTGGCCTGGCGCTGTGCAAAGAGATCGTGCAACTGCACGGCGGGCGCATGGGCGTGTATTCACGACCGGGGCAGGGCACCCAGTTTTACATGGCGTTGCCGTTGTAGGTGGTTGCTGCCATATCTCGTAGGGGCGGCTCTAGCCGCGAACGATCTTCCGGCCCGACAGATCTGCATTGAAGGTACCGGGCCCTCTCGGCTGGAGCCGCTCCTACGGATTTATGCCACATCCTCAGCCCGTCTACCCTGGCTGCGGCGCCCTCCGGTGACCAGCTCGGTGAATTTGGTCGCACTCAGCGGCCGCGCGAACAGCCAGCCCTGGCCGTAGATCACGCCCTCGCTGACCAGTAGCTGGGCCTGCGACTCAAACTCGATGCCCTCGGCGATCACCCGCAGGTTCAGCGCATGAGCCATGCGGATGATGTGCGGGGCGACACCACTGCTGGCCGCATCGTGACCCAGAGCGTCGATGAAGGCTTTATCGATCTTCAGGCAATCCACCGGCAAGGTCTGCAAATACGCGAGGCTGCAATAACCGGTGCCGAAGTCATCAATCAGCACCTGGTGCCCTCTGTCGCGCAGGGCCTGGAGGTGATTGCGGGCGACTACCACATCAATCAGCCCTCGCTCGGTCACCTCAAAGGCAATCTGCCGCGCTGCCACCCTGTGGTGCGCCAACAACCGGGCCGTCACTCGCCCGATACGCGGCGCCATCACGTCGCAGGCCGCCAGATTGACCGAGATATACAGCTGCGGATTGGCGCGCAGCAGCGGCCCCAACTGCTCCAGTAACTGCTGCAGAACGAAATCGGTGATCTGGCGAATCTGCCCGGTATTCTCCGCCAGCGGGATGAACAGATCGGGACTGGTCAGGGTGCCATCGGGCCTGCGCCAGCGCACCAAAGCCTCGGCACCCACGCACAGCCGGGTATTGAGGTCGAAAATCGGCTGGAACAGCACCTTCAACTCGCTGCGTCGCAAAGCGCCCTGCAACTCACCGCCCAGCGAACGTCGCTGGCGGACCAGCTGCAGCACCAGCGCACCGATGCACAGCGCTACCATCAAGCTCGCCGGAACCAGGAACCACCAGGCACCCGTAATTTTCTGCTGCAACCCGGCTCGCGGTGCAATCATCACCAGTTGGTATTCGGGGCTTTGGGTCGGCATGCGGTAGATCAGCCGTCGATCAGTCACCATCAGGGTTTCATCGGCGGCCGAGGACCAGCGCACCGTGGGTGGCCAGGGTTGATCCGGGCCCAGCACCGTCACGGCTTTGCTGCCGTGGTTGAGCACCACCAGCAAGCTGCCGCCGGCAGGCAGGTCCACCACATCAGTCAGATGCCCCCGCGATGTCGACACTCTGAAACCGCCACGCCCCAACACCAGCGCGGCGAGGTTGTCGTCTGGCTGCGCCGAGGTATTGAGCCAGTAATCATAAGTCGGCCCGCGAATATCAGCGGCGCGTGACTGCCCCAGGTTGCTGGTAGGCAGCCAGCTTGAGCACAACTGGGAATCGCCCACGTAGGCGGCTTCGTAAATGAAGCGGTAACTGGCGATGACCTGGCGCAACCGGTCCAGCATTTCAGGGCTGCACCGACGCAGTGGCTGGCTCTCAAGCTGGTCCAGCCCCACGCGCAATTGACCGAACAGTTGTTCCAGGCGCACCAGGAAACGCTCGCCCTGCGCCTTCATCTGTTCGCTTTCGTTCTGCCGTGCCTGATGCACGGCGAGGCCGAAGCTGCCCGCCAAAAGCAAAGCCGCACTCAACAAGGCGGCGAGCAGAGCCATCAGCCAGGGACGATAAAAAGTCATGCGAAAAGAGGATGAAGCGCCAAGCATCAGGGAGTACCTGCAGGATCACCTCTTCATGTATAGCAACAAGCCTGAAAAACGCCCGTTTTATCGGCGTATTTCAAGCCATCAGCGCTGACGGTTCAGCACTTTGAGGATCGCGGCACTCTGCGCATCCGGTTGCCCGTCGAAACGTTCGGGTCGGTAGTGCATCTGAAACGCCGCCAGAACCCCGCGTGTCGCGACGTCCAGCTCCCCGGTCTGCGGTGTGGTGTAGCCCAGTTGCGCCAGTTGCTGCTGAAACCAGCGCACATCCGGCAGCGCATTGAGCATCAAAGCCTGTTGCTGCGCGACCAGGCGTTGATCCGGCCAGATACCGAGGCCCTCCTCGGCCAGCCGCTTCCAGGGAAACAGCGGCCCCGGATCCAGTTTGCGCGACGGGGCAATGTCGCTGTGGCCAATGATGTAGCGCGGCTCGATATGGTTACGTTTGACGATATCTTTAAGCAGCACGATCAGAGCCTGAATCTGCCCTTCGGTATACGGGTACCAGAGCCGTCCGGTCGGCGTATCGCGATAACCGGGATTGACGATTTCGATGCCGATCGACGCCGAATTCAACCACGTGCGCCCATCCCACTCACTTTCACCGGCATGCCAGGCGCGCGCGCTCTCGTCGACCAGCTTGTAGACGGTGGGTGGCGTATCGCCGATCAAGTAGTGGGCGCTGACTTCGCCGTGAGTCAGCAGCGCGAGGGATTGCTCCAGCGTGGTGGAGGTGTAGTGAACCACGACAAACTGAATGCGGTTATCGAAGTTGACCGAAGGATGGCTGCTGTCCAGCCGCAGGCCGCTGGAGCAGGCGGTCAGGGTGAGCAGTAACAGGGCAGAGAAAAGAAACTTCATGGGCATCCGAAAAACGTGGCAGTAAAAATGAGGATAACGTGAAAGCCGTCTGATCCTGTGCAGGTCAGCCTTGCTCCACCCGGTTGCGACCGCTTTCCTTGGCGCGGTACAAGGCCTGATCTGCCCGTTTGAGGGCGGTATCGCTGCGTTCACCGGCGCGCAGGGCCGTGACACCGACGGAAACCGTAATGACCACCGGCTCGCTCTTGAAGTGGAACGGGCACTGCTCCACCGCCGTGCGCAGTTGGTCCAGCAATGCCAGCCCGGCGGTGACCTGGGTCGCTGGCATCAATACCACGAACTCTTCGCCACCGAACCGGGCAATGAAGTCCGTGGCGCGCAGATTTTTTTTCAGCACCTTGGCCACGATCTTGAGTACCCGATCCCCGGCCAGATGCCCGTAGCCGTCGTTAATGCGCTTGAAGTGATCGAGGTCGAGAATACCCACCAGCAGGCTGTTCTTGTCTCGCTGCCAGAGGGCCATTTCGCGCCCCAGGCGCTCTTCCCAGGCGGCCCGGTTCGGCAGGCTGGTCAGCGGGTCAATCAGCGCTTTCTGCCGCTGCTCTTCCAGATTGGCCCTGAAGCCCAGCGCTTCCTGCTCCATGGTCGCGACACGGCTTGCGAGGCTCTGCAGCCGTGCGGCGACATCCTTCTCGCGCTCGTCACGGGCGCTCTGGTGCTGATCCATGGTGCTCAGCAAGCCTTCGAGGCGGCCTTCCAGCACCGTCTTCAGGCTGGTCAGGTCGGCAGCATCCTGGACGCTGCTTTGCAGGCAATCCACCTGTTCACGCAGCTGATTATTCAGCTCTCGCGACTGGGACTGCTGCCCGACGTAATCTTCGCTGGCAGCCTGCAAGTTGCTCTGGAAAGACTCCAGTCGCTCATTGAGCTGCTTGAGGTAGCTTTCGAAATCCTGTTGCCCGCCATCACTGATGGCCAGCATCAACACCGCCAGGTCTTCAAGGATCGGCAGCAATTCGTACCAATTGAGTCCATGCTCTAGGCGCTTGCGCATCGCCTCGGCCTGGGGCCGATGGTGTTCCGGCAGCGTCAGGTCGTTGAGCAAACCCAGCAAGGTTTCCTCGATATGCGCGGCAACAGAGCTATAGCTCGGCTCGGGAGAGCTGGGCAGCGAATAGGGTGTCGCTTCTTCGCTGTGTTCTTCGGCCTGCTCATCGACAACGTCGCTGACCACGTCAGGCAGATGATCGAACGGTACGGTCGGCGTGGGCGTGAGCAAATCCGCAACGCTCAAAGGCTCAGCTTCGGGAGTCAATGCAACGACCGGCTCCGCAACTGGCTCTGGCTCTGGCTCTGGCTCTGGCTCTGGCTCAGCAACAGCAGGCGTTGTGCTCGCAGGCTCAACCGCAGTGGCTTGCACCGTTTCAACGACCTCGACAGGGGTCACCGCCGTCAGCGCGATCGGGGCCTGCTGAATCGCTGCTGCGGGTTCTACCGATGCAAGCGGCTCGTAACGCCCGGTGGTGCTCGCCGGCGGCGGGCCTGCTGCAATGGCAGCGGAGGGCAGCGGAGCGGGCTCTTCCCAGTCATCGGCATCCAGTTCCTGGGGGACCGGCTTCGGCGCCGGCGCTGACAAGGTCGAGCCGACAGGCTCTGCTCCTGTCGGCGCAGGCTCAGTACCTGCCGCTTCATGGCTACCAAACAGGCGCGCCAACAGCCCGGGCCGTGCGTGTTCATCAGGCCTTTCTATCTGGGTCAGGGCCTGCCCCTGCAATCCGCTGAGCTCACCCAGCAGCAGCGGTAATTCCCGCGCCTGGGAAGCACGCTCCTCAAGGTCCTTGGCGAAACGCTTGAGCGGTTTGCGCACTTCCTTGGGCAAGTCCAGCGATTGCAGCTGGGCCACCAAGGACACCAGCGCGCTGCTGATCTGCCCGGCACGCACTTCCCGGCGCTGCTCGGAGTCCAGCACGGCTTTTTCCAGCTTCGGAATCAGCGCGGCAAGCCCGGCGTCCATATCATCCTTGCGGACGATTTCACGCATTTCCTTCATGCACTGGTCGACCGCCCGGTCCGAGCCCTCAGCAGCCAGACTGCTGCGCACCAGACCACGGCGCAGCAAATCGAGCCGGGCGTTCCAGCGCTTTTCGAGCTTGTCCTGCTGCTCGATGCCCTTGAGGTACTTTTCCTTCCAGCGCTCGGCTTCGTCACTCATGCAAGCGATCCACGGTGGCTGGGGACGGGCAACGAGTCCTCACACAAGGAGGCCGGTAGACGGATCTCGACCGCAACGGGCAGGTGATCAGAAATCGGTTGTGCCAGCACCTGTACCCGCTCGAGCGTCAGGGTAGGGCTGAGCAAAATATGATCAAGACAACGTTGTGGGCGCCAGCTTGGGAAGGTGGCTTCGATCTGTGGTGCCAGCAAACCCAGGTCGCGCAAGGGCGAGTGTTCCAGCAGGTCGCGGGCATGGGTGTTCATGTCGCCCATCAGCACCTGATGCCGATAACCGCCGATCAATTCACGGATATACGCCAACTGCAGCGTGCGGGCCCGGGCGCCTAGTGCCAGGTGCATCATGACCACCACTAGGGCATCTTCACCTTCGCCGAAACGGACGAGGATCGCGCCGCGCCCGGCAGGACCTGGCAAAGGATGGTCTTCGATCGCAGCAGGCCGCAGACGGCTCAGCACGCCATTGCTGTGCTGCCCAAAACGCCCAAGGTTGCGATTGAGTTGTTGATACCAGTAAGGAAATGCTCCGAGCTGCGCCAGGTGCTCGACCTGATTGACGTAGCCCGAACGCATGCTGCCGCCATCGGCTTCCTGCAAGGCAACCAGATCGAAGTCGCCCAGCAGATCACCGATCTTCTGCAGATTGCCAGCCCGGCCGCCGTGGGGCAGCAGATGCTGCCAGCCGCGCGTTACGTAGTGGCCGTAACGCTCGGTGCTGATACCGACCTGGATATTGAAACTGAGCAAACGCAGCCGACCGTCAGCCGGCAATCCGCTTGCCTGAACAAGATGTTCGTTGACCCGCGGATCATGCAGGCCAACGACTCGTGCTTCTCTCCAGCGCCGCATGGCAGGCGCCTGCTTACTTGGCTGCAGCCGCTCGCTCTTTCGCGATCAACTGGTCAGCAACCTGCAGGGTCTGCTCCGGGCCACCGGAAGTGCCGAGGTCAAAACGGTATTTGCCGTTGACGATCATGGTTGGAACGCCTGTCACTTCGTACTTCTTGGCCAGTTCTTTGTACTGGGCAATCTTGCCCTTCACGGCGAAGGAGTCGAAGGTCTTCAGGAAGTCGTCCTTGCTGATGCCCTGGGTGGCGACGAAGTCAGCCATGTCGTTCTTGTCCGTCAGACGCTTGCCGCCTTTCTGGATAGCTTCGAATACCGCTGCGTGAACCTTGTGCTCGACGCCCATGGTGTCCAGGGTAATGAACAGCTGGCCGTGTGCATCCCAAGGGCCGCCGAACATGGCAGGAATGCGGACGAAGTGAACGTCGGCAGGCAGTTTCTCAACCCATGGGTTGATGGTCGGCTCGAAGGCATAGCAATGCGGGCAGCCGTACCAGAACAATTCAACGACTTCGATTTTGCCAGGCTCGGCAACAGGGACGGCGCTGCTCAGCTCGACATACTGTTTACCGGCTTCGATAGGCGCGGCAGCTTGTGCCGTGATACCGAACAGACTGGCGGCAACCAGTGTGGCGCTGAGGATCAGATTACGCATGCTTTACTCCTGAGGCAGATGTGAGGCGTCTTGAACGACCGGCGTTGGACCCATCGCCAAGGGGCGAGTTCGCTAGTGTAACGCTGGCAAGACCAAAAAAGGGTAGCCCAAGCGACCCTTTTTAAGCGGTTCCGTGACCGCGTTAACTCTGTGGGAGCGAGCTTGCTCGCGAAAGGGCAAGAACGTCCGCCACTTTTCTGTGACTGGAATACCGCCCTCGCAAACAAGCTTGCTCCCACAGGTTCTGCGTCAGACGCTCGTGGATCAATGTAACCCCTGAATATATTGGGAGAGCGCCTCGATATCCTTGTTGCTCAGCTTGGCCGCAATGGAGCGCATGACCATGGTGTCGCCGTCGTTGGTGCGCTCGCCTTCGCGAAAGGCGGTCAATTGTTTCTTGATGTAATCGGCATGCTGCCCACCCAGATGAGGGAAGCCTGCCGCCGCATTACCCACGCCGTCTGGCGAGTGGCAACCGGTGCAGGCGGGCATGCCCTGCTCAAGCTTGCCGCCCCGGAACAACGCCTCACCTCGCGCCACCAGTTTTTCATCGGCTGCACCCACGCTGCCTTTCTGGGCGTCATAGTAAGCAGCGATGTCAGCCAGATCCTGATCGTTGAGGTTGTTCAGCAGGCCGGTCATTTCCAGCACTACACGTTTGCCGTCCTTGATCTCGTGCAGTTGCTTGAGCATATAACGCTGACCTTGACCGGCCAGTTTGGGAAAATTCGGAGCCAGGCTATTACCGTCAGGACCGTGGCAGGCACCACACACTGCGGTTTTTGCCTGCCCGGCGGCGGCGTCGCCCACCACCGGGTCGGCAGCCTGTGCCGTACCGTAGATGGCCAGGCTCATCGGCAGGCTCAACAGCAGGCTCGCGAAAATTTTGTTCATCGGGTAATCCAATCGGCTAAATGTGAATAGTTATGTAGAGGATCATTCGCTCATCCAGACGGACGAGGGTTCACGAATTCCCGCTACTGCGGTCCCTGCACAATCCACGCGACGGCATTGCTTTGAACTCCTGAACACAGGCATCTCCAAAGCCTTCATACTCAGCAACCCTTTCAGGTTAAAAGCGGACTGCGTTCTAATGCGCTTATAGTTCTCGCTCGCTGATGTGGCTTTGCCAAATCGGGACAAAGCACACACAAAATCTGCGGTAATTATATACTGGCGACACTGAAACGGAAACGACACCTCTTGCCGCACCCCTTGCAGGCACCGCTCTTACCGGAAATCACATGCAACTCAAGAATCCCATCCTCGGTCTGTGCCAACAGGCTACCTTCATGCTCAGCGCCGCCAAAGTCGACCAATGCCCGGACGATGAAGGCTTTGAAGTGGCCTTCGCAGGCCGTTCCAACGCTGGCAAGTCGAGCGCGCTCAACACCCTGACCCACGCCAGCCTGGCCCGTACCTCGAAAACGCCCGGCCGCACCCAGCTGTTGAACTTCTTCCAGCTGGACGATGAGCGGCGCCTCGTCGACTTGCCGGGTTACGGCTACGCGAAAGTGCCAATCCCGCTCAAACTGCACTGGCAGCGTCACCTTGAGGCGTATCTGGGAAGCCGGGAAAGCTTGAAAGGGCTCATTTTGATGATGGACATTCGTCACCCGATGACGGACTTCGACATCCTGATGCTGGACTGGTCCATCGCCAGCCACATGCCGATGCACATCCTGCTGACCAAGGCCGACAAACTGACTTACGGCGCAGCCAAAAATACCCTGCTCAAGGTTCAGGCAGAAATCCGCAAGGGCTGGGGCGATGCCGTGAGCATCCAGTTGTTCTCGGCTCCAAAGCGCATGGGCCTGGAAGATGCCTATACCGTACTGGCAGGCTGGATGGAGCTGGAAGACAAGGCACCGGCGGAGTAAATCCCAGGCAAAAAAAACCCCGGACTTCATGTGGGGAGGGGAAGTTCGGGGTTCAAGTTCTGGCTTCCTGAAAGGGAAGCCGGATATCTGCCAACACTTAACACAACTAGGAGCATGACTGGCTTTGCAGCCAATCGTGTTCTCTGACTAGCATTTCACGGGACAAGTTCCTGGGCTCAGGAAATTCTCTGGTCAGAAACACCTCGCTCTACAGGCGACCACCACCTCCGTGGGAGCGAGCTTGCTCGCGAAGGCGATGTTCCGGCTGAAGAGATTGATTGTTCTGCCTCCCTTCGCGAGCAAGCTCGCTCCCACGTAGAAGGCACCTGATCGCCCGATCAATGCGCCTCGTCCCAGTTATTACCCACGCCGACTTCAACAAGCAGCGGCACGTCCAACTGAGCAGCGCCGCTCATGTGCGTGCGGATCTGGATGCTGATCTGTTCAACCAAGTCTTCGCGAACTTCCAGCACCAGCTCATCGTGGACCTGCAGGATGACCCGCGCGTCGAGCCCCGAAGTCTCCAGCCAGCTATTCACCTCGATCATGGCTTTCTTGATGATGTCGGCGGCAGTGCCCTGCATCGGCGCGTTGATCGCCATGCGCTCGGCGCCTTTGCGCAGGGCCTGGTTCTTGGCGTTGATGTCCGGCAGATACAGGCGACGACCGAAGATGGTTTCGACGAAACCCTGCTCGGCGGCCTGCGTGCGCGTGCGCTCCATGTAATCAAGCACGCCCGGGTATCGCGCAAAGTAGCGATCTACGTAAGCCTGGGACTGCTTGCGGTCTACGCCGATCTGCTTGGCCAGACCAAACGCACTCATGCCATAAATCAGACCGAAGTTGATCGCCTTGGCGCTGCGGCGCATATCGGTCGTGACGTCTGCCAGCTCCACGCCGAAAACCTCAGCCGCCGTAGCCCGGTGCACGTCAAGATCGTTGCGGAACGCGTGCAGCAAGCCTTCATCTTTGGCCAGGTGAGCCATGATGCGCAGCTCGATCTGTGAATAGTCCGCCGCCAGCAGCTTGTAGCCCTTGGGCGCCACGAAGGCCTGGCGGATGCGGCGGCCTTCTGCGGTGCGGATCGGGATGTTCTGCAGGTTGGGATCACTGGACGACAAACGCCCGGTGACCGCCACGGCCTGATGGTAAGAGGTATGAACCCGGCCAGTGCGCGGGTTGATCTGCTCCGGCAGGCGGTCGGTGTACGTGCTCTTGAGCTTGCTCATGGAGCGGTATTGCATCAGCACTTTGGGCAGCGGGAAACCTTGCTCAGCCAACTCGGCCAGCACAGCCTCCGCCGTCGACGCCTGACCTTTGGCGGTTTTGTTGAGCACCGGCATGCCGAGTTTTTCGTAGAGGATCACACCCAGCTGCTTGGGCGAACCGAGGTTGAACTCTTCCCCGGCGATTTCGAACGCCTGACGCTCAAGGGCAACCATCTTGTCGCCCAGCTCGACGCTTTGAATGCCGAGTAACTTGGCGTCCACTAAAGCGCCCTGACGTTCGATGCGGGCCAGGACCGGCACCAACGGCATCTCAATATCCTTGAGCACCGGTGCCAGGCTTGGAATGGCGTTGAGTTTGGCCATCAGCGCTTCGTGCAAGCGTAGCGTTACGTCCGCTTCTTCAGCGGCATATTGCGCGGCCAGCTCCAGTGAAATCTGGTCGAAGGTCAGCTGTTTCACGCCTTTACCGGCGATGTCCTGAATATTACCGGCCGTATGCCCCAGGTATTTCAGCGCCAGGCTTTCGCGGTCGTGACGGGTGGCTGTGGAATCGAGCACATAGGATTCAAGCATGGTGTCGTACAGCAAGCCCTGCACGTCGATGCCCTGGGCCTGATCGCCGTCGATGGCGCAATTGGCGAGGATGTTGATGTCGAACTTGGCGTGCTGGCCGACTTTGATTTTGGCCGGGTCTTCCAGCAGCGGCTTGAGTTGCTTTAGGACGTGATCGCGGTCCAGCTGTTGCGGCACGCCCATGTAGGAGTGGGTCAGCGGGATGTAGGCCGCTTCGTGGGTTTGCACGGCAAAGGACATGCCGACCAGTTGCGCCTTCTGGGCATCCAGGCCGTTGCTCTGGGTGACGAAAGCCACCAGGCTGGCGTCGTTGAGCTTTTTCAGCCAGACGTCCAGTTGATCCTGTTCGAGGATGGTTTCGTAGCGGGTTTCGCTCGGCACCGGTGCTTCTTCGATGGCGATTTCCAGACCAACACGCTTGGCGTCACGGTGCAGGTCTTCGATCCAGCTCTTGAATTCCAGCTCGGCGTACAGCTCAAGCAACGCTTCGCGGTCCGGCTCGCCGCAATGCAGTTGATCAAGCTCGATATCCAAAGGCACGTCGATCTTGATGGTCGCCAGCTCGTAGGACAGAAACGCCATGGCGCGGTGCTCTTCGAGCTTGGCCGCCAGGGTTTTTGCCCCTCGTATCGGCAGCGTCGCAACCATTTCGAGGTTTTCGTAGAGTTCTTTTATCCCGCCGCCCACCCCGACCAGCAAGCCCACGGCCGTTTTTTCGCCGACCCCGGGTACGCCCGGAATGTTGTCGACCTTGTCGCCCATCAGCGCCAGGTAATCAATGATGTGCTCAGGGCCGACGCCAAACTTCTCTTTCACGCCCGCCACGTCCTGCACGCTACCGGTCATGGTGTTGACCAGCGTGATGTGGCCATCGACCAACTGCGCCATGTCCTTATCGCCGGTGGAGATAATCACCGGGCGATCTGCCGCCGCACTGCTGCGCGCCAGGGTGCCGATCACGTCATCGGCCTCGACGCCGTCAACGCACAGCAGCGGATAGCCCAGGCCCTTGACGCAAGCGTGCAGCAGGTCGATCTGGACGCGCAGATCGTCCGGCATGCTCGGCCGGTTGGCTTTGTATTCAGCGTACAGATCGTCGCGAAAAGTCCCGCCCTTGGCGTCGAAAACCACCGCGAACGGGCTGTCTGGGTATTGCCGACGCAGGCTTTTGAGCATGTTCAGCACGCCCTTGACGGCACCGGTGGGCAAACCCTTGGAGGTTGCGAGGGGCGGCAGTGCGTGAAAGGCGCGGTACAGGTAAGAAGAACCGTCCACCAGGACGAGGGGAGCTTGGCTCATGAGCAGAATCAACCTTTTCGGCGGGGTCGGCGCTAGAATGCGAGGACCATTGACGACAAAGGGACAAGGTTATCATGCGTACAACAAATCGCCTGTTGCTGGCTGGCCTGTTTACACTCTGCCCGCTGATTGCCGTGGCTGCCGATGATGCTCCTTCGGGCGACCCGGATGTCACGATCCGCACCGAGGGCGACAAGACCATTCAGGAGTATCGCCAGAATGGCTTTTTGTACGCAGTGAAGATCACCCCCAAAGGCGGCAAGCCTTACTTTCTGGTGCGCGCCGATGGTACTGATGCCAATTTCATTCGTTCCGACCAACCGGATATGCTGATCCCGCAGTGGAAGATATTCGAGTGGTAACGTCCCACATTCACCCTTTTAGCTGGCAGTCCTGATATGTCCGTGTTTACCCCCCTTGCTCGGCCCGAGCTGGAAGTTTTTCTCGCCCCTTACGGGTTAGGCCGCCTGCGCGACTTTCAAGGCATTGCCGCTGGAAGTGAAAACACCAACTACTTCATCAGCCTGGAGCAGGGTGAATACGTGCTGACGCTGGTGGAGCGAGGTCCGGTTCAGGAAATGCCGTTCTTCATTGAGTTGCTTGACGTGCTCCATGAAGCCGATCTGCCCGTGCCATATGCGCTGCAGACCACCGACGGCAGTGCCTTGCGCGAACTGGCGGGCAAACCGGCGCTGCTGCAGCCGCGTCTGGCCGGCAAGCACATCAGCGAACCGAATACGCAGCATTGCGTGCAGATTGGCGAGTTGCTGGGCCACTTGCACCTGGCAACCCGGGGCGACAAGTTGCTGGAGCGCAAGACCGACCGTGGCCTGGACTGGATGCTGGCGGAAGGCGCGATTCTGATTTCTCATCTCGAGCAAGCCCCAAGCGATCTGCTCAAGACCACGCTGGAAGAGATCGAGCGCCTGAAAGCGAAGATTCTCGCCCTGCCACGGGCCAATCTGCATGGCGACCTGTTTCGAGACAACGCCTTGTTTGAAGGCACGCACCTGACTGGCGTGATCGATTTCTACAATGCCTGCTCCGGGCCGATGCTCTACGACCTGGCCATTTCGTTGAACGACTGGTGCTCCACCGAAGACGGTCAGATCGACGCTCCACGCGCCCGCGCGTTGCTGGGGGCTTATGCTGCGTTGCGCCCGTTCACCGCTGCCGAAGCGGAGCTCTGGCCGACGATGCTGCGCGTGGGCTGCGTGCGCTTCTGGCTGTCACGCCTGATCGCTGCAGAGTCCCACGCAGGCCAGGACGTTCTGATCCACGACCCGATGGAATTCCAGAAACGCCTGGAGCAGCGACAGCAGATCCACGTGCCATTGCCGTTTGCGTTGTAACTGACGCAGCGCTGTACTACTTGTGGGAGCGAGCTTGCTCGCGAAGACGGCATTTCAAACACAGAAATGTATCGAATGTAACCGCCTCTTCGCGAGCAAGCTCGCTCCCACGGGTCAGTGGTTTGCCTGAAAATCAAAGATTTTCCAGACACCCCACCAGATCATCCCCCAGCTTATTCAAAAGCAGTTCGTACCCGGTCGCGGTCACTGGGGTGTTGCTGCCCAGCGCATCCAGCTCCGCCAATCTAGCAGGCAATCCGGCGGTAAGGGTTTCGGCCAGGCGCGGTCGCAGGGGTGGTTCGCTGAACACGCAGGTCTTGCCCATTTCAGTCAGACGAGCACGCATCGCGGCCACGTGCTGGGCTCCCGGCTGGACCTCCGCAGCAACGCTGAATACGCCCGCGTGCTTGAGGCCGTAGGCGTCTTCAAAGTAATCGAAGGCCTCGTGGAACACGAAGTACGGCTTGCCCGCTACTCGCGCTACTCGATCTTTGATCCGCACATCCATCGCGTCCAGCCGCGCATTGAAAGCCTTGACGTTGTTGCTGTATCGGGCCGCATTGGCAGGATCTGCCTTACTCAGGTCAGCGGCCATTTTTGCCGCAATGACCCGTGCATTCGCTGAAGACAACCACAAATGCGCGTCCAGGCTACCGGGACGGTGATCGTGATCATGCTCGTTGTGATCTTCTTCGTGATCTTCTTCATGGGAGGCGCTGTCGGCACCAAAGTGGCGAAGATGCATGCCGGGAAGCGATTGCACGGCAACCACGGGTAACGTGCGATTTTTCAGCACGCGCGGCAGGAAGCCTTCCATATCCGGGCCGATCCAGTAGAGCAGGTCGGCACTCTGCACGCGCCGTACGTCGGATGGCCGCAAAGCGTAATGATGAGGCGACGCGCCGGGCGGCAACAGCACCTCGGGCTGACCGACGCCATCCTGCACTGCCGCCGCGATCAGCTGCAGCGGCTTGATGCTGGTGAGGACGCGGACTTCGGCCTGAGCAGCAGAGATTGTCAGCAAGCTGGCGGATAAAACGACGAAAAGGGCGAAAAGACGATGCACGTAGACCACTCATTCAAGGCAGGAACGGGTAACATAATAACGTCTCCAGCAAATGTCGTCGCCGCTCATGTCTATTACACCGCTAGCCAGTCGCCCCCATGACCACTCTCACTGCGTGCATACCGCGCTGTCGGAAGCCGATGCGCTGTGCGCCGAGAAAGGCCTGCGCCTGACCGCCTTGCGCCGTCGCGTGCTGGAGCTGGTGTGGCAGAGCCACAAACCACTGGGCGCCTACGACATCCTTGCCGTACTCAGCGAAGAAGACGGCCGCCGCGCCGCGCCACCGACGGTTTATCGGGCGCTGGACTTCCTGCTCGATAACGGTCTGGTGCATCGCATCGCATCGCTGAACGCCTTTACCGGCTGCAACCACCCGACCCACGCGCATCAGGGCCAGTTCCTGATTTGCCGTGAGTGCCATGCGGCCATCGAGCTGCAGCACCAGTCCATCAGCGACGCCGTCACCAACGCTGCCGCTGAAGTCGGCTTCGCGGTGGAAGGCCAGACCGTGGAAATCATCGGGGTGTGTTCCGGCTGCAAGGCGGCCTGATGAGCAACGCGCTAATCAAACTTGAACGCGTTGGCGTCGCCCTTTCCGGGCAGAACGTGCTGGACAACATTCAGCTGAGCGTCAAACCCGGCGAGATCGTCACCCTGATCGGCCCCAACGGCGCGGGCAAAACCACGCTGGTGCGGGCGGTGCTCGGGTTGCTCAAGCCTGACTCGGGCTCGGTGTGGCGCAAACCGAAGCTGCGCGTGGGCTACATGCCGCAAAAGCTGCACATTGACCCGACCCTGCCGCTTTCGGTACTGCGTTTCCTGCGGCTGGTGCCCGGCGTCGATCGCCCTGCGGCCCTGGCCGCCCTGGTTGAAGTGGGTGCCGAGAAAGTCATCGACAGCCCGTTGCAAAGCGTTTCCGGCGGCGAGATGCAGCGTGTGCTGCTGGCGCGTGCCTTGTTACGCGAGCCGGAACTGCTGGTGCTGGATGAGCCCGTGCAGGGCGTTGACGTGGCCGGGCAGGCCGAGCTTTACAGCCTGATAACCCGCCTGCGTGACCGGCATGGCTGCGGCGTACTGATGGTTTCTCATGATCTGCATCTGGTCATGAGCACCACCGATCAAGTGGTCTGCCTCAATCGCCATGTCTGCTGCTCCGGGCACCCGGAACAAGTCAGCAATGATCCCGCGTTCGTGGAGCTGTTCGGCAAGAACGCACAAAGCCTGGCGATTTATCACCACCACCACGATCACGCCCATGACCTGCATGGTGAAGTCGTGGAGGACGCAGCCCATGCGGCCAACCATTCCCACACTCATGTTCACGGAGACAGCTGCAAGCATGGCTGATTTTCTTCTTTATGCCTTGCTCGCAGGCTTGGCCCTGGCCCTGGTGGCCGGACCGTTGGGTTCGTTCGTGGTCTGGCGGCGCATGGCCTATTTTGGCGACACCTTGTCTCACGCCGCACTGCTGGGTGTGGCCATGGGGTTTGTGCTGGATGTCAGCCCGACTATCGCGGTGACCGTTGGCTGCCTGCTGCTGGCGATCCTGCTGGTGACGCTGCAACAGCGCCAGCCCTTGGCGTCGGACACGCTGCTGGGGATTCTGGCACCGAGCACGCTGTCCCTCGGGCTGGTGGTGCTGAGCTTCATGCACGACGTGCGCATCGATTTGATGGCTTACCTGTTTGGCGATTTACTGGCGATCAGCGTCACCGATCTGGCCTGGATTCTCGGCGGCTCCATGGCGGTTCTTGCTTTGCTGGTCGCGCTGTGGCGTCCATTGCTGGCGATTACCGTGCACGAGGAACTGGCCAGGGTCGAAGGTCTGCCGGTCGCGGGGTTGCGCATGGCGCTGATGCTGCTGATTGCAGTAGTGATCGCCGTCGCGATGAAAATCGTCGGGGTGTTGCTGATTACCTCGCTGTTGATCATCCCGGCAGCTGCGGCACAGCGTCACGCCCGTTCTCCGGAGCAAATGGCACTGGGCGCAAGCCTGCTGGGCGTGCTCGCGGTGTGCCTGGGACTATCGCTGTCCTGGTTCAAAGACACCCCGGCGGGCCCCTCCATCGTGGTTTCAGCAGCGGCATTGTTTCTGCTGAGTTTTGTTCTACCCAAGCGGGCGGTGTAGACTTGCTCGTTTTTTGCGCAATTAGAGAATCGCAGGAATGAAGCCGTTCGCATCCCGTTATCTGCTGCTTGCCGCATTTTCCGTCCTGTTGGCCGCCTGCCAAAGCGCCCCGACAGCCGACGCCCCCGTCCTCGCGACACCGCCGGACGGGTTCGCGCAGCTTGAGCAGAGCATCACCAGCAATGAACTGGCCACAGCGGAAGACCAGTTGGCGAAGCTGCAAGCGGCTGCGCCCACCGATATTCGCCTGGAGCCTTTCCAACGCCGCCTGGCCGAAGCTTATTTGAGCCGCAGCCAGATCGTGCTGCAAAAAGGTGACGTCAACGCCGCAGCGGCGGCGCTGAGTCGCGCCCGCGCCTTGATGCCCAAGGCACCAGCGCTGACCAGCGGCGTCAATGGCGCTATCGCCCACGCCCGCAAAGCCGAACTTGATAAAGCCGAAGCTGAATTGGCCGCCGCCGAAGCCAGACGCACCGCCAAGCTGATTGACCCAAGTGCGGAAAGCACCACAATCAAGTTGAAAATCGGCGATATGGCTCAATTGCGCAGGCAATTGGACGCCATCGCGTCGGATACCGTGGCATTCAATTGCGACGTGCTGTTGATCGTCCCACGCACAGACGATTACCCATGGCTGGCCACGTTGCTGACCAAACGGGTAAACAAAATCAATTCTGAATTTGAGTTGGACCTGCAACGCAAGATCGAGCGCAATGAGTCAGCGAGCGTCATCCTCAAGCCTGCGCGGCCTTGAAATGTGAAATTTGTGGGAGGCCCCGTCCCGTCCACGACGCCGCGCTGTCGCGCAGCAAACACAGGACCTGTGGGAGCGAGCTTGCTCGCGAAGGCGGCATTTCAATCACAGAAATGCATCGACTGTAGCCCCGTCTTCGCGAGCAAGCTCGCTCCCACCTATTCTCCTTCGCAGCTCCTACAGGGGAAGCAAGGCGTCGTCCCTGACGCCTCTTTGATCAAGCCGGGATGGCTTTGGCCTTCGGTTCACGATCCCAGACGCGGTGTTGCGCGATGGCCGTGAAGAACGCCTTGAACGACTTACTGTCGACGACTTCGAGCAAGCCTGCATCGGTATCCAGATGCAGCAGGTCGATAAGCTTTTTGGCATCGCCGCTGAAGGAAATCGCCTTGAGGTGCTTGTAGGCTTCGAGCACGTAATGCAGCGCTACACCATCACCGCTCAAGGCGCTGACCGAATCGGCACCACCCGGGATGAACACCGCGTCAAAGGCAACCGAAGGCAAGCCTTCCATCGAGGCATCCACCAGCAAGCTCTGACCACCTGCGGTTTTCACTGGAGCGGAGGTCGGACCGAGGACCTTGGCGTGAGCACCTTCGGCTTCCAGCGCGGCCTTCATGGCGGCAACCGCCTTGTCGTCCACGCCATTGGCAACCAGGATCGCCACCTTGCGCGAAACGATGTCCCCAGACAGCAGGTTCATCTGGCTCAGCAATGGCGATTCTTTGAGCGATTGCGGCTTGGTCGTCACCGTCGCTGCGGTGGGCGCCGGCAGACCCAGATTGGCAGCCACGCGGCCAGCCAGTTCCAGATCGATATTGACCAGAATCTCGTTCACCTGCCGCGCACGAATGTGCTCGCGCTCGACCTTGCCCAGCTCGAAGCTGTAAGCCGCGATGATGTGCTCTTTTTCAGCGTGGCTCATGCTGTTGAAGAACAACGTCGCCTGGGAGAAGTGATCGGAGAACGACTCGCTGCGTTGACGCACCTTGTGCGCCTCGATGCGCTCTGGATAGCTTTCGAAACCGCCATCCACCGGGCCTGCCGGGGTTTCCTTCGGCCAGCCGCCATCAATGGAGTTCGGCTCGTAGGAAGCGCGCCCCTTGTCGATGGTGGTGCGGTGTTGCGCATCGCGTTGGCCACTGTGGTTCGGCGCAACCGGACGGTTGATCGGGATCTCGTGAAAGTTCGGTCCGCCCAGTCGGCTGATCTGCGTATCGGTGTAGGAAAACAGTCGACCTTGCAGCAGTGGGTCGTTGGAAAAATCGATGCCCGGCACCACGTGCCCAGGGCAGAACGCGACTTGCTCGGTTTCCGCGAAGAAATTGTCCGGGTTGCGATTGAGCACCATCTTGCCCAGCGGCGTGACCGGTACCAATTCCTCGGGGATGATCTTGGTCGGGTCGAGGATGTCGAAGTCGAACTTGTGCTCGTCTTCTTCCGCCACGATCTGCACGCCCAGCTCCCATTCAGGGTAATCACCGGTTTCGATGGATTCCCACAGGTCGCGGCGGTGGAAATCGGTGTCTTTACCGGCCAGCTTCTGCGCTTCGTCCCAGACCAGCGAGCAGACGCCGAACTTGGGCTTCCAGTGGAATTTGACGAAGGTGGATTTACCTTCGGTGTTGATCATGCGGAAGGTGTGCACGCCGAAACCCTGCATGGTGCGCAGACTTTTCGGGATGGCACGGTCGGACATGGTCCACAGCACCATGTGCGCAGATTCCGGCACCAGCGAAACGAAGTCCCAGAACGTATCGTGGGCCGAACCGCCGGTAGGGATTTCGTTATGCGGCTCTGGCTTCACGGCATGCACGAAGTCCGGGAATTTGATGGCGTCCTGGATGAAGAACACTGGCATGTTGTTGCCGACCAGATCGTAGTTGCCTTCATCGGTGTAGAACTTGACCGAAAAGCCACGTACGTCACGCACGGTGTCGCCTGAACCACGCGGGCCCTGCACGGTGGAGAAACGCACGAACACCGGGGTTTTCTTGCCCGGATCACGCAGGAAGCCAGCCTTGGTCAGTTCGGCATGGTCTTCATACGTCTGGAAATAGCCATGGGCCGCGGTGCCACGGGCGTGAACGATACGCTCCGGGATGCGTTCATGGTCAAAGTGCGTGATTTTCTCACGCATGATGAAGTCTTCGAGCAGCGATGGGCCACGATCACCCGCTTTCAAGGTGTTCTGGTTGTCGGCGACCTTCACGCCCTGATTGGTGCGCAAGGCCTGGCCCGTGGCGTCGGAACGGAACTGCTCAAGGCTGTCGAGTTTGCTGTTGGTGTTGCCACGATCCAGGGTATCGGTTCCGGCAAGTTCGCTTGTTTTTCCGGGTACTACGGGTGTTTTCTGGGTAGCCATCAGGCAAAAACTCCTCGGTTTGGTCGGCCCGTATGCTCGAATTGGCAGGGCTCAATAAGCAGAAAAGATCCCCTGCACGGAACATGGGGGAATCACGATGCTTATTGAATGACTGGCGAAGAAAACAGCCGTTCCGTTTATTTCATGAAGATCGGGCGGGTGGTAGAAGTGACGCCACGGTTTGGATCTGTGGGAGCGGTGCTTGCCCGCGATAAGGCTGGACGCGATTCACTTCAGATCACCTAAACCTTATCGCGGGCAAGCACCGCTCCCACATGTCGACCTACGATGCGGCACCACCCATCGCCTTATTCCATTTCGATAGGTGCGTTATGAAATAAATGCTAAATACCCGCCAGCGGACAGGCTAAAATGCGCGCCCGGCTTATCCAGCCGGTGCGAATCAGCTGCCGTGCGCCCTGCCACCGCGCTGAATTTTTACCGCGCCCCCACAAGGTTCGCCACGTGATCGAGTTTCATGACGTCCACAAAACCTACCGGGTCGCAGGCAAGGAAATCCCGGCCCTGCACCCCACCAGCCTGCGCGTCGAAGACGGCCAGGTGTTCGGTCTGATCGGCCATTCCGGCGCGGGTAAAAGCACCCTGCTGCGCCTGATCAACCGCCTGGAGACCCCGAGCGGCGGGCAAATCATCGTCGATGACGAAGACGTCACTGCGCTGGACGCCAACGGCTTGCGGCGTTTCCGTCAGCAGGTCGGGATGATTTTCCAGCACTTCAATCTGCTGTCCTCCAAGACCGTGGCCGACAACGTCGCCATGCCGCTGACCCTGGCCGGTGATATGTCCCGCGCCCAGATCGACCAGCGCGTGACCGAGTTGCTGGCGCGGGTTGGCCTGTCCGATCACGCGAAGAAGTATCCGTCGCAGCTGTCGGGCGGGCAGAAACAACGCGTGGGCATCGCCCGGGCGCTGGCGACCAAACCGAAGATCCTGCTCTGCGACGAAGCCACCAGCGCCCTGGACCCGCAAACTACGGCGTCGGTCCTGCAATTGCTGGCCGAGATCAACCGTGAGTTGAAGCTGACCATTGTGCTGATCACCCATGAAATGGACGTGATCCGTCGGGTCTGCGACCACGTCGCGGTGATGGACGCAGGGGTTATCGTCGAGCAGGGCGCGGTCGCCGATGTGTTCCTGCATCCACAGCACCCGACCACCAAGCGGTTTGTTCAGGAGCATGAGCAGATCGACGAGAACGAGCAGCGTGATGATTTCGCCCATGTCGAAGGCCGCATCGTGCGCCTGACGTTTCAGGGCCAGGCCACCTACGCGCCGCTGCTGGGCACCGTTGCCCGCGAGACCGGCGTGGATTACAGCATTCTGGCCGGACGCATCGATCGCATCAAAGACACGCCTTACGGGCAACTGACGCTGGCCATCACCGGCGGCGACATGGAAGCCGCCTTCGCTCGCTTCACCGCCGCTGATGTTCATATGGAGGTGCTGCGCTAATGGACGCTTTGCTGACGCTATTCCCCAACGTTGATTGGGTAGAAATCTGGGTTGCCACCCTGGACACGCTGAACATGCTGCTGGTGTCGCTGGGTTTCACGATCCTGCTCGGCTTGCCGCTTGGCGTGATTCTGTTCCTGACCTCGCCGCGCCAGTTGTTGGAAAACAAAGGCCTGTATTCGTCGCTGGCGATTGTCGTCAACCTGCTGCGCGCCTTGCCGTTCATCATCTTGCTGATCGTGATGATGCCCGTGACGGAAGTCATCACCGGCACCACCCTTGGCATCCTCGGTACCTTGCCGCCGTTGATTGCCGGTGCCACGCCATTCTTCGCCCGCCTGGTGGAGACCGCACTGCGTGAAGTGGATCGCGGCATCATCGAGGCCACCCAGGCCATGGGCGCCACCACGCGGCAGATCATCGTCAAGGCGCTGCTGCCCGAAGCGCGCCCCGGCATTCTGGCCGCGATCACCGTGACCGCGATTGCGCTGGTGTCGTTCACCGCCATGGCCGGTGCCGTGGGCGCTGGCGGGCTGGGCGATCTGGCGATTCGCTATGGTTATCAGCGTTTCCAGAACGATGTGATGTTCGTGACGGTCGTATTGCTGCTGGTGCTGGTGCAGATTCTGCAAAGCATCGGCGACAAACTGGTCGCACACTTTACCCACCGATAACTGTTTGGCTGGTCAGTACCAGCACAGGCCCGCCACAAGGCGGGCTCTCAATGGAGTTGATGCATGAAAAAGCTGTTGGCCGTATTTGCCGCCGTTGCCGCGTTGTCCGCCCACGCCGATGAAACCCTCACCGTTGCGGCCAGTGCCGTACCGCATGCGGAGATTCTCGAGTTCGTGAAGCCGACCCTGGCCAAAGAAGGCGTAGACCTGAAAATCAAAGTCTTCACGGACTACGTCCAGCCCAACGTGCAGGTTGCGGAAAAGCGCATGGACGCCAACTTCTTCCAGCACCAGCCATACCTGGATGAGTTCAACAAGGGCAAAGGCACTGATCTGGTCAGCGTTGCCAAGGTCCATGTCGAACCTTTCGGCGCCTATTCGGACAAGATCAAAAACCTCAATGACTTGCCCGACGGTGCCAACGTTGCGCTGCCTAACGACGCCACCAACGAAGGCCGTGCGCTGTTGCTGTTGGCCAAGGCTGGCCTGATCACGCTGAAGGATCCAACCAATATCCTCGCCACGCCAAAAGACGTGCTGCAGAACCCCAAAAACCTCAAGTTCCGTGAGCTGGAAGCTGCAACCCTGCCACGCGTGCTGACCCAGGTTGACCTGGCACTGATCAACACCAATTACGCGCTGGGTGCCAAGCTCGACCCAACCAAGGATGCGCTGGTGATTGAAGGCGCTGAATCGCCTTACGCCAACATACTGGTCACCACCCAGGCCAACAAGGATTCGGACGCCATCAAGAAGCTGGTAGCCGCCCTGAACAGCCCGGAAGTCAAAGCCTTCATTACCGAGAAATACAAAGGCGCTGTGGTTCCGGCGTTTTGATTTCTTGAGATAGACACAAACCTGTAGGAGCTCACGAGCACCGCGAGGCAGCGATTGCAATCTGTCTGACACATCGCCATCGCTGCCTCGCGATGCTCGTGAGCTTCTACAGGATCCCGCGTCGTCCGGACGAAGGGATCCCGTTAATGCTTACTCCCTCCCCAACAGCCCTGGCAATTGCGCCAGCAGCTTCTGGCTGTTGAATGGCGCGCGGATGAACCCGCGCTGGGTGCCGTCCGGGCCGAGCAATGCCAGGTTGCCGCTGTGATCCACGGTGTAATTGGGTTTACTGGTATCAGCCGGGATGAACGGGATGCTGACCGCGTTGGCCAGTTTCTGAATGTCCTGCACCGGGGCGTTCAGGCCGATGAAGGCCTTGTCGAAGTAACCCAGGTACTGCTTGAGCTGTTGCGGCGTGTCGCGATGGGGGTCGACACTGACCAGCACGATGCGCAGCTTGTCGACCGAGGCTTTGGGTAATTCACTCTTGATCTGGCGCAGTTGGGCCAGGGTGGTCGGGCAGATGTCCGGGCAGAAGGTGTAGCCGAAGAAGAGCAGCGTCCACTGACCTTTCCATTCATTGATCACTACCGGCTGGCCGTCCTGATCGAGCATTTTCAGGTCCGGAAGCGTACGGCTTTTCGGTAGCAGGATGATCCCTGCATCAAGCAGCGCCGTCTGGTCGCCCGCGCCTCGGTCTGTCAGCACCCGATTGACTGTCAGGCCCAGAATCAAGGCCACGATGGCGACGAGAATGAAAACGGTTTTCTGGGTTCGGGTCATAAGGCCAACAGTAGGTAGTGATCAACGAGCAGGGCGATGAACAGCAGCAACAGGTAATAAATTGAAAACCTGAAGGTGCTGATCGCGGCGTGCGGTCGGGCGTCACGGTACAGCACCACGGCCCAGAACAGGAAGCGCCCGCTCAGTACCAGGGCACATAGCAGATAGAGCAGGCCGCTCATGTGGATCACGAAAGGCAGCAGGCTGGCCGCCAGCAACACCAGCGTATAGAGCACGATATGTACTTTGGTGTAATGCTCGCCATGCGTGACGGGCAGCATGGGGATGTCCGCCTTGGCGTACTCATCCTTGCGATGGATCGCCAGCGCCCAGAAATGCGGGGGCGTCCAGGCGAAGATAATCAGCATCAACAGCAGCGGTTCGGCACTGACGTGCCCGGTCACTGCGACCCACCCCAACAGCGGCGGGGCGGCTCCCGCCAAGCCGCCGATCACAATGTTTTGCGGCGTGGCACGCTTGAGCAGGCCGGTATAAATCACCGCATACCCCAGCAAGGACGCTGCGGTCAGCCAGGCCGCAAGCGAGTTGGTAAAGATCAACAACAGGGCTTGCCCGGCCAGCGCCAGGATCAACGCGAAGCTCAAGGCCGCAACGGGGGCGATTCGGCCCTCGGCCATCGGCCTGTGTTGCGTGCGCGCCATCACCAGATCGATGCGCCGATCCACCACATGATTAATCACCGCCGCGCCCCCGGCACACAGCCCGATACCCAGATTGCCAAACAGCAACACCGCCCACGGCAGACCCGTACGGGTTGCCAGCAACATGCCCACCGAGGAGGTGATCAGCATCAACAGCACGACCTTGGGTTTGGTCAGTTCCAGGTAGTCGCGCCAGAGGGGGCGCGGGCGCGCGTCAGTTAATGTGGTCATGGCGCAGAACCTTGTGGGAGCGGTGCTTGCCCGCGATACAGTCGCCTCGGTTCCAGACATAGATCACCGAAACCTTATCGCGGGCAAGCCTCGCTCCCACAGAGATTCGCTCCAACAGGGCAAACCGGCTTCTCACGCGATAATTGATCATCACCATACTCAACAGCAGCGCTGCACCGCCCGCGTTGTGGGCAACGGCGACGGCCAGCGGAAGATGGAACAGCACATTGTTGATGCCCAGCGCGATCTGCACGGCGAGGGCCGATACCAGCAACATTGCCATTCCCTGCAATCGCGCCTTCTTCAACTGCCACGCCAGACCCAGCAGCGACACCGTCACCAGCATTGCGCCCACCCGGTGGGTCAGGTGAATCGCCGTGCGCGCCTCACTGTCCAGTTTGCCGCCCAGATAATTCGGGCCGATGTGCTGGGTCAGGTGAAAACCGTTGGCAAAATCCGCTTCAGGCCACCAGCGGCCCTGACACAGCGGCACATCGGTGCAGGCCAGTGCCGCATAGTTGGTGCTGACCCAGCCGCCCAGCGCAATCTGCACCACCACCACGAGCAGACCGGTAGCCGCCAGACGCCTGAGCCGAACCGGCAATTGCGGCTGCACGGCGAAGGCGCCACTCAGCCGCAACGTCATCAGGAACAGCAGGCTCAACGTCGCAACCCCGCCCAGCAAATGCGCGGTCACCACTTGCGGCCAGAGCTTGAGCGTCACGGTCCACATGCCAAACACGGCCTGCGCCAGCACTACGACCAGCAGCGACAGCGGCAATTTCAGCGGTTGCCCGGGCTGCTTGCGTCGCCGCCACGCATGCGCCGCCAGCAGCAGGGTCATCAGCACCAGCCCTGCGGCGAAATAGCGATGGATCATCTCGCTCCAGCCCTTTGCGGCATGCACCGGAATGTCCGGAAAATGCAGTTCGGCCTGAGCCAGTTGCGCCTCACCGACCGGCACGCTGATAAAACCGTAACAGCCGGGCCAGTCAGGGCAACCCAACCCGGCATGGGTCAGGCGCGTGTAAGCACCCAGCAGCACCACGAACAGCGCCAGCAGCGTGGCGAGCACAGCGAGACGAAATCCGGGCATGGTCATGGCAATTCCCTAGCCTATGTTGGACAGTTTCAGCAGTTGTCGCAGGTCCTTGAGCAAATTCTTGCCGTTGACTTCAGCGCCGTAGCGCAACACCAGATTGCCGTGGGGATCAACGATCCATAGTTGTGTGGCTTGCGCTCCGGGTGCAGCCTTTCGATATCGCTCAAGCTGCAGCGAATAACGCTGCAGCTGCGGATAGTCGCGGCTCAGCAGCGCCTCGTAATCGGCGCTCAAGGGTTGCGAAGTGGCCAGGGCGTGGCTGGCACGGCCCGCATCCCGGCCAAGCCCGATCTGGATCTGACGCGCCAGATACACCAGTTGCTGGCAATCGGCGGCGCAGACTCCAGGAGCGCTGACCAGCAGCTGCCAGCGCGCCTCCTGCGTCTCTACGCCCAGATCAGCGCGGCTCTGCCCATTGCCGATCAGTTCGCCATGAAAGCTGCGACCGTCCGGTACCCAGAATTTGAAGGTGTACATGCTGGTCGCCAGGATCATCGGCCCGATAGCGACCAGCAGCACCAGCAGCAGCTGCAACCGACCTCGACGGCGGCTCGGCGGTGGACGTGGTTCAGACATGCGGCTTGGGTTGATGGCCGTTCCCATGAGGGTCCTCCTGATTATTCTTGTTGTTCTTCGCCTGATGCCAGCCCAGGTACAGATAAAGCCCAAACAGCGCGGCTGCCATGGCAAACCACTGCACGGCATAGCCCAGGTGTTTTTCCGGGCCCATGGCGACGATGGGCCAATCGACCCGATACGCGCCCGTCCCCGATTCCAGGCGCAACTCCTGAGAAAAACCTTCACGGCCCAGTTCAGCCCAGAGCTTGCCGGGGTCGACGGTTGTAACAAGCCTCGGCCAAGGCGCATTGGCCTTATCTGCCTGCAACTGGAAGGTGCTAGGCACGACATACACCCAGGCCTGAAGGCTCAGCGCTTGTTTCGGCGTGTCGAACACCGGCGGCACGCGCCGATCCGGCCAGGGCAGCCAACCGCGATTAACCCAGGTCCAGACGCCGCTGACCTGATCCTCAAATGGCTGGATCAGCTCGACACCTGCTTCGCCATCGCGGGTGCTGTTGTCCAGCAGCAGGCTGTGGTCCGGATCGAAATGACCTCGCAGTTGCACCCGTCGATAAGCCAGATCATCACGGGTTATTAATTGATCAATCTGCATCGGCTGTTCGGCCCGACGCTCGGCATGGTGGGCGAGCATCACGCGCTTTTCTTCGCCACGGCCCAGCTGCCAGAAACCCAGGGAAATGAGCAATGGCAGCAGTGCCAGCACCAACAGGCTTGGCAAAACGCCAGGGGCGAAGCGCTTCATCGCGCCCCCGGCTTGGAGGAATCTGCCCGACCTATACTCCATTGCATCGCGTTGGCTCCTGGAGTTGTCATGCTCAAAGCAGCGATTGTGCTGATGTTCTTCGCCACCCTGATCAGCCTGTTCAGCGGCCTGTTCTTTCTGGTCAAGGACGACAGCCACTCAACCCGCCTGCTCAAAGCGCTCACCATCCGCGTCAGCCTGGCTGCGATAACCCTGGCGTTGATTGGCTGGGGCTTCTATAGCGGCCGGTTGGGGTTGTAGGTGCTATGGCAAGCCTCGCTCCCACAGGGATGAATTCCAGATCTAAACCACATACACAAATATGAACAACCCCACCCACACCACATCCACAAAATGCCAATACCAGCTGGCCGCTTCGAAACCGAACTGATGCTCGGCATCGAAATGCCCGCGCAGAATTCGCATCAGCATCACAAACAGAATGATCGTCCCGATGGTCACGTGGGCGCCGTGAAAGCCGGTCAGCATGAAAAACGTTGCGCCATAAATGCCGGAGCCCAGGGTCAGGCCCAACTCGTTATAGGCATGCACGTATTCTTCGACCTGTAGCGTCAGAAAGCCCAGACCCAGCAGAACCGTAGCCGCCAGCCAGACCTTCAATGCGCCGCGCTGGCCTTTTTTCAGGGCATGGTGAGCGATGGTGATCGTGACGCTGGAGCTGACCAGCAAAATCGTGTTGATCAGCGGCAGCTTCCAGGGATCGATGATGCCCTTGGGCGCCGGATACATTTTCGGGTCGGGGGTGTTGAGCATCGGCCAGCTGTACTGGAAATTCGGCCACAGCATGTTGGCAATGCCTTTGGAGCCTTCGCCCCCCAGCCAGGGCCCTGACCAGTAACGGATGTAGAACAGCGTGCCGAAGAAAGCGACAAAGAACATCACTTCGGAAAAGATGAACCAACCCATGCCCCAGCGAAACGAGCGGTCCATCTGCGCGCTATACAATCCGGCGCGGCTTTCCTTGATCACCGTGCTGAACCAGCCAAACATCATGTACGCGACCATCAATGCGCCGACCATGAAGACCCACGGGCCATGGGAATCAGGCCGCGCGGCCTTCATGTCGTTGAACCAGGTGCCAAGCCCGAACATCGTCACGAGCATGCCGACCGTGGCAATGATCGGCCATTTGCTCTGGGCCGGAACGTAATAGTGCTCGTGGGCTGCCATGGCTTTCTCCTTTAACCACCGTTGCTGGCCACAGGCGCAGTGGGCGGTTTACGAGGCGTGACGTTGAACAGCGTGTAACCGAGGGTCAGGTGCTTCACGTCGCTGGGCAGATCGCGATCGACGATGAAACGCACCGGCATCTCGATACGCTGGCCGGGCTGCAGCACCTGTTGGGTGAAGCAGAAGCACTCGGTCTTGTGGAAATACACCGCTGCGCTGCCCGGGGAAATACTCGGCACGGCCTGAGCGGTCATCGGGCGGTCGGTGGGGTTCTGGGCGACAAACAACATTTCGTTCACCGCGCCGGGGTACACGTCCAGTTGCTCGACCTTGGGATAAAAGCCCCAGACCATGTCCACTGCATTGGTCGACAGGAACTGCACCCGAACCTGGCGGCTTTCATCGATCAACTGCGCTCCGGAATACGCGTCGCCGGTCTTGCCATTGATGCCGAACGCCTTGCACATCACGTCGTACAGCGGGACCAGGGCGAAACCGAAGGCGAACATCACCACGACCACCAGTAGCAGGCGGGTGATCAGGGGTTTTAAAGACCGTGTGTCTGTCATTTCGCTCCCTGCCTGGAATAGGCCGCCTGCGGGAGCGGTGCTTGCCCGCGATAAGGCTGGACGCGGTTCACTTTAGATCGCCTAAACCTTATAGCGGGCAAGCACCGCTCCCACAGGGGAAATGTATGGGTTCTGCGGATGTTCATCTCACCTCCGGCGGCGTAGAAAACGTGTGATACGGCGCAGGCGAGGGGATGCTCCATTCCAGTCCTTCGGCGCCGTCCCAGGGTTTGGCCGGTGCCGGGGCGCCGCTGCGGATGGTCTTGATCACGATGAACAGGAAGAAAATCTGCGTCGCGCCGAAGGTAAAGGCACCAATGGACGAGACCATATTGAAGTCGGCAAATTGCAGGTTGTAGTCCGGTACGCGGCGCGGCATGCCCGCCAGGCCGACAAAATGCATCGGGAAAAACGCCATGTTCATGCCCACGAATGACAGCCAGAAATGCAGTTTGCCGAGGGTTTCGTCGTACATATGCCCGGTCCACTTCGGCAGCCAGTAATAGGCCGAGGCAAAGATGCCGAAAATCGCCCCCGGCACCAGCACGTAATGAAAATGGGCGACAACGAAATACGTGTCCTGATACTGAAAGTCAGCCGGTGCGATAGCCAGCATCAGCCCGGAGAACCCGCCGATGCTGAACAGGATCACGAACGCCACGGCAAACAGCATCGGCGTCTCGAAAGTCAGCGAACCTTGCCACATGGTGCTGACCCAGTTGAACACCTTCACCCCGGTGGGCACGGCGATCAGCATGGTCGCGTACATGAAGAACAGCTCGCCCACCAACGGAATGCCCACCACGAACATGTGATGCGCCCAGACCAGGAATGAGAGGAAGGCAATGGCTGCCGTGGCGTAGACCATCGAGGTGTAGCCGAACAGCGGTTTGCGCGAGAACGCCGGGATGATCGAGCTGACCGCGCCGAAAGCCGGCAGAATCATGATGTACACCTCGGGGTGCCCGAAGAACCAGAACACATGCTGGAACAACACCGGATCACCGCCACCTGCCGCGCTGAAAAAACTGGTGCCGAAATGGATGTCCATCAGCATCATGGTCACGCAACCGGCAAGCACCGGCATGACCGCGATCAGCAGAAAAGCGGTGATCAGCCAGGTCCAGACAAACAGCGGCATTTTCATCAGGGTCATGCCCGGCGCTCTCAGATTGAGGATTGTCGCCACGACGTTGATCGCGCCCATGATCGAGCTAATACCCATCATATGAATAGCAAAAATAAAGAAAGTCACGCTTTCGGGTGCGTAGGTCGTCGATAACGGAGCGTAAAAGGTCCAGCCGAAGTTGGGCCCGCCGCCGGGGCTGAACAGGGTCGAGACCAATAACGCAAAGGCGGCGGGCAGCAGCCAGAAACTGAAATTGTTCATCCTCGGCAAGGCCATGTCCGGCGCGCCGATCATTAACGGGATCATCCAGTTCGCCAGGCCGACGAAGGCCGGCATCACGGCACCAAAGACCATGATCAGGCCATGCATGGTGGTCATCTGGTTGAAAAACGCCGGCTCGACGATCTGCAGCCCCGGCTGGAACAGCTCGGCGCGAATCACCATGGCAAACGAACCGCCCAGCAGGAACATGCTGAAGCTGAACCACAGGTACAGAGTGCCGATGTCCTTGTGATTGGTGGTCAACAGCCAGCGCATCAGGCCTTTGGCCGGGCCATGCGCCTGATCGTGGCCTGCGACGCCATGGTCATCGATGACAGTGCTCATGGTGTCTCCTCACAGTCTGTTGGAGCGAGGCTTGCCCGCGAATCAGGCGCCTCGGTAAGCCAGATAAACCGTGTCATCGGTCTTCGCGGGCAAGCCTCGCTCCAACGGACCGCGACCTTCATTTCTGCGCCTCTTTCAGCGCCAGCACGTCGGATGGGGTGACCATGTCGCCGGTGTTGTTGCCCCACGCGTTGCGTTCGTAGGTGACCACGGCGGCGATGTCGACTTCCGAGAGTTGCTTACCGAAGGCCGCCATGGCGGTGCCAGGCTTGCCGTTGAAAACGATATTCAGATGACCTTCCCTGGACCCTTTAGCGATCTTCGATCCCTTCAAGGCCGGGAACAGCGGCGGCAAGCCCTGGCCCTCAGCCTGATGGCAGGCCACGCAGGTGGTGTGGTAGACCTTGTCGCCGCGCGCCACCAGCTCATCCAGCGTCCATTCCTTGCTGGTCAGTTCCTTGAGCCTGGCGCTCTCTTCCTTGCGGCCCGCCAGCCAGGTCTCGTAGTCCGCCTTGCTGCGGGCGTCCACCACAATCGGCATGAAGCCGTGATCCTTGCCGCACAATTCCGTGCACTGTCCGCGGTAGAGGCCCGGCTTTTCGATGCGCGTCCAGGCTTCGTTCATGAAGCCGGGGATCGCATCGCGCTTGACCGCAAAGGCCGGTACCCACCAGGAATGAATGACGTCGGCACCGGTGACCAGAAAGCGGATCTTTTCGCCCACCGGCACCACCAGCGGTTGATCAACTTCCAGCAGATAGTGCTCGCCCTTGTCGTCGCGGTTGTGAATCTGCTCAGGGGTGGTCGCCAGGTTGCTGAAGAATTCGACGTCCTGCCCGAGGTACTTGTAATGCCATTTCCACTGGTAGCCAGTGACCTGGATGTCCAGATCCGACTCGCTGTTGTCGTACATTTCGATCAGGGTTTTGGTCGCAGGAATGGCCATTGCGACCAGGATCAGCAACGGCACCAGGGTCCAGAGGATTTCTACGGTGGTGTTCTCATGAAAATGCGCGGCAGTCTGCCCGGTCGAGCGCCGGTGCACGATCATCGACCAGAACATCGCGCCAAACACCACGATGCCGATCACTACACATATCCAGAAAATGGTCATGTGCAGATCAAATACCGCGTTACTGACCTGAGTTGCTCCGGGTGCCATGTTCGTGGTCCAGGCAGCGCGCGCCGGACCCCATACCGACCACAACAGGAGCGTCATCCAGACATGTGGATGTCGCATCATTGCGGATTCCCCTGTGTTCTTGTTATTCCGCTGGCTCATGCCAGCGGCCCAGGGAGTCGGCGATCATTACTACAAGGTCCACCCGTGGCCGCACCAGACATTCGTCCGTGGTTCGGCGGCCATCAGCCAACTTCCGTCCAGACCGAGTATAGACACGGACCCAAGCCGTGCAACGCACTGGAAAAAACTCGGAAATGGACTACACAGAAGCACTGCCGACGCACTTTAAGCGGCAGGTTTGGCTGAAAAGACGTTTTTAATAGCCAAAGCACATAAATGTGACCCTGTTATGACAAATATGTCTTAGGTTTTGGCGTAAGCAGGCTAACGTATCAACTCCCCGAACCATCCCTGGTTTTCCGCCGTCAGGAGATTTCATGAACACCGCCGCTTTGCGCGAGCAGATTCAGCATGCCCAACAGCATGAGGCCACTTCCGGCCAATTGTTGCGCCAACTTGAAACCCAGTTACCGCACCTTCATCCCGCCATCGACCTGCCAGACGTCGATGCCAGAGGGGTATTGAGCCGTTTTGTCAGTGCGTACATCGACCTGGTGCCCGACCTGCTCGACGCCGCCCATCAAGTCGCCATCGAGGCGGGCATCGAGGCGCAGATCAAGCCGGTCCTGAAAATCGCCGAACACTTCTTCACCGCCCCACCGGCCATCATGAACGGCCACGAGGGACTGGACAGCCTGCTGGACGAAGCCTATCTGGCGCACCGCTTGGTGGAGGAGGTCAACGATCTGTACATCAAGCATTTCGGTCAGCCGCTGATCCCATCCAACACGACGGTGGCCAGCGTCATTGCGCATCAGTTGATTGGGGAATCCTTCGCCAACCAGCTCGATGAAGCCGTGCATCATGCGGTGGATCAATTGCTCGATGAAGAAAGCTTTGCGCTCGACTCGGTCGAAGCCTACCGCGACCGCCTGACCAGCCCAGACACCGAAGCCGCCTGGAAGCGCTGGCCCTGCCTGTCGCGGCAACTAGGGATCGGGCTGGAGCTGGATCGGGGGTAGGAACAGGTAGCTCTGTTGGAGCGAGGCTTGCCCGCGAACCAGCCACCTCAGTATATCTGGCATACCGAGGTGGCTGGTTCGCGGGCAAGCCTCGCTCCAACGGGACTGTCTATCAAGCCTGGGACGCCACTGACCCAACCCCGGTCGTGGTGGTCAATCTCCCCTCCAACCTACGCTTCAACCCACGCGGCTCGATGAGCAATCGCGAACCTTGTGCAGCATTCGCCCGACCCCATTCTTCCAGCAACTCCAGGCAGGAGTGGTCGATATAGCTCAGGTTGCTCCACGGCACATGCACGGTGCTGCCCGCCGGTATGGTGCCCAGCACTTTGGTCAGCGCCGGGACCTTGAGGAAGGTGGCCGAACCCACCATGCGCAACTCGAATTCACCCTCGGTCTCCAGCGGCACCAGGCTGATTTTCAAGCGCGCCGCTTGCAGCGCGAGCTTGACCAGCGTCATGCCAAAGCCCACCAGTACCCCGGTCAGCAAATCGGTGAAGATGATCGCCGACGCGGTAGCCGCATAGGTGAACATCGGCATCCGGCCATAACGACCCAGACCGCGAAATGCCTTGAGGTCCACCAGTTTGCAGCCGGTATACACCAGTACGCCCGCCAGGCTCGCCACCGGAATGCTTTGCAGCACGCTGGACAGCAACAACACGAAGGCCAGCAACCACAAGCCGTGGAACATGGCCGACATCCGCGTAGTCGCACCGGCCTGTACGTTGGCCGAGCTGCGCACAATAACGCCGGTCATCGGCAATGCACCGACCAGACCGCAGAGTACGTTGCCGACGCCCTGAGCGCTGAGCTCCTTGTCGAAGTCCGAACGTGGGCCGTCGTGCATGCGGTCCACCGCAGCGGCTGACAGCAGGGTTTCGGCGCTGGCGATAAAGGCGACAGCAAACGCCGCGATCAGAATGGCAGGATCCGCCAGGCTCATCAGATCAGCAGGACGCAGCCAGTCGATGGCATCGGCCAGGTTGTCCGGGACCTCCACGCGCTTGACTTGCAACGCCAGGGCAAGGCTGGCAAAAGTCGCGAGACCGACACCGAGCAGCGCGCCGGGAACAAAGCGCAGGGATTGCGGGCGGAATTTATCCCACAGCCACATCACCAGAATCGTACCCAGACCGAGGACGCCAGCCTGCATGCCGGTGCCTGGGCCGATAGCGCCGAGCAGCGTCGCAGGGAAGCCGATCAGGTTATCCAGCCCGGACGGTTTGGGCCCGCCGTCGAACATCACATGCGCTTGCGACAACACAATCAGCACGCCGATACCCGCCAACATGCCATACACCACCGCAGGCGCGGTGACCCGGAACCAGCAGCCGAGCTTGAGGCGACCCGCGAGGATTTGCAGCACGCCGGCCAGCAGCAGAATCGGGCCGAGCATGACCATGCCATGCTCACGCACCACTTCAAACACTAATACCGCCAGCCCGGCAGCCGGGCCGCTGACCTGCAGCGGCGAACCGGCCAGCCAGCCCACCACCAGACCGCCGATGATGCCGGTAATCAGGCCTTTGGCGGGCGGCATGCCCGAGGCAATAGCGATACCCATGCACAAGGGCAGGGCCACGAGAAAAACCACGACGGAGGCGAGCAGTTCTCGTGGCAATACGGATTTCAATTGAGTGATGCCCATGAGGACTCTCCGGATTTCTTCAGACGTGACGACGCCTTACGGCGCGCCTTGAAGGCGGCCGTCAGGTGTCTGAACGAGGTGAAAGTCGACTGTCTAGTAGCGAGACTTCGGCGTGGCCGTTGGCGTCGGATGATCACCATCCAGGGCCAGGAAGCGACCCTGCTCGGCGTCGTAGGCCTTGATGCCACAGGTTTCGATGTCGTAGACCCAGCCGTGGATGAACAGCTCGCCGCTGGCCATTTTCGAGGCTACCGAAGGGTGTGTACGCAAGTGCTGCAACTGCGCGATGACGTTCTCTTCGGTCAGAACATGCATCGTTTCTTTTTCGCCGGTGCAATGGCAGTTGTCTTCAACCACGGTGCGGGCGACCTCGGCATGGCGCAGCCAGGCCGTGACCGTTGGCATTTTCGCCAGGCTTTTCGGGTTGAGGACTGCACGCATGGCGCCGCAATCGGAGTGGCCGCAGACGATGATGTGATGCACACCCAGGGCCATGACCGCATATTCGATGGCAGTGGAAACACCGCCATTCATGGGGCCATAAGGCGGAACGACGTTGCCGACGTTGCGCGTTACAAAAAGGTCGCCCGGCGAGCTGTTGGTGATCAGCTCTGGCACGATGCGCGAGTCAGCGCAGGTAATGAACATGGCCCGCGGCTGTTGCGCCGTTGCCAGTTTTTTGAACAGCTCCTGCTGCTCGGGGAAGACTTCATGGCGAAAGTGCTTGAAGCCTTCAACGATGTGCGCGAGTGCAACATCGGCAGATTCAGCCTGTGGCTTGGCGTCGGCCACTGCAGGCAGATCTTTTTTATCCAGGTCGCTCATGTCTGATCCTCTTGACGGATTGATGTGGATTTCTACTGCTTCCCGAAGAAAATCCGTACTACTGGCATCGCACAACAAATCCGTTTGTCAGCGCCCAACGGGGTCACGCAGATTTGCAGGCTAACCGTCAAAACTTAACTGAAACTGAATGTAGCCCTCTGGGACGGGCCTTCCAGCCAGACGGCACTGGTAGCCCAAAGCCAGTGCCGACTGTTTTACGGCGCTTCAGCCTTCGCAAACACTGGCGAAAGCGTCGACTACCTTACCGAGATTCTGCTCATTCAAGCCAGCCATACAGACTCGGCCACTGCTGATCAGATAAACGGCGTGCTCGCTTCGCAGCGTGTCCACCTGGGCGCTGCTGAAACCGGTGTAACTGAACATGCCGCTCTGCCGCAGGATATAGCTGAAGTCGCGGTGCGGCATCTTCACGTTGAGGGCGGCCACCAGTTGCTGACGCATGTCGATGATGCGCAGGCGCATGGCTTCAACTTCCGCCAGCCATTGATTGCGCAGTTGCGGGTCGTTGAGCACGGCAGACACCACCAGAGCGCCGTGCTTTGGCGGGCTGGAGTAGTTGCGGCGTACTGTTGCCTTGAGTTGCCCGAGCACCTTGTCGGCCATGGCCGCGTCCGGACAGACAATCGACAGGCCACCGACGCGCTCGCCATACAGCGAGAAAATCTTCGAGAACGAATTGCTGACCAGCACGGTCAAGCCCGCATCGGCCATGGCGCGAATCGCGTAGGCGTCACGCTCCATGCCTTCGCCAAAGCCTTGGTAGGCGGTATCCAGAAAGGGGATCAACTGACGCTCGGCGATCAACGGGATCAGTTGGTCCCACTGCTCGACAGACAAATCCGCGCCAGTCGGGTTGTGGCAGCAAGGGTGCAGCAGCACGATGCTGAACGGCGGCAGGCTCTGCAGCGCGCCCAGCATGCCGTCGAAGTTCACACCGCCGGTGGCGGCATCGAAGTACGGGTAGGTGTTGACCTTGAAGCCCGCACCGCCGAATAGCGCATGGTGGTTTTCCCAGGTCGGATCACTGACCCAGACCTGCGAATCGGGGTACGCCGACTTGAGGAAGTCCGCCCCGACTTTCAGTGCACCCGAGCCGCCAACGCTTTGGATAGTGGCGATACGACCGGCGCGCAATGCCGGATGCTGCGCGCCAAACAGCAGTTCCTGAACGCCACGACGGTAGCTGTCCAGGCCTTCCATCGGCAGATAGACACAGGCGGCCTGCGGCCCTTCGAGGACCTGGCGCTGCGCTTCGACTGCCGAAGCCAGTCGCGGAATACGCCCTTGCTCGTCGTAATACAGACCGATGCTGAGATTGACCTTGGCGGCATTCGGATCTTTGTGGAAGGTATCCATCAACGACAGGATCGGATCACCAGCATAAGACTCAACGTGGGCAAACATGGGCGGACAACTCCTGAGAAAAGAGGCAGAACATGAAACCGTGGCAGGCCCAGGGTTTTCAGTTACTCACACAACAAGCGCGCATCCTACACAACGCAGAATCAGCGCGCATTCAAACCTTGCCAAATGCATGAATCATGCATTTTCAACGTGATATTCGGCTTTTTGATGCATCCGCACAGGCCATCACCCTGCGACCATAAATCGTCACACCGTGGCGATGCTGTTTTCCTTGAGGCGTTCCAGTACGACGGAGGTCTTGAGGTGGGAAACACAATTTGTCGCGGAAATCCGCGCCATCAGCTGATTCAGGCTGGCCAGATCTGCCACCGCCGCCTTGAGGTTGTAGTCCGCGTCCCCGGTTGTCTTGTAAGCATCAATGATCGCGCTTTCGGTGGCTATGAATCCCTGAAAGCCTTCCGAATGTTCAGGACGATGACTGATCAACTTGACCTCGACCATCGCTACCACTTCCAGGTTCATGGCCTGCGGTGCCAGACGTGCGTGATAGCCGAGAATCAGGCGGGCCTGCTCCAGAGCGATTCTGCGCCGTGAACACTGCGATGCAGACAGGCCGATAAGATCACTCAGCTCCTGATTGGTCAGGCGCCCGTTGGCCTGCAGCAACGTCAGGATGTGCAGATCAAAATCGTCGATCTCGTTGACTCTCATGGGTGTCGGATCCATCGCAATTCAAAGGCTCTGGGCGCAAAGCGTAACAGTTTCTGCTTGACGCTTGGCCAATGGCGGGTAGCCTGCCTGCACCTTTTTGCTGCGCATGATCAACCAGTCGGCTGACGCGTGGCATCTGCCTTGACGGCCCCACGTCCATAGCCTGCATTGGCGGCTTACTTGCTTTCGGTATCCTCACTCGGATCAGGACCCTTCATGAACGAACAGAACTCCGCTACTCAGCTGCATCGGGGGCTCAAGAATCGGCATATCCAGCTGATCGCTCTGGGCGGCGCCATTGGTACCGGGCTTTTCCTGGGCATTGCCCACACGATCAATATGGCGGGGCCGTCCGTCATCCTCGGCTACGCCATTGCCGGCCTGATCGCTTTCTTCATCATGCGCCAGCTCGGCGAGATGGTTGTTGAAGAGCCCGTTGCCGGTACGTTCAGTCACTTCGCCAACCGCTACTGGGGCCCGTTCGCAGGTTTCATGTCCGGCTGGAATTACTGGGTGCTGTATGTGCTGGTGGGCATGGCTGAACTCACCGCCGTGGGCCAGTACGTGCAGTACTGGTGGCCTGAAACGCCGACCTGGGTGTCTGCCGCGATCTTCTTTGTAGTGATCAACCTGATCAACCTGACCAGCGTGAAGATCTTCGGGGAAATGGAATTCTGGTTTTCCATGATCAAGATCGTCGCGATTATCAGCATGATCGTCTTTGGCGCCTGGCTGCTGGCCAGCGGTACCGGCGGGCCTGATGCGAGCGTCGCCAACCTGTGGCAGTACGGCGGTTTCTTCCCCAATGGGATCAGCGGGCTGGTGATGGCCATGGCCTTCATCATGTTTTCTTTCGGTGGCCTGGAGCTGGTCGGTATTACCGCCGCAGAAGCGCAAGACCCGAAACGCAGCATCCCCAAGGCCACTAATCAGGTGATCTACCGGATTCTGATTTTCTACGTCGGCGCACTGGGTATCCTGCTTTCGCTGTACCCGTGGCAGAAAGTCGTGACCGGCGGCAGCCCGTTCGTGCTGATCTTCCACGCGCTGGACAGTAACGTGGTCGCCACCATCCTTAACGTGGTGGTGCTCACCGCCGCCCTCTCGGTCTACAACAGCTGCGTCTACAGCAACAGCCGCATGTTGTTTGGCCTGGCCATGCAGGGCAATGCGCCCAAGGCACTGCTCAAGGTCAACCGTCGCGGCGTCCCGCTGCTGGCCCTGGGTGTGTCGGCAACGGCGACCGGGTTGTGCGTGCTGATCAACTACGTCATGCCCGCCAAAGCCTTCGAGTTGCTGATGGCGCTGGTGGTGTCGGCGCTGGTGCTGAACTGGATCATTATCAGCATCACTCACTTGAAGTTTCGCAAGGCCAAGCGTGAAGCAGGCGAAGACACGCTGTACAAGAGCTGGGGCTACCCGGCGACCAACTACATCTGCCTGGCGTTTCTGCTGGGGATCCTGGTGATCATGTCCGTTACCCCGGGCATTTCGCTGTCAGTGCTGCTGATTCCGGTGTGGCTGATTGCGATGGGTGTGGCTTATAGGCTCAAGACGCGTAAGGCCTGATTTTTGGGATTCTATGTCTTGAGCTGTAATGCCCAAGACTCAATTGATCGAGTGGGAGCGAGCTTGCTCGCGAAGAGGCAGTGCATCCGACACTTCTCCATAGGCCTGAACATTGCCTTCGCGAGCAAGCTCGCTCCCACATAGATCCCCCAAATCTGCCGCTACAACAACGACATCTGCCCACCCGGTGGGCAGAACGCTTCACAGTCCAGCTTGAAGCTTTCGCGCTGGTTGAGCCCCAGACGCTTGATCGCAATCCCGTAGCGCTGGGCCAACAGGTCGGCAAACGGTCCCTCGCCGCGCATGCGCACGCCAAAACGGCTGTCATAGACTTCGCCGCCGCGTACCTGGCGCACCAGACTCATCACGTGCTCGGCCCGCTGCGGATAGTGAGCGTGCAGCCACTCCTCGAACAGCGGCGCGACCTCCAGCGGCAGGCGCAGCATCACGTAACTGGCACTCAATGCCCCGGCCGCCTTGGCTTCGGCGAGCAGCGCCTCAAGCTCCATGTCGTTGATCATCGGGATCATGGGCGCGCACAACACGCCCACCGGAATCCCAGCATCGCGCATCACCCGGATCGCTCGCAGCCTGGCCTTGGGCGCTGCCGCCCGTGGTTCAAGAATGCGTTTGAGCTCGTCGTCCAGGGTGGTCAGGCTGATGAACACGGAGATCAGGTTCTGCTTCGCCAACTCCGCCAGCAAGTCCAGGTCGCGCAGGATCAATGAACCCTTGGTGATGATCGTCACCGGGTGGCGATAGCGCAGCAGCACTTCAAGCACGGCGCGGGTGATTTTGTATTCGCGCTCGATGGGCTGATACGGATCGGTATTGGCCCCCAGCGTGATCGGCGCGCAGCGGTAGCCGGGCTTGGACAATTGCTGCTCCAGCACCGCAGCGGCGTTGGTCTTGGCGATCAGCTTCGTCTCGAAATCCAGCCCCGGCGACATGTCCCAATAGGCATGGCTGGGCCGCGCATAGCAGTAGATGCAGCCGTGTTCGCAACCACGATAAGGGTTGATCGAGCGATCAAACGGGATGTCTGGCGAGCTGTTGCGAGTGATGATGCTTTTCGCCGTCTCGGCGGTGACCTGGGTGCCTTGAGTCAGCGGTACTTCCTGATACCAGCCGTCATCTTCAGCCACTGAACGGGCCGGCGCAAAACGGTTATGCGGATTGCTGGCGGTGCCCCGGCCGCGAGGCGGGAAGATCAGGGACATGGGTTTTTCTCCTGTAGCTGTATGTGCATACAGTACAGGATAAGCAGCCTGTTTCTCTAGCTCACCGATAAAAGGCCTGTTCAGCTACAACACCGAACCTGTGGGAGCGAGCTTGCTCGCGAAGAAGTCAGTACGGTCGGCACGTTATCTGCGCCTGAAATATTGTCTTCGCGAGCAAGCTCGCTCCCACAGGTTGTCCTCCAGCGGTCAACTCAACTCGGATCAACCGGTTTCTTGAGCTTGGGATTCGGGAAGAACTGCACCCCCTGAACCTTCGGGTCGATGGCCTTGACCGCGATCCTGTTGACGCGCGTACCCAGCTCGTTCGGCACCGAATTGCCCTGGTCGTTGAGGGTGTCGCTATAGCCGCAACCCACGCACTCACGATGGGGAACGTCGTTTTCGCTCCACATCATGAGTTTGTCCGGCTCGCTGCACGCCGGGCAGACGGCCCCAGCGATGAAGCGCTTCTTGGTAATGACTACCGGTGTATCGGTCATGCTGCCGCTTCCTCACTCAGGCCACTGTGGCGCAAGAGTGCGTCAATCGAAGGCTCGCGTCCGCGGAAGTCGACGAACAGCACCATCGGCGCCTGGGAACCGCCGCGCGCCAGGATCGCCTCGCGGAACGCCCGGCCGGTCTCGGCATTGAGCACGCCATCTTCTTCGAACTTGGAGAACGCATCGGCCGACAGCACTTCAGCCCACTTGTAGCTGTAGTAACCGGCGGCATAACCACCGGCAAAGATATGCGCAAAACTGTTCGGGAAGCGGTTGTAGGCGGGCGGACGCATCACCGACACTTCATCGCGAATGCCTTCGAGCACCTGCGCGACGCTGCGACCGTCGCCATGGGTGGCGTGCAGTTCGAAGTCGAACAGGGAGAACTCCAGCTGACGGACCATCATCAGGCCGGACTGGAAGTTCTTCGCCGCAAGCATTTTTTCCAGCAGGTCCTGTGGCAACGCCTCGCCGGTCTTGTAATGCCCGGAAATCAGCGCCAGACCTTCCGGCTCCCAGCACCAGTTCTCCATGAACTGGCTTGGCAATTCCACGGCGTCCCAAGCCACGCCGTTGATGCCGGACACGCCCGCATGCTCGACGCGGGTCAGCAGGTGATGCAGACCGTGGCCGAATTCGTGGAACAGGGTGGTCACTTCATCGTGGGTCAGCAACGCAGGCTGGCCAGGGGAAGCCGGTGTGAAATTGCACACCAGGTTGGCCACCGGGCTTTGCAGCTGGCCTTGAGCGGTGCGACGACGGTCGCGAGCGCCGTCCATCCAGGCACCGCCACGCTTGTTGGCGCGGGCGTACAGGTCGAAGAAGAAACGTCCGACGTGCTGGCCGTTTTCCTTGATCTCGAACAGGCGCACGTCCGAATGCCAGGTATCGAAGCCTTTCTGCTCGGCGATTTCGATGCCGTACAGACGCTGGACAATGGCGAACAGGCCGCCCAGCACTTTATCGATGGGGAAGTAGGCCCGCAGTGCTTCCTGAGAAACGCTGTAGCGCTGCTCACGGAGTTTCTCACCGTAAAAGCCGCTGTCCCAGCTTTGCAGGTCCGGGCAGCCTTGCTCGGCGGCATAGGCCTTGAGCTGTTGCAGGTCTTGCGCGGCAAATGGCTTGCTGCGCTTGGCCAGATCGCGCAGAAACGTCAGCACCTGATCGCTGGACTCAGCCATCTTGGTCGCCAGGCTCAGTTCCGAGAAGCTGGCAAAGCCCAACAGGCCAGCCAGTTCCTGGCGCAGATCGAGAATCTGCTCCATCACCGGGCCATTGTCGTTCTTGCCAGCGTTCGGGCCCTGGTCCGAGGCGCGGGTGCAGTACGCGGCGTAGACTTCTTCACGCAGGGCGCGGTCTTCGGCGTAGGTCATCACCGCGTAGTAGCTCGGGAATTCCAGGGTGATCAGGAAACCTTCCAGATCCCGGGCCTGGGCCGCTGCGGCCATTTGCTGTTTGGCGGAGTCGGTCAGACCGGCCAGCGAGGCTTTGTCCGTGACCAGCTTGGTCCAGGCCTGAGTGGCATCCAGCAGCTGGTTGGAAAACTGGCTGCCCAGCTCCGACAGTTTGCTTTGCACTTCGGCGTAGCGCTTCTGCTGCTCGGGCGGCAAGTCGATGCCCGACAGGCGGAAGTCGCGCAGGGACTGCTCAAGAATGGTTTTCTGCGCCACATCGAAACCGGCCGCTTCGGGGCTATTGGCCAAGGCTTCGAAGGCCTGGAACAGCTCGCGGTTCTGACCCATTTCGGTGGAGTAAGCGCTCAATGCGGGCAGGCATGACTCGTAGGCTTCACGCAGTTCGGCGCTGTTGCACACGGCATTGAGGTGGCTGACCGGGCTCCAGGCGGCGCCGAGACGGTCGTTGAGTTCGTCCATCGCCAACACAAGCCCGGCCCATGTAGGCTGCGAGCCTTGCTTGACGAGGATCTCGGCAATCGCTGCGCGGTTGTCGGCGAGAATCTGTTCAATGGCGGGTTTGACATGCTCGGCACGAATCGCCGAAAAAGGTGGCAGGTCGTAGGATTGCAGAAGCGGGTTGTTCGCGCTCACGGTTTTGCACCTTGGCTGGAAGAAACACCCCCGCATCTTAATTACAATCGGCGCGGTGCGCAGCTATCGACGCCAAAGAAGGAGCCTATCGTGGCCATCCGTACGTTCCAGAACCACACTCCAGCGCTTGGCGAACGGGCGTTTGTCGATGATTCGGCGGTCGTGCTCGGCGATGTCGAAATCGGCGCCGACAGCTCGGTCTGGCCGCTGACAGTGATCCGCGGCGACATGCACCGCATCCGCATCGGCGCCCGCACCAGCGTGCAGGACGGCAGCGTGCTGCACATCACCCATGCCGGGCCGTTCAACCCGGACGGCTTTCCCCTGCTGATCGGCGACGAAGTGACCATCGGCCACAAAGTCATGCTGCATGGTTGCACCATTGGCAATCGCATCCTGATCGGCATGGGCAGCACGATCATGGACGGCGCAGTGGTCGAAGACGAAGTGATCATCGGCGCTGGCAGCCTGGTGCCACCGGGCAAGACCCTGGAGAGCGGCTTTCTCTACGTCGGCCGCCCGGTGAAGCAGGTTCGGGCACTGACTGACAAGGAAATCGCCTTCTTCCCCTACAGCGCCGCCAATTACGTGAAGCTCAAGGATTTGCACCTGGCGGAGGGGTTCGATCAGCCACCGCAACCCCTGTAGGAGCTCACGAGCAACGCGAGGCAGCGATGGCGGCCTGCCTGAAAAACCGCTATCGCTGCCTCGCGTTGCTCGTGGGCTCCTACAGAAGAACGTATTTCAATTAAGAAAATTGCGTTTGTTTACCAAAGGCGATCCCCGAAAACCCCATGGGAGTTTGCATGCACTACCAAAACATTCTGTTCGACCTGGACGGCACGCTGACCGACCCGCGTCTGGGCATCACCCGTTCGATCCAGTTCGCCCTGCAACAACTGGGCATTGACGAACCGGATCTCGCGCAGCTGGAACACTTCATCGGACCGCCGCTGTTGCAGCAATTCATGCACCAATACGGTTTCGACGAAGCCAAAGCCTGGGAAGCGGTGGGTTTCTACCGGCAGCGTTTCAAGGTCACCGGGTTGTACGAAAATCTGGTGTTCGACGGCGTATTTGAACTACTCGACGACTTGGCCGATCAAGGCCGCACGTTGTTCATCGCCACGTCCAAACCCTGGGTATTTGCCCACGAAATCGCCCGTCACTTCGACTTCGCCCGACATTTCAAGCTGATCTACGGCAGCGAACTGGACGGCACCCGCACCGATAAAGTCGAGCTGATCGCCCACCTGCTCGCCGAAGAAAAGCTCGACCCGAAACAGACCCTGATGATCGGCGACCGCAAACACGACCTCATCGGCGGCCTGCGCAACGGCCTGGACGTCGCGGCAGTGGGCTATGGTTTCGGTAGCCATGAGGAATTGCAGGCCGAGAAGCCGACGTATCACTTCAATACATTGGCAGAGCTGCATGCGGCGTTTTTGAACAAATAACACCCTGTAGGAGCAAATCCGCCTGAACCCCGGTCCAACCTGCATCCAATAAAAAGCCCAGGAGGATTCGATGTCGCAGTCCTGTTCCATTGATCAAGCCGTTGCCCATGTCATCGCGCAGTTACCGACGCACATTCACATGGGTATTCCGTTGGGGCTGGGCAAGCCGAATCGTTTCGTCAACGCGCTGTATGAGCGAATCAAGCAGATGCCCGAGCGGCAACTGACGATCTATACCGCGCTGAGCCTGGGACGCCCGCCGGTGGGCGATGGGTTGCAGGGCAGGTTCCTGCAGCCGTTTCTGGACCGGATTTTTGCTGACTATCCGGAGCTTGAGTTTCTCGCCGACCTGCATCAGGACAGCCTGCCCGCCAACATCCGCGTACAGCAATTCTTCATGCAGCCCGGCAGCCTGCTCAACAGCGCGCCCGCCCAGCAGGACTACATCAGCAGCAACTACAGCCATGCCGCGCGGGATATCAACGCCAGCGGCCTGAATCTGGTGGCGCAACTGGTCGCTCGTGACGATCAGCACCCCGGCAAGCTGAGCCTGAGCTGCAACCCGGACGTGACCCTGGACTTGCTGCCAATGATTGCCAAACGCCGGGCCGCCGGGGAGAAAATCCTCATGGTCGGCCAGGTGCATGCCGATCTGCCTTACATGCCCGGCGACTCAGAGCTGGATGCCGTCGACTTCGACTTTCTGCTCGATCAGGAAGAACACAGCACACTGTTTTCCACACCCAACATGCCGGTGGGGTTTCAGGATCACTTCATAGGCTTGCATGCCAGCACCCTGGTTCGCGACGGCGGCACCCTGCAGATCGGCATTGGCTCCATGGGCGATGCCCTGACCGCCGCGCTGCTGGCCCGGCAGGCCAACAACGATGTCTACCGGGCGCTGCTCAATGAACTGAACATCAGCGACTGGCAAACCCTGATCGACCGTGAGGGTGGGGTTGAGCCCTTCGTTTCCGGGCTTTACGGCTGCAGCGAAATGCTGGTCAACGGCCTGCTGGTGCTGGTCGATGCCGGGATCATTCGGCGCAAGGTCTATCCCGACGTGCCGCGCCAGCAGGAAGCCAATGCCGGTACGCTCGATGAAGATGCCTATGGCGATGGCGTGATCGTCCACGGCGGTTTCTTTCTCGGGCCGCAGAGTTTTTATCAACGCTTGCGCGAGCTTCCCGACGAGCGTCTACGCCAGTTCAACATGACCGCCATTAGCTACATCAACGAACTGTACGGCGATGAACAGCTCAAACGCCTGCAGCGCCGGGATGCACGCTTCATCAACAGCGCATTCACCGTGACGCTGATGGGCGCAGCGGTTTCCGATCAACTGGCGGACGGCAGGGTGGTGAGCGGGGTCGGCGGCCAATACAACTTTGTCGCTCAGGCTCATGCTCTGGAAGACGCACGCTCGATTCTGATCCTGCGCAGCTGGCGCGAGTCGGGTGGCGACGTGACGTCCAACATTGTCTGGGACTACGGCCACACCACGATCCCCCGCCACCTGCGTGACATCGTGGTGACCGAATACGGCATTGCTGACCTGCGCGGCAAGACCGATGCGGCGGTCATCGAGGCGATGATCAATATCAGTGACTCCCGCTTCCAGGCAGGCCTGATCGAACAGGCGCAGAAAATGGGCAAGCTGCCCAAGACCTTCCGCATCGACCCACGCTTCGCCCATAACACTGCTGAGCGCCTTCAGGACATCGCTGAGCACTATTCGCAGTTGTTTCCCGAATACCCTCTAGGGTGCGACTTCAATGCCGAGGAGCGCGATCTGCTGCGGGCGCTGCACTGGCTCGAAAGCAAGTTCAAGCTCACGGAAATCATCGAGCTGGGCAAAGCCACCCTCGATGCCCCTGACGCGAGCGCTTTCCCGACGCACCTGGAGCGTATGCAGCTCGATCAGCCACAAGGCTGGAAAGATGAGTTGTATCAGCGGCTGTTGCTGGCGGGATTGCAGAGTACGGTGCGGTCAGAGACAGCACTAAACACCTGACACAGCGCTACCCACGTGGGAGCTCCCCCGTCGCGCAGCAAACACAGGACCTGTGGGACGACCGGAGTGGCGCTCCACCTTGCTCGCGAAGGCAATGTTCCTGCCTTCAGAAAATATGCTGATGTCCCGGCCCCTTCGCGAGCAAGCTCGCTCCCACAGATTCAGCAGATTCAGCAGTTACAGCAGTTACAGCAGTTACAACACATTCAACGGGATTTTCAGATAGCGCACGCCATTGTCTTCAGGCTCCGGAAGGTGCCCGGCGCGCATGTTGATCTGCACGGAGGGCAGGATCAGCATCGGCATGTCCAGCGTCGCATCCCGCGCTTCGCGCATCTGCACGAACTGGTTTTCGTCGATGCCCTGGCGAATGTGGATGTTGCTGGCGCGCTGCTCGGCCACGGTGGTCATGTACTGCAACGCCCGGCCATTGGGCTGGTAGTCGTGGCACATGAACAGCCGGGTGGAGTCGGGCAGGGTCAGAATCTTCTGAATCGACTGGTACAGCGTGCGAGCGTCCGCGCCGGGGAAATCACAACGCGCCGTGCCGTAATCAGGCATGAACAGCGTGTCACCGACAAACGCGACACTTTCATCACCCACTTCAAAAACATAGGTCATACACGCCGGCGTATGCCCCGGCGTGTGGATGGCCCGAGCAGCAAGCGTACCCACGTTGAAGTGCTCACCATCTTCAAGCAGCACATCGAACTGGCTGCCATCCTTGGCGAAGCTGTCCGGTGCGTTGAACAACTGGCCGAAGACTTTCTGCACTGCCGTGATATGGCTGCCAATGGCGATTTTAGTGTCGAGTTTTTCCTTGAGGTAGGCCGCCGCCGAGACGTGGTCGGCATGTACGTGGGTTTCCAGAATCCACTGCACGGACGCATCCAGCTCCCGAACGCGGGCGATGAGCTGGTCAGCCGATTCCGTGCTGGTGCGCCCGGACTTGGGATCGAAGTCCAACACACTGTCGATCAGTGCGCAGTGCCGGGTCTGGAGGTCCATGACCAGGTAGCTGAGGGTGCTGGTGTGGCGGTCGAACAGGCCTTCGATGTGGAGGCGGTCGGCGATGATCATGAATTCTCCGACGTTGGATTTGTAGGAGCGCGCTTGCCCGCGATAAGGCCAGTACATCCGAAACATGTCTGTCGGTAGGTATGGCCAATCGCGGGCAAGCGCGCTCCTACAGGATCAATGAAATTATTTAACCTGCACCTTGAAGAAATCCTGCCGCCCAAACGGGCTGACCTGATAACCGCTGACATCCTTGCGGGTGATGACCGCAGCGGTGGGGTGTGCCAGTGGCAACCACAAGGCCTGTTGCTGAATCTGCGTCTGCGCCTGCACGTACAACTTGCTGCGCGCGGCCTGATCGCTGGTGCTCTTGCCATTGCTGATCAGCTTGTCCAGGGTGGCATCGCAATAGCGGGCAAAGTTGGTACCGGACTTCACCGCCGCGCAGGAGAACTGCGGCGTCAGGAAGTTATCCGGGTCGCCATTGTCACCGGCCCAGCCCATGAACAGCAAATCATGCTCGCCCGCCTTGGCGCGACGAATCAGCTCACCCCATTCGATGACCTTGATTTCAGCCTTGATGCCGATCTTGCCCAGGTCCGCTTGCAGCAGTTGCGCACCGAGGCTTGGGTTCGGGTTCAACAGGCTGCCGGACGGACGAGTCCAGATCGTGGTTTTGAAGCCATCCTTGAACCCGGCCCTGGCCAGCAGCTCCTTGGCTTTGGCGGCGTCGTGCTTGTAGCCCGGCAAGTCTTTGGCGTAGCTCCAGGTATTGGGCGGGAACGGGCCGTTGGCCGCTTCCGCCGTGCCTTCGAATACCGCTTTGAGGTAGCTGTCCTTGTCGAACGCCAGGTTCACGGCCTGACGCACCTCGGCTTTATCGAAAGGCGGATGCTGACTGTTGATCGCCAGGAACGCGGTCATGAAGGCTTCGGTTTTCTCGATTTTCAGGGCCGGGTCTTTAGCGGCTTCCTGAATATCCAGCGGCTTGGGCGAAAGGGTGATCTGGCATTCGTTCTGGCGGATTTTCTGTAAACGCACGTTGGCGTCCGGAGTGATCGCGAAGATCAGGGTGTCGACCCCAGGCTTGCCCGCGAAGTAGTCCGGGTTGGCTTCATAACGGACCACGGCGTCTTTCTGGAAACGCTTGAACACGAACGGCCCGGTACCGATGGGCTGGCTGTTGAGCAGCTCCGGCTTGCCGGCCTTGAGCAGTTGGGCGGTGTATTCAGCCGAGTAGATGGAGGCGAAACCCATGCTCAGGGTCGCCAGGAACGTCGAATCCGGGTGGTCGAGGGTAAAGCGCACGGTGAGCGGGTCCGGGGCATCGATCTTTTTGATCAGCGCAGGCAGCTGCATCGATTGCGCGTGGGGGAAGCCACTCTGGGCAACCTTGTGCCATAAATTCTGCGGATCCAGCATGCGCTGGAAGCTGAACACCACATCATCGGCGTTCAGCTCGCGGGTCGGTTTGAAGTAGTCGGTGTGATGGAATTTAACCCCGGAGCGCAGCTTGAAGTCGTAGGTGAGGCCATCGGGCGAGACCGTCCAGCTTTGTGCCAGACTCGCTACCAGCTTGCCGCTCTGGGCATCGAAATCCACCAGACGGTTCATCAATACATCCGCCGAGGCGTTGGTGGTGGTCAGCGAGTTGTACTGCACCACGTCAAAGCCTTCGGGGCTTGCTTCGGTGCAAACGCTCAGTGCCGACGCGGCCTGAGCCATCACCGGGAACAACAACGGAGCGAGCAAAAACGGTATCGCAGCAAGACGCATGGCTAGATTCCTGATCAGAAAAGGGCCCCATCTGCTGGCGCAGTCTGGTGAGTGAGTAACCCTAGACCATGCGCTGGCGCAGAACAATCGCCATGACCCGACCGGCGGTAGATTTGCTATCAACCCGCACAACCGCCAGACTCACGGGCTGAAGGCGCTGCGCCGTGAAGGGTAAAGTGCTTTGCCTGTTGTGACACCAAAGCCTTTCTGGTATAAAGCAGCGCTCTTTTCTAGGGGCCCGGTTCCTTCACTGTAGGTGTAGCCGGTAAGACCCTTAAAGAAACGCGGCGCCTGGCGCCAAATGACTGAGAGATTAAGCGGCCAACCCATGCCGGGTTGGGCATGTGGTTTTAGAGGGCTGAGGCATGTCGAGAGTATGTCAAGTTACCGGTAAGGGTCCGGTGACTGGGAATAACATTTCCCACGCAAACAACAAAACCCGTCGTCGTTTCCTGCCAAACCTGCAGCATCACCGCTTCTGGGTTGAAGAAGAGAAACGTTTTGTTCGTCTGCGCGTATCTGCCAAAGGCATGCGTATCATCGACAAGCGCGGCATCACTGTCGTTCTTGCTGAACTCCGTCGCGACGGCAAAATTTAAGGGAGAAAGTCATGCGTGAATTGATCCGTTTGGTGTCGAGCGCTGGTACAGGCCATTTCTACACCACCGATAAGAACAAGCGCACCACTCCGGACAAAATCGAAATCAAAAAATTCGATCCGCGGGTTCGCAAGCACGTGATCTACAAAGAAGCCAAAATCAAGTAATTGGTTTTTCTTCTTGTGAAAAAGGCCCGTATCTCACGATACGGGCCTTTTTTATTTGCCAGAAATTATGCGCCTGTAGGAGCTCACGAGCACCGCGAGGCAGCGATGGCGGTCTGTCTGACACACCGCCATCGCGGGGCCTCGTAACCTCGGTGCGCTCCTACAGGATCTGCGTTTTTCCAGAATTAACCGAAACTGAACGCCGCAATACGCCCCGCTCCATCAATGTCCACGGTGATTCGATTGATGTCGAACTCCCGGGTGACGAAATCCTTCGAGCTGACAACGCGCTCGCGAGCCGTCAATTCGCCGATATACGCCTTGACGGTAGGCACGTAGCGGCTGCCGATCAGGTAATGGAGCTGCTGGATGATTTCTTCATTGCTCATGAACATAGTCCTTTATGTGAATTGATTGTCCTCCGTGGACGTCATCAGCATCCCTCCGTCAGCCCGACTGCAGGCGGTACATGTTTATGGTTTTTGCTCGAATACCACATAAATTTTTCGACAAGGTTCCAACACTTCCCACGTCCCTTTAAAACCCGCCGGGATCACGAAGCGGTCGCCTGCGCGCAGGGTTTTCGACTGGCCTTGCTCGTCGCGCAGAACTGAAACACCTTGAACAATTTCGCAATATTCATGCTCGGTGTAGTTGACTGCCCATTGGCCGACTTCGCCTTCCCACACGCCCGCATTCATCTGCCCGCAAGGGCTGTTGTAATGGTTGTAGAGGGTCTGCTCAGGGTCGCCTTTGAAGATTTTTTCCGGGGCAGGGCGATAGTGCTCGGGCGCGGTGCCGGCCTCACTGAAGTCCACGATGTTGTCGATAGTCATTTCTTCCCCTCGCGGTAGTTGGCATTACGGGTTTGACGAAGCGCTGGCGCAATAGTGCCAAACGCGCCAGGGCTCATGTTGCATAAAACGAACATATCAGCCTCGTTTGAGGCCATTTTGTCAAAGATATTGGAAAACGCCGGATCACTGGTTTAGGGTGGTGAGTGCCGTTGCCTGAGCGCGGCGAATCCCGGATGACGTGTTTTTGGCCCTGATTCGCTGCCCCTGCACACCTTAATCGATAGTGGAGGACATACGAATGACCACCCTGAGCCATGCTGACTGGGAAAAACGCGCCAAGGACCTGAAAATTGAAGGCCGCGCGTTCATCAACGGCGAATACACCGCCGCCGTATCCGGCGAAACATTCGAATGCATCAGCCCGGTTGACGGCCGCCTGCTGGCAAAAGTCGCCAGTTGCGACAGCGCCGACGCCCAGCGCGCCGTCGAAAGCGCACGTACGGTCTTCAATTCCGGCGTCTGGTCGCGCCTGGCACCGGTCAAGCGCAAGGCTGCCATGCTGCGCTTCGCCGCTTTGCTGAACAAAAACGTTGAAGAGCTCGCCCTGCTAGAAACCCTGGACATGGGCAAGCCGATCAGCGACTCCTCCAGCATCGACATCCCCGGCGCAGCTCAAGCCTTGAGCTGGAGCGGCGAGGCCATCGACAAGTTGTATGACGAAGTCGCCGCCACCCCTCACGATCAACTCGGCCTGGTAACCCGCGAAGCCATTGGCGTCGTCGCGGCCATCGTGCCTTGGAACTTCCCTCTGCTGATGGCCTGCTGGAAATTGGGCCCGGCGCTGTCCAGCGGTAACTCGGTGGTGCTCAAGCCATCGGAAAAATCTCCGCTGACCGCCATTCGTATTGCCCAGCTGGCCATTGAAGCGGGCATTCCGGCAGGCGTGCTCAATGTGGTGCCGGGTTACGGGCACACCGTGGGCAAGGCGCTGGCTCTGCACATGGATGTGGACACCGTGGTGTTCACGGGCTCGACCAAAATTGCCAAGCAGCTGCTGGTCTACTCCGGCGAATCGAACATGAAGCGCGTCTGGCTGGAGGCGGGCGGCAAGAGCCCGAACATTGTCTTTGCTGATGCACCGGATCTGCAGGCAGCCGCCAAGTCCGCCGCCAGCGCGATTGCCTTCAACCAGGGCGAGGTGTGCACCGCCGGCTCGCGCCTGCTGGTGGAGCGCTCGATCAAAGACACCTTCCTGCCAATGGTCATTGAGGCCCTCAAGGGCTGGAAGCCCGGCAACCCGCTGGACCCAGCAACTACGGTGGGCGCACTGGTCGACACACAGCAGATGAATACCGTGCTGTCGTACATCGAAGCCGGGCACTCGGACGGCGCCACCCTGGTAGTAGGCGGCAAACGCATCCTGCAGGAAACCGGCGGGACCTATGTCGAGCCGACGATTTTTGATGGCGTGACCAATGCCATGAAGATCGCTCAGGAAGAAATCTTTGGCCCGGTATTGTCGGTGTTGACGTTCGACACCGCCGAAGAAGCCATTCAGATCGCCAACGACACGCCTTACGGTCTGGCTGCGGCAGTCTGGACCGCCAACCTGTCCAAGGCCCACCTGACGGCCAAGGCACTGCGTGCGGGTAGCGTTTGGGTCAACCAGTACGACGGAGGCGACATGACTGCACCGTTCGGCGGCTTCAAGCAATCGGGCAACGGCCGCGATAAATCGCTGCATGCGTTCGACAAGTACACCGAACTGAAAGCGACGTGGATTAAGTTGTAATACACACCAAACGTTCTGTTGGAGCGAGGCTTGCCCGCGAAAAACGATTACTCGGTTTATCTTGCATACCGAGGCGCCTGATTCGCGGGCAAGCTCGCTCCAACAGATGTTTCCACACAGCCGGGCTTCCGCCGAGGAAGCCCGGCTTTGTCGTCTTGGCCCTTTGATCCACAGGAGCGCGGAATGCGTTGGGGTACTTATTTTGCGGTGCTGGCTTCGGTGCTGTCGGTCGGGTTGGCGCTGGGGGTCAGCATGCCGCTGGTGTCGTTACGGCTGGAAAGCTGGGGCTATGGCGCGTTTGCGATTGGCGTGATGGCTGCCATGCCCGCCATCGGTGTGCTGCTCGGCGCCAGCCTGGCCAGCGGGCTCGCGGCCCGTTTCGGCACGGCTGCGTTGATGCGACGCTGCCTGTGGGCCGGAGCGCTGTCGGTGGGTCTGCTGGCGTTGCTGCCGTATTACTCGGTCTGGCTGATCCTGCGCCTGATGCTCGGGGTGATTCTGACCATCGTGTTTATCCTCGGCGAAAGCTGGATCAATCAGCTGGTCGTCGAGCAATGGCGTGGCCGCCTGGTGGCGCTGTACGGCAGCACCTACGCTTTGTGCCAGCTAGCCGGTCCGTTGCTGCTCGGTGCGCTGGGCACCGTGCACGACACCGGTTTCTGGGTCGGTGTCGGGCTGCTGGTCTGTGCGCCCTTTCTGCTGCTGGGCCGCAGCGGCGCGCCGAGTGCCGATGCCTGCCGCGTCACCTTCATTGATCTGTTTGGGTTCTGCCGCTCGATGCCTGCCATCGCCTGGGCCGTAGCGCTGTTTGCGGCGTTCGAAGCCTTGATCCTGACGTTGCTGCCGATCTACTGCCTGCGCCAGGGCTTCACCCCGGAAATCGCCTTGGCGATGATCAGCACCGTGGTGGTCGGCGATGCATTGCTGCAGCTGCCCATCGGCGCACTGGCCGACAAGGTTTCCCGGCGCACGTTGTTTTCCAGCTGCGCGATGGCGTTGATGGTGTCGAGCCTGCTGGTGCCGTTGCTGGTCGATACCGTTCTGATCTGGCCGCTGTGGGTGCTGTTCGGTGCCAGTGCTGGTGGTTTATTCACCTTGTCACTGATCCTGATCGGCGAGCGCTATCGCGATGACGCGCTGGTCCGCGCCAATGCTCATGTGGCGCAACTCTGGGGCATCGGCTGCCTGCTCGGCCCATTGGCGGCCGGCGCGGGGAGCCAGTGGGTCAGCGGCCAGGCGTTGCCGCTGTTGATGGCAGCGGGTGCGTTCGGGCTGGTGCTGTTGTCACAGCGACGCGGCGCGTTCGGGGTCACGCCAGCCGCTGCGGCCTAAAGCATTTTCTCCAGGCCCACGGCCCGGGCGAACCAGGCGTTGAAACGCCGCCAGTTATCGCCGGGCTCTGTGTGCAGCGTGTGGAGCTTGCCGTCATCTTCGGTGACCCACACCACGTGCCCGTCCTGCAACTTGGCCTGATAACTCAAACCCGGTGCCATGCCTTGCAGGGCCAGTTCGCGCAGGTTTTCGGTCAGCTGTGGGCTGTCGACCAGCACGCCGACTTCGGTGTTCCACAGCACTGAGCGCGGATCGAAGTTGAACGAGCCGACGAAAGATTTCCTGCGATCAAAGATCATCGCCTTGCTGTGCAGGCTTGAGTCCGAGCCACCGCCAAAGGTGCCCTTGCTGAACAGATGCGGCCCGCTGCCGCCACCGCTGCCTGGGTCGCCGGGCTGGCGTCGCAGCTCAAACAGCTTCACGCCATGTTCCAGCAACTCCTGGCGATAGGGCGCGTAGCCCCCATGCACGGCTGGCACGTCGGTGGCTTCCAGGGAGTTGGTCAGCAAGCTGACGGCCACACCGGCATCCGCGCGGCCGGTCAGGTAGTGCAGCCCTTCCTGGCCTGGCACGAAGTAGGCGGAAATCAGCATCAGCTCCTGATGAACGTTGATCAGTTCCGGTGCCAGTTGAGTGGTCAGCAACAGATGCGGATCGGGCTCACCACGGGCCAGCACTTTGGTCGGGGCGTCCCACAGCGCCTGGTTATGGGCCCAGATCAACTCGTTGAGCCAGATATTCATGCGCGGCGTGGTCTGATAGGCCATCAGGCGATCATAAAGCGCGTGATGCTTTTCCCGGGACTCTTCCAGCGACGCTTCAAGCCGTTTGCGGGACTTGGCCAGGTCACGCACCGTTGGCAAAAAGTACATGAACTCGGCGATAGGCTTGCTCAGCGTGCTGTTCCAGTACTGGTCAAAGCTGTGGCCAAGCTGCTGGGCAACCGGGCCGACACTGAGCATGTCGATATCGGTGAAATTGAGGTTTTCCTGGGCGTCGAAATACTCGTCGCCCAGATTGCGTCCGCCCACAATGGCCGCGCTGCTGTCGGCGAGAAACAGCTTGTTGTGCATGCGCCGGTGCTGACGGGACAGATTGAACAGGCGGCCCATGCTGCGGGTGACGCCGGTTTCGCGCCCCAGGCTCTGCGGGTTGAACAGCCGAATCTGGATGTTCGGATGCGCCGCCAGCGTGGCGATGGCGTGATCCAGGCCATCGCTGGTGGTGTCGTCGAGCAGGATACGCACCCGCACGCCCCGGTCAGCGGCTTTGAGCAATTCACTGATCAGAGCGCGGGTGCTAAGGCCATCGTGGACGATGTAGTACTGCAGATCCAGGCTGGTACGCGCGTTGCGGATCAGCTCGGCCCGGGCCATGAAAGCTTCGGTGCTGTTGGACAGCAAGCGGAATCCCGAGCGCCCTTCGTGGGGCATCGCCATCGACTGGATCGAACGGCCGAACGCCGAGTCCGTAGGCGGCAGCGCCTGACTCGGTTCATTAGGGACGCTGACATGGGCGCAGCCACTGACACACAACGCCACGAACAGACAAAAGGGCATCGCCCACTTGTTCTTCAAATTGATCACCGGGGTGGACACAACATGGCGATAGGACCGCGAAAAGCCGGGGAAAGTCAGCACCCAAGATTATTCTTCAGCCGCCAGCTTGAAGATCGTGGCCCCCACCTTGCGCACGGCGTCTTCAACTTCTGCCGAAGGCTTGGCCGCGAAGTTCATCCGCAGGCAATTGCGATACTTGCCCGACGCCGAAAAAATGCTGCCGACAGCGATCTGTACGTTCAGATTGAGGAGCGCGCGGTTCAGACGCAGGGTATCGAAATCTTCCGCCAGTTCGATCCAGAGCATGAACCCACCCTGAGGACGACTGACGCGAGTCCCGGCGGGGAAATAACGCATCACCCAATCAATCATCTGATCACGGCCACGCTGGTATTGGCTGCGCATGCGGCGTAAGTGAGGCTCGTAATGCCCGTTTGCCAGGAACTCGGCAACCGCCAGCTGAGGCTGGGGCGCAGTCGAACCCGTGCCGATGTATTTCATGTGCAGCACCCGCTCAAGGTAGCGGCCGGGTGCCACCCAGCCCACACGCAAGCCCGGAGCGAGGGTCTTGGAAAAGGAACTGCACAGCAACACCCGGCCATCTTCGTCGAAGGATTTGATGGTGCGCGGGCGCGGATAGCTGAACGCCAGATCGCCATACACATCGTCCTCAATGATCGCCACATCGAAGCGCTGTGCCAGGCTCAGCAAGGCACGCTTGCGGTTTTCCGGCATGACATAACCCAGCGGGTTATTGCAGTTGGGGGTCAACTGGATGATCTTGATCGGCCACTGCTCCAGCGCCAACTCCAGCGCTTCAAGGCTGATCCCGGTCAGCGGATCGGTGGGGATCTCCAGCGCTTTCATGCCCAGGCCCTTGAGGGTCTGCATGGCGCCGAAGAAACTCGGCGAGTCCACCGCGACAATATCCCCAGGCTGGCAAATCGCCCGCACGCTGGCCGACAACGCCTCATGGCAACCGGCGGTAATCAGCAGATCGTTGGCGGTGAGGTTGCAGCCCGAGTCCAGCAACAACCGGGCGATTTGCTCACGAAGTGTCTGGTTGCCTTGAATGCTGTCGTAATACAGAACCGACATGTCCTCGTCTCGCGCCAGTCTGCCGAATGCGCGCATCAGGGGCCGCAGGGTCGGGCTGGTGACGTCAGGCATGCCGCGCCCCAACTGCACCAGACCGGGAATGGTTTTGGTGCGCATCAGGTCCAGCACCTGATCCCATTGAGAGATATCCACAGGCCGTTGGGCGGGGCGGCCAATCACCGGTAATGCCGGAACCGCTCGGCTGGCGGGTACGAAATAGCCAGACTTGGGTTTTGGCAGTGCCAGGCCGCTGTCTTCCAGAACCCGATACGCCTGCTGCACCGTGCTCAGGCTTACCCCGTGCTCGACACTCAAGGCGCGCACTGACGGTAACCGGTCACCGGGCCTATAGAAGCCGTTTTCGATGCGGGTACCGAGCAATTCGGCGAGGTTGACGTAGAGGGTCATGGGCATACTCTCGAGATTTTAAACAAGCAAAGCCATACAGATGCGTGAAAAATACAGCATTCAGCGTCGATGTGGAAACTTCTGTATGCAAATAAATAGATTTGTTTGGATCTGTAATGGTTTGCACTTTGAACTCATCATTAACCCACACCACACATAACGAGGGTTGGGAAAATGAACGGGTTCAGCGATGTTCGGTTAGCGCTTTATAGCCAGAAGTTGTGCGTAGGGCGGGCGGTGGTCGTGAAGACTGCATGCGCACCCAAGCTCAGCCGCTGGGCGCTCTACCGCCACCGCTGGATGTCTCGAAAGGTCCTGCTCAGCCTGACGGAAGACGAACTGCGCGATATCGGCCTGACAAGTGGGCAGGCGATGCGGGAAGGGTTGAAGGCATTTTGGAGGGAGTGATTCTCGCAGCCGAAACAAATCCTCGTGGGAGCGAGCTTGCTCGCGAAGGCGGTCTATCTGCCAAGAAGATTCACTGGTTGCACCGACCCCTTCGCAAGCAAGCTTGCTCCCACAGAGGTTCGGTCCGCCCAGTAAGAGCCAGGCTCACCGCAACTCTTTAAGCCGATGCCACAGCATCCCCAGCGCCAGCAGCGGCGAGCGCAAGTGCTTGCCGCCGGGGAAGGTGATGTGCGGGACCTTGGCGAACAGCTCGAAGCCATCACTGTGCTGCCCGGCGATGGCTTCAGCCAACAGTTTGCCCGCCAGATGGGTCGCATTCAGACCGTGACCGGAATAAGCCTGCGCGTAGAACACATTGGGCTGATCCTTGAGTCGTCCGATCTGTGGCAGGCGGTTGGCACCAATACCGATCATCCCACCCCATTGGTAGTCGATCTTCACGTTCGCCAGTTGCGGGAATACCTTGAGCATCTTCGGCTGCATGTACGCGGCAATGTCCTGCGGATCGCGGCCGGAATAATGGCAGGCCCCGCCGAACAGCAATCGTCGATCCGCTGAAAGCCGGAAGTAATCGACTGTCACTCGCTGATCACAGACCGCCATGTTCTGCGGCAACAACTGGCGCGCCTGCGCTTCGCTCACTGGCTCGGTCGCGATGATGTAACTGCCGGCGGCCAGGACCTTGCCGCTCAATTGTGGGTTCAGGTCATTCAGATAAGCGTTGCAGCCCAGCACCAGGCTTTTGGCCCGAACCACGCCCTGCGCGGTGTGGACTTTGACCTGCGGGCCATAATCAATGCGGGTGACCGCCGATTGCTCGAACACCTGGACACCCAGCGACTGCGCCACAGCCGCTTCGCCCAACGCTAGGTTGAGCGGATGCAGATGCCCCGAGCCCATGTCGATCAGCCCACCCACATAGCGATCGGAACCCACGACGCTGTGCATGTCGCTGGCTTGCAGCAATTGCAGCGGATGACGGTAACCCAGGCCGTGCAGCTCGTCGGCATCTTCGGCCAGGCCTTGCAGATCCCTTGGCTTGTTGGCCAGGTCGCAGTAACCCCAGGTCAGGTCGCAATCAATGCCGTAACGCTCGACCCGCTGACGCACAATTTCCACGGCTTCGAGGCCCATCAACTTGAGCTGGCGAACACCCTCAACCCCCACCACCCCCGCAAATTGATCCAGGCCATGGCCAACACCGCGAATCAACTGCCCGCCATTACGTCCACTGGCGCCCCAGCCGATTCTGCGGGCTTCCAGCAGCACCACGCTCAGGCCGCGCTCGGCCAGTTCGATGGCGGTGTTCAGCCCGGAAAACCCGCCGCCCACGACGCAGACATCAGCCTGCATCTCGCCCTGCAGCGGCGGATAATCCGGCTGTGGATGTCGGCTGGCGGCGTAATAGGAGGCGGCGTGTTGTGCGCTGGTGGTCGCGGATTGAACGCGGGCTTGCATAGGGTTATCCCGTTGCCGGTGTCTGAAAACGTCAGGGAGCATAAGCCGCGGCTCCGATTGCGGGCAAGGTTCGGGCGGGCGGCGCTGTCTTGCCGGGACCAACTGAGGCAAAATCGCGCCCATTCACAGTGGGTAAGTTTCGATGAGTTGTAACAGTCTGAAAATCCGTGCGTTGCGCCAGCAGATTCCCTCGTTCGAGTGCGTCCCTGGTTGCCATGACTGTTGCGGTCCGGTCACCACTTCGCCAGAAGAGATGTCCCGTCTGCCGCGCAAGACTGCCGCCGAGCAGGACGCCGCCATGGATGAACTCAACTGCGTCCACCTGGGCCCCAACGGCTGTACGGTCTACGACGAACGCCCACTGATCTGCCGCCTGTTTGGCACCACCGCCACCCTGCCGTGCCCCAATGGGCGGCGGCCGATGGAGTTGATTCATCCGCGGGTCGAGAAACAGATCCATGAGTACATGGCGTCTACGCGGCAGGTGCTGGTTTAACGGATTGCACCTAGTCAGCAATCGGCAGATTCAGACTCTCCTTGACTTCCTCCATCACGATATAGCTCTTGGACTCACGCACATGCGGGAGCTTTAGCAGGATATCGCCCAGCAGTTTGCGGTAGGACGCCATCTCCGAAATGCGCGCTTTGACCAGGTAATCGAAATCCCCGGAAACCAGGTGGCACTCCAGCACGTGCGGCAGCTTGAGCACCGCGCGACGGAATTCCTCGAAGGTGTCGCCTGATTTGTAGTCCAGGCTGATCTCGACGAACACCAATAGGCTAGCCTTGAGTGCTTGCGGATTGAGGCGAGCGCTGTAGCCCATGATGATGCCTTCGCGCTCCAGCCGCCGGACCCGCTCGGTGCAAGGCGTGGTGGACAATCCGACCCGTTCGCCGAGTTCGGTGAAGGAGATTCTGCCATCGGCCTGAAGAATGCGCAGGATGCTGCGATCGATCTTGTCCAGCTCGCGTTTTGTCTGATGCTGGGTTCGCATGGGTCAACCCCCTCTAGCAAAGGCTTCTTTAACAAGAACTATCGCCAAATATAGGCGCTTATACAGTGAAAGGCACTGCCCTTGGCTGCATATACTGCCCACATCCTTGCTTAAAACTTCAAAACGTCAGCGGATATCCGCGATGAGGTAAATCAACATGCGCGTTCTGGTCCTTGGTAGTGGTGTGATCGGTACGACGAGTGCCTATTATCTGGCGCGGGCGGGCATGCAGGTGACTGTCGTGGATCGTCAGCCAGCTGCGGCTATGGAAACCAGTTTCGCCAACGCAGGCCAGGTTTCGCCGGGTTACGCCTCACCCTGGGCAGCGCCTGGCGTACCGCTCAAGGCCATCAAATGGCTGCTGCAGCGCCACGCGCCGCTGGCCATCAAAGCCACCGCCGACATCGGCCAGTACTTGTGGATGGCGCAAATGCTGCGCAACTGCACGGCCAGCCGCTACGCCGTCAACAAAGAACGCATGGTTCGCCTGTCCGAATACAGCCGCGACTGCCTCGACGAGCTGCGGGCTGAAACCGGTATTGCCTACGAAGGCCGTACGCTGGGCACCACTCAGCTGTTCCGCACTCAGGAGCAACTGGACAACGCCGCCAAGGACATTTCCGTTCTGCAGCAATCCGGTGTGCCATTCGAGCTCCTCGACCGCGCAGGCATCGCCAGGGTCGAACCGGCACTGGCGGGCGTCACCAACATTCTGGCAGGCGCGCTGCGTCTGCCTAACGACCAGACCGGCGATTGCCAGATGTTCACCACACGTCTGGCTGATATGGCCGCGAAGCTGGGCGTCGAGTTCCGTTATAACCAGTCCATCGAACGCATCGACTTTGCAGGCGACCGCATCAATGGCGTATGGATCGACGGCAAACTGGAGACCGCTGACCGCTACGTCCTGGCACTGGGCAGCTATTCCCCGCAGTTGCTCAAGCCACTGGGCATCAAGGCACCGGTTTATCCACTCAAGGGTTACTCGCTGACCGTGCCAATCACCGATCCAGCGATGGCTCCGACGTCGACTATCCTCGACGAGACCTACAAGGTCGCGATCACCCGCTTCGACAACCGTATCCGGGTGGGCGGTATGGCTGAAATCGCCGGGTTTGACCTGTCGCTGAATCCGCGCCGACGCGAAACGCTGGAGATGATCGTCAACGACCTCTATCCTCGCGGCGGTGATCTACAGCAGGCCGACTTCTGGACCGGTCTGCGTCCGACCACACCGGACGGCACGCCTATCGTGGGTGCCACACCGTTTCGCAACCTGTTTCTCAATACCGGTCACGGCACGTTGGGCTGGACCATGGCTTGCGGTTCCGGCCGCTTGCTAGCCGACCTGATTGCACGCAAGACCCCGCAGATCAGCGCAGCTGGCCTCGATATTTCCCGTTATGGCAGTCCTCAGGAGATCGCAAAAAATGTCCATCCAGCGCCAGCTCACCAATGAGCGCATGAGCCAAGTCGTCGTCCACAACGGCACCGTCTATCTGTCGGGCCAGGTGGGGGATGACATGGCCGCCGGGATCGAGCAGCAGACACGCGAAACCCTGGGCAGCATCGAGCGCCTGCTGGATCTGGCCGGCACCGACAAGAGCCGGATCCTCTCGGTCACAATTTATCTCAAGGACATCGATGCCCATTTCGCGGGCATGAACAGTGTCTGGGATAAATGGCTGCCCAAAGGCGTCGCGCCAGCCCGTGCCACTGTGCAAGCCAAGCTGTGCGAACCGGAGATTCTGGTTGAGTTGTCGGTGGTGGCAGCGTTGCCTTAAACGAATCAGTTGGAGCGAGGCTTGCCCGCGAATGCGTCGAGTCAGGCGATCAGGATTTAGCTGATAGTACGCATTCGCGGGCAAGCCTCGCTCCAACGGTCTCTTTACCTACTTGTCAGAAGCCCACCATGCGTCCAGCTCGCGCCATCATCGATCTTCAAGCCCTGCGTCATAATTACCAGCTCGCCCGCGAAACCTCAGGCGCCAAGGCGCTGGCCGTCCTCAAGGCCGATGCTTATGGTCATGGCGCGGTGCAGGTGGCTCAGGCGCTTGAGGCGAATGCCAATGGTTTCGCGGTGGCCTGTATCGAAGAAGCGCTGGAGCTGCGCGCAGCCGGGATCCGCGCGCCGGTGTTGCTGCTTGAAGGGTTTTTCGAAGTCGATGAGCTGGAGCTCATCGTCGAGCACGATTTCTGGTGCGTGGTGCATTCGATGTGGCAACTCGAAGCCATTGAGCAGGCCAGCGTGCGCAAGCCGCTGGCGGTCTGGCTCAAGCTGGACTCGGGCATGCATCGGGTTGGGCTGCATGCGCAGGATTTCCAGCAGGCGTATCAGCGCCTCCAGGCCAGCGGCAAAGTGGCGAAGATCGTACTCATGAGCCATTTCGCCCGCGCCGACGAGCCCGATTGCCCGGCCAGCAGCCAACAGCTGGCCGTCTTCGAGGCCGCACGCCAGGGCATGGCGGCAGAAATCAGCCTGCGCAATTCGCCCGCGGTGATGGCCTGGCCCAACATGCCCAGCGACTGGGTAAGGCCCGGCATCATGCTTTACGGCGCTACCCCTTTCGATCAGCCACAGACGGTGGCCAGCCAGTTGCAACCGGTGATGACCCTCGAATCAAAAATCATCTGCGTGCGTGAATTGCCTGCTGGCGAGCCGGTCGGCTACGGCGCGACCTACATCACCGAGCGCGCCAGCCGGGTCGGCGTGGTGGCCATGGGTTATGCCGATGGCTATCCACGCGAAGCCTCCACCGGCACGCCGGTGCATATTGATGGGCAGCCGAGCCAGTTGCTGGGGCGGGTGTCCATGGACATGCTGTGCGTCGATCTAAGCCATCTTCCGGCTTCCGGGCTGGGCAGCCGGGTTGAACTGTGGGGCAAAAATGTTCTGGCCAGCGACGTCGCAGCCCACGCCGGAACCATTCCCTACCGCATCTTCTGCAACCTGCGCCGGGTGCCGAGGGTTTATCAGTCATAAACCCGAGGTGTTTCTGTAGGAGCGCACGAGCACCGCGAGGCCGCGATGGCGGTCTGTCTGATACGCCGCCATCGCGGCCTCGCGGTGCTCGTGCGCTCCTACAGGGTCATGTTCGCGCCCGCCAGTCCCCTCAACAATCAGTAACCCGCCCAAGTGTTGTAAATACTGAACGCTGTTGCCATCATGGCGCTCAACTCGACCTTACTGACTGATTAGGGGGACTGCCGCATTGGACGTCGGTGAACGACTGCAATCCATTCGCAAACTCAAGGGTCTGTCCCAGCGCGAACTTGCCAAACGAGCAGGCGTGACCAACAGCACTATTTCGATGATCGAAAAGAACAGCGTCAGTCCCTCGATCAGTTCACTGCGCAAAGTGCTCGGCGGCATTCCCATGTCCATGGTGGAGTTCTTTTCAGAAGAGCTTGAGCAGGAAAACCCCACGCAGGTCGTTTACAAGGCCAGCGAGCTCATTGATATCTCTGACGGCGCGGTCACCATGAAACTGGTAGGCAAGGCGCATCCGAGCCGCGCCATCGCGTTCCTGACCGAGGTGTACCCGCCCGGCGCCGATACTGGCATCGAGATGCTGGTGCACGAGGGCGAGGAGACCGGGATTCTGGTGGAGGGCCGTCTGGAGCTGGTGGTTGGGCTCGACACCTACATCCTCGAAGCAGGCGACAGCTACTACTTCGAAAGCACCAAACCCCATCGCTTTCGCAACCCGTTTGACGTCCCGGCGCGACTAATCAGCGCAGCCACCCCGGCCAACTTCTAGGCAAAAGCCCGTCCTGCGCGGGCTGCAGGCCGATTAGCCTATGCGGTGAACCGTCGGCTAATAACCTTTCTTATTGCAGGGTTGTTTCGGACTCTCAGGCGAGGGGCTATACTTTCGCCGCCTGCTGAACCGTGGCAGGCGAGCGTGAATAGTCACCATGAGGGTGTAAGCGTGAACCTAACCAATAAGATTCTTGCAGTTGCTGTCGCCGTGGCTTTTGCAGCGTTCAACGCTCAGGCGGCGACCAATGAAGAGATTGCCAAACGGCTGGAGCCGGTCGGCCAGGTCTGCGTTCAGGGCAAGGAGTGCGCGGGTATGGAAGTAGTTGCAGCCGCCGCTGGCGGTGCTGCGAGAACCCCCGACGACATCATCGGCAAATACTGTAATGCCTGCCACGGCACCGGTTTGCTCAACGCACCGAAAATCGGCGACGCCGCAGCCTGGAATACCCGCGCCGATGAGCAGGGCGGCCTTGACGGCTTGCTCGCCAAAGCGATTACCGGCGTGAATGCCATGCCGCCAAAAGGCACCTGCGCCGATTGTTCGGATGACGAGCTCAAGGGCGCGATCCAGAAGATGTCAGGTTTGAAGTAAGGCGCGAAATACAGATCCCTGTGGGAGCGGTGCTTGCCCGCGATGAACGATGACTCGGTCTATGCCTGCACATCAGGTTGACCTTATCGCGGGCAAGCATCACTCCCGCAAGTACCCGTCGCAGCCGCTAGCTTGCGCAGTTCAGCCCTGCGCTCCACCAGCGGCAAGCCCCCCAGCCGTTCCACTTCGGCATAAAACGCCAACCAGTCGCCGTTCACCTTTTTGAACAGCACCTCGAACGCTGGCACCCATTGGTCATACAAACCAAAAGGCAGTAGCTTGGCGTTGTTGAGTGGCGCGTTGATCCAGGCGTCGTAGCGCTTGTCTCCCGCCCATTGCTGATCACGCATCCGCCGATAATCACGGCGCAGCCTGTCGAATTCGGCGGCCTTGCGCTGACGCATCACGTCAATGCTCAAGGGCTGGCGGTAAAGCTGATCAAGACGCTCCCGAGCCGCCAAGACCAATTGCGTTAATTCATCACGCTGCCGGGACTGCGATTTGCCCTCAGCCGCCAGCCCACGCGCAGCCCGCCACTGGCGGGTGCCTTCCTGTTCGACAAAGCTGGCGTAGGATTCGTTGAATTCAGTGTCGTCCTTCACGTAGAAGCGCTGATGGGCAAGCTCATGGAATATCAGGGTCGCCAGGCGTTCGTCACCCCAGCCGAGCATGGAGCTGAGGATCGGGTCGTCAAACCAGCCCAGTGTTGAATAGGCCTCCACTCCGCTCACGTAAACATCATTGCCCGCCTGGCGCAGCAGCGCCGCAGCACCTCGCGCTCCGCCGACGCTGTAATACCCGCGATACGCCACGCAGCCCGCGATCGGGAAGCAATGGGTCACCGGTGCCAGCGAGAACTCCTGGGTCGCGAACACGTTCCAGACCACATACGAACGCTTGATGTCGGCATACAGCCGATAACTCTGGTTGTCGGGCAGGTGCAACTGACGACTGGCGAACGTGCGGGCCAGCTGGGCTTGAGCGAGGCGCTGGCGCAGTCTTGAGTCGCGGGCGGGGTCAGCGAGCACGTCCTCGACCGGCTCTCGGGCGGCCAGCAAATGCAACTGCCCGCGTACCAGTTGGTCGTAATAACTGATGCTCGAACAGCCGCCTATCAGCAGAAATACCAATACCGGCAGGCCGCGCCACAAGCGCGAGATATTGAGGCCTGGCATAGATCGCCTTAAAGTTCGAAACATTACCCGTTATGCCGGACACACCGGACATTGCGCAACTATCATCGCGTTCCGATCAGAACGAGCCAATCATGATGCGACCTTTACCGTTGATCCTGGCCTCGGCCGCCTTGGCTGGCTGCGCCGGCCCCATGCCCGCCGTGGATCCGCACCTGGCCTGGGTGGAGATGCGCACCACCACTGGCACCCTGGTGATGGCTGACAAGGTTGATGGCGAGTCCACCTACGACGGTCGTTATTTTCAGATCACGCCGGGGCCTCACACGCTGCAAGTGCGCTACGACTATGAAGTGCGCTACGGCGGCTTTACCGCCATGGGCAACGAATACACCGAACTGACGTGTTTTGTGGAAGTGAAGTACGACCATTTTGCAGCAGGGCAACGCTACCGGATCGAAGTCCGGTCGCTGACCAACAACGTCTCTGCCGAACTACTGGACGCGCAGCGTAATGTGCTGGCCGAAGAAGGCTCGGTGACCTGTATCTGAAACTCAGCGGTCGTTCTTCTGGTAAATGATTTTTCGGGTGCCATTGTCGCAACTGCCGACAACCAGATTCTGGTCGTGCACTTCATCGTTGGTCACGATTTCCAGTGTGTAGGAGCTGACATTGTTGGCCTGGATCTTGGTTTCGATCTCTGCCTTGAGCTCTTCGCAATCCTTGGGCGCGGCCACTGCACCGGTGACCACAGACATCGCCACTACAACCAATGCAAAACGTTTCATGCTCGACTCCCTCGGTACAACATTCGCAGCATGCTGCCAGAAAACACATTCGCGTCGTGCAGCTCGTATTAAACCAACATGACCCGCGCAAGCCAGGCCTGAGCGGGTCATTGAATGCTGCCCTATGATCAGCTGATCAGGGTGGCGTCCAGGGTGATTGTCGCGTTGAGGACTTTCGACACCGGGCAGCCTTCTTTGGCCATGTTAGTCAGTTTTTCGAATTGCTCCTGAGTAGCGCCCGGCACTTTGGCCTTGAGCGTCAGGTGTACAGCGCTGATCGCAAAGCCGCCTTCGACCTGATCCAGTGTCACGTCGGCGGTGGTATCGATGCTTTCGGCGGTCAGGTTCTCGCCGCCCAGGATCATGGACAGGGCCATGGAGAAGCAGCCCGCGTGGGCGGCGCCGATCAGTTCTTCAGGGTTGGTACCTTTGCCGCCTTCAAAGCGCGCCTTGAAGCCATAAGGGGCTTCACGCAAAACGCCGGTTTCAGTGGAGATGCTGCCGATGCCAGTCTTCAGGTCGCCTTCCCAGTGTGCAGATGCCTTCTTGACGATGCTCATGATGTCTCCTCATGGATGGTGTGCGGGTCGCACAGGCTTTCAAACGTGATGTAGGGTTCTGAGGATAGCCGGGTTTATAAAGTTCAATTGCAGGAATTGTCGATGGGTAAAGTAGTATTTTTCTACTTTAGGGGTTGAAACTGGACGATATGGCCTTATCCTCGTTAACAACCGCGAGCCTGATCGCTGGCATTTTTTTGTTCAGCCATGCCAGACGCCAGACTCGCAAACCACTTTCGAGGATCGTCAACGACCTATGAAACGTCTAGCTGATGTGAAGATTTCCGCCCTTGATCTGGTGCCCGTGCGCCACGATAAAGGCCCTGCCGAATCCCTGCGCAACTCGCTGGATCTGGCCCAACACGTCGAACAACTCGGCTACAACCGCTTCTGGGTCGCCGAACACCACAATATGGATGGCATCGCCAGTTCAGCGACCTCCGTGCTGCTGGGTTATCTCGCGGGCGGGACATCGACCATCCGTGTTGGTGCAGGCGGAATCATGCTGCCCAATCACGCGCCACTGGTGATTGCCGAGCAGTTCGGCACGCTGGCAAGTCTGTATCCGGACCGCATCGATCTGGGCCTGGGTCGCGCCCCGGGTTCGGACCAGATGACCGCTCGGGCGCTGCGACGCGAGCGTTCAGGCAGCGCCGATGATTTCCCTGAAGATGTCGCCGAACTGATGGCTTATCTGGGTCCGCGCACACCAGACCAACGCGTCATTGCCGTGCCGGGTTCGGGCACCAATGTGCCGATCTGGTTGCTGGGTTCGAGCCTGTTCAGCGCACAACTGGCAGGCCAGCGCGGATTGCCTTACGCGTTCGCTTCGCACTTCGCGCCGCGCTACATGCGCGATGCGATCCGGGTCTATCGGGAGCACTTCCAGCCATCCGCAGTGCTCGACAAACCTTACGTGATGCTCGGCGTGCCCCTGGTGGCTGCCGATACCGATGAAAAGGCTGAATACCTGGCGACGTCGCTCTATCAACGCATCCTGTCGTTGATGCGCGGCCAGACGCTGATGCAACGTCCTCCGGTGAAAAGCATGGCAGGCCTGTGGTTGCCTCATGAACAAGCCGCAGTCGGCGATTTCCTGGGCCTGGCGATGATAGGCAGCAAGGAAAAAATCCGCGCCAAACTGGATGTCTTGCTCGAACAAACGGATGCCGACGAGCTGATCTTTACCTGCGATATGTACGAGCACGCCGACCGGCTGCGCTCGTATGAAATCCTCGCAGAAGCTGCGCAGCAATGATTCATGGGGACGTGTGGGACCGGTTTTAACCGGTAAGGCTTTATTTCAAACGCAGATGTGGGCCCGGATGTAACGGCCTCTTCCCGGCTAAATCCGGTCCCACAAGGGGAATGCATCTAATGCATCCGTTGTAGGGCCATCATCAAAACCCAAGCACAAAAAAACCGACCCCGCTGGGTCGGTTTTTTCGTATCTGCAATCGATCAGCTGCGCTGATAGACGATTTCCTTGGCGCCGCCTTCGCAGCTGCCGACAACGGTCTTGTCGGTCACGCTGCCTTTGTCGACGACTTCAAGCGTGTAGGAAGCAGCGCCTTTAGCCTGGATCTTTGCGTCGATTTCCGCCTTCAACTCTTCGCATGGCTTACCGGCCGCCATGGCGGTTCCGGCAATGCTGAACAAACCTACCGCCAATAGAAATTTTTTCATGGGTAAGACTCCTTCGTCAGGCCAAACAGGTCACTCATGGCTCGCGTAAGCAGAAGGACCTGAAAAATTAACCACTTCAACGACTATTCGCAGCAGCGGACTCTATGTGTGTCGCGGAAGATATGGCATTGCGCCAGCGCAAAAGTTCAGGTTTTCAATCAGCTGTTGGCGATGCGAAATCCGACCTTGAGGGTGACCTGATAATGGGCAACCTTGCCGTCTTCAATATGGCCGCGGGTTTCTGCGACTTCGAACCACTCCATGTGCTTGAGACTTTTGCTGGCTTCAGCAAGAGCATTGTTGATCGCGTCTTCGATGGTGGTGGTCGACGAGCCAACCAGTTCGACTTTCTTGTACGTGTGATGATCAGTCATGGCAGTTCTCCAAAAGGCTCGATACGAGCGTAGCAGTGATGATGCGCATTAGCTCTGTGGGCAAAAGCAGCGGAAAAGTTCAGGCCTTTGTACAAACGCAACCGCACTTTCCGAAAAGCCTGTAGTCCCAAACAACACACGCCACTTACCCTTGCAGGAGAATCACCATGGCTAGTACTTCACTTCGTAAAGCCTCGTTGCAAAGCATGGAAGCGGAAATCGAAAGTCTGCTCAAGTCGCTCGAAGGCCTGAAATCCGATGCTTCGGACGAATCGCGTAGAACCCTCAAGAATCTCAAAGCCAACGCTGAGAGCGCGCTGAGCCACTCGCGCAGCCTGCTCAGCGATGTCTACGAAGACGTCAAAGTCAAAACCCGCGAAACCAGCGTCGCCACCCGTGACTACGCTCAAGAGCACCCATGGACCACCGCCGGTGTAGCGGTTGGCGCCGTTGGCCTGCTGGCAGCTTACCTGCTGTGCAAACGCGGCAATTGATCGCCGCCGCTGGGTGAATCCAGCTCAGGGTCTTCCCGAACGTTTCAGCTCATTTTTTAGCCAGTTGGCCAATGATTGAGCGCGCCCGTCAGCGGCACGTTTGGGGACCCAAAGCGCCAGTTGCGCCGGGGTTTCACTGAAACCCCACGGCGCAACCAGGCGACCCGCCCGCAGGTCATCCGCGACCAGGGGTTCCGGGGCAATCGCGACACCCAGGCCAGCCACGGCCGCCTCCAGCAAATAATACAAATGCTCGAAACCCTGCCCGTAGCGCAGCGCTTTGGCGTCGATGCCGTTTTGTTGTGCCCAGCTGGGCCAGGCCTGCGGGCGCGACGTGGTCTGCAGCAATGTTTCGTCCAGCAGCGCGCTGATCGAGACGTCCTGCAATTGGGCGAAGCGGGCAAAATGCGGGCTTAGCACTGGCCCGATTCGCTCTACCGCCAATTCAAAGACCTGCATGTCGGCAGGCCAGGGAGGTTCGGCAAATACCAATAAAGCATCCAGTCCGGGACGACGCGGGTCCAGATCACCTTCGCCAGCCGACAGGTGCAAGCGCAAATCCGGCAGGTCGGCATTCAGGCGCCCTAATCTGGGAATAAACCAGCGGGCCAGCAAACTGCCGGAGCAACCCAGCACGAATGGCGCATCGGCGCTGCCCTGGCTGATTTCCGCGCAAACGTTGCGCAATCTGTCGAAAGCATCGCCGCTGGCATCGCGCAGCCGGACCCCAGCATCTGTGAGTTTCAGGCCGCGCCCGTCCTTGATGAACAGCGCGGTGCCCAGATGTTCTTCGAGCACTTTCAACTGTCGGCTGACGGCACCGTGGGTGACGTGTAGCTGTTCCGCGGCCTGACTGACGCTGTTCAGGCGCGCAGCGGCTTCGAAGGCGCGCAATGCGTTCAGCGGTGGGAGATCGCGGCTCATGGTATCTGTGAGTTTTCCTGACAGGTTGCCGCGATCTTATCGGTTTTCATCGAGGGCTGCGCTGGTTAAAGTGTGTTCATTGCCGGTTCGGCTCACTCAATTCGCTTAACGACCCTGGAGGTCACATGACCCAGTCCAACTACAGCAGCGGCCCAGACGCCAATGGCCTGTTCGGCTCATTCGGCGGCCGCTATGTTGCCGAAACCCTGATGCCACTGGTGCTCGACCTTAACCGCGAGTATGAAGCCGCCAAGGCTGACCCGGAATTCGTCGAGCAGCTTGCCTACTTTCAGCGCGATTACATCGGCCGTCCCAACCCGCTGTATTTCGCCGAGCGCCTGACCGAATTCTGCGGCGGGGCGAAGATCTACTTCAAGCGCGAAGAGCTCAATCACACCGGCGCGCACAAGATCAACAACTGCATCGGCCAGGTATTGCTGGCCCAGCGCATGGGTAAAAAACGCCTGATCGCTGAAACCGGCGCGGGCATGCACGGCGTGGCGACCGCCACCGTGGCTGCACGTTTCGGCCTGCCTTGCGTGATTTACATGGGCGCAACCGACATCGAGCGCCAGCAAGCCAACGTGTTCCGCATGAAGCTGCTGGGCGCAGAAATTGTCCCGGTCACTTCCGGCACCGGCACCCTGAAAGACGCCATGAACGAAGCCCTGCGCGACTGGGTGACCAACGTCGATGACACCTTCTACCTGATCGGCACTGTGGCAGGCCCGCACCCGTATCCGGCGATGGTTCGCGACTTCCAGTCGATCATCGGCAAGGAAACCAAAGCGCAGTTGCAGGAGAAAGAAGGTCGTCTGCCCGACAGCCTGATCGCCTGCGTCGGCGGCGGCTCCAATGCCATGGGCCTGTTCCATCCGTTCCTGGATGACAGCAGCGTTGAAATCATCGGTGTCGAAGCTGGTGGTCATGGCGTTGAAACCGATAAGCATGCGGCCAGCCTCAATGGCGGGGTGCCGGGCGTGCTGCACGGCAACCGCACTTACCTGTTGCAGGATCAGGACGGTCAGATCACTGACGCTCACTCGATTTCTGCCGGTCTGGACTACCCGGGTATCGGCCCGGAGCACGCCTTCCTGCACGAAGTGAAGCGCGTCGAGTACGTCAGCATCACCGATGAAGAAGCCCTGGAAGCTTTCCACCACTGCTGCCTGCTCGAAGGCATCATCCCGGCACTGGAAACCGCTCACGCCCTGGCCGAAGCCATGAAGCGCGCCACCAACCTGCGCGACGATCATCTGATGGTGGTCTGCCTCTCAGGGCGTGGTGACAAAGACATGCAAACCGTCATGAACCACATGGCCGCCGCCGAACAGAATCAGGAGCAGCTGGTATGAGCCGTCTCGAACAACGTTTCGCCCAGCTGAAAACCGAAGGCCGTGCTGCGCTGGTGACCTTCGTCACTGCCGGTGACCCTGGCTACGACACTTCGCTGAAAGTCCTCAAGGGCCTGCCTGCGGCCGGTGCCGATGTCATCGAACTGGGCATGCCGTTCACTGACCCGATGGCCGATGGTGTGGCGATCCAGCTGGCGACCTTGCGCGCACTGGATGCCGGTCAGACGCTGCAGAAAACCCTGCAGATGGTCAGCGAGTTCCGCGTCGAAGACACGACCACGCCTATCGTGCTGATGGGGTACTACAACCCGATCCATCGTTATGGCGTCGAAAAGTTCGTGGCAGCTGCCAGCGAGGCGGGCGTCGATGGCTTGATCATTGTCGATTTGCCGCCTGAGCATGATGCAGAGCTGGCCAGTCCCGCTCAGGCGTCCGGCATCGACTTCATCCGCCTGACAACGCCGACTACTGACGATGCGCGCCTACCGCGAGTGCTGGAGCGCAGTTCCGGTTTCGTTTACTACGTGTCGGTTGCTGGCGTAACGGGCGCAGGTTCGGCGACGATGGAGCACGTTGAGGGCGCAATCGCACGCCTGCATCGGCACACCAGCCTGCCGATTTGTGTAGGTTTCGGTATCCGTACACCCGAGCAGGCTGCTGCGATTGCGCGTCTGGCCGACGGCGTTGTCGTCGGTTCGGCCCTGGTGGACAAAATCGCCAACGCCACTTCTCCCGAGCAAGCCGTCGACGATGTGCTGAGCCTGTGTGCGGCGCTGGCCAAAGGCGTGCGCGGTGCGCGGTTAGGCTGATGCACTGAACTGATCGGAAACCTATCCGGATGAAATACCTTCCGTAGAGGTTATTTCAGATACGACGGCGGGCCTGTTGGAGTGAGCTTGCTCGCGATGGCGGCCTGCCTGACACACCGCTATCGCTGGCCTCGTAACCTCGGTGAGCTCCTACAGGTTCGGTGTGGTTTCAGATACGCCGACGGGCCTTGCTCGCGATGGCGGTCTAGGGGAGCTAAACCGCAATCGACGGCAACGGCCTGGCCGCCAACCCATCCCCGCTCTGCGCCTGTTCACTCGCCAGCCAGTCCACAAATTGCTGAACAATCTGCACCCGGCGTTTGCGTTGCGGCAGGACGACGTAATAGCCGTAGGCCGAGATCGCCTTGGCTGCAATGGGGCGGCAGAGCAGGCCCTGATCGAGGAGGGCGTCTACCAAGTGGCGCCAGCCGATGGCCACGCCTTGGCCGGCAATGGCGGCCTGGATCAGCAGCGTGTAGTTATCGAAACGCAGTTGGCCGGGAGCCGGTGCCTGAGGGATGTTGAGCGCCCGGAAAACACCTGCCCAATCAAACCAGTTCGCACTGCCTTCACCACGCAGGTGCAGCAGCGGGAACTCGCGCAGCACGTCGGCAGGCAAAGGCGGCTCACGGCCCGCCAGCAGTTGCGGGCTGCACACAGGAAAGACTTCTTCGCTGAACAACCAGCGGCTTTCGCCCTGCTTGAAGCGTCCGTCACCAAACAGAATGGCCACGTCGATATCCGCGCGCAGCATGCTGTGGCTGCGCTCACTGGTGACCAGGCTGACGTCGACATCCGGGTTGGCCTTGTGGAAGCGATGCAGGCGCGGCATCAGCCAGTAGGCGGCAAAGGCGAAGTCGGTGGCGACTTGCAGCACTTCGTGGGGGTTCTGATCAGTGACGGCGACTAAACCGGCATCCATGGACTGCAGGCCTGTCTGCACATGGCTGAACAATACTTCGCCAGCCTCGGTCAGCTCGATGCCTCGGTAGATACGATCAAACAGCCGCGTTGCCAGCTGCTCCTCAAGACGCTTGATCTGCTGGCTGACGGCGGGCTGCGTGGTCCCCAGCTCAATGGCGGCGGCGGTGAAACTGCGCAGACGCGCTGCGGCTTCAAACGCACGGAGCAGGTCGAGGGACATTTCACCGAGAGATTCAAACATAAGCTGTGCTTATCCTAGGCATTGCGTTGCATGGGCTTTACCTTAAACCGCATGGGTCCCATCCTCAATCGCAGCACTTTCGCATAAATATTCACTATGGGATGCCGCGAAATACATGAAGCGCAAAAACATACTTTTTATCATGGCCGATCAAATGGCCGCGCCGATGTTGCCGTTCTACGCTTCGTCTCCCGTCAAAATGCCTAATCTGAGTCGCCTCGCCACAGAAGGCGTGGTGTTCGACGCCGCTTATTGCAACAGTCCGCTGTGCGCGCCGTCGCGGTTCACGCTGGTGAGCGGCCAGCTACCGAGCAAAATCGGCGCATATGACAACGCTGCCGAATTTCCTGCGGACATTCCAACTTATGCGCATTACCTGCGCCGCCTGGGCTACAAAACCGCGCTGTCCGGCAAGATGCACTTTTGCGGCCCGGACCAGCTGCACGGTTACGAAGAGCGCCTGACCAGCGATATCTACCCTGCCGACTACGGCTGGGCGGTGAATTGGGATGCGCCGGATGTGCGCCCGACCTGGTATCACAACATGGCGTCGGTCCTGCAAGCCGGGCCCTGCGTGCGCACCAACCAGCTGGACTTCGATGAAGAGGTGGTGTTCAAGGCCCAGCAGTATCTGTTCGACCACGTGCGCAGTGACGGCGACCACCCGTTTTGCCTGACCGTTTCCATGACTCATCCGCATGACCCGTACACCATCCCGAAACCCTTCTGGGATCTGTACAGCGACGAGGAAATCCCGCTGCCGGAATACCAGCCGGATCAAGCCGACCAAGACCCGCATTCCCAGCGTCTGATGAAGGTCTATGATCTGTGGGACAAGCCGCTGCCGGAAGAAAAAATCCGCGACGCACGGCGCGCTTATTTTGGCGCCTGCAGCTACATCGACAGCAACGTCGGCAAACTGATGCAAACCCTTGAAGACTGCGGTCTTGCCGAAGACACCATCGTTGTGTTTTCGGGTGACCACGGCGACATGCTGGGCGAGCGCGGCCTCTGGTACAAAATGCACTGGTTCGAGATGTCGGCGCGAGTGCCGTTGCTGGTGTATGCGCCAGGTCAGTTCAAGGCCGGACGGGTGGGCGCAGCGGTTTCAACTGCAGACTTGCTGCCGACTTTCGTGGCCATGGCCGAAGGCGAGATCAATGACGGATTGCCGCTGGATGGCCGCTCTTTGCTGCCGCATCTGCTGGGCGAGGCGGGGCATGACGAAGTGTTTGGCGAGTACATGGCCGAGGGCACCAACAGCCCGCTGATGATGATTCGTCGCGGTGCGTACAAATTCATTTATTCGGAGCAGGACCCGTGCCTGTTGTTCGATGTGCACAACGATCCAAAGGAGCGGGAGGAGTTGAGCCAGTCGGCCGACCACCAGCAGTTGTTCGCGGATTTTCTGGCTGAAGCACGGGCCAAATGGGATATACCGGCGATACACCATCAGGTGCTCGCCAGCCAGCGTCGGCGGCGCTTTGTCGCTGAATCGCTGGCACTCGGCAAGCTGAAGAGTTGGGATCACCAGCCGCTGGTAGACGCCAGTCAGCAGTACATGCGCAACCATATCGATTTAGACGATCTGGAGCGCAAGGCACGTTATCCGCAACCTTGACCCTGCCAAAACCAAAAAAACCAGCGCACACCATCAGGGGAAGTGAATGAAGACGATATCCAGAACACTGGTCATAGGTGTCATGGCACTGAGCAGCCTTGCCGCTCAAGCCGCCGAGCAGAGCTGCAGCACGGTAAAAATGGCTGATCCGGGCTGGAGCGATATCGCGGCCACCAATGCCATCGCCGGGTTTCTGCTCGATGGCATGGGTTACAAGCCCAAGGTGGATACGCTGGCGGTGCCGATCGCCTACGGTGGTCTCAAGGACGGCCAGATGGATGTCTTTCTGGGTAACTGGATGCCCGCGCAGCAGGGTTTCTACGACAAATTCATCGCCACTGGCGATGTTACGCAACTGGCGAAAAACCTCGAAGGCACCGAATTCACACTGGCAGTCCCGGACTATGTCTGGAATGCGGGCGTGAAGGACTTTGCCGACCTCGCCAAGTTTGCCGACAAGTTCGACAAGAAGGTCTACGGCATCGGCTCCGGCGCACCGGCCAACCTGTCAATTCAGGAAATCATCAAGAAGAACGAATTCGACCTGGGCGGCTGGAAGCTGATTGAATCCAGCGAACAGGCAATGCTCGCCGAAGTGCAGCGCAATGTGAAACGCGAGAAATTCGTGGTTTTCCTGGGGTGGACGCCACACCCGATGAACGTGCAGATCAAAGGCCTGCACTACCTCACTGGCGGCGAGAAATATTTCGGCGCAACGGGCTCGGTATTCACCTTGACGCGCAAAGGCTATGCCCAGGCCTGCCCGAATGTGGCCAAGTTGCTGACCAACCTGACGTTCACTCAGGATATGGAAAACAGCATCATGGCGGACGTGGCGAACAACAAAGTCACCAATGCTGCCGCCGTCAAAACCTGGATCAAAGCCAACCCGGCCGTGCTGGATAAATGGCTCGATGGCGTGAAAACTGTCGACGACAAAGAGGCGTTGGCGGCGGTTAAGGCGAAGTTGTAATCCTCAAGCACCTCAAATCCTTGTGGGAGCGAGCTTGCTCGCGAAGAGGCCGGTACATCCGCCACAGATTTTCAGGCTGAAAAACCGTCTTCGCGAGCAAGCTCGCTCCCACAATGGATTCGCGTGTTGCGCAGGATGCGCCAACACCTCACCCTTACCCCTCCCGCAATCGTCCAAGAGTGTTTCATGGGTTGGCTCAACCGCCATAAATTCCTGCCTTTCCTAGCCTGGCTCCCCCGCCAGACCCGCGCCAGTGTCGGCCGCGATGCGCTGGTGGGCTTGAGCGGGGCGATTCTGGCCTTGCCGCAATCCATCGCCTACGCGCTGATAGCTGGTCTGCCAGCCGAATACGGTCTGTACGCCGCTATCGTGCCGGTCATTATTGCTTGCCTATGGGGCTCATCGTGGCACCTGATCTGCGGGCCGACGGCGGCCATCGCAGTAGTGCTTTACGCCAGCATCAGCCCGCTGGCCATCCCCGCGAGTCAGGATTACATCACTCTGATTCTGTTGCTGACCTTCATCGCCGGGGTCTTTCAGTTATTGCTGGGGATGCTGCGCTTCGGCGCGCTGGTGAACTTCGTCTCCCATTCCGTGGTGCTCGGTTTCACGCTGGGTGCGGCCGTGGTGATTGCTTTGGGGCAGATGCCCAATCTGATCGGCATCGACCTGCCAAGCCAGACCACCGCCTTGAAAAGCCTGATGGCGGTGCTGGAGCATCGCGGCGAGCTGGATATGCCGTCGCTGCTCCTGGGCCTGGCGACCCTTGGCCTGGGCATCGCCCTCAAGTGGCTGGTGCCGCGCTGGCCGACGCTGCTCCTCACCCTGATCACCTCCAGCCTGCTGGTCTGGCTATGGCCGGCGATGTTCGGCCATGTGCGAGTGGTCAGCGCCTTTGTCGGTCATCTGCCGCCGCTGAGCCCGCTGCCGCTGGACCTGGAGCTGATCCTCAAGCTGCTGCCGAGCGCCGTGGCGGTGGGCATGCTCGGGCTGGTCAACAGCCTGTCGATTGCCCGCTCGCTGTCGACCCGCTCGCAACAAATGGTCGAGGCCAATCAGGAAGTCCGCGCCCAGGGTGTGTCGAACATGGTCGGCAGCCTGTTTTCCGGCTTCCTGTCGGCAGGCTCGTTCACCCGATCCGCGCTGAGTTTCGAAGCGGGTGCGCGCTCGCCCCTGGCCGGAATTTTCTCCGCGCTATGGGTGGCGCTGTTCGCCGTGGCGGGAGCATCGTTGATCGCGCACATCCCGATCCCGGCGATGGCGGCCTCGATTCTGCTGATTTGCTGGGGGCTGGTGGATCGACGCGGCATCCGCGCGTTGTTCCGGGTCAGTCGCTCGGAGTTTCTGGTCATGGCCCTGACGTGCCTGGCGACCTTGCTTCTGGAGCTACAGACCGCTATCTATGCGGGCGTGCTGGCATCACTGTTCTTCTACCTCAAGCGCACCTCGCAACCACGCGTACAGCAGTGGCGCGATGGCGATGAAGAAATTCTCCGGGTCGGCGGCTCGATTTTTTTCGGTGCCAGCCATTACCTGCAGACCCGCTTGCAGCGCACGCAAGGCACGCAGGTGGTCATCGAGTCGCAGCAGATCAACTTCATTGATTACTCAGGGGTTGAAATGCTTCACCAGGAAGCGCGACGCCTGGCAACCCAGGACCGGACCCTGACCTTGCGCGGGGCAAGGCCGCAAGTCATTGAAGAGCTGCGCAAGCTTGAAGGGGCAGACAAGTGCCCCATTCGGTTTGAAGACTAATTCGTCAATTGACGACGTAGCTCAGCCAGCACCGGCGCGCAATCCGGACGCACGCCACGCCACAGCAGAAAAGCCTCGGCCGCCTGCTCCACCAGCATGCCCAGGCCATCCACTGATTGCGCCGCGCCATGCTCGGTCGCCCAGCGGCAGAAGGCGGTCGGCTCTGCGCCGTACATCATGTCGTAGCAGAAGGTTTGGCCCGGCTCGATCAGGCTTGGGGAGATCGGCGGCAACTCGCCCGTGAGGCTCGCCGAGGTGGCGTTGATGATGACGTCCACGGACTCCTCCAGCCAATCGAAACCGCTGGGGAACACCGGCCCCAGATCTTTGAACTGCTGAGCCAGCAGCTCGGCTTTTTCCACCGTGCGATTGGCAATCACCAACACCGCCGGGCGCTCGGCCAGTAACGGCTCCAGCGCACCTCGTACCGCACCGCCCGCGCCGAGCAGCAGCAGGCGCTTACCTCGCAGGCTCACGCCGCAATTGACGGTCAGATCCCTGACCAGACCGGCGCCGTCGGTGTTATCGCCCAGCAGCGTGCCGTCGGCCAGCTTGCTCAACGTATTGACGGCACCGGCTCGCCTGGCACGTTCGGTCAAGCTGTCGACCATGCGAAACGCCTGCTCTTTGAACGGCACCGTTACATTGGCGCCCCGGCCCTGGTTGAAAAAAGCCTGAGCGAATGCGGTGAAGTCATCCAACGGCGCCAGCGCCGCGCGGTAATCCAGCTGCTGGGCGGTTTGCTCGGCGAACAGGCCATGAATCAGCGGGGATTTGCTGTGGCCGATGGGGTTGCCGAAGACGACGTAGTGGTCCATTGGGGTTCCTGGAGCAGGGCTTGTGAGTACTGGCCCCCTGTGGGAGCGAGCTTGCTCGCGAAGGCTATTTTTCAGACGCGAAAAAAATATCGAATGTACGGGCCCCTTCGCGAGCAAGCTCGCTCCCACAAGGGGGAAATGCATTTCAATTGAAGACTGTTGTGAACCTCAACCCAACGCCAACCAATCGCGATCCTGCAGGAAATACTCGGTCAGGCGCGCTTCGTCACTGCCAGGCGCGGCTTTCCAGTCATAGCCCCAACGCACTTGCGGGGGCAGCGACATGAGGATCGACTCAGTACGCCCGCCCGACTGCAGGCCGAACAGCGTGCCACGGTCGTAGACCAGATTGAACTCCACGTAGCGGCCCCGGCGGAATTCCTGAAACTCGCGCTGCTCGACGGTATAGGCCGCAGCCTTGCGACGTCGCACGATGGGCAGGTAGGCGTTGACGAATGCATCGCCAATGGCGCGCATGAAAGCGAAGCTGGTGTCGAAGTCCCACTGGTTCACATCATCGAAAAACAGGCCGCCAATGCCACGCGGCTCGTTGCGATGTTTGATGTGGAAGTAGCTATCGCACCAGGCTTTGTAACGCGGGTAGACGTCTGCCCCGAACGGCGCGCAGGCCTGTTCGGCAACCCGGTGCCAATGGATGCAATCTTCTTCGACGCCATAGTAGGGCGTCAGGTCAAAACCGCCGCCAAACCACCAGACGGGCTCTTCACCTTCTTTTTCCGCAATGAAGAATCGCACGTTGGCGTGGGACGTCGGCACGTGGGGGTTGTGCGGGTGGATCACCAGCGACACACCGAGCGCCTCGAAGCCACGGCCCGCCAGCTCAGGTCGATGGGCGCTGGCCGATGGTGGCAGGCTCGTGCCGAACACATGAGAGAAGTTCACGCCGCCTTTTTCGATGACCGCGCCATTCTCCACCACGCGGGTCCGACCGCCACCGCCTGCCGGGCGTGTCCAGGCATCTTCGACAAACGTAGCGTTGCCGTCTTCCTGTTCCAGAGCGGTGCAAATCCGGTCTTGCAGATCGAGCAGGTAGGCTTTGACAGCCTCAGTGCGGCTAGAAGACATGGCGTTCCCTTGAAACTGACGGCAAAAGGTTGAGGTCCCTGGTGTTCAGGGGCGCAACAAAATTGTGGCGTAGCATAACAGCTCCGGCCGAGCCGCCGCAGTTGACGAAGAGCATGGGAAGGAGTCCGATAGCAGACCCGTCGCCTGAAGGACGCGCAGCAAACATGGGCCCGTAGGAGCGGCTTTAGCCGCGAAGGGCTCGGCCTGTACGCTGGATTTCATCGACAGCACTACTGCTCGCGGCTAAAGCCACTCCTATGGGCCCATGTTTGCCAAACGACAACGCGGAGAATCTTCACACCCTGTTTCGATCAATCACGGAGAGAGCAAATGGCAAAGCGTATCCAGTTCAACACCACCGGCGGACCGGAAGTCCTTGAGTACGTGGACTTCGAGCCTGCCGCGCTAGGCCCGCAGGAAGTGCGGGTGAGCAACAAGGCAATTGGCCTGAACTTCATCGAAACCTATTTCCGCAGCGGCCTGTATCCGGTGCCTTCGCTGCCGTCGGGGCTAGGCAATGAAGGGGCGGGCGTGGTTGATGCAGTTGGCAGTGAAGTCACCCGCTTCAAGGTCGGTGATCGCGTCGCCTATGGCACCGGCCCGCTGGGCAGCTATAGCGAGCTGCACACCTTGCCGCAAGCTAATCTGGTGCATCTGCCGGAGGCGATCAGCTTCGAACAAGCCGCTGCCGTCATGCTCAAAGGCCTGACCGTGCAGTATTTGCTGCGTCAGACCTACGACGTCAAAGCGGGCGAGACCATTCTGTTTCACGCCGCCGCAGGTGGTGTGGGCTCTCTGGCCTGCCAGTGGGCCAGCGCACTGGGCGCCAAGCTGATCGGAACCGTGAGTTCTGCCGAGAAAGCGGCGCATGCCAAGGCGCTGGGCGCCTGGGAAACCATCGACTACAGCCATGAAGACGTGGCCAGGCGCGTGCTGGAGCTGACCGACGGCAAAAAATGCCCGGTGGTGTATGACGGCGTGGGGCAAGACACTTGGACCACGTCGCTCGATTGCGTAGCGCCGCGTGGTTTGCTGGTAAGTTTCGGTAATGCGTCCGGGCCGGTAGCCGGAGTGAATCTGGGGATTCTGTCGCAAAAAGGTTCGTTGTACGTGACACGTCCGACCCTGGGCAGCTACGCCAACAACCCGGAAAACCTGCAAACCATGGCGGATGAGCTGTTCGCGATGCTGGCCAGCGGCAAGATCAAGGTCGACGACATCCAGCAGTACCCGCTCAAGGATGCGGCCAAGGCGCAGACCGAGCTGTCTGCCCGTCGCACCGTCGGGTCGAGCATTCTGATTCCTTGATGCCGAAGTGAAATGCAAAACAATCAGATGGGAGCGAACTTGCTCGCGAAGAGGCCATTACATCCGCTCGATATCTGCGAGTCGGAAACCGTCTTCGCGAGCAAGCTCGCTCCCACAATTCATAACCTGACTGAACAGGCCTGATTTCAACCCGCCCTGACAACCTGCCCGGTCGCCACATCCCGGATCACGCTCGGGTTACGGCGGCCACCCAGGTTGCCGCCGAGCACCGCATCCACCTGCCCGCGGAAATACTGCTCAACGCGAATCCGCGTGCGGGCGGCCGGGCGGCCGGCGGGGTTGGCCGAGGTCGAAATCAACGGCCCAACGAGCGCGCACAACTCACGCACTGTCGGGTGATCACTGACCCGCAAGGCAACGGTTTCATGGATCCCGGTGACCCATTCAGGCAGCAGGTTCTGATGCGGAACCAGCCAGGTATTCGGCCCTGGCCAGGTACTGGCCATGCGGTCCAGCCACAGTTCGGGGAAGTCTTCGAACAGAAAGTCGAACTGGCGGATGTTGTCGGCCACCAGAATCAGGCCCTTATCCACAGGCCGCGACTTGATCGCCAGCAGGCGGTAAACCGCCTCTTCATCCCATGGATCACAGCCCAGGCCCCATACCGCTTCGGTCGGGTAGGCAATTACCGCACCGGCGCGAATCTCGCGAGCGGCTTGTTGCACACGCCAACTGCTGATCATTTGCACTCTCCGCTAAACAATGCCGGCAGTTTACCCTCAGGGCGCACACGCAAACCATCGTCCCGCTTCACACGCCACACGCCCTTCAAGTTCCAGCTCAGTGAGCGCCGCCAGCACTCTGGGCAACGCCCAGCCACTGGAGTGGGCGATGCCTTCGCTGGACTGTGGCGCGGCATGCAACAGCGCCAGCAGTGGATGCCTGGACGCTGGCTCGAATGCCGTCACAGCAGGCGCTACCACCTGCCAGCCGCGCAAGGCTTCGAGGATATGCTCCACGGTTTCGACCAACACCGCGCCGTCGCGGATCAGTTGATGGCAGCCACGGGCGCCAGGGTGATGAATCGAGCCGGGAATGGCGTACACCTCGCGACCTTGCTCGGCCGCCAGCCGTGCGGTGATCAGCGAACCGCTGGCGACACTGGCCTCGACCACCAGCACCCCCAGCGCCAAACCACTGATGATTCTGTTGCGCCGCGGGAAGTTACTGGCGTGGGGACCGGCGTCCAGCGGGAACTCGGAAACCACCGCACTGCCCTGGTCAATCATCCGCTGCGCCAACGACCGATGTCGCTGTGGATAAAGTTTTTCGATGCCAGTGCCCAGCACGCCGATTGTAGAGCCTCCGACGTCCAGAGCACCCTGATGCGCAGCACCGTCGATGCCCAACGCCAGACCACTGGTAATCACAAATCCGGCACCCGCCAGGCTCTTGGCAAATGCGCTTGCCGTGTCCAGCCCTGGTCGAGAAGCACGACGGCTGCCCACCATGCCCAACTGCGGGCGATCAAGGATCGTGGCGTTGCCTGCGACGAATAATAACGGCGGAGGGTCGGAAATTTCCGCGAGCAGAGCGGGGTAGTTCAGATCGTCCCACATCAGCAAATGCTGGTCCGAATGCTCTAGCCAAGCCAATGCAGCGCTCGCACCATCTCGTACCTGCGGGTCACGGCGAGCCTCGGCGCTCGACGCTGGCAGCCCCAGCGCACGCCATGCGCTGGCGGGTGCACTGACGGCGGCCGAGGCCGAACCGAACGCATTGATGAGCTTCATGAAGCGCCTGGGACCGACCTCCGGCAAGCGATGCAAGCGCAGGCGCGCTTCCAGTTCGGCAGGCGAAGGGGCAGCTTTTTCGAACAGCGGCATAAGATCTTCCTTGATCCGTAGCGCACCAGGAACGGTGGCCTATCCTGTGGATAACTCTGTTGACAACAATTTGATAACGGGTTCTGCGATGACAAAAATCTGTATCAATTCTGCAACATGCCGTCAGGGATTTCGCACCTTGTCCATCACTGCCAGAGAACGGTTGGCATTGAGAACCAGCCCGTAGCTGAGTTTTTCGTAGGTGCGGAAAATCATCAGCAGGCCTGAGCGCTCGTCAGGAATTTTGACTTGTTCACCGGTGATGCGATCCCGGACAGTCTCGCCGGTCTTGTAGATCGCCAGCACATTGCCTTCGGCCAGCCCGTCACGTCTGCCACGGTCGACAGTGACCACATCAAACACGCCGATCTGGTTAACGCCGCGAGGCACGTCAATGATCAGGCCTTCAATCGGGGCCTGAGGGGAGCTGGGCATGAAGGTCGAGGTAATGGGCCGCTCTTCGCTGCTGAACAGGCGGTCGCCCAGGCGGACTTCCTGATTGGAGCGCTGCAGCGTCAAGGTCGACATGTCGCCCTCGCTGGCAACGATTTCACCGCCGCCGATGTCATCAGCGTTGATGCCCAGAACCTCGTTGGTCACCGGGTCGATATAGGTCTTGCCCTTGCGGAAGATGCCATACACGGTGTGCTCGGGCTGAAAAGAGCCACGCGCATAGATGCGGTCGCCAATCCCGCTCAGCACACGTTCGGCTTCGCCCGCCACGATGTAAGGCGCTCGCTCGAACTGCTCGGGGGTATCGACAATTCGGTTACTGAGCAGAAACGCGTTGATCGCGCCCAACGGAATGGTCGGCACGGCCTCGACCATCGGCGTGCTGCGCACTTGTGGTGACAGCTTGATCGTACCTCGCGATTCGCCCCGGTTGAGGGTGACACGCGGCTGACCATCGACGTAGCTGAGCAACAGCGTATCGCCGGGGTAGATCAGATCAGGGTCGTGAACTTGCGGATTGGCGCGCCAGATCTCTTGCCATTTCCAGGGTTCGCTGAGAAATTTTCCGGAAATATCCCAAAGCGTATCACCGGCGACAACGGTGTAAGTCTGCGGATGGCCTTCCCTGAGCTGCACCTGCGCCTGCACAAGACCTGTCGCGGCCAATAGCAGCAGGGCGAGTAGTGATTTCCTCATGCGGTGAATCCCTTTATCATGTTGCTTCGCGTGAACATAGAGTCTTAGCAGGCTCGAATTAAAAAAATGGTTGCCCCGCTTGGACGTCCAAACCCTGGCAGCCGATTTTGACTTTACCCTACAAGTGCAGCTCTTACGTATATGGCTATCCTAAACATTCTCGAGTTTCCCGATTCGCGCCTGCGCACCATCGCCAAGCCGGTGTCCGTAGTAGACGACGGTATTCGCCAATTGGTCGATGACATGTTTGAAACCATGTATGAGGCGCCCGGTATAGGGCTGGCCGCGACACAGGTCAATGTGCACAAACGCGTGGTGGTCATGGACCTCAGCGAGGACCGCAGCGAGCCTCGGGTTTTCATTAACCCGGAGATCGAAACCCTGACCGACGAGATGGACCAGTATCAGGAAGGTTGTCTGTCTGTGCCGGGCTTCTATGAAAACGTCGACCGCCCGCAAAAAATTCGCATCAAGGCCCTGGACCGCGACGGCAAGCCTTACGAGGAAATCGCCGAAGGGCTGCTGGCCGTGTGTATCCAGCACGAGTGCGATCACCTGAACGGCAAGCTGTTCGTTGATTACCTGTCCAACCTCAAGCGCGACCGAATCAAGAAAAAGCTCGAAAAACTGCATAAGCAGAATGCTTGATTCTGTATTCACAACACATCGAAACCTGTGGGATCGACCGGGGTGGCGCTCCACCTTGCTCGCGAAGAGGCCAGTACAGCCGCTAAATCGTCAGAGGCTAAAACATTGCCTTCGCGAGCAAGGTGGAGCGCCACCTCGGTCGATCCCACAGAGCATGGCATGGGGGAAAGTCTCATAGAGATTTTCTGGCGGATAATCCCAAGCCCGCATCCATCCCTTTCCCAACGAGAAGCCCATGACTGAGCCACTGCGCATCGTCTTCGCCGGCACCCCCGAATTTGCCTCCGAACACCTCAAGGCCTTGCTCGACAGCCCTCACGAAATCATCGCGGTCTACACCCAGCCTGATCGCCCGGCGGGTCGTGGACAAAAGCTGATGCCCAGCCCGGTCAAGCAACTGGCCGCGCAGCACGGCATCCCCGTCATGCAGCCGCCGACCTTGCGCGATGCGGCAGCTCAGGCTGAACTGGCCGCGCTGCAACCCGATTTGCTGGTGGTGGTCGCCTATGGCCTGATCCTGCCGCAAGTGGTGCTGGATATCCCGCGCCTGGGTTGCATCAACAGCCACGCCTCGTTGCTGCCGCGCTGGCGCGGAGCCGCGCCGATCCAGCGCGCCGTGCAGGCCGGCGATGCCGAAAGCGGCGTGACCGTGATGCGCATGGAGCTGGGCCTGGACACCGGGCCGATGCTGCTCAAGACCGTGACCCCGATTACCGCCGAAGACACAGGCGGGACGTTGCATGATCGCCTGGCTGAACTGGGACCACCGGCTGTGTTGCAAGCCATTACTGGCCTGGCTGACGGCACGCTGGTTGGCGAAGTTCAGGACGACAGCCTCGCGACCTACGCCCACAAGCTCAATAAAGACGAAGCGCGCATCGACTGGAGCCGTCCGGCTGACGAGCTTGAGCGCCTGATTCGGGCCTTCAACCCATGGCCGATCTGCCACAGCACGCTCAACGGCGAAGCGCTGAAAGTGCTGGCCGCGAGCGTGGCCGCAAATCCAGCCCAAGCGCAGGGCGTGCCGGGAGCCATTCTTGAGGCGAGCAAAGACGGCTTAATCGTCGCCTGTGGCGTCGGCGCCTTACGCTTGACTCGCCTGCAATTGCCCGGCGGCAAGCCGCTGAATTTCACTGATCTGTTCAATAGCCGTCGCGAGAAATTCGCCATCGGCACCGTGCTGGGTCACCAGGAAGCCGCGCAATGAACCCGCGTCTGGCCGCCGCCAAGGCACTGGCCGCCGTGCTCAGCGGCAAGGCGTCGCTGAACAGCTCGCTGCCCACGCAACTGGACAAGGTCGAACTGCGTGATCGCGGCCTGACTCAGGATCTGGCATTCGGCACCGCTCGCTGGCAGCCGCGTCTTTCGGCGCTGGCGGCCACATTGCTGCAAAAGCCTTTCAAGGCTGCCGATGCCGACGTCGAAGCCTTGTTGCTGGTGGGTTTGTATCAGCTGCTGTATTCACGCATTCCGGCCCATGCGGCCATCGGCGAGACCGTCGGTTGCGCCGACAAGCTGAAAAAACCCTGGGCCAAGGCCTTGCTCAACGCTGTACTGCGCCGCGCCCAGCGCGAAAGCGAAGCGCTGCTGGCCGAGCTGGAACACGATCCGGTGGTGCGTACCGCTCACCCGCGCTGGCTGCAAAAGGCGCTGAAGGCGGCGTGGCCTGAACAGTGGGAAGCGATTTGCGCCGCCAACAATGCGCATCCACCGATGATCCTGCGGGTCAATCGTCGGCATAACAGCCGTGACCAATACCTTGAGTTGCTGCGCGCTGCCGAGATTCAGGCGGTCGGTTGCACCTTCAGTCAGGACGGCATTCTGCTCACAGAACCCTGCGACGTGCGTAGCCTGCCGGGCTTCGCCGAAGGCTGGATCAGCGTGCAGGATGAAGCCGCGCAATTGGCCGCTGACCTCCTGGAGCTCGCCCCGGGCCAACGGGTGCTGGACGCCTGCTGTGCCCCTGGCGGCAAGACCTGCCATCTGATGGAAGTGCAACCCGATCTGTCTGGCGTGGTGGCCGTGGATCTGGAAGCCAAGCGTCTGGTTCGAGTCCGGGAAAACCTCGAGCGGCTGGGCCTGAGCGCCGAGCTGATTGCGGCAGACGCCCGTGACACCAAAACCTGGTGGGACGGCAAACCATTCCAGCGCATCCTGCTGGATGCGCCGTGCTCGGCCACCGGCGTGATCCGTCGCCATCCAGACATCAAGCTGACACGTCAGGCGGATGACATCCCCGCGTTGGCCGCACTGCAAGGCGAACTGCTCGATGCGCTTTGGCCGACATTGCAGGTGGGCGGCATACTTTTATATGCCACGTGCTCGACGCTGCCGATGGAAAATACCGAAGTCATCGACGCTTTCCTGGCCCGCACTTCGGGTGCTCGTGAGCTGGACATTGCCGGTCAACTGGGCCAAAAGCCCCCAGGCCTTAAGCAACCTCACGGTCGCCAGTTGCTGGCTCAGCAGGGCGGGCATGACGGGTTTTATTACGCCAAACTGATCAAGATCGTGGGTTGATGTTTTTTGTTCTGGGCATCAACTTGAAATGTACTTTCAGAATTGAAAGCAATCTTGTGGGAGCGAGCTTGCTCGCGAAGACGGTGTGTCAGATTGGATATCACAGTGGATGTACCGACCCCTTCGCGAGCAAGCTCGCTCCCACAGAATCTGTGTTTGCAGTGCAATAGCGCGGTATCAGAAATGAGTCGCGACGCGCTACAAGGAGCAACCGATTGAAAATCATCATCCTCGGCGCAGGGCAGGTTGGCGGTACGCTGGCTGAGCATCTGGCCAGCGAAGCCAACGATATAACCGTGGTCGACACCGATGGCGACCGGTTGCGTGATCTGGGCGATCGGCTGGACATCCGCACCGTGCAGGGGCGTGGCTCGTTCCCCACGGTACTGCGCCAGGCCGGGGCAGATGATGCGGACATGCTCGTGGCGGTCACCAACAGTGACGAGACCAACATGGTTGCCTGCCAGGTCGCCTACACCCTGTTCCACACCCCGACCAAGATTGCCCGGGTACGTGAAGCCGCGTACCTGACCCGAGCCGGTCTGTTCGATAACGATGCCATCCCGGTCGACGTGCTGATCAGCCCCGAGCAAGTGGTGACCAATTACATCAAGCGCCTGATTGAATATCCGGGTTCGCTGCAAGTGATCGACTTCGCCGGTGGCAAAGCCCAGCTGGTCGCGGTCAAGGCGTACTACGGCGGGCCGCTGGTGGGTCAGCAATTGCGCCAGCTGCGCGAGCACATGCCTAATGTCGACATGCGCGTAGCAGCCATTTTCCGCCGCGACCGGCCGATCATTCCCCAGGGCGATACCGTTATCGAAGCCGATGACGAAGTGTTCTTCATCGCCGCCAAGGCCGACATTCGTGCGGTCATGAGTGAGATGCGCAGGCTGGATGAAAACTACAAACGCATCGTGATTGCCGGGGGCGGGCACATTGGCGAGCGGTTGGCCGAGGCGATCGAAAGCCGCTATCAGGTGAAGATCATCGAGATGAATCCGGCCCGTTGCCGCTATCTGTCGGAGTCGCTGAACAGCACCGTGGTGCTGCAGGGCAGCGCCTCGGATCGCGATTTGCTGATGGAAGAAAACATCGCCAACACTGATCTGTTCCTGGCGCTGACCAACGACGACGAAGCCAACATCATGTCATCGCTGCTGGCCAAGCGGCTGGGCGCACGCAAAGTGATGACCATCATCAATAACCCGGCGTATGTGGATCTGGTGCAGGGCGGCGAAATCGACATCGCGGTCAGCCCGCAATTGGCGACCATCGGCACCTTGCTGGCCCACGTGCGGCGTGGCGATATCGTCAGCGTTCACTCGCTGCGCAGAGGCGCGGCGGAAGCCATCGAAGTGGTAGCCCATGGCGATCCGAAATCCAGCAAGGTCATCGGCCGCGCCATCAAGGATATCGCTTTGCCGTCGGGCACCACGATTGGCGCAATCATCCGAGCCGACGAAGTACTCATCGCCCACGACGCCACCGTGATTGCCTCCGGCGACCACGTGATCATGTTCCTGGTGGACAAGAAATACATCCGGGATGTGGAGCGGCTGTTTCAGGTGGGGTTGAGCTTCTTCTGAGGCATCTCTGTTGGAGCGAGGCTTGCCCGGGAATCAGGCACCTTGAAATGTGAGGCACACCGCGTTGCATTTTTCGCGGGCAAGCCTCGCTCCAACAAAATCAATCAATACCAGCGCGCTTCCCCCGCCGGACGTTTCTTGAAGCGCTTCATGGTCCACATGTACTGGCTTGGATACGCCCGCACATATTTCTCCACCACCTGGCTCATGGCCGCCGCCGAGGTTTCGGTATCGGTGCTGTACATGGCCTCGGGCGCAGCCTCCAGAACCACTTTGTAACCCGAACCGTCCGGCAGGCGCATGGCGTGCAGGAACACGCCTACCGCTTTGCCGCCCGCCAGCATGTTCGGCACAAACTTGCTGGTCAGGGCCGTGGTTGCGAAAAACGGCACGAAAATCCCCGCTGATTCAGCCGGCTCCGGGTCAGCCGGAATGCCCACAGAACCGCCTTTACGCACCTCTTTGATGACACTGAGAATGCCTTCCTTGGTAGACGCGGCAACCCGGTTGCCCAACTGCACACGCTGTTTGCGCAGCAAGTCATCGACCGCTTTAAGCTTGGGTGGACGATAGAAAATGATCGGCTTGCACTGGCTGCAGTAGAAGTGATTCAGCACTTCCCAATTGCCCAGATGACTGGTGATGCCGACCACGCCTTTGCCGGAGGCGAGGGCATCCTTGAGCACGTCCAGCCCTTCGACTTCGCGCACCAGGTCGATGGATTTCTGCGCCGGCCAGATCCAGGCGCAGGCGCTTTCGGTCAGTGTCTTGCCGATGTCCATCAGGCTGCGGCCGACCAGACGCTCGCGTTCGGCGGGGTCCATTTCCGGGAAGCATTTGGCCAGGTTAATGCGCGCCACTTCCCGCGAACGGTTCGGCAGTTTCCACATCAGCCAGCCAATGCCCGCGCCAGCCCACTGCACAACGCGCCAGGGCAACAAGGCAAACAGTCGCAACGCGCCCACCATGAGGGCACCTTTAAACTTTTCCACAGATCACTCCCTAAAACTCAAGGCGCCCATTGTAACCATCAGCGGGTCAAAACCGCGTATCGATCACACTCCACGGTGTGGTCCATGACCATGCCGCTCGATTGCATATAGGCGTAACAGATGGTGGGACCGACAAAGGTGAAACCGGCTTTCTTCAAGGATTTGCTCATGGCCTCGGCCTCGGGCGTGATGGCCGGGACTTCACTGCGATCCTTGAAGTGGTTGACCTTTTGTTCGCCATCCACGAATGACCAGAGGAAGGCGACCGGATCTTCCAGCTTCAACCACGCCTGCGCATTGCGCCGGGCTGCGTTGAGCTTGAGCCGATTGCGGATGATGCCGGGCTCCTGCATCAGTTGTTCAATCTCGGCGTCGGTCATGGCGGCAATCCGATGAACGTCAAAACCGAACATGACCTCGCGATAACGAGCGCGTTTTTTAAGAACCGTGATCCATGACAGGCCCGCCTGGAACCCTTCGAGCAAAAGCAACTCGAAGAGCTTCTGCGCGTCGCGCAACGGCACGCCCCACTCCTGATCGTGATAATCGATATAAATAGGCTCTTCGTTGCACCAATAGCAGCGTGGCATAGGGCTCCCAAGGGTGGAGGTGCGGCCGAATCGGGTATACTCCCGCTCTTTAAATCGCAGCCCCAGTACAGGTGAATTTCGTGAGCCAGCCTACGCCAGCCGTGCGTACCTTCCAAGACTTGATCCTCGCCCTCCAGCAATACTGGGCCGAGCAAGGTTGCGTGGTACTTCAGCCCTACGATATGGAAGTAGGCGCCGGCACTTTCCACACCGCCACGTTTCTGCGCGCCGTTGGCCCGGAAACCTGGAACGCCGCTTATGTCCAGCCAAGCCGTCGTCCTACTGACGGCCGCTACGGCGAAAATCCGAACCGCCTGCAGCACTACTACCAGTTCCAGGTGGTGCTCAAGCCAAACCCGGACAACTTTCAGGAGCTGTATCTGGGCTCCCTGAAGCACGTCGGCCTGGACCCGCTGGTCCACGACGTACGCTTCGTTGAAGACAACTGGGAATCACCGACGCTCGGCGCCTGGGGCCTGGGCTGGGAAATCTGGCTCAACGGCATGGAAGTCTCGCAGTTCACGTACTTCCAGCAGGCGGGTGGCATCGAATGCTATCCGGTCACCGGCGAAATCACCTATGGCCTGGAACGTCTGGCGATGTACCTGCAGAACGTCGATTCGGTCTATGACCTGGTCTGGGCTGACGGTCCGTTCGGCCGCGTGACCTACGGCGATGTGTTCCACCAGAACGAAGTGGAGCAATCGACCTACAACTTCGAGCACGCTAACGTCGACAAGCTGTTCGAACTGTTCGATTTCTACGAGAGCGAAGCCAAACGCCTGATCGAACTCGATCAACCGCTGCCGCTGCCAAGCTACGAAATGGTGCTGAAGGCTTCCCATACCTTCAACCTGCTCGATGCTCGCCGTGCCATTTCGGTGACCGCTCGCCAGCAGTACATCCTGCGCGTGCGGACCCTGGCGCGTTCGGTGGCTCAGGCCTATCTGATGGCTCGCGCCAAGCTGGGCTTCCCGATGGCGCCGCCTGATCTACGTGACGAAGTATTGGCCAAGCTGGAGGCGCAACAATGAGTGCTCAAGATTTCCTGGTTGAACTGGGCACCGAAGAGCTGCCGCCAAAAGCCCTGAATACCCTGGCCGACGCGTTTCTGGCCGGTATCGAAAAAGGCCTGCAGGCTGCCGGTCTGACCTACAGCGCCAAACAGGTTTACGGCGCGCCGCGTCGTTTGGCGGTTCTGATCACTGATCTGTCGACCCAACAGCCTGATCGCAGCGTCAATCTCGATGGCCCGCCACGTCAGGCCGCTTTCGATGCCGACGGCAATCCGACTCAGGCGGCCTTGGGTTTCGCCAAGAAGTGCGGCGTTGATCTGAGCGAAATCGACCAGAGCGGCCCCAAGCTGCGTTACAGCCAGAGCATCGCCGGCAAGCCCACTGCGAGCCTGCTGCCGACGATCGTCGAAGACTCTCTGAACGACCTGCCGATTCCCAAGCGCATGCGCTGGGGCGCTCGCAAGGAAGAGTTCGTGCGTCCGACCCAATGGCTGGTCATGTTGTTCGGCGATCAAGTCATCGACTGCACAATCCTGGCTCAGACTGCTGGCCGTGAATCTCGTGGCCACCGCTTCCACCACCCGGAAAGTGTGCGCATTACCTCGCCTGCCAGCTACCTGAGCGACCTGCGTAACGCTTATGTCCTGGCCGACTTCAATGAGCGTCGCCTGCTGATCACCAAGCGCGTCGAAGAGCTGGCGACCCAGCACGAAGGCACTGCCATCGTGCCGCCAAGCCTGTTGGATGAAGTGACGTCGCTGGTTGAGTGGCCGGTGCCGCTGGTGTGTTCCTTCGAAGAGCGCTTCCTCGAAGTGCCTCAGGAAGCCCTGATCACCACCATGCAGGACAACCAGAAGTATTTCTGCCTGCTGGACATCGACGGCAAATTGCTCCCACGTTTCATTACCGTGGCCAATATTGAGAGCAAGGACCCGCAGCAGATTGTCCTGGGTAACGAGAAAGTCGTACGCCCACGTCTGACCGACGCCGAGTTCTTCTTCAAGCAGGACAAGAAGCAGAAGCTGGAGACCTTTAACCAGCGCCTGCAGAACGTCGTGTTCCAGGCTCAACTGGGCAGCGTCTACGACAAGGCTGAGCGGGTTGCCAAACTGGCGGCATTCATTGCTCCACGCATCGGCGGCGACGCTCAGCGCGCTGCTCGCGCAGGTCTGCTGTCCAAGTGCGACCTGGCCACCGAAATGGTTGGCGAATTCCCGGAGATGCAGGGCATTGCCGGTTACTACTACGCCAAAGCCGACGGCGAGGCAGACGATGTCGCGCTGGCCCTGAACGAGCAGTACATGCCGCGTGGTGCTGGCGCTGAACTGCCAACCACCCTGACTGGCGCCGCTGTGGCCATTGCCGACAAGCTGGACACTCTGGTCGGCATCTTCGGTATCGGCATGCTGCCCACCGGCAGCAAAGACCCGTACGCCTTGCGTCGCGCGGCATTGGGCATCCTGCGGATTCTGATCGAGAAGCAGCTGGATCTGGACCTGATCGAAACCGTGAAATTCGCAGTCGCGCAGTTCGGTGCCAAGGTCAAGGCTGCAGGCTTGTCGGAACAGGTTCTGGAGTTCATCTTCGACCGTCTGCGTGCGCGTTATGAAGATGAAGGCGTCGAAGTTGCAGTGTACCTGTCGGTTCGGGCTTTGCAGCCGGGTTCGGCGCTGGACTTCGATCAGCGCGTTCAGGCTGTTCAGGCGTTCCGCAAACTGCCGGAAGCGGCGGCTCTGGCAGCGGTGAACAAGCGCGTGTCGAACCTGCTCGGCAAGGCGGAGGGCAACATCGCCCAGACCGTTGAGCCCAAGTACTTCGACAATGCCAACGAGTTCTCCCTGTACTCGGCGATCCAGCAGGCTGATCAGGCGGTACAGCCGATGGCAGAAGCGCGTCAGTACGCTGAAACACTGGCGCGCCTTGCTGCTCTGCGTGAACCTGTAGACGCCTTCTTCGAAGCCGTCATGGTCAATGCCGAAGATGCCAGCGTGCGGGCCAACCGTTATGCGTTGTTGGCGCGTCTGCGTGGCCTGTTCCTGGGTGTCGCTGACATCTCGCTGCTCGGCTGAAGAAGGGGCGTAGTGTGAAGTTGCTGATCCTTGATCGGGACGGAGTGATCAACCATGACTCCGACGCTTATATAAAGTCGGTCCAGGAATGGATCCCCATCCCCGGCTCGATCGAAGCCATTGCGCAACTGAGCAAAGCGGGCTGGACGGTAGCCGTCGCTACTAACCAGTCCGGCATCGCCCGCGGCTACTACGACCTGGCCACCCTCGACGCCATGCATGCACGCTTGCGTGACCTGGTGGCAGAGCAGGGTGGTGAGGTGGGGTTGATCGTTTACTGCCCTCATGGTCCCGACGAAGGCTGCGATTGCCGCAAGCCCAAGCCGGGCATGCTGCAGACCATCGCCATTCACTACCAGGTGAAACTGGCCGGGCTATGGTTTGTAGGGGACAGCGGCAGTGACTTGAAGGCTGCGCTGGCCGTCGACTCACAACCGGTTTTGGTAAAGACCGGTAAAGGTGAAAAAACGATAGCCGGCACACTGCCAGCCAACACCCTGGTTTTTGACGATCTTGCGGCGGTTGCCGCAGAACTTATCCACAAAAACGCAGTGCCAGCCTGACTGGCATTGCGTCTGATTGAACGGGTTCAAGCCCGTACGGTAAAACTAGCCATGTCGATCATGCAGGCAATCAGAACCTTTTTCTTTTACCTGCTGCTGGGCACCAGTTCGTTGCTGTGGTGCACGCTGAGTTTCTTTATCGCGCCGTTTCTGCCATTCCGCGCCCGCTATCGCTTTATCAATGTCTACTGGTGCCGTTGCGCGCTGTGGCTGACCCGCGTGTTTCTTAACATCCGGGTTGAAGTCACCGGCCAGGAAAACGTCCCGAAAACGCCCTGCGTGATCATCTCCAACCACCAGAGCACATGGGAAACTTTCTTTTTGTCCGCGCACTTCCAACCCCTGAGCCAGGTGCTCAAGCGTGAGTTGCTGTATGTGCCGTTTTTCGGTTGGGCCATGGCGATGCTGCGTCCTATCGCCATCGACCGTGACAATCCCAAGGCGGCGCTCAAGCAGATCGCCAAAAAAGGTGATGAGCTATTGAAGGATGGCGTGTGGGTGCTGATCTTCCCGGAAGGTACACGCGTGCCGTTTGGCCAGGTCGGCAAGTTCTCCCGAGGCGGCACCGCGCTGGCGGTCAACGCTGACTTGCCGATCCTGCCCATCGCGCACAATGCGGGCAAGTACTGGCCGAAAGAAGGTTGGGGGAAAACACCTGGCACTATTCAAGTCGTGATTGGCGAACCGATGTACGCAGAAGGCACAGGACCGCGAGCCATCGCTGCGCTGAATGAACGCGTCCAAATCTGGAACGAAGACACTCAGAAGGCGCTGGGCTCCATTGCCGTACCGGTGACGCACAACGAAGAAGCTGCAATCTGATTTTTGTGGATAACCTGTGCACTGTTTTCGATAATTTGCCGAAAACCGCGCTCAAACCCTTGGTTTTGTTGCTTATTTCGGAAGCTCATTAATGAGCCAAAAACGTGCATAAGTTTTTATGAGCATCTGAAACCGACCTTGAAAGGTCGGTTTTTTTTGGACGTTTCAGGCTAACGGTTGGGCAGTGACCAAGCGTAGGCGCGTCGAGCGACAGACAATGGGCGAATAGATCAGAACCCAGGGTAGTGGCTCTTTTCTCGAATTTTTCTAGCCCAGCATGCAAGCACTGCAGGCGTCTATCTGCTTTTGCAGCTTGAGCTTAGAGTCCATCGTCCATCCATCCTGCGGATCTATAGGAGAATTTAGCCAACAACGTTCCACGTGGAACACGTGACGCCTGGATCCCTTAGCGCAGCGCAGAAACAAAAAACCCCAGCTTGATGGCTGGGGTCTCCTGGTTATCGCTTCGCTGAAAGCGCTTAGAAGTCCAGGTTGGAAACCGCCAAAGCATTGCTCTCAATGAAATCACGACGAGGCTCAACCGCATCGCCCATCAAGGTGTTGAAGATCTGGTCTGCGCCAATTGCATCTTCAATGGTGACCTTGAGCATCCGGCGAACCGATGGGTCCATGGTGGTTTCCCACAGCTGGTCAGGGTTCATTTCGCCCAGACCTTTGTAGCGCTGAATGGTGTGGCGCTTGGTGCTCTCAGCCATCAACCACGCCAGGGCTTCCTTGAACTCGGCGACTGGCTTCTTGCGTTCGCCACGTTGCACGTAGGCACCTTCTTCCAGCAAGGTACTGATCTGCAAGCCCAGGGCAGTGACCGTTTTGTAGTCATTGCTGCCGAAGAAGTCGCGGTTGAACGTCACGTAGTTGGACAGGCCATGGGAGATCAGTTCGACCTCAGGCAGCCACACGTTACGCTCGCGATCTTCACGTAGGCTGGCTTTGTACACCAGACCAGACTTCTCACCCACGCGCAGACGAGCATCGAACAGGGCTAACCAGGCTTGCATGCCTTCGTGATCCGACAGCTGCTCCAGCGACACAGGCGGCAGGTAAACGAAGTGCTCGGTCAGTTCCTGAGGATACAAGCGCGACAGACGCTTGAGCGTCTTCATGACCATGCGGAAATCGTTAACCAGACGCTCCAGCGCTTCACCGGATATGCCTGGTGCATCTTCGTTAAGGTGCAGGCTGGCATCTTCCAGAGCCGACTGCGTCATGTACTCTTCCATGGCGTCGTCGTCTTTGATGTACTGCTCTTGCTTGCCTTTCTTGACCTTGTACAGCGGCGGCTGAGCGATGTAGATATAGCCACGCTCGATCAACTCCGGCAACTGACGGAAGAAGAAGGTCAGCAGCAGTGTACGGATGTGCGAACCGTCAACGTCAGCATCGGTCATGATGATGATGTTGTGATAACGCAACTTGTCGATGTTGTACTCGTCGCGGCCTATCCCACAGCCCAGGGCGGTGATCAAGGTGCCCACTTCCTGAGAAGAGATCATCTTGTCGAAGCGTGCTTTTTCGACGTTGAGGATCTTGCCCTTGAGCGGCAGAATCGCCTGGGTTTTACGGTTACGCCCCTGCTTGGCGGAACCGCCAGCAGAGTCACCTTCCACGAGATACAGTTCGGAAAGGGCAGGGTCCTTTTCCTGGCAGTCAGCAAGCTTGCCCGGCAAACCTGCGATGTCCAGCGCACCTTTACGGCGGGTCATCTCACGCGCCTTGCGAGCAGCTTCACGAGCGCGCGCGGCGTCGATCATCTTGCCAACAACTGCTTTGGCTTCGTTCGGGTTTTCTAGCAGGAAGTCGGAGAAGTACTTGCCCATCTCTTGTTCAACTGCAGTCTTCACTTCAGAAGAGACCAACTTGTCTTTGGTCTGCGAGCTGAACTTGGGATCCGGTACCTTCACCGAAATAATCGCAGTCAGACCTTCACGCGCATCGTCACCGGTCGTCGCGACCTTGTGCTTCTTGGCCAGGCCTTCCTGCTCGATGTAGGTGTTCAGGTTACGCGTCAATGCGGAACGGAAACCCACCAAGTGAGTGCCGCCGTCGCGTTGAGGAATGTTGTTGGTGAAGCACAACAGGTTCTCGTTGAAGCTGTCGTTCCACTGCAGAGCGATTTCGACACCGATGCCGTCATCGCGCTGAATATTGAAGTGGAACACTTGGTTCACTGGAGTCTTGTTGGTGTTCAGGTACTCAACGAACGCACGCAAGCCACCTTCGTATTTGAACAGTTCTTCCTTGCCGCTGCGCTCGTCTTTGAGAACGATGCCAACACCGGAGTTAAGGAACGACAGTTCACGAATCCGCTTGGCCAGGATGTCCCAGCTGAAGTGGATATTCTTGAAGGTCTCGGCGGAGGGCTTGAAGTGGATCTCGGTGCCGGTCGTGTCGCTCTCGCCGACGATACGCATAGGTTCCTGTGGAACACCATGAACGTAGGTCTGTTCCCAGATCTTGCCGCTGCGACGTACTGTCAGCAACAGCAGTTCGGACAAAGCGTTAACAACCGAAACACCTACGCCGTGCAGTCCGCCGGATACCTTGTAGGAGTTGTCATCGAACTTACCACCAGCGTGGAGCACAGTCATGATGACCTCTGCCGCCGACACGCCTTCTTCTTTATGCACATCTACCGGAATGCCGCGACCGTTGTCACGGACGGTAATCGATTCGTCAGGGTGGATGATGATACTGATGTCGTCGCAGTGGCCAGCCAAAGCTTCGTCGATCGAGTTATCAACAACTTCAAACACCATATGGTGAAGACCGCTGCCATCGTCAGTGTCACCGATGTACATTCCGGGACGCTTGCGTACGGCATCTAGCCCTTTCAGTACCTTGATACTGGAGGAGTCGTACGTTTGGTTTTCGCTCATGCAATCACTCCCGATGGTCGTGGGTCTGGGTGATACGGCCTTGTTCCACGTGGAACAAAGCAACTGGCGTTTCCGTCTGCCAGCCTTCCCTCAATAATTCGTGGTCTACACAGGTGATAAACACCTGGCAGCGTAAGTCTTCAAGCAAGCGGCAAAGTGCTCGACGATGTTGCTCGTCGAGCTCGGACGGTAAGTCGTCCACCAGGTAAATACATTGGCCTCGTCGCGCTTGGCTAACGAGGTGACCCTGGGCAATACGCAAGGCACACACAACCAATTTCTGCTGACCTCGCGACAAGATATCTGCCGCATTATGTGCGCCCAATCTAAGGCGCAGGTCAGCGCGTTGTGGTCCGGCTTGCGTATGGCCTATCTGCTGATCGCGATGCAGAGAAGAAGCGAGCACTGTGCTCAGCTCTTTTTCCTTATCCCACCCGCGGTAATAGCTGAGGGTCAAACCTTCAAGCTCAACCAGCTCGCTCAAAGTCTGTTCAAAAACGGGCTTGAGAGCCTTGATGTAGGTACGACGAAACTCGTCGATTTCATCGCTGGCCAGGCACAATTCCCGGTCCCATGCAGCTTGCGAAGCGCCGTCAAGTGTACCATGCCGCAGCCATGAGTTTCGCTGCCGCAGGGCCTTCTGCAGGCGCTGCCAGGTCGCCATGAAACGAGGTTCCACGTGGAACACTCCCCAATCCAGAAACTGCCTGCGAATTTTCGGAGCACCTTCAAGCAAACGGAAGCTGTCGGGATTGATGAGCTGCAGCGGCAAGGTTTCAGCGAGCTGCGCAGCACTGCGCGCATTTTGCCCGTCGATGCGTATCTGGAACTCGCCCTGGCGGTCGCGGGAAATACCCAGATTGCTGTGTCCACCCTCAGCCAAGTCGACCTGACCAAACACCGTGCACGCGGGTTGTTCGTACTGAATCACTGGCAGTAGACGAGCGCTACGGAAAGAGCGGGCAAGCCCCAGCAAATGGATGGCCTCCAGCACACTGGTCTTGCCACTGCCATTGGCGCCGTGAAGGATATTGATGCGAGGGGAAGGGGAGAAGGTCACCGGTTGCAGATTGCGCACCCCGGTGACCGAGACGCGACTGAGAGACATCTAGGTTCTGCTGAGCATTACAGACGCATGGGCATAACGACGTACGCGGAGTCGTCGTTATCCGATTCCTGAACCAGCGCACTGCTGTTGGAATCAGACAGAATCAGACGAACCTGCTCGGTAGTCATGACGCCTAACACGTCCAGCAAGTAGCTGACGTTGAAACCAATCTCCAGCGAAGCGCCGTTGTAATCGACGCTGATCTCTTCTTCCGCTTCTTCCTGTTCAGGGTTGTTGGCCTGAATTTTCAGCTGACCATTAGCCAGTTGCAGCCGGATACCACGGTATTTTTCGTTGGACAGAATCGCGGTACGGCTAAAGGCTTCGCGCAGTGCCTGACGGTCGCCAAGTACCAGCTTGTCTCCGCCTTTGGGCAGGACGCGCTCGTAGTCCGGAAATTTCCCGTCAACCAGCTTGGAGGTGAAGGTGAACTCACCGGTTGTAGCGCGAATGTGATGCTGGCCCAGAACAATGCTGACCATACCGTCCTGCTCGGTGAGCAGTCGCGCCATCTCAAGGATGCCTTTGCGCGGCACGATCACCTGATGGCGGTCTGCCTGTTCGATATCAGCGGTCATGGAGCACATCGCCAGACGGTGACCATCGGTAGCCACTGCGCGGAGGATCCCGGCGCTGACTTCCAGCAACATACCGTTGAGGTAGTAACGAACATCCTGTTGAGCCATCGCGAAGCTGGTGCGCTCGATCAAACGGCGCAGCTTGCTTTGCACCAGGTTGAAAGTGAGTGAGCCCGGACCCTCTTCCACGGTAGGGAAGTCATTGGCTGGCAAGGTGGACAAGGTGAAACGGCTACGGCCAGCCTTGACCACCAATTTAGCGTCGTCGACTTTGATGTCGATCAGCGCATCATTGGGCAGGCTCTTGCAAATATCCATCAGCTTGCGCGCAGGTACCGTGATTTCGCCCGGCTCTGCAGGCTCCTCAAGCTGGACTCGACCGACCAGCTCGACTTCAAGATCGGTACCGGTCAACGACAGCTGCTGGCCTTGAACGACCAGAAGCACATTGGAGAGCACCGGCAAGGTCTGACGACGTTCGACGACGCCGGCGACCAATTGCAGAGGTTTCAACAGGGCTTCGCGTTGAATGGTGAAGTGCATGGTCTAGTCCCTTGCCTTAATAAGCTGCGCTGATGTCATCAAGTGGTCAGTGTACGCAGCAGGTTCTTGTAGTCCTCGCGAATATCCGCGTCGGATTCCTTCAATTCATTAATCTTCCGGCAGGCATGCAACACAGTCGTATGGTCCCGGCCGCCAAACACATCGCCGATTTCCGGCAGGCTGTGGTTGGTCAGCTCCTTGGACAATGCCATGGCAACCTGGCGAGGTCGCGCTACCGATCGGGATCGACGCTTGGACAACAGGTCGGAAATCTTGATCTTGTAGTACTCGGCGACCGTGCGCTGAATGTTATCCACACTCACCAATTTGTCTTGCAGCGCGAGAAGATCTTTCAGCGATTCGCGGATCAGCTCGATGGTGATGTCCCGCCCCATGAAGTGCGAGTGAGCGATAACCCGCTTGAGTGCGCCTTCGAGCTCTCGAACGTTGGAGCGAATACGTTGTGCGATGAAGAACGCAGCGTCGTGAGGCAGGTCGACCTTGGCCTGATCCGCTTTCTTCATCAGGATCGCCACCCGGGTTTCAAGCTCAGGCGGCTCGACGGCAACCGTCAGCCCCCAACCAAAGCGCGATTTCAGACGCTCTTCGAGCCCTTCAATTTCCTTGGGGTAGCGGTCGCTGGTGAGAATGACCTGCTGGCCACCTTCAAGCAAAGCGTTGAAGGTGTGGAAAAACTCTTCCTGGGAGCGCTCCTTGCGAGCGAAGAACTGAATGTCATCGATCAACAAGGCATCCACAGATCGGTAAAAGCGCTTGAACTCGTTGATCGCGTTGAGCTGCAAGGCTTTGACCATGTCGGCAACGAAACGCTCCGAGTGCAGGTACACCACTTTGGCGTTGGGATTCTTCTTGAGCAGATGGTTACCCACGGCGTGCATCAAGTGAGTCTTACCCAAACCAACGCCGCCATAAAGGAAGAGCGGGTTGTAACCGTGCTTGGGGTTATCCGCGACTTGCCAGGCCGCAGCCCGGGCGAGTTGGTTGGACTTGCCCTCAACGAAGTTCTCGAAGGTAAAAGTACGGTTCAGGTAGCTGGTGTGCTTCAAAGCCCCTTCAACCTGCACAGTGCGTTGCTCGCGAGCTGGCGCTTGTTGAGAACTTGCCCCGACCATCGGATCGAAGCTGGCGCGGGACGGCTCGTCATTGACCTGCACTGCCTGAACAGGTGCCGGGGTAGACATATGCACAGGTGCTGGAGCAACCGACGCAGTGTTCTGGCTTGCCATCGCCTGTGAAGCGGCGGCCGCCAACGGCGCGTTAGGTGCAGCGCGAGGTGCTGAGCTGCGCTTGCTGCCTATTAACAAGGAAAGCGCAGGCGCCAGACCCTGGCCGTGCTCACCCAGCAGCTCAAGCAAACGGCTAAGGTATTTTTCGTTGACCCAATCAAGAACAAAACGGTTCGGTGCGTAAACACGCAACTCGTCGCCTTCGGCTTCAACCTGTAGCGGACGGATCCAGGTGTTGAATTGCTGGGCAGGCAGCTCTTCGCGCAAAAGCTCCACGCACTGCTGCCAAAGTTCCAATGACACGGACATCCCCTAGGTTAAACGCCGGTGAGGCAAAAACAGCCGCCATTGTACCGACCGAAGCCTTACTTATCCACATGTAGGTTGAGAACAAAGCGGGACAGATCACGACTGTATAAGCAAAAAAAGCGACAGACGGCTTGTGCATAAGCCCTGTGGATAAGCGTACCTCAGCTCGTTGCATAAGTAGGTCCCGAAATCTGTGCATAACCCGTCTGTGGATAAAACGCCATTCCACGCACAGGTTTTCCGATAGCGCAGCACAGGCAGAGCACCGTTTCTCGACAGTGTTGTCATTCTCTGTACAGCTTGAATTAAAAGGCTTTGACTGAGTTATCCACAGAAGGTTGGCTGCCTTGCTTTAATAAGCTCTATAAAGAAGCTTTAAATACTTCCCTTCTTTATTTCTATATCTACGTCAGTTCGCCATGAGAGGGTTCTGTCTCGACAGGTCTCAAAAGGGTCCGAACAAGTAAATGAAGGAAAAGCTGGTTGGAAATTGACCTAGAGGCTTGCTTTCTCTAGAATCCCCGGTCTCTTAAAACGGGGGCCATTCCGGCCCGTTGTGGACGAACCAGGTAACACGCCATGAAACGTACTTTCCAACCAAGCACTATCAAACGCGCTCGCACTCACGGCTTCCGTGCTCGCATGGCCACCAAGAACGGCCGTGCCGTCCTGTCGCGTCGTCGCGCCAAAGGTCGTGCGCGTCTGGCAGTTTGATAATCCGGCACTGGAGGTGAGTCAGGACTTCAGTCGGGAAAAGCGTTTGCTTACCCCCCGGCATTTCAAGGCAGTCTTTGACTCCCCTACCGGCAAGGTTCCGGGGAAAAATCTCCTGCTCCTTGCGCGCAACAACGACCTTGATCATCCCCGCCTGGGGCTGGTTATCGGTAAAAAGAGCGTCAAACTCTCCGTTGAGCGCAACCGCTTGAAACGCCTGATGCGCGAATCATTTCGCCAACACCAAGATAATTTGGTCGGTTGGGATATCGTGATTGTCGCGCGTAAAGGTTTGGGTGACGTAGAAAACCCCGAATTGATTCAGCATTTCGGCAAGCTATGGAAACGTTTGGCACGCAGCCGGCCGGTTTCAGAAGCCAACGTCGAAACTGCAGGGGTAGATAGTACCGATGCGTAAACTGGCGCTCGTACCGATCCAGTTCTATCGCTATGCCATTAGCCCGCTGATGGCCAGCCACTGTCGTTTCTACCCCAGTTGCTCCTGCTACGCGTATGAAGCCATTGAAAATCATGGCCTTCTACGCGGTGGCTGGCTGACCTTTCGTCGATTAGGTCGCTGTCATCCGTGGAATCCCGGTGGTTATGACCCGGTTCCATCTATCCCTACCTCCCGTTCTTCTTCGATGGCCGAGTAATCATGGATATTAAACGCACGATCCTGATCGTCGCCCTGGCAATCGTGACCTATGTCGGGGTTCTGAAATGGAACCAAGACTACGGCCAAGCCGCCCTGCCGACTCAGAATGTTGCTGCCAGCACTGCTACACCCAGTATCCCGGAAACCTCCACGGGTACTAATGCTTCGGCAAGTGCCGACGTGCCGAGTGCTACTGGCCAGGTCACTGCTCCTCTGGAAACTCCGGTAGCTGCCAGTAAAGATCTCATCCAGGTCAAAACCGACGTTCTGAATCTGGAAATCGACCCGGTTGGTGGTGATGTCGTTCAGTTGAGATTGCCACTGTACCCACGTCGTCAGGACCATCCGGATGTTCCGTTCCAGCTGTTTGACAATGGCGGCGAACGTACCTTTCTGGCTCAAAGTGGTCTGACAGGCGCCAACGGTCCAGATGCCCGTGCAGCTGGCCGCCCGGTTTACTCGAGCGCGCAGAAGAGTTATCAACTGGCCGATGGCCAGGAAAACCTGGTTGTTGACCTTAAGTTCAGCGAGAACGGCGTCAACTACATCAAGCGCTTTACCTTCAAGCGCGGCCTGTATGACCTGGTTGTCAGCTACGAGATCGACAACCAGAGCGCTCAGCCTTGGTCGGGCAATCTGTTCGCCCAGCTGAAACGCGACGGCAGCGACGATCCATCCTCGACAACTGCCACCGGCACCGCGACCTATCTGGGCGCAGCGCTGTGGACAGCTGCCGAGCCGTACAAAAAAGTCTCGATGAAAGACATCGACAAAGGCCAACTGAAAGAAACTGTTCAGGGCGGCTGGGTTGCATGGTTGCAGCACTATTTTGTAACGGCTTGGATCCCGAGCAAGGACAACGCCAACTCGGTCCAGACGCGTAAAGACAGCCAGGGTAACTACATCATTGGTTTCACTGGTCCTGCCGTAACGGTTGCACCGGGTGCCAAGACCGAAGTCAGCGCTACGCTGTATGCCGGTCCGAAAAGCCAGGCAGTACTCAAAGAGTTGTCCCCAGGTCTGGAATTGACTGTCGACTACGGCATCCTGTGGTTCATCGCTCAACCCATCTTCTGGTTGTTGCAGCACATCCACGCGATTGTGGGTAACTGGGGCTGGTCGATCATCTTCCTGACCATGCTGATCAAGGGTCTGTTCTTCCCATTGTCGGCTGCCAGCTACAAATCCATGGCTCGCATGCGTGCTGTCGCTCCAAAACTGGCTGCCTTGAAAGAGCAGCACGGTGATGACCGTCAGAAAATGTCGCAAGCAATGATGGAGTTGTACAAGAAGGAGAAGATCAATCCGCTGGGTGGTTGCTTGCCGATTCTCGTGCAGATGCCGGTATTCCTTTCGCTGTACTGGGTACTGCTGGAAAGCGTCGAGATGCGTCAGGCTCCATGGTTGCTGTGGATAACCGACCTGTCGATCAAGGATCCGTTCTTCATCCTGCCGATCATCATGGGCGCGACCATGTTCATCCAGCAGCGTCTTAACCCGACTCCGCCGGACCCGATGCAGGCCAAGGTCATGAAAATGATGCCAATCATCTTCACGTTCTTCTTCCTGTGGTTCCCTGCCGGTCTGGTTCTGTACTGGGTCGTCAACAATACCCTGTCGATTACTCAACAGGCGTACATCACTCGCAAGATCGAAGCAGCGGCCAAAAAAGCCGAAGCTTGATCTAACCTGTGAATAAGTTTTACAAGGCGCCCCCTCGTGGGGCGTTTTGCTATCTGCCATTTGCTCTGGAGCCGGACCATGAATGTCCCACGTGAAACCATCGCTGCCATCGCCACCGCTCAAGGTCGTGGTGGGGTAGGGATCGTGCGTATTTCCGGGCCACTGGCCGCCAAAGCCGCCTTGGCCATCACCAGCCGCGAGCTGAAACCCCGGTTCGCCCATTACGGGCCGTTCCAGGACGGCGCCGGGCAGGTGATTGATGAAGGCATCGCATTGTATTTTCCAGGTCCCAACTCCTTCACCGGTGAAGATGTCCTCGAATTGCAGGGCCATGGCGGGCCCGTCGTTCTGGATATGTTGCTGCAGCGTTGCCTGGAATTGGGCAGCCGCCTGGCCAGACCTGGTGAGTTCAGCGAACGTGCTTTCCTCAATGACAAGCTGGACCTGGCCCAGGCCGAAGCGATTGCGGATCTGATCGAGGCAAGTTCTGCACAGGCGGCCCGCAATGCATTGCGCTCGCTGCAGGGCGCTTTTTCCCGCCGTGTGGATAACTTGACGGAGAAATTGATCAGCCTGCGTATCTACGTGGAGGCCGCCATCGACTTCCCGGAAGAAGAAATCGATTTTCTCGCCGATGGCCATGTGCTGAAAATGCTTGATGCCGTACGCGATGAGTTATCCACAGTGCTGCGCGAAGCCGGGCAGGGCGCGCTGCTGCGCGACGGGATGACCGTGGTAATTGCCGGGCGGCCTAACGCTGGTAAATCCAGCCTGTTGAATGCGCTGGCGGGAAAAGAAGCGGCGATCGTGACTGAGATTGCCGGCACCACCCGGGATATCCTTCGCGAACATATCCACATCGATGGCATGCCTCTGCACGTGGTGGACACGGCGGGTCTGCGGGATACCGAGGATCAGGTCGAGAAAATCGGTGTGCAGCGGGCGCTGAAAGCTATTGGCGAAGCTGATCGGGTTCTGCTGGTAGTCGACGCTACGGCGCCAGAGGCTCTGGACCCGTTTGCGTTATGGCCAGAGTTTCTGGAACAACGTCCGGATCCCGCCAAGGTCACTCTGATTCGCAACAAGGCCGATTTGAGCGGTGATGTCATCGAGCTGGAAACCAGCGCCGATGGCCACGTCACCATTAGCCTGAGCGCCAAGGCAGGCGGGCAGGGTCTGGATCTGCTGCGCGAACATCTCAAAGCCTGCATGGGTTATGAACAGACATCGGAGAGCAGCTTCAGCGCCCGTCGCCGTCACCTCGAAGCCCTGCGTCACGCCAGCGACTCCCTGGAACATGGCCGGGCACAGCTGACGATGGCAGGGGCCGGGGAATTGCTGGCAGAAGATCTGCGCCAGGCTCAGCAATCCCTGGCCGAGATCACGGGCGCGTTCAGCTCCGATGACTTGTTAGGCCGGATCTTTTCCAGCTTCTGCATCGGCAAGTAGTCATCTGCGCTAGCAGCCCGAACGAAATGCAGTCCCCTGTGGGAGCAAGCGCACCTCATGAAAAGGCCAAGTTATCCACAGCCTTACCAGTTGTAGCTGACCGTCCCGAGCAGGGTGCGGCTGTCTCCCCAGTAACAGCGCCCCGCGTCGTTGCAGCCAGACACGTATTCCTTGTCGAACAGGTTCTTGGCGTTCACGTCCACTGACCAGTGTTTGTCGATCTGATAGCCAATATTGGCGTCGACCAAGGTGACATCCCCAGCATCGAGCTTTCCGTAAAGCGCCACTGGGGTATAGGCGAAAGCACTGTCGAAATAGCGAATGCCGGCCCCCACGTGGAAACCATTCAGATAACCGTCCAGGAAGCGATATTTGGCCCAGGCGGAAGCCTGATTGCGTGGCACACCGGTTATCTGATGGCCTTCGATCAATGAACCGGCGGCATCCTTGGTCACTCGGGCATCGGTGTACGAGTAGGAAGCCGTGACGTTGAGGTTCTGGCTGATGTCGCTGTTGACCTCAAGCTCGACCCCTTTGGAGCGGCTTTCACCTACCTGGCGATAACTCGACGTCGTGGCGTCGAAATAGGTGTCGTCTTTCTTGCGCAAATCGTAGATCGACGCCGTGATGGCCGTGTTCCAGCCTGGCGGCTCATACTTGAACCCCACTTCATACTGGCTGCTGGTAATCGGATCGAGCGGCGCGCCACCGTTGGAAATCTGCTGAACCGGTACAAAGGCCGTTGAATAGCTCACATAAGGCGTCAGGCCATTATCGAACTGATACATCAGCCCGCCCTGGTAAGTGAACTTCCGGTCGCTGGAGTTGATATCACCGTTGGGCGCCAGCTTATTGCGAAAATCACTGTCGACCCAGTCCTGCCTGCCCCCGAGCAACACAATCCAGTTGTCGTATTTGCTTTGAAGCTGTCCGTACAAGCCCTGCATCTGTTGCTCCAGCAGGGTGTTCTGCACAGCAATGGAGGTCACCGGATCCTGTGTATAAACCGGATCGAAGATATTGATACGCCCCGCCGAACCCGCGTTCCAGTCCTGGCTGAACGAGGTCCGGTCGAAACTGGCGCCAAACAGCAGGGTATTTTCCAGAGCGCCGGTGCTGAATTTGCCCTCCAGCTGGTTATCCAGGGAATAGACCATCGATTTGTTGAAGCGATCATAAGCCGTCACGTTCAACTGAGTGCCGAACCCCGCGTTGTCCAGATTCCCAGGCCAGGTTTCATGTCGAGTGATGCGCGACTGCATGTAACGCGAGTTCTGACGGAACTGCCAATCGTCATTGAAGCTGTGGCTGAACTCATAGCCGACGCTCCACATCTCACGCTCGAAAGTGTTCCAGTCCGGTACGCCGAGCATGGTGTCCTTGTCGAGCTTGCCATTTCGATTGCGCAGCAAGGTGCCTGCTGCGGGCAAGCCCAACTCCATGTTGGTGTGGTCCTTTTGATAACTGCTCAAAAGGGTCAGGCTGTTGTAGTCATCGAAATTCAAGGTCAGCGAGGGCGCGATGTACATCCGGTCATCAGGCACATGATCGGTTTGCGTGTCGGCATTGCGGCCGAGCATGACGATGCGCCCCATGACGTTGCCGCTTTCATCCAGCGGCCCGGCAACATCCACCCCCAACTGGCGGCGATTGTTTGTGCCGTAACTGAGCTGAATCTCGCCCTGGGGATTGGCAGTCGGCCGCTTGCTCACCACATTGACCAATCCACCGGGCGCGTTTTCGCCGTACAGGATCGAGGAAGGCCCCCGGAATATCTCGACCCGCTCAAGCCCATAAGGCTCAGTGGTGGTGTCGTACCGGTTACCTTGAACCCGCAAACCATCACGCATCAGCCCGTAGCCATAGTCAGTGGCGTTGAAGCCGCGGATGAAGAACAGGTCCCCCGCAAGGTTATCCCCAGCGGCGAAGGGTGGCGCGAAAATACCCGGTACATAACCCAGAGCTTCAGTCAGCGTCTGGGTTTTCTGATCCTTCATCCGCTGTGCCGTGACCACCGACACCGAACGCGGAGTTTCCGACAGAGGTGTGCTGGTCTTGGTCCCCGCCCGGCTGGTTTCGGCTTTGTAGCCGCGATCCACCGGGGCTTGCTCCATGCCTGTGGGTAAAGTGCTGTTGATCGCGGTTGGAGACAACAATACTGAACCGTTATCCGGGATTGGCTGGAGGATGTAACTCCCGGGCGCTTGTGCTGCAACCTGCATTCCAGAACCCTGCAACAGCGCGGCAAAACCCTGTTCAACTGAGTAGGTGCCCTGCAGCCCGACACTTCGGAGGTTGGCGGTCTCGGATGGAGAGAACGATAGAATCACATTGGAAGCCGATGCGAACTGGTTCAGTGCGCTATCCAGCGGGCCTGCAGCGATGTTGTAGCTCTGGGAAGCACTCGCCGCGAGAACACTGCTGGAGACCATTGCGAAACCCAGGCTGCTGGTGAGCAGCAGGCTGTAGCTAAGGCAATGCCGGAACAGGTGTCGGCGACTGTGAAGCTTAAGGGGTGGCAAGCGCATTGGTTGTGAACCCTGAGGTAGTGGAATTCGCGTTTACCTGTAGGGCCGCGCCTGAATCAAAAAAGATAACCCCCTCGATCAGTTTATTTTTGCCAACAGGTTCAAGCCGTTCGCGTCACTGATATCCAGTATCGAGTGAAATAGCGGACCTGAATGGGCAGTGTGGCTTGAAGGTTGGCCATTACAGCGTCCATGGCATCAAGACGGAACGCGCCCGATACCCGCAGCTTTGCCGCCTGTTCATCGCAGTGCATGACGCCTTGACGGTAGCGCGCCAGCTCACGAATTACAGTACCTAACGGTTCATCGAGCACAATGAACTGGCCGTCCACCCATGCCGAAGCACTCTGTGGATAACTACGGTTCGGGCTGATTGTACGGGCATCAAAGTCAGCACCTTGTCCCGCGCCCACCAGGCGTCTTTCGCCGTCGGGTGCCGAGGGCTGGATGCTCACTTGATCTTCCAGGACGCCGACGCGTGTGGTGTTTTCCAGTTGGCGAACCGAGAAGCGAGTACCCAGAGCCTGGATTCGTCCTTGCTGCGTCTCGACATAGAAAGGCCGCGCATCCCGTTGCCTGGTGGTGCGTATCAGGATTTCCCCGTCGCGCAGGCGGATCAGGCGCTGGTGGCTGTCGAATAGCACATCTATTGCAGTGTCTGTATTGAGCTCGATCTGGCTGCCATCGGCCAATTCGACATGCTGACGCCGACCCACCGGGGTTCGATAGTCCGCCAGTACGTTTTTCAGCGCGGTATGTTGCTGAACATTCCACCCCAGGTATCCCGTTCCGGCCACTGCCAGCAGCAATTTCAGGACTTGCCGACGTTGCTGAGGCCGAGACAATGCTCGTCGAGTCAGATGCTGAGGCATGCTCCCCAGGCTCTGCTGCAGTTGTTCCATTTGTTGCCAGGCAAGCCGGTGCGCCGGATCACTTTCAACCCACTGGCGCCAGGCTGCCTGTTCAGCCTGAGTCGGAACTTCACTCTGAAACTGCACAAACCAACTGGCAGCCTTCTCGAAGACCTGGCGGTCCGGGGGAGCACTCATGACGCCTGTGCCATGAGTACCGAACATTCAGTGAAGGCCCTGATCATGTGTTTCTTCACAGTGGTCAGCGAGACCCTCAACTCCAGCGCGATCTGCTGATAAGTCATGCCTTCGATCTGCGACAGCATGAAAATCCGCTTGGTGCGCGGCCCTAGATCATCCAGCGCCTTATCCACAGCCCACAGGGTCTCGATGATCAAAGCCTTGTCTTCTTCACTAATCACCATGTCTTGCGGCCTTGCAGCCACCGCCTGTTCATAAGCGCGTTCGATTGCCCTGCGCCGATAGCGATCAATGACAAGCCCCCTGGCAACGGTGGCCAGATAATCACGAGGCTCGCGGATCTGCGTTGCGTTGGCTGCGCCGAGGATTCGCACGAACGTGTCATGAGCTACATCGGCAGCATCGCAGGCATTGGACAGTCGCTTGCCGAGCCAGCCATACAACCACGAGTGATGCTGCTCATAGATGCGCTGTACAACAGCCCTATGGGAGTGAGATGACATGGGAAAATGGCTTGTGAATGATAATGGCTATTATTAGCTTTTGTTTCGGGAACGCACAATAGCTGCTTTGACAGCGGCCCTTCGTCGCATTTGTGTCGAGCGCCCGGTCTCGTTCCGCGATTTTCCTCCTCATTGTGTAAAAAAAGCTCGCCTAAGCTCTGTGGATAAGGCCGCCTCAGCCCTATTGATAAGTAGGCCCGAAAGCTGCGCATAACCCCCCCTGTGGACAAGTGCACGTTTAATCCACAGGCTTATGACGGTTATCCCAACCCCTCTCGGGCACATGACCACAGACTTTCAAATCTCTGTACACACTGAATTACATGGCCTATAGAGATCTATCCACAGAAATCAGGCTCAGTATAAATAGCATTTAAAATAAGGTTTTATAAATCTTCTTTCTTTTTAATTTCTATATCTGAGAGTTTTCCACAGCTGGTTAAATTTTGTGCAGACGGTTCCTTTCAGGGGGGGGAAGTCCCTATACTTGTCCGCTATCCCAAATTCCCATCTAAAACAGGCACGAGGTGCGTGGTGGATTTCCCTTCCCGTTTTGAAGTGATCGTCATCGGTGGCGGTCATGCCGGTACCGAGGCCGCACTGGCGTCAGCACGTATGGGTGTGAAAACCCTTCTGCTGACCCATAACGTGGAAACCCTCGGGCAAATGAGCTGCAACCCGGCCATTGGTGGTATCGGTAAAAGCCACCTGGTCAAAGAGATCGACGCCCTTGGCGGCGCAATGGCGATGGCCACCGACAAAGGTGGTATTCAGTTTCGTGTATTGAACAGCCGTAAAGGCCCGGCCGTGCGAGCTACTCGTGCCCAGGCAGACCGCGTGCTGTACAAGGCCGCTATTCGCGAAGCCATCGAGAACCAGCCGAATCTCTGGGTATTTCAACAAGCCTGCGACGATCTGATTGTCGAGCAGGACCAGGTCCGTGGCGTCGTGACCCAAATGGGTCTGCGGATTCTGGCCGACTCGGTAGTACTGACCACAGGTACATTCCTGGGTGGGCTTATCCACATCGGGATGCAGAATTATTCGGGCGGTCGCGCTGGTGATCCGCCATCGATCGCATTGGCACAGCGTTTACGCGAATTGCCATTGCGGGTCGGTCGCTTGAAAACCGGTACCCCGCCGCGTATCGATGGTCGATCCGTGGATTTTTCGGTCATGAGCGAGCAGCCGGGTGATACGCCGATTCCGGTCATGTCGTTCATGGGCTCCAAGGAACAGCATCCATCGCAGGTCAGTTGCTGGATTACCCATACCAACGCCCGGACCCATGAAATCATCGCCGCCAACCTTGATCGTTCGCCCATGTATTCGGGGATCATCGAAGGTATCGGCCCACGTTATTGCCCATCGATCGAAGACAAGATCCACCGCTTTGCCGACAAGGAAAGCCATCAGGTCTTCATCGAGCCAGAAGGTCTGACCACTCACGAGCTGTACCCGAACGGCATTTCGACGTCGCTGCCGTTCGACGTTCAGTTGCAAGTGGTGCGCTCGATTCGCGGGATGGAAAACGCTCATATCGTGCGACCTGGTTACGCAATCGAATATGACTACTTCGATCCACGGGATTTGAAGTACAGCCTCGAAACCAAGGTCATTGGCGGTCTGTTCTTTGCTGGCCAGATCAACGGCACCACCGGTTACGAAGAAGCCGGTGCACAAGGTTTGCTGGCTGGGACCAATGCCGCTCTGCGCGCACAAGGCAAGGAAAGCTGGTGCCCGCGTCGCGATGAAGCGTACATCGGCGTGCTGGTGGATGACTTGATCACCCTGGGAACCCAGGAACCGTACCGGATGTTCACGTCCCGGGCCGAATACCGTCTGATCCTGCGCGAGGACAACGCCGACCTGCGCCTGACCGAAAAAGGTCGCGAGCTGGGTCTGGTCGATGACCAGCGCTGGGCGGCGTTTTGCACCAAGCGGGAAAACATCGCACTGGAAGAACAGCGCCTGAAAAGCACCTGGGTACGCCCGGGTACCGAACAGGGCGAAGCGATTGCCAGTCATTTCGGCACGCCACTGACTCACGAATACAATCTGCTGAACCTGCTGACCCGGCCGGAAATCGACTACGCCAGTCTGGTTTCCATCACTGGCCACGGCACCCCTGACCCGCAAGTGGCCGAACAGGTCGAGATCAAGGCCAAATACGCCGGTTACATCGATCGTCAGCAGGACGAGATCGCTCGTTTGCGGGCCAGCGAAGACACCAAATTGCCTGAAGACATCGACTACGCGACCATTTCCGGTCTATCGAAAGAGATTCAGAGCAAGCTGGGGATAACTCGCCCGGAAACGCTAGGTCAGGCTTCGCGCATCCCTGGCGTGACGCCGGCAGCGATTTCCCTGTTGATGATTCACCTGAAAAAACGCGGCGCGGGCCGTCAGTTGGAGCAAAGCGCTTGAGTTCTATGGTCACCCCGCAACATGCACACGAGTTATCCCAAGGCGCTCAGGAGCTGGGCGTCGTTCTCAGCGAAGCGCAGCATGCTCAATTGCTCGCGTATCTGGCGCTGCTGATCAAGTGGAACAAGGCTTACAACCTGACCGCCGTGCGCGATCCGGACGAAATGGTTTCTCGCCATCTGCTCGACAGCCTCAGTGTGGTGCCTTTCATCGAAGGTGAGCGCTGGCTGGACGTTGGCAGCGGCGGCGGAATGCCCGGTATTCCGCTGGCGATCCTGTTTCCGCAGATGAAAATTACCGTGCTGGACAGCAACGGCAAGAAAACCCGGTTTCTGACCCAGGTCAAACTGGAGCTCAAGCTGGATAATCTCGAAGTTATCCACAGCCGCGCCGAAGCCTTTCATCCGGCGTCTCCGTTCACCGGCATTGTTTCCCGTGCGTTCAGCAGCCTTGAAGACTTTACTGGGTGGACGCGCCATATGGGCGACACCAATACGCGATGGTTGGCCATGAAAGGCCTGCATCCGACCGATGAGCTGGTAGCATTACCCGCAGATTTCGCGCTTGATAGCGCACAAGCCTTGACCGTTCCGGGTTGCCAAGGCCAACGCCATCTGCTGATACTGCGCCGCACGGCATGACGGGGAAAACAAGCAAGAATGGCTAAGGTATTCGCGATTGCGAACCAAAAGGGTGGTGTGGGCAAGACCACCACCTGTATTAACCTCGCAGCATCGCTGGTCGCGACCAAGCGCCGGGTGCTGTTGATCGATCTCGACCCTCAGGGCAATGCCACGATGGGCAGCGGTGTGGATAAACACGCCCTGGAAAACTCCATTTATGACGTTTTGATCGGCGAATGCGATCTGGCTCAGGCCATGCAGTTTTCCGAACACGGCGGTTACCAATTGCTTCCCGCCAACCGTGATCTCACGGCTGCCGAGGTCAATCTGCTGGAAATGCAGATGAAGGAAAGTCGCCTGCGCAATGCGCTGGCGCCGATCCGTGAAAACTACGATTACGTGCTTATCGATTGCCCGCCGTCGCTGTCGATGCTGACGTTGAACGCCCTGGTTGCCGCTGACGGGGTGATTATCCCCATGCAGTGTGAGTACTTCGCCCTCGAAGGGCTGAGTGACCTTGTGGATAACATCAAGCGAATTGGTGAACTGCTCAATCCTCAGCTGAAAATCGAGGGCTTGCTGCGTACCATGTACGACCCCCGCTTGAGTCTGATCAACGATGTGTCGGCCCAACTCAAAGAGCATTTCGGTGAGCAGCTGTACGACACCGTGATCCCGCGCAACATCCGTCTGGCCGAGGCGCCAAGTTTTGGCATGCCTGCACTGGCCTATGACAAGTCGTCGCGCGGCGCATTGGCCTACCTGGCTCTGGCCGGGGAAATGGTTCGTCGTCAACGGCGCGGTTCGCGCACAGCCCAGCCAACTTAAGGAAATCCCATGGCCGTCAAGAAACGAGGTCTCGGACGTGGGCTGGACGCACTTCTGAGCAGTCCAACCGTCAGTTCGCTGGAAGAACAGGCCGTCAAAGCCGATCAGCGCGAATTGCAGCACGTACCCCTGGACCTGATCCAGCGCGGCAAATATCAGCCCCGTCGGGACATGGACCCTCAGGCGCTGGAAGAGCTGGCGCTGTCGATCAAGGCCCAAGGGGTGATGCAGCCGATCGTGATTCGTCCGATTGCTGACAACCGTTTTGAAATTATCGCCGGTGAGCGTCGCTGGCGTGCCAGCCAACAGGCCGGGATGGAAACCATCCCGGCCATGGTTCGCGATGTGCCCGATGAAACCGCGATTGCGATGGCGCTGATCGAAAACATTCAGCGTGAAGACCTCAATCCTGTGGAGGAGGCGGTTGCCCTGCAGCGTTTGCAGCAGGAATTCCAGCTGACCCAGCAGCAAGTAGCCGATGCAGTGGGCAAATCACGCGTCAGCGTAGCCAACCTGCTGCGTCTGATTGCGTTGCCGGATGTGATCAAAACCATGCTGTCCCACGGCGACCTGGAAATGGGTCATGCCCGTGCTTTGCTCGGTTTGCCTGAAGAAAAGCAGGTAGAAGGGGCGCGACATGTTGTCGCACGTGGTCTGACCGTTCGCCAGACCGAGGCGCTTGTTCGCCAGTGGCTGAGCGGTAAACCTGCCGCTGTCGAGCCAGCCAAGGCCGATCCGGACATCAGCCGCCTGGAGCAGCGTCTGGCCGAGCGTCTGGGCTCTGCGGTGCAGATTCGCCATGGACAGAAGGGTAAAGGTCAGTTGGTGATCCGTTATAACTCGCTGGATGAGCTCCAGGGTGTGCTTGCACACATCCGCTGAAACAATTGCGCTGTAGCGTGTAGTCGGAAATCACTACCTGACTGTTGAATAGGGGCTTAACCGCCCCTATACTCTGCGCGCATTTTGTCGGCACAAATTATGCCAAGTTATTGATTTTGGCGGCCGATGCACGAGGAGCAGTTGTGATGGAAACACGCATGCCAAACCGCTTGCCGTTCCATCGCCTGGCGGTTTTTCCAGTACTGCTGGCTCAATTTATAGTCCTGCTGCTGGCAGCCCTGGCGCTGTGGCAGTGGCACGGAGTCGTAGCCGGGTATTCGGGCCTCTGCGGAGGTCTGATAGCCTGGCTGCCTAATTTGTATTTTGCTCACAAGGCTTTCCGGTTCTCCGGAGCCAGGGCAGCGCAAGCCATTGTCCGGTCTTTTTATGCCGGCGAGGCGGGCAAACTGATTTTGACGGCAGTGCTGTTTGCACTGACGTTTGCAGGTGTGAAGCCACTGGCGCCGCTAGCTGTATTCGGCGTGTTCATGCTGACCCAACTGGTCAGCTGGTTCGCTCCCCTGTTGATGAGAACAAGACTTTCGAGACCTTAGGGCGTTTGAGGCACACATGGCAGAGCAAACAGCTTCGGGCTATATCCAGCACCACTTGCAGAACCTGACCTTCGGTCAGCTACCAGATGGCGGTTGGGGTTTTGCCCACACCGCAGCAGAAGCGAAGGAAATGGGCTTTTGGGCTTTCCACGTCGATACGCTCGGCTGGTCGGTTGCACTGGGTCTGATTTTCGTCCTGATCTTCCGCATGGCTGCCAAGAAGGCAACTTCGGGTCAGCCTGGTGGTTTGCAGAACTTCGTTGAAGTGCTGGTCGAATTCGTCGACGGCAGCGTGAAGGACAGCTTCCATGGTCGTAGCCCGGTGATTGCACCGCTGGCGCTGACCATTTTTGCCTGGGTGTTCCTGATGAACGCCGTCGACCTGGTACCGGTCGACTGGATCCCGCAAATCGCGATCATGATCTCCGGTAACGAGCACACGTTCTTCCGTGCCGTACCGACGACCGATCCAAACGCTACCCTGGGCATGGCCCTGTCGGTATTCGCGCTGATCATTTTCTACAGCATCAAGGTCAAGGGCATCGGCGGCTTCATTGGCGAACTGACCCTGCACCCTTTCGGCAGCAAGAACGTTTTCGTTCAGGCGTTGTTGATTCCGGTGAACTTCCTGCTTGAATTCGTGACACTGATCGCCAAACCGATTTCGTTGGCACTGCGTCTTTTCGGCAACATGTACGCTGGCGAACTGGTCTTCATCCTGATCGCCGTCATGTTTGGCAGCGGCCTTCTGTGGCTCAGCGGTCTGGGCGTGGTTCTGCAATGGGCGTGGGCTGTATTCCACATCCTGATCATCACCCTGCAGGCGTTCATCTTCATGATGCTGACCATCGTCTATCTGTCGATGGCTCACGAAGATAACCATTAAGACTCGCCTGGCGCGTCTGGATGTACCTCTCGTTTCGGCGAGAGGAAGCCGCAAGCGGGTAACCGCAAGGGCTGATGTAAAAACGATTTGTTTTACCGCTTTAATCTAAGAAAACCTAACCAATACGACGTAAAAGTCGGGAGGAAAGATGGAAACTGTAGTTGGTCTAACCGCTATCGCTGTTGCACTGTTGATCGGCCTGGGCGCACTGGGTACTGCAATCGGCTTCGGCCTGTTGGGCGGCAAATTCCTGGAAGGCGCAGCTCGCCAGCCAGAAATGGTTCCAATGCTGCAGGTTAAAATGTTCATCGTTGCCGGTCTGCTCGACGCCGTAACCATGATCGGTGTTGGTATCGCTCTGTTCTTCACCTTTGCGAACCCCTTCGTTGGTCAACTCGCTGGCTAATCTCTCGATTCTTCGAGGTGATTGGTGTGATGGACAACGAACGAGCGAGGTGTTGGCGTGAACATTAATGCAACCCTGATTGGCCAGTCCGTTGCGTTCTTCATTTTTGTGCTGTTCTGCATGAAGTACGTTTGGCCTCCGGTCATTACGGCTTTGCACGAACGTCAGAAGAAGATCGCGGATGGATTGGACGCTGCCAGCCGAGCAGCTCGCGACCTGGAGTTGGCCCAAGAGAAAGCGGGTCATCAACTGCGCGAAGCTAAAGCTCAGGCAGCTGAAATCATTGAGCAAGCCAAGAAACGCGGTACTCAGATTGTCGACGAAGCCCGTGAACAGGCTCGCGTCGAAGCTGACCGTGTGAAGGCACAGGCTCAGGCCGAGATCGAACAGGAACTGAACAGTGTCAAAGACGCGCTGCGTGCCCAATTGGGTAGCCTGGCAGTCGGCGGCGCCGAGAAGATCCTGGGTGCCACAATCGATCAAAACGCGCACGCGGAGCTGGTTAACAAACTGGCTGCTGAAATTTAAGCGAGGGCGATCATGGCAGAATTGACCACGTTGGCCCGACCTTACGCTAAGGCAGCCTTCGAGCACGCCCAGGCCCACCAGCAACTGGCCAATTGGTCAGCCATGCTCGGCCTGGCTGCAGCGGTGTCGCAAGACGACACCATGCAGCGCGTACTCAAGGCCCCGCGACTGACGAGCGCAGACAAGGCCACCACTTTTATTGAAGTGTGTGGCGACAAGTTCGATGCCAAGGCACAGAATTTCATCCACGTCGTTGCTGAAAACGACCGTCTCCCGCTTCTGCCGGAGATCGCCGAACTGTTCGACCTGTATAAGGCCGAGCAGGAAAAATCGGTCGATGTGGATGTCACCAGTGCTTTTGCATTGAACCAAGAACAGCAAGACAAACTCGCCAAGGTTCTCAGTGCACGGCTCGGCCGGGAAGTGCGCCTGCATGCTGCGGAGGATGCCAGCCTTATTGGTGGTGTCGTAATCCGCGCCGGCGACCTGGTTATCGATGGCTCAGTTCGCGGCAAACTCGCGCAACTAGCCGAAGCATTGAAATCTTGAGTTTGAAGGGGCAGCAGAGCAATGCAGCAACTCAATCCTTCCGAAATAAGTGAAATCATCAAGGGTCGCATCGACAAGCTCGATGTAACCTCCCAAGCCCGTAACGAAGGCACTGTCGTCAGCGTATCTGACGGCATCGTGCGGATTCACGGTCTGGCCGACGTAATGTACGGCGAGATGATCGAGTTTCCGGGCGGCGTCTACGGTATGGCGCTGAACCTTGAGCAAGACTCTGTGGGTGCCGTTGTACTGGGCGCTTACACGACTCTGGCTGAAGGCATGAGCGCCAAGTGCACAGGCCGCATCCTCGAAGTTCCGGTTGGTAAGGAACTGCTGGGTCGCGTAGTCGACGCACTGGGTAATCCAGTTGACGGCAAAGGTCCGCTGAACAACACCGAGACCGATGCGGTCGAGAAAGTTGCTCCAGGCGTGATCTGGCGTAAGTCGGTAGACCAGCCTGTACAGACTGGCTACAAGGCTGTCGATGCCATGATTCCAGTCGGCCGTGGCCAGCGTGAGCTGATCATCGGTGACCGTCAGATCGGTAAAACCGCTCTGGCCATCGACGCAATCATCAACCAGAAAAACAGCGGCATCTTCTGCGTCTACGTAGCAATCGGTCAGAAACAATCGACCATTGCCAACGTGGTTCGCAAACTCGAAGAAAACGGCGCCTTGGCTAACACCATCGTCGTGGCTGCAAGTGCTTCTGAATCCGCTGCGCTGCAATTTCTTGCACCGTACTCGGGTTGCACCATGGGTGAATTCTTCCGCGACCGCGGTGAAGACGCGCTGATCGTTTATGACGATCTGTCCAAGCAAGCAGTGGCTTACCGCCAGATTTCCCTGCTGCTGCGCCGTCCGCCAGGCCGTGAAGCTTACCCAGGCGACGTGTTCTATCTCCACTCCCGTCTGCTGGAGCGCGCATCGCGTGTTTCCGAAGAGTACGTAGAGAAGTTCACCAATGGCGCAGTGACCGGCAAAACCGGTTCCCTGACCGCATTGCCGATCATCGAAACTCAGGCTGGCGACGTTTCCGCGTTCGTTCCGACCAACGTGATTTCCATCACCGACGGTCAGATCTTCCTGGAATCGGCCATGTTCAACTCTGGCATCCGTCCAGCTGTGAACGCCGGTGTTTCGGTATCCCGTGTGGGTGGTGCCGCTCAGACCAAGATCATCAAGAAGCTCTCCGGTGGTATCCGTACCGCTCTGGCTCAGTATCGTGAACTGGCGGCATTCGCCCAGTTCGCTTCTGACCTGGACGAAGCGACCCGTAAGCAACTTGAGCATGGTCAGCGCGTTACCGAGCTGATGAAGCAGAAGCAATACGCACCAATGTCGATCGCTGACATGGCGCTGTCGCTGTATGCCGCTGAGCGTGGGTTCCTGACCGACATCGAAATCGCCAAGATTGGCAGCTTTGAACAAGCGCTGATTGCTTACTTCAACCGCGATCACGCCGATTTGATGGCGAAGATCAACGTGAAGGGTGACTTCAATGACGAAATCGACGCTGGCATGAAAGCCGGTATCGAGAAGTTCAAGGCCACCCAAACCTGGTAAGCCGCAGCGGGGGCCGCGAGGCTCCCGCTTGCTAACCTGATAGGTGTTACATGGCAGGCGCAAAAGAGATTCGCAGCAAGATTGCGAGCATCAAAAGCACGCAAAAGATCACCAGCGCCATGGAAAAAGTGGCGGTCAGCAAAATGCGCAAGGCTCAAATGCGCATGGCTGCTAGCCGTCCTTACGCGGAGCGCATCCGCCAGGTGATTGGTCATCTGGCCAACGCCAACCCGGAATACCGCCACCCGTTCATGATCGAGCGCGAAGTAAAGCGCGTTGGTTATGTCGTAGTGAGCAGTGACCGTGGTCTGTGCGGTGGCTTGAATACCAACCTGTTCAAGGCTCTGGTCAAGGACATGGCGGTAAACCGTGAAAACGGCGTAGAGATTGATCTGTGCGTGGTTGGCAGCAAAGGTGCGGCATTCTTCCGCAACTTCGGCGGTAACGTCGTCGCTGCGATCAGCCACTTGGGCGAAGAGCCGTCGATCAATGATTTGATCGGCAGCGTCAAGGTGATGCTGGATGCCTACCTGGATGGCCGTATTGATCGCCTGTCCGTGGTATCCAACAAGTTCATCAACACCATGACGCAACAGCCAACGGTGGAACAGTTGATTCCGCTGGTGGCAACCCCGGATCAGAAACTCAAGCACCACTGGGACTACCTCTACGAACCCGATGCCAAAGAGCTGCTGGACGGCTTGATGGTTCGCTACGTTGAGTCGCAGGTGTACCAGGCGGTGGTCGAGAACAACGCAGCTGAACAAGCAGCGCGGATGATCGCGATGAAGAACGCCACAGACAACGCCGGTGATTTGATCAGCGATTTGCAGCTGATCTACAACAAGGCGCGTCAGGCAGCGATCACCCAAGAGATCTCGGAAATCGTCGGCGGCGCTGCCGCGGTTTAACGGTTCAAATATTAGAGGAACCAGCTAATGAGTAGCGGACGTATCGTTCAAATCATCGGCGCCGTGATCGACGTGGAATTCCCACGCGATAGCGTACCGAGCATCTACAACGCGCTGTTGGTTCAAAGCGCGGCAGGGACCACCCTGGAAGTTCAGCAGCAGCTGGGCGACGGCGTGGTTCGTACCATTGCGATGGGCTCCACCGAGGGCTTGAAGCGTGGTCTGGAAGTCACAGACTCCGGCAAAGCCATTTCCGTACCTGTCGGTAAAGCGACCCTGGGCCGGATCATGGACGTTCTGGGTAACCCGATCGACGAAGCTGGCCCGATTGACACCGAAGAACGCTGGGGCATTCACCGTCCTGCGCCGTCCTTCGCTGAGCAAGCTGGCGGCAACGACCTGCTGGAAACCGGCATCAAGGTTATCGACCTGGTCTGCCCGTTCGCCAAAGGCGGTAAAGTCGGTCTGTTCGGTGGTGCCGGTGTAGGCAAAACCGTAAACATGATGGAACTGATCCGTAACATCGCCATCGAGCACAGCGGTTATTCCGTGTTCGCCGGTGTGGGCGAGCGTACCCGTGAGGGTAACGACTTCTACCACGAGATGAAGGACTCCAACGTTCTGGACAAAGTGGCACTGGTTTACGGTCAGATGAACGAGCCGCCGGGTAACCGTCTGCGCGTAGCACTGACCGGCCTGACCATGGCCGAGAAGTTCCGTGACGAAGGTAACGACGTTCTGTTGTTCGTCGACAACATCTACCGTTACACACTGGCCGGTACTGAAGTATCCGCACTGCTGGGCCGTATGCCTTCCGCAGTAGGTTACCAGCCGACCCTGGCTGAAGAGATGGGCACTCTGCAAGAGCGCATCACTTCCACCAAAAACGGTTCGATCACTTCCATCCAGGCGGTATACGTACCTGCGGATGACTTGACTGACCCGTCGCCAGCGACCACGTTTGCTCACTTGGATGCAACCGTCGTACTGTCCCGTGACATCGCTTCCCTGGGTATCTACCCGGCGGTAGATCCACTGGATTCGACTTCGCGCCAGCTGGACCCGAACGTTATCGGCCAGGAACACTACGACACCGCTCGCGGCGTACAGTACGTGTTGCAGCGTTACAAAGAGCTGAAGGACATCATCGCGATCCTGGGTATGGACGAGCTGTCGGAGACCGACAAACAGTTGGTTAACCGTGCTCGTAAGATCCAGCGCTTCCTGTCGCAACCGTTCTTCGTGGCTGAAGTCTTTACTGGTGCATCGGGTAAATACGTTTCCCTGAAAGACACCATTGCTGGCTTCAAAGGCATCCTCAACGGTGACTACGACCACCTGCCAGAACAAGCGTTCTACATGGTCGGCGGCATCGAAGAAGCGATCGAGAAAGCCAAGAAACTGTAATCCCAGCGCCCGGAAACGGGCGCTAATCAGGTCGAGGCAAGCAAATGGCTATAACAGTCCATTGCGATATCGTCAGCGCGGAAGGAGAGATTTTCTCCGGTCTGGTCGAGATGGTGATTGCGCACGGTAACCTGGGTGATATCGGTATCGCTCCAGGCCACGCGCCGCTGATCACTGATCTGAAACCAGGTCCGATCCGCTTGATCAAGCAGGGCGGAGCTGCCGAGGTGTTTTACATCTCCGGCGGTTTCCTTGAGGTTCAGCCGAACATGGTCAAGGTGCTTGCCGACACTGTGCAACGCGCTGATGACCTGGACGAAGCCTCCGCTCAAGCTGCCGTGAAGGCAGCCGAGAAGGCCCTGAACGAGAAAGGCGCAGATTTCGATTACGGATCTGCGACTGCTCGTCTGGCCGAGGCCGCAGCTCAGCTGCGTACCGTTCAGCAAATTCGCAAGAAGTACGGCGGTTAATCCGGCGTCACTTTTCTGCGCGATTGAGTAAAAGGGTAGCCTCGGCTACCCTTTTTCTTTTTTCAGAATCAGCCGACGCTTGTGGGTCTCGTACAGGCCAGCGACCGCCGCGCTCAGTTGGAACTCCCCATGTCTCTCGATATCGTTATTCTCGCGGCCGGCCAAGGCACTCGCATGCGTTCGGCACTTCCCAAGGTCCTGCATCCCGTCGCTGGCGATTCGATGCTCGGCCATGTTATCCACAGCGCCCGCAAGCTCTCGCCCAAACGTATCCATGTGGTCATCGGCCACGGCGCTGAGGTGGTCCGGGAGCGTTTGGCAGCGGATGATCTGAATTTCGTGATGCAGGACAAACAGCTGGGTACCGGCCATGCAGTCGCCCAGGCGCTGCCGGAACTGAGCGCAGAGAACGTGCTGATCCTGTACGGCGATGTTCCCCTGATCGAAGTGGAAACCCTCGAACGCCTGCTCAAGAACGTCAGCGCAGATCAGCTCGCGCTGCTGACGGTCAATCTCCAGGACCCAACCGGCTATGGCCGTATCGTGCGCGATGCGCAAGACCGTGTCTGTGCCATCGTTGAGCACAAGGACGCAACCGACGCTCAGAAAGCGATTACCGAAGGCAACACCGGCATTCTTGCAGTCCCGGGCAAGCGATTGGCCGACTGGTTGGGACGCCTGTCGAACAATAACGCTCAGGGTGAGTATTACCTCACCGACGTGATTGCCATGGCGGTCAATGACGGTCTGGTGGTGGCCACCGAGCAGCCACTGGATGCAATGGAAGTCCAGGGCGCCAATGATCGCAGGCAACTCGCCGAGCTGGAGCGCCATTATCAGCAGCGCGAAGCTCGTCGGTTGATGGCGTTGGGTGTGACGCTACGCGACCCGGCACGTTTTGACGTGCGCGGTGAGGTGACAGTGGGCCGCGATGTGCTGATTGATATCAACGTGATTCTTGAAGGGCGCGTGGTGATCGAGGACGACGTTGTCATCGGCCCGAACTGCGTCATCAAGGACAGCACCTTGCGCAAAGGCGTGGTGATCAAGGCCAATAGTCACCTGGATGGCGCGATCATGGGCGAGGGCAGCGATGCCGGCCCGTTCGCTCGCCTGCGCCCCGGCAGCGTGCTGGAAGCCAAGGCCCATGTGGGTAACTTTGTGGAGTTGAAAAACGCTCATTTGGGCGAAGGGGTGAAGGCAGGTCATCTCACCTATCTGGGCGATACCGTGATCGGCGCCCGGACGAACGTGGGCGCCGGGACCATCACGGTCAACTACGACGGCGCCAACAAACACAAAACGCTGATTGGCGAAGATGTGTTCATCGGCTCGAACAATTCCTTGATCGCCCCCGTGACCATCGGCGACGGCTCCAACACGGCAGCCGGCTCGACCATCACCCAGGATGTGGATAAGTCCCAGCTTGCCGTGGGCCGAGCACGCCAGCGCAACATCGACGGCTGGAAGCGTCCGGTGAAGGCCAAAAAGGACTGAAGTTATCCACAGTAGGCCGAAATGATCATGTTTTGTGGGAGCGAGCTTGCTCGCGAAGAGGCAGGTACATCCAATTCTATTTTTGGATGGAGGAAGATTGCCTTCGCGAGCAAGCTCGCTCCCACAGGTCTAAATCTTCTACGACCTGTATTCAGAACTTGACCAATCCCCTTCAATAGGTTTTGATTGCCTTCGTTATCTTTCGAAACGAAATTAAAGACCGCTCATGTCGAAACGTAATACACCCCAAAGACGCCACAACATCCTCGCTCTACTTAATGAGCAGGGTGAAGTGAGCGTGGATGAGCTGGCCAAGCGCTTCGAAACTTCCGAAGTTACGGTTCGCAAGGATCTCGCCGCACTGGAAAGCAACGGCCTGCTGCTTCGTCGTTATGGCGGCGCGGTGACCTTGCCGCAGGAGCTGATCGGCGAACCCGCGCAGCCAGTCTCCAAATACAAACAGGCCATCGCCCGCGCAGCCGTGCTGCTTATCCGCGAACATGCGCGGATCATCGTCGATAGCGGTAGCACGACGGCGGCCCTGATCCCTGAGCTGGGCAAGCAGCCCGGTCTGGTGGTGATGACCAATTCGTTGCACGTGGCCAGTGCGCTCAGCGAACTGGAACATGAGCCTGTGTTGTTGATGACCGGGGGCACTTGGGACCCGCATTCCGAATCGTTTCAAGGCCAGGTCGCCGAGCAGGTGCTGCGGTCCTACGATTTCGATCAGCTGTTCATCGGTGCCGATGGTATCGATCTGGTTCGGGGCACGACCACCTTCAACGAGTTGCTCGGGCTCAGCCGGGTCATGGCAGAGGTCGCTCGGGAAGTCGTCGTGATGGTCGAAGCCGACAAAGTTGGACGCAAGATCCCTAATCTGGAGCTGCCCTGGAGCAGCATCCATACCCTGATTACTGATGATCGCCTGCCCTTTGAGGCACGCGAACAGATACAAGCCCGCGGCATAAACCTGATTTGCGCCGCTGTCAGCTAGGAGAAAAGTTATGTGTGGAATCGTCGGCGCCGTTGCTGAACGCAACATTACCGCCATCTTGCTCGAAGGCCTCAAGCGCCTGGAATACCGTGGCTACGACAGCGCGGGCGTAGCGCTTTTCAGCAATTCCGGTGTGCTTGAGCGTCGCCGCCGCTCCGGCAAGGTCAGCGAGCTTGAGCAAGCTTTGGCAGGCGAACCTTTGCTCGGTCGTCTGGGCATCGCTCACACCCGCTGGGCCACCCACGGCGCGCCTTGCGAGCGTAACGCCCACCCGCATTTCTCTGCGGATGAACTGGCGGTAGTTCACAACGGCATCATCGAGAACCATGAAGTCCTGCGCGAGCGCCTCAAGGGCCTGGGCTATGTGTTCTCGTCCGACACCGACACCGAAGTCATCGTCCACCTGCTGCACCACAAGCTCAAAGACACCCCGGACCTGACCGTTGCCCTCAAGGCCGCCGTCAAAGAGCTGCATGGTGCCTATGGCCTGGCCGTGATCAGCGCCAAACAGCCCGATCGCCTGCTGGCCGCCCGCAGTGGCAGCCCGTTGGTGATTGGCCTGGGTCTGGGCGAGAACTTCCTTGCGTCCGACCAGCTCGCGCTGCGTCAGGTCACTGACCGTTTCATGTATCTGGAGGAAGGTGACATCGCCGAGATCCGTCGCGAAAGCGTGCAGATCTGGTCGGTGGACGGCTTGCCGGTCGAGCGCGAAGTCGTGCAACACCGTGAAGGAGCAGAGGCCGCTGACAAAGGTGAGTTCCGCCACTTCATGCTCAAGGAAATCCACGAGCAGCCAAAAGTCGTGCAGCGCACCCTTGAAGGTCGTCTGGGTCAGGAGCAGGTGCTGGTTCAAGCCTTCGGTCCACAAGCCGCCGAGCTGTTCGCCAAAGTACGCAATGTGCAGATCGTCGCCTGTGGCACCAGTTATCACGCAGGCATGGTTGCGCGTTACTGGCTTGAAGGCCTGGCGGGCATCCCGTGCCAGGTGGAAGTGGCCAGCGAGTTCCGCTACCGCAAGGTTGTGGTGCAGCCAGACACCCTGTTCGTTTCGATTTCCCAGTCTGGCGAAACGGCCGACACCCTGGCTGCGCTGCGCAACGCCAAGGAACTGGGCTTTCTCGCCAGCCTGGCGATCTGCAACGTCAGCATCAGCTCCCTGGTGCGCGAATCTGACCTGACCCTGCTGACTCAGGCCGGTCCGGAAATTGGCGTTGCCTCGACCAAAGCGTTCACTACTCAGCTGGTGGGCCTGCTCTTGCTGACGCTCTCACTGGGTCAGATCAAAGGCACCCTGGGCGAAGGCGTTGAAGCCGAGCTGGTAGAAGAACTGCGTCGTCTGCCTACTCGCCTGGGTGAAGCGCTGGCAATGGACGGCACCATTGAAAAGGTCGCCGAGCTGTTCGCCGAGAAGAACCACACCTTATTCCTCGGTCGCGGCGCACAGTTCCCGGTGGCTATGGAAGGTGCGCTCAAGCTTAAAGAGATCTCCTATATCCACGCCGAGGCCTACCCGGCTGGCGAACTCAAGCACGGCCCGCTGGCGCTGGTCGACAGCGACATGCCGGTGGTTACCGTGGCGCCAAACAACGAGCTGTTGGAGAAGCTCAAATCCAACCTGCAGGAAGTCCGCGCCCGGGGCGGTGAGTTGATCGTGTTTGCCGATGAGCAAGCGGGCATGACCAACGGCGAAGGCACCCACGTGATCGCCATGCCGCATATCGTTGATGCACTGGCGCCGATTCTCTACACCATTCCGTTGCAGCTGCTTTCGTACTACGTTGCGGTATTGAAAGGTACCGATGTCGACCAGCCGCGTAACCTGGCGAAATCGGTGACTGTGGAATAAGTTATCCGCAGCGTGTACTGAAAAAAAAAACCCCTCATCCGAGGGGTTTTTTTTCAAGCATTTGAGTTAGCCAGCGCCTCAATGCATCTTGCTGTGATCATGCATCGCCCCATGATCCGGTGCGGTCAGTGCCCGGGCAGTCGTCTGGACTTCAATGTTCTGCATGGTGCCTTTTGCATCTTCAACGGTCAGGGTGATTGGCACCTGATCGCCTTCTTTGACCTGTTTCTGCAGGTCGATCAGCATGATGTGGTAGCTGTTGGAGTCCAGGGTCACTGGTTTGCCCGCCGGCAATTCGACAGACGCGACTTCCTGCATGCTCATGACATCGTTGGCCATGGAGGACTGGTGGATCTGGACTGTCTTGGCCACCGCAGACTGGGCGCTGACCAGCTTGCTGTCGGTGCTGGCAGTCACGGTCATGAAGGCGCCGGTGGACTGTTGGCCTGGCACTGTGGCCCTGACCCACGCGTCGCTGACCACCGTCTGCGCAGAGGCCTGAGCGGCGATGCACAGCAGCGAAAGAGCGAGCAGGGCTTTGATTGGTCGTGCAGCGAAATGCATGTTCATCAGCAGACTTCCATGACGGTGAGCAGGTCTTCTGCACACTGTTGGGCGGACAGAGAATGCGACAAGCCCAGGCGCAGGACGCCACGGGTATCAAATACGTAGCTGGTCGCGGTGTGGGACATGGTGTACGTGGAACCGGCGGGGATCTTTTCGTAGAACACGTCAAATTCCTTCGCGGTTTGCGCCGTTTCTTCAAGCGTGCCGTACAGAGCGACAAATGACGGGTCGAAGGCTTTGACGTACGCGTCGAGCATCTCGGGCTTGTCGCGCTCCGGGTCCACCGTAATGAAGATCACCTGAAAGATGTCGCCGTCCTTGCCCAGCAGCTTCTTGATCTGCGCGGCGCGGGCCAGGGTAGTTGGGCAGACTGCCGGGCATTGGGTGAAACCGAAGAACACCATGGGCATCAGGCCGCGGAAGCTCGACAGGGTTTTCACGTTGCCTTGCGGATCCTTGAGCTTGAAGGTTCGGCCCAGAATCTTGTTGCTCAGGTCTTTGCCGTATTTGAACGACAGGGCGCTGGAGCTATCGCAGCCCGCGATCATGCCCAGACTTAGCAGGCTGATGCCGCCGAGGACCTGGCGACGTGTCAGTAGCTCATTCATGTAGTGCCTCCACCAGCAAACAGCCGGGCGAAATGAGGCGGGCAATCTAACATTTAGTAGCCGTTCAAAAATAGAAATCTGTAAGTTGAAGTAAACGAGCACGGCATTCGTGGCGTTGAATCGCGAGAATCTCCGTTGGAGCCAGGCTTGCCGCTAACCCGTCGACGCGGATCAGCTGGATACACTTGGTTATCGTTTACCGTGGGCACCGCGCTCCTACAGTCCACTGCACTGTGGATAAGTTACCTGGCAGGCAATGGCTGAAACTCGCCGCGCTCAAGGTTCTGCACCTTATTGCCCATGGCGTCGGTGGCGTTGAGGTCTGCGCCTTTGGCGGCCAGGGAGTCAAGGATGTCTTTGCGATGAAACAACGCGGCGTACATGGCGGCGGTCTGTCCCGCGTTGTTGCGTTGATCCGGCGCGCAGTTGGCGGCGACCAATTGTCGAGCGATGCTGAGTTCGCCCTTGAAGATCGCGCCCATCAAGGCCGTGTTGCCTCGTAGATCCTTGGCGCAGGGATCTGCCCCGGCATTCAGCAGCTGCGTCACGGCAGTCGGGTGGCCGTGATACGCCGCAAGAATCAGCGCGGTGTAGCCTTTTTCGTCCTGGACGTTCAGGTCGAATCTTGCATCGATGAATTCATTGAGCATGTCGTCGCGACCCTCCCGTGCTGCCTGGAAAAACAGCTCGCGCAATTGTTGACGGGTGCCGGAGGAAGCGTCGGCGGGCGGGTCGGCATAAGCCGTGCTGCTGGCAATGCACAGCAGCACCAGGGTCATTATTCTGCGCATCATGTTGTCCTCTTCAGCCACTGCGACCCGCCCCCTGAGGATGCGGGCCGCAAGGGGGTCAGTCCTTCAGCGCGGCGGCCAGTTGCTTGACCTTGTCCAGGTCACCCCTGGCGACTTTGGTCACGCCGGTGCCGTATTCCGGATCAGCCTTGTAGAGAAACGACAGCATGATGTTCTTGCTTTCAGCATCCGTGGTCGACAGCGATTCCCCGAAGCTTTTGATCAGGTCCATGCGATCCTTCTCGCTGTAGGAGCGATACAGATCACCCGCCTGCTTGAAGTTCTGCTCACGCTGGATTTTGGCCTGCTCAGTGCTGCCGGACAGCGGCAGTTGGCTGTAACGGGCGGCGTCAACAGAAGGACGTGGGTTCAGCCGACTTGGCTCGTAATTGACGCCACTGGTGGTGTGCCCTGCATTGAGCGAGCCATCCTGATTACCATTGTTGACCTTCACCCTCGGTGCGTTGATGGGCAAGCTCATGACATTGGTACCGACGCGATACAGCTGGGTGTCGGCATAGGAAAACACCCGGCCCTGTAGCAGACGGTCTTCAGAGGGCTCGATACCCGGCACCACGTTGGCAGGTGCCATGGCGACCTGTTCGGTTTCCTGGAAGAAGTTATCCACATTCTTGTTGAGGACCATCTGGCCCACCTTGCGCTCCGGGATGCCGGGCCAGATCTTGGTGGCGTCCAGCGGGTCGAAGTCGAATTTGGCCAGGTCCTCGGGCTTGATCACCTGCACGTACAGGTCCCATTTCGGGAAGTCGCCCTTGTTGATCGCGCCAACCAGATCGTTGGTCAAGTGGCTGTAGTCCTTGGCCTGAACTTCAGCCACCTGCTGCGGATCGAGGTTCTTCAGGCCTTGCAGGCTTTTCCAGTGAAACTTCACGTAGTTCACTTCGCCCTTGGCATTGACCAGCTTGTAGGCGTGAACCCCGTTGCCGTCCATGGTGCGATAGCTCGCCGGGGTTCCTTCGTTGGAGTACAGCAGGGTCAGGGTCCGGGTGGCTTCCGGTACATGGGAGAAGAAGTCGAAACGTCGCGAGTCGTCATCCAGATTGGTGCGCGGGTCCGGCTTGAAGGCGTGCACCATGTCCGGGAACTTGATGGCGTCGCGAATGAAGAAGGTCGGGAAGTTGTTGCCGACCAGGTCCCAGTTGCCGTCGGCGGTGTAGAACTTGGTGGCGAAACCGCGCGGGTCACGCAGGGTTTCCGGGGAGTGGTTGCCGTGTACCACCGAGGAGAAGCGCACGAACACCGGGGTGTGTTCGCCCTTGCTGAAGACCTTGGCCTTACTCAGATCCGCCGCACCTTCAGTGGCGATGAACTCGCCGTGGACGCCGGTGCCACGCGCGTGCACCACGCGCTCTGGAATGCGCTCGCGGTCAAAACGCTGGAGTTTTTGCAGAAGCTGGACGTCTTGCAGGAGGACCGGGCCGGTGGCACCCGCAGTCTGGGAATTCTGGTTGTCGCCAACCGGAGCGCCGTTATCCCGGGTCAGGGTGTCGGCATACGCTGCAGAACTGGCTATCAGACTCGCGCCGATCAGGCTAACGGCGATATGGGAGCGTGGTAAATACATGAGGCTTCTCTCTCTTCTTGGTTGTTTTGAGAGTCTAAGCCTAGGGCGCGGGTCCGCCATTCTTGAATAATTTCTACCAATGTCCCTGATAGATTATGAAATATTGACGTGTTTTCGATGCATTTAGCGACAATATACTTTTCCTGTTTCCACGGGTTTGGGGTGATCACCTTCACAAGCCCACGTAGCGATGGCGTGAGTTTTCGGGAAAAAAAGCCCGCGTGGGCAGGCCAGGCGGGCGTTGTGATGGCCTCGTGGGTCAGTGTATCGACTGCTTGCTCAATTCCGGCATGACAAAGTTTTTCACGATATACATCGAGCCTTCCTCGCTCAGGTGGCCGGAGTCGAACTGCAACAACGAGTTGTCCTTCTGCACGCGCACCAGGCAGGAATTGGCCACGCAGAGTTTGTCGATCAGTGAAATGAAATCCACCGCCTGCGGATCGATCTGACGTTGGGTGGCGCGATCGGCGGCCATGACGCTCTGATCGAGCGCCGGGTCTGTGATGTGGGTTTGCGTCTGGCCCCAGTGGCGGTTGGCGATGACGCTGGGCAGGGAAGGGTTCCACTGGGGCAGCGGCCCGAGCAGGACGACATGTTTGACGCCGTAGCTGCGCAACCGGGCGGCGATTTCGCTCCAGTGGGTTTTGTCGTGCTGATCCTTCTGGGCAATCACGACCACCTCCGGCTGCAACTTCTGAATACTTTCCAGCGCCGTTCTGTTGGAGTAATTGCAACTCAGACGCGGCAGGGTTGCGCGGCCCGGGTCTTGGCTCAGGCTGGGTTTACAGCCCGCCGACGCCACTTGATAGAACGGCGTGTCCGCTGCCAGCAGCGTGCGCAACCCCAGTGACAGCGCCTGGGCGTGGGAGTCGCCCCACAGAAACACGCCGCCATGGCCGCGCTGCCGGGTGCACGATGGGTCGATGGCAGACTGCTGGCGCTGGGCAAAGGCCGAAAACGCATCACACTTGAGCCAGTAGATTTCATACAGGTTCTGGTAACGATTGGCGTAGCTCTGAACGAATCGCGCCTGGTCGGAAATGCTCACGGCCCGCAGCGGCGAGACCGCCCCCTCTGTCGCGTTCACCGCGCCCGCCGCGACAAACAACGCGCTGATCAGGCCGCTGGCGGTGGCAAAGGTCCAGCGGCGTCTGGGCGCAGTGTTGGCGGGTGGTTTTTCAATCAACTGATAAGACGCCAGCCCGAGCGCGAAGGCGCAGGCAATGCCCAGTAACGCATGACTCGCATCGCCCAGATACCCGGCATAACTCATCAACACCACCACCGGCCAGTGCCAGAGGTACAGCGAGTAGGAGAGCGTGCCGGTCCATTGTGAGAACCGGTTGCCGGTCATCAGGGAATCCTGCCGGGCGGCCATGATCACCGCCAGCGTTCCGAGCACCGGCAGCAACGCCAGATAGCCTGGCCAGACATCTTTCTCCGACAGCAAGAAGAAGCTCGCCAGCATCAGGCTCAAGCCGACCGCTTCCAGGGCTCGCTGATGCAACCCGCGCAGCTTGATCGGAAAGACACAGGCGACGCCTCCCACCAGTAATTCCCAGGCCCGGGTCGGTAACAGGTAAAACGCAGGCTCTGGCCAGATGAACGAGGCGAACACGCAAAAGCCCAGGCCCGCCAGGCAGCCTGCCAGGATCAGCCAGCGCAGGTGCTGCACAGCGATTACTCGGCTCAATGCCAAGAGGACCACGGGGTAGATCATGTAGAACTGCCATTCCACCGACAGCGACCACGTATGCAGCAGCCATTTCTCATGAGCGCTGGCCGTGAAATAGCCTGCCTCGAACCAGTAGACGATGTTCGATACAAAACCCAGGCTACCGGCGATGTGCTTGCCCAGCGCGCTGTAGTCCGGTGGCAGGAGGTAGAACCAGCCCACCAGCAGGAGCACGAAACACAGCACCGCGAGGGCCGGGATGATGCGTCTGGCGCGGGATTTGTAAAACGCCAGCAGGCTGAAGTTCCCGGCCTTCAGGCTGCGCAGGATGATCCCCGTGATCAGGTACCCGGAGATCACAAAGAAGATATCCACCCCGGCAAACCCGCCGGGTAACCAGTCGGGATTGAAATGGAAAAGCAGCACGGCAATCACCGCGATGGCGCGCAGTCCATTGATGTCTTTTCTGAAGTCCATTGGCGTGTCTTCGTGGCAGGGAGCGCAAAGCTCAGGGGTCGATAGCCGTGGCGTAGCGGTCAATACGAGGTGGCCGGAGGCGCCAGTTGAAACGCTTGCGGCCTTGCGGTCTTGCGGCTGTCCAGCAGCTTGCCGGACAACACATGACCCATCCCAAGGCCGAGAAACAGATTGGCGATGGTCACTTCGAACATGTCAGTGGTCCAGCTGACCAGGCAGCAGCAAAAGGTGATTGCCAGCAGGGCGCGACCAATGCGGCTGTCCTGGTTGCTCAGGGCGAAAAACAACGGGATCTGCAGCGCGTACAACAGCGGGCCCATCACACCGAACATCGCCCACAGGTACATGGCGCTGCTGTCAGCCCCGGTCAGCAGTTCAGCCCCGGCCACCGGAAACATCGATGCCGGGCTGCCAAACAGGCCAAAGCCCGCTCCCGTATAGCCCCAGCCGAGGTTTTCAATGATCTCCACCAGATAGGGCCACGTGTTGATCAGCCGGTCATACAGCGAGCCGAGGGAGTCGCTGCTACTGCTGACGGTGCGCATATCAAAGTCATAGACCAGCCCCACCAGAGGCAGGGTCAGGCCACCCAAGACCGCGATCACGCAGACAATACGCGTGGTCCAGCGCAGGTGGCTGAGCAGCAGCAGGCCCATGGTCACCACGAAGGCGGCGGCTGGCGCTTTGCTGGTGGTCAGGACGATGCCGTAGAGCGCTGCAGCGCTCAATGCCAGCAGCACCAACCAGGAGCGAACGAACATCGCCAGATACAGCGCGTAGATCGCGATCAGGATCGACAGCACGTTGGAGACCCTGGCAAAACCGGCGATGCGGTCCTCACTGCCAGCGCTCCACGCGGTATTGGCGCTCAGCTCCACCTCGCCAACGCTGTAGGCATAGCCTTTCCAGGGCACGGTGGTCATTTTGTCCAGGGCAACGCCAATCAGGGAGGCCAGCAGACAAAGCCCGATGACCCACAGAAACAGGCGTCGCTGATGGATCAGATGCTCGCTGCAGACCAACCCGAACAGCAGCGGGCTGATGACGAACAAACCGAATGCAATGTTGTACAGCGACGCGCCATGCAGCATCGCCAGCACTGAGGAAATCATCAACAGCAGCAGGCCCAGCCACACCACTCGCCCGGCTTTGTAGTCGCGCAACTCCAGACCAAACATCACCAGACAGGCGACTTTGGGCAGATAGAGCAGTGAGGCGATGCCTGCCTGGTCGAAGTAAAAGCGCAGCGCGCCGGAAAAGGTTTCGACCACGATCAGACTGATGGCAATCCATACCACCAGCGTCGATTTGTTGAAGGACATGATCGACGTCTTCGCGCCGCTGTCGTTCGCAGAGTTCAACATCATGTTTTTCTGCCTTTGGGGTATTTAAAGGGGGAGTAGCAGTAACCGGAGGAGCGCGCGTGCCCGCGATAGCGTTCGTTCAGGTAATGGGTTCTTGAATTTGGAACCGCGAGCACGCTACCGCCCATCGACCCTTGAGAATGGGCAATGCGGGTACAGATCAGGAGGGGTGTATCAGAAGTGACAGGGGCTATATCAGCCTGAGTTCGCGAAGCTGTCAATCAATTCGTCAAATTTTGCGCAGCATCCGATGGGCGTCGCTTCGGGTAGTTTGCAACCTGTTGAATTAACGGATGATTAAAATTTGACGCTAAAAATAAAACAGGAGGTGATCGGGCGACCACCTCCTGTTCGACTTTACTCAGGACGGGTATTTACGTTTTTCAGGCGCTGGCGGGAAGTACTGATACAGCCAGGTTTCGCTCAGGGTGCGATCCTGGGTGCGGATGAACATGCGCATTTGCACCGGCTCGACCGAATCGCTGTCCGGCAGCCAGTCGAAGATGATCCGATAGCCTTTGATGTCCGGCAGCTTGAGAATGTTGAACTCCTGCAGCTTGCCGTGGGAGACCGTCACGATAGGCTCGATGGCTGTGCCTTCGGGCAGGCTTTCCAGCCCGCCACCGTTGAAGTCCACGGCAAAACGACGGGCCCAGAATTTCGGATAATGCTCGCCCGGTGCCCAGCCTTCGGTGAAACCTCCCATGCCGGACCGCGTCGCGTGGACCTGGGCTAACGGCGTGCGCACGGGTGGTAGCGGTGCCCAATAGAGCTTGTAGCCGTAGTTGACCGACTGCCCGGCCTTGATCTTGTCCTTGGGGGTCCAGAACACCACGATGTTGTCCATGGTCTCGCCAGTGGTGACGATTTCCACCAGGTTGACTGCGCCTTCGCCCCAGGCTGTGGTCGGCTCGACCCACAGGCTCGGACGACGGTGGTACCAGTCCACGGTGTCCTGATAGCTGGCGAACTCGTGATCGGTCTGCACCAGACCGAAACCTTTAGGGTCTTTGTCGGCAAAGGCGTTGAATTGCAGGCTCGGCGGGTTGTTCAACGGACGACAGATCCACTCGCCATTGCCGCGCCACATGGCCAGACGATCCGAGTCGTGGATCTGCGGGTGAATGGTGTCGCACATGCGGCGTTCGTGGTTGCCGCAGCTGAACATACTGGTCATCGGCGAGATGCCCATCTGATCAATGTCGGTGCGGGCATTGATGTTCGCGTCGATGTCCATCACCACCTGCCCGGACTGGCAGTCGATGTCGAAGCGGTACGCACCGGTGCAGCTCGGCGAGTCGAGCAGTGCGTAGACCACGAAGCGCGTGGCGTTTTTGTCCGGCGTTTCGAACCAGAACTTGGTGAAGTCGGGGAATTCTTCCTGACGCTTGGCGTAGGTATCGATGGCCAGGCCACGGGCCGACAAACCGTACTGCTTGTTGCTGTCCACGGCACGGAAGTAGCTGGCGCCGAGGAACGACACTACGTCGTTGATGGCGATTTCAGGCGCCTTGAACAACTTGAAGCCAGCAAAACCAAGGTCGCCCTTGACCAAGGATTTATCGATGCCACTGGTCTCGTAGTTGAACAGTTCGTGGCGGAAATGGACTTCGCGCGATGCTTTGGTCTTGGGATCAACGCTGTACATCCGGACGGGTGTCTTGAAGCCCATGCCGACGTGGAAGAAATGCACGTCCAGTTGGCCATGAAGCTCGTTCCACAAGGAATGCCCGGCGTCATACTTGATCGCGTTGAACTGCTGGGGCGTCATATTAGCCAGTACGGGCGGCAACACTTGCTTGGTGCTGACATAACCCCGGCCCGCCAGCTGCCTGGCGTGGGCCTTGAGTGCGTCGAAGTCAAAGTGTTCGATATCGCCATCAGCCGTGGCGGCCATAGCGCGTGCAGCGAAAAGCCCCGAGGCGGGCACGCTGCTATAAGCCGCCAACGCCATGGATGCTTTCAGAAGAGTCCTGCGATTCATAAGGTGAAGCCCCTAACGAGTACTGTGCATCCTGCACACGAAAATTGCGCGCTACGACTCCTTGCTGAACGCCAAGCTACCGACAACAGATAACAAACACAGCCTCTTGTTCGCAAAAAACATAAATAATTACGATTTAGATGTGCCGAAATTGTGTCTGGATTACGCGGTTCACCTGGGAGACCCTTCAGATTCGCAGATATATGGGGGCCAGCTTGCTCGCGAAGAGGTCGGTTGATTCAGCAGTTTTCAGAGGCTGAACCGTAGTCTCCGCAAGCAAGTCTTGTGGTCCCTTGCTTGTTAAGTCTGCGTCGGCAACCCAGTCACGCTCATCGCCGCCTGGCGCAGGGCTTCGGAGCGGGTCGGGTGCGCGTGGCTGATCAGGCCGATGTCCTCGGACGATGCCGCAAATTCCATGGCCACGCAGAACTCGGCGATTATCTCGCTGACGCTTGGCCCCACCAGATGTACGCCAAGTATCTCGTCGGTGCGTTCGTCAGCCAGCACTTTGGCAAAGCCATCGGTTTCATGGTTGACCTTGGAGCGGCTGTTGGCGCTGAACGGGAATTTACCGACCTTGTAGGCGCGTCCATCGGCTTTGAGCTGTTCTTCGGTCTTGCCCACGCTGGCCAGCTCCGGTCGGGTGTAAATCACGTTGGGGATCAGGTTGTAATTAACCTCACCGGCTTTGCCGACGATGCGCTCCAGGCACACGTTTGCCTCGTCTTCAGCCTTGTGCGCCAGCATTGGCCCGGAGGTGACATCGCCAATAACCCAGATATTCTCTGCCGCCGTTCGATGACCCTTGTTCGCCAGCATGCCGCGCTTGTCCACCTCAAGGCCCACCGTCTCCAACCCCAGGCCCTTGGTGTACGGCCGACGTCCGATGGAAACCAGCACGTAATCGGCTTCGATCAGCTGCGCCTCACCACCGGCAGCCGGTTCCACGCTCAGGCTTACACCCTGACCGGATACGGTGGCCGTGGTGACTTTCGAGCTCAGCTTGAAGTCAATGCCCTGGCGCGACAGCGAACGCTGCAAGGTCTTGCCGGTTTCCAGATCCGTACCGTGCGCAACGTGATCGAGGTATTCCACGACCGTGACTTTCGCCCCCAGACGTCGCCATACCGAGCCCAACTCCAGGCCGATCACGCCTGCGCCAATCACCACCAGATGTTTGGGCACCTCGGGCAAAGACAGCGCGCCGGTGGAGTCCAGAATGCGTTTGTTATCGATGTCCACACCGGGCAACGACGTCGGTTCGGAGCCGGTGGCGATGATGATGTCCTTGGCCTGCAACTCGGTCTCCACGCCCTGGGCATCGGTAACGATGACTCGGCCTGGCCCCGCGATACGTCCCCAGCCTTTGATCCATTGCGCCTTGTACTTGCGAAACAGAAACTCGATGCCTTTGGTCAAGGCGGTCACGCTTTCGCCTTTCTGCTTCATCATCTGCGCGAGATTGAGGGTGGGCGTGACTTCAATCCCGAGTTTCGCGAACTCTTCACCCATGGCCGATTCGTAAAGTTCGGAGGCGTGCAGCAATGCTTTGGACGGAATGCAGCCCACGTTCAGGCAAGTGCCCCCCAATGTTTCACGGCCCTCGATACAGGCCACGCTCAATCCCAATTGTCCGGCACGAATGGCCGCGTTATAGCCGCCGGGGCCGCCACCAATAATCACAACGTCATAATTGCTCATGGTCCTTTGCTCCTGAGTCGATGCGTTAAATGATGGTTGTAATATTCCCGGCTGCAAGGGTCAAGCTGCAATCTGTAAAAGCGCACTTGCCCCGGGATGAACGATGACCCGGTTTGGCTGGTGCACCGCAGCGCCTTCATCGCGGGCAAGCGTGCTCTTACGCAAGGCGGGGCTTCAAGTCCACCAATAGCGCACAAGATGAAAGAAGATCGGTGCAGCAAAGCACACTGAATCCAGCCGATCGAGCATGCCGCCGTGGCCTTCGATCATGTGGCCCCAGTCCTTGACGCCCCGGTCGCGCTTGATCGCCGACATGACGATGCCGCCCGCAAAGCCCAGCAGGTTGATCAGCAAGGCAATCAGGATCGCCTGCCACGGGTTGAAGGGCGTGATCCACCACAGCGCGCCGCCAATCAGCGAGGCCAGGGCGATGCCGCCAACGAAGCCTTCAACCGTCTTGGAGGGCGACAGGTTGGGGGCGATCTTGTGTTTGCCGAACAGCTTGCCGCAGACGTACTGCAACACGTCCGAGAGCTGCACCACGATCACCAGGTAGGCGATCAGCAACAGATTGCGGCCTTCGTAGCCAGCGATGTCCAGCGTCAGCAGCGCCGGGACGTAAGACACGCAGAACACCGCAATCATCAAGCCCCACTGGACCTTGGAGGCGCGTTCCAGGAAGTGTTTGCTGTCGCCGCCCAGCGACGCCAGGATCGGCAGCAGCAAAAACACATAGACCGGAATGAAGATCGAAAACAATCCGTACCAGTCCATGGCGATCAGCAGGTATTGCAGCGGCAGCGCCACGTAAAACGCCGCTACGAGGGCCGGATAATCGCTCTTGCGCGTCGGCGTCAGGGTCAGGAACTCGCGCAGTGCGTAGAACGACACCGCATAGAACAGCAGGATCACGGCGGTGTAACCCAATGCGAAGGCAATACCTATGACGATCACCATCACCCACCACGCGTTGATTCGGGCGTTGAGGTTATCGATGACCGAGTTCGGCCCGCCGGCCTTGCGTTTGAGGATGTAACCGATCAGCGAGGCCAGCAGCAGGATCGCGCCAATCCCCATGAACAACATTTGGGTCTGCTTATCCATCAGAGCTGCTCCGGGGCCAGGGCGAGCAGCGCTTCACGGCTGCGCGACAAAAACTGTTCTTTGCTTTCTTCACTGTCCAACTGCAAGGGCACGCCAAAGCTGGTTGTGCATAACAACGGCAGCGGCAATATGCGGCCCTTGGGCATGACGCGGTTCAGGTTGGCTATCCACACCGGCACCAGTTCCGCCTGTGGGTAACTTTTCGCCAGGTGATACAAGCCGCTCTTGAAGGGCAGTAAACCGTCTTCCAGGTTGCGCGTGCCTTCCGGAAAGATGATCAGTGAATCACCGCTTTCCAGCGCATCAAGCATCGGCTGCAGCGGATTGCTGTCCGCTGCAGTGCGATTGCGCTCGACCATCACGCCGTTGAACACGCCATTGATGATGTACCGCCGTAGCGGGCTGCTCTGCCAGTAGTCGGCACCGGCAACCGGTCGTGTCAGCTGGCGCAGCGCAGGGGGTAACGACGCCCAGAGCAGAACGAAATCGCCATGACTGCTGTGGTTGGCGAAGTAGATCCGCTGCACCGGCTCGGGCGTGCAGCCCAGCCACAGGCTGCGGGCACCAGTGATGCTGCGCGCGCCAGCGGTAATGAGCGTCGCGACCAGAGGTTCAAACATGGCGTTTCCTCAAGAGGTGAAGGACAACCAGGGGAAAATGACGATGGCGCTCAGCAGCACGAGCAACTGAACGGCGAGAAACAGCAGTTGTTGGCGCAGTAGCTTCAACGCGCCCTGGCTGCGGGATGCCCAGCTGCGCGCGGTTTTATCCACAGGCGCCAGACCGAGCTGGCCGAGTGCATCGTCCATTGCGGCGGTGCGATCAGACAGCCATTGCGGGTCACTGGCGACCATGTGAAACAGGTCGGCATCGAAGCCCACACGGATTGCGTAGTACTTTTGGAGTATGCCCAGCAGCACACCGATCACCACGACTACCAGCAGCAACGCGTTGGGCACAGTTATCAACAGCTGAACCAGCCCAAAGCCCACGCACAATAGCGTCAGCCCTGTGGACAAGTTATCCAGCGCCTTGCCCCTGCGCAGCAGGCTGGCGACGATGTGGAGTTGCATTTCATGGGACATCGTTTAAATCCTCTCGCTATTGAAGCCGGGACATCGCTTTCGCGGGCAAGCCTCGCTCCAACGAATGGCGTTGTCCGTTGGAGCGAGGCTTGCCCGCGAATAAGTCGCCGCTATCTATCCGACACTCCGCGATGCAATACCGCTAAATGATCGGCCTTGAGCACAATCCTCGGCGCGGCATCCCGAATCATCGTCACCGCTTTATCCACAGACTCCGCCCGCCCGCTGTGTAAAAGCCAGGCAGCCACCGCAGTTGCGCTGCGGGAATACCCCAGAGCGCAGCACACCAGCAGCGGGCCTTGTTGACGCAAACGCTCAATGGATTGAGCCGCATACAGGCTCTGCTCCACCGTCGGCACGGTCAGGTCCAGCACCGGCACCGCCTGATAGCCGCGTTTACCGGGGTTGAGCGATAACTCTGCGCACATATCCACAACCGCCGAAAATGGCGTTAGCTGTTTGGTACTGGGAGTTCGCCCCAACCAGACGTTATCCACAACCTCACAGGGCTGTGGATGTAACCTTGTCCACAGCCGCGAATTTATCCACGCGCCCACCTGATAGGGTGCAAAGAGCCAGCGCGCGGCTGGGCTCAAGCTGCCATTTTCACGCTTCTGAAAACCCGCAGCCCCCAGCAGCAGATAATTCAGCGCCACCAATGCCAGCGAAACCGCAGGCCAGCAGAGCCACAGCCAGCCTCCGCCGAGGATCAGGGCCAAAGCCAGGCAAAAGGTAGCCCCCAACGCGTAAAAAGCGCCCAGTTTCAGGCGTTGCGGCTCGCCGACCCACTTCATGGACAGCAACGGGCTGGGACCTTTATCGGGCCACAGCCAGACGCAGAACCACCCAGCCAGCGCGCCTGTGGGTAAGTCGATGAAATGGTGTTGCCAGGTGGTAAGCACCGACACACCGATCAATGCAAACCAGCCATGCAGCAACCAGCGCCATGCCGCGTGAAAGTTGCGCAGATAGCGCTCATAGCACACCCACAACACCACCAGCAGCGCGATATGCAGCGAAGGCGCCTGATTGAAGGGTTTGTCGAATCCGGCCAGCACCGCAAACAGCCAGCCGAACAGGCCATCCAGCTCCGGGCGCTCAAAGGTGAAACGCAGCGGCCAGATCAGGAAGCAGCTGACCGCTATCAGCTGCGCACTGAACAGCCGCAACGCATGGGTATCCAGTTCCCGACGGGTCAGGCAGGCCAGCAGCGAAAAGCCGTACAGCAGGTCAATCGACCAGTACGGAATAATCGTCCAGGCCCAGAATGGCATGTGCGTTTCCCAACCAAACACCGACGTGCCGACGTCGTCGCGCTGGGCCGTGACCCAGGTGGCAAAGCCGTAGCTGGCGAAGAAAAACGGCGCCAGCAACACCAGCCAGCCGACGGCCCGCTTCCACAGGCCTGCTTCGCGCTGGGCCATCAACTGATCCGCTGGGCCAGGGAAACGCTGAAGATGCCCCATTCGTCGACGCGCTGAGTGATCTTGCGAAAGCCTGCGGCCGCCACCAGTTGATCCATTTCCGACTGGCTGCGGCGGCGCATCACCCAGGCCTGGCCGGCGCGGTGGCTGGTCAGTGCCCGGGCGATCAGTTCCAGTTGTGGGTGCCACGGCTGGCCGGTGTAGACCAGATAACCTCCCGGCTCCACGGCCGCTGCCAGCCCGGCCAGGGAATCGCCGACCATGTCGTTGCTGGCAAACAGCTCATAGAGCCCGGACACCACGGCCAGGGTCGGTTTCGGGTCCAGCGCCGCCAGATCGTCGCGATCAAAGGCGTCGGCCTTGATGAAGCGCGCAATGTGCTCCAGGCCTTTTTGCACGATCAGCGCGCTGCCGTCGCGCACATTGATGTCGCTGTAGTCGCGCAGCAGGATCGACTCCGGCAGCGGCTCTACGCCTTGCAGTGATTCCAGAATGTAGCGTCCGTGGCCCGCAGCGATGTCGACGATGCGCACCGGCGCGCCTTGATTGCGCAGGTGCGCCATGGCCAGGCGCAACAGTTCTTCGACGTTCAGCTTGCGTTGCCGAATGCCGCGCCAGCCGATGGAATTCAGGTAGTTCTGATCGATCAGCTTGCCGATCGGCGAAGTGCCAGCGGGTTGATTGCGATAGACGTAATCCAGGGTGCTACCGGAATCGAATCCAGTATCGAAGCCCAGCTTCACGCCTGTGGATAACTTGGCACCCAAGCCCATGCTGGCGCGGGTCATGCGCCAGTACAGGTCGCGAGGCGAGTTATGCGGCAGCGGTGCGGCGAGTTCTTCGGATTCGGCACAGGTCGCGCCGAGCTTGTCGGCATCGAGCAGGGAAGGGCGCGACAGCGGTTCTGCGAAGTTCTGCAGGATGAAGCGTCGGGCGCGGCTGACGGCCAGATGCCGGTCACGCTCGCCCAAGGTGTCGTGGAAAAAACCCGGCAGGATGTGTTTCTCTTTGCGCACGCTGCCCAACCGCTCGAAGAAGCGCTCCTGCGGGCCGCGATGCACGACGAAGTCCGCGCCGGAGATCAGCAGTTGGGTCGGAATGGAAATCGCCTGGGCATCGGCCACTACCCGGTCAGCCGCTTCGTAGAGGCCGAGCAGTACGTTGACGGAGATGGCTTTGGTGATCAGCGGGTCGGTGTCGTAGGAAGCGATGCGTTGCGGGTCATGGCTGAGGAAGCGCGCCTTGACGTAACTGTTGACGAAGAAGTTGCCTTTGAAGCGGCGCAGCAGCGCCAGGCCAGGTCGTGCGAACGGCACGTACAACTTGACCTTGAAGGCCGGGGAGGCCAGCACCAGCGCACGAATCTTCGGCGCGTAGTCGTGGGCCCAGGTCGCGGCGATTACTGCGCCAACGCTCTGCGCGACCACTGCCATGTTTTCTTCGGCGATGCCAAAGGTGGCGCTCAGATGGTCAACGAAAGTCTGCACATCCCGCACGCTGGTGGCGAAACTCGGGCTGTCCCCGCGCGCTCCCGGCGACTGACCATGCCCACGCGAATCCCAGGCGAAGAAATCAAACCCTGGCAGGTCCAGCTCATCCACCAGATGGGCAATCCGCCCGGAATGCTCATGGCCGCGATGGAACAGCAGCACGGCCTGGCGCGGCACCGACGGGTCGCTCGCGGTCGCAGGCCAATGGCGGTAGAACAGCTCCACACCATCGTGGGTGCTGAAACGTTGATCCTGAACGTCACGCATGGGATTTCCTTATGCCGGAATGCCAAGAGGTATTAACGGGGAGTGTCTTCGCCAACCGGTACTTCAGCCAGACCACGACGGACGCGGTTGATCAAGGTGTAGACCAGCAAACCGACAATGATCACCAGAATCATATTTATCCACAGGGGGGCGAGCCAACCCACCGCGACGCCGGCACCGATCACGCCGAACACGAATGCGCGGTCGCTCTTGCCCATCGGCCCGTCATAGCGCCGGCTGGCGCCGACCATGGGCCCTAGCACGCCGGCGTATTCGGTGAGAATCGCGCCGAGGGTGACCAGCACAATCAGCAACAGATTGACGCCTGGGATCAGCGCGAAGGGCAGAAACAGCGCGCTGTCGGCGATTACGTCAGTCAGTTCATTGAGGTAAGCGCCCAGCCGTGACTGCTGACCGAATTCCCGAGCCAGCATGCCGTCGATGGCATTGAGTGCCATGCGCACGATCATCCACAGCGGGATCAGCACGAATACCCAAGGGTGGTTGGCGAACAACGCTACGATTGCGCCAACGGCGATGGAAATCGCACAGGCACTCAAGGTCACCTGATTGGCCGTCACCCCCCGGTCAAAGAGACCCTGGACCAAAGGGCGCAGCAGGTTCTGGAAGCGGGGTTTGAGCTGATAGATCGAGATCAACGGACGGCTATCCTTGTCGGCGGGTCAATCCCCGTAGTGAAACACAACGTAACCCATGGGGCGCGAAGTTCTTTGTGCGCAGGGTCTCAGGGCAGGGAATTAGCTGAATACACCAGGTCCGTGGAAGCCGAGCTTGCTTGCGAAGGGGCCATTACATCCGCCGATTTTGTTGGGGCCTTGAGCCTTGCCTTCGCGAGCAAGCTCGCTCCCACGGGTCTGGATGCGACGCAGTAGTTGTGGGAGCAAGCTTGCTTGCGAAGGGGGCCGGTCAGTTGAACGAAAGTTTCACTATGTTTGTTATATCGTAACGCCCTATTCTTGCGCGCTTGTCAGCGTTCATTGGGTTCTGGGGTTTCGATGCGGGTTGATCTGGATGTAGAACACGGCAGCCTAGAAGGCCTGCCCCGGTTTCAAAGCGCGGCGGCGCATGCCGGGCGGTTGCGGCGGCTGACCTGGCTGAGCGGCAGTGTGGGGGCTCTGGCGCTGGTGCTGGGGTTGGCCATCGACCTGTTCGCCCCCGAATCCTTGTGGATGGCGGTACTGAGCAGCAATGCCGCCGCCTTGTTCGTGCTGGCTGCCGGCTTGCAGGCTGCCCAGGCAATTGCCCTGTGGCGGGCAAGGGCGCTCGGTGGTGATGTCAGCAGCGTCCAGCCCGCTCCTCAAGCTGACGCCATAGCGAGCAACGGCTACGACCGGCTGGTCAACCGCATCGGCAACCTGGGCCAGTCGATGCTGGCGCAGATCGGCGCGCCGACCTTGTGGCTGGCCGGTTGGGCCCTGTTGGCGCTGATCAGTATCGAGCTGACCTGGAACCTCGCGCTGCCTGGTACCGCGCTTTCGCAGCTGGGCAGTGTGGCGGGCGGTATCGCCTTGCTGTTGGCGTTTGGCTTGTTGGTGCTGGAGCGCCAGTTCAACGCCGAGCAGAACGAATGGCCTGAGGCGACGCAACTTTCGCAACTGACCCGCGTAGTGATCACGACGCTGCTGGTCGGCGCGCTGTGCCTGTTTTTCGCCAGCGCCGAGCGGGTCTGGCCCGTGCGGCTGGCGGTGCTTATCAGTCTGTTGCCGGGCGTTGTCGCTGCCGAGCTGCTGTTGCGCGCCATCCTGTCGCTGTTCAGCCCGCGTAACCTGCGTGTCGAGCCGCGCCTGACCGCCAGCAGTTTCGTGGCTGGCCTATTGCGCTGGCCGCCGCAGCCGTTGTTGGCCTTGCAGCACGAACTGCACAATCGCTTCGGGATCGACCTGCGACAAGTCTGGGCCTTTACCTACATGCGTCGGGCTTTTTTCCCGGTATTGCTGGCGGTCGCTGCGTTGGGATGGGTGCTCAGCGGCGTCCACGAGATTCCCATGCAAGGACGCGGCATCTACGAACGTTTCGGCAAGCCGGTCGCCGTGCTCGGCCCAGGCCTGCACGCCGGGTTGCCCTGGCCGTTCGGACGCATACTGGCGGTGGAAAATGGCGTGGTTCACGAGCTTGCTACCAGCGTGGCTGACTCAACCGTCATTGAGCTGCAGCTCAACCCGGCTGAAGGCCCGGCCCCTGACAGTGCCAACCGCCTGTGGGACGCCAGCCACATCAACGAAAAATCCCAGGTGATTGCCAGCAGCTCCGCCGACAAGCAGGGCTTCCAGATCGTCAACATGGATGTGCGCTTCGTCTACCGCATCGGCCTGACTGACGAAGCCGCCATGGCTGCCACCTACAACAGTGCCGACGTGCCGAAGCTGATTCGCAGCACGGCCAGCCGCGTGCTGGTTCACGATTTTGCCTCGCGCACCCTCGACGAATTGCTGGGTGATCAGCGCGCGGGGCTGGCCGAGGACATCGGCAAAGCCGTACAGGCTGATTTGCAGCAGTTGAACAGCGGTGTGGAAATTCTCGCCACCGTGGTCGAAGCGATCCATCCGCCAGCGGGTGCGGCCAATGCTTACCACGCCGTTCAGGCTGCGCAGATCAGTGCCCAGGCGCTGATTGCCCGGGAGCGTGGCGCAGCCAGTGCAGCGGCCAATGCTGCGCAACTCAAGGCCAGCGTGGCCCGCGATCAAGCGTCGGCCAATGCCCGGGAAGTGCTGTCGGTGGCGCAAGGCGCGGACCTGCGCTTTAGTGCCGAGCGCGAAGGTTATGCCAGGGCGGGGCAGGCCTTCCTGCTGGAGCAATACCTGACGCAACTGAGCGTGGGGCTGAACAAGGCCAAATTGCTGGTGCTGGATCATCGTATCGGCGGCGCGAACAATGCGCCGACCATCGACCTGCGTACTTTCACCCTACCGGCAGACCCAACGGCGCCGCGTAAAGCCGTTCAGTAAGGAGCGACCCTTGAGTCTGTTTCATAACCACAGTCACGACCATCATGATCACGGCGAGCACGACCACAGCGGGCATGGCCACCACGGCCATCACCACCACGGTGAAGCGGCGGGCCCGGCGGTTTTCCCGTGGCGACGGGCTGCGCTGGCAGCGGTGTTGATCGCTTTCGCGGTGGCCGCCGCTAGTCTGGTGCAGGTGCGTTCCGGGGAAGCAACAGTCATTACCCGCTTCGGCAATCCATCCCGGGTGTTGCTGGAACCGGGTTTGAGCTGGCGCTGGCCTGCGCCGTTCGAAGCCACCATTCCGGTTGACCTGCGTTTGCGCACCACCTCCAGCGGCTTGCAGGATGTCGGCACCCGTGATGGCCTGCGCATCATTGTCCAGGCGTATGTGGCGTGGCAGGTGCAGGGCGATCCCGAAAACGTGCAGCGCTTCATGCGCGCCGTGCAGAACCAGCCGGACGAAGCGGCGCGGCAGATCCGTACCTTTGTCGGCTCGGCACTGGAAACCACTGCCAGTAGCTTCGACCTGTCGAGCCTGGTCAATACTGACGCCAGCCAGGTGCGCATCACCGACTTTGAAAACCAGCTGCGCCAGCAAATCGACCAGCAACTGCTCGCCACCTATGGCGTGCGGGTGCTGCAAGTCGGCGTTGAGCGGCTGACCCTGCCTTCGGTGACGTTGACGGCCACCGTTGACCGGATGCGCGCCGAGCGGGAAACCATCGCCACCGAGCGCACCGCCGTAGGCAAGCGTGAGGCCGCGCAGATTCGTTCGGCAGCCGAGCGTGATGCACGGATTGTCGAGGCCGATGCCACCGTCAAGGCCGCCGATATCGAAGCGCAGTCGCGGGTCGAAGCGGCGCAGATCTATGGCCGCGCCTACGCCGGTTCGCCGCAGCTCTACAACCTGCTGCGCTCGCTGGACAGCCTGGGCACCATTGTCACGCCGGGCACCAAAATGATTTTGCGCACCGATGCTGCGCCGTTCCGGGTGCTGGTCGATGGCCCGCCGACCCTGGACGCCAAAAGCGGATCGCAGCCATGAGCGAACCGGTGACTGCGGCCCAGGCAAAACCGCCGCTGCAAGGCCCATGGGTACAGGCCAGTCGCCTGGCATTTCTGGCGTTGTATGGCGTGACGCTATTGGCGGCGCTGGGGTGGGCCTTGTCCAACGTGCGCCAGATCGACCCGCAGAACCGCGCCGTGGTGCTGCGCATGGGCGCGTTGGAGCGGATCCAGAACGCCGGATTGCTCACCGCCTGGCCGCAGCCTTTCGAGCAGGTGGTGCTGCTGCCCTCGGCGGATCGGGTGATTGAGCGGCGGGTCGAAACCTTGCTGCGCTCATTCGAGGCGGTGCGGGCCGACAAGATTGCCAGTTTCGCCGCGCCGATGAGCGATGCGCTGGCCGGTTCTGGTTATTTATTGACCGGTGATGCCGGTGTCGTACAGCTGGATGTGACGGTGTACTACAAGGTGACCGATCCTTACGCCTACGTATTGCAGGGCGACCATGTGCTGCCAGCCCTGGATCGACTGGTCAACCGCAGCGCCGTGGCCCTGACCGCGGCTCGGGATCTGGACACGATTCTGGTGGCGCGGCCGGAGATGGTCTCCGCCGACAGCCAATCCGCCCAGCGCCGTGAGCGCCTGCGTGGTGATCTGGTGCGCGGCATCAATCAGCAGTTGAGCGAACTGAGCGCCACGGGTGTTGGCATCGGTATCGAAGTGGCACGGGTCGATGTGCAGTCGAGCCTGCCAACCACCGCAGTCAATGCCTTCAACGCGGTGCTCACGGCCAGCCAGTTGGCCGACCGGGAAGTGGCCAACGCCCGCAACGACGCTGAGAAAACCACCCAGGCCGCCAATCAACAAGCCGACCGCACCTTGCAAGTCGCCCACGCCCAGGCGTCCGAGCGGCTGGCCAAGGCCCAGACCGACACCGCCACGGTGACCAGCCTGGCGCAGTCGATCCAGAACAAGAGCGACCCCGGCCTGTTGCAGCGGATCTATCGTGAACGCGTGCCGAAAATTCTCGAACAGGCCGGTTCAGTGACCACGGTTGACCCGCGCGACGATTCCCGCTTGATCATTCAGGGAGCAGACCAATGAGTGGCGAAGCCGCACACAGCCATGCTGCACACGACCATGCCGAGCCCGTCGCGCCAGGCAGCATGCTCAGCAGCTCGGAACAACGCAGCGCCGCCCGCCAGCTGACCCTGGCGATGCTCGCCCTGGGGTTGCTGGGGCTGGGGCTGATCTGGCGCTTCTTCGCGCCGGAGCAAGTCGGCGTCAGCCAGCTACTGCTCGGCGCAGCGTCGCTGTTGGTGGCGATTCCGGTGGTCAGCGCCGGTTGGCACAGCTTGCGGCACCCCAGCCTGCACGGCATCACCGATCAGTTGATCGCGCTGGCGATGCTCGGCGCCTGGGCCACCGGGGATCTGATGACCGCCGCCTTGCTACCGATCATCATGATCTTTGGCCACGTGCTGGAAGAGCGCAGCGTGATCGGGTCACAGGAAGCGATTCAGGCCCTGGGGCGTTTGACCCGCAGCAACGCACGGCTGATCGATGCCGATGGCAGCGTGCGCGAAGTGGACAATTCAACGCTGGTGGCTGGTGATCGAGTAGAAGTCCGCGCTGGTGATCGCGTGCCCGCTGACGGTCGGGTGATTTCTGGTCAGGCAAGCCTTGATACTGCGCCGATTACCGGTGAGTCGGTACCGCTGGAAGCCAGGGTCGGTGTTGAAGTGTTTGGCGGTGCGATCAATCTGGATGGACTGCTGCGCATTGAAGTAACACGCATCGGCAATGAGTCGACTCTGGGCAAAGTCATCGCATTGATGCAAAGCGCCGAGCGCTCCAAGCCACCCATCACCCGACTGCTTGAGCGCTATGCCGGCAGCTACATGGTGTTGGTCCTGCTGATTGCTGCTGTCACCTGGTTCATCACCAACAATGCCCAGGCCATGCTGGCGGTGCTGGTTGCGGCGTGTCCTTGCGCGCTGGTGCTGTCCGCGCCTGCCACGGCGATTGCCGGGATTGCCGTCGCGGCCCGCCACGGGATTCTGATTCGTAGCTCCGCCTTCCTTGAAGAGTTGGCTGACCTGACCTCGCTGGTGGTGGACAAGACGGGCACCCTGACCTTTGGCACCCTGCGGCTGGAATCGGTCGCAGCGGTTGGCACGCAACGCCAGTACTTCCTGCCGCTGGCCGCAAGCCTTGGCTCGGCGAGTAGCCATCCGGTCAGTCGCGCATTGGCGGGGCTGGTAGAAAAGGATGAGCTGCTGACCTTGAGCGATATCCACGAACGTCAGGGCCTGGGTGTGGTGGCCATGACCGAATTGGGCAAGGCTGCGCTGGGCCGCCCAGAGTTGTTTGAACAACTGGGCATCGCCACTTCGCCAGTACCTGGCCATGACGGGCCGATTGCCGGCCTGGCGCTGGACGGCGAATTTCTCGCCTGGCTGTTGCTGGCCGACACGCTCAAACCCGAAGCCCGAATGGCCTTGGCTGAACTGCGCGACCTGGGGATGGGCAGGCAACTGCTGCTGACCGGTGATCGCAAAACCGTTGCTGATGACCTGGCGATAAAAGTCGGCATCACCGATGTTGAATCCCAGGCACTGCCAGAAGACAAACTCACCCGGGTTCGAGGCGAGATCGCCAGCGGCTTCCGGCCAATGGTGGTGGGCGACGGTATCAACGATTCACTGGCTTTGAAGGCCGGGGTGGTGGGCGTCGCCATGGGCGCAGGCGGTGCCGATATTGCGTTGGCTTCCGCCGATATCGTGTTGATCGGCAGCGATCTGCGCAGGTTGGGCACGTGCGTGCGCCTTAGCCGCCAGTGCCGCCGAACGCTGCAGGTCAATGTGATCATCGGTCTGGGCTGGACGCTGGCGATCGTCGCGTTTGCGGCCTTTGGTCTGCTGGGTGCTGCGGGGGCGATGGTGGCGGCGATCCTGCACAACCTCAGCACATTGCTGGTGCTGGGCAATGCCGGCCGGTTGCTGCGCTTCAATGAGCCGTTGGTGAAGGTTTCATAACTCATTGATTTACAAGGAACTTCGTCGGAGCGGCTGCAGCCGCGAGCGGTGGTGCTGTCGATGCAAATCCTGCGCATAGGCCGACATCTTCCCGGCTAAAGCCGCTCCTTCGCGTTATTCAATATTTCGAAGAACTCTGTTACAAAGTCACGGTCAGTCAAATGAGAAGGTGTTCATCCAGGCTGCATCGTTGGACATATCAGAGGGCATCAGAGGGCACAAGGCCGTTCCCGGAAGTCGATGTATAGCCAGTCGCTATAGCGTCCATAGCCCGTTGGTTCCTGAGCGGAACCGATCTTGAACTACCCTTTTTTCGAGTTTCTTGATCATTGGGGGTTTACTCAAATGCTCGCGCAACTTCCACCGGCCTTGCAAAAGCTTCACCTGCCGCTGCGTCTCAAGCTTTGGGACGGGCATGAACTGGATCTCGGTCCCGCGCCCAGCGTGACCATTGTGGTCAAAGATCCCCATCTGGTTTCCGAATTTACCCACCCGAGCCTCGACGTGCTGGGCAGTGCGTTCGTCGAAGGGCGGCTGGAAATGGAAGGTTCGATCAGCGAAGTCGTCAGGGTCTGCGACGAACTGAGCCAGGCCCTGCTGCAAGATGAAGACCAGCAGACTCCGGTTCGTACCCAGCACGACAAAGCCACCGACGCTGCGTCCATTTCCTACCACTACGACTTGTCCAACGAGTTTTATCAGCTGTGGCTGGACAAGGAGATGGTTTATTCCTGCGCCTACTTCAAAAGCGGCGATGAAACCCTTGAGCAGGCTCAGCAGGACAAATTCCACCACTTGTGCCGCAAGCTGCGCCTTGAACCAGGCGAATACCTGCTGGATGTCGGCTGTGGCTGGGGCGGCCTGGCCCGCTTCGCCGCCCGAGAGTACGGCGTCAAGGTGTTCGGCATAACGCTGAGCCATGAACAGCTGGCCCTGGCGACAGAGCGGGTCAAAGCTGAAGGACTAGAGGGCCAGGTGGACCTGCAACTGCTCGACTACCGGGATCTGCCGCAGGACGGTCGTTTCGACAAGGTGGTCAGCGTCGGCATGTTCGAGCATGTCGGGCATGCCAATCTTGCACAGTACACTCAGCTGTTATTCGGCGCGGTGAAGGAGGGCGGCCTGGTGATGAATCACGGCATCACCGCACGGCATCTCGATGGGCGTCCGGTAGGACGTGGTGCCGGAGAGTTCATCGGGCGTTATGTTTTCCCCAATGGCGAACTGCCCCATCTTTCTCGCATCACCGCCGAGATCAGTGAAGCGGGGCTGGAAGTCGTCGATGTTGAAAGCCTGCGTATGCACTACGCCAAAACGCTGGAGCACTGGAGCTCGCGGCTTGAAACCCACCTGCAGCAGGCCGCCTCGATGGTCCCTGAGCAGACGCTGCGGATCTGGCGTTTGTATCTGGCGGGGTGTGCCTACGCCTTTGCCCACGGCTGGATCAATCTGCACCAGATCCTCGCCGTAAAACCCCGAGCGGATGGCGGCCACGATTTGCCATGGACCAGAGCGGATATCTATCGCTAGCTGAAAATACAGGCCTGTTGGAGCGAGGCTTGCCCGCGAAGGAAGATAACGCGGTTTGTCAGAAGCACCGCAGTGCCTGATTCGCGGGCAAGCCTCGCTCCTACAAGATTGGGGAAATCAGCCGTGCTACGCGCATTCCCAATTGCTGCAGGTGATGGGTTTCACGGCTTTCCTGCACCGAGATTTCATGGGCCTGGGCGAAGTCATCGTTAAGCATATTTTCCACTTGCGCGGCGAAGTCGCTGTCGACGGTCAGCAGCATCAGTTCGAAGTTAAGCCGGAACGAACGGTTGTCCAGGTTCGCGCTGCCGATCGCGGTAATTTCGCTGTCCACCAGCACCACCTTCTGGTGCATGAAGCCTGGCTTGTAACGAAACACCCGCACTCCAGCGCGCACGGCTTCAAAGGCGAACAGGCTGGAGGCGGCGTAGACCACGTAATGATCTGGACGCGACGGCAGCAGCAGGCGCACGTCTACACCCCGCAACACTGCCAGGTGCAGCGCGGCAGACACTGCCTCGTCGGGCACGAAATACGGGCTGGTGATCCAGATTCGTTCGGTAGCCGCATGAATGGCTTCGACGAAAAACAGCGAACAGGTTTCCTGCTTGTCCGCCGGGCCTGTTGCCAACAGTTGGCACAACACGCCGTCTTCCGGAAAGGACTCGGGCAGGCTCAAGGGCGGCAGTTTGCGCGTGGCCCAGAACCAATCCTCGGCAAACGACTCCTGCAGGCAGGCCACTACCGGACCGATGACCTGCACATGGGTATCACGCCATGGAGCCAGCGGAGGCTTGAGCCCGACGTATTCATCGCCCACGTTGTGCCCGCCTAGGAACCCATGCGTGCCATCAACCACCACAATCTTGCGATGGTTGCGAAAGTTGATCTGGAACCGATTCAACCAACCGCTGCGCGTCGCAAACGCCTTGATCTGCACGCCGCCGGCACGCAGTTTTTCGCTGTAGCTGCCGGGCAGGGCGTGGCTGCCTATACGGTCGTAGAGCACGTAGATCGCAACGCCTTCTGCGGCCTTTTCCAGCAGCAAGGCCTGCAAGCGTCGGCCCAGTTCGTCATCGTGAATGATGAAGAACTGAATCAGTACGGTCTGCTTTGCGGCCCGGATGGCGTTGAAGATGGCGGCAAAGGTGTCATCGCCATTGATCAGCAGTTTGACCTCGTTATTGGCCAGCGCCGGAGTGTGGCCGAGCCTGGGCATGGCGCGCAGTGAGGCGTAAGCGTCTGAGCGCCGCGCCGCGACCGCTTCCTCGATCCACGGGCGCCAGTTCATGTCACTGATGGCGCTGCGCATCTCCTGATTGGCCTGACGGCGTGCCTTGATGTAAGCGTCGAACGAACTGCGGCCAAACACCAGGTATGGAATCAGGGTGAAATAGGGTATGAATAGCAGCGGCATTGCCCAGGCGATGGCACCCTGAGCAGTGCGTACCGTCATCAGGGCGTGGATCGCAGCGCCGATGCCCAGCAAATGAATGAAGCCAATCACGTAGCCGAAGAAATACGGGCTGTGGTAATCCATGCGTAACCTCTCTCCTGACCTGTTCAACAGACCACATCAGGTTCGGATTGTCGCTATTTTATTCGCCGTGCAACTGGCGACAGGATCTGTCGTCTAAGCCTTCATTGTCGGCAACTGCGTTCAGTTGCCCTTGCCTGTAACGGTTGAACAAAGGAACTGCACATGAAGCTCTTGATGAAAACCGCCACCCTCGCTTTGATGGGTTGTCTGGTCGCGCCGTTCGCACAGGCGCAGATGCTGCAACCGGGTTTGTGGGAGCTGACCTCCAGCAACATGCAAGTGGACGGGCAAGCCATGCCGGACCTGCAGATGATTCTGGGGCAACTCAATAACCTTCCGCCTGAACAGCGCGCCATGGTCGAACAGAATCTGCAGAAGCAGGGCATCACCCTGGCGGGCAAAGGCGTGCGTTTCTGCCTGACCCAAGCGCAGGTAAAAAGCGATGACATTCCGCTGACCGATCCGAAGTCCGGCTGCACCCAGCGCATCACTGATCGCAACGGCAAAAACTGGAAATTCACCTTCAGTTGCCCGAAAGCTCAAGGCAGCGGTCAGGCGCAGTTTCTGAGTGACCGCGAGTTCACCACCAATGTGATCGGCACGTTCAACGCCACAGGCCAGCAACAGAAAGGCAGCATGGATACTCGTGCTGTCTGGTTGGGCCAACAGTGCGGTGCGGTTCAGCCACGTACGTGATGTTCCACGTTTAGATCGTCATCCACGCCAGCTGCTGTGTGCCACGGCATCGTGGGCGTGGAGACTCTCCGCATGCACCACCTTGATGTCGAAGCCTTCTAGCCTGGCGTTTTCCCGGAGCGCTCCGTGCAGTCGCCTGGCTGCATCTTCACAGAACATCAGATTCTGCCCATTCGCCAAGGCGAAAGCCTGCTCATCGGCGCGCTTCACTGCTGTTTGCACGGCTGTGCCCAGCGCCGCCTCCGCCTGATCGATCAGCTCGATAATCGGCAAGCCCGGAGCGAACCTGTCCAACTGCACATGAAGATGCGCGGTACTGCGCTGGCTGTGCGGTGTCGCCACGATGCCATTGGCGCTGCCCAGCCAGTGATGAACCGCATCAAATTTCAATGTGCTATCGGCGAAATCGGAGGCAAATTGGTCCTGAATCAGCTGCCGGGCCAACGCTGCGGAACAAGGGCAGGTGGAGGAATAAGCCACGTCAATTTTTAGTTCCACGTGGAACATTCCGTTTTTAATGCTCGCCAAGATGCTGATTGGATAGGCCTTCCAGCCTGCCACGGGGCTGATCAATGCGCCGCGTTTGAGGAGGTAATCGGCATGAATGCTCACATAGGCATTCTGTGAAAGCCCTTCGTGGCTGTCGAGGAAGCGCTCTAACAACTGGCACAGCAGGGCAGGCGTCAGGGTTTCGGACTCCAGCATTTCCAGCGCGAGAAACAGCCGCGACATGTGAATGCCTCGCGACGCGCCATCGTCCAGGCTCACGCCGGCATCAACTTTGGCCTGCACCCGCTGGCCATCGAGCAGCACGGGCAAGGCAATACCACACATGCCCACCCAGTCCAACTGCAACGTCTGGTGAGAATTCTGCGCGGCTACGTCGGGAAGTGTCGCAAGTTTCATAAACAAAGAAATCCTCATTGAAGCATTGGCAATCACGCATTGTTATACTATAACATCATTTGATGGTGCGACGATTGCTGGTCGCCCGGCGGCAAAACGCCCATACGAACAAGGTCTTGAACCTTGCAAACGAGCCCGTGAAGCTGATGAGAATCCCGATGCCCAACCGTCTTCCCGTAACTGTGCTGTCCGGCTTCCTAGGTGCGGGCAAAAGTACGCTGCTCAACTATGTCCTGCGCAACCGCGATAGCCTTCGAGTGGCAGTGATCGTTAACGATATGAGCGAAATCAATATCGACGGCAGCGAGGTTCAGCGTGATGTCAGCCTGAACCGTGCCGACGAAAAGCTCATCGAGATGAGCAACGGCTGCATTTGCTGCACCCTGCGCGAAGACTTGCTCGAAGAGGTCAGTCGCCTGGCTCAGGAAGGGCGCTTTGATTATCTGCTCATCGAGTCGACAGGGATTTCCGAGCCTTTGCCAGTGGCGGAGACCTTTACCTTTCGCGACGAGGCGGGCAAAAGCCTGGCTGACATGGCCAGGCTCGATACCATGGTCACGGTGGTCGACGGGGTCAACTTCCTGCTCGATTATCAGGCTGCCGAGAGCCTGGCGACGCGCGGCGAAACGATGGGCGAGGAGGATGAACGCTCGATCACCGATCTGCTGATTGAGCAGATCGAATTCGCCGACGTGATCCTCATCAGCAAAATCGATCTGATCAGTTCCAGCGAGCGCCAGGAGCTGATCGCCATCCTGCAGCGTCTCAATACTCAGGCCGAAATTCTGCCGATGGTCATGGGGCAAGTGCCTTTGGCGAAGATCCTCAACACCGGACGCTTTGACTTCGAGCGTGCTTCACTGGCCCCAGGCTGGCTCAAGGAACTGCGCGGGGATCATGTGCCCGAGACCGAGGAGTACGGCATCGCGTCGACGGCGTATCGCGCCCGCAGACCGTTTCACCCGGACCGGTTTTTCAGCTTTATCGACCGCGAATGGACCAATGGCAAGCTGCTGCGCTCCAAGGGGTTCTTCTGGCTGGCCAGCAAACATCAGGACGCTGGTAGCTGGTCACAGGCGGGCGGACTGATGCGCCATGGTTTCGCTGGCCGCTGGTGGCGCTTCGTGCCCCGGGCGCAGTGGCCCGAAGACGAAGAAAGCGTTGGCGCAATCAAAAGTAGCTGGTCGGCGCAGACCGGCGATTGCCGTCAGGAACTGGTGTTCATCGGGCAAAATATCGACTTCGCGCAGCTCACCGCAGAACTGGACAACTGCCTGCTGACCGATGACGAGATGGCCATCGGCAGCGATGCCTGGCGCCTGCTGCCTGACCCGTTCGGGCCCTGGCATGAAGAGGAGGCCGCGTGATGCTGGCACCTGCAACGCGTTGGCGACCACTGGTTCGTCAGGTGCAAGGGGACACGCCCGCGATCCTTAGCCGGGTGCTGGAAGACGACGTTAACCTGGCCATCTGGCAGCGGCAGCTTCCGGCGCACATCGAAGATTTCGGCATGCTGCTGCTGGCGTTGAACGAGCCGCTCGCTGAATCCATGACCCTTGATATCAGCGACGATGAGGCGCTTCCCTCGCTACAGGGTTTTGCCTCGGCCTACGCTGACCTTGAAGGTTATGCCGGTTTTATCGCCGATGTTGCCTGGCTGATCGGCGCTTATGCCTGCCTGCTGGGCGCCAAGTGTATCGGTGTGCGGTTGCGGGTGCTGGATAAGGCGATGTGCCCACGCTTTCACGTCGATCATGTACCGATCCGCTTGATCACCACTTATGCCGGGATTGGTAGTCAGTGGCTCAAGGAGGGTGTGATGGATCGCACCCAGCTCGGCAACCCACTCGCCGAGCCACAGGATTTCATGAAAATTCAGCAGATCAACTGTGGCGATGTGGCGCTGCTCAAGGGCGAGCGCTGGACCGGCAACGAAGGTCACGGCTTGATCCACCGCTCACCGCAGCCGCGGCGGGATGAGCGACGGTTGTTGTTGAGTCTGGATTGGTTGGGGTGAGGGCATCCGGGACACCCTATCTGATTGAAAACGGTGGGAGCGAGCTTGCTCGCGAATAGGCCAGTACAATCGCCACATCACTTCGTTCCGGGCATCGTCTTCGCGAGCAAGCTCGCTCCCACAGTTTCCGGGCACAGGTAAAGGTTCTAACCTTCAAGGCTTCAACCACTTCCCCTGACTCTGCCCCTCACAAAACGGCTTGAGATACGCCGCGTCGCTGGCGATGCCGTAATAGTGAATGTCTTCGCGATAAGGCATATTGGCGACCAGTGCGTTACTGCACACGCCGAACGCCCCTGTCGGGCATTGCTCCAGGAACGTCACCTCGGTTTTCTGCCCTGCCAACTGTGGCTGGCAGAAGCCATCGTGAAACAGCTTCGCCGGAATCGTACGGTTTTGCTGGCATACCCTGACGTCCAGGCGCTCGGCCTGGCTGTGCACCAGGCAGGCCTCTGCCCACACCTGGCCTGCAAACAGCGCCAGCATTAACGGCACACAGATTGATATCCTGACTTTCAACGCGACCCTCACAAGCGAACCATATGCTGCAGAACATCCCCACCCACGTGATCGGCGGACCGCTGGGGGCTGGCAAGACCAGCCTCATCAGGCAGCTGCTGGCTCAGAAACCGGCAGGTGAGCGGTGGGCGATCCTGATCAACGAATTTGGTCAGATCGGCCTGGATGCTGCGCTGCTGACCACGGCCGCCGATGGTATCGCACTTGGCGAAGTGGCTGGCGGTTGCCTGTGCTGCGTTAATGGCGCGCCGTTTCAGATTGGTCTCGGACGACTGCTGCGCAAGGCCAGGCCTCATCGGTTGCTGATCGAGCCATCGGGGCTGGGTCATCCTGCGCAACTGATCGAGCAACTGAACCAGGCACCATGGCTGGGCGTGCTGACCGTGCAGCCCAGTGTCATGGTGCTGGATGCCATGGCGTTGGCGGCTGGCAAACCGTTACCGACCAGCCAGCAAGCGGCCTTGGCTCAGGCGGGATTGCTGGTGCTGAACAAATCCGCGCATCTGGACGCTGTCATACGTCAGCAGATCGCTGACGGTTTGCCCGCTGCAAGCACGCTGTTCTGGACTGAGCAAGGCGCGCTGCCGCTGAGTGATCTGCCTGATGCACAGCACGGCACCGAGCTGAATGATTCAGCTGTGGATAACCTGATCCAGCCCAGAAGCCTGGGCGCTATCGCGGCGATCTGGACCGATCCCCGTCAGCCCATCTGCCTGAGTCAGTCGCAACAGGAGGGCTGGAGCATTGGCTGGCGCTGGCACCCGAGTCAGCGCTTTTCGCGTGAGCGTATCGAGAACTGGCTGCGCGGCATGGAGTGGCAGCGCGCCAAACTGGTTATCCACAGCGAGCAAGGATGGTTCTCGGGTAATGCGCTGCAAGGGGCTGTGTTGAACTGGCAGCCCAGTGAATGGCGCAAGGATTCGCGGCTGGAGCTGATCTTTTCCGAGCCGCAGGATGAGGCTCGATTGCAGGAAGAGCTGGCGGCATGCATCGCAAGATAGGCGCGGCATTTCTGGCGATACAACTCTGCTGAATGTGCCGGCCTATTCCCGGCTAAAGCCGGTCCCACAGCGATGGCCGCAGATTACTGCTTCCACTTGTTGTGCTCCTGACGCCATTGGCTCAGTTGGATGATTTCTGCGCTGGGCGGCGGGGTTTTCATTTCAAACGGGTAGGGCGCCAGTTCGATCTGTGCGCTGTGGGCCCCGAACATCGTAATCGTGCCCGGATGGCGTTGCTCGCCAGTGACCGTGAACTCGAAGTTATACACCCGGGCCAGACGCTTGCGGCCTTGTGAGTCGCGGGCGAACGTGAGTTTGCGCAGGGCGACGTTGCCGTCCAGCAGTTCCAGGTCCAGCCGCGCGCAATGCTGCTTGACCCGCTCCAGCGCGCGTTCGCGCAAGCCGTGGGAATGCCACCACCATGCGCCGCCTGCGGCGAACAGCATCAAAACGAACATGTTTCCCAGGGTCAGCATGAGCAGGTACTCCAACAAAGTGCCACCAGCTTAACTGTCTCTGAGGATTTCCAGCCATACTGCGCGACTTAAATTTCTCACTACTGCATTTGCATCGTGTTCAGGATCCCTTGATGAAACGTACGCCCCATTTGCTCGCCATCCAGTCCCATGTGGTTTTCGGCCATGCGGGCAACAGCGCTGCGGTATTTCCCATGCAGCGGATCGGGGTCAATGTCTGGCCGCTCAATACCGTGCAGTTCTCCAACCACACCCAGTATCGGCAGTGGGCTGGTGATGTGTTGCCGCCGCAACAGATACCGGCGCTGATCGACGGTATTGCGGCGATTGGCGAGTTGGGCAACTGCGATGCCGTATTGTCCGGCTATCTGGGCAGCGCCGCGCAAGGGCAGGCGATCCTGACGGGCGTGGCGCGGATCAAGGCAGCCAATCCTAAGGCGCTGTACTTGTGTGATCCGGTGATGGGACACCCGGAAAAAGGCTGCATCGTGCCCGCTGAAGTGAGTGATTTTCTGCTGGATGAAGCCGCTGCGGTGGCGGATTTCATGTGCCCCAATCAACTGGAGCTGGACAGCTTTAGCGGTCGCAAGCCTGATTCGCTGGCCGATTGTGTGGCTATGGCCCGGGCTCTATTGGCCCGCGGGCCGCGAGCCATCGTCGTCAAACACCTGGACTACCCCGGCAAGCCTGCTGATGGCTTTGAAATGTTGCTGGTGACGGCTGATGCCAGTTGGCACCTGCGCCGTCCGCTGCTGGCCTTTGCGCGCCAGCCAGTGGGCGTGGGTGACCTGACCTCCGGGCTGTTTCTGGCTCGGGTGCTGCTGGGGGATGATCTGGTGGCGGCATTTGAGTTCACTGCCGCTGCGGTGCACGAAGTGTTACTGGAAACCCAGGCCTGCGGCAGCTACGAACTGGAGCTGGTCCGCGCCCAAGACCGCACGGCCTATCCTCGGGTGAGGTTTGAGGCGGTGCGGTTGTAAATTCTGCCCCGATCCTGTTGGAGCGAGGCTTGCCCGCGAAGGCATTTCTTCAGTCGATGCATCGGTTGGTGCATAACCGATTCGCGGGCAAGCCTCGCTCCAACAGAGTACGCACTACAGCGTCTCGTCCTTGATTTCCTGATAGCGCTTTTCCAGTTCCTGACGAATCTGGCGGCGCTGCTGTGCCTGGATATAACGGCGTTTGCCGTCCAGGCTTTCTGGCTCCAGCGGCGGAACGCTGGCTGGCTTGCGCTGATCGTCCACCGCAACCATGGTGAAGAAGCAGCTGTTGGTGTGCCGTACCGAGCGCTCGCGGATGTTTTCCGTGACCACCTTGATGCCGACTTCCATGGACGTATTGCCGGTGTAGTTGACCGAGGCGAGAAAGGTCACCAGTTCACCCACATGGATAGGCTCACGGAAAATCACCTGATCAACCGACAGCGTCACGACATAACGACCCGCATAGCGGCTGGCGCAGGCGTAGGCGACTTCATCAAGGTATTTCAACAGGGTGCCACCGTGCACGTTGCCAGAGAAGTTGGCCATGTCCGGTGTCATCAATACAGTCATCGACAGCTGGGCGTTTCCGGGTTCCATAGCGTTCTCACGATCAAGGCGGTTCAGAGGTTGCACCTTATGGAGGTGCTCATTGATTCAACGTTGCATGAACAGTTATCGGGACGCTTGATAGCCCGATGCCGTCACGCTGGGCATCCATCTGTTTCCATATATTGCACCGGCTTTACCAATGAATGCGCAGTGTTAACCTGCAAAAGCCCGGGGATCGGGCAATTTCTTACAGATTAATCAGATTTTTGCAGTGCAGTAGCCGAGTTTCCCTACGTCTGTGCGGGAATTCGGCTGACAGCCATGCGTTTCAACAGGGAGCCGGACCCCATGCATGCCATCAGCTTTATTCAGGATCTGGCGGTGATCATGTTGGTGGCTGGCGTCGTGACCATCCTGTTCCACCGCCTGAAACAGCCGGTGGTGCTGGGTTACATCGTGGCGGGCTTCATCATTGGCCCGCACACCCCGCCTTTCGGGCTGATTCACGATGAGGACACGATCAAGACCCTTGCCGAGCTGGGCGTAATCTTCCTGATGTTCTGCCTGGGGCTCGAATTCAGTCTGCGCAAGCTGTTCAAGGTGGGTGCCACAGCGTTTATCGCCGCGTTTCTCGAAATCACCTTGATGATCTGGATCGGCTATGAGATCGGCCAATATTTTGGCTGGAGCACCATGGATTCGCTGTTCCTGGGCGCGATCCTGGCAATTTCCTCGACGACCATCATCGTCAAGGCGCTCAACGATCTGAAGATGAAAAACCAGCCGTTTGCCCAGCTGATTTTCGGCGTACTGATCGTCGAAGACATTCTCGGCATCGGCATCATTGCCTTGCTGTCCGGGATCGCGGTCAGTGGTTCGGTCAGTTCCGGTGAAGTGTTTTCAACGGTCGGCAAGCTGTCGTTGTTCATGATCGTGGCGCTGGTCATCGGCATCCTGCTGGTGCCGCGTCTGCTGGCGTATGTGGCGAAATTCGAAAGCAACGAGATGCTGCTGATCACCGTGCTTGGCCTGTGTTTCGGCTTTTGCCTGCTGGTGGTAAAGCTGGAATACAGCATGGTTCTGGGCGCATTCCTGATCGGCGCGATCATGGCCGAATCTCGACAGTTGCTGAAAATTGAGCGCTTGGTCGAACCTATTCGCGACATGTTCAGTGCGATCTTCTTTGTCGCCATCGGTCTGATGATCGACCCGGCCATTTTGCTTCAGTACGCGTGGCCCATCGCAGTGATCACCGTGGCGGTGGTGCTGGGCAAAATGCTGTCCTGTGGGTTGGGGGCCTTTATTGCCGGGAATGACGGCAAAACCTCGCTGCGGGTGGGCATGGGTCTGTCCCAGATTGGCGAATTTTCCTTCATCATTGCGGCGCTGGGCATGACCCTGCAGGTCACCAGCGACTTCCTGTACCCGGTGGCAGTCGCGGTTTCGGCGATCACCACGCTGCTGACCCCGTATCTGATTCGCGGCGCAGATCCGCTGTCGCATCACTTGGCGCGCATCATGCCGCAGCGCATGGCCAGGGTTTTCGGCATGTATGGCGAATGGTTGCGCAGCATTCAGCCGCAAGGCGAGGGCGCGCTGCTGGCGTCGATGATTCGGCGGATTTTGCTGCAAGTGGGCGTGAATCTGGCGCTGGTGATCGCGATCTTCTTCTGCGGCGGCTATTTTGCCGAGCGCCTGGGCGTCTACATCAGCGAGTGGGTCGGCGATGTGGGTCAGCAGAAAGCCTGGATCTGTGGCGCCGCCCTGTTGCTCTCGCTGCCGTTTCTGATTGCCGCGTATCGCAAGCTCAAGGCGCTTTCGATGCTGCTGGCGGAAATGGGCGTCAAGCCCGAGATGGCCGGAAGACATACCGCGCGGGTACGCAAGGTAATCGCCGAGGTGATCCCTTTGTTGTCATTGGTGGTGATTTTCGTGCTGCTGGCGGCGCTTTCCGCCAGCATTCTGCCGACCAATGAGCTGCTGATGCTCATCGTGGTGATTGCAGCCGTAGTGGCTGCCGTGGCGTGGCGCTGGTTCATCCGCGTGCATACGCGCATGCAGATCGCGCTGCTGGAGACCTTGGGCAATCATCAGGAGCCCAACGAGCATTGATCTCACTCACGCACAATGACTGCAACTGTAATAGATTCCTGTAGGAGCGCACGGAGGTTACGACGCCCGCGATGGCGGTATGTCAGGCTAACCGCTATCGCTGCCTCGCGTTGCTCGTGAGCTCCTACAGGTCTGGTTTCTGAGTCAGAAATTTAGCTTTCCAGCCACACATCCCGCGCCCAGTGCCACACCGATTCCCAGTTTTCTTCGGTGACCAGCTCTTCTTCGCCGGACCACAGCACCACGGTGCCGTCTTCTTCAACGCAGTAGTAGTCATCGCCGTCCTGGCAGATCGGAATCAGCTCACGCGGCACGCCCACATCCCAGGCATTGGCCGCAACGTCCGGCAGATAGGTGTGCGACTGCGGATCGGTGATGGTGACCGGTTCCAGGCTGCCGTAGACCACATCGCTTACCGTCAGCAGGAATTCCTTGAAGACGAACGGGATGTTGATAAACAGCTGTTCTTCGACCTCAACGAGCTGATCCTCGTCGGGCAGCTCAAGCGGAACCGGTACGGGTTCATTCGCTTCGCGTAATTGTTCTATGACTTCTTCCACGGCCTGGCTCCTCTGACTTGATGGCGCGGTTTATACAGTAGCGTAAAGCCTTTCTCAAAATAACTATCCAATCGGATAAAACAAAAACCCCGGACAAGTCCGGGGTTCTGCTCAAGCATCAAGCGCTCTGGATCAGCCGTTCTGGCGGATACCAGCAACCAGCCAAGGCTGGTTGTCGCCTTGTGGACGTTCCATGTTCCAGCTTTCGCTGAAGACTTCACCCTGGTCAAAGCGCGAAGTCTTGGAGACGCCGCTGAAGGTCAGGGTCGCGATGGTCTTGTCAGCGCGATCATCCAGGCCGTCCAGTTGCACGGTCAGGTTGTCGATGAAGGTGGACTGGAAACCTTCGCCCAGATCGGCACGTTCCTTTTTCAGGAAAGCCAGCATCTGTGGAGTGACGAACTCTTCGATCTTGTCCATCTCGTTGGCGTCCCAGTGCTGCTGCAGCGACTGGAAGTGGCTACGAGCGGCTTCGAGGAAGCGGGTTTCGTTGAACCAGGCCGGAGCGTTGATCACCGGAGCGGCTGCCGCAGCGGCACCCATACCGCCGAACATCGAGTTCTGCGCAGGCTGCTGAGCGTTTTCACGCTGATACGGTACTGGACCGGCAGCAGTGGCCATTTGCGGGCCTTGTTGCTTGCGACGACGGGCCGCGATGAAGCGGAAGATCAGGAAGGCAATGACCGCCATGATCAGGATGTCGAAGATCTGCATCCCCTGGAAGCCGTCGCCCATGAACATCGAAGCGAGCAGGCCGCCGGCAGCGATACCGGCCAACGGGCCGAGCCAGCGTGAAGCACCGCTGGCAGCAGGTGCCGGACGGCCAGCAGCGTTAGGTGCCGCAGCAGGAGTGGAAGGAGCAGTTTGGCGCGCCTGATGGCTTGGCGCCGAGCCCATGCTCTTGCCACCACCGAAACGCGCAGCGTTGGCTTCCAGGCTCATGGTGAGCCCGATGCACAGCGCCAGAGCGATGCTTAGAAAACGTTGCATAAGGGTATTCCCGTTTTATGGATTGCACGCGCGCCATATTGCATAGGGCCCAGGTGTCTGGCTAGCGGCCAAATGTATCCGGCTTTTGCATAAAAGCCTGCAGACCTTGTAGAGGTTGGTCTGTAGGGCTTGGGTAAAAGTTCTGTAGGACTTTTCGTTTGGCTTGGTCAGCTATATGGAGCTGACCGGGGGGAGATTCAAGCGGGAGATAGTTTTCTGTTGGAGCGAGGCTTGCCCGCGAAAAACGATAACGCGGTATGCCTGTGAAACCCACGGCGCTTGATTCGCGGGCAAGCCTCGCTCCAACAGATTGTGTTTCTTCTTTAAACCGCTTCAAGCTTCGCGTAACCCATCATCAGCCACTTGCTGCCCTCGGCGAAGTTGACCTGCACCCGTGCCTGGGCGCCTGCGCCTTCGAAATTGAGGATCACGCCGTCGCCAAACACCGCATGCCTGACCTGTTGCCCGAGGCTGAAAGCGGTTTCCGGAATGCCGGTGCCATTGAACAGGCTGCTGGTGCTGACTTTCTGCGTGCCACCGAACGGCCGGCTGACGCTGTTGGACAAGCGCACTTCCTGAATCAGTAACGGCGGGATTTCCCGTACGAAACGCGACACCTTGTTGTAGGTCTCGCTGCCATACAGGCGTCGGGTCTCGGCGTAGGTCATCACCAACTGCTGCATGGCGCGAGTGATGCCGACATAGGCAAGGCGGCGCTCTTCCTCAAGTCGGCCAGGCTCTTCCAGGCTCATCTTGTGCGGGAACAGGCCTTCTTCCATGCCTACCAGGAACACGTAAGGGAATTCCAGGCCTTTGGCGCTGTGCAAGGTCATCAGCTGAATGCTGTCTTCGTGCTCTTCGGCCTGGGTGTCACCCGCTTCCAGCGACGCGTGACCGAGGAAGGCGGCCAACGGGGTCAGTTCGGCGTCTTCTTCGTTGTTTTCGAAGTTGCGCGCGGCGCTGACCAGTTCCTCAAGGTTTTCTACCCGAGCCTGGCCTTTTTCGCCTTTTTCTTCCTTGTGGTAGTTGATCAGCCCAGATTGCTCGATGACAGTCTGGGTCATCAAGTGCAAGGGCATCTCCATGACCTTGGCCGCGAGGTTCTCGATCAGCTCGACAAAACCACCCAGCGCTCCGGCGGCGCGGCCGGTCAGGCCTTTATTGGCGATCAACTGACGCGTGGCCTCCCACATGGAGACATCGGCATGACGTGCGTGCTGGCGAATCGCCTCGACGGTTTTCTCGCCAATGCCGCGCGCCGGGACGTTGATCACCCGTTCCAGAGCGGCATCGTTGCCACGGCCTTCCAGCAAGCGCAGGTAGGCCATGGCGTTCTTGATTTCGGCGCGTTCGAAGAAGCGCTGGCCGCCATAAATGCGGTACGGAATCCGCTCGCGCAGCAAGGCTTCTTCAAGGACCCGGGACTGGGCGTTGGAGCGATACAGAATGGCGATTTCACTGCGCGCCAGCCCGGTCTTGAGCGCGCTCTCGATGGTTTCCACTACGTAGCGGGCTTCATCGTGTTCGTTGAAGGCGGCGTAAAGATTGATCAGCTCGCCATCACCCACATCCGTCCACAGCTCTTTGCCCATGCGGCCGCTGTTGTTGATGATCAGGCCATTGGCCGCCTTGAGGATACTGGCGGTGGAGCGGTAGTTCTGTTCAAGGCGAATGACTTCGGTGTCCGGGAAGTCAGACGAATACTGATGGATGTTCTCGATCTTCGCCCCGCGCCAGCCGTAAATCGACTGATCGTCGTCGCCGACCACCATCAGGCTGTCGCCACCCTGAGCCAGCAGGCGCAACCAGGCGTACTGCACGGCGTTGGTGTCCTGGAATTCGTCCACCAGCACGTGCCTGAAGCGACGCTGGTAATGCGCCAGCAGCCCGGGGTTATCGCGCCACAGGTCGAGCGCGCGCAGCAACAGCTCCGAGAAGTCGATGACGCCGGCACGCTGGCAGGCGACTTCGTAGGCTTCGTAGATGGACTTCATGGTGGTCAGGAACAGGTCGCCGCTGGCCTGAATATGTTTCGGGCGCAGGCCTTCATCTTTCTGGCCGTTGATGAACCACTGGGCTTGTTTGACCGGCCAGCGCTGTTCATCCAGGCCAAGCTCGCGGATCACCCGCTTGACCAGCCGGGCCTGATCGTCGCTGTCCAGGATCTGGAACGTCTGCGCCAGACCGGCTTCCTGCCAGTGCGCACGCAACAGGCGGTGCGCCAGGCCGTGGAAGGTGCCGACCCACATGCCAGCCGGGTTGATGCCCATCAGCTGTTCGATCCGGTGGCGCATTTCTGCAGCCGCCTTGTTGGTAAATGTCACCGACAGGATCGAATGAGGCGAGGCTTGCTCGACCTGGATCAACCAGGCGATGCGATGCACCAGCACACGGGTTTTGCCGGAACCAGCGCCGGCCAGGACCAACTGACGTCCCACGGAGGCCGCTACGGCCTGACGTTGGGCATCGTTGAGGGAATTAAGCAGAAGGGAGAGATCATCGCGCATCGACGCATTCTAGGGTGCCCAGCGTAACCGGGCAAACCATGCTTTGATCGGCGCGACAAAAGTTACGCTCTGGTGGCTGAGCGCAGCAAACGAGTTTGACAGGTGCGGCCCCAATCACAGAATGCGACGAGGGGCATGTCAACCGGCTATTAAATGGCCTCAGACAGTTTGGTCTCGTGCATGGCTTGTGTATGCTCGCGGGCACGTTTAGCGCCCCACTATTATAAGAAACCGCCATGCCTTCCAGTTTCCGCGTCCCGGACGCCACCCGCGTGAGTCGGCAGGCCATTCGTCAGCAGTATGCGAGCCCACTGGCTGTCGAGCGCACTCGCCTGCTGTATCAAGGTTCGCTGCTGCCCACTTTGTTCATGTTCATCAACGGCGCGGTCTGTGCATTTTTACTGTGGAGCCCGGAGCGTTACTTGCTGGTCAGCATCTGGCTGGGCTGGTTGTCGGCGTTGGTGAGCTTGCGGGTCATTCAGGTTGCAGCCTTTCGCGCCGCCTCTCCCGAACGCCGCGCAGATCCCGTCTGGGGCCGCATGTTTCTGCTGGGTGCCGCCGTCAGCGGTCTGACCCTGGCCAGCGCCGCACTGGTGCTGGTACCTGTGGAGAATTTTCAACAGCAGGCCTGGGTGTTTGGCCTGATTGGCGCCGCGACGCTGTCAGCAAGCATCGCCTACGCGGCCAGCATTCCCGCCTTCCTGACCTTTACCTTGCCTTGTCTGCTGCCGCCGATTGCCTATCTGTTCTGGGGCGGGGGCGTCCCGCTACGCGGCTGGGGCTGGTTGGGGCTGACGTTGCTGATGGCGCTGATTGTGGTGGCCTGGCAGGTCAATCGCCTGATTCAGCGCGGGCTGATCCGGGGTTTTCAGAATCAGGCCCTGATTGACGAATTGCAGCAGGCACAAATCACCAGCGCACAGCTTAATGAGGAGCTGGCGCGGGAAGTCGACCAGCGGCGCGACGCTGAACTGGGGCTGCGCGAGGCCCAGGCCGATCTGGAAGTGCGTGTTGCGCTGCGTACCAGCGAGCTCGAAGAAGCCAATCTGGCACTCAGCCAAAGCCCGCCCCGGCTGGCGGCGACGGTTTTCGAGGCGGCTAGCGAAGGCATTGCCATTTTCGACCCGGACTACAACATCCTCGCGGTGAACCAAGCATTCAGTCGAGTGACCGGTTATGAACAGGAGGATCTGGTTGGGCGCAAGGTGACGGAAGTCGCCAGCAGTCGCGATGCCCGCCGACATTTTCAGGCTATTCATCAATCTCTGGAGCAAACCGGGGGTTGGCAGGGCGAGCTGGTGGAGACTCGCAAGAACGGCGAGCTGTATCCGCAGTGGCTGCAGCTGAGCGTTGTCCGCGATATGGCAGGTGAAATGAGCCATATTGTCGGCTTCTTCGCCGATCTGTCCGCGCGGCGTGAATCTGAAGAGCGCATGCGCTACCTGACCCATTACGATGAGCTGACCGGCCTGGCCAACCGTTCGCTGTTCAAGGAGCGTCTTCGCGAGGCCAATCAGCGGGTGCGCCAGGGTGGTAGAAGCCTGGCCCTGCTGCATATCAATCTGGACCGCTTCAAATTGCTCAACGACAGTCTGGGCCATGAAGTCGCCGATCAGTTGCTCAGGCACGTCTCGCGACGTTTGAGCGGCGCTATGCCGGAAGCCGACACCATTGCCCGCTTGTCTGGGGATGAGTTCGCTGTCTTGTTCGATGCTTACGGCAATCTCTCCAGCCTTACCCGGGTGACCAGCCGCCTGCTGGCCAAGCTGCGTACGCCCATTTGCGTCGCGGGGCATGAGCTGGTGGTCAGTGCTTCGGTGGGCATCAGCCTGTTGCCGGACTCGGCGCGGGAAATCAGCGCGCTGGTCAACCAGGCCAATATCGCCATGCAACACGCCAAGCATCTGGGTGGCAATAACTTTCAGTTTTTTACCGAAAGCCTGCAGGCCAGCACCTTGGAACGCTTGCAGCTGGAAATTCAGCTGCGCAAAGCTATCGAAGACAACCAGCTTGAGGTGTTCTACCAACCCAAGCTGAGCCTGGAGACCGGCCGTCTTGAAGCAGCCGAAGCGTTGGTGCGCTGGCGCCATCCCGAGCGCGGCATGGTGCCGCCGGGCGACTTTATCGGGCTGGCCGAAGAGACTGGCCTGATTGTCTCCATTGGCGAAATCGTCCTGCGCGAAGCCTGCCGCCAAGCCTGCGAATGGCAGCGCCAAGGCCTTGCTCCGTTGCGGATTTCGGTCAATTTGTCGGTGCATCAACTGCGTCAGGGCAAGCTGGTCAGCCTGGTGCGGCAGGTGCTCGAAGAAACCGGACTGGCGCCGTGCTATCTGGAACTTGAGCTAACCGAGAGCCAGTTGCTCGACAGCGTGGAACACATCATCAGCACCTTCCATCAGTTGCGAGAGTTGGGTGTGAAGCTGGCGATCGATGACTTTGGTACCGGCTATTCCTCCCTGAGTTACCTCAAGCGCTTCCCGGTGGACTACGTGAAAATCGATCAGGCGTTCATTCGCGGCTTGGGCGAAGGTACTGAGGACGCGGCAATCACCCAGGCAATCATCGCCATGGCCCACAGCCTGGGCTTGAAAGTAGTGGCCGAAGGGGTCGAGAACCAGGCGCAGCTGGATTTCCTCAAGGCCAATGGCTGTGATGAGGTGCAGGGCTATCTGATCAGTCGGCCGTTGGAGGCGGCGGCGTTGGCTGCTCTGCTCACTCAAGACTTCACCCATAATTGAATTGGCATACATCTCTGTAGGAGCGCACGAGCAACGCGAGGCCGCGATGGCGGTGTGTCAGGCAGACCGTGTTGTTATTCGGCAAAAAGAAGCCCCTGTAGGAGTGAGCTCGCTCGCGATAGCGTCAGGTCAGACGATGATTTACCGACAGACAACCCGCATCGCGCGCAAGCTCCCTCCTACAGAAAAGCATTTCACTTCAAGCAGTTCCCCCGCAGCGCCAGGCCGCGATGAGTCGGAATGCTTTTGTGGGACCGGCTTTGCTTTGCGGTGACGTAGGAATATTCCTTCATGAGAGCGGAATCTGTCCTTCAATCACCAGGGCATTAATGTCGGTGGCGCGTTTAACTGGGCGTCCAGCAGGTCATGTAGTATAACTACAAAAAAGCTACATCCCGTCCCACGCACCTTTGTCGAGTCCATCCCTTGAATCTGCTGCAGCACATCGCCCAGTCACGCCATCTGTTACGCAAGTCGGAACTCAAAGTCGCCGACCACGTGCTGCTTGACCCTGCGGCTGTGATGCACAGTTCGATGGCCGATCTGGCGCACAACGTCGGGATCAGTGAGCCGACCATCGTGCGTTTCTGTCGCGCCATTGGCTGCACCGGGTTCCAGGATCTGAAACTCAAGCTCGCACAGAGCCTCGCGGCGGGTGCCAGTTTCGGACAGTTCGCGATTCACGAAGACGATTCGGTCGCTGACTACAGCCTGAAAATTTTCGACACCACGTTGCACACGCTGATGGAAGTTCGCGAGAACCTCGACCCTCACGCCTTGCAATTGGCCGTGACCGCCATGGCGTCGGCCAAACGTGTCGAGTTCTACGGTTTTGGTGCCTCGGGAGCCGTTGCGGCGGACGCTCAGCATAAGTTCTTCCGCTTGCTGCTCAGCGCGGCGGCGTATTCGGACCCGCATATGCAGGCGATGTCTGCCGTGACGCTGGTTCCGTCCGACGTTGCAGTGTGTATTTCCCAGTCCGGGCGTTCGAAGGATTTGCTGATCACGGCCAACCTGGTCCGCGAGACCGGGGCGACGCTGATTACCCTGTGCCCAAGCCAGACGCCGCTGGCCGAGCTGTCGTCCGTCAATCTGGCGATCGATGTGCATGAAGACACTGAAATCTACACGCCGCTGACCTCGCGCATCGCGCATCTGGTGGTCATCGATGTGCTGGCAATGGGCGTTGCCATGGCGCGCGGACCAAGCCTGGTCAACCACCTCAAGAGCGTGAAGCGCAGCTTGCGCAGCCTTCGCTTATCACCCAAGTCGATCAAATCCCACGAAGATTGATGGTCGGTCTCTGAAACATCTCCTGCAGGAGCTGCCGAGGGCTGCGAAAGCGGCTTTCCTGACACTTCGCCGTCGCAGCCTTCGGCAGCTCCTACACAAACAACCTTCATCATTCCGTCACCAATGCGCCGCCTCTTTGTCACCATCGGCGCCCATCCTGATACTCCCGCAACATACTTGGGAGACAGGATATGCCTCGGCACTACGATGACTCGCAACAGAACAGCACTGTTAAAACCCGCCGCCAGCAGGAAGACCAGCGTCGCATGGCGTTTCGTCGGGCGATTGAAAGCTATTCGGAAGAGCGTCGGCTCAACCAGGAGCTGTGCGACTACGACGACGGGCTCTCGGCAGAGCTCTGGCAGGCAGTCAAACCCTGGGCAGGCGACCGTCGAAGCGTTCAACAAGCTGGCTGATCTGCGCGCGCTCGGTGCGGATGAATGCCAGAAAGGCATGAGCCACCGGTGACAGCCGCCGGTCTCTGGCCTGCACCACGCACCAGCTGCGATACAGCGGCAGCTCCGTCACTGGCAACTCCCTGAGCTGTCCAGTGGCGATTTCCAGACTGACTGCGTGACGTGTCAGCATGGCGATGCCCAGGCCTGCCAACACACTTTCCCGTTGCGCCTCATGGGCGGCGACCTCAAGCGTGGTGGTGAAATGCACGCGCTTGTCCTTGAAGTATTCCTCGCAGGCCTTGCGCGTTCCTGAGCCGTTTTCCCTGATCAATAGCGGATAAGGCTCCAGATCCTTGAGGCTCAACGCGCGGCCGTCGCATAACGGGTGATCCGGCGGGGCCACAGCTACAATCGGATTATTGAGGAATGGCAGGAACTCCAGCCCCATGTCCTGAGGCACCATGGACATCACCACCAAGTCATCGCGGTTGTCCGACAGCCTGCGAATAATTTGCGCGCGATTGGCGACCGTGAGGTTGAGAATCACCTCTGGGTACTTGCGTTTGAAAGCAGCGAACAGGTGCGGGATGAAGTATTTGCAGCTGGACTCGACCGCCAGCTTGAGCTGACCTTGCAGCGAGCCTTGCAGGTCAGTGAGCTGCATATCGAGGTTTTCCAGCCTTCCGAAAATATCCCGGCTGGCCAATTGCAGCGCCTCGGCGGCTTCGGTGAGGTAGAGTTTTTTGCCGATGTATTCGAACAGCGGCTGGCCGATCAGTTCTTCCAGCTGGCGAATCTGCAGGCTGACAGCGGGCTGTGTAAGCGCCATTTCATCGGCCGCGCGGCTATAGGACTTCAGATCACAGACTTCATTGAAAATCCGCAATTGACGCAATGTCATGCGCATCAATGACTTACGCATATATCAAGGCTCCGTACACTCGCTGAATTCCCAACTATAAGCTTTTACTTATACACAACCCAATTTTTACTCATTTTTATTAATCCCTGATCCGGCATAGGGTGTCCCTGCGGCAATTAACCACACGTGCTGTTACAAAGAGCCCGGTTTGCCGGTCGCTGTTCAACGGTCGAGGACACAACTCGTGATAACAAAAATCCTGATCGCCAACCGCGGTGAAATTGCTGTGCGCATAGTGCGCGCCTGTGCCGAGATGGGCATTCGCTCGGTGGCGGTGTTTTCTGACGCCGACCGCCACGCGCTGCATGTAAAGCGTGCAGACGAGGCCCACAGCATCGGTGCCGAACCCCTTGCGGGTTATCTGAACCCGCGCAAGCTGGTCAATCTTGCAGTGGAAACCGGCTGCGATGCGTTGCACCCCGGTTATGGTTTTCTTTCGGAAAATGCTGAGCTGGCCGACATCTGCGCCGAACGTGGAATCAAGTTCATTGGCCCGTCTGCCGAAGTCATCCGTCGTATGGGGGACAAGACTGAAGCCCGGCGCAGCATGATCAAAGCCGGTGTGCCGGTGACGCCCGGCACCGAAGGCAACGTTGCGGATATTGCCGAAGCCTTGCTCGAAGGTGATCGCATTGGCTACCCGGTCATGCTCAAGGCAACTTCCGGTGGCGGCGGGCGCGGTATTCGTCGCTGCAACAGCCGAGAAGAGCTGGAGCAGGCGTTCCCTCGGGTCATCTCCGAAGCCACCAAGGCCTTTGGTTCGGCCGAAGTGTTCCTCGAAAAATGCATCGTCAACCCCAAGCACATTGAAGCGCAGATCCTCGGTGACAGTTTTGGCAGCGTGGTGCACCTGTTCGAGCGCGATTGCTCGATCCAGCGGCGTAACCAGAAGCTCATCGAAATCGCCCCGAGCCCGCAACTGACCCCGGAGCAGCGGGCGTATATCGGTGACCTGTCGGTGCGTGCCGCCAAGGCTGTGGGTTACGAGAACGCGGGCACCGTGGAGTTCCTGCTCGCCGAGGGCGAGGTGTACTTCATGGAGATGAACACCCGGGTGCAGGTCGAGCACACGATCACCGAAGAAATCACCGGCATCGATATCGTCCGTGAGCAGATCCGCATCGCCTCGGGCCTGCCGCTGTCGATCAAGCAGGAAGACATCATCCACCGGGGCTTCGCCCTGCAATTCCGGATCAACGCCGAAGACCCGAAGAACAACTTTCTGCCCAGTTTCGGCAAGATCACTCGCTACTACGCGCCCGGCGGCCCCGGAGTGCGGACTGATACGGCGATCTATACCGGCTACACGATTCCGCCGTTTTACGACTCCATGTGCCTGAAGCTGATCGTCTGGGCGCTGACCTGGGAGGAGGCGATGGATCGGGGCCTGCGGGCTCTGGACGACATGCGCCTGCAAGGGGTGAAAACCACGGCGGCGTATTACCAGGAAATCCTGCGCAACCCGGAATTTCGTAGCGGCCAGTTCAACACCAGTTTTGTGGAAAGCCATCCTGAACTGACCAACTACTCGATCAAGCGCAAACCCGAAGAGCTGGCCCTGGCCATCGCCGCCGCCATCGCCGCGCATGCGGGCCTGTGAGGAATAAAACAATGAGCAAACAAATCTTCGTAACCGACACCATCCTGCGCGATGCTCACCAGTCGCTGCTGGCCACGCGCATGCGCACTGAGGACATGCTGCCGATCTGCGACAAGCTCGACCAGGTCGGCTATTGGTCGCTGGAGTGCTGGGGCGGCGCGACCTTCGATGCCTGCGTGCGTTTCCTCAAAGAAGATCCGTGGGAGCGCCTGCGGCATTTGCGTGCGGCACTGCCTAACACGCGTCTGCAAATGTTGCTGCGCGGCCAGAACCTGCTCGGTTATCGGCACTACAGCGACGACGTGGTGAAAGCCTTCGTCGCCAAAGCGGCTGCCAACGGCATTGATGTGTTCCGCATCTTCGACGCCATGAACGATGTGCGTAACCTGCGTGTGGCGATCGAAGCGGTCAAAGAGTCGGGCAAACACGCTCAAGGCACCATCGCTTACACCACCAGTCCGGTACACACCATTTCGGCCTTCGTCGAGCAGGCCAGACAGATGGAAGCCATGGGTTGCGATTCGGTGGCGATCAAGGACATGGCCGGGTTGCTGACACCTTATGCTACTGGCGAGCTGGTCAAGGCACTCAAAGCCGAGCAGTCCTTGCCAGTGTTCATCCACTCTCACGATACGGCTGGCCTGGCCGCCATGTGCCAGCTCAAAGCCATTGAAAACGGTGCCGACCACATCGATACCGCAATCTCCAGCTTCGCCTGGGGCACCAGCCATCCGGGTACTGAATCCATGGTCGCAGCCCTTAAAGGCAGCGAGTTCGACACCGGCCTGAACCTGGAGCTGTTGCAGGAAATCGGCTTGTACTTCTACGCGGTGCGTAAGAAATATCACCAGTTCGAGAGCGAATTCACTGCCGTCGATACCCGCGTGCAAGTCAACCAGGTGCCAGGCGGGATGATTTCCAACCTCGCCAACCAGCTCAAGGAGCAGGGCGCGCTGAACCGTATGGGTGAAGTGCTGGCCGAGATTCCCCGCGTACGCAAGGACCTGGGCTATCCGCCACTGGTGACGCCGACTTCGCAAATCGTCGGTACTCAGGCGTTCTTCAACGTACTGGCAGGCGAGCGCTACAAGACCATCACCAATGAAGTGAAGCTCTACCTGCAGGGCGGCTATGGCAAGGCGCCGGGCAACGTGGACGAAACGCTGCGTCGTCAGGCCATAGGTAACGAAGAACTGATTGATGTGCGTCCTGCGGATCTGCTCAAGCCCGAAATGAACAAGCTGCGCGATGACATTGGCGCGTTGGCGACATGCGAAGAGGACGTGCTCACTTATGCGATGTTTCCGGACATTGGGCGCAAGTTCCTGGAAGAACGCGCCGCTGGCACCTTGAAGCCGGAAGTGCTGCTACCGATTCCCGAAGCAGGCGGTGTAAGCAAGCCCGGTGGCGAAGGTGTGCCGACCGAGTTCGTCATCGACGTCCACGGCGAAAGTTACCGGGTCGACATCACCGGAGTGGGCGTCAAGGCCGAAGGCAAGCGTCACTTCTATCTGTCCATCGATGGCATGCCCGAGGAAGTGGTCTTCGAACCCCTCAACGAGTTCGTCAGCGGCGGCGCCAGCAAGCGTAACCAGGCCAGCGCTCCCGGCCATGTCAGCACCAGCATGCCGGGCAACATCGTTGACGTGCTGGTCAAGGAAGGCGACAGGGTCAAGGCCGGCCAGGCGGTGCTGATCACCGAAGCGATGAAAATGGAAACCGAAGTTCAGGCCGCGATCGCCGGCAAGGTGGTTGCCATCCACGTCGCCAAGGGTGATCGGGTCAACCCGGGCGAGATTCTGGTCGAGATCGAGGGTTGAAACACATTTACGCATGACCGGTAGCGCTGCCGAGTGCTGCGAAAGCTGCGTATCTGATACACCGTATTCGCAGCCTGCGGCAGCCCCTACAGGGCTACCGCTTTACAATTTCCTCTGGGGAGCACTCGTGGCTCCCCTTTTTTTCGCTCCGATTCTGCCCGGCTGCAATTTAATGCGGCCAGGCCCTTTTGGCTTGCAGAGGGGGGTAGTGAGGCGTCGTCGGCAGATCGGTTGATGGTGCCTGCGACGCCTCTGTTTGATGGGTGATTCTGTGGAAGAGCCCGTGCACCGCGAATCGCAACCTTCGGCAGCAGCTACAGATTCCGAAAAGCCTCCAGCCCTTGGATCTGTTGTCCATCCTGGAAGTTGTCTTGCGCCAGCCAACCCTCGAAGGCTCGTTGCAGCAGGGGCCATTCGCTGTCGAGGATCGAATACCAGGCGGTATTGCGGTTCAGGCCTTTGACCACCATGTGTTGGCGGAAGGTGCCTTCGTAGGTAAAGCCAAAGCGTTCGGCTGCGCGCTTGGAGCGGGCGTTGTCGCCATTGCATTTCCATTCCAGCCGACGATTGCCCAGGGCGAAGGATTCTCTGGTCAGCAGGTAAATCGCTTCGGTGCCTTTGGCGGTACGTTGCATGGCGGCGCCGAAGGTGACGTGGCCGATTTCGATTCGGCCCTGAGCGGGCACGATAGACATCAGGCTCAGGCAGCCATCGACTGCGCCGGTTGCCTGATCGACCACGGCGTAGAACCACGGGTCGGTATCGGCAGCATGGCGGGTCAGCCAGGCATCGAATGCTTCGCGCTCGGTGAAGGGTCCGTAAGGCAGGTAGTCCCACAGCTTTGGATCCGCGCCGGGGCCTTGCAATGCAGCCCACAAGCCGTCGCCATGGCGCGCAACGTCGAGTTTTTCAAGGCGAATGAAGCGGCCTTCCAGGGTTCGGCTGTCGGGGAGCCGGGCAGGTTGCCAATCAGGTACAGGGTTGGACATGAATCACTCCTGGATCATTTTGCGAAATTGAATGTAGCCCGGTCGCTCAGCGATGCGCTCGTAAAGCTGGATCGCCGTGGTGTTGGTTTCGTGGGTCAGCCAGTGAACCTTATCGCAACCGTTGGCTTTGGCGGTGGTGTAAACGTGTTCGATCAACAATCGCCCGACACCCGTGCCACGTTGTTCGGGAGAGACCAGCAAATCCTGAAGATAACAGGCGTTGGCGGTGCTCCAGTTCGAGCGGTGATAAATGAAATGGACCATGCCCACCGCCTTGCCATCCTCCCAGGCCAATGCAGCGTTGGTCGGCTCCGCGGGGTCGAGAAAGCGCTGCCAGGTACTGGCGCTCACCGCGTCAGGCAATTGGGTTTTGTAAAAGGTCAGGTAGGCCTGCCACAGCGGCAGCCATGCGGCGTGATCCTGCTGGGTGACGGGGCGAATCTGGATAGTGGTCATAATAGTCTCCTGTGTTTGATGACATGGCTTTGAGGCTCGTGCCGTAGACAACTATCTATCTCCATGCACCGGCATCTCGCGGCTGAAGCCGCTCCTACGACGAGGCGCTTGGAAATGCTTTCATTCCATCAGGCGAGCCACTTCTCGGTCTCTGGCGTCGCCGCTGGCTGAAAGCCCCTCACGTACGCCGTTGATGTCGTCGGCCGAGCGGTTCTGGCTCAGCTTGCGCTTGCCTTCAAGGCGCTCGATGGGCAACGCAAAACCGACGATGGCGCCAAGCATCTTGTCGATGTACTCGGCGGGTGCATCGGCGACGGCCCAGGGAGAGGCTCGGCCAGCCTCATGTTTGTCGGTCAGGCCGCTGACCACTTCAAGCAGTCGCGAGGCATCGGTGAATACTTCTGCCGTGCCGTAAGCGTGAACAGCCAGGTAATTCCAGGTAGGCACGACCTTGCCGTGCTCGGCTTTGGCCGGGTAAAACGCCGGGCTGACGTACGCATCTGCGCCAGGAAAAATCACCAACACCTGGGCACCGTTCTGCAGTGCGCGCCACTGTGGATTGGCACGCGCCAGATGACCGAACAAGGTGCCGTTTGCGCCTTCCTCGCTGCGCAGCAATAGCGGCAGATGGCTGGCCTGCATGCCTTCTTCGTCATGAGTGACCACAATCGCCAGGCGCGTCTCGGCCATCAACTGGTGCAGCCTTGCGGTATCGTCATCTTTGAACGCTGCTGGGTTGTACATAAAATTCTCCTTGGCGACGGGATCAATCCTAGGCAGCCTATTGGTTTGTTGTAAGAGCCATTAGCAGTCAATTTGATAGGTCCAATTCATGTCCGAGCTACCGTCGTTCCCGTTCAACCTGGCAGGCGTCGAGCTCGACCGGCGCCAGGGTTTGAGCCGTCAGCTGTATCAGGCCCTGCGGGTGCGCATCCTCGACGGGCGACTCTGCAGCGGCACGCGATTGCCCGCCAGCCGGGATCTGGCGGTGTCACTGGGGATTTCCCGCAATAGCGTGATGCGTGCCTACGACCAGCTTTACGCGGAAGGTTTCACTGACGGCCGTACCGGTGATGGCACCTACGTTGCGCAACTGGCTGCCCAGGTGGCGGTGCCGAGAAAAGTATCCACAAAAGTGTCCACAGGGTTATCAACAAGCTTACCCACAGGTTTATCCACAAATACCCTTAAGTCAGCGGAGATGACGTCCGACGAAGTTATCCACAGTCGGGCCATCGGGCTGCTCAATCAGCATCACCTCAACCCGCCCGCCGTCAGTGCGCCTCGGGCTTTTCGGGTTGGGGTGCCGGCCTTTGATTTATTCCCGTTCGACGTATGGGGCAAGCTTTACGCGGCTTTCTGGCGTAAGCCGGACCTGGCAGTGCTGGGCTACGGGGAGGCGAGCGGTTATCGCCGCCTTCGCGAGCTGATTGCGATCTATCTGCGCACCTCTCGGGGGCTTCAGTGCAGCGTTGAGCAAATAGTAATCACCAGTGGTGCCCAGCAGGCGATCAGCCTTTGTGCACAGTTGTTATTGGAGCCGGGCGAGGGCGTGGCGATTGAAAATCCCGGCTATCGCGCCGCAGGTCATGCCTTTGCAGTAGCCGGCGCCAGGTTGCACGGGGTCGCCGTGGACGAAGAGGGCATGCGCGTCGCGCAGGTTGAGCAAAGCGACTGCAAACTGGCCTATGTCACCCCTTCGCATCAGTACCCGACCGGGGTGGTCATGAGCCTGGCGCGTCGCCTTGAACTGCTCGCCTGGGCGCGCCGGACACGAGGCTGGATCGTCGAGGACGACTACGATGGCGAATACCGTTACAGCGGCGCGCCCCTGGCCCCCCTCGCGTCACTGGATCAGGCTGGGCGGGTGTTGTATGTCGGCACTTTCGGCAAGATCGCCTATCCGGGCTTGCGTCTGGGTTATCTGGTATTGCCGGTCGGGCTGGTCAAGCCGTTCAGCCAGCGTCGAGCCGTGGACATGCGCCACTCGGAGACCAGCACGCAGGCGGTGATGGCCGAGTTCATCGCCGCAGGCCACTTCCAGCGGCATATCCGGCGCATGCGCCGTGCTGCGCTGAGCCGTCGTAATGCCTTGCTGGCTCATTGGCCCGATGACATTCGCGGATGTGCCGCCATGCCCAGAGTCGTCGCCGGGCTGCATGTGGCGGTGAAGGTCGACAGCCTGGCCCGTGAACAGGAACTGGTTCACCAGGCTGAGAGCGTTGGCGTCGAAATCTCCCCGCTGAGCGGCTATTGGCTACCTGAATCCAGCGAATCAGCAGATCAGCGGGCTGGGCTGGTGTTGGGGTTTGCAGCCGTGCCTGAGGTGGATATCGTTGCGGCGCTGGAGAGGTTGAAGGTGGTGTGGCGGGATTGAATATTGGCCCTGTAGAGGGCCAGCAAGATAACTCGTGGGACCGGCTTCAGCCTGGAAGGCGGAGTTTCAGCCGATGAACAGGGCATGGCTGAAATGGGCTTTCCCGGCTGAAGCCGGTCCCACGTCAATCCGTTTGCAGGCAATCATGGAATCCCCCAAGGCTAAGCGAACGGCCTAACGCGATATACTCGCCGCCATTACCCCTTTTACCGAGACCTCTGATGAGTACTTCTCTTGCTGCGGCGCCGGCTCGCAAGCCCGGTGCGCCGCTGATTGCGGCATTTATTCTGTTGTTTATCGCCATGTTCCTGCTGAGCAGCGTCGGCGTGCGTCAGGTGCTGTTGTTGATTGTCGGCGCGGCGCTGGGTCTGACCCTTTACCACGCTGCCTTTGGCTTCACCTCCGCCTGGCGGGTGTTTATTCGGGAGCGTCGTGGCGCAGGGCTTCGGGCGCAAATGGTGATGCTGGCGATCGCCGTGGTGCTGTTCTTTCCGGCGTTGGGTGCAGGCACGCTGTTCGGCCAGCCGGTCAATGGTCTGGTGGCGCCCGCCGGGGTTAGCGTGGTGTTCGGGGCCTTCATCTTCGGCATCGGCATGCAACTGGGTGGCGGTTGTGCATCGGGGACCTTGTTCACAGCCGGCGGCGGCAATGCGCGCATGCTGGTGACCCTGCTGTTCTTCATCGTCGGTTCGTTGGTTGCCACGCACCATGTGGACTGGTGGTTCGCGCTGCCGTCGTTCCCGGCCACGTCCATCGTCAAAAGCTTCGGTGTGCTCCCGGCGTTGATCCTCAGCCTGGCCGTCTTCGCATTGATCGCGTTGCTGACGGTACGCCTGGAAAAACGCCGCCACGGTCAACTGGAAGCCGCGGTGACCAGCGAGCATGTAGGGCTGCGTCGTTTTCTGCGTGGGCCATGGCCTCTGGTGTGGGGCGCGATTGGCCTGGCTTTGCTCAACTACGCGACGCTCGCCCTGGCGGGTCGTCCGTGGGGTATTACCTCGGCGTTCGCCTTGTGGGGCGCGAAAGTGGCGGGTTCGCTGGGCGTTGATGTGGGCAGTTGGGCGTTCTGGCAGATGCCCGCGAATGCCAAGGCACTGGCTGCCCCGGTGTGGGAAGACATCACCAGCGTGATGGACATCGGCATCATGCTCGGTGCGTTACTGGCTGCTGGGCTTGCAGGACGTTTCGCGCCCAACCTGAACATCCCGGCGCGTTCCATCGTTGCGGCGGTGATCGGTGGCTTGCTGCTGGGCTATGGCTCGCGTCTGGCTTACGGCTGCAACATCGGCGCGTATTTCAGCGGCATCGCGTCGGGTAGCCTGCACGGCTGGTTGTGGCTGGTGGCGGCGTATGCCGGGAACGTGGTGGGGGTTAAATTCCGGCCGTTGTTCTTTGTTGGCGAGAAGCCGCAGGTGGCGTTGAGCGGGTGCTGATCGGGCGAACAACCTAAAACCCGTGGGAGCGACCGGGGTGGCGCTCCACCTTGCTCGCGAAGGGGCCGTTACATCTGACACATTTTCTGTGTCCGATGCATAGCTTTCGCGAGCAAGCTCGCTCCCACGGAACACCAATCAACGTCCCATCTGCTCCTTCGCCAGCTTGACGATGTTCTCCACCGTGAAGCCAAACCTGGCTTGCAGTTTATCGATGGGGGCCGAAGCGCCGAAGGTGGTCATCGTGACCTTGGCGCCGGTATTGCCCACGTAGCGATCCCAACCCAACGGTCCGGCTTGCTCCACTGCAACCCGAGCGGTCACGGCAGGCGGCAACACGCTGTCGCGATACGCCTGATCCTGATCCTCGAACAACTCCCAGCTCGGCATCGATACCACGCGCGCTGCCACCCCTTGCGCCTTCAGTTGCTCGAAAGCCTGCACCACCAGGCCGACCTCGCTGCCCGTGGCGATCAAGATCACCTCAGGCTCGCCGTCTTTGGCGTCAGCCAGCACGTAGGCGCCTTTTGTCAGGCCCTCGGCGGACGAATATTGGCTGCGATCGAGTGTTGGCAATGGCTGGCGCGACAGCACAATGCACGATGGCCGACTGGTTTGCGCCAAGGCGATTTTCCAGGCCTGGGCGGTTTCGTTGGCGTCGCCGGGGCGCAGGGTCAGCAAACCCGGGGTGGCGCGCAATTGGGTCAGTTGCTCGATGGGCTGATGCGTCGGCCCGTCTTCGCCCACGCCGATGGAGTCATGGGTGAAGACGAAAATCACCGGCAACTCCATGATCGACGCCAGGCGAATCGGCGGCTTCATGTAGTCGCTGAACACCAGAAAGGTCGAGGTGTAAGGGCGCACATAGGACAGCGCCATGCCGTTGGCAATCGAGCCCATCGCGTGTTCGCGAATACCGAAATGCAGGTTGCGGCCGCTGTAGTTGTCCGCTGAAAAACTGCCCGCGCCGTCAAAGGTGAGGTTGGTTTTGGTCGAGGGTGACAGGTCCGCCGAGCCGCCCAGCAACCACGGAATCTTCGCCGCGAAGGCGTTCAGCACCTTGCCGCCCGATGCACGGGAGGCGATACCTTTGGCGTCTGCGTCGAACGTTTGCAGATCGTCCTGCCACTGCTTGGGCATTTCCCCGGCGCGCATGCGTTGCAACTCATTGGCCAGCTCGGGTTGCTGCGTTTCGAGCTGATTCAGCGCGGCCTGCCAGCCTTCATAGTCGCTGGCGCCGCGCTCGACCAGGGCGTCGCGCAGCCAGGTGCGAGCGTCGTCAGGCACCAGAAACTGTGCATTCTCATCCCAGCCATAAGCTTTCTTGGTCAGCTTGATTTCGTCTTCGCCCAACGGCTCGCCGTGGGCGGCGGCGGTGTTGTGCTTATGTGGCGAGCCATAGCCGATCACGCTGTCGACCACGATCAGCGTCGGCGCGTCGTCGGTGCGCTTGAATACCTCCAGCGCACGGGCCAGGGCCTCGGTGTCGTTGGCGTCGGCCACATGCAGCGTGTTCCAGCCATAGCCTTCGAAACGGGTCTGTACGTCTTCACTGAACGCCAGTTCCGTGTGGCCTTCAATGCTGATGGTGTTGTTGTCGTAGATCCAGCACAGGTTGGCGAGCTTCAAATGGCCGGCCATGGACGCCGCTTCGCTGGTCACGCCCTCCATCATGTCGCCGTCGCCACACAGCACATAAACGCTGTAGTCGAACAGGGTGCGTTCAGGCGCATTGAAGCGCTCGCCCAGCCAGCGTTCCGCCATCGCCATGCCCACGCTGTTGGCGCAACCCTGGCCTAGCGGGCCAGTGGTGGTTTCAACACCGGTGGTCATGCGGTATTCCGGGTGACCCGGGGTCTTGGAATCCAGCTGACGAAACTGTTTGATGTCCTCAAGGCTCACCGCAGGCTGACCCGAAGGCTTGCCGTGCTCATCGATCTCGATAACCCCCGACAGATGCAGCAACGAATACAGCAACATCGACGCATGGCCCACCGACAGCACGAAGCGATCACGATTCGGCCAGTCCGGATGCTCTGGGTGATAGCGCAAAAACTGCTTCCACAGCGTGTAGCCCACCGGCGCCAGGGCCATGGGCGTGCCCGGGTGGCCGGAGTTGGCCTGCTGCACGGCATCCATGGCCAGGGTGCGGATGGTGTTGATGCAAAGTTGGTCGCGTGCGGTGCGTTGTTCGATGGAAAGAGACGAGCCCATTGAATTAACCCTCAGTGACGTGTTGCTGAATAACGACTCAGCATCAGAGAAGAGTTGAGCCCAGGCGTGGGCTGTTTGTTCCGGCTGATTTCGGGCTGTCTGATAGCCATTACCCAGGCTGACCGAGACGGCAGCTTAATTGAACCTTAAACGGTTCAGCTTTTCTGCGGAGCCTGGCGAACCATATCCTGGAAAGGCATTCGAAGCAGGTGAGCGGCGTGCATTACGCAGTAGCCCCGAGGTCATCCCATGAAAGAAGCCATCATCCAGAAGTACCGATTTCTGATCAAAACCATTGGCTATGTGGGCTGGTCGCTGTTCTGGTTGTTGATCTGGGACATCATCGTCACGGCCGACTTCATGCTTTTCCTGGACCGCAAGATCAGCCTGCCGTCCATGCCACTGACCCTGTTGGGTTCGGCGCTGGTGGTGCTGACCAGTTTTCGCAACTCCAGTGCCTACAACCGGTGGTGGGAAGCGCGCACGCTATGGGGCGCGCTGGTCAACAATTCCCGCAGCTTCGCGCGCCAGGTGCTGACCCTGATCGAAGACGACGGCGACATCAACCCGGCCAAAGCCATCCTGTTGAAAAGGCATGTGGCCTATGTGAAATGTCTATCTGCGCATTTGAAGGGCAAATCCTGTAGCGAAGACGTGCAGTCGATGATCACGCGTGAGGAGTACTCACGCAGGCATGACACCAACAACTTCCCCAACGACGTGCTCAACGCGTCTGCCGCCTTGCTGGCCAAGGAATACGAAGCGGGGCGTCTGGACAGTATTCGCCTGGCACGCATCGAATCGACGCTGGTGGAAATTTCCAACTGCCAGGGCGGCATGGAGCGGATCGCCAACACGCCGCTGCCTTACCCGTACGTGGCGTTTCCGCGACTGTTCATCAGCCTGTTCTGCATCATCGTGCCCATCGGCCTGGTCGATACGTTGGGTTGGTACACGCCGCTGGCCTCCACCGTTGTAGGCTTCATGCTGCTGGCCATCGAAAAAATCGGCACCGACCTGCAAAGCCCGTTCAGCGCCAGCGAACACGAAATCCAGATGACCGCCCTGTGCGACAACATCGAACGTAACCTGGATTCGATGCTCCGGGATGCGCGGGTGGAAAGTACGGTTTAAGCATAAACCTGTAGGAGCTCACGAGCACCGCGAGGCAGCGATAGCGTTCTGTCTGACGCACCCCCATCGTTGCCTCGCGGTGCTCGTGAGCTCCTACAGAAGGGGTGATGTTCACGAAATCCTCTTCCAAAACGCATCCGCTTCGGGATTGCGGTTGCCCCGCCAGCGCACCAGGATCACTTCCAGGTGATCGGATTCCATCTCGGGATACAGGCGCACCAGCTCTTTGCGCTCGATCATCGAAGCCACCATGGTGTGTGGCATGCAGGCCACGCCATGACCAGCGGCGGCCATGGGTTTCAGGGCTTCGGAAACGGTGGCTTCGAATACCCGGCGCAGCCGATGCGGCTCAGGGTGGCGCTTGATCTGCTTGCGCGACAGGTCATGCAGCTGCGCGCTGCGCGCGTACGTCAGCCACGGGATCGGCACCTGCGGGTCTACGCAGCGGGCCGCCAGTTCCGGCGTCGCCACCCAATACAGCTCGTCATGCCCCAGAGACAACACCTCGAATTCGCTTTGCCGGGAGTACGGCTCGGTCTGCGCGTCTCGATAAAACAGAATGAAATCGCAGCGCCCCGACATCAGCGCCATGTAGTAGTCATCGGTACTGCGATAACCCGTGTCGATGCGGGTAAACATCGGCGCTTCGGCCGAGGAGAACTGGCTGATCCAGTCCGGGAAAAAATTGCAGCCCAGCGTGTGCAGCGAGGCAAAGGTCAGCGCCCGGTCAATGATCTTCACACTTTGCTCGCAATCCCGGGCCAGGCGCACCAGCTCGGAGGCATTGGGCAGCAGCGCTTCTCCAGCGGCGGTCAGGCGAATCGGGTTCTTGCTGCGGTCGATGAGCGTGGTGCCCAGCCGTGCTTCCAGCAACTGGATGCGGCGGCTCAAGGCTGATTGCGATGAGCCGCGCATGCTGGCCGCTGCTGTGAATTTGCCAGTATCCGCCAGCGCCAGAAAATCCTCGTACCAATCGATATCCATAAGTTATTCCAATATTCGATAGCTCAACCAGCATAGTGGATCAAGTGTTACTAACGCTTAGCGGTTTTGTATGGCTATTGTGCAAGTAATCGCCACCTGCCGGTCTACTGTGGTTAATCAATCATTACAAGAAATAACGTAGAAGGGGCAACGCTATGCAAAAACGGAATGGCCTAAAGACTTTACTCACGTCGTCAATGTTGTTGCTGGGTCTGGTCGGCGCTGCCGTCGCACAGGCTGGCGTCCTGGAAAAGGTCAAGGCTCACGGCGCTGTGCGTTGTGGTGTGGCCAGCGACAAACCCGGGTTTTCGCTGATTGATGACAAGGGCCAATGGACCGGCATGGACGTTGACCTCTGCCGCGCGGTTGCCGCTGCCGTGCTGGGCGACTCGACCAAGGTTGAGTACATCGCCACCACCGGCAAGAATCGCTTCACCGCGCTGGCTTCCGGCGAAATCGACGTACTGTCGCGCGCCACCTCGTGGACGGCCGACCGTATCGCCAGCCTCGGCGTGGACTTCACCACGGTCTGGTTCTACGACGGCCAGGGCTTCATGACTCACGCCAAAGACGGTATCGAGAAGCTGACGGACCTGGACGGCGCGACGTTCTGTCTGTCGCCGGGCACCACCTCCGAGCAGAACCTGGATGACTATTTCAGCCAGCGCGGCCTGACCTACAAAACCGTGATCATCGAGAAGAGCCCGGAGTTGTTCGCTGCGTTCCAGAGTGGCCGTTGCAATGCTATTTCCAACGACCTGTCGGGTTTGGCGTCGCGTCGCGCTGTCATGAACAACCCACAGGATTATGCGCTGCTGCCTGAGATCATTTCCAAAGAGCCATTGGGGGCGTTCGTGGCTCAAGGCGACACCGTGTGGCGCAACATCGTGACCTGGACCGCCTACGCGCTGATGACTGCTGAAGAGTTCGGCATCACCTCGGCCAACGTCGACGCAATGCATGCCAAGAAAGGCGGTTCAGCGGACGTTGCCCGCTTGCTGGGCACTGATGGTTCGGTCGGCAAGGCCTTCGGCCTGGACAACGACTGGGCGTACCGCGCCATCAAGCAGGTGGGCAATTACGCTGAAGTCTACGATCGCAACCTCGGCGAGAAAACCATCCTGAACTTCCCGCGTGGCCTTAACCGCACCTGGAAAGATCAGGGTCTGTTGTACGCGCCGCCTATCCGCTGATCGCGTCACACTCCAACGGAAGTAACGTCATGTGGACCCATCGCTTGCAGAACGCTCGGGTGCTGAGCGTGCTGCAGCAAGGCCTGGTTCTGGCCATTGTTGCAGCTGTGTTTTACGTGCTGGCGCATAACGCCAGCCTCAATTTGAAAGCGCTGAACATCGCCTCCGGTTTTGACTTTCTGTCGCAGCGGGCCGGTTATGACATCAGCTTCAAACTGATCGATTTCACCCCTAACGACAGCTACGGCCGTGCCTATGTGGTGGGGTTGCTCAATACGTTGCTGGTCTCGGTAATGAGCATCGTGACGGCCACTGTCGTGGGTGTGGCGTTGGGCCTGTGCAAGGTGTCCGAGAACTGGCTGATCAACCGTCTGGCCGGGGCGAGTATCGAATTTCTGCGTAACGTGCCGCTGGTGGTGCATCTGGTCTGGTGGTACGGGCTGGCACTGGCGTTGCCCGGCGTCAAACAGGCGGTGTCCCTGTTTGATGTGGCGTATCTGAGCAACAGCGGCCTGATGTTGCCATGGCCTGCCAAAGGTTCGCTGGTGGGCTGGGGCCTGGCATTGATGGCGCTGGGCGCATTGCTGGGTCTGATCGCCTGCCGCTTTCGCGACGCCAGGTCGCAATGGCGCAGCTTCACCCCGCGTCGCTGGCCGTTGCTGCTGGCGGGTGCGCTGCTGTTGCCGCTGTTGGCGTACGCCTTGAGCGACGCGCACTGGAGCTGGGAAGTCCCGGTTGCCAAGGGCTTCGGCTTCAAGGGTGGGGTGGCGCTGGTGCCGGAGCTCCTGGCCTTATGGCTGGCCTTGTCGTTTTACAGCGCCAGCTACATTGCAGAAATCGTACGTGGCGCGATCCAGTCGGTACAGCGCGGCCAGTACGAAGCGGCCAAGGCGCTGGGCTTCGACTATGGCCCGACCATGCGCCAATTGATCGTGCCGCAGGCGATTTATCCGATGATCCCGCAGGTCACCAATACCTACCTGAACATCGTCAAGAACTCGTCTTTGGGTGTGGTCATCGGCTTCATGGAAATGGTCTCGTCCACTGGCGGCACGACCCTGAACCAGACCGGCCAGGCCATTGAGTGCATTGCGTTGGTGATGGGCACTTATTGCGTGATCAGCCTGCTGATTTCCATAGCGATGAACATCTACAACCATCGCATCAGCCAGCGAGGCCATTGACCGTGAATATGATCAATCAACCCACTGCTGAGCGTTTGCCACCGAGCAAGCCGTTGCCAGTGCAGGTTCGTGAATGGACGCGCCAGCATCTGTTCCCCAGTGTCGGTCATGGTCTGTTGACCATCGCTGTGCTTGCATTGCTGCTGTGGACTATCCCGGCGGCGCTCAACTGGCTGGTGTTCGACGCCACCTTTATCGGCACCGCGCGCACCGAGTGCAACCCCCATGGCGCATGCTGGCTGCCGATCACCCAGCGCTGGAACCTGTTCGTGTACGGCTTCTACCCGGAAGCCGAGCGCTGGCGGGTTAACATCGCGCTGTTTCTGGCCGTGTTCGCCTTTGTCCTGCTGTTCTTCAAGCGTCTGGATCGGCGTCTGCTGATTGGCTACCTGGCACTGTTGCCGGTGGTCATGTGGTGGCTGCTCAAGGGCGGCGCGGGCTTGCCGGAAATTTCGTCGACCAAATTTGCCGGGATGATGGTCACGGTATTTCTGGGCACGGTGGGCATGATCTTCGCCTTGCCGATCGGGATTCTGCTGGCCCTCGGCCGTCGCTCCAAGAAGCCGGTGATCCGCATGCTCAGCGTCACCTACATCGAGCTGGTGCGTTCGGTACCGGTGATCTCGCTGCTGTTCATGGCTTCGCTGATGATCCAGTTGTTCCTGCCGCCGGGCTCAGCGTTCGACATCCTGTTGCGGGTGCAACTGGTGTTGATCCTGTTCACCGCCGCCTACATGGCCGAGACCTTGCGCGGTGGCTTGCAGAACCTGCCAAAAGGCCAATACGAAGCGGCTCAGGCGCTGGGCTTCGGCTACTGGAAAACCATGGGCCAGATCGTTCTGCCCCAAGTGTTGAAGCAGTCGATTGCGCCGCTGCTGACCCAATTCATCGGCCTGTTCAAGGAAACCACGCTGGTGATGATCGTTGGCGTACTGGACATCGTCGGCATTGCCATGAGCACGGCCGCCGCGCCGGAATGGGTCGGCTATGGCCATGAAATCTATATTTTCCTGGCGATCTATTTCTTCGTCATCTGCTTCGCACTGTCGCGCTATGCCCGACACCTTGAAAAGAAACTGGAACAGAACCGCTCATGACTGATCATCGCGAGGCTGACGCAGCCCCTATCGTGCGTATCGAGCAACTGAACAAGTGGTATGGCAAATCCCACGTCCTGCGCGACATCTCGCTGTCGGTCAAACCCGGCGAGAAAGTGGTGATCTGCGGCCCGTCAGGTTCGGGCAAATCCACCTTGATCCGCTGCATCAATCAACTGGAACAGCATCAGCAGGGCACCATCGAGGTGTTGGGCGAGGTGCTCGATGGCAACGTGAAACGCCTGGAGCGGATTCGTCGTCAGGTCGGCATGTGCTTCCAGCATTTCAATCTGTTCCCGCACCTGACCGTGCTGAAGAACTGCACCTTGCCGCAGACCTCCAACCTGGGTGTGCCGGAGAAGGAAGCCATCGAGCGCGCACTGGCGCTGCTCGACAAGGTGCGCATGCGTGACCACGCCAACAAGTTTCCGTCGCAGCTGTCCGGTGGCCAGCAGCAACGCATCGCGATTGCCCGGGCGCTGTGCATGCAGCCCAAAGTCATGCTGTTCGATGAACCGACCTCGGCGCTGGACCCGGAAATGATCGCCGAAGTGTTGGAGGTCATGACCGGGCTGGCGCAGGACGGCATGACCATGATCTGCGTGACCCACGAAATGGGCTTCGCCCGTAAAGTCGCTGACCGCGTGGTGTTCATGGATCAGGGCGAAATCGTCGAAGAGGCGACGCCTGATCGTTTCTTCTCGGCGCCGGAATCCGAGCGCACCCGACGCTTCCTCAATCAGATTCTCGACCACGGAGTCCATGCGTGATGGCCAATCCTATTGCTATAGCGCTGCACGGTGGCGCGGGCGTACTGACTCCAGGCTTGCTGACACCCGAAGACGAAACCACTATTCACGAAGCCTTGTTGCGCGCATTGAAGGCGGGCCTGACGTTGCTCGAACAGGACGGCAGCAGTCTCGACGCGGTTCAGGCGGCGGTCGTCGAGCTGGAAGAGTGCCCGTGGTTCAACGCCGGTAAAGGCGCAGTATTCACCCACACCGGCGATCACGAACTGGACGCGGCCATCATGCATGGTGCCAATCGCGAAGCAGGCGCCGTGGCCGGGATTCACTTTGTGCGCAACCCCATTCTTGCGGCCCGCGCCGTGCTGGAGCACAGCGAACATGTCTTGCTGGCGGGTGCTGGCGCCGATGCGTTCCTGGCAACCCAGGATCTGGAGAAGGTGCCCAACGACTGGTACGACACCGACCTGCGGCGTCGTCAGTGGCAAACCCAGCTGCAAGCGCCTGACAGCGTTTCGCTGGAGCCGGGCGGCGTGGACAAGAAGTTCGGCACGGTGGGCGCAGTGGCGCTGGATCGTCACGGTCATGTCGCCGCGGCCACTTCAACGGGCGGGATTACCAACAAGCGCTATGGCCGTGTCGGCGACTCGCCATTGATTGGCACTGGCACCTGGGCTGATGACCGCAGCGCCGCGATCTCGGCGACCGGTCACGGCGAGTATTTCATCCGCACAGTGGTCGCCCACAACATCGCGTCGCGGGTCCTGCTGGCGGGCGAAACACTGAATACGGCCTGCGACACGGTGGTGTCAGGCGAATTGAAAACCATGGGCGGCAATGGCGGCGTGATTGCCGTCTCGCCGAGCGGCGAAACTGCGCTGAGCTTCAACACCCCAGGCATGTACCGCGCCTGGCGGGACGAGCAGGGTGGTTTGCATACGGCGATTTATGCCGAGGATGATCGGTTGCATCCAAGTAGGTGAGCGTTCTGTAGGAGCTGCCGCAGGCTGCGAACAGCGGTGTATCAGACACCGCTTTCGCAGTCTTTGGCAGCTCTTAAAGGGGGCAGCCCACTATCTATATCCTCATCCCAGCCATTGCTATTCTGCTTTTATAATTCAGTAAAACCTGGCCGCTGCACGCTTTGAATACTTTGGCTTCATCCTTGAGTCGCATCAAGAACCTTTTTACGGTTGATGTCGCTAGTTGTGATAGTGCACTTCCGAAACTGATGGGTTCCGGAACCCAACTCATCGCGCCGGTGCAGCTTTTGGCCTCTTTAATCATTTCCATAACCAGCAGGAGTAATTCTTCGGTCATTTCCCAGTTTTCGGCCTGGGGGCCGTACTACGTCACTACAATGCTTCTTAATTCTCGTTTGTCATTTTCATCCATGCTTAAAAGCTCCTTGCTTTAATGCTGTGTAATATTGCCAGTGCCTTTTTTCTTGATCCCTTGACGCTGATCAGATGAGTTGAATCTTTTGAAAAAAACAGCAGGCGATGTTCAGGATCACGGCCCGCTGACCCTTGGAGCAGCACGTCTACTTCCGTACCCACGCGATAGCGCTCGACGTTGCTCTGACAGTCGAGTTTTAAATCTGTACGCATGACTTGGATAAGTTTTTTATCGTCGGTGTTCAGGTTATCAGTTGGGTCAATGCCGTATAGGTATCGGTTAAGCGCTGCGGCTGAAATCTTGCGTGTAGTAAACATTGAAAGCGTGCCTGCAACACTTTCGTCCGATATAAGCTGATAGCTAACATACTCTTTGTTCGGGTAAGCGGCCATCGCACCATCGAAAACTATAAGAGAGGATGGTTTTTCAGGTAGGTTAAATTGGAAGGGGCCGACAATAACCGCCAGATCACTGCCTTGTTTGTAATCAACGTCTTTTGAAGGCAATGGCTGGATTGAACAGCTCTCACTCCAGGCAGGAAGAGAGAATAGTGCTGCTATCACTAATAACAGAGAGTTTCGCATCAAGATTAAGTCTCTCATTGGGAAATGAGAGTGTGGTTCTCGGTTGCGAGTGGATCTATCAGGTATTTCCTACGGGGTCGTAGGACGCATCCTGTCTTCTGGCGTGATGCTGGGCAAGGCGGGTTGCATAGGGCGATTTATGCCGAGGATGATCGGGCTCACCCATGCGCGTAAACGTAGAACCTGTAGGAGCTCACGAGCACCGCGAGGCAGCGATGGCGGTTCGTCTGGCACACCGCTATCGCTGCCTCGCGGTGCTCGTGAGCTCCTACGGGGAACAACTAATGACTTAACGCAACTCCCCACACACATCCACTTCCACCAACCGGCGCACTTCATCCATCGGCAAGCCTGCACCGAGCAACATGTGCAGTTTGCCCAGCGCCGCTTCCCTGGTCATGCCGCCGCCGGACAGAACGCCGACACCACGCAGGCGGCTGCCTGCTTCGTAGACATCCAGCTCGACGCCGCCTTCATGGCACTGGGTGATGGCAACCACGCAGATGCCTTGCTGACGGGCACATTCGAGACTGGCGAGGAAAGCCGGGTCATCGCCGGGGCCGGTGCCGCTGCCGAAGCATTCGAGCACCAGGCCCTGAATGCCGCTGGCGATCATGGCGTTGACTTGAGCCGCACCGATCCCGGGAAACAACGGCAGTACGGCAACCGCTGACAACGCTTTTGGCTGGCGATAGTCCAGCTGCGCAGGGCGCGCTGCCGGTGTTTCGCCGCTGTGGGCGCGGTTCAGCGCCGCGAAGGGATGACGTCCGAAGCTACGGATTTTCGCGCAACGGGTCGGGGCCAGCAGTTCGCCGTGGAAGTACAGGTGCACGCCTGACGGCAGACCTTTACCCAGTGCGCGCAGCGAGCCGTTGACGTTTTCCCAGGCATCGCTGTCCGGCACGCCGGCCGGCAGCATCGAGCCGGTAAAGACCACCGGAGCGCTGAGCCCCAGCAACTGGAAACTCATTGCCGCCGCGCTGTAGGCCAGGGTGTCAGTGCCATGCAGGACCAGCACCGCGTCGCAGCCATCCATTTCAACAGCCTGGACGACTGCTTCACGCAGACGCAGCCAGTAGGCGGGCGTCATGTTGGCGCTGTCGATCAGCGGTGCCATCTCGCGAAAGCACCACTCAGGTACGACCAGCTCAGGCTGCTCGGCCAGTTGCCCGGCCATGCGCGCCTCGAACCCCGAAGCGGGAGCCAAGCCGTTGGCGCTGGCCTGCATGCCAATGGTGCCGCCGGTATAAAGAACCATGACACGCTGAGCGGGTGCAGGCTGTTCAAGAGTCATGATTCTTCTCCGGTGTGACGGTGGCTATCAGGCTTGAGTGGCAGGTTTTGCCGAGGCCGCGACCGGATTGACCGGTGTCTGGCTCGGGTTGGCAGGCCATGCGGTGCGGTCCAGATCCAGATCCGGGAACTGGCTCGAATCGAACACCGGGGTCTTGATGCCTGCCTTACGTTGCGCATCGTAGTCACGCAGGATGCGCATGGCGACTTTGAACAACATGGCCAGGGCAATCAAGTTGACGAAGGCCAGCAGCGTCATGGTGATGTCGGCAAAGGCGAATACGGTGTTCAGGTCGACGACCGCGCCCCACAGGATCAGCACCAGCACGAAAATCCGATAGCCAACGATGGCTTTCTTGCTCTCGCCCACCAGGAAACGCAGGCTGTTCTCGCCCAGGTAGTAGTTGTAGAGAATCGAGGTGAACACGAACAGTGCCAGAGCAACACTGATGAAGATCCGCCCCCAGTCACCCACCACGGCAGCCAGCGAGTTCTGTGCCAGCACGATGCCGTTACCGCTGTAGCCCACGTCATAGATCCCCGACAGCAGGATCAGCAACGCAGTACAGGTGCAGATCACGAAGGTATCGAGGAACACGCTGAACGCCTGAACCACACCCTGGGAAATCGGGTGTTCAACCTGTGCAACGGCGGCCACGTTGGGCGCACTGCCCAGACCGGCTTCGTTGGCAAACACGCCACGCTTCACGCCCATCACGATTGCGCTGCCAATCAGACCGCCAAAGACCGGGTCCAGACCAAAGGCGCTTTTGACGATAGTCGCCAGCATGGCCGGAACGTGGTCGATCTGCAGGGCAATGACGTAGATGGTCACGGCGATGTAGATCAGGGTCTTGACCGGCACCAGCAGGTCGGAGATCGCGGCGATACGCTTGATGCCGCCGATGAACGCCAGGCCCAGCAGAACCACAAGGCAGATACCGGTGGTCATGGTGTCGATGCCGAACGCGCCTTTGAGCGAGTCAGTCACAGCATGGGATTGCAAACCGTTGAAGGCGAAACCGAAGGTCACCAACAGCAGAACTGCCATGACCATACCCAGCCAGCGCTTACCCAGACCATGCTGGATGTAATACGCCGGGCCGCCACGGAACTGGCCTTCGGAGTCTTTGCGTTTGTACAACTGAGCGAGCGAACACTCGATGAAGCTGCTGGCCATGCCGACCAGTGCAGTGACCCACATCCAGAACACGGCACCGGGCCCACCCAGGGTTACGGCGATGCCGACACCGGCGATATTGCCTGCGCCAACACGTCCCGCCAGGCTGAGCATCAAGGCCTGGAAGGAACTGAGCTGGCCGGTGCTGTTGCGTAAGCTATCCCTGAAAACAGCGAACATATGGAAAAAGTGGCGAAACTGAACGAAACGCGAACGAATCGTGAAGTAACCGCCGAGCCCTACGATCAGTACGATCAGCACTTTGCCCGAGAGGAAGTCGTTGATGACTTCAAGCATTGGAGAATCCTCGCTGTTGTTTTTAGGGGGCGCGCACTATACCGGTGCGCTCGTGTTGCGTCTGCAATACTTTTCCCTTGTTATTGGTGCGATACGTCCATGTGGTGTGTAGCCGTTGTCGTTTTGCAGGTAAAAAAAAGGGTCCGGAGAGAATCGTCTCTGGACCCCCAAAAGGATGAGGAGTGTCTAATCCCTCAACCTGGTGAGCTGTAGGCTCGCGCCAAAAGTGGCTGCGCTCGGCCATGCTGCGTTAAAAACAGGCTCGGAATGCTCATTTAGGCCCCTAAAGTCGGACGCGACCCCGGCCGTTCCTCGCCTGTTTTTGCCTTGCCTGACCTTCGCTCGCCGACCTTTGGCACTGAGCCTAGAAAATGCATTAGGCCTTCAGCGGTACAAGGCGTGGAGCAATCATGTTTTCCGGACGCAGGATGTCGTCGAGCATGGCGTCGTTGAGCAGGCCTTCCTCGCGCACCAGTTCCAGCACGCCCCGGCCTGTTTCCAGAGCGATGCGGGCGATACGGGTAGCGTTTTCATAGCCGATGTAAGGGTTCAGGGCTGTGACCAGGCCGATGGAATGCTCCACCAGTTCACGGCAGCGGGCTTCGTTGGCGGTGATGCCGACGATGCAGTGCTCGCGCAGCATGTCCATGGCGCGTTGCAGCAGACGGATCGAATCGAAAATCTTGTAAGCGATCAGCGGTTCCATCACGTTGAGCTGCAGTTGGCCGCCTTCGGCTGCCATGGTCAGCGCCAGGTCGTTGCCGATGATTTCGAAGGCAACCATGTTGACCGCTTCCGGGATCACCGGGTTGACCTTGCCAGGCATGATCGAGCTGCCCGGCTGACGCGCTGGCAGGTTGATTTCGTTGATACCGGTGCGTGGGCCGCTGGACAGCAGGCGCAAGTCGTTGCAGATCTTCGACAGCTTGACCGCCGTACGCTTGAGCATGCCGGAGAACAGTACAAAGGCGCCCATGTCGGAAGTGGCTTCGATCAGGTCGGCAGCCGGCACCAGCGGCTGACCACTGATGATCGCCAGGCGATCCACCGCCAGTTGCTGATAACCTGGGTCGGCGTTGATGCCAGTGCCGATGGCTGTGCCGCCCAGGTTTACTTCGGTGAGCAATTCCGGTGCAAGGCTGCGCAGGCGGTTCAGGTCTTCGGTAAGGGTCGTGGCGAAAGCGCGGAATTCCTGGCCGAGGGTCATCGGCACAGCGTCCTGCAACTGGGTGCGACCCATTTTCAGAACGTGGTTGAATTCCTGGCCCTTGGCAGCGAACGCCTGAATCAGGCTGTCGAGGCTGGCCAGCAGCGCGTCGTGGCCCAGCAACAGACCCAGGCGAATGGCCGTTGGGTATGCGTCGTTGGTCGACTGCGCCATGTTCACGTCGTTGTTCGGGTGCAGCTGGTTGTAATCGCCTTTTTCCAGGCCCATTGCTTCGAGGGCAATGTTGGCGATGACTTCGTTGGCATTCATGTTGGTTGAAGTGCCAGCGCCGCCTTGAATCATGTCCACCACGAAATGCTCGTGGAAATCGCCGCGAATCAGACGTGCACAGGCCTCACTGATGGCCGCATGCTTGGTGGCGTTGAGGTGGCCCAGCTGATGGTTGGCATCAGCGGCCGCCTGCTTGACCATCGCCAGCCCGACAACCAGCTTCGGGTAGTGGGACAGCGGAACGCCGGACAGGTGAAAGTTGTTCACCGCTCGCAGGGTCTGAATACCGTAATACGCGTCAGCGGGTACTTCGAGAACACCAAGCAGGTCTTTTTCGATGCGCGATGATGCAGGCGAGGACATGATAGAGATAATCTCAAGAAGGCACGGATAATGCCGGAACGCTGCGGATACTGGCCCTTGCGGCAATATTTGACTAATGCTGTTACACACTGGCCCATGCACAATCGGCATAATGCCCGTGTGACGCGGCCGGTGTTACTGTCGTGTATATACATTTGAAGCGGGTTGGCAGGCTCTTTGTGGGAGCGCGCAAGCCTCGCTCCCACAGGACTGTGGAGAGGACACCATGAATCTGGAAAGCAAATGGCTGGAAGATTTCAGCGCTCTGGCTGCCACGCGCAGTTTTTCCCAGGCGGCGGAGCGGCGGTTTGTCACGCAACCGGCGTTCAGTCGGCGTATTCGCAGCCTTGAAGCGGCCCTTGGGCTGACGCTGGTCAATCGCTCGCGCACGCCTGTCGAACTGACAGCGGCAGGGCAGTTGTTTCTGGTGACAGCGCGTACCGTGGTCGATCAGTTGGGCGAAGTGCTGCGCCATCTGCACCATCTGGAAGGCGGGCAGGGCGAAGTCATGCAGGTGGCGGCGGCGCATTCGCTGGCGCTGGGGTTCTTTCCGCGCTGGATCGCCCAGTTGCGCAACGAAGGCCTCAACATCGCCACGCGGCTGGTTGCCACTAACGTTGGCGAAGCGGTGCATGCCCTGCGTGAAGGCGGCTGTGACCTGATGCTGGCGTTCTACGACCCGGATGCCGCGCTGCAGATGGATCCGGAAATCTTTCCGTCGCTGCACTTGGCGCACACCGAAATGCTGCCGGTCTGCGCGGCCGATGAGCAGGGCGAGCCGCTGTTCAGCCTGGAAGATGGCGGTGGCGTGCCGCTGCTGGCGTATAGCGCCGGTGCTTTTCTGGGGCGTTCGGTAAACCTTTTGCTGCGCCAGCGCAATCTGCGTTTCACCACGGTCTATGAAACGGCCATGGCCGACAGCTTGAAAAGTATGGCGCTTGAAGGGCTCGGCATCGCCTGGGTGCCCAGGCTCAGCGTGCGCGCCGAGCTGGCTCGTGGGGAGTTGGTGGAATGTGGTGGCACGCAATGGCACATCCCGCTGGAAATCCGCCTGTATCGCTGCGCCCTGGTGCGCAAGGCCAATGTGCGCCTGTTGTGGCGCAAGCTTGAGGGGGCCGCGACGCCAGACAATGTCTGACCTTGAAGTCAGTAAATACGGGCGTTGCAGCTCGGAAATTGCCCACAAGACAGATGGTCAACATGGGTGCTTTAAACGCGCCTCTTTGAGGTATACTGCGCGGCCTTTGGCCGGCTCGACCGGTCATTTTTCGTACAGCAAGCCACGCCGGTCCTCCCGCGTGGCTTGTTTGTTTATTGATGCGCCTGCGGGCGCCCGATGAGAGGCACGACGATGAGCGCACTGGTTGGCGTGATCATGGGCTCCAAGTCCGATTGGTCCACCCTTAGCCACACCGCCGATATGCTGGAAAAGCTAGGCATTCCGTACGAAGTCAAAGTGGTGTCTGCACACCGCACGCCGGATTTGCTGTTCCAGTATGCCGAAGAGGCCGAAGCACGCGGCATCGAAGTGATCATCGCCGGTGCTGGCGGTGCTGCTCACTTGCCGGGCATGTGTGCGGCCAAGACTCACCTGCCGGTGCTGGGCGTTCCGGTGCAGTCGTCCATGCTCTCGGGCGTCGACTCCCTGCTGTCCATCGTGCAGATGCCTGCTGGCATTCCGGTGGCAACCCTGGCGATCGGCAAGGCAGGCGCGATCAACGCGGCATTGTTGTCGGCCAGCATTCTGGGCGCCAAGCACCCGCAATTTCACGCGGTGTTGAAGAAATTCCGCACTGAACAGACAGACAGCGTCCTGGACAATCCAGACCCACGCGACGCCTGAGGTTTTTCGCATGAAGATCGGTGTAATCGGTGGCGGCCAGTTGGGTCGCATGTTGGCCCTGGCAGGAACCCCGCTGGGCATGAATTTCGCCTTTCTGGATCCTGCGCCAGACGCCTGCGCCGCTGCATTGGGCGAGCATCTGCGTGCTGACTACGGCGACCAGGATCATTTGCGCCAACTGGCCGATGAAGTCGATCTGGTGACCTTCGAATTCGAAAGCGTGCCTGCCGAAACCGTCGCCTTCCTGTCGCAGTTCGTGCCCGTTTACCCGAGCGCCGACGCCTTGCGCATCGCCCGTGATCGCTGGTTCGAGAAGAGCATGTTCAAGGACCTGGGCATTCCGACGCCTGAATTCGCCGATATCCAGTCGCAAGCCGACCTTGACGCTGCGGTCGCCGCCATCGGCCTGCCTGCGGTACTCAAGACACGCACGCTGGGTTATGACGGCAAGGGCCAGAAGGTCCTGCGCAGTGCAGCTGATGTGGCTGGAACGTTTGCCGAGCTTGGCAGTGTTGCCTGCTTGCTGGAAGGCTTCGTGCCGTTCAGCGGTGAAGTTTCGCTGATCGCCGTGCGCGCTCGTGATGGTGAGACCCGTTTCTACCCGCTGGTGCACAACACCCACGACAACGGCATCCTGCGCATTTCCATCGCCAGTACCGATCACCCGTTGCAGGGGTTGGCCGAGGATTACGCCGGGCGCGTGCTCAAGCAGCTGGATTATGTGGGCGTATTGGCCTTCGAGTTCTTTGAAGTCGACGGCGGCCTGAAAGCCAACGAAATCGCCCCGCGCGTGCACAACTCCGGGCACTGGACCACCGAAGGCGCCGAATGCAGCCAGTTCGAAAACCACCTTCGGGCGGTTGCGGGCTTGCCATTGGGCTCCACGGCCAAGGTCGGCGAAAGCGCCATGCTCAACTTCATCGGTGAAGTGCCTGCGGTGGAAAAAGTCGTCGCCATTGATGATTGCCACCTGCATCACTACGGCAAAGCCTTCAAGGCTGGTCGCAAAGTAGGCCACGCCACGGTTCGCAGCGCTGATCGCGAAACGCTGGACCGTCAGGTGAAGCTGGTTGAGGCATTGATCAAAAACTGATCAATGGTTGCTGTAGGAGCTGCGAAAGGGGTACGTCTGACACTCCGCTTTCGCAGCTTTCGGCAGCACCTACAGATTTGTCCCAGCCCACGCATTGAACCATTCCAACACCCCACCTCTCTGATAGCGTGTTGCCAATAGCCGACTAAGCTGTGGCATATCATTTATTGAGAGGGAAAACGGCATGGGTATTATCGGAACCATCTTCATTGGCTTGATCGTTGGCCTGCTGGCGCGTTTCCTGAAGCCGGGCGATGACAGCATGGGTTGGATCATGACCATTCTGTTGGGTATCGGCGGTTCGCTGGCGGCCACGTATGGCGGTCAGGCTCTGGGTATCTATCAGGCAGGCGAAGGCGCGGGCTTCCTGGGCGCGCTGATTGGTGCAATCGTGCTGCTGGTGATTTACGGTCTGATCAAAAAGAAAAGCTGATCTCTACTGGCCCTCTGCGTTCTCGGTGCGCAGGGGGCTAGAATGTCGGGCTGCTGTTCAAACCCTTCCATTTCTTGCCGAGCCTGTCGATGCGCCGTCTTCTCGTTTTAACCCTGCTGCTGATCTGCGGCACTGCTCATGCTGAAATTCCTGAAACCGACTGGCTGGACCTGATGCCCAAATCAGACCAGAAAGCCCTGGAAGCCATGCCCGATATCGACCACAACTCCCCGGAAGCTCAAGGGACGTTCGATAGCAAAGGTGGCCTGAAACAAAGCAAGGGTTTACCCGCCGTCATGTATTCGGCCAAAACCGTACCGGCCATGAATGACAAGGAAGTACGTCTGGGGGGTTATCCGGTTCCGCTGGAGACCGACGCCAAAGGCCGCAGCACGCTGTTTTTCCTGGTGCCATACCCAGGCGCCTGCATCCACGTTCCGCCACCGCCACCGAACCAACTGGTATTGGTGCGCTTCCCAAAAGGCCTGAAGATCGAAGACATCTACACACCGCTGTGGGTGGTGGGCAAGCTGAAGGTCGAGAAAGTCAGCAATGACCTGGCCGATGCGGCCTACGCCATGGACGCCGAGAAGGCGCGGGTGGTGGTTGAGGCGGATTTGTAGGGCAGGCTGAAAACGCAAGACCTGTTGGAGCTCACCGAGGTTACGAGGCCAGCGATTGCGGTGTATCAGGCGCGCCGCCATCGCTGCCTCGCGCTGCTCGTGAGCTCCTACAAAAAAATCAGTCTTCCGACAAAGACTCAGCCCACACACTCAGCGCCAGCACGTGCATCTCTTCCGGCGCCAGGGTCACGATGTCGTCCAGTACGTTGGCGGTTTCGACGCAGACCATGCGCTGCCATCCATCGGCGGCCATGTCGTTGAAGGTTTTGGTTTTCTCGGTCCATGGGTTCCACACCACCGCAGACTTTGAGCCGCTGGTGCAGATGTGGATTTTACGCTGCCATTGCGGGTCGACGATGCTCAGCATGTCCGGCGTGTCGAGATAGATGCGGTCAGTCTCGCCAGCAAATTGCACTTCGCCGGATTGCTTGCGCTCTTCCCAGTTTTCCAGGGTTTCAACGTAGCTCAGACCATCAAGGCCTTTGATGCTGATTTCCCGCACATCGCTGACTGCGAAATAACTGTGCAGCGCCTGGCTGAAGCTCACGGTTTCGGTGCCGGAGTTATAGCTGACCAGGCTCACGTTCAGGGCTTCATCCAGGCGGATGCTCAGTTTCAGCGCCACGTTGTGTGGCCAGCCCGGCAGTTGACCTTCCGTCTTGGGTTGAATGAATTCAACGATCAGCGCGTCGTCGTCCTCACCCATGCCCATCAGTTCCCAATCAATGGCACGGACTTCACCGTGGGCCTTGGCAGGCTCGCTGTTGTCATGCATTGCCTGCACGCTGGCTGGGTTGCGTTCCAGGTTGCCAAACCATGGCCAGCAGATCGGCATGCCGCCACGAATCGCCTTGCCTTTTTTGAAGGCGGCGTCCGGATTGGACCAGATCAGCGGCTGCTGCCCGGCACGCTGGTAACTGACGATGTGCGCACCTTGTTGGGCGACCACGAGCTCGGCATCGCCGTGGCTGATGCGCCAGCAGTTCAGCTCATCGATGGTGACGGATTCAACTTGGGGCGTAGGCATAAATAAACTCTCAAACAAAGACTAAGACAAATGGACCGTGTCCAGGTCGGGGAGTTTACCTGTTATCGACGCACTGTTTTGTTGGAGCGAGGCTTGCCCGCGAAAAGTGCACTGCATTAATACAGGCAAACCGCGTTATCGTTCTTCGCGGGCAAGCCTCGCTCCAACGGACTCTGCGTCTACCGCCGTGCTGGCACGGACCGGGTACGCCCACTGCCATCAATGGCAACGAACACAAACACCGCTTCGGTGACTTTGCGCCATTCGCTTGACAGCGGGTCGTCGCTCCAGACTTCGACCATCATCTGGATGGAGCTGCGGCCTATTTCCAGCGCCTGGGTGTAGAAGGACAGCTGTGCACCGACGGCCACAGGCACCAGAAAGGCCATGCGGTCGATGGCAACCGTCGCCACGCGTCCACCGGCGATCTTACTCGCCATGGCGGTGCCAGCCAAGTCCATCTGGGAAACCAGCCAGCCGCCGAAAATATCGCCGAAGCCGTTGGTTTCACGGGGTAATGCAGTGATTTGCAAGGCCAGATCGCCTTGCGGAATTGGATCTTCTTGTTCGAGCTCGATCATGCCTAGGGTGCCTCTGACCCATGACTCTTGGTATTTTTGCCGCGGTTGACAGGCGCCATTCAAAACCAACTACGTGAACATTCGATGTTCAGCATGCGGCGATGCACCTGAAGGGGAAACTCTGCGAAAGCGACTGTAATAACAGCTGATTTCGCACAGCAGCCCCTGACTGACGGCGGTGCGCTACATTTCGACACAGCCGACAGCTATTTGACGACCGGCGAGTATATCGGGCGATGCGTCATGAAACGACCATTGGGTACTGATTTCGACGATATACGCATCACCCTGTGTGCTTTTTGAAACAATTTGCTATCGTGCCGGACCCGATGCGGCGGCATGACTGCCTGTATCACGCAATTTTGGTGCCTATCGGCACTTTTGCTCTGGACTAATGCTGTTGCAGGCCACCCCTTCGCAACCTGCTTTACTGTCGCGAACCCTATAAAGAGAAGCCCCCTTAGAGAAGCTTTCCATGTCCACTGTGCCTTCAAGTACTGCGCAGCCTTCGCGGCCGCTGACCCGCAACGATTACAAGACCCTGTCGCTTTCGGCATTGGGTGGTGCGCTGGAGTTTTACGACTTCATCATCTTCGTCTTCTTCGCGGCGGTAGTCGGTAAACTGTTTTTCCCTGTGGATATGCCTGAATGGCTGCGCATGATGCAGACCTTCGGAATTTTCGCGGCCGGTTACCTGGCACGTCCTCTGGGCGGCATCATCATGGCGCACTTCGGCGATCTGCTGGGGCGCAAGAAAATGTTCACCCTGAGCATCTTCATGATGGCGGTTCCGACCCTGATCATGGGTTTGCTGCCGACCTACGCCCAGATCGGCATTTGGGCGCCGATCCTGCTGTTGCTGATGCGCGTGATTCAGGGCGCAGCCATCGGCGGTGAGGTTCCGGGCGCCTGGGTGTTCGTCTCTGAGCACGTTCCTGCGCGCAACGTTGGCTATGCCTGCGGCACCCTGACCTGTGGCCTGACGGCCGGCATTTTGCTGGGCTCGCTGATGGCGACGTTCATCAACAGCATTTACACCCCGGTTGAAGTGGCCGATTACGCATGGCGCATTCCGTTCCTCGTGGGTGGGGTATTTGGGCTGTTGTCGGTGTATCTGCGCCGCTGGTTGCACGAAACTCCGGTGTTCGCTGAGCTGCAACTGCGCAAGGCGCTGGCCGAAGAAGTCCCGCTCAAATCAGTGCTGCGTGACCATCGTGGCGCAATCGCCATTTCGATGCTCCTGACCTGGTTGCTGTCGGCCGGGATCATCGTGGTCATCCTGATGACGCCAACCATTCTGCAGAGCGCCACTTTCGGCTTCACGGCGGCGGTGGCCTTGAAGGCCAACAGCCTGGCAATCGTGTTCCTGAGCCTGGGCTGCATTGGCTCCGGCGCTCTGGCGGACCGGTTTGGCGCGGGTCGAGTGTTCCTCGTGGGTTGTCTGGGCCTGTTGATCAGCTCGTGGACGCTTTATCACTCACTGCCTACTCACCCTGACTGGCTGTTCCCGCTATACGCCGTCACCGGTCTGTTCGTTGGCGTGATCGGCGCGGTGCCGTACGTGATGGTCAAGGCCTTCCCGGCGGTGGTGCGTTTCTCGGGCCTGTCGTTCTCCTACAACCTGGCCTACGCCATCTTCGGCGGCCTGACGCCGATGGTCGTGACCTACATGCTCAAGTCCAGCCCGATGGCACCTGCCTGGTATGTGGCGGCGCTGTGTGGTTTGGGGATGGTCATCGGGATTTACCTGATCTCGCAAAAACGCTGATCCCCGCCGCTGGACACACGTGCTCGCAGCATTTGAAGGCCACTCCCCGTGAAAGGGGCGTGGCCTTTCATTCAATTGTCACAATCAATTCATAGAGTCGTCACATGGGCCGCCAATACTCGGGGCCAACGGACCTATTTTTTGACCTCGCTCGGAGCAAGGTATGAAGCTCAAACGTTTGATGACTGCACTGACCTTTGTTGCCGCCGGTGTTGCCAGTGCTCAGGCAATGGCTGCCATTGACCCGGCGATCAAGCCGTACGTGAAGACATCGGGCGTTTCGGGCAACCTGTCCAGCGTGGGCTCCGATACCCTGGCCAACCTCATGACCTTGTGGGCCGAGGCCTACAAGAAACAGTACCCGAGCGTGAATATCCAGATCCAGGCGGCGGGTTCTTCCACTGCGCCGCCCGCCCTTACTGAAGGCACTGCCAACCTCGGCCCAATGAGCCGCAAGATGAAGGACGGCGAATTGTCGGCCTTCGAACAAAAACACGGCTACAAGCCCACCGCCATTCCGGTTGCCGTCGATGCGCTGGCCATCTTTGTGCACAAGGACAACCCGATCAAGGGCCTGACCATGGCGCAAGTGGACGCGATCTTTTCTTCCACCCGGCTGTGTGGCGCCAAAGCTGACGCCAAGACCTGGGGCGCTGTGGGCATTACCGGCGATCTGGCCAACAAACCAATTCAGCTGTTCGGGCGCAATTCGGTGTCCGGCACTTACGGTTATTTCAAGGAAGAAGCGCTGTGCAAAGGCGACTTCAAGGCCAACGTCAATGAGCAGCCCGGTTCGGCATCGGTGGTCAGCTCCATCAGCAGTTCGCTGAACGGCATTGGCTACTCGGGTATTGGTTATAAAACGTCCAGCGTGCGCACCGTGCCGCTGGCCAGGAAAGAAGGCGGCGAGTTCGTCGAAGACAACGAAGCCAACGCCTTGAACGGCACTTACCCGCTGTCGCGTTTCCTCTATGTCTACGTCAACAAGGCCCCGAACAAACCCCTGGCACCGCTGGAAGCCGAGTTCGTGAAGTTGGTGCTGTCCAGGCAGGGGCAGGAAGTGGTCATGAAGGATGGCTACATTCCGCTGCCGTCGCGCGTCGTCACCAAGGCTCTGGCGGATCTGGGCCTGCAGGAAGGCGCGGTAGCCGGGAAATAACCAGCACTGCGGTGGCCGGGGATTGCATATGGCCACCTCCACTTTTCAGTCCGCTGCCAGGAATACCGGTGGCGGGCTTTGCTGCGTCACCTTACTGTAATGTTTTTGTCATACAGCTCCGCTAGGGTGTGCGCATGTTGAACTGGCCAATTCTCCGATGACTCAAAATTCACCCTCTCAGCGCATTGATTTCAATACGCCGGAGTTGCAGCGCAAGCGTCGCGTGCGCGCCTTCAAGGACCGCCTGACCCGCTGGTATGTGGCCGTCGGCGGCCTTGCCGTGCTTGCTGCCATCACCTTGATCTTCTTTTACCTGGCTTATGTGGTCGCGCCTTTGTTTCAGGGTGCCAGCCTGAGCGTGCAAACCCCGCTGCAGCCGGCCTGGATCAACGATGCAGGCAAGCCGTTGATGCTGGCCGTCGAAGAGCAGAATCAGGTTGGCATGCGCGTCTCCGACAAGGGCGAAGCGATCTTTTTCAGTCTTGGTGACGGTACTGAACTCAAGCGCTTTGGCTTGCCGCTCCCTGATGGCGTGAGCGTGACCTCTATAGGTCAGGATCAACCCGGTACGCCGTTAGTGGCGCTGGGTTTGTCCAATGGTAAGGTGCTCGCGTTTCGGCATAACTATTTGGTCACGTATCCGAACAACCGGAAAACCATCACACCGACCCTTGCCTGGCCCTATGGCGAAACGCCGCTGGTGCTGGATGATCAGGGTCGCGCCCTGGAGCACGTCAGCCTCAACGCCAACGGGGAAACCCTGCTGATCGCAGGTTCCACAGGGACACAGCTGCATGTTGTTTCCCTGGCGAACAAAGAGAACATGATGACCGGCGAGGTCACGCGCGAGCAGGAGCGCATCGAGCTGCCGCAAACCTCGTCGACGGTCAAAGCCATCTACATCGACCCTCGTCAGCAATGGTTATACGTGATCAATGGCCGCGCTCAGGCCGATGTGTTCAGCCTGCGTGACCGCACGCTCAACGGGCGCTACAAACTGCTTGAAGACGCCAATGCGGAAATCACCGCCAGCACCCAGCTGGTCGGCGGTATTTCGCTGATCATCGGCAATTCCAAAGGCTCTATGGCCCAGTGGTTCATGGCGCGCGACGTGGATGAAGAGATGCGCTTCATGCATATTCGCGACTTCCAGATGGGCAAGGCACCGATTACCCAGATCACCGCCGAGCAACGCCGCAAAGGTTTCGTGGCGCTCGACGCTTCGGGCCAGCTTGGGGTGTTCCACAGCACCGCGCATCGCACGTTACTGGTTGAACAAGTGGCGCCGGGGTCGGGAATTCTGGCCTTGTCACCACGCGCCGATCAGATACTGGTGGAGCAGGGTGGCGCGCTGCTGCCGATGACCCTGAAAAATCCACACCCGGAAGTGTCCTGGAGCGCGCTGTGGGGCAAGGTCTGGTACGAAAATTACGATTCGCCGCAATATGTCTGGCAGTCCACGGCTTCCAACAGTGATTTCGAGCCCAAGCTGAGCCTCGCGCCGCTGACCTACGGCACACTCAAGGCGGCGTTCTACGCCATGTTGCTGGCCGCGCCGCTGGCGATCGCCGCGGCCATCTATACCGCTTACTTCATGGCGCCGACGATGCGTCGCAAGGTCAAGCCAGTGATCGAGCTGATGGAAGCCATGCCAACGGTTATCCTCGGGTTTTTCGCCGGGTTATTCCTGGCACCGTATCTGGAAGGCCACTTGCCGGGCGTTTTCAGCCTGTTGCTGCTGACGCCGATTGGCATTCTGCTCGCCGGTTTCGGCTGGAGCCGCATGCCTGACTCCATTCGCCTTCGGGTGCCGGACGGTTGGGAAGCCGCCATTCTGTTGCCGGTGGTGCTGCTGGTGGGCTGGTTTGCCCTGAGCATGAGCCCACATCTGGAGAACTGGTTCTTTGGCGGCGACATGCGCATGTGGATCTCCCACGACCTGGGCATCACCTATGACCAGCGCAACGCACTGGTTGTGGGCATCGCCATGGGTTTTGCGGTGATTCCCAATATCTACTCGATTGCCGAAGACGCCGTGTTCAGCGTGCCACGTGGCCTGACTCTGGGCTCGCTGGCGCTGGGCGCCACGCCGTGGCAGACCCTCACCCGCGTGGTGATCCTGACCGCCAGCCCGGGGATTTTCTCCGCATTGATGATCGGCATGGGCCGTGCGGTCGGCGAGACCATGATCGTGCTCATGGCCACTGGCAACACGCCAATCATGAACATGAACCTGTTTGAGGGGATGCGCACGCTGGCAGCCAACGTGGCTGTGGAGATGCCTGAGTCGGAGGTGGGTGGCAGTCATTATCGGGTGTTGTTTCTGGCGGCGCTGGTGCTGCTGATCTTCACCTTTGTGATGAACACCCTCGCAGAGCTGATCCGTCAGCGCCTGCGCAAGCAATACTCGTCCCTCTAAGGAAGGTAGCGGTACGTGAAAAAGAACTCCCTCAAGAGCTGGTTCAATACAGGCGCCCCAGGCGTCTGGATGAGCGCGGGCGCGGTGACGATTGCGGTCATCATGACCTTGGGCCTGCTCGCGGTGATTGCGGTGCGCGGCCTGGGGCATTTCTGGCCGGCCGATCTGGTGTACGCACAGTACGACGTGCCCAATCAGGAAAAGCACGTGCTGATCGGCGAAGTGGTCGAGACCGAACAAGTGCCTCGCGAACGTCTGCGTGGATCGGGCCTGCCGGTGCCTGCCGAGGGTCCGGAGTTCATGACCCGCGAGCTGTTCAAGGTCGGCAATCGTGATATCGGCCCCAGTGACTTCACCTGGATCGTCGGCGAGTGGTTGTCGGCACAGAGTACGCCTGCCGAGCTGATGACCCTGGAGCGTCGTGAGTGGGGTAACTTTTACGGTTATCTGGTCAACGTCAAGGAAAGCGGCAAGGTGGTGGCCGAGGGCGAGGCAGCCTGGCCCACCTTGCAGGAGCGTATCCAGCGCGTTGAAGGCCTGGCTGACGAGCTGTATCGACTGGAAAAGAAAGACATTGGCGCCATCAACCATGGTATCGAGCGGCTGCGTCTGCAGGCTCGCAAACTGGAGCTCAATGGCACGCTGGATGCTGCCGCTCAAGCGGACATGGCTAGCGAGCGTGCCGAGCTGGACAGCCGCTATAAAGTCATCGAGGCCCAACTGGGCGTGCTGCACGAAGCGTTTGACCGCGATAGCCTGACGGCGCGGGATGCCAACGGCCAGGAAGTGGAAATCAGCCTGGGCAAGATCGTCCATGCCTATCAGCCCAACGCCATGGGCACGCTGACCAAGCTCGGCTTCTACTTCAAGAAGCTTTGGGAATTCCTCAGCGAAGATCCTCGCGAGGCGAACACCGAAGGCGGCATATTCCCGGCGATTTTCGGCACCGTGATGATGACCCTGATCATGGCGGTCATCGTCACGCCTTTTGGCGTACTGGCAGCGGTTTACCTGCGTGAATACGCCCGTCAAGGCCCGGTGACGCGCTTGATTCGCATCGCCGTGAATAATCTGGCGGGCGTGCCCGCCATCGTTTATGGGGTGTTCGGGCTTGGTTTCTTTGTCTACGTGCTGGGCGGCTCGCTGGACCGGCTGTTCTTTCCCGAAGCGCTGCCCGCGCCGACGTTTGGCACCCCGGGATTGTTGTGGGCGTCGTTGACCCTGGCGCTGTTGGCCGTGCCGGTGGTGATCGTGGCCACCGAAGAAGGCCTGGCGCGGATTCCGCTGACCCTGCGCGAAGGCTCGCTGGCGCTGGGCGCCACCAAGGCCGAGACGCTGTGGAAGATCGTTCTGCCCATGGCCAGTCCGGCGATGATGACTGGCCTGATTCTGGCCGTGGCACGTGCTGCAGGTGAAGTGGCCCCGCTGATGCTGGTGGGCGTTGTGAAGCTCGCGCCGTCACTGCCGGTGGACGGCAACTACCCTTACCTGCATCTGGATCAGAAGATCATGCACCTGGGGTTCCATATTTATGACGTGGGTTTTCAGAGCCCCAACGTCGAGGCGGCGCGGCCACTGGTGTACGCCACCGCGCTGTTGCTGGTGCTGGTGATCGCCTTGCTCAACCTGTCTGCGGTGGCGATTCGTAACCACCTGCGCGAGAAATACAAAGCACTGGATAGTTGAATCGACCAAATCGAAAGACCCGTGGGACCGGCTTTAGCCGGGAAGGCTTCATTGAATGTGCCGATGTATTCCCGGCTAAAACCGGTCCCACGGGGCCGCAGCGATTGAGCAGAATAGTTAGCGTAAGGAGCAATCCATGCAACCGCCAAACCCGGCACGAGGTATCAATATGTCAGCCCTGGGGCGCAATAAGTCTGGCCTGCATCTGGGCGACGAAACCGTGGCGATCGAAGTGCCGGGCCTGAACCTGTTTTACGGCGACAAGCAGGCGCTGTTCGATGTCAGCCTGAATATCCCGAAACAGCGGGTGACAGCGTTCATCGGCCCGTCCGGTTGCGGCAAATCCACGTTGCTGCGCACCTTCAATCGCATGAACGATCTGGTGGACGGCTGCCGTGTTGAAGGCGCGATCAATCTGTACGGTCACGATATCTACACCAAGGGTGAAGACGTCGCCGAATTGCGCCGTCGCGTCGGCATGGTGTTCCAGAAGCCCAACCCGTTCCCCAAGACCATCTACGAAAACGTCGTGTATGGCCTGCGGATCCAGGGCATCAATAAAAAACGCGTGCTCGACGAGGCGGTCGAGTGGGCGCTCAAGGGTGCAGCGTTGTGGGAGGAGGTCAAGGATCGCCTTCATGAGTCTGCCCTGGGTCTGTCCGGCGGTCAGCAGCAGCGGCTGGTGATTGCCCGCACGATTGCCGTCGAGCCGGAGTTTCTGTTGCTCGACGAACCCTGTTCGGCACTTGATCCGATTTCGACATTGAAAGTTGAAGAGCTGATCTACGAACTGAAATCCAAATACACCATTGTGATCGTTACTCACAACATGCAGCAGGCGGCACGGGTGTCGGATTACACCGCGTTTATGTACATGGGCAAACTGGTCGAGTTCGGTGACACGGACACGATGTTCACCAACCCGGCTAAAAAACAGACGGAAGATTACATCACCGGTCGTTATGGCTAGGACTTGCTCAAAACCCTGAAGCACCGCTGCGATTTCGCACTTAATCGGACGTTCCAAGGACACCAAGCATGATTCATAAAGACAGCCTCACGCATCACATCTCGCAACAGTTCAACGCTGAGCTCGAAGAAGTACGCAGCCATTTGCTCGAGATGGGCGGTTTGGTCGAAAAGCAGGTCAACGATGCCGTGACTGCCTTGATCGAAGCCGATTCCGGTCTGGCCCAGCGGGTTCGGGAAGTTGACGACCGCATCAACCAGATGGAGCGCAACATCGACGAAGAGTGCCTGCGCATTCTGGCTCGTCGTCAGCCTGCGGCATCGGACCTGCGTCTGATCATCAGCATCTCCAAGTCGGTCATCGACCTTGAGCGCATCGGCGACGAAGCGACCAAGATCGCCCGTCGCGCCATCCAGCTGTGTGAAGAGGGCGAGTCGCCGCGTGGTTACGTGGAAGTGCGCCACATCGGCGACCAGGTGCGCAACATGGTCCGTGATGCACTGGATTCCTTCGCCCGCTTCGATCCCGAACTGGCGCTGTCGGTTGCCCAGTACGACAAGATCATCGACCGCGAGTACAAGACTGCCCTGCGCGAGCTGGCGACTTACATGATGGAAGATCCACGGTCGATCTCCCGCGTTCTCAACGTAATCTGGGTGCTGCGCTCGCTGGAGCGGATCGGCGACCACGCACGTAACATTTCCGAGCTGGTCATCTATCTGGTGCGCGGGACCGACGTGCGACACATGGGCCTCAAGCGCATGAAAGAAGAGGTTCAAGGGATATCGAGCGAAAGCCCTAATGTTCCGGGCCAAGCTGACGATAAGTAAGATTGCCTGCGAAAAAACGCCCAGCTCGCAGCTGGGCGTTTTCGTTCATGGGCTAATGAATTTTTCAGCCGCCCGCGAATTAAATGTCCCGGCGTCGTCAATCAGGATGGCTGTTGGCTAGTAGTCAACGCTATGCTTGCCGAAATATAGGGTGTGTCAGGCAGCAACGCAGTTCGCCGATCCGGGCGGACACGCCCGCAGGAGCGTCGATGAGTAAAGTCAGTGTTTTGATCGTGGATGACGCGACTTTCATTCGCGATTTGGTAAAGAAAGGTCTGCGCAATTATTTTCCCGGTGTTCATACCGAAGACGCCGTCAACGGCCGCAAGGCTCAGGTATTGCTGAGCCGCGAGACGTTCGATCTGATTCTGTGCGACTGGGAAATGCCTGAAATGTCCGGCCTGGAGCTGTTGGCCTGGTGCCGTGGGCAGGACAATTACCTGAAAACCGTACCGTTCATCATGGTCACCAGCCGTGGCGACAAGGAAAACGTGGTGCAGGCCATTCAGGCGGGCGTGACCGATTTCGTCGGCAAGCCGTTCACCAATGAACAGCTGCTCACCAAGGTCAAGAAAGCCTTCGCCAAGGTCGGCAAACTGGAAGCGGTGATGTCCAGCGGGCCGGCACGGGTCAGCTCGGGGCTTAACGAATCGCTGAGCGCCCTGACCGGTGGCAAGGCTGAAGTGGTCCGTCCGGCTGCTCCGGCAGCAGGTGGCATCGCCAAGGCGCCGCCCGTGCAGCAGCAGACAGCGGCAGCCAAAGAGCCTGCCGGTCGTGGCCAGGGGCAGTTGCGTCTGTCCAGTGGCAATCAGAGCTGCGTGATCAAGGCATTGACCCTCAAGGAAGCGTCGCTGGTGGTACGCCGCAGCGAAGTCCTGCCGCAGATTCTGGAACAGGCTGTGCTTGATCTGGAGCAGGGCGAGACCAACGAAGTGGCGCGACTCAATGGCTACCTGCACACCATCACCGCGTTCGAGCCAAAGCCCGACAGCGACTGGTTGCAAGTCACCTTCCGCTTCACCGACCAGGACGCGCAGAAGCTGGACTATATCTCCCGCCTGATCGCCCGCGGCACAGCGCAGAAGCACTTCTCGCCGGGCGCTTGATCCTGGTGACATTTGTGGGGCCGGTTTTAGCCGGAAAGTGGCCGATACCTCCAATGGGAATGTATCTACACAGCTGCCGCTTCCCGGCTAAAGCCGGTCCCACGAGATAGTTTTGCGGTGCCTCCCTCTGGCGCGGATTCCTTGACGCCTGGTTTGTCGCCGATTGATACAGCTGTGTCCTCATTCAGAGAAATCACTGTTAGGCTGGCCTCACCTTTTTTACAACCCAGACCCTTCCCATGCTCAAGCGCTTATTGATCCTCTTTGCGCTGCTGGCTGCGCAATCAGCCGGAGCGGTGACCATCTATCGATTCACCGATGCCAACGGCGTGGTGTCCTTCACGGACCGCCCCACGCCGGGTGCTTCGGTGATGGTCTTCAAGGATCGGATGGTCGAGCGCATCGACCGCCAGGTGCATTTGAGCACCCGGCGTGACAAGGGCGTCGACAGCCTCTACGTGCGCAACGATCTGTATGCGCCGGTGGAGATCGAGCTGAAGATCTCCGACGTGAAAAACGTTCTTGGCGTTGCTGACCAGACCATCCGCCGCACCATTGCCCCTCGCAGCAATGAACGCGTATCGGTGCTGAGCCCCAAGGTTGTCGGTAAAAGCATGAGTTACAAAACCAGCCTGCGCTCCATCGTGGGTGATCCGCAGCGCTCGACGCTTGCTTACCGCTATCCGCTGCCCTGGATCGGCGGCCCGTTTCGCCTGAGCCAGGGGCCCAACGGCAAGTACAGCCACTTCGGCGCCAAAGGCCGTTACGCCATGGACATCGCCATGCCCGAAGGTACGCCGATCATCGCGGCGCGGGGCGGGGTAGTGGTCAAGACCGAAAGCGAACAGACCGGAAAAGGCTCGAACCCTTCAGGCAACTTCGTGCGCATCCTTCACGATGACGGCACCATGGGCGTCTACCTGCATTTGATGCGTGGCTCGGTGATCGTCAAGGAGGGGCAGCACGTCGTGGTCGGTACCGCGCTGGCCCGCTCAGGCAACACCGGTAACAGCACCGGCCCGCATCTGCACTTCGCCATACAGCGCAACGTGGGGCTGGCGCTCGAATCCATCCCCTACGAATTCGCCCAGCCGGTGCAAAGCCTGCCCAACTTCGCCGTGGGCGGTAATTGAGGCTCGATTGACTGATCAGGCGCTGGCGATCAAACGCAAGACGTGACTAATCAGTCACGAAAAAGCGCCCATCTTCCGCGATATTGCAGCTGAACAGGGATAAACAAACCGCTACACTGCGCGCCCGGCTGATTGCATCCGGGCTTACTTCTGCGCTGAGGCGTGTCTATGAAATTTCGTTTTCTACTGTGGATGCTCGGGCTGCTGATGGCGCGCGCCAGCCGTAATAACCCGGCCTTTCAGCAGCAATTGGCGGGCAAGGAGCTGACCTTTCAGCTGCAGACCCTGGACGGCAAAGTGGCCCGGCATTTCGTGATAAGCGGCCAGCGGGTGCGCAGCGCGTCGGGCGTCGTGGCTGATTCGGCGTTCGTGATCGCGTTCAAGGACGCCGCCTACGGGTTTGAAACCCTGCAGGCCAGGAACAAGCAGTTGGCGTTCATGCAGGGTATCCAGAACAAGGACATCCAGGTCACCGGCAACACCGGGCTGGTGATGTGGTTTCAGGGCTTGATGAAGTACCTGAAACCACGCAAGAAGCAGCCGGTAAAAGCCTAAGGCAATTCCAGCCCGCCAGCTGCCTTGTGCAGCGCGCGCAGGTGTTCGCCGAGTTGCTTGAGGTTGGCCTCGTTGGCGGCGATTTCACTGGCGCGCCCAGGTTCGAGCAAGGCCCGAACTTCTTTGTCCAGGTCGCCGGTCAGACGTTGCAGTTGCTTCTGGCGTTGGCTGCTTTCGTCTTCCAGGCGTTTCCATTCTGCCGCCTGAGGCAAGCCATAGCCGCCGCTGTCGAGCAGTTCGGCCGGGCGACTGAGAAAGCCACTGCTGGCAAGGATTTCCTGCAGGGTGCCGGTGGCACGCGAGACGCTGCCGTCTTTCTGCTCGCGGGCACTGAGGTAACGTTGTTTGACTTCGTCCTGTGCCAGCAATAACTGGCGACGCAGGCTGGCTTGCTCCAGCAGCAACATCGCGGCGCTGGTACGCAGGTCGGCTTGAGCCAGCCACTGCCTGCGCTGCTCGGCTGGTAGGGACATCCAGTCCTCAACGGTGGTCTGCTTGACCGGCAGGTGTTTCCTCAACACCTCGAACATCGCCTGATAGCGGTCGCGATAGGAGTCGAAGCGGTAACCTTTGCGCAGCGCTTCTTTCGGGTCATCCAGCACGCTGGTGTCAGCCAGTCCGCGACCTTTGAGCACTTCCAGCAAGCCGTTGGGCAGGATGCTGTCCAGGTCAACCAGCTTGGGATTATGAGTGCCACTGCGCAGCAGCTTGAGGTTTTCCACGGCGCAGTTGTTGGAGATGAAAAAGTAATTGCCGTCGTAGCTCCAGTGCATTTCCGCCGCGTGCTGCACCAGCCCCTCGATTTCCGGGCGCGACAGTTTCAATGGCACCGACGCCAGGCTGCGCAGTTCGGTCTTGGTGTATTCATCAATCACTTGTGCCAGCGGCAGCACGAACAGTCGGGACGGGTAGGCACCCATCAGGCCGTCCCAGCTTGACAGCTGCACATCGCCGACGAAGGCCCGATAAGACAGCACCAGATGTTGGTCCAGATCCAGTCGGCAGTCCGGCCCACGCGGCCGACCGGGTCTGCAGATCACCAGACGCAACATGCTGTGGCCCCAACGGCTCATCATGTTCTGGTTGGCTTCGGCCAGTAGATAATCGACCGCGTAGACCCGCTCGGGGTCAAGTTTGCCCAACGGCTCGCGACCGAAGTCGTTACCCGCATTCAGATAGGGATAGAACGACGGGCATTGCTCTCTGGCCGCAGGTGCCCAGCCGAACTGCTCCTTGTAATAGGCATAGAGCGCGGGCCGACGGCAGATGTAGGACGGATCAAGCAGGAAGTACTCCATGTTGACCGCTACGAATTCCAGCGGGCTGGTGGTTTCGTAAATGTCCGGGCTGCGGGCTACCTGGCCGTTGTGTTCTTCGCGCTCGCCGCGACGGCCAACGTATTGCGGCCAGCCGGCCAGATCCAGCAGGCGAGGGTCATCGCTGAGGGTGAAACGGCGCTCGGTCTGGCCCCGGCAGTAATCCGGCAGGCCGACTTTGCCCAGCGAGCTGCTGCGCCGTGAGCATTGAAAGATCAACGCGCGCTGGGCCGCCGACCAAAGACGTCCACGGTCGTAGATATGGGTCAGTTCATGCAACACCGTGGCGAGCATTTCCCGGCGCACGGTGCCGTGGGGGCGATTGGTCTTTTTGTCGGCTGCGCTGCCGTCAGTCAGGCCTGCCAGCAAATTGCTGTTGAGGTCCAGACGATAAGGGCCGGAGGCCTGACCGTAGGCATTGGCGGGCATGTCCGCTGACCAGCGCACGTCGATGCGCCGGTCCAGATCCTGGACAAACCGTGGAGGCAGTGCGGCAAGTGCCTCATCCAGCAGGGTCTGGCTGGCTTTCTGTTGCTCGGCGCTCAGCCCGCTGGTGTCCAGCGCCAGGCTCAGGTCAGCGAATGCATTGCTGCCAGACAGCGCTAGCGCGCCCGCCAGCAGCCAGGCGCAGAGCCCCCTCACAGAGCGAGGATAGCTTCGGCAAGCACCTGATCACTGGCATCACGAGCTTCTGGAACGCGGGCTCGCAGGGTGTCGAACGCGGCGTCCAGTTGCGAGCCGTGAATATCGCCGCCACTGGCGACGTAGCTGGCCGCGTCATCCTTGGCCTGGATCACGACTTTGGAATCGCGGATCGAAGTGGTGGTGTCGGAGGTGAAGTCGATGGTGCGACCAAACGCATTGACGATGATGTTGCTGGTTTGCACGACGGTTTGCGCCTGGGCAACGCCGGCCAGCATCAACAGACCGAGGGAGGCGGCAATCAGGGGGGTACGCATGGAACGTCTCCAGGTAATACACAAGAGGTGAAGTGGCTATTGGACGAGGATTGCCTGCGCGAGTTCGAGGTCGCTGGCACTCAATTTTGGCTGGTTCTGGCGCAAGGCCATTAATGCCGCTTCCAGCTGAGCGCCTCTGAGCCTGCCATCGGTGGCGACAAACGCTGCCGCGTCATCCCGAGCCCCGATGATCAGCTTTCTGTCGAAAGGCGCAGTGGTCACTTTGCTGGTCACATAGCCGGTCACGACCAGGCCTTGGGTGCTCGTGTCCATTGCCTGAACCTGAGTGGCCCAGAGGAGGCAAGCAGTACACAAAGTGAGCAGCAGAGGCGGTAAATGCATGGGGCATGAAGACTGGCAGAAACGAGACCCAAGGCTAGCGCAATGCCTGACCCAGAGCTAGTCCGACAGCCTGCCTGTTCAGGCTTGCTGCCGGACAAGGGAGTCAGATGGCGAGAATGGCCTGGGCCAGATCGGCATCTGATGCTTGCAGGTTTGGAACGGTCTGGCGGATGTGCTGAAAAGCGCTTTCCAGCTGCGCGCCACGAATATCACCCGCGCTGCCGACAAAGCTGGCGGCGTCGTCGCGAGCGGCGAGGACGATTTTGTCATCCTTGAAGGACGACGTGACATCGGAGGTAGCGTTGGTCGATGCATCGACAACGCGCACCAGGGTGTCGGTAGTCACGACAAAACTGGTGGCATTTGCAGCCGTGGCGGCAGTCAGCAGAAGTGCAGCGCTAAGCAGGCGAAGGCGGGACATGGTAGGACTCCAATGGGGCAAGAAGCTAAGTAAGAAACCGCGGTTGCCCTTTGGTTTCGTAAAGGCCCTGACAGAACGGCTTGTACGGGATGGGGTAAGCCTAGCATGGTGCTGGGTGAAACGGCTGAGAAGCCAAAAACTGTACTGCATGTAAAAGACATATCAAGAACTGTACCCGTACTCTGCAGGAGCGAGCTTGCTCGCGATAAAGTCGGAACGACTTTCCTGCAAGGGTGAGTCGTATTTTTTTTCACGACTGCTTCGCAGCCGATCGCGAGCAAGCTCACTCCTCAGGAGATCTGCGCCCGACTCAGCAGAGTCTGCAACCCGCTAAAACAACAAAACCCGTCAGCAGTTGCCTGCGACGGGTCTTGGGTGTAGCAATTCGGGTTGCTGGTGAGTGACCTTGAAGGTCAGGACCAGCGTGCGCCCATTAGCGCCAGAACGGCTTGCTCAGCTCTTCGTAACGCTGCGATTCGCTGATACCTGCGTCAGCCAGCAGACGTGCATCCAGGCGGGCCAATTGGTGGCGGCTGGACAGGCGACGTTGCCAAAGCATCAGGTTAGCGAAAGCGCGAAGAGGCCATGCAGCTTTTGCGGTTGTAGCGGTGTTTTCGAAGAAAAGGTCGGAACTGACTGTACGTTCCATGGTGCGCGTCCTTCCGCTTGTGGCGGCTTAGAGAGTGATTTAACTGGTGCCCATCTTCCTCTCAGTCAGTCAATCTCAATAGACACAGTTCACTTGTATTGTGCGGGTTCAGTTAACTGTTTATAGGCACTGTTTTGTTCGTTATTGGGGCAACTGTACGGGTGAGCACCTTTGTGGTGCAAAATGCGCGATATTTGAGTGAGAAAGGTGGTTTCCCACCTCAAAACCACCCGTACAGAAGTACAGTTTTCGTAGCTCGACGGTGAACAGATCTTTGCTCGGCAGAAAATTGTATGGCTAACCCGCAACTGTGCACCTCAAACCGGCAGCATGCTGCCTGTCTCATCGAGCCGCGAGTGCCAAGTCAGTGCCTCACCAAGCACATGTGGCGTGTGACCACCCTTGGCGCAAGCCGCCGCAAAGTAGGCATTCAGAGCGTCCCGGTAAGCCGGGTGCACACAGTTGTCGATAATTACCCGGGCACGTTCCCGAGGTGCCAGGCCGCGAAGATCCGCCAGCCCCTGTTCGGTCACCAGAATGTCCACGTCATGCTCGGTATGGTCCACATGGCTGACCATCGGCACGATGCTGGAAATGGCTCCGCCCTTGGCGATGGATTTGGTCACGAAGATGGCTAGATGCGCGTTTCGGGCGAAGTCTCCCGAGCCACCGATACCATTCATCATGCGCGTACCGCAGACATGGGTTGAATTGACGTTGCCGTACAGATCGAACTCCAGCGCGGTATTGATGCCGATGATCCCCAGGCGACGAATGATTTCCGGGTGATTGGAGATCTCCTGCGGGCGCAACACCAGACGGGATTTATAGCGGCCAAAGTCAGCGAATACTTCGGCATGTTTGCTAGCCGAAAGCGTCATGGAGCTGCCTGAGGCAAAGCTGAGCTTGCCCGCGTCGAACAGCTCGAAGGTCGAATCCTGCAGCACTTCGGAATACATGGTCATGTCGTGAAACGGCGAATCCACCAGCCCGTGCATCACGGCATTGGCGATCGTGCCAATCCCGGCTTGCAACGGCATGAGCCTATTGGTCAGGCGATCTTCGCGCACTTCGTTTTTGAAGAACTCCACCAGATGGTGAGCGATGGATTGGGTGTCCATGTCTGGCGGCAGCACAGTAGAAGGTGAATCGGCCTGATTGCTGATCACGATGCCAACGATCTTGGCTGGGTCGATCTGTACCGCCGGGTTGCCAATGCGCGTGTCAGCTTGCAGCACCGGAATCGGCAGCCGGGTCGGGCGATAGCTCGGGATATAGATGTCATGCAGACCTTCCAGCTCCAGCGGCTGAGCCAGGTTGATCTCGACGATGACCTGTTTGGCGAGGATGGCGAAGCTGGCCGAGTTGCCGACCGAGGTACTGAGCACCAGATGCCCGTCTTCGGTAATCGCCACACACTCAATGATTGCCAGGTCTACGGCGGTGATCTGCCGGTTGCGCAGTTGCTCGACAGTGTCGGACAGGTGACTGTCGATGAACATCACCGAGCCGTCATTGATGGCTTTGCGCAGGGTGCTGTCGACCTGAAACGGCGCGCGACGGGACAACACGCCCGCTTCGGTCAACTGCTTGTCCAGGTCATTACCCAGGCTGGCACCGGTCAGCAGGCTGATCTTGAGCGGCGACAGCCTGGCGCGTTCAGCCAGGGCGTGGGGCACGGCCTTGGCTTCACCGGCACGGGTGAAACCACTCATGCCAACGGTCATGCCGTCTTCAATCATGGCGGCGGCATCAGCCGCGCTCATTACCTTGCTCATGAGCGAAGGCGAGCGGATACGATCACTGTACATGGGGGTCTTGTCTCGGGGTGGAAACGAAGTCCAAGTCTAGAGAGTTAGACGTTGTTCGTCCCACTACCAAGGTCGCATTGGGAGGCTTTAATTAGCGGGTCTCAGCGCAAAACACTGTTACGTGAAATGTAAAAAGCCCCGGCGTTTTTCACGTCGGGGCCCGGTTTTTGAAGCGTGAAAAGGCTATGCGTTGTCGACTGCCTTCACCATATCCTCAATCACCTTTTTGGCGTCGCCGAACACCATCATGGTTTTATCCAGATAGAACAGTTCGTTATCCAGGCCGGCATAACCGCTGGCCATGGAGCGCTTGTTGACGATGATGGTCTTGGCCTTGAAAGCTTCCAGAATCGGCATCCCGGCAATCGGCGATTTCGGATCGTTCTTCGCCGCCGGGTTGACTACGTCGTTGGCGCCCAGCACCAGCACGACGTCGGCCTGACCGAATTCGGAGTTGATGTCCTCCATCTCGAACACCTGGTCGTAAGGCACCTCGGCCTCAGCGAGCAGTACGTTCATGTGCCCCGGCATGCGCCCGGCCACCGGGTGAATTGCATATTTGACGGTCACGCCGTGGTGGGTCAGCTTCTCGGTCAGCTCCTTGAGGGCGTGCTGGGCACGGGCTACGGCAAGGCCATAACCCGGGACGATGATCACGGTGTCGGCATTGGTGAGCAGGAAAGTCGCATCATCAGCCGAACCGGATTTGACCGGCCGCGCCTCTTGGCTGCCTGCAGGCCCGGCACTATCGGTTGCGCCACCAAAACCGCCGCCAATCACGTTGAAGAACGAACGGTTCATCGCCTTGCACATGATGTAGGACAGAATCGCACCGGACGAACCCACCAGCGAGCCTGCAATGATCAGCATTGAGTTGTTCAGCGAGAAGCCGATACCGGCCGCTGCCCAGCCCGAATAACTGTTGAGCATCGACACCACCACCGGCATGTCGGCACCACCAATCGGGATGATCAGCAATACACCGATCACGAAAGCCAGGGCCAGCATGATGGCGAACGCAGTCAGGTTGCCGGTGAAGGTGAAGAACAGACCGAACGCCAGGGTCGCCAGGCCCAGTACCAGATTCAGCTTGTGCTGACCTGCGAACTGTACCGGTGCACCTTGAAACAGGCGGAACTTGTACTTTCCGGACAGCTTGCCGAAAGCGATGACAGAACCGGAGAAGGTGATCGCGCCAATCGCCGCACCCAGGAACAGCTCCAGACGATTACCCGTAGGGATCGCGTCGCCCAGAGTCTTCACTATGTTCAGCGACTGCGGCTCAACCACGGCGGCGATGGCGATGAACACTGCTGCCAGGCCGATCATGCTGTGCATGAAGGCGACCAGTTCCGGCATCTTGGTCATTTCCACGCGCTTGGCCATGATCGAGCCAGCGGTGCCGCCCACCAACAAACCGATCACGATGTAACCAATACCCGCCGTGGTTTCGGACAGCGCAGCCAGTTTGTAGACCAGGCCAATCGTCGTGACGACGGCCAGCCCCATGCCGAGCATGCCGAACAGATTGCCGCGCCGCGAGGTGGTCGGGTGAGACAGGCCTTTGAGCGCCTGAATGAAGCAGACGGCTGAAACGAGATACAGCAGGGTGACCAGATTCATGCTCATTATTTGCGCACCTCTTCTTTCGCCTTGGGTGCCTTCTTCTTGAACATCTCCAGCATGCGCCGGGTGACCAGAAAGCCGCCGAACACATTAACGGCGGCCAGGGCTACAGCCAGCGTGCCCATGGTCTTGCCCAGTGGAGTCACGGTCAGTGCAGCGGCCAGCATCGCGCCGACAATCACGATGGCGGAGATTGCATTGGTCACGGCCATCAGCGGCGTATGCAGCGCAGGCGTAACGTTCCACACCACGTGGTAACCGACGTAGATCGCCAGTACAAAAATGATCAGGTTGTAGATGCCCGGGGAGATGAATTCTTCCATCGTCTTATCCTCAGCCGTTCTTGCGGATGACTTGACCGTCGCGGCACATCAGGCACGCGGCAACAATGTCGTCTTCGAGGTTGATGTGCAGCTGGCCGTCCTTGTCGAACAACAGCTTCATGAAGTCCAGCAGGTTGCGCGCATACAGCGCGGACGCATCGGCAGCCACCAGCGCAGGCAGGTTGGTGTGGCCGACGATCGTCACGCCGTGCGCGACCACCACCTCGTCTGCGACCGTCAGCGGGCAATTGCCGCCCTGGGCGGCAGCCAGATCGATCACGACGGAACCGGGTTTCATCTGCGCGACGGTTTCTGCGCTGAGCAGTACCGGCGCCTTGCGGCCTGGGATCAGTGCCGTGGTGATGACGATGTCCGACTGTCTGGCGCGTTCGTGCACGGCAACCGCCTGGCGCTGCATCCAGCTGGCGGGCATCGGGCGGGCGTAACCCCCGACACCGACGGCGCATTCGCGCTCTTCATCGGTTTCGTAGGGCACGTCGATGAATTTGGCGCCCAGGGATTCGATCTGCTCTTTCACAGCAGGACGTACGTCGGACGCTTCAACCACAGCCCCCAGGCGCTTGGCGGTAGCGATGGCCTGCAGACCCGCCACACCGGCACCGAGCACCAGCACGCGAGCAGCCTTCACCGTCCCGGCGGCAGTCATCAGCATCGGCATGAAGCGCGGATAGTGATGTGCACCCAGCAGCACGGCTTTGTAACCGGCAATGTTGGCTTGGGAGGACAGGACGTCCAGGCTCTGGGCACGAGAAGTGCGCGGCGCGGCTTCCAAGGCAAAGGCTGTGATGCCTTGCCCGGCCATCTTGGAGATGGTGTCGTTGCTGAAGGGGTTGAGCATCCCGACCACCAGTGTGCCAGCCTTGATCTGGGCCAGCTCGCTGTCATTCGGCGCAGTCACTTTTAGCACCAGCTCGGCAGCTAATGCATCGGCCTGGTTGCCAATGGCAGCACCTGCTGCTTCGTAAGCGCTGTCCGGCACACCAGCGCTGACGCCTGCCGTACGTTGCACCGTGACGCGATGGCCTTGGGCGATCAGCTTCTTGATGGTTTCAGGGGTTGCAGCAACCCGCTTTTCACCCGTCTGGGTCTCGAGAGGAACGCCAATGTGCACGTGTAATCTCCTGCGTGATCTTCTTGTTTTATTCAAATAGGCCAGCGCACTCAAGCCAGCGCGACTGGGGTTGCCGATCAGCATGATCCCGCCGTTTACAGGCGGGGCGCGGCATTTTGCAGGCGAAGTCCTGGACCATCAACGATTTTTGTAACGAGACGATAAATTAACTACAAGTCACAGTGTGACCAAATGTCGCAACTAACCCGAGCAAGCCCTTGCCTGACGGCCTTTGGGCTGAAAAAGAGCTTGTTTGCGACGCGCGCCGATCTAGCCGGTCGATATAAGCTTATAACCGGATTAAATGCCTGAAAGACTCGGAAACAGGGGCTGATAGGCGTTATGTATAGTGCGTAATTGCGATTTTCGAAATGCGACAAAAACGTACATCTGTAGGTTTATTTACGACACCGCTACAGAATTCAGGCACAAAAAACGGGCACCCAATCTTCGTTGGTGTGCCCGTCTTTTCACTGCTCGCCTCCCGCCAAGGCGTACAGCGGATATCTAGGGGTTGACGCTGTCTTTCAGGGATTTACCCGGCTTGAAGGCGACAGTGTTGCTGGCCTTGATCTTTACCGGTTCGCCGGTCTGAGGGTTTTTACCCGTGCGTGCGCCACGGTGGCGTTGCAGGAAGGTGCCGAAGCCGACGAGCGTTACGCTGTCTTTGCGGTGCAGGGCACCGGTGATTTCTTCGAGGACGGCGTTGAGGACGCGATTGGCTTGTTCTTTGGTCAGATCCGCCTTTTCAGCAATGGCGGCTGCAAGTTCTGGTTTACGCATATGAAGCCTCTTTCTACGGTTTATTGTTTTTATGTCCCGTGCCGCTCATCCAGAGCAGCGACCGAGTGCCGCGACGGCTCTACGTTGCGGCAGACAGAAATGAGGATGGCATGCCGTTCTGGCCCGCGCCAGTGCGTGCGCCACGTTTATCGAGGCAAAAACGTGGCTTATCCGACAGAACGACCAGTATTTAAGCCAATAGCGCGGGAAGGGCCTTGTTCAAGGCCAGTTTTTCCATGACAGCAGCGCCGGTCAGGGCGTAACCGAGCAGGTTGCCTGCCGGGTCATGACACAGCGCTTTGATGTCTGCGCCTTGCCCTTCAACGCTCCAGGTGGCCTGAGTGCCCAGCGGCGGTGGCGAAACCACCAGCGGGCAGACCGGGGTTTTCACCGTGATCGGCATCGGCCCGTATTTGACGGCCGTCGGGGTGCCGGCAAGGGTCTGTGCCAAGGCTCTGGCGCAGCTCATCAATGGCATGACGTAAAGCAGATTCAAGCCATCGACCTCGGCACAATCGCCCAGTGCATAGATATTGTCGTGAGAGGTTTTGAGCTCACGGTTGACCACGATCCCCCGCGAGATCTGTAAACCGGCCGCCGTCGCCAGATCAACCCGCGGTCGCAGGCCAATCGCCGAGACCACCACGTCACAGGCAATGACCTGGCCATCGGACAAATGCGCTTCAAGCCCGTCAGCGCTGCGCAGCAGGCGAGTCATCAGCGGCCCGAGGTGAAAACGCGCGCCGATGCTTTCCAGCCCGTTGCGCACGGCAGCCGCCGCAGCCTCAGGCAACAAGGTCGGCATGACCTGTTCACAAGGTGCTACCAGGTCGACTTCATAGCCGCCGAGGATCAGGTCATTGGCGAACTCGCAGCCGATCAGCCCGGCACCCAGGATCAGCACCCGACGCTTGCCCGCTGCCGCCGAGCGAAAGCGCGCGTAGTCTTCCAGATCATTGATGGGGAAGATCGCGTCGCTGGCATCACCCTCAACGGGCACGCGGATGGTCTCAGCGCCCCAGGCCAGAATCAGGTCACGGTAGTACACCGCCTCTTCACCGATCCACAAACGCTTGTGGCCCGGATCAATGCCGCTGATGCGGGTGTGCGTACGCAACTCGGCCTTGAGCTGGATGGCCATTGCGCCGGGCTCGGCCATGCTCAGGCCATCGGCTTCCTTGTTTTTGCCAAAGCCGGTGGACAGCATCGGTTTGGAATAGGAACGCCCGTCATCGGCGGTAATCAGCAACAGCGGCGTTTCGCTATCGAGCTTGCGAAATTCCCGGGCCAGGTTGTAGCCCGCCAGGCCAGTGCCAACAATCACAACAGGTGCGTTCATGCGTCATTCCAAACCAAAGAACTGTTAAAAGGCTGTATCAGCCGATTTCGATCATTTCGAAATCCATCTTGCCTACGCCGCAATCCGGGCATAGCCAGTCTTCCGGGACATCCTGCCAAAGGGTGCCTGGCGCGATACCGTCATCAGGCCAACCCATGGCTTCGTCGTAAATCAGGCCACAGACAATGCATTGCCACTTCTTCATGGTTTATCTCTCATTTTTCAGGCTATTTCGGCGCTGTTGCAAAAGCTACGCGGTCGTCGGATGCCGCGTTCGCCCAACTCAGAGGGGTTGTACTGATCGTGAGGCCGACATGCAAGCCCGGCATTCGCTACAGACGGTAACCGGTCATCGGTGCCAAGGGGCAATCATGCTAAGCTCGCGGCCTCGATTGACGCCAATAATTGCCTACCGTGACCGAGCAAAACTCCTCATTACCCAACCCCTGCTGGCTTGAACGTGCCGCCCTTGATAACGCCGCAGAACCTCTGGTGACCAAGTGGCTGTTTCATCAGGACTCCCTGACTCGCCGTTTGACAGACCTGTCTGCTGATCACTTTAGTGTCACGCCGCTTTTCGAGGGCTGGCAAGCCTTGCGCGACGACGAGTGCAAGGCGCTTGAACTGTCCGCGCACAGCATAGGCTGGGTGCGCGAGGTCTACCTGCGAGGCCACGGCCAGACCTGGGTGTTCGCGCGCAGCGTTGCCAGCCGCGAGGCACTGCAGGAAAGCGGTTTGCACATGGACGAGCTGGGTACGCGCTCGCTGGGCGAGTTGTTGTTCTGCGACCCGGCATTCGAGCGCGGCCCGCTGCAGGTCTGCGTCTACCCGGCCAGTTGGCTGCCTGTCGCTGACGCCACCGACAACCTCTGGGGGCGTCGCTCGTGCTTTAGCCGTGGGCCTCTGAAAATACTGGTCGCCGAAGTGTTCCTGCCCACCCTCTGGCAGGCGATTCGTACCGTGGAGCACGCTTGATGTACCAGACGCTACTCAAATCCCTGAATCGCCTGAATCCCCGCTGCTGGGATTTTATTCAGCTGACGCGGATCGACAAACCCATCGGTATCTATTTACTGTTATGGCCGACGCTCTGGGCCCTCTGGATCGCCGGTGAAGGCTCGCCGTCGCTGCTCAACGTGGTGATTTTCGTCGTCGGTGTATTTCTGATGCGCGCTGCCGGGTGCGTGATCAATGATTTTGCCGACCGCAAGGTGGACGGCCACGTCAAACGCACCGAGCAACGCCCGCTGGTCAGCGGCCGGGTCAGCGCCAAGGAGGCCCTTGGGTTGTTTGCAGTGCTGGTACTGGCGAGCTTCGCGCTGGTGCTGCTGACCAATCCGGCCACCATCTGGCTGTCATTCGGTGGCCTGGCGCTGGCGGCCTGCTACCCGTTCATGAAGCGCTACACCTATTACCCGCAAGTGGTGCTGGGCGCGGCATTTTCATGGGGCATGCCCATGGCATTTACTGCCGAGACCGGGCATCTGCCAGCCGCAGCCTGGCTGCTGTACATCGCCAACCTGTTGTGGACGGTGGCCTACGACACCTATTACGCGATGGTTGACCGGGACGACGACCTGAAGATCGGCGTGAAATCCACCGCCGTGCTGTTTGGCGATGCCGATCGGATCATCATCCTGAGCCTGCAAGGCCTTGCGCTGGGCTGTCTGCTACTGGCCGGTGCGCGTTTTGAATTGGGCCTGTGTTTCTACCTGGGCCTGCTGGCGGCTGCGCTGTGTTTCGCATGGCAATTCTGGTCAACCCGTCATCGCGATCGCGATGCCTGCTTCAAGGCGTTCTTGCATAACCATTGGGCGGGGCTGGCGATCTTTGTCGGGATAGTGGCTGATTACGCGTTGCGTTGATCCGCACAGCGGGCGCTTAAGTAGGACCGGCTTTAGCCGGGAAGGGGCCATTCCAAACGCTACATCTGCAGGGAATTGGCTGACCTTCCCCGGCCAAAGCCGGTCCCACGGCTCACGCCTTAAGGTTTAATCACGTGCCAGACGCTACCTTTACCGTCGCCTGTCTTGTCGCCTGCTTTCTTGTCATCCTTGTAGCCGTACAACGGTTTGCCGTCATAGGCCCACTGCATCTTGCCGTCATCGCGCTTGATGATGGTCCACTTGCCCGCTGGTTTGTCGGCTGCTGTTGCAAACAGCGGCGGCCAATTGATGGCGCATTGATCGTTGCACGCAGATTTACCGGCTGCGTCCTTGTCGAAGCTGTAAAGCGTCATGCCATTGTGCTGGGTCAAAATTCCCTCACTGCCTGTCATTCCCGGTTCAGCAGCGAAAACCAGACCCGAAGACGCCAGCGCAACAGCGGTCAGCAAGGCCTTGAATGTCGATGAAATCCTGAGCATCGGTGAATCCTCTTCATGGTTGATTTTATTGTCGGACAGAGGCCACACATTAGCCCCTTGAGAACCTGGCATGCTAGCCCTCACACTGAGCTGTCACACGACTGCAATAATTCCGTTATCTAATGCGCCCCAAGACAGTTAAATGACAAGAGGTTCGAGCATGGTTGGCAGGAGCATTCTGATCGTTGACGACGAAGCGCCAATTCGCGAAATGATCGCCGTTGCGTTGGAAATGGCCGGCTATGACTGCATGGAAGCAGAGAACTCTCAGCAAGCCCACGCAATCATCGTAGACCGTAAACCCGATCTGATCCTGCTCGACTGGATGTTGCCTGGCACATCCGGCATCGAGCTGGCGCGCCGTCTCAAGCGTGACGAGCTGACCGGAGACATTCCGATCATCATGCTCACTGCCAAAGGTGAGGAGGACAACAAGATCCAGGGTCTGGAAGTGGGCGCGGACGACTACATCACCAAGCCGTTTTCCCCGCGCGAACTGGTTGCTCGTCTCAAGGCCGTGCTGCGACGCGCAGGCCCGACCGATGGCGAAGCGCCGATTGAAGTCGGCGGTCTGTTGCTCGACCCGATCAGCCACCGCGTGACCATCGACGGCAAGCCCGCTGAAATGGGGCCTACCGAGTATCGTTTGCTGCAATTCTTCATGACTCACCAAGAGCGCGCCTATACCCGCGGGCAATTGCTGGATCAGGTCTGGGGAGGCAATGTTTATGTCGAAGAACGTACCGTCGATGTGCATATCCGTCGCCTGCGCAAAGCTCTCGGCGATGCCTACGAAAATCTGGTACAAACCGTGCGCGGCACGGGCTATCGCTTTTCCACCAAGAGCTGACAGCCGATTTTCTGCAAACAGACAGCGCCGCCACAGAGCAGGCGCTAGACATGGATGTGCGCTTAATTGAACCAAAACTGGCATGGCACCCTGATCCGACACATGTTGCTGCTGGTCACGGCCTGCCTCGTGGTCGGGTTGATCAGCAGCCAATACGGCTGGAGCCTGGCCATTGGTCTCGGGCTTTATCTGGCCTGGACCCTCAAGCAACTGCTGCGCCTTCACGACTGGCTCAGCAGCCATAAGGCCGACGAGCCGCCGCCGGATGGCTATGGCCTGTGGGGCGAAGTCTTCGACAGCATCTACCACCTGCAACGCCGTGATCAGCGGGTTCGCGGGCGTCTGCAAGCGGTGATCGACCGGGTCCAGGAATCCACTGCCGCGCTCAAAGACGCGGTGATCATGCTCGACAGCGAAGGCAATCTGGAGTGGTGGAACCGCGCCGCCGAAACCCTGATGGGCCTCAAAACGCCTCAGGACAGCGGTCAGCCGGTCACCAACCTGGTGCGTCACCCGCGCTTCAAAGAATATTTCGAGCAGGAAAGCTACGCCGAGCCGCTGGAAATCCCGTCACCGACCAATGACCGGATGCGCATTCAGCTGCTGATCACTCGTTACGGCAACAACGAACACCTGATGCTGGTGCGCGATGTGACGCGCATTCATCAACTGGAGCAGATGCGCAAAGACTTCATTGCCAACGTCTCTCATGAGCTGCGCACACCGTTGACGGTGATCTTCGGTTATCTGGAAACCTTGCTCGATAACGTCGAAGAAGTGAACCCGCGCTGGGTTCGCGCCCTGCAGCAGATGCATCAGCAGGGCGGGCGCATGCAGACGCTGCTCAACGATTTGCTGCTCTTGGCCAAGCTTGAAGCCACGGACTATCCCTCCGACAACCATCCGCTGGACATCGGCACGCTGCTGGAAACTATTACCGAGGATGCGCAGGAATTGTCCGGCGGCAAAAACCAGCAGATCAGCCTCGAACTGGAAAGTGCTGCGCACCTCAAGGGCAGCGAAACCGAGCTGCGCAGCGCGTTCTCCAATCTGATCTTCAATGCCGTCAAATACACCCCGGCAGAAGGCAATATCCGCATTCGCTGGTGGTCCGACGAGCGTGGTGCTCATTTAAGCGTGCAGGACTCCGGCATCGGTATTGAACCCAAGCACCTGCCGCGCCTGACCGAGCGCTTCTACCGCGTAGATTCAAGCCGCGCCTCTAACACAGGCGGTACCGGGCTGGGCCTGGCGATTGTGAAACACGTGCTGTTACGCCACCGAGGCAGCCTTGAGATCAATAGCGTGCCCGGCAAAGGCAGCGTGTTTACCTGCCATTTCCCGCCGGTTCAGCTGGCTCAGGCCTGGGACGAGTCACGCTGAGTACTAGGCAAGCAGGCATTGAGCCGCTACATTGCCGCACTTATGTCCCCGATTTCGGTGCGACCATGACCTCTTCTCGCTAAAACGGAACCCGTAAAACTCCATCATGGACCCTTCCCCTGGTTTTGACCTCGCGTCACTGTTCGCCGATTTCGGCATGATTCTCTTCGCAATGCTACTGGTCCTGCTCAACGGCTTTTTCGTTGCGGCAGAGTTCGCCATGGTCAAGCTGCGCTCGACCAAGGTTGAAGGCATCGCGGAAAAAAACGGCTGGCGCGGGCACATTCTGCGCACCGTTCACAACCAGCTAGACGCTTATCTGTCGGCCTGCCAGTTAGGCATCACGCTTGCCTCGCTCGGCCTGGGCTGGGTCGGTGAGCCGGCGTTCGCCCACTTGCTGGAGCCGCTGCTGGGCGCTGTCGGGGTTGAATCCCCTGAAGTGATCAAAGGCGTGTCGTTCTTCACCGCCTTCTTCATCATCTCCTATCTGCACATCGTGGTTGGCGAGCTGGCGCCCAAATCCTGGGCGATCCGCAAACCGGAGCTGTTGTCGCTCTGGACTGCCGCACCGCTGTACCTGTTCTATTGGGCAATGTACCCGGCGATCTACCTGCTCAACGCCAGCGCCAACGGCATCCTGCGCATTGCCGGTCAGGGCGAACCGGGCCCGCACCATGAACACAGCTACAGCCGCGAAGAACTGAAATTGATCCTGCACTCAAGCCGTGGGCAGGACCCTAGCGATCAAGGCATGCGCGTCCTGGCCTCGGCCGTGGAGATGGGCGAGCTGGAAGTGGTCGATTGGGCCAACTCTCGTGAAGATCTGGTGACTCTGGACTTCAACGCGCCGCTCAAGGAAATCCTCGCGCTGTTTCGCCGTCACAAGTTCAGCCGCTACCCGGTCTACGACGCTGAGCGTGGCGAATTCGTCGGTCTGCTGCACATCAAGGATTTGCTGCTGGAACTCGCAGCCCTTGATCACATTCCAGAGTCCTTCAACCTGGCCGAGCTGACCCGCCCATTGGAGCGGGTGTCCAAGCACATGCCGCTGTCGCGCCTGCTGGAGCAATTCCGTCAGGGCGGCGCGCACTTCGCGCTGGTTGAAGAAGCCGACGGCAAGATCATCGGCTACCTGACCATGGAGGACGTACTGGAAGTCCTGGTCGGCGACATTCAGGACGAACACCGCAAGGTCGAGCGCGGCATCCTCGCCTACCAGCCGGGCAAACTGTTGGTCCGTGGTGACACACCGCTGTTCAAGGTCGAACGCCTGCTGGGTATCGATCTGGATCACGTAGAAGCCGAAACACTGGCCGGCCTGATCTACGAAACTCTCAAACGGGTGCCGGAAGTCGAGGAAGTCATGGAATTCGAAGGCCTGCGAATCATCATCAAAAAGATGAAAGGCCCGAAAATCGTGTTGGCCAAGGTCGTCAAGATCGATTGATGACGGTTTGCTTCTGCAGAGGGGCCTACGAGCCCCTTGATTCTGGCAGTCCCACCCCGGCTTTGTAGAATTCCGAAAGCCGCCACTTTGAAAACCGTCACCAAAAAAGCCGCTTCACGTGGGAAGCGGCTCTTGTACTACTGGCCGTTCAAACCAGAGCTTTTTAATCAGCGGATGCTGCTGATACTGCCTTTGTTACCGGTGACTTTCACGTCAACCTTTTTGAAGATGAAGTAATCTTCGACGTTTACTTCATAACGCGGCGCAATAATCAGGTCGGCCCCCGAAGACTTCACAGCCTTGTAAGCCGCTGCGGCTTTGGTTGTGGAAATCGGGTCAGGGATTGGCAGACCCAGGCTGCCCAGAGCACCACCGCCACCCGCGGCCCCGCCACCATAAACAACGCCATCGGCGAATTGCGTGTCACCGCCAAACGCGAAGAAGTTGAACAGGATGTTGGTCGAAGACTCACCGCTGATGGTTTCGCCTACTTTAACGTCTGCTTTCAGATCACTTTTAACAACGCCTTCAAGTGGCGCACTGGGTTGGCTCATGTTGTAACTCACACAGCCGCTGGTGGTTGCAATCAGCGTTGCAAGGCCAGCGGACATCCACAGCTTTTTCATTTAGAAATTCCGGATAGTTTGTAAGTGATGAACAGCGGCGGGACTTTAAGGGAATTTAAAGTATAAAAATGTCAGACGAATCCGAGGGTTGCGTGGGATTGGCGGGTTATTCTGTAAGAAGTTTCCGAGCAAGATGTCGGAAGTTCCAGAGTCTTAAAACTGCATCTTTCCAATGGGCACCGTGCGAAATGCCTCGTGTAATTCACGAGCAGTGATTGCTCGTCGGTCAGCCTCCAGATTGAGGGCCAGACGCAGGGCTGGCCAAAAGCGGACAGGTAAATTTGCGGGTGCTCGCAGCTGCTTCCAGCGTCGCTCAACGTGAGCTTCGGTAGAAAGCATGGCGCCGAAAGGATGTTTGCCAGAGGCCACTTCGAATAGCACACAGCCCATGGCAAAAACATCAGTTCGGGTAGAGCGCACCCCACCTTCTTCGAGCAGCTCTGGAGCTGCGTAGCGGGGCGTCCATGCTTTGAAACGTTCCTCGCTCAATCGGGGCAGTTTGCTCAATGCTCCCTGCGTTGATTGCCCCAATCCAAAATCAAACAGTCTTGGACCTCCGTCGGTCAGCATGAGATTTCCGGGCTTTAGATCCCCATGCACAACGCCTCGCTCATGGGAGTACGCCAAGGCATCCAGCAAAGGGATCGCTATGTCCGCAAGCTCATACGGTGCAACGCCGGTGGGCTGCTCGCATAGCAGTGCCTCCAGTGTTTTGCCGCGCATCAGCTCTTGAGTGATAAAGGCCCGCCTAGAGGCGGGGTCCACTTCGAAAGCGTCCACCCTGATGACGTTTGGATGGCGCAGGTGCCGAGTCAGAGCGAATTCGCTGTAGAGCAACAAGTCTGCATCCGGCGCCTCGCTCAAGTCATCGCACATCAGCTTTATGGCGACGTAAGGATCCGGCTCGCCAAACTGCGCATGCAACAGGTCCCTGGCGCGATAAATTACCCCCATACCACCTGCACCCAGCAGCGCCTCAAGGTGATAGCGGGCACATAAAACCTCTGGCAGTTGATAAGCTGAGCTGCGGACAGGACGTTTGGAGTCAGGCGCCATACCCAACCCGCCGGCCAGGGCGAAAGACGTCAGGTCTCCCGCTGGTTTCGGGGCTGGGGCTGGATTTGGCGAATGGCTGCCGATGCTCATGTGTAAACGACCACCGCCGTCTGGTTATCGATGGCCGCGCCGCTCAACGCTGTGTCGAACATTGCGCTCAGGGCCGCACAGGGTGATGTCATGTTCAAAGCCTGTCCGAGGGTGCCGTGATCGATCGCTTGATGAAGCCCGTCGGAGCAAAGAAGGAATACGTCGTTCTGCTGAATATTCAACTCGACGACGTCAAGATGCAGTTTGTCTCTTGCGCCAACAGCGTGCGTCAATGCCTGAGCCTGCGGATGCCGCATTGCCTGTTGCAGGCTCATCTGTTGCTCATCGATAAGACGTTGTAGCAACGTGTGGTCTCGCGACAGTTGATACAGCCGCTGGTGCCGCCAGAGGTAACAGCGGCTGTCGCCGGCCCACATGCAGACCGCCCTTTGATCCTGGATCGCCAGCGCGACAACCGTGCTACCAATGACTCCGGATCTGCCATGGCTTGCGGCGAGTTCCCCCAGCTGTTGATGTACGCCCAGCAGACATTGGCGCAACATTTGAACTCGTTCCTCCAGACAAGCCTGCCGACCCAGCGCAGCAATGCTGCTGACAACCATTTGGCTGGCAACGTCGCCGCTTTGGTGGCCGCCCATTCCGTCCGCGACCACCCATAGGCCCTGGGCTGGGTGGTCGAGAAAGGCATCTTCATTGCGCTCCCTGACTTTCCCGCGATCGGTTCGCCCGCTGCTACGGCAAGGTAGTCCGGCCGTCAAAGCTGCCCCAGAAGCCGAAAGCGGCGAATCGCGTTCATATCAAATGGGTTGGGAGAGCGCTGGCTGGACAGCAGGTAATTGACGCGTAAGCCTCCAACGTTGGCTTTGAGCACCATGACGTCGCGGCCTCGCAAGTACTCGGTCTGCATTAAATCGAACAGGCGAAACAGTGACCAAGGCCCGGTATTCTCCTCAATGCCCATCGCGCGGCCTGCGATTTTTTCAAGTACCAGACTGGTGCGTCCGTCTTCGGCATCAACCGGCCAGTTAAATGACGTCGGGATAATAGGACCGTGGCGATACTCCATTTGCTGATTGCCCAGGCGGAACTCGGCACGGCTGACGCTTGGGTCAAGCGTGTAGGGCTCAAGCTTGAACTGGACCTGCGGTTCATTCGGATTTTCGGCAAAGAAACCACGACGGATGACATGAGCATTGGCCATTTGCTCCAGGAACCCACGCGACATGGGCAAACTGCGCCCATCGACACTGCGCAGGCGATAGCTTCCAGGAGTCCCGCTCACGAAGGGGCGCAGGTAATTGTCGAAGAATTTGTCCATGACGCCCTGAGCCTTGAAGAACTCCCGGAAATCATTGAGCGCCACATCACTGGTGCTGTGAGCGTTGAACGGATAACGCTTGTCGAGGGCGTTGCCGTAGAAGCTCAACAACTCGCTCTGATAGCGTTGGTTCAGGTATTGATAGGCGTCTGCGAGGACCAGCGACCAGGTATCGTCGGCTGTTGCGTTCAACCAGCCATTGATGGGAGCCGGTAGCCGAGTCGAGGTATTGCGTAGCGAACCCATCGGGTCTCTCTGGCCTGCCATGCGGCCTTTCGCCAACTCGTATGCGGTTTGCTCCTGTTGGCTGGAACGCGACAGGTTCGACAGTTGCAATTGCATTTCATTGAGCGCTTGCAGCGATGGAATAAGGTCAGCTGCTGGCCCGTTGTTGTCATCAAGCAGGCGATGCAGAGGCTCAAAACGTCGCTGTAGAGATTTCCTGGCGGTATCGGGTAACGCTTTGCCAGCTGCCTCTTTGGCTTGCTCTACGGCAGCTGTCGTAACCTTGCCCAAGACAGCCGTCTTGTTGGAGCCCTTTGTTTTCAACAGTTCTGCATGTTCCTCCAGCGTTTGAAAATGGGTGTTGTCGCGTATTTCTATCAGCAGTTGCAGGAGGGGCGAGTGAGCTGCCGTCAGGCTGGCCAATTGATCCGCACCCTCAGCGGCAGTGGTAAAGCGTTGCAATTCAACACGCCCTATAGCTTCACTCCAGTGGTTAGCATAATCACGGAAATACAGCTGCTCCAGCTCAACCATCAGCCGTCTCAAGTCCATGTCGCTTATGGTGGCTCCCTCGCCCAATACCCAGTTGTCGCGCAGAATCGTGCTGACCAGAGCAGGGCCTTTGATAACAAAGCTCTGCTGGTAGCCTTGTTGGGTAAAGAAGCCGGGAATGGCATAGTCGGCGCCTGAAAATACGGCTCCGTGTGAGCCCAGATGCTGGCCGAGGCGATAGGCGGGCAGGCCATGCGCCTGATCACGCAGCGCCCGATAGACAACATTGGTCATCGACTCCCCGCGCAGAATCTGGCGAGCCTGCGCGACCAGTTCGGTGTTGAGCGGGTAGCGGAATGGATGCTCAAACAAGCGCTGCAGATGCGCCCCCAGTCCATTCTGAGCGACTGTGTTGCCGCTATAACGAATCGACCAGTCCGTGGTTATCCACTCCTGAAGCCAGTCAGGGTCACGGCGCTCGTTCAGGTCAAGCATCAGGTAGGCGCGCAGACTTCCGAGTAGTCGGTCGCGGTTCTGGAGGTTGTTTCGAATCTGCCGTTCAAGGGATGTCGCAACACGAGGTAGTAGTTGCTTCTCCAGATCGCGCCGGTAAGCAGTCACCAACACGCGATTGCTGGGTTCGCCTTGATACAAACCGCTACGCTCATGCAGTGCAATGTCGGCCACATCCGGAAAAATGGTACTGGCGTCGAAGCTTGTATCCAGCACCTTCAGAGCGGCGAGCTCGTCCTCTTCGGAATCCAAACCCGAGCGCAGTTGCGTTAGCTGCCCTGCGTGCTCGCGCACTTTTTCCAGTCGATTATGGTTGGTAGAAAAACCATGCGCCCAGGTTAATGCGAAGCCGATTAACAGAACAACTGCACTGCCGTAGAGTGCCCGGTGCCGCCAATGGATGCGCTGGGTTTCGCGCGAGTCGAGCCCGGCCAGTTCTGCTTCGGGAAATATCACCCGGCTCAGCAGGTGGTGGATAAAGCGTGAGCGTCCGGTCCGCATGGTGGGTAGCACATTGCTCGCCATACCGGCTTTTGCGCCTATGGACGCTGCATCTTGATCCAGTTCGCTAGCCAGGTGCGGTGCGCTGGTCAGGTAGAAGCCGCGTAGCTGGCTTGCCCGTTGATATCGGCTGCCGGTAAACGCCATATCGACGAACAGACACAAATGCTCGCCCAGCTTTGCAAGCTTGTTTGGAAATTCAAGAATAAGGCCACGACGGCCAATATCACGTTCCGCATGCAGGCGCGGCACCACCTGATCATTGAGCCGGTGAAGGAGGGCGTCGAGCTCTGCGCGCAACACAACGGCGTCTGTGCCGTTTTGCTCCTTGGTGAAAGTAGTGCCGAAAACCTGTTCGCCTTCTTCGCGGGACAGCTGGTCGAAGAACACGTCAAAACCCGGCACCCGGTCAGCCTTGCTCAGAATCAGATACACCGGCAGGTTGACGTGCAGGCGTTGCTGCACTTCCTGAAGTCTTTGACGCACCTGGCGAGCCAATGTCTCTATGCCGGTTTCCGCGCCTTGCAGGGTATCAATATCAATGGTCACAAGAATGCCATTGAGCGGTCGGCTGCGACGGCGCTTGCGCAGTTGAGCCAGCAGCGTTGCCCAGGCAGACTTTGCGACGTCATCTTTGTGCGTCAGATACCGTCCGGCGGTATCGATAAGGACTGCGTTATTGGCGAAATACCAGTCGCAATACCGGGTTCCCAGCGTGTCGCGTGTCAGCTTGCGTTCAAATTTGTTGAGTGGGAAATCCAGCCCGGAGAAATCCAGCAGACTGGTCTTGCCCGCTTTTTCGGGCCCAATTACCAGATACCAGGGTAGCTCGTCGCGCCAACGTTCGCTGCGGCCGCTGTAGAGATTTGAAGTTTTGAGAGTTTGCAGCGCATCCAGAAAGCGTCCGCGCAATTCTTTCTGCTCTTCGTTGATCTTCTCGGTCGACTCCAGACTGGCTTGCCTCGAACTGCTGTCGTCGTCTTGCTTCTTGCGGATCCCGGCACGCCATCCGGCAAAGACCATCAACAAGCCCCACAGCAGAAACACGATGCTGATACTCAGCCAGCGGTTTGCCGGGTTCTCCCAGAACCTGTTGTCTGAAATCGCGAACACCGGCCCTACGAACCAGATAAGTAAGACGACAGCCAGAACTATGAGCAGCGACCAGACCCATGTCTTGCTCAGTGTCGTCGCCAGTTTTTTCATAAAGTCTTTCATTGCATGTCTCTGGATTGCGATTGTGGCCGTGTAGGTACGAACTCATCCGAGTGATAAGGGTGAAGTACGGCTTCGCGCTGCTCGGCCAGGACCCAGGCAAATCCTGAGTACATTCCCGTCAGGCAGATCAGAATGAAGACCGCTACCAACCACCACGGGACAATGCGTACCAACCGTCTACGTCCATCATTGAGCCCTTCCCAGTGGGGGGAAAGCTCGCGAGGAACTTCGCCACGCAATTTCACAATCTGCCGATAAAGGCTGTCGCGGATTCCCTCCAGCTCGATAGAGCCGCGGGGCTTGACGCGATATTTACCCTCGAAACCCAAGGCCAGACAGATGTACATCAGCTCCAGCAGCGGGGAATATTTCTCGGGGTTGTGTAGCACTCGATCAAGCAGATGGAAGAACTTCTCGCCACCCGAGGTTTCGCCTTGAAACTGACTGAGCAGGCTGACTTTCGACCATTGGCTTCTATCTCCCCAGGCGGTAGTCGTCACGGCTTCATCAGCGACGGTGCACAGCACATAACGAGCAGCCTGTATCTGCGAGCTCTCCGCATCGTTTTGCAAGGCAGCGACATCGAAAGCCCGTACCTGATCGCACAGACGGGCGTTGAGCTCGGTAAACACTTGTTCATGCGCGTCCGTTTTGAGGCGGATGATTTCCGATAACAGCGGCGCAGCCGCTCGGACCAGAGGGTTCGGACTCACACTGAACGTTTCGGCAGGTTGGGTCCGGGCGGAGTACACCATCCGATCTTCCAGCGGTTCAAAATGCGGGGGAGGGAAATCGGTTAGTGCCGTTTTCGCGGATACCGTTTCTTGATGACCCAACAGGACGGTCGTGTTGCTTTGTGGTTTTTTCATTTCCATGACGGCTAGTTCCTGATTGCCCACAAATTCAATTCCAGATCTGCAAACTCGCCAGAGACATGCAGCGCAAATCCTCCAGAGCTTTCCAACTGCGCACGTTCTCTGGCATTGAGCTCAAGCAGGAAATACGTTTTGGTGGCGTGGAACGGAATCTGCCGCGGGGCCACGGGCAGTGGCTTAACCTTGATGCCGGGCAGGTGCAGATTGACCAGTTGGCGAATGCTTTCCACTGGAGCAACTTTCAGGTGCGCAGGCAGACGCTTGCGCAAATCTTCGGAGTCGCAAGCTGCGCTGGCGGCCAATACGAAAGTTGCTGTGCCGAGCAGTGATCGGTCCGAAAGCGCGGCCACGAAGATGCCGTACTGTCGGGACTGCAATTGCAGCGCAATAGCATGCTGCTCCAGCACCATCGATAGCATGTGTCGAAGTTGGCCCATGAGCGCGCGCAAGCTTGCTGCCTGATTGCAGTGTTCATACACAAGGTCGAGTTGAGGGCGTTTCTGGTCGCTGGAAAAGGTGCTCAGCTCGCCCAATGCCCCGAGTAAAACGCTGTACAGCTCTTCCGGATGCACCTGTTGCTGGCTCGAAAGATGGCGCAACATCAGCTCAGTTCGGTTTATCAGTTGCAACATCATGAAGTCGCCGACTTCGGCAGCTCCACCTTTGCCGCTGGCCTGAATGCGCTCGGCAATTTTTCCACCGCGATGCGTCAGCAGTGCGATGACCTCGTTGAGGCACGACAGCAGGTAGTCGCTGGAGTGGGTGTAAATATATGAGGGCGAGAATTGCGAGTTGAGCTTGATCCCGGCATTAGCCGAGACATCTCCAATTTCGCAGACTTTGAGTTTGACGTATGCCCGGTGAGTCGGTTGTTCGCCCAGCTGCAGACTGAATTGTGGCCGGGCGCAACTGATCACGGAGCATGAATCACTGCCAGCATTGGAGTCCGAGACTTCGAGATCGTATTGGGTAAATCGCGCCAGGACATCCGCTTGATCGGCGCGCCGGGACTCGATTATCCCGCCACTGAGCAGGGGTAGGGCCAGGTATACCGATGCGTTACCGCTGTCGGGGGGAATATCGAGCATCAGACTGTCGCTACTGCGATGCAGATCGAAAAAGCTGCCGTCAGGCAATATTCCCGAAGCATGGCTGATGACGACCTTGCTCAGATTGAACTGTTGCGGGTCGATCTCAAGGTCGAAAAACCCCCACGCGTTGCGGTGCAGTGACCGGGTTTGCGTTTTGATCTGCTTTTCGAAGTAGCGGTCATTTTGCTGTAGATGCTGCGGGCGCAGCAGCATCCCTTCCTTCCAGATGACTTTATCGGTATTCATTAGCGACCAGCCTCGGTGAACGTGTCGCTGGCAAGGTTGATACCGGTATGGTCAAGGTTCAGTTTTGCCGACGTCGTCTGTCCGGATCTCACCTGAACCACATAACGCCATTTTGTTTCTGGAAGATCACGATAGGCGGCCATGACGCCCACATATCTGCTGCCTTCCTGTGCGCTTAGCTTGAGCGTCAGACGTTCACCGGGACGCAGTTCGAGCTCTTCAGCCGCAACCAGGTCAGGAGCAAGAAGCTCTTTGGCTTGTCCGTAGAGACCGAAGAAATCTGCCGTCTCAAACAGCACAGGGTTTTTCAGCTCAAGCAAGCGCACCACAACCGGGGAAGGCCGGCCGTTGATATCTGGATTGAGCTGATCGCTGGCCGTGAGCTCCAGTTCAAGTCGAGTCTGGGTTGAATAAGGGGAGATATCCGAACAACCAGCCAGCATCCATGCAAGGACCAGCATAGCCAAGGCGTTGATTCGCAACATGTGGCAGATTCCTTAATGTTCGATGTGCAAGGTGGCCAGCAAGCGCACCTGTTCTTCATATGCTCGAGCAAAGTCTCGTGCCAGCAGGCGTTCACTCCATTCCTGATCGGCGCAAAGTGTCTGGTGGTGACGCTCATAGGCTTGCCAACGTTTGGCCTGAGTGAAAAACAGCGGCTTTCTTGCATCGCGTTCAAAGCGCAGCGACAGTTGTTGCGGCGCGAAATGCTCCAGCGCCCCGCGAAGTGCCGCGCGGCTCGCCGTCAACATCGCCACCTGATGGGCCTGAATGTCTCGAAAAGCCTTGATCAGGGACTGCTCCGCCGATAGCTGCCCGGATCTCTGGGTATTGAGTAAAAGGCCGATTGCTTCGCTGGCATCGCCTGCGTACTTGAGCGGGTTGTTGCCGGAGTGCTGCGCCATGCTCAGCGCCAGACGCAGCTCGTTTTTCAGTTCGTTGCGTGTGCGTAGAGTCTGCTGCAGGCCGTTGATACTCTGCTTGAGCATTCTGGCCACGTTGACTGCAAAGGTTTCGCGGTGATCCTGATCCATGGCATTGAGATCCAGGCCCACTGCGTCGGCAAAGCGCGCCCAGAAATCTTCGCTTTGGGGCGGGTGCGCAGTGGATTCAACAACAGGCATGGGCTGCTGTTCAGGCACCAGTTCTGGAATCAACAGATGCTGTGTATCCGCAGGGCCATAGCCAACGCCTTGTTGCGATGCCTGCTGCGGCGCGAACGAAGGGAGGAGTTCGTCCAGAGTTGAATCCAGCTCCTGAGGGTTTGATGACTTGAGGATATCGAGGTCTAGAAACGCATCGTCCGGTATGTAGCTTTCGACCAATTGTGGTTTTTCCAGCGTGCCGACATACGCTGCCGAATCCTTGACCAATCTCGCCCGAATCACGAATTTACCCAGGAGGTACTGGTTGCCGTGCTCGATAAGATGGGTTTCTCCTTTGCGCAGGCGTTGACCGCTTGGCAAGATGTGCGTGCCGTTGGTGCTCAGGTCCGTCAGGAAAAACTCACCGTCGTTGAAGGTGATTCGCGCATGTTGACTCGATACATGACTGTATTCGTCCAAGATGATCCAGTCGCAATGGTCCGCCCGCCCGATCAGCCCTCCGGCCTGCTTGAATGTTTTGCCTGCAGCCTGTCCATGGACTGGCGACTCACTAGCCGATAATTCGAAAAACAGTTCCATCATGTGTGTCTCCCTGGGCTCACTTTCCACGGTTGACCGACAGCGGCTCACCCAAGGGTCGATACTCGTTGTCGCTGAATTTGTAGTGCCCAGTGCATCCACTCAGGCCAAATATTACGAACAGGAACAGAAGGAGGGTTTTCCAGCGGGGAACTAGCATTTGAGGTATTCCTGAAGTCGAGTCAAAGCAGCCGCGCGGCGGCTACCGAGGTTGAGCAAGAGGCTCATCATTCGCATTGCCATCAGGAAAACTCACAGACGACGCTGCTTTCGTGGAGAGTTGTGTGCACGTGCGACAGCGTTTGCTGGTCTGCCATGGCGGCCAGCAAACGATCAGCAATCAGTGGCATGACGTGTAATTCGATTAGGTGATCAATGAGGCGGGCGCCGCTTTCCCCTTGCACACAACGCTCGGCGAGGTGATCGATCAGGGCTTCACTGCTGCTGAAACTCAGCTTGCGGCGGCGCAGGCGTTCTCCGAGTCGCTGCAGCTTCATCGCAACCAGCTCTCGCATGACGCTGCCACCGATCGGGTAATAGGGCACGATCCTCATGCGGGCCAGCAGAGCCGGTTTGAAATGCTTGCTGAGTACTGGCCTGATGGCTTCCGTCAGTTGCTCTGCATCGGGTCTATTGCCATCCACGCACAGCGCATCGATGCGCTCGCAACCCAGGTTGGATGTCATCAGGATCAGCGTATTGCGAAAGTCGATCTCGCGTCCCTCGCCATCGTTGGCGATGCCCTTGTCGAAAATCTGATAAAACAGGTTCAGTACATCCGGGTCGGCTTTCTCGACCTCGTCCAGCAGCACCACCGAGTAGGGCTTTTGTCGAACTGCCTCAGTCAACATGCCGCCTTCGCCATAGCCGACGTAACCGGGCGGGGCGCCGATCAGGCGCGAGACCGTATGCTTTTCCTGGAATTCGGACATGTTGATCGTGGTCACGAAGCGCTCACCTCCATACAAGAGGTCTGCCAGCGCCAGGCCGGTTTCGGTCTTGCCAACCCCGCTGGGTCCTACCAGCAAGAACACTCCAACAGGCGCGTCAGGCTTGTTCAGGCCAGCGGCCGTAGCGCGCATGGCGCGATCAAGTGCCTGCACAGCCTGCTCTTGGCCACGAATCCGCTGGCCTAGATCCGTAGCAAAACTGGCAACCTTTGCACTATGTTCGCGGGCTAGTTGTGTCAATGGAACTCCCGTCCAGGCGCTCACCACTTCAGCGACCAATCCCGGGCAGACTTCATAACTAACGAGACGCTCCACTGCCTGAGCTTCGGTCAAAGTTCGCTGGAGCTCTTCCAGCTCGGCTTTCAAATCTTCCGTTGCCTCATTTGCGGATTGGGCCCCACTGGTCAACAACGCATTGCGCTGGCGTAACGTGAGCAATCGTTCCGCCAACTGCTGCTGGGCACGCCAACGCTGTTCCAACTCCATCGCTTCGCTGCGCGCTTCTTTCATGCGCTGTTCAAGGGCATGTAAAGCTTCTTGATCCACGGTCAGGCCAGCGCTCGCGTCCCTGCTCAGTGCGCTTCGTTCACGACAGCTCTGCGCGAGCTCATTGCGCAAGCGCTCCAGGCTTTGCGGGGCCGCTGCCAGACTTATGCGGACTCGGGCGCAGGCTGTGTCCAGAACATCAACAGCCTTGTCCGGTAATTGGCGACCAGCGAGATAACGAGCAGAAAGCTCTGCCGCCGCGACTACGGCATCGTCGCGAAGATAAATACCGTGGCTTTTTTCGTAGACCTGCGCCAGGCCGCGTAAAATCGTAACGGCCTCTTTGACCGTTGGTTCGTGCAATTGCACGGGCTGAAAGCGGCGGGCGAGTGCGGGATCTTTTTCGAAGTACTTCTTGTACTCTGCCCAGGTAGTCGCCGCGATTGTTCGCAGTTCACCTCGGGCCAGAGCAGGTTTAAGAAGGTTGGCGGCGTCCGAACCGCCTTCCTGGCCTCCAGCGCCTATCAAGGTGTGGGCTTCGTCGATAAACAGGACGATTGGAGTAGGGGAGCCTTTTACTTCGTCAATGACTCCTTTCAGGCGACGCTCGAACTCACCTTTCACGCTTGCACCGGCCTGCAGCAGGCCCATATCAAGAGACAGCAACTCTACGCCCTTCAGGGCCAGTGGCACTTCTCCTGCGGCAATCCTTGAAGCCAGTCCTTCCACTACGGCAGTTTTGCCGACCCCCGCTTCACCCACCACAATGGGGTTGTTCTTGCGGCGTCGTGCCAGGATGTCGATCATCTGCCGGATCGCGTCGTCCCGGCATAACACAGGGTCGAGCTTGTCTTCTCGGGCCTGCTGAGTCAGGTTGTGGGTGAAACGCGTCAGTAGCGATTCGCTTTTTGAATGTGTTTTGTCAGACGTAGCTCCCGGCTGCTCGGAAAGCGCAAAGTCTCGCAAGCGCTCGATGCTTATGTGGGCAAGCAGCGGCTGATAGTGGCTGCCGGCGTAACGCAGCGGATTTTGCAATAGCGCCAGAATCAGCGACGCTTGGTCGACTTTGCTTTGCCCCAATTCAAGTGTCGCTACCAGTAGAGAATCCTGCAGCCATTGCACAAGCTCGGGAGAAAATACCGGGTTGCGTGATTCGTTCTGTTCTGCGCGGGGCTGCAACGCTGTCGCCAACTCACCAGCATCGACCTCGGCGTCAAGCAGGGCCCGGCGTAGCAAGCTTTGGGGGCGATCAAGCCATATCAACAGCAGATCCTCGACTAGAATCTTGCTGCCACCGCGGGACACGCAACGCTCCGCGCAGTCCTCGAGATCACCACGCGATGATGCCTCCAGCGCCTGGATCAGCTGTTGCAGGTCTACATTGATCATCGTTAATCAGTCCTTGTGAGTGTATTGCCGAGTGTCACCACGCCATCGGCTTTTTCGCGGCCCAGCCAACTGGTCCAGCCGAGACGACATTCGCTTTGGGCGCATAGGCGCAGCTCGTGGATTTCTTCCTGGCGCAACGTCAGACGAATGTCGTAGTTCAGAGGATCGCGCAGGCTGAAACGCACCAGCGCGCAGAGCGGCTGAAAGCCTGATCCGATAGGTAAAAATTCGTGAAAGCGCTGCCAGCTGAGTTCGCGAATATGAATGCGAAATTTGCCGCTTCGGTCTTGGACCCGCTCGCCCAATACCAACTGCTGACCCAGCAAGCTACCGAGTGCTCCCAGACTGTTGAGTTGTTCGTCGATGATCTCAACGGTCCGTAACATGCACTGTTCGATATTGACTTCGGCATGTTTGAAGTAGTAGCGCAGTACGGACTCAACCAATGCTGCTGAGTGAGCGCGAAGACTGAGGAGTCCAAGGTAAGGCAACAGGCGCTTCCAATTGATATCGTCGGTCGCACGGATCTGTTGGCTACCCAAGCCAATCAGGGCAAAAAGTTGTCGGGAAAACGCGTCAGTTGCGCCTTTTTCAAAGCTTGCTCGATAGCGATATTTGCGCCAGATAGGCATCAGCAATCGATGCACGCGATGATTGAACAGGTCAAGGAAAGTCCGGGTAGGATTTGCGTCATCGCTATCGCCCAATGATTGCTCTACATAGAAGACGGGCAACGGTGAACCTGCACCCGAAAGACTCAGCAGATTAAGACGCATGCGGGCGCGGAGCTGACCGTGCTCGGTGAAGAACTGAACGCGATCAATATCGCTGGCAGGAAAACCCAGGCTTGGGTTGGCCTCAAATTCGATCCGGTCGTAGAGCTGGTCTTGCGTCAGATCAGGGTGTGCCCGACGCAAAGTTTCCTGAGTCAGCTGTATAGCCTGGAACAATGAGTATTCCCGAATGACTCTCGTCATCGGATTCAGAGAACCGGCTGCAGACCCATTCGGGGCGTCCATGCGTACACCTCTCCCTTGGTAGTTTTGACTTGAAGCTCATGAAAGGAATTGAGGCTCGCGTACAGCGCAAAAAATTCGTTGAGCACTGATGCGAACAGGAAGACATCCCCTTCGCAAACGAACTGTCCAGAGTCGACTGACAGCTCCGTTCGCAACCCCCTCAAGGGCAGCCCTTCAAACAGACGATCGGTGGCCGCGTGGCGGACCGACTTCAGCCCGCTGAGCATCCTGCGGCTGATGTTTGCGCTATTGCGGTCGTAATAGCGCGGCAAGTCGTAGGTTTCGAGAATGACTTTCAACGCATCGACGTTTTCCAGCGAGAGGTAGTTAAGAGACATATTGCTGATCAGCCTCCACAGAAAATCCCGGTCTATGGGTGGTGCGTAGCTGGGCGTGCAGACTGTGATATTGCGAAACCTGGCGAAGGCGGGTGTGTCTTCGCAGGGAATGCAAATCTGGCCTTCCTGAAGGCGCGATGGCAGATTCTGATTGGTACAGATCAACTCGACGGATAGGGTTTCCCGGTCATCAAGTTGGCGAATATCGAAACTCAGATACGTATCGAGTCCGTCGTGCAGCAATGAGGGGCGCTGCCGAACGCTGTAATGCGGGCAAACATTCGGAACATCGAAGCTGGGATCGTGCTTGAAGGATTCGAAGGGCACATACTGACGCTCGCCACCTCCAGCTTGTGAGTGACCGGTGACACTTTCTATCGAGTACACACCGCAGTTTTTTTGCTCCAGCTCAGAGGGCAGTAGAAGATAGTCGTCCTGCTTTCCATCAAGGCGAATAGGGAGCGCGTCGTTGGTGAATAGATTGACAATGGGCGTGCAGTACAGCCGAACATTGGCCTCGGTGGGCCTAAGGTGCTGGATCGCGTTGCTATGAATGTGGAAGCGCAGCTCTAAACCCTTTGCTTGTTCCAGCAGTTCATCAGACAGATTGTTGATCGACCCAAGGCCGTTGATATCAACGAACAGGAACTTGTCCTGCAGTGCAAAATATTCCTGAAGGTATCGATAGCCTCGGAATGTGTTGAGCGGGTATGGGATCAGGGCTTCATCTTCAGCGAACCCAACAGGATGAACTTGGGTAACCGGGATGCTGATGGACACTGCCTTGTCATCATGGAGAAGCACTTGGCCGTTGCCATCGAGCGGTACGACCTCGATTCTGGTCAGGCTGCGCAACATGTTTAAATACAGGGTATGGCTGATGTAGCGCTCTCCAGAGAAATGCAAGCGCAAGTGCTGAAGCCGCAACTCACCCAGGTGACCGTTGCCCCGTACCTTTAATTGCAAGGCAAATAATGCCCCCTCGCCCTGCGCGGAGTAATTCACTGCAGCCATTTCCAGAGGCAACAGTTCGGTTGCAAAGCAGGTTCGAAATCGGCAGTTGATACCCTCTATAGGATCACTGCTTATGGAGGTCCCGCGCTCTACACGCAGTGCCGGGCCGGTCTGCTCCAAGGCATCGAATTGCAAAATACTGAACGAGGGCAACGGCCGCATATAGTTCGGCCACAGCAACTGCATCAACGAATGAGTGAGTTCAGGCCATTCATCGTCGAGCTTCTGACGTAGACGCCCCGTAAGAAAGGCGACTCCTTCCAGGAGGCGCTCGACGTCAGGGTCCCGCCCGCTTTGGCTGAGGAAAGGCGCCAGTGCCGGATTACGCTCAGCGAAAGTACGTCCTGACTGCTTGAGAGCAGTCAATTCACTTTGAAAGTAATCATTAAAAGACATAGCTATACCTGTACCATTTATTCGCCAAAATCGGCGCGAGCAGAATCGTCAGCGCTCAACGCCAATGAGGTTGCATACAAAGTCCCGGAGCATGTCGATAGCCGGGTAATTGAGCTTTAATCCAAGCGGCATTAAGTAATACGGTTTTATACCGACTACTGTTGTGTGTTAGGTCACGTTCACTCTTCCTGAACTCGCTAGCGTGGCGTTGAATCTGACCTGCAGTTTTATTCCAACAACATCGAGTAAACCCTCGATGGCGAAAAGCAAACGAAGCGGGTCGTTTTCGCACGGCACGGAGATGACCTGTACAGCGCTTAAGCGCGGTTCGTATAGCTCGATAAACCTTTCAATGGCGTTACGTGCTTGAATGAGCGAGTCATGGAGGCTCAAGCTCATGTCATTCAAATCAGGCAAGCCGTAGTCGGGCAGCGATTGAACGCTGCCCGCCCGGGTACTGAGCATTTTCGAAAGATGGACCGCTACAGAAGCCGTAACGCTATCTTCGTGGCTGAAGTTGGTGCGGCTGACCGTTTCGCCAGCGAGGCGCTCAAAAAGGCTTCCGTACCCTCCCATCATTCTTTATCCAGCTTACCCACCAAGGACAAGGTGAAGTCAGCGCCCATATATTTGAAGTGCGGGCGAACATTCATGCTGATGCGATACCAGCCAGGCTCACCTTCGACATCACTGACAGAAATGCTCGCCGCTCGCAGCGGACGACGGCCTCGGACCTCTGCACTGGGATTCTCTTGGTCGGCAATGTACTGGCGGATCCATTTATTAAGCTCTCGCTCTAGATCGCTTCGCTCTTTCCAGGAGCCCAGTTGTTCGCGCTGCAGAACCTTCAGATAGTGAGCCAGACGGTTGATGATCATCAGGTAAGGCAGTTGAGTGCCTAGCTTGTAGTTGAATTCGGCATTCTTGCCTTCTTCACTGATACCGTAAAACTTAGGTTTCTGAGCTGAACTCGCAGAGAAGAATGCCGCGTTATCGCTTCCTTTGCGCATGGTCAGGGCGATAAAACCTTCTTCAGCCAATTCGTACTCGCGACGGTCTGAGACCAATACCTCGGTCGGAATCTTCGTTTCTATCTCGCCCATGCTCTGGAAGTGGTGCAGGGGTAAGTCTTCTACCGCTCCCCCGTTCTGAGGCCCAATGATGTTCGGGCACCAACGGAACTTGGCGAAGCTATCGGTCAGGCGTGTTCCGAAGGCATAGGCGGTGTTACCCCACAGATAATGCTCATGACTGTCGGCAACGTTTTCCCTGTAAAGGAATGTCTTTACTGGGTTCTCCTCTGGGTCGTATGGGTTGCGCAATAGGAAACGCGGAAGGGTCAACCCGAAATAACGCGCGTCTTCCTGTTGGCGGAAGCTCTGCCACTTGGCGAATTGCGGCCCCTCGAAGTGATCCTTCAATTCTTTGAGGTTCGGCAACCCCGTGAAGCTTTCAAGGCCAAAGAATTTCGGACCTGCTGCCGCAATGAATGGCGCATGAGCCATGCACGCAACGCTGGAAACATACTGCATGGTCTTCACGTCAGGGGCGCTTGGCGAGAAGAAGTAGTTGGCGATAATTGCCCCGACCGGTTGCCCGCCGAACTGGCCGTATTCTGCAGTGTAAACATGCTTGTAAAGACCAGACTGCATTACTTCCGGAGAGTCCTCAAAGTCATCCAGCAGATCCTGCTTGGACACGTTCAGGATTTCAATCTTGACGTTTTCTCGGAAGTCGGTGCGGTCTACCAGCAAATGAAGGCCCCGCCAGGATGCCTCAAGTGACTGGAATTCGGCGTGGTGCAGGATTTCATCCATCTGCCTGCTGAGCTTTTCATCGATCTCAGCGATCATCCGGTCAACCATCGCCTTCTTGACTGGCTCCTGATTGTTTTGCGGCTTCAGGAGCTCTTCGATGAACGCGGCGACTCCACGTCTGGCGATTTGGTAAGCATCGTCATCCGGCGTCAGTTTCGTTTCGGAAATAATCTGATCCAGCAGGCTGAACTCAGTAGTCTCGGTAGTGTTTGGCTTTACTGCACGGGTGCTCATGATTCCGGCTTCCTTATCGATTACTGACTCAAGCGTCCTTCGGGATTGTGGTCTGAAGCCCAATTTCGCCCAATACACGGCTTCGGGAGTCTTCGTTTTGCAGGACGCTTTCAATCGCCTTGCGGAAAGCAGGAGCATTGCCTAATGGTCCCTTGAGGGCCATGAGTGCATCGCGCAACTCCATCAACTTCTTCATTTCCGGGACCTTTTCCACCAAACTCGCTGGATTGAAGTCCTTCATCGAATTCAGACTCAGCTCAATGACCAACTCTTGCGAATCATCCTCATCTTGAAGGCGATTTGGCATACTCAGAGTCAGGCCGAGGTTCTGTTTACCCAGCACTTCGTCGAAGTTGTTCTTGTCGATATTGATCGGCTTGCGATCTTCCACTGGACGTTCATCAAGCTGCTGGGTGAAGTCGCCCAGCACTAACAATTTCAGCGGTAGTTCAATTTCCTCCTGAGCGTCGCCTGTCGCTGGCTTGAAGGTAATGTTGATGCGTTCTTTAGGGGCTACCGAGCCTTCTTTGGCCACAGCTATTCTCCTGACTGTTAAGACACTGGGGTCTATTCAAGTACCACTTCAAGGTCCAAGTGGCACAACCTGCGGTAAATCTCTTCCTTGCGCTCACGTACTTCTTGGCCTTGGGGTGAAGACTCATAACAATTGTGCAGAAGTTGCAGCACCTGCACTGCTAGTTCCGGCTCCCAAGAGGCCATGCCTGACTGCTGCAATTGCATGTCGAGCGCTTCGAGTTGAACCTTGGCCAATTCATTTTTCTTAGCTAAAAGGCAAAGCCGCGCCTGAGCCAGCTTCCAGAAGAATCGCGCTCGCCCGCCTTGTGCGTTACGCAGGCCTTGCTTGAGCTCTTGTACCGCAAGCTTCAAGCCCCCTTTACGTAGCGAAGACCTCGAGGCCAGGAGTGCGATGTCCCAGGCAGGTGCTGTGTCTGAGGCTGGCAATTGGCCGATATCCGCAGGCTCGAGATGAGGCATGACGTGGCTGGCAATCCATGCTCGAGTCATAGCGTTTGCGAACTCGGTTCCATCGTGAAACCGCAACTCGTCGATGCCCGGCAGGCGTTGTAAAAACAATGCCAGATAGATTTCCAGTTCCCGTTGTGCGGCCTCCGCACCTAAGGCTGCGAGGCAGTCCCAGACCATTTTTTGTCCGTCAAGCCAGAGAGGTGCTCTGGCGATACTAGTTTCAAGATGTACCAATAGATCAGCGTATTGAGCCGCGCCCAACTGTTCTCGATAAGTTTTGAGCTTTTCCCCCGGAACCCCTCGAACCTCTGTTATACGTTCAGGGTTGTGCTGAGGAACGTTATTGATCGCAAGCCAGCTCAGCATTCGATTGAGGCGTAATGCACGTGGATCCGTGGCCTTCTGGCGCAACCACCATGTGCACAGCAGCAAGGTATTTTCTTTCAGGGCGCGCAGCGCCTGTTGTGCCTCTTTATCGCTGTCGATTGACGCGCTGTCCGTTAGCCACTGAGTAGCAACCTGCTTGACCTGGGCTACGACACTATCTACAGGACCGCTTTGCGTGGCGTTATCGGCAACACGCTTCATCATGTTATTGAGCCGCCGACGTAGCGGCAGTATCAATGGAGCGTCGGCTGCCAAATGCTGTGTCATGACCATGTCCAGCTTTTCAAGATGCCCGGCAATCATCCGAAACAGCGCCAGCTGATCGCTCACTGGAACATCTGCATCCAGCGCTTTTTCTAGCCTCGTCATCAACCAGCCAATTGCAGCCGCCCGCGTTTTTGGTTTGCGCGGATGAATGTCCTTCCAGCGTTCATCACAGAAATTAGCCAGCATCCCAAGACCCGCCTCCAGGCCGGTGAATGACTTATTCTGATATAGAGCCCAACTCAACCAGCAGGCGACACGCAAATCTTTGGACACCTCCCGCAGCAATGCTTCGCTACGCTCCTGCACCCTTTGCCAGTCCACGGGCCCGCTTTCATGCAACGCTGATGGTTTTGCCATCTCTGCCTCCAACGCTTCGAACTCTGAAGAGTACCGAGCGTCAGCCCCGGCATAGTCATCTTGGGCGATGGCCGTTTGGGCGAGTGTCAGATATTGGCGCGCAGAGTCAACTGAGTGCATGGCCTTATGCCTTTGCATGTGCAAACATGGCGAGAATTGAATGCATATTATTTTGCTCGGGCTAATGGCGCTGTAGAGGGCTGTTAAATCGACAGTTACATAATATGAAAAACGCTACTGCACGTGCGAGGTATTAAAGCTACTGGCGGCGATACTAGCCACTAAAACACCTGCTGCGCAAGAGTAAAAATGTGATGTGGTAGATAATAACGCATCAGAAAAAAGTCTTACTTCGGTGGTTGAAATTTCCTACAGGCTTGCTCTGAAATTGACTACAGAACTTTAAAATCAAAGGCGCTAAAGTGCTGCTGATTTTTTAAATCATAGTGCTAGCTAACTGATATTGATCTTTTATGGTAATCGCGACCCATCATATGCTGTGATTACCGCGACCATGAATATCTACCCTTACTACAGCCAGGAGAGCTCCGTTGCCAACGCCAGCATATCTATATATTGAAGGATCCAAACAAGGGAACATCACTGCCGGTACCTTTACCGCCGAGTCAGTGGGCAACATCTATCAGGAAGGTCGTGAAGATCTGATTCAGGTCCAGGCATTTGATCATCTGGTAACTATCCCTCGCGATCCACAGTCTGGTCAGCCAACCGGCCAGCGCATCCATAGGCCGATGATGATCACTAAGGTATTCGATAAGTCATCGCCCTTGATCCTTGCAGCCCTCACGACTGGAGAGCTACTGCCTAAATGCCAGATCAAGTGGTTTCGTACTACTGCAGATGGCATCCAGGAGCATTACTTTTCCACCGAGCTGGAAGACGCCATCATTGTTGATGTGCGATCGTACATGCCTCAATGTCAGGATCCTGCTGAGGCTCACCTTACACATATGGAAGATGTGTACTTTACCTATCGAAAAATCACCTGGACCCATGAGGTTTCGGGTACTTCCGGTTCGGATGACTGGCGCGCGCCAGTAACTGCCTAATTGCGCTAGCAATCAGCCGGGTCAGCCAGGCTGGAAAAAGGGCACCCAACTGCTGTTGGTGTGCCTTATATGGGTTTTAGACATTCTTAATTGATCAAAACCTGTGTCGACGATCAATCGATATCCGCTGCTAACTGGCTGGATCGGTAGAAAAGTCGATTAAGGTTTCCTCATAGGCTCTGGCCTGTCGAACAATCCAGTCCCGAAACGCGCGTAATGAAGCAGACTCGGCTTTGCGTACCGGGATCATCAGGTGGTACGCCTTGGGACCTGAAAGGGTATGAGGATTGGCGATTATAAGGCGGCCCTCAGCCAATTCGTGCTGAATCAGGAAGGGCGGAATCAGCGCGATACCCATTTCGTGGGTGGCGGCTTGGGCGAGCATGGAAAACAGTTCGTAGCGCGGGCCGGTCATGTCTCGTGCGACGCTCATGTCCAGGCTATGGAACCACTGTCGCCAGGCGTATGGGCGGGTGGTCTGCTGCAACAGCGGCAGCTCAGCGATTTGCGCAGCATCAAGGCTATCTTGGTTGGTCAGCAGGGCGGGGCTGCATACGGGTACTGGGTTTTCGCCCATCAATCGATAGGCTTCGGTGCCTGGCCAGTCGGCGTCGCCAAAATAGATGGCGGCGTCGAAACCTGTATCGGCAAACAAGAAAGGGCGGGTTCGGTTGGTGAGATTGACAGTGACCTCAGGCTGCTGCTTTTGAAAGTCTTTCAAGCGTGGCAATAGCCATTGGGTGCCAAAGGTGGGCACGACGGCCAGCTCGATAGCATTCGCACCCTGATTGCCCATGACTGAAAGGGTATCGCGCTCTACGGCATCCAGCTGTGTCGCGACACGTCGGCTATAGGACAAGCCTGCTTCTGTCAGCTTCACACCCCGTTGGGAGCGTTGGAATAGCTCTATGCCCAGGAAGGCCTCCAGGCTGGCGATTTGTCGGCAGATGGCGCTTTGGGTCAGAGAAAGCTCCTCGGCGGCCTTGGTGAAGCTTTCGTGGCGCGCAGCAGCTTCGAAGCTTACTAATGCAGCAGTGCTGGGGATTTTGCGGCGCATGTACGTGGCCCTCACTAATCAAAGCCAATATCATTCTTGTTGTTGATCTCGGAGTGAGAAATTAGCACAACAGAGTGCGCATTCATCGTTTGTGAGTGTGCTGATCCGGGTCTAGGATCTTTCCCCATGCATTCAATGATCGAGGGTGACTCATGGCTGGCAAGGCAAGCTTCAACTGGATTGATCCGCTGCTGTTGGACCAACAGCTCACTGAAGAGGAGCGTATGGTCCGTGACAGTGCGGCCCAATTTGCCCAGGACAAGCTGGCGCCAAGGGTGCTTGAAGCTTTTCGTCATGAGCAGACCGACCCGGCAATCTTTCGCGAAATGGGCAACATCGGCCTGCTTGGCGCGACCATCCCTGAGCAGTACGGCGGCAGTGGCCTCAACTACGTGTGCTATGGGCTGATTGCTCGGGAGGTCGAGCGTATCGACTCGGGCTATCGGTCAATGATGAGTGTTCAGTCTTCGCTGGTCATGGTGCCGATCAATGAGTTCGGTACCGAGGCGCAAAAACAGAAGTACTTGCCCAAACTGGCTTCCGGGGAGTGGATCGGCTGCTTTGGTCTGACAGAGCCCAATCATGGTTCTGACCCGGGCGCGATGATTACTCGGGCAAAAAAAGTCGAAGGCGGCTACAGGCTGTCGGGCAGCAAGATGTGGATTACCAACAGCCCGATTGCAGATGTGTTCGTGGTCTGGGGCAAGGATGATGCTGGCGACATTCGTGGTTTTGTCCTGGAAAAAGGCTGGGCGGGGCTTAGTGCGCCGGCTATTCATGGCAAGGTCGGGCTGCGTGCTTCCATCACGGGCGAAATCGTTATGGATAACGTGTTTGTCCCTGAAGAAAACATCTTCCCTGATGTACGCGGCTTGAAGGGACCGTTTACGTGCTTGAATTCCGCTCGCTATGGTATTTCCTGGGGCGCATTGGGTGCGGCCGAGTTTTGCTGGCACACCGCACGGCAGTACACCTTGGACCGACAGCAGTTCGGGCGTCCTCTGGCAGCCAATCAACTGATTCAAAAGAAGCTCGCCGACATGCAGACCGAGATTACGCTCGCGTTGCAAGGCTGCCTGCGTCTTGGGCGTATGAAGGATGAGGGCACGGCAGCCGTGGAGATTACTTCGATCATGAAGCGCAACTCCTGTGGGAAGTCTCTGGACATCGCCCGGATGGCCCGCGACATGCTTGGCGGCAACGGGATCTCGGATGAATTCGGTATTGCCCGGCACTTGGTCAATCTCGAGGTGGTGAACACCTATGAGGGGACGCACGACGTTCATGCGCTGATTCTGGGGCGTGCGCAAACCGGCATTCAGGCCTTCTATTAAGGGGGCTGAACATGGGCGCGCTTTCGCATCTCAGGGTATTGGACTTGTCGCGGGTATTAGCTGGGCCATGGGCCGGTCAGATTTTGGCGGACCTGGGAGCTGAGGTCATCAAGGTCGAGCGGCCGGGGAAGGGTGACGATACACGTGCGTGGGGTCCGCCGTTCCTCAAGGATCCGCAGGGCGAGAACACCAGTGAGACTGCGTACTACCTGTCAGCGAATCGGAACAAGCAATCAGTCACTATAGATTTTACGTTGCCCGAGGGGCAGAAGCTGGTCCGCGAGTTGGCTGCGAAGTCCGACATCCTGATTGAAAATTTCAAGGTGGGTGGGCTGGCGGCTTATGGCTTGGACTACGCAGCACTCAAGGCGGTCAACCCGCAGCTGATCTATTGCTCTATTACGGGGTTTGGTCAGACAGGCCCCTATTCCGGGCGCGCAGGATATGACTTCATGATTCAAGGCCTGGGCGGGTTGATGAGTCTGACCGGGCGCGGGGACGGGGAAGGGGCTGGCCCGGTGAAAGTGGGTGTGGCGCTGACGGACGTGTTGACCGGTGTGTATTCAAGCACTGCCATTCTGGCTGCGCTGGCGCATCGGGATCAGGGAGGGCAGGGGCAGCACATTGATATGGCATTGCTCGATGTGCAGGTAGCGTGCCTGGCGAACCAGGCGTTGAATTTTCTGACCACTGAGGTTGCTCCGGTGCGACTGGGTAACGCGCATCCGAACATCGTGCCGTATCAGGATTTTCCTACGGCCGATGGCGACTTCATCCTGACGGTGGGCAATGATAGCCAGTTCCGCAAATTCGCCGAGGTTGCGGGGCAGCCTCAGTGGGCGGAGGATCCGCGCTTCCTTACTAATAAGCTGCGCGTTGCTCATCGTGCTGTGCTGATTCCGTTGATACGCCAGGCGACGGTGTTCAAAACGACTGCACAGTGGGTTACTGAGCTTGAATGCGCTGGCGTGCCTTGTGGGCCGATTAACGATTTGGCGCAGGTGTTCGCTGATCCGCATGTTCGGGCTCGTGGCTTGGCGATGAGCTTGCCTCATGCGCTGGGCGGCGTTGTCCCACAGGTGGCTAGTCCTATTCGCTTATCTGAAACACCGGTGGAGTACAGAAGCGCACCTCCTTTATTGGGAGCGGACACGGAGGCCGTTCTTGAAAGGCTGCTTGGCCTGCAGGCGTCGCAGGTGCACGCGCTGCGCCGGGGCGGAGTGCTTTAGCGCTTCTGTATAGCCCTTCTATATAGAAGGGCGGGGCCAAAATGGCTTTTTGCAGAAAAGCTGAAATAAGGGCTTGACGGCCTCACGGATCTCTCTATAATTCGCACCTCTTCTGGCGCAGGCAGAACGAAAAACTCCTTGATAATCAATGAGTTGGACGATGAGGTTGGCGAAGAAGAGGTTTCGATGATGTTGATCGGAAGCGGTGAAAAAAGGTGGTTGACAGCAGGTTGTAACGCTGTAGAATTCGCCTCCCGCTAACGAGCAACGTGAAGTTGATCGAAGCGCAAGTGGTTGAAGTTGCAGAGGAAACTTTGAAAACTTCTTAAAATAACCGCTTGACAGATACAGAGGCTGCTGTAGAATGCGCGCCTCGGTTGAGACGAAAGAATCAACCAACCGCTCTTTAACAATTGAATCAAGCAATTCGTGTGGGTGCTTGCGCTGTCAGACTGAAGTCAACTGATTATCAGCATCGT
>NZ_UWFA01000092.1 GCF_900601905.1 Pseudomonas viridiflava
GTATAAGCAGCATCAATCAGAGTTAGGCTCTGTACGAAAAGGTGACTACCCAACAGAACCGGCAGGCGCTATAACCTTTCACGTTCAAAGTTCAGTTCCGGGCTGTTTTTTACCCGCAAAGTAGGGCTGAAGCGCAGCATGTCCAGGCACACATCGACCAGTTGCTCGGCCTCGGCCGGCAACGAAAAGCTGTCAGGGACCAACAGCCATTGATAAATGATGCCGTTGACGTAGGAAAAAAGTGCAACCGCAGCCCGGCCCGTGTCCAGTTCTTGTGGCAACTGGCCTTGGCGCACGGCATTGCTCAGGCCAAGGGTGATAC
>NZ_UWFA01000134.1 GCF_900601905.1 Pseudomonas viridiflava
CCCCCCCCCCCCCCCCCCCCCCCCCCCCCCCCCCCCCCCCCCCCCCCCCCCCCCCCCCCCCCCCCCCCCCCCCCCCCCCCCCCCCCCCCCCCCCCCCCCCCCCCCCCCCCCCCCCCCCCCCCCCCCCC
>NZ_UWFA01000182.1 GCF_900601905.1 Pseudomonas viridiflava
GCGACGCGACCACGCCTGAGGCACGCCTGAAGTACATGCGCGGCATGGACAGCGACATTCAGGACCTCGACAAGCTGGTGGATGAAATGCTGACGTACGCCCGGCTTGAACAGGGCGCGCCGACGTTGAATTTCCAGCGTATCGATCTGGAGGCGTTGATCGATCAGGTAATTGCCGAGCTGGCGCCGTTGCGCGCTGATGTGCGGGTTTCACGGGGTGAGTGCATCACGGCGGCTGAAGGTGAAACGGCGTGGGTGGAGGCGGAACCGCGCTACATGCACC
>NZ_UWFA01000285.1 GCF_900601905.1 Pseudomonas viridiflava
ATACGCGGCAACGGTGCGTCGTCTGGCGCCTCCAGAGGCTTGGCCTGATAGGCGATGGCTTGCTGGATTACCTGCGGCAAATGCCAGCGGTGGGCCAACTCGGCACCCACTTGCGGGTAGCCGAAACCCAGTTGCAGCGTTTCATTGGCTGCACGCCCCGGCGTGCCGGCCTTGGCTGCGTTGTTCAGGCGCTCGGCAACATCCGGGGCGCCGGTCTGGATCAACAGTTCGCCAATGTTGTGCATGACCCCGCAGGTGAAGGCAATTTCCGGGTCGACACCGGTCTGTTTGGCCAGCATTCGGCAGATCCCGGCAACCTGAAAGCTTTTCAGCCAGAACCCCTTG
>NZ_UWFA01000129.1 GCF_900601905.1 Pseudomonas viridiflava
CCAGAAACCCATCCGCGACCAGATGAACGACCTCCTCCGCGCCTTGAACGCCACCAGCACTCGCGAAGACCTGGAGGCCGAGCGCGCTATCCAGATCGAACTGATCCAAAGCCTGGAAAGCACACGAAAGCTGCGCTCGTCAGACGCTGAGGCGTTGTTCATCATTTTCGATGACGCGGTAGAGGCCAAGCTGGACGAACTTCCCAAGGGCTGATCCCGTCCCATACTCCATGCACGTACAAAATCACGCGCTACACTGGGGGTGGTATTAGATTTTTCGGAGATCACCATGTACGTCGATATAACGACTGTCCACGCTCGTCTGGTCAGTAAGATAACGGCATTCAATCAGATGTGGCCTCAGTGGGTG
>NZ_UWFA01000040.1 GCF_900601905.1 Pseudomonas viridiflava
TGGCCAGATACTGCGGATAGGTCAGCCCGAGCGCTTGTAGCAAGGGTTTGTAAACCTTGGTCATCATCAACGAAGTGGAATACAGGGCGAAACACAATTGGTTATCCAGCAGCAGCGAATCACAGTCGGCAGATGCGACGTGGGTGGGGCTTTCATCGGCACTCATAGCGGCTCCTCGTACTCAGTGGACTGAGTTTAACTTAGTGCTGCACTCTTTAATGCGCCAGATAATTCCGCTCACGCAGGTTGGCAGCGCTGGCATCATGCGGGGTGTGCAAAAAAACTGATATTACCTGTTGGTCGAGGGCAGGACTGCGTAGCATTTGGCTATTGAACGAATGGGGAC
>NZ_UWFA01000545.1 GCF_900601905.1 Pseudomonas viridiflava
CAAGGACGCCGCCCAGGCGCAGATTGAGCTCTCGGCGCGGCGCACCACTGGCTCGACCATCCTGATTCCTTGAACGAGCGTCAGCCGGCGCGCATCACCTGCCCGGTGGCGATATCACGTATCACGCTAGGGTTTCGGCGGCCGCCCAGGCTGCCGCCGAGCACGCCGTCGATCTGGCCACGGAGGTACTGTTCAACCCGCAATCGCGACCGGGCAGCCGGGCGACCCGCCGGGTTGGCCGATGTGGAGATCAGCGGGCCGACCAGCGCGCACAGTTCGCGTACGGTCGGGTGATCGGTGACACGCAGTGCCACGGTTTCGTGAATGCCGGTGATC
>NZ_UWFA01000352.1 GCF_900601905.1 Pseudomonas viridiflava
GGCAGATAGATACCCGCGCCCAGATTGAAAATGGTGCGCCCCGGAATGCTTTCGTCGTTGGTCAGGTCGCCGTAGAGCTTGCTGGTGACCTTGCCGCCAAACGTGCCGTAATAACTGCCGTCGTCGTAACCGATATTGGCCGCCAGCATGTTCTTGGGTACGTTGGCGAACTGCTTGCCGCTGGTAGGCAGCTCGATGGCTGCGCCGTTATTGAACACCGTCAGGTCATCTTTCTGTTTGGCGCGGGTGTAGGTGTAAGAGGTGTAGTAATTGAAGTGATGAGGCAGCAGACCTCTCCATTCCAGTTCCAGACCGCTGTTGTCCAC
>NZ_UWFA01000100.1 GCF_900601905.1 Pseudomonas viridiflava
GGTATTGACGATGCCCTGCCGGTCCAGCAGGCGCGTGGCGCTCGCATCGGGATCTATTCGGAACAGCCCGCCCGAGCGGCGCACCAACGGCACGTCCCCGCCTTCAGCGTCGATGTTGTTCTGCATGCTGCCCAGCCAGAGGCGGCCCTGCGCATCGCAGCGCGATTCGTTGGCACGGTTGCCGGAAACCGGATCGGCGACGCAGAACAGCGAGAGAGATGTTTTGGCCGAATTCAGGTCCAGGCGATAAACGCCGCTGGCCAGTGTTACCAGCGCATCGCCCTGCACAGTGG
>NZ_UWFA01000018.1 GCF_900601905.1 Pseudomonas viridiflava
ACCTTGAGGCTGTCGGCCAGGCGCCCGATACGTTTGGTTTTCTCGCTTCGACTGAGTGCCTCGTCTACGTCGACGCGCCGAACATCGGCGATCAGCTTGTCTATAAGGGGCTGCAGCTCGACCTTCTGACGCGTCGCGCCGCCATAGTTGCCGAAGCTTACGCGCTCCTGCTGATCTATCGCCGCAACCTCTGTCGCATCGGTAACGCCTGGCTTACCGCTATTTTTCGCCGCCATTTTCAAACCCTCAAAGTTCATACACCCGTAACCGTAGGCATGACTATAGACGCACCATTCATACACCGCAAGCCCTAAAGTCAACATATCCAATACCTGCACAATATACACCCTAGAAC
>NZ_UWFA01000123.1 GCF_900601905.1 Pseudomonas viridiflava
TCGGCGTGGTTCTTTCTCTTGTTGATAGCCCGTTTCTCTCCCCCCGACTCTTTGTTCACAGAGATGCTCTGTCGGCTGGCAAAAATACAAATCTCTGCAATTCTTCTGCAATGGTGAGGTGTTTACATACTCGCCATCCAGACCCGGAAGGAGAGAGCCATGTCGATCATTACAAAGTGGATGTTGCAGGCAATTGCGCTGTTTATGCTGGGCTGGATGGCAACCGTGACCGCGAGCTGGAGCAATAATGTCGCCAGCGGCACGGGCAATGACCGTCTGGCAGAGCTGAGCGCTGGCGTATTGAGCAGCCCGGCGGTGACTGTGGCCACTTCCAGAAACCTGCAAAGCTAATAATC
>NZ_UWFA01000122.1 GCF_900601905.1 Pseudomonas viridiflava
TGGCAATCGACGACCACCATACGGTAGAAGACGTCGGGATCACCGTCGGCCAGGCGTTCAGCCAGGCCATCGGCGACAAGAAGGGCATTCGTCGTTACGGCCACGCCTATGTGCCGCTCGACGAAGCGCTGTCGCGTGTGGTGATCGATTTTTCGGGTCGTCCGGGCCTGCAAATGCATGTGCCGTATACCCGCGCCACGGTTGGCGGCTTTGATGTGGACCTGTTTCAGGAGTTCTTTCAGGGCTTCGTCAACCACGCGAACGTGACGCTGCACATCGACAACCTGCGTGGCACCAACAC
>NZ_UWFA01000095.1 GCF_900601905.1 Pseudomonas viridiflava
CCACTCAGGTAACGGCTGATGTAAGAGGGGTCATGTGCCAGGGGCCAGAATATCGGCCGGGCACAGCTCTGGGCGTAATAATTGAACGTCGCGGGTCAGGCCGCTGTCGATCAAGTGATCGCGCAACAGACGAAACTTGTCCATGGGAAACCGATGGTCAGCCGGAAACTCCGGGCTGTAGTCGTCGTGATAGATCAGCGGCAGGGACATTTTGCGTCCGGTCAAAGGTCGAAGCCCGATAGTGCCAGTTATGCGCCGCGTCGCACAGTTGGCTGCAACTTCAACAGACT
>NZ_UWFA01000120.1 GCF_900601905.1 Pseudomonas viridiflava
CCCTACAATACCTACGTGATTGCCGGGATGCCGCCAACGCCCATTTCGCTGGTAGGGCGCGAAGCGATTCATGCCGCGCTCAATCCGGTATCGGGCGACAGCCTGTACTTCGTGGCCAAGGGTGACGGCAGCCATGTATTTTCCAATGATCTGGATGCTCACAACGCCGCGGTGCGTGAATACCAGATCAAACGACGCGCGGATTATCGATCCAGCCCTGCACCGGTGTCGGCGCCAGCCCCCAGCGCTTCGCCCGAGCCTGATTCGAACGCTTCCGAGCCTGTATCCGGGGATGGCCCGGACGCCCCGCAAGGCGAGCCTGCTTCGCAATGAATATGACTAAGGATTGCCTGTGACCGGCCTGTTCATCACCCTCGAAGGCCCTGAAGGGGC
>NZ_UWFA01000236.1 GCF_900601905.1 Pseudomonas viridiflava
TCAGCACACTGCGGATGCCACGCATCGGCGTATTGAACCCGCCACTGGCGATGGTCTGATACATAGTGGCGACTTCCATCGGGCTCAAGCCGCCCGCGCCAGCAGCATCGACGGGTAGGCAGGCCACTCACGGGTCACGCCCAGTTTGGCCAGTGTCTTGAAGACCGTCGGAATGCCTAGCTGAAGACGCAGCTTGGCAGTCGACAGGTTGTAGGAGTGCGCCAGGCCCTGATACAGAAAGATATTGCCATGGGACTTGTGATCGTAGTTCTGCGGCTTCCAGTTC
>NZ_UWFA01000118.1 GCF_900601905.1 Pseudomonas viridiflava
TCTGCATCCAATGCAGACGATTGACCAGCGCACGATGGCTGTTGCCCGCGCCCTTGGGTTTGCCGGTCGAGCCCGACGTATAGATCATGTACGCCAGATTGAGCGGATCGGTCAGATTGACCGGGTTGGCGGTGCTGTAACCGTCCAGCCAGACGCCGTTCTGATCCAGGCACAGACTCTGCACCCCGGCAGGCAATGGCAGACGCGCCAGCAGCGGCATCTGGGTCAGCAGCAGACCGATGCCGCTGTCCTGCATCATGTAGGCCAATCGGTCTTCGGGGTA
>NZ_UWFA01000031.1 GCF_900601905.1 Pseudomonas viridiflava
TATTACCAGCTTGACCACCTCGGTACGCCGCAGGAACTCACCGACTACAGCGGCGAGATCATGTGGTCGGCGAAATACCGGGCCTACGGCAACCTCGCCACCCTCGACATCAGCGAGATCGACAACCCGCTGCGCTTCCAGGGGCAGTACTTTGATGCCGAAACGGGCTTACATTACAACCGGCATCGCTATTACAATCCGGGCACTGGACGGTTTTTGACCCCGGACCCGATCAAGCTGGCGGGTGGGCTGAACAACTACCAGTATGTGCCTAACCCTACGGGGTGGGTGGATCCG
>NZ_UWFA01000113.1 GCF_900601905.1 Pseudomonas viridiflava
CCTTGACTCGCTTGATGTCATCGCCGCCGGGTTCGAGCTTCATCAGGAAGACAACGAATGCGCCTACGGTCAAACCAATGACCAGCCACAGCCATCCTGGAATCGGCTGCTTGGCGGGTGCCTGATAACGGCTGGCGCCGCGCTTGGGTGCCGATTTCTTCTTCGCAACTGCCAACTTACATACGCTCCAGAGTTTCCAGACCCAACAGATCCAGGCCTTGCTTGAGGGTGCGACCGGTCAGCGCTGCCAGACGCAGGCGGCTCTGTTGCTGATCGGGATTTTCGGCACCAAGGATCGGGCAGTTTTCGTAAAAGCTCGAAAACAGACCCGCAAGGTCATACAGGTAAGCACAGAGTACGTGAGGCG
>NZ_UWFA01000056.1 GCF_900601905.1 Pseudomonas viridiflava
TCTTCCCACTTGCCTTCAATCGTGCGGCAGCGGTTGGTCACCGCGATGTTGCCGTCGTCCTTGAGCGTGTACAGCGCTTCGGACTGGGCGCATTTGCGCTGGAAGAACATTGGCAGGCGCGCGATCTCGTACCAGGTGCCCTGATACTGCTTGAGGTCAACGCCGTCGACAGTCCTTGGCTCAAGGTTGTCAGCCGAGTGGGCAAAACCGATGGCCAGGAAGCTGGCCATGACAAAAATTCCGAAACGTACCAGTACCTTGATCATGTTTTATTTCAGACCCTGACC
>NZ_UWFA01000300.1 GCF_900601905.1 Pseudomonas viridiflava
GCCGATCAGGGCGCGGGCCAGTTTGTTGAACGCGTAGTAATCCTCGGTCAGCAGCTGGCCGGAAATGTAGAACGCCACGCTGTCCGGGCCATGCTTACGGATGCTGTCGGCGAATACGTTGGCAGCGTGGTCCAGCGCCGTATCCCAGTCGGTGACACTGCGGGCCAGATCTTTGCCCAGGCGCAGTTCCGGGTAAAGTGCGCGCGCGTCGATGTCGCCGGTCAGGTGCAGGCTTGAGCCTTTGCTGCACAGTTTGTCGAAGTTGGCCGGTCGCTGCCG
>NZ_UWFA01000401.1 GCF_900601905.1 Pseudomonas viridiflava
CGCTTGACCTGCTGTTCGAGGGCACGCTGCAATCTCTGACGCTTCAAGTGCAGCAACAGACAGTGACCAGCGATGAGTTGTGAAGCACAGCAACGCGATACCTGTACGGACTGGCTGCCGAAAAGGTCATGGCGCTGTTGCCGGGTCGGCTGGGGGCGCTGGTCGGGGTGTTGCAGGGGCAGAGCCTGTTGAGCAGATCGGCCGCTTCGGCCGGGGAGCATCACTGGGGCCAGGCCGTGGCGGAATTCATGGCAGCCCTGTGCATGCTGATCTCGTCGGGGTTGAACGTGCAGATGGACGGTACATCGAATTTGGATGATGACGCAGGCGATCAGTCTGCGCAGG
>NZ_UWFA01000117.1 GCF_900601905.1 Pseudomonas viridiflava
CTTGGGCATCGCGCCGATGCGCTTGCTGAACGGAGAGGTGTCGAGCACGGCGGCCACCTCGGCACCGGCTTTGACGTACTGGCTGGCAACCAGATACAGCAGCGGCCCGCTGCCCATGAACACCACGCGGCTGCCGATGGAAACCGACTGCGACTTGAGGGCAATCTGCGAGCCGCCAAGGCTGTAGGTGCCCGCCAGTTGCCAGCCTTTGATCGGCATCAGTCGGTCGGTGGCGCCCGCGCATAGAATCAACGCGTCGTACTCCACGACCGTGTGCACACCCTTGCTGACGCAGCAGAGCTGGCCTGCGGTGAGGTTCCAGGCCAGGGTGTCGGGGCGGTAATCGATCTGGCTGCGCAGACGGTTGATCTGCCGGTTATCGGCGGCAATCAGGTCGCCGTTGCG
>NZ_UWFA01000158.1 GCF_900601905.1 Pseudomonas viridiflava
TTCCTGTACAGCTCGCTGACCTCAAGGAAGTACGCATTGCCTACCAGAGTATCGGCAGTGAGTCCGACCCTGCCTTGCTGTTGGTGATGGGCCTGGGCGGCCAGTTGATTCATTGGCCGGACGAGGTCGTAGTCGCGCTGTGTCAGCAGGGTTATCGGGTGATTCGCTATGACAATCGCGATGTCGGCCTGTCGACCTGGGTGCAGCAGCCAGCCGATGCCAATCTGACTGTTGAAGTGCTGCGTTACAAGCTTGGCCTGCCAGTCTCGTCACCCTATTCA
>NZ_UWFA01000115.1 GCF_900601905.1 Pseudomonas viridiflava
GTCGTGCGCCAGACGCAGGCTGTGTTCGATCAGGACTGGCTTGCCCAGGCGGCCATTGCCGACGGCAAACCTGTGCCGGTTGCTGTTTCTGGTGCGCCGCCTGCCAGTGGCGCATCGCCCGGTGGCAATTATCTGGTCGCCAGCCCACAGCGCTATAACCCGTCGGGCGTGCGCGACTCCGAGACCGAACTGCCGCGTTTGCTGGCGCAAGCCAAAAGCGAGGTTCGTGTCCAGTTGCTGGACTACGCACCGCTGTCCTATGGGCCTGATAAAACCCGGCCGTATTACGCGGTCATCGACAACGCCCTGCGCAGCGCCGCCGCCCGTGGCGTGTCGGTCAAACTCATGGTTTCAGACTGGAACACCGGCATGCCCGAGGTTGCCTATCTGAAAAGTCTGGCCCTTGTGCCCAACGTACAGGTGCGCATCGTGACGCTGCCAATGGCCGCTCAGGGCTTCATCCCCTATGCACGGGTGATCCACAGCAAAACCATGGCGATTGA
>NZ_UWFA01000048.1 GCF_900601905.1 Pseudomonas viridiflava
ACTCTACGCAATACCCTGGGGCGCTGGCGCGTATTGCCAACAGCGGTTTCGAAGCCATGGCGGTCGACGAGTCGCCACACACCACGCAACAACTGGCGCACACCATCAATCGCTCGGACCGCCTGGAGCGCAACCTGCGCCAGCAGATTCAAAAAGAGCGTCGTGCGCTGGAAAGCGGCCAGGCCATTCTCGCCAGTATCGGCTCCACCGCGCCCTTCATCGGCCTGTTCGGAACGGTCTGGGGCATCATGGAAGCGCTGCAAAGCATCGGCCTGACCGGCTCGGC
>NZ_UWFA01000114.1 GCF_900601905.1 Pseudomonas viridiflava
ACTCTTAGGTACATTGACATTACTATTTCGAGCTCGTCTAGCAATTGTTTGTTCATCCTCTGTAAACATTGATTCTAATTGTTCCAATACTTTTGGCTGAGATTTTGCACAAATAAATTCAGTTACCAATGTATGTAGAATCTGAACCTTCGAAATACTCATTTCTACAATGCGTCGTCTAATGTACATAGAATATACAGCATCACCAATATAGGCCAACATAACAGCATCTGAAGCTAATACTTCAGATGCTGGTTTAGATACAAAAGAATGATCCTCCGTATCTAAG
>NZ_UWFA01000260.1 GCF_900601905.1 Pseudomonas viridiflava
CATCTGGACTTGAGCCGGGTGACGGTCTATCCCGCCGATGTTACACAGCCGCGGCTGGGTTTGAGCGAAGCGGTATATGAACGACTGGACCGTGAGTTTGGCGTGCTGGTGCACAACGCGGCCAATGTGAACCACGTTCAGGATTACGAAACCCTGGCCAGAGACAACGTCGCACCGGTCTTTGAATGCCTGAAGCTGTGTGAGGGGCGCAGCAAGAAGATCTTCAACTTCGTCTCGACCCTGTCGGCCTGAGCGCTATCGATGCCGCCGGCAACGTGCTTGAACAACCGGCGGCGGCTACCCCGCCGATCTACATCAAGAACGGCTATAACC
>NZ_UWFA01000452.1 GCF_900601905.1 Pseudomonas viridiflava
GCTATAACAGGAGTGTCGTCCAGACCGGCAAAGCGCGTAAGCCAATTCGTGAGGATGTTGTCTCTGGGATCGAATTTTCACTTAAACCCCACCGGCTGACGGAGTCGTAGTGACCTACAACATTCGACAGTTGCGTCTTGAAGGTTTCACAAAATCTCGAGAGACAATACCGGTTGAGACCCCAAATCTGCTGTTGTATGAGGCAAAGGGCACCTCTCGCTCACTGGCTGTCGGTGAGACAGAAGAGATCAGACTGACGTGTTAGATATTCCATTAGAAAAATGCCCGCATTACTTCGAGCTCACGTTAAAGCAGGGGAAATAAACGTT
>NZ_UWFA01000391.1 GCF_900601905.1 Pseudomonas viridiflava
GAGCTGTACGGCTATGTGGATGTGCCGAAGATCCTCGGCATCGGCAACGATAATGACAAAGGCGTCTGGGACCATGGCTCGCCACTGTTCATGGAGCACGAGCCGCGCATTTCCATCGACTATCTGGCCGGTCGCAGCCTGGCGGTCGGGCCGTTCAAGGAATGGTACGTCGCCTTCGACTGGATCTACGACCACGGCAGCAACTCGGCCAACCGCGCCAACACGCTGTACAGCGGCTTGGGCACGGACATCGACACCCATTCGCGGGTCAATCTGTCGGCCAATTTCTACGGCCGCTACCAGTGGGAA
>NZ_UWFA01000111.1 GCF_900601905.1 Pseudomonas viridiflava
GAACCTAAACCTTTCATGATCATGCCGATCATGAAAGTCCACATGTTCGTAAGGCGCTGGCACATAAGTGCCCGTCGCCAGCTTTTCATCACGCTCTTTAAACATCTGCTCCTGGAAGCGCAATTTATCCGGGGAGCGATCCTGCATGAAGTCATCGGGCGCAAGCTCCAATGGATCACCCCATGGGAGGCGTTTTTTACCAAAGCGCTTTAACCAGGAGCGCTCTTCAGACTGTGGCTGATTGGGGATCTGATCTGAGCGGTAAGCCGTGGGCGCGTAGTAAGGTGTTTCTTTAGTAGTCGCTGTCATGGTCTTAGCCCACATACCGGACATAACGCGCCATCAGGTTTGGG
>NZ_UWFA01000108.1 GCF_900601905.1 Pseudomonas viridiflava
GCTTGATGGCCTCCACGCCCAGCGCCGGGTACACCAGCGACAGGCCAAACCCGGTCAGCCCGGCGCCGATCAGCGCGACACCGGTGGAGGGTGCCAGCCACAGCAGGGTCAGGCCGACGGTCTCAATGATCATGCAGGCAATCGCCGCACGGAATCCGCCAAAGCGGCTGATGGCCGAAATAAACACCAGGCGCGACAGAATGAAACACACGCCAAACACCGTCAGGCAGTACGCCGCACCGGTCCAGCCATGGCTGAGGTAATAGAGGGTAATAAAG
>NZ_UWFA01000107.1 GCF_900601905.1 Pseudomonas viridiflava
CGATGTAGAACTTCCCGCTGATGATGTCAAAGCCCTCAGGCCGAACCAGAATGGGCGTACCTTCTGGAAAGGTGGGTGGGGTATCCGATGTCATCGACTTACCCTTCACTCTCAGCCAGTACCCACTTGGCCCCGCATTCTCTGTTGAGCTCAGCCACTCATCAGAGATCCCCAGGGGGTAGGACCCAGTAGATTCTATCCCAGCGCCGGCGTCGACCCATGTGATCAACGGATACTCGATAGCCTCCCTGCGAGGCTGCACCATCGGGCTCACATTGCTGTGATCTGTAGTTGCCGCCAGCTCAGCAATCTCCGTTGCCAGGCGCGGGCTAAACC
>NZ_UWFA01000104.1 GCF_900601905.1 Pseudomonas viridiflava
TCAAAGTTGTACTTGCCGCGGTTGACCGGCAGGTCCTTGCCCCAGTAATCCTTCACCCGTTCGAAGATCAACTGGCGCCCCGGTTGCACACGAGTGATGCGATAGGGGCCGCTGCCCAGTGGCGGCTCGAAGGTCGTGGCCTTGAAGTCTCTGTCTTTCCAGTAATGCTGGGGCAGCACCGGCAGTTCGCCCAGACGCAGGATCAGCAGCGGGTTGCCGGAACGCTTGAAGACAAAGCGGATGCGGTGCCGATTGAGGATATCGACGCGTTGCACTTCC
>NZ_UWFA01000363.1 GCF_900601905.1 Pseudomonas viridiflava
GATAAACACTGAGCAGCACCCCGTGCCGCTCGGCAGCCTCCACCAGTTCACGCGCCTGCGCGGCATCATTGGCAAAGGGTTTATCGCTGACCACCGCCACGCCCAGTTCGATAGCCTCCAGAATCAACGCTCGCCGTGATGCCAGCGGTGTGGAAATCACCACCACATCGACCCCGGCAGCCACCAGTTCGGCCAGCGTGTCGAACGTCGCAACGCCGGGATGATCATTGGCGACGTCCTGCTTTCGTTCAGGCGAACGGGTCACCACGCCCGCAAACGTGGCACCGGGCACACTTGAAATCAGCGTCGCATGAAAGTAACGCCCCCCTTTGCCGTAGCCCACCAGCCCTGCTCGCATGGATATCTCCTGTGGTCCATGAACCTCAGGCCGCAGCCATCGGT
>NZ_UWFA01000185.1 GCF_900601905.1 Pseudomonas viridiflava
GTTGTCGCGTCGGCCACTCAAGACAACACCGTCAGCCGTCCACTGTGCGATGTCTCCGGTGCGATAGGCGCGCAGCTCCTGACCCTCAGGCAGCGTCAGCCACACATAGCGCTCGGCCGTAAGCTCGGGATTGTCGATGTAACCCAGGCACACGCCGGGGCCGACGATATACAGCTCACCCTGAGTCTGCTCTGGCACGGGCTGCAAGTGCTCGTCCAGAATCCACACCTGACTGTTGGCAATCGGTTGCCCTAGGTGACGATTGCTGCTGGACGGCTGAAACTCGCAGGCAGTGACCAGCACCGTGGCTTCTGTCGGGCCATACAGGTTATGGA
>NZ_UWFA01000512.1 GCF_900601905.1 Pseudomonas viridiflava
CGGCACCCAGGGCACGTTGACGTACGATCAGGAGCGTTTGAACGAGTTGCGTATCTATCGCCCCGGCGCGCCGGGGCGCGATGGTTTTCAGCGCCTGTTGGCGGGGCCTGCGCAACCCGGTTACGCAGCGTTCTGCCCCGCGCCGGGGCATCAATTGGGTTATAACGAACTCAAGGCACTGGAGGTGCAGGCGCTGATTCTAGCAGTCTGCGGCCAGGGCAGCCGAGGCCCGGACTTTGAAGAGGCCTGGCAGATCGAGCGTCTGGCGACCGCCATTCGCCTCGCAGACCAAGAACAACGCTGGGTTGCGCTCGACGATATCTGAGGTGCTGTAACAGGCTTCCTGCAAC
>NZ_UWFA01000243.1 GCF_900601905.1 Pseudomonas viridiflava
GAATAACCCAGCACTTCGCCTGCACTATCGACAGCGACCAGGACTGGATAGGCCTGGGCCTGACGAGATGTGTACCAGACCTCGCGATTGGCGAGATCGACCGGCTGTTCATTCCAGATGGCCGTGGTGTTGAGCACCGCATCGTTGTAGATGGCCAGAATGCCCGGCAGATCGTCCGCCAGCGCATCGCGAATCGGGTCATGCATGCTCACGTCCTCAGGCAATCGGCTGATGCACGGTGACCAGTTTGGTGCCGTCCGGGAAAGTTGCCTCCACCTGAATCTCAGGGATCATTTCCGGAATACCTTCCATGACCTGATCACGGGTCAGCAGCGTGGTGCCGTAGTGCATCAGGTCAGCGACGGTCTGCCCGTCACGCGCACCTTCCAGTA
>NZ_UWFA01000102.1 GCF_900601905.1 Pseudomonas viridiflava
ATATAGACCTCGTCGATTCCACCCACATACAGCCACGCGCCGTCGGAACTGAACGCCATTGAGCGCGGATCGGAAAACCCCGGGATGTCATGTTGCAGGTAATCGATCCGGTTGATCGCCATGCCATCGGTAGGTGCGGTGCGGTCTACCAGCATGGTGGCGTAGAACCTGTCGTTCAACGGGCTGATCCCGAGGGCCAGCGACGCGTTGGTCAACGCGCCGAGATCGAACTCATTCTCGACCGTGTAGTTTTCGGTTTCGATCAGGCGGATCAGCCCGCCGCGCGCGTCCTGAAACGACAGGCAGATGAAACGGCCATCCGGGCTGCACA
>NZ_UWFA01000396.1 GCF_900601905.1 Pseudomonas viridiflava
ATGACGAAGCCGTCAATCAGGCTACGCGGTTGCAACGAGCGTGCGCGGAAGTTGCGCGATTCCGGAAGGATTTTCCAGAACACCGCCGCGGCGATCAGTGCCAAAACGCCTACCACCATCAACGCCACGTGCCAGCTGACATAGTCGATCAATACGCCAGTGATAACCCGGCCGCTCATACCGCCAATCGCGTTGCCACCGATATACAGCCCCATGGCCAGGCCAATGTGGTTAGGGTGGATTTCTTCGCTGAGGTAAGTCATCGTCATCGCCGCCAGCCCGCTGAGGGAAAGGCCGACCAAGGCTCGTGTAATCAGTACGCC
>NZ_UWFA01000101.1 GCF_900601905.1 Pseudomonas viridiflava
GTGGGCGCAGGTCTGCAGAAGATGGGCATGCAGCACGTTCAGATGATCGCCAGCCCGAAAACCCGCACGCAACAGACGGCGCAATTGCTGGCAGGGCACGCGGTGATCGGGCAGGAATGGATCAACGACTGCGATGGCGACTTCATGAAGGTCGTTCAGGCGCACAAGGTCAGCGGTGAAAACCTGGTGCTGGTGACGCACAGCGGTTGCATCGACCAGTTCGAACGCAAGCTTGGTGTACCGGGTGGCGAGCGCTCCAGTGAGTATGCGCAGGCGGTTTTCGTGCAGATGGACGGCAGTCATGGTCCGAAGGTTCTAGGCTGCCTGAACGCCGGGCGCTGGGTCAACCTCAACCGCGAGCAATTCAATTGATCACCCCGGT
>NZ_UWFA01000065.1 GCF_900601905.1 Pseudomonas viridiflava
GGCCTCGACCATCTGGCCACACACAGTCGTTATGACATGGGCCACCTGATCAACAACACCATCGGCAAACACCTGCCGTCGCTGTTCAAGCGCTTCAACTACCGCCACGTCAGCACCCTCGACGGTCATGTATATGACCAGATGCACTACCACTTCAGCCAGATTCTGGAGCTTGACCCGGACAACTACCTGACGGCAGGCCAGCAGATCAAAGCCCCGGTCCTGTTCATCAACGGCGCCTGGGACGAATACACCTCCGCCAGCGACGCCACACAGTTCTCCCGATACCTGCAGAACTGCAGCTTCAGCACCATCGAAGCCACCGGACATTTTCTGGACATGGAACACAAAGCCGCCTGCAACGACTCAAAACAGGCGCTGATGCAATTCCTGCAACCGGGGGAAGCTTCATGCGGTGTTTATAGAGGGGTTCACGACCATCGCGCGCTCGCCTTCTGAAATCACACAAGAGAACCACCGCTGGCGCGTGGCAGTCAGGGGCTGGCGGGTGGTTTTCTTTGCGGCAATCGGCAGGGAAAGCGCTGCGGGGAGAAATTAGCGCTTCAAATCGAGGCAGGGTCCTGGTACAAAGTCAGCCGCTCAGAGC
>NZ_UWFA01000298.1 GCF_900601905.1 Pseudomonas viridiflava
TAACGATGGGCCAGACACAGCACGTGATTCATCGTGCCTTGGCGATCGGGTGCAGAGACGATATAGGCATCGAACTCATAAAACGGCGCAGTGAGTTCGCCGATGGTGCCGTTCTTTTTGTATTCGCCGTTATTTTTGTAATCGAACAGCGTGACTAGACCGGTGCGGCGATTGAGTTCCCAAATGGGGCCTC
>NZ_UWFA01000136.1 GCF_900601905.1 Pseudomonas viridiflava
GTCCCGCGTCGTGACGTGCCGCCGTCCAAAAAACCGCTTGAACTGGCCGAACCCGGCGAGCGCAAGATCACCCTGCATGTCAAAACCCAACTGCCGAGCCTGCTCTACGGCTTTAACGTGCCCAGCGTTGCCACCGCGGAAGATCAGCGCTCGGTCAATGCACTGCGCCCGATCGCCGCACTGCTCGACGGCGGTTACAGCGCGCGCATTCCATCGCGCCTGGAGCGCGGCGAAGAAGTGGTGTCAGCGGCATCCTCGCGCTATGACGCCTTTGCCCGTGGGGACAGCCTGTTCATGATCAGCGCCACCCCCAACGCCCAGAAGAAGAAAAC
>NZ_UWFA01000188.1 GCF_900601905.1 Pseudomonas viridiflava
GCAAAATCCTTGGCCACCGCATCGAATCCGGCCTTTAACTGCTGGATATCGCCGTCGTGACCATCGTTGAAGCGAAACACCGCGCGCATGAAAAAGGTACCGCTGAACTCGTCATCGAACTGGGCCATTTCACCGATGTAGCACTGATTGCCCGCCAGATACGACGTGACTGCCGCCACGATCCCGGACGTCGCCGGACAACTGATCTTCAGGATGAAATGGTTCTTTTCGTGTTGCATGGTCAGTCCTCTGAAAGGTGGCGGCAGCTCGGTGAGGCAAAAATGTTCAGGGGTGAAAACTGTTTTGATGGATGAATAAAAATTCCTATCAGGAATTAAATATTCACGAAGGCTGTTTTATAGGCGAAAGGAAATGCAGCGTCCAGAGG
>NZ_UWFA01000058.1 GCF_900601905.1 Pseudomonas viridiflava
AGCCGCCGTGCTGACGAGTGTTCCACTTGTCCATTCGCGCCAGCGTCTCATCGCTCTGGTGAATCGCGAGCACCGGACCTTCTGCCAGGGTGTTCAGCTCACTATCGGTGATGATCGTGGCCATTTCGATGATGACATCGGTGTCAGGGTCCAGACCGGTCATTTCCAGGTCGATCCAGATAAGGTCCTGCTTGTTCTGCATATCACGACTCCTCAGCGTAGGCGCGCAGTTTAGCTTACCCGGCCGTGCTAGACTGCCGCCCGATTCAACGTACTGCCTATTCATCTGCTACATCACATCGGAACACCCA
>NZ_UWFA01000067.1 GCF_900601905.1 Pseudomonas viridiflava
GAAAGGTATGGCGTGCTTCGTCCAGCAGTTTCTGTGCATTGGCATCAATGAACGGGCAGGGTGCGGTTTCCATGAGTACGGATCGCATCTCCTGCCTGACATCGTCGTGAATCTTTGCACTCAGACCGTCGAATGTCGGAGGCTCGCCGCCACGCGCGGGTTTGACGACGATGACTTTCTTCTCAAGGTCTATGTCCATCACTTGCCAGCGTCTATCGCCGAATATGATGCGCTGGCCTTGGGTGAGCGGCCGGCTGACGGGCACGGAGCCCAGAGGC
>NZ_UWFA01000046.1 GCF_900601905.1 Pseudomonas viridiflava
GGGATGATATTGCTTCGATGCTGTTCAAGGACGAGTACGACGGCTTCTTGCACGTCGTTCAATCAAAGACCGGCGCTCGTCTGCGGATCAGCACGGCCCTCAGACTCGATGCGATAGACCTTGATCTGTCGAGCGTAGTGCGAATGTGCCGAGACAGGGTTTTGTCAAAGCACCTGGTCCACCACACGAGGACAGTCGCAGTTGCAAAAGCAGGGAGCCCAATAAAGCTGACCACGTTGACTCTTGCGTTCGCTCAGGCCAGGGACAAGGGTGCCGCAGCTCTCGGA
>NZ_UWFA01000027.1 GCF_900601905.1 Pseudomonas viridiflava
GTCGAAGGCAATGCGAGCGGCAATGTGATTGCCAGCGAACGAGCAGGCCAGCAGCGCCAGTATCAATACGGCGATGTGACGGGGAAACAGGGCAGGGGCGGACATGCGGGACCAGCCTCCTTGGCTGGAAAAAGCAGCGCTGTCATGACCCTCGCGAACAAGAGCTCGCGAGGGCTGACAGTCAGTAACGAGGATTCAGAGCACAGCGCCTGGCAGCCACAGCGAGATAGCCGGTATGTAAGTCACCAGCATCAGCACCATGAACGGCTGTGCCTGCCAGTACGGTGTCAGTTGATAGATGATCAGTATCGCCAGCAGGGCCAGCGACGCGGCAATTGCCAGATAACGAGAGCCATAGCGCATGCCATTGCCCAGCGTCACCCAGACCATCACACTGAAAATCAGCAGTGTCGCCTCTCCTCCCACAATCAGCCCTACGGAAATACCGGTGTAGTCATGGACCATCCCGAGTACCCGACGCAC
>NZ_UWFA01000493.1 GCF_900601905.1 Pseudomonas viridiflava
CCGGAAAGCGCGGTCGCCTCCTGATTCCACTGGGTCACGCACAACTGCTCATCCAGCGCGATCATCGCCGAAGGCATCGAATCGATGATGCTGTTGAGGTAGTTCTGAAAACCGGTGCGCTTCTTCTCGATCTTGCTGCGCACCTGAACTTCCAGCTCCAGCTTGCGGTTGGTGTGGCGGGTTTCCTCGGCCAGCCCCTGAGCCTGATCGTAGGCTTCCTGGGAATCGTCACGGGCGCGCTTGAGTTGCTGCTCACGCGCCTCGATACGCGACAACATGGTAT
>NZ_UWFA01000173.1 GCF_900601905.1 Pseudomonas viridiflava
TCCCACGCAGAGCACTCATCTTTATACACAAGTCCTCTTAGACTAATACGATGATGGTCGTTCTCATGCTCTGCGCTCATCGTTATACACAAGTCCTCCTGGAGGAATACGATGATGATCGTTCCTACGCTCTGCGCTCATCGTTATACACAAGTCCGCAAGACGCGCAAAACGGGGGGCAAAACGAAAGTGACTGACTGAATGCATACCCCGTGGGAGGCGGCTTGCCGGCGATGGCGTCAGTTCAGTCACTGATAGGTCGCTTCAGAAAAAGCATCGCCGGCAAGCCGCCTCCCACAGTCCGTGGTCGCAGCAAGACTCGGGTATAACGCTGAGCGCAAGCATGGGCATGATCGGCGTGCTTGAGAT
>NZ_UWFA01000470.1 GCF_900601905.1 Pseudomonas viridiflava
CTGGATGGCACAGCCAAAGGCGGCGTGATTTTCGCCCTGGCCAAGCAGTTCGGCCTGCCTATTCGCTATATCGGCGTGGGCGAAGGCATCGATGATCTGCGTACCTTCGAGGCCGAACCCTTTGTTCAGGCTCTGTTTGCGGAGCGGGAGCGTCCATGATTCGATTCGAGCAGGTCGGTAAGCGCTACCCGAATGGACATGTCGGGTTGCATGAACTGAGCTTTCGAGTACGTCGCGGCGAGTTTCTGTTCGTCACCGGTCATTCCGGTGCCGGCAAGAGCACGCTGTTGCGCCTGTTGTTGGCCATGGAGCGCCCGACGACCGGCAAACTGATGCTGGCAGGTCAGGACCTGGGGCAGATCAGTAACGCGCAGATCCCGTTTCTGCGTCGGCAGATCGGCG
>NZ_UWFA01000016.1 GCF_900601905.1 Pseudomonas viridiflava
GGTTTGGAGAGGTTGGGACTGTCTCGAAATGGGAACGAATGTATTCGTCAACCCATTGATGCGAGTTTGAGAACCTTAGCTCTTCTCGTCCGTCCATCGCCATGTTGAAGACCAACGCAAAACCTGGGTCAGCTTTCTTTATCCGCTCTATTTCTGCTCGCTGAAAGTCTTCTGTACGAGGCGACAGTGCGTAGATCTCCCAGAGTGGCGCGTGCCTGTCCAATAATGGATAGGCTCCGGGCCAGAAAGGTAGTACAAGTACCGTTCTGCCCGCTGGAGCGTAGCGGTCTGTCAGGTCCCTCAGCAGATTTACCGCTTCGGCAG
>NZ_UWFA01000360.1 GCF_900601905.1 Pseudomonas viridiflava
GCACCACGGCAGGCCTTGCCAGTTGATCGCTCAGCTGTTGCAGGTCGAAGGCGTGTGCCAGCGACGACAGGCACAGCAGGCCCAATACGCATAACGCTCGAAGCGGACGGCTCATGACAAGGCTCTCTCTACGGCATCGATGAAGACCCTGGGCGAGGCCAGTTGCATTTCGTGGCTGTCGCGGTCAACTGCGACCTGCACGGTGCTGGCACGGGTCAGGCGCACGCCGGTGTCGGCGTCGGTGATCAGATAGTTGATTTTCAAGCGGTTCTCCCACTCCACCAGA
>NZ_UWFA01000044.1 GCF_900601905.1 Pseudomonas viridiflava
CCTGACTGGGCTTGCCCAGCAGAATCGGTTGCACCATCCCGGCCTTTTCATTCTCCAGTCCCAGGCCAAAGGTGTAGAAGGCCGTGGCGCCGTATTGAGTGGCGACTTCCCCCTGAGAAACCCAGGCGGTCACTTTTTCCCACGGGACGATAAGGATTTCATGGGTATCGCTGCTGATGAAACAGACCTCGCGTCGTTGGCGGTTGAAACGCAGGGGGTATTGGCGGGCTTGTTCGCGGGTTTGGGAGATTGTGCTGTGGACGCATATGCCAACCATCAGGCATGGCCCAGGCAAAAAACAGGTCCAGGCAACTTGAAGCAAAAGGCTTAAATCGCTGAAAAAAGTGTGATTACTACCCTCTATTCTAAAAACAGAAGATAGGATCGCAATCGCTAAAGGCATGCCAACCAAAATAATAATTGCGATCCAGATTACCCAAGCCAACATCTTAGCCTGCCATACCATGCCGAGATTGCTGCCGCCCAACTGCAAAAACGCTGAATTCACCTCGGAAAAATCATGAATACTGACCGGTTGTTGCCCGGTATAGATGGGCAGTGGAGCAAGGTATAGGGTTTCCTCAAAACCCGTCTGGCGTACTTCACCCGCGTGCGGGCGTAGACCTTCTATGTCCTGAGGGGCCTGCGTGGTTTGCTCAGTTTTACGTTTGAATAATTTGGTTAGCATCGGAATTAACTAGCCCTGCATCCCTGATTTGCCTATTAACTCGCAGGCCGCGATGAAGTTCAGCTTGTTCTTTTTTCTGTTCATGGCCTGCTCGACAATCTGCGTCGCTTTCAGTAACTCAGCACTGGGCTTGGCCCATTGCTCCTCGGGAATGGGCGCTGACCATTCGCGGACTCTTTCAGGGATATAGGGCGTACCGGCTTTATGGCCCCACTCGGCAATCATGTAAGGCATTTTCCAGAAGC
>NZ_UWFA01000038.1 GCF_900601905.1 Pseudomonas viridiflava
GTTGTCATGCAGCACCGACAGATCAAGGTAGCTCAGGCCACGGCTCATGAAATGCTCGATCAGATGGCGTACCAACACCTCACCCACACCTGGGCGTGTGCACTGCGGGTCAACCGCCAGGCACCACAGGCTGCTGCCTTTTTCCGGGTCGTTGAACGCCTTTTGATGATTCAGGCCCATGACACTGCCGATGATCGTGTTGCTGCCTTCGTCCTCGGCCACCCAGTACACCGGGCCGCCCTGATGACGCGGGGTGAGCAGGGCAGGGTCGATGGGCAACATGCCGCGTGCCAGGTACAGGT
>NZ_UWFA01000521.1 GCF_900601905.1 Pseudomonas viridiflava
ACTTGGAAGAGTTTCGCAGTGCAACCCGCGTCAAGGCTGAGCAGTCGGCCAAAATCACCGGCTTTTACGAGCAAAACCCCGAATGGCTTGACCCTCCCGAGGATGGTGTCGACGAGGCGGTTTCAGAAGTGGTCGAGGCCGGCACGGCGCGTGTGCTGCCTTATGGCCTGAGCTACAAGCAACACCAGACCGCATCGCCTGGGGCTGACTACGCCCCATTTGTGAAAGACACCCTGCGTGGCGCTGCAGGCGGCCTCGGCCCCAGCTACAACCGCCTGGCGCACGACCTCGAGGGTGTCAGCTTTTCCTCGCTCCGATCCGGCGAGCTCGACGAACGCGACTTTTACAAG
>NZ_UWFA01000368.1 GCF_900601905.1 Pseudomonas viridiflava
GCCTTGCGCACCTTGGGCAGCTTGGCGGTCAGCGCCTGACCCTGATACAGCGCCTGGGCGCAGACTTCACCTGTATGGTTGATACGCATCAGGCCTGCGACGTGGCGCGAGTCGACATCGCTCATCTTGTGATCAGTCTGTACAACGGCAGGTGACGGTCGACGGGAGTGGCCGCTTGACGGTAGCAACGTGCGCATCGCGCTGTCGGCCTGCAGCAGCAAGCGGTCAATGGGGGAGTAGTGACGTTCGGTAGCCATGGGCACCTCCAGAAGATCATGGGGGCAGTTTACCCGAATCGGCCGGAGGCGGCAGGGCTTGTGTCGGCCGGTCGGCGAGCATCGAAGTCGCTGACCGGCTGCACAGTCCGCAAATGCGGGATCAGCCCGGCGGCCAGCTCATCTGGCGCTGACCCAGTACGTGCATGTGAATGTGATAGACGGTCTGCCCGCCCAACTCGTTGCAGTTCATGACCACACGGAAGCCTTCCTC
>NZ_UWFA01000124.1 GCF_900601905.1 Pseudomonas viridiflava
GCGTCACCTGAGTGTAGGCGTCGGCGGCATTGCCCAGCCCGGCGAAGCCGCTTTCGGGCTGCGGTTTGTCATCGCAGGCCGCGAGCAGCAATGCGATAGCCAGCGGCATCAGCCACTTAATGTTCACTGGCAAAGGTCCTCAGTAAATCCGCTGGGCGGCTGCGGTACAGCTTCAGCAGCGGCCAGGCCGAGGCCAGCAGGGTGGCTAGTATTGCCAGTGACATGAGTTGCAGCAATTGCAGTGGGAATACTTGCAGTGGCAGGCGCCAGCCAAACGCCTGAACATTGATCACCGCATCCAGACACCACGCGATCATCA
>NZ_UWFA01000035.1 GCF_900601905.1 Pseudomonas viridiflava
CTGTAACGCATCCGGCGATTGAGTTGAGCTGGTACGAACAAGCCCTTCGGACCACCCCGGACAATCTGCATGCGCAACGCCAGATCGCTCAGAATCAGGGCTGCGATGAGCTTTTTCAGCAACACCTCGTCAAACGTTGCCTGCTGGACCCGGAAGACAACCTGCCATTGATCAAGGCCGCAGTCGAGCAACTGCACTGGCTCACCCCCTGGCAAAAAGTGCAGCTCAGGGCGCACCAGTCACAGCGCCTGACTCAGGCACTGCTGGACAGCTCGCTTCCGCAATTGCGCACCCTGCTCGAAAACAATGAAGAG
>NZ_UWFA01000013.1 GCF_900601905.1 Pseudomonas viridiflava
CATCAATCAAAACAGCCGTTCTGTCGTGACATTTTCCACCATTCGAGAACCCATGGCGGCGCTGAGCATGAGGCCAGGATGATGTGATTAAAAAGAACGTATTCCTACAGCATCTTCCGATACGTCGTATTAATGGTGAAAGAATAAAGTGCTTTCTTAACGAATAACGTTAAGCTTTAATCATGATTGTGAGTTTTAAATGCGTGCACACGAGATATCTCTTTTTACAAGGCAAGACGGGGCTGTGGCCATCGATTAAATCTGTTGCCGAGCGCAAGCTCGCAATGCTTGATGCTGCTACCTCGATTTTGGATCTGCGCTCTCCTCCCCGCAATCGACTAGAGGCGCTTGATGGAAGTCGTTCTGGCCAATACAGCGTACGTATAAACGCTCAATTCAGGATTTGCTTCGTTTGGAGCATCAACGGTCCCGAGGACGTAGAAATTGTCGATAATCACTGAGGTACTCCAATGAACAAAAACGGAATGCGCCCCGTCATCCAGGCGAGGTTCTGAAAGAGGAATATCTTGGGCCGATGGGGCTGACCGCCGCAGCGTTGGCCAGGGCCCTTAAGGTTTCTACGCCGACGGTGAACGACATCGTGCTCCAGCGCAG
>NZ_UWFA01000209.1 GCF_900601905.1 Pseudomonas viridiflava
AACATCGCCAGAACGCTGGGGCTGACCATGCTCTTTTCAATCAGTTGAGTTGGCTTGTCTGCTGTGACGGGTGCCGTTTCGCAGTCGCGGCAGCCATAGACTTTACGAACATGCTTGATGACCCGGATCTGCATCGGCACGATTTCAAGCTGCTCGCTGACTTCCTCGCCAATGGCGTGTTTGCGGCAGCCGCAGACGCAAGTCAGTTCATGCTCGGGAAGTTCGTGGATGACTTCGATGCGCGGCAGATCGGCAGGCAGTGGATTGCGTTTGCCACGACGTTTGACGGGGGCGACAACCTCTTCTTCAGCGTTTTCGTCGATAGCTTCGACGACGCTTTCGGCTTCGTTGAAGAGCGCCAACTGCGGTGTGGCCGGATCGGCTGTTTGCTCGGA
>NZ_UWFA01000241.1 GCF_900601905.1 Pseudomonas viridiflava
GTATTGCAGCTTGTGCTTGACGGCGAAGTCGATGTTGGCCTTGGCGGCGGCGGTGGTCTGCGTCATCACGCGCATGATCTTGCCGGGCTTGATCCAGTCCGGCTTGGCGATCTTCGACGGCGGATTGAGGTTGAGGATGAAATGGTTGTTGTTGGCCAGCGCGCCGGCCGATTCGGCGATCGTGATGCGCGCCAGGGCGTCGCGAACGGCGAGATCAGGTCGGCCGGGTCGTGCATCGCGGTGACGATGGTGTTCGGTTTGGTCTTGCTCAGTTTGAACTTGGTGCGCGAGTAGTCGACCATTTGCGCTTCGAGCAGGGC
>NZ_UWFA01000131.1 GCF_900601905.1 Pseudomonas viridiflava
CACCGGAGCCGTTGGAGCGGCTCCGGTGTGATTTGTAGGAGCGGGGCTTGCCCGCGAAGAACGGTGACGCGGTATGTCTGGCAAACCGCAGCGACGATTCGCGGGCAAGCCTCGCTCCAACGGTCCGGGGTGATTTGTAGGAGCCGGGCTTGCCCGCGAAGGACGGTGACGCGGTATGCCTGGCCAACCGCAGCGACTGGTTCGCGGGCAAGCCTCGCTCCAACGGTCCGGGGTGATTTGTAGGAGCCGGGCTTGCCCGCGAAGAACGGTGACGCGGTGTGTCTGGCAAACCGCAGCGACTGGTTCGCGGGCAAGCCTCGCTCCAACGGTCCGGTGTGATCTGTGGGAGCGGTGCTTGCCCGCGAAAAAGGTGACGCAGTGTGTCTGGCAAACCGCAGCGACTGGTTCGCGGGCAAGCCTCGCTCCAACGGTCCGGGGTGATTTGTAGGAGCCGGGCTTGCCCGCGAAGAACGGTGACGCGGTGTGTCTGGCAAACCGCAACGACGATTCGCGGGCGAGCACCGCTCTCACAGTGATCAGGCCTCCCGCGCGGGTACCAGCTTCTTCTCGAACACCGACACTCCGTCCAGATCCCGCAAGGTTACGGTCATCTCGGCGCTCTGGCCGTCGATGTTTACTTCGCCAAAGAACTGAAAGCCCGCAAACGGTGAGGTGTTCTGTGCCGGTGGCGCTTTCTGGAAGACCAGCTCGGGGCCAAAAGTCTTATCCAGCGGGTTGGGTCCGAAGCTGCCTGCGTTCAAAGGCCCGGCAACGAATTCCCAGAACGGGTCAAAATCCTGGAACACCGCCCGATCCGGCTGGTAATGATGTGCCGCGCAATAATGCACATCAGCGGTAAGCCATACGCAGTCACGGATTTTCTGAGCGCGCAAAAACCCCAGCAGCTCGGCGACCTCCAGCTCACGCCCTGCCGCCGGGCCGTCGTTGCCGTTGGCGATGGCTTCCCAGCGCGGCACACCGGGGCTGACTTCCCCATCCGGCACACCCAGGCCAACCGGCATGTCGGCGGCAATGACCTTCCATTGCGCACTGGACGCTTTGAGTTCGGCCTTGAGCCAGTCCAGCTGCGTGCGGCCCAGAAAGGCCGTGGTAATACCCGGTTTGTCCGCAAGGTTGGCGTCGTTGCCATCGCGGTAGCTGCGCATGTCGAGCACGAACACGTCCAGCATCGGCCCGTAACTCAGCTTGCGATAGATCCGACCACCGTTATCGGCCTGCTGCAGGCGCATCGGCGCGTATTCGAGAAAGGCCTGGCGCCCACGTGAAGCCAGCAACTGCACATCCTTGACCTTGTAACGGTCGTCGAGCTGCTTGCTGGGTGACCAGTTGTTGGTGACTTCATGATCGTCCCACTGCCAGATCTGCGGCACTTCAGCGTTGAAGCGGCGCAAATTGTCGTCCATCAGGTTGTAGCGGTAAGCGCCACGGTATTCATCCAGGGTCTCGGCGACCTTGCTCTTGGCTTCAGTGGTGAGGTTGCGCCAGACGCGCCCGCCTTCGGTGACGATTTGTGCCGGGACAGGGCCATCGGCGTAAATCGTGTCGCCGCTGTGGATAAAGAAGTCCGGAAGACGCAAACGCATGGCTTCATAGATGCGCATGCCGCCGACGTCCGGATTGATGCCGAAGCCTTGCCCGACGGTATCGCCACTCCAGACAAAGCGCAGGTCGCGACGTTGTTGCGGCACGCTGCGCAGATGGCCGAACCAGGGTTCGCTGCTCACCCCGGTTTGCGCGTCCTCAAACAACACACGATAAAAGATCGCCTGATCGGCGGGTAGCTCGCTGAGCTCGACCCGGGCGGTGAAGTCGGTGCGCTGATCAGCCAGGGCCGACACCGCCCGGCGCGGGTTGGTGAACATGCTGCGGGTGTCCCACTCGACCACCATTCGAGAAGGCCGGTCACTGCGGCTCCAGACCACAGCCCGGTCCCCCAGCACATCGCCTGACTGCACGCCGTCAGTGATTTTCGGCCGATCCTGGACCGATGCAATAACCGCTGGTGCGAGGCCCGGCAGCAACAGGCTGGCCCCGGCTGCCTGGATGATGCGGCGGCGTGTCAGATCGAACTGAGTCATGAGTATTCCCCCGAAAAGTAAGGGGGAACGCTAGCAGGGCAAGGTTGGGCATTTATGACAGTGACCTTGTGGGACCGGCTTTAGCCGGGAAGACTGCCTCATGAGAGCAATAAATGCCCCAGATACACAGCCCTCTTCCCGGCTGAAGCCGGTCCCACAAGTGCCATCATGCACCCGCTGGCGCAACCTCGATCTCCGCCACTTCCGGCCGTTTGAGCAGCGCGTACGTCACGCCCGTCACCAGGCTGCCCGCGACAATCGCCAGCAGGTAGAGCAGCGCGTGGTTGATGGCGTTGGGGATCAACATCACAAACAGACCACCGTGCGGAGCCATCAGTTTGCAGCCGAAGTACATCGACAACGCACCGGTCAGCGCGCCACCGGCAATGCTGGCCGGGATCACTCGCAAAGGGTCCTTGGCGGCAAACGGAATCGCACCCTCGGAGATAAAGCACAGACCGAGCACGAATGCCGCCTTGCCCGCTTCGCGTTCACTCTGGGCGAACTTGCGGCGGGCGATGAAGCTGGCGATGCCCATGCCAATCGGCGGCACCATGCCAGCGGCCATCGCAGCCGCCATCGGCGCATAGCTCTGGGACGCCAGCAAACCGACCGAAAACGCGTAGGAGGCCTTGTTGATCGGGCCACCCAGGTCGACACACATCATCGCACCGAGCACCACACCGAGCAGGATCGCGTTGGTAGTGCCCATGGTTTCGAGGAAGTGCGTGAGGCTTTCGAGCAACCCGGCGACCGGTTTGCCCACCACGTAAATCATCACCAGCCCGGTGAACAGGCTCGACAGCAACGGAATGATCAGGATCGGCTTCAGCGCTTCGACACTGGCAGGCAGGCGCACATAGCGACTCACCGCCCAGGCGCTGTAACCGGCGATGAAACCGGCGGCGATCCCGCCGATGAAACCGGCACCCAATGTACTCGCCAACAGGCCGCCGATCATCCCCGGTGCCAGACCTGGACGGTCGGCAATGGAATAGGCGATGTAACCCGCCAACAACGGCACCATCAGTTTGAAGGCTGCCTCGCCACCAATCTGCATCAAGGCAGCGGCCAGTGTGCCCTGCTCCTTGAACGCCTCGATGCCGAACACAAACGACAGCGCGATCAGCAAACCACCTGCCACCACCATCGGCAGCATGTACGAGACGCCGGTCAACAGATGCTTGTAGACGCCGGTCTTTTCTTGCTTGGCGGAGGATTTCGAGGTGCTCTCGGAAGACTCGACCTGACCTTCGGCCAGGGCTTTTTTCAGGGTCGCTTCGGATTGTTTGAGGGCGATACCGGTGCCGCAGCGATAGATCTTCTTGCCCGCGAAACGCTCGGTATTGACCTCGATGTCCGCCGCCAGCAGCACAACGTCCGCTTCGGCGATGGCTTGCGCGGTCAACGGATTACGCGCGCCCACCGAACCCTGGGTTTCGACATGCAGCTCGTAACCCAGGCGTTTGGCGGCCTGCTGAATGGCTTCGGCGGCCATGAACGTGTGCGCGACACCTGTGGGGCAAGCAGTGACCGCAACCAGACGCGGCACACTGCCAGCAGCGGCAGCGACAGGCGCCGCCAGCGAAGCAGCAGGTGCGGCATACTCCTGAGCCTGTTCAGCGGCACGCTGCAAAAATGCATCCACGTCCTGCAGGGCGTGCGCCGGGGTGTCCTGAAACAGACTCTTGCCGACAAACCGCGTCAGATCGACTTCACCGGTATTGACCACCAGCACCCAATCTGCCGCCGCGATCTGCTCTGCACTCAGCTTCGACTCCGGGTTGCGTGGGTCCACGACCTCAACGCTGGTGCTCCAGCCCATGCGCTGGGCAGCGGCGTCCAGCAGCCGGGCACTCAGTACGCTGCTGACCTTGCCGTTTGGGCAGGCTGTCACAATGATTAGATTCATTACCGTTCTCTCTTGTTATCCAGTGCATCCGCAACTGCATATTTCCGTTGGAGCGAGGCTTGCCCGCGAAGAACGACAACGAGGTTTACCTGACTGACCGCGCTATCCAATTCGCGGGCAAGCCTCGCTCCAACAGGTTTGTTATTTTTCCGCGAGGGCCCGCACACTCACCCCGCCTTCAAGGCGTTTGAGCTGCGCACTGTCGCTGATGCCAAAACCGATCTGGGTCACGGCCATGGCGGCAATTGCCGTGGCGGTGCGCAGGGTTTGCTGGGGTGAGTGGCCGCTGAGCAATCCGTGGACCATCCCGGCCAGCAGCGAATCCCCGGCACCCACAGTGCTGGCAACCGTCACCTTGGGTGGCAGCGATTGCAGCGCAGTAGCGGCGCTGAACCAGTGCACGCCTTCCGAGCCCTGGGAAATCACCACATGTTCGATGCCTCGGGCACGCAGGTTCGCCGCAGCTTCGGCCTGGGCAGCGATGGAAATGATCGGCGCATCCAGCGCATCGGCCAGCTCTTCGGTGTTGGGCTTGATCAGCCAAGGCCCTGCAGCCAGGCCTGCGCGCAATGCCAGGCCGCTGCTGTCCAGCGCCACTTTGAGCCCCAAGTCTTTCAACCGTACCAACAGTTTGTGCAGCCACTCGGGGCTGACCCCGCGCGGCAGGCTACCGGCCACCACCACCGCATCAAACTGCTCGGCAATCTGCTCGACCCGCACATACAGCGCCTGCTGAGCTTCTTCACTGACCATCGGGCCCGGGCCGTTCAGGTCGGTAATGCGCCCGGACGCCTCGGCCAGTTTGATATTGCTGCGGGTTTCGCCGGGCACGCGCACGAACTCATCGACAAAACCACGGCGGGCGAACAGCGCCTCGAACGGCTGCTGATTATCGATGCCGAGAAACCCGGCGACCGTCAGCTCATGTCCCAGATCGGCCAGCACCTGAGCCACATTCACGCCTTTACCGGCCGCGTGGCTGAGCATCGCCTCGCTGCGATTGACTTGCCCCAGTTGCAACGGGCCCAACTGAACCGTCAGGTCCAATGCCGGGTTCATGGTCAGGGTCAGGATCTTGGCCATTACAAAGCCTCCACTAGAGCGCGGACTTCGGCGGCACTGCCCACCGTCAGCGCGGTTTGCGCCATTTGTTTCGCACTGCTCAAATTCAATTCCCGCACACAGGCCTTGACCTCGCCAATGCTGCGCGCCGAAACACTCAGTTCATCAACCCCCAGGCCGACCAGCACCGGCACCGCCAGCGGATCAGCCGCCAGCTCGCCGCAAATGCCCACCCACTTGCCGTTGGCATGGGCGGCGCGCACGGTGATGTCGATCAGTTGCAGCACGGAGGGGTGCAGGCCATCCGCCTGGGCCGACAGGGTCGGGTGGCCGCGGTCAATGGCCAGGGTGTATTGCGTCAGGTCGTTGGTGCCGACGCTGAAGAAATCCACTTCCTTTGCCAGCACCGGTGCCAGCAAGGCAGCGGATGGCACTTCGATCATGATCCCGATCTGCAAATCGGCGACCGGGATTTCCAGGCGCAGGCGCTCGGTCATGTCCCGGGCCTGACGCCATTCTTCAACAGTGCCGACCATGGGAAACATGATCCGCAACGGGCGATTGTCGGCGGCGCGCAGCAGGGCCCGCAGCTGGCTTTCCATAACGTCCGGGCGTTGCAGGGTCAGGCGGATACCGCGCACGCCGAGGAACGGGTTTTCTTCTTTATCGATCGGCCAGTACGGCAGCGGCTTGTCACCGCCTACGTCAAGGGTGCGCACTACCAGCGGCCGGCCTTGCAGATCGTCCAGTACGCGGCGGTATTCGGCTTCCTGAGTCGCTTCATCCGGCGCCTGGGAGTGGGCCATGAACAGCAATTCGGTGCGCAGCAGGCCAATGCCTTCCGCGCCTTGCTGCACGGCAGCAGGCGTCCCGGCGCTGTCGCCGATATTGGCGAACACTTCCACGGCGTGCCCGTCACGGGTGACCGCAGGATCCATGCGTTTTTCGGCGGCGGCTTGCAAACGCTGCTCGCGGTTGTCGCGATCTTCGATGGCGCGGCGCAGCGTCTCGGCATCCGGCGCAACACTCAGGCGGCCTTTCTGGCCATCGAGCAACAGCACCGTGCCAGGCTTGAGCTGCAATACCCCATCGCCTGCGCCGACCAACGCCGGAATACCCAACGCGCGGGCGACGATGGCGCTGTGGGCAGTCGCACCGCCACGCGCAGTCAGAATCCCCGCCACATGGGCCGGATCAAGGCGCGCCACATCAGAAGGCCCGACTTCATCCATCACCAGAATGTAAGGTTCATCCGGCGCGGCCAGCGTTTCAATCCCGCAGATCTGCGCCAGCACCCGGCGCCCCACATCCCGCAAATCCGCCGCACGCTCGGCCAGCAGCGCGTCCTGCAACTGCTCCTGTTGACGCGCGGCACTGTCGATCACGCTGGACCAGGCAGCGGCGGCACTTTCGCCCTGCTTCAGGCGTAACGTCACTTCGCTGCCAAACTCGGGGTCATCGAGCATTTCCAGGTGAGTGACAAAAATCTCGCGAATTGCCTTGGCCTTGCTGCGCTCGATCAGCCCGCTAATGTCCTGACGCACCTGGGTCAGAGCGTTATCCAGGCGCTGTTGCTCGACCGCAGCCGACTCGCCCTGTTGCGGGTAATCGAAGGTCTGCAAAACGTGAATGTGCGCCGGGCCAATGGCGATACCCGGCGAGGCTGGAACGGCGGCGATCTGACTGCCATCGGCGGGCGCCAGAGCCGGTTTCGGCTGCACCTCTGACGCGATTTTGTCGACACCGGCCGCAGCCGGCGTAGCGGATGCGCCAGCGGGCAGCGGCTCGACCTCTTCACCCAGACCTTGCTCGATAGCGGCCACCAGTGCAGGCAGCGCATCGGCGGCAATGCTCGGTTCAGCGATGAATTCCAGGACCTGTCCGCGACGAGCGCCAAGGCTCAGCAGCTTGCTCAGGCTTTTCGCCGAGACCGCGCTTTCCCCGGTCTCGACCACTCGCACGCGAACTTCGCCGTCGAACTCCTTGGCCAGTTGCGCAAGGATCTTCGCCGGGCGGGCATGCAAACCATGGGCGTTGGCCAGCGGCACGCGCCGGGTAGGCCATTCGGCAGGCAGCTCACCGCCCAGGGCCTGCAACACCGCACGATTGCTGGTGGCCTGACCCAATTCATGGCCGCGACCTTCAATCAGCAGCGAGCACAGGCGCTCAAGCAAAGCCTGATGCGCTTCACCCAGGCTGGCCAGGCAGAACAGCCCGGTCAGCGGCTGGCCCAGATAGCGAATCGGTTTATCCGGAGTGACGAACGCCAGGCCGGGACGCTTGACGGTCTGCTCACTGTGCAGCCACCACAGGCCATCCCCCAGGGACAGCGCTTCGACCTGCTGCAAAACCGCAGCGAAGCCATTACTCACGCAATCAGCTTTGCGCAGCAGACGGGCGCCGCGCCAGACCAGCTCTTCGAAATCGTCAGCGGAAACACCGAGGCTGATCAGCTGGCTGTCCAGCGCCAGTTCCTGCGGCGCGCCTTGCAGCAGTTTGAGCAGCGCTTCGGGGCTTTCTGCGGTGCGCAGGGCCTGGCCGATATCGTCTTCACCCAGGGCGCGGGTCAGCAGTTGCAGCAGGCGCAGATGCTCGTCGGACTTGGCCGCAATGCCGATCGCCAGATACACCATCTGCCCATCGCCCCAGTCCACGCCGTCAGGGAACTGCATCAGGCGCACGCCGGTGGCAAATACCTGATCACGGGTTTCCGGCGTGCCGTGGGGGATGGCGATGCCTTGGCCGAGAAAGGTCGAGCCCTGCTTTTCGCGGTTCTGCAGACCCGTCAGGTAGCCATCAGCCACAAGCCCGTCGGCCACCAGGTGATCAGCAAGCAGTTGCAATGCGGCGGACTTATCCACAGCCGTCTGGCCCATGGATATCTGCTCCAAGGTGAGTTCGAGCATGCCTGTCTCCTTAACAGCGCCGAGGGGCGCCTGTTTCTTGTTTTAAGAACGATCATCAGTTGATCGACAGCTTAGGTGATGCTCGGGAGCGAACATCTGACATCACCGGGGGCGCAATGACGGCAACCCGAAAAAAATTTGCTGAATCGTTTAATCTGCTTAACCCGGCACGTTACTTGATTCTGCTCATGGGTTGAAGCGGGTTTTTTACCCGCCTGCCCTGCGGTCCGAAGCGTCGTGGTGATAGCAAATAAAATGAGAACTTCCCGGTGCACCATGGTCTGCTGTCAAGATGAGCTCAGATCAGCGAAAATCGCCGCCGAATGAAGAGGCGCTCAATAACAAAAGGAATCACGAGTGAAGCTCAGTGATATTGCACGCCTGGCAGGCGTCTCCGTGACGACCGCCAGTTACGTGATCAACGGCAAGGCCGAACAGCAGCGCATCAGCAATGCGACTGTGGAACGGGTTCAGGCCGTTGTCGAAGAACATGGATTTCGCCCCAACCCCCAGGCCGCCGGGCTGCGCAGCCGTCATACGCGAACCCTGGGATTCATTCTTCCGGACCTGGAAAACCCCAGCTACGCACGGATCGCCAAGTTGCTTGAGCAAGGCGCGCGCGCTCATGGCTATCAGCTGCTGATTGCCAGTTCGGACGACGACCCGGTCAGTGAGCTGCAGTTGCTCCAGCTGTTCCGCGCCCGACGCTGCGATGCGCTGTTTGTCGCCAGTTGCCTGCCTGCCAGCGATGACAGTTACCGCGAACTGCAGGGCAAAGGGCTGCCGGTCATCGCCATCGACCGGGAAATGGACGCCAGCCACTTTTGCTCGGTGGTCAGCGACGACCACGATGCCAGCCTGCAATTGACCCGCAGCCTGTTGCAGACCCGGCCCGCGCATATCGCCCTGATCGGCGCACGCCCCGAGTTGAGCATAAGTCGTGCGCGCAGCAGTGGTTTCGAGCACGCCCTGGACGGTTTTCAGGGCTCAGTGATGATCGAGCATGGCGAAGCGTTCAGTCGCCAATGCGGACAACGGCTGATGCGCGAAGTATTCGACCGCCTGGGGCATTTCCCCGATGCGCTGGTCACCACCTCGTACGTGCTGTTGCAGGGGATTTTCGATGTGCTGCAAAGCCGTGCAGTCAACCCGGCCCAGTTCCACCTGGGTACCTTTGGCGACACGCAGTTGCTGGACTTCCTGCCGTTGCCAGTCAACGCCATGGCGCAACAACACCAACTGATCGCCAGCACGGCACTGGAGCTGGCCCTGGCCGCCATTGAGAAGAACCACTACCAGCCTGGCGTTCACGCCATTGCGCGGACCTTCAAGCAACGCATTCACGAGGCCTGATGTGAAGCTGATCGACACCCACACCCACCTGGACTTTGCTGACTTTGACGGCGACCGCGCGGCGGTCCTCGCCAACAGCAAGGCTCTGGGTGTGGAAAAGATCGTGGTACTCGGGGTTTATCAGCGTAATTGGCAACGGGTCTGGGAATTGACCCTTGCAAACCCGGCGTTGCATGCCGCGTTTGGCTTGCATCCGGTGTACATCGATGAGCATCGACCCGAGCATCTCGTCGAGTTGGGCGACTGGCTGTCTCGGCTAAAGGGTCACCCGCAGTTGTGCGCAGTGGGTGAAATCGGTCTGGATTACTACATCCAGAGCCTGAACCGTGAACGCCAGCAGCAGCTGCTCGACGCCCAACTGCAACTGGCGGCTGACTGCAACCTGCCCGCCTTGATGCATGTGCGACGCAGCCATGCGGATATAATCGCCACCCTAAAGCGTTTCAAGCTCAAGCGCAGCGGCATCATCCATGCGTTTGCGGGGAGCCGGGAGGAAGCGCGGGAATACATCAAGCTGGGCTTCAAACTCGGCCTGGGCGGCGCCGCAACCTGGCCGCAAGCGCTGCGCATGCACCGGGTTCTCGCCGAATTACCGCTGGAGTCTGTGGTGCTGGAAACCGATGCCCCGGACATGGCACCCGCCATGTACCCCGGCCAACGCAACAGCCCGGAGCATCTGCCGGATATTTGCGCGGCCCTGGCGACGTTGATGGGGATAACGGCAGAGCAACTGGCCGAGGCCAGTACCCGCAATGCCTGTGAATTGTTTGGCTGGGATATGAGGTGAATATGTCGCCCCGTGGGATCGGCTTCAGCCGGTCCCACGGGGGTTCGCAAAGCAGGAAATCAAGCGGTTGAGGTCAGATCAACAACGTCCACAACGCAAATCCGGCGTACCAGACAATCGCGGCCCGCACGAGCAACTCCCAGAGCACATCCAGGCTATTGACCCCTTCGACACCGACCACTGGCGCTGGCACTTCCCCGGCAACGCAGCCGATCTTGCTGATCAACTGTGCAGCGCTGATGTTCCAGTTGAGCAGCTCGTGGAGCATCACTCGGCTCACCGCGACGAAGTTGCCCACCAGCGCGAAGCTCGCTGCCAACAGACGCACCGGTACCCAATCGAAGGCATGGCGCAATTGCCCGGCGTTATCGGCCACCGCAGGCGTCGTGGCGTGCTCCGCAGCCAAGGCCAGCAACCGGTAGGCCAGCGCCGCCACCGGCCCGAGCAGGGCGTACCAGAAAATCACTGCAAAGAAACTTTGATAGGCCTGCCACAGCAAGTGGCTTTGTACGCCCCGCAGCAGTTCTTCGGGGTTATCGGCCTGCACGCCCATGTCGCGCTCGGCCACATGCACGGCGGCCTGCGCATCCCCGCGTCGGCAGGCATCGCGGAACGGCCCGAGTGCCGCCAGCAAATCGCCGCGCCCCAGGCTGTAAATCAGCACCAATACATGCACCGGCAAAGCCAGCCAGCCATTGGCCACAGAACCCAGTACGAGCAGAATCAGCGCCAGCAGCAATACCGGCAGCAGTACCGTCAGGACCAGAACCAGCCAGGGCCGCGACGCGGTGCGCGGCTTTGCCTCAAGCCTGCGCAGTTCCGCCAGCCAGAGCCCGTCACGCTGAACACGCTGGCGCAACGCCGAGAACTTCTCGATCAAGACCGCCAGCAGTAACACCAGAAAACTCATTGCCTGTCCCTCATCCAACCTGCAAGGCCGCTTTGTAGCGCGGCCATTCGAAATAGGGGCCCGGATCAGTCTTGCGACCGGGCGCGATGTCGCTGTGGCCGCAGATACGCTGCGCCGTGATGGCAGGAAACGCCGCCTGCAGTTGCCGTGTCAGCTCTACCAGCGCGGCATACTGCGCGTCGGTAAAAGGCTGCTCGTCGGTGCCCTCCAGCTCGATGCCCACGGAAAAGTCATTGCAGGTATCCCGGCCTTCGAAGCTGGAAACACCGGCATGCCACGCACGCTCAAGACAAGAGACGAACTGAGTGACCTCGCCATCACGCTCAATCAGAAAATGGGCCGAGACTTTCAGGTCGGCAATCCCGGCAAAGTACGGGTGCTCGGTGACATCCAGCTGATTCTGAAAAAACGCCTGCACTTTACCGGTCTTGAACTGAGCGGGCGGCAGGCTGATGTTGTGGATCACCAGTAAAGACACTTCACCGGCAGGCCGCGCATTGAAATTGGGCGATGGGCAGTGATGCACGCCGTGGCACCAGCCGCTTGCGCAATCGAGTTGCATTGAGGTTCCCTGCACGGATAAATCGATAGCGGCAAGTATGCCCGCGATGGACAAAATAGGGGGGAGTAAATCGGCGATGGGTTGTGTAGGAGTGTGCTCGTCACGCAGCAGACATGGACCCGTAGGAGCGGCTTTAGCCGCGAAGATGTCGGCCTATGCGCGCAATCTTTATCGTCAGCACCATCGCTCGCGGCTAAAGCCGCTCCTACGGTAAAAAATTGCATTTCAGATCAGGAGCTACGCCCCCTTGAGCTTGCGCAAATTCCCCAGCACCGATTCCAGTGCACGGTCGAACAGCAGCGCATCGTCGAGCAGGCGGATGGTGCCGCGACGGAATTCCACGGCCAGGCCCATACGGGTTTTTTCCAGAACCTTCATGCCGGTGCGATTGACGAACACATAGCGCCCGCTCGGCTCGACGATGGCGGCCAGCTTGCAGCGCAGTCGGTGGTCTTCATCTTCCTGAATCTCGACCCAGCCGCCCAGGCGCAATTGATCAACCTGAGCCAGCCCTGCGTCGTCATCAGGCAAGCGCAGCACAGGCTCGTTGAGCAATTGCTCACCGGGCGCGATCAAGACGATTTCTTCAACCACCTCGATCATCACCGGGCCATTGGCTGCGTCGTTGTCATTGGACACGCAAGCGTCGTCCGATGCGCTGCCAGCCAGGTCCTGAGTACGCGAGACATGCTGGAAGGCCTGCACATGCAACGCCTCCAGCTGGCTGAAGAATTCGCTGGTCGCAAACGGATCGAACGCCGCGCTGGCCAGGCCATCACGCAATGCCTTGAGCAGGCCCGGCACCAGGTCCAGCAGACGCTGGCGCGCCTCGGCCTCTTCGTGCAGCTCGACGCTCCAGATCAGATCATCCATCGCAGCCAACCCGGCCTGCCATTCCAGTGACTCGTCGCCATGTTTGAGGCAGGTCAGCAGCAGCACCTTGCTCCAGGCCTCCTGCAACAGACGAACCACGACCTCGGGCAGGACTTTGCCAAGCAGGCGCTGATTCAGTTCCTGCTGCACCCGCTGGCGCGCCAGTTCTGCGCGAGCGCGGCCTTCTTCGGCGTCGCGGGTGCGTTGCTCCAGCAGTTCGCTGCGGCGGCGTTCATCGCTGGTGAAGGCCAGGAAATCCACCAACAGTTCGGAGAAAATCGCCGGATCGTCGACAAAATCGTTCAACAGGCGCTGCACGATCTGCTCGACGCGCAGGTACAGCGAGTCGCGCTGATAGTCATCGCGCCCGCCCCAGCCCAACGCAGCAGAGGCAATTTCGTTCAGCAAACGGCGCGCCGGGTGGCTGCCACGGCTGAAAAAACTCTTGTCGAGCACCGCCACCTTGAGCATCGGAATTTGCAAGCGACCGATCAGGGCACGCAGCGACGCGGGCAGATTGCGGTCGTCAAGAATGAACTCGAAGAGCATGGCGATCAGGTTGATGACATCTTCATCGACGCCCCCGACCACGCGGAATTTGCCGCTTTTGAGGCTGACCCGCGAGAGCAGTTGCTCCAGCTGATTACGCAGATCGAAATCTTCCGGCGCATCCGCAGGCGGCACATATTGCTGCAGGTGCGAGAGCAGGCGCAGCAGATCCTGACTGGAAATCGGGCGCGGCTCGACACCGGCATCATGGCGCGGGACGAGGTTGCCGCGCACCTGCAGCAGCAACTCCTGCAATGCCGAAAACACCTCCTGAACGCTATGGTCCAGCTTGTCCGCAGCCTGCGCCACACCCGGTTCGGCAAACTGCTCGCTGATCCGTTCGCGGGGCTGGCGAGCGGCGCGGTCCGTGGAACGGCGCGCTGGCAGTGCCTTGAGCTCAGGCAGCACACCGGTGGCGATCAGCAACTGATTGGCTTCGCCATACAGCTCGTCGGCGTCGCTCAGGACATATTTCTCAAACAGCTTGAGGATGATCAGTTTGACCTTGATGCCAACGCCAAGACTGCGCCCGGCCTGCAGGAAAAAATCGCACAACCTCGCCGGGCCCATCGGATTGCTCTCGACGGTCAGGGGCTGGGTTATCAGATGATTCAAACGCGTGGTCAGTTGATCCAGGGCGACGCCATCACGGCTCAGCACCTTGGTGACCATGGCGTCCACCGCTACGGTCTTTTCCAGATCGTCGTTATGCACCAGCGCCAGCTTGTCGAAAGACACCGGCGTGGCGATGGTCGGCTCGACAATCTGGTACTGGCCGATGCGCAGAAACGACTCGTAGAATTTATCGAGAAACGCCCGCTCGATGCTTTTGCGTTTGAGACGCAAGTCGCGCATGGCTTCAAAAAAGGTGTTTTGTTCGGTGTTGTTGTGGGCGCGATCGGCCATTTCAAACAGCGTGTCGTCGGCGTTGTCGAACAGCTCCTGCAGAGCGTCCTTGATTTGCTGAGCGGCCTTGTCGCGTACCTGGAGCAAAACGACAGGCAGCCGCGCCAGAGGCGAATTCAGCGCCGGATCGGCGTTGGCCTTGTTCAGCGGCACTACCTTATCTTCGTTATGCATCAAGCCACCTGCCAGCGAACATCTCACGACCTCATCACAAACCGGGCACTTCGCACCACGTCAAATGTATGACGCCAAATACAAGGCACATTATGTTTCAAACTATATTCGATTAGCCAGCGCAGTCTTCAGCGAGTGCAATTATTTGCGCAGGCAACACGGATTGACGTGTGCAGCGATAGACCGCTGAAAATGCGTTATATCGCAACTCATTTTGAAAACCCGACCAGCTGTAGCGCGAGCGTCAGCGCGTAGGTCTGTTCCGGGCGCCTCGGCTGTGGTCAGGCAGGCAACCTGCCTTATACTCCGGCCATCTGGAACTGGAGTCCGCTATGCCGAATCTACAACTCGCCAACCTGACCGCCGAAATCGAAGCCAACGTGCGCCGTGCGTTGCTGGAGGACGTCGGCAGTGGCGACATCACCGCGCAATTGATCCCCGCCGAACGACTGGCCAAGGCCACGATCATTTCCCGGGACGCAGCGGTTATTGCGGGCACGGCGTGGGTCGATGCGGTGTTTCGCCAGTTGGATCCGCGGGTCGCGGTGCACTGGCAGGTCGTGGATGGTGATCGCGTGCAGCCTGATCAGGCGCTGTTCCACCTCGAAGGCCCTGCGCGCTCACTGCTGACCGGCGAGCGCAGTGCTCTGAACTTCCTGCAGATGCTGTCCGGCGTTGCCACCAAAGCGCAGCACTACGCGGACCTGGTCAGCGACACCCAGGTCAAACTGCTCGACACCCGCAAGACCCTGCCGGGCCTGCGCATGGCGCAAAAATACGCAGTGACCTGCGGCGGCTGCCACAACCACCGCATCGGTTTGTTCGACGCCTTTCTCATCAAGGAAAACCATATTGCGGCCTGTGGCGGCATTGCCGAGGCGATCACCGCTGCCCACAAGATCGCCCCGGGCAAACCGGTGGAGATCGAAGTCGAAAGCCTTGCTGAACTGCGTCAGGCCCTGGATGCTGGGGCTGACATTGTCATGCTCGATGAACTGAGCCTCGACGACATGCGCGAAGCCGTGCGCCTCAACGCTGGCCGCGCAAAGCTGGAAGCCAGCGGCGGCATCAATGACGACACCCTGCGCGTCATTGCCGAAACCGGCGTGGACTACATCTCCATTGGGACGTTGACCAAGGATGTGAAGGCGGTGGATCTGTCGATGCGCTTGAGCCTGTAAGGCCCAGACCTGTTGGAGCGAGGCTTGCCCGCGAATCAGGCGCCGCGGTGCATCAGACAGACCGCGTATCGATCTTCGCGGGCAAGCCTCGCGCCAACAGACCGCGTCCCCCTGAACAATTTTGTACTAACCTGAACGCAGCATTTAACAACAACGACGCATCGGCCTGAATCGTTGAGCAGTCGGCATGGGCTGAGAAGGAAACATGCCTATGACTGCTCAGTTCAATTTCGACCCCTCTGCCACCTACGACGTGCGTGCCGCCGACCAGCGCAACCCGGTGTGGCGCATCCAGAATCGCAGGGTTTACGCCTACCTCGAACACGACCCGCGCCGCGACTGGAGCGGCGACATCGGCATCCTCGTCCTCTCCCCACCGCAACGTCTGGTCGACCACGACGGCCACGACATGGCTTATATAGATGGATCCAAGGTGCGCTGTGTCGACGGCAGGAAATTTGGGCTGTATGAGGTTAAGGCCTGAGCCTTGGTCGGCGGATAGCGGAAACGAAAAAGCCCGATCCAGATGGATCGGGCTTTTGGGGTCTGCGGTGCCGAAAACAGGAATCGAACCTGCGACCTTCGCGTTACGAGTGCGCTGCTCTACCGGGCTGAGCTATTTCGGCGATCAATGAACAATACTAGCCAAACTCTAGCTAAGGACCGCCAAAACTCGCTACACATTTGTTCCGCAATACATACGCTGCATAAACAAAATAAGCAGGGTCTGAGCGCACGGGATCAAGCGATTATGGGCAGCCGCCTTGGCCAGGCTTCAAGCCACGGTTGGCGTCACAGATAGTGCCCGCGCCAGTAGTCATCGCCCATGTCATGTTCGCATTACCGCCTGCAAAAGTAGGAGTAAGGGTGAACGTGAGGCCAACACCAGCAGCTGTCGTTGCCAGGCTTGTACCCGAGATCACACCGCCTGCGGTAATACCCAGCCCGACTGTGTTAGGGGTCGCAGCCAAAGCCGGCACTCCGTTAGTCCCTGCACCACATGCCGCCAAGGCACCTGTTTCCATCGCACACAAACTGATAGCGTTCTTATAAGACGCAATGTCGTTCACGGTCGCAGAGGCTCGCGCTCGAGAGGTGTAATCACTATATTGTGGAATGGCTACAGCAGCCAAAATACCGACGATCGCAACCACGATCATCAGTTCGATCAGGGTGAAGCCTTTTTGTACTGCATTCATAGGTACTACTCCGGTGTGTCAATAAGGTGCTATCTGAACAGGACTTAGCATAGGTCGTGCCAATCTGATTTCAATCATGCTTTGTTGCTAATCCCTCTGCTCCGCACCTTCGATCCAGCCGCCCAACAGCTGTATAAAGTGACAATTTTCGTCACCTTGCGCTGTGTCATTGGCAGCGTCGTCTGACTAGGCTATAAACCACACACTGTATGGGTCTGGTGGTGTTATGAGTGATGTTGTCCTGACCGGTTTGGCCAAACAATTGGTGGTCGCCGAGCTTCTTGAGGAAAAGGTGGCGCAGCAGGCTTATCAGCAAGCGCGGCGCGACAAGGTTTCACTGATCAGTTATCTGGTGCAAAACCGGCTGGTAAAGGCGCTAACGCTGGCAGAAATGGCATCCGATCAGTTCGGCGTACCGTTTCTGGACCTTAATGCAGTGGATAAGGAAGGCCAGCCTAAAGAGCTGGTCAGCGAAAAACTCGTTCGCCAGCATCATGCCCTGCCGTTATGGCGGCGCGGCAACAAGCTCTATATAGGCATATCAGACCCGACCAGCCACCAAGCGGTCACTGATATCCAATTCAGCACCGGCCTTAATGTTGAAGCCATTCTGGTTGAAGACGACAAGCTGACGGACGCAATCGAGAGGTTTTTCGACAGCCATAGCTCCTTGAATTCCATTGCCGACGTCGATCTCGACATGGAAAGCCAAGCCGCTGACGAAGTCAAAGAAACATCCATTGCAGGTCAGGATGACGCCGAAGATGCCCCGGTAGTGCGCTTCGTCAATAAAATGCTGCTGGATGCCATCCGTCTGGGTTCCTCAGACCTGCACTTCGAGCCTTATGAAAAGTCGTTCAGGGTGCGATTGCGCACTGACGGGATCCTTCATGAAGTGGCAAAACCGCCGATCAATCTGGCCGGACGTATTGCCGCGCGCCTGAAGGTCATGGCCGGGCTGGATATCTCCGAGCGCCGCAAGCCTCAAGATGGCCGAGTCAAACTAAGGGTGTCCAAAACCAAGGCCATCGACTTCCGCATGAACACCCTGCCCACGTTGTGGGGCGAAAAGATTGTGATGCGGATCCTTGACCCAACCAGCGCGCAAATGGGCATCGACGCGTTGGGCTACGAGCCGGAACAGAAACAGCTGTATCTGGAGGCACTGAAACAACCCCAAGGGATGATCCTCGTCACTGGCCCGACCGGCTCGGGTAAAACCGTTTCGTTGTACACCGGGCTGAATATTCTCAATACCGTGGACATCAATATCTCGACCGCCGAAGACCCGGTAGAAATCAACCTGGAGGGCATCAACCAGGTCAACGTCAATCCGCGTCAAGGAATGGACTTTTCCCAGGCCCTTCGGGCATTTCTGCGTCAGGATCCCGACGTGATCATGGTCGGCGAGATCCGAGATCTGGAAACAGCCGAAATCGCCATCAAGGCTTCGCAGACCGGGCACATGGTGCTGTCGACGCTGCACACCAACAGCGCTGCAGAAACCCTGACCCGCTTGCATCATATGGGTGTCGCAGCCTTTAACATCGCCACCGCCATCAACCTGATCATTGCCCAGCGTCTGGCGCGCAAACTGTGCCCGCACTGCAAGAAAGAAGCGGACATCCCTCGGGAAACCCTGATCAAGGAAGGTTTCCCGCAAGACAGGATCGGCACTTTCAAGATATATACGCCCGTGGGCTGTGACCAGTGCAATGGCGGCTATAAAGGCCGAGTGGGGATATACGAAGTGGTGAAGAAGACGCCGGAACTGGAACGCATCATTATGGAAGAAGGCAACTCGCTGGATATTTCCATTCAGATGCGCAAAGACGGGTTCAACGATTTACGCACTTCGGGGCTGATCAAAGCCATGCAAGGCATCACCAGTCTTGAAGAAGTCAACCGCGTGACCAAGGATTGAGCATGGCCAGCAAAGCAGCAAAAGTCATTGTTTACACTTGGGAAGGCACTGACAAACAAGGCGCGAAAACCATCGGCGAAATGAGCGGCCATAACCCGGCGCTGATCAAGGCACAGTTGCGCAAACAGGGCATCAACCCCACCAAAGTGCGCAAGAAGCCTGTATCGCTGTTTGGCCAGGGCAAGGCAGTCAAGCCACTGGACATTGCTTTTTTCACCCGGCAGATGTCGACCATGATGAAGGCGGGCGTCCCGTTATTACAGTCATTCGACATCATTATCGATGGTGCGGAAAACCCCAACATGCGCAAGCTTATCGAGGAGCTTCGCGATGATGTGGCAGCGGGTAATAGCTTCGCTGTGGCCTTGAGAAAAAGGCCGCGCTATTTCGACGAGCTGTACTGCAACCTGGTCAGCGCTGGCGAGCAGTCCGGAGCACTTGAGACGCTGCTGGCTCGGGTTGCGACGTATAAGGAGAAAACCGAGGCGCTTAAATCCAAGATCAAGAAAGCCATGACTTACCCGATTGCGGTAATGATTGTCGCGCTCATCGTCACCGGTATTCTGCTGATCAAGGTGGTCCCTCAATTCCAGCAAGTTTTTTCCAGTTTTGGTGCAGAACTCCCGCTGTTCACCCAGATGGTGGTCGGGCTTTCCGAGTTCACCCAAAAATGGTGGCTGGGAATTCTCGGCGCCATTATCGCCAGCGTATATGCGTTCAAACACCTCAATAAAACCTCCGTTGAGTTCAGAAACCGCAAAGACCGATTCCTGCTCAAAGTACCGATTGTGGGACCACTGATCTATAAATCGTCGGTGGCCCGTTTCGCTCGGACCCTTGCAACTACCTTTGCTGCCGGCGTCCCGTTGGTCGAAGCACTGGAATCAGTTGCTGGCGCTACCGGTAACGTGGTTTTCCGCAATGCGGTGAATAAGGTCAAGAATGACGTCGCAACGGGTATGCAGTTGAACTACTCGATGCGCAGTACTGGGGTCTTTCCTTCGCTTGCGATTCAGATGACCGCCATCGGGGAAGAGTCAGGTGCGCTGGACACGATGCTGGACAAGGTCGCGACTTACTATGAGGACGAAGTCGACAACATGGTTAACAGCATGACCAGTTTGATGGAACCGATCATCATGGCCTTCCTCGGTGTTGTGGTCGGCGGTCTAGTGCTTGCCATGTACCTGCCCATCTTCCAGCTTGGAAACGCCATCTAACCATGCTCATCCTCGACCTCCTGGCCAGCTCCCCGCTGGCCTTTGTTTTATCGGCGCTGATCCTTGGCTTGCTGGTCGGCAGTTTCCTCAACGTGCTGGTCTATCGCCTGCCGATCATGATGGAGCGTGACTGGAAGGTTCAGTCCCGTGACATGCTCGGCCTGCCTGCCGAGGCGCAAGGCGAAACCTTCAACCTGATCCTGCCCCACTCACGCTGCCCGAACTGCGCGCACCAGATCCGTCCATGGGAGAACCTGCCGGTCGTCAGTTACCTGCTGTTGCGCGGCAAGTGTTCCAGCTGCAAAACCCCGATCAGCAAGCGCTACCCGCTGGTGGAGCTGGCGTGTGGTTTGCTGTCCGGGTTTGTTGCCTGGCACTTCGGTTTCGGCTGGCCCGCAGCGGCGATGCTGTTGCTCAGCTGGGGCCTGCTGGCCATGAGTCTGATTGATGCCGACCACCAATTGCTGCCGGATTCGTTAGTGTTGCCGCTGCTGTGGATCGGGCTGATCGTCAATTCGTTTGGCCTGTTCACGACGCTGGGCGATGCGCTCTGGGGTGCGGTGGCGGGTTATCTGACGTTGTGGACGGTGTTCTGGCTGTTCAAGCTGATCACCGGCAAGGAAGGCATGGGCTATGGCGACTTCAAGTTGCTGGCCATGCTCGGCGCCTGGGGTGGCTGGCAGATCCTGCCGCTGACCATTCTGTTGTCTTCGCTGGTGGCCGCGGTGCTCGGTGTGATCACCTTGCGCTTGCGCAATGCCGAAACCAGCACGCCAATCCCCTTTGGTCCTTATCTGGCCATCGCGGGCTGGATCGCTTTGCTCTGGGGTGGTCAAATAACCGACTCTTATATGCACTTCGCCGGTTTCAGATGACCCAAGCTGCTTTCAAACCCTGGATTCTTGGCCTCACAGGCGGCATTGGCAGCGGTAAAAGTGCCGCCGCGCAGTGCTTTATCGACCTGGGCATTCACGTGGTGGATGCCGACCATGCCGCCCGCTGGGTGGTTGAACCGGGTCGCCCTGCCCTGCAGTTGATTGCCGATCACTTCGGCCCGACGGTGCTGCAGAACGATGGCACGCTCAATCGCACGGCTTTGCGCGGGCTGATCTTCGAGGACGCTGAACAGCGCCGCTGGCTTGAAGCCCTGTTGCATCCGCTGATTGGTCAGGAAATCCGTCGCGATCTGGCCAGCGCCACATCGCCCTACGCGATTCTGGTCTCGCCGCTGCTGATCGAGTCCGGCCAATGGAAAATGGCCCGACGCATTCTGGTGATCGATGCGCCGCAGCACTTGCAAGTGGAACGCACCATGCTGCGCGACCACTCAAGCCAGGAGCAGGTCCAGGCGATTCTCAAGGCCCAGGCCAGTCGTGAAGACCGATTGAGTCGCGCCGACGATGTGCTGGTCAATGACCGTGACACCGCCTGGCTGCGAAGCGAAGTCGAGCGTCTGCACCACTACTATTTAACTTTATCCGGAGAACAGGCATGAGCACACCCTCGAGCCAACCAACAACCGTCGACTGCCCAACCTGCGGCGCCCCCGTGGAATGGAGCGCCGCCAGCCCTGCACGGCCGTTCTGCTCCGAACGCTGCAAGCTGATCGACCTGGGCGCCTGGGCCTCTGAAGAGCACGCCATTCCGGTCAGCCCGGATGCCGAAGACGAGCTATTCTCCGGGGATTTTCCTGAGCGGCATTGATCGAAAAGATACCGACGCCTCCCTGCTCTATCTATTTGCTCATCGACAAACGCGGCCTCTGCAGGAGATCCCGCAGCAAACATAGGACCCTGTAGGAGCGCGCTTGCCCGCGATGCAGCCAGCGCGGTCTGCATGTCACACCGCGTTATCGTTCATCGAGGACAAGCGCGTAACTAAAGGAAAAGCCATTTCAATGCCTCGGGGAAGATGAGCCGCGCGCCGATCATGGTTTCTCAAGTGCCTCGCGCAATGCGTCAGGGCCGTTGAACTCACGTCGGTCAACCAGCTTGCCGTCTTTGAGCTGCAGCCACTGAACGGCGGCTGCATCACCGCCGTAACCTGGCGCGATCTGCGCTTCGCGGTCCAGGGCTACCCGATAGGAGTAGACCTTACGCATCTTTGGCACGGCGAAAAATTTGGTGACGTAGGCAGGCATCGGTTCGATATTGGCGATGAACACGGTTTTGCGGGCCTCAAGAAAGCCTTTGGGTTTGTCCTTGAGGGCCTTTTCCATGATCTTGCCCGCGCTCATGCTGCTGGCGACCAGAATGGTCTGGGTGTTAGGCGGGTCCATGACGTACGGCTCGTCGAACTGATCGAACAGGCTCCAGGGCGGCAGCGAGTCGCCGATCTCGATCGCCTGGGCAGCAAACGGCAATAAGCTCAACAGCAGAAGGGTCCAGAGTTTCAAGGGTGCAATGCTCCCGGATGAATGCGTGGGCGGACACGATAGCTGAAATCAGCCGGAGATTGGTTGATCCAGGCGGGGTGGGGTGGGAGCGGTGCTTGCCCGCGATAAGGTTTCGGTGCTCTATCTGTAAAAACGAGGTGGCCTTATCGCGGGCAACGACCGCTCCCATAGGTTCATCAACAGCCATTAGCAGCACTCCTGCTTCCAGTCACCCCGATTTGGACGCTAAGCTTGGCCTTATGGATGACTCAGACTACTTGCGCCTGCTCACGATCCAGGCCGAACAAGCCAACGCGTTTCTTTCCAATGCGCGCAAGTGGGAGCGTGAGCGATGGGTTTGTCAGCGATTGCTGCAAGGCCTGAACATCCCTCACCGCAACGAAGACTTCGCTGCGGCCGGGCAGGAACCGCCGGATGTGCTGTTTCGAGATGCCTGTTTCGAGGTATTTTTCGTGCTCGACGAAGGGCGTCGCCTCAATGACGAATGGCGCGAAGAGCTCGCCCGTCGCCGTGGCGCGTTTTCCTTGAGTCAACTGGTACGCCGCGAAGCCAAGCCCAAACGCATCCCGGCCTCTGAACTGCTGCAACGCCTGGCGCCGACCTTGCGCAAGAAAGCGCACAACTATCAGGAGCGCGGCCTGGACCTGGGTGAGCTGGACATCATTGCCTTCGCCAGTCTCAAGCGCGAAGTGCTGGACCTCAACAGCCACTTCCCGCCGCCCACCGAATACCTTCGCCAGGGCTGGCGCTCGTTGTCACTGGTCGGACCTACATTTGCCCGAGTGCTGTTTGCCCACCCGGATGCACCGGATTTCCTGCGGACCAACCTGGGTCGCAGTGTCGTTTTTGACGTTGGAATCAGCTTATGAGCCCCTTGCAGGAACTGCTGGCCGATGTGCCGCAAACCGGCCGCGTGCGCTGGATTGGTGTACGCCCGGAATCCCGTGGCGAGATGGTCGAACTGGAGGCTGTGGAAGCCCGCCGCGAAGCAGGTCTGACGGGCGATCACGCTCGCCCAGGCCCACGCAATGCGCGGCAGGTGACGCTGATTCAGTGGGAACATCTGCCGGTGGTCGCCTCATTGCTGAGCCGCCCCGCCGATCAACCCATCGTGCCTCAGGACCTGCGGCGCAATCTGGTGATCAGCGGCATCAACCTGTTCAGCCTCAAGGGCCGTCGCTTCAGGATCGGCCAGGCGATTCTGGAAACCACCGGCTGGTGCCAGCCGTGCGCTCGGCTTGAGCAGCGGCTGGGTCACGGGACGTTTCAAGCGGTACGCGGGCATGGCGGAATCACTGCACGAGTGATACAAAGCGGAATCATTCGTCTTGATGACGCTTTGCGTGTCGAACCGCTGGAGCTGATCGTCGAATAATCATCCTCTTTTACGAGGCTGCCATGTCCAGTCGCCTGAACCCTGAAGACCAGAAGCGTGTCGAAGAGTACCTGCAAGCCCCTCAGCATCAAGTCGAGCGCCGACCTTTCCGGCCGTGGCTGCTCCTGATCGTGGTGCTCGCCGTGGTGATTGCCCTGGGCCTGTTGAGCCGACTGTTGAGTTATCTGACGCTATGAGCAGCACTTGGGCGCTCGCGAAGATCGACTCCGTCTCCCTGAATTCCTTAAACCTTATGAGATATCCCTATGACTCATCGTATTGTCATCGTTGGCGGCGGCGCCGGCGGTCTGGAGCTGGCCACCAGCCTGGGTAAAACCCTGGGCAAGAAAGGCAAGGCCAGCGTGACGCTGGTCGACGCCAACCTGACGCACATCTGGAAACCATTGCTCCACGAAGTGGCGGCGGGCTCGCTCAACTCCTATGAAGACGAGCTGAACTACGTGGCGCAGGCCAAGTGGAACCACTTCCAGTTCCAGCTCGGCCGCATGACCGGTCTGGACCGCGCAGCGCGTCAGATTCATCTGGCCGCGACCCTGGATGAACAGGGCCTGGAACTGGTTCCGGCACGCAGCCTGGAATATGACTCGCTGGTAATCGCCGTCGGCAGCACGACCAACGATTTCAACACCCTGGGCGCAGCCGAGCATTGCCTGTTTCTGGACAGCCGCGTGCAGGCCGAGAAATTCCATCAGCAACTGCTCAACCACTACCTGCGCGCTCACGCGGGGCAAGCTGATGGCACCGAGGAAATCACTGTGGCGATTGTCGGCGCCGGGGCAACCGGGGTCGAACTGGCCGCCGAACTGCACAACGCTGCCCACGAACTGGCCGCTTACGGGCTGGGCCGGATCAAGCCTGAGAACCTGCGCATTACCGTGATCGAAGCGGGCCCGCGGGTGTTGCCTGCCCTGCCGGAACGCATCGGCGGGCCTGTGCATAAAACCCTGGAAAAGCTCGGCGTGACGGTGTTGACCAACGCGGCCGTCAGCGAAGTGACCGCCGACACGCTGATCACCGCCAGTGGCCAGGTCATCCCCGCGCAGCTGAAGGTCTGGGCGGCAGGCATTCGGGCACCAGGCTTCCTGCAGGACATCGACGGCCTGGAAACCAATCGCATCAATCAGCTGCAAGTACGCACCACGTTGCAGACTACCCGCGATGACAACATTTTTGCCTTTGGCGATTGCGCGGCCTGCCCGCAGAAAGGCTCGGACCGCAATGTGCCGCCACGGGCCCAGGCGGCGCACCAGCAGGCGTCTTTGCTGGTGAAATCGCTGCGCCAGCGCATTGAAGGCAAGGCCTTGTCGGAATACAAATACACCGACTACGGCTCGCTCATCTCGCTGTCCAAGTTCTCGGCAGTGGGTAACCTGATGGGCAACCTGACCGGCAGTGTGATGCTCGAAGGCTGGCTGGCGCGGATGTTTTACGTGTCCCTCTACCGCATGCACCAGATGGCCCTTTACGGTACCTTCCGCACCCTGATGCTGATGCTCGGCAGCCGCATCGGCAAAGGCACCGAACCGCGCATGAAGCTGCATTGATGGTTTCAGCCTTGCGATAACGTCTCGATGGCGACCAGCCAGTGCATCGCCATCGTGACCGACTGCTGCGCATCCACTCACTGACCCACCTGTGAACCGCGTCGCAGAGCACCCAACGTTGACAAGGTTATTAGCCCCAGACGATCATTCCCGCCGAACCGGACCTGGAAGTTGGTGATGATCGCTCGCGACACATTCTGGAAGCGACCCGGTTGGCTGTTCTGCGCGCTGCTTCTGCTGATTCACTTTGCCAGCGTCAAGCTGACCTTCCTCTGCGCTGTCACGCAGGACAACGTTGTGGTCATCTGGCTGCCCAACGCGGTATTGCTGAGCGCGTTGTTGCGCACCGAAGGACGGCGCCTGCCGCTGCTGGCAGCTGTCACGCTCTGCTCGGACATGCTGGGCAACCTGGGCACATTCAACTGGCTTGAAGCGCTGCTGCTCAGCGCGGTCAATCTCACCGAAGTGCTGATTACTTTCCTGCTGTTGAAACGAACTGGCGCGTGTCTGCGATTGCAGCGGCTGGAAGATCTGGTCAAATTCATTCTCGCCGGGCCACTGATTGCCGCGCTCACGGCGAGCCTGCTGGCGGCGGTTGTGCTGCAGCAGGTCTCCGGCGCAACCAGCGCGTACCTCACCCTGGTGCGCTTGTGGTGGTTCGGTGATGCGCTCGGCCTGCTGATTTACACCCCGCTGCTGCTGGCGTTTATCCAGCCGTCACGTCAGGAAAAACGCCTGACGCGCTTCGACAACATCTTGCTGGCCGTCACGCTGTTGATGCTGGTCGCTGCCACCGCGGCCCACTTCGGCGGCGTAATGGACGAATTTACCGGCTCGCCGACGCTGCTTTTACCCTGCGCGGCCGTGATCGCCTTCCGCTTTGGCATCCGTTGGACAGCGGTATTCGTCGCACTGCTCTCCCTGTCGCTCACCCTGATGATGACCAGCGGGCTCAAGCCTTTTGGTGATATACCCATGCAATTGCAGGTGCTGCGCGCTCAGGAGTTCATTTTCACCCTGTGCCTTATCGGCATCGGCTTTGCGGTTCTGCTGGAGGAGTTGCAAGTGCGCGAGCTTGAGCTGGAAAGTCGCGTCAAAGGCCGCACTCTGGAGCTGGAGCGCTCCAACCTGCAACTGGCCGCGATCAGCAACACCGACGGGCTGACCGGAATTCCCAACCGTCGCCAGTTCGACGAAACCCTCAGCAGCGAGTGGAGCCGTGCGCGCCGCAATGGCCAGGGCTTAATGCTGACCATGCTCGATGTGGATTTTTTCAAGCAGTACAACGACCACTACGGCCACCAGGCGGGCGATGATGCCTTGCGCCATGTAGCCTTGGCGCTTAGAGACCATGTGCGCCGCAGCGGCGACTTCGTGGCGCGATATGGCGGCGAAGAGTTCGCTATCATTTCCCAGTCCAGCAATGAAGAGCACGCGATGATGACCGCGGAAATGGTGTGTCAGGCCATTGAGGACCTGGGCTTGCCCCATGCGCTTTCACCCTTCAAAAACCTGACTGTCAGCCTGGGCTTTGCGCTGATCGTGCCGAACGAACACGACACCACCACCGGCTTGTTGAGAGCAGCCGACCAAGCCCTGTACTTCGCCAAACAGCGTGGGCGCAATCGGGTGGAAATGGCTGAGGGTATTGAAGGATCAGCGACACGGTCCTTGTAGGACCATTCGGAGGTTACGACGGGCACGAAAGCAGTGGGTCAGACAGGCTGCCATCGCGGGCAAGCACGCTTTTACAGGAAATGTCCTGGACTCAGGCAGACGCAAAAAAGCCCGACTTCGCACAAGGCGAAAATCGGGCTTCTTTGTAAATATGGTCGGGGTAAGGGGATTCGAACTCCTGACATCCTGCTCCCAAAGCAGGCGCGCTACCGGACTGCGCTATACCCCGTTTGAAACTTTTTAAAGACGCCTCAACCAGCCGTCTGCGAACTGATGCGAATGGCATCAGATCTATAAGATTCGGCCCCAACATTGCTGTTGAGGCCAAAAATGGTGGGTCGTGTGGGATTCGAACCTACGACCAATTGGTTAAAAGCCAACTGCTCTACCAACTGAGCTAACGACCCAAAAATGGTCGGGGTAAGGGGATTCGAACTCCTGACATCCTGCTCCCAAAGCAGGCGCGCTACCGGACTGCGCTATACCCCGATACAGCTACATTTTGAAATCTGGCTCCACGACCTGGACTCGAACCAGGGACCCAGTGATTAACAGTCACTTGCTCTACCAACTGAGCTATCGCGGAACTTATCGATTTCAGATGCAACTTCTACAACTTTAAAGCCTTGAACTAACGCTCTGTTAACTTGTTAATTCAACCTCTTCGATGTGTTTGCATCGCTGCGTTCACGTCTCTGAGGCGCGCTATTCTACAATTTTAAAAAGAGGTGTCAACCCCTTAAATTGCTTTTAAGACAATGATTTGCGATTTTTTTTCAGATGGCCTTTCAGCCCACGCAAATCAGTCTACTCATAGCGCCAGGATCGCCAGCGATAAAACATCGCCAACGAACCTGAGCGGCGAATCCTATCAGCTGAAGACGATCTCGTCATCGACCACGGTGCCGGTGACACTCGAACCCGGCATGAAGCCACCCGACAGGATCAACTGCGCCAACGGGTTTTCGATCCAGCGCTGGATCGCACGCTTGAGAGGCCGCGCGCCATACACCGGGTCGTAACCCACCGCGATGAGCTTATCCATCGCCTCGGGGCTCAGCTCCAGCGACAACTCACGTTCGGTCAGGCGGCTGCGCAGGCGCGCCAGCTGAATATCCGTGATGCCAGCGATCTGATCCCGGGCCAGAGGCTCAAAGATCACCACTTCGTCGATCCGGTTGAGGAATTCTGGCCGGAAGTGACTGCTCACCGCATCCATGACCGCGGCGCGCTGCGCCTCACGATCACCCACCAGTTCCTGAATCTGTGCCGAGCCCAGGTTGGAGGTCATGACGATCACGGTATTGCGGAAATCCACGGTGCGCCCGTGGCTGTCGGTCAGACGGCCATCTTCGAGCACCTGCAGCAGAATGTTGAACACATCCGGGTGCGCCTTCTCGACTTCATCCAGCAGGATCACCGAGTAAGGCTTGCGCCGCACCGCTTCGGTCAGATAACCGCCTTCTTCATAGCCAACATAACCCGGTGGTGCACCGATCAGACGAGCCACGGAATGTTTCTCCATGAACTCGGACATATCAATACGCACCATGGCTTCTTCAGTGTCGAACAGAAACTCGGCCAGCGCCTTGCACAGCTCGGTCTTGCCCACGCCGGTTGGGCCCAGGAACATGAACGAACCACTTGGGCGGTTCGGGTCGGACAACCCGGCCCGGGAGCGACGTACCGCGTTGGCTACCGCCACCACCGCCTCGTTCTGGCCGATGACGCGCTTGTGCAGCAGGCTTTCCATCTTAAGCAGCTTCTCGCGCTCACCTTCGAGCATCTTGGCCACCGGAATGCCGGTCCACTTGGACACCACTTCGGCGATTTCTTCCTCGGTGACTTTACTGCGCAGCAGCTGGTTTTCAGGCTTGCCGTGCTGATCGACCATTTGCAGGCTGCGCTCCAGATCCGGGATGATCCCGTACTGCAATTCAGCCATGCGGTTAAGGTCGCCACGACGGCGCGCCGCTTCCAGCTCCTGACGCGACTGCTCGATTTTCTGCTGGATCTGCGCCGAGCCGGTGACTTCGGCTTTTTCCGAGGTCCAGATCTCTTCAAGATCGGCGTATTCACGCTCCAGGCGAACGATTTCTTCCTGAAGTTTTTCCAGGCGCTTGATCGCCGCTTCGTCGTCTTCCTTCTTCAAGGCCTGGGATTCGACCTTCAACTGAATCAGGCGACGCTCAAGGCGATCGAGCACTTCGGGCTTGGAGTCGATTTCCATACGGATGCGGCTGGCGGCTTCGTCGATCAGGTCGATGGCCTTGTCCGGCAATTGGCGGTCCGTGATATAGCGATGGCTCAACTTGGCAGCCGCGATGATCGCGCCGTCGGTAATCGCCACCTTGTGGTGGACCTCGTAGCGCTCCTTGAGGCCCCGCAGGATCGCGATGGTGTCTTCCTCGCTCGGCTCGTCCACCAGGACTTTCTGGAAGCGACGTTCGAGGGCTGCGTCCTTCTCTATATATTGTCGATATTCATTGAGCGTGGTCGCGCCGACGCAATGCAGCTCGCCACGGGCCAGGGCCGGCTTGAGCATATTGCCTGCGTCCATGGAGCCTTCACCTTTACCGGCGCCGACCATGGTGTGCAGCTCGTCAATGAACAGGATGATCTGCCCGTCCTGCTTGGACAGCTCATTGAGCAGCGACTTGAGGCGCTCCTCGAACTCACCACGGAATTTGGCACCGGCAATCAACGAGCCCATGTCCAGGGACAGCAAGCGCTTGCCTTTAAGGCCGTCCGGCACTTCGCCATTAATGATCCGCTGCGCCAGACCTTCGGCAATCGCGGTTTTACCGACGCCGGGTTCGCCAATCAAGACCGGGTTGTTTTTGGTGCGGCGCTGCAGTACCTGGATGGTGCGACGAATTTCGTCGTCACGACCGATCACCGGGTCGAGCTTGCCTTCTTCGGCGCGTTTGGTCAGGTCAACGGTGTATTTGTCCAGGGCCTGGCGGGATTCTTCGACATTGGGGTCATTGACCGCAGAGCCGCCGCGCAGGTTGGTAATCGCATTTTCAAGCGCCTTCTTGCTGACGCCCTGGCCGAGCAGCAATTTGCCGAGCTTGCTGTTCTCGTCCATGGCCGCCAGCAGCACCAGTTCGCTGGAGATGAACTGGTCGCCTTTCTGCTGTGCCAGGCGATCGGCCTGATTGAGCAGGCGCGCCAGATCCTGGGACATGTTCACGTCGCCGGTGGGGTTCTGGATTTTTGGCAACTGGTCGAGCTCTTTGCTCAACTCTTTACGCAAGCTGTTGACGTCAAAGCCCACTTGCATCAGCAGAGGCTTGATGGTGCCGCCTTGCTGATCAAGCAACGCCTGCATCAGGTGCGCGGATTCAATGGCCGGATGGTCGAGGCCGACCGCCAGGGATTGGGAATCGGATAACGCTAACTGAAGTTTGCTGGTCAATCTATCGATACGCATTTGTCACCTTCCTCTATAAGCAGGCCGGAGCAATGAACACACCTATAACTAAAACCTGCTGGATGCCCACTACATGCGGGCAGTTGCGTGAGATTCAAGCAGAATTTGATTGACGCAAGTCAGCAATGCAGGAAGAAAAGCCTTCATTGAGCTACCCGTCAAACACGGGATGACCCTCTGAGTTGATATTTTCCGTAGGAGCGGCTTTAGCCGCGAGCGATGGTGCTGACGATAAAGACGCAGCGCATAGGCCCACATCTTCGCGGCTAAGGCCGCTCCTACGGGAGCGTGTTTTCTGCGCGATAGGGCTGCGTCAGGGACACTGTTCGGCGATGCACAGAAAAATCAGACCGGATCAATCCAGATCAGCGAAGCAAAGCGGCCATTGCGAGAGCTTTGCCGGTAGGAATAGAAGCGGGGATCAGTAACGGTGTCAAAACCACCACCATAGACGGCAGTGATTCCATGAGCTGCAAGCCGCAGACGGGCCAGGGCATAAATGTCAGCCATGAAACGGCCAGGATTTTCGCTGGGTATGAAAGCCGCGTCGGTTTGCGGATGCGTGCTTATAAAGGCCTCGCGAACTTCCCCACCGACCTCGAACGACTGCTGACCAATGGCCGGGCCGAGCCAGACGAGTATCTCGGCAGGTGCGACGCTCAAGCTATCGGCAGCCGCTTCAAGCACGCCCGCCGCCAGCCCGCGCCACCCCGCATGCGCCGCCGCCACGCGAGTACCGGCCCGGTCGCAAAAAAGAGCAGGCAGGCAATCGGCAGTCATGATGGTGCAGGCGATGCCGGGGGCGTCAGTCCAGCTCGCATCCGCTTCAACTACATGCGCCGGATCGGCTTCTGCCACGACAACGCCATGTACTTGCTTGAGCCACGCGGCCTGAATATTCAGCTGAGCGGTCAAGCGCGTGCGGTTTGCTGCGACAGCCTGCGGGTCGTCATCGACATGATCGCCCAGATTGAAGCTATCGAACGGCGCCAGACTGACGCCGCCGCTGCGGGTGGTGACGCACGACTTGATCCCCGCAGGCGCGGGCCAGTCAGGGATCAGCCAGTCATTCACCCGATGAACGCCTCGCGGTCCTGCTTGAGCAGCGACAGCAGCCAGACAAAGTCGTCAGGCAGAGGCGATTCCCAGCTCATGCGCTTACCGGTCGTCGGGTGATCCAGCTCAAGGAAACGAGCATGCAGCGCCTGACGCGGGAAGGTTTTCAGCGAATCGACCATGGTCATGCTGGCTGCAGGTGGGATACGGAAGCGGCCACCGTAGGCCTGATCGCCCACCAACGGGTAGTTGATGTGCGCCATGTGGACACGGATCTGGTGCGTACGGCCGGTTTCCAGCTTGACCCGCACATGGGTGTGGGAGCGGAAACGTTCGAGCACACGGTAATGACTCACCGCCTGCTTGCCGCCTTCCATCACCGCCATGCGCTGACGCTGCTGGCCGTGACGGCCAATCGGCGCGTCGATCTTGCCGCCCGCCGTCACCACGCCGATCACGATGCACTCATAGATGCGGCTGACCGTGCGGCTTTGCAGCTGGGTGACCAGTTGGGTCTGCGCCTGAATCGTCTTGGCGACCACCATCAGACCAGTGGTGTCCTTGTCGAGACGGTGCACGATACCGGCGCGCGGCACATTGATGATGTCCGGCACGTGGTGCAGCAAGGCGTTGAGCAAGGTGCCATCGGCATGACCGGCAGCAGGATGCACCACCAGACCGGCAGGTTTGTTGATGACCAGAATCTGGTCGTCTTCATAGACGATATCGAGCGCGATGTCCTGGGCGACCCATTCTCCCTGGGCCTCCTGCTCGGCAATCAGTTGCAGAACAGAACCACCGTGCACGATGTCACGAGGGCGCAATACGCCTCCGTCCACCGTCAGACGGCCGTCCTTGATCCAGGCAGAAAGGCGCGAGCGCGAGTGCTCAGCGAATAATTGTGCAGCGACTTGATCGAGGCGTTGACCGCCCAATTCGGACGGCACCTCTGCGCGAAGTTCTATATTTTCGGACATGGCCAGACTAGGTGGCGGCTAGCCTTTGGTTTCGGCAGCGCGCTTGTGGTTAAATACGGCGTCTTTTGCCCCGGGGGTTCCGCGGGGCGCTCATCATAACAGGACGGTCTCGCCCAAGACAGCGACCGTTATAGGGACGCAAGCCGCCATGCAAGTGAAACACCTGCTGCTGATCGCCATCCTCGCACTCACCGCTGCCTGCTCGTCGAAGGAAGTGATCGACGAAAACCTCAGCGAAGTCGAGCTGTACCAGCAGGCGCAGGCCGACCTGGGCAACAACAGCTATTCGACCGCCACTGACAAGCTCAAGGCGCTGGAATCGCGATATCCGTTCGGGCGCTATGCCGATCAGGCTCAGCTTGAGCTGATCTACTCGAACTACAAGAACGGCGAACCGGAGGCCGCGAAGTCTGCTGCCGAGCGTTTCATCCGTTTGCACCCACAGCATCCGAATGTCGACTACGCCTACTACATGAAAGGCCTGACCTCCTTCGACCAAGACGTTGGCCTGCTGGCGCGCTTCCTGCCGCTGGACCAGACCAAGCGTGACCCGGGCGCAGCACGTGACTCGTTCAACGAGTTCGCGCAGCTGACCAGTCGTTACCCGAACAGCCGTTACGCGCCGGACGCCAAGCAGCGCATGATTTACTTGCGCAACCTGCTGGCTTCCTACGAAATCCACGTTGCCGACTACTACCTGACCCGTCAGGCGTACGTCGCCGCTGCAAACCGTGGCCGTTACGTGATCGAAAACTTCCAGGAAACCCCATCCGTGGGTGACGGCCTGGCAGTGATGGTCGAATCCTACCAGCGCCTGCATCTGGACGACCTGTCGGCCACCAGCCTGGAAGTGCTCAAGGCCAACTACCCGAACCACCCGCAACTGGTCGACGGTCAGTTCGTGCCGCGTGAAGCCGAGGCCGACAACCGTTCGTGGCTGTCCAAGGCGACATTGGGTCTGATCGAAAGCAATCCGCCGCTGCCGCCGGGCCAGACCCGCGCCAACCAGGATGTGATCCGTCAGTACCAGGACGCCAAGGACGCGATCCCGAAAGAGCTGCTGCCGGAAAACCAGGCAGAACTCGACGAACAGGAACGCGAAGCAGCAGAAGCGGCAGGCACTAACGACCGTTCGTGGTTCAGCTACATGACGCTGGGTCTGTTCGACTGATCCATGCGTGAATCAAAAAAAAGGCCTTCGGGCCTTTTTTTGTTTTTCCCTGTTGGAGCGAGGCTTGCCCGCGAAGAAACATAACGCGGCATGCCTGACAAACCGCGGCGCCTGATTCGCGGGCAAGCCACGCTCCAACCGAGGATCGCATCTTCCAGACAGCATCAGAGACACAACCCCCCGCCTTCGCTACACTGCGAAAATCTCCAATCACCAAGCTGGAAATCATGATTCGCTTAATTATGTGGGTCGCGCTTATTGCTGCGGCCGTGTGGTTCATCAAGCGTCTGATCAACCCTCCTGCTGCACGCCGCAAACCCGCTGCCCCCGCCCCTGAAAGTGCTGCTGCGCCCATGGTCCGCTGCGCTCAATGCGGTGTTCACCTGCCACAGGACCGAGCACTGAGCCAGGCCAATCAATGGTATTGCAGCGAGGCCCATCGGCTAGAAGGCCCCGCGGCACGTGATCGCTGAAACACTGTCGCTGGGCAGTCCTCAGGCTCAGCGCATACTGCGGCTTTATCATCTTTATCGACTGACCATCGGCATCATGCTGGTGTTGTTGATTTCCAGCAGCCTGGACACCGAGCTGCTGGAAATGGCCAACCCGGACCTGTTTCGCGCCGGGTGCTGGCTGTATCTCGTATTCAACATCCTGGTCGTGGTGCTGCTGGAGCGTCCCAGCCACAACGGGCAACTCTTTGCCTTGGCCATGGCCGATGCATTGCTGCTGTCAGGTCTGTTCTACGCCGGTGGCGGGCCACCGAGTGGAATCGGCAACCTGTTGATTGCTTCGGTAGCGATCAGCAACGTGCTGTTGCGCGGGCGTATCGGCCTGCTGATTGCTGCCGTGTCGGCCATCGGCATCATCTATCTGACCTTCTACCTCAGTTTCAACAGCCCCACCGCTGCCAATCATTACGTGCAGGCCGGCTCGCTGGGCGCCTTATGCTTTGCGGCCGCGCTGGGGGTGCAGGCGCTGACTCGCCGCCTGTTGATCAGCGAGGCCCTGGCGGAACGCCGTGCCGCAGACGTCGACAACCTGGAAGAACTCAACGCGCTGATTCTGCAACGCATGCGCACCGGGATCATCGTGCTCGACGCCCGACGTCGCGTGTTGCTGGCCAACCAGAGCGCGCTCAGCCTGCTGGGCCATGAGCAACTGACCGGGCAGGTCATCGACAGCTACTCGCCACAGCTGGTGACCCGGCTGCGCCAATGGCTGGTCAACCCGGCCCTGGATTCGCATAGCATTTCAACCAGCGCGAGCGGCCCGATCCTGCAACCCGGCTTTGTCGCGCTCAATCGCGGCGATCAGCGTCAAACCCTGATCTTTCTCGAAGACCTCTCGCTGATATCCCGCCAGGCCCAGCAGCTCAAGCTCGCTGCACTGGGTCGACTGACCGCGAGTATCGCCCACGAGGTTCGCAACCCATTGGGCGCGATCAGCCACGCGGCGCAGTTGCTCTACGAGTCCGAAGACCTGCACGGTGCAGACCGTCGTCTGGGGCAAATCATTCAGGACCAATCCCGACGCATGAACCGGGTTATCGAAAACGTGTTGCAGCTGTCCCGTCGCCGCGACGCCGAACCCGAGTTGCTGGACCTGCAAAGCTGGCTGGAAACATTCGTTGCCGAGACTCGCAGCCAGATCACGCCGGATCAACGGGTCCACCTGGACATCAGCCCCGCTCCGCTGACCACGCGCATGGATGCTGAACAACTCAATCAGGTGGTGAATAATCTGCTGCAAAACGCTTTGCGCTACAGTGGTAAGCACAACGAGCAAGCGCAAGTGTGGCTCAGGCTATTTCAGGACCCCATCAGCGACCAGCCGATCCTGGAAGTGCTGGACGATGGCGAGGGCGTTGCCAGCGAGCACATCATCAAGCTGTTCGAACCGTTTTTCACGACCGAAAGCAAAGGCACCGGCCTGGGCCTTTATCTTTCACGGGAGCTGTGCGAAAGCAATCAGGCGCATCTGGACTACACATTTCGGGAAGGTGGCGGCAGTTGCCTGCGTATTACCTTCGCCCACCCGTTGAAGTTGAGTTGACCATGAGCCAACGGCCAAAGATCCTGATTGTTGATGACGAACCCGACATCCGCGAACTGCTCGAAATCACTCTGGGGCGGATGAAGCTCGCCACCCGCAGCGCCCGCAACGTCAAGGAAGCCCATGACTGGCTGGCCCGCGAGCAGTTCGACCTGTGCCTGACCGACATGCGCCTGCCCGACGGCAATGGCCTGGAGCTGGTGCAGCATATCCAGCAACGGCACGCCCAGGTGCCAGTGGCGATGATCACCGCCCACGGCAACCTCGATACTGCCATTCACGCCCTCAAGGCCGGCGCCTTTGATTTCCTCACCAAACCGGTGGACTTGGGTCGACTGCGCGAGTTGGTCAGCAGCGCCCTTCGCCTGCAAACGCAAGGTCCTCCCGAACGCAACATCGACCGCCGCTTGCTCGGCGATTCGACGCCGATCTGTGCGCTGCGTCAGCAAATCGGCAAACTGGCCCGCAGCCAGGCGCCGATCTACATCAGCGGTGAGTCCGGCAGCGGCAAAGAACTGGTTGCGCGCCTGATCCACGAGCAAGGCCCACGGGCTGAACGGCCATTCGTGCCGGTCAACTGCGGCGCGATTCCGACCGAACTGATGGAAAGCGAATTCTTCGGCCACCGCAAAGGCAGCTTCAGCGGTGCCCACGAAGACAAGCCCGGACTCTTTCAGGCCGCCAATAGCGGGACCTTGTTTCTCGATGAGGTCGCGGACCTGCCCATGGCGATGCAGGTCAAACTGCTGCGCGCGATCCAGGAGAAATCCATTCGCAGCGTTGGTGATCAGCAGGAGTCGGTGGTGGATGTGCGGGTGCTGTGCGCCACCCACAAGGACCTCGGCGCGGAAGTCGCAGCAGGACGGTTCCGCCAGGATCTGTATTACAGGCTGAATGTGATCGAACTGCTCGTGCCGCCCTTGCGCGAGCGACGCGATGACATCGAGCAGCTAGCGGCCCACGTGCTAAAACGCCTGACGGGCGACGGCCCTGCTGCGCAGCTTGCAGCCGAGGCCCTCCAGGCGCTCAAGAGCTATCGCTTCCCCGGCAACGTGCGCGAGCTGGAGAACATCCTGGAGCGCGCCTACACGCTGTGCGAGAACGACCAGATCAACGTGACCGACCTGCGCCTGGCGCACTCCGCGCCCGCTGAGCAGGACAGTGCCAACCTTGCAGACATCGACAACCTTGAGGACTACCTGGAAAGCATCGAGCGCAAGCTGATCCTCCAGGCGCTGGAGGAAACCCGCTGGAACAGAACCGCCGCCGCCCAGCGCCTGAACCTGTCATTTCGGTCGATGCGTTATCGGTTGAAGAAGTTGGGGTTGGAGTAGGAAGACAACCGTTATTCCTGTGAGAAATTCTATGGTTTGATCAAGCCATTATTCCGAACGTTATTGATCGCCCGAAAAACAGCCTTCGCAACAAGCTTGCTCCACAGATTCGGTGGCCTACTCAAATCCGTGGGAGCGAGCTTGCTCGCGAAAGGGGCTGCACATCCGACACGTATTTTTTGCCTGACCTACCGCATTCGCGAGCAAGCTCGCTCCCACCAATAGATCATTTACTTGATAGAACCCGCCCATCCGGCGCATACGGCGCGGCATCAATCACTGGCTCACGCCCCAATAGCAAATCCGCCAGCAACTGGCAGGATGCCGGTGCCAGCACCAGACCGTTGCGATAATGCCCGCAGTTCAGCCACAGGCCGTCAAACCCGGACAACGGGCCAATGTACGGAATGCCTTCCGGCGACCCCGGACGCAAACCGGCCCAGTGCCCGACCACTTCGGCCTGTGCCAGGGCTGGAATCAACTCCACGGCCGACGCTTTCAGGCTTTGCAGCGCGACATCGGTCGGGGTTTTGTCGAAGCCTTCATGCTCCAGCGTACTGCCGACCAGAATGTGCCCGTCCCGCCGTGGAATCGCGTAACGCCCCTTGGCCAGCACCATGGCTGGCAGAAAATCCGCCGCGCACTTGTACAGAATCATCTGGCCTTTGACCGGCACCACTGGCAATTCGAGCCCAAGGGTCTTGAGCAGCTCGCCACTCCAGGCACCGGCCGTGAGCACCACCTCATCACCGAAGACATCACCGTTAGCTGTGGATACACCCTGCACCTGCCGACCGGTGCGAACAAACCCGAGCACTTCGCACTGCTCGACCAACGTGACATTGGGCAAGGCCAGCAAGGCGGCTTTCAAGGATTTGACCAGACGTGGATTGCGCACATTGGCCACGTTGGCCATATAGATCGCGCGGTTGTAGCCTTCACCCAGCACCGGAACTGCATCGTGAACAGCCGAGATATCCACAGCGCTCAGCGGCCGGTTTTGCCGAGCCGCCCATTCTAGCGCCTGAGCCTCGTCGTCCAGATCCAGCCAGTACAAACCGGTGGTATGCACTTCAGGGTCGATGCCCGTGCGGGCGAACAGCTGCTGCGCCAATTGCGGATAGAAATCCTGCGACCAGTGGGCCAGCGCCGTCACGGCTGAACTGTAGCGCCAGGGATAAAGCGGCGAAACAATCCCGCCACCCGCCCACGAAGACTCTTGTCCCAGACCCGAACGATCCAGCAGCGTCACATGCTCCACCTCGGAGGCGAGGTTAAACGCCGTCAACAAGCCGATGACACCGCCACCGACAATCACCACCTGCTTGGACATCATGCTCTCGTTCTGAAAAAGGGCTCAGCGGCCCCAGCAATCTCTGGTCGCCAACCCCGTAGAGTTGCTGATTCTACCTGCGTTGTTGATAACGAAGTTGCCGCACTTATCGCCATTCATCATGGTTGTGGCGATGGGCGTTGCGGTCAGTGTGTACGTCTGGGCCGCGCGGTCTGCTGCGATCGTGTAATAGGTGTTCCCCGCTGAAAGCGTCAGAGGAAAGTTCGCCACATCGGTGTACTGCCCCCGCTGAGAGTAATAGCGCTCCAGCGCCTGAGTCTGTTCAGACAGAAGACTTGCAATCGCCGAACGCTGGGTACGCTTCACGTACTCGGTGTAATTGGGATAAGCGATGGCAGCCAGAATACCGACAATCGCCACCACAATCATGAGCTCGATCAAGGTAAAGCCTCTGGATCTCAAACGCATGGACCGCACTCCTTACTGAATTTGTCGCCACATGATGCGTTGGAAGACGTTGGATGTGCCGCCTTTTTCGACGATTTTCAGCGCCGTGCCACCACTGGAGTCGATCAAGTATTTGTTGTCATTGTTCGGCGTAACACCTGCAACGATGGACGCCAGGTTGGGGATACCCGTACCAATTCCCATACCCGAAACAATCCTGTCTTCAGAACTGACATCGTTATCTCCGTTGGTATCGAGTACTTGATAAGTCAGCATGCCACCCTTGGCCGCATCCAGCTCAAAGAGACGACCCGTGCCGACGCTTTCGCACGGGTCATTGGAGTTTACAGCTGCGGTCGTAAAGATAATCCGCGAGCGACTGGTTTGCGCCGGGTAAATAATCCGCTCACCGAGATAAGGCGTCGCAGTAGCAAGCGCCATGAACCAGCCGCTTTTGGCATTCCATTCAAAGTCATTGCTGGTAGAGGTGTAGTAAGTCGCATTTTTGCCGCTGATCGGAGGTTCTATGATGCTCTGTTGCTGCAGATTATTAGGGGCGAGGCCCCCCACTCCGGTGGGCGAATCCCACACTGCATAAAACGCCTGCTGATCCACGGAAGTCTTATCCGCAACTTCACTGAATTTGCCGGTGCCAAAATAAACAATTTTCCCGTTGCCGCTCGGGTGATCCAGCAGTATTGGCTGCACCGTGATCGGCTGCGCAGTTCCCTTGAGCGTGTTGAACAATGGCTTGCCGCCAAATGCCACCTTCCAGTCACCGACACCACCGCTCAGGTCAAATTTCCACATCCTGCCTTTCAAGTCGCCGGCGTAAGCGGCCTGAATGATGTTCTGCGAATTGACCGCCAGTTTGACCGATGACAAACCGTTGAAGGTTTCGCCTGAATCAACCATAGGCGTCTGAATTTCCTTGATCACTGCTCCGGTATTGGCATTCAGGATCAACAAGGACGCTCTGCCGGTATAACTGCCATAGCCATTACCCAGCGCGACAATGCTCGTGCCGTCGGTCATCCGCCCCACATCAGGCTTCGAATAGGCATAACCCAGATTGTTGTATGGATTGTTGGCGTCTTGCGCAGCCGGCGCTTTTATCTCCCACAGCGCTTCAGTTGAGTCTGCTGCGCCTTCGAAAAGCTTGACCGCAAAGTAAGCGGTGCCACCCGCGCCAACACCACCAAATGCGACGGTCCGCCAGGAAGTGCCTAGCTGTGTATCAAATACGGCAATTTGCCCGTCCACCGTGAAGTTATGCGTACCAGAACCATATCCGGGGGTCGCAATCGTCGCCAGGGAGGAAAGCGCCGTGGAAGGCATATAGGCATATCGGCGGGTGCCGTCAGCATTCAATACGTTGAAGAAACCGTCATTCGCATTGACCAGCAAGCTGTATGACATCGACTGGGATTTGGTCGTCAGATAAGTGCTATACGACGTATTGCCCGCCAAATCCGCTGACGTTTTGTCGGACGGAATAGACGCGATCAAAGGTGAATAGATAATGTCGCCCAACAATAGTGTGCGCGGGCGCAACTTTGCGTTGGCAATGCCTTTGGTCCAGTTAACCAGATCGGTACCCGATACGCCGGTTGGTAAACCGGCGCTCAACGTTTTTTTCTGATCAGCGGAGAAAAGATCGTATTTCAATTCGATCTTCTTCGGCGTCGTATCTGTGCTCCAGGACTCAAAAACCGGGGCTTTCGCGCCGCTGACAATGAGGGTATCAGTGGTCCATTTGGCGCCAGACAAGGCTCCCGTTATTGGGTCCAGGTCATAGGCCTTGATCGTGCCATGCCAGTCGCTGGGGTCATACAGGGTCTGATAAAAGCGGGTACCCGACGTCAGGGTTGCGGAGTTGGCGGCTCCACCCCCACCCGAACCAATTTTCGCGTAGATATCACTGAGCGCCAGGTTCAACGCAACGGTAAGGCCCGCATTATCATTTGCCTGAAAGTACTTCCCACGCCCATGCGTATCGTCTGTCGCACTGAGCAGCATTTGATCTGCAACTGTGAACCCGATGGTGTAGGTACTGAGATTCTGCTTGGGGAAGCCGCCAACGTCCCAGCTTTTCTGGGCCAGATCGACTTTGACCGGGTCAGTATCCTTGCGCATGTCGATGTCATAAGCAAACTTGGCGATGTCATCCAGATAGAGGCTGTCGCCTTCGTCACTTTCATCGCGTAGAGGCCCATCATTGTTGACCAGATCCCAGTTAGGCAGAGACCTGCTGGTATCAATGATATCGTCCGGGTCATCGGTGGGAAACGTCCTGTCATAAGTCGGCAAACCGTCGGTAATCACAACGCCGTAATTCTTCTGACAACGATATTGAATAGGGCTGGTGAAAACAGTTGGTGATTTCGCGAGCGTAGACGTCGCATCCCAGGCTGGCGATGGCGTAAGACCACGAAAATAGCGAGTCACCTGATAGTAAGTTTCAGCCAATGGCGTGTTAGCTTCTGCCGACAACGTGTCAATGGCTCTGATCAAAGCTTTATAGTTGGCATCCGCCGTCGCAGCGGTTACTTCTGGAACATAAACCCTGGGCTGTACCGCATTAATGTCCACGATGGGCTGTTTGATATTGCCGCCAGGGCCGCTATCCCCAGACCTGACGACATTATAGGAGGCCAGCCCCATGCGCAGGCCGGTGTTGTTGCCGGACGGCTTACTCGCAACATCGACCAGCTTCTTGGCTACGTCAATAGCCGTGGTCATTCTGCTTTGAGTAGGAATCCTGGAAACATCGTTATTGGCCAGTACTTGAGAGACCAGATAGGAAAGATAGCTGACGGGATAACGGGTTCTGCCTCCTCCTTGCGGATCGGCTAGAGGAAGACAAACAACTGAAGTGTTGCTATTGCGCCAAAAGCTATAGCCGTCATTACACCCGGTGGTAGTCAAGGTGTTGATAAACACATAGTCGGAATTGTTGCTGGCAGGTACAACTTCATCGCTCTGGTAATAACCACAGAAAATAAAGAAATTGCATCTATAGACCACTCGATAGATACGTGGCCGCGACGGCACAGGATCATAGCCCGCATCGAAAATGATCGTGTCCATACTTCCGGAGTTATCGACCTGAAGCATCACATTCGGCTTGACTGCCGACGAACTCAGCAGAGGCACCTGCGCGGGTACAAATGCGGCATAAGCCGGAACCATCAAATACACCGCCAACAACACCCCGTAGAAATACTTCAAGCCACGGCGTAGCGTTTTAACAATTGGCATAAATGCTCTCCAGCACGGTGGTTGATGTGCCTTGTCGTGCTGATGCGGTGACGCGATAAAGAGTCACTGTGCTGTTGGCCGAGCAGGTGGGTGGACGGCTGATAGGGGTTTGGGTGGTGCCAATGTTCTGCAGGGCGTACACCGCGTTGGCTCCAGCCTGGACCCAAATCACGCCTGAGGCACCGCCACCGGCAGCCGGAAAGCCTATCGAGTCGGCAGGCGGAGCACATGTTGCATTCGCGCATCTGGCGAGAACGAAACCGGGCACCTGAATCGCCGACTCGCCCATGCGCAACGCCGCCTCGGCGAGCTGAAACGACTGATTACGCACCATCACGCTACCCGCCATTTTTTCCTGCAGGGTCGCGTTCTGCATGGCGGACACGCCGAGCAATGTCAGCAGCAGCAGAAAAATCAGGCTGACCACCAGCACCATGCCCTTTTGGGAAGATGGCAGGCTGCGTCGATGTGTACTCATTGCGCTAAGCCTCTTCAAAAACAGCCCCTTCAAAACAGCCCGGCTCAAAACCGGTTACGCACGGCAGCGACTACGTTGTAAGCCTGATCCCTCACCCTGCCGGTAGGGTCGGTGAGGGTCAGCTGAATGCGCACGCTGCGAATATCGGCGGAGTTACCAGCATTAACTACGCCGTTAAAGTAGGTCATTGGCGTGCCCGCCATACCGAAGTCGATAACCAAGCGGCGGACATTGTTGAGCAGCGCTTGTGCCTGGGCATTTCCAGCCGCCACTGACAACACGTCTCCGTTGAGCGAGTAAGTGAGCTGACGCAATGGAAATGCAAGTTGCCCCGCAGCAGGTGCCCGGGCACCTGGGAAGATCTGCGTGGTGGCTTGGCAATCGGAGATAACTGTCCAGTCCGGCAGGTTACCCGTCACGCCGATATCAGCAGTGATCAGCGTCAGGGTGTTGCTGGCGTTATTCCACAATACCGGGGTAGCGAACGCTGCAGGTCTGACAATCGAGCCATTGGCCGGGGTCAGGTTATCGACACTCAAACAGCCGAACATGCCGCTCATGCGGATTTCCTGCATCATTTTGCTCAACACAAAACGCGCGTCTTCCTGCATGCGGGCCGAGGTGTTCTGGGCGGTGTAGGTGCCACGAGACGCCACGAATATCTGAATCACACCCATGGAAATCACCAGCCCCAGCACGAGGGCCACCATGATTTCGATCAGGCCGAAGCCTCTGGACAGTTTTTTCATGGTCCCGCCACCGTCACGCCGACCTGGGACACCAGTACAAAGCTGCGCTGCGTGCCAGACGGGGCCGCGCTGGCGAGGGCGACGTCGCTGGCCCCGGTAGCCCGGGCATCATTCCAGAAAATGGTGATGGTCACTCGACGCTCATTGACATTGATAGCAATATTGCTGTTCGCGCCGTCGGCACCCGCGAAAGCAGTGACGTTGGCCCTGAAGTTGGCGAGGTCCTCAGACCTTGCATCGTTGACCGCCACGGGTGCAGCGGCCAAGGAACCCAGCGCATAGGTTGCCAACACGTTGTTTGCCCCGTTACCCACTGCGTTGCCGTCCACGTTTGCTCGAATTCTGTCCATCATGTCGTAGGCAAGAAAACTCGCCTGGCTGGTCATGGCCGAGCTGTCGGTGTATTTCAGGGCATTCAACTGAATGGCGGCAGCGCCCAGTATGCCAATGGCCAGGATCAGCACTGAAACCAGTACTTCGATCAGCGTCATGCCTTTCTGGCGAGGTTTACATCCCTTACGCATGTTCAATTTCCAGTTATTCGACCGTTCAAGCCTATATTCACGGTCCTGACATTGCTGCCCAATGTGTAAGTCATTGCAACCGCCGCGGCGGGTACTGCCAGGCCACCCAGGTTATTGAATTCGAGGGCAGCGACGTTATTGGTCGTGGTCAATGTTGCGCCACTGCTCAGGGGCGCAACGACTCGGATGGGAGTGGCGTTTGCATCGGCCGCCACTACCACTCTCAACTCGGTAGTCCAGGCGGTTCCCGTGGTCGGCTGCACTCTCATGTTCACTCCCCGGTTTATCGCCTCAAGCCGCGTAAAGTTGAGCGCCCGCTGCAGGTCACTGACCTCTGAATCAGCTTTTGACTTTTGAATCAAGCTGCTGAAACTCGGCACGGCAATGGCAGCCAGGATCCCCACCAGAGACACAGTGATTAACAATTCGATCAGGCTGAAGCCCTTGGCTCGGCGGGTCATTGGGTGTCTCCTTAACGTTACGACTATAGGGCAGCAGTCGCGTCCCAAGGCTGACAGGAGGATATACGGTTGTTTGGCTGGGACGAATGCCCGGATGGCGTTCTGCTGAAAATATTTCCAGGGAGGAAGGCACATGAAACAGTCAGGTTTCACACTGATCGAGCTATTTGTCACACTGGTGGTCGTTGGGGTAGTGGCAAGTATCGCAGTGCCAGCGATGGCAGAATTCATCACCGCGCAAAGGCGGTTTGACGTGGCGCAGCAGTTGGCTCATGGCTTGCGAACGGCACGTAACGAGGCGGTGGTGCGCAATCAACTGGTAGTGATCCGGGCGATTGAGGGGAATTGGGGCAAAGGCTGGCAGATTGTCGTAGATCCAAAAGGCACTGAGGACGATCTGGTGCTGATGGACCGAGTACTGGACGGGAAAGTGCCGGTGGTCGGTAACGGACGGATCACTGAATCCATCACCTTCGACGGCTTGGGGGCTGCGGTCGGCAACGGCTTTGTCGCAGGCACCCTTTCAATCTGCGACGCGGAACAGCCCTTGAGCCATCATCAGGTGAAATTGGCCAAGACTGGCAGAGTGCGGATCGAGAGCCAGAAAACGCCAGAAAAGCTCTGCGGCTGAGCATCCAGTAGCACGTTGACCTCGTAGGAGCGGGGATTGCCGCGAAGATATTGGCCTATGCAATGGATCTTCATCGATAGCACCAGCGCTCGCGGCTGAAGCCGCTCCTACGGGACCGGGGATTGCCCAGTGGCGCAGCCTCACAACAACGACTTGACCCGCAATTCCTTTGGCATCGAGAAAGTGACGTTCTCTTCGCGGCCAGCCAATTCATCCGCGCCGGTTGCGCCCCAGGCGTGCAGTTGCTGGATCACGCCACGCACCAATACTTCCGGAGCTGAGGCGCCAGCAGTGATACCGATGCGCTGCACACCGTCGAACCAGCTGCGCTGCATGTCTTCGGCGCCGTCGATCAGATAAGCCGGAGTCGCCATGCGCTCGGCCAGTTCACGCAAACGGTTGGAGTTGGAGCTGTTCGGGCTACCGACCACCAGAACCACATCGCACTCGTCAGCCAGTTGCTTGACTGCATCCTGACGGTTTTGCGTGGCGTAGCAGATGTCGTCCTTGCGCGGGCCACCGATGGCCGGGAAGCGCGTGCGCAGCGCATCGATCACGCGACTGGTGTCGTCCATGGACAAGGTGGTCTGGGTCACGAACGCCAGTGCCTGCGGGTTGCGCACCTGCAGATTGGCGACGTCTTCCTCATCCTCGACCAGATAGATCGCGCCGCCATTGCTGGCGTCGTACTGGCCCATAGTGCCTTCCACTTCCGGATGACCTTCGTGACCAATCAGGATGCATTCGCGGCCGTCGCGGCTGTAGCGAGCGACTTCGATGTGCACCTTGGTGACCAGCGGACACGTCGCGTCGAACACTTTCAAACCACGGCCTGAGGCCTCGGTGCGCACGGCTTGTGACACACCATGTGCGCTGAAAATCACGATGACGTCATCCGGCACCTGATCCAGCTCTTCGACGAAGATCGCGCCACGAGCGCGCAGGTCTTCGACGACAAATTTGTTGTGAACCACTTCATGGCGCACATAGATCGGCGGGCCAAACACTTCCAGGGCGCGATTGACGATTTCGATCGCACGATCCACTCCAGCGCAGAAGCCGCGGGGGTTGGCGAGTTTGATTTGCATAGGTGCCTCATCTCTACGTGCGAAACAGCCCGGTGGTAAACCGGGCTCTGGTTCAAACTCTACGCGTTAAAGCGCCTTGACCTCGAAAATTTCCACTTCGAAGTTCAGGGTCTTGCCTGCCAGCGGGTGGTTGAAGTCGATGGTTACTTGCGCGTCATCGAAGGCTTTGACCACGCCCGGCAGCTCAGTATTGGCCGCATCGTTGAAGATCACCAGCAAACCTTCCGACAGCTCCATGTCCTGGAACTGCGAACGGGGGATGATCTGCACGTTTTGCGGGTTGGGCTGGCCGAAGGCGTTTTCCGGCAGCACCTGCACGGTACGCCGATCACCCGCCTTGAAGCCAAATATTGCGGCCTCGAAACCTGGCAACAGATTGCCGTCACCCACCTTGAATTTAGCCGGGGCCTTTTCGAAAGTGCTGTCGACGGTGTCGCCGTTTTCCAGGCGCAAAGCGAAATGCAGGGTGACTTCCGTGTTCTGGCCGATGCGTTGCTCGGTCAATAACTGCTCAGTCATTAACGGATTCTCCGGTTTTCTTGCTCTTGAACATATCCAGCGCCAGCATGATCGCGCCCACGGTGATCGCGCTGTCCGCGACGTTGAACGCCGGGAAGCCGTGCTCCTTCCAGTGAAGGAAGATAAAGTCGATCACATGGCCGATGGCAACGCGGTCGTACAAATTACCCAAGGCCCCGCCCAGCACCAGTGCCAGCGCAATGGCCAGCCAGGTTTCGTCACGCCCCAGGCGTTTGAGCCAGACCACCAGGACCACACTGACCACTACCGCAATCAAAGCGAACAGCCAGCGCTGCCAGCCGGAGCTGTCAGCCAGGAAGCTGAACGCCGCACCGGTGTTGTAAGCCAGCATCCAGCTGAAGTAGTCCGGGATGATCACGATCTGCTCGTACAACTCCAGACGGTTTTCAAAGTAGTACTTGCTGGCCTGGTCAATGACCAGAACCAGCAGGCTCAACCAGAGCCAGGACAAGCGACCAACGCCTGATTTAGGCATAGTGACGAACCTCGCCTGCACCGCTGATGTTGTCGACGCAACGACCGCAGATTTCCGGATGCTCCGGGTTCACGCCGACGTCTTCACGGTGGTGCCAGCAACGGGCGCACTTGGCGTGACCGGACTTGACCACTTTGAGTTTCAGGCCCGCGACTTCAGTCACCACGGCATCGGCCGGGGCATCGAGCAGAGGCGCGACGCTGGCGGTGGACGTGATCAGCACGAAGCGCAGTTCATTACTCAGTTTCGACAGATCAGCAACCAGCGAATCTTCCGCATACAAGGTCACTTCGGCCTGCAGGTTGCCGCCAATCGCCTTGGCTGCCCGCAGGTTTTCCATTTCCTTGTTGACCGCAACCTTCACCGCCATGATCCGCTCCCAGTAGGCGCGGTCCAGCTCGAAGTCAGCAGGCATCTCGCTCAAGCCCTGATACCAGGTGTTGAGCATGACCGATTCGTTGCGCTCGCCCGGCAGGTACTGCCACAGCTCGTCGGCGGTGAACGCCAGGATCGGCGCGATCCAGCGCACCAACGCCTCGGAAATGTGGAACAGCGCAGTCTGACACGAGCGACGCGCCGTGCTGTCGGCCGCCGTGGTGTATTGGCGGTCCTTGATGATGTCCAGATAGAAACCACCCAACTCCTGCACGCAGAAATTGTGGATCTTGGAGTACACGTTCCAGAAGCGGTATTCGCCGTAGTGCTCTTCCAGCTCGCGCTGCAGCAGCAGCGCACGGTCCACGGCCCAGCGATCCAGGGCGAGCATGTCTTGCGGCGGCAGGATGTCGGTTGCAGGGTTGAAGCCGCTCAGGTTCGAGAGCAGGAAGCGAGCAGTGTTGCGGATGCGCCGGTAGGCGTCAGCGCTGCGCTGCAGGATCTGATCGGAAACAGCCATCTCGCCGGAATAGTCAGTGGCCGAAACCCACAGACGCATGATGTCCGCACCCAACGAGTCGTTGACCTTTTGCGGGGCCACGACGTTGTTCAGCGACTTGGACATCTTGCGGCCGTTCTCGTCGACGACAAAACCGTGGGTCAGCAGCTCGCGGTACGGTGCGTGGTCATCCAGCATGCAGCCGGTCAGCAGTGACGAATGGAACCAGCCGCGGTGCTGGTCGGAGCCTTCCAGATAGAGGTCGGCGCGCGGGCCGCTTTCGTGACCCATCGGATGCGAGCCACGCAGCACGTGCCAGTGAGTGGTGCCAGAGTCGAACCAGACGTCCAGAGTATCGGAGATCTTGTCGTACTTCGGTGCGTCGTCACCCAGCAACTCGGCGGCGTCCAGCTTGAACCAGGCCTCGATGCCTTCTTTTTCGACGCGCAGGGCGACTTCTTCCATCAGCTCGACGGTACGTGGATGCAGCTCGCCGCTTTCCTTATGCAGGAAGAACGGGATCGGCACGCCCCAGTTGCGCTGACGGGAGATGCACCAGTCGGGACGATTGGCGATCATCGAGTGCAGGCGCGCCTGCCCCCATGCAGGGACGAACTGAGTGTCTTCGATGGCTTTCACGGCCCGCTCGCGCAGGGTGTCGCCGGTCTCGGGCTGCTTGTCCATGCCCACGAACCACTGCGCGGTGGCGCGGTAGATCAGTGGCGACTTGTGGCGCCAGCAGTGCATGTAGCTGTGGGTGATGGTTTCGGTGTCCATCAGGCTGCCGACTTCGGCCAGCTTGTCGATGATGTTCTGGTTGGCCTTGAAGATGAACTGGCCACCGAAGAACTCCAGCGACTCGACATACACGCCGTTGCTCTGCACCGGGCTGATGATGTCGTCGTTGGTCAGGCCGTAGCTTTTGCTGATCACGAAGTCGTCAACGCCGTAAGCTGGCGAGCAATGAACCACGCCTGTTCCGGCACCCAGCTCAACGTAGTCGGCCAGGTAAACAGGCGACAGACGATCGTAGAACGGGTGACGGAAATTGATCAGCTCCAGCGCAGCACCAGTGGTGGTCGCCAGGACGGTGCCTTCGAGCTTGTAACGAACCAGACAGCTTTCCACCAGCTCGCAAGCCAGTACCAACAGTTTGTCGCCGACATCGACCAGTGCGTATTCGAACTCGGGATGAACGTTCAGCGCCTGGTTGGCCGGGATGGTCCACGGGGTGGTGGTCCAGATCACGATGGACGCAGGCTTGCTCAGCGACGGCAAACCGAATGCTGCCGCCAGCTTGGCCTCATCGGCAATCGGGAACGCCACGTCGATGGTGGAGGATTTCTTGTCCTGGTATTCGACTTCAGCTTCAGCCAGGGCCGAGCCGCAATCGAAACACCAGTTCACAGGCTTGAGGCCCTTGAACACGAAACCGCCTTTGACCATTTCCGCCAATGCGCGGATCTCTCCGGCTTCGTTGGCGAAGTCCATCGTGCGGTATGGATTGCTCCAGTCGCCCAGTACACCCAAACGGATGAATTCGGCTTTCTGACCTTCAATCTGCTCGGCGGCATAGGCACGGCACAGCTCGCGGGTTTTGTCGGCTGGCAGGTTCTTGCCGTGAGTCACTTCAACCTTGTGCTCGATCGGCAGGCCATGGCAGTCCCAGCCCGGAACATAAGGCGCGTCGAAGCCCGAAAGGGTTTTCGAGCGGGTGATCATGTCCTTGAGAATCTTGTTGACGGCGTGACCGATGTGAATATTGCCGTTGGCGTAAGGAGGACCGTCGTGCAGAACGAACTTTGGACGATCCTTGCCAATTTCGCGCAGCTTCTGGTACAGGCCAATGCTGTCCCAGCGCTGCAGAGTTTGCGGCTCGCGCTGGGGCAGGCCGGCCTTCATTGGGAAGGCGGTGTCCGGAAGGTTTAGCGTGGCTTTGTAGTCGGTCATTTCAGGCTCTTGATTAGCGATTGACCATGCCAATGGGCACGGGCGGCGGCGACATCCGCATTGATTGCCGTCTTGAGCGCCTCCAGTGAGGCGAAACGCTGCTCATCACGCAGCTTGTGGTGGAAAGCCACCGTCAAACGCCGGTCGTATAAATCACCGGCAAAATCCAGAAGATGTACTTCAAGGTGGGCGCTGCCATCACCGGCTACTGTCGGGCGCACGCCGATATTGGCGACCCCCGGCCAGACCTTGCCATCAATGCTCGCACTGACCAGATACACGCCGGTCAGCGGAACGCGACGACGCTTGAGCTGCACGTTGGCTGTGGGCGTACCCAGTTGCCGCGCCAGCTTCTGGCCATGCAGGATGCGCCCGGTAATCCGGAACGGGCGACCGAGCATCCGCTCGGCAAGGGCGAAATCCGCCACTGCCAGAGCGTTGCGCACCTTGGTACTGCTGACGCGAACGCCATCGATTTCGACGGTCTGGGCCGCCTCGACTGTAAAGCCACGGGCATTGCCCGCTTGTTGCAGGAAGTCGAAATCGCCGATTCGGTCGCAACCAAAACGGAAATCATCGCCCACCTCAAGGTGTTGTATGCCCAGCCCCTGGATCAGCACCGTGTCGACGAATTCTGCCGCACTGAGCTTGCTCAGACGCTGGTTGAACGCCAGGCACAACACTCGATCCACGCCCTCGGCTGCCAGCAGCTCAAGCTTGTCGCGCAGCCGCGCCAGGCGCGCCGGAGCGGTGGCCGGGGTGAAAAATTCACGCGGTTGCGGCTCGAAAATCACCACGCAGCTGGGCACGCCCAACTCGACAGCCCGATCACGCAAGCGCGCCAGAATAGCCTGGTGGCCCCGGTGAACACCGTCAAAATTGCCAATGGTGGCGACGCAGCCCCGATGCTGGGGGCGCAGATTATGGAGGCCTCGAACCAGCTGCATAACGCACTTCTTGCTCATAAAGTGGCCGATTATAACCACACACAGCCCCGGACGACAGGCAACTCACCGAGGCAAAACAACAGTCATCGGCCTGTAGCGCAAAAAACCGACGACCACCCGTTACTCCCGCTGCTTACATGACCGAGCTGCGGGCGAAGTCTTTCAGGCGAAACCCCAGCAGCAACAACGAGGCAAAATAGGCCACCAGCCCCGCCGCTACCAGTGCCCCCAGGCGAGTGAAGCGCTCAAGCATGTGCCCCTCACTCCACTCCGGCATGACGTGCATCAAGCCCAGCAACACGCCGGACATCACGCCGACAGCCAGCACCAGTTTGAAGAAAAATTTCCCCCAACCCGGCTGTGGCTGAAATAAATCCTGCTTGCGCAGCTGCCAGAACAACAACAGAGCGTTGATACAGGCGCCCACACTGATTGCCAGGGCAAGACCCGCGTGCTGCAGCGGGACGATGAAAACCAGGTTCAGCAGTTGAGTGACTATGAGGGTGAAGATGGCAATTTTCACCGGGGTGCGGATATTTTGTTGCGCATAAAAGCCCGGCGCGAGGACCTTGATCACGATGATCCCCAGCAAACCCACTGAATAAGCGACCAGGGCGCGCTGCGTCATCGCTGCATCCATCGCGTCGAATTTACCGTACTGAAACAGGGAAACGGTGAGCGGTTCGGCAAGGATACCCAGCGCCAGCGTGCAGGGCAGGACCAGCACGAAGCACAGCCGCAACCCCCAGTCGAGGATCCGCGAATACTCGTGACGATCCTTGTTGGCGTAGGTTTTCGACAGGATCGGCAACAGGATCGTACCCAGCGCAACACCCAGTACCCCCGACGGCAATTCCATCAAACGGTCGGCGTAGTACATCCAGGACACCGAACCGGCTACCAGGAAAGAGGCAAAAATCGTGTTGATAATCAGAGAAATCTGACTCACCGAGACGCCAAGGATGGCCGGCAACATCTGTTTCATGACCCGCCAGACGCCGCTGTCACGCAGGTTCAGACGCGGCAACACCAGCATGCCGATCTTTTTCAGGTGCGGCAGTTGGTAGAGCAGCTGCAACAGGCCGCCGACCAATACCGCCCACCCCAGCGCCATCACCGGCGGATCGAAGTAAGGCGTCAGGAACAGCGCAAAGAAAATCATGCTGACGTTGAGCAGCGTCGGCACGAACGCCGGAACCGAAAAGCGGTTCCAGGTATTGAGGATCGCGCCCGCCAGGGACGACAGGGAAATCAGCAATATATAAGGAAAGGTCACGCGCAACAGGTCAGACGTCAGCTCGAACTTCTCCGGCGTATCGGCAAACCCCGGCGCCGTCGCCCAGATCACCCAGGGCGCAGCGATAATCCCCAACAGCGTGACCACCGCCAGCACCAGCGTCAGTAGACCTGTGACGTATGCCACAAAGGTGCGCGTGGCCTCCTCGCCTTGCTGGCTTTTATATTCCGCCAGGATCGGCACAAAGGCTTGGGAAAAAGCCCCCTCGGCGAAGATTCGACGCAGCAGGTTGGGTAGTTTGAAGGCAATGAAGAAGGCATCGGTGGCCATACCGGCACCAAATGTGCGCGCGATGATGGTGTCCCGAATAAACCCCAACACCCGTGAAAGCAGGGTGATAGAGCTGACGGCGGCCAATGATTTGAGTAGATTCATTAAAGAATTTAGCGCCTTGGCTAAAGGATCGGCGATTAACCTGTCCGTTTATGCGATACTCCGCGCCGCAAAAGCCCGGAGCCAAAGCCGGCGAGTTTACAGGTCGCGCACCGGAAATAAATATCCCGGTCGAATACGGCCACCGCTCGGCGGAACATCTCGACGACCCTTGACAATCAATTCAGTCATCGGCATGATTCGCGGCCTATTTTGTAAGCTATTTCCTAAAAAGTCTTTCGAGGAGCTCGACGGTGGCCAACACACCTTCCGCCAAAAAACGTGCAAAACAGGCTGAGAAGCGTCGCAGCCACAACGCCAGCCTGCGTTCCATGGTTCGTACCTACATCAAGAATGTAGTTAAAGCCATCGACGCAAAAGACGCTGAAAAAGCGCAAGCTGCTTATGTTCTGGCTGTTCCTGTTATCGACCGTATGGCCGATAAAGGCATCATCCACAAGAACAAAGCTGCTCGCCATAAGAGCCGCCTGAATGGTCACATCAAAGACCTGAGCGTTGCTAAAGCAGCCTAAGCGTTAAGCTTGAGCTGTTAAAAAACCGACCCAAGGGTCGGTTTTTTGTTGTCTGCGATTTGTTGAGCCATCGCACTCATGTAGGAGCTCAAGAGCAACGCGAGGCAGCGATGGCGGCGTGTCAGGCAAACCGCTATCGCTGCCTCGCGTTGCTCGTGAGCTCCTACAGATACAAATTATTCACGGCGCTGGCGCTGGCGACCACGGCAGGATTGGAATCGCGGTCACAGCATTCTGCGGGCTGCCTTCAATGATCCGGTCGCTATAGACCAGGTACACCAGAGAGTTACGCTTTTTATCGAAGAAGCGCACGACCTGCATGGTCTTGAACACCAGCGAGGTACGCTCCTTGAATACCTCATCGCCATCCTTGAGGTTTTCCTTGAAGTGGATCGGCCCGACCTGACGACAAGCGATCGACGCCTCCGCACGATCTTCAGCCAGACCCAGACCACCCTTCACCCCGCCCGTCTTGGCGCGCGAGAGATAACAGGTCACGCCATCAACCTTGGGATCATCAAATGCCTCGACAACAATACGATCGTTGGGGCCGACAAGCTTGAAGACTGTCGACACCTGACCGATCTCCTCGGCAGAAGCCAGCATCGGCAGCACCAGCAAAGCCCCTAGCAACCCCTTCATTACGCGCATTACATCTTCCTTATCTTGTAGAAAGCTGGCTCTCAGCGCCGAAACCGTAGGAGCGTCTGAACTCACACCAGAATCAGGTTATCCCGATGAACCAGCTCCGGCTCAGCCATATAGCCAAGCACTCGCACGATGGCTTCAGAGGACTGACCAATGATCTTTTGCGCCTCAAGGGCACTGTAATTACTCAACCCGCGGGCAACCTCGCGACCATCGGGCGCGACGCAAACCACCATTTCGCCGCGACGGAAGCTGCCCTGAACCAGCTTGACTCCCACCGGCAACAGGCTTTTGTGATCCCGACTCAGCGCCGCAACAGCACCCTCGTCCAGCACCAGCGTGCCGCGAGTCTGCAGATGCCCGGCCAGCCACTGCTTGCGAGCAGCGAGCATTTCGCGCTCGGGGGACAGCAGCGTACCCAGTCGCTCGCCCGCCTTCAGGCGCGCCAGCACGCGCTCGATGCGCCCGCCCACGATGATGGTGTGCGCACCTGAACGAGCCGCCAGACGCGCCGCACGCAGCTTGGTCTGCATGCCGCCACGACCGAGCGCGCCGCCAGTGCCACCCGCCACCGCATCCAGCGCCGGATCATCGGCCCGCGCCTCGTAAATCAGCTGCGCTTCGGGATTGTTGCGCGGATCCGCGTCGAACATGCCGTCGCGGTCAGTCAGAATCACCAGCAGATCAGCTTCGACCAGATTGGCAACCAGCGCCGCCAGCGTGTCGTTGTCGCCAAAGCGAATCTCGTCGGTGACCACGGTATCGTTTTCATTGATAACCGGCACTACGCCCAACTCGACCAACGTGCGCAGGGTACTGCGGGCGTTCAGGTAGCGCTTGCGGTCAGACAGATCGTCGTGAGTAAGAAGAATCTGCGCCGTATGACGGCCATGCTCGGCAAAACTGGATTCCCACGCCTGAACCAGGCCCATCTGACCGATGGCAGCAGCGGCCTGGAGCTCATGCATGGCACTGGGTCGCGAGGTCCAGCCCAAACGGCTCATGCCCGCAGCCACAGCCCCGGAAGACACCAACACCAATTCAACGCCTGCCTCATGCAGCGCAACCATCTGCTCGACCCAAACACCCATCGCCGAACGATCCAGCCCCTTGCCATCGGCCGTCAGCAAGGCACTGCCAATCTTCACGACCCAGCGTTGAGCACCCGTCACTTTGCTGCGCATCATTTTCCAACCTTAGCCAGAGAATTTTGGTAGAAAGAAATTCAACCTATCAGATACAAAAACGCCGCTTATCAATAAGCGGCGTCTAGTTTACTGCAGAGGATCAGTCGCGGACGTAAATGATTTCCGGACCATCCTCATCATCCACATCTTCCTCGTCCCAATCATCGTCACCGATGTCATGCACGCTCTTCACGCCGCTACGGCGCAAGGCACGCTGATCATCCAGCGCTTGCAACTGAGCACGCGCCTCGTCTTCGATGCGCTGATCCAGCTCGGCGAGCTCCTGGGCATAGCCAGGCTCTTCAGCGATGCGCAGGCTGCGCTCTTCGAGGTAGCGCATGATGTCGCGACTAAGTTGCTCAGTGCCTTCTTTGGCGATTGCCGAGATGACGTAGACAGGACCGGTCCATTCCAGACGATCAACGATTTCCTTGACCCGAGCTTCATGCTCTTCTTCAAGGATCTGATCGCACTTGTTCAGCACCAGCCAGCGATCACGCTCAGCCAGGGACGGGCTGAATTTGACCAGCTCGTTGGTGATGATTTCAGCGGCATCCGGCGCGCTGCTTTCATCCAGCGGCGCCATGTCGACGAGGTGCAGCAGCAAACGGGTACGCGCCAAGTGCTTGAGGAAGCGAATCCCCAGGCCTGCGCCATTCGAAGCGCCTTCAATCAGACCTGGAATGTCAGCAACAACAAAGCTCTTCCAGCGATCAACACTGACCACACCCAGGTTCGGCACCAGGGTCGTGAACGGATAGTCGGCAACTTTCGGCTTGGCTGCGGACACCGAACGGATAAAGGTACTTTTGCCCGCATTCGGCAAGCCCAGCAGACCAACGTCAGCCAGCACTTTCAGCTCAAGCTTGAGATCACGCTGATCACCTGGCTTGCCAGGCGTCGTCTGACGCGGCGCACGGTTGGTACTGGATTTGAAACGGGTGTTGCCCAGACCGTGCCAACCACCCATGGCAACCAGCAGACGCTGACCAGCCTTGGTGAGGTCGCCGATGATTTCCTGGGTGCTGGCGTCGATGACAGTGGTGCCGACCGGCACGCGCAATACCAGCTCTTCGCCCTTCTTGCCGGTGCAGTCTGCACTGCCGCCGTTGGAACCGCGCTCAGCGTCGAAGTGACGGGTGTAACGGTAGTCGACCAGGGTGTTGAGGTTTTCGTCGGCGACCATGAAGATCGAGCCGCCATCACCACCGTCGCCGCCGTTAGGGCCGCCATTCTCGATGAATTTCTCGCGACGGAAGCTCATGCAACCGTTGCCGCCATCACCGGCTTTTACTCGAATGGATACTTCATCTACAAATTTCATAACGCACGCCTCCCGCCACAGGGACGAGCAGAACAACATAAATTACATAAGGCTCTTGCAAAAATGAGCGTTGCGATACCGATCAAAAACCAGCGACCTCAAAGGTCAACATCACAACAGCCCGCACAAACAGTTTTGCAAGAGACTCACCAAAGCCTTTTACAGCCTACATCCTTCAAAAACGAAAAAGCCCCGTCGCGAGACAGGGCTTTTCCAGCTGCTGCATGATTACGCTGCGGAGACTTCAGTCTTCGGAACGATGCTCACGTAGCGACGACCGAAGGCGCCTTTAACCTGGAACTTGATCACGCCTTCCACTTTCGCGAACAGGGTGTGATCTTTGCCCATACCAACGCCGTAACCAGCGTGGAATTGGGTGCCGCGCTGACGCACGATGATGTTGCCCGGAATGATTGCCTGGCCGCCATACATCTTCACGCCAAGGCGTTTAGCTTCTGAATCGCGACCGTTACGGGTACTACCACCAGCTTTTTTGTGTGCCATGAGTCAATTCTCCTAGTGAGGGATTAGGCTGAAATTAAGCCTGAATACCGGTGATTTTGATCTCGGTGTACCACTGGCGGTGGCCCATACGCTTCATGTGGTGCTTACGACGACGGAACTTGATGATACGAATTTTGTCGTGGCGACCTTGGGAGATCACTTCAGCTACAACGGTAGCGCCGGCAACAACTGGTGCGCCGATGTTAACGTCGTCGCCATTGGCAACCAACAGAACGCGATCAAAAGTAACGGATTCGCCGGTAGCGATTTCCAGCTTCTCGATCTTCAGGTATTCACCTGGAGCAACTTTGTACTGCTTGCCACCGGTAACGATTACTGCATAAGACATGGTATTTCTCCGTAAATCCTGCTCACCCAGCTCTTTATAAGTAGAGTATCGGCTGGCATGGCTGCTTGGGGCTGGAACGGCCCGGTCGCAATTGCGTAAGGCAGGTGCTGCCCAGGAAAGTTAGGGTGCGCGATTGTACGCAACGCATCGAAGCCTTGCAAGAGGCTGGATGTCATACCTTGACACGCTCTGACCCGCAACCTAGCATGCGGCGCAACCCTTCTGGAGCACCTCTCGCTGATGCAACCTCAAGCCTTCTACCGCGCGGTGGCGGACGATTTCAGTGCCGTCGACGTCATTATCAAGAAGCAGCTGACGTCGCGGGTACCGTTGGTCTCGAAAATCGGCGACTACATCACTTCGGCAGGCGGCAAACGTCTGCGTCCGCTGCTCGTGCTGCTCTGCGGCAAAGCGCTGGGCCGTGAAGGCGATGACCTGCGCCTGCTGGCTGCCACCATCGAATTCCTGCACACCGCGACCCTGCTGCATGACGACGTGGTCGACATGTCCGGCATGCGTCGTGGTCGTTCGACTGCCAACGCGCTGTGGGGCAACGCGCCCAGTGTGCTGGTCGGTGACTTCCTTTATTCGCGCTCGTTCGAAATGATGGTCGAGCTGGGTTCGATGCCGGTGATGAAGATCCTGTCGAAAGCGACCCGGGTCATCGCCGAAGGTGAAGTTCTCCAACTGTCCAAGGTGCGCGACGCCAGCACCACCGAAGAAACCTATATGGAAGTGATTCGCGGCAAGACAGCCATGCTGTTCGAAGCCTCGACCCACAGTGCCGCCGCCCTGTGCAACGCCAGCGAAGAGCAGAGCGAAGCCCTGCGCACCTTCGGCGATCATCTGGGCGTGGCTTTCCAGCTGGTGGACGACTTGCTCGACTACCGTGGTGATGCTGAAACCCTGGGCAAGAACGTCGGTGACGATCTGGCCGAAGGCAAACCGACCCTGCCGCTGATCTACACCATGCGCGAAGGCACGGCCGAACAGGCTGCACTGGTGCGCCAGGCGATTCAGAAAGGTGGTCTGGAAGATCTGGAAAGCATCCGCAACGCCGTTGAAAGCGCCGGCGCTCTTGATTACACCGCGCAACTGGCCCGCGACTATGTTGCACGCGCTATCAAATGCCTGGATGCCCTGCCGCCAAGCGAATACCGCGACGCGCTGGTCGAATTGAGTGAGTTTGCGGTAGCGCGTACGCACTGATCGCCTGCTGCAGCCAAAAAAGCCCGTCCATGTGACGGGCTTTTTGTTGGCAGCCCTATTTAATTTTGTGGGAGCAAGCTTGCTTGCGAAGACAATGGTTCAGACTCGAACTATAGGTCTGACACACTGGCCTCTTCGCAAGCAAGCTTGCTCCCACAGGGTGGACCTAGTCGAGACCCTGAACATATCAACCACTCGACGTAAAATGCGAACAATTCTCAATAGAGACTTGCTATTCAGCCAATAAGAATTATTCTCATTGAAACCTTTCAAGGAGAATCACATGACTTATCTGATTGATGCCTGGCTGGACCGGCCGCACCCTTACCTGCGAATTCTGCATCGCGAGACCGGTGAGGTATGTGCCGTGCTGGAAGAAGAAGCGTTGGACGAGTTGCGCGATCAGGGCGATCTGGACGTGCATGACCTGAGCTCAAGCGAGCCGATCATACTCAAGGAGTTGGTGCGCAATCTGTTTCTGTTCTGCTACGCCCGAGCATTGCGCCCTATCAGTGAGCTGCATTGAGCATGAACTCACCTGTGGCTGACGGTGCTGAACGAATCACCGCGACTCGTTCAGCACCCCACTGATTGACTGCAGGTCGATCAGAGAACGTCGAGCAGCTCGACGTCGAATACCAGCACGCTGTGCGGCGGGATGCTGCCAACGCCTTGGGCGCCGTAAGCCAGCTCGCTCGGCACATGCAGACGCCATTTGCTGCCTGCGCTCATCAGTTGCAGAGCCTCGGTCCAGCCCGGGATCACGCCGCCGACCGGGAATTCTGCTGGCTCGCCACGCTCGTAGGAGCTGTCGAACACGGTGCCGTCGATCAGGGTGCCATGGTAGTGAGTGCGCACCTGATCTTCGCGCGATGGTTTGGCGCCTTCACCGGTGGTCAGTACTTCGAACTGCAGGCCGGAAGCCAGAGTGGTAACGCCTTCGCGCTTGCCGTTCTCAGCCAGGTAAGCCAGGCCAGCACCCGCAGCCTGCTCAGCCTTGGCGGCGGCTTCGGCCTGCATGATTTCGCGGATCACTTTGAAGCTGGCGGACATTTCTTCAGCGCCGACACGGCTTGGCTGGCCGCCAAACGCGTCGGTCAGACCCGCCAGGATCGCTTCCAGGTTCACGCCTGGTGGCGGGTTGTCACGCAACTGGTCGCCCAGCTGACGGCCAATACCGTAGCTGACGCGGGTTTCGTCGGTGGACAGGTTGACTTCGGACATATCACTGCTCCGCAAAAGGAGCGCTCAAAACAAAGCGCCCCGAACCAAAAGGGCGAGAAGCCTAGCATAGATGGGGCAAGGCTTGCTCCGACAGGTTTGCGCATAACCCTGTGGGAGCGAGGCTTGCCCGCGATAAGGCTGGATACGGTTCACTTTAGACCGTGGTGCCCTTATCGCGTGCAAGCACCGCTCCCACATAAAAACCGCGTTCTGTCAGAAAGATGGAGAATCACCACTTCGATTCAAAACTGATTGGCACGCGCAGCGCTTCACGTTTGTCGACCGGCATGCCGCACATCTCGTCATGAACCACGGCGTGGACCAGGTGAAAAGGCACGGGTGGCAATTCCCGGAGTAGCTCGCGGGCGTGCTCGACCGAGCGCAGGTGCCGGGTTTCGCCCCGCTCGCCCCGCAGTAACTGCACCACGCCCTGGGAGCGCGCTTCGAGCAGATAGATGCCGCCTTCGATGGAAATCAGATTCAGCTCGTCGATACTGCCGGCATGCAGGTGCTCGGCCAATTCGTTTTCGGTCATCTGCAGATTCCTCGTTGGACACTGTTCGCGCCATCCGTCGGGCGCGGTTAAAGGTAACGGATTACAGCCGCCAGAAACGACGCCGCCCGTCCAGTCTTTCGCTGGCCGGGCGGCGCGTGTCGCAAAACAGAACGATCAATGCTTGGTGACTTTATCCAGATATCCCATGGCGAACGCTGAAACGACGAACGTCATGTGGATGATCACGTACCACATCAGGTATTGCGGCTCGATGTTCTTGGCATCCATGAACACACGCAGCAGGTGAATCGAGGAAATCGCCACAATGGACGCCGCCACTTTCATCTTCAACGACGAAGAGTCCATGGTGCCCAGCCAGTTGAGCTTCTCCTTGCCTTCATCGATATCCAGCTGGGAGACGAAGTTCTCGTAGCCCGAGATCATCACCATGACCAGCAGGCCGCCGACCAGTGCCATGTCGATCAGCGACAGCAGGACCAGAATCAGGTCAGCCTCGGCCAGTGCGAACACATTGGGCAGGACGTGGAAAATTTCCTGGAAGAATTTCAGCACCAGAGCCAGCAGCCCCAGGGACAGACCGAAATACAGCGGAGCCAGCAGCCAGCGCGAGGCATACATGGCATTTTCGACAAAGCGTTCCATTGAAACTTACCGGTGATGGGAAATGCGGGCGAGTATATCAGCCCGTCGCGCATTCACAGAATGTGACCGAAGGCCGCGCTGAGCGAGGGGGTTGATGCGATCACGGCAGCCCTGAGCCTGGCAGCTGGAGGCAAGATCGCGTGCAGAGCAAGATCAGAAGGGAGAGCTACGCACAATCCGAGAACTGTCTGCGTTGATGCGGCGCAGTTCACTTTGCAAGTGCAAGCCCCAGATGGGCATATCGTCGACTTGCTGATAGCCATGTAAAGCAAGGCTTTCAGCGATGGAGGTCATCACCGACTCGGCCGCCGTCGGCCCGGCAAAAGGCCCCTGGCATTTGATCGCTGAAGGTTGTTCCCCGGACATCCCGGCAGCAAACAGCAACGTCCACATGCCGTTTTCACCTGAAAGGGGGCGTATTGCACATTCGATTCGGGTCATCAGACCCAGGCATTGGCGGGTAAGGCAGAGGCTGCGCGGCATGGCGAGCTCCTTGTTGGCTACGGTATTCGCCGCACATGAAGTGCTGTAAGGCGCGTCAGTCCCTTTGACAACCGTGGTACCGGGACAGCATAGAAGAAATGGCAGATTGGGAAAGGTTCGGGGATGAACGGCACATAGCCATGTGATGGATGCGCTAGACCTGTAGAAGCCAACTTGTTGGCGAGGCGATCATGACAAGTGCGCGAGGCTCAAGGCCGTCTCGCGAACAAGTTCGCTACTACAGGGGTACTGAACAAGGCAAATATTGGGGCTCACAACGGACCTGTGGGAGCGAATTCATTCGCGAATAGGCCAGTACAGTCGATAAAGATGCGTCGTCTGTACAGCCGTCTTCGCGAATGAATTCGCTCCCACAGGGTTCACGCGGAGGCGTTTAGGCTTTGAGCTCAGGGGATAACTGCGCGGGCTCTTTCTCCAGTTCTTCCTTGAAATCCTCATCGCTGAGCATTTCGGCGATGTCACGCAGACGCTCGACCACTCGCGCATTGACGCTGCCTTCCGGGAATTCGCCGTTCTCGTCCGGCTCTCCCGCCGGCTCACCGACCAGCAAGCTCAAGGCTTCGTCAGCCTGGCGCACCGCGTAGACATGGAACTGCCCGGCGCGTACCGCTTGGAGCACACGCTCGTCGAGCATCAGCGTCGCGACGTTGGCTTGCGGGATGATTGCGCCCTGTTCACCGGTGAGCCCACGCGCTTCGCAGAGCCGGAAGAAACCTTCGATTTTCTCGTTAACCCCGCCCACCGCCTGCACTTCGCCGAACTGGTTGATCGAGCCTGTAATCGCGAAGCATTGTTTGAGCGGCGTTTTCGAGAGTGCCGAAATCAGCGTGCATGCCTCGCCCAGCGAAGCGCTGTCGCCGTCCACATAACCGTAGGATTGCTCCAGCGCGATGCTCGCGGAAATCGCCAGCGGGAATTCCTGCGCATAGCGGCTACCCAGATAACCGGTGAGGATCATCACGCCTTTGGAGTGGATCGGTTGGCCAAGGTTGACCTCTCGTTCGATGTCGACGATGCCGCTGCCACCGGGATAAACCGTCGCGGAAATCCGTGCTGGCACGCCAAAGGCCGAATCACCGACCTCCAGCACCGTCAGGCCGTTGCACTTGCCCACAGCGGCACCATCGGTGTCGATGAGGATGATCCCCGCCAGCATGTCGTCGAGAATCCGCGCCGATACCCGCCCGGTGCGCGTGGCCTTGGCCTTGAGCGCCCGCTCGATGTGCCCTGCGTCGGTTTTATCGTCGCTGGCCAGCTGGCGTATGAAATCCGCTTCGCTGACTAGTTGAAACAGGTCGCCGATACGTGCCGACAAACGCCCCTGATGTTCAGCCAGACGCGCGCTGTAGGTCGCCAGACGCGCCACCGCGTCGGCAGTCAATGGCGCCATGCCTTCCTCGGAGGTGCGGGTTTTCAGCAACTGGGCAAACTGCTCCAGGGTTTCGTCGTACATCGGGATGTCTTCATCGAAGTCCACCAGGACGCGAAACATCTCCTGGAAGTCCGGATCCAGGTCCTGCAGGGTGTAATACAGCGAGCGGGCGCCGATGATGATCACTTTGACCTGCAGCGGGATCACCTGCGGGGTGAGACTGACCGTGGCCAGACGCCCCATTTCACCCAGCGGCGATTCCATTTTCAGCTTGCGCGACTGCAAGGCACGCTTGAGGGCGTCCCACACGTAAGGCTCGCTGAGCATTTTTTCCGCTTCCAGCACCAGAAAGCCGCCATTGGCGCGGTGCAGCGCACCGGGACGCAACTGCCGGTACGTGGTGTAGAGCGCACCCTGATCGGTGCTGTATTCGATACGCCCAAACAGGTTGTCGTACGTCGGGTGCGGCTCGAATACCACCGGCGCGCCGCCGCTGGCAGAATGTCCCACCACCAGGCTGGGGCTGTATTGCTCTTCGAGCAGCTTGCGCGCCTGGGCATCGGTCTTGCTGTCGTCGACCAATTGCTCGACCACGGTTTTCAGCAGGTACACCTGCATGGCCTGCAGGTAAGCGCAGACCGCCGCGTTCTCGGCATAGTGCTCGGACAACGGCGCCAGCAGAGGCTGCAAGGCCAGAGTGATGGTTTCTTCGTTCAACTGGCGCATCTGGTTGCTGGATTCACGCTTCCATTGCGGCAGGCTGGCGAGCTCTTCGTTCAAGCGCTCTTCAAGGCCGGAAATATCCTCGTGAAAACGCTCGCGGTCCGCTTCCGGCAGCTGCGAGAACTCAGCCTCATCCAGCGCTTTGCCGTCGAGCATCGGCGTGAAGGCAATGTTGGTGCTGTCGCGGTACAAAGCGATGTCTTTTTCCAGGGACAGACGCTCAATCACGTCCAGCGCCTTGTCGTAACGCTGATTGAAAGCGCGATCAATGCCGCTTTTTTTCTGCTGGTAAGACGGGTGTTCGAACACGGCCGGGAAGGTCGCCAGCAGGTTGTCGATCAGGGCGCCGATATCGGAAATGAACTGGTGCGCGCTGCCCGGTGGCAACTCCAGCGCACGCGGCTCGCGGGGCTCATCGAAGTGATTGACGTAGACCCAGTCGCACGGCGTCTGCAGGCGCTTGCCTTCGGCCTTGAGGTAGCGTTTGACGAACGAGAACCGGCCGGTGCCGGGCTCGCCCATGACAAATACGTTGTAACCGGGGCGCGGCATGGCCACGCCAAATTGCAGGGCTTCTACTGCTCGTTCCTGGCCGAGCACACCGCGAAAGGGCTCCAGATCATTGGTCGTCGAGAAGCTGAACTGTTCAGCGGAAAAAGGTCGTGTCAGCGCTTCAGGCGCAAGACGCAGGCTGGCAGCTACAGAATCGGGCATCGGGCATCCTTACATCAGGCGGGGCAGATGGCGGCATTCTGGCGCTCGCTGCCCACGACATGCAAGACAGGAACAGGGCTAAAGCATCAGGAGCAGGGCGATGCCCACGCCAGAGCGGTCAATCGACACATTATTTTCAACAACATTTTGTAATAACCAGCGGAACCCTTGTATCGCGCCTAAGCTCCAAGTCTGGCGTACCAGAATTTAAACACCTGGCCGCCTTGGCGCATCTGAAGCCATGAACCCTGACCCTTGGTTGAATATAAAGAGAATAAAGCTATGAAACGGATTCTTCTCGGTACTCTCTTCGCAGCTGTTTCCATCAACGCGATGGCCCAGGCTCCTGGTGGCCCGGATTGCGGTTGGGGCAACATGTTGTTTGAAGGCCAGCGCGGTACTCCCGCTCACTTCCTCGCATCGACCACCAACGGCACTTCCGGCAACGCCACCTTCGGCATGACTTCGGGCACCAACGGCTGCTCGACCAACAGCGCGCTGACTTACGGCGGTAAATCCTGGATTGCCATGAATGGCATGATGGACGAGCTGTCCAAAGACATGGCAATGGGTCAGGGTGAAGCACTGACTACCTACGCGGTAGTTCTGGGCGTTGCACCGCAAGACCGTGCGCATTTCGCCGCAGTCACCCACGAACATTTCAACCAGATCTTCAGCAAAGCCGACGCTACCGCTGAAGACGTTCACACCAACACCCTCGACGTACTGAAAAACGATCCAACCCTGGCGAAATACGCTACCCAGGCATAAGCTCGTGGCGCCCGCCTCTCTGTGATGGAGGGCGGGCGTTGTTTTGCCTGCTGTGCCCTGCTCCTGAAAAGCCCGACTCCTGACCCGACTCCCTGAATAGTTGCTTTCTATGCTCAAACGCCTTGTGTATCTGGCGCTCTGCGTCTGCACCCCGCTGTCCGCCGCGCAACGCGCGAGCGATGAACGTTTGCAGCAACTGGCCAACGAGCCGTTCTGGATTTCCCTGGGGCACTACGAAACCGCCAAGCTTGGCGGCTGGCGCAGCTATGTCGACGACTCCAGATTCTTTCTCTCGGCCAACGGTGAACATGACCCGAAGGCGGAGCTGAGCGCCACCCTTGATGCGCTCTACGCCCCTGCCAGTGCGGGTGAAAAGCATGCGCAGTGCGTTTACCCGGCGCGGACCCGCTGGCTCAAGGACCAATTGCACCTGACTGACTTGCCTGCGGTGGAGTGCAAGGAATTCACCCAGTGGTTCAAGGACGTGGCGCCCGACAGCGCGGTGATGATTTTCCCCGCCGCTTACCTGAACAGCCCTTCTTCAATGTTCGGCCACACCTTGCTGCGCATCGATCAGGCGGATGTGAAAACCAACAACACCGCCCTGCTCAGCTATGCGATCAACTTCGGTGCCTACATCGAAGGCATGGACAACAGCATTCTGTACGCCTGGAAGGGCTTGGCTGGCGGCTATCCCGGCCTGTTCGCTCTGGTGCCCTATCAGGAAAAACTCTCCGAATACCGCAGCCTGGAAAACCGCGACCTGTGGGAATACCACCTGAACCTGACCCCGGAAGAAACCGGGCGCATGGTTGAGCACGTCTGGGAGTTGAAGCAGATTCGCTTCGGCTACTTCTTCTTCGACGAAAACTGCTCCTATCGCCTGCTGGAGCTGCTGCAGGTAGCGCGTCCGGGCTTGAAGCTGACCGAGCAATTCCCCCTGACCGCGATTCCCACCGACACGGTCAAGGCCGTCAAAGCCGCAGGCCTGGTCGACAAGATCGACTATCGCCCTTCCCGTGAGCGCGAACTGCTGGAGCGCGCCAAGCCGCTGGACAGCACCGAGCAGCAATGGGTGCTGGACGTCAGCGCCGATCAGAAACAACTGCAGAACCCTCAATATCTGGCGCAACCCAAAGAGCGCCGCGCCTTGATTCAAGACGCGGCGTATCGCCTGGAGCGCTACCGCGCCAACGGCCTGGAACGCGACAGCGAGCGTTCGCAACGCAGCTTCGAGCTGTTGCGAGCGATCAATCAGAACCCCCCAACGCCTTTGGATATCCAGCGCCCCGGTTTGCCGGAAGACGGTCACGAGTCGCGGACCTGGCAGGCCGGTGTCGGCACCCGTGATGACAAAGCCTTCGCCGAATATGGCCTGCGCATGGCCTATCACGACCTGAACGACAATGCATATGGCTTCCCGCTGGGCGCGCAGATCGAGATTTTGCAACTCAAACTGCGCCAGTACGAAGGCAACCATTGGCAACTGCAGCAGCTGGATCTGGCCACCATTCGCTCGCTGACGCCGCGTAACGCGCTGTTGCAACCCTGGTCATGGCAGGTGACGGGGGGGCTGGAACGGGTGTTGGGCAAGCATGGCGATGAGACCCTGGTGTCCCATGTGAATGGCGGCGCGGGCGGCACCTGGCAGTTGGGCGAAGGGGTACTCGGCTTTGCGCTGGGCACGGTGCGCGTCGAGCACAACAATGATTTCTCCGAGTTCATCTCGCCGGCAGCCGGTTTCAATACTGGCGTGCTGTGGCGCAACCCACTGGGCAACCTGAGCCTTGAGGCCAAGGGCGACTACTTCACCAATGGTGAAGTGCGCCGCAACATCAGCCTCAACCAGCAATGGGAGCTGTCGCGCAACGTAGGCCTGCGTTTGAGCGCGCAACGTGAGTTCAGCCAGCTGAGCTCGCCGCAGAATGAAGTGATGCTTGAGGTGAAGTGGTATCACTACTGATTCAATGGGCGGCCGCCCCCCTGTGGGAGCGGTGCTTGCCCGCGATAAGGTCAACTCGGTTCAAAGTGAATCGCGTCCAGCCTTATCGCGGGCAAGCCTCGCTCCAACAGATCTGCGCTAAAACCTGAAACTAACGCGACGCCCCATGGCCCAACCCTGACTAGAGGAGAAAAGCCATGAGCCGCGCGTTCGTCAACGAAGACAATGCCGCTGCCGACGCCAGCCAACCGGTCGAGCGTCTGGTCAGTGAGCAACCCAATTACGTCACCGCCCACGGCCTGCTGCAATTGCAGAACCGGGTGGCCGAGCTTCAGGCCCAGCACAGCGAACTGTCGGCCAGGGGCGAAGACAACGACAAGCAGCGCCTCGCCGATCTGGAACGCGACCTGCGCTACTTCAACAGCCGCCTGCAGAGCGCTCAGGTGGTAACCCCCGCTATTTCAACAGAGAAAGTGCAGATCGGCAGTTGGGTGACCTATGTCGATGAAGACAACAGCGAACACCGGGTGCAATTGGTCGGTGAAGATCAGGCCGATGCAAGCGCCGGGCTGATCAATTGGGCTTCGCCGCTGGGTCGGGCTCTGGTCGGCGCCCTCAAAGGCGATGAGGTGTTGTGGAAAAGGCCCGCTGGCGATCAGCAGATTGAGGTCATCCTGATAGAGCCGGATATTTGATTACCGAACGCTGACGCCCCTTCCCTGTGGGAGCGAATTCATTCGCGAATGATCGTTCTATCGACAGATATGTATTGGATGTACTGGCTTCTTCGCGAATGAATTCGCTCCCACAGGTCCGAGGTCAAGCTGGACCTTTGTGTGTTTTCAGAAGCCACATCCTGCATCCCGGCAAAAAAAAACGGAGCCCCGAAGGCTCCGTTTTTTTTGTCCAACCTGAAAAAATCAGGCCAGTTTCTTGTGGCGTACCCGGTGAGGCTGGGCCGCTGCGTCGCCGAGGCGCTTCTTGCGATCGGCTTCGTACTCGGTGTAGTTGCCTTCGAAGAACAGCGCTTGCGAGTCGTCTTCATACGCCAGGATGTGGGTCGCAACCCGGTCCAGGAACCACCGATCGTGAGAGATCACAATGGCGGCGCCAGGGAAGTCCAGCAGCGCTTCTTCCAGCGAACGCAGGGTTTCCACGTCGAGGTCGTTTGAAGGTTCATCGAGCAGCAACACGTTGCCGCCTTCCTTCAACGTCAACGCCAGGTGCAAGCGACCACGCTCACCACCGGAGAGGTCCTTGACGAACTTCTGCTGATCGCCGCCCTTGAAGTTGAAACGGCCGACATACGTGCGGGACGGGATTTCGTAGTTGCCGATGCGGATCTGGTCCGAGCCGTCAGAAATCTGCTGGAACACGGTCTTGCTGCCATCCAGGTCGTCGCGGCTCTGATCCACGCAGGCAAGCTGCACGGTTTCGCCGATTTCGATACTGCCCGAATCCGGCTGTTCCTTGCCCATCAACATCCGGAACAGAGTCGATTTACCCGCACCGTTACCACCGATCACGCCAACGATGGCGCCTTTAGGCATGGCAAACGACAGGTTGTCGATCAACACGCGGTCGCCGTAACCCTTGCTGACATTTTTGAATTCGATGACCTTGTCGCCCAGACGCGGACCGGCCGGGATGTAGATCTCGTTGGTTTCGCTGCGCTTCTGGAATTCCTGGGACTGCATTTCTTCGAAACGTTGCAGACGCGCCTTGGATTTGGACTGACGCGCCTTGGCGCCCTTGCGAACCCATTCCAGTTCTTCTTTCATGGCCTTTTCATGGGCCGATTGCTGCTTGGATTCCTGGGCAAGACGGTCCGACTTGGCTTCCAGCCAGCCCGAATAGTTGCCTTCGTACGGGATGCCAGCGCCGCGGTCGAGTTCCAGAATCCAGCCAGCCACGTTGTCCAGGAAGTACCGGTCGTGCGTGATCGCAACCACGGTGCCCGGGAAATCGTGCAGGAAGTGTTCAAGCCAGGCGACGGAATCGGCGTCCAGGTGGTTGGTCGGTTCGTCGAGCAGCAGCATGTCCGGTGCCGACAGCAGCAGACGGCACAGCGCCACACGACGTTTCTCACCGCCCGACAACACTTCAACCTTGGCATCCCAGGCGGGCAGACGCAGCGCATCGGCGGCGACTTCCAGCTGGCGATCAAGGTTGTGCCCATCGGCGGCCTGCAGGATCGACTCCAGCTTGGCCTGCTCGGCAGCCAGCTTGTCAAAGTCGGCATCCGGCTCGGCGTATTCGGCATAGACCTGGTCAAGACGCGCCTGCGCGTTCTTGATCACACTCACGGCCTCTTCAACCACTTCACGCACGGTCTTGGTCGGATCCAGCTGCGGCTCTTGCGGCAGATAGCCGATATTCAGTTCCGGCATCGGGCGCGCTTCGCCGTCAAACTCGGTGTCGACCCCGGCCATGATCTTCAGCAGCGTGGATTTGCCCGAACCGTTCAGGCCGAGCACGCCGATCTTGGCGCCCGGAAAAAACGACAACGAGATGTTTTTAAGAATTTCCCGCTTCGGCGGCACAACTTTGCTCAGCCGATGCATGGTGAAAACGTATTGGGCCATGGAGTAAAAACCTGGTTTTTGACTGTTGACTGGTATGTAGCGTTGACTGCTGCATGACGTAAATAGCGCGCGAGCTTAGTACCGAGTCCCGAAAAAAGCTTTTATTTATCTGTAGCACTTGCCAGCGGACAGTTCCGGGCCTTGACTCAAGGATCAGGGACGGATCGGCACGGCTTCGGGAGTCGGAGCAAAGTCTGCAGTACGCTGCTGCGCGCATGCGTCGCGACTATCAGGGTTACTGCCTGTGCAGTGGAGTCATTCATGCAGAAGTCGGCAGATGCTGCGCGTTGGGCAAAGCTACCCGAATGCGCACGTCAGGGCAAACCATCCAGTCGGGCGGGGCTGGCACTTCGCCACAACTCAGGGCATGCTAGTCGCCCTTTGGGCGGCGGGTTTATAGTGCATGTCGCGCTAGTATTTGCTGCGTCAGTCCCGTAGTCAGGATCCAAGTTGCCCACACCTACCCAGTCACTTGCATCGCGCGCGCCCCAAGGCGCTGCAGGTCAACCGCTGCGCGGCTCGTTGAAAGGCGGGCTGGCGGCGCTGACGCTGCTGATGCTCGCCCTCATCATCTGGCAATTGATCGATCAGTTCCAGATGACTCAGGATCGCCAACGCCAGCGCAGCCTTGATTACAGCGTCCAGCTGGCTGACCGCGTGAGCCTGAACATGGCCCTGAGCGCCCAGGTCGCGCTCAACCTGCTGACCGACGACAAACAAAAGGCGCAGAGTCCGGGCCAGCAATCAACGCTGCTCAACAGCCTGCGCCAGTCTTTGCCAGCGTTGCGCAGCATGGCGTGGCTCAGCGCAACCGGGGAAATCCTCGCCGACAGCATGGCCACCGGCGATGACGGCGACTTCCTCAGGCAGTCCCTGCAGCAAGCGACTGGCAAACCTTTCTTTTACGACAACAATCTGGACGGCTCACAGATTTATCTGTTCATCCGTCAGCCCGGCAGCCTCAATCGCAGCTATTGGGTCTTGCGGCTGGCGCCTGATGCCCTGAAATCCCTGACGCTGCAGACCACTCAGGATTTCCAGCCGGTCTGGCGCCTGGAAAACCGCAGCACCTTGCGGCTGCTGTTTCGTGATGTGCCGTCCAACAAAGAATCCATGGTCAGCAGCGTTGGCGAAACAGAAAGCGTCATGCTCGAGTCGCTGCCCAACAGCGATTGGCAGTTGCGCGGTTTGTTCGATGTCACCAGTGCCAGAGAACAACTGCTCGCGCCGTTGATCGGCAAATGCGTGGTCGCCCTGCTGCTGTCTATCCTGCCGCTTATCGCGTTGTTGAGCCTGCGCCGTCGTCAACGCCAGTTGCATGAAAGCCGTCGCCGCTACCAGGACATCTTTGAAGGTGCGGGCGTGGCGATTTGTGTGCTGGACATGTCCGGGCTACCGGTTTATCTGCAAGCGCTGAACGTGCAGACCTGCGACGAACTGAACGAACTGCTCAAGAACCAGCCCGGTCAGCTCAATGTGCTGCTGAACAGGCTGCGCATCACTGAAGTCAATCAGGTGGCCCTCAGCCTGCTGCAGGTCGAGTCGAGCCATCAGGCCTGGGAGCATTTGATCGTCGGCGGTGCCCGCGCCCGGCAAGGTATCGGCACGCAACTGATCCACGCATTGCTGTCCGGCGCCGAGCAGCTGGAAATCGAAATCCGGCTGACCCAGGAGCGCGGCGAGGATCAATATTTGTGGCTGGTGCTGCGCCTGCCCGAAGATCGACAGGACCTGCATGCCGTGATCCTCAGCATCGGCGACATCACCAGCCGCAAGCAGGTCGAACTGTCCCAGCAGGAACGTGAGGGTTTCTGGTCCGATGTGGTGCGTACCGTGCCTGACCACCTTTACGTGCAGGACGTGCTCAGCCAGCGAATGATCTACAGCAACCACCATCTGGGCCGCACGCTGGGTTACAGCCGCACCGAGCTGCTGCGCATGGGTGAGTTTTTCTGGGAAATCCTGCTGCACCCCGAAGACGCCGAAATCTATCAGGACATGCGCCTGCGGCAACGCCACCGCGGGCACAGCAAATTGCTGCAATGCCAGCTGCGCTTCCGCTCGCGGGACAACCAGTGGCGGCGCTTTGACATCCGCGAGCAGGCCCTGGCCAGGGACAAGGACGATCAGGTCACACGCATCATCGGCGTCGCCAAGGACATCACTGAACAACTGGAAGCCAGCGAATCCCTGCGCGACAGTGAAAAACGCTACCGGATGCTGGCCGAAAGCATCAGCGACGTGATCTTTTCCACCGACAACACCCTTAATCCCAACTATGTCAGCCCTTCGGTGCTCGGGGTGCTCGGTCACAGTGCCGAGTGGATCCTCAAGCACGGTTTCAAATCCACCGTCGCCAACCCGCAACAGTTGGCAGGCATCCTCGCCCTGCTGGAGCGCATCAGCAAAGTGCTGGACAAGCCGGACGAACTGGCCAGGCTGCGTCACGAAATCCCGACCCAGCTGTTCCTGTTCGACTGTTTGCGGGCTGACGGTCGCAAAATTCCTATCGAGCTGCGGCTGGTGCTGGTCTGGGACGAACAAGGCACGTTTGAAGGCATTTTGGGAGTCGGCCGCGACATCAGTCAGCAACGGCGCGCCGAGAAAGACCTGCGCATGGCCGCGACGGTCTTCGAGCATTCGACCTCGGCCATTCTGATCACCGATCCGGCGGGCTACATCGTCCAGGCCAACGAAGCCTTCAGCCGGGTCAGTGGCTATGAGGTGTCGCAGGTCCTCGACCAATTGCCGAGCATCCTGACCGTCGATGAGCATCAGGAAGCGCACCTGAGCTACATCCTCAAGCAACTGCATCAGCGCGGCAGCTGGGAAGGCGAAGTCTGGCTCAAGCGTCGCAGTGAAGAACATTACCCGGCCTGGGTCGGCATCACTGCGGTACTCGATGACGAAGGCGATCTGGCCAGCTACGTGTGTTTCTTCACCGACATCAGCGAGCGCAAGGCCAGCGAACAGCGCATTCATCGTCTGGCTTACTACGACGCATTGACTCATCTGCCGAACCGTTCGCTGTTCCAGGACCGGCTGCATACCGCGCTGCAGCAGGCCGAGCGACAACAGGCCTGGGTGGTGCTGATGTTCCTCGACCTGGACCGTTTCAAACCGATCAATGACTCCCTCGGCCACGCCGCGGGCGATCGCATGCTGCAGGAAATGGGCACCCGGCTGCTGGCCTGTGTCGGCGATGACGACACCGTGGCGCGGATGGGCGGCGATGAATTCACCTTGTTGCTGCAACCTAGCCCGACGCGGCAGATTGCGCTGAATCGAGCCATCAACGTGGCCGAACAGATCCTCAACAGTCTGGTGACGCCTTTCGTCCTGGAAGGTCGCGAATTCTTCGTTACCGCGAGTATCGGTATTGCCCTCAGCCCCCAGGATGGCAATGAGCTGAGCCAGTTGATGAAGAACGCCGACACCGCCATGTATCACGCCAAGGAACGCGGCAAGAACAACTTCCAGTTCTATCAGGCCGACATGAACGCCACCGCACTGGAGCGTCTGGAGCTGGAAAGCGACCTGCGCCACGCCTTGGAACAGCAGGAGTTCACCCTGTTCTACCAGCCGCAGTTCAGTGGTGACGGCAAGCGTCTGACGGGCGCCGAAGCCCTGTTGCGCTGGCGCCACCCACGACGCGGACTCGTGTCGCCGGTGGAATTCATTCCGGTGCTTGAAGAACTCGGGCTGGTGGTTGAAGTCGGCGACTGGGTGCTGAGCGAAGCCTGTCGCCAGCTCAAGGCCTGGCATCAGGCCAAGGTTCGCGTGCCCAAGGTCTCGGTGAACATCTCGGCCCGGCAGTTTTCCGATGGACAACTGGGCAACCGCATCGCCAGCATCCTCAAGGAAACCGGCCTGCCGCCCGCGTGCCTGGAGCTGGAGCTGACCGAAAGCATCCTGATGCGTGAAGTCGATCAGGCCATGCAGATCCTAGCGGGCCTCAAGCGTTTGGGGCTGAGCATTGCCATCGATGACTTCGGCACCGGTTATTCGTCGCTCAACTACCTCAAGCAGTTCCCGATCGACATTCTCAAGATCGACCGCACCTTCGTCGACGGCCTGCCCTCCGGCGAGCAGGATGCGCAGATTGCCCGCGCCATCATCGCCATGGCTCACAGCCTGAACCTGGCGGTGATTGCCGAAGGCGTGGAAACCCATGAACAGCTGGAGTTCCTGCGCGAACACGGCTGCGACGAGGTGCAGGGCTTCCTGTTCGGCCGCCCGATGCCTGCCAGCCGGTTCGAGGCGCAGTACAGCAATGATGCGCTGTTCATGTTTGACTGAAACTGCCTCTGTGGGAGCGGTGCTTGCCCGCGATAAGGCTGGACGCGGTTTTCACTTTAGATCCCGTCCAGATTTATCGCGGGCAAGCACCGCTCCCAAACGAAATCGCAATTTGTTCGATAGACGCGGCGATTCAGATGAAAACCGCTTGTCCCGCACATGACTGCCTTTCATATGCCAGATAAAAGCCAATGAGTTAGAATGCCCCCCTTTTCTGCCCCGATCCCTGAGGACCGCCATGTTCAGCCGTGATTTGACTCTCGCCAAGTACGACTCCGATCTCTTTGCCGCCATGGAGCAAGAAGCTCAGCGCCAAGAAGAGCACATCGAGCTGATCGCTTCGGAAAACTACACCAGCCCAGCGGTGATGGAAGCTCAGGGCTCGGTCCTGACCAACAAGTACGCTGAAGGCTATCCAGGCAAGCGTTACTACGGCGGCTGCGAATACGTCGACGTGGTTGAGCAACTGGCCATCGACCGCGCCAAGGAACTGTTCGGCGCTGATTACGCCAACGTCCAGCCACACGCTGGCTCGCAAGCCAACAGCGCGGTCTACCTGGCTCTGCTGCAGGGCGGCGACACCATTCTGGGCATGAGCCTGGCCCATGGCGGTCACTTGACCCACGGCGCCAGCGTCAGTTCGTCGGGCAAGCTGTACAACGCTGTGCAATACGGCATCGACGGCAATGGCATGATTGACTACGACGAAGTCGAGCGTCTGGCTGTTGAACACAAGCCAAAAATGATCGTGGCCGGTTTCTCTGCCTACTCGCAGATCCTCGACTTCCCGCGTTTCCGCGCCATCGCTGACAAAGTCGGCGCTTACCTGTTCGTCGACATGGCTCACGTAGCCGGTCTGGTGGCTGCTGGCGTTTACCCGAACCCGGTGCCGTTCGCTGACGTAGTGACCACCACGACGCACAAGACCCTGCGCGGCCCACGCGGCGGCCTGATCCTGGCGCGCGCCAATGCCGAGATCGAGAAGAAGCTCAACTCCGCCGTATTCCCGGGCGCCCAGGGCGGCCCGCTGGAGCACGTCATCGCCGCCAAGGCCGTGTGCTTCAAGGAAGCGCTGCAGCCTGAGTTCAAGGCTTACCAGCAACAAGTGGTAAACAACGCCAAGGCCATGGCTGGTGTGTTCATCGAGCGCGGTTTCGACGTGGTGTCCGGCGGTACGGAAAACCACCTGTTCCTGCTCTCGCTGATCAAGCAGGACATCTCCGGCAAAGACGCAGACGCCGCCCTGGGTCGCGCTTTCATCACCGTCAACAAGAACTCCGTGCCTAACGACCCACGCTCCCCGTTCGTCACCTCCGGCCTGCGCTTCGGCACCCCGGCAGTGACCACTCGCGGCTTCAAGGAAGCAGAGTGCAAAGAGCTGGCAACCTGGATCTGCGACATCCTGGCTGACCTGAACAACGAAGCCGTGATCGACGCGGTACGTGAAAAAGTTAAAGCCATCTGCGCCAAACTGCCGGTATACGGCGCTTAATCAGCCCCGTTTGCAGCAGTAACAAAAGCCCCGGCTCGTGAGAGCCGGGGCTTTTTCATATCCCAGTGTCAATGCAAACCCGTAACAGGCTTAGGCATTCTTTTTCTGGAATAAAAATAATTCTTTAAATCGACAATAATTCCAACTACTGTCAACTATGACAGTAGTCAACGCCAACAGCACTCACTAGCCTGACTTAACCATCATGTGATGGAACTCACTCAGGTATACGAACATGGCAAGCTACGACATAAGCAAATCATTTTACGGCGAACTTAGTTTGGCCAGTGATGATTCAAAAGTTAATTTCTCCTACGTAACGCACACCACCACATCTTCAATAAAAAACCCTCTCTCTGGCGGTGCCGAAACCCCAGATGATTCGGGCTACAACCTTGAGTTTTTCGAGTACATGACGGTCAACACATTTGAGCATTACGCTGAAAATTTTTATTTCCAATACTCATCGTCCGCCAACGCGTACGCACTAATGATGAGTGACCAAGGAACAAAATGGGTTGGCATAACCAATAATGGTTACGCGTGGAAAACAAGCGACTCCACTCGGTGTAACTATTTCCGGTTCGTAGGCGAGGACAAAACGACAAGACTGGACCTATCCAACATTACTGGAGACACTGCAAAAATATACTTGGTCCTTACGCCCCCCGGGACCATTTTGTGCACTTACAGCAAAACCACTGCTAAGGAGCACTCATGGAGTTACCTGACAGCGCCTGGAGATACAGCTGCACTGTTCAACCTGAAAATCCTTGAGCGAGGCGCGACCTGGCCTAAAAGTTAATGTAGGCCCGCAAACAATCGGCAACCTGAATCTGCGACATCCTGGCTGACCTGAACAACGAAGCCGTGATCGAGACAGTACGTGAAAAAGTAAAAGCCATCTGCGCCAAACTACCGGCATACGACGCTTAACCAGTCCCGTTTGCAGCAGTAACAAAACGCCCCGGTTCGTGAGAGCCGGGGGCTTTTTTGTGGTCGCCGTATTTGATCTGAAACGCAATACCTGTAGGAGCGCACGAGCACCTACAAAACATTTATTCGGAAATTCTGGCAAACCCCGCCCGGATGTTCTCTTCCGGCAAATCATCGGCAATGAACACGACCACGCTCTCGCGCTTTTCGCCCTCCTCCCATTCGGTGTCCCAGTCAAAGCCGTACAGCTTCAACACGCCCTGAAACACCATGCGCCGGGGTTCGCCTGCGATGCTGAGCACGCCTTTGTAGCGCAGAAGTTGTGTGCCGTGTTCTTCGAGCAGTTCGTTCATGAACTCGCTGAGCCGGTCCAGATCCAGCGGCTGGTCGCTGCGCAGCACCAGGCTGCTGATCCGGTCCAGCGAATGCCCCGCAGGCGCCACAGGACGCAAGCTCATGCCACCACCCAGGTCGGCATTCAGATTGAAACCACGCACGTCCAGCAGCTCGGCGAGGTCGATATGGCCGTGGTCTACGGTTCGGATAGGGGCACGGCGGTTGATGCGAGTCAGGCGTGCACTGAGTGCGTCGAAGGTGGCGTCGTCCACCAGATCCCGCTTGCTCACCAACAGGCGGTCAGCAAAGCCGATCTGCGCCTGAGCGATGGTCTGCGCCAGGTGCGTGTCGGCATTGGCCGCGTCCACCAGGGTGATGATGCCGTCGAGAATATAGCGCTCGCGCAGCTCTTCATCCATGAAGAAGGTCTGCGCCACCGGAGCAGGATCGGCCAGCCCCGTGCATTCGATCACCAGCCGGTCAAAGGCGATTTCCCCGCTGTCCAGCCGCTCCAGCAACAGGAACAGCGCCTTGGTCAGATCGGTGTGAATGGTGCAGCACACGCAACCATTGGACAGGGTCATGACTTGCACCGGCTCGGCGCCCAGCAGTTGGGTGTCGATCCCGGCGTCGCTGAATTCGTTTTCGATCACGGCGATTTTCAGGCCGTGCTCGGTCTTGAGCAAATGACGCAGCAACGTGGTCTTGCCCGCGCCGAGAAAGCCGCTGAGGATCGTGACGGGAATGGGTTGCGGGGTGGTCATAACTTCTCCAGCTTAGATAAACAACTGTTGGAGCGAGGCTTGCCCGCGAAGAACGATGACGCGTAATACCTGAGACACCGCGGTGCCTGCTTCGCGGGCAAGCCTCGCTCCAACAAAAAACGCGCCACGACAAGCGTGGCGCGTTTAAGACTAACCAGCCATCAATCAACCAATCAACAGCATTTAGGCCCACCCTTGCCGCCGTATCGGGCTTCCTGGCGTTCCCGGAAGAACGTTTCGTAATCCATCATCGGCTTGTCAGGGTGTTTGACCTGCATATGCGCGACGTAATTGTCGTAGTCGGGCATGCCCACCATCAGGCGCGCGGCCTGACCGAGGTATTTCCCGAGGCGACTCAGGTCATTGAACATATGCAGCTCCCGTCACTTAAATGTTGGTCGGAGTGGTCAACGCCTGGAATGGCGCTTCCTTGTCCGTACGCTCTTTGTTGCCCCATGCCGCGACGCCGACTTTCAGCGCGTAGAACAGGATGCTGAACACCACGAACAGGAACAGGATCGTCAAGGTAGCATTGGTGTAAGCGTTGAAGATCACGTGTTGCATCTGGTCCATGGTCTTGGCCGGAGCCAGGATCTGACCGGCATCAGCCGCGGTGCTGTATTTCTTGGCAAGGGCCAGGAAGCCAACAGCCGGGTTGCTGTCGAACAGCTTGATGAAGCCAGCCGTCACGGTGCAGATCAGCAGCCAGGTGGCTGGCAGCATGGTGACCCAGATGTAACGCTGACGCTTCATTTTGATCAGCACGACCGTCGCCAGCATCAGCGCGATACCGGCCAGCATCTGGTTGGAGATACCGAACAACGGCCACAAGGTGTTGATGCCACCCAGCGGGTCGATCACGCCTTGATAGAGCAAGTAACCCCACAGCGCCACGCAACCACCGGTGCCGATGGCGTTGGCGGTCCAGGACTCAGTGCGTTTCAGGGCTGGCACGAAGCTGCCCAGCAGGTCCTGCAGCATGAAACGACCGGCACGAGTACCGGCGTCGACTGCGGTCAGGATGAACAGTGCTTCAAACAGAATCGCGAAGTGGTACCAGAAAGCCATGGTGCTGGCGCCTGGCAAGGCCTGGTGCAGAATCTGCGCGATACCGACTGCCAGGGTTGGCGCGCCGCCAGCACGGGCCAACACGGTGTTTTCGCCGATGTCCTTGGCGACCGCTGTCAGCTGTTCTGGCGTGATGGCAAAGCCCCAACTGCTGACCGTCTGCGCCACTGTCACCACGTCGCTGCCGACAATCGCTGCCGGGCTGTTCATGGCGAAGTAGATACCTGGCTCAATCACCGAAGCGGCAACCATGGCCATGATCGCCACGAACGACTCCATGAGCATGCCGCCGTAGCCGATGTAGCGGGCGTTGGTTTCGTTATCCAGCAGTTTGGGCGTGGTGCCGGACGAGATCAGCGCGTGGAAGCCCGATACCGCACCGCACGCGATGGTGATGAACAGGAACGGGAACAGCGTGCCCTTCCAGACCGGACCGGTGCCGTCGGTGAACTGGGTCAGCGCAGGCATTTTCAGCTCTGGCGCCAGCACCAGGATGCCGATGGCCAAGGCCACGATGGTGCCGATTTTCAGGAAAGTCGATAGGTAGTCACGCGGTGCCAGCAGCAGCCAGACCGGCAGCATCGCCGCGACAAAGCCGTAGCACACCAGCATCCAGGTAATCTGCACGCCCGTGAAAGTGAACATCGGCGCCCACTCAGGGCTGGCCGCGACATGACCACCGGCCCAGATCGAGAGCAGCAGCAGAACCACGCCAATCACCGAGATTTCCCCGATGCGGCCCGGCCTGATGTAGCGCATGTAGACGCCCATGAACATGGCCGTCGGGATCGTCGCCATGACCGTAAACATGCCCCACGGGCTTTCAGCCAGGGCCTTGACCACGATCAGCGCCAGCACCGCGAGGATGATGATCATGATCAGGAAGCAACCGAACAGCGCGATGGTGCCGGGAATGCGGCCCATTTCTTCACGCACCATGTCGCCCAGGGAGCGACCGTTACGGCGTGTGGAGAGGAACAGGATCATGAAATCCTGAACCGCACCGGCCAGGACCACACCGGCAATCAGCCAGAGCGTGCCGGGCAGGTAACCCATCTGCGCAGCCAAGACTGGGCCGACCAGCGGGCCAGCGCCGGCAATGGCAGCAAAGTGGTGACCGAAAAGGATGTGTTTGTTGGTCGGTACATAGTCCAGACCATCGTTGTTGACCACCGCAGGCGTTGCACGCAGCGGATCGAGCTGCATGACGTGGCGGGCAATGAACAAGCTGTAATAACGATAAGCGACCAGGTAGATGGCAACCGCAGCGACCACGATCCACAAGGCGTTGATTGCTTCTCCGCGGCGCAAGGCCACGACCCCAAGGGCAAAAGCCCCGACAATTGCAACGATCAGCCAAGGCACATGGCGCATAAGGCTATTATTATTTTTCATTTTTTATATTCCAGCAGAATGACTAGAAGGCCAGCCACCGGAGTTTAGCTATCTCGGAGCGAAAGGCCACCCCCCACGATGGTCTAGGAGAAAAAGAACCGGAAGGCGGCTGGATGCAGCAGAACCCAGCCATTTTTGCGGGGGTGCAAGTGTAAAGCTGGCAGCAAAAACTGTTCGCTGACGCGGAACGGGTCTATCGTCGGTACAAACGACGCTGCTGAGCGGCGTTGACCCGCTGACAGTTGTCAGTCGATGCCAAGAGAAGTGATTCGATGACCGACTCCCACGCAGACCGCAGACGTTTCAAGCGCATTGCCTTTGATGCAATAACCGAGCTTGGCCAGGACGAAAAACGCTGGCAAGTGCAGCTTGTGGATTTATCCCTCAAGGGCTTGCTCATCGAACGTCCCGAGCCCTGGCAGGCCCATACGGATGAGCCGTTCGCCGTAGATATCAAGCTGAGCAATGAAGTCAACGTGCAAATGGATGTGCGGCTGACCCATGACGATAACCATCAACTGGGTTTCGTCTGCCTGCACATCAGCCTCGAATCCATCAGCCACCTGCGCCGCCTGATCGAGCTCAACCTGGCTGATCACGACGAGCTGGAGCGAGAGTTGGCGGCGTTGATTGAGGTGTGAAGGCCAGACGATCCCACATCAAGCCTCATTCCAATACAAACCCTTGGCTACTCGAACAACGCGTCCAGCGCTTGTTCAAGCCTGGTCACGGCAACGACCTGCAACCCCGGCGGCGCTTCTTTGGGGGCGTTGCCCTTGGGCACGATGGCCCGTTTGAAGCCATGCTTGGCCGCTTCCTTGAGACGCTCCTGACCGCTGGGCACCGGACGCACTTCGCCTGACAGGCCCACTTCGCCAAACACCAGCAAGTCATGGGGCAATGGCCGGTTGCGAAGGCTGGACATCACCGCCGCCATCAACGCCAGATCGGACGCTGTTTCCAACACTTTGACGCCGCCCACCACGTTGAGGAAAACGTCTTGATCGTGGGTCGGAATCCCGCCATGCCGGTGCAGAACCGCCAGCAACATAGCCAGTCGATTTTGATCAAGGCCCAGGGTTACCCGGCGGGGGTTGGACATGTGGCTGTCATCCACCAACGCTTGAACCTCCACCAACATCGGCCGCGTGCCTTCCCAGGTCGCCATTACCACACTGCCGGGGACTTCTTCCTGGGCACGCGTCAGGAAAATCGCCGAAGGGTTGGACACTTCCTTCAGGCCCTTGTCCGTCATGCCGAACACGCCCAGCTCGTTGACTGCGCCGAAACGGTTCTTGACCGCGCGCAACAGACGCAGACGACCGTCGGACTCACCCTCGAAGTACAGAACCGTATCAACCATGTGCTCAAGCACTCGCGGCCCGGCCAGCGCGCCTTCCTTGGTGACATGGCCGACCAGGAAAATCGCCGTGCCGCTCTGTTTCGCGTAGCGCACCAGCAACGCGGCGCTTTCCCGGACCTGCGACACGCCGCCGGGGGCCGACTGCAGTTGTTCGGTGAAAATCGTCTGGATCGAGTCGATCACCATGACCTTGGGCTTTTCGACCTTGGCGGTGGCAATGATGTTTTCGATACAGGTTTCGGTCATGACCTTGAGCTTGTCCTGGGGCAGGCTCAGACGTCGGGCGCGCATGGCAACCTGTTGCTGGGATTCCTCCCCCGTGACGTATAAGGCAGGCATGCGTTCGGCAATGGCACACAGGGTTTGCAACAGAATCGTGGATTTGCCGATGCCGGGGTCGCCACCGATCAACACCACGGAGCCATCTACCAAGCCACCGCCCAACACCCGGTCCAGCTCGGCGGAGTTGGTGGAGAAGCGCGGGATTTCAGCAACGCTGACTTCGGCCAGCGTGCGGATCTGGGTCTGCGCCCCGGTCCAGCTGGAACGGCCACTGGGTGGTGCGGCGCTGCCGCTTTCGAGCATGGTTTCCACCAGCGTGTTCCAGGCGCCGCATTCGGTGCACTGCCCGGCCCACTTGGGAAAGGTCGCGCCGCATTCAGTGCAGCCATACAAGCGTTTGGCCTTGGCCATGAAAACTCCACGGGTAAAAAGTCGCCAATCATAACGCAGGCCGCCCTGCTGCGTTTGCCTGGCTTGATGACAGCTTTTTGCTATTAGGATAAAACTTCCCCGACCCCGCCCGGTCGACTAAAGGTGCCCAGCGCAATACGTGCAGCTGTCTTACACTGCACTGGACCCAATAATCTGTAACAAGGAAACCCCATGAGCGTACTAAGCGAGTTCAAAGCCTTTGCCGTCAAAGGTAACGTGGTCGATATGGCCGTCGGTATCATCATTGGTGCGGCATTCGGCAAGATCGTTTCGTCGTTCGTCGGCGATGTGATCATGCCACCATTAGGCCTGCTGATCGGCGGCGTTGACTTCAGCGACCTGGCCGTCATCCTGCGCCCCGCCGAAGGTGCAGCGCCAGCAGTGGTACTGGCTTACGGCAAATTCATCCAGACCGTGATTGATTTCATCATTGTCGCCTTCGCCATCTTCATGGGTGTTAAAGCGATCAACCGCCTCAAGCGCGAAGAAGCCAAGGCACCGAGCCTGCCGCCGACGCCGACCAAACAGGAACTGCTGCTGGGCGAGATTCGTGACCTGCTCAAAGAACAGCACCAGCCTGCCGCGCCGATTACAGTCGATCCGAAGCAGCCGCTTTAAGCGAAAACCTGAGCACACGAACAGCGCGAGTCCGCGATGGCAGTCTGCCTGACCCACCGATATCGCTGGCCTCGTAACCTCGGTGAGCGCCTACAGATTCGTCTTGTTTCAGGTACACCTGCGGAGCTGTAGGAGTGAGCTTGCTCGCGATGGCGGTCTGTCTGACACACCGATATCGCTGGCCTCGTAACCTCCGATGGCTCCTACAGGTTCGGTGTGATTTCAGATACACCTCTAACCTGTGGAGCGAGGCATGGCGCTGTCTTCATCATGGACTACCAATAATTCTCCACCACGACCTGCCCCGGTCGACGGGTCAGGTTGAGGTTCATCTCGCGGGCCTTGAGCAACGCGCGGGTGTCTTCGATCATTTGCGGATTGCCGCAGATCATCACGCGTGAGTGTTCAGGGCTGAGCGCCAGGCCCACGGTTTTTTCCAGTTCACCGTTCTCGATCAGATCCGTGATGCGCCCGTTCAAGGCTCCAGGGATTTGCTCGCGGGTCACTACCGGCACGTAGATCAATTTGTCGGCGTACTCCGCCAGATAGTCTCGCTCAGTCAACCCGGCGATCAGCTCTTGATAAGCCAGCTCCTTCGATTCTCGGGCGCTGTACACCAGCACAATGCGCTCGAACTTCTCCCACACCTCGAAATCCTGAAGGATCGACAGAAACGGCGCGACACCTGTGCCGGTGGACAACAGCCACAAATCACGGCCATCGACAAACCTGTCCGCCGTCAGATAGCCGGTAGCGAGTTTCTCGATCAGCAGCGTGTCGCCTTCACGCAGGCGGCTCAGCTCGCTGGTGAACTCGCCGTCGGGTACGACAATCGAGAAGAACTCCAGAAACTCGTCGTGAGGCGACGAGACCATGGAATAGGCGCGCCAGACGATGCTGCCGTCTGCCTTGGTCACGCCCAGGCGAGCAAATTGCCCGGCGGTGAATCGAAAGCCTGCATCGCGGGTGGTACGCAAGGTGAACAGGCTCGGGGTCAGCGGCGTTACGTCGAGCAGCGTCTGGCGGGTGTATTTTTCTGCGCTGGCGGTCATGGTCGATCCGGCCTCCTGCAAATGAAAACAGGGTGCCAGTGTCCCGCAAAGCGCGCCGGATAAACACCGCGGGTTTGTAGTGGTATCGATTTCCGAGACCGCCGTTTTCCCACACCTGTCAGGCAGGCATTGTCACACCGCTCCGGTTAGACCATTTCTCTATTGAGCGTATAGCCGCACATCAAGCCGTATTCGCCGTAGCCCCCGGCGAGCCCCGATCCATGGCGTTGCGGCTGAATCGCCAGTGCTCCAGGGAACTGAACGCAGCATTCCACTGGTCCGCCAGGTCATTCATGGGGGATTTGCACGGCAGGATTATTCCTAAACTCAAACAGCGTCATCAGGAAATGGACTAAAAATCGTAGAGCAGCAAGGAGGCACTATGGGGTCGGTTTCATTGGAAAATTTAAGGCGATACTCCCGTCAGCAGCCACTCACCACGCGCGAGATCGAAATACTGAAATGGAGTGCTGAGGGTAAAACAGCGGCGGATATCGCCATCATTTTGAGTATGAAAGAACGCACCGTTCATTTTCACGTAGCCAACGCGATCCAGAAAATGGGCGCCTGCAACAAGATGTCCGCCGTGGTCCAGGCGGCCTTGAGCGGTATGTTTTAAGCCTGCGGCAGAGGTTGGGGAAACGAAGGAGTGCCAATTGGCAAAAAGCACGTAAAATCACCGCCTTCAGAAAGCCCGCCTTCTTGGGTGCTGGTGATAAACCGTCGATTGCCCAGAGTCTCCCCGCCCATGCCGCTGCTTGATACGCCGTTCGCCCAGCTTGATCTCATTCGCCAACCGGACCAGCAGGACGAACCCCTGCAGGCGTTCGACGCTGCCGATGAATATTTGCTCAACCACGTCGCCGAGCATGGCCTGACGCTGCACAGCAAAGTTCTGGTGCTCAACGACAGCTTTGGCGCACTGGCCGCCAGCATGGCTCAGCATGCGACGGTGACCAGCAGCACCGACTCGTTCCTGGCTACCCAGGGCTTGCAGAAAAACCTGGTACGCAACGGCATGGCCTATGACGCGGTGACGCTGATACCGGCCAGCGAGGCGCTGGTCGGACCGTTCGACTGGGTGCTGATCCGCGTCCCAAAAACCCTGGCACTGCTGGAAGAACAACTGATCCGTCTGCAAGGCCAATTGGCACCCGACGCTCGCGTGGTGGCCGCCGCCATGGTCAAGCACTTGCCAAGGTCGGCGGGCGAGCTGCTGGAAGAGTATGTCGGGCCGGTCAGCGCTTCACTGGCCGTCAAGAAAGCCCGGCTGTTGTTCGCTACGCCACAGCCAAAGGAACGTGTCCCTTCGCCCTACCCGACCCGCTATACACTCGACGAGCCAGTGATTGAATTGCTCAACCATGCCAACGTGTTCTGTCGCGAAGGGCTGGACATCGGCACCCGGGCGTTTCTGCCACATCTGCCGAAAAACCTCGGCTCGGCGCGCGTAGCAGACCTTGGCTGCGGCAATGGCGTATTGGCCATCGCCAGCGCCCTGAGCAACCCCCAGGCGCATTACACCCTGGTCGACGAGTCGTACATGGCGGTGCAGTCGGCTGCGCAGAATTGGCAACTGGCGCTTGGTGATCGCGACGTGGTGCTACGTGCTGACGACGGCCTGGCGGCTCAGGAAGCGGACTCGCTGGACGTGGTGCTGTGCAATCCACCATTCCACCAGCAACAGGTGGTGGGCGATTTCCTCGCCTGGCGCATGTTTCAGCAAGCCCGCAATGCGCTGGTTGCGGGCGGCGCGCTGTATGTGGTCGGCAATCGGCACCTGGGTTATCACACCAAGCTGGCTCGCCTGTTCCGGGGTGTCGAGCAAGTGGCGGCGACGCCCAAGTTTGTGATCCTCAAGGCGCGCAAGTAACAAGCACCGAACCCGGTTGGAGCGAGGCTTGCCAGCGAAAGGGCTGGATGCAATTCACTGTTGATCGCGTCCAGCCTTATCGCGGGCAAGCCTGGCCCCACAAGGGATGTGCATTCAGTGGGTGGTCAGACCCGCAGCGTTCATGAACAGCTTCAACAAGCTGGCAACCACGAACAGCGCCAGAACACTTGCCGCCCAGATGCCCGCCAACCAAGCCAGTCGCTGCCACAGCGGCTTCTTCATCGCCGGGTCTTGCTCATCATGAAAAGATTCGTTGCCAGACATCGCCAATCTCCTCTCGCTACTAGTGGTAACCGTCTTCATGAGTCACCTTGCCGCGGAATACGTAGTAGCTCCAGAAGGTGTAACCCAGGATGAACGGGATGATGAACAGCGTCCCCACCAGCATGAAGCCCTGGCTCTGCGGGGGTGAAGCGGCGTCCCAGATGGAAATCGACGGCGGCACGATGTTTGGCCACAAGCTGATACCCAATCCGCTGTAGCCCAGGAAGATCAGCAACAGCGTGAGCAGGAACGGCGTGTAATTGGCATAGCGCGCCACAGCCTTGAACAGGCCGTACATGGTCACCAGCACGAGAATCGGCACCGGCAGGAACCAGAACAGATTCGGCAACGTGAACCAGCGAGTGGCGATGTCCGGATGAGCCAGCGGCGTCCACAGGCTGACCACGCCCATCACCACCAGCACGGCGATAGCCAATGGTCGGGCCAGGTCGTGCATGGCTTTTTGCAGTGCCCCTTCGGTCTTCATGATCAGCCAGGTGCAACCGAGCAGCGCATACGCAGCAATCAGCGCCAGGCCACAGAACAGGCTGAAGGGCGTGAGCCAGTCGAGCCCGCCCCCGGCAAACTGGCGATTAACCACCGGGATGCCGTCAATGAAAGCACCCAGCGCGACACCCTGGAAGAAGGTCGCCGCCAGCGAGCCGCCGATAAAGGCCTTGTCCCACAGATGGCGTTTTTCTTCGGTGGCCTTGAAGCGGAACTCGAATGCCACGCCCCGGAAGATCAGGCCCATGAGCATCAGGATCAGCGGCAGGTACAACGCCGACAGCACGACCGAATAAGCCAGCGGGAAGGCCCCGAACAGACCGGCGCCGCCCAGCACCAGCCAGGTCTCGTTACCGTCCCAGACCGGTGCGACAGTGTTCATCATGACGTCACGGTCGCCACTGTCTTTCATGAACGGGAAGAGAATCCCGATGCCCAGATCGAAGCCGTCCATCACCACGTACATCATGATGCCGAAGATGATAATCACGGCCCAGATAAGCGGAAGATCAATACCCATGGCTCAGTTCCCCTTACCCAGACTGTCGAGATTGTCGCCGTCTTCCGTGCCTTCAACGGCAGCAGAAAGTGGGCGCGCCGGTGTGCGTTTCTGACCCGGACCGCCGTGAGGCGTGTGTTCCACGTAGGCTTTAGGGCCTTTGCGCACCAGACGCATCATGTAACCCAGGCCTGCGCCGAACAGCAGGAAGTACACCACCACGAAAAGCACCAGGGTGATGCTCATCTGCGCGACGCTGTGTCCGGAGGAAGCATCGGAGGTGCGCATCAAGCCGTAGACCACCCACGGCTGACGACCGATTTCAGTGGTGAACCAGCCTGCCAGGATTGCGATCAGACCCGATGGTCCCATCCACAAGGCCAGGTAGAGGAACGCTCGGGATTGGTAAAGCGTGCCGCGCTTGCGCAGCCACAGACTCCACAGCCCCGTGAAGATCATCAGGAAACCAAGGCCGACCATGACCCGGAACGACCAGAACACGATGGTCGAATTCGGACGGTCTTCGGGTTTGAATTCCTTGAGCGCCGGGACCTGCTTGTCCAGGCTGTGTGTCAGGATCAGGCTGCCCAGATAAGGAATTTCCACCGCGTATTTGGTGCGTTCCTCTTTCATGTCCGGCAGGCCGAACAGGATCAGCGGCGTGGGCTCATCGCCATGATTTTCCCAGTGGCCTTCAATGGCCGCGATTTTCGCGGGCTGATGCTTGAGCGTGTTCAGACCGTGGAAGTCGCCGATGACCGCCTGTACCGGCGCGACCAGCAGTGCCATCCACATCGCCATCGACAGCATCTTGCGCACCGCTGGCGTGTCACGACCGCGCAGCAGGTGCCAGGCCGCAGACGAGCCGACGAAGAACGCAGTGGCGACGAATGCCGCTACCGACATGTGCGCCAGGCGGTACGGGAAGGAGGGGTTGAACACCACGGCGAACCAGTCGGTCGGGATAACCCGGCCGTCGATGATTTCAAAGCCCTGGGGGGTCTGCATCCAGCTGTTCGACGACAGAATCCAGAAGGTCGAGATCAGGGTGCCGATGGCGACCATGACCGTCGAGAAGAAGTGCAGATTGCGACCGACGCGGTTCCAGCCGAACAGCATCACGCCCAGAAAACCTGCTTCGAGGAAGAACGCGGTCAGCACTTCATAGGTCAGCAGCGGCCCGGTGACGGCTCCGGCAAAGTCCGAGAAGCGGCTCCAGTTGGTGCCAAACTGGTACGCCATGACCAGCCCTGACACCACACCCATGCCGAAGTTGACGGCAAAAATCTTCGACCAGAAGTGGTAAAGGTCACGGTAAACGTTGTCATGGGTCTTCAGCCACAGGCCTTCGAGCACAGCCAGGTAACTTGCCAGACCGATGGTGATGGCAGGAAACAGAATGTGGAACGAAATGGTAAATGCGAACTGAATTCGGGCGAGCTCAAGTGCGTCCAAACCGAACATAGGTCTTCCTCTATCAGGTGATACGGCCGATGACCCGAGGCCAGCAGCCACTGCCCCTCAGGTTTATGAGCCTTGCGCCACAAGATTGTTCGATCTTGTTTCGCGTCTCGGGGAGTCCGTCAAGCCGCCTGGCGTTTCTTATGCCTCGCGGGCATTGACGCAGATCAACTGACTGTCAAAGAGTAGTCCCATTTGGGCGTGTAGAACCTGTGGTCTTTTGTCGCGTGACGAGTTGCCTCAGGGCAACGCTTTTTGATGAAAGGTCCGTGAACGGTATCTCTCGTGGGACCGGCTTGAGCCGGGAAGGAGCCATTAACTCCACTGCCTATGCAACGTTGAAATACTGCTTTCCCGGCAAAAGGCAGTCCCACAGTTCGATGCCTCCGATGGACGACGCTGATAAACATACAAAAGCATCATTTCCTGACAGCCCTTTCATGCAATGCGTTGTTACAAACTGCTAATCTGAGCGCCCCACTCCGCTCGGCTGCCGCTGCCGCTGCTTATGTCGACTCAAGCACCTGTGTTGTTGCGCCATCATCGGCCGTTCGTCGCGTTCTGGTTTGCGCGGATTTTTACCGCCAGCGGTTTCCAGATGCTGACGGTGGCCATTGGCTGGAATCTCTACCAATTGACCGGCAACGTGCTGGACCTCGGCCTGGTCGGGCTGGTGGAATTCGCACCTCGCGTGCTGTTCATGCTGCACACCGGGCATGTAGCTGACCGCTATGATCGGCGCAAGGTCGCGGCCATTTGCCAGACCGCCCAGGCCTGCATCGCACTGGCGCTGTTTATCGGCAGCAGCACTGACAGCGTCACACGGGAGATGATTTTCATCCTGGCCTTTGCATTGGGCGCTTCGCGTTCATTCGAGATGCCGTCCACCCAAGCGTTGCTGCCCAGCATCGTGCCCCCGGCGCTGTTCCCTCGCGCCGTGGCGGCTGCGCAGTCGGCGCAACAATCGGCAACCATCGTGGCTCCGGCGCTGGGCGGCTTCCTTTATGCGTTCGGCAGCAGCTGGGTGTATGGGCCGACCGTGCTGCTGTACGTGATTGCCTGCACGCTAATGCTCAGCCTGCCCGCCAAGCAAACGCCGCTTAACAAAGCCAAGGCCACCTTGCACTCACTGCTGGCCGGGATTCGCTTCATCCGCAGTCGCCCGGATGTGCTGGGCGCCATCTCGCTGGACCTGTTCGCCGTGTTGCTGGGCGGTGCCACTGCGTTGCTGCCGGTTTTCGCCAAGGACATCCTGCTCACCGGCCCGTGGGGCCTGGGCATGCTGCGCTCGGCACCCGCAGTCGGCGCATTGGCCATGTCGTTATGGCTGGCGCATTTCAACGTGGAACGGCATGTAGGCCGGGTGATGTTTACCGCCGTCGGGGTGTTTGGCGTGGCGACCATCGCCTTCGGCCTGTCGACCTCGTTCTGGTTTTCCATAGCGGTGCTGGTGGTGCTCGGCGCAGCTGACATGATCAGCATGGTGATCCGGGCTTCGTTCGTGCAACTGGAAACCCCCGACGAAATGCGCGGACGAGTCAGCGCCGTCAACGGGCTGTTCATTGGCGCTTCGAACCAATTAGGGGAGTTTGAATCAGGCCTTACCGCGCACTGGTTCGGCGTGGTTCCGGCGGTGGTCATGGGCGGCGTGGGCACCCTGGCGGTGACCGGCATCTGGATCAAGCTGTTCCCGACCCTGGCCAACCGCGATCGCATGCGCGATGTGGTGGCCGAGGCGAATGAGGTGAAGGTTTAAGCACTCCTGATGGGATTGACCCCATACCTGTGGGAGCGAGCTTGCTCGCGAAGGGGCCTGTACACCAGACCCATAGTTGGGGCCTGATGAATAGTCTTCGCAAGCAAGCTTGCTCCCACAGAGAACCAATCCAGGCCTAAAACACCTTATCCAGCGTGATCGGGAAGTCCCTCACGCGTTTGCCGGTAGCGTGGTAGATGGCATTGGCCACCGCCGCCGCTACGCCGACGATGCCGATCTCGCCGACACCTTTGGAACCCAGCGCATTGACGATGTTGTCTTCTTCCTCGACAAAAATCACATCAATGTCGCCGATATCGGCCTGAACGGGCACGTGATACTCCGACAGGTTGTGGTTCATGATGCGTCCTAGAGCGTGATCGGTCTGGGTTTCTTCGTGGAGCGCCATGCCGATGCCCCACACCACGCCGCCGAGAATCTGGCTGCGAGCCATTTTCGGGTTCACCACGCGCCCCGCAGCAATGGCGCTGACCACCCGGCTGACACGAACGGTGCCCAGGTCTTCATCCACCTGCACTTCGACAAACACCGCCGAATGCGTCGCCGTGGCATAGCCTTCGCGCTTCTTGTCCGGTTCGGCATCGACCTGCACTTCGAGACCCTCCGGCGAGCCGCTCAGCACTTCGCTTAACGCCAGCCGATGTTCCCCCAGACTCAGATAGCCCTCGGCAACGGTCATTTGGTCTGCCCGCGCCGAGGCAAACCGGGGATCCACCTGGCAGGCGACTTCGAAGAGCTTCTGGCGCAGCGCCTTGCTGGCCTGCTGCACAGCGGTGCCGACCGATGACACGGTGAACGAGCCACCCTGCAATGGTGCCGTAGGCAACGACGAATCGCCGAGCAGGAACGTTGTATCGGCCACCGAGACCCCCGCGCCTGCCGCCGCAATCTGGGTCATGACCGTATAAGTGCCAGTGCCGATATCCGTGGTGGCGCTGCTGACGGTCAGTTTGCCCGCTGCATTGATATGCGCTTTGGCGCTGGCCTTCATCTGCATGGACTCCCACACGCCACCGGCCATGCCCCAACCTACCAACTGCCGGCCTTCGCGCATGCTGCGCGGTTCAGGGTTGCGTCGGCTCCAGCCAAAACGCTCGGCGCCCTCGGCATAGCAGGCGCGCAGCTCTTTGCTGGAATAGGGCTTGTCTTCGTTACCGTTGCGTTCGGCGAAGTTGGTCAGGCGCAGCTGCACCGGATCGATCGCCAATGCGCAGGCCAGTTCGTCCATTGCGCATTCCAGGCCGATTACGCCCAGCGCAGCACCGGGTGCGCGCATGTCCAGTGGGGTAAACACATCCAGTGGTGCCAATTTGTAAGTCAGCTCCACGTTGTCGCATTTGTAGAGCATGCCGCTCCATTCAACGACGTGCTCGGTAAAGTCTTCAAAGCGCGAGGTCTGGCCGATGGCCTCGTGAGCCACGGCCATCAACCGACCATTGGCCGCCGCGCCGAGGCGCAAGTGCTGCAAGGTGCGCGGGCGATAACCGAAGGTGAACATCTGTTGCCGGGTCAGGGTAACGCGCACAGAACGCTTGAGCTCAAGCGCGGCCATGACCGCCAGGGGCAATTGATATTGCGGTCGCAAGCCGGAGCCGAAAGCGCCGCCGACAAAGGCCGCAAACACGCGGATTTTCTCTTTGTCGATGTTGAAGACCTTGTGCAGATAGTCCTGGCAGTTTTGCGTGCCTTGGGTCTTGTCGTGGATGTGCAGGCTGCCATCGGCCTGGTACAGCACCGTCGACGCGTGCGGTTCCATCGGGTTGTGGTGCTCGACGGGCGTGCTGTAACGCGCATCGATCTGCAGCGCGGATCCATCGTATTCAGCCTGGAAATTGCCTCTGGGCTTGGGCAATTCGGCGGGCGCGGCATGACTTTGCTCGCTCAAGGCGAGCAGGTCGGTCTGGTGGCCTTCAACCAGGTATTCGATACGCACCAGTGAGCCGGCATAGCGCGCCAGCTCCTGAGTCTCGGCAACCACCAGGGCCAACGGTTGGCCGTTGTACAGAACGCGGTCGTTATACAGCGGCCGAAACGGCGAGCCCTCAGCCGAGTCAGCGTCTTCATAGCTTTCGTCGTAGCTGGCGAGTCTGGGGCGGTTCTTGTGATCCAGCACCATCACCACACCTGGCACCCGCAGGGCCTCGGTGATATCGATATGGGTCACACGTCCGCGGGCGATAGTGCTGGACACCACGCTGCCGTATAGCAGGCCGGTTTCCGGGTATTCCCCGGCGTAACGGGCGCCACCGGTGACTTTCAGCTTGCCGTCGACCCGGTCCAGGGCCTGGCCGATTGGCGATAAAGGCGTGTTCATCGGGCATTACCTCCCACAGCGGCGTCGCTCAGGGCGCGGATGATCGCCCGGCGCGCCAGTTTGACTTTGAATGCGTTGTGCTCAAGCGGCTCGGCGTCGGCCAGCAAGGCATCGGCAGCGGCGGCGAAGGTGTCGCGGGACACCGGCTTGCCAATCAGCACCTGCTCGGCGGCTTTGTCGCGCCATGGCTTGTGGGCCACGCCGCCCAGCGCCAGCCGCGCATCGCGAATAAGATCGCCGTCCAGATCCAGCGATGCCGCCACGGAAATCAGCGCAAAGGCATAGGAAGCCCGATCTCGAATCTTCAGGTACGTGCCCTGCCCGGCAAAACCTGGAGCAGGCAGCTCAACGGCGGTGATCAGTTCGTCATCGGCCAGTTGATTGTCGCGTTGCGGCGAATCTCCCGGGAGGCGATGAAAGTCTGCAAACTCGATGCGACGCGAACCTGCCCGGCCTTCGACATGCACCACCGCTTCCAGAGCGGCCAGGGCCACGCACATATCAGACGGATGGGTGGCGACGCATTCATCACTGGCACCGAGGATCGCGTGGATCCGGTTCAGGCCAGTCCGCGCAGGGCAGCCACTGCCAGGCTCGCGTTTGTTGCAGGGCACCGTCGAGTCGTAGAAGTAGTAACAGCGGGTACGTTGCAACAGGTTGCCGCCGGTGCTCGCCATGTTGCGCAGCTGCGGCGATGCCCCCGCCAGCACGGCTTGGGACAGCAGTGGATAACGCTGCTCGATCAGCGGATGCCAGGCCAGGTCGGCGTTGCTCACCAGCGCGCCAATCAACAGGCCGCCGTCGGCGGTTTCAGTCACCTCGTTGAGCGGCAGGCCGGTGATGTCGATCAGGTGTTCCGGCCGAGTGATGTTCTCTTTCATCAAATCGAGCAGGTTGGTGCCACCGGCAATAAAACGGGTGGCCGCGCCGCTGAGATTGACGGCTTCGCTGACGTTACTGGGTCGACTGTAGGTAAAGGGATTCATCGGCTGCCCCCGGCTTTTTCAAATTGAGGGGTGTGTGGCAGCGCTTCTTCTACGGCGGCAACAATGTTGCTGTACGCGCCGCAGCGGCACAGGTTACCGCTCATCAGTTCCTTGATTTCGGCGGTGTTACGGGCCCGGCCTTCATTGGCCAGCCCGACAGCGGAGCAGATCTGCCCCGGCGTGCAATAACCGCACTGGAACGCATCGTGTTTGATGAAGGCCTGCTGCATGGGGTGCAACTGGTCGCCGTCGGCCAGACCTTCAATGGTGGTCAGCTCAGCCCCGTTACACATGATTGCCAGGGTCAGGCAGGAATTGATGCGCTTGCCATCGCGCAAGACAGTGCACGCGCCGCACTGGCCGTGGTCGCAGCCTTTTTTAGTGCCGACCAGATCGAGCTGCTCGCGCAGCAGGTCGAGTAACGTGGTCCACGGCTGAACAGTGAGCTGTCGCGCCTGACCATTGAGCGTCAGGGTAATCGCGTGGCCAGCGAAATCCTGGGATGTTGGTGAACTCATAGGAACCTCACGGTAGGTACTCACACAGCGCAGTTTTCTGCGTCTTAGGGGTACGACTTGCGAGGTTTGGCAATCGTTCAGGGTTTTTGATGGGGCGTTGATCAGGCCATCACAGATTTTGTGGGACCGGCTTCAGCCGGGAAGGCTGCATGCCGGTCGATCAATGTGCAGTAAATGTATTGGCCTATTCCCGGCTAAAGCAGGCCCCAAGGTGTTCCAATTCATTTACTCGGCGACGATCACCAGGCAGTCATAAAGCTGCGCGGCTGGTATGATGCGCGGCTTTTTCCGACCGGCAAAAAATCCGCGGACCGCTCCGGCAGTCTGTGCTTTGCTGTTTGAGTCGATTCATTCACGGCGCAGGCGCGTCACCGGGGAGCCAGACATGCTGGAACGGCTGTTTCAACTCAAGGCACACAACACCAATGTGCGCACCGAGATTCTCGCGGGCGTCACGACCTTTCTGGCGATGGCCTACATTCTGTTCGTCAACCCGAGCATCCTCGGTGCCACCGGCATGGACAAGGGCGCGCTGTTCGTCGCGACCTGTCTGGCAGCGGCCATCGGCTCGGCGACCATGGGCATCATCGCCAACTACCCGATTGCCCTGGCACCGGGCATGGGCCTGAATGCGTTCTTCACCTACACCGTCGTGCTGCACCTGGGCCATACCTGGCAAGTGGCATTGGGTGCGGTATTCATTTCGGCGGTGATGTTCTTCATCCTGTCGATCCTGCGCATCCGGGAATGGATCATCAACAGCATTCCGCTGCCGTTGCGCTCAGCGATTGCGGCAGGCATCGGCCTGTTTCTGGCGCTGATTGCCCTGCAGAATGCTGGCATCGTCGCCAAACACGAGGTGACCATGCTCACCCTGGGCGACCTCGCCAAGCCCGCGCCGGTGCTCGCCACCCTGGGGTTCTTCCTGATCGTTGCGCTGGAAAGGCTCAAAGTCCGTGGCGCGGTATTGATCGGCATCCTGGCAGTGACCGTCGTGTCGATTCTGCTGGGCTTCGAGGCATTCAAAGGCGTGGTCTCGATGCCACCTTCGCTCGCCCCGACCTTCCTGCAGCTGGACATCAAGGGCGCCTTTGACGTCGCCCTGATCAGCGTGATCTTTGCCTTCCTGTTCGTCGACCTGTTCGACAACTCCGGCACCCTGATCGGCGTGGCCAAACGCGCCGGGCTGATGGACCAGAACGGTCATATGCCGAAGATGGGCCGGGCGCTGATCGCCGACAGCACCGCCGCCATGGCCGGTTCGCTGCTGGGTACGTCGACCACTACCAGCTACATCGAATCCGCTGCGGGTGTCAGTGCTGGCGGTCGTACCGGCCTGACAGCCATCGTCGTAGCGATTCTGTTCCTGCTGGCATTGTTCTTCGCACCACTGGCGGGCAGCGTCCCGGCCTACGCCACGGCTCCGGCGCTGTTGTTCGTGGCAGTGCTGATGGCCTCCGGGCTGGCGGAAATCGACTGGGATGACCTGTCCGTCGCCGCCCCTGTCGTCATCACCGCCCTGGCAATGCCATTCACCTATTCCATCGCCAACGGCATCGCCTTTGGTTTCATCGCCTGGACGGGCATCAAACTGCTGTCAGGCCAGTGGCGCGAGCTGAATCCCGCGCTGGTGATCCTGTCGATCCTGTTCGTTGTCAAATTGGGTTGGTTTCCGGCATGAGTGCAAGTATTCCCTTCGATCCGGCGAGCTATGACACTCAGCTCGCCGCCAAAGCCGAGCGCCTGCGCGAGCTGCTGGCGCCATTCGATGCCCCCGAGCCGCAGATCTTCGACTCGCCAACCGCCAATTACCGGCTGCGCGCCGAATTCCGGCTGTGGCGCGAAGATCAGAAGCGCCATTACGCGATGTTCACGCCTGGCGATAACAAGAACCCGATCCTGCTCGACGGCCTGCCGATTGCCAGCCTGCGTATCAATGCGCTGATGCCGGTGCTGCGTGATCGCTGGGAAGCCAGCAAGGTGCTCAATCACAAGCTGTTCCAGGTGGATTTCCTAACCACCCTGGCGGGCGATGCGATGATCACGATGTGTTATCACCGCCCGCTGGACGATGAGTGGATGGCCGAAGCCGAGAAGCTGGCAGCCGATCTCGACGTAAGCCTGATTGGCCGCTCCAAGGGCCAGCGGCTGGTGATAGGTCGTGATTACGTGACCGAAGAACTGGAGGTAGCCGGTCGCACGTTCAGCTATCGCCAACCCGAAGGCGCCTTCACCCAGCCCAACGGCACGGTGAACCAGAAGATGCTCGAATGGGCCTATGCCGCGCTGGGCGACCGGGAAGATGATTTGCTGGAGTTGTACTGCGGCAACGGCAACTTCACTCTGCCGCTGGCGACCCGGGTGCGCAAAGTGTTGGCCACGGAAATCAGCAAGACCTCAGTCAACGCTGCCTTGAGCAACCTGGCCGATAACGCGGTGGACAACGTGACGCTGGTGCGTCTGTCCGCTGAAGAATTGACCGAAGCGCTCAACGAAGTGCGCCCGTTCCGCCGCCTGCATGGCGTGGACTTGAAGAGCTACGAGTTTGGCAGCGTGTTCGTCGATCCGCCCCGCGCCGGGATGGACCCGGACACCTGCGAGCTGACCCGTCGTTTCGAGAGGATCCTGTACATCTCCTGCAACCCGGAAACCCTGGCCGCCAACATCGCCCAGCTCAACGACACCCACCGTGTCGAGCGTTGCGCGCTGTTTGACCAGTTTCCGTATACCCACCATATGGAGTCCGGGGTGTTGCTGGTCCGCCGCTGACCCCTTTGTGGGAGCGGTGCTTACCCGCGATAAGGCTGGACGCAATTCTCGGATAGACCGAGTGGTCCTTATCGCCGGCAAGCACGTTCCCACAGGTGTTTTACCTAACCTTGGTTACAGCGCTTTTATCTGCCCAATCCCCACCGCCTGCGGGCCTTCGCCAATGCCGTTTTCCAGGGGCGCGCCGAACTCAGCCAGGCTGATCTGGAAGCGATCACCCGGTCGGGTTTTGATACCGTCGGCGAACGACAGAGTCGCGGTACCGAAGTAGTGAATATGCACATCCCCCGGCCGTAGAAACTGCGCGTACTTGAAGTGGTGATATTCAAGGTTTGCCAGGCTGTGGCACATGTTGTCCTCGCCGCTGAGAAATTCCTTTTCCCACAGCACTTGCCCGTCACGCATCACCAGACTCATGCCGGACAGATGCCGGGGTAACTCGCCCACTCGCAGCTCAGGGCCATAAGCGCAATACCGCAGCTTGGAATGCGCCAGGTACAGATAATTGCGCCGCTCCATGACGTGGTCGGAAAACTCGTTGCCCAGGGCATAACCGAGCCGATACGGCTGGCCGTCATCGCCAATCACATACAGGCCGGTCAGCTCCGGCTCCTCACCCGCATCCTCGGCGAACGACGGCACCGGGAAGTCGGCACCGGGCCGCACGACGATACTGCCGTCACCCTTGTAGAACCATTCCGGTTGCGCACCGACCTGGCCGGCCGCCGGCTTGCCGCCATCCAGGCCCCACTTGAAGATTTTCATGGTGTCGGTCATGCCCGCTTCGACCTGGCCATCGTGCTGATGCATCTTGTCCCGTGCCGAAGCGCTGCCCAGATGGGTGAGGCCCGTGCCGCTGATCAGGCAATGCGCCGGGTCTTCGTGGTCCAGCGGCGGCAGGATCTGGCGATTGTGCAGCAGTGCTGCGTAATCAGGCCCCGGCTCGGTGCCACGGCTGGCGACTTCATCGGCCAGGCTTTTACCGGCGCGAATGGCTGTCAGGGCCAGTTCGCGAGTGCTTTGCGTGTCACGCACAACATTGAGCTGTTCGCCATCGACAACGCCGACCTGGCGTTGACCCGATGGGGTTTCAAACTGGATAAGGCGCATTAGGTGTCTCTCCACAAAGTTGGATCTGTGCAGACTTTGTGGGAGCGAGCTCGCTCGCGAAGAGGCCAGTACATCCGAAGAAGCTATGGAGACTGAACACCGTCTTCGCAAGCAAGCTTGATCCCACCTGAATGTTCATCAATTTCAACATCATTCAATGATGTTGAAATCACTCAGATACTCGTCGGAGATTTCCAGCCCAAGCCCAGGCTTGTTGTCGTCCAGCTGGATATAACCGTTGACCGGCTGTGGCTCGCCCTTGAACACGTAATAGAACAACTCGTTGCCCACTTCCACGTCGAACACCGGGAAGAACTCGGCCATCGGCGAGGCGGTGGTGGACATGGTCAGGTGGTAGTTGTGCATCTGCCCGGCGTGCGGGATGACCGGCACCGACCAGGCTTCGGCCATGGCGTTGATCTTGCGGGCAGCGGTGATGCCGCCGACTCGGTTGGTGTCGTACTGGATAACGTCCACGGCGCGGCGCTCCAGCAGGTCTTTGAAACCGTAGGAGGTGAACTCGTGCTCGCCGCCGGAGATCGGCATGATGTTCATCTTCTTCAGCTCGATATAGCCTTCGATGTCATCGGCAATCACCGGCTCTTCCAGCCAGCGCGGCTCGAATTCGGCCAGTTTCGGCAGCATGCGGCGCGCGTATTCCAGGGTCCAGCCCATGTAACACTCCAGCATGATGTCCACATCCGGACCCGCCAGCTCACGCAAGGCACGCACTTGTTCGATGTTGCGACGCATACCCGCCGGGCCGTCTTTGGGGCCATAGCCAAAGCGCATTTTCAGCGCGGTAAAGCCTTGGTTCAGGTAGCCCTGGGCTTCTTCGAGGAACAGATCAAGGTTGTCGTTGGCGTACAGCTTGGAGGCGTAGGTCCAGATTTTTTCCTTGGTGCGCCCGCCGAGCAGCTTGAAGACCGGCTTGTTCACCGCCTTGCCCATGATGTCCCAGATGGCGATGTCGATGGCCGAGATGGCCGCCATGCCGATGCCCTTGCGGCCCCAGGCGTGGCTCTGGCGATACATTTTCTGCCAGATGTATTCGTTGTCGAACGGGTCTTCGCCAATGGCGATGGGTGCCAGGTAAGTGTCGATGATTTCCTTGGCCACACGCGGGGCCAGGGCGCAGTTGCCGATCCCGACGAGGCCGGTGTCGGTTTCGATCTCGACCACCAGCCAGCCATGGAAACGGAACGACCCCATGGCATCGCCGCGCTCGAAGAGGATGTCGCTGGCATTGGTGCAAAAGTGCGCTTGCGGGGGAACGACCTTGCCTTTCCATTCGAAGACACGGGTACGAATCGCTTTGATTTTCATGGGCTGCTTTTCCTTGTGTGCCGGTACGTCCTGCATGGCGCGGGACCGGCTTTTTGTAGTTGTTGATCGACACGTCGATGGGGAAATTTAGCCAGCTGCGAGGGGTGGCGGCTAATCACTTATGCGTATCCAGTGATAGCTTGGGGTGATCGGTTGTGAGGGATGTTTACCGCAGGAGTTATCGCAGCGCCCATAAAAAAATCGCTGCCTCGCGGTGCTCGTGAGCTCCTACAGATGATTTGTAGGAGCTCACGAGCACCGCGAGGCAGCGATAGCGGTCGCCCAGATCTAACTCAGTAAGAACTACGCCCCATCCGGCAGGCGATTTCAAATGCCTGGCGGATCGCGCCGACGTTGGCTTTACCCTGCCCGGCGATGTCGAACGCGGTGCCGTGAGCGGGGGTGGTGATCGGGATCGGCAAGCCGCCCTGCACAGTCACGCCTCGGGAGAAACCCATCAGCTTGATCGCGATCTGCCCCTGATCGTGATACATGGTCACCACCGCATCAAACGCACTGGCATCGCCTTGCACCTTGAGAAAAATCGTATCGCCCGGATACGGCCCATCAGCAGCAATGCCCTGCTCCTGAGCGGTTTTCACGGCGGGGCCAATGATGTCCAGCTCCTCGCGACCAAACGAGCCGTTGTCGCCGTTGTGCGGATTCAACCCGCACACGCCGATGCGCGGGCGCTGCAGGCCATTGCGTTTGAGTGCCGTATCGATCAGGCGAATTGCCTCCACGACACGGTTCTGACTGAGCATGCCCGGCACTGCGGACAGCGCCACGTGTGAGGTCACTCGGGAGGTCCACAGGTTGTCCAGCACGTTGAATTCGCAGAACGGCCCGTCAAAGCCCAACAGCTCGGCAAACCAGTGCAATTCGTCGCTGTGCGCCATGCCCGCCATGTGCAGCGAGGTTTTGTTCAACGGGCCGAACAAGACCGCATCGGTGGTTTTCGCGGCTGTCAGCTCGACGGCGATTTTCAGCGTGTCCAGGCAATAACGGCCGCCGATGACACTGGCTTCGCTGCGTGCGAATTCGCCGGACGCGTCGCCGCGAAAGTTATAGAACAGCGGCGTGTCGTCACTGAAGTTCAGGTCTTGCAGCGATTCAACCTGCCGATAGGGAAACGCCTTGCCCGCGATCTGCATGCCGCGCTGCATCTCTGCTTCGTCGGCAATCAAAATCACCTGGGCCTGGCTGCGCACCTGCGGCTCGGCCAGCAGGCGGGCGATCAGCTCGGGGCCGATGCCGGCCGGGTCGCCCAGTACCATCGCAATTCGGGTCTTGCTCATGCTTGATTCCTCATCTGTTCGTGCCATGTCTGCGCAGTGGCTGAAGGCTCGCAACGGTAGACACGTTGCGCGTTGCTGTAGAAAAGCTGCTGCTGATCGGCTTCCGGCAGGTCGCGAACGATCTGCTTGAAACCGCTGTAAATGTCATTGAAGGAGCCGCACAGGCTGTCCACCGGGAAGTTGCTGGCGAACATGGCCCGCTGCGCGCCGAACATGGCGATGATCTCGCTGACGATCCAGGCGTTATCCTCGACGCGCCAGGGTTTGCCATGCTGACCGAGGCCGGAAATCTTCACCACGACATTAGTCTGGCCGGCGAGTCGGCTCATGGCGGCATGCCAACCGGCCAGCCCTTGCTCGCTGCGATCCGCAGGCAAACCGGCGTGGTTGAGGATGATCGTGGTATCGGCGAAGTCCCGGGCCAGCAACTCGGCTTCAGGCAGGTTCCACCAGGGTGTCTGCAAGTCGAAATGCAGACCCAGACCGTGCAAGGCGGCAAAGCTGCGGCGCCAGTGTTCGTCGCTCATCAGGCTGCGCTCAGCGCCAACATCTTGCGGCGACGCCGGACCGCCGGGCTTGTGCCTGACGCTGCGCACACCAGCGAAAGCTGCTTGCGCGCTGAGCAAGTCGATAGCGTCCGGCCGGTCGAGCCAGGCCTGCGCGACGATGGCGTTGGGCACCCCGTAGCGGGCGCTCAATTGCTCGACGAAACGTGTTTCGCCGATCGGATCGCTGGGATCCCATTCGGTTTCGACGTAAACGGTCTGCAGGACCTGATGCTGGCCTGCATCGGCAAAGTATTCCGGCGGCAGATAGCGGCGCTTGATTGCCGAGTAGTCGCCATAGCGAAACGGGATGTTCGCACCCTCGGCCAGCCACGGATGAAAATTGGCCTGTGGGTCCCAGAAATGATGATGGGCGTCGATGATCGGCCCGTCGTAGAGACTAGACATCGGCCACCTCACGCTGACCGTCAAGGCTGATAAACAGCGTGGCCAGAACGAACAGTGCTGCGCAGATCGCGAAGAAGGTCAGCACCGCCCCAAACCCGCCGAAGTACTGCAGGATCACCCCCACCAGAATCGGTACGAAGATCCCGCCAACACTGCCCGCCAGGTTCATCACGCTGCCGATCAGGCCGACCCGCGCAGGGGCCGCCAGCAATGCTGGAAAGCTCCAGTACAGGCTGCCCCACATCAGGAAAAACGCGGTCATGGCCAACACGCCAACCGCCGCAAACGGATCGCTCAAGTTAGGCAGCAGGACCAGCGCAGCCAGAGCAACCAGCCCCGAGAAGGTCAGCAGGCCCTTGATCGCCAGACCCCGGCGCACGCCTTTGCGAATCAGGCCGTCGCACAGGAAGCCACCGGTCAGTGAGCCCAGCGCACCGCAGACGAAAATCACAAACGTCGCTGCGCCGATGCCTTTGATGTCAAAGCCACGGGCCTGGGCCAGATAGCTCGGTCCCCAGGTCAGCAGGCCGAAATACACCATTGCCCAACTGGAGCGTCCCACCAGCAGGCCGGTCAGCGAACGAGCGGCAATCCCCAGGCCTTTGACCGGGGCACGGGCGGCTTCTGCAGCGGGTGTCGCGCGGCCAGCGTTGATCTTGTCCAGCTCGGCCTGGTTGACCTGAGGGTGCACAGAGGGATCGTCACGCAGATAACGCCACGACACCCAGCCCAACACTAATGTCGCAACCCCGGCGATGACGAACGCCATGCGCCAGGAGTCCAGGGTCGCGATCAGGTAGGCAATGATCAAACCACCCAACGCCACGCCCAGCGGGCTGCCGCTGTCCATCATGACGGCACCACGGCTGCGTTCGCTGGGTGCCAGCCACAGAGAGATCAGTTTGCCGCCGGACGGGAACAAGGGCGCTTCGGCCGCGCCCAGAAACATCCTCGCGAACAGCAACGATGCGCCGCCGGTGGCGAACCCGGCCAGGACTTGAAAGGTGCCCCACAAGCCGGTGGACCAGGTGATCACCCGGCGCGGGCCGAAGCGGTCAATCATCCAGCCGCCGGGGATCTGCAACAGCGCGTAGGCCCAGAAGAAGCTGCTGAGGATCAAGCCCTGCATGCTGGGTGACAGTTCGAATTCCCTGGCGATGGTCGGCATGGCGATGGACAGCGAAACCCGGTCGATCAGGTTGACCATGGTCAGCAAGAACACAATCGCGAAGATCCGCCAGCGCACTGACGTAGCCCGCGCCGTGGTGGCAAGCGCCGGAGTGGAGGAAGCGGGAGCGACACCTGCGTCAGACAGATGCACGGGAGCACTGGAGCGATCCATGGTGCGTACCTCGTTTTATTGTTTTTGTAGTTTTGGGTGTTGCTGTGGCGGTCACTATCCGAGGCGAAGTGATAACCGTCTAATCAAAAAAACACATACGGTGATAACCCAGGAGTATCGCTTCTTCATATACCTACCCCAACCTGTGGGAGCGAGCTTGCTCGCGAAGGCTGTAGTCCAGGCGATAAATCACTGTCGGATGTAATGGCCTCTTCGCGAGCAAGCTCGCTCCCACGGGTCTGAGTTCAACCGGAAAAACTCCGCCCCCACAGATCAAAAATCCATCGCCTATATTCCGTAACCTATAACCCCAGGCTATCGGTGTATCCAATGTTTTGAGTAGACGTCAGCGCGATAGCTTCCCACACTCGATTCAGGATTTGCCGATGCCCATGTCGGACGAATCGCCCAAAACAATTACAAGAAAATAGAGGTTTCATCATGCGAACCGCATCTTTTCGACGCGCGTCGAGCCTTTTGCTCGGCTGCACCCTCCTCAGTACCACTGCCCTTCCCGCGCTGGCTGCCTGGCAGCCGGACAAGAACGTCGAGATCATCGTTGCCGGTGGGCCTGGTGGCGGTACCGACCAACTGGGCCGCCTGATCCAGTCGATCATCTCGACTCACAAACTGCTGGACGTCAACACGGTGGTGCTCAACAAGGGTGGCGGCAACGGTGCCGAGGCGTTTCTGGACATCAAGATGTCCGAAGGCGATGCCGACAAACTGGTGATCGGCACCAACAACATCTACCTGCTGCCGCTGGTCTCCAAGCTGGGTTACCAATGGCAGGAGCTGACCCCGGTCGCCGCCGTTGCCGAAGACGATTTCATCCTCTGGACTTACAAAGACGCGCCCTGGAAGGATGCAAAAAGCTTCTACGAGACCGTCAAGGCCGACCCGTCGAAAATGCGCATGGGCGGCAGCCAGTCCAAGGACGTCGACCAGACCCTGACCCTGCTGCTGAACAAAACCACCGGCAGCAAACTGGTGTACATCCCGTTCAAAAGCGGCAGCGAAGCCTCCACGCAACTGGCAGGCAAGCACATCGCGGCCAACGTCAATAATCCGAGCGAAAGCATCAGCCAATGGCGCGGTGACCAGGTGCAACCCCTGTGCGTATTCAGCAAGGAACGCATGAGCTACACCGCCAAAGTCGCCGGGGATAAATCCTGGGCTGACGTGCCGACCTGCCACGAGCAGGGCCTGGGCGTCGATCAGTACCGCTTCCCTCGCACGGTGTTCATGCCTGGCAAAGTCACCGCCGAACAGCGCGCCTTTTATACCGAGCTGATGCGCAAAGTCTCCGAAGCACCTGAGTTCAAGGCCTACGTCACGCAGAACGCGCTGGTACCGACCTTCCTCGAAGGCGATCAACTCTCCGCTTATATCCAGCAGGACACCGCCCGCGTTACACCGGTGTTCAAGGATGCCGGCTGGTTGCGCGAGTGATTTGTCTCTGCCGGACGCTCGTCCGGCAGCCTTCCCCACTGGAGGTGTTGCATGCCCCATTCTTCTGAAACAACAGCGCTGGTCGCTACCCGCTGGGTCGAACTAGGCCTGGCACTGTTCACCCTGCTGATCGGCGCAGTGGTGATGTATGGCAGCCTTGAGCAAGGCATCGGCTGGGGCGACGCTGGCCCCGAGCCGGGTTATTTCCCGTTCTACATCGGCCTGCTTATGAGCTGCGCCAGCCTGTGCAACATCGTGCTGACGCTGATCCGCTGGCATGCCCTGAGCATTGGTTTCGTCACGCGCGAGCAGTTTCGCGGCGTGCTCTCGGTGTTCATTCCCATCGCGCTGTTTGTCGCGGCCATGCCGTTCACCGGCATTTATATCGCCTCGGCGGTGTTTATCGCCTGGTTCATGCTGCACGACCGTGTGCGGCCCAAGCCATACGGCAAGCTGATGGTCTGCACGGTGTCCGGCGGTGCGGTGCTGGCCAGTTACCTGATCTTTGCTCTGTGGTTCAAGGTGCCGCTGCACGCAGGCCCGGTCGGTGACTGGCTGGCCGTTGCCGGGAGATCGATGTTATGAGTGAGTTCGATTCCTTGCTGCATGGCATGAACCTGATCCTCACGCCCGGGCATATCGGGCTGATGGTGGTCGGTGTGCTGCTCGGCATCCTGGTCGGCGTGCTGCCCGGCCTGGGTGCGCCCAACGGCGTGGCGCTGTTGCTGCCACTGACCTTCACCATGTCGCCAGTGTCGGCCATCATTCTGCTGTCGTGCATGTATTGGGGCGCCCTGTTCGGGGGCTCGATCACCTCGATCCTGTTCAACATTCCCGGCGAGCCATCATCGGTGGCGACGACCTTTGATGGCTACCCGATGGCCAAGGACGGGCGCGCCGCCGAAGCGCTGACGGCTGCGTTCAGCTCCGCGCTGATCGGTGCGCTGGTGGGCGTGATGCTGCTGACGTTCCTGTCCACGCGCATCGCCGAATTCGCCATGTCGTTCAGCTCACCGGAATTCTTCGCGGTGTACCTGCTGGCGTTCTGCACGTTTATCGGCATGAGCAAGAACCCGCCACTGAAAACCGTGGTGGCAATGATGATTGGTTTCGCCATGGCGGCAGTGGGCATGGACACCGTGTCCGGCAACCTGCGTCTGACCTTCGATCAGCCGATCCTGATGACCGGGATCAGCTTCGAAGTCGCGGTAATTGGCCTGTTCGGCATCGGTGAAATTCTCTGCACCGTGGAAGAAGGTCTGGTGTTTCGGGGCGAGCACGCGCGCATTACGCCGATGGTGATTTTGCGCACCTGGGCCAAACTGCCGCGTTACTGGCTGACCATCGTGCGCAGCACCCTCGTCGGTTGCTGGATGGGCATTACCCCGGGCGGGCCTACGGCGGCGTCCTTTATGGGCTATAGCCTGGCGCGGCGCTTTTCGAAAAATCGTGACAACTTCGGCAAGGGCGAAGTGGAAGGCGTGATTGCACCGGAAACCGCCGACCATGCCGCAGGAACCAGCGCCCTGTTGCCGATGCTGACCCTGGGCATCCCCGGCTCTGCCACAGCAGCCGTGATGATGGGCGGCTTGATGATCTGGGGCCTGCACCCTGGGCCGACGCTGTTTGTCGAGCAACACGATTTTGTCTGGGGCCTGATCGCCAGTATGTACCTGGGCAACGTGGTCAGCCTGATCGTGGTGCTGGCGACCGTGCCACTGTTCGCCTCGATCCTGCGCATTCCGTTCTCGATCATTGCCCCGATCATCATCATGGTCTGCGCCATTGGTGCGTATTCGGTGCATAACTCGCTGTTCGATGTGGGCTTGATGCTGGTGTTTGGCGCGCTGGGTTATCTGTTCAAGAAACTTGGCTACCCGATTGCGCCGCTGGTGCTGGCTGCAGTGCTGGGCGACAAGGCCGAAGATGCCTTCCGCCAGTCGATGCTGTTTTCTGATGGGCAACTGGGTATTTTCTGGTCCAACCCGCTGGTCGGCAGCCTGACCACTGCGGCTCTTCTGATGCTGTTCTGGCCGCTGATATCCAAAGTGATCCAGAGCGCGCTGGGCCTGCGCGGTCGTCACGCCGCCAAACCGAAATCGGTGGTGTGAACACAATGGGGCTGGCAAGGCTTGGGATTTCTTGTCAGGCTCAGCCCCAGACTTTTGCCCGAGCCAGCCCCATGACCCGAATTCCTGACGCCAATGTCATTCACAGCCGCCTGCGCCTGCGCCAGTTGCGGCTGATGTTGGCCCTTCAGGAACTGGGTTCCCTGCGCCGCGCCGCCGACAACATCGGCATGACCCAACCCGCCGCGACCAAAATGCTCCACGAAGCCGAAGACCTGTTGGGCGTCGAGCTGTTCGAGCGCCTGCCACGGGGCATGCGCGCCACGCCGTTTGGCGAAACCGTGATTTATTACGCCCGCATGGTGTTTGCCGAGCTCAGTGGCATGCGTGAAGAACTGGTCGCGCTGGAATCCGGCAATCTAGGGCGGGTCGCGGTCGGGGCCATCCCGGCGCTGGCCTCGGGGTTGCTGACACGCACCATCGCCGACCTGAAGAAAAGCCACCCGCGTTTGTCCATGAGCATCCAGGTCGATACCAGTGACGTGCTGGTTCAGGCCTTGCTGCAGGATCAACTGGATGTAGTACTGGGCCGTATTCCTGGCGGCGCACGCGCCGAGGAGCTGCTGTTCGACAGCCTCGGCGAAGAAGAACTGTGCGTGGTAGCCGGTGCGCAGCACCCGATGGCAGACGCCACCGAACTGGGCTGGGCCGAGATGCAGAACATGACCTGGGTGCTGCAACAGCACCCGAGCCCGATGCGCTCGATCATCAATCAGGTGTTCCACAACGCCCGGGTCGACATCCCCAGCAGTATCGTGGAGACCACCTCGATCATGACCCTGCTGTCGCTGGTGCAGCAGACCGACATGCTCGGCGTCACGCCGCTGTCGGTGGTCGAAGACTATCCGGGGCGTCATTTACTGGCGGTGCTGCCGATCAAGTTCGAGGCCCGGCTGCCGCCCTATGGCCTGATTACCCGGCGTCATCGCATCCAGTCGTCAGCCATGCAGGCGTTCATGAACTCGGTTAAAAGCGAACAGGGCGTGCTCCGTAAATGATCAGCGCGCGATGATGGCGAACTAATCGCCAATCCCCTCCTCTACTTCCTGCGCAAGCTGCACGTTGTTCAACCCCCATTCAGGTATCGCGTCTGACAATTGGACTGGCGCGGTCCGTGGGTAGCAGCGACACTCCCTACAGGATCAGAAGAGGATTCCCACATGCTATGGAAAAAGGGTCGCCGCAGCGACAACGTTGTAGATGCGCGTAACGACACTGGCGGCGGCGGTGGGATGCGTCTGGGTGGCAAGGGTCTGGGCATTGGCGGGGTGATCATTATCGTCGCCATCGGCCTGTTGACCGGCCAGGACCCGATGCAGATCCTCGGACAACTGACCGGCCAGGCGACCCAGGCACCGGCCACCAGCGAAACCCGACAGGCCCCACCGGCCAATGATGAACAGGCTGACTTTGTCCGCTCGATCCTCGGCGACACCGAAGACACCTGGCGCGCGACCTTCCAGCTCAACGGTCGGCAGTACAAGGACCCGACCCTGGTGCTGTTCAGCGGCCAGGTCCAGTCCGCCTGCGGCTTTGCGACGTCTGCCAGCGGCCCGTTCTACTGCCCGGCGGATCAGCAGGTGTATCTGGACATGGACTTTTTCCGCGAGATGTCACAACGCTTCAAGGCCACCGGTGACTTCGCCCAGGCCTACGTGATCGCCCATGAAGTAGGCCATCACGTGCAGACCCTGCTCGGGGTTTCCGCCAAGGTGCAACAGGCGCGCCAGAGCGGCCAGCGGATGGAAGGTGCCAATGGTTTGCTGGTTCGTCAGGAGCTTCAGGCCGATTGCCTGGCGGGTGTCTGGGCCTTCAATGCACAAAAGCGTTTGAACTGGCTTGAGCCGGGTGATATTGAAGAAGCGCTGAATGCAGCGAATGCGATCGGCGACGATCGCCTGCAAAAACAAGGTCAGGGCCGAGTGGTGCCTGACTCGTTCACTCACGGAACATCTGCTCAACGGGTGCGCTGGTTCAAGACCGGCTTTGCCCAGGGCCAAATCAACCAGTGCGACACGTTCGCCGCCAAGAGCCTCTGACCCCAATGATAAAACCGCTTCTGATCCTGTCGTTCAGCACTCTTCTGAGTTTCGCCGCTCACGCCGAGGATCAGGCGGTCAAATCCATCAGCCCCGACCGGCTGCTGATCAATGGCGCTCAGGCCACCCTGGGGTTGAGCCTGAACTGGACCCAGCCACGGCCGCAGATTGAACGTGCGGTGATCGTGCTGCACGGTCGACTGCGCAATGCCCCGACCTACCTGCGCAGCATCGAACGGGCCGCCAACCAGTCCAGGCAGCGCAACAAGACGCTGCTGATCGCACCGCAATTTCTCGATGAAAAAGACATTGCCGCGCATCACCTGTCAGACAATATCCTGCGCTGGCACGCCAACGACTGGATGGCAGGCACCACCGCAGTGGGACCAAAACCCGTCAGTTCGTTCTCGGTTATCGACCACATCCTCAGGCGCCTGAGTGACAGCAAGCTGTTCCCCAACCTGAAGGAAATCGTCATCGCCGGGCACTCCGGTGGCGCGCAAGTGGTGCAGCGCTACGTGATGATCGGCGGCAAGGAAGACGCGCTGCTGATCAAAGAGAAAATCAAGCTGCGCTACGTGATCGCCAATCCGTCGTCCTACGCCTATTTCGACAGCGAACGACCTGAGCCCGTGACTGCCGAGAGCTGCCCGGGCTTCAATGAGTGGAAATACGGCCTGAATCACATGCCCAGCTATGCCGGCAAAGTGAAAACCGCCGAGATCGAGCAGGACTACGTGAAGCGTGATGTCACGTATCTGCTGGGGCAGAACGATACCGATCCGAAACACCCGGCCCTGGATAAATCCTGCAGCGCCCAAGCCCAGGGGCCATATCGTCTGGCGCGGGGGCAGAACTACTTCCACTACCTGCAGAAACGCCACCCGGAAGGCTTGAATCAGCGCCTGATCGTTGTGCCGAACGTCGGCCATAACGGCAACGGCATGTTCACCTCGCCGGAAGGCCAGGCAGTGTTGTTCAAAGACCTTTAAACAAGCGAATCAGGAGTGGAATCGACTCCTGTGGGACCTGATTCGCGGGCAAGCCTCGCTCCAACGGATCACGACCCTGTTGGAGCCGGGCTTGCCCGCGAAAAACGATAGCGCGGTCTGCCCGACAAACCGAAGCGCCTGAATCAACGGGGCTGATGTTCTGTGGGAGATAGCCGTAATGCTGTTGGAGCCGGGCTTGCCCGCGAAGAACGATAATGCGGTCTGCCTGATGAACCGAGGCGCCTGATTCCCGGCAAGCCTCGCTCCAACGAGAAGGTGATTTTCGGTGGGGGCTGTGCTCAATCCAGCAGCGCGCGCAACGCCACACAATCCTGCGCATGCCAGTCGGTCAGCTCCGGCCAGGGATTTTCCGGCAGGTTGACCAGAATGGTTTTCGCCCCGGCGGCCCGACCGCAATCCAGGTCGAAACGGTAATCGCCGACCATCACCATCTGCGCCGGATCTACCTGCCAGGCCCTGGCCAGGTGCAGCAAACCGGCAGGGTCAGGTTTGTGGGCGGCTTCATCGCGCCCCAGAATGTCGTCTACCGCAAAGCAGTCGGCCAGGCCAATCGCCTGCAGCGTCACGTGCGCCAGTTCCCGAGCATTGCGGGTCAGTATGCCGAGCCGATACCCCCGCCCTGCCAGTTCCCGCACCAGTTCCACCGCACCGTCGGCCGGTTGCGAGGCCAGCGCCAGCTCACGCTCATGCTCCAGCAGCCACGCATGTTTGGCCGCTGAAACATCCACAGGTAACGCCGCCAGATGGCCCAGAATGTCGTGATCCTGAGGGATATCCAGCGCGCGCTTGATCGCCGCAAAATCATGGGCGGCGATGGTCAGGGTACCGTCCATGTCGAATACCCAGTGGCGAATCCCGCAAAGGCTCATGCCCAATCCTTGCGATGGCGGATCAAGCCTTCCTGACTGACTGAAGCCACCAATTGCCCGGCGCGGTTGTACACGCTGCCACGGGAAAAGCCCCGGGAATTGCCCGCCCACGGGCTGTCCATGGCGTACAGCAACCAGTCATCGGCACGCAGATCGCCATGGAACCACAGCGAGTGATCGAGGCTGGCGACCTGCATGTCTTTCTGCCAGACCGTCTTGCCGTGAGGCAGCAACGAGGTGGTCAGCAGGTTGAAGTCCGACGCATAGGCCATCAGGTATTTGTGCAGCGCGGGAATTTCCGGCAGCGCACCATCGGCGCGAAACCAGATGTATTTCACCGCTTCGGTCGGCTGCGGGTTGTAGGGGTCGCTTGCCGTGACCGGGCGGAACTCGATGGGCTTGGGGCAGAGCATCTTGTCGCGCATGTGCTCGGGGATCAGGTGCGCACGCTGCTGCATCAGCTCAAGCTCGGACGGCAGGTTTTCCGGACCGACGATCTGTGGCATCGACGTCTGGTGCTCGAAACCCTGCTCGTCGTATTGAAACGAGGCGCTGCAGGTGAAAATCGGCTGGCCCTTCTGGATCGCCGTCACCCGACGGGTACTGAAACTGCCGCCATCACGGACCCGGTCCACCTGATAGACCACCGGCAACCCCGCGTCGCCAGGGCGCAAAAAATAGCCGTGCAACGAATGAACATGCCGCGCGTCTTCGACGGTCTGACTGGCCGCCGACAGCGACTGGCCCAACACTTGCCCGCCAAACAGCTGGCGAAAGCCCAGGTCCTGGCTGCGACCCCGGAACAGGTTTTCTTCAATCGGCTCCAGACTCAACAACGCCACCAGATCATCCAGCACTTGGCTCATTCATCACTCCTCGCAAAAAACTGTCAGGCCACGCTCCAGCGCGACACAAGCCGAAATGATACAGAATTTAACGGCGCTTTCCCGTTCAGGCTCGAAGGGTTTCCAGCCATTGTTGGCGACTGATGCGATAGAGCACGTGACGACGCAGCGGATGACCCTCTGCCAGACTCGGATGATCGAAGTCGTCGGCAGGGTCGGTGGTCATGCCGATGGACTGCATGACTTTCTGCGACGGCTCGTTGCTGATCGAGGTGAACGACACGATCTGATCGACACCCAACCGCTCGAAGCCGCATCGCAGCGCGGTCCAGGCCGCTTCGCTGGCATAGCCGAACCCCCAGTGCTCGTGCGCCAGACGCCAGGCGATTTCAATGGCGGGAGTAAAGTGGGCTTCGAATCCCACCACCCCGAGGCCGGTAAAACCGATGAACTGGTTAGTGTCCTTGCGCTCGATGGCCCACATCCCGAAACCCAGTTCGGCAAAGTGACCGCGTACCCGGCCAATCAGGGCGGCGCTTTCGAGACGGCTCAACGGCTCGGGGAAATAGCGCATGACGTGAGGGTCCGCGCACATGTCGGCGAACGCAGGCAAGTCCTCATCTCGCCACTGGCGCAGCAATAATCGCGCGCTTTCCAGTTTGAGTATCGGGTCCATCGATTGTCTCCCATCACTGGTCGTTCTGGTCTTGCCAGTCTGAAATTGCATTGAGCGTTATGTCGCAATGCTGGCACTATCCGGCTTCGACCCCTGACCGGACGCAAAATGTCCCTGCCGCTCATCTATCACGAGGATTACAGCCCGGACTTCCCGGCGGATCATCGTTTTCCCATGGATAAATTCCGGCTGCTGCGCGATCACCTGGTCGACAGCGGCCTGACCACCGACGCGCAACTGCTGCGCCCGGAGATCTGTCCTGCTGACATTCTAGCCCTGGCGCATGATCCTTCTTACGTGCGCCGCTATATGGACGGCGACCTGTCCCGCGAGGATCAGCGCCGTCTGGGCCTGCCCTGGAGCGAAGACCTGGCCCGGCGCACCGTGCGCGCTGTCGGCGGCTCGCTGCTGACCGCCGAAAAAGCCCTGGAGCACGGGCTGGCGTGTCATCTGGCGGGAGGGACTCATCATGCGCATTACGACTATCCGGCGGGCTTCTGCATCTTCAACGATCTGGCCGTAATCAGCCATTACCTGCTACAGAGCGGGCGGGTCGGCAAGGTTCTGATTTTCGACTGCGACGTTCATCAGGGCGACGGCACGGCGCGCATCCTGGCCGACACCGAAGACGCCATCACCGTCTCGCTGCACTGCGAAAAGAACTTCCCGGCCCGCAAGGCCCAGAGCGACTGGGACATCCCGCTGCCCATGGGCATGGTCGACGAGGACTACCTCAAAGTGGTCGATGACCTGCTCAACTACCTGCTGCCGATTTATCAGCCGGATCTGGTGCTCTACGACGCCGGTGTCGATGTGCATCAGGACGATGCCCTTGGCTACCTGAAGCTCACCGACGCGGGTGTCGCCGCCAGGGATGAAGCCGTGCTGCGCCATTGCATCGGCCGCGATATCCCGGTCATGGGCGTGATTGGCGGCGGCTACAGCAAAGACCGCAAAGCTCTGGCTCGCCGCCACGGCATTCTGCATCACAGCGCGCAACGGGTCTGGATCTCGGAGGGACTGTGAATTCGGCAGCGCGCCTGTAGGAGCGCGCTTGCCCGCGATTGCGGTGGTTCAGCCACATAAATATCGTCTGACCCGGCGCTATCGCGGGCAAGCGCGCTCCTACCGAGGTTGCGAGACGGTTAGAATGCCCCACCCAAACGAAAGATACGCATCCATCATGACCGACTCTCAAACCGCCATTCCTCACTGTGTCGCCATCATCGGCGGCGGCCCTGCCGGGTTGATGGCGGCCGAGGTGTTGAGTCAGGCCGGGGTCAAGGTCGAGCTCTACGACGGCATGCCTTCGGTGGGTCGCAAATTCCTGCTGGCCGGGGTCGGCGGCATGAACATCACCCATTCCGAGCCTTACCCGGCGTTTCTGGCCCGCTATGCCGAGCGCGCACCCGAGATCGCCCCGCTGCTGCGCGGTTTCGATGCCGATGCCTTGTGTCAGTGGATTCATGGTCTGGGCATAGAAACCTTCATCGGCAGCTCGGGCCGGGTGTTCCCGAAAGACATGAAAGCCGCGCCACTGTTGCGCGCATGGCTCAAACGCCTGCGCGACTCGGGCGTGACAATCCACACCCGCCATCGCTGGCAGGGCTGGGATGCCGAGAACAACTTGCGAATCGTGCGTCCCGATGAAGAAATCAGCGTCAAGGCCGACGCGATATTGCTGGCGCTGGGCGGCGCCAGTTGGGCGCGACTGGGCTCCGACGGCGCCTGGCAACCTTGGCTGGAGCAACGCGGCGTTACCGTGGCTGCGTTGCAGGCCTCCAACTGCGGCTTCGAGGTGGCGCAATGGAGCGATCTGTTACGCAGCAAGTTCGCTGGCGCACCCCTGAAGAACATCGGCATCGGCCTGCAAGGCCAGACACCACGCTTGGGCGAATGCGTGATTACTGAGAAGGGCGTAGAAGGCAGCCTGATCTACGCCTTATCGGCGCGAATCCGCGAACAAATCAACCAGAACGGTGCATCGACTCTGTTGATCGACATGCTGCCCGGCAAGACCATTCAGACAATCCAGGCAGCCTTGACCAAACCTCGCGGTTCGCGCTCGATGTCCAAGCACCTGCACAGCCAACTGGGCATCGACGGGGCCAAAGCTGCCCTGCTCCGCGAACTGGCGTCCCGGGAAGTTTTTGACGATATGACACAACTCAGCCAGGCGCTCAAAGCCCTGCCGCTGCAACTGATCAAAGCCCGACCACTGGACGAAGCGATCAGCACCGCGGGCGGTGTAACCTTCACTGCCATGGACGAACGCCTGATGCTCAAGCAGCTGCCGGGCGTGTTCTGCGCGGGAGAAATGCTCGACTGGGAAGCGCCCACCGGTGGTTATCTGCTGACCGCCTGCTTCGCCAGCGGGCGGGCCGCGGGGCTGGGCATTCTGGAATGGCTACAAGAGCGGTAATTACGCGCACTGTGGGACCGGCTTTAGCCGGGAAGAGGCCCGTCAATCCAGCGGAACATGCATGGCACAAATGTAGCTTTCCTGGCTGAAGCCGGTCCCACGGACCATTCCAATTCAACAATTTCACTTCATCGTGCCCAGGCAAACACTGATTCAGGACCCTACATGAACCTCCAAGACCTCACCCAACGCCTGCATCGCATCCGCGATCAAAACGACTGGCAACAGTTTCACAGCCCGAAGAACCTGGCGATGGCGGCCAGTGTGGAGATGGCCGAGCTGGTCGAGATTTTCCAATGGCTCAGCGAAGATCAATCCCGTCAGTTGCCACCTGAAAAACTCGCCCATGCCGGGCAGGAAGTCGGCGATATCGTGCTTTATCTGCTGCTGATGTGCAGCGAACTGGGGATCGACATGGACAGCGTGGTGCGCAGCAAGCTGGCGGACAGTGAACGCAGGTTCGCCAAATGAGTGATCGTCACTTCGATCAACTGGCCACGCGCTTTGCCGAAAAAATCTACGGTGGGGCCAAAGGCGCAATTCGTCTGGCCGTTTTGCAGGCCGATCTGAGCGAAGCATTGCCCGAGCGACCACTGCGGGTGTTGGATATCGGCGCGGGCCTTGGCCACATGTCGCTGTGGCTGGCCCAGCAAGGCCATGCCGTAACCCTGGCCGAACCTGCGGCGCCGATGCTCGAAGGCGCACGCCAGCGTTTCGCCGAGGCCGGGCAGACCGCAACGTTCATCCAGGCGCCCTGGCAGGAACTGACCGAGCAACTGCATGAGCCTTATGACCTGGTGATCTGCCATGCGGTGCTGGAATGGCTGGCTGAGCCGCATACGATCCTGCCGGTATTGCACCGGCTAACCAGGACCGAGGGCTGGCTGTCATTGGCGTTCTACAACCGCGATGCGCTGATCTACCGTAATTTGCTCAAAGGCCACTTTCGCAAGATGCGCAAAAACGATCTGGCGGGCGAAAAGCAAAGCCTGACGCCGCAAGAGCCCTTGGATCCTAGGGAGTTGGCAGCGCAACTTGATGGCCTGTGGCGGGTCGAAACCCAGAGTGGTGTCCGCGTGTTTCACGACTATATGCCGGTGGAATTCCAGGCCAAGGTGCAACTGCAAGACCTGCTGGAAATGGAACTGGCTCATCGTCGGCATCCGGCCTATGCCGGGCTGGGGCGCTACTTGCACTGGGTCTGCCGGCCGCTCTGACCGGACCACCCTTTACCTGCCCTCTTCAGCCGCTGGCGGAGGTCATCATGCAACGCCGTATCGCTGTGTTAACGCTCTGTCTGGGCCTGGCCGCCTGTCAGAGCGAAAACCCCTATCGGGCCAGCTCCAAACCCATCCCCCCAGCCCCGGCGCAAGCCAGCATGGGCATCGACATGAGCGCCTATCCCGCCGCCCCTCGCGACTACGGTCGTTATCGCAACTGGAGCTGGCAGGATGATCGCTTGCCGGGCGGGGCGGCGTGGGCCGACTCGGCGCAAATAGCCGAAGCCGTCAGCAATGGGCTGGACCAGCGTGGCTTGCGTCCGGCCCGCACGGCTCAGGCCGCGGATCTGCGGGTCGCGGCCCAGACTCGCATGGAAACCCGATTGCGCCAGGTGCGGGACGATTATTACGACCCCTATTACGGCGGTGCTGGAGTCGGCTACGGTCGGGGATCGTATTACGACGGCTCTCGCTATGGCGGCTACGCGACAGTGCCTGTGGTGCGCACCTATCAGGAGCAAGTGGTGGTGATCAGCATCAGCCTGTTCGACGCCCGCAGCGGTCAGCCGGTCTGGAGTGCCAGCGCCGAAACCCGCAGCAGCGGCGATCAGGCCGAGCGCAGCAAGGCCCTGCGGCAGGCTGTGCAAAAAGCACTGAGCGCGTATCCTCCCACGTAACGTCTCCGGAGAACTGCCATGTTGCGCCGTCTTGCTCTGTTGTCCCTGTTGCTGATGCTCGGTGCCTGCCAGACCAGCCAGGTCAGTCGTGATTTCGATGCTCAACGCGACTTCGGCGCTTACCGCAGCTGGGCATGGAAAGAACCCGGCGTGCAGTATCAGCCGGACGACCCACGGATCAAAAGCGATCTGACTGATCAGCGCATCCGCCAGTCAATCAGCGACCAGCTCGACCAACGTGGCCTGCGCCAGACGCCGAAAGGCGCGCAGGCCGATGTCACCGTACAAGCCTGGCTCATCGTTGAGAACCGCCAGCAACTGGTGAGCACCAACTATGGCGGTGGCTGGGGCCCGTGGGGCGGATACGGCTATTGGGGCGGCCCGGTCAGTAACGAAACCCGCAGCGTGGATTACAAAGTCACCACCCTGCAGATCGACCTGCTCGACGGCAAGGACGGCAAACTGATCTGGCGCGGCAGCACCGAGCAAATCCTCAGCCAGAGCAGCACCAACCCGGCTGAACGGGAAACCGTGATTCGCAATACCGTGGCAAAAATCCTCGAGCAATACCCGCCGCGTTGAGTTGAGCCACCTTCGGATGCCAGGCCTGGATGCCGTTTACGCTGGATCGCGTCCAGTCTCATCGTGGGCAAGCCTCGCTCCCACAGAGATCGCGTTTCCTCGCTGCTGCGAGGTGCAGACCTTAGTCAAAGCGTGGCTTGTCCGCGAAGAACGATAACTCGGTAGAGCTGCGGCACACTCCCCAACCCTTGACTACACTCCCCTTCACTGTGGGTGAGTTAGCGATGGGTGAAGCCAAAGGAGTGCTTGATGTCTCCCCTGAACAGTCAAGTCTGCTGTCACGGACGGCAGCGCGGTGCCATTGGTTTGCTTGCAGCGTTGACGCTGGCGCTGGCGGCACTGTGCATGTTGGTGGTGGTCGACAGCGGGCGCCTGTACCTGGAAAAGCGCTCCCTGCAGCGAGTGGCGGATGTGGCGGCACTGGAAGCGGCGAGCCGCAAGGGGAATTGTCTGGCCTCCACGACACCCGACAAACACGCCGCGACCTACGCCATCCAGAGCGTGACGCGAAACGGCTTTGCCCATGACACCGACGGCCATACGTTAACCTCGTTTTGCGGCTCCCTGTCGCTGGATGCCGACAGCCGTCGGGTCTTCACCGCCGATTCCAGCAAGACTGAAGCCATTCAGGTCACCGTCAGCCACACTGTCCCGCGCAGCATTGCCGCCGGGATTGGCGCGATGTTTGAATCGACACCCGCCCCAGTGGATATCCAGTTGAGCGCGACGGCGGTTGCCAAAGGCCCGCCACTGTTGCCGCCGCTGGCCCGACTGACAATAAAAAGCACGCTCGCCTCTGTCACCAGCAATGACCAGGCGGCTGTCCTGAATGCGCTGTGGGGCGGACTGCTTGGCGCCACACTGAATCTCTCGGTGGCGGGCTGGAACGGTTTACTCAACAGCGACATCAACCTGCTCGATTACCTTGACCAGTTGGCGATCGACACCGGGATCAAAGCCGGCGATTACGCCGCCTTGTTAGCCAGCACGATCACCGTGCGAAAGATGCTCGAAACCAGCCTCAAGGTCTTGCCGCAAGACGCCACGGCAGCACGATTGGCAATCAACGACTTACTGAACCTCTCAGGCATCCCGGCGGCCACGGCCATCAAGCTGCAAAACCTGCTAAGGGTCCAGTCTGGCACCAGCACAGCAGCCCTGGACCTGAACATGAATCTGTTCCAGCTGGTTGAAGGCTTTGTTCAGGTGGCCAACAGCCAGAGCGCGGCCATTGCGAGCATTCCGATCAACGTCCCGGGGGCCAGCGTTATCGCCAAGGTCAAGGTGATCGAGCCGCCGCAACTATCAGCGCTGGGCAATCCGGATCTGGCGACCCTGAATCCCCAGGATCCCAACCAGATCTACGTCCGGACGGCGAGTGTTAGAACCCTGCTGAAAGTCGACCTGAGCTTTATCAACCCGATCCTTCAGGGCGTCAACAACACCCTGAGCGTACCTCTGGGTCTGCTCGGTGCAGATGTAAATATAGCCCCCAAAGGGTTGAGCCTGGATGTCAGCCTTGAGGTGGCCAGCGCTGACAGCCACGTGGTGCCTGGCTCGACCTGTAACAGTGAGGAGACCAAAACACTCAAGGTTGAAACCACCACCGCCGCCGCAAAAGTCAAAGTGGGCAAGCTCGTGACGCCAGAGAGCAGCTGGAACGCTTCATCGACCAATATAGTGATGGGGGAATTGCCATTGCTGGATATTGGAACCGTTGCCTGCGTTCCCTTCGTGGGCTGCCAGCCGCGCGTCGCGTATGGCGGAGGCGGGCTTGGCCTGTACGTCGGGGGGAGCAGTGTAGCCGACGGCAGCATTGGCTTCACCCAACAGGGGCATACCTTCATCAAGCCACCCGCCATCGACCGGCCACCGACGCCCTTTTACGACTTTGACAGCCGCAATGTGGTCACCAGCCTGGGCAATACCCTTGGCAGCATCAAGATTGTCAATCATCCGGCCACCACGCCAGGTTTGCTGACCACTGTCCTCAGCCTGATCACCTCGACCCTCGGCACTGCCGTGAGCCTGCTGACCAATGCGATAGGCGGGTTGCTGGGCAGCCTGCTCGACCCGCTGCTCAATCTCGTGCTGAAGAGTCTCGGCATCAACCTGGCCGAAGTCAGCGTGGGCGCAAACCTGACGTGCAACCCGATAGCGGACGCGCCCGCCGCCGAACTGGTGATCTAAGCCCCGATCGGCAACCTGATCACAAAACGCGCGCCGCCCTCCACATTGCTGACACTCAGTTGCCCGCCCATCTGGTCGACGATGCCGTAGCTCACGGACAAGCCCAGGCCGGTTCCGACACCGACTTCCTTGGTGGTGAAAAACGGCTCGAAAATACGGTCCAGCAGGCGCGGATCGATGCCGCCGCCGTTATCCTGCACCCACAGCCTAATGTGCTGTTCATCCTGTTCGGCACCGATGCTGATCCAGGCGTGCAGCTCAGGGTCCTGTTCCCGGCGCGACAGCAGCGCATCACGGGCGTTGACCACCAGGTTGATCAACACCTGTTCGAGTTGATCGACATGGCCCATGACCTGACCGGTAATCGTGGCCTCGTTCACGCGGATTTCCACGCCTTTGCCTTTCATGCCTTCTGTCAGCATCGACAAGGTGCCTTCCACCGCCTGCATCGGGTCGAACAGGCGTTCCTCGACCTCCGACCGGCGACCGAAAACCCGCATGTGGTCCACGGTGCGGGCGGCGCGCTGGACCTGAGTGTCTATGCGCTTGAGCTTTTCGGTAAGGTATTCGATATCCGCCTGCCCATTGCCCAGGCGCTTGAGCACGTTGACGATTGCCATGCGCATCACATTCAACGGCTGATTGATTTCGTGGGCCAGGCCCGTCGCCATTTCGCCGAGGGTGGCCATTTTCGCGCTCTGGTTAAGCTGCATGCGCGAACGACGCACGTCGGTGTTGTCGCGGCCCACGGCCTGGATCTCAAGCAACTGGCCCTGTTCATTGAACACACCCCGGTCCGCCCACACCCACCAGGCGTACTCCCGACCGGGCAGCTCAAGGCAGATTTCCGCCGTGCTCACTGGCGACTCCGGCGTCAGCAGGCCAATACGCTGCACGAAGGCTTCGCGCTGCTCGGGGGACAGCCAGTCTCCCAGATTGACACCCACCAGTTGCTCGGGGGTGCATTCCATGTAGCTGGCCAACGGCCGATTACCGAAACTGAGCACCAGCTGCGGGGTGTAGCGGCAGATCATCGCCGGCGAATCCTCGACCAGAATCCGGTAGCGCTCTTCGCTTTCGCGCACACGCTCGGTGGCCAGTGTCGCGTCCGTCACGTCCAGCCAAAGACCCACCGCTTCCTGCGGAATACCCAAGTCGTCGCGCAGCAGCCTGGCCTCATCGAGCAGCCAGTGATAAACCCCGCTCTTGGCGCGCAGTCGGTAACGCCGGCTGACGAAACCCTCGCGCAACAACTGCCTGGTGCGTTCGAACCAGATTTCGTAGTCGTCGGGATGGATGTATTCGCTGAGCTTGCCGTCGACACAATCCTCCAGCGTCCAGCCCAGCAGAGGCCGCAGGCTGGCACTGAAGAAGGTCGGCTCCAGATTGCCCTGCTCGTAGCGCTGCACGTAGATCACCGCCGGAGAGCTGGCGATCAGGTTATCCAGCCGGGCATGGGCGACCGCCGTCTCGGTTTCCTGGTTCTTAATGTCGCTGACGTCGAGCATAAAGCCCAGCACGCGGCGTGTCGGGCCGGTCCCGAGGGTTTGCCCCTGTATCCGGAACCAGATGGTCTGCTGGGCGGCGTCAGGTTGCAGCAAGCGCACACAAAACAGCATCGGCGTATCGGTGTCGCGCAATTGCGCCAGTCGGCTGGACAATTCCTGGCGGTCGGCCGGATGGATCAGCGCCAACCATTCCTGACGCGGCAGCTGTTCTCTGGCGCCCAGTGTGTGGGCCAGTTGCGGGGCCAGCAGCATATCGTCGCTGCCGTGCACCAGCTCCCACCAACCAGTGCCCAGTAAATCCTGGAGCACCGACAGCCGCTCCACATGATGCCGGTTGCTTTGATCCGACAGCCTGAACAACACCGGACCGGCCAGCGCCGAGCTGAGGTTCAGCCACTCGCGTTCACTCAAATCCGGAGCTTGCTGATACGCCCGATAGAACCCGAACAGCAGCCAGGCCTTGGCCACGCCATCGCGACTGTGTGGCAAGGCGAAACCGTCGGCATTGCCGAAGGCACCTTGCAGCGGGAGCAGATCCTGGCTGGAGGTAAAATCCAGTTGATGGGCAATACTGGCGTCCAGACGATCCAGGCCAGCGCCCAGCCGCTGGCCGCTCTGCCACAACTCTGGCGCTGTATGTGCACTGTAACGGGCGTAGACCCGCCATCCGCCGCTGCTGTCGGGCAAGGCCAGCGCCAGGCACGGCACATGCCACAACTGCGCCAGCTCCTGCAGCTGTTCGACCACCACGTCCACCAGGCGCTCAGGGCTGCAGGCACGAACCCGTTCGGCGATTTGCCCGGCCATGCGCAGGCATTGCTGCCGGGTGCGCGCCACGCTGGCTTCTTCCATCAGGTCGCTGATGTCCAGCAACTGCAGCAGCCAGTGCTCGCCCCGAGGCTGCACCCAGCCACGGGCATGCAGGGTGTGGCCGTCACCCGCGTTGAAGTCCAGGTCCAGCATGTGGCCTTGCCAGTCATGCGGCTCACCTTCGACGACCAGCGCGCTGTTGGGCAACAGCAGGCTGATCAGGCGCTGCTGACTGATGTTCGCCGCCGTAAGCCCCAGGCGCAGCAACAACGAGGCACTGATATTGCGCACCCGTCCATCGTCGTCGAGCAGCAGATACCAGTCGGCACCAATCAGCTCAGGCTCTTGAGACGAATGTGGAGCAACCGGGGCAGCGGGTGCGTCAGTACGGCCCAGCCAACGACTCAGAAGGGTTTTATCAAGGGACAAGTTGCAGGCTCGCTTCAGCAGAAAGGTAGGTCGGCAGGCGAGGGATTTCGCCGATCACAGGCAGATCGAGGACAGGCAGGACGCGATGCAGATTCTCCGACGGGTAAGCAATGCGCGCCTTGAGCACGCCCGCGCTGTAGGTGACGTAGGTAAATTGTTTGACGTCCTGGGCCAGGGTGTCGGGCATCCAGTCCAGTTGCTGGCTCAGCACACCCTCGGCCTGGGTGACGATCAGGCTGCTGTAATTGGTGATGGTCGGGCTCAGCGCCACGCCGCGGCGTACCGCTTCACTGGTCGCGGCATTGAACGACTGCATCATGAGGAGCGGCAGGCTATAACTGACCAGCCCGTAGAAAACGGCGAAGAAAACAACAAACACAGCGGCGAACTCAATGGCCGCGGCACCGGTTTGTTTTCCACCACCTATAGTTCTATTGATATTGCGCATGTCGACGTCAACCCTGACAGTGCTTCTTCAAACAGCATAGATACATTACGCAAGACAGGATGTTTTTTAAACGATGGAATTACTGACCCTCATTGCCTGGCTGGCCGCCTGCGCAATACAAGATGCGCGCCAGCGACAGATATCCAACAGCCTGACATTCGGTGCCATTGCGCTGACGTTGGTTTATATATCAGTCACCGGGCACACCTGGCTGGGCGCCCCAGCGTCGGAAGGAGGATGGGCATTGCTGATTTCTCTGGCGTTGACCCTGCCCGGTTATCTGCTCGGAAAACTCGGCGCTGGCGACCTCAAGCTGTTGGCGGGCTTGGCGTTGGCGACCGACCGTCTGGTTTTGCTGGGCACGTTCATCGGAGCGGGCGTGGCGATGCTGGCCTGGGTTTTATTCCGTCAAAAATACCGCGCCCATGCCAATCAAGGGCTTAGGAACGCTGATATCCATACGAATGCCAACGAGACAAATAAACATCCATTCGCACCATTTTTATTTTCAGGTTTCGTGCTCTTCATGCTAGCTTTTCATCAATCGTAAACTACGGTTAATACTAAGGTCATAGTGACAAAGTAGAGCCAGGTTATTAATTGTCTAGTGCACTAACTTCGCCCATTACGTAGCGTCGTATGGATTCGGCGAATGTTGGGATGTCAGTTGTATCTCGCATAAAGGGAGTTCCGCGTGATCAAGCAGTCGACTGTAAAAATACTAGTGGTTGACGATCAACCCATGATCGTGGAAGAACTCGCCGAGTTTCTCGAAAGCAGTGGTTATAACTGCGTGCCTTGTTATTCCAGCAAACAAGCGCTTGAACAGTTTCGCACTGATCCGGCCATCGGCATCGTGCTCTGCGATCTGGATATGCCGGAGCTCAACGGCATCGAACTGGTGGAGGCCATGAAGCAAGTCGCAGGCAAGCGGCGGGTATTCGAGGCCATCATGCTCACCGGTCGTGCGGACAAGCAGGATGTGATCAAAGCTCTGCGCGCCGGTGTGGCCGATTACTACCAGAAACCGGTGGACCTGGAAGACGTGCTGCAGGGCATCCAGCGCCAGGAAGGGGTGCTCCAGGAGCGGCAGAAAAACTATCAACAGTTGGGCAATCTCAACGAAAAGCTGCAGTTTCTCGCCGCGTCGATTGATGACCTGTATCAGGATCTGGATCGCGTGCAGCGCCCTGCGTTGGCGGAGTCCGCCGGGCTAGTCAACGGCGAGCCCGACCTGGACACATCCGCCCTGTTCGCCCCGCTCTCGCCCCGCCAGCAGGACGTTGCGCGTCTGGTTGCCAAAGGTCAGACCAACTACCAGATCGGCTGCGAGCTGGGTATTACCGAGAACACGGTAAAGCTCTATGTATCGCAAGTGCTGCGCCTGACTCACATGCACAACCGCACGCAACTGGCCCTGGCGCTATCGCCGAGCCGCCAGCGGGTCGGCGCTGGTTGACCCCAGGAAAACAGGAGACCCGTAGGAGCGGCTTTAGCCGCGAGCGATCGTGCTGGCAATGAAGATCCAGCACACAGGCTGCCTTCTTCGCGGCTAAAGCCGCTCCTACGGGATCATTTCCCCGAAATCTTCCCGCCTTTTTCCTGATCGAAAAACTCCGGAATCTCGTGGCTGTAGCTGTTCAGCCAGCGCTGCAGGCTAAGGTCGCGCTCGGCCGGGGTCGCGGTTTGTGGCGTGGGCGACGCGGCTTTGGCGCTGGGTTGCAGCTGCAGCCAGGCTTCGGTCTGCTGTTGCTGCTTCGATGATGGACCGGGTTCGATCGCCCAGGCGCTGCAAGTCAGGCTCAACAAGGCGATACAGACGATTCCAGGTTTCATGTCGGGCTCCGTTCAGGGCTGGCCGGCGGTTGTTTCAATTGCTGCGCACGGGCCTGGGCTTCGCTGACTTGCTGAGGCGAAAGCCCGGCGCGGGTGACCAGTTGCGCGGCCTGTTTCCAGTTGTCCTGATAGATCAGCAAGGTCACCAGATTCACCGCCGCCAGCGGATCGGACTGCTTGAGTTCCATGGCCGTCAGAAACTGGAATCTGGCCTGGTCGAGCTTCAGTTGATTGAGGTAAACCACGCCCAGATCATTGCGGATCTTCTCATCGGTAGGCGCCAGTTTGACCGCTGCCAGCAAATGCTCTTGCGCCACGGCATTGTCCCCCTTGGCCGCCGCCAGTTGTCCCAGGCCATGTTCGCCCTCGGCTGCGCGGCAAGTGCCCAGCAGGCTGCGGTACAGCGGTTCGGCCTGATGACTGCCCAACAGGCGCATCACCCGAGCCTTGCGCAAACGCACCTCGCCCAGGCTGTCCGGCAGGCTTTCGAGGTGCGCCAGGCTGGCGTGCAAACGGCCTTCGTCTGCCATGTCCTGAGCCAGATTCAGCGCCAACTGCTGATCGGAGTCTGGCTTGGGGCAAACCCCGGTGTTCAACGACAGCAGCCAGGGCGCGCTGCCATCACTGGCGCACCCGGTGAGCAGCGCAAGGGCCAGTGCAGCGATGAGGGTTTTCATGATTCATTTCCTTTCAAAGCAAACGCAAAACCTGTGCGATCCCAATACTGGCGGGATGTCGTGGGACCGGCTTTAGCCGGAAAGAGGCCGGGGCAGCCACTGATAATGGTCGTCAGAAATAACGCTTGCCCGGCTAAAGCCGGTACCACGTCGTACTTCAGGCTTGGGGTAAACATAGCCGCTAGCCCCCTCACGACCCCAACGCCCGGCTGATCGCGGTAAACCCCGGCCCCGCCAGCACAATGAGCAGCGCAGGAAACAGAAACACCATCATCACCACCGACATCTTGGCCGACAGCTTGGAGATGTATTCCTGCAGCCGCGTCATGCGGCGGTCGTCGATCAGTTGCTTGAGCGACAGCAGCGATTTCATCGCGCCGCCACCTTGGTGGATCAGTTGATTGAGGATCACGCAGGTGTCACTGAATTCGTCGACCGCCAGCAGCTCCGCCGTCTTGCGCAGCTCTTCACCGAGTTCGAGCCCGGAGTCGACGCGGGTCAGGATCAGATTGATTTCGGACGACAGCACTGGCAGCAATTCCTTGCCCTCGTTACTGAGCACCCGCAACGATTGCTCTACCGCCAGACCGGATTCAAACAGGATGCGCAGCAGCGGGATGAAGGTCGAAATCTCCACCGCGATCCGTTTTTGCCGACGCTGCGCAGCCGCCGCCAGCACACGCTTGGGCAACAGATACCCCGCGCCCAGAGCGAACATCGGTGCAATCAGCGCATGCTCGACGTCAGGAAAGAACACCATCTGCAGCACGCTGGTGATGCCCAGCGCAGCGGCCGGGACACCGATCTGGCACGCCGCGAACAGCGAACGTTTGCTCGCCCGACGCCAGCCGATGCGGTTGAGCAGTATCTGGGTTTCGTTATCCAGGCTGACTGTGCGCTGGCCCAGCGGCGTATCGCCGAGCAGCCGCAACCAACTGCCGATCCGGCTTTCGCGAATCATCTGGCCCTGCAGACGCTGAACCACCTGGCGCTCGTTACGGCGCTGGCGGGCCAGGTTGGCAAGCAAGAGCAGAGCGGCGGCCAACAGCATCAGTGCACTCAAAATCAGGGCCATTTCAAATACTCCGCAACATGCGCCACAGCGCCACACACCCCAGCGCCTGCATGGCGAAGGCCAGCATCAGCATCATCTGGCCGCTGTCGTCGTGCCACATGTGCATCAGGTAGTTGGGATTGGTCAGCAGAAAGTAGCCCGCCATCCCCACTGGGAGCAGCGCCAGCACCACCGCAGTCATGCGGGTTTCACCGGTCATGGCCTTGAGTTGACGCACGCCCTGCTCGCGCTCGCGGATCAGCCGGATCAGGTTTTCCAGCAGTTCGCTGGCATTGCCGCCGTAGCGATGGTTGACCTTGAGGCCCAAGGCAAACAGGCGAAATTCATCACGCTCGTAGAGCTCGGCGAAATCCCGTGTGGCATCGGGCAGGCTGACGCCCAACTGCACGTTGCGCTGGATCCGGCTCATGCCACCTTTGAGCGGTTGATTGGCCGCTTCGATACCATTCAACACTGCGTCGGACAAGGTACGCCCGGACTTTAGGCTGCGCACGGTGTGATCCAGCATCTGCGGCAATTGTTCGATCATGCGCGCCACTCGCTTGCGATAACGCCAGCTGATCAGCATGCGCAACGCCAGCGGCGGAATCAGCACACCCAATGCAGCGCCCACCCAGCTGTCGGTCAACATGCCGATCACGATGCACAGCGCCCAGACCGACAGGCCGATGGGCAAGCCCCTGGCAGGAAGATTCAGGCCTGCGCGCAGGAACGCGCGATTCAGATATTCCCAGCCGGGCCGCTGCGCCTGCGCTTCGGGCTGACCCTGGGCCAGACGCAGAAGGATTTTTTCGCTGGCACTGCGGCTCAGGCTCAAGCGGACCAAGTAAACCCCAGCGCCCAGAAACAGCAGAAAGATCACGCCCAGCAGCAGTGCCGCATTCATTTCCCTCTCCCGCGCTTCAATAGTGCGTGCGCAGCTTGTCGCCCGCCGGGTTGACCGCTTCGCGCAGGAAGCCGTAGCCGGTACGCCGATCAAGCCGGAACAAGGTATTGGTGACGTAAACGTCGTCACGAATGCCCACCACCTCCACCACCTCGCTGACACAGCGCCGGCCATCCGGCAGGCGCGCCAGCTGGATCACCACGTCCAGCGCCGCGCAGATCATTTGCCGCAAGGTTTTCTCGGCAATCGCCCGACCGGTCAGGCCCACCAGCGTTTCCAGCCGCAATAAAGCGTCCTGAGCATTGTTGGCGTGCACCGTACTCATCGAACCGTCGTGACCGGTGTTCATGGCGGTGAGCACGTCGAGCACTTCCACGCCACGAATCTCGCCAAGGATGATGCGGTCCGGGCGCATCCGCAGGGCGTTGCGGATCAAGTCGCTGGCGCGCACTTCACCATGCCCTTCGGCGTTGGGCGGGCGGGTTTCCAGGCGCACCACATGGGGATGGCTCAGTTGCAGTTCGGCGACGTCTTCAATGGTGACCAGGCGTTGATGAGGGCTGATCAATTGGCTCAGCACGTTGAGCAGGGTGGTCTTACCCGTGCCGGTGCCGCCGCTGACCAGGATGTTGCAGCGCTTGCCGACGGCCTCTTCGAAGAAATCGAAAATCGACTGATCGATGGTCTGCATCGCCACCAGGTCGGCGCTTTTGAGCATGTCCTTGCGAAATTTCCGGATCGACAGGCACGGCCCGTCCAGGGCAATCGGCGGGATGATCGCGTTGACCCGGCTGCCGTCCGGCAAGCGCGCATCGACCATCGGCGATGACTCATCCAGACGCCGCCCCAGAGGCGCAAGGATGCGCTGCATGACCCGCTCGACGTGGTGCGAATCGATAAAGCGCAGGTCGGTGTGGTGCAGCACGCCGTCACGTTCGACAAACACCTTGTTGGGCCCGTTGACCAGAATTTCTGTCACCGTAGGGTCGCGCAGCAGCACTTCCAGCGGTCCGAAACCGGTGAGTTCGTCTACCAACTCTTCGGCCAGACGCTCCATCTCGTAACGGGAAATGGCCAGCCGCAAACGCCCGACATACTCGGCGACTTTATCGGTGACAAATTGCGCGAGCACCTGCCGGGCGCCTTCCAGCAGATTGCGCCCGCTGTCTTCGATGGCATCGATGATGTAGCGATGCAGGACCAGTTTCAGGCCCTGCGGATCGCTGCCATCGGGCTGGCTGCGAGAAGCAACGCCAAACAGTTTTTCCGCCATCAGCGAGTTCCTCGTAGCCGACTGAACCAACTGTCGGCGGGTTTTTCCGCGTCGGCAGACTGCCGCGCCAGGCTCTCGCCAAGGCTGCGCAACCCCGAGCACAAGCCTTCACGCGGGGACAGCTCGAACAGCGGCACGCCCTGATTCTTGGCATTCAGGCGCAGCTCGGGGCTGAACGGCAAGACCGCTCGGGCGGGCATTTCAAAGGTCTTTTCCAGGGTCGCGGAATGGGGCGCGACGGCTTTGAGATAGCGGTCGATGAGCAAGCCGGCGTGCTGCAGCTTCATGCCCTTGCTGCGCCACAGGTTCAGCGTGGCCAGATTGCGCCGACACTCCAGCACGCTCTGATCGGTGTACCACAGCAGCTGGTCGCAGTGCAGGACCAGCGTGCGCAGTGCCTCGCTGTCCGGCTGGCCCACCAGGTTGACCACCACATGCTGGAAGTGCTGACGCAGCGCACTGAGCAGCATGTACAGTTCGGCGGCACTGGACTGCTCCAGCCGGTCGTCTGCCTCGGTGTAGGCCAGGATCCGCAAGCCGCCTGCGTGAGTGGTAAAGGCGCTGTCGATCAGCGTGGCATCGAGCCTGCGCAAATGGCGCAAGGCATCGCCGAAACTGAATGAGGATTCAAGCCCGAGCAACGACAGGCTGTCGCCGCGTGGCAAGCCCAGGTCAAGCAGAAGGGTGCGTTGCCCAGTCTTCTGCACCACCAGCGCCAGATGGCTGGAAATCAACGCGCCGTCACCGTCACACTGCGCGCCATAGAGCATCGACAAGCCACCGATATTGGCGTTCTGCGCCACCGGAGGCAGGCGTTTGGTGAGACGCCGGACCAACCCCGCGACTTCACTGGAGCGCGAACCATAGGCGACAAAATCCCGCGCTCCGGCGCGCATCGCATTGAGCACCAACTGGTTGTCCATGCCGTCACCCAGGGCGACGATAGCCAGCATGGGCTTGGCTTCCAGCGCGCCTTCGATCAACGCACTCTGAGCCATCAGATGTTCGCGATCCAGGCCAATGAACACCACGCTGGCAAACGTCACGTCGACCAGCGCCAGCAGATCATCCAGGCTGCCGGACCCGGCGCTGACCACCTGCCCCAGTGGCGCCAGCGCACCTTGCAACCACTCAAGATCGGTGGGCGTGCGGGTGATTGCCAGAAACGTCTGGCTCAGGCTCTGACTCATTGCGACAACCCGCTGCGTTTGTCGAAATTACCGTTTTCCAGGAAGTACATGCGCAGGAAGCTCGGGTCGTAATTGCGCAGCTGTTCGCCCGGCAAGGCTGGCAGTTGCGCATTGATCGCCAGCGGTTGCACCAGATGCGGGGTAACGATCATCAACAGCTCGCTTTCCTCGCGGTCGATGGTTGAGTTGCGAAACAGCGCGCCCAGTACCGGGATGTCACCCAGCCCCGGAAACTTGTCCACCGACGAAGAGTTGCGGGTGCGTATCAAACCGCTGATCACAAAGCTCTCACCATCGGCCAGGGAGATACTTGTGTCGGTGCGCCGCACGTTGAGCGCGGGCACTGTGGTCCCGGCAATCGTCACGCCCGCGCTGTAGTCCAGTTCACTGACTTCCGGCGCGACCTTGAGCAGGATGCGGTCACGGCCGACCACGGTCGGGGTGACTGTCAGCCGCACGCCAAACTCCTTGTACTCGATGGAAATGCCATTGCCTTCGCCATTGGGCACCGGCACCGGAAACTCGCCGCCCGCCAGAAAGCTCGCGCTTTGCCCGTTCAACGCCACCAGACTGGGCCGCGCCAGGGTGTAGGCGAAACCGCTGCTCTCCATGGCATTGAGCATGCCCAGCACTTTGCTGCTGCCGCCGCCCCAGACGATGTTGAAGGTGTCGTTGTTTAGCGGGATCACGGTGTTGGCAGGGTAAATCCGGCCAACGTTGCCCGCGGTGGCGTCAGTCACCGACGGAACGATGCCGGGGGTCACGCCCAACCCTGGCACCGTCCGCGGCGCGCCAAACAGAAAGTTGTTGGAGCCTTTTCCGAAGATCGACGTGCTGGCCTCTTTAAGCTTGGAGCGGTTGACCTCGACAAAGCGGATGTCGGTCTGGACCTGACTGGGCAGCACTTCGCCACCGGCCCCCGGCACTTTCTCGGTCATCGCCGCCGTGGCCCGTCCACGGACGAACACCATGCTTTGCCGAGGAGCTGCAGAGCACGCGGTCCAGACCATCAGGCTGGTGGTGCCGGGTGCGACGCCAGTCAGCAGAAAGCCGTCGTTGCCATTGGCAAAGACATCGGCGATTTTCGGGTCGCCCACTGCCAGACGGGTGATCGCCACCGACGAGCGAATGTCCTGCTGCAGGCCTTGATCCACTTCCAGCACGCCAGGTAACGCGGCCAGCGCCGCGCAATTGTTGGACGCCGCCGAGGCCAGTTCGACGCCGCACAGGGTCAGAATCAGGGCCCAGAAAACCGGCTTGAGAATCGGCACGTCACCACTGCTCATGCACTGCATCCTTGCTCAAAAATCAGGGGGCTTTACGGCGTAGTCTGTTGCGTCAGTTGCTGCGCACCGCGAATGATCTCCACCGGGCGTGGCCCGCGGGCAGGTTGCGCGCCGCTCTGCACCTTCGCCGGAGCGCCGAGGCTCAACTGGGAAAACTGCAAGAGATCACGCCGCGTGGTGTCCAGCCGTACCGCGACAGCCTGTTTAGGGTCAGTGCCCTGGCTGGCCCAGTACTGCTCGAGATTTTTCTCCTGAGCGCTGCGCACTGCCAGGCGTAATACGCCGCTTTGGGTAGCAAGCATCAGGCGGCTGAGCAGCACCTGCGGCACCGCCACTGTGACGGTGCGCGCGGAGATGCGTCGTTGCTCCTGGGCCAGACGCTGCTCGGCGGTCAGGTTCTGTGCGGCCTTGCCATCCAGCATCGGGCCGAGCATGTCGCCCACGCTCAGCACGCGCAGTGCAGGCACCGCCACCTGGCTGGAACGGTCGGCATTGCTGGCGTCCTGAGGCAGGTAGAGCAGTACATCAACGTAATCACCTGGACTGAGCTGACCAGCGGCGCCAATCACTTCGTCGACGCTCAAGGCCAGCGCGCGCTCATTGGGGCGGATCATGCGGGCCAGCGCGCCGCCGGAATCAAAGCTGCTTTCGCTGAGCCAGCTACCTGCACGCAAGGTCTGCCAGCTGCTGCGGCCGACGGCCTGGTCAATGGAGTTAAAGCTGTCTGCCGGTGCGACCTTCAATCGCTCGACCACCAGGTCTTGGGCTTGTATCGCCACATAGGGTGGCACGTCGCGCAACACGATCACCACCGGCTGGCGCAGGGGATCGTCAGCCGGTGGCGGGGTTACAGCAGGCGTAACAGGTGCCTGAGAAACAGGCGCCAACGCGGGGGCGGGAACAGCAGCAGGCTGGCGGCTGACCACTAAACCCCAATAACCCGCGACCACCGCGCCGAGTAAAAACAGCACGGCCAGAATCATGGTCAGACGACTGCTCATAAACGCCCCCACCTCAACATTGCGCTACCACCTCAAGCACAAGAAAACTTCGCAATCAGGTACTTATGAACATCCATTGATACGCTATTGAAGGTAGCGCAGCTCTCGAAAAGCGCCATCGCCAAACAACAAATCGCTGCACCGATTGTGTCGGCAGACCCGCAAGAATCGATATATAACTTTGCGATTAATACTTAGATACTGTTGTGGGTTTCAGTGGCCGGAGTGATGCTGTCGCAGCGATGGATTGTTTATGCACGAAACTGCATTACCCGCGTCACAGGGCGCAAGGAGAAGTCAGATGTTCCTAACCAGACTCAATAGTGGCGCCAGGCGCCTGATCAAAAACAAAGACGGTGCTTCGGCGATTGAATACGCGATTATCGTCGCTATGGTTGCGCTTGTTTTGTTCACCATGGTCACGCCAATGGGAAATGCCGTTAAGGCAAAATTTGGTGAAATCGTTACAGCCATGGGAGGGTCGACATCAACCACTCCGACAACGCCGACACCCTAGCTGGTAACTGGATCGTCGTGACACGTGGCCCTTCTCCACCCTGGAAATCTGCAATGGCCAGCCCTACCCGCCAGCAACTGCTGTTAGTGGACGACGAAGAGGAGGCCAATGAAGAGCTGGCCGAATTGCTCGAAGGTGAAGGTTTCTGTTGTTTCACGGCGTCATCGGTCAAGTTGGCGCTGGAAGCGTTGACCCGATACCCGGACATCGCGCTGGTCATTACCGATCTGCGCATGCCGGAAGAAAGCGGCATCAGCCTCATCAAGCATCTGCGCGAACATACCGCGCGCCAACACCTGCCAGTTATCGTCACTTCAGCCCATGCCGACATGGATGACGTGACCGATCTGTTGCGTCTGCAAGTGCTGGATCTGTTTCGCAAACCGATCTATCACATCCGCCTGCTGGAAACCCTCAATACCCTCTTCCCGCCGCAGCAAGTGTATTCGGCCGGGCTTTAGATCTAGCGGAATGTAGAGTCCCGTAGGAGCGGCGTAGCCGCGACCCATCTCGATCTGGACAAAAATCCAACTCACCCACGGCATCGTCGCGGCTAAAGCCCTTCCTACGGTTGTATATCGGAGATTCCCATCGAGACTACAACTGATAACTGAAACTCAGGGTATAACGCGGCTTGCGATTGAAACTGTCCAGACCTTTGTCGGACATGGGTTTGGCGGCCTCCAGGGCGATGTTGTAATAGCGCGCATCACCAAAGCGCAGACCGGTAGCAAACGATGACAGCTTTGAATCCTGGACCGGCAATTCATTGAACCAGGTCCGCGCCGCATCGAGCACCACATAGGGTTGCAGCACCTTCACCCAATTGCCGTCGCAATTGAAACTGTAGTTGAGCTCATACGCCACGCCCCAACCCTTATCACCGGACGCCTGATCATTCGGGTAGCCACGCGCAAAATTCTGCCCACCAAACTGTGCACGTTCGCTGTCCGGCAGATTGTCGTCGCTCCAGTACAGCGCCGCCGATAACACCCCTTGCCAGCGCTCGAAGAACTTGTCGCTCTGCACTCCTGAAAGCCGCGCCCGCAGGAAATCCAGGTCATAGAGTTGATCGTTGGTTTTCGCGCCCAGGCCGTCGATGCCCTGATACAACCCGGCGCTGAGAATGCGCAATTGCGTGGCACTGGATTTGCGCCAGTCACCTTCAAATGCCAAGGCACGTATATCGGTCTGGTTCTCGACAGTAAGCGGGAAGCCGATCAACTGAAAGCGGGTTTTGTCATTGACTGCATACAAGCGCGCTCCCGCGCTGAGCCATTCGTTCTGAGCGGCGATCAGCGGGTGGCTGAAGCCCACCGAAAGACGATCATTTTCCCGATGCTGCTTGAGCTGGATGCCGTTATCCAGATTGATCCGGGTGCTTGGGTCACTGCGGTAGCGCGCTCCCCAGACGCTCAGTTGCGTGCCTTCGGTATTCAGGTATTGGCTGTAATCGAGGCGGTAGTAGTGCTCTTTGTCCTCACCCGGCGGGAATAGCCCGCTGAAGGTCAATTGCTCGGCCATGGCGGTCTGCGCGTTACTGCTCACGCCGAGCAGCGCCTGGGTGCCTTTACGATTATCTTCGGTGAGGCTCAGGCTGCTGGTGAAAGGTTTGCGCGTGGCCGAGGCAATCAGCGTGGTTGCGCCATCGGTCGTCCCCGGAGGCGGCGCCACGGCCTGCAAGGTGACGCCGGGCACGCGGCTCATCAGTGCGGTGTAACGCTCGAACGTCTTGCGAGTCAGCGGCCGCTCCTGGCGAATGTTGGCCGCCAGTTTGTCCAGATAAGCCGCTACCCGCCCTACATCACCCTGCAATTGATAATCGCGAATGTAGCCTTCGACCAGCACCACGCGCACCAGGCCTTGCTCGAAATCCTGCGGCGGTAGAAAGGCGTAGGACAACAAGTATCCATCGGCCTGATAACGCTGGGTGATACCGCGAGTCGCTTCGATCAGTTCAGCCAGGGTCGCCTCGCGCCCCAATAACGCTTGATAGGCCGCGCCGAGCTCTTCGAGGGGGTAGACACTGCCGCCTTCGATTCGGATTTTGCGCACTGCAACCCTGGTATTCATCATCAGCGGCGTGGCGTCCGGGGGCGCGGGAGTGGGCAGTTGCACCGCAGGCATCACCGGCCGATAGGCGTCAGCGGGCAGGTTGGGGACGGGCAGATTTCGTTCGGCGTCATTGCTATTGAGGAAGGCGGGAAAGGTATCGCCGTAAGCCAGACAGGACGTCATGGAAACACCCAGCACCAAGGCAGGAAAACAGGCTCGCATAAGGACACTCCATGGCCAGAACAGCAGCGGTATTCGCCTATAAAAAAGACAGGGGATCATGTCGACTCCCCTGTCTGAACAAGCGTAGGCGCTGTGTGAAAAGTCGCTACCCGTGCACTGCTTACTTCCGGGAACTCAGCAACCCACCACCCAGATTTCCGCCTAATGCGCCTGTTACACCACCGAGCAAACCACCCACTCCTGCCGCTGCACCGCCACCTGCTGCACCACCGTCTACCAGGCCACCGACTTGCGCGACGGTTGCTCCCAGCGTGCTGACGGTTGTGCCAAGCGCCGAACCCACCGGGTTGTTGACGCTCGTTGCCACGTTGTTGCCCAGGCTGCTGACGGCACTGCCGACCTGTGCCACCAGGCCGTTGACCGGGGCACCGAGCCCGGTAGCGCCGCCGACCTGTTGCGTGATGCTCGCCACACCCGCTACCACTGGAGTGACCGCCGCACTGATGTTGCTGGTCAACGCTGCTACCGGAGCTGCGACGGCGCTGTTGGCGACACCATTACCGCCAAGCACCGTACCCAGTGAAGCGACAGTGGCACCCACTGCACCGCCGCTGACACCTGTTGCACTGAGTAAGCCATTGCTGCTGCCCAGATTCAGACCATTGCCGACGCCTGCGACGACCCCGCCAACGCTTTCAACCAGACCTGCGCCACCGACACCACCGCCCACCGATCCCGAGCCGCCACCACTGACTGGATTGCCAGCCAGGAAGCCACCGGCTGCACCCGCCACGTTGCCCAACCCACCCACCGTGCCGCCCAGGCCGCCAGCCAGTGGGTTGCTGCCTGTAGCGCCTGCGATGTTGCTGCCAACGTTATTCAACGCGCCCTGGACGTTTTGCAGCAGGCCATCCACCGGCGCACCCAGACCGGTGACGCTGCCGACTTTATTCGTGGTGGACTCAAGCATGGCCACGACCGGGACAAGTTTGTCGCCGACTTTTTGGGTCAGCGAACCCAACGGCCCACCAGTCGTTGCCGCGCTCAGGGTGTCGCCCAGCATGGTGACCTTCTGGCCTACGCCATCAACCAGATTCCCAGCCTTGCCCACAACGGTGCCGACCAATGGAACCTGTTCGATTTGCGAAGAAGCCGCGAAGCGAGACACACCGCGCCCCATGGATGAAACACCACCACCCAGATCACCGGTCGCTTCGCCAACGCTGGACAAGGTGACGCCTAATGCATTGCTGTCGCTGCCCAAAGTGCCGAGACCTGTGGTCAGGCCGGTGCCCACGCTGTTAGTGGCGAACCCCAGAGAAGAGATCAGGCCACCGGCGCCTTCGGTAAGGTCTGCATTGCCTGCGACGGGAATCATCGCGACCACATCGCCGACACCGATGATTGCATCACCCAACTGGCTCAACATATTGCCGCTGGCGCTGCTGGTTTCATTGAATGAGGAAACGGTAAAGCCACCACCAGTTTCCGGGTCAGTCTCGCCGCCAGTGCCACCGCCAGTACCGCCGCCTGTACCACCACCGCTACCACCCGTGCCACCGCCTGTACCGCCACCAGTCCCGCCGCCAGTGCCTCCACCTGTGCCAGCGGTGCCGTCGCCGATCGAGCCACCGGTACCGCCACCTGTGCCACCTGTACTGCCAGTTCCGTCACCGGTTCCCCCGGTGCTGCCTGTATTGCCCGCGCCCCCTGCCTCCGTGCCCGTTGTGGGTGATGAGCTGTCTACGTGACTTTTCGAGCCACCACCGCCACTGCTGCAACCGCCTAATCCGACAGCGAGAATAAGGGTCAATGCTGCACTGGCTCTCAACAACGCTTGAGTTTTCATGAGCGAATCCGTCCACCATGTGTTGTAACGCAGGCTCCCCACTGTTGCCCGGGGGACTACCCTGTCCGTGGCTCCATAACAATCTTTATCGGCGACGTGCTCAACTCACAACTTGGTATTAACCGGATAGATATCTGATTATAAATATCTATATAAATCAGATAGTTGAGAGAATAAAAAGGTGATCACACCAAAGTTATATAGTCGTAAGTTACAGGGCTTTGAACGACCGGTCAGCTATCTGAATTAACCCTATTTTGTAGGAGCGAACTTGTTCGCGAGCCGCCGGTACAGACGATGGTTTAACGTCGCCTGCTTAGCCCCTCGCCAACAAGTTGGCTCCTACAGATTCCCCACTCCTTGCTTTAATCCACCACCTCAAAAACCACCCGTGCAGTCTGACCGCTTTCGTCAAGCACGCTGAGCTCGACGCGGCCCAGTCGGCTCAAGGTCGGGTTGAAGCTGTCCTGAGTCTGGGTATCGGCCATCGGCACGCCGTCGATGAACCACCAGCGTCGTCCGCCTCCACCCAAGGCCGTCAGTTTCAAGCGCAATGCCTGGCGGCTGCCAGCAGGCAAACGCAAGTGATCCCCTTCATGCACTCCGACAATCGACAACGGCGGCGCGAGGCTCAGCGCCTGGGGTGGGCAGTCGGGGTCGATGGCAGGCAGGCGCGCTTCACGTCGCTCGGTTCGCAGCAGCCATGGCTCCAGCGGTGCAGGCCACAGGGCGATGTCTTGCGCCTGGGCACCGGGGCAGTTCGAGCCAACCCGCAGACCAGCTGCGTTGACCCAGATCGTCTGCCGAAGGCCCAGGCCCAATGGCTGATCGAGCGCCTGCAAGGTTGGTGGCGTGGTGCCGTCCAGTGTCCAGGCGAAACGTTGGCGACGACAGTTGGGGTCGCTCTTGCTCATCGGTTGCCCCAGCGGCCAACAGATGGCGGCGACCCCCACGTTGGGCGGCACCAACTGAATCGGCGCGGCAATACCGCGCTGGCTGTCGCGGTTGGCCAACACATCGTGAACCTGCAGCATCAACGGTGCGGCCGAGGCCAGCCCGAACTGTCCAGGCACCGGTGTGCCATCGGGGCGGCCAATCCACACGCCCACCAGAAAACGCGGTCCGACGCCAATCGCCCAGGCATCACGGAAGCCATAACTGGTACCGGTTTTCCAGGCCAGTTGCGGGCGCTGAACCAACTCGGCATGAGGATCAAGATCGGGCCGTGATTGGCCGCTGAGGATCTTGCGGATGATCCACGCCGCACCCGGCGACATCATCTGCCGGTCGCGCAACGGGGCGTCAGGCTGTAGACGAATGTCGGCACTGCGCCCGCCCCGGGCAAAGGCGCTGTAACCACCAACCAAATCTTCAAGACGGCTACCGACGCCGCCCAGAATCATTGCCAGATTCGGTTCGGCCAGCGGCGGCAAGGTCAGCGGTACACCGCCGTTGCGCAGTTCGGCGGCAAAACGTTTCGGGCCGTAAGCCTCCAGCAGTTGTACGGCTGGCAGGTTGAGCGACATGGACAACGCCGAGCTGGCCGCCACTGCGCCACTGAAACCGGCAGCGAAATTACCCGGTCGATAATCGCCGTAACGTCGCGGCACATCCTGCAGCAAAGACTCGGAATGGATCAGCCCCGCGTCCATCGACATCCCGTACAAAAACGGCTTGAGGGTTGAACCTGGCGAGCGCAACGCGCTGATCATGTCCACATGGCCAAAGCGTCTGGTGTCGTTGATGTCCACCGAACCGACATAGCCGCGCACCGCCATGTTCTGCGCCTCGACCACCAAAATGGCTGCTGAAGTCCGCTCCGGCAGGCGGGCTCGCCAGCCCAATATCAACTCTTCAAGTCGGCGTTGCAGACCCGCATCAAGCGTGGTGCGAATCAGAGGCGGGCTGTCCGGCCGATTCAGACGGCGGGCCAGCAAGGGCGCAAGGCTCGGCTCCTGACGCGGCGCCAGCAGCAACGGCTCTTCCAGGGCTTCGTCCACCGCGATCTGCGGCCAGACTTGAAACTCGGCCAGTCGCCTGAGCACCTTGTCCCGGGCGGCTTGCGCACGCTGGGGATGACGATCCGGGCGCAAGCGGCTCGGCGCCTGGGGCAGCACCGCCAGCAGCGCCGCTTCGGCACGGGTCAACTGCTGCGGCGACTTGCCCAGATAGGCCCAGCTCGCCGCCGCCACGCCCTGCAACGTCCCGCCGAAAGGTGCGCGGTTGAGGTAGATCGAAAGGATTTCGTCCTTGGACAGATGCCATTCCAGCTGCAGGGTCCGCCACAATTGCCGGACCTTGCCATGCAGCGTTCGCGAATGGGGGTCAAGCAATCGTGCGACCTGCATCGACAACGTACTGCCACCGGAAACCACTCGCGCCCCGGTGATGTTCTGCCAGCTGGCGCGCACCAACGCCAGCGGGTTTACCCCCGGGTGACTGTAGAACCAGCGGTCTTCGTAGGTCAGCAACGCCTCAAGGTAATACGGCGAAACCTGAGCGCTGGACACCGGGTAACGCCATACGCCATTGGCATCGGCAAACCGCCACAAGGGCGTGCCATCCTCGGCCAGTACCACGCGTGCCAGATCGTCCCTGGGCAAAGGCAACGGCCAGAGGCGGTCGGCGAGCCAGAGCAGGATGATGAGTAATGACAAACCGGCAACCAGCCATCGGCCTGCGCGGTACAGCCTATGTGGGAGCGAGCTTGCTCGCGAAGGGGCCGGTACATCCAGTTGAATTTGTTCAGCCGGATCACCGCCTTCCCGAGCAAGCTCGGCTCCCACAGGTTCGGTGGTAGAAGTAGAGCGTCGGCGCAAACGTGACAATAATCCCGGTTTCAAGGCAAAACGCCCTTACACTCTCGGGAACTCGACACACCCAGCGGTAGCCAAAGCGAACAGTCGCCGTTTCCCATGACCCTCATCAGGACGCACATATGCAGGTAGAAAGCTTTTTCGAATGGTTGGGCCAGGCGCTCGGCGCGGTGATCCGTTTTATCGTCGATAGCCTGGAATGGTTGTTCAACATTTTCACTCACGCGGGCGGCAATTTCGTCGAGGGCCTGTCCCGGACATTGGGCATGGACACCTCGCTGATCAGCATCGCCGCGTTGATTGTCGGGCTGATGCTGCTGTATTCAGCCATCCGCGCCTTCATGCGGGCCTCGATCATCATGGGCATCATCTGGCTGATACTGGGCTTGTGGCTGTTGAGCTGGATTATTCATTAATCCTGTTCGCGAATAAATTCGCTCCCTCGGCGATCATATTTTCCGTGGGGGCGAATTCATTCGCGAAGGCGCCAGGTCAGACGCCGCCGATTTAACTGCTTACTTGCCCTTCACCACCATCTGCGCGGCTGCTTCACCCAGCGCCTGCCAGTTCGGCCGATACATCGACTCCACTTGCGGCGGCGGCACGCGGTAGATCCCCGGCGTCACGGCACGAGCCAGATACAGCAAGTGCACGGTGTTGTAACCGTTCAGGTCCAGCGCGGCCACATAACGATCACCGCGATATTCCTGATGCTTGATGCCTGCGTTTTCCATCGACTCGCGCCACTGTTTGACTGAGTCGCTGGCGTCCTGCAGGCTCGCGGCACTCTGGGCCAGGTTCTGGTTTTCCAGCTCAAGACCTGCAGGCAGCAGATCAACGACCAGTGCATCCGGAACCCGTTGCTGAGCTTTGACTTCGATGTGCACGAGCAACAGCTGGCCGCTTTTCAATGCGCCGAGCTGGGCCGGTTCGCCATCAAGGTTCAGGTATTCGCGACGGATGCTGAGGTTTTCACCCCCTGCGGCTGGCGGCTGGGTTGGATAGCCCGAGATGGTCAGCTGCTGGTACAGCGTTTCGCTGCCCTGATTCTGCACCGTCAATGGCGATGCCAGCAGCGGGCCGTCGAGCTTGAGACCCGGTTGCTGGTTGCTGATATCGCGGCTTTGCGTGCCGCTGCCAAGGGTCGCCGCCCATTTGCCTTCCGGCTTGCCGAGCAAGCCACGGCCCGCAAGGAACAGCGCGTTGCGCTCCTGAGTCGACAGATATCGATTGGCCGCGACTTCATCCGCCAGGGCAAACAGACGCTGATCGCGCTTGTCCGCCGCCAGGTTGTTTTCTTCCAGCAGTGAGAGGATCAGGGCCTGATCGCGCAGCGGGCTGCCGTAGTCGGCGAGCCATTCGTTGCCCTTGCGACGAGCCGCCAACCCGGCCTGCATGGCTTGATCGGCGCGGGGCTTGTCACCCATTTTTTCCAGCGCGACGGAGAGTTGCACCAGGGGCAGACCCGAACGTGCGTCGGTGCGGCGGTCAAACAGGCTGCGCAAGGCCCCCAGCGGAGCCTGCTGACTTCGGGCCAATACCAGCCCGGCATAAGCCTGCACTGCGAAGCGGGTATGTTCGGCGTTCTGGCTGTAGCTGACTTCCACCAGATTGCGCTCCTGCAAATAACGCAGCAGCCGCTCGTTGGCTTTCTTCAAGGCCTCTGGCGGTACGGCAAAGCCCTGATCACGGGCGCGCAACAGGAAGTCGGTGACGTAAGCGGTCAGCCAGTATTCTTCTTCGCCATCGGCATTCCACAGGCCAAAGCTACCGTTGTGGCGCTGCATGCCCAGCAGACGCTCGATGCCCAGCTCGACCTTGCGTTTGCGCACCGCATCGGCTTCGCCCTTGATGCCCAGGCGTTTCAAGGTATCAGCATCGGCATACAGCGACGGATAAAGCCCGCTGGCGGTCTGCTCAAGGCAGCCGTAAGGGTAGGCTTCAAGGGCGCGAATCTGCTCGCCAAGGTTCAGCGGCGGTCGACTCGACAGTGACAACATGGCCTCGCGACCTGCCGGTTCGAACGCATCGAGCGCGCCTTCCGGCAGGCTCCACAGCTGATCAGTGAGTGCCGCGCGGTAGTGCTTGAGGATCGCGGGGTACGCTGGACGCACGCCAATGTTCCACTCGCGGGAGAACGGCGGCAGGTCTTCACCCGGCAGCACCAGCCCCTGCACCACGACCTTGAATTTGCCCTGCCCCAGACCGCCCGATGCACGCACCGGAATGCGCAACGTGGTGCGTTGACCCACGGCCAGTTGCAGGGTCTGGTTCAGGTCGCCGTTGGCCAGATTCAACTGCCCGTCAGCGCTGGCCTGCACGGTCAGCTTCTGAGCCGCGCCGGACAGGTTCGACAAGTCCAGCGCCACAGTGGTCTGGTCGCCACCGGCCAGGAAGCGCGGTGCGGACAGCTCGGCAATGATCGGCGCAGCCACCACGGTTTTCGCCTCGGCCATGCCATAGCGCTCGCCGGTCCAGGCCTGGGCCATGATCCGCAGCTCACCATTGAAGTCCGGAATATCGACGCTGACCTCACCTTCGCCCTGCTCATTGAGTATCACCGGAGCACTTTGCAGGGCGACGATGGTGACCGAGGTGTCGGGCCGTTTGCCGCCTTTGGCCAGCGCATCACCGCCAAACGCCAGGGTCGCCAGACGGTTGCGGCCAGCTTCGATCAACTGCCCGTACACGTCTAGTTGGTCAGCCCCGTACTCCTTGCGCCCGAACAGGCTGGCGAAAGGATCGGGGGTGGCGTAGCGGGTGATATTGAGAATGCCCACATCCACCGCCGACACCAGTACGTGCACTTCTTTAGGCACGCTGCCGTCGGCGTTTTTCGCGGCGACCTTTAGTTTCAGCGCTTGTTTGGGACGCATTTTTTCCGGCGCGGTGACGGTTAGCGCCAGTTTGCGTGGCGAACGGTCGAGCGGCAGATGCAGCACGCCGACTGCTCGTTTGGGGGTGACATTGGCCTTGCGCTCGCCGGGACGGATCACCAGTGCGCTGACATACAGATCATGCCGGGCCCATTGCTTGTCCAGCGGCACATCAAAGGTTTTACCTTCAGCTGGCACGTCGATTTCCTGCCACCACAGCGGGCCTTCGCTGGATTCCACCAGCAGATAACCCTTGCCGGCAGACGGCGGCGTAACGGTCACTCTGGCGGTATCGCCGTCGTTGTAACCGGGCTTGTCCAGCGCCAGCTTGACCTGATCGGGCCGCACGGCGCCGCCTTCGGCATTGTCCTGCCAGCGATAACCGGCCCAGAAACGCATGCTGCTGATCAGGCCGGTTTTCGGGTCTTCGATTTCAACGCGATAGGGCCCGGTTTCAACCGGGAAGCTGACCTTGGCGGTCGCGCCCTGCTTGATGCTGACGGTGGACTCATCGAGGTTGAGAAATTTTTCGTTGAAGTGGTAACTCCAGCCGTCGCTGTCCGAGTAGTTCCAGTAGTAGTCGCGACGCTCGCGCACCAGCCGGACCTTCAAGTTATCGGCGGCCAGCTTGTTACCGGCGTAATCGGCAACCAACACTTCGAATTCCACCGGGCCATCGCCGTCGGTCTGCAGCATGCCGTCAGCTTCGTCGTAATACTCGTCACCGCTGTTCTGCTGGCTGCCAAACAACGGACGCAGGCCCGGCATCTGTTCTGCTGGCCAGACCGGCTGCACCACGCGCCGGGTAATGGCGCGCCCGCCGGATTCCTGCAGGCTGGCTTGCAGGACCAACTGCAACGGCGATTTGACCTTCGACCACTGGCTTTCCAGATCCAGGCTCAGCAGCCCTTTTTCATCCAGCGTGCTGGCGTCGTACTCCAGGTCCTGCTTGAGGTCCTGCTCGGTGATGGAACCGAACTGATAGCCCGGCAAGCCCGGCACCGCCTCACGCAGCGGCCGCACATAAAGCAGGTTCAGCAGGCTGTTGCCCGAGGCCGGTGCGCCATAGAGATAACGGCCGCTGATTTCGAACACGGCGTTATCGGCCGGAGCAATCGGTTTGTCGCTGCCTTTGACTTCCAGCGCCAGACGCTCGGGCAGGAAGTCTTCCACCTGGAACTCATAAAGCTGTGGCTTGCCGTCGCCCAGGTCGAAGACCAGTTGCCAGCGACCGGTCGGTGCTTGCTCAGCGAGTTGCAGCTGATACTGGTAAAGGCCGGACTTGTCCGCCTCCCAGACAAACTTGCGGCTGACCTGCTCGTCCGGGCGGCGCACCTCAACGGTGATCGGCTGCGGTTTGACGTCCTTGCCGTCGCTGTCGCGCAACAGACCGTTGAGCAATACCGTTTCGCCGGGGCGATACAAATCACGCGGGCCGAAAATGAAGAATTGCAGCGGGTGGGCCTGAGGGCCGGTGATGTCGAATTCGGCAAGATCCAGCGCCGCCGTGTCCAGGCGCAGCATGCTGGTCTGCCCATCCTGATGCGCCAGCACCACCGCAGCCTTGGCCGTCAGAGGCAGTTGGGCGTGACCAGCAGTGTCGGTCTTGGCCTGGCCAATCACTTTGCCTTCGTTGTCGTACAGCTCAAGCTCGACGCCACTCAGGGCTTTGCCACCCTCCAGCGCCTGGGTGAAAGCGTCCAGACGGTTGGCGTAGCGATGCACCGACAAGCCGATGTCGCTCAAGGTAAAGATTGTCGCCGGGTTGGCGTAGGAGTAAGTCCCGGAAGAGCGCATCACTGCCAGGTAAACACCCGGCTGTTGCAGGGGTTTGACTCCGGCAATCGGCAACAGCACGGTTTCCCGGGTATTGCGCGCCGGGTTCAGGTCGAAGCGACCTTCGTAAACCAGTTCAGCGCGGCTCAGCAACTCACTGGATTCGTAGTACTCAAGGCTCGACGCGCCGCGCCAGCTGCCGAGAAAAGCTGGCAAGGCCTCGGGCTTGATGCGGAAGAATTCGACGTTGACCTTATCGACGTTCAGGGCAATGACCGGCAAGCCTTCCGCCAGACGGGTGGGCAACAGACTGCCACGGCTGGCGAAACCAACAGTGGCTTTGAGGTCAGCGGTTTCCAGGCGGCTGATGAACTCGGCGGCCAGTTTTGCCTTGTTGACGGCCACCAGACCGGCATCAACAGTGAGCACCAGTTTGCGCTGCGGCTCAAGATGGCGCAGGCGCAATTCCATCAGGTTGTCAGACAGCTCCCATGCACCGTCGACCTTGCCGTTCTTGCTGTCCACCAGATGCAGTTTTTCCGCGAACTTCTGCTCCGGGTCCAGCGCAATGGAAAAACTCACCGACAAGGTGCTGGCACCGTCGACCTGGATTTCCGAGACATCGACCACCGTCAACTCACGCCCCGCGTAGCGTTTGCTCAACTCAGGAAGGTCCACCGCCGGTCTGGGCGTGCTCGACTCCACCGCTGTTGGCTGCGCAACGGGCGCGTTGGCGGAAGCGGGCTTATCGGAAGTGGAGGAATCGCAGGCGCTCAGCAACGCAAGCGCGCAGGCCAGAAACAATCCTTTGTTAAGCATGGGGCACTCATTTGGCGTCGGGTGAGAGAAGGTGACTATATAGCAGCTGTATACCCTCGACATGACAGGATATGTCGAAGCGCAGAATAGACCTCTTGTTTGAGACTTTGTTCTCAGGGCTTGCTGTAGGAATGGCGGATAGATCTTGTAGGACGAAGACCTGTTGGAGCCGGGCTTGCCCGCGAAGAACGATGACGCGGTTTGCCTGAAAGCCGAGGTGTCTGGGTTCGCGGGCAAGCCTCGCTCCAACGGCATAAGTGTTGACCGCACGTGAATCCAACTAGCCTACAATGCCCCCTTGCCTGGGAGCCTTCATGTCCACCTTGCTCAACGACTGGCGCCATCGCTCAACCCATGTTCGGGTGTGGGCACTGGCAGCGCCGATGATCCTGTCCAACATCTCTGTACCGCTGGTGGCGCTGGTCGACAGCGCGGTGATCGGCCATCTGCCCCACGCCCATCAATTGGGCGCCGTAGCGGTGGGTTCCACGCTGTATACCTTTCTGGCCTGGTCGATGGGCTTTCTGCGCATGGGCACGACGGGGTTCGCGTCCCAGGCGGCGGGCCGCGGCGACGGCTCTGCGTTGCGCCAGATTCTGCTGCAAGGTCTGCTGCTATCCATGGGGCTGGCGCTGCTGTTGGCAGTCATCGGCTTACCCTTCAGCCATCTGGCGCTGAGCATGATGCAACCGTCTGCTGACCTGCAGCAGCTCACCGGAGAGTTCTTTCACACGCGACTGTTCGGCCTGCCCGCCGCGCTGGCCGGCTATGCGCTGGTCGGGTGGTTCCTCGGCACCCAGAACGCCCGCGCACCGCTGATCATCCTGCTGACCACCAACCTGATCAACATCGCCTTGAACCTCTGGTTTGTCATGGGCCTGGACTGGGGCGTGGTCGGTTCAGCCCGTGCTTCAGTGATTGCCGAGTGGATCGGTGCACTGCTCGGCCTGGCCCTGACTCGCAAGACCCTGCGCCACTGGCCAGGCCATGTGGCCTGGGCTGCCTTGAAACTGTGGAACAACTGGCGCCCGCTGCTGGCGGTCAACCGGGACATTTTCATTCGCAGCCTGGTGCTGCAATCGGTGTTTTTCCTGATCACCGTGCAAGGCGCAAGGCTTGGCGATGCAACCGTGGCGGCCAATGCGCTGCTGCTCAACGGCCTTCTGATAACCGCCCATGCACTGGATGGCCTGGCCCATGCCGTGGAAGCGCTTTGCGGGCATGCCATCGGTGCCCGTGACAAAGACGCCTTGCGCCGCTCGTTGACCGTGGCTGCGGGCTGGTCGCTGATTGCCAGCCTGGGCTTTGCACTGTTGTTCCTGCTGGCGGGCCACTGGTTTATCGCACTGCAGACGGACATCGTCGAGGTTCGGCAAACGGCGTTTATCTATCTGCCGTATCTGGCCGCATTGCCGCTGCTGGCGGTCTGGAGTTATCTGTTGGACGGCCTGTTCATCGGGGCCACTCGTGCCCGTGAAATGCGCAACACCATGCTGGCCAACATGCTGCTCATCGCCCCTTTTGCCTGGGCGCTGCATGACTTTGGCAACCACGGCCTCTGGCTCACGCTCCTGACCTTCATGGTGCTGCGCGCCTTAACGCTGGGCTTTGTCACCTGGCAATTGAGCCAACGCGGGGCGTGGTTCAATGGCCAGTCAGGGCATTGATCGTCGCTTCAGTCGTTTGCTTCGGTGACGCCACGTGCGCCAATAAACAGAACCTGCGGGCTGCTCAGCTTCACCCCATCGGCATCAATCGTCAGTTGGCTCTGGCCGACGCGAAAGGACATTTCCCGTCCCTCTTCATAAGCAATCTGAGCGCCACCGTCGATCTGGATACCAGGCTCTTCGCCCAGCGCAGTCGCCAGAGACAGCTGGACCTGAACCCGCTCAGGGGTCATGCAGGGCAGCGGCGCTGTTGGCATGAGTTCGGTAGGACGCCACAGACAGCCGATGATCAGCGGCCTGTCTATATCTCCCTCCTCGAAGCTCACCATGACCTGCATGCCGCCCAGCAAACTGCTGGTCAAATGCTCACTGACGGGTAACCAGCAATGGTTATGAATGGCAGCATGCCCCTGACCCACCCAGTCAAACAGGGCTTTGACCCGGCCTTCTGCGTCCCGGCTGACAGGTTCACCTTCGCCACCCACAATCTGCGCCCTGTGCAGCGGTACCCGGTAAAGGCGCGGCCGAGACCTGGGCTTGAAACCCGCCTCCCATGAAGCCACTTTGAAATGGTTGATGTACATCGGCGGCTCATGCCCGGTTGCCGCATCCATCTGCCGCGGGTCGAAACCCTGATGCACCACCTTCGTCACCAGCCATAGATGGTTGAGCCCTGCGTCAGGATGCCCCATAAGCGGCAACAGATACCCGCACGCCACAAAAGGCAGCGTGCTTTCTCCCTCTGCGCCGGGCCGAGAGGTGTCGACCTGCTCGTCGGGCTCGGTATTGATCGAGAAGCGCGCAACACCTGGTTGCATGGGCGACTGCTGATAATGGGCAACCGGACCTCGAGGAAAACCGCGCAGCCCCTCGCCAAACACCAGCTCATGACCCAGCCGGGAATGCTGAAAGTGGTAGTGGATGCCTTCCTCGGCACACAAGCGCTGCACCAGCTCCAGATCCGACTCTCGATACTGCGCGCAGTATTCGCGCCTTGGCGGCTCGGCCTTGAGGTCGAAACGATAGGTGTGCTCGCGAATGCCATGTTCGCGCAGCACCTGATCAATGATCTGGGTCGCGCTCATGCACTGGAAAATTCGCGGCGTATAGCGCTGCGCCAGACAGGCCAGGCGAGGCCCGATCGTCAACTGATAACACGCAGGCCCCGGCCGGAAATGGCTGCGCATGACGCCCTGGATCTGACCATGAATACCTGAATCACGCCCCTTGAAGCTCAGAAACGCGGTCTTGTACATGAGGTTCGGCACATCCAGCCAAGGGTCATCAATGAGCACTTCAAGCTCAAAAACAAAAGGCTCGCTGATGGCCTGCGTTCCGGTGAACGACAGCACCTGCAGATCCTGGAACAGAGGATCAATGTCCAAACGAAAGTGATGCGCGGCGGAACCGGCCATGTGGTTTGTCTCTACAGGGGAAACGGCCGTGAATTCTGGCCGAGAAGGCCTGCCGGGTAGAGAGCGAAACGCAGAAAAGGAAGTTGCCTACAGAAAAACAGGAAGTGGATTACGCAATAACGATTTTTAACTCCCAAAGAAAACGCCTGGTCATTCTCAGCAAAAAAACATCATAACTATATCTATTCACTACATCACAATCGACAAACCATACAACCTGACCCTACAAACAAGGAGGGTTGTATGGTCACAAGAAAAAAGCGACAAACTAACTTACTGCACGATACAACGACGGGAACTGTGAACATCGGACACGGCGGTTCGGCGAAACAACCCACTATCGGTTTCTTTGGCGGCGGGTTCACTAATACCCGAGGGTCGAGTAAAAAACGCAGACGACGTCGTAAGCTCGCAATTGCTCAGCAAAGAGCTAGAGAGCAGGCGCATGCACAGGCTCAGGCTAGAGCTGAGGCGCAAGCGCGTGATCGCGCACAAGCCGAAGCCCGCGAAAGAGAAGAAGCCCAACGTAGAGCGGATGCCCAAGCGCAAGCCGCTGAGCATGCTATTGCTGAAAGGGAGCGTGCGAACAGGGCTTACAAAGATGCTCTCAGCACACTCAGCAGTGCTTATCACACAGAAAGCAACGAGCTTTCCCAGCGATATAAACAAAAATCTGAAGATTTAGCCAGTTCACTACACCAGGAATTGGATGCTTTGGCGCAGCCTTCAAGCAGCCCGAACCCAGAGGCTCAACTACTTGATTTAATTCTGGAAGAAAAGTCTCGAATAAACTATCTGGTCAGCAGTAAAACTTCTCAACTAGAAGCTGAAAATCTACGCGCCTCAGCGGGAGATGCATCTCAACCATTCCCGTATACGGCAGAGCAACACCAGCATCACTTGGTGGGGAATAGCCTCGGAGACGCCCAGCGCGTCCACCGCTTGCACGAAGTCTGGCGCGAAGGCACCGGGAGATTCTATGAGCAGAAGTTACTAGCCGAGTCAATTAGCCTTCTCTCCGACAAATCAAAACTGCTCTCTGAGCAATATGCGCAAGCTCACCTTTCCCAACACGTTGTTACCGAAGATTCTCCGGCAAAGCCAGCAGTGGGCGCAGCCAACAACGCTTTAGCCAACGCAGCAGAACTTTGGGCCATGGTTTCCGGACCGCCCCTGCCTAACGCCGGCGTGACAACACACGGCGGTACGGTGATGGGAGAAGCTACCCGGATCGCCAAGGAGCAGTTCACGCGCGCCGTAATACAGCGACTTGGCCGAAACCTGCCTGCACTCCTCGCTACCTACTCATCCGAGACAGGAAACGCAGAGCGGTCGGCACCGGTTATGGGCACGCCGCTCTCCCAGCTGAACATCCCGGAAGGGCTGGACCTTGAGTTCATCGCCAACAAAAAAGGGACTATTGACCTTCCCCACCGACTGATAGTTGAACAAGTCAGCGGCGGGCCCATCGCCAAATGGGTAGAAACGGATGGCGTCACCATCGGCACAAAGGTTCGCGTAAGAAATTTCACCTACAACGCGCAGAACAATACGTACGAATTTATCCGTGACGGGGACTACATCCCTGCGCTGATTTGGACTCCAATTATCCGTCCTGACGACAGTTCTACGAGTTCGCCGGACCGCGCTCCTGACTTACCCGTTGATCCTGGGAACACGATTACAAGTCTGGTTCCGGACACTGAATTTTATCCGGCAGTAGATAGAAGCAATCCAGATGATTATATTCTCAAGTCACCGCCTGGCTCCGGTTTGCCGGACACATACATCCTATTCAAGGACCCAAGAGCAGAAGCGGGTATCGCGAATGGCTATGGTCAACCCATCACTGGCACTTGGCTTGGAGAAGAAAGTCGTAATAAAGGAGCCTCCGTGCCTTCACACATTGCCGACCAACTACGAGGTCAACGGTTCAATCACTTCAACGAGCATAGACAGGCTATGTGGGAAGCCATATCCAAGGATCCGGCGCTCAAAAAGCAATTCACTGACGTGAACCTGAACTTGATGAAAAAAGGTGCCGCCCCCTACGCGCCTATTGAGGAGCAGGTCGGCGGACGTCAAAAATTTGAAGTCCATCACAAAGATGAAGTGGCAAAAGGCGGAGCCGTATATGACATGGACAACTGGTCGATTATAACTCCTGCGCAGCACATCTTGCACCACAAGGAAAACCAAAAATGAAAACGACAAAATCAAAGCTTGAAGACTATACCGAAGCGGAGTTCCTAAGCTTTTTAGAAAACCTGTTCGAGCCGTCAGTTCCCCTTGAAGGGGACGCCTATGGTGACTACATCGATATACAAGTGAAGCACTTCGTTGAAATAACAGAGCATCCTGCCAAAACCGATCTAATTTTCTACCCCCGAGAAGGAGTAGAAGACAGCCCAAAAGGCATTCTAAAAGAAGTAAAAGATTGGCGAGAAAAGAATGGAAAACCCGGATTCAAACCCAGCTAAAACGACGATCTTTGCGTCCTAGCCAAGCCACAACCACTACAAGCTCAGAATGCAACTATTAAATTATTTATATTCAAGAGAATCCAATCATGGAAGAATTTTACTCACAGCTTCATCAACTACCAAACTTCCTCCAATCAGAAGTTACCGCACATGCTGGCCACCTTCATGGCTTATCGCCCGTCCAGATCGTGAGCCGCTACCGAGGGGCGACCGACCATCTCATTGCAAGCAAGCGTGCGGGTATCCAACAGGAGCATATCGATAACGCCAATTTATTCTGGGGCGGGGTCCAGTCCACGAAAGCAGATGTTGAAAATATGATGACGCTAGGGACCCTGCCGGGGCACGGAGCCACCGATTACTACTCGCTGACGGTAAAAGCTAATTTCGTCATGCAATGCATCCGGTTTCTAAGCAATTTTAGAAATAGTCTTATGAGCATTCAGCCACGCCTGGAGGAACAAGAGCGCCAGCATGCAAGACTTCAAGCTGAAGAAGCCGCGCGACAGCTCGCTCAGCGCCAAGCCGAAGAAGCCGCACGGCAGTTAGCCCAGCAACAGGCTGAGGAAGCTGAACGCCAGCGGCGCGCAGAAGAGGTGGCGGCCCAACAGCGTGCCAAGGAGGCAGCCATTCGACTTGCCCAGCACCAAGTAGAAGAAGCAACTCGGACGCTTACCGAACGCCGAGCAGACGAGCAAGCGCGACAGGTGGCCATCCAACAGTCTGATTCAGGCACCGGCATTACTTTGGTATCCGGCCCGAAAATAATCGCAGAGATTGAAACGGCAGTATTGCAGCTCAAGCAGAAAGTACAGCGGGCCGTGGAAGAGTTTGCTCAAGTGGTCGAGGTCAACTTCGATGCAAGCGACACAGAACATCTAAAAGCGATTGGTTACGTCAAGATGGAAGCGCTACAGCCTGCATGAGCTGATCCGCGCATGTAACGATTGATCTGCTCAGAGCACAGGCTGCAAACGCCGCTTCGTTTGCAGCCTGCGCTCTGATATCAACACCTTGCCATCAAGACGACAGGTAAGAAGACCGCGTCAGCCCCAGGCGCAGGGCGTCCAGGAAGTAGGTGCGCTCGCGCGGAGTGATCTTGGCGCTGGCGACCTTGTCCCGGTAATGGGTCATGAGTTCTTCCGGCGACAAGTGCACGTAACGCAGCATGTCCTCGATGGTGTCGTGGGTCTCGATGCCGGCCGAGTAAACGCTGCCATCCGGGTTCTGGTAGATGTTCACCGAGTCGGTATCACCGAACAGGTTGTGCATGTCACCCAGAATTTCCTGATAAGCGCCGACCAGGAACACGCCCAGCAGATAGTCTTCGCCTTCATTCAGGCCATGGACCGGCAGGCTGGTTTCGATGCTTTGCTCGTCGACGTACTGGTTGATCTTGCCATCGGAGTCGCAAGTCAGGTCTTGCAGCACCGCGCGGCGCATCGGCTCTTCGTTCAAGCGATGCAGCGGGATGATCGGCAATACCTGATCGATCGCCCAGGTATCCGGCAGGCTCTGGAACACCGAGAAGTTGCAGATGTATTTGTCGGCCAGCTTGTCGTTGAGTTCGTCGAGCACTTGACGATGAGAACGCTGACGCGCCTTCAACGAGTTGTGCAGGCGACGGCATACGGCAAAGTAGCACTGCTCACCGAGGGCTTTCTGGGCCAGGGTGATTTTGCCATCAGCGTACTGGGTGGCGATGTCGCTCATATAGTGCGTCGCGCGCCAGTAGGTTTCTGTGACCATCTCGATATCGGTCGGGCCCAAGAGATCAACCAGCCACTGCAGGGTTTCCGGCAGGCTTTCCTTGTCTTCGATGACCGGCACTTCGTCGTTGTGCTTCTCGACATCAGTCACCTGCACCACCAGCATCGCGTGGTGCGCGGTCAACGAACGGCCGCTTTCCGAGAAAATGTGCGGATGCGGCAAACCCTGCGCATCGCAGAACTCCTTGAGCATGCCGACTACAACACCGGCGTAATCGTCCATGTCGTAGTTGATAGAGCTGGCATTGCGCGAGTGAGTACCGTCGTAGTCGACGCCCAGACCGCCGCCCACATCGATGTGATCCACCGGCAAGCCAAGGTTGCGCAGTTCGCCGTAATAACGAATCGCTTCTTTGAAGCCGTGCTGATAATCGGCCAGGTTGGCGATCTGCGAACCCATGTGGAAGTGCAGCAAACGAATGCCCTGATCCAGACCCGCCTTGCGGAAGCGCTCGACCACTGACAGCAACTGTGCCGCCGAAAGACCGAACTTGGACTTCTCGCCGCCCGTGTCTGCCCACTTGCTCGACGCCAGGGAAGACAGACGTACGCGCAAACCGACCTGCGGGGCGACCTTGAGCTCGGCGGCTTCTTCGATCACCAGTTCAACTTCGGATTCTTTCTCGATCACGATGAACACGTTGTGACCCAACTTCTGGCCCATGAGCGCCAGACGAATGAATTCACGGTCCTTATAACCGTTGCAAACGATGGTGCCGCCTTTGGGTGCCAGGGCCAGCACGGCCATCAGCTCGGGCTTGGACCCAGCTTCCAGGCCGATGGAAACGTTCTGCGTGGCGATGATGTTCTCGACCACCGCTTCCTGCTGGTTGACCTTGATCGGGTACAACGCGGTGTAGACGTTCTGGTATTCCAGGCGCGCGATGTTGCTGTCGAATGCACCCGTCAATTGACGCACACGGTCTTGGAGAATGTCCGGAAAGCGGACAAGCAACGGCAGGCTCAGCCCGCTCTTGCGCAAGTCGTCGACCTGCTCGTAAAGATCGATTGGCGAACTGCCGGGCCCATTGGGGCGGACTTCAACGCGACCGGCTTCGTTGATGGCGAAATAACCGGCTCCCCAATGACGGATCCCATAAACGCTGCGGCTGTCCGCAACGGTCCATTGGCTGCCATCGTCTTTACGTGTGCGTCGTACGGACATCGAAGTCCCCTATAAAAAAGTCGGGTGGCGCCAGCCGGAATTCGGGCTGCGCGCAGTGTAAAGCGTGCAAGTGACGGTTTGGTGCTGGCCGCCTGTGAGCAATAGACCGGTGATGCCGCGCAGAGTTTGCACAGGCTGCGCAGGGCATCAACCGCCTGATTTCTTCGCTTTGAAGCCTTGCTTGACCAACTCGGCCAGTAACAGCTCGACGTGGTCGCCTTGAATTTCGATGACGCCGTCCTTGAGCGCACCGCCTGTTCCGCAGCGCTGCTTCAAGGTTTTGGCAAGTTCTTTGAGAGCGTCTTCCGCCAACGGCACGCCGGTGATGGTCGTCACGGTCTTGCCGCCACGACCTTTGCTTTCACGGCGTACGCGAGCGATACCGTCGCCTTCGGGAATCAGTGTCTGTTTGCACGTGCAGGCATCAACGGGCTGACGACAATCAGGACAATGGCGCCCTGCGTCGGTAGAAAACACCAGGCCACCCAGGGCGGCGAAGGATGAGGCTTTTTTAGCCACTGCAAATCCTCTTGTTGAGGACTGAAGATGAGTCGACCCGCGCATGACAGCCAGCCGACGCGAAGCCCCACTCTGGCAGGGGCAGCGCAACTGGACGGGAACACCCGGCCAGCTTGAAAAGGTCGCGCAGTGTAACGACAAAAAGGGCGGTTGCTAAGGGCCAATGTGCGCCAATTTAGACGGGATATGCGACGTGGTGGTCACAGAGCAAAAATCTGTAGGAGCGAGGCTTGCCCGCGATAAGGGCGCTGCGATTTATCAGAAATGGCGTCCAGCCTTATCGCGGGCAAGCCTCGCTCCCACAGGAGTGCAACTAATGACTTTCCAGATAGCGCTTGAACGCCGCCAGCGAATCCGGGCAATAGGATTTTTCATGGGTTTCATGCATCACTTCGGCGATTGGCAGAAACCGCGCTTCCAGCACTTCTTCCGGCTGCAAGGTCAGAGGCCCGTCCCAGATGGCGGAAAACACTGCACACCACAGCCGGTTGCCCGGCTGGTCGAAGAAGAAGTGCTCATGCTCCGTCAACGGTACGCCACTGACGCCCAGCTCCTCCTCCAGTTCGCGCGCGGCAGACTCGGCATAACTCTCGTCAGCCTGGACCATGCCACCCGCCGCCACATCCCAGTAACCAGGATAAACGGCTTTGCTGAGGGTGCGACGGTGCACACATAAATCCCCGGCCGAGTTGAACAGCAGGATATAAGTGCCCCGGCCGATCAGCCCACCCTCACGCAGCTGGGCCCGGCCGAGTGCGCCGAGCAGGCAATCCTGCTCGTCAACCCAGGCAATCTGCTCGGCGTCCGAGGCGGCGCGGTGCGCGGCCTCGTCTGAAGAGAACGGCATCAATCAGCCCTGCGAAAGCAATTGACGAAGGTCGATGACAGCAGCATTGGCGCGGGAAATGTAGTTGGCCATAACCAGCGAGTGGTTAGCCAGCACGCCAAACGCGCTACCGTTGAGGACCATCGGGCTCCACAATGGCTCTTGCGAAGCTTCCAGCTCACGAATGATCTGGCGCACGCTGACGGTGGCGTTCTTCTTCGCCAGAACATCGGCAAAGTCCACTTCAATGGCACGCAACAGATGCGAAAGCGCCCAGGCCTGACCGCGTGCTTCGTAGAACACGTTGTCGATCTGCAGCCATGGGGTTTCAACGATTTCTTCGTCTACCTGAAGCACTTCGCCCGGTTTGACGTCAACAATGGCTTCTGTTTTCAGGGTGCTGTTGAGTTTGACACGGCCAACACTGGCCGACAGCCGCTGGGATAACGAGCCCAGACGAGTGTTCACATCGCCCAGCCAGTTATTCAGGTTATCGGCACGGGCGTAGAACAAAGCGTTCTTCTGGCCCGGATCGGAAAGCCGCGCCTGATAGCGATTCAGGGCTGAGATGCCTTCACGGTATTGGGATTCGCTAGAAGGCAAAACCCAGCTGTTGTTGTTGAAGTTGAACAGCGGCTCAGCCCGGGCCAGATCGCCGTCTTCAGCCGACTGGGATTGCGAACGAGCGAAGTCTTTACGCAGCGCACGGCTGAGGTCACGCACCTGGACCAGTACGCCGTATTCCCAGCTGGGAATGTTATCCAGCCACAGACCTGGCGGCAGGCGATCATTGGAAAGGTAACCACCACGCTTTTCCAAAAGCGTCTGGGTCACGGTTTTCAGGGTTTCGACAGTGGTGTAACCGATCACCATCTGTTTGCCTTCACGCTGGGCTGCAGCCTGCGCATTCTGCTGGACCGGGAATAGCGCTGGCTCACTGCTCCAGTACCAACCGATCAGCAACGTAACCACCAGATAGATCGCCACCAGCGCACCCAATGCACGACTGTAAAACAACCCACCCAAGTAGCCCCGGCGCTTGGCCGAGGCAGGTTGATCAACGCGGTCACTCGCGCTGCCTGCGCGGTTTTTCCAATCCAGCATGGCTATGTCCCTTTCAAATCACGGATTCAATGCTCTGACCGCAACCTTACAGCAAGGTGCGTTTTGGGGGTAAGCGGGGGTGGAGGTTTTGTTGGGTCCAGCCTGACACATAGGGAGATAGGCCTTTACTGACGACAACAGAATCAGAAGCGTCCTACCCCAACTTTGCTGATCCCCTGAACTAACCGATAAAGCCCGGAAGTTCAAATCCCAGCCGTAGAGACGCTCTTTCGCTGGCATCCAGTTGCCGGACGTGGATCACCCCCGCAGCATCCGTTCGAATTTCACTGCGCTCACCCGTGATCCATGAGGCGAATCTACGATGAGTGAAGGGCTCCCAGGTTTCGCTATCGACCAGTCTGAACAAGGTTTGCCTGGGCGGCAGAGGCTGAGGCGGCGGTGAGCGGACCAACTCCGCCACCCTGCGCTCCTTGGCCTCCATTGCGATGTGGCCCTGGTCGAAATAACAAGCTTCAGGTTTGACGAGCAGCCATTCACCACTCTCGACCTGACTCAAAACTTGCGAGTCAGTGTCCAGCATCAAACCTTGGCGCAGTTCCTCTACACCTCGGATAGGTTCTGGCTCACCTAGCGAACGACTGACTATTTCCCGGGCTTCCTGGGGGGGATAGGCATTCCGGGTTTCTTCCGGCAGAGGATTGCGCCCGCTAATCAATTTCACGCGTGCTGCGCCTCATGCCACTCATCGAAGCCAATGGTGCCGCCCACCTCGTGCACCCATGAGATTTCCCGATAGGAAAACCGCACGGTTTCCATTGGGTGCAGATGTTCGAACCGAGGCTCACGACAATCAGGCATATAGGCGTCGACTCCAATGATGACTGCACCTTTCAACTCAACGGTATAAAAATGCTCCTGCTGACCTTCAACTGCCGCACGATAAAACTCCAAACGACAAAGCGTTAGCAGCTCAGCACTGCATAACGCGGTATTGAGCAGCGGTGACGACTTATCAATGGATTTACGGACAGAAAAGGGTTTATGCATACGTCGCCCCGGCCCCATGCCGCTGGGCACAGCGATACCAAACTCATAAGACTGGACCAGAATCTGATCTTCATGCCCCTCCTTCCAAGCCGTTCCGACCGACTGTTTTCCAAGAGCGCCCGCGCTGATAAGACCCATGGTTGCGCCTTTGATTGTCAGGTAGCAGGGGGTTGGCATTGATACTCTCCACATTGATGGTAAGAAATAAGACTTCCGTCATCCGGGCTATCACTTTGTTGTAAAGCAGCCAAGACGACTGATCACTTTGATTATTGCGAACCTTTAGATTGCGCAGAGCAAGCCGCAAGTGGCTCACAGTTCTGTTCCACTTCGAATGGCTCATCCTCGCGCGGAGTCCACGGTGGCCCGAGCCCGATTGAGAACAGATAACGCTCCTCATCTGGACGCCTATCATCTGCAAAGCGATTCAAAGCCATCATCACTTGATACTTATCAGCAGCCTGCCAATAAGTTCTCCCCCCCTGTATGCCACGCAGGCGCTCACGCCATTGTGGAGTGTCCTCGAAAGCCGGGTCACTTACAGGATTGGTCAAAACCCAGCCCTTGCTACGCCATTGATCCTGTAAATCTAACGCAACTCTCAAAGCATCATCCAGCAGCAGCGGCTCGGTTTGAGGGGACATACGCAGGCTTGTAATAATATTATTTTTAAAGAAAACAACAAAAAAACGAGCTGACTCTGTCACGAAGCCGTACTCTGGATCAGTGAATCGCAATCGGGCATCAGCATTCGGTATGCCATACCAAACTTCGTCCGGTATCAAAGGACTGAAATTAACGTTTGAAGCTTCTAGCATCCCCTCATAAGTCCCACCCACAGTCAAGCCAACTTCGGCTTGCTGTTTTGAATCGCTGAAAAGCGCGCAAAAACTTATGATCATCAATAAGATGACCGCGCGAACTAATGCGCTATGCTTCCGATTGTTCACCTTGAAAAACATCACTGAACACCACCACCTTCACTAATTTCAATGATGGATTGCCTGACTGCGCTGTAGCTACTACTACTGAGTAATTCATCGAAACGGGCAGCCGCTTTCAAAACGAAAGGCATACGCTCTTTGACTTTAGATAAATCCGCGTACGGATTATCACTAAAGCTGACGGTAGTACCCTCTTCAACTCGCAGGCATTGACTAGAAAGCGTTAGCTCAATGGGCTGTGCCATGTTGGAAATCAAGTCAGTGACATACACTGCATGATTAGATCGAAGCAAGAGAACCAGATAGAAATCGCTATACATTGTAGGCTGCAAGATATTGACCTGCTCATGGAGCGCAAGCTGTTTGACACTTTCAGCAATGTCACCATTTTCGACTGCATCAAAGCCCTTTAATATCTCACCCCAATCAAGTCCAAACTGAAGCCTACTTTGCCCAATCGGCCACAGTACAGGGAATTTCGGATGCCCATATATCGACGCGCGCTTTTTCAAGCAATGCTTCAATTCGGCTAACCCACGCTTGGCATAAAACATATGCAATGGATATATATCCAGAAATAACGTGGTGTTACCGAGTGCCATCATTTCATGAACGTGCTCAACCCCCCTTAGAACCAATGAATGTGGCAGCCATGATGGAACACCATCATTTGCATTGGCTTGCCGGTAGGTTTCCAACAACTGCGCTTGGTCTTGCATTTTATCCGGAGTGAGCAGGCCAGACTCGCTGCGGCTGTCCCGTAGATCTTGCAGCGCATCCCGCTCAACCTTAATCCGCTCAATCGAATCCGCCGCATGCAACAAGCCACACCCCACCTGCTTGGAAGCAAATGCAGCCAACCCCGCCCACTGAAAGCGCGGGTCGTCCAACCATAACCGGGCATAGGCGGCGTTAATGGCGCGGTTGCGTTCTTTGGGGTCTGCGATAAGCACGCCGCCTGGGGCTACGATTTCTTCGGCCTCGCGCTGAAAGATGCGCCAGAGCCCTTCACAGGTCAGGATTGGTACGTCGATGACTTCCAGGTCGCAGTCATAGACGTGAATCTTGCGTGTTTCGCACTCGGAAATCGGTACGGTGTTCTGATTCAGGACTTGCTTGTCGCTGTCGAGATCCTTGAAGCCTTTGGTCATGGGGCGGTCTCCAGATGAGATTCCGGCACCCTACCAGCGCTTCGCGCTACCCGATCACCACACTAAAAATTCAGAAATGCCTGACAGCGCTGCGTATAAATTCCCGCACAAAATCGGAAAAAACATACAAATACGACGTTATTTGCGCAGAAACGACGCACCCATCGATCAGCCAACGATTTGTTGCCAATTATTTGACTTGCGGCACTCTTGTTACAGAAAGAGAGGTGCTAGCATAGCGCCAGCAGTCGTCCTCAGCGAAACTTCAAGTAGCCAGGCCATGAACGAGTCAGAAGACCCCAGTCGCGACCGTCTCAAGCATCATTTTGCTCAGCGAGTCATCCATCAGGCGCGTCAGATTCTTGAGGCCTGGCAACGACTGCAGCAAAGCGAATGGTCGGCAGCAGACATGGCTGAGTTCAAGGAATCGAATCACCGCTTGCTGCGTTTTGCCGAGCGTTTCGAGCAGACCGAGCACGTCGAGCTGGCGCAGGCCATCGGCGTTTCGCTGGATGCCGTCGAAGCAAACCGCGGGCGCCTGAGCAGCGGGTTGATTACCGAGCTCAACCGCTTGATGCAGCGTTTGTCGCGCACCGGCCTGCGTCACGGCGACCGCTTCGAGCAGACCTCGCTGCCGCCTTTGCGCAAGCCGATCTACATCGCCCTGCAGGATCACGAGCGCGCCGAGCGGCTGAGTAAACAATTGGAGTTCTTTGGCCTGTTCGCCCAGGCGCTGGAGAACTACGACCGGTTCAATGCCGCCATGGCTCAGCGCCACCCGGCCGCCATCGTGATCGACGTGGATTTCTGCGGTCCTGGCGAAGGCCTCAAGCTGGCGGCCCAGGTGCAGGAAGGCCTCGAACAGAAATTGCCGTTGCTGTTTTTCAGCCATCACGAAACCGACACCCCGACCCGTTTGGCGGCCGTGCGCGCAGGCGCAGAGGAGTTTCTGACGGGGACGCTGGAAGCCTCAAGCCTGCTGGAAAAAATCGAAGTACTGACCTGCGTCGCTCAGTACGAACCTTATAAAGTGCTCGTCATCGACGATTCCCGGGCGCAGGCCACACACACCGAGCGGCTGCTCAACAGCGCGGGAATCGTGACGCGCACTTTGCTTGACCCGATCCAGGCCATGGCCGAGCTGGCTGATTTTCAACCGGACCTGATCATCCTCGACATGTACATGCCGGGCTGCACCGGCACCGAGCTGGCCAAAGTGATTCGCCATAACGACCGTTATGTCAGCGTGCCAATTATCTATCTGTCGGCCGAGGACGACCTGGACAAGCAGCTGGACGCCATGAGCGAGGGCGGCGATGACTTCCTGACCAAGCCCATCAAGCCGCGTCACCTTATTACCACGGTGCGCAACCGGGCGGCTCGGGCGCGAAATCTCAAGGCGCGGATGGTCCGCGACAGCCTGACCGGCTTGTATAACCACACGCACATTCTGCAGCTGCTGGAGGATTGCAGCTTCCGCGCCCGACGCGAGAACCAGAGTTTGTGTTTCGCCATGCTCGATATCGACCACTTCAAGAAGGTCAATGACAGTCACGGCCACCCCATGGGCGATCGGGTCATCAAGAGCCTGGCATTGTTCCTCAAGCAGCGGCTGCGCAAGACCGATTACATTGGCCGCTATGGCGGCGAAGAATTCGCCATCGTGATGCCCGGCACCGAGCTGCACAACGCCCACAAAGTGCTGGATGAAATCCGTCGGCGCTTTGCGGAGATCAACTATCCGGCGCAACCTGCGGACCTGTTCTGCACATTCAGCGCCGGCGTGGTGGAGCTGGGCGATAACGATGACGCCCTGATGCTCGCCTCGCGCGCCGACGATGCGCTGTATCGGGCCAAGGATGCAGGACGCAATCACGTGCACTGCAGCGGCGATGCGAAACAAAGCGCGATGTTGCTGGCTAGCCCTGCAGAGTCGCATTAACACCGCAGCTTTTGGGTTGAAAATGATGCCCTGTGGGAGCGACCGGGGTGGCGCTCCACCTTGCTCGCGAAGAGGCCGCCAAATCCGAAAAATCTCCAGAAGCGGGACCGCCGCCTTCGCGAGCAAGCTCGCTCCCACAAAAAATTACATCCGGATTGAGATAGTGGGTTAACCCACCCGACACCCGCCCTTACAAAGCCGTTTCCTGCACGGTTTGAGACACTCCGCTATGATGCGCGGACTTTCGAGAGACGAGACCGCCATGCGCCGTTTGTTATGCCTGCTGCTGTTGATCCTTGCCCTGCCCGCCTCTGGCGCCGGCCTGCTGGACAGCCGACCCAGCTCGACGCTGGGTGGCGCGGCGCTGGATAACAGCAAGGATTTCCTGCCCGTTCGCCAGGCTTTCCAGCTCAATCTTATCGACACCACCCCTGAATCCATCAAGCTGCGCTTCGTTGCCACCGAGGGCTATTACCTGTATCGCCACCGCTTTGCGTTCCGCACCGAGCCTGCCGACATTGGCCTTGGAGCAGCGCAATTGCCGGACGGCGAAAAGAAGCACGACGAGTATTTTGGCGACGTCGAGGTCTACCACGGCATTCTTGACATCGATCTACCCCGTAAACCCGGCGACAATCGGCCTTTCACCCTGGTGGTGACCTATCAAGGCTGCGCCGACAAAGGCCTGTGTTACCCACCTGAAACCGAACGCCTGAGCATTGGCGATACCGGCGCTGCTTCTGCCGCGGCCATAGCGCCCGGTGCCACCAGCAGCGGTTGGAGCTGGAAAGAACTGGCACTGTTCTTCCTCGCCGGTATCGGTTTGACCTTCACGCCGTGCGTGCTGCCCATGCTGCCGATCCTTTCGGGTGTGGTGTTGCGCGGGCAAGTCGGCGGGTTGCGCGGTTTCAGCCTTTCCCTGGCCTATGTATTGCCTATGGCAATCAGCTTCGCGGCGCTGGGCGCGTTGATGGGCATGTTCGGCGCGGGCCTCAACCTGCAGGCGCGCCTGCAGTCTGCCTGGGTGCTGGTGCCGTTTTCCCTGTTCTTCGTGATTTTCGCCATCGCCATGTTTGGCGCCTTCGAGCTGCGTTTACCGCAGGCTATCAGCACCCGCCTGGACCGCATTGCAGGCAAGACCGAAGGCGGCTCACTGTGGGGTGCGGCCGTGCTGGGTGTGGTGTCCAGTCTGCTGGTTTCACCTTGTGTTTCCGCGCCGCTGGCGGGTGCGCTTCTTTATATAAGCGCCAGCGGCGATGCGCTGGGCGGCGCGCTGAAACTCTTCGCGCTGGGTCTGGGCATGGGCGCGCCGCTGCTGCTGGTCGCAACCGGCGGCGCGACCTGGCTGCCGAAAAGTGGCCCGTGGCTGGTCACTGTCAAGAATGCCATCGGCGTGTTGCTGCTGGGCCTGGCAATCGCCTTGCTCAGCCGGGTGCTGCCTGGACAGATCACCCTGCTGCTGACCGGGCTGCTGGCTGCCGGGGTCGCGCTGTTCCTCGGCACTCTGGAGTTGACTGCGAAAAATACCCGGCAACGACTGGCTCAACTGCTGGGTCTGTTTTTACTGGTCTATGCTCTGGCCTGCTGGATCGGCGCCTGGAGCGGTCAGACCGATCCAACCCGGCCCCTGGGTCGTGCTCAATCGGCCTTGAGCAGCAATGCAGGCACAGCGAGCAACGCTTCTGACTGGCAGACGATCAGCACCGCTGCCGAACTGGAGCGGGTATTGAGCGAGGCGAAGAATGCAGGCCAGCCACTGTTGCTCGACTGGTACGCCGACTGGTGCATCAGCTGCAAGGTGATCGAGCATGAAGTGCTGCCCGATCCAGCCGTGATCGCTCAGTTGCAGGGCTATCGGCTGATCCGCTTCGACATGACTGAGAGCAACGCCGAGCAACGCGCATTACTGGACCGCTACAAGTTGTTTGGCCCACCTGCGTTGCTGATTTTCGGCAAAAACGGCGTGGAACGTGCCGATGTGCGGATCGTCGGCGAAATCGACGCTGACGGCCTGATAGAGCGGTTGATTAGAGCAAATGACCCAATCTAGCGATTGAGTCACAAACTTTTGGCGAACTTCGGTAATCGTGCGACCTATTGCAGTTAACTGGACAGTACACGGATGTTTGCGGCATAGTCGCCGGGCTTTGATGCTCGTAACCCTGACAAGGATCATCCGATGGCGACTTTTCTGGTACTGCACGGCCCCAATCTGAACCTGCTCGGAACTCGCGAGCCCGGGATCTACGGCGCGGTTACCCTGGCCCAGATCAATCAGAATCTGGAACAGCAGGCTCGCGACGCTGGCCACCATCTGATGTATCTGCAAAGCAACGCCGAGTATGAATTGATCGATCGGATCCACGCTGCACGCGATGAAGGCGTGGATTTCATCGTGATCAATCCGGCGGCTTTTACGCACACCAGCGTGGCAATACGTGACGCGCTGATGGGTGTGAGCATCCCATTCATCGAAGTGCATCTTTCAAACGTGCACAAACGCGAAGCTTTCCGCCATCACTCCTATTTTTCCGATGTTGCTGTAGGAGTGATCTGCGGCCTTGGCGCCAGCGGTTACCGACTGGCCCTGGAGGCCGCCATGGAACAAGTGGCCAACCGTTCGAAGCCATGACTGCGCAACCACAGGCTGCGCTGCACGGCTCGAACCGCTAACACCTTTTACCCCTGACCGACCCTTGGGAGTTGATGATTAATGGATATCCGTAAAGTCAAGAAACTGATCGAACTGCTGGAAGAGTCTGGCATCGACGAACTGGAAATCCGTGAAGGCGAAGAGTCCGTACGGATCAGCCGTCACAGCAAGACTCCAGCACAACCGTATTACGCTCCGGCCCCCATGGCAGCTCCAGTTGCCGCGCCAGCAGCCGCTCCGGTTGCAGTCGTTGCAGAAGCACCGGCAGCACCGAAACTCAACGGCACCGTGGTCAAGTCGCCAATGGTCGGTACCTTCTACCGCACCCCGGCGCCTACTTCGCCAGCATTCGTCGAAGTCGGCCAGACCGTGAAGAAAGGCGACACTATCTGCATCGTTGAAGCGATGAAAATGATGAACCACATCGAAGCTGAAGTCAGCGGCGTGATCGAGTCCATCCTGGTAGAAAACGGTCAGCCGGTTGAGTATGACCAGCCGCTGTTCACCATCGTTTGAACCGGGGAGAGCCTGCGATGTTGGAAAAAGTCCTGATCGCCAACCGCGGCGAAATCGCCTTGCGCATCTTGCGTGCCTGTAAAGAACTGGGCATCAAGACCGTCGCGGTCCATTCCACGGCAGACCGTGAGCTGATGCACCTGGGCCTGGCGGACGAAACCGTCTGCATCGGCCCGGCACCGGCCAACCTGTCGTACCTGAACATCCCGGCCATCATTTCGGCTGCGGAACTGACCGGCGCCACGGCGATTCACCCGGGCTACGGCTTCCTGGCGGAAAACGCCGACTTTGCCGAACAGGTCGAGAAATCCGGCTTCGCCTTTATCGGCCCGAGAGCTGAAACCATCCGCCTGATGGGCGACAAGGTTTCCGCCAAGGACGCCATGAAGCGCGCCAACGTGCCAACGGTTCCAGGTTCCGACGGCCCACTGCCGGAAGACGAAGAAACCGCATTGCGCATCGGCCGTGAAGTCGGCTACCCGGTGATCATCAAGGCCGCCGGTGGCGGTGGTGGTCGCGGCATGCGGGTGGTGCACAAGGAAGAAGACCTGATCGAAGCCGCCAAGCAGACCCGCGCCGAAGCGGCTGCCTGGTTCAGCAACCCGATGGTCTACCTGGAAAAATACCTGACAAACCCACGTCACGTGGAAGTCCAGGTGATTTCCGACGGTCAGGGCCAGGCGATTCACCTGGGCGACCGCGATTGCTCGCTGCAGCGCCGTCACCAGAAAGTCCTGGAAGAAGCGCCGGCACCGTTCATCGACGAACAGGCCCGCAAGGACGTGTTCGCCGCCTGCGTCAAGGCGTGTGTGGACATCGGCTACCGTGGCGCGGGTACTTTCGAGTTCCTGTACGAGAACGGCCGTTTCTACTTCATCGAGATGAACACTCGTGTTCAGGTCGAGCACCCGGTTTCGGAAATGGTCACCGGTATCGACATAGTCAAGGAGATGCTCAGCATCGCCGCTGGCAACAAACTGTCGTTTACCCAGGATGACGTGGTCATTCACGGGCACTCGCTGGAATGCCGGATCAACGCCGAAGATCCGAAAACCTTTGTTCCGAGCCCAGGCCTGGTCAAGCACTTCCACGCGCCAGGCGGCAATGGCGTGCGGGTCGACTCGCACCTGTACAGCGGCTACAAGGTTCCGTCCAACTACGACTCGCTGATCGGCAAGCTGATCACCTGGGGCGCCACCCGCGACGAGGCCATGGCCCGCATGCGCAATGCCCTGGACGAAATCGTGGTCGACGGCATCAAGACCAACATCCCGCTGCACCGTGATCTGACCCGTGATGAAGGCTTCTGCGAAGGCGGCGTCAACATTCACTACCTGGAACACAAACTGGCTAATCAATAAGCCCGTTTGCCCCAGCACGACAAAGCCGCTTTCAAAGCGGCTTTGTTGTTTGTGGCGCAGCACAGTAAACTTGCCGGTTTTAAGCTGCACGCAATTGCAGACCATTTTTCACACGAAGGTAACCCGCCATGCCCTGGCTGCAAGTCCGTCTCGCCATCAGTCCAGAACAAGCCGAAACCTACGAAGACGCCCTTCTCGAAGTCGGCGCCGTATCGGTCACGTTCATGGACGCTGAAGATCAGCCGATCTTCGAGCCGGAACTGAACACCACACCACTGTGGTCGCACACCCATCTGCTGGCCCTTTTCGAAGCCGACACCGACGCCGATCAGGTCCTGGCGCACCTGCGCCTGCTGACCGATGCAGAACTGCCCGAGCACATGAGCGAAGTTATCGAAGATCAGGACTGGGAGCGCAGCTGGATGGATAACTTCCATCCCATGCGTTTCGGTCAACGCCTGTGGATCGTGCCGAGCTGGCATGCCGCACCGGAGCCCGGGGCAGTCAATCTGCTGCTTGATCCGGGCCTGGCTTTTGGCACCGGTACCCACCCCACCACCGCCTTGTGCCTGGAATGGCTCGATGGTCAGGACCTCAAAGACTGCAACCTGCTGGATTTTGGCTGCGGCTCGGGCATCCTTGCCATCGCCGCCCTGTTGCTGGGCGCGAAACAGGCAGTCGGCACCGACATCGACGTACAGGCATTGGAAGCCTCGCGTGACAATGCCGGGCGCAACAACATCGCCCCGGAGCTTTTCGAACTGTATCTACCGCAAGACATGCCGCAGCAACAGGCCGATGTACTGGTGGCCAATATTCTTGCCGGACCACTGGTCTCGCTGGCACCGCAGTTGGCAACCCTGGTCAAACCCGGTGGTCGCCTGGCACTGTCCGGCATTCTCGCCGAACAGGGCGAAGAGGTTGCCGCAGCCTACGCTGATACTTTTGACCTCGATCCGATCGCCAACCGTGATGGTTGGGTTCGCATCACCGGCCGTCGCCGTTAATCGCCGCCTCAACCGGATAGCCGCATGACCGACAGTTTTGTCACTCAGTGCCCGCACTGCCAGACCAGTTTCCGTGTCAGCCACGCTCAATTGAGCGTGGCCCGTGGCGTGGTGCGTTGCGGGGCCTGCCTGCAAGTGTTCAATGCGGCCAGACAACTGCTGGAACAGCGCAGCAATCAGGCCGTGGCGCAACAGTCTCCCGAGCTCGTGGCGGTGCAGACTGCTCCGCTGCCGGAGGTCATGCAGGCAAAGCCCGCCGTGCCGGTCGTGCACGTCGAGCCTGAGCCAGAAGCGGATTTGCCGCAGCCCGAACCCCTGCCCGCCGAACCGTTCCATGCCCCCGAATCCTGGCGAGCCAATGCCCTGGATCTGGACAGCATGGACCTGGACGAAGAGCTGGCGCGGCTCGAACAACGTGAAATCCAGCTGCCGGAAACCTTCGGCAGGGACAATACCCGCGATACCTCTCAAGATAATCACCCCTCCTTCACCGCTCAGCGCGACAGCCCGCAGACCGAGAGCGAGGAATGGATTGCCAGCGTCCACAATGACGACGTCAATCAGCTTGCCGAGGTGAACGCCGAAGTCATCCCGGACCCGGACCTGACCGAGCGCGAAACCCGGGAGGACGAGCGAGCAGGTCGAACCGAGCCGTCATTCTCTTCCAGCATCACCGACATCGAAGACGATGAGCCCATGGCTCCGGTGCAAAGTCAGCGCAAGGCACCGGGCAATGAACTGCACAGGGGCTCACACAAAGAACCAGCCGGGCGCTTCTCTGCCGTCGATGATCACGACGATCTGGATGACCTCCAGGACGATGATCTCCACGAACCGGATCAGCAGCCGCGCTCGAAACGCAGCCGCGCAGAACCCGGCATTCGTGATCAGGCCCTGCTGGACTTGACCGACGACCCGCTGCAACTGGAATGGCAACGCCCCAAATCGCACTGGGGTCGCAAACTGGCCTGGAGCCTGCTGACGGTGCTGGCCTTGGCTGGCCTGGCCGGACAATACGTCTGGTATCACTTCGACGAGCTGGCGCGCCAGGATCAGTACCGCCCGTGGTTTCAGATGATCTGCCCACAGGTCGGCTGCAAAGTACCCACCAAGGTGGACATCGGCCTGCTCAAGAGCAGCAATCTGGTGGTCAGGAGCCATCCGGAATTCAAAGGTGCTCTGGTAGTGGATGCAATCATCTACAACCGGGCTTCCTTCTCCCAGCCGTTCCCGCTGCTGGAATTGCGTTTCGCCGATACCAGCGGCCAACTCATCGCCAGCCGGCGTTTCAAGCCCGGCGAGTACCTCAGTGGCGAGATCGCAGGCAAGGAAGAGATGCCGCCCCAGACGCCGATTCATATCGCTCTGGACATTCTTGACCCAGGCGCCAAGGCCGTGAATTACAGCCTGAGTTTTCGCTCTCCCGAATAAGCACCGAACTGGCCCGCCCGGCGGAAAAACGCCATTGATCGGGACGCCTGATCCCGAGCCGGTGACCGCCAGCGCCGCCTGCCAGCAACGCTGACCACTAAAGCACCGTTGATCCGGCAATAACTGTTCAGATTTTATCCAATTCAGCCTTTATCCAGTCATCGAGAGCGGGTATCATGCCAACCCTTTTTCTCACTCTGGATTCGGTCTGAAAGGCGCGCAAGCACTGTCAGATCGGGCCTGAGCGGATCGTGTAGGAAACGCACTACACACGGCCCGCCATGATTCGGCCCCAACAACAGGCACACCTATGTCGGCGGTACGCATCGGTCCGTATACATTGCAGAACGGCTTGATTCTCGCTCCCATGGCGGGCGTCACCGACCAGCCCTTTCGCCAGCTCTGCCGCCAACTCGGCGCAGGCCTGGTGGTTTCGGAGATGGTCACCAGTGACATGAGCCTGTGGAACAGCCGCAAATCGCGTCTGCGCATGATCCACGAAGGTGATCCCGAGCCTCGCTCGGTACAGATCGCCGGTGGTGATCCGCAAATGCTTGCCGATGCAGCGCGCGCCAACGTCGAACTGGGTGCGCAGATCATCGACATCAACATGGGCTGCCCGGCCAAGAAAGTCTGTAACAAGGCCGCGGGCTCGGCACTACTGAAAGACGAACAACTGGTGAGCGAGATCCTGCAGGCTGTGGTGGCTGCGGTTGATGTGCCGGTCACCCTGAAAATTCGCACGGGCTGGGACCGGGCGAACAAAAACGGCCTGACCGTGGCGAAAATCGCCGAACAGTCCGGAATTCAGGCGCTTGCCGTACATGGCCGCACCCGCGCTGATCTGTACACCGGTGAAGCTGAATACGACACCATCGCCGAGATCAAACAGGCCGTGTCGATTCCGGTGTTTGCCAACGGCGATATTGATTCACCCCAAAAAGCCCGGTATGTGCTGCAAGCCACCGGTGCCGACGGGCTGTTGATTGGTCGGGCCGCTCAAGGGCGCCCGTGGATTTTTCGCGAAATAGAACACTTCCTGCGCACCGGTGAAACACTGCCAGCGCTGCAGATGAGTGAAGTGGAACGCATTCTGCTAGAGCATCTGGCAGCGCTCCACGTTTTCTACGGCGATGTGCTGGGCGTGCGAATTGCACGCAAGCATGTTGGCTGGTATCTCGCAACCTTGCCGGGCGCCAGGGAGTTCCGCGCCCACTTCAATCGTTTGCAAGATACAGAAGCACAATGCGCCAACGTTCGCGAGTTCTTCAGCGAACGCGACAAAAGCCCGGAAACAGGGCAAGAAAAAGAGGTGGCCGCATGACGATGATGACTGAGACTTTAGTGAGTGGAACGACACCCGTGAGCGACAACGTCAATTTGAAACAGCACCTCAACACGCCGAGCGAGGAGGGTCAGACCCTGCGCGGTAACGTCGAGAAGGCGCTGCACAATTATTTCGCCCACCTCGAAGGTGCTCCCGTCACTGACGTCTACAACCTGGTGTTGTCAGAAGTCGAAGCGCCACTGCTCGAATGCGTGATGAACTACGTCAAGGGTAACCAGACGAAGGCGTCCGAGCTGCTGGGCCTAAATCGCGGCACGTTGCGCAAGAAACTCAAGCAGTACGATTTGCTTTAAGAATTCCAGAAACAGAAAAGGCGACCCGCTGCTGCGGTCGCCTTTTTTGCTGATTGACTCCTTTTGCTTTTGATGGAAATTGAGATGACCGACCAGACTACCCGCCTGCCGATCCGCCGCGCCTTGATCAGTGTTTCCGACAAGACCGGCATCCTTGAATTTGCCCGTGAACTGGAAGCCCTTGGGGTCGAAATCCTGTCCACTGGCGGCACTTTCAAGTTGCTGCAGGACAATGGCGTCGCAGCGGTAGAAGTAGCCGACTACACAGGCTTCGCCGAAATGATGGACGGCCGGGTCAAGACCCTGCACCCGAAAATCCATGGTGGAATCCTGGGTCGTCGCGGTATCGACGACGCGATCATGAGTGAGCACGGCATCAAGCCGATCGATCTGGTTGCGGTCAATCTCTACCCGTTCCAGGCGACCGTGGCCAAGCCAGGCTGTGACCTGCCGACCGCTATCGAGAACATCGACATCGGTGGTCCGACCATGGTCCGCTCTGCGGCCAAAAACCATAAAGACGTGGCGATCGTGGTTAACGCCAGCGACTATGCCGATGTTCTGCAGAGCCTCAAGGCCGGCGGTCTGACTTACGCCCAGCGCTTCGACCTGATGCTCAAGGCCTTCGAGCACACCGCGGCATACGACGGCATGATCGCCAACTACCTGGGCGGCATCGACCAGAGCGCCGAGACCCTTTCGACTTCCGGCCGCAGCGAATTTCCGCGCACCTTCAACAGCCAGTTCGTCAAGGCTCAGGAAATGCGCTACGGCGAGAACCCGCATCAGAGCGCAGCGTTCTACGTGGAAGCCAACCCTGCCGAAGTCGGCATCGCTACCGCTACCCAGTTGCAGGGCAAGGAATTGTCCTTCAACAACGTCGCCGATACCGACGCTGCGCTGGAATGCGTGAAAAGCTTCGTCAAGCCAGCCTGCGTGATCGTCAAGCACGCCAACCCGTGCGGCGTCGCCGTGGCGCTGGATAACGAAGGCGGCATCCGTCAGGCCTACGAGCTGGCTTACGCCACTGACACGGAATCGGCTTTCGGCGGCATCATCGCCTTCAACCGCGAGCTGGACGCTGAAACGGCAAAAGCCATTGTGGAGCGCCAGTTCGTCGAAGTAATCATCGCCCCGAGCGTCAGCGCCGAAGCGCAGGCCGTGGTTGCCACCAAAGCCAACGTACGCTTGCTGACCACCGGCCAGTGGGCCGCGGAACGTGTTGCCGCCTGGGACTACAAGCGCGTCAATGGCGGCCTGCTGGTACAGAGCCGTGACATCGCGATGATCACCTCCGCCGACTTGAAAGTCGTGACCCAGCGCGCGCCAAGCGAGCAGGAAGTGCATGATCTGATCTTCGCCTGGAAAGTCGCCAAGTACGTTAAATCCAACGCCATCGTCTATGCCAAGAATCGCCAGACCATCGGCGTCGGCGCCGGTCAGATGAGCCGCGTGAACTCCGCACGTATTGCTGCAATCAAGGCCGAGCATGCTGGCTTGCAAGTCCAGGGCGCGGTCATGGCTTCCGATGCATTCTTCCCGTTCCGCGACGGCATCGACAACGCAGCCAAGGTAGGCATCACTGCGGTGATCCAGCCAGGCGGCTCGATGCGCGACAACGAAGTGATTGCAGCGGCTGATGAAGCCGGTATTGCCATGGTGTTTACCGGGATGCGCCATTTCCGTCATTGATCGTTTGATAAAACACTGTGGGAGCGAGCTTGCTCGCGAAGAGGCCCGGACAGTCTGCGCATTATCCAGCGCCTGACATATTGCCTTCGCGAGCAAGCTCGCTCCCACGGGGACCTGGTACAGGCAAATCCCCCATACAGAATTAGCGTCATCGAGGTTTTGAAATGAATGTATTGATTATTGGCAGTGGTGGCCGCGAACACGCTCTGGCGTGGAAAGTCGCTCAGGACCCACGTGTCGTAAAGGTTTTCGTCGCTCCAGGCAATGCGGGTACCGCTATCGAAGCCAAATGCGAGAACGTTGCCATCGACGTTCTGGCTCTTGAGCAACTGGCCGACTTCGCTGAAAAAAATGTCTCGCTGACGATTGTGGGCCCTGAAGTGCCATTGGTCGCGGGCGTCGTCGACCTGTTCCGCAGCCGTGGTCTGGACTGCTTCGGCCCTACCGCTGGCGCCGCGCAGCTGGAAGGTTCCAAAGCCTTCACCAAGGATTTCCTGGCCCGCCACAAGATTCCGACTGCCGACTATCAGAACTTCACCGAAATCGAACCCGCGCTGGCTTACCTGCGCGAAAAAGGTGCTCCGATCGTCATCAAGGCCGACGGACTGGCAGCGGGCAAGGGCGTTATCGTCGCCATGACCCTGACCGAAGCCGAAGACGCCGTTCGTGACATGCTGGCAGGCAACGCGTTTGGCGAAGCCGGTTCGCGGGTAGTGATCGAGGAGTTTCTGGACGGCGAAGAAGCCAGCTTCATCGTCATGGTCGACGGCAAGAATGTAATGCCCATGGCCACCAGCCAGGATCACAAACGTGTCGGCGACGGCGACAGCGGCCCGAATACCGGCGGCATGGGCGCCTACTCCCCTGCCCCGGTGGTCACCGCCGAAGTTCACCAGCGGGTCATGGACCTGGTGATATGGCCGACCGTCCGAGGCATGGCTGACGAAGGTAACGTTTACACCGGCTTCCTCTATGCTGGTCTGATGATCGACAAGGCAGGCAACCCCAAGGTTATCGAGTTCAACTGCCGCTTTGGCGACCCGGAAACCCAACCAGTCATGCTCCGCCTGCAATCGAGCCTGGTTCTGCTGGTCGAGGCTGCGTTGGCCCAGGCGCTGGACAAAATCGAAGCGCAATGGGATCCACGTCCTAGCCTGGGCATCGTTCTGGCGGCTGGCGGATACCCTGGCGACTATGCCAAAGGCGCAGCCATTAGCGGGCTGGATGACGCAGCGCAATTGTCCGGTAAAGTGTTTCACGCTGGTACTGCCTTGCAGGATGGTCAGGTAGTCACCAGCGGTGGACGGGTGTTATGCGCAACTGCCATGGGCGATACCGTGGGCGATGCGCAAAAACACGCCTATGCTCTGGCTGCAAAAATTGATTGGCAGGATTGTTTCTATCGCAGTGACATTGGCTACCGTGCCATTGCCCGCGAGCGCGGCGAAGACCAGGCGTAAGTCCTCAGCCGGTGATGGTCAGGTGGGGCGGGAAATGATCGGCCCTACCTGATGCTTCGGATCAATGACTTCATCGTTTCCAGGTTATAGGGCATTCATCTACGAAGGGATTTCAACGTGCGCTGGCTCAGGATTGCCAAAGGTTTGACCGTCGGGTTGCTTACCCTGCTCTTCGTGCTGTCGGCGCAAGCCGAGCCGAGCGCGGGTTGGTCAACATTGCTCGACAATCAGGCAAACCTGCAACTGAGCGATGTGCGCTCGGCCCGCTATCAGAATGAATTCAGCCCCACCGGGCTGGACCAGGTCACCGCCGCGGACCGCAACGGCGCGCTGTGGCTGCATTACCGCATGCAACCTGACGAACACGAGCAATTGCTGCGCATCTTTGCGCCGGATCTGGCCAGCCTGGATCTGTATGTTCTGAACGGTGAGAACATCGTCAACCACTCACGGACCGGCAACGAAGTCCCGCCGAAAAGCCAGGTTCTGCGCGCGAGCGACTTCATGTTGCCGCTGCCGCAAAGCAACGTTCCGCTGGACATCTACCTGCGGCTGGTTTCAACCCAGCAGCTACGCCCGAACATCACCCTTGAATCGGCGATCCTCAGTGCAGCGGATGAACGCGAGCCATTTCTGTTCGGCTTGCTGTTCGGTTCATTGGCCATGCTGATCGTGCAGAACCTGACGCGCTTCGCCCATACCCGCTCCACGACCAATCTCTGGTTGGCGGCGTGTGAAGGCCTGCTGGCACTCAGCGGGTTACTGCTGCTGAACCTGCTGACCCCTTGGCTCAAGACCTGGCACATCGCCCAGACCCCAAGTGCCCATCTGACCCTGTTACTGGCGGCCATGACCGGGTTGATGTATGCCCATAGTTTCTTCGCCCACCGCAACAGCGTGTTGCTGAGCAGATTATTGCTGGGCAGCGTGCTGGTCATCGCGCTCGGCGGCCTGTTGGTGCTGTTCGTCGATACACTGCCGCTGAACCTGGTGACCTTCGCGCTGGTGACCCTGTCAACGCTGAGCATCCTGTTCACCTCCGCCTGGAACTGGCAGAAAGGCTACTGGCCTGCGCGTCTGTTTGTAGTCGCCATGGTGACCTTCAATATTGGCTGTCTGGTGATCCTGCCAGCGCTGTTGTGGCTGACCTGGATTTCCCCGCAATGGCTGATTCTGACCTTGCTGGCGGTGTTCTGCGCCAGCGGCCTGCTGATGAGCATTGCGATCAGCGAACGCCATCGCAGCTTTACCGAAGACAATTTCAGTATCAGCCGGGATGAAGCCGCGAGTACCGCGGAAATCAATGCCAAGGCAGAGTTCCTGGCCAAGATCAGCCATGAAATCCGCACCCCGATGAATGGCGTGCTGGGCATGACCGAACTGTTGTTGGGCACGCCATTGTCGGTCAAGCAACGCGACTATGTGCAGACCATCCACAGCGCGGGCAATGAGTTGCTGACCCTGATCAACGAGATCCTCGACATCACCAAGCTCGAGTCCGGGCAGATCGAACTGGACGACGTGCAATTCGACCTCAGTGCGCTGATCGAAGATTGCCTGAATATATTCCGCGCCAAGGCCGAGCAGCAGGACGTCGAGCTGATCAGCCTTATCCAGCCACAGGTTCCAAGGGTTATCAGCGGAGACCCTACCCGCTTGCGGCAAACCGTGTTGAGCCTGCTGGAAAACGCCCTGAAAAAAACCGACGAAGGGGAAATCCTGGTGCTGGTGGCTCTGGACAGCAGAGCAGGCCAACCGCGCTTGCGCATTGCCGTACAGGACAGCGGCGAAGCCATGTCGCCGGGCGAGCGCGAGGCGCTGCTGCAGGCCGAGTTGCACAGCAAGAATTTCATGGCCGCCAGCAAACTCGGCGGTCATCTGGGGCTGGTCATTGCCCGGCAACTGATCGTGTTGATGGGAGGTGAGTTCGGTATCCAGACCGGCGGGACCCAGGGCAGCACGTTGTGGCTCAGCTTGCCGCTGGAGGCCAATCGCCTTGAGCAGCAGCCACTCGACCTGGACAGCCCGCTGCAGGATGCCAGGGTACTGGTGGTCGACGACAACGACACATGCCGCAAGGTACTCGTCCAGCAATGCAGTTCATGGGGCCTTAACGTCAGCGCGGTAGCGTCCGGGAAGGAAGCGCTGGCGCTGTTGCGCACCAAGGCTCATCTGCGTGACTACTTCGATGTGGTGTTGCTTGATCAGAACATGCCTGGCATGACCGGCATGCAACTGGCCGCCAAGATCAAGGAAGACCCAAGCCTCAATCATGACATCCTGCTGATCATGCTGACCGGCATCAGCAACGCACCGAGCAAGATCATCGCCCGCAATGCCGGGATCAAACGCATCCTGGCCAAACCGGTGGCAGGCTACACCCTTAAAACCACCCTGGCCGACGAGCTGACCCAAGTCAATAAAGGCATCTCTGTCCACAGCCACGCGCAGGTGAACAACAACCCGGTCAGCGTGCCCGGTGACTTCCGTATTCTGGTCGCCGAGGACAACACCATTTCCACCAAAGTCATTCGCGGCATGCTCGGCAAACTCAACCTGAACCCGGATACGGCAAGCAATGGAGAGGAAGCCCTGCGAGCCATGAAAGCGCAACGCTATGATCTGGTGTTGATGGATTGCGAAATGCCGATCCTTGATGGCTTCAGCGCCACCGAAAAACTGCGGGCATGGGAAGTTGGCAATCAGCGGGTGCGCACGCCGGTGGTTGCCCTGACCGCTCACATCCTCACTGAACACAAGGATCGTGCCCGCCAGGCAGGCATGGACGGGCACATGTCCAAACCGGTCGAGCTGTCTCAACTGCGCGAGCTGGTGGAGCACTGGGTGGCTCAGCGAGACAAGGCCCGGGCCCTGACATCAGTCGATAACCTCTACCAGCAAAATTGATCCGCCGCCGCTCAGCTATCACGACTGCGCCCTGATAGACTCCCTCACGACTTTACCTGCCGCCGAGCCAACCCATGCTCCACGTGTTATTCAGCGTTTATCTGAAGATGTTGGTGCTTTACAGCCCGTTCTTCGTGCTCTCCTGCTTTATCAGCCTGACCCGCGGCCATTCGCGAAAAGAACAGCGCCGTCTGGCCTGGAAGGTCGCGCTGGGGACGTTGATCGCCAGTGTGCTGCTGTACCTGTTCGGGCGGGTGATTTTCAGTGTGTTCGGCATCACCGTGGACGCCTTCCGGATTGGGGCGGGCAGCGTGCTGTTCATCTCGGCGCTGGCAATGGCCCAGGGCAAGTCAGCGGTGCAGACCGACAATGTTCAACAGGACGTGACTATCGTCCCGCTAACCATCCCCTTGACGGTCGGCCCCGGCACCATCGGCGCGCTGCTGGTGATGGGCGTCAGCCAACCGCACTGGGACGACAAACTCACCGCCATCCTGGGCATTGCGTTTGCCAGCCTGACCGTTGGCGTCGTGCTGTATCTGTCCAACCACATCGAACGCATTCTCGGCGATCAGGGTTTGCAGATTGTCAGCCGGTTGATGGGTTTGTTTGTCTGTGCACTTGCGGCGCAGATTATCTTTACCGGAATACAGGGTTATCTGGTGCACTGACCCGGACCTGAGCCTCTGGAGAGACCCCATTAGATAGGGCGTATTGATTCTCGGGTGTGCCCCTCCAGAAACGACGCTACTTTACTTCGATACCGCTCATAGGTCGCCGAACTGTAGCGATACTCTCCGCCGGAAATCGTAATTGCTATCTTTGATCGTGACCCTTCGAACCAACTGCTCTCGGCAGTAGCAATGAACAGTTCGAGGCCGCAAAACAGGATTTCAATTCGCCCACGCGAATCCCTGATGCAAGGAATGATCTGGACGTTCTCGCTGCGCTCCCTGCTGAACCAGTCTCGAAATAACGTCTGGCCGTCCTCACTACCCAGCAGTGCCTTGAGTGAGGAACGGGCCAGGCGTTCCAGCTCTCGATTCTCTCCGGTTTCCAATGCATCGCTGACAACCGAATACAGGTCTCCGGGATCCGTTAATACCAGCCGTTCACCGGGTAGCGCGTCGGTCATTTCGAAACCATTTTTATAGAGCTCCAGCTGGTACCGATCAACCCATTGAGCCCAATGACGCTTGCGGTCATATCGGTTGCTGGCGTTAATCTCGGCGTAAGCGAGACAGTCCAGAATGTCGGACTTTTCGTCAGCCAGGGTGCCGGCTGAAAAAGAAATGAGGTTGGTCCCTCCCAGCAGAATATTGGACAGATCATTCATCGCCCTGCCCTCCATCCAGAGCAAACACCAGGTCTTTTTTCGCGGCGGCCACTTCAGCCGTAATGCGCCCTCTTACCCGGCGGTATTGCCGCTCAATGAACTCCATTGAAACAACGGTGATATCCAGATTGCCGTGCATTCGTTCAGCGGCAAGATGCTGGGCCATGGCGGGCAGCCCGGTCGGCATGGGCATTTTTGACGAGAGGAAAACCGTGGTAATCATCGACTCGGAGTCCACGAAGCTGATATGCAGTGACAGCGATGTTTGATCCCGGTCTGGCCGCGAGTCCATTGCGTCCTGGTGCAGTGTCGTCAATCCAGCGGGACTGCCGGACGGGTCTGGTAGATTGGCCAGAAACGTCTGGAATTTCTTCAGCAAGGGTGCTGAGACCGTTGTCCCTAAGAGCGCAGGCAACACGTGGTCCAGATGAACAGAAACCTGGCTGTCGTATGCATAGTGCTGACTGTCTTCACGCAGACTGAGCCAGCCAAACAGGGTCATCAGCTTTTTGCACTGACCAATCCACGCTTCACAGTTGTCGTACTTCAAATAATTATCTGAAGTAGCCAATTGCATATACACACTTGAATTTATGACATCCTCCCTTCGCTGCCTGCCCACACTGGCTGCAAAAAAAACTACATGACCGGCGCTCACATAAGTACTACTCACTCCGTCATCCATTACGGCCTCGCTTATCCATTTTGAAAACGGGCCGCCATAGAAGGCAGCCCTCCTGCATTGACTATTTGATACTTGCAAACTCGGCAAGGACTTCATTAGTCAGATATTCATCAACCAGCCTTTCTGCTCGCTGCCAATGCCGACGATTTAATATCGTGGCGTTCTCACCTCGCTCAATCGTGACCGACGAAGTATTGAAATCCCAGAAAAGCACATTGGTTACATTTAACTGAACCTTGAGTGTCACGATCGCCATTGCCAGCAGCACGTCTCCATCCACCGTCTCGACGCCGGAAACGATCGCGAAACTGACATCATTGAAGCGTTTGACTGATCGCTGAAACAACTGAAGAGGTTCATCCTGCGACTTCAGGCTTTCAAACGCGCTGCCCACCAGACCCAGCAACAGCTTGCCGCTGAGCGGCCCCGCCACGGCGGAGCCAATCAAACGCGTGAGAATCTCCAGCCCAAGCTTGTCCATGGTCAGGCGAGTATCGGTCGCCTGGTACTCGCCAAAACGGGCACGGGTCGACGGAAATCCGCATATAGTCATCGCCCTCATGAACGTTTCGTACCACTCCACGTTTTTGCGACTGTGCCCCGCCTTGGTCATCGCATATTGAACGGCATCGCAAACAATCTCTTTGTTGCGGCTCGACATGCCACCGGCGATAGACACCAGAACATTTTCAACCACAGCTGCGGTATCTTTACCGGCGTCGCCGTCTCCACGTACCAGCTCGCTCAGACGACTCATGCCGTTATCGATCAAACTCTCAGGCTGTTCTAAATAGTTCATAAAATCCCTTTATCGACGAAGTCCGTCATGGACAACTAAAAACTAGCTCAACCTCACAATTGCGTCTACAGCACTGCACTGACAGCCCGCGAACGAAACTATCAACTTAACTCCCGGCGCGGGTTCGTCAGAAAAATCTCATGCAACATGAACAAAATGACAAACCCCAGCAAACATAAGGCGCACGGGTTAAAACAGCCAAACAACATCGCACGCCGACAATGACGTCACCGAATTATCGGCCTGCTGATAACGAAGAACCAACACAGCTTGATTACCCGCTACTACCAGATTTAAGGAAAAACCTTACAGGAACTAGCGGATAGAGGGTGATGAAAACAACCATCGTCCCTTGGCGATAAGCACAGCCAATACGCGACAGCCTGGTATCCCGTTGCGCAATCAGCTCATGTGGGTCCAGTGGCTATTCATGAGGCAAGGCGTTGCCAACATTCATAGCAGTGCTATGGAAGAGGCGGCAACGCGCCCTGGCGAAATCGGATGCTGCCCACTGAACAGCTCGAGAAACAGACGCCAGGCTCAACCCGGCGCTTTTTCACCATACCAACGCGGCGTATAAACCCACTGACTCCCATCCGCGCGAGGAAAAGTGCAGGTGGTCGAAGAGCCAATCAGGACCATGGTGCGCATGTCCACCTGCTCTGCAGTGAGCTCGCCAAGGGTGATGATGCGCAGTGTTTGCCCTGGCCGACCAATGTCGCGGCCCAGTGTCACAGGCGTTTGAGGACTGCGGTGCTGGCGAACGATTTCCAGCGCGCGGCCCAGTTGCCATGGGCGCGAGCGGGAGATCGGGTTGTAGAAGGCCAGCGCCAGGTCCGCTTGCGAGGCAAGATCGAGGCGCTTTTCGATGATGTCCCATGGCTTGAGGTTGTCGGAAAGCGACATCACACAAAAGTCATGACCCAGCGGCGCGCCTGCCTGAGCAGCTGTTGCCAGGGACGCGGAGACGCCCGGGAGAATTTCCAGCTCGACGTTATGCCACTCGGCGTTGCTGGATTCGTGCAGGGCTTCGAGCACCGCCGAGGCCATGGCGAACACGCCGGGGTCGCCGGACGAAACCACCACCACCGAACGCCCGGACGCCGCCAGCTCGAAGGCATGACGGGCGCGCTGCATCTCTTCGCGGTTGTCGGTGCAGTGCATGACCTGATCGGCACGAAACGGCCCGGCCATGCGCACGTAAGTCTCGTAGCCGAGTATGTCATTGGCCCTCGCCAGTTCGGCCTTGACCGCTGGCACCATCAGCTCCGCAGCGCCGGGGCCGAGACCGATGACGGCGAGCCTGCCGCGTGCCTTGCCGAGCTGCTGAATATCCAGTGGTGCAGGGGCCACCGCGATTGCCAGGGCGTCATTGACGTGGATCGGCGGCAGCAATTGCGGCACTGCCACCGCGGCCATTTGCAACGCAGAAGCGGTGGCAACAAAGCGCAGCGGCACTTGCAGCTCATTGGCCGCCTGATGCAGCAAGGGCTCGGCCATCTGTGAATCAGCCGCCAGCAGACACGCCAGAGATTGCACCGCAATACCTGCGTCGTGCAGCGCGGTGCGCACCCGAGCGCTCAACTCGGCGTCAATCTCGGTAACCGCTACCGCCACGCTGCGCGGGTAGATCAGCAATTCATTGGCCGATGGCTTGCGCTCGGCACAGCTGACGTAAATCGCCCGTTGCGCGTGCTCGTCCTGCGGCAGTTGCGCCTGAGCCAGCCAGGGCGCAGCGCCTTCAATGCGCACACTTTCTCCGGACAGCAAATCGGAAACGAAGCGTTTGCCCGTTTCCAGATCGCCCAGGGCATAGCCGGTTGGCGGGTTGAGCAGACAGGTACCAAAACGCAATTCACCGCTGGTGGTGATCGCCGGGGCGACCCCTAGCCCGGCAGCAATTTCTCGCGCCATGACGTTAACGCCGCCCAGACCACCGAGCAGCGGCACCACAGCGCTGCCATCTTCGGCGACGGCCAGCACGGCAGGCTCTGCGCCTTTTTCCAGCAACAGAGGCGCGAGGGTCCGAATCACGATACCTGCAGCACACAGGGCAATGATTGGCGTGTTCTGCTGATAAAGCTGACGCAGCGTGGTGCCGAATTCGCTGTAGCTGCGATCTGCACCCTGCACCCGGTCAGTCAGGCCATAAACCAGGGATTGCGGGTACAACTGCTGAATGCGCCGCGCGGTGCTCAGGCTGCCATTGCCGAGAATAACGATGGCCGGGATGTCAGGCGCCATCAGCCTTGCCACCTTTCGCCGGGAACAATGATCAGCGAAAAATACGGCGACGACATCGGCACTACCTCGTCCAACGGAACGATTTTCTGGTTGGCCATGGTGGCGCGCTCAACGTAGAGCGCCCGCCCTGCCAGACCCAGTTCTTCCAGAACCAGACGAACCTTGGGGAAGTTGCGGCCCAGCTTCATGATCACGGCCGCATCCGCATCGGCCAGTTTGCGCTTGAGTTCGTCGTGGGACAGCACACCCGACAACACCGACAGGCTCTGATTGCGATACACCAACGGCGCGCCGAGCACTGAAGCGCCGCCGAGCATCGAACAGACCCCCGGCACCACTTCAGCCTCGTATTGATCAGCAAGGCGGTCGTGCAGATACATGTAAGAACCGTAAAAGAACGGGTCGCCTTCACAGATCACCGCCACATCACGCCCGGCGTCCAGGTGCGCTGCAACATCGACACTGGATGCGTCGTAAAAATCGCTGATGACTTTTTCGTAGGACATCGGCGCAGGCAACGCTTCGGTGGTCACCGGATAAACCAGTGGCATCAAGGTTTGCGCGTCTTGCAGATGGCCTTCGATGATGCCAAAAGCGTTGCCCTTCTTGCCCTTGGCAACGAAGTAGGCGATCACCGGTGACTCACGCAACAGGCGCAGGGCCTTGACGGTGATCAGCTCCGGGTCTCCGGGCCCGACGCCCAGGCCAATCAATCGACCGCGTGCCTGCATCATTCGATCTCCGTGGCCAGTGCGTTGACCGCCGCCACCGCCATGGCGCTGCCACCGCGACGGCCCTGCATGATCACGAACGGCACGCCGCGGCTGTCAGCGGCGAGCATTGCCTTGGATTCGGCGGCGCCGACGAAGCCCACCGGAAAGCCGAGGATCAAGGCCGGTTTCGGCGCCCCGGCATCGAGCATTTCCAGCAGATAAAACAACGCCGTCGGTGCATTGCCGATTACCACCACACTGCCTTCCAGATGCGGCCGCCACAGCTCCAGCGCCACTGCAGAACGGGTATTGCCCAGTTCCAGGGCCATTTCCCGTACGCCTTCATCATGCAGCGTGCAGATAATCTGATTGTTGGCGGGCAGCCGCGTGCGAGTAATGCCTTCGGAAACCATGCGCGCATCGCAGAGAATCGGCGCACCGGCGGCCAACGCATCGCGCCCGGCCTTGCCTGCGCCTTCCGAAAAGCGCAAATCTTCGATGACCTCGACCATGCCGCAGGCGTGAATCACGCGCACGGCGAGCTTTTCCAGGTCGGCCGGGATCGTATCCAGACGCGCTTCCGCACGAATGATCGAGAAGGAGTTGCGATAAATCTCCTGACCATCGCGGATGTAATCAATCATGGGTGTTGCTCCGTGAGTCGGCGATCAATAACGCGCCGGCTGCTTCAATAGTGAGGTCACGCGCTTGCAGGGCACCAAAACCGGGCTGGCCTGCATCGCGAAAATAAAGGTCGTAATGGCCGGGGGAAACCGCCAGCAACGTCACGGCAGCCAGATGCGCCGCCGCGCACGAACGCTTGCAGGCCGACAGATGCACTGCCCGGCTGATCCCGCTGCGCTGCAAGTGCCCCGCCAACAAGCGCGCATCGGCCTTGGTATCGGCCTGGCCTTTGGCGCAATCGGGGGAGCCGGTGCAGGCGATGATCTGCGCCAAGGGTAGCTCAGCCGAACACAGCAACCCTGCCGTTTGCAGCCCCGACAGCACCTGCTGCGCCTGCCCGGCCGGGACATTAGGCAACAACAGGCTTTGCCAGGGCGTGAGGCGCAGGCTGCCATCGCCGAAATCAACGGCCAGTTGCGCAATAGCAGTCAGCATCGTCGGGTTAAGACGTCCCAGAGGGACGACGCCACCGACCGCGACGTTGTCAGGTTCATGCTGTGGATAAATCCCGATGTGCTGATGGGCGACAATCGCTGGCCGTTGCCAGCGGGTCACTTTCTGATCAGCACGCAAAGGGAAGCCCAGACGCATCTGCAACTGTTGCAACATCTGCTCCGGCGACTGCTCGGCCAACAGGTGGCGCATGCGCACCTGCTCTGGGCGTGCAATGTCGAGAAACAGCTCCAGCACCGCTAACACCAGCTCCAGCCCTTTTGCCACCGGGACCGCCGCCAAGGGCGAGTCATCCGCCGGGCAACCGGCCAGTCCAAAGCCCAGCAAGACTTCACCGTCGATGTTCATGGCCGACAGCCAAAGATCGTGGGGGTGTTGCAGCATCACCAGTCCTTCGCCGCCATCCAGCGACAGGGCGAACTTGGGTGACAGATCATGAAAGCGCGGGTTGTTTTCCAGTGCCGCCAGGATCTGCGCCGCCAGCGGACGCACATCCAGCAGCATTTGCGGGTCCAGGCCTGCCGTCGGGCTGAGCATCAGGTTGCGCACATCATCACTGTCGGGATTGTTCGGGCCAAGCCCGGCCGCCAGCAAGCTATCAATCAGGCCGTCCTGCTCAGCGCCGATCCCGCGAATCTGCAGATTGGCCCGGTTGGTGACTTCAATCACACCCTGGGCATAGCGCTGCGCCGCCAGGGCCACGGCCTGCGCCTGGCCCGAGGTGATCGAACCACCCGCCAGCTTGATCCGACAGATACCGCCGTCCAGCGCCGGGACGATACGCAACAACCCCGGACAGGCCGAGGGGCGTAGCGATGCGGTTGGCGTGCGAGCGGACTTCTGCTCGGTCAATGGATCACCGTCAATTAGGTCTGAATGGACACGTTGTGCCCGATGGCGCGGTATTATGCCTGCTTTGTCCGCAGGCATGAAAAGCCGCTCTGTCGGAAGATCGGATTGAGGTATGCAAATGTCGCCCTGGCTGACAGTCGTGGGAATCGGTGAAGACGGGTACAAAGGTCTGGGCAAGAACGCCCGGCACGCGCTCTTGCGTGCCGATCAGGTGTTTGGCGGCCCACGGCAGCTGGATTTGCTGCCACCGTGCATCAAGGCCGAACGCCGCGCCTGGCCCAGGCCTTTTTCCCTTAACCCGGTTGTCGAACAGCGCGGCGCCGAAGTGTGCGTACTGGCCAGCGGCGACCCAATGCTGTTTGGCGTCGGCGCCAGCCTGACGCGTGTGGTCGCGATCGAAGAAATGCTGATTCTGCCTGCGCCCTCCTCCTATTCATTGGCGGCGGCACGAATGGGCTGGCCGCTGCAGGACGTCGTCACCTTGTCAGTCGTCGCCCGGCCACTGGCGGCGTTGAATGCGCAATTCCATCATGGCGTGCGTCTGTTGGTATTGAGCAACGACGGCAGCAGCCCGGCAGCGATTGCCGGTTTGTTGCGCGAACGGGGTTTCGGACCGAGCCACATGACCGTGCTGGAGCATCTGGGTGGCAACACCGAGCGGCGCATCGACGGGCTGGCCAGCGGCTGGGCCAACCCGGACATTGCCGCCCTGAACCTGATTGCCATCGATTGCCGGGCCGATGCCAACGCTCTGCGCCTGTCCCCGCTGGCGGGTCTGCCTGACGAAGCCTTTGAACATGACGGCCAACTGACCAAGCGTGACGTGCGCGCCATCACCCTGGCGCGTCTGGCGCCGGTGCCGGGCGAACTGTTGTGGGATGTGGGCGCTGGCTGCGGCTCCATTGGCATCGAGTGGATGCGCGCTCACCCCACCTGTCGCGCCCTGGCCATTGAAGCTGATGAGGGCCGTCAGCAACTGATCGAATTCAACCGCGATGCGCTGGGCGTGCCGGGCCTGCAACTGGTACGAGGCAGTGCGCCTCAGGCCTTGAGCGGGCTGGAACAGCCGGACGCGATTTTCATCGGTGGCGGCGTGACCCGCCCCGGTGTGCTGGAGGCGTGCTGGCATCAATTGCGTTCGGGCGGACGCTTGGTCGCCAACGCCGTGACCCTGCAAAGCGAAGCCGCGCTGATGGCCTGGCGCGATGTGCACGGCGGTGAGCTGACGCGCATTCATATCGCCCATGCCAAGCCCCTCGGCGAGTTTGATACCTGGCGCCAGGCCTTGCCGATCACCCTGCTGGAAGTGGTCAAACCCTGATGCGTAACGAAACCGCCGAACAACCCGCCCCGCTGCGCAGCGGCCTGACGACGGGCAGTTGCGCCACCGCGACCTGTCTGGCGGCGGCGCGGCTGTTGCTCGGTGGCGAGGTCAGCGATGCGGTTGAGATCGTCCTGCCCAAAGGTAAACAGGTGCAGATGCGCCTGGAATTCTGCCGATTGATTGCAGGCGGTGCCGAAGCGGGCACTATCAAGGACGCGGGCGACGACCCGGACGTGACTCACGGCGCGCTGGTGTTTACCAAAGTGCGCCTGCTGGAAATTCCCACAGTGACCTTCATTGCCGGTGCGGGCGTTGGCACCGTTACCCGGCCAGGGCTGGTACTGAAAGTCGGCGAACCGGCCATCAACCCGGTGCCGCGCATGATGATCATCGATCATCTGCAAAAGCTCGCGGACGAAACCGGCTACAGCGGTGGCTTTGAAGTCACGATCAGCGTTGAGGGCGGCGAGGCATTGGCCCTGAAAACCATGAACCCGCGTCTGGGCATTCTCGGCGGCCTGTCGATTCTGGGTACCAGCGGCATCGTTCGACCGTTCTCCTGCGCGGCCTACATCGCCTCGATCCACCAGGGTATCGACGTCGCCAAAACCAATGGCTATCAACACATCGCCGCCTGCACCGGCAACGCCAGCGAAGACACCATGCGCCGCTACTACCATATGCCGGACATCGCCCTGATCGAAATGGGCGACTTTGTCGGCGCAGTGCTCAAACATCTGCGCAAGGTGCCGGTGGCGAAACTGAGCATCTGCGGCGGGTTCGGCAAGATCAGCAAACTGGCCGCCAGACACATGGACCTGCACAGCCGTCACTCCAGCATCGACCTGCCGCAACTGGCACTGTGGGCCGCCGATGGCGGGGCTGACGAAACCCTGCAACAGGCGATTCGCGAGGCCAACACCAGCCAGCAGGCATTGGCGATGTGCGCCGCCGAAGGCGTACCGTTGGGCGATATCGTTTGCCAGCATGCCCTGGACTTCGCCCGCAGCGTGGTGCCCGCGCAAGTAACAGTGGAAGTGTTCGCCATTGATCGCCAGGGCGGCATTGTCGGCACGGCAGGGGTTACATCGTGAAACGGCTGTTATTGCTCGGCGGCGTCACGGATGCGCTGGCGATTGCCCGCACGCTTGGGCCGCAGCACATCTACAGCTTGGCGGGCGTAGGCCGGGTGCCGACTGATCTGGTCTGTCAGGTAAAGGTTGGTGGCTATGGCGGCGCTGAAGGGCTGGCGCAGTTCATCACCGAGCAAGGCATCGACTTGCTGGTGGATGCCACACACCCCTACGCCGCACAAATCAGCCACAACGCAGCCCTGGCATCGGTAATGGCGAAGGTCCCTTGCTGGGCGCTGCGTCGACCTGCGTGGCAGGCCGGCGCCAGGGATGACTGGCGTGAGGTGGAAAGCTGGGATGAGTTGATTCAAGCGCTCCAGCCCTTCAAACGGCCACTGTTCACCTTGGGTCGCGAGCCATTGCAGCATCTGGACGAAATTCCCGAACACCAGTTCTGGACCCTTCGGGCCCTGGAAAACACCTTGCGAGACGTGCCGCAACACCCGCGCTGCGAAGTCATCGGCGCCCGGGGGCCATTTCTGCTGGAAGACGAACGCGCACTGTTCCAACAGCGCACCATTGATGTGTTGATCAGCAAAAACAGCGGCGGCGATGCCACCGAGGCCAAGCTGGAAGTGGCGCGGGAGTTGAACGTTCCGGTGCTGATATTGAAAAGGCCATTGTTGCCGGACGTTGACCGGGAGTTTGATTCAAGTCAGGCGCTGCTTGCGGCGTTGGGCCAGAATCACCATTGACCTGTGAACACGATTGACTAGATGGGAGCGGAGCTTGCCCGCGATAAGAGCGCCGCAGGTTCCGGTCAGATCGCGTACAACCTTATCGCGGGCAAGCACCGATCCCACAGGGTTTCGGGCAATTGCGCCTATTGGAGATTTTTAATGCTGAAACACCTACTCATCCTGGCTGCCCTTTTGCTGCCAACCGGTTACGCCAGCGCCGACGCCTATCGCCTTGGCGAGCTGACGATCGCGAGCCCATGGTCCATGGAGCTACCGCCAAACGCGCCGACCGTTGCCGCGTATTTCGTGATTCATAACAACGGCACCGCCGCCGACAAATTATTGAGTGTCGACACACCGGTTGCGGGTCTGGCTCAGTTGCATGAGCATGTCCACGCCAACGGCCTGATGAAAATGCAGCAAGTGCCGAGCGTTGAAATTGCAGCGGGCGGCGATGCGGTGTTTGCGCCCATGGGTTATCACGTAATGTTGCTGGAGCTCAAAGACAGGTCCAGACTTACCGACGGTCAAACCTTCCCGCTGACCCTGCACTTCGAGAAGTCCGGTGCGGTCACAGTGCAGGTATCGGTCATGAAACAGGCGCCTGACGCCATCCAGCATAGCCACTGATAAAACATTGAAATGAGTTACCAGCGCCTGTCAGACAGCCGATCGACCCCGCAACCTGGTGCACACCGGGCGGCGTGGCTGAGCCTGTTTGCCATGCTGCTGATTTTCGTCGGTCCGCTGATTTCCCAGTCGATGCCGATGGAGCATCACACCGGCATGAAAATGCCGATGTCGATGGATATGCCTGCCAGTCACGCTGAACATGGCGCACACCATCAGACGCCGGCAGCGGTTGACGACGGCGCCGACCATGCCTTGTGGGCCAAGTGCGGTTATTGCACGCTGCTGTTCAGTTGCCCCGCACTGATCCAGAGCGTTGCGATCATTGCCCTGGCGGCGGCGCGACCCGCCGACCTGTTCAACGCTGCGGCCCAGCCCGGTCACGCCACCAGCAGTATTTTCCCCAACGCCCGAAGCCGCGCCCCGCCCCTGTTCGCCACACGCTAGATCCAATTTGATTGCGCACCCCGTCCACGGCTCAAGGCTGTCGGCGGGTTGCGTCGTGTGTCGCTCAATGGAGGGCATTTTCCGTGTCCAAACCACCTGTATCTTTTTATAACCTGGCCTGGCGCTGGCATTTCTACGCCGGTCTGTTCGTCGCCCCGTTCATGATCATGCTGTCGTTGACCGGGATCATTTACCTGTTCAAGCCGCAGCTGGACAACCTGATGTACAGCGACATGCTGACCGTCACGCCCAGCCACCATCAACTCAGCGCCCAGCAATTGCAGCAGCGGGTGCTGAGCAGTTATCCACAAGCCGCCGTGAGCAAATACCTACCGCCGCTGAACGCCGAAGGCAGCGCGCAATTTGTGGTGCGCGACAGCGGGCGTGAGCTGAATGTGTTCGTCGACCCGTACCGGGGCGAAATTCTCGGCACCCAGGATGCGAAATTCAATCTGCAAGCCATCGCGCGTCTGGTGCATGGCGAACTGATGATTGGCACTGTCGGCGACCGGCTGGTAGAGCTGGCGGCGGGCTGGGGCATCATGCTGGTGGTGTCCGGGCTTTACCTGTGGTGGCCGCGCGGCAACTCCCCGGCAGGTGTGCTCTGGCCGCGTCTCAGCAAACGGGGTCGGGTGCTGTGGCGGGATCTGCACGCGGTAACCGGCTTCTGGGGCTCGGTGTTTCTGCTGTTTATGTTGATCAGCGGCATGACCTGGACCGGCATGTGGGGCAAGCAATACGCGGCGGTGTGGAACACCTTTCCCGCTGCGATGTGGAATGACGTGCCCAAGTCCGACCGACAGGCGGGCGAACTGAACACCGGCGCCATGCAAACCGTACCCTGGGCGCTGGAAAACACGCCCATGCCAGTGTCCACCGGCGAGCACGCCGAACACATGAACCACGGCAGCCTGCACACGGGACCGGCCGCACCGACAGTTACCCTGCAACAGGTGGTCGATATTGCTACCGAGCGGGGCATCGAGCCGGGCTACAGTATTACCCAGCCGAAAACCGCTGATGGCGTGTTCACGGTTTCGGTGTTCGCCGATGACCCGCGCAATGATGCGACCCTGCATATTGATCAATACACCGGCAAGGTGTTGGCAGATGTGCGCTGGAGCGATTACAGCGCGGTATCCAAAGCCACTGAAATGGGCGTGATGCTGCACGAGGGCAAGTTTTTCGGCTGGTTGAATCAGCTACTGATTCTGCTGGTGTGCCTGATGATTCTGCTGGGCTCGGTGAGCGGTCTGGTGATCTGGTGGAAACGCCGCCCGGCTGGTGGCCTGGGCGTGCCGCCACTGCGTCATGATCTGCCTCGCTGGAAAGCCGCCATCGTCATCATGTTCGGCCTCGCTGTGGCCTTTCCGCTGGTCGGGGTTTCGCTGGTGGTGGTGTATGTGATGGATCGTCTGGTGTTGTCACGGTTTATGAAAACAGCCACGGCGGTTTAAAACCACCTGGATCCTGTGGGCGCGTGGCTTGCCCGCGATAAGGCTGGACGCGGTTCGCTCAAGATTGCGGCGACCTTATCGCGGGCAAGCCACGCTCCCACAGAGAACTGCCACTTGCATTAACCACCCTCACCCTCAACATGAGCAACCCGACATGCGCCATGCCTCGCTGATCCGTACAATGCCCGTTTGCTTGCCTGGCGCTGCTCAATGTCGTCCCTGACGCTTACCGATATCACCTGGTCGCCCACTGAAACCGGGCACTGCCACCATCGTTTCAAGCTGCGCGGCACCAGCCTGCACGTCGCACCTGGGGAGTTCGTCGGTTTGATCGGCCCCAATGGAAGCGGCAAAACCAGCCTGTTGCGCTGCGCCTATCGCTTCAGCGAACCGGTGCAGGGTGAGGTCCTGCTCGATCAGGACAACCTCTGGCGCCAGCCGCCGCGCTGGTGTGCGCAACGTATTGCAGTGGTGTTGCAGGAGTTTCCGGACGCGTTCGGGCTGACCGTGGATGAGGTGGTGGCCATGGGTCGCACGCCGCACAAAGGCTTGTTCGACGCCGATACCCGGCAAGACCTGGACATCATTCGCGATGCCCTGGCCTGCGTCGGCATGCAGGGTTTTGAAGATCATGCCTTCGCCACCCTGTCCGGCGGAGAGAAACAGCGGGTGATTCTGGCTCGCGCCCTGACCCAGCAACCACAGCTGCTGATTCTCGACGAGCCCACCAATCACCTGGATCCGCGTTACCAGCTGGAGCTGTTGCAACTGGTCAAACGTCTGAAGATCGGCACCCTGGCAAGCATTCATGACCTGAACCTGGCTGCCGCGTTCTGCGACCGGCTGTACGTCATCGACGGCGGACGCATCGTTGCCAGCGGTACCCCTGCCGAAGTCCTCACCGCACCGTTGTTGCGCGAGGTGTTCGGCGTCGACGCGCTGGTGGATCAACATCCTCTCTCCGGTTACCCGCGTATTACCTGGATCACTCACCCATGAAATCAGCTGTCCGCTTTCTCTGCCTGCAACTGGGCCTGCTGTCCATGGCGTCCAGCGCCTGGGCTGAAGCCACTCGATACCCGGTCACCATCACCAGTTGCGACAGGCAAGTGACCTTCGACCAGGCACCGATTCACGCCGTCAGCCATGACATCAACATGACCCAGATGATGCTGGCGCTGGGTCTGAAATCGAGCATGGCCGGTTACAGCGGCATCAGCGGCTGGAAAACCGTCACTCCAGAGCTGCGCGAAACCCTCGACGGCTTGCCAGAACTGGCGAGCAAATATCCGTCGGTGGAAACCCTGCTCAACGCCAACGTCGATTTCTTTTTCGCTGGCTGGGATTACGGCATGCGTGTCGGTGGCGACCTCACCCCGCAGACCCTGGCGCCGCTGGGCATCAAGGTCTACGAGCTGACCGAGTCCTGCGCCTTTGTGATGAAGCGTGCCGGGGCCAGCCTCGACGACACCTACACCGACCTGCGCAATCTGGGGCGGATTTTCAATGTGCAGGATCGCGCCGAACAGTTGATCGCGCAGATGCAGCAGCGCGTGGCGAACGTTCAGGCCACGTTGCCCAAGAACCAGCCTCGGGTGTTCCTGTATGACAGCGGCGAAGACCGGGCCATGACGTCGGGCCGTCTGGCCATGCCCCAGGCGCTGATTGCCGCTGCGGGCGGGCGCAATATCCTCGACGACATCGACGCCAGCTGGACCCGGGTCAACTGGGAAACAGTGGTCGAGCGCGACCCGCAAGTAATCGTCATCGTCGACTACAGCGAAATCACCGCCGAGCAGAAGATCCAGTTCCTGCTTGGCAACCCGGCCCTGCAATCGGTGGACGCGATTCGCAACAAGCGCTTTATCGTGATCCCTTACGTGGCCGCCACGCCCGGCATCGAAAATATTGACGCCATCGAAACCCTGGCAGCGGGCTTCAAGGACAAAGCCCTGTGAAATTCAATCTGCCGCCGACGCTGGTGGGCCATGATCGGTACCGCTGGCTGTTGGTGGTTCTGGGCGTCGCCCTCCTCGCGTCCTGCGTGCTGTCGCTGGGGTTCGGCTCGGCGCGGATACCGGCTTCGCTGGTCTGGCAGATCTTGCTGCATAACGTATTTGGCCTGGGGCCTGATACCCCGACGTGGACTGCCGGGCAAGAACATATTGTCTGGCTGATCCGCGTGCCACGTATGCTGCTGGGTGCGCTGGTGGGCGCGGGCCTGGCCTTGACCGGCGCGGTGTTGCAGGCCACCACGCGCAACCCGCTGGCTGATCCGCATCTGCTGGGCGTGACCTCCGGGGCAACGCTGGGCGCGGTGATTGTGGTGTTGCATGTGGGCGAGCTGATCGGCGTCCTGACCTTGCCGCTGGCCGCGTTCATCGGCGCGCTGTGCAGCATGTTGATGGTCCTCGCCATCGCCAGCCGCCACGGCCGACTGGACAGCGACCGGCTGTTGCTGTGCGGGATTGCCGTGTCCTTCGTGATGATGGCGCTGGCCAATCTGCTGCTGTTCATGGGCGATCATCGGGCCAGCTCCGCTGTGATGTTCTGGATGCTGGGCGGCCTGGGTCTGGCGCGTTGGGAATTGCTCGGCATCCCGGCCGTCAGTGTGTTGATCGGTCTGGTGTTGCTGCTGGCGATGGCCCGTTCGCTGAATGCGCTCATGGCGGGCGAACAGACTGCCGTGACGTTGGGGCTCAGCGCCCGCAACGTCAGGGTCAAGGTGTTTCTGATCGCCTCGTTGATGACCGGCGTGATGGTGTCCATCAGCGGATCCATCGGTTTTGTCGGGCTGATGATCCCGCACATCGCCAGGCGTCTGGTGGGCGCCGAGCATCGTCGCCTGCTGCCGGTTTGTGTATTGATGGGCAGTATTTTCCTGGTCTGGGTCGACGTCGCCGCCCGCACCCTGATCGCCCCGGAAGACTTGCCCATCGGCGTCGCCACAGCGGCGATTGGCGGGTTGTTCTTTATTGGGTTGATGCGGCGGCGGTGAGCTTAGAGAAACTTATTGGAGCGAGGCTTGCCCGCGAATGAAAATGACTCGTTTTTCCTGATTCACCGAGTTGAATGCTTCGCGGGCAAGCCTCGCTCCAACGGATCCACTGTGCAGCACCAAATCAGCGCACCCTGACGCACCACTGCGCCACCGAAGTCCCAATCCAGTGCGAAACTTCCTGTCCACCCCGACAGCTTCCCGCGCTACCGCACTGTTTCGCCCCTTGGCCCAGCCTTTGCAGATGAGCTTGCAGATAGCCGTCATCGCGTGCCCTCATCGAAATCCAATAACGGAGCTAGCCCCATGAAGCGTCGCAGTCTGATCAAAGCCTTCACCCTGTCCGCCTCCATTGCCGCCATGGGTCTGACATGGACCGTCCAGGCCGCCGAAACCATCAAGGTCGGCATCCTGCATTCGTTGTCCGGGACCATGGCGATTTCGGAAACTTCGCTCAAAGACATGGCGTTGATGACCATCGACGAAATCAATGCCAAGGGTGGCGTCAACGGCAAAATGCTGGAAGCAGTCGTGGTCGACCCGGCTTCCAACTGGCCGTTGTTCGCGGAAAAAGGCCGTCAGTTGCTGACACAGGACAAGGTCGCCGTGGTTTTCGGCTGCTGGACCTCGGTGTCGCGCAAATCGGTACTGCCAGTGTTCGAAGAACTCAATGGCCTGCTGTTCTACCCGGTGCAGTACGAAGGCGAAGAAATGTCGCCGAACGTGTTCTACACCGGCGCAGCGCCTAACCAGCAGGCGATTCCTGCGGTCGAGTACCTGATGAGCGAAGACGGCGGCGCTGCCAAGCGTTACTTCCTGCTCGGCACCGACTACGTCTACCCGCGCACCACCAACAAGATCCTGCGCTCGTTCCTGCACTCCAAAGGCGTAGCGGATAAAGATATCGAAGAGGTCTACACCCCGTTCGGCCATGCTGACTATCAAACCATTGTTGCCAACATCAAGAAATTCTCGGCGGGCGGCAAGACGGCTGTGATCTCCACCGTCAATGGCGACTCCAACGTGCCGTTCTATAAAGAGCTGGCCAACCAGGGCCTGAAAGCTACTGACGTGCCGGTTGTGGCGTTCTCGGTAGGCGAAGAAGAACTGCGCGGTATCGACACCAAACCGCTGGTCGGCCATCTGGCGGCCTGGAACTACTTCCAGTCGGTAGAAAACCCGGTCAACACCAAGTTCGTGGCGGACTGGAAAGCCTACGCCAAGAAGAAAAACCTGCCGGGTGCAGACAAGGCCGTGACCAACGACCCGATGGAAGCCACCTACGTGGGCATCCACATGTGGGCGCAAGCGGTCGAGAAAGCCAAGTCCACCGATGTCGACAAAGTCCGCGAAGCCATGGCCGGCCAGACCTTTGCCGCGCCATCGGGCTTTACCCTGACCATGGACAAGACCAACCATCACCTGCACAAGCCAGTGATGATCGGTGAAGTCGAAGACAACGGTCAGTTCAACGTCGTCTGGCAGACCAAAGAGCCCATCCGCGCTCAGCCGTGGAGCCCGTACATCCCAGGCAACGACAAGAAGCCGGATCATGCGGTGAAGAGTAATTAAGTAGCTGAAAACATCAGTGATTTGACGCGATCCGTGGGAGCGCCGGGGTGGCGCTCCCACACCTCAAGGTCACCCCTATGCCCAACATTCTGTACCGCTTGATCCTCACCCTCGCCCTACTGCTGCCCGTCGCGGCGCAGGCCAGCGATGCCGGTGATTTCGTTGCGGCCAGTTCCGCGCAACAAGCTGACCTGCTTGAAACCTGGGCAGCAAAACCGGTCGCGGCGCGTACCGGGCTGATCATTGCCCTGCAGGAAGGCCGAGTTGCGGCCGACAGCAGCAAGCGCGCCTACATCGAAACCGGCGACCAATATGTGGCTGTCGACGCACCCGCCGCCGATGCCGTCCCCTCTGATGAACCGCGCAAACTGCGCCTGAATAACCGCTTGCGTGGCTTGGTCGATACGGCTCTGGCCAGCCACCAGCTATTGGCCGATGACGCGAAACTGCGTCTGGCTGCCGCGCTGCAACTGCAAAAATCCGCCCGCCCGGCACAGCTGCCGTTGCTCAGCATGCAAGTTGCCGCTGAAAAAGACGACACAGTGCATGACGCCCTGAACCTGGCGCTGGCCAATCTGCAACTGGTGGACTCAAGTCCGACGGTGCGTATGGCTGCGGTGCGATTGCTGGGCGAAACCGGTGATCCACTGGCTCGCACGCGCCTTGAAACCTTGCTTGCTCCCGGCGTGGAAACCGATGCCAGCGTACGTCTGGCCGCCGAAACCAGCCTGGCGCAAGTCAAACGCAAGCTGATGATCGGTGAGATCCTCGGTCAGGCCTTCAGCGGCATGTCGCTGGGCTCGATTCTGTTGCTCGCGGCGCTCGGTCTGGCGATCACCTTCGGCCTGCTGGGCGTGATCAACATGGCCCACGGCGAAATGCTGATGCTCGGTGCCTACTCGACTTACGTGGTGCAACTGATGTTCCAGCGCTACGCGCCGGGCGCCATCGAGTATTACCCGCTGATTGCCCTGCCGGTGGCGTTCTTTGTCACGGCGGCCATCGGCATGGCGCTGGAGCGCACAGTGATCCGCCATCTGTATGGCCGACCACTGGAAACCCTGCTTGCCACCTGGGGCATCAGCCTGATGCTGATCCAGGCCGTGCGACTGGCCTTTGGTGCGCAGAACGTGGAAGTCGCCAACCCCGAGTGGCTCTCCGGCGGTTTTCAGGTCCTGCCCAATCTGGTGCTGCCTTACAACCGCATCGTGATCATTGCCTTTGCCCTGTTCGTGGTAGTGCTGACCTGGCTGCTGCTGAACAAGACCCGCCTGGGCCTGAACGTGCGCGCCGTCACTCAGAACCGCAACATGGCCGCCTGCTGCGGCGTGCCTACAGGCCGCATCGACATGATGGCTTTCGGGCTCGGTTCGGGCATTGCCGGATTGGGTGGCGTCGCGTTGAGCCAGATCGGCAACGTCGGCCCGGATCTGGGCCAGAGCTACATCATCGACTCATTCCTGGTGGTGGTGCTCGGCGGCGTCGGGCAACTGGCCGGTAGCGTCATGGCTGCCTTCGGGCTGGGCATCGCCAACAAGATTCTCGAACCGCAGATCGGTGCGGTCCTGGGCAAAATCCTGATCCTGGCGCTGATCATTCTGTTTATCCAGAAACGTCCGCAAGGCCTCTTCGCATTGAAAGGACGGGTGATCGACTGATGAACCAACCCTTGATGGTCACCGCTGCACAAAAAATCGGCCCCAAAGGCACGGCAGCCGTGGGCGTTATCGTGCTCGCGATTTTGCTGGCGATGCCCTTGCTGTCCTTGTTGCCCGCCGACAACAGCTTTCAGGTGTCGGCCTACACCCTGACTTTGGTAGGCAAGATTCTCTGCTACGCCATTGTCGCGCTGGCACTGGATCTGGTCTGGGGCTACGCCGGGCTGCTGTCCCTGGGCCACGGGCTGTTTTTCGCCCTCGGCGGCTATGCCATGGGCATGTACCTGATGCGCCAGGCGGCAGGCGATGGCTTGCCTGCGTTCATGACTTTTCTGTCGTGGACCGAAATGCCCTGGTACTGGGCAGGCACCGATAATTTCCTGTGGGCCATGTGCCTGGTAGTGCTCGCACCTGGCTTGCTGGCGCTGGTGTTCGGCTTTTTCGCCTTCCGTTCGCGGATCAAGGGCGTGTACTTCTCGATCATGACCCAGGCCCTGACTTTTGCCGGGATGCTGCTGTTCTTTCGCAACGAGACCGGCTTTGGCGGCAACAACGGCTTCACCAACTTCCGCAGCATTCTGGGCTTCAGCATCAGCTCGCAAGGCACCCGTGCGACGCTGTTTCTGGCGACCGTGATGCTGCTGGTGGTCAGCCTGTACATCGGCTGGCGTCTGGCACAGAGCAAATTTGGCCGGGTCCTGACCGCCCTGCGCGACGCGGAAAACCGTCTGATGTTCTGCGGCTACGACCCACGGGGTTTCAAATTGTTTGTCTGGGTGTTGAGCGCTGTAATGTGCGGGCTGGCGGGGGCGTTGTATGTGCCGCAAGTGGGCATCATCAACCCCAGCGAAATGTCGCCGACCAACTCCATTGAAGCCGCGGTCTGGGTTGCCTTGGGCGGGCGCGGCACGCTGATCGGCCCGTTGTTGGGCGCTGGCGTGGTCAATGGCATGAAGAGTTGGTTCACCGTGGCCTTCCCGGAGTACTGGCTGTTCTTCCTTGGCGCGCTGTTCATCATCGTGACGCTGTATCTGCCCAAAGGCGTGATCGGTTTGCTCAAGAAGAGGAGCGAACAATGAAAACCACTCCGACACCTGCATTCATGCTCGAACCGATTCTTGAGCCCAACTCCGATATTGGCACCAGCCGTGATGCCATCGGTCTCGGGCAAGCAGCGGGCAAAGGGCTCAATACCCGACATGGCACGATCCTGACCCTGGAAGACATCAGCGTCAGCTTCGATGGTTTCAAGGCCCTCAACGATCTGAACCTGTACATCAGCGTCGGCGAGTTGCGCTGCATCATCGGCCCCAACGGCGCAGGCAAGACCACGCTGATGGACGTGATCACCGGCAAGACGCGCCCCAGCCATGGCAAGGCCTGGTTCGGCGAAACCCTGGACCTGACCCAGATGAGCGAAGTTGAAATCGCTCAGGCGGGCATCGGCCGCAAGTTTCAGAAGCCCACGGTGTTCGAAGCCCTGAGCGTGTTCGAGAACCTGGAACTGGCGCAGAAAACCGACAAATCGGTGTGGGCCAGCCTGCGAGCCAGACTCAGCGGCGAACAACGCGACCGCATCGACGAGGTGCTGGAAACCATTCGTCTGACCTCCTCCCTGCAGCGCCCGGCGGGCTTGTTGTCTCACGGGCAGAAGCAGTTTCTGGAGATCGGCATGTTGCTGGTCCAGGACCCGCAACTACTGCTGCTGGACGAACCGGTCGCGGGCATGACCGACGCTGAAACCGAGTTCACTGCCGAGCTGTTCAAGAGCCTGGCGGTCAAGCATTCGCTGATGGTGGTGGAACACGATATGGGCTTCGTCGGCTCGATTGCCGACCACGTCACCGTCTTGCACCAGGGCAGCGTCCTGGCCGAAGGGTCGCTGGCAGATGTGCAGGCGGATGAAAGGGTGATCGAGGTTTACCTCGGAAGATAATTGATTCTGTTGGAGCGAGGCTTGCCCGCGAACCAGGCACCTCGGTTACACAGACACACCTCGTTAACGTTCTTCGCGGGCAAGCCTCGCTCCAACAGAACTAATAGAGACCGACTAAATGCTCCAGGTCGAAAAGCTTCACCAATACTACGGCGGTAGCCACATCCTGCGCGGCCTGTCCTTTGAGGTTAAGGTCGGTGAAGTGACGTGCCTGCTGGGCCGCAACGGCGTGGGCAAGACCACGCTGCTCAAGGTACTCATGGGCCTGCTGCCTGCCAAAGAAGGCGCAGTCCAGTGGGAAGGTAAAACCATTACCGGCTTCAAACCCCATCAGCGGGTGCATTCCGGGATCGCCTACGTGCCCCAGGGCCGGGAGATTTTCGGACGGCTGACCGTGGAAGAAAACCTGCTCATGGGGCTTTCTCGATTCGGCGCGAAGGAAGCCAGGGAAGTGCCCGCGTTCATCTACGAGCTGTTCCCGGTGCTGCTGCAAATGAAGCATCGTCGCGGTGGCGATCTGTCCGGCGGCCAGCAACAGCAACTGGCGATTGGTCGTGCACTGGCCAGCCGTCCACGGCTGCTGATTCTCGACGAACCTACCGAGGGCATTCAGCCGTCGGTGATCAAGGAAATCGGCGCCGTAATCAAAAAGCTCGCGGACCGCGGCGACATGGCGATTCTGCTGGTTGAACAGTTCTACGACTTTGCCGCAGAGTTGGCCGATCAGTACCTGGTGATGTCTCGGGGCGAGATTGTGCAGCAAGGCCGTGGCGAAAATATGGAAGCCGAAGGTGTACGTGGTCTGGTGACCATCTGACATGTATTCCGTTAAGGTGCTTAGCCCACGAACCAGGACCGCCGCACTATGAACCTGCCCGCCCACACCGCGCTGTTCACCCCCAGCTGGCATGCCGAGCTGGAGCTGGGCTACGGGCGTTTTGGCGGCAGCACGCGGCCGACCCAGCGCCGGCACAAAGGCCCGCTGCGGGTACAAAAACACCTGTACGCCGAAGGCCCGCAGGTCTGCCAGCACATTATTGTTCACCCGCCCGGTGGCATTGCCGGGGGTGACCGACTGGACATCAGCGCCCGTGTCGGCCCGGATGCCTGGGCCCAACTGACCAGCCCCGGCGCGGCCAAGTGGTATCGCGCAGCAGGTGCAGCGTATCAACAGCTCGACCTTAACGTGGCACCCGGCGCGACCCTTGAGTGGCTGCCCCAGGAAACCATCGTATTCAGCGCGGCTCAGGCCGAACTGACGACCCGTATCGAGCTGCAGGGCGATGCCAGACTGTTTTACTGGGACGTCGTGGCGCTGGGCAGACCGGCGAGCGGCGAGCGCTTCGAGAGCGGGCATTTTCAGGCTCGGCTGGACATTCGCCGGGATGGCAAGTTGCTGTGGCACGAACGGCAACGAATCATCGGCGGCGACGGCTTGCTGAATTCGCCGATTGGCCTGGATGGCAAAACCGTGTTTGGCACTTTGCTGGTGACCGGCGAGTTGGACAGCGAACTGCTCGAAGCCTGTCGCTCGCTGTCGGGCCCGGTACGTGGCGACCTGACCCAACTCCCCGGCTTGCTGGTGGCCCGCTGCCTGGCTGACGAGGCGCTGCATGCCCGGGCCTGGATGATCGAATTATGGAAACTGCTGCGCCCGGCCCTGTTAGGCCGCGAGGCCGTGGCACCGAGGATCTGGAGTACTTGATATAGAACCTGCTGGAGCGAGGCTTGTGTGGGAGCGGCCCAGACCAAGCACCGCTCCCACAGGGATTGCTGGCAACCCAAATTTTTATACGGATTGAACAATGGACCTGACCCCACGCGAAAAAGACAAGATGCTGATTTTCACTGCCGGTCTGGTTGCCGAAAGGCGTCTGGCCCGTGGCGTGAAGCTCAACTACCCGGAAGCCATGGCCTATATCTCGGCGGCACTGCTGGAAGGCGCACGAGACGGCCAGACCGTGGCTGACCTGATGCATTACGGCACCACCCTGCTGAGCCGTGAACAAGTGATGGACGGCATCCCGGAAATGATCCCGGAGATCCAGGTCGAGGCGACCTTCCCGGATGGCACCAAGCTGGTGACTGTGCATCAGCCCATTGCCTGAACCATCCATGACAAGACTGTGGGAACGATCATGAGTAATGCAATTCGCGACGCACTGCCTGCTGATCTGCCTGGAATTCTGGCGATCTACAACGACGCGGTGCTCAACACCACCGCGATCTGGAACGAGCAGCCCGTGGACCTTGCCAACCGTCAGGCCTGGTTTGATGCGCGTCAGACCCAGGGCTATCCGATTCTGGTGGCCGTCGATGACGAACAGCAGGTCGTGGGGTATTCATCGTTCGGCGACTGGCGGCCTTTCGAGGGTTTTCGCCACACCGTGGAGCATTCGGTTTACGTGCGCGCCGACCAGCGCGGCAAAGGCTTCGGGCCCAAGCTGATGAAAGCGCTGATCGACCGCGCCCGGCTTTGTGACAAACACATGATGGTAGCGGCCATCGAAAGCGGCAACGCGGCCTCCATCGGTTTGCATGAGCGACTAGGCTTCATCATCACCGGCGCGATGCCCCAGGTGGGCACCAAGTTCGGACGCTGGCTGGACCTGACCTTCATGCAGCTGGATCTGTCCCCTGGCGCAGCGGCTCCAGCGTCGCAAGCACCGGCCCGATAACCCAGAGCATCCACCGAGAGGCGCCCCATGAATCCTGCCCAACTACGCCGCGTGACCATCGAAAGCTTCGCCCATTACCGACAGGGCCTTGCGCAGTTGTTGCTCGACGCAGTGAAAAGCGGCGCATCGGTGGGTTTCATGGCTGATCTGGATGCTGATCAGGCGCATGCCTGGTGTGACGGCCTCAAGGAAGACGTCGCCAATGGCAACCTGCTGTTGTGGGTGGTGGTGCAGGATGAAAAAGTCCTGGCCAGCACCCAACTCGCCCTGTGCCGGAAAGCCAACGGCCTGAACCGCGCCGAGGTGCAGAAGCTGCTGGTGCTCAGCGAGGCGCGGCGACGCGGCCTGGGCCAGCAATTGATGCAGGCACTGGAACAAGCAGCCCGCCAGCTCAAGCGCGGCCTGCTGTACCTGGACACCGAAGCCGGTTCGGCCGCCGAAGCCTTTTACAGCGCGCTGGGCTACAGCCGTGTCGGCGAACTGCCCAATTACTGCCAAAGCCCGGACGGCCGCTACGCGCCGACCGCCATCTATTTCAAGACTCTGGGACAACCCGCATGATTCCTGGCGAATATCAGATCCAACCGGGCGAGATCGAACTCAATGTCGGCCGCCGAACCCTCAGCCTCAACGTCGCCAACAGCGGTGACCGGCCGATCCAGGTCGGCTCGCACTTCCATTTTTTCGAGACCAATGACGCGCTGACCTTCGACCGCGCCGCCAGCCGTGGCATGCGCCTGAACATTCCAGCGGGCACCGCCGTGCGCTTTGAGCCGGGGCAATCGCGGGATGTGGAACTGGTCGATCTGGCTGGGTTGCGGCGGGTGTTCGGGTTTGCGGGACGGGTAATGGGAAAGCTGGACTAAAACAAAACTTCACCTGTTGGAGCGAGGCTTGCCCGCGAAGAACGATAACGCGGTACGTCTGCGCCACCGCAGCGCCTGGTTCGCGGGCAAGCCTCGCTCCAACAGTGACCGACTTTGAATTCAAGGAATCGCCATGAAAATCAGCCGACAAGCCTACGCCGACATGTTCGGCCCCACCGTGGGCGACCGTGTGCGGTTGGCCGATACCGAGTTGTGGATCGAAGTCGAAAAGGACTTCACCACCTATGGTGAAGAAGTGAAGTTCGGCGGTGGCAAGGTCATTCGTGACGGCATGGGCCAGGGTCAGCTGATGGCTGCCGAGGTAGTGGACACGCTGATCACCAACGCCCTGATCGTGGACCATTGGGGCATCGTCAAGGCGGACGTTGGCATCAAGAATGGCCGCATCGCCGCCATCGGCAAAGCCGGTAACCCGGACATCCAGCCCGACGTGACCATCGCCATCGGCGCAGCCACGGAAATCATCGCGGGCGAAGGCATGATCCTCACCGCAGGCGGCGTCGACACCCACATCCACTTCATCTGCCCGCAGCAAATCGAAGAAGCGCTGATGAGCGGCGTCACCACGATGATCGGCGGCGGCACCGGCCCGGCGACCGGCACCAACGCCACCACCGTAACCCCAGGGCCGTGGCACATGGCGCGCATGCTCCAGGCAGCGGACTCGTTCCCGATGAACATCGGATTTACCGGCAAGGGCAACGTCAGCCTGCCGGGTCCACTGATCGAGCAGGTCAAGGCTGGCGCCATCGGCCTCAAGCTCCACGAAGACTGGGGCACCACCCCCGCTGCCATCGACAACTGCCTGAGCGTCGCGGACGAATACGACGTGCAAGTGGCGATTCACAGCGACACGCTGAACGAGTCCGGCTTCGTCGAGACCACTCTGGCGGCGTTCAAGAATCGCACCATCCACACCTATCACACCGAAGGCGCGGGCGGCGGTCACGCGCCGGACATCATCAAGGCCTGTGGCTTCCCCAACGTGCTGCCCAGCTCCACCAACCCGACCCGGCCGTTCACCCGTAACACCATCGACGAGCACCTGGACATGCTGATGGTCTGCCATCACCTGGACCCGAGCATCGCCGAGGACGTGGCCTTCGCCGAAAGCCGCATTCGCCGGGAAACCATCGCTGCCGAAGACATCCTGCATGACCTGGGCGCGTTCTCGATGCTCAGCTCCGACAGCCAGGCCATGGGCCGGGTCGGCGAAGTGATCATGCGCACCTGGCAGACCGCCGACAAAATGAAACGACAGCGCGGCCCGCTGCCGGGAGATGGCGAGGGCAACGATAACTTCCGCGCCAAGCGCTACATCGCCAAATACACCATTAACCCCGCGATCACCCACGGCATCAGCCATGAAGTCGGCTCGGTGGAAGTCGGCAAGTGGGCTGACCTGGTGCTCTGGCGCCCGGCGTTCTTCGGCGTCAAACCCACGCTGATTCTCAAGGGCGGCGCCATCGCTGCCAGCCTGATGGGCGACGCCAACGCCTCGATCCCGACGCCGCAACCGGTGCATTACCGCCCGATGTTCGCCAGCTACGGCAGCTCGCTGCACGCTACCAGCCTGACATTCATCAGCCAGGCTGCGCTGGATGCCGGGGTACCGCAATCACTGGGCTTGAAGAAGACCATCGCCGTGGTAAAGGGCTGCCGCAGCGTGCAGAAGAAAGACCTGATCCATAACGACTACCTGCCCACCATCGACGTTGACCCGCAGACCTACCAGGTCAAGGCCGATGGCGTGTTGCTGTGGTGCGAACCGGCAGAGGTGCTGCCGATGGCGCAGCGGTATTTTCTGTTTTGATGTCTACACCCGCGCATGCTTCGTGATCGCTTTCCCGGCTAAAGCCGGTCCCACGCGTTATAGGCAGGTGGGACCGGCTTCAGCCGCGAGCAGGTCTAGCGCTTGAGGATGCCGATAAAAGTCTCATCGCTGTCCAGCAGCTTCAGAGTCTGAAGAGAGTCGTTAATGGCATCCAGCAGGCCCAGGTCTTCAGAGCTCGCCGTACCGTTGATTGCCCGGCGCATCGCAAGGTAGAAACCGAGTTTGCCGAACGCTACATCATCCAGCCGGCTGCTTTTCTTACTGACCACATTTTGCGCTGCCTGATTGATCTGCGTTTCGACGAATGCTTCAAAGTCCGCTTTTGACATGATCGTTCTCCGTTGTCTTTATCCCCGCCAATCACGCTACGCCCCGGCGATTTCAGCGTCTACTGACAGAAATGACAGTACAGCCCGATGACGGCCTCGAAACCTTCAAGACAAAGGCTGTAAGATGCGCCATCTCATCTAAAGCTCCCGCAGCAAGGTAACAAGCTATGCGTCTCTCGGACTTCATCGTTGCTCATGTGGATCGCATCGTCGACGAGTGGGAAAGTTTCGCAAAAACCATAAAACCCGCCGCTGATTCAATGAACAGCGTCGAGCTGCGCGACCACGCCAAAGAGATTCTGCTGGCTGCTGCACGGGACATGAACACCGCGCAGACCAAAGGCGAGCAGAAAGCCAAGTCCCAGGGCGCGGACCTGCAGAAAACCCCGAGTCTCGACGTGGCAGCTGCAAGCCATGGCGAACTGCGTCACATGGTGGGTTTCGACCTGGTGCAGATGACGTCCGAGTTTCGCCACCTGCGCGCCAGTGTCATCCGTCTCTGGGTTGAGAGCCTGACGACGCCGGACCTGGCCTATTTCACCGACATGATCCGTTTCAACGAGGCCATCGACGAAGCGCTGGCCGAGTCCACGGCCGCCTATGCCGAACAGGTTGAACGCTCGCGGGATATCTTCCTGGCGATCCTCGGCCACGACCTGCGTGCCCCGTTGCAGGCAGTGAGCATGTCCGCCGACCTGCTGGCACGCAAACCCGACCTGGATGCCAAATCCCAGAGCTATGTGTCACGGATCAAAAGCAGCACCCGACACATGGGCGCGATGGTCAGCGACCTGCTCGAATTCGTCCGCAGCCGCCTGGGTGCCAGCCTGCCGGTGGATCGCAAACGCATGGACCTGGCAATTGCCTGCAAGGAGGCCGTCGCCGAAGCCTGCGCCGGGCAACCCGGCTCCAATCCGCGTGTGGAAATCGACGGCGAAACCGTTGGCTTCTGGGACCGTGGCCGCATCGACCAGCTGTTGCAGAACCTGATCGGCAACGCTCTGCAACACGGTGTCGAGGGTCAGGAAATCTTCGTCAAAGTCAGCGGCGAGCAGGACCATGTGCAACTGATCGTGCATAACCTGGGCGACCCGATTGCCGAAGACGCGATTGGCAGCATCTTCGACCCTCTGGTGCGCAGCGTCACCGAAGGCTCCGTGCCTCACGGCCCTTCCACCAGCCTTGGTCTGGGGCTGTTCATCGTCAAGGAAGTGGTCAACGCCCACGGCGGCAGCATCACCGTGACCTCGAATGTCGGCGACGGCACGACGTTTACCGTGGTGCTGCCCAAGAGTGTTTAGTGACAAAAAACATCGGCACTGTGCAAAACCTGTGGGAGCGAGCTTGCTCGCGAAGGGGCCGGTACCTATACAAAGGTTCTGAAGCTGAAACATTGCCTTCGCGAGCAAGCTCGCTCCCACAGGTCAGGTCAGTGTCAGTGCCCGCAACCCATTACCCCGCCAGAAACCGCCCCAGCCGCTGCTTGAGCATGCGGTTCTCGGCGCGCAGGTGGTCGAGTTCATCGAGCAAGTCCAGCGCCAGGGCGACGCCTTGCCATTCCAGCTCCAGTTCGCGCTGCAGCCGTGCAGCACGGCGAGCGGTGATCAGGGCGTGATCGTCGAACAGCCAATCATCAGGCTGGCGCCCCTGCGGTTGGAGAATGCCGTGTTCGACGATCTCGATCACGTAGGCAGCCGGCATGTCGGACGCCTGACAGAATTGCCTCATATCCAGTTCTACGACCACAGTGGCCATGATCAATTACTCCATTGAGCCCTCGGGTCAAAGGCGGCCTTGTCGGCCAGCGCTTTCCACAGCTCTCTGGTGGCGTCATTGGATGGCGGCAGGACCACTTTGATCTGCGCCAACAGATCACCACGTTGCCCTTGTTTGTTCAGCAGGCCATTGCCCTTGATGCGCAAACGCTGGCCGTTCTGGCTGTCCGGGCGAATGGTCAGGTTGATCTTGCCGGTCAGGGTCGGCACCGCGACTTTCGTACCCAGCGCGACTTCCCACGGCGCCAGCGGCACAGTGATGATCAGGTCATGGCCTTCCACATCGAACTTCGGATGCGGCGCCAGACGAATGATCAGATACAGATCGCCATTTTCCCCGCCAGCCACACCGGGGGCGCCCTGACCTTTGAGGCGGATACGTTCGCCATCGGCAACGCCGGCAGGGATTTTGACATTCAGGGTCTTGGTGACATCCGCCACGCGCTGACCAGCGGCATTGTGTTGCGGCACCTTGAAGCTGACCTGCTTGGACTCGGCCGACAGTGTCTCTTCAAGAAAAATTGCCAGTTCCATTTCCACGTCCTGCCCTCTGCGGCCCGGATTGTGCGAACGCCCGCCCTGCTGCGCCCGACCCCCAAAGATCGAGCTGAAAAAATCCGAAAAATCGCCATTCTCGCCGCCGCCAAAACCGCCTGCGCCACCTCGGCCCTGCCAGCCCGGTGGTGGCTGAAAAGGCCGACCCTGCTGACCGTATTTGCGGATGTCGTCATATTCAGCACGCTTTTCCGGGCTGCTCAGCACTTCGTAAGCTTCGCTCGCTTCCTTGAACTTGTCTTCGGCGCCCGCTTCTTTGCTGACATCCGGGTGATACCTGCGCGCCAACTTGCGATAGGCGGTCTTGATCGCCTTGTCATCCGCAGTCGGTTCCACCGCAAGAATCTTGTAATAATCTTTGAAGTCCATCTAATGCTCGTCCCCGGTTATGCCGTGCCTGCGTTTGCGCGGTGCACAGCATCCTCCAATGTGAGGTGTCTGGATCTAATACGTTGAGGTGTATCGGCCGCCAAACCCGCTCACTTGATGCCTCAAATGTTCGACGGCCCTGTTCAATGACAATTCCCTGAAGATTGGGGGTCGGATCGATGAGTTCAAGTCGGCAGGGCAAATACAGATAACTGTTTATAAGTGACGGTTGGCCTACGCATCCGCCTTGCGCTGACATACACTGCGCGGCCGTTTTTTGACTGGAACGTAAAAGACATGAATGACCAATCCCCGGCCCGTGCCTGTGGTATCGACTTTGGCACGTCCAATTCCACCGTCGGCTGGCTGCGCCCCGGCATGGAATCGCTGATTGAGCTGGAGGACGGCAAGATCACCCTGCCTTCGGTGGTGTTCTTCAATATGGAAGAACGTCGCCCGGTCTACGGCCGTTTGGCGCTGCACGAGTACCTGGAGGGCTATGAAGGCCGCCTGATGCGCTCGCTCAAGAGCCTGCTGGGTTCCAAGCTGATCAAACATGACACCAGCGTGCTCGGCACGGCCATGCCGTTCAAGGATCTGCTGGCGCTGTTCATCGGCGAGCTGAAAAAGCGCGCCGAAGCCAACGCCGGGCGCGAGTTCGAAGAAGTGGTGCTGGGCCGCCCGGTGCATTTTGTCGACGACGACATCAACGCCGACCAGGAAGCCGAAGACACCCTGGCGGAAGTCGCGCGCAAGATCGGCTTCAAGGAAGTGTCGTTCCAGTACGAGCCCATCGCCGCAGCCTTCGACTACGAATCCACTATCAGCCGCGAAGAGCTGGTGCTGATTGTCGACATCGGTGGTGGTACGTCGGACTTCTCTCTGGTACGTCTGTCGCCGGACCGCCGCTTCTATGACGACCGTCACGAGGACATTCTCGCCACCGGTGGCGTGCATATCGGCGGGACCGACTTCGACAAGCAACTGAGCCTGCAGGGCGTGATGCCGTTGTTCGGCTATGGCAGCCGGATGAAAAGCCAGGCCTACATGCCGACCAGCCACCACATGAACCTGGCGACCTGGCACACCATCAACTCGGTGTACTCGCAGAAGTCGCAACTGGCGCTGGGCAGCATGCGCTACGACATCGAAGACACTCAGGGCATCGACCGGCTGTTCAAACTCATCGAACAACGCGCCGGGCACTGGCTGGCCATGGAAGTGGAAGAAACCAAGATTCAGCTGACCCACAGCGAAAGCCGCCACCTGCCGATGGATCGCATCGAGCCGGGTCTGAGCGTGGATTTGAGCCGGGTGATGTTCGAAGCGGCCATCGATTCGCAGCTGGAGCGAGTGCGTAACAGTGTGTCCGAGTTGCTGACCAAGGCCGGTGCGCGGGTTGATCAGGTCAACACCGTGTTCTTCACCGGCGGTTCAAGCGGCATCCCGGCATTGCGCAACAGCGTCTCGGCGATGCTGCCCAATGCCCGTCATGTGGAAGGCAATATCTTCGGCAGCATCGGCAGTGGATTGGCGATCGAGGCCAAAAAGCGCTATGGCTGAGGGCTAGTGTTACTGGTAGGTAGGAGCGCGCTTGCCCGCGATTCGATCTGAAAGGCGACAAATGTGTCGCCTGATCTGGCGCTATCGCGGGCAAGCGCGCTCCTACAGGTTGACCGTCAAACCAACCCCTCTTTCTGCAACTCGCTCTTCAGATACGCATAGTAGATCGGCCCGGCCACGACGCCGGGCAGGCCGAAAGCTGCTTCGAAGATCAGCATTGCCATGAGCAACTCCCACGACTTGGCATTGATCTGCCCGCCGACGATCCGGGCGTTGAGGAAGTATTCGACCTTGTGGATCACGATCAGATAGCCCAGCGCCGCCAGCGCCACCCAGATCGAGATCGACATGCCGACGATGAAGATCAGCGTGTTCGACATCAGGTTACCCACCACCGGCAGCAAGCCGAGCAGGAAGGTCATAATGATCAGCGTCTTGGTCAGTGGCAGGTGAATGCCGCACAACGGCAGGACGATCACCAGGAATACCGAAGTAAATGCCGTGTTGAGCAGCGAGATCTTGATCTGCGCAAAAACGATGTTGCGAAACGCCTTGCTCAACAGGCTCAGCCGCGTGAACAGCGCAGCCGCCAGCGGCTTGCGGGTGTGCACGTCGGAAATCCGCTGCAGGGCGATGATGGCGCCCAGCACCATGCCGATCAGCATGGTCACGAACATGTGCGCCGCGCCTTTACCGATCAGTTGCAGCTCGCCCACATGCTTCTGTATCCACTCGCCCAACGAAATGCGGAACTCCGCAGCGCTGGCGGGCAGATAACCATCAATGAACGGCGGTAGCTGCCCGCGGGCGCGGTCCACCAGGATCATGAACTTGTCGAGCGAGGCGCCGGGGTTCTCGGCCTCATGCAGCACAAAGCTGAAAGCACCGGCAAAAATCAGCGCCAGGACACTCACCACCAGCGTGCCCAGCAGCGCGACGGCCAACCAGCGGGCGCGCTCCCCGGCAATCAGCCTTTGCAGTTGCGGCGTGAGCATGTTGACCAGTTCATACACCAGCAATCCGGCCAACAGACTCGGCAGGAGTTTGAACGGCAAAACCATCAGCAGGCCGCCAAACACCAGAATCCAGCTGGCCAACAACACTTGTCGCGAGGAAAACGTGGGCATAGAGCCTCAAGACGAACGGCGCAAAGAGGCAGGCAGTCTGCCAGCGTTCGGAGCTTACGACCAGTGATCAGACGACCCGAGGTAGAAGAAGCTTTTGAGCATCGTGCGAGGGCGGTCAGGCAAGCTCCCGAATCGGCGGATTCAGGGCGCTTGCCTGATGTTTTTCAGTGGCTTACGCAGGCGGGAAAAATTATTTCTTCTTGAGACAATCGCTCATGAACGCTTTACGCGCATCACCCTTGAGGGTTTGCGAAGTTGCCGTGGCATTACAGGTTTTCATTTTTTCCTGCTGCGTCGCTGGCACCGACGCCTTGAGGCAGGTACTCATGAAGGCCTTGCGTTCGTCGCCTTTGAGCGACTTGGCAGAAGCATCGGCATTACACGTCGTCATCTTGTTCTGCTGCGCCGTGGCAGCAAAACCCTGTGCGCTCAACAGCAGGCCAACCAGCAATAAAGAGGCACGCAGCACGTTCATTATTTTTATCTCCGGCAAGTCTTTATCGCGGCGCTTGCGCCGCAAACTGCGGCTGCGCCGGATGGCACAACCTGTTACGCAGTGTAGCCAAAGATTTCTACAGCGCCGCTCAGCCTGCGGTTTGCGCCTCCCACAGGGTTTCGTTCAGCGGATCGTTGACCGATGCATCCTGATCTTCAACGCTGTGGATCGACACATCGGTAATGCCTGCCGCGTGGGGCATGCCCGGCTCAGCGGCGTTGCTCTGATCATCATCAAGGCTGACATGGTGTTTGAGAGCCAGCTCCTGAACCACTTCGATGATCGGCACATCAAGGTTTTCGATCACATCAACATGGTGCTCACCCGCCAGGGTGTATTCAATTTCGTAGTGCTCTTTATCGCTCATCGCATCACTCCAATACCGACCACCTGGTCGGCAAACTACGAACAAAGGCTCAAACAACTAAAGGCCGGCGGCTTTGAGACGCGCGGCATGCTCAACGAACAGCTTCACAGGGTCGACGCCTTTGCCGACCAGACCGAGGGTCTGGTTGACGATGTCGAAATGGTCGAGCGGATAGTTGTCACCAATGACCGTACCCAGGTGAGAACTGAATCTGCCGACCATGCCATCACATTGACCTCGCTCTTTTGTGAACGTGCGGGCGAATATTCGACAGGTCACGTTGGTGCCATCAATTCGGTTACGACCCCGATCGCTGAGCCCCGGCTGCAAGGTGCCGGACCAGGAGTAATAACGCACGCCGCTGACCAGTTCTTCACCCTGCCCGCCCCAGGTTTTCGGCAGGCCCTGGGGGTATTTTTCATTGAACAGCGCCACGCCTGCGCTGGTCAGGGAATGGTGCGAAGCATCCACATCAGTGGGTAGCCGGGTACCACGATAACCGGTGTCCAGCAGCGCCATGATCCACGCCAGCACACGTATCAAGCCATTGAGCAACAGGCCGCGCAGGGTGTGCATGGGGAAATTCCTTTCGAGAAAGTCCGCCAGTTCGGAGCCATGATTGGGGCCCGCGACCGAGGTCACCGAAGCCACCAGCTCGGGATGTCTGGCCGCCACATAGCGGATGGTCAGCGCGCCCTGACTGTGGCCAATCAGATTGACCTTCTCGGCCCCCGTCTCGCGCAGGATCTCGCGGATACGCTCGATCAACTGCTCGCCGCGTATCTCCGAGGAATTGACCGCCGAGACCATCACCGGAATGACCGTGGCCCCGCCACGCCGCAGCGCCTTGACGATGCCGAACCAGTACGGGTAAACCACCAGCCGCACAAAGCCCAGTAAACCCGGGACCAGCACCAGGGGGTAACGCGTCGACTGTTGCTGGGGCATGGCGCAAGCCTCGTGTGATCTGCGAAAGGGATGACTGAACCATAGCGGGAATTGATTCAAACGCAGGCCCAGCATGGCGCGCATGGATGACAATTCGGTACGCGGCGCACGGTGATGCCCCAAGGCCATCAAATAATCGAACCTTCGCGCCTGTCCAATGCTCCAAGCTGCAACGGGCCAACAATGGCTCTGTCATTGGAGTGGACTTTCATGATCAAAAAGAGCCTCGCAGCACTGTTTGTACTCGCCGCAGTCAGCGGTTGCGCCAACACTACCGTGCAGAACCCGGTGGATTTCGTGACCTATCGCAACGAGCCCATCGTCAAGCAGGTCGAGAACGGCATGACCCAGCAACAGGTGCTGACCATTGGCGGCACGCCTTCGACTCGCGTGCAGCGCAAAGTGCACCCAGGCACTTGCAATAACTATGTCATGAACAAAGACGGTCATGAGCAGGTGTACCACGTCAGCTTCGACGCCAACGGCCGCGTCGACAACAAAGGCTTCATGACCTGCGAGCAACGCGAAACCAACGAACGCAACATGTAACGGATTCGCTGAAACGCAAAAGCCCGATGCATGCATCGGGCTTTTTGTTGGGCGCCGCTTTTATCTGGCGCCTGGCGCGGGTGATCTTTAGAACACGAGCTTGAACAAGGCGATGACCACGATCAGGCCGATCAAGAAGATGATTCCGATGGTGCTGCCTAGAAACTTGAGCATGGTGAATCTCCATAGTTTTTTGTGTCTCAAGGCTGGGACCGCGGCGTGCGACAGTCGTTTCTTAATATTTCGCTATGAGCTGCCAAGGTGAAATGTAATAAAACTTTTCAGAGCTGCGGGGACTCACAGTTACTGACCGATCCTGCCGAGCGCCAGCCAGAACCTTAATGGCCAGCGCATCAAGAGCGAGACGGATACCGGATTAGCTTTGGAGATAACGATGAGTCATGAACAGCAATTGTCGGATGTGAACACCCTGCGCCAGCGCGCCCGCATTAACGTAGAAAACGGTGCAGTCACCGAAGGCTACAGCGCCGATCGCGAAACCGTGCTGCGCCTGCTCAACGAATCGCTGGCCACTGAGCTGGTCTGCGTGCTGCGCTACAAGCGCCACTACTACATGGCCACAGGCCTGAAGGCGAGCGTGGCGGCGGCGGAGTTCCTCGAACACGCCCAGCAGGAAGCGGAACACGCTGACCAACTGGCCGAGCGCATCGTGCAACTGGGCGGCGAGCCGGAATTCAACCCGGACCTGCTGTCGAAAAACTCCCACGCACAGTACGTTGCGGGTAATACGTTGAAGGAAATGGTCTACGAAGATCTGGTCGCCGAACGGATTGCCATCGACAGCTATCGGGAGATCATCCAGTACATCGGCGAAGACGACCCGACAACCCGTCGTATCTTCGAAAACATCCTGGCCCAGGAAGAAGAGCATGCCGACGACATGGCCGACATCCTGAACGACCTGTCGTAAGGCCCTACAGACAGGGTAATGCCTGTGGGAGCGAGGCTTGCCCGCGAATCACACGACGCGGTGCTTCAGGCATATCGCGTCATCGTTCTTCGCGGGCAAGCCCGGCTCCAACAGACACGAAATCCCCGTTGGAGCGAGGCTTGCCCGCGAATCAAACGACGCGGTGCTTCAGGCATATCGCGTCACCGTTCTTCGCGGGCAAGCCCGGCTCCAACAGACACGAAATCCCCGTGGGAGCGAGGCTTGCCCGCGAATCACACGACGCAGTGCTTCAGGCATATCGCGTCATCGTTCTTCGCGGGCAAGCCCGGCTCCAACAGACCGTAAATCCCCGTTGGAGCGAGGCTTGCCCGCGAATCACACGACGCGGTGCTTCAGGCATATCGCGTCATCGTTCTTCGCGGGCAAGCCCGGCTCCAACAGACCGTAAATCCCCGTGGG
>NZ_UWFA01000135.1 GCF_900601905.1 Pseudomonas viridiflava
GGTCCGATGGGTGGCCGCCCGGGTGGCTGGTTTTGACCCGTACCCGCGTCACCGCCGAGCGCACCGGGCCATGACCGATCTGCATGACCTGGTAGTAAACCCGCGCCGGACCATCCTGGACAAAACTCTCCGGGATTCGCAGGTGGGTAGGCTGGCCGATTTTGCAGGCGGTCACTCGCCGTGAGGCGGCAAAGCAGTTGTTCCAGAACAGCTCGATCAGATCGCCCTCGTCCATGTTGGCGTACGGCTCGACATGAACCGTGAGTTGAGAGGCGATCCTCACGCCTATGCCATGACGGCTGGCCTGCGGTATGGAAGGCGTTGGCAGCTCCTGATGGG
>NZ_UWFA01000068.1 GCF_900601905.1 Pseudomonas viridiflava
GGTCAGGGACTGGTTATAGACCTTTTTCGCCGTGCGCAGGCACAGGCGGCCTTCCCACTGTTTGTCGGCCAGGGCTTCGTAGGTGGTCAGGTCGCCCGGTTTTACCCGGTCGGTGGAATAGGCGATGGTGCGCGCACGCAGGCTCAAGCCGGTCCAGCCGTGGGTAGACGAGCGATACTGCGGCGGAATGTTGGCTTCGATGACTGGCGAGGTAAACGGCTGCAGGATGCCCACCTGCTCGGCCTGCCAGAGGTTGCCGGCATCGACCGTCAGCAGCAGGTCGGCGGTCGCGTTTTCGCCCTCTGCCTTGATGCGCTGCATCAACGGCGCTTCCTTGTCGGTGA
>NZ_UWFA01000026.1 GCF_900601905.1 Pseudomonas viridiflava
CTTGTTCATATTTTGCTCAGCCCGACCCTGACACTTGATCGCGTATAGGTGCTGGCTCAACCCGTTTCCGATCACCTGCCGGTTGCTGTCGAGATTCGCCTGCCTGCTTCACTGGGTGGGGACTCGCTGCCTGTGCCCTCTGGTGGAAGCCTTGCATGAGCGACGACGCGGAGCGTTGGAGAGAGAAGTACCTCAAGGGAATCGAACAACAGGACAAGCTTGAAAAGCGCTGGGATGCGCGGCTCGACCTGTTGCGGCGAGGTCTGGTGCGAAGCAGTCTGGCGGCAGAAGGCTCTGACCGTGCTGTCGACGAATGCATGAAGGAAATGCGCGAAATCGTGCGCAAGGACGATATGGATGCGGGCCTTGCGGCCTTGATTCCGCGTCTTGAAAAAGCCGTGCTGGATTCCGAGCACCGGCGCGAAGTCCGGGTCGGTCAGATCAGCTCCGCCC
>NZ_UWFA01000023.1 GCF_900601905.1 Pseudomonas viridiflava
ATGTGGCGAAGGTGCCGGATTTGATGGGGCTTGAGGCACTGCTGGTAGAGTCCGGCCTGGTCTGACAGTGACCCACTGTAGGAGCGAGCTTGCTCGCGAAAAACGTCAACGATAACGTGTGCTTCCTGAATGAACGCGGTGCCCGTGAGTTTTTCGCGAGCAAGCTCGCTCCTAACCACCGTTATCGGGAGCAAGCCATCCAGGTGATTGAAGTCCCATCGCGATCATCGGCTTGTTGCGCTTGTAACGCACCAGCCGCTCACTGAGCGATAGCGGCAACACCGTGTCCTGTGAAAACCCCATAC
>NZ_UWFA01000447.1 GCF_900601905.1 Pseudomonas viridiflava
GTATCGTTCAATGCCATCAGCGAACTGCACGGGCATCCCGGCGCTATCTCGGAAAAGACCCGCCTGACGCCGTTGTTTGAAGCACAGACCCGGCAACATCTGACTCTGGAGCGCGTGTCGGGCCTGACGCCGGCCTTTCAGAAACTGGCGCTGGGCGAGGTGGATTATGTGCTGGCCGGGCGGTATGCCGGGATGGTCATGGTGCAGACGCTGAGCCTGTCGGCAGACCTGATTGCACAACCGTTGCCGGTTGATACGCCGGGCCTGTATCTGGCGTTATCGTTCAATTCGGCCTGCAACGATCCTTGGT
>NZ_UWFA01000155.1 GCF_900601905.1 Pseudomonas viridiflava
GGTGGCCCTTGAGCACGAAATAGCGACCGCGATAGCTGGTCTGCTCCACGGCGTAGACGTCGGTCGGCCCTTCGACCACGCACAGCAGCGTATCGTCACGGCGCACATCGGCGCATTGCGGGCAGAGTTCTTCTTCGGTCAGCGTGCGACACAGACGGCAGTGGCCGACACCTTCCATCGCCTGACTCAAGGCCAGCGCCAGCCGCGAACCACCGCTGCGATCACGCTCCAGCAACTGCAGCGCCATACGCTGCGCGGTTTTCTGACCAACGCCCGGCAGCACGCGGAAGGCATCGATCAACTGGCGAATCAGGGGGCTGAAGCTCATGAAGAAAAGTCC
>NZ_UWFA01000012.1 GCF_900601905.1 Pseudomonas viridiflava
GGATCAGCAGGAGTTCTGCACAGCCATCCATCGGTGCCAAGACATGGTGCTTGCTCGAAGCGGTCGACGTGAACTGAACAGCAAAGGAGCAGGCGCCGATGGCCTGTAGTGGATGCGACGCCCGTCGCGAGTGGATCAAGAAGTGGAGCAAGGTGGCATATGAACGAGCACAGCAACTCTTTACTCAGCCAGATCCTGGCCGAGCAGATGAAGCAGACAGAGCTGCTGCAGAGTCAGAGCAGCCTGCTACAGCTGATGGCGGACCAGTAACTGATACTGATCCAGGAGCTGGCAGCCAGTGAGCAGTGCGATCCAGACGCCGAGCCGACCACCTACA
>NZ_UWFA01000385.1 GCF_900601905.1 Pseudomonas viridiflava
GTCCTGGCCCGCCGCAAGGGTCTGGCCATCCGGGCGTTTGATCGAGGTGCCCGATGGGCAGAGAGTCGAGGCCCGACCGTGATAGCCGATGGGCACATATTTGTAATTGGGCAGCAATGGATTATCGGGCCGGAACAGCTTGCCGACGTTCAGTGCATGATGAATTCCAACGTAGAAATCGGTGTAATCACCCACCCTGGCTGGCAGATGCATCTTGCAGTCGCTCATGGGCAGCAGTAACTGCTCGGCGTTGGCTTGAGGTGAATTGGCTTCATCCAGCCAGTGCAGCAGCGCCGAGCGCAAGGTGTTGCGCGCATTGGCGCCAAGGGCAAAGAAAT
>NZ_UWFA01000042.1 GCF_900601905.1 Pseudomonas viridiflava
ATCATGTTCTGACCGACAAGGGCTGTGCCGCAATATCCGCAATAGGTAAGACCGATACCTGCGATTATTCCCGGTATCTCACCGTGGCAGCGCCGTCGCAAGCGCTGCCCTGCCAGATGCTGCAGATCCGCCCACTCTGACTCTGAAATCAGCCGAGGGTAGTAGTCCTCCAGCACAAAATCTTCACCATCTACTGATAGACACTTTGCTCCCCGTAACGCCTGGGGTTTTATCAGTCTGTAGATCTGCTGCTTAGTTATACCTGCATCGGAATAGTCCAAACCCTCCTCGTGCAATACACGCACCGCACGTGCTGCGCCCAGGCCCTCTTGATAAAGCGCTAATGCGCGACGAACTGTAAGCACTCGGTCAGGGAGCATTTCCCATGCACTGCCGGTCCAC
>NZ_UWFA01000501.1 GCF_900601905.1 Pseudomonas viridiflava
GGATCAAGAAGTACGTCGAGCAGTACGGCGTAAAGGGCCAGACCTTCGTGGCCATCGACTCCGGCGCCAACGTCAACTTCGACCGCCTGCGCCACGTCGCCGAGCGCGCCGAGCTGGGCGAAGGCCGCGAAGCGATCATCGCGGTGACCATCCCTGAGCAGCCGGGCAGCTTCAAGGCGTTTTGCCAGGCCATCGGCAAGCGCCAGATCACCGAATTCAACTACCGTTACTACACCGACCGCGAAGCGCACATCTTCGTCGGCGTGCAGACTCACCCGGACACCGACCCGCGTGCCGAACTGCTGTCGAGCCTGTCCGATCAGGGTTTCCCGGTGATCGACCTGACCGACAACGAGCTGGCCAAGCTGCACATTCGGCACATGGTGGGCGGGCATGCCGAGCGGGTCAGCGATGAAGTGGTGTTCCGCTTCGAATTCCCGGAGCGGCCGGGGGCGTTGTTCAACTTCCTCAACAAGCTCGGCGGGCAATGGACCATCTCGATGTTCCACTACCGCAACCACGGCGCCGCCGATGGCCGCGTAGTCGCGGGGCTGGTCGTGCCGGAAGACGAAC
>NZ_UWFA01000180.1 GCF_900601905.1 Pseudomonas viridiflava
GAGATAGCGGTGGTTGGCGCAGGGATCACCGGCGCCAGTATCGCGGCGAAGCTGTGCAGCGCAGGTGTGTCGGTCGTCTTGATCGACAAAGGCGCGGCCGGCAGCCTGGGGGCGAGCGGGTACTCCGGCGGGCTGGTGCGTCTTTACGACACCGATCCGCTGCTGATGGAACTGGCGGCGTATTCCATCGGGTTGATCAACGACGGCATTTTCGCGGGCACGTATGCCCGCGCTTTAACGCGCACCGGGGTGATCTATCGGGCCGCTGCCGACCAGTTGGGCACGGTGTGC
>NZ_UWFA01000017.1 GCF_900601905.1 Pseudomonas viridiflava
CCGTGGTCAACGCGCTTTCCACTCAGGTTCGGGTGCGGGTCAAGCGTGATGGCAACGAGTACGAAATGACCTTCGCCGACGGCTACAAGGCCACCGAGCTGGCTGTCATTGGCACAGTCGGCAAGCGCAACACCGGCACCAGCGTTTATTTCGCGCCTGATCCGAAGTATTTCGATACGCCCAAGTTTTCGGTCAGCCGCCTCAAGCACGTGCTCAAGGCCAAAGCCGTGCTGTGCCCTGGCCTACTGGTCAGTTTTGAAGACAAGTCCAGCGGCGAGAAAATCGAGTGGCATTATGAGG
>NZ_UWFA01000297.1 GCF_900601905.1 Pseudomonas viridiflava
GCGCAGCCTGGTTATGGGTGTTGATGATTGGCCCTTCCGTAAAGATTAATCTATTCACCCGCTTTCTGACACTGAGCCTTGCCTGTATTTGCTGGATACAACACACCACGACCGTGTTTTGCATCTGGCGCTTGCTAGGCATTGCCTACATGCTTTTATTGGCCACAGGATTTTTCTACCTAGTGGACGGCGATCCTGAGATAAATATATTTGCCCTGCCGCTGACCATAACGCTGGCGATCAGCAGCGCGTTGTTATTTGTTAAATTTTTAGACTACCTACTTTCGGCAGTTTTCGTCTGGCTC
>NZ_UWFA01000021.1 GCF_900601905.1 Pseudomonas viridiflava
GCCCTGATTGGCGCCGGGTTGATTTCCGGCAACGCTCATGCCGCTTACGCCCCGGATACCGAGGCACATAACAAGCAGCTCGTGACTCAGGCTTTTGATCGCTGGGCGGCTGGAGGGACGACGTTCTTCACTGACATGCTGTGGTCGGATGTGGTCTGGACCATCAAGGGTTCGAGTCCCAGCGCGGGCGTGTATCGAGGCGTCGATTCATTCGTTCAGCAGGCGGTGCAACCGTTCGTGTCGCGGTTGTCCAGTCCGGTCAGGCCGGTAAGCAAGCG
>NZ_UWFA01000520.1 GCF_900601905.1 Pseudomonas viridiflava
TTATCAGGCGTAGGTATCGATCAGCGTGCCCAAGGCTTCATTACTGGCTCTCTGCGCAGCAAGTCCAGCTTCGATCTGCGATTTGCCAGCCGCCAGTTCGACGATGTTGGCGGGCAGGTCGGAACGCTGGCTTCGATCGACCGAACGCAGGTTCTCGAGCTGGAAGTCCGAAGACTGGCTTCGGCCCGACACTTCGATATTGCTGCTGGCGATCTGCGTGGCTGCCTGATCGACACGGCTTTGCCCGACCTGCATGGCGCTCAGACCTGGGTAGAGGGTGTTGTTC
>NZ_UWFA01000030.1 GCF_900601905.1 Pseudomonas viridiflava
GATCAATGTCGCACCGCCGCACAGTAAGCGGGAATACTTTAGTTTCCCGCGACCAGCCTTTTCCGGCACTGTTACTGGAAACATAAACACCCGATACATCAGCGCCAACCCATTGATTAAAAACACAAAAATGCAAAATGTCGCCCATCATGAAATAACCTTCATCGCAACCCGTTAAAGCTCTACCCACTTCGGCAGAAAAACAGGTATTGGAAGGTACGTATTCAACTTCTGCCTGTTTTTGCCGCCGGAGGCAACCATGAATCTTAGATCCTTAAACATTTCGCGCAGGGCCTCCT
>NZ_UWFA01000151.1 GCF_900601905.1 Pseudomonas viridiflava
TCCACTCCCTGACCACTCATGACCATGAATCGAGCCACACGCCCCTGCTGGCCCCTGAGACGCCAGAGGACGCAGCCCCTATCGGCGTTCTCGAGCGCTACAGGGACACTTTGCAGTGTGAGGGTGTAAGTACAGATTTAAAGTATCCCTTGAACGTTGCTGAGAAACTTTTTGCTGTTGCTTCTGCTTGCGAGCTCCCCCTCGGCACTCCGCTTGCAAGGCTGATAGGGGCGCTTAGCCCGGACGTCGGATTTAGGTTCGCAGAGCCAGGCGTCGACATGGGGTCAGTCAAATGGACACTTGGCTACGCCGCTAAACTACTCCGGCCATAACCGATGTATACTGTACAAT
>NZ_UWFA01000377.1 GCF_900601905.1 Pseudomonas viridiflava
TCACGCAGTGGCATCGGCGCTGGACCCGGATGAAGTTTCCCGCATCGAGTTTCATCCCGATGCGCTGTTTCTGATCTGGAAGCGGCCTGAAAACTATTCAGGCAAGGACAGCTTTTCGTTCGATGTCTCGTCATTCGGCGTTTTGCTGAAGCAGGATCAATTGCTGTTGATCTGCGACGACGATCAACCGCTGACGTCACTGTTGACGCAACGCCCGCTTGAGCAGCCGTTGGCTATTCTGCTGGAGATGCTGTTCAACAATATCCATCACTATCTGGGCCACTTGAAGGTGATCAAGATGGTGGCGCGTGAACTGCAACAGAAATTCAATTCGTCGCTGGAAAATCGTCATCTGCTGCAGATGTTCAACC
>NZ_UWFA01000281.1 GCF_900601905.1 Pseudomonas viridiflava
ATCTTGATTGCGCGGCGTGGCGCAGATCTGTGACGCGGAGCGTCACCCACTGCATTCCTACGCTGGAGCGTAGGAACGATAGGTGTCTGGGCGACTATCATGCCGACGCTCCGCGTCCGATCTTGAATGCGCGTTTGCTCAGACACACGCACCAGCCAGCACATCAATGACCGCTGTGGTCACCGTGCCCGCCGTGTTCGTCAGTGGTCAGCGATTTGGCCACTGCGGTGACCTGAATCGACTCCTTCACGCCCTTGGCATCTTCAACGGTCAGGGTCAGTGGCACTTTGTCACCC
>NZ_UWFA01000378.1 GCF_900601905.1 Pseudomonas viridiflava
GGCTGGTTCTCCTCGGACCGGACCATTCGCGAATACGCCGGCGACATCTGGAAGGCGCTGGACTGACCAAGCGCTGCTCGCCCACTCACATGGTTATCGTTACCACGCCCTGCGTGGTAACGACGTTCTGGACGCTCCGCGTCCGATCTTGAATGCGCTGGAGCGTGAGAAGGATAGATGCCTGGTTTGAAGCATGCGTAACGAGGGTCTGTTCCGCATAAAACATTACAAACGATGTCCGTCCGCCCCTATATACTGCGCCCGATAAACCTTCACACACCGAAAAGGATGTCGTCGCGTGCTTTGGATTTGTCTGGTAGGGGGCGGTGCAGTAC
>NZ_UWFA01000351.1 GCF_900601905.1 Pseudomonas viridiflava
CCTCGTAGGACACGGTCTGCGCCGAGGCACGCAAGCTGCCCAGCAGGGCGAACTTGTTGTTGCTCGACCAGCCTGCGAACAGCACCGCATAGACCGAGAGACCGGCCATTGCGAAGAAGAACAGCAGGCCGATGTTCAGATCCGCCACGCCCCAGGTGGGGGTGATCGGGATCACCGCGAACGCGATCAGCAGGGCGCTCATGGCCACGACCGGTGCCAGGGTGAAGATCACCTTGTCGGCAAACGGTGGCGTCCAGTCTTCCTTGAAGAACATTTTCGGCATGTCGGCAGCGATCTGGAACA
>NZ_UWFA01000080.1 GCF_900601905.1 Pseudomonas viridiflava
GGGTAAGCCCTCTAACTTTCTTGGAATGGTCCAATGAACAACTCGTCAACACTTGAGGCGCAGATTGTAGGCCTTGGCCTGACAGCGCCGCGCATCTTGCCTGAGCAGATCGATGCACTGGTCGACTCGCTGAGCATTCACACGTATGTGATACCTGGCACGACGACCACTGTAGCGGCTGCTATCGACTCTTTAGGGTTTGTCGTTGCTCTTGGGCAAGCTTCGGCGGTAAGCGCTGCGAACTTCAATGAGGCTATCGGGCGCAACCATGCGACGAGCAAGGCGAAGGCAGCGGCTCGCGAAGAGTTCTGGAAGCTTGAGGGATATCGACTCAAGCGCAACCTGCATGAAGCGGCCAAGGTCGGCTTGATCTCTGAGCTGAGCGTGCTTGTGTCGGATGACCCGAGCTTGTCGGCTGACCTGTGCCTGTCGGCAGACGTGGCCCTCGGTCACTGCCTAGTCC
>NZ_UWFA01000451.1 GCF_900601905.1 Pseudomonas viridiflava
CTTCTCGCCTGCAAAATACTGGTCATTCACGCCGTTGACGCGGATCTCGTCACGGTCGCCGTTGAGCCAGGTCAGGCTGCCCCAGTAGTTGAGCTGATTGGTGTTGCGGTAGTTGTAGGCATCGCTGTCAGCCTGCAGACCCAGCCAGGTCAGATCGCCGTTGGAGGTCTTGTCCAGGTCGTCGAGTTCCTGACCCTGATCCTTGAGCTTGCCGTCGTCGTGGCTGTAGTGCGCACGTACGCCTGCCCAGCGACCCGGAGTCCACTGGTAGCTGGCCGAACCGAACAGGTGCTGGCGATCTTCATCGTCGGGGGCCAGTTCGGTCAGGTCGGTGCGGTATTCGCTGAAACGT
>NZ_UWFA01000051.1 GCF_900601905.1 Pseudomonas viridiflava
GATTAAAGGCCATCAACCACGCCCTCCTTTGGCTGCAGGTGCGACATTGACTTGTTCCGGTGGCGCAAGGTTGTCTGGCGTCACGTTCATCAGACGCAACGTGCCGGACATGACCTTGCTGAACACCGGAGCCGAAACCAGACCGCCGTAGTAACCGCCCTTGCTCGGCTCGTCGATCACCACAACGATGGCGTAGCGAGGGTTGCTCATCGGACCGAATCCGGCGAACAGCGAACGGTAGGAATTCTCGGCGTAACCCTTGGTGCCGATGGACGTCTTGCGTGCCGTGCCGCTCTTGCCGCCGACGTGATAGGACGGCACACGAGCGCGATAGACGCCGCGCGGGTCTTCGATCACCTGTTGCAACATGCCTTGCAGCGTCTTGGCTGTCGCTTCCGGAATCGCTTGAACCGCTGTCGGCGCTGCATCACTTTTCAGAATGGTCAAC
>NZ_UWFA01000314.1 GCF_900601905.1 Pseudomonas viridiflava
GTTCAGGTAATGCGGGCTGGATTTCTCGTGAATGTGCAGGCTGTCGGCGATGAACACGAAGTCGAACCTGGCAGCCTCGGCCAGGTGGGTCTGCTGCTGATAAAAGCCCAGGTTCACACTGGCGTTGGCCAGCGCCTGCGGGTGGCGCCATTCGCCCCAACCGTGGCCGACGCCGTGGACCATTGCGCCGAGTTTGCGGTGTCGTTGTGTGCTCATAAAGGTGCTCCAGGCGATAGGCATGAATGATTCGCCTCCGCCTGGAAAGGGGTCGGTTCTGTAGTAACAATATGCCTATAAAAAAGGCTTTGGAAATTCCATTTGGCTATATGCTAATTGTAAATTAACAATTAGCTAGTTGCGTACGACACCGTTTGGTTTCTAGCGGCCAGAGCGGCGTGCTCTCTAATTA
>NZ_UWFA01000097.1 GCF_900601905.1 Pseudomonas viridiflava
CCTGGTACGGCTGACGCTTGAAGATCCGCAGGTACAACTCCTGCTGAAACTGCTGGGCCAGTGGTGACCAGTCGGTGCGAACGGTTTCCAGCCCCTTGTAAACCATCTCTTCGCTGCCGTCGGCACGCGTGACCAGCCCGGCATAACGTTTCTTGCTGCCCTCCTCCGCGCCACGAACGGTCGGCATCAGAAAGCGCTTGAAGTGGGTTTCGTATTGCAGTTCCAGAGCACTGGTCAGCGCGTACGTGTCATGCAAATGTTCGCGCCACCACTCATTGACC
>NZ_UWFA01000116.1 GCF_900601905.1 Pseudomonas viridiflava
TCCATGTAATTCTGCAGGTAATCCCACAACGCGCAGGGTATTTGCCAGCGCGTGTCGAGGTTCACCAGGGACGCGAAGTTGATCTCGATGTTCCGATAACGGTGAGCTAGACACAAAATATAATTCATCGAACCCTGCCGCTCCGGGAGGGAGACGATATAGGCATCGAATTCATAAAACGGCGCAGTGAGTTCGCCGATGGTGCCGTTCTTTTTGTATTCGCCGTTATTTTTGTAGTCGAACACGGTAACCATTCCGGTGCGACGATTAAATTCCCAGATAGGACCGCGGGAGGGTTTTACCCAGAGCTTGGGGAATTTGTGGATGACGAGGGAGCCGATGGCCCAGCAGATAAGAGGGATCCCAAGCAACCAAGAAAAAAATCCTGTGATCAAATCTGGCACAACAACCGTCCATGGCTCAGGATCTAATTGTGCTGCTGATCCGAGCGCAAATAGCGATGGACCAATTAGCACCAGAAAAGAGCCCTTGCCAAATATCAGCAGATGCAACCAAAACTGCGACCTAGTCGACCACAATGAGAACCTAAACCTTTCATGATCATGCCGATCATGAAAGTCCACATGTTCGTAAGGCGCTGGCACATAAGTGCCCGTCGCCAGCTTTTCATCACGCTCTTTAAACATCTGCTCCTGGAAGCGCAATTTAGCCGGGGAGCGTTCCTGCATGAAGTCGTCGGGTGCAATTTCCAATGGGTCGCCCCATGGGAGGCGTTTTTTACCAAAGCGCTTTAACCATGAGCGCTCCTCAGACGGTGGCTGATTGGGGATCTGATCTGAGCGGTAAGCCGTGGGCGCGTAGTAAGGTGTTTCTGTAGTAGTCGCTGTCATGGTCTTAGCCCACATACCGGACATAACGCGCCATGAGGTTTGGGCGTTGGAAGGTGTCTATACCGTCGATGTTATCTAGCAACTGGTCCAGATAAGCCTTCAAGGTCGCGTCATCCATGTCGATCCAGAAACGCGGGTTGCGACCGGTTTTCAGGTCGTGGGCGGCGGTGGTCGGGTCGAGGTGGCGGAATTCTTCATAGCGCGGCAACTCCGGCAGCGGGCCGCTGGTGTCCATGTAGTTCTGTAGGTAATCCCACAACGCGCAGGGTATTTGCCAACGAGTGTCGAGGTTTACCAGGGAGGCGAAGTTGATCTCGATGTTTCGATAACGGTGAGCCAGACACAAAATATAATTCATCGAACCCTGCCGCTCCGGGATAGAGACGATATAGGCATCGAACTCGTAAAACGGCGCCGTGAGTTCACCGATGGTGCCGTTCTTTTTGTATTCGCCATTATTTTTGTAGTCGAACACGGTGACCATGCCGGTGCGGCGATTAAGTTCCCAGATAGGGCCCCGGGAGGGTTTTACCCAGAGTTTGGGGAATTTGTGGATGACGAGGGAGCCGATGGCCCAGCAGATAAGAGGAACACCTGTAGTCCAAGGAAACACATACTTGAAGGTATCTTCAACTATTTCCATCGGGGGCTGTGGCAACGTGTAAATGCCTGCCAGCAGCGCAAATATGAACGGCACCATACATACAAGAAAAATACCCTTGCCAAATATCAGCAGATGCAACCAGAACTGCGATCGAGTCGACCACAGCGAAAACCTGAATCGCTCGTGATCATGTCGATCATGAAAGTCCACATGTTCGTAAGGCGCTGGCACATAAGTACCTGCCGCCAGCTTTTCATCACGCTCTTTAAACATCTGCTCCTGGAAGCGCAATTTAGCCGGGGAGCGTTCCTGCATGAAGTCGTCGGGTGCAATTTCCAATGGGTCGCCCCACGGGAGGCGTTTTTTACCAAAGCGTTTTAACCATGAGCGCTCCTCAGACTGTGGCTGATTGGGGATCTGATCTGAGCGGTAAGCCGTGGGCGCGTAGTAAGGTGTTTCTTTAGTAGTCGCTGTCATGGTCTTAGCCCACATACCGGACATAACGCGCCATCAGGTTTGGGCGTTGAAAGGTGTCTATCCCGTCGATGTTGTCCAGCAACTGATCGACATACAGTTTGAAAGTCGCGTCATCCATGTCGATCCAGAAACGCGGATTGCGACCGGTTTTCAGGTCGTAGGCAGCGGTGGTCGGGTCCAGGTGGCGAAACTCTTCGTAGCGCGGCAACTCCGGCAATGGGCCGCTGACGTCCATGTAATTCTGCAGGTAATCCCACAACGCGCAGGGTATTTGCCAGCGCGTGTCGAGGTTCACCAGGGACGCGAAGTTGATCTCGATGTTCCGATAACGGTGAGCCAGACACAAAATATAATTCATCGAGCCCTGCCGCTCCGGGAGGGAGACGATATAGGCATCGAATTCATAAAACGGCGCCGTGAGTTCACCGATGGTGCCGTTCTTTTTGTATTCGCCGTTATTTTTGTAGTCGAACACGGTCACCATTCCGGTGCGACGATTAAGTTCCCAGATAGGGCCTCGGGAGGGTTTTACCCAGAGCTTGGGGAATTTGTGGATGACGAGGGAGCCGATGGCCCAGCAAATAAGCGGAATACCCAGCAACCAGGAAAATAAACCGTTAATTAGATCTAGCGTAATAACCTCCCAAGGTTCGGTATCTAAATATGCTGCAGCTCCAAGCGTGAATAGCGCTGGAGCAATGCTCACAAGAAAAGCCCCCTTGCCAAAGATCAATAGATACAGCCAGAACTGCGACCGAGTCGACCACAACGAAAACCTGAATCGCTCGTGGTCGTGCCGATCATGAAAGTCCACATGCTCGTAAGGCGCTGGCACATAAGTGCCTGCCGCCTGCTGCTCTGCTCGCTCCTTGCGCATTCGCTCGCGGAACCGCAAGTTATTGGGTGCGCGCTTACTCATGAAGGCATCCGGCGCAAGCTCAAGTGGATCCCCCCACGGGAGGCGTTTTTTACCAAAGCGTTTTAACCATGAGCGCTCCTCAGACGGTGGCTGATTGGGGATCTGATCTGAGCGGTAGGCCGTGGGCGCGTAGTAAGGTGTTTCTGTCGTGGTCGCTGTCATGTTCTTAGTCCACATACCGGACATAACGCGCCATCAGGTTTGGGCGTTGAAAGGTGTCTATACCGTCGATGTTGTCCAGCAACTGATCCACATAAAGCTTGTAGGTCGCCTCATCCATGTCGATCCAGAAACGCGGGTTGCGGCCGGTTTTCAGGTCGTGGGCGGCAGTGGTGGGGTCGAGATGGCGAAACTCTTCGTAGCGCGGAAGCTCCGGCAGCGGGCCGCTGGTGTCCATGTAGTTCTGCAAGTAATCCCATAAAGCGCAGGGCAGTTGCCAGCGAGTGTCGAGGTTCACCAGGGAGGAAAACTCGATCACGATGTCCCGATAACGGTGAGCGAGACACAACACATGATTCATCGTGCCCTGACGATCAGGTGCAGAGATGATGTACGCATCGAACTCGTAAAACGGCGCAGTGAGTTCGCCGATGGTGCCGTTCTTTTTGTATTCGCCGTTATTTTTATAATCGAATAGCGTGACCATACCGGTGCGGCGGTTGAGTTC
>NZ_UWFA01000237.1 GCF_900601905.1 Pseudomonas viridiflava
GTGAAGAACGCCGACGACGAAAAGCGCAACCGCGTAGCGCGGGAAGTCTTCGACATCTATGCACCGCTGGCCCACCGCCTGGGTATCGGGCACATCAAGTGGGAGCTGGAAGACCTGTCTTTCCGCTACCTCGAGCCTGACCAGTACAAGCAGATCGCCAAGCTGTTGCACGAGCGTCGTCTGGATCGTGAGCGGTTCATCAGCGACGTCATGTCCCAGCTGGAAAACGAACTGCTGGCCACCGGCGTCACTGCCGGTATCAGCGGCCGTGCCAAACACATCTATTCCATCTGGCGCAAAATGCAGCGCAAGGGTCTGGCGTTCAGCCAGATCTACGACGTGCGTGCGGTGCGTGTACTCGTTCCCGAAATGCGCGACTGCTACTCCGCGCTGGGCATCGTGCACACCTTGTGG
>NZ_UWFA01000085.1 GCF_900601905.1 Pseudomonas viridiflava
CGGCTGCGCTGCGCGTTCCGCTACAGCCGTCCGCACAGCGGCAACGTCACGCTGACCGGCCACGATATCTGGAGCCGCAGCCCGCGCTGGTGCGCGCAGCGTGTCGCGGTGGTTGCCCAAGAGTTTCCCGACGCCTTCGGCCTGACGCTGCTGGATGTCACCACGATGGGGCGCGCACCTCATCAGGGGTTTTTCGCAGCGGACAGTGCCGAAGACCGCGCCATCGTTCAGCAAGCGCTTAAAGCCGTCGGGCTGGAAGGTTATGAACAGCATCGTTTCGACACGCTGTCCGGCCGCGAAAAGCAGCGCTGTCTGCTGGCCCGTGCATTGG
>NZ_UWFA01000010.1 GCF_900601905.1 Pseudomonas viridiflava
GGGTGTCACCCGTGCCATCAGTGACGCACTGGGCATTCCGGTGATCGCCTCTGGCGGTGTCGGCAGTCTGGAGCATCTGGCCGCTGGCGTGCTGGAAGGCCACGCCAGTGCCGTACTGGCCGCGAGTATTTTCCACTTCGGTGAATACACGGTGCCTGAAGCCAAGGCTTACATGGCCAGCCGCGGTATCGTCATGCGCTGAGTTGTTGTGCATGAAGCGAGCGCTGTTGTTTCAAGCCTCCGGGTTTGAGAGAGCAGCGCTCTTTTTCGTTTGGCACCCTGCTTTTGCTTCTGACTTATTGCCTGGAAGCGACATCCGATAGCACCGGGCTAGACACTGCCGCAGGTTCACGGCACTCTGCCTCAGTCGTTCAAGATCGAGTGCCGGAACATGCTCAAACGTCTTTTTCTCGCACTGGTCGAGCAGGGGTTCTGCTCAGCGAGGTTGCCCGGGCTGGCACCTCGCCTGCCTATTC
>NZ_UWFA01000539.1 GCF_900601905.1 Pseudomonas viridiflava
AAACAGCAGCGTCGTATGGGTGTTGTAGTGGATGAATATGGCGAAGTGCTGGGCATTGTGACCCTTGAAGACATCCTCGAAGAAATCGTCGGCGAATTCGAAGGCGAGCAGAAGCTCGACAACCCGCACGTCAAGCCTCAGGAAGACGGACGCCTTGAAGTGGAAGGTGCTGCTTCATTCGCGAACTGAATAAAAGCCTTGGCTGGCACCTGCCGTGCGATGGCCCGAAAACCCTTAACGGGCTGGTGACCGAAGCGCTGGAAACCATCCCGCAGGCGCCGGTCTGCCTGAAAATCGGGCCTTACCGGCTGGAAATTCTTGAAACCGAAGACAATCGCGTCAAGCGTGTGGCTATGTGGCAGAACACGCTCGTACGCACTTTCAAATAGATTCCTGGCCCCGATTACCTTCCGGCCCATTCGGGTTACTC
>NZ_UWFA01000022.1 GCF_900601905.1 Pseudomonas viridiflava
TTAAGACGAACCTGCGAACCGTCAGCGTTGACCTTCAGAAAAATATTGCCGAACTGTTCGGCAGTCTGCAGGCGGGTCTTGCCGATAATGGTCGCGTTCAGCTGAGTGCCGGGAAGCGCTGGCAGGCCGCCCAGCTGACCGGTCGCGATCTGCACGTTCTGTGCACTGACCGCGGTGGTCACGTCCACAGGCGTCAACTGGAAGTTGTTCAGCTTGGCCGGATCCAGCCAGATGCGCATCGCGTACTGCGAACCGAACACCTGGAAGTCACCCACACCGGAGGTCCGCGAGATCGGGTCCTGAATGTTGGAAACGATGTAGTTGGACAAGTCTTCGCGAGTCAGGCTGCCA
>NZ_UWFA01000138.1 GCF_900601905.1 Pseudomonas viridiflava
GGTGCTCGAGCCGCCTGGGCTCGAATGACGAGGTAGGTCTTTGAAGACGACAATGCTACGCATCACGGGCTGCGGTAATAGCTCGTACTGGTACGCAGGCCTAGTAGGCTCAGTGTTTCCGCTATTGGGTAAAGACGCCGGCGAGTACATCACGCGTGAGCCTGCAGGGTTTGTGAATATCATCAAGTGTGCGGATGCGGAGCTCGTCGACGTTACGCCCACGCAGCCTGTTTCCCCCGTGGCCTGCAGTGAAGACACGTACAGGGTAGCGCTCGATGTTTTTCTTGTCCTGCAGCCCGGTGTCGATGTCGGAACGGTTAAAGAAAGCGTTCGGCGTCTTGCTCAGGAGGCGCTGTCTGTTAAGTTCGGCCGCTTTAGCGTCGGCATCGCTTAAAGGGCAAAGGTACATTTGTACAATTGAATTGGGCGCGGGGTCAGACATGCATAGAGGTGAG
>NZ_UWFA01000009.1 GCF_900601905.1 Pseudomonas viridiflava
GTTGCTGGACAACATCGACGGTATAGACACCTTTCAACGCCCAAACCTGATGGCGCGTTATGTCCGGTATGTGGACTAAGAACATGACAGCGACCACGACAGAAACACCTTACTACGCGCCCACGGCTTACCGCTCAGATCAGATCCCCAATCAGCCACCGTCTGAGAAGCGCTCATGGTTAAGACGTTTTGGCAATAAGCGCTTGCCGTGGGGGGATCCACTTGAGCTTGCGCCGGACGCCTTCATGAGTAAGCGTGCACCCAATAACTTGCGGTTCCGCGAGCGAATGCGCAAGGAGCGAGCAGAGCAGCAGGCGGCAGGCACTTATGTGCCAGCGCCTTACGAGCATGTGGACTTTCATGATCGGCACGATCATGAGCGGTTCAGGTTTTCGTTGTGGTCAACTAGGTCGCAGTTTTGGCTGTTTCTATACGGAGGGGGGCGATTTCTATTTTTTTTTGCAATTGTGATGACTCTTATAACTTGCCTGTTGGATTTGGCAATATCGAAGAATATTAGTTGGAGAGAAGTTGTCGCGTCGTACCTAGTTGTGTCAACGATACTTGCAGGTGTGCCTCTAGGCTGCTGGCTAATCGGCTCCCTCGTCATTCACAAATTCCCAAAGCTCTGGGTAAAACCCTCCCGAGGCCCCATTTGGGAACTCAATCGCCGCACCGGTCTAGTCACGCTGTTCGATTACAAAAATAACGGCGAATACAAAAAGAACGGCACCATCG
>NZ_UWFA01000025.1 GCF_900601905.1 Pseudomonas viridiflava
GCTTGGAGCACAGGACGTACCGCGCTCACACAACGCGATTACCGACTACCTTGTCAGGGTTCGCAAAGACCTTGTATGCGACGAGCGCAGCCGGGAAGTGCTGCGACTGCTGCTGGACGCCCCAGCGCCGAACTCCTGGCCAAACCTTTTGGCGTGCTGATGATGCAGGCCGGTATCGAGCTGTTGCCAACCTGGGCCAGCGATATGCTGGATGTTCCTCAGGGACCGGTGAAACGAAAGATGATCCGTTCAGGGGTAAATACCTGCGCACCTGTTTTGCGCTGGGCAGTGCG
>NZ_UWFA01000028.1 GCF_900601905.1 Pseudomonas viridiflava
GCGCCAAAGGCGGCCCGGCAACGCCGGAAACAGCCACAGTGAATTTGCCCGGCTGGGCGAACTTGAAGCCCGCCGGGGTCTGCGCGATGGCCGCTTCGTTGCGTGGTACATGAATGCGCTGTCGATCAGGGCTCAGGTCGACCGGTTGCGCGGTGGACGCAAAGGCACCTTGCGCCAGACTGACGGCAATCGTCAGCAGGGTGATACGGGCAGTGTTCACTGACATCAGCAGTCGCTCCTTGAAAACGGGAAATTCACAGCACCTTGCCGAGAAAGGCAGCAGTGCGAGGGTGTCGGGGCTGGTGGAAAATCTGTTCCGGCGGCCCCTGCTCAATCAACTGGCCATCACAGAGAAACACCACGTGGTCCGCCACTTCGCGGGCGAAGCCGATCTCGTGGGTGACCACCACCAGCGTGACGCCCAGTTGCGTGAGCCCCTTGA
>NZ_UWFA01000193.1 GCF_900601905.1 Pseudomonas viridiflava
GAACTGGATGCTGCGGTCACTGCGACCAGTGGGGCGCGCCTGAAGCGTTAGCAGCGCCGTTGGTTTTGCGGCTCGCTACAGCGCAGACCAATTGATCTGATAGCGTGTACTTCGACCGCCACCTGGCAAGCGCACCAGGCAGTTGTTGGCGAGCAGGGCGCTTAAATGACGGGTAGCCGTGGCTTTGGAAACTTTCGCCACGGCTTGATACTGCGCAGCGCTCAGCCCCTCTTCAAAACCGCGCTCGCCTCCGTCAAGCAGACGATTGAGCACCTTTACCTGCTCGGCGGACAAGCCGTCGCGGGTGTGCAGTTGCCAAAACCGTGTTTTGGCCAGCACGCGTTCAATGCGAGCCAAGGCATGCTCAATACTGCTCAGCAATGTGCGCAGAAACCACTCCAGCCATTGGGTTATGTCGGTCGTGCTTTTCTGGCTGGCCTCCAATACGCGGTAATACCCGGTCCGGTCGTCGAGGATGCTGGCCGACATGGCGAACAGCCGAATGGCCTGCTGATCGCCCTGAGCCAGTG
>NZ_UWFA01000559.1 GCF_900601905.1 Pseudomonas viridiflava
AATCAAGAGAGCAACTGCGCCGTCGCGTGCAGGACGAAACGCGCCAGCAGAGCGAACTCAAGGCGCGGCTGTCGGCGGCCAGGGCCAAGGTCGAGCAGCTGACCCTGCGCCGTACCCGTCTGGATGAAGAGCTGGCCGAGCTGGGCGAGCAGCGCGCACTTGAACATGAGCATCTGGGTGAGTCACGTCTGGAATTGCAGGACGCGCTCGACGCCATGGCGCTGGATACCGAACAGCGCGAAGTGCTGCAGGCCCAGCGTGACAGCCTGCGCGAGCGGCTTGACCGTGTGCGTCAGGAAGCCCGCCTGCAGAACGACCGCAGCCATCAACTGTCGGTGCGTCTGGGGTCGCTCAAGGCGCAACATGACTCGACACGTCAGGCGCTGGAACGTCTGCAGATGCAGTC
>NZ_UWFA01000332.1 GCF_900601905.1 Pseudomonas viridiflava
GGCAGGCCAGGAGGTTGAAACGACGCTCCCTGAAACCGCCGCTCGCAGGAAAACCCATGTAGGGTCAGTTGTTCGGCGAGAAAAGCCATGCGCCGTCCTGCAGAGCGTACTCGCGCGCACAGCTTCTGAGGCGTTCAAACGACTGTGAGGAGGTAGCCTCTACTGTAAAGGCCGCTGCCAAAGATCGTTGGTATTTTGCAAGTTTGCGACATGCTCTGTTTGAACGAACTTGTACAGTTCAGGGTTATTGATGTCAGTGCTGAGCGCCTCATAAGTTATCGTATGACTAATCAGTTTGCTACACATTGACGGTCGGGTGACGCGTCATCTTTTTTTTCACAGAACTTAAACGCTTTTTCCCAGTGCTTTATCACTCACAGTGATAGTCCTTTAT
>NZ_UWFA01000091.1 GCF_900601905.1 Pseudomonas viridiflava
CCACCTGGAGCGCGGACGACGTGGACCGCGTCGCAGGCTTTGCGCGGGTGTCCAATGTGCTGTCGATCCTGATCGCCTTTTACACCCTGTACCTGTTCATGTTCCTGCGCTCGCGACTGGTGATGATGCTGCTCAGTGCGGTGGCGCTCTACGCCATTGTGCTGACCACCAGTAAAGCGCCGGCCGCAGCATTTGCCCTGACCATCGGCCTGTTGCTGATTCAGCGAATGAGCTGGACCTGCAGGAGGCTCTGCGTGCTGGTGGTGTGCATCGGTTTGCTGCTGCCGACGCTGGGTCTGATCTTGAGTCCTGATGCACACACCGTGAGCAGCGGCGGCTCG
>NZ_UWFA01000003.1 GCF_900601905.1 Pseudomonas viridiflava
GTCGTGGGCTCTACCAGCCAGATGATCGCCGCCGCGCAACGCTTGCCGAACAAGACCTTCATCGTGGCCACGGACCGCGGCATTTTCTACAAGATGCAGCAGCTGTGCCCGGACAAGATCTTCATCGAAGCGCCAACGGCCGGTAATGGCGCGGCGTGCCGCAGTTGCGCGCACTGTCCTTGGATGGCGATGAACACCCTTGAACGCACGTTGCAGTGCCTGAGAGAGGGCACTAACGAGATATTCGTCGACCCTGCGGTCATTCCCAATGCAGTGCGTCCTTTGCAGCGCATGCTGGATTTCACTCACGCAGCGCGCATGAGACAGGCGGGCAATGCCTGACAGGGCTGACAAACGCAAGCAAAAAGCCCGACTCGACTGTCGGGCTTTTCGTTTTCGGTACTGGTGTTACAGCGCAGTCAGTTCATCATTTCCTTGACCATGCGTTCCTGCTCGATCAGGTCCTT
>NZ_UWFA01000268.1 GCF_900601905.1 Pseudomonas viridiflava
GCGTTCACCGCAGACACGCGAACCGGCGACTACCTGTTGTGGCAAGACTCGGCATCGAGCCTCAAGCGTCTGGCTATCGGCCTGGGAATCAGCGCGCTGTTGGGTCTGTGTCTGGGCATTGCGTCGGGCATTCTGCCACTGTTCGGTGCGCCGCTGTCGCCCTTGCTGACGGTGCTGTCGATGGTGCCGCCGCTGGCGATCCTGCCGATTCTGTTCATCGTGTTCGGCCTTGGGGAATTGTCCAAGGTGATGCTGATCGTCATCGGCATCACCCCGGCCC
>NZ_UWFA01000213.1 GCF_900601905.1 Pseudomonas viridiflava
CCTCTTCGCTGCCCGAGGGTATTGCCAGTATCGCGGCCTACAACCCGGTAGCCCTGTATTTCAACAGTTTCAGCAGCATTCTGCATGCCGGTGTCATTCCGGATACCCGTGAACTGGTCCTCTGCGTAGTGCTGGGCGCCACGTCGCTTGTAGCCGGCCTCGCCATATTCAGACGAGTAGACCGTGCGGTGGAGTACTTATGAGCAGCGTCGTCATCAAGGCCGAAAACCTCACCAAGCAGTTCGTCCTGCGCCATAACAGAGGCGGTCTGAAGAAAAAGTTTCTAGGACTGTTTGACGCCCGACACCGGGAGTACGCCGAGCACTTCATGGCGGTAAGCGACGTGTCGTTCACCCTGCACAAGGGCGAGTCGCTGGCGCTTGTGGGCCACAACGGTTCTGGCAAAAGCACGCTTTTGCAGCTTGTCTCAA
>NZ_UWFA01000437.1 GCF_900601905.1 Pseudomonas viridiflava
CAGAACTGCATGCGACGCAGAGCGTCGCACGATAGTTGAGATTATCGTTCCTCACGCTCCAGCGTGGGAATGCAGTGCGTGACGCTCTGCGTCACAAAAGAGGACGCGGAGCGTCCAGAACGGCATGCCGACGCGGAGCATTGGCATGATGATGTTGTTCCGGGCACTCAACCGATCGCCTGGGTTATCAACGCAAACTGGCTCACACCTTCGCGGGCTTGCGGAACTGCGCCCATGCTCATGCAGGTCACGCTGTCCACGCGTTTCAGGCCGGCTGCTTCTAGCCAGTCCGCCAGGCCGCAGTGGGTGGGTATGTCGATGCGCACGAAGGCGTACGGCACCTTGGCCAGCAACTGTTCGATCATGTGTTTGGCCTGATCCACGTCCTCGGCAACCACCGGGCCGATGCACAGGCCACGACCGAACGGACGCATCAGGGCGAAGGCCTTCAGCTGGCTGTCGCGCTCGATGCCCACTGCGTGTTCGAGGTTATCGAGTACGTCGTTCATAACCGTCGAGCGATCCATGCCCGTGCCCGCATTGGCCAGCTCAATGACGCGCGCATGGTCGGTCTCGGTCAGGGCGCGGCAATGTTCGCCAGCCTTCAGGGCGGTCGGCGCTGGCAACTGTGCCTGGCCCTGGCGCTGCTGAACTTCACCGAAGCTGACGAAGCCCATCTTCGCGTAGAGCGGTGCG
>NZ_UWFA01000066.1 GCF_900601905.1 Pseudomonas viridiflava
ATAAGCGTGTGGCCTTAAAGTGACCACAAACACTGAATAAAGTGACCACAAACACCGATTGAAAGGTCGGTGAAAGCTTGCGCAATTAGCATCGCCTCACTTCCGGCAAAAAGACCGGCCAGCCCGGGTGTCGCTCCACGCGCTCTCAGGCCCAATTAACAACAATAATGGTGATTGCAATGCTTGCTGATTTCTTGATGTGCACCCCTCTTGCGCCCCCACTCCACGTACCGCTCCCGCTGAGCTGACTCGTTCATTTCATCGTTTTGTAGCCGTATTACGTCTGGAGTACTCCCATGCTG
>NZ_UWFA01000002.1 GCF_900601905.1 Pseudomonas viridiflava
TTTCGCGTATTCCCCGAAGGTGCAGGAACTGCGTGAGCGCGTCACCGCGTTCATGGACGCATACGTTTATCCGGCCGAAGCGGTTTTCGAGCAGCAAGTGGCCGAAGGTGATCGCTGGCAGCCCACGGCCGTCATGGAAGAACTCAAGACTCGGGCCAGGGCCGAGGGGCTGTGGAACCTGTTTTTGCCCGAGTCCGAACGCGGTGCCGGGCTGACCAACCTGGAATACGCGCCGCTGGCGGAGATCATGGGCCGTTCGCTGCTCGGGCCGGAACCGTTCAATTGCTCGGCGCCCGACACCGGCAACATGGAGGTATTGGTCCGTTACGCCAACGAGGAGCAGAAAACCCGCTGGCTGGAACCGCTGCTACGCGGCGACATCCGCTC
>NZ_UWFA01000069.1 GCF_900601905.1 Pseudomonas viridiflava
CCTGAGAGGGACTCAATGATGGCCTTATCGGGTCCCTGCCTTACGCCCTCCTCCAGTTCGTGCCACCGCTTGATCACAGCCATGCGCATCTTGGCGCTATAGCCCGTTAGGAGGCATTCGGTGTGGTGTCGGTCCAGCTTGAAGCACGGTAGGGATCTTCCGGTTGAGTCTTTGTAGCTGAACGCAAAACTGCGCTCAGTGGTCTCAAGCTCGGCAAACATTGACCTTACGTCCCTCATTACATCTGCATGACGCTTCCCGGTCAGTTCAGCAATCTCAAGGCTACTCATGGTCATCGACTGGTTAGGACTACTCAGATTTGAGGAGACCTCCAGAGGCTTATAGCAGGGCTGTCTTCAACGCCTCAGCCATCCTTGCGACCTGTACCCCACTACCAGCCCCGTACAGGTCGTAGCTAATCGAACCTGAGGCGTGCCCCAAGCTCGACTCAGCGGTCCCCACAGGCACCTCAGCGGCTTTCAAAGCGCCCGCCAGCGAATGACGCAATGAATGGAAGGTCTGGGTCCTATC
>NZ_UWFA01000259.1 GCF_900601905.1 Pseudomonas viridiflava
ATCCCGAACTCAGCAGTGAAACGATGCATCGCCGATGGTAGTGTGGGGTTTCCCCATGTGAGAGTAGGTCATCGTCAAGATTAAATTCCAGAACCCCTGATCGCTGACGCGTTCAGGGGTTTTGTTTGTCTGCTCGAAAAGAGCTGAGCGCAGCTCCCACCAAAAGAGTTGACCAGCAGAAACCGGAAACAAAAAAGCCACCTACAAAAGGTGGCTTTGGAATACCCGGTATTTACTCCCCGCGATACCACGCAAATCCAGGCCAATAAAAAGGCCGCATTCTCATGCGGCCTCTTGTTGCATCGTTCAGGTCACTCTGCAGCTTCTTCCTCGACCTCTACAACAACAGCCTTTATCTCATCACGTCGACGGATGTACTTCCAGTCCGCCTCATCAATGTAGATGCCGTTAGGCCCGCTGCCGCCTTCCAGGTCGATCGCTACGTGCGCTGAAACCTGAGGCTTCACGCTCGCAAGGATTGGTACGAAGCCCAACTGCAGGCTCGTCTCCAGCAACGCGGCCTGGTTCTTCTCGTCAATGTCGGCTGCCTCGTCCAGGTAGTACGGCAAACGCACCCGACCGGCTTGATCCCGATCCATCAAGTGCAGCAACAAGTACATGTTGGTCAGCGCCTTGATGGTCATGGTGGTGCCGTTTGACGCAGCGCCATCGATGTCGGTATGAATCACTGGCTGGCCGTTGACCTTGGTGATCTCGAACGCCAATTCAAACAGGTCCTTCAAGCCCAACTGGTTATGGTTTGCTGCCACCAGCCGCGCCAGATACTCCTTGGCTTCTTCGTTCTTGTTGTCTTGCTCGGCACTCTGGCTCAGGTCGAACACCGACAGCGTTTCGCCTTCTTCATACTGACCAGCGCTGTGGATGATCTGATCGATGTGCTTGAGCGCTTCTTTGTTCGGTGCAAGCACAATGCGGAAGCTGGCCAGGTTGGAGACCTGACGCTTGTTGATCTCACGATTGAACAACGCCAGTTGATGCTCAAGGCTGTCGTAGTCGCTGCGGATATTACGCAGCGTACGCGCGATATCGGTGACCGCTGCGCGACGCGCCTTGCCCAGTGTCAGCGCTTCGTCGGTGCGGTGAGCGTAAGCGTTGATCAGCAACTGCAAACGACGCTCGACATCTTCTTCGCTGTCGAACTTGGCCACGCCCTTTAGTCGGATCTGCGCATACAGCGCTTCAATCTGCCCATCGCTGCGCAGAAGGCCTTGCCAGCTGTCCTGATAATCGTTGAGCAGGGGCAGCAGGTTTTCCAGCGAGTCGTCGACCGGGTCCATGAATGGCGTACCAAACGGTAGATCCGACGGCAGCAATTGGCGGCGACGCAGTGCGTCATCAAGGGTGCGTTGCTTGGACTCCAGATCCCCGATCTGGCGTGCAACCAATTGCAGTTTGGCCGACAGCTGCTGAACGCGCTCGGTGAACGCATCGCTGGAGCGCTTGAGTTCGTCCTGTGCGGCTTCCATCTGAGCCAACTGCTCATGTTTGTCGGACTCTTCAGCGCTGAGGGTCTGGCAACGACGGAAATCTTCCAGGGCTTTCTGCGCATCCAGCACTTGCTGATAAAGCGCCTCGGTCTGGGTCTTGCTCGCAGAACGGTCAGCCGCCACAGCCTGTTGAGTCTTGAGTTGCTTCAGCTCCTTCTCAAGGCGGTCTTTCTGGTCGCGTAATGCCGCACGATCAGCCAGCGCTTGCAGGGCAGGCGGCTCGATATTGGTCAGATTGATCGAAAGGCCCGGCACCTGGAACTGATCGCCTTTGAAACTATCAAGGATCGTTTCAAGGGATTTGACCCAAGCGTCGCCGTCATCCAGCGCAATCCCTTGCTCGCCCAGCGGCAGGCTGAACAGAGCGCTGTTGAACAGACGCATCAAGCGTTCGACGTCCGGCTGCGAGAACTCTTCGCGCAGACGTGCATAACTGTTGTTGTCAGCGTGATCGAGCTGCTGCTTCACAGACTTCAGGCGTTTTTCCAGATCCCGCAGACGTTCGTCGAGGTCTTCGGCGCTGAATTGACGGGATTGCGCCAGGGCGCCAGCCAATTCGTCGTGAGCGTCCTTGGCTGCCAGCAATTGCTGTTCCAGGACCTTGGCGTCGTCGATCAGGGCGAAGCGATTCTTGAGGACTGCCAGCTCACCGATCCAGCGCTGGAGACTGCTGATTTCCCGTTCCAGTCGCATCAGCTCCTGGGTGCCACCGCGCTGATCGTTCTGCAATTCATCCTGCTGGCCGCGATAGTATTCGGCCTGGATGACCAACTCTTCTTTGCGCGCCGAGGAGTAATCCAGCCAGGTGCCGAGCAACGAATCCAGCAAGGGTGACAAACGATGCAGTTTGCCGCGCAGCAGATCACGTTGCGCCACACCCGCAGCCAAGGCTTCAACCAGTGGGCCTGCCTTGACCAGAGAGTTGTAGTCCTGCTCCATGCGTCGTACATCGCGAAACGCTTCTTCGCACGCAGCGATGTAATCGACGCTACCGGAACGCAAGCTGTGTTCGAACGCATCGAGAAACAGCTGCTTGAGTTTGGCGGCAGTGATTTCCCGCATGTGCAGCAAGTTGATGAACAGTGCCCTGAACGTCTTGAGGCTCTGCTCGCTGGTGGAGCGCAACGGAATGAGGGTCAGGTCCAACGGAATGGAGGTGTGCCCACCCACCAGCAAACGACGCAGCTCATCGGGTTTCAATTCGTAGGCTTTCAGGCCCTGGCTTTCCAGGTTGCTGAACAGCTCTTTCTGACGCAGGCAGGTGTCGTTCTTCTGATAGTGACCCAGATCCAGTTCGCCCGCATAGGCAAAGAACTGGTGACCGAACCCACCGCCAGGGCCACGGCCGACTACACCAATTACATGCGGGCCGTGCGGTAGGGAGACTTCCACCAGAATGTAGCTGGTGTCGGAGGCGAAGTAGAACTTTCGGGACTGCTCAAGGCTGTACTTGCCAAAGCTCATGTCCGACATGCGCGCCAGAATCGGGAACTGCAAGGCGTTGATCGAGGCGCTCTTGCCGAGGTTGTTGGCGCCATACACCGACAGCGGGTGTTCCAACGGGAACAAGCCAAGGCTGTAACCGGCGGTGTTCAGCAAGGCGAAGCGGCGGATACCGTAGCGTTCCTGGCTCATGCATCCATCTCCTGTTGCTCATCAGCGATAGCGCGAGCCAAGGCCTGCTCTTCGGTTTCATGCACGTTGTCGAATTCTGCCAGATCCAGTGGATCATCGGTCTGTAGCAGTTTCTCGTCGCTGTCGTCATCGATCAGCACCGGGACAGGCAGCGGCAGTACGCTGTGCAGGCTCGCAGCCAGATCGCGGTCTTGCTGGACCGAGAGGCACACGTCCAGGAAGCGGTGCATGGGCGGCAGGAAACGGAACACGCCGGTTTCTTCTGCAGCGAACCCCAGCTGGGTCATGCGGCGCATGATTTTCTCTTCAAGCTCATCCTGAGTCTGGACTTCGGCCTGCAAGAACAGGTCGCGATATTTTTCCAGCATCGAGGGCAGTTCATCACGGCCAAGGCTGCCGCCGTCGAGCACGGCTACCGGGTCGCGGCCCTGATCGGCCAGATGCTCAACCAGAATGAACGTGAACAGTGCCAGGCGTTGCGCGGTCTTGTTCACTTGTGCGGCAGCCAGCACCGGCACGAAGTAGTAAAAGCCACGCGTATCGCAGACCAGTTCGAAGCCGAGCGCCTTGAACAGCGTGCGGTATTGATCCTGAGCGTTGGACAGTTGCGCGTACAGCTCCGGGTCGCGGCGGCTGATGTGAAAGCCTTTGAACAGCTCGCGAAAGATCGGCGCGAGCTGGGACATTTCGGATAGATCAAGATGCATTGACTGGATTCCCTGATTGCTCGTCACGGCTGGAGAGCAGGGCGAAGGAGCGCAGGCTGACCTGATGCTCCTGAGTGAAATAGTCACGACGCTCCAGGCGTTCGCGGGCAAAGCGTTTCTCGCGGGACAGGCGTGAGAACCAGTACAGCAACTCATCCGTCGCGCCGTTTGGCTCCTGCTCCAGCAGCCAGACCATCAAGTCCGGCAGGGGCAGGGCATCTTCGCAACGTTCGAGCATTTCCTTGACGGTACGCGGCGCCTGCGGTGGTTCGCCTTTGCGCTTGCCGCCCGCCTTGGGAAACTTCGCCGGTTTGGGTTCGAAGCGCGCCAGCGCGTAGACATAGGCCTCGACCTGGTTCGCGCTGCCCAGAAAGGTGCTTTGCGGACGAGTGAACATCGGCATCGCCGCTTGCGGCACCGCATCCAGACCTTTACGACGAATCGCCGACAGCGCCAGCGCCGCACCACGGGTCACGGCGTTATGCCGACGCGCCTCTTCACGCAGCGGCAGCAACAACTCCCGTGCATGCCGCAGCGTCAGCTGTGCGCTGGTCTGCATTTCAAGAATGCGTGCATGGGTGCGCAGCAACATGTCGTCATCGACCAGCTGGCCCAGGCGTTGCTGTTCGGTCAGTAGGCGCAGCAGCACGTTCTCGACCTTGCGCACGCCCTGCTCGAAAGCACCATCGGCGTTGACCAGCTGGATCATCGGCTCGACGTACTCGTCCCAGGTGGCCAGTACTTCGGCATAACGCTGGCGCAGCGGAATCTGCCGATCGCTGGTCTTGGCCCGATCCGCCACGCCCACCAGCGCCTGCTCGTCATTGGCGAGTTTTTTCAGGACGTCGCGCACGCGCATGTCCAGCAAACGCAATTGGCGAGCCAGGTCGTTGGCATCGCGAATGTCGAAAGCATCCTGTATGTAGCCTGCCAGACGCTCCAGATGGCGCAGGTAGGCTTCGATTTCCAGGCACAGGCCCAATCGGTGCTCGCGGCGCAGGTACGACAGAAAGTCGTGGATCTGCGCGTTAAGCTCAAAACGGTTGGGGCTTTTGGCCACCGGGACCAGGATGTCCAGACGGATCCAGACATCCAGCAGATTGGTGATGTCCTGCGGGGTGCTGTCCAGTTGTTGGGCGGCCAGCTGCAAGCGCAATTCGCTCAGGCTCAAGGTGCCCTGGTCGAAGTGTTCGCACAACGGCTCAAGAAGCGCCCAGTGCTCGGCAAGGGCGCGCAAGACGCGCTTTGGTTCGATCATGGTCAGGCCGACTGTTGGCAAATAAAAACGCCGATTGTACTGCATCGGACGCTGCAGATTTCACCTCTGGGCGATCAACTGCGGCGAGAATTGGCGAAGGGCTGTAGAATCGCGCACCTAACTTATCCACAGGTGGCCGACCTTTGCTAAACGAGTCCCGCCGCCGCGCCTATATGACCGCCATGCAGGTGGTCAATTGGCTGCCGCGCACTGAATTGCCCTTCGCTGCCCCGTCTCGACCGGAGCTGTTGGTGCCGCTTGCGCCGCAGGTTGAAGAGCGCGTGGCTGTGCCAGAGGTGCAGGTCCACGCCGAACCTGTCAGTCAAGTGGCCGCCGAGGCGCCACGTCCTGTCGAGCGCCCGAAAATCGAAGTGCCGCGGCCATCGCTGGCCAGCACTCGCAACCCGCCGACAGTCGAAGAAGCGCCGCCTGCGGCGGTCAAAGTGCCGGTCATCCCACCGCCGCGGTTTTCCCTGCAATTGTTGCGCGCCGGGCGTTGCCTGTTGCTGGTGGAGTTACCCACAGGCCAGGCATTCCAGAGTCGGGATCCAGCGTATCTGCTGCTCAAAGACATGCTGCGCGCCGCCGGTTTACCGGATGCTCCGCAGATCATCGGCGAACCCGTGCGCTGGCCGTTATTGGTGCGCGGGCAGATGGATCAGGGGCCTGACGCAGCGCGGGATTTTGTGCAAGGCTTTGTGTCTGCGCGGCTTGAGGATGAACCCTGCGCCTGTATCTGGCTAATCGGTCTACCCTCGGTGCGTTTCGCCGGGGAGGCCGATGCCCAATCCTATAACAGTGAACTGCAGGTTGATGGCCTGGGTTCTGCCTGGGCGTTGCCGGGTCTCGAATTACTGATGGACGAGCCGCACCGCAAGGCCGATGTCTGGAAAGCCATGCGTCGGCTGATGACGCGCTGGAAATCGATAGATGAGTGACGCAATAACTTTCCGCCCGATGACCGAGGCAGATCTCGATGCCGTGCTGAAAATCGAATACGCGGCGTTCAGCCACCCCTGGACGCGGGGTATCTTTCTCGACGGGCTCAAGTCGTATGAAATCTGGTTGATGTTTGAAGGCAGTCAGCAAGTCGGCCACGGCGTCATTCAGATCATCATCGATGAAGCGCATTTGCTGAACATTACCGTCAAGCCGGAAAGCCAGGGACGAGGGCTAGGTCTCAGGCTTCTTGAGCATCTAATGTCGCGGGCTTACGAGCTCAACGGGCGCGAATGTTTCCTTGAACTGCGCGATAGCAACCGCGCTGCTTATCGGTTGTACGAACGGTTTGGCTTCAACGAAATCGGCCGGCGTCGTGATTACTACCCGGTGGCTGGTGGGCGTGAGGATGCAGTGGTGATGGCGTGTACGTTGTTTGAGTAAACCCTAGCAACTGATTTCCCCTGTGGGAGCGGTGCTTGCCCGCGATAAGTGCACCGCCGATATCAGGTTAATTGCATTTAGCCTCATCGCGGGCAAGCACCGCTCCCATAGGTCAAAATCGCATTTCACTTAGAAAGGCTTCTCAGGCTTGCCATCCAGCGGATCCAGCCTGCCCAGCTCGGCTTCATCCAGGCCATCGCCGCCACCGATGTCATCTTCATCGACCACACTGAGGTCAAAGTCGGCAGGGCGGTCATCGCCTTCTTCGTGGGCCGAGCGTGCGCCGTCTTCGCGGATCAGGATTTCCGGGTCCAGGTCATCGTCGGTAGGATGATGGTCCGGGGTTGAGGCGCCCGTCATGCCTGCTTCTCGCACCCGCTGGTCCGGGATCTCATGGGCCAGCTCGTCTTCGGGGATGGTGTCACCGATACGCGCTGTTGGCTCGTCTTCATCGAAATCCAGCTCTTCCATGGAGCCCATGCGGTCTTCGTTGTCGTCGATGGGTTCAGGTTGAGTGGCACCAAAGGGGCGGCGTGAATCATTCATGGCTAATCCTCGATTTTGCGGGTCTGTAAGGTGGACCGGTGACCTTCCCGAAGATTCCGTCTGACTGCCGGGAGGCCGCTGGGAAAATAGCGGTGACCTGAACCGGCGAGCCCCAGTCAAACGCTGGCATATCCCTAGAGGTGTCAACGCATGAACGAGCTACAAGACCTGATCGACAACAACGAACGTTGGGCAGACGCGATCACCAAGGAAGACCCTGAATTTTTTGCCAAGCTGGCGCGGCAACAGACTCCGGAGTTTCTATGGATAGGTTGCTCGGACGCTCGCGTACCCGCCAACGAAATCGTCGGCATGCTGCCCGGCGATTTGTTTGTGCATCGCAACGTCGCCAACGTGGTGCTGCACACTGACCTCAACTGCCTGTCAGTGATCCAGTACGCGGTGGACGTGTTGAAGGTCAAACATATTCTGGTGACCGGCCACTATGGTTGCGGCGGCGTGCGCGCCTCGATGCAGGATCGCCAGCTTGGGCTGATTGATGGCTGGCTGCGCTCCATTCGCGACCTGTACTACGAGCACCGCGACACCCTCGCCGAGTTGCCGACCGAGGAAGAGCGGGTGGACCGCATGTGCGAACTCAACGTCATCCAGCAGGTGGCGAATGTGGGTCACACCAGCATCGTGCAGAACGCCTGGCATCGCGGGCAGAGCCTGTCGGTTCACGGCTGCATCTACGGCATCAAAGACGGCCGCTGGAAGAGTTTGAATACGACCATCAGCGGCTTTGAACAACTACCGCCGCAGTATCGGTTGCGGCCGTTGGGGCAGTAAGCCAAGGCGCAGCGGCTGATGTTTTACCTGTGGGAGCGGTGCTTGCCCGCAATAAGACTGGACGCGATCTAAAGTGAACCGCGTCCAGCCTTATCGCGGGCAAGCACCGCTCCCACAGGGGTTATCTGTTACAGATACGGATGCACCGCCGGCGCCGTCTGTGGCTTCTGCAACTGTTTCAGCGAGCGCGCCATGGTGCTGCTGGCGCATTTGGCCTCAGCATCAGCCGGGCTCAGTTTGCGCACGTCGGTGTAGAACAGCACGCAGGTTCTCGCCTTGTTGGTCACCTGCCAGTTTTGAGTACAGCTGCTCAACGTCGCCTTGGGATCCGCGCCCGGTTTCTGGCCCATACCTGCCTGCCAGCAGGCCGCACTCAAGTCCTGGCCCATGACCGCCAACCCCGCAGCATCGGCTTTGGCCTCATCGCCTCCATAGTTGGACTTGTCCGCCGCATACCAGATGTAGCTTGGGTGGTTCGAGCCCAGTACCGACACATTCTGCCCAGGATTCGGGCTGATGGTTGCCAGGCCCAGCACCGGCACGCTGGCCGAATACTGCTGCTTGATCCAGTTACGCACCGGCGCCCCAAAAGCAACCATCGGCAGTGACGTGCCGCTGGCGTTCTGGCTCAGTTGTTTGACCATTGTGGTCTGATAATCCTGGAAGTAACCGTACACGCCTTCCAGCGAGCTGCCTGCCGAGGCGGGCGCTGCAATCGGCGCGATGTCGATAATGGTTTGGTATGCCGGCGTCTGTGCAGCTGCAATGCCGTTATACGTCAGCAACTGCGCCCAACGATCGGTGGTGCTCGAACGCAGGTAATCCTGAGCCTGGGTCAACGAATAATCCGGCGGGAAGTGCAGCAGCTCAACACTCTTGCGATTGTCCAGCGCCATGCCCAGCGGCAGGAACAGATACCAGTTGTACTGCCACTTGTCAGGGCCCGAGGCGAGGAGTTTCTGCGCGCCGCTGTAAGCCAGATCTCCTGCGTCCAGCAGTTGGGTCAGTGGCTTGGCGTAGCCGTCGGGCACGCCGCTGATCTGGGCGTAAACCACATCGTTGTCGCTGCTCACAGTGACCTTGCCGGTATAGCCATCACGCTGGACGCTTTGCGTCAGGTAGTGCTCGACGGTCTGTTCCAGCGTCCAGTTGCGGTAGCAGATGACATTGCAATTGTTGGGGTAGGCGAACAACTGGGTAACGCGTTCCCGGCTACCCAGCTTGACGTTGACGTCGGCCTGCACGGTAGCACCGAACGTCAACGTGGCGAGTGTTGCAGTCCATACAGCGGCTTTGAACATGCTCATATCCTTTTTGGCAATCTGCCCGAGGGTTCGGGCGGCTCTAATACTGAACCAATGTGCCATTACGGATAAGCGGGGGGCTTCACTATTTTTGAATGCCCACAGCCAGAACTGCCGCTACCTAGAGCACGAAGCGCTGGACCATGATGTTCAGATCCGTCGCCAGTACCGACAGCGCATTGCTGGCCACGGTGGTTTGATGCGCTCCCGACGCGCTTTGCGTGGACAGGTCACGAATGCTGCTCAGGTTGCGATCAACCTCACCGGCCACCTGCGCCTGTTGCTCCGCTGCGCTGGCGATCAGCAGGTTACGGTCATTGATGGTCGAAGTTGAACTGATGATCACCGTCAACGCTTCGCCTGTCGCCGCCGCCTGTTCAAGCGTCACGTTGGCTTGATTGGCGGTCATGCGCAGCGCCTCGGCGGTTTCCTGAGTGCTCTGCTGAACGCTGTTGATCAGCCCTTCGATTTCCGTGGTCGAGGCGCTGGTGCGTTGTGCCAGGGAGCGAACCTCGTCGGCGACGACTGCAAAGCCTCGCCCGGCTTCACCTGCTCGCGCCGCTTCGATGGCGGCATTGAGGGCCAGCAGGTTGGTCTGGTTGGCGATGGCGCGGATCACGTCGAGGATTTTGCTGATGCTCAAGGTCCGCTCGGCGAGGCCTTCGGCTTGATGAGAAGTGTCCAGCACATTGCCGGTCAGCTCCTTGATCGAGCCAATGGTGTCGGCCAGGCGCAGCTTGCCGTTGGCCGCTGCTTCGTTCGAGGCCAGGGATTCGGTCGCGGTATTGCTGGCATTGCTGGCGACTTCCATGGCGGCCTGACTCATCTGATTGACCGCGACCGCCGCCTGTTCGATTTCGCTGTTTTGCAGTTTGAGGTTTTCTGCGCCGGACTCGGCAATGCTGCTCATTTCCTGCACCGATTGCGAAAGCTGATTGGCCGCTGCGTAGATTTGCTCAATGGTGCTGTGCAGGTTGCCGCGCATGCGTCCCAGCATCTGCAGCAGTTGCGCGGTTTCGTCCTTGCCTTCCGGTATCGCCTGGGGACTCAGATTGCCATCGGCAATGGTGCTGGCGATCTGTAACGCCTGACGCACCGGGCGGATGATACTGACGCTCAGACGCCAGGCCAGCAACAAGGTCAGTGCGAGGACGGCGGCGATCACGCTCAGGGCAATGATGCGCGTCTGGGCATAGCTGGCGCCCGCTTGCTCCACTGCCGTGGCGGCGCTTTGCTTGTTCAATTCGCGCAGCAGTTGCACCTGCATGTCCATCAGGTCGCCCTGCAAGGCCAGCATCGTGTTGGCGAGCATGCGCGCGTCTTCGATCTTGCGTTGTTCGATCAACCCGATCTCGTCGTAGAGCCCTGGAATGAAGGCTTTGTAGGCATCCTGCAGCGCAGTCAGTGAGTCCCGCTCGGTGCTGTCCTTGACGTGGGCAAAGTAATCGGCGAAGCCTTTTTCGGCGTCATTCTTCAAAGTTTCGACGTTGATCTTGCTGGTCACCACCGCGCCTGGATCATCCGCGTTGGCAATCAGGCGAATGCTTTCACTGCGCAGTTTTACCAGGGTGATTGCCAGCGCGTCGGCCATTGCGATACTGGGCAATGAGCCGCTTTCGACGGTTTCTCCCTGATTGCGGATTTCCTGCATTTGCAGCAGGCAGAACGCTCCGAGCGCGACCGTGAGCAGCGAGGTGATGCCAAAGCACAGCACCAGACGCTGAGTGATCTTGAAGCGTCGCAGGACCGTAGTGCCAGCAGACTGACGACGCAAAAAGCCCGGCAATATTCTTTTCACAATGACTCAGACCCAATCGATGGAAACATCGGAGACTGGGTTATAGGACAGTTGCGTGATGTCTTTGTGACATCGCGTAAATTGACGTCAACTTTCCGATGGTGTGTTTGCTGCGAGCATCGGCGTGGCTCCCACTTCCTCCAGTAGCTCATCCAGAAAGCGCTTCATGCGCTCATGCCTGGCTTGTGCCAGACGTGCGCCCGCCCGGGTCTGAAAGCCCTGCGCCAGCTTGAACAGCTTGGTATGGAAGTGATCCACGGCGAAGCGTTTGTCGTCGTAATCACGGTCTGTGGCATGGGGGTCCTGGGGATCGTAAAGGCCGCCGCCCATTCTTCCGCTCACATAGAACAGCCGCGCCACGCCGATCATGCCCAGCGCGTCGAGGCGGTCAGCGTCCTGGAGGATTCTCGCTTCAAGGCTTTGCGGGGTGATTGCTGCGGAAAAACTGTGCGCCTCGACGGCGTGGGCAACGGCGCCAATGCGCTCCTTGGCCCAGCCCATCTCGGTCAGCAGTTCCGTGGCCTTGGCGGCCGCCAGCCGGGAAGCGCTGGACCTGAACGGGGAGTTCTTTTCAACCGATACACAATCGTGCAGCAAGGTCGCCGCAACCAGTATCTCGGGGTCGCCGCCTTCTTCATCGCGAATGGCGCAGACATTGCTCCAGACCCGCAGCAGGTGGGATTCGTCATGGGAGCCATCGACTTTTTCTGCCACGGTATGCGGGATCAGCAGGCTGGCGAGGTCCTGGAAGGGGGCGAAGGCTGGGGTCATGGGTCTTCATCGGCTAGGCGGGCGATGAACAGAGGATAGAGCAATTGCCAAGTGACCTGTAGGCGCGGCTGCGAACCGGGTATGTCAGAAATACCAATTTCGCAGCCTTCGGCAGCTCCTACAGAAACAGGTTGGCTCAGAAAACCAATTTATACCCAATAAAAGCCAGCATGATCGCCAGGCATGGCCGCAGCACTTCATCAGACACCCGGCCGGACAAGTGGCTGCCCATGTAGATGCCAGGCAGTGAACCCAGCAACAGATAACCCAGAATGCCCCAGTCCATGTTGCCCATGCTGGCGTGCCCCAGGCCAGCAACCAGGGTCAATGGCACCGCGTGGGCGATTTCAGTACCGACCAGACGGCGGGTGGCGAGAAACGGATAAAGAATGAACAACGCCACGGTGCCCAAAGCGCCCGCGCCAATGGAGGTCAGCGCAACCATGGTGCCCAGGATCAGGCCGGTTACGACCGTCATCGCATTCAGGCCCGGGCCGCTGGGATTGTAGTTGCCACCTGCGCGGTCGTGGGCAAACTGCAACAGACGTTTCTTGAAGAATACCGCCAGGGCCGTCAGCAGCAGCACGACGCCCAGGGCTTGCTTGATCACGGCGTTCATCGCATCCGGCGCAGCGTGCAAGGTGCTGAGAAACCATAAGGTCAGCAACACCGCCGGGACACTGCCCAGCGTGAGCCAGCCGGTGATCTTCCAATCGATGTTGTTATTTCTTTTATGGACCCATACACCACCGGATTTGGTAATCGCGGCGTACAGCAGATCAGTGCCCACCGCCGTGGCCGGGTTTACACCGAACCACAGCAGAATCGGCGTCATCAGAGAACCGCCACCTACACCTGTCATGCCGACAATGAAGCCCACTACCAGCCCTGCGACAACCAACCCCAAACCACCAAAATCCATTACTGCTTCCCACAACAAAAAGGGCGATAGTCAGAAAAAACTGGCGGCAGCATAACGACGTTTCTGGTCAGGCTTTATATCGATACGAACTAACGTTATATCGGTATTGGCATCTGTCGCACAACAAACACCAGACCCGTAGGAGCGCGCTTGCCCGCGATGCGGTGTGTCAGCTAAAAATTTGTTACTTGACCTGACGCCATCGCGGGAAAGCGCGCTCCTACGGAAAACGCATTCCAGACCTTATCGACCGAAATGCGCAAAGCGCCCGGTAAAACGCTTGGCAAGCGGATAAGCCAGATCCCCATGTTTGCTGGTCGCCAAGCCCAGTTCACCCAGGGCTTCGGCGAGTTTGACGGCGGCAGCCACGCCATCCACTACCGGTAAGCCGGTCATTTCGCTGACCAGCCCAGGCAGATCAGCCATACCGCCGCAGCCAAGAATGATCGCGCCCGCACCCTCGTTATCCCGCGCTTGTATAGCCTGTTCGGCAATGCGCTCGGCCAATGCCTGCTCACCCATGCCTTCCAGCTCCAGCACCGGCACATCGACACAGCGCACCGAGGTGCAGTGCTCGCTCATGCCGTAGTTGCGCAATAAATGCTCGGCAATGATTCGGGTGCGGGTGAGGGTGGTGACCACGGCGAACCGCGTGCAGATCAGGCTGGCGATATGAAACGCCGCTTCGGCAATGCCGATCACCGGCCCGCGCGCCAACTCCCGTGCAGCGAGCAGGCCCGGGTCGCCAAAGCAGGCGATGATGTGTGCGTCGTAACCCGCTGCGACACCTTTGCGAACTTCCTCCAGCACACCGACTGCTGCAATGGCTTCGTCGAAATGACCTTCGATGGATTGCGGCCCCGCATCCGGGCAACACGCGATGATCTGCGTGCCCGGGCGCGCCACGGCGAGGGCGGCGCGGCCAATGCTGGCAGTCATGCTCTGGCTGGTGTTGGGGTTTATGACCTGAATTTTCATGTAGGGCTCGGCTCGCGGATCAGCGCTTGAAAATGGTTTTGAAGTCCGGCTCGGCCGGCACGACCTGATCGACCTGCAAGCTGGTACGAATGCTCGCCAGATGCCTGCCCATCCATTGCGTTGCTGCAGCGTCTTTGCCCGCTTCGAGCAAATCGAGCAGTTCTTCATGGTCGCCGCAGTCGCAACCGACACTGTGTCGTGAACCGTAAACCGCGATGATCAGCGACGAGCGGGTGGTCAGCTGCGCGACCTGTTCAGTCAGTACCTGATTGTCGGCCAGGGCGATCAGTTGCACATGAAAGCGGGCGGACAGCTGAATGGCGCGGCTGTGCAGGCCGTCGCTCTGCGCTCGATGCTCCTGATCAACCAGGCTGCGCAGGGCTTTCAACTGCGCGGCATCCATGCGTTGCGCCACGGCGGGCATCAGCGCGGGCTCGATCAACTGCCGGGCGGCGAATACATCCTGTGCTTCCTTGGCGGTGGGCTGCGCAACTTCGGCACCCCGGTTGGCGCGCAACGTCACCAGTCGTTCAAGTGCCAGGCGTTGTAACACCTTGCGAATCCCGGTGCGGCTGATGGCAAACACTTCGGCCAGGGAATCCTCCGGCAAGCGGGTCCCCGGCAACAGTCGGTGCTCGACAATGGCTTCGAGAATGTCCTGATGGATCTGTTCGTCGCGGCTCAATGGCGAGTCGGCCACAGCAGGGCTGGCAAGGAAGAGAGAATTCATAGGGCCGCTTCAACCGATGAGTGTGGCGCTGATCGTATACAAACTGGCTGCCTTTTGCCATCGCTTACAGGGCCGAGTTGCCTTCGCTTTTGTGCACTGGCACCGCGCATCCATGCGCTTTTATCGCGCATTCGCTGAGAGTTTCAGGCATTGGTCGTCGCCACCAATCCCGCTACACCCTGGGTTACCGGCTTGTTTCCGGTGTTTGGCATGCATCCTGCCTTTCAGATCGTATACAAACAACGCCACCCTCCGTATGCAGTCGACGGAGCGGCACCGATCAAGGAGCGTGCGAGCGATGAATGCAGAAATTCCAAAGGGCTACAGCCCCCGCCTGTACAACGAAGACTTGGGCCCGGTCGAGCAGAAATGGACCTGGTACAACATTTTCGCGTTCTGGATGAGTGACGTGCACAGCGTCGGCGGTTATGTGTTCGCTGCCAGCCTGTTTGCACTGGGCCTGGCCAGCTGGCAGGTATTGATCGCCTTGCTGGTGGGGATCTGCATCATTCAGGTCATCGCCAACCTCCTGGCCAAGCCCAGCCAGCAGGCTGCGGTGCCGTATCCGGTGATCTGTCGTCTGGCATTCGGCGTGTTCGGGGCGAATATCCCGGCCGTGATTCGCGGCCTGATCGCAGTCGCCTGGTACGGTGTGCAGACCTACCTGGCGTCCAGTGCGCTAGTGATTGTGGTACTGCGTTTTTTCCCTTCCATGGAAAGTCTCGCGCAAGTGCAGTTCGCTGGTCTGTCGTACCTCGGCTGGATGGGCTTTCTGACCTTGTGGGTGTTGCAGGCCATCGTGTTCTGGCGGGGCATGGATTCCATCCGACGCTTCATCGATTGGGCCGGGCCTGTGGTGTATGCGGTGATGTTTGTGCTGGCGGGCTGGATCGTCTGGAAGGCGGGCTGGAGCAACATCAGCTTTACCCTGTCGGAAAAATCCCTGAGCGGCTGGGAAGCGTTTGGCCAGGTGGTCATGGCGACCGCGCTGGTGGTGTCGTACTTCTCCGGTCCGACGCTAAACTTCGGTGACTTCAGCCGTTACTGCCGAAGCATGGCCGACGTCAAACGCGGAAATTTCTGGGGGCTTCCAGTGAATTTCCTGGCGTTCTCCCTGGTGACGGTTGTTATCGTTTCCGGCACCTTGCCGGTGTTCGGTGAAATGATCCATGACCCGATTGCCACCGTGGCGCGCATCGATAACACCGTCGCTGTATTGCTGGGTGCCTTCGCCTTCGTGACGGCGACCATCGGCATCAACATCGTGGCTAACTTTGTGTCCCCGGCGTTCGACTTCGCCAACTGCGCTCCGAGCAAAATCAGCTGGCGGGCAGGCGGCATGATCGCGGCCGTGGCGTCGATCTTCATTACCCCGTGGAACCTGTTCAACAACCCGGAAGTGATCCATTACACCCTGGATGTGCTGGCGGCTTTCATTGGCCCGCTGTTCGGCATACTGCTGGTGGATTACTACCTGATCAAAAAGCAGCAGATTGATGTGGATGCGCTGTTTGATGACACGCCGGCCGGCCGCTACTGGTACACCAACGGCTTCAACCCGGTCGCCATCAAAGCACTGCTGGCGGCGACCTTGATTGGTCTGCTGTTTACCTTTGTGCCCTGGTTCAAACCCATCGCCAACTTCGCCTGGTTCACTGGCTGCTTCCTCGGCGGCGCGTTCTATTGGCTGCTGGCGCGTCGGGATGTGCGAGTGACTGCGCCTGGCGTGGTCGGGGCGGTGTAGGCATTCCCCCTGTGGGAGCGGTGCTTGCCCGCGATAAGGCTAGACACGGTTCACTTTTGATCGCGTCCAGCCTTATCGCGGGCAAGCACCGCTCCCACATAAGATCTGTGTTTGCTCAGGCGCACCGAGTTCAACAAAAAAAGCCCGACACAGGGGGTGTGTCGGGCTAAAGGTATGTTCGTTGCGTCGGCGTGGATCAGAAGCGCGGTTTGACCGCCTTCCAGTCCGGTTTGTAGCGCTGCATCTGCTTCACATCATCGCGCTGGCGGATGCCACAGGTCAGGTATTGGTCATGCAGCTTGGCCAGTTGATCCTGGTCCAGCTCAAGTCCTAGCCCTGGCGCACGGGTGATTTTCACGCAGCCATCGACAATCGGCAGTTTGCCGCCCTTGATCACTTCCTCGTCCGGCTCCTGCCATGGGTAATGCGTGTCGCAGGCGTAATCCAGATTCGGTACCGCTGCCGCAACGTGAGCCATGGCCATCAGGCTGATGCCCAAGTGCGAGTTGGAGTGCATCGAAACCCCCAGGCCAAAGGTATCGCACATCTTCGCCAGGGCCTGAGTGTCACGCAGGCCACCCCAGTAATGGTGATCGGCGAGCACGATCTGCACGCTGTTCAGGGCGACGCTGCGGCGGAACTCATCAAAGTCAGTGACCACCATGTTGGTCGCCAGCGGCAGGCCGGTGCGTTTGTGCAATTCAGACATGCCGTCCAGGCCCGGCGTCGGGTCTTCGTAATATTGCAGGTCGTCGCCCAGCAGCTCAGCCATGCGGATCGAGGTTTCCAGCGACCAGTTGCCGTTCGGGTCGATGCGCAGCGGGTAACCAGGGAACGCTTTTTTCAGGGCCTTGATGCACGACACTTCATGCTCCGGCGGCAAAGTGCCGGCCTTGAGCTTGATGCTCTTGAAGCCGTATTCCTCGATCATGCGCCGGGCCTGGGCAACGATCTGCTCTTCGCTCAGTGCTTCGCCCCAGCTATCGGGCTTGTAGGGCGAATCCACATGCTGCGCGTATTTGAAGAACAGATAGGCACTGAACGGAATCTCATCCCGAATCGCACCACCGAGCAGGTCAACCAATGGCACGTTCAGGTAGTGCGCCTGCAAGTCCAGAAACGCGACTTCGAACGCCGAATAAGCATTGCTCACCGCTTTGCTGGCGTGGGAGCCGGGGGCCAGTTCAGCACCGGCGATACTGGCCGGTTTGTTAGCCGCCACTGTCGCCTGCACAATGCTGCGCAGCTGGTTGAGGTTGAACGGATCCAGGCCGATCAGCTGGCTTTGCAGTTGCTGCTGGATCGCCAGCGCCGGGGCATCGCCGTAGCTTTCACCCAGGCCGATGTAGCCGTTGTCGCTTTCAATCTCGATGATCGAGCGCAGTGCGAAGGGCTCATGGATACCGCTGGCGTTGAGCAGGGGCGGATCGCGAAAGGCGATGGGCGTCACAGTTACACGTTTGATTTTCAAGAGGCTGCTCCCTTCAAGGCTTGGGGCTTATTCATGTTTTTTTTTGCGTCAGCAGGCGTGCCAGTCAGTACGCTGGGCGAGTCGCCGCGAGGTGTGGTACGGGCGAAAAAGATCACCACCGCAGCCACCAGTGAAGTAATTGCCAGGCCGTACAAGCCGCCTTCGATGGAACCGGTGGTCTGCTCAAGGAAGCCAAACGCGGTCGGCGCGACAAAGCCGCCCAAGTTGCCGATGGAGTTGATCAGCGCAATCACTGCCGCCGCGATACGAGCATCCAGATAACCCTGCGGGATTGGCCAGAACAGCGCCGAAGCCGCCTTGAAGCCGATAGCCGCGAAGCAGATGGCGACAAACGCGAACACCGGGCCGCCCGTGGTCGACATGAACATGCCGAACGAGGCGATCACCAGGGTGACGGCCACCCATGCCTGCTGGAACTTCCACTTGCCGGCCATGGCCGCAAAGCCGTACATGGCGATGATCGAGATGATCCACGGGATCGAGTTGAACAGCCCGACCTGGAAGTCGCCCATATTGCCCATTTTCTTGATCATGCTCGGCAGCCAGAACGTGGCGCCATAGATGGTCAGGGCGATGGAGAAGTAGATGAAGCAGAACAGCGCGATCTGTTTGTCCGCCAGCAGCTTGAACATCGACGGCTTGATGGTTTGGGTGGCTTCTCGTGCCCGTTGTTCTTCGGCGATGGCGCTGATCAGGGCGTCTTTCTCTTCGCTGCTCAGCCACTTCGCTTCGCTGGGGTGCGATTGCAGCCAGAACCAGACGAACCCGCAGAGCACCACCGAGGCGAAGCCTTCGATCAGGAACATCCACTGCCAGCCGTGCATGCCCATCCCGCTGATATTCAGCAGGGCACCCGAGACCGGACCGGAAATCACTGAAGCGATGGCCGAGCCGCTGAGGAAAATCGCCATCGCCTTGCCGCGATCAGCACCTGGCAACCATTGGGTGAAGTAATAAATGATGCCAGGGAAAAAGCCGGCTTCCGCTGCGCCGAGGATGAAACGCAGCACGTAGAAGCTGGTTTCGCCCTGTACGAAGGCCATGGCCATGGCGGCCACGCCCCAGGTGAACATGATCCGCGTCAGCCAGGCCCGAGCGCCGTAGCGTTGCAGCAGCATGTTGGAAGGCACTTCGAAGATCGCATAACCGACGAAGAACAACCCTGCACCCAGGCCGTAAGCAGCGGCGCCGATGCCAAGGTCGGTTTCCAGGTGGCTGCGCACGAAGCCGATGTTCACCCGGTCAATGTAATTGACGATGAACATGATGACGAAGAGGGGTAAGACGTGGCGCTTGACCTTGGCTGCTGCCCGCTCAAGCACTGAGGTGTCCGTAGGACTTTGGACGTTGTTCACTGGGAGACTCCCGCTCATTATTTTTTTGGGGACGGGTCGATCATGGACTCAGTCTTTGTTCCGGTCTAATCTAGTTTGGCACTTGATTGATACCTGGAATGAATCAATGTTTGAGCTTGCCCAACTGCGTTGTTTTACCACCGTCGCCACCGAACTCAACTTTCGCAGAGCTGCGGAACGGTTGAACATGACGCAACCGCCTTTGAGTCGGCAGATTCAATTGCTGGAACATCATCTGGGTGTGGCGCTGTTTACCCGCAGCACTCGAAGCGTGGCGCTGACGGCGGCCGGGCGAGCATTTTTCGTTGAGGCGCAGAACCTGCTGGAGCGCGCCCAGCAGGCGGCAACTTCGGCCAAACGCTTTGCCGAGGGCGACATTGGCTCGGTGACCATCAGCTTTGTCGGTAGTGCGGTGTATGAATTTCTGCCCAAGGTCATCGCCGAAGCGCGGCTCAAGCAGCCCCACGTGAAAATCTCCCTCGAAGAAATGAACACCTACCAGCAGCACGAAGCCATGCGCGCCCGGCGTATCGATTTGGGCATCGTTCGCTCGCCACTGCTGCAACCGGGTTTTGCCACCGAGTGTCTGGTGCGCGAACCCTTCGTGCTCGCGGTGCCCAGCCATCACCCGCTGGCGACGGCCGACAACGTGGCGGTGAGCGATCTGGACGGCCAGCCTTTCCTGATGTATTCCCATGCGGCGTATCCGCCGTTCAACGAACTGCTGATGGGCATGTTTCGCTCCGCCAGGGTCGCGCCTCAGTACGTACAGTGGTTGGGGTCGTCGCTGACGATTCTGGCGTTGGTCAACGCTGGCATGGGCCTGGCGCTGGTGCCGCGCTGCGCCCGCAACGTGGTGTTCAAGGGTGTGACCTTTCGCGACATCGATCTGGGGGAGGGCGTGCAGAGCGAACTGCATTTGATCTGGCGCTCGGACAACGACAATCCGGCGTTCAGCATGTTGCTGAATGCGATACGCGGTGCGGTGGCGGCGGCTGCCGAGTGATATATCCGTGGGACCGGCTTTAGCCGGGAAGGCTTTATTTCAGACGATAGAAAAATCGGCTTGGTGTACCTACCCCTTCCTGACTAAAGCCGGTCCCACAAACGGTGCAGTTCCAACTCAATTCACCGCCACCTGCCCCGAAACCACCAGCGCCTTGAGCGAGGCATCGAACTGTTTCAGTGCATTCACCTGCAGTTCACGTTGCTGGTCGATCTGCGCAGCGATCTCGGCAGCGGCTTTGTCATGTACCCAGACCGCCGACAGTTGTTTGCCGCCGCTACCTTCGGCCTTGCCAATGTATTGCAGGTTCGAGTCATAGAATTTGGCCACGAACCGCGCTTCAACCTGAGTATTACGCTGGGTCAGCAGGCGGTTGTAGGTGTCGAGCATCACCACCACGTCCGGCCCAGCCTGCATCAGCGCGTCGAGAGTGTCGTAGACGGTCACCGAGGCGAACTGTTTCTGCAGCGAGCCCTTGAGCCAGTCGATCGCCAGTTTCGGGTCTGAACTGTTGACGAAAGCCTCGCGAATTCGGGCATCCAGACCCGCATTTTTCGCACCGTTCAAGGCCATCGAATGATACTGCTCAAGGTACTGCAGCGTGCTCACAGTGTTTTCGCTATACAGCACACCCACTGATTGGCCGCGCTGCAAACCGGCGCCGCTGTCGGCGACCGGTTGAAAATGGCAGGTTGCTTGCTCGACTGCGAAAGCGGGCGCGATGGCGCTGCCAGTCAATACAGCGACCAGTGTCAGCAGGGTTGAGATTCTCATCGCGCGTTCCTCGCAAGCGGTTTCGGTATGTGGCTATCCTCCTCTTTTGCGAAAAAAACAGAACTTGCGAATATCGATGGTGACTATCGATTGAACGAATGATGAGGTTTGAGGTGGAGTGTCCAGACCTGTGGGACCGGCTTTGGCCGGAAGGCTGCATTTCAAGTGACTCAGTCCCGCTGCCATCTCAGTCTCTTCGCGGCTAAAGCCGGTCCCACGAAATGCGCACTCCAAGTCAGGTCACTGTGGCCTCGTCGGTAACTTCCCCACCAACAGCACCCCAATCGCCATCCCCTGAATCACTGCAGCCAGTGTGAAAATCGCGATTCCGGCGCCGCCGCTGAACGCCTTCACCACCCCAAAGATAGCCGGCGCAAAGGCATAACAGCCCTGGGCCGTGGCAACGATCAACGCCACCACGCGCTGGCTTTGCTGGCGGGTGAACTCCGCCTGGGCAATCAGCGGCGGCAGCGAGGTTGCGTTGCCAATTCCTGCGCCGAACAACACCACGCCCAACCACACCAGCGCAGGCCACTGGCCGATGCCCAGCATCACCAGACAGCCGAGCAGCTGCGCGCCGTAGCTCAGGCTTGCCACGTTGCGTCGGTTGGCATTGACGGGCATCAACCAGCCGACCAGGGTTCGGCCGACGATGGCGCTGGCCGTCGCCAGGCCCATCGCCAGGCCCGCCTGTTGTTCAGTGAGATGCTGCACCAGCAGCAGAAACAGATGAGTAATCAGGCCGATCTGCGCAAATAATCCCAGGGACATAGCGGTTGCCAGGGTCACGAACTGGCGATTGCGCCATAGCGAGATCGAGGGTGATGTGCTCGGGCTTACCGTTTCGGCAGGCGCCTGATCAGCGCCATCTGCATATTGCCCAAGGTGTTCGGGGCGCAAGGCAAAGACCTTGAATGACAGCAGGGCAATGACACACACCGATACGCAACCCACCCACAGCGCCGCCTGCCCGAAACCAAACTGGCTGATGAGGTAGACCCAGGCTGAGGAAAAAATCACCCCGCCGATACTGGCTCCGTTGTAGGCCATGGCCAAGGCAGCAGGGCGCTTGCTGACAAACCACGGTGCGATGGCGGCATTGACCGCTGCCGCGCCCAGGGTCACCCAACCCAGACCACTGAGGATCGCCGCGATGAATAGCTGATATGGCTGTTCAGCCACTGCCCAGCCATACACGCCGACCGCGAGCACGCAGGCCCCCGTCACGCTGACACGGGCCAGCCCGAAGCGTTGATACAATCGCGGCAGGTTGACGATCACCAGGGTGCCTGCCAGAAAATGAACGGTCACGGCTGCCGACCCCAGGGATACCGACCAATCGGTGCGCTGCAAGACCGCATAGAGAAAGATCGGCGGGCCATAAAAGCCGATCCCCCATCCGAATACCGCCATCACGAACGTCGCTGCAACGACCCTGCTACCGAAGAAACCCGCTTGCTTCATGACTCACTTCCTTACTGTGCTGTGAACCTCAGTATGATGAGCGGCCAATACGATGCTTCAGGGATGGCTGAACTATGGATGTCGACTGTGCCGAGATTTCTCTCGCAGAGGTAGCGGGTGCGATCGCCGACCCGGCGCGCTCACGCATGTTGTGCAGCTTGCTCGATGGTCGGGCTCGCACCGCCACCGAGTTGGCGGCGGTCGCCGATGTGACCGCGTCTATGGCCAGCAATCACTTCTCGCGGCTGCGTGAGCATGGGCTGGTCGAGCAGATCGTGCAGGGGCGGCACCGCTATTACCGGCTGGCGAACACGCGAGTGGCGCGGGCGCTGGAGTCATTGCTGTCGATCACCGAGCCGCGCGTCATTACGTTCCGGCCCAGCACCCCCGACGCGCTGCGCCATGCCCGGACCTGCTACGACCATTGCGCAGGCGAGTTCGCAGTCAGGCTGCACGATGTGCTGCTCAAAGCGGGCTGGATTGAGTTGCAGGGCAGGGACTACGTGATTACCGACCAGGGGGTGCAGTTGTTGATTGAGCTGGGGATAGACGTGCATGCCATCAAAGCCCGGCGCAGACGCCTGGCTTACCCGTGCATGGACTGGAGTGAGCGTGCGCCGCACATCGGCGGCGCGCTGGGGGCCGCTCTGCTCGAATTGATGCTCAAACGCGGCTGGGTCACCCGCCAGCTCGACTCCCGAGCCTTGAACGTGACAGCCAAAGGTCGCGCCGCGCTGGCCAAGTCATTCAGCTTGTAGCGCCTCCCATGGCACTGGTCCCACAGGTGCCTCTCATTAGATACGAAACAACTGCTTGAATCGAAATCTGCGGGAGATTCCATGCTTTTTGATCAAGCCATTATTCCGAGAGTTATTGATCGCCTGGAATACAGCCTTCGCAAGCAAGCTTGCTCCCACAGGGTTTGCGGCTTACTCGAATCCGTGGGAGCGAGCTTGCTCGCGAAGAGGCCGGGACATCGGCATATATTTCCGAATGCAAGAACATTGCCTTCGCGAGCAAGGTGGAGCGTGACCCGGGTCGCTCCCACAGGTCCGGTGTTTACTGCGCGACAGCGCGGCATCTGGACGACGTGGGCACCCTACGCCGCAGGGTCCGGCTCGATGAACCGTGTCGGCTCGCGCCCGCTGGCATTGAGCTGATAGATCTCGGTGGGGCGGCCTTCGGCATCGAAGAATACCTGGCCGACACCCGCCGAATTCCATAGCCGTTCACCGACCCTGCTGTGCTCGGGGATGCGCGGCACTACGCGCATCAGGCGGCGTTTGGTAAACCAGTTCAGCGGCGAGCGCGGCGAGTAGAGCCAGCGATTGAGGCGATCGAACCAGTCCAGCAGACGCTGCGGGAACTCGTTCTTCAAACCGCTGCTGGTGATCTGCCAGATGTGCGGATTAGCGGTGTGATGGCGGATCAGGATTTTGTAGACAAACGAGTAGTGCACGTCACCCGACAGAATCACGTAATTCCCCGGGGTGCGCGAATGGCGAAAGATATTGAGGATCACCTGCGCTGCGCCCCGATGCGCCATCCAGTTTTCGGCGTCAACCAACAACGGATGCCCGCACCAACTGAAAATTTTCTGCACGGTTTCGATCAGCTTGACCCCGAACACCGGCGCGGGCGAGACGATGATCGCCGAGCGGTGATCGAGCAAATCCTGCTGCAGCTCGCTCAACGCTTCCCAATCCAGCAGGCCCGAAGGCTGGTGCAGATTGAACTCGCTGCGCCAGCGGCGGGTGCGGGTGTCGAGCACTACCAGTGCCGGGGTGGTCGGCAGCACGTAATGCCATTGCTGGAATTTCAGTAGCCGATCAATCAGGCCGTCCAGGGCTTCGCTCTGCAGGTGGCCGTCAGGAGTGTTTTGCGTCAGTTGCCGGGTGTGCTCCAGAAGCTCGGGAAAGGCGTCAGGGTTATTGCCCCAGCCCTGGCATAGCAGATAAGCCACCAGCGCGTTGCCGATAATGCGCTTGGAAAACGGATGACCGTAAGCTGTTTCCTCCCACTTGGCTGACAGATTCCAGTCGTCGGTCACGTCGTGATCGTCGAAAATCATCAGGCACGGCAGATGGGCGAAGACCCGCGAAACGCCGCCAAGACCTGCAACGAAGGCATCGATGCAGTGCTGTTCCTCTTCATAACGCGGCTGTTCGCCCGCTTCGAAGGCTGGCGGTGTCGGCGCGATCAGGGTCCACGGCACCGGTGACCAGACCAGCATGTACATGGCGATCACTTCCGCCAGGGTCACCAGGTGATTGTCCGCACTGTTGCTGGTGAAGATCGGCTTGCGGGTGCCGCCGAAGAAGCGCTCGCGCAGGGTGTCGTTGCTTTTCAGCGCCGGTAACAGATCGGCGCGGTTGTAGTAGCTGGCGGGGTGATCGTAGAGCGCGGCGCTGTCACTGATCACGGCGCCGTCCAGGTACTCATGAAACAGGCCCAGACGTTCGATCAGGGCGTGAATGGCGCGCAGCATCGGCCCGGCGACATCATCGGCATAGACCTGATCGCCGCTCATCATCAACAGTGCCGGACGCTGCAGGGCGTCCGGATTGCTCGCCAACAGCCGGTCAGCGCACAGCAAACCGTCTTCGGCAGGGTGATGCGGCTTGCGGCATGAGCCGTGGAGCAACTGGTCGATGCTGCTGCGCAGGACGAAATCCGGCAACTGCCGGTCGACATAGAGCAGATGCGGCGCCCAGTCGGCAATCCCGCGCTGCCCGTCGATCAGCAGATCGTAGGCAATGCGGGTATCGCAGGGCAGTGCGTCATCGAGTGGCACGTCGATCAGGTGAATGAAGGCCTGGCGTCCGACAGCGATGACCTGGCATTGCTGCTCGTTCAGCTGAACATCCCGAGCGACCGCTTCGTCGCCAACCTGCAGGCGCAACGTCAGCGCCAACGGCTTCGAACCGACCAGCCACAGCACCAGGCGGCCAGGCTCAAGACGGCGCAGAATCGGGCCGGCGAGCACGCAGGGGAGATTTTGGGCTGTGGAAGCGGCAGGTACGGACATCCGGTAAGTTAACTCTGACAACAAAACAGCCGCCGATGGTAGCGCAAATACCTGACGTGGGGCTTTCAACCTGTCAGCGCTAATGCACCTGTAGGAGCTGCCGAAGGCTGCGAAAGCGGTTCGTCTGATACACCGCCGTTCGCAGCCTTCGGCAGCTCCTACAGGGTGGCGCGAGGGCTTGTGCTATGCATTCTCGTTCCCAGGCCGCGTAAACGAATACCGGTCAATATCATCCCGCAGCTTCCAGCCCTGGCGTTGCCAATAGCGGGCCGCCGCCGTGTTGCTCTTGAACACATCAAGATGAGACTTGTGAATCCCTTGCGCTTCCAGACTCGAAACACAGCGCTCGACCAGCGCATTGGCAATGCCCTGGCGGCGATAGTCGGGAAGCACCAGCAAATGTTGCAGATAGCCTCGGCGACCGTCATGCCCGGACATGATGCAGCCGCACATCGTACCGTTGGCTTCAGCAACAAAGCTGAGGCCGGGGTTGCGTTGCAGATAGCGCTCCGTTGATTCACGTGAGTCGGCATCACGCAGGGAAATACCCGGTGTGTCGCGCATCATGTGCACAATGGCCTGGTAATCGGCCAGGGTCATGATCCGGATGGTGAACATGGACTTGCCTCTCGCATTGCCTGCTGACGGGGCTGGCAGGCTAGCAGGATCACAACAGTTTCGGCAGCAGGCTTTCCAGCTCGGCAAACCGCTGACGCAGCATGGAGTGCAATTGCTGAAGGGTCGGCGAGAATTGTTTGCGGTGCGGGCAGACGAAATTCAACGGCACGGGTTCGCCGGGGTAATCGGGGAGCAGGACTTCCAGGCGTCCGGCCTGAATGTCAGCGCTGACATCAAGCCAGGACTTGTAGGCAATGCCTTCGCCAGCAACCGCCCAGCGTCGAGCGACATCAGCGTCATCGCAAACCAGCGGGCCCGAGACCGTGATGGTCTGTGCGCCGATCCGCCATCTGTCATAGGTCCGCCCGCTGAGGGTGTAAAGCAGGCACGCATGGTCCAGCAGACCTTCCGGTGTCTGCGGCCGGCCGTGTCGGGCCAGATAATCCGCTGAGGCCACCAGCACCCGGCGATTCCACGGCGCGAGCGGCAGGGCAATGTAATTGGCGTCTTCGATCACGCCGTAGCGAATCGCTACGTCCACCGGATCGCGAAACATATCCGCCACCTGGTCGGAAAAAAACAAACGCAGGTTCAAGGCCGGATGCTCGCGGCGAAACGCCGATAGCCAGGACAGCAGCACATTGCGGCCCAGATCGGACGGCGCCGCCACCTGCAGCGTGCCGCTGAGTTCGGCGCTTTGGCGTTTGAGCTTTTCCCGGCCCTCTTTCAGCGCGTCGAGCACCGTATGCGCAACCGGCAGGTATTGCTCACCCTCGGCGGTCAACCGCAGGCTGCGCGTCGAGCGGGCGAACAGGCGAATATCCAGTTCGCGCTCCAGGCGCTGGATGGCTGCCGCAACTTGCCCCGGCAGCAGGTCCACTTCCCGTGCCGCATTGGAAAAGCTGCCCAGCGCGGCGGTGCGCACGAACAGTTGCAGGTCACCCAGACGAATCATCTTCACTCCAGTCGTGAAAGTGTTGGGCTATTTTAGGGGTTTTTCTTTGTGGCAGAGAAGGTGAGGATGGGTGCATTGCTTGAATCAACTCATCGCTTGTATCAATTTAAGGAACCTACATGAAAGCCATCGCCTTTACCCAACACGGTTTGCCCATCACAGACCCGAACGCCTTGATGGACATGGACCTGCCCAAGCCGACCCCGGGCGCGCGCGATCTGCTGGTTGAAGTCAGGGCGGTGTCGGTCAATCCGGTGGACACGAAAATCCGCGCCGGTTCAGCGGCAACCGAACCCAAGGTCGTGGGTTGGGATGCGGTGGGCGTGGTTCGTGAGGTCGGCACTGATGTCACGCTGTTCAAGGTCGGGGATGAGGTGTTCTACGCCGGATCCATTGTGCGTCCGGGCAGCTACAGCGAGTTTCATCTGGTGGACGAGCGCATCGTCGGCCACAAACCAGCGTCGCTGGACGACGCCCACTCGGCGGCCTTGCCGCTGACCTCGATCACCGCATGGGAGCTGCTGTTTGATCGCCTTGGCGTGCCGGAAGGTGGTGGAGAAGGTGAGAGCCTGCTGATCGTGGGTGCCGCCGGTGGCGTTGGTTCGATCCTGATCCAGCTGGCGCGACAACTGACCAGAATGACCGTGATTGGCACCGCCTCGCGTCCGCAAACCCAGGAGTGGGTCAAGCAACTGGGCGCTCACCACGTCATCGATCACAGCCAGCCACTGGTGGCGCAACTGGAACAGATCGGCGTTGGTCAGGTCACCCACGTTGCCAGCCTGACCCACACCGACCAGCACTTCGCACAGCTGATCGAAGCCCTGCGTCCGCAAGGTCGACTGGCGCTGATCGATGACCCGAAGACCCTCGACGTGATGCCCATGAAACGCAAGGCGCTGTCTTTGCACTGGGAGCTGATGTTCACCCGCTCACTGTTCGAAACCCCGGACATGATCAAGCAACATGAATTGCTCAACCGGGTTGCTTCGCTGATCGACGAGGGCGTTTTGAAAACCACCCTGGGTGAGCATTTCGGCACCATCAACGCCGAAAACATGCGCCGCGCCCATGCCGTCATCGAGAGCGGAAAAGCGCAGGGCAAGATTGTGCTTGAAGGGTTTTGATACTCGCGCCCTACCAGGTTTTGTAGGAGCTGCCGCAGGCTGCGAACACGATATTACTGACGCACGGTGATTTCGCTGTTCGCAGCCTGCGGCAGCACCAACCGTTATTTTTACTTCAGCAGCGATCACAACTGCGCCTCAATCGCCGCCTTGTCGATCACCGACCAGACCTGCTCGACCTTGCCCTCCTTGAACCGGTAGAACACGTTTTCGCTGAACCGGACCTTTCTGCCATTTACCGGCAAGCCGAGGAATATCCCCGTGGGCGTGCAATCGAAGTCCAGTCGGCTGGCCACATGATTCGAATCGGCGATCAGCAAGTGGACATGGAACTGCAGGTCAGGTATCTGCTGGTAATCGTTTTCAAGCATCTCGCGATAGCCTGAAAGCCCGACGCGTCGGTCATTGTAATGAGCCTGCTCATGGACAAACATCCCCAGCTGCGCCCAGTTTTGCGCGTTCAGGCAGGCGATGTAGTCTCTGTACACCTTGGGAAGGTCGATGCTCATTTTCTTCACCCTCTGTCTTTAGCTCATTACCGTTTCAGTGCGCTTGCGTCCACGCATGTGTGAATAAGTCTGCAGATTGCAGGTGTTGGCTTCATCCGCCTTCGGCTTCTGTTGAATTTCCTGGCGGGCCCGATGAAGAACGCCGTTCGCGGCATACCTGTAGCCGTTGTGTTCGATGCACGGATGACCGGCAATCAGGGTCAGAATCTCGTCAGAGGCATCGAACACATTGCTGATCTTGCCGGGAAAAATATAGATGACCCGGTCTTTTTCGAACGTGACGGCGCTGCGAAATTCAGAACGGGTTTTCAGCTTGGCCAGCACCGCGCCTTTCCAGCCCTTGTAGCTGAAACGACGGGAAAATTCAGGCCAGAAACGACACATTTCGGCCTCGGTCAGTGGTTTGACAGTAGACGCGATAAAGTTGTCCGTTAATTCTGCCAGTTGCCCCTTGGCTGCCTCGACGCTCGGGAATGAGCCCATGATGGTGTAACTGCCGTGGGTCAGGATGTAGTCGACGGGATAGGCACCGTGGGCCGCGATGGTCGGCATCAGGCAGGGGAACCAGCCATCCATGACGATGAATGACAGCGGCTTCTCGGCCGGTTGCAGGTCTTCATAACGCAACCCCAGGCAAGGCTGGTACACCACCTCCACATCAAACGGAAAATCTTGCTCGAAACGCTCCGGCAGCAGCGAGGTAAACCCCGTGGTGTTAATCACCAGATCAAATGCGAAGTGGCTGCCGTTATCGCGGTAGACGTTGTTAACGTTGCCGCTGCGCACGATGCGCTGAGCGCTGAAGTTGGTGATGATTTGCACCCCGGCAGCCTGCAACCTGTTGCGAAAAAACGCTCGTAGCCGATCACCCAGAACCACGCTCGGTTCTTCAAGATTGAACGCGGCCTGTAGCTGATCAAATTCACTGCTGCCCAGGTCAATCTCCTGGCACTCCGGGGATTCATGGCAGACCTGAGCAAAGGTTTCGGTGCTGACTTTGGACGGCATGCCCAAGGCATCGGTTGTTCCTTGCGCATAAATCGCAGACTCATGCGCCACGACCAGTTCTGGATAGGCCGTGCAAAAACGGTCAAATGCTTTCAGACAGGCATCCCGAGTCGGCTTGGAGCGTGGGTAATGCGGCCCTTTGTGCAGGCGTATCCCGAATTCGCCGGAGACGCCTTGAAAGATATCGGCGTTCTTTTCCAGCAAGACGACCTGATGGCCAGCCTTGGTCAACTCCAGTGCACAATGCGAACCGTTCCAGCCCGCGCCAATGATTCCAATCTTCATGATCACTTCTCCCTTGGTTGAAGCCTCGCACTGTGCGATGGCTGTGCACCTAGAGAGCGTCATGCCGGGGTTATTACAGATGGAAAAGTAAGGGCGTATGTCTTTGAGTAAACGCAGCACCTGTAGATGACGGGAGCCACTATTTTGGGAAAAATCCTACAGTCACGACCTGAGGTTAGCGGTAAGGTACTGCCACTTTCGCGACCCATAGAGCGGCACGCACATGAATGATGATGCTCGACTGCTTCAGCGGCTTCTCGCGGGTGAGGCCCAGGCCTACACGCAGCTGGTGCAGACCTATCAGAGCGCCATGCGCGCGGTGGCTTATGCCATCGTCGGCTCGCGCAATTGTGATGATGTCGTTCAGGATGCCTGGCTGTCCGTTGTGCGCAATCTGCCGGGGTTTCAGGGGCGCTCCAGCCTCAAGACCTGGCTGCTGACGATCACTGCCAATCAGGCCAAGACTCGCTACAAGCAGAACCGTCGTGAAGTCTCGCTGGAAGAGGTGCCGGGGCCTCACGGTACTGTCGGCGATGACCGCTTTTCACCGGTCAACGGCCATTGGTCATCCGCTCCGGTGACCTGGCATCACGATACGCCCGAGGCATTGCTGGCCGAGAGTGAGTTGCGTGAGTGTCTCAATCACACGTTGCTTGGGCTATCGGATCTGCAAAGCAGCGTTTTACTGCTGCGCGAGCGTCAGGGGCTGGAGCTGGAAGACATCTCCAGCCTGCTGGCGATCTCGCTGTCCAACGTGCGGGTTCTGCTGCATCGGGCAAGGTTGAAAGTGTTTGTCACTCTGGAGCATTTTGAGGAAACCGGGACATGCTGACCTGCAAGGAACAAGTCGCCTTATCGAGTGACTTCCTCGATAAGCAGTTGAGTTTTCGGCAGCGCTCGATGATGTGGAATCATTTTATTTTTTGCGCTGACTGTCGGCGGTTCATTGAGCAGATGCGTCTGATGCAGAAAACCCTGCGGGCCATGCCAGAGGATGCAGTGCCGGACGCTGCCAGTCTGGGGGAGCGTCTGGCAGCCGAACATCTTGAAGGGACAAAATAAGCACACCTTGAAATCCGGCTTGGCACATTGAGACTCAAGCCTGAAACTTGGCCCATCAACCCCATTTCAAGGCTGTCGCATGATCACCATTCGCCCCATGACTGCTGAAGACTTCGAGCGCTTCTGGCCCACTTTTCAGGCTGTGATCAGCGCGCGGGAAACGTATGCCTACGATCCGCTGATGACCAGGGACCAAGCTCTGCATCTCTGGCTGGAGTACCCGGCGCACAGCCTTGTCGCTGAAGAAGACGGCGTATTGCTTGGCAGTTATTACCTCAAAGCCAATGCTGCCGGGCCCGGGAGCCATGTGTGCAACTGCGGTTATATGGTCAGCGAAGCGGCGCGTGGACGAGGCGTGGCGCGCCTGATGTGCGAGCATTCTCAAACGCTGGCCAGGGACAATGGTTTTCTGGCGATGCAGTTCAACTCGGTGGTATCAACCAACGAAGCGGCAGTGGCGCTGTGGCAGAAGCTGGGTTTTGAAGTGGTCGGCCGCCTGCCGCGTGCCTACCAGCATGCGCGGCTGGGGCTTGTGGATTGCCTGGTGATGTACAAGTGGCTGGCGGTCGAGCAGGGCGCACCGGCCAAGCTCATCGGGCGCAAGAATATCGAGTCAGTGGTGTCCCGACCACGCCGGCCGAAGCCTTGAAATCCAATCTGGAGCTCCTTCCCTGTAGGAGCTTCCCTGTAGGAGCGCGCTTGGCCGCGATAGCGTCCGATCAGGCTTGATTCTTATGCTGACACGACGCGATCGCGGCTAGTGCCTAAACCTCCGAACACGCCATCATCCCGATGTCTTCAACCACCGAGCGACTGATTACCGGGTTCTCCGGCCAGTCACTGTGCTGGTTTTCGAGGATTTCCAGGGTGTGGCCGGTGCCGACCATCTGCACGGTGTGTTTCTCACAGTTGTAGCGGCGCTTGGTGTACAGCTCGCCGCTCAGCCCGGTGCGTTTGGTGACGATGACGCGTTGGGCAGGGTTGCCGCTTTTGTGCACCAGCACGTGTTTCCCGTACGGGTCGCTGGGAACCTGAATGGTGATTCCTTCGAGCGCGAAGGCCGACGCCGTTCCCAGCCATAACAACAGCATTGCCCACTTCATAGGCTCTCCTTGCCGACTGCCTGAACCTGACCAGGCGCGTCATCCGATGATCGTTCGGCACGATGCCGATCTCTTGACTATCGGCGGGCTGGCGGGGACCTGCAAGGCGGGCACCGGAAATCCGGCGAACGGTCGTGGCAACAGCCTGAAACGGATACCGCCAAGCACTCACCAAGCGCGCACAGGTGCTCATTGTCCTTTCCTGGTTGACAGTTAAACCCGTTTCAGCCGATTTATCCCTCTCAAGTGGATCGTTAATCTAGCCCCAAGTTGAACGACAGCTTCTAAACCCACTTCGAAAAAGGACTCCACCATGACTAACGCCACTTACAACCGCCTGAACAAAGACGACGCCGTAGTACTGATGATCGACCACCAGACCGGCCTGATTTCCCTGGTTCAGGACTTCAGCCCGAACGAGTTCAAGAACAACGTGCTGGCCCTGGCTGACGTGGCCAAGTTCTTCGAGTTGCCGACCATCCTCACCACCAGCTTCGAACAAGGCCCGAATGGTCCGCTGGTTCCAGAGTTGAAAGAGATGTTTCCAGACGCTCCGTACATCGCTCGCCCTGGTCAGATCAACGCCTGGGACAACGAAGATTTCGTCAAGGCGATCAAGGCAACCGGCCGCAAGCAGCTGATCATCGCCGGTGTGGTGACGGATGTGTGCGTCACCTTCCCGACCTTGTCGGCGCTGGCTGAAGGTTTTGATGTGTTCGTGGTGACTGACTCGTCGGGCACCTTCAACACCACCGTGCAACAGGCAGCCTGGAACCGCATGACTCAAGCCGGTGCACAGATGATGAACTGGTTCTCGGTGGCCTGTGAGCTGCAAGGCGACTGGCGCAACGATATCGAAGGCCTGGGCAACCTGCTGTCGCAGCGCATTCCTAACTACCGCAACCTGATGAACAGCTACTCGGCCATGGCTGCTCGCCAGAGCTGATCAGCCTGAACACGAAAAGCCCGCCCGCAAAGGCGGGCTTTTCGGCGTTGTACCCTGGCAACGCTGGGCGGGGGTGGGGATTTACGCTTGGAACGATGGCTGTAAGAGTGAGCTTGCTCGCAATAGCGTCAAGTCAGGCGATAGTTTTCTGAACAGGTCTACCGCTATCGCGAGAAGCTACAGGGTCGGTGTCTGGACTGCGGGGACTTCTCATAAACAGCAAAGCCCGCGCGAGGCGGGCTTTGCTGGTGTTACTTGCAGGGCAAACCGTTATTGCTTGTTGCCCGCCTCAAGGGTGGTCTTGTCCAGCGAATGACCTTTGGCCAGCGTCGCACGAACCTCCTGCACCAGCCTGGCCGAGACCGCCGGAGCCTGGTTGGACCAGCCCTGACGCAGGAAACTGGCCAATTCGGCAACTTCCGCGTCGTTCATGCGCTGGGCAAAACCTGGCATCGGCAGGATCGACGGCGCACGTTCGGTGGAAGGCGTCTTGGCACCGGCCAGAATCACGTGGACCAGCGCTGTCGGGTCCTGAGCATTGATGATCGAAGCACCGTCCAGACGCGGGAAGATCCGCGAGGCACCTTCGCCTTTGACGAAGTGGCACGCGCCACAGTTGTCCAGATAGAGGCGCTCACCCAGGCTCAGGTCCCTGGCTGCGGTCAGCTTGCTGGCCGTGGCGTCGCTGCGCTTGGCGTCGTGCTGATAAACCGCCTTGGCGTCAGAACCCAGCGACTTCAGATACGCCGCCATTGCCTGCAGGTCTTCATCAGTCATGTGCGACGTGCTGTTGGCGACCACATCAGTCATTTCGCCCGCTACCGAGGCTTTGTCGTTACGACCCGAACCCAGGTAATCGACGATTTCGTCCTGCGACCAATGTGCAACGCCACGCAACGCAGGCACGGCCCAGCCGTTGAGCAAGGCACCGCTCAGGTAGTCAGGATTTGTTTCGTCCAGACCCTTTTCCTGCAGGGTCAGCGCGCGAGGGGTATGGCACGAACCGCAATGGCCCAGGCCTTGTACCAGATACGCGCCACGAGCGATCTCTGGATCGACACCTGCAACAGGAGCAGGGGTGAGCTCAGATGATGGCGGGGGTGTCGGCGAGAAGAACGTGCGCCAGTAAGCCAGTGGCCAGCGAATCGACAACGGCCAAGGGATGTCATTGGCCTTGTTCGCTTGCCTGACGGGCTCAACACCCTTCATGAAGTACGCGTACAGCGCTTGCGTGTCCTGATCCGAGACCCTGGCATATGACGGGAACGGCATCGCCGGGTACAGCGCGCTGCCGTTGTGGTTGATGCCACGGCGCACAGCGCGTTCGAAGTCGCCATAGGTCCAGCCACCAATACCGGTTTCCTTGTCCGGCGTGATGTTGGTGGCGTAGATCGTGCCGATGGGTGACTCAATGCCAAGCCCGCCCGCGAAGGTTTTGCCACCATCGTGAGCGGTGTGGCACGCCACGCAGTCCCCGGCACGCGCCAGGTAAGCGCCTTTGCTGACGAGTTCAGGCGTGATGTCCTGAGTCATCTGCGCGGACGCATCACCGGAGCGATTGAGGAACACACTGACCAGCCAGGCCAGCAACGCCAGCACGATGCAGACCGCCAGCAATACCAGCAGTGGGGAGCGGGATTTGGGTGTCATGTTCGCGCTCCTCATGCCTGCACCAGCGGGCCAGGGTTTTTAATATATTGCTCGACGATGGCCTTGGCCGAAAACAGGGTCAACGCGCCGATCAGCGACGTAGGGTTGGCCTGGAAGTTCTGCGGGAAAGCGTTGCCGCCCGGCACGAACACGTTGTGCACGTCCCAGCTCTGCAGATAACGGTTCAGCGCCGTAGTCTTGGGGTCGTCGCCCATCACCGCGCCGCCCACGTTATGGGTGGACACGTACTTGGTGATATCCCAATGGGAGTCCATCGACAGGAAGCTTTCGCTGTAGCTGTCCGGGCCCAGTTCCTTGGTGATAGCCAGCACGATCTTGCGCAAGTGCTGCTGCAATTTCAGCTCGTTCTGTTTCCAGTCGAAGGTGATGCGCAGCAAGGGCAGACCCCATGGATCTTTGTAGGTCGGGTCCAGATCCACATAGTGGCCGCGATAGGACTGGCAACTGGTGGTGATGCTGACCTTCATCGAGTGGCCGTACCAATCCTGCATGCCTTCCTTCCAGCCCTGGCCCCAATCCGGCGTACCGCTTGGCAGCGCGGTGCCGATCGGCGCACCGGTGGCTTGCGAGCTGTGGATCTTGGCGCCGCCAATGAAGCCCAGGGACGGGCCGTCGTAGTTGCCTGGCGAGATGTCGTTGAACATCTGGCCGGTCGCACCGGCGGTGGCGAACGGGTTGAATTCCTTGTCCTTGAAGAACAGCGTCGAGCCGCCGTTGCTGAGAAACGCGTAGTTGCGACCCACCGTGCCGGTTTCGGTGATCGGGTCATAAGGCTTGCCGATACCGGACAGCAGCATCAGGCGCACATTGACGAACTGGAAACCGGCCAGGATCACGATGCCTGCTGGCTGGAAAACCAGGTTGCCGTCGGCGTCAGCGTAGGTCACGCCTTTGGCGGTTTTGCCGTCCGGATGCAGCTCGACTTTCAGGACGTTGGCGTTGACGCGGTAGGAGAAGTTCTCCATGCGCTTGAGCGAGTCCAGCACTGCAGTTTGCGGCGAGGCTTTCGAATAGTTCAGGCATGGGTACTTGCTGCAATAGCCGCAGTAGTTGCACGGCGCGATCTGGTTGCCGTACGGGTTGGTCCAGGCCTGGGACACGTTCGCCGACGGGTTCGGGAACGGGTGGTAACCCATCCTGGTGGCCACTTCGGCAAACATTTTGGTGTTCAGCGTGTCTTGCAGAGGCGGCAGCGGGAAGGGCTCCGAACGCGGACCTTCGAACGGATCGCCGCCCGCCATGATCTGGCCACGCAGGTTGCCGGTATTGCCGGACAGGCCGCAGATCTTGTCGAACTTGTCGAGGAACGGCTCGATTTCTTCCCAGGTGAACGGGTAGTCGCCGATGCGCATGTCTTCCTGCAGGATGCCCGGCTTGTAGGCCTGGTCTGCATAAGTCTTGAGCTTGATGTCGGTCGGCGTAGGACGAATCAGTACGCCGGTCCAGTGCAGGCCCGAGCCGCCGACGCCCGTGCCGGGTTCGAACGCGCCCCATTTACGCGTCGGCAGCGCGACGTCGTTGGCGGTGTGGCGTACGGTCATGGCGGCCGCTTTCGGGGTGGCCATGATTTTGTTGCGAATGCCGTAGGCGTATTGATCCGCAGGCTTTGGATAAGCGAAGTCGGTGTTGTTGCGATCTTCACCGCGCTCCAGGGCGCGCACCTTCAAACCTGCCTGAGCCAGTTCAATGCTCATCAACGAGCCGGCCCAGCCGAGGCCGACGACGACTACGTCGACTTCGTCATTAGTAATATTTGCCATGAGAAACCTATGCTGGAAATGCTTGGCGAAAAGAGATCAACCGCGCTGGCCGCTGATGCTGACCGGGCCGAGGGGGTACTTGACGTTGTGCTGTGTCACCCATTCCACGTAGCTGGCGCGGGCTCCGGGGAAACCGATGGCAATCCAGGCTTTCATGCCCTTGTTGCCGCCATAGATCGGGTCGGAGAGATAACCCTGCCGGGTGTGGTTGAGCAGTTCGCCAAAGAACTGTTTGGACTTGAGCACGTCTTCGCCAAAGGTCTTGAAGCTCACCTCGCCTTTTTGCAGCTGTTTCAAGACGTCGTCTTTTTGCGCGGTCTCCAGCGCGGCGAAGTTTTTGCCGTGCCTGGCTTGGCAGAACGCGTTAACGCACTGGATGCCCTTCTGATAGATCTCTTGCGGGCGATAGGGGATCTGGTAACCCATTTCCGCTGGCGCATCGAGCTTGAAAGGACCTTCCAGATAGATCTCGCTGCCCAGATCACTGGCCAGTTGCTGATCGACAAAAATCGGCACGTTGGTTTCCAGCGCCCCCGGGCCACGGCCTTCGGCTGGAATGATGCGGTCGCAAGCGGCCATGATGAAGGCCCATTCGGCCGCGCTGAAAAAGGTCGGACGGTATTCTTCAAGCTTCGGCGCAACCATCTCCGCTGCATCAGCGGCGCTCAGGCCTTTGATAGCCACGCCTATCGCTGGTAAGGCAATCAGAGAAGAAAGCAGAAACTTCCTTCGTGACGTTGGTTTGTTCAACAACATGTAAAGGCCCCTTGAATGCTCACAAGAAACCCGGACGGTGCTTTTCGGAAATCGAAAGCCTCGACTTGCTGTGCAACCCCTGGCGAAACGCGAATAGCGCGCAGCCGAATGCGCCCTCGATTGAAGGACAGTGACGGCGGCGTTTTTCAGGTTCCGGATCGTTTCAACGAAAAGCGATGGCTGGAGATTTCCCCAAACCGGCGGCGGTCAACGTAAAAGGCATACGTTAACAGTCGACAGACAACTCGCAGTCGTTTCAGGCGCGGGGGCGCAATCTGGAACAGGGCTGGCAGACCTCGGGGGTTGCTCTAATTGTGATCGTTTGCAAAGGGCCTGCTGGATGGAAAAGCTCATTCAGCACAGCATGGAGGCGCGACACTTGAGTGCCGTCTGCTCATCACGGGTAGCCCGATGCTATCAGGTTTGGAAAATTTGAGACAAATTATTTCCTGTTTATTGTCAAGGTGTTGCGATGTCGCATCTGGTACGTACGTACCGTTTTTTGCACGGATTTGATGATTTTCCGTGGGAGTCGAACTTGCTCGTGAAGAACGACGGCGCAGGTTTACCTGCAGAATCGCGTCGCCTGTAGGGCGAGGCTTGCCCGCGATATAGGCACCGCAATTTCCAGATAGATCACCCTGTCTTATCGTCAATGATTCTCATTTGTGATACTTTGCCGCGCTCGCTTCCCTGCCCGTTAAGGTCGCTTCATGTCCGGCTCCGATCTCAAGGCGTTGTACCTCGCCCATCGTGGCGAAATCCAGGATTACCTGAGTCGTCGTCTGCGCTGCAAAGAGACCGCCGCCGACCTGACGCAGGACACCTTCATTCGCCTGTCCGAGCAAATGGGCCGCACCCGCATCGAAAACTTTCGCGCCTATCTGTTTTCCAGTGCCAGGAACCTGTTCATCGATCACACCCGTCGTGAGGAACATCGACAGGGCGAGCCGCTGGATCCACAGGCCCTGAACAGTGTCGAGCAGGGCACCCCGTCGCTTGAGCAGGCAGCTATCGCCAATCAGCAGTTGTCGACCTTGAACGAGGTGATCAACAACATGCCTGCGCCGTGTCGTGAAGTGTTTCTGATGGTTCGAGTCGAAGGCCTGACCTATGTCGAGATCGGCGAGCGGCTGGGCGTGTCCTCCAAAACCGCCTATAGCCGGATGGTCAAGGCGCTGGATCTGTTGAAGCGCGGGATGCGCGAGTGACCCGCATGAGCTTTTCGTATTCTCCGGAACGGCAAGCCTGCGGGCGCGAGCTGGACTACAATCGGCCGCTGACATGGTTGCGAATCGAATTGAGCTCATGAGCGCTGAACCTCCCTTCCTCAAACTTTGCGCGCCGCCACCCGATGAGGTGAGCCATCAGGCCAGCCGTTGGTTTGCGCTGATGCAAGGCGGGTCTGCGACTCAGGCTGATCGGCAAGCCCTGGCCCAGTGGGTCGCCGCTGACCCTCGGCATGCGCAAGCTTATGCCGAGCTTGAGCAGCTCTGGGCAGCGACAGCGCTATGGGTTCCGCCAGCGGCACCAGCGGCTCCGGCTCAACTGTCGCGGCGGCGTTTTGTCGGGCTGGGCATGGCGGCCTGTGCGGCAGCGGTCACTGCCAGCGCGACCACCTTGTGGTTCAGGGGCGTGGGCTCACCTTTTGCCGATCTGCAAACCGCCGTGGGCGAACGCCGGGTAGTGCAGTTGCCGGACGGATCAAGCGTCGAGCTGGCCGGCAATACCGCGCTCAATGTCGACTTTTCAGCCACCAGGCGAAGCCTGGAACTGCTTCAGGGCGAGGCTTTTTTCTCCGTCGTGGCTGATGCCGCTGGCGACCTCACTGTCAGCACTCAGGCCGGGCGTGTCGTTGCCCGCGAAGGTGAATTCTGTTTGTCGTGCGATGAAGCCACCACCCTGCTGGCGGTCAGTCGGCACACTGTACGGGTCATGACTGCCGACCAGCAGACGGACCTGGGCGAAGGTTTTTCCCTGCGTTTCAGCGCGATACAGACAGGGGCGATTCAGCGTGCCGAGCTGGATCAGGTGCTCGCCTGGAGAAGCGGGCGGCTGGTGTTTTTCGACAAACCACTGCTGACGGTGGTCAACGAACTGCAACGCTGGCGCACCGGCAAGATATTCATCGCCGACCCACAGCTCGCGGCGCGACGGGTGAGCCTGATCCTCAACCTCAATCGTCCTGAGCAGATGCTCGATGTACTGGCCAAGGCCTTGTCGGTGCGCATGACCCGGTATACCGATCTGGTGACGGTTATTCATGCGGTGTGAGCCGGACTGAAATCCTTATTCTGTAGGAGCGCACGAGCACCGCGAGGCCGCGATGGCGTTCTGTCTGACACACCGTCATCGCGGCCTCGCGGTGCTCGTGCGCTCCTACAGGGTCCGTCGTTCAATGCGTGACAGCGTGGCGCCAATCAGCACGTCTCAACACACCCCATAAAATTATTTCACCCGCCCTTCAGGTATTGCGCTCAGTCATCCGTCTTAACCTGACTGATAGCTATTTGCATGTCTGTGCATCTCTCATAGGAAGTAAACCTGAATGGCAAAGCACTACGATTCCGGACGCAACATGGGTACGCAATGGCGGTGCAGCGCCCGGGGTGCGGTGCTGGCTTGCACGCTGCTGGTGACTGCCGTCCAGACCCAGGCTGCGACCGGTGATGCCGTCAGTTCGTCGGTGGAAAAATTATCCCTCAACATTCCAGCCCAGCAGTTGCGCCAGGCGTTGCTGATGTTCAGCCAGCAATCCGGCCAGAACGTCCTGCTCGACGGCAACCTCGATCCCGCGCTGCGCAGCACCGGCGTCACCGGGCTTTATTCGGCGCAGCAAGCGTTGGCCGTGTTGCTGCAAGGCAGTGGCTACGGCTTTGCCCGCACTGACTCGGCCACGGTCTACCTGGTGCCGTTGCCCGAAGGTTCTCAGGTCGGCAAGCAAGTGAACCTGCCCGCCACGCAAATTCAGCAGAGCTTCCAGCAAGACAGCAGCCAGAGCCGCAGCTATCAAGGCAAGGCGGTCGCCAGCACCACGCGCCTGGGCCTCAGCGACAAGGAAACGCCGCAGGCGGTGACCACCATCACGCGTGCACAGATCGATGACTTTCAGCTCAACAGCATCAAGGAGGCGCTGCGCAGTGCGCCGACGATTACCGTCGAACAGTTTGAAACCGACCGTACAGCATTCACCTCGCGCGGTTTCATCGTCGACAATTTTGCCTTCGATGGCGCCGGCATGCCGCTGTCTTCCAGCGTGCTGGTGGGCGATCAGGACATGACCGAATTTGAACAGGTCGACGTGCTCCATGGCTCCAACGGGCTGATGACCGGTGCCGGTAACCCCTCGGCGACGATCAACCTGGTCCGCAAGCGCCCGACCGATACGTTTCAGGCCAGAGTCGACGCCAGCGCCGGTTCCTGGGATAACCGCCGTTTAGGCGTGGACGTCTCCGGCCCGCTGACTGACAGCGGCAACGTGCGCGGACGTTTCATTACCTCCCACGACAAGGGCAATTCCTACCTCGACCGCTACAGCCATGAAGTCAACGTGGCGGCCGGGTTGCTGGCGTTTGACCTGTCCGATGCCGATACCCTGACCGTGGGCTTTTCCCGACAAGACAGCCTCGCCAATGGCAGCACCTGGGGCGCGCTGCCCATCGCCGATTACCAGGGCAACCGGATTCACTACAGCGATCGCAACTCCAGCGTCGGCCAGCCGTGGACCTACTGGAACATCCACACCCAGCGTGCATTCGCTGAGCTGGCTCACGATTTCGGCAACGGCTGGGAAAGCACACTCACCGTGACGGGCGTCAGCCAGCATCAGGACACCAAGATGCTGTACGCCATCCCGGCCACTGCCACGGATGCCTACGCCTACATAAACCGCACCACCAGCACTGAACATCAGCTCTCCGGTGATGCGCAGTTGTCCGGACCCTTCAGCCTGCTGGGGCGTGAGCATCAATTGACCGTCGGCGCCAACTACGGCCGCACCCGCCATGACGAGCGCGGGCGCTATAAAGACGTAACCGGTAACCAGATTGTCAGCCTCGCCGATGCGCTGGCGGGCAGGGTGGCGGAGCCGGAAATGACCTACTCCGACGATCTGAATACCCAAGTATTCACCGACCGCCAGAAAAGCCTGTTCGCCGGCGCGCGCTTCAGTATTGTCGACGACCTGCACTGGATTGCCGGTGCGCGCATGCTCAGCGCCGATGGTGAGGGCGCTGGCTACGGCTCGCCGCACGACACCCGCGTGCACGGCAAAGTGACGCCTTACACCGGGCTGGTCTATGACCTCACGCCGCAGTGGAGCCTGTACGCCAGCTGGACGGAAATCTTCAAACCGCAGTATCTGCGCAGCACCAGCGGCGGGGTGGTTCTGCCGCTTGAAGGGAAAAGCATGGAGGCCGGGGTCAAGGGCAGCTTGCTCGACGATCGGCTGAGCGTCACTGCCGCAGTGTTCAAGACGGATCAGCAAAACGTTGCCGAGCTCACCGGGGAAATCATCAACGGCCAGTACGTCTATCGTGGCGTGGACTTCAAGAGTCAGGGCGTCGAGCTGCAAGCCTCCGGCGAAATCCTCTCGGGCCTGGAGCTGGCAGGTGGCTACACCTACGTGCAGTTCGAAGACAACAACGGTGACAAGGCCCGGCAGTACGTACCCAGCCAGACCCTGCGCGGCAGCCTGACTTACCGCTTGCCGATGCTCCCCAAGGCCCGGGTCGGTACGCGCATGCAATGGCAAAGCGCGACGGAGCTGGACTCCAACAGCCAGGTCTCCCAGAGCGCCTATGCCCTGGTGGACCTGATGGCCAGCTACGACTTCGACGATCACTGGAGCACGTCCCTGAACGTCAACAACATCAGCAACCAGAAGTATCTGCTGTCGTTGTATCAATCGGCCGGGTCAACCAACTACGGCGCGCCACGTAACTTCACGGCGTCAGTGAGCTGGAAGTATTGATAGGCTGCGACGGCCTTGATGAAGGTTGGTCAGATAAACCGCCTTCGCAGCCCTCGTAACCTCGGCAGCTCCTACAGGCCGAGGTGTGCCTGAAAAAAAGCAGGGCATGCAGGAGCTGCCGAAGGCTGCGAACAGCGGCGCGCGGGCGGGCAGAGGGAATGACGAGAGGGAGGAAGTGATACGCCAGAAACAAGAAAGCCCGCACTAGGCGGGCTTCTTGTTGCTTCACGAGCATCGAGGATGTCATGAAGCAGGTACTTGGTGGCTACACAGGGACTTGAACCCCGGACCCCAGCATTATGAATGCTATGCTCTAACCAACTGAGCTATGTAGCCAAGTGGCGCGCATTATTCGCCGATAAGGGATATGTGTCAACACCTGTGTAAAAAAATTTATGCGTGTGATCAAGTGCTTAGGGCCTGGTCCCTGCCAGAAAGGGGCCGGAGCTCCGTGGCTGCTAGCGAAAAAGATCATCCAGCAGACCTGCATCCAGCAATTCGTCACTCCGATCGCGCTGCGCGCGCAGCCATATTTTGATGTTTTTCGGCGTCTCTTGCAGGAAGGCGGCTTCCTTTTCGATATCAAATAGTTCGGCCTCCAGTTCGTTGAGGACTCTGTTGCATTTGCGCAGGACCTGCTCGGCCAGCACCCGGTTGTAATGCTTGATGCGTTCCTGAGGGAGGTTGCTGATGTGGTCGGTATCGATCTCTTCAATCTCAAGCTGCAATTGCAAAAGGCTTATTGAAGCGTTTCTGCTGCGGGCTCGGCTTCGGTCCGTCGGGTTGCGAGGCCGCGCTTAATTGGGGTTGTTTGCCGGTCATTTTGGGGGGCACTCCTTCAGGAAGTGCACAAGCGTAACCATTGGTGACGTACTTTTGTAGCGCGTATGTACCGGGCGCAGGTGTCCTGCTGATAGTCCAGCCGTGACCAACACGGTCTGAAAATTGCTTGAGGATTGCGCAGCTAACTGTTTCTGACCGGGCGCCCTGAGACAAGCGCTCGGCGGCTATCGTAATTCAATCAATAACATGGCATTTTGCCGGTAGTTGTTTTTCGAAGACATCCGGAATGGCTTCTGCCATTTCTGTCAGGTGTCCTGGGGAGTAGGTCGGACATGTTCAGTATATTGTCGCCGGGTATGCGCATGCTCAGCCGTTTTGGCTTTGCGCGTAAGTTTCAGATGCTGTTTCTGTTGTTCATGCTGCCGTTGGTGGGCAGCCTGTGGGTGATCGGCCAGGATTATCGCGGCAAGATCGCCACCATCACGGGTGAGCGGTCGGGCGTCAGCCAGTTGCTGGCGCTGGATCAGGTCGATAGCGAGCTTTCCCATCAGCGCGATAACGCTGCCCGCTGGAAGGCCTCCGATATTCTCAAAGAGCCGACTCCCGCCGCCAAGGCGGCGATGAACGCCATGGATGCAGCAGGACCACGGATTGCCCAGGCGCTCGACTCGCTGGGCACCACGCTCAATCGCGAGCAGGCCAGCGCCGATACCCTCAAGCGTTTTGACACCTTGAAAGCCTCGGTCACCGGCATGGATATCGCATCGCTGCGCACGGTTGGCTGGTGGCCGGACGGTTACGATCGTTTCACCAGCGCGCTGGGCAATGTGCAGGCCCTGCGCGAGCAGATCGCTACCGACAGCGGACTGATTCTCGACCCGTGGCTTGAAACCTACCTGTTGATGCAGATCTCGACCCAGCAAGTCCCCGATCTGGTCGAGCGTGTCGGTCGCATGGCCAGCATCGGCCAGACCTCAGTGGTCACCGGTCAATTCAGCCTGCAAAGCCGCCTGCAGCTGCGTGAATCGCGCGGGCGTATTACCGATGCTCAGGATCAGTTGATCAAGACCGGTGATTTCCTCAAATCAAAATTGCCTGCCGAGATGACGCCATGGGCCGATAAGTACAACGCGACTCTGGAACGCCTCAGGACCGAATTGAAGGTGCTGGACGATGGCGTTTTTGGCGCCACCATCAAGCTCGACGCCCCGGCATTCGAACGTAGCGTAGATGGCCTGCTCAACGACCTGGCCAGTCTGCGTATCCAGTCGCTGCAGTCGCTGGACGCGCGCCTGGATTACTACCACGACAAGTCCAACATGCAGTTCATCCCGATGGGTATCTGCTTTGGTGTGCTTTTGCTGGCGGCGATGTATCTGTTCGCCTGCCTGCAGGCATCGATCCGGCGCAGTGCCAGTGGCATCACGACCCTGGCCGAGTCCCTGCGCGACGGCAATCTCTGCGTGCAGGTCGCGGTGCATGGTCGTGATGAACTGGCGATCATCAGTGCCGCGCTCAACGCAGCCGTGGTGCAGTTGCGCACCAGCCTGGCGGGGGTCAATCACGAGACCCGGCAGTTGGGCAGCGCAGTGTTGACACTCAACGCCCAGTCCAGCGGCACCTTGAATGAAGTGGAAGAGCAGCAGCACCAGATCAGCCAGATCGCAGCGGCGGCGACCGAGTTGGCCGCCACTTCTCAAGGCGTTGCCAGGAGTTGTGAGCAGGCTTCGGACAGCGCCCGGCAGACCCGCAAGATCGCCGAAGAAAGCAGCCGCGACAGTGAGCGCACCACCACCAGCATTCAGCAGCTCAATCAGCGGCTGACCGACACCGCTGCGGCGCTGGGGCGGGTCAGTGAGCAGGGCCAGCAGATTCAGTCGGTGGTCGACGCGATTCGCGGCATCGCCGAACAGACCAACCTGTTGGCGCTCAACGCGGCGATCGAAGCGGCACGGGCGGGCGAGCAGGGGCGTGGCTTTGCTGTTGTGGCCGATGAAGTGCGCAGCCTGTCGCAACGCACCCAGGCCTCAACGGCGGAGATTGCCGGGACGGTCGACAGCCTGCGCTCCACGGTGAGCCAGGCGGTGGGCCTGATGGAGACCGCCTGTGGTCAGGCGGTCAACGATGCGCAGTCGGTGACTGACCTGGGCCAGCGCCTGGTGGAAATCGCCAGCGCTGTACAGGGCGTGACCGACACCCTGGCGCAGATTTCGACTGCAGTCGAAGAACAAGCCAGCACTGCGGATGAAGTCAGCGGCAATATCCAGCAGGTCGATCAGGCTGCCGGACGTCTGCTCGAGGGCGCGCGGGCCGTGAATCAGGCTGCCGATACCCTGAGCAGAGGCAGCCGCGCGCTGAGCGACAACACGGCGCGTTTCCAGCTGGATTGATTGGACGCATGGGCGGGTCCCCCGACAGAGCGAATGCATCCGCAGGGCAGATGCAAATCTGTCGGCAGATGCATTTCCTGTGGGACCGGCTTTAGCCGGGAAGCGGCTGATACAGCCAGCGCAGATGTGCAGGTAGAACTGCCTTCTTCCCGGCTAAAACCGGTACCACGTATCCCTGTTCGCTGTCGCTTGAATCCTCTGCGAGGATTGCGTGCGACCCCCTCTGCAACCCTCACATCCACGCCGTTTGGTGTTCTCTTTAAGGCAACAATAAACTCACTCTGTAATATTGGTGCGAGTCCTGTCCCTACCCATACTCGGACTGCACCTCGGGCAAGTTGGCCGGGGTTGCGAAGGCCGGATCTGCTGGCGGAGCAACCCTGAAAAGGGGCGCCATGAAGCAGGCGAGTGCATTGAGCGCCATGACCCGCCAAGCGCGGGTTTCCATGCCCCGGCATGGATTTGAAACTGCCCTGGGTGCCGTCGGCACCTCCTGAAAAACAACAACTATTGAACGGCCGCATGACGGCTTTTCAACAGGTGAGGGGACAACCATGCAACATTCTCACGCCGTACCACTGGGCGAAAACCGTGCTGTTTCATCCACTGTAAAGCTGTACATCTGGGCGGCGATCATTCTGGTCATCGCCGAAATGATAGGTGCGATCAATATTCCCCTCGGCCCTGGCAAGGTAGTGTTGCTGCCGATGGTCTGGGCGCTGTTGATCGGGGCCAGCGTCGGTATCTTCAGCAAGCGCATGCCTGGCAGCATTGGCCTGGGTCTTGGCGATCAAGTACGTTCCGCCTCCATCCTGCAACCCGCTTTGCTGGTGTTCATCGCCAAGCTGGGCATGGTCGTCGGCGGCTCGCTGCCGCTGGTGTTCGCGTCGGGTTGGGCGCTGCTGTTCCAGGAGTTCGGCCACTTTGTCGGCACTGTGATTCTCGGTCTGCCGGTGGCGCTGATGCTCGGTATCAAGCGTGAAGCCATTGGCGCGACGTTCTCGGTAGGTCGCGAGCCAAGCCTGGCGATCATCGGCGAGCGGTACGGCATGGACTCCCCCGAAGGTCGAGGCGTATTGGCCGAATACCTGACGGGCACGCTGTTCGGCGCATTGTTCATCGCTATCGTTGCAGGCTTCATCGCCAGCCTCGGGATCTTCCATCCCAACTCGCTGGCGATGGGTTCGGGTATCGGTTCGGGCAGCATGATGGCTGCCGCAGCGGGCGCAATCGCTGCGCAGCAGACGCCTGAAGTGGCCAAGGAAGTCATGGCCCTGGCGGCGGCTTCCAACCTGATCACCACCACCATTGGCACCTACTTCACGCTGTTCATCTCCCTGCCGCTGGCGGTCTGGGGTTATCGCGTGCTGGAACCGATCATTGGCCGCACCACCAAAGCTTCGGTGATGAGTGAAGGCCCTAGCCATGATCAGGTCTCACTGGAAGTCAAAGAGCTGGGTTGGGGCGGCAAAGTCAGCGCCTGGCTGGCAGCCGGGGCCTTGGCACTGATCGCCAACTACGTGGGCTACAAAACGCTGTCTCCGTCGGCCTTTGGCGGTATCGCGGTGATGATCCTGGCGGTATTCATCGGTGAGCTGATCTGCATCGCCCTGCGCCGCAAAATCCCGGCAGTGTGCACCGTGTCCATCGTCGCCATGTTCATGACCTCGCCAGCCTGCCCATGGGCACCGCAGATCGCGCAGATGGTCGGCTCGATCAACATGCTCGCCGTGATCACGCCGATGCTGGCCTTCGCCGGTCTGTCCGTTGCCAAAGACCTGCCAGCGTTCCGCATGCTGGGCTGGCGCATCGTGCTGGTATCGTTCCTGGCAAACTTCGGGACCTTCATTGGTGCTGTGTTGATTGCCGAGTTCTTCCACTAAGCCGCAAGCACTAGGCAATAAAAAACGCCGGGCAGACTCAATCTGCCCGGCGTTTTTTGTGGTTTCGCAAGCCTCGCTCCCACAGGTAATCATCGCTTTCACAGGTTATCCGCGAGTCAGATCACACCTTCAACGCCTGCTCAACCAGCCAGTCATGCACAGCCCGGCGGGCCGGGGTTTGCAGGGCGCCTTCGCGGTAGACCAGCACGTATTTCTTGCGCGCCGCAATCGGGTGGCCGAAGGGGATGATCAGTGAGCCTTCTTCCAGCTCATTGGTGATCAGCGCCTTGCGGGCGATGGCCACACCCATGCCCATGATCGCGGCTTCGATCGTGAGGTGATTGCGATTGAACGTGTGGCCGCGCCGCACGTCGATGCCCGCCGCGCCAATCGCGTTCAGGTAGAACTCCCACTCGGCATATTCATAACTGCCGCGCCAGGCGGTGATGTCGTGCAGCAGAGGGTAGTGCACCAGCTGGCTGGGGGTGTCCAGCGGCGGTTTGCCGGTCTGCAAGGCGGGTGAGCAGACCGGGAACAGTTCCTCTTCCAGCAGCGAGGTGGTCATCAGCCCCGGATAACTGCCGTCGTTGAGGTCAATCGCCAGGTCGAAATCGTCATCGCGCAACGAACCGCTGCTGTCCTCGGCAATGATCCGCAGCTGGATGTCCGGGAAGGCACGCTCCAGCTGCGGCAGACGCGGCATCAACCATTTGCTCAGGAACGATGGAATACAGCGCAGCTTGAACACGCCACCGATGCGCCCGGAATGCAGCAGGCGCAGCTCGTCATCAATGCGGCTGTGCACTTCATTGGCGACGATGGCCAGGCGCTGACCCTCGGCAGTCAGCTCCAGCCCCCGAGCCACCCGGTGGAAGAGGGCAAAGCCCAGCCGCTCCTCCAGTTGGCGCATCTGCTGGCTGATGGCGCCGGGGGTGACGTGCAGTTCTTCTGCGCAGCGGGTAAACGACAGATGCCGTGCCGCACAGGCGAAGACCTGAAGCCAGGCGTGCATTTGCGCGTTGAGGATTTTGCTCATAGATCAGTTCTGCTTAACCGTGGCTTAGGAAGTTTCGTTTGTGGATCGTTTGGCCGACGCCTAAAAATACCAACACATAATAAGTGTCCATTGGGGCGACAGCCTCTCACGAATCGAGCAAACCGTATGGCTATCAGCGTCTTCGACATGTTCAAAATCGGCATCGGTCCTTCCAGTTCGCACACTGTGGGCCCTATGCGTGCCGCTGCGATCTTTTCCAGCCAGTTGCGCGAGTCGGGGTTGCTGCACAAAGTCGAGCGTGTCGAAGTGCAGTTGTACGGTTCATTGTCCGCCACCGGCATTGGCCATGGCAGCGACAGGGCCACGGTAATCGGCTTGATGGGCGAGTGGCCTGATCAGGTGGATCCGGCACAGGTTGCGCCGCGCGTGGACGCAGTGCTCAAGGATCAAGTGCTGATGCTCGGTGGCGAACAGCGCATCACCTTCGATTGGCAACGAGACATGCGCCTGCTGGAAGAAAGCCTGCCGTACCACCCCAACGGCATGACGCTCATTGCCTATGGCGGCACCGGTGAAGTCTACGAGCAGACCTACTATTCGGTCGGCGGCGGTTTTGTGGTGGATGCCGAGCAGGCGGCCAGCGGTGTACTGGATAACGACACTACGCAGCTGCCTTACGACTTTTCCAGTGGCGCGCAACTGTTGCGGCTGTGCAAAAAACACGGCTTGAGCATTTCCGCGTTGATGATGGAAAACGAAAAAGCCTGGCGCAGCGAAGCCGAAATCCGCTCTCGGATTTTGCACATCTGGAGCGCCATGCAGGACTGCGTCAATAAAGGCTTGAGCGAAGAGGGCATCCTGCCCGGCGGCCTGAACGTGCGTCGCCGTGCGTTTCGCCTGCATCGCAGCCTGCAGGAGTTGGGCAAACCCAACGTGATCAGCTCGACGCTGAGCGCCATGGAATGGGTCAACCTGTTCGCCCTGGCGGTCAACGAGGAGAACGCTGCGGGCGGGCGCATGGTGACAGCGCCCACCAATGGCGCGGCGGGGATCATTCCGGCGGTGCTGCACTACTTCATGAAATTCAATCCGGATGCCAACGAAGACGATGTCGTGCGGTTCTTTTTGAGCGCGGCAGCAGTGGGCATTCTGTGCAAGAAGAACGCTTCGATTTCCGGCGCGGAAGTGGGTTGCCAGGGCGAAGTCGGTTCGGCGTGCGCCATGGCGGCGGCGGGGCTGGCGGAGATTCTGGGGGCGACTCCAGAGCAGGTCGAAAACGCCGCAGAGATTGGCCTGGAACATAACCTGGGCCTGACCTGCGATCCGGTCGGCGGGCTGGTGCAAGTGCCGTGTATCGAGCGCAACGCCATTGCTGCGGTGAAGTCCATCAACGCGGCCCAGATGGCCATGCGGGGCGACGGCGAGCATTTGATCTCCCTGGATCAGGCGATCCGCACCATGCGCGATACCGGCGCGGACATGCTCGACAAATACAAGGAAACCTCACGCGGTGGTCTGGCGGTGAAGTGGGTGGAGTGTTGAGGTTCAGCCACCAATCCTGAATTTGAAATGCAATCTCCCTGTGGGAGCGGAGCTTGCCGCGATGCATGAGACGCAGCCAGAAGCCATACCGCGTTATCGTTTATCGCGGGCAAGCACCGCACCCACAGGGGTTCGATTTCAATTCAGATAATTGCGGTGCCGCCAGCTTTTCAAGCCACCGGCAACTCCTGTTCCACCAACTTCGTCCACACCGCCACGCCTGCGCCGATCACCTGATCGTTGAAGTCGTAATACGGGTTGTGCAGCGCAGCCGAAGGTTTTTCGCCGTCCACGCCCAGCCAGATGTAAGCACCTGGGCGGGCATTGAGCATGTAGGCAAAGTCTTCGGAGGCCATGGACGGGTTGCAGCCCCACTGCACGTTGGCTTCACCCACCGCGCTGATTGCCGCACGGCGGATGGTCGCCGCGGCGTCAGGGTTGTTTTCGGTCACCGGGTAACCGACCTTGTAAGCCAGTTTGCCGGTCACGCCGTACGCCACCGGCAATTGCGCGACGAACTCGCCGATCAATTTCTCGACCTTGTCCCGCACCGGCGACTGCAGGCAGCGCACGGTGCCGCGCAGCACGGCGGTTTCCGGGATGACGTTGATCGCTTCCCCAGCATTGAACTGCGTGATGCTCACCACCGCTGAATCCAGCGGCGACAAACGTCGCGAAACGATGGTCTGCAGGCCCAGCACCAGCTGCGCGGCGGCCACGATCGGATCTGCACCCTTGTCCGGCATGGCGGCGTGGCTGCCTTTGCCGGTGAGGGTGATTTCGAACGTATCCAGCGAAGCCATCATCGGCCCCGGATTGATGATCACTTGACCTGCCCGTGCCCCGGGCCAGTTGTGCAGGCCGTAAATCTCTTCCATCGGGAAGCGTTCGAACAGCCCGTCATCAATCATCTTGCCCGCGCCGCCGAGGTTTTCCTCGGCTGGCTGGAACACGAAATAAACAGTGCCGCTGAAGTTGCGGGTCTCGCTCAGGTGGCGCGCGGTGGCCAGCAAAATCGCCGTGTGGCCGTCGTGGCCGCAGGCGTGCATACAGCCCTTGTGTGTGGAGGAGTGAGCATGCGCGCCCAGTTCCTGAATCGGCAGGGCGTCCATGTCGGCACGAATGCCGATGACGGGGCCGTCACCCGTGCGCAACACACCGACCACGCCGGTGCCGCCCAGACCGCGATGCACTTCAATGCCGAAGCTTTCGAGCAACTGCGCAACCCGCTCGGAGGTGCGCAGTTCTTCAAAGCCCAGTTCCGGCGCAGAGTGAAAATCCCGGCGCCACAGGGTGGCGTCTTCGATCAGCGTTTTAGAGAGATTCATCAGGTTTACTCCAGGCTCGCGCCGTAACCAAAGCTGGCGGCAGGGACCGCCGAGGTCTCGACCCAGACGCTTTTGACTTCACTGTATTCGCGCAGTGCATCCAGGCCGGACGAACGACCATAGCCGCTGTCACCATAGCCGCCAAATGGCGAGCTGACGTGGATGGTCTTGTAACCGTTGACCCAGAACGTCCCGGCGCGCACTTGTTTGGCGACGCGATGAGCGCGGCCTACGTCGCGGGTCCAGACACCACCGGCCAGCCCAAAGCGGCTGTCGTTGGCGATACGGATCGCGTCGGCTTCATCTTTGAACGGAATCGCCACGACCACCGGACCGAAGATTTCTTCCTGCGCACAGTAAAGCCCATTGTGGCCTGCCAGCACGGTCGGGTTGACGTAATAACCCGGGCCTTTGGGCAGCGGATCGGCATCGACGCCCACCAGTTTGGCGCCATCTTTGAGTGCGCCTTCGACCATGAATTTCACATGGGAATACTGCTTGGCGTTGTTGATCGGGCCGATCTGGGTTTCAGGATCGCTCGGGTCACCCACTTTGAACTGCTTGCCCGCTGCCGCCAGGGCTTTGGTGAAGCGCTCGAAGATCGACTCTTGCACCAGCAACCGCGAGCCGGACACACAGCTTTGCCCGGCACCGGAGAAAATCGCTGCCTGAGCGCCGCGCAGGGCGGTTTCCAGATCGGCGTCTTCAAAGACGATGTTGGCCGACTTGCCTCCCAGTTCCAGCACGCACGGGATGCAGCGTTGTGCGGCGGCGGTGGCGATATGGCGACCGGTAGCAGGCGAGCCGACGAACACGACCTTGCGAATGTCAGCCTTGGCGATCAGCGACTGGCCGATGGTATGGCCGAAACCGGCAACAACGTTGACCAGGCCTTTTGGCACACCAGCGCGCTCGATGAGCACCGCAACCACCAGAGACGACAAGGCCGTCAGTTCCGATGGCTTGAGAATCACCGCATTACCGGCGGTGATGGCAGGTGCGATCTGCCAGCCGCAGGTGAAAATCGGCGCGTTCCACGGGGTGATCTGCAGCACGGTGCCCAGCGGTTCGTAGGTCACGTAATTGAGGTGCGAGGTCGGCACCGGAATCACTTCGCCGTGCAGCTTGTCAGCCCAGCCTGCGTAGTACTCGAACATCTCGGCGACTTTCGCCACTTCGACATTGGCATCACGAATCGGCTTGTTGGCGGTGATGGACTCAATCTGCGCAAGGCTGGCCGCTTCCTGACGAATCAGCGCGCCAACCTGATACAGCAAGCGGCCCCGGGCTTGAGCCGTCAGCGCGGCCCACTGCGCCTGAGCGGTCCTGGCGGCGGCATCAATGGTTTCCACCAGGGAGTCGTCGGCATCCGGGAAGCTCAGCATCAGGCTGTCATCGTGAGCGTTGCGCACGTCGACCGGGTCGCCGTGGCCTTCAATGAATTCGCCGCCAACATAGCTGGCAACGGTGTTGCGCTCGCCCCAATACGGGCGCATCAGGTCCAGCAGTGTTTGCGTGCTCATCGGTTATTCCCCTTTGCCGAACAGCTGGGCATCGGTCCGCTGAACGATGCAGTTGAAGTCTTCACCATCGGGCAGCGTTTCGCTGCTCGCGGCCCACAATCGAGCGACGATGCGCGCCAGTGGCAGGTCCAGATCCAGGCTGGCTGCCAGGTCCTGAGCGAGGCCGACGTCTTTGCGCATCAAGCCCATGGTAAAGCCCGAGTTGTAGGTTTTGTTCAGCACCCAGGTCGGAAACATCACTTGAGTCGCGCCGCTGCGGCCGGAACCGGCGTTGAGGCCGAGCATCAGTTTTTCCGGGTCGACGCCCGCTTTCGCAGCCATGCTTACCGCTTCAGCGGTGCTGATCAGGTGGCAGGCGGCAAGCATGTTGTTGGCGATCTTCGCCACGTTGCCCGCGCCGCATTTACCCACGTGAACGCGGGTGCCGCTCATGGCTTTGAGCACCGGCAGGACTTTTTCCAGATCGGCGTCTTCCGCGCCAATCACCATCGACATGGTGCCAGTGGCTGCGCCTTTCGGGCCGCCGGAAACCGGGGCATCGATGAAGCCGATATGTTTGTGCAGCAGGGCAGCGGCCACTTTGCGGCTCGCTTCCGGGGTGGACGTGGTGGTGTCGACCACGATCAGGCCAGGGTTGCCATGTTCCAGCACGCCTTCAGCGCCCAGGCATACCGACTCGACATGCTCGGCTTTTGGCAGCGACAGGATCAGCACGTCAACCTGCCGGATCAGCGCGCTGCGGTCGGCGACCGGCTTCACGCCTTTGCCCTGGGCAATATCCAGCGCGGCCTGTGACAGGTCGAAACCGCTGACATCGAAGCCTTTACTGGCCAGGGTCGCCGCCATGCCGCCGCCCATGTTGCCCAGTCCAATCACGCCTACTTTTATGGTCATTCGAGAATGCTCGCTCAGCTGTTGACAGGCTACGTCGCACCGTCAGTGGTTATCGGCAGATGATCCGAGTATGGACATCGCTCTGCGCACACAGCAATAATCACCAAATTCATTTTTGTTGCGTTAAACGCAACGCAGGTGGCTATGAGTCTGGTTCAGGATCGACGCATTCTTTACTTCTTCGAGGCTGTTCGTCTGGGCAGTGTGCGGGCAGCGGCGGACTTTCTCGATGTCGCACCTTCGGCGGTCAGCCGACAGATCGCCCAGCTGGAGCACGAACTCGGTGCGGCTTTGCTGGAGCGCCATCGTCGCGGGGTCAAACCCACCGAGGCGGGGGACCGGGTGCTGGCCTACTATCGCCAGCGGTTGTCTCAGCAGGAGGTACTGCTCGAATCCCTGCAGGCGTTGCGCGGCCTGCAAAGTGGCTCGGTGGTGCTGGCCATCGGCGAAGGTTTCATCGATGGTCTGGCGGATCCGCTGACTCAATTCTCGATGCTGTACCCCAAGGTCGAACTGCAAGTGAATGTCTGCGGCACCAACGAGGTGATCCGCCAGGTGGTGGAGGACGAAGCGCATCTGGGCCTGGTCTTCAACCCAACCGCCGATCCAAAGATCCGTTCACATGCTCACCAGAAGCAACCGGTCTGCGTGATGGTCAGCCCTGACCATCCTCTGGCCCGGCATGACGGGCCGATTGCACTGAAGGTGCTGGAGGGTTATCGGTTGGGATTGCTGGGTGTTTCCTACGGGATTCGGCAGATTCTGACCCAGGCTGAACAGCGATCGGGCGTGACACTGATGCCCACGCTGACCTGCAACACCTTTGCCATGCTCAAGCGCTTCGCCATGAAAGGCGGCGTGACCTTGTTGCCGACCTTCGTGGTGGTCGATGAGCTGGCAAGCGGCAAACTGGTGGCGCTGCCACTGGAGTCGCCGGTGTTCAGTGAATCTCAGGTGCACATCATCAGTCGCCTGGGCCGCCAGCTCAGCGTCGGTTCCAGCCGGTTGCTGGGGCAGTTGCAGCAGGACATGACGGCGTTTAATGGGCGGTGATTTATTGGGGTTGCACTTCAAGCCCCTGTGGTAGCCGGTGCTTGCGGCGAACCGCGTCATCGTTCTTCGCGGGCAAGCCCGGCTCCAACAGGGCTCGTACTCCGTTGGAGCGAGGCTTGCCCGCGATAAGGCTGGACGCGGTGGGCCTGAAATCTGCGGTGCATCTATCGCGGGCAAGCACCGCTCCCACAGAAAAAACGCGGTCCTTCAGGTGAACCGCGTCATCGTTCTTCGCGGGCAAGCCCGGCTCCAACAGGGCTCGTACTCCGTTGGAGCGAGGCTTGCCCGCGATAAGGCTGGACGCGGTGGGCCTGAGATCTGCGGTGCACCTATCGCGGGCAAGCACCGCTCCCATAGAAAAAACGCGGTCCTTCAGGCGAACCGCGTTATCGTTTTTCGCGGGCAAGCCTCGCTCCCACAGAAATCGCCTCACCCGCAGTTGCCGCCTGGACGTACGCCTGCGCCACCACGTCACCAATCACCAGCACGGCCGGGGCCTTGAGCTCAAAGGCCAAGGCCGCCTGATGCATGCTGGTCAGGTCGCTGAAGCATTCGCGTTGCTGGGGCAGGGAGGCGTTTTCGATCATGGCCACCGGTGTGTCGGGCGCAAGCCCTCCAGCGAGTAATTCGCGACGCACTTCTTCCAGTTTGGCCACGCCCATGTAGACCACCAGCGTAGTGCCGGTCTGGGCCAGGGCGCGCCAGTTCAGTGCGCTGTCATCTTGCGTGTGGGCGGTCACCAGCGTCACTCCACGGGCCACACCTCGCAAGGTCAGGGGGATGCCGCATTGCGTCGCGCCCGCCAGGCCAGCGGTGATGCCGTTGACCAGCTCCACTTCAATCCCGTATGCGCCAAGCCACTCGGCCTCTTCGCTGCCCCGGCCAAAAATGCACGGGTCGCCACCCTTGAGGCGCACCACGCATTTGCCTTGGCGGGCGTAGCGCAACATCAGGCGATGGATAAATGCCTGGGGGGTTGAGCGACAGCCGCCACGCTTGCCGACGCTGATGATCTTGGCGTCAGGGCAATGCTCAAGCACTGCCGGGTTGACCAGATCATCGATCATGACCACCTCGGCGCCGCGCAGGGCGCGCACGGCCTTGAGGGTCAAGAGTTCCGGGTCACCGGGGCCGGCGCCTACCAACCAGACTTTTGCGTTCATGGAGCTTTCCTCATCAGGGGCGCGTCGGATCGTCGGGCGCGATCCTTGTGGTTTGAATTCATCCGTGCAGGATCCAGATTAACAGCAGTCCATTGAGCAGCAACGAGCCGAGCGCGAGGCCGCGCCAGACTTTCAAGGGTTCTCGTTCCAGCAGGGGGCGGGAGAGGGCGACGGGTTGTTGTTCGCCGTTCTCCAGCGCCAGTAGCCATTGCTCGGCGGTTTCGAAGCGCCGCGCCGGGTCGCTGTCCACTGCCTGGTCCAGGTTGTGCACCAGCCATTCGGGCAAGTCCGGGCGATAGCGGCTGGCGGGTACGGGTGTACCGAAGCGCGGGCGCTGAAACGCCTCGATTTCGCCATGGGGATAATGGCCGGTCAGCAGGAAATACAAGGTCACCCCTGCGCTGTACAAATCCTGAGCGGCTGTCGGTGCCGCTCCGGCATAGGCTTCAGGCGCGATGTAACTCGGTGTGCCAGGCAACTCGCCGGATGCCTGTGTCGACAAACCGGGGCAGTACGCCAGGCCGAAATCCAGGACCCGCAGGTCACCGTCTTCGTTGAGCAGCAAATTCTCGGGCTTGATGTCGCGGTGCAAAATGTTGCGCCGATGCAGCATGCCCAGCGCCCGCAACAGATGCATGGCGATTTCCAGCCCCTGGGTCAGGCTCAGATTGCCGTGCTGGCGATGATGTTCAGCCAGGGTAACGCCCGGATGTTCGCGCATCAGGTAGTACAGATGCTGCCGCTCGCTGGCGGGATGGACTTCGGGAAAAAAACGCCCGGCGACCCGACGCAGAAACCACTCTTCCTGGAGCAGGCTCTGACCGGCTTCGTTGTCCCCTTCGCGATGGGCGGGCAGGGTTTTCAGCAGCCAGGTTTGCTGTTGCGCGTCGCGCACCCGATACAGCAAAGACTGGCGGGTTTGCCCCAACAGCGCCTCGACCTGCCAGCCTTCGAAACGTTGCCCTGGCTTCAGTACCGGTGGCAGCGGCCATTGCTCCACCTGCTCCAGGGCATCACTGAGACCGGCTTCGCCCAGTTGATCGACACGCACCAGCACGGCACTGGCGTTGTCCTGGCTACCCGCAAGATGGGCAGCCGTGACCAGCGCCTGAGTGGCGCTTTGCAGATCGCTTTCGTCGCGCAGAACGCCTGCAATCGACGCCTCGCTGAGCGTCGCCCAGATACCATCGCTGACCAGCAGAAAGCTTTCGCCGCTGCTCAGCTCGCCTTCCAGATAATCCACCACCAGGTGCTGCTCCAGGCCCATGGCGCGCTTGAGCACATGTTGCATGCCCGGCTGGCTCCAGACGTGGTCTTCGCTGATGCGCTGCAGTTGCCCTGCGCACCAGCGATAGACCCGGCAATCACCGATGTGCGCCAGGGTGAAACGCCGACCGCGCAACACCAGTGCGCTGATGGTGGTCAGCAACGGCTGGCCGCCGCCATTGGCATGCAGCCAGCGGTTCTGTGCCAGCAGCAAGCGATCCAATGCCTGAGCCACGCCCCAGGTTTGCGGCGTGGCGTAGTAATCGTGGGCCAGTGCCTGCAAGGTCGAACGCGCCGCCAGCCCGCCATCGGCGCATTGGCTGACGCCATCGGCCAGCGCGAACAGGTAGCCCTTGCTGGCCGCCAGCGAGAGCGCCGGGCTGACCATTCGTGTGGCGTCCTGATTCTCCTCGCGCGGGCCGCTGGCGCTGCTGTCGGCGTAGCTCAATTGCAACGGCATGGCGACTGCCTCAGACCCGTGCCGCGGTGTAGGCAGCCGAACCCCAAGTCGTTCTCCAGCGACGCTTGACGCTGTACAGACCGAACCAGGCGACAACGCCCAGGCTTGCGAACAGCCACAGGCCGAGCTGATAGTCGCCGGTGCTCTGCTTGATGGCGCCGAGGCCCGCAGCCAGGAAGAACCCGCCGATACCACCGGCCATGCCGATCAGACCGGTCATCACGCCGATTTCCTTGTTGAAGCGTTGTGGCACCAGCTGGAATACCGCGCCGTTACCGGCACCCAGGCCGAGCATGGCGCTGACAAACAAAGCCAGGGCTGCGACCGAGCTGGACAGATGGAAACCTACCGCCGCGATGCAGATCGCCGCGACGGCGTACATGCCCAACAGGGTGCGAATGCCGCCAAATCGATCTGCCAGCGCGCCACCCAGAGGGCGCATCAGGCTGCCACCGAACACACAGGCAGCGGTGTAGTAGCCCGCCGTCACCGGGTTCAGGCCGTACTGATCATGGAAGTAACCCGGCAAGGCGCTGGCCAGACCGATGAAGCCGCCGAAGGTCACGCTGTAGAAAAACATGAACCACCAGCTGTCGCGGTCGGCGAGGGCCTTGAAGTAGTCGGCCATGGATTTTGGCTTGCTGCGATTGGGTGCGTTTTTCGCCATCAGGCTGAAGGCGATCAGAGTCAGAATCAGCGGGATCAGCGCCAGGCCGAACACGTTGGTCCAGCCGAATGCGGCGGCCAGAACCGGTGCTGCCAGGGCAGCCAGCACTGTGCCGGAATTGCCCGCGCCAGCGATGCCCATGGCCTTGCCCTGGTGCTCTGCCGGGTACCACTGGGAGGCCAGCGGCAATGCCACTGCGAAAGAGGCACCGGCCATACCGAGGAACACGCCCAGCAGCAGCGCTTGTTCGTAGCTGTGGATGCCTAGTTGCCAGGCCGCCAGAAGCGAGCCGATGACAATCACCTGACCGATGATGCCTGCGGTTTTCGGCGATAGCTGATCAGCCAGCATGCCCATCACGAAGCGCAGAATCGCCCCGGCCAGGATCGGCGTGGCAACCATGAAACCGCGCTGCTGAGTGGTGAGTTGCAGGTCGGTGGCGATTTGAACTGCCATTGGGCCCAGCAGGTACCAGACCATGAAACTCAGGTCGAAATACAGGAACGCAGCAAACAATGTGGGGGTGTGTCCGGCTTTCCAGAAACTGTTGTTCATTCCAGCACCTCATCTGCAAAAAGAGTCAACGAAGGTCATGTGTTTGCAGGTGGGCGACCTGTCACGGCCACTCCACCGCCTCGTTTTCAAGGCCATAAACGCAAAAAACGCCGCAATCCCGGTTCCGCTTTCGCGAAGGGAAGTGCGACGTCTTTGTCGTGGTGGGGCAACCGCCGTTGGCTACCTTTGGAGAGAGCACAGCAGGTTGTGTGCCAAGTGTGCCCGAAGGCTTTAACGCAGCGGTTTACAACGGATCGGACGAGGCGGGCAGCTGATCCCGTTGATGCAGCGCCGCCGCATTGTGGTGCGAAAATACGTCGAGAAAAGTGCGCGGTCCCCAAGTGGGAGCGAATTCATTCGCGAAGGGGCCAGTACATTCGATGAATATCTGTCGGATGTACTTACGCTTTCGCGAATGAATTCGCTCCTACAGGTTTGTTGGCGTATCAGGTCAGCAACTCATTCATGGCAATGATCTGTTCCGCCACCTGGATCAGCTTCTGTTGCTTGCTCATCGCCTGGCGGCGCATGAGGGTGTAGGCCTCTTCTTCGTTGCAGTTTTTCATTTTCATCAGCATGCCTTTTGCCAGCTCCACGCGTTTGCGTTCGGCCAGTTGCTGGTCTCGGGCCTGCAATTGCGAGCGCAGCACCTGATCGCTTTCAAAGCGGGCCATGGCCACGTCCATGATCGGTTGCAAGCGCTGGGCGTGGATGCCCTCGACGATGTAGGCGCTGACCCCGGACTTGATCGCCTGACGCATCACCACCGGGTCGTGCTCGTCGGTGAACATCACGATAGGCCGCGGCTGGTCGCGGGTCATCATGACCACGTGCTCCATCACGTCGCGGCCGGGGGATTCGGTGTCGATCAGGACCACGTCCGGGCGCACCGCTTCGACGCGCGCGGGCAGGTCGATGGTCAGGCCGGACTCGTCGATCACCTCAAAACCCGCCTCGCTGAGCGCGGTACGCAGGCGGCCGACTTTTTTCGAGGTGTCGTTGATCAGCAGGATGCGCAGCATGTGAGCCTCCGGTTACTGGTCATGACGGGCATGCAGGGTAAAGCTGCGCGCATAGCCAGCCGGGTCGGAGCCGTCCCAGACGCTGCCGTCGAGCAACTGCGAGCGGCGCATGGGATCGGCGGGCACGGCGATTTCAAGGCTGCTGGCGGCGCGGCGGTACAGGTCCAGTTGCTGCACCTGACGCGTCACGGCCAGGTAGTCCGGGTCATCGCGCAGCAGGCCCCAGCGGCGGAACTGGGTCATGAACCACATGCCATCGGACAGATACGGGAAGTTCGCCGCGCCATGATTATGAAAGCGCAGCGGATGGGTGTCGTGCCATTGATTGCCCAGGCCGTCGTCGTAGTCGCCCATGAAGCGTGGCTCGATACTGCCCAGCGGCACGTCCAGGTAATCACGGCTACTTAGCAACTGAGCGGTGCTGCGCCGGTTCTCCTGGCTGGCCTCGATAAAGCGGCTGGCTTCCAGCACCGCCATCACCAGCGCACGGGCGGTGTTGGGGTATTGCTCGACGAATTCCCGGGTACAGGCCAGGACTTTTTCCGGGTGATCAGGCCAGATGCTCTGGCTGGTAGCGACGGTAAACCCCTGACCCTGGGCCACGGCGTTGGCGCACCAGGGTTCACCCACGCAGAAGCCATCGATACGCTCGGCCTGCAAGTGCGCGAGCATCTGTGGCGGCGGCACCACCACGCTGTTGACGTCCCACAGCGGGTGGATGCCCTGACTGGCGAGCCAGTAGTAAAGCCACATGGCGTGAGTCCCGGTCGGAAACGTCTGGGCAAAATTGAGCTTGTCACCGGGTTTCCGGGCGCGATGTTCCAGGGCGCTCGCGCTGGTGATGCCGGCGCTCTTGAGGGGTTGCGACAGGTTGATGCTCTGGCCGTTCTGATTCAGGCCCATCAAGACCGCCATGTCGGTCGCGGGTGCGCCGCTGATGCCCAGCTGGATGGCGTAGATCATGCTGTACAGCGAGTGCGCGGCGTCCAGTTTGCCGCTCAACAGTTTGTCGTTGATGCCCGCCCATGACGTCTGCCGACGCAGATTCAGGGTTAGCCCGTAGGGCTGCGCAAACCCCTGGGTCGCGGCAACTACCACCGAGGCGGAATCGCTCAGCGGCATGAAGCCGATATTCAGCTCGTTCTTTTCCGGGCCGTCGCTGCCTGCCACCCAGGCCAGTGCGTGCAATGCTGCGAGGTCGTTGCTGTTATCGCTCATGCCGTGATTCCTGAATCATGCTGCTTGAAAATGACTGCCTGCAAAGCGCGCTGGCGGCGTTGCTCAATAGACATCGCGCAGGTAACGACGCTCTTTGCTCATGTCGCTCACGTACAGCGTCGCCGCGCCGCTGCTCATCTTGCCATGCATCTGCACAATCTTCTTCAGCGCCGCGTCGACATCCTTGGCCATGCGGCTGGCATCGCCACATACGCAGACATGCGCGCCTTGTTCCAGCCATTTCCATAGCTCGGCGCCTTCTTCGAGCATGCGTTGCTGGACGTAGATCTTCTCGCTCTGGTCTCGTGAGAATGCCGTGTCCAGGCGTTGCAGCAGGCCGCTACGCTGCCAGTCGCGCAGTTCTTCGCGGTAATAGAAGTCGGTGCGCGCCCGCTGTTCGCCGAAGAACAGCCAGTTTTTGCCGTTGCCACCTTGGGCCTGACGCTCTTGCAGAAAGGCCCGAAACGGCGCGATACCGGTGCCGGGACCAATCATGATCAGCGGTGTTTCAGGGTTCTTGGGCGGGCGAAAGTGGGCCGAGCGTTGCAGGTAGATGCGCACGCCTTGTTGCTCGGCACGATCAGCCAGAAAGGTCGAACACACGCCACCGCGCGCTTGGCTCTGATGCTGATAGCGCACGGTGGCGACGGTCAGGTGCACCTCGTTGGGGGTGAGGTTCGGGCTGGAGCTGATGGAGTACAAACGGGGTTGCAGCGGCTTGAGCAACTGCACCCACTGCGCAGCCTCCAACGCCATGGGGAATTCTCGCAGCAACGCAGGTAATTGCCGACCCCAGAGCCAGTCCTGCAAGGCCGCGTGGTTGTCCTCTTCCAGCAGTGCCCGAAGTTGCGAGCTGGCCGTTTGATCCGCGACCCGGCGCAAGAGATCCGGGCTGATGCGGGCGATCTCCAGATGCTCGGTCAAGGCGCTGCGCAGGGTCATGGGAGCGTGGTTGTTGAGTTCGACCTGAGTCTCGCCGTCCAGCCCGAGAGTGCCCAGCAACTCGTCGACCAGCTCGGACGCATTGACGGGCCAGACGCCCAGTGCATCGCCTGCCTGATAAGGGAAGTCGTGGCCACTCAGGTCAAATGCCAGGTGGCGGGTTTCCTTCTCGGCGCCGTCGCCATTGAGCAGCCGATTGCTCAACAACGTGGTACGCAGCGGATGGGCGCGGGTGAAGGGGTTGCTATCGACGGGGGGAGCGCTGGCGGGCGCCGCTGCGGCGCTGCTCGTCTGCGGCACTGCAACGCCACCCATGACGGCGAGCTTGGCGCACAGCTCGGTCAACCACTGCTCCGCGAGTTCCTGGTAATCCGGCTCGCATTCCAGGCGCGGCTGGATGCGCTCGGCACCCAGTGCAGCGAGGCGCTCGTCGAGCTTGCGGCCAAAGCCACAGAATTGCTGGTAGTTGGAGTCGCCCAGGGCCAGCACGCCAAAACGGCTGTCACTGAGGGTCTGGGGTTCGGCGCGCAACAGGGTCTGCCAGAAATCGTTGGCATTGTCCGGCGGGTCGCCGTCGCCGAAAGTACTGGTCACCAGCAGCACCCCAGCGGCGCTGCGCAGCTGGTCGAGGTTGGCGCTGTCCATGGCCTGCACTCTGGCCTGTTGCCCGGCGTTGCCCAGGCGCTGGGCGCACGTGGCGGCGAGGTTTTCACAGTTTCCGGTCTGCGAGGCCCAGAGCACCAGCCATTCCGGGCCTGCGGGAGCGAGCGGAGTCGATGCGCCGCCGCGAGAAAACAAACCGGCGAGCAGGCCGTTAAGCAGCAGACGCTGATCCGTGCTGAACGGGGCGCTGGCGGGCAGAGTCGGCACTCCGTTCCGGGCACCTTCTGCGCTGCGCAGCCCGAGCAGATAACCGCGCATGTACACCTGCTCTTCGGCGTTCAAACTCAGCGGCAAAGGGGTGTCGATGTTGAGTGCGCGGGCGAGGGCATCGATCTGTGTCGGCGCGAACGCTCTGGTATCAGAGGCGACTTCCGGGAAGTCTTCCAGCTCGGAGGCGGGCAGCGCTTGCAGCGCCACGGCGCAATATTTGAACGCCGGTTGCAGGGAGATCGAGTCCACGGCGTCACTGGTCAAGGCGTTGATGGCCAGCTCTTCGCCGAACACATCGTTCCAGTGGAACGGCGCAAAACAATTGCCGGGGCGTACCCGGTCGCTGAGCACCGCAGGCAAGGTCGCCACCCCGCGCCGGGAACGGATCTGCACGCGGCTGCCCGGTTTGATGTTCAGCCGCTCGGCGTCATCAGGATGGACCTCAATGAACGGGCCTGGGTTGAGCTTGTTCAGCGCGGGCACTTTGCCGGTCTTGGTCAGGGTGTGCCATTGATGTTGCAGGCGCCCGGTATTGAGCACCAGCGGGAATTCATCGTCGGGCAGTTCGGCAGGCATCAGGTGAGGGCGGGCAAAGAATTGCGCCTTGCCGCTGGCCGTTGGGAAGACGATGGCCGGTTGCCTGGTTGCAGAGGCTGGCTGAAGGTAGCGGACCGGGTTACGCACCGAGGTGTCCGGCGTTGCGCACGGCCATTGCAAGGGTTGTTCGCGCAGGCGCTCGTAGCTTGCACCGCGCAGGTCGTATCCGGTCTTGGGGTTCCAGGCGCGTTTGATTTCCTCAAAGACGTCAGCGGCACTGGCGTAGCTGAAAGCCTCGGCATAGCCCATGGCACAAGCGACCCGGGCGATGATCTGCCAGTCCGCCAGGGTGTCGCCGGGCGCTTGCACGGCTTGCTGGGTCAGGGTCAGGTTGCGCTCGGAGTTGATCATCACTCCCTCAGCCTCAGCCCACAGCGCGCCGGGCAGCAGAATGTCGGCGTAGCGGTTGGTTTCGGTGTCCAGATAGGCGTCCTGAGTGATCACCAGTTCGGCCTTGCGCAGCCCGTCGATCACTTGCTGTCGATTGGGCACGCTGGCCACCGGATTGGTGCAGATGATCCAGCAGGCCTTGATGCTGCCTTCGGCCATCGCCTGGAACATCTCGACAGTGCCATTACCGCCTTCGGCACGCAGGCTGCCGGTTTCGATGTCCCACAGTTGTTCGATAAAGGCCCGGTCTTCGGCGACCAGCGCCGAGCGCTGCCCCGGCAGGCCCGGCCCCATGTAGCCCATTTCCCGGCCGCCCATGGCATTGGGCTGGCCGGTCAGGGAAAACGGCCCGCTGCCGGTGCGGCAAATGGCGCCCGTGGCCAGATGCAGGTTGCACAGCGCGTTGGTGTGCGAGGTGCCTTGCACGCTCTGGTTCAGGCCCATGGTCCAGCAGCTCATCCAGTTGGCGGCTTCGCCGATCCATTGCGCGGCCTGGCGGATCTGCGCTTCGGCCAGCCCTGTCACCTGGGCGACGTGCTCGGGCGTGTATGCGTGCAGAAAGTCCTCCATGACCTCCCAGCCTTCGGTGAAGTTGGCGATGAAGGCCGGGTCGGTGTGGCCGTTCTTCACCAGCAGATGCAGCAGGCCATTGAGCAACGCCAGGTCGGTGCCAGGGGCGATCGGCAAGAACAGGTCGGCCTTGTCCGCCGTGCTGGTGCGCCTTGGGTCGACGACGATCAGCTTCGCGCCTGCCTTGACCCGGTCCAGCAGGCGCAGAAACAGGATCGGGTGACAGTCGGCCATGTTCGAGCCGATCACCAGAAACACGTCGCTGTGTTCGAAATCGTCATAGGCGCCGGGCGGCCCGTCGGCGCCAAGGGAAAGCTTGTAGCCGCTGCCCGCGCTGGCCATGCACAGGCGCGAGTTGGATTCGATGTGGCTGCTGCGGATAAAGCCTTTGGTCAGCTTGTTGGCCAGGTACTGGGCTTCCAGCGACATCTGCCCGCTGACGTACAGGGCGAAGGCATCGGCACCGTGTTCATCGATGATTGCCCGCAAGCGGCTGGCGGTGGCGTCGATGGCCTGATCCATGCCGATGCGCGCCGGATCGCGGTCGCGTTGCTGACGCATGAACGCATGCTCCATTCGCCCGCTGTTGGCGACAGCAACCCCGCAAGTGCTGCCCTTGGTGCATAGGCGACCGAAGTTGCTCGGGTGCTGTTTGTCGCCGGAGACTTTGATGATCAGGTTGTTTTCCACCTGCATGACAATGCCGCAGCCCACCCCGCAATAGGGGCAAACGCTGCGTACGGTCTTGCTGATCTCAAGTGAATTCGCCATCGCCGTGCTCTCTTGCAGAAACGACAAAGGCGCCATGCTGCTCAACCGTTTTTCAACGGGAGCTGCACGGCGCCTTTGTCGTGGGGTGTTGCCTGATAGATAGCCATCGTCGTTGACGGCCTTTGTATCGGTATAGCAATGGCTGGGCCAAGAGCTGATCTGTGCAGGGATGAGCCGGTGCACGCTCGGTTTCGTGGGTGTGCGGGCCGCCAGACAGTAGCGTTTCCTGCTCCGGTTTGCCGGGGAAAATCGCATCGGCATGGGGCAGGTTCAGGCGCTATGCACTGTTTTGGAACCAGGCAAGCCGCTTGCCTTTGCCGAGCAAACGCTGCCTGTAGGCCACGAATCCGGGCCTTGTGGGGCACTGCGACGATTCTGGCACAACCACTGCATAGCCCTTGGTAACCCGCTGCTCAGTTGCCAGCGGGATACCTTGTCGATCAACGGCGATCGTTTGGCCCCTACCGGCCCGGGTAACAATGACTGCGTCAGGCTCAAGGGCCGGCAGCACGAACAGGCAAAGGCGCCTGGAACCTTTTGGTTCCAGGCGTTTTTTTTTGCGTTGGAAAACCGGATCGGCTTGGATGGGTGAATCTTATGAACAGCGAATTGGCGAGTGATCTGCAAAACCTCGTAGTCATCGGCAACGGCATGGTCGGCCACCACTGCGTAGAGCAACTGGTGGAAAGCGGCGCGTTGAGCCGCTACCAGATTCACGTATTCAGTGAAGAACCGCTGCGCGCCTATGACCGCGTGCATCTGTCCGAGTACTTCGGTGGCCGGGATGCCGAGTCCCTGGCGCTGGGTGACGCGACGTTCTATCAGCGTCCGGGTGTGACCCTGCACCTGGGGGTGCCGGTGCTGGAGATTGACCGCGCGCGCAAGGAAGTCATCACCGCCAATGGCTGCGTCAGTTATGCGCACCTGGTCATGGCCACCGGTTCGTATCCGTTCGTGCCGCCGATCGAAGGGGCTGCCGGTGATTCACGTCTGGTCTATCGCACCCTGGCCGATCTGGACACGATTCGCGCTGCGGCCAGAAACGCCCGTCGCGGCGTCGTGGTCGGCGGTGGCCTGCTCGGCCTTGAAGCGGCCAATGCCCTGAAAAGCCTGGGCCTGGAGGCTCATGTGGTGGAGTTCGCGCCACGCTTGATGCCGGTCCAGCTGGACGAGGCGGGCGGGGTGGCGCTCAAGGCGCGCATTGAAGCCCTGGGCGTAAGCGTGCACCTGTCCCGAGGCACGCAGTCGATCACCCCCGGCAGCGAATATCGCTTTCGCATGAACTTCGCCGGGGATGAGTTTCTCGAAACCGACCTGGTGGTGTTCTCGGCTGGCATTCGTCCGCAGGATGCATTGGCCAAGGCCTGCGAGCTAGAACTGGGCGCGCGGGGCGGGATTGCTATCGACAGCAACTGCCGCAGCAACGACCCGCACATTTATGCCATTGGCGAGTGCGCCGCCTGGAACGGCAGCGTGTTCGGGCTGGTTGCGCCGGGCTACCAGATGGCCCGCAGCGTCGCCGCGCAACTGTGTGAGGTGGATGCCGAGCCGTTTGTCGGGGCTGACATGTCCACCAAGCTCAAGTTGCTGGGTGTCGACGTCGGTTCCATTGGCGATGCCCATGGCGCAAGTGCCGGGGCACGCAGTTACCGGTTTATCGACGAAGCCACCGCCAGTTATCGCCGCCTGGTGGTCTCGGCCGATGGCAAGCAAGCCATTGGTGCCGTGCTGGTGGGCGACAACAGTTATTACGACACCCTGCTGCAATACATCCAGAACGGCATTGCGCTGCCCGCTGACCCTTCGTCGCTGATTCTGCCTCAAGGCGAAGCAGCCCCGGCCCTTGGCGTGGACGCACTGCCCGCAACCGCGACCATTTGCTCCTGCCACAACGTCAGCAAAGGCGCGATCTGCTGCGCCATCGACGCAGGTTGTGGCGACCTGGCCGGGCTCAAGAGCCAGACCAAAGCGGCCACCGGTTGCGGCGGCTGCGCCGGGCTGCTCAAGCAAGTGTTCGAGCACGAGCTGATTGCCCGTGGCGTGACCGTCGACAAGAGCCTGTGCGAGCACTTTGCTTTCACCCGACAGGAGCTGTATTCGCTGGTGCGGGTCGAGGGCATGGAGACCTTCGACGAATTGCTGGCGCGCCACGGCAAAGGCCACATGGGCTGCGACATCTGCAAGCCTGCGGTGGGCTCGATCCTGGCGTCGTGCTGGAACCGGCCGATCATGGAGCCGTGGCTGGTGCCGCTGCAAGACACCAACGACACCTTCATGGCCAACATGCAGAAGAACGGCACTTACTCGGTGGTGCCGCGCATTCCGGGTGGCGAAATCACTCCTGATGGTTTGATCGCCATTGGTGCAGTCGCCAAGAAATACGACCTGTACACCAAGATCACCGGCGGTCAGCGCATCGACTTGTTTGGTGCTCAATTGCATGAGCTGCCGGAAATCTGGTCCGAATTGATCGCTGCGGGCTTTGAAACCGGCCACGCCTACGGCAAGTCCACGCGTACCGTGAAAAGTTGCGTCGGCAGCACCTGGTGCCGTTATGGCGTGCAGGACAGCGTGCAAATGGCCCTGCGCATCGAGGACCGATACAAGGGGCTGCGTTCGCCGCACAAGCTCAAGTTCGCCGTGTCCGGTTGCACCCGCGAGTGCGCTGAAGCGCAGAGCAAGGACGTCGGCGTGATCGCCACCGAGAAGGGCTGGAACCTTTATATCAGCGGCAATGGCGGCATGCGTCCGCGTCATGCCGAGCTATTCGCCACCGATCTGGATGACGAAACCCTGATCCGCTATATCGACCGCTTCCTGATGCTGTACATCCGCACCGCCGACAAATTGCAGCGCACCTCGGTATGGCGAGAAAGCCTGGAAGGCGGCCTGGACTACCTCAAGGCTGTGGTGATCGACGACAGCCTGGGCCTCGCGGCCGAGCTGGAGGCGCAAATGCAGCTGGTGGTTGATCGTTACGAATGCGAATGGGCCAACGCCCTGAACGACCCGGAAAAACTCAAACGCTTCCGCACCTTCGTCAACGCCAAGGGCGCGGACCCGGATATCCATTTCGTGAAGGAGCGCGGCCAGCGCCGCCCGGCGCGTCTGGATGAGCTGAAGCTGATTACTGCAACGGAGGTGGTGTGATGAGTGGGCTGACTGCTGTCATGAATGAAGCGAATACGACGTGGCGGATGGTCTGCGCACGTCATGACTTGGTGGCTAATTCCGGGGTGGTTGCCTGGCTGGATGGCGCACAGATCGCCCTGTTCTATCTACCGGACGAGCAGGGCGGTGAACGCGTGTACGCCGTCGACAACCGCGACCCACGTTCGGGTGCCAACGTCATCGGTCGGGGGCTGATCGCCAACCTGGCCGACAAGCTGGTAGTGGCTGCGCCGTTGTACAAACAGCATTTCTGCCTGGAAGACGGCGTATGCATTGAGACGCCGGACGAGCGATTGCGGGTCTGGCCTGCGCGGTTCAAAGGTGATCAAGTTGAAATTGGGGCAGCGGTCTGACAGCCCCCATTTGTTGGGGGCGGTCTTGATCAGCCCCTCGCGACCTCAGCGATGATCAACCCGGCGAGGCCGATCAGGTTCACGACGCCGACGGCATAACTCACCGTGCGCCATGGCTGCACACCTGCTAGATAGAACAGCGTGTGCAGCACCCTTGCAGCGGTGAACAGGCTAGACATCCAGCTGACTCCCAGGGCAGATGCATTTAGGGCAATCGCTAGCCCACCCAGCGCGATGAACAGCGGGATGTTCTCCAGATCATTGCGCCAGGCCTGCGCGCCGCGCGCTACCTCCTGACGTTCCTCTGCATGGGCTGATTGCTTGAAGACAGCGGCATCCTCCGGGTTGGTAAAGGTCACGAAGCGCAGCCGGAAATAACCTTGATAACAAGAAATCGCGAGCATTTTGAAGAGCAGAACCACAACACAGAGGGCATACACCGACAGGACATTGTTCATGCGGGGCGCTCACCTGCAAAACCACGGACCACGATGTACAACAATGGCCCCGCCGACACGAATACTGCAGTGATCAGCAGGTAAGGCAACACGCTGACCACTGATTGGCCATGGGAACGGGCATCGTTGACCATCCAGAGGCAGGCAAGCCCTGCCATCAGGTATAAGTCGATGACCATCTGCGCGGTGTCGGGCCGGGACAGCATCTCAAACCCGAAGGCCAGCAGCGACTGATCGGCAATCGCCATGGTCCAGCCGGTATAGAGGGTGAACGCCAGTAACAGGCTCAACGCAATCCAGGGCGTTTTCATTGTTCTCTCCTTGATGAGTGGCGTTACACACTAGTGATAGAGTTGCCCGTCACTCAATGACCTGACAGGTCATGGACGCGTCACTCAGGGAAGGTCACAGTCCACGCATGAGCCGTCACTCTTTTCACCACGCCAAACCAGGCGCCTATGCCTCGGCAGGGGAGCATCTGCGCCGCTTGCGTCGGCAGGCTGCTCTGAGTCAGCTGGAGCTTTCGTTGCTGACCGGGGTCTCGCAGCGGCACCTCAGTTGTGTAGAGACCGGTCGCGCCAAGGCCAGCCCCGGCACATTGCATGCCTTGCTCTCGGCGCTCGACGTACCGCTTGAACACTGCAACGAGGTGTTCCTCGCGGCGGGCTACGCACCGCGATACATGGCGTCTGCGCCCGATGCACCGATGATGGAAATGGTTAACGGTGCAATCCAGCACATTCTGCAAGTCAACAATCCGGCTCCAGCGATTGTCATTGCCAGTAACTGGGATGTCACCGCTGCTAACGTCAGCGCGGGGTTGTTGTTTGCCATGGTCGGCGTGCCGGTCCAAAGCCAGAGCGGCCTCAATCTGCTCGATACCCTGCTGCGCCCCGGTGGGCTGGGTGACTTCCTGATCAATGCCGATGAAATACGCGCCTTAGCCTGGCAACGCGCGGCGAGGGAAGCCAGCGGTAACCCTGATCTGGCGAGGCTCCTGCAGGACCTGCCCAGCCCGGTTGATCTGCCGCTGAACACACCGCTCAGTCCCGTGGTGCTCACCCGAGTGCGTTTTGGCGAAGGGGAGCTGAGGTTTCTGTCGACATTTACCACGTTCGGCATGCCGCTGGACATTACCGTGGAGTCGCTGCGCATCGAGCACCTGATCCCGGCCGACCCGCAGACGTGGCAGATGATGAGCCAGGCTTATCAGCAGCACCTGGCTGCGGGGGGGATTGCCTCGCAGGAGCGGCTTTAGCCGCGATGGGCTGGTGCATTCACAGGATTTTTGTCGCCTGTAATACAGCTTCGCGGCTAAAGCTCGCTCCTACGGGTGGTGGGCGACGGAACTGCGTCGCAGGAGCGGCTTTAGCAGCGATGGGCTGGTGCATTCACAGCATTTGTGTTGCTGGCAATAATGCTTCGCGGCTGAAGCTGCCCCCTACGATGGTGGACGGCAGGGCAGGCACCTACTTCCCAGACAACTGCATGATCATCGCCGTGGTCAGGTAAAGCCTCGGCGCGATGCTCGACAGGTCCATGTATTCATCCTCCGAATGCAGCCCTGCGCCGACCACGCCCATGGTTTCCAGCACCGCAGGTTTCTGGCTGTCGGGCACATAGGCATAACCGGCGTCTGTGCCGAAACGCATGGCGATCGGCTTGATGTTGCGCCCAATCTTGCCGTACAGCGTCTGCGCCGTTTTAGCCAGGTCTTCGGTGGCCGGGTTCTTCGCCAGTGGCGGACGGCCCTTCTCCATGCGGAAGGTCACCTGAGTGCCATCGATCAACTTGCCCTGCACGATGCGTTGACCATCGGCCAGCACCCGCTCGGACTCGCTCAGGTCCGAATAGCGCATATCGCCTTCGGCAACGGCGCTGTCCGGGATGATATTGCGCTTGGTGCCGCCGTTGATCACCGTCCAGTTCACTGTGGTGCCCTTGGCTTTGTCACCCAGATCCTTGAGCTGAATCAATTGATGGGACAGCTCCATTGCCGCGTTGCGTCCCGCTTCAGGGGCGGAGCCCGCGTGTGAGGACTTGCCTTTGACATCCACAAACACGCCGTTGATGCCATTGGTGGCGACGGTCACTGCATCGGTGTCAGGCGGCTCATAAGAGAACACGTAGTCATGTTGGCGAGCCAGTTCGGCGATGACCTTTTTCGAACCCGCTGAGCCCGTTTCCTCGTCAGGGTTGAACAGCACGGTGAGGGTGCCGTAGTCCTTGAATTTCTGATCCTGCAACAGCTGGAGCGAATGCAGCACCATGGCCACGCCACCTTTGGCGTCTGCCACACCCGGACCGTAGGCTTTCTCGCCCTCGACCTTGAACGGCCGCTTGGCCGCAGTGCTCGGAACAAATACGGTGTCGTAGTGAATCATCAGCAAGAATGATTTGCTGCCGTTGCCCTTGATCGTGCCGACGATGTTATCGCCGGTTGAGGGCGAAGCTGACGTGGTCTGCACCGTCGCCCCCAATGCTTCGAGGCGTTTTACCAGCATTTCGCTGACGGCTTTCAATCCTGGCGCCTGGCCGGTACCGGTGTCGATATTGACGAGTTGTTCAACGGTAGCCAGATAAGCCTTCTGTTCGGCTTCGGCGTTTTTGAGGAGTTGCTGTGGAGGCACATCGGCAGCGAATGTCGATGAACAGAGCAGGGTGGCGGCGACGGCGGCCGCCAGAGCGCTACGGCGAACGAACATGCTGGATCCCTCAGATGGTGTTCAGGAGAAGCTTTTGTAACACCTGACCGGCTTTTTTTGTACCTTTCGAATTAGGTATCGAGGAAGGTCTACGCCTGGCCGCTTGCCTTAATGAGGGGGTTATTTTCGGCGATGATGAAACAAAAAAACCGCGCCGAGGCGCGGTTTTTTATGGGGTTATTCGGTTTCTCAACGCCTCGAAAGCGCCGTGAAACTGAACACTCCGATCACACGTTAAAGCGGAAGTGCAGCACGTCGCCGTCTTTGACGATGTAGTCCTTGCCTTCCAGGCGCCATTTGCCGGCTTCCTTGGCACCGGCTTCACCCTTGTACTGGATGAAGTCGTTGTAGGCGACGCACTCGGCGCGGATGAAGCCTTTTTCGAAGTCGGTGTGGATCACGCCAGCGGCTTGTGGTGCGGTGGCACCGACGCGAACGGTCCAGGCGCGAACTTCTTCGACGCCAGCGGTGAAATACGTCTGCAGGTGCAGCATTTCGTAGCCTGCGCGAATCACGCGGTTCAGGCCTGGCTCTTCGAAGCCCAGGGCTTCAAGGAACATGTCCTTTTCTTCGCCGTCATCGAGTTCGGCAATTTCGGCTTCGATCTTGTTGCAGACCGGTACCAGCATTGCGCCTTCTTCTTCGGCGATGGCGCGAACCACGTCCAGCAGCGGGTTGTTCTCGAAACCGTCTTCAGCCACGTTGGCGATGTACATGACCGGCTTGGTGGTCAGCAGGTGGAAACCACGAATCACTGCTTTCTCGTCAGCGTTCATGTTCTTCATCAGGCTGCGCGCTGGCTTGCCTTCGGTGAAGTGCGCGATCAACTGCTCCAGCAGGCCTTTCTGGACCACTGCATCCTTGTCGCCGCCCTTGGCGTTGCGGGTGACTTTCTGCAGCTGCTTTTCGCAACTGTCGAGGTCGGCGAAGATCAGCTCAAGGTCGATGATTTCGATGTCGCGTTTCGGGTCGACGCTGTTGGAAACGTGGATCACGTTCTCGTCTTCGAAGCAGCGGACCACGTGGGCGATGGCATCGGTTTCGCGGATGTTGGCCAGGAACTTGTTGCCCAGACCTTCACCTTTCGACGCACCGGCAACCAGGCCCGCGATGTCGACGAACTCCATGGTGGTCGGCAGGATGCGCTTGGGATTGACGATCGCCGCCAATGCCGCCAGACGCGGGTCGGGCATGGCCACGATGCCGCTGTTGGGTTCGATGGTGCAGAAGGGGAAGTTCTCAGCCGCGATGCCGGATTTGGTCAAGGCGTTGAACAGGGTGGATTTGCCGACGTTGGGCAGGCCGACGATGCCGCAATTGAAGCCCATGGTGTATCCCCTCGAGTGATGTCAGGCCTTCTGGCTGTGCAGGTTTTTCATCGCCCGGTTCCATTCACCGGCGAAGATATCCGGCAGCACGCCGAGGGCAAAGTCGATGCTGGCGTCCAGTTTTTCCTGTTCGGCGCGTGGCGCTCGACCCAGAACAAAACCGGAGACCTTGTTGGCATCGCCTGGGTGGCCAATGCCAAGCCGCAAGCGGTGAAAGGTGTTCTGATTGCCAAGCTGCGCGATGATGTCACGCAACCCGTTATGACCGCCATGGCCGCCGCCCTGTTTGAACTTGGCAACGCCCGGTGGCAGATCGAGTTCGTCATGAGCCACCAGAATGGCATCCACCGGAATCCGGTAGAAACCGGCAAGCGCCGCCACGGATTGACCGCTGCGGTTCATGTAGGTGGTGGGGATCAATAGACGAACATCCTGACCCTGGTGAGTGAAGCGCCCGGTCAGGCCAAAGAATTTGCGCTCGGCGACGAGGTTGACTCGTTGCGCGTCAGCGATACGCTCAACAAAAAAAGCCCCTGCGTTGTGCCGGGTCTGTTCGTATTCAGCGCCTGGATTTCCCAGGCCAACGATCAGTTGTATGGCAGTCACGACAGGGGCCCTTTTCTGGAGTTGTGGATAAAACCGCTGCAGGCAGCGGCAAAACTGGAGGAAAACTGCTCATTTACCATGATGTAAACTCCGCGATTCTGCCCGTTTTGCCTGACTTCTACAGCGGTCTCCCGAGCAACTCCGGCATTACCCAGTAATAAATTACTCGGCAGTACCTTCTGCTTCGTCTTCGGTTGGAACAACGCGTGGAGCGTGAACGTTGGCAACAGCCAGGTCGTTACCGTGCGCCAGTGCCACGAACTCAACGCCTTTTGGCGCTTTCAGGTCGGACAGGTGAACGATCGCGCCGATTTCCAGAGCCGATACGTCTACTTCGATGAACTCAGGCAGATCTTTCGGCAGGCAGGTCACTTCCAGCTCGGAAGTTACGTGCGAAACTTCGCCGCCTTTCTTGATCGGAGCTTCTTCACCGATGAAGTGAACAGGCACGATAGCGGTCAGTTTCTGGCCAGCTACAACGCGTACGAAGTCAGCGTGCATCACGTGGCCTTTGGCCGGGTGACGTTGCAGAGCTTTGATGATCACGTTTTGCTTTTTGCCATCAACAGTCAGTTCGATGATGTGGCTGTACGAAGCTTCGTTTTCCAGCAGCTTGGCAACTTCTTTGGCCAGCAGGCTGATGGATTCAGGGGCTTTGGAGCCACCGTAAACAACAGCAGGTACCAGGCTTGCGAGACGACGCAGGCGGCGGCTCGCACCTTTCCCCAGGTCGGAACGCAGTTCAGCATTCAAAGTAAAATCGTTCATTTTGTATCTCCAAATTAGCCACATTCGACCTGACGTTTGCGACCGACGTCAGGACGATATGGGCAAAAAAGCCCCGCCCTGACCGAATGTCAGGGCGGGGCGCTTTTCGTCAACAGGGTGTCAGCTCAGGGAAAACCCTTAGCGGAACATCGCGCTGATCGATTCTTCGTTGCTGATGCGGCGAACCGCCTCGGCGACTACCGGAGCAATATCCAGTTGACGGATACGGCTACAGGCTTGTGCTGCAGCGGACAACGGGATGGTGTTAGTCACCACCAGTTCGTCCAGCACGGAATTTTCAATGTTTTCGATTGCCCGACCCGACAGCACAGGGTGTGTGCAGTAGGCAAAGACCTTGGCAGCGCCATGCTCTTTCAGGGCCTTGGCCGCATGGCACAACGTGCCGGCGGTATCGACCATGTCATCGACCAGAATACAGGTACGCCCTTCGACATCACCGATGATATGCATCACTTCGGAGTGATTGGCTTTCTCACGGCGCTTGTCGATGATCCCGAGATCGACGCCCAGGGATTTGGCAACAGCACGTGCACGCACGACGCCGCCGATATCCGGGGAAACGATCATCAGGTTTTCGAAGCGTTGGTCTTCGATGTCATCCACCAGAACGGGGGAGCCGTAGATGTTATCTACCGGAATATCGAAGAAGCCCTGGATTTGGTCAGCATGCAGATCCACCGTGAGAACACGGTCGATTCCGACAACGGTCAGCATGTCAGCAACAACTTTTGCGCTGATGGCAACACGTGCGGAACGCGGACGGCGGTCCTGGCGGGCATAACCAAAGTAAGGAATCACAGCAGTGATTCGGGACGCTGAGGAGCGGCGGAAGGCATCAGCCATCACGACGAGTTCCATCAGGTTATCGTTGGTCGGTGCGCACGTTGGCTGAATGATGAAGACGTCTTTACCGCGGACGTTTTCATTGATCTCAGTAGAAATCTCGCCATCGGAAAACTTGCCGACGGAAACATCACCTAGTGGGATATGCAGCTGACGTACGACACGTCGAGCCAGATCGGGGTTAGCGTTCCCCGTAAAGACCATCATCTTGGACACGCGCAGTACCTGAAGGCTGAGGGTAACCTGGATGAGTATAGGAAAATGGCAGGGGCGGCTGGATTCGAACCAACGCATGGCAGGATCAAAACCTGCTGCCTTACCGCTTGGCGACGCCCCTGTATCTGTTGCAACGAGTACCGAGTACTCGGTTCCTTTTAGAGCACACTTTGCAGCTTGCGATGCAACATCGAAACGTTGCTTCCCTTTGCTACAAACCCTGTAAGGGTCTCTGTAAGAAGGGCCGAGACTTTATCAGCTTCAGCTTTGTTTGGGAAGGCCCCAAACACACAACTTCCAGTTCCGGTTAATTTCGCTTCGGTAAATTTACCTAACAAATTCAATGCGTTACGTACTTCTGGATAACGCCTTGCTACAACCGGTAAGCAGTCATTTCGACTGTTTCCCTTGGGAACGGGGCGCACTTTAATGGGAGGAGTGTTACGTGTCAACAGTGGATCTGAAAAAATTTCTGCTGTACTTACAGATACTTGCGGCACGAGCACCAGATACCACGGTTCTTCGGGGTCTACGGGGGTCAGTTTTTCGCCCACACCCTCAGCAAATGCGGCGTGTCCACGCACAAAAACCGGCACATCGGCACCCAGCGTCAGGCCCAGCGCCGCCAGACGATCTTCATCCCAGTTCAGATTCCACAAATGGTCAAGACCCAGCAGGGTAGTGGCTGCATCGGAACTGCCGCCACCAATACCGCCACCCATGGGCAGGCGTTTTTCCAGCCAGATGTCCACCCCCAGAGCGCATCCCGATTGCTGTTGCAGGGCCCGGGCGGCTTTGACAATCAGGTTGCTGTCGTGGGGCACGCCGGGGACATCGGTCTGCAGGCGGATTTCGCCGTCTTCACGAACGGCGAAGCTGAGTTCGTCGCCATAGTCGACAAACTGAAACAGCGTCTGCAGTTCGTGATAGCCGTCAGGGCGACGGCCAAGGATGTGCAGCATCAGATTCAGCTTGGCGGGCGCGGGCAGGGTCAGGCGGGGAACGCTCATCGTTACTGACCCAGTTTGCGAGGTTGCCAATCCTTGATCACCAGCGTGACGTCCAGATCCTGGCCATGCAGTTTGACCCGCTCGGGCAGCCAATAGCCGTTCTGCTCGACATAGCTGAGGTATTCGACCTGCCAGCCATCCTGTTCAAGGTTGGCCAGACGGCTGTCGCCATCCAGTGTCAGGCGGCTTTTGCTGTCGGGAGCGGGCAGGCCGCGAACCCACCAGACAAGGTGCGAAACGGGCAGTTTCCAGCCCAGTTGATCCTGCAGCAGGGTTTCCGGGGTGGCGGCTTCGTAGCGGCCCTGGTTGGCGACTTCCAGGCTGACGGCGCCGGGACGGCCGGTCAGGCGAGCCGCGCCGCGACCCAGCGGGCCGGACAGGCGAATGTCGTAGTAATCCTGACGCTGCAGCCAGAACAACGTGCCACTGCCCGAATCCCTGGGGGCACGGATCCCGACCTTGCCGTTGATCTGCCAGCCATCGAGACTGCTCAGTTGCTGTTTGTGTTGCTGCCATTGGGCGGGGTCGCCCTTGCCTTCGAGGGCTTCACGGGAGGTCAATCCGGCGCAGCCGGCAAGCAGGGCGATCAAGCTGAATACGATTACGTGGCGCAAAAACATAAATTCAAAGAGTCTCGGATCCGGTCAGGCGCCGCACGGTGCTGCGCAAGATTGGGCTGTCAGGTTGGTCTTCAAGGGCTTTGCCCCAGATTTTACGGGCTTCACGCTGCTGGCCCTTGGCCCAGAGCACTTCGCCCAGGTGAGCGGCGACTTCGTGATCGGGGAAACGCTCAAGGGCCAGACGCAACAGGCGTTCGGCTTCATCGAGGTTGCCCAGGCGGTAATTGACCCAGCCCAGGCTGTCGAGTACGGCGGGATCTTCCGGGTTCAGGGTGTGAGCCCGTTCGATCAGTTCCTTGGCCTCGGCGTAGCGCGTGGTGCGGTCGGACAGGGTGTAACCCAAGGCATTGAGGGCCATGGCGTTGTCCGGCTCACGCTTGAGTATGGCGCGCAGGTCTTTTTCCATCTGCGCCAGATCGTTGCGTTTTTCCGCCAGCATCGAGCGGGTGTAGAGCAGGTTCAGGTCATCCGGGTATTGCTTGAGCGCCTGATTCAGTACTTGCCAGCCGCGCTCGGCCTGATTGTTGTTGGCCAGCGTCTCGGCTTCGATCAGGTACAGCTGAATCGCGTAGTCGGGCTGCGCCTCGCGGGCTTCGGCCAGACGCTTGGACGCTTCCGCCGCGCCGCCATTGCTCATCAGGATGTCTGCCTGACGCAATTGAGCGGCCGGAAAGTCCGTGCCGGGTCCGACCTGAGCATATTCGTTCAGGGCGTTTTGCGGGTCGTTACGCTCTTCGTAAATACGACCCAGATTCAGGTGCGCCGAGTCAACGTGGGCTTCCCTGGCGATCAACTCCTGCAGATAGCCGGTAGCTTCATCCCAGGCCTTGGCTTCTATGCAGACCAGCGCCAGGGAGAAACGCAGCTCATCGTCGTCGGGAAACTGCTGCACCAGGCTCGAAAACTGCACCTTGGCGTCTTCCATGCGGTTCTGTTCCACCAGCATGCGGGCATAGGTCAGGCGCAGGCGTTTGTCGTCCGGGTACTTCTTGATGCTCTTTTCCAGGATCGGCAGCGCTTCCTTGCCGCGGTTCATGCCTTGCAGCAAACGAGCGCGCAGCAGGATCGGGGCAACTTCGCCTTCCTTGGGAGGATTGTCTTCGAGCAGTTTCAGCGAAGTCTCTGCGTCGCCGTTCTGTTGCAGCAGCAGCGCCTTGCCGAAAATCAACTGGCCATTGTTCGGGTATTTGACCAGCAGGCGGTCGAAACTGGTCAGCAGTGCGTTGCGGGTTTCCGGATTGGTCTCAGAAGCCGACAGCGCCAGGAAGTCGAAATGCGTGTCGCCCTGACCCTGAAGCACCTTTTCCATGTAAATCATGGAGTCGTCGTAACGCCCGGCGCGTGCCAGTTGAATGGCCGCCGCACGTTGCGCTTCGAGGTTGGTTCGATCGTTTCGGGCCCAGATCAGCGAAGTGTCCAGCGCGGCCTGATCGGCACCCAGGTATTCGGCGATGCGGAAGGCCCGCTCGGAAACGCCCGGATCCTGGGTGTTGATCGCCTGGGTCACGTAGTTGTCCAGGGCGATATCGAAACGATTGCGCTGACCGGCCAGTTCCGCGCTCAGCAGGCTGACGAGTGTTTCCTGGGTGAACGAGCCATACACCTGAGGCTTGGCTTCAGGCGCGGGAACGGTGTCTTTCTGCGCAGGCGCGGGCTGCGTCTGCTCGGGCGCCATGGTTTGGCAGCCGCTGAGAAAGGCAAGGGCAAGGAACAACGCGGAGGATCTATTCATATATAAGAGGGGACGACTTACCTGCGGTTGGAGCATCATGACACAAGGCCGGGAGCAAACCCACAGCCGGTTCGAAAACTGCTGGGACGCTGTTTTTACCTGCGCGGATTGCCCTGAAACGGGGCGTCAAGCGAGCAGCTCTATTAGGACAATAGTCAGCGGTGGTTGTTCTGAGTCTGGTGAAGTAGGACAATTGTCGGCTTCACGTCACCATCAGCGACCTTGAATGGCCTTCCTTGCACTTGGTATCAACCATAAGACTGCCTCGGTAGACGTCCGCGAGCGCGTGGCATTTACGCCAGAGCAGCTGGTTGAGGCGCTTCAGCAGCTTTGCCGCCTGACCAATAGTCGCGAAGCGGCGATTCTATCCACGTGCAATCGCAGCGAGTTGTACATCGAACAGGACCAGCTCGGCTCGGAAACTATCCTCGCCTGGCTGGCCGATTATCATCATTTGAGCCTCGAAGAGCTGCGCGCGAGCGCTTATGTGCACGCCGATGATGCGGCCGTTCGTCACATGATGCGGGTCGCCTCCGGGCTCGACTCGCTGGTGTTGGGTGAGCCGCAGATTCTCGGCCAGATGAAATCAGCCTACGCGGTTGCCCGGGAGGCCGGCACCATCGGTCCGCTGCTGGGCCGTTTGTTTCAGGCCACGTTCAGCGCTGCCAAGCAGGTGCGCACCGATACGGCGATTGGCGAAAACCCGGTGTCGGTGGCGTTTGCAGCCGTCAGCCTGGCGAAACAGATTTTCAGCGACCTGCAGCGCAGTCAGGCATTGCTCATCGGCGCGGGCGAAACCATCACGCTGGTAGCCCGCCACTTGCACGACCTGGGGGTCAAGCGCATCGTGGTTGCCAACCGGACTCTGGAACGCGCGAGCATTCTGGCAGCCGAGTTTGGCGCCCATGCGGTATTGCTTTCGGATATCCCGGCCGAACTGGTCAACAGCGATATCGTGATCAGTTCCACCGCCAGCCAGTTGCCGATCCTGGGCAAGGGTGCGGTGGAAAGCGCCCTGAAACTGCGCAAGCACAAGCCGATTTTCATGGTCGATATCGCCGTGCCTCGCGACATCGAGCCCGAAGTTGGCGAACTCGATGACGTTTACCTGTACACCGTCGATGACTTGCATGAAGTCGTCGCCGAGAACCTCAAGAGCCGTCAGGGTGCCGCGCAGGCTGCCGAAGAACTGATCTGCGCCGGGACCAATGAGTTCATGTTTCGCCTGCGCGAACTGGCTGCGGTGGATGTGCTGCGCGCTTATCGCCAGCAAAGCGAGCGGCTGCGTGATGAGGAATTGCTCAAGGCCCAGCGCCTGCTGGCCAACGGTGGCAACGCCGAAGATGTGCTGGTCCAGTTGGCTCGCGGGCTGACCAACAAATTGCTCCATGCACCGAGTGTGCAACTGAAAAAACTCTCTGCCGAAGGCCGCCTCGACGCGCTGGCCATGGCCCAGGAACTATTTGCCCTCGGTGAGGGCTCGACGGATAAACCCCCGCAATGAAAGCTTCACTGCTCAACAAGCTGGATATCCTCAGCGACCGCTTTGAGGAATTGACTGCATTGCTTGGCGATGCCGAGGTCATTTCCGACCAGACCCGATTCCGCGCCTATTCCCGTGAATACGCAGAAGTTGAGCCGATCGTCGCGGCCTATACGCAATTGCTCAAGGCGCTGGCTGATCTTGAGGGCGCCCAGGCGTTGCTCAAGGACAGCGACCCCGACATGCGTGAAATGGCCGTGGAGGAAGTCCGCGAGACCAAGCAGCTGCTGGCCGATCTGGAAAGCCAGTTGCAACGCATGCTCCTGCCTAAGGACCCTAACGACGGCCGTAACGTGTTTCTCGAAATCCGCGCCGGCACCGGCGGTGACGAGGCGGCGATTTTCTCCGGCGACCTGTTCCGCATGTATTCGCGTTACGCCGAGCGCCGTGGCTGGCGGGTGGAGATCCTGTCCGAGAACGAAGGCGAGCATGGCGGCTATAAAGAGGTGATCGCCCGGGTTGAGGGCGAGAACGTTTACGCCAAGCTCAAGTTCGAGTCCGGTGCGCACCGTGTACAGCGGGTGCCGGAAACCGAATCCCAGGGGCGTATTCACACTTCTGCCTGCACGGTTGCGGTGTTGCCCGAGCCGGATGAACAGCAGGCCATCGAGATCAACCCGTCGGACTTGCGTATCGATACCTACAAGTCCTCCGGGGCCGGTGGTCAGCACGTCAACAAGACCGACTCGGCCATCCGCATTACCCACCTTCCGTCGGGTATTGTCGTGGAGTGTCAGGAAGAACGTTCGCAGCACAAGAACCGTGCCCGTGCGATGGCCTGGCTATCTGCCAAACTCAATGACCAGCAAACGAGCGCCGCTGCCAATGCCATTGCCAGTGAGCGTAAACTGCTGGTCGGCTCGGGAGATCGTTCCGAGCGGATTCGCACCTACAACTTCCCTCAGGGGCGAGTAACGGATCACCGCGTCAATCTGACCTTGTATTCGCTGGATGAAGTTTTAGCCGGTGGAGTCGATGCAGTGATAGAGCCGCTACTTGCCGAATATCAGGCAGACCAACTAGCGGCACTGGGTGAGTAAATGACAATCATCGCCAGCTTGTTAAGAAGCGCCGAACTGCCCGATTCACCGACTGCGCGCCTGGACGTGGAGCTGCTGCTGGCAGCTGCCCTGGGCAAACCGCGCAGTTTCCTGCATACCTGGCCGGAGCGGATCGTCAGCAGCGAAGCCGCACTGAAATTCGCCTCCTACCTGCAGCGCCGCCAGACCGGCGAGCCGGTGGCCTACATTCTCGGCCAGCAGGGTTTCTGGAAGCTGGACCTGGAAGTGGCGCCGCACACCTTGATTCCGCGCCCTGAAACCGAAATGCTCGTCGAAGCCGCTCTGGAACTGGTGCCTGCATTCGCCCAGAGTCAGGTGCTCGACCTGGGCACCGGCACCGGTGCCATCGCGTTGGCACTGGCCAGCGAGCGACCGGCCTGGCAGGTGACGGCGGTTGATCGGGTGCTCGAAGCCGTGGCCCTTGCCGAGCGCAATCGGCAACGCCTGCAGCTTGATAATGCCAAGGTGTTGAGCAGCCACTGGTTCGATTCCCTCGAAGGCAAGCGCTTCGACCTGATCATCAGCAACCCGCCTTACATCGCTGCCGAAGATCCTCATCTGGTCACCGGCGACGTGCGTTTCGAGCCCAACAGTGCGCTGGTGGCCGGTGTCGATGGCCTGGACGACCTGCGCCTGATCACCGATCAGGCCCCTGCGTATCTGAATGCCGGTGGCTGGTTGCTGCTCGAACATGGCTACGACCAGGGCGCGGCGGTGCGCGATCTGCTGAGCAGCCATGGCTTTGAAAAAATCCAGACCCGCCGCGACCTGGGCGACCACGAGCGGATTACTTTCGGGCGCCTGCCGTGCTGAGTGATCAGGAACTGTTGCGCTACAGCCGACAGATTCTGTTGCAGCATGTCGACATCGACGGCCAGCTCAAGCTCAAGCAGAGCCGGGTGTTGATCGTCGGCCTTGGCGGCCTGGGGTCGCCAGTGGCGCTGTACCTGGCGGCTGCCGGGGTGGGTGAGCTGCATCTGGCGGACTTCGATACCGTCGACCTGACCAACCTGCAACGCCAAATCATCCACGACAGCCAGAGCGTCGGGCAGACCAAAGTCGAGTCGGCCATGGCCCGGCTCGGGGCGATCAACCCCGAAATTGCCTTGATTGCCCATCGCGCTGCACTGGATGCCGATTCACTGTCGGCGGCTGTGCAGGCTGTCGATCTGGTGCTGGACTGCTCGGATAATTTTGCCACTCGCGGCGCGGTCAACGCCGCCTGTGTTGCCGCGCGCATACCCTTGGTCAGCGGAGCGGCCATTCGGCTCGAAGGGCAGTTGTCGGTGTTCGATCCTCGCCGCGCCGACAGCCCCTGCTATCACTGCTTGTACGGCCATGGCAGCGAGACTGAACTTACCTGCAGCGAAGCGGGAGTGCTCGGCCCGCTGGTGGGCCTGGTAGGGAGCCTGCAAGCCTTGGAAGCGCTGAAACTGCTGGCCGGTTTTGGTGAACCACTGGTAGGCCGTTTGCTGCTGATCGATGCCTTGAGCACGCGTTTTCGCGAGCTCAAGGTCAAGCGCGATCCGGGCTGTAGCGTGTGCGGTGAGCATGAACAAAGCCAGTGATGCGCCGGTAGGCGTGTTTGATTCCGGCGTGGGTGGTTTGTCGGTGTTGGGCGAAATACGGAGCCTGTTACCTGCTGAATCGCTGCTGTATGTCGCCGACTGCGGTCACATCCCCTACGGCGAAAAGTCCCCCGAGTTCATTCGGCAACGTTGCATGAGCATCGCCGGTTTTTTCCGTGAGCAAGGTGCGAAGGCGCTGGTGCTGGCATGCAATACGGCGACCGCTGCGGCAGGTGCTCAGTTACGCGAGCAGTATCCGGGCTGGCCGATTGTCGGCATGGAACCCGCCGTCAAACCGGCAGCGGCGGCGACCCGCAGCGGGGTAGTGGGGGTGCTGGCCACCACCGGTACCCTGCAGAGCGCCAAGTTTGCCGCGCTGCTTGATCGCTTTGCCGGTAACGTGCGGGTCGTGACCCAACCCTGCCCCGGGTTGGTGGAGCTGATTGAAACCGGCGATTTGTTCAGCCCGACGATTCGCGCCTTGCTGCAAAGCTATGTCGAGCCTCTGCTTGAAGCGGGTTGCGACACGATCATCCTCGGTTGCACCCACTATCCCTTCCTCAAACCCCTGTTGCGGGAAATGATCCCTGAATCGATCACCTTGATCGATACCGGCCACGCCGTGGCCCGGCAACTGCAGCGTTTACTCGATCAACGAGACCTGATCGCTAGGGGTCCGGCACGAGAAACGCTGTTCTGGACCAGTGCGGATCCCACTAAATTCAGAAACATCCTACCTGTACTATGGAAAAAATCTGACAGTGTGCGAAGCTTCGGTTTGTAAAAAAATCGTGAAATCCACTCTTTTGCTCTGAACTAAGGCGCGTCGCCAGATTTCTATAGCAACAGATGAGTTGTAAATACCTAATAACTGCATTGGTAAATAGGAAGTTTCTGATGAAGCGTCTGTTTTGTCTGGCTGCGATTGCGGCCGCTTTACTGGGGCAAACCTCTCTTTCTCAAGCGGCGGGTGTGGAGTTTTCGGTCGGGCAGACCGGGCAGACCACCCAGACTTATCGCCTGGGCATGAAGTTTGATTGGGACCAAAGCTGGCTGCAGAGCGACGTGGGTCGTCTGACCGGCTACTGGGACGGCGCTTATACCTATTGGGATGGCGACAAAGGCTCAAGTAACAACAGCCTTTCGTTCTCGCCGGTATTGGTTTACGAATTCGCAGGCGACACGGTCAAGCCTTATGTCGAGGCTGGCATTGGCGTCGCGGTCTTCTCCAATACCAAATACGAAGAAAAAGATTTCGGTTCGGCTTTCAACTTTGAAGACCGTATCGGCTTTGGTCTGCGCTTCAACGGCGGCCACGAAATCGGTATCCGCGCGACACACTATTCAAACGCGGGTATCAAGCAGCCAAACGATGGGATAGAAAGTTACGCGCTGCATTACACGATGCCGTTGTAATCGCGGGCAATGGATCTTTTGTGGGAGCGACCGGGGTGGCGCTCCACCTTGCTCGCGAATACGGTATTCCAGGCACAAAAATGTGCCGGTTGTACTGACCTCTTCGCGAGCAAGCTCGCTCCCTCAGGTCCCGTGCTTGCTGCGCGGCAGCGCGGCGTCCGGACGAACTGGGCGCTGCCACAGAAGTTTGCTTGAATTATAGATACGCCGTCTCGATCCCCATCCGCTCTGTCATGCATTCTTCCGATCCGGTCGCAAACTCGCGGCAGATGAGTGGGCGTTTTTCGTAGATCGTACACATCATGGTGTTGCGATCCAGCGCCGCGCACCAGCCGTCGTCCAGACGCAGCATGACTTCACCTCCCCAATCGTCGTGGTCGATGAAACGTTCGGGCACGCCGGTGTCGGTGATCAGCATCACTTCCAGTTGGCAGCAGCAGGCCGCACAGGTCGAGCACGTGATGGCTGTGTCTGTGGGGATTGTGTTCAGTGGGATCAGGGTCGACGTCATAGCCGCGCAGTGTATGTCAGTGTGTATCGCGGGTGTGGATTGCTTGAGTCGCCATTGATCGATTGGCCAGCCATTGCAGCAGCGGAAACACGCCTGCCCAGATCACCGCCAGAATCAACATGCTCGGCCACACGCCCAGTGGCAATTGCACGCCCGCCAGTTTCGAGCCTGCGTAATACGACATCGGCCCACCTACCGCGCCGAGCAGGCTGGCCCGCCACCAGGGCTTGGCAGTCCAGGCCAGGCAATGATTGAGCGTCGTGGCCAACACCGGCCAGAGCACGATCAACCACAATGGAATCAGCAACCCGCCGTTATCGAATGCAAATACCCCTAGGTGCATCAGCGCGCTATCGAGCAGCACGCCCACACTGGTTATCCACAACAGCAATTTGCCTTCAGCCGCCCACGAACTTATCCACAGCAGATGAACCGCCAGAACGCCAATCGCCAGCAACAGCCAAAGGCTGTTGCCACCCATCACGCAGGCGAACCAGCCCAGCTGGAACAGCACGGCATTGGCGATAGTCTTAAACATCCAGGCGGCCCAGCAACGGCAGTGGCTGCGCCAGGGGTTTGGCCAGCAACAGTTGCGCGGTGCCAATGGTGCGCTCCAGAAACCCGCCCTCGCAGTAACACAGGTAAAACTCCCACAGCCGCAGGAAGTAATCGTCGTAACCCAGTTCGCTCAGTGCGCCGTGGGCGTGGCGGAAGTTGTCGTGCCAGATACGCAGGGTGCGTGCGTAATGCGGGCCGAAGTCCTCCATGTGCAGCAGGTTCATGTCGGTATCGCGGGTGACGATTTCGAGCATTTTCTGCAGCGACGGCAAGGCTCCGCCGGGGAAGATGTGCCGCTGAATGAAGTCGACACTGCGCTTGGCCTGCTCGTAACGTTGATCACGAATGGTGATCGCCTGCAGCAACATCAGGCCATCGTCCTTGAGCAGGTGCGCGCATTGCTTGAAGTAAGTCGGCAGGAAGCGATGGCCCACCGCTTCGATCATTTCGATGGACACCAGTTTGTCGAACTGCCCGGTCAGGTCCCGATAATCCTTGAGCAGCAGCGTGACCTGACCCTGCAGGCCCAGCTCTGAAATACGCTGCTCGGTGTAGGCAAACTGTTCTTTGGACAAGGTGGTCGTGGTGACTTTGCAGCCGTAGTGCTGCGCGGCATAGATCGCCATGCTGCCCCAGCCGGTACCGATTTCCAGCAGATGATCCTGCGGGGTGAGCGCAAGCTTCTGGCAGATGCGCTCCAGCTTGTTCAGCTGCGCCTGCTCCAGCGTGTCGGTGGGGCTGAGGAACTGTGCCGCGGAGTACATCATGGTCGGATCGAGAAACTGTTCGAACAGGTCGTTGCCGAGGTCGTAATGCGCGGCGATGTTTTTCTGCGAGCCCTGCCGGGTGTTGCGATTGAGCCAGTGCAGCCCCTGAATCAGCGGGCGCCCCAGCCGGGCCATGCCGCCTTCCATGCCGTCGAGCACGTCCAGGTTGCTGACGAATACGCGGATCACTGCGGTCAGGTCCGGCGAGGTCCAGTAGCTATGAATAAAGGCCTCACCGGCGCCGATCGAGCCATTGCTGGCGACCATGCCCCAGGTGGCCGAATCCAGAATCCGGATTTCGCCCTGCAGCAGCGCACCGGCGGTGCCAAATACGTGGCGCTCGTCGCCTTCGTTGATCACCAACTGGCCCTTGCGCAGTTGCTTGAGCTGGCGCAGGACGCCCCGGCGCAAGATGCTGGCTGTCAGGCTGTTGGTCCCCAGATTGGCAGAAAAACTACTGCTACTGCTTTTCATGGCGCGGATCCCTAGGTTGCGTGGCGGCAGTGCGGTATTCGCCGTCGGCAGCCTGATGAGGAGAAAGAGGAGTGCGCTTGAGCAACAGGCGCAGGGCTTGCCAGTAGATCGCCAGACACGTTTTGGCGGTCATCCACGGAAAGGTCAGTAAATAGCGGTGCAGGCTGTGACGATTCAACGCCTGGCGATGCAGGTTCAAGGTCGCGTCGAAGATCTTGAAATCGCCTTGCCAGTCGGCCATGTGCACGCCGAGGCGGGCGTCCGGCGGGCTGAAGCTCATGCGGTATTCCAGGTCCCGGGGCAGAAACGGCGAAACATGGAACGCCTTGGCGACCGCAAAACGCTGATGACCACTGCCTTCGGCGGGCAGCACATAGTGGTAGCGCTCGCGCCAGGGTGTGTTGGTCACTTCGCAGAGGATCGCCGCCAGCGTGCCATCGGCTTCGTGACAGTAAAAGAAACTCACCGGGTTGAACGCCAGGCCCCAACTGCGCGCCTGAGTCAGCAGGCAGACATTGCCCAGCGGGACACGGCCGATGGCCTGACCCACGCGCTCGCGCACTGCGTCAATCAGCTTCACGCCCTGGCGCGTGGACTCACGCAGGTAGTCGGTCTCGCGAAAGGCAAACGGCGCCCAGCGACCCTTGCCCGCCAGCGGCGACAGACCGAGCACCGCGTCCTGTTCGTCCAGGTCCAGGTACAACAGACCGATCCGATAGCGGAAGTCATGGGCGCGTGGCGCGAAGCGGCGATGGGCGATCCAGCCGCTGTAGAGCGCGCTGTTCAAAGGCTCTCCCCGAACGCCTGGGCAACCCGCAGCCCGCTGACCACGCCATCTTCATGGAACCCGTTGGCCCAGTAAGCGCCGCAGAACCAGGTGTGGTGAGCACCGTTGAGTTCTTCCCAGCGGGCCTGCGCCGCGACGCCCGCCAGGCTGTATTGCGGGTGCGCGTATTGATAGCGGGCCAGAATCTTGTTCGGATCGATGGCTTCGGTCTGGTTCAGGCTGACGCAAAACGTGGTGTCGCTTTCGATGCCCTGCAGGATGTTCATGTCATACGTCACGGCGGCCATTTGCCGAGGGCCGCCTCCGAGGCGGTAGTTCCAGCTGGCCCACGCCAGCTTGCGCTTGGGCAGCAGGCGCGTGTCGGTGTGCAGCACCACGTCGTTCTCGGCATAGGGCAGGGCACCGAGGATTTCCTGCTCGGCCGCGCTTGGCTGTGCCAGCAGTTTCAGGGCCTGATCGCTGTGACAGGCAAAGATGACTTTGTCGAAGCGCTCACTGCCCGCCGCACTGTGCAGCGTAACGCCTTGCTCATCGCGCTCGACCCTGTGCACCGGGCAAGCCAGGCGGATTCGTTCGCGGAAGGAGGCCGTCAGCGGTTCGATGTAGGCGCTGGAGCCGCCTTTGATCACGCACCACTGCGGCCGATTGCTCACCGAAAGCAGGCCGTGGTTCTTGAAAAACCGCACAAAGAATTGCAGCGGGAACCCCAGCATGTCGGCCAGTGACATCGACCAGATAGCCGCGCCCATGGGCACGATGTAATGCTCGATGAAGCGCTGCCCATAACCGTGACTTTCAAGGTAATCGCCGAGCGTGGTATGCGCGGCGATGCGCTGGCTTTCGAGGTCCGCCAGGGCTTCGCGGTTGAAGCGCAGAATGTCGCGCAGCATGCCCCAGAAGGTCGGCGACAGCAGGTTGCTGCGCTGGGCGAACAGGCTGTTGAGGTTATTGCCGTTGTATTCGGTGCGGGTCTTGGGATCACACACCGAGAAACTCATTTCGGTGGGCTTGAACCCTACGCCGATCTGGCCCAGCAACTTGATGAAGTTCGGGTAGGTCCAGTCGTTGAAGACGATGAAGCCGGTATCAATGGCGTAGTCGCGCGCGCCCACTTGTACGTCGACAGTATGAGTGTGCCCGCCGATCCAGTCGGCGGCTTCGAAGACGCTGATCTCATGCTTGCGGTTGAGCAGATAGGCGCTGGTCAGCCCGGCGATACCGCTGCCGACGATGGCGATTTTCATTGAGCGTCCTTGTTCTGCGAGCGGGCCATGCGTTTGCCCAGCGCCAGTTGCAGCCGGACAGGCAACATCGCCAGAAGACGCAAGGTCAGGATGAATGGGCCGGGAAAGGCGATCTCCATCGGTCGACGTTTACGCTGCAAGCGCTCGGCAATAAACGTGGCGGCTTTGGCGACCGGCCAGCGCATCGGCATCGGGAAGTCGTTTTTTGCCGTCAGCGGAGTGTCGACAAAGCCTGGGCTGACGATGGTCACGTCAATGTTTTCGTGGGCCAGATCGATGCGCAGTGACTGCAGCAGATAGCGCAACCCGGCCTTGGATGCGCCGTAGGCTTCGCTGCGGGTCAGCGGCAGATAAGTGACCGCGCTGCACACCCCGACCAGATGCGGTTGATGCCCTTTGCGCAGCAACAGCAAGGCTTCCTGGATGCAGTACGAGCTGGCCAGCAGGTTGGTGCGCACCACGCGCTCGATCAAAGCCGCGTCGAAGTGTTTGCTGTCCACGTATTCGCAGGTACCGGCATTGAGAATCGCGCAATCCAGCGCGCCCCACACCTGATTGATGCGTTCGCCGATCCCGGTCACGTCTTCGTTGTCGGTGACATCCCCGGGCGCCAGCAACACTTGCCCCGGAAAACGCTGGTCCAGCGCTTCCAGTGGCGCCAGGCTGCGGGCGGTGAGGGCCAGTTGGTGACCGGCTTTGAGCAGTTCTTCGGCCAGCGCCAGCCCGATTCCGCTGCTGGCCCCGGTCAACCAGATCCGTTTGACGTTCGGGTTGTTCATCCCAGTCTCCTTTTCAGCCAGGCGATAAGCGTGCCCATGACCGGCAAGTGCTCGTAGAGCAGCGCCCCGGCGTCGAAATAGTCACGATGTTGGTAAACCTTGTCCCGCCACAGCAGGTGCGAACAGCCATCGACGCGGATCGTGCGACCCTTGGCCAGGCGCGGGTGCGAATAGCTCATGGTCCAGCGCAGATAGCCGTTACCAGGGGCAACCTCGTCAAAGGCGTAAAAGTCAAAATGCAGATGGCTGACATTGGCGTACAGCTCGCCGAAATAGCGCTGCATGTCGTTGAGGCCGCGAATCTGGTGCAGCGGGTCGGTGAACAGCACGTCATCGGTGTACAGCGTGGTCAGCCGATCCAGACTGTGTTTATCCAGCGCGGCAAATTCCCGGGCGAAGCAACGCAGGTAATCACTCATCGTCCAGGGCCTCGGCGCGCTGGTAGTGCGGCAGGGCCTTGAACGCAGCCAGCGCCCGGGCGCGGCTGCTTTTCAGGTCGACAATCGGCTTGGGGTAGCTGGCCACCCCAAACAGGCCACCGGCAGCGTCGGGGTTGTGCACTTCTTTTTTGTTCAGCCCGGCCAGCTCTGGCAGCCAATGCTTGAGAAACATGCCCTCAGGGTCGAATTTTTCCGATTGCGCCAGCGGATTGAAGATCCGGAAATAGGGCGACGAGTCGGTGCCGGTGGACGAACTCCACTGCCAGCCGCCGTTATTGGCCGCCAGATCGCCATCGATCAAGTGCTGCATGAAAAACCGCTCACCTTCGCGCCAGTCGATCAGCAGATTCTTGGTCAGAAACATCGCCACCACCATGCGCAGGCGGTTATGCATCCAGCCGGTTTCGAGCAGTTGGCGCATGGCGGCATCGATGATCGGCAAGCCGGTGCGGGCTTCCTGCCAGGCGGCCAGTTCCTTGGGGACCTGGCGCCATTGCAGGGCTTCGGTTTCCGGGCGGAAGGCGCGGTGCCGCGACACGCGTGGGTAGCCGACCAGAATGTGCTTGTAAAACTCGCGCCAGAGCAGCTCGTTGATCCAGGTCACGGCGCCGACACTGCCGGTTTCGAACTCGCCCTGATTGCTGTTCAGCGCCGCATGCAGGCATTGGCGCGGGGAAATCACCCCGGCGGCCAAGTACGCCGACAGCCGACTGGTGCCGGGCTTGGCGGGCAGGTCGCGCTCATCTTTGTAATAGTCGATCTGTTGATCACTGAAGTCCGCCAGCCGCCGCCGCGCCTCGTCTTCGCCCGCAGGCCACAGTGCCTGCAGGGTTTTGGACGGGGTAGGGAAACCTGCGACTTGCTGTGGAATGTCGTCGCTCTGAATAGTCAGCGGCTTTCGCTTTTTTGGCAGGCCCACAAGGGTCGGCATGGCGTGATGCAGGCGGGTGTAGCACACCTTGCGAAACTGGCTGAATACCTTGAAATAACTGCCGGTTTTGGTCAGCACAGTGCCCGGCTTGAAAAACAGCTGGTCCAGATGGCTGCGCCAATGCAGGCCAGCCTGTTGCAAGGCGTGCTCTACCGCCTGATCGCGGCGGCTCTCGTGGATGCCGTATTCTTCGTTGGCATGCACCGTTTCGATCTGATGTTCACGGCACAGCTCAAGCAGCACCTCGGGCGCCTGATCCCAGGTATCGGCGTGACGAATCAGCAGCGGCACGTTCAATTCATTCAAGGCGGCGCGCAGCTCCACCAGATTGCGCAGCCAGAAATCCACTTTGCACGGCGCGTCATCGTGGCTGAGCCATTGTGCCGGGCTGATCAGATACACGGCGACGGTCGGCCCCTGCTCCAGGGCAGCACTCAGCGCAGTGTTGTCGTGAACGCGCAGATCGCTGCGCAGCCATAGCAGTTGCATAGTCATTCCTTGAAAAGGTCCATTAGCTGCAGGGCGGCCAGCGCGCCAATCGGATCCTGCGCCAGATGCAGGCCTTCGATCTTGCTGATCGATTCGCCCAGCTCATCGCTATGGATGCGCACGCTGGTGCCCGCCAGTACGGTCGGGCAGGGCACGTTGCTCAGCAGTTTCGAGAGCTGCACGGTGCTCAGCGCTTTGCTGGAATACAGCAGCACCGCCCGCGGCTTGAGAAATTCGGCAGCCAGCGCCAGCTCGCCGTTGGGCAATGGCCAGTCAAAGACCTCGACCGGGCAGTCGGCGGCACTGATCAGCCAGGCGCTCAGCCATAGATGCGGCTCCATCGGCAGGTCCGAATGGTTGACCAGCAATACCGGCGCGCCACTGACCTGACGGTTGTTGTGGTAGATCCGCGCGCCCAGCTTGCTGCGCAGCCAGGAGTAGAAAAAGGTGCGTTCCATCTGCCCGCCGAACTGCCCCTGCCAGCGGCTTTCCAGGTCTGCCAGCAGCGGCATCAGCAACTGCTCACAGACGGTGCGCGGCGGATACAGCGACATGGCCTGGTTGAACAGGTCGTCCACCCGCCGCTCGGCGAGTTCACCAATGGCTTTGCTCAGGTTCTGTTTGAGCGCTTCCCAGTCACTGCCGGGAACGTTGGTCTCGGGCTGTCGGCTGTCGATGAGGTTTTTCACCTGGCTGACCGATACGCCACGGTTGAGCCAGGTAAGAATGTCCAGCACGCGCTGCACATGCGCGTGGGAATACAGCCGATGCCCCTTGGGCGTGCGATGCGGGATGATCAGCCCATAGCGACGCTCCCAGGCGCGCAAGGTCACCGCGTTGACACCGGTCTGGCGCGAGACCTCGCGGATCGGCAGCCAGTCTTCTGCCATGCCCGGCTCGTCGTCGTGTACTGGGTGACTAATGTCATTCATGGGCTAGATCGCATTTCGCAGGCTGAGATTTTCCGGATGCGGCTGCATGTAGATCTGCAGCGCCACATAGGGGTCTGGGTGTTGGCGAAAGTGGTGCTTGAGCAGCGTCAACGGCACGATCAGGGGCACGATGCCCTGGTGGTACTGGCTGATAAGTTGCTGGATTTCCTGCTTGTCCGAGGCACTGATGGTCTGCTTCAGATAGCCACTCAGGTGTTGCAGGACATTGGTGTGGGTGCGGCGGGTGGCAGGTTTCTTCAACGCGGCCATCAGGTCGCTGAAGTACTGCGGGGCGATCTCGTTCGGGTCGCTGCGGCCCATGTTGCCCAGCAGGTTGCCCAAGGCTTTGTATTGCACCGGGTCGTTGGCCATCAGTTGGTATTTGTAGCGCGAGTGAAATTCAGTCAGCGCCCGGCGCGTAATGCCAGTCTTGAGCAGCTCCTGCCAGGCGGCGTAGGCAAACACGCGGGTGATGAAGTTTTCCCGCAGTACCGGATCGTTGAGGCGGCCGTCTTCTTCGACTGGCAGGTTGGGGCGGCGCTCGCAGAAGGCCTGTGCGTAGATTCCCGTCCCGCCGCCGTCCACCGGGGCACCTTTTTCGGTGTACACCTTGACCCGTTCCAGGCCACAGGATGGCGATTTCTGCATGAAGATGTAGCCGCAGATATCGCCCAGCTCTTGCGCCATCTGTACCCCGTAATCGGCCAGCGCCTGGGTCACGTTCAGCTCACGATTGACGGTGCCAACGGCTTGCGGGTTCTGGCCGTCACCCACCAGACGAATGGGTTCGCGGGGGATGCCCAGGCCGATTGCGACCTCGGGGCAGGCGGTGACGAATTCGAAATACTCGGTCAGGGCGCGCGTGCATAGATGGGACTCTTTATGGCCACCATTGAAACGCACCTCGGCGCCCATCAGACAGGCACTGATACCGAGTTTGGGCTTGGAGACTGCTGGAGCTTGCATCGCGAACCTCTGAACAAAATTGTACAGAGCAAATTCGCTGTACAACTTGAAGTCATCATAGGTCTATAGCTGTACAAGTCAATTTATTTGTATAGGGTTTGTATGGGGTGTGTTGGCTAGGTGAATTCCTGTAGGAGCGAGGCTTGCCCGCGAATCAGGCAATGCGGTGTATCTGGTTAACCGCAGTGCCACCTGATTTGCGGGCAAGCCTCGCTCCTACAGCGCTCAGCCTTATTTCCAGCCCATCCGCCACGCCTCGGCATTCTGCAGCGTCTGCCAGGGCAAACGCTCACTGCGTTGAGTCAGCACCGCCTGGAGTTCGATCTCCAGCACGGTGCCTTCTTCGTCACGAAACAACTCGGTGACCAGAAAGTGTTTCTCGCGGTTCTTAGGCTCGGCGGCCGTCCATTTCGAGAGCAGCAGCTTGCGCGGGTTCAGGCGGTGCATCTCAGGGGCGCTCAATTCAAGTGCTCCATCAACCGTCGCGCCGCTTCCTGGCCGCTCAACCAGGCGCCTTCAACCCGGCCCGACAAACACCAGTCGCCGCACACATAAATGCCTTGATCCGGGTCGGACAACGCACCCCACTCATGAGCCGCCGCAGGACGGGCGTATAGCCAGCGGTGCGCCAGACTGAAGCTTGAGGCAGGCACCGCGCAGCCAATCAGCTCGGCAAACGCGCCATGCAGATGCTCGATCACCGCTTCCTTGGGCATGTCCAGATGCTGGCGGCTCCAGGCGCTGGTGGCGTGTAGAACCCAGGTGTCGAGGCTTGAATCGCGCCCCGGCTTACTGCGGTTGCGGGCCAGCCAGTCCAGCGGGCTGTCCTGCACGAAACAGCCTTGCAGCGGGGTTTTCAACGGGCTTTCGAAACCCAGCGCGACGGCCCAGGTCGGGTCCATTTTGACGCTGGCGGCAGCCCCGGCGAGCTTGGGGGTGGACGCCAGCAAAGCCGTGGCTTGAGGGGCGGGTGTGGCGATGATTACATGGCTGAACGGGCCGTAGCTCTGGCCTTCGGCGTCCAGCAGATTCCAGTGCTGTTCACCACGGAACACCTCAGTGATCCGGCAAGCAAAGGATACCGGCAAATCACCGAGCATCGAGCGCGTGATCGCACTCATGCCTGGCGTGCCCACCCAGCGTACTTGCTCGTCCGGCGAAGGGCTGAGCTGTCCGCCATGGAAGTTGTACAGCAGGGGCGTCCACTGCGCGGCACAGCCTTCAGCCTGCCACTGTTGAACCGCCGTCATGAAGCGCCGGTCGCGGGCGGTGAAGTACTGCGCACCCAGGTCCAGCGAACCTGCATCACTGCGCTTGCTGGACATCCGGCCGCCACTGCCGCGGCTCTTATCGAAGAGTTGAACACAGTGCCCGGCAGCGCTGAGCGCGCGGGCCGCGGAGAGTCCGGCGATACCGGTACCGATGATTGCTATAGGTACAGTCATAGGGGCCTCGTTACCTTGTCTGCACAGACTACGCCGTAGTTAAAACCTGTACAATATTGTTTTTTGGTATAACTTGCTGCGATCTCATACGTATTCGCAGCGCCTGTCTCGTACGGCACGAGACTAAAATCCGATACCTGAGGGCGGTTGAGCAACTATCCAAACGGGTGGTTGGCATCATGCCCGGCAGGTTTGGCCTATTGTTGTTGCAGGATGGGGTTGATGTAGGTGTCGTTTGCCACGAGCTGCATCCATAAACACATCCGGCCATAAAAAATAGACTACGCAACGCTCCTGAACGCCACGCAAGGAAACCTGCCATGCACATATTGCTGACCGGCGGTACTGGGTTGATAGGGCGCCAGCTCTGCCAGCACCTGAGCCAACAGGGACACTTATTGACCGTCTGGAGCCGCAGCCCCGAGGATGTCCCGCGTCTGTGCGGCGACGCGGTGCGCGGTGTTGCACACCTTCGTGACCTTGGCGATCAGCCGGTGGATGCAGTGATCAATCTGGCGGGCGCGCCCATTGCCGATCGGCCTTGGACCCGCAAACGACGCACGCTGCTGTGGGACAGCCGCATCGGCCTGACCGAGCAGCTATTGGCCTGGATGGAGCAGCGTGAGCACAAGCCGCAAGTGTTGATCAGCGGTTCGGCCGTTGGCTGGTACGGCGATGGCGGCGAGCGTGAGCTGGATGAAAACGCCCAGCCGGTCAAAGAGGATTTCGCCAGCCATCTGTGTGGCGCCTGGGAAGAAACCGCGCAGCGGGCTCAAGCCCTGGGGGTAAGGGTGGTGATCATCCGCACCGGGCTGGTGTTGTCTGATCAGGGCGGCTTTCTACAGCGCCTGCTATTGCCATTCAAGTTCGGCATGGGCGGACCGATTGGCAATGGTCGGCAATGGATGCCGTGGATTCACATCCAGGACCAAATCGCTGCAATAGATTTCCTGTTGAACCAGAGCGACGCCCTGGGGCCCTATAATCTTTGCGCCCCGGCCCCGGCGCGAAACAGTGATTTCGCCAAGACACTGGCTGCCGTATTGCACCGGCCGGCGTTCATGCCATTGCCTGGCCTGGCCTTGAAAATATTGATGGGCGAGCTTTCGGTACTGTTGCTGGGCGGCCAGCGTGCCCGCCCGGCTCGCCTGGAAGAAGCCGGCTTCAGCTTTAGATTCACTCAGTTGCATGACGCTTTGAACGACTTATCGAATTAGGAACCTGCATGACCGATCACGCCCTGTTGCTGGTAAACCTGGGGTCGCCAGCCTCGACTGCTGTGGCGGATGTCCGCAGTTATCTCAATCAGTTTCTGATGGATCCTTACGTCATTGACCTGCCGTGGCCGGTGCGTCGGCTGTTGGTGTCGCTGATCCTGGTCAAGCGCCCGGAACAGTCGGCCCACGCCTACGCCTCCATCTGGTGGGATGAAGGCTCGCCCCTGGTGGTGTTGAGCAAGCGCTTGCACCAGGCGATGACCAAAGAGTGGACCCGTGGCCCGGTGGAATTGGCCATGCGCTATGGCGAGCCGTCGATTGAAACGGTGCTCACGCGGCTGGCTTCTCAAGGCATCACCAACATCACGCTGGCGCCGTTGTATCCACAGTTCGCCGACAGCACCGTGACCACAGTGATCGAAGAGGCCAAGCGTGTGGTCAAGGCCAAGTCGCTGAAGGTTAACTTCTCGGTGCTGCAGGCTTTCTACGATCAGCCGGAATATCTGCAGGCGCTGGTCGACAGCGTGCGGCCGCATTTGCAGCAACCCTATGATCATTTGTTGTTGAGCTTCCATGGTTTGCCTGAGCGCCACTTGCTCAAGCTCGACCCAACCCGTAATCACTGCCTTAAAGGCCCGGACTGTTGCAAGACCGCGCCGCCCGAGGTGCTCGCCACGTGCTATCGGGCGCAATGCATCCAGTCGGCAGAAGCCTTCGCTAAACTCATGGGCATCCCGGAGGGCAAGTGGTCAGTGTCGTTCCAGTCGCGGCTGGGTCGCGCCAAGTGGATCGGACCTTACACCGAAGCGCACCTTGAGGAGCTGGCCGCTCAGGGTGTGAAGAAGTTACTGGTGATGTGCCCGGCATTCGTTGCCGACTGCATCGAGACGCTGGAAGAGATCGGCGACCGTGGCGCCGAGCAATTCAAGGAAGCGGGGGGCGAGGAACTGACACTGATCCCATGCCTGAACGACGACCCGAACTGGGCAGCGGCGTTGAACAAGCTGTGTGAGCGGGCGCCGTTGATGTTGTGATGCAATGCACTCACTCTGTGGGAGCGAGCTTGCTCGCGAAGAGGCCCAGACATCCGAATATATTCCTGTGGGGCAGGAACATTGTCTTCGCGAGCAAGCTCGCTCCCACAGGTCCCATTCAAGTGATCAATGCCCCTACGGCAACTGATCATCCAGATGCTTGTTCTTCCACCCATCATTGCCCGGCAACAACAGGTTCAGCGCGATGGCGGTCACGGCGCACAGGGCGATGCCCTTGAGGCCGAAATCATCCGGACCGTTGCCGGTGCCGATCAACACACCGCCAATCCCGAACACCAAGGTCACCGAAACAATCACCAGATTGCGCGCTTCGGCCAGGTCGACCTTGTGACGAATCAGCGTATTCATCCCCACCGCCGCAATCGAACCGAACAGCAGGCAAAGAATTCCGCCCATCACGGGGACTGGAATGCTCTGCAGCAGCGCGCCGAACTTGCCGACAAACGCCAGGCTGATGGCGAAAATCGCCGCCCAGGTCATGATTTTCGGGTTGTAGTTCTTGGTCAGCATCACCGCGCCCGTGACTTCGGCGTAGGTGGTGTTGGGTGGTCCGCCGAACAGACCGGCTGCCGTGGTCGCAATCCCGTCACCGAACAGGGTGCGATGCAGGCCCGGTTTTTTCAGGTAGTCACGCCCGGTCACGCTGCCCACCGCAATCACGCCGCCGATATGCTCAATGGCCGGTGCCAGGGCAACAGGCACGATGAACAGAATCGCCTGCCAGTTGAACTCCGGCGCCGTGAACGCAGGAATCGCCAGCCAGGGGGCGGCGGCAATCTTCGCCGTGTCGACCACGCCGAAATAAAACGCCAGAGCGAAACCCACCAGCACGCCTGAAATAATCGGCACCAGACGGAAGATTCCTTTACCAAACACCGCCACCACCAGTGTCGTCAGCAGCGCAGGCATCGAAATCCACATGGCGATCTTGTACGGAATCAGCTCGGCACCGTCTCCGCTTTTGCCCATTGCCATGTTGGCGGCAATCGGCGCCATGGCCAGACCGATGGAAATGATCACCGGGCCAATCACGACCGGTGGCAGCAAACGGTCGATAAAACCGGTGCCTTTGACCTTCACCGCCAAGCCTAAAAAGGTATAGACGAAGCCCGCGGCCATCACCCCACCCATGGTCGCGGCGAGGCCGAACTGACCCTTGGCGAGGATGATCGGCGTGATGAAGGCGAAACTCGACGCCAGGAACACCGGCACCTGTCGGCCCGTGACGATCTGGAACAGTAACGTGCCCAGACCTGCGGTGAACAAAGCAACGTTAGGATCCAGCCCGGTGATCAGCGGCATCAGTACCAGCGCGCCAAACGCCACGAAGAGCATCTGCGCGCCGGATAACACCGTGCGCCAGAGTGGATCGTTGAACTCGTCGTGCTTCATTACGCGTCCTTTTGCTTGGTGCCGAAGATCTTGTCGCCAGCATCGCCAAGGCCCGGGATGATGTAGCCGTGTTCGTTGAGGCGTTCATCGATGGACGCGGTGTAGATGATGACGTCGGGGTGGGCAGCTTCGACCACGGCGATACCTTCTGGCGCGGCGACCAGCACCATGGCGCGGATTTCCTTGCAGCCAGCTTTCTTGAGCAGGTCGATGGTGGCGACCATTGAAGCGCCAGTCGCGAGCATCGGGTCGATGATCATGGCCAGGCGTTCGTCGATTTCCGGGACCAGCTTTTCCAGATAAGTGTGCGCTTTCAGGGTTTCTTCGTTGCGGGCCACGCCCACCGCGCTGACCTTGGCACCTGGAATCAGGCTCAGTACACCGTCGAGCATGCCAATCCCGGCACGCAGAATAGGCACCACGGTGATTTTCTTGCCGGCGATTTTTTCAACCGAGACCGTACCGGCCCAACCTTCGATGTCGTAGGTTTCCAGCGGCAGGTCAGCGGTGGCTTCGTAAGTGAGCAGTGAGCCGACTTCCTGAGCCAGCTCACGGAAATTCTTGGTGCTGATGTCGGCGCGGCGCATGAGGCCGAGTTTATGGCGGATCAGCGGGTGACGGATCTCACGGATAGGCATAGAAATAAAGCTCCGGCGGAGGGGCAAAAAAAGCGGCCTAGGTTAATCTATTCAGCTGGCACTGTCCTACACAGCGTGCGGCGTTTTCAGACGAATCCTGACACGTTAGTCCAGAATTGCTTGCCCTGACTTCTGCGGATGCGTACCTTTGCCCGCTTTTCTTACACTGCCCACCCTTGGAGAGCGTCATGTCTGCTGATCTCGAGCATATCCGTCAAATCATGCGCGAGGCTGACTGCCTGTACACAGAGGCTGAAGTCGAAGCTGCCATCGCCCGTGTCGGTGCGCAGATCAATGCCGAACTGGCCGAGCGTAACCCTGTGGTGTTCTGCGTGATGAACGGCGGGCTGATTTTCTCCGGCAAGCTGCTGACGTATCTGGATTTCCCGCTGGAAGCCTCGTACCTGCACGCGACCCGTTATCGCAACGAAACCAGTGGTGGCGACCTGTTCTGGAAGGCCAAGCCGGAAGTCTCCTTCATTGACCGTGACGTGCTGATCATCGACGACATTCTCGATGAAGGTCACACCCTTGGCGCGATCATCGACTTCTGCAAACACGCGGGTGCCCGTGCGGTGCATACCGCCGTGCTGATCGACAAAGACCACGACCGCAAAGCCCGCCCTGATCTGAAAGCAGACTTCGTCGGCCTGCCCTGCATCGACCGTTTCATCTTTGGTTACGGCATGGATTACAAAGGCTACTGGCGTAATGCGGCGGGGATTTATGCCGTAAAAGGCATGTAAGTGACTGCCAGTATCGCCCGTAGGAGCGGCTTCAGCCGCGAGGGACCAGTACATCCGATGCAGATTTTTCGGCAGCAATACTGCTCGCGGCTAACGCCGCTCCCACGGGTGCCCAGGCCCTGAATTCATTCGGCATGCTAAAGTGCCAGCCCAGTCCTTGCGGGAAGTCGACATGATGTTCTTGATCCGTAGTGCTGCGCTGGCTTTGCTGTGCGGTCTGCCATTTGCGGCGCCTGTTTCAGCTGAACCGATGCACGCGCAATACCTGCCTCCAGACGACCTGAATCTGCGCGAAGGTGAGCCCGAACAGCAGCAACTCCTGCAGATCACCGAATACTCGGTGGTGGTCGGCAATCAGCGTCAATCCAACCAGACTCCCATCCCCGTGACCTCGCCGGTTTTGCTGCGCCTCAAAGGCAAGCCGATGAACAAAGGCGCGACCATCGCCGAAGTGCTGATCCATTTCGACAGTGAAAGCAAAAGCCTGAAAAAACCGCTGTTCGACGACAAGACCCGGGTCCTCAACCTGTATTACCCGGTTGCGCAATACCGCACGCTGATGGATCTGTTGCGTAACGAGAAAGTTTATTGCCAGTTCCTGAGCTATGCCAATGGCCACGTCTGGGCTGATTTGCATACCGGCGCGGTGCGTTCTCGTTGAGCCCTGGGCTGAGCCGAGGGTAAACTGCCCGCCGGTTATTCTGTCCGCGATCCTGTTGGAGCACGCAATGCGTAAAGATAAGAAGCAGTTGATTGGTGACGAAATCGGCGATGAGCAGATTAAACAGTTCCTGGCCTTCGAACCGGTTGATGCCACGTCGCCGTCGCTGCACAAGCTGATCAAGGCTTACCGTGGCCTGCGGGTCAACGATTTCGAGCGCTTTCTGGTGTTCTTCCTTGAAGCTGGCTACGACCTCGACGGCAAAGACGAGCAGGGCAACGACTTTGTCGCGACGATCAAGGATCAGCGCAACGCCGACGAGTACATCGAGTTGATCGACAAGGCTCGCGGTTAAGCCTTTGCTGAAAACCGTCCAGCCATAAAAAAACGCCCCGAGGGGCGTTTTTTTATAGAGCGGCAATCACGCGAAGCTTTGCGGTTCGCTGTGTGTCTCGACCAGTTCCAGGCGTTGGTTGTTGTGGCTGCTGACGCGCTCGTACAGCTGTGCGTCGGTCTCCAGAGCCTTTTCCCGCGCCGGGAATATTTCGTTGAGTTTTGCAGCCCACGCGCCGTGGGTTTTTTCCGGGAAGCAGCGCTCGATCAGGTCCAGCATGATCGACACCGTCACCGATGCGCCTGGCGAAGCACCCAGCAGCGCGGCCAGTGAACCATCCCTGGCCGAAACCAGCTCGGTGCCAAATTGCAGGATGCCGCCTTTCTTCGGATCCTTCTTGATGATCTGCACCCGTTGACCGGCCACTTCCAGACGCCAGTCTTCAGCCTTGGCTTGCGGGTAGAAGCGGCGTAGCGATTCGAGACGCTGCTCCATGGATTGCATGACTTCGCTGACCAGGTACTTGGTCAGGTCCATGTTGTCCCGCGCCACGGCGAGCATTGGTTTGATGTTAGCAACGCGCACCGACAGCGGCAGATCCAGGAACGAGCCGTGCTTGAGGAACTTGGTGGTGAAACCGGCGTAAGGTCCGAACAGCAGCGATTTCTTGCCATCCACAACGCGGGTGTCCAGGTGCGGCACCGACATCGGGGGCGAACCTACGGCGGCCTGGCTGTAAACCTTGGCCTGGTGGTGTTTGACCACTTCCGGATTATCGCAACGCAGCCACTGGCCGCTGACCGGGAAACCGCCGAAGCCTTTGCTTTCTTCGATACCGGACATCTGCAGCAGCGGCAGGGCGGCGCCGCCAGCGCCGAGGAACACGAACTTGGCGTCGATTTCACGGGTACTGCCGCTGTTCACGTCTTTGATGCTGACGGTCCAGCCAGTGCCTTTGCGGGTCAGACCGGTCACGCGCTTGCAGTATTTGACCTGGGCATCGGGGGTGCTGGTCAGGTGCTTGAGCAACTGATTGGTCAGGTTGCCGAAATTCACGTCAGTGCCATTCATCACCCGGGTCGCGGCGATCTGCTCATCGGCCGGGCGGCCGGGCATCATCAGCGGCATCCACTCGGCAAGGGTGGCCTTGTCTTCGGTGTATTCCATGGACGAGAACGCATGGTGCCTGTGCATGGCTTCGAAGCGGGTTTTAAGAAAGGCAACGCCTTTCTCGCCCTGCACGAAGCTCAGGTGCGGCACCGGGCTGATAAAGGATTTCGAAGAGCCGAACGTGCCTTGTTGGGTCAGATACGCCCAGAACTGCTTCGAGACTTCAAACTGAGTATTGATCTGCACAGCTTTCTTGATGTCGATGGAGCCATCGGCGCCTGGCGGCGTGTAGTTGAGCTCACACAGCCCGGCATGACCGGTACCCGCGTTGTTCCACGGGTTGGAACTCTCCGCAGCGCCTGAGTCCATCAGCTCAACGACTTCCAGCTTGATGCCGGGGTCGAGCTCCTTGAGCAGTACGGCGAGGGTGGCACTCATGATGCCGGCCCCAACCAATACCACATCGACTGCTTCGTTATGCGCCATTAACGCGTCTCCAAAATCTGCAGCACCAAATTGACGGCATACGATCCCGAGGGCAGATGCCTGGTCGCGGGGCTTTGTTCAAAGTTGTGCCCCGATACCATGGCCAGGATCAGCATGTCCGATTCTTCGCAATTCTTCGCATTTCAACGGAGGCCACCAAACGGACATGAATGAGGTTCATCAAGGCAGCATGAACGCATTTTTCAGTCCGGTCAGCCATTCGACTATCGTCAAGGCTTCCGGTTATGCAACCAAATCCGTAGTGGACAGGCCTCAGGCTCCGGTTGTGGAGACTGCGCAGCAGCGCTCGATCCTGTGCAATGGGGCTGGGTGAGATGCTAATGGTGCATTTACCAACGCGTAACTGTTCATTTGCTCGCCACACTCTTGTGAAGTAGTGAAACCCGTTTTTTCACGTCCTTTTGGGAACGTGAATCTCAACCTCAAAAAGGGCTGCACGATGGCAGCACCGGCAGATCACCGCATGCAGACTAAGGCGTCGAGGGGCAGCAAAGGTTCGAAAAGTTTCGAGCTTTCAGCGCCGACCAACGAGCACATCTGCGTGCAAATGACCTGTGTGGGCGGCTCTCTGTGGGCGTTACGAAGGCGCTAATCCGGGGATTAACCATGCTGCGAGGCCCGATCAGGAGACGTCCTTATAGTCGGGCGGAGATTATAGCGATGAAACGACAGGAATTGATCTGATTAACTGACTTTTATTTATTGACCAATCAGTCACGCCGCATACAGGCGCAGTCGCGAAGCGCGTTCAGGCCGCGGTACAACCCGGGCGCTGTTGGGCAGCGGGTTGCCCAGCCAGCACAGCTTTTGCTCGGTGATTTCCACCCAGTCATTGCCTTGTGGCGCCTGACGGCATTGCTTGAATGCGTGACAGACACCGCTGGCATCCACGCGTGCGTAGTGACGGTCGTTACGTCGCGAATCGAACAATGACCAGAGAAAGTCCATGGGGCTGCTCCTGTGATGATGAGCACAAGCTTGCAAGACCCACGTGACATCATCATGACGGCTCGGTTGCTGAACCATTGCACTGGCGCAGTGGTCGGATTTTCAACTGGTTGGCGGTGGCTGGAGGCCGCTATACTGCGGCATATTTTTGTGCCTGGCCCATGGAGAAATGAGCATGCTGCGTCGCATTTTGTTTGGTTTGCTGGCTGTTGGTAGCCTGACGCTGGTCGGCTGTGCCCACAGCCCGCAACAACTGAGTCCGCAACCCAAGTTGAACGCCCAGCTCGCTGCTGTCGGGCGTGGGCAGCCGGTAGTGGTGCGCGTCGTCGACGGCCGCCCAGGCCCGACGCTGGGCACGCGTGGCGGCATGTACCCGGAGACCAGCGCAGTGAGCGTTGCCAGCGCCGATGTATTGCCTAAATTGCAGGCCCAGGCCGAAGCCGCTGTGCGTCTGCTGGGCTTCACGCCGTCGTCCAGTGGCAGCGGCCCGACCCTGACCGTGACCCTGGCAGATCTGAAATACCAGTCGCCCAAAGAAGGGCTGTATGTAACTGAAGCCACGATCAGCTCGACGTTCCGCGCTGACGTGCAGAATAACGGTCGCAGCTACTCGGGTCGTTACGCCGCCTCGTTGGACCAGCGTTTCGGCATGGCGCCCAATCAGGAAACCAATACCCGTCTGGTCAGTGACGTGCTGAGCGATGCGCTGACTCGTCTGTTCCAGGATCAGACCATCGGTAACACGCTGGCTCAGTAATTCAGCGGTTGTAAAAAAAGCCCGGCTCTCTTGCGAGAGACCGGGCTTTTTTGTTGGCGCGAGGCTTGCCCGCGAATAAGGCTGCGTGCGGTTTACTTTAGAAGTGCGGTGCTCTTATCGCGGGCAAGCACCGCTCCCAATGAATCAATCAAGCCGCCTGCTGATAAAACTCCAGAAAACTGAACCCGGTATGCAGGTCCAGGTCGGGCAGGTCGTGGTGCTGATGACCGCCAAGGGCGCAATAGACCAGCCAGTGGCGGTCCTGCACGTTGAACGCCAGGCCATTGATCAAGTCTTCCTGCTCGTCGCTGGGAGCGATCAGATAGAGGCGGTCCTGATTGTTTGCATGCAGCATGACAAGCTCCAAGAAGGGTCGAGGTGGTGCCTCGAAGGAGCCATACAGTGCCCGGTTCAGGTTACGTTTGAATGACTGCACGAAAAATTGTCGGACAAAAAAAAGGCGCTCATCAACGAGCGCCTTTTTGTGCGTCGACAAAGCGATCAGAGCGCGATGCCAGCCTTGACGCGGTACTGATTGCGCACCGGCATCGCGTACTGCAGAACCAGATACGGGCGATGTTCTACCGGGCACTCGTCCAGGCGGCGCTGCCATTCTTCCTGGGCTTTGGCCAGCTCCGGCGCCGGGAACACATCCCTGGCCAGCGGCACCTCAAGGGTCGGTTCTGCGTCTGCCCATTGCGCATAAGCCAGGTAATGCACCGGGAACAGTCGATAGCCACCGAGAATCTGCCGATCCATTTCAATGGCCAGCGCTTTGGTGTCTTCGAACAGTTCAGTGATCGGCGGAGCAAAGTTGACGTGCACGCGGCCTTTATAACCGGTGATGCCCAGCGCAATGCTCACGTCATCTTCGCCTGGCGCCTTGGCGTAGCTGCCGGTGGTGGCGCGGATGTAAAGCTCGCGGGCCTTGGCATGATCGCAAGGGTCATACTCGTAGCTGATCGACACAGGCGTCAGGTTCAGCGAGCGGATCACCTCGGCGAACGGCTCCTCCTTGCGACTCATGTGGAACATTTTCAGGATCGCCGATTCGGTCCGGTCGTCACCGTCCTTGGCGCGGCCTTCGGCCTGGGCGATCCAGATCGACTGGCAATCGTTGCGAATCGAATGGTTGATGTATGCCGACAACAGCTGATAAGCCGCCATCTTTTCCCGACGCCCGATGATCGAACGGTGCACGATGAAGCTTTTGTTCAGCCGCATCAGGTCGCTGACGAAAGGCTTTTGCAGCAGGTTGTCGCCAATCGCGATGCGCGGCGTCGGCAAACCGGCGTGGTAGACGGCGTAATTGACGAACGCCGGGTCCATCACGATATCCCGATGGTTGGCCAGAAACAGATAGGCACTGCCGGATTTGAACTGCTCGACACCGGTATAGGTCACACCGTCGGTGGCGCGCTCGATGGTATGGTCGACGTAGTATTCGACCTTGTCCTGCAGGGTGGCAACCGAGTTGATGCCGATGAACTGGCGGCGCAGCTTGCGCGCGATGACTGGCTGCAAGGCCCAGCCCAGAGCGCCAGCCAGGCGCGGGAAGCGGAAGCGGGTCAGGATCGAGAGAAACTCTTTGTCGCTGAGCAGGCGTGCAAGCACCGCTGAGACTTCAGCGTCGTTGTAAGGTCGGATGGCATCAAATTCGCCCATCATGCTCTCTTGTAGGGGGTGAAAAATAGTTGGGGAGGGTCTGAAAAATGCGTCCAGACTCCATCTGCAAAGAGCGCGATTATACGCACAACTGACCCGGGAGACCGCGATGCAGGAAATTCAGGATTACGATTGCCCTTATTGCGGCGAACCGGTGGAGGCGGTGCTTGACCTGTCCGGTGGCGACCAGCAATACATCGAGGATTGCCCGGTCTGCTGCCGCCCCATTGTGTTTGACCTGCAAACCGATGGCGAAGACTGGAACCTGGCCGTGCGCAGTGAGAATGAATGATGCAGAAAGTCTACGAGCCGGAAAACCTCATGGAGGCCGAGTTGCTGCAGGGCATGCTTGCCAGCGAAGGCCTTGAAGCGCATGTGACCGGTCGGCATCTATTGGGCGGGCTGGGTGAGCTGCCTGCCCTGGGCCTGCTGGGGCTCAGCGTGGATAACGACGACGTGGAGCGGGCGCGTGAGCTGATCACTGCGTACAATGCGGCGCTGCCCTTCTTCAGTGAAGAGCCCGGTAATGAACCGGACAATTTTCCCGACGTGCTGGTGTGTTGATCGTCGCTTCAAAGGTTGTATTGCCCCATGTGTGGACGTTATGCGCTGTTTCGTTGGACGCCCGCTTTTGCGGCCTTGCCTGGTTTTCCGGCAGATCAGCAGGCGCAATGGAACATCTCGCCTGCTGATTCAGTGTTGATGCTGCGCGCCAGTGCAGCGGCCGATGGCGAGCTTGAGCTGGCCAGGGCGCGTTGGGGGCTGACCCCGCCGTGGCTGACAGACCTGTCCCGAACACCGGCCCATGCCCGGGCCGAAACCCTCGCCGAACAACCGATGTTTCGTGAAGCGTTTCGTTTACGTCGCTGCTTACTACCCGCCAATGGCTTTTACGAATGGCGTGGCACCACCCGCAAGCATCCGTTCTGGTTGACGCCGGGGGAGGGCTCGGCGCTGTTTTTCGCAGCAATCTGGGAAGCCTATCCGGTGCAGGGCCATACCTGGCTGAGCGTTGCGGTGGTGACACAATCCGCCTCCAGCCAGCGGCGGCCGCTGATCCTCGATGCCCAGGGGCAAAAAGACTGGCTGAACGCCGAGACTCCGCTACCGACCCTGCAAGCCCTGCTCGCCAGCCCGCAAACCGCCTTGCGCGAACGGCCACTGGCCAACCTGATCAACGACCCGAAGCTCAACGCACCGGAGTGTCTGACGCCGTTGTAGGAATTGCCAGTAGAGCGCCGTTGGAGCGAGGTTTGCCCGCGAAGAACGATGACTCGGTTCAATAGTTAACCCGAGGTGTCCTTATCGCGGGCAAGCCTCGCTACCACAGACGTCTGTGCGCTAAACCCTGAACTGGTTAATCAAGCGTTGTTGCTGCTCGGCCATGTGGGAAATTACCGGTAGAGCGCCGTTGGAGCGAGGCTTGCCCGCCAAGAACGATGACTCGGTTCAATCGATAAACCGAGGTGTCCTTATCGCGGGCAAGCCTCGCTCCCACAGACGTATGTGCGCTAAACCCTGAACTGGTTAATCAAGCGTTGCTGCTCGGCCATGTGGGAAATTACCGGTAGAGCACCGTTGGAGCGAGGCTTGCCCGCGAAGAACGATGACTCGGTTCAATAGTTAAACCGAGGTGTCCTTATCGCGGGCAAGCCTCGCCCCCACAGAAGTCTATGCGCTAAACCCTGAACTGATTGATCAAGCGCCGCTGCTGCTCGGCCAGTTTGGTCAGTTCGGCGCTGGCCTGGCTGGACTCGGTGGCGCCGCCCGCGACTTCGTTGGCGACCTGGCCGATGTTGGTCACGTTGCGGTTGATGTCCTCGGCGACCGCGCTCTGTTCTTCGGCGGCGCTGGCGATCTGGGTGTTCATGTCGTTGATCACCGAAACAGCCTTGGTGATTGTCTGCAGGGCCTGCGCCGCCTCGGCAGCATGCCCGACGCTTTCCTCGGTCTTGTTGCGACTGTCCTCCATGACCTGCACCACCTGGCGAGTCCCGCTTTGCAACTGCTGGATCATGCTCTGAATTTCCTGTGTCGCTTGCTGCGTCTTTTGCGCCAGGTTGCGCACTTCATCGGCGACTACGGCAAAGCCTCGGCCCTGTTCGCCGGCCCGTGCCGCTTCGATGGCGGCGTTCAAGGCCAGCAGATTGGTTTGCTCGGCGATCCCGCGGATGGTGGTGAGGATTGCATTGATGTTCTCGCTGTCAGCGGCAAGGCTCTGCACCACACCCACGGCGCGGCCGATTTCCGACGCCAGTGCACTGATCGAATCGGACGTATTCTGCACAATCTGCATGCCTTGATTGGCGGCCCCGTCGGCGTGATGGGCAGCTTGTGCCGCCTGGGTGGCGTTGCGTGCGACGTCCTGGGCTGTGGCGGTCATCTGGTGCACGGCGGTGGCGACCAGTTCGATTTCCGACATTTGCCGGTGCACGCCCTGATTAGTGCGGATCGCGATATCAGCGGTGTGTTCTGAAGAGTCGCTGACCTTCTGCACTGACGACACTACCTGGCTGATCATGGCCTGCAGCTTGCTCAGGAAGGTATTGAAGCGAGTCGCAATCTGACCCACTTCGTCGGCGCGATCGCTGCTCAGGCGTTTGGTCAGATCGCCTTCGCCCTGAGCAATATCGTCGAGCATCAGCACCATCTGCTTGAGTGGTTTTGCAATGCCTCGTGCCACCAGCCAGATCACCAGCAAGCCCAGTGCGGCTATGATCAGCCCAACCACGGTCATGCCGATGATGTCGGTGTGGCGCTGGGCCGCCAGATCGCTTTGCAGCTGATTGAGGTCGGCCATCACTGCGCTCAGCGGCAGCTGGATCATCAAGGTCCAGCGCGCATCGGTCGCGCCGATCCCGAACGGCATGTACACCTCGATGTGCCCATGGTCCTCGTCGACGTCGTAGCGCACTTCACCCAGGCTGATCTTGCTCAGGTTGGCGACTTCGTTGGCATCCAGGATGGTGCTGGCTTTTTCGCCCAGCTTGGTCGGGTCTTTGGTGTAGGCCACCAACCCGCCATTGCTGGCGATCAGGGCCATTTCTCCTGCGCCGTCATACAGCTTTTTGTCAGCGGCGATCAGCATGTCCTGAATGAAGTTGACCGAAAGGTCGGCGCCGACAATGCCTTGAAACGTACCGTTGACCATGATCGGCGTGATGAACGAAGAGAGCATCACCATTTTGCCGCCGAGCGGGTAGGGGGCCGGGTCGATGACGCAAGGCTTTTTGGTCTCCTTTGAGCAGAAGTAATACTCGCTGGAGCGCACACCGGTGGAAAGCAGGGTCTGGTCTTCCAGGCTGGCGAGCTTTTCCAGGGTCAGGATGCCGTCGCTATTGCGATACCACCAGGGCATGAAGCGCCCGGTTTTGGGGTCGACGCCTTTGCCGGTCACGCCGTTGTAGGCTGCGTCGTTGCGATCCAGGGCATTGGGCTCCCAGCCGATGTAGGCGCCGAGGACTTTTGGATTCTGTTCAAGGGTGTTGCGCAGCAAGTTGAGCATCTGCTCGCGGCTGATGGTCAGCTGTGCCTGGCCCTGAGCATCGTTGCTGCCGAGCAGGGCGTTGGTGGTTGCCAGGCCTGCGCCGATCAACAGTGGAGTTTCCAGCTCACGCTTGATTTCACTGGCCTGGGTCTGGGCTAACGCACTCAGGCGCTGTTGCATGGATTGTTCAAACTGCGCCTGGGTGCGTTCATCCACCAGGCTTTGGGTCCGCTCGCTGGCAAGCAGCGAGTACAGCGCCAGGGCGGCGACCACCGAAAGCACGATTGCTCCCGCCAAAGCAGCGATGGAAAACTGGATCGACTTAAACTTCATAGGAGCTCCGAAGATGGGTGGTGCGGCTATGAGAGGCTATCGGCCGAGAGTTTCTGAACTGTGAACCCATCCATCCGATAGGTCGCTAAAGCGCTCAATACGTCGTCATCGGATATGTGTCTGGATTGGAACCATTCTCTAACCAGGCTGACAAACGGAGCTATTGGCCAGTCACTGGCGCATAACGCTTTCACCCCCTAGGATGATCGCCACGTTTAAAGGGAGATCCACCATGCGTCAGAGTTTTGCTTTCTGTGCTTTGAGTGCTGCATTGCTGCTCAGCGGCTGCCAGACCGTCAACACCACCAGCGGCGACTCGGTTGGCGTCGAGCGCAAGCAATACATGTTCAGCATGCTCTCGACCGAAGAGGTCAATCAGATGTATGCCACGTCCTATAAAGAGACGGTGGGCGAGGCGTCCAGCAAGGGCGTGCTGGATACCACCAGCGCCGATGCCAAGCGGGTTCATTCGATTGCCGATCGCCTGATCGGGCAGGCACCGAAGTTGCGCCCTGATTCGGCGCAATGGCAGTGGGAAGTGAACCTGATCAAAAGCGATGAGCTGAACGCCAATTGCGGGCCGGGCGGCAAGATCATTTTCTACACTGGCCTGATCGAAAAGCTGAAGCTGACGGATGACGAAATCGCCGCGGTCATGGGCCATGAAATTGCCCACGCCCTGCGCGAGCACGGTCGTGAGGCGATGTCCAAGGCTTATGGCGTTGCCATGGCCAAACAAGGCGCCGGGGCGATCCTGGGCCTGGGCCAGGACAGCCTGGCGCTGGCCGACACCGTGGTCAATTACAGCCTGACCTTGCCCAACAGCCGCGGTAACGAGAACGAAGCCGATCTGCTGGGTCTGGAATTGGCAGCACGTGCGGGCTACAACCCGAATGCCGCCATTACTCTGTGGCAGAAAATGACCGAGAATTCCGGCGGCTCGCAGCCGGAATTCATGAGTACTCACCCGGCTTCGCAAAACCGTATTGCTGCGCTGCAGGCAGCGATTCCCAAGGTGATGCCGTTGTATCAGGCCGCTAAAAAGTCCTGATAAAACACAGTGGCCTGTAGGAGCTCACGAGCAACGCGAGGCAGCGATGGCGTCCTGTCTGATACACCGCCATCGCGGCCTCGCGTTGCTCGTGCGCTCCTACAAAAACGCCACTGTCCCTGTCAAACCCAGCCACTCACCTGCATCGCCTTGTACACCGCCACCAGCGCCAGGACGAAAAAGGCACTCGCTGCCAGACGGCGGATCAGGGTCAGGGGCAGTTTTTCGGCGGCGAAATTGCCCGCCAATACCACCGGCACGTTCGCCAGCAGCATGCCCAGTGTGGTGCCTATAATCACCAGCCAGAGATACGAATACTGCGCCGCCAGCATCACCGTGGCGATTTGCGTCTTGTCGCCGATTTCCGCGATGAAGAAGGCAATCAGCGTGGTCATGAACGGGCCGAATTTGCGTGCTGTGCTGGCTTCGTCTTCATCCATCTTGTCCGGGACCAGCGTCCACAGCGCAGTGGCCGCGAAGCTTGCGGCAAGGATCCAGTGCAGGGTGGCGTCAGAGAAAAAGCTGCCAAACCAGGCCCCGACAGCACCTGCTGCGGCGTGGTTGGCCAGGGTTGCGGCGACGATGCCGGCAATGATCGGCCAGGGTTTGCGAAAGCGAGCCGCCAGAATGAGCGCAAGCAGTTGGGTCTTGTCACCGATTTCGGCAAGCGCGACTACAGCGGTGGGGACCAACAGGGATTCCAGCATCAGGGTTTCCTAAGGGGCGGGTCGACACGGCTATGACACGTACGACCTCCCCGCCCCGGGTAAGGTGTTCGTGTCATAGGTCTTGTCAAACCACCGATCCGTCTGAGCGGATTCGGGGTTGTACGCACCATGGTCTGAGGACCAAGTATGTTGATGCGTACCGGACGAGCATGGCGCTCGTGGGAGACTACTCCCCTAGGACGGAGCGGATTCTGCCTTCGCGAGACGCTTTCGGCAAGCGCTTATTTTCAAGCGCGTTTGGCGCGGTAGATCCGGAAGCCGTTGCCCTGGGCCTTGATTGCGCAGACGCCAAAGTGCTCTTCGATGATCGGCTGGTACTTGAGGAATGCATTGGCCACAAGCCGCAGTTCGCCACCTGATTTAAGATGTTGGCGTGCTTTTCTCAGCAAATTCTCGGTTGCCTGGTAGTCGGTATGGATGCCGACATGGAACGGCGGATTGCTCAGGATGGTGCTCAACCCCATCGGCGCTGCGTCGATGCCGTCGCCGGTCAGGACTTCGGCCTCAAGGCCATTGGCAGCCAGAGTCAGGCGCGTGCTGGCGGTGGCGAAGGCATCCACGTCGAGCATGATCACGTTGTTGTGCGGATAGCGGCGTTTGACCGCTGCGCCAAGTACCCCGGCACCGCAGCCAAAATCCAGCAGGTTGCCGCTGGGCAGTTTGTCGATGTTCTGCAACAGCAGTGCAGACCCGCGATCCAGACGGCCCTGACTGAATACCCCCGGCAGGCTGACAACCTTCAGCGGACCGTCTTCCATCTCGACTTCGTAGTGCTGCGCGAGGCTTTCCAGAGTGACGGCCTGGGGCGCGTCCTCGACGGTGACCTGCCACAGTTGGCAATGCCGGGCGCTATCGAGCTTGCGGGCGCGGCCGAACGGGCTCAGTTGTTTGGCGGCAGCTTCGATACCACTGCGTTTTTCGCCGACCAGAAACAACTCACGACCCGTCAGCCGCGACGCCAGGGCATTGAGCAGGTAGGCATTGAGTTCGCGGGCCTTGGGCAGAAACACCACGGCGGCTTCGAAAGGTTGTTGTGGAACGTTCACGCCGAAATGGCTGCGGCCTTCGAAACGTGCATCCAGTGCCGACTGATCGCCTGCATGCCAGCACCAGCCGTGGGCTTGCGGCAAGCGACCGAGCAGATCGTCAGCGGGCAAACCAGCCAACAGCAACGAGCCCTGAAACAATTCGGCCTGACGGAGTAACACTTCACTGCGCGGGTCCATTGCGGGCTCCTCGAAAAAGCGCGGAGTCTAACAGTTTGAAGTCAGCAACGGCGCCGTACTGTTGGAGCGAGGCTTGCCCGCGAACCAGGCGCCGCGATTCACCAGGCAGTCCGTGTAATCGTTCTTCGCGGGCAAGCCTCGCTCCAACAGGGGTTCTGTGGCTAATTCACCACCCGAACCGGCTTGCCCGCAAAGAAACCCAGTGCATTCTCGGTGATCTGGCTGACAATCCGCTGCCTGGCTTCCCGCGCACCCCAGGCGCTGTGCGGGGTAATGATCAGGCGCGGGATGTCGCCTGCCAGCAGCGGGTTGCCATCGCGAGGCGGTTCCACGCTAAGCACATCGGTGGCTGCACCGCCCAGATGCCCGTTGCGCAGGGCGTCGGCGAGTGCCTGTTCGTTGATCAGCCCGCCTCGGGCGGTGTTGACCACGTACGCATGGGGTTTGAGCAGGCTCAACTGGTGGGCGCCGATCATGTCCCGGGTGTCGTCATTCAATGGGCAATGCAGGGTGAGGGCGTCGATCTGCGGCAGCAGTTCATCCAGCGGCAGGCGATCCGGACGTGCCGGTCGGCCGGGGATCTGCCCCAGCATCACGCGCATGCCGAAGGCTTCGGCCAGTTTCGCCACGGCGCCGCCAAGCTCGCCATGGCCTAGCAACCCAAGGGTTTTGCCTTCCAGCTCGACGATGGGGAAGTCCAGCAGGCAGAACTGCCTGGCTTTCTGCCATTGCCCTTGTTGCACGGCGTTCTGGTAATCGGGAAGGCGCGTCGCCAGGGCCAGCAACAGCAGTAGCGTGTGCTGGGCCACCGATGGCGTGCCGTAACCCTGGCAATTGGTGACTGTGACGCCGTGCTGGCGTGCGGCGACCAGGTCAATATTATTGGTGCCGGTGGCCGTCACCAGTACCAACTTGAGGTCGGGACAGGCAGCGAACGTGTGGGCATCAATCACGATCTTGTTGCTAATGGCGACTTGTGCGCCTTGCAGCCGTTCTATCACCTGCTCCGGCGCGGTGCTCGCGTGCAGCGTCAACTCACCGAAGCAGGCGCGCAATGTGTCCAGATCCAGATCGCCCAGATCCAGGGAAGTGTGATCAAGGAAAACTGCCTTACCGTGATTGCTCATCAGCTGTACCTGTTTTTGGAAGTATTGAAGGCTTATGGTGATCAGCCTAACAGAGCGAAACGCTTGCTTACATTCCTGGAGGACCCCGTGTACTGGGCCGAATTTCTGACTGTCGCCTTGATCCATCTGCTTGCCGTTGCCAGCCCTGGCCCTGATTTCGCGGTGGTGGTCCGCGAAAGCGTCGCTCATGGGCGCCGGGCCGGGACCTACACCGCCATGGGTGTGGGCACGGCGATTTTCCTGCATGTGGGCTATTCGCTGCTGGGCATTGGCCTGATCGTTTCGCAGTCGATCGTGCTGTTCAATGCGCTTAAATGGGCCGCCGCTGGCTACCTGTTGTACATCGGGTTCAAGGCCTTGCGCGCCAAACCGGCCAGCGCCAGTGATGCGCCCATCGATATCGCCGCAGGCGAGCGCACGGCGCGTGGCGCGTTCACCAGCGGCTTTATCACCAATGGCTTGAACCCCAAGGCGACCTTGTTCTTTTTGTCGTTGTTCACCGTGGTCATCAACCCGCATACCCCGCTGTGGGTGCAGGCCGGTTATGGCGTTTACCTGGCGGTCGCCACGGGTATCTGGTTTTGCCTGGTCGCACGGCTGTTCAGCCAGGAACGCGTGCGCGCAGGCTTTGCCCGCATGGGCCACTGGTTTGATCGCGCCATGGGCGGCGTGCTGGTGGCATTGGGCTTGAAGCTGGCGTTTACTGAAGTGCGCTGACATCGAAGTTTAGCGGGCAAGTCACAATCTCTGTGGGAGCGGTGCTTGCCCGCGATGAGGCTGGACACGGTTCACTCTAGATCGCGGAGTGCCTATCGCCGGCGAGCACCGCTCTCACATGAGCTCACCTTCACCCTGCCACGCCGTTCAGCAAATCATCCTTTTGGCTGATCTGGCTGGCGAGCTGCCGCTCTAGAGTCCATATTTCAAGCCACGCCCGCGTACTTTGAAAAGGAACTCCCATGTTGCAGACCCGAGTTATTGCGCCAGCCGAAGGTGCCTATCAATATCCACTGTTGATCAAGCGGCTATTGATGTCTGGCAGCCGCTACGAAAAAACCCGGGAAATCGTCTACCGCGACATCATCCGCTACACCTATCCCGAGCTGGTCGAGCGGGTCAGCAGACTGGCCAATGTGCTGACTGCAGCGGGGGTCAAGGCCGGGGATACCGTGGCCGTCATGGACTGGGACAGCCACCGCTATCTGGAATGCATGTTTGCAGTACCGATGATTGGCGCCGTCATCCACACCGTCAACGTGCGACTGTCTCCCGAGCAGATTCTCTACACCATGAACCACGCCGAAGATAAGTTCGTGCTGGTCAATAGTGAATTCGTCGGCCTGTACCACGCCATCGCCGGGCAGCTGACCACGGTAGAGAAAACCCTGCTGCTGACCGATCTGCCGGACAAGACCGCCGACTTGCCGAACCTGGTGGGCGAGTACGAGTCGTTGCTGGCCGCCGCAAGCCCTGCTTATGAATTCCAAGAGTTCGACGAAAACTCCGTCGCCACCACGTTCTATACCACCGGTACCACGGGCAACCCCAAAGGTGTGTATTTCAGTCACCGGCAGTTGGTGCTGCACACCATGGGCGTGGCGACCATTGTGGGCAGCGCCGAACGTTTGCTGGGCACCGACGACGTGTACATGCCTATCACGCCGATGTTCCACGTTCATGCCTGGGGCATGCCTTACGCGGCGACCATGCTGGGGGTCAAACAGGTTTATCCGGGCCGTTACGACCCGGAGTACCTGGTGGAGCTATGGCGCAAGGAAAAGGTCACCTTTTCCCACTGTGTGCCAACCATCATGCAGATGGTGCTCAATGCCAAGGCTGCCCAGGACGTCGACTTTGGTGGCTGGAAAATCATCATTGGCGGCAGTTCACTGACCCGCAGCTTGTATGAAGCCGCCAAGGCGCGGGGCATCGCCCTGACCGGCGCTTACGGGATGTCCGAAACCGGCCCGCTGATCTCCGTGGCGCACATCAACGACCAACTGCGCGCTGGCACTGAAGACGAACGCGTGACCTATCGCATCAAGGCGGGCGTACCTGGCGTTCTGGTAGAGGCGGCCATTGTCGACGAAGAGGGCCGTTTCCTGCCTGCCGATGGCGAGTCCATGGGCGAGCTGGTGTTGCGCGCACCCTGGCTCAGCGAAGGCTATTACCGCGAGCCGCAGAAAGGCGCCGAGCTGTGGGCGGGCGGCTGGCTGCACACCGGGGATGTGGCGACGCTGGACAGCATGGGCGTGATTGATATTCGTGACCGCATCAAGGATGTGATCAAAACCGGCGGCGAGTGGATTTCCTCCCTGGCGCTGGAAGACCTGTGCAGTCGGCATCCAGGCGTACGCGAAGTGGCGGTCGTGGGCATCGCCGACCCGCAATGGGGCGAGCGGCCTTTTGCGTTGCTGGTCGTGCGCGAGGGGCATAGCGTCGATGCGAAAAACTTGAAGGAACACCTCAAACCATTTGTTGAATTGGGCCATATCAACAAATGGGCCATTCCCCACCAGATAGCCCTTGTTACCGAAATTCCCAAGACCAGTGTCGGCAAGCTCGACAAGAAGCGCATGCGCCTGGATATCGTTGAATGGCAGAGCACCAACAGTGCGTTTCTTTCTACCCTTTGATGCTTTCTCAGTCAGGCCCCACTCCCAAGGTGAAATGCGATCACCTGTGGGAGCGAGGCTTGCCCGCGATAGAGATGGCCCGGATATCAGGTCTATCGCATCCAACCTTATCGCGGGCAAGCCTCGCTCCCACATAAAGTCCCTTTTCCTTCAGTGACACCATTGTTCAAAAGCACGTCCCAGACCGTTTCAAGCAACAAATCACACTTTAGAGGGATCAAGCAGTGCACTCGGCTGGATATAGTCGGCACCGGGCTGGATGAAAACGAGGGGGATGCGTCTTCGTGTTGTAACCTTCTGGGTTACCCGATGAGCGTCCAGCGGCTTAAGCGATAAAGGCTGCGGCGTTTTTAACCAGTACCACTGCCAAAACAATAAAAAACACATGGAGTAGCGTCGATGACAACAGCAAACCAGTTCTGGCGCCGGGCGAAACTGCCCCTGGCCGTCAGTCTCGCTTCTACGCTCGCCGGTCCTGCATTCGGCGTCAGTTTCAATATTGGCGAAATCGAAGGCAAGTTCGACTCGTCGCTCTCCGTTGGCGCCAGCTGGTCGACCGAGAAGGCCAACAAAAACCTCATCGGCTCCAACAATGGCGGGCATGGTCTGTCGCAAACCTCCGATGACGGTCACTTGAACTTCAAACGTGGTGAGACGTTTTCGAAGATCTTCAAGGGCATTCACGATCTGGAACTGAAATACGGCGACACCGGTGTCTTCGTGCGTGGCAAGTATTGGTATGACTTTGAACTCAAGGACGAAGGTCGCGAGTTCAAGGACATCAGCGACTCCAACCGCAAGGAAGGCGCCAAGTCCTCCGGCGGGCAGATCCTCGACGCGTTCGTCTACCACAACTACAGCATCGGCGATGAGCCGGGCTCGGTTCGTCTGGGTAAACAGGTGGTCAGCTGGGGTGAAAGTACATTCATCCAGAACGGCATCAACAGCGTGAACCCGGTGGACGTTTCCGCGTTCCGCCGTCCTGGCGCGGAAATCAAGGAAGGCCTGATTCCGGTCAACATGTTCTACCTGTCGCAGAGCATCACTGAAAACCTCTCGGCGGAAGGCTTCTACCAGCTCGAATGGGACCAGACCGTTACCGATAACTGCGGCACGTTCTTCTCGCAACCGGACGTGATCTCCGACGGCTGCGACAACAACCTGGCGGTACTGCGCAGCCGCAATGGCCTGAACAGCTCGCTGACCGCTGCAGGCCTTCCGGCAGGTGCGCGGGCTGCGGTGCTCAACTCGCTGACTCAGCAAGGTGTCAGGTTCGGCAACCCTGACGAGGGCGCAATCGTGCGCCGTGGCCCGGACCGCGATGCACGCGACAGTGGTCAGTTCGGCCTGGCCGTGCACTACAACTTCGAACCGCTGGACACTGAGTTCGGCGCCTACTTCATGAACTACCACAGCCGCGCGCCAATCTTCAGCGGCCGTGGCGGTCCAGCCAGCGCCTATAGCGCGGCAGGCCTGGTGGGTTCCCTGGCACGTTCCGGGATTCCGGTGGCGACCGCGACGGCACTGGCGCCGACCTTGTTGCCTGTGGTGGTTGCCGGTAACTCCAGCTACTACGTCGAATACCCGGAAGACATTCATCTGTACGGCCTGAGCTTCTCCACCACCTTGCCTACCGGCACTGCATGGAGCGGCGAGATCAGCTACCGTCCAAACGCCCCGGTGCAGGTCAACACCACCGACATTCTGTACTCCGGCATCACCCCGCTGAACCCTAACGTGTCGGTGCTGCAAGGCCAGCCCAATACTGATCAGCCGGGCTACCGCCGCAAAGAAATCACCCAGATGCAAACCACCTTCACCCAATTCTTTGACCAGGTCATGGGTGCAGAGCGTCTGACCGTGGTCGGTGAAGTGGGCTGGACCCACGTGGGCGGGCTGGAAAATACCTCGAAAATCCGTTACGGCCGTGACCCTAGTTACGGGCCGGGCCCTCTGCCGGCCGGGCAGTGCGCAGCTCTCAACGCAAGCACATTGGGGGGTGGTGCGCAAAACAACCTGACTCGCTATTGCGAAAACGATGGCTTCACTACCGCTAACTCCTGGGGTTATCGCGCCCGGGCGATCTGGGATTACAACAGCGTCTTCGCGGGTGTGAACCTGCGCCCAAGCGTGGCCTGGTCCCATGACGTCGAAGGTTACTCGCCAGGCCCTGGCGGTAACTTTGAAGAAGGTCGCAAGGCCGTCAGCCTTGGCCTGGACGCCGAGTATCAGAACACCTACACCGCGAGTCTTTCGTACACCAACTTCTTTGATGGCAAGTACACCACGGTCGATGATCGCGACTTCGTTGCGCTCAGCTTTGGCATGAACTTTTAAGTACACGGTTTTTCAGGACGACTATGAAAATGAGAATAACAAAAGGTCTGTTGCAGGTGGGTGTGCTGGGTCTGTCGTTGCTGGCAACCGGCGTCATGGCTGCCGTGTCTGAATCGGAAGCGGCCAAGCTGGGTACTACCTTGACCCCGATGGGCGCGGAAAAGGCTGGCAACGCTGCCAATACCATCCCGGCCTGGAGCCCGATGCCGAAAAACGCCGCTGCGGTGGATGCCAAGGGCTTCCTCGCCAACCCGTACGCCAATGAGAAACCGCTGTATACCATCACGGCCGCCAATGTGGAGCAGTACAAGGCCAATCTGGCACCCGGCCAATACGCGATGTTCAAGCGCTACCCGGAAACGTTCAAGATGCCGGTCTATCCGTCCCATCGCGGCGCGACCGTGCCTGACGATGTGTATGCCGCGATCAAGCGAAACGCCACCGGCACCAAACTGGTCGCTGGCGGCAACGGGCTGGAAAACTTCGAGACTGCCGTACCGTTCCCGATCCCGCAGAACGGCAATGAAGTGATCTGGAACCACATCACCCGTTATCGCGGAGGCAGCGTGACGCGTCTGGTCACCCAGGCCACGCCGCAGCCCAATGGCTCGTACAGCCTGGTGTACTTCCGTGATCAGTTCGTGTTCCGCGACAAGATGAAGGATTTCGATCCGAAGAACCCCGGTAACGTGTTGTTCTACTTCAAGCAGGAAGTGACTGCTCCGGCGCGTCTGGCCGGTGGCGTGCTGCTGGTCCACGAAACCCTCGATCAGGTCAAGGAGCCACGTTCGGCCTGGGTCTACAACGCCGGTCAACGCCGCGTGCGTCGCGCCCCGCAAGTGTCTTATGACGGGCCGGGCACAGCGGCCGATGGCCTGCGGACCTCCGACAACCTGGACATGTACAACGGTGCACCGGATCGTTATGACTGGAAGCTGATCGGCAAGCAGGAACTGTACATCGCCGCCAACAGCTACAAGCTCGATGATCCGAAGCTGAAATACGCCGACATCATCAAGGCCGGTCACATCAATCAGGATCTGGCGCGTTATGAACTGCGTCGGGTCTGGCACATCACCGCCACCCTCAAGGAAGGTCAGCGCCACATCTATGCCAAACGTGACTTCTTCATCGACGAAGACACCTGGCAGGCAGCGGTGATCGACCACTACGACGGTCGCGGCCAACTGTGGCGCGTCGCCGAAGCCCACGCCGAAAACTACTTCGACAAACAGGTTCCGTGGTACGCCCTGGAAGCCCTGTATGACTTGCAGTCCGGTCGCTACCTGGCTCTGGGCATGAAGAACGAAGAGAAAAGCGCCTACGACTTCGGCTTCACCGCCACTACCAGCGAGTTCACACCTAATGCGCTGCGTCAGGAGGGGGTTCGTTAATAGATTCATCGAAACTCGTGGGACCGCTTTTAGCCGCGAAGGCGATGTATCAGACGATGGAGATGCAGAGCCAATGCCTGCATCTTCCCGGCTGAAGCCGGTCGCTACGGCTATCCGTGGCACTGAAATGTCAAAGCCCCCTGACCGGGGCTTTTCTATGGCTGCGTATTCGGCTCGATGATTGTAGGGAAATTGTTACAGTCTTTTCCGGGCCTGCCTTCAAAAGCGCTCAGTTAACGTCTAGTCTCGGGTGCATCCGCCAAGCCGATAAGACTTCGACAACAGAGCCGGCCATGACAGACCTGTCCCGTTTGCAAGGATTCGCAAACAGTGCTCTTCCCGCGCTGGAAGGGCGATTCTTCCGACCCCCATTGCCCGACGGCTACGTTGAGCGCACCCGTCTGTGCGAACGACTGACCGCCGGATTGTCCGGGCGCCTGTTGTTGGTCAGCGCGCCAGCGGGATTTGGCAAAAGTTCGCTGGCGATCGAGTTCTGCCAGAATCTACCGCCCCAGTGGCAAAGCGTGTGGCTGGGGTTGAGCCAGCGTGACAGCGATCCAGGGCGGTTTCTGGAGCGTTTGCTATCAGCGTTGCAGCAGTTTTTTCCACAGTTGGGCGCTCAGGCTCAAGGCCTGTTGAAAATGCGTCAGCGTCATCAGCCGTTTGCTTTTGAAGAGTGGCTGGACGGCTTGCTGGATGAGCTGGCCATGCACCTGATGCTCAGCAAACCGCTGTTGCTGGTGCTGGATGATTACCATCTGGCCCAGGGTTCGGTGCTGGATCGCTGCCTGCAGTTTTTCCTCAATCATTTGCCCGCCGGGCTGGTGATCATGGTGACCAGCCGCCAGCGGCCGGACTGGCATCTGGCGCGCCTGCGACTCTGCCAGCACTTGCTGGAACTCAATGAGCAGGACCTGCGCCTGACCCACAACGAATCCGTGGCGGTACTGAACCAGCACAACCGGGCGCTGGATGCCGACGCTCTGCAGAGCCTGATCGAACGCAGCGAAGGGTGGGTCGCCGGGCTGCGATTCTGGCTCCTGGCGGCCTCCGAAGCCGGGGCCCACAGCGAATTGCCCCAGGCGTTGCACGGCGGCGAAGGGTTGATCCGCGATTACCTGCTTGAAGAAGTGATTGAATGCCTGCCCGCTGACGTGCAGGCCTTTGTCTACGACACGGCCTGCCTTGAGCGTTTTTGCGGCCAACTGTGCGATGCGGTCCGGGACAGTCATGACAGCCCGCAGATGCTCAGTTACCTGCAGGCGCACCAGGTGTTCCTGGTGCCGCTGGACGAGCATGGCCGCTGGTTTCGCTACCACCATCTGTTTTCCGACCTATTGCGCGCCCGCACCCAGGCCGGGCCAGCGCAGAACCGCCTGCACCTCAACGCCTGCCGCTGGTTCAGCGAACAGGGCCTGCTGGATGAAGCGGTTGAGCAGGCATTGCGAGCCGGGCATCTGGATGTCGCGGCCAATTTGGTGCAGAGCCTGTCCGAAGAGCAACTGCTGGCCGAACAGAACGTCGGCATGTTGCTGCGCTGGAAAATGGACTTGCCCGACAGCCTGTTGATCAGCACGCCGCGCCTGATCGTGCTCTACGCCTGGGCGCTGGGCCTGGCCTGTCAGCTCGATGCCGCTGAAGAACTGGCCAGCCACCTCAGCCGCTTTCTGCCCGCGCCGTCGGCCACCGCGCAGCAATCGATGCTCGCCCAATGGCTGGCGCTCAGTGGTGTTATTGCCCGGGGACGCGGCGACAGTGAAAAAACCCGGCTGTATTGCAGCGAGGCCTTGCTCAGCCTGCCGCGCAGACGCTACGGCCAGCGTTTGCTGTGCTTGTCGACGCTGGCGGGGCTGGCGATCACCGAAGGCGATATGTGGCGCGCCCGGGCACTGAACCGTGATGCGCTAGAGCTGGCGCAGCGGGTTGCCAACCCTCTGTTCGAGGCCCTGGCGCATTATGACCGCGCCCGGGTTTTGCAGGCTCGGGGTGAAGTCTTGCGCGCGCTGGACGAAGTTCGCCATGGCCTGCAGCGGCTTAAAGGCTTGTCTGCTCAGCGGCTCTACGCCGTTCGCGCGCGTCTCACGTTATATGAAGGTTATCTGCTGACTTTGCGCGGCCAGGATGATACTGGCCGTGGCCAACTGCTCGCCGGCTTGGCCGAAGCCCGGGCCTGTCGCGACATCAGTGTGTTGATCAGCTATTGCGCCATTGCCGGGCTGGAGGGGCGCGAAGGGCGTTTCGCCGAAGCGTTCGCCGAACTTGCCGAAGCCGAGCGCCTGATGCACATCTGGGACGTGCCGCCGATTTACTACCTGGCGATGATCACCCTGGCTAAATGCGAGCTGTGGTTGCGTCAGGGGCGCATCGATCTGGCCGAAGCCTGGCTGATGCGCCTGACCCAAACCTACAACAGCGAGCTTCCTGTCTCGTCACCTGAATGCGATCCGCAGTTGCCACAGCATGTGGAGCTGCAATGCGCTGCGCTGGAACGTGTGCAGGGGCGTGCCGACGAATGCGCTCGACGGCTGGAAGCGCTGGAAAGCCAGGCGCAAAAAATCGATGCTCAACTGTTACTCCTCGCAACGTTGATTCAGCGGATACGGTTAATCCTGACAAGCCCTGACCAAGGGCAGGCCTGCGGCTTGCTGCAACGGTGTCTGCAGGCAGCGGCGGGCGGGGCGTTGTTGCCATTCGAGGAATTGATCACTCATCACCCGGACTGGTTGCGCAAAACCCTGCTGCTGGCCGAGCCCTGCGCTGTGCGTGATCGGCTGCTGGGGAAATTGCCGAACATGACGTGTATCGCGCCAGCTGAAACGACCCACACCAATGACACGCTGAGCGTACGGGAGCTGAGTGTCCTGCAGCTCATTGCTCAGGGCTGCTCGAATCAGGAGATCAGCGAGCAACTGTTCATCTCCCTGCACACCGTTAAAACCCATGCCAGCCACATCAACAGCAAACTGGGTGTGGAACGCCGCACCCAGGCCGTGGCCCGCGCACAGGAGTTGGGGTTGCTTGGCTAGCAAACCTCGTAGGAGCGGCTTCAGCCGCGAGAGGCTGGAATATCGCTCGCGGCTAAAGCCGCTCCTGCGAGATTCGGCTGAGCCTGCGTTTCTCACCCCAACCAAAGCTCTTCGATATCACTGATCGCCCAATCCTCAGGTGATTCGAGCTTGAGGATGGTGTCGTGTTCCTGTTGGCTCGCCAGGTTGATGATCCTGGGTTCAAGGGGTTTGCGGGTCAGGGCTGACATGAAGACTTTGACGCGCGGCAGCAACAGAGACTGCTCGTTCTGACCGATGACGATAGCCAGACGGCCACTTTCCAGCCTCACCAGGGTACCTACCGGGTAGATGCCCAGGGTTTTGACGAATGTCTGAAAAATCTGTTCGTCGAAATGACCTTTCCAGCTGGCCATTTCCCGAATCGAGCGGGCCGCCCCCCAGCCTTTTTTGTAAGGTCGATCCGAAGTCACGGCGTCGTAGACATCGCAGATCGCGCCCATTCTCGCGAACAGGCTGATTTGCTCGCCTGCCAGACCATGCGGATAGCCTGACCCGTCGAACTTCTCGTGATGGTGCAGGCACACGTCCTGCACGGTGGCATTGGTCGCGTCGCTTTGCTGGAGGATTTTGAGGCCTGCTTCAGGGTGATATTTTATTGCCGCAAACTCTTGCTCCGTCAACCGGCTGGGCTTGTTGAGGATTTCGGACGCGATCATCATTTTGCCGACGTCATGCATCAGCCCGGCAACCCCGGCTTCACGCACGCTCTCCTCGTTCAGTGACATGCGCCGCGCCAGCGCGACCATCAGCGCACAGACCGCCACAGAATGCATGTAGGTGTATTCATCCGAGGTTTTCAGGCGCGACAGACTGATCAAGGCATGGGGGTGGCGCACTATGGAGCGGGAAATTTCCTCGACCATCATCTCGACGTCATCCAGATTCATGGCCCGGCCCATCTTGGCTTCGGTGAACATGGTCATCACGGCGTTTTTCGCCCGGCCGCAGATCTGCCTGGCGCGGGATATTTCTTCCTCCAGGGTCGACGGCGCATTACATGCATTGTCAGTTTTATCGGCCTCGGATGAACATGTGCCGTCCGGTTTCAAACCCAGACTCGTATCGATCCAGACTTCCTTGATGGTTGACTGCCGGATTTGGGTAAGCAAATCGGGGTCATTAAGTTCGATATCCAACAGGCTTGCCCACGATGCTTCGTTCGGCGAGCTTCGGCAAAACTCGTGGATATGCATGCCCAGTATCAATTGGCTGACGGGGATCCGTTTCAGCATCGCTTGATTCCTGTTCGGCCTTTAAGCGCCGCTGCCGTGCACGCCATTAAGCCTGGAGGGAGGGATTGCTGTTCATGGCATACGGATACACGCCTGCCGATGTCCATGAACGCACGTTTGAGGCCTTCAATGTGACCTGGTTGCGTTGTGCCAGTATAGAGCGGAGCTTATAAAAAAGCAGGAGGGGACAATAGATTTGAAAAACGCTGATTAACGTTATTTATCAGTCAGTTAAAGGTTTTATTTTTTGGCGTCAAAAACAAATTTTGCCAAGGGTTATGGCAGGCATATCGCTGACAACCTCTGTCGAACGGATGCTGTTGACCTCGTCCGTCAGGCTCGGCCGACGCTGAAAAGCGCACCCTGATAACCGTTCAGGCCGGGTTAAGGAATTATTGCCAGCGGGCATGCTCTAATTTGCGCACAAGTCCCTTTCCACTCAGCTGCCGGGCTTGATGTTCATAGAATCAGGAGCATCTCCATGTTTACCTCGCGTCGTTTGATTATTGCCGCTACAGCGCTGGCCCTGCTATCCGGGTGTGAGTCACAGAATCCCTATGACAACCAGGGCCAGGCGCAAAACACTGGCGGTGTCAGCAAGACTGCCAAATATGGTGGCCTGGGTGCATTGGCAGGTGCCTTGGCCGGTGCCGCCATCGATCACAACAACCGTGGCAAGGGCGCCCTGATCGGTGCTGCAGTGGTCGGCGCGGCGTCTGCCGGTTATGGCTACTACGCCGACAAACAGGAAGCTGCGCTGCGCGCCAGCATGGCCAACACCGGGGTTGAAGTTCAGCGTCAGGGCGATCAGATCAAGCTGATCATGCCGGGCAACATTACCTTCGCCACCGACTCCTCGGCCATCGCCAGCAGCTTCTATTCGCCGCTGAACAACCTGGCGGGTTCGCTGAAGCAGTTCAACCAGAACAACATCGAGATCATCGGTTACACCGACAGCACCGGTTCGCGTCAGCACAACATGGACCTGTCGTTGCAGCGTGCGCAGAGTGTCAGCACTTACCTGACTTCCCAGGGCGTGGACTCTTCACACCTGTCGGTACGCGGCGCAGGCCCCGACCAGCCGATCGCCAGCAACGCCGACGCCAACGGCCGTGCGCAGAACCGTCGGGTAGAGGTCAACCTCAAGCCGATTCCGGGGCAGCAGTACGATCAGTATCAGCAGTAACCCCCACTAAACCCGCTCCGTAATCCGGTCCGTAGGAGCGGCTTTAGCCGCGAGGAGCAGCGCTGGCTATAAAAATCCGGCGCCTATCCCGAAATCTTCGCGGCTGAAGCCGCTCCTACGGTTAGTGGGGTTGTCGGGTTAACGGATTTTGCCGGGATACTCGGCATGCAATCGATCCAGCAACAGATCCTTGTCTTCCCATAGCCTGTTTATCCACTGCTGAAACTCCAGACGGTAGTCGCCGTCCTGGTCGTAGTTCTTGCCGATAAAGTGCGCGGGTATCTTTATCTCTTCAAAATGCGCGACCACTTCTCTGACATTGCCGCATAACAGATCCCAATACCCTGGACGTCCGTTCGGGTAATGGATCGTCACGTTGATGATCGACTCCAGCTGTTCGCCCATCGCATCCAGCACAAACGCAATACCGCCCGCCTTGGGCTTGAGCAAATGCCGGAATGGCGAGTTTTGCTGAGCATGCTTGCCTTGAGTAAAACGTGTGCCCTCGGCGAAGTTGAAAATCCCCACCGGGTTATGACGAAACTTGGCGCAGGTGCGGCGGGTGGTTTCCAGGTCCTTGCCTTTCTTTTCCGGATGCTTGGCCAGGTACGCCTTGGAATAACGTTTCATGAACGGAAAGCCCAGCGCCCACCACGCCAGGCCAATCACCGGCACCCAGATCAACTCCTGCTTGAGAAAGAATTTGAGCGGGCGAATCCGTCGGTTCAACACGTACTGCAGCACCATGATGTCGACCCAGCTCTGATGGTTGCTGGTGACCAGGTACGAATGTTCATAGTCCAGGCGTTCCAGCCCGCTCAGGTGCCAGCGGGTGTGGCCGATCAGGTTCATCCAGCGGCTGTTGTTGGCGACCCAGGCTTCGTGGATGTGGCTCATCAGCCAGTCGGTCAGGCGCTGTGCAGCCGGGAAGGGCAGGCACAGCTTGAACAGCGCGACGATGAACAGCGGCGTACAACAAACGATCGTATTGAGCGCCAACAGCAGCGAGGCAATGACGCCGCGCAAGGGGGCAGGCAAAAAATCCATGATGGATCAGGCTCCGGAAAGTGTTCGGCCGCTGTCGCCAGGTGGCGATAGCGGCCAAGGGTAATCAGCTTGTGTGTCAGGGAAGGGTGTCGGCCTGAATCGCCGTGAGCGCGATGGTGTAGACGATGTCATCGACCTGAGCGCCACGCGGCAGGTCATTCACCGGTTTGCGCAAGCCCTGCAACATCGGACCAAGGCTGACGCAGTCGGCGCTGCGCTGCACGGCCTTGTAGGTGGTATTGCCCGTGTTCAGGTCCGGGAACACGAAAACGTTGGCGCGCCCGGCCACTGCGCTGTCGGGCGCCAGTTGCCGCGCCACGTTCTCGTTGGCTGCCGCGTCGTACTGCAAAGGCCCGTCAATCAACAGGTCACGCTTGGCTTCCTGAGCCAGTTGCGTGGCTTCGCGGACTTTCTCCACTTCCTCACCGCTGGCGGAATTGCCGCTGGAATAGCTGATCATCGCCACCCGTGGGGCAATGCCGAAGGCGATTGCCGAGTCCGCACTCTGCAAGGCGATTTCCGCCAGTTCGCTGGCGCTCGGGTGCGGGTTCATGATGCAGTCGCCGTAGACCAGCACCTGCTCTGGAAACAACATGAAAAATACCGACGACACCAGCGTGCAGCCCGGCGCAGTCTTGATCAGTTGCAGGGCAGGGCGAATGGTATTGGCGGTGGAATGAATGACGCCGGACACCAGCCCGTCGACCTCATCGAGGGCCAGCATCATGGTGCCGATGACCACCGTGTCTTCCAGTTGCTGCTCGGCCATTGGCGCATTGAGACTTTTACTTTTGCGCAGTTCGACCATCGGCGCGATGTAGCGCTCGCGGATCACGTCAGGGTCGAGAATTTCCAGGCCTGGCGGCAGCTCGATGCCCTGGGCTTTGGCGACCGCGTGGACTTCTTCGGGTTTGGCCAGCAACACACAGCGGGCGATGCCCCTTGCCTGGCAGATCGCCGCAGCCTGGATGGTCAGCGGCTCGCTGCCTTCGGGCAAGACAATGCGCTTGTTGGCCGACTGGGCGCGCTGGATCAGTTGATAGCGGAACACCGCCGGTGACAGGCGCAGTTCCCGTGGGGTGCCGCAGCGCTGATGCAGCCAGGCGGCGTCCAGATGACTGGCGACGAAATCGGTGATGATCTCGGCCCGCTCACGGTCATCGATGGGGATTTCCTTGTTCAACTGGTTGAGCTGCGTGGCGGTGTCATAAGAGCCGGTGCTGACCGACAGCACGGGCAGACCTGCCTGCAGCGCGCCGCGACACAGTTCCAGAATCCGTGGGTCCGGCACGGTGTCGCTGGTCAGCAGCAGACCTGCCAGCGGCACGCCGTTCATGGCGGCCAGGCTGACGGCGAGAATAATGTCGTCGCGATCACCCGGCGTCACCACCAGCACACCCGGCTTTAGCAGCTGCACTGTATTGAGCACGGTACGTGCGCAAATGATGATTTTCGACATGCGTCGCTGTTCGTAGTCGCCGGCGTTGATCACTTGGGCGCCAAGCAGTTCGGCGACGTCGCGGGTGCGCGGGGCGTTGAGTTCGGCCTGATAGGGAATGCAGCCCAACAGCCGGAAGTCACCGCTGCGCAGCAAGGGCGAATGCTCTTTGAGGCGCACGGCGAAGGCTTCCATGCTTTCGTCGGTGCGGACTTTATTGAGAATCACGCCGAGCACTTTCGGGTCTTTAGGGCCGCCGAACAGCTGTGCCTGCAACTCCACTCGTCCGGACAGCTCGGTCAGCGCTTCGTTTTCCGGCGCCGAGACCAGAATCACGTCGGCATCCAGGCTTTTTGCCAGGTGCAGATTTACCCGCGCCGCATAGCTGGCGTTACGGGTCGGCACCATGCCCTCGACCACCAGCACATCTTTGCCAATGGCTGCCTGTTGATAGAGGCTGATGATTTCTTCGAGCAGCTCATCCAGCTGTCCATCGCCGAGCATGCGTTCGACATGGGACAGCGCCAGTGGCCTTGGCGGGTTCAGGCCATGGGTGCGGGCCACCAGCTCAGTGGATCGTTCCGGGCCCAGATCACCTGGATGTGGCTGGGCGATGGGCTTGAAAAAGCCGACTTTCAGCCCGGCCCGCTCCAGGGTGCGCACCAGACCCAGGCTTATGGACGTCAGCCCCACTCCAAAATCGGTGGGCGCAATAAAGAAAGTCTGCATTGAGAGATCTCGCATAAGCGTAATAAGCAGTACAAGGGCCGTGGCGCGAGTGAACAGCCAATCGACCGGGAATCAGGGCGCTGTCGAATCGCAGCGTCTCAACGGGGCCTAAGGTTATCGTTATCCGAGGCCTGCGCACACCAGCCACAGTGAAAGCTTTCACCTATTTTCCGTTGCCGCTGCGCTGGATCAAGAATCCACGGGCGCGATTGCCAAGGCGGTTGGTGACGCAGGTGCTGGGTGTGCCCGCACGACAGCACCACGACCCAATGGCCGTCCTCGTCCTGCCGGAAATCAATCACTGTCGGGTTCTGCAATTTGGGCCGTCTGTCAGAGTTGCGTTCGCTTTCGGGCGATTGCTTGGTTAAACTTGCTCGTTCTTCAATCCAAAGCAAAGGTCTTGCACTCATGCCGATCGCCGCCAACAAGGCTGTCTCCATCGACTATACCCTTACCAACGACGCCGGTGAGGTCATCGACAGCTCCACCGGCGGCGCGCCGCTGGTCTACCTGCAAGGCGCGGGTAACATCATCCCGGGCCTGGAAAAGGCTCTCGACGGCAAGAACGTCGGTGACGAGCTCAAGGTTGCCATCGAGCCTGAAGATGCTTACGGCGAATACTCCGCCGAGCTGGTCAGCACCTTGAGCCGCAGCATGTTCGAAGGCGTCGACGAGCTTGAAGTGGGCATGCAGTTCCACGCTTCCGGTCCTGACGGCAGCATGCAGATCGTCACCATCCGCGATCTGGACGGCGACGACGTAACGGTTGACGGTAACCACCCGCTGGCGGGTCAGCGCCTGAACTTCGAAGTCAAAATCGTAGACATTCGTGACGCAAGTCAGGAAGAAATCGCTCATGGCCACGTCCATGGCGAAGGTGGTCACCACCATTGATCTGAGCTGCTAAGCTCAGGTTGCTGACAAGGCGCCCCGGCCGGTTCTGCGTAGACGACATGTTCGCGCAGTCTGGCAAGGCGCCTTTTTAGTCCGCTGCTGGTACGTAATGCAGTCAAGGGGGAATGGTCATGAGTGCTTTTCACGACATGAAACTCAAAGCTCTGGATGGACAGGAGCTGCCGCTGGCGCCGTTCAAGGGGCAATTGGTTCTAGTCGTTAACGTCGCATCAAAATGCGGGCTTACCCCGCAATACGCCGCGCTTGAAAATCTCTATCAGACTTATAAAAGCCGGGGTTTCAATGTGCTGGGTCTGCCGTGCAATCAGTTTGCCGGGCAGGAGCCAGGTACTCAGGAAGAGATTCAGACGTTCTGCAGCCTCAACTACGGCGTGACGTTCACGCTGGGCGACAAGCTTGAAGTGAACGGCCCGCAGCGTCATTCGCTGTACCGGCTGTTGGCGGGTGAAGGCGCAGAGTATCCCGGCGACATCACCTGGAACTTCGAAAAGTTTTTGGTGGGTAGAGACGGCCGTGTGCTGGCCCGTTTTTCACCGCGCACCGCGCCGGATGATCCAGCGGTGATCCAGGCGATTGAAAAAGCGTTGAAATAACGTTGTGAACGGCTTTTTGTGGGAGCGAGCTTGCTCGCGAAGGGGGCGGAACATTACACACCCTCCGTTAAACCTGAAAGCCGTCTTCGCGAGCAAGCTCGCTCCCACAATTGCTGCGTTTATTTCGCCATAGCGTCGTGGATGTTCCAGCAGCGTCTGATCTGTACGCTTGGTAGTTCTAAACCTCAATCACTCAAATCAATAGTGCTGTCATCCCGCTGATGGCCCGCTCTATCCTTGGCGATCCCGAAGATCACCAAGGACGCTCACATGCCGGTCAAAGCCCTGTTCAAACCCTTTCGTCTCGGCAATCTCGAGTTATCGACCCGGGTCGTGATGGCGCCCATGACCCGGTCTTTCTCGCCCGGTCACGTGCCCAATTCCAAAGTGATCGAGTACTACCGTCGGCGCGCCGCTGCGGGTGTAGGTCTGATCATTACCGAAGGCACGACGGTCAACCACAAGGCTTCCAACGGTTACCCGAACGTGCCGCAGTTCTTTGGCGAGGCGCCCTTGGCTGGCTGGAAGAAAGTCGTCGACGCGGTGCATGCCGAGGGCGGCAAGATCGTCCCGCAGCTTTGGCACGTGGGCGCCGTGCGTCGCCTGGGCACCGAGCCGGACGGCAGCGTTCCGGCCTATGGCCCGACTGAAAAACTCAAGGACGGGCAGGTCGTCGTCCACGGCATGACCCTTGCCGATATCGCCGAGGTCATCGCCGCCTTCGCCCAGGCCGCCAGGGACGCCCAGGCTATCGGCATGGACGGCGTGGAAATTCATGGCGCTCATGGCTATCTGGTGGATCAGTTCTTCTGGTCCGGCAGCAACCAGCGCACCGACGAATATGGCGGCGATCTGGCCGCCCGGTCGCGTTTTGCCATCGAACTGATCCAGGCGATGCGGGCTGCGGTTGGCCCGGATTACCCGATCATCTTTCGCTTCTCACAATGGAAACAGCAGGACTACAGCGCACGCCTGGTAGAAACCCCAGAGGCGCTGGAGGCCTTTCTCAGGCCGTTGTCTGAGGCGGGCGTGGATATTTTTCACTGCTCTACCCGACGCTTCTGGGAGCCTGAGTTCGAAGGCTCCGATCTCAACCTCGCTGGCTGGACCCGCAAACTGACGGGCAAGCCGACCATCACCGTGGGCAGTGTCGGGCTGGACGGGGAGTTTCTGCAGTTCATGGTCAACACGGACAAAGTGGCGCAACCGGCCAGCCTGGAAAATCTGCTGCAGCGTCTGGGTAACGAGGAATTCGATCTGGTGGCGGTAGGGCGTGCGCTGCTGGTGGATCCGGACTGGGCCGTGAAAGTCCGTGAAGGCCGCGAGCAGGACATCCTGCCGTTCAGCCGCGACGCCCTCACCACCCTGATCTGAGTTGAATCCAGCGGTGCTCAGCGCGGGGCATGCTCCAGGCTGAGCAGGGGCGCTACCGGGCAGACGCTGAGCAGCTGTCGTTCGAACAGATCGATGATCGCTGCCCAGCCCTGTCGGCTCGCATGTTGCCGGGCATTGAGACGCACTCGGCGCAATGTTTCGCTGTCTTCGAGCAACCAGCAGGCGGCATCGATAAACGCTTCCTCATCCCCCGGCATTGCCAGTGCACCGTTGTGCCCATGGCGGATGTGCTGCGCCGCCGCGGCTTCGTCGTAAGCCACCACGCCCAGCCCCGATGCCAGTGCCTCAAGCACCACGTTGCCGAAGGTTTCAGTGAGGCTCGGAAATAGAAACATATCCCCTGAGGCGTAATGAGCGGCGAGTGTCTCGCCGCGCTGAGTGCCGCAGAAAATCGCCTCGGGCATTTGCTGTTCAAGGCTGGCCCGTTGCGGCCCGTCACCGACCACGATCAGCCTCAGGGTGCGTTCGGGATATTTGCCTTGTAACGCCTCAAAGCTGGTTCTCAGCAAGCCCAGGTTCTTCTCCGGTGCCAGCCTGCCCACGTGCAGGACCGCCACGTCGTTTGCCGAAAGCCCCCAGCTGTCTCTGAGTGACTGGCTGCGTCTGGAGGGATGAAACAGCTGGCTGTCGACGCCGTGGGAGAGCAGCTCAATCCGTTCGAAGCCACGTCGCTCTAGTTCCATCTTCTGGCTCACGCTGGGCGCCAGGGTGATGTGCGAGCGGTTGTGAAACCAGCGCAGATAGTGGGTCAGGATCCGGCTGATCATGCCGATGCCGTATTGCCGGGCGTACTGCGCAAAGTTGGTGTGGAAACCACTGACCACCGCAATCCCCAGGCGCCGCGCTGCACGCAAGGCGGACAAGCCCAACGGGCCTTCCGTGGCGATGTACAGCACATCCGGGCGCTGGCGCTGCCAGCGACGCAACAGCTTGCGCATCGACGACTGTCCCCATTGCAACCCCGGGTACCCCGGAATCGGCCAGCCTCGGCACAGCATCAGATCATCCACCGCAGGGCCTGCATCCTCGGCCTGACGAGGCCGAACCAGCTCGACCCGATGACCGCGCAAACGCAACCCGTCACACAGCCGCCCCAGGGTCGTGGCGATGCCATTGATTTCGGGAGAGAAGGTTTCAGTGATGAGAGTGACATGAAGAGGTTTGCTCATGACAACCAGTCTCGGCTGCGATGGTTGCGGTTATGTGGCGGTGGGGTGATGGATTTGTGACGGTTTCACAGGGCTTCGAATGCTCTGCGCTGATACTTAATAGCAAGTGGAAAGGGTGGAGTAGGTGATTAATCAGGGCTCGGCTGTATTTTATTTAGCACCGGCTTAGTTGTGCGGGATGTCAGAGAAGTAAGTCTGATTAACCAGGTTCGCACCTGTACCTGCACATTGTGCGGGTGCTAACCTTTGTTTACCACGCGCACATATCAAGAAATCGAGGGGGCAGCGAGTCGTTGAAATCCAGGATTTTCTCGACGATTTCCACGGCGGGAGTTCCCTTTTCCATCTCTGATTTATAAAGTTCTATTCGCTCACGCTGCATGGTCAGCATCGTATTTCTGAAGTAAATCTTCGATTCCTCGGTGATCATTTCCCCGCTTGCATAGCGTTGAGGGGTCACGGTCAGTGACATCTCGAGCGGCATTGTCAGCGAGTTGAATGCATACGTATGTGCAAGTTTGTAGGCTTGCTCAGGAGATGACCTTGCGTCGCTCATGATGCCTTCCCTTATCTCCTGGTTTGATACGCGCCCTGATAGCTGTCGCTGAGGCTGGTAGCACGGCTTTACCTGAGTCAGGACGGTTGAGAACGATGGCGTGCCATCTGTAGGACTGATTACCTTTTTCACTGGCTCCGGCGATCCGAGCATGGAGAGTTGGGCCTTGTTATCGGTGTTGATCTGCATGGAGTACTCCCGCGGATTAGTGATTGCTAGGAGAAGCAAAAGGCAATATCCGGGAGTTACCAATCCTCTCCATTGCCGCCGCCTGTGGCTTGTGAGTTTCACCCACAGGGTTGAGTGTTTTCAGTTCAAGCGCTGAGCGCGCAGAGGTGTGCCTTGCGAGCGTGGCGGGTGCTGGTGTGAGCTGTTCGGTGGGCTTGGGTTTCGTGACCTGTTTGAAGATATCCGCAAACTGCACAGCCTGAGCAGCAGATGCTTTCTGTGTGTGCAGTGGGGTTTTTTTGGTGGCGACGCTGTTGTTGATTTCCATTGTTGTGGTTCTCCTGTTTTTTTGCTGTATCAGCAACAACAGTGCCAGTTTCAATGTTCTTGATATATGTTGCTGGAATGGCTAATGATTGCGGCATGATGAGAATTTCAAAAAATCGCTTCCTACATACAAGTCCTACGCACTTGGTTTGTGAGTCTGCGGCAAGTTTGCGCCGGGATGGGTAAAAGTTTGCCGGCGGCAATTAAATGTCGCTGCATGCTATTTGTGAGAAATATATTTTTAATATGTAGGAAGTTTCTTGTTTTCTATTTGCGCTTCGGTGTGGCGGTTATTTTTGAGCCGGGTCGAGTCGTAAAAAAGGCCCCGTCAGGAGCCTTTATGTTTTAACCCTTGTTTATCAACAACGCCTCTTCACCCCGTTCCCTGACCCAGAACAAGGTGGCCCCGGCTACGGCCGCTGGCATCATCAGGATATTGACCACCGGGATCAGCAGCGCGGCATAAACGATGCCACCGAAGCTAAGGCTCTGCCAGCGTTTGGAGCGCAGCCAGGCGAGCATTTCGTTCCAGCCCAGTTTGTGGTTATCCGCCGGGTAGTCAATGTACTGGATAGCCATCATCCAGACGCCGAACAACAGCCACAGCGGCGCGGCAATCAGATTGACCACCGGGATGAATGACAGGATGAACAGGCCGATGGCGCGGGGCAGAAAGTAGCCCAGTTTGCGCATTTCCCGGCCAAAGGTTCGCGGCACCATAGCCATCAGTTCGCCCCAACTGAAGGGCGGAAATTCATCGGTGCCGCGCACCACCACCTCAACCTTCTCCGCGAGGAAGCCGTTGAACGGTGCGGCGATGATATTGGCCAGCATCGTGAAGGTGAAGAACACCATGAACGCCACCAGCGCGACGAACAGCGGCCACAGGATATAGCTGAGGAAACTCAGCCACTGCGGCAGCTCTGGCATGAGGGTGTCGACCCACATGCCGAACTGATGCATGGCCAGATAGATCAGGCCGGCGAACAGCACCAGGTTGATGGTCAGTGGCAGTAACACGAAAAGGCGCAGGCCTGGGCTGAGGACCAGTTTCAGGCCTTCACGCAGGTATTGCGGGCCCGAGAGCGCGGGAGCAGGCATGGCAGCCTCCATATATGAGAATTGCGCCGACCTTACCGGCTTTAAAGGGGGCGTGAAAGTGGCCGCGTTCGGGGTGAGCGTTAGATATTCCTGTGGGAGCGAGCTTGCTCGCGAAGACTCCGGTGCTACTAAAGCATTTTCAGCGGTAGAAACATTGCTTTCGCAAGCAAGCTTGCTCCCACCGAATCAGGTACAGCAGTTGGACATTCGCGGTAACAATGCGATGAGCGTAAAGTCTGCCCGCGGCCTCGGGCATACCGTCGGATCAAGTACATAGAGGTTGCCTATGAGCTGGATTGTGAAACGATATTTCCTTAATCTCTGCACCCCCGATAGGCTTGGCAACACTTTCTGAACCTATCTCTTCAATCTTGTCATCTAGGAGACTTCATGAGCGTACTGGTAAATAAGCAGGCACCGGATTTTGATGCAGCAGCCGTGCTGGGCGACGGTTCGATCGTCGACAGCTTCAAATTGTCGTCGCTGCGTGGCAAATACGTTGTGCTGTTTTTCTGGCCGCTGGATTTCACCTTTGTATGCCCTTCGGAAATCATCGCCCACAACAACCGCATAGCTAAATTCCGCGAGCTGGGTGTCGAAGTGGTTGGCGTTTCCATCGACTCGCAGTTCACGCATTACGCATGGCGCAGCACCCCGGTAGAGAAAGGCGGCATTGGTGAAGTCGAATTCACCATGGTTGCCGACGTGAAGCACGAAATCACGCGTGCCTACGGCATCGAACATGATGCTGGCGTAGCGTTGCGTGCTTCCTTCCTGATCGACCGTGAAGGCGTCGTGCAGCACCAGGTGGTGAACAACCTGCCGCTGGGCCGTGACGTAGACGATATGGTACGTCTGGTTGAAGCCCTGCAGTTCACCGAAGAAAACGGCGAAGTCTGCCCGGCAGGCTGGCGTCCGGGCCAGAAAGGCATGAAGGCAGACGCCCGTGGCGTTGCTGACTACCTGGCTGAAAACGCGACTAGCCTGTAACCCGTTGCTGCGGTCGTGGCCGCAGCTTCACAACTTCCAGGATGACCATGCTGCAGCCTTATCCAGGTGCTCGCGGTGATCCTTTCCATACCAGCCGTTCCGACCACGGCGTTAAAGGCCGGTCGATAGGAGTGTGTCATGTCCGATGTACGTCATTCCCGAGTGATTATTCTCGGCTCCGGCCCTGCCGGTTACAGCGCTGCCGTTTACGCTGCGCGTGCCAACCTCAAGCCTTTGCTGATCACTGGCATGCAGGCTGGCGGTCAATTGACCACCACCACCGAGGTCGATAACTGGCCGGGCGACGTTCACGGTCTGACCGGTCCGGCGTTGATGGATCGCATGCGTGAGCACGCCGAGCGGTTCGAAACCGAAATCGTTTTCGACCACATCAATGCCGTTGATCTGGCCGGCAAGCCGTTCAGCCTAAAAGGCGACAGCGGGACTTACACCTGCGACGCCTTGATCATTGCCACCGGTGCCAGCGCCCGTTATCTGGGGCTGCCGTCGGAAGAGGCGTTCATGGGCAAGGGCGTTTCGGCCTGCGCGACCTGCGATGGTTTCTTCTATCGCAACAAGCCGGTCGCTGTCGTCGGTGGTGGTAACACCGCGGTGGAAGAGGCGCTGTACCTGGCCAACATCGCCAGCAAAGTGACTCTGGTTCACCGCCGCGAGACGTTCCGCGCCGAGAAGATCCTGATCGACAAGCTGCATTCGCGGGTTGCCGAAGGCAAGATCGAGCTCAAGCTCAACGCCACGCTGGATGAAGTCCTGGGGGACAACATGGGCGTGACCGGTGCGCGCTTGAAGAACAACGATGGCAGCAGCGACGAGTTGAAAGTCGACGGCGTGTTCATCGCCATTGGCCACACGCCCAACACCTCGTTGTTCGAAGGCCAGTTGGCTTTGAAAGACGGCTATATGGTTGTGCAGGGCGGCCGTGAAGGCAACGCGACAGCCACCAGCGTTGAAGGCGTATTCGCAGCGGGCGACGTGGCTGACCACGTTTATCGTCAGGCGATTACCTCGGCGGGTGCCGGTTGCATGGCGGCACTGGATGCCGAGCGGTATCTGGATGGCCTGGCTGACGCGTCGTTCTGATCGCGATAGCGCAACAATAAAAAAAACCGGCCTAGGCCGGTTTTTTTATCGCTGAACAATAGACATCAACCTGTGGGAGCGAGCTTGCTCGCGAAGGGGGTGGTCTGTCTGATAGAGAATCTCTAGCGCACCGACCTCTTCGCGAGCAAGCTCGCTCCCACAAAGTTAATCAGCTCATACCTTACGCTTGAGCGGCTCGCCCGCAAATTTCACACCTGCCAAACCATTGGCAATCAGCGCACGGATGTTGCCGTGGTCGCTGCCCTCGGGTGTGGCTTGTACCGAGCGATAATGCTCGCCAAAAGCCAGCAGGGCATGCTGGTCGCTCAAGCCTTCAAGCAGTGCCAAACCCAGCGTCTTGCAGGAGCCTTCGTTCTGGCCAGCTGCGTTTTCAACATCGCCATTGGTGAACGCTTGCGGCTGGTAGTCGTAGCCTGCGGTGATAAATGCCAGGGTGTCGGCAAACAGATGTTCGCCGCTGTCGAGGCTGGCGCGCAGGGTGGTCAGGTCAGTCATGCTTGGGTTCCTTGGCGAACGCCGCTTGTTGTTCGGCATTGGCTTCTTTCTGGTAGAGGGCTTTCCACTCGCTATAGGGCATGCCGTACACCACTTCGCGGGCGTCATCGAGGCTGAGCTCGATGTGCTTCTCGTCGGCCGCGGCCTTGTACCATTTGGACAGGCAGTTGCGGCAGAAGCCGGAGAGGTTCATCAGGTCGATGTTCTGCACATCCTTGCGGCTGTCCAGATGCGCCACCAGCCTGCGGAAGGCGGCGGCTTCGAGTTCAAGACGTTGTTGGTCAGTCATGTGGTTGCTGTCTCGATAGATGTGAAATGAAAGCGTGTTTAAGCGCCCTTCTTCAAGTGCCGGCCGCCGTTGACCACCACGCTACTGCCTGTGCTGTACTGCGTTTCGAGCAGATAGAAGACTGCATCGATCAACGGTTGCGAGCCCGGCTCGAACTCCAGCAGCGCTTTTTTCAGCGTCTGGCTGCGATAGGCCTCGTCACTGTTCTCCTTGAGGATCAGCAGCCCGGGCAAGATCGCATTCACCCGTACATCAGGCGCGAGCTTTTCCGCGAAGGACAGCACCATGTTCTGCAGCGCGGCCTTGGTGGCGGCATAGGCGATATGGCTTTTGCTGCCACGGGAGGAGGTCTCATCGCAGATGTGGATGATGTCCGCCTTCGGACTTTGCGTCAGCAGCGCTGCCAGCTCGTGGTTCAAATGGTAGGGCGCTTCCACGTGCAGCTTGAACATGGTGTTCAAGTTGTCGACGCCGTCTTCAAGCCACAGCGACGCGTTGTGAATCACCGCCCGCAGCCCTGAGTAGCGGGACCGCAACCAGGCGACCAGCGCCATGCGCTCTTCGGCGATCTGCAGGTCAACGGCAAACGACACGATATTGGGATGTGACGATACCGGGGCGAGGGTCCGGCTGGCGTTGACAACGAAGTGCCCGGCCTCGGCCAGCGCAGTTGCCAACTCAAGACCCACGCGTTGGCTGGCCCCGGTGATCAGGATTGGATTATTCATTGAGCGACGTTCGGCATGCGTTCGGGGGTTTTCCTTGCGAGAACGCATAGCATACCGAAGTTTGTCGTAGCGGGGCATCCAGCATCAGGGCGCGCCTGATCAGGCAAGAAAATCACCTGAACCTGGACAAGTTCTTTAGCCGATCCCGCAGCATCCCTGACCCAGTGCTGCGCCGCAGCAAACATAGGTCGCTGCAGGAGCGCGCTTGCCCGCGATAGCGTCAGATCAGGCAATACATTTTTCGCTGACACAACGCATCGCGGGCAAGCGCGCGCCTACAGCGACCATATTTGCTGCTCAGCTACTGCGTACCGATTCGGCACTCGCCTGTGGCGGCGCCGGTGTGGGGTTTAACCACGAGGCCAGCAGGTGCGTGGACAGCGGGATGAACCAGAACACCATCAGCGGAGTGAGAATCAAGGTGCTGATCATGATCCTCGGCAACAACTGCAGGTCATTGAGCAGCGGGCCGAGCACGAAATTGAATATCAAGGACACCGGAAAGAATGCCAGCCAGATGGCTACGGCCTGTTTCCAGCGAGGCGGGCGTTGTCCGACCGCACCAAACCAGCCGTCGATCCCACTCACGCGGTGTTCGGAAGGCTGGGCAAACAAACCGCTGCCGCGCACCAACCAGGAGCTTCGCGAGGCAGAATGCTCCCAGGCGTGCATGGTTTGGGCGTTGGCAAAGCGGAAGATGATCTGGAATTCGTCGTCACCGGGCGGTGGGGCAAGTACACCAGAGCCCAGGTAACCGGGGAAATCTGTGGCCAGACGTTCGCCTTCATGCAGCCAGGCGATCAGTTCCTGATAACGGCCATGGGCTACGCGGCGCGCAACCAGCAAGGTAACGGGGGTGGTAGACATTGTGTATCTCCGATAAACGCGTGAGCTTCCCGGATAGGGAATCCACATGGCGCAGCGCCGGGGTGATGGGCTGCGTCAGCTTCGCTGTTTGAGCAAGCAAGGATTATTCCTGAAATCCAGAAATAAGCCATAGGGCGGGGCGCAATCTGTTGAGCCGGGCGACCGCAGGCTGGGTTTTTGACGAAATAAACAGCCTGCAGGCGTACACTAGGGCGCTTGTTTATTAGCGATCCTTGTCATGACTGATTCCGCAACGGGCCAAACGCCCGCCAATGGCCTTTTTACGAGCCTTGAGCAGGAAGAGCTGTTTCCCATCCGCGAAGTATCCCGCGTCACCGGCATCAACCCGGTGACTCTGCGTGCCTGGGAGCGCCGCTACGGGCTGATCCAGCCCACCCGAACCGAAAGCGGCCACCGGCTTTACTCGCAAAGCGACATCGATGAGGTGCGCAGCATCCTGGGCTGGATCGAGCGCGGCGTCGCGGTGAGCAAAGTCAGCAAGATTCTAGCCCGCACCCGCAACACGCGGCCAGCGTCGGTTGTGCTCGACGGCGATGTGAAAGCCGGCGACCGGGACGACTGGCACGAGCAGATCCGCAATGCGGTGGCTGCCTTTGACGAGCGCAGGCTAGAGCAGCTCTATGGGCAGGTGTTCTCCAGCTATCCCATGCCTGTGGTGTTTGAAGACATCTTTATTCCGGTATGGCGCGAGTTGTTGCTGAATCGTGAGCAGTTTGGGCAGGCCAGCGAGTGGCTGTTTCTCGACAGTTTCCTGCGTGCGCGGACCCTTCTGAGATTGCAGATGGCGACGGGCACCACGCCGCATAAAGTGATCCTGGCGGCGCTGCCTGACGAGTGCCGGGAACTCGAGCTGTGGGTCGCCGGACTGTTGCTAGGCAGCAGCGAGGTCGGCGTGCAAGTGCTCGCGCAGGGTCAGCCGCTGGAGGAGTTGAGTCTGGTCTGTGGCAAAGTTGTCCCGCTGGCCGTGGTGCTGTTCAGCAATCGACCTCCCACAGCCGAACTGCCGCATCGTCTCAAGCGTCTGGCGTTGATGCTGGATTGCCCGCTGCTACTGGCGGGCGAAGGTTCCGATCTGGCGCGTGAGAGTCTTGAAGGATCGGCGGTGGCTTGCCTGGGCAGCGACGGGCGATCCATGCAGCGGGGTTTGCAGCTGTTCCTGCAGGGCCGTCTCGATACCTGAGTCAGCGATGCAGGGTGGGGAAGATTTTGCGATGTTGCTGCAAGATGTACTGGCGCAGGCGCTCGGTTTCTTCCTTGTTGTGCTGGCTGAGCCGATAGGCCGCCAGCCCTGACTCGGTCAGGCGCTCGAAGGTGCCGCGCATGGCGATGGGCGCATGGCCTACCGGGGCGAACCAGGCGGAGAATACTTTGGGCGGGCGGGTCGGCCGGCGATTCTCCAGCAACACGCCCTTGAAGGACATTTCGTAGAGCCAAAGGGCCGTCATCGCACCTTTTTCCGTTTCCAGCGCCACCGGTTCCGGCAAGGTCAGGCGCCACGGCCTGATGCGCGGGCCTTCTTCGAAAATCGATGGCGCGCCCAGCTCCAGATGCAAGGCGTGGAATTCGTCTTCCACCAGATGCAGCGGGAAGGTCATCTGCTGATTATTGAACTGAGCCTGTATCGTCACTTGCTCGTGCGCCGCCAGGCGGGTGAGCAAGTCCTGGATCTGTCTTCCACCGTTCACCGTCAAGCTGCGTGTCGCATCGCGCACGTTGAGCTTGGGGTTGTGCTGCATGTTCTGGATGAAATCCAGTTCAGCCTGGGTCAGAAGAGTTTCGTGCGACATTACCTAGCTCTGAGATGCCGGTTAGTGAGAAACAGACCGTGAAATCGCCATTTTGTTGCGACTAGTGGTTTTTTTTCAAGGCCGCCAGTTCTTTTTGAGCGCAGGCAAGCGCTGCTTCCAGTTCCAGAATACGTTTCTGGGCCATGACCTGTTCAGTGACGTTCTTCTGAATGCCGATGTAGTAGGTGAGCTGATCGGCCTCATTGAACACCGGTGTAATGGACAGCTCATTCCAGAACACACTGCCGTCCTTGTGGTAATTGCGCAGGATCTGTCGGCAAGCCTGTTTGCTGCTCAGTGCCTGGCGGATGACCTCCAGTTCGGGTTGCTGGCGATCCTCACCCTGCATGAAGCGGCAATCCTGATACAAAATGTCGTCAACCGCGTAACCGGTCAGCGCCTCGAAGGCCTTGTTGGCGTAGATCAGGATGTTGTCTTCACCTTCCTGCTCGGCGACGACAATTCCGTCATTGGAGGCGTCGACCACCAGCTGCAGCAGCTTTGCGTTGATCATGAAAGTGTTCCGAAGCGAATCGCAGAGTTCGCATTCTAGGTCATCCGCCTGCTTGGGGCATAATGTCCGACATTTCCAGACACTCATAAAGGAAGATTCATGAAAGTCGCGATCATTTCCGGTTCGGTCTACGGGTCGGCTGAAGAAGTTGCTCGTCATGCTGCAGGTCTCCTGCGCGAAGCCGGTCATGAAGTGTTGCACAACCCGCGGGTGACCCTCGACGAACTGCAGGCATTCTCTCCACAGGCCTTGCTGGGCGTGACCTCCACCACAGGCATGGGTGAATTGCCGGATAACATTCATGGAGTCTACTCGCAGATTCGTGACGTTTTGCCTGCGCAATGGCGCGGCCTGCCCGGCGGCGTGATCGGCCTGGGCGATGCCAGTTACGGCGACACATTTTGTGGTGGTGGCGAACAGATTCGTGAGCTGTTTGCCGAGCTGGGCGTGATCGAAGTGCAGGAAATGCTGCGCCTGGATGCCAGCGAAAGCGTCACCCCGGAAACTGATGCCGAGCCATGGTTGCGCGAATTCGGCGAATTGTTGAAGGGATGAACAGACAGTTGGTTCTTGTAGAAGCTCACTGAGGTGACGGGGCCAGCGATAGCGGTGCGTCTGACGGGCCGCTATCGCGCCACCTTATCGCGCACCATTCAGCGCCGATCGTGTTGATTGTGACTGCGGTAAGGGTGGACGACACTGTCAGCCCTTTCACCCTCTGCTGGAGCCGATCATGAGCCAACCCATACGTTTCGAAGACAAGGTCGTTATCGTTACCGGCGCTGGTGGTGGCCTGGGCCGGGCCCACGCGCTGCTCTTTGCCCGCCATGGCGCGCAGGTTGTGGTCAACGACCTGGGCGGCTCTGCTCACGGCGAGGGTGCCAACGCATCGGCAGCGGATCGGGTGGTGGCAGAGATTCGCGCAGCGGGCGGCGTGGCGGTGGCCAATCATGATTCAGTGACCGACGGCGATAAAATCGTGCAAAACGCGCTGGATGCTTTTGGTCGCGTGGACGTGGTGGTCAACAACGCGGGCATCCTGCGCGACAAATCCTTTGCCAAAATGGAGGATGCCGACTGGGACCTGGTTTATCGGGTCCATCTGGAAGGCGCCTATAAAGTCACCCACGCAGCCTGGCCGCACTTGCGCGAGCAGAACTACGGGCGCGTTATCTTTACTTCATCGACCTCGGGTATTTACGGCAACTTCGGCCAGGCCAACTATGCCTCGGCCAAGCTCGGGCTATATGGGCTGACCCGCACGCTGGCGCTGGAAGGGCGCAAGAACAATATTCTGGTCAATGCCATCGCGCCTACCGGCGGTACGCGCATGACCGAAGGCCTGATCGCGCCGCAGGTTTTCGAGTTGCTCAAACCGGAGTTGATCAGCCCGTTGGTGGTGTACCTGGGCAGCGAGCAGTGCCAGGACACGTCGGATTTGTTCGAAGTGGGCGGCGGCTGGATCGGCAAAGTGCGCTGGGAGCGCAGCCTGGGCGCGGGCTTTGACCCGGTAATAGGGTTCAGCCCGGAAGATGTAGCGAGCCAATGGCAGCGCATCAACGATTTTACGGACGCGGTGTATCCGCAGGATAACGTCGAGGCCCTGAAAGAGATGATGGCCAATCTGCAGAAATTTACCCGGTAGCGATGTCGTGGTTGATAGACCGGTCAGGTCAGCCTGATCGGTTGTTTCGCATGCAGTTGCTTTTCGTGGGCCGACAGCCTTGTACATGAGTCACAAGATGATCTGAGTGAGTCAGTTTTCTTACCTGATTCCCAATTATAAGTAGGAAGTTTCTACTGCAGATGTCGTACTTGTCTTGATTTCTCCCCCAAGGTGTTTTCAGCATAAAGCCTCTTGCCCAAGCGCCGATATTTTCCATGATTGTCATGGTCTATGCAGGAGCACTCCATATGGGCGTTACCTTTTGGGGAGAACTTCCTCAGGTTACTTTCAAGCCAAAGAAACAGCCAATAGTCCCGCCTCGCGCGGTCGAGACTGAGAAAATGCTGCTGGAAATTGGCCACAATGTCTCGGCGCTTAATACGGTCAGAATGGAAGAGAGCAAACTTAAACCATTGTTCAAAGGTTTCGATGCGGAAAAAGTTACTCCGGCGAATCTGGATAAAGTCGGCAAAATGCTCTTTGCCTATGGCTTGGTGGACAACATGACGGCTGATTTACTTGGGCGCGCAGCACTCGAGTATGACAAAGACGGCGTCCCACTGAAGCCGGACGAAGAGTTCGACGCATTGCAGTTTTTTGCCCGGCAACTCGACAACATGACGACCAACGCGTTGAAAGGAGACAAGTACGCGTTGATGCTCAAGGCTGATTACGTCAGGGCCGTGCATGTCATGAGGTGCCTGCAGGACTTCGCCAGCAGTGGTGATACCTACGATGTCATAGAAAGGAAGCGTCGTGTGAAGGAAGGTGAAATCAAAGCGCCGGAGCCATTGAAGCGCATCAGATAGAGACAAAAAAAACCGCTGCAAGGCAGCGGCTAAATAATACGTGGATCCAGGAGCTTCAAAATCAACGTGGGCGGGATGATAATCGTTGTTGCCTGCGTTAAAAAGCGCACCTGCTGAAATTATGTGTTGCAGCAATTGTAATGATTGCTGATGTCCTCCAACTATTGGATCCAGGTAAAACTTCCGACGATTAAATGCGAGCGCTCCGTCAAACGTTGATTGCCGACCGATTAAATGTGTAGCAATAGTTATCGCCAGGCACGATACAGAGCGGTGTTTTATGGGGGGGTGATTCAGCTGCTCAAACTTACCTCCATCTGGCGGGATGCCTAATGGGTTTGCGCGGCGCAACCGTGGAGCTACATATGACTGACTTATCAACTTTGTCCCGTCACAACGCTGACATAGGCAATTCAATTTCCGAAGGGGTGGCCGCGGCGCTAGCGCGGCTGGGTGCAGCTTTCACCGAGTGGCATGAGCAGACTCGCACATCGCCATTATTGCGCCAGGTCGCACATGAACTCCTGAGAGCACAGCTGCCCTATTCGAGCGCGATAAAAAATCCTGATGTCCTGTTCATCAACACCCAGGCAGCTGACGGCTCTGTCGCCAACTCGGTCTCGTTGACCGACGCGCTACTGCAAGCCCTGACCCACGGTCTCGCTGAACTCAAGCGCGACGGTATCCAGGTTTATTCTCGACATGACGCGGTACAGGCACCGTTTTTAGCTCCCGGCCTTGAAGGCGCTTATGTTCTTGAGATGCTGAGCAACAGTCTTGATGCGTTGCCCAGGTACTACAAAGACAGAATTGACGCGTTCTGGGCCGAGGCTTTTCCTGTCGCAGGCAGTGAAAGCGAGCATGTCACCCGGCGCCGACGGTGCGCGGATCTGTATACAGACATATTGATGCACGGACTTCGCCTGCGGCGTTTGGAACAGCGGATCAATGAAGCTGACGAGGCGATCCTTGCCAAGAGTTTTGCGGGCAGCAATCTGTACCGGATTTCCCTGAAAAGCGAGACCGGCTCCGGCGTCATGAACTCCGCTTTCGTCATTACGCGGACACCTCAAACCCGTAGCCCTCTGATACCGAGTAACTGTGAGGGCAATGTATTTCTCATATCTGCCGCCACCGGGCTGGAGTTGTACGACTCCCTGGAGGCGCTGGATCAGCAGCTACGCGCACGGCTGGACGATACCGATCAGCGTGAGTATTTGCTCCAGGATCTGCTCCTCAGAGAACGAGTCGCCACCGGCGCTGATCAAGGCGCAGTGATCCATCCCTTTTATAGTTATTCAACGGACAACTTGAGTGAATATCTTTTGGATGCCATGCGGTTCAAGCAGATTCGGGACTTTGACTTCCTGCTTAATGCGGCGCAGCAAGCCAGGCAAGATGTGAGGGAATTCTTGCCTCTGGTTAACGCATCGAGCCAGCTGAGTTACCTGGACCGTGCACACAAATGCCATTTTCAGCAGCTATTCGCCAAAGTCAGCAAGGACACCGCACCGCAGTGGCTCAAGACTGCCTCGTTCGATAATAGAGGGCGGTATCAAACTCTCGTTGCCAGCTATCAAAAACATGCCGCACAGGCCGCCGGGCTCATGGCCGGGCTGGAGTCAATACAGGGTTATGCGAGGAACAGGGTCAAGGCTTATGTTCTGCGCAAGCTGGGGTATCTGATCGAGCCAGAGCAAGTCTTTATCTCGATGCTGGAGGAGCTTGAAATAAACGCAGAGCTGACAAGGCGCTGCACCTACAGGAAGTCGTTGCTGGACTTTGTCGTCGATGGCCTGCCGTTGTCCTCCGAAAACCTTTTCATCAACCTAGAAGTCCCGGAGCACAGTGAAAATCCCGCTCTCAACTTCCAGTTTGTCGAAGCGATGTGTGCCGAACTGGATGTTCAGCAGCATTTTGAATTAGACAGCTGGACGTGCCTCGGTAATGAGGCCTTCGTCCAGCACCTCGCGGGCCAGCGAGGTTGTGCCATTGAATTGAGTGCTCTGGCTGCACAGCTTCAAGGAGACCTGAGAGACGAACTGAGCCAGCAGTTGATCCAGTGGGCGCGTTCGGATGCGAAGGTGCCCGATACTGTGATCACGCTATGCAACCTGGCATTTCAGGATAAGCGAGCACTGATGAAAGATGTCTTGGTCTTTTGTCTGAAGCGTGAGAACAGAGAGCACTATGTCCTCTATGCGCCAGGCGCTCCGGGTGGTCGGGAAATGTTTGAGTTCAGTTCCTGGGGGCAGTTGAGAGAGCAGCCGGTCAGCTGGATGTCGACATTAGAGGGGCTGCAATACGTCTTGGGTCAGGTACCTGATCGGTTTCGGGTCGACATAGGCGTGGCGATCCGCAGATTCCAGGATCGTGTTCCAGGGCCATGGTCTTCGTGGGGCGCCTTGCTTGTTCCCGTCGGTAAGGAGACTTTCGAACGTACATTAGTCGAACAGGTCAGGGCCAAGAAGGCACAGGAGCTTTCCGATTTCTTCAGGGATTACGCCAATCAGGACCTGTCGAAGACGTATTCCCAACGACGATTTCTGGCATTGCTGGATCTTCGAATTGCAGCACTGGAAAAACTGTTTGCTACCGATATCCAGTTAGAGTCCTATCGAGAATATGTCCGCAGGGAGGGGCGTCAGTGGATCTGCGAGTATCTGAAAAGCAAAGGCATTGCTGAGGTCGTGGATCCGGACACTGTCTGTTTCAAGATGGAGGATGGCAGGGACATAACCGGCCTCGGCTTGCTCTCTACTGATGTCACGCTGACGTCCTTATTGATGAATGATTGGGTCAATCAGGATGCCTATCAGATTCCCTGGTGGGGTACCTTATTGAAGGTCGGCATTAAAGTGAGTTGGTCGCTGAGGTTGTTGAAAGATTACACGACCCTTCTCGACACCTTTATGCCTTCGGACGGACCCAACCCCAGGATTTATTCCACTGTCGGCCAGGACCTGTCAGTCCTTCCATCGAGTGTCATACGTAAACTGCTGGATCTGCCGCTGGGCGCTAATTACATCCGTCTGCTCGAAGAGCAACTCATTGGAGGTGATGACGCTCATGTATACCGACGTGCTGTATTGGCGAAGAAAAAATACCTGATGCTCTATCGCGATGTATTCAATGAATATTTAAATGGCCAACTTGATAAAGAGCAGTATCAGTGGTTAATTCCTTTGCTTTCCAGCATCGATAACCCTGCACGAGGCAATCCGGCTTCTGTCAAAGGTTGGGTCAGTACTCTGGTGTTCACCGATATTGTTGATTTCGCACCCTTGGACAGGGTCCGAATCATTGAAGGGGCACTGACATTTGTCGGCCTGGACGGTACCAATGCTAAATACCGGCTGATTTATACGCCCGATGCTCCAGACGGGATTAAATTCAGAACAGAAGATGAAGTTGCAACCACCATGAAACACCTTGGCATGCCAGCCTATTATCATGACCGTGCCAGGCACAGGGATCAGACAACAGTAAAGAGGCTGGTGGTCAGTCTGGAACAGGACCCTCAGAAACATCGGCATTTGCTCAATACCAGCGGTCGATCAGAGCATCGAATCGCCAGTCTGGAGCAGTTATACGAAATGATGATCCAACGCATGATCGATGACGTGGATGACCAGACCGAAAGTTGGGCTGAGAATGCTGCAGTAATCGCTTATACGGCGACGCGCTGGACCGGCAGCATATTACTGCTGCCTTTCCCGCCCGCAGCAGCGGTTTGGGGGGGATTGCACGCCGCCATCGACATTGCACGCGGGGCCCTTGCTTATCAGGATGGTGATCGTGTCGCGGCGTTGCAGTTCTTCGTCGGCGCGAGTATTGCTGGCGTATTCGCCGGAGGTCACGTTGCCAATGCTATTACGGGTCAACTGGGGGCAGGGTTCCGCTTGATCCGTTGGGCTTCTACCAGCCGGTTGCCGTTTCCTGTCATCTAATGCATTACCTTCCCGTGAGGTAATTGCCCCAACCGCTCGGTAAGGCGCAAACGCTGAATCGTGTCATCACTTAACATCAACGCGTGCTCCAGGTCGTACCGTTCGGCCTGGGGGCACTCAAGGATTTGATAAAGGCTGGCGCGAGCCAGGTAATCGCTGGTGGTTGCCGGGCCCAGCTCGATGACCCGATTGGCATCCTTGAGGGAGGCGAGCAGGTCATCGTTAATTTGATGGAGATGCCGCAGGTTGCGTGACAAGCGTTGCAGCATGTTCAACGCGGTCGCACGGGCCATGAACTCGGCCTTGAGGTGCATCTCGGGGCCGAACTGGCGGTTCAGCAATTCCCGGCAATCCTTCGGGTAAAGCCTGCGGCCTGCGCAGGGGTCGAGCAGATAATCGGCACCCGGCACGCGCAGCAGAAAGTGGCCGGGGAAATTGATACCTTCCAGCGGGATCTCCAGGCGTCGTGCCAGCTCCATGGCAATCATCGCCAGGCACAGGGGCTGGCCTCGACGGCGCTTTAAAACGCTATGCAGCAATGCGGTTTGCGGTTTTGGCGGGTTCCAGTCGTCCTGGGCAAAACCCTGGGCGCTGAGTTGACGCAACAGTGGCTGGGCCAGCTCGGTGCTGGGCAGGGCTGGCAATGCAGCGCTTATGCTGCGCAGCAAGTCGTCCATCTCACCGACGATCTGCTCGGGCACGAATTGCGGGTCGTGTTCCGCCGATACCCATAGCCCCGCCTGGAAAACATCCTGCGGAGTTTGTTTCAGGCAAGCCAGGCAGTGTTCGCGAGGTGTCATGAGCGCTCCGGGGAACTTCGACAGGTGCGTACGCTCTGTTTTAGCCCTCCGCATGCCTTTCGTCCAGCACCGAATGGGATACCGGATGTGTTTGCCGCCTATGCACCCAGCGGTCGATCATTTTTTCCGACAGCGCCTATACTCGCTCTAGAAAAAACCTGACAGGGGCACCGCCGATGTTCGCAGTCATGCATTCATCACGCGTGGAGTCGCTGCATCTTGTCGTCGATCCGGAAACCGGCCTCAAAGCAGTGATTGCCATTGACAATGGTCGCCATGGTGCCGCCTTGGGTGGTTGTCGTTATCTGGCCTATGCGGACGAGGAGAGTGCGATAACCGATGCCATCCGCTTGGCCAGAAGCATGAGCTACAAAGCGGTGCTCGCCGGTCTGCCCCACGGTGGTGGTAAAGCCGTGATCATGCGTCCGGCGCACCTGCCTAGCCGAGCGGCGTTATTCGAAGCGTTTGGACGCTTTATCGAAAGCCTTAATGGCCGCTATATCACCGCCGTGGACAGTGGCACCTCCAGCGCCGACATGGACTGCATTGCGCAACACACCCGACACGTCACCAGCACCTCTCACTCGGGCGACCCGTCGCAGCACACCGCGGTAGGCGTATTTGCCGGCATCCGCACCACCGCCATGGCGAGGCTGGGCAGCGATAACCTCGAAGGTCTGCGCATTGCCATTCAAGGGCTGGGCCACGTCGGCTATGCCCTGGCCGAACAACTGCATGCCGCCGGTGCCGAATTACTGGTCAGTGATCTGGACAGCGGGCGCGTGCAATTGGCGATGGAGCAATTCGGCGCGCACCCGATCGCCTGTGAAGCCTTGCTCAGCACCCCTTGCGACATCCTTGCGCCCTGTGGCGTCGGCAGTGTGCTGACCAGTGCCACGGTTGCCCAGTTACGTTGCGCTGCTGTGGCCGGTGCAGCGAGCAACCAGCTCAGCAACCTGCAGGTGGCGGATCAGCTGGAAAACCGCGGCATTCTGTACGCACCTGACTACGTGATCAACTCGGGCGGGCTGATTTACGTGGCGCTCCAGCATCAGGGCGAAACCCTGGGTAACATCACAGCTCACCTGTCGCGGATCGGCCAGCGCCTGACCGAGGTTTACGCCCACGCCCAAGCGGAAAAACGCTCACCGGCACGGGTTGCCGATATGCTGGCAGAGCATCTGTTGAGAGTGAGTTAGGCCCGGACCTCTAGCTTCGGATCGGCTTTAGCCGCGAGACGCCGAGGCATTCAATGAAGATGTTCCGGCTGGCATTGCGCTCGCGGCTAAAGCCGCTCCTACGGGAAGGGAGCGTACATCCGTAGGAGCGGCTTCAGCCGCGAGAGGCCAGGACATTCAACGAAGATGTTCCGGCTGGAATATTGCTCGCGGCTAAAGCCTACGAGCATGGAAGTCACTGCTCAACCGGGGCGTTCAACAATTCATTCAGCGCATCCGGCTGGCTCTTGAAGGCGCGAGCAAATATGTCGCGGTTCTTGGCCATGTAAATCCCGGCTTCTTCAACCTGCGCTTCGCTCAGGGAAGGCACGGCCTTGTTCAATACTGTTGCCAGCAACTCAGCGAGTTCGAGCATTTTGTCATGACGATCAGCTTCGGCTTTATCCATGAACAAACGCTCCAGATCTCGGCTGCTGCGGTATACCACTTCGACGGCCATTCACCACCTCACATGCCTTTACGATAGTTGTCTTTAGCGACTACTGTATCTTTATACAGTGCGCAGCATAAGCGAAAGCCTGCGCTTTGGATAGTGGCCTTGGCACATCTTTTTGTCCCGTCGATGTGCCTTGCGACAACCCGTCACGCTCTCAACGATAGCTAATGGCCTCGTTCCTGCTTGAGAATCAGCCCATGCAAAAGCGTCACCCGGGCGCGGCATGATGTTGGCCGGGAAGTGTTGCTCAATTTTTGTACAGGATGAGTCAGAGATGTCAGAACTGAAATGGGCTGAAAAGCTACGCAAAAACCTTCACGACCAAGCCGATTCGCTTGGCAATCTGTGCGTAGAGGCCTTCCACTATCTGGCGCTATTCGGAATCGGCGCAATCACCGCCTACGGCGCGGTGGTCGCGTTCATGGGGATGGTCGGCAAGGGCAGCGTCAGCGTTGATGACATCCTGCTGCTGTTCATCTACCTGGAGTTGGGGGCGATGGTGGGGATTTACTTCAAGACCAACCACATGCCGATCCGCTTCCTGCTCTATGTGGCGATCACCGCATTGACCCGCCTGTTAATTGGCGATGTCTCGCACCACAACGCGCCGGACATCGGCATTATTTACCTGTGCGGCGGGATTCTGCTGCTGGCCTTTGCGATTCTGGTGGTGCGCTTTGCCTCGTCGCGGTTCCCGTCAGTGAAGGACAAATCGGAGAGTTGAGTCCGTTTGAGTGTCCTGCCGCTACCTCTGTCGCAGCAGGACATGTCGTACCAGGCATCAGTCAAGCCACACGCCGGCATGCCAATGCCAGCCATCTGCGCCACGTTCCCAGTGCGGGTGCTCGTAGCGGTACCCAGGCCGCTCGGTTTCCCAGTGACCATGTACGGGGACGTAACGCGCGCCATCCCAATGCCAATAGCCACGAGCCCAGAGGTAGCCCGGACGAGGTGCGGGTTCTACTTCAATGACTCGTTCAGGCGGGGGCTGTGGTGCCACGACTTCGACGTATTCATGGTGTGCCGGACGTCGCTCATGGACGATTCGTTCTTCTACGCAACCGGACGCCACTGCGACCAGCGCAATCAGTGCCACATAACGCAAGATCATGTTGCCTCCCAGGAGTTATCCGTCGCTGGACTGGAACGGTGACAGGGTCGTCACACAACGAGACTGCTCAGGATTGTTGTAACAGCCTATGTCTGTACCGCGCCTGAACCGATCTGCGCAAATGGATACGGATGTGGAGGGATCCTCAAGGCGGCGACCTTGTACGCGTTTGCGAAGGCTGTGAAAGGCGGGACAGTTAAATGGCGATGGCAGCCTTCGGCCGCTCGGAGAGGGGAGTGCGTTATTCGGGGGGATGAGTCAGATCATTCAAGCCCGCTGGCAAATCCTTGCAGCAGGGCTTGAATGGGGAGAGCAGGGAGCGCAAACACCATCGGCAACACGCCGACTCGCATCAAATCCCCACCGCCAACGTCGGGCGGTTCGCCAGCAGGCTGGTTTGCGCGGGAGGAGGTGCCATGCGCTTGAGGTCACCGTCGGTCATGGCCGCAAGGATCTTGATTGCGCTGTGGCCTTCTTCGATGGCGATGCCGAACTGGACGCTCTCGATCAAGCGTTGCAGGCGCTTGGGATCATTGCGTTGCGCAGCGCTGATCAAGCGCTTTGCAACCACGCCGGTTTCATTCGACAGGGTCAGCATGATGCTGCCGTCGAGGCCTTGAATGCTCAGGTTCACCCGATAGTCAGGATGGAATGCATCGGTAATCTGCTGAAAAGGATTATCCATTTTCGGTACCTGCCAGTGGAGTCTGCATAAATTGACTGGGGTTTTGGCCCTTTAGTTCTCGACGTATGAATGATTGATCGGAAAATTCCTGCGCTTGCCGTTGTTAGTGAATAGTGGCATCTTGCGCGTTAATGATAATTTTTCGTGTTTGAGAAGCGTTAACACATGCGCGACATCCCTGCCTCCGATGGCGATCTTGTCCATCGTCATCGCCAGTTCACCCAGCTCTACAGCGATCACCACTCGTGGCTGCACGGCTGGTTGCGCAAAAAGCTCGGTTGCTCTCAGCGCGCGGCGGATCTGGCCCACGATGCCTTCATTCGCGTGCTGACCCTTGCCGAGCCGCAGCACCTCAAAGAACCCCGGGCCTTCCTCACCACCACCGCCACCCGTTTACTGATCGACGGTGCCCGGCGGCGCAAACTTGAACACGCTTACCTTGAAGCCCTTGCGCTCCATAGTGACGAAATCGCCACGCCGAGCCCGGAAGCCATTCACGCAGCCCTTGAGACGCTGGAAAAAATCGCCCAGATGCTCGAAGGCCTGCCTGCCAAACCCCGCGAAGCTTTCCTGCTCAATCGCCTGGATGGCCTGACTTACAACGAAATCGCCGCAGTGCTGGGTGTCTCCGCGAGCATGGTCAAGCAGTACATGGCCAGCGTGCTGGTACATTGTTATAAAGCCCTGCATGGTTCGGGCCACCGCGCATGAGTGCCAAACACGAACCCACTGAAGCCATGATCAGCCAGGCCGCACATTGGCTGGCTGTTCTGCAGGCTGACGAGGTCAGCCACGCCGACCGCCAGGCATTCAATCACTGGCGTCATCTCGACCCTCGTCACCAGCTGGCAGTGGCGCGCATGGAAGCGCTGATGGGGGCTTTCAATGAGCTGCCATCGGTACCTTCGCGCAAGGCGTTGAGCAGGACCTTTACCCCGGCGCTAGTGGGATTTTTCCGACCAGGGTTTCAGATTGTCGCGTTGCTGGGCGTGCTGGCCTGTGGCTGGTTCGGTGTCGAACAGGCGCCGGTCTGGCTGGCCGATCAGCGCACTCAGGTGGGCGAGCGACGTGAGCTTTCGCTGGCCGATGGCAGCCAGTTGCGGCTTAACAGCGACTCGGCGCTGGACGTCGAGTTCGACGAACGGCAGCGGATCATTGATCTGCGCCGGGGGGAAATCTGGGTGGAAGTGGCCAAAGATCAGCACCGGCCGTTCGTGGTCAGGACTGATCAGGGCACCATTACGGCGCTGGGTACGCGCTTTGTGGTGCGTAAAGCGGCAGATGGCTCGGTGCAGGTCAGCGTGCTGGAGTCGGCGATTGCAGCCAGAGCCCCGCTTTCAAGTGATGTGAAAGTTGCCAGCGGACAACAGGCCACCCTCAGGGATGGCCTTGTTCAAACGCCACAGCTGACGGGCAATCAGGACCCGGCGGCGTGGACCCGTGGCGTGCTCAAAGTCGATGATCAGCCCTTGAGCGATGTGTTGCAGGCCCTGGCCGTTTATCGTCACGGCGTGCTGCAGTTTGATGAGCAGGCGTTGGCCGGGTTGCGGGTGTCAGGGTTGTTCCGTCTGGATGACACCGATGCGGCGCTGGCCACCCTGGCGGATAATCTCCCGATCAGCGTGGAGCATTACACCGATCTGTTCGTCACGATCACGCCGAAACAATAAACCTGTCATAACGCAAGAAGGCGGGCCTCTGTGCGAGGCCCGCCTTCGTTTTGATGCGCACTATTGAGTGGGCAAAGACTGGATCAGAAATACATCAGCCCAGTTGGGCGACTTCTTTTTCCTGCTCTTTTTCAAGAAACTCCTCTTGCAGCAGGGCATCGGCATTTTCAGAGTCCGATTCTGCGCCATCGATGAGTGGGGCACCTGCGCGTTTGTTGCGCAATTTGCCAAATAAGTGCTCAAGGGCGTGATCAAGTTTGACTGCGGCACCATCCACTGCCTGATCCAGTGTGTCGGCCTTATGGGTAACGGAGATTGGCTGATGGCCTTTGGGGCGGGCTTCCATCTGGCAGCGCATATCGTGCGGGCCAGGCTTGTCGCCGTTTTCATCGCGGATATGGACTTCGATGCGAGTCAGATCCTCTTCGTAGCGTTCGAGCGTGCTTTCTACAGTGGTACGTACCCACTCCTCCAGTCGGATGCTGCTTTCGATGTGGTTATCGCAATTGACCTGGATTTGCATAGTTCTTCCCTTATAAGGCTTGCTCGTGTGAGATCGGACGAACTCCGTGGCAGGAGGTTCATTTCGTCGGTGCTCAAACACAGTGTTGGCGCCTGCGAAGAAACAATTCAAGCCCATTGAGAAAGAAATATTTCGCGGCAAAAAAATAAATCCGAATATTGAATGAAAATCCCTATCATTCGCTGTCTGTTTCGCGTCGACGACCGTCATGGCTAGTAGACCCCGATAACCAGCCAAGGATCGTTCATGTCACGCCCTGTCAGTTCATTGCAACCATTAGCCCTCGCCGTGCTGATGGCGTGTACCGCCGCCCCGGTGAGTGCCGCCCCGGCCCAGTCCGAACCGCAAACTACCACTGCACGCAGTTTTGCCATCCCGGCGGGGGACTTGAGTCAGGCGCTCAATACCCTGGCGGAGCAGGCCAGTCTGGTGTTGGCGTTTGATCCGGCGCTGACCCGTGGCAAGCACAGCAATGGCTTGCAGGGCCGCTTCGATACCGACGTGGCGCTGGCCCGATTGCTGGCCGGTAGTGGCCTGCTCGGTACGGCGTTATCTTCCAATCGCTACCGCATCGAGATCGCGCCTGAAAACGTTGCAGGTGCCATGGAATTGGGGGCGACGGCAATTGACGGCGCTTATCACACTGAAACCGCCTCGGGCCCGGTGTCCGGTTACGTAGCCACCCGGGGTCGTACCGGGACCAAGACCGACACGGCGCTGATCGAAACACCGCAGTCGATTTCCGTGGTTACCAAAGACCAGATGACTGCCCAGGGCGCCCAGAGCCTCAACCAGATCCTGCGCTACACCGCCGCCGTGGTCCCTGAAACCCGTGGCGCCACGGCTTCGCGTCTGGATCAGATGAGCATTCGTGGTTTTTCTCCGGCCACCTACCTGGATGGTTTGCGCATGCCGGGCAGCCGCGATGCCTCGCCGCAGAAAGATGCTTTTGACCTTGAGCGCGTTGAAGTGCTGCGTGGCCCGTCGTCGGTGTTGTACGGCCAGGCGAGCCCCAGCGGCGTCATCAACATGGTCAGCAAGCTGCCGACCGAGACCCCGTTTCATGAAATCGGCCTGAGTTACGGCACCTTCGACAAAAAGCGCAGCACCTTTGATTTCGGCGGCCCGGTGGATGATCAGGGGGTCTATTCGTATCGTCTGTCCGGTCTGTTCGACGATGGCGACGGCCAGTTGGAACACACTGAAACCCGTCGTCAATCCGTCGCAGGGGCTTTTACTTTCCGCCCAAGCGAAGACACGTCTCTGACCCTGCTGGCCAATTACCAGGCTGACCCGAAAGCCGGATCCTACGGCGCGGCTCCGGCTTATGGCTCGGTGATCGATAGCCCGCTGGGTCGTGACATCGACGTCGACTTCTATGACGGCGAGAAAAATTTCGAGAAGAGCGACCGCAAGTATTACGCCCTGGGTTACCTGTTCGAGCATCACCTGAACGACGTCTGGACCGTTCGCCAGAATGCCCGCTACATGCGCAGCGAAGGCCTGTATCGCAGCATCTACAACAGCGCCCTGCAGGCGGATTACCGCACATTGACGCGCAGCGCGATTGCCACCGACGTCAACCTCGATTCCTACACCCTGGATAACCAGGCCCAGGCGAAATTCGCCACCGGACCGTTGCAGCACACCGTGCTATTCGGTGCCGACTACCAGAACACCAGCACTGATACCAAGTCCGGCAGCGGCGTCGCGCCGGACTTGGACATCTTCGATCCGGTGTATGGCGCCGCCTACGCGCCGATCACCTACACCGCTGATGCGACGACGCGTTCCGAGCAGAAAGGCTTGTACCTGCAAGAGCAGATGAAGTGGGACAAATGGGTGTTCCTGGCGGGCGGTCGTTATGACTGGGCTGAAAGCAGCACCACCTCAACGCGCATTGCCAATGGGGTGAAAACCAAGAGCGGCATTGACAGTGAAGCGTTCACCGGACGCCTGGGGCTGGTGTATCTGTTCGATAACGGTCTGGCGCCCTATGTCAGCTATTCGGAATCCTTCGAGCCGCAATCGGGCACCGGCCTGAACGCCAAGCCATTCGAGCCCACCGAAGGCAAACAATACGAACTGGGCATCAAGTATCAACCGCCAGGCAGCAACAGCTTCATCACGGCTGCAGTGTTTGACCTGCGTAAATCCAACGTCCTGACCCTCGATCCGGTGGTCACCAACCTGTGTAACGGTTCGCGTTGCCAGATTCAGTCAGGTGAAGTGCAGTCCCGTGGTTTCGAGCTGGAAGGCAAGGCCAGCCTGAGCGACAACCTGGATATCACGGCAGCGTATGCCTACCTGGATGCCAAGACCAGCAAGTCCAACAACACCGTCAGTGTGTCGCCGGGCAGTGGCGTGGCCAATGGACCGGCAGAGTCGGCTGAAGGCAAGACACTGGTCGCCATCCCGCGTCACACCGCTTCGGCATGGGTCGATTACACCTTTCGTAACGGCGAGCTCAAAGGCTTTGGTGTGGGCGGCGGCGCACGCTATGTGGGTTCCACCTACGGCGATGAGGCGAACTCTCTGAACGTGCCGGGCTACACGCTGTTCGACGCAGCGGCGCATTACGACATCCCGAGCCTGTACAACCCGATGGACAACCTGCGCCTGGCGCTGAACGTGACCAACCTGGCCAACAAGGAATACGTCGCGTCGTGCAGCGGCTATGGCTGGTGCTGGTACGGCTCGCAACGCACCGTGCAGGCGAGTGCGACGTATCGTTGGTAACGAGCCAGACCCCGCGCGTTATCGTTGATCGCGAGCAAGCTCACGCCTACAGGAATGCGATCAAACTGTAGGAGTGAGCTTGCTCGCGATTGCGTTGGCTCAGTTGCAAAGAATGTTGCAGGCAAACAGCGAATCTCCCACAAAATCTGCCCAGATATCAGCGGTGTGCCAGACACACCGAGTCATCGTTCATCGCGGGCAAGCGCGCTCCTATGGTTGGAATACGACCCTTGTGGGAGCGAGGCTTGCCCGCGATGAGGGCAATGTGATTTTGCAGGTCAATCATCTGCACTTATCGCAGGCAGGCGCGTTCCGGCAGGCTGCTTAAAACGCCACTGACGTCTGCACATACACCGTGCGTGGTTCGCCGACGTATTTGCCTTTGTTGTTGTCGTCAAACGAGCGGGTGAAGTATTGGTGGTTGAGGATGTTTTTCACCCCGACCGCGACGTTCAGGTCAGACAGCTGCGGGCCGAAATCATACCCGGCACGGGTGCTGAACAGCATGTAGCCGGGGATTTTGCCGGTGCTGCCGTCAACGCTTTCTGCGGCGGTGTTGGCGTTGTCGGCGAACTGATCGCTCTGGTACGAACTGTCCAGATTCAACTTCCACGGGCCTTCGGTGTAACCCACACCCAGGGTGCCTTTGTGTTTTGACGCAAACGGCACGCGGTTGCCTTTGTTCGGGCCGTCTTCGCGGATGGTCGCGTCGACAAACGCATAGGTGGCGTACACATCAAAACCGGCCAGCGCCGGGCTCAAGCCATCCAGCGCGTAATTGACACTGGTCTCGATCCCCTGATGGCGGGTTTCGCCACGGGCGATAACGGTGTCGTTGGTCTGGTTGCTTTCGTACTGATTGTCGAAGTTGATCAGGAATGCACCGATTTCTGCGCGCAGGTTGCCGTTGTCATAACGGGTCCCCACTTCCCAGGTGCGGGCTTTCTCGGGCTTCACTTCGCCGCCTGCCACCCGGTTGGGCATCTGGCTGTACTGCACGCTGCCGAACGAACCTTCGGTGTTGGCGTACAGGTTCCAGCTGTCGGTCAGGTGATACAGCACGTTCAATGCTGGCAGCGCGGTGGTGTAGTCGCCCTGGTATTTGACGTTGGTCAGGTTGTTGTTCTGCGCCGAGTCGATCATCTCGTAGCGAATACCCGGCGTGAACGTCCATTTGCCGATGTCTATGCGGTCGTCGAGGTAGATCGCATGGGCCTCGGTTGAACCACGGGTGTCGCGGTCATTGGTGCTGTTGGTGGTTGGCAGCACGTTGGCGGTGGTCGGCGTGCGGTAGCGCATTTCGTGTCCGGCTTCGTTGACGTAGCGATAGCCGACGCCGACTTCGTGCCAGCTTTCACCCAGCGCAAAGCCCTGAGAGAAGCGGGTTTCGATGCCGCGTACCCAATATTCGCGGGGCGACAGGGACACGAAACTGCCCTGATCCAGATACCCGCTGCGCAGGGTTTTGGTGAAGAACGTATTGGCGGTGAATACTCGGGCGTCCTGCTCGTAGCGATAGCCGAAGTTGACCAGCGTGCGGCGGCCCCAGAACTCATCTTTCGGACGGGTCGACTGATACGGGTCTTCTTTGTAGGCGGCCGTGCTCAGGCCACCAGGCATGTCCGCCCGACCTTCGTAGTACTGGGCCATGGCGTTGACGCTGTTGGCGTCGTCGATCTGGTATTTGCCCTTGAGGATGAGGTCGTCGATCCCGGTATCGCTGTGCTCGCGCCAGTCACCGCCACGCACGCCGGAATACAGAATCGCGCCGCCCAGGCCGTTGTCGGCAGTGCCGCCCGCCAGCAGGTTGCCGGTGGTCTTGAAACCGTCACGGCTGGAAGAGGGGCTGGTCTCGGTCTGGAAACCGCCTTTGACTGTCGGCGCATCGGGGATGGCGCGGGTCACGAAGTTGACGATTCCGCCGACGTTCTGCGGGCCGTAACGCACAGCACCGCCGCCACGCACCACGTCCACGGCGTCCATGTTGCCCATGCTGATCGGGGCAAAGGACAGCTGCGGCTGGCCGTATGGCGCGAAAGGCACCGGGATGCCGTCCATCAGCACCGTGGAGCGCGAGGCCAACCGCGGATTAAGGCCGCGAATACCGAAGTTCAGCGCCATGTCGTGGCTGCCGGTGCCGTTGTTTTCCGGGGCGTTGACGCCGGGGATGCGGTTGAGTACATCGCGGGCGCTGGTGGCGCCGATACGGTCGATTTCTTCACGACGAATCACGTCACGGGCGCCGGGGTGTTCAAACACATTGGTCTGCTGCGCTTCGCCCAGCCAGTCGCCGACGACGGTGGAGGCACCCAGCTCTATTGGGCCATTGACCTGCGCGGTGACCGGCTGCAGGGTGAAACCTTGCTGACCATCGGCCGTGGCCTGCAATCCGGTGCCTTCGAGCAACGCCGCCAGACCTTGCTCAGCGGTGTATTCGCCTTCCAGCCCACGGCTCTGCAAACCGCTGGTGATCTGCGAGCCAAAGGAAATCAGCACGCCCGCTTCCCGACCGAACTGATTCAGCGCGGTCTCCAGTGCGCTGGGCGCGATGTGATACGGCTTGCTGACAGCGTCAACCGCATGTACCAGAGCAACGCCGCACAGGGAAAGACCGGCACCGAACAGGATGTGCCGCAACGAGCGGGCGAGGGGAGAAAGGCGACTTGGGCGAGCAGACATGCAGGAGTCCTTTGGCGAGACGAGTAAGGTGCTTTTCCTGTCTGTCACGCGAGGAAGCAGAAACGGCTCATGGTTTTGAAAAATAGTTTCAGATTGGAATACACAGGGAATTGCATTTCAATCCAGGCTAAACCCGTGCCTCAACCGTCACCCAGTATCGGGTAAACCTTTTGACTCTGACCGGCAAAGCCACTTCAAGCAGATCGAGGATCCGCTCGCTGTTGGCCAGCGGATAACTGCCGGAGATCAACAGGTCAGCGGCCCCGGCGTCGCACTCCAGGCGGCCACGGCGATAGCGGCTCAGTTCGGCGAGAAAGTCCTCGAGGCGCATGTGTGCGGCCACCAGCATGCCGTCCGCCCATGCGCCGCTATTGGCATCCACCGGGCGCACCGGTTCCCAGGCGTTGCGGTCGAACACCACCTGCTGCTGCGCCTGCAGCTGCAAGCCCCGGCCGGCAAAGCTGGCAGGGCTGATCTGCACGCTGCCGCTGAACACGGCCAGACGCGTTTTGCCTTGCAGCTGGCGGACGTCGAAACGGCTGTCCGAGGCGGTCGGCTGGATGTGCCCCTCGGCCGTGAGCAGGTTCAGCGGCCGTGAATCGTTGGCGGTAGTCAGCAGGATCTCGCCCTGTAGCAGTTTGATCAGCCGTTGCCGGGCATCGAAGTGCACATCGATGGCGCTGGCGGTATTGAGGTGGATCTGGCTGCCATCGGCCAGGGCAATTCTGCGCTGCTCGCCAACGCCGTTGTGATAGTCGGCCAGCAGTGGCTGCAACGCGATCTGGTCCCGCAAACCCCAACCTGCTGCCGAGCCTGCACCCAGTAACAGCAACAGTTTCAACACCTGACGCCGGCCTGCGGATTTCGGCGCGCTGAGTGCAGCGTGAGCCAGGGGCGAAGACAACCCGCTCAAACGCTGATTGACCCGCTGGATATGTGCCCAGGCGCGCTGGTGTTCGCCATTGCTGTTGAGCCAGTGCTGCCAGGCCTGCTGGCGCTGCGCGGCGAACGATCCGCTCTGCATTTCGATCAGCCAGCCGACAGCCTGCTCCGCCACCTGGGGCGAAATATCGGACTTGTTCAGGGAGTCTGCATTGGCATTCATAACGGGCTTTTCATAGCGAAAAATAGCAGCGCAGCGCGGCCTTGTTCAGGTGCCGCTTGACCGTGGCGATGGAAATCCCCAACTGCCCGGCGATTTCGCCGTGGCTCAAGCCATCGACCTGAGATAACAGAAACGCACGCTTGACCGCCATCGGCAGGCCGTCGAGCAGTTGGTCCAGTTCCACCAGGGTTTCGAGGATGATCGCCCGCTCTTCTTCGGACGGCGCAACGCATTCGGGCAGTTCCAGCAGCGTCTGGTAATAGGCGCGCTCCAGGTCCTGACGTCGGTAATGGTTGCACAGCACACGTTTGGCAATGGTCGTCAGGAACGCCCGAGGCTCGATGATTTGCGGCGTATCCCTGGCCAGCAGGACTTTGACGAAGGTGTCCTGAGCCAGGTCCGCGGCGCTGTGCGGGCAGCCCAGGCGACGCCGCAACCAGCCTGTCAGCCAGTTGTGATGGGCGTGATACAGGCCTTCGACAGTGTCGTTGAGCACGTATTGGGCGTTGGGCATGAGCTGCTGCAGTCCGCGATGAATCATTAATTGCCGAGGATTCTGTCAGACTCTTTTGCGTATGAGAATATTTATCATTAATATTGCGGTCTGCTCGCGCATTTGGTCACAAAACCATCGCGTGATAGCCCCTGATCAGGAATATCCCATGCCGATTCAACGCCGTTGCTCCCCAGTGTGCTGCCAGTCTCGGGCGGCCGCGTGTTAATGGACGGCGCAACGATGGACACCTCGCAGCTCAAGAAACCGCCGCGCAAAGCCGGAAGCGCACAGGTTTCGCTCGCCTATCGTCTGGCCGTCACCTCGCGAACCTTGGCTGCGTTGTTCGGCGGCTACCTGCTGGCGGCGCTGACCAGCGTCTGCCTGAGCCAGTGGTTACCGATGAGCCGGGCGGATGCCGTGGTCACCGGCATGTTGCTGTCGTTCCTGACGTACCTGGTTGCGGTGATCTGGTGCTTCGCCTGCCGCACGGCCTGGCGGGCGTGGCTTGGCATCCTGCTGCCAGCAGCCGTGTTGGCGGCGATATTCGGCATCGGGCGGTGGTGGTCATGAAAGAAGGCTTCCGGCAGGCCATGGCCTGGCTACACACCTGGATCGGCCTGATCTTCGGCTGGCTGTTGTTCGCGATTTTCCTCACCGGCACGATGTCCTACTTCAAGTCCGAGATAAACCGCTGGACCCACCCGAAAATCCCGGTGCGTTCGGTGTCGACGGCGGCCAGCATGGAGCGCGCCCAGGCTTACCTGCAGCAGAACGCAGCGGGTGCGTCGCGCTGGATCATCAACCTGCCCGATGAGCGTGAACCGGCGCTCGGGGTGATGTGGCAGACGCCGGGTCAGGAAGGGCGACGCGGTTTCATGCGCAAGAGCCTCGACCCGCAGACCGGTTCCGAAATCGAAACCCGCAGCAGCATGGGCGGCGAGTTTTTCTATCGCTTCCACTTCCAGCTGCAAATGCCGCACCCGTGGGGCCGCTGGCTGGCAACCGCCGCAGCGATGCTGATGTTCATTGCGCTGATCACCGGCATCATCACCCACAAAAAGATCTTCAAGGAATTCTTCACCTTCCGCCCGCGCAAAGGCCAGCGTTCCTGGCTCGACGGGCACAATGCAATTGGCGTTCTGGCCTTGCCGTTTCACCTGATGATCACCTACAGCAGCCTGGTGATTTTCATGTCCATGGTCATGCCTGCCAGCATCATCGCCTCCTATGGCGACAACGTTCAGGCGTTCTACGCCGATATCTTCCCCAGCACCAACGGCGCCAGGGCCGCTGGCACTCCCGCGCCGCTGACACCGTTGATGCCGGTGCTGTCGGCGGCCCAGGGGCAATGGGGGGATGGCTCTGTCGGTCGCATCGTGGTCAACAACCCCGGGGATGCCAACGCCACCGTGGCGGTGTTTCGCAGCGCGGCGGACAGCATGATTCATGACAACGGTGTGGCGCTGATCTTCAATGGCGTGAGCGGCGCGTTGCAGACCTCTCCGACCCCTCGCTCCGGGCCGATGCTGGTGTCGGGCGCCATGTACGGCCTGCATATCGGCGAATTCGCCGGCCCGTTGTTGCGCTGGTTGTATTTCATTTTTGGCATCGCGGGCACTGCGATGATTGGCACCGGGCTGGTGATGTGGCTGGCCAAACGACAGGCCAGGCATGCGGCCAGCGGCGTGTTGCCGCTGGAGTTGCGTCTGGTGCATGTGCTGAACGTGGCAGGCATGGCCGGATTAATGGTCGCCGTGGCGGCGTTCTTCTGGGCTAACCGCCTGTTGCCGGTGAGCGTTGCCGGGCGCAGCGATTGGGAGATCAACGTATTTTTCAGCGTCTGGGGCCTGATGGTCCTGCACGCTTTGTTGCGCAACGGGCGTCAGGGCTGGCGTGAGCAACTGGCGCTGGGCGGGGTGTTGTTCGCCGGGTTGCCGGTGCTGGATATCGTGACCGGTGGCGGTTATCTGCTGGCATCGCTGCGCCAAGCTGACTGGGCGCTGGTCGGCTTTGACCTGACGGCGCTGGCAACCGGTCTGTTCATGGCTTGGGGCGCGACCCGGTTTCGCCCTGTTGCACCAGTGCTCGCGGCAACGGTCGGGCGGTCGCCGGGCAAACACATTGATAGCCGTCAGCTTGAAAGCGAGGTGCACTGATGCTGCTGGCGACCCTGTTGTGCTACGTGGGTTTCACCGCCCTGTGCCTGTCCATGTCCAGGCACCATGGCGAGTTGCTGCGCAGCAAACTCAGCGTCAATCGCGGGCGCTTGCTCAAAGTGCTCGGCTGGGCGCTGCTGTGCCTGTCGCTGTCGAGCGCACTGAGCGCCGACGGCTGGGGCCTGGCGCTGGTGCAGTGGTTTGCGGCCTTGATGGGCAGTGCTCTGTTGCTGGTGTTTCTGATCCCCTTCCGGCCAAGGCTGGCCTTGATGCTGGCGGTGGCGGGGCTGTTGTTGAGCCCGGTGGCAGCATTCAATCAATTGCTGGCCTGACCGCGCCGCCATGAATAGCGCACCGGCTCCCGAATCCAATCAGCCTCAGCGGCCGGTCTCCACGGCGACTGACTCGGCCAAAGGCGGGCGCGCACATTTTCTCGAAGTGTTCCTGTCCCAGCGTCCGCAAATGGAAGCGCTGGTCCGCCGTCGGGTGGGCTGTCGGGCAACTGCGGCCGATCTGGTGCAGGACTTGTTCGTGCGCTTCTGGCGCAGGCCACTGGTGCAGGTCGAAGAACTCAGCACTTACCTGTTGCGCTGCGCCGGTAATATCGCGGTCGATCATTTGCGCAGCGAAGGCGTGCGTCAGCGGATCAGCGAAGGCCTGATGACCGACGGCCTCGAACACGAGGTGGATGAACCCCAGGCTGCGCTGGAGGCAGGTAACGACCTGCGCCACGTCGAGGCGGCACTGCGCGAACTGCCTGAGCGTACCCGGCAGATCTTTCTGCTTAACCGCATTCATGGCCGCAAGTACGGGGAAATAGCCAAGGTCATGGGTCTTTCGCAAAGTGCCGTGGAAAAACATATGATGCGCGCTCTGCAAGCCTGCAAGGCGAGTCTGGAACAGTCTGCGTCGCCGGTTCGCGCCACTCGCTTGAAGCCGGAGGCTGCGCGTTGATGAAAACGTCCATGACGCCGGTCCCGGTTTCGGCGGCGCAACAACAGGCCGCTCTGGATTGGCTGAGCCTGCTGCACGACGCCCCGAGCAGTCGCGATCAACTGGATTTCAGCCAATGGCTGCAGGCGGATCCCGCTCATGCCGAGGCCTACGCCGAGGCCCAGGTGCTCTGGGAGTTGAGCGAAGGTCCCGCTGCGCGGCTTGCTGACGAAGACTCGGTGGCCCTGGCAGCGCTGTTGCGCGAGATGGATGCTGCGCGCCCTAAAACCCGTCGCCCTGTGCAACGCTGGTCCGTAGGTCTGGCCATGGCCGCGTGCCTGTTACTGGCGTTGGTTATCGGCGCGGGCTGGCAGCCGACGCGTTGGGCAGATGATCTGGGGGCTGATTATGTGTCCGCGCCAGGTCAGGTGCGCACCGTGGTGCTGGCCGATCGGTCGCAGGTCACGCTGGATGCCGACAGTGCCATTGCGATCGATTTCAGCCAAGGCGAGCGCCATGTGCAGTTGCGCCGTGGCGCGGCGTTTTTTCAGGTGACTCATACCGGCGAGCCATTTGTGGTGGATGCCCATGGCGGCCAGACGCAGGTGCTGGGTACGCAATTCGAAGTCCGCCTGCAAGAGCAGGGCGCGCAGGTCACGGTGTTGTCCGGTCGGGTCGGGGTCAAGTCGGTGCACGGTGAGCCAGCGCGCATTCTCGGCGCGGCCCAGCGTGTGGCCTATGACCAGAGCCGCACTGGCGAACCGCAGAGCATCGACCCGCAACACCAGCTGGCCTGGCGCGACGGCTGGCTCAATTACTACCGCACGCCACTGGCCGATGTGATCAACGATCTGAGTCGTTACTACCCTGGCCGCATCCTGTTGCTCAACGCGCAGCTGGGCGAAACACGCGTCAGCGGCAGCTTCCCCAGCAACGACCCGCAAGCGGTGCTGGCCGCCTTGAAGTCCGTGGTGGGGTTTGAGGAGTACAGCGTGATGGGGCGGGTGATCGTGGTGCGCTGATTTCTGCCTGGGAAGATTCCCGCCTTCCCGGCTAAAGCCGGTCCCATAAGCGCTACGCATTGCAAGCCTGCCTAGAGTCTTTAGCAGGATTGGTCAGTCAACCGGGTAACAGTATGAACTCCTCAACCTTCAGCGCTGTGCTTGGCTCTTTATTGCTCGCTGCCATCAGCACCACGCAAGCGAGCGAGGCTGTGTTCAATTTTTCGATCCCGGCCAAGCCGCTGCCCCAGGCTTTGAGCGAGTTCAGCCGGGTCACCGGCCTGGGTGTTATCTACACCCAGGAAACCCCCTATGCAATCAGCGCACCGGCGCTCGAAGGGCAGTTCAGCGCCGAACAGGCACTGGCCCGACTGTTGGCCAGATCCGGGCTGACCTATCGTCGCGCCACCGAGCACACGTTCACCCTGCAGACAGTGGCCGCCGAGGGCGCGATCAATCTGGCGGCTACGCAGATCCAGTCCTCGACGCCGATGCGCAGCAGCTACCAGCCCACCGCCAGCACTTCGGTTCTACGCTCGTCGACGCCCGTGCTGGAAACACCCCAGGCGGTGGCCGTCGTACCCGCCCAAGTGCTGGCCGATCAGACGCCGCGCAATCTTGACGACGCCCTGCGCAATGTCAGCGGGATGACTCAGGGCAACACGCTGGGCAGCACCCAGGACACCCTCGTCAAGCGTGGTTTTGGCGAAAACCGCGACGGCTCGATCATGCGCGACGGCATGCCCATCGTGCAGGGCCGCAGCCTCAATGCCACGGCTGAACGGATCGAAGTGCTCAAGGGACCTTCGACGTTGCTGTACGGCATTCAGGATCCCGGCGGGGTGATCAACGTGGTGAGCAAACGCCCGGAGTTACAGCCTTACAGTGCCCTGACCGCGACCGGCTCTCGCTACGGGTCAGGCAAGAATGGCAGCGGTGGCACCTTCGACAGCACCGGCGCACTGGGAGAATCCGGGCTGGCGTACCGGATGGTCGTCGATCACGCGGATGAAGATTACTGGCGCAATTACGGCGTGCATCGCGAGTCGCTGGTGTCACCTTCCCTGAGCTGGTTCAGGGACGACACGCAACTCACGGCCGCCTTTGAGCACCGTGAATTTCTCTCGCCGTTTGATCGTGGGACGGCCATCAACCCGGTTACCAACCATCCGCTGGATATTCCCACGACGCGCCGCCTGGACGAGCCTTTCAACAGCATGGAGGGTCGTTCGGATCTGTATCGCCTGGAAGCCGATCACGCGTTCGATGACCATTGGAAAGGCCATCTGGGTTACAGCTACAACCGCGAAACCTACGATGCCAGTCAGGTGCGGGTCACCGCCGTTAATCCTGTGAATGGCACCTTGACCCGCTCCATGGACGGGACGCTGGGCGCGTTGAGCACCGACCGCTTCACGACGCTGACCCTGAACGGCGATCTGCAGGCAGCGGGTTTTCGTCATGAGGTGCTGGTGGGTGTGGATGACGAGTACCGCAAGGTTGCTCGCGCCGACCTGATCCGCCAGAAAAGCCTGACCACGTTCAGTTACCTGAACCCTGTGTACGGGCAGGAGGTGCAGGGTACCTTGTCCAGCGACCCGGACAGCGCGCAGAGCGACACGCTGCGCACCCATTCGCTGTTTGTGCAGGATGCCGTGCACCTCAACGAGCAGTGGATTGTGCTCGCGGGCGGGCGCTATCAGACATACGACCAGTTGGCGGGTAGAGGTCGTCCGTTCTCGGTCAACACCGATACCGCCGGGCATAAATGGATACCCCGTGCCGGGCTGGTGTATCGCGTTGATCAGCAGCTGTCGTTCTATGGCAGCTACACCGAATCCTTCAAGCCCAATTCCAGCATCGCGCCGTTGAGTGGTGGCCTGGTGCTGGACTCCGGGACCCTGCCTGAAGAGGGCCAGGCCTGGGAGCTGGGGGCGAAGTGGGACGTGCCGGGAACCTGGAGTGGCAACCTGGCGTTGTTCGACATCAGCAAGCGCAACGTGCTGGTCGCCAACTTCGGCGCCGCCAGCGCCAATACGGTGTACAGCTCGGCGGGTGAGGTGCGCTCCCGAGGGTTGGAGCTGGATGTGAGTGGCCAGTTGAGTGAGCGCTGGAGCCTGCTCGGTGCGTATGCCTTTACCGACGCGCAGGTGACAGAAGATCCGCTGCTCAAGGGCAATCGCCTGCAAAACGCGGCCCGTCACAGTGGCTCGTTGTCAGCGGTATATGAAGTGGGCAGTGTTCTGGGTAATGACAGGTTACGCCTGGGGGCCGGTGCGCATTACGTGGGCGAACGTGCGGGTAACCCGACCGACGATTTCAACCTGCCGTCGTACACCGTGGCCGATGCCTTCGCCAGCTACGACACCCGATTTGACGGGCAAAAGGTTCGCCTGCAGATCAACCTGAAAAACCTCTTCGACCGCACTTACTTCACCTCCAGCGTCAACCGCTACTTCGTCTCAATGGGCGATTCAAGGCAAGTGGTGGTGTCCAGCACGGTGGAGTTTTGAAGGAGCTTGAGACTCAACCACAGTTCATACCCGGTTCGTAAATGCACTGCGAAACTCCCCCGGGGTAGCCCCCACCACTTGCCGGAAGCGGTTGTTGAAATGGCTGGCGCTGGCGAAGCCGCATTCCAGGGCGATCGCGCCGAAGGCCAGGCGCGTGGTGCGCAGCAAATGCCGGGCGTGGTTCACGCGGCGGGCCAGCAGGTATTGATGGGGCGGCAGGCCGAAGCTTTCGCGGAACATCCGCGCGAAGTGATATTCGGACAACGCACACAGCCCCGCCAGCTCGCCCAGGCTCAAGGGCTCGGCCAGGTGCGTTTCGATGTACTCGACCAATTGCCGACGCAGGTGCGGCGCCAAGCCGCCCTTGAGACGCAAGCCGTCGCGCAGCCCCACTTGGCCCAGCAAGGCGCGACTGAGCATTTCATGGGCCAGGCTGCTGGTAAGCAAGCGTTCGCCGGGTTCACTCCAGTTCATCTGGATCAACTGGCGAAAGCGCGCGACTTGCTCGGCATCGTCGTGAAAGGTGTCTTCGCGCAATTGCAGCTCGCGAGGTTCGCGGTCCAGCAGGGTAATGCAGCCCATGGCAAAGTGTTCCGGGCTGATATATAGATGCGCCAGACGAATGTTGCCGTTGATCACCCAGGCCGATTCATGGCCAGCGGGCAGGGTGCAGAGCTTGCCCGGGCTGCCCTTGTGATCGGGCCGGTCGCGGCGGAATGTGCCCGTTCCGCCGTCGATGTAGCACGACAGGGTGTGATGGCTGGGCGCGTGATATTCCTGGAAGTCGTGGCGGTTGTTCCACAAGGCCGCCACCAGACCATCGCCCAGCGCCGCGCTTTGCTCCAGTTGGGCATGGGGTGAACTGTTCAGGGCCTGGAAGACCTGGATCGACTCGATGGCTGGCATGCTGCGTCCTCTATGCCTCGCATCCTACCTCTTGCGTGGCCCGCTGCCAGCCATCGGCCATGCAAATGCGCAAGATTATGCAAGTGGCCTGCTGCGTCGGGCCGCAGACTCATGGCTCGTTTCTTCATCCAGACAAGAGTCGCGTCATGAACCTTTCCCTTTATCTGCTGACCGTCCTGATCTGGGGCACGACCTGGATTGCCTTGAAATTGCAGCTTGGCGAGGTCGAGATCGCGGTGTCGATTGTTTATCGCTTTGGCCTGGCGGCACTGGTGTTGTTTGCCGTGCTGCTGATCAGCGGCAAGCTGCAGAAGGTCAATCAGCGCGGGCAGTTGATCTGTATGGCGCAGGGTCTGTGCCTGTTCTGCGTCAACTTCATGTGCTTCCTCACGGCCAGTCAGTGGATCCCCAGCGGCTTGATTGCCGTGGTGTTCTCCACGGCGACGCTGTGGAACGCGTTGAATGCGCGGATTTTCTTCAGGCAGAAAGTCGCCCGCAACGTACTGACGGGCGGGGCGCTGGGTTTGATCGGCCTGGGCTGCATGTTCTGGCCTGAGTTGTCCGGCCACAGCGCCAGCCGCGAAACCCTGTTGGGCCTGGGCCTGGCGTTACTCGGCACGATGTGTTTTTCGGCGGGCAACATGCTTTCCAGCCTGCAACAGAAAGCTGGCCTGCGACCGCTGACCACCAACGCCTGGGGCATGTTCTATGGCGCAGCGATGCTCAGCCTGTATTGCCTGATCAGCGGCACGCCGTTCGGATTCGAATGGAACACTCGCTACGTCGGCTCGCTGCTGTATCTGGTGATCCCGGGTTCGGTGATTGGCTTTACCGCTTACCTGACCCTGGTCGGCCGCATGGGGCCTGAACGGGCGGCGTATTGCACGGTGTTGTTCCCCGTGGTGGCGCTGAACATCTCGGCGGTTGTCGAAGGCTACCAATGGACCGCCCCGGCGTTGATGGGGTTGGTGTTGGTGATGCTGGGCAATGTGCTGGTGTTCAGGAAACCGAAGGTGATGGTGCCGGTACAGGCGAAGCTGGCATAGCACTGTTGGAGCGAGGCTTGCCCGCGAAAAACCATAACGCGGTGAATCTGTTACACCGCAGCGACCCATTCGCGGGCAAGCCTCGCTCCAACGGATTCGGGCTTAGCCCTTCCACACCTGCGGATTCACCAGGTTCTGCGGCTTGTCACCCAGCAATGCGGCGCGCAGGTTGGTGTAGGCAAGGTCTGCCATGGCCTGGCGGGTTTCGGTGGTGGCCGAGCCGATGTGCGGCAGGGTTACCGCGTTGCTCAGCTTGAACAGCGGCGACTCGCTGAGCGGTTCTTTCTCGTACACATCCAGGCCAGCGCCGCGAATAGTGCCGTTCTGCAAGGCTTCGATCAACGCGGCCTCATCGACAATCGGCCCACGCGCAATGTTGATCAGTATCGCGCTGGATTTCATCAAACCCAGCTCGCGACGGCTGATCAGGTGTTTGGTCTTCTCGCTCAATGGCACCACCAGGCAGACGAAGTCCGATTCGGCCAGCAGCTCGTCGAGGCTGCGAAATTGCGCGCCGAGTTCCTGTTCCAGCGCCGGCTTGCGGCTGTTGCCGCTATACAGGATCGGCATGTTGAAACCCAGCCGACCGCGACGCGCAACCGCCGCGCCGATGTTGCCCATGCCGACGATGCCCAGCGTCTTGCCATGTACGTCGGTGCCAAACTGCGGCGCTTCGACGCTGCGTTTCCACTGCCCGGCCTTGGTCCAGGCGTCCAGCTCGGCGACGCGTCGGGCGCTGCTCATGATCAACGAGAAACCCAGGTCGGCGGTGCTTTCGGTCAGCACGTCCGGGGTGTTGGTGAGCATGATGCCGCGCTCGTTGAAGTAGCTGACGTCGTAATTGTCATAGCCCACCGAGATGCTCGACACCACTTCCAGCTGCGTGGCGGCCGCCAGTTGTTCACGCCCCAGTTGTTTACCGGCGCCGATCATCCCGTGGCATTGGGGCAGGGCGTCATTGAACTGCGCGTTCAGGTCGCCCAGTTTCGGGTCTGGCACGATCACATTGAAATCCCGCGCCAGGCGCTCGGCCATTTCGGGGGATACACGGCTGAAGGCAAGTACAGTCTTTTTCATCGGGCAGCTACTCCTCGGACTTTTGTTAGAAATGGGTAGCACGCTAACATTCTTGCTGGTCCAGAGGCACCCGGTTTTTTAGCTGACCCTGACACGGCCAGATCTGTAGGAGTGAGCTTGCTCGCGATTGCGGCACTGCAGGCAACCATTCATTGCCTGACAAGCCCCCATCACTCCTACAGGGGATGCATTGCAATCAGATCAGGCGATGTCACGCAGCGCATGGCTTTGCAGATCAGCCTCGTGGGCGGCGAGGATTTCCGGCAGTGAACCGCGCAGGTATTCCACCCACGTCTTGATCTTCGCGTCCAGGTACTGGCGGGACGGGTAGATGGCGTACAGGTTCAGCTCATGGGAGCGGTATTCAGGTAGCACCCGCACCAGCGTGCCGTTGCGCAGGCCTTCGATGGCGCAATAAATAGGCAGAATCCCCACGCCCATGCCGCTGCTGATCGCCGCCTCCATGGCGTCCGCCGAATTGACCTGAAAAGGCGAGGTGTTGATGCTGACCACTTCCTGGCCTTCGGGGCCGGTGAACAGCCATTTCTCCAGCGGGAATACCGGGCTGACCAGCCGCAGGCAGGCGTGGTTGAGCAAATCGTTGGGTTTGATCGCCATGCCGAAGGTTTTGACGTACTCGGGTGACGCGCAAACGATGCTGTAAGTAATCCCCAGGCGCTGAGACACAAACCCCGAATCCGGCAGCTCGCTGGCCAGCACGATCGACACGTCATAGCCTTCTTCGAGCAGATCCGGGACGCGGTTGGCCATGGTCAGGTCGAACGACACGTCAGGGTGGTTGCGTCGATAGCGGGCAATCGCATCGATCACATAGTGCTGACCCACGCCCGTCATCGAATGCACTTTGAGCTGGCCCGCCGGACGCGAATGCGCGTCGCTGGCCTCGGCTTCGGCTTCTTCGACATACCCGAGGATCTGCTCGCACCGCAGCAGGTAACGCTTGCCGGCTTCTGTGAGCGCGATTCGGCGTGTCGTGCGGTTGAGCAAACGGGTTTGCAGATGGGCTTCAAGATTCGAAACGGCGCGTGACACGTTCGCAGTGGTGGTGTCGAGTTGCACGGCAGCCGCCGTGAAGCTTCCGGCCTGGGCCACACAGCTGAACGCGCGCATGTTTTGCAAGGTATCCATGGGCAGTTCTCTGAAGAGATGGCAAATTGTGACACGAAGTAACTGGGCCATGTCAGCATACCAACGGATTATCTCCGTTCCTGTAACAAAGATTCACATTTCCTCTGGCTTATCGGCGCACGTGGCGGTCCCTAGAATCGCGGCATTCAGGTCGTTTCACCTTACGTCGGGAAGCTCTAGCAGTGCGTCGCATCATCCGGGGGGCCGCGCCCTTCAGTGTCTGGGCTTTAACGTTAGTCATCAGCGGCTGCATCGGCACCGGCGGGATCGCACCTCAAGGCAGTGCTTTGCCTGTTGAAAGCCTGGCCATCGATCAAGCCATTCGCAACGCCGGGCAAGAGGCGCACTGGCCCGCAGCCCAATGGTGGCAGGCTTACGGCGATCCGCAACTCAACCACTGGATAGAACTGGCCGCCGCCAGCGCGCCGAGCCTGGCCATGGCGGCTGCGCGGGTGCGTCAGGCCAGAGCCATGGCCGGCCTGGCCGAATCCGCCGAGGCGTTGCAGGTGACTGGCGACGCTTCGCTCAAGCGGCACAACTGGGCCAGCGATCAGTTTTACGGCCCCGGCGCACTCGCCAATTCCACCACCTGGGACAACAATGCGTCCCTTGGCTTGAGCTATTCGCTGGACTTCTGGGGGCGGGAAAGCAATGCCAGCGAAAAGGCCCTTGACCTGGCGCACATGAGCGCCGCCCAGGAGCGTCAGGCGCAGCTGGAATTGCAGGACAACATCGTGCGCGCCTACATCCAGCTGTCATTGAATTACGCCCAGCGAGACATCGTCGAAGCGACGCTTGATCAGCAACAGCAGATCCTCGACCTGGCCCAGCGTCGGCTCAGAGGCGGTATCGGCACCCATTTCGAAGTCAGCCAGGCCGAAACGCCGCTGCCCGAGACCCATCGGCAAATCGATGCCTTGGACGAAGCCATAGCGCTTGGCCGCAACCAGCTGGCGGCGCTGGCGGGTAAAGGGCCGGGGCAGGGCGCGGTGCTGCAACGCCCGACGCTGTCGCTCGCCAACGCGCTGAAACTGCCCTCGGCTCTGCCTGCGCAATTGCTGGGCCAGCGTCCTGATGTGGTCGCCAGCCGCTGGGCCGTTGCCGCTCAGGCGCGGGGGATAGACGTGGCTCATGCCGGTTTCTATCCCAATGTCGATCTGGTCGGCAATCTGGATTACATGGCCACCGGCGGCGGCATGCTGGAATTCCTCGCCGGTCGCAAATTCAACTACGGCGCGGGTCCGGCGGTCAGCTTGCCGATCTTTGACGGCGGACGATTGCGGGCGCAATTGGGTGAAGCGTCGGCGGGTTATGACCAGGCAGTGGCGCAGTACAACCAGACGTTGATCAGCGCACTTAAAAGCATTTCCGATCAATTGATCCGCCGCGAATCCATGGACAAGCAGCAGGTGTTCGTCAGCGAGTCGGTGGCTTCAGCGCAGAAGACTTACGACATCGCGAGGATCGCCTATCAGCGCGGCCTGACTGACTACCTCAACGTGCTCAATGCCCAGACGCTGCTGTTTCGTCAGCAACAGATTCAGCAACAGATCCAGGCGGCGCGGTTGACCGCTCATGCCGAGTTGGTGGTGGCACTGGGTGGCGGGTTGGAGGCGGGCAGCGATGTGCCGACTGACGACAAAACCCAAGCCCCGAAAACCCCCGCGGCGTTGGCGGTGTTTGGGCGGTGAGAATATCAAGTGCACTGAGTTCTGGGCTGGGAACCCCTGACTGTGGGAGCGAATTCATTCGCGAAGAGGCCCGTACACCCGATAAAGGTTTATCGCCTGCAAAATCCCCTTCGCGAATGAATTCGCTCCCACGGGGGATATCGATTGCCCTGACGGCGCGTGATTTCTGTGGGAGCGAGGCTTGCCCGCGATGCAGGCGCCTCGGTATGGCTGCAAAACCGCGTCGCCAATATCGCGGGCAAGCACCGCTCCCACAGGGGATTTGCGGTACTCCCGCTGGGCGGCATCCCTGTAGGAGCTGCCGAAGGCTGCGAATCGTTTTCTCAGATATACCGCTTTCGCAGTCTCCGGCAGCTCCTACAGAGGTTGCCGCCGCATGAAATCCATCACCCAACTCCCCTGGCGCCGGGAATTCAACAGCTGGGCGCGTAGCGACGGGGTGACGTGGATCTACATCTTCAAGGTGCTGATCGCCGCGTTCCTGACTTACTGGCTTGCCCTGCGCCTGGAATTGCCGCAGCCGCGCACAGCGATGATTACCGTGTTCATCGTCATGCAGCCGCAAAGCGGCCAGGTGTTTGCCAAGAGTTTCTACCGACTGCTCGGCAGTCTGGCGGGCTCGACGGTGATGGTTGTGCTCATGGCGCTGTTCGCGCAGAACTCCGAACTGTTTCTCGGCAGCCTGGCCTTGTGGGTGGGTTTGTGTTCGGCGGGGGCGGCGCGTTATCGCAATTTTCGCGCTTATGGTTTTGTCCTGGCGGGCTACACCGCCGCCATGGTCGGCCTGCCCGCACTGGCGCATCCAGAAGGGTCGTTCATGGCGGCTGTCTGGCGGGTGCTGGAAATCAGCCTGGGGATCGTCTGCTCCACCGCCGTCAGCGCTGCCATCCTGCCGCAAAGTTCAGGCGCTGCGATGCGCAACGCCTTGTATCTGCGCTTCGGGGTGTTCGCCCACTTTGTCGCCCAAGGGCTGCGGGGCGCCCATTCGCGGGAGGCCTTTGAAACCGGCAACGTCCGTTTCGTCGCCGAAGCCATCGGTCTGGAAGGGCTGCGCAGCGTCACGGTGTTCGAAGACCCGCACATGCGTCGGCGCAATGGTCGGCTCAATCGGCTGAACAGTGAATTCATGGCCATCACCACGCGCTTCAATGCCTTGCACCAATTACTCGAACGCTTGCGTGGTGATGGCGTAAGCCGGGTGGTGATGGCCGCCGAACCCGGGCTCAGCGCGCTGGCGCAATTACTCGACGGCTTCGCCAATCGGTTTTTGACCCCTGGCGATGCCACGCATCTGGTGCGCGAACTGGAAGACTTCAAGGCACGGCTGGCGCAACAAGTACGAACCGAGCGAGCCTCCCTGGAAGAGCTCCAGCCCAGTGAAGCCGAACGGCTGGATTTGCACACCGCTTACGAGTTGCTCTATCGGCTGGTCAGCGACATGCATGACTACGCCCAGACCCATGCCTCACTGGCCGAACACAATCACATCCGGGAACAGTGGCAAGAGCAGTTTCTGTCCAGGACCAGCTGGCTCACGGCAGCGGCGGCGGGCATTCGGGCGACCTTCATTCTGTCGGTGATGAGTGTCTATTGGGTGGCGACCGCTTGGCCCAGCGGCGCGACGATGATTCTGGTCTCGGCGGCAACCGTGGCCCTTTCGTCCACCACCCACAATCCCAGACGCATGTCCTTTCACATGGCCTGCGGCACGTTGCTCGGCGCGCTGCTGGGGTTTATCGAAACCTTTTTCATCTTCCCGTTCATCGACGGTTTCCCGCTGTTATGCCTGTGGCTGACGCCAGTGTTCATGCTCGGTGCGTTCCTCGGCTCGCGGCCGCAGTGGGCGGGTTACGGATTGGGTCTGTTGATCTTTTTCAGCATCGGTTCGGTGCCGGACAACCTGACGCTCTACAACCCTTACACCTACATCAACGATTACCTCGCCATGGTCCTCGGCATGCTGCTCTGCGCGGCGGCCGGGGCGATCATTTTGCCGCCCAACAGCCGCTGGATGTGGCGCCGGCTTGAGGGCGATCTTCGCCGCCAGGTGATGTTTGCAATCAGTGCGCCGCTCAATCGCCTGGGGTCGAGTTTTGAAAGCCAGACCCGCGACCTGATGCACCAGGCCTATGGGCTGGCGGCAGGCAAACCGCTGGTGCAGCGTGAACTGTTGCGCTGGATGTTCGTGGTGCTGGAAATCGGCCACGCGATCATCGAGCTGCGCCGCGAGCAGGCCATTCTGCCAGTGCATCCGGCCTATGCCCCCTGGCAATCCTGGCGGGTGGCGATTCGGGTCATGGGCCGGGCGTTGATCCGGCTGTTCATCCAGCCGGATCACAGCAACTGGCGGCGGGCGCTGGCCGCTGTCGATCACGCCATCAACCGCGTGCAAAACAGCGACGAACCCTTCGCTCCGCACTTTGATACGTCCGTGCTGCGGCGAGTGAAAAGCTACCTGCACTTCATTCGCTCGTCGCTGCTCGATCGCCAATCGCCGATGGCCAGCTACGCCCGTCAAGGAGTGCTTCATGCCTCGTGAAATCGCCTTTCATGGCCTCTATATGCCCAGCGTCACTGTTGTTTTTCTGATTGCGCTGGTGCTGGCCTGGGCGCTGGACCGGCTGTTGTCCGGCTTCGATCTGTACCGGTTTTTCTGGCACCCGGCGTTGCTGCGTCTGAGCCTGTTTGCCTGCATCTTCGGCGCTCTCGCGCTGACGGTTTACCGTTGATTTTTCGAGTAGCAATGATGAAAAAGCTCTTCAGTCTGATCGCCACGTTAATGGTCTTGGCATTGGCCATCTGGATCGGTCGCACCTTGTGGGTCAACTACATGGACACGCCCTGGACCCGCGACGGGCGGGTGCGCGCCGACATCATCAACGTTGCCGCCGATGTCAGTGGCACGGTGGTGGCCGTGCCGGTGCGCGATAACCAGCCAGTGAAGAAGGGCGACCTGCTGCTGCAGATCGACCCGGAGCACTATCAGGTGGCCGTCAAGCAGGCTCAGGCGCTGGTGGCTTCGCGCAAGGCGACCTGGGAGATGCGCAAGGTCAACGCCAAACGCCGCGCCGACATGGACAACCTGGTGGTCTCGACCGAAAACCGCGATGACGCCAGCACCATCGCGACCTCGGCTCAGGCCGATTACCAGTTGGCGCTGGCCGGGCTGGAAGCGGCCGAACTCAACCTGCGTCGCACCCGTGTGCTGGCATTGGTGGACGGTTACGTCACCAACCTCAACGTCCACCCTGGTGACTATGCGCGTATTGGTGAGCCGAAGATGGCCGTGGTGGACATGAACTCGTTCTGGGTCTATGGCTTTTTCGAAGAAACCAAACTGCCGCATATTCGTATCGGCGATCCAGCCGATATGCAGCTCATGACGGGCCAAGTGCTAAAAGGCCACGTGGAAAGCATCGCCCGCGGCATCTACGACCGCGACAACCCGCAAAGCCGCGAACTGATCGCCGACGTCAACCCGACCTTCAACTGGGTCCGCCTGGCGCAGCGCGTGCCGGTGCGCATTCATCTGGATCAGGTGCCGGACGACGTGCTGCTGGCGGCGGGGCTTACGTGTACGGTGATTGTGAATCCGATCAAGTCGCCCTGAAACTACGTGGGAGCGAGCTTGCTCGCGAAGAGGCCGGTACATTCGCCGCATCTTCAGCGCCTGAGTCATTACCTTCGCGAGCAAGCTCGCTCCCACGGAATTACGTCAACTATGCAACTTCAGGTCACTAAAAAACCAAGTCCTACACCCCCTGTCCGCAGGCTTGTCTCTTTCTTCTGTGTGAAGTTTCCGAGAGAATCCCGAGCCCTTGCGCAGGGCGATTTGGATCTCTAGGCTGCGTCGGTCGTTGACTATCAGCGATCGGGTTTAGCAGCCTGAGTCCTTCTTTCCAGGCGCAAGTTCCGCTTAATGGCGGCTTTGTGCGGGGCACTTTCAAGTGCGCCGGTTTTGGAAAGATCGCCGGTCTGCTAACCCGTATCAAAGCTGCCACCTTTTGTTTGTTTAGCAGCAAACATTCGGTGGCCTTATCCGAGGTCTTTCCAGTGAACACAGCAACACCTGAAATACAAAACACCCTCGAATAGTCCCTGCTCCACATTGACGAACTGCTCAGTTGTGCAGCAGCCACCGCCTACGAAACCGGCGACAGCCTCAACGGCCCGAAACGTGACCTGGCGTTCTCAGTGGTGCATTTGATTGGCATGGCCAAGACCGAACTTGCGTGTTCGTTGGTGCGAGTGGAGTCCTGCTGACACCTCGGATCCTGTGGGACCGGCTTCAGCCGGGAAGGGGCCGGCACATGCGCAGTATCTGTGTCGTCAGTAACACCGCCCCCATCCATGCCCGTCTCAAGGGTTGAGACGGTCAGTGTCCTTGTGGGAGCCCTGCTGGCAAACCGGACAATAATGGCCCAGCAAAACATCACTGCAGATAACGCTTCAACATCGCCCGCACGATGACTTTATGAGCCGGTGCCACAAACACCATATACAGCCGACCCAGCCAGTTATGGTTGTGCACAACGGTGGCAACCGTCAGATCGCAGCCTTGCGGCGTGTGCTGGCGATGAACCGATACCTGCACATTCAGGTGCTTGTCATTGTCCCCCATGATCACTTCGTCCTGCGCCAGATAGACGAGCGTAAAAATGCCGATCCGGTCACCGATGGCGTAAGCCTCAAGCGGTTTTTTTCGATTCGGGTCGGACATCGCGCCAAGGTTCTTCAAGCCCAGCAGTGAGACGAGCTTATTGCGGCAGCTCATCAGGAACTCGACCCATGCTGGCGTCGACCCCATGACTTGCATCGCGATTTTCAGCATGGGCTCATGATTGGGTGGCACCGAGATTCTGTAGGCGTCGCAGAAGCTGGCGTCCCGGCTGGAAGGGTAGATTTCGCTGCCTGTAACCGGATCGGTAACGGTGATCACAGGACTTTGTCCAGGCCAAAGCGCTGCTTGAGTTTGCCGTCCAGCAATTTTTTAGGCAGTAACCACGCCATCAAAGGTAAGACCCGCGAGCCATTACCCAGCCGCAACAGGCGCGGTGGTTCGGCTTGTTGCACGGCGCGCAGCAGGACGCGGGCGAAATCAACGGCCGGAGTGGGGTTGTCCTGTGAGGCTTTGGCCCTGGCACGAATGCCTTCACGCAACGGCCACCAAGGGGATTGTTCACTGATCAGCTGTTCGGCCTCATGGCTGGCGTTTTTTGCGAAGCTGGTTGCAATCGCGCCGGGCTGGACTTCCATAACCTGGATCGAAAACGGTGCCAACTCCAGGCGTAACGCCTCAGTCAACGCATGGACTGCCGCCTTGGACGCGCAGTAGGCCCCGGCAAACGGCGTGACTAACACCCCGGACACGCTGCCGATATTCACCACCAGACCTTTATTGCGCCGCAGTGCCGCAAACAACGCGCGGGTCACGCCTACCACGGAAAACACGTTGGTCTCGAACTGACGCTGCATGGCCTCCACGCCACCATCAAGCAGCGGCCCCATGGCGCCGTAACCTGCGTTGTTGATCAACACATCCAGACCTTCAAACCCGGCCGCCAACCGCTCCAGCGCCGGGCCGTCATTGACGTCCAGTTGCACGCCGATGAAGCCCGCAGCGTTCAATGCCGCTACGTCGTCAGCCTTGCGCGCCGTGGCCCAGACCTCATACCCCGCGCTTTTGAAAGCATCAGCCAAGGCGCGGCCAATGCCGGTGGAGCAACCGGTGATGAGGACGTTGGGCATGTCAATGTTCCTTATGGGTTAATCCGCGAAACTGCCTTGTACATGCTCAGCCCGAAATTCCAGAGTCTGCGGGCGATAGCCGGGGCGCAGGGTGGGCAGCGGCAAGCAATCCTGCCACTGGCTGCCCGCCTGCAGATCGCCGGGGCCACGGTAGCGTGGACCTGCGTAAGCATCATCGGTGAGGTTGACGGTGTCGCCAGGGGCATAAGCGGCAACACGCCAGCGCAGTTCACGTAGGGGGACTTTGTTGGTGTTGTCGATCAAAACCAGCAACGGCTTGCCAGCGGGGCATTGGTCTGGAGCGTAGTCCATCCGCAAGCCTAGCCGCTCCAGTTGTCGGGTTTCCCGGCTGTCCTGCCAGATGACCACCATCGCCACAATCCCCAGGCCCGCCGCAGCCGCCAGGGAAACGGGCAAGGCTTTCGCCGGGTAACGCAGCAGCAGGACCAACCAGGTCAGGATAAGCAATGCGCCGAACAACATGAGTCGCGCCTCGTGAGCAGAGAAGAACGCATCGTACCGAAAGCGGGGTGGAGGGTGGTAATCGTGGTGAGCCATGTTTCGGGAGCGATTGAGCTTGTCTGCGAACGAGTCACAACGCGCGCGATGCCCTGAGCCCGCGCAGATACCTGGGAGGGGCATCGACCAGATCGGATGGGCGCCCGGACAGGCAAGGCGCTCATCCTTTGATTCAAGGCCTGGTGATGGTGATTTCCTTGGACCGACTGCCCACGGCCAGCTGGCCGCCGACCCAGAGATATGGCCAGATCACGACTTTTTCCCCCACAGTGAACTCTCTGTTGAGTCTGTCTCTGGTGATCAGATCTTCAGTGTCCTTGTGAGGTTTGTAGGGTAGCCGTTTATCCTCGATGTACGAAATCGGAAACATAGCACCTCTTATGAGGAACGCGACCCCTTCGAACTCATCCGCCATTTGCGGCAGTACGATCCTGAAGCGGTCGTTCGCTTTGTGAGCGGGTAACTCATGGGTAATCGACGCTTCCGGGATGTAGGGCGTGGTCGTGACGACCTGCTTACCCGCTCGCAATAAGGCTTCGAGGTCCTCAAAGGTGGGTGTTTGGGCTTGCCCCTTTTTATCCTTGCTCATTTCAGTAGTCCTTTTGTTTATCAATCCAATAACAAACCCCGATTGCCTGGTGATTTGTAAAATTCAGCCTAATCCCGTTCGGCATGGCGCAGTACTGTCATAAATGACAGTCGCCGACAGATGGAACGCTGTGTAGGAGCTGCCGAAGGCTGCGAAGGCGGCTTTTCTGACACACCGCTATTCGCAGCCTTCGGCAGCTCTTACAGGGAAGCGGTGTTTTTCAGGTAAAAAAAACCTCAACAACCTACTGCGGATGGGGAGACGTGAAAGGTTGTTGAGGTGCTGGATCAGGTCGTCAGCGGGATACCCATTGGAAACTTCCAATAAACGATCAAGTCCCGCTGTAGCCTATTTCATACAGGCTGATGAGAGTTATCGGTCGAAGTCTTCAGGTCAGCTAATTCGTCGATCTGCCGTTACACCTCTCATGTAACCCTGGCATGAGAGGCCACTATGAATCTGGATCTGATCGTCGATCAAAATCATTCGTACAGACGCGCAGTTGAAATTGCTTACGAGAAAGCTAAGAAGAATGGCGGAGTGGATGAAGCAACTGCTCGGGAATGCGAATGGGTGCTCAGTGAACCGGAGCCCGATTATGTGTATCACGAGATAAAACTTGATAACGCACTGAGCTCGCATGAGGGCGGCTGCGTATCCTACGCATCACTGAATCCGCGGGATGCTTACGAGCATCTAAAATTAAATGCACGTAGACGCGCGGCGGAGTGCGTAGCAGATCAAATGGATGATATCTGGAAAGACGTTAAAAAAACGACCGCGTGCGTTGAACCTGAATTGTTAGGCGAGCTAAGTTTCTCAATTGATGAAGAAGGCACCATTAGGCCGATAAACATCTCGCGTCCACTCGACGCGAAGTTGGAAAAACAGCTTTTCGAATTGCTGAACGAACATGCTGAATTCAAGAAAGCGGCAAAGGACTATGTCTGGATGTTGGCAGGGTTGGTGGAGCATACGATAGACGGTTTATCAGTCCCATACGGTCGGCATTTCGTTGGCTCTGGTTTGCAACAAGGCTAACCGCATGAAAATGCCGTTAGCCTTGCAATATTAGCCGACGATGTTCATTAAGCAAACTTGCGTGATAGGCACGGGGCTGCTGCCAGTGGCCGGGTTGCCTCGGACAGAAACGTGCCAATGGCCGGTGTTATAAGTGGCCCGCCATTTTGTGATGAAGTCAAATACCCCGGTAAAAGGGGGCGTCACGTGGCGCCCACTGCAGTCTGGGAAACTGACGTATTCGGCGATTCCCCCTGTGACGGTCACGCGCTGCGATTTCACAGTGTTAGAAGGATTTTGATCATCGACATTTATGACAAAATCGACAGTAGCCCCCTCTAGCAGATGACCCGTTGAGTCCCTGACATTAGTCGCCCACATGATTTGGTGCCTGAATGTTGATGTCCAGAAGTAGCTTCCGGTCGGAGGGCCTTCTGGTTCGATTCTGACATTGTGAGCGTAGGGGGCTGAACCGAAATCAATATGGAAGTGTTTATCTGGATGAATAGGCGCTCCTTCAGGATGAGAAATTCTGAGCTGAACCTTCTGGCCAGCGGTGAGTGAGTCCGTGGTAAGTGGTTCGAACTTAGGTACAGGTTGCCAGTTTCCTGTGATGTTATATTCGATGTTCCAATACGACCCTTCCGGCCCTCGCAGAACATCGTTGATCATTAACTTCTGTCCCCGCAGCGCGGTGAAGCTGTAGTACTTCACATCACTAGCGGTTGCCGGCTTGTCGTAGAGACTATTGACTCTGTCCGGCAATTCGGTGATTTGAATGTCGGTGGCTTCTGTAATCGCACCGTGACTTTTGCTTTCGGTGGTATTAGCCAGCTCGATGTTTTTTGGCTCACAATCTGGTGTCGCCAAGACGGTTGAGCTAATTAATCCACTGATTGCTAGAGACAGTGATGCGACAAGCATTGTTTTTTTAAGGGGCACGTTGTTCATTGAAGTCCTTTCAGATGTTCTTCTTCCACGATGGTAAGTACTCGGCGATATGCCCAGCATCCTTATGTGGTTTTAGTTGGTTTTTAAACTAATGAAAGGACGTAATCAGTTAACCAGGTAGCGGTCAATTCCGAAGATGTAAGCAAAGGTTAGCGCGCCGCGTCCGTTGATAAGGGGGCACAGACGCGCACGACGCCAAGCTGCACCGTCAGATTGAATTCCCTGGAGGCGACGTTTCAAAGGGCTGAGTTTGCCCATCAAATTTCAGGCCAAAAAAAACCTCAACAACCTACTGCGGATGGGGATACGCAAAAGGTTGTTGAGGTGTACTGCGCGGTGCAGCTAAAGGGTAATCAACGAGCGATGGTTTGTGTTTTCACACCCGCTTCCAGCGCGCCGGAACGGCCGTAGATGTCTTCGAAGCGCTCGATGTCGTCTTCGCCCAGGTAGCTGCCCGATTGCACTTCGATGATTTCCAATGGAATCTTGCCTGGGTTTTTCAGGCGATGGACCGAAGCGATCGGGATGTAGGTGGACTGGTTTTCAGTCAGCAGGAACACATTTTCATCGCAGGTGACTTGGGCCGTGCCTGATACCACGATCCAGTGTTCTGCGCGGTGGTGGTGCATCTGCAGGGACAGGCTGGCACCCGGCTTGACCGAAATGCGCTTGACCTGGAAACGGCCGCCCATGTCCACTGAGTCGTAGGAGCCCCACGGACGATAGACTTCGAGGTGGTTCTGGGTTTCGCTGCGGCCCTGCTCATTGAGCGTGTTGACCATCTGCTTGACGCCCTGAACCTTGTCTTTGTGGGCAATCATCATGGCGTCTTTGGTTTCGACCACGACGATGTTGTCCAGGCCGATCACAGATACCAGCTTGCCGTTGCCGTGGATCATGCAGTTGCGGCTGTCTTGCAGGACCACGTCGCCTTTGGTGACGTTGCCGTTGCTGTCTTTTTGCTGCACAGCCCACAGCGAGGACCAGCAACCGACGTCGCTCCAGCCAGCGCTCAACGGCACAACGCAGGCGCGCTGGGTTTTTTCCATCACGGCGTAGTCGATGGAGTTGTCCGGGCAGCAGGCGAAGGTGGCTTCGTCGATGTCGATGGTGGTGCCATCGTTCTTGCTGCGTTCCAGGGTCATCATGCAGGTGTCATAGATGTCCGGATCGTGCTTTTTCAGCTCTTCGAGGAAGCGGCTGGCGCGGAACAGGAACATGCCGCTATTCCAGAAGTAACCGCCTGCTTCAACGAACTCGGCCGCGCGTTTTTCGTCCGGTTTTTCGACGAATTGCGAGACCCGGCTGACGCCTTCGGGCAGCAGCGCGTCGGCGGTGGATTTGATGTAGCCGTAGCCGGTTTCCGGCTTGGTCGCTGGCACACCGAACAGCACCATTTCGCCACGCTCGGCGGCAACGGTTGCCAGGGCCAAGGCGCGTTGCAGGGCTTTCTGATCGTCGATCACGTGATCGGCGGGCAGCACCAGCATCAGCTCGTCATTGCCTTCACTGAGCAGCAGCATCGCGGTGATGGCGACGGCTGGCGCAGTGTTGCGGCCGAACGGTTCCATGATCACTGCCTGGGTATCCAGGTTCAGCGCCGCCAACTGTTCGTTGACGATGAAACGGTGGTCCTTGTTGCACACCACAATCGGGTCTTGCATGCCGTCGAACTTGAGGCGTTCGAGGGTCTGCTGAAAAAGGGTATGTTCACCGGTGAGGGCCAGGAACTGTTTTGGGAATTGCTTACGCGAAAGCGGCCAGAGTCGTGAACCGCTACCGCCTGACAAGATCACTGGAATCATTTTGTTTCTCCAAGAGCATTTCGAAATGGGGCTGTACGTCGGTCTGTCGTTTCAGTCTTTTTCTTATTCCGTTTCAACCGCTGCGCCCGTGGGCGCAGCGACCGATTCAATACTTAGCGGGTTGCAACCGGTGGCTTGACCCACACTGGCGACAGGCTGGTGCCGCTACCGGTGATGTACAGCACGGCCGCTTCGCCACGCTCCAGCGCAACCGGCTTGAGGTCAGTGACTTTCTTGTCGCCATCAAACAGGGCCAGGCTGACTTTCACCGGGTTGATTTCACGCTCGCCGGTGCCTTTGGCGGCGACGGTCTTGACCACATCGGTCTTGCCGTCAGCGGTCTTCAGGGTCAGGGCCTTGTCGCTGAGGTTCTGCACGCGGACCAGAGACTTCTGTTTGTTCTTGAACGGCGGCTCTTCAACCAGTTGCGGCTTGCCGCTGGCGTTGTTGACCAGGGTGTAATAGTGATCGCCCGCCAGTTTCACTGGCAGGGTCTGGCTGCCGAGCTTGGCGCTGTAGTCGCCCTGCGGCATGAAGCTGAACGCAGTGCTGCCTTGCGGAGCGACTTCGTTGAGGTTGGTGTTGCCCACGGTGGCGCTGATTTCTGTGCTGCTGGCGTTATAGACGCGCACGAAGGTCGAGCCCTTTGGTGCGGTCGGGCCGTACAGCGCCGAGTCACCGGCGAAGGCTTGCAGGGAAAACAGGCTGATGCCGGCGACGAGGGCGCAGGTTTTCAACAGGCCTTTTTTGCCGTTGCGGGTGGTTGGCAGCAGGTTCGAATGAGTTTGGAAGGTCATTTCGGGTAGTCCTCTCAGTTTTGCGCCTGGGTAGGCGACTCGGAAGATTTGGCGTTAATGGCCAGATTTTGTTGCGATTCACCGGCCTTCTTGAGTTCAGCGATCCACTTCGGATCGAACTCTTTAAGGTCGTTATGTGCGGGCAGATAGCGTTCCGGGAATTCCCAGATCAGCACCTGTGGCGGGCTGTTCTTGAACGCATCGGTTTGCAGGTACTTGAGCATCGGCAGGATCGGGCCGTGGCCGTCTTCCGCGTAATTCACCACGTCGCTGTGCAGCGCCTGCTTCAGTGCCCCGACGAAATTCCAGTTCGGGTTGGCGCTGTAGCTGGTGCCGACCAGGCCGACGGCGACATCGCTGTCGGCGAACAGTGCGTCGTCGCCTTGAGCGTCAGTGGCCACCGGGTCAGTGCTGCGTTGCTGCAGTTGATCCGGTTGTGGCAGCAGGTTGCTGAACAGCGGGTCCAGCGGCAGGAAATTGGTCAGGTCGCCTTTATACGGCGCTGTTTCCTTGGCCTGAGTGACGAACTTTTCAGGCTCGCCGCTCAATGGCGTCTGCTGGGCAACGACTTCGCCCAATTGCCTGGCGACGACTTCGGCACCCATCGGCGTCCAGTGCGTGTCGGTGCGCAGGAACACCTGGCCGTGTTGCTTGGCGCCTTGCAGCGGGGCAAGCAGGTCCGGTGCGACCAGGCCTGCTTGCGCGGCCTGAGCATGGAACTGCTGATACAGGTCGGTGTGCAGGGACGCAGGCTTGGTATCGCCCATGTGCTCTGGGTACAGACGGGTCTTGGCCGGGATGATCGCCAGAATCAACTGGGTGCCCTGGGCTTTCAGTGCGTCACGTACGCCCTGGATCAATGCCAGGTTTTCCGCTTCGTTCTGTTCGCCATTGGCCACCGCGTCGAACTCTTCATCGGTGTACAACCATTGGTCCTTGCCCAGCACTACGCCAGGGCGACCTTCGTTGAACAGCTTGTAGTCCAGCGCAGCCCAGAGGTTGGTGCCCAGGCGCTTGATCGGAAACTCCTCGTCGTAATGAGTCTCCGCCGCCTTGCTCCATTTGCCGTTGAGCACGGTGGTTTCCGCCGAGGTCGAGAAGCTGGCGAAACTGCGCAGCGACCAGACACCCAGCCCCAGCAGGATGGCCAGGAAGAGGGCGATGTAGAGGATGCGTAACGAACGGGTCATGTCAGGCTCCTCAGAACTGGAAGTAAAGGAACGGCGAGAAGCTTTGCGCCGAGAGTTTGAGAATCGATGCAATGAACAGCAGCAAGATCAGTGCGCGCATTGCGTAGCGTGGCCAGTCGGCAACCCAGTAAGCGGGCTGCACTTGAGCCTCGGTGCCGACGATGTAGCCCGGCTGATGAATGCTGTGCGGGTTGTCGCCCGGTACCGCTTTGATCATGCCTGGCTGCGCAGTGGCAGGGCCGTCGGCCTGCACGCCCAGATCCGGGGTGTTCTTGCTGGCGGCTTTTTCAGCAGGGCGGTTGGCGTAGAAATCACGCAGGCCGAAGAACGCCAGAGTCGCGTAGGCCACAACCATCGTCGCTACTTGCAGACCTGTAAGGCTGGCCTGGTTGAGTTCCGAGAGCTTGAAGTCGCCGAAGCTGAACATTGCGCCGTACATACGGCCGGCAACGTGCAGGTTTTCCGAGCGGAAGATCACCCAGCCTATGACCACGATAAGGAAGGTGAGTGCCCAGCGCATGACGTTGAAAGTGCGTGGCGCGGTGTTGAGGCCGATGGCTTTTTCGATCGCCAGCCAGATACCGTGCCAGGCGCCCCAGATTACGTAGGTGATGTTGGCGCCGTGCCACAGACCGCCCAGCAACATGGTCAGGAACAGGTTGCGGTAGGTCGCGAACTTGCCACCACGGTTGCCGCCCAGGGTGATGTACAGGTAGTCACGCAGCCAGGTGGAGAGGCTGATGTGCCAGCGACGCCAGAACTCGGTGATCGACTGACTGATGTAGGGCTGCTTGAAGTTTTCCATGAAGCGGAAACCCATCATCAAGCCCAGGCCTATGGCCATGTCGCTGTAACCGGAGAAGTCGAAATACAGTTGCGCGGTGTAGGCAAGTGCGCCCAGCCAGGCGTCGCCCGTGGTCGGGTTTTGCAGGGCGAAGCAGTGGTCAGCCACGACCGCCAGGGTATCGGCGATGAACACTTTCTTGATGAAGCCCTGCATGAACCGCGTGCAGCCTTCGGAGAACTTGTCCAGGGTGTGCGTGCGGTTGTTGAACTGGTCAGCCAGGTCGCGGAAACGCAGCACGGGGCCCGCGATCAAGTGCGGGAAAATCGCCACGAACGCGGCAAAGTCAATCAGGTTGCGCGTGGCCGGGGTGTCACCGCGATAGACGTCGATGATGTAGCTGATGGACTCGAAGACATAGAACGAGATGCCGATCGGCAACAGCACGTGGGTCAGGATGAACGGCTCCAGACCGACGGAGGTCATCATCGCGTTGATGCTGTCCACGCCGAAATTCGCGTACTTGAAGTAACCCAGGATGCCCAGGTCGACGACCACGCCCAGCAACAGCCAGCGCTGTGCAGGTTTGGTGCGAACGCCTGCCGCACCTACTTTCAGGCCGATCCAGTAGTTCCATACGGTGACGCCGATGAACAGCGCGAGGAAGTCCACACGCCACCAGGCATAGAACACATAACTGGCAATCAGCAGCAGCAGATTGCGATAACGTTGCCCGCTCAGGTAGTACAAGCCGAGGAAGATCGGCAAGAACAGGAACAGGAACACGTTGGATGAGAAAACCATCCTGAAATCTCCGTTTATCCAACAGTCAAAGGCCGAAGCCCCCCCAAACCCCCCATCGAAAACATGGGGGTTGTCACGTTGTCACTTCACTCCCCGGTGGGAGCGAGCTTGCTCGCGAAGAGGCCGGTATGTCTGACCCATATTCAGCGTCTGAAACACTGTCTTCGCGAGCAAGCTCGCTCCCACGGGGGTGGTGTTTTACTTACGAACCCTTATCACCCTTCTCATGCTCGGGGTCGTAGACCTTGGTCAGGTCGCCGCCCAGGCGGAAGGTTTTGAAGGGTTGTTTTTCGTGCTTGTCTTCCAGCACCTGCGGGCTGCAGGTGTAGAGCGAGCAGTAGGGTTCGAGCCAGGCAAATTTCGGATCCTTCTTGAGGTCCGTCATGTCCTGTTTCTCACCGTTTTTCGCGGCGAACTGGCTAGGGTCTTTGACGCCCGCCAGCACGCGATCACCAAGACGTTTCAAGGCGCCGTTGTTTTCCTGGCGCAGGTCCAGGCCGTTGGCCTGAGCGAAACTGGCGATCATCGCCAAGGGTGGCAAGGCGTAGTTGTGGTACGACAAGGCACGCTGGCGACGCTTCATTTCGTTAGGCAGGAAGCCTTCCGGATCCACCTGGTTGGCGGCGACCTTGTATTCCTTGACCGCCCAATCGAACAGGTCCTGACGGTTGGTGGCGACGGCTGTTGCCATCACCGACCAGGCAGCCCAGTACGAGTGGTTGTTGATTTTTTCCAGCGGCAGATTGCTCCAGTCGCTGATCACCTGGTCGGCCAGTTTGCTGAACCAGGCTTCGATGATCTTCGCTTCACCCTGGCGGTTGGCCAGCGGCTTGGAGTCGGAGAACTTCAAACGCAGGTAGGCGGAGGACATGCTGCCCAACGCCCATTTGCGCATCGACTTGCCGGTGTGGTTGAACTCGGTCGACTCCAGCGCATCGGCCTTGGCCCATGTCGTCATCATGTTCAGCGCGCAATCGAGCTGTTCCGGACGACCGTCGCGCATGTACTGCATCACGACTTTGCTGACACCGCGCTCAAGGGTGGTGATGTCTTTGGTCGCGCTGCGAAACGCTTCCTCGGACTGCTCGTTGAGGGTCGCACGCGCTTTGTCCGAGCCTTCGTACTTACTGCGAAACACCAGCTTGTCGGTGTACGGCTTGGGGATGGCTTCACAGCTGAAATTGTGATCGCCGGTTTTCATCTTTTCGATGGGAGCGTCGTAACCCTTTGGCGGCACGAGATTCGCCGCGCTGGCTGTGCCTGCAAACATCGCAAGCGACAACAGGGTAGGGAGCATCAGTTTCGGAGTGTGCATAGTTGGCCTCATAACCCGGCTTGCGCGGTTTGCTGCGCAGTCCCTGGGAACACGTTGCGTTTGCATACTTTCGCTTCGACTTTCTGGGGTGCAGCGCCCGCTTCCGGACCCTGGATTTCCAGTGCGAGCAGCTGCTGGTCAGCCCAGTCTTCATCTGTTCGCAGTTCGAAGGAGAAGCGCCCGTCTGTATCGGATGTTTCCGGTTTTTCGATTTTCAGGTCTTCGTGACGACCATTCATGTACCAGAGCCTGGCCTGAAGGACCTTGACCGAAGGATCTGCATAGCGAATGTCGATCTGGTTGCTACCGTTGCGAATGTCCTTGATGCCATTCTTGCCGTTGACCAGCACTTCGTTGTTGCCGGGTTTGAGCGAAGTGCTCGCGCTCATGACCGCTGGTTTGCCTTCGCAGCCGTTATCCAGCAGCGACATCATCTGGCGATAGATGGTCTCCTGGTCCAGGCGGTACAGCGGCGAGAATTCCCAGATGAGAATTTTCGGTGGACGCTTCTGGAAGTCTTCGCTGCCCAGGTACTGCAGCATCGAGCCTTCCAGGCCGCCGCCCGGGAAGGCGACGTTGAGGATGTCGGCGCCGATGTATTCCTGCAGGAAGCCGGCAAAGTTGTAGTTCTTGCCGCTGTGGCTGGTGCCGACCAGGGTGATTTCCGGATTGCCGGAATCACCGAACAGGTCGCCATCGGCCGCTTCGCCTTTAGGCTCGGTGGTGAACTGGTCCATGTACTGAATGGCGTAGGTGTTGCCGCACAGTTGCGCCGCCATGTTGTGCAGGGTGCCGGTCTTGCCCATGCGTCCGGACACGTGACTTTCGAATTCACGCTTGGGGATGTCGGCGAAGCCTGGAATCTTCTTCACGGTTTGCGCGACGATTTTCGCGGTGCGCTGGGCGCCATATGGCGTCCAGTGCTGGTCACCGCGGAAGTAGAAATCGTGGGCCTGCTGTTCGTTGGTCAGCGGCGACAGGTCCGGCACCCAGTAGCCCATCTTGTCGAAGCGGCCGAGCATGGCTTTGTAGTTGTTCAGGGCTTTTTCGTAGTCGTACTTGTCACGTTCAGCCGGGAACAGTTTGTTGCGATCCACCAGACCACGGGTCGGTTGATACACCACCACCAGCTCGACGCCCTTGCTCTTGAAGGCATCGTGCAACTGCTTCATGCGGCGGTAGCCAGCAGGCGAAGTGTCGAATTCGGTGCGCAGGTCTTCCTGGGTCCGGAACAGCCAGTCGCCTTCGGCCTGGACCAGCGTGGTGAAGTTCTGCTGGTAGCGGGTGGTGTAGTTTTTTGCGTCATGAGCTTCAGGACACAGTTGGCAGCAAGGCTCAGCCGTGAAAACCGGGGCCTGGACCTGGTCTGCGCGAACGCCGCTGCTGATGGCAAGCAGGGCCGCGGTCAGGCCGGACAGGCTGAGTAACTTGATCGAGTGTGCGTGCATAAACATTACCTTCTCAGTCCTGAAGTTCTTTCTGGCTTTCGACCGGATCGATCAACACTGCTTTCTGCTGGCGCACCAGCAGGTCGAGGATTTCGTCCTGACGTTCGCCCAGGATGCCGTTGAAGCTGATGCCCCCGGATTTGGTCGGGGCCAGCATCGCCACGCGGTACAACTCGATACTCAGCGGCGAATCGATGGACAGCGGGCCGGAGTTGTTACCGGTCAATTCCCCGCCAACCACGATCAGCGACACCTTGGTATCGAACGGGTCGAGCGCGATGTCGCGGTCGGTGTTGCTCAGGTCCTTGATGTGGCCATAGACACCCATCAGACCGTTGGCCATGGCTTTGTTCTCGTACAGCTTGATGTTCACGCTGTTACGTACGCGAATGCCATGGCGGCGGTTGGCGATGACTTTGTTGCCCCAGAGCAGGTTGTCGCCGCTTTCGTACAACGTGATGCCGTCGGTATGGTTCTGGTAGATCTCGTTGTAGGCGACGATGTTGTTGACGCTGTTACGGTCCAGGACCAGGCCGGACAATTTGTTGTCGTGGCTTTTGTTGTTGAAGATGAAGCTGTCGTTGACCTCGCGGGAAATAATGATCCCGTGCTTCTTCTTGGTCCCGTACACGTCGTTTTCGGCAATGATCAGCCCGTGGGAACGGTCGTGTGGGTCGATGCCGTAGACGATGTTGTCGCGATAGGTGCTGCCCTTGACCACGAAATCACGGGTCTCGTAGCAGTAGAAGCCGTACCACATGTCCGAGAATTCCGAACCGACGATCCAGCCGGTCGGGTCGGGCTTGTTCATCACCTTGACCATGTTTGGCGTGTATTGGGAAATACTCACGCCATAGGACTTGCTCTGGTCGTAACCCAGGCTCGCCATTTTGGTATTGATGATGTAAGTCTGCGAACCGCCCCAGGACAGCAGGAACGGACGGAATTCACTCGGTGTGCGGAAGGACGCCAGGCTGTTGGTCTTCTCGCGCCAGCCGTTGATTTGCGTGTCGCTGGTGAACAGCTTGCCTTCAACGACCAGGAACGAGCCCTTCTCCTGAGACAGGCGTAGCTCTTTGGTCTTTTTATCGACCTCAAGAATGCCATCGGCCTTGACCAGAATCGGCAGGCGGGCCACGTAGACGCCCGGCGTAACTTCGCTGAGGAACTGCTTCGGGACTTTTTTCGCCAGGTCCTGAAGGTTCATGTAGCCGCCTTCGACGACGATGGCCTGGGGGATGCCTTGCTGACGCGCTACCCACTCGGCCATCTTGTTGTCGCCGCCGATGAATTCCTTCAGGCCGACTTCATCCATCATCCGGATGACCCGGGCCTTGCCTACTTTGCTGCGCACGATTTTCTTCGCGGCGGCCTCGGCGGTGTAGCCGCTGAGGTCCGGCAGCGTGGGTTTTTCCATGTGCAGCGTGGCGGCATCCGGGCTGGTGATGGAGTAGTTTTTCGCCTGCTGCAGCTCTTTGACCACGGCGGTTGTGCCCGCCTCGGCGGGGGCCACGGCAGGGGTATTGGCCATGGCGGAGCTGGCGAGCAACAGCGCACTGCTCAGCACTGCGCTTTCGAGCAATGCATGGGGCCATGCGCGGCTGCGCGGACGGCTTGCTTGACTGTTCATCTCATCGCACTCCTTTCGCGTTTGCATCAGAAGCGCCAGATGACGTCAACGACGGCGCGGTGCATGTAGCTGTCTACCTGGCTGCCATACGCATCGCCGGGCTTGAACACACCGGCACGCAGGCGAACCAGGGCCGAAGGGTCATCCATCGATTGGCTGATGGACGCAGGCAGCAGGCCGCTCTTGAAATACTTGGTCACGACCAGGTCCATTTCCTGACCTAGATCCTTGTTGCCGTCAGTGGTCAGCGGCAGGGAAGACAAAACGCCACTTTCCTCTGCGCCAACAGCGTTGATGCCCGAAGTGCCAATGCGCGCATTGCCGTCCGTACGGCGGAAGTTGTGGTAGATCAACGAAGCATCGTATTCATCGCGCAACTGCCAGGAGGCGAACAGCGAGCCGCTTTCCACGTTGGCCATTTCGCCCTGGAAGGCTTCACCGAAGCGGTGTACGCGCGAGCGGGTGCCGGTCCAGTTCGAACGGTTGGATTCCAGACCGTTCTGTTCGTATTCCTTGCTGGCGCGCGAGTAGGCGGCACCCACTTGCCATTGCGGGTCCAGGCGCAGTCGCAGACCCAGGTCAGTGGCCCAGCCATTGACGTTGTTGTTGGTCTTGTCGCCGGCCTGGTACGTGCCGTCCTGCTGAGCGATGGCCGCGATCTGGCTGCGATCACCGGACAGCCAGGTCACGCTGCCCCAGTAATTGATCGTGTTGGTGTTGCGATGGTTGTAAGCATCGCTGTTGGCTTGCAGGCCCAGCCAGGTGAGGTCGCCGTTGGAGGTTTTGTCCAGCTCGTCGAGGTTTTCGCCCGGCTTTTTCAGGTTGCCGTCGTCCTGGCTGTGGTGTGCACGCACACCCGCCCATTGACCCGGCGTCCACTGATAGCTGACGTCACCGAAGATGTGTTTACGGTCTTCGTCTTGCGGGGACAATTCGGTCAGGTCGGTGCGGTATTCACTGAAACGTTGAGCCACGCCCACATCGGCTTTGAGCAGCGTGGTGTCGAAGACCCAGTTCACGGACTCGATATTGGTGTCATGCCATTGGCCGTCGTCGTTGCGCAGGCGCTGACGACCGACTTTGAGCTTTTCGCCAGGGTAGGGCGTGAAGCCGCTGTAGCCGATCCAGAATTCACGCAGCGCCAGGTAGTTCTTGTCCACTTCGCGGTCGCTGGAGTTGCCGCGCGCCTGAGTGGTTTCCTGGGTGGTGGAGTCGGTCTGTTCCAGAGGGTCGGTCTGAATGGTGTCAGTGGCGGTGACCACCTGGCCCATCGCGTAGCCGCTCCAGTTACCGCGCTCGCCGTAGACCCATGGACGCAGGTCCAGACCGATACCATTGACGTCGCCGCCGGAGCGGGTGCCCAGGTCGCGGTCGTCTTCGGCCTGGCCGGTGACTTTTACTTCAAGGCCGAAGTTCTTGTCTTCGGTCATGGCGGCCAATGTCGGCGTCGCCCACAGCAGGGTAAAGCCAAGACCCAGGCCAGCGGCCATCAGGGAATTCAACTTCATAGTGGTTTTTCCTCGCCGTCATCTTCTTTCAGGGCTTGCAGGGCCAGCGCGTTCTGGCTGGTTGCGCCCCGCACGTTCTGCTCTTGTTGCAACAGCCGTTGGGCGGTGGCGAGCTTTTCTGGCGGTAGTGCTGCGCTGAGTTGCTGCGCGAGATCGGTGGCAGCCGGGGTCGGCGCGGGCTGTTGCACAGCCAGTTGGCTGAACACCCAGGCGTTGACCGGGTTGGGCATGGTGCCCTTGCCTTGGGAAAACAGTTGCGCGATGGCAAAGTCGGCGCTGTTCTGGCCGCCACGTGCGGCGGTCAGCAGTTCGTCCAGTGCCTTCTGCGGGTAAACCTGGCCGAGGTAACCACGGCGGTAGATCTGACCCAGGTAGTAATGCGCGGAGATTTCGCTGCCGACGGCTTTTTTCAGGTGCTCTTCGGCTTTTTTCGAATCGGCCGGCACCCATTTGCCTTCGTAATACAGGCGGCCCAGCAGCAGCTCGGCGCGGGGTTGATCCGCTGCCCGGCCGTTGTCCAGGTACTCCATCATCTTGTTGACGTCGCCCAGTTCCGGGAAGTCGTAAAGCAGTTTGGCCAGCGTCACCCAGGAAGCGGGGTAACCCGGTGCGACCTGTTCCAACAGCTGCTGGGCGGCTTTTTCATCAGGGGTGCCGATGGTCGAGTCGCCCAGCACTCGCGCCACGCTGTCGACCCGTTGTGCACCAACACCACCGATGGCGTAGGCGCTGCGCAGTTGCTCGATGAGCGCTGCGCGTTGTTCGGTCTGGTTGCGCTTCTGGTAAACGGTGGTCAGCTCGACATAACAGATGTCGACGGTGTTGATGGCCGCCTTGCAGATCTTCTCGATGTCATCCAGATGCTGGTCGTAAGTGCCCTGCGTGCGATACAGCAGCACCTGTGCCAGACCGGCTTCCGGGTAACCTTCGGCGCGCCACTGGTTGATCTTCTGCTGCGCATTCACGTTCGGGAACGAGTGCGGGTATTGCAGATACAGCATGGCCAGCGGGGTCAGTGACGAAGTGTCGCCACTGGCGAACGCTTTTTTCAGCAAGTCTTCGGCTTCATGGTGCTCAGCCTCGGTAGCGCCCGGCTTGGCCGCCAGCAGGCGACCCAGACGTGCCTGGGCGCGGGGCGAGGTGTCAGCAGCGGCGCGGTAGGTTGCTTCCGCTTCCTTGATGCGCTGCGGGTCGCCACTTTGCACGGCAATATCTGCCAGGCCAACCTGTGCATCGCTGTAGCCCAGGTCCGCCAGCTGCCGATAATTCTGCTCAGCCAAAGCGGTGTCACCATATTTCAGGGCTTCATTGGCCAGGCGTTGATCGGGCAGGCCGGCACAGCCGGTCAGGCCAATGGCAACGGCCAGGCTCAATAGCGTCGGGCTCGACAAGCTACGTAGTGGGCTACCCATGTCAGAGGCCCGCTGCCATGGCTTTGTCGATCAGCCAGTTCATCGACGGGCCACGGTCGCTGGTCACGTCAACCGGACGGCCAGCCAGGGACGCGTCGAGCACTTCGTCAGGCTTGATCTGCACGCGGATGTCGGTGGCCAGGTCGGCGTCGTTCAGGTTAGTGCTGCTGATGATCTTGCCGGTACGCACGGTGTCGTCGCCCGCAACGGTGAAGTTCACGCTGGTGCCTGGCTTGACGTCGTTGAACTGGCGATAGGTAAAGCGCGCTTCAACATTGGCGGCAGTGTTGCGCGGCACCAACTGGAAGATCACCTGGCCTTTGGCGGCGAACTGACCGTCTGCCACCAATTGCTTGGCGATCACGCAGTCACATGGGCTGGTCAGGGTGCCGGCCATTTGCTTGCCGTACAGCTCTTCGATTTTCGCCGGTTGCAGGTCGTCGCCGTTCAGGCTGCCTTTGAGCATTTCCAGCATGCTGGTATTGAACGAGGCCATTGGCGCGCCTTTGGCCACTGGCGTGTTGACTGCCACCAGGCTTTGCACGGTGCCTTCGCGAGGCATGGTCACGTCCATCGAAGGCAGCGACACCAGGCCTGCCGAGGCGTGGCTGACGAAGTACAGGCCGTAGACGGTCTTGAAGATAAAGCCGAACGCCGCCAGGCCGACAATGAAAATGCCGAGGCTAAAGGTCACTGCGCGCAGACGGCCCATGGCGGTCATGCCGCTGCCATCGCCCTTGACCTTACGCGCCTTGGTGAAGTTGTCACGCTGCAGGGTCGCGAGCACTTCGCCCATGGTGACGATGTCGCCAGACAGGTGCGAAGTGATCAGGTGGCGCAGAGTGGCGATGTCCTGAGCTTCCAGATTCTGGAATTGGCAGCCGACGCGGCCGGTGGCGGCATCGAGGCTGCGTACTTGCAATTCCACGTCCATGGCCAGGCCAAGGTTGTCGATCAGAAACTGCAGGCGAGCCTTGATCACTTCGCCAATGGCCGGGCGCTGCTGCGCCGGGGCGATGTAGCTCAGGCCGCCGGCGGACAGGTCTTCGATGCGCACCAGCGGCGCATTCGGCGCGCCATTGAGCAGGCGCAGCTTGGCCGGGATTTTGACCCGCGCATGTTGGCGCTGGGCTTCGGATTCATGGACGACATTTGCATTCACGGCTGTATTCATGGCTAATTTTCCTACTTAAGCGATTAATCCGTTGGCCCGGTCAAACCATCGTCAACAGCACGGCGACGAAGATGGTGCCAGCCGAGAAAGTCATGGTCCGAGACGACCATGTGTTGAACCAGCCCTGAAAGCTGGCCATGTCACGGCTGAGTTTGGTGTCCTGACGCGTCCACGACTGGCGGTCCAGGCGGAAGAACACGTAGATCTTCATCAGTGCGCCAACGATCTGGTTGTAATAAAGAATGATCGGGTAGGCGGGCCCGATCTTGTGACCCGAGCACGAAAGCAGCAGGGTCAGAATCAGGCGGGTAATGCCGATCCACAGCAGGTACATCAGGATGAACATGCCGCCATATTTGAAGCTGGCGATGATCGCGACGGTCAGGCCCAGGATCGAGGTCCACATCGATACGCGCTGATCGAACAGCACTACGCTGGTGAACAGACCCAGACGGCCAACACCCAGGCCCAAGGCCCGCGAGTTTTGGCGCAGGTTATTGCCGTACCAGCGGTACATCAGTTTGCGGCTGGCCTTGAGGAAGCTTTTTTCCGGCGGGTGTTCAACCGTGTGGATGGCAGCGTCCGGCACGTAGAACGTGTCGTAACCCAAACGCATCAGGCTGAACCAGCTGGATTTGTCATCACCGGTCAGGAAGCGGAAGGTGCCCAGGCGCCAGTGGTGCAGGGAATCGCTTTCCACGTCGCGGATGAATTCCGGGTCGGTCACGACGGTGGCGCGGAATACCGACATCCGCCCGGTCATGGTCAACACGCGCTTGGACAGGGCCATGGAGCACATGTTGATGTGACGCTGGGCGAAGCGCAGTTTGTGCCATTCGCTCATGATGTAGCCGCCGCGCACTTCGCAGAACTCGTTGGTGGTCAGGCCGCCGACATTGCCGAACAGCTGGAACCACGGAACGGTCTTGCGCACGACGCCTTCTGCCAGCACGGTATCGCCGTCGATCACGGCCACAACGGCGCGGTCATCCGGCATGTGCCGGGAGATCGCGCGGAAGCCAAAAGCCAGGCCGTCACGCTTGCCGGTACCGGCGATCCGCACGAAATCCAGTTTGACGTGTTCAGGCGGGTTAGCTTTTTCCCACATCGCCTTGACCAGCAGTTCGTCAGACATTTCCACCAGCGAACAGACCACGGTGGTCGGGAAACCGCATTCAATGGCTTCGCGAATCACCGAGCTGTAAACCTGCGCGGTGGTCAGTGCATCGATACGAAAGCTGGTGACCATCAGGAACACGTGAGACGGGTCCGCTGACGCGCCCAGCTTGCGAACTTTGCGACGCAAGTGCGGGTAAACGATGTAGAGAAAGATCATGCCACGCACAAAGTGCGTGATACCCATCGAGTAGCGCCAGATGCCCACGGCGCCAATCAGGAAAATAAAGTTCTTGGACTGTGAGTCAAAGATACTTGTGGGCAGCGCTGTCGCGAGTGCCCCTAATAAACTCAAATAAAACAGCCAACCTGCGGCCTGTAAAAGGCCATGCTTTAGCCTGTGCATAGTCTGTATCCGCATCGTGGTAAACGGTGAACCGTTGGAGCGAGGCTTGCCCGCGAACGAAGGTGGCGCGGTCGATCAGGCAGACCGCGTCGTTTTCTTCGCAGGCAAGTCGGACCGCCGCCCGCTCGCTCCTACAGGGTGTAACGACTTACCAGCAAATGCCTTCGGCCCGCTCGTTCTCGCTGGTCGTGGTGGTCATGAAGCCCACCAGATCAACAACGTGCTTGCCCGCTGGAGCCTTGTCCGCCAGGGCGCGGAAGCGCTCGTCGCGGTTGCCGAGGATGATCACGTCGGAATCGTTGATCACTTTGTCGAAGTCCGAGTTGAGCAGGGACGAGACGTGAGGGATCTTCGATTCGATGTATTCCTTGTTAGAACCATGAACGCGAGCGTATTCGACGTTGCTGTCGAAGATGCTCAGCTCGAAGCCTTTACCGATCAGCATTTCGGCCAGCTCTACCAGCGGGCTTTCACGCAGGTCGTCAGTACCGGCCTTGAAGCTCAGACCCAGCAGGGCGACTTTGCGAGTGTCGTGGGCAGCCACGATGTCGAAAGCGTTCTGCACCTGGGAAACGTTGCTGCGCATCAGCGAGTTGAGCAGCGGCGCTTCAACATCCAGGCTGCCTGCACGGTAGGTCAGGGCGCGGACATCTTTAGGCAGGCAAGAGCCGCCGAACGCGAAGCCTGGACGCATGTAGTACTGCGACAGGTTCAGTTGCTTGTCCTGGCAAACCACTTCCATGACTTCACGACCATCAACGCCGCACGCTTTGGCGATGTTGCCAATCTCGTTGGCGAAGGTGACCTTGGTGGCGTGCCACACGTTGCAGGTGTACTTGATCATCTCGGCAACAGCGATGTCCTTGCGGATGATCGGTGCATCGAGCTCTTCGTACAGGGACTGCAGCACGTCGCCGGAAGCCTTGTCGAACTCACCGATAACAGTCATCGGCGGGTGATCGTAGTCTTTGATCGCGGTGCTTTCGCGCAGGAACTCAGGGTTCACTGCCACGCCGAAATCAACACCGGCTTTCTTGCCGGAGCAGTCTTCCAGGATCGGGATCACGACGTTGGCAACAGTGCCCGGCAGGACGGTGCTGCGGATGACCACGGTGTGGCGCGAGTCTTTGTCGCGCAGCACGAAACCGATTTCGCGGCAGACGGCTTCGATGTAGTCGAGCTCCAGGTCACCGTTTTTCTTGCTTGGCGTGCCGACGCAGATCATCGACAGGTCAGTGGCGCGGATGGCCTCGGAAAAGTCCGTGGTGCCGCGCAGTTTGCCGGTGCGGATACCCTGGTCCAGAAGCTCTCCCAGACCGGGTTCGACGATTGGCGATTTACCGCTATTGATAAGGTCGATCTTGGCGCTAGAGATATCCACACCAACAACATCATGACCCCGCGCAGAAAGGCAACCGGCACAGACTGCACCGACATAACCCAAACCAAAGATGCTGATACGCATCGTATTCTCCTCGTTTTCACGCCATAAGTTGGCTGGATATTAAATTTTGGCCAGCAGTTATCGCACACCAGAAAATGTGACTTAAACAAGTCGCTTAACTAGTGCAGGCATATTTAAAAGGTGAGTGCCTAATAAAGAAGGCAATCTCAAGTACAACTGAGTCTTGAGCGGCAAGTGTCCTGCTCAGGCTGAGCTACAGGGCCTTGCTCTGGGATGTGGTAAACCACTCCTCGTGGGTGCTACGCCGGCTTCGTGGCTGACAGGCCCGTGGCAGAGCCTCGGCTGTCGTCATGGAACCTTTGCTTGTGCACCTGAACAGCGCTTTGCCATACGGCTGAAGTTGTAAATGCTGCATGAATCTCCTGATACCTACCGCCTATGACCATCGGGTCAAATCCAGAGAGCGGGCAACTTCCAGTTCATCTTCGCCGCTTGTAAGTGATCTCTCACAAGGTGGGCGAGAATTGTTACGGGATGTAGGAGCGTCTGATTTCGGGATAAGTTCCTGGCCGCTCGTCCTCTTTTCGAGAATGAGGATTTTCAGGGCGCCTATTTCAGTGATTGCAAATTGATAGCAATTCTCTTCTGTCCCTTAGTTCATGGGAGCTTGAGAGAGGTGGGAGTAAAAGTGCCACTATCGTGAAAAAGCTAAGGGCTACTACGCAAAAAAGTTGTTAATTTTTTGAGAACTTTAAGTTGGGAAATAGAGTGACTGGAATATGGCGTCAGAAGAGTGTCATTTCGCGCTTTGCATGAAAGGTTGGTGACAGGTTAGAGGGGGCGCGTCGAGCAATGTCGATGCGCCTCGCAAGGGGTTCAATCTTCAGCCGAGTCGCGCAAGAACACTAATTTGGTATCAGAAGACTGCTCGCTGCTGTAGCGATAGCCGTTCATGTCGAACTCTTTTAGTGCACTCGGGGTATTGATCTGCTCGCTGATCACGAAGCGGCTCATCATGCCGCGCGCCTTTTTGGCGTAGAAGCTGATGATTTTGTACTGACCGTTTTTCAGGTCTTTGAACTCTGTGTCGATGATCCGGGCGTTGAGTGCCGAACGTTTGACCGACGAGAAGTATTCGTTGGACGCCAAGTTCAACAGCAGGTCGTCGCCCTGCTCGGCGAGGGCTTCGTTGAGCCATTCACTGATCCGTGTACCCCAGAACGCGTACAGGTCTTTGCCACGCCCGTTGGCCAGCTTGGTGCCCATTTCCAGGCGATAAGGCTGCATCAGATCCAGCGGCCGCAACAGGCCGTAAAGCCCGGACAGCATTCGCAAGTGATCCTGGGCGTAGCTGAGTTGTTTTTCGCTGAGGGTTTCGGCCTGCAGACCGGTGTACACATCACCTTTGAAGGCCAGCAGCGCCTGCTTGGCGTTTTCCGGGGTAAAGGCAGGGTTCCAGCTGCCAAAGCGTGCCGCATTCAGGCCCGAGAGCTTATCGGACAGGTGCATCAGCTCGCCGATCTGAGCAGGCGTCAGCTCGCGTAGCTGGGTAATCAGCTCCTGGGAGTGATCCAGATACTGCGGCTGCGTGAAGCGCTCGGTGGTCGGCGGGGTGTCGAAATCGAGGGTCTTGGCTGGGGAAATCACCATCAGCATGTCTTGGGCTCCTTTAATCGTGGGGGGATTCTAGGGACTGTTGCTGTGGGACTCCAGCTATGGAGCTAATAGGTACGGCGATTTGCACTTGCTGTGCCACGTTGGAGCGAGGCTTGCCCGCGAAGAAAGCGACGCGTTGTAACAGACAAAACGCGTTATGGCCTTCGCGGGCAAGCCTCGCTCCAACAGAAGATTGAGTATCCCCGTAGGAGCGCGTTTGCCCGCGATTGGTTTTATCAGGCGAAATCCTTATCGACAGATTCGGCGCCATCGCGGGCACGCGCTCCTACGAGCCAACGCAAGGCATGTTTGTATCACCCACGACATCAGCCCTGGGCTGTATATCAGCTATAGTGCGGCGCTAATCCGGATTCGATATTCAGGGTAGGGAGCTTTTGGTTTTGCGTATTTTTCTGGCAGTTTGCGCGTGTTTTTTCTGGGTTCAAGCCAATGCGGCTTTACCACCAGTGGCAACGATTGATCGCAGCACCTGGCCGGAGCGGCTGGAAACGCCCAATCTGTTCGATGTCGCCTCCCGGGCGCAGATTCTCGGTTTTGCTCATCAGCTGTTGCTGAGCGAAAGCCTCGACGAAGAGGGTCTGAAGCGCCGGCTGGGGTTGCGCTATATCAATGTGCCGACTCTGAATCTGGTGCGTAACCGGCTGTGGACGCGCCTGCTGGACAACTATCAGAACGCGCAAAAGAGCTGTGAGCAGGACGCCTCGTTTTGCGTATTGGTCGAAGACATGGACCAACTGCGTCAGCGCGCCACTGAATACACCATCGCCGATGACTCGTTCTACGCCAACTGGGCGGCTCCCAGCGCTGCTTTCAATGAGCGCTATCTCAACGAACTGCTGTATCAGGCGGCGCTGTTCCCGCAGACCAGCAGCGAGATTGCCCTCTATAACTCGGACGAGCTGAGCGGCGATGCAATGGCCGACAGGACCTTCCAGCTCAATTTCGAAGGCGGGCCCACCGCCGCCGATGGCGGCACTGACTGGCTTGCCGACTTCATGCGCCAGCAGAAAATGAACGCCACGTTCTTTGTGCTCGGCAAGAGCCTGCAGGAGCGTCTTGAGGCGGGGACGGCCAGTGCATTGCAGTCGCTGTACCGCTTGCAATGCGTAGGTATTCAAGGCTGGGAATACCGTTCCCACAGCCAGTGGCTGGACTGGCAGAGCTCGGTGCAGCGCAGTGCCGGGCTGACTCAGCAATTGCTGCCCGACAACTACCTCCCGTTGTTCCGCCCGCCGTACGGCCACCGACGCGCCGACAGCGGGCAGTTCTTTCGCGATCAGGACCTGCGGGTGTCGCTGTGGAATATCGACGCTCAGGACGCCAATGGTCGGCTGACCTCAGAGCAGATCAGTGACCGGGTGATCAGCCTGATGTTGCTGTGGCGACGGGGCACGGTGGTGTTCCACGACGCAAGCGCCAAGGTGCAGTCGGCAGTGCCTTTGCTACTGGCCAATACCGCGCAAAGCGAGTTGATCTGGGACGATTGCCACAATATCCCTGAAAGGCCCGCAGAGTAAGGGATTGCACGTATTTGAGGGGGAGGGGCAAGGAAGATTTTCAGACAGTTTCAGGTGTGGCGGACTTCCGACTGTAAACGCGTCAGGTCGGGTCGCCAAGGGCTATTCGTCAAACTGTGAAATAAACTTCAAAAATCTGTCAAAGAGCTTTTTTCTGTCATGGGTTTTGCGGTATTACCACTACAGACCGCCGAAACCTGCAACACAGGTGGCGTCCTTCCAGACCCATCTTGAGCAATTCTCCTCTGCCTGAAGAGGAGAGCCCGGCGGCCTTTTCGTGGCGCAGTTTTGTAGTGGTTCTGCGTCGCCTGGCTTTTAAAAAGGTGAGCGAGTATGGATGATCACGGACGCACCCCTTCCACTAACCAGCCAATCCTTTACGTGCTCGATACGAATGTACTGATCCACGATCCCAATGCCCTGCTGAATTTCGAAGAACACCGCGTTGCCATCCCCATGACCGTGCTTGAAGAGCTGGACAAGCTCAAGGCCGGCAAACATTCGGTCGCTGCCGAATGCCGTCAGGCTATCCGCCTGATTGACAAGACCCTGGGCGAAGCCACTCCCGAAGAGGTTGAGCGCGGCGTGCCAATTGACCGTGGCACCGGCGTCTTCAAAGGCTTTCTGTCCATCCTGATGAGCAAGCGCGAGGAGCCCAACAGCCTTCTGCCCGAGCACCTGAACGACAACATCATCATTAACCAGTTGATTGACCTGCATGCGCGCGACAAGGACTTGCGCCTGGTGTTGGTCACTAAAGACATCAACATGCGCCTCAAGGCCCGCGCCTGCGGGATCGCTGCCGAGGATTACAGCACTGACCAACTTGTCGACGACGTGTCGATGCTGTCGCGCGGCTATCACACCATGACCGGCTCCTTCTGGGACCGGGTCAGCAAGGTCGATACCCGTCAGGACCATGGCCGTACCTGGCACCGCGTGCAAATGACGGAAATGCTGCCTTCCGTACATATCAATGAGTTCATCATCGACGAGCAAGGCTTCGTCGGCTGGGTGAAGGGCGTCAAGGCCGACGAGTTGATGATCCTCGACATGCACCAGGAACCGCTGCTGCATCAGGAAGCGTGGGGTCTCAAACCGCGCGATATCTATCAGGGCCTGGCGCTGTTCGCCTTGCTCGATCCCGATATTCACCTGGTCAACCTGTCGGGCGCGGCCGGTTCCGGCAAAACCATCCTGGCGCTGGCCGCTGCCATCGAGCAGACCATGGTCAGCAAACGTTACCGGCGCATCATCGCCACCCGCAGCGTTCAGGGTCTGGATCAGGAGATCGGCTTCCTGCCCGGCACCGAAGCGGAAAAAATGGAGCCGTGGCTTGGCGCTATCACCGATAACCTCGAAGCCTTGCACATGGATGATGAAAACACCCATGGCAGCGTGGACTACATCCTCAGCAAAGTGCCGTTGCAGTTCAAATCCCTCAACTACATCCGGGGACGCAGCTTCCAGCAAAGCCTGATTTTGATCGACGAATGCCAGAACCTCACTCCGCACCAGATGAAAACCATCATCACCCGTGCCGGTGCCGGTTCCAAAGTGGTGTGCCTGGGCAACCTGGCGCAGATTGATACCCCTTATTTGTCGGCCACCAGTTCCGGCCTGACCTACCTGACGGAGCGCTTCAAAGACTTCCCCAACGGCGTGCACATCTCCCTGCAAGGCGTGCCACGCTCCATCCTGGCTGAATATGCGGAGTCGCATTTGTAAGCATCACGCTCAACAACCGGTAGGAGCGGGATTTATCCGCGAGGGCGTCGATCCAGGCAACATGGATCTTGCGCTGACATCCTCGCGGCTAAAGCCGCTCCTACGACCGGTTGCGGATTCATCCCGACGTTTTCGGTTTACACTCCCCGCTCCTGTTCAGGAGTAAAACAGTGCTCACTCATCTCGATTCCCAAGGTCGCGCCAATATGGTCGACGTCACTGATAAAGCGGTGACGTCCCGTGAAGCGGTGGCCGAAGCAGTAATCCGTATGCAGCCTGAAACCCTGCAAATGATCGTCAGCGGCGGGCATCCCAAAGGGGATGTGTTCGCCGTGGCGCGCATTGCCGGCATTCAGGCGGCGAAGAAAACCAGCGATCTGATCCCGTTGTGCCACCCGCTGATGCTCACCAGCATCAAGGTCGAACTCAACGCCGAAGGCGTGGACGCGGTGCGGATCGTTGCGCGCTGCAAGCTGGCCGGGCAGACCGGCGTGGAAATGGAAGCGCTGACTGCTGCCAGCGTCGCCGCGCTGACCATCTATGACATGTGCAAGGCGGTGGATCGCGGCATGGTCATCGAGACTGTGCGGCTGCTGGAAAAACTTGGCGGCAAGAGCGGGCACTTCGTTGCCGATGCCCCGGAGGCGCAATGACTGTAAACGTCCAGTATTTCGCCCGTTACCGAGAGACCCTCGGCCTGGATGGCGAGCAGGTGCAAGGTGAATTCTCCAGCATTGATGCCCTGCGCCTGCATTTGCTCGCACGCGAAGGCGTTTGGCGGGTGCTGGCCGAGCAAAGCCTGATGTGCGCCCGCAACCAGGAGCTTTGCTCGCTGGACGAGCCCTTGCAGGCTGGCGATGAAGTGGCGTTTTTCCCCACTGTCACCGGAGGCTGAGCATGGCGATTCGGGTTCAGGCGCAGCAGTTCGATCCGGGTGTCGAAGTCAACGCTCTGCATGCGGCTAATGTCGGCATCGGCGCAGTGGTCAGCTTTGTCGGCTATGTGCGCGATTTCAACGAAGGGCGTGACGTGTCGGGGATGTTTCTGGAGCATTACCCTGGCATGACCGAAAAGGCGCTGGGCAAGATCACCGACGAGGCGCATCAGCGCTGGCCGTTGCTCAGGCTGGAGGTGTTGCATCGCGTGGGTGCGCTGGAGCCAGGAGAGCCGATCGTGTTTGTCGGAGTGGCCAGTGCCCACCGTCAGGCGGCATTCGAAGCCTGCGATTTCGTCATGGACTACCTCAAGACCCGAGCGCCGTTCTGGAAGAAGGAAAACACCTCAGAAGGGCCCAAGTGGGTTGAGGGGCGGGACAGTGATCATGCGGCGGCGGGACGTTGGGGCAAGAACTGACATGGCGTTAACCCTGTGGGAGCGAGCTTGCTCGCGAAGGCGGCGGTGAGTCAGACGCAGTTCTAGAGCCTGAAACGCAGCCTTCGCAAACAAGCTTGCTCCCACAGGTATAGCAGTAGGACATTACACCGGCTGCGCGGGCTTGCGAACAACCGCTCGCAACAACTCGGTCGGCGGGGTTTCGCAGCTGATCTTGCGGCCCAGCTTTTCTTCGATTGACGGCAGCTGATACGAGTCGTCTTCACCGGCGAAGCTGATCGAAACGCCTGCTGCGCCAGCGCGACCGGTGCGGCCGATACGGTGCACGTAGTCGTCCGGCACTTCCGGCAGGGTGAAGTTGATCACGTGGCTGATGCCATCAATGTGAATCCCGCGACCGGCCACATCGGTTGCCACCAGTACGCGAATTTTGCCTTCGCGGAAACCTTCCAGGGTCTTGATGCGTTTGTGTTGCGGCACATCGCCAGACAGTTGCGCGGCGTTGACGCCATCGCGCACAAGGCGCTCTTCGATACGGCGCACTTCGTCCTTGCGATTGGCAAAGACCATGACCCGCTCCCAACCGTTGTCGTTGATCAGGTTGTAGAGCAGTTTGTATTTGTCGGCACCGGCCACGGCGTAGATATGCTGCTCAACGTTTTCGCTGGCGACATTCAGGGCCTCGATCTCGACGATGGCCGGATCGGTGGTCCACTGTTTGGCGAGGTTCATCACGTCTTCGGTGAAGGTGGCCGAGAACAGCAGGGTCTGACGTTCACTTTTCTGCGGCGTCTGGCGAATGATCTGGCGCACTTGCGGGATGAAGCCCATGTCGAGCATGCGGTCCGCTTCGTCCAGAACCATCACTTCGACCATATCCAGGTGGACTTCGCCGCGCTGGTTGAAGTCCAGCAACCGGCCAGGCGTGGCGACCAGAATGTCGCAGTGCCGGGCTTCAAGCTGCTTGAGCTGCTTGTCGAAGTCCATGCCGCCCACGAACGTCATGACGTTCAGGTCGGTGTACTTGGTCAGGTCGGCGGCGTCCTTGGCGATCTGCACCACCAGCTCCCGGGTCGGGGCGATGATCAGCGCGCGGGGTTCACCCATGTAGCGTTCCTTGGGGGGCGGCGTTTGCGTCAACTGCGAAATGATCGAAATCAGAAAGGCGGCGGTTTTGCCGGTGCCGGTCTGCGCGCGACCGATGGCATCCTGGCCCTTGAGCGTGAAGCCCAGGACTTGCGCCTGAATCGGCGTGCAATAAGGAAAGCCAAGGTCCTGAATCGCGTGCATCAGTTCGGGCGCGAGGGCGAAATCGTGGAAGCGAGTCTTGCCGTCCTGAGGTTCAACGACGAAATCTTCCAGCTTCCAGGGAATGACTGGCGGCTTGGGCGCACGTTCGCGACGTGGGCGCTCGGATTTGGGCCGGACGATGCTGGTCGGCTCAAGGGCCGCAGGCTGCGCGATCTCGTCTTGCGCGACGGCTGCCGGTGCTGCAACGGGGGCGCTGCTGGCCCGCAAGGCGCTTTCGCTGTTGCCGGCGGGAGCGGGGGAGGTGGTGACAGGGCCAGCTGCGAGCGGCTCAACCTCGCCTTTACCGAACATCTTTTTAAGTGCTTTGAGCACGGTGATCTCGTCAGTTGGTTAAGGAATGTACGCCGAGCAGTGTAAAGCAAGAATCATGCGCGGGCATCTGAATCGCTGTGGGACCTGCTTGTGGGACCGGCTTCAGCCGGGAAGGCGGTATCGCACAACCCATTTCTTTGAGGATACTGGCCTATTCCCGGGTAAAACCGGTCCCACACTAATCAGCATTGCAGGCGTTTAGCTCAGCTTGTCGACCAGCCAGGCACCGATGTCAGAAATCTCCTGCGGTAACACTTGGTGCTCCATTGGGTATTCCTGCCATGTAACGGTTACGCCCTGGCCCTTGAGCCGTTCATAGACACTGCGTCCCATGGATGTCAGTACGACATTGTCATGAGTACCGTGCAGACAGTACGCAGGGATGCGTCGCTGACTGGCCGACAGGTCCATCTGATCACTGAACGTCGGTGCATAAGTCGACAGCGCCAGTACGCCGCCCAAGGGACCTTCCCACCGTTTGAATGCAGCGTGCAGCACCACGGCGCCCCCTTGGGAGAACCCGGCCAGGAAGATGCGCGCCGGGTCGATGCCGCTGTCGCGTTGCGCTTCGATCAGGCTCAGGACCATTTGAGCCGAGGCCTCGAGTTGGTCGTGATCGATAGCCCTGGCAGGGCTCATAGCCATGATGTCGTACCAGCTCGGCATCTCATAGCCGCCATTAATGGTGACCGCCCGGCTGGGTGCCTGGGGCAGGATGAAGCGCGTGCTCAGCAGGCTCTCCTGCAGCGCTTCAGCGACCGGCAGAAAATCATAACGGTCGGCACCCAGGCCATGCAGCCAGATGACGCAGGCGTCTGCGCTGTTCACGGGTTCCAGAATCAGGGGGTCGCTCATGGTTGCTCCAATGCAGTGCGCTCGCTCTTTTGCAGTGCGTTAATGCGGTGCGCGCGTCGTTAAAAATGAAAGAAGATGTCGCAAGGTTACAAGTTTTCCTCTTGACCTGTCGCTAATTCGACTTCGCCACCATGCTGGTACGAGGTTTGCTATGAAAACCCCTGAGTGAGAGCGCTCACCTCGGGCGGTAACACTATTGTGCTAGTAGTGATTCTAACCGGGGGCAGCACCGAATCCATGCATCAGGATTTTCGGCACGGTTCATCCTGTACCGGAGCGGTTCAGGAACATCATGGTGCTTGAGTCCGGTGGGCCGTCTACGATCAGGAATGCAGGTGATGAGATGAGCTCACGCCTGGTTCACGATCTGGCCTGACGTCCAGTGACCCAAAAAAAAGCCAGCACGGGTCATGTATGCCTCACAAGGGTGCGACGGGATTCAAGAGCCTAAACAACAAAGAGCAAAACTGGAGGTTTGAATGAAGATGTTGAAATCCACCCTGGCTGTAGTAGCCGCCGCAGCAGCACTCGGCGTGAGCAGTTTTGCTCAGGCAGGCGCAACTCTGGACGCCATTCAAAAGAAAGGCTTCATCCAGTGCGGCGTCAGCGACGGCCTGCCAGGCTTCTCCGTTCCTGATGCTACCGGCAAGATCACCGGTATCGACGCCGACGTCTGCCGCGCTGTTGCTGCTGCCGTTTTCGGTGACGCGACCAAAGTGAAGTTCAGCCAGCTGAACGCCAAAGAGCGTTTCACCGCGCTGCAATCGGGCGAAATCGACATCCTGTCCCGTAACACTACCTGGACCAGCTCCCGCGATTCGGGCATGGGCCTGGTGTTTGCTGGCGTGACTTACTACGACGGCATCGGCTTCCTGGTAAACAACAAGCTGGGCGTCAAGTCCGCCAAGGAACTGGATGGCGCGACCATCTGTATCCAGGCCGGTACTACCACCGAGCTGAACGTTTCCGACTACTTCCGTTCGAACGGTCTGAAATACACCCCGATCACTTTCGACACCTCCGACGAAAGCGCCAAGTCGCTGGAAGGCGGTCGTTGCGACGTGTTGACCTCCGACCAATCCCAGCTCTACGCACAGCGCAGCAAGCTGGCCGCGCCGAACGACTACATCGTTCTGCCGGAAGTCATCTCCAAAGAGCCTTTGGGCCCTGTCGTGCGTAAAGGCGACGAAGAGTGGTTCTCCATCGTCAAGTGGACCCTGTTCGCAATGCTCAACGCGGAAGAAGCCAAAGTCACTTCGAAAAACGTCGAGGCTGAAGCCAAATCCACCAAGAACCCGGACGTAGCCCGTATGTTGGGTGCTGATGGCGCTTACGGTGCCGACCTGAAACTGCCGAAAGACTGGGTAGTGCAGATCGTCAAGCAAGTCGGTAACTACGGTGAAATGTTCGAACGCAACCTGGGCGAATCGACCCCGCTGAAAATCAAGCGCGGCCAGAACGCTCTGTGGAACGCAGGCGGCATTCAGTACGCTCCACCTATTCGCTGATTGACCCGACGCCCGGCAGCCTCACAAGGGCTGTCGGGCGTTGTTCGTTCCATTTTTCCTGGGGCACTTCATGGAAAAGCAAATCGTCGCACCCAAGCAAAAGCTCTCATTGAGCGACCCAAAAGTGCGCGCGTGGTTGTTTCAGATCATCACCGTAGTTGCCGTGGTTTCAATGGGCTGGTTCATGTTCGACAACGTCCAGACCAACCTCGCACACCGGGGTATCACCTCGGGTTTTGGCTTTCTTGAGCGCAGTGCCGGTTTCGGCATTGCTCAGCACCTGATCGATTACACCGAAGCGGACAGCTATGCCCGCGTATTTGTCATCGGCTTGCTCAACACCTTGCTGGTCTCGGTCATTGGCATCTTCCTGGCCACGATCCTGGGCTTCATCATTGGTGTTGCGCGTTTGTCACCCAACTGGATGATCAACAAGCTGGCAACGGTGTATGTCGAAGTCTTTCGTAACATCCCGCCGTTGTTGCAGATCCTGTTCTGGTACACCGCTGTCTTCCTGACCCTGCCAGGTCCAAGACAGGCTCACGGTTACTTCGACATGTTCTTCATCAGCAGCCGCGGCCTGAACATGCCCAGCGCTTATGCTGCCGAAGGCGCCTGGCCGTTCGTGATCAGCATTGTGCTGGCCATCGTGGCCGTGGTGCTCATGACCCGTTGGGCCAACAAGCGCTTTGAGGCCACCGGCGAACCCTTCCACAAGTTCTGGTTCGGCCTGGCACTGGTGCTGGTGATTCCGGGCCTGAGCATGGTTGTTTTCGGTGCCCCTGTGCACTGGGAAATGCCGGAGCTCAAGGGCTTCAACTTTGTTGGCGGCTGGGTTCTGATCCCGGAACTGATCTCCCTGACCCTGGCCCTGACGGTGTACACCGCAGCGTTCATCGCTGAAATCGTGCGTTCGGGTATCAAGTCAGTCAGCCACGGTCAGACCGAAGCTGCCCGTTCGCTGGGCTTGCGTCCGGGGCCAACGCTGCGCAAGGTCATCATTCCGCAGGCACTGCGTGTGATCATCCCGCCACTGACCAGCCAATACCTGAACCTGGCGAAGAACTCTTCCCTGGCAGCAGCCATTGGTTATCCGGAAATGGTTTCGCTGTTTGCCGGTACGGTGCTCAACCAGACCGGTCAGGCGATTGAAGTCATTGCCATCACCATGAGCGTGTACCTGGCGATCAGTATCAGCATTTCCCTGCTGATGAACTGGTACAACAAGCGCATTGCGCTGATCGAGCGGTGAGGAAACGCGCATGACAACTCATATTTTCAAACCTGACATGCCGCCACCGGGCAAAGTTTTCGGCCCGGTTGCGTGGATGCGTCAGAACCTGTTTTCCAGCTGGATCAACACGCTGCTGACCCTGGTTTCACTGTATCTGGTGTACCTGGTTGTGCCGCCGATTCTCAGCTGGGCATTGCTGGACGCCAACTGGATCGGCACCACGCGCGCCGACTGCACCAAGGAAGGCGCCTGCTGGGTATTCATTCAGCAGCGTTTTGGTCAGTTCATGTATGGCTATTTCCCGACGGAGTTGCGCTGGCGGGTCGACCTGACTGCCGTGTTGGCAATCGTGGGGGCTGCGCCGCTGTTCATCTCACGGTTCCCGCGCAAGGCGGTCTGGGCGATTGGCTTTCTGGTCATTTACCCGATTGTCGCGTTCTACCTGCTGCACGGCGGCGCATTCGGCCTGACCAACGTGCCGACCAGCCAGTGGGGCGGCCTGATGCTGACCCTGGTGATTGCCACCGTCGGTATCGCCGGTGCGTTGCCACTGGGGATCCTGCTGGCGCTCGGTCGTCGTTCCAACATGCCCGCCGTGCGTGTGGTGTGTGTGACGTTCATCGAGTTCTGGCGCGGCGTGCCGCTGATCACTGTGCTGTTCATGTCCTCGGTGATGCTGCCGCTGTTCATGCCCGAAGGGATGAACTTCGACAAACTGCTGCGCGCCCTGATCGGCGTGATCCTGTTCCAGTCGGCCTACATCGCCGAAGTGGTGCGCGGTGGCATGCAGGCCATCCCTAAAGGTCAGTACGAAGCGGCCGCAGCGATGGGCCTGGGTTACTGGCGCAGCATGGGGCTGGTCATCCTGCCTCAGGCGTTGAAGATGGTTATCCCTGGCATCGTCAACACCTTCATTGCCCTGTTCAAAGACACCAGCCTGGTGATCATCATCGGCCTGTTCGACCTGCTCAACAGCGTCAAGCAAGCCACTGCCGACCCGTCATGGCTGGGCATGGCCACCGAAGGCTACGTCTTCGCGGCCCTGGTGTTCTGGATCTTCTGTTTCGGTATGTCCCGCTATTCCATGCACTTGGAACGTAAGCTGGACACAGGCCACAAGCGTTAGGAGTTTGACATGAGTGAAGTTATCACCAAGCCTCTGGGCGCCGAAGGCATGATCCGGATGGAAGGCGTACACAAGTGGTACGGCCAGTTCCACGTGCTCAAGGACATCAACCTGAACGTGCGTCAGGGCGAGCGTATCGTGTTGTGCGGGCCTTCGGGCTCGGGCAAATCCACGACCATCCGCTGCCTGAACCGGCTGGAAGAGCACCAGCAAGGCCGCATCGTGGTTGACGGCACCGAGCTTACCTCGGACCTGAAACAGATCGAAACCATCCGCCGCGAAGTCGGCATGGTGTTCCAGCACTTCAACCTGTTCCCGCATCTGACCATCCTGCAGAACTGCACGCTGGCCCCGATGTGGGTGCGCAAAATGCCGAAGAAAAAGGCTGAAGAAATCGCCATGCACTACCTGGAGCGCGTACGCATTCCAGAGCAGGCGCATAAATTCCCGGGCCAGCTTTCCGGCGGTCAGCAACAGCGTGTGGCGATTGCCCGTGCCCTGTGCATGAAGCCGAAAATCATGCTGTTCGACGAGCCGACCTCGGCACTCGACCCGGAAATGGTGAAAGAAGTGCTGGACACCATGGTCGGCCTGGCTGAAGAAGGCATGACCATGCTTTGCGTCACCCACGAAATGGGCTTCGCCCGCACCGTGGCCAACCGCGTGATCTTCATGGACAAAGGCGAAATCGTCGAGCAAGCCGCTCCAAACGACTTCTTCGATAATCCACAGAGTGACCGTACTCGTCTGTTCCTGAGCCAGATCTTGCATTGATGGGCTGAGTGGCAGCGTGAAAAACCCGGACCTTGTTCGGGTTTTTTTATGGCTTTTAAAGGGTTAATTTAAGATTAAAAATAGTGTGTGAATTTCTTTTTTCGGTCTTCATGGAAGCCCATCGTCACACATATAAAAAACAACACAGCGGTGATGAGAAGGGGCCGCGGGTTGAGTGGTGCAAAATACAGGATCATCGTCAGAATTTTGAGTGTGTAAAAAATCGAGAAAAACAGTATTTGCAAAAACCGTCTATAGCCAGAGACCTTTTGTCTTCTCGTGGGTTTCGTATTTTGCTTGGGCACGATGTCTACAAAAAGCGTAGTGGGGTGCTTATCTCTCATGATCCAACGGTTGAATCTTTTTGGAAGGATAAATGTGAATGCATGAGCAACGACCATGAAAGATGCCCAGGTTTTTAATGCCTCGCTGTCGCTTACGCCAAAAAAGTGCAGGTGGCCTGCGTGGATAAAGTCGCTAAGAGCGATCATAATGCATATGTTGTATAAGACAAAACCTGCTAGCTTTAGTGCGAAGAGTTTTTCAAGGTCCAATAAAAGTCTTGCCCAAAGCGCCGGTATGTAAAGAAGCAAGGTTAGCGTGATGAATACAGCGGGATGGGTGATCTCGGTCATATAATGGGTTGCCTGTATTTTTCGAATTCTTAAACGGTTAAGCTGAATAGGGATTACGTCATTCTGACAGCCTCAAAAAATTACCGCGCCCCCCTGCGTAAACAGCCAACACCTTACTTTATATGCCTTGCGGCGATAGTGCGTCGAGTGGGAAGTGCGTGTATATATAGTATAAGCATGGCAAAAGAAATCCATCCAGTGGGGTTGGGGTCTTTGTGTCCAATAAATGGTAATTGCTCATTTTGAATAAAATTCAAATGGATGAAGAAGAGCGTAGCATTGTATATTCGGACTATCAGTGCTTTGTTGTCTGAGTACTGTGCGCCCGAGCAATTAAATCTCGCCCATAGGGAAGGCAACAAAAATAAAACACTTAAAATGCAAAATATGGTGTAAAAATGCGCATCACTCATTTTTCTTATCCCATTCCTGATAGAAGCCATTTGCGGTTGAGAGATCGGAAACACGATCAAAGGTAGTAGCTTTATTGTTAGTTTGAGATCCCACCTATAACTTTTAAATTTCGGCGGCACTCCAATACTTTGCTGAAGCGCATCAGCGAACTTTTTCAAAGCGTTCCGCTCATCCTTAATCATCTCCTTAGCAGCCTTTTTCCCGCTCCCCGCATCCGTAACAGTCCCCGCGCGTAATACGCTACCACCTAGTTGAACTGAGTCCGAAACGTCCCCATCCCTTCAATACCGACCGGGCATGGTGCAGGCTTGGTTGTGAGCAGGCCAGCCGCGTGGCCGATCTTCCAATGATCGTTGCGCCTTTTGACGCTTGATGATATGACCGCCTGCCCTATTTGAAAGTAGGTTATTCCTGTTGCAAAAAATCATAAGGAGTTGCCGTGTTTTTTATGGTGGGAGAGCACTCCCCATATACCGAGAAGGACAAAAAACGGATAGGTGATGCACACGGCTAATCGCAATTTATTGGGTTTTAGTGGTATAAACTCCGATATTAGATAGTTTAAAAAAACGGTGTAAAACCCTGCGCAACCTAAAATGAATACTGACATTCTTGCCATGTATAATAGTCTGTCCAGATTTATGTTTATAGATCTTCGGTTTCCATAAGGGGTTGGATAGAATACAAGCTTAGATTTTGAGTAATTCTCAGGCTTCTGCAAGGTTGCCATCATGTAGCCGTAGATTAGCGCAAAAATTAATGAAAAAATATCAACGAAAGGAGCATCCTCGATATCTGTTAAGGGGATGTTTCCTGATTTGGAGACGCTAAGATTTATGACCATAAGGGTGACGTTGTAGGAAAAAAATATGCGGTATAAGGTTATGGTGAAGTCGGGGCGTGATGACGCACGCCTTGCCCAAGCGGAAGGTAAGAATAGAAGAATGCTACAGCCAAAAAAGCTTATATATATAATCAATTCAGTCATTATTCTGTCTCAATTCATCATGTATGCTTTTCGTTGTGAAAGCACCACTCGCAGCGTCAAATCCAAGAATCCATTTTGATGTTGATTTGTAGGCTCTTTGGTAGTCAGTATTTATATATCTAAACAGTCGCCAAGATCCTGGTTTTAATGTTTTTCTGAAGGCGCCAAATAATGATGTGGTAATGTCTACACCGCTGTAAGCAATGTTGCCTGTCGTTTTGTCGTGACCTGTTCGTTCAGATAATTTTTGATATACCGTCCTCGTTGCGCCTACGGTGTCAGAGCGGCCTTGCAACAAGTTAACGGTATTTTCGTGAATATTATTCATTCCATGCGCCATCATGAATGCACCGCCGACACACGCTAACCCCAATGATCCTGAGCAGATTGCGACACCACCTGCAAACTGAAATCCTCCAGCAACAAGGCTGACAGATTGAGAGAGCACCGTTATCTGATGACTTGTTAATAAAGAGTGCTCTTCTTTTAACGCTTTCAAACCCTCCCAGACGCTCTTCCTCCCACTCTCCACATCCGTCACAATCCCCCGCGCGTAATAAGCCACTTCCCGATTGAACTGGATCCGCAACATCCCATCCCTGATATGGCGAGCACTCACGGTGCAGGCCTGGCTGGTGAGCAGGCCAGCCGCGTGGCTGACCTCCCAATAGTCATTGCTGCTGACGTGCGGTTTTTTATTGGCGGGTGTCATTGCGCGCCTTCCCAAGTGTAACCGTGACTGGCCATCGACTGATCATCCTGAAAAAAATGATCGGTCATTTTATTGGGATGCGGTCTGCGGTTATGTAGGGCGTTTCCGAAGGTGTTGAGGGAAGGTGCGCGATTGGCGGGGGGCTGAAGCCAGCCAGGACCTGTGGGAGCAATCGGAGGTTACGACGGTCGCGAAGGCGGTGGATCAGACAGCTCGCTTTCGTCGCCGTCGTAACCTGCGACAACACCTACACAACTGCGTTGTGCTTTCAGGCCTCCAGCTTATACAGCGATTTTTCCACCACGCCGCGTGCCATTTCAATCAAATGCACCACTGGAAATGCCAGGTCGCGTTTGTTGCCGCTAAACGTTGGGTGGCGGCTGTGCAACAGGTTAGCAGACCGGCCAATAGGAAAATCCGGTGCACCCGAAAGTGCCCTGCGCACAGCCACCATAGAGGTAAACATGTATGCGCCTATTGTTCCGGGCGACTAAACCCGATCGCTGATCTGCCGCGACCGACTCAGACTAGTGATCTGGATTTACAGGCGCAAGTGAGGGACAAGTTTCTCGGAAATCTCTGTCAAGGTGAAGGGATGTCGTCTGGCGAATGTGTTGCGGGAAGTGCGATCTGTGGTGGGAAATTCCATGTTGACCTTTAAGGCATATCTCTCGAGGGGCCGGCTTTAGCCGCGAGGGGCGGGGGCAGTCACGCACATTCGTCGCCAGTGGAGTTGCTTTTCGCGACTAAAGTTGCTCCTACGAGAAAAAGCATTCCAATTCAGATGGCTATTTCATGCTTGATGGGAATGAGCTTGCTCATGTTTTTCGACACCTTAATGGAGGAACTTTAAATAACCCGGCCATATTTTTTTCCTTCGTGGAGTCCCGCGATAATGGCAACTGGAGTCAATATAAGGGAGATAATCAGGAATATTACTTGGAATGTGTATGGCTCAAGCGGAATGAATTGCGTTACGCCTAACAAAAATAAGCCAGTATAAAAAGCGCAGCAAGCGGGTACTAAAATACCCAACCTCAAATAGTAGAAAAAATTTTCCTGGCGGCTGTAGATTTCAATATCTGGCTCGCCCGGCTTCAACATCGCGCGTTTTTCTTCCACGGTATACCGGATCGGACGAGGTAGGGCATAGACGTAAGCGAATATCATATAGCCGGTGACGTTAACGACCAGAGGGTCGCGGGTTTCCCCTACAAATTGCAGGTGGCCTGTGTCGGCGAAAATTATATGTCCTATGACGATGGCGACATTGTATAGGGCAACGATAAGTTGCTTTTTGCCTGAGTAATTTTTACCTCCGAGTGCAAACTTGGCCCAGAGTGAGGGGGCGAAGAGTAGGGCGGTTGTGGCTAGATAAATGAGGTAAAACCACTTGATTTCCATTTCGTAATCCGTTCTTGTCTTGGGCGTATTTACTTTCTAAAGCAGAATTTGCTATTTCTCTCGCTGGGCAGTGCGTATGCATAAGCCAGCACCATAAATAATGACAGCCACCCCATGGGTTCGGGCTCATACACTCCCAAAAAAGGCAAATTCCCCGTTTCAACGAATCGCCAGTGAAAGTGACTAATTAATAAGTTGTAAGAAAAGGCAATGAAAAATTTCGCTCTTGTATGGTGTCTGCCAGAAAATGTAAATTTTGCCCACAGTGATGGCAGATATAATAGTATGCATCCGCTCGCGAAGAGTATGTTAAATCCGGTGCTATTCATTATGTCTCTTCCACTCTTCCGTCATTGTATGCAAGGTCGAAGTGTTGGCGCCGGATTCTAAAATTATGACTTCTGCAGCGGCCTGTTTTATTGCGATTTCTTTGTCTGTACGGACGTAGCGGTACAGTCGCCATGCATCTTTTTTGGGTACTAATCTAAAGATCCCCCATCCGGACATAATTAGATCTGCAGCTCCGTACGCCATGTTGCCTCCATACTCACTTCCGCTGATCCAACGGGATATCGCTTGATACCCATCTCTCATTGGCCCTTCAGTATCTGTTCGCCCCTCATAGATATTGTTGGCGTTTTCGTAAATGTTATTGGCGCCTTGGGTCGCTATTAAAAGTCCAATAGGACACCCCAGCCCTCTGCTAGCTCCGCACATCGTTAGCCCCCCGGCAACTTGTAAACCCCCGCCCAACAAGCCAAAAACGTTTTTACCATAGGCTGCGATTTGGCTCAGTAGGCTCTCGCTCTCGCCCTTAATCTCCTTCAACCCCTCCTCAGCACTCTTCTTTCCACTCTCCACATCCGCCACAATCCCCCGCGCGTAATACGCCACTTCGCGGTTGAACTGAATCCGCAACATCCCATCTCGAATATGCCGAGCACTCACGGTGCAGGCCTGGCTGGTGAGCAGGCCAGCCGCGTGGCTGACCTCCCAATAGTTATTGCTGCTGACGTGCGGTTTTTTATTGGCGGGTGTCATTGCGCGCCTTCCCAGGTGGTATACCGCTGGTGTTGGTCGCATGGTTGCGCCAGGTAATATTCTGGTAGCGGATAGCAACTGTCTCTTGGGGCTCTACATCATTTTGCAGTATGGAGTGCGGCATGCTCACGGTGAGATCAGCGATCTGCGCGCCTTCAATTTCCACTGAATAGTATTTTTCTTGCCCCACCGGGCCTGCGTTTCGATAGAAGTTGATCGTACAAGTGAGTTCTTCTCGCGTTGCCACCGCCCGTGCTAGCAGTGGGGAAGATTTGTCGATGAACTTGGAAATGATGATGGGGTTGTGATGGGCGTATTTGGTGTTGCCCAAGGTGTTCATGTTGTGGTCGAAGGACAACACCATGATTTCGTCTTTGTGTTCGGTTTGGCATTTGTTGCCGATGGACACAACCGTGGAGCAGCCCTCTGAGATGAGCCCTTGAATCTTGCCCTCTATAACCATGTAACCGTGACTGGCCATTGACTGATCATCCTGAAAAAAATGATCGGTCATTTTATTGGGATGCGGTCTGCGGTTATGTAGGGCGTTTCCGAAGGTGTTGAGGGAAGTTACGCGATTGGCGGGGGGCTGAAGCCAGCCAGGACCTGTGGGAGCAATCGGAGGTTATGACGGTCGCGAAGGCGTACCCAACCCCGACGAAACTTGTATTCCCAAGCGTTCTCCAACACGATGCACCCTTTTAGCGCTTTGCGCAGCTTCACCCTCCTGCCCCTACGAGACTGCAATGACGACCAAGGCGCCACTGGCGAGTACGACCCCGCATACCTCATCTTCTTCTGTTATCCATCGCCCGTGGCTGTTGCTGCTCGGGCTGGTGCTGGTGGCGCTGAATCTGCGTCCGGCGCTGGCGAGCATGGCGCCGTTGCTCGGTTACGTTTCCGACAGCCTTGGGCTTTCATCGGCCGCAGCCGGTTTGTTGACGACGTTGCCGGTGCTCTGTCTGGGTTTGTTCGCACCGCTGGCTCCCCGGTTGGCGCGGCGGTTTGGCAGTGAACAGGTGGTCTTCGGGGTGCTGTTCGCGCTGGCGGCAGGCATCGTATTGCGCAGTTTCTTCGGTGAATTCGGTCTCTTCGCTGGCAGTATTCTGGCTGGGGCGAGTATTGGTGTGATCGGCGTTTTGCTGCCGGGCATCGTCAAGCGCGACTTCCCGAAGCAGGCCGGGACGATGACCGGCGTCTACACCATGGCGCTGTGCCTGGGAGCGGCGCTGGCTGCGGGTTCTACGGTGCCCATCGCCCATCATTTCAATGACAGCTGGGCCCTCGGCCTGGGGATCTGGATGATTCCGGCTTTACTGGCGGCATTGATCTGGTGGCCGCAGGCTCGGCAAAAGCACGACATGCATAAAGTGGCATACCGCGTGCGCGGCTTGCTGCGTGATCCGCTGGCCTGGCAGGTCACGTTGTACATGGGCCTGCAATCATCGCTGGCCTATGTGGTGTTTGGCTGGTTGCCGTCGGTGTTGATGGGCCGGGGGCTGAGCGCTACCGACGCAGGGCTGGTGCTTTCCGGTTCGATCATGGTCCAGTTGATCAGCGCATTGAGCGCACCCTGGCTGGCGACCCGCGGCAAAGATCAGCGCCTGGGTGTGGTCATGGCAATGTCCATGACCCTGATCGGGCTGTTCGGCTGCCTGTATGCGCCAGTGGGCGGGATGTGGGCCTGGGCGGTGGTGCTGGGGTTGGGGCAGGGCGCGGCGTTCAGTATCGCGCTGACCCTGATCGTGCTGCGCTCCCGGGACTCTCACGTGGCGTCCAACCTGTCGGGCATGGCGCAGGGGATCGGTTACACCATCGCCTCCGTCGGGCCGTTTGCCGTGGGCGTTGTGCATGATGTGACGGGCAGCTGGGATTCCATCGGCTGGATCTTCGCCGTGCTCGGCGCGGCAGCGACGGTCGCCGGCCTGGGTGCCGGACGCGCCTTGTACGTGCAGGTCAGCAGCGAAAAAATCTGAGTCGCATCATTGGCGGGACAAATGCTCATGGCAAAGCGCCGCAATGGCGCTTATCGTGCAGGCACCTTTTGCTCCAATGGACCTGCCTGCATGAGTGACGAAGACAAACGCCTGATCAACAACGCGCTGATCACCCGATTCTACGAGGCATTCAATCGCCTCGATGCCGAAGCCATGGCCGAGTGCTACACCGACGATGTGCTGTTCAGCGACCCGGTGTTTGGCGAGCTGCGCGGTAAACAGGCGGGCGACATGTGGCGCATGCTCACTTCGCGGGCCAAGGATTTTTCCCTGACCTTCGACAGCGTGCGTGCTGATGAGCGCACCGGCGCTGCGCATTGGGTCGCGACTTATCTGTTCAGTCAGACCGGTAATACCGTGGTCAACGACATTCAAGCGCGCTTTGTCTTCCGCGACGGCAAGATCAGCGAACATCACGACCAGTTCGACCTGTGGCGCTGGTCTCGGCAAGCGCTGGGCGTCAAAGGCGTATTGCTGGGCTGGGCGCCCTTTGTGCAGAACGCCATTCGCGCCCAGGCGCAAAAAGGCCTCAAGGCGTTTCAGGCCGGGCGCTGAGGCTCTGCTAGAATCCGCGCTTTCACGCCAAGCTGATTTGCAGTCATGCCACAAGCCTTGCCCTCATCCGTCCACGAGACCCCCGAACCAGCGGTCATCAAACCCTGGTTCGTGTATCTGGTGCGCGCGGAAAACGGCTCGCTCTACTGCGGCATCAGCGACAACCCCCAACGTCGCTTCGCCGCCCACCAGAGCGGCAAAGGTGCGCGGTTTTTCTACTCCAGCCCGGCGGTTGCGCTGGTGTATGTCGAAGCGTGTGTCAGCAAGGGCGAAGCGTTGCGGCAAGAGCGGCTGATCAAAAAGTTAAGGAAGAGCGCCAAGGAAGTGTTGGCGGCGGGGTATTGCGCCGATTGATGCTTACACGCTCTCTTGTAGGCGTGAGCTTGCTCGCGATGGCTGTCTGCCGGGCACCACATCTTTATTTGACACACCGCCGTCGCGGGCAAGCGCGCTTCTACAGGTTTCATACCGGTTGTATCCATCCAGCGCCGTGATGATCTGCCATCAGGGTTGTCGGGTAGGCCCAAGGGTTTTTGCCGGTTAAGCTGTGGGTTTTCCCTCTGCCGGAAAGGCCACCATGACCGACATCATCCTGCACCATTACCCGACGTCGCTGTTTGCTGAAAAAGCCCGCCTGATGCTGGGCTTCAAAGGCCTGTCCTGGCGTTCTGTGACTATCCCTTCGATCATGCCCAAACCGGATCTGACCGCGTTGACCGGCGGTTACCGCAAGACCCCGGTATTGCAGATCGGCGCGGATATCTACTGCGACACTGCCCTGATGGCTCGCCGTCTGGAGCAGGAAAAGGCACTGCCTGCGTTTTTTCCGGTGGGGCAGGAGTTCACCGTCGCGGGCTGTGCGGCCTGGGGCGATTCGGTGATGTTCATGCATGCAGTCAGCCTGGTGTTCCAGCCTGAATCGCTGGCGGTGCGCTTTGCCAAGGTGCCGCCTGAAGCGGTGAAGGCCTTTGTTGCCGATCGTGCCGCGCTGTTCGATGGCGGCGCTGCCACCCGCTTGCCGGTCGAACAGGCCAAGCATCAATGGCCAACCCTGATGACCCGCCTGGAGCTGCAACTGGAGCGCAATGGCGATTTCCTGTTTGGCGTGCCTTCGATTGCCGATTTCTCCGTCGCACATACCCTGTGGTTCCTCAAGCAAACCCCGGTGACTGCGCCGTTGGTGGATGACTATCCGGGTGTCGCCGCCTGGCTGGGTCGTGTGCTGGGCTTTGGTCACGGCGCGCCTAATGAGCTCAGTTCTGCCGAGGCTGTGGAGATTGCCGCCCAGGCCACTCCCGCTGTATTGCCGGATGAGGTGTTTATTGATCCGAATGGTTTCAAAGCCGGCGATCAAGTGACGATTTCAGCCATTGATTACGGCGTTGATGCGGTCGAAGGCGAGTTGGTATTCAGCGGGCGTGAGGAATTGATTCTGCGCCGCGAAGACGCGCGGGCGGGTGTGGTGCATGTGCACTTTCCGCGGTTTGGGTTTCGGATTCAGAAGCGCTGATAAGCTGGGAGATTTTTGACCTGTGGGAGCGGTGCTTGCCCGCGATAAGGTTGGACGCAGTTTACTTTAGGATTGCGGTGCCCTTATCTCGGACAAGCCTCGCTCCCACGGGGATATATGAGGCAGCACGGTTTTTGCGATCACTTCAAAGCCGCTAATATCGCCTCTTCACTAAAACCCCGAATAATCGTCCCATTCACATCAATCAGCGGGATGCCACGGCCGCCGAGGGCTTCATAAGCCTTGCGGCCCTCCGCTGATTTCTCGATGTCGTATTCCTTGTACGGGATACCTTTGCTGTCGAGAAACCGTCGGGTCTGTTTGCAGTAGCCACACCACTCGGTGGCGTACATCACCACCTGGGCGCTGGCTTGCGCCTGGGCAGGGATTGCATCGGCCGGGTTGAAGAAGTGCTCGATCTTGCCCCAGTTCTGATACACCACGACCACCAGCATGATCAGCACGAACTTCTTCAAGGTGCGTATCAACATGAACTTGTCCTCAGCGACGCTTGAGCTGGTCAGTGAGCTGCGTAGGCAGGCCCTTGATGATCAGCGTTCCGGCGGCCTCGTCGTACTCGATCTTGTCGCCCAGCAGGTGCGCTTCAAAACTGATCGACAGGCCTTCAGCACGGCCGGTGAAGCGACGGAACTGGTTGAGGGTGCGCTTATCGGCCGGGATCTCCGGTGACAGGCCGTAATCCTTGTTACGGATATGATCGTAAAACGCGCGAGGGCGTTCTTCGTCGATCAACCCGGACAATTCTTCCAGGCCCATGGGCTCGCCCATCTTGCTCTGGCTGCTGGCGTAATCCACCAGTGTCTTGGTTTTTTCCCGGGCGGAATCTTCGGGCAGGTCTTCGCTTTCGACGAAGTCACTGAAGGCCTTGAGCAGGGTGCGGGTTTCGCCGGGCCCGTCGACGCCTTCCTGGCAGCCGATAAAGTCGCGGAAGTACTCGGAAACCTTTTTGCCGTTCTTGCCCTTGATGAACGAGATGTACTGCCTGGACGTCTTGTTGTTCTGCCACTCCGACACGTTGATCCGCGCCGCCAGGTGCAGTTGACCCAGGTCCAGATGGCGTGACGGAGTCACATCCAGGGTTTCGCTGACTGCCACACCTTCACTGTGATGCAGCAGGGCGATGACCAGGTAATCGGTCATGCCTTGCTGATAGTGGGCGAACAGCACGTGGCCGCCGACAGACAGGTTGGACTCTTCCATCAGCTTCTGCAGATGTTCCACCGCGATGCGGCTGAAGGCGGTGAAGTCCTTGCCACCGTCCATGTATTCCTTCAGCCAGCCGCTGAAAGGGTGCGCGCCTGACTCGGCATGGAAGAAACCCCAGGCCTTGCCCTGTTTGGCGTTATAGCTCTCGTTGAGGTCCGCCAGCATGTTCTCGATGGCTTGGGATTCGGCGAGTTCAGAGTCACGTGCGTGCAGGACAGCTGGCGTACCGTCGGGTTTCTTATCGATCAGGTGGACGATGCAATGACGGATCGGCATGGGGTTCTCGGCTGGTTGTGAGCAGGATACAAGTCGAGCGGCGCGGCTCGTTTCAACGGCCGCCAGTGTAGCGCACAAGCGGCCCAAACGGCGCTGAAGCCCTTGGTTTTGGCTCCTGTGGTGGTATCGGAGTATGTTTTTTCGGTCGATTGCGGATAAACCTGTCCAAACGGGTAGGTTAGTGCGGATATTTGCTCGGCTCTGTGCTAGTTTTGCCCGGTCTTGCGCAGCATAGCGCTCCAGGCACCGCAGTTTGTGTGCTTTCGCGCCGAACCATTGCCCGCTTTGAGCATCTACAGTTCGCGATTAATCGTGGCTGCTACGTGGAGGGTCAGGTTCATCGCCTGGCCCCAGGCCGATGCTGCACTCTGCAATCCAAATGAATTTGATAGGGAAGGAACACCACCATGGCTCTGACTAAAGACCAATTGATCGCCGATATCGCAGAAGCTATCGACGCGCCAAAAACCACCGCGCGTAATGCTCTTGAGCAATTGGGCCAAATTGTTGCCGACCAACTGGAAAACGGCGTTGAAATCACGCTGCCGGGCATCGGCAAACTGAAAGTAGCAGAGCGTCCAGCTCGCACTGGCCGCAACCCTTCGACTGGCGCTGCCATCGAAATCGCTGCCAAGAAAGTTATCAAGTTCGTACCAGCTAAAGTGCTGAGCGACTCGATCAACAAGTAAGCTTGCGCTTGCTGTGAAAAAGCCGTGCGCCGGTTAACCGGGCACGGCTTTTTTGTGCCTGTTCGCTTAGCTCCGTCCTGTTGGAGCGAGGCTTGCCGCGCGAATCAGACGACTCGGTGCAATAGGCAAACCGCGTCATCGTTTTTCGCGGGCAAGCCTCGCTCCAACGGGGGCTGGGCTTACACCCACCGCTCCTGCCGCCAAGCCTCTTGCCTGGCCTTGTCATGAAACGTCCAGGCCACGAAGCGGCTTTGCTTCTGCCCTTGGCCCATTTCGACGATGCGGGTTTCCACTGCGCCGACTTTTTTCAGGGTGCTTTGAATCAATGGCAGGTTCGACGCCTTGGACACCAACGTGCTGAACCACAGTACCTGCCTGCCCAGCTGAGTGCTTTCTTTGATCAGCTGCGTCACAAAGCCGATTTCGCCGCCTTCACACCACAGTTCCTGAGACTGCCCGCCGAAATTCAAGACCGGCAGTTTGCGCTTGGGATCGGCTTTGCCCAATGCGCGCCATTTACGCTGGCTGCCGCGCTGAGCTTCTTCCAGTGATGAATGGAAAGGCGGGTTGCACAGGCTCACGTCGAAGCGTTCATCAGTGTTGAGCAAGTCGAGAAGGATCTGCTTACGGTTGCCTTGCTGACGCAGGATGATGGCTTTGTTCAGCTTGTTGGATTTGACGATCGCCGTCGCCGCGGCAATCGCCGTAGGATCGATCTCCGAGCCCAGGAACTGCCAGCCATAGTCGCTGTGGCCGATCAGCGGGTAGACGCAGTTGGCACCGGTGCCGATGTCCAGCGCCTTGATCGCAGCGCCACGCGGGATCACGCCTTCATTGCCCTCAGCCAGAAGGTCGGCGAGAAAATGCAGGTAATCGGCACGCCCCGGAATCGGCGGGCACAGGTAATCGGCCGGAATGTCCCAATGGGCAACGCCATAAAAGGATTTCAGCAGCGCCCGGTTGAATACCCGCACCGCAGAAGGGTTGGCAAAGTCGATGCTTTCCTTGCCGTACGGGTTGGTGATCAGAAACTGACCCAGCTCCGGGCTGCTTTTGATCAGCTTGGGAAAGTCGTAATGACCCTGATGGCGATTGCGTGGGTGCAAAGTGGCCTTTTCACGCGGCTCGGCAGGTTTGGCTGGCTGAGTGGTTTTGGGCTTCTTGCGGGGTGGTTTTGGGGTGTTTGGGATGGTCATCAGTGTGTCCGGAATCGTTGGGGCCGCTCAGGCTTTTGTCGTCTGAATTGGCGCCTTCGCGAGCAAGCTCGCTCCCACGGGCTCATTAGGTCTGTGGGAGCGAGCTTGCTCGCGAAGACGTCAGAAGACGTTTACAAATCTTGGCAAATAAAAAAGGAAGCCGCCTTGGGCTTCCTTTCTTATTCAGTCACAGCGTTTACAAACTCGCAATCCGCGCATGCTGCTCGGCCAGTTTGCCCAGCGCCTGTTCGGCTTCGGCCATTTTGGCGCGTTCCTTGGCGATGACTTCTGGCGGAGCCTTGTCAACGAAGGCTGCGTTGGACAGCTTGCCGCCGACCCGTTGCACTTCGCCTTGCAGGCGCAGGATTTCTTTATCCAGACGCGCCAGCTCGGCATCCTTGTCGATCAGCCCGGCCATGGGCACCAGCACTTCCATCTCACCGACCAGACCGGTCGCCGACAGCGGTGCTTCCGCGCCCGGTGCCAGTACGGTGATGGATTCGAGCTTGGCGAGTTTTTTCAGCAGGTAGTCGTTTTCCTGCAAGCGGCGCAGGTCTTCGGCGTTGACGTTCTTGAGGAACAACTGCAGCGGCTTGCCCGGACCGATGTTCATTTCGCCACGGATGTTACGGGTGGCGAGCATCAGGCCCTTGAGCCATTCGATATCGTCTTCGGCGGCTTGATCGATGCGTGCTTCGTTGGCCACTGGCCAAGGCTGCAGCATGATGGTCTTGCCTTCGGCACCGGCCAGCGGCGCGAGGCGCTGCCAGATTTCTTCGGTGATGAACGGCATGAACGGGTGCGCCAGGCGCAACGCCACTTCCAGGACCCGAACCAGTGTACGGCGGGTGCCACGTTGGCGTTCAACCGGCGCGGTTTCGTCCCACAGCACAGGCTTGGAGAGTTCCAGGTACCAGTCGCAATACTGGTTCCAGATGAACTCGTACAACGCCTGAGCGGCGAGGTCGAAACGGAATTGATCCAGTTGGCGGGTCACTTCGGCTTCTGTGCGTTGCAGTTGCGAGATGATCCAGCGATCAGCCAGCGACAGCTCGACTTCTTCGCCGTTCTGGCCACAGTCTTCGCCCTTGTCCAGCACATAGCGCGCGGCGTTCCAGATCTTGTTACAGAAGTTGCGATAGCCCTCGACGCGGCCCATGTCGAACTTGATGTCGCGGCCAGTGGACGCCAGCGAGCAGAAGGTGAAGCGCAGGGCGTCGGTGCCGTAGCTGGCGATGCCATCGGCGAACTCGTCGCGGGTCTGCTTTTCAATCTTCTTGGCCAGCTTGGGCTGCATCATGCCGGAGGTGCGTTTCTGCACCAGGTCTTCAAGCTCGATGCCGTCGATGATGTCCAGCGGGTCCAGAACGTTGCCCTTGGACTTGGACATCTTCTGCCCTTGGCCGTCGCGGACGAGACCATGCACGTAAACCGTCTTGAACGGCACTTGCGGCGTGCCGTCTTCGTTTTTCACCAAGTGCATGGTGAGCATGATCATCCGGGCAACCCAGAAGAAAATGATGTCGAAGCCAGTCACCAGCACGTCGGTGGAGTGGAAGGTTTCCAGCGCTTTGGTCTTTTCCGGCCAGCCGAGCGTGGAGAAGGTCCACAGGCCCGAGCTGAACCAAGTGTCGAGTACGTCGTTGTCCTGTTGCAGTGCAACCTCAGGACCTAGGTTGTGCTTGGCGCGCACTTCGGCTTCATCGCGACCGACATAGACTTTGCCGGACTCGTCGTACCAGGCCGGAATGCGGTGGCCCCACCAGAGTTGACGGCTGATGCACCAGTCCTGGATGTCGCGCATCCACGAGAAGTACATGTTTTCGTATTGCTTGGGCACGAAGGCGATGCGGCCGTCTTCCACTGCGGCAATGGCAGGCTCGGCCAATGGCTTGGTGGACACGTACCACTGATCGGTCAGCCACGGCTCGATGATGGTGCCGGAACGGTCGCCTTTCGGGACTTTCAGGGCGTGATCATCAACGCTGACCAGCAGGCCGGCTTCGTCGAAGGCCGCCACAATCTGCTTGCGCGCTTCGAAGCGGTCCAGACCTGCGTATTGCGCAGGCAAGGTGCCGTCAACGGTTTCGTTCAGGGTGCCGTCCAGGTTGAACACCTGAGCAGCGGCCAGCACGTGGGCGTTTTTGTCGAAGATGTTCAGCAGCGGCAGGTTATGGCGCTTGCCGACTTCGTAGTCGTTGAAGTCGTGGGCCGGGGTGATTTTCACGCAGCCGGTGCCGAATTCAGGGTCGCAGTAATCATCAGCGATGATCGGGATGCGGCGGCCCACCAGTGGCAGCTCGACGAATTTGCCGATCAGGGCCTTGTAACGCTCGTCTTCCGGGTTAACGGCAACGGCGGCATCACCGAGCATGGTTTCCGGGCGCGTGGTTGCAACGATCAGGTAATCCAGGCCGTCAGCGGTTTTTGCGCCGTCGGCCAGCGGATAACGCAGGTTCCACAGGAAGCCTTTCTCGTCGTGGTTTTCCACTTCGAGGTCGGAAATTGCCGTGTGCAGTTTGGTGTCCCAGTTAACCAGACGCTTGCCGCGATAGATCAGGCCGTCTTCGTGCAGGCGCACAAAGGCTTCTTTAACCGCTTCGGACAGACCGTCGTCCATGGTGAAGCGCTCGCGGCTCCAGTCCACGGACGAGCCAAGGCGACGGATCTGACGGCTGATGTTGCCGCCGGATTGATCCTTCCATTCCCAGATCTTTTCCAGAAACTTGTCGCGGCCCAGGTCGTGGCGGTTCAGACCCTGCGCTTCGATCTGACGTTCCACCAGCATCTGCGTAGCGATACCGGCGTGGTCGGTGCCCGGCTGCCAGAGGGTGTTGCGACCCTGCATGCGGCGGAAACGGATCAAGGCGTCCATGATCGCGTTATTGAAACCGTGCCCCATGTGCAGGCTGCCGGTGACGTTTGGCGGCGGGATCATGATGGTGTACGAGTCACCCGAGCCTTGCGGCGCGAAGTAATTCTCGGATTCCCAGGTCTGATACCAGGAAGTTTCAATAGCGTGCGGCTGGTAGGTCTTGTCCATGCGCGGCGGGAACCTATTGCTGTAATTCAGGAAAGCCGACAAGTATAGCGGGGATGAACGGCCGGGCGTAGAGCGGGGCGATGATGGGTGGCGCAAAATTGAGTTGTAGGTGGGTCAGATGCAGATTTTTTACCATTCGGGCCTCGCCTACAGTCCCGATTTCTGTTGGAGCGAGGCTTGCCCGCGAAGAACGCAAATGCGGTGCGCCTGACTCACCGCGCCGACTGATTCGCGGGCAAGCCTCGCTCCAACAGGTAAAACCGGCACAGACGCCAATCAGTTCTGATACTGACTAAGCAACCGCTCCATCCGCGCTTCTAGCCGACGCTTGATCTCGGTTTCGATGTGCGGAGCGAATTCGTTGATGACGTCTTGCATGATTAACTGGGCTGCAGCGCGCAGTTCGGTGTCCATGTTCACAAGCGCGTCCTGTTTCGATACAGCCTTTACCGGTGCAGGCGCTGCATCAGGCTCAGGTGTCAGGGTCGGGATGTCGGCGTCTTCGTCGTCGAAATCCTCCTTGTGCTCCAGCGCCGGGCGGGCGCCTACCACGTCGAACAGCAGGGGGATCTGACCTTCGCCATTGCCCGGGGGCTGCGCCGATTCCTCGCCTAGCAGCTGGCGAATAGACTCAAGGTCGTCCAGCAGGTTGGCGGAGTCTTTCAGGGGTTTTGAATTATCCATCGGGGTGCTCAAAGACGCTGTAGCCGGTGATCTTGCAGAGGATAGCCCTGTTCACGGTAGAAGCGAAAACTCTCTCGTGCGGCCAGTCGTATCGCGGGGTCTTCCACGACAATTTCCGCCACGCGGGCGAAACGTTTGAAAAAATCGGGGATGCGCAGGTCAAGGTTGACCAGCAGATCCTGATGCTGCCCAGGGTCTTGACCCAGGCCCAGCACAACCGGTGCAACGTGATCCTCTTCGGCATCGCCATGAGGAATGAAGGCTTCACCCTTGAATCGCCACAGCCGGGCATCGAGGTCTTCGCGCTGCGCGGCATCGCTGCAATGCAGGTAGATGCGATGCCCCATGCGCCAGGCTTTCTCGCTGAGCTTGCAGGCGAAGTCCAGGCGCGCCGACGGATCGACGCTGGGGAGAATGTAAAAGTCGACTTGTGTCATGTAGGTTCCGGGTAGCGGGGCGCATTCAGGACGCATATCCCTGTAGGAGCGACCGGGGTGGCGCTCCTACAGGGTTCGCGTTTGCAATGTGCCTGCAAACGCCCCGGTTTCCTTATACGCCCGCGCGGTCCAGCAGGTATTGGGTCAGCAATGGAACCGGACGGCCAGTGGCGCCCTTGTCCTTGCCGCCGCTTAGCCAGGCTGTACCGGCGATGTCCAGGTGCGCCCACTCGTAGGCCTTGGTGAAGCGCGACAGGAAGCAGGCCGCGGTGATGGTGCCGCCTTTCGGGCCGCCGATGTTGGCGATGTCGGCGAACGGGCTGTCCAGTTGCTCCTGGTACTCGTCGAACAACGGCAGCTGCCAGGCGCGGTCGTCGGCTAACTTGCCAGCGTCCAGCAACTGATTGATCAGCGCGTCGTTGTTACCCAGCAGGCCAGAAGTGTGACCGCCCAATGCCACGACGCAGGCGCCGGTCAGGGTTGCGATGTCGATCACCGCCTGGGGCTTGAAGCGTTCGGCATAGGTCAGGGCATCGCACAGCACCAGACGGCCTTCGGCGTCGGTATTGAGGATTTCCACAGTCTGGCCGCTCATGGTGGTGACGATGTCGCCCGGGCGCGTCGCGGTGCCGCTCGGCATGTTCTCGGCGGCGGCGATGACGCACACCAGATTGATCGGCAATTGCAGTTCCAGCACGGCACGCAGGGTGCCGAACACGCTGGCAGCGCCGCACATGTCGAATTTCATCTCGTCCATGCCCGCAGCAGGCTTGATGCTGATGCCGCCGGTATCAAACGTGATGCCTTTACCCACCAGCACGAAAGGCTTTTCGCTTTTCTTGCCGCCGGAGTAGTTCATGACGATCAGACGTGGTGGTTGCGCACTGCCCTGGCCCACGGCCAGAAACGAACCCATGCCCAGTTCGGCGAGTTTCTTCTCGTCGTGGACTTCAACCTTGAGGTTCTTGTGCGCCTTGCCCAGCGCCTTGGCCTGTTCGCCCAGGTAGACCGGGTGGCAGATGTTCGGCGGCATGTTGCCCAGGTCGCGGGTCAGGGCCATGCCGGTGGCGATCGCCTGCGCGTGAGTCGCGGCGCGTTCGACGTCGGCAACGCTGATCTTGTCGGTCAGCAGAGTGATTTTCTTCAGCGCACGGACTTCGGCCTTCTGCGACTTGAAGCGGTCGAAGACGTACTCGCCGTCAGCCAGGGTTTCGACCAGCAGGCGGGCTTTGCCGTAGATGTCGCGGTTTTTCACCGAAACCTGATCCAGGGCGATGGCCGCATCGGTGCCGCCCAGACCTTTGAGCGTCGAGAGAACGCCGTTGATGATTTTCTTGAACTGGCGGTCGGTCAGTTCGGCTTCTTTACCAGTGCCCACCAGCAGCACGCGTTCGGCTTTCAGATTCGGCAGGTTGTGCAGCAGCAGGCTCTGGCCAACCTTGCCCACCAGATCACCGCGCTTGAGCACCGCGCCGATCGCGCCAGCCGTCAGCGCGTCAACGCTCTTGGCGGCATCGCTGAGCACGCGGCCTTCGCCCACGGCGACCACCAGCGTGGCGGTCTTCAAGGTTTCTGGGCTTACGCTTTTAACAACCAATTCCATGTCGGGGTCCCCGAATAAACGATGAGCTATCGCGAAATGAGTGAGGTGCGTGGCAGCACGCTGCGGTTGCGCATGCGTCTGCCAGCAACAAGGCCCGCAGTTTGACCCCGGCACGGGACCCCTGACAACCCCGCAAAACGTACCGATCAAGCCCGGTGTAGGACGCGTACGTATGAACTATCCAGAGCGCGCAGTGACAGAGCACCTGATTCACAGGATAATGCCGCATATTTTTTCGCGGTTGCGCGGTTCAATCCGTCGAACCCGCTTGCATCGCTAGTACCTTTTTCTTGTCTGGCTGCTTGAGCCCGGCGACCCTGGAGTGTCTGGTTTGATCGTCTTCCGTTATCTGTCCCGAGAAGTGCTGGTTACCCTGAGCGCCGTCAGCGCGGTCTTGCTGGTAATCATCATGAGCGGACGCTTCATCAAGTACCTGGCGCAAGCAGCGTCCGGCGCACTGGATCCCGGCGTGCTGTTCCTGATCATGGGCTTTCGCATGCCCGGCTTCCTGCAACTGATCCTGCCACTGGGTTTATTCCTCGGCATCCTCCTGGCTTACGGACGGCTGTACCTGGAAAGCGAAATGACCGTGCTCTCCGCCACGGGCATGAGCCAGCAGCGTTTGCTGGCGATGACCATGGCACCCGCCGCGCTGGTTGCGTTGCTGGTGGCCTGGCTGAGCTTCAGCCTGGCGCCGCAGGGGGCGACGCAATTCTCGCTGCTGATCAACAAACAGGACGCCATGACCGAGTTCGACACCCTGGTGCCGGGCCGCTTTCAGACCCTGCGCGATGGCAGCCGGGTGACCTACACCCAGGAACTGTCCGAGGATCGTTCGAATCTTGGCGGGGTGTTCATCTCTGAAAAACGTATCCCGGCTGACAAATCCAAGGAAAGCGGCATCACCGTACTGGTCGCTGAAAAAGGCCACCAGGAAATCAAACCCGATGGCAGTCGCTTCCTGATCCTGGAAAACGGCTATCGCTACGACGGTAATCCGGGTGAGGCCAACTACCGCGCCATCAAGTACGACACCTACGGCGCACTGCTGCCCAAACCGGACATCAGCAGCGAAATCACCGACCGCGAGGCTATCCCTACACTCGATCTGTTTGGCAGCGATGTCCTGCGCAATCAGGCCGAGCTGCACTGGCGTATCTCGCTGCCGATCCTGGTGTTTATCGTGACCCTGATGGCCGTGCCGCTGGCGCGGGTCAATCCGCGCCAGGGCCGATACCTGAAACTGCTGCCCGCCATTCTGTTGTATATGGCGTACCTGACCATCCTGATTGCCGCCCGTGGCGCGCTTGAAAAAGGCAAGCTGCCCATGGCCCTTGGGCTGTGGTGGGTGCACGCGATATTCCTGTTGATTGGCCTGGGGCTGCTGTACTGGGAGCCGCTGCGCTTGAAAATGGCGAGTCGCCGCGCTGTGTCGGAGGTGACCCATGGTTAAGCTCGATCGCTACATTGGCAAAAGCGTATTTGTCGCGATCCTGGCAGTGCTGGGGATCATTCTCGGGTTGGCTTCGCTGTTTGCCTTCATCGATGAGATGGGCGATGTCAGTGATTCCTATACGTTGCTCGATGCCGGCAGCTTCGTTGCCCTGACCGCGCCGCGTCGGCTGTATGAAATGTTGCCGATGGCCGCGTTGATCGGCTGCCTGATCGGCCTCGGCAGCCTGGCCAGCAGCAGCGAGCTGACCATCATGCGCGCCGCTGGTGTGTCCATCGGGCGCATCGTCTGGGCGGTCATGAAGCCCATGCTGGTGCTGATGATCTTTGGCGTGCTGGTGGGCGAATACGTGGCACCCGCCGCCGAGAATCAGGCCCAGGCCAATCGTTCGCTGGCGCAAGGCAGCGGCGATGCGCAAAGCGCTCGGCACGGTATGTGGCACCGTCAGGGTGATGAGTTCATCCACATCAATGCGGTGCAACCGAGCGGCGTGCTGTACGGCGTGACGCGTTACCGCTTCGATGACCAGCGGCACATGCTCAGTGCCAGCTTCAGCAAGCAGGCAACGTTCAAAACCGATTACTGGGAATTGAAGGACATCACCACCACCTTCTTCCGTGACGGCAGCACCGAAGTGATCAAGACCCCCGAGGAGCGCTGGGACGTCGCACTGAGCCCGCAACTGTTGAATACAGTGGTCATGCCGCCAGATTCCCTGTCGATCACCGGTCTGTGGCAATACGCGCATTACCTGGCGGATCAGGGCTTGAGCAATGGCCGGTACTGGCTGGCGTTCTGGACCAAAGTGCTGCAGCCGTTGGTGACGGTGGCGCTGGTGCTGATGGCGATCTCGTTCATCTTCGGGCCATTGCGTTCGGTCACCTTGGGCCAGCGGGTCTTCACGGGCGTGTTGGTGGGCTTTACCTTCCGTATTGCGCAGGATCTGCTGGGGCCTTCGAGTCTGGTATTTGGCTTCTCGCCGCTGTTCGCGGTGCTGGTGCCTGCCGGGATCTGTGCGTTGGCGGGGATATTGTTGTTGCGTAGGGCTGGGTAAGTTTTGCATGTGTGAAAAAGCCGGCTTTTAGTCGGCTTTTTTGTGGGTGGTGGTCTGTGATTTTGTGGTGGCCCTTGTTGCGGCATGTTTTTTTGCATACATATCCGTTGCTGCGGTAACGGCCACTTAGGGTTGCGCCCTTACGGTGCCTCACTTTTGAAGCCCAAAAGTAAGCAAAAGGCTCTTGCCCCACCACTCGGTCCCTCGCCTAGGCTCGGCATGCCCGTAATCCGACATTGATGCGTGGGGCCGCCGCCAACGGCCATCCATGGCCTGGGGCGCCTAAGATCAAAAGCGAACGAGGTGGCCTGAAAGCCGACCTGTTTTTTTGTGTGAGCCTGCCGCGCGACTTTCATCGACTGGACCATTGTCTTCGCGAATGAATTCGCTCCCACGGGTTTGAGTGCGCCTCGGACCTGTGGGAGCAAGCTTGCTTGCGAAGGCTGTATTCCAGGCGACAAATAACTATCGGATGTAATGGCCTCTTCGCGAGCAAGGTGGAGCGCCACCCCGGTCACACCCATAGAAAATCCATAAGGGCGCAACCATAATCAGCCGTTACCGCAGCAACGGATATGTACGCAAAAAAATGTGTATTACCCATGCTTGCCCGCGATAAAGGCACCGCTACCTCTGCTTCGGCACCCTCACCAACTGACTGTTGGAATACAGGTCATGCCACCCTCGCTTTTGCTTGTCATACAACGCCCAGGCAAACCCCAGCCCCAGGCATAGCCAGGACGCGATAGATACCATGAAACGCAGCAGCGCCTGCATCAGGCTAATCCTGCTGCCATCGGCGTTCTGCACGCGAATGCCCCAGACCTGCATGCCCAGCGTCTGCCCCGAGTGGGTCCAGAACTTGGCGAAGAACCCAAACAACACCACAAACAACACCGCCGACAACAGCGGATCGCCGTCCAGCGATCCTGACTCCGACAGCGCCTTGAGCCGCGCCTCGCCAATGAACGCCATCATCACCAGCTTGTAGATGAATGCCGTCACCAGCAGCAGCGCGAAGCACAGCAGTGCGTCGTAGCAAATGGCGGCCAGGCGACGACCCAGGCTTGCAGCGGGAAAGTCACCTTGCGGACGAAGCATGTGTCTGGACATGGCCTGGCTCTCGAAACCTGAAAAATCCATCTTACGGAATCGCGCCCATAAAAAAGCCCCTGATATCAATATCAGGGGCTTTTGCTGTGCCGGTTATCAGGCTTCCGCTTGAACTTCGTCAGCTTGCATGCCCTTCTGGCCTTGCACCGCAACGAAGGTCACTTTCTGGCCTTCTTTGAGGCTTTTGAAGCCATTGCCTTGAATAGCGCGGAAGTGCACAAACAAGTCCGGACCGCTTTCTGGAGTGATAAAACCAAACCCTTTCTCGTCGTTAAACCACTTGACGGTACCGCTCTGACGTGTGGACATTTTCTTATTCCCTGGAACTTGAATTGATGACAGCCCCTTTCTGGTGAAAGGGCGCTGGGCTGGTTGCAGGAAACAGGAACGTAGAGCGGGTTGTAGCAACGACAAGAGCTACCGACCAGGCCCAGATTCAGCGACCCATGCAAACGCAGTTAAGAAACTCTACGCTAACTCTTGTTACAAAAACAACCCCCTGCGGTGCCCTGAAAACGGGGGTTTCATCAGTGTTTTAAAATATTAACCAGTGTCGCCGGGTCGATAGTTTTTAACTTTTAAATGCACTGTTGGAGGGCGCGGTTTTGGCACTTTCGCCATTGTTTAGTGCAGGTGATAGATGCGACGGTACAACAGATTGATCCGCCGCATTTTTTTTGACGCCTGGTATTAACCGCGGAAGTAACGTTGCGCCACGAAAGGCATTTTCGTGACCCGCATCGGCACTTTCTTGCCGCGTACAACAGCCCAGACCTGGGTGTCCAGAACGGTCAGCGCGGTGTCCACATAACCCATCGCCAACGGGCCCCCCAGGCTTGGCCCGAACCCGCCGCTGCAAACAGTGCCAATGGAGTTGTCATCGGCATCGACGATGTCGGTGCCTTCGCGCACCGGGGTGCGCTCTTGTGGCAGCAGGCCGACCCGTTTGCGTAACGGAGGGTTCTGTTGCTCGGCGAAGATATGCGCTGCGCCAGGGAAGCCGCCAGCACGTTCGCCATCGGCGCGACGTACTTTGGAGATCGCCCACAATAGGCTGGCCTGGATCGGCGTGGTCTCGGTATTCATGTCATGGCCGTAGAGGCACAGACCGGCTTCCAGACGTAGGGAGTCTCGCGCACCGAGGCCAATGGGAGCCACCTCCGGCTCGGCCAACAGGGCGCGCGCCAGAGCTTCGGCCTGGTCGGCTGGTACGGAAATCTCGTAGCCATCTTCGCCGGTGTAGCCCGAGCGGCTGACGTAGCAGTCAACGCCTAGCAGCTGGACGCTGGCGAATTGCATGAAGGTCATCTCTGCGACTTGCGGCGCCAGTCGCGCAAGCACGGTAACGGCTTGCGGGCCTTGCAAGGCGAGCAGGGCGCGCGCTTCGAACAGCGGCTCGATCTCGCAATGGCTGGCCAGATGCTTTTGCAGGTGGGCCAGGTCTTCGTTCTTGCAGGCGGCATTGACCACCAGCATCAGTTGGTCATTACCCAGGTTGGCAACCATCAGGTCGTCGAGGATGCCGCCGGTTTCGTTGGTGAACATCGCGTAGCGCTGCATGCCGACGGGCAGGTCGATGATGTCCACCGGCACCAGGGTTTCCAGGGCTTTGGCGGCGTTGGCACCGGTCAGGCGGATCTGACCCATGTGCGAAACGTCGAACAGCCCGGCTTTTTCACGGGTGTGCAGGTGTTCCTTCATCACGCCAGCGGGGTATTGCACCGGCATGTCGTAGCCCGCGAAAGGCACCATCTTGGCACCGAGTTCGCGATGCAGGGCGTGTAGCGGGGTGGTGAGCAGTTGTTCGGTCATGATCGATTCCTTGAATGTTCAGATGGATCGGGGCCGAGCCACGCGTTGAATTGAAGACCGGAATACTGTGCGAGCGACCGGAGTGGCGCCCCACCTTGCTCGCGAAAACGATACATGAGCCAAGAATATCTGGCGTATGTATCGGCCTCTTCGCGAGCAAGGTGGAGCGCCACCCCGGTCGCCCCCACGGATTTAGTTCTCCTACGAATCCCGCGTTATCCCGGCTACTCGATCACGCCTCTTGATAGCTCTCGATGGACGGGCAGGCGCAGATCAGGTTGCGGTCGCCGAATACGTTGTCGACGCGGCCAACCGGTGGCCAGTATTTGCCATCAATCAAGGATTCAACCGGATACACCGCTTGCTCGCGGGTGTAAGGATGGCTCCACTCGCCGACGATTTCCGCCGCCGTGTGCGGGGCGTTTTTCAGCGGGTTGTCTTCCTTGTCCAGCGAACCGTTTTCCACCGCACGGATTTCTTCGCGGATCTTGATCATGGCGTCGCAGAAGCGGTCCAGTTCTTCCTTGGATTCACTCTCGGTTGGCTCGATCATCAAAGTGCCCGCCACCGGGAACGACATGGTTGGGGCGTGGAAGCCGAAGTCGATCAGGCGCTTGGCCACGTCATCGACGCTGATGCCGCTGGTTTCTTTTAGCGGGCGCAGGTCGAGGATGCATTCGTGCGCCACCAGACCGCTGCTGCCGGTATAGAGCACCGGGTAGTGTTCTTCCAGGCGACGGGAAATGTAGTTGGCGTTGAGGATCGCCAGTTGCGAGGCGCGCTTGAGGCCTTCGCCGCCCATCATGCGGATATACATCCAGGTGATCGGCAGGATGCTGGCGCTGCCAAATGGCGCTGCGCAGACCGCGCCTTCCTTGCGCTCCATCTTCGCGTGGCCCGGCAGGAACGGGGTCAGGTGCGATTTGACGCCAATCGGACCAACGCCCGGGCCGCCACCGCCGTGGGGGATGCAGAACGTTTTGTGCAGGTTCAGGTGCGACACGTCGCCGCCGAACTTGCCTGGCGCGCAGAGGCCGACCATGGCGTTCATGTTGGCACCATCGATGTAAACCTGGCCGCCGTTGTCATGCACGATGGCACAGATTTCGCGGATGCCTTCTTCAAACACGCCGTGGGTAGACGGGTAAGTAATCATGATCGCCGCCAGGTGATCGCGGTGCTCGATGGCCTTGGCACGCAGGTCTTCGATGTCGACGTTGCCCCGCGCATCGCACGCGGTCACGACAACACGCATGCCCGCCATGTTGGCGGTGGCCGGGTTGGTTCCGTGTGCGGACGACGGGATCAGGCAGATATCGCGGCGCTCGTCGCCACGGCTCTGGTGGTAGGCGCGAATCGCCAGCAAGCCAGCGTATTCGCCCTGGGAACCGGCGTTGGGCTGCAGGGAAATCGAGTCGTAACCGGTAGCGGCGCACAGCATCGCTTCCAGTTCGTCGGTCAGCTGCTGATAGCCAGCGCTCTGTTCTGCCGGAGCGAACGGGTGCAGGTTGCCGAATTCAGCCCAGGTCACCGGGATCATTTCGCTGGCGGCGTTGAGCTTCATGGTGCACGAGCCAAGCGGGATCATGGTGCGGTCCAGCGCCAGGTCCTTGTCGGCCAGCTTGCGCAGGTAGCGCATCAGCTCGGTTTCCGAGTGATAGCGGTTGAACACCGGGTGGCTGAGGATCGCCGATTGACGCAGCAGCGCTTGCGGCAGACGGGACTCGACGCTTTGTGCCAGCGCGGCGAAGTCAGGCAGGTTCTGGCCTTCACCGGCGAAGATCGCCCACAGGGTTTCGACCGACGCCTGGGACGTGGTTTCGTCGAAGGACAGCCCCAGACGCTCGGCGTCGACTTCGCGCAGGTTGATCTGCTGGGCGCGAGCCTTGCTGTGCAGCGCTGCAGTGTCGGCACCGGTCTTCAGGGTCAGGCTGTCGAAGAAGAATTCCTGCTCGATGTTCAGGCCCAGTTGACCAAGGCCCTTGGCGAAGATCGCGGTCAGTTGATGCACCCGCTGGGCAATTTGCGTCAGGCCACGCGGGCCGTGGTAAACGGCGTACATGCTGGCGATGTTGGCCAGCAGCACCTGGGCGGTGCAGATGTTACTGGTGGCTTTCTCACGGCGGATATGTTGCTCGCGGGTCTGCATGGCCAGGCGCAACGCCTGTTTGCCATGGCGATCTACCGAAACACCAACCAATCGGCCCGGCATGTCGCGCTTGAAGGCATCTTTAGTCGAAAAGTAAGCCGCGTGCGGGCCACCGAAACCCAGTGGCACGCCGAAACGCTGGGCGCTGCCAATGGCGACGTCCGCGCCGAATTCGCCCGGCGGAGTCAGCAAGGTCAGGGCCAGCAGATCAGCTGCGACGGCCACCAGCGCGTTGGCGGCGTGGAAACGCTCGACCAGCTCGCGGTAGTCGAACAGGTCGCCGTTGCTCGCAGGGTATTGCAGCAGGGCGCCGAAGAACGGGCTGACGTCGGTCAGCTGTGCTTCGTCCGCGACCACGACAGTGATGCCCAGCGGCTCGGCGCGGGTGCGCAGCACGTCCAGGGTTTGCGGGTGGCAATGGCTGGAAGCGAAGAACTGGTGGCTGCTTTTGTTCTTGCTCAGGCGTTTGCAGAAGGTCATGGCTTCGGCAGCGGCGGTGGCTTCATCGAGCAGCGAGGCGTTGGCGATCGGCAGGCCGGTCAGGTCGCTGATCAGGGTCTGGAAGTTGAGCAGCGACTCCAGGCGACCTTGGGAGATTTCCGGCTGGTAAGGCGTGTAAGCGGTGTACCAGGCCGGGTTTTCCAGCAGGTTGCGCAAGATCGGTGCTGGCGTGTGCGTGCCGTAGTAACCCTGGCCGATGTACGTTTTGAACAGCTGGTTCTTGCCCGCGATGGCTTTGATCGAGGCCAGTGCGTCAGCTTCGCTCAGGCCCGGTTCCATGCCCAAGACGCTGGTGCCCTTGATGCTTTCCGGGATGATGCTGGCGCTCAGTGCTTCCAGGGAATCAAAACCCAGCGTGTCGAGCATCGCCTGCTCGTCAGCGGCGCGGGGGCCGATGTGGCGGGCGATGAATTCGTTGGCGGTGCTCAGTTGGATACGGTCAGTCATGGTCGGCTCCTCAGGCTTCGGCGTTGGCTTTGATCAGGCGGTCGTAGGCGTCCTGATCCAGCAGGCCATCAATAGCGCTGGCATCTTGGGGAATGAAGCGAAAGAACCAGCCAGCGCCCAGGGCGTCTTCATTGACCAGTTCAGGGGTAGCGTCGAGGGCCTGGTTGACTTCAACCACTTCGCCATCGAGGGGCATGTTGATGCTGCTGGCGGCTTTCACCGATTCAACCACCGAGGCTTCGGCGTGCTGAGCGTAGGTCTGCAGCTCAGGCAGTTGCACGTACACCACATCACCCAGGGACTCTTGCGCGTAAGGCGTGATGCCCACGGTGACACTGCCATCGGCTTCGGCACGCAGCCATTCGTGATCGACAGTGAATCGCAACTCGCTCATAAAAACTCCTAAGGTGACGTACCGCTCGCGACAGGCGCAGGCATTGATGACAATCACTTAGCAAATAGGCGGCCAATAATTTATTTTTCATATAAATCAATAGCTTGCGAATTATTACCCATATGCGTCTCTGCTGCGTTGTAGCGAAATCGATACAGCTGGTCAGGCGTTATAAATTCATCTGCGATCAAAGCCTTGGCGGTTATGGGCCTAGGAAGTTTGTAGTGAAATCGTTACGGTGTAGTGATATCGCTACGGTTCTCATGGGCACCTGTAGGAGTCGAGCTTGCTCGCGAAGAAGGATGACGCAGTAAGCCTGACAGACCGCGTCGCCAGATTCGCGGGCAAGCCTCGCTCCAACGGATTCACCTGCGCTTTAGCGCACCGCACTCACCCCATCCAGCGTCGAGAACGAGGTGTCCTTGGCGGTCAGCAGAAAGTCGCGCATGTAAGGGGCGTCGAGCATGTCGGTGCGAACTCCGGCATAGAGTGTAGCGAACAATCCTTTTTCGCCCAGGCGCTTGCCCTTCACGTAGCCGCGCGCGCTGTATTCGTGCAGCGCCCAGTGCGGCATGCCGCACACGCCGCGGCCGCTGGCGACCAATTGCATCATCATTACCGTCAGTTCCGAGGTGCGCACCTGCGCCGGTTCGATGTCAGCCGGCTCCAGAAAGCGGGTGAAGATATCCAGCCGGTCTCGCTCCACCGGGTAAGTGATCAGGGTTTCCTTGAGCAGATCCTCGGGAACGATATACGGCTTGCTGGCCAGAGGGTGCTGATTGGCCACCGCCAGCATCGCTTCGTAGGTAAACAGCGGCACGTAGGTAATGCCGACCAGTTCCAGCGGGTCGGAAGTCACCACCAGATCCAGATCGCCACGGGCCAGTGCGGGCAGGGGCGCGAAGGCGAAGCCCGAGGCCAGGTCCAGCTCGACTTCCGGCCAGGCATCACGAAACTGGTCGATGGTCGGCATCAACCACTGGAAGCAACTGTGGCATTCGATCGCCATATGCAGGCGTCCGGCAGTGCCGCCTGCCAGACGGGCGATATCGCGTTCGGCACCCCGCAGCTGCGGTAACACCGCATCGGCCAGCTGCAGCAGACGCAACCCGGCACTGGTAAAGCGCACCGGCTTGGTTTTACGCACGAACAACTGCATGCCCATGCGTTCTTCCAGCTCCTTGAACTGGTGCGACAGTGCCGATTGGGTCAGGTGCAGGCGTTCGGCTGCTTCCACCAGGCTATCGGCTTCACGCAGGGCATGCAGGGTTTTCAGGTGACGTATCTCAAGCATCGTGTGTCGCCGACTTCTCAGCGCTCCATGAAAAAATTTTGTGATCAACGCGAAAACAATGAGTTTGTCTCATGTTGTCCTGACTGTCGACAATAGCGCCATCTTTTACAGGGGACGCATCATGGCCTTGGCCCACACTCTTGGTTTCCCGCGCATCGGCGCGGATCGCGAATTGAAAAAAGCACTGGAAGCCTGCTGGCAGGGCGATCTGGATCAGGACGGTTTGCGCGATGTCGGGCGCCAGCTGCGCGCCACTCATTGGCAAGTGCAAAAAGAGGCAGGCATCGATCTGCTGCCGGTGGGCGATTTTGCCTGGTACGACCAGGTGCTGAGCCATTCGCTGATGTTCGGTGCCGTTCCTGAGCGTTTTGCCAGAACCCGCGACGCCCGTGGCTTGCCGACGCTGGACACCTTGTTCGCCATGGCTCGCGGCGCAGAGAGCTGCTGCGGTGGTGCACAGGGCAGCGAGCAATACGCTCAGGAACTGACCAAGTGGTTCGATACTAACTACCACTATCTGGTCCCGGAATTCACTGAGGATCAACGCTTCCAGCTGAGTTGGGAGCAGTTGTTCGAAGAAGTGGATGAGGCCCGCGCACTCGGCCATAAGGTCAAACCGGTGTTGATCGGCCCGCTGACGTATTTGTGGCTGGGCAAGGCCAAGGGCGACAGCTTCGACAAACTGGATTTGCTGGAGCGCTTGCTGCCGCTGTATGGCGAAATCCTCGGCCGTCTGGCCGGGCAGGGCGTGGAATGGGTGCAGATCGATGAACCGATTCTGAGCCTGGACCTGCCTCAGGACTGGAAAAACGCTTTCGAGCGCACCTACCACAGCCTGCAATATTCGCCGCTGAAAAAACTGGTAGCGACTTACTTCTCCGGGCTGGAAGACAACCTCGGCCTGGCGGTTTCCCTGCCAGTGGACGGCCTGCACATCGACTTGGTGCGCGCCCCGGATCAACTGGCAGCGGTGCTGGATCGTCTGCCGACCTACAAAGTGCTGTCGCTGGGTGTGGTCAACGGGCGCAATGTCTGGCGTTGTGATCTGGAGCAGGCATTGGGGTTATTGCGTGAAGCCCAGCAACGTTTTGGCGACAACCTGTGGGTGGCCGGTTCCTGTTCACTGCTGCACAGCCCGGTTGATCTGGGGCGTGAAGACCGACTGGATAGCGAGTTGAAAACCTGGCTGGCCTTTGCGGTGCAGAAGTGTGCGGAAATATCGTTGCTCAGCACGGCGCTCAACCAGCCTGATGATGCGCGGGTGCACAGTGCATTGACTGCCAGCCGCGCCGTGCAGCTGCGTCGCCAGCAATCGACGCGCATTCATAAACCTGAGGTCCAGGCGCGCCTGGCGGCTATTACCAGTCAGGACAGCCAGCGCCAGTCGGCGTTTGCCCAGCGCATCGAACAGCAGCGGTTGCGCCTGAATCTTCCGGCGTTTCCCACTACCACTATTGGATCTTTCCCACAGACTGCGTCGATTCGTTTGGCGCGTCAGTCCTTCAAGCAAGGCAAATTGTCGGCCAACGATTATCACGACGCCATGCGCCATGAAATCCGCCATGCGGTGCAGGTTCAGGAACATTTGGGGCTGGACGTGCTGGTGCATGGTGAAGCCGAACGCAATGACATGGTCGAGTATTTCGCCGAACAGCTCGATGGCTATGCGTTTACCCGCTTCGGCTGGGTGCAGAGCTATGGTTCGCGCTGTGTCAAACCGGCCATCATCGTCGGCGATCTGAGCCGCCCGCAGGCGATGACGGTGGACTGGATCCGCTACGCCCAGAGCCTGACCGACAAGCTGATGAAGGGCATGCTGACCGGCCCGGTGACCATGCTGATGTGGTCCTTCCCTCGTGAAGATATCTCTCGCAAGGCGCAGGCGCAGCAACTGGCGCTGGCGATTCGCGATGAAGTGGTGGATCTGGAGCGCGCCGGAATCAGGATCGTGCAAATCGATGAAGCGGCGTTCCGCGAAGGCTTGCCCCTGCGTCGAGCGCAGCGGCAGGACTATCTGGACTGGGCGGTGCAAGCCTTTCGCCTGTGCGCCTCGGGTGTGCGCGACGAAACCCAGATTCATACGCACATGTGTTACAGCGAATTCAACGACGTGATCGAGTCCATCGCTGCCATGGATGCTGATGTGATCACCATCGAAACCTCGCGTTCGGACATGGAATTGCTGGAAGCTTTCAAGGCGTTCGATTATCCGAACGACATTGGTCCTGGGGTGTACGACATCCATTCGCCAAGAGTGCCAGCGACCCAGGAGATGGTCCGCCTGATGACCAGGGCGGTGCAGCACATTCCTGCAGAGCGCCTGTGGGTCAACCCCGACTGCGGCCTCAAAACCCGCGCCTGGCCGGAAGCCGAAGCGGCGTTGGTGAATATGGTGGCGGCGGCTCGGACCCTGCGTAGCCAGTTGGCCTGAAAAATGATGACCTGTGGGAGCGGCGCTTGCCGCGATGAGGACACTGCCGATATCAGGTCTATCGCGTCCAGCCTTATCGCGGGCAAGCCTCGCTCCCACAGGGATCGCGATGGTCTTGGAAATGACCACTCAGCCCCCTTCATCAAACTGTCACGCAACTGTGGCAGCGCGCCGGGCAAAACTTCATCACACTCGCTGCCTACTGGGGATTTGTTTGTTGGTGTTTTTCCATGCGCGTTTTTCTTTTTCTGGCCGCTCTTTTGTGCGGCCTGCCGTCGTTTGCGGCTTCTCGATGTGACGTCAATGTGCCGGTGCAGATGGCTCAGCTTCACGAAGTGCGCCTTGCGTATCAAAGCATCGGTGATGAAAGCGACCCGGCCTTGCTGTTGGTCATGGGCTTGGGTGGGCAACTGATCCACTGGCCGGACGAAGTGGTGGCTGCGCTCTGTCAGCAAGGCTACCGGGTCATTCGCTACGACAATCGCGACGTCGGTCTGTCTACCTGGAACAGCCCACCCGCCAACGCCAACCTCACGTATGAAGTGCTGCGCTACAAGCTCGGCCTGGGCGTGTCGGCACCTTATTCATTGACCGACATGGCCGACGATGCCCTGGCCCTGATGGACGCCTTGCACGTTCAGCAATTTCACGTGCTCGGGGCCAGTATGGGCGGGATGATTGCCCAGCACCTGGCAGACATCGCCCCCAAGCGCATCGAAAGCCTGACCTTGATCATGACCAGCTCTGGCGCCCAGGGTTTGCCGATGCCCAACCCGGCCTTGATGCAGTTGCTGGCCGAGCGCGGCGCGCCGAACCGGGAAGCGGCACTTGAACAGCAGGCTGATCTGCTCGCAGCACTGGGCAGCCCAACCATAAAGGACGATCGCGCCTCGTTGTTGCAGCAGGCCGCGGACTCCTACGACCGCGCGTTCAACCCTGAAGGCGTAAAGCGTCAAATCCTCGCGATCCTGGCCGAGCCGAGCCGGGTAGAACTGCTCAATCGCCTGCGTCTGCCGGTGTTGGTGGTGCACGGCACGGCGGATCCATTGCTGCCGGTGATGCATGGCGTGCATGTGGCGGCGCATATTCAGGGCAGCCAGCTGCGTTTGATCCCGGGACTGGCGCATCGTTTTCAGGAAGCTTTCAAGGCGCCACTGCTGGGCGCGGTGCTGCCGTACCTGAAAGCCCAGCATGAAGATGGCCGACATATGGCGCAGCTTTGAACTGGGTGACGGGTTAAGCGTATGGTGGTGGCTTTCTTTACTTGAGTGAGCCTGCCATGAGCACACCCCTGAAAATCGATTTCGTCTCCGATGTCTCCTGCCCCTGGTGCGTTGTTGGGCTGCGTGCCCTGAACGAGGCGCTGGCCGAGCTGGGCGATGAAGTCCGTGCGCACATTCACTTCCAGCCCTTCGAGCTGAACCCGAACATGCCCGCTGAAGGCCAGGACCTGCACGAGCACATTGTCGAAAAGTATGGTTCGACCCCGGAACAGTTCCAGGCCAATCGCGAGAATATCCGCCAGCGTGGCGCTGAACTGGGCTTCGCCTTTTCCCAGGGCGATCGCCGTATTCACAACACTTTCGATGCCCATCGGTTGTTGCATTGGGCGGAACTGGAAGGCAAGCAGCAGGCGCTCAAAGAAGCCTTGTTCGCAGCTTATTTCACCGACCTGGCAGATCCGTCCAGCCACCGTGTTTTGGCGGATGTGGCGCAGAAAGTCGGCCTTGACCGGATGCGCGCAGAAGCGATTCTGGGCAGCGATGAATTCGCCGCAGAGGTGCGTGAGCAAGAGCAGCTTTGGGTATCCCGTGGCGTCAGCTCTGTGCCCACTATCGTTTTCAACGACCAATACGCCGTGTCCGGCGGGCAGCCAGTTGAGGTGTTTGTGGGGGCGATTCGGCAGATATTGGCTGAGAAGTAAACGCAGGTTTTGGGTGTACCCCCTGTGGGAGATTATTCGTCAGATCTCACCCGTGGAATCTGACCCACAGCGTCACCAGCAACGTCGCTGCCACCAGCCAGGCGAGGGCGGCCAGGGCCAGGGAGACTTCCAGCCGCCAGCGGTCCACCAGCAGATACAGCGCTGCCAGATAAACGAAGTACGGAATGATCGACCACATGCCAAACAGGATGGTGGTTTTCAGGTCATCCAGCGAACGGCCTTTGCCGACGATGTAATGCGCAATCAGCGCGAAGGTCGGAAACAGCGGCACCAGGCCTGCGATGTAATAGTTTTTGGTCTTGGCCAGCGCGGCAAGGATGACCACTACGGCGGCGCCTATCAGCGCTTTGAACACCAGGTCCAAAATATTCTCTACCTAAAGTTGAAATGCATTCCTGTAGGAGCTCACGAGCAGCGCGAGGCAGCGGTAGCGGGCTGTTTGACAAACCGCCATCGCGGCCTCGCGGTGCTCGTGCGCTCCTACAGATAGGGTTTACCCAAGGCCATACTTCTTGACCTTATCGAACAACGTGGTCTTGGCCATGCCCAGTTCCTGGCTGGCCTGGCTGAGGTTGCCGCCGCTGCGTTGCAGGGCTTCGCCGAGCAGATTCTTCTCGAAGGCTTCAACGGCTTCGGCAAACCCCAGGCTCTGGCTATCAGTCTGACAGCCGGGCTTCTTGAACGCGGGCAAGCCCAGAGCGAAGCGCTCGGCAACGTTGCGCAGTTCGCGCACGTTACCGGGCCAGTCGTGGCTCATCAGGCTGGACAGTGTGTGCGGGTCCAGTTGCGGCGCTGCGCGATCAAAACGCAGGGCCGACAGCTGCAGGAAGTGTTCGAACAACTGCAGGATGTCCTCGCGACGCTCGCGCAATGGCGGCAGCTCCAGCGTGACCACGTTGAGGCGGTAATAGAGGTCGCTGCGGAATTGCCCGGCTTTGCTCTGTTCGTCCAGGTCGGATTTGGTCGCCGCAATCACCCGGCAATCTACCTCCACGCTCTGGTTTGAGCCCAGTCGTTCCAGGGTGCGCTCCTGCAAAACACGCAGCAATTTGATTTGCAGACTGATCGGCATGCTTTCTACTTCATCGAGGAACAGCGTGCCGTTGTGGGCGTGTTCGATCTTGCCGATGCGCCGTTTGCCTGCGCCAGTGAAAGCGTTGGATTCGTGGCCGAAAATTTCGCTTTCAAACAGGGTTTCCGGCAGCCCGCCGCAGTTCAGGGCGACAAATTGCTGCGAGTGGCGTCGGCTGAAATCGTGCAGGCAGCGGGCGACCAATTCCTTGCCGGTGCCGGTTTCGCCTTCGATCAGCACGTTGGCCGAGGTGTCGGCGACGTTGGCGATCAGCGCACGCAGATTCTGCATGGCAGGGGAGCGGCCGATGATCTTGCCTTCCAGCGAGTTGCGTTCGGCCAGTTGCTTGCGCAGCGACCAGACCTCCCGGGCCAGCCCGCGCTGTTCAAGGGCGCGGCGGGTGACTTCTACCAGGCGTTCCGGGGAAAAGGGTTTTTCCATGAAGTCATAAGCGCCATCGCGCATCGCATTGACCGCCATGGAGATGTCGCCGTGCCCGGTGATCAGCACCACGGGCAGGCTGGCGTCCCGGGCTTTCAAGCGGCTGAGCAACTCCAGGCCGTCGATGCCGGGCAGGCGGATGTCGCTGATCACGATGCCCGCAAAGTTATCGCCGATCCGCGCCAGTGCCTCTTCGGCACTGCCCACGCCTTCGCTGGGGATGTCTTCCAGCGCCAAGGCCTGCTGGCAACCGAGCAGGACATGGGGGTCGTCTTCGACGATGAGTACAGTCAGGTCAGTGGTCATTTGAAGGTCTCATCGGGCGCGACGAAAATTTTTGATTGGACATCGATCCCTGTGGGAGCGAGGTGGACTGGTCCCCATGACGGGCTTGGTGATTCCTTGTGGGAGCGAGCTTGCTCGCGAAGGCAATGTTCCTGCCCAGAAAATATATTTGGATGTCCCGGCCTCTTCGCGAGCAAGCTCGCTCCCACAGGTAAAAATGGACTTTCCCCCGAGCTCACGGCGATCATCCCGCCACCACCGGCAAACACAACACAAACTGCGTCCCGCCGCTGTCCGGGTGTTCAACACTCAGGTTGCCGCCGGTGGCAGCAGCGAGGCTGGCGGAGAGGGTCAGGCCTAGCCCCAGGCCTTGTTCGCCGGGCTTGGTGGTGAAGAACGGCTCGAACAGATGCTTGCGCGCCTCGTCGTCTATCCCGTGACCATTGTCACGCACCTGCAGGCGATAACGATCCTCGACCAGCGCCCCTTCAAGCCATAGCTCAGGCAGCGGCTGGGCGTGCATGGCATCCAGCGCATTGCCGATCAGATTGACCAGAATCTGTTCCAGCCGGGTCTGGTCGATCATCAATTCGGCATCGACAAAATCCTGATGCAGCGTCAGGGAAAAGTGTTCCAGCCGTCCAGCCAACAGCTGCAAGGAGGCGTCTACTGCCTTGCTCAGCCTGGCCTGGCCCTTGTCGTCGCCACGCCGGGCGAAGGCCCGCAGGCTAGCGGTGATGCGGCCCATGCGGTCGACCAGATCATTGATGGTGCGCAGGTTGGTGCTGGCGGTTTCCAGCGCGCCGCGCTCAAGGAAGCGCACGGTGTTGCCGGACAAGGTGCGCAGCGCCGCCAGCGGCTGATTCAGCTCATGAGCAATGCTGGTGGACATCTGCCCGATGGCCGCGAGTTTGCCGGCCTGCACCAGTTCATCCTGCGCTTTGCGCAAAGTGTCTTCGGCCTGCCTGCGCTCGCGAATCTGGCCCTTGAGGCGTTCGTTGCTGGCACGCAAGTGCTCGGTACGCTCGGCGATTTTGCGTTCCAGTTCGTCGTTGGCCGCCTGCAGCGCCTCGCGAGCCGCCAGCCGGGTGGACAGCACCTTGCGACGCTCATTCCAGGCGATCAACAGAAAAGCCACCAGCGCACAGGCCACGGCCACCAGCATGCCCTGGCTGCCCGCTTCGCGGCGCAGGTCTTCCAGCGGTGTGAGCAAGGTCAAGTGCCAGGGGGTGTCGCTCAGCTGCCGGGTCTGGGCCAGATAACTGACTTGTTCGTGTTCATGGTCGACGCTGGTATTGGCCGGGAAGGTCAGTTTTTCAACGCCTTCGGACAACAGTTCACGTTCCAGCGGCACCAGCTCATTAAGCGGCCACCAGTAATACTGCAGGCTGCGGGCCAGCCGCTCCTTGATTTCAGGCGTCAGCGGGCGCACTGATTTCAGGCGTCGGGCGGGGTCGCTGGAGAGAATGATGATGCCGTTCTCGTCGCTGACGAAGGCTTCCAGCCGGGCCCGCTGCCAGCGTTGTTCAAGGGCTTCGAGCTGCACTTTGATCACTGCGACGCCAATGATCTTGCCTTTCTCTTCAAGCCCATGGGCCAGGTAATAGCCGGGCTCGCCGGTGGTGCTGCCGATGCCGTAAAAACGCCCCGGCTGGCCACGAATCGCGTCCTGAAAGTAGGCGCGGAACGAAAGGTCTTCGCCCAGATAGCTGTCGGTGTCACGCCAGTTACTGGTGGCCAGCACCCGGCCGGTGGTGTCGAGCACATAGATGGCCCGGCTGCGGCTGCGGCGGTTGAGGCCTTCAAGGTAGTCGTTGACCTCGCCACGCAACTGCGGCGTAGGGTCGTTGAGCAATGCGGATACGCTGGATTCCAGCTCCAGCACGCTCGGCAGATAGGTGTATTTGTTGATTTCGCTTTCGAGGGTGCGCGCGTGCAGCTCAAGCTGGCGTTCGCCGCTTTCGCTCAGGCCTTTGATGCCGTTGTGTTCACTGAACAGGTAAGCGATGTAGCCCAGACCGAGCATCAGCACGATGATCAGTGGGGGCAGAAACAGGTGGCGGATCAGACGGGGTTTCACGGCGAGTGATGGCGGCGCGGCGCGATAGAGAGTGGGGTCGCATTTCATCACAGTCGTCCTGAGCCGAACAGCGGCCAGATTCCATCAGGAACCGGGCCGCTGTCAGGTATTGCTTAGTGCTGAAGAATCTTGGCCAGGAACTGCTGCGCACGTTCGGAACGCGCACTCACATCACCAAAGAATTCTTCTTTTTCGCAGTCTTCAACAATCTGGCCCTGATCCATGAAGATCACCCGGTTAGCCACTTTGCGGGCGAAGCCCATTTCATGGGTCACGCACATCATGGTCATGCCTTCGTGGGCGAGTTGCACCATCACGTCGAGCACTTCGTTGACCATTTCCGGGTCCAGCGCCGAGGTCGGTTCGTCGAACAGCATGACGATCGGGTCCATGGCCAGCGCGCGGGCAATCGCCACACGCTGTTGCTGACCACCGGACAGCTGCCCCGGATGCTTGTGGGCGTGGGCCGACAGACCGACGCGGTCGAGCAGCTTGAGGCCTTTCTCGGTGGCTTCGGCCTTGCTGCGGCCCAGCACCTTGATCTGTGCGATGGTCAGGTTTTCAACGATGGTCAGGTGCGGGAACAGCTCGAAATGCTGGAACACCATGCCAACCCGGGAGCGCAGTTGCGGCAGGTTGGTCTTCGGGTTGGCAATCGAGGTGCCGTCCACGGTGATGTCGCCTTTCTGGAACGGTTCCAGGGCGTTCACGCATTTGATCAGGGTCGATTTGCCCGAGCCGGAAGGCCCGCAGACCACCACCACTTCACCTTTTTTGACTTCGGTGCTGCAATCAGTCAGTACCTGGAAGTCGCCATACCACTTGTTAACGTTTTTGATGGAAATCATACGGCGAACCTTTTTTGCAGGCGCTTTACCAGCAACGAGGCGGCAAAGCTGATCGTGAAGTACACCAGACCGGCGATGATCAGGAACTCATTGGCACGGCCAATGATGTCGCCACTGGCCCGCGAGGCATTGAGGAAGTCCACCAGGCCAACGGTATAAACCAGCGAGGTGTCCTGAAACAGAATGATGCTCTGCTGCAGTAACAGCGGGGTCATCTTGCGAAACGCCTGGGGCAGGATGATCAGGCGCATCATCTGCCCGTAGGTCATGCCCAGCGCCTGAGCCGCACCCATCTGGCCTTTGGAAATCGACTGCACACCGGCGCGGACGATTTCGCAGAAGTACGCCGCTTCGAACATCATGAACGCCACGACGCAGGAGGTGAACGCACCGATAGGCGTGTCTTCGCCGGTGATCCAGCGCAGCACGAACGGCACCGCCAGGTAGAACCAGGTGATGACCAGCAGCAGCGGAATGGAGCGGAAGTAGTTGACGTAAGCGCCGGCGATATTGGACAGCAGCTTGTTCGACGACAGACGCATCAACGCCAGAATGGTGCCCAGCGCCAGACCGCCGACGATGCCCATGGCCATCAACTGCAAGGTCATGACCATGCCGTTCCACATCCCGGGAATGGCTTGGCTGATTCCGGAAAAGTCCATTATTTGCCCCCCAGAGAAATCAGGCCAGGCACCGCGACCTTCTTCTCGATCAAGCGCATCAGCAACATCAGGCTCATGTTCAGGGTGAAGTAGATCAGCGTGGCCAGGGTGAAGGCTTCAAACAGGTTGGCGGAAAACTCGGCCGTCTGTTTGGTCTGGGCCAGCAGCTCCATCAGCCCGATCAACGAAGCCACCGACGAGTTCTTGAACACGTTGAGGAATTCGGAGGTGAGCGGCGGAATGATGATCCGGTAAGCCTGGGGCAGCAGCACGTTCCAGTAGATTTGCGACAGGCTGAAACCCATGGCTCGCGCCGCGGATTCCTGGCCGGCAGGAAGTGCCTGAATACCGGTACGCACTTGTTCGCAAACCCTTGCGGCAGTGAACAGGCCCAGGCAGACAATCACGCTCAGAAACGCGGACGTCGTCGGGTTCAGGTCCTGCTTGTACCACTCCTGCATCCCTTCAGGCAGCAGGTCCGGCACCAGGAAGTACCAGATGAACAGCTGCACCAGCAGTGGCACATTACGAAAGATTTCCACGTAAACCGTGGCGATGCCCGCTACCAGACGGTTGGGTACGGTGCGCATGACACCCAGTACCGAGCCCAGCAGCAAGGCGATGATCCAGGCGACGACAGCAATGGCGATAGTCCAGCCCAGACCTGAAATGAACCAGTCCAGATAGGTTTCGCTGCCAACGCCGGTGGACTTGAAGAAAACACCCCAGTCCCAGTTGTAATTCATCAGGGTCTCCCCTCTGATCGATGCAGATGCAAGCACGGCATCCTGAAACAGCCGTGGGCTGTCTCAGGAATAACTTTTTTATCGGCGATTAAGCCTTTTTGTCGTCAGCCGCTTTGTCGGTCGGGTTGCTGATCAGCTCTTTGACCTTGTCGCTCATCGGGAACATGAGGTTCAGGCCCTTAGGCGGGATCGGCTGTTCGAACCACTTGCTGTAGATCTTGTTGATGTCGCCGGACTTGTAGGTTGCAACGATCGCGTCGTCGACCGCTTTCTTGAACGGCTCGTCGCCTTTGCGCACCATGCAGCCGTAGATTTCATACGACTGAGGTGTGCCGGTCACGGCCCAATCGGCTGGCTTCTTGGCCTTGGCCATTTCACCGGCGAGCAAGGCGTCGTCCATCATGAACGCTACCGCGCGACCCGATTCCAGCATCTGGAAGGATTCGCCGTGGTCCTTGGCGGAAATCACGTTCATGCCCATCTGCTTGTCGGCGTTCATGGCCTTGAGGATGCGCTCGGACGTGGTGCCCGCTGTGGTCACGACGTTTTTGCCTTTCAGGTCGTCGAAATCCTTGTACGAGGAGTCAGCCTTGGACAGCAGGCGGGTACCGATTTCGAAGATGCCGACCGAAAAGTCGACTTGCTGCTGGCGCTCGACGTTGTTGGTGGTCGAACCGCATTCAACGTCAACGGTGCCGTTCTGCACCAGCGGGATACGGGTTTGCGAAGTGACCAGGTTGTACTTGACCTTGAGGTCCGGCATGTCCAGGTCTTTCTTGATGGCTTCAACGATTTTCAGCTGGATATCGTGGGAGTAGCCAACCGGAACGCCGGAAGCATCAGCGATATAAGAGAAAGGAATCGAAGCATCACGGTGCCCGAGGGTGATGGTGCCGGACTCTTTGATTTTCTTCAGTGTGCCGGTCAGTTCAGCGGCGGAAACTGGAGAGCTGATCAGAGCAGCAGCGATTGCTGCGCCCAGAAGATGGGGAACGATGCGCATCGGGATATCCTCGGATTTGTTTTTTTTATGGGACCAGAAAAATCAGGGGTCCGCCTTTCAAGGCGAACGCTTCAGCAGTGGCCGTTAGACAAAGGCTACGGTCAAAGCGATCGACATAAAGTGTAGAGCAGGAGGCGTGCCAAGGCTGGCTGGATAGGCTAACTCTATGATTTTTAATGGATTAAATACTAAGCGGCGGGTGAGCGGGGAGTTGCAATGTCCGGGATGCCGAACTAATGGAGGGGTAGCGTTCGGGAATCCGAATGCAGATGCGTTGGTCTTGTAGGAGCTGCCGAAGGCTGCGAAAGCGGTGGATCAGATAAATCGCCTTCGCAGCCTTCGGCAGCTCCTACAGTTGTGTGTTCTTCAGGAACAACTCAAATCTGTAGGAATGCCGTTGCCCGCGCGAACGATGACGCGGTGTGTCTGATGCACCGCATCCTTTTGTGGGAGCGAATTCATTCGCGAAGGCGGCGGGGCAGGCTATAGATATGTGTCGAATGTACCGGCCCCTTCGCGAATGAATTCGCTCCCACGGGGTTTGAGTCATCCGTAGGAGCGGAGGGGTTCAGATCACGCCGCTGCAATTGCACCTTTATTACGAGCCACGGCGTCGAGGTATTGCTGAACACCAGCGCGCTCTTCAGCGGTCATGAACAGGCCGAGCTTGCTGCGCCGCCACAGAATGTCGTCTGCAGCCGTTGCCCACTCGGTGCCGCACAGGTAATCCACTTCCCGGGTGTACAGGCCGGCGCCGAGGTGATCACCCATGTCCGCCAGGCTTTGTACGCCGTCCAGCAGGCGCCAGCTGCGGCTGCCGTAGGTGCGCGACCAGCGTTGAGCGATATCGGTCGGCAACCAGGTAAAGCGCTGGGTCAGCTCGGCGCTCAGCTCGCTCGGGGTGGTCATGTTTTCACCGCCAGGCAGGCTGGCGCTGGCGGTCCAGCTCGGCTTCATGTGCTTGAAGAACGGAGCGAGCTGCGCCATCGCTGATTCCGCCAGCTTGCGGTAGGTGGTCAGCTTGCCGCCGAACACTGACAGGATTGGTGCTTCATCGGCATTGCCCGACAACGACAGGGTGTAGTCGCGAGTAATGGCCGACGGGTTGTCCGATTCGTCGTTGCACAGTGGGCGCACACCAGAATAGGTGTTCAGCACATCGTCACGGCTAAGTTGTTTCTTGAAGTGGTCGTTGGCCACCTTGAGCATGTAGTCCATTTCGCCGTCGGTAATCTCGACCTTGCTCGGGTCGCCCTGGTATTCACGGTCCGTGGTGCCGACGATGGTGAAATGGTCGAGGTACGGAATCGCGAACACGATGCGCTGATCTTCGTTCTGCAGGATGAATGCGTTCTCGCCTTCGTACAGTTTCGGCACGATCAGGTGGCTGCCCTGAATCAGGCGAATGCCGTACGGGGAGTCGAGCTTTAAATCATCACGAATGAACTTGGCCACCCACGGCCCGGCCGCGTTGACCAGTGCCTTGGCGCGGATCGAAAACAGTGTGCCGTCAGCGCGCTCCATGTGCAGATGCCACAAGCCGTTGCTGCGTCGGGCGTTCAGGCATCGAGTCTGGGTGTGGATGTGCGCGCCGTGTTCACGGGCGGCCATCGCGTTAAGCACCACAAGACGGGCGTCGTCCACCCAGCAGTCGGAGTATTCGAAGCCGCGAGTAATGGTTGGCTTCAGAGGGCTGTCACTGCCGAAACGCAGATTTTTCGAACCTGGCAGCTTTTCACGTTTACCCAAGTGGTCGTACAAAAACAGACCGGCACGAATCATCCACGCCGGACGCAAGTGCGGGCGATGCGGCAGGACAAATCGCATGGGTTTGACAATGTGTGGCGCTTTGGCGAGCAGCACTTCACGCTCGGCCAAAGCCTCACGCACCAGGCGGAATTCGTAATGTTCGAGATAACGCAGGCCACCGTGGATCAGCTTGCTGCTGGCCGACGAGGTGTGGCTGGCAAGGTCGTCTTTTTCGCAAAGGAACACGGACAAACCACGACCGGAGGCATCTGCTGCAATCCCGACTCCATTGATACCGCCACCAATAACGGCGATGTCGTAGACCTCGGAAAGTGGCGGCGTTGGCAAGGTGGAATGGGGCATCGGAGAGCCTCCTGAGTTTATTGTTCGAACATTGAATTCGAACATTTATGTTCATTTCCGAAAATCATAGCTCAATAGTGATGGGTCTTCCAGTCACTATTCATTGAAAATACTGATTGGAAGGGTTGGAATGAACAAAAGTGAACATGGGGGGTAGATGTCGGACCGAAGCTTGCCCACGCGTTCTAGTGGTTCGGTGATACCCGTGGGAGCGAGCTTGCTCGCGAAGAGGCCGGAAGATCCGCAGATATTTCTGGAAGCAGGAACATTGCCTTCGCGAGCAAGGTGGAACGCCACCCCGGTCGCTCCCACAGGGATCTATCAAGCCTCAGGTTCTATGGAATCTCCCACCGGTTTAAATCCCTGGGATTCAAAACTCAAACCACTTCCAACCGAATCTTGTTCTGCGCCAGCAACTGCATCAACGCCGGAACCGGCGCCTGATCGGTGACCAGGCAATCGATCAGGCTGATTGATCCCAGGCGGACCATGGCGTTGCGCCCGAATTTGCTGGAGTCTGCGGCCAGAATCACTTGCCGGGCGTTGGCAATGATCGCCTGAGAAACGCGCACTTCCTGATAATCGAAATCCAGCAGGCTGCCGTCTTCGTCGATGCCGCTGATGCCCACCAGCGCGAAGTCGACCTTGAACTGACTGATGAAATCGACACTGGCCTGACCCACCACACCGCCGTCACGGCGCACATTGCCGCCAGCGAGCAGGACTTCGAAATCATCCTTGGCACTGAGAATCGACGCCACATGCAGGTTGTTGGTGATGATTTTCAGATTGTTGTGGTTGAGCAAGGCACGGGCAATGGATTCGGTGGTGGTGCCAATATTGATGAACAGCGAGGCATGATCCGGAATCTGCGCGGCGATGGCTTCGGCGATCCGTTGTTTTTCGTCGCGCATCTGATCCGCACGCATGGCGTAGGCGGTGTTTTCGATGCTCGAATCATAGGCTGCGCCGCCATGGTAGCGGCGCAACAGGTTTGCTTCCGCGAGCTGATTGATGTCGCGGCGGATGGTTTGCGGGGTCACGACGAACAACGTGGCCATTTCCTCGATGCTGACGTAGCCGCGTTCGCGAACCAGTTCGAGGATCTGCTGCTGACGGGGTGGCAGGTTCATTATCGTGAGTGTCCTTCAGGCCGCCAAATGGCGACCATGATGCCGCAGGCGCTGGGGCCTGTCAGCCGGAAACTCAGCATTGCTCAACCCGCCAACCCTTGATGGACGCAGCAGTTACTCGTTGTTTTCGTGCGGTTCCCAATCCCGTGTGCGGGACACGGCTTTCTGCCAGCCTGCGTATAGCCTTTCCTTCTCTTCTTCGGCGCATTGCGGCTCGAACTCGCGTTCGATGACCGCCTTGCATTTCAGCTCGTCCAGGCTGCTCCAGAACCCAATGGCCAGGCCCGCCAGGTACGCGGCGCCCAGTGCGGTGGTTTCGCGCATTTTCGGGCGTTCAACGGTTGTGCCGAGGATGTCGGCCTGGAACTGCATCAGGAAGTTGTTGGCCACGGCGCCGCCGTCGACTCGCAGCGATTGCAGGCGTTCGCCGGAATCCTGCTGCATGGCGTCGAGCACGTCGCGGGTCTGGTAGGCGATGGATTCCAGCGCAGCACGGATGATGTGGTCAACTTTGACCCCACGGGTCAGGCCGAACAAGGCACCACGGGCATACGGGTCCCAGTAGGGGGCGCCCAGGCCTGTGAACGCAGGCACCAGGTAAACGCCGTTGCTGTTTTTGACTTTGCCCGCGAAGTATTCGGTGTCCACGGCGTCGGTGATGATTTTCAGCTCATCGCGCAGCCATTGCACCGTGGACCCGCCGTTGAAGACCGCGCCTTCCAGCGCATAAGCCACTTCACCCCGCGGGCCGCAACCGATGGTGGTCAGCATGCCATGGGCAGACTTGACGGCTTTTTTACCAGTGTTCATCAACAGGAAGCAGCCGGTGCCGTAGGTATTCTTGGCCTGGCCTGGCTCGACACACATCTGGCCGAACAACGCAGCCTGTTGGTCACCCGCGATACCGGCAATCGGGATGCCGCTTTTGCTCTCGCCGTACACCTCGGAAGAGCTTTTCACTTGCGGCAGCATCTCCCGCGGAATATCCAGCACGTCGAGCATGCGCTGGTCCCATTCCAGGGTATGGATGTTGAACAGCATCGTGCGCGAGGCGTTGGTGTAGTCGGTAACGTGGACTTTGCCGCCGGTGAATTTCCAGATCAGCCAGCTATCAATGGTGCCAAACATCAGCTCGCCATTGCGGGCGCGTTCGCGGCTGCCTGCTACGTTATCGAGGATCCACTTGACCTTGGTGCCGGAGAAGTACGGGTCGATCACCAGGCCCGTTGTGTCCTTGATGTATTCCTCCATGCCGTCGCGCTTGAGCTGCTGGCAGATTTCCGTGCTGCGGCGGCACTGCCAGACGATGGCGTTGTAGATGGGCCGTCCGGTGTCTTTTTCCCAGATCACCGTGGTTTCACGCTGGTTGGTGATGCCGATGGCAGCGATCTGATTGTGATGCAGGTCAGCTTGAGCCAGAGCTTTGGTCATGCACGCCGTCTGAGTGGCGAAAATCTCCATCGGATCATGTTCGACCCAGCCCGGCTGCGGGTAATGCTGGACGAATTCACTTTGCGCGGTACTCACCACATTGGCGTCGCGGTCAAAGATAATTGCACGAGAGCTGGTCGTGCCCTGATCGAGGGCAATGATGTAATTCTTGTTCTGAGCGTCAGTCATGTCGATTGCCTTGTGCATGGATGTAGTTAGCTGTTTCAGATGTACGCATTTTGAGTGAAAACAGGTGCAAGACTCAGGACGAAGTCTGGGCTTTGCGGGGTGCAGCGTCAGCGTTCTTTTCTACAGCCGTAGCGGTATCGGTTTCGGCGCTCGGCAGATGGCGCGCAATCAGCGCACGATAACCGGCTGCGCCAATGCAGGCACCGAGAATCGGCGCGAAAATTGGAACCAGAAAGTAAGGGATATCACGACCGCCAGTGAACGCCAACTCATCCCAGCCTGCGAGGAAGGTCATGAGCTTGGGACCGAAGTCCCGGGCCGGGTTCATGGCAAAGCCGGTCAGCGGAGCTGTTGAGGCACCAATCAGCGCTACCAGCAGGCCGATCAGCAGGGGCGCAAGCGCGCCACGGGGCAGGCCGTTGTTGTCATCGGTCAGCGACATGATCACGCACATCAGAATGGCAGTGATGACGCACTCCACTAGTGCAGCCTGTCCGACCGAGATGGCCGGGTTGGGGTAGGTCGAAAAAGCCGACGCCAGGTCCAGGCTTGCCAGCGAGCCGCGAACGATTTGATGGGTTTGTTCGAATTCGAAGAAAAGACTCGTATACAGCAAATACACAAGACTTGCGCCGCAGAATGCACCGGCTACCTGGGCGGCGATGTAAAACGGTAATTTTCGCTTTTCAAAACCTGCGAACAGACTCAGTGCGATGCTCACGGCAGGATTGAGGTGGGCTCCGGAAACGCCAGCGCTGAGGTAAATCGCCATGGCGACGGCCAGCCCCCAGATGATGCTGATTTCCCACAGGCCAAAGGTGGCACCCGCGACCTTGAGCGCCGCAACGCATCCAGTGCCGAAAAATATCATCAGGGCCGTGCCGAGAAATTCAGCGACACACTGGCCTTTCAGCGTGGGTTGTTGCAGTTCGATTGTCATGGAAACCTCTTTTTGTTCTTTTTACGGCACGGTGTTTATCCACTCATGCTCAGTCTTAAACGCGTCGTTCAAAAGTCTGATCCCGACGTCAGGATTCGACATTTGTAACAACTAAAGTTCCGAGAGCTTTTCGAAAACGAAAAAATAGCGACATGAACGAATACTGTCAAAGGTTGAAACTGAATGGACGCTGTTTTCCGGCCAGACTTAGGCATTGCAGGGGCCAACAGCGCAAAGATGGCTTAAAGTATCGGCCGCAACATTTGGCTTTCTGACATGGAGCGCTGCATGACCCCCGCACTGGATCTGTTGAAAAAAGTTCGCGCCGAACATCATGTTCACAGCTACGAGCATGACCCCAAGGCTGCTTCTTATGGGCTGGAAGCGGCAGAAAAGCTTGGGCTGGAACCTGCGCAAGTGTTCAAGACGTTGCTGGCCAGTACTGAAAAAGGTGAATTGCTGGTGGCGGTGGTGCCGGTGGTCGGTACCCTGGATCTCAAAGCCCTGGCCAATGCTGCCAAGGTGAAGAAGGTCGAGATGGCGGATCCGGCAGCAGCGCAGCGCTCGACAGGCTACCTGTTGGGCGGCATCAGCCCGCTGGGCCAGAAGAAGCGCTTGCGCACATTTATCGACAGCAGTGCCGAGTCATTCGCAACCATTTACGTCAGTGCCGGGCGGCGAGGGCTGGAGGTGGAGCTGGCGCCAGCAGTACTGGCCGAACAGACCAACGCTCTGTTTGCGCCGGTTGGGCGCGGGTAAAGCCTACGCTCCGCAGAGTCAAATCTGTAGGAGCGAGGCTTGCCCGCGAATCAGGCGCTGCGATGAGTCAGGCTGGCCGGGTCATCGTTGTTGGCGAGCAAGCTCTGCTCCAAAGGGATATGCGGTGTTGCAGGATTGGCGCGTCATCGCGCTGAAAGTGCTCACCCCGCCTTGTGCAGCGCCACACTGCCCGCCACGGGAAACAGCACCAGGTGCTCCGCCGCGACCCGAATCCCGACCTGTTCACCGGCTTGATAATCCGCATGGCTGGGGAAGATCGCTTCCAGCTGGGTGCCAGTAGGCAGTTGCAGGCGGTACAGGGTTGATGCGCCCTGGAAGGTTCGGCTGGTGACTTGGGCGGTCAGCTCGCTGTCCGGCGCATAGATGATGTCGTCGGGGCGCAGCAAAACCTCGACGGCGGTGCCCTTGCTACCCGGATAGGCGCGATTGCCACGCAGCACGCCCAACTCGGTCTGCACCGACTGGGGGTCGACCATCAGGCCGCGGATAAAATAACCCTGGCCGATAAAGCTGGCGACGAAAGGTGTCAGCGGTTCGTGATAAAGGTTGTAGGGCGTATCCCATTGTTCAAGGCGTCCCTCCTTGAATACACCCACGTGATCGCTGACCGCGAACGCTTCCTCCTGATCATGAGTCACCAGAATCGCGCTGGTTCCTCGGGCCTTGAGGATGTCGCGCACCTCATGGCTGAGGCGTCGGCGCAGTTCGCCGTCCAGATTGGAAAACGGCTCATCGAGCAGCAGCAGCTGCGGCTCCGGCGCCAGGGCGCGGGCCAGTGCGACCCGCTGTTGCTGGCCACCTGACAATTGGTGGGGGTAACGCTTGCCCAGCGCATCCAGATTGACCAGCGCCAGCAATTCGTCGGTCACCTGCTTGAGGCGCGGATGTTTGCGAATGCCGAAGCCGATGTTCTCGGCCACGCTCAGGTGCGGGAACAGGGCGTAATCCTGAAAGACCATGCCAATCCGGCGCTTTTCAGGGGGCAGCGTGAAGCCTGGTCTGGAAATGACTTCCCCTGCGAGGCTGATCTCCCCGGCGTGAACCGGTTCGAACCCGGCGATGGCCCGCAGCGTGGTGGTTTTGCCACAGCCGGATGAACCCAGCAGGCAACCGATATCGCCTGCATTGAGGTGCAGATTCAGATCCTGAACCACCCGTTGATCCTGATAACCACACGCCAGATTGCGCAGGTTCAGCAGCAATGGCTGACTCATGCAGGCTGGCAGGAGGGCGCGATCAGAAACTCCAGCAGGGCCTTCTGAGCGTGCAGACGGTTTTCTGCCTGATCCCAAGCCACCGAACGGGCGTCATCGAGCAGGTCCATGCTGATTTCTTCACCACGGTGAGCTGGCAGACAGTGCATGAACAGCACGTCGGGAGCAGCCAGGTCCAGCAGCTCGCGGGTGACCTGGAACGGCCTGAACAAGGCAACGCGCCGGGCGGTTTCTTCTTCCTGGCCCATTGAGGTCCAGACGTCGGTGCTGACCAGATGCGCGCCAGCGACGGCTTCGCGTGGGTCACGCAACACCGTGACTCGATCACCGGCCAGCGCCAGGAATTCAGGGTTCGGCTCGTAACCTGCCGGGCATGCGACGCGCAGCTGGAAGTCGAATTGAATCGCCGCTTCTATATAGCTGTTGCACATGTTGTTGCCGTCGCCGATCCACGCCACGGTCTTGCCCTGGATCGAGCCACGGTGCTCAAGAAACGTCTGCATGTCGGCCAGCAGTTGGCAGGGGTGCAGGTCATCGGACAAACCGTTGATGACCGGTACGCGAGAATTGGCGGCAAATTCGAGCAGATTGCTGTGGGCGAACGTGCGGATCATGACCCCGTCAAGCATGCTCGACAGCACCCGGGCAGCATCGCCAATCGGTTCGCCACGGCCCAGTTGAGTGTCGCGAGGCGACAAAAAGATCGCCTGGCCGCCCAGCTGGATCATGCCGGCTTCGAACGAAACACGGGTACGTGTCGAAGATTTTTCGAACACCATGCCCAGCACCCGGCTTTTCAGCGGCTCGAAAAGTACACCACGATTACGCAGGTCTTTGAGCTCTACGCCGCGACGAATCAAGCGCAGGAGCTCTTCTGGCTTGTAATCCATCATCGAGAGAAAGTGCCTGGGGTTCATTATTAACTACCTTTTTTGCAACAGACCGCAGGTACTCAAAGCCGGGTTTTATCGGGAAAACGGGCGAGACCTGCGGCGGAAGCCGCTCGGGGCGACGAATAGGGAAGGCGCGATGGTATAAAAAAATGTCGCGTCTTACCAATAGCATGCTCACGGCGTGCTTTTTTCAGCAGCAACGTGACGCGTTTTATGTTCGGAAAAAGCCGTAATTGCCCGCGACGTGGATGCGCACAGTAGAGGCAATCAGCCAGCCCTGAAATTGTCGCGGGGAGCATTTGTACACCGAGCGCGCGGGACATTGCAATTAGTGCCGATTTTGCAACAGTCGGCAGCGTACAGGGCCGCTTATGAGATGTGCTTCACGAGACTGAGAATTGTCCCGTTTCATAAATGTGCAGGGTGAGTTATAACTGCCCAGCGTGCGATGATGCGGCTATCAAGGGGGCTATCGGAATGGAATCAAAGGAAAAACAGCTGACGGAATTGCTCGGGCTCACGGCTCGAACACTGACGCACCTTACCGCTTCGATGACCTCGATGTCGTTTGAGCTGCTGCGCAGTCAAGACGAAGTCACCCGCGCAGCCGGTCGGCACATGATCGATCGCATGGCAACCATCAGCTCAGGCCTTGATGACCACTGGCGTCTGATCGGCGAACTGACTGGTGTGCACGTCGCGCAGGAGCAGATCGAGACGGTCCACGAGATTCAGCTGCAGCGCAAAGTCACCCCGATCGGCGGCTGAGTTGTGCGACGCACCGCCTCTTGATGGTTGATCCGCCCGATTACCTTTGTCGCGCGGCCATGCAGGCGCGCGCTTGGCCGCGATGGCGTCACGTCAGCCGATGACTATTTCGTTCGCCTGGAAACTACCGCATCGCGGGCAAGCACGTTCCTGTGGATGATTGACTCACCCATCGGCCAGCCTGATGCAGCCCGATTCATGAGACGAACGTCTCTGGCGCAGTTCAAAGCCACCCTCCATAGTTTGCGGGCGTGACCGGTCCAGGTCGCAACCCACAACAATATGAGGCTGGCCATGACCAAGACCCTCCACCACCGTGCCTGCCACCTCTGCGAAGCCATCTGCGGGCTGAGCATCGAGACCACCGCCGACGCCGCAAACCAGCTGACGATCACTTCAATCAAGGGCGATCCGCTCGATACCTTCAGTCGCGGGCACATCTGTCCCAAAGCCGTCGCCCTGCAGGACATCCAGAACGACCCGGACCGCCTTCGCCAGCCCATGCGCCGCATTGGCGACCAATGGCAGCCTGTCGAGTGGCAGGAGGCGTTTGATCTGGTCGCCGAGCGCTTGCTGGACATTCAGCAGCGCCACGGACAAAACGCGGTAGCGGTGTATCAAGGCAACCCCAGCGTGCACAACTATGGGCTGATGACCCACAGCAATTACTTCCTCGGCCTGCTGAAAACCCGCAACCGTTATTCAGCGACCTCGGTAGATCAGTTGCCGCATCACCTGAGCAGTTATCTGATGTACGGCCACGGCTTTTTGCTGCCCATCGCCGATATCGACCACACTGACTTCATGCTGATTCTGGGTGGCAATCCGCTGGCTTCAAACGGCAGCATCATGACTGTGCCCGATGTGGAGAAGCGCTTGAAGGCGATTCAGGCACGGGGCGGCAAAGTGGTGGTGGTTGACCCACGACGCAGCGAAACCGCTGCAATAGCCGATCAACATCTGTTTGTGCGACCGGGTGGCGATGCAGCCCTGCTGTTCGGCCTGCTCAATACACTGTTTGAGGAGGGACTTACCCGTGACAGCCACTTGCCAGTCGATGGCCTGGACCAGGTGCGCGCCGCCATTGGCGAGTTCAACGCCGAAGCGATGAGCCCTCGATGCGGCATACCCGCCGAACAGATCCGCCAGCTGGCGCGGGATTTCGCGGCTGCCGACAAGGCGGTGTGTTATGGCCGCATGGGCATCTCGACGCAGCAATTCGGCACGCTCTGCCACTGGCTGGTGCAACTGATCAATCTGGTGACGGGCAATCTGGATCGTGTCGGCGGAGCGCTCTGTACCGAGCCGGCGGTGGATCTGGTGGCGTCCACGGCAGGTGGTCATTTCAACCAATGGCAAAGCCGCGTCTCGGGTTTGCCTGAGTACGCTGGCGAGTTGCCGGTTGCCGCCCTGGCCGAAGAAATGCTCAGCGCCGGGGAAGGGCAGATCAGGGCGCTGGTCACGGTGGCGGGCAACCCGGTGTTGTCCACGCCCAACGGCCGGCAGTTGGACAAGGGCCTTGAAGGTCTGGAGTTCATGCTCAGCATCGACCTGTATATCAACGAGACTACTCGCCATGCCGACCTGATTCTGCCGTCGACCTCTGCGCTGGAGAATGACCACTACGACACCACGTTCAATATGTTCGCGGTGCGCAACGTCAGCCGTTTCAATCAGGCCGTTCTGGAAAAGCCGCAAGGGGCGCTGCATGACTGGGAGATTTTTGTCGGGCTGGCGCAGGCCTTTGCCAGCAGGGCCGGACGCGAATTGAAGCCGACCATGCCGCCTGCACAAATGATTGATCGTGGCCTGCGGGCTGGCGTGTATGGCGACAGCTCCGAGCATCGGCTGTCACTGGCGACCCTGGCGCAGCACCCTCATGGCGTGGATCTGGGTGCGTTGAAGCCAAACCTGGCGCCTCGTCTGAAAACCGCCAACGGGCGCATACAGGCTGCGCCGCCGATCATCATGGCCGATCTGCCCAGGTTTGCCGCCATGGCCGCACCAGGTGTCGGCGAACTGCTGCTGATTGGTCGTCGCCACGTGCGCAGCAATAATTCATGGATGCACAATTATCATCGCCTGGTGAAGGGCAAGCCGCGTCATCAGTTGCTGATGCATCCGGATGATCTGGCCAGCCGCAACCTCAGCGATGGTCAGCAGGTGCGCGTCAGTTCGCGGGTCGGCGAGATCGAGGTGCAGGTGCTGGCGAGCCTGGACATGATGCCGGGCGTGGTCAGCCTGCCCCATGGCTGGGGTCATGGCCGACCGGGCGTGCAGATGGAGATCGCCCGCAACCAGCCGGGTGCCAGCGCAAACGACCTGACTGACGAGCGCGAACTTGATAGCCTTTCCGGCAATGCGGTTCTCAATGGGGTCAGCGTGCAAGTCGCAGCGGCATGAGGTCGGTGCGAAAGGGAAGGCTGAGCGCCATGCTCGGGATTCCGTTACAATGCGCCACCGTGTCGACAACTGAGTCGCAAAAGTTAAGCCGAGGTGTTCCATGGATATCATCGAAACGATCAAAGATCAGATCGCGAACAATACCGTTCTGCTTTACATGAAGGGCGCTCCGAATGCTCCGCAATGCGGCTTTTCGGCAAAAGCTTCCCAGGCGTTGATGGCATGTGGCGAGAAATTCGCTTACGTCGACATCCTGCAAAACCCTGAAATCCGCGCCAACCTGCCCAAGTACGCCAACTGGCCGACTTTCCCGCAATTGTGGGTAGCCGGTGAGCTGGTCGGCGGCAGTGACATCATCACCGAGATGATGGCTGACGGCTCTCTGCAGGCGCTGGTCAAGGACGCAACAGTCAAGGCTGCGGCGGGCAATACCGAAGCCTGATAATCGCCAGGTCAAAAAAAGCCCCGCTTTCGTGAGAAAGCGGGGCTTTTTCGTTGCAGACCAATCAGACGATCATTCGTCGCCCATCTGGGATTGCAGGTAGTTCTCAATACCGATTTTTTCGATCAGGCCCAACTGGGTTTCCAGCCAGTCGATGTGCTCTTCCTCGGACTCCAGGATGTCTTCGAGCATTTCACGGCTACCGAAGTCACCGGCTACTTCACAGTGCGCGATGGCAGCCTTGAGGTCAGCCAAACCCTTCTGTTCGATTTTCAGGTCGCACTCAAGCATTTCCTTGGTGTGCTCGCCGATCAGAATCTTGCCCAGCTCCTGCAGGTTAGGCAGGCCTTCGAGGAACAGGATGCGCTTGATGAGCTTGTCAGCGTGCTTCATCTCATCGATGGACTCGCGATACTCGTGCGCGCCGAGCTTGCTCAGACCCCAATCTTCGTACATGCGGGCATGCAAAAAGTACTGATTGATCGCGACCAGCTCGTTTCCGAGGATCCTGTTGAGATGCTGGATGACTGAAATGTCGCCTTTCATTTTTGAGGTCCTGCCAATGGCTTGTGTATATAAAGCGCGAGTTTGAGCTGCACTGAAACTTGTGTCAAACCTAAGTTATTGAATAATAAGTGAAAATAAATAGGAATAAGAATGTTTGTGTTCCGCATCTTGGTCCTAAGCGCTTGAATTACAGGCATAAAAAAACCGGACACAGGGTCCGGTTCTTGCAATTCGTTTAAATCAGGCAGGTGAATATTCTGCTGGATAAGCCAGCGCAGCCTGGCTGCTCTGAACCTTGGTGAGGGTATCGCGGACCACTTCCTTGGCCAGGCAGGCGCATTTCCCACATTTTGTTGCGACACCCAGTGTTTCGCGGACGTCTTTGTAACTGCAGCAACCCTCGAATATTGCATCGCGGATTTGACCGTCAGTGACACCTTGGCAGAGGCATACATACATAAGTAAGAACCATCGCTGTAGTTTCGCGTTGGCGCTGATACTAATGTTAATGAGAATGCTTGTCAAAACTCATTGAGAAGGTTTCTTGCGTTGGCGATGAGTGGTGGCGGGGGGGCTGGATTTTGTGGTGCATATGACGACGCCATCGCTGGCAAGCGCGCTCCTACGGTTGGAATACGATCCTATGTAGGAGCGCGCTTGCCCACGATGGCGTCAGTGCAGGCAACGCAGGATGTTCAGCCGCGCCAGTTAATCCTCGAAATCATCCCAGCCGCCCATCTGCTTCCAGCGGTTCACGATCCCGCAGAACAGCTCGGCAGTTTTCTCGGTGTCGTAGCGTGCCGAGTGGGCTTCTCGACCGTCGAAGTCGATCCCGGCAGCCTGACAGGCCTTGGCCAGAACGGTCTGGCCGTAAGCGAGCCCGGCCAGGGTTGCAGTGTCGAAGCTTGAGAACGGATGAAACGGGTTACGTTTCATGTCCAGGCGCGCAACGGCTGCGTTCAGGAAGCCCAGGTCGAAGCTGGCATTGTGACCCACCAGCACGGCGCGTTTGCAGCCATTGGCCTTGAGGGCCTTGCGCACGCCACGAAAGATATCGTTGAGTGCGGTTTCTTCACTGACCGCCATGCGCAGCGGGTGATCGAGCTTGATGCCGGTGAACTCCAGCGCCGCCGCTTCGATGTTGGCGCCTTCAAACGGCTCGACACGGAAGAAGTGGGTGTGCTCCGGAAAGACAAACCCGTCCGCGTCCATGCCGATGGTGACAGCGGCGATTTCCAGCAAGGCGTCGGTGGCCGAGTTGAAGCCACCGGTTTCTACATCGATGACGACAGGCAGATAGCCGCGAAAACGGGCCGCCATCGGATGACGCGAACCGCCGCCATGACCTTCCTGTTCGTCGTCGAAATGATCTTCACTCACGCGTGTTTCTCCAGCAGGCGCCAGCGCAGTTTTTCACCGGCGCGCAGCGGTATTACGGACAGCTCGCCAAACGGCAGACTGGTGGGCGCGGTCCATTCTTCACGGACCAGCGTTATGGTGTCCTTTGGCGCGGGCAAGCCGTAGAAAGCAGGGCCGTGGAGGCTGGCGAAACCTTCCAGCTTGTCCAGTGCATTGCGCTGTTCGAACGCCTCAGCGTACATCTCGATTGCCGCGTAGGCGGTGTAGCAGCCCGCACAGCCACAGGCGTTTTCCTTGGCGTGCTGGGCATGCGGTGCCGAGTCGGTACCGAGGAAAAATTTGCTGCTGCCACCGGTTGCCGCGTCGAGCAGTGCCGACTGATGGGTATTGCGCTTGAGAATCGGCAGGCAATAGAAGTGCGGCCGAATCCCGCCAACCAGCATGTGGTTGCGGTTATAAAGCAGGTGGTGCGCAGTGATCGTAGCGCCCACATTGGCCGAAGCCTCATTGACGAACTGCACGGCGTCGCCGGTGGTGATGTGTTCAAACACCACTTTGAGCGTCGGAAAGCGCTCGACCACACGGGTCAGGTGCTCATCGATAAAGGCCTTCTCGCGGTCGAATACGTCGATCTCGCTGCGGGTCACTTCACCGTGAACCAACAACGGCATGCCGACTTCAGCCATCGCTTCCAGGACCGGGAGGATTTTGTCGATGCTGGTCACGCCGGAGTCGGAGTTGGTGGTCGCGCCTGCCGGATACAGCTTGGCGGCGTGCACGAAACCGGTGGCCTTGGCGGCGCGGATCTCTTCGGGCTGCGTCAGGTCGGTGAGGTAGAGCACCATCAGCGGCTCGAACAGGCTGCCAGCCGGGCGGGCGGCGAGGATGCGCGATCGATAGGCATCGGCCTCCTGCGCATTGCGTACGGGTGGCACCAGGTTAGGCATGATGATGGCGCGGCCAAAAGTACGCGCAACGTCAGCAACGGTGTGGGGCAAAACAGCTCCATCGCGGAGGTGTATGTGCCAGTCGTCGGGACGCAGAAGGGTCAGGCGGTCGGACATTGGGGATTCCAGGCGGGTCAAACTCGCTGGGAATGCTACCGGAAAAGACTCTGTCAGGCACTCGCTATCAAGTTTTGTAGGAAGTTACCGATAGCTCGTTGTAGGAAGTATTTTTTGGTTATGCCGTATTTTTAAGTGGAGCCTCCCGTGCGCCAGCGATTTCTAGCCCTGCTCAGCGTGTTCGCCAGCCTGCCTTCGATGGCTATGACCTTCCAGACGCGTCTGGAAAGCATCGAATGGAAAGTCGAGGGCGATCAGTTCGAGTGCCGTCTGAGCCAACCCATCACCGATTTCGGTGCGGGTGAGTTCGTGCGCCGCGCTGGCGAGCAGGCGACTTTCCGGATCAAGTCGGCAGGCAACATGCTGGGCGGCGGTTCTGCGACCCTGCTCGCCGCTGCCGCCCCCTGGCAGCCAGGCCGTGGCGATATCAATCTGGGTTCGGTGCGGGTCAGCAATGGCGAATTTCCGTTCAGCAGCTCGCAGGTCCAGGCCGGTCGGCTGATCAGTGGCCTGATGGACGGTCGCAGCCCGGTGATCCGCTACTATTCGCGAGACGTGGGTGGCACTTCTGAAGTCCGCCTGCTGCCGGTCAAATTCAACAAAGCCTTCGGTGATTATCAACAGTGCATCGCCAAGCTGCTGCCCATGAATTACGACCAGGTCAAACAGGCCGAGGTTGGCTTCCCTGGTGGTGGCATCGATCTGGACGCCCAGGCCAAGCGCAAACTGCAAACCATCGTGGCTTATCTGAAGGCTGATCCAACGGTCAACCATATCGAACTCGACGGCCACTCGGATAACAGCGGCAATCGCCTGACCAACCGTGATCTGTCCCGCCGCCGGGCTCTGGCGGTCATGGATTACCTCAAGGCCCAGGGCGTTCCGGAAGAGCAGATCACGTTGCGCTTCCATGGCGAGCGTTATCCGTTGGCGCCGAACACCAATAACACCAACCGCGCACGCAATCGCCGGGTGAACGTTCATCTGGAGCGTGTTGCCCCGGACGAAAAACCCGCACCTGTGGCTTCAATCGGTCCCTCGGCGAAGGTCTGATCGTCGCGTCTGGTACGTCGCTCACCCGACATAACTTGTCGCTTCATCGTCAGAAGCTGTCGCGCTACTGTAAATCACTGCGCATGAGCGGTAGAATCACCGGTTTTCCGTACAACCCGGTGGAGTGATGGCATGGCGGACGTAAACAAGGTAGTGCTCGCGTATTCCGGTGGCCTGGATACTTCGGTAATCCTCAAGTGGCTGCAGGATACGTACAACTGCGAAGTGGTGACCTTTACCGCTGACCTGGGTCAGGGCGAAGAAGTCGAGCCCGCACGCGCCAAGGCCAAGGCCATGGGCGTGAAAGAGATTTACATCGACGATCTGCGCGAAGAGTTCGTGCGTGATTTCGTATTCCCGATGTTCCGCGCCAACACTGTTTACGAAGGCGAGTACCTGCTCGGTACGTCCATCGCTCGTCCTCTGATCGCCAAGCGCCTGATCGAAATTGCCAACGAAACTGGCGCTGACGCCATTTCCCACGGTGCCACCGGCAAGGGCAACGACCAGGTTCGTTTCGAACTGGGTGCCTATGCCCTCAAGCCCGGCGTGAAAGTGATTGCCCCTTGGCGCGAATGGGACCTGCTGTCCCGTGAGAAGCTGATGGACTACGCCGAGAAGCACTCGATCCCGATCGAGCGTCACGGCAAAAAGAAATCCCCGTACTCCATGGATGCCAACCTGCTGCACATCTCCTATGAAGGCGGCGTGCTGGAAGACACCTGGGCCGAGCACGAAGAAGACATGTGGCGTTGGACCGTCTCCCCAGAGAACGCACCTGACACCGCTCAATATCTGGAGCTGACCTATCGCAACGGCGACATCGTGGCGCTGGATGGCGTAGAGATGACACCAGCAACCGTACTGGCCACCCTCAACCGCATCGGCGGCGAGCACGGCATCGGTCGTCTGGATATCGTTGAAAACCGCTATGTGGGCATGAAGTCCCGTGGCTGCTACGAGACCCCGGGCGGCACCATCATGCTGCGCGCTCACCGCGCCATCGAGTCGATCACTCTGGACCGCGAAGTCGCTCACCTCAAAGATGAGCTGATGCCCAAGTATGCGAGCCTGATCTACACCGGTTACTGGTGGAGCCCTGAGCGCCTGATGCTGCAGCAGATGATCGACGCCTCCCAGGCTCACGTGAACGGCGTGGTACGTCTGAAGCTGTACAAGGGTAATGTAATCGTCACTGGCCGCAAGTCCGATGAGTCACTGTTTGATGCCAATATCGCCACTTTTGAAGAAGATGGCGGTGCTTACGATCAGGCTGACGCGGCGGGCTTCATCAAGCTCAATGCATTGCGCATGCGTATTGCGGCAAACAAGGGTCGTAAACTGTTTTAAACAACAGCCTTGAAGCTGGAAAGTGCAGCCCCCCGCGAGGGGCTGCACTTTTCATCAAGACGAGTTGGCAAAAAATCCTGCCTGTGCCGTAGCGTTTTCTTACGACCTTCGGCGTCGCTTCAATCCGAATCTTCTATAAAACCTTCGATCGTCAGTCTTTCCAGGCGCAACGCACCTATAAGCGGTTAGCGTGTGGCTGGCATAAAGTTGCATAAAATGGCGTAAGAAGTCGAGCAACTTTCCTAGCTTGGAACTGCCTTACGGAATACAGGCCCGTGTCCTACGTTACCTAGCGATAACTCTAAAGGATCACCGGTTTTGGTTGAGAGGGTTCATGTCTTCGTCTCCTGTAAAGGGTAATAGCGGCACTTTTTGTTCCGGGCTGCTCTTCGGGCCATATAAAACTTTGCTGTTAAGGTTTAAAGTCAGAAAAAACATCACCACCAGTGCCGATGGGAAAGCGATCAGAAACCATATATAAATCTGTCGGTTGTTGTTGTCCAGATAAGGCAATACGGTTGTGGCCGATGCTTCACAAAGCGCTGCGAATAATGCAATGACGCTGATCGGGTTGAGTAGGTGTGTCGATATTTTCATAAGCTCTCCTTGAGTCGTACGACTCATGTGTCGTGCCGTTGAAACGGCTAATCAGAGGAATCTTCCTTGTTCTGCTTGAATTCGAAGCGGTAGGCTTTGCCGATGTTCCACACCTGCCTGACCGACAGTTCGAGGATCTGCGCGATTTCCAGGGCGCTGTAGCCCAGGCTCGAGTAATGCATGGCGTGACCTGCAACGACGTCGTCGATCTCGGAAGTATCGTAACGGCAGGCTCGCCTTGATTGACCCATGGGTTTGCTGAACGTGATTTTAACCCCATGTTCAACGGCCAGATTTTTGATGTCTCGTCTGTTCATCTTCAACGAATACTGAAGCGATGAAAATCCCGCTCCTTTGGCGACCAACTCCTTCAGTAGTTCAACTTTCTCGGCTTGATTGTTCTGGCTATTACCCGCGTTTGAATCCACAAGTGAAGGCAGGGCTAAATTCGAGCAGGACTCGCCGATGGGTATTTTCTCGATCACGCCTCCTTCGGCTACAAACTGCTCGACCGCCGCCGCCAGATCCAATACATCCTTAGGGGCGGCGGGGCAAAGGTTGGTCTTTTTGTTCATGATATATTCCTTTTTGAACAGGGTTATACACATGGTCAATTCAAAAAAAGGGTGATGGGACCGTGCTGAGTCCCTTTAGGGGTAAGCCGCTTCTGATCGACACTATTCATGTGGCTTGAATCCTTTCAGCGAGGCAGTTTTTGTACGTAATGCCGTTTTGATCCAAGTCAAAAAAGCATCAGTGACGAATGAAGAGTCGATTCGGTTTTTTGCACTAATCAGACTAATGAGTCTTTGTTAAAAAAGTAACGACTGGTAATAGAATTTGCAAGTAAAAATACGCTCTTTTCAGTAATCGGTGGGAGCGGTTGTTTCCTGTCTTACGCGATGGATACCATCGTCTGTTAGTGGTGTAGTACATTTCCTAATTGTAATAGTTAGTATGGATTTGTGTGGATATATAGTATTAGCTGAATGTCGAAGGAGCCGCCGCATAGGGTCTGCGTCTAGTTAATACGCTGCCTTTATTGTTTTATGTGCATTACATATCTATGGGGGTTTTTTTGGCTGGTTGTGCGTTCGATTGCTGTTCCAGGCTGCAATGGTCCGGATATGGCGTCCGTAAGAGTCTGCTTTCAGCTGTATCCCAAATACTGGTAGGAAATTTCCTTAAATACATATGTTTATTAAATTCCGATTAAAAATGTGTATTTTCTAAACGTCATAGTCTTGATCGTCCTGAAACGTCCTGTTCGAGTCTGTCGGTTTGCCACTGATCAAAGCGGTGTATCGTCTGCCCATTCAGCCATCGCGATGTGATTGGCCCGCTATCGACTGGATGGGTGCGTCGCAGCGAAGGTAGTTTTCACCAGTGCTATTGAGGTTCTGTTGCATGACCGTGACTCGGTCGTGGCCTGGCTTGCTCGCCAAGTCCGCGCTGGCTGCGCTCATTGGGGTTTCTCACTCGGCAGGGGAGCCGGTTGTTCATTCAGGGGTTGTAAGCCCGTTTGATTAGTCCAAAGAGGTATTGGAAAAATGCTTGACGCAACCGTAATAATATTTCGCCGCATTTTCGGGGCTCTATCCCGCAGTTGTCGCGATCAAAAAAAGTGTTTGACGCTGAGTAGATGGGCTCTTGAAAAATCATGTAAAGATCGCAAGGCGGCAGAATTTTGTAGGAATATTCTGCGGCAAGTGTGGGAATGGTCTCTTGCTGTTAGTAGTAAGGGGTAAGCGCCATGCAAAGCACTAAACGACTAAGCTATTGTGCGTACCCTGAATATTCGAATAGCGAAAATTGGACTGCCCATGAATAAAGTGCTGATCGTGGACGATCATCCCGTCATTCGCCTTGCTGTACGCATGCTAATGGAGCGCCATGGCTATGAGGTCATCGCGGAGACGGACAATGGAGTGGATGCCCTGCAGCTGGCCCGTGAGCATTTGCCTGATATCGTGATTCTTGACATCGGTATTCCCAAGCTTGACGGTCTGGAGGTCATCGCCCGTTTGTCCGCAATGACGTTACCGTTCAAGGTGCTCATCCTGACCTCTCAGGCCCCCGGCCACTTTTCCATGCGTTGCATGCAGGCAGGAGCTGCCGGATATGTGTGCAAACAGCAGGACCTCACCGAGTTGCTGAGCGCCATAAAGGCGGTATTGTCGGGTTACAGCTATTTCCCCAATCAGGCGCTGCATACCGTCCGGTCGAGCATGGGCAATGCGAGTGAAGCCGATATGGTTGACCGTCTTTCAGGGCGGGAGATGATGGTGCTGCAGCAATTGGCTCGCGGTAAAACCAACAAGGAAATTGCTGACGGAATGTTTTTGAGCAACAAGACAGTCAGCACTTACAAAACCAGGCTGCTATTGAAGCTTAATGCGCACTCACTGGTAGATCTGATCGAGCTCGCGCAGCGCAATGGGCTGGTTTAAAGACTGAGCCGACCAGCCTGTCACCCAGCGCTGGTCGTTTATGCTGAACGTTTACATAGTTGCCAGCCAACCGAGCCAGCGCACCCATCCTCACAAATCGTAGTCGTAATCCGCCAGCTGTCTTTGCAGGCGACGCTCTTCCAGCAGGTTGTCAATGGTACGGCGCTTGCTGAGGTTGGTCTTGGCTTGTTCGACCGGAGCGGGTTCGCCGTCGTCGGATTCAACTGCCACGAAATCATCGTCTACATCTAATTGCTCTTTGTCAGTGCTCATGAAGTCGACCCCAGGTTTAAGCTTTCATTGGCGGACCTTATAGCGACTATCAGCGAGCGGGTAAAAAAGATTTTTTCAATCGATTGGTCAGCAGAACGCCTATGACTCAATCGTCCGAGGTTTTGTCCTTGTAGTCGCAAAGGTCTTCAATTCGGCAGCTGCCGCAGCGAGGTTTGCGTGCCTGGCAGACATATCTACCGTGCAGAATCAGCCAGTGGTGCGCGTCCAGCAGGTAATCCTTGGGTACAAACTTCATCAGTTGCTTCTCGACGTCCACGACGTTTTTGCCCGGCGCAATGCCTGTCCGATTGCTGACCCGGAATATGTGCGTGTCCACCGCCATGGCGACCTGTCTAAATGCAGTGTTGAGCACTACGTTAGCCGTCTTGCGCCCCACGCCTGGCAGCGCTTCCAGCGCTTCGCGGGTCTGTGGGACTTCGCTGTTGTGCTGCTCAACGAGCATTCGACAGGTTTCGATGACGTTTTTCGCTTTGCTGTTATACAGCCCGATGGTTTTGATGTATTCAGACAGGCCCTCAACTCCGAGCTCATAGATCGCCCGTGGGGTGTTGGCGACCGGGTAGAGCCGCGCAGTGGCCTTGTTGACACTGACGTCAGTTGCCTGCGCCGACAGGATCACTGAGATTAAAAGCTCGAACGGCGTGGTGTAGGCCAGCTCGGTCTTGGGGTCTGGATTGTCTTCATGCAGGCGGCGGAAGATTTCCCTGCGTTTTGCGTTGTTCATGATCCGAGTGCTTCCCTGGATGCAGTGGTGTCGGCTTGGGTGCCGCAGCTCCCTGTTTCGGCTGTCTCGAGAAGCTGTTCGGCGCAACGCAACTGCACGCTCAAATCCTCAATCTGTTCCAGACTTGCCTGGCTTGTCTGGGCTTTTTTCAGTGCTGCCCGAGCCATTGCGAGCTGGATTTTGGCTCGTTTGATAGCCCCTGCGTCGACCTTGGCCGCAGGCGCCGGGATTTCGACCGGCTTTGCTGCCAATAGCCCGTTCAATATCTGCTCTGCGGCTTCATAGTGGTTCTGCAGTTCGACCAGGCGTGCAGCCTGTTCTGCAATCGGCGGATGACCGAATGCCTTGAGCGATTTGTTCAACTGGGCGCGGCTCATGGCCAGCGCAATACGCGCTTTTTTCACGGCGGCGTCGTCTGCTGTTTCAGGTAGCGAGTGAGGCTGTGCAGATGTCGCAGAAGCCTTTTGCACGCGGGCCAGTCGCTCTGCCTGGCGTCGCTCGTCTGCGCGCCGTAGCCGAGCATTGCGGGACTCGAAGCGCTGGCGTGCATTATCGCGTTTACGGTTACGGATTTGCCGTTCTTCCGGCGTCTGCGCCAGGCCGCCGGTGATGGCAACGACGGCTGGAGAAGCAAGCATTGCCGGGGCAGTCTGGCCTTTGGAAATGGGCAGCATGTCGATGCAGTCAACGGGGCAGGGCGCGACACACAGATCGCAGCCTGTGCATTCGTCCACGATCACGGTGTGCATGAATTTTGCCGCGCCAACAATTGCGTCAACCGGGCAGGCCTGAATGCACTTGGTGCAACCGATGCATTCTGCTTCCCGAATGAACGCCACCTGGGCAGGCGCAAATCCGCGCTCCGCATCCAGACGCATCGTCGGCACATTCAGCAAAAGCGCCAGCCCGGCAATGGTTTCATCACCGCCCGGTGGGCATTTGTTGATTGCCTCGCCCTGAGCGATACCTTGGGCATAAGGCATGCAGCCTGGATGTCCGCATTTGCCACATTGGGTCTGGGGCAGCAGGGCGTCGATGCTTTGGATGAGGTTCATGGGCTTGCCGGGTTGCGTACGGGTGATGGGCTTCGCAAAGGTTAGAGGGCTTTTGCTCTCGCGGTGTCTACGCCGTGGGACCGGCTTTAGCCAGGAAAGCAGTCGTTCGATAGGGAAAAGTCAGTGCATGTCCTGGCGTCTTCCCGGCTAAAGTCGGCCCCACGTGGTCACCCTTCATGGCCCGACCGATAGAACAAGCCCGATAGTAGCGCACGGCTATTATCGGGCTGCGACCCACCTTATTTGATGCGCTGGCCGGGTTTCGCACCGCTGTCAGGGCTGAGCAGGTAGATTTCTTCGCCACCAGGACCGGCCGCCATGACCATGCCTTCCGACATGCCAAAGCGCATTTTGCGTGGTTTGAGGTTGGCAATCATCATGGTCAGACGGCCTTCCAGCTCAGCAGGGTTCGGGTAGGCGCTCTTGATCCCGGAGAATACATTGCGTTGCTCGTCGCCGATGTCAAGCGTCAGGCGCAGCAGTTTGTCGGCACCTTCGACATGCTCGGCCTTGAGGATCAGCGCCACGCGCAGGTCGATTGCGGCGAATGCATCGAACTCGATCTCGGCAGCCAGTGGCTCCTTGAGCAGCTCTCCGTTACCTGCGGGGGCGGCGCCGGTATCCGTCGCGCTGGCGGTCAGGTCTTCTTTCGAAGCGGCAGTCATGGCCTCGACCTTGAGGGGATCGATACGGCTCATCAGGGCCTGGAAAGGGTTGAGCTGATGATTGCCGAGCAGAGTCTTGTGGTCATCCCAGGTCAGCGGAGCGACGTTGAGGAATTTCTCGGCATCGGCGGCCAGCAATGGCAGCACCGGCTTGAGGAAAATAACCAGCTGGCGGAACAGATTGACGCCCAGTGCGCAGACCGCCTGGACTTCATCCTGTTTGCCTTCCTGCTTGGCCAGCGACCACGGGGCCTTGTCGGCGATGTAGGCGTTGGCGCGGTCGGCAAGGCCCATGATTTCCCGCATGGCACGGGCGAAGTCACGGGCTTCATAGGCTTCGGCGATGCCGGGGGCTGCGGCGAGGAAAGCATCCGTCAGCTCGGGGGCTGCATTCTCGGCAACCATGACACCGGCATTGCCCTTGTGGATGAACCCGGCGCAACGGCTGGCGATGTTCACCACCTTGCCGATCAGGTCCGAGTTGACCTTCTGCACGAAGTCTTCAAGGTTCAGGTCCAGGTCGTCGACGCCTTTGCCCAGCTTGGCGGCGTAGTAATAACGCAGGTATTCCGGCGACAGGTGGTCCAGATAGGTGCGGGCCTTGATGAAGGTGCCACGGGATTTGGACATCTTCTGGCCATTGACGGTCAGGTAGCCGTGAACGTTGATGCCTGTCGGCTTGCGCAGGCCGGCACCCTCAAGCATCGCTGGCCAGAACAGGGCGTGGAAGTTGACGATGTCCTTGCCGATGAAGTGGTAGAGCTCGGTGCTGGAGTCTTTTGCCCAGTAAGCGTCGAAATCCAGCTCAGGTCGGCGCGTGCACAGGTTCTTGAAGCTGGCCATGTAGCCGACTGGAGCGTCCAGCCATACATAGAAGTACTTGCCCGGCTCATCGGGAATTTCGAAGCCGAAGTACGGCGCATCGCGGGAGATGTCCCACTGTTGCAGGCCTGCGTCCAGCCATTCGGCGATCTTGTTCGCCACGGCGTCCTGCAGGGTGCCGCTGCGGGTCCAGCTTTTGAGCATGGCGTCGAAAGCAGGCAGATCGAAGAAGAAGTGCTTGGAGTCCTTGAGCACCGGAGTTGCGCCGGAGATCGCCGACTTTGGATCTTTCAGGTCTGTAGGCGCATAGGTGGCACCGCATTTTTCGCAGTTGTCGCCGTACTGGTCTTCGGTGCCGCACTTCGGGCACGTGCCCTTGATGAAGCGGTCGGCCAGAAACATTTTCTTTTCCGGGTCGAAATACTGGGTGATCGAGCGTGTGGCAATGTGGCCTGCATCACGCAGACGGGTGTAGATCATGCTCGACAACTCGCGATTTTCATCCGAGTGGGTCGAGTGGAAATTGTCGAAGTCCACCAGGAAATCGTTGAAGTCGGCGCTGTGCTCAGCCTTGACGTTATCGATCAGCTGTTCCGGCGTGATGCCTTCTTTTTCCGCGCGCAGCATGATGGCCGAGCCGTGAGCGTCGTCCGCGCAGACATAAATGCATGAGTTGCCGCGATGCTTCTGAAAGCGCACCCACATGTCGGTCTGGATGTACTCAAGCATGTGGCCAAGGTGGATTGAACCATTGGCATAGGGCAGGGCGCTGGTGACGAGGATCTTGCGTGGCTCGGACATGGGGCTCGGCTACTTGAAGTGAAACGGAGGTCGGCCACTATAAAGGTCTGAGCAATTTTTTTCATCCTGCGCGGGCTGTAGGAATGTGCGCCTGGAATTGAAATGCATGTCCCGTAGGAGCGCGCTTGCCCGCGATTGCGGTGGTTCAGTCCTGAGGATGCGCGATTCGTCGTAGGAGCGGCTTTAGCCGCGAGCGATATTGATGTAGGAGAAATCTTCATTGAATGTCCCGATCCCTGGCGCCTAAAGCCGCTCGGTCCTGCGTTTTTCAGAGCATTTTTGACAGCCTCATGCTCAGGCGCAGCAGAAGAGTTAGGATAGCCGCCTGTTTTAGTCTGTCTTTATTCGGGAGTAGCCCATGAGCGCTGTAACTCGCGCAGCGGTGGAAGCCGTCCTTCGCCAATATACCGATCCCTATCTGAATCAGGACCCGGTCACCGCCGGGTGTGTTCGCGCCATCGACATCGAGGGTGAACGCGTGCATGTCCAGCTGGAGCTGGGTTACGCCGCCGGGTTGTTCAAAAATGGCTGGGCGCAAATGCTGCAGATTGCCGTCGAAGGTCTGGAGGGCGTGAGCTCTGTCAAAGTGGACATTCGCTGTGTGATCAATGCGCACAAGGCTCAGGGGCAGATACCTGGCCTGGCCAATGTGAAGAATATCGTCGCGGTCGCCTCCGGCAAGGGCGGTGTAGGTAAATCCACAACCGCGGCCAATCTGGCCCTGGCGCTGGCCCGTGAAGGCGCACGGGTCGGCATTCTGGATGCCGATATCTATGGCCCGAGTCAGGGGGTTATGTTTGGCATCGCCGAAGGGACCCGACCTAAGATCAAGGATCAGAAGTGGTTCGTACCGATCGAGTCTCACGGTGTTGAAGTCATGTCGATGGCGTTTCTGACTGACGACAACACGCCCATGGTCTGGCGTGGACCGATGGTGTCCGGTGCTTTGCTGCAGCTGGTTACCCAGACCGCGTGGAATGACCTGGATTACCTGGTCATCGATATGCCACCCGGCACCGGCGATATTCAGCTGACCCTGGCGCAGAAAGTCCCGGTTGCCGGTGCAGTGATTGTCACCACCCCGCAGGACCTGGCGCTGCTGGATGCGCGCAAGGGCGTCGAAATGTTCCGCAAGGTCAACATTCCGGTGCTGGGCGTGGTGGAAAACATGGCAGTACACATCTGCTCGAACTGTGGCCATGCAGAGCATCTATTCGGGGAGGGCGGTGGCGAGAAGCTTGCTGCGCAGTATGACGTTGAGTTGCTGGCGTCACTGCCGTTGTCGATGCTCATTCGCGAACAGGCCGATGCAGGCAAGCCGACGGCGATTGCCGAGCCGGAAAGCCAGATTGCGATGGTCTATCAGGAACTGGCCCGCCACGTGGGTGCCCGGATCGTGTTGCAGGAAGCGGCAAGCCCGGCGATGCCGACTATCTCGGTCAGTGATGATTGATAGGGGCGTTTGTTCAACTTGATCAAGTGGTGATCGTCTGTGGGAGCCGAGCTTGCTCGCGAAGAACGATGGCGCGGTGTGACTGCTGCACTGGTGTCGGCTGATTCGCGAGCAAGCTCGCTCCCACAGGTGGGGGTGCGTTGTCCGAATCCGCATTTCTCACAGGCATAAAAAAACCCCGCCGAAGCGGGGTTCTTTTAAGCGAATAAGTACAAGTTAGATAACTTGAACTTCTTCAGCTTGCATGCCTTTCTGACCGCGGGTAGCGATGAAAGAAACCTGTTGGCCTTCTTTCAGGCTTTTGAAGCCGTCGGATTGGATAGCTTTGAAGTGTACGAACAGGTCGTCACCCGATTGTGGAGTGATGAAGCCGAAGCCTTTTTCATCGTTGAACCACTTAACGGTACCAGTTTGGCGATTAGACATGGTGTATCTCCTTGGACAAAGTTAACTGCGACTCAGGAAGAACCCTGGCCGAGACTGAGTGCAAAGAGCAGGAAAAATTCTTGGAGATGGTTGGATCGAAATTCAACATCGTGTAGAGATTCTCAGTGACACAAGCAACACAGTGACGCCACCTTAACGCTTTTTTTGTAACGTGCCAACACTCTGATGAGGATTATTTCCATTAGCGTGCAAAGCATCGCTCGTCACCCGCGCACAGCCTTTGAACGCAGCGCCTGCGCCCGGTAAGATGCCGGACATGTTTTTTCACCTCGTTATCAGGACATCGCCATGAGCATCAAATCGGACAAGTGGATTCGCCGCATGGCGCAAGAGCACGGCATGATCGAGCCTTTCGTCGAGCGCCAGATGCGCGGCGAAGGCGCTGATCGGCTGATCTCCTACGGCGTTTCGAGTTACGGCTACGATGTGCGTTGCGCGGATGAATTCAAGGTGTTCACCAACATCAATTCCGCCACCGTCGACCCGAAGAATTTCGACGAGAAGAGCTTTGTCGACATCAAAAGTGATGTCTGCATCATTCCGCCCAACTCCTTTGCTCTGGCTCGCACCGTCGAATACTTCCGCATCCCGCGTAATGTACTGACCATCTGCCTGGGCAAAAGTACTTACGCCCGCTGCGGGATCATCGTCAACGTGACGCCGCTTGAGCCGGAGTGGGAAGGCCACGTCACCCTGGAGTTTTCCAACACCACGACGCTCCCCGCCAAGATCTACGCCAACGAAGGCGTGGCGCAGATGCTGTTTCTGGAATCCGACGAGGAGTGTGAAATTTCCTATAAGGACCGGGGCGGCAAGTATCAGGGCCAGCGCGGCGTCACCCTGCCTCGCGCTTGATCGAGCAGATGCCAGCAAATATTTGTGACCGTTGATCACGGCGAAATTGAATTAGTCCTCATTTCGGCACTCTATTGACTGAATCGCTCCCTCTCTCACGTTGAGAGGGGCAACGCTCAGGAGTGCCTTTATGAAGATGCAATCCAATGCCAGCGCCGAAGGGCCTGACCCGCGAGAGAATCATGTTGGTCTGCTAGCCTGGTCGTTACTCGCACAACCGCAGCTAAATATGGTGGGCGGCGGCATCCCTGGACATCCTGATCCAGATAGCCCGGGTGAAGTCCCGGAACCTACCGAACCGGGTAGCCCGACTATTCCCGACGAGCCACCACCGGCTCCTGTCGCCTGAATCCGACTCATGTTGCTGCTGGCGCATTCACTGGCCAGCGGCGCCGTGCCCGTCAAATCAAGATCGAATTTTAATCGAACGCGCGCCGATCCCCCTCCCTTGAATCGTTTCAGCTCGCTCGCCACACCGCTCCATCTCCCACTACGAAGACCTGGCTGTGTTGAGCCACTTCGATATTGAACCCCCCGGTAAACGCGCCAAAGGCGGGCAGCAGGCTGATGCGCTCGGTGAGGTAGAAGCACGCCAGCCGCAATGATTGCCGCCCGCGGCCCTGCAACCGGTAAACCGGATGCACGTGCCCGGCCAGTACGTGGTGGCTGGCGTGGGGATCGGGCTCGTGTTGCAAGGCAAACGGCCCCAAAAGCAGCGGTTCGGGCACCGTTTCGATTGCCAGTGAAGCGGGTGGATCACCTGCGCGTTTGTCGTGATTGCCGCGTATCAGCGTGATCTGCAGCGTTGGGTGTTGTGCGCGCCATTGGGCCAGTGCCTCAAGGGTCGCGGGCACTCTGGATTCGGGCGCGTGGAGGAAATCTCCGAGAAAGATCAGACGCTCGCACGCATACTGCTGCAGCAAGTCATCCAGACGCTGCAGATTGTTTTGCGTGGTGCCATGCGGCACCGGCTGGCCGAGCTTGCGATAGGCCGCCGCTTTGCCGAAGTGCACGTCGGCAATCAGCAGTGCGCGGTACTCGGGGTAATAAACAGCCTTGTCGGCCAGCAGCCAGAGCTCGGCACCGGCCAGGGTTACTGCGATATGAGGCGTCATGGGCTCTCGGGTCCGGCGGCTTTCTCCAGATCGCGGACCATTCGGGCGATGCGGTCGGCAAGTTTTTCCGAGCTCAGGCTTTCACGCATGCGCTCGACCAGCAGCGGGAACGCCAAAGGGGTGGCGCGTTTGATCACATGCAGGTCCAGGGTACGTTGATTGATGCGTTGCAAGGTGTGCTCCAGGCGCGCCACATCCAGTTCCTGGCGCAGCACTTCTTGCTGAGCCTGGGTGAGCAGCAGGTTGCCAGCGTCATATTGTTTGAAGACTTCGAAGAACAAGCCGCTGGAAGCCTGTAACTGACGGTTGCTTTTCGGTGCGCCGGGATAGCCCGAGAATACCAGCCCGGCGATGCGGGCGATTTCCCGGAAGCGGCGCAGGGCCAGTTCGCCTGCGTTGAGGCTGGCCATGATATCGGCCAGTAGATGATCCTCGCTGAACAGCTGCGCGCCCAAGTGAGTGCTCCAGTCCACCTCGGTGGCGCTGAGCAGCTCAAAGCCGTAGTCGTTGACTGCAATGGAAAACGTCAACGGCGCCTGGCGGCTGAGGCGCCAGGCCAGCAGGCTTGCCAGGCCCAGATGCACATGACGCCCAGCGAAGGGATAAAGAAACAGATGCCAGCCTTCCCTGGATTTGAGCGATTCGGCCAGCAGGGTCTGTTGCCGGGGCAGGGCGGACCATTGCCGCTGGATCTCCAGCAAGGGTTTGACGGCCTGCATCTCCGGGCTGTTGAATTCCCCCCGTGCGGCGGCATCGAATTTGCTCACCACGGCGTCGGCCAACTCGCTGGAGAGCGGCATCCGCCCGCCATTCCAGCGGGGCACGGCGGCTTTTTTGCTGGTGGCGCGTTTGACGTAAGCGGTCATGTTTTCCACCCGGACCAATTCCAGCAAGCGCCCGCCAAACAGAAAACCATCGCCTGGTTTGAGGCGCGCGATAAAGCCCTCTTCGACGCTGCCCAGTGAGCCGCCACCGCCGCCCTTTTTCCAATACTTAACGTTGATGCTGGCGTCGCTGACAATGGTGCCGATGCTCATGCGGTGGCGGCGCGCCAGGCGTGCGTCCGGCACGCGCCAGATGCCGTGCTCGTCGGGCTCCACGCGGCGGTAATCGGGGTAGGCCGTCAGAGAAAGACCGCCATGACGCACGAACGCCAGGGCCCATTGCCATTCTTCGTCGGTCAGGTCGCGGTAGGCCCAGGCGCTGCGCACTTCCTCCAGTAACGGCTCAGGGTCAAAGCCGCCGCCCAGCGCCATGCTGACCAGATGCTGCACCAGCACATCAAGGGGTTTGTGCGGCGATTCACGGGGTTCGATCATTCGCGCCGCCACCGCATCGTGCGCGGCGGCCGCTTCGACCAGCTCAAGGCTATGGGTCGGTACCAGCGTCACGCGCGAAGGTCGGCCGGGCGCATGGCCCGAACGTCCGGCACGTTGCATCAGCCGCGCCACGCCCTTGGGGGAGCCGATTTGCAGGACCCGTTCGACGGGCAGGAAGTCCACGCCCAGGTCCAGGCTTGATGTACAGACCACGGCTTTGAGCTGGCCCTCCTTCAGGGCGCGCTCTACCCAGTCCCGCACCTCTCGCGCCAATGAGCCGTGATGCAGGGCGATCAGCCCTGCCCAATCGGGTCGAGCTTCAAGCAGCGCCTGATACCAGATTTCCGACTGCGCCCGGGTGTTGGTAAACAGCAGGCAACTGGAGCTGCTGTCCACCTCCGCCAACACCTGCGGCAGCATGCGCAGGCCCATGTGTCCGGCCCACGGGAAGCGCTCGATGGCGGGCGGCAACAGCGTATCGACCCGCAGCTCTTTGCTGATTTTGCCTTGCACGCTGATGCCGCCGTCGCCGAGCAACACCTGTTGCGCATGCTCTTGATTGCCAAGGGTCGCGGAAACGCCCCACACGATCAATTGCGGATTCCACTGACGCAAGCGCGCCAGGGCCAGTTGCAACTGGACCCCGCGTTTATTGCCGATCAGCTCGTGCCATTCATCCACGACCACCATTTTCAAATTTGAAAAGGTGCTCATGGCATCCGCTCGGGTTTGCAGCAGGGTGAGGCTTTCCGGCGTAGTAATCAGTGCCGTGGGCAGGCGTCGGCCCTGCTTGGCGCGCTCGCTGCTGCTGGTATCGCCGGTACGCAGGCCAATTGTCCAGGGGATGTTCAAATCACTGAGCGGCGCTTCCAGTGCCCGCGCAGTGTCGGCGGCCAGGGCGCGCATGGGGGTTATCCACAACACGCTCAGCGGTGTGGCGGGTGGTTTGCGTTTGCGCGCTCCAAGTTGCGCTTGCGGCTCGCTGGCCTTGGCGAAGCGATTGAGCGCGGCGAACCACACTGCATAGGTTTTGCCCGAGCCGGTGCTGGCGTGCAGCAGGCCGGATCGCCCATGCTTGACTGCGGACCAGACCTCTTTCTGAAACGTGAAGGGCTTCCAGCCGCGGGCCGAAAACCATTGCCGAGCGAAGTCTTGGGGTCTGCTCATGCGCTGCGGTGTGCTCTGAAAGGGGTATTTCAGAGACAGCGGTGGTGGGGGATTAGTTTGGTTCGGTGTAAAACTGGACTGGCGCGAATCCGTGGGACCGGCGTTAGGCGGGAAAGCTGCATTTCAGACAACCTATTCCTGCTGCTGTGCCGGCCTCTTCCCGGCTAAAGCCGGTCCTACGGGATATGCATTGTATTTCTTACTTCAAATTCCCACTCAGGAACTGCTGCAAACGCTCGCTCTTCGGGTTGCCCAGCACTTCATCCGGGTGCCCGGCTTCTTCGATCTGGCCCTTGTGCAGGAACACGACCTGGTTGGCGACTTTACGGGCGAAGCTCATTTCGTGGGTGACCATGATCATGGTCCGGCCTTCTTCGGCCAGGCCCTGAATCACTTTCAACACCTCACCGACCAGCTCCGGATCGAGGGCCGAGGTCGGTTCGTCGAACAGCATGATTTCCGGTTCCATTGCCAGGGCGCGGGCGATCGCCACACGCTGCTGCTGGCCACCCGACAGGAACGCCGGGTATTGGTCGGCGACGCGCTCGGGCAGGCCGACCTTGTCCAGGTATTTGCGCGCACGAGCCTCGGCTTCGACTTTGGAAACCCCCAGCACCCGGCGCGGGGCCATGGTGATGTTCTCCAGCACGGTCATGTGCGCCCACAGGTTGAAATGCTGGAACACCATCGCCAGCCGGGTGCGGATGCTTTGCAGCTCGTCCGGGTCAGCCACGCGCATGCCGCCCGAGTCGCTGACCATGCGCACTTGCTGGCCGTCCAGGCTCATCGCGCCGTCGTCCGGCTGTTCAAGGAAGTTGATGCAGCGCAGAAAGGTGCTTTTGCCCGAGCCGCTTGCACCGATCAGGCAGATCACATCGCCGCTGCTGGCCTTGAGCGAAACACCCTTGAGTACTTTGTTATCGCCGTAGCTTTTATGCAGGCCATCGATGGTCAGTTTGTACATGACAGGCAGTCCTTAAGGAGAAAGTAGATAGCCGCTGCGATAGGCTTCGGTGCCTGCGACGTGAGCGATGGCCATGCCGGCGGTTGCCATGCGCCGCAACGAGCGCGCATAGAGCAGACCTGCGTGAGTAGCGTGGACCGGCATGACGGCATCGCTGATGGGATCAATGACTTCTGCGATCAGTTGTCCGGCTTCGACGTATTCGCCGGGTTTGGTGCAGAACACCAGCAGACCGCCGACGGTTGTCGTGACCGGCTCGACCGCTGCCAGCGGCGTCGCCGGGTAAAGCAACTGGGGCGCGGGTGCGACTTCGCCGCCAATGGCGCCGTAGGCAATCAGGTAGTTGATCAGCGCCTGGCAGTCGCGGCTGGCCAGGGCATGGCTGACATCGCCTTGGCCACGCAGCTCCAGCGTCACGGAAAAACTGCCCATGGGAATCGCGAAACGCTCACCGAAACGTTGCTGCAATTGCCACCAGACCAGGGTGAAGCACTCGTCGAACGATTGCCCGCCCGAGTCGGTCGCCAGCATGCTGGCCTGCGCGCCCAGATAGCGCGACAGCAGCTCGACCTGCGGCCAGGCTTCGGGCGTGGTGTACAGATGCTCGACGGATTCAAAATCGCAATGCAGGTCCAGCACCATGTCGGCGTCGCAGGCCAGCCTTTGCAGGGTCAGGCGCAGTGACTGCAATTGGGTAGTCGCAGGCTGGGCTTGCAGCGCGCTGCGCAGGGCGTGACGAATCAGTTGGACATTGTGTTGAGGGTTGTCGTTGAGCTGATGCTCGATTTCATCACCGACCTGAGTGCCGAGGTCGACAAACCAGCGATTGAAGTTCTGCCCGCTTTCCAGCTCATAGCGGCCCAGCGGGGTGTCCATCAGCACCTGTTCAAGGCCGATCGGGTTGGCGACTGGTACCACGACGATTTCACCCAGCAGCAGGCCGGCGTTTTCCAGCTCGCTCAATCGCTGCTTGAGGTACCAGGCGACCAGCATGCCGGGCAGCTCGTCGGCGTGCAGGGAGGCCTGGATGTAAATCTTGCAGGCGCCGTCTTGCGGACCGTAGTGAAAGCTATGGATCTGCCGCGCAGTGCCGGGCACCGGCGCGATCAGATCGTGGGTGTCGTGACGCATAGACAGGTCCTAGTGAGCGGGGCCGAGAAAGGCCAGCCAGCGGCGTTCGGCCAGACGGAACAGGCCGACCAGCAAAAACGTGATGCACAGATAAATCAGCGCCGCGATGCCGAACGACTGGAACGTCATGAAGGTCGCCGAGTTGGCATCCCGGGCGACCTTGAGGATGTCCGGCACGGTAGCGGTGAACGCCACGGTGGTCGAGTGCAGCATCAGGATCACTTCGTTGCTGTAGAAAGGCAGCGAGCGGCGCAGCGCCGACGGCATGATCACGTAGGCATAAAGCTTCCAGCCGGTCAGCCCGAACGCCTTGGCCGCTTCGACTTCGCCGTGGTTCATGCTGCGAATCGCACCGGCGAAGATTTCCGTGGTGTAGGCGCAGGTGTTGAGGGCGAAGGCCAAGATCGTGCAGTTCATCGCATCGCGAAAGAACGAGTCGAGCAGCGGCTGGCCACGAACCGCTTCAAGGCTGTAAATGCCGGTGTAGCAGATCAGCAGCTGGATATAGAGCGGCGTGCCACGAAACAGGTAGGTGTAGAACTGCACAGGCCAGCGTACCCAGAACTTGCGCGATACGCGGGCGATGGACAACGGGATAGAGACCACAAAGCCAATGGCAATCGAGGCGCTGAGCAGCCACATGGTCATTGCCAGGCCGGTGATGTGCACGCCGTCGCTATAAAGGAAGGGGCGCCAGTATTCCTGCAGCAGCTCGATCATCGCTGAGCCTCCCGGCTGCCTGCGGCGTAGCGCCGTTCAGCCCAACGCAGGGCAATATTGGATGCGCTGGTAATCAGCAGGTAAATAAAGGCCGCCAGAACCAGGAAGTAAAACAGCTGGTAAGTGCTCTTGCCCGCGTCCTGCGCGGCTTTGACCAGATCAGCCAGGCCAATGATCGAGACCAACGCGGTGGCTTTGAGCAGCACTTGCCAGTTGTTGCCGATGCCAGGCAGGGCATAGCGCATCATCTGCGGGAACACCACAAAGCGAAAACGCTGACCACGATTGAGGCCATAAGCGGTGGCGGCTTCGACCTGGCCGCGCGGCACGGACAGAATCGCGCCGCGGAAGGTCTCGGTAAAATACGCCCCATAAATAAAGCCCAGAGTCACAACGCCCGCGCTGAAGGCATCGATTTCGATGTAATCCCAGCCCATGGCATCGGTCAGCTGGCTCAGCCAGGTTTGCAGGCTGTAAAAGATCAGCAGCATCAGCACCAGATCGGGAACACCCCGGATCAGCGTGGTGTAGAGCTGCGCCGGCACACGCAAAACAGCGGCGCTCGACAGTTTTGCCCCTGCGCCGATCAGGCCAAGCACGATGCTCAGCAGCAGCGACAGCAGCGATAATTTGATGGTCATCCAGGTGCCTTCAAGCAGCAGCGGGCCGAAGCCTTTGAGGCTGAAGGAAGAGAGTCCCAGGGTTTGCAGCAATGTTTCGAACATGGGTAAAGCCTTTGACGGTCAATAAAACAAAACGCCCATGGAAATCGGCGCGAGATCATCGCCGAAATCCATGGGCGTCGGGGTGTTATTTACCGCTATACAGATTCAGATCGCCAAAATGCTTTTTCTGGATCTCGGCGTATTTGCCGTCGTCGTGTAACGCTTTGATACCTTTATCCAGCAGTGCCTTGAGCTCTTTGTTACCTTTCGCGATACCGATAGCGGTTTTCGACGGTAACAGTTCGCTGTCCACTGGCTCGCTGACTTCGTAGTCTGCGCCTTGTGGCGACTTCAGGAAGCCCAGTTCGGCCTGCAGCATGTCCTGAATGGAGGCGTCCAGACGGCCGGAAGTCAGGTCAGCGTAAACCTGATCCTGGTTGGCGTAGGCCTGGGTTTTAACCCCAGCCTTGTCCAGCACGGCCTTGGCGTAGGCTTCCTGAATGGTGCCTTGCTCGTAGCCAACGGTTTTGCCTTTCAGGCTGGCCGGGTCTGCGGTCAGGCCTGCACCTTTCTTGAACACCAGCGAAGTCGGGCCGGAGAACAACTCGTTGGAGAAGTCGATGACTTTCTCGCGAGCCGGTGTCACGGTCATCGACGAGATCACGCCGTCGAATTTGCGGGCTTTCAGGCCAGGAATCATGCCGTCGAAGTCGCTTTCGACCCATTTGCATTTAACTTTCAGCTCGGCGCAGATAGCGTTGCCCAGGTCGATGTCGAAGCCTACCAGGCTGCCGTCAGCGGCTTTTGATTCGAAAGGTGCATAAGAAGGATCGACGCCAAAGCGCAGTTCCTTGTATTCCTTGGCCATTGCATTGCCTGCGGCTAGACAAACAGCCAATGCAGAAAGGGTCAGCCATGCTTTTTTCATCGTTCAGTCCTTAAAACCAAATTGAGCGTTGGGAACACGCGAGGCTTGCTACCGGCGGGTGCCAGACCACAGAAGATAGCAAGTTCCGAACCAAAGATACGAACGTGCGTTTTAAATGTACGGAGTTGTCGCAATGCTGACTGCTACGGTTGTGCCAGTACTTTGCTTATGCGGGAGCGGCGCTTGCCCGCGATAAGGTTTAGGTGCTCGGCCTGCTTTACGGGGTCGGCCTTATCGCGGGCACGCACCGCTTCCAAATGGAGTTCGCTCCAACAAGGTGCGCAGATTTTCTCTAGCCCTAAAAAAGTGCGGAATCCTACCCCAACAGGTCCTGCAACGTCGACAAACTATCGGCCTCGGCCACTGGTTTGTCCTGACGCCAGCGCAGCATCCGCGGGAAGCGCACGGCAATGCCACTCTTGTGGCGCTTTGACAGGGCAATGCCTTCGAAGCCCAGTTCAAAGACCAGGGTGGGCGTCACGCTGCTGACCGGGCCGAATTTTTCGACGGTGGTCTTGCGCACGATGGCGTCGACCTTGCGCATTTCTTCGTCAGTCAGTCCGGAGTAGGCCTTGGCGAAGGGCACCAGCGTGCGCTGGCTGGATTCCGGCGGGCCGTCCCAGACCGCGAAGGTGTAGTCGCTGTACAGACTGGCGCGCCGACCATGCCCGCGCTGCGCGTAAATCAACACCGCATCGACGCTGAACGGGTCGACTTTCCACTTCCACCAGACGCCCATGTCCTTGGTGCGCCCCACGCCATACAGCGCGTCTCTGGCCTTGAGCATCATGCCTTCGACGCCCAGGCTGCGAGAGGCTTCGCGTTGCTGGCTCAAGTCCAGCCAGTCCCTCGCGCTGATCACTGGCGACGTCAACAGCACCGGGCTTTGCGCCTCGGCGATCAGCGTGTCCAGTTGCGCACGGCGTTCCTGCTGCGCTCGGCTGCGCCAGTCGTGGCCCTGCCATTCCAGCAGGTCGTAGGCCAGCATCACCACGGGCACGTCTTCGAGGATTTTCTTGCCCAGGGTTTTGCGCCCGATGCGTTGCTGGAGCAGGGCGAAGGGCTGAACCGAGGGTGCGGATGGCTCAGCGCCTTGAGTGTCGAGCTCGAACGCTTCGCCTTCCGGCGCGCTTGACTCGGGTGCCTTCCAGACCACGATTTCGCCATCGATCACCGTGCCGTCCGGCAGGTTATGGACCAGGCTATGCAGTTCGGGGAAGCGGTCTGTGACCAGCTCCTCGCCTCGGGACCAGATCCACACGCGGCCGTCACGTTTGACCAGTTGGGCGCGAATGCCGTCCCACTTCCATTCGACCTGCCAGTTATCCACAGGCCCGAGCAGGATTTCGAATTGATCCACCGGTTGCTGCAGGGCATGAGCCAGGAAAAACGGATAAGGCTGACCGCCACGCTGAGCGTGTTCGTCTGCGGATTGCGCCGCGATCAGCTTCTGAAACCCTGCTGCCGTCGGCCGGTTGGACAAGTCTGTGTAACCCACCAGACGTTGCGCCACGCGCTTGCTGTCGATGTCCGCCAGCGCTGCGAGGGCGCGGGTGACCAGCAGTTTCGAAACGCCCACCCGAAAGCTGCCGGTGATCAGCTTGATGCAGACCATCAGACTGATGCGGTCCAGTTGTGCCCAGAAGGTCGGCAGGCGTTCGGCCAGTTCCTCCGGTGGCAAGCCGCGCAAGGGCAGAAGCTTTTCTTCCATCCAGGTGGCCAGACCCTGATCGGAACTGTGCACCGCTTCGGGCAACAGCAGGGACAGGGTTTCGGCCAGGTCGCCCACCGCTTGATAGCTCTCTTCGAACAGCCATTCCGGCAAATTGCCCAGCGTCATGGCCTGTTCGCGCAGCAGTTTGGTGGGCACTAGCTGGCGAGGTCGGCCACCGGCAAGAAAGTACACCGCCCAGGCGGCATCTGCTGCCGGGACGCTGGCGAAGTAATCGCGCATGGCGCTGAGTTTGGCATTGCTGGAGGTGGTGGCGTCGAGCCGTGAATACAGTTCGGCAAAAGCTTTCATGCCGGGGCCTCGGTGGCTTCAGCGGGTTTGGCGTCGGTAGCAGCCGAGTCATCTTCGTCGCCGTATTCGGTGACGAAGCCCTGGGCGTCCAGGCCGGATTCGCGCAGGTAGCGCACCAGCACTGCCACCGAACCGTGGGTGACCATGACCCGCTCGGCGCCGGTTTGCTCGATGGCCCAGAGCAGGCCGGGCCAGTCGGCGTGATCGGAAAGCACAAAGCCACGATCCACACCGCGCCGCCTGCGAGTGCCGCGCAGCATCATCCAGCCGCTGGCGAAGGCGTCGCTGAATTCCCCGAAGCGCTTCATCCAGGTGCTGCCGCCTGCAGAGGGTGGAGCCAGAATCAAGGCCTGGCGCAGCGCCGGGTCGGTCTTCTTGAAGTCGCCCGCGTAGAGGGTTTCAGGGATTCGTACTCCCGCTTCGCGGTACACGCGGTTCAGTGGCTCGACCGCGCCATGCACCAGAATGGGCCCGATCTGCGGGTCGATACCGTGCAGGATCCGCTGCGCCTTGCCGAACGAGTAGGCGAACAACACGCTGGCCTTGCCAGCTGCCGCATTGGCCCGCCACCAGTCGTTGATCCCGGCAAAGATCTCCGACTGCGGCTGCCAGCGATAGATCGGCAGGCCAAAGGTCGATTCGGTAATGAAGGTATGGCACCGCACCGGTTCGAACGGTGCGCAGGTGCCATCAGGCTCGACTTTGTAATCCCCTGATGCCACCCAGACTTCACCCTTGTATTCGAGCCGCACCTGCGCCGAGCCTAAAACATGGCCTGCCGGGTGCAAGCTCAGTTTGACGCCGTGATGCAGCAGGGTTTCGCCGTATTCCAGGGTCTGCAGGTTGATGTCCTGGCCGAGTCGGGAACGAAGAATGCCTTCACCCGGCGCTGCCGCCAGATAGTGTTCGTTGCCGGTACGCGCATGATCGCCATGCCCATGGGTGATCACCGAGCGTTCCACCGGGCGCCAGGGATCAATGTAAAAATCCCCGGGCGGGCAATACAAACCTTCGGGACGCGCGATAACAAGATCCATGGAATGACCAACTGGAGGGGCTTGTTAGTTATGAGGCGAGGCGGTGGAGGAAGTTCGAAGAACCTTGCGCGCGGAGCGGTTGAACTAACCTGTGGGACCGGCTTTAGCCGGGAAGGCTGCATTCCTGACACACCCTATGCACAGGATGGACTTGCCTCTTCCCGGCTAAAGCCGGTCCCACGGATTTGTTTCAGAAGGGATTACTTCCCCGGCACCAGCGTCAATCGCTTGTTGCCGTAACCACGTTCAAAATTCTGCGGCTGCAGCGGGATCGACTGGTATTGGGCCTTGAGCCATGGCTCGCTGCTGTTGGTGTAGTACGGGCTGGCCGGGTTGCCGGACTGGCCGATGTTGGTGATGCCGAGCATCGGTTCGGTCTGGCCGAAATCGACGATCATGCGCAGGCTCGGGACGACCGGGCTGTCGAAGGTCTGCCCCCAAGGCGAAGCCGAGATATTCAGGGTGCTGTGATCGCCACCGATTGCCGTCGGCCTGCGATTGAAGTCATTGGCCGCAAATTCAGAGCCTTGAGTGGTCGCACGATGCAGCTTGCCCCACTGCCAGGCCTTGTGATCGGCGCCCAGCTGGCTGTCCCCGGCCGTAATGGCGGCCGCCAGGCTACGGGCCAGAATCGCCGGTTTGTCTTCTTTTTGTGGCGTAGCGACGTCGTCCCAATACGGGCTGTCTTCACGCCCCAACAGGTGGTCAGCCTGCGCGGAATACGACAGGCTGGCGTTCTGCACCAGGGCTTTCCAGGCCGCAGAGGTTTGCGGGCCCAGTTCGTCGAGGAAGACCTGCTTGGCGCTTTCCTGCAAGAACAGCTCGTACAGCGCGGCATCGGCAGAGTTCGCGGCCAGCTTGCCGTCAAATGCCATCAACCGCGTAATCGCTTCCCGAGCCTTGCTGCGCTCTGCTTCCGGCAGGGCATCAATCGCCTGCTTCAGGGGTTTGACCATGCCGGGCGCTTCAAACATCTTGCGCAGCTTGGCGGCAAAAGTCGTGGTCTGGTCGTACTGCATGGCGATCACGCTGCGGCTGTCCTGCTTGCCGCTGTTGGCCAGCTCGGCAATACGCTCGGCGCGTTCCGGAGTCTTCCATGAGTTGGACAGTTGCATGCCATAACCCTTGGCGAAAGTGCGCTGGTTGGCGGTGCCGATCCAGCCTTGCTGCGGGTCCTGGTCATAGGGGTGCAGCATCGAATCGGCGAAACCGTCCCAGTCGTAACGGCTTTCCCAGCCCGGAGAGGGCAGCAGGCCTAGGCCTTCACGACGATTGGGGAAGCGTCCGGTCACTTGCCAGCCGATATTCGAAGCGTCGGCAAATACCATGTTCAAGGTAATGGCGCGGATTTCGCGGCTGGCGTCGAAGGCTTTTTCCACAGTTGGCGCACGCGACAGGTCAAAGAACGCGTCCAGGCTCTTGTCATCCTTGAAGCTCGGCGTCTGCAGCGCGACGCCCAGGCCGTTGTTCAGCGGGCCTACGCCCAGGTTGCTGTTGAGCAATGGCCCGTGACGGGTTTCGAAAACCGTTTCGCGGACCGGACGGCCGCCTTTGACGATAAAGGTTTCGTCGTGGGCTGCTGCGGGCAACCACTTGCCGTCAGCGAGAAACATCAGGCGGTTGTTCTCGCGCTTGAGCTTTTCCAGGAACAGGTCCTGATTGTCGCCCATGGCCGAAGACATCGACCACGCCAGCTTGCCATTGAAACCGTTCAGCACCAGCGGCAGGCCGGCAATGGTCGCGCCCGAGGCTTGATATTTCGGTGCGCGAACCTGGACGAAACTCCAGGCCGAGTTCAACCCGGCAGGCAGCTGCAGGTCGCTGGCCAGCAGGCTTCGGCCCGTACGGCTGCGCTGCGGGGCAATGGCCCAGTTGCTGGAGGCAGCGATGCCCAGCATGTTCAGATCAGTCAATTGCAGGGCGACTTTGTTCAGCTCGCCAAGGCCAGGTACCTGCCCGCCCAGGTTCAAGCCTTTGAGTTTTTCGGCTTCGGCAAAGGGCAGTTCTTCGTCCGGGTAGGTCGGTATCAGCCAGGCCAGCTTGTCGACCCCGACTTTCTGGGCGAGCACCAGCGATGAAAGTTCTTCCTGAAGATTCACCGACTGGCTGAAGTTCAGCAGGGCGAAAATCAGTGCCGAGTCTTCCGGCTTCCAGTAATCCGGACGATAGCCGGAGCTGGCCAGATCCGCTGGCAGTTTGTCGCGATAGCGGAATATCCAGGCGTTGACGCCTCGGGCATAGACTTCAAAGAACCGTTGCAGGCGTGGCGACGACGCGTTGTACAACTCGCTGGCGCTTTTTTTCAGGTTCGCCGAACGCATCAGGCGGTCGATATCCAGCGCATTGGCCCCCGCCATTTCCGACAGCCGGCCCTGCGCCAGCAGGCGCATGGTCAGCATTTGCGTGATGCGATCGCTGGCATGCACATAACCCAGGGTAAACAGGGCGTCGTGAAACGTGCTGCTTTCAATCAGCGGCATGCCCAGATTGTTGCGCCGCAGCGAGACATTCTGTGCCAGGCCCTTGACGGCAACCGTGCCGGAGGTTGGCAGCAATGTATCCGGATCGCCCCCGCTGATCTGGCAACCGGCAAGGCTCAGCAAACCCGCCGTGGCGGCGACAACACCGAACCGGGGTACGACTCTGAAACGGGCTGGCGAGGCCATGGGCGAAGCTCCTGCGGGGGTGGCGTATAAAAGGCGCTACGTTAGAGAGCGCGCAGGCACGGCGCAAGCGGGGAGGGTGAGTTTATTTCAGGATTTTTCAGTCGGGCAGAAACCGTTGGCGCGCATTCCTATGGTGGATTCTAAGACTGCCCACAAACTGAAGTACGACGTGGGACCGGCTTTAGCCGGGAAGGCGGCATTTCAGACGATCGATACGGCATGGATGTACTGGCTCTTCCCGGTTAACGCTACCCGGCCGAAGCCGGTCCCACGTCGTTACATCCGATAATGCTTATGCCTTCGCAGGATTTACCCGCTCAACCAGTGCATAGGCGTGCTTGGTCGCATCACGGTTGGTGACGGCGTCGAACCAGCGCTTGAGGTGCGGGTAGTCGTCCAGGTTTTGTTCCTGCCAGCTGTGGCGCGCAATCCATGGATAAATCGACATGTCGGCGATGCTGTACTCACTGCCCGCGACAAACTCGCGATCCGCCAGACGCTTGTCCAGCACGCCATACAACCGCGTGGTTTCATCGACATAGCGCTTGATCGCGTAGGGGATCTTTTCCTGGGCGAAGCGGTTGAAGTGGTGATTCTGCCCGGCCATCGGCCCCAGCCCACCCATTTGCCAGAACAGCCATTGCAACGCTTCCTGGCGCCCGCGCAAATCCTGGGGGATGAATCGGCCGGTTTTCTCTGCGAGATACAGCAGGATCGCGCCTGACTCGAACAAGCTGATCGGCTCACCGCCATCGGCAGGCTCGTGGTCAACGATGGCCGGGATGCGGTTGTTGGGGGATATTTTCAGGAATTCGGGTTTGAACTGATCGTTCTGACCGATATTGACCGGGAAGATCCTGTAGGCCAGGCCAGCTTCTTCCAGGAACAGCGAAACTTTGTGGCCGTTGGGGGTGGTCCAGTAGTGCAGATCGATCATTGCAGGCTCCGGTTAGTGGCACAGAGTTATCGGTAGGTTTTGTATTCCAGGTACCAACGCCTTCGCGGGCAAGCCTCGCTTGGACAGACCAGCGCCTGTTTTACTCCGGTGAGCCTTGCCACCACAAATGAAAACGGCCTGCAATGCAGGCCGTTTTCCAATACCCGGGCGATTTACGCGCCGTGGCACTTTTTGAATTTCTTGTCGCTGCCGCAAGGGCACGGGTCGTTGCGGCCGACGTCTTTCAACGCATTGCGCACCGGCTCCTGATGGGCGTGACCGCAGTTCGGGCCGTGAACGTGGCCGTGCTGGTGGTCATGATGATCGTGGTCATGGTCGTGGTTGCAGTCTGGGCCATGCACGTGGGCTTGCTGGTTCATCGGGTTACTCCGGAATTAGATCGCCGGGGATTATCTCGCCGTTGCGCCCAATACGCACGTTATGACGGAACAAAAAGCCGGTTTTGAGTTTGCCTTCGAGGCGATAGGGAATCGCCTGATCGGGTTTTTTCAGCAGTTTGGCGATGTATTTGAGGTGCTGCCAGAGGTTGGTGCGAACCGGCACCACGAAGTTCCTGTGACTGTGCGCCTCGACCACGAACCACTCGGTGGATTCGCCTTCGGCCAGCGTTGCTTCCTTGAGCAGCACTTTGTAGCGCAGGCTGCGCACCAGCACGCTGCGATCGTTGGGGTTATCGACCCGAAAGTGCAGCTTGAAATCCTGTTGCAGCAACTTGGCCTTGACCACCTGCACGTCAAGCAGACGCACCTCGGGCTCCTGATAGCCGCTGACCACCCATGATGAACAGCCGCTGAGCGCAGATAGCAATATCGAGGCCAGCAATAAACGCATCGCGCTCCCAAGGAGCCCTTGGTTCCGGGCGGGGCAGCGCGGTATCCGAAACGAGGCCTGATGTGCTGCCTTTGCAAACATGGTCTTGCTCCATTTGTGGCCCTGGGAAGGCCATCGTTGGCAAAGCGACTTGCCCGTTCCTTTTTGATAAGGCTGCGGCATACTCCTCGCACGTGCTGTCAGAGTATGACCGATGAACCTGTACGAAATTGTATTCAGTGGCCAATTAGTCCCCGGGGCCCAGGCGGATCTGGTGCAAAGTAACCTCGGCAAGCTGTTCCAGGCGGATGCTCAGCGCCTGGCGCTGTTGTTTTCCGGGCGACGGCTGGTGCTGAAAAACAACCTGGACGCCGCCGCTGCCGAGAAATATCGCTCGACCCTGGAGCGCGCCGGGGCGTTGGTCGAAGTGGTGGCGATGTCGGCTGCGGTCGAGCCTCAGGGTTCTGCAACATCCGCTGAGCGGGGCCGATTGCAGGTGGTGCCCCGGGACGTTTACATGGCCGCTTTTATAGACGTCGATGCGCCGGATCTGCAGTTATTCGACGTGGGCAGCGACCTGCAGGACCACAAGCCGGCGCCACTGGCTCCTTCGCTGGACCTGTCCGGACTCAGCGTCGCGCCCGTTGGTAGCGACATGGGGCAGGCGGTCGAGCCGCAGACCGTGCGCGTGCCGGACATCTCTCATTTGCGTCTGGAATGACTACGCGGCGTAGCTTGCGCAGCATTTCTTGTATTTCTGCTCACTGCCGCAAGGGCAGGCGTCGTTGCGGCCAGCCTTGAGGCCAACAGTCGGGTCGATGAAATACCAGCGGCCCTGATTCTGCACAAAGGACGAGCGCTCGCGATGGCTGTGCTCGCCTGCGGCGTCGTGCCAGCGTGCGGTAAAGGTCACAAAGGCGTGCTCGGGTTTGCCGCCAAAGACTTCCGAACTCTCCACTTCCAGACCCAGCCAGGTGCTCTGCAAGCTCCATTGGCTGATGGCATCCCGATCCAGCGCGGCCTTTTGCACCGGCAGGGTCGTGTCCAGCACGTAGTCGATCAGGCCCAGCACGTAAGCGCTGTAGCGTGAGCGCATGAGTTTTTCGGCGCAGGGTGTGGGTTGTCCGGCGTGAAATGGCCCGCAGCAGGTCGTCAACGGGTCACCACTGCCACACGGGCAAATCGCGCTATTCATGAGTTACCACCAGTATTTGCCAAAGTTCTCGGGGTTAGCCCAAAACCTGGCGTTGAGCCAGTCCGGGACTTGCTTGTATTCGCGCAGGTCATAGGTGAACAGGGTCAGTACTTGTTCATCGCGGGCAAATCGCTCGTTGGCCTGCAGCGCCAGAGAATAAAAGTCAGTGGTCTTCCAGCCGCAGGCCTGAAGATCGGCCAGTACGGCGATGCGGCTGGCGTTCAGATTGCGAATCCCGCCGAGCAGATTCAACCCGTCACGCTGTGGCATGTGTTCCAGGCAATCCACCACCAGGGCCAGGTCAAAGCGTTGTGCGGCCAGGTCTGCTGGCAGCGGGCCCGGCCGGGCGTGGGCGATGTGCGTGCCCGGGTGTGCTTCCTGAAACGCCTGCAAGGCGGGAAACGCCTCGGCACCGATCAGCAGCAGACGTTTCGGGGCCTGCAAGTCGAGCAGCGCGGCCAGAGCTTGCTGCGGCGTGCGCGTGGAAAAGCCTTCACTCATCAAAAATCCTCTCTATGACGTGCAAGACTAGCGTGTGCAGGAGCGTGGGCCTAGCCCGATGAAATGTGCCGAATCCGCTGGAGCGAGGCTTGCCCGCGAAGAGGCCGGTAAATTCGGTAGATTTTTTAGACCCGAATTACCGTCTTCGCCGGCAAACCTCCCTCCTGCAGTTGGCGACGTATTTACCTCAAACCCAACAAAACAAGGCCCAAAGTGGCGAACTGGCACTTTGCTGTCTTTACTCCAGAGGCGGCGCATTGGGCCGAACCCTTGGGAGAGAAAATTAATGAGAATGATCCGGACAGCATTGCCTTTGATTTTAATCACCAGCGTCTTGACCGGTTGCGCGGGTTTACAGAAAACCGACTGGCCACTCTGCGCGCTGGGTGGCGGCGTGGCGGGGGCTGCAGCGGGCGCGTTCCAGACGGCGGCAGTCGCCGCCAGCCTCGGCGGCGCGGTGGGCGTCATGGCGGGTGCCTATTGCTGGGTACACGGCGATGGTGATGACGATGGCGACGGGGTAAAAAACAGCATCGACAAATGCCCGGATACGCCCAAAGGGGTCGCGGTTGACGCGACGGGTTGCCCATTGGTCGCGCCAGCGCCACCGGTTGTGGTCGAGGAGGTCATGGTCGTCAAGGAAGAGGTCATTGTCATCAATGATGTGCTGTTCGAGTTCGACTCGGCCCGCTTGACCGCCGCCGACAAATCGAAACTCGACCTGATCAGCACACGCCTCAAACGTGAAGCCCCGAGTGCGCAACTGCGCGTCAGTGGTCATACCGACAGCGTGGGCCGCGATGGCTACAACCAGAAACTGTCTGAAAAGCGTGCGATTTCGGTCACTGACTACCTCGTCAGCTCGGGGATCCCGCGCAGTTCATTCGTATCGGTGCAGGGCGCTGGCGAAGCACGTCCGGTGGCGGATAACTCGACGGCCAATGGTCGCGCGTTGAACCGTCGTGTGGAAATCCAGATCAATCGTTGATCATCACTTGATACTCGCCTGATCATCGACCCGGCCTGCGCCGGGTCGATGCCGATATCCCATGCCGTTCGGCAGTTGATCCGTGACCTGCAACAATTTTCCCTGCCGCGCTGGCATATTTCCTACTGCGGGCGTCTACTGTGCGCGCGGAAATAACGTACAACGATACGCGTTCCTATAAGAAAAAATCACAGGGGTAGGCGCAGGCAATGAAGGTGTTCTGGGGGTTGGGAAAGCTTGTAACCGCAGCATTCTGGCTGGTGGTGTTGGTCAATCTGGTGCTGGTATTGCCCACGCCGTTCGCGATGTTGATCAAGTTCGCTGGCAGCCTGCTGGCGCTGACACACGTGCTTGAGTTGCTGCTGTTCAATGGCAGCCTGCGCGGTCGCCGCCACCCCTGGCGAGATCGTCTGCACATTCTGGTGTTTGGAATCTTCCACATTCAATCTTTGCCCAAACCTTCTCGGGAGCGAGCCCATGCGTAAGCTTTGTCTACTTGCCGCACTTTGCAGCCCGCTTGCCATGGCCCAGAGTGTCAGCGTCCAGCCCCATTCCCTGATGCGCTTGCCAAGCAATACCAGCGTGCTGCAACTGGAGCGACTGGAGGTCGAGGATTACGGCACTTTGCTGATCCCGTCGGGTTTGACCGAGGTCAAAGTCGACCAACTGGTGCTCGGCCATGAGGCGCGTATCGCCATTGTGTCTGGCAGCCAGCCATTGAATCTGGTGGTGGGTCACGGCCAGTTGGGCGTCGGCAGCCAGATTACCGCCCGAGGCGCGCCCGGCACCTATGAAAAGAAGCCATTGCCAGGCCGTAACCTGACCCTGCGTATCGAGCATCTGGAAGGCAACGAGCTGTTGGTCGATGCCCGTGGCGGCGCGGGCTCGCCCGGTTATGTCGGCCTGGACGGCGCCAACGGCGTAGCGCCGGGCTGCACCTTTGGCAGCGCTGGCAAAGGTTTCGATGGGGATAACGGCGGTAATGGCCACGACGGTGCTCCCGGTGCGCAGGTGCGCCTGGAATTGCCGCTGAGCTTTCCGGCAGAGCGCATCAAGGTCGACGTCCAGGGCGGCCCGGGCGGTCTGGCTGGCGCGGGTGGCAAACCGGGCAAGGGCGGCGCTTCCAAAGGCTGCATCGTCTATCGCGCCGATGGCGGCAAGGCCGGACGTGCTGGCGACGCGGGGCAGCCGGGCGTAGCGGGACCTGCGGGTGTGGTGACGGTGCAGCGGTTGTAAAACTGATCTCCAGAACCGTGGGAGCGAGCTTGCTCGCGAAGAAGTCGGTACATCTGGCCGCTCTGTTGAGCAGGCTATATCGCTTCGCAAGCAAGCTTGCTCCCACAGGAGCGGCGGCCTGGCCTTAAAACCCCGGTCTTGCCGCCGCGATGGCCACCACCGCCAGGCCAATCAGCAGGTTGATGCCCACCAATCGACGAATCCGGCCCATCGCTGCCGCCCCTTCGGCCCATTGTTCGGTTTCCACTGCCCGGCGCAGGTCCGGCAGTTGCAATGACTGGACCCGGATGAACAGCGCGGTCATCACCACATAAAGTCCCATCATTACCTGCACGTAACGCGGTGCCGTGTCGAAGCTGACAAATTGCAGCTGGATCATGCCAACGCCAGTGATTGGCAACACCACCACGACCGCCCACACCCAGACAAAAAATCGCGGCAACACTTCCAGCCACAATTTCAGTCGAGCCGGGCCCTGCATCGTTGCGCCGACCGCCGGTCGCAGGATCATCCAGGTGAAAAACATGCCGCCAACCCAGACCAGTGCGGCCAGAACATGCAGGGTGTAGACCAGGGAAAAAGGTGTCATCAGGTACTCCGTTCTGCGCGGATGGAATTTGCGGGGTATGATAGCCGCCTGCTGGAACTACTGAAGATATATCCAGCGTTTTTTACCGATGCCCGTACAAACCGTGACGCCCGAGCCAACGACCGAACCATGATCAGCAACGAACTCAAATCCCAGATCCAGGGCGCCTACTCGCGTTTCCTCGAAGCCAAGAGCCTCAAGCCGCGCTATGGCCAGCGTTTGATGATCGCCGAGATCGCCAAGGTGCTCGGCGATATCGACACCGACGAAGAAGGGCGGCGTACCAGCGATCCGGCTGTGGTCGCGGTAGAGGCGGGCACTGGTACCGGCAAGACAGTCGCGTATGCCATCGCCGCCATTCCGACGGCCAAACTGGCGGGCAAACGGTTGGTGATTGCCACGGCGACCGTGGCGCTGCAGGAGCAGATTGTCCACAAGGACCTGCCCGACCTGATGCGCAACAGCGGGCTGAATTTCACGTTTTCTCTGGCCAAGGGCCGGGGCCGTTACATGTGCCTGTCGAAGCTCGACATGCTGCTGCAGGAAGGCGACGCGACCAACGCTACGGCTCAGCTTTTCGAAGAAGAAGGCTTCAAGATCGAAGTGGATGAGGCCAGTCAGAAGCTATTCACCAGCATGATTGAAAAACTTGCCGGTAATAAATGGGATGGCGACCGCGACAGCTGGCCCCAGGCACTGGAAGATCAGGACTGGGCGCGGCTGACCACTGATCACAGCCAGTGCACCAACCGCCATTGCCCGAATTTTCAGCAGTGCGCCTTCTATAAGGCTCGCGAGGGCATGGGCAAGGTCGATGTGATCGTGACCAACCACGACATGGTCCTGGCCGATCTCGCGCTGGGCGGCGGCGCAGTCCTGCCCGATCCTCGGGACACCCTGTACGTGTTCGACGAAGGTCATCACCTGCCGGATAAAGCCATTGGCCATTTCGCCCATTACACCCGTTTGCGCTCAACCGCCGACTGGCTGGAGCAGACCGCCAAGAATCTCGCCAAACTGCTGGCCCAGCATCCGTTGCCCGGCGATCTGGGCAAGCTGATCGAACAGGTGCCGGAGCTGGCCCGCGAGATCAAGGCGCAGCAACAGTTCATGTTCAGCGCCTGCGAGCAGCTGGCGGATTTCCGCGCCGGTGAAGACATGCAGGGGCGCGAGCGTCCTCGGCATCGTTTCATCGGCGGCGTGGTGCCCGAGCACATCCGTGAAATGGGTATTGAGTTGAAAAAGGGCTTTGCCCGTCTTGATGATTTATTCACGCGTCTGGCCGACCTGCTGAAAGAAGGCATGGACGGCGAGGTCAACATCGGCATCGCCAGCCATCAGGCAGAAGAATGGTATCCGCTGTTCGGCAGCTTGCTGGCCCGCGCCCATGGCAACTGGGAATTGTGGACCGCGTTCACAGCAGAAGATCCGGAAGACAGCCCGCCCATGGCGCGTTGGCTGACCCTGGCCGACAGCGGCGCGTTGTTTGATATCGAAGTCAATGCTAGCCCGATCCTGGCGGCAGAAATGCTGCGTCGCAATCTGTGGAACGTGGCTTATGGCGCGCTGGTGACCTCCGCGACCCTGACCGCACTGGGCAAATTTGATCGCTTCCGCATGCGTGCCGGCCTGCCCAAGGTGGCGGTGACGGCGGTGGTGCCCAGCCCGTTTCACCATGCCGACGCGGGCGTGCTGCGAGTGCCGGACCTGAAAGCCGACCCGCGTGATTCGGTGGCGCATACCGCCGCGATCATTCGTGAGCTGCCCGGACTGGTCGAAGGCTCTCGCGGCACGCTGGTGTTGTTCTCCTCGCGCAAGCAGATGCAGGACGTTTTCGACGGTCTGGAGCGCGACTGGCGCAAGCAGGTGTTCATCCAGGGCAACCTGTCCAAGCAGGAAACCCTCAACAAGCACAAGGCGCGAGTGGATGGCGGCGATTCCAGCGTGCTGTTCGGGCTGGCCAGTTTTGCCGAAGGCGTCGACTTGCCGGGTGCCTATTGCGAGCACGTGGTGATCGCCAAGATCCCGTTCGCGGTGCCCGATGATCCGGTAGAAGCGGCCCTGGCCGAATGGATCGAAGCCCGAGGTGGCAACCCGTTCATGGAGATTGCCGTGCCGGACGCTTCGTTGCGTCTGGTTCAGGCCTGCGGGCGCTTGCTGCGCACCGAAGAAGACCGCGGCACCATCACGCTGCTGGATCGCCGGGTGGTGACCCAGCGCTACGGGAAGGCGATTCTCAATGCGCTGCCGCCGTTCAGACGCGAGATTTCCTGAGTTTGTTTGATAACTGCGATTCCTGTGGGAGCGAGCAAGCTCGCTCCCACAGGATCCAGGCGTGCCTGTCGGACCGCAATCGCTGCTATTGACCACATCTGTTCACAAACCCTTCAATCGCTGAAACAATGCACGCCATTTTTTTCGATCAGCCAGTCCGGGAGCCAGCCGGTGCAGATACAAGGTCATTTCGAGCTCAAATTCGAAGCCGTACGTGAAGCGTTTGCTGCACTCTTCGATGATCCTCAGGAGCGTGGTGCAGCGCTGTGCATTCAGGTAGGCGGTGAGACGGTTGTCGATCTGTGGGCGGGCACTGCCGACAAGGACGGGGCCGAGGTCTGGCACAGCGATACGATCGTCAATCTGTTTTCCTGCACCAAGCCTTTCGCTGCCGTTGCCGCCTTGCAACTGGTTGATGAGGGCAAGTTGCATCTGGACGAACCGGTCGCCCGGCTGTGGCCCGAGTTTGCCGAGGCAGGCAAGGCGGCGATTACCTTGCGCCACTTGCTCTGCCATCAGGCCGGATTGCCAGCCTTGCGCCACATGCTGCCCGCCGAAGCGCTGTACAACTGGGAGCTGATGACTGACGCACTGGCCGCCGAACAACCCTGGTGGACGCCGGGTCAGGGGCATGGCTATGCGGCGATCACCTATGGCTGGCTGGTCGGTGAGATGCTGCGCCGGGCTGATGGGCGAGGTCCCGGCGAATCGATTGCAGCACGCATTGCTCAACCGTTGGGCCTGGATTTTCACGTCGGCCTGGCCGATGCAGAATTCCACCGCGTCGCCCATGTCGCGCGGGGCAAAGGCAACTCCGGCGATGAGGCCGCGCAGCGCCTGGTCCAGACCACCCTGCGTGACCCTACGTCCATGACCGCCCGAGCCTTCACCAATCCTCCGTCGATCATGACCGGCACCAACAAGCCGCAATGGCGGCGCATGCAACAGCCTGCCGCCAATGGCCACGGCAACGCCCGCAGCCTTGCCGGTTTCTACGCCGCTTTGCTTGATGGCCGCCTGCTCGAAGCTGACCTGCTCAACGAGTTGACCCGCGAACACAGCGTGGGCGAAGACCTGACATTGCTGACCCGAACCCGCTTCGGTCTGGGCTGCATGCTGGATCAACCTCAGGTTGCCAACGCGACTTATGGTCTGGGCCCCAAGGCCTTTGGCCATCCCGGCGCTGGCGGTTCGATCGGGTTTGCCGATCCCGATCGCGAGGTTGCGTTCGGCTTTGTCGTCAACACCCTGGGCCCTTATGTCCTGATGGATCCGCGTGCGCAAAACCTGGCGCGCATCCTTGCTGAGTGTTTGCGCTAAGTTGTGCACATAAGTGCTTGTTTAATACCGACTGTCAGTTAATGGGGCGTAACTGGAACCGTGCGACGGTTTCCTTTTCCAACTGATCGTTTAGGCGTGTTATATGAGCGCTGCCCAGTTTTTCTCTGGCCAGGCTCTTTTCATTACTATTTTTTGTGGGTCATTCATGTCGTCTTCCAAAAGCCTCGCAATCGCTTTATGTCTTGCCGTCACGGGTTGTGCGCAAACCCCTCAAAATGATTCCGCCGATTCCGGCAGTCGTTGGTGGCAGTTCGGTTCCGGCCCCGATGCGGTCGCCGACAGCACGCCGGCCAAGGTCCCGCAAGCCAAGCCTGCAGAGCCAGTCGCCAAAGCCGAGAGCGGCACCCACTGGTACTGGCCGTTCGCATCCAGCGATAACAGCGACGCGAAAGCCGAAATCGCTGAAAAGCCCGCGCCGAAAAGCGTGCCGCCGCTGGTCGCCAAGTCAGAGACTGACAGCAAGTGGTGGTGGCCGTTTGGCAGCGCCGAGACAAAAGACGCCCCTGCCGCCATTCCCAAGATCGACCCGAAAGTGACCCAGGCCTGGCTGGATGACTACGAGCCGCGCCTGCGCCTGGCGATCAAGGACAGTCCATTCGAGCTGGAGCGCCGTGACGACCTGCTGGTGATCACTGCTCCGGTAGACAGCTCGTTCAACCCGGACCGTCCGGCCATGTTGCTGCCTGTGACACTGGGGCCGATCACGCGCCTGGCCAAGCTGGTCGAGGGTGACCCGAAAACCGCCGTTCTGGTATTGGGCCATGCCGACACCACGGGCGTTGCCGCCGCCAACCAGAAGATCAGCCAGGAACGTGCGCAGTCGATCGCGGCGATTTTCCGTCTGAGCGGGCTTGAGCGTAATCGCCTGAGCCTGCGTGGCATGGGCGCCGTGATGCCGCGCGCGGCCAATGACAGCGCTGAAGGTCGCAAGCTGAACCGCCGTGTGGAAATCATGATGACGCCGCAGAACACCATGGTCGCCCTGATGAGCAAGTACGCGCTGCCTCCGTCGGCCACCATGGTCGCCGTTCAGGACGCCAAGCCAGCACCTGCAGTGGCGCCGGCTCCGGCCAAGGCTGCAGCAACCAAGGCGCCAGTCAAGAAAGCCGCGGCCAGCAAGCCGGCAGCCAGCAAGCCGGCAGCCAAAAAAGCTGCTCCTGCGAAAAAAGCCGCCCCTGCCAAAGCCGCTCCGGCCAAGGCTGCCGTGAAGAAAAAACCGGCAGCTAACGATCAGGCCAGCAATTGAGTAAAGCCCTGATCTGCGCTTGACAGCGTAGGTCAGGCAGCGGAATTTCAACTCCCGGAATTTCAATCAAGGAAAGCGTCATGACCCAGTCTCTGGCTGATATGCGCCGTGACTATGCCCGCGATGGTTTGACCGAAGCACAGTCGCCGGACGAGCCGTTTGCGTTGTTTCACCAGTGGTTTGCCGAGGCGGTCAAGACCGAACAGGCCCCCGTGGAAGCCAATGCGATGACGCTGGCCACTGTGGATGAGCAAGGTCGCCCGCATTGCCGGATCCTGTTGCTCAAGGGGCTGGATACTCAGGGTTTTACGTTCTTTACCAACTACGACAGCGCCAAGGGCCAGCAACTGGCGGCGCGGCCGTTTGCGGCCATGACGTTTTTCTGGCCGACCCTGGAGCGGCAGGTGCGTATAGAAGGGCGGGTGGTCAAAGTGACCGCTGAGGAGTCCGACGCTTACTTTCAGGTTCGCCCATTGGGCAGTCGACTCGGCGCCTGGGCGTCGCCGCAGAGCCGGGTCATCAAGGATCGCGCCGAGCTCGAAGGCATGATCACCGCTACGCAACAACGCTTTCTCGATACCCAGCCGCATTGCCCGGAGCACTGGGGTGGTTACCGCCTGTTGCCCGAGCGAATCGAGTTCTGGCAGGGCCGTCCCAGCCGTCTGCACGACCGCCTGAATTACCGTCGGGTGGACAGTGACTGGACTCGCGAACGTCTCGCACCCTGATCCTCGGATGCATTGAATTATTCCTTGGCGAACCCGTCTCAGCCTTACGTGGCCGCGTGCTGTATCGCGCCTGAATGAAAACAAATTAGCGAGGAGCGGCAGGTGACAGCGCACAAGGTGCGGAGTCTAATGGCTGCACGTTCCTCTGGAGATACCGTTATGCGCAAGTCTGTTCTGCTGGTCACTTTCACTGCAATGACGCTGTCGCTCAGTGGCTGCATGTCGAACCTGACCGGTGACTCCTATTCCCGTGATGAAGCGCGGACAGTGCAGACCGTTCGCATGGGTACCATCGAATCCCTGCGTCCAGTCAAGATCGAAGGCAGCAAGACACCTATCGGTGCCGGTGCCGGTGCAATCGTCGGCGGCGTCGGCGGCAGTGCCATTGGTGGCGGTCGTGGCAGCATCGTCGCGGCGGTGATCGGTGCAGTGGCGGGTGGTCTGCTTGGCTCTGCGACCGAGGAAGGCTTGACCCGCACTCAGGGCGTTGAAATTACCGTGCGTGAAGACGACGGCAGCATGCGTGCCTACGTGCAGCAGGTACAGGAAAACGAGATTTTCCGCGTCGGCGAGCGCGTGCGCATCATGAGCGTCAATGGCACCAGTCGCGTGTCCCACTGATGCCGTTGTAGTGTCTTGATACAAAAAACCCGGTCCTGTTGACCGGGGTTTTTGTGTGTGTCGTGGGGCCGGCTAAAACGCAACGCCGCCCGGCCGGTCCCACGAGGCTAGGCGTTGGCGTTTTGTTTGCCGCTGGTCAGAGCCATGACCGCATAGCCAATGAATGCAGCGAGAATCGAGCCTGTCAGGATGCCCATCCGGTCGGCCCCGGCGTAGGCGCTGGTGGCGGGATCGTATGCCAGCGAGCCGACGAACAGGCTCATGGTGAAGCCGATGCCGCAGAGGATCGACACACCCAGTACCTGACCCCAGTTCGCGCCGCCTGGCAGCTTCGCCATCCCGACTTTGACCGCCAGCCAGGTCAGGCCGAATACCCCGAGGGTTTTGCCGACCAGCAAGCCTGCGGCGATACCCATGGGCACGGAATGGGTGAAGCTCTCCAGCGTCACGCCGGTCAGCGAAACCCCGGCATTGGCGAAGGCAAACAGCGGCAGGATGCCGTAAGCGATCCAGGGGTGCAGTGCATGTTCCAGGGTGAGCAACGGCGAAGCCTTCTGATCGGCCCCGCGCATGGGAATACAGAAAGCCAGGACCACACCCGCCAACGTTGCGTGTACGCCACTTTTAAGCACGCAGACCCACAGCACCAGACCGATCAACAGGTAAGGCCCGAGCTTCATCACCCCCAGCCTGTTCATGGCTATCAAGGCCAGGATGGACGCACCGGCCAGCAACAGGGACAGGTTCGACAACTCACCCGAATAGAACAGCGCGATCACCACGATGGCGCCCAGGTCGTCGATGATTGCCAGGGTCATCAGAAACAGCTTCAGCGACACCGGGACCCGTTTGCCCAAGAGCGCCAGGACCCCGAGGGCAAATGCAATGTCGGTGGCCATCGGGATGGCCCAACCGTTCATGGCCGCGGCATCACCGGTATTCAAGGCCCAGAAGATCAGCGCTGGCACGACCATGCCGCCAATGGCCGCCGTGCCGGGTAGAACGATTTGTGAAGGTTTGGAAAGATGGCCTTCGAGAACCTCGCGTTTGACCTCAAGGCCGATCAACAGGAAGAACAGCGCCATCATCCCGTCGTTGATCCACAGCAGCAGCGGCTTGGCGATCTTGACCGCACCGATCTGGGCCACCACCGGGACTTCCAGAAAAGCGTTATACAGCCAGGACAGGGGCGAGTTATTGACGATCAGCGCCAGGGCAGCGGCCGCGATCAATAACAGACCACCGGCTGCTTCCAGCTGAAAAAAACGAATGACAGAGTTACGTAGAGGCAAGATTCGCGCTCCATTCATGCAAAAGGAGCGACACCCTAACCCGTACTTATCGAGGATAAAACAAAAGTTATATTCGTTTTTGTTATAAGCGGGACGAAGGCTTTAGAGTATTTCCGGATCTGTCAGAAGGCACGGTTTTACTGGTCAGAAAGGGTTTTTTGTAGTGTGGGAATTGTCTGAGAATTGTTGATTATCACGTGGTTGATCCGTAGGAGCGGCTTTAGCTGCGCAAGCAACGTCAAAGGCCAGGAATATGCATCGAATGTCCCGGCCCCATCGCGGCTCAAGCCGATCCTACGGGGCTTGTGTTTGCCAAACGACAGGCACGCTTCTACAGTTCAATCCCCAACATATCCCGCGCCAGCGCCTCGGCAATCCGAATCCCGTCTACCCCGGCGGATAGAATCCCGCCGGCATAACCTGCACCTTCACCGGCCGGGAACAGGCCTTTTGTGTTGAGGCTCTGCAGGGTGTCGTCACGGGTGATGCGCAGCGGCGCGGAAGTACGGGTCTCGATACCGGTCAGGATCGCGTCGTGCAAGGCGAAGCCCTTGATCTGTTTGTCGAAGGCTGGCAGCGCTTCGCGGATGGCTTCGATGGCGTAGGCGGGCAGGGCGTCAGCCAGATCCACCAGCTTTACGCCCGGCTTGTAGGACGGTTCGACGCTGCCCAGTTCGCTGGAGGTCTTGCCCGCGATGAAGTCGCCCACCAGTTGCGCCGGGGCCTCGTAGGTACTGCCGCCGAGTAGGTAGGCGTGGGATTCCAGACGCTCCTGGAGCTCAATACCCGCCAGAGGACCGCCCGGGTAATCTTCCGGAGTGATGCCGACCACAATGCCCGAGTTGGCGTTGCGTTCATTGCGTGAGTATTGGCTCATGCCGTTGGTGACCACCCGGTTCGGCTCGGACGTTGCCGCGACCACCGTGCCACCAGGGCACATGCAGAAGCTATAGACCGAACGACCGTTTTTGGCGTGGTGCACCAGTTTGTAATCCGCTGCGCCCAGCTTCGGATGCCCGGCATATTTGCCCAGCCGCGCCCGGTCGATCAGCGATTGTGGGTGCTCGATACGAAAGCCCACGGAAAACGGCTTGGCTTCCATGTAGACGCCCCGCGCGTGAAGCATGCGGAAGGTGTCACGGGCACTGTGACCGAGGGCCAGGATCACATGTTTCGAATGGATTTGTTCGCCGCCATCCAGCTCGACGCCCTGCAATTGCCCGTCTTCGATCAGTACATCGGTTACACGCTGTTCAAAACGCACTTCGCCGCCCAGGGCTTCGATCTGGTGACGCATGTTTTCGACCACGCCGGTCAGCCGGAATGTACCGATGTGCGGTTTGCTGACGTAGAGGATCTCTTCCGGCGCCCCGGCCTTGACGAACTCGTGCAGGACCTTGCGACCGAGGAATTTCGGGTCCTTGATCTGGCTGTACAGTTTGCCGTCGGAGAAGGTCCCGGCACCGCCTTCACCGAACTGCACGTTGGACTCGGGGTTCAGTACATTCTTGCGCCACAGGCCCCAGGTGTCCTTGGTGCGCTGGCGAACTTCACGGCCGCGCTCAAGGATGATCGGCCTGAAGCCCATCTGCGCCAGAAGCAGCCCAGCGAAAATCCCGCAGGGGCCGAACCCGACAACCACAGGGCGCTCGGTCAGACCCGCTGGCGCATGGCCGACGACCTTGTAGCTGACGTCGGGTGCCGGGCCGACATGACGGTCATCAGCCAGACGCGCCAGCAAGGCGGCTTCGTCGCGGACTTCGAAGTCGATGGTGTAGATGAAGCACAGCTCGGATGACTTCTTGCGCGCATCGTAGCTGCGCTTGAACAAGGTGAAGTCGAGCAGTGCATCGCTGTCGATCCCCAGGCGCTGCAATAAGGCAGGGCGCAGGTCTTCTTCCGGGTGATCGATCGGCAGCTTGAGTTCGGTGATTCGTAACATGAAAAAATCCAGTTTCCGGGCCGCAGGATCAGCCCGACAGCGCTACAAGAGGTGGCGATTATAAGCGACATTGGGGGAGGGCGGGTTGTAGCTTGTCTTGAGGAGGGTGGTTCCCCAATCGCGGGCAAGCCTCGCTCCCACATGAGATCGCGATCCAACTGTGGGAGCGAGGCTTGCCCGCGATTGGGGAACCACACACGTTACATATTCAACTGCATTCAATCATCCCGCGACCCACCGTAATACCCGCATCCGCGCACGGTCTGGCCATTGAGGCGCAGTTCGGCGGTCAGGTGCTGGACCGAGCCGTTGACGTTGTCGATGCAACGCTGCGGTGCGACCCAGAGTTCCATGGTCTGGCCGTTGGCCTCGCTGCTGACGCTAAAGCGCCCGTCCGGCAGCTGTTCTTCGACATAAGGCACCGCGATGGTGTCCTTGCCCAGGCGTTCGATAACCATGCCCTTGCCGCTGACATTGACGTTCCACGCTGGCTTGTTGCCGTTGACGTGCAAGGTCAGGCGCTTGAAATTCGGGTCTTCGCAATTCTGATCGGCGCGCTCCACGCGATAGACCTGGCGCAGGTCCAGTTGCCCATCGCTGTTGGCAGCCTTGCCTGCGACAAAGTTACCGCGCAAATCGGCGAACACCTTGCCGGACTGGTCAGCCAGTGCCGCAGACTCCTGCAGAATGCCGGTGTTGCCGAGGTCGCTGACGACAAAACGGCGTTGTTCGTTGCAGGGCTGGAACAGCAGCTTGCCGCCTTCGCCAGTCAGGTTGCCCTGCATGCGCACCCAGCCGGCCTTGGATACAGAGGTTTCAGGCTTGGAGCCAAGCATCTGACAGCCGGCGAACAGCGGCAGAAGAGCAAAAAACAGGGCAGAACGGGCAGCAAACATTGGGTGGTCTCCAGACATGTGCCGCCACGTTACTCAGCCTGCGCCGCCATCACAAGGGGCATCAACCAACCAGATACACCTGACCGGTTTGCAGGCCTTCGACACTTTTGGCGTAGGCCAACGCGACATCGGCTGCAGGAACCGGTTTGAAGCCCCGGAAATAAGGAGCGTAGCTGCCCATCGCTTCGACCAGTACGGTCGGGCTGACGGAATTGACCCGCATGCCACGCGGCAGTTCGATGGCAGCCGCACGGACAAACGCATCCAGCGCACCATTGACCAGACTGGCCGATGCCCCACTGTGAATCGGGTCACGGTTCAGCACCCCGGTGGTGAAGGTAAAAGAGGCCCCATCATTGGCAAATTCACGACCGATCAACAGCAGGTTGACCTGCCCCATGAGCTTGTCCTGCAAGCCCAGGGCGAAGTCTTTTTCGCTCATCTCAGCCAGCGGCGCGAAGGTGACATTGCCTGCCGCACAGACCAGGGCGTCGAAGTGGCCTACCCGTTCGAAGAGTTTTCGGATCGATGCGCTGTCACTAATATCCACCTGCGCATCGCCACTCTTGCGGCCAATGCGCACGATCTCATGACGCGGTGCCAGTTCATCGGCGATCGCCGAGCCGATCGTGCCACTTGCACCAATCAACAGGATTTTCATTGCGCTGCTCCAGGGTTCTTCGAGGAAGTTGAGCAAAGAGTGTAGGGTTGAGATTTGCTGTCGATAAGAGTGCTAATGGGCAACCTATGGTTCTCATAAGGAAACAATCAAAAGGACAGGATAGTGAGCGAGATCGATGACCTGGCAGCCTTTGCGGTACTGATCGAAGTGGGGAGCTTCACGGCGGCGGCAAAGCGGCTGGGCTGCAGCAAGGGCTATCTGTCCAAGCGCATGAGCCATCTGGAAGAAAGCTACGGGATGAAGTTGATGCATCGCAGCACTCGCAGCCTGAATCTCACTTCGGCCGGGGCCGCATTGCTGCCCCAGGGTCAGCAATTGCTCACCAGCATGCAGCGGGCGCGCAACATCGTGGCCCTTATGCGCGACGAGATGATCGGCGAGGTTCGGTTGACCGCGCCGGTGTCACTGGGCGAGACCTTCTTCGATGGCTTGCTGATGGAGTTCTCCGAGCAGCATCCACAGGTCAGGATCGAGCTTGACCTCAACAACCATTTCCGCGATTTGCGCCGAGAAGGCTTTGACCTGGCTATCCGCTCGTACGTTGCCAGTGATGAGCGTCTGGTCGCCAGGCCTTTGCTGGCCATGCAGGAATTGACCTGCGCCAGCAGCAGCTATCTGGCTCAGCTCGGGCATCCGAAAACACCTCAGGAGCTGGGCAGCCACAAGTGTTTGCTCAATAGCCACTACAGCGGACGCGACGAGTGGCTTTATCACCAGAATCACGAACTGACGCGGGTGCAGGTCAGCGGGACGTTTGCCAGCAACCACTACGGGCTATTGAAGAAGGCCGCAATGGTGGGCGCTGGAATTGCCCGTTTACCGTCATACATGGTGCATGCAGAGATCAACGATGGCCGTTTGCACTGGCTGTTTCGCGATTACCAGACCAGCACTTCGCCGTTGTTCCTCGTCCATCCGTATGAAGGCGAGTTGCCCAAACGCATGCAAGTGTTGGCCGATTATCTGGTCGGCTGGTTCCAGCGCAGCAGTGTCGCATTGGAGCGGTTGGGGGTGGTTGACGATTGAATTGACGACGCGCTTATGTGGCGTATCTGTGTGTGCCAGGCCCCTTTTGCTGGGCACTCTATGGGTTAGGTGGACGTGGAGCCATAGGAGCGAATTGATTCGCGAAGGCAATCCCAAGATCCAGGGAAATGCGTCGGATGTACCGGCCTCTTCGCGAATGAATTCGCTCCCACGGGTCTCGTGTCGGCTGGTTGCTTCCATAAAAAAAACGGCCCGCAGGCCGTTTTTGTGACAAGGGCGTATCAGCCCCCCAGGTAGGCGTCGCGTACTTTCGGATCGACCAGCAATTCTTCACCGGTGCCTTGCATCACCACCCGACCGTTTTCCAGCACATAGGCACGGTCAGCGATTTTCAGTGCCTGGTTGGCGTTCTGCTCCACCAGAAACACCGTTACGCCATCACGACGCAGCTGTTCGACGATCTCGAAAATCTGCTGGATGATGATCGGTGCCAGGCCCAGAGACGGTTCGTCGAGCAACAGCAACTTGGGTTTGCTCATCAGCGCGCGGCCGATGGCAAGCATCTGCTGTTCGCCGCCGGACATGGTGCCGCCGCGCTGATTGAAGCGCTCCTTGAGACGAGGGAACAGATAAAGAACCTTGTCCATCTGCTCCTGATAGTCACCTTTTTCGGTGAAGAAGCCGCCCATGGCGAGGTTTTCTTCGACGGTCAGGCGGGCGAACACCCGGCGGCCTTCAGGCACCACCGCGATGCTCTTGCGCATGATCACCGAGGAATCCAGACCGACCAGCTCTTCGCCCATGTAGCGGATACTGCCGCTGTGGGCGCGAGGCGAGCCGCACAGGGTCATCAGCAAGGTGGATTTACCCGCGCCGTTGGCGCCGATCAAGGTCACGATTTCGCCCTGGCGGACGTCGACGTTCACGCCATGCAGCGCCTGAATCTTGCCGTAGAAGGTGGAAACGTTTTCGAATTGCAGCATTTACGCTTCCCCCAGGTAGGCTTTGATCACTTCAGGATTGTCGCGGATCTGTTCCGGCGTGCCATCGGCCAGCGGCGTGCCCTGGTTGATTACCACGATGTGGTCGGAAATGCTCATTACCAGCTTCATGTCGTGCTCGATGAGCAGAACGGTCGCGTTGTGCTCATTGCGCAGCACACCAATCAGCGCCTTGAGGTCTTCGGTTTCCTTGGGATTGAGCCCCGCAGCCGGTTCGTCGAGCATCAGGATGCGCGGCCGGGTCATCATGCAGCGAGCGATTTCCAGGCGTCGCTGTTGACCGTAGGCCAAAGTGCCGGCGGTACGGTTGGCGAATTCCTTGAGGTTCACCGCCTCCAGCCAGTGCTCGGCGTAGTCCATGGCTTCGCGCTCGCTGCGACGAAACCCCGGGGTGCGGAACAGGCCTGCGAAGAAGTTGGTATTCAAGTGCCGATGCTGGGCCACCAGGAGGTTTTCCAGCGGGGTCATTTCCTTGAACAGGCGCACGTTCTGAAACGTGCGCACCACGCCTTTGCGAGCAATCTGGTGCCCGGCCAGGCCTTGGATCGGTTCGCCGTCCAGCAGGATGGTGCCCGCACTCGGTTTGTAGAAACCGGTCAGGCAGTTGAATACCGTGGTCTTGCCAGCCCCGTTGGGGCCGATCATCGACACGACTTGTTTCTCATTGACGGTCAGGCCTACGCCGTTGACCGCCAGCAGCCCGCCAAAGCGCATGCTCAGGCCGCTGACTTCCAGGATCGGCCGGCTCATTTGCGCAGCTCCATGTGAGGACGTTGCATCGGCAGGAAACCTTGTGGACGCCAGATCATCATCAGCACCATCAGGGCGCCGAACATCAACATGCGGTAATCGCTGAATTCACGCATCAACTCAGGCAGCAGGATCATCACGATGGCCGCGAGGATCACGCCCAATTGCGAGCCCATGCCTCCCAGTACCACGATGGCCAGGATGATTGCCGACTCGATAAAGGTGAACGACTCCGGCGTGACCAGCCCTTGGCGTGCGGCGAAGAAACTGCCCGCGAAACCTGCGAAAGCGGCACCCAGGGTGAACGCCGACAGCTTGATCACGGTCGGGTTGAGACCGAGCGCACGGCAGGCGATTTCGTCTTCGCGCAAGGCTTCCCAGGCGCGGCCAATCGGCATGCGCAGCAGGCGGTTGATCACGAACAGGGCGACCAGCGCCAGCAGTAATGCGATCAGGTACAGGTAAATCACCTTGCTGATCGGGTTGTAGTCCAGCCCGAAATACTCATGGAAGGTTTGCGCACCTTCTGCAGCACGACGGTCGAAGCTCAGGCCGAACAGCGTTGGCTTGTCGATGTTGCTGATCCCGTTGGGGCCGCCGGTGATATCGGTCAGGTTGCGCAGGAAGATGCGAATGATCTCGCCGAAACCCAGGGTGACGATCGCCAGGTAATCGCCGCGCAGACGCAGTACCGGGAAGCCCAGCAGGAACCCGAACAGCGCCGCCAGCAGACCGGTCAGGGGCAAAGCCTCCCAGAAGCTCAGGCCGAAATAATGCGAGAGCAGGGCGTAACCGTAAGCGCCGACGGCATAGAACCCGACATAGCCAAGGTCCAGCAGACCCGCCAGACCCACGACAATATTCAGGCCCAGGCCCAGCATCACGTAGATCAGGATCAACGTGGCGATGTCCACTGCGCCTCGCGAGCCAAAGAAAGGCCAGATGAACGCCAGCACGATCAGGGCAATTAGGCCCCAGCGCTGGGTTTTTGGCTGGCTCAGAAAGTCGCTGGTCTTTTGCGAGATCAGTGGTTTGCGCGAGGTATTGCGCATGCCGCTGATTTTTTCAGCGAACAGCACGCGAAGGAACATCAGCACCGAACAGAGGGCGATGATCATCAGGGTCATCTGGCTGGCGTTCTGCACTTGCAGGGTCACGCCGGAGAACGCCAGTTTCAGGCCCAGCACCGGGTAAGCCACTGCCCACACCAGGGCGGCGCTGAACAGCGCCTGTTTGAGAGACTTGCTCATACTTTCTCAACCTCAGGACGGCCCAGGATACCGGTCGGCCGGAACAGCAGAACGAGAACCAGCAAGCCGAAGGCCACTACGTCCTTGTATTGATCACCAAATATGTCGGCGCCGAAGGCTTCAGCAACGCCCAGCACCAGACCGCCGAGCATGGCGCCCGGGATCGAGCCGATGCCGCCCAGCACGGCGGCGGTGAATGCCTTGAGGCCGACCAGAAAGCCCGCGCTCGGGTTGATCACGCCGTATTGCATGCTCAGCAACACGGCAGCGATGGCCGCCAGCGCCGCGCCGACGACGAACGTCAGGGCAATGATGGTATTGGTGTTGATGCCCAGCAGGTTGGCCATCTTCATGTCCTCGGCGCAGGCTCGGCAGGCGCGGCCCATTCGCGAGCGGGAAATGAACAGGGTCAGGCCGGTCATTGCCAGCAGGGTGACGACGAACACCACAACCTGCATGTAGGAAATCAGCACTTCCTCTGAACCGCCCGGGCCGAACGAAAAGCTGCCGGGGAGCAGATTGGGGATGGCGAAGTTGCCGGAACCCTGGGAAAGCTGGACTGCGTTCTGCAGAAAGATCGACATCCCGATCGCAGAAATCAGTGGAATCAGACGGTTGCTGTTACGCAACGGACGATAGGCAAGCCGTTCAATGCTGTACCCGTAGGCACTGGTGACGATGATCGTGGCGGCGAAGGCGACAATCATTAACAGCGGCAGGCTGTGGATACCCATCATGGCCAGACCGGCCAGGGCCATGAACGCAACATAGGAACCGATCATGTACACCTCGCCGTGGGCGAAGTTGATCATTCCAATGATGCCGTACACCATCGTGTAGCCGATGGCGATCAATGCATACGTACTGCCAATGGTGAGGCCATTGACCAGTTGCTGCATGTAGTGGAAAAACTCGGGCATTACCGCGCTCCTAAAAACCTGCTCTGCATTTCTCTGGCTTGCGCCGGGTTCGCATTCTATTCGATGCGTTGCCAGTGACGCCGCCAACGAACCGCTGGTAACGGTTTTAAGATTTTCAGGGGGTCACGTTTCCGGGGTAAGGAACGGACCGTCATTCGTAAAACAAAGCCCACTGCAAATGCAGTGGGCTTTGGTTGTCAACGCCAGCTGTTTACTTGGCGGCTTCAGTCTTCGGCTTGCCGAAGTGCCACTCGTAGACCACGAACTGGAAGTTTTTCAGGTCGCCTTTCGCGTCGTAGCTCAGATCGCCCATCGGGGTCTTGAAGGTACCGGCGTGAATGGCGGCAGCCACTTTGGCGGTGTCTTCGGACTTGGCGGCGGCGATGCCGTCAGCAACGACTTGAACGGCGGAGTAAGCCGGGTACACGAAAGGACCGCTAGGATCCTGTTTCTTGTCCTGGAATGCCTTGGTCAGCGCCTGGTTACTTGGGTCCTGGTCGAACGATTTCGGCAGGGTCACCAGCAGGCCTTCGGACGCCTCGCCGGCAATCTGCGAGATGGAGTCGTTGCCGACGCCTTCAGGGCCCATGAACTTGGCGTTCAGGCCTTTTTCCTTGGACTGGCGCAGGATTTGGCCCAGCTCAGGGTGATAGCCGCCGTAGTACACGAAGTCGACGTTGGCTTGCTTGAGCTTGGCGATCAGCGACGAGAAGTCCTTGTCGCCGGCGTTAATGCCTTCGAACAGGGCAACCTTGACGCCTTTGCCTTCCAGGGTCTGCTTGACGGCGGTGGCGATGCCTTCACCGTATTGCTGCTTGTCGTGGATCACGGCGACGGTTTTCGGCTTGATCACGCTGGCAATGTAGTTGCCAGCGGCCGGGCCCTGAGCGCTGTCCAGGCCGATGGTGCGGAACACCAGCTTGTAGCCACGATTGGTGATTTCCGGGCTGGTTGCAGCCGGAGTGACCATGATGATGCCTTCGTCTTCGTAGATGTCCGAAGCCGGTTGAGCGGAGCTGGAGCACAGGTGACCAATTACGAACTTGACGCCGTCGTTGACCACTTTGTTGGCAACTGCCACGGCCTGTTTCGGTTCGCAGACGTCATCATACTCAACGGCTTCGAGCATCTTGCCGGCGACGCCGCCTTTGGCGTTGATCTGCTCGATGGCCATTTTCGCGCCATTGAACTGCATGGTGCCGTATTCGGCGACCGGGCCGGTTTTAGGACCCGCGATGCCGATCTTGATGGTATCTGCTGCGAACGAATGGCTGGCAACCCCCGCCATAACCAATGCGGCAAACAGCTTGGAAAGCTTCTTGGTACCCTTAGTCATGATGCTCCACTCTTGTGTTTTAGTTTTTATAATCCTGATGCCAACGCCGCAGGACCGGATTGAACCCCGATCACCCCCTGGCAACTGTACCGGAACAGTTTAGAGCGCCGGTCGATGGCTTGAAAAGCTGGCTGCAGGGGGCAAATTCGGTCGATGTCGCTTAAATGAAAGAAAGATACAGAATCATGCGGTTCGACCTGTCACATCGACCTCTAAACCCCTGGTTTTCCTGATCTTCCTTGCATTCATTTACTTGTATCTGGGTTTGTCTGAGGAAGACGCGGCGTTATCATCTGCGCCGATTTTCCATTTGGTAAAACCCATGAACGAAGAACCTAGCACCCTCTATGCCAAACTGCTCGGCGAAACCGCATCTATTACCTGGACAGAGTTGCAACCGTTCTTTGCCCGAGGTGCCCTGTTGTGGGTCGAGCCAGCGCTGGATTTGATCGAAGTGGCGCAGGCCGTTGCTGAAAACCGGGCAGATAAAGTCGCCGCATGGCTGGCCAGCGGGGAAGTCGGCAAGGTGGCTGAGTCGCGGGCGCTGGAGCTGGTGGAGCGCGATCCGGTGCTTTGGGCGGTAGTAGTGGCACCTTGGGTACTGGTCCAGGACAGGGCGGCAGCTGTTTAAGTGCTCGTTTCTGGTGCGTTCGCGCCGTCGGAGTGGGTAGTCCGGTAACTGCCAGTGCGGCACGGGGAACATATATCCCATCCCCCGACCAGCAACTGTCTGAAGGCCGGGAGCCAATGTGATCACAAGTCGGCAGCTTGGGCTGGCCGCCAGGCGAACACATTGGCTCCAGCAGATTACAGCGCCGGCATTCGCTGGGTTCGCATCACGCCCCGTAGCCGGTTTTGCCGGTGTGCTGGTTCAGCGAGATCACCCGCGTCTTGCCAATACGATGGCGATAGATCTCGCGCAAGTATTTGACAGCCTTTTTCACGCTCTCGCGCGAAATGCGGATGTCGTTGATCGAGACGAATCTGGACGTATCGTCAATCAACTCCCGGTATTTCTTCTCGTACATAGGCTTGATGGCATACCAGTTGGTGTCGAGGATCTTGGCCGGGTTTTCGTACTCGTTGAGCAAGTCGTCAATTCGCGCTTCGTCAAACTCATCGCTGACAATAAAGTCGAGAATCGAGTTATCCAGCGTATCGTCAAAACGGTATGGGTTCTTTGCGAAGCATCGTTTGATGAACGCCACGATCAAGGTCAGGAAGTCATCCGACAAACACGGGCTTTTGGCAATCAAGGTGGTCAGTGACAAGTTGGCCGAGGCGCCAATTACCAGGGCGTAGCGCTTGAGCGTAGTGTTCGGGAACAGGCTGTTGAGGTGCGTCTTCAAGCGATTCAAGTCCATGTAGGACAGCTTGTAGTCTTTGGGCAAAGAGACGATGGAAACCACCGACGAGCAGTTCTTGAAGAAGTGCAGGTCATGCAGGGCGGCAGCGTCGTAGCCTGAGGTCTTGTACTGATCCAGCGCGCCGCGATAGCGCTTGGATTCAATGGGCAGCAGGCTGATGCCTTCGATGGCCTGGGTGACTTTATTGAAGTGCGGCAGGTCGATGGAGCGGAAGAACAGGTCGTCAATGTTCAACCGGGGCGGTTCTTTCTCGAACACTTTGAACTTGTCCGACCCTGGCACGGGTGTTTCCGGCACTACCGATTCCGCGTACGCAATCGCCACCGGTCCCGCCAGGCTCATGAACAGGTCATTGGCATCCAGGCGAATGGTTTCGCCAATGTCGATTCCAGCGCGTCGAAAGTAGTTCTGATCGTAGTCGGTCGTGACCGCCTGGGCCGTCAGAATGTTGAAGATCTGTTGGGAAATGTACTGGTTGGCGTGGCGCTCCATGGCATTCACATCGATGTTTTCGATGTTGCCGTCGTCGCTTTCTTCGGCGTAGCGCATGATGTCGTTGGAGATCAGCATCATCGCATTCCAGGGGCGTATCCGGCCCATGACGCTGGCTTCGCTGCTGTCTTCATTCTCGAAGTTGTACGAGAAGTCCCATTCTTCCGCCAGGTACTTGCACAGCAGCCGACCGGCGTTGATGTGCAGGGCTTCCGACATCTCGCTGCGGTGATCGGAGATATTGGGCAACACGCAGATACCGCTGGTGAAGATCGGCTCGAATACAAATGAACGGCCGCGCTTGCTGTCATTGACGTCGGCAGGTTTGGTATCGAACGTTTTGTTCATGTAGGAAAACTGCTGCGCCAGACCAAACTCCGAGGCCATCCCGGAGCCCGTGCCGCCACCTGCGCTGAAGATGTAGAAATACAGGCGTGACTGGTTGGCCTTGATACCGCAGGAGTCGATCAGGTACGAGTGGATCAGTTTCCAGTCTGCGCTGGAAAAATGATTGGTGTCTTTGTTCAGGATGATCTTGGCCAGGTATTGACCCAGGATGGGTGCGTTGCCTGCGCCACCGGCATGGACCTCGGACAGGTCCATGATTTTCATTTTGCTGTAATCGTTGATGAATCCGCTTTTGTCAGCTTTGCGCGAAAATCGAATGCGCCCGGCGATGTCCTTGTCCAGGTCGCCGAGCATGACCAGCGGTTCAACCAGAAACACCGGCTTGCTGGACTTGTTCTGGCCCAGCCGCAAGTTGTTGCGGATCCAGCGTGCCGGGCTGTAGCGCTTGTCTTCGCTGAGGCTGTCTTCGTTACTGAACTGATTGAGGTAGAACTTTCGCGCGTTGTAGACCAGTTCGGCGACGTCCAGCGCGATGTTGGAGCCGCAGCGTCCGAGACCGATCAGGCAAACGGACGGGAATTGTTGCTCGCTGCGCAGCGCGTTGTCTTCGACCGGGTTTGAGCGCGGGAAGACGATGTCCCGCAAGCCGTCGAGGTTATCCAGAATGCGGTCGGTATCGGTTTCCGTGAAGTATTGGTACTGCTGAGCGGCCGACTGCTTCGGGGCGTAATACGTGCCCGGCAGACCGGCGGCCTTTTCGGGAAGGGCCGCGCTCAGGAGTGCGGATATCGCGCCAGCAGAATCTTTTTTATGGGTCATGGTGCGCCATTAGCCTGGGGGACGGCAGTGCGGTTATGGACACCGCGCCATCACGGAAAGATAGGTTGCAACTGGAATCGGACTTTTTTCATAGAAAGATCGGTAAAGCTATCGGCCGACGAACGGTACTCTTTAGGGCTGTGTCGCACGGCAAACATACAACCGTGGGACCGGCTTTAGCCGGGAAGACGGCCGGTCTGTCTCCACCTATGCAGTGGATGTATCCGCCTCTCCCGGCTAAAGCCCGTCCCACGGGAAAGCGTTTCAAATCAGATAGACGAATGCGGTTTACCCGATGCATCACAATTCGCAGGCTTCGGCAGCGCCTACAGCTATGCCTGAGGTCCGCTCAGCGGGCCGGGCCCTGGATCCAGACCCCGCGCCCATGGTTTTGCCCAGCAGTTTCAGGTCCGGGGACGCTGACCGGTTTGCGCACATTGAGCTTGTGAACCAGCGACAGCACCTGCTCCAGCGGCAGAGGTCTGCTGATTAGGTAGCCCTGCAAGTAGTCGCAGCCGTATTGGGTCAGGAAATCCTTTTGCTGCGAGGTTTCCACACCTTCGGTCACCACCTTCAAATGCAGGGTATGAGCCATGACGATGATGGCTTGCACGATCTCCATATCTTGCGCAGATCGAGGAATATCGACGATAAACGAGCGGTCGATTTTCACCGTGTCCAGTGGCAGCCGTTTGAGGTAGGCCAGCGATGAATAGCCGGTGCCGAAGTCATCAATGGACAGCGAAACCCCCAGACTGCGGATCTGCTTGAGCAAACCAATCGTGTTGCTGATGTTGCCCATCAGGGCGTTCTCGGTGACTTCCAGTTCCAGCCGTCGCGCCGGTACGTTGGCCGCCTTGAGCGCCGCCTTGATATCGTCGATCAGGTCCTCACGGGTCAGGTTGAGTGCCGAGCAGTTGACGGCAATGATCAGGTTTTCCAGACCGTCGCTGCAGAGCAGACCCAGGTCCCGGCAGGCGCGGCGCAGCACCCAGTTATCGAGGTCGGCAATCAGGCCGTTGGTTTCCGCAATGCTGATGAAACGGTCCGGTGTCAGCAGACCATGCAGCGGATGTTCCCAGCGCACCAGCGCTTCGAGCTTGGCGACCTGACCGGTGCGCACGTCGACAATGGGCTGGTAGAACACCTGCAGCTGCGTGTCGTCCAGCAAGGCGCTGCGCAGTTCTTCTTCCAGCTGCAGTTCCAGGCTGGCTTTGGTCTTGAGGTTGGGGCTGAAGAAGTGCAGGCGGTTGCGGCCGTTACCTTTGGATTGGTACAGCGCCAGGTCCGCGTGCTTGAGCAATTCGTCGCAGGTTTGTCCATCCTGCGGGTAGACACTGATACCAATGCTGGTGGTCATGACCATGTGGCGTCCGGTCAGGGCAATGGCTTCCTTCATTTTCGTCATGATGCGATTGGCCAGATGCTCGGCCTCGTCGTAGTTATGCAGGCTGATCAGAATGCAGAACTCATCGCCACCAAAGCGCGCCACCACGTCATCGGCGCGCGTTGCACTGCGGATCCGCTCGGCGATCGCTTTGAGCAGGTCATCACCCGCGTCGTGACCCAGGCTGTCATTGATGCGTTTGAAGTGATCGATGTCGAGAAACATCACCGCCATCATGGCGTTGCTGGCGGCATGCTCGGTCAGCTTCTCGGCAAAGATCTGGTTGAAGCCGCGACGGTTCATCAGGTTGGTCAGCGCGTCGTAATGCGCCACCTGTTGCAGCGAGACTCGCGCCTGATCCAGCTGGCTGAGCAGTGCATTGACACGGCGCAGGTCGTGCTCCTTGCTCTGCAGTTTCTTGTCGGCCATGGACGCGCTGATACTGCCGCCGATGATCAACAACGCAATGATCGCAATCGTCAGCCCCAGTTGCAGGCCGTTGCCCGGCTCGGCCGATTGCATCAGCGTGTGGTCAGGCAGTACCAGATTCAGCGACAACATGCCCATCATGTGGGTGCCCAGCAGCCCGGCACCGAGCAGCATGCTGGCGCCGTACTTGAGCATCTGATGGAACGGGCCGCCACCCTGGCGCAGGTAACCCGGCAACAGCAGAAACACCGCGCCGCACATGATTGCCATGAGAATTGACAGGCCAAACGGACCCGCTTGGTAGTACTGGATGGCAGGGGAGCGCAGCGCGGACATGCCAACGTAATGCATGACACCGACACCCAGGCCAATGCCGACTGCACTGAGCAGCCATTGACCAGGGCCGAGTACCTCCTGACTGATGGCGCGTATGGCGAATGCGCCGGAAACCGCCGCGATGAATAACGAGGCCACGGTTACCGGCAAGTCATAGTGGACCGGCATGGGCGTTTCAAACGCCAGCATCCCGATGAAGTGCATGGCCCACACGCCACCTGCCAGGCACAGCGCACCCAGCACCTGCCAGCGTTGGCGGCTGCGCTGATTTTCAACGTGAATGATGCGTTCGCCGATGTCCAGCGTCGCAAAACAGGCCGCACAGATGACCCCATAGGACAGAGCCATCAAAAACATATTGTGCATGCAGTCGAGGAGCAGCATTCCCTCGGGCGGTGACCCGGACAACAGATGCAAACCCAGCCATTCCATAGCGAGCCCTATATGTTCAATACCAGGGTTAGCCACCAGAACTGTGGCAAAGACGAGGTGATTATAGGAGCTGAAAAAAGGGTGCCATCAATAATGGCACCGGTGGTCCAATCAATTTGGAATTGAATCAATAGCGAATAGTTATATGCCCGGCGTCGCGCCACATATCGAATCATTTACGTCGCTGATGGAACGCGACAAAAACCGGAGGCCGTCCTAGCCTGCTTCGCAATGGCAGTGTTTTGCCCATAACAATAAAAGCAGGAAGCCTTCACATGCCCAGCTCGCCGACCCCTTCCCCCCAGGCCTCTAATGCCTGGCGCGTTCTGTTTCTGCTGTTTCTGGCCAATCTGTTCAACTTCTTCGACCGGACCATTCCCGCCATCATCATCGAACCCATTCGCATGGAGTGGCACCTCAGCGACTTTCAGCTGGGGATCATCGGCACCGCTTTCACGCTGGTATACGCCATTGCCGGTTTGCCACTCGGGCGCATGGCTGACAATGGCTCACGCAAGAAGATCATGGGCTGGGGCCTGGCGGTGTGGAGCGGCTTGACCGCTATCAACGGGCTGGCGGGCAGTTTCTGGACGTTCCTGTTGGTACGCATGGGGGTTGGCATCGGCGAGGCCAGTTATGCCCCGGCCGCCAATTCACTGATTGGTGATCTGTTCCCGGCTAACCGGCGGGCGAGGGCCATGGGGATCTTCATGCTTGGCCTGCCCCTGGGCTTGTTGCTGGCTTTCTTCACCATAGGCGCGATGGTCCAGGCGTTTGGCAGCTGGCGTGCGCCGTTCTTCATTGCGGCGGTGCCGGGCCTGGTGCTGGCGGTGTTCATGTTTTTCATCCGCGAGCCCAAGCGTGGCGCTGCGGAAAGCGTGCGCATCTCCCAGGAGAAAATCGAAAAGCCCATTCGCCGGGTGCTGTCCATTCCTACTTTCGGCTGGCTGGTACTGGCAGGCCTGACCTTTAACTTCGCGACCTACGCCTGTAACTCGTTCATGGTGCCGATGCTGCAGCGCTATTTCCTATTGCCGTTGCAGGAGGCGGCCGTCGCCACTGGCATGATCGTCGGCGTCACCGGGCTGGTCGGGCTGACCCTGGGCGGCTGGGTGGCGGACAAACTGCACCAGCGTTTCGCCAATGGTCGCTTGTTGTTTGCTGCGGGCAGCATGCTGGTGGCCACGTTGGCAACGGCCTATGCGCTGCACGCGGGGCGTATCGAGATCGGCGTGTTCGTCGGTGTATTCAGCCTGGGCTGGCTGTTCGCATACAACTTCTATACCTGCGTGTACACGGCAATTCAGGACGTGGTCGAGCCTCGTTTGCGGGCGACGGCCATGGCGCTGTTTTTTGCCGGGTTGTATCTGCTGGGTGGCGGGCTGGGGCCGGTGGTGGTGGGGCTGCTCTCGGATCACTTCGCACATGCGGCCATGGCAGCGGCGGGCGCTGAGCAAATGAGTGAGGCGTTCAAGGCGGTAGGTTTGCACGACGCGATGTACCTGATCCCCGTGGCGCTGGGCATGACCCTGGTGTTTCTGTACCTGGCGTCGCGGTGTTTCAGTCGGGATGCGCTGCGGATGAAAGAGGGGATGGTAGCGGATGAGCCGATTGTATCGGTGGCCTGAGATCTTGAGCGCATAGCGATAGCCCTCTGGGAGCGAATTCATTCGCGAAGGGGATTTTGCAGACGATACATCTCTATCGACTGTACTGGCCTCTTCGCGAATGAATTCGCTCCCGCAGGTTCAAGTTCCGACCTGCAGGAGCGAGTTTTTAACCCGCCACCAACACCCGAATCGCTTCCAGACGCAGCGCTGCTTTATCCAGCATCGCAAGGCCTTGTTCACGCTGCTCACGCAGGGCAACCAGTTCGCTGTCGCGCACGGTCGGGTTGACGGCTTGCAGGGCGGTCAGGCGGGCCAGTTCTTCTTCGGTATCAGCGGCAAGGCGACGTTGTGCCTCGGCCACGCGCTCGGCGTGTTTCGGTGCGATCTTCGCTTCGCCCGCGTTGATCTGCGGGTTGAGCACGTCACGTTGAGCCTGGATGAACTTGTTGGCGCTGGCCCGTGGCACGCTTTCGAGCTGGTCGTTCAGGGTGGTGAACGAGACCCGACCCGACAGATCGTTGCCGTTGCCATCGAGCAGGCAGCGCAGGGCGGCTGGCGGCAAGTAGCGGCCCAATTGCAGGGAACGCGGGGCAACCACTTCGCTGACGTACAGCAGTTCAAGCAGGACGGTGCCCGGCTTGAGCGCCTTGTTCTTGATCAACGCCACGGCGGTGTTGCCCATGGAGCCGGACAGCACCAGATCCATGCCGCCCTGCACCATCGGGTGTTCCCAGGTGATGAACTGCATGTCTTCGCGAGACAGTGCCAGGTTACGGTCGTAGGTGATAGTCACGCCTTCGTCGTCACCCAGCGGGAAGCTGGCGTCGAGCATTTTCTCACTCGGGCGCAGGATCAAGGCGTTGTCCGAATGGTCTTCACTGTCGATGCCGAACGCGTTGAACAGGGTTTCCATGTAGATCGGCAGGGTGAACTGGTCATCCTGCTCAAGGATCGCCTCCACCAACGCTTCGCCTTCGCCCGCGCCGCCGGAGTTAAGCTCCAGCAGGCGGTCGCGACCGGTGTGCAGCTCGGTTTCCAGACGCTCGCGCTCGGTGCGGGCCTCATCGATCAGCACTTGCCATTCATCGTCGTCAGCACTTTCGAGCAACGGCAGCAGGCGTGGGCCGAACTGATGTTGCAGGGCGTTGCCGGTCGGGCAGGTATTGAGGAACGCGTTCAGCGCCTCGTGATACCACTGGAACAGCCGCGCCTGCGGGCTGGTTTCCAGAAACGGTACGTGCAGCTCGATGGTGTGTTTCTGGCCGATCCGGTCCAGACGACCGATCCGCTGTTCGAGCAAGTCAGGGTGCGCAGGCAGATCGAACAGCACCAGATGGTGGGCGAACTGGAAGTTGCGACCTTCACTGCCGATTTCCGAGCAGATCAGCACCTGAGCGCCGAATTCTTCATCGGCGAAATAGGCCGCTGCGCGGTCGCGTTCAAGGATATTCATGCCTTCGTGGAACACGGTCGCGGGGATGCCGGAACGCACGCGCAATGCGTCTTCCAGATCCATGGCGGTCTCGGCGTGGGCGCAGATCACCAGCACCTTGACGCGCTTGAGCATTTTCAGGGTGTCGATCAGCCAATCGACACGTGGGTCGAACTTCCACCAGCGCTCTTCTTCGCTGGCGTCCGGCTGGGCCTGGAAGCTGACTTCCGGGTACAGGTCGGCGTGTTCGCCCACCGGCAGTTCAAGGTATTCAGCAGGGCAGGGCAGCGGATACGGATGCAGATTCCGCTCCGGAAAACCCTGCACTGCGGCGCGGGTGTTACGGAACAACACCCGGCCAGTGCCGTGGCGGTCGAGCAATTCACGGATCAGGCGGGCGCTGGCTTCTTCATCGCCGTCGTTGACCGCGGCCAGCAGGGTTTCGCCCTCGGCACCGAGAAAATCATGGATGGTTTTCTGCGCCTTGGGCGACAGACGACCTTTATCCAGCAGCTCCTGCACCGCTTCGGCCACCGGGCGATAGTTCTCGCTTTCGGCGCGGAAGGCGTGCAGGTCGTGGAAGCGGTTCGGGTCCAGCAGGCGCAGACGGGCGAAGTGGCTGTCCTGGCCCAGTTGCTCGGGGGTCGCGGTCAGCAGCAGCACGCCGGGGATTACCTCAGCCAACTGCTCGACCAGCGAATATTCAGGGCTGGCCTTGTCTTCATGCCAGACCAGGTGGTGAGCTTCGTCGACCACCATCAAGTCCCAGCCTGCCGCGAACAGGGCATCCTGGGCTTTTTCGTCTTCCACCAGCCATTCAAGGGCGACCAGCGCCAGTTGCGTGTCTTCGAACGGGTTGCTGGCATCGCTTTCGATAAAGCGCTCGGCGTCGAACAGCGCAACCTGCAGGTTAAAGCGGCGGCGCATTTCCACCAGCCACTGGTGCTGCAGGTTTTCCGGCACCAGGATCAGGATGCGGTTGGCGCGCCCGGAGAGCAGCTGGCGATGGATGACCAGACCGGCTTCGATGGTCTTGCCCAGGCCCACTTCGTCAGCGAGCAATACGCGGGGGGCGATGCGGTCGGCCACTTCACGGGCGATGTGCAACTGGTGCGCGATAGGCTGCGCGCGCACGCCGCCCAGGCCCCACAACGAGGACTGCAACTGGCGGCTGGTGTGTTCAAGGGTGTGATAGCGCAGGGAGAACCAGGCCAGCGGGTCGATCTGCCCGGCAAACAGGCGATCAGTGGCCAGACGGAACTGAATGAAGTTCGACAGCTGGGTTTCCGGCAGGGTAACCGTTTCGTTCTGGGCGTTGAGGCCGTGGTAAACCAGCAGGCCGTCGACATCGTCGACTTCGCGCACGGTCATCTTCCAGTTTTCGAAGTGCGTGATCACATCACCTGGGGAAAAACGCACCCGGGTGAGCGGCGCGTTTCGCAGGGCGTACTGACGCGTGTCGCCAGTGGCCGGGTAGAGCACGGTCAACAAGCGGCCGTCCTGTGCCAGAACGGTACCCAAACCCAGCTCGGCTTCGCTGTCGCTAATCCAGCGTTGCCCCGGTTGATACTGCTGCGCCATGCTGCCTGTCTCCCGCCGTGAAAAAGCCGACTATGTTAACGGAACACGTCGCTCAGGCCAAAGGCGCAGTGATAAAACGCGACGATTTGTGGCGTATTTTCGGCATTCAGGCCCGTTCAAGGCACTAGTTGCGAAAAACATAGTCGAAAGTTTCTCATTTACGGGGTCAAGTCGACGAACCGACAGCCGACACCCACTCAAACAGGAGAATAAATTCATGTTTATCCAGACGCTTCCTCTGAGTGCGGTACCCGTGACTTCGCAGATGGACCCGGCTAAACAAGTGCCAGACATTCCTCCTGTGGCACCGGTCCAGGCGACTTCCAGCGAAACCAACATTGACCTGCGCAATGAAGAAGACGAGCAGAATGCCTGGCTGTTGCTCGAAGAACAGCAGCGTCATGAAGAACAGCAGCGCCGCCGCGAGGAGGGTGCCGATGAGCCCGAGCATCTGGCTGTGCCCGGGGTCGCGTTGAATGCCGACCATACCGTGCCGGTCGTACCGCTGATGGACGAAGAACCTCGCCAGGGTCTCTGGGTTGATGTACAGGTCTAGAAAGCTGGTCATGCTCGACACGATTGCGCATTATTGGCCCCAACTTCCAAGTGTTCGAGAGTCGCTGACCATGAGCGCAGATGAAAAACTGATCGACCTGGGTGCCGAGCGTGCCAAGCGGGTTCACGATCTTAACGATAAACGCCTGAACGAAGTGCGCAACGCCTTTGAGCAGGCCATGCCCCTTGAATCGGGCAAGAAGAAATCTAAGAAAAAACCGAAGAAGCGTTAGGTCCAAGCGTTTTGACAGGCGTCAAGCTGTCGCCTGCCAGGACGCTGTCCGCGAGCAAGCTCACTCCCGCAATACCCTTGACCCCAACCATTTTTCTGCGCGCTCCTGCATCGAGCGATGCGGTGCTATTGATGTGGGTCAATTTTCATCGGGCCAGCGCCGGTTAATCTAGCGCCATCGAACAGGGACAACAGAGCAGGAGGCGAGGTCACTGGTCATCTGGAAGGGCTCGCAAAAAAAGCAAACAGGGCAGAGGCCTTCCAGTCAAAGAGCACGCAAGGCATTTTGGGCGACTTCGGTCGCCCATTTTTTTGTTCACTTGAATTGCAATGCGGCCCCTGTGGGAGCGGTGCTTGCCCGCGATAAGGTCTAGGCGATCTAACGTGAACCACATCCAGCCTTATCGCGGGCAAGCACCGCTCTCACATGAGTCATCAGCAGATTTGAGACAGCTCTTCAGCCGACACTGATTACTGGCAATGTCGCCAGGGTCAATGTCTGCTGCCTGCGCGGTGCGATGATTTCTGCTTCACCGTCCACCAGCAGCTCGTCGTGCTGGTTGAAGACGCGGGTCGCGATGCGCACGCGAAACTTCGGCAGCTTCTCGAGGATTTCCAGGCGGACTGTCAGGGTGTCGCCGATCTTGGCCGACTTGTGAAAGCTCATCTGCTGGCCGGAATAGATAGTGCCCGGCCCTGGCATTTCGCAGGCCACGGCCGCGCTGATCAAGGCGCCGCTGAACATGCCGTGCGCGATGCGCTCCTTGAATACCGTGGATGCTGCGTATTCAGCATCCAGGTGAACCGGGTTGTGATCGCCGGACAATGCTGCGAACAACTGGATGTCGCGCTCTTCCACGGTTTTGCTGTAACTGGCGGTCTGCCCGACTTCGAGGGCTTCGTAAGGAATGTTGGTAACTTGTGTCATGGGTGATCCTGAACAATTGAAGATGGATTTACAACGCAGCGCCAAAGGTTACTCCGCCCGGCGCGGTCTTGGCTGATGCAGCGCCTGTTCCAGCCAGGCGATGACATCACGCGTGACGTCATCCCGGTTGGTTTCGTTGAACACTTCATGGCGCGCCTGCGAGTAGACAGTGAGCTGTACATTCTGATGACCCGCTGCACTCAGTGCGTCAGCCAGATCCTTGAGACGCTTGCCCTCACTCACCGGATCACATTCACCGCCAATGATGAACAGCGGCAACCCGGGATCGATCTGCGCCAGGTTGGTCGGCTTGCTGATTTGCTGCAGGCCACCGAGCAGGTCAAACCAGAACTGATTGGTGCAGCGAAATCCGCACAGCGGGTCCTGCATATAGCGGTCGACTTCCGCGGTGTCACGGCTCAGCCAGTCGAACGGCGTACGCACCGGCTTGAAGGCATTATTGAACGAGCCGAACGACAGCCACTCGATCAGTTTGCTGCGCCCGGTGCGACCCTGGCGCAGCCGTTCGGCACGGGCAATCAGGCGGGCACTTCGATAAAGGGCCACTGGCTGGAAATTCGAGCCACTGAGAATCGCCCCTTGCAAACCTGCGCCGTGGTGCATCAGATAAGCCTGGGCCACATAACTGCCCATGCTGTGCCCGAGCAGAAAAACCGGCGTATCGGCATGCCGCTGGCCGACGGCTTGATGGACACTGGCCAGATCGCCCACCACCTTGCTCCAGCCCTGGTCATCGGCGTAGTGCCCGAGCACGCCCTGAGCGGCCGTTTTGCCATGGCCGCGCTGGTCGTGGGCATACAGCGCAAAACCTGCCTGGCACAGCGCTGCCCCCAGCCTTGCATAACGGCCACTGTGTTCGGCCATGCCGTGGACGAGCATCACCACGCCTCTGGGCGGCAGGTCGGGTAGCCACGCATTGACGAATATCCGGCTGTGGTCACTGGCGTCGAGCCAAAAGGCCTGCTGTTTCATGGCTACTCCCTGAGCCGCGGTGGCACAACTTGCCTTGGCTCGATCTGTGGAGTGTATAGCGGATGACCAATTGCGGGCCGGTCAGCTCTGTAATTCATGGTAATGATGTTGCTTAGCGTTGTGTTTGCCTTCCTTGCGTTAGCTGCTAACGTCGGGCAAGCCCGCAGCGACTCTCAGGTAAGAGGATAAAAACAAATGCAACCTGACTTCTGGAACGACAAACGACCGACAGGGGTTACGCCCGCGATTGATTTGCATGCTTATAAGTCGGTCGTCGAAGTGTTCGAGCGCAGCTGTCGCAAATTTGCCGATCGGCCTGCCTTCAGCAATATGGGCGTGACCCTCACGTATGCCGAACTGGACCGGCACTCCGCCGCTTTTGCTGCCTGGTTGCAGCAAAATACCGAGCTCAAGCCCGGTGATCGCATCGCCGTACAGATGCCCAACATCCTGCAGTACCCGATTGCCGTCTTCGGCGCCATGCGTGCCGGGCTGGTGGTGGTCAACACCAACCCCTTGTACACCGCGCGGGAAATGCGCCACCAATTCAAGGATTCCGGAGCCAGGGCGCTGGTGTACCTCAACCTGTTCGGCAAGCTGATTCAGGAAGTGCTGCCGGATACCGAACTTCAGTACCTGATCGAAGTGCGCATGGGGGACATGCAGTCTGCCGCCAAGGGCTGGCTGGTCAATACCATCGTCGACAAGGTCAAGAAGATGGTCCCGGAGTACAACCTGCCACAGGCAACGTTGTTCAAGAATGCCCTGCGCGCAGGCCGTGGTCAGCCTGTGCAGAATGTGCCGCTGACGCTTGAAAACGTCGCCGTGCTGCAATACACCGGCGGTACGACAGGGCTGGCCAAGGGCGCGATGCTCAGCCATGGCAATCTGGTCGCCAATATGCAGCAGGTTTATGCCTGTATGTCGCAACATGGCAACGATGGCAGCCCGGTATTTCAGGAAGGCAAGGAGATCATGATTGCGCCCCTGCCGCTCTATCATATCTATGCCTTCACCGCGAACTGCATGTGCATGATGGTCAGCGGCAACCACAACATTCTGATCACCAACCCTCGGGACATTGGCGGCTTCATCAAAGAGCTGGGCAAGTGGCGCTTCTCGGCGATGATCGGCTTGAACACGTTGTTCGTGGCGCTGATGAATCACCCGGATTTCAAGTCGCTGGATTTCTCCAGTCTCAAGAGCACCAACTCCGGAGGCACCGCCCTGGTCAAGGCCACCGCCGAGCGCTGGGAGCAGATCACCGGCTGCCGGATTGTCGAAGGTTACGGCCTGACCGAAACCTCCCCGGTGGCGAGCACCAACCCCTACGGCGACAAATCCCGGCTGGGAACCGTGGGGATTCCAGTGCCCGGCACGGCCATGAAAGTCATCGACGATGAAGGCAACGAATTACCCCTGGGCGAACGCGGCGAGCTGTGCATCAAAGGCCCGCAAGTCATGCTCGGTTACTGGAACCGCCCGGAAGCCACCGCCGAAGCAATGGATACCGATGGCTGGTTCAAGACGGGCGATATTGCCGTGATCGACGTCGACGGTTTTGTCAGCATCGTTGATCGCAAGAAAGACTTGATCATCGTCTCCGGTTTCAACGTTTATCCCAATGAAATCGAAGACGTGATCATGGCTCACCCAGGGGTCGCCAACTGCGCAGTGATCGGCGTACCTGACGAGCGCTCAGGAGAAGCGGTGAAACTGTTTGTGGTCCCGCGTGAGGGCGGAGTCACCGTTGAAGAGCTCAAGCTGTACTGCAAGGAAAACTTCACGGCCTACAAAATCCCCAAGCAGATCGTGCTGCGCGAATCGCTGCCCATGACCCCGGTGGGCAAGATCCTGAGAAGGGAGTTGCGCGATATAGCTTGAGCGACGCGGCGTTTAGAAAGAATGGTGTCGTAGGAGCGGCTTTAGCCGCGAGCGATGGTGCGGTCGATGAAGATACTGCGCATAGGTCGACCTCTTCGCGGCTAAAGCTCCTGCCAGATCACTGCTCTAACCGAGTCATTTCAGCCATATTCGCGACAAATAGGCTTAAAGCTCTAATAGTGACTACAGTCTATTCATGAGTCATTAATGTGACTGTAGGGGCCGTCTTTGCCTCTAGGCGGCCTATTGCAAAGCTGCTACTCTCGGCGCGCTTTTGACGCTGTCATGCCCAGTTCCAAAGCAACGAAGCGTTAACCGCAAAATTCAAAAACACAAGAAAATCATCGCATTCAAGCGATGTGAAGAATTCGCTGTCGCTGAGGAGCCGGCTTCCATGATTGAAAACTTCTGGAAGGACAAGTATCCGTCTGGCATTGCTGCCGAGATCAATCCTGACGAATACCCAAACGTCCAGGCCGTATTGAAGCAGTCTTGCGAGCGTTTCGCCAACAAGCCGGCCTTCAGCAATCTGGGCCAGACACTCACTTATGGTGAGTTGTACGAAAAATCCGGCGCATTTGCGGCCTGGATCCAGCGCAACACCGACCTGCAACCCGGCGACCGCATCGCCGTGCAGTTGCCCAACGTTCTGCAATACCCCATCGCCGTATTCGGTGCCATGCGCGCCGGGCTGACCGTGGTCAACACCAACCCGCTGTACACTGCGCGGGAAATGGAGCACCAGTTCAACGACTCCGGTGCCAAGGCGCTGGTATGCCTGGCGAACATGGCGCACCTGGCCGAAAAGGTGGTGCCCAAGACTGCCATCAAACACGTGATCGTCACCGAAGTGGCGGACATGCTGCCGCCCCTCAAACGCCTGCTGATCAACAGTGTGATCAAGTACGTTAAAAAGATGGTCCCGGCCTACCACCTGCCTGCGGCGATCAAATTCAATGACGTGCTGAGCAAAGGCCGTGGTCAGGCATTCACCGAGGCATCCCCAGCCAGTTCCGACGTCGCCGTGTTGCAATACACCGGCGGCACCACGGGCGTCGCCAAAGGCGCCATGCTGACCCACCGCAACCTGATCGCCAACATGCTGCAGTGCAAGGCGTTGATGGGTTCGAACATGAACGAAGGCTGCGAAGTGGTCATCACGCCGCTGCCGCTTTATCACATCTACGCCTTCACCTTTCACTGCATGTCGATGATGCTGATCGGCAACCACAACATTCTGATCAGCAACCCTCGCGACCTGCCGGCCATGGTCAAGGAACTGTCGAAGTGGAAGTTCAGCGGTTTCGTGGGTCTCAACACATTGTTCGTCGCGTTGTGCAACAGCCCTGAGTTTCGCAATCTGGATTTCTCGGCGCTCAAGGTTACGCTGTCCGGTGGCATGGCCCTGCAGCTGGCCGCCGCCGAGCGCTGGAAGGAAGTCACTGGCTGCGCGATCTGTGAAGGTTACGGCATGACCGAAACCAGCCCCGTGGCCAGCTGCAACCCCAATCAGAACATCCAGATCGGCACCATCGGCATCCCGGCCCCTTCGACGCTGTGCAAAGTCATTGACGATGCCGGCAACGAGCTGCCTTTGGGCGAGATCGGCGAGCTATGTATCAAAGGCCCGCAAGTGATGAAGGGCTACTGGCAGCGCCAGGAAGCCACCGATGAAATGATCGACGCCGAGGGCTGGCTCAAGACCGGCGATATCGCACTGATCCAGCCTGATGGCTACATGCGCATCGTCGATCGCAAGAAAGACATGATCCTGATCTCCGGCTTCAACGTTTACCCCAACGAACTCGAAGATGTGTTGGCTACCTTGCCTGGCGTGCTGCAATGCGCTGCCATCGGCGTACCGGATGACAAATCCGGCGAGGCGATCAAGGTCTTCGTCGTGGTCAAACCCGGCATGACCCTGACCAAGGACCAAGTCATGGAGCATATGCGCGCCAACCTGACTGGCTACAAAGTCCCGCGCAGCGTCGAATTCCGCGACGCACTGCCCACCACCAACGTCGGCAAAATCCTGCGCCGGGAATTGCGTGATGAGGAATTGAAGAAACTGGGGTTGAAGAAGTAAGGGTCGCTTCTTTGCCGATGCCACAGAAAACTGATTTTCTGTGGCATCGGTGCCGCGATTCAGGCATTGCAGTTTTTTCGTCTACCTCGAGCGTTATCGTCCCAACGCCGCCCACCGCTTTAAGGTATGCAATTAATCCGTGGGAGCAAGCTTGCTTGCGAAGGCGTTATTCCAGGCGCTGAATAGGCGGCGAACATAACGCCCGCTTCGCGAGCAAGCTCGTTCCCACAGGTTCGACATCTGCATCATCCCCGCCAAATCTGCGACAATCCCCGTCTTTGCACCCATCAAAAGACCTTGCGCACCTGATGACCGATCAAACGCCCTCGATTGACCAACTCCTGAATAACCTCGACCACGCGATGATCAGCGATCGTCATCGCCTGCGTCGCCAGTTGCATGAGCTGCGCAAGAAGCCCGATGAGGCGAAGCTGGCGCAGTGGGTGGCCAAGGTGCAGGCGTCCTTTGCCCAGGTCACGGCGCGGCGCGACAGCGTGCCGCTGATTCGTTACGACGACAGCCTGCCGATTGCCGCCAAGCGTGACGAAATCAAAGAGGCGCTGCTCAAGCACCAGGTGCTGATCATCGCGGGCGAGACTGGCTCAGGTAAAACCACCCAGTTGCCGAAAATCTGCCTGGAAATCGGCCGCGGCCAACACGGCCTGATCGGCCATACCCAGCCGCGTCGGATTGCGGCGCGCAGTGTCGGCAGCCGCGTTGCCGAAGAACTCGGGACACCACTGGGCGCGCTGGTTGGCTATCAGGTTCGCTTCGAAGACCAGAGCGACAGCAGCACCCTGATCAAGCTGATGACCGACGGCATTTTGCTGGCAGAAACCCAGCACGACCGCTTTCTTGAGCGCTACGACACGATCATCGTCGACGAAGCCCACGAACGCAGCCTGAACATCGACTTCCTGCTCGGCTACCTGAAAACCCTGCTGCCCCGTCGCCCGGACCTGAAAGTCATCATCACCTCGGCGACCATCGACTTGCAGCGCTTTTCCGAGCACTTCAACGACGCGCCTATCGTCGAAGTCTCCGGCCGGACCTTCCCGGTGGAAACCTGGTATCGGCCACTGACCTCCCAGCAGGACGAAGAGGGCAACAGCGTCGAAGACGACCTGACCGTCGATCAGGCGATTCTGGCGACCCTCGACGAACTCGCCGCCTTCGAACGCAGCGAACGCAAGAGCCCTGGCGATGTACTGGTGTTTTTGCCCGGCGAACGAGAAATCCGCGACGCCGCCGAAATGCTGCGCAAGGCGCAACTCAAACACACGGAAATCCTGCCGCTCTATGCGCGCCTGTCGCCTGCCGAGCAGCAGCGGATTTTCCAGTCGCATCCCGGCCGCCGCGTGGTCCTGGCGACCAACGTTGCGGAAACCTCGCTGACCGTGCCGGGCATTCGTTACGTGATCGACACCGGCACCGCGCGCATCAGCCGCTACAGCTATCGCGCCAAGGTTCAGCGCCTGCCGATTGAAGCCGTGTCCCAGGCCAGCGCCAACCAGCGCAAAGGCCGCTGTGGCCGGGTCGAGCCCGGGCTGTGCGTGCGGTTGTACAGCGAAGAAGATTTCAACGGGCGTCCGGAATTTACCGATCCGGAAATCCTGCGCACCAACCTCGCCGCCGTGATTCTGCAGATGCTGCATCTGCGACTGGGCGAGATCACCGACTTCCCGTTCATCGAGCCACCGGATGGCAAGGCCATCAGTGACGGCTTCAACCTGCTGCAGGAGCTGTCAGCGGTCAATCGCGAGAACCAGCTGACCCCGCTGGGACGCCAGTTGGCGCGCCTGCCGGTGGACCCGCGCATGGGTCGCATGTTGCTGGAAGCGGCCAGGCAGGGCAGTTTGCAGGAAGTATTGATCGTCGCCAGCGCCATGTCTGTGCAGGACGCTCGCGAGCGTCCACCGGAGCGCCAGCAGGCGGCCGATCAGGCCCATGCACAATGGAAAGACGCCGACTCGGACTTCGCCGGGCTGGTCAACTTGTGGCGCGGTTTCGAAGAGCAGCGTCAGGCTCTGACCGCCAGCCCGCTGCGTAATTGGTGTCGCCGTAACTTCCTCAATTACCTGCGCCTGCGTGAGTGGCGCGATGCCCATCGCCAGTTGAGCCTGATCTGCCGCGACCTGCAATTGACCGTCAATAAAGAGCCGGCCGATTACCCGAAATTCCACAAGGCGATCCTCTCCGGCTTGCTCAGCCAGATTGGTCAGAAGGCGGATGAGGGCGACTACCTCGGTGCTCGACAGCGGCGCTTCTGGATTCACCCATCCTCCGGGCTGGGCCGCAAGCGCCCGCAATGGCTGATGACCGCCGAGCTGGTGGAAACCACCAAGCTCTATGCGCGCATGGTCGCCAAGATCGACTCCGACTGGATCGAACCGCTGGCCGGGCACCTGATCAAGAAAAACCACTTCGAGCCCCATTGGGAGAAGAAGCGCGGTCAGGTCGTGGCTTTTGAACAGATCACGTTGTTTGGCCTGATCGTGGTCGGTCGCCGGCCTGTGCATTACGGCCCGATTGATCCGGTGGTGTCGCGCGAACTGTTCATCCGCGAAGGCCTGGTGCGTGGCGAAATAAACTCCCGGGCCAAGTGCCTGAGTGCCAATACCAGGCTTCTGGAAACCCTCGACGAACTGGAAGCCAAGGCCCGTCGGCGTGACATCCTGGCTGACGAAGACACGATGTACAGCTTCTACGAAGCGCGCATCCCGGCCGAGATCCATCAGACCGCGACCTTTGATCACTGGTACAAAAGCGAAAGTCAGAAAAATCCGCAGTTGCTGATCATGCGCGAAGAAGACGTGCTGGCTCGCGAAGCCAACGAAGTCACTGCCGCGTATTATCCGGACACGCTCAAACTCGGCGAGCTGACACTGCCGCTGACCTATCACTTCGAGCCCAACCATCCGCGTGACGGCGTGACCTTGCGCGTACCGGCGCCGCTGCTCCTGTCACTGCCCGCCGAGCGTCTGGAATGGCTGGTGCCTGGGTTGCTGGAAACCAAGTGCATTGCCCTGGTACGCAACCTCCCCAAGGCGATCCGCAAGAACTTCGTGCCGGTGCCGGACTTCATCAAGGCAGCGTTGCAGCGCATCACCTTTGGTGAAGGCTCGTTGCCTCAGGCACTGGGCCGCGAACTGCTGCGCATGACCGGTGCGCGGGTCAGCGATGAAGCCTGGGCGGAAGCGGCGCAGCAGCTCGAAAGCCACTTGAAGATGAACCTGGAAATCGTCGACGGCAGCGGCAAGTTCCTCGGCGAAGGCCGCGAGCTTGATGAGCTGACTGCGCGTTTCGCCGAAGCCAGTCAGGCGGCATTGGCGGTGCCGCAAACCGCTAAAAATCAGCAGCCGGTGGAGGCAAAAGTCTTCGCGCCGGTGGCGGAAAAAACTCAGCAAAACATCGCCGGGCTGTCCATGACTGTCTATCCGGCGCTGGTCGAAGAGTCGGGCACGGTCAAGGAAGGGCGTTTCTCTACCGCTGCCGAGGCGGAGTATCAGCATCGCCGCGCCTTACAGCGTCTGTTGCTGCAACAGCTGGCCGAGCCTGCCAAGTTCCTGCGCAGCAAACTGCCGGGGCAGACCGAGCTGGCCTTGTTGCATCGCGAACTGGGGCGTGTTGACGCGCTCATCGAAGACATCCTGCTGGCCAGCCTCGACAGTTGCGTGCTGGAAGGCGAAGCGACGTTGCCTCGCGATGGTGCCGGGTTGCTGGCGCTGGCCGAACGCAAACGCGGCGTCTGGACCGAGCACGCCGAGCGTCTGGCGAAGCTGACCCTGGATATCCTCAAGCTCTGGCATGGCTTGCAGAAGCGCTTCAAGGGCAAGATCAATCTGGCTGAAGCCGTGGCGCTCAACGACATCAAGTCGCAGCTGGGCCATCTGGTCTATCCGGGCTTCGTCCGCGAAACCCCCGCACAATGGCTCAAGGAACTGCCGCGTTACCTTAAATCCATCGAAATGCGCCTGGAGAAACTCCCGAGCCAGGTCCAGAAGGACAGGGTCTGGAGCATCGAACTGGCGGGTCTATGGGCGCAATACCAGGCCCGCGCCAACAAACACGCCCAGGAGGGCAAACGTGACCCGGAACTGACCGCTTACCGCTGGTGGCTGGAAGAGTACCGCGTCTCACTGTTTGCTCAGCAACTGGGCACCAGAATGCCCGTGTCGGACAAGCGCTTGAGCAAGCAGTGGGGGCAGGTGGAGGGGTAGATGCAAGTTTGCGGGGCCTCAATGCCGAGGGACCCCGCGCAATTGCGTGGGACCGGCTTTAGCCGGGAAGACTCCATCATGCATATGCAGTAGATATCCCGATATCGCAATTTTCCAGAAAAGGCGAGACAGGCAGTTACAGAAACATCCTACAAATCCTGCCTCTCAAGCCTGACTGACGACCTAATCAATAGCGTGCAAAGTCCTGCCTTTTCCGGCCAAGGACTTGCCCCATGTCGACCCCCGCCAATCGCGCCTCGTTTACGCTGGATATCGCCGGCGTCGAGCATGACCTTCGTGTGCTGGAGTTTCACGCTCAGGAGGCCATCAGCCGTCCGTTCAGCGTGCGCATTGAGCTGGTCAGCGAGCGGGCCAATCTCGAGCTGGAAGCGCTGCTGCATCGGCAGGCGTTTCTGCATTTCAATCAGGACTGCAACGGCCTGCACGGCCAGATTGGCGAGGTGTCTCAGGGCGATTCCGGCAAGCGCTTCACCCATTACTTCGTTCAACTGGTGCCCAACCTCAAACGGCTGGAACATCGCCACAACCACCGGATATTCCAGAACCGCAGCGTGCCTGAGATCATCGGCCAACTGCTCAAGGACCACGGCATCTTCGCCGACGAGTACGCCTTCAAGCTGCGCGAGCCTTGCAAACCGAGGGATTACTGCACGCAATACCACGAAACGGACCTGCACTTTCTGCGGCGCTTGTGCGAAGAAGAGGGGTTGCACTTTCACTTCCAGCACAGCGCTGAAAAACACCTGCTGGTGTTCGCCGACGACCCGAGTCAACTGCCCATCCTGAAGACGCCGGTCCGTTACAAACAAGGCAGTGGTTTGGTCGGCGAAGCGCCAGTGATCGACACGTTCAGGCTGCGCCTGGCCACTCGCACCAGCAAAGTCGCGAGGCAGAACTATCACTTCGAGCGCCCGCCGGTGGACCTGCTCAAATCCGCCGAAGGCGA
>NZ_UWFA01000005.1 GCF_900601905.1 Pseudomonas viridiflava
TCAGCACTGGGTTTGGCCCATTGCTCCTCGGGAATAGGCGCTGACCATTCGCGGACTTGTTCAGGGATATAGGGCGTACCGGCTTTATGGCCCCACTCGGCAATCATGTAAGGCATTTTCCAGAAGCTGAGTACCCGCCAGATATACCAGCGGCGTAAGGGCCAGCGAGTGGGTTTAGATAGACCAATTTCAGCACGCTCTTCATCGGTAAAGCAGCTGTGCAAGCCTCCTATGTCCTCTTTGCGCCGTTTTTCAACCTCCCAAGTGTGCAGCCCTTCATAGGGGCGTAACTCATACTCGGTGGGAGCGCGGCCAAGTAAAAACTGCGGCAGGTCGTCTTTGTGCTTGGGTAAGCCGTACTCCATGTACTGCCGGATGGCTTCCCAGGTGCCGATGGCATGAGCTTGACTGGGCTTGCCTAGCAGAATCGGTTGCACCATGCCGGTCTTTTCATTCTCCAGTCCCAGGCCAAAGGTGTAGAAGGCCGTGGCGCCGTATTGAGTGGCGACTTCCCCCTGAGAAACCCAGGC
>NZ_UWFA01000304.1 GCF_900601905.1 Pseudomonas viridiflava
CATGTAGGCGCGAATCGCCTCCCAGTTGCACACCGCCAGGTCAAACCCCGCGCAGAAAAACTCCAGGCTGTAATGCTCATCATGGGGCGGATGATAAAAGCCGACGCCCATGGCGTAGCGGATATCCAAGCCGTACTGCGTCACGCTTCTGGCCTGAACGACCCAAGCTGACAACGACTCCCACGGCACGAAGATAGGCTCGGTGTGGCCGTGAGGGACGAAGCAGACCTCCCGGCGTTGGCGGTTGAAGCGGGTGGGGACGACTTCCTTGTATTTGAGGAGGTGGTGGAAGGTGATGGCGAGGTAGATGGTGAGGGTGACTGCGGCGAGCCAGCCACCAACTTCAAGGCCGAAGGGCATGTAATGAAGAGCGTTTTCCGCTGCCCGATCAAATCCATCCCCCCAAGTCAGTGTGAGGAACCAAATGAGTGCTGGAGCAAAAAAACCAGAGAACCATATAGCCCAGAAAGGACCTCCTAGCGTCATCTGCCATCCAAACACATCTGGCAAACCTACGCCAAAATCCAGATAAGCGTCGTTCACTTCTCCGACAGCATGGCCGTAGTCCTGTGCCGGTAAATCGGTGGGCAGCGGTAGTGGGGCCAGATAAGTCACCTGACCCGTCGGAAAGGCTTCCAGCATCCCGGCATAAGGGGCGTGATTGACAGGCGGCGGGCCAGTATCTTCTGCCATTACTTTTTCACCCCGGGCATCAGGTCTGGATTGACCTCGCATTGCTCTCTCGGTGGGCGCTGGATCTGTAGGAGCGAACTTGTTCGCGAGACGGTAGCTCTGACGA
>NZ_UWFA01000164.1 GCF_900601905.1 Pseudomonas viridiflava
GTTCGTCTACAACCTGCCGCAGCTGTTCCCATCGACCGGCAGCGTCTTGTCGCAGCCATTCTATTCAGGGCTTATCGCGCTGGTGCTGACCGAAACCGCGTACATGGCCGAGATCCATCGCGGCGGACTGCTGTCGGTGCTCAAGGGCCAGCGTGAAGCGGCCAAGGCTCTGGGTATTCGCGGGCTCGGCGCTCAGCGGCTGGTGATCATTCCGCAGGCTATCCGCATTGCACTGCCGACACTGACCAACGAATACGTCACCATCGTCAAACTCGCCTCGCTGGTGTCAGTCATTTCCCTGAACGAGTTGCTGCTGGTGGGCCAGCGCCTGTATGCGCAGAACTTCCTGGTGCTGGAGACCCTCGCCGCAGTGGCCGTGT
>NZ_UWFA01000073.1 GCF_900601905.1 Pseudomonas viridiflava
CGTCCAAACCCCGTAGAACACCCACTAGTCAAACTTTCCGACGAAGTGCACATTGATCGCCCTTCCGCAGATGTCTGACGAGTGTGCTGGGAGATTGAATAGAACTGCTGAGAACCGTATGTCCGACCACGATATTTTGAGCGATGCCGAGCGCGAGGCGCTGAGCGCCGTGATGCTGGAGCCTGATTTACCCCCGCAACGCGTGTTGATTGTTGACGACGACAAGGACGCGCGTGAGCTGCTGGCGGAAATCCTGGGCCTGGACGGTATTCGCTGCATGACCGCCGACAGTGGCAAGACAGCGTGGGAGTTGTTGAGCTCCAGCAGTTCCATCGGTTTGCTGATCACCGACCTGCGCATGGC
>NZ_UWFA01000109.1 GCF_900601905.1 Pseudomonas viridiflava
CGGTAGACGTTCTGCAACTTGCTTTCCAGCAAATCATTGAGCTGTTGCAATGTCAGGCCGGCAGCCTTGACGGTGCCGATATACGGGTAGGAAAAAGTGCCGTCGTTGAGCACCTGAAACAGGGTCAGTTCATAGATAGAGTTGGCCGTGAACGCCGAAATCGACGGTGCCTCGCCGCTGTTGCGCACGATTCGCAAGGTGTCGCCGGGACGAATCCTCTCCGGCGGCAGTGGTTTGCCGGCAAGCGCACGGCCGGCCGCTTGGCCGGCCTCTATCTGTGCACGGTCGTCGGGCAAACCCACCCTGGAAGGTGTGTTGCACGCACTCAACAGCAATAAGCTGGCGATCAGCATCATGCTTTTCATTGTTCCTGAGCTCCTGTCATGCACAAATACGGCTCCCTTGCGGGTAATAAATTCATGTTGGCGGGTACTGCCCGTTCCGGTGGCTATCGATCCAGGCCGTTTACGTGAACGGCCCTTTTATCGGTGTGCATTTACAGGTTTGG
>NZ_UWFA01000074.1 GCF_900601905.1 Pseudomonas viridiflava
GACCAAGCGTTATGGCGGCCTGCTGTGGGGCGAGCACGGCAAGGGCCTGCGTTCGCAATACGTGCCCGAGTATTTCGGCGAGCTGTACCCCGCGTTACAAGCGCTCAAGGCTGCCTGCGACCCGTTCAACCAGCTCAGCCCCGGCAAGATCGCCACGCCTGCGACGGTGCCCGATGCGCGTCTGACGCAGGTGGATGAAGTGACGCTGCGTGGCGACCTGGACCGCACGATCGACGAGCGTGTGTGGCAGAGCTACGACAGCGCGCTGCATTGCAACGGCAATGGGGCCTGTTACAACTACGACACCGACGACGCCATGTGCCCGTCGTGGAAAG
>NZ_UWFA01000530.1 GCF_900601905.1 Pseudomonas viridiflava
CGGCACAGGCGGCGAGGGTGACCTGATAGGCCGTCACGCCCTTGTCGTAAAGGCGCTGCACGGCGGGCCGCAGCAGGTTCTGAAAGCGCGGTTTGAACTGGTAGATAGAAATCAGCGAAGAGCATCCGTGTCTGTGGATAACTACACGACCTTGCGGCAACAAACGAAGCGGCACAGGCCAGGCCGCTAGTGAAACATAATGTGACCCGCACTACGCAGTACTGTTTGTGCGATATGTCTCAGGGAAGAGAATTTCGGCCTGTCTGATACCGACCTGAACGGGCATTGAACCTGACGAAAATTTCACGGCGAGTGTTACAT
>NZ_UWFA01000078.1 GCF_900601905.1 Pseudomonas viridiflava
CTTCGAGTGCTGGCAGGATCACGGGAATGCCGGCAAACCCGGCGGCTTCGACATATTTATCGCCCGCCGTGTGGGACGAGTACTTGCCCAGTTGTTGGCGGCATGCAGTGACACCGATCAAAGGGAGGCGCGGCATAGAGAAGTCCTGTGTGAAATCGAACAACCGGGCAGCGCAGATCTGGCTATCCGGCACAGATAAATCCAGTTTAGGATAGTCATTGGCGCAACAGACATGGGCATTATGGCAAAGGAACTATGCAGCGATGCAATATATAGCCACGCAATACGAGATCAACCATGCCGGCCTTGCTCTGGTGCTGGCACTGGTTCGCGGCAGAACCCTGGCGCGTG
>NZ_UWFA01000275.1 GCF_900601905.1 Pseudomonas viridiflava
CTGTGCTGATCGGCCCCGCTCAAACGCCCCCACAAACTGTTGTGCGGGCTGCGGCCGTAAGCCACCAGTTGGCGCACGTTGACGCCTTCGGGAATCGGCAGCACTTGCGGCAAAAACGCACCCTTGCAGGCCAGCTCCCTGGCCGACAGCTGGCTGTAGCCTTTACCGTCCAGGCTCAGGCTGCCCGACTGCGGGGAGGATCCGCGCGAACGCCTTGAGCAGCGTGGATTTGCCGCAGCCGTTGGGGCCGATCAACGCCGTGACCTGCCCCGCGGGCGGGCTGAATGACAGGTCCTGCACGATCCGCGTTGCGCCGTAGCCGATGTCGAGGTGCTGCGCCTTCAGAATGCTCATGGGTCAACCTTTGAATCGGGCCAGCAGCCAGAGAA
>NZ_UWFA01000310.1 GCF_900601905.1 Pseudomonas viridiflava
TGCGTGAACTGGCTGTTCAGTCGCGTAACGACAGCAACAGCAGCACCGACCGTGACGCGCTGAACAAAGAATTCTCGCAGATGAGCAGCGAGCTGACTCGTATCGCTCAAAGTACCAACCTGAACGGTAAAAACCTGATCGACGGCACCGCAAGCTCCATGGTCTTCCAGGTCGGTTCCAACAGCGGTAGCACCAACCAGATCACCCTGTCGATGACTGGCAACTTCACTGCCGACAGCCTGGGCGTCGGTTCGGCAATCAGCATCAGCGGCGGCACCAGCTCTGCTTCAGAAGCTTCTTTCTCTGCTGCTCTGGTTGCAATCGACTCGGCTCTGGCGACCATCAACTCCACGCGTGCTGACCTCGGTGCTGCACAAAACCGTCTCACCAGCACCATCTCCAACCTGAACAACATCAACGAAAACGCCAGTGCTGCACTGGGTCGCGTACAAGATACCGACTTCGCTGCTGAAACTGCACAGCTGACCAAGCAACAGACTCTGCAACAGGCTTCCACCGCAATTCTGGCCCAGGCCAACCAACTGCCTTCGGCTGTACTGAAGCTGCTTCAATAATAGCGGATGAGGTTCGGCGGGGGTAAAGGCTGAGCCGCCTGGCTGCACCTGTGTGCATCGCAAATAGCTGTCTTTGCGCTGCGCACTGGGGTGGTCCAAATCTCCGCGCGTTGGGCAGGGTGATGTTTCATACAAAGGCGCCTTCGGAGCTAATCCAGGGCGCCTTTGTACCTTTGTTATTAAGCTGCTGTGCCTGGTGGCTGTCCCGGCCGTCTACTGGTCGGTGTTCTGGTGTCATTTCTTCGTGAGTCACCTGCTAAGTGCTTGTTTTAGGAAGAGGTGGCCGTCTGCTAGTATTTTTTTTCAAAAAGCGCTCAAGCAACTCGCCATTGCGACGATAACTATTATGAAGATTCTCTAGGGCCACCCGGCGCTTGCAGGGGGCGGAAGCCCGCAGTACTCATCCAACGAGGAGTCCATCATGGCTTTAACAGTAAACACCAACGTCGCATCCTTAAACACCCAGAAGAACCTGGGTCGGGCTTCCGATGCTCTTTCCGTGTCGATGACTCGTTTGTCTTCCGGCCTGAAAATCAACAGCGCTAAAGACGACGCCGCCGGCCTGCAAATCG
>NZ_UWFA01000432.1 GCF_900601905.1 Pseudomonas viridiflava
AACCTGCACAGCACCATCGACCAGATTTATGCCGCCGCCACTCAGCTGTCCCAATCGGTTCAGGAAATGGGCACATTGCCGAAGCCAGCGCCCTCAACCTGCAATTGCAGAACAATGAAATCGAACAGGCGGCAGTAGCGGTCAACCAGATGAGTCAGGCTGCCGTTGAAGTGGCGGGCAATGCCAGCAACACGGTAAGCGAGTCTGAAGCCTCTACTCAGGCGGCAGCTCAGGGTCAGGTCAAACTGTCGGCGACCATCAGCTCGATCAAGGAGCTGACCGAGAACGTATTGGATTCATCCCATCAGGCCGAAGGGCTCGCCGAACGTACGCAGAGCATCAGCAGCATCCTGGATGTGATCCGCGCCATCGCCAACCAGACCAAT
>NZ_UWFA01000390.1 GCF_900601905.1 Pseudomonas viridiflava
GTTAAGGCCTGACTGGGGCCTTCATCTCATACGCCGTGAAATAGGCGTCCGAGCTTCAATGTGTGACGCAAAGCGTCACGAACTGCATTCCCACGCGGAGCGTAGGAACGATCATTGTCGTAGTCTGAGACACGTTTTCCGGGCCTATAGAGACTCGTGTATCAAGACGCAGGGCTCACGGTGTACCGTTTCGGCCATGCAGGCGGTAGCCGGGGCGTTCGCTCAGTCGTTCGTAATAGGCATTCACGGCCGGGAAGTCCGAATGGGTCAACGGGGTTTCAAACCAGCGATTCACG
>NZ_UWFA01000494.1 GCF_900601905.1 Pseudomonas viridiflava
GCACATGAAACCCGAGCCGGGCGCTGCAAAGCGTACGACCAGATCGTTGACGTTCAACAGGCTGGGGCCGCTCATGAAAGCGCTCCTTGCCTGTCTGCCAGCGGATAGTGACACGCCGCAGCGTGCGCAACGCCCATCGGGCGCATCAGCGGCAGCGTTTCGGCGCAGCCTTGGCCGGCATGGCCACAGCGCGCATGGAAGCGGCAGCCGCTGGGCAGCGCGTCGAGCAAAGGCGGCTGGCCGGGAATGGTGCGCAACAGGCCGCTGCCCGCGCTGCTGGCGGGCTGGCACTCGATCAGGCCGTGGGTGTATGGGTGTCTGGCGCGGGCCAGCACATTGCGCTTGC
>NZ_UWFA01000098.1 GCF_900601905.1 Pseudomonas viridiflava
TCAAGGACCTGGGCGCACGTTTCGTGGTCTGGCTGCCGATTCGCGCTCACACACCTGTGGAGGCGCCATGGCCCAAATCCTGATCATCGAAGATAACGCAGCCAACATGCGCCTTGCCAAATTGCTGTTGACCAGCGCCGGGCATGGTGTGACAGCAGCAACAGATGCCGAGACTGGCCTAAGACTGGCGCAGGAGTGTCAGCCGCAGCTGATCCTGATGGACATTCATTTGCCCGGAATGGACGGCCTGCAGGCCACCTCATTGCTCAAGAACGATGCCAGGACCGCAACCATCCCGGTCATTGCCC
>NZ_UWFA01000024.1 GCF_900601905.1 Pseudomonas viridiflava
TTGCAGGGTCATGCGAAATTCGCTCGGGCGCTCCTGATCGGCGGCTTTGCTAAACGGCGCGGGCAGATCGATTGCCACACCCTTGAGCGTGGAGTTGATCAGCAACGGGCTGTCTTTGCTGTCCAGAATCAGTTGCAGTTGATAAGGCAAGTCACCCGACGCTGGTACCGGCTGGGTGACGCTCAGCCAGTCCGTCAGTTTCTTAACGGTGATTTGCCCGTTTGCCGTGATGCGCGTGACATTGGCACCCGGCTTGCCCTCGGCCGCAATTTCGGCCGTCACCGGACGATCGAACGCTTGTGCCTTGATGCCTTTGCCGCTTAACCCAC
>NZ_UWFA01000007.1 GCF_900601905.1 Pseudomonas viridiflava
CCTTTGCACAGACGCGCCGGCGGATTCAGACGTCGGCGGTAAACGAAGATCGCGCCGACGAACATCACGGCAGTCATCAGCAGTAACGCGTAGCCGAGCAGGCGGTTATGCAAGCCGAAACCGTGCACCAGAATCGCCAGGATAATCGACGCGACAGCACCGCCCGCCGTGGCGACGTGGGTATTGGCAATGTATTTGTCGCGGGCGACCACGTGGTGCAGATCGACCATGTAGCGCCTGGGCATGGCCAGCAGACCGCCCAGCCAGTCGACCTTCGCGGCCCGGCCGTTGCGC
>NZ_UWFA01000006.1 GCF_900601905.1 Pseudomonas viridiflava
AAATCACGTAACTACCTGGTGCTGGCGACGACCAGCCAGAAGCAGGTGCTGACCGCTGCGTATCACAATTACAAACGGTGTGGCCTGGCCGGATGCATTCTGACCAAGCTTGATGAAACAGCCAGCCTGGGCGAAGTCCTGAGCCTGGCGATCAGTCACGAATTACCGGTGGCCTACCTCACGGACGGTCCACGTATTCCTGATGACCTGCATACTCCACGACGTCATCAACTGGTGAGTCGTGCGGTGAGTGTGCAGATGCAGGATGAGCCTAGCGAGGAAGCGATGGCGGATATGTTTGCTGACCTCTATCAC
>NZ_UWFA01000235.1 GCF_900601905.1 Pseudomonas viridiflava
GAGCGAGAGGGTGCAGATGCACGAGCCGGAATCCTGTAGCAAGGCTGCGATGGCAGTCAGGTGGGTCGCGTTGCTGTTGCTGGCGCTGGTTATCGCGGTTGCCGACACCCTGACCGATCTGGAGATCGCCGTGGGCGTGTTCCAGATCGCGGTGGTCTTGCTGGCCGTCATGCTCCTGCCGGTCAGGGGCGTGATTGTCATTGCGCTGGTGTGCATGGTGCTGACGGTGGTCAGTTACGAGCTGACCACCTCCAGAGGCAGCGAGGCGTCCGGGCTGGTCAATTGTTTCATCAGCCTGGCGGCCATCGCCATGACCAGCTGGCTGGCGCTGCGCCTGGCTCGGGCCATCCGTACGGTTCATGAGGCGCGTTCGCAG
>NZ_UWFA01000177.1 GCF_900601905.1 Pseudomonas viridiflava
TGTCGAACAGCGTGTAGGCCAGCGTGAGGTTCTTCACCTCTGCGGGCAGGTCGCGATCGACGATGAAACGCACCGGCATCTCGATACGCTCACCCGGTTGCAGCACTTGCTGGGTGAAACAGAAGCACTCGGTCTTGTGAAAATAGGCCGCGGCCTGACCCGGCGAGATACTGGGTACGGCCTGGGCTTTCATCGGTTGGTCGGTCGGGTTCTGCGCCACGAATATCATCTCGTTGACCGCACCCGGATGAACCTCTATCTGGTCCGTCGGGGGATAGAACGGCCAGACCATGCCAGCCGAATTGGATGACAGGAACTGCACTTTCACCTGACGCGTTTCATCG
>NZ_UWFA01000227.1 GCF_900601905.1 Pseudomonas viridiflava
GCATGCGGTCAACCAGATTACGCAGGCGGTCGGCCTCTTCGATGATGACGTTGGTGTAATCCTTGAGGCTTTCTTCGGGCAGTTCGCGGGCCAGCAATTGCGCAGCGCCGCGAATGCCGCCGAGCGGATTCTTTATTTCGTGAGCCAGACCGCGCACCAGCATTTTGGTGGTTTCCTGCTTGGACAGCTGGGCTTCTTCCTTGGTGATGCGCAACAGTCGGTCACGCGGATGCACTTCAAGCAGCAGCAGGGTATCGCCCTTGCTGAGGATGGGCGTCACGGCATAGTCGACAGTCAATGTC
>NZ_UWFA01000132.1 GCF_900601905.1 Pseudomonas viridiflava
GCCATGCGCAGATGCCCGGTATCCTTGTTGAGCGGGGCGCCTACCCAAAGAGTTTCGCGGTCCTGCTCCGGCATCTCTCTGGCCAGTGCAAGCGGCTGTATGCCGTCGTCGATCAGCGACTTGAGCGTTGGCTGCAACTCGACAACGGCGATGTCCACGCCCTGCATGCTGCTCCAGTTGATGCGTTTCAGCGGATAGCTGCGCGCCGTGCTGTCAGTGAAGAAGTTGAACTGGATACTGCCTTCAACCTCACGGTCGGTGATGATCACGCCGTTCTGTCGGCTGATGCAGTGGCCGCTGGTGACTACATAGGCCGGGGCGTCAAGCGTGCTGTCCGGGCTTCGGGTATCGATCAGCGTAGCAGTGCAGCTCGACCCGCCCCTGCTCTTGATACGACCGATGCCGTTCCAGTGGTCGCGTGAGCTATCGGCATTGAGCAGGACTTTGGATGGGGCAAGGGAAAGCAGTCCTTCGCCCAGGTCGGTGGCGGCAGCATGAATGGGAAAGGGCAGCAGTGCGGCGATACAGCACGCACCTGTAATCGTGGGTAATTTCATAATCATCCTTGATAGCAGTGTCTTGGCC
>NZ_UWFA01000112.1 GCF_900601905.1 Pseudomonas viridiflava
GCACTTCATACAGCTCGAAAGCCAGGTTTCGGGAACTGAGCAGCGACTCGGACATGATGGCGTACCTGTTCTTGGAATAGGCTCAGTCTAGGTTGCGTCGCGGGAAGAGGGTAGCAAGATTGATGAGGGTGATAGGCGAGCGTCGGAGAGAGGTATTGCTGTGAATAAAAACGGCACGCCGACACGGAGCGTCGCACGATAGTTGAGATTATCGTTCCTCACGCTCCAGTGGACTGCCCCCAAGAAGTTGGGCACCAATCCGACCTAATGGGGGTGTTCAAATGGCCAAGTATTCAGAGCAATTCAAGCTC
>NZ_UWFA01000223.1 GCF_900601905.1 Pseudomonas viridiflava
TTTCGGATAACTGGTCATCCGCAGGCGGCGTGTAAGTCAGCACCAGCCCCTTGCCTTCGATCGGATCACGCCACTGGGAAATCAACTGTTCCGCTACGCCGACCAGCGTGGCCTTGGGCGTCATTGCCGGATCTTCGCGCTGGGTACGGGCAAGCATGAGGAAGGTCTGCACCAGGTCACGCATCTCTTCACACGCGCGGCCGATACGCTCGACCTGACGTCGCCCGCGCAGATCGAGCGCAGGGTTTTCCAACAACAGCTCGCAGGAGCTGGCCAATAC
>NZ_UWFA01000045.1 GCF_900601905.1 Pseudomonas viridiflava
TAGCCAGGCTTCGTGTCGAGCTGGCCGAGCTGCACGCGATACAGACGCTGTGCGTCGATCTCAGCCTTGAGCGCAGGCATGGCCGCGAGCTGGGCATCGGTCGCCATATTCAGCGCTACGGCGTCGAGCAGCTCCTCGTACTGATTGACCAGCGCATCAATGCGAGCGGTCGCCGCCGCAGAGCGGTCGCCGCGCGCACACATGACCTGCACGCGCACCAGCTCAAGCGGCGTGTCTTGAACCGGCCCGAACTCACCCGCAAGGGCTCGCTCGTACAGATCAACGCCGTGCGCCTCGGGGTCGTGCGGGG
>NZ_UWFA01000491.1 GCF_900601905.1 Pseudomonas viridiflava
CTTCGGTGTTGGCTTCGGCCATTTGTGCGCGTACGTCGGTGTAGGTGCGGGTGGCTTGCAGGTCGGCGAGGAACGAGGCGCGTCCGGCCTGGTAGAAACGGTGGGTCTGGTCAGCGGCTTCTCTGGCCGATTGTTCGGCTTCCTTGAGGGCATCGCGGCGGTCGAGCAGGGCGGTGTACTGCGCCAGGCCGGTCTGGGTTTCACGGATGGCGTTGAGCACCACGCCGTCAAAGCGTGCCAACGATGCCTGCGCCGACGCTTCGGCTTGATGGATACGTGCGCGTGAGCCGTTGGACGGGAGGGTCCAGTTCAGCAACGGCCCGAAGCCCCAGCGGTAGGCGGCCGGTTTGCCGAGGTTCTCGATCAGGCCGGTGGTACCGATGCTCGCGCCAATGC
>NZ_UWFA01000271.1 GCF_900601905.1 Pseudomonas viridiflava
ACTAGAAGTTTGTAGGGAGCCAGTTGCTTCATTTTGCTCCCGCCATTCTGAACTTAAGACCCCATTAAAAGCACTTTCTAAGATGCTACTACTCAAAGAAGTCGCCAAACTCTCAGCAGTGACTAATTGTTTTTCGAGCTGCCCTAATAGTATTAGGGCTTTTTCTGCTCTAGCCACAATTTCATGTTGTTCATTAAGAGGAGGAAGTAAAATGAAAAATTTATACTGAGCAGTGATTGGCGCGAAGTCCCGAGTCGTTTGGGACTTTATGAAGTCAAGCTGCTTGCCAAATAATGTGG
>NZ_UWFA01000070.1 GCF_900601905.1 Pseudomonas viridiflava
CGTCTTCAATGTCGTAATACCAGATGGCCCGGTGTAGACGGTTTTTGATCAACAGGTTGATACGATCCTGGGTGATCTTTTCCAGTGCTTCGTTCAGCGGCTGCAACACCGCCCGTTGCTGCTTGAGGAAGGCGTCCATGCGCGGGCGATCAATCAAGTCATTGATGCCGCGCTGGCCGAATTTGGCACCGTAAAGGGCGTCCTTGGTGGGCTTGTCCATCTGGCGATAAAGCGTCCAGAGGGTTCTGCGATGCCGGGCGATGAACGCGGGGCTGGTGCCGACGAAACGTTGTTCGAGGTAATACTGTTGAAGCGTGTACACCCGAACTTCATGGCCAGCGTACATATGCGGCGGCTCGGCGCTTGGCGGGATGGCTTTGAGGCGAGCCTGCAGCTCTGCAGGTAAATCGGGGTCTTCAAGGCGCGGCGCGGGGTGTCGGTTATTGTCCTCGTTCATCACCTCGCGCAACGTCTTGCGCGTCTGGCTGAGT
>NZ_UWFA01000159.1 GCF_900601905.1 Pseudomonas viridiflava
CCCAGAGCCTGCCCAGATTGCAGGAGGCTGTCGAGCGCATCGCCCGCGGCCTGCGCAGCTGGAGCGCCTGATGCGGTTTTCGCCTGAGCTGGAGCAGGGTCGCCTGATTGTTCGCTACAAACGTTTCCTGGCCGATATCGAGACCGAAAGCGGCGAGCTGTTGACCATTCATTGCCCCAACACCGGTTCGATGCTCAATTGCATGATGCCGGGAGGGCGCGTCTGGTTCAGTCGCTCCAGTGATCCCAAGCGCAAATTGCCGGGCACCTGGGAAATCAGTGAAACGCCGCAGGGTCGTTTCGCGTGCATCAATACCGGGCGCGCCAACACCCTGGTGGAGGAGGCTTTGCGCGCGGGAGTGATC
>NZ_UWFA01000014.1 GCF_900601905.1 Pseudomonas viridiflava
GAAGGTTTTTTCAAGTGAAAACCAGTAGCCGTATGCGCCTTCTCCGACCAGATGCAGGGCCTACCACGCAGGCGTGCCCTTAACCTTGAGGAACAGCAGAAACAGCACGCATGACGACAGCACCGCCAACAGCGTTGGCAGGCCCGGCAACAGCGCTACGGCAAGACGCCGCAGGGTTCGCGAGACCAACATCGGGCGCTCCTCAGATCTGGCCAACAACGCCTTCCACCAGATAATTCATGCTTTCCAGCGCGATATCGGTCTGCGCCTGAGACACGCCG
>NZ_UWFA01000057.1 GCF_900601905.1 Pseudomonas viridiflava
GGCCTGCATGTGCGCACGCATCTGTCCCGGCGCGGGTGCTTCGACGTCTTGTTGGCTGGTGAAATAGGCGACCAGGCGCACATTGCCCGGTTCGTCTTCGCGGGCCAGCACCACCGCCTCCCTGATCCCCGGCAATTGGTGCAGGCAATTGACGATTTCGCCCAGTTCGATACGAAAACCACGGATCTTGACCTGATCGTCGTTGCGACCCACGTAATCCAGCGTGCCATCGCTGTTCCAGCGCACCAGATCGCCGCTGCGATACATACGTGCCTGGTTATCTGCACAGAACGGATCGGTGAGGAATCGTTCTTCGGTCAGGTCCGGGCGATTCAGGTAGCCACGGGCAACGCCCGCGCCCGCGATATAAAGCTCGCCGATCACACCGACCGGCACCGGTTGCTGTTGCTCGTCCAGCACATAC
>NZ_UWFA01000189.1 GCF_900601905.1 Pseudomonas viridiflava
CCGCAGGTGTAGGCGAACAGGTTCTGCACGCTTTTGCCGGCGCTGTGCTGCTTGACCCAGCCGCGCGTGTTGCGCAGGTCGAGAAACAACAGCGGGTCCTGACCGGCGTGCCGCCCCCGAACCCGGTAATTGAGCCCCCATTCATGCCCGACATGATCGGCCAGGGCCGCTTCTTCGGCCTTGTAGACGGTGTCCTCACGGTCCACCCGCGAATTGCCCTGCGAGCGATCGTTGTAGACCAGCAGTGTTTCCACGCCCAAGTAGGTATTGATCTGCGCATGCACGGCGAGCAAAGCCTCGCGATCCAGGCTGGCGTGAAAGCTCTGTACCAGCAATTGCGGACCGTAGCG
>NZ_UWFA01000008.1 GCF_900601905.1 Pseudomonas viridiflava
CAACCGAATTTCTTGACGACCATAGAGCATTGGAACCACCTGATCCCATCCCGAACTCAGCAGTGAAACGATGCATCGCCGATGGTAGTGTGGGGTTTCCCCATGTGAGAGTAGGTCATCGTCAAGATT
>NZ_UWFA01000323.1 GCF_900601905.1 Pseudomonas viridiflava
CACATCGGCTTTGCGGTAAGCAACGCCGCCAGCACCTTGATTCTCAACCTGGGCTTTGGCCATTTCGAACGGGCGCCGGGCAACGCCCTGAGCCAGGGTTACTTCCGCGCACTGAACCGTCAGGCCGCAGCGTTCGCCATGCTGGCGGACTTGAGCATGATGCTGCTGGGTGGCGAGCTGAAGCGCCGCGAGCGCCTGTCGGCGCGGCTGGGTGATGTACTCAGCCACATGTACCTGGCCTCGGCAGCGCTCAAGCGTTATCACGATCTCGGCTCGCCGGATCACATGAGCCCGCTGTTTCGCTGGGCCATGGAAGAAAGCCTGGGGCATTCGGAACGCGCCATGGACGAAATCCTCGGCAACTTCCCCAACCGCTTGCTGGGCGGGCTGTTGCGCGCAGTGGTATTTCCGTTCGGCCGTCGTCACAAAGGCCCTTCGGACAAGCTGGATGCCGAAGTCGCACAGGTGCTGGGA
>NZ_UWFA01000019.1 GCF_900601905.1 Pseudomonas viridiflava
GTCAGCGCTGCGCAGAAACAGCACTTCCTTGAAAGCAACCCGGCGCTGCAATCTGTCGATGCGATCCGCAACCGACGCTATGTCGTGCTGCCTTACGTGGCGGTAACGCCAGGGCTCGACAACGTCTCGGCCATCGAGACGCTTGCAGCGGCATTTCATGACGTGAAGCAATGACGCTGGCGCAGTGGCTGACCGAGCGGCGAAGCCGTTACACGGGTCTGTTGGTTACCCTCACGCTCGTGCTGCTGATGTCCTGTCTGGTGTGCATCACCTTCGGCGCGGCCCCTGTTCCGTTGAATCGGGTGATGGATATCCTGATGTTCAAACTGTTCGGTACTGCCCAAACCCCACCGCTCTGGACGGCAGGACAGGAAACCATCGTCTGGCTGATACGC
>NZ_UWFA01000557.1 GCF_900601905.1 Pseudomonas viridiflava
ACCGAAGATACCCGCTCGTTGAGACCCAGCATGCGCTTGACCTCGCCTACCGGTTTTTCCAGCAGGTTGGCGATCTCTTCAGGAGACGGTTCGTGGTCGAGCTTCTGAGTCAGCTCTCTGGCCGCACGCAGGTAGACGTTCAGTTCCTTGACGACATGAATCGGCAACCGGATGGTCCGGGTCTGATTCATGATGGCTCGTTCAATGGTCTGGCGAATCCACCACGTGGCGTAGGTAGAAAAACGGAAACCGCGTTCAGGATCGAATTTTTCGACAGCCCGGATCAGGCCCAGGTTGCCCTCTTCGATCAGATCAAGCAATGACAGACCACGATTGACGT
>NZ_UWFA01000478.1 GCF_900601905.1 Pseudomonas viridiflava
CTGCATGCTGTGACGGCGCAGGAGCGTCAGTCGCTGGTCTACAGCCCTTACGGCCATCGCTTGAAAGGCACGCAGGTGCCGGGCTTCAACGGGGAGCGTGCTGATCCGGTGACCGGGCATTATTTGCTGGGTAATGGTTATCGAGCGTTCAATCCGGTCCTGATGCGTTTCAATAATCCTGACACGCTAAGCCCGTTTGGTTGGGGCGGCTTGAACGCTTATGCCTATTGTTTGGGGGATCCGGTTAACGTGAGGGATCCGAGTGGGCATATTCCCGTAGCGGCGGCTCTTTCGACGCTTTCTCCATTTGAGCGACTGCCAGCTGCGGTATTGGAGCAGGTGTTCAAAAAACTGCCTGGAAAAGATCTGATCAGTCTCAGT
>NZ_UWFA01000139.1 GCF_900601905.1 Pseudomonas viridiflava
GCCGGAACCCACCAGACTCTCCGCGCTGCCCAGAATCACCCGGCCAATCAGCAACACCACCAGACTCGCCATCGGCCACGCTTCAAGCCAGACGGGCACCAGCATGAACACTCCGCTCAAACCGCAGCCCGCCAAGCCAAGCTGGACGGCTTTCTTGCTGCCCAGGTTATCGATGATTCGGCTCGCCCAAGGGCGACTGATGACGGTGGCGAGGTACTGCACACTGATGACGAGACCGGCTATCACTGCGCCAAAACCCAGGTCGCTGTGGACATAAC
>NZ_UWFA01000369.1 GCF_900601905.1 Pseudomonas viridiflava
GTAGATCTTCTTGATCTCTTCCTCGGTAAAGAACTTCTTCAGCTTCTCGTAGTTTTCTCGGGGATGGGCAACCAGGTTGTAGAGTCTTTTGATATCTCCCCATAACCCCATGATGGCTTTGAGAAAGCCTTTCCACGCCGAATCCAGTTGCTGCAGGGCTCGCCCGGTCATGGAGGCGTTGCTATGCGCCTGCCAGAGCGGCAGAAAATCGGTACTCCACTGGGTGTCAGCCAGCCGCTCAGCTCGCCGATGACGCCCTGATAGGAGTTGAACAGGCTG
>NZ_UWFA01000064.1 GCF_900601905.1 Pseudomonas viridiflava
GCGCGCTGTGGGATTACCTGCAGAACTACATGGACACCAGCGGCCCGCTGCCGGAGCTACCGCGCTATGAAGAGTTCCGCCACCTTGACCCGACCACCGCTGCCCACGACCTGAAAACCGGTCGCAATCCGCGTTTCTGGATCGACATGGATGACGCGCTCTTCAAACTTTATGTAGATCAGTTGCTGGACAACATCGACGGTATAGACACCTTTCAACGCCCAAACCTGATGGCGCGTTATGTACGGTATAAGGACTGAGTTTCATGAGTATGAAGAAAATTCGCTTCTCTGAGCGAGCGGAGCGCCTCGGGAATGTTGAATGGATTGTGGGGTTGTTTTTGTTTTACATGTTGATCAGCGCATTCTTTTTTTGGGTGACGTCTGAAATAGTTTTGAACCCTAGGTCATGCCGTCAATGGCCAGTCAGGAATGGGATAGACCCTTGTAGTCGTATCTGGTTATTTATAATGCCGGCGATAGCCTGTACGTTTGGCTTCAATGCTTTCAAGCTGATCATCAATGTTCCTTATTATTTTTGGCGACCGCTACAAGCCCGGCCGCTTGGCCGAATGCTGCGTTGTTTCTTGCGGCTTAAGCGGATGCGCCTGGATCAGGTTGTAAGGGGTGATTCACTGGAGCTTCACTTCGTAACCCTGACGGATAGCTTTAGACCGTATCAGGCCTTCACCTTGACGATAAAAGAAATGCACAGGTTCGTTTTCTATCGAGGCGACCACGTTGACAACTGCCCTGGCTGCATTTTTCAGGAGGGCGCACTCCTCGAATTCTCCTACCTCGCCGACTCAAAAGGCCTCGATTACGCCAGGGCCAGGGTGCGTTGCGAGCACGAGGGGCAGGTCTATCACGGCGAACTCGAGCTTGAAGCCGACAGCTACGAACTCAGACTGCTGCCCACGTCTGTGCTTGAAAACCGGCAGTAGAGAGCAAAGTCTGACTCAGCAATGATGGCTACGTGACCCGCAGAGGGATTTGTTCACACCCAAGCAAACCCCCCAGTCATTACGCTATAATCCCGCGCTTTAGCTGATCCTCGCCCGCTGCGAGGACACACATTTTTCTCGGGCGCCTGGCGCCTGCATGCAGACTAAAGAGGCTAGACCCTAGTGGCATTGACGATCCTTGGCCTGTCCGGCGCCCTTAGCCATGATCCTTCCGCAGCCTTGTACATCGACGGCAAGCTGGTGGCCGCGGCGGAAGAAGAGCGCTTCGTTCGCGATAAACATGCAAAGAACCGCATGCCCTACGAGTCGGCGAAGTTCTGTCTTGAGCAAGCGGGTATCAAGCCTTCGGACGTTGATGTGGTGGCGATTCCATTCGCGCCGATCAGCCTGTTCGGCAAGGCGCGCTGGCACTATGCCAAGCGCTACTGGTACGCCCCGGATCGTGCGCTTGATGCGCTGCTGATGGGCAATCGCCGCTACAAGCGCTATCGCAACAAGATCGTCTGGTGCCTGGAGCAACTGGGTTTTGATCCGAAGAAGATCAAGATCGAGCCGGTCGAGCACCACCTGGCTCACGCTTCCAGCGCTTATCACTGCTCCGGTTTCAAAGAGAAAACCGCGATCCTGGGCATCGATGGCAAGGGCGAGTACGCCACGACCTTCTTTGGTTATGGCGAAAACGGCAAGATCCACAAGATCAAAGAGTTCTTCGACCCGGACTCCCTAGGCGGCCTGTATGGCGCGATCACTGAGTTCCTCGGCTTCGAGATGCTCGACGGCGAGTTCAAAGTGATGGGCATGGCGCCGTATGGCGATGCCAGCAAATATGATTTCTCGCGTCTGGCGACCTTTGAAAACGGCGAACTGGTGATCAACACCGAACTGGCCAACGTCATCGGCCTGCGTCGTTATAAAGAAAAGGGCAAGGGTTTCTACTTCTCGCCGAAGCTGATCGAGTGGCTGGGCCCCAAGCGCGAAGGCGATATCGCCGACGAGCCGTACATCCACTACGCGGCCAGCATGCAGGCGCTGTTCGAGAAGCTGGCGTTGCAGATGATGGACCATTATCTGGGCGACATCCTCAAGGAAACCGGCAAGATCGCCTTCGCGGGCGGCTGTGCATTGAACGTCAAGCTGAACCAGAAAATCATCGCCCGCCCGGAAGTCAAAGAGCTGTTCGTGCAGCCTGCCTCAGGTGACGCCGGTACGGCAGTAGGCGCGGCGGCTTACGTTTCCCATGCTCGTGGTGTGCCGGTGGAGAAGATGGAACACGTCTATCTCGGCCCGTCGTATACCAATGAAGACGTGATTGCGGCCTGTGCCCGTCACCCGAGCAAGCCAGTCTGGCGCCAGATCGAAAACACCCCGGAGCGCATCGCGCAGATCATGGTCGCGGGGAACCCGGTGGCCTGGTTCCAGGGACGCATGGAGTTCGGTCCGCGTGCCTTGGGCGGTCGTTCGATCATTGGTTGCCCAAGCGTGGCGGGTGTGGCTGACCGCATCAACCATCAGATCAAGTTCCGCGAGCGCTGGAGGCCTTTCTGCCCGTCGATGCTCGACACCGTGGCGCCGCAGATGATCAAGATCGATCATCCGGCACCTTTCATGACCTTCACCTTTGAAGTGGCTGAAGAGTGGAAGACCCGCGTCCCGGAAGTCGTCCATGAAGACGGCACGTCCCGCGCCCAGGTGCTCAAGCGCGAATACAACCCGCGCTACTACGACATGATGAAAGCGCTGGAAAACCTCACCGGCAACGGTGTGTCGTTGAACACTTCGCTGAACCGCCGTGGTGAGCCGATGATCTGCTCGCCGACGGATGCCTTGAACATGTTCTTTGGCTCGGATCTCGAGTACCTGATCATGGAAGACATTCTGGTGGTCAAAGACGGCGTGGAAACCTATGACACGCTCGGCTGAGCGCCATGTGCTGCAATTCTGTCACGGCTATGACGGTCCGTTTCTCGATTGCGCCCGGCAATACGCCAGCCTGTTCGTCGGCAAAGGCTACCGTGTCACCACGGTATTCCTGACTGGCGCGGCCGACGCCGATGTGGCGGCCGGTTGCGCATCTGACGAAGTGTTGTTTCTCGAACGCAGCTCGGCCTCGGTTCGGGGCCTGAAGCTGGGGGCGATCCGCGACCTGCGCAAGATCGCGGCGTCGCGTAATTTCAGTTTCTGCATCGCCCATCGCTTCAAACCGGTGTACATCGCGCTGCTGGCCACCCGTTTGCCGGTGGTTGGCGTGCACCATGCGTTTGGCGACTACCAGCGCCGTACCCGCAAACTCTTTGCACATGTATTCCGTGGGCGCTTGAGCCTGTTGGGCGTATCCGATGCGGTGCGCGACGACATGCGCAAAAGCTTGCCGGACTGGCCGACCGGCCGCATTCAGACCTTGTATAACCGCATCGATATCGAGCAGTTGCAGGCCAGCCAGCTGTCCGCCGAGCAGGCGCGCATCGAACTGGGGCTGTCGGCGTCGGCATTTATCATCGGTAATGTCGGGCGCCTGCATCCGGACAAGGACCAGGCCACGCTGCTGCGTGGTTTTGCCAAGGCGCTGCCGAGCCTGCCGCAGAACAGCCAATTGGCGATTCTGGGCAAGGGGCGGCTGGAGCCAGAACTCAAAGCCCTGGCGCTGGAGTTGGGCATTGGTTCGCAGGTGTTGTTTCTTGGGCAAGTTGCCCAGGCGAGCCTATATTACAAAGCATTCGATATTTTCGCCCTGAGCTCTGATCACGAACCGTTCGGCATGGTTCTGCTGGAGGCCATGGTTGCGGGCGTGCCGGTGTTGGCCACGGCCTGTGGCGGGGCGAAGGAAGTGGTTGAGGGCGTGGGCGTACTGTTCCCCTTTGCCGACGATGAACGCCTGGCGCACGGGCTGGTTCATCTGGCGAATCTGGATGATGAACAACGCCAGGCCTGCGCCGAGCTGATGCTGTTGCGTTTGCAGGAGCGCTTCTCGGATCAGGCGGTACGCGATGTGTTCTGGCGTCTGCCGCAAGTCACCAGCCTGATTGCGGAGTCCTGATGCTCAACCGATTCCAAGGCTGGCGTGAGCGTGGCTGGACACTGATCGACGCCGTCACCTATCAGGCGACCTGGCAGCGATTGGGCGGTAGCGTGGCGACTCACCCGATGGTGATCGAACGTCTGGCGCACCTGGCGCAGATTCCTGTGCGCTATCTGGGCTGGGAGCAGGACGGCCAGCTCAAGGGCGCGATTGCTACGTGGGGGCGTTCGTTGGCCTTGTCCAAGGACGTGCTGAAAAGCGCCGGCAAAAAAGGCTTGTTTGATCTGGGCAACGCCGAGCTGATCCTGCCGATTGCCGCCGATGTTCAGGTGCCCGTGCGTCATGGCGGTCGTTACCTGTCGTCACTCAATGAGGGCCGTGTCAGCACCCTCAAACCACAGGCCGAATCGCTGGCCATGGCCCGCGCTCCGGAAGAATTGTCGAAGAAGTTTCGCTACAACCAGCGCCGTGAATTGCGCCTGCTGGAAGAGGCGGGCGGCGTGGTGCGGCCAGTCACAGATTTCACCAGCGCGGAAATGGCCCGCATGTATTGCGACCTGTTCCAGCGGCGCTGGGGCTTTGCCGCAACGGGCGCCGAGCATATGGCCGAAGTCATCGAGTTGCTGCGTGAGCTGCTGATCGGTTCGGTGGTGTTCCTCAACGACGCGCCGATTGCGATTCAGTTGATTTATCGCGCCGAGTCGCCGCAGTGGATCAGCGTCGAGTACGTCAACGGTGGCGTGGATCCCGAGACCCGCGATTTCAGCCCTGGCAGCGTGCTCAGTTTCCTCAACACCCAGAGCGCCTGGGAAGACGCCCGTAACCTGGGCAAACCGTTGCGTTTCTCTTTTGGTCGTGCAGATCGCGAGTACAAGGACCGATGGTGCAACCCCGTGCCGGTGTTCCAGGTATGAGCCGCAAGCAGCAGTTGCTCAAGCGCCATCGCCGTAACAAGCGCGTGGCGCTGTTGATCGGCGTGCTTGTGCTGATCGTGCTGGGTTTCGCGGTGGCGTGGTGGTTGCCGATTGTGTTGGCGATTGTCGGCTGGATGGCCCACGAAGCCTGGTTCGCCGACCATCTGTTCTATTCGCGAAAAGACGACTATCAGTACAACTTTACGGCGGACGCTGAAGTCACTGGCGTGCGCCTGGATGCAGGCCGTTTGCGCTGCGAGACGCCGTTGCAGTTGGCGGACGATGACACGCTGATTCTGGCGGTCAATGTCCGCGCCAACTGGCTGGGGCGCTTTTTCGACCCGGTCGTCGAGCTGGCAGGTGATGGCGTGAGTGATCGCCAGACCTTCGAGCGCGGCGTCGATGGCTTGCGTTATTTGAACCTCTCCGGTCTCGGTCTTTCTCTGGCGTCAGGTTCGCTGCAGATAAAAGGGCGTTTCTGCGCCATCAGCGGGGTCCCGCGATTGTGGCTGTTCCGTCAGCCGGATGCGCGCCAGCAGCGGGTCATGGTCATCGCCCCTCATGCGGACGACGCCGAGCTGGCTGCGTTCGGGCTGTACAGTCAGGCCGCCGACACCTGGGTCGTGACCCTGACCGCTGGCGAAATCGAGGCCGAGCATTATCAGGCGATGGGTATGGACCGCGCCGAAGCCGCCCGCATCAAGGGGCGATTGCGCGCCTGGGACAGCATTGCCGTTCCGCGCTGGGGCGGCGTGCCGGAAGCACAGTGTGTACAGCTCGGTTATTTCTGCCTGCAATTGCCTGCCATGCAGGCCGCGCCCGATCAGCCCATTGCGTCCCGTGAAGCCGATCTGCTCGATACACGGCTGTTTCGCCAGTTCAATGCCATGCCCCTGCCGGGCGATGTGGACGGCGCGCCGACCTGGAACAACCTGCTGGCGGACCTGCGGGCGTTGTTGTTGCAGGCGCGGCCGCAAGTTTTGGTCATGCCGCACCCGGCGATTGACCCGCACCCTGACCATATCTGCGCCCAGGCTGCAGTGCTCCAGGCGCTGCAAGGTCTTGAGTGGCAGCCCGAGGTTGTACTCGGTTACGCCAACCATTTGCACGATAATGACCGCTGGCCCATGGGCAACGCGTATGACGGGATCGGTTTGCCGCCGGTGTTTGATCCGTCTCTGCAGTTGACGCCTTACAGCCTGAACCTGTCCGTCGCGCAGCAGCGGGACAAGGCCATGGCGCTGGGCATGATGCATGACTTGCAGCCACCCATGCCGCTCAAGCGCCGACTGCGCCGCTGGTTGCAGCGCAAGCTGGCCGGACGCCGCTGGCCGGTCGAGGGTGAAAACGAGTTCTTCAGGAAGGCTGTTCGCCGTCACGAACTGTTCTGGCGTCGAGAGATTTGATTCAGCAGGCTGCGGTACTGCAAGGAAAATAATGAAAGTCCTATTTCTGGTTCAGAAAGAGCAACGCGCCATTCTGGATCGTTTGTATGAAGGCATTGCCGCCCATTGCGAGTGTGAAACCCGCTGGTTGACGTCTGCCGAGCAGCGCAACCTGCGCAGTTATTTCCGCCGCGAAGTGGACGTAACCCGGTACGACCGGATCGTGTTCTTCCTGCGTTTCAAGCATGAAATCCGGCAGGTCGGCTTCATTCGCACGATCCCCAACCTGGTGATCCTCGAACACGATGCCTACCAGAACTATATCCCTTGCAAGTACACCGGCGAGTTCAGTGCTTATTACCGCAAGCTGCCGTGGGCGCGGGTGATCTGTTCGGGGTTCATGGTCAGCGAGCGCCTGCGCGCAGAAGGCTTCGACGCGGTGTTCGTGCCCAAGGGATATGACCAGAGCCTGCTGCAAGGTGAAGATCGCGAGCGCGACATCGAGCTGGCGTTCGTGGGCAGCACCAATAGCGTGGCTTACAGTGGCCGCAAGGCGTTGCTGGATGAGCTGGGCCGGGTCGAGAATCTGCTCGTAACCCGCACCAAATCCGGCGAAGAGTATTGCCAGACCCTCAACCGGATTCGGTTTTTCGTCAGTGCCGATGTGGGCATGGGCGAATACATGATCAAGAACTTCGAAGCCATGGCCTGTGGTTGCGTGCTGCTGGCTTACGACCAGGGCGCTGAAGAAAACCGCGCGCTGGGTTTTGTCGACATGCACAACATCGTCCTGTATCAAGACATACCCAGCTTGCAGGTCAAGCTGGCGCAGTTGCGTAATGACCAGAATCTGGCCCGGGATATTGCCGTTAACGGCCGGGCGCTGGTCGAGCAGCGCTATACCTTCCACGCACTGGGCAAGGCCATTGTTGAAGAAATGCGTGCACCGTTGCGGCCAATGCCGGCCATGAGCTGGCTGGACCGCCTGAAGTATCGGTTGGGGCTGTAATCGCCTTTGAAATTTCAATGATTGAGTACACATGATGCAGTTCAGCGAAAGTAGCGATATCACGCTGGTAGTCACCAGTTGCGGACGGTTTGACCTGTTGACGCGTACGCTTGAAACGTTTGACCGATTCAACACCGCGCCGATTCGTGCGGTGTTGATCACCGAAGATTCTGGCGATGCCCAGGTTGAGAAGTGCATTCCCGAGCATTGGCGCCCGTTTACCCGCTTTATCATCAACAACCCCAAATTGGGGCAGATGCGTTCGGTGGATGCCGCTTATGCGCTGATCCAGACCTCCTGGGTGTTCCACTGCGAGGATGACTGGGACTTCTACCGCCCAGGCTTTGTCGAAGAGTCCATGACGCTGCTGGAAAACGACCCGCAGGCGCTGCAGGTCTGGTTGCGCAGCTATAACCATGATTTGCTGGTCCACAGTCCTTACATGTACCTCAATGCCCGCGAAGTGGTGCAGGGCATTGCGTTCTACAAGCTGGGCTCGCACAAGGCCGAGTGGCAGGGATTTTCGTTCAACCCCGGCCTGCGTCGTCTGGCCGACTACAAGCAACATGCGCCGTATGCCGACCACGGTGGCGAGAAGAAACTGTCTGCCATTTATGCAGCACAAAACCGTTACGCGTTGATCCTGGAAAACGATGCGGTATTGCACACCGGCTTCGGCAACCATGTCGTGGTCTCCCAGGAACGCGTTGACAAACAACGACGCAAGCTTCGTGATCGCATCAAGCTGTTGGTGGTGCTGGTTGTCGGAGTGATCATAGGTTGGGCACTCAGTAATGTTGGCTGACACGCTGCACAAAGACTCGGGCAAGCTCGCTGCTTACTTCAGCGCAGCGCTGGTCGCCTTTATTTTGAGCTTCATCCTGTGGGATTCGGCCAAGTTCACCAATAACCTTTTTTATGCGCTGATCGCTTTGCCGGGGGTGTTTTTTCTCGCCAGGAGCCGCCTGGCCGGGATGTTCAGTGGCACGCTGGGCTGGACCTGGTTGGTGTTCATTGTGTGGTTTCTGGTGCCTGCGTTTTACTCGGGAGATTTCCAGTTCTACAAGCACGTGGCGTATGTCGGGCTGTTCGTGTTTGTCGTCGCCGGGCTCACCAATATCGAGTTTTTCAACAGTAGCCGGTTCATCCGCGCCCAGTTCTGGATCATCTGCCTGTATATCTTCGCCTCCAGTATCCATAGCTGGATGACGGGGCAATTCGTCTTTGGGCAGCGCGTGGCCATCCTGGCGGGGCGGCTGGATAACGTCATTTACGCCAGCATCTGGCTGGTCTGCGCCCTGGGGCGGGCAATGCCGGTCTGGAGCAGGGAAAAGCGCTGGGTCGAGACGGGCAGCGCAATGGTGCTGACCTTGATAGCCGTGGCGTTGGTCATGCAAACCCGTACGGGGCTGGTGGGTGCAGTTTTCCTGGGCGGGTTGTGGGCGCTCAATATCGTTTATCGCTACCGCATGCGTGGCCTGCTGACCCTGGTGGTGATCGTGGCGTGCGCGGGCGTAACGCTATGGTTTTGTCGACACGAGCCTTGGGTGCAGTTGCTGTTTGCGCGGGGCGATTCTTATCGTGTCGAATTGTTCGAGATCATGACCGGCGAGTGGCATCACTGCGGCTGGTTGCTGGGCTGTGGCGTGGAATTTGTGACGACCAAAACCCTGACCGGCGGTGTGCCGATTCAGCATCCGCACAATATTTTCGTAGCGATGGGGCTGTACACCGGCGCTATCTCGCTGGTGCTGTTCATCGCGGTCATGGCGTTGACCCTCTGGCACGCTGTGCGCTTGCGTGACGGGTGGGGCTGGTACCTGGCGGCGGCGCTGGTGATGCTCAACTTTGATGGCAGCAAACTGGTGGGTAATCCGGATGAACTCTGGTTGCTGGTGCTGCTGCCTGCGGTGCTGATTTATGGCCGGGTGGTGCGCGAGCACAGGCTTGAGCAGAACTCGCCGGTCCCTTAGAGCCGTTACCCGTATGGGCTGCGAATGCGGTCTGCCTGACACGACGCAGTCCAACGGTGGGAGCGAATTCATTCGCGAAGGGGCCGGTACATTCAACCGATATGCATCGCCTGTACGTCCGTCTTCGCGAATGAATTCGCTCCCACAGGTTATTAGCCGCCTTCGCATTCCTGCCCTAGCCGTAGGAGCGGTTGTGTTCTCACCCCATTGCCAGGGTTAGTTCCTCAGCACCGCACAGGCTTTGCGCACGCAGATAGCCGTTGATGAATGCCGGGTTGTTATCCCCGATCAGCCATTGGCGATCCTGCTCGTAGCGCAGCATGTGTTTGAAATTGCGCAGGCGCAGGCTTTTTCGCAGGGGGCGGCGGTAGGTTTTCATGTCGGAAATGTCGATCAGGCCGAGTGCGCCGTCCGGGGTAAGGATCACGTTGCCCAGGTGCGCTGACCGAAAATAGATGCCTTTTTCATGCAGCTCGGCGATGAAACTGCCCAGCTGTGCGCGCAGTTCATCGCCACTGCCGTGCGCTTCCATGACCTGGCGAAGCGTCTGGCCGGGCAGGGGAGCATAATGCACGGCGTCGCGCTGGATCTGTGCGACCCTGAAAACCTTGATGACCTGCGGGCACCGAATGCCGCGTTGGGCCAGGGTGACGCAGTTGTCTGCGAAGCGCTGAGCGTAGGGATACCAGGCTGCGGAACTGATCAGGCGTTTGCGTCGAAACAGCTTCAGCATTGAGCCGTCGACCAGTCGCAGGACTTTATCACCCGTGACGTCGGCTTCAAGGACATGTGCGCCCTCTACCAGCCCCAGGTAATGTGCATGATCAAGCGCTTGCATCGAGACTCCGGTTTCTTCGCCCAAGGGCCTGGAAAGCCGTCTATGTTACCGCAGCAGGCAGTTGCGAAAAGCGCTTGTGATACAATTCGGCCTCTTTTTATACATGACGGATTCTCATGACATCCCCCGAATCGTCCAGCCCATCAAGCATGAAGATTTACTTTCGCTTGTTGTCCTATGTGCGTCCGTATGTAGGGATATTCCTGGTCAGTATCATAGGCTTCGTTATCTTCGCTTCGACCCAGCCGATGCTGGCGGGCATTCTGAAGTATTTCGTCGACGGTCTGAGCAATCCCGAGGCAGTGCTGTTCCCCAACGTACCGTATTTGCGCGACCTGCAGCTGTTGCAGGCCGTGCCGCTGCTGATTGTGCTGATCGCCGCTTGGCAGGGCCTGGGTTCTTTTCTGGGTAACTACTTTCTGGCCAAAGTGTCGCTTGGGCTGGTTCACGATTTGCGCGTCGAGCTGTTCAACAAGTTGCTGGTGCTCCCTAACCGTTATTTCGATACGCATAACTCCGGCCACCTGATTTCACGTATCACGTTCAACGTCACCATGGTCACCGGTGCCGCGACCGATGCGATCAAAGTGGTGATTCGTGAAGGTCTGACTATCGTCTTCTTGTTCGCCTACCTGCTGTGGATGAACTGGCAACTGACCCTGGTCATGCTGGCTATCCTGCCGCTGATCGCGACCATGGTCGGCAGCGCCAGTAAGAAATTTCGCAAGCAAAGCAAAAAGATTCAGGTCGCGATGGGTGACGTCACCCATGTCGCGTCCGAGACCATTCAGAACTACCGCGTGGTGCGCAGCTTCGGCGGCGAGCAATACGAGCAGGACCGTTTCGGCGCTGCCAGCACCAGCAATACCCGCAAACAGCTGCAGATGACCAAAACCGGCGCGCTGTACACGCCGATGCTGCAACTGGTGATCTACACCGCCATGGCCGTGCTGATGTTTCTGGTCCTGTATCTGCGCGGCGATGCGACCGCCGGCGATCTGGTGGCTTACATCACGGCTGCCAGCCTGCTGCCAAAGCCGATTCGTCAGCTCTCGGAAGTCAGCTCAACCATTCAAAAGGGTGTTGCTGGCGCAGAAAGCATCTTTGAACAGCTAGACGTCGAGCCAGAGGTCGACAGCGGTACCGTCGAGCGTGAGCGCGTCTCCGGCCATCTTGAAGTGAAGAACCTGAGCTTTACCTACCCCGGCACTGAACGGCAGGTGTTGAATGACATCAGCTTCTCGGTGGCACCCGGGCAGATGGTGGCGCTGGTCGGTCGTTCCGGCAGCGGTAAGTCCACGCTCGCGAGCATCCTGCCGCGTTTCTATCAGCACAGCGTGGGCGAAATTCTGCTCGATGGTGTCGAGATCAGCGACTATCAACTGCGTAACCTGCGTCGGCATATTTCTCAGGTGACCCAGAGTGTCACGCTGTTCAACGACAGCGTTGCCAACAACATTGCCTACGGCGACCTGGCAGGCGCACCGCGTGCGGATATCGAGGCGGCCGCCGCCGATGCTTACGCCAAGGAATTCATCGAGCAACTGCCAGAAGGCCTGGACACTCAGGTCGGCGAAAATGGCGTGCTGCTCTCGGGCGGTCAACGTCAGCGTCTGGCAATCGCTCGCGCGCTGCTGAAAAACGCCCCGGTGCTGATCCTTGATGAAGCCACGTCGGCTCTGGACACCGAGTCCGAGCGCCATATTCAGGCAGCGCTGGACAACGCCATGCACGGGCGCACTACGCTGGTCATCGCCCATCGCCTGTCGACCATCGAGAAGGCTGATCTGATTCTGGTCATGGACGGCGGTCGTATTGTCGAGCGCGGTACTCATGCCGAGTTGCTGGCGCAGAACGGCTACTACTCGCGTCTGCATGCCATGGGCTTGGACGAGCCCAAGCCGGTCGGGGCGATCTAGATTACGCGGCACCGTGGGAGCGGCTTTAGCCGCGAGCGATAGTGTTGTCGATGAAGATCCGGCGTTTAGGCGGGCCTTTTCGCGGCTAAAGCCGCTCCTACGGGGTTGATGTTGGCTGTGACACGGCGCGATGCCTGCCTCATCAAGATTCATTTGCAACCCCAAGCCACCCTGAACCCTGTGCTAAGATTCCGCCCCTGTTCATTCTAGTTACGGGTTGTTCGATGAAGTTGTCCATGCCGCGTTTCGATCAAGCACCAGTCTTGGTAGTGGGCGATGTCATGCTCGACCGCTATTGGCATGGCGGCACCTCCAGGATTTCGCCGGAAGCGCCTGTGCCGGTGGTCAAGGTCGAGCAGATCGAGGACCGCCCGGGCGGTGCTGCCAACGTTGCCCTGAACATTGCCGCCCTCGGTGCGCCTGCATCGCTGGTGGGCGTCACGGGTGAAGACGAAGCTGCCGAAAGCCTGGCCAACAGCCTCAAGGCCGCCGGGGTACGTGCACGGTTCCAGCGCATTGCGCATCAGCCGACCATCGTCAAACTGCGGGTCATGAGCCGCCATCAGCAACTGCTGCGCATCGATTTCGAAGAGCCTTTTGCCACCGATGCCGAGGCCCTGAGCCTGGAAGTCGATGCGCTGCTTGAAGGTATCAAGGTGCTGGTTCTGTCGGATTACGGCAAGGGCGCGCTGAAAAACCATCAGGTGCTGATCAAGTCTGCCCGCGAGCGTGGCATTCCGGTGCTGGCCGATCCCAAGGGCAAAAACTTCGCGATCTATCGGGGCGCCAGCGTCATCACACCGAACCTCAGCGAGTTCGAAGCCATCGTCGGCCATTGTGTCGATGAAGCCGATCTGGTCGCCAAAGGTGCGCTGTTGATGCGCGAGCTGGAACTCGGCGCGCTGTTGGTCACCCGTGGCGAGCACGGCATGACCCTGCTGCGCCCCGAGCATCCGGCGATGCATCTGCCCGCCCGCGCCCGTGAGGTGTTTGATGTGACGGGTGCTGGCGATACGGTGATTTCCACCCTCGCAGCAGCGATTGCCGCTGGCGAAGAACTGCCCCACGCCGTTGCGCTGGCGAACCTGGCCGCTGGCATTGTGGTGGGCAAGCTGGGGACGGCGGCCATCAGCGCCCCGGAACTGCGCCGTGCCATTCAGCGCGAAGAGGGCTCGGAGCGCGGCGTGTTGACGCTGGAGCAACTGTTGCTGGCAATTGATGACGCCCGCGCGCACAACGAGAAGATTGTCTTTACCAATGGCTGCTTCGACATTCTCCATGCTGGTCACGTGACCTATCTGGAGCAGGCACGCGCTCAGGGGGATCGCCTGATCGTGGCTGTCAACGATGATGCGTCTGTCAGCCGCCTCAAAGGCCCGGGCCGCCCGATCAATAGCGTCGACCGGCGCATGGCGGTACTGGCCGGGCTGGGGGCTGTGGACTGGGTGATCAGCTTCCCGGAAGGCACGCCGGAAAACCTGCTCAGCCACGTCAAACCCGATGTGCTGGTCAAGGGTGGTGATTACGGCATCGATCAAGTGGTCGGTGCTGATATCGTGCAGGCTTACGGCGGGGAAGTGCGAGTATTGGGGCTGGTGGAAAACAGCTCGACCACGGCAATTGTCGAGAAAATCCGCGGGCAGTGAGTCTGTGATGTGTTGGAGCGAGGCTTGCCCGCGAAGAATAATGGTGGGGTGTATCTGACACACCGCAGCGTTTAATTCGCGGGCAAGCCTCGCTCCAACAGGACTGGTTTTCAGCTCTTGAACGACACCAACTGAAGCAACTGCCTGGCCTTGCCGGTCAGGCGTTTGAGGCCGGTTTTTTTAGGGGGTGGCGTCATGCCTTGCTGGCGTAGCCAGTCCTTCCAGCGAATCCGCTCGTCACGCACCACCCAGCCTTCCTGCGCTGCGAAACTTTCTGCCAGATACAGTCCGCGTGTTCCCGCCGGAGTCAGCTTGTCGCGCTTGAGCGTGTAGAGCTCAGGCAGCGGCACGCCGTTTTCCAGGGGCATAAGGTACAGGTCGGGCTTGCTACGATTGAGGCGGGCAACCAGTTGCTCGTTTTCCAGGCATTCGTCCACGTGGAACAGGCTCAGAGGCCGCGCCTCTTTGGGCACCTCCAACCGCATGTCATAAATGAGCTGCAATGACGCGGTGGGCAGATGCACGTACGCTCGCGGCCGTTCAATCAGGGTCATGCTGCCACAGCGCACTGGGCGTGCGGCGCCAGACAACGGCGTCAGCCGAAAGGGCATCGCTTCGCGGTAATGCAGGGCTGCGGCATACGGCGCAGGCAGCCAGGTTTCATTGAAGCGCCCGCTGAGCCAGCCTTGTGGCGTTTCGATCAGGCACTCTTCGGCCACTTCCTGAATGGCCGTGTGCAGCGGCAAATTCAGCTCGTGGGCCGGAACGTAGCCGGAAATCAGCTTGAGCACCACGTCACCACGATCCTGCCGTCTTTGCCGCACCAGCACCCAATAGTCGCGGCCTTGCCAATTGAGCGTCAGGCGCACTGACACGCCGAGGTTTGCAAGCTCTGTGGAGAAGCGTTCGGGGTCGGCCACTTCAATCTTGCGACGACGCTGCAAGGTCTGGACGAAGTTGAGCGGCATGCCGATGCTCTGGTAGTTCAGGCCCTCGGGCGTGGCTTCGACAAATAACGGCAGGGTTTTGAAATTACTGGGATTCTTTCGAATCAGGGTTCGCGGCATATCGGCTCCTTCTTGCGTTGGGGTCGGCCGCCTACATCAGGCTGGACGGCGAATCACGGCAGCGGCAGTCGCCACGTTATGAACCAGATGCAACGGATTGATGGTCCCGACAATAGCACTGGCAACGCCGGGATGGTCAAACAGCAGTTCGAAACTGGCCTGGACAGCATCGACGCCCGGGCTCAGGCAAACGTGACCACTGGCCAAAGCTTTCTTGACCAGAATGCCTTTGCCGTGTGCAGCAGCGTAGTCCAGCACCGGTTTTTCGCTCTGTTCGTTGAGGTTGTAAGTGACCATGGCACAATCGCCGTCGCGCAATGCCAGCAGGCCTCCCTCTACGGTTTTGCCAGAGAAGCCGAAGCCGCGGATCTTGCCTTCGCGCTTGAGATCGGCCAGCGTCTGATAGACGTCGCTGTCATTGAGAATGGCCAGATCGTTGCCGTCGGAATGCACCAGCACCAGGTCGAGAAAATCGGTTTCCAGACGTTTCAGGCTGCGTTCCAGCGACTTGCGGGTGTGTGCGGCGCTGAAGTCGTGGCTCGACTGGCCCTGCTCGAACTCTTCACCGACCTTGCTGACAATCACCCAGTCCTGACGCTGACCGCGCAACAGAGGCCCCAGGCGTTCTTCACTGTTGCCGTAAGCGGGCGCGGTGTCGATCAGGTTGATACCCAGGTCCCGGGCCATTTTCAGGAGCATTTGCGCCTGTGTGTCGTCCGGGATAGTAAAGCCGTTGGGGTATTTGACGCCCTGATCCCGGCCAAGCTTGACGGTGCCCAGCCCCAGCGGGGAAACGCTCAGCCCGGTGCTGCCCAATGGGCGATGAAGTGGGTGAAGGGTTTTTACGCTCATGGCAGCAGTTCATCCCAGGCTGGTACGGCCTTTGGCGGTGTTGGCAGGCCTTTGAGTGAGGGCTGGGGCGTTGGGTGGATTTCGTCATGCGACAGCGCCGCCAGGACCCGATCGGAAAAGTCCGGCGCCAGTGCCAGCTTTGTTGGCCAGCCCACCATCAGGCGATTTTGCACGCTGAGGTAAGCGTTATCCGGCCGCACCAGCCCGGATTGTGCCGGTTCTGCGCGATCAACCCGCAAGGTTGCCCACTCGACCCGACTCAGATCGATCCAGGGCAGCAACGTGCCGAGTTCTTTTTTAACCGCGGCGATTTGCTGCTCCGGGGTGCGGGCGACGCCATCGGCCTCGGCCACATCGCCACCTACGTACCACACCCATTGACCATTGGCGGCGGGGTGCGTGGTCACTGTCAGGCGTGGTTTGGGTCCGCCGCCCAGACAGTGCGCGTACAGCGGCTTCAGGCTCGGGCCTTTGGCAAGCACCATATGCAGCGGGCGACGTTGCATGGCCGGTTGCGCCACACCGAGTTTTTCCAGCAGCCCGGCATTGCCAGCGCCGGCGCAGAGCACCACGCGCTGGGCAAAAATGTCCATGCCGTCGACCCGCAGGCCGACCAGGTCTTCGCCATCGACCAGCGGTTCCAGATCGGAACCTGCCAGCAGGCTGCCGTTGGTCAGCTCGGCGAGGCGGTCGATGAGGCTCGGAACGTCAATCACCAGTTCGGCCAGGCGATACACCTTGCCTTTGAATTTCGGGTCTTGCAGGGCGGGCGGCAGATCAGTGCCTTTGACTTGATCGACACGGCCGCGCACGGCCTTGCTGGCAAAGAAGCTGGTGAGGTTGCCCGCCAGGGTGCCCGGCGACCACAGGTAATGCGCTTCGGAAAGCAGGCGCACGCCGGAAAGGTCCAGCTCCCCGCTACCGGCCAAGGCCTCACGCCAGCGACGCGGCATGTCGGCAATGGCTTCCGAGGCACCGGAAAGCGCCCCGTGCAACGCATATTTGGCGCCGCCATGGATGATGCCTTGTGACTTCAGGCTCTGGCCGCCGCCCAGGCTGGCGTTTTCCACCAGTACGGTGGAGAACCCCTGGCGACGCAAGCGCGCGTTGAGCCAGAGACCAGCAACGCCGGCACCGACGATCAGAACGTCAGTGGAAATAACGGAAGGCATGGGCACCTCTGTGGCTGGAAGAATGCGGCCATTATAGAGGAACGGGTTTTCAATGCCCGGCGGTTTTCGAGAACAACTGAATCACGACCACCCCGGCCACGATCAAACCCATCCCCAGCATGGCGGGAATGTCGAGTTTCTGTCCGTAGATGAAAAACGCAGCGATGCTGACCATCACAATCCCCATGCCCGCCCAGACCGCATAGGCCACCCCGACCGGGATAGTGCGCACCACCAGAATCAGCATCCAGAAGGCAATCGCATAGCCGCAGATCACCAGCAACAACGGGAGGGGCGTGCTCAAGCCTTTGACGGCCTTCATCGAGACGGTGCCGATGACCTCGGCGCAAATGGCGATGGCCAGCAGGTAGTAGGCAGACATGAAGTAACTCCTTTTATAGGCTGCGCATTCTAGACCTTTTGCTGATGGGTTAATTCGGTAAGTGTCGGTTTTCGTGAGACACAACAGCGCTCAATTCGCGGGCAAGCCTCGCTCCAACAGGTTAGGTCTGTGGGCGCGAGGCGCAAGCACCGCTCCCACAGGTGTCGCGGTTCCGATAAACTCCGCGCCCATGAATAGAACTCTTTACACCCTGCTGTTTCATCTCGGCCTGCCGCTGGTGGCCTTGCGACTCTGGTTGCGTGGGCGCAAGGCGCCGGCTTACCGGCAACGCATCGGCGAACGTTTCGCCCTTGGTCTGCCTGTCATGCAGCAGGGCGGTATCTGGGTGCACGCGGTTTCGGTGGGCGAGAGCATTGCTGCCGCGCCGATGATTCGCGCGCTGCTGGCACGTTATCCACAGCTGGCCATTACCGTGACCTGCATGACGCCCACCGGATCGGAACGGATCAAGGCGCTGTTCGCCAATGAGCCGCGCATTCAGCATTGTTACCTGCCCTACGATTTGCCATGGGCGGCAGGGCGTTTTCTGGATCATGTCCGCCCGGTGATTGGCGTGATCATGGAAACCGAGCTCTGGCCTAACCACATTCATCAGTGCACCAAACGCACCATTCCCGTGGTGCTGGCCAACGGGCGGTTGTCTGAACGCTCCGCGCGAGGCTATGCGCGCTTTGCAAAACTGACCCGGCCGATGCTGTGCGAGATGAGCCTGCTTGCCGTGCAGACTGAAACCGAAGCCCAGCGCTTTCGTGAGTTGGGCGCGCGACCTGAATGCGTGACGGTGACAGGCTCGATCAAGTTCGACCTGACCATAGACCCGCAATTGCTGACCAATGCGACGCAGTTGCGTGAGCAGTGGCAAGCGACCGGACGTCCGGTATGGATCGCGGCCAGCACGCATGCCGGGGAGGACGAAAGTATTTTCTCAGCCCATCGCCAATTGCTGGCGAGCCATCCCGAGGCGTTGCTGATTCTGGTGCCGCGCCATCTTGAACGTTTCAACAGCATGTACGAGCTGGCGGTGCAGCAGGGCTTGAGCACCGTGCGCCGTTCGACAGCTCAGCCTGTCACGCCTGAAACCCAGGTGCTGCTGGGCGATACCATGGGTGAATTGCTGTTCTTGTACGCCTTGGCGGATGTGGCTTTCGTGGGCGGCAGTCTGGTGCCCAACGGCGGGCATAATCTGCTGGAGCCTGCGGCCCTGGCAAAACCGGTGTTGAGTGGCCCCCATCTGTTCAACTTCCTGGAAATCGCCGCGATGCTGCGCAATGCCGGGGCGTTGACTGAAATCACTGACGCCCGGACCTTGGCGGCCGCCGTGCAACGGCTGCTCGATCAACCGCCCTTGGCCCGAGAGATGGCTGAGGCAGGGTTGCGGGTGATGAAGGCCAATCAGGGCGCGTTACAGCGGTTGCTGGAGGGGATTGGTCGCTTGATGAAAAGCTAGGCAGTTTTGCCAGACACTCAAACTGTGGGAGCAAGCTTGCTTGCGAAGGCAATATTTCAGGCCCGGAAGATGTTCAGGTCGTACCGGCCTCTTCGCGAGCAAGCTCGGCTCCAACGGATTCGGCGATCAACTGTGGGAGCAAGCTTGCTTGCGAAGTGAAGTGCAATATTTCAGGCCCGGAAGATACCCAGGTCGTACCGGCCTCTTCGCGAGCAAGCTCGGCTCCAACGGATTCGGCGATCAACTGTGGGAGCAAGCTTGCTTGCGAAGGCAATATTTCAGGCCCGGAAGATACTCAGGTTGTCCCGGCCTCTTCGCGAGCAAGCTCGGCTCCCACAGGTTCAGCGATCAACTGTAGGAGTGAGCTTGCTCGCGATGACTTTAGCTCAGGCACCGAACGGGTTGCAGGCAATCACGGTTTTGAATCTCGCTCAGCCAATCACCGCTGCGGCGGCCTTTCAAAGTTCTTCTTCGCCGCCGCTGCCAAGTCTGGCGGCAGGAAGTCTTTGTCCGGGTTGTAATCAGCTTTCAGGTAGCGTGAAAGGTCCTGCAGATCACCCGGGCTCAGAGTCCCCGCTGCCTGCTTCAAACGCAGGTTGTCGAGGATGTAGTCGTAGCGGGTGTTGTTGTAATCGCGTACCGACGCATACAGTTGGCGCTGGGCATCCAGTACGTCAACGATATTGCGGGTGCCCACCTGATAGCCGATTTCCGTGGCTTCCAGCGCGCTCTGGTTGGAGATGATCGACTGCTTGCGCGCCTGCACCTGCTCGACGTCGGTGTTCACTGCACGGTGCAGGTTGCGGGTGTTTTCCACTACCTGACGGCGCAAGCCTTCACGGCGCTGCTCGCTCTGGCTCAGCCGCGAATACGCTTCGCGAACCTGCGAGCTGGTCAGCCCGCCGCTGTAGATCGGAATATTCACCTGCAAGCCGATGGTGCGCTGCTCGACGTCGCCGCGATAGCTTTGCCCGGTGTAGTTGGGGTTGCTGAAGCCCAGCGCATCGTTGTCGCCACGCTGATATTGGGCCACTGCATCAACCGTTGGCGCATGACCGGCCTTGCGCTGGCGCAGGGTTTCTTCGGCGGCGCTGACCGCATAATTGCTGGCCAGCAGATTGAGGTTCTGCTGCGCGGCGGTATCCACCCAGGCCTTGGCGTCGTTAGGCACCGGTGCCAATACCGGCAGGGTGTGGACGATGCCTTCGATGGCGTTGTATTCGCGATTGGTCAGGGTAACCAGCGCCTGGAATGCGTCATCGACCTGACGCTTGGCGATGATCCGGTTGGCGCGGGAAGTGTCGTAACTGGCCTGGGCCTGCAGCACGTCGGTCTTGTCGGAGAGACCCACATCAAATCGTTCGTTGGCCTGATCCAGCTGGCGTTTGAACGCGGCTTCTTCAGCCTTGGTCGAGGCCAGGTTGTCCTGGGCGCGCAGCACGGTGAAATAGTCCTGGGCGCTTTGCAGGATCAGGTTCTGTTCGGTGGCGGACAACTCCAGCGCGGCCTGTTCGTTGACGGCTTGTGCGGCCTGCAACTGGAACCAGCGGTCGGCGCGGAAAATCGGCTGGCTCAGCGTTGCCTGATACACCGTGCCACTGCGGGTTGCGGTGATATTGGGCTGATTGATGCTGGTGCGCGTGTTGTTGACGTCGGCACCGGCGGAGAGATTCGGCAGCAGGCCGGCGCGGGCCTGGGGCACCACTTCCTTGCGCGCTGCGTAATCCGCGCGCGCGGCGGCCAGATCGGCATTGTTGTCCACGGCTTCCTGGTAGACGTTGACCAGCCCGGTCTGGGTGGGAAGCGGCAAATCCGCAGCCCACGCACCGGCATTGCCGGCGCATGAAATGGCCACAGCCAATGAAAGTTTGCGCAACATGGTGCTTTCCCTGTTCATCAATATTTTTGCCGGTTGAAGTCGAAACAAGCCTGCGAGTGTAGTGCCTGGGGGGCGTTGCAACAATCCGGCAAATCGGCCATTTATCCAGCGTTTGAAAACGGGCTTGGCGTTTGGCGGCTGTCCCGACTAGACTGGCGAAGTTCTTGTCGGGGTGCCTTGTTTTGAGGCTGAGATCGGTTAAACCGGATCCCGTTGAACCTGATCAGGTTAGCGCCTGCGTAGGGAACAAGATTTCTCGTCTCCCGGCGAGTCCTCTTGAGTGTCGTCCGGGGTCGATTGTTCAATAAATGAACAGCGCCATCTCGCGTCGATACTCAGCACCGCTCCAGGTGCGTCTTTTCGTCCTCAGGTTCGCTCCGACAATCAATCCGCCGCTGGATGATGTCTGGAGAGCCCGTGATGAGTACAAATCCAAAAAACGCCGCCAATCTGAGTGAGTCCGCACAAGTCGATTCCGGATCGGTGCAGCCGTTTACCCGCTCGCAAAAAATCTACGTTCAGGGCTCGCGCCCGGACATCCGCGTGCCGATGCGCGAAATCCATCTGGATGTAACGCCGACTGACTTTGGCGGCGAGATCAACGCCCCGGTGACGGTGTACGACACCTCTGGCCCATACACCGACCCCAGCGTCGTTATCGATGTGCGCAAAGGCCTGGCCGATGTGCGCTCGCCGTGGATCGACTCGCGCAATGACACCGAGCGTCTGGATGGCCTGACCTCCAACTTCGGTCAGCAACGTCTGGCCGATGCCGAGCTGACCCGGTTGCGTTTCGCCCATGTGCGCAACCCGCGCCGGGCCAAGGCGGGCGCCAACGTCAGCCAGATGCATTACGCGCGGCAGGGCATCATCACGGCGGAGATGGAATACGTCGCGATCCGCGAAAACATGAAGCTGCAGGAAGCCCGTGCCGCAGGCCTGCTGACCCAGCAGCATGCCGGTCACAGCTTTGGCGCCAGTGTGCCCAAAGAAATCACCGCCGAATTCGTCCGCGAAGAAATCGCCAGGGGCCGCGCAATCATCCCCGCCAATATCAACCACACCGAACTTGAGCCGATGATCATTGGCCGTAACTTCCTGGTGAAGATCAACGGCAATATCGGCAACAGCGCGTTGGGTTCTTCTATCGAAGAAGAAGTTGCCAAGCTGACCTGGGGCATTCGCTGGGGGTCGGACACGGTCATGGATTTGTCTACCGGCAAGCATATTCACGAAACCCGCGAGTGGATCATTCGTAACTCGCCAGTGCCGATTGGTACGGTGCCGATCTACCAGGCGCTGGAAAAAGTCGGCGGCGCGGCCGAAGACCTGACCTGGGAGCTGTTCCGCGACACGCTGATCGAGCAGGCGGAGCAGGGCGTGGATTACTTCACCATCCACGCGGGCGTGCTGTTGCGCTATGTGCCGCTGACCGCCAAACGGGTCACCGGGATTGTCAGCCGTGGCGGTTCGATCATGGCCAAGTGGTGCCTGGCGCACCATAAAGAGAACTTCCTCTACACCCATTTCGAAGACATCTGCGAAATCATGAAAGCCTATGACGTCAGCTTCTCGCTGGGCGATGGCTTGCGTCCTGGCTCGATTGCCGACGCCAACGATGCGGCGCAATTTGGCGAACTGGAAACCCTGGGCGAGCTGACCAAGATCGCCTGGAAGCACGACGTGCAGACCATGATCGAAGGCCCCGGCCACGTGCCGATGCAGCTGATCAAAGAGAACATGGACAAGCAGCTGGAGTGCTGTGACGAAGCGCCGTTCTACACCCTTGGCCCGCTGACCACCGACATTGCGCCGGGCTACGACCACATCACCTCGGGTATTGGCGCGGCGATGATCGGCTGGTTCGGTTGCGCGATGCTGTGCTACGTCACGCCCAAGGAGCATCTGGGCCTGCCGAACAAGGATGACGTGAAGACCGGGATCATCACCTACAAGATTGCTGCCCACGCCGCCGACCTTGCCAAAGGCCACCCCGGCGCGCAGATCCGCGATAACGCGCTGAGCAAGGCGCGCTTCGAATTCCGCTGGGAAGACCAGTTCAACCTCGGCCTGGACCCTGACACCGCGCGCTCGTATCACGACGAAACCCTGCCCAAGGATTCCGCCAAGGTCGCGCATTTCTGCTCCATGTGCGGACCGAAATTCTGCTCGATGAAGATCACCCAGGAAGTGCGGGAGTACGCGGCCAATCAGAAGATTGAAGCCATCGATCTGGACGTCGCCCAAGGGCTGGCGCAACAGGCTGAGCGCTTCAAACAGGAAGGCAGCCAGCTTTACAAGAAAGTTTGATTTCCTGACTCAATTCCGTTGGAGCGAGGCTTGCCCGCGAAAGCGTCCATTCAGTTGAGATATTTATGGCTGACACGGCGCATTCGCGGGCAAGCCTCGCTCCAACGGGTCCTTATTCTTCCCGGGCCAAAACTATGACCACCCCCAGCACCTACTCCCCCGATTCCCCCATCCCCGCCGCCAATCGCGTCTTCGGCGGGCGGGATCTGTTTTCTTTGTGGTTCTCCCTCGGTATTGGCCTGATGGTCCTGCAAACCGGTGCCTTGCTGGCGCCGGGGCTTGGGCTGTCCGGTTCGCTGCTGGCGATCTTCCTGGGCACGCTGATTGGCGTTCTGCTGCTGGCGGCAGTTGGCGTGATCGGCAGCGACACCGGTCTGTCTTCGATGGCCGCGCTGAAGCTCAGTCTCGGCAGCAAAGGTGCTTCATTGCCTGCGCTCCTCAACCTGCTGCAGCTGATCGGCTGGGGCTCATTCGAAATCATCGTCATGCGCGATGCCGCCAGCTTGCTGGGTACGCGCGCGTTTGGCGAAGACAGTCTGTGGACCAGCCCGCTGCTCTGGACGCTGTTCTTCGGTGGTCTGGCGACCTTACTGGCGGTCAGCGGGCCATTGACCTTCGTGCGCCAGATACTGCGCAAATGGGGTATCTGGCTGTTGCTCGGCGCTTGCCTCTGGCTGACCTGGAACCTGTTCGTCAAGGCTGATCTGGCCGTGCTCCGGGCGCAAGCTGGCGATGGTTCGCTGCCGTTTGCGGTGGGCTTCGACATTGCCATCGCCATGCCACTTTCGTGGCTGCCATTGATTGCCGATTACTCACGCTTCGGCAAACGGGCGAAAAACGTTTTCGGCGGTACGGCGCTGGGCTTCTTTATCGGTAATGTCTGGCTGATGAGCCTTGGCGTGGCGTACACCCTGGCATTTGCGCCCAGCGGTGAGGTCAACGCCTTGCTGCTGGCACTGGCGGGAGCAGGTTTAGGGATTCCGCTGCTGCTGATTCTGCTCGACGAATCGGAGAACGCCTTTGCTGATATTCACTCGGCGGCGGTGTCCAGCAGCATGCTGTCTCGCGTGAAGGTGGAGCACCTGGCGCTGGCGATTGGCGTGATCTGCACCTTGATCGCCTGCTTGGCACCACTGGCGCAGTATCAGAATTTCCTGTTGCTGATCGGCTCGGTGTTTGCGCCGCTATTTGGCGTGGTGCTGGTGGACCACTTCATTCTGCGCAGGCGCAGCAGCCAGGTGGCAATGCTCGGGTTTCGCTGGATGACCTTGCTGGCCTGGCTGGGCGGGGTCAGCACCTATCACCTGCTGGCCAATCTCTACCCTGATGTGGGCGCAACACTGCCAGCGATTGTGGTCGCTGGCGTGCTGCAGCTGCTGCTGGGTAAAAAACTCAGCCGCGACCCGGGAACAGTTCCGGTTTGAGGATGCCATTGAGCTGTGGATAAGGAATCTTCAGCTCGATGTGGCCCATGGAATAAGGCGCGATCATGTCCACCTGATACTTGAGGATGAACGCGCCGTAAGTCAGGGCAAAGTGCGGAGTACGTTTGAAGGGCCAGCTCTTCATGAACTCCGGATCTTCATTCATCTTGGTCGACAGCAACCAGCCCTGATGCGCCAGCTCGGCCTTCTGCCAGAACTCGGCTTCCTTGCCCGGCACGATCATGTCCGCCAGGGTCAGCACTTTCTGCTGCTGGCGCGAGTAGTTGATGAAGGCCCGGCCTGGCTCGCCATGGGCACCGCCGGTATCCAGATAGCTCGACAGCTCGACGACCACGATACCGTCATGCTGTTCGCGTACCTTGGCTTGCAGATAGCTGGCGTTGCGGCCCTGGGAGTCGCGCAGGTACTGATTCTGATAGTCCTTGAGCGTCGCGGGCAGAGGGCCGCTCGAATCGTTGCGGGTCAGTTGCAGCAGGGTCTTCTGCACGATGGCGTCCAGCTTGGGCTCATCGGCAAAATGCACCGTGTCGATGTTTACCAGCGGACAGTCGGCGCTGGTGCAGCCCGGCTTGATCAGCTCGGATGCATCTCGCTGGACTTGCAGTGGCGCACGGAAATTGGGTTGGAACAGGCTCTGGCAAGCGCCCAGCATGAGCGCCAGGCAAGCCAGTGAAGCGATCCTCAATAACGACATGTTGATCCTTTGCGATGGCAATGAAGACGGTTACGTTGTTCGAGTGCAGGCTGCTTGGACTGCAAACAATGACATCGGTTCGCCACTGGGCGGATTAGAGTTCGTTTCGCTATTGGCCGTCTACCCTGCATGTTCAAGGGGGCTGCATCTGATTGTCGATGCGCGTTACGATGGCATCACGTTACGATTTGCCCGAAGCGAGAACCACATGACCGAACCTACCCGATCGACCCCGACTGCCGTTGAAATTACCCGGCGCGAAAACTGCTTCCAGGGTTTCTACAAACTGGACAAGTTTTTCCTGCGCCACGAGCTGTTCGCCGGGGGCATGGGCAAGGAGATCAGTCGCGAGCTGTTCGTGCGTCACGACGCGGTCTGCGTGCTGCCCTATGACGCCAGACGCGATGAAGTGGTGCTGATCGAGCAGTTCCGGGTCGGCGCGCTGGAAAAGGCCGCCAACCCTTGGCTGATCGAACTGGTTGCCGGGCTGATCGACAAGGCTGAACAACCGGAAGAAGTTGCTCACCGCGAAGCAGAAGAGGAAGCTGGGATCGTCTTCAGCGCCTTGTGGCCGATCACCAAATATTTCCCTTCTCCGGGCGGCAGTGACGAGTTTGTTCACCTGTTTCTGGGACGCTGTGAAAGTGAAGGGGCAGGGGGATTGCACGGGCTGGAGTCAGAAGGCGAAGATATCCGCGTCACGGTGTGGTCATTCGACGATGCACTGCAAGCCGTGCGTGACGGGCGAATCATCAATGCTTCGACAATCATTGCCCTGCAATGGCTGGCATTGAACCGCACCGAAGTCAGGGGGTTATGGTCGTGAATCTGATGCGCGAGCGCTACCGAGTTGACCTTGCCGGGCTGCAAGCGGCCTGTGAGGCCAACTATGCGCGCTTGATGCGTTTGCTGCCGGACATGCGCAACGCCCAGCGCTCACGCCGGGTCGCTGTGACCCAGGGTGATCAAATGCTCGGCGTGCTGGCGGTCGAAGTTCTCCTCGATTGCCCGTACACCACCACGCTACAAGTGCGCCAGGAACACAGCCTGCCCTGGCTACCGGTGCCCAGCCTGGAAGTGCAGGTCTACCACGACGCGCGTATGGCCGAAGTGATTGGCGCCGAACACGCCCGACGCTTTCGGGGTATTTATCCATATCCCAATGAGCACATGCACCAACCTGATGAAAAGGCTCAGCTGAATCTGTTTTTGGGGGAGTGGCTGAGCCATTGCCTGGCGTGTGGGCATGAGTTTGAGGTGGTGCGGTGAAGTCTGATTTGGAATGAGCTCATGAGAAGCGGTGCTTGCCCGCGATGCAGGTGACGCAGATATCAGGTCAATCGGGTCAAGCCTTATCGCGAGCAAGCTCGGCTCCGACAGGGATCGCACCGTGTCAGACGCATCGCCATCGCTGCCTCGCGCTGCTCGTGAGCTCCTACGGAACTTCACATCTGCGACCCACCGCTCATTCCCCGATTTGCCGACCCGTCAGCTTCCCACCATAATCGCCAGACTCTGCCCCAAGGAGATGGCTTTTGCCCAACGTCCCCGTTACCGACTCAGTCCTGCTGGTTCAGCTGTCCGACAGCCATTTGTTCGCTACAGCGGACGGCACGCTGCTGGGCATGAAAACCCGGGAGAGTCTGGAAAAAGTCATTGGGTTGGTATTGGCCGAACAGCCGCAGGTGGATCTGCTGGTTGCCAGTGGCGATGTTTCGCAGGACGGCAGCGTTGAGTCCTACGAGGCGTTTCGCCAGTTGAGCGATCAGATTCAGGCCCCCAAGCGCTGGTTTCCCGGCAATCATGACGAATCCGTAGAGATGCTCCAGGCCGCGCAGCAGAGTGATTTGCTCGATCCGGTGATCGATGTCGGCAACTGGCGTGTGACCTTGCTGGATTCCTCGGTGCCGGGTTCGGTGCCCGGCTATTTGCAGGATCAGCAGTTGCAGCTGTTGGCGCAGGCCCTGAGTGAAGCGCCGGAGCGCCATCATCTGGTGTGCCTGCATCACAATCCGGTGCCCATCGGGTGCGCGTGGATGGACCCGATAGGCTTGCGCAACCCGGAAGCCTTGTTCGCGGTGCTGGAGCGTTTTCCTCAAGTGCGGGCTGTGCTCTGGGGGCATGTGCATCAGGAGTTTGACCAGATGCGCGGTGATCTGCGGTTGCTGGCTTCGCCTTCGACCTGCATCCAGTTCGCGCCGGGCTGTGTTGATTTCAAGGTCGACACCACGGCGCCGGGCTATCGCTGGCTGCGTCTGCATGACGACGGTCGGCTTGAAACCGGGGTGTCGCGGGTGGTCGGTTTTGATTTCGAGGTCGATTACGGCGGCGACGGTTATTGATCTTTTGCCCTGGAAACATACGTAAGTGAGTCTTTCGCCGTTAGCCCCTGTAAACTGCGCGGCTTTGCACCCCTCAGAGCTCCAGGAGCGGATGGCGTGAACACCGAAAAATCTTCTCTGCTTTATATTCACGGCCTGAACAGCTCGGCGCTGTCGAAAAAAGCCACCCAGTTGATGGCGCTGATGCAGTCGTTGGGGCTGAGCGAACATGTGCGCGTCCCCGAATTGCATCATCACCCGCGCCAAGCCATGGTCCAGCTTGAATCGGCCATCGCCGAGCTCGGGCGACCGTTGCTGGTCGGCAGCTCCCTCGGCGGATACTATGCGACTCATTTGGCGGAGCGTCATGGCCTCAAGGCGGTGTTGATCAACCCGGCCGTCAATCCGCATCAGCTGTTTGATGGGTTTGTCGGCACCCAACAGAATCTTTACACCGGCGAGACCTGGGAGCTGACCCGCGATCATGTGCACGCGCTGGCTGAGCTGCAAGTGCCCGCCCCGCAAGATCCGCAGCGTTACCAGGTGTGGTTGCAGACCGGCGACGAAACCCTTGATTATCGGCGTGCCGAAACGTTTTACCGAGCCTGCGCCTTGCGTATCCAGGCAGGCGGTGATCACAGCTTTCAAGGTTTTGCAGAGCGTCTGCCGGCCTTGTTGAGTTTTGCCGGGTTTGCGCCTGAGTTATTGCAGTACCCAGATTAAGTGTAGGGGCTGCCGAAGGCTGCGAATGGATCGAATCTCACCGTTTGGTTCAAGTTGTTTGCAGCCTTCGGCAGCGCCTACAGGTTTTTTCCACGAATTTCTGATGACGAGACCCCATGGCCACTCCCAGCGCTAGCTCTTATAACGCAGACGCCATCGAAGTCCTCTCGGGCCTCGACCCGGTTCGCAAGCGTCCGGGCATGTACACCGACACTTCGCGGCCCAACCACCTTGCCCAGGAAGTCATCGACAACAGCGTCGACGAAGCCCTTGCCGGTCATGCCAGATCGGTGCAGGTGATTCTGCATGCCGATAACTCGCTGGAAGTGTCCGATGACGGGCGCGGAATGCCGGTGGATATTCACCCGGAGGAAGGGGTGTCCGGGGTCGAGCTGATCCTCACCAAGCTGCACGCGGGCGGTAAGTTCTCCAACAAGAACTACCAGTTCTCCGGCGGCCTGCATGGCGTGGGTATCTCGGTGGTCAACGCGCTGTCGACGCTGGTCAAGGTGCGGGTCAAGCGCGATGGCAACGAATACGAAATGACGTTCGCAGACGGCTACAAAGCCTCGGAATTGTCCGTGGTCGGCACCGTCGGCAAGCGTAATACCGGGACCAGCGTGTACTTCGCGCCGGACCCCAAATATTTTGATACCCCGAAGTTTTCCGTCAGCCGCCTCAAGCACGTGCTCAAGGCCAAGGCCGTGTTGTGTCCGGGCTTGCTGGTCAGCTTTGAAGACAAGGCCAGCGGCGAGAAGGTCGAATGGCATTATGAAGATGGCCTGCGCTCCTATCTGCAGGACTCGGTCAGTGATTTCCTGCGCCTGCCCGACGAGCCGTTCTGCGGCAGTTTTGCCGGTAATAAAGAAGCCGTCGATTGGGCGCTGCTCTGGCTGCCGGAAGGTGGCGACAGCGTGCAGGAAAGCTACGTCAACCTGATCCCCACGGCGCAGGGTGGCACCCACGTCAACGGTTTGCGTCAGGGCCTGCTGGATGCGATGCGCGAGTTCTGCGAATACCGCAACTTGCTGCCGCGCGGCGTGAAACTGGCGCCCGAGGACGTCTGGGAGCGGATTGCTTTCGTTCTGTCGATGAAAATGCAGGAACCGCAGTTTTCCGGGCAGACCAAGGAACGTCTGTCGTCCCGTGAAGCGGCAGCGTTTGTTTCCGGAGTGGTCAAGGATGCGTTCAGCCTGTGGCTCAACGCACACTCTGATCTGGGCATGCAGCTGGCCGAGCTGGCGATCAACAACGCGGGTCGGCGTCTCAAGGCCAGCAAGAAGGTCGAGCGCAAGCGCATCACTCAAGGCCCGGCATTGCCTGGCAAGCTTGCGGACTGCGCCGGGCAGGACCCGATGCGTTCCGAGCTGTTTCTAGTCGAAGGGGACTCCGCAGGCGGTTCGGCCAAGCAGGCGCGGGACAAAGAGTTTCAGGCGATCCTGCCGTTGCGTGGCAAAATCCTCAACACCTGGGAAGTCGATGGCGGTGAAGTCCTTGCCAGCCAGGAAGTGCACAACATTGCCGTGGCCATCGGCGTCGATCCCGGTGCTGCGGACATCAGCCAGCTGCGCTACGGCAAGATCTGCATTCTCGCCGACGCTGACTCTGACGGGCTGCACATCGCGACGCTGCTGTGCGCCCTGTTCGTCCAGCATTTCCGCCCGCTGGTTGACGCCGGTCACGTGTATGTCGCCATGCCGCCGCTGTATCGCATCGATTTGGGCAAAGACATTTATTACGCCCTGGATGAAGCCGAGCGCGACGGGATTCTCGATCGTCTGGTAGCCGAGAAGAAACGCGGCAAGCCACAGGTCACCCGATTCAAAGGCCTGGGCGAAATGAACCCGCCGCAGCTGCGCGAAACCACCATGGATCCCAACACCCGCCGTCTGGTGCAGTTGACCCTGGAAGATTTTGCAGCCACCTCGGAAATGATGGACATGCTGCTGGCGAAAAAACGCGCCGGTGACCGCAAAAGCTGGTTGGAATCCAAAGGTAACCTCGCCGAGGTCCTGACTTGATGTCAGGCACCTTGGTGTCCCTGATACCGCGCTATCGCGCTAAACCCGTAGGAGCGCGCTTGCCCGCGATGGCGGCGTCCTTGCTGGTCGATATGTTTCGGATGTTGCGGCCCTGTCGCGAGCAAGTTCAGGCCTACAGGAAACCTGCGTTAGCGCTGATCGTTGCGCTGCTGACCAGCCCGGCGCTCGCCGCACCGCTGGAACAACTGAAACTGGACTCCGAGCACCCGGTAGACGGCATGGTCGGCGGCAATCTGTCGGGACTGGCGGTGTGCAGCGGCAGGCTGTGGACGGTGTCTGATCGTGACGACGAGCTGATTTACCGCCTCGATACTACGCAAACCGTCTGGCAGGCCGAGCCGCAGGCTATTGCCGTGCCGTCTGCGCCGGAGAGTGATTTGCCGGTCAACTTGCGGTCCATGGCCAGTCTCTCGTCCATCGTGCGCGGTGGCAGCCTGGATTACGAAGGCATCAGTTGCGATGCCGCAGGCAACAAATACCTGGTCAGCGAAGCCTATGCCGAAGTGCTCAAGGTGCCGGTCGACGGGGTGCCTGTCTGGCTGAAATTGCCTTCCGAGCTGGTATCTCAGGCCCGCGCCAAAGGCATGCTGCAACATTTTAACGCTATTTATGAAGGCCTGGCGATCAGCCCTGACGGCAATCGCCTGTGGCTGGCTGCCGAGCGGGATCAGCGCGGGTTGCTGGTGGCAAGCCAGGAAAATGACAGCTGGCGCTGCAAGGGCAGTTGCGTGTTGCGCACCGAGCCTGGCAAAGAAGTTCTGCCGCCACAGGTGGGCGGCAAGTCGGTATCGCGGGATTTCGCCGATCTGTCACTGTTCAACGGCAAACTCTACGCGCTGGAGCGATCAGCCTACCGTATCTGCCGTCGTGCCCTGCAGACCGGTGCCAACGAACGCTGCTGGTCGTTCTCAGCCGAAGCGCTCAAGCCCCATCGGCTTTATGATCAGCGCTATGGACTGACCGAGGCGCTGGTGGTCGACGAGACAGGCGCCTGGGTGGGCGTCGACAACAATTTTGGTGAGCGCGCCGATGGCGAGAAACGCCCGATTGTCTGGCGTTTCGCAGCACCGGCAGGCGGCTGGAGCGAACAGCCATGAACCAGCCACTTCCCGGCAAGCGTGCGGGCAAGGTGCTGATGATTCTCGCCTGGGCTGCGGCGCTGTTTCTGGCGACGCGGTACTTTGGCGAGTGGGAGGACCGCCAGGAAAACCCCAACACGGTGGTCACCTCGCAGCGGGGTGATGGTTATATCGAGGTGCAGCTGGTGGGCAATCGCCAAGGGCATTTCGTCAGTACGGGCAAGATCAATGATCAGGCCGTGCAGTTTTTGCTGGATACCGGCGCTACCGATGTGGCGATTCCGGGCAAGGTGGCTGATACCTTGCAGTTACAACGCGGGGCGCCTGTCTGGGTCAGCACCGCCAATGGCCGCAGCCAGGGCTTTCGAACCTCCATCGAGCGCCTGCAACTGGGCGACATCGCCCTGAACAACGTGCGCGCCCTGGTGGTGCCCGGTCTGGACGGCGAGCAAGTGCTGTTGGGCATGAGCGCAATGAAACAACTCGAATTCACCCAGCGCGGCGGCACCATGCTGCTGCGCCAGACCACGAAATAATGAGGCACGCATGAGCGACTCCCTTGACCTCAGCCTGGATGGCGTAGAACGCCGATCACTGGCTGACTTCACCGAACAGGCCTACCTCAACTACTCCATGTACGTGATCATGGACCGTGCCTTGCCGCACATCGGCGACGGCCTCAAGCCGGTGCAACGGCGCATCATCTACGCCATGAGCGAGTTGGGCCTGGACGCTGACTCCAAGCACAAGAAGTCGGCGCGCACCGTCGGCGACGTGCTTGGCAAGTTCCACCCTCATGGCGACTCGGCGTGCTACGAAGCGATGGTCCTGATGGCTCAACCCTTCAGCTACCGCTACACGCTGGTGGATGGCCAGGGCAACTGGGGTGCGCCGGACGATCCGAAGTCCTTCGCCGCCATGCGCTACACCGAAGCGCGGCTTTCGCGGTATTCCGAGGTACTGCTCAGCGAACTGGGTCAGGGCACGGCGGACTGGGTACCGAACTTCGACGGCACTCTGGACGAACCTGCTGTTTTGCCAGCACGCTTGCCGAATATTCTGCTCAACGGCACCACCGGCATTGCCGTGGGCATGGCCACGGATGTGCCGCCGCACAACCTGCGTGAAGTCGCGACCGCCTGCGTGCGTTTGCTTGATGAGCCCAAGGCCACGATCGAGCAACTGGTGGAGCACATCCAGGGCCCGGACTATCCGACCGAAGCGGAAATCATCACCCCCCGCGCCGACCTGCTGAAAATGTACGAAACCGGCAAGGGCTCGGTGCGCATGCGCGCTGTTTATCACATTGAAGACGGCGACATCATCGTCACGGCGCTGCCGCATCAAGTGTCCGGCGCCAAGGTGCTGGAGCAGATTGCTGCGCTGATGCAGGCCAAGCCGTCCAAGGCTCCGCAGGTTGCCGATCTGCGCGATGAATCCGATCACGAAAACCCGTGCCGTATCGTGATCATCCCGGTCAACAGCCGGGTCGATCACGAAGCGCTGATGCAGCATCTGTTTGCCAGTACCGATCTGGAGTCCAGCTACCGGGTCAACATCAACATCATTGGCCTGGACGGCAAGCCGCAGCTGAAAAACCTGCGCGCCTTGCTGGTCGAATGGCTGGAGTTCCGGGTGCGCACGGTGCGCCGCCGCCTGCAGTTCCGTCTCGACAAGGTCGAGCGTCGTCTGCACCTGTTGGACGGTTTGCTGGTTGCCTATCTCAATCTGGATGAAGTGATCCACATCATCCGCACCGAGGAGCACCCGAAGGCGAAGCTGATCGAGCGCTTCGAACTGAGCGAGATCCAGGCCGATTACATCCTCGACACCCGCTTGCGTCAGTTGGCGCGTCTTGAAGAGATGAAGCTGCGCAACGAGCAGGATGAACTGAACAAGGAGCGCACCAAGCTGATGGCGCTGCTGGGCAGCGAAGCCAAGCTCAAGAAGCTGGTGCGTAGCGAACTGATCAAAGATGCCGAAACCTATGGCGATGACCGTCGCTCGCCTATCGTGGAGCGCGCCGAAGCCAAGGCGATGACCGAGCACGACTTGCTGCCGAACGAAAAAGTCACGGTGGTGCTCTCGGAGAAAGGCTGGGTTCGCTCAGCCAAAGGCCATGATATCGACGCCACCGGGCTCTCCTATAAAGCCGGTGATGGTTTCCAGACGGCGGCGATGGGGCGTTCCAACCAATATGCGGTGTTTATCGACTCGACCGGGCGCAGTTACTCCCTGGCGGCGCACACCTTGCCGTCTGCCCGCGGCCAGGGCGAGCCGTTGACCGGCAAGCTGCAGCCACCGCCGGGCGCCACCTTCGAATGCGTGCTGTTGCCTGAGGATGACGCGCTGTATGTGATTGCCTCGGACGCCGGTTATGGTTTCGTGGTCAAGGGCGAGGATCTGCAGGCCAAGAACAAGGCTGGCAAGGCGCTGCTGAGCCTGCCTAAAGGCGCCAAGGTCATGTTGCCGCGTCCCGTAGCGGATCGTGAGCAGAACTGGCTGGCTGCGGTGACCACTGAAGGTCGCCTGCTGATCTTCAAGATCAGTGATCTGCCTCAGCTGAGCAAAGGCAAAGGCAACAAGATCATTGGTGTGCCGGGTGACCGGGTCGCCAGTCGTGAAGAATATGTGACCGATGTTGCGGTGATCCCGCAAGGCGCGACCCTGGTCTTGCAGGCTGGCAAGCGCAACCTGTCGCTCAAGCCTGATGACCTCGAACATTACAAGGGCGAGCGTGGTCGGCGGGGTAATAAATTGCCGCGTGGCTTCCAGCGCGTCGACGCGCTGTTGGTGGAAAACCCCTCTTAATGGCGATTTAGAGCTATCGATCTTCGTTTTGACACGAAGATCGACGCATAATCGCTGGAGTCATAGCGCATATTCACGGATGATATGACGTCCTGAGGTGCCAGCGTGGCTGAGTGCCTGCACGAATTTGTGAGTATTTACACTGTGGATCGCCTGACGGCAGCCACCTGGATGGGATGATGAATCTTTTACGCCTTCCCGTTGTTTTGTTGATGACCGGTGTTTTGGGTCTGGCCGGTTGCAGTACGCAACAGCCGACCGCGCTTTATCAGCTGGACAGTGGAACGCCAGGCCAACCGACACGCACGACCGGGCTGGCTGTTTTGCTTGGCCCTGTTTCGGTGGCTGATTACCTGCAGCGCGAAACGTTGCTGCAACGCCAGCCCGATGGCAGTCTGACGGCTTCGACCGAAGGTCGCTGGGCTGGCAGCCTCTCTTCGGATATTGACCAATTGCTGCTGCGCCAACTGGCGTGGAAGCTCGACAGTCAGCGCGTGGTTCTGGCCCCGGCTGTCGCCAATTTCAGTCCTGATGTTCAAGTCGTCTTGTCCATCACGCGCCTGGATTCGGGTACCCGGCAACCGGCGATTCTGGATGCGCAATGGCGTTTGCTGGACCGCAAGGGGCAAGTGCGCGACAGCCGCATTATTCACCTGGAAGAGCTGCATGCTGGCACCTCTGCCGATCAGGTCAGAGCGCAGGGGATTTTGTTGCAACGCCTGGCGGATCAGTTGAGTTCTGCGGTGAAGCCGATTTCCTGGGCACCTGTGGAAGAGCCGAAAAAGGCCCCGGTGGCGCGCGCCAAAGAGCCGGAAAAGCCAAGAATCCCCATGGCTTCGCCGATTCGAACTGACCTGGAAGTCTTCCGCTTCTAGGCCCGAAAAAAGCCCGCAGAGATGCGGGCTTTTTTGTGGGATCTGGCTGCGCTTCCCGTAGGAGCGGCTTCAGCCGCGAGAGGCCGGGACATTCAATGAAGATTTTCCAGCTGAAATATCGCTCGCGGCTAAAGCCGCTCCTACGGTTATGGATGTTCCGTTGATCCTTGACAGCCTCCGGCCTGCTGCCTAACGTAAGTGCTTCGTACCACCCCCTTTTTCATCTCTCTCTGTTCCGCGCCTGCTTCAAGGCGCCGCGGTAGCCATACCGCTTTTCTGCAAAAAGCCCCGCCCCAGATACCTGCCCCCTCGGAGTGCAGCCATGAATGCTATTCATCGTTTCGACGTGCTCGACAGTTTTCGGGGCATCTGTGCCGCGTGCGTGGTGTTTTTCCATATCCAGTTGGTCAGCGGGTTCACCGAGTCGGTGTTCATTCGCAACGCCGATTTGCTGGTCAATTTCTTCTTTGTGCTCAGCGGCTTTGTCTTGTCTTATGCCTATGGCAGCAGAAAGGAGCTGAATTTCCGGACTTTTCTCATTTCCCGAACCTTCCGGCTGGTGCCGTTACATTGGGTCATGCTGGGGGTTTTTGTCGTGCTGGAAGCCTTCAAGGTGCTGGCGATAAAGAAAGGGGTGGCGTTGAACTACGCACCCTTTACCGGAGCCTTCGCGCCTTCGGAATTTCTGCCGAACCTGCTGCTGGTGCAGGCCTGGACGCCTTTGACTGAAACCATGTCGTTCAACTACCCGTCCTGGAGCATCAGCGTCGAGTACTACATGTACCTGATATTCGCGGCGTTCATGCTATTGCGCGGTGCGCTGCGCTATTGGGTATGGGGACTGGTTTCGCTGATCGCGTTTGCCTTGCTGTTCGGCCATGTGCCGGTGCTGACCGAGCGAGCGCTGACCGGGCTTTCATGTTTTTTTGCGGGCTCACTGACCTATCGGCTGTTTGCCTTTGTTAGCCAGGGCTTCAAGCCTGATACGACGCTGATGACCTGGCTTGAAGGGGCTGCGCTGGTCACCGTCGCTCTGGTCAACAGCACGCGCTTTGCCAATCAATCGCTGGTGGCCAGTGTGCTGTTTTGTCCGGTGGTCTTTATCTTTGCTTTTGAGGCCGGTGGATTGTCGAAGCTGCTGAAGACCCGCCCTTTGGCATTATTGGGGCGCTTGTCGTATTCGATGTACATGACCCATGTGGCGGTGTTGTTCTGCCTGATGTCGGTGTTCATCGTCCTGGAGCAGCGGACCGGCCAACAGCTGACCACGGTATTCGAAGGGCGACGTTATCTGGATACAGGCAGTGGGCTGGGCAACAGCCTGCTGGCCATCGCTTTCTTCCTGGTCGTGGTGATGGTGTCGGTAGTGACCCACCATTACATCGAGGTGAAGGGGCAGGCGTTGGGGCGCAGGTTGATTGCGTGGCGGGGCAAGGCGTCGGGGGTGAGTGTCGCTGAATGACGCAGTCTGCGTAGGAGCGCCACCCCGGTCGCTCCTGCAGATTATTGCGTCATTATTACTCAGGCCTTGCGCGTCTCATGCATGCGCGCCAGTTGACGCTCTAGCATCGATGGATACGGCTCCATCAGGCGCTCGACGCAGCAGGCGCCTTCCGGGCTGGCGATGGGGCGAATACGGGCGCGCTGGCGGACCAGTGCGTCGTCGTTGATCTTGCGCTCTACCAGCAGCAAATTGCGGCTGTGCTGCGACAGGGCCAGTGCGTCCTGCGCGGTTTCGGTGAGCAGCAGGTCGATCTGGCTCAGCCCCGCGAGGCCTTCGCCCAGTGTCAGGCCGAGCTGCAATTGCAGGGTGATGCCGCTGTCTGCGACTTCAATCTGCAGGGCATGACTCAGGGCGCGCAACAGCTCGCCGCAGCAGATGGCGTTGGTCAGGTAGTCGTCGCCGCTTTCCTGGAAGTGGAACAGCATCAAGGTGCTGCCATCGTTCAGGGTGTGCAGTTCGCCTTCATACAGCGAAGAGGCCTGATCAAGACAGTCGCGATAACGCTGCAGCAGGTCCGTCAGGCGCGCACGTGGCAAGCGTCGCAGTTGATCCTGCGAGCCCAGCTGTACGGCCAGTACGGCACTTGGCTGCGGAGTGCTCGGCACAATGGCAGCTTTGCTGACAACAGGCGCCGGGCTGGCGCTGTCGCGCAGATCAGCGAAAGGATCTTCGCCGTCGTCCTCTTCATCTTCTTCGGCTACCAGGCGACGCTGAACCGGCGGGGCTGGCAGGCGTGGGGTCTTGGGTGTTTCGGCGAAGCCCGGCTCGCGCTGGCCGCGACCTTTGGCAACCGCTGGCTCAGGCTCATCGTCGGCATCCATATACGGATCTTCTTCGGAGGGTGCTTCGGCGTATTCAGGTTCCGGCTCAGGCTCGGGTTCCGGCATGGGCGGGGCAAACGACGTGCGCAGCTGGCGGGCCAGATCACCGATTTCATCCTGGCGCTCAACCGCCGGGGTATAAGGGTCGATATCGCGCAACCAGACCCTCAGCTGCAGCAGAGGCGTAGAAATATGGCGGCCCAGGCGCAAGCTCAGGGCTAACGCCAGTGCCAGCAGGATCCCGGCAAGAATGCCCATGCTCTGCAGGCTGATGGTCATCGGCTGCTGGAACTGCGACATGTCCAGACTGATGCGCAGATGACCTGCCATCACGTCCTGGAAGGTGATCTTGATTTCGTACAGGCCCTCGGCTTCGCCCAGCAGCCCGTTTTTCGGGCGCTGACCGGCTTCGGCGAGGATGCGGTTATCCACGCTGTAGATCGCGGCATGCGCCACCAGCGGGTTCTTGACCAGGTTACCCAGCAGCACGTTGAGGCTGAGGATGTCGTTGGACACCAGCAGCTCTGTGGCAGAGGTCGCCGTTTGCGTGGTTAACGCCTGGCCCAGGGCATCGGCCTGCTCATGCATGGCCTGCTTGAACTGCAAACCCATGACCCCAGCGTAAATCACCAGCGCCAAGGCGACCAGGATCACGTTATGGCTGGCAATGCGCAGAGCAATCGGGACACGGCGATGGCGCAGTGCACGGAAGATGAGCAGGAAGAAATTATCGGTTTTAACTGGCGTGGGCCGGTTCACAGAGCACGGCTCTTTCGGTGAAGTTCGCGCGCAGTATAACGACCGACCCTGTAGCGGCAAAGCGCTGCCTGTGCCCGATGGTCACTGAATGTGGTTAGAATGCGGTTTTTTTCCACTGCTGGGGTGTCCCTTGCGCGAAATCGTCCTGATCAACATCACCGGTGAAGACCGTCCTGGTCTCACTTCGGCCATCACTGGCGTGCTCGCTCAAGGTGAGGTGAATATCCTCGACATTGGTCAGGCGGTGATCCACGACACCTTGTCGTTCGGCATCCTGGTGGAAATTCCAGGCACTGAGCAGGGCGCCCAGGTTCTCAAAAAACTGCTGTCGACTGCCTCAAGGCTGGATCAGCAGGTGCGCGTCACTCCGGTATCGGAAGACGATTACCAGCGCTGGGTGGAAAATCAGGGCCGGGCCCGGCACATCGTCACGTTGTTGAGCCGCAAAGTGACCGCCGAGCAATTGCAGCGTGTGACAGCCATCACTGCTCAACATGGGCTGAACATCGACAGGATTGATCGCCTGTCTGCGCGCACGCCGCTTGATGCCCCTACTGACAGGAGCAAGGCGTGCATCGAGTTTTCCGTGCTCGGCGAGCCAGACGATGCCCAGGCGTTGCAGGCTGAGTTCCTTGGCGTGGCCCAGGAATTGAACATCGACATCGCCTTCCAGCAGGATTCGCTGTACCGCCGCAACCGGCGCCTGGCCGTGTTCGACATGGACTCGACTCTGATCGAAGCCGAGGTCATCGATGAGTTGGCCAAGGCCTATGGCGTGGGTGATCGGGTCTCGGAAATCACCGAGCGGGCGATGCGCGGCGAGCTGGATTTCCGGGCCAGCTTCAAAGAACGTATGGCCTTGCTCAAAGGGCTGGACGTCAGCGTACTCGACGAAATCGGCGCATCGCTGCGCCTGACCGAGGGCGCGGAGAATCTGTTCGCCGAGCTCAAGCGTCTGGGCTACAAGACGGCGATTCTGTCGGGTGGCTTCACTTATTTTGCCAAGCAGATCCAGGCCAGGCTGGGCATCGACTATGTGTTCGCCAATGAGCTGCAAGTAGTGGATGGAAAATGCACCGGTGTGGCGGTCGAGCCGATCGTCGATGCGCAACGCAAGGCCGACTTGCTGCGTGAGCTGGCGGCAAAGGAAGGCTTGAGCCTGGAGCAGACCATCGCCGTCGGTGACGGTGCCAACGACCTGCCGATGCTGGCCATCGCCGGCCTGGGCGTCGCTTTTCGCGCCAAGCCTTTGGTCAAGCAATCGGCGAAACAGGCAATCTCCACCCTGGGTCTGGATGGCGTGCTGTACCTGCTGGGCGTGCGGGATCGCGAAGGGCGCAAGTAAACATTTCTGTTGGAGCGAGGCTTGCCCGCGAATTCAGGTGCCGCGGTGGGTCAGATGTAGCGCGTCATCGTTTTTCGCGAGCAAGCTCGGCTCCAACAGCCACATGACTGGCTACAACGACGTCCACAACGAATCGAATTCCTGATCAGGCTTGGCGGTGCCGCCTTCGGAGTTGTTGGGGGCTTCGAAGGTCTCGTACTCGAACTGGTTGTAGCTGCCACTGCTGGCCCGTTGCGTGCCGAGCAGGCCGCGCAGTTGTTCGCCGGCGATGTTGATGATCACGCTGTTGCCTTCCTTGAAGGGCAGGCGCGGGGCAAGGATGGTGGCGGGCTGCTCCATGGCGCGGATCTCGGGCAGCATCAGGGCGCGCATGAACGGGCTGTTCTGCCCATCTCGCACGATCTGCAGGCCGCACGGCTGGGCAAGCGGAGCAATCAGCTCGATCCCCATCTGCGTGCCTCCAGTGCGCACCTGACGCACCCAGCGGATTACCGCGATGCTCCAGCCCTGACCGGCGTAATCCTGAATGCCCAGCAATTCGCCTGCCTGCAGTTGCGGCGGCACTTCCTTGGGCCATGCCAGGCAATAGCCGCCAGGGCTGTGATTGACGATCTGCAGCTCAAATGTCGGGAAGCCTTGCTGGGCGTTGGAGGCTGATTCGCCGCCGTCAGCCTCGGCTTGCTGATACTCGATTTCTTCATACGGCAACATGTGTTCCGACGTATTGCCACGCTGGGTATCGAAGGCGTTGCCCCATGGGTCATCGGTTTTGTCGCTGACCAGTTCCAGTTTGAACTCCGCCGCCTTGGGAACCGGCAGCTGGAGCATTTCGCTGAAGGAGCGCTGGCCCGCCAAGTAGTAGTGCAGGGCGCTCATGCCGATGCAAATCGACAGCTCGCCTTCCCCGGCAGTGCGCTGGAAGGTGCGCTCGGCAACATCGCCCCAGACCACCGCCAGATGTTGCAGAAACTCGGTGGTAAAACCCTGTGGCACCAGCAGCGGCAACTGGGAGCGCTGCTCGATGGGCGTCTCAAGGTAGCGATTGATCATCGCCGACAGCGCCTGGGTATTGATGCCCAGCAAACTGGTGTGTTGCTCTTGCGGGAACAGTGATTTGTAGAGCGGTGGTTTGTCCTGCCTGGAAGAAAGCGCAAACAGGCTGCTGTCGTCGACCGGAGATTGCAGGCGCACCAGTGGGCTCCAGGCGTCGAGCACGTCGGCGAGGCGGCCGATATTGAGCTGGCGCATCTGGTTGCAGCGTGAGCAGCCCATCATCAAGCCGATGATGTAGGTCTGCTCGACGGTCAGTGCTCGGGTATGCCCTGCCTGCTCGTCGTTGACCGGTATATTCTGCAGCTGGTGCTGGGTGGCGATCTGATAAAGCTGATGCAGCTCGACCCAGAGGCCGTCCTGTACCGGGCAATACAATTGAGTGGCGCGGATCAGCGGGCCGTTGAGGCAATGCACGGCACGCTGCAGGGCAGTGGTCAGCAGCGGTGCACGGTCCTTGGTCAGTCGCGCACTGATGCGCTCGACAATCAGTTTATAGCCGACGGCCAGGTGGTTTTGCAGCGCCTGACAGAGATTGGCGACCTTGCGCGGGCGTTCGTCGAGGACGACCGCCTGATTGAGAAAGTGCCGCTCAAGGTGCTTGCACACGAAATAGACTTCCGGGCGCAGCAGTTCGAGCATTTGCAGACGGTTATCGCTGGGCGTCAGCAACTGGTTGAGTTCGGTGAGACTCTGGTAAAGCTGGCGAGCGGTTTCGCCGAGGTTTGCCTTGGGCAGCGTTGATATCCAACGCTTGAGATCCTTGGGGTTGGCTTCACAGAATGTCAGGCTCGACTGCGTCGGCGTAGGAACACGCAACAACACAGGAAGGCTCAAGTTACTCATGTGACAGGCTGACTCCAACTACTACCAACATAGGCCCGAACGGCTGCCTTGAATGACGCACTCATAACACTGGCCCATTACAGGAGGTGGTACCTGCGTCAATGCAAGGTGAATTTTCTACCGCGCCGATGGCTGGACTGTAACAGCATCGGCCCCTCGCCGCAGCCTTGGAGGGACGCACTGGCCTGCCTAAGCGGACAGATGGACGCCTCTGCGGCTGTTGCAGAGCTGCAATAGTGGCACGGCGTGCCACTATTGCAACTTTCTCAGGCTTCGACTGGCATCGCCAAAGCCTGGCCCATGCGTACCGGTGAAGTGGCGGCGAGCTGTTCAGCCCACTTCACCTGGTTCGGACCAAACAGAACGATTGCTGTTGAGCCTAGCTTGAAGCGACCCATCTCAGCGCCTTTTTCAAGGTGGATCGGCGCACGTGCGGCTTCATCGTAGCGGAAGGTTTTGAGCTGACGTTTCGGCGGTGTCACCAACCCGGCCCAGACCGTTTCGATGGACGCCACGATCATTGCGCCAACCAGCACCACGGCCATTGGGCCGCGCTCGGTGTCGAACACACAGACCGCACGTTCATTCTGCGCGAACAGCTCGGGGACGTTTTGCGCAGTGGTCTGGTTGACCGAGAAAATCCGCCCAGGCACGTAAACCATTTCCCGCAGGGTACCGGCCAGCGGCATGTGCACGCGGTGGTAGTCCTTGGGTGACAGGTAAACCGTGGCGAATTCGCCACCCATGAACGGCGCAGCCAGCGCGGCGTCACCGCCGAGCAGCTCAAGGACGCTGAAGCTGTGGCCTTTGGCCTGGAAGATGCGCCCCTGTTCGATCGGGCCCAGCTGGCTGATCGCGCCGTCTGCCGGGGACAGAATCGCGCCAGGGGTTTCGTCCAGCGGACGTGCGCCGGGTTTCAGGGCACGGGTGAAAAAGGCATTGAAATGCTCGTACGCGGCCAGGTCTTCAACCAGTGCCTGAGACATGTCGACCTGGTAGCGACGCGCAAACCAGGCGGTAAAGGCATTCTTGAACCAGCGCACGCGGCATTCGGCCACGCAACCTGCCAGACGCGACAGAAGGTGGTGTGGCAGCAAATACTGGCTGAGGATAAACAGACGCTCTTTCATCAATATTCCTAAACGTTTCTTAATAAGTGTGCCGGCCAATCAACGCTCTACAGGGGTGTCCGAATGGTTGCCCCATTCGCCCCATGAGCCTGCGTAGCCTTTGACGCGCGGGTAACCCAGCGCCTTTGCGACCAGGTAGGTGAAGCCCGAGCGGTGGTGAGTCTGGCAATGGGTGATGATTTCCTTGTCGGCGGTGATGCCCAGGCCCGTCAGGATTTCACCGATGTCTTCACGGATACGCAGGTTGCGTGCCGGATCCATGCCACCGGTCCATTCGAAATTGACCGCGCCCGGGATGTGTCCGGCTTTGGCCGCGAGTACTTTTTCGCCCGAATATTCGGTCGGGCCACGAGCGTCCCAGATTGCCAGATCATCAGCGCCGAGGCGACTTTGCAGGTATTCGCGAGTAGCCGTCGGCTCCGGGTGCAGCGTTAGCGTCACAGGCGCCCCGGCAGCAGCGGGAACCTCAGTGGACAGGGGCAAATCAGCCGCCTGCCAGGCCAGCAGACCCCCATCGACGTAGTGGTAGCCGGTGTGTCCGATAACATCCAGTAACCAAATAAAACGCCCGGCCCAGCCGCCGCCTTCGTCGTCATAGACCACGTACACCGCTTCGGGGTTGTGGCCGAGTTCGCCAAACAGTGCTTCGAGGTCTGCTTTGCCAGGCAACAGACCGGGTGCGGGAGGCAGCCCCAGTTGCGTGCGCTTGGGGTCGACAAAATGTGCGCCGGGGATGTGTCCGGCGTCGTAGCGGGCGCGGCTGGTCAGATCCACGAGGATCAATTGCGGCGACTCAAGACGATCCTTGAGGTCCTGTGGCTCGATAACCAGCGGCAGGCCGGAGAAGACGGACATGTGCAGCCTCCAATAAAAAGTGGCGAATTGTAGCCCAGCTGTCAGGCTTTGCGACCACTAAAGCTGGTCAGCGCGCGCTCGACGCATTGGCAGGTCTTGCCGAAAGCCTGCACCGAGGTTTCCGAAAGAGGTCCGCCACCCTGATCGGCAATCACCAGCATCAACACCTTGCTGTTGCTGCTCAGGGATCGGATCAACCAGTGTTTGCCCGGGAACAATGCTTTGAGATTGCCCGGTAAAAGCGCCGAGAACTGTTCGATATTGGCGGGGGTCATGCGCAGTTGCGTCGGCTGAGTCAGCAAGCGCTGCAGCACGGTGCTTTCCTTTATGGACAGCGTCAGCGTTGCGGCTTCACTTCGCAGGCCTGCGATCTGGTGAACCCGCAGCAGGGTTGCAGTCTTGTCGAGCATCAGCAGCATGACCCGTTCCATGCCGCACGCGACCAGCGCGTCGCGGGCGGTGGTGGTCAAGTGCATGGCGTTGCTGAAGGGCGAAGGGTCCATCAACAGTTCGGCACAGTGCTTGCGCCAGTTTTGCAGGAGTTCCGGAGACGGTGGGGCAGCGGCCTTGAGTTTGCTGTGAATCCGGCGGGTCGCCCAGGGCCAGAGCAAGGCTTCGGCGGGATGCCACAAACCGTGGTCGATATGCTGTCGAGCGCTCGCCACGGCATTCTGGTGCGCCTGTTGCTGCACGCTGTCCATGCTTTGTTGCAGGTACAGGCTGGTCAGCAGTTCCCAGCGCAGGCAATGCGGGCTGTCCCAGGCCTGTTGCGCCGACAACGCCAGGCCATTGCCCAGCAGCACGGTATTGGCTGGCTGATTGAGCCAGCGGCGCAGGTTCGGGTCGGCATCCATCAATTGCTGTTGCTGCAACGGGTCGTCGTTACCCCTGGCGATGTGCAGCGCCTTGACCAGTTGGCGGCGTTCACTCATCAGTAATTTGTAACCTTGAGTTACCCAGACCGGCAGGCGCCACAAGGTCGCAAGCTCGAAACAGAGCTGCAGAAGGCTGACGCCGAACAGTTGCTGCTCGACCTTTCTGGCTGACTCGCCCTTGTGGATAACACGTAATTCCCACTCGTCCAGCAGCTTTGGATGCACCAGCGCCATGGGCCAGAGTGGCGACAGAAACAGCAGGCTGCCCAGATGGATGTCCTGCCACAGCCGCGCAAGTCGGCTGGCAAACAAGCCATTGGCCTGCTGACTGGCATGCTGACTGATCAGCAATAACTGGCGAAAGGTGGCGGGAATTTTTGCCGTTTCCAGGGCAGGCAATCTGTTGAGCAATACCTCGGTACGCGCCAGTCCCAGTCGGGTGATGGCCACTTCCAGACTCTCGGCGGGTTCGCTCAGGCCGGTGCTCTGGTGGTTGGCCTCGCGCATCACACTGAGCACCAGTGCCGGGCTGTCCTGCATCAAATCCGCTATTTCCCGCAACGACCGGCGGCTGTCATTCAGCGCACTGCGAACCTTGGCATGACTGATCGCCGGCACCGGCAGCGCAATGCTGTCCAGCTGCTTGAGCCAGCCATCAAGGGTTTTCGGAACGGCAAGTGGTGTCGAGGTTTCTGGAAGCATGCATCAGGCCCGTGCGACTGAATATTTTAGGCAGTGGGTACTGCGAAACTAACGTACAGAACTACGCGGCTTTGACACCCGGTTGAGGGCACCCGTTCATGGGGTAACTGGCTTTTAAGATTTTCTGCCTATAGTCTGGCCCACATATGCCGATAAGTAGAAGAAGAGTTTCAAGAACTTCCGCACACGTCCCTGAACCCGACTCAGTAAGTACTTTCTACCTATGGCTAAAATTATCGGCATCATCGTGGTTTTCGCGAGCGTGCTCGCAGGCTACGTCCTCTCCCACGGCAAAATTGCCGCGCTGATCCAGCCTTTCGAGGTGTTGATCATCGGTGGTGCGGCACTGGGCGCGTTCCTGCAGGCCAACCCTGGCTACATGACCATGCACGTGATGAAGAAGTCGTTGAAGATGTTCGGCACTCGTTTCACGCATGCGTTTTATCTGGAAGTGCTGGGCCTGGTTTACGAAATCCTCAACAAGAGCCGTCGTGAGGGCATGATGGCGATCGAAGGGGACATCGAGGACGCGTCGGCCAGCCCGATCTTCGCCAAGTATCCCGGGGTTCTGAAAGACGAGCGGATGACCGCTTACATCTGTGATTACCTGCGCATCATGTCGTCCGGCAACATGGCTCCCCACGAGCTTGAAGGGCTGTTCGACATGGAGCTGCAAAGCATCAAGGAAGAACTGGGCCATCCGTCCCACGCCGTTACCGGTATCGCTGACGGTATGCCCGGTTTCGGTATTGTCGCGGCGGTACTCGGCATCGTGGTGACCATGGCGTCCCTGGGTGACGGCGACAAAGCTGCCATCGGTAACCACGTAGGTGCGGCACTGGTGGGTACCTTCTTCGGTATTCTCGCGGCGTATGGTTTCTTCGGCCCGCTGGCCACTTCCCTGGCTCACGATGCCAAGGAAGAGCTCAACGTCTACGAAGCCATCAAGGCGTCGCTGGTTGCATCGGCCTCCGGCATGCCGCCTTCGCTGGCCGTCGAGTTCGGCCGCAAGGTTCTCTATCCTGCGCATCGGCCCAGCTTCAGCGAGCTGGAGCAAGCGGTTCGCGGTCGCTGAGTCATGGAAAATAATCAGCCGATAATCATCAAGCGCGTCAAGCGCTATGAAGGCGGTCACCACGGCGGCGCATGGAAAATCGCCTTTGCCGACTTCGCGACCGCCATGATGGCTTTCTTTCTGGTGCTGTGGTTGATGTCCTCAGCCACGCCGGAACAGTTGATCGCCATTGCCGGTTACTTCAAGGACCCGGTCGGGTTCTCGGACAGCGGCTCGCCTTATGTGATTGACCTGGGCGGCTCACCGGAAATGTCGCCTGACCAGACGCTTAACCCGGAGGTCAAATCCACGCCGACGCCGGATAACGTGCCGATCGAATCCGAAACTGCAGAAGCCAAGGCCGAAGAGGTTGAGCAGGAGCGTCTGGAATTGCTGCTGCAGGAGCTGCAGAACAAGGTCAACGAAAACCCGGATCTGCAGAAATTCAAGGATCAAATCCACTTCGAGATCACTCAGGACGGCCTGCGCATCCAGATTACCGATGCGGACAACCGGCCGATGTTCGACCTGGGCAGCGCCAGGCTCAAGCCGTATTTCGAGGACATTCTGCTGGCCATGGCCGACACCATCAAAGCGGTGCCGAACAAGGTCAGCATCAGCGGCCATACCGATGGCAAACCTTATGTAGGCAATGGTGAGTTCGGTAACTGGGAACTGTCGGCCAACCGGGCCAACTCGGCGCGTCGGGCGCTGGTTGCCGGTACTTATCCGGAAAACCAGGTTGCACGGGTGGTGGGTTATGCGTCGTCGATGTTGTTTGATCGCGATCATCCGCAAAACCCGATCAACCGCCGCATCGACATCGTGGTCCTGACCAAGAAGGCCTTGCAGCGTATCGAGGGTTCGCAGAGCAGCAACGGTATTCAGAACACCGCGCCAGCGGCACCGGTCAATCCAAGAATCCAGCCGCCGGATGACCCGCAGGCTTATGCCCAGCCGCATGAAATCCGGCAGAAGATGAACCTGTTCGAAGACGGCACCATCAAGATGCAAGAGACGAAGAACTGACGTGTAGGACCGGCTTTAGCCGGGAAGCTATAAAAACAAAAAGCCCGGGCTTGTGAGAGTCCGGGCTTTTTTGTGTTCAACCTTAATTTGAGGCTGTGGGAGCGAGCTTGCTCGCGAAGGCGATGTCTCGGCCGCAGCAAACACGTCAGAAGTACTGGCCTCTTCGCGAGCAAGCTCGCTCCCACAGGGATTCCCTGAGCCCTGTAGAAGCGAGCTTGTTCGAGAGGCGGCGTATCTGACACGCCGCCTCGCCACAAGTTGGCTCCTACCGGTTGGGTGCGGTCAGTAGGTGCTCTCGGGCAAGCTGGCGATGATAGAGCGGTAGCTGTTCATGCGCTGTTGTTGCACGCGGCCTTCTTCCAGCGCGATCAGCAGTGCGCAGCCCGGCTCGCGGTCGTGCTTGCAGTCGCGGAAGCGGCAAGTGCCGATCAGGTCGTTGAACTCGATGAAGCCCGCTTCGACATCGGCGCGGCTGACGTGACCCAGACCGAATTCGCGGATACCTGGTGAGTCGATCAGATCGCCGCCACGCGGGAAGTGGAACAGGCGAGCGGTGGTCGTGGTGTGAGTGCCTTGGCCGGAAACTTCCGACAACGGCCCGACCCGGGTTTCGACTTCCGGCAGCAGGCTGTTGACCAGCGAGGACTTGCCCACCCCGGACTGTCCAACGAACACGCTGATGTGGCCGTCCAGCTGGGTTTGCAGCTGTTGCATGCCGTCGCCGTGATGCGCAGACACTTCCAGCACCGGGTAACCCAGGGTGCGATAGACCGCCAGCAGGGCATTGAGCGCAGGAGCGTTCTGCTCATCGATCAAGTCGAATTTGTTCAGCAACAGCAGGGGCCTGATACCCGCATGCTCGGCAGCCACCAGATAACGGTCGATCAGGTTGGCGTGGGGTTCGGGCATTGGCGCGAACACGATCACGATCAGATCGACGTTGGCTGCCACCGGCTTGAGTTGGCCGCGGCTGTCGGGGCGGCACAGCTCGGTGTTACGTGGCAATTGCGCAACGATAACGCCGATGCCCTGATTGCCAGCTCGCCATACGACGCGATCGCCGGTGACCAGCGCGGGCAGGTTGGCGCGCAAGTGGCAGCGGAATACCTGACCGGTCTGTTCGCCGTCCTGAGCTTCAACTTCGACCTGGACGCCAAAGTGCGCGATCACCAGGCCGGTCTGCTCAGGCCCGAGATCGCCGCCCTCCAGTGTTTCCAGAGTCTGCGACTCACGTTTGGCGGCGCGGGCTGCGCGCTCGCCTTGAATTTTTTCGATGCGCCAGTTTTGACGACGATTGAGTTGGCGTTTGGCCATGGGTGTTCCGAGTGATAAAGCAGCTGATAAGTAAACGCGGAGCAGTCTAGCATGCCGGGGTGAGCTAAACTGCGCGCCAACGCTGAGGAGCCCACTATGCAGAACAAGCAGAACCTGATCTGGATCGATCTGGAAATGACCGGCCTTGACCCGGACACCGACGTCATTATCGAAATGGCCACCATCATCACGGACAGCGAACTCAATACCCTGGCCGAAGGCCCGGTCATCGCTGTGCACCAGAGTGACGAAACCCTGGCGAAGATGGACGAGTGGAATACCCGTCAACACGGCGGTTCGGGCCTGACCCAGCGGGTTCGCGAGAGCACCATCAGCATGGCGCAAGCCGAAGCCCAGACCCTTGAATTCATCAAACTGTGGGTGCCGGAGCGCAGTTCGCCGATTTGCGGCAACAGCATCTGCCAGGATCGTCGCTTCCTTTATCGCCATATGTCGGCGCTGGAAAACTACTTCCACTACCGCAACCTGGACGTCTCCACCCTCAAGGAACTGGCCGCCCGCTGGTCGCCTGAGCTGAAATTCAAGAAAGGCAGCACCCACCTGGCCCTGGACGACATCCGCGAGTCCATCGCGGAATTGCGCTTCTATCGCGAGCATTTCATTAAGGGTTGATCACTGCTTTGTTGGAGCGAGGCTTGCCCGCGAACCAGGCGACGCGGTACAGCAGGCGTACCGCGTAATCGTTCTTCGCGGGCAAGCCTCGCTCCAACAGAAGACTGAAGCGTATTCCAACTTTGCCCGCTTTTGGTGCTTGCCCTAAACTGTGCGGCTTTGTCGCAGGGACTGCCGCCATGCTGTTGATGCTCTATCTGATCGCCATTACCGCCGAAGCCATGACGGGCGCCTTGTCTGCGGGCAAGCGTGGCATGGACTGGTTCGGTGTGGTGCTGATCGCCTGCGTGACAGCGCTGGGCGGCGGGTCGGTGCGTGATGTGCTGCTCGGGCATTACCCGCTGACCTGGGTCAAACACCCGGAATACCTGATTCTGACCAGTGTCGCGGCGTTGCTGACGATTTTCATCGCGCCGTTGATGCGTCATCTGCGCTCACTGTTTCTGGTGCTCGATGCCCTGGGACTGGTGGCCTTTACCCTGATTGGCTGCATGACTGCGCTGGAAGTCGGCACCGGTTTGCTGGTGGCTTCCGTGTGCGGGGTGATCACTGGCGTATTCGGCGGCATCCTGCGGGACATCTTCTGCAACGACATCCCGCTGGTGTTTCGTCGCGAACTTTACGCCAGCGTCTCGTTTCTGGCGGCCTGGTGCTTCCTGCTGTGCCAGCACCTGCAGTTGCCTCAGGAGCAAAGCATCCTGATTACCCTGTTCGGCGGGCTACTCCTGCGTTTGCTGGCCATCCGCTTCAACTGGAATATGCCGAAGTTTGTTTATAAGGGTGATGAGCACTAATAGGGGGATCGCCGCCTTCCCTGTGGGAGCGAGCTTGCTCGCGAAGAGGGAGGTAAATCCAGCACATCTTCATCGGCTGGACTATTGCCTTCGCGAGCAAGCTCGCTCCCACAGGTATCAGAGGCCATGCTGCTTTAACGCCCACTCCACATGCTCCCTAACCAATTCCGACGGATAATCCCGCCGTGCCTCCAGGGCTTGCAGCACCGGAATGGTCGATGGCGCATTCCCCAGCCCCACCGCCAGATTGCGCAGCCAGCGTTCGTAGCCCGCCCGGCGTAGCGGTGAGCCTTCGGTGCTGCTGAGGAATTTCGCCTCGTCCCACATGAACAGCTCGGCCAGCCCGGCGTTGTCCAGGTTATGCCGGGGCTGAAAATCGCTCTGGTCGGTCGGTCGGGCGAAGCGATTCCAGGGGCAGACGATCTGACAGTCATCGCAGCCAAACACCCGGTTGCCAATCAGCGGGCGCAGCTCTTCCGGAATCGCGGTTTTCAGCTCGATGGTCAGGTACGAAATACAGCGCCGCGCATCCAGCACGTAAGGCCCGACAAAGGCCGCCGTCGGGCAGATGTCCAGACACGCCGTGCAGCGCCCGCAATGCTCGGTGGCGTGAGGCGGGTCCACGGGTAACGGCAGATCAACGAACAGCTCGCTGAGAAAGAAAAAACTCCCGGCCTTGCGATTCAGCACCAGAGTATTCTTGCCGATCCAGCCCAACCCGGCCTGTTCGGCGATGGCTTTTTCCAGCACTGGCGCGCTGTCGACGAAGGCGCGGTAGCCGAACGGGCCGATAGCCTGCTGAATGCGCTCGGCCAGTTGCTGCACGCGTTTGCGGATCAGCTTGTGGTAATCGCGGCCCAGGGCGTAGCGCGACACGTAGGCTTTTTCCGGCTCGCTCAGGCGCTGGGTCATCTCGGTGTCGCCGGGCAGGTAGTCCATGCGCAGCGACACCACGCGCAACGTCCCCGGCACCAGTTCTTCCGGATGCGAACGTTTGCTGCCATGCGCTGCCATATAGTCCATCTCGCCGTGATAGCCCGCCGCAAGCCAACGCTCAAGGTGCTGCTCGTGTTCGGCCAGATCAAGCCCGGCAATCCCGACTTGCTGAAAGCCCAGCTCACGGCCCCACTCCTTGATCGATTGAGCAAGGGCGACAAGGTCAACAGTGTGGGGTGGATCGACAGTAATAACGGGCATGCGCGAGGAGAAACCGGGTGGAGGTGCGTATAATTCTGCCAGACATCGGAGCCCAGAGACGCATGGTCATCACGAAACCCCAATTACCCGACGCGCTGTACGACGCTGCGCAGGTCCGCGACCTCGATGCGCGACTGATCGCGGCGGGTACTCCCGGCATGGAATTGATGCAGCGCGCTGCCCATGCCACCTGGCGCGCATTGCGTCGCCAGTGGCCCGATGCTCATCAATTGACGGTGCTGGCCGGGCGTGGCAATAACGCAGGCGACGGCTACCTGATTGCCGGCTTGGCGCGCAAGGCCGGTTGGCAGGTGCAGGTCTGCGCTGTAGGCGATCCAACTGCTTTGCAGGGCGATGCAGCGACTGCTCACGCCGAGGCGCTGGCGGCAAGTGTCGATATTCAGCCATGGGCCAACCAACCGCTGCGCGGCATCGTACTGGATGCCCTTCTGGGTACGGGGTTGAGTGGCGATGTGCGCGAGCCTTATGCCTCGGTCATCGAAGCCATCAACGCCAGCGGCCTGCCCGTGGTGGCGGTGGACATTCCTTCGGGGCTCAGTGCCGATACCGGGCAAACCCTGGGCGTTGCGGTGCGTGCCAACCTGACCGTGACCTTTATCGGCTTGAAGCTGGGTCTGCTGACCGGGGACGCTGCCGATCTGATCGGCGAGCTGGTGTTTGATGATCTCCAGGCTGACCCGGCTATCGTGGCGCAGATCCCCGTCAGCGCGACGCGCCTGGACGCGTTCAACCTGCCTCGCCTCGCTCCGCGTCCACGCACTGCTCACAAGGGCATGTACGGGCGGGTACTGGTGATAGGTGGCGATCACGGTTTCGGCGGCGCGACCTTGATGACGGCACAAAGCACTCTGCGCAGCGGCGCGGGCATGGTCACCCTGGCGACTCGCGCCGAGCATATACCGGCCGCGCTGGTGCGCATGCCTGAGGTCATGAGCGCGGCCATCAGCTCTGCCAACCAATTGATGGCCTTGATAGAGCCCGCGAGCGTTTTGGTGGTTGGGCCGGGGCTCGGGCAGGCCGCATGGGGGCGCAGCTTGCTGTCCGCCGCTGCCAATGCTGACCGGCCACAAGTCTGGGATGCCGACGCGCTCAATCAGTTGGCGCAAGGGTTGGTCAGTCTGCCTGCAGGCTGCGTGATGACCCCGCATCCAGGGGAGGCTGCGCGCCTGCTGGGTATCAGCACTAAAGAGGTCCAGGCTGATCGTCCTGCTGCTGCCCGCGCCCTGGCGCATAAATTCAGTGCAGTCTGTGTGCTTAAAGGCACCGGCAGCCTGATCGCCGATGTCGATGGGCGTCTGGCGCTGTGTGATCGGGGCCATCCGGCGATGGCCACAGGCGGTCTGGGCGATGTGCTGGCGGGCCTGATCGGCGCGTTGATCGCGCAAGAAATGAATCCGTTCGATGCCGCCTGCCTGGGTGTCTGGTTGCATGCCCGCGCCGGGGAACAGGTCGGCAAGATGGGCCGTGGGCTGGCGGCCAGTGATGTAATTCCGGCCATTCGTCAGTTATTGGAGGAACAACAACCGTGTCTGAGTTAACGCTGCATGTGGTCGGCGAAGAGGCCATGACCAGCTTTGGTGCGCGGCTTGCCCAAGTGACCCAAGGGGCCGGCATCATATTTCTGGACGGCGATCTCGGGGCTGGTAAAACCACCCTGTCGCGAGGCCTCATCCGTGGCCTGGGGCATGTGGGGGCGGTCAAGAGCCCGACCTTCACCCTGGTTGAACCCTATGAGCTGGGGGCAGTGCGGGTCTTTCACTTTGACCTTTATCGGTTGGTCGATCCCGAGGAGCTGGAGTACCTGGGGATCCGCGATTACCTCGAAGGCGACGCTCTTTGCCTGATCGAATGGCCCGAACGTGGTGCAGGCTTTTTGCCAAAGCCGGACCTGACCATTACCATTAGGCCGCATGCGCAAGGTCGGACACTGACTTTGAGCCCGACGGGCTCGCGTGGCGAAACCTGGTGTGCCGCTTTGGCGTTGGAATTCAAATAGAAATGGGGTTAGGTATGCGCATTCGCGCGCTGGTTACTGTAGTGGGTCTGCTTTTGACAGCCCTGGCTGTTGATGCGCTGGCAGCGTCACAAGTACGAAGTGTCCGCTTATGGCGTGCACCGGATAACACACGGCTGGTTTTCGACCTTTCCGGACCCGTTCAACACAGCGTCTTTACCCTGACTTCTCCTGATCGTCTGGTCATTGATATCAACGGTGCGACCCTGGCCGGGCCGCTGAACGTACCGATGGCCAACACGCCGATCACCAGCATGCGCTCGGCACAGCGCACACCGACTGACCTGCGGGTGGTCATCGACCTGAAAAAGGCGGTGACCCCGAAGAGCTTCACCCTGGCGCCCAACCAGCAGTACGGCAACCGGCTGGTGGTCGACCTGTTCGACGAGGCCTCTGACGCCAACCCGACGCCGACCATCATTGCCAGTACGCCTGCGACTTCTGCGCCTGCGGTGCCGGTCAGCCCGTCCAAGCCGGAAATCAAGCTCACCCCGGTGCCCAACGGCAAGCGGGATATCGTGATCGTCATCGACGCTGGTCACGGCGGGGAAGACCCGGGCGCATCGGGCAGCAGCGGGCAGAAAGAAAAAAATCTGGTGCTGTCGATTGCCAAGGAGCTGCAGCGCCAGATCAATGCCGAGAAGGGCTACCGCGCCGAATTGACTCGAACCGGCGACTACTTCATCCCGCTGCGCAAACGTACAGAAATTGCCCGGGCCAAGGGCGCAGACCTGTTCGTGTCGATTCACGCTGACGCCGCTCCTTCCAGAGCGGCGTTTGGTGCCTCGGTATTTGCCCTGTCTGAACGCGGCGCAACGTCCGAGACTGCGCGCTGGCTGGCGGACAGCGAAAACCGTTCCGACTTGATCGGTGGTGCGGGCGCCGTGAGCCTGGATGACAAGGACCGGATGCTGGCGGGTGTGTTGCTGGACTTGTCGATGACGGCGTCGTTGTCATCCAGCCTGAACGTGGGGCAGAAAGTCCTCAGTAACATTGGCCGCGTCACATCGCTGCACAAGCAGCGGGTCGAGCAGGCGGGCTTTATGGTGCTCAAGTCTCCGGACATCCCGTCGATCCTGGTCGAAACCGGCTTTATCTCCAACAACGCCGAAGCCAACAAGCTCAGCTCGGCTTCGCACCAGCAGGCGCTGGCGCGCTCGATCAGCGCAGGCGTGCGGCAGTTCTTCCAGCAGAATCCGCCGCAAGGCACGTACATCGCCTGGCTGCGCGATAACGGCAAGCTGGCACAAGGGCCGCGCAACCATACGGTGCGCCCGGGTGAAAGCCTGTCGATGCTTGCCGCGCGTTACGACATGAGCCCGTCGGTGCTGCGTGATGCCAATAATCTGAAATCCGATGAGCTGCGCGTCGGGCAGGACCTGAAAATCCCTAGCTCCGAGGTAGCGACTCAGCCATGACCGATCTTCTCGTGGACAGCCTTGAACTGGACGTTCAGGCCGCATCCAGTGCCGCGCCGCTGAGTGCCGCACGCATCGAGCTGCTCAGCCCCCGGCTGGCCAACCAGATTGCCGCGGGCGAAGTCGTCGAGAGACCTGCTTCGGTCATCAAGGAACTGCTGGAAAACAGCCTCGATTCCGGTGCCCGGCGCATTGACGTGGATGTTGAGCAGGCCGGGATCAAGCTGCTGCGGGTGCGCGATGACGGCAGCGGCATCTCTCCGGATGACTTGCCGCTGGCCTTGGCGCGACACGCCACCAGCAAGATTCGCGAGCTTGAAGACCTTGAGCGGGTCATGAGCCTGGGCTTTCGGGGCGAGGCGCTGGCGTCGATCAGTTCCGTCGCCCGCCTGACCCTGACTTCCCGTACGCGCAACGCCGATCAGGCCTGGCAGGTGGAGACCGAAGGGCGCGACATGGCTTCCCGAGTGCAGCCAGCGGCGCATCCGGTGGGCACCTCGGTTGAAGTGCGAGACCTGTTTTTCAACACCCCGGCGCGGCGCAAGTTTCTCAAGGCGGAAAAAACCGAATTCGATCATCTGCAGGAAGTGATCAAGCGCATGGCACTCGCACGTTTCGACGTAGCGTTCCATTTGCGTCACAACGGCAAGACGATCCTCAGCCTGCATGAAGCCAACGATGACACGGCCCGTGCGCGACGCGTTTCGGCGATCTGTGGTCCGGGCTTTCTGGAACAGGCGTTGCCCATTGAAATCGAGCGCAACGGCTTGCACCTGTGGGGTTGGGTCGGCCTGCCGACGTTCTCCCGCAGTCAGGCGGATCTGCAATATTTCTTCGTGAATGGTCGTGCGGTGCGCGACAAGCTGGTCGCTCACGCGGTGCGTCAGGCGTACCGCGACGTGTTGTTCAATGGCCGACACCCGACCTTCGTGCTGTTTTTTGAAGTGGATCCGGCCGTGGTTGACGTGAACGTGCACCCGACCAAGCACGAAGTGCGCTTCCGTGACGGGCGCATGGTGCATGACTTTCTCTATGGCACGTTGCATCGGGCGCTGGGCGATGTGCGCCCCGAGGATCAACTGGCGGGTTCGGCGCCGGTCACTGCCGTCGAGCGGCCGAGTGGTCCGCAAGCGGGCGAGTTCGGACCTCAGGGGGAAATGCGTCTGGCGGGGAATCTGCTGGAGCAACCTCAGGCTCAGCCTTATTCGGCCCCGGCAGGTTCCGGTGCGGGTGCGGGCTATCAATATCAGTACACGCCCCGCCCGACGGCGACGCTGCCTGCTGCGGAGGCGCAAACCGCGTATCGCGAGTTCTATGCGCCGCTGCCCGGTTCACCGTCGGTCTCTCTACCTGAAACCCAGGGCGATGTCCCGCCTTTGGGCTATGCGCTGGCGCAGCTCAAGGGGATCTACATCCTCGCGGAAAATGCCTTGGGCCTGGTGCTGGTGGACATGCATGCCGCTCACGAGCGGATCATGTACGAGCGCTTGAAAATCGCCATGGCCAGCGAAGGCCTGAGCGGCCAGCCGCTGCTGGTGCCGGAGTCGATCGCGGTCAGCCAGCGCGAAGCCGATTGCGCCGAAGAGCACATCGAAACCTTCCAGCGTCTGGGTTTCGAGTTGCAGCGTCTGGGGCCGGAAACTCTGGCGATCCGGCAGATTCCGGCATTGCTCAAGCAAGCCGAAGCCAATCGGCTGGTCAGTGATGTACTGGCCGACCTGATGGAATATGGCACCAGCGACCGGGTGCAGGCGCACATGAACGAGCTGCTCGGGACCATGGCCTGCCACGGCGCCATCCGCGCCAATCGGCGTCTGGCGATCCCGGAAATGAACGGCCTGCTGCGCGACATGGAAAACACCGAGCGCAGCGGTCAATGCAACCATGGCCGACCGACCTGGACCCAGATGGGCCTGGATGATCTGGACAAACTTTTTCTGCGCGGTCGTTGAATGAACGCTCTACCTCCGGCCATCTTCCTGATGGGGCCAACGGCTTCCGGCAAGACCGATCTGGCCATGGAACTGTGCAGGGTCCTGCCTTGCGAGCTGATCAGCGTGGATTCCGCGCTGGTCTACCGCGGCATGGACATCGGCACCGCCAAGCCTTCAAAACAGCAGCTGGCTGAGTTTCCCCACCGTCTGGTGGACATTCTCGACCCTGCGCAAAGCTATTCGGCAGCCGATTTTCGCGCTGACGCGCTGGCGGCGATGGCACAAATCACCGCGCGGGGAAAAATTCCCCTGCTGGTCGGCGGCACTATGTTGTATTTCAAGGCTCTATTGGACGGCCTGGCAGATATGCCAGCCGCTGATGCAGCGATTCGCGCCGAGCTGGAAGCGCAGGCCGCAGCCCATGGCTGGCAAGCTTTGCACGATCAGCTGGCGGCGGTAGACCCGGTGTCGGCGGCGCGAATACACCCGAACGACCCCCAGCGATTGATTCGTGCGCTGGAGGTCTATCAGGTCAGCGGTCTGAGCATGACAGCACACAGAGAACAACAAACTGCGCAAACTACTGATGCTGCGGCTTCTGGTAGACCGCAATTGCCCTATACTGTCGCGAACCTCGCCATTGCTCCGGCAGATCGCGGGGTGTTACACGAGCGAATCGCTACTCGATTTTCGAATATGCTGGATCAGGGGTTCCTGGACGAAGTTCTGGCGTTGCGCTCACGAGGCGACCTGCATACGGGGTTACCGTCGATAAGAGCCGTTGGTTACCGCCAGGTCTGGGATCATCTGGACGAAAAACTGACATATGCTGAAATGCAGGAGCGGGGGATCATTGCCACGCGCCAACTGGCCAAGCGACAGTTCACCTGGCTTCGCAGCTGGGACGATTTGCACTGGTTGGACAGCCTGGCCTGCGACAATCTGCCACGCGCCTTGAAATACCTGGGGTCGGTCTCCATATTGAGCTGAGTCCTTGCAATAGCCGTCTATCCTTGGGGGGTGGCGGTTCAAGCCCATAGAATTCGAATTATTATTGATCCTTAAAGGAGTGCGGCACATGTCAAAAGGGCATTCGCTACAAGACCCTTACCTGAACACTTTGCGTAAAGAAAAGGTTGGGGTTTCGATTTATCTCGTCAACGGTATCAAGCTGCAAGGCACGATCGAGTCCTTCGACCAGTTCGTTATTTTGCTGAAGAACACCGTCAGCCAAATGGTTTACAAGCACGCCATCTCGACTGTTGTTCCAGTTCGCCCGATCCGTCTGCCTAGCGCAAACGAAGGTGAGCAGGGCGACGCAGAGCCAGGTAACGCCTGATAGGAGTCTGCTTTGTTCTTTGAGCGCCACAGTGGTGGTGAACGCGCGATTCTCGTTCACCTGGATGGTCAGGACCCTGAGGCGCGCGAAGACCCGCAGGAGTTTCAGGAGTTGGCCATATCGGCTGGCGCCGATACCGTCGCGTTCGTTAACGTGCCGCGTCATCGGCCATCGGCCAAATATCTGATAGGCAGCGGCAAGGTCGAAGAGCTTCGCGACCAGGTCAAAGCTGAAAAAGCCGATATCGTCATCTTCAATCACACCCTCACGCCCAGTCAGGAGCGCAACCTCGAGAAGGTTTTCGAGTGCCGCGTCCTTGATCGTACGGGTCTGATTCTCGACATCTTTGCGCAGCGCGCGCGTACTCATGAAGGCAAACTGCAGGTCGAGCTGGCACAGCTCGAGCACATGAGTACCCGTCTGGTTCGCGGCTGGACTCACCTTGAGCGCCAGGGCGGTGGTATCGGCCTGCGCGGCCCGGGTGAAACCCAGCTGGAGACCGACCGCCGTCTGCTGCGAGTGCGTCTACGGCAGATCAAAGGCCGGCTGGAGAAGGTTCGCAGCCAGCGTGAGCAGGCTCGTCGCGGTCGTAAACGCGCCGACATCCCTTCGGTTTCACTGGTGGGCTATACCAACGCCGGCAAATCGACCCTGTTCAACGCGGTGACTGATTCCGATGTCTTCGCCGCCGATCAATTGTTTGCAACCCTCGACCCGACCCTGCGCCGTCTGCAACTCGACGACCTGGGGCCTGTCGTGCTGGCCGATACCGTGGGCTTCATCCGCCATCTGCCGCACAAACTGGTCGAAGCGTTCCGCTCTACCCTTGAAGAATCAAGCAACTCTGACTTGCTGCTGCATGTGATCGACTCTCACGAGCCCGAGCGCATGGCGCAGATCGAACAGGTCATGGTGGTGCTCGGCGAGATCGGTGCCGAGGGCTTGCCGATCCTTGAGGTGTATAACAAACTCGACCTGCTTGAAGGCGTGGAGCCCCAGATACAACGCGATGCCGATGGCAAGCCGCAGCGTGTCTGGCTTTCTGCCCGTGATGGTCGCGGCCTGGATCTGCTCAAGCAGGCCATCGCCGAATTGCTGGGTGACGATCTGTTCGTCGGCACCCTGCATCTGCCTCAGAGTCTGGCTCGGCTGCGTGCCCAATTCTTCGAATTGGGTGCAGTGCAGAGTGAAGAGCACGACGAAGAGGGCGCAAGTTTGTTGGCCGTACGTTTACCGCGAGTTGAATTCAATCGCCTGGTGAGTCGCGAAGGACTGCAGCCGCTGGAGTTCATCGAGCAACACACTTTGCAATAAAAGCGTGAGAAAGCCGTTGTACGGCATTCTCGGGCATTCTGTAGCATTGGTCGGCGCGCCGTGGGCGCGTCTTTGCTTTATCAGATGGAGAGCGCTATGGCTTGGAATGAGCCGGGTGGCAACTCGAATAATCAGGATCCTTGGGGTGGTAAGCGCAAGGGCGGCGACCGCAAGGGGCCACCGGATCTCGACGAGGCCTTCCGAAAGCTGCAGGAAAGCCTGAATGGGTTGTTCGGTGGTGGCAAGAAACGCAGTGGTGATGGCGGCGGTACCGGCAGCTCGGGCAAGGGCGGTGGTTTCGGTCTGCTGGGCATTGGTCTGGTCGTGCTGGTGGCGATCTGGCTGTACAGCGCCATTTACGTGGTCGACGAGCAGGAGCAAGCCGTTGTGCTGCGCTTCGGCCAGTACCATGAAACCGTAGGGCCGGGTCTGAATATCTATTTCCCGCCATTCGATCGCAAGTACATGGAAAACGTGACTCGCGAACGTGCCTACAGCAAACAAGGGCAGATGCTGACCGAAGACGAGAACATCGTCGAGGTTCCGCTGACCGTTCAGTACAAGATTTCCAACCTGCAGGATTTCGTACTCAACGTCGATCAACCTGAAGTCAGCCTGCAACACGCAACCGAGAGTGCGCTGCGCCATGTCGTGGGTTCCACGGCGATGGATCAGGTGCTTACCGAAGGTCGTGAGTTGATGGCGAGCGAAATCAAGGAGCGGCTGCAACGCTTCCTCGATACCTATCGCACCGGTATTACCGTGACTCAGGTCAACGTCCAAAGTGCCGCCGCGCCTCGTGAGGTGCAGGAAGCATTCGATGACGTGATTCGTGCCCGTGAAGACGAGCAGCGTTCGCGCAACCAGGCTGAAACCTACGCCAACGGGGTTATCCCGGAAGCTCGTGGTCAGGCCCAGCGCATCATTGAAGACGCCAACGGTTATCGTGATGAAGTGATATCTCGCGCCAAGGGTGAGGCTGATCGCTTTACCAAACTGGTTGCCGAGTATCGCAAGGCTCCGGAAGTCACCCGCGAACGTCTGTACCTGGACACCATGCAAGAGGTGTTCAGCAATACCAGCAAGGTTCTCGTGACCGGTGAGAAAGGCGGTAACAACCTGCTTTATCTGCCGCTGGACAAGATGATCGAAAGTGGCCGTGGCAACAGCAACGCTGCCCCGAAAACCGGTGCAGCCGCTACAGGTGCTGACGCTGGCGCTCGTGCCGCTGAGCTTCAGCAGCGTGATGTGCGTACAAGGGAGAGTCGCTGATGAGCAATAAATCGCTGATCGCCCTGATTGTTGCAGTGGTGTTGGCAGTCGTTGCCTGGAACAGCCTCTATATCGTGTCCCAGACTGAACGCGCGGTACTCCTGCAGTTCGGTCGTGTGGTAGAGGCTGATGTCAAGCCGGGCCTGCATTTCAAGGTTCCTTACGTCAATCAGGTGCGCAAGTTCGACGGTCGCCTGCTGACCCTGGATGCGCCAACCCAGCGCTTCCTGACCCTGGAAAAGAAAGCGGTCATGGTCGACGCCTACGCCAAGTGGCGTGTGAAGAACGCTGAAACGTTCTACACCGCGACTTCCGGCCTCAAGCAGATCGCAGATGAACGTCTGTCGCGCCGTCTTGAATCCGGTCTGCGTGACCAGTTCGGTAAACGCACCCTGCACGAAGCTGTGTCGGGTGAGCGGGATGCATTGATGGCTGACATCACGGCTTCGTTGAACCGCATGGCTGAAAAAGAGCTGGGCATCGAAGTCATCGATGTACGGGTCAAGGCTATCGACCTGCCGAAAGAAGTGAACCGCAGCGTTTTCGAGCGGATGAGTACCGAACGTGAGCGTGAAGCGCGTGAGCATCGCGCCAAGGGTAACGAGCTGGCTGAAGGCATCCGTGCCGACGCCGATCGTCAGCGTCGAGTGTTGCTGGCTGAAGCGTATCGGGAGTCTGAAGAGGCTCGCGGTGACGGTGACGCACAGGCTTCCTCGATCTACTCCAAAGCGTACGGTCAGGACCAGGAGTTCTATGCGTTCTACCGCAGCCTGCGCGCCTACCGTGAAAGCTTCGCGAACAAAAGCGACGTGATGGTGCTGGATCCAAGCAGTGATTTCTTCCGCTATCTGGAAAAATCCAAGCCGTAAAAATCTTCCCGCCGGGCGGCAAAACCGTCTGGCGGGGTGATCACGCGGTAAAACGTGTGTATGATGCGGCAGCCGGGAAATTCCCGGCTTTTTTGCGTCTGCACGATTGATTGGCCGTAGCCTGCATAGGCCAAGCGGCAAGATTTTTCGAGGACAGTGGTCTGCACGGCCATTCTCGGGCGCTCGCCGTGCCCGCAAGAATGAGCGCAGACCAGCGACCACTGTCTGCTTTACTCAAGGCTCGCCTCTTGGCTGGCCGCCCGGATCACAGGGGAAAGGCGTAATGGCAACGGTTGACCGCTGGCTGCTACCAGATGGCATCGAAGAAGTACTGCCACCGGAAGCGGCGCGCATCGAAGTAGCGCGTCGTCAGGTGTTGGATCTGTTCCAGAGCTGGGGCTACGAATTCGTAGTCACCCCTCATATCGAATATCTCGAATCGCTGCTGACCGGCGCGGGCTCGGACCTGGATCTGCGCACGTTCAAAGTGATCGACCCGCAGTCTGGTCGGCAGATGGGCTTTCGGGCTGACATCACGCCGCAGGTGGCACGCATCGATGCGCACACCTTGCGTCGCGAAGGCCCGACTCGCCTGTGCTACGCCGGTAGCGTGCTGCATGCGCAGCCGCGTGCCTTGTCGTCCTCGCGTAGCCCGATCCAGTTGGGTGCCGAGTTGTATGGCGATGCAAGCCCCAGCAGCGACGTTGAAGTCATCAGCCTGATGCTGGCGACGCTGCAGCTGGCCGATGTGCCGCAAGTGCACATGGACCTTGGGCATGTCGGTATCTACCGTGGCCTGGCTCGCGCTGCCGGGTTGTCGGGTGAAGTGGAACAACAGCTGTTCGATGCCCTGCAGCGCAAGGCCATCGATGAAGTGATTGAATTGACCGCAAGTCTGCCTGCCGACCTGGCAGGCATGCTGCGTGCGCTGGTCGATCTGTGCGGTGGCCGCGAAGTGCTGGCCGCGGCCCGCGATCGTCTGGCCGGTGCACCCGCGCCAGTAGTGGCAGCGCTGGATGACCTGTTGACCGTCGCTGAGCGTCTGGCGGCGCGTTTCCCTGAGCTACCGTTGTATTTCGACCTCGGTGAGCTGCGCGGTTATCACTACCATACGGGTGTCGTGTTTGCGGTGTTCGTTCCGGGCATGGGTCAATCCATCGCCCAGGGTGGCCGCTATGACGACATCGGGGCGGATTTCGGTCGGGCCCGCCCGGCCACGGGTTTCTCGACGGACCTGAAAACACTGGTCACCCTGGGGCGTGCGGAAATCGAGCTGCCAACAGGCGGTATCTGGATGCCGGACAGCACAGATGCAGCGCTCTGGCAGCAGGTATGTCAGTTGCGCAGCGACGGCCAGCGTGTTGTGCAGGCGTTGCCTGGGCAGCAAGTGGGCGCAGCGCGTGAGGCCGATTGTGATCGGCAATTGATTCAGCATGGCGAGCGTTGGCAGGTAGTGCCGCTGGCTTCTTGAGTGTTCCTGTCGGCCGCCGCCGACACAAAGTTTGCGTGAATGAGGACAAGTGTTATGGGTAAGAATGTCGTAGTCCTAGGCACCCAATGGGGTGATGAGGGCAAAGGCAAGATCGTTGATCTGCTGACCGAACATGCTACCGCTGTAGTTCGTTACCAGGGTGGCCACAACGCGGGTCACACACTGGTGATCGATGGCGAAAAAACCGTATTGCACCTGATTCCGTCCGGTGTCCTGCGCGAAGGCGTGCAGTGCCTGATCGGCAACGGTGTCGTGGTCGCACCTGACGCTCTCATGCGCGAAATCATCAAGCTGGAAGAGAAAGGCATCCCGGTGCGCGAGCGCCTGCGCATCAGTCCTTCCTGCCCGCTGATCCTTTCGTACCACGTTGCGCTGGATCAGGCCCGTGAAAAGGCCCGTGGCGAGCACAAGATCGGCACCACCGGTCGTGGCATCGGCCCGGCTTACGAAGACAAGGTTGCACGTCGCGGCCTGCGCATTGGTGACCTGTTCCACCGTGAGCGTTTCGCCGCCAAGCTGGGCGAGTTGCTGGATTACCACAACTTCGTGCTGGTCAATTACTACAAAGAGCCTGCGGTCGACTTCCAGAAAACACTCGACGAGTGCATGGAATACGCAGAGCTGCTCAAGCCGATGATGCTCGACGTCACCGCCGCACTGCATGAAATGCGTCGTGACGGCAAAGACATCATGTTCGAAGGCGCGCAAGGCTCGCTGCTGGATATCGACCACGGGACCTACCCGTACGTCACCAGCTCCAACACCACGGCTGGCGGCATTGCCACCGGTTCGGGTTTTGGTCCGATGTACCTGGATTACATCCTGGGTATCACCAAGGCTTACACCACGCGCGTAGGCTCGGGTCCATTCCCGACCGAGCTGTTTGACGACATCGGTGCATTTCTGGCCAAGCGTGGGCACGAATTTGGTGCAACCACCGGTCGTGCTCGTCGTTGTGGCTGGTTTGACGCGGTCATCCTGCGTCGTGCTATCGAAATCAACAGCATCTCGGGTATCTGCCTGACCAAGCTGGACGTGCTCGACGGCCTCGAAACCATCAACATCTGCGTGGGCTACGAGAACGAAGACGGTGCCGTCATCGACGCACCAACCGACGCTGACAGCTACATCGGCCTCAAGCCGGTGTACGAACAAGTGCCGGGCTGGTCAGAGTCGACCCTGGGTGCCAAGACCCTGGAAGAGCTGCCTGCCAACGCTCGTGCCTACATCAAGCGTCTGGAAGAGTTGGTCGGTGCGCCGATCGACATTATTTCGACGGGGCCGGATCGCAACGAAACCATCGTGTTGCGTCACCCGTTTGCCTGATAAGTCGTTGAAATAAAGAAGGGTCGCGCAAGCGGCCCTTTTTTTATGCCTGGCTGAAGGTGCTAACCCTGAATGCAGTGGGACCGGCTTTAGCCGGGAAGGCGGTATGTGGTCGACGAAATGTAGTGAATGCGCTACCCCCTTCCCGGCTGAAGCAGGTCCCACGGGGGTTGTTCAATGCACAATCAGTTAATCCTTGGAGCGGCACGGCGATTGCTGTAAAAACCGTCAGAAAAGGTGCCATCATTTTAATGGCGCCAGTGGTGGAGGGATTCCCCCGTGTCAGCTGTTCTCTCTCTTTTGCGTAGCCGCTTGCTGCGTCCTGTATTCATTGCACTTGGCATCGCTCTTTTGGTGCAAGTGCTGGTTGCCGTCGCTCTGACCCGGAGCACAGTCACCGCGCTGGAGGCAGATCTTGCCGCGCGCCTGGGTGTAGATTCGCAACACTTGTCGGCCGAACTCGAGCAAGCAAGCCGTGAGGTAACTACCAGTCTCGACAATCTGGCCAACAGCACCCGCCAGCGTCTGAGTGTTGGCCTGTCGACTCGTTTGAAAGATGAGCAGGGGCAGCTTCGGGCCACGCTCGAAAAAGACCTCAGGGACTCAGCCACCGACATGGCTGAATTGCTGGCCGCCGTCGCCCCGCGTGCGATGTGGGATAACGACACGCCGACGCTTTCTGAATTCGCCCGCCGCGCCCAACGTAATCCGAATGTGCTGTTCGTGATCTACGACGATGCTGCCGGTGAGCATTTGACCCGTTATCTGAACCGCGAGAACCCGCTGATCCAGGCTTTGCTGGCCAAGGGTGAGGGCGAGCGGGCCATGGACAAGGTCCTGAACGCCGCCAAAAATGACCCTTCGGTGTATTACGTCGAGGCGTCCATCAGCCCCAATGGCGTAGAAATCGGCAAGGTGCGTATGGGGGTTTCCACTGCCACCGTCGAGGAAAACCTCCTGGCGCTGGACAAGCGCTTTGCGACACTGATCACCAGCGGCGAGCAGTTGGTCTCCGAGAGCCTGGTGAGCGCGGCTAAGGAAAGTTCTGCAGCGCTGCGCACGCGCCTGGATTCGGCGCAAACCGCCGCTTCGGCCATGGCTGCCAACACCAGCAGCGCGGTGCAGGAGGCCGCACAAACCTTGCGCTGGCGTATCGGCATGGGCCTGGCGTTGGTCGGTCTGGGTGTATTGCTGCTGCTCGCGGTGGTCCTGGGGCGTCGTGTGGTCAGCAAGTTGAAGCTGTTGATCGCTGCGCTGGACGACTTGGCGGCGGGTGAGGGTGATCTGACCAAGCGGGTCAAGCTGGACAGTAATGACGAAATTGGCGACATGGCCGCGGCGGTGAATCGTTTTGTCGCCAAGTTGCAGCCGATCGTGCGCGAGGCCGGAGATGTGGCGCAGCGCACCGGTGTTGAAATCAACGCCATGAGCCAGCGCAATGCCGGGGCTGGCGCTGCTGCGCAATTGCAGCGCGATGAAGTGGCTGCCAGCCTGCAAGCGCTCGCTCACATGGCTGATGAAGCACAGTCTGAAAGCCATGCGATGCAGGCGGCGTTAAAGCAGGTTGTGGAAATTCGGCAGGCTACTGATGAAAACACCCGTACCTCCAATCAGGTCAGCGGCTTGATCGAAGCGCTGGCGGGTCAGGTTGATACCGGGTCCAAGGTCATAGAGCGCCTGGCGCAGCAGAGTCAGCAGATTGAAGTGGTGCTGGAAGTGATTCACGGTATTGCCGAGCAAACCAACCTGCTGGCCTTGAACGCTGCTATTGAGGCCGCGCGGGCCGGGGAGACGGGGCGCGGTTTTGCGGTGGTTGCCGATGAGGTGCGAGCGCTGGCCAGCAAGACGCAGAGCTCCACGGGCGATATTCAGGCGCACATCGGTGCGTTGCAGATGGGTGCCAAAGAAGCGGTGGCGGCGATCAGTCAGGCCGGGCGTCAGGCCAGCGAAGGTCTGACTGTGCTGCGTAACAGCGCCAGGTTGCAGCAATCGGTGCAGGAATCAGTCGAGCAGGTCCATGCGGCGATTGGTCTGGCAACCAAGGCAGCAGTGCATCAGGCCGAGGGCGCGCAAGCCGTGAGAGGGCGGGTGGAAGTGATACATGCCCAAGCGCAGCGTGCAGCTAAGGTGGTTGAAGAAACAACGGCCAGCGGCAAACTGCTCGATGGGCTGGCGGCGCAGTTGAAAGCGAGCCTGGGGCAGTTCAGGGCTTAACTAATCTAGTGGGAGCAAGCTTGCTTGCGAAGACGGTATTTCAGGTTCATCGATTTGCTGGATGGACTGACCTCTTCGCGAGCAAGCTTGCTCCCACCGGTTCTCTGTCAGTCGAGCGAAAGTATTCCAACCCCCAGAAAGCACAAAACCGAGCACATGGCTCGGTTTTGTTTGAATTGGTGCCCAGAAGAAGACTCGAACTTCCACGACCTTGCGGTCACCAGCACCTGAAGCTGGCGTGTCTACCAATTTCACCATCTGGGCAGTATCAGCAGCGTTGCACGCCGTTGATGGAGCGCACTATACGGAGCGTGTTTTGATCTGTAAACCCCTGTTTTGGTTTTAATAAATCAAATTACGCTACAGAGAACCCCAAGGCATAACGCAGGGCGCCTAAATGCAAAAACCCGCTTTCGCGGGTTTTTGTGAGAGATCGGAGATTGCTGTAATCTCCAGCTCTAAATTGGTGCCCAGAAGAAGACTCGAACTTCCACGACCTTGCGGTCACCAGCACCTGAAGCTGGCGTGTCTACCAATTTCACCATCTGGGCAGTATCGGTAAGCTGTCTGCCTGCCGATGGCGCGCACTATACGGAGCGCCATTTGAGCTGTAAACCCCCCTTGGGGAAAAATTATCCGGAAAACTTCACGAGCGGCATTTATTGGGGTTTTGAGCACCCATCGGCGACCTTTTACAGTTCGTGTGTGTCTGAAATTTCCCGTTTCAATAGGTGTATGCCAAACTAACCCGCATATAGACAAGGTGAAAACTCTCTAATGGCCGATTGGCAGTCCCTCGATCCCGAGGCCGCTCGTGAAGCGGAAAAATATGAAAACCCTATCCCCAGCCGTGAATTGATTCTGGCTCATCTGTCCGAGCGTGGTTCGCCGGCAGCTCGTGAGCAGCTGGTGGAAGAATTTGGCCTGACAACTGAAGATCAGATCGAAGCCCTGCGCCGCCGTTTGCGAGCCATGGAGCGCGATGCTCAGTTGATCTACACGCGTCGCGGCACTTACGCACCGGTAGACAAGCTCGACCTGATCCTGGGGCGTATCTCCGGGCATCGCGACGGTTTCGGTTTCCTGGTTCCCGATGATGGCTCCGACGACCTGTTCATGAGCCCGGCGCAGATGCGTCTGGTGTTCGACGGCGATCGTGCGCTGGCCCGGGTTTCCGGCCTGGATCGTCGCGGTCGCCGTGAAGGCGTCATTGTCGAAGTCATTTCCCGCGCTCACGAAACGGTGGTTGGTCGTTACTTCGAAGAGAGCGGTATCGGTTTCGTCATTCCGGACAATCCAAAAATCCAGCAGGAAGTGCTGGTCACGCCGGGGCGCAACAACAACGCGAAGATCGGCCAGTTTGTCGAGGTGAAAATCACCCACTGGCCAACGCCGCGCTTCCAGCCGCAGGGCGATATCGTCGAAGTCGTGGGCAACTACATGGCTCCGGGCATGGAAATCGACGTCGCATTGCGCACGTACGATATTCCTCACGTCTGGCCTGAGGCGGTGCTCAAGGAAGCGGCCAAGCTCAAGCCGGAAGTGGAAGACAAGGACAAGGAAAATCGTGTCGACCTGCGCCACCTGCCGTTTGTCACCATCGACGGTGAAGACGCTCGCGACTTCGACGATGCGGTTTACTGCGAAGCCAAGCCGGGCAAGCTGCGCCTGTTCTCCGGCGGCTGGAAGCTCTATGTAGCCATCGCCGACGTGTCGAGCTACGTGAAGATTGGCTCGGCGCTCGACGCTGAATCGCAAGTGCGCGGCAACTCGGTGTATTTCCCCGAGCGCGTGGTGCCGATGTTGCCTGAGCAGCTGTCCAACGGCCTGTGCTCGCTGAACCCGCACGTTGATCGTCTGGCCATGGTCTGCGAGATGACCATCTCCAAGACCGGCGAAATGACTGACTACGTCTTCTACGAAGCGGTCATTCACTCTCACGCTCGTCTGACCTACAACAAGGTCAGCTCGATGCTGGAGCAGCCGAAGACGACCGAAGCCCGTCAGCTGCGTGGCGAGTACCCGGAAGTCCTGCCGCACCTCAAGCAGCTGTATGCGCTGTACAAAGTGTTGCTGGGCGCACGTCATGTGCGCGGCGCGATTGATTTCGAAACTCAGGAAACCCGGATCATTTTCGGTACTGAGCGCAAGATCGCTGAAATCCGCCCGACTACCCGCAATGACGCTCACAAGCTGATCGAAGAGTGCATGCTGGCGGCCAACGTGGCCACCGCTGAATTCCTCAAGAAGCACGAGATTCCTGCGCTGTATCGCGTCCATGATGGGCCGCCGCCTGAGCGTTTGGAAAAACTGCGCGCCTTCCTCGGTGAGCTGGGTCTGTCCCTGCACAAAGGCAAAGACGGTCCGTCGCCGAAGGATTATCAGGCGCTGCTGGAAACCGCTCGCGGTCGTCCGGACTACCACCTGATCCAGACCGTCATGCTGCGTTCGTTGAGTCAGGCGGTTTACAGCTCTGACAACAATGGTCACTTCGGCCTGAATTACGAGGCTTACACGCACTTCACCTCGCCGATTCGTCGTTACCCGGACCTGCTGACGCATCGCGCCATCCGCAGCGTGATCCGTTCCAAGCAGGACACGCCGCACGTGCGTCGTGCTGGCGGGACGATCATTCCGAAAGCGCGCATCTATCCGTACGACGAAGCTGCGCTCGAACAATTGGGCGAGCAGTGCTCCATGAGCGAACGCCGCGCCGATGAAGCTACCCGCGACGTAGTGAACTGGCTCAAGTGCGAGTTCATGAAAGACCGCGTGGGCGAGTCGTTCCCTGGTGTGATCACGGCCGTAACCGGTTTTGGTCTGTTCGTCGAGCTGACTGATATCTACGTTGAGGGCCTGGTACACGTCACCGCCTTGCCGGGTGATTACTACCACTTCGATCCTGTGCATCACCGCCTGGCGGGCGAGCGCACCGGGCGCAGCTTCCGTCTGGGCGACACGGTTGAGGTGCGCGTCATGCGCGTTGACCTTGATGAGCGCAAGATCGATTTCGAGATGGCGGAAAAAACCATCAGCGCACCGATTGGTCGCAAGCGCCGTGGTGCTGAAACCGAGCCTGCTGCTGAAAAAACGGCTGAAAAAGCCGCTTCAGGTCGTGCGCCGAGCAAGCGTCCTGCCAAGGCAAAGGCTGAAGCCGAGGCCTATCGCCCAAGCGATGCAGCTGCCAAGAATGCCGAAGTGCGTAAAAGTCGCGAGCTGAAACAGGCTCTGCTGGCAGAAGCGAAGGGTGGTAGCAAGGCATCGTCGGGAAAGCCGGGTAGGGCTGAGTCGGACCCGTCTTCTTCGGGCAGGCCTGCCAAATCCAGCAAACACCGTAAAGGCCCGCCGAAAGCGGGTTCTGCTCCAGCTGCGAAAAGCGGCGGCGCACGTAAACCTAAGGCCAAGTCATGAGTTCGTTGGAAAAAATCTACGGCGTGCATGCCGTAGAAGCGCTGTTGCGTCATCACCCCAAGCGGGTCAAGCAAGTCTGGCTGACCGAGGGTCGCAATGATCCTCGCGTTCAGGTGCTGGTCGAGCTGGCCAATCAGAATCGCGTGTCGGTCGGTCAGGCCGAGCGTCGCGAAATGGATGTCTGGGTTGAGGGTGTGCATCAGGGTGTGGTCGCCGAAGTCAGTCCGAGTCAGGTGTGGGGCGAAGCCATGCTCGACGAGCTGCTGGACCGTACCGAAGGCGCGCCGCTGATTTTGGTCCTGGACGGCATCACCGATCCGCACAACCTGGGCGCGTGTTTGCGTACAGCTGATGCGGCGGGAGCCTTGGCCGTTCTGGTGCCTAAAGACAAATCGGCTACCTTGACCCCGGCAGTCCGTAAAGTGGCTTGCGGGGCGGCGGAAGTGATTCCGTTGGTCGCTGTCACCAACCTGGCGCGCACCCTGGAAAAACTCCAGCAGCGTGGCCTTTGGGTGGTCGGCACGGCTGGGGAGGCTGAGCAGGAACTGTATCAACAGGACCTGACCGGCCCGACCATTCTGATCATGGGGGCCGAAGGCAAGGGCATGCGTCGCCTGACTCGTGAGCATTGCGATTACCTGGTGCGTCTGCCGATGGCCGGCAGCGTCAGCAGCCTGAACGTCTCGGTGGCCACAGGCGTCTGCCTGTTTGAAGCCATGCGTCAGCGCAGTGTCAAAAATGCCGCTGGCAAGAAATAACCTGATTCATCGCTGATCCCGTGGGAGCGACCGGGTTGGCATTCCACCTTGCTCGCGAAGGCTATGGTTCGGTCTCCGGAGATATTCCGGGTGAACTGGCTTTTTCGCGAGCAAGCTCGCTCCCACAGTCAGTTCTGCGCTATCGAAATTGCTCAAATATTCACCAATTGCCTTGCACCTCCTCTCCCCCTTCTCTACAATTGCGCCCCTTGCTGTCACGGCAGGCGCGAATGTGCCTGTCCCTGAGCAAGACTCACAGTGTCATTCACTCCTTGTCTGACCGCTTTTGGCGGCAGGCTACAACCCGTAAGGAGCATTCATGCGTCATTACGAAATCATCTTTTTGGTCCACCCGGATCAAAGCGAGCAAGTCGGCGGCATGGTTGAGCGTTATACCAAGCTGATCGAAGAAGACGGCGGCAAAATCCACCGTCTGGAAGATTGGGGCCGTCGTCAACTGGCCTATGCAATCAACAATGTTCACAAGGCTCACTACGTGATGCTGAACGTTGAGTGCACTGGCAAGGCTCTGGCCGAGCTGGAAGACAACTTCCGTTACAACGATGCAGTGATCCGTAACCTGGTCATCCGTCGCGACGAAGCCGTAACCGGTCAGTCCGAGATGCTCAAGGCAGAAGAAAACCGCAGCGAGCGCCGTGAGCGTCGCGACCGTCCTGAGCACTCCGACAGCGCCGATGGCGTTGATGGTGATGACAGCGACAACAGCGATAACGCTGACGAGTAATCCACGGACCTTTTGAGGAGCCAATTACATGGCACGTTTCTTCCGTCGTCGTAAATTCTGCCGCTTCACCGCTGAAGACGTGAAAGAGATCGATTACAAAGATCTCAACACTCTGAAAGCCTATGTATCCGAGACCGGCAAAATCGTTCCAAGCCGTATCACTGGTACCAAAGCACGTTATCAGCGTCAGCTGGCCACCGCTATCAAGCGCGCCCGCTTCCTGGCCCTGCTGGCCTACACCGACAGCCACGGCCGCTGAGACCGGGCAGTCGACAAGTAACAAGGGATAGTACGCATGCGCGCCATCGCTGAATTCATCATGCGCGGCCGCATGCAGGCCACTCTCGTAGTGGTCGGATGTGCGGCATTGCCGTTGTTGTTCTGGTTGAGTGCTGCTGCAGGTTGCCTTGTGCTCCTGCGGCGCGGGTTGAATGATGCGTTTGGCATCATTGCCTGGGCTCTGCTGCCAGCGTTGTTCTGGTGGTATTTCGGTGATCCCCGCATCTTCATGGTGCTGGTCGGGTCGCTGGGGTTGGCGATGGTTTTACGCGCCAGCGAATCCTGGGTCCGCGTGCTGCTGGTCAGCGTGGCATTGGGTCTGTTGTATGCAGTGGTTCTGGGCGCGGTTTTCCGCGAACCGATAGAGGCGATGTCGCAGGAGTTGCAGAAACACCTGCCGACAATGCTCGCCGGTCTCTACGATCAGATGTCCGTAGAAGAGCGAGCGCGTCTGGGAGCACTGATTGCACCAGTCTTGAACGGCCTGATAGCGGCCTTGCTGCAAGTCGTCAGTGTATTGAGCCTGATCATCGGGCGTTACTGGCAAGCGTTGTTGTACAACCCTGGTGGTTTCGGGCGTGAATTTCGCGCCGTGAGACTCCCGCTGGTACCGGCGTTGGTGCTGCTGGTGTGCATGCTTGTAGGGCCGAATTTCGGTCCCCACATGGCGATGCTGACACCGCTGTGCAGCGTACCGCTGGTATTCGCCGGGCTGGCCCTGATACATGGTTTGGTGGCTGAAAAGCGACTGGCCAGATTCTGGCTGGTGGGGATGTACATCACGCTGCTGGTGTTCATGCAGCTGACCTACCCGTTGTTGGTGTTGTTAGCCATTGTCGACAGCCTGATTGATTTTCGCGGTCGCCGTGCATCGAAGGATGCAGGTAATGGCCCTGCGAACGGTGAAGGTTAAAAGTTAAGAGGATTTTCACATGCAACTGATCCTTCTGGAAAAAGTCGCGAACCTGGGCAACCTGGGCGACAAAGTAAATGTTAAGGCCGGTTACGGTCGTAACTACCTGCTGCCATACGGCAAGGCTACCGCTGCGACCGCTGCCAACATTGCAGCGTTCGAAGAGCGTCGTGCCGAGCTGGAAAAACTGGCTGCAGACAAAAAAGCTTCTGCCGAAACTCGCGCTGCCCAACTGGCCGAGCTGGAAGTGACTATCACTGCCACCGCCGGTGACGAAGGCAAGCTGTTCGGTTCGATCGGTACCCACGACATCGCTGATGCACTTACCGCCTCTGGCGTTGAAGTTGCAAAAAGCGAAGTTCGTCTGCCGAACGGCACTATCCGCAACGTTGGCGAATTCGACGTAGCCGTGCACCTGCACAGCGACGTAGAAGCAACCGTACGCGTTGTTGTGGTGGCTGCTTAAGCAGTACTAATCGTCTGGCGGCTTGCTCGCCAGAGGATTAACATCGGGCACGACCTGTTCTTCAGGCCGTGCCCTTTGTCTTTCTGTACCACGGGTTTTTACAGCCCGGTTTTCACAACCCCTGATTCTGAGTGGTCATGAACGATATCTCCGTCCCCGAGCAATACGATCTGCAAACCGCTGCCCTGAAGGTGCCGCCGCATTCCATCGAGGCCGAACAGGCAGTACTCGGCGGTCTGATGCTGGACAATAACGCCTGGGAACGCGTGCTGGATCAGGTGTCGGACGGCGACTTCTATCGACATGACCACCGCTTGATATTCCGCGCCATCGCCCGTCTCGCTGACCAGAACCAGCCCATCGACGTCGTGACCCTGGCCGAACAGCTGGAAAAGGAAGGTCAGACCTCGCAAGTCGGCGGTCTGGGCTATCTCAGTGAACTGGCGAAAAACATCCCGTCGGTCGCCAACATCAAGGCTTATGCGCAGATCGTTCGCGAGCGGGCCACGCTGCGGCAGTTGATCGGTATCAGCACCGAAATCGCCGATAGCGCCTTCAACCCCGAAGGCCGTAACGCTGCCGAGATTCTCGATGAAGCGGAACGGCAGATTTTCCAGATTGCCGAGGCCCGCCCGAAAACTGGCGGCCCGGTCAGTGTTACCGATTTGCTGACCAAGGCCATCGACCGCATCGATACGCTGTTCAACACCGATAACGCCATTACTGGCCTCTCCACCGGTTATACCGATCTGGATGAAAAGACCAGCGGGCTGCAGCCATCGGACTTGATTATCGTCGCCGGTCGTCCGTCCATGGGTAAGACCACCTTTGCCATGAACCTGGTGGAGAACGCAGTGCTGCGCAGCGACAAGGCCGTGCTCGTGTACTCGCTGGAGATGCCAGGTGAATCGCTGATCATGCGTATGCTGTCGTCCCTGGGCCGTATCGACCAGACCAAGGTTCGTGCCGGTCGCCTGGAAGACGACGATTGGCCACGCCTGACGTCTGCGGTCAACCTGCTCAACGAGCGCAAGCTGTTCATCGACGACACGGCCGGTATCAGCCCCTCGGAGATGCGCGCCCGGACCCGTCGTCTGGTGCGTGAGCACGGTGACATCGCACTGATCATGATCGACTACCTGCAGTTGATGCAGATCCCAGGTTCGGGCGGTGACAACCGGACCAACGAGATTTCCGAGATTTCCCGCTCGTTGAAAGCCCTGGCCAAGGAATTCAACTGCCCGGTGGTCGCGCTGTCGCAGCTCAACCGCTCCCTGGAGCAACGGCCGAACAAACGCCCGATCAACTCCGACTTGCGGGAATCCGGAGCGATCGAGCAGGATGCTGACGTGATCATGTTCGTTTACCGGGACGAGGTGTACCACCCGGAAACCGAGCACAAGGGCATCGCGGAAATCATCATCGGTAAACAGCGTAACGGCCCGATCGGCACTACGCGTCTGGCGTTTATCGGCAAATACACCCGCTTTGAAAACCTCGCGCCGGGCAGCTACAACTTCGACGAAGATTGAGTGCTGGCTCAGGAAAATCGTTCAGACAGCAAAATATCCAGCACTTGGGTTTTCTCCAGCGAACCGCGATGGATTTCATAGCGGCGACCGGATTGAGCCTCCTGAATCTGTAATTGCGCGCCTTGAAATCGCTGCTCCGGGCGCTTGAGGTGCGCCGCGGTGAAGGCTGTCGGATCGCTGGCCAGCTCGGCGTAATGCAAATGGGCATAAGCCCAGACCTGATTGCGATCCCTGATCTTCAATTCGAACTCGTCGATGTAGTCCCGTGGTGTCTGCTGCCTGCTGGAGCCCGCGCGCTCAAGGGCTATACGGTCCTGCCGGGTTTTGCGCACGCTCAGGTTGTTGCTGGCGGCCAGGTATTGCAGGTCGTTGGCGATTGGAGCGTTGTTGGCGATGATCAGATCAATGCGCAGCGTTCGGCCTTTGTGCCGCAGGTATCGAGCCTTTTCACGCAGTTCGTCGCGTTTGTCCAAAGCTTGCTGGCTCTGCTGTGGGTCCGCCAATCGCGCCGCCACTTCCTGAATGTCATTGGCGTGCTCCTCCAGACGGTTGGCGTGGTACTCCAGCAGACCTTCCGGTGCGGAAGGCGCCGAGCCTTTCTTGCGGCCCAGATAGTCCGCCACCGATTCATAGTGGCTCGCCTCTTTGAGCAGCTTTTGCGCCGCAGTTTCATAGGTTTCCCAGGCGGGAGGCGCTGGCTGACTGGCACTGGGAGAGGGTAGACGGCTCGTGCGATGTTCGACCCAGTACTGGCCGTCACTGGAGCGCAGATAGGTGGCTTTACGCTGGCCGCGACTGTCGAGTATGTCGACGATATTCGGGTTGTCGCTGCGGGGTTTTCCGCTGAGGAGCGTGTTGTCCTGAGTGATGATTTCCACCCGGTTCTTCGGCGTGGTTGGTGGTGGAGTCGCGCTTTGCCTTGCTTTTGCGGGCGCACGGCCCTTGCCGGGGCTGGGTGTGCGTCGGGGCTGCGGCTCGGGTGCGACGGGGAATTCGTCGAGTTTGATCAACAGACGGTCGATCTCGTCGTGAACCAGTGACTTAAAGCGCTCGATTAACGAAACCACGTTTGCGTTGGCATCCTGCATCGGTTTGTACAGCGGCACCTGAAGCTCGGTGTTCAGTTCAAACAACCCCGTGGACTCCATTGCCCGCAGTTCCAGTGTGCTGATGCCCTGATAGAGGTCGCAAGCGCGGCTATAGTTCTGGTCGATATTTTCCAGCTCGATGATGGTCTTGATGAGCTTTTCACGTTTGAGCGCAATGCTCGGCGGCAACTCCCCGAAGTCGCTGGTTGCGGCCCTGCGATGGCGCAAGACCTGGACGTGAAGGTTTTCGTGGGTCATCTGTTTCAGGTGGTAATACTCGTTCCCTGCCAGAAGGAAGTAGGTCGTGGTGCCCGGCTGGGAAAAGTGTGTTTCGAATTCCGACAGAACATGTTGCAGGGCAAGCTCGTTCTCAAGGTATTGCTGCCGCTCGGCCAGGGTCTTTTCGCGCATGGCCTTCATGCGATCAGTCTTTGGCGCGCCGCCGCTCAGCCCGATAGCGGCGCCCACCCACACGCCTTGAACATTGCGGGTAATTGGCTCGCTGCGACCCGGTCGGGTCGCGACAAAGCGATTGTTCGGGTCGCTTGCCAGCGGATCGCCCGGCCTGACAATGCACATGACTTTACGGCCGGGGCTGGAGGCATCGAGGTCGTGCAACACCTGAAAGAACTCATCCTCGATGCGCACATACAGCTTGCCCGAGTCGGCATGCAGGCCATCGCTGTCTGACTGGTTGGCGCTGTAGTCGTGGGCGAGCTGAAAAGCACCCAGGCGATCGGCATTCAGGTCAAAGGTGTTCGGTGCAGGCAGCAAGTCGCCGAGGGTGGCGCTATGTATCAGCGCCTGGCTGAGAATGGCGGTGGAGAGTTCGCGGCCTTGATCGAGCTGGTACTTCAAATGCTGGCGCTGCCGGTCAGTCAGTGTGCGCAACAGCGCCGACATCAGCGGGTAATCAGGGCCATTGGGTTGCAACATGTCCTGGTTGGTTTGATCGTACCCGGCGTAACGGTCGTCGAGCCGTGCAAGGATCACGGCGTTGGGGGCCGATTGATTGCCATAAGTGCCCAGCAGGCGATTGGTCTTGACGATGCCACCATTGAAGTCCGTCGCGCCTTGATAGACCTGGATGCATGAATCCGCTGGCCACCCGGGCTGAACGGTCAGCCATTCACAGGCGATGGCTTCGGCGTCTGCCCCCATGCCAGCGCCCTTCGGGTCGTTGAGTGTATTGAGCGCTGTGATCAGGCGGCATTGCGTTCGTGCCTGATCGAGGCTCGACCGTAGTACGGGATCCAGCGGGCTGCGCAGCGTCACGCTGTTGAGGGCCGGGTGGTCGCGAAGCATCCCGCGGGCTGCGATGGGCGACAAGTCGTTGAACCGCAACTGCAGCACCCGCGCTTGCGCCGGGCTGTCATGGATCGCCTGCTCGGGAGATGCACCGGCGCGTCGCGCCTGCAGGTCGTGGATGGCGAATTGCAGTGTCCAGGGCATGGGTGCATCCCCATTCCAGGTGGCCTCCAGCTGGGCACGATTGATGTTTGTCAGCGCTTGCAGGTAATGCACGTCATCACGGCTCAGCGCGGGCAGGTGATGGCTCAGCAGGGTCTGCAGCAGCTCGGCGCTGGTCAGGTTGCTGACGTCGGCGGGGGCCAGTCGCCAGTGCCGGTGTACAGGGTCGTAGCGCATCAACGGCTGATAGTGCCGGGTATCGGGGTGCTTGAGCCGGTACTGCTCGAACGCGATGTCGTAGCTCATCTCGCCGACCCGGACTTGCCCACCGACCTTGATCTGAGCATAGGTCGTGCCGTCCTTGGCAAACAGCCCCATCGCATTGGCGCTCAAGCCGTCAAGCACTCGGCTATCAAGCGGCGTGTAAGGATGCAGGTCTGTTAGCCAAAGGCGGCGACCACCGTCAGGCATATCAATTGCCTGAGGTCTGCCGATGGCAGTCATCAGCTTTCGAGTGCGCTGCGCGGAAAGTTTTGCGCCCACCATTTGAATGCGACTGCTGATGATCAGCTCGGCAATGTCGCCCAGCGCCTGAACGAACTCTGCGGACTGACCGCGCGCAAAGGCTTCGCTGGCACTGAGCGTGTTGTAGGCCAGAGTTCCTAGGCTGGCGACAATCATCAGCCGGTTGAGCCCTGTCACTCCGCCCGGCGCGGGCAGGGTCAGCAGTTCGAGGATCTCGCTGCCGATATGCCGCAGCGTTTGTTTTACCTGCTGCCAGTCCCTGCTGGCCGTCGAGGTTGCGATGCTCTGCAGGTCCTGGAAGAGGATGAGGCTTTGGCGCATTTCCATAGCGCTCAGCAGCGAGTGAGTGGACGCTCTTGGCGGGTTGATTTCGGCGCGAATGTAGATCCGTTCTGTGGCTGGGCTACGGCTGTTGAAGACCGCGTAGAGCTGTTTTGCCACCCAGTTCAGTTGGCTTTCGTCGACAGCCGTGGTCCTGAGCTCTCCCAGCAGGATGGCCTGATCGCCCAGCGACAAGGCGCGCAGCAGCCATTCGATGCGCTGGGCCTTGGCGTCCGCGCAAATCTGCTGACGTAATGAAGTGACAGCATCTGTTGTGCTGCGGTGTCGACGCAGCGCGCCTTGCGGGCGATTCGGGAAGTAGCTGAAAACCGCGTCGCTGTCGGGCAGCGCAAACACGCAGAACGGCAATGGCACAGCCGTGGGGGTCGGCAGTTGCCAGCCAAAGTAAAGATGGAAAAACTGCCAGGTGAGGGCGTTCTCCCTGGTGAACGCTGCCATTAGCCGGGGGGCATCGTCGATGATCATCTTGCCGCGCATCGCTTCGAGCAAGTCCAGTTCGAAAGCGGCCTTGCGATGGGCAAAAATCAACGGGTTGAGGGTGGTTGCGATGTGGCTGGCCAAGGCCTTGCGCAAGCGCGATGCCAAGTCGTAGCCGCGAATCAGGTCGATGCACTCGGTGACCTGCAGATTCTCCACGCTGTGGCTCAGCGAGCCTTCGGCATGGCTGTTGATGGCGCTCGCGCGTTGAAAATCCAGGCCCGAATGCAGACGGCTGGAGAGGTGGAAGGCAAAGTTATCGAGGGCTGCCTGCCACAGCGTCGTGGACAGGAAGCGTTCGCGCGCAGCATCACTGACCAGCGACCGCTTGACCCTGGGGCTCAATAGTCTGGTCAGCAGCTCGATGGGGTCATTGATGCTCTCCCGCCGGGGGACTTCAAGCACTCGGGTATGCAGCCAAGTCTTGTGCAGATCCAGAGTCTGCCCGGTCTTGATCCGGAATAGCTCGACCAGCTCGGCACAGGCTCTGGCTTCAAAGTCGCTCTTGAACGCCTGAATGGCGGTGGCCAGGTCGTTTTTTGCCAGCGGTTCTATCCGGCACAGTTGCAGATAGCGTCGGCGCTGGTCCTCGTCGAGGCTGGCGAGAGAAGTCGCCAGTTGCGCCTCGATAAGCGCCAGGGCTTGATAATCGGACCAGCTTTCGCTGGTCATGCAGATGTCTTCGATGCTCTGAGTCATGGTGGCCTGCCTTCGTGGGAAGCACGCCCGGGCTTGATCCGGGCGAAAAAAGGCAAGCTAACGGGATGGCCAGGCGGCGCTGCGGTAGATAGTTGTGGTGGTAAGCCTGGCTTCAGAGGAGGGCGACGGGTGACATTAAATCCGACCACGCTCGTCGGACTTGATCATTTTTTGTGCTATTATCCGCGACCGCGATTTTCTCTGCAGAGACTCGCCTTCCTGACACCAACGCCGGTCATCGACATGCAAGCAGCCAAGCCGTTATTTGACTATCCCAAGTACTGGGCCGAATGTTTCGGACCAGCGCCTTTCCTGCCCATGAGCCGGGAAGAAATGGATCAGCTTGGCTGGGATTCCTGCGACATCATCATCGTTACCGGTGATGCGTACGTCGATCACCCGTCGTTCGGCATGGCGATCATCGGCCGGCTGCTGGAGTCTCAGGGCTTTCGCGTCGGGATCATTGCCCAGCCGAACTGGCAGTCCAAAGACGACTTCATGAAACTCGGCGAGCCGAACCTGTTCTTCGGTGTCGCTGCTGGCAACATGGATTCGATGATCAACCGCTACACCGCCGACAAGAAAATCCGTTCCGACGACGCCTACACCCCAGGCGGCATGGCCGGCAAACGCCCGGATCGCGCCAGCCTCGTGTACAGCCAGCGCTGCAAGGAAGCCTACAAGCATGTGCCGATCGTGCTGGGCGGCATCGAGGCTTCGCTGCGCCGTATCGCGCATTACGATTACTGGCAGGACAAGGTCCGCAACTCGATCCTGATCGACGCCTGCGCCGACATCCTGCTGTACGGCAACGCCGAACGAGCGATTGTCGAGGTGGCCCAGCGCCTGTCCTACGGCCACAAGATCGAAGACATCACCGATGTGCGCGGCACCGCGTTCATTCGTCGTGACACGCCCAAAGACTGGTACGAAGTGGACTCCACGCGTATCGACCGTCCGGGCAAGGTCGACAAGATCATCAACCCGTACGTGAATACCCAGGACACCCAGGCCTGCGCCATCGAGCAGGAAAAGGGCCCGGTTGAAGATCCGAACGAAGCCAAGGTCGTGCAGATTCTGGCCAGCCCGCGCATGACCCGCGACAAGACGGTCATCCGTCTGCCGTCCGTGGAAAAGGTCCGTGGCGATGCGGTGCTCTATGCCCACGCCAACCGCGTGTTGCACCTGGAAACCAACCCCGGCAACGCCCGTGCGCTGGTCCAGAAGCATGGTGAAGTCGATGTCTGGTTCAACCCGCCACCGATTCCCATGACCACCGAAGAAATGGACTACGTGTTCGGCATGCCTTACGCACGTATCCCGCATCCTGCGTACGGCAAGGAAAAAATCCCGGCCTACGACATGATCCGCTTCTCGGTGAACATCATGCGTGGCTGCTTTGGTGGTTGCACCTTCTGCTCGATCACCGAGCACGAAGGCCGCATCATCCAGAACCGTTCCGAAGAATCGATCATTCGCGAAATCGAAGAAATTCGCGACAAGGTGCCAGGCTTTACCGGGGTTATTTCCGACCTGGGTGGGCCAACCGCGAACATGTACCGCATCGCCTGCAAGAGCCCGGAAATCGAATCCGCGTGCCGCAAGCCGTCCTGCGTGTTCCCGGGTATCTGCCCAAATCTGAACACCGATCACTCGTCGCTGATCCAATTGTATCGCAGCGCTCGTGCGTTGCCGGGCGTGAAGAAAATCCTGATTGCTTCCGGTTTGCGCTACGACCTCGCGGTCGAGTCGCCGGAATACGTCAAGGAACTGGTCACCCACCACGTCGGTGGCTACCTCAAGATCGCCCCGGAACACACCGAGGAAGGTCCGCTCAACCAGATGATGAAACCGGGCATTGGCAGCTATGACAAGTTCAAGCGCATGTTCGAGAAGTATTCGAAAGAGGCGGGCAAAGAGCAGTACCTGATTCCGTACTTCATTGCCGCCCACCCCGGCACCACCGATGAAGACATGATGAACCTGGCGCTGTGGCTCAAGGGCAACGGCTTCCGTGCCGACCAGGTGCAGGCGTTCTATCCGTCGCCGATGGCCACGGCTACCGCCATGTATCACTCGGGCAAGAACCCGCTGCGCAAGGTCACCTATAAGAGCGATGCGGTGACCATCGTCAAGAGCGAAGACCAGCGCCGTCTGCACAAGGCGTTCCTGCGCTATCACGATCCGAAAGGCTGGCCAATGCTGCGTGAGGCATTGACCCGCATGGGCCGTGCCGACCTGATCGGTTCGGGCAAGGATCAACTGATCCCGTCGCATCAGCCGACCACCGACAGCTACCAGAGCGCCCGTCGCAAGAACTCGACGCCAGCCGGTAGCCATAAAGTGGCTAGCCCTAAAGCACCGAAAACCACGCTGATCCAGACCCAGCACACCGGCCTGCCACCCCGTGGCAGCGACGGCAGCAAGCCGTGGGACAAACGTGAAGAAGCCAAAGCCGCCGCCATGGCTCGTAACAAGCAAGCGGCGAAAGAGCGCATGGATGCTGCCAAAGGCAAAGGCCCGAAACCACCCAAGCGCAAGCCGGTAGTTCCGCGCTAACTGGGCGAGTGCGGGTAGGAGCGAACTGGTCCGCAAGGCGTTGTGGCTCGCCAACTCGATCCACACCCGCGCACCCCCTGTAGGAGCTGCCGCAGGCTGCGAAGGCGTTGTTACTGACACGACCTATTCGCAGCCCGCGGCAGCTCCTACAGATTTGGTTGCTACTCCCGCCTAATGCGATCCACAACACACTCAAAGCGAAAGAAGACTAGTCCTACGAGTTGGCGGAGTTAGTCCTACATTCAGCCGCGCAATCACATTTTATGCTCGATTTTTCAACGCAAGGGCTCGCTCGCCAGCGGCCTGAGTCATGGAGAGTCGTCATGGTGATAGTCAACAATCAAAGCCTCGCGGTCAGGGTTCAGGTTGCAGTTCCTCCTTTGGAAACCAAGCCGCCTGCTTCAGCGAGCGCAGTTACTGACAGTAGCGATACCAACCCGGACACCCAGGTTTCGAACCTGGCCCGTCAGCTCAGTGCAGCGGCGGTGCGGGCGCAGGACCGTGACGCAACACTTGACCCGCAAGCCCTGAGTCAAAAAGCTACGCAAGCGTTAAGCGAACTATCGAGCAGTACCGCAGACAGCCAAGCGTTCAAAGGAATGCCCCGAGACCAGTTGGCGCTGATTACCTACGACGAGGGCGGCGAATTCCCGAATGGCGAGCGTGCATCAGCCAAGCAGGAGGCCGCCGAGCAGGAGCAGCTTTGGCGATAGAGCGCCACGACTCGGGCACTAAGCGAGTACAGCGCCACGGGGAATATGAACCGGTTTTTCAGTGAAGCCTTGATCCACTTCAAATCACTGCCCCTGATTGAGCAATCTCAATACCCGAGCGGTTACGCGGCTGATCTGCAAAGCAAAGTCGACCTCGGTTTAAACAAGAACTCGTTAGCGGGTTCTCAGGTAAAAAGCCCTATGGAAATTGTTCATGGGGTACTTGCGCAGGTAGCGTTTGCCCAGTTGTCCAAAAAACCGGATGAACCGGCCGCAATACCCCGCTCTTCGCAAGCTGACTTGTCTATTACCAAAGCCAGCAGTACTGCCGACCGTGGCCGCCAGTTGATGGTGAGTCGACTGTTTGGAAGTTATGAGCCTCCGGTCGCTGACACTACAAACGGAATAAAGTGTTCCGACCTGGCTCGTGTGAACTACGAGTTCCTGACCAAACAGGACCGCCAGCTGCTTTCTGAGATCTATACCTATGTTCAAGATAAGGATGTTGATTTGACATTCGTCGACTTCTTGGCGTCCGATCTTGGAGGATATCGGTTGCTAGGTAATGGCCGTTTTACTGGAGGATTTAATACTGGTAATTATGACCTTCAGGGTTGGCAAATGACTGTAAGTTTCACTGATGCGGATGCGGCTATCGCATCGCGAATGCTGGGGGGCGCAGCGATGAATAGTACCCGGTTCGATCAAGGTTTTTTAAGATACATGCTAAACCCCTCTTTGAGTGCGTTGGGTAAATTGGTTGATTTTGGCTTCATGGAGCACCTGGTGACGAAGTTTTCTGCCGAAGCCGACACGGCTGCACCTCTGGGTACTCAGTTTTCGAATCATGTACCGAAGAAAATAGGTGAGGGCTACGTGATGACGACCTCCACCACGGTAAGAAAGCAAATGCCCGCGCCGGATTTTATTACCGAGAGTGGTGTAAGACGCCTCACTGAAAAGGGGCGAGCTCTTGGCTTGACGCTGGACGAGGATCCAGGAGAGGCCGTTCGTCCCCACATTGAGCTCGTGCGAGCCAAACAAGGGCTGGAGATATTACGCCAATGGCACGGCAATGAACGCCATCCTGGCATGCCGGGCTGGCTTGGCAGTTTGTGGGACAGGCTTGCTAAAGAGTGATGCCTGGGCTCGTTCGCAGCGGTCAGGCGAGGGCGCGGGCGGGACCGCACCTGATGAGAAGATCTGATTTATCATGCTTTCAACGCTGCGATTGAGGCTGAATGAATGCTTGAGTCATAAAGGTTTTTTATCGCTGATATTTTTCAATACCCATACATATGTATGTCGTGCCGCTCAAGCGGCTGAGTAAGCATTGGGTCATCAAACACAACACTCAAGGAGTGACCCATGAAAAAAACAATAGTAATTGCTCTCGCGCTTCTATCTGCAAACAGCTACGCTGCAGATAATTACATCAGTAAGTCTGCAGCGCCTTCTCGAATCGTAGTGGCCAAGGCCGGCATTGCTCTGTCGCAGTTTACAATGATGAGTTTTGACTTTCCAAGTGATCATCGTTTTGCTCCGAAAAAACTAAAAGGTATCAGCTGGAGAACGACTTATTATCCTGAGAATATGAACGAAACGGTTCAGATTTGCTATACCAAACCAGGGAGTATTAATTATGATGATTGTCGATATATCTCCCCAAATTCTTATGGGGATATGAATGAATTCAACAATTACAGTTTTGAAAAGTATGCAAGAATTACCTTCCGGCATATGGTCAGAGGCGGAAGAGATCAAGGAGCCCCTGCCGGCGAAGATTCAATTGTCGTTCACTACAGTTATTGAACAGGCGGAACGCAATCTCTGAATGACTCTCCATTACCTGATCTAGCGGATGACTGTAGGAGCTGCCGCAGGCTGCGAAAGCATTGTTTCTGACAAACCGCCTTCGCAGCGTCGGCATCTCATACAGCCCGGCCTGAAATTTTCCCGCTCCACGCCTTATTTCTGTGCAACGCTTGCACCGCAGGGTGAGGTAGGCGCTTTAATGGTGCCTGGTTCTGCCTCGCCACCGAGGAACCGCCGTATTTGCCCGGATGGCATAAGTCTTGCGCGGTTCCATTACCGTCCAGGCTCGCAGGAGGCACGCCGTGTCGATTCATATTGCCTTGCACCACGTTACGCATTACCGCTACGAGAGAGCGGTTGAGCTGGGTCCGCAGATTGTTCGCCTGCGTCCGGCTGCGCATAGCCGCACCCGCGTGCTGTCGTATTCGCTGAAAGTCCTGCCGGAAAATCACTTCATCAACTGGCAGCAAGACCCCCAAGGCAATTATCTGGCGCGTCTGGTATTCCCCGAGAAAACCAGTGAGCTGCGCGTGGAGGTTGATCTGGTCGCCGAAATGGCGGTATTCAACCCTTTCGACTTTTTCCTCGAGCCCTATGCCGAGAAAATTCCTTTCTTCTATGCCAGCGAAGAGCAGCGCGAGCTGGCTCCGTATCTGGAAAAGTTGCCGCTTTCTCCGCGCTTCGCTGCTTATCTGGACAGCATCGACCGTACGCCGCTGCCCGCCATCGACTTTCTGGTGGGCCTCAATCAGCGTCTGAGCCAGGACATCGCCTATCTGATCCGCATGGAGCCCGGCGTTCAAACGCCGGAATTCACCCTGGAAAACGCCTCCGGTTCGTGCCGCGACTCGGCCTGGTTGCTGGTGCAGTTGTTGCGGCATCTGGGCATGGCGGCGCGTTTTGTGTCGGGCTACCTGATCCAGCTCAAGGCTGACGTCGAAGCCCTGGATGGCCCATCAGGGACCGATGTGGACTTCACTGACCTGCACGCCTGGTGCGAGGTTTATCTGCCGGGCGCTGGCTGGGTTGGCCTCGATGCCACTTCCGGGCTGTTCGCAGGCGAGGGGCACATTCCGTTGGCGTGCAGCCCGGAGCCTTCATCGGCGGCACCGATCAGTGGCCTGGTCGAGCCTTGCGAGACCGAGTTCAGCCACGAAATGTCGGTCGAGCGGATCTGGGAAGCACCGCGTGTCACCAAGCCTTACACCGAACAGCAGTGGGCCGAAATCCAGGCTTTGGGGCTCCAGATCGACAGTGATCTGGCCCGCGACGACGTCCGCCTGACCATGGGTGGCGAGCCGACGTTCGTGTCCATCGATGATCGCGACGGAGCGGAGTGGAACACGGCTGCCCTGGGCCCGAAAAAACGTGAGCTGTCGGCCGAGTTGTTCCAGCGCATGCGTGCGCATTACGCGCCGCTGGGCATCGTGCATTTCGGTCAGGGCAAGTGGTACCCCGGCGAGCAACTGCCGCGCTGGTCGCTCAATTGCTTCTGGCGCAAGGACGGCCAACCGGTGTGGCGTAATAACGCCCTGATTGCCGAAGAAACTCGCGACTATGGCGCGACCGGCGAGCTGGCCGGGAAATTTCTCGCCAGCGTCGCCGAAAGACTCAAGCTGCCGTCACGCTTTGTGTTCCCGGCCTACGAAGACAATTTCTATTACTTGTGGCGCGAAGGTGCGTTGCCGGCCAACGTCAGTGCCGAAGATTCAAGGCTGGGGGATGAACTGGAGCGGGCGCGCCTGCGCAAAGTGTTCGCTCAGGGCCTGGACAAGATCATCGGGCAGGTACTGCCTCTGGCGCGCAGTGCTGACGGCGATCGCTGGCAGAGTGGCCGCTGGTACTTGCGCGACACTCATTGTCGGCTGGTGCCGGGTGATTCGGCGCTGGGCTATCGACTGCCGCTGGCGTCGCAGCCGTGGGTCAAGGCAGCGGAATATCCGTTCATTCACCCCACCGACCATAACCAGGACTTCCCGGAGCTGCCAGGTGACGAGCAGATTCAGGCGCAACTCAGCGGCCTGAGTGAAGTCGATGACGCGAATGCCGAGCGCATGCCGAAAATCGACGAATCCGCCGACTGGCTGACCCGCACGGCGCTGTGTGCCGAGGCGCGAGACGGGCGTTTGTACCTGTTCATGCCGCCGCTGGAGAAGCTTGAGCACTATCTGGAACTGACGGCGGCCATTGAAGCGTCCGCGGAAGAACTCAACTGCCCGGTCTTGCTGGAAGGTTACGAGCCCCCCAGCGACCCGCGTCTGGCCAATTTCCGCATTACTCCGGACCCTGGCGTTATCGAGGTCAATGTTCAACCGTCTGCATCCTGGGATGAGCTGGTCGAGCGCACCGAGTTTCTCTACGAGCAGGCTCGCCTGACGCGCCTGACCACCGAGAAGTTCATGATCGATGGTCGCCACACTGGCACCGGCGGCGGCAACCACTTCGTCATGGGCGGGGCCACGCCAGCGGACTCACCGTTTCTGCGTCGGCCTGACGTGTTGCGCAGCCTTCTCAGTTACTGGCACAACCACCCATCGCTGTCGTACCTGTTTTCCGGACTGTTTATCGGCCCGACCTCCCAGGCTCCGCGGGTTGACGAAGCGCGTAACGATTCGCTCTACGAAATGGAGCTGGCCTTTGCGCAAATGCCTGAACCCGGCGAGGAAGTCGCGCCGTGGCTGGTGGATCGGCTGCTGCGCAACTTGCTGATTGATGTGACGGGCAATACTCACCGCGCCGAGTTCTGCATCGACAAGCTGTACTCCCCGGATGGCGCGACTGGCCGTCTCGGCTTGCTGGAGCTGCGTGCGTTCGAAATGCCGCCTCATGCGCGCATGAGCCTGGCGCAGCAATTGTTGCTGCGTGCCCTGGTGGCGCGCTTCTGGCGTGAGCCGTATGCGCCTGCCAGGCTGGCTCGCTGGGGTACGCAGTTGCACGATCGGTTCATGCTGCCGCACTTCATCGAGCAGGATTTCGCGGACGTCATCGAAGAATTGAACAGCGCTGGCTATCCGCTACGTGCCGAGTGGTTTGCTGCGCACCTGGAGTTCCGCTTCCCGAAAGTCGGCGATTACACCGTCAGCGGTATCGAGCTGGAATTGCGTCAGGCGCTTGAGCCCTGGCACGTGCTGGGCGAAGAGGGCTCGGCAGGCGGCGCGGTGCGTTATGTGGATTCCTCGCTGGAGCGTCTGCAAGTCAAGATTAATGGCTTGCCGCCGACACGTTATGTACTGACCTGTAATGGTGTTGCCGTACCGTTGCAGCCGACAGGGCGGGTGGGCGAGTTTGTCGCCGGCGTGCGTTATCGCGCCTGGCAACCGGCCAACTGCCTGCAACCGACCATCCCCGTGCATGCGCCGCTGGTTTTCGACCTGATCGATACCTGGATGCAGCGCTCGCTGGGCGGCTGCGAGTATCATGTCGCGCATCCTGGCGGCCGCAATTACGAGACGTTACCGGTCAACGCCAACGAGGCGGAAAGCCGACGTCTGGCGCGGTTTTTCAGGATCGGCCACACCCCCGGCAAATTGGAAGTGCCACTGCTGAGTATTAACGATGAACTGCCGATGACCCTGGATATGCGCTGGCATTGACAGGTCGGCAGGAAAAACGAATCCCGTAGGAGCGGCTTCAGCCGCGATCAATGCGCGAGCGAGAGTGCAGGCGATAAAAGTCCAGCGTCTTCGCGGCTTTCGCAGCTTTTGCGGCTAAAGCCGCTCCTACGGAAGATTCGTTATGCGTTTTTATAAAAAGTATTTTCGCCAGCCCGATACAGCCAATCATGGGCTGACACCTGACTGCGCTAATCTGAAATCTTTAGTCTCTGCCGAGCCTTCCATGCCTGACTTGCTTGACCGCTACCCGCTGTTCCCGGGTACCTATCACGAAATGCTGGATGCCAGCGGCGCTGTTCGTCCGCATTGGCAACGCCTGTACGAGCATCTGCAACGCAGTACTCCCGCGCAATTGATGCAGCGTCAGGCGCTCTTGGCCCGGCAGATTCAGGAAAACGGCGTGACCTACAACGTCTATGCCGACCCCAAGGGCGCGGACCGGCCGTGGGAGCTGGATCTGCTGCCGCATTTGATTCCTGCCCAGGAGTGGCAACAGGTTGCAGCGGGTATCGCGCAGCGTGGACGCCTGCTCAACGCGGTGCTCGCCGACCTGTATGGCCCGCAAACCCTGATCGCCAGCGGCCTGCTGCCTGCCGAACTGGTGTTTGGCCATAACAACTTCCTGTGGCCGTGCCAGGGTGTGGTCCCGCCGGAAGGCACCTTCTTGCATATGTACGCCGTGGATCTGGCGCGCACACCCGATGGCCGCTGGTGGGTCACGGCGGATCGGACCCAGGCGCCGTCCGGTGCCGGTTATGCGCTGGAGAACCGCCAGATCGTGTCCCGTGCCTTCCCTGAAACCTATCGGGATCTGCAGGTTCAGCACCTCTCCGGATTTTTCCGCTCGCTGCAGGAAACTCTGGCGCGCCAGGCGCCGGCGAGCAACGAAACCCCGTTGGTGGTGTTGCTTACGCCGGGGCGTTTCAACGAAAGCTATTTCGAACACCTGTATCTGGCTCGCCAGTTGGGCTATCCGCTGGTTGAAGGCGGCGACCTGACGGTGCGCGACGCGACCGTCTACCTGAAAACCCTCAGCGGCCTGCGCCGGGTCCACGCGATCATGCGCCGCCTGGACGATGATTTCTGCGATCCGCTGGAATTGCGCACCGACTCGGCGCTGGGCGTTCCCGGCTTGCTCGAAGCGGTGCGTCAGGGCCGGGTGCTGGTGGCCAATGCGCTGGGCAGCGGTGTGCTGGAGTCGCCGGGCCTGTTGGGTTTTCTGCCGAAAATCTGTCAGCACCTGTTTGGCGAAGACCTGATCCTGCCGTCTGTTGCCACCTGGTGGTGCGGCGAGCCGCCGGTGTTGGCCGAGGCGCTGGCCAAACTGCCGGAATTGCTGATCAAACCTGCCTTTCCTTCGCAGAGCTTCGCGCCGGTGTTTGGCAGAGACTTGAACGAAGCGCAACGGCAGGCGCTGGCCTTGCGCATGCAGGCGCGGCCTTACGCCTATGTCGCCCAGGAACTGGCGCAGCTTTCCCATGCGCCGATCTGGCAGTCAGATGGCGAGCAATTGCAGCCACGGGCCATCGGCATGCGCGTGTATGCCGTGGCCAGCAACGACGGTTATCGGGTCCTGCCCGGCGGTCTGACCCGCGTCGCTGCCGAGGCCGATGCCGATGTGGTGTCGATGCAGCGTGGCGGGGCGAGCAAGGACACCTGGGTGCTGGGCGAGCTTTCCCAGGCGGGCGAGCCGTGGAAAGGGCAGCGCACGCTGGGCGTGCATGACCTGATCCGCCGCGACCCGTACCTGCCGTCACGGGTGGTCGAAAACCTGTTCTGGTTTGGTCGTTACTGTGAACGCTGCGACAACAGCGCCCGCTTGCTGCGCATCATGCTGGCCCGTTATGTGGACGGCGATGACCCTGTGGCCCTTGAGGCCGCCGTGGCGCTGGGTGAACGCTTGAACCTGCTGCCTGACGAAGAAGAGGGCGGCGAACTGGATGAGCGGCTGCTGGCGGCGCTGCTCGGTGACGAGTGGCCCTTCAGCCTGCGTGCCAATCTGCAGCGCCTGCAGTGGGCGGCGTCCCAGGTGCGCGGCAAGCTGTCCCGGGAAAACTGGCAGGCCCTGGTCGAACTGCAGCGCGAAGCCATGGATCTGGAAAGCAAGGAACCGGATTTCGGCGAACTGCTGGATTTCCTCAATCGGCTGGTGATGTCCCTGGCGGCGCTGTCCGGCTTCGCGCTTGACGACATGACACGCGACGAAGGCTGGCGCTTTCTGATGATTGGTCGGCGCGTCGAGCGTCTGAAATTTCTCAGTACCAGCCTGGCGGCCTTCCTGCGTGGCGTTGCCGCGACTGATCAGGCCGGGCTGGAGTGGTTGCTGGAGCTGGGCAACAGCAGCATTACCTACCGCTCTCGTTACCTGGCGGTGCCGCAATTGATTCCGGTGCTGGACTTGCTCCTGCTCGACGATCAGAACCCGCATGCCGTGCTGTTCCAGCTCAAGCTGGTGTCGCGCTCGCTCAACCGCTTGAACGAAGACTTTGGCGCGCCGCGCGACGCCAGCCTGGGGACTTTGGTCCGGCGCCTGTCGAGCTTTGACCTGGGGTGTCTGGAGAATCCCTTGTTTGGTGAAAGCAGCCTGCGGGCCGCACTCGACGGTCTTGCCGATCTGCTGCAAACCATTGGCGATGCCAGCGGCCAGGTGTCTGACCGCCTGGCCTTGCGCCACTTCGCCCATGTCGATGATGTCAGCCAGCGCACGGTGTCCGTCTGATGAGCGTCCATTACCAGATTTTTCACGACACACACTACAAATACGACAGTCCGGTGTCCCTCGCCCAGCAGCTGGCGCATCTTTGGCCACGGCCGAGTCAGTGGCAGCGCTGCACCGAGCAGCAACTGCTGATCAGCCCGATCCCGACCATTCGCCGGGATGAATTCGATGTGTTCGGCAACCCGTTGACACGGCTGGCGTTCGAGCGGCCCCACGACGAATTGCAGGTCAATGCACGCTTGCAGATTGAAGTGCTGGAGCGTCCGCAGCTGGATTTCCAGCAGTCTGCCGCATGGGAAAGCACCCGCAACGCGATGATGTACAGCACTCGGCCGATGTCGGCGGACATTCTCGAAGCTTGCCGCTATCGGTTCGAGTCTCCGTATGTGCATCTCAAGCAGTCGTTCATCGAGTTCTCCGCCGATTGCTTCCTGCCGGGTCAACCGTTGATGCGCTGCGTGCAGGCGTTGATGGAGAAGATATTCACGGAGTTCACCTTCGACGGTGAGGCGACCCAGGTGGCAACGCCGTTGGTGGAGGTGCTGGAAACACGCCGTGGCGTCTGCCAGGACTTCGCCCACCTGATGCTGGCCTGTTTGCGTTCCCGGGGACTGTCGGCGCGTTATATCAGTGGTTACCTGCTGACTCAGCCACCGCCCGGGCAGCCACGCTTGATCGGCGCTGACGCGTCGCATGCCTGGGTGTCGGTGTTTTGCCCGGTGTTGGGCTGGGTGGATTTTGATCCGACCAACAACGTGCAGCCTGCGCTGGAGCACATCAGTCTGGCCTGGGGCAGGGATTTCTCGGACGTTTCGCCACTGCGCGGGGTGATTCTGGGCGGCGGTAGCCACGACCCCGAAGTGCGGGTGACGGTGATGCCGGTTGAGGGGTGAGGTCGGGACGTGAATTAAACATTTGTGGGAGCGGTACTTGCCCGCGATAAGGGCACCACGGTTCTACAGGTAGATCACCGAAACCTTGTCGTCGGAATGCCGCCCAGACCAAGCACCGCTCCCACAGAAATATGCTTTATCAGCTTGCTGGCTTGTCGGTCGCCTGATCAGCTTCTGGCGCATCGTCAGCAGGCTCCTGGCCTTCAACGGTTTCGCCTTCAGCGGTGGTTTCGGCCAAGGCAGCATTCTTGCGCTGTAGCTTTTCCTCTTTCTTCTGCTCTTTGGCCAGATCTCTCTGACGTTTGGCGAAGGAGTAATTAGGTTTAGCCATGGGCGATCCTCTGTTCGGACTGGAAATGCCGCCATTCTGCCTGAGAAAGGGGCCGGACACACGGCGTTGTGCGTCCAGTGGTCCAAAGCCTTGTTTTCCAGCGTTGGGCTTTCGTCAATTATGGGTGCTGCCTACGCTGCCTTTTCCCGGGCATCACAGCCGCTGGCGGCACAGGCGTAAGCGGCGAGCAGGTTACGGAACAGGCTGTTGAGCGGCATGACGATTTTCCTGAGGGGCTGGCTGACAAGCAGCGATGGCCCATGGTGCGCGGCTCGCCGTTGACTGGCTGTTTGATTCTATCGATGGCCGTGATAGCCAAACGCCACTGAGCCTTGTTGACGCAGGTCATTGGAACCTGACCGCACATCAGGCACTCTTTCACGCAGTGATCAAACTACCTGCCCTGGAGATTCCCATGATTCGCAAGCTTGTTGCTGTTTCCCTGCTGACGTTGGCCAGCGGTCATCTGCTGGCAGCAGAGTGCAGCGTGACGGTCGATTCTACCGACCAGATGATGTTCACCACCAAAGCCATCGAAGTCGATAAAAGCTGCAAGACCTTCACCGTTAACCTGGAGCACTCCGGCAGCTTGCCAAAGAATGTCATGGGTCATAACTGGGTCTTGAGCAAAGAGGCCGACGCGTCAGCGATTGCCAGCGAAGGCATGAGCCAGGGCATCGAAAAGGATTACCTGAAAGCCGACGACACTCGCATCATCGCTCACACCAAAATGATCGGTGCGGGCGAGAAGGACTCGGTCACTTTTGATGTCTCCAAGCTTGATCCCGCCGAGAAGTACCAGTTTTTCTGCTCCTTCCCGGGCCATATCAGCCTGATGAAAGGCGCGCTGACCCTCAAGTAACACACTTGCCTGCAGGAGCGGCTTTAGCCGCGAGCGGTCGTGCTGTCGATAAAGATCCGACAGCTTCGCGGCTAGAGTTCGCGGCTAAAGCCGCTCCTGCAGAGGGGCGCGTGGCACCATCAAGGCGCGTACGGCAGTTCCCGCTTGTGCTGGGTCTTGGTGTAGTTGTCGCAAATGATCTTGAACGCTTCTTCACGCACTGGCTGGCCATGCAGAAAGGCGTCGATTTCGGCGTAGGTCACACCGTGTGACGCTTCGTCCGGCTTGCCAGGCATCAGGTCTTCGAGGTCAGCAGTCGGGACCTTCTCTACCAGCGATTCCGGCGCGCCAAAATGCCGGGCAATCGCCCGAACCTGATTTTTCACCAGCCCGCTCAACGGGGCCAGGTCGCAGGCGCCGTCACCAAACTTGGTGAAAAAGCCCATCACCGCTTCCGCCGCATGGTCAGTGCCGATCACCAGCCCTTGATGCGCACCGGCGATGGTGTATTGCGCCACCATGCGCATGCGCGCCTTGGTGTTGCCGAGCACGAAATCCACCGCGCCTGCATGCTGGCCCTCGAACGCCTTGATCTCGCTTGCCAGCGCTTTGACTGCGCTGCCGATGTTAACCGTGTGACGCACGTCCGGGTTGATGAAGTCCACCGAGGCCTGGGCTTCGTGTTCATCGTGCTGCACCAGATACGGCAGGCGCACGGCGATGAACTGGTAGCCGGTGTCGCCGGTGCTGCTGCGCAACTCTTCGACCGCGCGCTGGGCCAGCAGGCCGGCGGTCAGTGAGTCGACGCCACCGCTGATGCCCAGCACCAGGGTCTTGAGGCGCGCATTGATCAGGCAGTCCTGAATGAAAACGATACGCCGGGCCACTTCGGCCTGCAGCGCGTTTTCGTCGGCGAACGGCGGTTGGACCTTGAGCTGTTCAGTGATCTGGAGCTGTACGGCTTGCATGATTCACTCCTTTACGGGGGGTAATAAATTAGGTGGCCAATGGTTCGGCGCCGCAGATCAATCCGCCACTTTGAACACATGCCGCAGGTAGGAAACGAAATTCGGATCCTTGCATTGGGTCTTGCCCGGCTCATCGGAGATCTTGGCCACCGGCTGACCGGCGCAGGCGGTCATTTTCAGGACGATACTCATGGGCTCGACGCCTGGAATATCTGCAGTCAGGTTAGTGCCGATTCCGAAGCTGACATTGATGCGACCACGCAAAGCGCGAAATATTTCCAACGCCTTGGGCAATGTCAGACCGTCAGAGAACACCAGCGTCTTGCTCATCGGGTCGATACCAAGCGTGCGGTAATGGCGGATGCATTTTTCGGCCCACTCCACCGGGTCGCCGGAGTCATGGCGCAGGCCGTCGAACAGCTTGGCGAAGTACAGATCGAAATCGCGCAGGAAGGCATCGGTGGTGATGCAGTCCGTCAGGGCGATGCCCAACAGCCCGCGGTATTCATGAACCCAGCAGTCGAGGGCGGCACTTTGACTGTCAATCAGCCGTGGGCCCAGTTGCTGGTGGGCCATGATCCATTCGTGAGCCATGGTGCCCAAGGGTTTGAGATCGAACTTGCGCGCCAGGTGCACGTTGCTGGTGCCGACGAACTGGCCAGGGAAGTCACGCTTGAGCACTTCGACTACTTCTTCCTGAACCTGATAGGAAAAGCGCCGACGGGTGCCAAAGTCGGCGACTTTCAGGGCGGCGAGTTCGTCGGCTTCGGCATTGGCCGTCAGCCAGTCGAACTTGCGATACAACTGGTCTCGCGCCTGGCTGAGCAGTATTTCGGGATGCCGGTGACGGTTGCGCACTTCGCTGACAATCGCCAGTACCGGCACTTCGAAAAGGATCACATGCAGCCATGGCCCTTGCAGGCGGATGCACAGTTGATCGTCTTCGATGGAGGTTTTCACGTAGCGCGTGTTGAAGCGGAACAGCCCCAGAAAACGCAGAAAATCCGGTTTCATGAAATTGATGCGCTCCAGGAAATTCAGCTCCTGAGCGCTCAGTGATAAATCGCAGAGCTGTTTGATCTGCTGCTGAATCTCACCCAGATAGGGCCTCAGATCCTCGCCATTGCGGCAGCGAAACTCCCACTCGACGTCGACGTTGGGGTAGTTGTGCAGCACCGCCTGCATCATGCTCAGCTTGTACAGATCAGTGTCGAGCAAACTTTGCACGATGCGATTGGAGAAAGCGCTCTCGCTCATTGGGTCGCTCCAGCAGGACCGGCCGCCAGACGCGGCCAAACAAAGTGTGGATCAGGTGTCACAGGTGCCCCGTGGCAGAGCCTGCGAGCGTCCTTTGGGTTTGTTTTAGACATGGCCGACATAATGCCAGCGCAGGCGAGGGTGGGGGCAGATTTCTTTGTGTGGTGGATGTGTTCCACCGTATCGGGCGCGGTACCCGCATTGGTCGGTAGGAGCCACTTGTTGGCGAGGCGATGACCCGGTTACCGCAAGCCTGACGTCTCGCCTAGGGCCGGCTAAGGCCGGTCCTATGGAATGCCGTCGCAAGCAAAACTTCCTATCGAAGAGGCCTTCCAATCCGGATTACTGCACTACTGCAACTTCTGGCAACTCCAGTACGAATTTGGCTCGTGGAGTTTGATCGCGGAATCGTTCCATGACGGTCTTGAGCTTTTTCGCCGATTCGGTATCCGTCGCATAATAGAAAACCTGTTGCGACGCTGTTGACGCCTTAGGAATGGTCAGTCTCATGTGTGCGACTTCAATCCAGTTCTTCGGAATGTCGGGGAACCACTCGGCGTAGACCACGGCGTAGTGCACATCCTTTTCAGCCATCAGCGTGCTCATCCACTCCACGCTGGTTTCGGTTTTGCGGTAGTTCAGCGCTTGAATGCTGCCCAGGCCCCACAGGTCGAGGATGTATTGATCGCCATAGAGGGCCACCAGGCCGAGATCGTTTACGGCGACGGGTTCATGCAGCTCGCGAACGATCATCGAGGTCGAATATTGCTGGTTGTAAATTGCGGCTGAAGCCAGAGGCACGCTGAGTGTCGAGTTGACCAATGTCGCAAAGGCCACCGGCAGCATCGCGAACAGCGCTGCCATGTGCCGCTCGCGCATGCACGCCTGGCAGGCATGCAGTGCAAACACGCCGACGAAGATCAGCCAGTACACTTCGTAGCGGCCAAACCAGCCCCATCGACCGAACAGCGTGTGCAGCAGGGTGACCGTCATCAGCATGAGAATCAGCGGCTTTCTGTCGAAATACAGCACGCAGATGAATAGTTGAATAAGGATCACCCAGCCATATTTGTCACTCTGACTCAGCACATTGAAAATCAGCGCGGGCAGACCAGCCATGTTGGTCTTGGCGATCACCGACGAGGGCACGTAGCCAAGCCCAAGATCATGCAGGAACAGCGAAAAGCCGATGACCAGAGCCAGCAGGACCGCTGTGCTAATTAGCGAGGCGCGCCGCTCACCCAGGTAAAACAGATAGGCGAGCACAGGAATCGAAATAGCCAGCCCCTCATAGCGGGTCAGCGGCAGCAGAATCAACGCCAGGTAAATCGTCGTCGGGGTCACCGAGGCTGCGCCGAACTCTTTTTTCAATACGGCGCAGGCGATCAGGGTCACCAGGTAGATCTGCAGCGAATGCTCCATGCCAGTGAAAATCAGGCCATAGAAGTTGGTCGCCAGGCAGAACCCGCCGAGGATGATCAGTTTGCTCAGTGGGCGGGTATCTGCCAGTAGCGTGCTGAACAGCGCGAGGGTCAGGTACGCAAAGATCAGGTTCAAGGCGAACGGGACGTAGACCATGGCGCTGCCGAACAACGCAAAAGGCGCGAGGATGAAAGGCCAGAGAATGCTGGAAGACGGCGCGGAAAATTCGTTGGGGTTGATCCCGTAGTGGCCAGCGAAGATCTGTTTGGCCAGGGCGATATGAATGTAAGGGTCATCCAGGGTGTAAATGAACATGCCGTGGTTGATGACCAGGATCGCCAGGGTCATCAGCGCTACCGGGAGCACCAGCAGGATTGCGCTGATGTGACGATCGCCGAGCCTGGGCATTGAACGCGTCGGTGCCACTTGATCTGCTTGCATGGTGTATTCGTCCGCTCGTGAATAAGGACGGGGTGACCACATCACAGATATCGCGAAATATCAGGTTACAACCCGAGGTTTGGCGAATATAGGCAGCATGGCCGGGCGCAGACAGGTATTAAAATCTATGGCTTTGGAGCGGGCAGACGAAAACCTGGCGTCAGGGACTGGGCAGCGGCGCTCGGGGGTGGGATCGGCTTTGGCCGGGAAGGGGTATTCGCAGTGCTGCTCAAGTCTGCGAAATATCGGTCTGTCTGATAGACCGCCATCGCGGACTCGCGCTGCTCGTGCGCTCCTACAGGTCCCAGGCGTGGCTGGAATGACGCGGTAAGACGTTCGCGATGGCGGTGGCGTGGGATAACGCAGGACCTGTAGGAGCCATCGGAGGTTACGACGGTCGCGATAGCGGTGTGTCAGGCAGACCGGGTTCTGTCACGCCTCCAGCTGCTCCAGCATCCACTCGGCAAACGCCTTGATCTTGGGCACTTCAGCGGCGTGTTCGGGGTAGGCCATGTAATAGGCGTCGCTGCTGGGCAGGGCGTGCGGCCAAGGGATCACCAGTTTGCCGTCGGCCAGCTCCTCCTCCACCAGAAAGCGCGGCAGCAATGCCACGCCGCAACCGACCTGCGCGGCACGGATGCACATGTAAAAGGTCTCGAACCGCGGCCCGTGATAGCTGTGTTCGGTGTGATAACCCTGGCTGTCGAACCAGTCGTGCCAGCCTTGCGGGCGGTTGGCGTTTTGCAACAGGACCAGATCAGTAAGTTGCGTCGGGTCGGTAAACGGCGTTTGCGGCAAGGCGCCCGGCGCACAGACCGGCACCAGTTCCTCGCCGAACAGCCGCACGCTTTCGGCACCCGGACGTGCGCCCTGGCCGAAATAGAAGGTGAAATCACAGCGACTTTGAATCAGGTCGTCGGTTTCCTGCTCGTTGACCACATCCAGATGAATATGTGGATGGCGCAGTCGCCAGCCTTTGAGGCGCGGGACCAGCCAGCGGGCGCCAAAGGTCGACGGTGTCGAAACCCGCAGCACCTCGGTCTCGCCGCCATAGGAGCGCAGAAAGTGCGTGGACATTTCCATCTGGCTGAGGATTTTGCGCACTTCACCCAGATATAGCGCGCCCGCCGGAGTCAGTTGCAGGCGTCGGCGGATCCGGCGAAACAGTAAGTGCTGCACCAGTTCTTCAAGCTGTGCCACTTGTTTGCTCACGGCACTCTGCGTGAGGTTCAGCTCCTCGGCGGCACGGGTAAAGCTTAAATGTCGGGTGACGGCTTCAAAGCATTGCAGCGCCGTGATCGATGGCATGTGACGTCTGTTGAGCATGGGCAGGCTTTTCCGATCCGGTGACCGCTTGGCGTTAAGCAGCATGAATAAAAGGAATGATATCTCGCTTATTGGTCGTTTGTTCAAGCGCGTGCAGCCAGTTATTACTACACCTAGAGATCCTTATCGCTTTTGCAGCATTCCCCAAATCAGGAGAGAACATGCTTACCGACCTGCTAACCCGCCTCGGTGTCGACCCCGCGCTTTATCAGAAGGGCGACCAGCCTGTTCACACGCCGATTGACGGCAGCCGCATCGGCGCCGTGAATTGGCAGGGTGCTGCCGAAGTCGAGCAGCAGATTACCCGTGCCGACGCCGCCTTCGAGGCCTGGCGCAAGGTGCCTGCGCCACGCCGTGGCGAGCTGATTCGTCTGTTTGGCGAGGCATTGCGCAAGCACAAGGCTGATCTGGGCGAACTGGTTTCCTGGGAAGCGGGCAAGATCACTCAGGAAGGTCTGGGCGAAGTGCAGGAAATGATCGATATCTGCGACTTCGCCGTCGGTTTGTCCCGCCAGCTGTACGGTTTGACCATTGCTTCGGAGCGTCCAGGCCACCACATGCGCGAAACCTGGCACCCGCTGGGCGTCGTCGGGGTGATCAGCGCGTTCAACTTCCCGGTCGCGGTCTGGGCCTGGAACACCACGCTGGCCTTGGTCTGCGGTAACTCGGTGCTGTGGAAACCGTCGGAAAAAACCCCGTTGACCGGTCTGGCCTGCCAGGCGCTGTTCGACAAGGTCGCGGCAGAGTTTGCCGACGCACCGAAGTACCTGGCTCAGGTGATCATTGGCGGTCGCGAGGCGGGTGAAGCGCTGGTCGATGACCCACGCGTGGCTCTGATCAGTGCAACGGGCAGCACCCGAATGGGGCGTGAAGTGGCCCCCAAAGTGGCTGCGCGTTTCGCTCGCAGCATTCTTGAACTGGGCGGCAACAACGCCATGATTCTCAGCCCGAGCGCGGACCTGGATCTGGCCGTGCGCGCCATTCTGTTCAGCGCAGTCGGCACAGCCGGGCAGCGTTGCACCAGCCTGCGTCGGCTGATTGCTCATGAGTCGGTCAAGGCTGAGATCGTCTCGCGCTTGAAAACCGCCTACGAGAAAATTCGCATTGGCCATCCGCTGGAAGGCAATCTGATTGGCCCGCTGATCGACAAACACAGCTTCGAGAACATGCGCGACGCGCTGGAGCAGGCGGTGAGCGAAGGCGGCAAGGTATTCGGCGGCAAGCGCCAGCTGGAAGACAAATTCCCCAACGCTTACTACGTTTCCCCCGCCATTGTTGAAATGCCCGAGCAGAGCGATGTGGTGCGCGATGAAACCTTCGCGCCGATTCTGTATGTGGTCGGCTACGAGGATTTCAACGAGGCGCTGCGCCTGAACAATGCGGTGCCACAGGGTCTGTCGTCGTGCATCTTCACCACGGACGTGCGCGAAGCCGAGCAGTTCATGTCGGCATTGGGCAGTGATTGCGGGATCGCCAACGTCAATATCGGGCCGAGTGGCGCGGAAATCGGCGGGGCGTTTGGTGGTGAGAAAGAAACCGGCGGTGGCCGTGAGTCCGGCTCCGACTCATGGCGTGCCTATATGCGCCGCCAGACCGCAACCGTTAACTACTCACTGGAACTGCCATTGGCGCAGGGTATTACGTTCGATTGATTGTCGGAACCGATGCTGCGGGCATGCCAATCACCTGTGGGAGCGAGCTTGCTCGCGAATCAGGTGCTGCGGTGTGTCAGGCAGGTCGTGTTACCGTTCTTCGCGAGCAAGCTCGCTCCCACCGGTCTCGCCGCAACTGGCCTATGCCCGGCTAATTCCTTGCTAACCTCAAATGGTGCGTCTCGTAGCGCGAGCGCACCGGTGGTGTGCAGTTCGGTGACGCACGCTGTTACAGCCGGGTTGTCCATGGCGAGGTGTGTAGGTTGCTATGTATTTATGTTCCGGTTGCGCTTTGTTTTAGTTGGGTTGCACCTTTCTCCCTGAAAGGGGTTGCAAGGCCTCTGTAGCTGGGTTGCAGAGGGTTCCAGCGCCGCAAATATGAGACTTTCGTCAGAATAAAAAACGAATGGCACGCCACTTGCTCAGAGCAATCGGGTAGTTGCAGTGCTAATCAAAAAAAATCTCAAGGAGCACCACTCATGTCGCAGACGTTTTACAGGAAAGGCTTTCTGGCAATCGCAGTCGCTACTGCATTGGGCGTGTCTTCGTTTGCTCAGGCTGATATCAAGATCGGTGTTGCAGGCCCAATGACCGGCGCCAACGCATCCTTTGGTCAGCAATACATGAAAGGCGCTCAGGCGGCAGCCGATGCGATCAACGCAGCGGGCGGTGTGAACGGTGAGAAGATCGCTTTGACGGCGTATGACGATGCCTGCGAGCCCAAGCAAGCCGTTGCTGTCGCCAACAAGGCCGCTTCGGACAAAGTTGCCGGGGTTGTCGGTCACTTCTGCTCTTCTTCGACGATTCCTGCGTCGGAGGTGTATGACGAAGCAGGCATCATTGCAATTACTCCTGGCTCGACCAACCCGACTGTTACCGAGCGTGGTCTGGGCGCCATGTTCCGCATGTGCGGTCGTGATGACCAGCAAGGCATCGTGGCCGGCGACTACATTGTCGACGTTCTCAAAGGCAAGAAAATCGCCGTCATCAACGACAAAGACACCTACGGTAAAGGCCTGGCGGATGCGACCGCCAAGCAGCTTACTGCGCGCGGCGTGAAACCGGTGCTTGAAGAAGGCCTGACCCGTGGCGAGAAAGACTTCAGCGCCCTGGTCACCAAAATCCGTTCCGTAGGTGCTGACGTGGTCTACTTCGGTGGCCTGCACCCGGAAGCCGGTCCGCTGGTTCGCCAGATGCGTGAACAGGGTCTGAAAGACGTCAAGTTCATGTCCGATGACGGCATCGTGACTGACGAGCTGGTCACCACTGCGGGCGGCGCGCAATACGTCGACGGCGTGTACATGACCTTCGGCGCTGACCCGCGCATGCTGCCGGACAGCAAGGCCGTAGTGGATACCTTCCGCAAGTCGGGCTACGAGCCAGAAGGCTACACCCTGTATGCCTACGCTTCAGTCCAGGCGCTGGCTGCCGGTTTCAACGGCGCCAAGTCCAACAAGGGCGAAGACGCTGCCAAGTTCCTGAAAGCTCACCCGGTGAAAACCGTCATGGGCGAGAAATCCTGGGACGCCAAGGGCGACCTGAAGATTTCCGACTACGTGGTTTACCAGTGGGACAAGGACGGCAAATACCATCAGCTTGAAAAGCAGAAGTGAGATAAACCTTTAGCCGCACTGGTGCCTGCGGGCACCGGTTCGTCTTGATGACGGGGGCGCCCGGTGGCGGCCCCGAAGTTCTTCTGTCTGCTGTTCGATGAGGCCCGCGCTTCTCACAAGGAGGCTGTCGGGCCTGCATCATCAGCCTTTCAAGTTCGTGAGCGTGCGTGATGGACGGTATTTTCCTGCAGCAAATGATCAACGGTCTGACCCTTGGGTCGGTCTACGGTTTGATCGCCATCGGTTATACGATGGTCTACGGCATCATCGGCATGATCAACTTCGCCCACGGCGACGTGTACATGATCTCGGCATACCTGGCCGCTATCGGCCTGGCCGTCCTGTCCTTCTTCGGTCTGGAGTCTTTCCCTTTTCTTATTCTTGGCACGCTGATCTTCACCATCGTGGTGACCGGCGTATACGGTTTCGTCATTGAGCGAGTGGCTTACAAACCCCTGCGCAACTCGACGCGCCTGGCCCCGCTGATCAGCGCCATCGGCATCTCGCTGATCCTGCAGAACTACGCACAGATCAGCCAGGGTGCGCGGCAACAAGGGGTGCCGACCCTGCTCGAAGGCGCATGGCGCTTCGAGATCGGCAGTGGTTTCGTGCAGATCACTTACACCAAGATCTTTATCCTGATCGCCGCATTTGTCGGCATGGGCATCCTGACCTACATCATCAAGTACACCAAACTGGGTCGGATGTGCCGCGCCACTCAGCAGGATCGCAAGATGGCCTCGATCCTCGGCATCAACACCGATCGGGTGATTTCCTACGTGTTCATCATCGGCGCTGCCATGGCCGCGCTGGCCGGTGTGCTGATCACCATGAACTACGGCACATTCGACTTCTATGCCGGGTTCATCATTGGCATCAAGGCGTTTACCGCTGCGGTGCTCGGCGGTATCGGCTCCTTGCCGGGCGCCATGCTCGGCGGCTTGATCCTGGGGGTTGCCGAGTCGCAATTCTCCGGTCTGATCAACTCTGATTACAAAGACGTGTTCAGTTTTGGCCTGTTGGTGGTGATTCTGATTTTTCGTCCTCAAGGCCTGCTGGGTCGCCCACTCGTGGCGAAGGTATAACTATGTCCGCTCCTACTAAACCCGTCAGTATCAAACAAAGCCTGATCGACGCCGTGATTGCCGGGCTGCTGGCGCTGATCGTGTTCGGCCCGATTGTCGGTGTCGTCCTAGACGGCTACAGCTTCAACCTTGAACCCGCCCGCGTTGCCGTGCTGGTCGGTGTGGTGATGGTCGGGCGGCTGCTGCTGAGCCTGTTCATGCAGACGCCCAAAGGTTTGCAGATTGCCCAGAGCTTCGAGAGCTCGGGTTCGGGTGTGCATGTGCTGCCGCCGGATTACAAATCGCGCCTGCGCTTCATCATTCCGGCGATGATCGTGATTGCCATGGTGTTCCCGGTCTTCGCCGACAAGTACGTGCTGACCGTGGTCATTCTCGGTCTGATCTACGTGCTGCTGGGGCTGGGTCTGAACATCGTGGTCGGCCTGGCCGGTCTGCTGGATCTGGGTTACGTGGCGTTCTACGCCATCGGTGCCTATGGGCTGGCGCTGGGGTATCAATACCTCGGTCTGGGGTTCTGGTCGGCATTGCCGTTGGCGGCGATTGCTGCGGCATTGGCCGGTTGTATCCTGGGTTTCCCGGTGTTGCGCATGCACGGCGACTACCTGGCGATCGTGACCCTGGGTTTCGGTGAAATAATCCGTCTGGTGTTGAACAACTGGCTGTCGTTCACTGGTGGGCCCAACGGTGTCGCAGTACCTGCGCCGACTTTCTTTGGCCTGGAGTTCGGACGTCGCGCGAAAGATGGCGGGGTGCCGATCCATGAGTATTTCGGCTTCGAATACAACCCGGACCTGAAATTCATCTTCATCTACGCCGTGCTGTTCCTGGTCGTGCTGGCGGTGCTGTATATCAAGCACCGGCTGACCCGCATGCCTGTCGGGCGTGCCTGGGAAGCCCTGCGCGAAGATGAGATCGCATGCCGCTCCATGGGCCTGAACCACGTGCTGGTCAAGCTTTCGGCTTTCACCATCGGCGCATCGACGGCGGGCCTGGCAGGGGTGTTTTTCGCCAGCTACCAAGGCTTCATCAACCCCACGTCATTTACCTTCTTTGAATCAGCGCTGATTCTGGCGATCGTGGTGCTGGGTGGGATGGGGTCGACCGTTGGGGTCGTCATTGCCGCGTTTGTACTGACCGTTGCGCCCGAGCTGTTGCGCAGCTTCTCCGAGTATCGCGTTCTGCTGTTCGGGATATTGATGGTGTTGATGATGATCTGGCGACCACGCGGCCTGATCCGGATCAGCCGTACCGGTGTGGCTCCACGCAAGGGGGTAGCGCCATGAGCAACGAAATCATTCTTTCGGTCGAACACCTGATGATGCACTTTGGCGGGATCAAAGCGCTCAGCGACGTCAGCATTCAAGTGCGGCGCAACTCGATCTTTGCCCTGATCGGGCCCAACGGCGCGGGCAAGACCACCGTGTTCAACTGCCTCACCGGTTTCTACAAGGCAACCGGCGGGCGCATCGAATTGCACACCCGTGGCCAGACCACCAATGTGATCAAGCTGCTGGGCGAGCCGTTCAAGGGCTCGGACTTTGTCTCGCCGAAAAGCTTCCTCAGCCGCGTCTACTACAAAATGTTCGGTGGTACGCACCTGGTGAACCGTGCCGGGCTGGCGCGGACTTTCCAGAACATTCGCCTGTTCAAGGAAATGTCGGTACTGGAAAACCTGCTGGTGGCGCAGCACATGTGGGTCAACCGCAGCCTGCTGGCGGGCATCCTCAATACCAAGGGCTACCGCGAAGCCGAGGAGGCCGCCATCAACACGGCGTTCTACTGGCTGGAAGTGGTCGACCTGGTGGACTGCGCCAACCGCCTTGCAGGCGAATTGTCCTACGGCCAGCAACGCCGCCTGGAAATCGCCCGGGCCATGTGTACCCGCCCGCAAGTGATTTGCCTGGACGAGCCGGCGGCCGGTCTCAACCCTCAGGAAACCGAGGCGCTTAGCGGCATGATCCGCCTGCTGCGTGATGAACATGACATGACCATCGTGCTTATCGAGCACGACATGGGCATGGTCATGGGGATTTCCGACGATATTGTGGTGCTCGACCATGGCAACGTGATTGCAATGGGCGGGCCTGAACAGATCCGTAACGATCCGAAAGTGATCGCCGCGTATCTGGGCGCTGATGAAGAGGAGTTGGTATGAGTAAGCCGATCCTCGAAATGAAAGAGATCGATGTGTTCTACGGGCCGATTCAGGCCCTCAAGAAAGTCTCGCTGCATATCAATGAAGGCGAAACGGTCAGCCTGATCGGCTCCAACGGCGCAGGCAAGTCTACGCTGCTGATGTCGATCTTCGGCCAGCCTCGTGCTGCCAGCGGGCAGATCATCTATCAGGGCACCGACATCACCCAGAAGTCCTCGCACTACATCGCGTCCAACGGCATTGCGCAGTCGCCAGAAGGACGCCGGGTATTTCCCGACATGTCAGTCGAGGAAAACCTGATGATGGGCACCATCCCGATTGGCGACAAACACTCGGCTGAAGACATGCAGCGCATGTTCGAGTTGTTCCCGCGCCTCAAGGAGCGCCGTAACCAGCGCGCCATGACCATGTCCGGAGGCGAGCAGCAAATGCTCGCCATCGCCCGTGCGCTGATGAGTCGCCCCAAGTTGCTGCTGCTCGATGAGCCAAGCCTTGGTCTGGCTCCGATCATCGTCAAACAGATCTTCGCGACTTTGCGGGAACTGGCCCAGACCGGCATGACCATTTTTCTCGTCGAACAGAACGCCAACCACGCGCTGAAACTGTCTGACCGGGCCTACGTGATGGTCAACGGCGAGATCCGCCTGAGCGGCACCGGCAAGGAGCTGCTGGTCAACGAAGAAGTGCGCAACGCCTATCTGGGCGGGCATTGATCCCCAATTGATGAGGACCTCCTGTAGGAGCGAGGCTTACCCGCGAATCAGACGACTCGGTACAGCAGCAATACCGGGTTATCGTTCTTCGCGGGCAAGCCTTTCCCCTACAGTTCATGATATCCAGTGTCGGTCCGCCAATTGTGGAAAACAATTTTGACGTACTCCCAAACCGCGACATAAAGCCGCTGCAAATGGTTGTTTTGTCACGCTTTTGACTTGTTCAGGTTTACTGTGGAACGGCCTGTGAATAACGTGGGTGCAGCTCGCTACAGGCCTTTGTTTCCGTGGTGTGCAGGCGAGTGGTCAAAAAGTGATCAGCGTATTTTCGATGCGCTGAGCGAGCATTTGTCAACGGCGTTGGGGCTGGTTTTTCATACAGTTCAAAAGCCCGGACACCCTGTGGATAAGTCTGTGGGCAAGCGTTGGAAAAAGTCCGCAAACCGGCTCTGGACATGGCCCCGCGCTACTGCTGGAAATTTCAAAGGCGGATGTTGTAACACTGGCTTTACATGCAGGAGGCTCAAGGTCAAGCTAATCTGCTCAGCTCTTCTGCAGCCCTCGTAAAGCCTGACATTCACCTCAAACAGTTGCCCCCCGATTTTGTGTGTCTGGCTGTGGATAAGGTGGGTAAAACCGTCTACAGGCCCTGGCTGCTGTGGGTTGGCGCAAGTTGGTCGTTTTTTGTACAGTGCCAGGCGTGTTTATCCACAGACTTGCCCGCAACCCCTCTGGGCGGCATGCTGCCCAGCTACCCCAATCGTTATCAACAGGGCTGATTGCCTCAAACCCCTTCAGGAGAATGAAATGACTTCCACTGTGTTCATTACTGGCGCTACTTCAGGGTTTGGCGAAGCCTGTGCCCGACGCTTCGCTGAGGCGGGCTGGTCGCTGGTGCTGACCGGTCGCCGTGAAGAGCGTCTCAACGCCCTTGCCGCTGAATTGTCCACGCAGACAAACGTCCACACCCTGGTGCTCGATGTGCGTGACCGTGCTGCCATGGAAGCGGCCATTGAAGGGCTGCCGTCGGAGTTCGCGTCGATTCGCGGTCTGATCAACAACGCCGGTCTGGCGCTGGGGATCGACCCTGCGCCCAAGTGCAGCCTGGATGACTGGGACACCATGATCGACACCAACATCAAGGGCCTGGTGTACAGCACCCGTCTGCTGCTCTCGCGGCTCATTGCCCATGGTCGTGGCGCAAGCATCGTCAACGTCGGTTCGGTGGCGGGCAACTATCCGTATCCGGGCGGCAACGTGTATGGCGGCACCAAGGCGTTCGTGGGCCAGTTCTCGCTGAACCTGCGTAACGATCTGGTCGGTACTGGCGTGCGGGTCACCAACCTTGAGCCGGGCCTGTGTGAAAGCGAGTTCTCGCTGGTGCGCTTCGGTGGTGATCAGAGCAAATACGATGCGACGTATGCGGGTGCCGAGCCAATCCAGCCGCAGGACATCGCGGAAACCATCTTCTGGATCATGAACACCCCGGCTCACGTGAACATCAACAGCCTTGAGCTGATGCCGGTCAGCCAGACCTGGGCAGGGCTGGCGATTGACCGTACGCGTGGTTGATGGCTGAGCGGTCACACGCAAACTGTGGGAGCGAGCTTGCTCGCGAAGATGGCGTTACATCCGGCAGATTTCTTGAGCCGGTTACATCGCCTTCGCAAGCAAGCTTGCTCCCACCGATGTAGCGAGCATCAATTACTGTGTGAAGTACCTGGCCAAGCCGATGTAACACGTCGCCAGGTGATAAGGCGTGGTCGAGGGCATGTCGCTGCGGCTGATCTGGCCATTGCTGTCCAGGCACTCGTTCCAGCCGGTGGCATGCAGGAAGTTCGCCTGCAGTGCCAGCAATTGTCGGCCCAGCGCCGCCTCACTGGTGGGGCGCAGGGTCAGGGCTCGCAGGTATTCGGCCTGCGCCCAGATGCGTTGCGTGCCGTCCTTGATCCGCCCATCCGCTTCCAGCATGGCCACCACCGCGCCCGTCTGCGGGTCGACGCCCTGAGCTTCAGAGTGGGCGAACGCCGTGGTCAGCGAGCGGTGCAACGGGCTGCCGCGCAAATGCGCTGACGATTCCAGCAGGAAGAACCACTCGAATTGGTGCCCGGGTTCATACCAGTTATCCACAGCCGTGAGCGGCTTCTCCAGCATCACGCCGTGTTCGACATCGACAAACCGCCTTTGCATGGCGGCTGTCAGCGCATCCAGTGCAGCGAGTGTCGCTGCATCCTCACGCACTTCAACCGTTGCCAGAAAAGCTTCGGCCAGATGCATCAGCGGATTCTGCAGCGGGCCGCTGTTCAGCGTGTTCCAGTCTTCTTTGAGTACGGCGTCATACAGGCCATCGTCGTCGGCGAAGCGCTCGGCCACCACATTCAGCGCGGCATTGAGCACCGATTCCACCAACGGCTCGCGCACCCTGGCCCAGTAATGGGCACAGGCAAAGATGATGAAGGCGTGGGTGTACAAATCCTTGCGTCGGTCCAGCGGCGCGCCCTGTGGATCAATGCTGTAGAACCAGCCGCCATGTTCGGCATCGTGGAAGTGCCGCTGCAGGGAGCGAAACAACGCGGCGGCCCGGGAGGCTGCGTCAGGCAGGGATGGATGGTCGATCAGGCTGGAAAACAGGAACAGCTGCCGGGCACAGGCCATGGCGCGGTAACGGACCGCTGGCAACGGCTGCTGCTCGGCATCGACGGCCTCATACGGCAACGCCAACTGCGTGTTCCAGCCAGGACCAAGCCAGACGGGCACGATGGTCTGCAGAAAGTGCGTCTGCACACGGGCGAAAACCGCCTTCAATTCAGGTACGGCGGAGGAGCTGGAAACATCAGGCATCGGCTGGCGTCACGGCAAGGGCGAATTGCGCGACATGGTAGCAGGCAGGGGGTATCTGATACACCACGGTGAAGTATTGGCGAGCAATGTGGAGCGCGACTTCGATCCCACGGAAGGCGGTCTGTCTGGCTGGAAGACATGCCGAATGAACCGGCCTCTTCGCAAGCAAGCTTGCTCCCACAGGTTCTGCGGCGTACTCAAAACCGTGGGAGCGAAGGCGTCAGTCGAGACGCCAGGTCATCAAGCCGCGAGCAACCAGACCCCCGCAGCAGCCGAGATCGCCCCGGCAACCCGCACCAACGGCGCAGCAGCGGCTGGCAGGAAGCGCACGACGGCGTAGCCAGCAGCATGCAGGGCGGCGGTGGCGATCACAAAACCAACGGCGTAGGCCACCGGACTGGACATTTCGGGCAGTTCAAGGCCATGGGCGACGCCATGGAACAAGGCGAACAGAGCGGTCGCGCCCACTGCCATGAACAGCGGCGGACGCACCGCCAGTGCTACCGCCAGGCCCAGCGCCAATACCGAAGCCGCGATGCCGCTTTCCAGCGCTGGCAGTTCCAGCCCCTCGAAACCCAGCAGGCCGCCGATCAGCATGGTGCCGACGAAAGTGCATGGCAGCGCCCAGCGTGCCGCGCCTTGTTGCTGTGCTGCCCACAGGCCGACAGCCAGCATGGCGAGCAAGTGGTCCAGGCCACCCATCGGGTGACCGATGCCTGCCATCAAACCATTATCACCATGCCCCGGATGAGCGAAGGCCAGTGCCGGAACCATGAGCAGCGCGAGGGCGCCGAAGGCTTTTGTGTAGTTCATGCAACGCTTCCTTGAGAGAGATCCATCATGCCGCCTGGGTCAAAAGACCCTGGCGCTCGATAAAGGCAATGATCTGTTCCAGACCTTGGCCGGTTTTCTGATTGCTGAAGACGAACGGCTTTTCACCGCGCATCTTCTTCGTGTCGCTGTCCATCATTTCCAGGGAGGCGCCCACCAGAGGTGCCAAATCGATCTTGTTGATCACCAGCAGATCCGATTTGCAGATGCCCGGTCCGCCCTTGCGCGGCAGCTTGTCGCCGGCCGACACGTCGATCACGTAAATCGTCAGGTCGGACAGTTCCGGGCTGAAGGTCGCCGAGAGATTGTCGCCGCCCGATTCGACCAGGATCAGGTCCAGGCCGGGAAAGCGCCGGTTCAACTGATCAACCGCTTCCAGATTGATCGAAGCGTCTTCGCGAATGGCGGTGTGTGGGCAACCACCGGTTTCCACGCCGATGATCCGCTCCGGCGCCAGGGCTTCGTTGCGCACCAGAAAGTCCGCGTCTTCGCGGGTGTAGATATCGTTGGTCACCACGGCCAGGTTGTAGCGCTCGCGCAAGGCCAGGCACAGCGCCAGCGTCAAGGCCGTTTTGCCTGACCCGACCGGGCCACCGATGCCGACGCGCAGAGGTTGGCTGTTCATTGAGTTCTCCGTTGAGCTCTAGTGCGTGTGTCTGTTGAGTAAAAGGTCAGGACCGAAACAGCCGGCTGTACTGGCGTTCATGAGCCATGCTCGCCAGGGACAGACCAAACGCGGCACTGCCAAAATCTTCGGGATCACGGGCGCTGGCCTGTTGCTGGGCCTGCTGCAGCAAGGGCAGCAGCTCACTGGTCAGACGTTGCGCGGCCTGTTGTCCCAGCGGCATGGTTTTCATCAGCACCGCCAGTTGGTTTTCCAGCCAGCTCCACAACCAGGCCGCGAGCGCATCCTGGGGGCTGATCTGCCAGGCGCGCGCGGCCAGCGCCCAGCCGAGGGCCAGGTGTGGTTCTTCGATCTGGGCGAGAAATGCGCGGGCCGGGCGATCCAGTTCCGGCAAGCCGTTGAGCAACTGCTGCAACGAATAGCCCATCTGGCGGCTTTCCTGATGCAGCTCGCGGGTTTCCCGGCTGGCGCGATGCTCGTCGCTCAGTTGCAGCAACTGACACCAGTTTTCTTCTGCGGCCGCGTTGCAATGGGCAAATAGCAAAGGGGCTTCGAAGCGCGCCAGATTGAGCAACAATTGATCGCTGATCCAGCGCGAAGCCGTAGACGAGTCGACCACGACGGATTGTTCCACCGCCATTTCCAGGCCCTGGGAGTAGCTGTAGCCGCCAATCGGCAATTGCGGACTGGCCAGGCGCAGCAGCGCCCAGGCGCTATTCACAGGCGCACGCCAAACTGGTGCAGGCGCGGCGGGTAGTTGAAGTCTTCTTCGCCCGCGCGGGAATGGTGATGGCCGCCGCCATAGGCGCCATGTTCCGGGGAGAACGGCGCTTCGATGGATTCGCTGTTCGCGCCCAGCTGATCGAGCATGGCCTTGAGCACGTAGTCGTCCAGCAGACGCAACCAGCCATCCCCCACTTGCAGGGCCACGTGGCGGTTACCGAGATGATAGGCGGCGCGGGTCAGCTCGAAACTGTTGCTGCACGTCACGTGCATCAGTTGTTCAGGCCGGGCGCAGACGCGCACGATGCGCCCATCTTCAGCCTGCAGAAACTCGCCATCGCGCAACGGCTGCTGGCCGCGTTCCAGAAACAGGCCGACGTCTTCGCCCTCGGCGCTGTAGCAGCGCAGGCGGCTTTTGCTGCGCGCTTCGAAATTCAAATGCAGCTCTGCGGCCCATTCGGTTTGGGTGTCGATTCTTTTATGAATCACCAGCATCGGGAGGCTTCCAGCTAATTGCGATGCTTCAAAGCAGAGCAAGGGGCTTGCCAACAGTGCATGGCGTAGGAAAAAGCTGACAGATAAGGCGAAAAAGCCAACCGCAGCGGCACAGTGCGCGCTGTTTTGGTGCTGTCGGAGGATGGTGCACCAAAATGTTTCGGTTTATTGCTCGGTGTTGCCCAATCCACGCCAGTATTTTGCGCCATTGAAAATAAAGCGCAGCTGGTGGGTGATCTTGGCGTGCGGCGTCATGTGCGCCGGCAGGTTTTCGCTGGGTGGGTCGATTAGTTCCGGGAGCATCGCGAAAACACTTTTCACCACCAGGTCGGCAAGGATAGAAAGCGCCGCCGGGTCCAGATGCTGCCATTTGGGCATGGTGCCCAGATCGGTCGCCAGGTCGGCGCTGATCCCGTCGCGCAGGGCACACAACGCTTGCCGCACGGGGCGCGAACCGCCGTATTGCTCGCGGGCCAGAAACAGAAACTGCGAGCGCTTGGCCGAAACCACATCAAGGAAGATCCGCACTGACGCATCAATCAGGCCGCCCATGACGAATTCGTTATGACGCACCAGCCGCAGGGTTTCCCGAAAGGTCTGGCCCACTTCGCTGACCAGAGCCAGACCCAGTTGATCCATGTCATCGAAGTGTCGGTAGAAACCGGTGGGCACGATGCCCGCCGTTTTCGCCACTTCGCGCAGGCTCAGGCTGCCGAAGCCGCGCCCGCTTTCCATGAGCGTACGTGCTGCATCGAGCAAGGCGTGGCGGGTCTGTTGTTTCTGTTCGGCGCGGGGCAGCATGGGAGCGGACAAATTCTGAGTGACAGCGCAGCACTCTAGCAAATCGGTGGTCGGTATGGGAGCCAGCTGAGACGGACTATGTGGGAGCGAGGCTTGCCCGCGATAAGAGCACCTCGATCTAAACTGAAACGCGTCCAGCCTTATCGCTGGCACGCACTGCTCCCACACAAGCCACGCTCCAACACCGCATTAATACTGTAATTTGCGAGTCCAACCAAACCCTCGCGGCGTTTGTCAGTCGAAGTGGAAAGTCGTAAGCAACAGACCAGGGCCGGGCTGTTGTCATCTGGAGAGTCTTGCAATGACCCGTAGTCGTAAAGTGTTCGCCTGGACGGGCGCCATTGTGTTGTTGGTGCTGGCTGTATTGGTCATTGTGATCGCCACCTTTGACTGGAATCGGATCAAACCGACCCTCAACGAAAAAGTCAGCGAGGCGCTGCATCGCCCGTTTGCCATCAATGGCAACCTGGCGGTGATCTGGCAGCGCGAGCCAGAAGAGGGTGGGTGGCGCGCCTGGGTGCCCTGGCCGCGTTTCGTTGCCGAGGATTTGAGTCTGGGCAACCCCGAGTGGTCAAAAACCCCGCAGATGGTCACCCTCAAAAAGGTCGAGTTTCGTCTCGCACCCCTGCCGCTGATTGCCCAGCAGGTGGTCATCCCGCGCATCGACCTGACCGGCCCCGACGCCAGACTTGAACGCCTGGCCGACGGTCGCGCCAATTGGGTCTTTGACCTGCCCAAGTCGGATCCGGATGCCAAACCTTCAAACTGGGTGCTGGACATCGGGGCAATAAAATTCGACCAGGGCCTGGTGAGCTTTAACGATGAGACGTTGAACACCCAGGTGGATGTGGTGATCGACCCCTTGGGCAAGCCGATCCCGTTCAGTGACATTGTCGGCAGTGGCGAGGCCAAAAAAGCCAGGGACAAAGGCATAGCCCCGCAGGATTATGCGTTTGGCCTGAAATTCAAAGGCCAGTACAAGGGCCAGAAACTCAACGGCACCGGCAAGCTGGGTGGGTTATTGGCGCTCAAGGATGCGACGCAACCCTTCCCGGTGCAGGTCGATGTGCAGGCTGGCGATACGCGCGCCGCAGTGGCCGGAACCGTGACTGATCCGCAAAACCTGGGCGCACTCGACCTGCGCCTCAAGCTATCGGGCAGCAGCCTGGGCAATCTGTATCCGCTTACCGGGGTCAACTTGCCGGATTCGCCTGCGTACTCCACCGAGGGTCGCTTGATCGCTAAATTGCATGACGCGGGCGGGGCGAATTTCCGTTACGAAGGCTTCAACGGCAAGATCGGCAACAGCGATATCCACGGTGATCTGGGCTTTGTCGCCAGCCAGCCACGGCCGAAATTGACGGGCGCGCTGGTCTCCAACCAGCTGTTGTTCACTGACCTGGCGCCACTGATCGGCGCAGATTCCAACGCGGCGCAGAAAAAACGCGGCGGCGACAGCAAGCAGCCTGCAGGTAAGGTGCTACCGGTCGAGCAGTTCCAGACTGATCGCTGGAAGGCCATGGACGCGGACGTGGAGTTCACCGGCAAGCGCATCGTGCAAAGCCCGGAGCTGCCGTTTTCAGACTTGTACACCCATGTCGTACTCAACGATGGTCAACTGAGCCTGCAGCCGCTGCGTTTCGGTGTCGCAGGTGGCAAGCTGGATGCTGATATTCGTCTGGATGGCCGCAATCAACCGTTGCAGGGGCGGGCGAAAGTCTCGGCGCGTAACCTGAAGCTCAAGCAGCTGTTCCCCACGTTTGAACCGATGAAAACCAGCTTCGGCGAGCTCAATGGCGACGCTGACATCAGTGGCAAGGGCAATTCCGTCGCCGCGCTGCTGGGCACGGCCAATGGTGATTTGAAGATGTTGGTCAACGACGGCGCGATCAGCCGCAGCCTGATGGAAATCGCCGGGTTGAACGTAGGCAATTACGTGGTCGGGCGCCTGTTTGGCGACAAGGACGTCAAGATCAACTGCGCGGCGTCAGACCTGGGCATCAAGGACGGGCTGGCGACCACACGCCTGTTTGTGTTCGATACCGAGAACGCGATGATCTTTGTCGACGGTACTGCCAACTTCAAGACCGAGCAGCTGAATATGGAGATCAAGCCTGAGTCCAAGGGCTTTCGCGTGTTCTCCCTGCGCTCGCCGCTGTACGTGCGCGGGCCGTTCGCCAAGCCTGACGCGGGCGTGCACACCGGTCCGCTGTTGCTGCGGGGTGCCGGGATGGTGTTGCTCGGTGCAGTGGCCGGTCCCGCTGCCGGGCTGCTGGCTTTGGTGGTGCCAAGCGGTGGCGAGCCAAACCAGTGCGCGCCGTTGCTGGAACAGATGCGCGCGGGCAAGGCGCCGAAGACAGTGCAGTGAGATTGTGAATATCCGTTGGAGCGGTGCTTGCCTGCGAAGAACGATGACGCGATATGCCTGAAGCACCGCGTCGTGTGATTCGCGGGCAAGCCTCGCTCCAACGGGGATTTCGTGTCTGTTGGAGCCGGGTTTGCCCGCGAAGAACGATGACGCGATATGCCTGAAGCACCGCGTCGTGTGATTCGCGGGCAAGCCTCGCTCCAACGGGGATT
>NZ_UWFA01000143.1 GCF_900601905.1 Pseudomonas viridiflava
GTGTCACACCACGAATGGCACCTTCCTGTGTGGCACTCATGCTGGCCACGGCTTCGCGTGTTTCGGCGAGGATCTTGCCAATCATCTCGGCAATCTCGGTGGTAGAGCCGCTGGTACGGCCCGCCAGATGCCGCACTTCGTCGGCTACCACGGCAAACCCGCGACCCTGATCACCGGCACGCGCTGCTTCGATGGCGGCGTCAAGCGCCAGCAGGTTGGTCTGGTCGGCGATGCCGCGGATGGTGTTGACGATGGCAGTGATCTGCTCGGAGCGATCCCCGAGTTGCCCCACCAGCTTCGCTGAGGCACCAATATTTTCGGCGATCTGACGCATTTCCCGCGCGGTTTCCTGAATCACCAGCGTGCCCTGTTCGGCCACTTTCTCGGTTTCCGCCGAGATGTGGTAAGCG
>NZ_UWFA01000039.1 GCF_900601905.1 Pseudomonas viridiflava
GCGATACAGAAGGTGCCCTGACCACCCTGCAGGCCATGCACGAGCGCCATCCCCACAACGCCCAGGTCCTGCGACAGTTGCAGCGATTGCACCAGCAGCGTGGCGATTGGTCGTCAGTGATTCGCCTGTTGCCCGAACTGCGTAAAGACAAGGTGTTGCCGGCCAGCGAGCTGGCTGAATTGGAGCGTCGGGCCTGGGGAGAAAACCTTGGCCTGGCGGCCCAGCGTGAGGAGCATGGCGAAGCCGGCTTGCAGTCCCTTGACCGCGCATGGGAGCAATTGACTTCAGCCCAGCGCCAGGAGCCACAACTGGTGTTGGCTTATGC
>NZ_UWFA01000130.1 GCF_900601905.1 Pseudomonas viridiflava
CTTCCAGCTCATTGCAGCCGTTGAGCGCGGGATTGTCTTTGACATCGTCAAATACAAACGCAAAAGCTGGATGAACCGCAATCGGGTACTGGACAGTAAAGGCGACTGGCAATACATCAACGTTCCGGTCTGTGCCCGCGAGGGCGCATTGATCAAGGACGCAACCCTTATCGACCTGGCCAGAGCTCACCAGCGAATCAGGAGCCAGCTTGAGCACTATCGAAGCAAGGCACCCTACTTTCGGGGAACCTTGCAGTTGGTTGACCAGACACTGGGCACACCCTCCACCCACCTGAGTGAACTCAACACGCGCGGCCTGCGGGTGGTCTGCGAC
>NZ_UWFA01000166.1 GCF_900601905.1 Pseudomonas viridiflava
TAGTTACAGCTTGAGCCAGAGCGCCTCGAGCGCGCCGACGTCGAGTTTGTCGAGCTCGGACTGCATGACAGCCCAGCGCGGCGCCCAATGCTGGCGGTAGTTGACGTCAGTCACCCCCAGCGGGCGGGCTAGATCCGGGCCGGTGTGCAGGCATGAACCGGCGTTTTTCAAGCGCTTGTGATGCTGAACAGCCTAATGCGCAAGACCCTTTGCACGCTTCAAGGACTTACCCTGCATCTTGCCGAGCAGTGGCGCCGAGCGCTGCCACAGAGCGACCACGCAACCAGCCTCGTCGTCCCATACGAGCGAATCACCGTAGGCGTACCGAATCCACCGGGACTGCTCGGGCTCAAGCGTGGCGACAGTGCGAATC
>NZ_UWFA01000053.1 GCF_900601905.1 Pseudomonas viridiflava
CTCGTCGGCTTTGCGCTGTCGTTCTACTTCGGTGTGGTCGACACGGCGAAGATTGCCGCAGCACCCTGGCTGGCGATCCCGCATTTCACCGCGCCGGAATTCAACGGGCAGGCAATCCTGTTCATCGTGCCGGTTGCCTTGGCTCCGGCCATTGAACACATCGGTGGTGTAATTGCGGTGGGCAGCGTGACCGGTCGCGATTACCTGAAGAAACCGGGTTTGCACCGCACCCTGCTCGGTGACGGCATTGCCACCACCGCCGCAGGCCTGTTCGGCGGTCCGCCCAATACCACGTACGCCGAAGTCACGGGCGCGGTGATGCTGACCAAGAACTACAACCCGAAAATCATGACCTGGGCATCGATCTTCGCGATCACCCTGGCGTTCATCGGCAAGTTCGGCGCGTTGTTGCAG
>NZ_UWFA01000455.1 GCF_900601905.1 Pseudomonas viridiflava
GTATTGAACTCCTACCCGTTTGTGTCGGGATCGAAAGGGATCCGCTTGCCCATGCTGATCAGGGGTTCCTGAACGTACCCCAGCGACTCATAGAAAGCCTGCACCCCTTCATTGCTGGTACGAATCTGCAGATTGATCTTGAGGCAGCCAAGCTCGATCAACGCCAGTTCTGCATGCCTGATCAAGGCGGTTCCCAGCCCGCGTCCACGCTGGGCGGGATCGACCGCAACCGAGTAGAGCCAGCCCCGGTGGCCGTCATAGCCCGCCAGCAGCGTGCCAGCCAGACGGCCTTCAACGA
>NZ_UWFA01000359.1 GCF_900601905.1 Pseudomonas viridiflava
CCATTTCTATTGTTGAGACGTAAATGGTCGCGCATCCCATTTGCGTGATTTTCGACTTGTTTCGGATTCAGCTTACCCATTGGATTTCCCCTGTCGTCCCTTGTGTCCCCCCAACTGTCCTCCCACTGTGTTCAGGGATGAGGTTAAAATGGTGTTCAACACCATTGGACAGGAAAGCGCCTGAAGACCCCGGAATATCTTACCTATCAGGTGGCTTCTTAGATTGGATAGGATTATTTCGGACAATTAAAAAGCCGGCTTGTGGCCGGCTTCTCGTAGGCGATTCCTATCTACTTTTGATAAACCGCAATCGCCTTCAACAGATGCGCCCTCAACGAAGCGCGAATAGACAACAGGGCAAACGGATCATATGCCC
>NZ_UWFA01000083.1 GCF_900601905.1 Pseudomonas viridiflava
GCCCTGCCCATCATGATCTCCACGGTGTTGCGAATGGAGTTGGACGCAACGGCCAGCTTGTAGCCCAGGGTTTTCAGCGATGACAACGCGTATTGATGCACAAATGTCGGTTTGCACTGGGCGTGGACAATCTCCATGGTGTATTGCTGTTTCATCTCGTTGATGAAGGTGTGCAAGGCAACCGGCAGGTCACGTTCGACACTCAACATGTCGAGTTTTCGCGAAGTGGGCAGACCGTCATAAGCCGTCAGGTGCTCGTGGCGACTGATGGTGTGGCCGAACAGACTGAGTGC
>NZ_UWFA01000049.1 GCF_900601905.1 Pseudomonas viridiflava
CTCTCCCACCACCTTGCTCGGCTGGCCGTCCTTGATGCGCACGGTAATGCTGTCCAGGTGGCGCTGACCCAACAGGCGCCCCGCCGCCGTCTCATACGGCACCCACACGTTCAGCACCTTGCTGGCGGCGAACAGGTTCTTGTTGTCCGCCGTCACCCCGATCACCGTGCACGGCAGGTTGCCCACCAGGATCACCTGGCCAAGGGGGTCAACGTTCGGTCCGAACAGGCGATGCCGGGTGTTGTGGTCTATCACCACCACCTGCGCCTGACGCCGTGCATCACTTTCGCTGAAGGCGATACCGGCCTCAAGC
>NZ_UWFA01000294.1 GCF_900601905.1 Pseudomonas viridiflava
CCTCGTAACAGGCCAGGATTTCTCCGCTTTTGTAATACCCGCGATCTGCCACCACCGACAACGATTCGACTTGCATCGCCTCACGGGCCTGTTGAGCCATCGAGCTAAGTTGATCACGGTCGTGACCGGAATTGATCACCTCATGCGCGACGATCAAATGGTGCTTGGTATCCACCGCAGTCTGTACGTTGTAACCCACAATGCCTTTGCCGCCACTGCTCATCATTGAGCGCGCGTCCGGATCGGTCAGCGAAATTTGTTTGTCCGGGGATTCTTCAAGCTGTGCCTCAATGCTCTGC
>NZ_UWFA01000146.1 GCF_900601905.1 Pseudomonas viridiflava
CTGAAGACAAAAGGGTGGCCAAACTGGTTGATCCGTCGGCAGAAAGCACGACCATCGAGCTGAAAATCGGCGATATGCGCGCATTGCGTCACCAACTGGACGATATTGCAGCGGATACCGTGGCGTTCAATTGTGACGTGCTGTTGGTGGTGCCGCGCACCGAAGATTATCCGTGGCTGGCAACATTGCTGACCAAACGGGTGGTCAAGGCCAATCCGGATTTTGAATTGCAACTGCGTCGGGAAATCGAGCGCAATGAAAAAGCGCACATCGTTTTGACGCCAGCCAGGTCCTGAACTGCTTTTTCAAAAGCGGACTTTTGGACAGCTATCGTTTCTCACGCTCCGCGTGGAAATGCCGTGCGTGACGCTCCGCGTCACAAATCTGCGC
>NZ_UWFA01000033.1 GCF_900601905.1 Pseudomonas viridiflava
AGCCTGGATCGCCTGATGCTGTTCTTCCCGGATCCTTGGCACAAGAGCCGTCACCACAAGCGCCGCATCGTGCAGCCCGAGTTTGCCGCGCTGGTACGCAGCAAGCTGAAGACCGGTGGCGTGTTCCACATGGCGACCGACTGGGGTCCTTACGCCGAGTACATGCTGGAAGTGATGAGCGTCGCGCCGGGTTTCCGCAATCAGGCCGAAGACGATCAGTACGTGCCGCGCCCGGCTGAACGCCCGATCACCAAGTTCGAACGCCGTGGCGAGCGTCTTGGCCATGGTGTCTGGGATTTGAAATTCGAGAAGGTTGACTGACCGTCGAAGCGGTCGCGGAGCGTCCTGAGA
>NZ_UWFA01000220.1 GCF_900601905.1 Pseudomonas viridiflava
TCCCGGACAAACCGATATTGCTGTCCGAGGTCGGCTGGCCCAGCAGAGGCAGCGCTACCAGAAGGACGTTCAGCTCTCGGGCCGAACAATCCGCTCGCGTGCGCAGCCAACTGCACGCGCTCAATCATCACGGCTACTACTATTTTGTGGTTGAAGCATTCGATCAACCCTGGAAAACACACGAGGGGCCACCAGGACCTCATTGGGGCCTATTTGATACCCAACGCAAGCTGAAGATCCAGCTCAATGGGCCGGTGAAAGAGTCGCTCGACTGGCGATTGGAATATCACCGCCTGATAGCCGCTCTGCGGCCCCGATCTCGACAC
>NZ_UWFA01000263.1 GCF_900601905.1 Pseudomonas viridiflava
GCCAAGAGCTCAGTTCTTACGGCGCGCTGATAGTCATCAGGCAGGCAGGACACCCACGCCCATTTCCATTCCAGTGGGAAAGGCTGCGTTTCGTGAAATATTCGTGACACACGTTGCGCCCAGGATTTACGGGCACGCTGGTACGCGTCCACATCCTCTGGCGCTTCAGGCTCAGGAATCAGGCCTGCAGCAGTGAGCGCGAGCGCAAGACGTTCACTTGCAAAACGCTCGAGTGACCAGTCCGAATGGGCAAACCATCGGCTAGTTTGTTCGACAATAACGTCTCTTTCCGTCCGCGTAGGCATAGCACTTTTCCCTGAAAATGTGGTCGTATGTCGCCATGACTACATTCTCTATATATCGAGCGAATATGCAAGTAAATTCCTATATAACGAGTGGTGCCGCTGGGCATCTAGAAGGGACAATAATCGCGGGTATAGGAGAT
>NZ_UWFA01000059.1 GCF_900601905.1 Pseudomonas viridiflava
CCCTTCGACATGCACCACGGCATCCAGCGCAGCCAGCGCCACGCACATGTCCGACGGGTGCGTGGCAGCGCAATCGTCACTGGCACCGAGGATCGCGTGGTTGCGATTCAGGCCATCACGTGCGGGGCAACCGGTGCCGGGCTCGCGCTTGTTGCACGGCACGCCGGTGTCGTAGAAGTAATAGCAGCGCGTGTGCTGCAACAGGTTGCCACCGGTGCTGGCCATGTTGCGCAGTTGCGGCGATGCACCGGCCAGCAGCGCCTGGCTCAACAGCGGATACCGCTGTTCGACCAGAGGGTGCCAGGCCAGGTCGGCATTGCTGACCAATGCGCCGATCATCAAGCCGCCCGAAGCGGTTTCAGTGACGTCCTTGAGCGGTAGATCATTGATGTCGATCAGG
>NZ_UWFA01000362.1 GCF_900601905.1 Pseudomonas viridiflava
TTGGGATAATCCCAACCAAAAAGAAACCTTTGCCAAATATCAGTAGATGCAGCCAGAACTGCGACCTAGTCGACCACAATGAGAACCTAAACCTTTCATGATCATGCCGATCATGAAAGTCCACATGCTCGTAGGGGGCAGGAACATAAGTGCCTGCCGCTCGATGCTCATCTCGCTCTGTACGCATTTGCTCGCGAAACCGCAAATTGCTGGGCGAACGCTTGCGCATGAACGCTTCAGGAGCGATCTCTAGCGGGTCACCCCACGGCAAGCGCTTTTTGCCAAAACGCTTTAACCAGGAGCGCTCTTCAGACGGCAACTGGTTTGGGATGCTGTCCAAGCGATAGGCCGTTGGCGCGTAATAGTTCGTCTGATCTGTCTTCATTGATCGACTTTCGCTTTGTGTTCAATTTCATCAGCCCAGAACAAACGAGCAGTGTTTTCAAAATCGGGCTTTGCATAAGCCGGGCCGAAGGGTGTTGGGTCTTTGGGTGGGGGTGCCGGGAAGACCCAGGTTCGCTGATCGTCGTTGACCGAGAGTTGTGCGCGGACTCGCCAGCGATGATGGATGGCGGGGAGATTCGCTTGCGGTTCTGCCGGGAAAGCGAAAGGGGTTTGTACCAGAAGCTCCAAAGCGTCCGGCCACAGCCGATGACAAACCGGCTCTGTGGCGGTATGCGTACTCATCTCGTGCGTCTGCCCGCCATACCCATCGTAAAAGCTCTCGACCCGTTCGAGGGCGCAAAACGCTGAGATACCTGGCTCACCCAGCCCAGCCAAGAGACCGCCGAGATTGCTTTGAATGCGGATTCTGGTATTGGTGCTTCGTACTTTGAACGGCAGCGGATCCCGATCATCCAGTTTGGCGTCGGCCTTGAAATCCGGATTTCGCTCGATAGATATCTGGATATTGGCCAGCAGGCTAACCAGATAATAAAAGGCCGTTTGTGGGTCATGCAGGTGCTCGGCCACGTTGTGGGGGTCGCTGCCGAATGGACCTTTATTCAACCAGTCCTCAATACCGCTGCTACTGAAGAAGTAAAGCCATCCCGCTCCTAGCACTATCAAGAACAGACTTAACCAGGCTACTTTGGACAAGCCGAGAATTACAACACTGCTGACTGTGAACAGGCCTACCGTACCAATCACGCCCGCTGCTACCAGCAACAAGTTACCAATGTAAGCATCGTCGGCCCAGCGGTACGAATACCAGGCGTCATAGAGATTGAGGCCGGTGAACGCCAGGCCAGCAAATAGCCGCCCGAGAAGAATGCCACTGTACTCTTTTACAAGATGTTGACTTAACGGACCCAGAAGACGCTCAGCCGAAGCTTCAGAAATGGTGAACAGCGTTTTACGACCTGCAGCCAAAATAGACTTGGTGCCAGCTAGCTTTACTGTAAGTGCCTCCATGGCAATTGTTAGGTCTACGATTGCTCCAATCTTGCCCACTTTCGCTCGCGTATCTGATTTTTCCCGAGCTGTCTTCTCCGCAGCATCCAACTCATTCCTTAAATTCCAAAACTCCAGCCCCACCACAAGCCCCGAAAACGGAACCGAATTCAGTGCCCTGAACAACTTGCCACTGCGTATCGCCTCGCCTTTCTCCACTGCGTTCTGGATTGCAGTTTTTCCAGCCTGATCTGCCGCACGCTGCGCCTGCTCGCGCTGCCACTCCTGATTGAAGTGCCAATTGGCCTCGCGCACCGCCCTTGCGGTGGGGTGTAGCGCAGGCATGCCCAGCACTCTTCGGCCGGGCGGCAGTTCTACCTGCGGCGTGACGTGGCCTATTGGGGTGAAATCGGGTTGCAGAATGCCGTATTGATTGCGGTAAACCCCGTAAGGCTGGTGCGAGCGGTTGAGCTGTTGGGGAATATCGTCCAGGCCGAAGACGTGGTAGCCCCTGTGATGGGCGTCGGCGCGGCCCAGGTAATGCAGATCGCCAAAGGTGTTCGGCAGCATGCTGCGCAGTTGCGCGATGCCCCGCCTGTGCTGTGCGGCGTTGGGTTTAGTGCCAGGAGTTTCGCTGGGCTGCTGTGATTGGCCATTGTGTTGAGCGCCGTTTACCGCCTTATCTGCCGCCTCCACCGCACCTTGCAGGTTTTCATGGACGGAGACCAATGCTCCGGCGAAACCTTTGCCCGCTACGAGAAGGCTTGATTTCAGGGCGCCGTTTTCAAGCAGAGTGGCGAGGAACAGGCTGTTGATGTCGTCGAAGTCCTGGCAAGGGTAACAATCTTTTTGTTCAAACCTGGCCAGCTCGGTGGCGCGAAACTGCCCGTCGCCTGCATTGATATCAGGCTTGCTCGGCACCTGATAAGGCGCATCCAGATCCTGTTGTTCGGCATCTGGCCAAAGCATACGGTGCAGTGGGTGCTGCAGATCATTGGCGACTTCGGACAGCCAGCGCTGCCCGGCACTGGCTGTCGGGCTGCAAAGGCTGACCAGGGTCAGCGCGTCGGTGATATCCCCGCTGGCCGCCAACGGGTCGTAAGCTGCCGGGCGCAGGGCCAGGGTGACGAACAATTGGCTGATGAAATGCAAAGAGGCGACGTACGTAGAACCGTCCCGGCTGAAGTAATCGGCAATGCTTTGTTCAACATATGGCAGCTGCAGGTATTCGCAGAGCAATGCCTGGCCAATCTCCAGGCTGCGCCACAGCTGCGCCCGCTCCCCCGTGGCGGTGAAGCGGTTGATATCGAGCCGCCCCTGCTCTTTGATCAGGTCGAGCTTTTGATGCAGCGGGTTTTTCTTGCCGCCAATCTTTTCGGGTATTACCAACTGTTGAATCAGCAGCGCGCTGCCGTGATGACTGTACTGCTGCGCCCGCGCACCGCACAGTTCCAGCAAGTGCTGCTGGTCTTGATTGCGGGTATTCAAATGGTGGAGACGGTAATGCGGATCCTCCAGCATCACGCCGTGCAGTTCTCGGGCCCGCGCTTTGGCTAGCACATCCTCTGCAGGCGGGTGGGCTTCCCATAGGCCGTTGTTTTCCTCGGCTGTCGGCGCCACGATTTGCTCCAGGCGTTGCGCCCAGGCACCGGTCTCTAGCAACTGCGGGCGATAGGGAGCGTCCCCTTTCTCACAGGCTAGGACATGCTGCCGGGCGTCGTTGAACGCCGTGGCGAGGAACTCTCCACTCAGATCACACACGTAGTGAGAAGGCTGATCAAGCATCCATTCAAAGCCAATCTGCCGCGCACGTTGAGGTGCAGGAAATGACAGCGGGAAAGCGTGCTGCTTGAGATTCGGCCAGGCGACTTTGGCGGCGGTCTGCGACTGATTGATCTCGTCAAACGCATCAAAGTTGCGGAACGTCTCAAGCATGGCCGCGCCATCGGGCTTGCCCGTAAAGCGTCGTTCGGAGTCTTCTCTGGATACCCGCAGGTCTGGGCTTTGGCAGCGCTGCCTGCGCAGTGCCGGGTCTTGCTCAAGTCGTTTGAGCCGCGCATGGCTGAGCTGGACTTCGCTGAAACACAGTTGGATATCCACGCGTCGGTCATTCCAGTTGGCGGGTAACCAGACATCGTCCAGAGCCTTGCCGGTGGCGAGCCGGGCATCGTCGACGAAGCCGTCTTTAATCCGAAACTTGTCCAGTTCGATGTCGTGGTAAGTGGTGCGCTCATCGGTGATGCGGATTTCCAGTTCGCGCCACAGCCGCCCTTCCATGAATACATACAGGTAGCCGGGGCGGCAGAGCACCGGTGTGCCGTGATCCTGCGCGCTGCTGATCCCCGGCAAGGCGACGAAGGGCAGAACCGGGACGATCTGATTGCACTGCCTGTCCAGTTGTCGGGTGGTGATATGCACATCAGGCAGCGGCAGTTTGATGGTTGCGCCGTATTCTTCCTCGACCTCCAGCACCATGCGGTGGGCGGGTTCGCCGGTCCAGTCCCAGATATGCAGCGAGCTTGGCTTGCACATCCAGGCCGTGACGCTTTCCGGGTTGTCCTCGGCGGTCAATTCGTCCAGACGCTTGTCCGCATCCTTTTCATAAAATGCCAGGCGCTGGGTCGCGGGATGATCCTTGCCGACTACCTGGACGATGAGTTTATTGATTTCACAGCAAGGGCCACGGCTCAAGTCGCCGATGTGTTGAGGCATCTTAGAATTCCTGTCTAGCGGGTTTTTTCTGCAGGTGGTGCAGCAGGAAGGCGAGCCGGAATTCGTCCGAACCTTCGGGCAATGCCAGTGGTAAGTCAGGCTCGGGATAAGCAAGGCGCATGTTTAGATAGCGCTTAAACGAGCCAACCTCCGTAAACCCGTGGCGCATAGCTTCACTCAGCCATTGCTGACTGCGCTTGAAACACAGGTCTGGCTGCGTGCCCCACCACTGATACAGGAAGTAATCGTGTTGCTGGCAACGCAAAGCGTTTTGTTGATCGGTATCCAGCACGGGGTCGCTGGCAAATACCTGCGCGCTAGTTGCCTCCCGGTTTTCAAGGGTTTGCCAGGCGTTGATGTTTGAAGCACGATCCGCCCAGGTGCCGCCATACCAGCTCAGATGGGTGACAGGGCCAAGCCAGGACTTGAGCTGATGGCTATGACAAGCCGGGAAAAAATAGCTGGCAGTGACCGGGTTGCAGTAGCGCAAAACGCCTCTACGACCACCGTTAAAACGCACGAACAGAATCTGCCGCAAGTGAGCCAGCACCTTCTCTCTTGGCTGCTCGCTCTGGAGAATCAAAGCGGGCCAGTGGGCAGGCGTTTGCTGCACAGCCTTGAGCAAGTCCGAGCTTTCACCGCTGGCCACCAGAACCGGGCTTTGATCGGCATAAGGTGCCAACTCAGTCTTGTCGAACAGCATGACCAGCTGGGGCGCGCCGACAAGTTGATACAGCCTGGGCAGCAGGTTTGGCGTACGCTCCAGCAGAACCCAGGTATTCATCCTTGTGTACCCTCGTGCAATTTCCTTGCACAAGGGCAAGGCTCCAGCGGGCAGTCCATCGGTGTTTTGCCTTGAGGTTTCTGGCACAACTCGACTATCGGCGCATCTCCCACCAGTTGCTGGGGAAGCGCCACGCTGGAGCGATCCAAAGCCGATTCGGGCGGGCTGAGCGCAAGCTTCTTGTCCAGCGGCAGCGGCAAGCCCGGTACGGCTGGCATCCCCGGCACCGGCGCGCCACCCAACAGGATCGGCACGCTGCTGAAAATTCCAGCCGGAGTGATATTGATCCAGTGCGCTCCAGCCTTGAGCGTTGCGCTCAGACCCGCGTTGATGACGACATCGGCTTTGCAATCCAGATGCACTTGCGAGACGGCAGTCACCAGATGATTAACCGCTTCAATACGCCGACTTCCCACCACCGTCAGCGAATCATCAGCACCAATCTGAGTATTGCGCGCCCCATGGGTCAGGTGATGTTCATCACCCTTCAATTCATGGCTGCAAAGCCCGCCCACCAGCACGCTGCGCTGGTTATCGACCTGGATCGACTGGTCGTTGAGCACCCGTTCTGACCAGTCCCGCTGCGCGTGAATGGCGATTTCTTCGCGGCCTTTGGCGTCTTCGATGCGCAGTTCGTTGTAGCCACCGCCGCCAGGGCTGCTTTGGGTCTTGAGCAGGGTCTGGGTCTTTTGGGCGGGCAGGTTCAGCGGGATGCGCGTGCTCGCGTTGGGCAGGCAAGCCTGCACGTAGGGCTGATCCGGGTCGGATTCGAAATAGCCGACCACCACTT
>NZ_UWFA01000020.1 GCF_900601905.1 Pseudomonas viridiflava
GCCCAATACCATGAGGAGTCGTTCGGCGCGACACCGCCCGAAGCCCGCGCCGATGCGGTCGAACAGGCTGAAATCGCTGCCGACGCACCTGATGTCGACGCCGCTGACCTGCATCAGGTCGAGTTTACCGACACCGGCAAGAGCATCCGCGTGGCCCCGGGCGAAACCGTCCACGCCGCCGCCGCCAAGCTCGGCCTGATGATCCCCAAAGCCTGCGGCATGGGCATTTGCGGCACGTGCAAGGTCATGAAGCTGAGCGGCGAAGTGGAAATGGAACACAACGGCGGCATCACCGACGAAGACGTTGCAGAGGGCTACAT
>NZ_UWFA01000090.1 GCF_900601905.1 Pseudomonas viridiflava
GCAATGACCAGAGTGCCATCGCCGCCTGCGCCTTGGGCCGGTTTGATCACGAAGTCGTTGTGCCCGCCGATGATCTCGTCGAGTCTGTCGATTTCCTTCTCCGTGGAAATGACCCCGTACATTTCCGGCACATGAATGCCCGCTGCAATGGCCCGCTCCTTGGTGATGATCTTGTCATCGACCACCGGGTACAGGCGACGCTTGTTGTACTTGAGCACGTAGTCGGCATTACGCCGGTTGACGCCCATGATGCCGCGAGCCTCAAGTGCCTTCCAGGTCTTCCACCAGCCGATCACTTGGCTTTTTCCTCTTCTTTGA
>NZ_UWFA01000551.1 GCF_900601905.1 Pseudomonas viridiflava
CCAGCATGCCGATGGTCAGGGGCATCGGTAGCGATTCGGCGCGAAAAATACTGATAATTGCCTTGTCATCCGGCTGCGCGGTGTCGACTTCGGCCAGACGATGAAAACGCATGGTCGAGCCGTTGTTGATCATGAAATGATCGCTGCCGTCGGTTTCGATGACATCACCGAACGGTGCGAAAGCGTCCTTGGTCAGTGGCTCGATAGTCAGTGTGCGCATGCGGATTCTTCTTTAAATGGTTTCAGAGTTTATCGCACTCGTCACTGCATGGAATGCGGTGCTCGCCTGCTTCTGCGGCCAGCATCAAAATCAGGCC
>NZ_UWFA01000404.1 GCF_900601905.1 Pseudomonas viridiflava
GCTGTGCATCAATCTCCCGCAACGACAGGTCGAGGTGTGGAACGGCGGCTTGCCGGATGGCTATCTGTTGCGCGGTACGGACGGCGAGCATGTGCCGCTGGCATCCAGTCATCTGCCTCTGGGCGTGCTCAGTGTCGACGCTTTTGATGCGCGCACCGAGGTTTACCCGCTGGCACCGGGTGACCGGATATTTCTGTTGTCCGATGGCGTGCTCGACACCAGCGACAGCAACGACCAGTTGTTCGGCGTGCAGCGGCTGCGGGAGGTTCTGTATGCCAATCGCGAGCCGCCATTATTGATACAGGAAATCCTCCAGGCGCTCAATGATTTCGGCGGTAAGGCGCGTGACGATGTCAGCTTG
>NZ_UWFA01000133.1 GCF_900601905.1 Pseudomonas viridiflava
GATCGCATCGGGCGCAAAAAGACCCTGGCCATGACCATTCTGCTGATGGCCGGTGCCACCACGCTGATCGGTTTGCTGCCGACGTATGCAGCGATTGGCGTGATGGCGCCGATTCTGCTGACCATCATTCGTTGTGCGCAGGGTTTCTCGGCCGGTGGGGAATATGCCGGGGCCTGCGCTTACCTTATGGAGCATGCGCCGCGTACTCAGCGGGCCTGGTACGGCAGCTTTGTCCCGGTCTCGACGTTTTCGGCCTTCGCCGCCGCTGCCGTGGTGGCT
>NZ_UWFA01000054.1 GCF_900601905.1 Pseudomonas viridiflava
GCATCACCAACGGTGGCATCGTTGCCCGCCGCGATGAACACATCACGGCCGCTGCGATAGGCCGTGCCCAGCGTGCGGTGTGCCTGTTGCAAAGCCTGTACTTCATTTTTCAGCGATGCGTCGGCGCCTTCCAGATCGGCCAAAAGGCCCAACGTGCCTTGGACCTTGCGCTCCTGCTCCTCGAACTTCGCCCAGAACGAGCCCCGCACCGCCGGGGCCTTGCATCGCAGCAGAAAGTTTTTCCAACCCTTCAACCGAACTTTGAACTACAGATTTGATTCTTCGATCATTTTCGGTGGCCAGAACGGACCTTTAACGCA
>NZ_UWFA01000060.1 GCF_900601905.1 Pseudomonas viridiflava
GGTCGGTACGATGCCCGCCGTGCGCGCCACTTCACGCAGGCTGAGGCTGCCGAACCCGCGGCCACTCTCCATCAACTGGTGGGCGGCATCCAGCAAGGCTCGTCGGGTCTGTTGTTTCTGTTCGGCGCGGGGCAGCATGGTTCAACTGTTTCTTGGAATAGGCGCCGGCACTTTAGCAAATGCGCTTTGCCCGCGTCGAAAGGGTTTTCAGGCAAGCCCTCAGGTCAACGCGACAGCATCAGTACTGGCCTTTGGCTGGAATTCGTATTCAAATCAAACCCTCGGCGCGTTTGTCAGTCGAACATTCATGT
>NZ_UWFA01000370.1 GCF_900601905.1 Pseudomonas viridiflava
ATGGTCCGAATCACGGCCAGAGCTCCTTGTGTTCGATGCGGAGTTCATAGAAAAAAACGTGCATTCCGGTGGCATCGTGTCGCCTGGTCAGCGGAAAAATCTTTTGCAGTTTGCATTGGGTGCATCCGCTGTAAGGGCGAGGGCCGAGGAGGAACAAGCTACAAAAAAGTCTTTGGAAGTTAACGCAGAACTTGCTCGGGCAACAGCTCAGCTTGCTGGCTATCATCAAGGCATGCTCTTGCAAGCTTTTCAGAAGTTGGCACCGACAACGGAGCTACTTGCACAGCCTCTGATCGATGACCTAAGAAAACGCTTTCAGGTAGCACAA
>NZ_UWFA01000175.1 GCF_900601905.1 Pseudomonas viridiflava
ACGATGCTGATAATCAGTTGACTTCAGTCTGACAGCGCAAGCACCCACACGAATTGCTTGATTCAATTGTTAAAGAGCGGTTGGTTGATTCTTTCGTCTCAACCGAGGCGCGCATTCTACAGCAGCCTCTGTATCTGTCAAGCGGTTATTTTAAGAAGCTTTCAAAGTTTCCTCTGCAACTTCAACCACTTGCGCTTCGATCAACTTCACGTTGCTCGTTAGCGGGAGGAGAATTCTACAGCGTTACAACCTGCTGTCAACCACCTTTTTTCACCGCTTCCGATCAACATCATCGAAACCTCTTCTTCGCCAACTTCATCGTCCAACTCATTGATTATCAAGGAGTTTTTCGTTCTGTCTGCGCCAGAAGAGGTGCGAATTATAGAGAGATTCAGAACGGCGTCAACCCCTTATTTCACTAAAGTGTCACATATTCATGAAGCGCCCTGAAAACAAAGGGGCGAGCCTTGCGGCTCGCCCCTTTCCTGTCAGCCCTTACAAGCTTGGGAACGCGAATTGCGACGCTTCATGGCTTGCCCGCTGCGGCCAGCGCTGGGTAATAGCCTTGCGCCGAGTGTAGAAACGAACGCCATCCGGACCATAGGCATGCAAGTCGCCAAATAGCGAACGCTTCCAGCCGCCAAAGCTGTGGTACGCAACCGGCACCGGCAGCGGCACGTTGACTCCGACCATGCCCACTTCGATCTCATCACAGAACAACCGCGCCGCCTCACCATCGCGAGTAAAGATACAAGTACCGTTGCCGTACTCGTGATCGTTGATCAATTGCATGGCCGCTTCGAGACTATCAACGCGCACGATGCACAGCACCGGGCCGAAGATCTCTTCTCTATAGATACGCATTTGCGGCGTGACCTGATCGAACAGGCAGCCGCCCATGAAGAAGCCGTCCTTATTGCCCGCGACACTCAACCCCCGACCATCAACCACCAGCTTCGCGCCTGCCTGAACGCCATCTTCTATATAGCCACTGACTTTATCGCGATGCTGACCGGTGACCAGTGGCCCCATGTCCAGCCCGCAGGTCGTGCCCGCGCCGATTTTCAGCGACGCAATTTGTGGCACCAGCCTGGCAACCAAAGCATCGGCAACCTGGTCGCCGACACATACCGCAACCGAGATCGCCATGCAGCGCTCACCACACGATCCATAAGCAGCCCCCATCAACGCGCTGACCGCGTTGTCCAGGTCGGCATCCGGCATCAGCACCGCGTGGTTCTTCGCCCCGCCCAGTGCCTGAACGCGCTTGCCACGTGCAGCGCCTTCTTTATAGATGTACTCGGCAATCGGGGTCGAGCCGACAAAGCTCAGCGCTTTGACTTCCGGCGCTTCAATCAGCGCGTCCACCGCAGCCTTGTCACCGTGCACGACATTAAGGACGCCTTTAGGCAGGCCGGCTTCCTGCAACAACTGAGCAATCAGCAACGTGGAGCTTGGATCGCGTTCCGATGGTTTGAGAATGAAGCAGTTGCCGCACACGATCGCCAACGGATACATCCACAGCGGCACCATCGCCGGGAAGTTGAACGGCGTAATGCCAGCCACCACGCCCAGCGGCTGAAAATCTGACCAGGCATCAATGTTCGGCCCGACATTACGGCTGTATTCACCCTTGAGGATTTCCGGCGCTGCACAGGCAAACTCGACGTTCTCGATACCGCGCTTCAACTCACCCGCAGCGTCTTCGAGGGTCTTGCCATGTTCTTCGCTGATCAGCTGTGCAATACGGCCTTCATTCTGCTCCAGCAACTGCTTGAAGCGGAACATGACCTGGGCACGTTTTGCCGCTGGCGTATTGCGCCACGCAGGAAACGCAGCCTTGGCAGAGTCGATGGCTTGTTGCACGGTTTCGCGACTGGCCAAAGGTACTTTATGGATCGCCTGGCCGGTCGATGGATTGAAAACGTCGGCAGTGCGGCCCGTATCGGTCACGAACTGGCCATCGATCAGGTGTTGAATAGTGCTCATGAAATGACTCCGAAGCAGGCGCGACCACAGCCGCGCCTGTCATCTATATAGAAGAGGGTTATCAGTCGATCTGATTCAACGCTTCGCCCACAGCGTCAAACAAACGGTCCAGGTCCTGCGGCTTGCTGTTGAAGGTTGGCCCGAACTGCAGGGTGTCGCCGCCAAAGCGTACATAGAACCCGGCTTTCCACAGTTTCATGCCCGCCTCGAAGGGACGCACGATTGCATCGCCATCACGTGGGGCAATCTGGATCGCGCCCGCCAGACCATAGTTGCGAATGTCGACGACATTTTTGGTGCCCTTGATACCGTGCAAGGCGCTTTCGAAATGCGGCGCGACTTCGGCGGCTTGCTGCACCAGATTCTCGCGCTGCAGCAGATCCAGCGCAGCCATACCGGCGGCACAGGCCACCGGGTGCGCGGAATAGGTGTAGCCGTGAGGGAATTCAACCGCGTATTCAGGCGTCGGCTGATTCATGAAGGTCTGATAGATCTCGCTGCTGGCAATCACCGCGCCCATGGGGATCGCGCCATTGGTGATCTGCTTGGCGATACACATCAGATCAGGCGTCACGCCGAAGCTGTCGGCACCGAACATTGAGCCGGTGCGACCAAAGCCGGTGATCACTTCATCAAAGATCAGCAGGATGTTGTGCTGGTCGCAGATTTCGCGAAGGCGCTTGAGATAACCCTGCGGCGGCACAATCACCCCGGCAGAACCCGCCATGGGCTCCACGATGACTGCTGCAATATTGGAAGCGTCATGCAGCTCGATAAGCTTGAGCATCTCGTCTGCCAGCGCAATACCCCCCGCTTCCGGCATGCCTTTGGAATACGCATTGCTGGCCAGCAAGGTATGCGGCAGGTGATCGACATCCATCAACTGCCCAAACATTTTGCGATTGCCGTTCACGCCGCCCAGGCTGGTACCCGCCACGTTGACACCGTGATAGCCGCGGGCACGACCGATCATTTTGGTCTTGCTCGCCTGCCCCTTGAGGCGCCAGTACGCGCGCACCATCTTTACCGCTGTATCGGCGCACTCGGAACCGGAGTTGGTATAGAAAACGTGATTCAGATTGCCCGGGGTCAGCTCGGTAATTTTCTCGGCCAGCTGAAAGGACAACGGGTGACCGAATTGAAACCCTGGGGAGTAATCCAGAATACCCAGCTGCCTGGAGACAGCTTCCTGAATCTCCTTGCGGGTGTGCCCCGCACCGCAGGTCCACAGGCCAGACAAGGCGTCGTAGATCTTGCGGCCCTTGTCGTCCGTCAGGTAACTGCCACTGGCCGCAACGATCAAACGCGGATCGCGCTGGAAATTGCGATTGGCGGTGTAGGGCATCCAATGAGCATCAAGCTTCAATTGGCTGGCGATAGACATGTCGGACGACTCAAAACTGTTCATCGAAACGGACCTCGCTGGAGCGCTGGCGGAGAGTGGGAGCAAATTGTTGATGCAGCTAAAGTGCCACGGGGATAAAGTCGGGAAAATCCAACTTTTATGATCTTCAGTTAGTCGACTACTAAACTATGAGCCGTCGCCCCGATCCTTTGGCACAAGTCAGCGATTTTGATATTCGCTTGCTGCGCATCTTCCGAAGCGTAGTCGAGTCCGGCGGTTTCTCAGCCGCCGAAAGCGCGTTGGGTATTGGCCGCTCGGCCATCAGCCAGCAGATGAGTGATCTTGAGCAACGCCTGGGCCTGCGTCTTTGCCAACGCGGGCGAGCCGGTTTTTCGGTCACCGAAGAGGGCCGCGAGGTTTACCAGTCGGCCTTGCAATTGCTGAGCGCTCTGGAAAGCTTTCGCACCGAGGTCAACGGGCTGCATCAGCATCTGCGTGGCGAGTTGAATATCGGGCTGACCGATAATCTGGTCACCCTGCCCCACATGCGTATCACTCACGCTTTGGCGCAGCTCAAGGAACGCGGCCCGGACGTGCACATCAATATCCGCATGATTGCGCCCAATGAAGTGGAGCAAGGCGTGCTTGATGGTCGTTTGCATGTCGGCGTAGTCCCTCAGGCCAGCGCCTTGTCGGGGCTTGAATATCAGGCGTTGTACAGCGAGCGGTCGCTACTTTATTGCGCGGTGGGCCATCCGCTCTTCTATATGGAAGATGGCGCACTGGATGATTCACGGCTGGCCGGGCAGGACGCCATCGCGCCGACCTTCCGCCTGCCCGCTGACATTCAGGCCCATTATCAGGCGCTCAATTGCACCGCCAGCGCGTCGGATCGCGAAGGCATGGCATTTCTGATTCTGACCGGTCGCTACATCGGCTACCTGCCGGACCATTACGCAAGTTTGTGGGTGCAGCAGGGGCGCTTGCGGGCGTTGAAACCTTCGTCTCGGTTCTACGACCTGAGCCTGGTCTCGGTCACCCGCAAAGGTCGGCGCCCCCATTTGGTGCTGGAAAGCTTTCTGCAGACGCTGGCTGCTACGCGGTGAATGTAGCCTCGCACGCGGTCCCGTAGGAGCGGCTTTAGCCGCGAAGATGCGGGCCTATCCGCTAGATCTTTGTTTTCAGCACGATCGCTCGCGGCTAAAGCCGCTCCTACAAATCCTGAACGCGACGCAAAATCCTGAGCACTTGGACAGTTTTTTGCACAGATATTGATACAAACAATGTCGAGACCTGCACATGCCGCCCGAAATCACTAACAGCAGCGATCTGATTTACGGTCTGGATGATCGCCCCAAACCGTTACCGGCGATCCTCGCAGCGCTGCAGCACGTGCTTGCCAGCTTCGTCGGGATCATCACACCGCCGCTGGTGATCGGCTCGGCGTTGGGGCTGGGCGCGTACATGCCTTATCTGATCAGCATGGCGTTGATGGTCTCTGGTGTAGGGACTTTCATCCAGGCGCGTCGGCCATTCGGCATTGGCGCCGGGATGATCTGCCTGCAGGGCACCAGCTTTGCGTTTCTGGGCGCGGTGTTGTCGGCGGGTTTTCTGGTCAAGCAACGGGGCGGCAGCCCTGAAGACATCCTGGCGATGATCTTCGGCGTGTGCTTTTTCGGGGCGCTGGTGCAGATCGTATTAAGCCGCTTCATCGGCCAGTTGCGCAGGGTCATCACGCCGCTGGTAACAGGCATCGTGATCACGCTGATTGGCGTGAGCCTGATCAAGGTCGGCGTGACGGACCTGGGCGGTGGCTTCAACGCGCCGGACTTTGGCGAGCCGCTGAATCTGGCGCTGGGCGGTTTTGTATTGCTGGTGATCATCCTGCTCAATCGTTCGGACACGCCCTGGATCCGCTTGTCCGCCATTATCATCGGCCTGGCCGTTGGCAGCCTTGCGGCGTGGTTCAGCGGAAAACTGATCCCGCACTCGGTCAGTGACCTGCCTCTGATCAGCGTGCCCATCCCGTTCAGATTTGGCTTCGCGTTTGACTGGAGCGCTTTTCTACCCGTCGCGCTGATTTATCTGATCAGCACCATCGAAACCGTGGGCGACCTGACCGCCAACTGCATGCTTGCCCGCAAGCCCATCAGCGGCCCGAGCTACATCGCGCGGCTAAAGGGCGGCGTGCTGGGCGATGGTGTGAGCTGCATGATCGCCGCGACGTTCAGCGCGTTCCCCAATACAACGTTCGCCCAGAACAACGGGGTGATCCAACTGACCGGCGTTGCCAGCCGTTATGTCGGCCTGTACATCGGCGCGGTGCTGTTCGTACTCGGTCTGTTCCCGACCATCGGCGCCCTGCTCCAGCAGATCCCCAAACCGGTGCTGGGCGGCGCAACCCTGGTGATGTTCGGCAGTGTGGCGGCCGCAGGCGTACGCATTCTGTCCCAGGCACCGCTGGACCGACGCAGCATGCTGATCATCGCTACCTCGTTTGGTGTTGGGCTGGGGATCGCAGCCCAGCCGGCGTTGTTACATCACATGCCCAGGCTGGTGCAAAACCTGTTCGACTCGGCGATCACCAGCGGCGGCATCACGGCCATCGTGATGTGCCTGCTGTTGCCGGAGGACAAGGCCCGCGTGGAGGCCGTCGAACCTGCCGCCGACGTAGAGAGATCGGCTCATTGAATGCTCAGGATGCTGAACGGTTAACAGGTTTTGCCCCGCCAACGCTTGTCGGATCGGCGCGGTTACGTTATCTGTTCTGCGTCGCACCCCATGATCTGTCACGGAACTGCCCATGACCCTTGAAGTCCCTGCGCACAGCACCCTTGGCATCAAGCCTGCCAGCCGTATTCGCCAGAAGAATGAAGAAGCCATTATCAAAGCCGCCGAAGACGAGTTCGCCCGTCACGGTTTCAAAGGCACCAGCATGAATACCATCGCGCTGAACGCCGGGCTTCCCAAGGCAAATCTGCATTATTACTTCACCAACAAGCTCGGGCTCTATATCGCCGTGCTAAGCAATATCCTCGAACTGTGGGACAGCACCTTCAACAACTTGAAGGTCGAGGATGATCCCGCCCAGGCCCTGAGCCGCTACATTCGGGCGAAAATGGAATTCTCCCGACGCCACCCACAGGCGTCGCGGATCTTTGCCATGGAGATCATCAGCGGCGGCGAATGCCTGAATCAATATTTCAGTCAGGACTACCAGACCTGGTTCCAGGGACGTGCCGGGGTTTTCCAGGCGTGGATCGATGCGGGAAAAATGGACCCGGTCGACCCCGTGCACCTGATTTTCCTGCTGTGGGGCAGCACCCAGCACTATGCCGACTTCGCCACGCAGATCTGCCAGGTTACTGGCCGCACGCGATTAACCAAGCAAGACATGGACGTGGCGAGCGACAATCTGATCCGCATCATTCTCAAGGGATGCGGCCTGGCAGTGCCTGACGCTTGATCGATACCTGACGTGACGCAAATCCCGTCGATAGCTGGAACACACGCATGTCCTTTACTCTGGTTGGCCCTTGTGAATATCGCGAAGAAATTCGCAAGAGCCGCTTCATCACCCTCGCCGCGCCGATCGCCAGCGCCGCCGATGCACAAGCGTTCATCGAGCAGCACAGCGACCTGAACGCGACCCACAATTGCTGGGCCTGGAAACTGTCCGACCAATACCGCAGTAACGATGACGGCGAACCCGGCGGAACCGCAGGCCGTCCGATCCTTGCGGCCATCGAGGCACAGGATTTCGATCAGGTCGTGGTCCTTGTGATTCGCTGGTACGGCGGCATTCAGCTAGGTACCGGCGGTCTGGCCCGGGCTTATGGCGGCGGTGCCAATAAATGTTTGCAGCAAGCCGAGCGTTTGCCGCTGATCAACCGAATCGCGCTGAGCCTGTCATGCAGTTTCAGCGAGCTGGCGCTGGTCAAGCTGCGGGTTGCGGAACTCAATGGGCTGGTGCAGAACGAAGATTTCACGGCCAACGGCGTCGAGCTGTCGATTGCTGTCGGGCCGGAGCAGGTGGAGATTTTGCGCAGACAGTTGGCGGATTTGAGTCGTGGGCGGATTGTGCTTCATCTCTTGTCTGACGCCTAGCGCAGACCAGTAGGAGCGAGGCTTTCTCCACCACACTTGCACACATCTACTGTGCATCCGCCTGTGGATAAGCTGAGCACATGCGCCTGCAGCGCTTACGGACCATGGCTTGCGGCGAATTGATCACTTTCTGTACAGTCGTGTACTCAAATCTGAAAAACCAAGACTTAACAGCGTCTTAGCGGCGCTTATTGCCCAAGGAACCAACCCTGCGGTTGTTTATATCGAGGTTTTTCGCTTGCGCACAATTCCTGTGGACCAACCTGTGGATAACAGGTGCAACGCTCGCCCCGGCGCTTGGCGTAGCTCGCTCGGCGCAGGCTGGCTATTTTTTGCACAACCAAATGAGCCGTATTGAATCAACCGGCTCAAGCTGTGCCCCGATCTGGTGCCTGTTCAATGGTCCGAACAGCCCTCTTCCAGCGGATACCTTCAACAAACCGGCTCGCACCGCCGTTGCGGCATGCCTGCAAGATAAACCTGCGAAAACCTGACTACTTGGCCAGGAAATTGCTTTATCCACAGGCGATCCATCTGACCTGAGCCTGTCATGCCAAACCCTGCAAACCCTGCACGCCTGCAAATGCGCGCCATCAGCAAACGGTACCCCGGCTGTCTGGCTAACGACGCTATCGACTTGAGCATTGGCGCAGGAGAAATCCACGCTCTGCTCGGTGAAAACGGTGCAGGCAAGAGCACCCTGATGAAGATCATCTACGGCGTCACGCAACCTGACTCCGGCGCAATCGTCTGGCAGGGCGAAACCCTGACCATGCGTAATCCGGCACAAGCCCGAAGCCTGGGCATCGGCATGGTGTTCCAGCATTTTTCCCTGTTCGAAACACTGACCGTCGCCCAGAACATCGCCCTGGCCATGGGCGGCGCGGCAGGAACGCCGAAACAAATGGAGCCGAAAATTCGCGAAGTCTCACAACGCTACGGCATGGCGGTGGAACCACAACGACTGGTCCACAGCCTGTCGATTGGCGAGCGGCAGAAAGTCGAGATCATTCGCTGCCTGATGCAGGACATCCGCCTGTTGATTCTCGATGAGCCTACCTCGGTGCTGACGCCGCAGGAAGCCGACGAGTTGTTTGTCACCTTGCGCCGCCTGGCCGAAGAAGGCTGCAGCATTTTGTTCATCAGCCACAAGCTGGGGGAAGTCCGCGCCCTGTGCCACAGCGCGACGGTGTTGCGCGGCGGTAAAGTTTCCGGGCATTGCATCCCCGCGCACTGCTCGGATCTGGAGTTGGCGCGTTTGATGGTCGGCGACGCCGAAGGCCTGACCGCGCAGTATCCAAAGGTCGCGGGCCAGGCGCCGTTCCTCAAGGTCGACAACCTCTCGTGGCATAACCCCGATCCTTTTGGCTGCTCGCTGGTGAACGTCAATCTGCAGGTGCGCAGCGGTGAAATTGTCGGCATCGCGGGCGTGGCAGGTAACGGTCAGGACGAACTGCTCGCCCTGCTCAGTGGCGAGCAAACTTTGAGCAACGCGCTGTCGTCGACCATTCGCTTCGTCGATGCGGATGTCGGCCATTTGCGCCCGGATGCGCGACGCAAGAATGGTCTGGCATTCGTTCCGGCAGAACGTCTGGGTCATGGTGCCGTACCGGAACTGAGCCTGACGGATAACGCACTGCTGACGGCCTTCCAACAGGGTCTGGTCAGTAACGGCCTGATTCAACGCAGCAAAGTCAGGGCTCTGGCGGACGAAATCATCAAACGCTTCGCGGTGAAGACGCCGGATGCACAAGCACCGGCGCGCAGCCTCTCCGGCGGTAACCTGCAGAAATTCATCCTCGGCCGCGAAATTCTGCAGAACCCGAAACTGCTAGTCGCCGCGCACCCCACCTGGGGGGTGGACGTCGGCGCGGCCGCTGCGATCCATCGCGCACTGATCGCCCTGCGCGATGCGGGCGCAGCGATTCTGGTGATTTCCGAGGACCTCGACGAACTGTTCCAGATCAGCGACCGGCTGGCCGCCCTCAGCAGCGGCAAGCTTTCGACGTTGGTACCCACCGCCCAGACCTCACCGGTTCAGGTCGGTGGCTGGATGGCCGGCGAGTTCGACGCACCGCATTCTGTTCAACCCCCACTCCAAGCCGTCGCGCTTGATTAACGGAGCTTCCAATGCTGCTTTCTCTGGAACCGCGTGGGCAACAGTCGCGGGCCATGCTGTGGTTTTCCCCATTGCTGGCCGCTGTGTTGACCCTTGTCTGCGGCTCGTTGTTGTTTGTCGCCCTCGGCCTGGACCCGCTCCTGACGTTGCATACGCTACTGATCGCTCCGGTGAGCGACGCGTACGGCGTCTCTGAACTGATGGTCAAGGCATTGCCGATTCTGCTCTGTGCGCTGGGCCTGGCGGTCGCCTATCAGGCGCGGATCTGGAACATTGGTGCCGAGGGCCAGTTGCTGCTCGGAGCACTGGCCGGTAGCGCGGTTGCCGTGAATATCATCGACATCGAAAGCCGCTGGGCACTGGCGCTGATTCTGTTGGTCGGAACCCTCGGCGGCGCTGCGTGGGCCGGGTTGACCGCCTGGCTGCGTACGCATTTCAACGCCAATGAAATCCTCACCAGCATCATGCTCAATTACATCGCGCTGAACCTGTTGCTGTTCTTCGTGCATGGCTCATTGAAAGATCCCGCCGGAATGAATTTCCCGGAGTCCGCGATGTTCGGCGATGCCAGCCGCCTGCCGCTGCTCACCGAAGAAGGCCGCGTACATGCCGGCGTCTACTTCGCTCTGCTCGCGCTGGTGGTGGTCTGGGTGTTGCTGCAGCGCAGCTTCGTCGGCTTTCAGATCAAAGTGCTGGGGCTGGACAAGCGAGCGGCGGGCTTTGTGGGTTTTCGCGAAAAACGCCTGGTCTGGCTGGCGCTGCTGATCAGCGGCGGGCTGGCGGGGCTGGCCGGAGTGTGCGAAGTCACCGGCCCTATCGGGCAACTCGTGCCCCAGGTATCGCCGGGTTATGGCTATGCCGCGATTACCGTGGCCTTTCTCGGGCGCTTGAATCCAATCGGCATTCTATTCGCCAGCCTGCTCATGGCCCTGCTGTATCTGGGTGGCGAGAGCGCACAAATGACCCTGAACCTGCCGCAGGCCATTACCCAATTGTTTCAAGGGATGATGCTGTTCTTCCTGCTGGCCTGCGACGTACTGATCCTCTACCGCCCGCGCCTGAAAGCGCGCTGGAAGCAACGCCAGACGGCGCCCGCCGCAACAGGAGCCGTGTGATGGATATCGATCTGCTGAGCAATATTCTGTTCGCCATGATTCGCTGCGGCACACCGCTGTTGCTGGTGGCGCTGGGTGAACTGATCTGTGAAAAAAGCGGCGTCCTCAACCTTGGCCAGGAAGGCATGATGCTGTTCGGCGCGGTCATCGGCTTCATCATCGCCCTGAGCACCGGCAACCTGTGGCTGGGCGTGCTGTTGGCGATGTTTGCCGGGATGTTGCTGTCGGGGCTGTTTGCAGTGGTGGCGCTGCTGTTCAACGCCAATCAGGTGGCCACCGGGCTGGCGCTGACCATCTTTGGTGTCGGGCTTTCAAGCTTTGTTGGCGCGGCCTGGGTGGGCAAGCCATTGCAGGGCTTCGAGCCGGTTCTGATCCCTTACTTGAGTGATATCCCGCTGATCGGGCGGATGTTTTTTGCTCAGGACATTCTGGTGTATCTGTCCTTTGCCCTGTTCGCGCTGGTGGCCTGGGTGCTGCTGAAAAGCCGGGTCGGCCTGATCATCCAGGCAGTCGGTGAAAACCCGGATGCCGCCAGTGCCATGGGCTTGCCGGTATTGCGGGTGCGGACCCTGGCAGTGCTGTTCGGCGGCGCCATGGCGGGGTTGGCGGGAGCTTATCTGTCCCTGGCCTATACGCCGATGTGGGCGGAAAACATGAGCGCCGGCCGTGGCTGGATTGCCCTTGCGCTGGTGGTATTCGCCAGCTGGCGGGTGTGGCGATTGTTGCTGGGCGCCTATCTGTTTGGTCTGGCCAGCATTCTGCACCTGGTCGCCCAAGGTGTAGGCCTGGCGATCCCGTCCAACTTGCTGGCAATGCTGCCGTACGTGGCGACCATCGTGGTGCTCGTGCTGCTGTCGCGCAACGCCCTGCGCACCCGGCTGTATGCGCCGGTTTCGCTGGGGCAGCCCTGGCAGGCGGGGCATTGAAGATACGACGCAATACATCACCGTAGGAGCGGATTTATCCGCGAAGCGTCAGGTGGGCAGATAGATGTGTCATCTGGACATCGCATTCGCGGATAAATCCGCTCCTACGGGGGCGATGTTCAGCCTTCTTTGCGCACCGGCCACAACTGCAACGCCGCCCATGTCAGTTCCATGACCAGAAACCCAACCAGCAACTGCGATGCGCCCTGCATCAGCGCGTATCCCTGCCAGGCTGCGAACAGCAATCGCCCGGCTGCGTCATAACGTCCGAAGGTCTGCTGCGGATTGCGAATGCGCAGCACTGACCACACGCAGACAATCGAACCCAGCAAGTTGGCCATCAGCATGTGCATGGGTTCGAAAGGCGGCAAGTCGCCCGGCACATCCCAGGCCTGGCTCAACGCCAACAGCAGCCCATGCAAGGCGGCAAAACTCCAGGGTGTCACGAAGGCAGCGGTGACGATCAGGTCATACCAACCGCTGGCGCGAACCAGTTGGCGATAGTGTTGCGGTTGCCACATAAAAAGCGCTCCTGCGCATTGGGTGTTTCAACAGGCTAAAGCCTGGAGTACGCTCCAGGGTCAACCCCGGGGACTGCGGAACATGCGTATTGGAGAATTGGCCCAGGCCACCGCGGTCAGCCGCGACACTTTGAGGTTCTATGAAGAACGCGGGCTGATCGCCGCACAGCGCAGCGCCAACGGCTATCGGTACTATCCCGCCGAAATGGTGCAACTGGTGCAACTTATCAAGACAGCGCAGCGTCTGGGTTTCAGCCTGAACGAAATCGGCCACAGCGTTGCCGAACTCTGGAAGGCACCCTCGCCGGATCTGGCCATCGCCCAGCTGCTGCGCGACAAGCTCGTGCTGATCGAGAACCGCATCGGCGAGCTCGGCCAATTACGCACAGAACTGCAAAACCGTCTGGGACAAAGCTGCCCGCTGAGTCCCTGACAGCTCTTTTCTGATGGAGAAATTTCGATGTCTGCTAACAAAACCGCATTGATCATTGGCGCATCACGTGGCTTGGGCCTTGGTCTGGTCAAGCGCCTGACCGAGCAGAACTGGACCGTGATAGCCACCGTTCGTGACCCGCAGAAAGCCACCGACCTCAAGGCCGTTCCCGGCGTGCGTATCGAGACCCTCGATATGGATGACATTGCGTCCCTGGATGCGTTGAAAGCCACCCTGCAAGGCCAGGTTTTCGATGCAATGGTGATCAACGCCGGGGTCATGGGCCCATCACGTCCGCAAAGTGTTGAAGCCGTCACCCATACCGAGCTGACGCAAATCTTCCTGACCAACGCCATCGCGCCCATTCGCCTGGCTGAACGGCTGGTGCAACAGATCCGCCCGAACAGCGGCGTGCTGGCGTTCATGAGTTCCCGGTTCGGCAGCGTGACCTGCCCGGATGGCGCAGATGCGGCGCTCTACAAAGCCAGCAAAGCGGCGCTGAACTCCCTGACCAACACCTTCGTGACGCAACTGCCGGAGCCGCGCCCGACGGTACTGTCTCTGCATCCGGGCTGGGTGAAAACCGACATGGGGGGTGAGAGCGCCAGCATTGACGTTGAAACCAGTACCCGTGGCATGGTTGAACAGCTCAAGGCGCATGCGGGCAAGGGCGGGCATTATTTCGTGGATTACACAGGCGAGACGATTGCCTGGTGAGGTAGCAGCGGAAAACCCAAACCCGTGTGAGCGAATTCATTCGCGAAGAGGCCAGTACATTCGATGCATCTTCAGAGGCCTTGATATTGCCTTCGCGAACGAATTCGCGCCCACAAGTCCGAGGTTTAGCTACAACGATTTCGCGTCGGGACAAATCCAGTTAACATCCCGCCCTCGCCGCTGCTGCACCGCACCGGCGACCCTGGATCAGCAGACAGGGCAACACTGAGCTGGCGAACCTGAACCCTATTTTCAGAGGAGCCGGCACAATGCCCGCGATCCGTATCTGGTTGAAAAACCCCCTCGCTGTATTCACCGCCAACGACCTTGATGCCCGAGGTGGTCTGGTGATCGAGAACGGCGTCATCGTTGAAATGCTGGCAAACGGTCAGCAACCCAGCGCACCGTGCGATCAAATCTTCGACGCCCGCGAGCATGTGCTGCTGCCGGGGCTGATCAATACCCATCACCACTTCTATCAAACCCTGACCCGCGCCTGGGCGCCGGTGGTCAACCAACCTCTGTTCCCCTGGCTGAAAACCCTGTATCCGGTGTGGGCGCGTCTGACGCCCAAGAAGCTGGCGCTGGCGACGAAAGTCGCGCTGGCCGAATTGCTGCTCTCGGGCTGCACCACTGCTGCGGACCATCACTACCTGTTTCCGGACGGTCTGGAAAACGCCATCGACGTACAGGTCGAGAGCGTCCGGGAATTGGGGATGCGCGCCATGCTCACTCGCGGCTCCATGAGCCTGGGTGAAGCAGACGGCGGCTTGCCACCTCAGCAAACCGTGCAGCAAGGCGCAGTGATTCTTGAGGACAGCCAGCGCCTGATCGAGCGTTATCACCAGCGCGGTGAAGGTGCGCAGATCCAGATCGCCCTGGCACCCTGCTCGCCGTTCTCGGTTACACCGGAAATAATGCGCGAGAGTGCCGCGCTGGCCGAGAAACTGGATGTGCGCCTGCATACCCATCTGGCCGAAACCCTGGACGAAGAAGACTTCTGCCTGCAGCGTTTCGGCTTGCGTACCGTGGACTATCTGGACAGCGTCGGCTGGCTGGGCCCGCGCACGTGGCTCGCTCATGGCATCCATTTCAACCCGGACGAGATTGCCCGCCTGGGAGCGGCCAGGACCGGTGTCTGTCATTGCCCGACTTCCAACATGCGCTTGGCGTCGGGAATTTGTCCGACCCTGGATCTGCTTGCCGCTGGCGCACCACTGGGGCTGGGCGTCGACGGTTCGGCATCCAATGACGCGTCAAACATGATGCTGGAGGCGCGGCAGGCACTGTATATCCAGCGTTTGCGCTACGGTGCGGAGAAAATCACCCCGCAGTTGGTGCTCGGCTGGGCCACCAAAGGTTCGGCACACCTGCTGGGGCGTAGCGACATCGGCGAGCTGGCGGTGGGCAAACAGGCGGATCTGGCGCTGTTCAAACTCGACGAGCTGCGTTTTTCCGGCAGCCACGATCCTGTTTCGGCGCTGCTGTTGTGCGGCGCGGACCGGGCCGATCGGGTAATGATCGGCGGCCAGTGGCGTGTCGTCGAGGGTCAGGTTGAAGGCCTGGACCTCAAGGGCTTGATTGCCGATCACAGCCAGGCGGCGCGGGAGTTGATTGGCGGGTGATGAACCCGTCTAAATGAATGGAACACATAGGTGGGAGCGAGCTTGCTCGCGAAGAGGCCGGTACATTCGGCACATCAGCATGCCAGATACACCGCCTTCGCGAGCAAGCTCGCTCCCACAGGTGACAACCGAAGCTCCCCCTCTTCTAAAGCCCCAACAACGACAACATGATGAACGTCGCGAACAGCACGAAGTGGGTCATGCCTTCGATGGCGTTGGTTTCGCCATCATTGAGGTTGATCGCGCTGACCAGCAAGGTAATGAAGATCATCACCGTCTGTACCGGGGTCATCGCCATCTGGAACGGCTGGCCGGTGTACAGCGCCATGGCTTCCATGACAGGTACCGTGAGGATCACCGTCGACAGCGAGGCGCCCAACGCGATGTTCACCACCGACTGCATGCGGTTGGCCAAAGCGGCACGCAGAGCCGTCAGAATCTCCGGCGCAGCGGAAATCGCGGCCACCAGAATCGCGGTCATCACCGGCGGCGCACCGGTGCCTTCAAGGCCCAGGTCCACCGTTTTGGACATCACTTCAGCCAACGCGCCAATCACCACCACGCCCAGCACCAGCGTGCCGATGGACAAGCTCAGATTGACCGGCTCGCTCTCTGCAGCGGGCTGATCCTTGCGCTTCTTCTTGTCCGGGTAGCTGTAGCTGAAGAAGTAGCTGTGCGGCCCGACCTGCATACGCAGGAATAAGGTATAGAGCACGATCATCGCGCCGATGGTGAACGCCGAATACAGCTTCCAGTCGCCTTCGGGAATGAACTCCGGGACCACCATCGAGACGCCCATGGCGGTCAGGATCATCACGCTGTAGGTGCGCGCCGAATCATCGTTATACGACTGCTCACCATGCTTGAGACCGCCCATCAGCGCGGCCAGGCCCAGGATGCCGTTGATGTCGAGCATCACCGCCGAGTAGATCGTGTCCCGCACAAGCGTCGGCGAAGGCTCGTTGCTCATCATGATCGCCAGGATCACCACTTCAACCAGCACCGCCGACAGGGTCAGGATCATGGTGCCGTAGGGGTCGCCGACTTTTTCCGCCAGTTGCTCGGCGTGGTGGGCGACACGCAACGAGGCGCAGACGATGAACCCTACCAGCGCAATGCCCGCAGCCAGCGCAACGCCCTGACCGTTGGTGAGGAAAAAGTGCTCGAAGGGATAGGCGAAGCACGTCGCGATGATCGCCAGGAGAAGAAACTTTTCTTGCTTGAGTATCGAGCCCATTGGATGCCTTTAAACCTTTACACATGAACCGTCCGGATAACGCGCTCAAGGCGATGAGAGTGTTGAGTGTAAGCAAAGGTTTCAAAAGTGGTGGGATTCGTGTTCTGGAGTACGGCCATGGTGCGTACACATGATGGTTTGCCGCTAACTGGTGCAGGAACGAGGAGCTGCTTTTGTGGGCATAGGCGCATACCTCAGGAAACAAACACTCCCAACATTAACTGTCCAGTTGGTCAATTTTTTGCATTACCCCAAGCAACCCGCTAAGACGGCCGTGGCAAAACGCCCCCAAGGAGCTTGACCCGATGCATTCCACCATTCACCCGCGTCGCCCCCTGAAAAAACTGCTCTGCGCCATGGCTGCGGTAGTCGGCTTGAGTTCCAGCCTGATGGCGTCGGCAGCAGACCCGCTTAAAGTCGGCTTCGTGTACATCGGCCCCATTGGTGACCATGGCTGGACTTACCAGCATGAGCAAGGCCGCAAGGCGATGGTTGAAGCGCTGGGCGACAAGGTCACCACCAGCTTCGTCGAAAACGTACCGGAAGGCGCGGACGCCGAGCGGGTCATTCGCAACATGGCCAAAGGTGGCTACGACCTGGTGTTCACCACCTCGTTCGGCTACATGAACCCGACCCTGAAAGTCGCCAAGCAATTCCCCAAGGTCACCTTCGAGCACGCCACCGGCTACAAGCAAGACAAGAACATGGGGACTTACCTGGCGCGCACCTATGAAGGTCGCTACGTCGGGGGTTTCCTGGCAGCGAAGATGACCAAGACCAAAAAAATCGGCTACGTGGCCTCGTTCCCGATCCCGGAAGTGCTGCGTGACATCGACGCCATCCAGCTGGCCCTGAACAAATACAACCCAGGCACCGAGATCAAAGTGGTGTGGGTCAACTCGTGGTTCGATCCGGGCAAGGAGGCCGACGCCGCCAACGCGCTGATCGATCAGGGCGTGGACGTAATCTTCCAGCACACCGACAGCCCGGCACCCATCCAGACGGCCGAGCGTCGCGGTGTGTATGCAGTCGGTTACGCCTCGGACATGGCGCACTTCGGCCCGAAGGCGGTCCTGACCTCGATCGTCAACAATTGGGGCCCGCATTACATTCAGGCCACCGAAGGCGTGATCAACGGCACCTGGAAATCCCAGGATTACTGGGGCGGTTTGAAGGAAGGCACAGTTGAGCTGCCGATCAGCGATATCGTCCCGGCTGATGTGAAAGCCGAAGCACTGAAGATCATCGCTGACATCGAAAGCGGCGCCTTCCACCCGTTCACCGGGCCGATCAAGGACCAGACCGGCACGGTGAAAATCCCGGCTGGCAAAGTCGCGACCAATGCCGAGCTGGCTTCGATGAACTACTACGTCGAAGGCATCAAGGCGGATTTGCCTAAATAACCAACGTTGCTGAAAAGGATTTAACCCAACCTTTTGGCCCCGAAGATGCTGTAGGAGCGCACGAGCACCGCGAGGCCGCGATAGGGGTCTGTCTGATTCACCGCTATCGCGGCCTCGCAGTGCTCGTGCGCTCCTACAGGTGAATAATCATTAGGACATACACCGTGAACCAGCTCCCCATCATCGACATCGCCCCGCTCTACAGCGACGACCAGACCGCCTGGCACGCCATTGCCCGGCACATCGACAAGGCCTGTCGCGAATGGGGCTTTTTCTATATCAAGGGCCACCCGATCAGCGCCGAGCGCATCGAACAGGTGCTGGGCACTGCGCAACGGTTCTTCGCCCTGCCGCCAACCGAAAAGCTCAAAATCGACATCACCCAGACCCGCCATCACCGCGGCTATGGCGCTATTGCCACCGAACAGCTGGACCCCAACTTACCCAGCGACCTCAAGGAAACCTTCGACATGGGCTTTCATCTGCCTGCCGATCACCCTGATGTCGTTGCTGAAAAACCTTTGCGCGGCCCCAACCGCCATCCCGACATGCCCGGCTGGCAAGCGCTGATGGAGCAGCACTACCTGGACATGCAAGCGCTCGGGCAAAAACTGCTGCAAGCGATCACCGTCGCCCTGGGCATCGAGCGTGATTTTTTTGACAAGCGTTTCATCGAGCCGGTCAGCGTGCTGCGCTTCATCCATTATCCACCGCGCCACACTGCGACCAGTGCCGAGCAACAAGGCGCCGGGGCACACACCGATTACGGCTGCATCACGCTGCTGCACCAGGATTCAGCCGGAGGCCTGCAAGTACGCGATGTGCGCGGGCAATGGATTGATGCGCCGCCGATCGAAGGAACGTTTGTCGTCAACATTGGCGACATGATGGCGCGCTGGAGCAATGATCGTTATGTCTCCACCCCGCACCGGGTCATCAGCCCGCTGGGGGTTGATCGCTATTCAATGCCGTTCTTCGTCGAGCCCAACCCGGATACCCTTATCGAATGCCTGCCCGGCTGCCAGAGCGACAGCCAGCCCGCGCGCTACCCTGCGACCACTTGCGCGGAGTTCATGCTGTCGCGTTTCGCCGAGACCTACGCCTACAGGCGAGAGCCGCAAGCGTCGTAATTGAACCGCTTGGTCAGGTTTTGCCCCTCTGGCAGTTCGACTCTGTAGAATGCTGGCGATCTGCACCTGATGAGAAAAGAACATGTACGACTGGTTAAACGCACTGCCCAAGGCTGAATTGCACCTGCACCTTGAGGGCTCACTGGAGCCCGAGCTGCTGTTCGCACTCGCCGAACGCAACAAAATCGCGCTGCCGTGGAATGACGTGGAAACCCTGCGCGGGGCCTATGCGTTCAACAATCTGCAAGAGTTTCTCGACCTGTACTACCAGGGCGCGGACGTACTGCGCACCGAGCAGGACTTCTACGACCTGACCTGGGCGTATCTGCAACGCTGCAAGGCGCAGAACGTGATTCATACCGAACCGTTCTACGACCCGCAGACCCACACTGATCGCGGTATCCCGTTTGAAGTGGTGCTTACGGGCATTGCTGCCGCCCTCAAGGATGGCCAGGCAAAACTGGGTATCAGCAGCGGCCTGATCCTGAGTTTCCTGCGCCACTTGAGCGAAGACGAAGCGCAGAAGACCCTCGACCAGGCGCTGCCGTTTCGCGATGCGTTCGTGGCCGTGGGTCTGGACAGTTCAGAAATGGGCCATCCGCCGAGCAAGTTCCAGCGTGTGTTTGATCGCGCCCGCAACGAAGGCTTCCTGACCGTGGCTCACGCCGGTGAAGAAGGGCCGCCCGAATATATCTGGGAAGCCCTGGACCTGCTGAAAATCCAGCGTATCGACCATGGCGTGCGCGCCATCGAAGACGAGCGCCTGATGCAGCGGATCATCGACGAGCAAATTCCGCTGACGGTTTGCCCGCTGTCCAACACCAAGCTTTGTGTGTTCGATGACATGGCCCAGCACAACATCCTCGACATGCTTGAGCGCGGCGTGAAGGTCACGGTGAACTCCGATGACCCGGCGTATTTCGGCGGCTATGTCACCGAGAACTTCCACGCCCTGTACACCCACCTGGGCATGACCAAGGACCAGGCGCAACGTCTGGCCCAGAACAGTCTCGATGCGCGACTGATCAAGCCTTGAGCTGATTGATCCTCAGGCGGCAGCGGCGATCTTGTCGATCTCGCGCTGCCCGCTGGATGAAATCTGCAAGGTATTGGACGCTTCAGTGGCGCGCAGCCAGCCCATCTGAATGAACAGCTGCAATAAGCCGGCGCCCAGTGCGCCACCCAGATGAGCGGAGCGCTCGTCCCGGTCGGCACAGGCACACACGGTTTCCCTCTGGCGCAAGGCCAGCGCCGGTATGTAGATACCGCGTTCTGCGAACTTGGCGATACCCACGCTGGTCACTTCGACTCGCTGCTCCTGTTGCTCAATCCAGCCTGCGCCAAGCAATCGCTGATACAACTCAGCCGCTATCTCACCACCCAGGTGATCGCAACAGATCTGCGCCTGGCGCAATGGCAGGGCAGGCATCGGTTGAGCCACATTGCGATTGATCTGGGCGACACTGACCTGCGAAGCACTGGCCAGTGCATGCAACACGGCAGCAACCTGCGGACCGGCCAGGCGGAAAAACCGCTTGCGGCCACGAACCTCTTGCTTGAGCAAGCCACCGGTCGCCAATCGGGCCAGATGCGCCCCCGCTGACGACGTTGTCAGGCCAGCCAGCAGTGCCAGCTCGTTGGCAGAGCGAGCAGTGCCGTCCATCAGGGCCCAAATCATCGCGCTGCGCTTGGGATCAGCAAGCAGTGACGCAATGTGACTGACGCAAGGTGCATATTCCATAGGTTCACTCCCTGTCCTAACATCATCTGTCTCCCTGAGACAGCTCGCGGAGTTGCTATCAAGCGTCGATCCAACTCCCGTTGAATAATATAAGCGATGCACTGAATAACCGGACGCAGCAACAAAGCTGTGACTCTTCTTGAATCATGAGTCAGTTTTGAAACTCGCAACTTCGATCTGCGTTCGAAAACACCAGAACTGCTGACAAGCGGCATATTTTCTAGGCTTTAGGCCGCAGCGCCAATAGCCAAAGTCCTGAATCGCGAGACAAATTCATAAAACCAAGCAACAAAATAAGACAACGGACAAACTGCATATTCGCAGTTCGCCGCAGCTAATGGTATTTAAGGGAATGATTTTCCGAATACTCCGTAGGATAAATCCAAGTTCGATGTAGTCGTTTTAACGTATTAACAGCTGTAGCCGCGAAAATGTCGGGGCATGGGCTGGATCTTTATACCGAACTACCGCTCGCGGCTGAAGCCGCTCCTACGGATCATCCATGGCCGTACGGATCGTTTGGGACCGTACGGATCGTTCAGGACTGTACGGATCTTTATACCGGTGGCAGCGCCACATCCCGCTTGTGCTGTAACCGACGGGTCAGCACCGAAAGCGTCACGGCCAGCACACCACACAAGCTGATGACCAACGCCATCGGCACTGCAGTGCCATCGTGCAGTACGCCCACCAGCGCCGCGGCGGCGGCTGCGACACTGAATTGCAGGCAGCCCAGTAGCGCCGATGCGCTGCCCGCACGCGCCCACTGACCATTCATGGCGCAGGCTGAGGCGTTGGGGATGATGCAGCCGAGGCTGGCGATGCAAATAAACAAAGGCACCAGCAATGGCCAGAGCTGTGCCGTGCCCAGACCGGCAATCGCCAACAACGTCAACGCGGCGGCCAGATACACCCAGATAGTTCGGGAAAGCAGGAACGCAGGGCCTTTCTTGCCCACCAGTCGGGCGTTGAGCTGCGCCACCAGAATAAAGCCTGCGGCGTTGGTGCCGAACAACCAGCCGTAATGCTCGGGCGGCACGCCATACAGTTTGATGAAGACGAACGGCGAACCGGCGATGTAAGAAAACATCCCGGCCATGGCGATCCCGCCGGTCAGCGCGTGACCCAGAAAGATACGATCCCCCAGCAAGCGCCGGTACTGGGTGAACGCGCCGGACAGCGGCAGGCGCGGATGCGTGGCGGGCATGCTTTCCGGCAGGCCCAGGGCCACGGCCAACGACGCCAGTGCGCTAAAGGCCGTCAGGCTGAGGAAGATCGACTGCCAGCCATAGAGGTTGACCAGCAAGCCGCCGAGCATGGGTGCCAGAATCGGCGCCAGGCCCATCACCAGCATCAGCTGCGAGAAGACTTTGGCCGACTGCACAGCGTCGCATTTGTCACTGACAATCGCCCGGGCGATCACCATCCCCGCACAGCCGCCCAGCGCCTGAACAAAGCGCGCCCCGATCAACCATTCCAGATTGGGTGCGAATGCACAGGCCAGCGATGCCAGGGTGAACAGCGTGACCCCGAACAGCAACGGGATACGCCGCCCGAAACGGTCCGCCACCGGGCCATAAGCCAGCTGGCCAATGGACAGGCCCAGAAAGTACGAGGCCAGGGTCAGCTGGACGTGCTTTTCATCCGTGCCAAAGGCCAGCGCAATGGCCGGGAAGCCAGGCAGATAGAAGTCGATAGCCAAAGGGCCGAAGGCGCTCAAGGCACCCAGAATGAGGATCGTGCGAAGGTTCATCAGGCATCCAGACAATATTCAGTGCAGCCCGATAGTCTAACCGGCCTGTACGGACTGAGTGTCGGGGAAGGGTAATTATTCTGTCCAGATCCTGCATTGACTGATCCTGTGGGAGCGATGCTTGCCCGCGATAAGGGCACAGCAATTCTAAAGTGAACCGCGTCCAGCCTTGTCGCGGGCAAGCCTCGCTCCAACGGGCCAACCTCAACCAACAACCTGCGCCTGATACCCCTCCTCGACGATCAGACGGATTATTTGCTGTTCTGCCAGATCGCTTTCCACAATCACTTCGCCCGTGGGCAAGTCGATCTGGACGATGGCGCTCGGGTCTTGTTCGCGGATTGCGCCGGTGACGGCTTTTACGCAGTGTCCACAGGTCATGCCTTGCACATTGAATCGCTGCATGGGGTGCTCCTTTGACAGAGTGAATGGGTACGCAGAGCATCTTTGACCTTGCCATCGTGGCAAGGTCAAGTTTCTCGTTTATCTGCCGGGCTGGTATTCGGCGCAAGGCTCGGCCAAGCTGCAGCATCACCGTCCACCTCAGGAGTATCAGCGATGCGCTGGTCAGTAGTGAGCCTCTTCGGCATTCTCGGTCTGTTGGCTGCCTCGCCTGGCGTCCAGGCCGATCAGGATTACGGCGTCCTGATCATTTCCCGCGAACGGCTGGAAGTCGCCTCGTCCTGCGAAATCGGCATCTATATTCAGGACCAGCTGGCTGGCCGGGTGTTCCAGGAGCAGTCGGTATCCTTCAACCTGCCAGCGGGCGATGTCTCGGTTCGCCTGCGCACCCTGCCCGGCCAAGTGTTTGGCTGTGACCCCGGCATGGAAGCGCAGAGCAATACCAAAATCCGCATTCAGGCGGGCGATATCCTCAAGTACCGGATCGCCAGCAACCTCAACGGTTTCTATCTCAAGCGTGCCGACCTGAACTATTGAGCTGGACTTGACCTTGACCTCGTGGAAAGGTTGATCCTTGCAGGCAAACGCCTTCAGGGAGAGTGAACATGCTCAATCCGCTCAACTTCGATCTGCCGATTTCCGGCATGACCTGCGCCAGCTGTGCGGGTCGGGTCGAGCGTGCGCTGAACAAAGTGCCGGGGGTCAAGGCGGTCAGCGTCAACCTCGCCAACGAACGTGCGCACATTGAAACCAACGGCGAGCCGGACAGCACCGCGCTCATCGCCGCCGTCGCCAAGGCCGGTTATGGTGCGACGCTTGCCCAGGACCCGGCCCTCAGCGCCGACCAGCAACACAAACGCCTGAGCCGTGAGCGCTGGGCGTTGATCCTGGCCATTGCCCTTGCCTTGCCACTCGTTTTGCCCATGCTGCTGCAACCTGTGGGCGTGCACTGGATGCTGCCCGCCTGGGTTCAATTCGCGCTGGCCACACCCGTGCAGTTCATTCTTGGTGCACGGTTCTACAGTGCCGCGTGGAAGGCCGTGAGAGCCGGGGCTGGAAACATGGACCTGTTGGTCGCGCTGGGTACCAGTGCCGGTTACGGCTTGAGTGTCTATCAATGGATCAGTGCACCTGCGGGCCACATGCCGCATCTGTATTTCGAAGCCTCTGCGGTGGTCATTGCCCTGGTGCTGCTGGGCAAATACCTGGAAAGCCGCGCCAAGCGCCAGACCGCCAGCGCCATTCGCGCCCTGCAAGCCTTGCGCCCCGAGCGTGCCCTGCAGGTGATCGATGGCCAGGAATTCGACGTAGCGATCAGCGCCCTGAACCTGGGGGATCAGGTGCTGGTCAAGCCTGGCGAGCGCTTCCCGGTGGACGGCGAAGTCATCGAGGGACAAAGCCATGCCGATGAAGCGCTGATCAGCGGCGAAAGCCTGCCGGTGCCGAAACAGGTGGGCGACAAAGTCACGGGTGGCGCCATCAATGGTGAAGGCCGACTGCTGGTGAAAACCACGGCGCTGGGCACTGAAACAGTGCTGGCGCGGATTATTCGCCTGGTGGAAGACGCTCAGGCCGGCAAGGCGCCTATCCAGAAACTGGTGGACCGGGTCAGCCAGGTGTTCGTGCCCACGGTGCTGGTAATTGCGCTGTTGACCCTCGGTGGCTGGCTGATGGTCGGGGCGTCGCTGGAGAGCGCCCTGATCAACGCCGTTGCCGTGCTGGTTATCGCGTGCCCCTGCTCTCTCGGGCTGGCGACCCCGACGGCGATCATGGCCGGCACTGGGGTTGCGGCCCGCTACGGAATCCTGATCAAAGACGCCGAAGCGCTGGAACGCGCCCATGAAGTCACCACCGTGGTGTTCGACAAGACCGGCACGCTGACTTCGGGCACTCCACAGATCGCCCATTTGAGCGCCAAAGGCGGCAATGAAGAACAAGTACTGGAATGGGCCGGAGCTCTGCAACGTGGCAGCGAACACCCGCTGGCCAGGGCCGTGCTGAATGCCTGCCGAGAGTGGCGGCTCAACCCGCCGAACGTGGAGAACAGCCGCGCACTGGCTGGCGTGGGCATCGCCGGTACTCTGCACGGTCGGGATCTGGCGCTGGGCAACCGCAGGCTGCTGGAAGAAAGCGGCCTGGCCATGGATGAACTGGCCGATGCGGCAGGGGCGTGGGAGGCAGAAGGCCGCACCTTGTCCTGGTTGATCGAGCAGAGCCCCAACCCTGCCGTGCTTGGCCTGTTCGCGTTCGGCGACACCCTCAAGCCCGGCGCTGAACAAGCGGTGCAACAACTGACGGCCCGGCACATCAGCAGCCATTTGCTGACGGGCGACAATCAAGGCAGCGCCAACGTGGTGGCCCAGGCCTTGGGTATCGCGGATGTACACGCCGAAGTGCTGCCAGCAGACAAAGCCGCCACCGTCGCCGACCTCAAACGCTTCGGCGTGGTGGCCATGGTGGGTGATGGCATCAACGATGCCCCGGCGCTGGCAGCGGCTGATATTGGCATCGCCATGGGCGGGGGCACCGATGTGGCCATGCATGCGGCGGGCATCACCCTGATGCGCGGCGACCCGGCGTTGATTCCCGCAGCGCTGGACATCAGCCGCCGGACCTACGCCAAGATCCGTCAGAACCTGTTCTGGGCGTTCGTCTATAACCTGATCGGCATTCCGCTGGCAGCGTTCGGCTTTCTCAATCCGGTGCTGGCCGGGGCGGCGATGGCGCTGTCCAGCGTCAGCGTGGTCAGCAATGCGTTGCTACTCAAGACATGGAAACCTGAAGATCCGGGAGCCCAGCCATGAATATTGGTCAGGCGGCAAAACAGAGCGGCCTCAGCGCCAAGATGATCCGCTATTACGAATCCACCGGCTTGCTGCAGGCGGCGCATCGCAGTGACAGTGGTTATCGGCTTTACAGCAAGGACGACCTGCACACCCTGGCGTTCATCAAGCGATCCCGGGACCTGGGGTTTTCGCTGGAAGAAGTCGGCAAGCTGCTGACCCTCTGGCAAGACCGGCAACGGGCCAGTGCAGATGTCAAAGCCCTGGCCCGCCAGCACATTGGCGAGCTCAATCAGAAGATCGAAGAACTGGCGAGCCTGCGCGATACCTTGCAGGACCTGGTGGACCACTGCCACGGCGACGACCGCCCCGACTGCCCGATCCTCAGGGATTTGGCGTCGGGTGGGTGTTGTGGGTAAAGGCATTCGGATAACCCGTGGGAGCGAGCTTGCTCGCGAATAGGCCCCTACATCCGAAACATCTTTGGAGGACTCACTACAGCTTTCGCAAGCAAGCTTGCTCCCACAGATTTTTTGGCTACCACTACTGCGATCCATTACAAAAAACCCGGCCGAAGCCGGGTTTCTTTAACAACCGATCACTGCATCCAAGGCGGAGGCGGTTCTTCGGTGGTTTTGCCTGGTGGCGCATCGTCGGCTGCGCGGGCGGCCTGGCGGCGGTCTTCATCCAGGCGCGCCGCTTCGATTTCACGCAGCACGCCGCCGACATCGGCATCGTCTTCCGGCTCATCGAACTCGCCAGTCAACACGGTCGCTGGCGACAACGTACCCGCCTCGTAGAACGACCACATTTCCTTGGCGTACTTGGTCGTCTTCAATTCCGGCGCGAAACGACCGAAATACGAAGCCATGTTGCCGACATCACGCTCCAGCATGCTGAACGCATGGTTATTGCCTGCTGCATCGACTGCTTGCGGCAGGTCGATGATGACAGGGCCGGTCGGCGTCAGCAGCACGTTGAACTCGGAAAGGTCACCGTGCACCAAACCGGTACACAACATCAGCACGATCTGCTCGATGAGAAACGCGTGATATTCACGCGCCTGATCCGGCTCCAGCGTCACGTCGTTCAGACGCGGCGCGGCATCGCCGTATTCATCGGCAATCATCTCCATCAGCAATACGCCTTCCAGGAAGTCATACGGCTTGGGAACACGAACGCCTGCGCTGGCCAGCTTGAACAGCGCTGCCACTTCGGCGTTCTGCCAGGCGTCTTCGGTTTCCTTGCGGCCAAACTTGGAACCCTTGGCCATGGCACGGGCCTGACGGCTGTTACGAACCTTGCGGCCTTCCTGATACTCCGACGCCTGGCGGAAACTGCGTTTATTCGCCTCCTTGTAAACCTTGGCACACCGCAGCTCATTGCCACAGCGCACCACATAAACAGCTGCCTCTTTACCGCTCATCAGCGGGCGCAGCACTTCGTCCACCAGACCGTCCTCGATCAGGGGTTCAATGCGTTTAGGAGTTTTCATCAGCTTTTATTGTGGGTCCTTAGTTGCCAAACACGCGATTGTTGCCCGTTATACGGCAATCCTCAGCCAGCGAGTAGGGGTCGCTTACGTTTGATGGCGATAGTTTGTGTCGGAAAATCCCACGACATCCCGGCTCGTAGAGCTTTAAAGCAGCTTTCATGCCGCCAGAAGCCCAACACAGCCGATACACGAAAAGCAGGAAATTTCGCTCATTGCCTGAATAATTCCCCCGGCGTGAAACCAAACAACCCCTTGAAAGCGGCAATAAAGGCCGAGGTGGAATCGTAACCGTTGGCCAAGGCGGTGTTGGTCACGCTATCGCCGTTTTCCAGAGCTCCCAGCGATGAGAGCAAACGGGCACGCTGGCGCCAACCGCGAAAACTCAAGCCTGTTTCCCGCTGGAACAACCGCATCAGGGTTTTTTCCGATGTTCCAAGGCGCCCTGCCCAATCCTGCAGGGTAATCAGCTGGCTGGGGTTTTCGATCAGTTCGTTACACAGCTCAAGCAAGCGCGGATGACGAGGCAAAGGCAGCGAGAATCCGACTTCGGGCAAATGCGCCAGTTGATCCATGAGCACCTGCACCAGCCGTGCTTCGCTGCTGTCACCTTGCGGATAGGTCGCGGGCAACAGGCAAAAGCTTTTGATCAGCTCGCGGGCCAGCGGCGTGACTTCCAGCACCCGGCAGCGCTGCACCGCCCATTCACAATCTTCCCGGCGGACATAGAGGCTGCGCATTTCGGCGCGCATCGAAGTGACCACCTGATGCTCCAGCCCTGCCGGGATCCAGACACCCCACTGCGGCGGGGCGAAAAAACTGCCTTGCGCGGTGTGCACGCCCAGCACGCCACTGATGGCGTAGGAAAACTGCACCCACTCATGACGATGCGGCGGCGTCCATGAACCGGCGCTCAGGCTCTCGGCCCGGGCGTACAATGGACGCGGCAATTCGCTTAGCTCCGGTATGTGCCGCTCGCTGCCTTGCCGATGCATAGCATGTTGTCCGTTAGTCGATATGGAATGGCCTTATGTCGCAAGACGGCAGTGTACGAGTGGTTTAACCTGCGGACATCTATTTTTACAAACAATCTGCCGAGCGCTTATGTCAGTCCTCAAACATCTCAAACGCGTCGTCACCGACTGGTTCCTGTGCGGCATGGTGCTGGCAACGGTCCTGGCCTATTTCTTTCCAGGCTTTGGCGCCAACGGCGGCGGCATGCATGCTGAATGGGTCATCAACATTGGCGTGTTCGTGGTGTTCTTCCTGCACGGGGTGAACCTCTCCAGCGAGCAGATCAGACACGGCCTGAAAAACTGGCGCCTGCACATCATGGTGCAGGCCTTCACCTTCGTGGTGTTCCCGGTGATCTGGCTGATCTGCAATAAAGCGTTCGGGTCGTATGTGCCGGCGTTGTTGATGCTGGGCTTTTTGTATCTGTGCGCGCTGCCTTCGACAATCTCTTCATCCGTGGCGCTGACTGGCAGCGCAGGCGGCAACGTCCCGGCGGCGATTCTCAATGCCAGCATGTCGAGCGTGTTCGGGATCTTCATGACCCCCTGGCTGGTGAGCCTGGTAATTGGCACCGGCTCGGGCGGGATTGATCTGGGTCCAACCTTGCTCAAGCTGAGCCTGATGCTGCTGTTGCCGCTGGTGCTGGGTCAGCTGCTGCGTCCGCTGATCGGCAAGTTTTTCTCCAAACACAAGAAGTACACCAACCTGATCGACAAGGTGGTGATCCTGCTGCTGGTGTATGCCGCCTTCTGCAACTCGATGGTCTCGGGCCTGTGGCAAACCCAGGGCAACTCAGTCATCGCCATGGCTTTTGTCGGCAGTGCGGTCTTGCTCGCGGTGATTCTGCTACTGACCACCGGCACAGCACGGCTGTTGAAATTCAACCATGCCGACAAGGTTGCAGCGGTGTTCTGTGCCACCAAGAAATCCCTGGCAGCCGGTGCACCCATGGCGGCGCTGATCTTCGGCAACAACCCAGGTCTGGGTCTGATCCTGCTGCCGATCATGATCTACCACCCACTGCAGTTGATCATCTGTTCGGTGATGGCCGAGAACTATGCCAACCGCCACAAGCAGCAGCTGTCGGCCGAGGCGCTGGAAGAAGCTCGCGCTGCCTGAACCCTGTAGGAGCTGCCGAAGGCTGCGAAAGCGGTGTGCCAGGTAAACCGATTCGCAGCTTTCGGCAGCTCCTACAATCTGCACAATCCTGTGGGATCTTTGGTGCCTGGACCACTGCCTTCGCAAGCAAGCTTGCTCCCACAGGTTCTGTGGCTGGTCCGCAGATTCTGTGAATATCCTCACCCCCTGTGGGAGCGAGCTTGCTCGCGAAGTGGCAGGTACATCCAGAACATCTTTGGAGTCCTGGCCATAGCTTTCGCAAGCAAGCTTGCTCCCACAGAGTTTGGGTCTGGTTTAACTACCTCTACCGCTCCAGAATCGCCGTAACCCCCTGCCCGCCCGCGGCGCAAATCGAGATCAACCCTCGCCCCTGCCCGGCCACGCTCAGCAATTTCGCCAGGTTGGCAACGATGCGCCCACCCGTGGCGGCAAACGGGTGGCCCGCCGCCAGTGAGCTACCTTTGACGTTCATCTTGCTGCGGTCAATCGAACCCAACGGCGCGTCCAGCCCCAGCCGTGTCTGGCAATAGTCCGCATCTTCCCAGGCCTTGAGCGTACACAGCACTTGCGCCGCGAAGGCTTCGTGGATTTCGTAGTAATCAAAATCCTGCAGTGTCAGACCATTTCTCGCCAACAAGCGAGGCACAGCATAGGCAGGCGCCATCAGCAGGCCTTCAGCGCCGTTGACGAAATCCACCGCCGCCGCCTCCCCATCGCGCAGATAAGCCAGCACCGGCAAACCGCGCTGCGCCGCCCATTCCTCACTGGCCAGCAAGACCATCGACGCGCCGTCGGTCAGCGGTGTGGAGTTGCCTGCGGTCAGGGTGCCTTTGGCGCTGCGCTCGAATGCCGGTTTCAGGCTGGCAAGTTTGTCCAGGGTCAGGTCGGGGCGCAGGTTGTTGTCGCGGTTGAGGCCGAGGAACGGCGTCATCAGGTCGTTCTGCCAGCCTTCGCTGTAGGCCGCCGCCATTTTCAGATGACTCTCCAGCGCCAATTGATCCTGCGCTTCACGGGGGATGCCCCATTGCTGAGCCATCAGCTCGCAGTGCTGGCCCATGGACAAACCGGTGCGCGGCTCACCATTGCGCGGCAGTTCGGGCTTGAGGTTGTGCGGGCGCAACTTCATCAGCAGCTTGAGCTTGTCGGCTGTGGATTTGGCACGATTGACCTGCAGCAAGATGTTGCGCAGGTCCTCATTGACGCCAATCGGCGCGTCGGACGTGGTGTCCACGCCGCCCGCGATGCCGCATTCGATTTGCCCAAGCGCAATCTTGTTCGCCACCAGCAAGGCGGCTTCGAGGCCAGTGCCGCAGGCCTGCTGTAAATCGTAAGCGGGTGTTTGCGGCGACAGGCGTGAGCCCAGCACACATTCGCGAGTCAGGTTGAAGTCCCGGGAATGCTTGAGTACCGCACCGGCCACCACTTCACCCAGGCGCAAACCATGCAGATTGAAGCGTTCGATCAAGCCCTCAAGCGCGGCGGTGAGCATGGCCTGGTTGCTCGCAGTGGCATACGGCCCGTTTGAGCGCGCGAATGGAATTCGGTTGCCACCGACAATGGCGACCCGGCGTGGCTGATTCATTGAAAACTCCCTTTCTGGATGCAAAAGCGCTGATGAACAGCGTAGGACTGGCACGAACGATTGTCGTCTGAGTGTGGTCCATTCCTTTGAACCCCGACTCAAGGAGAGTGTTCCATGCCGTCTGATCGCTACATAGATTTTGCCAATTCGGACCTGGGCAGCCGCCTGGTCGGGGCGATTGGTCTGCCCAAGCCGGTCAGACTGGAACGCTGGCAGGCAGGACGCCTGCGCCCTGTCGAAGGCACGCTACTGATCAGCGCTGGCCCCTTGGCCGATCAGGTCCGAGTGTTCGCCCAACGTTTCACCGACTCTCTTTACAGCTTCGGGGCACAAGTGACGGGTGCGAATGCCTGGGTCGCTGATCAGGGCCCGAAAATCAAGGCTGTGGTGTTCGATGCAAGCGCGTTTGCCACTACCGGTGACCTCAGGCAGCTGCGCGAATTCTTCCAGCCATTGCTGAAGAATCTCGACCACAGCGCGCATATCGTGATCCTCGGCCACGCGCCAGCGAGCATTGACGACCCGTTCATCGCCAGCACTCAGCAGGCCCTCGAAGGTTTCAGCCGGTCACTGGCCAAGGAAATGCGCAACGGCGGCACCGTGCAATTGCTGCAGGTAGACAGCGGTGCAGAAGATCAGCTTGAAGGTGCGCTGCGGTTTTTCCTGTCGCCGAAAAGCGCGTTTGTTTCCGGCCAGGTCATTCGCCTGAGCCCATGCCCGGCGCAGGTTCAGGACTGGAGTCGGCCGCTTGCAGGTCGCAAGGCACTGGTGACTGGCGCAGCGCGAGGGATCGGCGCGGCCATTGCCGAAGCCCTGGCCCGTGATGGTGCCGACGTGGTGCTGCTCGACGTACCGCAAGCCAAATCCGACCTGGACGCTCTGGCCGCAAGGCTTGGCGGTCAGGCGCTGACCCTGGACATCTGCGCTGCCGACGCCGCCAGCCAGTTGATCGAACACTTGCCAGACGGCCTCGACATTCTGGTGCATAACGCCGGGATCACTCGCGACAAGACCCTGGCCAACATGTCCCCCGACTTCTGGGATTCGGTACTGGCGGTCAATCTCAACGCACCTCAGGTGCTGACCCAGGCGCTACTGGACAACGGCACCCTGCACGAGAATGGCCGGGTCATTCTGCTGGCTTCGATCAGCGGGATTGCTGGCAATCGTGGGCAAACCAATTACACCACCAGCAAAGCCGGTTTGATCGGCCTGGCGCGGGCCATGGCACCGTCGCTGCACGAGCGCGGAATCAGCATCAATGCGGTCGCGCCGGGTTTTATCGAAACGAAGATGACCTCAACCATGCCGTTCGCCCTGCGTGAAGCCGGACGGCGCATGAGTTCGCTGGGTCAGGGTGGCTTGCCGCAAGACGTCGCCGAGGCAGTGGCCTGGCTGGCGCAACCCGGCGCCGGAGCGGTCAGCGGCCAAGTACTGCGGGTGTGTGGTCAGAGCGTCATCGGCGCCTGATCCGCCCCACCTCATAGAGCAAGGAGAAGCATCATGAGTGCTCACTGGCGTTACCTGGATTCGCTGCCAACACTGCCCAATCTGTTCATGCATGCGGCATTGAAGCGCAAAGTCACCGGTACCCAATTGCCAGAAATCGGCCTGCGCTGCTGGACGATGGTGGAGCCCGAGAAATTGGCCAACTACCGCAGCGTCTGCGGCTTCAGCGAAAGCAGCCTGTTACCCCCGACCTTTCTGCACGTGCTGGCGTTTCATCTGCAGATGCAGTTGATGACGGACAAGGACTTCCCCTTCCCGCTGCTGGGGCTGGTTCATCTGGGTAACCGGATCAAGGTTCATCGTCCGCTGGGCGGGGTCAATAAAGTGTACGTCGGGGTGCATGCGCAAAACCTGCAGCCTCATGCCAAGGGTGCAACTTTCAGCTTGATCACTCAGGTGGAAGATTCCCTGGGCATGCTGTGGGAGGAAGAAAGCACCATGCTCTGCCGCGACGTTGCACTCGAAGGTGCGCCACCTGACGAGTTCGAACCAGGCACATTGGCAGTCACTGAGGTCGGCCGCTGGCAGGCCCCGGCAGAAATAGGTCGGCGTTACGCCAAGGTGTCCGGCGACTACAACCCGATCCACTTGAGCGGCCCCAGCGCCAAACTGTTTGGCTTCCCCCAGGCAATTGCTCATGGGATGTGGCTCAAGGCGCGGACCTTGTCGGTGCTGGTGAATCACCTGCCGGCGTCGAATCTGGACATCAGCGTGCGCTTTCACAAACCGGTGCGCTTGCCTGCTGAGGTGGTGTTGTCCGCCAGCACCGCCGGTTCCCACGGCCAACTGCGCCTGGAAGGTGCGCAGGGGCTGGTGCATATGGTGGGGAGTTGGCAGCCAGCGGTGGAGTGATTAAGGACAGACACTTTATTGTGGGAGATTCTGTGTTTTTTTGACCAAGCCATCATTCCGAGAGTTATTGATCGCCTGGAATACAGCCTTCGCAAGCAAGCTTGCTCCCACAAGGTTTGCGGCGTACCCAAATCCGCGGGAGCGAGCTTGCTCGCGAAAGGGCCATCATAACCAACACATGGTTGGTGCTTGAAACACAGCATTCGCGAGCAAGCTCGCTCCCACAGGGCTTGTGGCGGCCTCTAGATCAAGGCTTTTTCTTGCGCGGGCCGGTGTTGAAGACCGGGACCTTGCGCACTGGCTTGGCTGCCACGGGCTCGGGCGCTGCGTCGCCGCTGTCGACCCACTTGCCCAGGTTGCGTTTACCACCGCCTGAGACCTTGGGTTTTTTCGGCTTCTTCGGCTTTTTCAGAATCTGACCGGTAGCGTCCGTAGCGGGCACGCGGTGTTCCGGGATGAAATCCGGTTCTTCTTCGCGGCGCAGCGTCTGGCGGGTCAGGGTTTCAATGGCTGACAGCAGCTCGACTTCATCCGCGCAGACCAGAGAGATAGCCTCGCCCGTCAACCCTGCACGGCCGGTCCGCCCGATACGGTGAATGTAATCTTCAGCCACGATCGGCAGGTCGAGGTTGACCACGGTTGGCAAGTCGTCAATGTCCAGACCCCGCGCCGCCACGTCGGTGGCAACCAGAATCTGTACTTCGCTGGCCTTGAAGCGGTCCAGTGCGCGCTGACGGGTGGCCTGCGGTTTATCACCGTGGATGCCGTCACAGCTGATGCCCAACCCTTGCAGGCGATCCACCAGTTGATCAACGCCAACGCGGGTCTTGGCAAACACCAGCACCTGAGACCAGCGCATTTTCTTCAACAGGTGGATGAACAGCTCGGGTTTGCGCTTCTTGTCGACCGTCACCACCCACTGCTTGACCGAAGAAGCCGCTACATTGCGCGGGCTGACTTCGATGGTCAGCGGGTCGTCGAGCATCTGGCCGGCCAGCTCACGGATGGCGTCGGAGAAGGTGGCGGAGAACAGCAGCGTCTGACGACGCTTGGGCAATGCTTTATAGATATCGCGCAGCTCTTCGGAGAAGCCCAGATCGAGCATGCGATCGGCTTCGTCGAGAATCAGCGTCTGCAACTGCGAGAATTTCACCGCGTTCTGGCGATACAGATCCAGCAGACGGCCCGGCGTGGCCACCAGCACATCAACGCCTTTGCGCAGTTTCATCATCTGCGGGTTGATGCTCACGCCGCCATACACCGCGTAAGTGCTCAGAGGCAGATGTTCGGCGTACTGACGGATGTTCTCGTGAACCTGCTCGGCCAGCTCGCGGGTCGGCACCAGCACCAGCGCGCGCACGGTGTTGGGGGCCACTTTCGGGCCTTCCAGGGTCAGGCGTTGCAGCAGCGGCAGGGCGAAACCGGCGGTTTTGCCGGTCCCGGTCTGCGCAGCGGCCATCAGGTCGCGCCCGGCCAGCACCGGCGGGATCGCCTGCGCCTGCACAGGCGTCGGCGTCTGGTAGCCGAGGGTTTCAAGAGCGCGCAGCAGGGGTTCGATCAGGCCGAGTGTGGCGAATGTCATGGGAGTACCGTAGGGAAAATCAACGCAAGGCGCGGAGTTTACCCTGTCCGCGTCAATCAGTCAGAGCAAACGGGCGGGATTAGAATCCACGCTGGCGCTTGAGGGCTTCGCTGATTTTCGCCGCCGGCACTTTTTGCAGGGTGCAGAGCAACTGATGAGAGATACCCGCGATGCCGTGGGTCTGACGCAATTCATTAGTCAGGTGCGCCGTAAGGTTGGCCGCCATCTCGGCGTCGGCCATGGCCCGGTGAGCCTTGCCGGTATTGGGCAGGCGGGCGTAGCTGGTCAGGGTGCCGAGCTTGTGATTCGGCGCGCCGGGCATCAGGCGGCGGGCCAGCAGCATCGAACAGGCAAAACTTTGCTGACGGCTGCGCTCGATCAGGGACAGTTCGTGATCCCAGAATTTCTGGTCAAAAGACGCGTTATGCGCCACCAGCGGAATGCTGCCGACGAAGTTGGCGACGTCATCCATCACCCGCTCAGCGGACGGAGCCGTGCGAATCATGCTGTTGCTGATGCCGGTCAGGGCTTCGATGAAGCCTGGAATACGCACCCCCGCATTCATCAGGCTCTGATAGCGGTCGACAATGCGCCCCTGCTCCATGATCACCACGGCAATTTCCGTGGCACGGCAACCCTGGCCGGGGGAGATGCCGGTGGTTTCAAAGTCGATGACAGCTACACGTTCCAACACTTGCCGAACCCTATAAAAATCAACGTAAAAGCAACGCGCCTTCAATCGGCACATAACGGCTGGCGGCGCGGATCAACGAATTGGCAGTCAAGCCCGGCACGCCATAGGCCACCGCGTGAACGCCATGCTTGCTGATGATGCGCTCAAGCAACAGGTCGAAATCTCCATCGCCAGACGCCAGCACCACTTCATCCACCTGCGGCGCGACGTCCATGATATCGATGGTGATGCCCACATCCCAGTCGCCTTTGGCCGAGCCATCGCTGCGCTGGATGTACGGCTTGAGTTTCACGGTAAAACCCAGGTTGCGCAGGATCTGCTGGAACTGCTGCTGCTTGCTGTCACCACGGTCGATGGCATAGGCATACGCCTCGACAATCTGCCCGCGTTTGCTGATGTCAGCCCACAATGCGGCGTAGTTGAAATGACAGCCGTGGGCCTGGCGGACGGTGTAATAGAGGTTCTGCACATCGGCGAACACCGCGATTTTCTTCACCGGAACTCCTCAAGACGCGATTCAGAATGAATCGGCGCCCAGTATGCCAGTTCTGACAAGCCGGTGCCGCGTTGCGAATTTGGCCTGTTGGAGCGTGTGGGCGGCATCCCGACTTGCCCCCGAATTGGACAAATCGGTGAACCAGATACACCGCGTTATCGTTCTTCGCGGACAAGCCTCGCTCCAACGGCAAATGCCATTACCCGTGGGAGCGAGCTTGCTCGCGAAGGCAATATTGCGGCCCCTGAATTTATTCGGATGTCCCGGCCTCTTCGCGAGCAAGCTCGCTCCCACAGATAATCACCGCTCCCACCGTCCTAGTCATGAGCTCAGCCTTTACACAAACGAATCATCATCCCCGCCATCAAAACCGCCGCCGTCATCCCAGCCGCCGCCTTGATCGTTGTTGTAGGAATCATTGCTGGTGACCTGTTCCTGACCACCGTTCCAGCCGCCGCTTTCGTTGTTGCCCTGGTCGGCAACCTGGGCGGGTTCTTCCTTGACCACCTCGACCACTTCTTCAGGCTGATTGTGATTGCCAAACATGCTGCTGAGGCCATGCGCCAGCATCACCCCGCCTGCCACGCCAGCTGCTGTCTGCAGCGCACCGCTCATGAAGCCGCCACCGCGTGGGGCCGGCTGTTGCGGCTGTTGCGGCGCGGCATAGTTACCACCCTGCGGCGCGTTATAAGGCGGCGGGCTGGACGGACCGGCGTCGCGCCAGCCACCACCCGATGGAGGGCTGGCCGGACGTTGCTGGGAAAACGACTGCTGAGGTTGCGCCTGCGGCTCTCGGGAACCGCCACCGCCGAAAATGCTCGACAGGAAGCCGCCACTGCTCTGGGCTGGTGCGGAAGATGCCTGAGATTTGGCCTGCTGCAACTCGGCCTGGAGTTGCTGAATCTGCTCGTCCCGCTCCTTGAGCTGTTGACCGAGCTGATTGACTGCCGCTTCCTGCACCACAATCGCCTGCGCCATGTAGTAAGGCGCGGCCGGTTGCTGGGTGAGATGCTCCTTGATCCTGGCTTCAGCCCCGCTATCACGGGGAGCGGAAGCGGTTTCGGCACTTTTCAACTTGGTGAAAAGACCGTCGATCAGGGTTTGCTCTTCGCTGTTCATGGCGACCTCGTTAGATTGCCGTTGGAAATCTTCGCCGGGCACGGTTGCCAGGCACAAGCAAGGTAATGGGGCTGATCCAGGGCGTTTCAATGGCCTGTCGCAAATGTTAAGAAGGCTCTGGCCCGTGTCTGGTTAGCCAGCTAAAGTGACCGCCTGCTTTTTTCCTGCGACTTTTCCTCATGAACCCGCTGATTATTCTCAATGACTCGCTGTACTTTTTCCGACGCAATCTGGCGAGCATTCTGACGCTGTGCCTGCCATTGGTGATGCTTGAAGCCCTCGCCAAGCAGTTGCTGAGTCATGCACTTCCAGGCAACGGCTCCACGGCCTATGAGTTGGTCGTCGGCCTGCTGTTCTACCCGCTGTACACCGGCGCCTTGATCCTGTTTCTCGATGCACGCAGCCGTGGCGAATACCCCGCTGCTCGCAACCTGCTCGCCATGGCGCTGCGCATCTGGCCGACCTTCGCCGTGATGGCGGCGCTGAGCACCCTGCTGATCATGTTCGGCCTGTCGCTGTTCATCGTTCCAGGCGTCTGGGTGATGGTCAAACTGGTGTTTTCCGAATATTTGCTGGTCCTGCGCGGCATGACGCCGCTGATGGCAATGCGCGGCAGTTTCGCGATGACCAACGGCCATTTCGCGCGCATTCTGGCCTGCGTGCTGTGCATTTATATTCCGTTGTCATTGCTGGAAGGCATTGCCATCTACCTGCTGGAGCCGCAGAACGCCGGGGTCAATTTCGTGATCGACACCCTGAGCAGCTTCCTGCAATTGTTTACCAGCGTGGTGATGTTCCGCCTGTTCATGCTGATCAACGAGCCACCCCAGCCGGAGTAATCACCAGCCCGTCGGCTATGCTGGTGCGACGCAACCTCTGACTGAACGCCCTGCGTTCCAAGCCGAACCCATGAATCGATTGACCCGCTTCATCCTGATCATTGCCTTGCTGGGCGGGCTGTTGCTCGCAGCGATCTACACCCTCACCTGGCGCCCCGTCGCTCGGCAGGAGCTGCCTGTGGCCTGCAACCCGGACGCCAAGGCACCACCGCTGGTGCCGGGGCAGGCACTGAAGGTCATGACCTGGAATATCCAGTACCTGGCGGGCAAGCGTTACGTGTTCTGGTATGACCTGGCCGATGGCAGCGGCACGGATAATCGTCCCACCGCCGAAGACGTCGCCTACAACCTGGACGAAGTGGCTCGGGTGATCCGCGATGAGCAGCCGGACATCGTGCTCTTGCAGGAAGTGAACGACGGCGCAAAGAACACTGACTACGACAATCAGCTGGCGCTGCTGCAAGAGCGCGTGACCGACTTGTACCCGTGCAGCGCCGAGGCGTTTTACTGGAAAGCCGATTTCGTCCCGCACCCGCGCATCGCCGGTAGCGTGGGCATGAAGCTGGCGACACTGAGTCGCTACGCCATTGATCGCGCCGAACGGATACAACTGCCGATCCGCAGCGCCAATGCCATCAGCCGTCAGTTCCAGCCAAAACGCGCTTTGCTGGTGAGCTATCTGCCCCTGCGCGACGGTGGCCACCTGGCGGTGATCAACACCCATCTGGACACCTTCAGCGAAGACGACGACGCCCAGCAGCGCCAGATTCAAGCGGTCAGCAAGCTGCTCGACTCCTTTGAAGCCCGCGGTACACCCTGGCTGATTGGCGGCGACTTCAACCTGCTGCCGTTGGGGCAATATCAGCGACTGCAGGCAGAGCTACGCTCGGCGTATCAGGCGGACAGTGCGCTGCATGTGCTGTGGGACAAATACCCGATGATCCCTAACAACACCGAAGTCGGCGGCATTGATCGGGCGAAGTGGCTGACCTACTTCCCCAACGACCCACGCCTCAGCGGCCCGGACCGGACCGTCGACTACCTGTTTCACAGCCCGCGAATCAAACGGGTGAGCGCCGCGGTTCGGCAGGAAGATACGCTGTTGATTTCACCGCACCTGCCAGTGGTCGGGCGTTTTTTATTGCCGGTTTTGCCTTGAAGGGATAAACAATTTCTGTAGGAGCTGCCGAAGGCTGCGAATGGCGGTGTATCAGACACATTGAAGTACCTGAAACAATGCAGAACCTGTAGGAGCTCACTGGGGTTACGAGGCCAGCGATGGCGGTGTGTCAGACGGAACGCCATCGCGGCCTCGCGGTGCTCGTGCGCTCCTACAGATGAAAGTGATCCCACCCGTTACTTCCTCGGCTTAATCCGCGCCGTCGGTTCGGCAATCAGTGGGTCATCCGGCCAGTAGTGCTTGGGGTATCGCCCCTTCAAATCCTTCTTGACCTCGGCATAGGTGCTGCGCCAGAAATTGGCCAGGTCCTGCGTCACCTGCACCGGGCGGCGGGCGGGCGACAGCAGGTGCAATTTGACGATCTGTCGGCCATTGGCGATGCGCGGGGTGTCGGCCAGGCCGAACAGTTCTTGCAGGCGCACCGCCAGAATCGGCGGATGCTCGCTGTAATCAAGGCGCACGGACGAACCCGACGGCACGCTCAAGTGATGCGGCGCCAGCTCGTCAAGCCGCTGTGGCAGCGGCCAGGGCAGCAGGTTATGCAGAATCGAGGACATATCCAGATTGCTGAAATGGCTGAGCCGCGAGACCTTGCCCAGATACGGCAGCAGCCAGCTTTCAAGGCGCGCAAGCAAACCGGCATTGCTGACATCCGGCCATTCGCTGCTGTCTTTGTGCTGCAAATCCAGTTCCCGCAGCAATCCGACGCGTGCCTGCCACTGGCGCAGTTCCGGAGTCCACGGCAGCAGTTCGAGGCCTTTACGCCGCACCAGAGCCAGCAACGCCTGACCTTTGGCAGACTCATCCAGCCCGGTCAGCGGCTCGCGGCTAAGGATCAGCTCGCCCACCTTGCGCTGGCGCTCGGCGCGGAACACGCCTTCACGCTCATCCCAGTCCAGTTGATCAAGCTGAGTCACTTGCTCGGCCAGCACCGAATCGAACAGCGCCGGATCAAACTCGGCCGCCAGGTAGATCCGCTCTTCGCGCTGCCCCTGACGGCTGCCCAAGTCGGCGATCACCAGCCAGGGCTGTTTCATCAGCGCATCAACCTCGGCGAACAGCGCCGCCCGGCCATTGGCCAAACGGTATTCGGCGCCACCGGGTTTGCGCTGCTGGGCGACACGATCGGGATAGGCCAGGGCCAGCAATGCGCCAAGCCAGCGTGGATGGTCCGCGTCGCTGACCGGTTTGGCCGCCGCGCCACGCAGATAGCCGCGATATTGACGGGACAGCTGTCTGGCCCGTTGCACACCGCCCTGAGCGCCACGTGCCGCACGCTCGGTGCCTTCGAGCAAACTCAAGCGGCTATGCAGATCCGCACCGCCACCACGCAGGATGTCACGCTCGCCCAACAGTGCCGCCACGTCACACGCCAGGCTACCGAGCCCCAGCGCCTGACCGCGCAACAGCAAATGGCCGATACGCGGATGGGCAGGCAGCTCGGCCATGGCCTGACCGTGAGCAGTGAGGCTGTAATCTTCACCCGCCGCGCGACTCAACGCACCCAGCCGCACCAGCAAGTCCTGCGCCTGGGCGTAGGCTGCGGCGGGAGGAACATCGAGCCAGACCAGTTCGCTCGGCGTCACGCCCCAGCGCGCCAGTTGCAGGCCCAGCCCGGCCAGATCGGCCTGAAGAATTTCCGCCGCACCATAGGCCGCGAGTTGTTCATGCTGGGCTTCGGACCACAGCCGATAGCACACGCCCGGTTCGAGCCGCCCCGCTCGCCCGGCACGCTGCGTGGCGCTGGCCCGGGAGATGCGCTGAGTATCCAGGCGGGTCATGCCGCTGCCGGGATCAAAACGCGGCACTCGCGCCAGGCCGGCATCAATCACCACCCGCACGCCATCAATAGTCAGGCTGGTTTCGGCGATGTTGGTCGCCAGCACCACTTTGCGAGTGCCTTTGGGCGCTGGCTCGATGGCAGCGCGCTGGGCGTTCAGGTCCAGTTCGCCATGCAACGGGCACAGCAGGATGTCGCTGCGGTTGCCGAGCGCTTCGGCCAGTTGCTGATTGACTCGACGAATCTCCGCCTGCCCCGGCAGAAAGACCAACAGGCTGCCGCTCTGATCATTGATTGCGTCCAGCACCGTCTGCACGACCCGCGGTTCAATGAACTCGCCGGGCTGAAACGGCCTGCCCCACTGCATCTGCACTGGGAACATACGCCCATCACTGCGCACCACCGGCGCATCGTTCAGAAGACTGGAAAGCCGCTCGCCTTCCAGCGTCGCCGACATCAGCAGAATCTTCAGGGGCTGCTCATCACGAAACAGCGCCCGACCGTTGAGGCTGAGTGCCAGGGCCAGATCGGCATCCAGACTGCGCTCGTAAAAATTGCCATTTGCATTATCTTGTCAACTGCACAACCATCAGCCTCTACAGGTACCCAAGACTACACCAAACCAGGTAGACGCTTTGACAATCATCAAAAAAACCCTATCGCTAGTGAACTACCCTTACCTGGTGATACCTACGGAAGTGGTAACCGTTATGCAGCGCTGTCGTGCCCTCGTAACACCCCATGCTAGCGAAAATCTTCTGAAGCTCTTTGAAGCTTACTGCCATGTCACAGGTACCGCGGTTAGCTACATCATGCTGTCCTCCCCGTCCTTTCGCGGCATCGTGAGGGGATTTTTGGGAGCGCTTGCAGACGAATCCTTCGTCTCAGGAGGCCAGGAAACGAGAAATCGCTACGCCCGGGATTTCAACTGCCTGCTGAACGAAATGAGGAAAGAGATACCACTTTTGCCCGCTCTCACTGTGGAGGAAAAACTTCCTACAAATAATGGCCATATATGGGAGGCACAGAAAGGCACCCTTGATACAGAGATATCTCGCTATTGGAATGGTTGGGAGGTGAAAGGCCGAAAAGGTCAAAACAGCTATCTACCCATATGCTTGTTATGGAATTCTCACGGGAGAGAATTCGCAGAAAATATTTATGATCGCTATGCTCAGCATGTTGAAAAACATCGAGCCCCTTCGCACTATGAATTTAAGTTTTTTATAACTTACCTTTCGCAGAACGCCAGCAAATGGACCAGTTCGACATTCAGCAACCCTATAAAACTAAACAATTTCTTCATTCAAAACATGGTCGCCAGTTTCAAAGCATCACACGCCAGCGGAGGCGACCTAGCTTCAAAAACTATTAGTTACGCCCAATTCACATACCAGTTGGAAGAAGCTTTTATTCAGCCAGGATTATGGGCGCGGCCATTCGCCGGAATTCTTCCGCACCCGGTAGTCAGGACCACACCGGGACATCGCACCAACTTAACGAAACTGCCTGATGGCACGCTTGTGAAGGAAAAGCTTATCACTCCAATACCTCTAGAGCTTACTGACTCCGAAGCAATTGAAATTATTTTCAAAACCATCAAATCAGATAATAAGCTGGTGCTAGAATGGGCTAACAGAAAGCTAAACGACCTAGAGCGCGCTCAAACATCAAGAAGAATGCTAGCAGGATCAGGAACTCCAATATTTGGTGGCAAAACCAACAGAAATAACGTGAAAGAGGTTGGTATAAATGATTTATGCGCAACATTCGAAAAACTAGGTTTACCACATATCAGGGCAGGAGGAAGACAAGTATACGGAAGATCTGAAGGCTGCTCTCTCGCGGCATTGCTGGCAATTCCAACCGCTCAACATTTTTTTGCATTGCAGTTACTTTTAGTCGCCCGCCACCCATGCCTTACTGAATCATTCTTCGACGGCTTCGAACTCTACGATAAAAGAGGAAATCTGTCAGGTCTCCTAGACTTAGATCCTGACGGCCATCAATTAGTCGGATACAAAGATAGAATGAGCGGGCACCTTAGCGAGCAGGTGATCAAGCTAAACGCAGAGGAAGAAAAGTGGATAAAATTGATCATTTCCGCAACCGAGCCACTAAGAAACGAACTTAAGAGCATCGGCGATGATTCTTGGAGGTTCTTATTCCTCCGCTGTACACGCTATATTGGCCTACCCAAGCCCGTAGGTCCGATGAAAACTAACAAACGCAATTATGAACGCAACGATCTTCTGGTTGAATTCCTAAGTATCTCAAAAAAAAGCGAAAAAGAGACCCGGCAACTACTCTTAAGGCTCTCCGTCACGACATATCGTGCATCCCGCGCTGTGGAGGTATATTTAGACACTAATAGCGTAGAGGCCATGGCAAAAGCACTCGGCCATACTTCATACAACTCTTCGCTCCTGAGCAGGTATCTTCCAGAACCAATACTTGCATTTTTTCAAACTCGCTGGATCAGATTATTCCAGCGGGGAATTATTTGCGAAGCCATGAAGCAAAGCCCGTATTTACTACGGGCCGCCCATTTCAAAACCATGAATGAACTTCATACCTTCTTGGAAAACCATGCGATTCGACCTTTGCCTGCACACCTTCAGACACCAGGATCGCAAGCCAAAACCAGCATCAACAATCAGGAAGAGGAACAGCAGATAATTGTGGCGCTTGATACGGGGATACTCACTGCACTGATATCATTAAAACTAGCTGTTTCTAATGCTCAAGATGTATCAAATTTAAGTGCTAAAGCCCTGTACTGGTCAAGGTTCACAGAATTAGTAGTTCAAGAAATAGAGTCAGGTTTCAACAGCGACCTCCAGAAATATCTGAGCAAGGCATACCTTCACGCAGACGCTTCCCAGATGGACTTGATAATTTATGAAACTACCGCCAGATCTTGATTTTTTATCAGTCTTTTTTTTAGATTCTGAAGCTGAGTTTAGGAAGGCAAGTTGGTTGGTAAATGACTTCGAAAGCGACACTTGGTTAATCAGCTTCGACAAAAAAACACAAAGGGAACTTTGCTGGAAGGTAATTCTAGATGACGGCACCCTTCTAACATCAAGCAAACACCGAAAATTGCTAATTGGCCTAAAATTTTATCTGACCTCGAGTACTCGTGACCATTATGGTCACCTTGCAGAAACAAACTCGCAAACGGCAATGCTAAGACAATTCTATCGGACATGCCATGTGATAGACCTACTTCTAATAAACAGCAAAAGATTACAGATCTCAGCCTATGGCCTCGAGGGGCTTACCGAAGGTAACCTTATCGAGATGCTCGAAATAATTTCGTCAAGCTCAACGCTTGAAGATTCGATTTACCAGTGGACCTCCCGACTCCGTAACTATTGTTTGAAAGTATTAGACCGTGCGGACCCGGCAGCGATTCTGGAAGTTCTTGACGCAAAGCCGCAGATGTCAATTATCTCAACTGAACAATCCGACGCTGACGACCTTGACATACCTCATATTTTAATCCCAAAAGTCCGTGCTGCCCTACATCTGAACAACATCTACCACAAGCAGGTAAAACACGGTCTCCAGCCCAATACAGCTTTGATATGCAAAGAGCTGTATAAAGACACGCTCTGGGGCAAACATCAATTAAAACCAATAAAATCAATCCTCAGCTATAACGAAAATCTCAGTATGATAGGTCGCGAGTATCCTGCCGCGGCAGTAAAAGGAAACTCTGAAGGTCCGATGAAAGGCCCTACTTTTAAATTATATCGCCGCGCCTTATATAATATAGGGATTTTGCATGAGTTAAATATTCCTGCTCCTTCTATAGATGCGCTTATCAGAGCGGAGCAATTCTCGCCGAATCTACCACCCGTTGGCCGATTTAGGTCGCTGCCGTCTAGCATCGTATTTACAGCGCTCCGGCAGGCTATTGAATTTCATTTCGAGTACGGAGAAGAGTTGACCAGGGCATTTTGTCGAATCGCAATTGAATGCAAAAAGCGCAGCATTTCTCCAAGCGCCTTAACGAGCGAAGAAGTTTGCAATCTGGTCGGAAAAAAATTGCTTGAACTTGGCGTAACCAGACTTTCGCTATCAACACGACTCGTAAACTCACATATTTTTGGAGCAAAAATCAAAGGCGAGCCCAGTCGATATTTTGACAGTCTCAGGGCCAACTTTGGACTCTTAGAGTTGATAGCTATCTACGTAGGAAGCGTTCAGCTAACCACAGGAATACTCATGGCAAGGCGCGTGAGCGAGCTGTACTCGCTTCCCGCGCACGGCTGCCTAGATTTTTCAGAGTCATATTTGATATTCAAGAATGCCAAGAGTACCCGACACCTTTTTGGCTACCGCCGAGAAGAAGCTCGCCCCATAGAGCCTATCGCGACTGACATGATCAAGACCTTGATAAAAATGCAAAAAACCCTTAAAAGGATTGGGTACATAGATGAACTTCAAACACTTTTTTCAACTCCAAACCTCAAAGGCTCAGCCCAACTAAATAATTCAAATAAATATACGTTCGACCGCAACCTAGACCTATTTTGTGATTATTTCGAAACACCGTTGAACGCACACGGTGAGCGCCATTATCTGAGACAACACCAAATAAGGCGTTTTTTCGCGATGCTTTTTTTCTATTGCGGTAGCTTTGCTAAACTCGATACGCTTCAGTGGATGTTAGGCCATACAGACCCCACGCACGTTTACCGGTACATCACCGAATCCACCAATGGTATCGTGCTCGCTGGGGCAAAGGCTCACTACGTAGCGGAGCAACTGCATCAAGGCAACATCGAAAACTTCGTGGCGCTTGCTGACTTTCTCAAGAAAAAATATGGGACTGATAGCTTTGGTCTTATCGACTCGATTGACCTTGAAGATCAGATTCATGAATTAATGAATGAGGGCTGGTTAGAGATCGAGCCCGAGTTTTTCACAGATCAAGAGGGTACGAAGTTTAAGGTCGTCGCTCGTCTTATTCTTCCTGGGGAGGCCATATGAAGAAAACTCCAGCTTTAAACGGCGTAAAAACGCTGCAGGCGTTGCTCACACACATATGTAGACACCCTATCAAATTCACGAAGGACGTTGAGCTAAGAACCGCTCTAAAAAGTCAGGCAGGTATGGCCTCTCTCAGTCGGGCTGTTGAACTTGAGACGGGGGAGTCATTGACGACGCTCCCGATGAGCTTAAATACTTTGAAGACATACGCCAATGAAAACTTGAGCGGTGGCTTTCGGGCACTCAATGACCTGAGAATTGGTGCCTTGGAAAAACTGGATCTCGTAGACAAACGAGAAAAACATACAAACAAACGAACTAAATCAGGTCTAAACAGGAAAGTTGAACAGCTGGAACGAGAACTTGAGATGCAACGGCAGACCAATATGATACTCATGCGTGCACTTTCCGAGTCTATGCATCAGTTGACCAGCATCGGGGACGCCTCCGACGAAAAGTTGAGGGGTAAGAGAATCCAAAACGCCCTCCAGACACTTCGCGCCATCGTCAGCATGGCTAGGCCTCCCTTCAACTTTATCCCGTCTACTACAGAGCCAGCAATGCTATCGTTCGAAATAGCCAACATAGATGATTACCGGCGGAAATGAAATCATGTCTGACCAAAGTACGCGTAAACTGCACCAGTTAATGGGCGATTTCAGGACGTTTAGCCACTTCTCTGTCGACAGGGTGAGCACTCGCGACGCCACTAACATTCCATTTATGATCTGGCCGAATGGCTCACCCTGCTTAATTGGTAATTTGTATATACTTTCCCTACTGGATCGTTCAGGACGAGGCCAGCAGGGTCTTTCTCGAAAAGGAGATAAGGGTGGTTCGATGGGCGATTACGCGTCAAAGCTGGGCCAGTTACTCAGGCGCTGCTATCGGGACGGTATAGATCCGATAAACCTGACTGACGGCCGATTTACTGATTACATTGAAGAAATCCGAAAAGAGCCGTCCAACTTCAATCCATCTAAACCCAGAAAAACCGAAACATCTGTGATCGCGACCGGCAAGGTGTGGTTGAGCTTTTTAGGTTTCGTGGGTAAATTTTATGGATATAATGATTTTGTCTCTACACACGGTACCATAAGAGCAAGAGAAGAAAAATTTGTGAAGGCTACACGTACCGGAAAAAAAATTAGTAATACTTCCTTGACTCACCACTCCTTCGGCAAGCCCCATAGGGAGCACCGTCGAGTACCAATAACTAACGAACAAATTCAGCTTCTAAAGTTAGCAGTTAGGAAGCTCACTGTACCAGCTGCCGTCAAGGTTCGAATGGCCTGCTTAATTGACCTTCTTACGGACACCGGCGCCAGGCGAACAGAGCTAGCGAACCTGAAAGTTTCCGACGTGCTCTGTGCCATGGAGATGAAACATCCACTTCTTCGCCTTGAAACCCTAAAGAGAGAGGAAGGTGCAGAGCGTTACGTTCCAGTCTTTCTCACCGCACTGAAGAAACTTCGCCAATACATCGAAATTGAACGTCGCAAAATCATGCGAAGCGTTTACAAAGGAGGCAAAGATCATGGATATTTTTTTGTGTCTTCCGCGACCGGCAAGCCTCTCACAAGTTCTGTAATATCCAATGAAATTTTGAAGCTTCGCAGGCTCGCCGGTATCAAGTCCCAAGTAACTCCTCATATGTTTCGTCACGCGTTTATCACAAACCTATTCGTACTATTCATTCAGCGGCATCAACTCTCAAACCCTGACGAGTTTCGGCAAGCTTTGCTGGACAGTCGGACTTTCACTGCAGAAATCACCAGCTGGACGGGTCACCTCGAACCTATGGCGGTGGAGTACTATATAAACCTAGCCTTCCGCGACTTATCCATCTACGGCGAGACCGTGGGATCAGTGCATTTGGTCAGGGCGATCGACAAGTACTTTTCTGAAGAGAATGAGTTGCTCTCCATGCTTGAAGAAGGCATGCCAGTGGAGGAATACAAGAATCAACTACTGTCCCTAAGAGACATGGCACAGAAGGACTTTGCGATAGCCAAGGAGCGTGGGCCAATGCTAGTCAACAAGTAAAGGCCATGCTCTAAAGAGCAACCCAGGTCCCTACCATCGATTTTGCTACCTTTTAATCGTCTGGCAAAAGCTGGTTCGAGTATTTGCTTTTCAGCTTTAAGTTCACTCCTAGTGATAAGCTCTTGGCAACCAAGAAGGTTATTACGATGCTCATTAGTTCGCTGGTAGTCCTTAACGATGCAGTCTGACAACGATCCAGACAGGCGGGGCCTAAAAAGGGTCCTGCATCTGTTTCACGAATGTCACTCGCCGGAGAGTCTGGACCACCGCCCGGCTTATTTACTGCCGAGCGCCGTGTGCATGGCAACTAGGCTTGTGATGAATGCTAAACAATGATCCAGGAAACTGTCCCGGCGCAAATTATTGATAAGGGGATCCCGACTGCCGGTCTAATGCCGACGTTATGACCGCCAAGTTTGCCGACCACCTGCCGTTCAACCTGTCCCCACACATGATTACGTTGCAGAACGTCATTAAAGGGCTGATCAGCTTACGCAAAGTGCCGAGTGACGAAGCTGTCGAAAGGGGTCAGGGGTTACTGGCCTTGGTTGGGTTATCCGAGAAGACAGCTACCCCGGCCAAACTATCCGGTGGACAAAAGCGGTGCGTCGCCATTGCTCGTGGCCTGGCAATGGATCCGGAAATAATTTTCTTCGACGAGCCGACATCAGCGCTGGACCTGGAACAGAGGGAAGAAGTGCTGAGCGTTATGCTTGAACTGGCCAACGCTGGCATGACCATGCTGGCAGTGACCCACAAATTGCGCTTCGCCCGTGAAGCAGCTGATCGCATCGTATTTGTGAAGAAAGGTGTAATCGTTAAAGACTGCGTTACTGATGAGTTCTTTGGAAATGGCAGCGGAGAAATGATTCAGCAGTTTCTTCATCGTTATTGATAAAGGAAAACGAATTGTCACCCGTCGGCACCGCCTGCCGATCAGGGTGGCAGCCGCATTGAGCCATTTGCCTTCTTAGGGCTCAGACGGCGACCGCTCTAACGGTCTGAATCGCCTCTCCCCGCGATCCCAGTAAGCGCAAATCTACACCAGAGAAAACCGGATGCAATGCAGCCACCGCACATGGCTGCAATCGGCCAGAAGCGGTCATTGATGGACTTTCGCTCTCCTCGATTACGTGGGCTCAGACGAGTTCGGTGAAAGCGCATATGCTCCACTACGACTACCGTTTTTACTTTGTTGAGGTCTTCAACTACAAGAGCCGAAGGGCCCACATTGCTGTGGATAGCTGAGGCGAGCAACCCGCTCAGCATCCCGACCAAAGGTGTCCAGATAGACCTCGTCTATCTGGACACCATGGCTAACCTCCCAATGGAACTCAGGACGCTCTGGACACGATGCAAGCCAGCATTACTGAGCGCGGTGGAACGGGAATCCTCCGAACAACACCCCTCCTACCAACAACGCCAGGCTCGCAAGCACTGCCCACTTCAGGGCAAATTTCTGGTGGTCACCGAGATCTACCTTGGCAAGCGCGACCAAAAGATAGAGCGAGGGCACCAATGGGCTCAGCAAATGCACGGGCTGGCCAACGATCGATGCGCGGGCAATTTCCAGTGTTGTAAACCCGTAAGTGGTAGCCGTTTGAGCCAGGACCGGCAGAATGCCGAAGTAGAAAGCATCGTTCGACATGAAGAAAGTAAACGGCAAGCTCACCAACGCTGTAAATACCGCGAGGTATGGCCCGAAGCTGTCAGGTATGACATGCAGCAAGCTTTGCGCCATCGCATCGACCATGCCGGTGCCCGAAAGAATGCCAGTGAAAATACCAGCGGCAAAAATCACGGACGTTACGGCCAATACGTTCGCGGAGTGTGAAGCAATGCGCTCCTTCTGTTGCTGCAGATGTGGGTAATTCAAAGTCACGCCGATACCGAAAGCGACCATGAATAGCACTTGAATAGGCATGAGCCCAGCCGCGCCAGCAGGTTTAGCAGTGACTGGGTACAACTCTTCAAGCTGACCCTTGCTCTTGGCGTAGCCGCCGCTCTTGGCATCCTGAACCATGACCTCATCGAACCGGCGCGCAAGCCCGGTGAGGTCAACGCGATCCTGAGGACGCTTGGGGCCGGATACACACGGAACAATCTGATCGAGGTTGATCGTGATCACGGTCGAGTAATCAACACTGCCAGCAGCAGGTGTGCCGAACATGTCCTGGGCTTCAAAGTACTTGCGGATCAGCTCAACCTGCTCAGCACTACGCCCGGTCTGGCGGTAGTAGTCGAGCGTCTTGTCGTCGACCGGGAAGAAGCCAGTCGTTGCGCCATACTCAGGCGCCATGTTGGCGATAGTTGCACGGTCAGTCGCACTCAGGGAGCTTGCTCCCTCGCCAAAGAACTCGACAAGCTTGCCGACCACTTTGGCAGCACGCAGCGTCTGGGTGATCTGCAGCACAGCATCTGTCGCCGTGACGCCAGGACGCAGACTGCCTTTGAGCTCAACCCCGACAACGTCCGGCATCAACATGTAAACAGGCTGACCGAGCATGCCGGCTTCGGCTTCGATACCACCCACACCCCAACCCAGCACGCCGATGCCATTGATCATCGTCGTGTGGCTATCGGTGCCCACGAGCGTATCGGGGTATACGACTGAGTCCTTCTCGATCACACCTTGAGCCAGATACTCCAGATTGATCTGGTGGCAGATACCGATGCCTGGCGGAATGACCTTGAATGTCTCGAACGCTTGCATGCCCCACTTCATCAGCTCATAGCGTTCACGGTTACGCTGGAATTCGACCTCCATGTTCTTGCGAAGCGCGCCAGGCACGTTCGAAAACTCTGTCTGTACAGAATGATCTACCACCATGTGAACGGGTACGAGCGGCTCGATAGCTTTCGGGTTACCACCACGTTTCTTTGCCTGGCTGCGCATGGCGGCCAGGTCGGTCAATAACGGGATGCCCGTGAAGTCCTGAAGAAGGACGCGACCGACTACAAACGGAATTTCCCGTTCCCTGCTGCCGTGTGGCTGCCAGTTTGCGAGATCTTCGATATGAGATTGGAGCACCTTGCTGCCATCGCAGTTGCGCAATACCGACTCCAACAGGATCCGAATCACTACAGGAAGACGGCTCAAGTTCGGATAGGCCGCTGTCTGGAGCGCAGGCAATGAATAGTAGTGGTGTTCACGGCCATCGGACGTCTTGAACGACCGCAGACTTGTTTTGGAAAGCTTGTTGGCGTCGGTCATGTGGTTCTCTCTAGGGCAACTCATCAGGTGTGCGTTTAGAACTGGAACAATTCGGTCGGAGTGTCCACCAGCACTTTTTTTCGGTCAGCGACATCCGGCAGCCAGCGCTCCAGATGCGCCAGCTGGGTTGAATTATGCTGAGTGCTTTCATGTTGGATAAAAGGCCAGTCGCTGGCCCAAAGCAGGCGTTCAGGGCCGGAGGCCGATGACAGCAACGGAGCTGCGATGCTCACGGCGTTCAGTTCAGCTCTGTCTGTGGCGTGGATGTCGAGTTTGTCGATAAAAGACTCGTACGCTGTATCGGACGCAGGTGTGAGTCTGCGGCTTTCGATGAAGGGCACCCGTCGGCACCGCCTGCCGATTAGGGTGACTGTCGCATTGAGCCGTTTGCATTGTCAGGACTCACGCGACAACCGCTCCCATGTTTTGAATCGCCTTTACCTGTAATACCGCCGAATGCTGCAGATCGATCCGCTAGACCTAGTGAATCGCTGCACGAATAGAGTCCGGCGGCTGCTCGTAAAGGACACCCCAGAACATTCCGAGGTCTGCCACCGCCTGCATCATTTCCTTCAATGCAATTGGCTTGATCACGAACGCATTCACGCCGAATTCATAGGCCCGAGCCAGATTAGAATTCATCTATGAGCTGGTGAGCATGACTATAGGGATGCTTTGAAGGAGTGGGTCAGCGCGGACAGCCTGCAAGACATCCAGCCCGTCGACCTTGGGCAATTACAAATCGAGCAGAACGATCTCCGGGTTACCTTCAGGGCGATCAGACCAGCACGTAGCGTACATTGCCGCCTCGAGCATGACGCCCAGGGTTTCTTCCTGGATACCTTGGGGCAAGATTAAGCCAAGTTCCTGATCCGGTCGGTAAACTCACTGACCTGCTCGGGCGACAGACAGTTCAAGTTTCCGAAGGTCTCCAGGTGCTGGATCATGGCGTCCAGGCTACCGGGTTGGCCCGCCACGATTCGTCGGCAGGTCTTCTCCAGAATCAACCGGGCCAGCTGCGGGTTTTCGATGTTGGACGCATCAAACGCCAGGGCGCGATCGACGTGGCCAAGTCGCCTAGCTCACGGGCGGTGCGTTGCAGTGCTCGCAAGGCGTTGAGTTGCCGGGCAGTGATGGGTAACGACACGACCTCCTGGAGAGCCGGTACGACGGCGAACCCTGCGTATTCGTTTCGAGCGCGAGCGCACCTGTAGACTCGAACTAAAGCGGCAAACGTCATGCGTTTGGGTCGATTTATTCGTAGCCTACAGGTGCATGTTCCACCCTCGCTGACAGCTACCTGCCAACCGTTACCATTATCGGTTCTCTACGTTCTTCCGGGTTCGGGGTGGCTTAGTGACCTAAGGATAGCTTTAATCACATCGCGCTTACAGCGTCCTCAGCATTAGGAAATGCGAGAGAACAAAGTTTAGCATTAGGCCAGACTAAATCCGACTGCGAAAAATAGCTTATACTGGTCAACCAAATCCCCGCATATAACAGGACAAAAAGATATAAACCTATGAAAACAGTAATATCCTCAATAGAGTCTACCGTTGATAGTTTCATTAAGCTTGCTACCGGCATTTTCAAACTAAGCATCAGCGTGGGAAGCATCTGCGTAGTAATGTACGCGCTGAAAATAGGCCATTTCCCTCGAGGACTTGCATTGGGAGATGGTCTTTTATTTCTCATAGCAGCTGCATGCTTTGGGTTCGTATACGTAATGTTCGCTATATGCATGGGCTCTATAGGAATTGTCTTTTCCCCCGTCATTCGATTGGTTATTCACGGCTTAACATGGTTAGCATGCAAGGTAACTAAAAGCCAAAAGGATATTAGATATCAACTAGCACCATTCCACTGGATATCGATTCCTTTTGCATGCATAGGGGGCTTGTTAATTTTCTGGATGGGTAAACGTGATCCCATAACCTATATAAACCTGCTGCCACTCCCCGTAGCTATATATCTATTCTACTCTATCGCACGCTCCGCCGGGGCTGACTACCGGCGAGAAGACCGATTGGCTCGCGCGACTATCGTCACGACAGAATCAGAAAGGCTTACGCACGCAAATAGCGCCGACGGTCACAAGACTGCGTATTTCGTTAGTGCATCTATTCTCATTATTCTTCCATTACTATTTGGAGGTGTAACCGGACAATTGGCCGATGGCGCAATGCGCCTTGCGCAGGTGCGTGTTGAAAAAGCGGTGATTTATGTGAAAGTACCGTTTAGCACCCTTCTTCCGGCAGAGTTGTATGCTGCAGATCTTCAGACCCCTGAAGGCTACCAGGCGTTCCGAGATGTCACTGTGTTGTTCCAAGGATTCGGCACTTCGACAGCCATTGGTTTCAGGGACAGTGATCGCAGCCGCCAACTGGATCTGCCTAATGAGAGTCTTATCGTAGAGAAAGAGCGAAAGTAGCCCATCTAGCGACGATGGGTGATCAGCCGTGCATCACCTCGCCGTCTACCTCTTCGAGCGCTGCAACCAGAACGCGCTCGGGGGCAATTTGCAATAAATCTTTGGGGCGTCTGCCACCAAGAAAGTTATTAGGGGAGGCGAACCAAAAAGCCATCCCCCAGCCATCATTTTGGGCTTTCAACACTGAAATTACTGCTTGTAAACAGACGAGCGGTTGATGGGTAGCATCATCAAAAGCATAAGCAGGAATGTAATTTATACCCTCATAAGACAGTACGAAAATGCGATCAGTCCGCAGCCAATCGCGCAAGTTCCTTTCATCAAGGTCTTCTGCTACGTGCTGGGAGTTTTCTGCGAAGGGAATCAAATCTCCGCTGCGTATAATTTCAGCTTTCGCGTTGCCCTTCATTCGCAGCTGCCTGAGGAAGGTTGAGGAATCTGGTGGGGAAAGGACTTGGGCCTCTGAAATCTCCTCCACCATTTCAGCTCTGGCAGCATGCAGGCCCTTTTCAAACTCCCGATTGAAAAGCTCCAGACAACGTAAATATGTGGCTACGGTCAAGGAAGAGTCCGCGCTGATGTCGATCAAAATTTGGAGCGGCTGCCCCCCAGGCGATGTGCCACCGGAGTCCTCAATTGTGTTCTTGTGAACTGTCAGTATTGCGAATGGTGATGCCATGACTACCTCATGATTGATCGCTCTATTGCATGGATGGAGCTTGAGCAAGCTAACCACCTAAAGTGCAACGGCTAGTCCCGCTAATTTCGCATGGCAGCCACCGCACCTATCGTGGAGATTTTCCTACTAGCCGGACTTCGAGCACTCACAATAGGAGTAGCGGTGCAGGGTTCAGAATCCATCAGCAACCTGCATTAGTAACTCCTCTACTTGCCACGTACCTACCGAGGTTGACAGCATGGCGGCAGGGCATTTACCGGAAAGACGTTCTTGAGGTTTTTTTAGCCAACACTTTGATTTATCGAAGCTGTCGAACAGGGCCGCTGCCATCGCCATTATGTGAACGAAACGATATAGACGATCGCTTTCTCCAACGGATAGTCGCTGACCGCGGGCCAACCTCCACCGGAGCGTTCGGAGAGGAATAATCAGGTCCCGTGACTGTGGATCGAGTATCCCGAGACCTCTGAGCGTTTTGATTACAGAGGCCGGAAAACCTATCTCTATCAGTCCGTGAACATCTTGATTTGTAGAGTGGATAGGTATCTGCAGCATGAGTTCCAGCTTGGCGCGATATGCACCATAGGCGCCCGTACGCATAACGGCTAGCAACATGATTCACCTTTATTAAAGTCGACATCGACAGGTGTAGCCGATAAATGTCGTTTGGAAATGTCAGCTCCGTGAGCGAGTTACACTGTTAGCACCATCATGACTGATCAGCTAACAGCTCCAACTCCAGTGAGCAAAAAACATAGCAAATCTTCTGAGGAACTTGTTGTCCAAAATTACCCGGTGCTATGAACTGTTCAGGGTTCAGCATATTCGAAGCAGCTGGGTGCGATAGTGTTGCGAGAAACTGAGTTGATAGCCTGGACCCATTTTATAATCATTGATCTGCCCTGAAGTTTTCTGACCATCATCATCCGAATGCCTCAGACCTAAAGGGGCGTACAACCCCGTTCCTAGCCCTTCATCACGGACATTAGCTGAACTACTGTCAATGGGACTAGAAACACCATGCACCAAGCCGATGACGGCATGGTCGTCAGGCAGATCATCAGCAACGCGCTCAGAAAACTGCTGCAGCGAAGGTTCGGCCAAAACGTACAGCCAAGCTTCGGGATCATGATTAACATTAACGGAACGACGTAGAATCCGCCCTAGGACCTGCCTGTAATAGAGTTCAGTCCTTATTCTACTCAGATGACAGCACACCTGAAGCCGCGGAATATCTGTGCCTTCACTGATCATCCCGACGGCCACAATCCAAGGAGAACTACTGCGCCGAAAGTCGTCGATCACCTGCTGAGCATTGGGCGTTTTATTCGTTACAACTTCGCATATCTCGCCCTCATGCAGTAGCATGGCCGCGATCTGGTGGGCATGTTCGATATTCGTCGCCACCACAAGTCCGCCTGCATCCGCTTTGACCTCACGGATCTCCTTTAGCTTGCGACAGCCTAATACCAACAGTTGTCTCAAAACATCCTCGTGGAGTAATAAGCTCTCGTAGGACACTGGCGAGCCTGTGAGAAGGCTGGCGATATTTGGAAACATGGTGACAGTGTTGTCGCTCGCTAGTGCCTCTGTCAGACTAACCATTTGGTTGTCCAAGATGACTATGCGCGGAGACCGACATACCTGATCTGAGATTGCCTCCGCGAGCCCGTATTGATAGTCGCAAATAAGATTCCCCTCAGGGGTTGAGTATCTTGCTAGGACGATTGCTTTTTGATCTGAGCGCCAAGGCGTCCCAGAAAGCGCAAGCGTGCACTCAGCCCTGTCCTGTACGCGCTGAATTATGCGTTGTCCCCAGGCATTACTAAGCAGAGCATCATGACCCGCGCAGTGGTGGATCTCATCAAAAATAGCGAAAACACGATAGTCATCAAAGAGCTTCCAGAACGCCTCATCCCTGTACTCCATACCTTGGTAGGTACATGCTGCACCGACCGCGCCTATCAGCCCGTCCATCCGTCGGCCCAGTACCCCAAAGAAAGTCCGGCGGAAGCCCTCCACCACTTGGCGCGACGGAGCGAAGCATAAAACGAGATCGATTAGGTCCTGCTCTAGCAGATCTTTGGCAAGCTCCGCTGCCATTCGTGTTTTTCCGGAACCAGGAGTTGCCTGGCAGAAAAAATGAGGGTTCGTGCGGTAGTGTGTCAACGCAGCCTCTTTGCATAGATGCTGCCATTTTCGAAGTGAGTGACTCATACGATAGCGATTGCTTTGAGCGTCGTTTCAAGGGCTCGCAGGTGACCCAACAACCGCGAGCTCCGGTCTCGGACTTCGTGGTAATCATTTTCTAACCGGCTTTTCAAATGAGGGATTTCCTCAAAGAGCTGTTTGTAGCGCTCGGTCTCTCCCATAGAAGAAAGCAGATCGAGGCGGGTCTCCTTAAGCATTTCCTCGATACGACCGTGGTCAGCCGTACTAGCGGGAGCTACGGGATGTGCAATCACATCCTCAAGACTTCGGGAGCTCTCAGTCAGCTCGGTAGAGGGTTTAGCTGACTGCGGACATCGTGAATCCACGAGTACTAATTTGATGCTTGCTGGCTTTTCCATGAGACGAAACACCTGTCCACGCTTACGCAGACCAGCCGACTTTGAAACCCATCCGGCGCGGATGAGTCGGCGAATCTGTTCGTAGACATAAATTCTGACCACCCCCAGTTCATAGCCCGGTCCGAGGATTGCCGAGTAAGCATCTCGGAGTTGACGAGTCGTAAACTCCTGATGCTGCTCTTGGCAAAGCAGTTCATAAAGCTGCCTGTCGAATTCGAATGAATCATGTCTCATAACAGGCACCTAGTCTTCCGCAAAAAATACGGATTATAGTCCGTGGCCGATCCTTCCGCAAACGCCCGATAGTGCTGCCTCAAGCGGGTTGAGGCAGCTATGAGTGAATTGGCGAAGGCCCTGGGGAAAAATATCAGGGAGGCGAGAAGGGCGAAGGGGGTGTCGCAGGACGTGTTTGCTCTAATATGTAAGCTAGATCGTAGCTATATGGGGCGCATCGAACGCGGAGAGGTAAATATAACGATAGAAAAGCTTTATCAAATTGCTGAGTGCCTAGAATGTGAGCCATCTAGCCTGCTGCCTCAGATTTAGGTCATGGGATAGAGCACAACGGTCCAAATATCGACACATAAATGTTGGTTGCGCTTCTGCTACTGATCTGCGTCACCCAGCATCAAGTGCCCCTAGGTTTGGCTCTAGATGTAGCCTCAGCTTCCAATGGGTCATCCGGCCAAAAATGTTTTGGGTACCGCCCCTTAAGATCTTTCTTGACCTCGACGTAAGTGGTTTTCCAGAAATTTGCTAAGTCCTGTGTAACCTGCACCGGCCGGCGAGCTGGCGATAGCAAATGAAGTTTTAGCAATTGCCTGCCATTAGCGATGCGTGGGGTATCTCTCAGCCCGAATAGCTCTTGAAGTCGTACTGCCAGGATCGGGGGCCTTTCACTGTAGTCGATTCGAATATTTGATCCTGATGGCACCTGAATCGTCTGAGGTGCTTGAGTCTCCAGTTGTTGGGGCAGAGGCCATGGCAGAAGGGCACGGAGTATCGTTGGCAGATCAATTTGGCCGATGTGACTGAGCCTGGTGATCTTCCCAATGTAGGGAGCAAGCCATACATCCAAGGTCTTTAGGAGCACTTGATCACTTAGATCGGGCCACTCGGTTTCACTCCTCTCTTCTAACTCCATAGACCTAAGGAGCTCTACGCGAGCCTGCCAATGGCGAAGGTCCTCAGTCCAAGGCAACAGCTCAATCCCCTTGCGCCGGATGTAGTTGATCAAGGCTTTAGCGCGCAGATCATCATCAAGGTTTGATAGCGGCGTAGAAGAAAGCACGAGTTCTCCAAGCCTTTGCTGTCGCTCTGCTCTAAGCACTCCCTCTCGCTCATCCCAGTCCAACTCATCGACCTGACGAACCTGCTCCTGCAGAATCGAATTGAGCAATGCTGGGTCGAAATCTACAGCAAGATAGATGCGCTCTTCACGTTGTCCAAGGCGGCTCCCTAAATCGGCGATCACTAGCCACTGGTTTTTCATCAGTGCATCTGTATCAATGAATACAGCGGCACGGCCGTTAGCGAGGCGGTATTCTGCCCCGCCAGCGCGTCGCTGCTGAGCGATCCGATCTGGATAGGCGAAAGCCAACAAACCACCCACCCACCGAAAATGTTCCGGATCACTCACGGGATTAGCAGCGGGGTAGCGTAGAAATGAGCGGTATTGGCTAGAGAGTCGCCGAGCGCGTTGCACAGCTCCCTGTTCGCTGCGTTGAACACGCTGCTCTCCGGCAAGTAATTCAAGACGACTATGGATGTCTGCGCCTGCACCACGTTGTATGTCCCGCTCCCCTAATAGTGCCGCTATGTCACATGCAAGCTTTCCAAGCCCAAGTGCATGACCACGAAGGAGAAGATGCGCAATTCGTGGATGCGCTGGCAATTCCGCCATATCCAAACCGTGCTTCGTGAGCTTCCAATCCTTTCCCAAAGCACCTAGACGGACGAGTAAGTCACAGGCCTGCGAATAAGAAGCACTAGGAGGAGCATCCAGCCACCGGAGGTCATCAGGTGACACGCCCCACCTAGCTAACTGTAACGCCAGCCCTGAAAGGTCGGCTTGTTGTATCTCAGGGGCACTGAAGCCAGGCAATTGCTCGTGCTGTGTCTCTGACCAAAGTCGATAACAAATGCCTGACTCGAGACGGCCTGCGCGTCCGGCTCGTTGGGTCGCACTGGATTTCGAGATACGTTGGGTGTACAGCCTTGTCATACCGCTTCTTGGATCGAATCGTGGGACACGCTCCAAACCCGAGTCGATAACAACCCGCACCCCCTCAATAGTGACACTAGTCTCGGCAATGTTGGTCGCTAGCACTACCTTCCGCTTACCTGCAGGAGGTGGTTCTATGGCCGCTCGCTGCGCCGCTATATCGAGCTCGCCATGCAATGGACATAGCAAAACATCTTCGCGATCACCCAGATGATCCTTTAGGTTTTGAAGCAATCGCCGTATTTCGGCTTGACCAGGAAGAAAAACCAAGAGGCTCCCATCCTGAACTTCTAGTGCGTCGACGCAAGCAGAGGTGATGGCCTGGTCCATATGATCAGTCGGTCGATGTGGCTTTCCCCATACAGTGGTGACAGGGAACATACGGCCTTCGCTGGTAACAATAGGGGCATCATCAAGCATTCGAGAAAGCCGTTCGCCCTCCAGCGTTGCAGACATGAGCAGTATCTTAAGAGGTACATCATCTCGAAGCATTTCACGGCCACTGAGCGTGAGCGCCAGAGCCAAGTCCGCATCCAAATTGCGAAGATGAAACTCGTCGAAAATGACCAAGCCTACCCCTTCAAGAGATGGGTCACTTTGGAGTCTGCGCGCAAGAATCCCTTCAGTGACGACTTCGATCCTTGTTCTAGGACCCACTTTGCTCTCTAGTCGAATGCGATATCCGACCGTCTCACCCACGGCCTCCCCAAGCTCAGTCGCCATGCGTTCGGCAGCCGCCCTTGCTGCGAGTCGGCGAGGTTCAAGCATCACAATGGTCTGACCTTGCAACCATTGCTCTTCAAGAAGCGCAAGCGGCACACGAGTCGTTTTGCCAGCACCAGGAGGTGCTTGAAGAACAACCTCATCACGAGAGTTTAAAGCACGCAGAAGAGCTGGCAACGCGGCATCAATAGGCAAACTCATAGACACTCCGGACTCAATAGCAAGAGTATAAAGCGTTTAGCACAACCCCCTTGTGTATCGGCCACCAAATCCACCCACTGGCCATACACGCAGTGGAGGACTACCCCAAGCAGAGGGTTTGATGACGGAAGCTGGTTATGCCTAATTTGAGATCGACCAGGACAGCACCGTGAGAACATTTGATCAGAGGATCGAGCTGAAAACTGGTCTAAAAAAATCATAACGCTCAGACCCACTGATGAGCCAACAAGGTGAGCACAGCAGTCGCAATGCCCTGAATATCAGTCGTTACTCTAACAAGACAAGGAGTTCACATGACGATCCAAGAGAAGTGGTCAGATTCCGTAAATTGGACTGATAATTGGAATGTTGAGCATGAGATCGAGGGAGGTGCTCAAGCGGCAGTAAAGAAAGTCAAGCATAAAAAAACCGGCCTGGTTGCATTTCTAAAAATTCTCAATAGGCAAACCAATACTGAGCGTCGATCACGTTTTTTTCGCGAGGCAGGTGCATATGCGACGGTGAGTCATGCGGGTATACCAAGCTTGATTGAAAGTAACGCTCACCACTAGAGCGAGTATTTATACTGGTTTAATGCGTTACTTCCACTATCTTCAAATCAGGCATGAATGGATTATCTTTCTGCCGTCCCAAATCTTTCACATTTTACGCAGCCGCTAATGTTTTATGTGATTTGATAGGCAGTCAGAGTTGACGCATCAGCTCTCGCACCAGCCGCTCGAATTCCTCCACCGAGGAGGCCTTGGCATCCAGAGGCCGAATGCGTATCAGCTTGGTGTTGGCTGCGCGGAAAATGGCGTCCTTCAACAGGTCATTCGCTTGCGCCTGGGGATCATCGTGGAAGCTGCTGTCCAGCTCAATGAAGTACTTCGGCACATAGCCACTGCCCACGTCGAACACGACGCTGTCGACTATTCCCCGGAAGAAGTATGACCGGGCCTTCTCCGACAGCTGATCCTTGATGGCCTGATAATCCAAAACGCAGCTTAAGGCAACGTTGGGGTATGGGTGGAAAGTCGGGAAGACCCGCCGCACCGCCTCGTAGAAATTTTCTTCCTGCTTGGACTTAAACAGCCGGATGGTCTTGGGCTCTCCCGGTGTCACTTCCGTTGCACGGACGGTCATATTCGTCCGTAGGCTCGCTGAAACCGCTTCCGGCTTGGCACGAAGGAAAGACTGGATAATTTCTTTGGCCAGCGGGCGGTGCTGGTGCGTTTGAGCATAGTTGAGCAGGGCTGTGTGCTTGGTCTCTTGCATCAGCTTCAGTCGTTCATCAACGAAGCGATCCACAAAGCCCTGGCTGAAGCCATGCTGGTTCAGCTCAATGATCAGATTGGTGTATTCGAATTGCCTGGAGCGCTCAGCAGGTGGCAGTGGCTCAGCGAAAGTGAAGAATTCCGACTCAAAGAAGCCGGTCATTTGTGTCAAAAAGGGATCCTGCACCTTGGCTTTCTTCTTCTGGTAGATGATTTTGCCAATCGCCTCCCAGTCCTTCTGCGCCAACAACGTAAACCATTGCTCTCTGTCTTCCATGGCTGCGCTCCACGCTTGATGCCGGACATCGAGCTAGGATATTCATACCATTGCGCGGCAAGCTGACCGGTGCCGGCATTACGGCCAACGGCATCTACACCGTGGTGGCGGCCTACGCAAAGATGGCTGGGATTGAGGTTGCCGGTTTGGGGGTGCATGGACTCAGGGCTACTGCGGCGACCAATGCCCTGGAGCATGAGGCCGATATCGCCAAGGTTCAGGCCTGGCTAGGACATGCCAATATCAGTACCACCAAGATCTACGACCGGCGAGAGAACCGGCCGGAGGATTCACCGACCTATAAGGTGAAGTATTAACCACCATTTGGCGGCTTAGTTAATGCTCAACCTGACTTTTTTGTAACCCTCAACTCAGCCAACTGAAAGCCTCTACTCGTTACCTTGGGCCCAGCGGCATGTGCCGCCTTCCCTATACAAGGTGACTCGTTATGAACCTTTCCAAAGCCGTACTCCTTACCCTCGCATTCAGTATTTCCTCGGTCGCCTTTGCTGAAGGTGGTGCCGACCGTGTGTTCGCTCGGATGATGGATGCGCAACAGACAACCCTAAGCAAAAAAGCTGAGGCGCAACTGGCTTCTGCAGATACTAAAAAAACTCAAAGCTCTAAGGCATGTTGCTAACCAACGCGGGTTTTCAAGCTTACAGAAATGTAATCGCGCCGCTTACGATGCTGTGACATCGTCCACTCCAGTACCTTAAACCCAGTACACGGCTTAAATGCCGTCCTTGCCTACCTGGACCCGCGCGTATGGAATCAAGAACTTCTCGACGTATTTTCGTCAAAGGCCTCGCGGCTGCCGGCGTGCTAGGTGGGCTAGGCTTGTGGCGTTCGCCCAGCTGGGCGGCGTCCGGCTCGCCGGCGCTCAGCGTGTTGAGCGGTACGGAGTTCGACCTGTCTATTGGCGAGATGCCGGTAAACATCACCGGCAGGCGTCGCACAGCGATGGCGATCAATGGCGGGCTGCCGGGCCCCCTGCTGCGCTGGAAAGAGGGTGACACTGTCACGCTCCGGGTACGCAACCGGCTCGACGCTGCAACCTCCATACACTGGCACGGCATTATCCTGCCGCCGAACATGGACGGCGTTCCAGGACTGAGCTTCGCGGGCATCGAGCCGGGTGGCGTGTACGTCTACCAGTTCAAGGTCCAACAGAACGGGACGTACTGGTACCACAGCCACTCCGGATTTCAGGAGCAGGTGGGGGTGTATGGCCCGCTCGTCATCGAGGCGAAAGAGCCCGAGCCTTTCAAGTACGACAGTGAACATGTGGTGATGCTGACCGACTGGACGGATGAAGATCCCGTCTCGCTGATGCGTACCCTCAAAAAGCAGTCCGATTACTACAACTTCCACAAGCGCACAGTCGGTGACTTCGTCAACGATGTGGCTGATAAGGGCTGGGCCGCAACCGTCGCGGATCGCAAGATGTGGGCCGAGATGAAGATGAACCCCACGGACCTTGCGGACGTGAGCGGGGCCACCTACACGTACCTGCTCAATGGTCAGGCCCCCAATATGAACTGGACCGGCTTGTTCCGTCCTGGCGAAAAGCTGCGCCTGCGGTTCATCAACGGCTCGGCTATGACGTACTTCGACATCCGTATTCCAGGCCTGAAAATGACCGTGGTAGCTTCGGATGGCCAGTTCGTGAACCCGGTTGAGGTCGATGAATTACGCATTGCCGTGGCCGAAACCTTCGATGTGATCGTTGAGCCCACTGCCGAGGCGTACACGGTCTTTGCTCAATCCATGGATCGCACGGGCTACGCCCGCGGCACCCTAGCCGTGCGGGAAGGCTTGGTAGCCCAGGTCCCCCCCCTTGATCCTCGTCCGCTGGTCACGATGGACGATATGGGCATGGGTGGTATGGACCATGGCAGCATGGATGGCATGAGCGGCATGGATTCGGGTGCCGACGACGGCATGCAGACCATGAGCAGCATGGGGGGCGACTCCATGCCCGCCATGGACCATAGCAAAATGTCTACCATGCAGGGTATGGAACATGGCGCTATGTCGGGCATGGACCATGGTGCGATGGGCGGCATGGGCGGCATGGTGATGCAGAGCCACCCTGCCAGCGAGAACGACAACCCGCTGGTGGACATGCAGGCCATGAGCCCTACCGCCAAGCTGAACGATCCTGGCTTGGGCCTGCGTAATAACGGGCGCAAGGTGCTCACCTATGCCGACCTTAAAAGCACCTTCGAAGACCCTGACGGGCGTGAGCCGAGCCGGACCATTGAGCTGCACCTGACCGGGCACATGGAAAAATTTGCATGGTCGTTTGACGGCATCAAATTCGCGGACGCCCAACCTCTGATACTCAAATACGGCGAACGGGTAAGAATCGTGCTGGTGAATGACACGATGATGACTCACCCGATCCATCTGCATGGGATGTGGAGTGACTTGGAGGACGAGGACGGAAACTTCAGGGTGCGCAAGCACACCATTGATATGCCGCCAGGCTCCAAGCGCAGCTACCGTGTCACCGCTGATGCCCTGGGGCGCTGGGCCTATCACTGTCACCTGCTCTACCACATGGAGATGGGTATGTTCCGCGAAGTTCGGGTAGAGGAGTGAGGCCAATGACTGTTTTGAATAGACTCCACGTTTGTTCACTGCTCGCGGTCAGCAGCCTGGGAATGCTCCCAGTGGGCGTGTTTGCGGCAGAGGCCGCTATGCCGGGCGTGGACCACAGCCAGATGCAAGGCATGGATCATTCCAAAATGCAGGGTATGGACCACAGCCAGATGCAGGGCATGGATCATTCCAAAATGCAGGGTATGGACCATAGCCAGATGCAGGGCATGGACTCGGACATGACGACCATGGCCCCCAGCAAGCCTGCGGCACCGACACAAAGCCGCACGCCTATTGCGCCTGTCACCGATGCCAATCGGGCTGCGGTCTACCGAAGTGCCAAAGGCCACACTGTCCATGACGAAGCAGCTAATTATTTCCTGCTCTTCGATCAACTCGAATGGCAGGACGCCGACAACGGCAGCGTCCTTAATTGGGACGTTAACGGCTGGGTGGGTGGTGACATCGACCGGCTCTGGATTCGCTCCGAGGGCGAACGTACCAACGGCAAGACCGAATCGGCCGAGCTGCAAGCGCTGTGGGGCCATGCGATCAGTCCTTGGTGGGACCTGGTCGGCGGCGTCCGGCAGGACTTCAAGCCAGGCTCGCCGCAAACCTGGGCTGCATTTGGCCTCCAGGGCCTCGCTTTATACAACTTCGAAGCCGAAGCGACTGCGTTTCTTGGTGAAGGCGGCCAAACCGGGTTAAGGCTGGAAGGCGACTACGACATTTTGCTGACTAACCGGCTGATTTTACAGCCCACGGCTGAGGTTAATTTCTACGGTCAGAGCGATCCTCAGCGCGGCATCGGCTCTGGCCTGTCTGAAACCGAAGTCGGCGTACGACTGCGCTACGAAATCCGCCGCGAGTTTGCCCCGTACATTGGCGTCACCTGGAACCGCTCCTACGGCAATACAGCCGACTTTGCCCGCGAGGAAGGCGAGGACCGCAGCGAGGCCCGCTTAGTCCTGGGCGTGCGCATGTGGTTCTGAGCCGTTCTAGTCTGAAAATCTGATCCCCCACGAACGGCCTTTTTGGGCTGTAAGGAGTTCGCATGTTGTTGAACCGCACAAGTTTCGTCACGCTCTTTGCCGCTGGGATGCTGGTCAGCGCATTGGCCCAAGCCCACCCCAAGCTGGTGTCTTCGACTCCGGCTGAAGGTAGTGAAGGCGCGGCCCCTGCCAAGATCGAGCTGCATTTCTCCGAAAACCTGGTTACCCAATTTTCCGGCGCGAAGCTGGTCATGACGGCGATGCCAGGCATGGAACACTCACCGATGGCAGTCAAAGCCGCGGTATCGGGCGGGGGTGACCCCAAGACCATGGTGATTACCCCGGCCTCACCTCTGACGGCAGGCACCTACAAGGTCGATTGGCGGGCAGTGTCTTCCGATACCCACCCGATTACCGGTAGCGTGACGTTTAAGGTCAAGTAAACATGGAAGATCCGCTCAGCATCGCAGTTCGTTTCGCGCTGTATACCGATTTGATGATGCTGTTCGGGCTGGCCCTCTTTGGCCTTTACAGCCTACGCGGCGCAGAACGCCGTTCGGGCGCTGTATTGCCTTTCAGGCCCCTTCTGAGCGCGACCGCTTTGATCGGCCTGTTGTTGTCGGTTGTCTCCATTGTGCTCATGGCCAAAGCCATGAGCGGTGCGTCTGAATGGCTAGAGGCTGTGCCTCACGCCGAGATGATGGTGACGCAGACGGAGCTTGGCACTGCCTGGCTCATCCGCATGGCCGCACTGGTGGGGGCTGCTGTGACCATCGCCTTCAACCTTCGGGTGCCCATGGCAAGCCTGCTGATGGTTTCGCTGCTGGGAGGCGTGGCCCTGGCGACCTTGGCCTGGACGGGCCACGGGGCCATGGACGAAGGCTCCCGGCGCTTTTGGCACTTCAGCGCGGACATCCTTCATCTGTGGTCCTCGGGCGGCTGGTTCGGCGCGCTGGTGGCGTTTGCACTGATGCTGCGGCCCAACAAGGTCGAAACCCTACAGTCAGTCCAGGTGCTGTCGCGCACGCTCAGCGGTTTCGAACGGGCCGGCGCGGTGATCGTGGCGTTGATCGTCCTCTCGGGCGTGGTGAACTATCTGTTCATCGTCGGCCCCCAGGTCAGTGGTGTGGTGGAAAGCACCTACGGGGTGTTGCTGCTGGGCAAGCTGGCACTGTTTGGCCTTATGGTCGGATTGGCCTCAGCTAACCGCTTTGTCCTGAGCCCGGCGTTTGAACGGGCGGTCCACCGGGGCGAGTACGCGCGAGCGGCCCGCTCGATCCGCTACAGCATGGCCCTGGAACTGGGCGCCGCCGTCTTGGTGTTGGGCCTGATTGCCTGGCTTGGCACACTGTCCCCTGAGATGGAAGCGGGGATGTGAGTGTGCCTGACCCTGTTTTACCGTCACACTGGGCCGGTGCCGTGGAGGGTCGAACATGAAACTGCTGGTAGCCGAAGACGAACCTAAAACTGGAATCTATCTGCAGCAAGGCCTGCGGGAGGCCGGCTTCAACGTGGACCGCGTGGTCACAGGCACAGATGCCGTTGACCAGGCGCTCAATGAAGCCTATGACCTGTTGATTCTCGACGTGATGATGCCAGGCCTTGATGGCTGGGAAGTCATCAGATGCCTTCGCACCGCTGGCCAGTCCGTACCGGTGCTGTTTCTGACCGCACGGGACGGGGTAGACGACCGGGTCAAGGGCCTGGAGCTGGGCGCCGATGATTATCTGGTCAAGCCGTTTGCCTTTTCAGAACTGCTGGCACGGGTGCGAACGCTGTTACGGCGCGGCAGCAGCAGCCTGCAGGTTCAAACGAGCCTGCAAATCGGAGACCTTCAGGTGGATTTGCTCAAGCGTCGGGCGACTCGGGGCGGCAAGCGAATCGAGCTTACGGCCAAAGAGTTTGCACTGCTGGAACTGCTGATGCGCCGGCAGGGTGAAGTGCTGTCCAAATCGCTGATCGCCTCCCAGGTCTGGGACATGAATTTTGATAGCGACACAAATGTTATCGAGGTGGCGATACGACGGTTGAGGGCCAAGATTGACGATGACTTCGAGGTAAAACTGCTGCATACCTGCCGGGGAATGGGTTACATGCTAGAGGCGCAGGACGAAGGATGAAGCCTGGCTCACTCACCCTGCGCTTGAGCCTTCTGTTTGTGGTCGCGGTCGCCGCCGTCCTAATCATTGTAGGGGTTGCCTTCAACGAGCTGAGCCGTCACCACTTTCGCGCCCTGGATGCGCAGGCGCTGGGAGAAAAGCTGGAAGCGATTACCCAGATTGCCAAGGAATCAGGCGCAAACCCGGAACTGCTCAAGGCGCGCTGGCACACCCTCCTGGGGGCACATCCCGATCTCAGTGCTGTATTTCTGAAGACCGATGGAACGCCTTTTTTTGCAGAACCTCCCCAATCAGCGGTGCCGTCGCTCGCGCAGGCCACCCAGCGCGATGGCGTCTGGGAGTGGGAAAAAGAAGGCCGCATGTTCAGGGCCCTGACCGCCTCGGTATCGTTGCCCACTGCCAGCCCGCCGCTGACCGCGTGGCTTGTCCTGGACGTCACCACGCATATGCACTTCTTTGCCATGCTTGAACGCTGGTTCTGGGGCGTCCTATTGGCTAGTACCGTGTTAAGCGCGGCCCTGGGGTGGCTGGTCGCCAAGAACGGGCTACGCCCGGTAGCCAGGGTGACCCAGACCGCCGCCTCGATGTCCGCGGGCTCGCTAAAGGAACGCATACCCTTGGAGCCAGTGCCGGATGAGTTGCGCGCGCTCATCACCGCGTTCAATTCCATGCTCGGTCGCCTGGATGATTCCTTCATGCGCCTATCGAATTTCTCCGCTGACATCGCGCATGAGCTTCGCACCCCGATCAGCAACCTGCGCACCCACACCGAGGTGATCCTGGCCAAAAAGCGTGCGCCCGAGGTGTACGAAGAGAACTTGAGCTCCAACCTGGAAGAGCTCAACCGTCTTTCGGGAATCATCGACGGCATGCTGTTCCTGGCCAAGTCCGACAACGGGCTAATTGTGCCTGAGGCTGTTGAACTGGATCTGAGAACAGTCATCAGCAAGCTGTTCGGCTATTACGAATTTCTGGCCGAGGACAAGGGGATTCAGCTACAAGCATCAGGCAACGCCTCGATCTTCGCGGACAGCGTGATGATCGACCGTGTCGTGTCGAACCTGCTGTCCAATGCCCTGCGCTATACGTCGTCCGGAGAGACGATCAAGGTCAGCATCCACGATCACGGAGGAAGGGTAGAGCTTCGATTGGAAAATCCTGGCCCTGAAATAGTACCGCAGCACCTAGACCGCATCTTTGACCGGTTCTACCGGGTGGATCCGGCGCGGCGCGAAGGCGCCGGGAATGCGGGGCTGGGGCTAGCGATTGCCCGGTCCTTGATGCAAGCGCATGGCGGCACTATCTCGTGTACATCCCACGAGGGCCGAACGACCTTCATCCTCACCTTCATGCGATCGCCTGCCCCACGAACCTGACATGCCGGCCTGACAGCCTGGGCACCGCTAAGCCAGGCCATACCAGGCTTGGCGAACATGAAACCGGTTGTCACTGCGCCGGGTAGTCAGCCACCACCTCCTGCTCGCCGGTCTTTTTCAGTCCGATGACCTGATAGGCGCTTTTATGCCCTGTTTCCATGCCCGGTGAGCCCATTGGCATGCCAGGTGCCGCCACGCCGATCAGGTCGGTCCGGCGTTCAAGCTCAGCGATCTGTTGGACCGGGACATGCCCCTCGATGAACTTGCCGTTCACCACACCGGTGTGACACGACATCAATTTCTCAGGCACACCCAGCTTGGCCTTCACCGGGCTCATGTTTTCTTCCAGATGGTCATTAACCGTGAAGCCATTGTCCCGCAGGTAAGCAATCCACTTGGAACAGCATCCGCAATTGGGGTCCCGGTACACGTCGATCACATGCGCAGGAGCGGCTTGCGCCACTGACGCTACAGCTAGTGCCATGGCCGCGACAGTGCGCCGTCCAGCGTCAGTAAGGCTTATGAATTTCATGTGCGGCCATCCTATAAACTGAGTGATTTGCAGCTTACCTTGCATCAATGAGATTTTGGACTGCTCAAGCGTTTGCACCAGTACCCCAACGTCATCCCACATGGTATTTGGACAGGGTTGAATCAACGCACTATGCATCGCTCGCTGCTTAATCAGTGTAAGAAATACGTTATCACCACTTATTGCCGTTTATCGGTTTTAGCAACGGCGGACTGATATAGCGATGATTTTGTGACCGAAAGCTTTGAGAGCGATTGCAGGATAGCCAATGATGAGAACGATATGCAGGAACTGACGAAAAACCATACGAATGATCAGCGTCGGCTCACGGCGGTCGAATTTCAGACGCTGGCCAAGGTTCCAGCCGCGGTCGAGTGGTTTGCCAACCTGGACAACCCTCGAACACGACGTGCTTACCAAAACGACCTGGAAGACTTCTGTAGTTTTATCGGCTTGGCTTCGGCCGATGAATTTCGGGTCGTGACCCGATCGCATGTTTTAGCCTGGCGAGCCCACCTCGAGCATCGCGGTTTGGCCGGAGCCACGATCCGGCGCAAATTGGCCGCGCTGGCCAGCCTCTTTGATCACCTCCTGGAGAACAATGCGATCGCCGGCGGCAATCCAGTGCATGGGGTAAAACGTCCCAGGATAGAAAGCAATGAAGGCAAGACGCCGGCGTTGGGTGACCACCAGGCGAAGGCGCTGCTCGAGGCGCCGGATGAAACAACACTTAAAGGGCAGCGCGACCGGGCGCTATTGGCTGTTCTTCTCTATCACGGACTGCGCCGTGAAGAAGCGGCGCTGCTGCAGGTGAGCGACATTCAGGAGCGCCGCGGTATTCAGCATCTGAAGGTTCACGGCAAGGGCGGCAAGGTGCGATACCTCCCGTTGCACCCGATCGCAGCCGGGCGTATTCATCAGTACCTGGAAAACTCAGAGCATCATCTGGCCGAACGGAAGGTGCCACTGTTCATGCCGCTGCGAGGTAAATTGACCGGCGCCGGTATCACGGCAAACGGCATCTATGCCGTCGTCACGGCCTACGCGAAAAAGGCCGGGATTGAGGTCGACGGCCTTGGGGTTCATGGACTCCGAGCAACGGCAGCCACCAACGCCTTGGAGCATGAAGCCGATATCGCCAAGGTCCAGGCCTGGCTGGGTCATGCCAACATCAGCACGACCAAGATCTACGATCGGCGGGAGAACCGGCCGGAGGATTCACCCACCTATAAAGTGAAGTATTAATTGAAGTGATCGAGGCCTAAGCGGCAGCTCACCCACGCGCACTGCCAAGGATGTGGTGCAACGCTGCCCATGGATGATGACCTTCCACATCGCTGGCTGGACAGGTGTCGGCATGTAGAAAGGGGCTTTCGCAGTCTTCCAGCGCTTGGCTTTCCATGCAGCCAGTGCATACAGCACGTCCGGCAACGATCGACCATCGACCGTTCCGTTCCTCAACACCTCGTTCAGTCTCCACTGTTTCGACTCCTCAGCGTACGTTTGTTAGATGCTGAAGGTAGCGCTGTGCGGGCCGATTTGATACGCCCAAAACCATACCCTTGTTTGAGTTGTAAGCCATGCGCACCAACCAACAAAGCGACGCCTGTTGGTCGGCTTATTAACGGCAGCTTTCGGCCATAAGCAGACCTTCGCCCGCATATTTACGATGCCCTACCGTTCTAATTGGCGTTGCCTCAGAATATCGGTCCACTAGCGGCTGGATGGAACCACCATGCGCATCGTCACAGACTCCCGGCCAAACGAAATCCTCAGGCTGGCGTTACGGGAATACGTCCAAGGTGTACCGTACCTCGGCCCCATTTTTCGTTGAAATGATCCATCAAAGATTTATGAGGCGCGGCGGCTGTATGTTGGCGAAAATATCAGGTGTGTATTCTTCTGGTTTGCGCCACTGACAAAGCCAGTGGCGTAAGCCAGCCTATTAATTATTTGACGTTACGGCTTGGCAACGTGCCAGACTTGGTTGACGCCGTCACCGGTTGTATCCCCTGGCTTGGTATCTTTGACCCAGCTGTAAAGTGGCATGCCTTTGTATGCCCATTGTTTTGTGCCATCGTCTCGAGTGATGACAGAGTAATCATGACCCGCTTTCGCGTCTGCGGATACCGGTAGAGGTGGCCAGTTTGAAGCGCATGGCCCATTGCAGACCGACTTGCCCGAGGTGTCCTTACCGAAGGTATAAAGAGTCATACCTTTTGCGTCTACGAGTACTTTTCCCTTGTCCGTTTCAGCAAGCTTGACTGGCGCATCGGCGAGCGCCAAACCCGACATGCAGCTGGCGGCAACAGCGACGGTGAGAATCATCTTTTTGAACATATGTATTTCCTTTGGTCATTTTTAATTTTTAGAAGACCCACCTGCCTCTGAAACGGCAAGCGATCAGACAATAGACGAGCCACAAACAGGTTAATTCGACTCCATAGAAAAAACGTCCCGATATCATTTTTTGCTGGAATGCTGGGCTCTCCCCCCCCCCCGGACCCTGTGCCTTCCTCAATTGAGCAAAGCGACGCTCACGGTCAAGCATCATTGGCTCATCTCAATGAGCGACGGCGATCCATCATCCAGGACTCATCATTTTCACTCATTATTATTCACTTGGTCGTGGAGTATCAGCAGGCCCCCATGAAGGCCTGCGCTGTTCAATCAGTCGGCCTTGAGCGTCGACACCACCTTGTTGCTGGCGAGATCGACTGTGGAGATACTCAAGTCCTCATTGAGGACATACGCCTTCGACTTGTCTTTGGTGAAGACAATGGCCTGGCGGGGTGCCTTCAAACCGGTCACAGTGGTGGTCACTTTCAGCGTTTTGGTGTCGATCACTGAAAGGCTGTTGTCACCGAGGTTACCCGAGTAGACGTGCAGCCCGTCTGGAGTGAGGGCTGCGCCGTAGGGGTCTTTGCCAACAATGACGGTGGTTGTGATGGCGCGTTTTTGAGTGTCGACAACTGCGATGCTGTTACTGCCGCTGTTAGCCGCGTACAGCGTATTGCCGTCCGCCGATATGGAGATGGCGCGCAACTTGTTGAAGCCAGTGATCTCACCTTCAATCGTATTGGTCTTGCTGTCGACCAAGGTAATTTTGTCCCCAAGAAAGTTGGTGACATAGACGGTTTTGCCGTCAGGACTTACTCGGATGCCCTGGCGCGGTTGGGAGAAGCCAGGTACCACAGCTACTGGCCGCTGGTGATCAAGGTCAATGACCGACAGCGTGCTGGCCGCTTCATTGTTGACGTAGAGCAGGCTTCCGTCCTTGCTGAGTGTGGTACCAAAAGCACCTGCGCCCAACGGAATATCTGCGATCACTTTTAAAGTCTTGGTGTCAATCTTGCGCACGACCCCCAAACTGCTGTCGGAGAGGTAGAACACATCGCCAGTTGGCGAAAACACAATATTTCGCGGCGTGACGTAGCCGGTGAGAACCTGGCGAACCTTACCGGTTTTCAAATCATAAACCACTACATCTGGACGCTGACTGTAAGAGACCACCGCCGTCGTTTCATCAGGGCTGACGGCCAGCGAGTTGTTGTGAATATCGCCGTCAAACGTCCAGCGATCTTGCGCGGCCCACGCGCTCATCGATGCGGCCAACGCAACACCCAACGTCAGGGCTGTGACGGTTTTCTTTATCACATTCATCAGAATTTCCTCATAGGGTAAGCAAGGCACCCAGTCGCGCCTTGGCATATACAACTCGTTCATCGCTGCAGGGCAATGAGTTGACTTTATGCGTCGTTGATAAATTCCGGAAACAACTTGTTTTGGTAGCTCTTACCTGTTTTATAAATAGGTCTAGCTACTCCTGGCTCACGAATTGACTGCATTTTTCCCAGAATCGCTCAAGCCCAGGCGAGATGTATTTGTCCCGGTGACGGATCAGAAAAAAACGTCGGGTCAGTGCAGGCAACGCGTGCGGCAGTTCAACCAAGACTTCAGAGGCCAGTAGATCCCGAACGACCCAGCGGGACAGGCAACTGATGCCGATGCCTTGTGCGAGGGTATGCTTGATGGCCTCTGAACTGCCGATCTGGCGCGTTTCGGCGAGATCGTGCAAATGACGCAGCAGCAATTGTTCGACTTCTTCACGGGTACCAGAACCTGGCTCGCGCAGTAGCCATTCAGCGGTACGAAGATCATCAAGTGTGACCTGCTGCTTTAGTGCCAAGGGGTGCCGTTGGCCTGCGGCAATAAGCAACTCATCAATTAGCCAAGGCTCGGCACTGAGTTCGGGCAGGTGGCAAGGCCCCTCGATCAGGCCCATATCAATCTCGAAATCAGCGACTCTTCTTGCGATAGCCATGCTGTTGGCCATGTCGACATCGACCCTCAAATGTGGTGTTGATTGACGTAGCTCACCGAGAATCAATGGCAGAACATAATTGCCTATCGTGGTACTGCATCCTACCCGCAAGCGTGTCTTCAGCCCGGCATGGCCGGGTAAGAAACTGGCCTCTATCTGTTGTGCATTCTCAAGCATCCTTCTGGCTTGAGGCAGTAAGGCATGGCCGTTATCGTTCAGCACTAAACGCTTGCCTACACGGTCGAACAGCCTGGTATCCAAGGCGCTTTCCAACTCGTTCAGTGCGGCGCTGGTTGCAGATTGGGACAGTGACACCGAAATGGCGGCGCTGGTGGTGCTACCGTGCTGCGCGACGGCGCAGAAAATTTGTAGCTGGCGTAGGCTTAGCTTCATGTAATCTACCTTCTTTATAGGTCATATAAACCTATACTATCCGTTTTTACCGCTATTCCCATCAAGCTATACTTCAACCATGTCATATCGAAGGCACACTGAAGCGGGAGCGCGAAAATGAGTGAGACACGACTCGCAGCTATAATGGGCGGCAGCCATCCACTGGCGGCTTTGTCCAATCCACGAGAAGCGATCCGGCAGTTCACACCCAACTGGTTCGCCGCCACGATGGGCACCGGGATTCTGGCGCTGGCTCTGGGCCAACTGCCCTTTGTTGCGCAGTGGCCCAAAGCGTTAGGGGAAGCCTTGTGGTTTTTTAATATCGTGCTGTTTTGCCTGTTTACGCTGATGTACGCGAGCCGTTGGGTATTGTTCTTCGATGAGGCCAAACAGATCTTCGGCCACTCCACTGTATCGATGTTTTTTGGAACTATCCCCATGGGATTGGCGACCATCATCAACGGTTTTCTCCTTTATGGTTTGCCACGCTGGGGGGGTGGGGTAGTCGCTTTAGCCGAAGTGTTGTGGTGGATCGATGTCACCATGGCATTGGCCTGCGGGGTGCTGATCCCGTATATGATGTTTACTCGCCAGCAGCACAGCATTGATCAGATGACAGCGGTATGGCTGCTGCCAGTAGTTGCGGCTGAGGTGGCTGCCGCCAGTGGCGGTCTATTGGCTCCGCACCTCGCTGATGCGAGCGCACAGTTCACCATGCTCATCACCAGCTACGTGCTGTGGGCCTACTCGGTGCCCGTCGCCTTGAGCATACTGGTGATCCTGTTACTGCGCATGGCTCTGCACAAACTACCTCATGAAAGCATGGCAGCATCGAGCTGGCTGTCTTTAGGGCCGATCGGTACCGGGGCTTTGGGGATGTTGCTGCTGGGCAACGATGCTCCAGCAATCTTTGCTGCCCATGGAATGGCAAGCATCGGCGGCGTAGCCGAGGGCATTGGCTTGATCGGTGGTGTGCTGTTCTGGGGGCTGGGATTGTGGTGGATGGTATTGGCGCTGCTAATTACCGGGCGCTACTTCAGGGAGGGCATTCCCTTCAACCTCGGCTGGTGGGGCTTCACCTTTCCGCTGGGAGTGTACGCCGTAACAACCCTCAAATTGGGCTCTATGCTGCACCTCACGTTCTTTAGCTTCTTTGGCGTGGTGCTGGTGTTGATGCTGACTGTCATGTGGATGATCGTCGCGGCTAAAACCCTGGCTGGTGCCTATCGCGGCAACTTGTTCGTCTCGCCGTGTATCCACTCGCTGAGCAAGGCGAGCAAAACCTGAGCCTTTGGCTACTTGATCGACTGTTTGGCGTGACGCAGTGTGGACAAAATGCGCTGCCTAACATTCGGGTGAGTGCAAACGGAAAGGGGGCTTGGGTGTGGCATTTCCAGCAATGAAAAATTAGGGAAGGCGAGCCGAACACGCGGTATGGCTTTCTGGGCAACACGTCCGGCAAACACGATAGTGACGAGATCAGGGAAAAGCGTCAGTAGCGTGATCAGCATCTCGATACCTTCCTCAATTTGCGCTCTGCGGAGCGGACCCTTGGGCTTATCGAGATCTGGTAACCAAGGGTACAAATTCCAAAGGACGGTTTTGTGACGTGCCAGTCCAACCTGCTCAATGAAACCTTTCAGGTTGCGTTGTGCAGGCCCCGGATTGTCTCTTGAGACATACCGTGGAAGACTGACCGTTCGAGCGGGCGATTCCAACAAGATCAATACCCTTGCGAAGACGCCGCCATCCAGTGGATCGAAATACGGTAATGTTCTTTCGCCCGTGGACTGGGCCATTACCCAGCGCGTCAATTCAGCAGTTTTCGGCAGCAGCAAAAAGTCTTCTCTTACCTTAAGAGAAATTTCCTGCTCTGCGCTTTTCTGATTGAGTAACACTACTTGGAAGCCTCCTTCTTCAGGTTATAGGCCGCTACCGATTTACGAATATCTTCCCGCGCTTCGTCTGCGCTCCCCCAGCGGCCCATTTTCACCCACTTACCCGGCTCTAACGCTTTGTAGTTTTCGAAGAAGTGCTGAATCTGTGCGAGGAGTAACGCAGGGAGGTCAGAGCATTCCTTTACATTGCTGTACATAGAGCTGAGTTTTTCATGAGGCACTGCGATTACCTTGGCATCCGCACCAGCTTCGTCCGTCATGTACATCACACCTACTGGGCGACTGCGGATGACAACGCCAGGTGATACCGGGTAAGGGCAAATCACGAGGACGTCCAAAGGATCGCCGTCATCGCTCAAGGTATTTGGAATGAACCCGTAGTTAGCCGGGTAGAACATCGGCGTGCTGAGGAAGCGATCAACGAAGATCTGTCCACTTGGCTTGTCCACCTCGTACTTGATCGGCGAGTGGTTTGCAGGAATCTCGATAACGGTGAAGAAGTCATCGGGGATCGCGTTACCAGCTGGAATATCCGTGTAGCTCATGCTCATATCTCCAAGCGTCTAGGAAAGGCCAATGCCACTGACGTTTTTGCCAACAGCTATACGTGGTTCGTTTTTTTACGGTAACCAGTCCAACAGGTTTACCGGCGATAGGCCGTCAGCGCACGAATGCATCATGTCCTGCATAAAACGCACGGCTGCCAAGATCCTCTTCTATTCGCAGAAACTGATTGTATTTCTCGACCCGCTCCCCCCGGCATGGAGCTCCTGTCTTGAGATGGCCAGTCCCCATCGCGACAGTCAGATCAGCGATGGAGCTGTCCACCGTCTCCCCGCTACGATGAGAAACCATCGCCCCCCAATTTGCCCCATAGGCCATTTCGATGGCGGCTTTGGTCTCAGTCAGCGTTCCGATTTGATTAGGTTTGATCAATACGGCATTGGCGACGTTTTCTGTGATGCCTCGCTGAATCCGTTCGACATTGGTGACAAATAGGTCATCTCCAACCAACTCGATCCGGTCACCCAGAGCTGCATTCAATAGCTTCCAGCCTGACCAATCGTCTTCCGCGAGTCCATCTTCCAGTACCGCAATCGGATACTTGTCGACCCAGGAGGAATAGAGATTAATCAGCTCTTGAGCATCGACCTTACGACCCTCAGAGCGCAGATGGTAAAGGCCGTTTTCATAGAAGCCGCTGGATGCTGGATCGATAGCGATCTCGATCTGAGATCCAGGGGTGTAACCAGCCCTCTCGATTGCCTTGATGATCAGCTCAATGGCGTCTGAGTTTTTCTTGAGTGCCGGCGCAAAGCCGCCCTCATCTCCGACCGCTGTTGAATAGCCGGCGTCCTTAAGCACCGCTTTCAGCTCGTGGTACACCTCGGAGCCCCATCGCAAGGCTTCCTTGAAACTGCCAGCCCCTGTAGGTGCAATCATGAATTCCTGAAAGTCAGGGCCTTGCCAGTTGGCGTGAACACCGCCATTGAGAATATTGAACATCGGGACGGGCATTCTTGCTGCTTGCTCGCCGCCCAGATATTGGAACAAGGGCAAGTTCAGCGCAGAAGCCGCCGCTCTGGCAACGGCGAGGCTCACGCCCAAGATCGCGTTTCCTCCAAGCCTGGATTTATCAGAGGTTCCATCCAGCTTAATCATCAAATGATCAATTTGTTCCTGGTCAATCGCATTCATGCCCCTCAGAGACTCAAGTATTTCGGTATTCACATTGCTAACGGCCTTTAACACTCCCTTGCCGGAGTACCGCTGTGTATCTTTGTCACGCAACTCAACTGCTTCGTGAGCGCCTGTAGAGGCACCGGACGGTACTGAAGCCCGGCCCATGGCGCCGCACTCCAAGGTGACGTCGACTTCAACGGTAGGGTTACCGCGTGAATCGAGAATTTCACGTGCATGAATGGCCTGGATTTGCGTTTTCATTGATCTTCTCCAAGTAACGATTCGGGAGCGTCATTAACCATTTGAATCCGTTGAGAGGCCTCTATGTCGGACGTCAGCTCTCCATGAGTATCCTGAACAGCTGCACTGCCGACACCGCAATTGCGGGAACCAAGAAGCCTCCAATAATTAGTTCAGGAATCTCTCCCACCAAGGGCATGAACTGCCCTCTTTTTGCCATCTGGAAAAGCTCCATCATTTGGTTTGAAGCAACCATTACAGAGCAGCAATACGCCGTCTGGGCTTGTAGCCTGACGCGCCTTTGAATTAGCAGATGAAAGGTCAGCAAGGACACTCCAACGCTTACGATGAAAAGCGCGGCGAACTCATAGACGGATCCTGTGAAAAACCTGCCCATCACAAGCCCGAATACGATGCTCAGCGTCACTGCGCTCATGTGGTCTCCCAATTCTCTAAAATGATTTTGATGAGCCGACGTCGGTGAGCTCCATTTCGCGATCTCATCTTTGGATTGCCAACCGCCATCGCGCTCAATGTTGCTGTGCTCTCAGCTCGTAGCCCGGTACGCAGGTCTGGGCTACGTCGGCCTTGCAGGACTTTTCACTGGGCATACGCATCGTGACTAATGCGCCTTCGAGCGGGGTGACGACGTACCACCCCTCGCTCGAAATCTTTTGATTGTCTGCGATGCCCGCCAGAAAAAGCGACCAAAAAACCAGTCCTACGAGGAGCTGCCTGTTGTCATGAGCCCAGTTAGCGGGGGCTGGCTGTGGACGTAGGTTATAAACTCGGTACATGGCGTTTATCCTTTTTATCGGTTGTCCAACAAGGTGCGTTTTTTAGTTTTTCGCCTGGCCCACTCGACCGTATTCGATGGGCAATTTGATATAGCTCAGTGAAAACGACTCCTTGGCCAATGCCTCCAGCAACCTGTCGCACCCAATTTCATCAGTGGATATAGTCACCGTGACGGGATGGTCGGCACCGCCGAGGAAATGCGCCGTATGCAAATGCCCCAAATGATCTAGCCCCTCTGTACCGCTCACCAACGTCGCACCCAACGCGCCCTCTCGCTTGGCGAACTCGACCAACCACTCTCCCAGTGGAAGGTGCTGGTAGTTGGTACTCTGTTCGGTGAAAAACGTCAGTTGAAAGCCGTTCATAGCTACATCCTCTAATGTCGCGAGTGACCGACGCTTCGGTCGGCCTTACCTCTTCATTTCCGAGCTGTTTTCAAACTGAATTACGACGCGTCAGTGAGCGGTAACTCACATAAGAGAAGAACTGCTCGCACCTTGCGTAACTCGTCAGCGTGGTCGCGCAGGTATGCGCGCAGCTTGTCCTCTGTATCTAGCAATTCCAGACACTGGGGATGACGCATATCGCCAAGCTCCGGGTGATGATGGGAGATGCGATGGCCTGGCAAATAACCTGCAGAAATCGTCTTGAGCATGACCTGCTCAATTCTTGCTTTTTGAGCAACTTTAAGGAGGTGCTGGGCTAGTGCAGGTGCGCTTAGGTGGTGCCAGAAGCTGGTCACGCGAGCCCGGCTAGCGCCAGGAAAATAGAGTTGCAAAGCTGTCAGGCGATCTTGGTGATGTTCAATCATTTCTCTTCCCCCGCAAGAGTCACTTTCCGCTCGCTGGCGGATTCACTTTGAGCATGAAATTGCTTGATATCAGAGAGCCGGATTTCCTCCGGAAGAGGACGGTGATGCTTGCTGTGGCCGACGCGCTGGGCGTGATAGATCCCGGTGTGTCCGGATACGAGGTAACTTGCGATACAGGCAATGGCTGCAAGCGGAGCAATTTCGGGCCCGAAGAGCTCCATGGCCATAACGATGGTTGCCAGTGGCGTATTAGCTGCACCGGCAAAGACGGCGACAAAGCCGATACCAGCCAGCATGCCGAAGGGAAGGTGCAAGAGGGGAGCCAGCGCATTCCCCAAGGTGGCACCGATGTAAAACAGCGGTGTGACTTCGCCGCCCTTGAATCCAGTCCCCAGGGAGACAACGGTGAACACCATCTTTCCAAGCCAGTCCCAAGGGGCCATTGGCATTTGAAAGGATTGGACGATGCTCGGAATGCCTAGCCCGATGTACTTATCAACGTCGATGTAATGGTTACTACCGAGCGCCCACACTGCGACTGCGATCAGCAGGCCGCCGGCGAAGGGTCTTAATGGTGAATAGGTGATAAGCCGCTTAACGAAGGCTCCGAGCTTGTGGGTCGCAGTCGCGAATAGCAGGCCGGTAAGGCCAAAGACAATCCCAGCTGCCACCACAGCCATGACGCTCCACAGCTGCACCGGAACCACTTCGCCAATGACGTAATGCGTGTGAACCACGCCCCAGGCTTGCCCCACCTGGTCAGCAACGATTGCCGCAACCACGCAAGGGAAAAGCGCGTCGTAACGCATACGTCCAATGGCCAATACTTCAAGTCCGAATAAAGCCCCGGCAAGAGGGGTGCCGAAGACGGACGCAAAGCCAGCACTGATACCGGCCATGAGAATCACCCGACGGTCTTCGCGGCGCAGACGGAAGACATGCGTCAGTTGATCGGCAAGGGCACCGCCCATTTGCACCGCCGTCCCCTCACGTCCCACAGATGCACCAAAAAGGTGGGAAACCACGGTTCCGATCAGCACCATCGGCACCATGCGCAAAGGCACGATCTTCTTAGGATCATGGATCTCATCGATGATCAGGTTGTTTCCGGCATCAACGGGTTTGCCTATCAAGTGATATGCAAGTCCCACAGCAAAGCCGGCCACTGGCAGGAGCCAGATTACCCAGGGATGGGTTTCTCGCCACTGGGTGGCATGATCCAAAGAAAGCAGGAATAACGCAGAAGCAGAGCCTGCCAAAAGAGCTACAAGACCAGCAAGCGCAAGCCATTTCGCTATATAGGGCAGTAAGTCGAGTTGTTCAGGTCGTCGAAATTTAGACATTTGGCCAGCCACAAAAAATAAGTGGGCCTGACCAAAGAAGGGATTCTAAGCGCGAACGCCTACAGACCTGGTTTGATCAGGTTTCTGTAGGCATCATCAGCTGCTACGGGCGCAGCGGTTTGTTAATGGAGGAATGCCATCTCCAATGCGCCGATCTTAGCTAGGTCTGTCCAAAATGTAAAATCGTGTTTCGGAGTACGAGGCAAGCGAAGGCGTCTTCGAGTCACCGCTTACGAAAGAGGGCCAAACTAGGTGACCTCTGTTCCGACGAAGCCCAGCTCAACTGGGGTTTTTATGTAAAACAACGAGATATCTTCAAGCTCCAATCGCTTGAATAACTGTTCAGATTCGTCCTCGGTAATGGCCATACGAATTTCGGTAGGCTGATCCGCTAGTTCAAAAAAATGCGAGGAATGCAGCCGGCCGGTATGCCCAAAGCCTTCGATACCTGTGGACAGAGTCGCACCCCGCAGTCCCATTTCTTTCGCCAAATCAACGACCCAGTCGCCGAGCATCTTTCCCTGATAGCGACGATTCTGTTGAGTAAAGAAGGTCACCAGAAAAGCTTTCATGTTCCTCTCCTCAGCGCGTGTTGATTATTTGATAGGACAGAAGCCCGGCAGCCGTCATTACCAGCGAGCCCACGACGTGTAGTGAAACTGAGCCTAGCGCCCAGGGCAGCCTACCCATCACGACCAATACAGCCGCCATAGCCGGTACAGGCATCCAGGCCCATGCCTTGTTCCAGCTTTCAACGATGCGTGATCTCTTTGCCCCGGCAGCTGTTGCTACCGCTAAGACCAAAGGCAAAGCGATCAGCATCACAAAGGCCTCAACAAATGGGCCTATAGAAATGACCACTGTTGAGTCGTTACCCAGCATGAAGGTCAGGTACACCGGCAGCAGTACAAGCTGCATCAAAAGAAGCAATGGGGTGGCCGCCAGAGTGAGTTTGGAGTCGCCTTTACCGATATGGGTAAAAACCACCACATAGTCGATACAAGGCGTCAGCAAGACCAACAGGGCACCCACCAAAATCGCCGGGTGATTGGTTATCCCCATCGTCAATGCCCAAACCAGCAAGGGGATGGCCACGAAGTTGGCTGTGAGCAGCGCCGCCATGAAACGCTTATTTGCGAGGCCATTACGGAGATCCAAGAACGGGATCTGTAGAAACATGGCGTACATCAGCACTGCGATGGTGGGTGTCACCGTCGACCCTAATGCTTCAGACGCATTGGGGGCGAGCAGGCCTCCGAGGGCCGCGACAATGACCGCGACGAAGTAAATGGGAATCTGGTTAGTCTCTAGCTGTTCTCTGTCCACAAAATGCCCTTCAAGCGCGTGAAATTATTTTCTGAAGACAGGTTAATATCTGTAGCTGCTACAGGTTCAAGAAAATGCTTGGGGAGTTTGCATGTCAGGAATCGGGGCGCTGTCGAAATCAACGGGTTGCCACATTGAAACGATTCGCTACTACGAGAAAATAGGCCTTTTACCTCCCGCCCTGCGGTCGACTGGGCGTCATCGAATCTATACTGAAAAGCATCGATCAAGACTCGTCTTCATCCGGCAGAATCGTGAATTGGGTTTCCCGCTCGAAGATATCCGAGAACTCATCGCGCTCGCAGCAGATGCTGATCGTCCGTGCGCTGACGCGCTTTCGGTGGTCAAGAAGCACCTAGCGGAAGTAGAGTCGAAGGTAGCAAAGCTTCAGCAAATCCGGGTAGAGCTGCTCTCAATGGCAGGTATGTGTGAGTCAACATGCTTAGGTTCGAACACTCCAGACTGCACGATTGTTGAGTCACTTTTTGAACCTGCTGCTGGGGTTCGCTCTGGTTGCTGCTCCTAGACGAGTCAAGAGCATACCTACTATGCGACATGACGCGCTGCTCGTCCTTCGTACTAGAGCTGATTGAGGGCGAATATCCTCTGGAATACGAAGAGTTCGAAACGGCTCCCGAACAGGTAAACGCGCTCGCGGCCAATTGTCCGGTGTGCACCCAAGGTAACCTGGTCAACCGGGCGAGAAAATCTGACAAAGCCCCGTTCATTGGCTGCTCGAACTTCCCGCAATGCACCCACAGAGAGAGCGGCTGCCCGTCTTGTAAGGCCCCCATGATCCGATCAGGACGTTATCGTCTCTGCGTATCACCAGGCTGCAAAGGCTGGGTCGCTGACTGCCCCAAGACGGGTGGAAAGATGGTCTTCCGAGACAAAGTCAACAAGTGGGGATGCTCGCATTTCAAGGGCTCAGAGAACGGATCTTGTCGGCACATGGAGCGGCACATTGAAGCGCCGCCAAGCAGACCGAGCATTTGAACACTAAGATCACATAAAGCATTTCTATAGTTACTCGGTGAGACCCATGATAACGAAAGGCAAGCGTTACGAAAAAACCATAGAACTAGACCCAAGTGACTGGCTATTCTGGAAGGACGAGGATTTTAACAACTGGAGGCGACAGCACGACTTCCCTAGAATTGTAGAGTTCTTGTTTGATAGCTTACCTTATTTTTCCCTCTGGCTGTCCGAGCAGGCTGGATTGACTGTAGAGGATCTGTTATTTCATGGGCCTTCTCGCTTTATCAAGAGTTATGAAGAAGAGACTTACTACATCAAGTATGATGCAGGTGTATCATTTTTCGGTGGCACACCCGCGAAGGGTTTTTTTAAGTATGTATTTATTGCAAAGAGCAACATAGAAAAAACAAGCCACCTTAAAACCCTAAAAAAAGTTAAATTTATAAGCTACATTGACTGGGCATTTTCTAACAAGGACTGGGCATTCCCTAACAAAATAAAAGACATCAGAGACATAAATCTATGCCTTACGCCCTTAGGAAGAACCTCTCAAACCCCTGACTATCTGGATAGCCACTCAAATATTCAGTTCAACATTCCTTTGTTCATGCCAAGCATTCCATGGAAATCATTAAAACCAAAGATTTCATCAGAAGCCCCACCGAGACTTGAATTGCTAAAACTTGGGGGAAGGGAAGTAGAAATAAGAAACGGCCTAATTGGCGAGAAAAATCTTGAATTCGCAAACATTGACAATCTCAGGCTTATCTCCCCAATAATCACAAGCTTTCAAATCATTGCATTCTCTACCCTACGCAACCTCAAAATTGTAGGCTCGGCTCATGCAATAACATTTCATCGATGCTCAACAAACATCACCATAACAGACGGAAACCTAACTCTTTGTAAGTTCGAGCATGGCAATCAACAGGTCGAACTAAAAAACTCAAAACTTGACAGATCCCTGATAAGGTCGCGACAATTAAACTTAAAGCTGTCTGATACGGAGGTTTTAGATTGTCGATTTGAGTACTCTGCGCCTTTCAGCTTCTCGCCCAAGGAAAAAAGAGACTTCCACAAATCCGCCAAAATGATTTTCTCGCACTTAGGCTACCCAGATCAGGCTGGCGAGCATTTTTTACTAGAGAAGAAATCAGAAAGAAAAAATATGTGGGAGGTTTTTTCAAGCTGTAAACGTGACGTAAGAATAGGAACCAGGCTTTATGCTCTCCTTGGTTTTGTTCGCCTGTCTATTCAGGAGGTGTACTGGGGGCATGGGGAAAAACCCTTCAATATAATACTCTCTTCAGTAGGTCTTATTTTCACAACTTCATTATTTTGCTACTTCAAACAAGACTCAAGCACCTACGGTGACGCAGTGAGATCGATAACATTTTCATTCCAGTCATATACAAATATATCCATATCAGAAATAAAGCAAACTAGTGCATGGTTCAATATGTTTGGAGCGGTCATGTCATTCTTCGGACTGATGTCAGTAGGTTTGCTGGTGGCCTCGTTGTCATCTAAGTCGAAAGACTACAACTAATGGATTTCGAGCGCAGGGAGCAAGTGACAGATGGCTTGCACCGAGCACAAGTATCGGTGCATTCCGGGCTATGCATAGCTCCACTTGCGCACATTCTACACCGGAGCAGATTTCGTTTCATTTAGCACATGAAACAGGACATTGAAGCGCCCCTGAGCACACCCGACATCTGAGCTTCCACCATCTAGGGATCCCTCTACCTCGAAGCGCCACAGTAGCCATTAGCTATCATAGCGAGGACGAATGAATTGTATTAGAGAAGTCCTCCCTTGGATATGAATTATACGAACCACCATAACTACGCCATTTGAGTCTTCAAGCTCAAATGGTTCATTTATCTTCAATGTGCCAGGTTGCTTCCCACCGCCATCTATCGCGATATTGTCAGCGTATAAATAGGCTGTTTTATCAGTGTGGAAAATTGGATTGAGCCGCCCTTCAAGCCCCGGAATGTACCCGGTACTGTGGCAAATTGTAGAACCTGTATTTTCGGTAGTAGCAAGCGTTATCTGAATGCCCTCTGCTGGATCCCATGAAGGTATCAAAGCGGCAGGGTAATCTGGATGTGCTACAAGCAGCTGATAGTGACGACGAGTGGGGATTGTTAATGTAACTTTTCCGCCCGCATCTGTCTGCCCACTCTTGGTGGTTCCGTTGTCCGCAATAGCGACGACATTAGCTGACGCGATGACAGCGCCAGTTGTAGATATAACTGACACACTTGGTGTTTGAGGCTCAAATCGAGGAATTGTGGTGGTCGAAAACAGTGCTTTACGAATAGCTTCAGATGGCACCGTTCTACCGTTATTGATGAGCTTCTTGTGAATTACCTCGACGAATTTTTCTGGCGAGCGCTCGGTTAGCGAAATATACCCGGTGGTCGGTAGTACGCCGGGTATCTGCGTATCATCGAAACGAGCTGGAAGTATGTATTCCTGGCCTTCCTGGAATGCCCTAGCTTGCATGGCAGTACGCTCATGGGTTGTCCAAAGCTTCTTTGCGTAATGCTCTGACACGAACATTATGGTATACAAAGCCTTATTCATGTAGATATCGGACAAATAATCGTAAAGATTCTTACCCCAGAGGTTAGCCTCTTCAAACCTATCGTAGAAAACCTTTACTCCAGAGTTCCGCAAAAGGTTCGCAACCTGGTCAACATATCCACGATCTTCTCCGGCGAATGAGAGGGCGATATCGAATTCGCGATTATCAGACATACTCTAATCCTTTAAAATATTTGACGGGCAGGTGATTCATAGTAGCTTGCCGTGCGAGAAATTCAGGGGTTCGAAGCAGCTTGGGCAGTGAGAGCTAAGCAGTCAGGGCATTACGGACTGGCTAGGCTCTCAGAGCGAGCGCGCGTAAGTACCATTCGAGTGAGTACGTGGATACCAAGCAGCAAGTTGGCCATCATTGGCCCGCTCAATACGCCTGTAAATATCAATATACTCATTACCATAGGTTTTTCCGTGCTCTGTCGTCGGAATCACCAGAATGCTTTCGTGCTGTTTAACGCCATCGGCGTAACCAATTTCCCAAGGACACCATCTGGAACCAAGAGAGTTCGGGGTGGCTAAGAATAGGAACATTTCAGATTCCCGTATTTTGTTCTTGATTAGCCTTGCAGTATCACCGTTGGTGCTTTCCGGCATCTCGCTATCCATCCAGTCAACGTACAGAAGCACACCTTCCTCTTTGAAAAGTTGAATCAGGCCTTCAACAAGCGTTCTATCACGATGGCTATGGCAAAGAAATGCGGTTTTGAAGCCCATCGCGCGCGCATTCTGAGAATTTATGGCGGTGCTGAAACTACGACTTTTCCTAGTGGCGGCAGAACGAAGGGTACCGAGATCAATAGGCATTTCAAAATCTCCTTTAATGCTTTGTTGCTATTCCCGAAATATGCTTATTACAGGAGCTTCATTTGTCTATTCCCATATACATTGCGCGGAGGGGTGTTAGAGAATCTTGACTGCTGCCCAGATCGAGAAGACGATTGCGCCATGAAAAACTAGTAGTGTCTTAGAGAAACAGGCACGCATAAAATCCATATTCCCGTTAACGACCACAAGTTCCATATCGAAATCTATCTTTTCCGGCGTAAGCACCCGAATTTTTTTATACATATCCCTGTAGTTTCGCTCAAGCGCCAGAAAATAGCCGTCCAACCCCCACAGCGCAATTGCCGGCGCTAGAGAGAAAACTGCAAACCCCTTGCTGTCTTTCGCTGCTGCCAGCGCGAACAACCCGGTAATGAGCACTACTGACCATCCCTTTAAAAGGAAGGAGTTCGTGGACAACCGGTTGACAACTGCCTGAGCGAACTCCAGGTGCTTTAGCTTTCGATCCAATTAATAAACTCGGTTAGGGTTTGCATGGAAACTGTGGATAGCTTTATTGAATTCGGTGCTGTCTCGCCGATCAGGTCGATCCTTCAGCCAATTCATGAACCTTGAAGACGAAACAGACTTCAGATGTTCAGTTGGAAGGCTGTGGTAAACGGGTGCAGCTGTGGAATATGACTCCATGGCCGACTCTAGCATCACCGCCCCCTGCGTCACCTCCCACATCATTTTGCTAAAAACTAGCTCCATGTGAATCCATGGAGAATGAGTCATACTTTTGCCTTGCACTGAGCGTTTTGTCGACACCGAACGATCGGTATTCAAGAACAAAAGAGTGGAAGATTGCATGATCATTCTTTGCAAGGAGGTTGCCAACATCATATAGACGTGTGCAGTAGAACGATTCCTTCGCTCATAGTCGAAGAACTGGCTACCTTCAGGCTTGGAGTAATTTTTATCGATAACCTTAAGCAACTCGTATGACGAACCCCAAACAACCGAATCCACGAAGGCATTCACACCTTTCTTCTTCAGCTCGTGGGCAAGCTGAATAGCCATATCCTGATCATCGTACGAATGGGAGATGAAAACATCACAATTAAATTTCGGGAACAGATGTTCAGCGATCAATTCTGCATCGATGCTGCTTCCATCTTTCATAAGATACTTGCCCAGATCAACCCTTTTGGCATTCACACTATTCGTGTGAGCCTCTACGACCGCATTCGAAATTGGCAAGTCTCTACGATCTAGAGCCAAATTAAATCCATAATGCATCATTTACATCCCTAGTGAAGGCGTATCGCGACCACGTCGTTTCGGAGCAGTGGGCTTGCGATCCAGCTTATGATGAAGTTCAAGTCCAGAGGAGAATACGCGTACATAATCAAGCAACTCATCGTCTTCATTGGCTGGCATTTTCTGAATTTCTGCTGCCGCTCCCCCCGGACTTTTCAGCGCAAGAATTTTGGCGTTTGGGCAGAGCCTTTTAAAAAGTTCGTATTCCGTCACAATGCCTTCTTTGCCACCAATAAATACCGCCGCATCATAGCGATAATTGGTAAACATCTGCTTTCTCATGATGGAAAGACTTTGGTCGAGATCACTGCCAACGGGGGTTTCGATGAAATTGGCAAACTTCCTATTATCTTCAGGGATGACGCCAGAAAAATGCTTGCTCTGGAAAATCGTTACCGCGTTCTGATTGGTGATCCCAAGATCTTCGCATACGGCTAGTATCAAAGGCGAAATGGACGGGTGTCCACCGAAAACCAAGTGCTTACGACCAATTACGGTAAACAGGAATGAGCGCAAGGCAGCCTGGATCAGTACCGGATCACACCTTTTGTAATAGGGGCTATCGATGTCAGGAACGCTGGCGGATAGGAAGATGCTGCTCATTTATTATTTCCGATAAATTCTGATTGGTCATAAGTCATCATAGGCGTAGATGGCCGAAGCTGGTCAAAACTACAGCTTTCCGCGGCTTTTCGATCAAGCCACGTTATGTGACTCAGGCCACTCAATGAACTCCGAGCCAGCATCTTCCGTTGAAATCAGACGCACCTGATCCGTGACTGAGTCGTTCAGCCAATCCATATGGGCTCTCCATTTCCGATCTTTTATTCCCGCTTGGTTGTAAACAACGGCGACTGGCAGCATGTGGAAATCCAAGGTCGCCTCGTGCAGCGCTGAGCTCGTAGGCACGCCCATCTCGGGGTAGGCCACAATCCTTTTACCGGCGATTTTCACGATCACACTCCGCCGTACCGAGTACCCCACGATCTCCCCTTTGGCGTCCTCAAGCGAATTACGAAGCTTGCTGACGAGACGGGAATAGCGCTGTGCAACGCTTTTCGTGCGCAGCATCTCGACCATATCCATGACCTCGTTGAGCTCAGCGTCTACGAGCTGATCGACGGCATTCAGAGACTTCTTGGTCAGACGGACTTCACCGCAAGCCGTTTGCTCCGCCTTGGACTTCACCCCTGGCCAACCTACCCGTAACACGCACAAACCTCGCAGGGTGGCCTTCGCGAACTCCTGCTTTGTCCAACGGCTGTCGAAGTATTCCGCTGTGTCCAGGTAGATCATCACGTCCGAGTCGCACAGACGGTGCCACAGCACCTCTTGGAAGTGCTCGCCAGGAAGGATGTCGTGTGTATCGAGAAATACGTCGTATTGGCGGGCTGACAGGGCTGCGTAGAGCTGCAAAGCAGCATTGGTCGACTCGACGCGGCGGTAGCTGAGGAAGACCCGGCGCTGCTTGGGAAGGAGCGATGCACCCTCCAACAAAGCCATAGCAAGCCTGCCCAGGCCACCCTTCATTTCCAGGCCATTAAGGCCGCCCAATTTCCCTGGGAATTCAGCCGCGAAATTGTCCTTGCAGGTCGCTACGGGGATCAGCGGGACGCGACGTTTGATCAGTTGGCCGACGGCGGCATCGTTATGAGGGGCACCGCCTCCTTTCATGCTGAAGCACAATGCGGCGCTACACCGGTCAATGGCTGGGTGGAAATGGACAAGGTCGCCTTCGAACAAGCTCACGTCTTTGCCAAGCTCAAGACCCAGGCCTTTCAGGCGGACTGCGATCTCTTGCTTGAGCTCCTCGGCCTGCCCCCCAGGGACAGTTCCGAGCAGTGCAAGGCAATACAGGGGTGCTTGGTCTTCCATGGCGCGGTGCTCGTTACCGAAGGTTTGTAGTGGCAGGAGGCTACCAGAAGGACGGGCGATTTGCTCAAGAATCTAGGTGGGCTGGTGACGGATTTCGCGGAAGCTTGGGTGGCTGCGAGGGGGGCGATGATCGGATGGCGATACGGCGCAACTACAGCGCTGGACGGTTGAGAAGCGCGGAACGGTGGAAACTGGAGGTGGCGAGTCGCAGCTGTATGGCTGGTCAAAGACCCGGATGGGGCGACGGCTTAATGCAGGGCTGAGTGGTGAAGAGCTTGTGGCTTTTGAGCAATCAGGGTTGAGAGGGGGCGTTGAGACTTTGCCACGTATGAGACGGGGAATCGCACTGAGGTGAGTCAGGGGTGAAGGGCAACGGCGACTTGTTCGTGGGATAGCTCCGAGGGTGTCAGTGGATGCAAGGAAATGTCCTAAGTTTTGACAAAATATGGGGGTATTTCGGTGCAAATGGCAAAACGTGAAACTCATCAAAGATCAGCAGACCCACGCCTTCGAGTGCCGGATCATCCTGCAGACGCCGGGTCAGAATGCCTTCAGTGACCACTTCGATACGGGTTTTCGGGCCGATTCTGCTTTCAAGCCGGATGCGATAGCCCACGGTTTCGCCGACCTTCTCGCCCAGCTCACTGGCCAGGCGTTCAGCCGCTGCCCGCGCAGCCAATCGGCGCGGCTCAAGCATGAGAATCGTCTGCCCGGCCAGCCAGCTCTCTTGGAGCAATGCCAACGGCACCCGGGTGGTTTTACCGGCACCCGGCGGCGCCTCAAGCACCGCTTCATGGCGCTCGCTGAGCGCCTGGCGCAGGTCGGGTAAAACGGCATCGATGGGCAGGGAAATCATGGCGGCTCCAGAACAGGCGACCGATTATACGTTGATGCCGCTGTCGCACAGCAAACACTGGACCTGTAGGAGCGCACGAGCACCGCGAGGCCGCGATGGCGGTGTGTCAGGTAAACCGCTGTCGCGGCCTCGCGGTGCTCGTGCGCTCCTACAGGAAAGCGTGTTAACCCGCTACTTAGTCAACCTCCCCAACAACTCCACCCCCTCAGACCAGACCCCATATCCAGTCTGGCCGTTGATATGGCCGGCGTCTTCCAGCCAGACCAGTTCACTGCCCCAGGCCTGACTGAAGGTTTTGGCGCGCTCCGGGGTGACGTAGGGATCGTCGGTGCTGACGACCATGATGCTGGGGAACGGCAGGCGTTGGGTCGACATAGGCGTGAAACCTGTGGTGCCCGACGGATAGCTTGGCGCTTCGGTGTCGCTGGGTGCCACCAACAGGGCGCCGCGTACTTTGCGCGATTCAGGGTGTTGCTGCGCCCAGAGGGTGATCAACGTCACGGCCAGACTATGGGCGACCAGCACTACTTCACCCTCAGCCGCCTCGATCTGCTGATTCAGTTGCTCAACCCAGTCGGCGGCAATTGGCGTTTCCCAATCCCGCTGCTCGACTCTGTGAAACTCCGGGAACTGCCGCTCCCAGTGGGACTGCCAATGGGTTTCCCCTGAATCGAACAGGCCCGGCAGGATCAAAACCTTGGTTGTCATCTTCATCTCCCTTTAGCGAACCAGCCATGTGCAGCGCATCATACCTGTAGGAGCGCACGAGCACCGCGAGGCCGCGATGGCGGTTTGCCTGATACACCGCCATCGCTGCCTCGCGGTGCTCGTGAGCTCCTACAGATTCGCGCAGATTGCCCGCCAACCGTAACCATTTGCCTTGTATAGTTGCCCCTTCACTACACGGAGATCTTCATGCGCATTCCTTCCCGTTTCATCGGCGGCGTCATGGTCGCTGCTCTGCTGACCCAACTCACCGCGTGCGGCAGTATTTTCTATCCGGAACGACGCGGCCAGATTGATGGCAAGATCGACCCGGCGATTGCCGTGCTAGATGCCGTCGGCCTGCTGTTCTACGTGATCCCCGGCCTGATTGCCTTTGGCGTGGACTTCGCAACGGGCGCGATCTACTTCCCTCACGGTCAGAGCGCGCAGGTCGATCCACAAAAGCTGCAACCAGCGATCAATGCTGACGGCACTGTCGACAACAGCAAACTGCAAGCCATCCTGGAAACCGAGCTGGGCCGCACCCTGCCGTTGAACGATCCGCGCCTGATTCAGCATCGCGGCAGTGTGCAGCAGCTGGCAAGCCTGGGCCTGGCCCCGTCTGCCTGAATGTGATTTGAAGGAAGCACCATGAGCACCAGCCTTGAACACGCCCGCCTGTTGCGTCTGGCAACCCGGGCTTCGCTGGCGGTGGCCAGTGTCCTGATCATTGCCAAGGCGGTGGCGTGGTGGCTAAGCGGTTCGGTCAGCCTGCTCGCGGGCCTGACCGACTCGCTGCTCGATGGCGCGGCGTCGTTTCTGAATCTGCTGGCGGTGCACTACGCCTTGCGCCCTGCCGATGATGACCACCGTTATGGCCACGGCAAAGCCGAAGCCTTGTCGGGGATGGCGCAAGCGCTGTTCATTGCGGTCAGTGGCTGCCTGATCGGCTTTCAGGCCGTGGAGCGGATCCAGAACCCGGAGCCGATAAGCGCCGCCGGCCTGGGTATCGCCGTCATGCTGCTGTCACTGGCGCTGACCGTTGCGCTGCTGACGCTGCAACACAAAGTCGTCAAGGAAACCGGTTCGGCGGCCATTCGCGCCGACTCCCTGCATTACCGTTCGGACCTGCTGCTCAACGTCGGGATTCTCGTGGCCCTGGTAATGGCCTGGTTTGGCTGGCAGAGCCTGGATGCCTGGTTCGGGTTGGGGATATCGCTGTATATCCTCTGGAGCGCGTTTCAGATCGCCCGGGAGACCATCTCGGTACTGATGGACGAAGAACTGCCGGTGGATGTCAGCGCCCATATGCTCGAACTGGCCTGCAGCGTTCCCGGCGTGCTGGGGGCCCACGACCTGCGTACGCGGATATCCGGCAATCACTGGTTTGTGCAGTTGCACCTGGAGTTGCCAGGCAACCTGACGCTTTCGGTTGCCCATGGCATCAGTGATCGCGCCGCCGAAGCCATCCATCGTGAATACCCGAAGGCGGAAGTGCTGGTGCACGCCGACCCTCAGGAAGTGGTGCGCCCGACTCCGGCCGGCTGATCAGTTAATGGTGTAGCCACGCCCCATCAGGCAGGCCACCATGGAGCGCCGATAGACCTGAATCATCGCCGGAGCATTGGGCGAGTTCGGGTCCGCCGGGTCGAAGCTACTTTGCTCGACGGACCAGCGATAGCAATCGTACTTGTCCTGTGCGACCTGCTCCTGACTCTGCCCATTGGCCGGGTAGGCGATGGGGTCATACGGGCTGCTGGCCGGCGTTTGCTGGGTGTAGGCAGGTTCGACGTTCTGCGGCGGGTAGACCACCTCGTAATCCTGAGTGTCTTGCTGATAGGTGTAGTACGTCCCGGCGGCCAGGAAAAACAGCGCACTGCCGGCCCAGATCTCCTGAGAATATGCAGGCAGACTGCGCACCCGCATCCCGTAAGGCGGAGTCACAACCACATAACGCGGGCCTTGCGGACGGTACCAGTAACCGTCTGAATAGAAATAATCCTGCCCGCGATAAGGCACCCGTGAATAGCTACCGGGCACTCGATCCGTGACATAGCCCGGGCGATATTGCGGGCCACCGCCCCAACCGTTGCCGTGACCATCAGGTCGGCCGGTCCAGTGATCGTTGGGCCGGTTGTCGCCGCGATTGCCTCGATAGCCGTTGTCCTGATAGTAGCCCTGGCGCGGAGGTTGAGTCTGCCGGGCTTCGCCGGGACCGCTCTGGATCGGCAGGTTGTTCTGGCGCTGCTGCAATTGCTGACGCTGCTCGATCTGGCGTTGCTGAATCTGTTGCTGCTGAAGCTGCTGTTGTTGCTGGCGATCGACCTGCCGCTGCTGCATCTGCTGCTGTTGAATCTGTTGCTGCTGCTGACGATCCACGTCGCGAATCTGCTGCTGTTGCTGACGCTCGACCTGACGCTGCTGATTCTGTTGCTGTTGAATCTGCTGTTGCTGCTGGCGATCCACGTCACGAACCTGCTGATCCTGCTGACGCTGGACATCACGCTGCTGATCGCGTTGTTGCTGAACCTGCTGCTGTTGCTGGCGGCGCTCATACTGCTGCTGTTGCGCCGCATTCGGCTGACCGCCGCCATTGCCGCGGTTCATGTCGCGGGGCGCTTCGTCCCCGGCCAGCGCCTGGGCACTCATGTTTAGACACAACAGGCTGATACCTGCCAAATGCCAGATGCCCGATTTCATGCTTGCCTCACAGGGATGCCGGTGGATACGAATAGGACTGCGATATTGATGCGCCGTTCGCCGCATGCTATCAGCAGGCTACCAGTCTCGAACATAATCCTGATGCAAGAAAAAGGGGGCCTGGCGGCCCCCTTTGGGAATTTCGTCCTGGCTCAACGCTTTTGACGTCGGCTCACCTCATGCCGTCTTCTGGACAGTATGCAGCCCGGGGGCCTGGCCAACCCTTTGGGGCTGGAGGCCGCGGCTGGCCTGATTCGGCGAGCCGCGCTGGACGCTATGTCCGGGCAGTGATTCTGTTAAAAAGAATAGGCCTGAGGGCGTGGCAGATGATTGCGAAAATTGCTCGATAAAACATTACTTGCGCAATTTTTAACTTCAGATGAATAATTCGGCGCAATCCAACCGAGAAAGGGGAAGTTCGTGAGCAAACTCGACAGATATGACCTGAGCATTTTGGCGGAATTGCAGCGTGACGCACGGATTTCCAATCAGGAGTTGGCCGAGCGCATCGGCCTGTCGCCCTCGCCTTGCTCGCGACGGGTCAAACAGCTTGAAGATGACGGCTATATCGTCCGCCAGGTTGCACTCCTGGACCGCAAAAAGCTGGGCCTGAACCTCACCGCCTACGTGTTGATCGGCATGGACCGTCACACGCCGGAGCGCTTCGAAAATTTCGAGATGCATATTCGCAACCTGCCTCAGGTTCAGGATTGCAGTCTGGTGACGGGGATGGATGCGGACTACCAGCTTAAAGTCGTGGTGCCTGACATGGATCATTACCAAAAACTGCTGTTGGGCCACCTTACTCGTATTGAAGGCGTGACCAGCGTCAGGTCGAGCTTTGTGCTTAATCAGGTGTTGGCCAGCACCGAGATGCCCTTGACACATCTGCGCAACTGACCGGTTGGAGAGAAACCATGGACCCGGCGCTACTCGAAGAATGGATGATGACGATTCTGGTCACCCTGCTCATCGGTTTCATGGGGTTCATCGTCTGGGACCTGGCTAAAAACTCCAGGGCCGGACGCTTCGGGACCATGATCCTGTTCTTCGTGCTGGGTTTGGGGATCATGGCGTTTGTGATCAAGAGTGTGGTGATTGCTTACATGGGAAGCTGAATCGTAGAAACGGAACGGACTCCCTGTGGGAGCGAGCTTGCTCGCGAAGACTCAAGTACCTTCACCGAGCATGCCAGGAATCAAACACCTTCTTCGCAAGCAAACTTGCTCCCACAAAATCAAATACAGCCACATGATCACAACTTCGCCGGCACTTCCCGCCACTGCCCTTGATCCAGCCCCTCGATGCTCCAGTCACCAATCCTGACCCGCACCAGCCTCAGCGTCGGCAAGCCAACCGCTGCTGTCATGCGTCGCACCTGGCGATTGCGGCCTTCCTTGATGATCAGCTCCAGCCAGCTGGTGGGCACGCTCTTGCGAAACCGTACCGGCGGGTCACGCGGCCACAGCTGCGGCTCGTCCAGCTGCCGGGCCTGGGCAGGCAAGGTCGGGCCGTCATTGAGCTGCACGCCGTCGCGCAACTGCTGCAGCTGTTCAGCAGTGGGCTCGCCTTCAACCTGCACCCAATAGGTCTTGGGCAACTTGTGTCTGGGGTCGGCAATCCGCGCCTGCAGTTGGCCGTCGTTGGTCAACAGCAGCAACCCCTCGCTGTCCCGGTCCAGCCGACCGGCCGGGTAAATGCCGGGGACATCGATGAAATCCTTGAGCGTCGCCCGCCCTTCGCCATCGCTGAACTGGGTCAGCACGTCAAACGGTTTGTTGAACAGAATCAGTTTCGGCTCGGCTGGCGGAGCCTTGGCGATGCGACGGTTTGTACCCGGACTGGCAGGGCGACGAGCGGGAGGACGCTGGATACGGGACATGAGGTTTCGGTAATCGGAAAACAGAAAGGGCCACTTTAGTGGCCCCTTGTGCAAATACCAAACACTTAACGGAACGGCGGCTCATCGAAGCTGCGCAATTTGCGCGAGTGCAACGAGTTCAGCTCGGTACGCAACAGGTCCAGCGCGGCAATCCCGATATTCAAATGCTGGCTGACCGCACGCTCGTAGAACGCGTTGGCCGAGCCTGGCAGTTTGATTTCACTGTGCAGCGGCTTGTCCGAGACGCACAACAACGTGCCATACGGCACTCGCAGGCGATAACCCTGGGCCGCAATGGTGCCGCTTTCCATGTCCACGGCAACCGCACGGGACAGGTTGATCAATGGACGCTCCTGGGCCCAGCGCAATTCCCAGTTGCGGTCGTCGTAGGTCAGCACGGTGCCGGTCCGCAGCCGCTTTTTCAGATCGTCGCCACGCTCGCCAGTCACTTGCGCGGCCGACTCCTGCAACGCCAGCTGCACTTCAGCCAGTGCCGGGATCGGGATGTGGGGCGGCAAGACCCGATCAAGAATGCCGTCGCGACGCATGTAGGCGTGCGCCAACACATAGTCACCGATGGTCTGCGACTGACGCAGGCCGCCGCAGTGGCCGATCATCAGCCAGCAGTGCGGACGCAGCACGGCCAGGTGATCGGTGATGTTCTTGGCGTTGGACGGGCCGACGCCAATGTTGACCAGGGTAACGCCATGACCGTCTTCGGCGATCAGGTGGTAAGCCGGCATCTGGTAGCGGTGCCAGACCACGCTGGCGACGATGGCCTGAGCCTCGCCGTGATCCATGCTCTTCTCGACGACCACGTTACCAGGCAGGACCATGCGCACGAAACGCGGGTCTTCGCGCAGTTTTTCCAGGCCGTGCACGATGAACTGGTCTACATAGCGGTGGTAGTTGGTCAGCAGGATCCACGGCTGCACATGACGCCAGTCGCTGCCGGTGTAGTGCACCAGCCGACGCAGGGAAAAATCTACCCGGGCGGCATCGAACAGGGCCAGAGGCAGCGGATTGGTGTTGGCCCAGTCATAAAGGCCATCGGCAATACCATCGGTGGCGGCGGACAAATCAGTGCTGGGGAAAACCCGCGCCAGCGCCGCAGCCGTGACACCGGAACCGGCCAACTCATCGCCCTGCTCGACCACGTAGGGGTAAGGGATGTTCTGCTCGCTGACACCCACTTCCACAACGATGGTGAATTCAGCCATCAACGGTTTGAGCTGTTCGAGCAGGTATTTACGGAACGCCGCCGGATGGGTCACGGTGACGCTGTAAACGCCTGGGAGCTGGACCTTGGCGTAGGCGCGGGTGGTCAGCGGCACTTCGCCATGGCTGTGGTAGGTCAAGCGTATTTCAGGATAGCGAAACAGCGAGCGCTCATCGGCATCGGGCTCGACCCGGTCTTTCAGATAACGCTTCAGAGCAAGGCTCAACGCGCTGGTCGCACGCTCGTGCAGGGCAGCCAGGCGGTCAACCGCCTGCTCGGCCGTTTCAACGACAATAAAGTTTTCGGTCACGATTCGTATCCTTCTGATCTTGCAGGCCTCCATCTTGCCTGCATCCTCGGGGGAAGGCACTAGTGGCGGTGTGGAAGATTCCTCCCTGGAAACCCGATTCTGTGGGAGCGAGGCTTGCCCGCGATGAGGCTGGATGCGGTTAGCTTGAAACCCCAGCGCTCTGATCGCAGGCAAGCCTCGCTCTGCAGGACCTGCCTGGTGTCAGGTCTGTGGCGAGGAGCGCATCACCAACGTCTCGACATCCACTCCGCGAGGCAAGGTGCCATATACCCCGTTGCGCGATGCGATTCGGCTGGCGATGAATCCGTCGCTGACTGCCGAGTTACCCGCCTCCAGCAGCAACCTGGCCTGCAGCGCCACGGCAATATCCTCGGTCAGCTGTCGGGCGCGGTACTGGATGTCGCTGGTGTCCCGGAATGCCGCTTTAAGGCGATCGATGTGCAGCGCCAGGTGCTGATCGCCATGGCCGTCGCCCAATTCATCGAACAGGGTGTCCAGCACGCCCGGCTCTTTGGACAGCGCGCGCAATACGTCAAGGCACTGCACGTTGCCCGAGCCTTCCCAGGTGGAATTGACCGGCGCTTCGCGATACAGACGCGGCAGGATGCTGTCCTCCACATAACCTGCGCCGCCCATGCATTCCGCAGCCTCATTGATCATGGCCGGGGCCCGTTTGCAGATCCAGTATTTACCCACGGCCGTTACCAGCCGGGCGAATCGTACTACATGTGGATCATCCAGATGATCCAGCGCCCTGCCCATGCGCAGGCTCAAGGCCAAGGCGGCTTCGCTTTCCAGCGCCAGATCAGCGAGCACATTCTGCATCAACGGCTGCTCGGCGAGCACCCGGCCGCCGACCGTGCGATGGGCGCAATGATGAGTGGCTTGAGTCAGGGCCTGACGCATCAAGGCGCTGGAGCCGACCATACAATCAAAGCGGGTCATGGCGACCATTTCAATGATGGTCGCCACTCCTCGCCCTTCTTCACCGATCATCCACGCCAGCGCACCGCGAAACTCGACCTCGCTGGACGCATTGGACCAATTGCCCAGTTTGTTCTTCAGCCGCTGTATGTAGAACTCGTTGCGGGTGTCATCCGGGCGATGTCTGGGCAGCAGGAAACAGCTCAGACCTTTGTCGGTTTGTGCCAGGGTCAAAAACGCATCGCACATCGGCGCCGAGCAAAACCACTTATGCCCGATCAACTCATAAGCCTGCCCAGGCCCCGGCGCGCCAGTCGGGTAGGCGCGGGTGGTATTGGCGCGCACATCGGTGCCGCCTTGTTTTTCGGTCATCGCCATACCGATGGTCACACCGGCCTTATGGGCCATGCCGAGGTTGCGCGGGTCATAGTCAGTGGCGAGTACTTTGGGCAACCAGTGTCTGGCGAGATCAGGTTGCAGGCGCAAAGCCGGAACACTGGCGAAGGTCATGGTCAACGGACAACCGCTGCCCGCTTCCGCCTGGCTGTGCAGATAACTCATGGCTGCCCGGGCGACATGAGCGCCGGGCTGAGGATCGGTCCACGGCAATGATGGCAGGCCGTGCTCAACCGCCGTGCGCATCAGCTCATGGTAGGCAGGATGAAATTCCACCAGATCAATGCGATGACCGTAACGATCATGGCTGGCAAAGACCGGTTTATTCTGATTGGCGAGAAACCCGGCGGCCATCAATGGCCCGCCTGCCAGCGCGCCGTAGGCATCAATCCGCCCCTGAGCCCAATCCGCGCCAAATCGCTGCGCCCACTGTTGCAGCGCCAGGTCGATTCGGTAGAGATTGGCGCCCTCCAGGGACGGCGGTTGGTTGGTCACTTCATGGGTTTCGGCGAACTGATGCAGGTTCATGACGCGCCTCCTTCATCAAGGAAAATTACGGTCTGGGGCGCAGCGATGGCTGCGCGCCTGATACATCGCCTTTGCAGCCTTCGGCAGCTCCTGCACGTTCTGCGTTTCTTCAGACGCACCACCGACCTGTCGGAGCTGACCGAGGTTACGAGGGCTGCGAAGGCGGTACTCGCAAGTGGCTAGAGGGTGCGATCATGAACCGCCCGATACCCATTAAAAAGTGCCATATCCGACGAATCAACGGCGCTTTTACCCTCAGGCGCCGTTGCGCAGCCGGGTGGCAGGGGAAATCGCGTCGGCGGCTTGTTCTTCGCACAACAGAGGCACGCTCACGACAAAACAGCTGCCCTTGCCTGGCTCGGAGCGATGGCTGAGCCGACCACCCTGCAGCTCCATCAACTGCGAGCAGATCGCCAGGCCAATTCCCAGCCCGCCGTACTGGCGAGTCAGCGAACCATCAAGCTGGAAGAAATGCTGATACAACGTGGCTTCGTCCATGCGGCCAAATCCAATACCGCTGTCGATCACCTCGACGAACAACTGCAGCGTGCCCAGGCCTGCCTCTCGAGCCCGCGCCCGTACTCGCACCTTGACCGATCCGGACACCGTGAACTTGATGGCGTTATCCACCAGGCACTCCAGGCATTGGCGAAGTTTTCTGACATCGCCGGTCACCTTGTCAGGCAGCGATTCGACCATTTCGATGGAGAAACGCAGCCCTTTGGCCCGGGCCGCCTCAGCAAAACCCTCACGCAGCTTCACAAACAGACAGCCGAGGCTGAAAGGCTCGTGGATCAGGCTGATTCGTCCGGCCTGCAGTTCAGTCAGGGTCAGGATCGAGTTGACCAGGTTCATCATGTCTTCGGCGGAGCTGGCGGCCGTCTGCTGATAGGACACCAGCTCATCATTCAACTCAACGGTCTGCATCAGCTCCAGCGAACCGATGATGCCATTCATCGGCGTGCGCAACTCGTGAGTCAGCGAGGCGAGGAACTCGTCCTTGAGCCGATTGGAGGCAGCAAGTTGCTGGTTGGCGCGCTCAAGATTTTCGCTGGCTTCACGCATGACTTGGGCATGCTCTTCGCGACTCTGGTTGATGCGTGCCGCCAGGGCCATGGACAGCAACGCCGCTTCCAGCGCCGAGCCGATCTGGTTGGCATACATGGTGAAAAACGAATGCGGCAGATAGCCCATGAGCATGCCGACATGGATCGAGCTGCCCAGCAGAAAGGCCGTCCAGGCAACCACGAAGTAACACGCGATTGGCACCTTGTGGACCATCGCGACAATCCCCGCCACAAACACCATCACGGTGAATGCCAGCACCACCGCACCAGACAGCCGCAACGCCATGCCCATGTTTGGTACGAGGCTCAATGCCATGATCAGACCCGCCGCGACCATCAGCGCTACCAACGAACGATCAAGCCACCGGGCTATGGCTCGGGTCTGCAGGAAGGAACGGGAAAACTGGCAGGCAAACAGGATCGACAGCATCAACAGAAAGACCGGCGCCAGATTGGCCAGCCATGGATTTTCCGGCCAGAGATACTCGACACCGATGCCATTGAGCGAAATCTGATAGAGCGCAAACGGGGCGATATACAGCACGTAATAGAGATAACTGGGGTCGCGCACGCCGACATAAATGCACAGGTTGTAGATCAGCATGACCAGCAGCACCCCGAACAGCACGCCCAGTACGTATAACCTGGACGGCTGATCTTCCAGGTAGGCGCTGGTGCTCCACAGGGCAAGGGGCACCTGCATCGAGCTTGAACTCTTGACCCTCAGGTAGACCGTCTTGCTCTGCCCCGGCAGCAAGGGCAACTCGAATAAATAGTTGTTCTGCTTAAACTGGCGACTGGAGAACGGCAGCATATCGCCGGTCTGCCAGGCCAGCTTCTGGGTGCCGTCGACATCAGGCAGGTAGAAGTCCACGAAGTCCATGGGCGGGTAGGCCAGCTCCAGCAGCCAGTCGCGATGGATCCTGGCGTCCCTGGGCCGGTACAACAGCTCGACACGCAGCCAGAACGCCGAGTTTGAAAACCCGGCGTTCAGCGATTCAGTGCGCAGCGGCTTGAAGCTGTCGGACATGGCGGCCGAGCTGACGTCGCTGATGGAAGCATCGCCGTTGATGTCCTCGAAGACCTCAACCCCACGGCTCAGCGCGAGGCCTCGGGTGCTCTCGTCGAATTCGACGGCACCGACCCACTGCGGCAGAAACAAGACCAGCAAGATCAGCAAATTGCGCATAAAGCCCCGGAAAGGTACATCAGCCTGGCCCCCTTCCATTGGAGCGATGGTTCCTGCGTGTCCTGGTGTTTCAGAGTAGTTGCAGATCGCCGTTAACATAGCCCGCAACACGCCTGGGTACGACCGGCAATTGCGCCATATCTCACCACTTGCCAGGTCCCTCGCGGCCCGCCGATTCAAAGAACCGCCCGGAGCATAGCTGGCAAAAGGCTTTCAGAGCCAACTATAAAAAACGCAGCGAAGGCTCTAAATCAGCACTTACAGCGTTCGCAACAGCGCTAGACCAATGAATATCAGACTGTTGCAGCAGGCCTACGTCGCTTTAGCCTGTAAGAAAATTCCGCTGGCGATAGGCGGCCTGGAAAAAAGTTTAGTGGTAAGCTCGCGCTCCATGACTATCTACTCCTCCCGCCCTGTTGTCCTTTGTCTCTCCGGCCACGATCCAAGTGGTGGTGCCGGCTTGCAGGCAGATATCGAAGCCCTTCTTGCCCAAGGCTGTCACGCGGCTCCGGCCGTGACTGCGTTAACCGTGCAAGACACGGTCAACGTCACTGACTTTCGGGTGCTGGATCGTGAATGGGTGCTGGCGCAGGCCAACGCCGTACTCAACGACTCGACCGTCGCGGCGGTGAAGCTGGGCATGCTGGGTTCGCTGGAAATGGTCGACACCATCGTCGAATTGCTCACGGCCCACGCGCATCTGCCGATGGTCTGCGACCCGGTTTTGCGTGCCGGTGGCGGCGGGCAACTGGGCAAGGACGAAGTCGGCTATGCCATGCGTGAGCGCCTGCTGCCGCTGGCCACCATCGCCACGCCCAATCTGCCGGAGGCACGCATACTGGCAGAATTGCCGGAAGGCACGGCAGACGAATGCGCGGCGAAACTGCTGCCGTTCTGCGAGCACCTGCTGATCACCGGCGGGCACGGCGATGAGGAGCAGGTTCACAACCGTCTTTATATCCGTGGCGGCGAAACCCGCACCTTTACCTGTCAGCGCCTGCCCGGCAGTTATCACGGCTCCGGCTGCACGCTGGCCAGCGCACTTGCCGGTCGCCTGGCCCAGGGTGAACACCTGATCAGCGCGGTCCAGACGGCGCTGGACTACACTTGGCGAACCTTGCGCGATGCCGAACAGCTGGGCAAGGGACAATTCGTCCCCCGCCGCCTGCCCCTGGATTTCTGCTCGTAACGCCACGTGATGAGGCTCCAACCATGAAACTGCGTGGTCTTTACGCCATTACCGACAGTCAACTGTTGGCTGGTAAATTCCTTTCCTATGTCGAAGCCGCGCTCGATGGCGGTGTCACGCTGTTGCAGTACCGCGACAAAGGCAGCGACGAGTCCCGCCGCCTGCGCGAAGCCACCGCACTGCTCAAGCTGTGTGAGCGCTACAAGACCCGCCTGATCGTCAATGACGACGCTGACCTGGCCGCCCGGCTGGATGTCGGCGTGCACATGGGGCAAACCGATGGCTCGCTGACTGACGCCCGAGGCTTGCTGGGCCACAAGGCCATCGTCGGCGCGACCTGCCATGGCAGTCTTGAGATGGCCGACAAAGCCAAGGCCGAAGGCGCCAGTTACCTTGCTTTCGGGCGCTTCTTCAACTCCACGACCAAACCCGGCGCTCCGGCCATCGAGCTGGATGTCCTGCGTCAAGCCCGTGCCCGCTTCCACTTGCCGATTGCCGTCATCGGCGGCATCACCCTGGAGAACGCTCCCCCGCTGGTGGAGCACGGCGCCGATCTGCTGGCCGTCGTCCACGGCCTGTTCGGTGCCGAAAACACCCAGGAAGTTACCCGCCGCGCCCGCGCCTTCAACGCCCTGCTTAAAAAGGCCTGAACGCGCCCGCCCCTATTTCGATTAAGCCAGAGACCTGCTCATGTCCCGTTCTGAAACGCTTTTTGCCAACGCTCAAAAACACATCCCTGGCGGCGTCAATTCGCCCGTTCGAGCCTTCAAGAGCGTGGGCGGCACGCCGTTGTTCTTCAAACATGCGGCAGGCGCCTACGTCACCGACGAGGACGACAAGCGTTACGTCGACTACGTCGGCTCGTGGGGCCCGATGATCCTCGGCCACAGCCATCCGGAAGTGCTGGATGCCGTGCGCAACCAGTTGCAACACGGTTTGTCGTATGGCGCACCGACCGCCATGGAAACCGAAATGGCCGATCTGGTCTGCTCCATCGTGCCGTCGATGGAGATGGTGCGCATGGTCAGCTCCGGCACCGAAGCGACCATGAGCGCTATTCGCCTGGCCCGTGGCTTCACCGGTCGCGACAGCATCATCAAGTTCGAAGGCTGCTACCACGGTCACTCCGACAGCCTGCTGGTCAAAGCCGGTTCCGGCGCATTGACCCTTGGCGTGCCGAGTTCGCCGGGCGTCCCTGCTGCCTTCGCCAAACACACCCTGACCGTGCCGTTCAACGACCTGGCGGCGGTTAAAGAGCTGCTGGCCGAAGTGGGTCAGGAAGTCGCGTGCATCATCGTTGAGCCAGTGGCAGGCAACATGAACTGCGTACCGCCTGCACCGGGTTACCTGCAAGGCTTGCGCGAGCTGTGCGATGAGCACGGCGTGGTGCTGATCTTCGACGAAGTCATGACCGGTTTCCGCGTCGCCCTCGGTGGCGCGCAGGCTTATTACGGCGTCACGCCGGACCTGAGCACCTTCGGCAAGATCATCGGTGGCGGCATGCCGGTGGGCTGCTTCGGCGGCAAACGCGAAATCATGTCGCACATCGCGCCGCTGGGCCCGGTTTACCAGGCGGGCACCTTGTCCGGCAACCCGCTGGCCATGGCCGCAGGCCTGACCACGCTGCGCCTGATCAGCCGCCCAGGCTTCCACGACGAGCTCCGTGACTTCACCCGTCGCCTGCTCGAAGGCTTGCAACAACGCGCCGACGCCGCCGGCATCCCATTCGTGACCACCCAGGCGGGCGGCATGTTTGGACTGTACTTCAGCGATGCCAAGGAGATCGTGACCTTCAATGACGTCATGACCAGCGACGCCGACCGCTTCAAACGCTTCTTCCACCTGATGCTTGACGGCGGCGTCTACCTGGCCCCAAGCGCATTCGAAGCCGGCTTCACCTCCATCGCCCACGGCGACGAAGAACTGAAACTGACCCTGGATGCGGCCGAGAAGGCGTTTGCGGCGTTGAAGTAAACGCTGACACCCCGTCGTAGGAGCGGCTTTAGCCGCGAAGAGGCCGTACATCCGCGACCTATTGGTAGTCATGACTGCGGTCTTCGCGGCTAAAGCCGCTCCTACGGACGACAAACACTCAGCTAAACCGGGCTTTTCAGCCCCGCGCAGCAGAAATTCCGTAAAGACTTTGTAAGGTTGGCCCTGCTTATTTCATAATGCGCAGCCAGCACGTTTAGCTGGACGGGTCCGCCCGCACCTTTTTCAGAGGTAAGTCGATTCCCATGAACCGCACCGGCCGCACCCTTGCATTGGGCTGCCTGTTGCTTATTCATCCCCTGCTGGCGAATGCAGGCGGCAACTCGTTGTTAATCCCAGCGGTGGGTCGTTGCACCCTCAATACCCAGCCAGACAACCTGCCCGCAGCGCTTTCGGCCTGTGAGCAAGCTGCCGACTCCGGGGATGCACAAGCACAATACGAGTTGGGCGAGTTTTACTACGACGGTAAACACGCACAACGCGATCTGCCCAAGGCACTCGGTTATTTCGAGAAAGCTTCGTTGCAAGGTCATGCCCAGGCGCAATACCAGCTGGGCCTGATGTTCTCGAAGGGCGAAGGCGTGCAGGCCAATAATATTCAGGCGTATATCGTCCTGAAGATGGCCTCGGTCAATGGTTCTGAAGACGCACTGGATGCAGCCGATGAAGTGTCGGAGCGCATGCAGCGCGACGAGTTGGAAGTCGCCACTCAGGTGCTGGGCCAGATCTTCCGCAAATACCTGCTGGAATTGCAAACCGCTGAAGGCCGTACGCCGTTCGCGCCGCTGCCGTAACTCCCTGGTAACTGCAGCGGCAGCGCCAACCAGGAAATGAAATACCTTCAGTTTCGGAAAAAAACTCGACAATTCTTGTAGGGCTTTTCCCAAACCCCTTTCCCCGTATTGAGCACCCTCTGCTCATCAGCCACCCTGCCTTCCTAACAAGGGACGGCCAGCCAGTCAGACTCAGCGCTCCGGACCCGGCCTAGATCACGCCGCCCAGGCAAGGAGCCTGCAATGACCCAACCGTTCATGACCCCACGCGGGCACATGGCCAACCTCGTCGCCAAAGCACAACGCGATTACCCCCTCGACGCAGCGGGTATGTGTCCGTTGATGATGCAGACCCTGCAACTGCTGCCGATCCGCTATGGCCGGGTTGAAGACCTCGACCCGGCCCGTGAGCTGAGCATGCCTTACACGCTGGCGTCCCGGCCGCTGGGCTTTCGTCTGATTCGCGATGGTTTTTTGTACATCATCGACAGTTCCACGGGATTCTTGCACGAGTACAAGACCCAAGATGGCTCGGCGGCGGCCCTGCTGTTCAAAGGCGACGACGTCAGCAGCAACAAACGCGACTGCGTGATCGAGAACGACCCTGCGCTGGTCTTTTCACGCCGAGCTGAGCTGCACGTGGCCTATAGCGAAGTGCAGTGGACGGCGTTCAAATGCGCCCAGGTCATGAAAGTCGCGGCCGAGCGTGAGTACTTCATGCAGCGGGTGAGCTTCGAAAACGTTCAGTACGGCAAAGGCGTGCACTTGTTTGACGATCGCCCCATGGCCGTCTGGCTGGCCGAAACCAGCGCCAGCTGGGCGGACAAAC
>NZ_UWFA01000004.1 GCF_900601905.1 Pseudomonas viridiflava
CATATCAGCATTCTTCCTGAAAGGCGTTGCTCTCCAGCAGGCGCGCCGTCAAGGTCGCCTGCCCGTTTAACCGTGCGCAACAGCGTCGCTGACCGCCATAGTCGGTCAGGGCCCGGTAAGAAAAACGAGGGTGCAAAGAGGGCATTACGTTCTTGGGTAAAACCCGTTCAACCTGTTCGCCCGGCGCCAGTAACAGTGACTCTGCGACCTGAACACCATCGATGTGCAGTGCTTGCAGCGAAGCGTGATAAGGCGTTGGGTTGTGGACTGTCAGCACAACGCTGGCCGACTGGTTTGAAGTCAACGCCCACAACAATGCACTGGCAGTGTCGGCCGGATCGCCGCCAAGTCCGGGGGGGCGATAGAACACATTGATGCGCTGACGCACAGCAATA
>NZ_UWFA01000001.1 GCF_900601905.1 Pseudomonas viridiflava
CGCATGCCAGCCCTGACCGACAATCTGGCCGTCACGCACGATCACGCAACCGACTCGCGGGTTGGGGTGTGTCGAATAAAGGCCCTTGCGCGCCAGTTCCAGCGCATGGGCATGTAATGAACGTCGAGGGCTGCCTGTTCAGTCAACACTGCACACATTCCTTACCCGGCTCGCGGGCCAGACGGTCGATTTCTTCACGAAACTCGTTGAGGTCCTGAAAGCGGCGATACACGGACGCGAAGCGAATATAGGCCACTTCATCCAGCTTTTGCAGCTCGCCCATGACCAGCTCGCCGACCACCAGCGACTTGACCTCGCGCTCACCCGTGGCCCGTAGCTTGTGCTTGATG
>NZ_UWFA01000082.1 GCF_900601905.1 Pseudomonas viridiflava
ACCTTGAATTATCCTTGGCTCGATACACAGGAGCCTGCGCAAGCGTGATCGGAAAGCCGAGGGAAAGCCGATTTCCTGACTTAAGAGTCAGAAACAAATTGACCCAATTGGCAGAGCTGATAGATTCATCGATATGTCTGATGACAATACATGTGAGGGCTTTGCGCCGTGATTCAGTTCCTTTTGAACCAAGAGCTAAAAATCGAGCGCAGCCTGAATCCGAACATGACCGTGCTGACCTACCTGCGAGAGCAGGCACACAAGCCCGGCACCAAGGAAGGGTGCGCCAGCGGTGACTGCGGCGCCTGCACCGTTGTGGTGGGCGAGCTGCAAACCGACGCAACGGGCGAGCAACAGCTGCGCTATCGCAGCCTTAATTCATGCCTGACATTCGTGGCTTCGCTGCACGGCAAGCAGTTGATC
>NZ_UWFA01000167.1 GCF_900601905.1 Pseudomonas viridiflava
GTCTACGATGGCGCTGAAATTCATGAAAGCGTATTGACCCTGCTACGCCTGGATCAACGTGGCGCGCAGGTCCAGTGCTTCGCGCCGGACATCGCTCAACACCATGTAATCAATCACCTGACGGGCGAAGAAATGCCCGAATCGCGCAACGTACTGATCGAATCGGCGCGCATTGCCCGCGGCGAAGTGAAAGACATTCGCGAGGCCAACGCCGGCGATTTCGACGCACTGATCATCCCCGGCGGCTTTGGCTCAGCCAAAAACCTCTCGGACCTCGCCCTGCA
>NZ_UWFA01000373.1 GCF_900601905.1 Pseudomonas viridiflava
GTTCATCGGGGTGCGCAATTCGTGGGTGAGCGTGGCAAGAAATTCGTCTTTGAGCCGGTTGCTGGTGGCCAGTTGCTGGTTCAGGCGTTCCAGATCCTTGCCGTAAGCCAGCAAGGTTTGTTCCTGTTGGTAACGGGCATGGTTGATGCGGTCCGCCAGCGCCATCGACAGGAACGCCATCTCCAGCAATGTGCCGATGTGCGAGGCGTACATGGTCAGGAAGGTGTTGGGCAGGTAACCCATCAGCATCAGCCCGAAGACCAGACCGCCGATCATGAAAACCGACCAGGCAAGCACAAAGTAGCGCCCCACCCGCTCACCTTTCATGACGGCGACGATGCCGGCC
>NZ_UWFA01000555.1 GCF_900601905.1 Pseudomonas viridiflava
CATGTAGGCGCGAATCGCCTCCCAGTTGCACACCGCCAGGTCAAACCCCGCGCAGAAAAACTCCAGGCTGTAATGCTCATCATGGGGCGGATGATAAAAGCCGACGCCCATGGCGTAGCGGATATCCGGGCCGTACTGCGTCACGCTTCTGGCCTGAACGACCCAAGCTGACAACGACTCCCACGGCACGAAGATAGGCTCGGTGTGGCCGTGAGGGACGAAGCAGACTTCACGGCGTTGACGGTTGAAACGGGTAGGGACGACTTCCTTGTATTTGAGGAGGTGGTGGAAGGTGATGGTGAGGTAGATGGTTAGGGTGACTGCGGCGGCCGCGCATCCTACTTTGAGACCGTAGGGCATGAATTGCAGCGCGAACTCTACGGCCCTTTCCATTGTGTCTCCGTCCGCAATTCCTAAGAACCACAAAAGAAAAGGCGAAAAAAAACCGAAAAACCAGATAGCCCAAAATGGGCCGCCTAGCGTCATTTGCCAGCCGAACACTGCAGGCAAACCAACTCCGAAGTCCAGGTAGGTATCGGTTACTTCGCCCACGGCACATCCGTAGTCCTGGGCCGGTAAATCGGTGTGCAACGGTAGTGGGGCCAGATAAGTCACCTGACCCGTCGGAAAGGCTTCCAGCATCCCGGCATAAGGGGCGTGATTGATAGGCGGCGGGCCCGTATCTTCTGCCATTACTTTTTCACCCTAGGCATCAGGTCTGGATTGATCTTGAAGTACGTGCACTCTCCTGGCGGATTGAGGTTCGCTGTCGGGAAATCGCCGCTTTCGCCCAGCACCGGGAAGCGCACCTCATACACGTTGGCTTCATATTGTCCTTGCGGATTGATCGGGCCTAGCTGGATGGAGAGCACGATGTCGGTATGACTGAGCAGATCTGATTTGATCAGCCCCCGCATGTCGATCAACTCCACTATCAGCGGATCAAGCTGTTTGATGTGCAGGCAGTCCTCCAGCGCTTCGTTCAAGGGGCTCCATTGTTCGGGCCTGCCCATCCGGCCATGAACTTCGCGTATCAATTGATAGCCACCGATATTGAGTACAGCAGCGCTGGCATGACTGCCAATGGGCTTGGTCAGCTCGGCAGCAGACAGGGTCGGGAAATGCAGCAGGAACTGCCGAGGTGCGGTATCGCTGGCCGGGATGATTTGCATGCGCGGGGCTTGGTAGTTTGCACGCAGTTCTTTGAGGTAGTGCTCAAGGGGTAGTGACAGGCACTGGTCAGGGTCCTGCCCTTGGCCCCATGGTGTGCTCATCAACCAGTGATCGTGACGGCTGAGGTTGTTGCGGTTGTAGTACCAGCTGCCGGACAGCTCAAGGGCAGTGAGGAAAACTCCTGCGATGTTGAAGCGGAAGAACACCGTGGACAGGCGTGTGCCAGCCGCCGCCCAAGCGGCCACTCTGGCTGGCGAATTGCGGGCTGTAGCTAATACGTGTTTGAAGGCGATGCCTGTTTGCAAAGCGCCGTAGCTGTTGCTTGCCAAGAAACCGCTACTACCCATCATGCTGATGGAGGCCCCGATCTGCGCATCGCTATTGCCGTTACGTACGGACTCTTGCCAGTTTTTATGGGCGCTATTGAGGCTCATAGCGGCAGCTATCATACCTGCGATGTAGCCACCGATCCCAAGGCCAATATGCAATTTACCCATCTGCACATGAACGCCTAACAGCTCTGCTTTCTTCAGATTTTTTGCAAGCTCTGCGGCGTGGGCGCTCAAAGCTGTATCGGCAATTCCTTGCGCAGCGCCAAACCCTGATGCCGCCATTGCTGCAAGCGGGGCTATTAGAGGCATTAGGTCTCCGGGAGGCTTAGATTGCGAAGACATCTCCCTGCGCACCACCACCAAATTCACCACCTGCGCCACAAACACCAACAACCCAGCCCCATCCCCCAGCAACCCCACCTTCGGTGCCACCGTCACCCCCTTGCGATAACTTTCCAGCACCGAACGCACCTCACGCTGCTGTTGCGCCGCAAACACCAGCGCCAACCCCGGCTTGCCGGAGGACGCGGTTTGCAGGTGGGTGGAGTCGGTCGGCAGATCGGCCACCGGGCTCAGGGCCTTGGCCAGGTGTTGTTCCAGTTCGCTCAAGGACTGCTGAGTCTTCTGGCGTTGTTCCTTGACCCAGTCAGCATCGGTGCTCTGGTGCCAGTAACGGTCATGGGCTCTTTTTTCGCGGGTGTAGTTGGTCAGGTAGCGCAGGTGGTCACGTTTCTGCTGCACGGCCTGGAGGGTCTTGCCCAGGTGTTGCAG
>NZ_UWFA01000076.1 GCF_900601905.1 Pseudomonas viridiflava
TGGCGAGGAAGCCCTCCGCGCCATGAAAGCGCAGCGCTACGACCTGGTGCTGATGGACTGCGAAATGCCGATTCTCGACGGGTTCTCGGCCACCGAGCAGTTACGCGCCTGGGAAGTCGGCAACCAGCGCGTACGCACGCCGGTCGTGGCCCTGACCGCGCATATTCCCACCGAGCACAAGGACCGCGCGCGCCAGGCCGGCATGGACGGCCACATGGCCAAGCCCATCGAACTGTCCCAGTTGCGCGAACTGGTCGAGCACTGGGTGGCGCACCGTGACAAGGCCCGTGGGCTGACGTCGGATGGCGAGCACTATCGGCAAAACTGACGGCGACGGGAAAGGCCTGTGGCCTGATAGACTGCCGATGCCATCCACCTGCTGCTGTGAGTCGAAGCCATGCTTCACGTGTTGTTCAGCGTCTATCTGAAAATGCTGGTGCTTTACAGCCCGTTTTTCGTTCTTTCCTGCTTCATCAGCCTCACGC
>NZ_UWFA01000531.1 GCF_900601905.1 Pseudomonas viridiflava
GTTCGGCGCTCCATCGCCGGCAGCCGGAGAGGCGTCGTTCACCATGCGTCTGGTGCGCTCGGGGCACGACGTCGAGGTCCCCGCCGGTAGCAGTGCGCTCGCATGTCTGCACAATGCCGGCATCGCAATCGACTGCTCGTGCGAAGTCGGTGTGTGCGGCACCTCCCGCACCGTTGTACTGGACGGCCGGCCCGAACATCTCGACTCGGTGTTGAGCGACGCGGAAAAGCAGGCCAATGCCTGCTTCATGCCGTGCGTTTCGCGATCGCTTACGCCAG
>NZ_UWFA01000395.1 GCF_900601905.1 Pseudomonas viridiflava
CGCTACGCTCTATCCGCGTTTTGATGAACTGGGCTTCAGTGGCCTGTTGTGGTTTGCCCATCGCCAGCTGGCCGAGCGGCTGGGCATCAGGACCAGTTGGGAGGAGGGCATGAGCTTCGCCCGTTCGGTACCCAACTGGACGCTGTTCGAAGACGCACCCGGCGCCATGCTCTATCTGCGCAAGTTCTACCGACTGCTGGTCTACGCCGACCGTGATCTTCAGGACCGGGCTTTGCTCTGCGAGCGGCTGGGGCTTGAGCCCGACAGTCTGCTGTCACTGACGACTCACCCTTTGGACGATCCGCAATGGCTTGCCGGGATGGACCTGGACCCTGCCGAAACCCTGTGGTGTCGCGCCCGCCCGCCACCGCGTTGGGCAGCGGCGGTCTC
>NZ_UWFA01000195.1 GCF_900601905.1 Pseudomonas viridiflava
GGTCTCGGCTTTGCTGTTGGTAATTGGTAACACAATACGTCTGCACATCGAGAACCGGCGCACCGAGCTCGAAGTGATCAAGCTGGTGGGCGGGACGGACAGCTATGTGCGCAGGCCCTTCCTTTATATGGGCGCGCTGTACGGTTTTGGGGCGGGGATTCTGTCCTGGGGCGTGCTGGCCTATGGCCTGAACTGGCTGAACGGAGCGGTAACCGGTCTGGCCGGTCTTTACGGAAGTGATTTCGCGCTCACGGGTGTGCCGATGGGCGATGGTTTTTCGCTCTTGCTTGGAGCGGTGTTGTTAGGGTATATCGG
>NZ_UWFA01000178.1 GCF_900601905.1 Pseudomonas viridiflava
TTCGCGGCAGAACAGAAGCTGCGTGAGGCGCTGGCAGGGCTGCACATCGCCATCGTGAACGTCAGCGGCGGCCAGTCGATCCTCGAACTGACCGGCCCGAAAGTGCGCCAGGTATTGATGAAATCCACCAGCTACGACGTCCACCCGGACAACTTCCCGGTGGGCAAGGCGGTCGGCACGGTGTTCGCCAAATCGCAACTGGTGATCCGCAGGACCGGCGAAGAGACCTGGGAACTGCTGATCCGCCGCAGTTTCTCGGATTACTGGTGGCTATGGCTGCAGGATGCGAGTGCCGAGTACGGGCTGAGCATTCAGGCGTGAAAAGC
>NZ_UWFA01000153.1 GCF_900601905.1 Pseudomonas viridiflava
GGCCATGGGCGTTCACAGTTGTGACCAGCATATCCGAATGGAGTGCGGTAAATGTTAATTAAGGTTAATAACAGTTAATTGACATAACTAATTTTCCGGTTTACGTTTGATTCATCTTCCAATCAAAACAAGAGAGCACCACGATGAGCACGTACGAAGGCCGCTGGACCACCGTTAAGGTCGAAATCGAGCAGGGCATTGCCTGGGTCATCCTCAATCGCCCGGAAAAACGCAACGCCATGAGCCCGACGCTGAACCGGGAAATGATCGATGTGCTGGAAACGCTCGAGCAGGATCCTGAAGCCGGCGTGCTGGTCCTGACGGGTGCCGGCGATGCTTGGACCGCCGGCATGGACCTCAAGGAATATCTCCGTGAAGTGGACGCCGGTCCGGAAATCCTTC
>NZ_UWFA01000032.1 GCF_900601905.1 Pseudomonas viridiflava
GAACATAAAAGCGCTTTTTTACCACGATGGCACTGACGACGCCGATTGCGACGTAAGTGACGGCTGAGTCCTGGCGCTGATCCGGGGGATGCGAGGCAGGACGCCGAGCAAGCCGCACCGGGCCATGGATGGCCCGTTGCGGCGGCCCCCGAATCAGTGTCAGGACGAAGGAACCCGACGAAGTCGGGCCGGAAACGGAGCTGGGATTTTGCTTGCTTTGATCCTTCAAAGTCAGTCGCTCAGGGGCGAAAAGGTGACTTGAGCCGTAAACAAACATCACTGACATCGCAGAACCGCTGTGCTGC
>NZ_UWFA01000301.1 GCF_900601905.1 Pseudomonas viridiflava
GGAGCAGGGAGTGGATGAGGTCAAGGCGCTGAAATAGTATTTTCAGGAAGGAAACATTCAACCGCGATTACTCCGGTTCAGACTCTACGAGCTTTTTGAGACTGATGTATAACGCTGAGCACTCCCATGCTGAGCATTATACACAACTCTGCTTTTGATTCTGGCCGCAGGCCGGGGGAGCAAGCTTGCTCGCGATCTGTCGGGAACCGGCAGCAAAACCGGTGCATACAGGACATCAGGCACAACCGGGGTAGCCTGTTTTGGGGCCCCAGCTAAATCC
>NZ_UWFA01000105.1 GCF_900601905.1 Pseudomonas viridiflava
ACCTGAGTGTGCGGCGTGGCGAAGTGGACGGCCTGACCGGGCTGGTGGGTTCGGGCGCCAAAGAGCTGCTGAAAAGCCTGTTCGGGTTGCTCAAGCCGGAGCGCGGTGAGTTGCTGTTGAACGGCCAGCCCTTGCAGCTGAAATCGCCCCGCGATGCAGTGCGTAACGGCATTGCGCTGGTCCCCGAAGAGCGCCGCACCCATGGTGTGGCGCCAGTGCTTTCAGTGCTGGAAAACATCACCCTGGCCGGCAGCAACGCAATCAATGCCACCGGCAACGCATTGGCCAACACCCTCGACGGTT
>NZ_UWFA01000089.1 GCF_900601905.1 Pseudomonas viridiflava
GTGCCGTGGTTTCGGGATCGTTTCAGGGCTTTGATCAGACTTACCTGCTCGCGGCACTGAAGCGGCTGGGCGCGAATTTCGTCGGCGTGACTCAGTTGCCGTCCAGTGTCGCGGATGCAGAACTGCAAATGCTCAACGCCTCTGGCGTACGGGCCCTGCGTTTCAATCTGAAGCGGGGCGGGTCTGAACAGCTCGATCAACTGGAAGCCCTGGCGCTGCGGGTTCATGATCTGGTCGGCTGGCATTCGGAGCTGTATATCGACTCGCGCGAACTGGCCGACATCGAAACCCACCTGCTCAGGCTGCCTGCCGTG
>NZ_UWFA01000354.1 GCF_900601905.1 Pseudomonas viridiflava
GCCCACGCGAGCGAGGTAGTCCTCGTTCATTTGCACGCCCATCCGCCCCGGGTAGTCGTACAACATGATCGGCATGTTGGCCGCGCGATCGATGGTCAGCGCATGTATGGCGTTTTCCTGATCCGTCGGCAATGCGTAGGGCGGGGTGGTGACCAATATGGCATCGGCCTTGAGGGCCTTGGCATCCTTGGCAAACAGCACGGCATCTTCGGTGCGGATCGCGCCGGTGCCGATGATCAATTGCACCCGGTTACCCATCACATCCTTGGCGTGAGCGGCGAGTTTCAAA
>NZ_UWFA01000319.1 GCF_900601905.1 Pseudomonas viridiflava
TTGCGACCGGTTTTCAGGTCGTGGGCAGCGGTGGTCGGGTCAAGGTGGCGGAACTCTTCATAGCGCGGTAGCTCCGGCAGCGGGCCGCTGGTGTCCATGTAGTTCTGCAGGTAATCCCACAGCGCGCAGGGCAATTGCCAGCGCGTATCGAGGTTCACCAGCGACGAGAAATCGATCACGATGTCCCGGTAACGATGGGCCAGACACAGCACGTGATTCATCGTGCCTTGGCGATCGGGTGCAGAGACGATATAGGCATCGAACTCATAAAATGGCGCAGTGAGTTCGCCGATGGTGCCGTTCTTTTTGTATTCGC
>NZ_UWFA01000077.1 GCF_900601905.1 Pseudomonas viridiflava
GTACGCAGGCGCAGAAACAGAAGTACCTGCCCAAGCTGGCCTCCGGCGAATGGATTGGCTGTTTCGGTCTGACCGAGCCCAACCACGGTTCCGATCCGGGCGCCATGATCACCCGAGCCAGGAGTGTCGAGGGCGGCTATCGCCTGACCGGCAGCAAGATGTGGATCACCAATAGCCCGATTGCCGACGTGTTCGTGGTCTGGGCGAAGGATGACGCGGGTGATATCCGCGGCTTCGTTCTCGAGAAAGGCTGGGCGGGTCTCAGCGCTCCGGCGATCCACGGCAAGGTCGGTCTGCGGGCCTCCATCACCGGCGAGATCGTGATGGATAACGTATTCGTGCCCGAAGAGAACATCTTTCCGGACGTGCGCGGGCTCGAAGGGCCGTTCACTTGCCTGATCTCGGCACGCTACGGTATTTCCTGGGGGGCTTTGGGTGCTGCGGAGT
>NZ_UWFA01000350.1 GCF_900601905.1 Pseudomonas viridiflava
TGGATGGCACTGTTGACCATTCCTCTAGCCATTTGCCTGGCAGCGGTGGCCGCCAGGGTGGTTGGTGCGACGGGCATTCCGCCCATTGGTGCTATCGGGCAGTTATCGCAACTGAGCTTCGGCATCGTCGCGCCAGGGCAGGTGACGATCAATCTGATGAGCGCCAACACGGCGGGCGGGTCGGCCGGGCAATGCACCGATCTGATGAACGACTGCAAGGTGGGCAAGGCGATCGGGGCCACGCCACGCAAACAGTTGGTCGCACAGACGCTGGGGATTTTCGTCGGCAGTATCGTCGGAGTGCTGGCTTATATGGCGCTGATTCCAGACCCGCAAAGCATGTTGCTCACCGAGGAG
>NZ_UWFA01000121.1 GCF_900601905.1 Pseudomonas viridiflava
ACCGAAGTCCGCATGGACGACCACCTGACGGTCACGCAGAACCAGCACGTCAAACTGGGCACCGCGCAACTGACCAGCGCAGGCACGGAGATTCACGTGAAGGCCGGCGAAAAGATCGTTATCGAGGCGGGCGTGGAGCTCACCGTGAAGGCGGGCGGGAGCTTCATCAAGCTCGACGCGGGCGGTATAACCATGATCGGCCCGATCGCGAACGTCAACGCTGGAGGCTCCGCCGGAACCGGCACCGGGATAGGCATCACGCCGCCCAGGTTGCCGGGGGTTGTGGATCAGGACAAGGCGGGGAGTTTGATGGATCCGGCGTTGGTGAATGCACCGCCTGAGAAGGTTGAACCGAAGGCTTTTTTGTGTTTTCTGAGTGATGAAGTTTGCAATGAA
>NZ_UWFA01000110.1 GCF_900601905.1 Pseudomonas viridiflava
AGCAGGGTGACAGTAATAGCGGCGAACAGCAGGCGCGTGAGGAGAGGGCGCCCGCTCATCGTGCTGCCCTCCGATACACGAATCCGTTTGGGAATGTCGAAGGTTGAGTGCGGGGCATGGAAAAATCCTCTTCAAGTCGAGCGCAGCGCTGTAGCTGTTTTTAAGACCGTATTCTTATGGAAGGGCGCTGTAAAAGTCTTTTTTCTTCTAAGCTAATATAGGTTTTTGTGATTTATTTGATAACTAATTATGCTTTATTGGTATTTTTAGAGGGTGTGTCTGGTTGTGTGGTGTACGTTCCCCAGGGTGTATAGGGC
>NZ_UWFA01000174.1 GCF_900601905.1 Pseudomonas viridiflava
GCCGGTGATGGTGCGCAGATCGACCCAGGCCATGTTCGGGTCAACGGCAGGCAATGGACCGGCGCAACCCGCAAGGGTTGTCAGGGCGAGAATCAGTGTCATGACGCGCATGCTGTGCTCCATTTCTGAACCGGCGGCGATGATAGTTGCGTCGGTCTTGTCTGTCCTGCATAACAGCACTGTGTTCCGATTTTAAGGCTGTGTATGCCACGACTCATTGTTTTACGCCTTTGGCAGGCTTTGCCGGTAGTGGCGGTCATGTTGCTGAGTGGCTGTTC
>NZ_UWFA01000207.1 GCF_900601905.1 Pseudomonas viridiflava
GTTTGACGTCACTGAGCCGAACTGGCCGTTGATGCCATTGGCGGCCTGCAACACGTTGTACTGACGGCCTGCAACGCTTTGGATGGGTGCAGAATTCAAGGCAACCGGCGTGTTGTCCAGAAGCGCCAGCGTCATGTTTGCACCTGACACAGTGGCACTGCCGGTGGCGACGATGCGGTCGCTAGCGGCGGGCGAAAGCTCTACGGCGTAGGTCGAACCTGGCTCAAGGAGGACGTTGCCGTTGACCTGCAAGGTGCCGATGGAATTGCCCGGCGCGACCACGCCGCCGTTACGCGCAGTCAGCCCGCCGATCTGGCT
>NZ_UWFA01000426.1 GCF_900601905.1 Pseudomonas viridiflava
GGTCCGTCCTGCGCTTGCGCCAACTCGGTGCAGGCCCTGGTGCCAATGTTGTAGCCGGTCAGAAACATCTCCGGGCAAATCAGCACATTCGCACCTTGTGCGGCGGCGCTGACGGCCTGTTGCTCCAGACGAGCCAGGTTGCCGCTGATGTCCAGCGGCAGTGGCGGGCATTGATACAGCGCTATGCGCATGACGTTTTCCCTGGTTGTCAGTCAGCCAGCGTGATCGGGCCGATTTCGTGGAATACATCGCCGGGGCCCGGGTTTTCAGCGTGAGTCTTGCCGCCAAAGTGATTCATGATGCCCCATAC
>NZ_UWFA01000081.1 GCF_900601905.1 Pseudomonas viridiflava
GTGCGGATAGACCTTGCTGACCACGAAGACCTTGTCACGCTGGCCTGCGATGGCTTGCCCGACGATCTCTTCAGCGGCGCCATCGGCGTACATCTCGGCGGTGTCGATTAAGGTCAGGCCCTGTTCGATGCCCAGGCACAGACCGGCGATTTCTGCCGAGCGCTGGTGCCCTTTTTCACCCATGTGCCAGGTGCCCTGACCCAGCACTGGTACGGTGTTGCCTGCCAATTCCAGTGTGCGCATGTGACCCCCTGCATATAAATGATCAATAAGTGAGCAGTTAAGTAAGCAGGTCTCAGGCAACAAGAGGCGCGCTAGGTTC
>NZ_UWFA01000034.1 GCF_900601905.1 Pseudomonas viridiflava
ATGTTCGCTGTTGTACCGCGGCATCCTGCCACAGGATTCCGTCAAGCTTCTGGCCGAAGGGCGCAGCGGCTACCTGGAGCAGGACCTGTCGTCGGCGATGGACTGGACCCCGTTGCGCGGGCGTATCAAGAAGTTCGGCATGCGTAACTCGAACTGCGTGGCGATCGCTCCGACCGCGACCATTTCGAACATCATCGGCGTGTCGGCTTGCATCGAACCGACCTTCCAGAACCTGTACGTGAAGTCCAACCTGTCGGGCGAGTTCACCGAGATCAACTCCTACCTGGTGCGCGACCTGAAGGCGCGCGACCTGTGGGACGAGGT
>NZ_UWFA01000075.1 GCF_900601905.1 Pseudomonas viridiflava
CGTTGTTTACAGTCCAACCAGCCTGCACACGCACAACGCAACCGCCTTTATTGACACTGCCAAGGATCAACATGTCGTTATTGAGGATCACTTCACTGGCTTGCCTGGCCCTGTTGCTCGGCGCCTGCCAAAGCCTCTTCACGCCCAACATGCGCACACCGCTGCAAGTCCAGCGCGATGCGTCCGAGCTGATCAAGCCGGGCTGCACCACGGCGGATTGCCCGTTGGTGAACATCGACACGGTGCACTTTGCCGATGAGCCGCGACTGGACGCTATCGTTCAGAAGACGCTGCTGCAATTGACTGTTGCCGACACCAGCGCATCGCCGCCTGCGTCCATCAAAGCCTATCAGGAGCAGTTTCTGAGCCAGGCCCAGGG
>NZ_UWFA01000208.1 GCF_900601905.1 Pseudomonas viridiflava
CCGAAGGCTTTCTTTTCTTCGTCCGTCAGTTTGGGAACATGCACGCCAGGCTTGTCGATTATCCGGGTTTGCAGGAACTGAGAGAACGCGGTGCGCTGCTCAGGCTCCTTGTCTCCGCAACCAGCCAGCAACAAGGGTAAAGCGACAGCCAGCAGCAAGCCTGGACGAAAAAGGGACTTCATGTCATGAACCTCCGAGATCATAAGAATGCGCGGTCAGCTGGAAGATCTACCGAACGCGAGCGTGCTTATAGTCTCGTGATGACATCATCTAGTTCCGTGGTGGCGGTAAAGATACCTGTGAGAATCGCAGGCCGCGCGCACGGGTAT
>NZ_UWFA01000147.1 GCF_900601905.1 Pseudomonas viridiflava
AAGGGACCTACGTCTTCACGCCGCAGGGCAAGGTCATCGGTCTCCCCGCCGGGGCCACCCCGGTCGACTTCGCCTACGCGGTGCACACCGAGATCGGCCACCGCACGATGGGTGCGAAGGTCAACGGCCGGCTCGTCCCGCTCGAGAGCCAGCTGTCCAGCGGCGACGTCGTCGAGATCTTCACGTCGAAGAACCCCGACTCCGGCCCCTCGCAGGACTGGCTGCAGTTCGTCCGCAGTCCCCGCGCGCGCAACAAGATCAAGCAGTGGTTCACCAAGGAGCGCCGCGAAGAGGCGATCGAGCGGGG
>NZ_UWFA01000086.1 GCF_900601905.1 Pseudomonas viridiflava
TCTTTATTACCGCTTTGCCCTGGCCATGGATGCGACTGACCGATCCGATACCCAAGCCCTCAGCGCGGTGCGCTATCCAGGAATAGACGCTGGCGTCGAAGGCGTGCGATGGGTCGAGCGCTGCGTACTGTCCGCCGACAACGACTCCATCTGGGTCGCCTATTGAGGTCCTGCCTCGGACCTCCATCGGTTAAAACCGAACAGAACAATAGCCGGACAGAAGAATGAATCACCCTGCCGGTTTGCTCAGGCTGTTCAATTTCCATTTGCAAAGGATTGCAG
>NZ_UWFA01000093.1 GCF_900601905.1 Pseudomonas viridiflava
CTGTTGCAGCTTCTTGCGGTGCAGGGCGAATACGTTGCGAACAGTTTCGTACTGGCTTTCTTCAAAGAAATACTCCATGTCGAGCCCCCTTCTTTCGAAGTTCGCCAGCGTATGAAGCGTTGTTCGAGTGTCCAGTGGCATCTCATAGACAGGGTCGGTAGAGGGTTGCTGGATTGCCGCCAGCGGAATGTCTGCGGGTCAGTCCTCAGGCGCGATCCACCGCCAGGCACCGTCCTCGTCACGGATGAATCCGTACTGGCCGGCCCAGCGTTCGCCCCCGGCACCGGCAGATTGGCCCCTCAGTTCTCTGAGCAGCATGTCGTCCAGTTTGGCACCGTGCGGGTCAGGCGCCTGGGGCACAATCAGCGTCGGATCGGAAAACGCAATCGTGAAGTCGCAGCGGGCTTGCGTGCCCTCGCGTGGCAGTTCGCCTGTGCCTTTAGTGATGCG
>NZ_UWFA01000084.1 GCF_900601905.1 Pseudomonas viridiflava
GCTTTGGTAACCGCCATTGACCCTTCTCTTCCCGTTGAACGCCATCGCCGATTTTCAGATGAGCATCGGCAGTGCAGCACCCCGGACTATTGAGCGCTCACTGAGTGACCGAAACAACGTTGCAGTTCCGGAAAGTTTACGGGCAAGAACCATCGCACAACGAAAAAGCGCCCCGAAAGGCGCTTTGACTGATGCTGCTGTTGAAGTGTGATAAGCGGTCAGAGCACGCTCAACGGATACTCCATAATCACCCTTACTTCATCCAGATCCGATTCAAACGCTGTCGCGCGA
>NZ_UWFA01000506.1 GCF_900601905.1 Pseudomonas viridiflava
ATTGGGGCCAGTTCGTGCAGCGCGCCGCACGGGCGCTGACAACCCCGATCGGCACCCGTCAGAAACGGCCGCTGTATGGCTGTAAGGCCACGACACGGCTCTCGGCCAATATGAACGACTCGCTGCTGATCCTTATTCAATCGGACTGCGCCGAGGCGTTTTACAACGCTGCCAATGGTATTGACGACTTTGTGCCTGGAACCGTGCTCGCCCAGCGAGGCGAACGGGGCGTCGTCGTTCGCCTGGCCGGTGTTTGGAATAACCGCAAAATGACCTTTGAGGTGCAGTTGTGACAACCATGCTCATACCTGGCCTCAATCAACTGGCCGAGCCTGAAA
>NZ_UWFA01000094.1 GCF_900601905.1 Pseudomonas viridiflava
GCCGGGACGCTGGAGTCGGATATCACGCTCAATCCCGCCATCGCCGACACGCGCGTAAAAGTCAGCGGTGATGACACGGCGGTAGGCTTCAACATCGGCGTGCTGTTCAATGCGACCGACACCACGCGTGTGCGGCTGACGTACCATTCCAAAGTCGATTACAAACTTGGCTGCCATACGCAGGTCTCGACCGGTGCCGGGACGCCACCGCAGTTGCTCGCCAGCAATCGCTATGACTGTACGTTGAAAGTGGCCACGCCAGAGTCATACGATCTTTCCGTTACTCAGAAACTGAGTGACGCCTGGACGCTTTATGCCAGTGGTACCCGAACCGGCTGGAGCAGCATGCAGGACCTGAGCCTTCGTAATCAGCCAGTTTCTGCTGCGCAGGGAGGCTCCCTGGCATCGGCACTCACGGGGTCTATTCAGGAA
>NZ_UWFA01000407.1 GCF_900601905.1 Pseudomonas viridiflava
GCTTCAGGCTGGACTCGTCATGGCTTGGCACTGGCGGCCAGTTGTTCCAGGGCGGCTTCCAGGGCCAGTCGGTATCCACTGACACCCAGGCCACAGATCACTCCCACGGCGACGTCTGAAAAGTAGGAGTGATGGCGGAAAGGTTCGCGTTTGTGCACGTTTGATAAATGCACTTCGATGAATGGGATGCTCACTCCCATCAGCGCGTCACGTATTGCAACGCTTGTGTGCGTAAAAGCAGCCGGATTGATCAAGATAAAGTCCACACCTTCGCCGCGAGCGGCATGAATG
>NZ_UWFA01000061.1 GCF_900601905.1 Pseudomonas viridiflava
GACTTTTACAGGGTGCATGATACTTTTGGTTGGCTGCACGGCCACCGCGTCTGACAAGTCGAACACCTTCACTTTCACTGCGGATCTACCGAAAAATTTCGCCTACGTGGCAACGGTGAGTTACGTACCCGCCAAAGGCCAGACATGCGACTTGGCTAAGCGTGACAATCTAAACCCGCAATTCAATCGCGAGTGGCGAAAGGAGTACAGACCGGATTCGCAGACTGAAATACGGCGCTCCAGTAAAGGCTGTGAGCTGGTGATCAATCAGATAGACCTGGAA
>NZ_UWFA01000096.1 GCF_900601905.1 Pseudomonas viridiflava
GAGCGGCACCTTGCTCGACCAGGGCGCGCCATGTCTGATAGCTGGGCCGTTCCTGCATCCTTGCGTGCCATGCGCTCAGCGCCGCGCATTCTTCGGGCACAGAGAGTTTGACCAATGAAGCGAAGATCATGCCCCCCAATACGGCAATGTCGGCCATTGAGAACGTGTCGCCGGCGACAAAGGGCTGATGCTTGAGCAGGTTGTCGAAGTAGCGTATTCCTCTTATCGCTTTTTCGCCCATCCGGGCACCCCATTCAGCATTCTGATACAGCTCGACCTTTGGCCCGAGGCCCGGCGTCGCGTGGTGGAAATACACGCTTACCGCATCGAGAAACTCGATTTCGGCACGCTTGGTCATCATG
>NZ_UWFA01000397.1 GCF_900601905.1 Pseudomonas viridiflava
GTTAAGCCATTGCCGCCTGCCTGACGGCAGTAAGCTCGATTACCACCATCAGCGTGGTGGCCAGCTCGGCAGCATCGACCTCAACGGCTCGTGCCTGACCACACACCAGTTCAGCGCAGGCCGCGAGCAGCAACGCCAGCAAGGTTTGTTGCTAAGTCAGTATCAGTACGACGAACAAGGCCGACTGCAAGCACACAGCGTCAGCCAACAGGATCGCCACCTGTTCCACCGCCACTACGCGTACGACGCAAACGGCAATCTGGCAGGCGTCAACGACAGCCGCAAAGGCAACCGCAGCTATCATT
>NZ_UWFA01000200.1 GCF_900601905.1 Pseudomonas viridiflava
GGGCAGACGCCGTCACAAGAATCAGGCGCCCTTCTTGAGTTTGCGCAGGTTGCTGGTCACCGACTCCAGCGCCCGATCGAACAGCAGCGCGTCGTCCAGAACACGGACAGCGCCGCGACGGAACTCGACGGCCAGCCCCACCCGGGTCTTCTCCAGCACCTTCATGCCGGTGCGATTGACGAACACATAACGCCCGCTCGGCTCGACAATCGCGGTCAGTTTGCAGCGCAGCTTGTGCTCTTCGTCTTCCTGGATCTCGACCCAGCAACCGACACGCATCGTGTCCACCATGCGCAGGCCGGCATCATCCTCGGCCAATTGGACGGCAGTCTCTGCAAGGACGGCTTCCTCGGGCGCGATGAGGACAATTTCTTCCATGACTTCCATCATGCTCGGCCCTTCGGAGACCGTTCCGGACGGCGAGTCGGTCTGAACGTCAGCGTCCTGCAAGCGGGAAAAATGCTGGAACGCCTGAACAT
>NZ_UWFA01000201.1 GCF_900601905.1 Pseudomonas viridiflava
GGGGCGGCCTTCAGCGACGCTTCCCAGATGGCCGAGCTCAACGTTTCACGTAGTTCGATCACGTCATCAGCGACCGGCACATCCACACGTTGCAGCGCTTGCACCCTCTGCTGGTCCAGCGAGGGCACCACCGTGAGCGGCGCAACCGTTGTGGCCACCGGCATGCTCGCAACGATTCTCGCCACCTTGACCAGCAGCGCGTCCTGAACCAGATTGGCGATGGCCTGAGCCGTCAGGCCGGTATCGAGCCCACTGCCCTGGCCGACCAGGTTGATGCTGGACACCGCCTGTGCCTGTTGTGGGGCCTCGGAAATGACCGACCGGTAAGGGAC
>NZ_UWFA01000218.1 GCF_900601905.1 Pseudomonas viridiflava
GATGCAGATGGTTGTCCCAGAGCCCAGCTGGCAGTTCCAACGGTTTCGCCACCAACTGTTTCTGACGGCAATCATAGAACCGGCAACGCCCCTGGCCTGAGGTCACGACAAACCCATCCGCCACGGCCCCAACACCGGCGCAGTCGGGCAGCGGGCCATCCAGGCGCAGTTCGCCGCTGTCCATGTCCCAGATAAAAAAGCGGTTGCCGCGCGGTGCCGTCAACGCCACCAGGCGCAATTCGCTGTGCACGGCAACGCTGGCGGTGTAGTGCCCCATTGCGCGCAATTGCTCCTGTGCCACCGGAAACGCTTGAAATGGCTGGCCTGGACGTTTGATCGCCAGTAACTCGGCGACCTCGTGGCTATCGCCCATAAACTGCTGACT
>NZ_UWFA01000361.1 GCF_900601905.1 Pseudomonas viridiflava
ACCCTGCCCCAGGCAATGCGCACGATTATCCCGCCGACCACCAACCAGTTCATCTCCATGCTCAAGGATTCGTCACTGATCTCGGTGATGGGCGTCTGGGAAGTGATGTTCCTGGCACAGTCCTACGGCCGCTCCAGCTATCGATACATCGAAATGCTGACCACCACTGCGGTGCTGTACTGGATCATGTCGATCGGTCTGGAGTTGTTGCAGTCGCGGCTGGAAAAGCATTACGGCAAGGCGTATCAGGCGCGCAAATGACTGCAACTATTGTCCCTACGCTCCGTGATACACACAAGTTCGCTCTTGATTCCGGCCAAAGGCCGTGGGAGCGGACTTGTCCGCG
>NZ_UWFA01000202.1 GCF_900601905.1 Pseudomonas viridiflava
GTTCTATCGCACCGATGATGCCGCCGCAAAGACCATCATTCTGGTCAACGGCTCACTGGCCACCACCGCATCGTTTGCGCAGACCGTGCGTAACCTTCACCCCACATTCAACGTGGTGCTTTATGACCAGCCCTACTCGGGCAGGTCCAAACCCACAACCTGCACGGCGCACCACTGACCCGCGAAGAAGAAGGCCAGCTCCTGCTGGAACTGATCGACCATTTCAACGCCGAGCACGTGCTGTCGTTCTCCTGGGGTAGCGCTGCGACACTGGTCGCCTTGGCGCATCGGCCGAAACGGATCGAAAGCGCAGTCATCAGCTCGTTCTCGCCCGTCATCAACGGCCCCATGCGCGACTACCTGGACAAGGGCCTCGAC
>NZ_UWFA01000346.1 GCF_900601905.1 Pseudomonas viridiflava
CTACACAGAGCAAGCCACGCCTTCCCCTTCATCCTCCGAGGCTTCCATGTCACCCAGCGTGCATGGCTTGGCGGCCCTGGAGCCTCCCATAGCGAGGCGGTCTGGCGCCAGGCGTTCGGTCCTACTGCCGCACGAAGTTCAGCAGGCAGCCTACCAACTCGCTATGCGCCTCAACGGCAGACCTATCGAAGACGCGAGCGCCCGTCAACGCCTTGCCGACGCCACAGCGACTGTGCACGAGACACGACTCGCATTGCACCGTGGAAGAGGCAATGTCGACAGCGATCTGCGGCTCAGCAACGGGCGGGCAGCCACCTATAGTTC
>NZ_UWFA01000203.1 GCF_900601905.1 Pseudomonas viridiflava
GTGGTCGCTGTGCTCTCCAGCATCGCGCTGCTGACTCTGTCACGCCACTTGCGTCAGTACAGCGGCATGTTCCATCAGATGTTTCGCTATGGCGTCAGCCTGCTGCTGGGCGCAGGCTTGCTGACCATGCACCTGATGGGCATGCGAGCGCTGCGCCTGGTTATCCCCGAGAACGCCGAGCTGCACATTCCCGGCACCGAAAACAGTCAACAACTGGGGCTCACCATCGCGGCCATTACCCTGCTGATCATCGCCGGGAGTATCAGCGCGGCAATGGCCGACAAGAAGTTGCAGGGCAAGGA
>NZ_UWFA01000552.1 GCF_900601905.1 Pseudomonas viridiflava
ATGTCGACAGCCGATACGCAGATATCGCCAACACCCGAGAGTTGCCCGCCTACACCGTGGCCGACGCCAGTCTGTCGTGGAAAGCGCTGCGTAATACCACGCTGGGTCTGCAGGTGCGCAATCTGTTCGACCGTCAATACGCGGCCAGTCAGTACAACGAGGGCCAGCAATGGATTCTCGGGGAGCCGCGCTCCCTGTACGTCACTGCGGACCTGAGCTTCTGATGCTCGCGCTGGAGAATCTGGCCTGGGCACCGGAACAGGCGTCTGTCTGCGACCACGAACATTTCGCCCTCAAGGACATCGACCTGCAGATTGCCGCAGGCGAGTTCGTGGGGCTGATCGGTCCCAATG
>NZ_UWFA01000210.1 GCF_900601905.1 Pseudomonas viridiflava
GTTTCAGACATTGAAGTGATCGACATGCAGTACATCAATGAGGCTTACGAGGGGATGCTCAAGGGCGACGTGAAGTACCGTTTCGTCATTGATATGGCCAGCCTCAAGCAGGAAGCGTCTGCCGACTCGAACGCGGCGTAAGGTACCGCGCGGCTTATCGCAGGAGCAGGCCTGTCGCCAAGGATGGCAAGGCGCTCTGAGAACATGCCGTACGTCGCAATACGGGAACTGTTTTCTGGCAATGGCCCACTGACGTCCATACTCCTTGTAAGGAGATAGTGCTGAGTCAATCTCTCGCTTTCACGCTGCATTCAGCCCGTTTCAATGCGCTGCATGGTTGACC
>NZ_UWFA01000184.1 GCF_900601905.1 Pseudomonas viridiflava
TGCCATTGCGCCGTTTCCGGGCGCAGCGACCGGCTCGGGTGGCGAGATTCGCGACGAAGGTGCAACCGGTCGCGGTGCCAAACCGAAAGCGGGTCTGACCGGTTTCACCGTGTCCAACCTGCAGATCCCCGGTTTTGTGCAGCCTTGGGAAGTGCCGTACGGCAAACCCGAGCGCATCGTCACCGCGCTGGACATCATGATTGAAGGCCCGCTGGGTGGCGCGGCGTTCAACAACGAGTTCGGTCGCCCGGCGCTGACTGGCTACCTCCGTACCTTCGAGCAGTCCATTACCACACCGCATGGCGATGAGG
>NZ_UWFA01000311.1 GCF_900601905.1 Pseudomonas viridiflava
CATGAACGTCGATGTGCCGGGGCGCAAATGGCAGCAGATCGAAGCCTTTGCGTCTCATCTGGACATGCGCGACAGCACCACTCACTGGCTGGACTGGTGCGCAGGCAAAGGCCATCTGGGCCGTCGGCTGACGGCGCGTGGCCAAAGCCTGACCTGCCTGGAACACGACCCGGCGCTGATCGAAGCGGGCCTGGCCCTCAGCGCCCGGCAAAGCATCGAGGCGCGGCATGTGCAGCAGGACGTGATGGCCGATGACGCCTGGCGCTGTCTGCAGGCACAGCACACGCC
>NZ_UWFA01000372.1 GCF_900601905.1 Pseudomonas viridiflava
CTGCTGACCAAAGGTCTGGCCATTCTCGAAGAGTGTTTCGCTGAAATTGCCTGATCCATTGTGCGGTCACGGATTGGTTGATTTGTGACCAAACAGACAAAAAAAGCCCGTTTCGACGGGTTTCTTTTGGTCTGAACGAAGGTATTTCACTGTTTTGGCTATATCCGGGCGAAGGCTTTGGCTAAGGTGAACGCATCGATGTCGGAGAGTCCTGATGACTGCTGTAGTTTTACCCGCGGTACCTCGCGTATTGATTGCTGAGTCTGATCCGTGGGTTCGCGAAACACTCAGCGAGCTGGTA
>NZ_UWFA01000211.1 GCF_900601905.1 Pseudomonas viridiflava
ACCCGGCACGTGAAAATCGGCACCGCGCAGTTTGTAGAAGCCGGTACGGAGATTCACTACCACGCGGGCAACAAAGTGGTGGTTGAAGGCGGCGTGGAACTGACAGTCAAGGCCGGCGGTAGCTTCGTCAAGATTGATGCAGGTGGCGTGACAATCAGCGGTCCCGAGGCGAAGGTCAATACAGGAGGCTCTGCGGGTGTCGGGTCCGGGATCGGCATTCTTGCCCCGCTCATTCCCGGGCTGGCTGCTGCCGACGCCGCCGGAAACCTGATGAAAGAAGCCAAGGCCAACCCGACCTGGCTGGAGCTGAACCTGCATTACG
>NZ_UWFA01000212.1 GCF_900601905.1 Pseudomonas viridiflava
ACCTCACCGGCATCTTCCTCAGCTGCCAGGCCCAGGCCGCCGTGATGCTGCCCCGTGGCAAAGGCGCCATCGTCAATATCGCCTCCATGTCGGGCAGTATCGTCAACCGTGGCCTGCTGCAAGCGCACTACAACGCCTCGAAAGCCGGCGTCATCCACCTGAGCAAAAGCCTGGCGATGGAGTGGGCGAACAAGGGCTTGCGGGTCGACTGCATCAGCCCCGGCTACACCGCCACCCCCATGAATTCACGCCCGGAAGTGGCCGAGCAAGTGAAGATATTCGAGCAGACCACGCCCATGGGGCGTATGGCCAGCGTGGACGAAATGGTCGGCCCGGCGGTCTTTCTGGTCAGTCAGGCGTCATCGTTCTGTACCGGCGTCGACCTGCTGGTGGACGGCGGCTTTGTCTGCTGGTGAGCCCGCCCTGCCCATCACTGGAGCACACCCATGTAT
>NZ_UWFA01000306.1 GCF_900601905.1 Pseudomonas viridiflava
GAAGAGCAGGCGACCGGCATGAAGGCCATGACGGCGAAGATCACGCTGCAGGGCGTTGGTCTGCCGATCTTTCTGGCGATGGGCGCGACGCAGGGTCAGACGGTGTCTCTGACGGTCAACGAGGCCGGTGTCGATCAGGACGATAACGAGTGGTTCGCGAACCATATCTGCATCGGCAAGCTGAAAAAGATCGAAGAGAAAACGGTCAAAATGAAAGACAAGCCGGTCACCGTTATGGAGATCGCGCTGCGCATCTATAAGCGCCTTGAGTCGGGCGTTATCGTTGTCGATGTTGATACCCGCACACAGCG
>NZ_UWFA01000214.1 GCF_900601905.1 Pseudomonas viridiflava
CGCACAATGAGCCTGTTCTCCGCTGTCGAAATGGCACCCCGCGATCCGATCCTGGGTATCAACGAAGCCTTCAACGCCGACACCCGTACCACCAAGGTCAACCTTGGCGTGGGCGTCTACTGTGATGAAGACGGGCGCATTCCTCTGCTGCGCGCAGTGGCTGAAGCCGAGAAGATCCGTGTTGCCCAGCACGCGCCACGTGGCTATTTGCCGATCGACGGTATCGCGGCCTACGACCTGGCCGTGCAGAAGCTGTTGCTGGGCGCCGACTCGCCATTGATCGCGTCGGGCCGTGTTCTGACCACCCAATCGGTCGGTGGCA
>NZ_UWFA01000106.1 GCF_900601905.1 Pseudomonas viridiflava
CACTGCACCGGTCGCTGTTCGGCGTCCTGCCGCAGACCTATTACCGGGAAAGCCTGCTGATGCTCTACGTGCTGGCAATCCTGGCCAACAGCGCGTGGCGCAGGGAACAGCTGCTGGATGTGCTCAACCACACCACCTTCAACACGCCCCTGGGCGCGGTCAGCTTCGATCAGGGCGAGTACCGAAGTGCATTCAACAGCGTCTGGAGAGTCGGTCCCGAGGGGCTGATTGCAGAACCTCTCTGATCTTCACGACCGCTTTTTCAAGGCTTTATGCCAACTCTAAGGATGGGAATCTCATGGGTCATTCAACACCACACCCTTATC
>NZ_UWFA01000277.1 GCF_900601905.1 Pseudomonas viridiflava
GTCCAGACCCATGCTCGCCTTGTGAATCATTTCCATTGCTAATTTGTCTTGAGGCATTGCGTCGGCTATTGGAGTGATTCGGTGTCAGCGTGAGGTATACGCGAGCTAAGCGTGTTAGCGAAGAATGTTATGCCTCTGAAAACCCGAAACGGGATATCCCAGGATAGGTTAGAGAATGCCGAATGGTTAAATCTCTACACGCGCCCGCCTATGGAGCTTTTCGCCGAATTATGGCGCTTGCTCGCGATGGTCACTACCACCCTAAGCTCAGACCCCACGGGAAATAGGCGATTTAGTGTGATATCGCCGTGATATGAGCGTGATCAAGGTGATTCGAGCAGGTATGATA
>NZ_UWFA01000099.1 GCF_900601905.1 Pseudomonas viridiflava
TAAATGAACAGGCGCGCAAGCGCCCTTCCTCTTGCAGACGAAAGACAACGCGCCAGGTTGTGAGGCGATCCGTTCCAATGCGATGAGGGGGTGTTGCGATAAAAGGGAGGTGCCGGACTGACCACTGCAAGGGGCCACCGGAAGCCGCATGCGGAGCACAGGGCCAGTTTCACCGGCCCGCGCACCGAACGGGTGAGGATGGCAGCGCAGCGGCCCTTGCTGGGGGCTGGCCGGTGCCTACCATCGCAAAAACACCCCCCGCATTGGGATGGTTCGCCGTCCTGGTGGAATGCACGACTGCGGCTCTTAATTTCGCGGACGCGAAATTGCTGTGGGCACGCAAAGCGGGCTTGCTCCAGGGCAAGTGGATACGCCAGTAAAGCAAGGGGCTATGCAGGCCCGTGGCAGCCGTGCGACGGCAGAACGGGCCGGAATG
>NZ_UWFA01000215.1 GCF_900601905.1 Pseudomonas viridiflava
TCCAGCTCGCTCAGGAACAGATCGACTGTCCAGAACTCGCTGCCCATGTCCGGCAGATGGGTCGATTTTCCGTTGCCCAGTTGATCGTAGTGGATCACCGCGCGACCGGTATTGGCGATGTCCTTGAACGAGTCCACGTAATCATGGGTACAGCCAGGGCCGCCGTGCAGGATGACCAGCGGTGTGCCGCCGCCACGCAGGTCGCCGGTGATGCGATACCACGTTTGATAGTCGCCAAAGGGCGCAAAACCTTCCTTGATCGTCATGTCTGCCATATCTGCCATGTCGGCGGTCCCTGCTGGATAGTTTGGGGCACCTTAGCGCTGTGCGCGGCATTTAATAACTATAGAAAGTAATAGGT
>NZ_UWFA01000414.1 GCF_900601905.1 Pseudomonas viridiflava
TCTTCGGTGCCGGGGAAGGCAGCAGTGATAGTGCCGAGACGGTCGCCATCCTGATACTGGGTGTTGTCCCAGCCGCGCCAGGCGGTGATGGAGGTCAGGGTGTAATCGCCCAGTTGCCAGTCAAGCTGACCGGACAAGCCTTTGTTTACGTCTTCGACGTGGCTGCGGTAATCGCTGAGAACGTTGCGGTTGTCGCTGTCGGCGCGCACCGGTGACAGCGCACTGGCGAACGCCGGGGTCAGCGCCTTGCTGACCACGCCGTTGGGCGCGTCATCATTGGACTGCATGTAGTCTGCTGCGAGGGTAAACGTGATGTCGTCGTTGGGCGTGAACTCCAGCTTGCCGCGCGCGCCCTTGCGGTTGTAACCGTTGACTTCCTGACCGTTGAGCTTGTTGTCGACGTTGCCGTCGTAGCTGCCGAACAGCGTGGTGAT
>NZ_UWFA01000216.1 GCF_900601905.1 Pseudomonas viridiflava
GCTCAAGCGATGCCTGGGCGCGGCTGGCGTCCTGCTCTTCGGTCGATGCTCTGAGGTATGCGCGGATGAACATGATGTGCGCTCCGTATCAGTTTAGGTGTCTCACTAAAACTGTTGCACTTTGGGTGTCACTTATCAAGCGAAATGCTGGAATAAACGGGTATTTGCGTGTATCAGCCCAGGCATAGCCATAAATTGCGGATCATTCGTGTGGATTTGCGCCCATCAATTGCCAGTGCTGTTAATCTCTGATATCGCAAAAATGGAGAGTTGAGAATGGATCAGGCCGAGGAGCTGTCAGAGTCTTT
>NZ_UWFA01000217.1 GCF_900601905.1 Pseudomonas viridiflava
CAGTTCACTACACAAAAGCAGCAGATAGAGGACGATGTCGCCCACTTCCTGCCCGGCGTGGGCCAGTTGCTCAGCCGACAGCTCGCGGGACTGGTCTTCTCGCAGCCATTGGAAAATTTCCACCAGCTCCGACATTTCCACGCTCGCGGCCATGGCCAGGTTCTTGGGGCTGTGAAATTGTTTCCAGTCGTTCTGGTCACGGATGCGGTGCAGCCGCTGGGTCAATTCGTCGAGGTTCATCATGCTCTCCTGAAGGCGCATAGCTTCAGGCGGAACCGGCTGGCA
>NZ_UWFA01000257.1 GCF_900601905.1 Pseudomonas viridiflava
TCATCAGCGTGCTCGTCGCCTCGCCGTTCGCCTATTTCAGTATTGGTCTGCCCAAATGGCTAGAGACGTCCGGTGGTCTTCTGGCGCAGATGACCTTGCCGCTGGCGTTGATCTGCATCGGCGGCACGCTGTCGCTGGCCTCGTTGCGCAAGAGCGGAAAACTGGCGGTCAGTGCCAGTCTGGTGAAGATGGTCTGGCTGCCGGTGCTGTGCACTTTCGCGGCCTGGCTGTTAGGTTTTCGCGGTGCTGAGCTGGGGATTCTGTTTCTGTACTTCGGCAGCCCGACGGCCGCTGCCAGCTACATCATGGCGCGCACCGCCAATGGCAACTATGAGCTGGCCGCAGCGATCATTGTGCTCACGACCCTGGC
>NZ_UWFA01000219.1 GCF_900601905.1 Pseudomonas viridiflava
GGCTCACGGTCAGTGTGCCCAGTAAAACGTTGATCACCACCCAACTGCGTGGCACGTTCACACTCATTGGCTGACCCGTTCGCCGTTGCGCACAAAGTGCTGTGGCGGTCTGGGATGGCACAGAAAGTCAGCGTGCGAGATGTTGTAACCATAAGCACCCGCCATAGGCAGGACCAGCAGGTCGCCAATGTTCACGCCGCTGAAAGGCTGACGGCGGCTCAGCACGTCCTTGGGCGTACACAACTGGCCGACAACGGTGTACGCCTGTTCAGGCGACGCAGCAGTCGGTGGCACGCTCGGCAAGTGGATAACCGGATGATCATGGCTCTGCGCAACCGGCAGGCGGAACTGGTGCGTACCGCCCCGGCAGACCAGAAAATGCTCACCGTGACTGGTTTTGCGGTCCAGCACCTCGATCCCGTAATAGCCGCAATA
>NZ_UWFA01000103.1 GCF_900601905.1 Pseudomonas viridiflava
CTTTTTGGCTGGTAAGATAAGTAGCCAATATAATGATGGTCCGGTTTCTCATAATGACATGCTATGTTTGTCTCGAAAAGTCAAAGACTATTATACTTGCGAGAAGCGTGAGCAGTTTTCAGAAAAGCTTGAAAGAAAGCAAGTGTGTGGTGAAATAACTTGCTCCGAACCTCAGATAGTTAAGGAAAACACTTCATCTATGGTTACTGCGGTTGTAGTGATTTCAAAAGCGTATCTCTTTAATAAGGGTGAAGATTCGAGGTTTTCTCAGCGTAAAGCTTATATAGTTAAAAAAGATGTAGTCACGTTGAG
>NZ_UWFA01000224.1 GCF_900601905.1 Pseudomonas viridiflava
TCCTCGAGGTCAGGCAGTGCGTCGCCACGGTTTTCGCTTTCCAGCGTCATGCGCGGCTTTTCGAAATCGTAGTCGCGACGGGTCGTGCGGCTGGTGCGGGTCTCCAAGCGCAGGTCGAAACGCTTGATCACCGGGTCGCTGGCGACCATGCCGGAGTCCTGCTGATAAGCCACGGGCGCCAGTTTCGGGAACACCGTCTGGTCATCGCCGAACACCAGCGTGTGGCCGGTGGTGCTGTGCTGGAAGTGGTAATGGATACCTTCTTCCTCGCACAGGCGCTGGACGAAGTGCAGGTCCGATTCATCGTACTGAACGCAGTAAATGCGTTCCGGGTACGTTGCCCCGACCTTGAACTGGTAGGCGTTGCTCTGAATGCCGTGTTCTTCGAGGACCTGGCCGATGAT
>NZ_UWFA01000226.1 GCF_900601905.1 Pseudomonas viridiflava
CTGGTAGTCCGATCCTTCACGTCACGCCTTGATGCCAAACTTGGACTGGTGTCCGGCCCTTCAAGTCACGTCGTTGTGCCACTACGTGCAACGTACGCCTGGCAGACGACTGTCCGTAGACGACTGCCCGTAAACAACTGCCCTTAAACAACTGCCCTTAAACAAAAAGGAATCTTCAAAGTCATGGCCGGTCAACTTTTTACGACCACCTGAAAAGGGGATTTGTCATGAACGATTCACGCCGTCCATTCGGTGCCACCGAGCCAGAGCCCATCGATGACAACGAAGACCGCATGGGTTCTATGGAAACACTCGATTTTGATGAGGAAGATCCTGCCCGTATCGGTGATCTTATCCC
>NZ_UWFA01000328.1 GCF_900601905.1 Pseudomonas viridiflava
GTGATGAGGTAATCACGCCGTCCCAGACCTGGGTCTCTACCGCGAACATGATTTGCCTGCTGGGCGCGACGCCGGTTTTTATCGACGTGGATCGCCACACGCTGATGATCGATGCCGCACACGTCGAACAGGTAATCACGCCGCGGACCAAAGCCATCATTCCAGTGCATTACGCGGGCGCCGCACTTGATCTTGACCCCCTCCATGCGCTCGCCAACCGGTATGGCATCGCGCTCATCGAAGACGCTGCCCATGCGGCTGGCACTGAATACAAAGGGCGTCCGGTCGGCACACGCGGTACGGCCATCTTCTCTTTTCACGCGATCAAGAACATGACC
>NZ_UWFA01000228.1 GCF_900601905.1 Pseudomonas viridiflava
GATTTTGTGCGGCGGGCTCGCGAGCGGGCGGTGGCGGCGTTGATCGCGTGTGACATCCATACGTTGCACAAGGTTTGGGTGCTCAATCGGTTGCGGGGTCTGGGCCATGGTGAGGGGGCTGCTCTCGCCTGGACCGGTCACTGGATCGGCGAAGGCCTGCAAGCCGTCGAGCAGTTGATCGAGGAGGACTGCTTCTGCTTTGGCGCCAGCCCTGGCCTGGCAGATATTTACCTGTTACCCCAGCTGCATGCAGCCCATCGCTATAACGTTGAACTGAGTGCGTACCCGCGTATTCAGCGAGTCGAACGCCTGGCCCTGCAACATCCGGCCTTTCAACGGGCACATCCTGATGC
>NZ_UWFA01000229.1 GCF_900601905.1 Pseudomonas viridiflava
GCATCGAACTCATAAAACGGCGCAGTGAGTTCGCCGATGGTGCCGTTCTTTTTGTATTCGCCGTTATTTTTGTAATCGAACAGCGTGACTAGACCGGTGCGGCGATTGAGTTCCCAAATGGGGCCTCGGGAGGGTTTTACCCAGAGCTTTGGGAATTTGTGGATAACCAAAGCGGCCAATGCCCAAGCACTATAAAGAGGCAGCAACATGACGTGATACGTCCTTTGTACGAAATCAAGAAACTCGAATAAAAAATCTCCAGAAGCATTCGCAGCTATCATTAAACCGCTAAGGATATAAAGGGGACTGAACATTATCGACCAACCCTTTCCGAACATATAAAGATATGCCCAGAACTGGGACTTGGCGGACCACAACGAAAACCGGAACCGCTCATGATCGTGCCTATCATGAAAGTCCACATGTTCGTAAGGGGCTGGCACATAAGTGCCTGCCGCCTGCTGTTCTGCTCGCTCCTTGCGCATTTGCTCGCGAAACCGCAAATTGCTGGGCGAGCGCTTGCGCATGAACGCTTCAGGAGCGATCTCTAGCGGGTCACCCCACGGCAAGCGCTTTTTGCCAAAACGCTTTAACCAGGAGCGCTCTTCAGACGGCAACTGGTTCGGGATGCTGTCCAAGCGATAGGCTGTTGGCGCGTAGTAAGACGCTTCGTTGCAAGTCTCTGTCATCGCTTCAGTCCACATAGCGTACATATCGCGCCATGAAGTTCGGGCGTTGAAAGGTGTCTATGCCGTCGATGTTATCCAGCAACTGATCGACATACCGTTTGAAAGTCGCGTCATCCATGTCGATCCAGAAGCGCGGGTTGCGACCGGTTTTCAGGTCGTGGGCGGCGGTGGTCGGGTCCAGGTGGCGGAACTCTTCATAGCGCGGAAGCTCCGGCAGCGGGCCGCTGGTGTCCATGTAGTTCTGCAAGTAATCCCATAAAGCGCAGGGCAGTTGCCAGCGAGTGTCGAGGTTCACCAGGGACGAGAACTCGATCACGATGTCCCGATAACGATGGGCCAGACACAGCACGTGATTCATCGTGCCTTGGCGATCGGGTGCAGAGACGATATAGGCATCGAACTCATAAAACGGCGCAGTGAGTTCGCCGATGGTGCCGTTCTTTTTGTATTCGC
>NZ_UWFA01000230.1 GCF_900601905.1 Pseudomonas viridiflava
GAATCTCACCTTCAGACTGGGCACCGTGTGAAGGATTTTCTCCCCATTTTTCAGGGCTGATGTCGGCGGTGCGGAGCAACTGCCTGTGATAGTCGATGATGCGTTTCAGTGAATCGATCTGACCCCAGGAGTCGGATGCATTTCGCAGCAGATCGGATATCCGGCTATCCGCCGCCTTGAGCTTCGTCGAAAGCTTTTCCCGCTCTGCCGAAGCGGTGCTGTGCATGTCGATCATCTTGGCCAGGTGCTGCCGATATCGGCTTACCTCACTGCGCAACAGCCGGTTTTCTTCACTCACGATATGGGCACGC
>NZ_UWFA01000163.1 GCF_900601905.1 Pseudomonas viridiflava
ACCGTAACTCTTCGTCGCTTTCCTCGACTGGCGGAACAACCGGGAACGCGCTCGGGTCGCCTTCTGATATGACCCTGCGCTCGAGGCCCATGTCTGCAGCTCGCGCGCCGAGGTTCGAGCCGGTTGCCCACCATGCAAGCATTTGCTTTATGCGGGTGTTGTATTTACGTTCGTGCGTCTGCAGGCGAACGGTGAACACTTCTATCATCAACGTAGCGAGCTCGCTACTGTTTTCGATGGCAACAGCGACACGGGCCGCCATTTCTGGATCACGGGGGCTGAACATACGAAACGAGCTCAGCCTTGAAT
>NZ_UWFA01000357.1 GCF_900601905.1 Pseudomonas viridiflava
GTCATGGGTCTTGGCATGGAATCGAAAATCGCCATTCTACAGCAAACCACCCTTCTTCAAGCCTGCCGGCTCAAAGTGCCCTGGAAAGTGCAAGGCGTCTTCCGCCACCATCGGATGAGCGATCAGAAAGCCCTGCATGACCTGACAACCATTATCGGCCAGCCACTGATATTGCTCGATGGTTTCGACGCCCTCGGCGATGACCAGCATGTCGAGGTTGCGACTCAAATCGATGATGCTTCTGGCCATTGCCGCCTCTCGCCTGGACTCCACGATGTTGGCCACAAAGCGCCTGTCGAGCTTCAACGTATCAAGCTGAAGATTGCGCAGGTGCGACAGCGAACACTCACCC
>NZ_UWFA01000232.1 GCF_900601905.1 Pseudomonas viridiflava
ACCTTGCCTTCCACGAATTCGAGGAACGCACCGCCACCGGTCGAAATATAGGAAATCTGATCTGCCACACCGTACTTGTCGATCGCGGCCAGGGTGTCGCCACCGCCCGCGATGGAGAACGCTTTGCTATCAGCAATGGCCTTGGCCAGCGTTTTGGTGCCTTCACCGAACTGGTCGAATTCGAACACGCCAACCGGACCGTTCCACAGGATAGTCCCGGAAGATTTCAACAGTTCTGCGAAGTGCGCAGCAGTCTGTGGACCAATATCCAGAATCATGTCGTCGTCGGCCACATCGGCGATCAGCTTGACG
>NZ_UWFA01000234.1 GCF_900601905.1 Pseudomonas viridiflava
ATTTCGCGGACGCGAAATTGCTGTGGGCACGCAAAGCGGGCTTGCTCCAGGGCAAGTGGATACGCCAGTAAAGCAAGGGGCTATGCAGGCCCGTGGCAGCCGTGCGACGGCAGAACGGGCCGGAATGGCCCCTGTAGGCTGGAATGCCTCACAGGGGCTTGCAGGGGCTTGCAGGGGCTTAGGTGAGCGCAGCGAATGAGGCCGGAGGCCGATAGCGTTAGCGGGTGTCGCCCGACCGGGGCAAGACTAGCCCGAAGGGTGAAGGCTTGATGCGCAGCACGATTCACGCGGCCCGTAGGGAAACGCAAGACTGCGCGGAAAGTGTTACTCGGGGATGGCCACTGGATAGCAGGACGGACCTTGGCAAAGTTGCTTTCCGCCATCGCGACGGGTTTCTATCCGAATTTGTTTTCAAAAAAATCAATAATCATTTCAACCCCGCTCAGCACCATATGAATTTCGAATGTTACTGGTTTCACCTGGTTAGGTTTTGGCATGAGTTTTTTTTGCCGGGGATTGAACGGCTGTACCGCGAGCAAACGCCTCGATGCGTGCGGCCTGCTTCAAACACTTCTCCCGGCACTCGCCACTATCATGCTGCCACTTTCTTTTCTCCCAGCCCGGCGCATCAATTTTTGCGCGATGCTGCCGTTTAAGGTTTGCCATGAACATCGCGCGCAAAAGGCGATCACGCTGCACCCGGTAGATAGCGCTTGCCACAAGGCAAGCAACGATAAAGCCGCATATGTAGATGGACGTCATTCAAAAAACCCCAAGCAAGAAAGCGGCAGAACAGGCGTCACCGCATTTTCGCGAACGCGAAAATGCACGCCAGTCCGACTGCCCTGGTTAGATTTGTCGATCATAGACGCGCACAAGCTCATGGCAGCCGCAGAAAGGTCGCCGTCGCTGGGCATGATATGCTCGCATTGTGAAACGACCTTGTTACCTGTCGCTGGATCGAGTGCTGCGATACGCACGCGCACATAATGCCAGTCGCCACGCTCCCATTCTGCACAGCGGTCAGGGCTTGTTGCCTCTGGCATGCTCCGCATTCCGGGCGAGCGGTTATCCCTATCCTGCTCGATGGTAAGCACGAATGTCTGGCCTTCATGGTCAATAAGCGCGCTGTCGGCAAGCTCTGTATCGCGCGCGTCTTCGGTCTGCATCATAGAATCTGCTCCTACTGATCCCCCGGGCCAGATTCCGGCGCGGGGAGGTTGCGGCAAGACTGCTTTAAGCGGCTTTGCTGGCTGCGTGTTGTTCGATCTGCTGGAAGGCCGCTTGAATAGAACGGCCGATTTCAAAGCCCACCGCTTCAAACTTCGGATAGATGACCGATTGACCTAAGCCTTCGTGAGCGACGGTTTCTGATTCACCCTCGATCACCTCCAGCGGAATCCCTTTGACGCGCGCATGCTCAACCGGAGTAAGAAGACGCGATAGCAGGGGGTTAGTTGGGTGAATCATGAACGGCTCAGTGCTACGGCCCTTCGCGTAGCCTTTACCGATAGTTCCGCAACCATCGGCGGTACTCTCCAGCAATTGACGGGCAAAGCCTTTTTTTGCGGCCTTGTCGCGTACTGCTTTGTCGGCAAGATAGTCGTAGCTTTTCCAGCGGGGAGAATCGTCTGCGATTGGCTCAAGGGCTTGGGCCATTGTGAGGTTCTGCGACTCTACGGCCTCCAGCAAAGCGAAGTCGAAGTGCTGCGGGAGGGCCTTGCATACGCCTACCAGCACCATGCGGCGGCGGCGCTCCAGCACGCCAAAATCAGAGCCGCACAAAACCATTTCATGCAGGCGATAGCCCAGCGAGTTCAGCACAGAGCGGATAACCGCCATGCTCGCGGTATTGAGGTATTCAGGCACATTTTCGGCCACGACTATCGCTGGATTCATGGCCTTGACCGCATCGAGGTAGTCAATGAACAGCGCACCTGCATGTTCGTGGTCTTCGGCAAATTCAAGATGATTCCGTGCCATGCCGCTTTTTGAAGCTCCTGTGCACGGAATTCCGGCTGCAAGTACCTCGCATTGCGGCGCGTTGCGGCTCCAGTCCATATCGCGAACATCGGAGCAAACAGCCACTGATTCATCAGTCCATAACTCGGTGTTGTTGCGCAGCGAAACGTCGAGATACGCCGATTCGCGCTCTACTGCCACCTTTACGAACGTGCTCAGGCCGGAACGCTTGAAGCCTGCGTGCAAAGCCTTGTCGAGCACGCCGAAGCCGTGGAACAGACTTGCAAGGGCAAGAGACGCACCCCGGCGCAGCTTGTCGAGCAACCGGCGTGAGCGCTCAAGCATCTTGGTTTCAAGGTGGTTTGCAGTGATGACAATTCGCCCGTGACGGATTGCTACACGAACCTTTTCGTGGTTCTGGAAAATTTCGCGCAATGCGAAGCTGCGAATCTCCATCAGAGGACGCAGAAACCCGTGGCGGGTACGCTTGCTAACGGTGAATGTCTGGCCTTGATGATCGGCCCCAACTTCGCGCAACTCGATACGGTCGGAGGATGGGCTAACGAGCGAATACCGGGCACCAATTTTAACGCCGGCACGCGCCAGTTTTTCGCCTTCCATCCACAAACGCGGAGTGGCCTTTGCTTCGCCAATCTTGAGATTCAGAACAGTAGTCATGGTCATGGTTGAAGCCTCGATTACATTACGTTGACGATTGAAACTGGCGAATCATTTGTGTCCGCCTTAGTTGTTATTATCGCCTTTTCAATGCGCAATGTAAAGCCTATTCGCTTGTCATAACAAACAAATTAAAGCCCGCCGGTTGCCCGGCGGTAGGGGTTCAAAGTGGGTTATTTGCCGACTAGGACAAACGCGCTATGAGTCGGATAGGAGGCGTTTTCGCGCACCTTCGGGCTGCTCCAGTCTGCATCCTGAATCCCTGCCGCTTCAAAGACGGCGACCGCCTTAGCGCCGTCGCTGGACGGTGCAAGCACGTCTAGCACGATGGTGCGTTCTACTACCTGGATAACCTCAACCCGGAAAACACGCTTCGCGGTCAGAAGTGGCACCATGCCCAAAACCATGCACGCCAATTGCTCTCCCTCGCTGTCCCAGCGCCCTATCAGGGCTTCGGCCATTTCGCGCTGATAAGGCAATCGGGAGCCGTCATTGTCGGTGAGGATGATCGAACCGCCGCAGGGGAGGGCACGACTGAGGGCAACACACCCGCCGCCCGTGTGAATTTCCTCAAACCCATAGGTTGCCACCGGATCGACAACTTCCATGCCATCTGCTGACAAGAAAGGATTGCGGATTTCAGCCCCTTCATGGTCGAAGGCCAGCAACGCTGAGTTGTACTGCGAAGCGTTGGTAATGAAAGGCATGGTGCGAACCTCTAATTTACGTTGACGTATGAAACTGGCGGGTCATGGGTGCCCGCCTTGATTGGCGTTAAACGCCGTATTCGTTGCCACGGACCAAGCCGCCATCAGCGCGCAGCGCCGCAGCAGTGCCGCGCACTGCCAGCGTCCGGCGCAGACGGTCTTGCAGGGTGTGATATTGGTGTTCAGCGTTATCAAGCTCACGGCAATGCGCCACAAGCTCCGCAGCGGAAAGCTGATCGCATGGTTTCATTACGAGCGCGTGATAAGCAGATTCGGCTTTAGCCACTTCGTCAGCCAAGTTTTGAGTTTTCATCCCGTTACCCCGGTAGTGATGACTTTTCATGACTTAAATTATCGCAGACTGACGCCTTACTGTATAGCGATATCACTTGTCATTACGCAATTAAAATCACAGCCGCGGTGCTCGGTTTGGCACGCTTATTTCCGATCTGGACCAAGCGTTTAGGGGGAGCCTTTGACCTTAAATGAACAGGCGCGCAAGCGCCCTTCCTCTTGCAGACGAAAGACAACGCGCCAGGTTGTGAGGCGATCCGTTCCAATGCGATGAGGGGGTGTTGCGATAAAAGGGAGGTGCCGGACTGACCACTG
>NZ_UWFA01000052.1 GCF_900601905.1 Pseudomonas viridiflava
AAACAAAACCCCTGAACGCGTCAGCGATCAGGGGTTCTGGAATTTAATCTTGACGATGACCTACTCTCACATGGGGAAACCCCACACTACCATCGGCGATGCATCGTTTCACTGCTGAGTTCGGGATGGGATCAGGTGGTTCCAATGCTCTATGGTCGTCAAGAAATTCGGT
>NZ_UWFA01000238.1 GCF_900601905.1 Pseudomonas viridiflava
CTATGAAGCCTTTCGCTATGTGGTGCTGGTCCCGGCGCTGGGCAAGGTCTGGCCGGCGCTGAGCAGCCAGATCATCATCGTCATGCTGGGCTCGGCGGTCTGCTCGCAGATTGCTACCGAAGAACTGAGCTTCTTTGCCAACTTCATTCAGTCGCGCAACTTCCGCTCGTTTGAAACCTACATTGTGACCACGCTGATCTACCTGGCGATGGCGCTGCTGATCCGCCAACTGCTGGCCTGGATCGGTCGTCGTTACATTTCGAGGAGCATCTGATGGATTTCACTCTCTGGGACATCCTGCGCAACCTGCTGATCGGCCTGCAATGGACCCTGGCTCTGTCGCTG
>NZ_UWFA01000239.1 GCF_900601905.1 Pseudomonas viridiflava
CAGTGGTCAGTCCGGCACCTCCCTTTTATCGCAACACCCCCTCATCGCATTGGAACGGATCGCCTCACAACCTGGCGCGTTGTCTTTCGTCTGCAAGAGGAAGGGCGCTTGCGCGCCTGTTCATTTAAGGTCAAAGGCTCCCCCTAAACGCTTGGTCCAGATCGGAAATAAGCGTGCCAAACCGAGCACCGCGGCTATGACTTTAATTGAGTGATGACAAGCGATATCACTTTACATTCAATCCGGCATAACCGATAATATCTATATACCTAGTCGGGAGAATGAAAATGGACCCTAGAGACGAAGAAGCCTTGAATATCCGCGCTGAATACGAAAAGGCGGTGATCTGCGGCCTTGAGGACAAAGCTAATGATGCTGCTTTAGAGGCGACCATTCTTTCAATGCAGTCTCCTAATGAGCCTGTGCCATATCTTTTTTTGTCAGTTCCTAGCTTGGTTAGCGGTTGGGTGCTGGGGCAAGCCAGCCACGAAAACGATAAAGAACCTAGCGACGTTATTGGGGGATTTTAAATGTGTAAGACCCCGAATCCACAAGACGGCAAAGAGCGTTTGCTCAATGAAATGCGCGCCAAGCTGGCCGTGTTGACTACTGCGCAAGTGTGCGAGGGCTTCATTGCCACCAACACCAAGAACGGCCCGGAAATCCCGACTGTTCGCGGTGTGCTGATGGACGAGCTTCAAGCTCGCGATAATGGCGCTTTTGAACTTTGGATGGATACCAGCGATAGCGCGCTGATGGACAATCCAACCCATTTTTTTGTCAAGTAGCAGGAGTTAAGGCATGCAACATAAGGCCAATGTGAATAGCCCGAACGGGTGTTTTGAACGCCACGGGTTCCACGTTCATCGGGAGCCGAAAGGGAATGGCCCGGCCCGCAGAACCATCGTTAGCCCAGTGGGTGAACTCGTTCTGCAGGGCGCAGGTTACGAAGCAGAGCATGCGTTTTGTGTTAGTAACGCTTTTATACAGGAGGCTGCGTAATGAAAGCCTTTGCATCTTCGCTGTTGGCCTTAGCTGTCCTCCCTGCCTGTGCGTCAGCTCAGGAGGCCAGCGCGACCGGCCCCGAGGCGGTAGCCGTTAGCTTGATGAGTCAGTTCTACGACGTGCCAGTCTCGCAGGTTACTACCCAGGTAACGCGCACAGGCTTGCGCACGGATGTACTGGCCAGCACGCCCGAAGGGCACTCCTGCACTTTTGAAGTGGCCAAGATTACAGCCGGGGCAGATGAGGTCGCGCGTTGGGGTGTTGCTTCCACCGCGTGTGATAACCAATGACGCGCAATGTGCTGGGAGTTCTAGTTTTGGTCGCGGTCATTGTCGCGGTTGTTGCTTCTTTGCAGCACTCCCGGCAAGAGGATCAGCGCCGAATTGCGGAGCGCGATCAACGCTGCGCGGGTGAGATAGCCAACCCGCCGCCACCGCTGAAACAGTCGCTTGACTGTGTAGGGTGGCGTCCCAGGTCTGATATCCCGTTGCCACCGGCAGGGTGAATGTATCCAGGTGCGCCGCAGAGCGCGCCGGATTTTACGTCAACGTAGTAGTGAGGTTCGGTTATGAGCAATCAAGCAAAGTCACCAAAGGCTAACCCAACATTTGACCCAAGCAAATGCGCTCGTATGGTCGTTAAAGGTGCCGGGGGGGCAGTGGCCGCTATCCTTGCGCTGGGATTCCTGATTGACCATCGGGGCGATATTGCCGCGATTGGCTCCGCCATACACGACCTTTGGATAAACCACGTCTACGGCTCGCCGTTGGGGTTTTGGGCGGTTTGGGCCGTTGCGTTTACGTTCGCTGCCTGTATGGCGTGGGCAAAATGCTGTGTCCGAAAAGATAAGAATAATGATGTGCATGGCCGGAATCTGGCCCTTGCGACCCTCGGTTGGGTTATAGCTCTGATTCTTAGCGGCTGTTCCTTTGAGTCGATAGGGGAGCTTGGCGCATACGGCGGTATTGCTTATTGCAGCCTGTTTCTGCCTGTTCTGTGGACTGTGATTCTAGCGATGTCCGATGCCCTAGACAGCAACTCCATCTAGTCATGGAGGGGCAAAAATAGCCCGCTTTGCGCGGGCTTTTTCATACCCGTTAAATTTCGCGTCCGCGAAATCGGCGGCCTAACACTTATAGTAACAATGTGAAGTTATATCGCTTTACATTAGATGTTCTTTGTCAGATAATTACTACCAAGGCAGACACGAATGATCCGCCGGTTTCACCCGTCAACGTAATAAGAGGTTTTCTCATGATCCAGCAATGTCAGCAACAAAAAGTGAAGCTGTCCACCGTGACTGCTTCGATGATTCCAACCGGGCCGAAAGCCCTTCTTGTCGAGCATGACGGCATGACGTTCAACGTCATGCGTGTTGATCCAAAGCAAATCAACTCTTGGCGCGGAACATATGTCGTGGTCGAGGCGGATATGACCGACTACTACACAGACAGTGTGGCCGGTATCCGCGAGTGGGTGCGCCTGTGCTGTGAGGCTGCGCGTGAAGTCAGCCAGAAGCTTTCGGCATAAATCAATCTAACAGCAGGGCGTCTAACGCCCTGCCTGCGATCGGTAGGAGACGCACCCATGCACCAGGTCTTTTTTATCCCCGGCAGCACCGCAGCAATCGACTATGCCCGGCTCCGCGAGGATGGCGAGTGGATCACCTTGCACACAGCGCAAACCATTAGTGAGCTTCAAGTCACTTACCCCGGCGTGATTCTCGGCGCAGAGGCCGATTTTACTGCGCAGATGGAGCAAGCTTGCCGCACTGAGCCTGAGCACATCACCGCAGACCAATTCCAGGATGCGTTTGAGGTTCTGCCCCCGGTCGGCTGGAGTCAGACCGATGAAGCGGAATCCTTCAAGTTCATGGAGCACTATTCCGGGCGAATCACCAGTGTTTATGCGCGCGTAGGCGAGCGGTTCTATCGCTTTCTTGATCTTTGCACCCTGGAACACGCCGAAATCATCGCAAAGGTGCGCAATTGCGCTCAAGCGGCAGTGCCCGGCCCCGGCCCTTACGGAAACTGCCTGTAGCTGACCAGCGCTGCGCGCCCGGCTATCATGCGCGCGGCTTTTCCAGGCATGTCGCTTGCGTCACGCCTTTTATCAATACAAACCCATGCAGCGCGTATGGGCTGGAGATTTTTATGGAAGGCGATATCGCTACCCCAAGGAATTCATGGGGAAAAACGCTAGGTTCATTACTGATAGTCGGGGCATGGATTGGCGGCATTCTTTACGTTGCAATCGGTGAGCGCTCTTTTAATGCGGCAATCAGCCTCGGCGCAATGATGGCTTTCGGGGTTGTGCCCTTACTCTGTTCGTTTCTCAAAGACAGCCCCCGATTGGGCTGGCTAGTGCTACGCAGGGTGCTAATGATCGGCTGGACGTTAACTGTCTGCTGGGGTTTGCTTGTCGGCATCGAACGGTTGTATTTCGTCAATGCAGATACCTACCCGCGCTGGCTGGCCAGCCCGGCGAAAACCAATATCGAAGATCCGATGCAAGACGTTTGCAAAAAAAAAGGGCAGGGCTACATCCGTTTCATCGAGCGAAAAAGCAACGGAACATTCATTCGATGCGGTGAACTCTGGTCATGGGGCAATACCTACTTGCTTGAAAATGGCAGCGCGGATGGGGAGGGGGAGCAATGATCCAGCCACCAGATAGCAAAGTGAAACGTTCCGCGTTGTATGTTGGGGCTTTCTTGATTTTTCCGGTGATGGGCGCACTAGGGGGCATTTATAGCGCGTCTCAAGAGGTTCAAGCCTACACCTACGATTCGCTAATCGAAGCGTGGCCACGTCTGCCCCAGGCAATGCGAACCACGGTCAAGAATCTTATGCCTGATGGCATACTTAGAAAATGGGATTGGCTGGGCGTCAATGATCAAGTTGTTCGTGCCGCTGGTCATCTTGAACACCGTGTAAGCCCGAACGGGAACACGCAGCCCATTGAGCAGACCCGACTAGTGCTCAACCAGGTCATTGCCAGCAATGGAGAAATCAAGCCGCTTGCTTTCAGGAACCTGAAAGAGATTGGCATTCGGCAGAGCGAAACGCTGATTGACTTTCTGGACGATGAATCCTGTATTTTTTACGGTCAGCTTGTACGCGACGACGCGACTTCTGAGTGGTCAGTAAAAATCCAGCGCCGTGCATGCCCCACTGAGGGCGGCGACACAGTTATGAAGGCAGCATTTTCTGTGCGCCTTGGCAAGCTCGCACAACCTATTCCACCATCGACTCGCTTTACCGCGATCCAGGATGAGCCACGTATACCCCTACTGGGTTTTTCCTTGCGCCAAGTTGAACAGGCTGCAAATGAGCTTGCCAGCGCTCACGCGAAGCTTGTCGAAGGGTGTAAAAATAACCAAAGCAAGGACTGTGAAACGTTACTGAAATATAAGGAGGAAGCTCAGAAATAACGTATGCGCAAGGCAAAGGACCGGCTTAGGAGCCGGTTTTTTTATACCTACGACAAGTGAATTAGCTTTACATACAGAGTCATTTGAGCCATGATGTTTGGGTGTTCAAGAGAAACCCAAAAAGGGACTAATCATGCAAAACGTCAACGTAGCACTTCATCAAAAATGTCCTCTGTGCGAGTCCGTTGGAAAGAGCGTTGCCGGAATCGTTGCCAGCGAAACAACCCGTGGTTCGTTCGGTGGAAGCGGTGTCGGGATCGGCAGTGATGGGCTTGTTTTCGGTGGAATCAGTGGTACCCGTACTTCGCGCAGCGTATTGGCAGAAAGCTTTGCCCCGCCCAGCGCGAAAGCTTCCCACCGAGCGACTGGGCTGGCCATCGGTGCAGGCTTCACCATCATGGCCGGACTGTTCTACTGGCAGATCGGCATTCCCATGCTTCTGTCCATGGATTCTGGCGGGAGCGGCCCGGAACAGAATATGAGCCAAATGGTGACATTCGTCGGGGCAATCCTTCCTTTCTTCTTGTTCTCGGTCGGCGGATTCAAGGTCTATCAAGCGTGGAAGTCTTCGACCAGTAAAGCCGATGCAAAAGCGTATCGCGATGCTCAGGCGATTGACCAGGCGCGCGAGGCCAAGTATCAGCAGCTGCGCTACTGCGACAACGACCACATTGTGTTCGACCCTGCTAGCGGCCATTACAGCCAAGCCGACGCACTGGGCATCGAGGCACTTTTAACCAAAGTTGGTTGATACTGCCAAAAGAGCCACTTTTAATGGGTAATCTACGCGACCGATACGAGATTTATGTTCGTTGCATGAAGGACATTGGCCAATCATTCAAATCCTTTGATGAGTGGCTGAATTCGTGACGCAACGTGCGCGCTCGGATCGGGCGCGCCGTGGCACACAACGCTGCAACCTTCCATTGCTGGAAAACAACCAAGAGGAAATACCATGGTCGATTCAGTGACGCTCGAAAAATTGCTTGGACCTATCGTCCAACAGCTCCAGGGCATAAACCAATCACTTGCCATCTTGGCGGATTTGCAACTGGCCGCTGAGTTCACGCCTGAAACCGATTCTCGCCGGAACATCTACCGTCAGATGGACCAAGCGAGGAAGCTTGATAGCCTCGCAGCGGATGAAATCGAACATGCAACAGCGAAGCGCAGAGTAGAAGGCGGCAAGGATGACAAGAGCGTGGGGGAGGGCATCAGTGAGGCGGTTAAAGCCCGGCAACAGACGTTGCAGGCTATTCAAAATCTGAATGATCTATTTCCGGCTATGGGCCGCCTGCATAAGCTTGTTATGCCTGTCGAGCGTCGTTGATAAGCATGCCACGACGTTGCCTACAGCCCGCGTGAATCATGCTACGCATCAAGCCTTCACCCTTCGGGCTAGTCTTGCCCCAGTCGGGCGACACCCGCTAACGCTATCGGCCTCCGGCCTCATTCGCTGCGCTCACCTAAGCCCCTGCAAGCCCCTGTGAGGCATTCCAGCCTACAGGGGTCATTCCGGCCCGTTCTGCCGTCGCACGGCTGCCACGGGCCTGCATAGCCCCTTGCTTTACTGGCGTATCCACTTGCCCTGGAGCAAGCCCGCTTTGCGTGCCCACAGCAATTTCGCGTCCGCGAAAT
>NZ_UWFA01000358.1 GCF_900601905.1 Pseudomonas viridiflava
GGCTGCTGTAGAATGCGCGCCTCGGTTGAGACGAAAGAATCAACCAACCGCTCTTTAACAATTGAATCAAGCAATTCGTGTGGGTGCTTGCGCTGTCAGACTGAAGTCAACTGATTATCAGCATCGTAAGTTACTCCGCGAGAAATCAAAGAAATAACCAACGATTGCTGAGCCAAGTTTAGGGTTTTCTCAAAACCCAAAGATGTTTGAACTGAAGAGTTTGATCATGGCTCAGATTGAACGCTGGCGGCAGGCCTAACACATGCAAGTCGAGCGGCAGCACGGGTACTTGTACCTGGTGGCGAGCGGCGGACGGGTGAGTAATGCCTAGGAATCTGCCTGGTAGTGGGGGATAACGCTCGGAAACGGACGCTAATACCGCATACGTCCTACGGGAGAAAGCAGGGGACCTTCGGGCCTTGCGCTATCAGATGAGCCTAGGTCGGATTAGCTAGTTGGTGAGGTAATGGCTCACCAAGGCTACGATCCGTAACTGGTCTGAGAGGATGATCAGTCACACTGGAACTGAGACACGGTCCAGACTCCTACGGGAGGCAGCAGTGGGGAATATTGGACAATGGGCGAAAGCCTGATCCAGCCATGCCGCGTGTGTGAAGAAGGTCTTCGGATTGTAAAGCACTTTAAGTTGGGAGGAAGGGCATTTACCTAATACGTAAGTGTCTTGACGTTACCGACAGAATAAGCACCGGCTAACTCTGTGCCAGCAGCCGCGGTAATACAGAGGGTGCAAGCGTTAATCGGAATTACTGGGCGTAAAGCGCGCGTAGGTGGTTTGTTAAGTTGAATGTGAAATCCCCGGGCTCAACCTGGGAACTGCATCCAAAACTGGCAAGCTAGAGTATGGTAGAGGGTGGTGGAATTTCCTGTGTAGCGGTGAAATGCGTAGATATAGGAAGGAACACCAGTGGCGAAGGCGACCACCTGGACTGATACTGACACTGAGGTGCGAAAGCGTGGGGAGCAAACAGGATTAGATACCCTGGTAGTCCACGCCGTAAACGATGTCAACTAGCCGTTGGGAGCCTTGAGCTTTTAGTGGCGCAGCTAACGCATTAAGTTGACCGCCTGGGGAGTACGGCCGCAAGGTTAAAACTCAAATGAATTGACGGGGGCCCGCACAAGCGGTGGAGCATGTGGTTTAATTCGAAGCAACGCGAAGAACCTTACCAGGCCTTGACATCCAATGAACTTTCCAGAGATGGATTGGTGCCTTCGGGAACATTGAGACAGGTGCTGCATGGCTGTCGTCAGCTCGTGTCGTGAGATGTTGGGTTAAGTCCCGTAACGAGCGCAACCCTTGTCCTTAGTTACCAGCACGTTATGGTGGGCACTCTAAGGAGACTGCCGGTGACAAACCGGAGGAAGGTGGGGATGACGTCAAGTCATCATGGCCCTTACGGCCTGGGCTACACACGTGCTACAATGGTCGGTACAGAGGGTTGCCAAGCCGCGAGGTGGAGCTAATCCCACAAAACCGATCGTAGTCCGGATCGCAGTCTGCAACTCGACTGCGTGAAGTCGGAATCGCTAGTAATCGCGAATCAGAATGTCGCGGTGAATACGTTCCCGGGCCTTGTACACACCGCCCGTCACACCATGGGAGTGGGTTGCACCAGAAGTAGCTAGTCTAACCTTCGGGAGGACGGTTACCACGGTGTGATTCATGACTGGGGTGAAGTCGTAACAAGGTAGCCGTAGGGGAACCTGCGGCTGGATCACCTCCTTAATCGACGACTCAGCTGCAGCACAAGCTCCCACACGAATTGCTTGATTCATTGAAGAAGACGATTAGAAGCAGCCCTATTTGGGTCTGTAGCTCAGTTGGTTAGAGCGCACCCCTGATAAGGGTGAGGTCGGCAGTTCGAATCTGCCCAGACCCACCAGTTGCCTGGTGAGTGGTTGGTCAGAGCGTTACGCTAACCCGTAGTATATGGGGCCATAGCTCAGCTGGGAGAGCGCCTGCCTTGCACGCAGGAGGTCAACGGTTCGATCCCGTTTGGCTCCACCATTTTGCTGCTTCTGTTTGAAAGCTTAGAAATGAGCACTCCATCGCTGAGATGGTGAGTGTTGATTTCTAGTCTTTGATTAGATCGTTCTTTAAAAATTTGGGTATGTGATAGAAATATAGACTGGGCACCTCTTTCACTGGTGCGTGTCCAGGCTAAGGTAAAGTTTGTGAGAACAAACTTTCGGCGAATGTCGTCTTCACAGTATAACCAGATTGCTTGGGGTTATATGGTCAAGTGAAGAAGCGCATACGGTGGATGCCTTGGCAGTCAGAGGCGATGAAAGACGTGGTAGCCTGCGAAAAGCTTCGGGGAGTCGGCAAACAGACTGTGATCCGGAGATGTCTGAATGGGGGAACCCAGCTGTCATAAGACAGTTACCTTACACTGAATACATAGGTGTATGGAGCGAACCAGGGGAACTGAAACATCTAAGTACCCTGAGGAAAAGAAATCAACCGAGATTCCCTTAGTAGTGGCGAGCGAACGGGGACCAGCCCTTAAGTTGTTTAGAGATTAGCGGAACGCTCTGGAAAGTGCGGCCATAGTGGGTGATAGCCCTGTACGCGAAAATCTCTTTGCAATGAAATCGAGTAGGACGGGGCACGAGAAACCTTGTCTGAACATGGGGGGACCATCCTCCAAGGCTAAATACTACTGACTGACCGATAGTGAACTAGTACCGTGAGGGAAAGGCGAAAAGAACCCCGGAGAGGGGAGTGAAATAGATCCTGAAACCGTATGCGTACAAGCAGTGGGAGCCCACTTTGTTGGGTGACTGCGTACCTTTTGTATAATGGGTCAGCGACTTATTTTCAGTGGCGAGCTTAACCGAATAGGGGAGGCGTAGCGAAAGCGAGTCTTAATAGGGCGTCTAGTCGCTGGGAATAGACCCGAAACCGGGCGATCTATCCATGGGCAGGTTGAAGGTTGGGTAACACTAACTGGAGGACCGAACCGACTACCGTTGAAAAGTTAGCGGATGACCTGTGGATCGGAGTGAAAGGCTAATCAAGCTCGGAGATAGCTGGTTCTCCTCGAAAGCTATTTAGGTAGCGCCTCATGTATCACTGTAGGGGGTAGAGCACTGTTTCGGCTAGGGGGTCATCCCGACTTACCAAACCGATGCAAACTCCGAATACCTACAAGTGCCGAGCATGGGAGACACACGGCGGGTGCTAACGTCCGTCGTGAAAAGGGAAACAACCCAGACCGTCAGCTAAGGTCCCAAAATCCTGGTTAAGTGGGAAACGATGTGGGAAGGCTTAGACAGCTAGGAGGTTGGCTTAGAAGCAGCCACCCTTTAAAGAAAGCGTAATAGCTCACTAGTCGAGTCGGCCTGCGCGGAAGATGTAACGGGGCTCAAACCAGGTACCGAAGCTACGGGTATCACCTTAGGGTGATGCGGTAGAGGAGCGTTCTGTAAGCCTGTGAAGGTGAGTTGAGAAGCTTGCTGGAGGTATCAGAAGTGCGAATGCTGACATGAGTAACGACAATGGGTGTGAAAAACACCCACGCCGAAAGACCAAGGTTTCCTGCGCAACGTTAATCGACGCAGGGTTAGTCGGTCCCTAAGGCGAGGCTGAAAAGCGTAGTCGATGGAAAACAGGTTAATATTCCTGTACTTCTGGTTATTGCGATGGAGGGACGGAGAAGGCTAGGCCAGCTTGGCGTTGGTTGTCCAAGTTTAAGGTGGTAGGCTGAGATCTTAGGTAAATCCGGGATCTTAAGGCCGAGAGCTGATGACGAGTGTTCTTTTAGAACACGAAGTGGTTGATGCCATGCTTCCAAGAAAAGCTTCTAAGCTTCAGGTAACCAGGAACCGTACCCCAAACCGACACAGGTGGTTGGGTAGAGAATACCAAGGCGCTTGAGAGAACTCGGGTGAAGGAACTAGGCAAAATGGCACCGTAACTTCGGGAGAAGGTGCGCCGGTGGAGGTGAAGCATTTACTGCGTAAGCCCCTGCCGGTCGAAGATACCAGGCCGCTGCGACTGTTTATTAAAAACACAGCACTCTGCAAACACGAAAGTGGACGTATAGGGTGTGACGCCTGCCCGGTGCCGGAAGGTTAATTGATGGGGTTAGCTAACGCGAAGCTCTTGATCGAAGCCCCGGTAAACGGCGGCCGTAACTATAACGGTCCTAAGGTAGCGAAATTCCTTGTCGGGTAAGTTCCGACCTGCACGAATGGCGTAACGATGGCGGCGCTGTCTCCACCCGAGACTCAGTGAAATTGAAATCGCTGTGAAGATGCAGTGTATCCGCGGCTAGACGGAAAGACCCCGTGAACCTTTACTATAGCTTTGCACTGGACTTTGAATTTGCTTGTGTAGGATAGGTGGGAGGCTTTGAAGCGTGGACGCCAGTCTGCGTGGAGCCAACCTTGAAATACCACCCTGGCAACTTTGAGGTTCTAACTCAGGTCCGTTATCCGGATCGAGGACAGTGTATGGTGGGTAGTTTGACTGGGGCGGTCTCCTCCTAAAGAGTAACGGAGGAGTACGAAGGTGCGCTCAGACCGGTCGGAAATCGGTCGTAGAGTATAAAGGCAAAAGCGCGCTTGACTGCGAGACAGACACGTCGAGCAGGTACGAAAGTAGGTCTTAGTGATCCGGTGGTTCTGTATGGAAGGGCCATCGCTCAACGGATAAAAGGTACTCCGGGGATAACAGGCTGATACCGCCCAAGAGTTCATATCGACGGCGGTGTTTGGCACCTCGATGTCGGCTCATCACATCCTGGGGCTGAAGCCGGTCCCAAGGGTATGGCTGTTCGCCATTTAAAGTGGTACGCGAGCTGGGTTTAGAACGTCGTGAGACAGTTCGGTCCCTATCTGCCGTGGACGTTTGAGATTTGAGAGGGGCTGCTCCTAGTACGAGAGGACCGGAGTGGACGAACCTCTGGTGTTCCGGTTGTCACGCCAGTGGCATTGCCGGGTAGCTATGTTCGGAAAAGATAACCGCTGAAAGCATCTAAGCGGGAAACTTGCCTCAAGATGAGATCTCACTGGAACCTTGAGTTCCCTGAAGGGCCGTCGAAGACTACGACGTTGATAGGCAGGGTGTGTAAGCGCTGTGAGGCGTTGAGCTAACCTGTACTAATTGCCCGTGAGGCTTGACCATATAACACCCAAGCAATTTGATGCTCCTCGTTGAAAGACGAAAGGACGCCAGATTGCGGTGACTGTGAAGACGACACGAACCGAGAGTTTGTTCGCACACTGAACCTGACTATCACATACCCATTAGCTGGCACGTGAACCCGAAAGGGCCAACGCTCCGGCAACCGAATTTCTTGACGACCATAGAGCATTGGAACCACCTGATCCCATCCCGAACTCAGCAGTGAAACGATGCATCGCCGATGGTAGTGTGGGGTTTCCCCATGTGAGAGTAGGTCATCGTCAAGA
>NZ_UWFA01000519.1 GCF_900601905.1 Pseudomonas viridiflava
CCGTCTGGCGGCTGACCACCAGATTGAGACGGCCGGGCAGTGGGCGGCCCAGCGAGTCCCAGGTCTTGCGACCCATGATGATCGGCCTGCCGAGGGTCGTGGCCTTGAAATACTTGAAATCCCCCGGCAGATGCCAGGGCATGGAATTGTCGACGCCGATCACTCGGTTTTCACCAAGGGCGGCAATCAGGCTGAGCGGGAGATGAGTTTTCATGGGCGCGAGGATATCAGAGGTCGCGGGGCGGGCGAATGAACTGATACGCGCCGTGCTCAGTCCGATGACAGCGGTTATGCTCACCGCAGTATTCAATCCCGCAGTATCCATTCAAGAG
>NZ_UWFA01000240.1 GCF_900601905.1 Pseudomonas viridiflava
CATCAGGGTCAGGATGTTCGTCTGTTGATCCCCACCACGTACATGAACCGCAGCGGCCAGGCCGTGGCGGCACTCGCCGGTTTCTATCGCATTCCGGTCGACTCGATTCTGGTGGCGCACGACGAACTGGACCTGCCTCCGGGCGTTGCCAAACTCAAAGTGGGCGGCGGCCATGGCGGCCATAACGGACTGCGCGACATCATCGCGCAGCTCGGTAATCAGAACACTTTTCATCGCTTGCGGCTTGGCATAGGCCACCCGGGCGATGCCAGCAAGGTGTCGGGTTT
>NZ_UWFA01000345.1 GCF_900601905.1 Pseudomonas viridiflava
CTGGATTACAAGCTGTCTGCCCTGGCGCCGCGTGTGCCGAATATGGAACTCGAAGACGAGCTGCGCAAGACTCAGTCGCGCATCGTCTCCGCTCAGGCCGAACTGAACAACCGTAGCGACAGCGATGCGTCGATCAACCTTCAGCTGTTTTCCGGCAAGCCGGTCAGTGCTGCCGACACGCATATCGAACCGACGCTCGAAGAGCCGCCACGCCCGTTTGCCTACGCTCCCGCACCGGCTGCAGAGCCTGCTGGCGGTCAGCGTGCCTTTGACTCGATGCGCTCTGAATTGAACGGCCTGCGCGAGCTGCTGGAAGTCCAGCTCGGCTCCCTGGCCTGGAACCAGCTACAA
>NZ_UWFA01000145.1 GCF_900601905.1 Pseudomonas viridiflava
TCTCAGGGCGATTCCGGCAAGCGCTTCACCCATTACTTCATTCAACTGGTGCCCAACCTCAAACGGCTGGAACATCGCCACAACCACCGGATCTTCCAGAACCGCAGCGTGCCCGAGATCATCGGCCAGTTGCTCAAGGACCACGGCATCTTCGCCGACGAGTACGCCTTCAAGCTGCGCGAGCCGTGCAAGCCGAGGGATTACTGCACGCAATACCACGAAACGGATCTGCACTTTCTGCGGCGCTTGTGCGAAGAGGAGGGGTTGCACTTTCACTTCCAGCACAGCGCTGAAAA
>NZ_UWFA01000242.1 GCF_900601905.1 Pseudomonas viridiflava
GGCCCGCGAGCCTGGCAAGTAATGAGTGCATTTCTGACTGAACAGGCTGCTCTGGACGTTCATTACATGGCCCGGGCGCTGGTACTGGCGCGAATTGGGCTGTATTCTACGCACCCTAATCCTCGGGTCGGTTGCGTGATCGTGCGGGAAGGGCAGATCGTCGGCGAGGGCTGGCATGCCCTTGCCGGCGAGCCTCATGCCGAAGTCCATGCGTTGCGTCAGGCTGGCGAACAGGCCAGGGGCGCAACCGCCTACGTCACCCTTGAGCCGTGCAGCCATCATGGACGTACGCCGCCCTGCGCCGATGCGCTGGTGAATGCCGGAGTTACGCGGGTCGTGGCTTCCATGCAGG
>NZ_UWFA01000244.1 GCF_900601905.1 Pseudomonas viridiflava
ACGCAGAACTTTACGATTCGTCATTGCTGGGCATGATGAGCGCATGGGAGCGCCCGGACCTCAAGGACCTGTCGCCTGAACTGCGACAACTTGTCCTGTTTGATCGCTCCACGGCTGCGGCGTATAAAGGCGATCTGGTACTGCTGGATAACAGGGGCGAAATATTGGCTGACTCACTGTCGGTCATTCCCCGAAACGACAATTTTTCCGATCGTCACTATTTCAGAACTCATGCGCTGGACCCTTCGCTGGATTTGCATGTCAGCCCACCTTACAAG
>NZ_UWFA01000348.1 GCF_900601905.1 Pseudomonas viridiflava
GCTCTGTACGTCAATGCCGATGGCACCGCCAACTATCCGGTCCTCGCGCCGCGCCTGAAGAAAATCTCCGAAATCAAAGGCCATGCGCTGATGGTGCATGCCGGTGGCGACAACCATTCCGACCATCCGAAGCCTCTGGGCGGTGGTGGTGATCGGGCTGCCTGTGGCGTGATCTGATCGCGGTTTCGTAGTTCTGGCTAGAACGCCTGACCTGCAGCAGACGCGTTTGTTTGTGGCAGGTCTGGTGCTGTCGCGCAGCAAACAAGGACCGTAGGAGCGCGCTTGCCCGCGATTGCGTCAGTTCAGTCGCTGATTTTCTGTCTGTAAGATCCTATCGCCGGCAAGCTGCCTCCCACATTCCAC
>NZ_UWFA01000245.1 GCF_900601905.1 Pseudomonas viridiflava
GCTGAAGGCTTCCCCGACCGCATGAAAGACGACCGTCGTTCTGCCGTTGACGCGTTGTATGAAGCCAATCGTCTGGGCCAGAAGAAAGGCAAGGGCTTCTATGTATACGAGACAGACAAGAAGGGCAAGCCCAAGAAGGTCAACGATCCGGCGGTGCTGGACGTGCTCAAGCCGATTGTCTACGAGCAGCGTGAAGTCAGCGATGAAGACATCATCAACCGGATGATGATCCCGCTGTGCCTGGAAACAGTTCGCTGCCTGGAAGACGGCATCGTCGAAACGGCTGCCGAAGCTGACATGGGCCTGATCTACGGTATTGGTTTCCCTCCATTCCGTGGCGGTGCGCTGCGCTACAT
>NZ_UWFA01000408.1 GCF_900601905.1 Pseudomonas viridiflava
TTTTGCTCGAGCGCCTCGACTTGCGATGTGGCCAACTGTGCGGCCGTCGCTGCCGGCAGCGTCAGGTGTCGCATAACTTCGTGGTCAAGCTTCATGTGTGTAAACGCCTCGTACGCCGCATCGTCGCGGTTCTGCCTGGCAGCCGTGAGCAGATCGCGATGCGCCATGCGTATAGAGGTAATGTCGGGAAGATCAAGCAAGGCGTGTAGCTGCTCCGCATAACGCGGGTGATGCTTTGCCAGGCTGCCCACGGCCGTCTCTAAACCGTGGTGGCGCCAGTTCTGAGCGGTGATCGCCTTGCGCACAGTCGTGAGATAACGGCGATAGCTCGACGGCTTTAGCTTGTCGTCGTCCTTGCGGCGTTTGTCCTCATACAGCTTGACC
>NZ_UWFA01000246.1 GCF_900601905.1 Pseudomonas viridiflava
TTCGGCCTCAAAAGCGTGCATCAAGTTGTATGGATCTGAGTTGAATCGATCCGCGTAGAAGGCCGAAAGCCCGGTGGCCCGTGGTACGTTTGTCATTATGCCCCTTTGTCCAAAAGTACAAAGATGAAAAAGGCCAAACGATTGACGCTGTGAAAGACGGGCCTAAACTGAGCACTGAACGCCACGTTCAATGTTTACTCGTTACCTGCCCGCTAAAACAGATAACGTGTATTGCTCAGTTGTAGACACCGTCAGGTGTGCGTCTATCGCGAAGGTCGGGGGGTTGCTAAAGCCCTCCGGCCTTTGTCCTTTTCAGCCTTTGAAAAAAAATAGCTCGTTAGCGGGTAGCCCCGCTACTTTACGTCGTCCGCTCTATATTTAGAAGACTGACGCGCT
>NZ_UWFA01000508.1 GCF_900601905.1 Pseudomonas viridiflava
GCATGTCGACGCTGCGCAACAGAAAATGCACGTCGTCGCTCAGGTAACTGCCGCTGCCGACCGTGTCGAGCCCGTGAACGGGATCACTCATGTGCTGCTCCGACAAACATTTTCGCCAACTGGCTGCGCGCAGGCGTCGCCCACCAGTGACACTCATCCATGGAACCCAGGTCGGTGATGCTGTCGCCAAAACCGAGCACCGGGCGTTCGCCATTGATCGCCAGGTCACGACGCAGCCATTCCTGCACGGCGTAACGCTTGGCCAACCCCTCGGGCAGGAAGGCCAGATT
>NZ_UWFA01000247.1 GCF_900601905.1 Pseudomonas viridiflava
GCGCGACAATTCCTGGCTCGAAGCGCTGGTCTGGTTGGCACCGGCGGCGCTCTGGGTCGAAAGGTCCTGAATGTTGAGCAGGTTGCGATCCACCTCACGCGCCACTTGGGCCTGCTCTTCGGACGCGGAAGCGATGACCAGATTACGCTCGTTGATGGTCGCGACACCCTGGGTGATTTTTACCAGCGCGGCACCGGCACGCAGGGCCAGTTCCTGAGTATTGGTGGCCAGCGACAGGCTTTTGCCCATGGCCGCTACAGCGCCGTCAGCACCGGACTGCACGGTGCTGATCATGCCTTCGATTTCCACGGTGGACGCC
>NZ_UWFA01000196.1 GCF_900601905.1 Pseudomonas viridiflava
TATCAGCTGCGAGTTTGCGCGTATTCAGTTCACGCCGGATCTGATGCCCAGCGATGTCACCGGGCATGCCGTGTACGACCTGCTAACCGAGCAGTCCAAGCTGCGCAAGGGGCCGCTGTTCACCAACCTGCTGCTGGCTGACGAGATCAACAGGGCGCCGGCCAAGACTCAGGCTGCGCTGCTCGAAGCCATGCAGGAGCGGCAAGTGACGCTTGAGGGCCGCGCCCTGCCTATCCCGCAACCGTTCATGGTGCTGGCAACCCAGAACCCTATCGAACAGGAAGGCACGTACCCGCTGCCGGAAGCCGAACTGGACCGTTTCATGCTCAAGCTGCGCATGGATTATCCCGAGGCGCAGGAAGAGCTGGACATGGTGCGCCAGGTCACACGCTCAAGCCGTGCCGACATGCTCGATGTGCGCCCGCTCAGGGTCATCATGCAGGCCCGGGAGGTTCAGGTCCTGCAACGCATTGCCAGCGAGCTGCCCATTGATGAGCACGTGCTGGACTACGCCGTGCGACTGGCTCGCAGTACGCGGACCTGGCCCGGTCTGAATC
>NZ_UWFA01000248.1 GCF_900601905.1 Pseudomonas viridiflava
TACTCGGCCCTGACCTCACTGATCTGAATCACCGGAATCAGGTCCGTGTAGTTGATGATGTCGGCGTTGATGCGCTCCTGATGCGGTCCCATGCCGGCCTGGAACGCTTCAATCGAGTCGCAGTAGATGTGGCACATGCCGACATAGACCGGCGTGGAGCCCGGCGTTGCACCGCCCAGGCCCTTGTCGACGCTGTAGCGCTTGCAGTGCTCGCCCGTCAGGGACTGCACCAGCGGCATGTGCTGGTCGCGATAGTAGTCATGGTCGAACCGGGCACCTTCCTTGTAGGGGTACAGCACGCTGACTTTGATCATGTCGATATTCTCCAGGTGGCAGGTAAAATTGCGTTGGCACTCTACCGTGAGA
>NZ_UWFA01000444.1 GCF_900601905.1 Pseudomonas viridiflava
CCCTGCATCTGGTCGGCGAAGGCGCATTCGGCTCCTGGTTTGCGCTGGAAAACACCTTGCAGCGCGCCGCGCCACTGATGCTGACCGCGCTCTGCGTGGCTCTGCCCGCGCGGGCCGGGCTGATCATCATTGGCGGCGAAGGTGCCCTGGTGCTCGGCGGGCTGGCAGCAGCGGTCACGCCGCTCTGGCTGCCGTCGGTGGCGCCCTGGCTGATGCTCGGTTGCATGGGCCTCATCGCGATGCTGACCGGTGCACTGTGGAGTGGCCTGAGTGGCTGGATGCGCCAGCATCGGGGCGTCAACGAGACCATCAGCAGCCTGTTGCTCTCGTATAT
>NZ_UWFA01000249.1 GCF_900601905.1 Pseudomonas viridiflava
ATAGAGACGCTCCCCCGCCTGCAATGGCCGCTCAGCCAACCAGACCTGCGGAGTCAAAAGATCAGATCGCACACGCACCTGCCTTACATTTCTCACATTCTTCACAGAATGGCGCGTTACGTTTCAGGGTGTTGATCTGCGCCGGGGTCAGAGCCGCCCCAGCCTTATAACCGTGCTGATCGCAGTGAATTTCTTCGCCTTATAGATTTGTAACTAATCAAGAAGTAGCTAAGTTACTCGTAAAGCCCCACAGACGAACTCAGAGCGTTCAGCAACTCCTCTTCGGATATTG
>NZ_UWFA01000250.1 GCF_900601905.1 Pseudomonas viridiflava
GTGTGTAGAGAATGGCGCGCAGAAAAGCCCGGTCTTCCAGCAACAGGTCCATCCAGCTGGTGTCGTTGAACAGCACGCTGGCGAAGTCGGTGTTGTAGAGCTGGGTAAACATCGCGGGAACTGAAACCAGTAACACGATCAGCACAAACACCGAGGCCAGTTGGTGAGTGAAGCCATAACGCGCGGCCGACAATTGCGTACGCAGCGGCACCGGCGGCTCGCGCATGATCAGCGTGGTGACGAGCGCCGGCAGCATCTGCAGGCCGAACAGCACGTACGTGCCGGTCCATG
>NZ_UWFA01000204.1 GCF_900601905.1 Pseudomonas viridiflava
CCACCTGGCAGCGCCTGCAGAAGGCCCTCAAGCAGCGAAACTCGTGGCTTCGGCATGGTACACTTGACGCCGCTTCGCAGGCGGCATGGGACCGGGAGCTGTGTTTGGCAAGTGACGAGATCGATGAGTTTCGTCGCGCCTATATCAAGGCATTGAAGCCCGTCTTTGAAAAGACTTTGAGCGAACTTGTTGAACTCGAAGGTTTGACCCTTAGCTACTACCGAGGATGGGATAAGGAAAAAGAGCTGAGCACTGTGCTCGCCTCCTCCCTGAATCGCGATCAGCAAATGGGCCACACCCAGGCAGGACCACAACGTGCTGATCTGCGCCTTAGATT
>NZ_UWFA01000251.1 GCF_900601905.1 Pseudomonas viridiflava
CGGCTACCTGCCGAACAGTCAGCATGGCGAAGCGGCGGGTATCATCACTGCGCTGGGCAAGACCGATCCCGCGCTGGCCGGCCCGCTGCCGCACCTAGACCCGCAACGCCGCTCCCGCGCCTGGAACGACGCAAAAGTCACTGCTCACCACGGCATTATCCCCACCGCGGCGGTGCGCGGCGTCGAGCGCCTGACCGGCAAGCCGCGCGCGGTCTACACCCTGATCAGGGCGCGCTATCTGGCGCAGTTTCTGCCCAACCACGAATATGACCGCACCCAGGCTGACTTCAACTGCGCAGGCCATGCGCTGCGAGCGGTGGGCAAACAGATCGTCGAGCCTGGCTGGAAACGCGCCATGCCCGAAGCCCTGGCCCCGGCCAAAGGTCGCGAAACGCCTGCGCCGCAGCCCTTGCCTGCGTTGTTTCAGGGCTGCGAATGCGCCGTTGCCGACGTCATCCTCAAGGA
>NZ_UWFA01000326.1 GCF_900601905.1 Pseudomonas viridiflava
TCAACAGCCTGTTCCTGTTCGGCGCGTTGCTGGTAGCCGCAAGCATCCTGGTCAGTTCTCTCTCATCGCGCCTCGGCATCCCTATTCTGGTCATCATTCTGCCGTGGGCATGGTGGCGGGCGTGGATGGCGGCGGGATCATCTTCGATAACTACGCTACCGCCTACCTGGTCGGCAATCTCGCGTTGGCCGTCATCCTGCTCGACGGCGGCCTGCGAACGCGGGTGGCCAGTTTTCGGGTAGCGCTGTGGCCGGCCTTGTCGCTGGCAACGGTGGGCGTGTTGATTACCACCGTATTGACCGGCATGGTCGCCTCGTGGCTGTTCAACC
>NZ_UWFA01000428.1 GCF_900601905.1 Pseudomonas viridiflava
CATATTCAGGCATGGTGATCAGCGCGCCAACCGCCGCACGGTCGGTGGTCTCGACCACCTGCACCACAGCAGCGGGCAGACCGGCTTCAGCCAGACCGCGCGCGATACAGGCGGCAATCGCGCGATTGGAGTGAATGGCTTCGGAGCCACCGCGCAGAATGGTCGCGTTACCGGACTTCAGGCACAGGCTGGCTGCATCGATGGTCACATTCGGACGTGATTCGTAGATGATGCCTACAACGCCCAGCGGCACACGCATCTTGCCAACCTGAATACCCGACGGCCGATAACTCATGTCGCGGATCGCACCTACGGGGTCTGCCAGG
>NZ_UWFA01000252.1 GCF_900601905.1 Pseudomonas viridiflava
GTCCGTAGCTGTGCACCATGCCGCCACCGCTCTCCAGACGCAGCACCACTTCGTCCTTGTCAGTCGCCAGCGTCAGCAGCGCCGTGATCTCGTGACGCATGCTTTCGGTCGCCGACGCCTTGATGTCACCGTCGAAATCCAGCACGTAGACACGCACCTTGGGCTCGGCGAGCTTCTTGTCTTTTTTCAGTGCCTTGCCCTGCTCCTTGCGCAAAGCCTTGAGGCGGTCCTTGTAGAGCAGCGATTGTTCCAGTCGCTCGCGCAGTGCTTTATAGAAGTCATTGAGCCGGGTGACCTGCAATTGCCCGGCTGATTTGCGACGCCCCTTGCCACGCACGGCCGCAATTGCAACCAGCACCACAACGATGGCGATCACCAGCGTGACGGTTTTGGCCAGAAAACTTGCGTAATCGACAACAAAGTCCACGAATATTCCTCACTTGCATTACGCCCTTACCG
>NZ_UWFA01000253.1 GCF_900601905.1 Pseudomonas viridiflava
GTTCTGACCAGCGATCTTTCGCTGTCTGCGCAGTGGGAGCACATGGTGGCCGTGACCGCGACCGGGTTCGAGCTGCTGACACCGTGGCCTGACGGTACGGGCGACTACCCGGCCATTTGAGGCGGTTTTAAGATTCGCGTGCGCATGAATAATGGTCTTGCTTAAAGGCCATTATTTTTGGTGAAGGGACCGTCTCTCACGCTTCCAGCAGCATCGCTCTTTTCCAATGCACCTGCGTTACGCCGCACCGTTCGGCGTGCAAGGTCGCCAGGCGTATCGGCCCCGTGGACATATTGCCACTGATGGTCCCGACGCCTGCGTGCAGCGTTGCACAGTGCAGCGCTTCGCGTTGACACAGCTGCATTG
>NZ_UWFA01000255.1 GCF_900601905.1 Pseudomonas viridiflava
CCATGAGGCTGCAAGCATTTCCTCGGTTGGCTCAACCGGTACTAGTTTGAATTCGCTGTTCATTTTTACGCCTCTCAGATCATGCGCAGAAAGCCGTTCCAGGCGATCAGGCTGCATTCGCGTGATAGATACGCCTCAACAATGGCGCGGTTTGCTGGGTCTGCTGCTTCGCGCAGGCTGAGGGCGCGCGCTGTGGTATAGTCCTTTCTGGACATGATCATTCCCCAAGGTTTTATCGGTCCTGCCTGGCAGCGGTCGCACCCGCTGTCAGGCCCCTTTCTTCACTTCAGTGATTCCAGTCGACGGCGCAGCTCCTCCTTGTCCTCGACGTCAAAATGCCCCTTCCCTTGCTCGTACTTTTTGAACAGGTCGTCTAGCGCTTCAATGATCAGGTATTTGACCGGAACGTTATCGGCCGACATGCTTTTTATGTCGTTCGTGCCCCGGTGATACCTGACCGGAACGATGGCCTTTAACTGCTTTTCCTCGGTTGACTCGGTAATCACTGCGCGACGAGCCTTTTCGACGTGTGGCCAGATTGGTGCTGGTGGCGCGCGCCCTGGGCGGGCTGTGCTGTGTGCCGTCTCT
>NZ_UWFA01000258.1 GCF_900601905.1 Pseudomonas viridiflava
ATTTTAGTCTGGTGGATCCGGACAACCGCCGGCCGGTGGATTATGCAGCCCGGCAGAAGGCGCTGGCGCAGGACGCTAGCGCTGCCGACCTGTTGAGCAACTGGCAGGATGGCCGGATCAAACAGGCGCTGATTGCAGCGGCGCTCAACGTGCGTTCCGCGCATCCGACGCTGTTCAGCGAGGGGGAATACCTTCCTCTGGAAGTGAAAGGCAGTCATGCCGAAAGGGTACTGGCGTTCGCGCGGGTAACGGCGAACGAGCGTGCAATCGTGGTGGTGCCGCGCATAAGCAGTGAACTATTG
>NZ_UWFA01000261.1 GCF_900601905.1 Pseudomonas viridiflava
CTGGTGCCCTTGAGACCGTGACGTGCAAACTCGTCTTCGGCGGCCATGATGATCGCCTCTTCATTTTTCTGACGAATGCGGCTGGCGGGCTTGGCAACGTGGGCGATGTGCGCAGGGACTTGGAGGGTCATGGGCGATTCCGGGCAGGTCAGGGGACGCAACGGACGAACAGATAACGCACCTGCGGCCATCCCGCAAGCACAGGCACTGGAAAATTATCGTTGAGGCTCAAAGGGTTCGGCTTCCTGGCAGGTTGCCTGCACGTCGGCGCAGGCTTTCCTTTCAGGGATCAACAGGCACATCAGAATGG
>NZ_UWFA01000495.1 GCF_900601905.1 Pseudomonas viridiflava
TGCGGCTGATAAACCATGACCAGACGACGATCCGGCCAGCCGCCACGTACGGCACTGATCACAGCAGCCACTTCACGCGGGTGGTGACCGTAGTCGTCGACCAGCATCACGTGGCCGCCTTCGACCGGCAGCTCGCCGTAGACCTGGAAGCGTCGGCCGACGCCCTGAAAGCCCGAAAGCCCTTGAACGATGGCTTCGTCGCTGACGCCTTCGTCAGTCGCGATGGCGATGGTCGCCAGCGAGTTCAGTACGTTGTGGTTGCCGGGCATGTTCACCGACACGTCCAGCGGCTCGCGGTCGCGGCGCAGCACGGTGAAGAACGTCAACATGCCGTCCTGACGCACGTTGATCGCGCGTACGTCAGAATC
>NZ_UWFA01000382.1 GCF_900601905.1 Pseudomonas viridiflava
CCGCTCCGACTACCAAAATGCCCCGCGCCATAAGTCGCAAGCCTTGGGTAATGCCCACGCATGAGCTGTGCTTTCCGATCACTGTCGACGCCGACGAAGGCGGCGAGTAGACGATCACTGAGATCGTGCTGCGCCCTTTCAGCGTGATCGAGCACCGCAAGGCGCTGGCCACGGTAAGCGATGACGTCGAGGCGCAGTTTGAGGCCCTTCTCGCACTGGCTACCGGCTATGACGAGGACGTGGTCGACAAGATCAAGCGGCCTGACTTCGTGTCCCTCGGCGCGATCCTGAACGACTACATCAAGCTTCCCGCAAGTTTCTATCTGGAACGGTTGCCAGAAGATCCAGGCGTCGTGCCGTTGCTGGTTCCGATAAAGGGTGTGATGGGTCAGATCACCAGTTTGACGCTCGAGGTTCCGGCGCTCAAAGCGACGAAGATCATGCAGAAAATGAAGGGTGATTATGAGCCTGCCGACTTCATCAGCGCGCACTGTGCCGGCCTGAGCGTGACCGAGATCCACATGCTGAGCTGCCCGGACTGGACGCAGCTACAGGAACGGGTGGACAGTTTTTTAAACAAACCGGCGGACTACTTTCAGACCGCGACATCGAAGTAATACTCGATGTGGTTCCGCTGGTGTACCACGTCAGCGAGTCCGAGATTCTGGAGTGGGACGCCGAAAAAGCGATGCGTCGGTATGAGC
>NZ_UWFA01000262.1 GCF_900601905.1 Pseudomonas viridiflava
GATGCGCACTGTCGTGGGCTCCGACCGCTATGTCGGCGGGTTGATCGACCTGGGTTCCGGGCATCTGCACCCGTTGAATCTCGCGTTGGGCGAAGCCGCCGTCGCGCAAACGCTGGGTGTGCAGGTGTTCGAGCATTCTGCTGTCACGCGCATCGACTACGGTCCGCAGGTCAAGGTGCACACGGCTCAGGGCTCGGTGCTGGCGAAAACCCTGGTGCTGGGTTGCAACGCTTATCTCAACGAGCTGAACCCGGAAATCAGCGGCAAGGTGTTGCCCGCAGGCAGCTACATCATTGCGACCGAGCCTTTGAGTGAGGCGCAGGCACGCGAGTTGCTGCCGCAGGACATGGCGGTCTGCGACCAGCGCGTGACGGTGGATTATTATCGGCTTTCAGCTGACCGGCGTCTGCTGTTCGGCGGTGCCTGTCATTATTCGGGCCGTGACCCGCAGGACATTGCCGCTTACATGCGACCGAAAATGCTGGAGG
>NZ_UWFA01000087.1 GCF_900601905.1 Pseudomonas viridiflava
CCTATATAGTGCCTCAAGGACCCCCGTCTAATGTCGACATCAGCTCCGCAATCGCTCTACAACAAAGCCTGGCTATTCGCATCCCAGGCCCACGTCGGCCAAAAAATGACAGGCTCCGACCTGCCTTACACGACCCACGTAGCGATGGTTGCCAACGAGTTGATCTTTGCCCATCGCGAAGAGTCCGTGGGTGCGTTTGAAGTCGCGCTGCCTGCTGCGTTGCTGCACGATGTGCTCGAAGACACGCCGGTAACTCAGGATCAGTTGGCCGAAGCATTCGGTGCCGAGGTGGCTTCAACGGTGGCGTGCCTGAGCAAGAACCTGATCGTGCCGTTTTCAGAAGCGCTTTACTTCGCAGGGATAGCCAGCCACTCCAAAGAAGCAGCGTCGGTCAAGTTGTGCGATCGCACCACCAATCTCCAGTCAGCGCCGTCTACCTGGGCGAAGACAAAACGAGCTTCGTATCTGGT
>NZ_UWFA01000264.1 GCF_900601905.1 Pseudomonas viridiflava
GGCCACGATCATCAACGCCGACGCATGGAAAATTTCGGCGCCGAACACCAGGTAGGCCAACGGCGCGGTGAGGAACACCAGGCGCGGCAGGCCATAGAAGAAGTGCAGCATGGCATTGGCGTAGCAGATGCGCTGGCCCCACTTCAGGCCCTTGCCCAGCAGCGGGTTGTCGGTACGGAAAATCTGCGCCATGCCCCGCGCCCAGCGAATGCGCTGGGCCACGTGGCGCGACAGGCTTTCAGTCGCCAGCCCCGCCGCTTGCGGAATCGCCAGGTACGCCGTGTTGTAACCGGCGCGGTTAAGCTTCAGCGCGGTGTGCGCATC
>NZ_UWFA01000265.1 GCF_900601905.1 Pseudomonas viridiflava
CTTCAGGCACGACGGGCATTGATGGGAAACTCAACTGGCCACATTGGACGTCAGTGAATAAATGGCTGCGGTTACACCTATTCAGAGAAGTCGCTGTTGTATGCCCACCGCTCAAGCCAGACGTCCTGAGAGCCCGATGAACTGACAGTGGTGATCGAATCTCTGGAGCCACTTCGCACGGCTCTGGCCAGGTGTTCAGCTCTTTTATGTAGCATATTTTGCCTTGCCAGTTCTGCTGCTGCTGTCTCGCTGATAACCCGACGTGCTTCCGAACTTAGAGTGCCTGGAGC
>NZ_UWFA01000266.1 GCF_900601905.1 Pseudomonas viridiflava
GGCCGGGGGTGATTCGTCAGGCCGGGCGATTCTTCGGACGCAGCATGACTGGCCTGGGTCGCAACATTCCGGTTGCGCTGCTCAATAGCTCGCCCTTGCGTGACCTGCTGACCGAGCGTCTGGATCTGGACGGAATAGATGCCGCCATCGAAGCGCATCACCTGCGCGCGGTGGCGGTCACCGCATTTGGTTACGAGTCCGGTCAGGCGGTCACGTTCTATCAGGGGCGCGGCACTATCGAGCCCTGGCTGCGTCACCGGCGGGTTGGCAAGCCCACTCAGTTGACGATCGAACACCTGCTGGCCAGCTCGGCAATTCCACTGCTGTTCGCGCCGATCAAGCTTGAGGATGAATATTTCGGTGATGGTGCCGTGCGTCAGTCGGCACCCATCAGCCCAGCACTGCACTTGGGTGCCAATCGCGTGCTGGTGGTCGGTGTCAGTGGCAACCCACATGGCGTGCAC
>NZ_UWFA01000149.1 GCF_900601905.1 Pseudomonas viridiflava
CCGCGTGGAATGGGTCGTCATGGGGCCGTGTACGCGTTGGCTGCGACCTTTTGTCCACGAACTGCGCTCGCCTGTGGAAGGAGCGCTGCTCCCCGGGATGCTGGCCGGTCTGAACCTTGATCTTGTACTCGCGCCCGCCGAGTCCAATCGGGTCAACCAGAGCAAAGGCCCGGTGGCCTTGCTGCAATTCGGCGCCTGTGGCTTTCCGGTCATTTGCAGCGACGTACTGAATGTTCCTGAAGAGCTGCCCGTCACGCAGGCGGGTAACGAGACCCAAGCCTGGATAAGTGCCATCGAAGAGCATATCGAGCAGATGGATATCTG
>NZ_UWFA01000269.1 GCF_900601905.1 Pseudomonas viridiflava
AGCTGACGCTTACGGGTGATGTGCTGCGCAAGATCCCGCTGGTCGGCTGGAGCAATCCAGAGGGCGTGGCAGTGATGAACGACGGACTGATCGCCATCACCGACGAGCGTCAGCATCAACTGACCATCGTCAAGGTCACGGCAGAGACCACGACGCTGAACATCGAGGACTTCCCGAAATACGATCTGGGCAAATCCGACAACCAGAACAAGGGTTTCGAGGGCATTGCCTGGGATCCGCGTCGCCAACAGCTGATACTGGGCGAAGAACGGCCTGCAGCGCTGGACGCCTGG
>NZ_UWFA01000316.1 GCF_900601905.1 Pseudomonas viridiflava
AAGCGACCATTGCCAGTGAGTCGCCTCAGGCGCTTGAGCAGCGGCAGCGACTGGGCAGCAGTGAGCGAATTCTGATCGTGGAGGACCGACCGGATGTTGCCGAACTGGCGAAGATGGTGCTGGATGACTACGGCTACGCTTCAGATATCGTGCTGAACGCACGTGAAGCGCTGAAAAAGTTCGAATCCGGCAGCACCTACGATCTGCTGTTCACACCGACCTGATCATGCCGGGCGGCATGAACGGTGTGATGCTCGCGCGCGAAGTCAGGCGCAGGTATCCCAAGGTCAAGGTGCTGTTGACCACCGGCTATGCGGAAAGCTCGATCGAGCGGACGGATATCGGCGGTTCAGAGTTTGATGTGGTATCCAAGCCCTGCATGCCCCATGACCTGGCCAGAAAAGTTCGCCAGGTGCTGGATGGTCCCAACGGCATTGCCTGACGGTGGGCACACTCCATTC
>NZ_UWFA01000381.1 GCF_900601905.1 Pseudomonas viridiflava
CGATGGCATTGTCCGCAAGCTGCTGCGCCGTCATCCGCACGTGTTTCCGACCGGTGAGCTGTATGCGCCCATGGAAACGCCACGCCTGACGGATGAAGAGGTCAATCGGCGCTGGGATGAAATCAAGGCCCAGGGGCGCGCAGAAAAGTCGTCCGCGCCCGAGCAGTTGTCCCTGCTCGACGACGTGCCTGTCGCGCTGCCTGCACTGAGCCGCGCCACCAAGCTGCAGAAACGCGCCGCTCAGGTCGGCTTCGACTGGCCGGCCGCCTTGCCAGTGG
>NZ_UWFA01000546.1 GCF_900601905.1 Pseudomonas viridiflava
TGCATGACCATCTTGTTGAAGTTTGCGCTGCAACGGACCGAGCGGTCATTTTTCAGCGGAGCTATCTTACACCGATCTTTTCGACGATGGATGCGCTTGTAGCCGCAGAAGGAAAATGGCCAGGAAGCTGGCTATCAGCCAGTCAGCGCACTCAAATCAAGAGGCCTGACCGCGCCCATCCAGATGGCATGATCGGTATGGTCACGCAGCTCATCGCCCGTCAACGGATGCAGAAACACCACCAGCCCATCGCGATTCAACGCAAGCCACAGCGTAACGTCAGCCAACTGCTCATGCCCGAACGCCAACTGGCAACTCCAGTCCGGATGCGGCCCGACCAGCTTCTGATGGACGCGCCCCATC
>NZ_UWFA01000071.1 GCF_900601905.1 Pseudomonas viridiflava
TCCGCGACAGGCCGAGGTTTTTCAGCGCCAGTTGCAGCGAGCTGCTGATGACTTGCGGGTTATCGTTGGTCATCAATTGGGCCAGCAGGTCCTTGGCCTTGCTCAGGTTGATCTGGCGCAGCATCCACTTCACTTTCGGCAGGTTGGTGGCGTTCATCGACAGGCTGTCGAAGCCCATCGCCATCAACAGCACTGCGGCCGCTGGGTCGCCCGCCATTTCGCCACAGATACTGACCGGTTTGCCTTCGGCATGGGCGTCTCGCACCACGCTTTGCAGGGCCTGTAGCACCGCAGGGTGCAGGTA
>NZ_UWFA01000270.1 GCF_900601905.1 Pseudomonas viridiflava
CATCGGCTGCATGCGCCGGTCGAAAAACTTCGAGAACAGCCCCGGAGCCGGGTAGGCGTTGCCGTTCAGCGTGCGCGTTACGGTCTGGTCCAGGTCCAGCTCCACGCCGGCATCCAGGGCGCGGCGATCGAGGGCGACGAAATCCGAGCACTGGCGCCCGGCTACGTCCAGCACCTGCACAGACTGGCCCTTGGCGACTGTGTAACTGTGGGCCGTGCCCGCACGCAGGGTGGACTCATCCAGCACATCGCCCAATGGCTCAGGCAGCGCGGGCACCC
>NZ_UWFA01000169.1 GCF_900601905.1 Pseudomonas viridiflava
TCCCGCAGCCTTGCGCCACAGCGTGAATATCCTCGCCTTTTGGCCGTCGAGCCATTTCACCCAGATGGATAACCGCTCCCGTGGCCTGCTGATGGCCGCCGCTCGTGTGCATCCGCTGGCCGGTGCGGCGGCGCTGGCGGGGGACCGTGTGGTTCATTTCGCGCGCATCCGCAATCGTGCCCGCGACATGGGCAAGGTGCTGCTGACGCAACTGGACCGCTACCTGTTCGAGCATCATCCGCAGGTAAAGCGCGTCAACCTGATCGGCCATTCACTGGGCGGCCGGCTGTTGGTCAGCGCACTCAAAAACGCCGAGCAACCCCTCGAACACGGCCTGGTCGTGGGTGATGTGCTGCTGATGGCCGCAGAGGTGCGCCTTGATGCCACCGAGGCCGAGCAC
>NZ_UWFA01000011.1 GCF_900601905.1 Pseudomonas viridiflava
CTGCGGACAGTTACGAGCCCTTTCGTGAAAAGGTCGTCGATAATCTGGATCGCTACACACGTATCTACTTCGAGAACCTGGCCTGAGTCAGTCAGGTAATCAGATAACCCCGGACACCGGTAAAGATAATCTGCGCGGCCAGCGCACAGACGAAAAGCCCCATCAGCCGACTGACGATCTGCAGGCCCTGATCGCCGAGGATCCGCTCGATACGGTTGGAGAGGTAAAGCACCACACCGACTGTGAGACTGGCCAGCGCAATGCTCAGAATGGCGGTGAGCTTGTCATGCCAGTGTGGCTGGCTCACGCCCATGACCAGCAGGGCGCCGATTGTACCGGGGCCGACGGTGATCGGGATGGTTAGGGG
>NZ_UWFA01000289.1 GCF_900601905.1 Pseudomonas viridiflava
AAATCACGGAATCCGTTGGAGCGAGGCTTGCCCGCGAATCAGTCGACGTGATTAATCAGTTACACCGCGTCAGCGTTTTCGCGAGCAAGCTCGGCTCCTGCAGAGATCACTGAACCTGTTGGAGCGAGGCTTGCCCGCGAATCAGTCGACGTGGTTCATCAGGCACACCGCGTCAGCGTTTTCGCGAGCAAGCTCGGCTCCTGCAGGGTACGGGGCTATCCAGATGCCTCCCTATCCATTCGAATGTCTGTAGGCATGTAGGAACATTCGCAAAGGTTGGCAGGATCCGTCTTTATTTATCTCTGAAACAACCCCCTTAGTTCGTAAGAGCCTGGGCTATACTCAGCCCGCTTTGGGCCGTTTGTCGGTCCGCTTCTTGAACCCGGCGCCAAGTTCGGGTTGAACTCTTGAGGGCTGACCGTGAAGAACTGGACCTTGCGCCAACGCATCCTGGCGAGTTTCGCTGTAATTATCGCGATCATGTTGTTGATGGTGGTCGTGTCTTTTTCCCGTTTGTTATCCATCGAATCCAGTGAAGAACAGGTTCGTGTCGATGCCTTGCCGGGGGTTTATTACAGCACCTTGCTGCGCAGCGCCTGGGGCGAGAGTTACATTCGCACCCTGGAACTGATCGGCGAAGGCGAAGGCCGCCCGCTGACGGCGGCAGAAAAGGACCAGTTCCAGGACTTCGAGAATCGCCTGCAAGAGCAGGTCGGCAACTATCGAAAAACCATCTTCGACGAAGTGGATCGAGCGAACTTTGCTGGTTTCGAGAAGCTGCGTGAAACCTATTCGCGCATGCTCAATGAAGTTCACACGGCCTATCAGCGCGGCGACTATGCCCAGGCCCGTGCCGAGTTCTATGACCAGGCAAGGCCGGTCTGGTCGCAGGGCCGCAAGCAACTCAATGACATCATCGTGATCAACAAGAAGGTCGCCGATGACGCCACCGACAGCATCGTGATAGCGGTCAGGGCGGCGAAGATCAGCATGGGCCTGTCGTTCATCGTTGCGGTGATTGCCGCCGGGGTCTGCGGCTTTCTGCTGATGCGCTCGATCATGTCGCCGATGCAGCGCATTGTGAATATCCTCGAAGTGATGCGCACCGGCGATCTGAGCCGCCGTCTCAACCTGGATCGCAAGGACGAATTCAACGCCGTCGAAACCGGCTTCAACGACATGATGACCGAGCTGACTGGCCTGGTCTCCCAGGCGCAGCGTTCCTCGGTTCAGGTGACCACCTCGGTCACCGAAATTGCCGCCACCTCCAAGCAGCAACAGGCAACCGCCACCGAGACCGCCGCCACCACCACCGAGATCGGCGCGACCTCGCGGGAAATCGCCGCCACGTCCCGGGACCTGGTGCGGACCATGACCGAAGTGACTAACGCGGCGGACCAGGCTTCGATCCTGGCCGGCTCCGGGCAGCAAGGCCTGGCGCGCATGGAAGACACCATGCATCAGGTTATGGGAGCAGCAGATCTGGTCAACGCCAAACTGGCGATCCTCAATGAGAAGGCCGGCAATATCAATCAGGTGGTGGTGACCATCGTCAAGGTTGCCGACCAGACCAACCTGTTGTCCCTCAACGCGGCGATTGAAGCTGAAAAAGCCGGTGAGTATGGCCGTGGTTTTGCCGTGGTTGCGACCGAAGTGCGGCGCCTGGCGGATCAGACCGCCGTCGCCACCTACGACATCGAGCAGATGGTTCGCGAGATTCAGTCGGCGGTGTCGGCCGGTGTGATGGGCATGGATAAATTCTCCGAAGAAGTACGCCGTGGCATGTTCGAAGTGACTCAGGTCGGCGAGCAACTGACCCAGATCATTCATCAGGTTCAGGCCCTGGCACCACGGGTGTTAATGGTCAACGAGGGCATGCAGGCCCAGGCCACCGGTGCCGAGCAGATCAATCAGGCGCTGGTGCAGTTAGGCGATGCCAGCAGCCAGACCGTGGAGTCTTTGCGTCAGGCCAGCTTCGCCATCGACGAGTTGAGTCAGGTGGCGGTCGGGCTGCGCGGCGGCGTCTCGCGCTTCAAAGTCTGAGAGCGCGCCATGAGTGAGCATTCGGCCAGTCGCGGCAGTTCGACGCTGACAGAGAAGAACAAGCTGTTTCTGCTGTTCCGTATCGGCGACGAGCGTTACGCCCTTGAGGCGGTGGAAATCGCCGAAGTCCTGCCGCGCCTGCAACTCAAGGCCATCGCCCATGCCCCGCGCTGGGTGGCGGGGGTGTTTGTGCACCGTGCGGTCATGATCCCGGTGGTCGACCTGGCTGCGCTGACCTTTGGCGAAAGCGCCCAGGTGCGTACCAGCACCCGGCTGGTGCTGGTGCATTACCGGGTCAGCCACGAACGACCGTCGCAATTGCTCGGGCTAATCATCGAACAGGCCACCGACACCTTGCGTTGCGCGCCGAGCGAGTTCAAAGAGTACGGCCTGGACAACGACAAGTTTGCGCCTTATCTGGGGCCGGTCCGTGAAGACGCGTCAGGGCTGGTGCAGTGGGTCCGCGTCCAGGACCTGTTGACCGACCCGGTGCGCGACCTGCTGTTCCCGACCCCGCCGGCCCGGATCGAGCTGATGGAGGAAAGCCATGAGTAATCAGGCGCGCTTTTTCAGTTTTCTCAAGGACCGGATTGGTCTGGATGTGGCTTCGGTGGGCGAGGCAATCATCGAGCGTGCCTTGCGCCAGCGTTGCACTGCCACCGAGTCTGCGGATGACGATGCCTACTGGAATCTGCTGCTCAGTTCGAGCACTGAACAGCAGGCCCTGATCGAAGCCGTGATCGTCCCCGAGACCTGGTTTTTTCGCTACCCGGAATCCTTTACCTCATTGAGTCTCCTGGCCCGTGAGCGCCTGGCCGAACTCAGGGGCGTGCGGCCGATACGTATCCTCAGTCTGCCGTGCTCCACGGGCGAAGAGCCGTATTCCATCGCCATGGCCCTGTTTGATGCCAACATCCCGGCACAGCAGTTCAGCATCGACGCCATGGACATCAGCCCGATTTCGATCCAGCGTGCGCAACGCGGCATCTACGGCAAGAACTCGTTTCGTGGCGAGGACATCGCGTTTCGCGAACGCCATTTCAGCCCGGTGGACGAAGGCTTCCTGCTCCACGAACGGGTACGCGGGCAGATCGATTTTCGTGCGGGCAATCTGTTGGACCCCGCCTTGCTGAACCGGGTCGCCTACGATTTCGTGTTCTGCCGCAATCTGCTGATTTACTTTGATCAGCCCACGCAAAGGCATGTCTTCGAAGTGCTCAAACGCCTGACCCGCGAAGACGGCATCCTGTTTATCGGCCCTGCAGAAGGCAGTTTGCTGACCCGCATGGGCATGCGCTCCCGCGGTTTGCCGCAGACCTTCGCGTTCAGCCACTACAGCGCCCCGCTCGAAGTGCCTGCGCCACCGGCGCCTGCAATGACTGCACCACGCAGCCCGCCTGCCGCGCCTGCGGTGCCAAGGCCTGCGTCGCGATCACCGGCGCCGCGCTCTTCGGCTTCTTTCCAGCCCGGCCCGGCTGCGCCACGCGCCCAGCCTGCTGCTGCCGCGAAGGACGACATGGCAAGCTTGCTGGCGACCATCGCCACCTTCGCCAATCAGGGTAAAAGCACTGAGGCGCGGGCCGCTTGCGAACGTTATCTGCAGCAGCACGAACCGGTGGCGCAAGTCTTCTATTGGCTGGGGTTGCTCAGCGAAGTCGAGGGTCACAGCGCTCAGGCTCAGGGCTTCTATCGCAAGGCGCTGTATCTGCAGCCGCAGCACCCCGAGACCCTGGCGCAACTGGCGTCCTTGCTCAACGCCCAGGGTGACAGTGTCGGCGCACGGCGCCTGACCGAGCGGGCGGCACGTAACGTGAACAAGCAGGGAAGTAGTCGATGAGCACTATTCAAAGCTATTCGAGCTTCGTTCATGAAGATGCTCAAGCCATCGACGATTGCTGGAACCGGATCGGCATCCACGGCGACCGCTCGTGCCCGTTGCTCGAAGAACACATTCATTGCCGCAACTGCCCGGTGTACTCGGCTGCCGCCACCAACCTGCTCGATCGCTATGCACTGACCCGCAATGATCAGGACTATGTGCTGGCGGCCGAGGCGCAGATCGAAGTCAGCACTCGCTCGATCCTGGTGTTTCGCCTGGGCGAGGAATGGCTGGGCCTGCCAACGCGATGTCTGGTGGAAATCGCCCCGTTGCAGACCATCCACTCCCTGCCGCATCAGCGCTCCCGGGCCTTGCTCGGGGTTGCCAATGTGCGCGGCGCGCTGGTGGCCTGCCTGTCGCTGGTTGAATTGCTGGGCCTGGACCCGACGGCTGCGGTTGCCGCGTCGAGCCGTATCATGCCGCGCATGTTGATTGTCGCTGCCCAGGGTGGTCCTGTGGTGGTGCCGGTGGATGAGGTCCACGGCATCCACGCCATTGACGAACAGTTACTGGACTCCGCGTCCGTCTCCGGAAGCCATGCCAATGCCCGCTTCACGCGGGGCGTCCTGCAGTGGAAGGATTACAGCCTGCGCCTGCTGGATGAAGAACAAATGCTGTCGGCGATCAACCGGAGCCTTTCATGACCCCCGATCAAATGCGCGACGCCTCGTTGTTCGAGCTGTTCACCCTTGAGGCCGAAGCCCAGACTCAAGTGTTGAGCAGCGGTTTGCTGGCGCTGGAGCGTGACCCGACCCAGGCTGATCACCTGGAAGCCTGCATGCGTGCGGCCCACTCGCTCAAAGGCGCGGCGCGGATTGTCGGGGTCGATTTCGGGGTCAGCGTTTCCCACGTAATGGAAGACTGTCTGGTCAGCGCCCAGGAAGGGCGGCTGTATCTGCAGCCCGAACATATCGACGCCTTGCTGCAAGGCACTGATTTTCTGATGCGCATCGCCACCCCGGGCGTCAGTGAGGTCGGGCAGTCAGACATTGACGCTTACGTCGAGCGCATGAACACCTTGCTGGCCCAAGGCGCCGGGGCTGTGCGCGCGCCGACCCCGCCTGCGCCCTCGGCGGACGACGCCTTGCTGGCCAGCGCCATGGCCTTGACTTTGTCGCCGGCCAAGGCGGCTGCCGAGCCGCTGTTGAGCGTTGAAGAGCTGGTCGCCCAAGCCGCCCTGGCCGAAGCCGCATCGGCGGTTGAAAGTCCGGCGCCGCAAGTTGCCGCGCCTGCCAGCCCCGCCGCGCCGCGGCAGAATCGGCGTGCCACCGAAGGCGGCGAGCGGGTGTTGCGGGTCACGGCCGAACGCCTCAACAGCCTGCTGGATTTGTCGAGCAAGTCGCTGGTGGAAAGCCAGCGCATCAAACCGTATCTGGCCAACATGCAGCGCCTCAAACGCATTCAGGGCAGCAGCAGCCGCGCACTGGATGATCTGGAAACGACGTTTGGTGAAGCGGGCCTGGGCCCCGAGGCGCAAAAAGCCCTGGACGAGGCGCGGCGTCTGCTGGCCGAGGCGCAGCAAATGCTCATTCACCAGACCGCCGAACTGGACGAGTTCGGCTGGATGTCGAGCCAGCGTGCACAGTCGCTGTATGACACCGCGCTGGCCTGCCGCATGCGCCCCTTCGCCGACGTGCTCAGCGGTCAGGCGCGGATGGTCCGCGACCTGGGGCGTGAGCTGGGTAAACAGGTGCGCCTGGAAATCGAGGGCGAAAAGACTCAGGTCGACCGGGACGTACTGGAGAAGCTCGAAGCGCCGCTGACCCATTTGCTGCGCAACGCGGTCGACCATGGTATCGAGATGCCCGAACGCCGCCTCGCTGCGGGCAAGAGTGCTGAAGGTCTGATCGTGCTCAGGGCCTCGCATCAGGCGGGTCAACTGGTGGTGGAACTGATTGATGACGGGGGTGGCGTTGACCTGGAAAAACTGCGCGCCAACATCATCAAGCGTCAGTTATCGCCTGCCGACACTGCTGCGCAGTTGAGCGAAGAAGAACTGCTCACGTTCCTGTTCCTGCCCGGATTCAGCCTGCGCGATAAAGTCACCGAGATTTCCGGGCGCGGCGTGGGCCTGGACGCGGTCCATGACATGATCCGCCAGCTGCGCGGCGTGGTGGTCTTGCATCAAAAGACCGGTGCAGGCAGCCGCTTTGTCATGGAAGTCCCGCTGACGTTGTCAGTGGTACGCAGCCTGGTGGTCGAGGTCGGCGGTGAAGCCTATGCCTTCCCGCTGGCGCACATCGAACGCATGAGTGATGTGCACAGCGATGACATCGTCCAGCTCGAAGGTCGCCAGCATTTCTGGTACGAAGGCCGGCACGTGGGGCTGGTCGCCGCCAGTCAGCTGTTGCAACGCCCTGCCAGTCAGAACACCGAAGGTGTGCTCAAGGTCGTGGTGATCCGCGAGCGCGACGCGGTTTATGGCGTGGCGGTCGAGCGGTTTGTCGGCGAGCGCACGCTGGTGGTACTGCCCCTCGATCCACGCCTGGGCAAGGTTCAGGATATTTCCGCAGGGGCACTGCTCGACGATGGATCGGCGGTATTGATCATCGACGTCGAAGACATGCTCCGCTCGGTGGAAAAACTGCTTAACACTGGTCGTCTGGAACGCATCGACCGGCGTAATCGTCAAGCCGATGTCGTGGCCCGCAAGCGTGTGCTGGTGGTCGACGATTCGTTGACGGTGCGTGAATTGCAGCGCAAGTTGCTGGTCAATCGCGGCTATGAAGTGGCCGTCGCTGTTGACGGCATGGACGGTTGGAATGCCTTGCGCGCCGAAGACTTCGATTTGCTGATCACCGACATCGATATGCCGCGCATGGACGGCATCGAATTGGTTACTCTGCTGCGTCGAGACACCCGCCTGCAGTCGCTGCCGGTGATGGTCGTTTCCTACAAAGATCGCGAAGAGGACCGCCGTCGTGGTCTGGATGCCGGTGCTGATTATTATCTGGCCAAGGCCAGCTTCCATGACGATGCGCTACTCGATGCCGTTGCCGAGTTGATTGGGGATGCACACGGATGAAGATTGCGATCGTCAACGACATGCCTATGGCTGTCGAAGCACTGCGCCGGGCGTTGGCCTTCGAGCCTGGCCATGAGGTGGTATGGGTCGCCGGTACCGGTGAGGAAGCCGTTCGCAAATGCGCCGAGCACACACCGGACCTGATCCTCATGGACTTGATCATGCCGGTGATGGACGGCGTCGAGGCCACGCGGCAGATCATGGCCGCTACACCGTGCGCGATCGTGATCGTCACTGTCGACCGCCAGCAGAACATGCACCGGGTCTTCGAGGCCATGGGCCATGGCGCGCTGGATGTCGTCGACACGCCTGCCATCGGCGGGGCCAACCCCAAGGAAGCGGCCGCGCCACTGCTGCGCAAGATTCTGAACATTGGCTGGCTGATCGGTCAGCGCGGCGGCCGTGAACCTGCCGCTGTCACACCTGTGCGTACAGCAGTGCAACGTCAGGGACTGGTGGCTATCGGCTCGTCAGCGGGCGGACCGGCAGCGCTGGAACAGTTATTGAAAGGCTTGCCGGTCAACTTTCCGGCGGCGATTGTTCTGGTGCAGCACGTTGACCAGGTATTCGCCGCCGGTATGGCCGAATGGCTCAGCAGCGCTGCCGGCTTGCCGGTGCGCCTGGCCCGCGAAGGCGAACCGCCGCAAGCCGGTACGGTATTGCTGGCGGGCACGAACCACCATATACGACTGCTGAAAAATGGCACGCTGGCTTACACGGCCGAGCCGGTGAACGAAATCTACCGCCCCTCCATCGATGTGTTCTTTGAAAGCGTTGCTCGCTTCTGGACCGGCGATGCAGTAGGCGTGCTGTTGACCGGAATGGGCCGCGATGGTGCTCAAGGACTCAAATTGATGCGCCAGCAAGGCTGGCTGACCATCGCCCAGGATCAGCAGAGTTGCGCGGTGTACGGCATGCCCAAGGCTGCCGCCGCGATTGATGCGGCTGTTGAAATCAGACCGCTGGAGACTATTGCGATGCGCTTGAAAGAGGTATTCGCCCAATGAACAACATCCAGGTGAATTCAGTGCCTGTTGGTGCCCAGGAGCCCCTTGATGAATGACTTGCAGCTGGACGAGCTCCAGGCCACGGACGAAAACGCAGCCATGGTGCTGCTGGTAGACGATCAGGCGATGATCGGCGAAGCGGTCAGACGCGGTCTGGCCAATGAAGAAAATATCGATTTTCACTTCTGTGCCGATCCGCATCAGGCTATCGCCCAGGCCATTCAGATTCGCCCGACCGTGATTCTGCAGGATCTGGTCATGCCCGGCCTGGATGGCCTGACGCTGGTGCGTGAGTATCGCAACAACCCGTTGACCAAAGACATCCCGATCATCGTGCTGTCCACCAAGGAAGACGCGCTGATCAAGAGCGCCGCCTTCTCCGCAGGCGCCAACGATTACCTGGTCAAGTTGCCCGATACCATCGAGCTGGTGGCGCGCATTCGTTATCACTCGCGCTCCTACATGACGCTGTTGCAGCGTGACGAAGCCTACCGGGCCTTGCGTGTCAGCCAGCAGCAATTGCTCGACACCAACCTGGTGCTGCAGCGCTTGATGAATTCCGATGGTTTGACCGGTTTGTCCAACCGCCGCCACTTCGATGAATACCTGGAACTGGAATGGCGTCGTGCAATTCGTGATCAGACCCAGTTATCGCTGATGATGATCGACGTGGACTATTTCAAAGCCTTCAACGACAACTTCGGTCACCTTGAAGGTGACGAAGCCCTGCGCCAGGTGGCCAAGGCCATCCGCGCCAGCTGTGCACGCCCCTCGGATCTGCCCGCGCGCTATGGCGGCGAAGAATTCGCTCTGGTGCTGCCCAATACTTCGCCGGGTGGCGCACGCCTGCTGGCCGAGAAACTGCGCATGACTGTGGCGGGCATGAACATCCCGCACATCGCCCCGGCACCGGGCTCAAGCCTGACCGTGAGCATCGGCGTTTCCACCCTCACGCCGGAAGTCGGCAGCAATAGCCGTCAGTTGATTCAAGAGGCGGATAAAGGGTTGTATGCGGCCAAGCATAATGGGCGTAATCAGGTGGCGGTGGGGTAGGGCCGGACTGACGTCCGGCCCTGGCATGCAGATTCAGGGTTGCAGGGCCTGGTCGGTCGGGTTGTAACTGAACGGGTTGCCATTCAACTGAGTCATATCGAACTTGATGACCGGCAGCCACATCCCTCCCGTTTTGGCAGCGTATTTCTGTTGATAGACCCTGGCTTCAGGCAGACCGGTAGCGTTTTGGTAATAGAGCGCCTGCATGGGTAACTGCGCAGGAATGCCTGTTGGCCAGACCTTGATCAACAGCTCGTTCCAGGTGCTGTACATTACAGGCATTGGGTATTGGCGTGCTTTCAGGCTGACATCAAACTGGGCCGCAAATTGCGTACTCAATGAGCATTGGTTAGCCGGGTGGGGAACCCGGTCGGTATAAACTTTCCAGGTCGCCAAGGTTGCTGCACCGACCCCGGCGCAGGTGCTCATGTCAGCCAGATTCGGCAGTTTCCCCCACTGCTCGACCATCCTCTGGTTGTCTCCGAGCAGTTGGCCGACGATTGGGGTTTCCTTGAGCAGTTGCGCCAGTCTCGGGTTTTTCTTCAGCGCGCTTGTCGGATCCTGATTGTTCCTCAGCCGGTCCACTACGGCGTCGTTGTTTTTAAGCAGATTCGCCAACTCAGGCTTGCTGGTGAACAAGTCAATCAGCGGCTGGTTCGCCTTCGGTTGAAATCCGCATCCAAATGCCGGTCTGCCAATCAAGTCAGTCCATGCGTCGTGAGGGTAGGAACACAGGTATTCCTGTTGCGTACCTTGGGCGATCGCCTCGTCTTGCGAAAGCAGAATGAAACCGCTGTTTCGGAGCAGGAGGGTAACGTTCGAACCCTTTTTCAGATGAGAGAAGGACAATGAACCCTTACGCTGTGCTGTTGGGCTGGGGTCCCATGGGTCAAAACTCCCGTTTTCTGTACCTCTGATCGTGACGCCGTTGCAGTAGTAGGACGGCGTGTTATTGGTACAGGCTTCCCGAGTGTCGTTATAGCGAGTATTGAGGTCTGCTGCGACCTGCGCGCCGCTGGGACGACTGTCGATGATATTCAGCGGCAATGCTGCAGAGGTGACCAAGCCGCTGCTGCCAATGCCGACACTGGCAGTAATATCGACGGTCTTGTCTTTTTCCAGGCGAACCTTGTCGTAGGGAATGGTGAATTCCAGCGGGCGAGGTGCGGCACCGATCGGTGGATGAGGGGTGTCGTAAGGCGGAGTACCTGCCCAGCGAATCCCGACTGTATGGCCCTCATTGATGCCAGGGTAGGTAAAGGTCACCTTGGTGCCCCGGCCGCTCAGGGCTTTCAAATCGAGTTGTCCGGCGACCGCGTCAGGCACGATGGGTGTGTCCCGGATCGTCAGCAGACTGACGTGCACCGGTGCCCGGTCGGAGCCTTGTGCAGGTTGGCCGTTGAGGGATGTCTCGTAGTGCAAGGTGACGGGTTTGCCCAGGTTGGCAAGTACGGTGGCTTGAGGGATGGTGAACTCAAGCGGATTGTTGTCCGGCGTGATTGCCAAGGGCGACTTGTACTCAGTTGCGCCTTCCCAGAAAACCTGCACGATCTGCCCCGAATTGATGCTCGGGTAATGCACGCTGACTGTCAGGTCTCCGGCCAGTTGACCGACGTCCACTTGATTGCCGGGCAAACCTGGCAAGGTGGGTGGCGGAAATTGGCCTGGGGGCGTGCTGTTGACTACCTTGATGTCTTCAGGGGCGGAGATGACCAGCGGGTTTTCACCGATCCCGACGCTGGCCGTCAGCCTCGGTGTAAGGCCTTCGTCCGTGACGACCTTGGCATTGGGAATCTTGAAGATCACCTTTTTGGCGCCACCGCTGACCGTTTGCGACGGGGCGTCGTACTGCTGGACTGTACTCTTCCAGCGTAACCCCACGGTGTCGCCGTTATTGATATCGGGATATTCCACCTCGACGGTTGCGTCGGCACCCGCCAGAGAAACCAGATCCAGCTCGCTGTTGACCGCTTCGGTCACGGTGGGCTTGGGCACATCTATCGCAGTTATCGCAGTGGTATGGGCAGCGCTACTGGGTGGCGCCAGGCACGGGCATTGTCGAGTATCGGCGTACGCGCCGGGCAGTGTGAAAAACAACCCTGCTGCTGCGAGCAGAAGAATGGGCAGGCGTTTCATATGACCTCCTTGTCATCGGTTCTGGTGCGTAGCTCTACAACGTCCTTTCTTCGAGTATCGGATCTGGTTACGACTGCATTAGATTGTTTGGCAATCAGGGCCTCGGGTTTAACGCTGAGCGGCAACATGGCAGCTCGATAAGTGCACCGAATTGAGATCCGGCCCTGTGAGGTTTCAAGGTTGCACGGCCTGATCTGACGAGTTGTAGCTGAATGGGTTGCCATTCAATTGAGTCAGGTCGAGCTTGATGACCGGCACCCAGCGTCCTGCCGTGCGAGCGGCGTATTTCTGTTGATACGCCTTGGCTTCGACCAACCCCGCAGGGTTTTTATAGAAAAAGGACTCAATGGGAAGTTGCGCGGGGACATTTTGCTCCCATACTTTAATGAGAATTTCATTCCAGGCATCCGGCATATTCGCGAGGCGGTTCGCGCGGACTTTCAGGCTGGTGGCGAACTGGCCCGGATCCTGGACGCTGAGTGAACATTGATATTGCGGATGGGTCAGTGTGTTGGTAAATGCGTACCAGCCCTCCACCGTTGCCGCATTGGCAGCAGCGCAGGTGCTGAGGTCCGTCGGCTGCGCTGCTTTCGGCTGTAAGCCACATCCTGCGTCTGGACGTCGGGGTTGCGCGGTCCAGGCGTCATAGGGGTAGATGCATAGGTAGTCCACTCCCTGTCCCAGTCTCAACGCGTCCTGTTGCGGGCGAAATGTAAATCCACTGTTGTGGTAAACCGTGGTGACAAAGGCATCTTTACGCAGGTATGAAAATGACACCCCTCCAAGCGTAACGGCCGAGGGGCTGGGGTTCCATGGGTCGAAATTGCCGTTTTGCGTGGCCCGGAGCACAACTCCATTGCAATAGTAGGCGGGTTTACTTTCTTCACAGGTATCCCGGATGTCGGCGTATCGGTTGTTCAGATTCAAGGCAGTGTCGACCCCCACTGCCAGCGGAAGTCCGGGTGGCGGCAGGTTACCAAACGTTACCTGGATGTTCTGCACCGCAGATGTCTGCAACGGAACTCCGGCGATTGCCACCGTATAACTTACAGGCACCGAAGTACCGAAATCCCTGGCAATGACCTCCCGAGGTATGTTGAAGGTGAGAGGTGCGGTGCTTATAGTATTTTGCGCCGCCGCCTTGTAGGGGGTGGCTCCGCCCCAGCTCAAAATCACCTGCTGCCCGACAGCCAGGCTTGGATAGGCGACTCTGACTGGCACTTGTAGCGGCGCCTTGCCAATGTCGATCTTACCCTCCACGGCCAAGGGGAGCTCAGGTGCCAGGAGTTCACCAAGCATGATATTCACGGTCAGTGGTTCGGATTTCTGTGGTGGCGCACCCGGAACTTCAACCGTATAAGTAACCGTCGCACTACTGCCGAAATCTTTGGCGACGGTGGCCTGCGGTACATTGAAGGTCAGCGGCAGGGTGGTAGTGGTCGCCTGCGTTGGCGTGTTGAAGGTCGTAGCACCCACCCAGCTCAGGGTTACCCTGTGTCCGGGGCCGAAGCTGGGGTAAGAGACTTTGAACGATATGATGTTCGCTGCCTTGCCAATATCCAGATTGCCATCGCTGGATAGCAGCAATTCAGGTGCCGATAGGCCGTTGATGACTTGGGTCGGTTGTGTTGCATCTATTCCCTCGACCGTGCCCTCGGGACTGGCTTGCAGTGGGGCGACAACGGATGCGTCCTGATTGAATAAGGGCGCTGTCGAGTCCGCGTTCACTGTGGGCAGCGTCAGCATCGTGCCGATGACTGCGAATACGACGGTGTGTGATGACTTCATTTTGAACTCCCTGTATCCGTCTGGCCCTTGTGTGCTCTTTGTGCATCCTTCAATTATCAAACGGCAGGGAATGGCCGCTATATTGTCTTGTGCTTGAAGTTAGAGCCGTTTGCTATACGTGAACTTCACCGGCCCGCCCGAACCGTTCAAGCACAACGCCGCCTGACGGACTGCCAGAACCCCGCGCACTCGCGTATACTCGTCGGCTTTGAAAATTTCGCCTACGAGTGCTGCCCACCATGGAAATCAACCCGATCCTAAACAGCATCAAGGACCTGTCCGAGCGCTCCGAAACCATTCGGGGGTATCTTTGACTACGATCACAAACATGATCGTCTGACCGAAGTAAACCGCGAGCTCGAAGATCCAAATGTCTGGAACAACCCGACCTACGCCCAGGAGCTGGGCCGCGAGCGTTCCCTGCTGGCGCAGATCGTGGATACCCTCGATGAAATGTCCTCGGGTCTGGCCGATGCCAAAGACCTGCTGTTGATGTCCGCCGAAGAAGAAGACCAGGCCGCCGTCGACGACGTTGCCGCTGAAGTCGAGCGACTGCGCGAGTCGCTGGAGAAGCTCGAATTCCGCCGCATGTTCAGTGGCGAGATGGACCCCAATAACGCCTACCTGGACATCCAGGCCGGTTCCGGCGGCACCGAGGCTCAGGACTGGGCCAACATCCTGCTGCGCATGTACCTGCGCTGGGCTGACAAACGCGGTTTCGACGCCACCATCATGGAGCTGTCCGCCGGTGAAGTGGCCGGTATCAAAGGCGCTACCGTGCACATCAAGGGTGAATACGCCTTTGGCTGGCTGCGTACTGAAATCGGCGTTCACCGCCTGGTGCGCAAGAGTCCGTTCGACTCCGGCAACCGTCGCCACACCTCGTTCTCGGCCGTCTTCGTTTCTCCGGAAATCGACGACAACATCGAAATCGATATCAATCCGTCGGACCTGCGCATCGACACCTATCGCTCCTCGGGCGCCGGTGGTCAGCACGTAAACACCACCGACTCGGCGGTACGTATCACCCACGTTCCGACCAACACCGTGGTCAGCTGCCAGAACGAACGTTCCCAGCACGCCAACAAAGACACCGCGATGAAGATGTTGCGGGCCCGCTTGTACGAGCAGGAAGTGCAGAAACGCAACGCCGCATCCCAGGCGCTGGAAGACACCAAGTCCGATATCGGCTGGGGTCACCAGATCCGTTCGTACGTACTGGACGCTTCGCGAATCAAGGATCTGCGCACCAACATCGAGCGCAGCGACTGCGATAAGGTGCTGGACGGCGATATCGACGAGTACCTGATCTCCAGCCTCAAACAAGGGCTGTAAACCGTCAGCCACGATCTTCAAGACCCCCGTGCACACGCGGGGGCAACGAACCTGTGATGGAAAATCAAAAGACATGAGCGACCAACAACTCGACCCGCAAGCCCTGCAACAGGAAGAAAACACCCTGATCGCCCTGCGCAAGGAAAAGCTTGCTGCCGAGCGCGCCAAGGGTCAGGCCTTCCCCAACGACTTCCGCCGCGACAGCTACTGCAACGACCTGCAGAAGCAATACGCGGACAAGACCAAGGAAGAGCTGGCTGAAGCGGCGATTCCGGTCAAGGTTGCCGGTCGTCTCATGCTCAACCGTGGCTCGTTCATGGTAATTCAGGACATGACCGGGCGCATCCAGGTCTACGTCAACCGCAAGACGCTCTCCGAAGACACCCTGGCCGCCGTCAAGACCTGGGACCTGGGCGACATCATTGCCGCCGAAGGCACCCTGGCACGCTCCGGCAAGGGCGATCTGTACGTTGAAATGACCAACGTGCGTCTGCTGACCAAATCCCTGCGTCCGCTGCCTGACAAACACCACGGCCTGACCGACACCGAGCAGCGCTATCGCCAGCGCTACGTTGACCTGATCGTCAACGAAGAGGTGCGCGATACCTTCCGCGTGCGTTCGCAGGTGATTGCTCACATCCGCAGCTTCCTGATGAAGCGCGACTTCCTTGAAGTCGAAACGCCGATGCTGCAGACCATTCCGGGCGGCGCGGCGGCCAAGCCATTCGAAACTCACCACAACGCACTGGATCTGGAAATGTTCCTGCGTATCGCGCCTGAGCTGTACCTCAAGCGGCTTGTTGTGGGCGGGTTTGAAAAAGTGTTCGAGATCAACCGCAACTTCCGTAACGAAGGCGTTTCGACTCGCCACAACCCCGAGTTCACCATGCTTGAGTTCTATCAGGCGTACGCGGACTACGAAGACAACATGGACCTCACCGAAGAGCTGTTTCGTGAGCTGGCTCAACTGGTGCTGGGCAGCACTGACGTCCCGTACGGCGACAAGGTGTTCCACTTCGGTGAACCGTTCGTACGCTTGTCAGTGTTCGACTCGATCCTCAAGTACAACCCTGAACTGACCGCTGACGACCTGCAAGACATCGACAAGGCTCGCGCCATCGCCAAGAAAGCCGGCGCCAAGGTGCTGGGTTTCGAAGGTCTGGGCAAGTTGCAGGTGATGATTTTCGAAGAACTGGTCGAGCACAAGCTGGAGCAGCCGCACTTCATCACTCAGTACCCGTTCGAAGTGTCGCCGCTGGCGCGTCGCAACGATGACAACCCGAACGTCACTGACCGTTTCGAGCTGTTCATCGGGGGGCGTGAAATCGCCAACGCTTACTCCGAGCTCAATGACGCGGAAGACCAGGCCGAACGTTTCATGGCCCAGGTCGCGGACAAGGATGCGGGCGACGATGAAGCCATGCATTACGATGCCGATTTCGTGCGCGCCCTGGAGTACGGCATGCCGCCGACAGCGGGTGAAGGTATCGGCATCGACCGTCTGGTGATGCTGCTGACCAACGCACCGTCGATCCGCGACGTGATCCTCTTCCCGCACATGCGCCCGCAAGCGTAAGTCGCTTGAAAACCAGCCGCCTGTGATGGGCGGCTTTTTTTTGTGCTTGTGAAAGCTTCAGTTCAGGCGCAAAGAGTTACATTGAGACTAGAAGTGGCATTGTGCCTGTTTGCAATACAAGCCCCTGTGGGAGCGATCAGGCCGAAAAGGGTTGTTAAGCAAAAGGAAAAAAACCGTCGTGATCCGTTCGATTGCTCAAAATGGAGCTGCTGGAGCAGCCTCCGCCGTGGCGCAAAATGTTGAGTATCGAGGCCGCAAGGCCAGTCGACAGGGAAGTGAACAGCGTAGACAGGACATCCTTGATGCCGCCATGCGCATCGTGGTGCGAGACGGGGTGCGCGGTGTGCGCCATCGCGCCGTCGCCGCCGAGGCCGGAGTACCGTTGTCCGCCACCACCTATTACTTCAAGGACATCGACGATCTGCTCACCGATGCCTTCTGCCAATATGTCGAGCGCAGCGCCGCGTACATGACCAAGCTTTGGGAAAACACCGAAGTGATGCTCCGGGAAATGGTCTCGCGCAATGACGGCACACCTGCCGCCCGTGCGCGGCTGGCTGACGAGATTGCCATGAGCGCCATGGACTACATCAAGCATCAGCTGCTGACCCGGCGCGACTACCTGATCGCTGAACATGCCTTTCAGCATGAGGCGCTGATCAACCCGCGTCTGGCGCGTCTGGTGGACGTACATCAGGAAATTCTGCTGCAGGGCGCCTTCCGGTTTCTGCAGGCCATGGGCTCGGCGCAACCCTCGCAGGACGCTCAAGTGTTGACGGGAATCATGTGCCGGATGGAGTATCAGGGTCTGTTGCACGGCCCGCAGCCCGGTGCGGACGAGGAGAACCTCGGTATCCTCACCCGTCAGATGCATCTGGTGCTGGGCACGGCCAAAACCGTTCGCGGCTGAAACCGCCCTCAATAGGCCGGGCAAGGTACGCTGCAGGGTCAAGAAATCCAGGCCGATAAACATGAAAACTCGTTGATTGGCACGTTCCGGGATCGGGTCGAGGGTTAGCTTTCAAACCCCGCCAACCCGGACGTTTTCCACAAGGTGGCGCGCTACTGGCGCCAGCCCGACTAAGGCCGACTTACCAAGGAGCATTGGGTGGACGAGTACCAGCAGACTATTCGAACGTTGTCGGATCGCATCGTGCTTGCCCAGACCCCCATTCGGGTACTGGACGCGGTGAAATGGGACGAGAACATCCGTAACGATTTTCTCGCGGCCAAAGGCAAGGCTATGCCTGCCGTGGATCGCGCCTATTACGAAAATCGGCCACTGGGCTTTGATTCTGCCGAATTGAAACTCGAATTCCAGAACATCGAGCGCGACATTACCCGCCAGTTGGGGCAGTTCAACCCGGTCGGGCAGATCATGCGCCGCATGTGCAAGGAATACCGCATGGTGGTGCGCATGCTCGAAGCCCGGGGGACCTCGGATTTCGGCCTGATTTCCCAGGAGTTGTACGGTGCCGCGTCCGACGCCTTTCACGCCGGAGACCCGACCCTCGCCGATCTGGGGCTGATGCTCTCGGATTACCTGAACAATATCGCCGGGCGTGGCGACCTCAAGGACGAGCCGAAAACCCTGACGGCCAAGGATGCGGTGTCGCTTCTGCAAACGCGCCTGAACAGAGTCTTTGGTGAGGCGGAAAGCACCATTCGGGTATTCGAGTCCGACGGGATCGTGGCCGACGCAGCGGCGGGCGCCGATTACATCAAGATCCGCACCGATGCGATGTTCAATGAACGGGACGTGCGCGCTCTTGAAGTCCACGAAGGCCTGGTGCATGTGGGTACCACGCTGAACGGCCAGAATCAGCCGATCTGCACTTTTCTTTCCAAAGGGCCGCCTTCCTCGACGGTGACTCAGGAAGGGCTGGCGATCCTTATGGAAGTCATCGCCTTTGCCTCTTACCCGAGCCGCTTGCGCAAGCTGACCAACCGCACCCGCGCCATTCACATGGCCGAGGAGGGCGCTGATTTCCTGCAGGTGTTCGAGTTCTATCGCGAGCAGGGTTTTGGCATGTCGGAAAGCTATGGCAACGCCAGTCGGGTGTTCCGTGGTTCGGTGCCCAATGGTCTGCCATTCACCAAAGACTTGTCCTACCTCAAGGGCTTCATCATGGTTTACAACTACATTCAGCTCGCCGTGCGCAAAGGCAAGCTGGAGCAGGTGCCGCTGCTGTTCTGCGGCAAAACCACCCTTGAAGATATGCGCACCTTGCGCCAGTTGGTCGACGAAGGCCTGGTGGTCGCACCCAAATACCTGCCCGAGCAATTTCGTGACATGAATGCGCTGTCGGCCTGGATGTGTTTCTCGAACTTCCTCAACCACCTGAGCCTGGACCGGATTGAAGCGGACTACTCGAATATTTTGTAGGGTGCGCGGGATTGTTGACGCGCGATTGTGGGAGCGAGCTTGCTCGCGAAGGCAGTGTTGCTGGCCGAGAAATTGGGGCGGATGTACTGGCCTCTTCGCGAGCAAGCTCGCTCCCACGGATGAAATCTGAATGACTTGAGAAGGGATATTTTCGCTTGAAGTTCCTGACCACCCTCGCGCTGCTCCTGTCTTTGAGCGGCTGCAGCTCCATGTTGTTCTACCCGGAGCCCGGCCTGCCGTTCACCCCTGAAAAAGCCCGCCTTCAGTACCGCGACATCACCCTGACAGCCGCCGACGGCACCCGCCTGCATGGCTGGTGGCTGCCAGCCAAAGAGGGCGTGCCGGTCAAGGGCACGGTCCTGCACTTGCACGGTAACGGCGGCAACCTGGCCTGGCACCTGGGTGGTAGCTGGTGGTTGCCCGAGCAGGGCTATCAAGTGCTGATGCTCGACTATCGCGGGTATGGCCTGTCCGAGGGTGAGCCGAGTCTGCCGTCGATCTATCAGGACGTCGACGCAGCTTTCGCCTGGCTGGACAAGGCGCCGCAAGTCCAGGGCACGCCGCTGATCGTACTGGGGCAAAGCATCGGGGGCGCGCTGGGCGTGCATTACCTGGCTGAACATCCAGAGCAACGGCGCAAACTCAAAGCCCTGATCCTCGATGGCACGCCCGCCAGCTATCGCGAAGTCGCCCGCCATACCCTGAGCACATCGTGGCTGACCTGGCCGCTGCAGGTGCCGCTGTCGTGGTTGATACCGGATGCGGACAGCGCCGTGAACGGCCTGCCGCAACTGGCAGGCACGCCGATGCTGATCTTCCAGAGCATGGATGACACCCTGGTCCCTCTGGCCAACGGCATCAGCCTGTATCAGGCCGCACCGCCGCCGCGTGTATTGCAATTGACCCGGGGCGGGCATGTGCAGACCTTTGCCGACCCGACCTGGCGACAGGTGATGGTTCGTTACCTTGAGGATCCGCAACACTTCAATGGCCTGCGCCGTCTGGCTGAAATACCCAATTATCCTGTCTCGCCTGAAAAGCCGAAGACCGAGGGCCGCAATGACTGAAGAACGCAACGCCATCCCGCTGATCGTCACGGGGCTGGGGACTATCTTCGTCACCGTTGGCAGCCTGTGGTATTACGGCTATCTGCACTTTGCCAAACCGGAAGATGCGCTGCTGCTCAACCAGTTCACGATGATCAAGACCGTGCCCGGCGAAGACTACAAAGTCGCCGCTGCCCCGGCTGCGCAAGTGGCGCAGTGCATTGACGGCGTGCTGGTGCTGTTCGATACGACACAGAAGGGGTTGTCGGGCGTGCTGATCAATAACAAGCAGCAGGCGGTGCGCTGCGTCGAGCAGGAGCCGCCGCAGCAGCTGCAGCCTTGAATAGCCAGATAGGAGGCGATCCGAACTGTGGGAGCGGTGCTTGCTCGCGATAAGGACACCGCGATCCCAAAGTGAACTGCGTCCAGCCTCATCGCGGGCAAGCCTCGCTCCCACAGGTAAAAACCGCCAGCGCTGACTGCATCGACGAACGCGCAATGGCCTGTGGGTATTCCCCTATCCTGTAGGAGCGAGGCTTGCCCGCGAATGAGCTACCACGGTGTTCCAGGCATACCGCGTCATCGTTTTTCGCGGGCAAGCCTTGCTCCACCAATCAGACACAAAAAAGCCCGGCCTGTCGTCACAGGCCGGGCTTTGTAGTTACAACGTCAGCGGTTTACTGCATCGACGAACGCGGTGCTACCGGCTGGTTGTCGTTGGAAATGGTCACTTCCACACGACGGTTCTGGGCGCGGCCCGAGTTGCTGGTGTTGTCGGCAACCGGGTATTCCTTGCCATAACCCTGGGCAACGATGCGTGCTGGATCAACACCCATTTTTACCAGCGCCATGCGCACGGACTGAGCGCGACGCTCCGACAGGGACTGGTTGTAAGAAGCAGAGCCCGAGCTGTCGGTATAACCCTCGACGATCACTTTACGATCCGGATTATCGCGCAGGTAAGTGGCGAGCTGGTTCACGTTGACCAAGCCATTGGACTTCAATTCGGCCTTGTTCAGGTCGAACAGCACGTCGCCGAAGGTCACCAGCGTACCGCGCTCGGTCTGCTTGGCGTTCAGGCTGCCTTGCAGCGCCTTGATCTGTGCGTCACGGGCATCCAGACGAGCCTGAGCGCGCTGGGCAGCGGCGTTCTTCAGGTTCTCTTCTGCGGTGCGCAGCACGATGGTCTGCTTGGCCACTTCAACGCGCTGGTTGGTCAGGTAAGCCAGCTGATCAACTTTCTTTTCGTTTTCGCTGTTGCGGAACGCGGCGTCGGCCTTGTTCAACCAGTCGCTGGCGTCCTTGGTTTCAAGGGCGGCGACTTGGGTCGCTTGCGGGTTGCTTTGCAGGGCCGAGAAGTTGGTCCGCGCCTGTTCCAGGTTCGGGTTCGGCGGCGTCGAGCACGCGGCAAGAGCAACACTCATGGCCAGCAGGGCAGGGATCATCAATTGTTTGCGCATAATATTTCATCCTTTAAATCGAATTCGAAATGCATGAAAAAGCGTGGGTTTATTGCGCCTTCATCGGCTGCACCTGACGCATGCCTTCTTCACGCAGTTCGTTGACACCCTGGCGGGCATCCTGCACAGCGCGTTCTGCCTTGGCAGCCTGGGATTTACGCTCTGCAACGCGAGCGTCCCACTCGGCTTGTTCGGCCAGACGACGAGCTTCGTCATACTTCTGATCCTGCATGGCAATTTCTGCCTGCTTGAGCTTGTCCTGGGCGGACTTCATTTCTACAGCGGAGTACTCGGTACCACCAGCGCTGACGGCGCTGTTGACTGCTGACTGGCTCACGGCGTATTGCTCGCTCGGCGGGTTGCCCGCGCAACCGGCGAGGACAAAGCTGGCACCCAGCGCCAGGGCGGCGAGCTTCATGCCGCGCAGGCCTTTAACAGTAGATTTGGCAGTGATGGCATTCATCGTGTTGGACTCCATTATGTAACTCCTGAAAATCTTGGGTGTACCCATGACAGTCTTGGGCCTGAAGCGTGCGAGATAGCGTCGGCAGCGCCGTTTACTATCCGTAGGCTTTTCTGTAATGGCTAATGGCTCGGACCGTTGCGCTTTTCGAATAGTTCAGGTTTTTTATTCAGGCTGTTGCCCGGTCATGGTGTCTGTGCGGGTACGAAGACGCCGCGCTGGAGCTTAATGACCAGCGCGCGGCGAGGGGGCGGGAGGGGCAAGTCAGCTTCGATCAGGTGTTCTGTTTTTCTGTCAGATCTTGCAGATAGCGGCGCGACAAGGCCAGGAAGCGGGGTGTCGCGCCAATGTCCTCGTACAGCGGATCGCCTTCTTCATCGGTCGCCACCACGTGCTGGCCTTTGACATAGGGGAAACTGGCTTCCAACTCTTCGAGGGCGGCGCCGATCAGTTCGCCCAGCAGCTCTTCCGGATGATGCTTGGGGTACATTTCGGTCAGTGCAGACAGGCGTGCAGCAGACTCCATGTCCAGATGTATCGAGTAGCGGGTTTCAGTCAAGCGGCCTTTGGCATTCTCTTCCCAGTGCTGGGCAAGCTCACGGATTTTCATAGGGACCCCTTCGGTTACCCGCCGACGGCAGGTCTGGTCGAGTAGCGAGCCATCAGGCTCATCAATGAGATTAGTATCATCTGCTGCAAATATGGATTTGGCGTGGCACACAATTTCCTGCACTGTGGGTAGATCGGATTTTTGCTCGCTTGTTCACTGCCGACCGGCCATGAACGGCGTAGCACCCCACTATAAAAAACACTGGGAGAAGGGACGATGGCGGATATCGATGCGCGCTTGCGCGAGGACGTTCACCTGTTGGGCGAGTTGCTGGGCAATACCATCCGCGACCAGCGCGGGCCTGGTTTTCTCGACAAGATCGAGCGCATTCGCAAGGGGGCCAAGGCCGGGCGAAGAGGTTCTGCCGAGGGGGCCGAGCAGTTGAGTTCCAGCGTGAATGGTCTGGATGAAGACGAATTGCTGCCCGTGGCGCGCGCCTTCAATCAGTTCCTCAATCTGGCCAACATCGCCGAGCAATACCAACTGATCCGTCGCCGCGACGATACGCAGCCGCAACCTTTTGAATCCCGGGTGTTGCCTGAGCTGCTGGCACGCCTGAAAAGCACCGGCCAGAGCAGCGAGGCACTGGCGCGGCAACTGGGCAAGCTTGAGATCGAGCTGGTGCTCACCGCGCACCCCACGGAAGTCGCCCGACGCACACTCATCCAGAAGTACGATGCCATCGCCGCGCAATTGGCCGCGCTGGATCATCGCGACCTGAGCGGCGCCGAACGCGAGCAAATCACCGAGCGTTTGCAACGCTTGATTGCCGAGGCCTGGCACACCGAAGAGATTCGTCGCACCCGCCCGACCCCGGTGGATGAGGCCAAGTGGGGCTTTGCGGTTATCGAGCATTCGCTCTGGCACGCGGTACCTAATTATCTGCGCAAAGCCGATCATGCCTTGCACGAGGCCACGGGCTTTCATTTGCCACTGGAGGCGGCGCCAATTCGGTTCGCGTCGTGGATGGGTGGCGACCGTGACGGCAACCCCAACGTCACGGCGGCCGTGACCCGTGAAGTCTTGCTTCTGGCGCGCTGGATGGCGGCTGATCTGTACTTGCGCGACGTCGATCAACTGGCCGCCGAGCTGTCCATGCAGCAGGCCAGCGATGCCTTGCGTGCCAGTGTTGGTGACAGCGCCGAACCTTACCGCGCAGTGCTCAAACAATTGCGTGAGCGCCTGCGCGCGACCCGTAACTGGGCGCACTCGTCACTGAGCGTTACCCAGCCCGCGCCGGATAACGTGCTGCACGACAATCGCGATTTGTTGGCCCCGTTGATGCTCTGCTTCCAGTCGCTGCATGACTGCGGCATGGGGGTGATCGCTGACGGGCCGCTGCTCGATTGTCTGCGCCGGGCGGTGACCTTCGGGCTGTTCCTGGTCAGGCTGGATGTGCGTCAGGATTCCACTCGGCACTCGTCTGCCATGACTGAGATCACCGATTATCTGGGCCTGGGTCGCTACGAGGACTGGGATGAACAGACCCGAGTCGACTTCCTTTTGGCTGAGTTGAGCAACAGACGACCATTGCTGCCCGCGCATTTCAAACCCGCAGCCGATACCGCCGAAGTGTTGGCGACCTGCCGCGTAGTGGCGGCGGCCCCGGCCGCATCGCTGGGTTCCTACGTCATCTCCATGGCAGGGGCGGCTTCCGATGTGCTCGCGGTCCAGCTGCTGCTTAAAGAGTCGGGCCTACAACGGCCGATGCGTGTAGTGCCATTGTTCGAAACGCTGGCTGATCTGGACAACGCCGGGCCTGCCATCGAGCAGTTGCTCAATCTGCCGGGCTATCGCTCACGCTTGCAGGGTCCTCAGGAAGTCATGATTGGCTATTCCGATTCGGCCAAGGATGCCGGGACCACGGCATCGGCCTGGGCGCAGTATCGAGCTCAGGAAAGACTCGTCGAGATTTGCAGCGAGCAGCAGGTTGAGCTGCTGTTGTTCCATGGCCGCGGCGGTACCGTTGGCCGAGGCGGCGGCCCGGCCCACGCGGCGATTCTGTCGCAGCCGCCGGGATCCGTCGCGGGGCGTTTCCGTACTACCGAGCAGGGCGAGATGATTCGCTTCAAGTTTGGTCTGCCGGACATCGCCGAGCAGAACCTCAATCTGTACCTGGCCGCTGTGCTGGAAGCCACATTGCAGCCACCGCCGCCGCCACAGCCGGCATGGCGCAAGATGATGGACAGCCTGGCGGCCGATGGGGTCAGCGCCTATCGGGCGGTGGTGCGGGAGAACCCGGAATTCGTCGAGTATTTTCGCCAGGCGACCCCTGAGCAGGAGCTGGGTCGCTTGCCCCTGGGCAGTCGCCCGGCCAAACGTCGGGAGGGCGGCGTGGAAAGCCTGCGGGCCATCCCGTGGATTTTCGCCTGGACCCAGACGCGCCTGATGCTTCCGGCCTGGCTCGGCTGGGAGGACGCGCTGAGCAAAGCGCTGGAACGCGGCGAAGGCAAACTGCTTGATGAGATGCGCGAGCAGTGGCCCTTTTTCAGAACCCGCATCGACATGCTGGAGATGGTACTGGCCAAAGCCGACCAAGACATCGCGCAGCTTTACGACGCGCGTCTGGTTGACCCGGAGCTGCAACATTTGGGTACGCATTTACGCGACCTATTGTCGCAGGCATGTGCCGTGGTTCTGGGCCTGACCGGGCAATCGCAATTGCTCGCGCACAGCCCGGCAACCCTGGAATTCATCAGCCTGCGCAACACCTATCTGGACCCCTTGCACCTGCTGCAGGCCGAGCTGCTCGCGCGATCGCGCAGCCGCGAGGCCAGTCTGGACAGTCCCCTGGAACAGGCGCTGCTGGTGTCTGTGGCCGGAATCGCCGCCGGGTTGCGCAACACCGGCTGATGGCATGGCTCGCCAAGGGCGCCGGTAAATGCCAGTGCCCCATGGCGATCAATGACTTGCGCGTTTTTGCCCGTGCACAACAGGGCGAATCAATCCCGCACTCTGCTGCCTCTGACCGGGCGGCGGATACTGCGACTTTCGGCGGCTTGTGCCACTTGTGTCGGCTGTGTATCTTGATCAGCCTTTGGCCATTCTCGGCTTGTAACCTTTTTTGAGATTGGCCCTGTAGTGGCGAATCCGACGTTTATATATAAAAAATTTGAGGAGCACATCAATGCGCGTGATTCTGCTGGGAGCTCCCGGGGCCGGTAAAGGTACTCAGGCAAAATTCATCACCGAAAAATTCGGCATCCCGCAAATTTCCACTGGCGACATGTTGCGCGCTGCGGTCAAGGCTGGCACTGAACTGGGCCTGAAAGCCAAAAGTGTCATGGACAGCGGTGGTCTGGTATCCGATGACCTGATCATTGGCCTGATCAAGGATCGCCTGTCCGAGCCTGATTGCGCCAATGGCGTACTGTTCGATGGTTTCCCGCGCACTATTCCTCAGGCCGAAGCCCTGTTGGCTGCGGGTCTGGAAATCGACAACGTGCTGGAAATCGCCGTTGATGACGAAGAAATCGTCAAGCGTATGTCCGGCCGCCGTGTGCACGAAGGTTCTGGCCGCATTTACCACACCGTTTTCAATCCGCCGAAAGTCGAAGGCATTGACGATGTGACTGGCGAGCCGCTGCTGCAGCGCAAAGACGACGTCGAAGAAACCGTTCGCCATCGCCTGTCGGTGTATCACGCGCAGACCAAGCCGCTGGTAGAGTTCTACAGCAAACTTGAAGCCAAGAATGGCAAGCCGAAATGCAGCCATATCGCGGGCGTCGGATCGGTTGAAGAAATCACCGCCAAGGTGCTGACTGCGCTGAGCTGATCAAAGCTTGCGTCAGTCAACAAAACGGCCCGCTTGCGGGCCGTTTGTCGTTTATAATGCGCCCCTTTTTTGCCCATGATGGATACCCGAAATGACCACCTTGCTGGCCCTGGACACCGCCACTGAAGCTTGCTCGGTCGCCTTGCTGCATGACGGCAATGTGCTGAGCCACTATGAGGTGATCCCGCGCCTGCATGCTCAGCGCCTGCTGCCCATGATCAAAACGATCATGGCCGAGGCGGGGATTGGTCTTTCAGCGCTGGATGCCATCGCATTTGGCCGCGGCCCGGGTGCATTCACGGGCGTGCGCATCGCCATTGGCGTCGTGCAGGGCCTGGCTTTTGCACTGGAGCGTCCGGTATTGCCGGTTTCCAATCTGGCGGTGCTGGCTCAACGAGCCCTGCGCGAGCACGGTGCCCATCAGGTGGCAGGGGCCATCGACGCACGAATGGACGAAGTATATTGGGGCTGCTATCGCGAGACCGCCGGCGAGATGCGCCTGCTGGGTGCCGAAGCGGTGCTGCCACCTGAGCAGGCGGCCTTGCCCGCCGATGTCAGCGGCGAATGGTTCGGCTCAGGCACCGGCTGGGGTTATGCCGAGCGTATCCCCGTTGCCCTCAGCGGCCACGACGCTAGCATGTTGCCCCACGCACAGGACCTGCTGAGTCTCGCCGCCTTCGCCTGGCAGCGCGGCGAAGCCATCGTCGCCGACGACGCCCAGCCGGTGTACCTGCGCGATAAAGTAGCGACGCCCAAAGCGCGGTAATGGATATCAGGTGGGTGTGGCGGGACCGGCTTTAACCGGGAAGGCAGTCTTACTGCCAACCCGTATTTTGTGCCAGTACCGGCGTCTTCCCGGCTAAAGCCGGTCCCACATAGTCTTCACGGACAGTTGAAGCGAAATGACCATTCGTCGCCCGCTCGGTCAGGCATGTGACCTGTGACAAACCTTTTGCAATATGTGTGGTCTAGTTATCGTTCGGATTATTGCTAAGTGCGTATCCGTGACGTTAAATTGCCACTATAAGATGCAGAGTACGCACTGATGCGCATAGACGGCCCTTCACAACGCTCATACCCGATCAAACGCAAGCCTGGCAAGGCCCCCGCGATTGTGGACGGTACCTTTGAAGAAGTGGACGCCGACGCGGAAGTTGTTCCGCGGTCTGCGCAGAATGCTCGCTCCAGTGGTGCAGGGCAGTCGTCATCTACCGCGAATGTGCCCGCCCGCCCGCAAGACATCATATTCCCCCGCTCCATGAGCACCCGCGTTGCCAATGCATTGGCCAGCTACCTGACCACCGCCAGTTTCGTCGATTGGGATCTGGAAATTTCAGGGCTCGACGTCCACGTTTGAAAGTCTCCCGCCTTCCTTACTACCTGGGTTGTCCGTCATGGAGTGAAAACGCCTGGCGCCAATCGCTGTATCCCGAAGACGCCCGCGCCAATGAATTCCTCGGTTTGTACTCGCAGGTCTTCAATGCCGTTGAAGGCAATACTACCTTCTATGCCCGTCCCGCGCCGTCGACCATTGAGCGCTGGGCCGAAATCCTGCCGGATGATTTTCGCTTTACTGCCAAGTTTCATGGCGACATCAGTCACGGCGGTGATCTGCGCCTGCAGCTGACGGCCGCCGAAACCTTCATCCAGCTGCTTGCACCGCTGGGCCAGCGGGTTGCGCCATTCTGGCTGCAGTTGCCCGCCAGCTTCGGTCCACAGCGTCTGGCTGAACTGGCAACGTTCATTGACGAGCTGCAATGCCCATTGGCGGTCGAGGTGCGTAACCTGGGGTTCTTCGATAGGGGCGACGAGGAGCGGGCACTCAATCGGCTGCTGCTCGATCGCGGCGTCGAGCGTATCTGCCTGGATTCACGCCCGCTGTTCAGCTGTGTCTCCAGTGATCCGGCAGTGCTGCATGCGCAATCGAAAAAGCCCAAGGTGCCGACGCGTCCGGCTGCCCTGACGCAATTCCCGCAAGTGCGCTTTATAGGCCGTCCAGAATTGGCGGCGAACGACACCTTTCTGCATCAGTGGGTCGAGAAGGTGGCGGGCTGGATCGAAGAGGGGCGCACGCCTTATGTGTTCCTGCACACCCCTGACAACCTTGAGGCCCCGCAACTGGCGCAACGCTTTCACCGCCAGTTGATGGCGCGTCTGCCAGGGCTTGCGCCGTTGCCCGAACTGGATCGCGCACCACCGGTGCAGCAACTGGGCTTGCTCTAAGGTCGATAGATGTGGCTTCAATAGCCGCATCAACTATCGAAAAGGGAGTCGGCCAATGGATTTGCAGCAACAGCTTCTTCGCGCACAGGCCTTCAAGGCGTTGCATGAGCGCGATCACGCTTTCGTCATTCCCAACCCATGGGACGCAGGCTCGGCCAAGCTGCTGGCGTCCATGGGCTTCGAAGCGCTGGCCACCACCAGCGCAGGCCTGGCGTTTACGTTGGGCAGGGCCGATGCCGAGGGCGCGCTGAGCCTTGACGAGTCGCTGGACAACATCAGCGCTATCGTCGCCGCCACGGCTTTACCGGTCGCAGCCGATCTGGAGAACTGCTTCGCTGATAGCCCGGAAGATTGTGCGGCAAACCTGCTGGCGGCTGCCCGCACGGGAATAGTGGGTGGTTCCATCGAAGATGCGACCGGCAAGACCGACCAGCCCATCTACGATTTCGAACTGTCGGTAGCGCGGGTCAAGGCGGCGGCACTCGCCGTGCGCAGCTTGCCTTTCCCGTTCATGCTCACTGCGCGTGCGGAAAACCTGCTCAATGACCGCATGGATTTCTCCGACACTTTGCGTCGACTTGAGGCTTACGCAGACGCAGGGGCGGACGTGCTTTACGCCCCTGGCCTGCGCACTCGTGAGGAAGTCATCGCCGTGGTTCGGGCGGTGGCGCCCAAGCCGGTCAACGTGCTGATGGGCTTGGGCGGAGTCACGCTGACCGTTGCCGACCTCACTGAGTGTGGCGTCAAGCGCATCAGTGTCGGCTCATCCCTGGCGCGTGCGGCATTCGGCGGGTTGTATCGCGCCGCTGAAGAAATTCGCAGCGGCGGCACCTTCTCCTACGCCGAGCAAGCGTTGCCCTTTGCGCAACTCAACGCGCTGTTCAAGGATTGAGGATGCGCGGGTCGGTATTTTTCCTGATCTTTCTGGTGCTCTGCGCCGGGGCCGTCGCAGCCGTGTGGCGCGGCTGGATCGACGTGCCTGCGCAATGGAACCCTTGGGCGCCGCTGGATATCCGGGCCGAAACCAACTTCCTGACCGCCTACAAACTGTCGCGAGTGAAGAGTGACCCGCAGCTCTGCGACCAGGTGCTCGGCTCGTCAGATCTGCGCTTCAGTCATCAGGCCGACAGTGCGCCGTCCGCCGACTGCCCGCTCAGCAATGTGCTGCGGGTGCAGGGCAGTGAGGTGGCGCTGAGCAGCAGCTTTCTCGCCAGTTGTCCGTTGGCGGTGGCTTACGCGCTGTTTGAGATTCACACCCTGCAGCCGACCGCCGAGGCGGTGTTTGGCCAGCGAGTGGCGCGCATCGATCATCTGGGCAGTTTTGCCTGTCGCAATGTGTATGGCCGCAGCAGCGGACGCTTGAGCCAGCATGCCAGTGCCAATGCGCTGGACATCGCCGGTTTTCGGCTGGCTGACGGGCAGCGGATCAATTTGCTGAGAGACTGGAGCGACAGCGGCGACAAGGGTCGCTTCCTGCGCGAGATTCGCGACGGTGCCTGCAAGCAGTTCAATACGGTGCTGGGCCCGGACTACAACGCCGCGCACCAGAATCACTTCCATCTGGATATGGGCGCCTGGCGGGTGTGTCGGTGAAGTCGATTTGAAATGCAGACCCTGTGAGAGTCGCATTCCCGACGGTTTCGGTTTTGAGCCTCAAGCCGCCATGCGCAGGTTCTGCAGAATGATCGGGCGTGCCCAGCCGGTGTCGTAGTTCAGGGCGCGTTGCTGGGCGACGAGTGTGTCGTCATCCAGGGGCAGGGCAGGCTTGTCGGCCAGGTCCCATTCGAACTCGGCGATCGGCAGGTGCAGTGGACGAGGTTGTGGGCCTGGGCCCGGAACGACGCTGTCGTCGTAAGGATTGAGTACGTTCGGGCGCACCCACTGGCTGTCGAATTCCAGATTGCGCTGTTGGGCAATCATTTCGCCAAGGCTGAACGGTTCGTTCGGTGGTGGCAGCAAATCCAGTTCGAATTCGGCAATCGGCAAGAACAGAGGCACCGCAGGCACACGCGGCATGTCCTCTACCGGGCAGGCGCGCTGTTCGACGATCTTGCCCAGAGTGCGCGCACCGGCAACCGGCTCGCCAGTGACCACATCGGTGGCTACGGCGCTTTCATGTACCGGTTCAGGCGGGTTGTCGCGCAGTTGTTCAGCCATCACACGGGCAAACGCATCGGACCAGATCTGGGTGACGCCACCCAATGCCTGGCTGTTACGCAGGGTAAAATCACCTGCGTGCGTTAGATAACCTATGGATGAATGCTGAATGTCTGACATATCGATCGATACACGTCGTAGGTCTGGCAAAATGCCTGATACTTCTTTATCGGCAGACTTCGCCGATCATTAATACTTTTTGAGCGTGTGGACACAATGAGTGAGCAACCAGCGGGCAGCCGCATCCGGGTCGAAGCCCTCAGCAGCGAGGATCAGGAACCCGCCGCGCAATGGGCCCAGCGTCTGACGCTGCCGTTGCAGGATGCCGAAGCCGATTTCGCCCTGCAGGTGACCGGCCAGGGCCTGCAACTGCAGCAACTGGGTGACGATGCCCCGGGCCCGGTTCGGGTTGATTTCGTAGAGGGCGCGGTGGCGCATCGACGTCTGTTCGGCGGGGGCAGTGGGCAAATGATTGCCAAAGCCGTGGGCATCCAACCTGGCGTGCGGCCTTCGGTGCTGGATGCTACGGCGGGTCTGGGCAAGGATGCGTTTGTGCTCGCCAGTCTGGGTTGCCAGATGAGCCTGATCGAACGCCAGCCGATCATTGCCGCGCTGCTGGAGGACGGGCTTGCACGCGGACGTCAGGACCGGGAAGTCGGTTCGATCATCAGCCAGATGCGTTTGCTGACCGGCAATTCCATCGAGTTGATTCGCCGCTGGGAAGGCGAGCCGCCGCAGGTCATCTATCTGGACCCGATGTTCCCGCACCGCGAGAAAACCGCGCTGGTGAAAAAGGAAATGCGCTTGTTCCGGCCATTGGTGGGCGACGACATGGATGCCCCTGCATTGCTGGAAGCCGCCCTGGCCCTGGCGACCCATCGCGTGGTGGTCAAACGCCCGCGCAAAGCCCCTTGCATCGAAGGCCCCAAGCCGAGTTATGCACTGGACGGCAAATCCAGCCGCTATGACATCTACCCGAAGAAGGCGTTGAAGTAGCTGCTATTTACCTGTGGGACCGGCTTTAGCCGGGAAGAGGTACAGCCACTGTTGAAGGTGGTCTGAAACCGCCTTCCCGGCTAAAGCCGGTCCCACGACGAGCAAGTGCGCATCATCAAACCCCGTAAGCCCGCATAAACAATCCCACGACTTCCTGCACATGGGCTTCGGCCGTGGCCGCGTCTGGCATTTCCCCACAGCCCACCAGCAGACGAAAGTTGCACACGCCCTTGATCAGGCTCAGGAAATGCTCAGCGGCGTTCCCGGCCGAATCAACGCGCAGCTGTCCGGTTTGCTGCAGACGGCTCAACAAACGCTCGGTCTCCAGCAAAATGCGCTGCGGGCCCGCCTCAAAAAAAATCTGTGACAGCTTCGGGTCCTGCGTGCCCAGCGTCACCATCAAGCGATGCAGCTCAATGGATTCCGGGCTGTTGATCAGCGTCTGAAAACCTCGCGCAACATTGAGCAACAAGGTTTGTGCGGGCAAGTCCCGGTTCAATTCATCGAACAGCGCGGGCATCTGCTCCTCACAGCGGGCAACCACGGCGGCGGAAAACAGCGTCTCTTTATCAGTGAAGTGGCTATAGACCGTGAGCTTGGAGACACCGGCCTCCGCGGCGACCGCGTCCATGCTGGTGCTGGCGTAGCCATTGCGCACGAACAGCTCTTTGGCCGCGTCGAGGATGGCCAGACGCTTGGCCGGATCTTTGGGGCGGCCGGGGCCAGAAGAGGTTACAGAGCTATCAGGCATGTTCGTCAAATAATGTACTGGTCAGTTTGGTAATTTTTAATATACTCGCCAGTACAAATATTCCAAGCATCATTTGCGAAGGGCTCCACCATGTTGCGCAAATTTCTGTGCCTCGTTCCGCCGTTGGGTCTGATTTCGTTGCTCGCTGCCTGTGGACAGGAGCCAACCGCCGTGACTGCCCTTCGTCCGGCAATGGTGATTCAGCCGCTACCTTCTTCGCAATCCAGTGACAGCTACCCCGGCGAGGTCCGCGCTCGATTCGAGCCTGAGCTGGCTTTCCGAATCGGCGGCAAAGTCACCAGGCGGCTGGTAGAAGAGGGGCAGCGGGTCAAGGCCAACCAGCCTCTGGCGGAGCTGGACGCCCAGGATGTGCGCCTGCAACTGGATGCGACGCGTGCTCAGGTGGCTGCCGCCGAAGCCAATCTGCAATTGGTGCGCTCCGAGCGTGATCGCTACAAGACTCTGATGGAGCGGCAGATGGTCAGCCGTTCGCAATTCGACAACGCCGAAAACCTCTATCGTTCCGGCGAAGCGCGGCTCAAGCAGATCAAGGCCGAGCTGACAGTCGCGGACAACCAGACCAGCTATACCGTTTTGCGCGCCCCTCAGGATGGCGTGGTGGCCAAGCGCTCGGTTGAAGTGGGCCAGGTGGTGGCCGCCGGACAAACCGTGTTCACCCTGGCGGCCGACGGTGAGCGCGAAGTGCTGATCAGCCTGCCGGAACACAACTTTTCCCGCTTCAAGGTTGGCCAGCCGGTGACTGTGGAGCTGTGGACCCAGCGTGAACAACGCTTCCCGGGCCGCATCCGCGAACTGTCGCCGGCTGCCGACCCGCGCTCCAGGACGTTCGCCGCACGCATTGCCTTTGCCGCCGGACAAGTCCCCGCCGATCTGGGCCAGAGCGCTCGTGTATTCATCGCGGCTGACCATGCGGTCCCGCTGTCGGTGCCCTTGTCCGCAGTCACCGCCGAAAACGGTGGCGGCTATGTTTGGCGGGTGAGTGCCGGTAACACCCTCAAGCGCGTGCCGGTCAAGCTCGGTCCTTATGGTCAGGAGTCCGTGCCGGTGCTCGAAGGGCTCGCCGCCAGTGACTGGATCGTCGCCGCCGGGGTGCACGTGCTGCATGAGGGCGAGCAGATACGCCCCGTGGATCGCGAGAACCGTGCTGTCAAACTGGCTGCCAAGGAGTAAGCACGGATGCGATTCAATCTCTCCGAATGGGCATTGCGCAATCGGCAAATCGTCCTGTACCTGATGATTATTCTGGCGGTGGTTGGTGCGTTGTCCTACACCAAGCTGGGGCAAAGCGAAGACCCGCCATTCACCTTCAAAGCCATGGTCATCCGCACCTTGTGGCCGGGTGCGAGCGCCGAGGAAGTGGCACGGCAGGTCACCGATCGCATTGAAAAGAAGCTGATGGAAACCGGTGACTACGATCGTATCGTATCGTTTTCCCGGCCGGGCGAATCCCAAGTGACGTTTATCGCCCGGGACTCGATCTTTTCCTCCTATCTGCCCGAGCTGTTCTATCAGATCCGGAAAAAGGTCGGCGATATTCGCCAGACCTTGCCGGTTGGTGTACAGGGACCGTTTTTCAACGATGAGTTCGGTACCACCTTTGGCAACATCTATGCCTTGAGCGGCAAAGGCTTCGACTACGCCGTGCTCAAGGACTACGCCGACCGCATCCAGTTGCAGCTGCAACGGATCAACGACGTGGGCAAGGTCGAGCTGATCGGTTTGCAGGACGAGAAGATCTGGATAGAACTGTCCAACGTCAAGCTGGCGACCCTGGGGCTGCCGATGCAGGCCGTGCAGCAAGCGCTTGAAGCGCAGAACGCTGTCTCGGCCACCAGCTTTTTTGAAACCTCCAGCGAACGGGTTCAACTGCGGGTCAGCGGCCGTTTCCAGACCGTGGACGAGATTCGCGAGTTTCCCATCCGCGTGGGTGATCGAACCCTGCGCATCCGTGATCTGGCTGAAGTGCATCGTGGCTTCAATGATCCGCCTGCGCCGCGCATGCGCTTTATGGGCGAAGACGCGATTGGCCTGGCGGTGGCCATGAAGCCCGGTGGCGACATCCTGATTCTGGGCAAGGCGCTGGAAACCGAATTTGCCCGCCTGCAGAAGAACCTGCCCGCCGGGATGGAGTTGCGCAAAGTATCCGATCAGCCGGCGGCGGTAAAAACCGGGGTCGGAGAGTTTGTTCAGGTGTTGGCCGAGGCGCTGGGCATCGTGCTGCTGGTGAGCTTTTTCTCCCTGGGCGTGCGCACCGGCATGGTGGTGGCGCTGGCGATTCCGCTGGTGCTGGCCATGACCTTTGCCTGCATGTACTACCTGGGCATCGGCCTGCACAAGATTTCCCTCGGCGCGCTGGTGCTGGCGTTGGGGCTACTGGTGGACGACGCGATCATTGCCGTGGAGATGATGGCGATCAAGATGGAGCAGGGTTACGACCGGCTGCGGGCAGCCAGCTTTGCCTGGACCAGCACGGCCTTCCCGATGCTGACCGGCACCTTGATCACCGCAGCAGGCTTTCTGCCCATCGCCACTGCCCAGTCCAGTACCGGCGAATATACCCGCTCGATCTTTCAGGTGGTGACCATCGCGCTGCTCGCCTCCTGGGTGGCGGCGGTCGTATTCGTGCCGTATCTGGGCGAGCGGTTATTGCCGGATCTGGCGAAAATCCATGCAGCAAAACATGGCTCGGCCAATGGCGTGTTCGACCCGCATGGCACGCCGTTCTATCAGCGTGTACGGCGTGTGGTCGGCTGGTGCGTACGGCGGCGCAAAACAGTGATTGTCGCGACCGTGGCCTTGTTTGTGCTGTCGGTGGTGATGTTCAAGTTCGTGCCGCAACAGTTCTTCCCGGCCTCCGGACGGCTGGAGTTGATGGTTGATCTGAAGCTTACTGAAGGCGCGTCGCTCAATAACACCGCTGAACAGGTCAAGCGCCTGGAGCAGATGCTCAAAGATCATCCGGGTATCGACAATTACGTGTCGTATGTCGGTACCGGCTCGCCGCGTTTCTATCTGCCGCTCGATCAGCAGCTTCCGGCGACTAGCTTCGCCCAGTTTGTCGTGCTGGCCAAAACCATCGAGGACCGCGAAGCGCTGCGCACCTGGTTGATCAGCAGCCTCAACGAGCAATTCCCGACCCTGCGCTCGCGGGTCACGCGCCTGGAAAACGGCCCGCCGGTTGGCTACCCGGTGCAGTTTCGGGTAACCGGGGAGCACATCGATGAAGTCCGCGCGCTGGCCCGCAAGGTGGCGGCCAAGGTGCGGGAAAACCCGCATGTTTCCAATGTTCATCTGGATTGGGAAGAGCCGAGCAAGGTGGTGTTTCTCAATCTTGATCAGGACCGTGCGCGCGCCCTGGGCGTCACCACTGCCGAGTTGTCGAGGTTCCTGCAGCGCTCGCTGACCGGGTCCAGTGTCAGCCAGTACCGCGAAGATGACGAGCTGATCGAGATTCTGCTGCGTGGCACTCCTGACGAGCGCCAGCAACTGGGCGCGCTGACGAGTCTGGCGGTACCCACTGAGAACGGCACCAGCGTGGCGCTGTCGCAGGTGGCGACTCTGGAATACGGCTTCGAAGAAGGTGTGATCTGGCACCGCAACCGGCTGCCCAACGTGACCATTCGCGCCGACATCTATGGCAAGGAGCAGCCCGCGACGCTGGTGCAGCAAATCCTGCCCACGTTGTCGGCGGTACGTGACGAGTTGCCCGATGGCTATCTGCTGGAGGTGGGCGGCACCGTCGAAGATGCGGCGCGCGGGCAGAATTCAGTGAAGGCCGGGGTGCCGTTGTTCATCGTTGTCGTCCTCACGTTGCTGATGCTGCAACTGCGCAGTTTTTCCCGAATGTTCATGGTGTTTCTCACCGCACCATTGGGCTTGATCGGCGTCACCCTGTTCCTGCTGGTGTTCAATCAGCCGTTCGGCTTTGTGGCGATGCTCGGCACCATCGCCTTGTCCGGGATGATCATGCGCAACTCAGTGATTCTGGTGGACCAGATCGAACAGGATATTGCTGGTGGGATGGATCAGTGGTCGGCGATCATCGAAGCCACCGTGCGGCGCTTTCGACCCATTGTGCTGACCGCGCTGGCGGCGGTGCTGGCGATGATCCCGCTGTCACGCAGCGTGTTCTTCGGCCCGATGGCGGTGGCGATCATGGGCGGGCTGATCGTGGCGACGGCGCTGACACTGCTTTTTCTGCCAGCGCTGTATGCGGCGTGGTTCAGGGTGAAGAGGGTGGAGTAGGGGTGGGTCTGTGATTGGCGCAGGACCCGTGGGAGCGAGCTTGCTCGCGAATAGGCCGGTACATTCGGCAGATCAGTGGCGCCTGACCGATTGCATTCGCGAGCAAGCTCGCTCCCACAGAGGGGGTGGGTTCCAACGCCTGGTTACAACGCCCCAAACACCTTCTTCGCCAGGCTGGTAGCCGCCGCTGCCGGGTTGGCGCGCAGGGTTTCTTCCTGTTTGGCGATCATTTCGAACAAGCCGTTGAGCGCCTGCTCAGTTACATAGCCCTCGATGTTCGAGCTTTTCGCATCCAGCACACCCAGCGTCGCCGCCTGGCCGGCGAAGGCGTTGTATTTCTGCGCCAGGCCCACTTTGTCTGTGGCTTGCTTGATGATTGGCAGGAACTTCACGCGGATCTGTTCACGGCTGCTGGAGCTCAAGTACTGGGTCGCTGAGTCCTTGCCGCCACTGAGAATCCCTTTGGCATCCGCCACACTCATCTTCTTCACTGCATCCACCAACAATGCCTGCGCTTGAGGCATGGCGGCTTCGGCGGCCTTGTTCATACCGGTTTCCAGCTGGTCGACCTGATCGCCCATGCCGAACTGCTTCATCTTCTTCGCCACTTTACCCAGCTTGCCCGGGAGCTCGATGCGCACGTCCTGATTGTTGTTGAAGCCACCCGGAGCGCCCAGTTGCTTGACCGCAATCTGCGCGCCCTGAGTGAGCGCATCCTTCATGCCTGTGGTGGCATCTGACTGCGACAGATCGCCCAGCGACACTGCCAATACGTTGCTCGACAGGAGCAGACCGGCGCACAGGCTGGCGAAGGTAAACGGAAGACGAAGCATAAAAAGCATCCTTATCTTTTGACTTGATTCGAAGAGCGCGTCGAGCCGAACCTCGGCGCGCTGTGGGTAGAGCCTATCAGTGATCAGGGTGCGTCGACGGATTCAGGTTCAGCGGCTTCTTCGGAATGCAGCGCCACCTGTCGAATCGACAAGCGAATATCTGCGGGTAGCACGCGTTTGGCGGCGCCTTCGGCCAGCTCGCCCAGCAGCGGGTGGTAGCTGAGCTTACCGGCGCCATCCTTGCGCAGCACCCCGAGGTCCAGCAGCGTCTGGATGAAGTGGCGGAACAGGCTTTTATCGAAGAATTCAGGCGCGTTCAGGCCGTGCAGAATCGACAGGCGCTGAGCCATGATCGTGCACAGGTCTTCCAGTTCTTCAGCGCTCAGGGTTTTCTGTCCGCTGTTGAGCAGCAGGGCGATCGCCATGTAGAAACGCTGCAAGGTTTGCGCGATGACCTTCGACAGCAGCGTCAGCAGCACGAACTCACGGGAACTGGGCGCCGGGCGCAGATACACGTTGTTCTCGAAACGCAGCAGACCCTGTTCGACGAACGCGGCGAGCCATTGATCCACGACCTCGTCCAGCTCGTTGAGCGGCCAGCGAATGAACAGTTCCGATTGCAGGTAGGGATACAGCGCGCGGGTGTAGCGCAGGATCTGTTCGCGGCTCATGCGCGACGAGCTCTGAAAGAAACTCGCCAGTAACGATGGCAGCGCGAAAATATGCAGGACGTTGTTGCGGTAGTAGGTCATCAGGACTGCGTTCTGCTCATCCAGATACAGAATCTTGCCCAGTGCGTCTTTCTGCTCCGACAGCAGGTCCATGCCTTTTACATGCTCGATCAGTGCCCGGCCATCGCCCTCGGGGAGCGTGGTGTGCGCTGAGTAAGGCACGCGACGCAGCAGCGTCAGGTACAAATCCAGCACGCGTTCCATGGCCTGATCGTCCAGGGCCAGACGCTGGGTGGACAACAGCGCCACCGCCACCAGATTGACCGGGTTGATTGCCGCCGCTTCGTTGAGGTGTTGAGCCACACGCTCGCCGAGGCGGTTGGTGGTTTCGTTGAGCCAGGCCGGTTTGAATTGCGGGCCGTGTTGCTGCTCGCGCCAATCCGGTTGCTCGCTGTCGAGAAACTCGGCCAGCTTGATTGGCTCGCCGAAATTCACCGAAACCTGTCCGAAACGCTGCTTGAGAGCGCCGATGACTTTGAAGATGTCGAAGATCGATTCTTTTTTCTTCGTCGCGCCGCGCAATTCACCCAGGTACGTGCGGCCTTCCAGGACGCGTTCGTAACCGATGTACACCGGCACGAAAACGATCGGCATCCGTGAATTACGCAGGAAGCTGCGCAAGGTTATCGCCAGCATGCCGGGCTTGGGTTGCAGCATGCGCCCGGTACGCGAGCGACCGCCTTCGACGAAATACTCGACCGGAAAGCCCTTGGTGAACAGTGTGTGCAGGTATTCGTTGAACACCGCGCTGTACAGCGGGTTGCCCTTGAAGGTGCGGCGCATGAAAAACGCGCCGCCGCGGCGCAGCAGGCTGCCGATCACTGGCATGTTCAGGTTGATGCCCGCCGCGATATGCGGTGGCGTCAGGCCATTGCGAAACAGCAGATAGGAAAGCAGCAGGTAGTCGATGTGGCTGCGATGGCAGGGCACGTAGATCACTTCGTGACCCTGGGCAACGTCCTGGACGCCTTCGATATGGCTGACCTTGATCCCGTCGTAGATCTTGTTCCAGAGCCAGCTGAGCACCACTTCCAGAAAACGAATCGCTGAATAGGTGTAGTCCGAAGCGATTTCATTGCCATAGCGCAGTGCCTGTTCCCGGGCTTTGGCTTCGGGAATTTTCTCCCGCTCGGCTTCTTCAAGGATTGCCTGCTTGACCAGCGGTTCGTCCAGCAGGCCTTTGACCAGGTTGCGCCGGTGCGAGACGTCCGGGCCGATCACCGCGGTTTTGAGATTGCGGAAGTGGGTGCGCAATACGCGCTGGGTCATGCGCAGCGTCAGCTCATGACCCTTGTTTTCGTTGATCAGATCCCGCAAATGGATAGGCGCCGAGAACTGCACGCGCGTCTTGCGGCCCAGAATCAGGATGCTCACCAGTCGTCGCAGGCGGCCCGTGACGGCCCAGCTATCGGCGAACAGCAGCTTCCACGGACTGGATTCACGATCTGGCGACTGGCCCCAGAACACGCTGACCGGGATGATCTGCGCATCTTCGGCAGCGCTCTGGCTGACCGCGCTGACCAGCCGCTCAAGGGTTGGTGGCGCGCCGCGTTTGTCGTGACGGCCCAGCCAGTCCGGCGAGGGCGTCAGGTAGAAGTACGCCGCAGGCTCTATCAGGTCGCCCACCGACACTGGCAGGATCGGGCGCGGCAAGCCAGCCTTGCGGCATTCCGTATCGATCACCGCCAGATCGCTCATGGACGGCGATTGCAGGGCGTAAAACACCGGGCGACTGCGGTCCAGATTGAGCGTGAAAGACGATTGGTTGATGGTTTCGGAACGAACCCAGAGGTACAGCAAACGACGCACTGTACCGAACACAAGACGGCGCAACGGAGAACGGGTCATACGGCTTCTGCAAAAAAGGGGCGGCGCCCGCGAGGCGGGTAGTGTGCCGCATCTGGGATGTATCGGCAAAAGGGCCGCTACTACAGGGTTCACTCAGTCCGTTGGAGCGAGGCTTGCCCGCGAATCAGCCGATGCGGTTTGCCAGAAACACCACGTCACCGTTCTTCGCGGGCAAGCCCGGCTCCAACAGAAAAAAAAGCGCTATCGGTGTAGGGTGTTTGCCCCGGAGTTGGGTCAGGACTACGCCGTCTTCCAGGTAATCTCTTCCTCACCATCGGCGCTGATACGCATCCAGCGGTCGGCGGTTTCGTCGCTTTCTTCTTCAACCCAGGTGCCGGGCGCGCAGCGCACTTCAACATTGAGGGCGGCGAAGGCGGCGCGGGCGCAGGCGATGTCGTCTTCCCATGGCGTGTTGTCGCTGTCCAGATGCAGGCTATTCCACTTGCCCACGGCTTTGGGCAGCCAGGTCACCGGCACGTTGCCCGCCTTGCATTTCCAGGTCTGGCCTTTTTGTACCCAGTCACTGCACGTACCCACGGCATCGCCGAGCCAGGCGGCGATCGCCTTGTGGTCGACGTCAGTGTCTTTCAGGTAAATCTCGATATCGGGTTGGCGCATGGATGCCTCGTCAGAAAGTGAAAAAATCCATTCGCGGATTCAGTCGGATGCTCTGCACAGAGCATCTTCGTCGTTCGTTATTGCAATACGAAATAATCGTAGCGCATGGAAACCGTGACCTCGAAAGGTTCTGCCTGCTCGATGACCTGGGCCCGGCGCTCAGCACTGGCACGCCAGCCGTGGGGCGTCATGGCCAGCAGATTGGCGCGAGCCTGGCCGTCAATCAGGGTCAGTTTGAAGCGCAGGGTCTCGCTGTGCGAAAGCAGCATGCCATGCGGCACCAAGGCCAGGTGTTTGTCATCCGCATAGTCGCGCACTTCGTCGTACAGCCGTTCGCGCAGCTCCATCAAATGCTCGCTGGTCGGACCGACCCGCATCAACCCGCCACCCGGGGTCAGCAGACGCTTGGCTTCGTTCCAGTCCAGCGGGCTGAAGACGCTGGCCAGAAACTGGCAGCTGGCGTCCGCCAATGGCACGCGGGCCATGCTGGCAATCAACCAGCTCAGCTTCGGGTTGCGGCGGCAGGCACGCTTGACCGCTTCCCGGGAAATATCCAGGGCGTAGCCATCGGCATCCGGCAAAGCTTCGGCGATCTGCGCGGTGTAATAACCCTCGCCGCAGCCGATGTCCAGCCAGCGCGCAGGGGCGCGTTCAGCGGCCAGTTCAGCCAGGCGTCTGGCAACCGGTGCGTAATGGCCCGCGTTAAGGAAGTCTCGACGCGCTTCGACCATCGCCTGATTGTCGCCAGGGTCACGGCTGTTCTTGTGCTGCACGGGCAACAGGTTCAGGTAACCCTGACGCGCACGGTCAAAGCGATGGTTGGCCGGGCAGGCCACACCGTTGTCCACCGCAGTGAGCGGGGCAGAGCAGATCGGACAGGTCAGCATCAGGCGAGCAACTTGACCAGAGTCTGGTAGTAGATCTCGGTCAGCACGTCGAGATCGCTGGCCAGGATGCGTTCGTTGACCTGGTGAATGGTCGCGTTGACCGGGCCCAGTTCGACGACTTGAGTACCCAGGGTGGCGATGAATCGCCCATCAGACGTCCCGCCGCTGGTGGACGCTTTAGTCTCGCGGCCGGTAACCGCTCTGATACTTGCTGAAACTGCGTCGAGCAGATCCCCTGGCTCGGTGAGGAAGGGCAAGCCGGACAGCGCCCAGTCCACATGCCAGTCCAGGCCGTGCTTGTCGAGGATGGTTGCCACCCGCTGTTGCAGGCCTTCGACCGTGGATTCGGTGGAGAAGCGGAAGTTGAACACCGCCACCAGGTCGCCGGGGATCACATTGGTCGCGCCAGTGCCCGAGTTCAGGTTGGAAATCTGGAAGCTGGTGGGCGGGAAGAAATCATTGCCTTCGTCCCAATGCTCGGCGGCGAGTTCAGCCAGTGCCGGGGCGGCCAGATGAATCGGGTTGCGGGCCAGATGCGGGTAAGCCACATGGCCTTGCTTGCCGCGCACGGTCAGGGTTGCCCCCAGCGAACCGCGACGGCCGTTTTTCACCACGTCGCCGACCAGCGTGGTACTCGACGGCTCGCCGACAATGCACCAGTCCAGACGCTCGTTACGTTCGCGTAAACGCTCGACCACCGCTTTGGTGCCGTGGTGAGCGGGGCCTTCTTCGTCGCTGGTGATCAGAAACGTGACCTTGCCCCTGTGGTTCGGATGCTCGCCGACAAAACGCTCGGCAGCCACCAGCATCGCGGCCAGGCTGCCTTTCATGTCCGCGGCACCGCGGCCACACAACATGCCGTGTTCATCAATCAGCGCATCGAAAGGATCGTTCTGCCAGGCCTGTACCGGACCGGTCGGCACCACGTCAGTGTGCCCGGCGAAGCACAGCACCGGACCTTCGTTGTTGCCATGGCTGGCCCAGAAATTATCAACATCCTCGATGCGCATCGGCTCCAGCTTGAAGCCCGCGTCGCCAAGGCGTTGCATCATCACCGCCTGGCAGTCGGCATCGATGGGCGTGACCGAAGGACGACGGATCAGGTCGCAGGCGAGTTGCAGCGTGGGCGAAAGGTCGGCTGGGGCCGTCATGAACAAAAACTCCGTTGAAAGCGCGGATAGTCCCGTGGCACAGGGATCTTACGAGTGCGCGAAAAAGGCGCCTATCTTAAAGCAAAACGGCGAGGGGAGGCCGTGGTTTAGTGATGTGGGGGGGCTCCTTCGACCTATTAGGCTGCTGCGCGCGAGCTCTGGTGACCCAGTTTTGCCAATGGATTGACGTGATCTATTGCCCTCCCAAAATTTTCGGTCTCAAGAACCCTCACCTGCGTATGTGGTTGATGGCATGACAGTGAGGTCTCAAAGCGGGTATCTATTAGAAAGCGGTATAGGTTGTGTCCATTTTTTAAAGTCAGACCAGTCGAGTCAGACTCAGGAAAGACAAAAAAAGTAACGAAATTTCCTATATAAATTACGGAACGGTCTGGCATTTTTTATTTTGCTGAATCTGCATACTTGCTGAGCTATCTGCTGAAGATGCACCAAATATCTAGCGTTTCTGCGCAATACCCAACTCAAGGTTCTTGCGATCTAGAAGGTATTTCGTCGGAAAGTGTATTTTGAGTTGTAGGAATTTTCGATGTGGGTAGGGGTTGCCAGAAAACCAATATGGAGCAGGCGATCCGTTGGCGGACCGTTTTACCAAAATCTCGCCCTGGCAGGAATGTGCACAAGGCACAGGCATGGGGGGGAACGTCCGTTATCACGACTGCAGGGTTATAAGTACCCAAGGACCGTCAAATATATCTGCACTAGGTGCCCCTACACCTGGGGTGTTTTACTCTGTAAGTAATATTGATGTGCTACATATGCAAGCTGAAAATATCTGCAGTAATATCATGGTGTTAGGTAGTGAGGCTCTGTGAAAACTTTATTACTCTGTCTGACTGCTGCTGGGGTGGGTTCGTTTTTAGAGTTTTTATCTGTGCCCCAAGGGCTTCTCCTCGGTTCATTAATAGCCTCTGCTCTACTCATCTGCATGCTAAACATATCGCCCTCCCTACGATTTGGGCTCGGATACGTCCAAGTCGTGCTGGGAATCTCTACCGGTTTAGCCTTTGAATCATGGGTCGGGCTGGATGCGCCTGAGATTTTACCCAGCTTCTGCTTCCTGCTGGTGTGCTTAGCTATGCAGATGGCACTGGGCGTATTCTGGTTGCAAAGGGTTGAACGTTGGAACTCCAAAGATGCTTGGCTGGGTGTATATCCTGGGGCTCTCGCGGCAGTTTTCGAACTGCTTGAATCCGAGCGAGCTTCAAACAAAGTGATGGTCATTCAGGTGGCGCGACTGTTATCGATCACACTGATAGTTAGTTTATGCGTGTCCGCGCCAGCTACCGTAGTGACAAGTGAACACGTCCAGTTGGATATTCAGACTGCTATGTGGGCAGTGTCACTCGTCCTATTGTGTCTTTTATCTGGTCGCCTGCTATCAGTAATCGGCGTTCCAGCCCCATTCATGCTCACGGCCATTATTTTGACGGGCATATATCTAAAACTGGGATATCTGCAAGGATTCAGAGTCCCGCGATGGGCGGTTGATCTGGCAGCAATCATTCTTGGGGTGTTAATAGGCGCAAAATTCAAAGGCATTGCGCCAATGGAGTTCTTTCGTCACGGACGGGCCGGATTGGTCTCAGTGATATTGATGCTTCTGACTGCCGGGGCGTTTGCAGGTGTAGCAGGATGGGCTCTGGATAGCGATCCTTTTACCTTATGGATGGCGTATATGCCCGGAGCCATTGAAACCGTTGCCATAGTCGCTTTCAGTGGAGGGCTTAACGTCGTATTTATCCTTTCTCACCATCTCTTGCGGATGCTCTTGTTGCATAGTGCTCCCGCGTTGATCGTTCTGGCGCGGCAAATGCGTAAGCGTAAAAATGGCTGAATGAGGACTCATTAATCCTTACCCGCACACTTTCTGACCAATTACCCACCATCAGGATGCTCTAAACCGCGCGAAGCCCTATAATGCGCGCCGGTTTTTGGGGTATTGGTCATGAGTTCAGAAGATCCGCGTTTTGCTGGCATCGCCCGTCTGTACGGCATTGAAGGCCTGGACCGCTTGCGCGCGGCCCATGTGGCCGTGGTGGGTATCGGCGGCGTTGGGTCTTGGGCGGCGGAAGCCATGGCGCGTTGTGGCGTGGGCGAGATTTCCCTGTTTGACCTGGACGACGTGTGTGTCAGCAACAGCAATCGTCAGCTGCATGCTTTGGACAGCACAGTTGGCCGCCCCAAGGTCGAGGTGATGGCTGAACGCCTGCGGGCGATCAACCCGGATTGCGTGGTGCATGCCGTCGCTGATTTCGTCACCCGTGACACCATGGCCGAGTACATCACCCCGGATCTGGACTGCGTGCTGGACTGCATCGATGCAGTCAATGCCAAGGCAGCGTTGATTGCCTGGTGCAAGCGCCGCAAGATCCAGATCATCACCACGGGCGGCGCGGGCGGGCAGATTGATCCGACGCTGATTCAAGTCTGCGACCTGAACCGCACGTTCAACGATCCGCTGGCCTCGAAAGTCCGTTCGACCTTGCGTCGCGACTATGGCTTTTCCCGAACCATGAACCGCCACTACAGCGTGCCCTGCGTGTTCTCCACCGAGCAACTGCGCTATCCGAAACCGGACGGCAGCATTTGCCTGCAGAAGAGTTTTGTCGGGGACGGGGTCAAGCTGGACTGCGCTGGTGGTTTCGGTGCAGTGATGATGGTGACCGCGACGTTCGGGATGGTCGCGGCTACCAAGGCAGTCGACAAAATCGTGGCGGGAGTGCGTCGCCCATCCGAGCGGGCCAAGCCGGTTTCAGTACCGCCGCCTCAGGCTTTGTCAGCCGCTAACTGACGCATCTTTTGCAACACCGCGTTCAGGCCGTTGCTGCGCGAAGGCGACAACTGGCGGCTCAGGCCTAGCTGACTGAACCAGTCGGGCAAATCAACTTGCTGAAGTTCTTCTGCTGACAAACCGTTGACCCGCGCCAGCAGAAGCGCCACCAGACCGCGGATCATCCGCGCATCACTGGCGGCGCGAAACTGCCAGTGGCCATCGCTCATGTCGCCCAGCAACCAGACCTTGCTTTCACAGCCGTGGACGAGGTTCTGGTCAGACTTCTCGTCGTCGGTCAGCGCAGGCAAACGCTCGCCCCATTGCATCAGCAATCGGGCGCGCTGTTCCCAGCTCTGCGGCTGACTAAAGGTGTTCAAGGCGATTTGTGCATCGGCTGGCAGGCTCATCGCAACAACTCCAGAGCCTGATCCAGCGCATTGAAAAAGTGCTGCAAATCACTTTCGTCGTTATACAACGCCAAAGACACCCGAATCGCGCCCGGCAAGCCAAGGCTTTTCAGCAGCGGCATTGCGCAGTGATGCCCGGCCCGCACGGCGATACCTTGCTCGGTAAGCAGGTGCGCAAGATCCGCATTGTGCACGTTCTGGACAACGAAGCTCACCAGCGCCAGCTGCGGTTGCCCCACCACTTGAATGCCGACCCTGTGCTGCAGGCCATCGAGCAGCATGGAGTGCAGACGCGCTTCGTGTTCCAGTACTGCGGACTGATCAAGACCGTTCAAGTAATCCAGCGTCGCGCCTAGCCCGATCACACTGGCGATGGGTGGCGTGCCCGCTTCAAAGCCCAGCGGCGCAGGGCGGAATCTGGCTTGCTGGTAATCGGTGGTCAGGACCATCTCGCCGCCAAACTGCCACGGTTGCAGGCGCGCCAGGGCTTCGTTGCGCCCGTAAAGCACGCCGACACCTTCCGGGCCGTACAGCTTGTGACTGGAAAATACATAAAAATCGCAGCCCAGCGCCTGCACGTCATGCCGACCATGCACCACGCCCTGAGCGCCATCAACCACGGTCAATGCGCCATGAGCACTGGCCAACGCCAGCAACTCAGGCAGCGGCTGCCAGGCACCCAGCACGTTGGACAGCTGGCTGACGGCCAGCAAGCGAGTGCGCTCGTTGATCAGCAGTGCAGCGGCGTCCAGGTCAATCAGGCCTTGGTTGTTCAGCGGCAGCACGACCAGTTTCAAATCGTTGCGCAACGCCAGTTGCTGCCAGGGCAACAGGTTGGCGTGGTGCTCCAGGGCGCTGATGACAATTTCGTCCCCAGCGGCAAACTCCTGCTCAAGCCCATAGGCCAGCAGATTGAGCGCGGAGGTCGCGCCATGGGTGAAGATGATCTGGCCGGCTTCACCGGCATTGAGCCAGTGGGCAACCTTGCTGCGGCTGTCCTCGAAGGCCTGGGTCGCCTGAGCGCCCGGCAAATGCTGGGCGCGATGAACGTTGGCTGCGCCATTGACGTAGTAATGGTTCAGGGCGTCGAGCAGAGCTTGAGGCTTTTGCGTAGTGGCGGCGTTGTCCAGATAGGTCTGGCCTTGCCGTTGCAGGGCGTCGATGGCTGGAAAGTCAGCGCGCCAGGGAGAAGAGAGGGGCATTGGCTATGACTCGGTGAGTCAGGCCCGACCCTGAGGTCGGACCCGATGCAGCATCGATCAGTTGTGAGCGTGCAGCGCTTCGTTCAGCTCGATGGCCGACTTGTGGGTTTTGCATTCCACCGCGCCGGTTTGCGAGTTGCGACGGAACAGCAGGTCCGACTGGCCGGCCAGCTCGCGGGCTTTAACGACTTTCACCAGTTGATTCTGGTCGTCCAGCAGCGCGACTTTGGTGCCCGCTGTCACGTACAGACCAGACTCGACGGTGTTGCGGTCGCCCAGCGGAATGCCGATGCCAGCGTTGGCGCCGATCAGGCAGCCTTCGCCTACTTTAATGATGATGTTGCCACCACCGGACAGGGTGCCCATGGTCGAGCAACCGCCACCCAGGTCGGAGCCTTTGCCGACAAACACGCCAGCCGATACACGACCTTCGATCATGCCCGGGCCTTCGGTGCCGCCGTTGAAGTTGACGAAACCTTCGTGCATTACGGTGGTGCCTTCGCCGATGTAAGCACCCAGACGGACACGAGCGCTGTCAGCGATACGCACGCCGCTCGGCACTACGTAGTCGGTCATTTTCGGGAACTTGTCGACGGAGAAGACTTCCAGCAGCTCGCCTTTGAGACGTGCTTCCAGCTGGCGCGGAGCCAGTTCGCCCAAGTCAATGGCACCCTGGCTGGTCCAGGCAACGTTTGGCAGCAGCGGGAAGATCCCGGCCAGGTTCAGGCCGTGTGGCTTGACCAAGCGGTGGGACAGCAGGTGCAGCTTGAGGTAAGCCTCAGGCGTGGTGGTCAGCGCAGCGTCTTCGGCGAGCAGGGTCGCGACCAGAGGCTTGTGGCTTTCTGCCAGGCGAGACAGCAATGCAGCCTGTACCGCGTCAACAGGCTTGAGGGCGTCGGCCAGCTTCAACGCCAGGTCAGTGTTAAACGTGATGGCCTCGTTGCCACCTGTGTAACCCAACACTGGGGCGATAGCAGCGACGATCTCGGCCGATGGATTGATCAGCGGCTGAGCGTAAAAAACTTCCAGCCATGCGCCTTGACGGTTTTGAGTGCCGACGCCGAAGGCCAGGCTGAACAGGGAAGTGGACATGCAAATACCTCTTACGAATTTAAAGGGCTATCTCAGTCAGGCGATAGCCGCTGCATACAGGTCTGGTTTGAAGCCAATCAGGGTTCTGTCACCGAGATCAAGCACCGGGCGCTTGATCATCGAGGGTTGCGCAAGCATCAGTTCAATCGCCTTGGCCTGGTCGAGATCGGCTTTCTGTCCGTCGTCGAGCTTGCGAAAGGTGGTGCCTGCACGATTTAAAACGGTCTGCCAGCCGTGCTCATTGCACCACTGGGTCAGGTGTTCGCGGTCGATGCCCTGCGTCTTGTAGTCATGAAACTCGTAACTTACCGGTTTTTCATCGAGCCAGGTGCGCGCCTTTTTCATGGTGTCGCAGGCTTTGATCCCGTACAGGTGCAACTTGTTGCTTTGATCAGTCACGAGTTTGCCCCCTGGAGACGCTTGAAAAAAAAGGTGACGGATTATGCCATGGACGTGGCATATCCGGGGATACCCGTGGCGCGACAGCTTAAACCGTCAATGTGGCGATTCGTCGACGCACACATCATGTCGCACAGGATAAATGCGCAGGCACATCCACCCTCAGCGCTTCTGAACGAAATCCCGAATCCGCTCGGCGGCTTCGATGCATTCAGCCAACGGCGCAACCAAGGCCAGGCGCACACGGCCAGCACCGGGGTTGAAACCGTCCACGTCGCGGGACAGGTAGGAACCTGGCACCACGGTCACGTGCTGATCGACAAACAGGTCTCGGCAGAATGCCGCATCGTCGCCGCCTACGCTCGGCCACAGGTAGAAACTGCCATCCGGGCGCTGCACGTCCATGACCGGGGAGAGGATCTCCAGCACGGCGTCGAACTTTTCCCGGTAGAGGTCGCGGTTGGCGCGCACGTGCTCTTCGTCGTTCCAGGCAGCAATACTGGCCAGCTGGGTTTGAATCGGCATGGCGCAACCGTGGTAGGTGCGATACAGCAGGAAGGCCTTGAGAATCTCAGCATCGCCTGCCACGAACCCGGAGCGCAGGCCTGGCAGGTTCGAACGTTTGGACAGGCTATGGAATACCACGCAGCGCTTGAAGTCCTGGCGGCCCAGGGCGACGCAGGCGCTGAGCAGCCCGGCGGTTGGCGCCGCTTCGTCGAAGTACAGTTCGCTGTAGCACTCATCGGCGGCGATCACGAAGTCGTGTTCGTCAGCCAGGGCGATGAGCTTCTTCAAGGTTTCCAGCGGGATCACTGCGCCGGTCGGGTTGCCGGGCGAGCACAGGAACAGGATCTGGCAGCGCTTCCACACATCCACCGCTACCGAATCGAAATCGGGGTTGAAGCCGTTTTCAGTCAGGCACGGCAGGTAGTGCGGCTGGGCGCCAGCCAGAAAAGCCGCGCCTTCGTAAATCTGGTAGAACGGGTTCGGGCTGACCACCAGACCGTTGTCTTCACGATTGACCACGGTCTGGGTGAACGCAAACAGGGCTTCGCGGGTGCCGTTGACCGGCAGCACATTGCGCGCCGGGTCCAGCCAGCCACTCGGCACGCCAAAGCGTCGCTCGCACCAGCCAGCAATCGCTTCACGTAAGGCAGGCACACCCAGGGTCGTGGGGTAGACGGCCATCTGATCGATATTGTCGATCATGGCCTGAGCGACGAATGCAGGTGAGCGGTGCTTGGGTTCGCCAATGGACAGTGCAATCGGGCGCTTGTCTGGGTTTGGCGTCACGCTGCCGAGCAACGCACGAAGCTTTTCGAACGGGTAAGGCTGGAGCAGTTGCATTGCGTTATTCATGGGGCCTGGTTCTCAAGGTCTGGTTCTCAAGCACTGGCGCTCGGGTTGGCGAGCACCATAAGTCGGTTCATTCAAGGCGTGCGCGTCTGATCAGATGCTGAGGCGGAATTCGCTGCCAGGCTCATGATTGACACTCAATTGCTCAACGATCGCATCCTGCAGGCGGCTGCACAGCTGCGGGTCGGACAACGGCTGGTTGTTGGCGTCGGTGATGAAGAACACGTCTTCCACCCGCTCGCCCAGAGTGGAAATCTTGGCGTTTTGCAGCGACAGGTCGAACTCGAGGAAAATCTTGCCGATCCGCGCCAGCAGTCCCGGTCTGTCCGGTGCTGAAAGCTCCAGTATGGTAACCGGGCGCTGCGCATCGTTGAGGATCGTCACTTGCGGCGGGAAGGCGAAATGCTTGAGTTGGCGCGGCACGCGACGTTTGATGATCGTCGGGTAGTCATCAGGGTTGCGCAGCGCTTCATAAAGCCCTTCGCGAATCTGCTTGACGCGTTCCGGGTTGTCGCCAATCGAGCCACCGTTGTTGTCGAGCACGATATAAGTGTCGAGGGTGAACTGGCTGCTGGAGGTCAAAACCCTGGCATCGTGAATGTTCAGGTTCAACTGGTCCATGGCCGCCACCGTCACGGCAAAGAAGTCGTGTTGGTCGGGGGCGTAGATGAAGATCTGCGTGCCGCCTTCGAATTCACGCTGGGTGGTTTCCTTGATCAGCACCAATGCTCCGCCATTGGCGGGCTGTTGCAAAATGGCATCGCTGTGCCAGGCAACGTCGCCTGCGGTATGGCGCAGGAAGTAATCATCACCCAGTTGCGACCACAGCTGCTCGACGTCGTCCGGGTCGGTGCCGTTGCGTACCAGAATATCCAGCGCTGCCGATTGAGTGCGGCGGATCTGTTCTTCTCGGTCGACGGGGTTTTCCAGACCGCGACGCAAGGCGCGTTTGGTTTCGGTATACAGCTGGCGCAGCAGGCTGGCGCGCCAGGAATTCCAGAGTGTCGGGTTGGTGGCGTTGATGTCGGCAACGGTCAGCACGTACAGGTAATCCAGATGCACTTCATCGCCGACGAACTGCGCGAAATCATGGATCACCTGCGGGTCAGACAAGTCTTTGCGCTGGGCGGTGGTGGACATCACCAGATGGTGGCTGACCAGCCAGACGATCAGGCGAGTGTCCCAGGTCGGCAACTGATGGCGTTCGCCAAAGGCTTGCGCATCCACCGCACCCAGTTCCGAGTGGTCTCCGCCACGACCTTTGCCGATGTCGTGGTACAACCCGGCCAGGTAAATCAACTCGGGTTTGGGCAGTCGGGCCATGATCTTGCTGGCCAGCGGGAATTTCTCTGACACCTGGGTGTACTGCAGCTTTCGCAGGTGTTTGATCAGGTTCAGCGTGTGGGCGTCCACCGTATAGATGTGGAAGAGGTCGTGCTGCATCTGCCCGACGATGTGGCCGAACTCCGGCAGATACAAACCGAGAATGCCGTAGCGGTTCATGCGGCGCAGGTTGCGATGGATGCCGATTTCGCACTTGAACAGCTCGATGAACAGGCTGGTGTTGCGGATATCGTTGCGGAAATCGTCGTTGATCAGATGCCGGTGTTCGCGCAGCAGCCGGATCGTATCGGCGCGCACGCCTTTGATTTCCGGGTGTTGGGCCATGAGCACGAAAATCTCGATCATGGCGAACGGCGTGCGTTTGAACACATGGGGATGGGTGGCTTCGATATAGCCATCATGGAGCTGGAAGCGAGAGTTGATCGGCTGGGTCACCGCGCCTTCGTCGTCGGTCAGGATGACTTCTTCGAAGTGCTGGATGATCAAGTCACTCAACTCGGCAATGCTCATGACCACTCGATAGTACTTCTGCATGAAGCGCTCTATCGCCAGCTTGGCGTCGCTGTCCTGGTAGCCCAGCAGGTTGGCAATGCTGCTCTGATAGTCGAACAGCAGCCGATCTTCCGAGCGGCCGGCCAGCATGTGCAGGGCGTAACGCACTTTCCAGAGGAAGTCCTGGGAGGAGGCGAGCAGGTTGTTCTCGCTCTCCAGCAGGAAACCTTGCCCGGCCAGTGCGTGCAGATTCAGGGTGCCGTACTGGCGCCGCGCTACCCAGAGGATGGTCTGGATATCCCGCAGTCCACCCGGCGAGCCTTTGACGTTGGGCTCCAGGTTGTATTCGGTGTCGTTGTACTTGTGGTGGCGGGTTTTCTGTTCTGCCCGCTTGGCCAGGAAGAACTCTTTGCTGGGCCACATTTCCCGAGTGCTGGTCACGTCCAGCATGCGCTGACGCAGACGCTCGGGCCCGGCGATGGTGCGGCTTTCCATCAGGTTGGTGATCACCGTCAGGTCGGCGCGGCCTTCCTGGGCGCATTCATCCACCGAGCGTACGCTCTGGCCCACTTCCAGGCCTATGTCCCACAGCAGCGTGAGAAACCCCTCGATGGATTCGCGGAAAACCTCGTGATCAGCACTTTCCAGCAGGATCAGCAGATCAATGTCCGAATAGGGGTGCAGTTCGCCGCGGCCATAGCCGCCAACGGCCAGCAGCGCGATGTCGGCCTCTTCGCTCCAGTCGAACTGATCCCACGCCTGTTGCAGGATGTTGTCCACGAACCAGGCGCGATCTTCGATCAGGCGTCGAATATCGCGACCTGACTTGAAGCGCGCATCCAGCACTTCCCGCGCGCTGCGGATGACTTTCTTGAAGGCCGGTATGGGGCTGGCTTTCAGGGCAAGTTCGGCCTGGAACTGACCTCGGTCGAACAAATCGGGATCCACCTGCGGCATGGAACTGCTTTCCTTCTATCTATATCGAACAGGGCGCGAGCGGGCGAGCGTCAGGTCTGATCCTGCAATCAGGCTGAGGTGCGGGCGATGGTGTCGTCGCTGCGCAGGGTGAAAATCTCGTAGCCATCCGCCGTAACCAGAATGGTGTGCTCCCACTGGGCCGACAATTTGCGATCCTTGGTGATAGCCGTCCAGCCATCGCCCAGCAGGCGGGTTTCAGCCTTGCCCTGGTTGATCATGGGTTCGATGGTGAAGGTCATACCCGCTGCCAGTGCCATGCCTTCGCCAGCCTTGCCGTAGTGCAGGATCTGCGGCTCTTCGTGAAACACTTTGCCGATGCCATGCCCGCAATATTCGCGAACCACCGAGAAGCCGCTCTTTTCCGCGTGCTTCTGGATCACTTCGCCGATATCACCCAGCGTGGTGCCCGGACGGACAATCTCGATGCCTTTATAGAGGCATTCCTGAGTAATCTTCGACAGGCGCTCGGCCCACTCCGGCACTTTGCCGACGTGGAACATCTTGCTGGTGTCGCCGTGGTAGCCGTCCTTGATCACGGTCACGTCGATGTTCAGCACGTCGCCGTTCTTCAGCGGCTTGTCGTTCGGGATGCCGTGGCAGACCACGTGGTTGATCGAGGTGCAGATCGACTTCGGGTAGCCTTTGTAGTTGAGCGGGGCAGGAATCGCCTTTTGCTCATTGACGATGTAGTCGTGGCAAATGCGATCCAGCTCGTCGGTAGTGACGCCAGGTTTGACGTGAGCACCGATCATTTCCAGGACATCGGCAGCCAGGCGACCGGCAATGCGCATTTTTTCGATGTCTTCGGGGGTTTTGATGGTGACGGTCATTACTATCTCTCTCGGCGCGCAAGGCGCGCGGCTAATACGGAAAGCGGCGATTCTAACAGACGTGGCGGGTGGGGGATTATTGGTTCCTTATATGGGTGGGGCTATCTGTCATCTTTAATCGGGTGTTTTTTGGGGGAATTGGTACATATCCATTTCTGCGGTAATGGCCACTTACGGTTCCGCTCTTACAGCGGGTCACTTTTGGCAAACGCCCGGAATGCCGGCATCCCTGCCGGTTCACCCGCCGAATCAATATCGAATTCCGGCCAGCGTGGTTTAACGGGGCGCCAAGATCAAAATCAAAGGCGCGCGAGGCGGCCTGATAGCCGGCCTGTTTCTCGCGTTATCCTGCCACGCTATCTTCATCGTTTGCGCCATTGCCTTCGCGAATGAATTCGCTCTCACGGAATCCACGGCGTGCGCAATTCTCTTTAGGGAGCTGCCGAAGGCTGCGAACCGGTAGCCGCCTTTGATCTTGATCTGCTGTTGATCTGCTTTTGATCTTAGGCGCCCCGTCAAGCCACGCTGGCCGGAATTCGATGTTGAGGCGTGGGGCAAACCGGCAGGGATGCCGGTTTAGCCGCCCCAGGCCATGGATGGCCGTTGGCGGCGGCCCCATGCATCAATGTCGGATTGCGGGTATGCCGAGCCTAGGCGAGGGACCGAGTGGTGGGGCAAGAGCGCTTTGGTTACTTTCGTCTGGGCCGGCAATCCGGCTTTTCGAAAGTGACGCGCCGTAAGGGCGCAACCATAAGCGGCCGTAACCGCACAACGGATATGTCCCCAATCTAAAAACCAGCCCTGGGAATTAACCGCAAAGACCTAAAGGATTCTGCGTTTTTGTAGGCGCGCCAACCCACCAACAAAAGCCATCCCACATCCCCCCTTTTTTCGGTTTCCGTTTTCCGACTTTTCATGGTATAAAATGCGCCGCTTTCCGGGGTAAGCCCCGCAAGCACTAACCCACACACGTGTCGACACGATGACCTGGGTGCCCTCGGCTCGAAGCCGCTGGTTGGTCATTGGGATACGTGGAGGCCTAACCCGACTTATCAAGGAACTATCATGTCCCAAGTCAATATGCGCGATATGCTGAAGGCCGGTGTGCACTTCGGTCACCAGACCCGTTACTGGAACCCGAAAATGGGTAAATACATTTTCGGCGCGCGTAACAAGATTCACATTATCAACCTTGAAAAAACCCTGCCAATGTTCAACGAAGCTCTGACTTTCGTTGAGAAACTGGCTTCGGGCAAAAACAAGATCCTGTTCGTCGGCACCAAGCGTTCCGCTGGCAAGATCGTTGCTGAAGAAGCAGCACGTTGCGGTTCGCCGTACGTCGATCACCGCTGGTTGGGCGGCATGCTGACCAACTTCAAAACCATCCGTCAGTCCATCAAGCGTCTGCGTGAGCTTGAAATTCAGGCTGAAGACGGTACTTTCGCCAAGCTGACCAAGAAAGAGGCGCTGATGCGTACTCGCGATCTGGAAAAGCTGGATCGTAGCCTGGGTGGTATCAAGGACATGGGCGGTCTGCCTGACGCACTGTTCGTTATCGACGTTGATCACGAGCGCATCGCGATCACCGAAGCCAACAAGCTCGGTATCCCGGTTATCGGCGTAGTCGATACCAACAGCAGCCCGGAAGGCGTTGACTACATCATCCCAGGCAACGATGACGCAATCCGCGCTATCCAGCTGTACATGGGTTCGATGGCTGACGCTGTAATCCGCGGTCGCAACAATGCAAATGGCGGCACCGACGTTTTCGTCGAAGAAGCTCCAGCTGCTGCTGTTGAAGGCTGAGTAGTTAACGCCTAGCGTTTACTCAGTACGCAAAAAGGGGGCTTGGCCCCCTTTTTGCCCCCTCGAAAACCATTGTTGGCGTCGCCACGACCTATTTGTCACGAGTGGCTGTCACCTTGAGTTTTCAAGAATTTGAACGCTCGCTCAGGCGGGTGGAATGGTTGAAGACCTATCCAAGAGGATTTTGAAATGGCAGAGATTACTGCAGCGTTGGTTAAAGAACTGCGCGAGCGTACCGGCGAAGGCATGATGGATTGCAAAAAGGCCTTGACCAAGGCTGGCGGCGACATCGAAAAAGCCATTGATGACATGCGTGCTTCGGGCGCAATCAAAGCGGCCAAGAAAGCAGGCAACGTTGCTGCTGAAGGCGCTATCGCTGTCAAGGTTGCCGAAGATGGCAAGCGCGCTACCATCATCGAAGTCAACTCCCAGACTGACTTCCTGGCTCTGCAAGACGATTTCAAGAATTTCGTCAACAGCAGCCTGGAAAAAGCCTTCGCTGACAAACTGACCGACGCAGCTCCGCTGATCGAAGCTCAGGAAGTCGAGCGTACTGCACTGATTGCCAAAGTTGGCGAGAACGTGAACATCCGTCGTCTGTCGAGCATCGAAGGTGACGTGGTCAACGCTTACCTGCACGGCAACAAGATCGGTGTTGTGGTTGTCCTGAAAGGCGGCGACGCTGATCTGGCCAAAGACATCGCGATGCACGTGGCTGCCAGCAACCCTGAATTCCTGTTCCCTTCGGAAGTTTCTGCCGAAGCGATCGAGCGCGAGAAGGGCGTCTTCCTGCAACTGAACGAAGACAAGATCAAAGGCAAGCCAGCCGAAATCGTTGAGAAAATGGTTGCCGGTCGTATCACCAAGTTCCTGGCCGAAGCCAGCCTTGTTGAGCAGGCTTTCGTCAAGAACCCGGAAATCAAGGTCGGTGATCTGGCCAAGAAAGCCGGCGCTGAAATCGTTTCTTTCACCTACTTCAAAGTGGGCGAAGGCATCGAGAAGCCAGTCGACAACTTCGCTGAAGAAGTCGCTGCGCAAGTAGCTGCAAGCAAGAAGTAAGACGGTTCACCAACTGTCGTCCCAAAGAGGCTGCCCGCTCACGCGCGCAGCCTCTTTGTCAAAAAGGAAAAGCTAATTGTTTTCCTTGGAGAAGTGGCTTACAAGGCTGCATTCTTCTGACGCGCTGCAAGCGTCAAGCTAGAGTTAGCGCAGGCTTGAACAGCCCGCACAGATTTTTTTCAGAAAACGCCGCAGGAGAGATTCGCAATGGCTCAGCAGGGCAGTGGTTATCAGGCTCGCTATAAACGCATTCTACTCAAGCTTAGCGGCGAGGCCCTGATGGGGTCCGAAGAGTTCGGTATTGATCCAAAGGTGCTGGATCGCATGGCGCTGGAAGTCGGCCAGTTGGTCGGAATCGGCGTCCAGGTCGGTCTGGTCATTGGTGGTGGCAACCTGTTCCGTGGCGCGGCATTGAGTGCTGCCGGCATGGATCGTGTCACCGGTGATCACATGGGCATGCTGGCCACTGTGATGAACGCCCTGGCAATGCGTGATGCGCTGGAACGTGCCAATATCTCCGCCATCGTGATGTCGGCCATTTCGATGGTCGGTGTGACGGACCATTACGATCGTCGCAAGGCGATGCGTCACCTAAACTCCAAGGAAGTCGTGATTTTTGCGGCTGGCACGGGTAACCCGTTTTTCACCACCGATTCGGCTGCTTGCCTGCGAGCAATCGAAATCGATGCCGACGTTGTCCTCAAGGCAACCAAGGTTGATGGTGTCTATACCGCAGATCCATTCAAAGACCCGCACGCAGAGAAGTTCGATCATCTGACATACGATGAAGTGCTGGATCGCAAGCTGGGTGTGATGGATCTGACGGCGATCTGCCTGTGCCGTGACCACAAGATGCCACTTCGCGTTTTTAATATGAACAAGCCCGGCGCCCTGCTGAATATCGTACACGGCGGCGCCGAAGGAACCCTGATCGAGGAAGGCGCACAATGATCAACGACATCAAGAAAGACGCTCAAGAGCGCATGCAGAAATCTCTCGAATCCCTGACCCACGCATTTGGGCAGATTCGTACCGGCAAGGCTCACCCAAGCATTCTGGGGAGCGTGATGGTGCCTTACTACGGCGCAGATACTCCGCTCAGTGGCGTGGCCAACGTCACGGTAAAAGACTCCCGTACCCTGCAAGTCGTGGCCTTTGAGCGCAACATGCTCGCTGCTGTCGACAAGGCGATCCAGAGTGCTGGTTTGAACCTCAACCCAACCAACCTGGGTGAGCTGCTGCTGATCTCCATGCCAGCCCTGACTGAAGAAACCCGCAAGGGCTTCACCAAGCAGGCGCGCAGTGCTGCCGAAGATGCCCGTGTTGCCGTGCGCAACATTCGCCGTGACGCGATGGGTGAGCTGAAAAAGCTGGTCAAGGACAAGGAAATCAGCGAAGACGAAGAGCGTCGTGCATCGGCTGATATCCAGAAGCTGACTGACAAGGCCGAGGCTGACATTGATGCGGCCACCAAGCAGAAAGAAGCAGACCTGATGGCCGTATAAGGCCGGGGTGCTTTCATGGAAAAGACCAAGCTGGCTGTACCCGTAGCGGTACCCCGTCACGTCGCGATCATCATGGACGGCAATAATCGCTGGGCAAAGAAGCGGCTGTTGCCTGGCGTTGCGGGTCACAAGGCGGGTGTTGATGCAGTCCGCGCAGTGATTGAGGTCTGCGCCGAGGCCAAGGTCGAGGTGTTGACGCTTTTCGCGTTCTCCAGTGAAAACTGGCAACGCCCGGCTGATGAAGTCGGTGCCTTGATGGAGTTGTTTTTCACGGCCTTGCGCCGTGAAACACGACGCCTGAATGAAAACGAGATCAGTCTGCGCATCATTGGCGACCGCTCGCGTTTTCACCCTGAGCTTCAGGCTGCGATGCGTGAGGCTGAGCTGAGCACCTGCGGTAATAACCGCTTCGTGCTGCAGATCGCCGCCAATTACGGCGGTCAGTGGGATATTGCCCAGGCTGCCCAGCGTCTGGCGCGCGAAGTTCAGGCGGGGCACCTGCGTCCCGACGACATTACCCCCGAATTGCTGCAGACCTGCCTGGCGACCGGCGATTTGCCGTTGCCCGACCTTTGCATTCGTACGGGTGGTGAGCATCGCATCAGCAATTTCCTGCTATGGCAGCTGGCCTATGCCGAGCTGTACTTCTCCGACCTGTTCTGGCCGGACTTCAAACACGATGCCATGCGCGCTGCGCTGGCCGATTTCGCTTCGCGCCAGCGTCGCTTCGGTAAAACGAGCGAGCAGGTAGAAGCTGGGGCCCGGGCTTAATGCTGAAACAACGGATCATCACGGCACTCATTCTGTTGCCAATCGCGCTGTGCGGTTTTTTCCTGCTGGCAGGGGCAAGCTTTGCGCTGTTCATTGGCCTTGTGGTTACCCTTGGTGCCTGGGAATGGGCGCGTCTGGCAGGTTTTCCTGCGCAATCGGCGCGCATTGCCTATGCGGCGGTGGTCGCCGGTTTGCTGTTCCTGCTGTATCTGATGCCGGGTCTGGCCCCGTGGGTGCTGGTAGCTGCAGTTATCTGGTGGGCGGTTGCGACCTGGCTGGTGCTGACCTTTCCCGCGTCCAGCGGCCACTGGTCGAGCGCCGCCTGCAAGCTGGTGATCGGTCTTCTGATCCTGCTGCCTGCGTGGCAAGGGTTGATCCTCATCAAGCAATGGCCGCTGGGTAACTGGTTGATTCTGTCGGTCATGGTGCTGGTCTGGGGCGCGGACATTGGTGCCTATTTTTCCGGCAAGGCTTTTGGCAAGCGCAAGCTGGCCCCCAAAGTCAGCCCCGGCAAAAGCTGGGAGGGCGTTTACGGTGGTTTGCTCACCTGCCTGCTGATCACGGTGGTGGTCGGTGTGGTGCGTGACTGGTCTGCGTCGCAGTTCCTGTTTGGTTTGCTGGGCGCTGCGCTGGTCGTCTTCATCTCGGTCGTGGGTGATCTGACTGAAAGCATGTTCAAGCGCCAGTCCGGGATCAAGGACAGCAGCAATCTGTTGCCGGGCCATGGCGGGGTGCTGGATCGCATCGACAGCCTGACCGCCGCCATTCCGGTATTCGCCGTGCTTCTGTGGGCTGCTGACTGGGGCGTGCTGTGAGTCGTCCTCAACAGGTTACTGTTCTTGGCGCTACTGGTTCGGTAGGTCTGAGCACCCTCGACGTGATTGCTCGGCATCCCGACCTGTATCAGGTATTTGCCCTGACCGGCTTCAGTCGGCAGAGCGAGTTGCTGGCGTTGTGCGTCAAGCACACGCCACAGTTCGCTGTCTTGCCCACCCAGGAAGCCGCGCGCAAGCTGCAGGACGATCTGGCTGTTGCCGGTCTGGACACTCGCGTACTGGTGGGGGAGGGCGGCCTCTGTGAAGTCGCTGCTCATTCACAGGTGGATATGGTTCTGGCTGCCATCGTCGGTGCGGCGGGCTTACGTCCGACCATGGCTGCAGTCGAGGCAGGCAAGAAAGTCTTGCTGGCCAACAAGGAAGCGCTGGTGATGTCCGGCGCGCTGTTCATGCAGGCGGTACGCCAAAGTGGTGCGGTGCTGCTGCCGATCGACAGCGAGCACAATGCAATCTTCCAGTGCCTGCCCGTCGACTACGCTCGTGGGCTGGCGCCTGTGGGGGTTCGGCGGATTCTGCTGACCGGCTCCGGCGGTCCGTTTCGGCAGACGCCGCTTGATCAGTTGACGGATGTCACGCCTGAGCAGGCTTGTGCTCATCCGAACTGGTCGATGGGCCGCAAGATTTCCGTCGATTCGGCGAGCATGGTCAACAAGGGGTTGGAGCTGATTGAAGCTTGCTGGCTGTTTGATGCCAGGCCGGACCAGATCGAAGTGGTGATCCACCCGCAAAGTGTTATCCATTCCATGGTTGATTACGTGGATGGTTCGGTGCTGGCTCAGTTGGGCAACCCGGATATGCGAACGCCTATCGCCCACGCCCTGGCGTGGCCTGCGCGGATTGATTCGGGTGTCGCGCCGCTGGATCTGTTCAGTATTGCCCGGCTGGATTTCGAAGCCCCCGATGAGCAGCGCTTTCCTTGCCTGCGTCTTGCACGCCAGGCTGCAGAAGCGGGTAACAGCGCCCCGGCCATGCTGAATGCGGCCAATGAAGTCGCCGTTCAGGCATTTCTTGATCGGCGCATCCGCTATCCGGAAATCGCGAGTATGATCGACGAGGTTTTGAATCATGAGCCTGTGGTTGCGCTTGCCGACCTGGGTGCAGTGTTCGAGGTGGATTCAAAAGCGCGCGTTCTGGCAGAGCAATGGCTCGGTCGCAACGGGCGGTAACAGTACACGCTAGAAGTCGCGGGCTGTAAGCGGTGGGGCAAACCCGCTGCAGCCCGTGTCTGGAGAGAGTTGATGAGCGCGCTTTATATGATTGTGGGCACCCTGGTGGCGTTGGGCGTGCTGGTAACCTTTCACGAATTTGGTCACTTCTGGGTGGCCAGGCGTTGTGGCGTCAAGGTTTTACGTTTTTCAGTGGGCTTCGGCATGCCGCTGCTGCGCTGGCATGATCGCAAAGGTACCGAGTTCGTAGTCGCTGCGATTCCGCTGGGTGGCTATGTGAAGATGCTCGACGAGCGTGAAGGCGACGTTCCGCCGGAGCTTGCCGATCAGTCTTTCAATCGCAAGTCGGTGTATCAGCGTATTGCGATCGTCAGCGCCGGGCCGATTGCAAACTTCCTGTTGGCCATCGTGTTTTTCTGGGCGTTGGCCATGTTGGGTAGCCAGCAGGTCCGCCCGGTCATCGGCGCGGTCGAAGCGGGCAGCCTTGCGCAAAAAGCCGGGCTCAGTGCCGGGCAGGAGATTGTCTCGGTCGACGGCGAACCGACGTCAGGCTGGTCGGCGGTCAATCTGCAGCTGGTCCGCCGCCTGGGTGAAAGCGGCACCATCGCCCTCAAGGTCCGCGAACAGGGCTCGACGACAGATACGGCGCACGAACTGGCCCTGGATAACTGGCTTAAAGGTGCCGAAGAGCCTGACCCGATCAAGTCGCTGGGTATTCGTCCATGGCGTCCGGCCTTGCCACCGGTCCTCGCCGAAATCGATCCGAAGGGCCCCGCCCAGGCGGCTGGCCTGAAAACCGGCGACCGGTTGCTGGCCCTGGATGGTCAGGCACTCGACGAATGGCAACAAGTGGTTGATAAAGTGCGCGAGCGCCCGGATGCGAAAGTGTCTCTGCGCGTCGAGCGTGATGGTGTCCAACTCGACATTCCGCTGACGCTGGCCGCTCGCGGCGAGGGCAAGGCAGCCACCGGCTATCTGGGGGCAGGCGTCAAAGGTATCGACTGGCCACCAGAGATGCTGCGCGAAGTCAGTTTTGGTCCGCTGGCCGCTGTGGCCGAGGGCGCGAGGCGTACCTGGACCATGAGCATCCTGACGCTGGATTCGCTTAAAAAAATGTTGTTCGGTGAGCTCTCGGTAAAAAACTTGAGTGGACCGATAACCATTGCTAAAGTGGCGGGCGCTTCGGCCCAGTCGGGCATTGGTGACTTCCTGAATTTCCTGGCTTATCTGAGTATTAGCCTGGGTGTTCTGAATTTGCTGCCTATTCCAGTACTGGACGGGGGGCATCTGTTGTTTTATCTGATCGAGTGGGCACGTGGTCGCCCCCTTTCGGACAGGGTTCAAGGTTGGGGGGTTCAGATCGGTATCAGTCTGGTGGTGGGCGTCATGTTGCTCGCGCTGGTCAACGATCTGGGTCGACTGTAAAGCTTAGCTTTGCTGAGTTGCGAATCTGCCGCATTTTGCGGCAGTTTGTTTATTGCCAGTTGGAATAAGAAAGGACTTCATGAAACGTCTGCTGCTAACTGCGGTTCTTGCCGTACTGATGATTGCCGAAGTTCACGCCGAGTCCTTCACTATCTCCGATATCCGTGTCAATGGCCTGCAGCGGGTTTCCGCTGGCAGTGTATTTGGTGCGTTGCCGCTGAACGTTGGCGAGCAAGCGGATGATGGTCGTCTGGTGGATGCCACTCGCGCGCTGTTCAAAACCGGTTTCTTTCAAGATATCCAGCTGGGTCGCGACGGCAATGTCCTGGTGATCACCGTTGTCGAGCGCCCGTCTGTGGCGAGCATCGAGATCGAAGGCAACAAGGCTATTTCTACCGAGGACCTGATGAAGGGTCTGAAGTCGTCTGGTCTGGCCGAAGGTGAAATCTTCCAGCGCGCCACCCTCGAAGGTGTGCGTAATGAACTGCAACGCCAGTACGTTGCACAAGGCCGCTACTCGGCTGAAGTCGCAACTGAAGTCGTTGCCCAGCCACGCAACCGCGTTGGCCTGAAAATCAATATCAATGAAGGCACTGTTGCCGCCATCCAGCACATCAACGTGGTGGGTAACACGGTTTTCCCTGATGAAGACCTGATTGGCCTGTTCGAGCTCAAGACCACCAACTGGCTCTCCTTCTTCAAGAACGACGACAAGTACGCCCGGGAAAAGCTCTCCGGTGACCTGGAACGTCTGCGTTCGTACTACCTCGATCGCGGCTATATCAATATGGATATCGCATCGACCCAGGTATCGATTACTCCGGACAAGAAAAGCGTCTTCATCACGGTCAACGTCAACGAAGGCCAGAAGTACAGCGTCAAGTCGGTCAAGCTCAGCGGTGACCTGAAGGTTCCGGAAGACCAGGTTAAATCCCTGCTGCTGGTCAAGCCAGGTCAGGTGTTCTCGCGCAAGGTCATGACCACTACGTCCGAGCTGATCACCCGTCGTCTGGGTAACGAAGGCTACACCTTCGCCAACGTCAACGGTGTTCCAACGCCTAACGATACCGACCACACCGTCGACATCACGTTTGTCGTGGATCCGGGCAAGCGTGCCTACGTCAATCGCATCAACTTCCGTGGCAACACCAAGTCGGCGGACGACGTGCTGCGTCGTGAAATGCGCCAGATGGAAGGCGGCTGGGCTTCGACTTACCTGATTGACCAATCCAAGACTCGTCTGGATCGTCTGGGCTTCTTTAAAGAAGTCAACGTCGAGACGCCTGCTGTACCGGGCACCGACGATCAGGTTGACGTCAACTACACCGTAGAAGAACAGGCCTCCGGTTCGATCACCGCCAGCGTCGGTTTTGCACAGAGTGCCGGCCTGATCCTCGGTGGTTCGATCAGCCAGAACAACTTCCTCGGTACGGGTAACAAGGTCAGCATCGGCCTGACCCGCAGCGAATACCAGAGCCGCTACAACTTCAGCTATGTCGATCCGTACTGGACCGCTGACGGTGTGAGCCTGGGTTACAACGCTTTCTACCGCACCACCGACTACGATGATCTCGATGTCGACGTTGCAAGCTATGCCGTTGACAGCCTGGGTGCTGGCATCAGCATGGGCTACCCGATCAACGAAACGTCCCGTCTGACCTACGGCCTGACCGTGCAGCAGGATGAAATCAAGACCGGTACCTACACCGTTGACGAGATCTTTGATTTCGTTAACAAGGAAGGCGACAAGTACCTGAACTTCAAGGCGTCCGTTGGCTGGTCCGAGTCCACTCTGAACAAAGGTGTGCTGGCAACCCGTGGTCATTCGCAAAGCCTGGTGCTGGAATCGACCTTGCCGGGCAGCGACCTGTCGTTCTTCAAGCTTGATTACCGTGCGCAGTACTTCCACCCGATCACCGATAACTACACCCTGCGTCTGCACACCGAGCTGGGTTATGGCGACGGCTACGGTTCGACTTCGGGTCTGCCTTTCTATGAGAACTACTATGCCGGTGGCTTCAACTCGGTTCGTGGCTTCAAGGACAGCACCCTTGGTCCCCGCAGTACCCCAAGTAGCGGTAAAAACGGGACACAGGTTGACCCTGATCAGGACCCGCTACCGTTCGGTGGCAACGTTCTGGTTCAAGGTGGCGTAGAAGTCATGTTCCCTCTGCCTTTCATCAAGGATCAGCGCTCCCTGCGGACGTCCGTATTCTGGGACGTGGGTAACGTGTTCGACTCCAATTGCGATTCCAACCGCACCCGCAACGGTGAGAAGGTTGAATGTAACAACGTTGACCTGTCCGGTATGGCCAGCTCCGTTGGTGTAGGTGTTACCTGGATCACCGCATTGGGTCCTTTGAGCTTCGCCCTGGCGATGCCGATCAAGAAACCGGATGACGATTCTGAAACCCAGGTATTCCAATTTTCCCTTGGTCAGACCTTCTAATAGTCTGGCTTTAGATAACGACAGCGAATTCTGTAGGAGTGCATTGTGCGTAAGTTGACTCAATTGGTACTGCTGGCAACCGTGTTGGCAGCAAGCCCGGCTTTTGCCGACATGAAAATCGCCGTTCTGAACTATCAGATGGCTCTGCTGGAATCTGACGCGGCGAAGAAATACGCAGTGGATGCCGAGAAGAAGTTCGGTCCGCAACTGACCAAACTGAAAACGCTGGAAAGCAGCGCCAAGGGCATCCAGGATCGTCTGGTCAGCGGTGGCGACAAAATGGCCCAGCCAGAGCGCGAGCGTCTTGAACTGGAGTTCAAGCAAAAGGCTCGTGACTTCCAGTTCCAGTCCAAGGAACTGAACGAAGCCAAGGCTGTTGCTGACCGCGAAATGCTCAAGCAACTCAAGCCGAAGCTGGATCAGGCAGTGGAAGAAGTGATCAAGAAGGGTGCTTTTGACCTGGTTTTCGAGCGCGGTGCAGTGATTGACGTCAAGCCACAATACGACGTTACTCGCCAGGTCATCGAGCGCATGAACCAGCTGAAGTAACCCATGACCGTTTCCATCAAGCTCGGCCAACTGGCTGAGTTCCTCGGCGCCACGCTACGTGGCGCAGAGGATAAAGAAATTACCGGGCTGGCCACTTTGCAAGAGGCCGGCCCGGGTCAGGTCAGCTTCCTGGCCAATCCGCAATACCGTAAATTCCTCGCCGAGACTCATGCTTCTGCTGTGCTACTCAAGCCAGCTGACGCGGACGCTTATGCGGGCGATGCGTTGCTGGTGCCTGATCCTTATCTGGCTTACGCCCGAATTTCCCACCTGTTCGATCCCAAGCCCAAGGCACCTGCCGGTGTGCATCCGAGTGCAATCATTGCTGACGATGCCCAGGTAGACGCGACGGCCAGTATCGGGGCGTATGCGGTGATTGAAAGCGGTGCGCAGATTGCTGCAGGTGTGACCGTTGGCGCCCATTGCTTCATCGGTGCCCGTTGCGTGATTGGTGAAGGTGGCTGGCTCGCGCCGCGTGTCACGCTCTATCACGATGTCCGTATCGGCCAGCGTGTGGTTATCCAGTCGGGTGCCGTGCTGGGTGGTGAAGGCTTCGGCTTTGCCAGCGAGAAAGGCGTCTGGCAGAAAATCGCCCAGATTGGTGGCGTGCTGATCGGTGATGACGTTGAAATCGGCGTGAACACAGCGATTGACCGTGGCGCACTGGCTGATACGCGCATCGGCAATGGCGTGAAGCTGGATAACCAGATCCAGATCGCTCACAACGTGCAGATCGGCGACCACACGGCCATGGCTGCGTGTGTCGGGATCTCTGGCAGCAGCAAGATCGGCAAGCACTGCATGTTGGCGGGTGGTGTCGGGCTGGTGGGCCATATCGAAATCTGTGACGGTGTTTTCATCACCGGCATGACGATGGTGACTCATTCCATCACCGAGCCGGGATCCTATTCTTCCGGTACGGCGATGCAGCCGGCGGGCGAGTGGCGCAAAAGCGCAGCACGTCTTCGCAAGCTGGATGACATGGCCAGACGCCTGCAGAAAGTGGAAAAGATTGTCGAGGCGGTGACCTCGGGCGTAAATGCTTCATCAGATGGCTGATACTTTTTTCATATCAAGCGTGCACAGCCAATAATTGCCTCCTTGATTTGCAGAGGAGTGCTGCGCGCCTATGCCGCGCACTCCCAATCTTTACTACAGGCTTCCCCTCGAAATGATGGAAATCAACGAAATTCGCGAATACTTGCCGCACCGCTACCCGTTCCTGTTGGTGGACCGTGTAGTGGAGCTGGATGTCGAGAGCAAAACCATTCGCGCGTACAAGAATGTCAGCATCAACGAACCTTTTTTCAATGGTCACTTTCCTGCGCATCCAATCATGCCGGGCGTGTTGATCATCGAAGCCATGGCTCAGGCGGCCGGCATCCTGGGTTTCAAGATGCTTGACGTCAAGCCTGCCGATGGCACGCTTTACTACTTCGTGGGTTCGGACAAACTGCGTTTCCGCCAGCCAGTATTGCCAGGCGACCAACTGATTCTTGAAGCGAAGTTTCTCAGCTGCAAGCGTCAGATCTGGAAGTTCGAATGCCAGGCTTCGGTTGACGGCAAACCGGTTTGCTCCGCAGAAATCATCTGTGCGGAACGTAAACTATGAGTTTGATTGACTCTCGCGCAATCATCGATCCGACAGCCATTCTGGCTGACGATGTAGAGGTCGGCCCGTGGTCGATCATCGGAGCCGGTGTGGAAATTGGCGAGGGTACAGTTGTCGGGCCGCACGTGATCTTGCGTGGCCCGACCCGGATCGGTAAGCACAATCGCATCTACCAGTTTTCATCGGTAGGCGAAGACACGCCCGATCTCAAGTACAAGGGTGAAGAGACCCGTTTGGTCATTGGCGATCACAACGTGATCCGCGAAGGCGTGACCATCCATCGCGGCACCATCCAGGATCGTGCCGAAACCACGATCGGCGACCATAACCTGATCATGGCCTATGCACACATTGGTCATGACAGTGTCATTGGCAACCATTGCATTCTGGTCAACAACACGGCATTGGCCGGTCATGTGCACGTCGATGACTGGGCGATTCTGTCCGGCTTCACCCTCGTGCATCAGTTCTGCCACATCGGTGCGCACAGCTTCTCTGGCATGGGTACGGCCATCGGCAAGGACGTTCCTGCATTTGTGACGGTATTTGGTAACCCTGCCGAGGCGCGCAGCATGAACTTCGAAGGCATGCGCCGTCGTGGTTTCAGTGAAGATGCCATTCACGCCTTGCGCCGCGCCTACAAGGTGGTTTATCGCCAGGGGCTGACCGTCGATCAGGCGCTCGCCGATCTGGCCGAGCCTGCATCGCAATTTCCCGAAGTGGCGATCTTCCTCGAGTCCATTCAGACCTCCACTCGCGGCATCACCCGCTGATCATGGCGGGTGTATTGCGTATCGCGCTGGTTGCGGGCGAGGCTTCCGGGGATATTCTCGGTTCCGGCCTGATGCGCGCCCTCAAGGCGCGACATCCCCAGGTTGAGTTCATGGGTGTCGGCGGTCCGCTGATGGAGGCCGAAGGTATGGTTTCGACCTTTCCCATGGAGCGCCTGTCGGTGATGGGCCTGGTGGAAGTACTGGGTCGTCTGCGTGAGCTGCTGGCCCGTCGCAAAGCGCTGGTCCAGACGCTGATCGAACAGAAGCCGGACGTGTTCATCGGCATCGATGCGCCGGACTTCACCCTCAATATCGAGCTGCAGCTGCGTCGCGCCGGGATCAAGACCGTGCATTACGTCAGCCCGTCAGTCTGGGCATGGCGGCAGAAACGAGTACTCAAGATTCGCGAAGGTTGCGATCTGATGCTCACCTTGTTGCCATTCGAGGCGCGCTTCTACGAAGAGAAGGGCGTGCCGGTGAAGTTCGTCGGCCATCCGCTGGCGGACACCATTCCCCTGCAGGCCGACCGTGACGCAGCGCGTGCCGAGCTTGGGTTCGACTCAGGCCCTGTGGTGGCCTTGATGCCCGGCAGCCGTGGTGGCGAAGTGGGCCGGCTGGGAGGTTTGTTTTTCGATGCCGCCGAGCGGCTGCTGGCATTGCGCCCCGGGATCCGTTTCGTCATTCCCTGTGCCAGCCCGCAGCGCCGTGAGCAGATCGAGCAACTGTTGCTGGGGCGCGATCTGCCGATCCTGTTACTCGATGGCCGCTCCCATGTAGCGCTGGCTGCCTGCGATGCGGTGTTGATTGCCTCGGGCACGGCAACCCTCGAAGCGTTGCTGTACAAGCGACCAATGGTCGTTGCCTACCGCATGGCACCGGTTACTTTCTGGATACTCAAGCGTCTGGTGAAAAGTCCGTACGTTTCCCTGCCGAATCTGCTGGCCCAGCGCATGCTAGTGCCGGAACTGTTGCAGGAGGCTGCCAGTGCCGAAGCGTTGGCGCAGCGCCTGTTGCCGTTACTGGATGACGCTCAGGTGCAAACGGCAGGTTTCGACGAAATCCACCGTACCTTGCGTCGCGACGCATCCAATCAGGCCGCCGATGCGGTATTGAGCCTGATCGGTCATTCGCCTTCACTGTGAGTTCGCAAATGCAAATGGGTCTGGACTTCAATCTGGTTGAAGATCTCGTGGCAGGCGTCGATGAAGTCGGCCGTGGGCCGCTGTGCGGCGCGGTCGTCACGGCAGCGGTGATCCTCGACCCGCGTCGGCCCATTGTCGGGCTGAACGATTCGAAGAAGCTCACTGAAGCAAAACGCGAGAAGCTGTTCGACGAGATTTGTGAAAAAGCCCTGTGTTGGCATATCGCCAGGGCTGAAGTCGAAGAAATTGACGAGTTGAACATTCTTCACGCCACCATGCTGGCCATGAAGCGTGCCGTGGAAGGCCTGCTGATCATCCCGAAACTGGCGTTGATCGATGGCAACCGGTGTCCGCAGTTGGCGGTGCCCAGTGCGCCGGTGATTCAGGGCGACGCCAAGGTGCCAGCGATTGCCGCTGCTTCGATTCTGGCGAAGGTCAGCCGGGATCGGGAAATGGCCGCCTTCGAGCTGATCTATCCGGGCTACGGAATAGGCGGGCACAAGGGTTACCCGACCCCCGTTCATCTGGAAGCGCTGGCACGGCTGGGGCCGACGCCGATCCATCGACGTTCCTTTGCGCCGGTCCGGGCGGCTTATGAGGCCCGTGACATGATGCTGTCTTCTGCTCTGGCCAGCTCGGCGATATTCCCGCTGAACTGACAGTGGGCTGATGTTTTGCCAAAGGCCCGGTACAATCCGGGCCTTCGTTTTTGTTCTAGCGCTATAGGATCACCATGCCGGCTTCTTTCGTTCATCTACGCCTGCACACCGAATATTCGCTGGTTGATGGCCTGGTTCGGGTCAAACCGTTGGTCAAGACCCTGGCTGGCATGAACATGCCTGCCGTGGCGGTGACCGATCAGAACAACCTGTGTTCGCTGGTCAAGTTCTACAAGGCGGCCATGGGCGCGGGCATCAAGCCGATCTGTGGCGCCGATTTGTGGCTCTCGAACAAGGACGCTGACGCTTCATTGAGTCGCATCAGCCTGTTGGTGATGAATTCCAAGGGCTATCGCAATCTCACCGAGCTGATCTCGCGCGGCTTCATCGAAGGCCAGCGTAACGGCCAGATCATCATCGAGCGCTCGTGGGTCGCCGAAGCCAGCGAAGGGTTGATTGCCTTGTCTGCGGCCAAGGAAGGCGAGATTGGCATGGCGCTCCTGGGAGGCAATCCCGGAGAGGCCGATCAGTTGCTGCAGGAGTGGATGGCCGTATTCCCGGACCGCTTCTACGTGGAAGTGCAACGCACCAACCGCGCCAATGATGAAGAACACTTGCACGCCGCTGTAGCGCTGGCCGAGCGCCATGGCGCGCCGCTGGTGGCGACCAACGATGTGCGCTTCATCAAGCAGGAAGATTTCGAAGCCCACGAAACCCGTGTCTGCATTGGTGAAGGCCGCGCGCTGGATGACCCGCGCCGCTCGCATAACTACAGCGACCAGCAGTACCTGAAAAGCGCCGAAGAAATGGCCGAGCTGTTCAGTGACTTGCCCGAAGCGCTGCAGAACACTGTCGAGATCGCCAAGCGCTGCAACATTGACGTAAAGCTGGGCACTCACTTCCTGCCCAACTTCCCGATCCCTGATGGCATGACCATCGACGAATACTTCCGCAAGGTGTCGTTTGAAGGTCTCGAAGAGCGCCTGGCGGTACTGTGGCCCAAAGACACCACGCCAGACTACGAAGCCAAGCGTCAGGTTTATGTCGACCGGTTGAATTTCGAGCTGGATATCATCATCCAGATGGGCTTCCCCGGTTACTTCCTGATCGTGATGGACTTCATCCAGTGGGCCAAGAGCAATGGCGTGCCGGTTGGTCCGGGCCGAGGGTCGGGTGCCGGCTCGCTGGTGGCCTATGTACAGAAGATTACCGACCTCGACCCGCTGGAATATGACCTGCTGTTCGAACGCTTTCTGAATCCGGAACGGGTTTCCATGCCCGACTTCGACGTCGACTTCTGCATGGACGGTCGTGACCGGGTCATCGATTACGTGGCCGAGAAATACGGCCGTAATGCGGTGAGCCAGATCATCACTTTCGGTTCCATGGCCGCCAAGGCGGTGGTGCGGGACGTGGCGCGGGTGCAGGGCAAGTCCTACGGGCTGGCGGATCGTCTGTCGAAGATGATCCCCTTCGAAGTCGGCATGACCCTGGAAAAAGCCTACGAGCAGGAAGAAATCCTGCGCGACTTCCTCAAGGTCGATGAAGAAGCTGCGGAAATCTGGGAAATGGCCCGCAAGCTTGAGGGCGTGGTGCGTAACGTCGGCAAGCACGCCGGGGGCGTGGTGATTGCGCCGACCAAGCTGACTGACTTCTCGGCCATTTATTGCGACGAAGAAGGCGATGGCCTGGTAACCCAGTTCGACAAGGATGACGTCGAGGCTGCCGGGCTGGTGAAGTTTGACTTCCTCGGCCTGCGGACCCTGACCATTATTGACTGGGCGCTGAAAACCATTAACCGCGACCGTGCCAAGGTCGATGAGCCGCCGCTGGATATCGCCTTTATCCCGCTGGACGATGCGCCGACTTACCAGTTGCTGCAGAAAGCCGAAACCACGGCGGTGTTTCAGCTTGAATCCCGAGGCATGAAAGAGCTGATCAAAAAGCTCAAGCCCGACTGCCTGGAAGACTTGATTGCACTGGTGGCCCTGTTCCGTCCGGGCCCGTTGCAGTCCGGCATGGTTGATGACTTCATCAACCGCAAGCACGGCCGCGCCGAGTTGTCCTACCCACATGTGGATTATCAGTACGAAGGCCTCAAGCCAGTACTGGCACCGACCTACGGCATCATCCTGTACCAGGAACAGGTGATGCAGATTGCTCAGGTGATGGCCGGTTACACCCTCGGCGGTGCCGACATGTTGCGTCGCGCCATGGGTAAGAAGAAGCCCGAGGAGATGGCCAAGCAGCGGGGCGGTTTCATTGATGGTTGCAAGACCAACAATATCGACCCTGACCTGGCGGGTAACATTTTCGACCTGGTGGAAAAATTCGCCGGTTACGGTTTCAACAAATCTCACTCCGCAGCCTACGGTCTGGTGTCGTATCAGACCGCCTGGCTGAAGACCCACTATCCGGCGCCGTTCATGGCGGCGGTGCTTTCAGCGGACATGCACAACACCGACAAGGTCGTGACCTTGATCGAGGAAGTGCGGACCATGAAGCTGCGCCTCGACGCGCCGGACGTGAACATTTCCGAGTTCAAGTTCACGGTCAGCGACGATGGCCGCATCCTCTATGGGCTTGGTGCGATCAAGGGGGTCGGTGAAGGCCCGGTCGAGGCGATCACCGAGGCCCGTCAGGCGGGGCCGTTTACTGATCTGTTCGACTTCTGCGCCCGCGTGGACCTCAAGCGCGTCAACAAGCGAACCCTTGATGGCTTGATCCGCAGTGGTGCACTGGATCGCCTGGGGCCGTACTTCGAGACCGAGCCGAAAGCCTATCAGGCCAACATTGACCGCAATCGTGCGGTGTTGCTGGCCTCGCTGGTCGAAGCCATTCAGGCCGCCGAGCAGACCGCGCGCAGTCATGACAGCGGGCACATGGACATGTTTGGCGGGCTGTTCGTCGAAGAAGACACCGACGTTTACGCCAACCATCGCAACGCCAAAGAAGGCAGCCTCAAGGATCGGCTGCGCGGTGAGAAGGAAACCCTCGGGCTTTATCTGACCGGGCATCCCATCGACGAATACGAAGGCGAGATTCGCCGTTTCGCCCGGCAACGGATCATTGACCTCAAGCCGGCGCGGGACACGCAGACGGTTGCAGGCCTGATCATCGCGTTGCGGGTGATGAAGAACAAGAAGGGCGACAAGATGGGGTTCATTACCCTGGACGATCGCTCGGGGCGCATCGAAGCCTCGTTGTTTGCCGAGGCTTTCCACTCGGCCCAGGCCTTGCTGCAGACCGATGCAATGGTCGTGGTCGAAGGCGAAGTCAGCAACGATGATTTTTCCGGAGGCCTGCGTCTGCGCGCCAAGCGGGTAATGAGCATCGAAGATGCGCGTACCAATCTGGCTGAAAGCCTGCGCTTGACGGTGCGTGCCGAAGCCCTCAAGGGCGATCGGCTACGCTGGCTGGGCGAGTTGTGCAAACGCCATCGCGGTGCGTGCCCGATTACCCTGGATTACACCGGCCTGGACGCCAAAGCCTTGTTGCAATTTGGCGAAGCGTGGCGAATTGACCCCGCAGACAGCCTGATTCAGGCGCTGCGTGACCAGTTCGGGCGTGAGAACGTCTTCCTGCAGTATCGTTGAGCGCTTATCCTTGGCTCACTATTTAATCTCGACCTGAATGCGCCTGTTCCCGTAAGGTAACGCGCTAACAGATAAATCGGCCGGCCTCTTGGCCGTCGACCCAAGACGGATGCCTATGAACCCGAATTTTCTTGATTTCGAACAGCCGATCGCTGACCTGCAAGCCAAGATCGAAGAATTGCGCTTGGTAGGTAACGACAACTCGCTCAACATCGGCGACGAAATCTCGCGTTTGCAAGAGAAAAGCAACACGCTGACCGAAAGCATTTTCGGCAACCTGACCAGCTGGCAGATTGCACGCATGGCGCGTCACCCGCGTCGTCCGTACACCCTGGATTACATCCAGCACATCTTCACCGAATTCGACGAGCTGCACGGTGACCGCCACTTCTCCGATGACGCTGCAATCGTTGGCGGTGTAGCTCGCCTTGACGGCCAGCCAGTCATGGTGATCGGCCATCAGAAAGGTCGTGAAGTTCGTGAGAAGGTGCGTCGCAACTTCGGCATGCCGCGTCCTGAAGGCTATCGCAAAGCCTGCCGCCTGATGGAAATGGCCGAGCGCTTCAAGATGCCGATCCTGACCTTCATCGATACGCCGGGTGCTTATCCTGGTATCGACGCCGAAGAGCGTAACCAGAGCGAAGCGATTGCCTGGAACCTGCGCGTCATGGCCCGTCTGAAAACCCCGATTATCGCCACCGTGATTGGCGAAGGCGGCTCCGGTGGTGCATTGGCCATCGGCGTCTGCGATCAACTGAACATGCTGCAGTACTCGACCTACGCGGTGATCTCGCCGGAAGGTTGCGCATCGATTCTGTGGAAAACTGCCGACAAGGCGCCAGACGCTGCCGAAGCCATGGGCATTACCGCGGATCGCCTGAAAGGCCTGGGTATTGTCGACAAGGTGATCGGCGAGCCACTGGGCGGCGCACACCGCGACCCTGCGGGCGCAGCCGAGTCGATTCGTCAGGAATTGAGCGGCCAGCTCGACATGCTCAGGAAGTTTGATAATGACGCGTTGTTGGCTCGTCGTTATGAGCGTCTGATGAGTTACGGTTTGTAAGCGGTACTCGATCAGGCTGTGGGGGGCTAAGTTCTTCTGCAACCTCTCAGGACCCTTGGCGCAATAGATTTCTGTGGAAGCGAGCTTGCTCGCGAAGAGGCTGGGACACCCGATAATCATTTATCGCCTGGAATACAGCCTTCGCAAGCAAGCTTGCTCCCACAGGTTCTGTGGCGCACTCAAACCCGTGGAATTCATTCGTGAAGGCGACGTTACGATCGATGAACATCCGTCGACTGTGCAGGCCTTTCGCGAATGAATTCGCTCCCACAGGATTGTGAGCACCTATGACCGCTCTTAAATCACCCGGTCATGACCTCCCCACCAGGCTTCTTCAAGCCCTGGCCCCCTGGCGCAATGCGCCTGTCTGGCATGTCGGTTTCTCCGGTGGCCTGGATTCCACTGTATTGCTGCACCTTCTGGCTGGGCTCAACAAGCGCGAGCAGCTGCCTGCGGTCAAAGCCCTGCATGTGCATCACGGTCTGCAGTCCGTGGCGGAGTCGTGGCCTGCGCATTGTCAGCAGGTCTGCCAGACGCTGGGCGTTGCTTTGCAGGTCATTCGGGTACAGGTGAAATCCGGTGCAAGTCTGGAACAGGCTGCCCGGGATGCGCGCTATGGCGCTTTCATGCAGCATTTGAGTGTCGATGAGGTATTGCTCACAGGCCAGCACCGAAATGATCAGGTTGAAACCTTGCTCTTTCGTCTGTTTCGCGGCGCCGGGTTACGCGGGTTGGCGGGGATGCCTGTCAGTCGCGCTTTGGGTCGCGGTCACTTGGTGAGGCCTTTGCTGGATGTGTCCCGCGAAGAGCTGGAGGTTTACGCCGCCACTCACGGATTGAGCTGGGTGGAAGATCCCAGCAACAGCGATTCCCGCTTCGCCCGCAATTATTTGCGCAATGAAGTATTGCCAGTGATCAAAGCTCGTTGGCCTCAAGCCGATGCCAATATCGCCCGTGCTGCCTCCCACCTGTCTGAGGCGCAGCAGCTGTTGGATGAGTTGGCTTTAGTGGATCTGGCAATGGCGAACACTGCCAGCCCCTTCCCGTGGATCAACGTGCCCTCATTAGCGTTTCCATCGCTGACCACGCTTTCCCCGGCGCGGCAACGCAATGCCCTGCGCCACTGGCTGGTGCCGTTGACCCGCTTGCCAGACAGCGATCACTGGGCGGGGTGGGACAGCCTGCGTGACGCGGGGCAGGGCGGGCGCCCGGTCTGGCGGCTGGCTGACGGCGAACTGCACCGTGATCAAGGGCGGATCTGGTGGCTTTGCGACGACTGGTTACAGTCACCCGAGAGTGCCTTGCCCTGGGAGGATGCCCGTCAGACGCTGAACCTTCCGGGCAATGGCCAGCTGGCTATCGACGGCCAGACCCCGGCTGGCGAGCTGCAGGTGCGTTATCGCCAGGGCGGGGAAGTGCTGAATCTGCCCGGTCGTGGGCATCGCGATCTGAAGCGTCTGCTCAACGAATGTGAAATACCGCTGTTCGTGCGCGGCCGATTGCCGCTGCTGTACCGCAATGATGAGTTTCTGGCCGTCGCCAACCTGCCGCAACTGTGTGCCAGCCCCCGTGAAATCGGGCGACTGCGCTGGGCGCCGCCGACGAATGACCAAAGTTTGAGCTGAAAGGGCATTTCCGGTAGACTACGCTCCCTTCTTGATACAGCTTCTGTTGATTCTTTTGAATCGACGTTAGTTGCCGATTTCCAACCAGTCTTTACTGGGCGATTCTTAAATGTGGCGCGCAATCGACAGGCTCTTGAGCCGGTCCGTTTCAACGCAGCAGTTTTGAGGTGCACTGTGAATTGTGTGGGTAATCGGGGGCTTCGGCCTTCCTTCGCTTTCCCCGGCGGCTCTGACCGCTTTAACGCAGACTTCTAGGGTTTTTCATGACGCGCTACATCTTCGTCACGGGCGGTGTTGTTTCTTCATTGGGGAAAGGCATTGCCTCGGCTTCATTGGCGGCCATCCTGGAGGCGCGGGGACTTAAGGTCACCATGCTCAAGCTTGACCCCTACATCAACGTCGATCCGGGTACCATGAGCCCGTTCCAGCACGGTGAAGTGTTCGTCACGCATGACGGCGCCGAAACCGATCTGGACCTGGGGCACTACGAGCGGTTCATCCGCACGACCATGACCCAGAACAACAACTTCACCACAGGCCGTGTCTACGAACACGTGCTGCGCAAAGAGCGCCGTGGTGATTATCTGGGCGCGACCATTCAGGTTATTCCGCACATCACCGACGAGATCAAGCGCCGCATCATCAAGGGTGCTGGCGATGCAGATGTCGCGCTGGTGGAAATCGGCGGTACGGTCGGTGACATCGAGTCGCAACCGTTCCTCGAAGCCATCCGCCAGCTGCGTTTCGAAGTGGGTGCCAAGCGCGCCATGCTGATGCACCTGACGCTGGTTCCGTACATCGCGACAGCGGGCGAAACCAAGACCAAGCCGACTCAGCACTCGGTCAAGGAGCTGCGCTCCATTGGCCTGCAGCCTGACGTGCTGGTGTGCCGCTCCGATCACCCGATCGACCTGTCGTCGCGTCGCAAGATCGCCCAGTTCACCAACGTCGAAGAGCGCGCCGTTATCGCTTTGGAAGACGCCGACACCATCTACAAGATCCCGGGCATCCTGCATTCCCAGGGCCTGGATGATTTCGTCGTCGAGCGTTTCGGCCTGCAATGCAACAGCGCTGACCTGTCCGAGTGGGAAGCCGTGGTTGACGCCAAGCTCAACCCTGAGCATGAAGTCACCATCGCCATGGTCGGCAAATACATGGAGCTGCTGGATGCGTACAAGTCGCTGATCGAAGCGATGAGTCACGCTGGCATCACCAATCGCACCAAGGTCAACCTGCGTTATATCGATTCCGAAGACATCGAAAATCAGGGCACCGCGTTGCTCGAAGGCGTGGACGCGATTCTGGTTCCTGGCGGCTTTGGCCTGCGCGGCGTTGAAGGCAAGATCACTGCCGTTCAGTTCGCTCGCGAGAACAAGGTTCCGTACCTGGGCATCTGCCTGGGCATGCAGGTTGCGGTCATCGAATACGCCCGAAACGTATTGGGCTGGGCCGACGCCAACTCCACCGAATTCGATCGCAACGGCGCGCATTCCGTGGTCGGTCTGATCACCGAGTGGGAAGATGCCACTGGCGCAGTTGAAACTCGTACCGAAAGCTCGGATCTGGGTGGCACGATGCGTCTGGGTGCTCAGGATTGCCAGCTTGAGCCGGGTTCTCTGGTCCACGACTGCTACGCCAAAGACGTCATCGTCGAGCGTCACCGTCACCGCTACGAAGTGAACAACAATCTGCTGCCGCAATTGCTTGAAGCGGGCCTGAAAGTTTCGGGTCGCTCCAGTGATGGCGCGCTGGTCGAAGTGGTTGAAGCACCGGATCACCCATGGTTCGTCGCTTGCCAGTTCCACCCTGAGTTCACCTCCACGCCTCGCGATGGTCATCCGTTGTTCAGCGGCTTCGTCAAGGCGGCGCTGGCTCAACATCAGAAGAAAGCTTGATTCGGGATATTCAGCACATGGCTCAGAAAACAATCCGTGTAGGTTCGATCGAGATCGCCAACGACAAGCCAATGGTCTTGTTCGGTGGCATGAACGTACTTGAATCGCGGGACATGGCCATGCAGGTCTGCGAAGAATACGTGCGGGTTACCGAAAAGCTCGGCATCCCTTACGTGTTCAAGGCCAGTTTCGACAAAGCCAACCGTTCCTCCATGCACTCTTACCGTGGCCCCGGCCTGGAAGAGGGCATGCGGATCTTTGAAGAAATCAAGAAGACCTTCAATGTTCCGCTGATTACCGATGTGCACGAGCCTGAGCAGGCGGCAGTGGTTGCCGAGGTCTGCGACATTATCCAGCTGCCAGCCTTTCTGTCGCGTCAGACCGATCTGGTGGTTGCCATGGCGCGGACCGGGGCCGTGATCAACATCAAGAAAGCCCAGTTTCTCGCCCCTCAGGAAATGAAACACATCCTGAACAAGTGCGAAGAAGCCGGTAACGATCAGTTGATTCTCTGCGAACGCGGCACCAGTTTCGGCTACAACAACCTGGTGGTCGACATGCTCGGCTTCGGTATCATGAAGCAGTTCGACTATCCGGTGTTCTTCGATGTGACCCACGCCTTGCAAATGCCAGGCGGTCGCTCGGATTCCGCGGGTGGTCGTCGTGCCCAGGTATTGGAACTGGCCAAGGCTGGCATCAGTCAGAACCTTGCCGGTCTGTTCCTTGAAGCTCACCCGGACCCGGACAACGCCAAATGCGATGGCCCTTGCGCCTTGCGTCTGGACAAGCTGGAGCCGTTCCTCGCCCAGCTCAAGGCGCTGGATGAGCTGGTGAAGGGTTTTGCGACTGTAGAGACCGCGTAATTCGCACTTCTCCGAAGGATTGCCCTCCGGTAAAGTGCCGCTCGATCGTTTAACCCCCGGCTCAATGTCGGGGTTTGTCGCTTTGGGGGTTGCCCTGCATTGAAGCCCCGACGCGGCGATTGATTTCCCAGCTGCGTCGTTTTCGTCAATCTTGGAGTGTTTACAACAATGGCAAAAATCGTCGACATCAAAGGTCGTGAAGTTCTCGACTCCCGTGGCAACCCCACCGTGGAAGCAGATGTGCTCCTCGACAACGGCATCATCGGTAGCGCCTGCGCCCCGTCCGGTGCTTCAACCGGTTCGCGCGAGGCGCTCGAACTGCGTGATGGCGACAAGAGCCGTTACCTGGGTAAAGGTGTTCTGAAAGCCGTCGCCAACATCAACGGCCCGATCCGCGACCTGCTGTTGGGCAAGGATCCAGTGGACCAGAAGGCGCTCGACCACGCGATGATCGCGCTGGATGCCACTGAGAACAAAGCCAGCCTGGGCGCCAATGCTATCCTCGCTGTGTCCCTGGCTGCCGCCAAGGCCGCTGCCCAGGATCAGGATCTGCCGCTGTACGCGCACATCGCCAACCTGAACGGCACGCCGGGTGTCTACTCGATGCCGGTACCGATGATGAACATCATCAACGGTGGCGAGCATGCCGATAACAACATCGACATTCAGGAATTCATGATTCAGCCAGTCGGCGCCAAGTCCTTCTCCGAAGGTCTGCGCTGGGGCACCGAGATTTTTCACCACCTCAAGGCCGTGCTCAAAGCCCGTGGCTTGAACACAGCTGTTGGTGACGAAGGCGGTTTCGCACCTGACCTGGCGTCCAACGAAGACGCCTTGAGCGCCATCGCTGAAGCCGTGGCCAACGCCGGTTACAAGCTGGGCACCGACGTGACTCTCGCTCTGGACTGCGCAGCCAGCGAGTTCTACGAGAACGGCAAATACACCCTGAGCGAAGAAGGCGAGTACGACTCGGCCGGTTTCGCCGACTACCTGGCTGATCTGGTCAGCAAGCACCCGATCATCTCCATCGAAGATGGCCTGGACGAGTCCGACTGGGCGGGCTGGAAAATCCTCACCGACAAGATCGGCGACAAGATCCAGCTGGTCGGTGATGACCTGTTCGTGACCAATACCAAGATCCTCAAGGAAGGCATCGATAAAAAGATCGCCAACTCGATCCTGATCAAGTTCAACCAGATCGGCACCCTGACCGAGACGCTGGAAGCCATCCAGATGGCCAAAGCTGCCGGTTACACGGCTGTGATCTCGCACCGCTCCGGCGAAACCGAAGATTCGACCATTGCCGATCTGGCAGTGGGCACCGCAGCGGGTCAGATCAAAACCGGTTCGCTGAGCCGTTCGGACCGTGTGGCCAAGTACAACCAGCTGCTGCGTATCGAAGAGCAACTGGGTGCCAAGGCTGTCTACAACGGGCGCAGCGAGTTCCGCGGCTGAGCTTGGTCTGTTGATGTGCCGTTTGTTAAAAGACGGCCGGTGCTGTGACAATCGTCTGCTTTGCCGGATGATTGTCACGCATTGAAACGGATGTTTAGCAATCGAGCCTGGTTCTGCCAGGCTCGATGCCCTCAGTCCTTTGCTCGTTTGTTGGCTTGATGTTGTTGGCTCTGCTGTCTTTTTACTGGGTACCTGATATTCAATGCGCAGTCCTAACTGGTTGTTTTTGATCTTGATCCTGATGCTTGCGGGCCTGCAATATCGCCTGTGGGTTGGTAACGGGAGCCTTGCGCAAGTGGCCAGTCTGAATCAGCAGATTGCCGATCAGCATGCTGAAAATGACATCCTGCTCGAACGCAACCGGGTCATGGACGCTGAAGTGCTTGAATTGAAAAAGGGTATGGAAACGGTCGAAGAGCGTGCCCGCCATGAGCTGGGCATGGTCAAGGACGGCGAAACGCTTTATCAGTTGGCACAATGAACGGCTCTCTGCCTGCCTTCTGGGCAGTGATCCCCGCCGCGGGCGTTGGTGCCCGAATGGCCGCAGACCGTCCCAAGCAGTATCTGCAATGGGGTGGCCTGACAATTCTTGAACACAGCCTGCTTTGTTTTCTTGATCATCCCCGTTTGAAGGGACTGGTGATCAGTCTGGCTGTGGATGACCCTTACTGGCCCGAACTGCCTTGTGCGCTGGATTCACGTATTGCGCGGGTGGCGGGTGGCAAGGAGCGTGCGGACTCGGTGCTCAATGCGCTGCTGCATCTGCACGCGCAGGGGGCTGATGACGATGACTGGGTGCTGGTCCATGATGCGGCCCGCCCCAATCTGGCCCGCTCCGACCTGGATAATCTGCTGGCTGAGCTGGCGGATGATCCGGTTGGCGGCCTGTTGGCGGTGCCTGCCCGTGACACCCTCAAGCGCGTCGGCGCCGATGGCCGGGTTGTCGAAACCATTGACCGCAGCCAGATCTGGCAGGCTTACACGCCGCAGATGTTTCGTCTCGGCGCGCTGCACCGGGCATTGGCCGATGGGCTGGTGTCGGATGTTGCGATCACCGACGAAGCTTCTGCTATCGAATGGGCGGGGCAGTCGCCACGCCTGATCGAAGGTCGCTCCGATAACATCAAAGTCACCCGGCCTGAAGATCTCGAGTGGTTGCGGCAGAGGCGTGTCGAGTTCAACCGCTGATACGGCTTGGATATCTTCCGTGGCAGCGAGCTTGCTCGCGAAGGTGGTACATCCGCTAAGTTATTTAAGGCACAAACATCGTCTTCGCGAGCAAGCTCGCTCCCACAGTTTATGTTTATGTGTCAGACCCCCTACCGATACTCATCCCGCATCGCCAACCCCTCTTTCAGAAAATCCACCAGCTTGCGCACTTTCGGCGACAGGTGTCGCTGCTGCGGGTACAGCGCCCAGACGGCGGTATTGGGCGGTTGATGGCTGTCGAGCAGGGAGATCAGGGCCCCGCTGTGCAAATGCTCCAGTACGTAATAGTCCGGTAACTGACAAATACCCAGGCCATGCAGCGTTGCATCAAGCACAGCCTGGCCGCTGTTGCAGCGCCAGTTGCCCTGGACTCGCTGTGAAAATTCGCGTCCGTTCTGCTGGAGTAGCCAGGTGTCACTGCTGCCAATCAGGCAATTGTGGCGACTCAGCTCCGACAGACTGTGCGGCCGACCGTATCGCTCAAGGTAGGAGGGGGAGGCGCACAGATACATCCGGCGCGGCGCCAGGCGTGTGGCGACCAGCCTTGAGTCCTGCAGCCGACCCAGCCGAATCGCCAGGTCCAGGCCTTGAACCATATCCAGCGTCTGGTTGCTCAATTCGATGTCGACCCGAATCTGCGGATACAGATCCATGAACCGAGTCACCAGCGGCGCGATGAATCGCTCGCCATAAGCAACCGCGCAGGTCATGCGCAGCAGGCCCTTGGGTTCGCTGGCCAGATCGCCAACGGCTCGCAGCGCCTCTTCGCGACCATCTTGAAGACGCTGGCAGTGATGCAGAAAAGTCTGCCCGGCCTCGGTCAGCGCGACTCGACGCGTGCTGCGATACAGCAAGCGGGCTTGCAGGCGTTCTTCCAGGCGAGCGATCTGGCGGCTGATGTGGGATGAGGAAACACCCATCTTCTCGGCAGCGGCAGTGAATTGCCCGCATTCGGCCACGGCGACAAACTCATCCAGGCCTTCCCAGCGGTTGGTGTACATCTGATTATCCCTGTACAGCAATAATGTTTTGCTTTTGCCTGGATTATTAACCAATCAGCACTGCTTTACACTCTGCGGCTTGTTTTTACTTCGCTGGAGAAGACTGATGATCAAATCACGCGCTGCGGTTGCCTTTGCCCCTAACCAACCGCTGCAAATTGTCGAAGTCGACGTCGAAGCACCGAAAGCTGGCGAGGTACTGGTTCGCACCGTGGCTTCCGGCGTTTGCCACACCGACGCCTACACCTTGTCCGGCGCGGATTCAGAAGGCGTGTTCCCGTGCATCCTGGGCCATGAAGGCGGCGGCATTGTCGAAGCCATTGGCGAGGGTGTGACTTCTCTGGCGGTGGGCGACCACGTGATTCCGCTCTACACCGCCGAATGCCGCGAATGCAAATTCTGCCTGTCGGGCAAAACCAACCTCTGCCAGAAAGTCCGTGCGACCCAGGGTAAAGGCCTGATGCCCGACGGCACCACCCGTTTCAGCTACAACGGCGAGCCGGTCTACCACTACATGGGCTGCTCGACGTTCTCCGAGTACACCGTGGTACCGGAAATCTCCCTGGCGAAAATTGCCAAAGAAGCCCCGCTGGAAAAAGTCTGCCTGCTGGGCTGTGGCGTCACCACCGGTATCGGTGCCGTGCTCAACACCGCCAAAGTGGAAGAGGGTGCAACGGTTGCCATCTTCGGTCTGGGCGGCATTGGTCTGGCGGCGATCATCGGCGCGAAGATGGCCAAGGCCTCGCGCATCATTGCCATCGACATCAATCCGGCGAAATTCGACGTGGCCCGCGAACTGGGTGCTACCGACTTCATCAATCCCAAGGATCATGAAAAACCGATCCAGGACGTGATCGTCGAAATGACCGATGGCGGCGTGGATTACAGCTTCGAATGCATCGGCAACGTGAGCCTGATGCGGGCCGCGCTGGAATGCTGCCACAAGGGCTGGGGCGAGTCGGTGATCATCGGTGTGGCCCCGTCGGGTCAGGAAATCGCTACCCGTCCGTTCCAGCTGGTGACCGGTCGCGTCTGGCGCGGTTCGGCATTTGGCGGCGTGCGTGGTCGTACCGAGCTGCCGAGCTATGTCGAAAAAGCCGAAAAAGGCGAGATCCCGCTGGATACCTTCATCACCCACACCATGGGCCTGGAAGATATTAACAAAGCGTTTGATCTGATGCATGAAGGCAAAAGCATTCGCACCGTCATTCACTTCTGAAAGCAGCGGCAAGCTGCAAGCGGCAAGCCACTAGAAGCTCATGCGCCTCTTGAAGCTCGTCACTTGAAGCTTGCCGCTGGGAGTTCACGACCATGGCTCTAGAGAATATTTCCTGCCAGAAAAGCTTTGGCGGTTGGCACAAACGTTACCGACACCGCTCCGACGTGCTGGGCTGCGACATGGTGTTTGCCGTCTATCTGCCGCCGCAGGCAGAACTGGGTGGCAAGTTGCCGGTCGTTTATTGGCTTTCAGGCCTGACCTGCACCGATGAAAACTTCATGCACAAAGCCGCGGCGCTGCGGGTTGCCGCCGAGCTTGGGCTGATTATTGTCGCCCCGGACACCAGTCCGCGCGGGCCGGATGTGGCGGACGATCCCGACGGCGCTTGGGATTTCGGCCTGGGTGCCGGGTTTTACCTCAATGCGACGCAGGAGCCTTGGGCCCGGCATTACCAAATGCACGATTACGTGGTCAATGAGCTTCCGGCGCTGGTCGAAGAGCATTTCCCTGCTTCTCAGGTGCGAGGCATTAGCGGCCATTCCATGGGCGGTCACGGTGCATTGGTGTGCGCGCTACGCAATCCTGGGCGTTATCAATCGGTCTCCGCGTTTTCGCCGATCAGCAACCCGATGGATTGCCCGTGGGGGCAGAAGGCTTTCTCCCACTACCTGGGTGAAGAGCGTTCCCGTTGGCGTGAATGGGATGCCAGCGTATTGATCGCCACGGCCAGCGAAAAGCTGCCGATCCTGGTGGATCAGGGCGATCGGGATGATTTCCTTGTTGAGCAGCTCAAGCCTGAAAGCCTGGTGCAAGCCGCCAAGGCAGCCGGTCATCCTCTGACTTTGCGCATGCAGCCGGGTTACGACCACAGCTATTTCTTCATCGCCAGCTTCATCGAAGACCACCTTCGTCATCATGGCGACGCCTTGAACGCCTAAAGTAGGTAGAATCACGCCCTGACTTTTTTCAGGGCGTTTTTTTATGCGTATTGGCCATGGCTACGATGTGCACCGTTTCGCCGAAGGCGATTTCATCACCTTGGGCGGCGTGCGGATTGCACACGGTTTCGGCCTGCTGGCTCATTCCGATGGCGACGTGCTGTTGCACGCCTTGAGTGACGCCTTGCTCGGCGCTGCTGCACTTGGCGATATCGGCAAGCACTTCCCCGATACTGATCCGCAATTCAAGGGTGCTGACAGCCGCGCGCTGCTGCGTCACGTGATGGCGCTGGTCCTGAGTAAAGGCTGGAAGGTCGGCAACGTCGACGCAACGATCGTCGCCCAGGCACCCAAGATGGCCCCTCATATCGAATCCATGCGTGCGTTGATCGCCGAGGATCTGCAGGTCGAGCTCGATCAAGTGAACGTTAAAGCCACCACCACTGAAAAGCTCGGCTTCGTGGGCCGCGAAGAAGGCATTGCCGTTCATGCCGTCGCGCTGTTGCTGTCCGCATGACCGAAACCGAACTGCTGGGCCCGTGCGCGTACGGCGCTGCACTGGGCAGTGCTGTGCTCAAAGCCACTGCCGAAGATTTCCAGGTCGATGAAGTGCTCGACATTCCGCTGTCCGGCGATGGCGAGCACCTTTGGCTGTGGGTCGAGAAACGTGGCCTGAATACTGAAGAAGCCGCCCGCCGCCTGGCTCGCGCCGCTGGTGTGCAGCTGCGGACTGTCAGTTACGCGGGCCTTAAAGACCGTCAGGCGTTGACCCGTCAGTGGTTCAGCATTCAGCTGCCGGGCAAGGCCGATCCGGATATGTCGGCGGCTGAAAATGAAACCCTGAAGATCCTGAAAAGCACCCGTCACAAGCGAAAATTGCAGCGCGGTGCCCATGCGGCCAACGGCTTTACCTTGCGCCTGACCCAGCTCAATGCCGACAAGGACGCCCTGCAGCTGCGGCTGGAGGCGATCGCCCGGGCGGGCATCCCGAATTACTTCGGTGCCCAGCGTTTCGGCTATCAGGGTGGCAACCTCGGCGAGGCCCGTGACTATGCGTCGCGTCAGGCATTGCCGGAACAGCGGGCAGTGCGTTCGCGCCTGTTGTCCACGGCGCGCAGCTACCTGTTCAACCAAGTACTGGCCGCCCGCGTCGCCGATGGCTCGTGGCAGCACGCTCAAGTTGGCGACCTGCTGGCGTTCACTGACAGCCGCAGTTTTTTTCCGGCAGGTATCGAGGAGTGCAGTGATCCGCGGCTGGCGATTCTCGATCTGCATCCCACCGGTCCGCAATGGGGGGCAGGTCCATCGCCGGCTACCGGGGCGACTGCTCAGCTGGAGAACGACGTCGCTGAACGCGAATCCGCGTTGCGCGACTGGCTGACAAGAGCGGGAATGGAACACGAACGTCGCATCCTGCGGCTGCCCATTGGCGGGTTGACGTGGCATTATCCCGAGCCTGACATTCTGCAACTGGAATTCGTCCTTCCGGCCGGATGCTTCGCCACCGCTTTGGTGCGCGAGCTCGTTGATCTGGTCCCGGTTGGGCACACGGACAGCCCATGCGTATTCTGATTTCAAACGATGACGGGGTCACCGCACCCGGCCTTGCCGCGCTGCATGCGGCACTGGCCGATTACGCCGAGTGCGTGGTGATTGCCCCCGACCAAGACAAAAGCGGCGCCAGCAGCTCGCTGACGCTCGACCGTCCTTTGCATCCCCATGCATTGCCCAACGGTTTCATCAGCGTCAACGGCACGCCCACCGATTGTGTGCACCTGGGCCTTAACGGGTTGCTTGAAGTGCAACCGGACATGGTGGTCTCGGGTATCAACCTGGGCGCCAATCTCGGTGATGACGTGCTGTATTCGGGCACGGTAGCTGCTGCGCTTGAAGGCCGGTTTCTGGAAAGGCCGTCATTCGCCTTTTCGTTTCTGTCCCGGCAACCGGATAACCTGGCGACGGCGGCGCACTACGCCCGCCTGCTGGTGGAGGCCCATGAGCAGCTTGATCTGCCGCCGCGCACGGTATTGAACGTCAATATTCCGAACCTTCCGCTGGATCATATTCGCGGCATCCAACTGACCCGTCTTGGCCACCGCGCCAGGGCCGCAGCGCCGATCAAGGTCGTTGACCCGCGTGGGCGCGCCGGTTACTGGATTGCGGCGGCGGGCGACGCCGAAGACGGCGGGGCGGGTACTGATTTCCATGCCGTCATGCAAGGTTACGTGTCGATCACCCCACTGCAGCTTGATCGGACTTACCAGAATGGCTTCAACAGTCTGAACACCTGGCTGGAGGGGCTTGCCACATGACCCGCGAGCAAGATGATCTGTTACGCCGGGGGATTGGCATGACCTCCCAGCGCACTCGCGAGCGTCTGATTCAGCGCCTCTACGAAGAAGGCCTGTCCAACGCTCAGGTGCTGGACGTGATCCGCAAGACCCCCCGGCATCTGTTCGTCGATGAGGCTCTGGCGCACCGGGCCTATGAAGACACCGCGCTGCCGATCGGCCATAACCAGACTATTTCGCAGCCTTATATGGTGGCGCGCATGAGCGAGCTGCTGCTGGCTGCGGGGCCACTGGATAAAGTCCTGGAGATCGGTACCGGCTCGGGGTATCAGACTGCGGTGCTGGCGCAGCTGGTCGAGCGGGTGTTTTCCGTTGAGCGCATCAAGGTCCTGCAGGACCGAGCCAAGGAGCGTCTGGTCGAACTGAACCTGCGCAACGTGGTGTTTCGCTGGGGCGATGGCTGGGAAGGCTGGCCTGCGCTGGCGCCCTATAACGGGATCATCGTGACCGCTGTTGCCACCGACGTGCCGCAGGCTTTGCTCGATCAGCTTGCGCCAGGTGGGCGACTGGTCATTCCCGTAGGCTCTGGCGAGGTGCAGCAACTGATGCTTATCGTTCGCGAAGAGAACGGTTTCTCGCGCCACGTACTGGGCGCTGTGCGTTTCGTGCCTTTGCTCAATGGTCCATTGGCCTGAGTGGTTTCACGTCAGAACTGAATTCTGATCAACGCGGCCGGTCTATCACCTGTCGCAGCGCTCGCTTTACAGGCGGCAAAAGATTTCAGGTCGGATTTCAAGCAGTTAAGCAGAGTTGCCTGCCGCTAATGCGGCACAATAGGCACCTTAAATTCAGTCACCAGTAAAGGGAGTGGCGGGTGAGTCGTACAGTCATTCGGCAGCGAAGTTTTTCCAAAGGTTTTCAACGGCTGTTGATTGGCGTGGCACTCAGTGTCCTCTTGGTCGGTTGCTCCAGCTCGCCTTCCGGCGGCGTGCGCGTCGTGGATCGCAACAGCAATGCTGCGCCTGCGCGGCCCACCGTGACCACCGGCCAGTACGTCGTGCGCCGTGGCGACACGCTGTTCTCCATTGCCTTCCGTTATGGTTGGGACTACAAGGCGCTGGCGGCGCGCAATCAGATCCCCGAGCCTTATACGATCCGTCCGGGTCAGACGATTCGCTTTGACGGGCGTTCAAATTCAACATCGTCAGGTGTGGCTGTCGTGCCGGGTCGTGGATCGACTACCACCTCTACGCAGACCAGTGCTTCGGGCTCGGTCAAGACCACCGTGATTTCCAAGCCGGTCGCTACCGTTCCCTCTGTGTCCGCGCCTCCGCCTGGCCCGGCCGGGCCCGCTCCGAAGGGTTGGACATGGCCGTCCAACGGCGTGTTGATTGGAAAATTCTCTTCAAACGGTAGTTTGAATAAAGGAATTGATATCGCTGGAGATTTGGGACAGCCTGTTTTGGCTGCATCTGATGGTTCGGTTGTCTACGCCGGGAGTGGCTTGCGGGGCTACGGCGAATTGGTCATCATCAAACACAGCGATACCTACGTAAGCGCTTACGGTCACAACCGTAGGCTGTTGGTCCGGGAGGGACAACAGGTCAAGGCAGGGCAGACGATTGCCGAGATGGGGTCAACGGGAACTGACCGGGTGAAGCTGCATTTTGAGATTCGCCGCCAGGGTAAACCTGTAGATCCGCTGCAATTCCTGCCGCGTCGTTGATTGTTGCCAGCCCGTTCCTGACGTAGAGGGACGGGCTCAAGCGTTGCCATGGAATTGGCGTCGCTGGAGCTTGAGGTCGAACTCACCAAAGGACTATAACAATGGCTCTCAGCAAAGAAGCGCCGGAGTTTGACATCGACGACGAGGTTCTCCTTATGGAAGCCGACATCGATCTGGACTCTGACGTAAAGCAGAAACCTGCGGCCTCTGCCACTCGTGCCAAGGCCAGAAACTCCACAGCGCTCAAGCAGCATAAATATATCGATTACACTCGGGCACTCGATGCCACGCAGTTGTATCTCAATGAAATCGGTTTTTCTCCCCTGCTGACACCGGAAGAAGAAGTCCATTTTGCGCGTCTTTCGCAAAAGGGTGATCCGGCCGGACGCAAGCGCATGATCGAGAGCAATCTGCGGCTGGTGGTGAAAATCGCCAGGCGCTACGTCAACCGCGGGTTGTCATTGCTCGACCTCATCGAAGAGGGCAACCTGGGGCTGATCCGGGCGGTCGAGAAATTCGATCCGGAGCGTGGTTTCCGCTTCTCTACCTACGCGACTTGGTGGATCCGTCAGACCATCGAGCGTGCCATCATGAATCAGACCCGAACCATTCGGTTGCCGATTCATGTGGTCAAAGAACTCAACGTCTACTTGCGTGCTGCGCGTGAGTTGACGCAGAAACTCGATCACGAACCCTCTCCGGAAGAAATCGCCAACCTGCTTGAAAAACCGGTGGGCGAGGTCAAGCGCATGCTTGGGCTTAATGAGCGGGTTTCCTCGGTGGATGTCTCCCTGGGGCCTGACTCTGACAAGACCCTGCTGGACACCCTGACGGACGATCGCCCGACTGACCCGTGCGAACTCCTGCAGGACGATGACCTGTCCCAGAGCATCGATCAGTGGCTGTCCGAGCTGACCGACAAGCAACGGGAAGTCGTCATAAGGCGTTTCGGCTTGCGCGGTCACGAGAGCAGTACTCTGGAAGATGTAGGGCTGGAAATCGGCCTGACCCGTGAGCGCGTCCGGCAAATCCAGGTTGAAGGCCTTAAGCGCCTTCGCGAAATCCTTGAAAAAAATGGCCTGTCCAGTGAATCGCTGTTTCAGTGATAGCTGTCTCGGAGATCGATAACGACGGTCTGCTGTTTTAAGTCCGTTTGTGCATCCGCTCATGAAAACACCCCGATTCGGGGTGTTTTTTTGTGTGCCATACGCAATCAGGCGGCCAAGGCAATCGTCGTCTCCTCGGCAGGCGGCTCGGGTTAAACGCCGCCCAGACTTTTTGTTTATGTAATTGATATTTTGCCTGTAGGCCTTTGCTTACCCGTTTTGTAAGTTTCCGGGAAAACCACGGTGGAATAATGCCGTATGCATGTAGGTGGTATTCCCAACTTAATGATTTTAAAGTAATTATTTTTTTCACGGGTTTTTTAGCTGGAATTTTTTGAAAGGTTTTGGTGGTTGTCCTGCCCGTAAAAAACACTAGTATCTGAACTGTGCCGACGGACCGGCACAGGCCGTCAAGGAGGACAGCCAAGGACATCGCAGGATGCGATTCATCAGGATGATGAAGAAAGGGAATAGAGGGATTAAGCAGAAACGGGGGCGGGTCACACCGCCCCTTTTTATCGCCCGTAAGAACGTATCGAGCCAATGCGGCCCACAAAAAAAGGCCCGCTAGGGGCCTTTTCAGCCAGCGAGAGCGTTAGCGTTCCAGGTCTGCAATCTTTCCTGGTTTACCATCCCACTCTGCTGCATCTTCCATGGCGTCTTTCTTCTCGGTGATGTTCGGCCAAACGTCCGCGAGCTCAGCGTTGAGCTCGATGAAGTTTTCCATCCCTGCAGGGATTTCATCTTCCGAGAAAATGGCCTGGGCAGGGCATTCAGGCTCGCAGAGCGCGCAATCGATGCACTCGTCCGGGTGAATCACCAGGAAGTTCGGGCCTTCGTAAAAGCAGTCCACCGGACAGACTTCTACGCAGTCGGTGTACTTGCACTTGATGCAGTTGTCGGTGACGACGAAGGTCATTTCTAATTCTCTCCTCAGGCGGCGGCAACAGCAGAGCCCTTCGGTAGAGGGTTGCCGGGTTCGGGAATTCTCCCACGCCGTGTGAAAACACATGCATTAGGTCAACGGTGCGCACGGCAGATCGACTGCACGACGTTCGACCCTTGGGTTCGCTACGTTTTCACGCGGCTCGGATCTATCGCTAAAAGCTGCCAGCATCTCAAACCGCGCGGGATTCTAACAGCTTGTTACGGATCTCGTTAGATGCGAGTTTGCAGTGCATATAACAATTCGAGTGCCTGGCGCGGCGTGATGTCGTCCAGTCTGGCCCTGGACAGCTCTTCAAGCACCGGATGCGGCAGGCTGGCGAACAGGTCGCTTTGCATCGGAGCGGCCGGCTTGCCAGGCTTGGCGCGGGGTTGCTCGTGCGGCAGGCTGGTGGTCTCCAGGCGCTGCAAATGCTCTTTGGCGCGCCCGATCACCCTGGCTGGAACGCCCGCCAACTGGGCCACCGCCAGACCATAACTCTGGCTGGCCGGCCCCGGCAGTACCCGATGCAGGAATACGATCCGCTCGTTATGCTCGGTGGCATTGAGGTGCACGTTGGTCACCAGCGGCTCGCTCTCAGGCAGCACGGTCAGCTCGAAGTAGTGCGTTGCAAACAGTGTGTAAGCGCGCAACTGGGCCAGGCATTCTGCCGCAGCCCAGGCCAGCGACAAACCGTCGAACGTGCTGGTACCACGGCCGACTTCGTCCATCAGAACCAGGCTGCGGTCGGTGGCGTTGTGCAGAATATTAGCGGTTTCGCTCATTTCTACCATGAACGTCGAGCGGCCACCGGCCAGGTCGTCGCTGGAGCCGATTCGGGTGAAGATGCGATCCACCAGCGACAGTTCGCAGCTGGCGGCGGGCACAAAGCTGCCGATATGCGCCAGCAGCACGATCAGCGCGGTCTGGCGCATGTAGGTCGATTTACCGCCCATGTTCGGACCGGTAATCACCAGCATACGAGTCTTGTCATCCAGGTCCAGATCGTTGGCGACGAAAGGCGAAGACAGCACCTGCTCGACCACCGGATGGCGACCTTGATCAATACGCATGCACGGTTCGTCGACGAACTGCGGGCAATTGAGATCCAGATTCAACGCCCGCTCCGCGAGGTTGCTCAACACATCCAGTTCGGCCAGCGCCGACGCAGTGTCCTGCAGCGGCGCCAGGTGACCAATGAGGTCTTCGAGCAGGGCTTCGTAGAGCATTTTCTCCCGCGCCAGCGCACGGCTCTTGGCCGACAGGGCTTTGTCTTCGAACTCTTTCAGCTCGGGAGTGATGAAGCGCTCAGCACCTTTGAGGGTCTGACGGCGTATATAGTCGGCGGGTGCCGATTCAGCCTGTTTGCTCGGCAACTCGATGAAGTAACCGTGGATCCGGTTGTAGCCCACTTTCAGGTGGGCCAGGCCGGTGCGGGCTTTTTCCCGGGCTTCGAGATCGATAAGGAATTGTCCGGCGTTCTCACTCAATGACTGCAGTTCATCCAGCTCGGCGTCGTAGCCGGTTTTCAGGACGCCGCCGTCGCGGATTACTGCCGGCGGGTTATCAATCACCGCCCGTTGCAGCAGGTCGGCCAGCTCCGGATAAACCCCGGCGACCTTGGCCAGTTGCTGCAGATGCGGCGCTTCCAGCTCGGTCATCGCCACTTGCAGCTCAGGCAAGGCACTCAAGGCATCGCGCAGCCGAGCGAGGTCTCGGGGCCGCGCATTACGCAAGCCGATACGCGCCAGGATGCGCTCGATATCGCCGATTTCCTTGAGTTGCGGTTGCAGGCTTTCGAAGCGGTAACGCTCCAGCAGGCAGGTGATTGACGACTGACGCGACTTGAGCACGCTCAGATCGCGCAGTGGACGATTCAGCCAGCGAGTCAACAGGCGAGTGCCCATGGCGGTCTGGCAGCGATCAACCACCGATTGCAGGGTGTTGTCGCGGCCACCGGCCAGGTTGGTATCGAGTTCCAGGTTGCGCCGGGTCGCAGCGTCGAGGATCACCGTGTCGTCCAGACGCTCGTGACGCAGACTGCGCAGGTGCGGCAGGGCGGTGCGCTGGGTTTCCTTGGCGTAGCCCAGCAGGCATCCGGCAGCGCCAATGGCGAGGGTCAGGTTCTCGCAGCCAAAGCCTTTCAGGTCCTGGGTAGAGAATTGCTGGCAAAGGCTCTTCAAGGCTGAGTCGCGCTCGAAGTCCCAGGGCGCCCGGCGACGTGCGCCACGGCGTTTTTCCGCAGGCAGGCCTTGTGGCCAGTCATCCGGGATCAACAACTCGACGGGATTGATGCGTTCGAGTTCGGCCAGCAGATTCTCCCAGCCCTTGATTTCCAGCACGCTGAAATTGCCACTGGTGATGTCCATCACCGCCAGTCCAAACAGGCGCTCATCGCCCAGCACGGCAGCGATCAGGTTGTCGCGGCGCTCATCTAGCAGGGCTTCGTCGCTGACTGTGCCCGGGGTAATGATCCGCACCACTTGACGATCGACGGGACCTTTGCTGGTCGCAGGGTCGCCGACCTGTTCGCAAATCACCACCGACTCGCCCAGCTTCACCAGCTTGGCCAGGTAACCTTCGGCGGCGTGGTAAGGAATGCCGCACATGGGGATGCTCTGACCGGCGGACTGACCACGCGCTGTCAGAGTGATATCCAGCAGCTTGGCGGCTTTTTTCGCATCTTCGTAGAAGATTTCGTAGAAGTCGCCCATGCGATAGAACATCAGCTGGTCAGGGTGCTGATTTTTCAGTCGCCAGTACTGTTGCATCATCGGGGTGTGTGCGGAGAGATCGGAAATTGCTTTATTCATCAGGTTGTTAGGCAAATTCTTGAGAAGTGGGAGGCAACGTCGCAGGCAGGCTGGGCGATCCCTTGCGCGGACCAGGCAGCGGCGTACGAGCTTGTTGCGATGGGCGCAAGATTACCACGCACGACTCTGGCACGCAGGCCCGCTGCAATGACGCGAATTCGTCACGGAGCGTTTCTGAACGGTCACAGACGGCTCATCGCTGTATAGACTCGCCCTGTCGCCGCTCAATACCGGGCGGCAACTATAAAAAAGGAATTTTATATGGCTGCTAAACGTGCAAGGGATTCAGGAAGCGGGCGCTTCATTCCTATCGAAGAGGCTCGGCGTCGCCCCAAAGAGACAACCGTTGAAACCATCAAAAAACCGCAGTGCCCTAAAAAGAAACAACCATGACGTTGATCCGCAGCGGTCACTTACCTGATCGCTACGGCCTTGCACCCTGCAAACGCTCGTGTACGGTGAGGTTTCGCACCTCGTGAGGAGAGTACCCTTGGATGAAATCAGCCGACTTGCCGCTCAACTCGGCGAGCATCTGCAAGCATTGCATGCTCAGGTCAGCACGGCCGAGTCCTGCACCGGCGGCGGGATTGCCGAGGCGATTACCCGCATACCTGGCAGCTCTGCCTGGTTCGAGGCGGGGTACGTAACTTATTCCAACCGGCAGAAGACGCTTCAATTGCAGGTTCACGCAGATCTGTTCGCCAGCGTTGGTGCGGTCAGTGACGAAGTGGTGCGTGCGATGGTTCGCGGTGCGCAGCTGCACAGCGAGGCGCGCTTCGCCGTCGCAGTCAGCGGTGTGGCAGGCCCGGATGGCGGTTCCAAGGACAAACCAGTAGGCACCGTCTGGGTGTGTTGCGGGGCGGGTGATCACCAGGTTTCACGTCGATATCAGTTTGCCGGGGGCCGGGACGAGGTGCGCCGACAAACGGTAAAAGCCGCGCTAGAGGGGCTTATTGAGCTTGTCTGTGCAGAAATACCAACTCGGGGGTAGGCGTGCGCGCAACCCTGTGGAATAATACTGTCTACTTATACAGGTGTTGTGGCCATCAGGCCCCTAATTGAATTTGATTACGTGAGGACTTCAATGGACGACAACAAGAAGAAAGCCTTGGCTGCGGCCTTGGGTCAGATCGAGCGTCAATTCGGTAAAGGTGCCGTAATGCGCATGGGTGACCATGACCGCCAGGCGATTCCTTCTATCTCCACCGGTTCGCTGGGTCTGGACATTGCACTGGGTATTGGCGGTCTGCCGAAAGGCCGGATCGTTGAAATCTACGGCCCGGAATCTTCCGGTAAAACGACGCTGACGCTTTCGGTCATTGCCCAGGCCCAGAAAATGGGTGCAACCTGTGCGTTCGTCGATGCTGAACACGCGCTTGATCCAGAATACGCAGGCAAGCTGGGCGTCAATGTTGACGACCTGCTGGTCTCGCAGCCGGACACCGGCGAGCAGGCACTGGAAATCACCGACATGCTGGTGCGCTCCAACGCCATCGACGTGATCGTGGTCGACTCCGTTGCCGCTCTGGTGCCAAAGGCTGAAATCGAAGGTGAGATGGGCGACATGCACGTCGGCCTGCAGGCCCGTCTGATGTCTCAGGCGCTGCGTAAAATCACCGGTAACATCAAGAACGCCAACTGCCTGGTTATCTTCATCAACCAGATCCGTATGAAAATCGGCGTGATGTTCGGCAGCCCGGAAACCACTACCGGTGGTAACGCGCTGAAGTTCTACGCTTCGGTACGTCTGGACATTCGCCGCACAGGTGCAGTGAAAGAAGGCGACGAAGTGGTTGGTAGCGAAACCCGCGTCAAGGTTGTGAAGAACAAGGTGGCTCCGCCGTTCCGTCAGGCCGAGTTCCAGATTCTTTACGGCAAGGGTATCTACCTCAACGGTGAGATCATCGACCTGGCCGTGTTGCACGGTTTCGTCGAGAAGTCCGGCGCATGGTACAGCTACCAGGGCAGCAAGATCGGTCAGGGTAAAGCCAACTCGGCCAAGTTCCTGGCAGATAATCCTGAAGTCGGTGCGACTCTCGAGAAGATGATCCGCGAGAAGCTGCTGACCCCAGGTGTAGATACCAAGTCCGAAGCTTCCCGTGCACCAGCGCCTGCTGCTGACATGGCCGATGCCGACGCTGATATCTGATAGATCATGTCCGCTGTACTGGATACACCTGTCGCCGTAAGGCGCACCGCAATGGACCTGCTCGCACGTCGCGAGCACGGTCGTGTCGAGCTGACGCGCAAACTGCGTCAGCGCGGCGCAACGCCTGAGCTGATTGAACCTGCCCTCGACCGTCTGGTTGAGGAGGGGTTGCTCTCTGAAGCCCGTTATCTCGAAAGTTTTGTCTCCTACCGTGCACGCTCGGGCTATGGCCCTGCGCGTATTCGCGAGGAACTGAATCAGCGCGGGTTGCAACGTGCCGAAGTTGAGCAGGCGCTACGTGACTGCGGTTTCAACTGGCAGGAAAAAATGCACGAAACCTGGCAGCGCAAGTTCGACGGGCGTTTACCAGTAGATGCTCGTGAGCGAGCCAAGCAAGGGCGCTTTCTGAGTTATCGGGGTTATTCGATGGAGATGATCGGCCGCCTGTTCAACGGCCGTAGCGAAGACGACTGAGGCTTAAATCCTCTTCCAGGCGTCGTCTTCTGTCGCCTGCATTTCTGCGGAGCGCGCAATCTGGTTTTCCGGCACATTGATGTAGTCCACCAACTCCCGCAACCGACCCTGATTACGTCCGCTGAAGCTGAACGACAAGCGCGTCAGGTGGCTGAACTCTGCTTCGTACTCTTCGCCTTGATAGCTGTGCTGCTGAAAGTCTTCGGTCAGGCACAGGTCGGCGAACGCCTTTTGCAGATGTCCCAGAGCTTGTTCGGTCAGGGGCTGACGCATGCGGATGATGAACTTGGTTTTCAGCCAGCGGGTTGAATGGAAGTTGCTGTAGAACTGATGAATCTCTTCTACCGCCGCTTCGGCGCTGTGCACCAGGCGCATCAACTTCATGTCGTCGGGCAGAATATAACGATTGTCTTCCAGCTGATCCTTGATGAAATCCAGTGCTGTCTGCCAGAAACTGCCTCCGGGTACATCCAGCAAGACGATGGGGACCAGAGGGCTTTTGCCTGTCTGAATCAACGTCAGAACTTCCAGCGCTTCGTCCAGAGTGCCGAAGCCGCCAGGGCACAGGACAAGCGCATCGGCTTCCTTGACGAAAAACAATTTGCGAGTAAAGAAGAAGTGGAACGGCAGCAGGTTGCCAGTCCCTTCAACAGTGGCATTGGCGTGTTGCTCGAAGGGCAGGGTGATATTGAAGCCGAGGCTGTGTTCCAGTCCCGCGCCTTCATGGGCCGCCGCCATTATGCCGCCGCCTGCGCCAGTGATCACCATCAGGTCGGCCTGCGCCAGTAAACCGCCCAGCTCCCTGGCCATTGCGTATAGAGGATGCTCGGCCGGGGTGCGAGCCGAGCCAAATACCGTGACTTTGCGTCGGCCGCGGAACTGTTCCAGCACGCGGAACGCGTTGTCCAGCTCGCGCAAGGCTTGCAGGGTGATTTTCGCGTTCCAGCGATTACGGTCATCCTGAGCCATGCGCAGCACGGTCAGCATCATGTCGCGGTACAGCGCCAGGTTTGGGCTGTTGGGGGCTACCAGATTGATCTGCTCTTCGATCTTGCGGGAGAGATCTAAGCCGTTGCTCTGGAAATGTGTGGATAAAAGATCATTGGGTACATAAGGCATTAAGGGCTTCTCCATGCGCGACCGCTTCAGCCCACAGTGTCGTCTGAGGCGTGGCGCTTATTCCGATGCCTTAATGTGCCTAGCCTGATCGGAACTGGCAACGTTTGAGTCACACATCGGTATTTCGCTGGACAGCGTTGGGAGCCTGAAATGCACTTCTTTTATGGGACCGGCTAAAGCCGGTCCCACAAGACCGCGCCCTAGCCAGCACTTTGGGTTTTATTTCTTCTTGACCGAGCAATCGCCCGCTTTGAACACCTGAACAGCGACCGGGCGGTTGGTCTTGTATTCGCTGAATTGATACTTGAGCACCGCGCCTTTTGTCATCAACTGGCGATAACCGTTGTTGTGGCAAACGCTGTTGCCCAGCTGATTGCGCACTGCGTCAGGGTCGGCGCGCATTTGCTGTGCCTGGCCCGACTGCACGCTCAGGTGGTTGATCAACTGATTGCCTTCAACCGTGTAGCCCTGATCGAGGATGTCCGCGTTGATCGCCCGTGGCGTACCGACGCTGCTTTCCTTCGCAACTTGTTCAAGCATTTTGCTCAACTCGAATTCCTGCTTTGACGCCGCCTGGGCGCACAAAGGGGTGACGAGCAGCAGCGTAAGGGTAGGGACGATAAGGCGCAGCATTGGTTTCTCCTGATTCAGTGACTGGCCCTTGGACCGGCAACCGGAAAGTATGTTCACAACGCGGCGCGCCGCATGAGGCTCGGTGATGGCGAAGTGTCTCGATAACGCAGAAGTATAAAGACGAGTCTCGGCGAAAGCGATTCATGCCTGAACAGTGCAGGCCGTATTCAGCACGGCTCTGGTAAACTGCGCGAACTTTAAGCCCATCCGAGTTACTGCAGTGCTCACGCTTTCTATTCACCGGCGCGTGCTTTCATGAGCCACGCCGTTTCCCGCCTGCGCGACTGGCGTCTGGCGCAAAGTACCAAGCCCTTCATTGCCCGTGGTTCCCGCGCGCCGCGCTGCAATCAATGTCGGGTCATTCCCGATTATTGCCTGTGTGCCTGGAAGCCGAGCGTTGTGGCCAACTCGGCCATGTGCCTGCTGATGTATGACACAGAGCCGCTCAAGCCGACCAACACCGGTTGGCTGATTGCCGATGTCATCGATGACACCCACGCGTTCGGCTGGTCGCGGATCAATGTCGACGAGCAATTGCTGGCACTGCTGGACGATCCTCAATGGCAGCCGTATATCGTCTTCCCCGGCGAATTCGTTGCGCCACAGCGGGTGGTCAATCAAGTGGCGAAGGTCGAGGGCAAGCGACCGCTGTTCATCCTGTTGGACGCTACCTGGACCGAAGCCCGCAAGATGTTTCGCAAAAGCCCCTATCTGGAGCGTTTTCCGGTGCTGAGCCTTGAGCCCGAGCAGATATCGCGCTACCGCCTGCGGCGCTCCAGGCGCGATGATCACTTCTGCACGGCCGAGGTGGCTGCATTGTGTCTGGAGCTGGCCGGCGACACCCAGGCAAGCGGGGTGCTGGACGCCTATCTGGATGTGTTTACTGCACACTATCTGGGGGCCAAGTTTCAAAACCCGGTCGATCAGGATGATGCCTCGCATACCCATTTGAAGGCTTTTCTCTGAATGTTCAGCGGCGCGATGAAATGCCCGCACACAAGCGCACAATAGAGGCCATGACGGCCTGCGGCGTAATGCTTGACCGCCCCAGGTTCGCTGGGCATGCTGGCGCCGCATAAAAAGGTCACTGACCAGTTTCACCGGCATTTGCCGATGCCTTGCTGCGCGTTGAATGGATCGACGCTCACTGATAAGAACAGGATCACCCATGACCTACGAAATCCTGATTGCCGATGATCACCCGTTGTTTCGCAGCGCGTTGCATCAGGCGGTGAGTCTTGGCCTCGGGCCCGATGTAAGGCTGGTAGAAGTCGAGAGCATCGCCGAGCTGGAAACGCGACTGGCAGAAAAGGCCGACTGGGATCTGGTGCTGCTGGATTTGAATATGCCGGGTGCCTACGGGTTTTCCGGGCTGGTGCTGTTGCGCGGTCAATACCCGCAGATTCCGGTGGTGATGGTCTCCGCTCAGGAGGAAGCGTCAATTGTGGTCAGGTCCCGAGAGTTTGGCGCCAGTGGTTTCATTCCCAAGTCCAGCGGGCTGGAAACCATTCAGTCGGCCGTGCGCAAAGTGCTTGAAGGTGATGTCTGGTGGCCGCCCCAGGCCAGCGAAACGATCAGTGTGTCTGCCGAAGCCAAAGCCGCCAGTGCCGGGCTTGCAAGCCTGACGCCCCAGCAGTTCCGGGTGTTGACCATGGTTTGTGAAGGGTTGCTGAACAAGCAGATCGCGTATGAGTTGAATGTTTCGGAAGCCACGATCAAAGCTCATGTCACGGCTATATTCCGCAAGCTGGGGGTTCGGACCCGCACGCAGGCGGCGCTGTTATTGCAACAACTGGAATCGATTTCCCCTAACTGACAGGCCGAAATACACCTGTCATTCACGCTTTTTTGACCTGTCCTCGATTAGCGTCCACTTTCTTTTTTGCGCAGCAGCCCACTTATGTCACCTTTCAAAGGCCAAACCGGTCTTAAACGCATCCTCAACGCCACTGGCTACTCCTTCGATGGCCTGTCAGCCGCCTTTAAAGGCGAAGCTGCCTTTCGCCAGCTGGTGTTGCTCAACGTGATCCTGATCCCGTTGTCCTTCGTGATCGACGTCAGCAAGGGCGAGCACGCGCTGCTGATTGCCGTGTGCCTGCTGGCTCTGATTGTCGAGTTGCTCAACTCGGCAGTGGAAGCAGCCATCGACCGTATCTCTCTGGACCTGCATCCCTTGTCGAAAAATGCCAAGGACATGGGCAGCGCAGCTCAGATGATTTCATTGACCATGATTGCGGCGGTGTGGGGCCTGATTCTATTGGGTTGATCTGCCCCGGTGGTGACCCTTTAGTACAGGCTCGGCAACACGATCTCATCGCTGCGTTGCACGTTGGCGGTCAGCGAGCGGCACAAGTCCAAAAACTCACGCATGGCAGAAGTCTGGTACTTCTGTTTATGCCAGATGAAATAGAACTGCCGGGACAGGTCCAGCTCCGGGGTTTCCAGCGCCACCAGACTGCCACGCCGTATCGCGTCACGCAGCGCCAGTCGGGAAATACAGCCGATCCCCAGCCCTGACTCGACGGCGCGCTTGATGGCTTCGGTGTGCTCCAGCTCCAGCCGGACGTTCAGCGCATTGCGGTGATGACGCATGGCCTGGTCGAAGGTCAGCCGCGTGCCAGAACCCTGCTCACGCAGGATCCACGCTTCCTCGGTCAGCTCTTCAAGGCTGGCGTGGCCGCGCTTGGCCAACGGGTGTTGTGGCGCACAGAACACCACCAGTTCATCTTCTACCCAGCGCTGCACCTCGATGTCAGCGTGAGTGCAATCGCCTTCGATCAGACCCAGGTCAATTTCATAGTGCGCGACTTGCTGCACGATATGCGCAGTGTTCTGCACATGCAGTTTGACCTGGCTCTCCGGGTGGCGCTGCATGAAGCTGCCGATCAGCAACGTCGCCAGGTAGTTGCCGATGGTCAATGTCGCTCCCACCGCCAGCGAGCCGAAGCCGGATTTGCCATTGAGCAGGTCTTCGATCTCTTTTGCCTGATCCAGCAGCGCCACTGCCTGAGGTAATAACTGTCGACCTGTGGCATTCAGGCTCAGGCGTTTGCCCGCCCGGTCGAAGAGTTGGCAGCTGGACTGGCGTTCGAGTTCGGTAATGGAAGTGCTCGCTGCCGATTGCGACAGTGAGAGCAGGATCGCAGCCCGGGAAACGCTTTCCTGTTGGGCTACGGCGACAAAAACCTGGAGTTGACGAAGAGTAAATCGCATATCTATATAACCGATAACCTATATCTTGATAATCCATTTAACAGATATTGTGCTTGCCACTAGAATACCGCGCAATAGCGCTCCCACCCGGCGCATGCGAATCTCAGGAGTTTCCACGTCAATGAGCAACATGAACCACGAACGTGTACTTAGCGTCCATCACTGGAACGACACGCTCTTCAGTTTCAAGTGCACCCGCGATCCAGGTCTGCGTTTCGAGAACGGTCAATTTGTGATGATCGGTCTGCAGCAGCCGAACGGGCGCCCGCTCATGCGTGCTTACTCGATTGCCAGCCCAAACTGGGAAGAGCATCTCGAATTCTTCAGCATCAAAGTGCCGGATGGTCCGCTGACCTCCCAGTTGCAGCACTTGAAGGAAGGCGACGAGATCATCATCAGCAAGAAGCCTACGGGCACGCTGGTACTGGATGACCTCAAGCCGGGCAAGCATCTTTACCTGCTCAGCACCGGCACCGGTCTGGCGCCGTTCATGAGCGTCATCCAGGATCCTGAAACCTACGAGCGTTTCGAAAAAGTCATCCTCTGCCACGGTGTGCGTTACGTGAATGAAGTTGCCTACCGCGAATTCATCACCGAGCACCTGCCGCAGAACGAGTTCTTCGGCGAAGCGCTGCGCGACAAGCTGATCTACTACCCAACCGTTACCCGCGAGCCATTCGAGAACGAAGGCCGCCTGACTGACCTGATGCGCAGCGGCAAGCTGTTCAGCGATATCGGTCTACCCCCTATCAACCCTCAGGACGACCGCGCCATGTTGTGCGGTAGCCCGAGCATGCTCGACGAGACCAGTGAAGTGCTGAACAGCTTCGGCCTGACGGTTTCGCCGCGTATGCGTGAGCCGGGCGATTACTTGATCGAGCGTGCATTCGTCGAGAAGTAAGCGCTGATTTACAGGCGGGATGTGTTTTGCACATCCGGCCCTCGTAACAAAAAAACCGCCTGGGGGTCACGGACCAGGCGGTTTTTTTGTGCTCGCTGTTGTGCGCCTTCCAGTGCTGCGGACCGCTAAGCGTCGGCCGGGACCACTTCGAGCACGTTGATCATTCCGGGCTGCGGGTAGTGCCAGCGTACGTCCAGATCCCAGAATTGTGCGCCGTAGCGGCGTTCCGGGGTGGGGGTCTGGTAGGCCGGGCGCGGGTCTTGTGCGAGGCATTGTTCGATCAGCTCGATCAACGGTTCTCCCAGGCGCAAACCATGTCCATGGGCCTGGGTCAGTGCGCTGGGCTCCCACTGTACCGGGATCAAGGCCGGCGCTGCACTGGCAATCTGGTTGCTGGCGGCCGCTACGCTGTCTGCGTAAGGCACATAAGGTTTGATATCCAGTACCGGGGTGCCGTCCAGCAGATCGATACCGGAAAGCCACAGGCGCCCGGCTTCGATCTTATCGAGCTTGACTACCGATTGACCGATGCCGTTGGGGCGGTGGGTGGCGCGAGTAGCGAACACGCCCATTGACTGATTACCGCCCAGGCGTGGTGGCCGAACCTTGAGACGTGGCTTGTCTTCCAGTGCCAGGTGAAACAGAAACAACAGCCAGACATGGCTGACCTGTTCCAGGCCTTGCACGGCATCGCCTTGATCAAAGGGCGCAACCAGTTCCAGCACGCCACGCGCCGCGGGTGCCAATTGCGGCTGGCGCGGGATGGCGAACTTCTCCTTGAAACAGGAGCGTACGAAGCCGATGGGGGAGACGCTATAGGTGGCAGGCATGAGTAGGCGCTCAGGAGTATGCGCTCCTGTGGGAGCAAGCTTGCTTGCGAAGGCTTTAGTCCAGACTCAAGAAATGTTTTGCTTGTACTGGCCTCTTCGCGAGCAAGCTCGCTCCCACCTAGAGTTGCGCAGGATTAGCCGCGAACGCGCAGCGTCAGGCCCTTGAGGAAGTTGCGCAGCAGCTGGTCGCCACAGGTGCGGTAGTTGCTGTGGCCGAATTTACGGAACAGGGCGCTCAGCTCGGGTTTGGACACCGGGAATTCCACCGACTTGAGGATCGCATGCATGTCTTCTTCTTTCAGCTCGAAAGCGACTCGCAGCTTCTTCAGCACCGTGTTGTTGGTCACCGGCAGCTCAACCGGCTGCGGCGCGCGGCTGTCGTCCTTGCCGCGTTTGAAGATCACCAGGCCATCGAGGAAGTGCGCCATGATTTCATCGCTGCAGTTCAGGTAGCCTTCCTCTTCTTCCTTTTTGGTGAACGCGATCACGTCGGCCTTGGTGATTTCAAGACCACCGAGTTGGGTGATGTCGACAATCTTGCCGTCACTGATATCTAGCATGTAGCGCACGCTGCGCAGAACGTCGTTGTTCATCATGATGCATAAATCCTGGTATGTCGGGGGTCATGCCGCGCGACACGTTCGCGCGGCTCTGAACTGAATTAGAACTTCTCTTTGGAAGTCATGTAGCGCCATTGGCCTTCTGGCATTTTGCCCATGGAAACCCCGCCGATGCGGATGCGGCGCACGGCAATGATTTTCAGGCCAACGGCTTCGCAGAGCTGGGCAATGATGCCAGGCTGCGGGTTTTTCATGGCAAAGCGCAGACGGTTTTCGTTCTGCCAGCTGGCTTTGACGGCGGGCAATTCCTTGCCTTTGTACGTCAGGCCGTGATTCAGGCGATTGAGCCCGTGAGCGACCATGTCGCCGGAAATTTCCACCACGTATTCCTGCTCGATCTTGCTGCGGTCATCGGTCAGTTTGCGCAGGATCTTCCAGTCCTGGCTGAACACCATCAGACCGCTGGCATTGGCTTGCAGCGTCGAAATGGGCTCAAGGCGCAGGAAGTGCCCTTTGAGTGGGCGTTTTCCAAAGCTGTGCTCCTCGGAGAGGGTCGCCGGGGTGATCAGCGCCAGTGCATCGGCTTCGCTGAGATCCGCAGGCTTGTGGAAGATGATCGTCACCGGCTCCGGCGTATCGGCCTTGGCCTGTGGGTCGAGGACCACTGTCTGGGTGTCGACCTTGAACTGCGGCTCGTCGATGACCTGGCCGTCTACGGTGACCCAGCCGCCTTCAATGAAAAGCTCGGCCTCGCGACGGGAACACCCGGTCAGCTCGATAAGGCGTTTGGAGAGGCGGATGGGTTCTGACATGACAAACAGCCGTTACTTGAGAGAAAGGCCGACATTGTACCCGTGCCCGCCCGGTTAATCGCGGCAACATTGCAAATGGAGGGTAATCAGTGTGGTTACCTGCTGGCGCGAGGTGGGTGATCACCTGCAGGAGCGCGCTTGCCCGCGATGACATCAGCCCAGGCGAAAATAGGTTGGCTCTGAAATCGAATCGCGGGCAAGCGCGCTCCTAAAGACGTTGGCGTTGTTTCAATCGCATCCGCAGCATCGGATACGGCTGCCCCAGACCGTCTACTTCCGAGCGGCTGATCACTTCGAACCCTTGCTTGAGGTAGAAACCCAGCGCCTGCGGGTTTTGCTCGTTGACGTCCAGCAGGCTGACATCGAAGTGTTCGATGCCATGCGCCAACAGCTGTTTACCCAGCCCCTGACCACGGTGTTGCGGGTCGATGAACAGCATCTCGAGCTTCGAGCGGCTCACCCCCGCAAAACCGGTGATGTTCAATTGATCATCGCGGGTACAGAACAGCGTGACGGTCTCCAGGTAGCTGGACAGCAGCAGGTCTTTGAGCATCGTCACGTAGGCGTCAGGCAGAAAGTCGTGGGTGGCGCGCACCGAGTCTTCCCACACCTGAGTCAGTTGCGGGTATTCGTCCTTGTGAGGTGTTGAAATAAAAGGGTGCATGGGCTTGGCTCCGTCTGGCCGCTGCGCAAAGGACAGTCGTCATGTGTTCGACTCATAAAAAGCCCCGCCGTTTGAAGGGCAGGGCTGTTTTGTAGCGCGGCAATCTGAAAGGGTCAGATCGTTTCGGCCCACAGGTCGTATTCGTCAGCGTCGGTGACCCGGCACATGATCTTGTCACCGGGTTTGACGGTGCTGCCTTCATCAAGACCAATGAACACGTTACCGTCGATTTCCGGCGCATCGAAGAAGCAGCGGCCGACGGCACCTTGTTCGTCGACTTCATCGATCAGCACTTCGATTTCGCGACCGATGCGCATCTGCAGGCGTGCCGCACTGATGGCTTGTTGATGGGCCATGAAACGATCCCAACGATCCTGCTTGATGTCGTCCGGCACGATGGCCGCGTCCAGCAGGTTGGCGGGCGCGCCTTCAACCGGCGAGTACTGGAAGCAACCGACGCGGTCGAGCTGCGCTTCGGTCAGCCAGTCGAGCAGGTACTGGAAGTCTTCTTCGGTTTCGCCTGGGAAGCCGACGATGAAGGTCGAGCGGATGATCAGATCCGGGCACTGCTCGCGCCAGTTTTTGATCCGCGCCAGGGTCTTGTCTTCGAACGCCGGGCGCTTCATCAGCTTGAGAATCTTCGGGCTGGCGTGCTGGAACGGAATGTCCAGGTACGGCAGGATTTTCCCGGCGGCCATCAGCGGGATCAGCTCGTCCACGTGCGGGTACGGGTAGACGTAGTGCAGGCGCACCCAGACACCCAGGGAGCTGAGGGCTTCGCACAGTTCGGTCATGCGCGTCTTGACCGGCGCGCCGTTCCAGAAGCCGGTGCGGTATTTGATATCGACGCCGTAGGCGCTGGTGTCCTGGGAAATTACCAGCAGTTCTTTCACGCCGGCCTTGACCAGACGCTGGGCTTCGTCGAGGACGTCACCCACCGGGCGGCTGACCAGTTTGCCGCGCATGGACGGGATGATGCAGAAGCTGCAGCTGTGGTTGCAGCCTTCGGAAATCTTCAGGTACGCGTAATGGCGCGGAGTCAGCTTGACGCCCTGTGGCGGCACCAGATCGATCAGCGGGTTGTGATCAAGATTGGGCGGCGCGGCATCATGCACGGCATTGACCACTTGCTCGTATTGCTGTGGGCCAGTCACCGACAACACGCTGGGGTGAACGTCACGGATCACGCTTTCATCAACACCCATGCAACCGGTAACGATGACCTTGCCGTTTTCCTTGATCGCATCGCCAATGACTTCCAGCGACTCGGCCTTGGCGGCGTCGATGAAGCCACAGGTATTGACCACGACGACGTCCGCGTCCTGATAAGTCGCGACGACTTCATAACCTTCCATGCGCAGTTGGGTGAGGATGCGCTCGGAATCGACCAGGGCTTTTGGGCAACCCAGTGAAACAAAGCCAACCTTGGGTGCGGATGGCGTGGTGACGGTGGACATTGGCTAACCTCGGCGTGATGGGGTGCTTCGGCGATCAGCCGGGGCACCTGTCGGGCGCTTGGGTGCGCCTCTGATCAAAAAGTGCGCAATTCTAGCGATCAGTCGGGCGATTGACCAGCGTTATACCGAGAATTACGACGAGTGCTGCGCTATGCTTCGCGGCGTTACTGAATATGTCGGTTTTTACCCCGGTCCGGGGCACGTATTACCTGTTGGCGACTCAAAACATCCGCATGTTTTGCAGCGCAAGCCCAGGTTTCAGGAGTGGTACATGAGTCAAGCAAGCAGTCAGGCTGAAACCGGGCATCAGACAGCAAAACCTCTCGCATTGTTAATCGCCGCAGTGGGGGTCGTGTATGGCGATATCGGCACCAGCCCGCTGTATACCCTCAAGGAAGTGTTTCAGGGCGGTTATGGCGTGGACGTCAGCCACGATGCAGTGCTCGGTATCCTCTCGCTGATCTTCTGGTCGTTGATCTGGGTCGTCTCCTTCAAATACATGGCCTTCATTCTGCGCGCCGATAACCAGGGCGAGGGCGGCATCATGGCGCTAACCGCCCTGGCGAGACGGGCCTCGGCCAAGCACCCGAAGCTGCAGATGACCATGGTGGTGTTCGGCCTGTTTGGTGCCGCGCTGTTCTACGGCGACAGCATGATCACCCCGGCGATTTCCGTGCTCTCGGCCATGGAGGGCCTGGAACTGGCCTTTGACGGCATCGAGCATTGGGTGGTGCCCATGGCGCTGGTGGTGCTGGTGGGGTTGTTCCTGATCCAGCGCCACGGCACGGCGCGCATCGGCGTACTGTTCGGTCCGGTGATGGTGACCTGGTTCGTGGTGCTCGGGTTACTGGGCATCAACGGCATCGTGCACCAGCCTGAAGTGCTGCACGCTATGAATCCGCTGTGGGCCGTGCGCTTCTTTATTGTTCATCCGGGCATCGGCGTCGCGATTCTCGGCGCGGTCGTACTGGCCCTGACCGGTGCCGAAGCGCTGTATGCCGATATGGGCCACTTTGGTCGCAAGCCCATTGCCCGGGCCTGGTTTGCTTTGGTACTGCCTGCGCTGGTGCTCAATTACTTCGGCCAGGGCGCACTGGTACTGGAAAACCCGGAAGCGGCGCGCAACCCGTTCTACCTGCTGGCCCCGAGCTGGGCCTTGTTGCCGCTGATCGGCCTGTCGACGCTGGCGACGGTTATTGCCTCGCAAGCGGTGATTTCCGGCGCGTTCTCCATGACGCTGCAAGCGATCCAGCTCGGCTACATTCCACGCATGCACATTCAACACACCTCCAGCGATGCTCAGGGCCAGATCTACATCGGCGCAGTGAACTGGGCGCTGATGGTGGGCGTGATCCTGCTGGTGCTGGGCTTCGAGTCCTCCGGCGCATTGGCGTCTGCCTATGGTGTGGCAGTGACCGGGACCATGTTCTGCACCACGATTCTGGTGTCCTCGGTAATGCTGCTGCTCTGGAAGTGGCCAGCGTTTCTGGCGGTGCCATTGCTGCTTGGGTTGCTGCTGGTGGACAGTCTGTTCTTCGCTGCCAACGTTCCCAAAGTGGTGCAGGGCGGGGCGTTTCCGGTAATCGCCGGGGTTGTCCTGTTCATCCTGATGACCACCTGGAAACGTGGCAAGCAATTGTTGGTGGAGCGCATCGACGAAGGCGGCCTGCCGCTGCCGATTTTCATCAGCAGCATCAGCGTTCAGCCGCCGCACCGGGTTCAGGGCACCGCAGTGTTTCTGACGGCCCGTTCGGACGCAGTGCCTCATGCGTTGTTGCATAACATGCTGCACAACCAGGTGTTGCACGAGCAGGTGGTGTTACTCACCGTCGTCTACGAGGACAGTCCGCGTGTTCCGGCGCAGCAGCGCTTTGAAGTCGAGGCCTTCGGCGAAGGGTTCTACCGGGTGATTCTGCACTTTGGCTTCATTGATGAGCCGGATGTGCCCGCCGCTTTGGCGCTGTGTCACCTCAAGGAGCTGGACTTCAGCCCGATGCGGACGACCTACTTCCTGAGCCGTGAAACGGTGATCCCGTCGAAAATCGTCGGCATGGCGCGTTGGCGTGAAGCGCTGTTTGCGTTCATGTTGAAGAATGCCAATGGCAACCTGCGGTTCTTCAAACTGCCGTTCAATCGGGTGATCGAGTTGGGGACCCAAGTGGAGATGTAGAAGCCCTGCAGTCGCCTCGCAGGAGCGGCTTTAGCCGCGAGCGATAGCGCTGTCGACGAGGATCTCGCGCATCGCAGCCATCTTCGCGGATAAAGCCGCTCCTACGGGAAAGCGCAGCGTAATCACAAAAAATCCCCGTGAGCCTCACAGCTCACGGGGATTTTTTTGCAGCGGGCTAACGTCGCTTACTGCGCTGCGGCCTTATTGCGCTTATCGATGAAGGCGATCAAACGCTTGGCCAGCGCCGGGTAGTCTTCGTCAAAGTGATGACCACCCGGTAACTGCAGTTTCTCGCCAACCGCGGTGGTGTCGGTGCAGCCGCTTTCCTTGACCTCTTCGACGCCATACACGCACAACACCTTCTCGGGCGGCAGCTTGGCCATTTCCGGGCCGGTCTGCAGGTCTTTGCCTGCAGCGCCCAACCAACCGTCGACGCGGATTTCGAAGCTGCCAGTGCGAGCGAAGGCCAGCAGGATCATGCCGTCAACTTTGTCTTGATCCTCGGTCGACATGCGGTTGTAGACCGCAGGTAGCACATCCGCACCAAACGAGTAACCAGCGAGGATGAAGCGCTTGGTGCCCCATTTCTGACGGTAATGCTGCATCAGTTCGGACAGGTCAGTGGCGGTCTGCTCCGGGGATTTGTGTTCCCAGTAATAGCGCAGCACATCGATACCGACCACTGGATAGCCCATGCCAGCCATGTCACCGGCAACGACTTTGTCCAGGTCGCGCCAACCGCCGTCACCGGACAGGAACAGCGTCACAGTGTCCTTGGGTTGCGCGCTGGGCACTTCCACGACCGGGATACCGAGGCCACCGCCTTTGTCGTCTTCACCTACCAGCTTGTGGCGCAGTTCGCTGTTCAGGACTTGAGGCAACTTGATGTCGTAGTCGCTGATGCTGGTGTCAGCGTTGGCCTGGTTGCGCACAAAGGTGGCGGGCTCGTCGTCAGGGAAATCGTTCCACGCCACCGTCCAGTGCCCGTGCGGTGCGCTTTGCGGGAGCGCCACGTCGCAGATCACCGGTGGCGTGTCATCCGGATCAACCGGTTTGACGGGCTGTGAAGGCTGCTCAACGTAGAAGCCTACCGAGATGGCTTCGGCCTTGTCGTTCTGCTGCCCGGCGAGCCAGCGCCAGGCCAGGGTTGCGCCCGGACCGATACCGGCAACGACGGTAGGCGCGGCGTCGAGCTTGCTCAGCGCATCGTTGAAAGTCGCCTGTTGCAGGACGCAATTGTCTTTGGGCAGCACTACCTGAATGATCCGGGCCGATGCATCCTGGCTGAGTGCCAGCAGTTGTTTGTCCGAAAGCAGGTCGTCAGCGGTCACTGCGAGGGCAACCCGCACTTTGGTCCTGCTGCCGGGTGTCACGTCGATCAGCGCCGAGCCATCGGCCAGTGAGGAGCGCTCAAGGTTGGCAGGAGGAGCAGGGCGGCTCCACAGCCAGACCCCGAGAATCAAAGCCACAACAATAAGCAATGCTGCGAGCAAAATGCGCCGGTAGCGTCGAATCATCAGCGTTTCACCAATCCAGTCAGGCCGCCCGCAATCAGGGCGGCGGTGTCAGCCAGTGCCACGAGCGGATCCAGTCCGGCAGGCACGGCCATATAACGAGGTTCCCAGTCAGGCTGGAATTTGTCTTTGAAGCGACGCAGGCCCTGAAAATTATAGAGCTGCTCGCCACGGCGAAAGACCATCGAGCCCAGGCGCTGGGTCAACGGCGCGCCCCGACGCGGCTGCAATCCGGAGAGCGGTACCATGCCAAGGCTGAAGCGCTCGTAGCCGTGCTGTTTGTAATACAGAATCAGCCCGACCATCATGAATTCCATGGTCAACTTCGGCGCGTCGGGATGGGCGCGCATCAGGTCCAGGCTCGCCAGATCATGGCGTGAGGTTTCCAGCAGATTGGCAAACGCCACCGGCTTGCCTTCGAAATGGATGATGGCGATACGGAAATGCTTGAGGTACTCAGGGCTGAAGCGGCCCAGAGAAAAGCCTTTTTCGCGCACGTTCTTGCCGGTCAGCCAGGCATCGGAGATGACTTTCAGTTCATCCAGCGGTGCTTGCCCGACTTCATAAATCTCCAGCGAAAGACCATCGCGCCCACCCCGGTTCCAGGTGTAGCGCAGGTCTTTCATTTCCTTGCCCTTGGCGTCGATATCGAAGCGGCGCAGATCGACCCGGGCCTCTTCGCCAAGCTTGATCGCAGTCAGGCCGATGTCCATGTAGAACGGCAGATTCTCTGCGCGCACCTGATAGAACACGGGACGGGCGTGGTGCACGTCGCACAGGTCACGGAACTGCCAGATCAGCTCGGCGCGCTGTTGGGTCGGGCCGATAGGGTCATAGAGCGCCACCAGACTGCGACCACGATGGGCATACATCAGAAACGCGTTGCCGCTCGGGTGCAGCAGCACGGCCTTGTCGCCGGTGAGCACCAGGCCGCCGTCCGGCTGGGATGACGCGTGGACGATTTCCGCAGCCTTGCTCAGCTCGGCGGCGTCCGGCAGCTTGATCACGGGCCGGGCGGTGCGCAACAGCCATGTCAGCGACACGACCACCAGCAGTACGGCGCTGCCCAGAGCGGAGCGCAAACCACGAGGGGCGTCGGCATCCAGGGTGAACTGCCACCACAGTTGATGGCTGTAGGGGACGTCCTGATAGGCAAACAGCAACAGCCAGAACGACGCGCCCAATACACACAGGCTCGCGACCAGATAAAGCGGCGAGAACGGCAGCTCCAGCAGGCGGCTGGGGCGATAGAACGACCGACGGAAAACCGCCAGCAAGGCGGCCGTCAGGATCAACAGCGTGGCTTCTTCATAATCAAAACCTTTGAGCATCGACAGCGCAGCACCCGCCAGCAGCAGAATCACCGTCAGCATCCACGCTGCAGACAAGCGTCGGCGCAAACCCTGAGCCAGCAGCAGACACAACACGCCGATCAGACTGGCGCCGAAGTGCGACAGGTCAATCAGGCGGTGTGGGATCAGAAATCCGAGGTCTTCGATGCGCGTGTCGATTTCCGGGGTGGCGCCGGAGAACAGCAGCACCACGCCCGAGAGAAACACCAGCAACGCCAGGATCGGCGCGGCCAGACCAGACGCCACGCGCATGGCCTGCTTGGTGGGCAGCAGGCGCTGGCCTTCAGTAAACAGCAGAGTCAGGCACGCCAGCAGCAGCGGCAGAACCACGTAGATCATCCGATACAGCAGCAAGGCTGCGGCCAGCGGCGCAGCACCCAGTTCATTGGCGAAGGCTGCGAGCAGAATCGCTTCGAAAACCCCGACACCGCCTGGCACATGGCTGAGCACACCTGCGGCCAGAGCCAGCAGATAAACCAGCAGGAAGGCACCGAAGGGCGGCGACTGCGGCAGTAGCAGATAAAGCACGGTAGCGGCTGCGGCCACGTCCAGTGCGGTAATCACCAGTTGCATGACCGTCAGGCGTAAATCCGGAAGGCGTAACGTACGCCGTCCGGCGCGAACCAGCAGGTTATGGGGGATCGTCTGTTCCGGCAGGCGACGCCGGTAAACGGCAACCGCCAGCAAGCAGCTCAAGAGCAGCACGGCAATGGCAATGATCGCCAGCATGTCCACGGGCAAATGCAGCGCCAGGGACGCGCCGGACAAATTACTGAGGGTTGCCAGCGCGGCAAGAGGCGGCAGAGCGCAGCCCAGGGACAGGCTGGCGAACAGGGTCATGCGCGCAACTTCAACCGCGCCGATACCTTTACGTGAATAAAGCCGGTAGCGCACCGAGCCACCGGAAAGCATCGACAGCCCCACCGCATTGCCGATCGCAAAGGCGGTAAAGCCGCCCATCGCCAGAGTCTTGTTCGGCAGGTTTACGTTGGCGTAACGGCTGGCCGACCATTCATAGCCCAGCAGAATCACGAACCCGATGGCAGTCGCCAGCACCGCACCCGCCAAAGAGGGGATCGGTACGCTGAGCAGTGAGTCATGCAATGCATACAGATCCAGCTCGCTCAACATATGTCGGCAAGCGATCAGTGCGATCGCAAATAACAGCAGCGTCACGCCGAGCCCGATGGGTTGGCGGTATTTGCTCAGCAGCTCCAGCCACTGGAGACGGGCAGGTTGAATGGGTTGAGTCGCCGTAACTGCTTCATTGGTGTCTGACGAGTTGTCGCGCATCAATCACTCCTTGGATCGTGCGGGACAGAATGGAGGTATACAGCCAAGTTACCAATCCCTACGCAGAAAATATTTCGAGATGTTAGCGCGTCAACGTCTAACGAGCGAATGGAGCGGGTTCGTTTGTGTAACTGTTCAGCAGCAGTTCAGCTATTCAAATCTTATCGGCAGGCTGTAACAAAACTGTCGGCCTTTGTAATATTACGTTACAAGGCGTGACGATTGGACGTCAGCCGCTGCGAAAAATTGCGTTGACGGACAATGAGTTGGAGGCGCGCCAGGGGGGGGTTTCGAGCGCGCACAAAAAAGGCCACTCTTTCGAGTAGCCTTCTTTGATGTTTGGTTGCGGGAGCCGGATTTGAACCGACGACCTTCGGGTTATGAGCCCGACGAGCTACCAGACTGCTCCATCCCGCGTCTGTGTGGCGGCATTCTACAGCGCAATGGCGGGGTGTCAACCTTTAATCCGGAAAGTTGGCAAATAAGCGCTGCTTGAGACTTTGGAGAGTTAAGTGGCAGGCCGGGTTGAGATTTGCCCGGCCTGGTCATTTACGGATTCGGTAGGAACGCGCTTGCCCGCGATGCGTCGGGCTCGGTCTGCCTGTCATACCGCGTCATCGTTCTTCGCGGGCAAGCGCGCTCCTACAGATAATGCGTACAAAACCAGCGCGCACAAAAAAGGCCACTCTTTCGAGTAGCCTTTTTTGATGTTTGGTTGCGGGAGCCGGATTTGAACCGACGACCTTCGGGTTATGAGCCCGACGAGCTACCAGACTGCTCCATCCCGCGTCTGTGTGTCGGCATTCTACAGCGCATCGCCGTGCTGTCAATCGCTAATTTCTGAAAAAGGCTTTTCCTTCAAGTGCTTAGCTCTCCAAGTGAGCGCTGTCATCAGTGCCCGGGCCCTGTAGGGCGGGGCTATGCGGCGATGTGCAGCCATTGGCCAAGGCGAAATCTTATTTACCGAACACCGCTTTCGCACATCATGAGATGCCACTTGCCGACGCGAATGAGATACTGGCCGACCCTTTCTACCGCCAACCACCTTCATGACGCAGCGCAAAATCATTCATGTCGACTGTGACTGCTTCTATGCAGCCATCGAAATGCGCGATGACCCACGTTTGGCCGGCAAGCCTCTGGCGGTTGGTGGCTCGGCGGATCGGCGCGGCGTGATCGCGACTTGCAACTACGAAGCGCGGGCCTATGGGGTGCGCTCGGCAATGTCTTCTCGCCATGCATTGAAGCTTTGCCCGGACCTGACCATCGTCAAGCCGCGCATGGATGCTTATAAAGAAGCGTCTCGGGAAATCCAGACCATCTTTCGTGATTACACGGATCTGATTGAGCCCTTGTCGCTGGACGAAGCCTTTCTCGACGTCTCCGATGCCAGCCATTTCGACGGCAGTGCCACGCGTATAGCCCAGGACATTCGGCGTCGTGTGTCTAATCAGCTGCATATCACCGTTTCCGCAGGCGTGGCCCCCAACAAGTTTTTGGCGAAAATCGCCAGTGACTGGAAAAAACCCAACGGCCTCTTCGTCATCACGCCGAATCAGGTGCAGGAGTTCGTCGCGCAGCTACCGGTGAGCAAGCTGCATGGCGTTGGCAAGGTCACGGCCGACAAATTGGGCAAGCTGGGCATCATCAGCTGCACGGATTTACTGGACTGGAAGAAGTTGGCGCTGGTTCGCGAGTTCGGCTCGTTCGGCGAGCGGCTGTGGAGTCTGGCTCGGGGCATTGATGATCGCCCGGTGCAAAATGACAGCCGCCGTCAGTCGGTGAGCGTGGAAAACACCTACGACACTGATCTGCCGGATTTGGCCAGCTGCCTGGAAAAGCTCCCTGAACTACTGGAGACGCTGGCTGGACGCGTGGCACGGATGGACGGGCAATACCGTCCCGGCAAGCCGTTCGTCAAAGTGAAGTTTCACGACTTCACCCAGACCACCCTGGAGCAGTCAGGCGCCGGGCGCGATCTTGAGAGTTTCGAGCAGCTGCTGACCCAGGCATTTGCCCGTGGCGGCAAGCCAGTGCGGTTGTTGGGCATTGGCGTGCGGTTGCAGGATTTGCGTGGCGCGCATGAACAGCTGGAGTTGTTCTCGTCCTGATGGCAGGTCCGCCTGCAATGAACTTGTCCTGTGCAGACTGTGCGGGACCGGCTTTGGCCGGGAAGGCGAGGGTCCGGTTGACACCTATGCAGTGTATGTTCGGCCTCCTCCAGGTTAAAGCCTGTCCCACCGGCAGGTTATTGCGGGAGTTGGCTCACTTCTTCACCCCAGGATCCGCAACCAGTCGCCCCGCATCCTTGGCCAACGCTTTGAGAAACTCGCGCTGCAGCTCTGGATCGTCGCGGGTCATTTCAATCAGGCTCTGTTCCAGGTCGCTGGCTTCTTCTTCCAGGCCCAGTTCCGAAAGGCGTTTGACGCGGTAGACCCACTGACTGACTTCGTCGTCTTCAAGGTCGTCGTAAATCAGGCCATGAGCTTCCAGCAATTTGCCACGCAATGACCGGCTGATCGGCAGGTCGACGTTGGCGTGGGCATTGTCCTGGTCATCTTCGACGCTGATGTAGAGGCGCGTCACATGGCTCAGGTCCTGCTCGGCGAATGGACTGTCGAGCAGGCTCAGACGCAACACGCCGTTACGGTCGGTGGTCAGGTCGTGAGTCTGGTTGCCCGCTTTGACCATGACCGGACGCTCGTTCCAGGGCAAGGTCGAGTTCTCGATCTTCTTGTCCCGCTGTACTTCGTCAATGGCCGCCAGATTCTGTTGCGAACGCCCGTGGGAGGGCGCGTTCATGAACGGATTGAGCCCGGCAAAACCGTAACTGATCCAGTCTTTGGTGACGCTGTCGGGCAGGCGACCCAAGGCAATCACGTTTACCACATTGGCACCTACCCCTGCCACGACAGCCACGGCCCCCAAGGGGATTTCGTAGATTTCCCGCCAGGGTTGGTAGGGGGTATAGCGATCGTAGTGACGAGTGACTTCAAACTCGGTCACTTCGAAGGATTTGTGTTCGTGGATGCGCACGCGTCGTTGTGGCAACTCAAGGGTCTTGGGCTCGCCTATATCGATCTGGACGCTGTGTTCGAGCAACTTTCGCTCGATACGCTCTTCGTGCTCGCTGCGTTGTGACAAGTGATTGGCACAGCCGCTGACCAGGGTGATGCACAGCAATGTGCAGCCTAGGCGTAGGGTGTTTGCGTTGAACATGAGATCTCTTGCAAATGAGGGCGCGTGGCGTCGCTCGCGCGTCATGGCTGATGCGACAGCGCCCATCTTTCAATGGGCGCTGTCGGGACTCAGCGGCGAATGCGTCCCTGAATGAAGGACAGTACATCGGCAACCGGCAGAGCCTGAGCTTCTGGCTCGATGCGGCTCTTGTATTCAAGATTGCCTTCGGCCAGGCCGCGATCACTGACCACGATGCGATGGGGGATACCAATCAGCTCCATGTCAGCGAACTTGTTGCCCGGGCTGGTTTTCTTGTCACGATCGTCGAGCAGCACTTCAAAACCGGCAGCGGTCAGTTCGGCGTAGAGCTTGTCGGTGGCTTCGCGCACGGCGTCGGTTTCATAGCGCAGTGGAACCAGAGCGATCTGGAACGGTGCCAGGGTGTCGTTCCAGATAATGCCATTGGCGTCGCTGTTCTGCTCGATGGCGGCTGCCACCACGCGAGAAACACCAATCCCGTAGCAACCCATGGACAGGTTGACCGGTTTGCCGTTTTCGCCAAGAACCTGGCACTTCATGGCTTCGCTGTACTTGGTGCCCAGCTGGAAGATATGACCGACCTCGATGCCGCGCTTGATTTCCAGCGTGCCTTTGCCGTCCGGGCTTGGGTCGCCGGCCACAACGTTGCGCAAGTCGGCAACGGTAGGTACCGGCAGGTCACGTTCCCAGTTGACGCCGAAGTAGTGCTTGTCGTCGATATTCGCGCCGATGCCAAAGTCGCTCATCAGCTCGACCGAACGGTCGATGATGCACGGCAGCGGCAGGTTCAATGGGCCCAGAGAACCCGCGCCTGCGCCGATGGCGTCACGCAGCTCGGCTTCGCTGGCCATGACCAGCGGGCTGGCGACCAGTTCGAGTTTGGCAGCCTTGATTTCGTTGAGTTCGTGGTCACCACGAATGATCAGCGCAACCAGCTTGCCTTCTTCGGCAGCGTGCACCACCAGGGTCTTGATGGTTTTCTCGATAGGCAGATTGAAGCCTTCAACCAGTTGCGCGATGGTCTTGGCGTTCGGCGTGTCTACCAGGCGAAGCTCTTCAGTCGGTGCCGCGCGGGAGGTTTCACGCGGGATGGCTTCGGCTTTCTCGATATTGGCGGCGTAGTCGGAAGCATCGCTGAACACGATATCGTCTTCGCCGGACTCGGCCAGGACGTGGAATTCGTGGGAGCCTGCGCCGCCGATCGAGCCGTTGTCCGCCTCTACCGGGCGAAAATTCAAGCCCAGACGGCTGAATACATTGCAGTACGCCAGATGCATGCGGTCGTAAGTCTGTTGCAGCGAGGCATGATCGGCGTGGAAGGAGTAAGCGTCCTTCATGACGAATTCGCGGCCACGCATCAAGCCGAAGCGTGGACGAATCTCATCGCGGAATTTGGTCTGGATCTGGTACAGATTGATCGGCAGCTGTTTATAGCTATTAAGCTCATTGCGGGCCAGATCGGTGATGACTTCTTCGTGGGTCGGGCCCAGGCAGAATTCACGATTGTGCCGATCGGTCAGGCGCATCAGTTCAGGGCCATACTGTTCCCAGCGGCCGGACTCCTGCCAGAGTTCTGCAGGCTGAATGCCAGGCATCAACACTTCGTGAGCGCCAGCAGCGTCCATTTCCTCGCGAACAATGGCTTCAACCTTGCGCAGTACGCGCAAGCCCATGGGCAGCCAGGTATAAAGGCCGGAAGCGAGTTTGCGAATCATGCCGGCACGCAGCATCAGCTGGTGGCTGACCACGACCGCATCGGAAGGGGTTTCTTTCTGTGTGGCGAGCAAATATTGACTGGTGCGCATGGTAGGCCGTTGTCGGTTGCTGAGACTGTAAATGACTGGGCATTGTACGGGCAGCATCTGGCCCCGTACAGGCCAAGACGGCCATGGGAGGGCTGCAAAAATACTTTTGCGTACGTATGAAAAAGCCCGGCAAGAGCCGGGCTTTTTCCATTACAAGTAGCGAAATTGCGATTACAGGACCGAGATCGGGTAGTCGACAATCAGGCGGAACTCGTTGATATCGCCTTCGCCCTGGTCAGCGTTGGCGCGGTGCCATGCCTGACGGATACGGAACGACAGATCCTTGGCTGGGCCAGTCTGCAGAACGTATTTGGCTTCAAGGTTGGTTTCGTGGTGCTTACCATCTGCACCGTACAGACCCGCGTAGGAGCTGTTGGTCGGAGTGTTGGTGCCGTCGATGTCATAACCTTTGATGTAACGGGTCATGAAGCTCAGGCCAGGCACGCCGTACGGAGACATGTTCAGGTCGTAGCGAGCTTGCCAGGATTTCTCGCCAGGACCGTTGAAGTCAGAGTACTGGATGGAGTTGTTCAGGAAGATCGAGTCGCCGCCACGGTTGTTGTCGCCGATACCGATGTAGTCGAATGGCGTGTCACCGTTGATCTTCTGGAATGCCAGGGTCAAGGTGTGCGCAGCTGCAAACGAGTAGGCAACGGAGCCGGAGAACGCAGTGTTGCTGATGTCGCCTGCTTTGGCGCTGCCTTCATCGACAGTGCGGTACAGGTTGGCATCGAATGCCAGAGACTGAGAGTCAGTCAGCGGCAGTGCGTAGTTCAGGTTGGCGTAGTACTGATCCCAGATGTCTTCCAGCTTCGCGCCGTAGAACGCGACACCCAGGTTGTCGGTAATTGCATATTTACCGCCGACGAAGTCGGCAGATTTCGCCGTTTGTCCGGCATAGGTAGCCCAGATAGTGCCGTTACGGTTGGTTTCGTCCTGGCTGGTGCCGGAAGTGAAGTGACCGCCTTCCAGATCCAGACCTTTGATCTCGCTGCTCTGCAGGCTGATACCGGTCGCGGTTTGCGGCAACAGACGGGAACCGCCCACTGCGAATACCGGGCTGGTAGGCTGCATGTCACCGATTTTCAATTCGGTTTTCGAAACGCGGAATTTAACAGCGCCACCGGCTTTGCCGAAGCTGTCTTCGTTCTTGCCCTGGCTGTCGGTGACCAGGTTGCCCGAACCGGAGTACTTGTCCTGGCCGTCAAGTTTCAAGCCAAAGTAGCCGAAAGCATCAACGCCGACACCGATGGTGCCCTGGGTGTAGCCAGAGCTGTAGGTGCCCCAGAAACCCTGGGTCCAGTCTTTGTCGTCAACAGCGCCGTTTTTCTTGTCGCGGTTGAAATAGTAGTTGCGGGCCTTCACGTCCAGTGTGCTGCCTTCGATGAAACCCTTGGCTTCAGACTGGTCGCTGACGAACGCTGCTGCCGTTGCCAGTTGGGTGCTGGCTGCAGTAACGGCCAGTGCAATTGCGCTCCACTTCATCACTCTCATCGTGACTTGCTCCTTTGGTTTTTAAGAGAAGAGTACTGCCGCCCACCTGTTTTTTTATCTGGACGGCTCTTTCTTTTTTTGTGTCGGCGAAACTTATAGCACGCTGACAATGGTGGCGATAGTTGCTGATCTATCCTTGCAAAATCTTTACGGCCATGTCGCAAACGCAGGGTGTCCATGTCGCAAAAGCGTGGCCGGTTTTATGGGCTCTGCAACTTCTGCGGTACTTCAAATGGCTTGAGGATAGATGTAAAAAATCTATCTGCGGCTCACTCTCTTACATCCCTGTCCCGTTGCTTTTGACTTTTCCGTGGCCTCGGGTTGCTGTTTTCCGCCAGCAGCACCGATCAGCCTTGATGGAGATATAGCAACAACCGTGCACAAAGCTGCCGGTCATGAGAAAAAAATGTGAAAACGCTAGCATTGACCTTGCGTTTCGTCGTTAAGTGACTGTTTTAAATAAGTATTATTCCTTGATGAATTTTTCCGCCGCGCGGCCCGGGGGAGGCGTTTCGACGGTTTTTTCCGGGCTGGCGTTACCGCCGCACCGGGTGGGTGGGTAATTCCCGGATCAATTGCGTCTTGTCGCTCGTTGAGTGAGTCGTTTTGGTGCGCTGACCCGCTTGTACGCCTCAAGGTGGGACCAAGCGCCTGGCCGTAAATTATCTGTAGCGCGTGGATGCTTCATTTGTATGACGCGGCGTTGCTGCTGGCGAAAAAAGGCTCTGGCTAACTGCCGTGGAGTAGCGATAGGTAACAGCTGTCTCAGCCGGGAGAAACAAGCAGGCTGTCCGAAAACAGGGCGTTTCAGCGCTTTGCTGTGCGCTACTGGTGCAAAGGCTCGGTTGAGCTGGTGTGTTCAGGTGAGTGGCCAGATGGCATTGGCATGGGGGCGTATGCGCATTGAAATGCGTATTAACTGCCCCGCGGCAGTGAAGTCACGTTTATTCCCGAGTATCCTGCCGGGTATTGTGCGGCAGGTTCCAAGGGGCAGGTCGCACCGAAATTAACCTGTAGATCAGGAGTTAAATCGTGTTCGTTCTGGATCCACGCTTGCAACAAGATACCTTGCTGATCGGTGACTTCCCGCTGTGCCATCTGCTCTTGTCCAATGATTCGAATTACCCCTGGTTTATTCTCGTGCCGCGTCGGCCGGATATCACTGAGATTTTCGAGTTGGATGCTCAGGATCAATTGCAATTGTGGCGTGAGACTACGGCGTTGTCGCAAGTGCTGGGCGCGCTGTTCAGTGCCGACAAGTTGAATGTGGCGGCGCTGGGTAACGTGGTCAGCCAGTTGCACATGCATGTCATCGTGCGCAAGCGTGATGACGCTGCCTGGCCAGCGCCGGTCTGGGGTAGGCAAGCCGCGCAGCCCTACACCGCTCAGCAGTTCGCGACGATCATTGAGCAACTGCGCGAAGCATCCCTGGAAGATTTCAACTTTGCGGAGCAATCATCATGAGCCTCGAAGACCGTGTAACCGAACTGGAAAGCCGCTTGGCTTTTCAAGATGACACGATCCAGTCGCTGAACGACGTACTGGTCGTTCAGCAACGAGCGCTGGACCGCTTGCAGCAACAGATGGCGGCGACCCTCAAGCGTCAGGAAGAGCTGGGCAATCAGTTCGAGATTTTCGGCGAGGATGCGCCGCCGCCGCATTACTGATCCCGCATAAAAAAGCGCCGCTTCTATTAATAGAAGCGGCGCTTTTTTACGAGCTGGTTTTACGTGTCGTGAAGATCAGCGGCGTGGCAATGCCGCAATCACGTCTTCAGCCTGCAAACCCTTGTCGCGGTTCATGACGGAAAACTCGACCCGCTGGCCTTCGACCAGGACCCGATGGCCTTCGCCACGAATGGCGCGAAAGTGCACGAAGATGTCATCGCCGGAATCGCGGGAAATGAAACCGAAGCCTTTGGAGGTGTTGAACCACTTCACGGTGCCGGTATCCCGATTCGTCATGTCATGGCTTTGCGTGGCAGGCGAAGGGGAGGAGCGATAAAAACTCACGGCAAGGTGGAGCGCGACCGCAAGCACGGCAGCAATCAGGCCCATCATGACGGCGGGCTGACCAGCGATGGTTTCCAGAGGGACGAGCAAGGTCAGAGTCTGTAGAACGACAGCAAGGATGAGCAGGGCGCTGACCAGGTTCTGCAGCTGATGACGTGCTCCCCTGTTCCAGTAAGGGATCACAGGTGCCAGCAACAGATTGAGCAGGCCGAACAATGCCAGGTACAACGCTTCAGGCTGCAGATATGAAGCCAGGGCTTCATCACGCAGGGCGGGGATAAAGGAGAGCAGCAGGGCTGCGGCTCCCGTTAGCAGGTGGACTATTTTCAACATGTCGAAAACTCACATTAAGATGGATCACAAAGGAAATAGCTGATGCCACCCGGTACGCTTCTTGAAAAGTGGAGGCGTGAGGCACGGGTGAGCATGGAGCCTATGCGCAGTCACCAGGACAGGCCGCTGCGGCACGCGGTGTATTTAACAGCAAAGGCTGTGTCTACTCAAATCAACAGCTTGCGTTGCAGTGGTTGTCGACGGCCGCGCATCAGACTAAGCGACGGGCGGTGTCCGTGGCAGGCGTTTCTGCGTGTGCGGGGTTGCGCGTGAAGGATTTGCAGCGCGGGGCTGCGCCAGCGCCGATCCCTTGATACAGTGTCCGACGCACCAGCAGGATTCAAGCCATCTACCAAGGGGAAAAACATGGCAATCGATATCGGTATCAGCGAAGAGAATCGCAAGTCAATCGTCGATGGTCTTTCTCATTTGCTCGCGGATACTTACGTTCTGTATCTGAAGACTCATAATTTTCACTGGAATGTCAGTGGGCCTATGTTTCGCACGCTGCATCTGATGTTCGAAGAGCAGTACAACGAATTGGCACTGGCAGTGGATTCCATTGCCGAGCGTATTCGCGCATTGGGTTTTCCGGCTCCGGGTACTTACACCACCTACGCACGTCTCTCTACCATCAAGGAAGAGGAAGGTGTGCCGGGCGCCGAAGATATGATCAGAAGTCTTGTCCAGGGGCAAGAGGCTGTAGTGCGCACTGCGCGTAGTCTTTTTCCTCTTCTGGACAAAGTCAGTGATGAACCTACTGCGGATCTGTTGACGCAAAGAATGCAGGTTCACGAAAAGACAGCGTGGATGCTTCGTTCGATGCTTGAAACAAAGTAAGTAGTGACGGGGCGAGTGGTGCCTGGCACCGCTCGCCTGTTTCACCGTTTGCCTGTCGCCTCCAGGTCCGCGTGCACCAACGCCTCTGCTCCCAAGGCACGCTGTCGCAATACTGATTTTTGCTTACAAAACGCAACGCCATAATTATGTATTACCCGCCTGCCAGTCGCTTGGGCTAGTGATAGCCAATGATGCGCAAAAGTTCGATATTCCGCTGCGCTTTGTAGTGATGTCCTACAAACATTAAGCCTTGATCCTGCTAGTTATAAAATCGTAATTCGGGCCTGATAGAGGCGGCATTTATTTATATTTAAATGTTTCTCAAAAGACCCGAATTCACTGTTTTAGAGGAAGCCACTATGGTTCAAGAGGTTGAAGGCGATGCAAGAGACCCCAATCGTCAGGCGAAAATCTGCAATGATCCTTTTGTCGAGGATTTCAACATGACCCTTGCTCAGCCGCACTCCAAGTCGGTACGGCTCAACGGGCTGGCAACTTGTCTGCGTCTGGAAAACGTTTACTGGAATATCCTTTCCACAATAGCGAGGTCAAACAACTGTTCGGTCAATGCGGTACTTTCCTACATTGATAGAGAGGTTCACTTGCGCTACGGGGGCGTCAAGAATTTCAGCGGCCTCATCAGAGTCGTCTGTGTTGCCCATCTGTTGAAAGGCAAGAGCCTGGACCTCACCCAGGCCTGAGGTTGCACGTGCACCCAATTTCTGCGGGCTCGCCTTTGCGGCGTGCCTGCACTTCGTTACGCAGCGTGCCGGGTGACCACGGTTCACCCGGCGCTCTGTGGCAACGTTATCTGCCCCGGATCAACGCGCACGGCTGCGCGGCCACGATTAACCCTATATAATCCCCCGCCTTGCTAAAACGGGTGCGTTTGCGCTTGCAGCGCGCAGGCCAGCACAGTCATGGCTTGTACGCATGCCCGGGCTCTTGCACTATTGAGCGCAAGCCAAGAGCGAAAGCTCCACCGAATTTCGAATTACGAGAAGTGAACAGACCATCATGATGCGCAGCCATTATTGCGGCCAATTGAACGAGAGCCTGGAAGGTCAGGAAATTACCCTTTGCGGATGGGTCCACCGCCGACGCGACCACGGGGGCGTTATCTTCCTCGACATTCGTGATCGTGAAGGCATGGCTCAGGTCGTGTTCGACCCTGATCGCGCTGACAGCTTTGCCGCCGCCGACCGGGTGCGCAGCGAGTACGTCGTCAAGGTCACCGGCAAGGTCCGTGCCCGCCCGGCGGGTGCCGTCAATTCGAACATGGCGTCCGGCGCCATCGAAGTCCTGGGCTACGAGCTCGAAGTGCTGAACGAGTCGGAAACCCCGCCGTTCCCGCTCAATGAATACTCCGACGTCGGTGAAGAGACGCGCCTGCGTTATCGCTTCATCGATCTGCGCCGCCCGGAAATGGCCGAAAAGCTGCGTCTGCGTTCGCGCATCACCACCAGCATTCGTCGCTATCTGGATGACAACGGTTTCCTGGACGTTGAAACCCCGATTCTGACTCGCGCAACGCCGGAAGGCGCTCGTGATTATCTGGTACCAAGCCGCACACACCCAGGCAGTTTCTTTGCCTTGCCGCAATCGCCACAGTTGTTCAAACAGCTGTTGATGGTTGCCGGCTTCGACCGTTACTACCAGATTGCCAAGTGCTTCCGTGACGAAGACCTGCGTGCTGACCGCCAGCCGGAATTCACCCAGATCGACATCGAAACCAGCTTCCTGAACGAAGAAGAAATCATCGGTCTGACCGAGAAGATGGTTCGTCAGCTGTTCAAGGAGGTCCTGGACCTGGACTTTGGCGACTTCCCGCACATGACGTTCGCAGAAGCCATGCGCCGTTACGGTTCGGACAAGCCGGACCTGCGCAACCCGCTGGAACTGGTTGATGTTGAAGACCAGCTCAAGGAAGTCGACTTCAAGGTGTTCAGCGGCCCTGCCAATGACCCTAAATGCCGTATTGCCGCGCTGCGCGTTCCAGGCGGGGCGAGCATGCCGCGCAAGCAGATCGACGACTACACCAAGTTCGTCGGTATCTATGGTGCAAAAGGCCTGGCGTACATCAAGGTCAACGAGCGCGCCAATGGCGTGGATGGCCTGCAGTCGCCAATCGTCAAGAACATCCCTGAAGCCAACATCAACGTGATCCTTGATCGCGTTGGCGCGGTCGACGGTGACATCGTGTTCTTCGGCGCGGACAAGGCCAAGATCGTCAGCGAAGCCCTGGGCGCACTGCGGATCAAGGTCGGCAACGACTTGAAACTGCACACCTGCGAGTGGGCTCCGATGTGGGTCGTCGACTTCCCGATGTTCGAAGAAAACGACGATGGCAGCTTCTCGGCCTTGCACCACCCGTTCACCGCACCGAAATGCACGCCAGAAGAGCTGGAGGCCAACCCGGCGACCGCTCTGTCGCGCGCCTACGATATGGTTCTGAACGGCACTGAGCTGGGTGGCGGTTCGATCCGTATTCACCGCAAAGAGATGCAGCAAGCGGTTTTCCGCCTGTTGGGTATCGCCGAAGACGAGCAGCAGGAGAAGTTTGGCTTCCTGCTCGACGCTTTGAAGTACGGCGCGCCACCTCATGGCGGCCTGGCATTCGGCCTCGACCGTCTGGTGATGCTGATGACCGGCGCTCAGTCGATTCGTGAAGTCATTGCCTTCCCGAAAACCCAGAGTGCTGCGGACGTCATGACCCAGGCTCCTGGTGTCGTGGACGCCAAGGCCCTGCGTGAACTGCACATCCGTTTGCGCGAGCAGCCAAAGGCTGAGTAACGCGTGCTTGAAGCGCACCACGTCAACCGACGTGGCTGCGCTCGCTGTTGCACCTTATTGAATTGAAGAAAGCTTGTTGCCCGCACCTGTGCGGGCGAAAAGTGTTGAAGAAAGAATCTGGAGCGAGAGATGGCAGGTCATTCTAAGTGGGCGAACATCAAGCACCGCAAAGAGCGTCAGGATGCCAAGAAAGGCAAGATTTTCACCAAGTGGATTCGTGAGCTGACTGTCGCTGCCCGTCAGGGCGGTGGTGATCCGGGCTCCAATCCTCGCCTGCGTCTGGCGCTGGACAAGGCCCTGGGTGCGAACATGACCCGTGACACCATCGATCGCGCTGTCGCTCGCGGCACGGGTGCTGCCGACGGTGACGATGTCGAAGAGCTGGGTTACGAAGGCTACGGCCCCGGTGGCGTGGCGATCATGGTTGAAACCATGACCGACAATCGTAACCGGACTGCGGCGGCCGTACGGCATGCCTTTACAAAATGCGGCGGTAACCTGGGCACTGATGGCTCGGTGGCTTATCTGTTTGATCGCAAAGGGCAGATTTCCTTTGCAGCCGGTGTCGATGAAGATGCATTGATCGAAGCCGCCATGGAAGCCGACGCCGATGACGTCGTGAACAATGAAGACGGCAGCATCGACGTGTTTACTTCGTTCTCAGGTTTTTATGCGGTACGTAACGCGTTGGAAGCGGCCGGATTCACCGCGAACGATGCTGAAATCGTCATGTTGCCAACCACCAGTGCCGTGCTGGATCTGGAAACTGCCGAAAAGGTCCTCAAGCTGATCGACATGCTTGAGGACCTGGATGACGTGCAGAACGTCTATTCCAACGCAGAAATACCGGATGAAGTGATGGAGCAGCTGGGCTGATAAAAGGTTGTCAGCTTTATTATTCGGGGCCGGAGCTACGAAGCGATCTATCGCTATCGGCCTCCGGCTTCTGCCTTTATGCTGCGATCTTCGCGATGTGTTACCTCTCAAGCTGCAGGCGTTATGACTCTTATTCTTGGTATCGACCCCGGTTCGCGAATCACCGGCTATGGCGTGGTGCGTGATACCGGACGTGGCTGCGTTTATGTCGCCTCGGGCTGCATACGCACCGGCAGTGGCGAGCTGCATGAGCGCTTGCAGATTGTGTTTCGCGGCGTTCGTGAGGTCATCCAGACCTACGGCCCCGTGACCATGGGCATCGAAAAAGTCTTTATGGCACGCAATGCCGACTCGGCACTCAAGCTGGGGCAGGCGAGGGGAGCGGCGATTGTCGCGGGTGCCGAAGAAAGCCTGGAAATAGCCGAGTACACCGCCACTCAGGTCAAACAAGCCGTGGCGGGAACCGGTGCGGCCAATAAAGAACAGGTGATGATGATGGTCATGCACCTGCTCAAACTCACTCAGAAACCGCAGATCGATGCCTCCGACGCCCTGGCCATTGCTCTATGCCATGCGCACACCCGCTCAAGTCTGATCCCCCATGGCCTGAACACGGCGCGCAGTCGCGGTGGTCGGTTGCGTCTCTAAAGCGTGGGATAGAGATGCCGCGTCTCTGTTAGCATCATCTTCTTCAATTTTCCACTTGCAGGCGTCGAGACGAGTGCAATGATTGCGAACACTATTTCGCGCTGGTCCCTCGGGGATCGGCAATACGAAAGGATTTGATACGTGATTGGACGTTTGCGCGGTTTTCTGGCTGAAAAACAGCCGCCGCATCTGGTGCTGGATGTGAACGGTGTCGGCTATGAGATCGAGGTCCCCATGACCACGCTCTATCGCCTGCCCCATGTCGGCGAGCCGGTCACCTTGCACACGCACCTGGTAGTGCGCGAGGACGCCCATTTGCTCTACGGCTTTTATGAAAAGCGCGAGCGTGAGCTGTTCCGCGAGCTGATTCGCCTCAATGGCGTCGGGCCCAAGCTGGCGCTGGCCTTGATGTCCGGCCTTGAGGTCGATGAGTTAGTCCGGTGCGTTCAGGCCCAGGACACGTCGGCCCTGACCCGGATTCCCGGCGTTGGCAAGAAGACCGCCGAGCGCTTGCTGGTGGAACTCAAGGATCGCTTCAAGGCCTGGGAAACTCTGCCGGGTACTTTCACCCTGGTGTCCAGTGGTCCGGGCATGCCTGAACCCGTGGTGACGGCCGAGTCCGACGCCGTCAGTGCGCTGATTTCCCTGGGTTACAAGCCACAGGAAGCGAGCAAAGCCGTTTCCGCCATCAAGGAAAAAGATTTGAGCAGTGCTGATTTGATTCGACGCGCATTGAAGGGAATGGCTTAAGTGATTGATGCCGACCGCCTGATAACCGCCACCGGTGGCCGGGATCGTGATGAACAGCTCGATCGTGCCATCCGCCCCCTGAGCCTTGCCGACTACATTGGTCAGCCCACCGTGCGCGAGCAGATGGAGCTGTTCATCCAGGCCGCGCGAGGGCGTAACGAAGCGCTGGATCACACGCTGATCTTCGGCCCACCGGGGTTGGGCAAGACCACCTTGGCCAATATCATTGCCCAGGAAATGTCCGTTTCGATCAAGAGCACCTCCGGTCCGGTGCTGGAGCGGCCCGGTGATCTGGCCGCGATCCTGACCAATCTCGAACCCAACGACGTGCTGTTCATTGACGAAATCCATCGCCTTTCACCCATCGTCGAGGAAGTGTTGTATCCGGCGATGGAGGATTTCCAGCTCGACATCATGATTGGTGAAGGTCCCGCTGCGCGCTCCATCAAGCTGGATCTGCCGCCGTTCACGCTGGTCGGCGCAACGACCCGGGCAGGCATGCTGACCAACCCGTTGCGTGATCGTTTCGGCATTGTGCAGCGCCTGGAGTTTTACAACATTGCCGACCTGGCCACTATCGTGACCCGCTCGGCAGGCATTCTCGGTCTGCCGATCGAGCCGCAAGGCGCTTTCGAGATTGCCCGTCGTGCCCGGGGCACGCCACGTATCGCCAACCGTCTGCTGCGCCGGGTCCGGGACTTCGCCGAAGTACGTGGCAAAGGGCACATCACCAAGCCCATCGCCGATCTGGCCTTGAATCTGCTGGACGTGGATGAACGCGGTTTCGACCACCAGGACCGGCGCCTGCTGCTGACCATGATCGAGAAGTTTGACGGCGGGCCGGTCGGGGTCGACAGCCTGGCAGCGGCCATCAGCGAAGAACGCCACACCATTGAAGACGTGCTCGAACCCTATTTGATCCAGCAAGGCTATATCATGCGCACACCACGCGGCCGGGTCGTGACCCGTCACGCGTATCTGCACTTCGGTCTGAACATTCCGTCGCGAATGGGCGAAATGCCAGGCGCTGAACAATTTGTTGCAGACGAAGACAATTAAAACGCGCAAACCACTGATTTATTCAGGCTTTGCGCGGTCAGACTGGCAGTTGCCACACGCAGACCGGTAATAACCTGCAAAACCATGAAAAACAGTTGTCGTGGCGGATTGGCAACCTGAGGAGTAACCACTAGAGTATGCGCGCGCAAAACGGGGTTCAGTCGTTCGCACATCGTTGTCGCGTTTATTACGAGGACACCGATGCTGGCGGCATCGTCTACTACGTCAATTATCTGAAATTCATGGAGCGGGCTCGTACCGAGCGGCTGCGGGAGTTGGGCTTTGCCCAATCCTCAATGGCGCAGGAAAACCTGCTGTTCGTCGTCCATTCCAGCGAGGCCCGCTACCACAAGCCGGCGCGACTGGACGATGAACTGCTGGTCAGCGCCGAAGTAATCGAATTGAACCGTGCCAGCCTGCGCTTCAAGCAACAGGTCAGGCGGGCCGCGGATGCAACGCTGCTCTGTGAAGGGCAGTTCTTGGTGGCGTGTGTGCGCGCCGATAGTTTGAAACCCCGGGCCATTCCCGAAGCTTTGCGTACGGCCTTTGCCGTCCAGAGCGGCGCGGGTACACATTCAGAGCAGGAGATAGAGCGTGGAAGCTAACGTCGTCGACCATTCCTCCATGTGGAGTTTGGTCAGCAATGCCAGTGTTGTGGTTCAGTTGGTTATGCTGATCCTGGTGGCTGCTTCAGTCACTTCGTGGATCATGATTTTTCAGCGCAGCAACATGCTGCGCGCTGGACGCCGGGCACTGGACAGCTTCGAGGAGCGTTTCTGGTCCGGCATCGACCTGTCCAAGCTGTACCGTCAGGCCGGCAGCAATCCGGACCCTGATTCGGGTGTGGAACAGATCTTCCGCGCCGGTTTCAAGGAATTCTCCCGTCTGCGTCAACAGGCTGGTGTTGATCCCGAGGCCGTGATGGAAGGCGTGGCCCGTGCCATGCGGGTTGCCATCTCCCGTGAGGAAGAAAAGCTCGAAGCGGGTCTGCCTTACCTCGCCACTGTTGGCTCTGTCAGCCCGTACATCGGTCTGTTCGGTACCGTCTGGGGCATCATGAACTCCTTCCGCGGCCTGGCCACGGCGCAGCAGGCGACCCTCGCCACCGTTGCTCCGGGTATCGCCGAAGCCTTGATCGCAACAGCCATTGGCCTGTTTGCGGCGATTCCTGCAGTAATCGCTTACAACCGTTTCGCAGCACGCAGCGAGACTTTGATCAGCCGTTACTACACCTTCGCCGACGAATTCCAGGCCATCCTGCACCGTAAAGTGCACACCAGCGAAGAGTGAGCAGGTAATTCCCAATGGCTTTAATCGCTCGAGATCGCCGCAGAAAACGCAAGCCGGTTGCCGAAATGAACGTGGTTCCGTACATCGACGTCATGTTGGTGTTGCTGGTCATCTTCATGGTCACCGCTCCCATGATCAACCAGGGCGTGAAAGTCGATTTGCCCAAAGTCTCCAGCGAGGCTTTGCCGCAAGACAACAACAATCAGGTCCTGACCATTTCGATCAAGGCTGACAAGACCTACTACTGGAACGTTGGTAGCGAGGTCGATACCGACAAGCAGATGGACAAGGCCATGACCTTGCCGCAGTTGACCAACGCCGTGACCAAGATCGTTGCAGCCGGTCGTGAGGCCGGCAAGCAGACTCAAGTCTTCATCCGTGGCGACAAGACTGTCGACTACGGCTCTGTGATGGGCACGATGGGTGGGCTGCAGAAAGCCGGGGTCGGGAATGTTGGCTTGATTACTGAGGCCCCCTGATGCAGCCGATTCGAGAGCCATCCGCCTCGGAGAATTACTTCTGGCCTAGTGTCTGGGCCGTGGCGCTGCACATCCTGATTTTTGGCATGCTGTTCGTCAGTTTTGCCATGACCCCGGATCTGCCGGAAGCCAAGCCTATCGTTCAGGCGACCCTCTATCAGCTCAAGTCCAAGAGCCAGGCGACGACCCAGACCAATCAGAAAATCGCTGGCGAGGCGAAAAAGACTGCTGCACGACAGACTGAAGTCGAACAGCTGGAACAGAAAAAAGTCGAGCAGGAAAAGCAGGAAGCTGTAAAAGCTGCGGAACAAAAGAAAGAAGAGGCTGCTCAAAAAGCCGAAGAACAGAAAGCTGAAGCGGCGGCAGAGAAAGCCGAAGCAGCCAAGGCCGAAGCGGCGAAGAAAGCCGACGAAGCTAAAAAGGCTGATGAAGCCAAGAAAGCCGACGCGAAAAAGGCTGAAGAGAAACAACTGGCTGACATAGCCAAGAAGAAAGCCGAAGACGACGCCAAGAAAAAGGCCGAGGAAGACGCCAAGAAAGCTGCTGCCGAGGAAGCCAAGAAACAGGCTGCCGACGACGCGAAGAAAAAAGCCGCCGAGGATGCCAAGAAAAAGGCCGCCGAGGACGCTAAAAAGAAAGCTGCTGACGACGCCAAGAAAAAAGCCACTGCCGATGCTGCCAAGAAGGCGCAGGAAGCGGCCCGTAAATCTGCCGAAGACAAAAAGGCTCAGGCCTTGGCTGACTTGCTCTCCGATAAAACGGAACGGCAACAGGCGCTGGCGGATGAGCAAGGCGACGAAACGGCAGGTAGCTTCGATGATTTGATCCGTGTTCGTGCCTCCGAAGGCTGGAGTCGACCACCGTCGGCGCGTAACAACATGACTGTTATCCTGCAGATCAACATGTTGCCGGACGGTACGATTACTTCGGTTTCGGTCGCGAAATCCAGCGGGGATGGTCCGTTTGACAGTTCCGCAGTAGCAGCGGTCAAGAACATTGGACGTTTGACGGAAATGCAGGGTATGAAACCGGCTGACTTCGCTCAATATCGTTCATTCAAGATGACATTCACACCTGGAGATCTAGCCTTGTGATCAAGCTTTTTCGAGGACTGCTAGTAGTCGTTCTCTGTTGTGCAGCCGGGATGGTTGCGGCAGAAGAGAAGAACATTCTGGTCACCAGCGGCAGTGACCGCGCCACGCCGATTGCTGTCGTGCCGTTTGGCTGGCAGGGCGGTAACGTCCTGCCGGAAGACATGGGCGAAATCGTCGGCAATGACCTGCGCAACTCGGGTTACTACTCGCCGATCCCCAAGCAGAACATGATCAGCCTGCCGACCCAGGCAAGCGAAGTCATCTTTCGTGACTGGAAAGCGCTGGGTGCCCAGTACGTTATGGTCGGCAACATTGTGCCTGCAGGCGGTCGTTTGCAGATTCAGTACGCGCTGTTCAACGTCGCGACCGAACAGCAAGTGCTGACCGGTAACGTTTCCGGGACCAATGACCAGCTGCGCGATATGGCGCACTACATTGCCGACCAGTCGTTCGAGAAACTGACCGGTATCAAGGGCGCGTTCTCGACTCGTATGTTGTACGTGACGGCGGAACGCTTCTCTGAAAACAACACGCGCTTCACGCTGCAGCGTTCGGATTACGACGGCGCACGCGCTGTAACCCTGCTGCAATCGCGTGAGCCGATTCTGTCGCCGCGTTTCGCGCCGGATGGCAAGCGCATCGCCTACGTTTCGTTTGAACAGAAGCGTCCGCGCATTTTCGTTCAGCACATCGATACCGGTCGTCGGGAACAGATCACCAACTTCGAAGGCCTCAACGGCGCGCCTGCATGGTCGCCCGATGGCAGCAAGCTGGCGTTCGTACTGTCTAAAGACGGCAACCCTGAAATCTATGTCATGAATCTGGCTTCGCGTGCTTTGAATCGCGTGACCAATGATTCGTCGATCGATACCGAACCGTTCTTCGGCAAGGATGGCTCGACGCTGTACTTCACGTCGGACCGTGGCGGCAAGCCACAGATCTACAAAACCAACATCAATGGTGGTGGTGCTGAACGAGTCACTTTCGTCGGTAACTACAACGCCAACCCGAAATTGTCAGCCGATGAAAAGACGCTGGTAATGATTCACCGGCAGGATGGCTTCACAAACTTCAAGGTAGCCGTGCAGGATTTGGCCCGTGGTAACGTAAAAATCCTCACAGATAGCAACCTTGATGAGTCGCCTACTGTTGCGCCCAACGGCACCATGGTAATCTACGCCACCCGCCAGCAGGGCCGGGGAGTCTTGATGCTCGTGTCCATTAACGGACGCGTAAGGCTCCCGCTTCCTACCGCTCAAGGCGAAGTCAGAGAACCGTCCTGGTCCCCTTACCTGAACTGACGCGGCGCTACAAAAAGATTTGCTTAACACACTGGGGTTCATTAGGAGTTTCACGATGGAAATGCTGAAGTTTGGTAAATTTGCTGCGCTGGCTCTGGCCATGGCTGTAGCTGTAGGTTGCTCGTCCAAAGGCGGCGACAACGCCGGTGCAGGCGCTGCTGTTGATCCAAATGCTGGTTACGGCTCCAACACTGGCGCTGTAGATGGCTCCCTGAGCGAAGAAGCTGCTCTGCGCGCTATCACCACTTTCTACTTCGAATACGACAGTTCGGACTTGAAACCAGAAGCCATGCGCGCTCTGGACGTTCACGCCAAAGACCTGAAAGGCAATGGCGCACGCGTCGTTCTGGAAGGCAACACCGACGAACGTGGTACTCGCGAGTACAACATGGCACTGGGCGAGCGTCGTGCGAAAGCCGTTCAGCGCTACCTGGTTCTGCAAGGTGTTTCCCCAGCTCAGCTGGAACTGGTTTCCTACGGCGAAGAGCGTCCAGTTGCTACCGGCAACGACGAGCAGTCCTGGGCTCAAAACCGTCGCGTCGAACTGCGTAAGTAATTTGACATGCGAACGTGCCGACGTGCTGTAACCGTATTGGCCCTCACTCTTCCGCTATTTGCGTGGGGTGCGGCTCCTGTGGTCGATAACAATTCTGGCTCTGGCAGCAGCAGTTATCCGCCAGCAGGTTATGGCACGTCCGGCGCCTATGCCGGGGGAGGGGTTTCGGCCCCGCCCTCGGCACAAGGTCAGCTGTTCATGCAGTTGCAACAGATGCAAGACGAGATCGCGCGTTTGCGCGGTATGGTCGAGGTCCAGCAGAACGATATCCAGCGCATGAAGCAGGAAGCGCTCGAGCGGTATCAGGATCTGGATTCACGCATAGGAGCAGGCGGCGCAGCCGCAGCGGCTTCCAATAATTCTCAAACCTCTGGCGGCGACATCAACGCCAGCGGTACACCTGCCGCACCGGCTGCTCAAGCACCGATGACAGGCACTGAACCACCTGATCCGGCCAAGGAGAAGCTTTATTACGAAGCTGCCTTTGACCTGATCAAGGCCAAGGATTTCGATAAGGCCAGCCAGGCTTTCACCGCTTTCCTGCGCAAATACCCAAACAGCTCTTACGCGGGTAACGCTCAATACTGGCTGGGTGAAGTGAATCTGGCCAAAGGCGATCTGCAAGGCGCAGGTCAGGCATTTGCCAAGGTAAGCCAGGCTTACCCGAAGCACGCCAAGGTACCTGACTCCCTTTACAAGCTGGCTGACGTAGAGCGCCGCCTGGGTCATAACGACAAGGTCAAAGGCATTCTGCAGCAGGTCGTCGCCCAATATCCGGGCACATCCGCTGCCCAATTGGCGCAGCGAGACCTTCAGCGTTTGTAAAAGCCTGACCCGTCATTCAAGAAAGCCGCGCTTGTCGCGGCTTTTTTCGTTAGAATTCGCCACCCGAAATTCCGGTATTTATTACGCTTCTCTGGATTCTGCGTTGGCAGGGTGTTTTGAAGTGCCTGACGGAGGCGGACGGCCTGTCTAGCTGTTACGCCCGTGGCCCCTATGCAAGAAACATTACGTATCACCGAAGTCTTTTACTCGTTACAGGGTGAGACACGTACAGCAGGCCTGCCCACTGTATTTGTCCGCCTCACCGGCTGCCCGCTGCGCTGCCAATATTGCGACAGTGCCTACGCGTTCAGTGGCGGTACGATTCAGAGCCTGGACGACATTCTCGCTCAGGTCGCCGAATACCGTCCGCGCTACGTTTGTGTGACGGGCGGCGAGCCGCTGGCCCAGCCCAATGCGATCCCGCTGCTCAAGCGTCTGTGCGACGCCGGTTACCAGGTCTCGCTGGAAACCAGTGGTGCACTGGATATTTCCGCGGTCGACACCCGCGTCAGCCGCATTCTTGATCTGAAAACCCCAGGCTCGAAAGAAGTGGCGCGCAATCGCTATGAGAACATCGACCTGCTGACGCCCAACGATCAGGTCAAGTTCGTCATCTGTTCGCGGGAAGACTACGACTGGGCGGTTTCCAAGCTGATCCAGTATGGTCTCGAGCGTCGCGCCGATGAGGTGTTGTTTTCTCCCAGTCACCATGAGCTGAACGCCAGGGACCTGGCGGACTGGATCGTGGCTGACAACCTGCCGGTGCGCCTGCAGATGCAGCTGCATAAATTTCTCTGGAACGATGAGCCGGGGCGCTGAACATGAGTGAATCAACCATGACTGAAAAAAGAGCGGTAATCCTGCTGTCTGGCGGCCTCGATTCCGCCACCGTCGTCGCAATGGCGCGTGAGCAGGGTTACGCCTGTTACACCATGAGTTTCGACTACGGCCAGCGCCATCGCGCCGAACTGGACGCCGCCGCCCGTGTGGCGCGGGATCTGGGGGCGGTCGAGCACAAGGTGATTGGCCTTGATCTCAACGGCATCGGCGGCTCGGCGCTGACCGACACATCAATCGACGTACCGGAAACGCCTGGCGAGGGCATTCCCGTGACCTACGTCCCTGCGCGCAATACGGTGTTCCTGTCTCTGGCACTTGGCTGGGCTGAAGTGCTGGATGCGCGGGACATCTTCATTGGTGTCAACGCTGTGGATTATTCCGGTTACCCGGATTGCCGACCTGAGTTCATCGAGTCTTTCGAGCGCATGGCCAACCTGGCTACCAAAGCGGGCGTCGAGGGCAACGGCTTCACCATCCAGGCGCCACTACAGAATCTGAGCAAGGCCGATATCGTTAAGGCCGGCGTGCGTCTGGGTGTCGACTACAGCCTCACTGTTTCCTGCTATCAGGCCGATGATCAGGGCCGCGCATGCGCCAAATGCGACAGCTGCCGACTGCGTGCAGAAGGCTTTGCAGCCGCCGGAATCAGCGACCCAACACGTTATTTTTAAAATAATTCAGTTTAGGTGTTGAATTACTCATAGAAATCAGTAATATACGCGCCACGCAACAGAGGGTCGTTAGCTCAGTTGGTAGAGCAGTTGGCTTTTAACCAATTGGTCGTAGGTTCGAATCCCACACGACCCACCATTTTTAGACGTCAAAGTTGTAAAGCTGTAAGGCCCGTGAAAATGTGGCCTTACAGCTTTTTTTTCGTTTTCAATTCCCCGCCTTCTCCCTGTCCGCCTCATCCGCCTCATCTGTCTCGCGCAGCACGACTGTAATATCACTTTAATATCAATGCCGTAGAGTTGTGCCTTTAATGAATTTGAAGGTTCGGCACGCTCATGGGTCTCCCTCCGTTCAATCGCCCGGACTTGCCGCGTCATCATCGTTGTGCAGCAGATTTATGCCATCCGATGCCGACGATTGAATCCGACGGCACCAACTCGCTGGTCATGGAGATGTTTACGGCCCAGCGGCAGATGGTGTGTCTGGCGGTCGTCGAGGGCCAACGCCCAATCGGGCTGATCAACCGCAATATCTTCATGTCGCAGATGAGCAAGCCGTTTCATCGCGAGCTCTACGACCGTAAAAGCTGCATCGCTTTCATGGACAAGGATCCGCTGATTGTCGACGCCGCCATGAGCGTCGAAGCGCTGACCTTCAAGACCGTGGAGTTTGGCGAGAAGGCGATGGCGGACGGCTTCATCGTGACCCGTGAAGGCGCGTTCATCGGGCTGGGCAGTGGGCTTGAGCTGATGGGCGTTGTGGCAGCCATGCAGGCGGAGAAGAACCGGCAGACGATGCAGAGCATTGAATATGCCAGTGTCATCCAGCGCGCCATGCTCCGCGCATCCCGTGACACCCTGACGGCCACGCTGCCTGACGCGGTGTTGCTGTGGGAGCCACGAGACGTGGTGGGTGGCGACTTCTATCACTTCATCACCCAGGACGATGGCTGGTTTGGTGCCGTGGCCGATTGCACCGGTCACGGTGTGCCTGGGGCGTTCATGACGTTGATCGCATCGTCCTCGCTCACTCAGGCGCTGGCGCAGATCGGCCCCCGTGACCCCGCTGCGTTGTTGTCAGCCGTCAATCGCAGCGTCAAGAGCCTGCTCGGCCAGGTCAAAGGCGTGGACGAAACGCCCGAATCCGACGACGGCCTGGATGCTGCGTTTTTCTGGTATGACGCGGCGCGTGCCGAGCTGGTCTATGCCGGAGCGCGGGTCGCGCTGCACGTGCTGCAACCTGATGATCAGCAATTTACCAGCCTGGCCGGGCAGCGGATGGGCGTTGGTTATGTCGACAGCGATGAAGACTACCAATGGACGCAAAGTACCCTGGTTCTGCAGTCCGGCAGCGTGCTGTTCATTACCACCGACGGCCTGACCGATCAGATCGGCGGCCCGCGGAACATCGCTTTCGGCAAGCGCCGCGCCTGCGAGTTGATCCTTGAACACCGCCACCAGCCCACCAGCCAGATTTGCGCGGCGCTGCTCGGTGCCCTTGGAGACTGGCAGGGTGAGCAGCCGCGCCGCGATGATCTGACTTTCTTTTGTGCCCGCCTTCAGGACAAGCCATGAATAACTCGTCGACCTCCAGCCAGGATTACGCTTTCTTCGACCTGGCCCAGCAGCGCAACGTGATTTTCTATCACATGGGGTATTTCTCCCACAGCATCGTCGCGGCCATGGCCGAAATCGTGAAGTTGCAGCTGGAAGTTTCCGGTGTCGATAGCTCTCGGCGTCGCAAGTTGTTTTCGTCGTTCATCGAGCTGTCGCAGAACATCATCCATTATTCGTCGGACTCTCTGGACCCCTCAATGCAAGAGCCCGCTGTGCGTCAGGGCGCGGTTTGCATCAGTGCTGACGGCGAGAGGCACCTCATGCTCTGCGCCAACCCGATTGCCACCTGTGACGCCCAGCGTCTGCGAGACAAGCTTGAGCCGCTGGCGAACATGTCTCTGGAGGAAATCAAGCAAGCGTACAAGGTCTCCTTGCGCGCTGAGACGCCGGAGGGCAGCAAAGGCGCAGGCCTGGGGTTTCTGACCATGGCGCGTGACGCGAGTGCGCCGCTGGAGTTCGCTTTCCACCCGCGCGCGGACGATCCGGACACCACCCTGTTTTGCCTCAAAGCCACTATTTGACCAGGAGCGACGTGATCAAGATGGACAATTTCTATATCGCAGCAACACCGACTTCGCCGGAAGTGGACTTTCGTTTCAGTGAGAATCTGCTGGTCATCAAAGGCGAGTCGTATCCCGAGAACGCCGCCGCCTTCTATGCGCCGGTGGTTCAGCAACTGCGCGCCTATCTGGCGCAGTCCGACGCGTCGCTCATCACTGCCGATATCGCCTTGGCATACTTCAACAGCTCCAGCACCAAAATGCTGTTCAGTCTGTTCGATGCGCTGGATGAGGCGGCGCAGTCGGGTGTCACGGTTCAGATGAACTGGTACCACGACGAAGAAGACGAGACGATTTTCGAATTTGGCGAAGAGTTGCAGGCTGACTTCAAGGCCATCCAGTTCACCGATCATCCGGTTTCTGCCTGACCTGGAGGAAGACCATGCGCACTGCGGTTGTTTCCAAGGGTATTTCTACGGGTTTTGCCGCAGACAGCGTCCCGGACCTGTTCAAGAGCGAAAACGATGCGCTTGAGAGTGCCCGGGAAGCATTCGCGCTGGCTGACGCCGATCCGGCGGTCTACCGGCAGTCGCTGGGCGAGTTGATTACTCATTTCGAACGCCTGATGCGCGAAACCCGTCGCCTGATCGGCCGCAGTGATCGTGCCGAGCGGGAAATGAACACGCTGAACACACAGCTGCAGACCCTTGCGCAGCAGCTTGAATACCGTGCCACCCACGATCCGTTGACCGGCGCCCTGAATCGCGGCGCGGTGATTGATTGCTCGGTCCAGGCGCTGCGTGAGTCAGGTGCCGTGATGATCGTGCTGGACATCGATCATTTCAAACGCGTCAACGATCAGTTCGGCCACCCGGTAGGCGACGCCGTGATCAAGGGCATCGTGACGTGCTTGCGGCGTATCGTGGGCGATGCGGGGACCATCGGACGGGTTGGCGGCGAAGAGTTTACGGTGTTGATCCCTGGGGGCGCGCTGCAAGAGGGGCTTGCTCTTGCCGAAGCGATGCGTGGCGCCATCGCCGAGTATGTTTTTCCGGCTCCTGTGGAGCGCTCGATCACCGCGAGCTTCGGCGTCAGCATCAGCGCGCCGGGCACCGATTTCGACACGGCCTATGGTCTGGCCGACGCTGCGCTGTATTGCGCCAAGCGCGCAGGCCGCAATCGGGTGGAAGTGGCTGAAAGCCCGTAAACGCAGGACGCCGCTCGTAAAACTGATGGTAAAACATCCAGCGGCTGGCTAGAATCCTGGCGCCTTCAGCGGCTTGAGCGGGCGGCCCGACCGACCGCATCAAGACCGAACACGACCCCGGTCGACATACTTATAAAGCTGGAAGGCCCGTGATGAATGAGGATTTCCAGCTTTTTTTGTGTCCGCTTTTCGGGTGTAAACTCGCCTTGTGCGCTATCGAGCGCTTTCAGGTCCAGCGAACATGACGCAAATTTCAGAACGCCTGTTGGTCCAGGCCCACCTTGATGCCAAGCAGCCCAAAGAGCTGAGTGTCGAGGAGCAGATGCATTACCGCACTGCCATCGCCGCCGAGTTGAAGGCGCAGGATGCGGTGCTGGTCGCGCATTACTACTGTGATCCGGTCATTCAGGCGCTCGCCGAAGAGACCGGTGGTTGTGTGTCCGACTCTCTGGAGATGGCGCGTTTCAGCAACAACCATTCAGCCACAACCGTGTTGGTGGCGGGCGTGCGCTTCATGGGCGAAACCGCCAAGATTCTCAACCCTGAAAAACGCGTGCTGATGCCGACGCTCGAAGCGACCTGCTCGCTGGATCTGGGCTGTCCGGTCGACGAGTTCTCAGCGTTTTGCGATCAGCATCCCGAGCGTACCGTAGTGGTCTATGCCAACACCTCTGCAGCGGTCAAGGCCCGGGCTGACTGGGTGGTGACCTCTGGCTGCGCGCTGGAGATCGTCGAGAGCCTGATGGACAACGGCGAGAAAATCATCTGGGCACCGGACAAGCACCTGGGTCGTTACATCCAGCGCGCCACCGGTGCGGACATGCTGCTCTGGGACGGCGCTTGCATCGTCCATGAAGAATTCAAGTCCAAGCAGCTTGAAGACATGAAGGCGTTGTACCCGGAGGCGGCCATTCTGGTGCACCCTGAGTCGCCTGAGTCGGTGATCGACCTGGCGGACGCGGTGGGCTCGACCAGTCAACTGATCGCAGCGGCGCAGAGAATGCCGAACAAGATGTTTATCGTGGCCACCGACCGGGGCATCTTCTACAAGATGCAGCAGTTGTGCCCGGACAAGATTTTCATCGAGGCGCCAACGGCGGGTAACGGCGCGGCGTGTCGCAGTTGCGCACATTGCCCGTGGATGGCAATGAACACCCTTGAGCGCACGCTGCAGTGCCTGCGCGAGGGCAGCAACGAGATCTTCGTCGACCCTGCCGTCATTCCTCACGCGGTCAGGCCCTTGCAGCGCATGCTGGACTTCACCCAGGCAGCGCGCTTGAAGCAGGCGGGGAATGCCTGATTTGATGGGGCTGCTACAGATGATGGCGTTCGTTGGAGCGAGGCTTGCCCGCGAATCAGCCGCCTCGGTTTGCCTGACGGACCGCGTTATCCCCCTTCGCGGGCAAGCCTGGCTCCAACGGGATGATGCGCTCTTCTACATCATCCCCTTGACCATCCGCTCCTGCTCGATCAGATCCTTTTGACGGGCATCGATTCGCGAGGCCAGCTGGAAATTGTTGTTCGCCCGGCGTTTGGCAAAATCCAGCTGTTGAATCGCCTGCCTGAAATCACCCACCAGCGCAAAATACTCGGCACGGGCCTGGTGCAGGCCGATGGTATTGCCGTTCAGGCCGCGGGTTTCGGCCACCAGGTACCAGATATCCGGATCATCGGGACGACGCTTGAGTAACCCGTCGAGGGCTTTTTCCGCCTCGGCCGTGCGGTTCTGCTTGAGCAGCACGTCGACGCGTACCTGGTTGAGCGGGTAGTTGTCCTGAAATTGGCTCAGCATGCGGTCCACCCGCTGCTGTGCGTCGGCCAGACGGTTGTTGGTGATGTCCAGGTCGATCTGCGTCAGGTTGTAAGTGATGTCGTTCGGTGAGCCGTCCAGCAAAGGCTTGAGGGTCTCACGTGCTTCATTGAGCTGACCCGCCTTGATTTGCGCAATCGCCAGGCCATAGCGAGCGGGTGCCGACTTGGGATTCTCGACCAGTTGAGCGCGGAAGCGTTTCGCGGCGATCCCTGGGGTTTCCTCGTAGATCAGCGCCACGCGGGCACGCATCAGTTGATAGCGCACGCTGTCTTCCTTGCCCCCAGGCTTGGCCTGTTCGGCGCGGTTGCGGGTGTCGGCGATTCGCGATTCGGTCACCGGGTGAGTCAGCAGAAACTCAGGGGGCTTGGCATCAAAGCGATACTGGCGCATCAGGCGTTCGAACATGGTTGGCATGTTGCGTGGGTCGTAACCGGCCTTTTCCAGATTGAGAATGCCTATGCGGTCAGCTTCTTGCTCGTTCTGACGGGAAAAGCGTCGTTGTTCCTGAATCGCAGCGGCCTGAGAGCCGGCAATCGCCGCGATGCCTGCATCACCGGCACCGGCTGCGGCCATGACGATCCCGGCCAGCATGGCGGCCAGCACCGGTACTTGCATGCGCTGCTGGGCCTCCACGCCACGGGCAAAGTGCCGTTGCGACAAGTGAGCCAGTTCGTGCGCCAGGACCGAGGCGTATTCGCCTTCGGTCTGGGCATTGAGGAACAGACCGCCATTGACTCCGATAATCCCGCCTGGTGCCGCGAAGGCGTTGAGCTGTGGGCTATTGATCAGGATGAATTCCAGGCGCCGGTCGTTGACCTGACTGGTTTCGGCCAGGCGATACACCGACGTTTCGACATAATCCTTGAGCTGCGGGTCGGAGAGTTGCGGCACCTGACTGCGCAGCAGGCCCAGCCAGGCACGGCCAAGCTGGTATTCCTGCTCCGGAGAAACGATGGAAGAGCTGGCATCGCCAAGCGAGGGCAGGTCGTCGGCATGGCCTGGAACTGCGAGCAGGCAGGCGAGCGTCAGCAGGGTGGGGCGCAGAAAATTCATCCATGGAGCTCTGAGTTGGAGAACCCGTACTGTAGCTGGCTCAATGGCTTGCTGACCAGAGTGGGGTATTCTTTAAGGCCTTCCTGAAATATCGTGATGAACATTTTGCTATCAGCCTGCAATTCGATGTGCCTGCCCGGAGAGAAACGATGTCTGACGCTGTAACGCGCCCCGAAACCTGTGACGCCGAAGTCGATGCCAGTGGGCTCAATTGTCCGCTGCCGTTGCTCAAGGCCAAGCTGGAGCTCAATCGCCTGAGCGCTGGGATGGTGCTCAAGGTCATCGCGACGGATGCCGGTTCCCAGCGCGACTTGCGCAGTTTCGCCAGGCTTGCTGGCCATGAACTGCTTCATGAACAGGTCGAGTCGGGTGTTTATACCTACTGGCTCCGCAAGGCTTGAAGTCTCTTTATTCGCAAAAGGATTTTTGATGTTCAACGTGCTTCGCAACTGGGTGCAGCGCTACTTCTCGGATGAAGAAGCGGTGGTACTCGCCGTGTTGCTGTTCCTGGCGTTCACCGTTGTTCTGACCCTTGGCGGCATGCTGGCGCCGGTGCTGGCCGGGATGGTGCTGGCGTTTCTGCTCCACGGGCTGGTGAGCCTGCTCGAACGTTTTCGCGTGCCGGAAGGCGGCGCGGTCGGCCTGGTGTTCATGCTGTTCATGGGCGCCTTGCTGGTGTTCCTGTTAGTGCTGGTGCCGCTGCTCTGGCATCAACTGATCACGCTGTTCAACGAGCTGCCTGGCATGCTTGCCAAGTGGCAATCCCTGCTACTGCTGTTGCCCGAACGCTACCCGCATCTGGTCTCCGATGAGCAGGTGTTGCATGCCATTGATGCCGCCAGGGGCGAAATCGGCAAGTTCGGTCAGTGGGCCCTGACGTTCTCGCTGTCGAGCCTGCCGTTGCTGGCCAATCTGATGATCTATCTGGTGCTGGTGCCGATTCTGGTGTTCTTCTTCCTCAAGGACCGCCGCATGATCGGCCGCTGGGTCAGCGGTTATCTGCCTCGCGAGCGCGCGTTGCTGACGCGCGTGGCTGAAGACATGAACCTGCAGATCGCCAATTACATCCGTGGCAAGGTCATCGAGATTTTCATCTGCGGCGGCGTGACCTACATCGGCTTCGTGGCGCTGGGTCTCAATTACGCCGCCTTGCTGGCGATGCTGGTGGGGATTTCGGTGGTGGTGCCTTATGTCGGCGCCGTGGTGGTCACCGTGCCGGTGGCATTGATCGCCTTGTTCCAGTGGGGCTGGAGCGATCAGTTCATCTATCTGATGGTGGTCTACGGCATCATCCAGGCACTGGATGGCAACGTGCTTGTTCCGCTGCTGTTCTCGGAGGCGGTCAACCTGCACCCGGTGGCGATCATCTGCGCGGTGCTGCTGTTCGGCGGGCTGTGGGGCTTCTGGGGGATCTTCTTCGCGATTCCGCTGGCGACTCTGTTCAAGGCCGTGCTGGATGCGTGGCCGAGGCAGGAGCCGACCGTGGCGCCGCTGCTTTAAGACTGCACTGTCCGTTGGCGCGAGGCTTGCCCACGAAAAACGATAACGCGGTGTATCTGTGTAACCGCGTCGACCCATTCGCGGGCAAGCCTCGCTCCAACAGATCGTATTCCCCTGTAGGAGTGAGCTTGCTCGCAATGACGATTGAAAGGCCCCAGAGATTCAGGCCTTATTCAACGCCTGAGCCTTCTCCAGCACCGCAACCACATGCCCCGGCACCTTCAGGCCGCGCCATTCGTGACGCAGCACGCCTTCCTTGTCGATCAGGAAAGTGCTGCGATCCACGCCCAGGTATTCCTTGCCATACAGCTTCTTGAGTTTGATCACGTCGAACAGCTGGCAAAGCGCTTCGTCCTTGTCGGAAATCAGCTCGAACGGGAACGACTGCTTGGCCTTGAAGTTCTCGTGGGACTTGAGGCTGTCCCGCGACACACCGAACACCACGGTGTTGGCGGCCTGGAACTGTGCGTGATGATCGCGAAAGTCCTGGCCCTCGGTGGTGCAGCCAGGGGTGCTGTCCTTGGGGTAAAAATAAATCACCACTTGCTGGCCTTTCAACTCGGACAGGCTGATCGCCTGACCGCTAGTGGCCTGGACCTGAAAGTCGCCTACCGGTTGGTCTACTGCTACAGCCATGACGACATCCTTACATAGGGGCTTGTGGGCGCCACGGTTCGATCAGCGCATCGAGGTTCAGCGCATCGGCGAAATCCAGGAACTGATCGCGCAGCCAGCTGATCTGGATGCCCGCCGGCAGCGTGACGGTGAAGGTCGCGTTAAGCATGGTGCCGCCGGTTTGCGGTGCCTGATAGGTGTCGCAGATCAGGTTTTCCAGCTCGACGTTGTGGTCCATGAAGAACTGGCACAGCTCATTGATGATGTCCGGACGATACGCGGAACTGACGTAAGCCACATAAGGCAGGGCTTCGGGTCGGCTTTCGAGCGTCGCGCTGCGCACCACGCTGATAGTGAAGTCGTGCTTCTTGGACAGGCCCGGCAAACCGGTTTCAAGGCGCGCCAGGGCGTCCCAGCTGCCGGAGACCTGGAGGATCAGCGCGCTGTATTCGCCATGACGCGTAAGCCGGGAGCTGACCACGGCGCAGCGACTTTCGTGACTGGCGCGGCACAGGACGTTGGTCAGCTCCATTGGGTTGGCGCCAAGGGCACTGATGACAAGGAATTGTTCGCGAACTGTGGGGGTGGACGACATGCAGCATTCCTAAACGATGAGTGGTCGGTAGATTTATTGGCTTGCACGACCGAATCGGCAATCGACGGCATCAGAGCACAACCGCAACCCTGGCGGGGCACAGCTGCCGGATCCAGCAAAGGCAGGCTGCAACAGCGCTGGAGCAGAGGTTCCGATGAAAAAAACGACCGATTGAAAGGGGCGCGCAGATGACCAGTACCGATCAAAGAACGAAGGGTAGCGAAAACCATCGCTCAGGGGAATGCTCACAGCGTGGTACTTCGCTTGTACAAGGCTGATAGCGCCAGTACCATTACCGCTCTCTTTTTCCGGCAGGAGCGGTTGCATGATTGCGGGCAGCATGGTGGCACTGGTCACACCCATGGATGCACAGGGACGTCTGGACTGGGACAGCCTGAGCAAACTGGTGGACTTCCACCTGCAAGAGGGCACCAACGCCATTGTCGCCGTTGGCACCACAGGTGAATCGGCCACGCTTGATGTGAATGAACACATCGAGGTGATTCGTCGCGTCGTCAAGCAGGTTGCAGGTCGTATTCCTGTCATTGCAGGCACAGGCGCCAACTCCACGCGTGAAGCGATCGAGTTGACCAACAACGCCAAGAGCGCTGGGGCGGACGCATGTCTGCTGGTCACGCCGTATTACAACAAGCCGACTCAGGAAGGCCTCTACCAGCACTTCAAGACGATTGCCGAAGCGGTAGACATTCCTCAGATCCTCTACAATGTGCCTGGCCGTACTGCCTGCGACATGCTGGCGGACACCGTCGTGCGCTTGTCCACGGTGCCGAATATCATCGGCATCAAGGAAGCCACGGGTGACATCCAGCGCGCCAGGGACATCCTCGCCAGGGTCAGCAGTGAATTCCTGGTGTACTCCGGTGATGACGCTACCGCGATCGAACTGATCCTGGCAGGCGGCAAGGGCAATATCTCCGTGACCGCCAACGTCGCACCTCGCGACATGAGCGAAATGTGCGCTGCCGCAATGCGCGGTGACGCAAGCGCTGCCCGGGCGATCCATGAAAAACTCATGCCGCTCAACAAGACCCTGTTTATCGAATCCAACCCTATTCCCGTGAAATGGGCTTTGCATGAAATGGGTTTGATGCCGGACGGTATCCGTCTGCCGCTCACCTGGCTCAGCCAGGCCTGTCACGAACCGCTGCGTCAGGCCATGCGCCAGTCCGGCGTCCTGGTTTAATTGAGGAAGCATTACGCAATGAAGCGATTGGCCGGACTATCCGCACTTGCCTTGATTATCTCCAGCACCAGCGGTTGCGGTTGGCTCTGGGGTGAAGATGGTTACTTCCGTGACCGTGGCAGTGATTACCTCGAAGCACAGCAGACTGCGCCGATGCAGATTCCTGCCGGTGTTTCGGAAACAAAACGCCTTGATCCGCTGCTGCCGATCCCGCGCAACGTGGCTGACAACACCGTGAAAGGCGAGTACACCGTACCCCGCCCGCAACCGTTGGCAACCACCGCTGACGCCAGCGATTTCAGCCTGCAGAAAACCGGTGACACCCGCTCGGTACTGGCCCAGCGCGCACCTGCCGAAGTCTGGCCGGTGGCGCATCAGTACTTTGAAGACAACGGTTTCCGCATCGCCGAAGATCGTCCACAGGTGGGCGAGTTCACCACCACCTGGCAGCGTCTGGACGAGCTATCGGCCTCTGTTGCCAAGCGTCTGAGCGCCACTGGCACTGCGGCTGACGCCGAAACCCGTGTTCGTGTGCGCATCGAGCCCGGTGTGCAGCGCAACACCAGCGAAGTCTACGTGGTGAGCGTCTCGCGCCCGGCTGGCAGCACTGCCGAAGTCGATTTCCCGTCGCGTACCACCAACATCGCGCTGGACGCCGCTCTGACCGACGACATGCTCGCCGCGCTGAGCAGCAGCGCAGCGCAGGGCGCCTCGGTCTCCTTGCTGGCAGCTCGCGATTACGACACCCCTAACCGTGTCGCCCTGAGCGAAGACGGCAGCGGCAACCCGGTGCTGAACGTAGGTTCGGATCTGGATCGCGCGTGGTCCAGTGTCGGTCGTGCCCTGAATCAGGGTGAATGGCGCGTTGAAGACATCAACCGCAGCCTGGGTCTCTACTACATCAACCTCGCCGAGCGGGCCGACACCCCTGAAAATCAGCCGGGTTTCTTCGGCCGGATGTTCGGCAGCAAGGAAACCAAGGAAGAGATCGATGCCCGTGCCGATCGCTATCAGGTTCGCCTGAGCAAGGTGGGTGACAACGTTCAGGTAACGGTCGAGAAGAACATCAACACCGTCGCGCCAGCTGATGTTGCCCGTCGTGTACTGGGCATCATTCAAGACAACCTGGGTTAAGTGCGTTTCGCGGTACTGGGCAGCGGCAGCCGAGGGAACGGCACGCTGGTCGCCAGCAACGACACGTATGTGCTGGTGGATTGTGGTTTCTCCCTGCGGGAAACCGAGCGGCGGCTGGCGCGACTTGGCGTCAGTGCGCATCAGCTGAGCGCCATTCTGGTGACCCACGAACATGCCGATCATGTGCATGGCGTGGGCTTGCTGTCGCGGCGCTACAATCTGCCGGTGTACTTGAGCAATGGCACGTCGCGCGGGATGCGCAAACCTGTCGAAGTCGCCGGTTATCTGGTCGGCGGGCAGGCGTTGCAGGTGGGGGCACTGAACATCGACGTGGTGTCCGTTTCCCACGATGCGCTGGAACCTACGCAATTTGTGTTCAACAACGGCCAGCGTCGTTTCGGTCTGCTGACCGATCTCGGTTCGTACTGCCCCACGGTGCTGCAGAGCTACCACGGGCTGGACGCCTTGATGATCGAGTCCAATCACTGCCGCGACATGCTTGCCCGAGGTCACTATCCGTACTTTCTCAAGCAGCGGGTCGGTGGCAACGAAGGGCATCTGAATAACCATCAGGCCGCAAGCCTGGTGAATGAGTTGGGCTGGCAGGACTTGCAACACCTGGTCCTGGCTCACCTCAGCAGCAAGAACAATCTGCCGCATCTGGCCCGGCAATGTTTCGTCGACACCCTCGGGTGCGATCCGGACTGGCTACAATTGGCCGATCAAGATTCAGGGCTCGACTGGCGACATATCGCCTAGCCCAACTACTTAGCAAGCGGAGCCCATCATGGAAAAACGTGAAGAACTCTACCGCGGCAAAGCCAAGTCGGTTTACAAGACCGACGACGCTGACCGCTTGATCCTGCTGTTTCGTAACGACACGTCGGCCTTCGACGGCAAGCGCATCGAACAGCTGGACCGCAAAGGCATGGTGAACAACAAGTTCAACGCCTTCATCATGCAAAAACTCGAAGCAGCGGGCATTCCGACCCAGTTCGACAAGCTGCTGGCCGACAATGAAGTGCTGGTCAAAAAGCTCGACATGATCCCGGTTGAATGCGTCGTGCGTAACTACGCCGCCGGCAGCCTGGTCAAGCGCCTGGGCATCGAAGAGGGCACCAAGCTCAACCCGTACACCTTCGAGCTGTTCCTCAAGGACGACGCCAAGGGCGACCCGTTCATCAACGAATCCCACGTCGTGGCGTTCGGTTGGGGCACCGCCGAGCAACTGGTTCGCATGAAAGAACTGTCGCTCAAGGTCAATGACGTGCTGAGCAAACTGTTCGATGACGCCGGCCTGCTGCTGGTCGACTTCAAACTCGAATTCGGCGTGTTCAGCGACGGCTCCATCGTCCTGGGCGACGAATTCAGCCCGGACGGCTGCCGCCTGTGGGACAAGGACACCAAGAAGAAAATGGACAAAGACCGCTTCCGCCAGGGCCTCGGTGACGTCATCGAAGCTTACGAAGAAGTCGCCAACCGTCTGGGCGTACCGCTCTAAGACGGGAAAAGAGCTGCAAGCGCTTGATAGCACGAAAAAAAATCAGCAAAAGGGTTCGCCTTCTGCGATTGAGCTGTTATGATGCGCGCCGTTGGAGAGATGCCAGAGTGGCCGAATGGGACGGATTCGAAATCCGTTGTACTGGCGACAGTACCTAGGGTTCGAATCCCTATCTCTCCGCCATACAAATGAAAGCCCCAGAAGTTATGCTTCTGGGGCTTTTTTGTGCGCGCGGAATAACATCGCGAGCAACTACTGTTCGGCGTTCATCTTCTCCAACCGAACCAGCAACACATGCGGATCCGCATCAAGCCCCCGACACATTTCCATAAACTCAATCACATCCAATCTGCGCTCAGCATTTTCGGTTTTCGATACGAAGGACTGCGGCCGACCCAAGTTCGTCGCCAGCTCTTTTTGGGGCAGGCTGATTTGGCCCGAGCCTCAAGGAGCAAAGTCAGGAGGGATTGATAGCGGGTGTTGTGGATGGTTTTCACTTAAAGATGCCGTTCAGTGATCCGGCTACCTAAATAAAACTGAATTGGAATTATCCCAAAATGGGTTTGTGTTTTTCATGGCCGCACCACGGAAGCATTCACTCTGCGCTGAATGAAACGCCCGGCCGTAGGCAAAATAAAAGCCCGCGATGGGGAGTCAACGGGCTTAAAGCATTAGGAGCTGTGATTACCATACGGTGTGTCGCGTGAAAAAAGCGTGAAGGATTTGCTGGATACGCAGACGTGACCTGCATTATTTATCCTGAATCTGGAAAACAAGAACGCGGTAATAAGCCACGAGCCATCCGACTACAGTCCAGCCCAGGAGAAGATTCAGCTTGTAGATCGAATGTCGAATCTCGGCAGCGTGGCCAGCGGCGCAAAGGGCAGGGTAGAGATACAGGCTTACTGCGCTGGAGACCATCAGCACATTGGCCATCGTTGCCACGAGGCCTTCGCCGCTTCTGCAGAGGTAGCTGAGCGTGAGCACAAGTATCAGCAGGACCAAACCGAAAATATGCATCAACAGCGCCTTATAGAGTTATTTCGCGCCGTGAAGGCGTTCTGATATCACTATGGGCGTGCGCTGAGAGAAACCCTGCCTCTAAAGAAGCTATCGGGTCGATAGATACAATGGTAAGACCTTGGCTTGACCAGGGCGCAGCATGATTGACACCAAATCGGCTCAAGATTGTCTACTCTTGACGAAACTGTCGATTCAGCGGAGGACGGATGATGTATTCAAAGTCAGATATCCAGCGAATTCTTGAAACAGCATTTTTGCCCTCGACGTGCGAATGCGTCATCGGTGCAAACGACACCTTCTCGGTGAAGCTCCTCAAGCCTGGATCGGGAGACATCGAGCTGTCTGTAGCTGGCATGCCTTTGTCTGAGCTTTCTACCAGCAGATCGATCGCCAGGTTGGTGCTCTCGCTGAAAGAACAGAGAGACCTGATGGGGAAGATGGAGTTGTCGATGAAGCGAATGGCGTAGGGCATATACGGAAAACCCGACGCTTGGCCGGGCTCGGATTCAAGCCGCCATCATCCATGCATGATAATGGCGGGCACCCGTACGGTTAGGCCAAGGCTACTTGTCTTTCGCGCTTTTGATGTCGGAGATGATCTGCTTCGCAATCGCCTGCACTTGCTTCTGAGTCATGGCCGACATGACTCCTTCCCAGGCTGATGACGAGGTGTCATAAGTGCGGCTGCCGATCAGCTTTCCAGAACTCAGATCCGAGAAGTCCGCAGTTGAGTTCACCCATGCATTACCCACCATGACACCCGCGCCGTAACGAGCGCCTGGCGTCAGGTAGCGGAAGTTGGACACATTGACTGTGATGCCCACACCTTGCGCATTGCCCTGGCTCAGATTTTGAGCCTCCTTCAGGCTGTAACCTGCGCTCACCGCTTCGGTCTTTAAAGCCTCACTCCAGTCGCTCTTCAGGAGTGGCCAGTCTTCGTTGCGCAAAACCTTTTCGTTGCCTGTGAAGCTGACGACAAGGTTCTGTTTCGCCGACTCTTGAATGACCAGTGAAGCACCGCCTCCTGATTTCACAGACGCGGCACAACCGCTTAGCATTGCAACGCCAATGGCGCATGAAAGAGCGAATGACAGGCCAGATTTTTTCACGTGAATTTCCATATCCGTTAAGGTTGATCAATAGGGCCGGGTAGCCCTCGCGCGAGGCTTTTAATCGCTTGAGGCCAGCGCTTCTTCGTATTCATTGATGAACTGCGGCAATCCGTAGCCCAATACCGCACATAGGTCTCGCAGCTGAATCAGATCAGCCAACGAGGGGATTGATGGCTGATCTTGGGACGATTTCATTATTGACGGAGGGCAGATTGCCAAAGCTTGAATTGTTGAGCATTGTGCCGACGTTAAGGCGTAGCCATCAATCAAAGGACACCCAATGCTCATTGTCTTCTGCGGCCTGCCTGGTACCGGGAAAACCACAATCGCCAAAGACCTCGTCGCGCAGACAGGTGCCGTTTATCTACGAATCGACACGATTGAGCAAGCAATTCGACACTCCGGCGCGCTTGCAGGAGATGTTGGGCGCAGTGGCTATCTGGTCGCCAATGAACTTGCTCTTAGTAATCTTCGAATAGGCCACACGGTCATCGTTGATTGCGTCAACCCGGTCATGGAAAGCCGGGTCACGTGGAGCGATATCGCTTCAGACGCTGGCGTTCGATTAGTCGATATTCAAGTGATTTGTTCCGATACAGATGAACACCGGCGCCGGGTAGAAACGAGGACGGCTGATATTCCCGGGTTGACGCCGCCTACTTGGGAATCTGTACTGAACCATGAGTATGAACTGTGGGTGGACGCTCCCTTTTGCATCGACACAGCTCTGACGTCTCCTTCGCAGGCAGTGGCTATGATTACCGAACGCCTCTCGGCTCGTGAGTAATGGCAGTTAACAGTCCAAGATAACCGCACATAAAAAAGCCCCGCACCTGAAGAAGCTACGGGGCTTTCGCATTTCTATAAGCAGATCAGGCCGGCTGCGCTGCCAGGTCGTTGCTGACATTGCGCCCCAGCACCAGCACCGTCGCAAAGCCGCAGCCTACCAGGGCCGTGGCCAGGCTCAGGAGCACCGAGGTGCCGAGCTGGTCGACGATCATCCCGCCGAAGAACGAGCCCAGGGCGATGATCACCTGAAACAGCGCGACGAAGAGCGGCATGCCGCGTTCGACGTCTTTGGGTGCCACGACGAACATCCAGATACTGGCGCACGCCGGGAAGGCGCCGAAGGCAAAACCCCAGAGGGCGATCAGCATCACGGCGCCGGTCATGCCGGTGGCGAAGTAAGGGAACAGCGCTGTGCTGGTACCGATCATCAGTGCGACCAGCAGCAGGGTGTAGCGCACGCTGCGATTGGCGGCGAAGCCGGCAAAGATGTTACCCGCGACCCCGGCCACGCCGTAGAGCAACAGCAGAGAGCCGATGGTTGGCCCGTCAAAGCCCGAGCTTTGCTTGAAAAACGGGGCGACGTAGGTGTACGCGGCAAAGTGCGCAAGGCCGATCAGTAATACGGCGATCAGTCCGACCCGCGCTTGTGGATTGGTAAACAGGGCCGGCAGGTCACTCACCCGAATAGCCTTGTCCGGGTTGAGCCGCGGCAGCAGGAAAATCTGTGCCAGTAGCACCGGTACTCCAACCAGAGCGGTGACCAGAAAGGTCATGCGCCAGCCCATCAAGCCGCTGAGCCAGGTGCCTACCGGCACGCCCAGCACAGTCGCCAGCGTCACGCCGACCATGATGATCGACGTCGCCTGTGCCACACCGACTCCCTTGGGAGCCAGTCGGCCGCTGAGGGCTATAGCCGTGGCCCAGAAACCGCCGATGCTGATACCCAGCAGTACGCGGCCGAACAGCAGCAGGGTGAAGTCGCTTGAAAAGGCCACGACCGAGTTGGCAATGATCATCAGCAGCGTCAGACCGATCAGCAGGTAGCGACGGTCCATGGCGCCAATGCCCACAGACAGCAACGGGGCGGCGAGGGCGGCCGCGATGCCGGGCAGGGTCACCATCAGACCCGCGTGACCGGCACTGATGCCCAGATCGCTGGCGACGTCATTGAGTACGCCCACCGGGAGAAACTCGCTGGTCACCAGGGCGAATGCGCCTACTGCAACCGAGAGAATCGCCAGCCACTGCTGTTTGACGCTTTGCTGGCTATGTTCGGGAAGGCCGCTAGGGGCCTGGCTTGCGCTTGGCATGTGTCGAGTTCCGGGGTGTATGTCGCCTGAGGGCAGGCGAGGGGGAGAATTTGCAGGCGATTATATGAATCAATGCCAGCAATCGGGCAGGCGCCCGTTTCGATAGTAATCATCAGTGCAATCGATGCGCTGCTCACAGGCCCGGCGCTCTAGGCCGAGGGCTTGAGCGTCGATGTTGCTCAAGGTGGCGGATCAGTTGAAAGAACCATACTTCGACGGTTTCGAGTAGCACCCCGGCTGGTTCGGCGGGGTCGCCTCGCAAGAGATGTTGGGTCGACCGTCCATGTCCGCTTTGCCGCCTCTCCCATCGCCCTGACTTAGGCACTGCAGCCAGTGACGATCACCACAGCCAATGCAGCCATCATCCATCGAATAGTCATTTTGTTTGTCTCCAGGAAAACTGACATTGATCATAGCCCGTCACTGAGCGAGTCTTCATGATTCAGTGTTGCAGTTGAGGCGTCCTTCTCAGACGGCAGGTGCGCAGGTTGACAGTCAAAAGGGGAGCAGTAAATATCTACCGCAGCGGCCAAATGGAATTGGCGGAAAATGAACGTTCAGCCCCGCAGATACCATCCGAGGCACGTTCAGGGCGTCGAATAATTCGGTGCTCATTTCAGGAAAAGTCCATGCAGGAACACGCTATGCGCGATGACGAACGCGAAAAACTTCAGATTGAGATGATCAGGATGATCGCTGACACTCGCAAGCTCGTTTTGGAGGCTGACAAGCTCTGCCTCGAAGCGGAGAAGCTCAAAACTGAAACTGGAAAAATGAGCCTCGAAATGTTCTGGTATCCCGTTTTCATTGCCATCGGGATGTTCGGCGCTGCCGCAACGGTCACCGCGCTGATCATCAAATTTTTATGAGTCTCGGCCGCGCCACGCGCGGCTTTCCAATTCAACGACTCACCAAGCCCAAGCCCAAGCCATCAGCATCAACCACCACCGTCACCCCTTCATAGCTCGCCAATGTCCCATGCGGCGTGTCCATCTCATGTTCATGAGTCGCGGTAATCACCATCACACTGGCACCCGCTGCTTCTGCGGCAGCGATCCCGGCTGGAGCGTCTTCGAAGACCAGGCATTTCCCTGGGTCGACGCCCAGCCGTTTGGCGGCTAGCAGAAAGCAGTCCGGAGCGGGTTTGCCCTGGCTGACGTCTTCGGCCGTGACGATGTTGATCGGCAGTTCCAGACCTGCGGCTTTGAGACGTGCTTGGGCCAATGCGCGAGGTGCCGAGGTGACGATGGCCCAGCGCTCCGGTGGCAGTGAGGCGAGGAGGCGGGCGGCGTCGGCGATTTCAATCACGCCTTCCACGTCGTCGATTTCTGCCTGGGAAATGGCCGCTGCCTCCCGCTCAGGGTCGACGCCCGGCAGGTTCAGGTTGCGAATGGTGTCGATGCAGCGCACGCCGTGAATGGTCGGCAAGAAGGTCATGACATCCAGCCCATGCTTCTGTGCCCAGTGAGTCCAGACCCGTTCGGCGGCGACGATGGAATTGAGCAGCGTGCCGTCCATGTCGAACAGAAAGGCCGCGAAGCGTCGGTTGTTGAGCATGAGTTACCTCGGGTTGGTCATGAGATTTCTGTAGGAGCCAACGTGTTGGCGAGGCGATGTATCTGATCGCACCATAGGACGGCTCGCTAACACGTTGGCTCCTATATGATTCGCATTCGCTACATATTCTGCGACAAATCAAAGTCTACCCACCAGTGACGGGCGCGACGACTTCCTTTTTTGCCATCCATTCGCCATGTAGTAGCGGCAAATTGTCGCAACACGATTTTGCGCGAGTAAGATATGCACCTTGATTTCACGCCCCCGATTTTTCGGGGCTGGCCCTGATGCGCTCCGCCAGGAGATTCCGGGTTGCCTGCCTCGGCTGTACGGACTGAATACGAGTAGACGAGAAAAGGCGATAACTGAAAATGACCAAGACTTCGCGACCTTTATATATTTCCTATGCCGGCCCTTCGCTGCTGGAAATGCCCCTGTTGAATAAAGGCAGTGCTTTTACCCCGCAAGAGCGGGTCGAATTCAATCTGATCGGGCTGCTGCCGCAAAACGTAGAGACGATCGAAGAACAAGTGACGCGGGTTTACAGCCAGTATCAGCAGTGCGCCAGCGACCTGGACAAGCATATCTACCTGCGTTCGATTCAGGACAACAACGAAACGTTGTTCTTCCGCCTGCTGGATTCGCATCTCGATGAGATGCTGCCGATCATCTACACCCCGACCGTGGGGCAGGCGTGTCAGGAGTTCTCCAAGATCTATCGCACGCACCGTGGCCTGTTCATCTCCTACCCGGATCGCGATCGGATTGACGATATCCTGCGCAGCGCCACCAAAGACCGTATCAAGATCATCGTGGTCACCGACAGCGAGCGTATCCTCGGCCTGGGCGACCAGGGCATCGGTGGAATGGGCATTCCAATCGGCAAACTGTCGCTGTACACCGCGTGTGGCGGGATCAGCCCGGCGTACACGCTGCCCATCGTGCTGGACGTCGGCACCAACAATCAGGAGTTGCTCGACGACCCGATGTACATGGGCTGGCGCAACAAGCGGGTGACGGGCAAGGAATACGACGAGTTCATCGCGCTGTTCATCGAGGCCGTGCAGCGTCGCTGGCCGGACGTGCTGTTGCAGTTCGAAGACTTCGCCCAGACCAACGCCATGCCGTTGCTGGACAAGTATCGCGACGAGCTGTGCTGCTTCAACGATGATATTCAGGGCACTGCATCGGTTGCCGTGGGTACGTTGCTGGCAGCGTGCAAGGCCAAGAACGAAACCCTCGGTCAGCAGCGCGTGGTGTTTCTTGGCGCAGGTTCGGCCGGTTGCGGTATCGCCGAGCACATCATCGCGGCCATGGTGATCGAAGGCCTGAGCGAAGCCGAAGCCCGCAAGCGGGTGATGATGGTCGACCGTTTTGGCCTGCTGACTGACAGCATGGATAACCTGCTGGACTTCCAGAAGAACCTGGCGCAGAAAGCGGCTGACGTGGCGGGCTGGTCGACGGGCGAGGGCTATCCCGAGCTGCTGGACGTGGTCAGCAACGGCAAGCCGACAGTGTTGATTGGTGTGTCCGGTCAGCGTGGCCTGTTCACCGAGCAGGTCATCCGCGAGATGCACAAGCATTGCGCCAAGCCGCTGGTGATGCCGTTGTCCAACCCGACTTCGAAAGTTGAAGTCACCCCCCAGGAAGTCCTGACCTGGACCAATGGCGACGCACTGGTGGCAACGGGGAGTCCGTTTGCCCCGGTCACCGTAGGCGATCGTACGTTCCACATTGCTCAGTGCAACAACTCCTACATCTTCCCAGGCATTGGCCTGGGGGTGATCGCGGCAAAAGCCACGCGCATCTCCGACAAGATGCTGATGGCGGCGTCCAACGCGCTGGCTGAGTGTTCGCCAATGGTCACCGGCAAGGGCGATGCCGTGCTGCCGCCACTGAAGGAAATTCAGGAAGTCAGCAAGAAGATCGCGCTGGCAGTGGCCAAACAGGCACAGGCCGATGGTGTGGCACTGGAGACTACCGAAGAGTTTCTGGTCGAGGCCATTCAGCGCAATTTCTGGCAGCCTAACTACCGGGCGTATCGTCGCAGCGCGGTATGATCGCGGGCTGACGGGTTAGCCAAAAAGCCGCGACATGCCTGCATGTCGCGGCTTTTTTATGGAAGCATAGTTGTCTGTTTGAAATGCAATCCCCTGTAGGAGCGAGGCTTGGTCTGGGCGGCATTCCGACGATAAAGACTCCTGCGATCCAACGTGAACCGAGTCCAGCCTTCGCGGGCAAGCCTCGCTCCAACAGGGACTGCATTCCACGTCATAAACCGGAGCCCGACATTGGAAGGATTCACCGAGACCGCCGCCGAGCAGATCACCGCCTTCAACACAGCCATGAAAACCCTGCTGCAATCAAAGCCCGCCAAACCTTCCACCGGCGAGCCGCTGTATTTCAAGCCGCTGCACACACCGCTAGGTCCGATGCTGGCCATGGCGGAACGGCGCGGGCTGGTGATGCTTGAGTTTCTGGATCGGCCGATCCTGAGGCGTGAAATCGAAGAACTGCGCAGCCGCTATGGCTATCTGATCGGGGCCGGGGAGCATCCGCATCTGCTGCAGGTCGAAGACGAACTCGAACGCTATTTCGCCGCCAGCCTGACCCGTTTTGAAGTGCCGTTGCACACGCCCGGCAGTATTTTTCAGAACCAGGTGTGGGAAGCGTTACGTCAGGTGCCCTATGGCACGACCTGCACCTACGGCGAAATCGCCCTGTTGCTGGGCAAGCCCGGCGGCAGCAGGGCTGTAGGGCTGGCCAATGGTAGCAACCGGATGTCCATCGTGTTGCCTTGCCATCGAGTGATCGGCGCCGACGGTTCATTGACCGGCTATGGCGGCGGCATGGCTCGCAAGCGTTTTCTGTTGCGCCTGGAGCGCGTTACCTTGCCCATCGCCGAACAGGGCCAGTTGTTGCTGTGAAGACCGACATCGGATCCGATGAGCGGTCGTTTTTTGCCCCAGATAGCTGTACGCGCTAGATGAAGATGCTCAAGACTTGCAGGACGAATGCGCGGTATGCGTCGATGCCGATATATACTGCGCGCCATTCTTCAAGGGAGAGCCGTGTGGCCATCGATATTCACTGGATTCGCGACGACGACAGCCTCGCCCTGCATTGCGCTCAGTGGCAGTCACTGCCCTTTGTCGCCCTCGACACCGAATTCATGCGGGTCGACACCTTTTACCCGATTGCGGCCCTGTTGCAGATTGGCGATGGTTCCAAAGCCTGGCTGATCGACCCGTTGTTGATCAATGACTGGCGACCGTTGTCGGCGCTGCTGGAAAACCCGGACGTGATCAAAGTGGTTCACGCCTGCAGCGAAGATCTGGAAGTCTTGTTGCGCCTGACCGGCAGCCTGCCGGTGCCGCTGTTCGACACCCAGCTGGCGGCGGCTTACCTGAACATCGGTTTCTCCATGGGCTACTCGCGTCTGGTTCAGGAAGTGCTGAACATCGACCTGCCCAAGGGCGAAACCCGTTCCGACTGGCTGCAGCGCCCTTTGTCTGAAACCCAGATCAGCTATGCCGCCGAAGATGCCGTGCATCTGGCTGAGCTGTACAGCCTGCTGCGTCCGCGCCTGTCGGACGAAAAGTATGCCTGGCTGCTGGACGACGGTGCCGAGCTGGTGGCTAATCTGCGCCGCGAAATAGACCCTTACGAGTTGTACCGCGACGCCAAGCTGGCCTGGAAACTGTCCCGTGCCCAATTGGCGGTCCTGCGTGAGCTGTGCGCCTGGCGTGAGCGCGAAGCCCGCGCCCGCAACGTGCCGCGTAATCGGATCGTGCGTGAACACTCATTGTGGCCGCTGGCCAGAACCCAGCCGGACAACCTGGCGGCGCTGGCCAAGATTGACGACATGCACCCCAAAACAGTCCGACAGGATGGTGAGTTCATTCTCGACCTGATCAAAAACTCAGGCAGCCTGCCGCCGGAACAATGGCCGCCCGCGCTGCCGGAGCCTTTGCCCATCGAGGCCGCGGCCGTGCTCAAGACCTTGCGGGCCACCGGTCAGCGCTATGCCGAGGAGCTGGATATGGCGCCTGAGCTGATGCTGCGTAAAAAGACCCTCGAAGCCGTGCTCAAAACCGGTTTCCCTGATGGTCCTTATCATTTGCCCGATTCGCTGCGTGGCTGGCGCCGCGAGCTGATGGGCCAGGCATTGCTTGACAGCCTGGCCAACGCCGGAGAACAGCCTTGAAACGTATTTGTTCGATCTACCACAGCAGCAAGCGCAACGGTATGTACCTGTACGTGCTCAAGAGCGACGAGCTCAAGCGCGTCCCGCCTGAATTGATGAGCGCCTTCGGCAAGGCGCGTCATGCCTTTGACCTGGTGCTCAGCCCCGAGCGTGCACTGGCCCGTGAAGACATCCATCTGGTGTTGGCAAACCTCGACAAGCAGGGCTACCACCTGCAGATGCCACCCGCCGAAGATGAGTACATCGAGCACTTGCCCGAAGAGTTGTTGCGCCGCAACGACCCGATGTAAGCAGTTGACCCTGTCCGGGTTACCAGGCCGTTGCTGGCGCATTCGACGCGGACCCGACCGCGCTCTGCCAGTCCTCGGCCGCATGTCCAGTTTTTAAGGTTTAAACCATGCGCGTTCTGATTGCCGAAAACGATTATTCGACTTACACCCGGTTGCTGCGTGAAGCGGCTCCCGAGCTTGAGATTCTCAGCACCGGGGATTCTGCCGAGTTGTCCCGCTTTGCTGCTGATTGCCCGGTCTGGCTGGGTCAACCTGATTTGCTCGCCAATCTCCTGCGCCAAGGCCACAAGCCAGCATGGATGCAGGCCACCTGGGCAGGCATCACACCGTTGCTGGCTGACGGGCTGCAGCGGGACTATCGCCTGACCCGGGCGGTGGGCATCTTCGGTCAGGTCATGGCCGAGTTCGTCCTGACTTACATGCTGGGCCATGAGCGCGAAGTGTTGGCGCGACTGGTCAGCCAGGTCGAGCGCAAGTGGGACAATCGCCCAGGCCACAGTCTGGCGGGGCGCAAGGCGTTGATTGTCGGTGCTGGTGATATCGGCCTGAGCGTGGCGCAGTTTCTCGCGCCGTTCGGCGTGCAGGTCTACGGCATTGCGTCGAGCGCGCGCAGCCAGGCGCCGTTTGTCGAAGTCGGCAGCATGGAGGATCTGCCGCGCCTGGTGGGGGAGGTGGATTACGTGATCAATCTGCTGCCAAACACCCCGCAAACCCATGATCTGTTCGACGCGAAGATGTTCGCCAGATTCAAACCCACAGGCTTGTTCATCAACGTGGGGCGCGGTGTCGCGGTGGTTGATGCGGATCTGGTAGAGGCGCTCAAGGAAGGCCATCTGGCGGGTGCGGTGATTGACGTCTGCCGTCAGGAACCGCTGCCGCAACGCCATCCGTTCTGGACTGCCTGGGGGTTGTTGTTGACCGGGCACAGCTCCGCACCCACCTCGCCGGTGGCGATGGTCGGGCTGTTTCTGGACAATCTCAAGGCGTATAAAGCGGGCGAAACGCTGCGCGGGGAAGTGGATTTTTCGCGGGGGTATTGAGACGTAGAACCTGTGGGACCGGATTTATCCGGGAAGAGGGCATTGCAGCCGATGCATGGGCGTCGTCCAGTATGCCGCTTTCCCGGCTAAAGCCGGTCCCACGTATCGGTCAGAGGCTGAAATCACCTTCCGCTGCTATCTGCGCCACGGTCTGGCGCGGGCTTGGCACTTCGCGGCCTTGCAGGAATTCCGGCAGGATCGATTTGTCGCCCAGCTTGCCGATCGCGACAGCGGCATGCACCGCGTAACCTTCCGGAATATTCAGCTCTTTGCGGGCCAGGTCCTGGTCAAAGCCAGCCATACCGTGGGTGTGCCAGCCGCTGATGCTTGCTTGCAATGCCAGGTAACCCCAAGCCGAGCCGGTGTCGAAGGTGTGCCACAGCGCCGGGCTTTCTTCGCTTGCGCCCGGTGCGGTGAACGTGGTCTTGGAGACCACAATCACCAGCGCCGAGGCATGTTGCGCCCAGTTGCGGTTGAACTCGACGAGCAAACTCAGATAACGCTCCCAGTTCGGTGTGTCGCGACGCGCATACAGAAACCGCCAGGGTTGCGAGTTATAGGCCGACGGCGCCCAGCGGGCGGCTTCGAAGAAACTCAGCAGGGTTTCTTCGGGGATACTTTCGCCGTTGAAAGCACGGGGCGACCAGCGCTCGGTGAACTGTGGATCGATAGGGTAATCGGCGATGCGAGGGTTAGTGCTCATGGGAATCCTGAAGGCGAGGAGGAAAGAACGCTAAAGCGGTGGGCCGTCGACGGCAGGCATCGCGGATGTCGTGTCGCTGATGCTGTTTAAAAGCGGCGGACTAAAGCTACTGCGCCGCTCGTCCGATGACAAGCCTTGCGTACCGACAGTCGCCAGCGCTTGGCCTGCAGCCCTTGTGGCACTAGACTGGCGGCCTTTTCCCACCTGATGCTGATTGCCCGAACCCATGGCCGCTAAAGTCGAACCTTTCTGGATACGCAAGACCCTCAACCAACTCGACAGCGCCGAGTGGGAGTCGCTGTGTGATGGCTGTGGCCTGTGCTGCCTGCAAAAGCTGGAGGACGAGGACGACAACAGCGTCTATTACACGCGCATCGCCTGCAAACTGCTGGACCTGAAAACCTGCCAGTGCACCGACTACAGCAACCGGCGCGCGTCAGTGCCTGATTGCATTCAGCTCACGCCTGGGCAGGCTGACGAATTCAAATGGCTGCCGCCGACCTGTGGCTATCGCCTGGTCAGCGAAGGCAAGGACCTGCCGCTTTGGCATCATCTTGTGTGTGGGGATCGTGATGCCGTGCATCAGGAGCGCATCTCCCAGTCGGGGCGCATGGTCAGCGAAAACGCCGTGGCCGAGGATGACTGGGAGGATTACCTGATTTTTCGGGCGGGGTGAGGCATAACAGGCGGGTTGTGAACCTTCCTGTGGGAGCGGTGCTTGCGCGCGATGAACGATTAAGCGGTCCGTCTTAAAACCGCATCGCTCTTATCGTCAAACCGCATCGCTCTTATCGTCGCAATGCCGCCCAGACCAAGCACAGCTCCCACATAAGAATCTCACCTATCAGAGCCCGGTTTTCGGCTTGGTCAACGCTTCCAGCCCATCAGTCAGCGCTTCTTCTGTCGCCACTTCCGCTTTGGTTTTCAACAGACTCAGCTCATCGCCCGCACGTTTGATGCGAGATTTGGCAATGTCCAGGTCGCTGCGGCTTTTTTCCACCAGGCTTTTGGCCGAGCAGTGCCCGGTAATGCCGCGCGCGAGCACCGCGCCGCCGATGGCCAGCTGGATCAGGCCAAGGAAGCCGCCACGACGCAGGCCCTTGCCCATCATCAGGACGCCGCCCGCCAGCGAGCCGACGCGCTCCCAACCTTGTACGTTCTGTTGTGGTTCGCCTTTGATGGCGCTGTCGATGCGTTCAACGATTGGGGTATCGCTCATGATTGGTTCTCCACGATGAGATGAATTCGGTTCAGTAAGAACTGACTATGGCCGTTGCAAACTGTTCAATCCATTTCACGCCTGGCGATTACGCGTCAGCCTGTTCCCGACCGAACTGCGGCCCCGAGCGGGTGTTAATGCCTTTGGCCATGCGGTCGTAGAGCACGACGTTGACCGTGGCTGCCAGGTTCATGCAGCCGGTGGTGGGGATGTACACCACGTCTTCGCACCAGTCGCGGATCTCTTTGTCGAGCGATCCATCTTCGGGGCCGAAAATGTAGATGGCCCGATCCGGGTGGGTGTATTCGGGCAGTGCACGTGCACCTTCGACGAGTTCGACAGCCACCGGAATGCAGCCCAGGGGGATGATGCTTTTCAGATCGTCGATACCGATCAGCGGAATATCCTGATGGATTTTCTTGGTGTCAGTGACGAAATCCCGGGCGCGTTCGTAGCGTTTGCCGGTGTAGAACACCGACGCCACGCCATAGCAACCCGCCGCACGCATCACGGAGCCGACGTTTTCCGGAGACTTGGGATTGAACAGGCCGATGCAGGCGTAACGTTTGTTGGCCACGGGGAAGTGCTCGCTGGGAAAAGCGGGCGATTATACGCACACCCCTGATCCGTTGCAGGAGCGCGCTTGCCCACAAGTTCAGTGCTACTAGCGGCCACCGCAGTGTCAGTCGTCTTTCTTCATCAGACCCGCCAACGCCGCAAACGGGTTGTGCGTCGCTTTGGCCGTCTTCGGGCTGCTGGTTGAGCTTTCCGAGAAGTATTGCTGGTCGGTGTAGCGCGAATGTTCGTTGTCGTGGCAGTACAGGCAGAGCAGCTCCCAGTTGGAGCCATCCTGGGGATTGTTGTCGTGGTTATGGTCGCGGTGGTGCACGGTCAGCTCGCTCAGGCGTTTGCCGGCGAACTCCCGGGCGCAGCGGCCGCAGACGTGCGGATACATGCGCAGCGCCTTGTCGCGATAGCCCATTTCGCGGTCGCGCTGGGCGTCGGCCAGGATGCGGTCCAGTTTGGCGGTATGGGAGGGTGGGTTGGCCGTGCTCATGGGGTCACCTGTTTCATGTTCGGTTATTGACTCGATTCTAGCGCGTCGCAGGCTTGTCAGCCTTTGAGTTTTTCCGCGATCCAGATGGTGTGCCGCGTGCCCTTGTTGCCATGGGCGAAGACTTGAACCTCTTCAGCCTTGAAACCGGCCTTGCGCAGCTTGTCGGAAAACTTCTGATCGGCGCTGGCCGACCACACCGCGAGAATCCCTTTGGGACGCAGAGCTTGCGCGCAAGCCGCCAGACCGCCGGACGAATACAGCCAACTGTTGGACTTTTGCGTCAGGCCTTCGGGGCCGTTGTCCACGTCGAGCATGATCGCGTCGAAACCCTGGGGCTCGCTTTTCAGCACCTGCGCCACGTCCTGCACGATCACCCTGGCGCGTGGGTCCAGCAGCGGATTGCCGGATTTCTCACCCAGCGGGCCGCGATTCCACTCCACCACACCCGGCACCAGTTCGGCGACCACCACCTCGCCGTTCTTGCCCAGATGCTTGAGCGCCGAGGCCAGCGTGAAGCCCATGCCCAGCCCGCCGATCAACACCCGAGGCTGCACGCGATGCGCAACTTTCTTGCAGGGGATTTCCGCCAGCGCGTCTTCGGAGCCATGCATGCGGGTGTTCATCAGTTGGCCGCCGTCGCCGCCCTGGATCTTGATCACGAAGTCTTCGCCGTATTCGAACAGGCACAGGGCACCGCCATTGTCGGGTATGGCAGTGGTGTCGAGCAGTACGAAACGTTTCATGGGCATCTCGGGAAATAGGCAGATTTTTGACTGTACGCCCCACGCTTGGAGTAGCCTGAGTCGCACAATAATCGATTGGCACCGGAGGCCATTGATGAAGCGCGCTATTCTAGCGGCGATTGCCGTGACGATGCTCTCGGTAAGTGTCGTGTCTGCCGATAATCTGCAACCTGCAGCACCTGTGACTGAAACCGGCTCGCCCGGTACCGCAACGCCAACCCCTTACCCGCAGGTGGCGCCGCCGAGCATCCCCCGGGCAGGGAGCACTGAAGGAAATGGTCCGTTGCTGCCGAAGATCGACATGCCCAAGCCGCCCAAAGATCAGACGTTGCCGGGGCTTGAGTCTTCTCCAGCGACAGCCCCGCAGCCGACAGAACCCAAGCAGGGCGGCTGATCAGACCTGTTGTGCCAACAGCTGGCCATCCACCATGCGCAAGCGTTTGGACAGCGAAGTAGCCAGGGCGCGGATGATTTTCGCCGCCACCCTTGGCGCTTCGTCGAGCATCTTGTCCAGCGCGTCGCGACCCAGATTCAACAGCTGGCAATCAGTGGCAGCGATGCAACTGGCGGAGCGCCGTTCACCATCGAGCACTGCCATCTCGCCGAAGGCGCGACCACGGCGCAGCAGGGCGATTTCCACGGTCTGGCCTTCGGGGTTGAGCTTTTGTACCGAAACGCTGCCCAAGTGGATGATGCTCATGAACGAACCTGGATCACCCTCGCTGAAGATCGCCTCGCCCTGAGCGATGGAGGCCATATTGAAATATCCGGCTGCGGTCTGAAAGTCTGCGGGCAACAGCGGGTCGAACAGTCCACAGTCCATGAGCATGTCGCGGATTTCATTGTTCAGGTGAGACGCTGGTTCTGACATGGTTCGATCTTGTTCTGGCTTGAATAGTGTTATTGGAGCAGGCCAGCCGCTGTCCAGCGACTGGCCCTTGCTGCTACTAAGACACGCATTTCACTTCTAGTTCATTGTGCCAGCTGCAATACCTTGAAGATAAACCCATATTCGAGGGCTACGTCACGCAGCCCCTGGTAGCGGCCGCTCATGCCGCCATGGCCTGCACCCAATTCGGTCTTGAGCAACAGCAGATGGTCGTCGGTTTTGTGGGCGCGCAATTTGGCCACCCATTTGGCCGCTTCCCAGTACTGCACGCGGCTGTCGTTGTAGCCCGCGATCACCAGCATGGCCGGGTAGGCCTGGGCGCGCACATTTTCGTACGGCGCGTAGGCTTTGATCCGTTCATGCACTTGAGCTTCCTGCGGATTGCCCCATTCATCGTACTCGGTGACGGTCAGTGGCAGATCGGGGTCGAGCATGGTGTTAAGCACATCGACAAACGGCACTTCGGCAATCGCCGCCTTGAACAGCTCGGGGCGCTGATTGAGCACCGCGCCGATCAGCAAGCCACCGGCGCTGCCGCCGCTGATGACCAGTTGCTCGGCGCTGGTGCGGTTTGTCGCGATCAGGTGTTCAGCGCAACTGATGAAGTCATCAAAGGTGTTCTGCTTGTTTTCCTGTTTGCCGTCGCGATACCAGGCCTCACCCAGCTCGCCGCCGCCGCGCACATGGGCGATGGCGAAGGCTACGCCGCGATCCAGCAGGCTCAGCCGCGCGTGGGAAAACCACGGGTCGAGGCTCTCGCCGTAAGCACCGTAGCCATACAGATACAGCGGGGTCGGCTGATCCGCCAGTTCACGCTTGACCACTAGGCTGATGGGCACCTGAGTGCCGTCTTTGGCGGTCGCCCACAATCGCTGGCTGACATAGGCGTCGGCATCGAACGGGCCGAGCACCGGCGTTTCTTTGAGGACCGTTTGCGCGCCGCTGGCCAGGGTCAACTGACGCACCTGCGCCGGACGGTTCAATGACTGGTAACGCAGTCGAATCTGCGGGCTGTCGAACTCCAGCGTGTCCTGCACATAGAGGCTGTAGGCCGCATCCGGCAGTTGCACGCGATAGGCCGGCAGGCCTTGTGGGTGAATTTCGATGATCGGCAAGCCGCCTTCGCGCAAGCTCAGGCTCAAGGCACTGGCATTCAGGCTCAGGCCTTCGAGCATCACCGTTTCGCTGTGGGGGATCAATACTTGCCAGTCGCTGCGGGCCGGGACGCCAGTGGTTTTCTGCGCTGCGTGATACAAGGCAAAGTTGATCCCGTCCTGATTGCTGCGAATCAACCAGCTCCACACGCCCTCCACCTGGCCGTGGTCAATCGAGTATTCGTGTCCGGCAACCCGTGGCGCCATGCACACGAAGGCCTGCTCCGGGTGGTCGGCATCCAGTACCCAGGCTTCGCTGGTGGTTTTACTGTCCAGGCCGAGGATCAGCTGTTTTTCCGAACTGCTGCGGTAGCAATGCAGGAAGAACCGGCCATCCGGCTCGTTGAAGACCAGGTCGGCCGAGTCATCACCCAAACGGTGCCGATACAGCTTGTGCGGCCGATGGGTATCGTCCAGCTCGCCAAAAAACAAGGTCTGGCTGTCGTTGGCCCAGGTCATGCTGCCATCACCGTCTTCGAACGGCAGGTTGCTGACCTGGCCGCTGCTCAGTTCTTTGACATACAGCTGATAAACCTCTTCGCCGCTTGTATCCAGGCTGTAGGCCAGGCGCTGGTGGTCCGGGCTGATGCTGAATGCGCCCAGCGAGAAGAAGCCCCCGGCCGCCAGTACGTTGGGGTCGAGCAAGACTTCTTCGTGGCTTTCGTCGATGGTCAGCGAGTCGTCAGCTGGACGCGGGCAGCGATAATGCCGGGCGTACTCGTCACCCTCGGTGGTGCGGGTGTAATACAGGTACGGCCCCCAGGGCGAGGGCAGTGACAGGTCGGTTTCCAGAATACGGCCTTTGATTTCCTGAAACAGCGTCTCGCGCAGGCCTTCCTGGTCGGCCAGTTGCGCGTGCTGCCAGGCATTTTCGGCCTTGAGGTAGTCGAGCACTTCGTCGCTGTCGCGGTTCTGCAGCCAGGCATAAGGATCGGCGCCACCTGCCTTGCGGGCAATCGGGGCGGTGGTGAGGGAATTCGATAAGGTCATGCTGGGCTCTCGGTGGTGGCGCTGAGTGACAGCACGGGGCAGAAATGGCGCCTGCCGGACTATTACTCAAGCCGGACAAGCCGGGTTGGCGAAAAGCCGTTATCATAAGCGCCTCTTTACCTGCCTTACCACGGACGTCATGACCGAGAAAGATTTTCTTATCGCCTGGGGCCTTTACGCATTCGCTGCGTTGGGCTGTCTGCTGGTGTGGTTCCTGATGACCCGCTGGATGTGGCGATACCTGCGCGAACCCTTGCTGGTGATCGTCGGCGTGCTGCTGTTTACGCCGACCTTGATCGATCCGGTCAAAGACACCTACGCACCGGCCATTGCCGTCACGGCCCTGGATCTGCTGTTCAAGGTCGGCAGCAATGTCTGGCGCGCCGTCTCTGATCTGGCCATGTACGGGATGATCGCCCTGGGCGTTTACCTGCTATTCGTGCTGATCCGCTGGCCGATCGAAAAAAGCTGGAAGGCCCGTCATCCAAAGGCCGCCGCCGAGCCTGCTCCGGTAGACGCCGACAGCGACGATGATGCCTACCCGCGCAATGATGGCTATGCCGCCAGGCCGGCTGTCGCGGCGGCGGGCAGCCGTTCAAGGGTCGAGCCACGTCTCTAAAGCTATTGCCGCCCAGTTGAACGTTTGCAATCGAGAACCCGAGCATGTGTGAATTACTGGGCATGAGCGCCAATGTCCCGACGGACATCGTTTTCAGCTTTACCGGCCTGATGCAGCGCGGTGGCCGCACGGGTCCGCACCGTGACGGCTGGGGCATCGCCTTTTACGAAGGGCGTGGCCTGCGGTTGTTTCAGGATCCGGCCGCCAGCAGCGAGTCGCAAGTCGCGCAACTGGTGCAGCGCTATCCCATCAAGAGCGAAGTGGTGATCGGCCATATCCGCCAGGCCAATGTCGGCCGCGTCTGCCTGTCCAATACCCACCCCTTCGTGCGCGAACTCTGGGGTCGCAACTGGTGCTTTGCCCACAACGGTCAGTTGGCGGGCTTTGATCCATTGGCGACCTTCTACAGGCCAGTAGGCGATACCGACAGCGAAGCGGCGTTCTGCGATCTGCTCAACCAGGTCCGCGAGGCATTTCCAGAACCGGTTGAAGTCGAAGAGCTGCTGCCTTCGCTGGTTGAAGCCTGCAGTAAATATCGCGGCAAGGGTGTGTTCAATTGCCTGCTCAGCGATGGCGACTGGCTGTTCTGTTTCTGCAGTACCAAACTGGTGCAGATCACCCGCCGCGCACCTTTTGGCCCGGCTCGCTTGAAAGATGTCGACGTGATCGTCGACTTCCAGGCCGAAACCACCCCCAATGATGTGGTGACGGTGATTGCCACCGAAGCCTTGACCGAAGATGAAGTCTGGAATGCTTACGAACCGGGGCAGTGGGGTTTGTGGCGCAAGGGTGAGTGTGTGGCCAAAGGCGGCGCCTGATCACATGAAAGGCTGCTCTCCCACAATGGTTGAGTTTTAATCCGGACAGAGGGATCTAAATGCTGCGAAGTTATCTGCGATTGGTCTTGTTCACGGCGGGCTTGTTATTCGGGGTTCAGATACCGGGTTTTGTCAGCGATTACGGCAAGCGCGTCGAAGCGCACCTGCTTGAGGCGCAGCAAAGCGTCAGAGGCTATAACGCCACGGCCCAACAGTTTTTCAAGGGTGATGTGCAGGCGTTGGTCCAGCATTACCGCGAGAGCGAAGACCCGGTCTTTCGCAGTGACGCCGACAGCATCAGTACATTGCTGACCCGCGTTCAAGTGCTGCAGCGCGAGTGGCTGGCCATGCAGGGGCCCTGGTATAACCGGGCGCTGCACGTGGCCATCGCAGCCGATGCCGACATCCGCCAGGAAACCTGGAACGGTTATACCTGGCAGGTCCTGCTGGCCCCCGAGGTCATCGCCTGGGGCATTGTCTGCGCATTGTTGCTGGCGCTGCTGGTCGAGAGCTTCTTCCTGATGATCGGCTGGGTAGTCACCGGTGGCCGACGCAAGCCGAAGCTCGCGCGGGATTGGCGCTAGCTCGGTCCGCAATTCCCTGTAGGAGCTCACAGCAGCGCGAGGCAGCAATAGCGGTCTGCCTGACACACCGCTATCGCTGCCTCGCGCTGCTGGTGAGGTCCTACAAAAGCCCGTACACGCTACTTCGCGAGAAACCGCATCCCTTCCTCCAACCCCCGCAACGTCAACGGATACATCTGGTCCTCGATCAGATCCCGCACGATGTTGGTTGAGGTGGTGTAAGCCCACGCATCTTTGGGGTAGGGGTTGATCCAGATGAGTTTCTTGAACTTGGCCGTGAAGCGCTGCATCCACACATAGCCCGGTTCTTCATTCCAGTGCTCGACGCTGCCGCCTGCCTGGGTGATTTCGTAGGGTGCCATCGACGCGTCGCCGATGAAGATCACTTTGTAGTCGGCGCCGTATTTGTGCAGCAGGTCCTGGGTAGAAAAGCGCTCCGAGCCGCGCCGCAGATTGTTCTTCCACACCGACTCGTAAATGAAGTTATGGAAGTAGAAGTACTCCAGGTGTTTGAACTCGGTCTTGCAGGCAGAAAACAGCTCTTCGCAGACTTTGACGTGGGCGTCCATCGAGCCGCCGATGTCGAACAGCAACAGCAGTTTGATGGTGTTGCGTCGTTCCGGGCGCATCTGGATGCTCAGCAGGCCAGCATCACGGGCGGTATGGTCGATGGTGCCGTCGATGTCGAGCTCTTCAGCCGCACCCTGACGGGCGAACTTGCGCAGGCGGCGCAGGGCGACCTTGATGTTGCGGGTGCCGATTTCAACCTGATCGTCGAGGTTCTTGTACTCGCGCTGGTCCCAGACCTTGACCGCTTTGCCCTTGCGCTCACCTGCATCGCCAACCCGAATGCCTTCCGGGTTGTAGCCGCCTGAGCCGAACGGGCTGGTGCCGCCGGTACCGATCCATTTATTGCCGCCTGCGTGGCGTTCCTTTTGCTCTTCCAGACGCTTCTTGAATTCTTCGATGAGCTTGTCCAGTCCACCCAATGACTGAATCTGCGCCCGTTCTTCGTCCGTCAGCGAACGTTCGAACTCCTTGCGCAGCCAGTCTTCCGGGATCAGCGCCTGGAGATGATCATCGAGTTTTTCCAAGCCATTGAAGTAGGCACCGAAGGCCCGATCGAACTTGTCGAAATGGCGTTCGTCCTTGACCAGAATCGTGCGCGCCAGATAGTAGAACTCGTCCATATCGGCGAAGATCACCCGTTGTTTCAGGGCGTTGATCAAATCCAGCAGTTCGCGTACCGAGACCGGCACCTTGGCGGCGCGCATTTCGTTGAACAGATTGAGCAGCATGACGAATGCCCTTATCGATTGCCGCGACGGCTCATGAACGCCAGGCGTTCCAGCAATTGCACGTCCTGTTCATTCTTGACCAACGCCCCGGCCAGCGGCGGAATGGCCTTGGTGGGATCACGCTCGCGCAGCACGGCTTCGCCAATGTTGTCGGCCATCAGCAATTTCAACCAGTCCACCAGTTCCGAAGTAGAGGGCTTTTTCTTCAGGCCGGGCACTTTACGGACATCGAAAAACACATCCAGCGCTTCGCTGACCAGGTCCTTTTTGATATCCGGGTAATGCACATCGACGATTTTCTGCAGCGTCGCGCGGTCCGGGAAGGCGATGTAATGAAAGAAGCAGCGGCGCAGGAAAGCGTCCGGCAGTTCCTTTTCATTGTTGGAAGTAATGATGATGATCGGTCGGACCTTGGCCTTGATGGTCTCGTCGATTTCGTAAACGTAGAACTCCATCTTGTCGAGTTCTTGCAGCAGGTCGTTGGGGAATTCGATGTCGGCCTTGTCGATTTCGTCGATCAGCAGGATCACCCGCTCTTCAGCTTCGAAGGCTTCCCAGAGCTTGCCTTTCTTCAGGTAGTTGCGCACGTCATGGACTTTATCCACGCCCAGCTGAGAATCACGCAGGCGGCTGACCGCATCGTATTCGTACAGGCCTTGATGAGCCTTGGTGGTGGATTTGATATGCCAGGTGATCAGCCTGGCGCCGAAGGATTCGGCCAATTGCTCGGCCAGCATGGTCTTGCCGGTGCCAGGCTCGCCCTTGACCAGCAAGGGACGCTCCAGAGTGATTGCCGCGTTGACCGCCAGCTTGAGGTCGTCAGTGGCGACGTATGCGCGGGTGCCTTCGAACTTCATCGATAAATCCTCGGTAAACAATGCGCCGACTATAGCGCGAGGCTTTGGCGACTGTGAATGTAGACCGAGTATTCAGTGGGTGAATGGGTGGTCGATGGTCCAGTTGGAGCGAGGCTTGCCCGCGAAGAACGATGACGCGGTATTGCTGAAGAACCGAGGTGCCTGGTTCGCGGGCAAGCCTCGCTCCAACGGATCGGCGTCAGCCCTTACTGTTGTCATACCGCGCATTGAACGCCTGCACAAAGGCATTGCGCAGAATCTGCAGGAAGGCCTGGAAGGCGCTGATGTCCTGTTTGTGCACGCTGCCGCTGAGCTCGACACGGGTCGCGAACTGGTTTTCGCTCTGATTCTTGAGCACCGTTTCACCGCCACCCACCACGGCTTCCCAGATCGAACGGAAGAAGCCCTTGTTCTGGTTTTCCACGTCCTGCTTCCAGTTGAATACGTCGACGTCACGTAACAAAGGCTTGATGTAACCGCTGAGCTGACCCTTGTCGGCCTGGGCCTCGATGACCAGATCGCCATGGCCTGCGTTGAAATCGAAATTGCCATAGGCCGACGAGAAGTCGTTGAGGCGCTTGAGTTCGACGCCGGTGGTGCGCAGGCGGAAATCGAAGTCTTCGAAATTACTGAACGGGTCGAATTTCGCGTTGGCCTCCATATTGGCGTGGCCCATGAACAGCGCCTTGCCTTCAAAACGGGCATCGCGCTTGCCTTCCACATCCTCGACATTGGTCAGGTTGTAGAGGCTGGCGTTGACCTTGTCGGCCTGCAACTTGACCTTGGGCGTGGTGCTGAAGTTGTTGAAGGTGATCTTGCCGTCATTGATCCGCACTTCGTTGAGAGTGATCGGCAGCAGTTTATTGATCTGCTCTTGCCAGTCGGTGCCTTGACCGGTCTGGGAGGCCTGCTTGTTGGCGCCGCCATCGACGAAGTTGAGTTCGGGCTCCAGAAACGTGACCTCGGCAACCACCGCATGCTTGTACCACAGGGCATGCCAGCTCACCGCCAGGTCAATGACCGGAACCTTGACGAACGGCACTGGCACCTTGCCGTCGACCTTGACGATATTGAGCCCGTTGATCCGGTAGGCACCGCGCCACCAGGCCAGGTCCACATCGGTGACCTGGCCGCGGTAGTCGCCCATGTCGGCGAGTTTGTCATTCAGGTAATTGCGCACCACATAGGGCAGGGCGATGTGGACCGCGATCAACAGCACAATAATCCCGGCCAGGGTCCAGAGTGGCCAGCTGTAGCGACGTTTCATGGCGTGGGTCTCGGGTTCTGATGTGTGGTTGACTCCTTGCGGCGGCATCCGTTCGCTGCGACTGGACGCATGCACGTCTTGAGGCATAGGCTTTCATTTTTCAGACAACCTGATGAACGTGCACAAGGACACCGCCATGAGCCGTATCTACGCTGACAACGCCCACTCCATCGGCAATACCCCACTGGTGCAGATCAATCGGATCGCGCCACGTGGCGTGACCATTCTGGCCAAGATCGAGGGCCGCAATCCGGGCTACTCGGTGAAGTGCCGGATCGGTGCCAACATGATCTGGGACGCTGAAAGCAAGGGCAAACTCAAGCCCGGCATGACCATCATCGAGCCGACCTCAGGTAACACCGGCATCGGTCTGGCCTTTGTCGCTGCGGCGCGGGGCTACAAGCTGATGCTGACCATGCCAGCCTCGATGAGCATCGAACGCCGCAAAGTGCTCAAGGCGCTGGGCGCCGAACTGGTGCTGACCGAACCCGCCAAAGGCATGAAAGGCGCCATCGAGAAGGCCGAAGAGCTGTTGGCCAACAATCCTGAAACCTTCTTCATGCCCGCGCAGTTCGAGAACCCGGCCAACCCGGCGATTCACGAAAAGACCACCGGCCCGGAAATCTGGAACGACACCGACGGCGCCATCGATGTGCTGGTCGCGGGCGTCGGCACCGGCGGCACCATCACCGGTGTCTCGCGCTATATCAAAAACACGGCTGGCAAGCCGATTCTGTCGGTGGCTGTCGAGCCACTGGGCTCGCCGATCATCACCCAGGCCCTGGCCGGTGAAGAGATCAAGCCCAGCCCGCACAAGATTCAGGGCATTGGTGCCGGTTTCATTCCGAAAAACCTCGATCTGTCTTTGGTCGACCGGGTGGAGCTGGTCAGTGACGACGAAGCCAAAGCGATGGCGCTGAGATTGATGCAGGAAGAAGGCATCTTGTGTGGCATTTCCTGTGGCGCCGCCATGGCCGCAGCAGTGCGTATGGCTGAAACCCCGGAAATGCAGGGCAAGACCATTGTGGTGATCCTGCCTGACTCAGGCGAACGCTACCTGTCCAGCATGTTGTTCAGCGACTTGTTCACTGATCAGGAAATGCAGCAGTAATACGGCGCTAATCGCAGAGCTTTGCGCTCGTCGGCTTCTTGTCAGGCTGGCGAGCGTTTATGATGGCGGGCTATTGCGAGCGGTGCTGGCACCGTCTGTTTCGAGGAGAGTTAAATGACGTTTTCATTGGCTGCCAAGGCATCGATCCTGATGCTGTTCCTGGCCAGCACGCTTTACGTGCATTTGCGTGGCAAGGCGCGCTTGCCGTTGTTGCGTCAGTTCGTCAACCATTCGGCGCTGTTCGCTCCGTATAACGCCCTGATGTACCTGTTTTCAAAAGTGCCCTCCAAACCGTATCTGGACCGCAGCGCTTTCCCCGAGCTGGATGTGCTCAAGAATAACTGGCAGACCATTCGCGAAGAGGCCATGCACCTGTTCGACGAGGGCTATATCCGTGCCGCCGAAAAGAATAACGACGCCGGTTTTGGCTCGTTCTTCAAAAAGGGCTGGAAGCGTTTTTACCTGAAGTGGTACGACAAGGCGCTGCCATCTGCTGAGGCGCTGTGCCCGAAGACGGTCGCGCTGGTCAATTCGATTCCCAACGTCAAGGGCGCCATGTTCGCCTTGCTGCCGGGCGACAGCCACCTCAACCCGCATCGCGATCCGTTTGCCGGTTCGCTGCGCTATCACCTGGGGTTGTCCACGCCCAACTCTGATGATTGCCGGATCTACGTCGACGGGCAGGTGTACGCCTGGCGTGATGGCGAAGACGTCATGTTCGATGAAACCTACGTGCACTGGGTCAAGAACGAAACCGCTGTGACTCGGGTGATCCTGTTCTGCGACATCGAACGCCCTTTGCGCAGCCGCATCATGACCCGCGTCAATCGTGCCGTCAGCGCCTTTCTGGGCCGCGCCACTGCGCCGCAGAACACCGATGACGAACGTGTCGGCGGGATCAATCAGGCCTATGCCTGGAGCAAGCGTTTCAGCGACACCTTCAGCGGCAAGGTCAAGCAGTTCAAGCGCAAGAATCCCAAGGCCTACCGCGTCCTGCGCCCGGTGTTGGCGGTGATTGTGCTGGGGTTGCTGGCGTATTGGTTGTTTGGGTAATTAGATGCAATCCCTGTAGGAGCGCGCTTGCCCGCGATCGCATCGGGTCAGGCAATAAGGTATCAACTGAACCACCGCCATCGCGGGCAAGCGCGCTCCTACCGGGGGGAAGTGTCAGCCCTCCGCTTTGGCCGCCGCGCCAGGCCGCAACACCAGCCATAACGCCACGCCTATCAGCAATCCGCCATAGATGTGCGCCAGCGACAGCGGCTCATCGAGAAACAACGCCCCCCACAGCACGCCGAATGGCGGGATCATGAAGGTCACTGTCATGGACTTGAGTGGGCCGATGCTGGTCAGCAAGCGGAAATACAAGATATAGGCGAACGCCGTACACACAAGCCCCAGGCCCAGCAACGACAGCCAGACGCTAAGACCGCCCCAGCTGGCGGGCGGGTCGGTGATCACGCGGTAGCCGAAAAACGGCAGCAACAGCAAGGTGGCGCCAAGCATGCTGCCCAACGCCGAAAGACGACTGTCGAGCCCACCGGCCTGGTCGAGCCAGCGCCGGGCGAGATAACCCGCGAATCCATAGCATGCGGTGGCCAGCAAACACGACAGGGCACCGATCAGCAGCTCAATATTGAAAGCCACGGGCCCCGCACGGGTCAGGATGCCGACGCCGAACAGGCCCAGGAACACCCCGCTGATTTTCGTCGCGGAGAGTTTTTCACTGAAGAACAATCCGCCGATCAGCACCCCCATCAACGGGGTCATGGCGTTGAAGATTGATGAATAACCGGCTGGCAATATCTGCGCTGCCACCGAATAAAGCGTGGCGGGCAGGCCGGAGTTGATCATCCCCAGCAGCAGACAGGTCTTGAGCTTGCCGCGAAAATTCCAGTCGATGCGCATCAGCGCCAGGATTACCAGCAGGCCGACAGCTGCGATGGAGACCCGAAAAAATGCCGTGGGGATGGCGCCCAGCACCGGCGCGATGATGCGCATGAACAGAAAGCTCGCGCCCCAGATGGCGGCGAGTGACAGCAGACGCATGATATCGACGGGTTGCATGACCGGGCTCTTCCTTGGCAGAAGGGCGGGAGTTTTACCGGGGAAAGGCCAGCGTTGCAATATTTTGTAATGCGACTTCCAGCGCACTGGGTGAGTCCCCTGAGAGAAGAGATTGATTCAATAAGTTGTACGACCTCTATGGAAAAACCTGGTCGAACTTGAGCTATTTGAAATGGGAAGTTACGACTCAGGTAGGCACTCCAATGTACAACTGAAACATTGAAACAACCGTTTTATTATCCTGCTGACTTTCGTTGATTCAATGTTCATGTATTTTCTGCGCCTGCCGACACACCTTTGATAGACGCTTATTGCCGCGCAATTGCTCAAATGGCGCCGGTATTTCAACGCCAATAAAATGGCTGGCCAGAGTCTGCAGCCATATGGGTCGTGGGCTGTAGGCTGTCGAGCGGCTGTGCCGCTGGCATTGGAAATAAAGAAGCACTTGCTGCCGTTGCGATCCTTTTTGATCACCGTCTGTTGTTCAAGATAATTACAAAGTGCCCACACATTACGTTTATCTGTTTGAAGAGGAAGCGTCGTCATGACTCTGAAGTTCCGTCATAAAATCCTGCTCGCGGCCTCGATTATTGTCGTGTTGGCATTTGGCTTGTTTACGCTCTACAACGATTATCTGCAGCGCAATACCATCACCAAAAATCTTGAGAACTCGGTGACCCAGGCCGGTCAGCTGACCGCCACCGGCATTCAGAGCTGGTTGAGCGGGCGCATTCTGGTGTTGGAAAACCTCGCGCAGGACGTTGCGTCCCAAGGCACCAAGGCGGACCTCGGTGGGCTGGTTTCCCAGTCGTCGCTAACGTCCACCTTCCAGTTCACCTACGTCGGTGATGCGGATGGCGTTTTCACTCAGCGTCCCAATGTCGAGATGCCGGCCGGTTACGATCCACGCAAGCGGCCCTGGTACACCTCGACGGTTGCGGCGGACAAAACCATCCTCAGCGCGCCGTACCAGGCTTCGGTCGGTGGTCTGGTGGTCACGGTGGCCAGCCCGATCAAGGTCAACGGCAAGGTCACGGGCGTGGCGGGCGGCGACCTGAGCCTCGACACCCTGGTCACCATTGTCAATTCGGTTGATTTCGGCGGGCTGGGTCATGCGTTTCTGGTCAGCGCCGATGGGCAGGTGATCGTCAGCCCTGACAAAAGCCAGGTGATGAAGAACCTCAAGGAAATCTACCCCGGCCAGACCCTGACGCTGGACAAAACCCTGCGCGAAGTGACGCTCAACGGCCAGCAGCGCTTGTTGTCGTTCACCCCTATCAGTGGTTTGCCGGGCGCTGACTGGTACATCGGTCTGTCCATCGACCGGGATAAGGCCTACGCACCACTAAGCGAATTCCGTACCTCGGCGCTGATTGCCATGCTGGTGGCGGTGCTGGTGATTGCCTTGCTGTTGAGCTTGTTGATCAGCGCGCTGATGCGTCCGCTGACCGCCATGGGCCGCGCCATGCAGGACATTGCCCAGGGCGAGGGCGATCTGACCCGGCGCCTGAGCATTCAGGGCAAGGATGAGTTCGCGGAGCTGGGTGGCTCGTTCAACCAGTTTGTCGAACGTGTCCATGCTTCGATTATTGAAGTGTCATCGGCTACTTTGCTGGTGCATGAGCTGTCGCAGCGCGTGGAAGAGTCTTCCAATTCATCGCTGTTGGGCTTCGACGAGCAAAGTGCGCGGACCAACAGTGTGGCGGCGGCGATCAATCAACTGGGCGCCGCCACACAGGAAATCGCCCGCAATGCGTCGGATGCTTCCAGCCAGGCCAGCCAGGCCCGGGAGCAGGCAGATGACAGCCGCGCGGTGGTGGAAAAGACCATCCAGTCCATGAGCAGCCTGTCGACCAAGATCAGCGACTCCTGCCGACAGATCCAGACCCTCAACACCAGTACCGACAATATCGGGCAGATTCTGGATGTGATCAAAGGCATCTCCCAGCAGACCAACCTGCTGGCGCTGAACGCGGCTATCGAGGCGGCGCGGGCGGGGGAAGCCGGGCGTGGTTTTGCCGTGGTTGCCGATGAAGTACGTAACCTGGCGCATCGCACTCAGGAGTCTGCCGATCAGGTTCATACCCTGATCGTTGCCCTGCAGCAGGGCTCCCACGAAGCGGTGGAGAACATGAACGAAAGCCAGGCCCGCAGCCTGGACAGTGTGGAAGTGGCGAATCAGGCGGGCAGCCGACTGATCAGCGTCACCCAGCGCATCGGCGAGATCGACGGCATGAACCAATCGGTCGCCGCCGCTACAGAAGAGCAGACTGCAGTGGTGGAGACCCTCAACGTCGACATCAACCAGATCAACATGCTCAACCAGCAGGGCGTCTCCAACCTCAACGAAACCCTCACCGACTGCGCCGCCCTGTCGCAACAGGCGGGTCGTCTCAAGCAGTTGGTGGCCAGCTTCAGGATTTGATTCGAGGGGAATGGCGGCGGCATGAAACCGTCGCCATTACTGTTGTTCGCCCGAACGTCGGAAAACTGGGAGCAGGGTCGCGCCAAGCCTAATGCACAAGCGACGACCCTGATCCGACTGGTCGATCGGTTTCCACAAACCGTGGAGCATTTGGCAGCATTGGGTTGAGCGACATCACTTGCCTCGGCTGCCTTCCTGTCTGACAAACCTTTGATTTTTCGAGCCAATCCCGGACAATCGCGCCCCTCTTTTCCTTGGGGACGCGAAACTGCCCGGTTTTCCTGACGCGTCTCCGCCATGTTGTACCCACCGGCAACGGAGATTCGACCGGATGAATGATCAGGCCAATAGCATCGAGCAACGATTCGATGCAGCCGCCACCCCGATTGCGGCGTGGAACCGTCACGACACCACCTGGATGCTTGGCTTGTTTGGTACCGCTATCGGTGCAGGCACGTTATTTCTGCCAATCAACGCCGGCATTGGCGGGTTCTGGCCGCTGCTGGCCCTGGCGCTGCTGGCGTTCCCGATGACCTATTACGCGCATCGCGGCCTGACCCGCTTCGTGTTGTCCGGTCGTCAAGGCGCGGACATCACCGAGGTCGTGGAGCAACATTTCGGAAAAGGTGCCGGGACCTTGATTACGGCACTGTATTTTTTTGCCATCTTCCCGATCCTGCTGATCTATAGCGTGGCGCTGACCAACACGGTAAGCAGTTTTCTGGAGCATCAGATGCACATCCAGCCGCCACCCCGTGCGTTGCTGGCATTTGTGCTGATTCTCGGTCTGCTGGCGGTGGTGCGTTGTGGTGAGCGGCTTATCGTCAAGGCCATGAGCTTGATGGTCTACCCGTTCATCGTCGCGTTGCTGTTCCTGGCGGTTTTCCTGATCCCGCACTGGAACGGCGGCATCCTGACCACAGCCACTACGCTGCCGGAACCCTCGGCGTTCCTGCACACCTTCTGGCTGGCGATTCCGGTGATGGTGTTCTCCTTCAACCACTCGCCGATCATCTCGGCCTTCGCCGTTGATCAGAAGCGACGGTATGGCGATCAGGCCGAGGGTCGCAGCTCGCAGATTCTGGCGCGGGCTCATGGGTTGATGGTGGTGATGGTGCTGTTCTTCGTGTTCAGCTGCGTGCTGACCCTGTCGCCTGCGCAACTGGCCGAAGCCAAGGCGCAGAACATCTCGATCCTGTCGTATCTGGCCAATCATTTCAGCAACCCGACCATTGCGTTTGTCGCGCCGCTGATTGCCTTCGTGGCGATCGCCAAGTCGTTTCTCGGCCACTACATCGGCGCCAGTGAAGGGCTCAAAGGCCTGGTAGTCAAAACCGGCGCGCGTGCAGCCCCGAAATTGCTCGACCGGCTGACGGCCGCGCTGATGCTGGTGGTGTGCTGGGCTGTCGCCACGCTGAACCCGAGCATTCTGGGCATGATCGAAAACTGGGGTGGGCCGGTGATTACTGCATTGCTGTTTTTGATGCCTATGTACGCCATCCACAAGGTCCCGGCCATGCGTCAGTACGCGGGCAAGGCGTCCAATGTGTTTGTGGTGATCGTGGGCCTGGTGTCGATGTCGGCAGTGGTTTATTCGTTGTTGCAATAACAGCAACCTCCATAGGGACCCGTTGAATCGGGTCCCTATGGAAACGTATTCCCGTTCACGCAGCTCGCTGACACAGCGCTGTCGCCCAGCAAACACGGCTCGTAGGAGCGGCTTTAGCCGCGAAGATGTAGGTCTATGCTGGATCGTTATCGTCAGTACTATCGCTCGCGGCTGAAGCCGCTCCTACGGGAAAAGCATTTGAATCATTCGGGTGTTACATCGCGCTAGCCACTTTCTCGGGCATCAACGAGGAATGATGAGAAGTTGTCTGCCAATTGTCGCCGTCCAGTTGATAAGTAAAGGTGTAACGTGCCTGAACTTGTGATGTGTCGCCAAATGTAAAGGTGTAAGTTCCGGTATCCAGTGCAGTGTTACAGCCGACCTTGATAGTTCGGGTGTCGATTTTTCCGGAGGGATGTTTTTTCAGGAAACGTTTGAAGTAATCAATTCGGGCGTCATCGGTCAGGCGCGGCGTATTGGACAGGGTCGGTAGCAGCACCGCAGTGCCCGAGTAATGGGCCGCAACGGCTTTTGCATCGCCGGTTAGCAATGATTCGTTCCAGCGATCAAAGAGTGCGGCCACTTCTGTTGGGGCAGGTATTGTGCAGGTGGAGTTCTCGCTGGCGTTGGCAGAGAACATCGGGGTGATAGTAAAAATAGAAACAAGTGCTGCGAGAAATGGGCTTTTCATAGGTTAATACCGCTGTTCATGAGCGGTCATGCTAGACAAGCTTCTCTGGTAATTGCTAGTTGCGGCGGATCTGAATTCGTAACTTAAGATTGATATCAGGCATGTAGGTAGGAAGATTCTTTTTTTGTTGTATTTGCGTCGCTATTAATTGGGAAGTTTGGAGAAAACTCCTACGCGCAAACAAAATGCGCGTAGGAGCGCCAGGCTTTAGTAAGCCGCTACCAAACCATCTTTCCTTGGATCGGTGCCGCCGACATAACCATGAGCGGTGCGCTGGATGATCTGCGCGCCACCAAAAGCGAACACGCCGCTGGGCTCTTCAACGTCAATGTCATGACCTTTGGCCCGCAAGGCTTGGACCACCTCTGGGTCGAAAGCACGTTCCACGGCGACTTTCAGGCCAGCCTCCAGCCTCCAGCGCGGTGCGTCAGCGGCGGCCTGCGGGTTCTGTTTGTAGCGCAGGATGCGCATCATCATCTGCAAATGACCCTGAGCCTGCATCGGCCCGCCCATCAGGCCGAAGGACATCAGCGGCGTGCCGTCGGCGTTCATCACAAAGCCGGGGATGATGGTGTGGAACGGTCGTTTGCGCGGGGCCACGTAGTTGACGTGCTGCGGATCCAGCGAGAATCCCGCGCCACGGTTCTGCAGGCTGATGCCGGTGCCCGGCACCACAACGCCGGAGCCGAAGCCCATGTAGTTGGACTGGATGAACGAGATCATCATGCCGCTTTCGTCGGCCGCCGAGAGGTAGACAGTGCCGCCGGGTTTTGGTGAGCCGTGCCCCGGATTGGCTGCCTGATCGGTGATCAGCCCGGCGCGCGCTGTCAGGTAGCTCTTGTCCAGCAGATGCTCGGAAGGCACGCGCATGTGGTCGTTGTCCGCGACATGCTCGTCCAGGTCAGCAAGGGCCAGCTTCATGGCTTCCAGTACCGGGTGCACGGTTTCCAGGCTGTCCACCGGATGCTCGCCCACGCCCAGCGCTTCGAGCATGGTCAGGCCGGAAAGAGTAGCGATGCCTTGGCCGTTTGGCGGCAACTCATGCACCACGGCACCGGCATAGGGCACCGACAAGGTGTCGATCCAGTCCACGCTGTGGGTCGCCAGATCGTCCAGGCTCATGACGCTGCCATTGGCGTTGGCATGGGCGATGATGGCCTGGGCCAGTTCGCCGCGATAGAACGCTTCACCTTGGGTCTGGGCGATCAGCTCCAGGGTGCGGGCATGGTCCTTGAGCTGGATTTTCTCCCCGGCCAGCGGCGCTTTGCCGTCAGGCAGGAAGCATTCGGCGAAACCCGGTTGATCCTTGAGCAGGTGCGCGCCACGTTTCCACAGTTCAGCGATGATCGGCGTTACCTGATAACCGTCCCGGGCATAGCCGATTGCAGGTTCGGCGAGGGTGGCGAACGGCAGCTTGCCGTAGCGCTTCGACAGTTCGACCCAGGCCGAAACCGCCCCAGGCACCGTCACCGCTGGCCAGCCGCGCTGCGGCATCTGGCTCTGACCTTCGAAGAATTTGGGTGTCCAGGCTTGCGGCGCGCGGCCTGAAGCATTCAGGCCCTGGAGCTTGCTGCCGTCCCAGACGATAGCGAAAGCATCGCTGCCGATCCCGCAACCAGTGGGTTCGACCACGGTCAGGACCATGGCCGCAGCGATGGCCGCGTCGACCGCGTTGCCACCTTTGCGCAGCATGTCCAGCCCGGCCTGGGCGGCCAGTGGCTGGGAGCAGGCGACCATGTTGCTGCCCATCACCGGCGAACGTGCCGAAGCGTAGGGTTGGCTGTAATCCAGATCATCGAACATAAGCTTTTCTCTTTGGCAGATACGGCAAATAAAGAATGATTAGCCCTTGGGGTCCAGCGCATCACGCAGACCGTCACCCAGCAGGTTGAAACACAGAACCGTGATGTAGATCGCCACGCCAGGCGCAATCGACATCCAGGGAGCCTGTTCCATAAAGTTTTTCGCGGTGTTGAGCATCGACCCCCACGAAGGCGAGGGCGGTTGTTGGCCCAGGCCGAGGAACGAGAGGCTGGCTTCAGCCAGAATCGCCGAGGCGATGGTCAAGGTGGCTTGCACCACCAGCGGCGACATCACGTTGGGCAGCACGTAGCGCAGGATGATCCAGCGATCCGGCAAGCCAATGGCGCGGGCGCCTTCCAGATAGTCTTCGTGTTTGATCGCCAGCACCTGGCCCCGCGTGAGCCGGGCAAAGATCGGCATGGCGGACAGACCGATGGCGATCATTGCGTTGGTCAGGCTCGGGCCGAGGAAGGCTCCCAGGGCAATGGCCAATACCAGGAATGGGCAGGACAGCAGCGCTTCCATGACGCGGGAAATGACCGCGTCCAGCTTGCCACCGAAGTACCCGCCCAGCAGGCCCAACGGCACGCCGATGACCATCGCGATGGCCACCGAAACAGCACCGGCCAGCAACGAACTGCGTGCGCCCCAGAGCAGGCGCGAGAACAGATCGCGACCCAGTTCGTCAGTGCCCATCCAGTAGATCAGCGAGGGTGCCTTGCGTACTGCGAGAAAATTGGCCTTGAGCGGGTCATGGGGCGCAATCCATGGTGCCAGCAGGGCCGCCAGGACAAACAGCAGTAACACCGCCGCCCCGATTACCGCGCCTTTGTTGGCCAGGAACTTGTTCACGAACGGCGAGCGGCTGCGCGGTGCAATCGCGCTATGAGGGAGGCTGGCAATAGCGGTCATGAAGCAGTCCTCAGACGCGGGTTGATCATCCGGTACAGCACGTCGGCAAGCAGGTTCAGCAGCAGGAAGCCAATCGCCACACACAGCACCACGCCTTGCACCACGGCGTAATCGCGATTGAACACGGCATCGACAATCATCTTGCCGAAGCCTGGGATGCTGAACACCTGCTCGGTCAGCACCGCACCGCCGAGCAATTCACCGAACAGCAGGGTGGTGAGGGTCACGATGGGCATCAAGGCATTACGCAAAGCGTGCTTGAGGATCACCGTGCGCGGGAACAGACCTTTGGCCCGGGCGGTGCGCACGTAGTCGGTGCGCAACACTTCGAGCATGGCGCTGCGGGTGTGGCGCATGAGAATCCCCGACAGCCCGGCTCCCAGCACGAAGGCCGGCAGGATCAAGGTCTTCAGATTTTGCCCGAAGTCCTCGCCCATGGGCACGAACCCCGATGCCGGTAGCCATTGCAGTTTCACGGCGAAGACCATGATCAGCAGAATGCCCAGCCAGAAGTGCGGAATGGAAATCCCCGACAGCGCCACCACGTTGGCCCCGTAATCCACGGCCGTGCCTTTGCGCACCGCCGAAATGATCCCGGTGGGAATGCCGATCAGCAGCGCGATCAGCAAGGCCAGCACCGCCAGCTCCAGAGTCACCGGCAACTTGGACGCCAGTAGCGTGGTCACCGGTTGTTCGGTGCGCAGCGAAGTGCCGAAGTCGCCGGTCAGCACGTTGCCGACCCAGTTCAGGTACTGCACGGGGATCGGGTCATTGAGCCGATACTTGTCGCGCAGGTATTCCATCACCGCCGGATCGCGCTCTTCACCGGCCATGGCCAGCACCGGGTCACCCGGCAGGAGCTTTTGCAAGGTGAAGACGAAGAGCGAAACCAGAATCAGCGTCGGGATCGCACTGAGCAGGCGTCGCAGAATAAACATCAGCATGCCGGACCCTCGAGAGTGCGCCAGTCAATCATGGCTTGAACGCGACATTGTTCAGGCGGATCAGACCATCCGGATTCGGTACGAAACCGGTCACGTTGTTACGCATGGCAATGATTCGCGGATCGAAATACAGGTACGCAGTCGGCATCTCGTCAGCCAGCAAACGCAAGGCTTCGTTGTACAACGCCTGCCGCTGGGCCACGTCGTTGATGGTGCGGGCCTTGTTCAATAGCTCGTCGAGTTTGGCATTGCAGTATTTGCCATCGTTCTGGCCACCCTTGCAGGTCACGAACTGGTGGATATCGCCATCCGGATCAGGACGGCCCGACCAGGCGCTCATGCCGATCTGGAAGTTGCCGCTCTGCTGTTCGCTGAGCAGGGTGGCGTATTCCGTGGCAACCAGATTGACCTTGAAACCGGCTTCTTCAGCCATGGCCTGGATGATCTGCCCGACCTGTTGGGCGATCGGGTTGTTGGCGACTTTCAGGTCCACGGCCAGTGGCAGCTTCACACCTGCTTCTGCGAGCAACGCCTTGCTCTTTGCCACGTCGCGAGTCGGGATCGGCAGATCCTTGTCGTAGTAAGGGCTGTTTTTCGGGAACGGCTGGGCGCTCGGGGCATACAGGCCTTCGAACACCACCTGGTTGATCGCGTCGCGGTCGATGGACAGCTCGAAAGCCTTGCGCACGCGCTTGTCCTTGCCCATTGGCGTGTTGGCTTTTTCGCCGTTGCCGATGTTGAACATCAACTGCATGTAACCCAGCCCCGGGGTGTTGTAGACCGCCAGCTTGCTGTCCGCCTTGGCGGTCTTCACATCGGTGGGCGCAACGCGCTCGATGATGTCCAGGTCGCCGGAACGCAGGTTGGCCAGACGTACCGAAGTATCCGGAATCGGCAGGAAAATCACTTTGTCGAAGTGATAGGCGCCTTTGTTCCAGTAGTTGTCGAAGCGCTCCAGCACGATGCGGTCCTGCTGCACGCGCTGGACGAATTTGTAAGGGCCGGAGCACACCGGCCTGGAGGCAAAATCACCCTGTGCGGCTTTCGGCGCGAGCATCATCCCCGCGCGGTCCGAGAGCTGCGACACCAGCGTGGCGTCCGCTTGCTTGAGTTTGATGGCGACGGTTTTGCTGTCGATCACTTCAACGCTGTCCACCGAGGCCAGCTCGCTCTTGCGCAGCGAGTCCGGCAGGGTGCGGGCGCGGTCCAGGTTGAACTTCACTGAGGCGGCATCGAAGGCTTCGCCGTCGTGGTACGTCACGCCCTCGCGCAGGCTCATGGTCAGGGTCTTGCCGTCTTCGCTCCAGTTCCAGGCGGTGGCCAGTTGCGGGGCGTAGGTCAGGTCCGGGTTCACATCCACCAGTTTGTCGCACAGCGCGGTGTAGACCAGACGGCCGGAATAAGTGCGCGAACGATGCGGGTCGAGGACATCAGGATCATCCTGAATGCCGATGCGCAGGGTGGATTCGGCGAAGGCGGCGTTGGCGGCCAGCAATAACAAGGTTCCTGTCATGATGCGTGCGATTTTCATGGCTGGCTCTCCACTGCAAGGGATTGATGGTTCTTGAACAGGTTCAGGCGCTGGGTATAGGCAGCGCTGGGTGTCGGCAAAATCAGGGCGCCTGCACCGGCGTTGGCGATTTCACGCCAGAAGTGGCAGGCCACCTGACGCTCGGCCTCGACGGTTTCCATCACTGGCACGACTTCTTTGCACAGGGCGCGGGCGTGCGGGCAGCGGGTATGAAAGCGGCAGCCGGAAGGCGGGCGGCTCGGGCTCGGCATGTCGCCGCCCAGCAGCGGGCGTGGCTGGCGCAAGTCCGGGTGGCTGACCGGCACGGCGGCCATCAACGCCTGGGTGTAAGGGTGCAGAGGGTTTTCAAACAGGCCGTTGACCGGCGCCAGTTCGACGATTTCCCCCAGGTACATAACGGCTACCCGGTCGCTCATGTGGCGAATCACCGCCAGACCGTGGGCGACAATGACCAGGGTCAGGCCGAATTGATGCTTGAGGTCTTCCAGCAGATTGACCACTTGGGCCTGCACCGAAACGTCCAGTGCCGACACCGGCTCGTCACCCAGAATCAAGCGCGGATCTGACGCCAGGGCACGGGCAATACCGATGCGCTGGCGCTGGCCGCCGGAAAACTCATGAGGGTGACGACCGCCATGTTCCGGGGCCAGGCCCACGGTGCGCAGCAGCTCGGCGACTCTGGCCTGACGGTCGCTGCGGCTGGCATCGCTGTGCAGCCAGATCGGCTCGCCGACGATGGCCTCGACGGTCATGCGTGGGTTGAGCGAGGCGAACGGATCCTGAAAGATGATCTGCAAGTCGCGACGAACCTGACGGAGTTTTTCCGGCGGCAAGTTGGCCAGGTTGCGGCCTTCATAAATGACGTCGCCGGCCGTGGGTTTGAGCAGGTTCAGCAACAGGCGGCCGAGGGTGGATTTACCCGAGCCGGACTCGCCCACCAGTGCCAGGGTTTCCCCTTTGCGCACCGAAAGATTGACCTGATTGACCGCTTGTACTGGTGGCTTCTTGCGCTGGAACAGGCCGCTTTCCACTGCGAAATGCTTGCTCAGGCCGATGCCTTCGAGGATCAATTTCTGACTGATGCCTTCAACGATTTGTCGTTCAGAGGTGCTCACGCGCTGACTCCCACATGCTGCTCCAGAGGCGCACGAATGCACGCGGCAAAATGTCCGGGGAAAAGCTCAAGCAGCGGCGGACGCTCCTCGCGGCAGGCCTGAATCACAAACGGGCAGCGCCCGGCGAAACGGCAACCGGTGGGCATTTCTGCAGGCGTCGGCACACGGCCATTGATGGTCGCCAGGCGACCTTCACGCGGGCCAATCGACGGCATCGAACCCATCAGGCCGATGGTGTACGGGTGCTGCGGGTCATCGAACAAGGTTTTCACCGGGCCGCTTTCCACCACGCGCCCGGCGTACATCACCATCACGTCGTCGGCGACTTCGGCCACCACGCCCAGGTCATGGGTGATCAGGATCATGGCCGTGCCGGTCTCGGCCTGCAGGTTGGCGATCAGCGACAGGATCTGCGCCTGAATGGTCACGTCCAGGGCGGTGGTGGGTTCGTCGGCGATGATCAGCGCCGGATCATTGGCCAGCGCCATGGCGATCATCGCCCGCTGGCGCATGCCACCCGACAGTTCATGGGGGTAGGCGTCCAGGCGTTGGGCGGCGTCCGGCACGCGGACTTTTTCGAGCATTTGCAGAGCGCGCTGACGGGCGTCTCTGGCCGACAAACCCTGGTGACGAATCACGCTTTCGGCGATCTGTTCGCCGATGGTGAATACAGGGTTCAACGAGGTCATGGGCTCCTGGAAAATCATCGCCATGCGGTTGCCGCGCACATCCAGCAAGCGCTCGTCGGACATGCCCAGCAAGGCTTCGTCGATTAGCGTTGAGGTGCTGGCGGCGACCTTGGCGGTGCCGGGCAGCAGGCCCATCAGCGCCATGGACGTGACACTTTTGCCGCAGCCGGATTCGCCGACGATGGCCAGCGTCTTGCCGCGCTTGACCGAGAACGATACGCCGTCCACGACATTGGCGGGCGCACCGGCAAAGCACACGGTCAAGTCGCTAACGCTCAATACCGTGTCGGTGGCCTGGGCTGTGGCGCTCATAAACTTGCCTCCAGATCTTGATTGATGACGTTTTCCAGCGCCTGTTGCAGCGCGCGCAGATGGCCCCGCATCGCGGCGGCGGCCTTGATCGGATCACGGCTTTCGATAGCGCCGACGATGTCGTCGTGGTCGTGGCTGTAGGTGTCGAGACGATCAGCGTTGCGCGCCCGCTGACGCAGATCCCGCCAGGCCGGGTCGAGACGGATCGCATCGAGCATTTCAAAGATGTCCAGCATCAGGCGGTTGCCTGCGGCTTCGGCGATGCCGCGATGCAGGGCGCTGTCCCACAACTCGATACCTTCGGCGTCCGGGTGCTCGGCGGACTGCTGGCGTGTGGTGCGTTCAGCCAGCCGGCGCAGAATCGCCATCTGCTCGCCATTGGCCCGCACTGCCGCCAGAGACGCCAGGGCGGGTTCCAGATGCAGGCGGGCTTCCATGACCTCGCTGAAATTGGTCCGCCCGGACAACCGGGCGAAACTCATGGCCGCGCTGGGTGGAGTCGGGCCGACAAAAGTCCCTTTGCCCTGGCGTCGCCAGATCTGCCCTTCGGCCTCCAGCACCGACAGCGCCCGCCGGATCGCTCGGCGACTGACGCCAAAATCGGCGGCCAGATCCCGTTCGGTCGGCAACGCCCGCTGCGGGAAAGCCGCCTGCTGCGCCACCATCTGCCGCAAGGCATCCAGCGCCAGCTTCGAAGAGTTATCAATGGTTGTGTCAGGGTCGAACCTTTGCATCGTGGTCACTCGCAGCAGACCAAAAAAACGTCCCGATCCGCCCGCAGGCAGGCATTCGGTCCACAAGGGCTGGTGCAAGAGCGATGCCAATGAAAATTGGTTCACGCCTCTGTGCCGCGTTATGGCGCTGTCATGCCCAGCAGTCGCCGCCGCGTGGGCCAATTGGCAAAGGTTCGTTGACCTGGTTCAGGCGATGAGAGGTCATTGGTTCAGGGGCGAGTGAACCAATTGAAGCGTTGGCCCGCAGAAGGGGGTTTTTTGGGGCGTGGATGCGTTGTGGTGGGGCGTAGCGAGGCTCAAGGTTTGACCTTGCCCGCAGTGGGAGCGAATTCATTCGCGACGGCAAACCTTTGGGTAACAGCGCCATCAGTCATGAAAAAGGGGAGCCAATTGGCTCCCCCTTTTTTTATTACGGGTCAGTCAGCCACTGACGCACGGGGTGTCGTTGGCTCCGGATCGTCTTTCATCTTGCGAAAGTAAGTCGAAAGCAGGGCACCCGAAATGTTGTGCCACACGCTGAACAACGCGCTGGGTACGGCGGCCAGGGGCGAGAAGTGCGCACTGGCCAACGCGGCGCCGAGGCCGGAGTTCTGCATGCCCACTTCCAGTGCCAGAGACTTGCGCTGTGGCAGCGGCAGCTTGAAAACCTTGCCGGTGAAATAACCCAGCAGGAAACCGAAGCTGTTATGCAGAGTCACCACAGCCATGATCAACAGCCCGGACTCAGCGATTTTTGCCTGGCTGGCAGCCACTACGGCGCAGACGATCATGACGATGCTCACCACCGAAATCAGCGGCAATACGTCAATCGCGTAAGCGACACGGGCACCCAGCAGACGCTGAGCCAGGACACCCAGCACGATGGGCAGCATGACCAGTTGCAGGATCGACCAGAACATATCCATGAAGGACACCGGCAACCAGGCCGAGGCCAGGAACCAGATCAGGGTCGGGGTCAGCAGCGGAGCGAGCAGGGTGGTGACCGCTGCGATCGCCACGGCCAGCGCCAGATCGCCCTTGGCCAGCCAGGCCATGACGTTGGACGAGGTGCCGCTCGGGCAGCAACCGACCAGAATCACCCCGACGGCGATCTCTGGCGGCAGGTGAAACACCTGGCACAACAACCACGCCACACCCGGCATGATCACGAAGTGCGCAACCACCCCCAGGGCCACACGCCATGGATGACGGGCGACTTCGGAAAAGTCGTCAAGCTTGAGGGTCAGGCCCATGCCAAACATCACCAGGCCCAGCAGCGGCACGATCAAAGGCTTGAGGCCGATGAACGCCTGCGGGAACAGGAACGCCAGAATGGCGAACAACAGCACCCAGTAGGCAAAGGTATTACCGACAAATCGGCTCAGGGTTGCCAATGCACGCATGGCGAAGGGTCCTTTTTATTGAGGTGTTTGCGGACTACCTCTGTGGGAGCGGTGCTTGCCCGCGATAAGGCTGGATGCAATCCTCGGATAAACCGGGGTGTCCTTATCGCGGGCAAGCACCGCTCCCACAGGGGGCGTGATCCACGTTCTGCGTTTAAATCCCCTGCGGGATCTCTTCGCCGCCCAACGCTTCGAACAGCTCCGGCAGGAACTCGCCGAAGGTCAGCATCATCAGGGTGAAGCTGGCATCCAGTTGGCCGAGGGCTTCGTCGCCGCCGTCCTGTTCGGCCTGATCCTGCAACAGGTCTTCGAACTTCAGGCGCTTGACGGTCATCTTGTCGTCGAGCATGAAGGACAGCTTGTCCTGCCAGGCCAGCGACAATTGGGTAACGACTTTGCCCGTGCTCAGGTGCAGCTGGATTTCGTCGCTAGTCAGGTCCTGACGCTTGCAGCGCACAATCCCGCCCTCTTCGTGGGTGTCGCGCAGCTCGCATTCATCGAGCACGAAGAAGTTGTCAGCGGCTTTCTGTGTGGTGACCCAATCGGTCATCACCGCAGTCGGCGCAGTCTTCACGGTCAACGGGCGAACGGGCAGGGTGCCGATGACTTCACGCAGCGTCGACAGCAGGTCTTCGGCGCGCTTGGGGCTGGCCGAGTTGACCAGGATCAGACCCTGTTTCGGCGCGATGGCGGCGAAGGTCGATGAGCGACGGATGAAGGCGCGGGGCAGGAACGCCTGGATGATTTCATCCTTGATCTGCTCGCGTTCCTTCTTATAGACCTTGCGCATCTGCTCGGCTTCGATCTCTTCGACCTTTTCCTTCAGCGCGTCACGGACCACGCTGCCCGGCAGGATGCGTTCTTCTTTACGTGCGCTGATCAGCAGGAAGTCGCCACTGACGTGAACCAGTGGGGCGTCTTCGCCTTTGCCGAACGGGGCAACGAAACCGTAAGTGGTCAACTCCTGGCTGGCGCAGGCGCGTGCCGGTTTGGTGGCCAAGGCAGTTTCCAGTGCTTCGGCGTCAAAAGGCAGATCCTGGGTCAGGCGGTAGACAAGCAGGTTTTTGAACCACATGAGGTGAATCTCTCCTTCTATACAAAGGGGGGCATTATTCGCTGCAATCACCTTCGGGCCAACCCTGCGCTAAGCCTTTGGAAGGATTATAAAAATTATTTAAAAAAGTGCTTGCCAGAGGTTAGGTCGCTCCGTAGAATGCGCGCCACACCGAGAGTGAAGGGTGATTAGCTCAGCTGGGAGAGCAGCTGCCTTACAAGCAGCGGGTCGGCGGTTCGATCCCGTCATCACCCACCAACTCGCTCAAAAGTGTTACGCGCAGCGGTAGTTCAGTCGGTTAGAATACCGGCCTGTCACGCCGGGGGTCGCGGGTTCGAGTCCCGTCCGCTGCGCCATTATTCAGCTTCAAGGCCCTTGAACTCCTTGAAGCAACAGAAAGCCCGCCTAGTGCGGGTTTTTTGTTGTCTGCGTTTTTTGTTTGGGCTGCCTCCAAGAAATCATTCAGCGCCGCCACGGGTTTTAATGGTGGGAGCAAGCGTGCTCCCACGGATCCTGGTTTTTTCAGACGCGCCGAAGTTCTGTAGGAATTGCCGAAGGCTGCGAACAACGGTGTGTCAGGCTAACCGTCTTCGCAGGCCTCGTCACCTCGGTCAGCTCCTACAAGTCCAGCACCAGCCGGCTACTCGCTTTTGATCCTGGTCCTGGTGCCCCGTCAAACCACTAGCTGTATCGGTTTACCCGCTAAAAGTCCCAACTGTACTGCTTAACCCACGCCTAGCTGTAGCCGAAGCGCGCTCAGCCTGCATGACAGAATGATCTTCTTATATAGCTAGACATGCAGACCCTCATGACCCAGCGCGAAAACCAAGGCATGGCCCTCGCCCTGCTTGCCGTGATCATCTTCAGCCTCACCCTGCCCATGACCCGCATCGTGGTCCACGAAGTCAACCCGATCCTCGCCGCATTGGCTCGCGCACTGTTCGCTGCGGTACCCGCGGCAATCTTGCTGCTGTGGCGCCGGGAAAAACTGCCAACACCGCGCCAGTTAAAAGGCCTGTGCATGGTTGTGCTCGGCGTGATCCTGGGTTTCCCCATGCTGTCGTCCTGGGCCATGCAAACCTTGCCTGCTTCCCACGGCGCATTGGTCAATGGTCTTCAACCCATGGTGGTAGCGCTGTTCGCCGCCTGGTTGTCCCACGAACGCCCGTCAAAGGCATTCTGGTTGTGCGCGGCGCTGGGCAGTGCATTGGTCCTGGCCTACGCGGTTATTCAGGGGGCCGGTTCAATCAGCCTCGGTGATCTATTAATGCTGCTGGCCATCGTCATGGGCGGGCTTGGCTATGCGGAAGGCGGGCGGCTGGCTAAAGAAATGGGCGGCTGGCAAGTCATCTGCTGGGCCCTGGTGATCGCCAGTCCCGTATTGCTCGGGCCGGTCGCCTGGCTGGCCTGGCAGCACGAGGGTGTGATTTCCAGCCAGGCCTGGTGGTCGTTCAGTTACGTCACGCTGTTTTCCCAGTTCATTGGCTTCTTCGCCTGGTACGCCGGGCTGGCCATGGGTGGCATTGCGCGGGTAGGGCAGGTGCAATTGCTGCAGATCTTTTTCACCATGGCGTTTTCTGCGCTGTTCTTTGGCGAGCATATCGACAGCCTGACCTGGATCTTCGCTGCCGCCGTGGTGTGCACCGTAGTGCTGGGTCGCAAAACCGCGGTGCAGCCCGCGCTGGTGCAGGTTCCTCTGCGCTGAATGCAGGCAATAGGGGTAAGTGTCTGGTTGCGGGCGCGTGGGAATTTTCCCCATGAGCCTGAACCGCAACTGAACCACGACCCATCCGGGGCAAGAAAACCTTTGGATACCTGAACTTATCTACCTTTTCTGCCTCTCATGCCGGTAGCCATTGATCGCGGCAGCCTGATAAGCTCGCGGCTTTACTCGATTGCCCTTTTGGCGCATGAACAAGGAATCAGCATGAAACAGCATCGGTTGGCAGCGGCGATTGCCCTGGTCGGTCTGGTACTCGCAGGTTGTGACAAGCAAGCCAGCACTGTTGAGCTCAAAACCCCGGCACAAAAAGCGTCTTACGGCATTGGCCTGAACATGGGCAAAAGCCTGGCTCAGGAAGGCATGGACGACCTGGACTCCAAGGCCGTCGCCCAGGGCATCGAAGATGCTGTCGGCAAGAAAGAACAGAAGCTGAAAGACGAAGAACTGGTTGAAGCATTCGCCGCGCTGCAAAAGCGTGCCGAAGAGCGTATGGCCAAGATGAGCGAAGAGTCGGCTGCGGCCGGCAAGAAGTTCCTCGAAGAAAACGCCAAGAAGTCCGGTGTAGTGACAACTGCTTCCGGCCTGCAGTATGAAATCGTCAAGAAAGCCGATGGCCCACAGCCTAAGCCGACTGACGTAGTGACCGTTCACTACGAAGGCAAGCTGACTGATGGCAAGGTGTTCGACAGCTCGGTAGAGCGCGGTAGCCCGATTGATCTGCCAGTGAGTGGCGTGATTCCGGGCTGGGTTGAAGGCCTGCAACTGATGCACGTTGGCGAAAAGATCAAGCTCTTCATCCCGAGCGATCTGGCCTACGGCGCACAGAGCCCTAGCCCGACTATCCCTGCCAACTCGGTATTGGTATTCGACCTTGAGCTGATCGCTATCAAAGACCCTGCAGCAGCAGGCGCGCCAGGTGCCGCCGACGTTGAGGAAGAAGAAGAGCCAGCGGCGCCTGCTTCCAAGTAAGCGACCTCCCGGCTTGACCCCAACGCCCCGTTTCGACGGGGCGTTGTCGTTTCCGGTCGAACCGATCTGAACGGTGGCAGTCCGATTACCTGAGAGCGGTGGCCTGGCGCTGAGGTTACCTGCAGCATTGTCCAACGATCCAACATAAATCGGGATGATGGGCTGTGGGTAACTTCTGAACAGGTCCAAGTCAACGATTTTTACGGTTTTTTTATGTGAGTAAAAAACGCCCGATTTGACTCCAGGCCCCGTAGAACAAGGGTTCTGGCGCAGAAAAATGGCTCTGTTCACAAGGTTATCCACAAGATGTGTGGATAACCTTTCTGGCGAGCGAACATCGATATTTGTAGGCCTGATGTTTATCGGCAAAAACCTCGTTCAACGGGAGTGGACATGAAAGCACCCTGGAATCTGCTGCGATACTTGCCGATGGCGCGCCGCCTGATGGCCGCCGGGCGCTTGCCGGGTTTGTTGTTTGCCGTGGCCCGCAAGGGTTCTGCCGAAGGCAGTCGGCTGGGACGGATAAAGGAAGATCTGCGTCTTCTGCAGGCCTTGTGCCTGGCTTACTGGCGCGGCGAGTATCGTTCGATCAGCCCCAAGGCGATTCTGTCTATCGTTGCCGGTCTGATGTACTTCCTCAGCCCGCTGGATGCGATGCCTGACTGGATCCCCGGCATTGGCATGCTTGATGACATCGCCGTGCTGGCCTGGGTCATGAAAAGCCTTGACGCTGAACTGGATGCTTTTCGCCAGTGGCGTGCGCGTCAGGCGCCCGAGAAGTTGAGGGTGGTTGAGCGTCTGCCCGCCACCCAGCAATTGCTTGAACAGGAGAAAGCCAAGGACTAAGGATGTCCCCCCGAGTTGGCATTTGAACGGCAACCTGACGCATACACAGCAGGCGCGCGGGCCCGTACCGCTGTTAAGATGCCAGCATCTGGAATAAACCTACTCGTTTCGTGTAGATGTCCTACCTGGGGGTTGTATGGATGTGCAGGTTATTTCACGGGATGGCGAGCCTGAGTACGCCATTTTGCCTTGGGATCAGTATCAGACGCTGTTGCGTGCAGCCGGTCTGACCCAGATACCCGAGGCGCAAACGCCCAAACCCACGGCTCAATCCTGTGGTGAGGCGGTAGAACTTCCCGGTCTGGACCAATTGGCGGCTTTGCGTGAAGCCAAAGGCCTCGAGCGCGCGCAGTTGGCGCGAACAGTCGGGATCAGCCCGTCTTATCTGCAGTTGATCGAAACCGGTGTGCGCATGCCCGACGCGGCTATCCGGCGCAGCCTGGCCTGGGAGCTGGGCGTGGCGGGTTGGCGGGGTGAAGCATGAGCGTGCGGATCAGTCGGCAGCACTGGGAAGGGCTGTTGACTGAACTGGATCAGGCACGACGCCAACGCCATCTACTGACCTACCGTGCCTTGCTGGAGCGCCTGCAGTTGCCTAGCCCGGCCATGCAGACACTGACCGCCGCCCTGGAGCACCTGGCCGCTCTGGATGCCAAGGCCGAGCAGCCGCTGCGCAGTTCACTGGTGATCAGCCAGGGTGCGAGTCGGTTGCCGCGCACCGGTTTCTTTGAATGTGTGGAGCGCCTGGGACGGTTCTCCGGGCCTTCGGACGGCGTCGCCGCAGCGTCCTGGCATGCCTCGGAAGTGGTGCGGGTGTTTGAGTTCCGTTATCCCGAGTAGTTGTGTGGGACCGGCTTTAGCCGGGAAGGCGGTGGTTCTGTTAATGAGCCTCTTGCGGATTTACTGACCTCTTCCCGGCCAAAGCCGGTCCCACGGAGGATTTGCAGTCCATTTGCCGCCCCTACAACTCCCGCGTATCAATCACATGCACGCTCGCGCCAATGACCTCTTTGGCGTAGTGCTTGGCTTGTGACGCGAGTTCAGCCAGTTGGCTGGCATCCAGCTGGCTGCAGGATTCGGCGTGCAAGTGGATCACGCCGATGGACAACGAAAGCAGCGGGAAGTCCTGGCGTTGCCCCTGGCGGTTGAGGGCAATGAAGCAACCGGCTTGCAGGTGTTCAGCGCGGTAGAAGCGGCGGCACTGGTTCTGGAAGTCCTCCAACAGTACTTTCAAACGCCGCTCCCAGTCCTCGGCGCCCAGCACCATCAGAAAATCGTCACCGCCAATATGCCCGACAAAATCGCGGCTCGGGTCAATCCGGTCGTTCAGGCACTGGGCCAGGCACAACAACACCTCGTCACCCCGGCCATAGCCGTAGATGTCATTGAACGGCTTGAAACTGTCGATATCCACGTAGCAGATCATCGATTCCCGACCTTGCTGCAGCAGGCGCGTCAGGCACTGCTGGATCGGCACGTTGCCCGGCAGCAGGGTCAGCGGGTTGGCATGGCGGGCTTGCTGGATCTTCAGCTCGGTGATGAGCTTGAGCACATCAATCACCCGCCCCAGGCCCAGGTAGGCGCCATTGGCCGTAATGATGAAATCTTCTTCGATGCGCTGCCGTGCGCGACTGGTGAGCAGGCGGCTGACCTGTTGCAGGGACTGGCTCAACTCGACGGCGAGAAAATCGTCGCTCATCAAACGGCTGATGGGCTTGCGGGCGAACAGCTCGGTACCGAACGGCTTGAGCAGCACTTCTGACAGCGAATGCCGGTGCACGATCCCGCACGGTCGCCCCAGCTCATCCAGCACCGCCAGGGAGTTGAGGTTGGCCTGCTTGCGGAAGGCTTCGAGCACCGAGGCGGTGGGCGTGTCCTGCGCCACGGCCGGTTGCTCATTGAGCAGTGCGCCGAGGTCACTGGCTTCGTCGGCGCTGGCCGGGCTGACCAGGGCGTCCAGCCTTGGGAGCAGGGCGCGGGCGTCGCGAGGGGGTTGCTCTTGCGGGCGGCATAGCAGATAGCCCTGTACCAGCTCAATGCCCATTTCGTGGAGTACCGCGAGTTCTTCCGGTAACTCGATACCTTCGGCGATCACCAGCGCTCGGGAGGCCTTGGCCATTTGCAGCATGGAGCCCACGAACTCACGTTTGACGGCGTCCTGATGAATGCCGTCGATGAAGTGTCGGTCGATCTTTACATAGTCCGGTCGCAGCTCCGACCAGAGGCGCAGGCTCGAATAACCCGCGCCGAGGTCGTCCATGGCAATCGAAAAGCCCATGTCGCGATAGTGGTGCAGGGCGGTGTACAGCAGCTGGAAATCGTCGGTGGGGGTCTGTTCGGTCAGTTCGATGACCACCGCGCTCGGCGCAATGCCATAGCGTTGCAGCAATTCCAGAGTCCGGCCAGGTGGATGCGCAGGTTCCAGCAGCGACTCCGGGGAGATGTTGAGGAATAATTTGCCTTCCAGTTTCTGTTCGCTAAACCGCCGGCAGGCGCTTTCGCGGCTGGCCATTTCCAGTTCGCTCAAGCGCCCGGCCTGGCGCGCCACGGCGAACAGGCTGACCGGGGAGTGCAGCGGGCTGTTGGACGGGCCCCGCGTCAACGCTTCGTAACCCAGGATGCGCCTTTCGGGCAGTGACACGATGGGCTGAAACAGACTGTGCAATTCACTGCGAGCCAGAATCGAGCTCAATGCACTCAGCTGTTCAGTCGTGGGCATGGCAATCTCTTGGCAAGAAAAAGGGGCCTGACGTCAGACGTCAGGCCCCTTATTTCACGACAGATTCATGACTGTTTGATGACGGTTGCTATCAAATAGCCAGTTCTTCAAAAGCATTTGCAGACCCGTGGGAGCGAGCTTGCTCGCGAATACAAGGTTCCTACCGCTAGAAAAACAGCGGATGTACCGGCCTCTTCGCGAGCAAGCTCGCTCCCACATAGGCGGCTTTCGGCATTACTTTTTGGCTACCGAAGCATTGAGGCCCAGGTAATCGATCAGAATCCGACCGGTTTCCGACAGGTAAGCGTCGTCTTCCGGCTTGGTCTTGTCGTCGTCCACTGGCAGCGCGTCTTCGTCTTCTTTCTTCAGCTCTTTGAGCGGCTCTTCACCTTTGGCCTTGCGGCGGGTGTTTTCCAGGGCCAGTTGCTTGCCTTCGATTGAAGCGTGCTCGGCGCGGCGATCGGCCTCGTTGAGGCTGACGGTTTTTTCGGCCATCAGCTTCTTGGCCAGGGCCAGGCGATCTTCGATGAAGACGAACTCAGCGTCTTTTGCCGAACGCGCTTCATGGCGCGACTGCAATTGGGCCAGGAACGGCTTGAACGGGTCGACAGCCGGTTTGATCGCCGGTTTGATGCTGTCCCAAGGCATCGCCTCGGGCAGCGCGCTTTCACCGATTTCCTTGGTGTCGATGATCGACGGGTAGCTGATGTCCGGTACTACGCCCTGATGCTGGGTGCTCTGGCCGGAAACCCGGTAGAACTTGGCCAGGGTCAGTTTCAGTTCGCCATGGTTGAGCGGCTGAATGGTCTGCACGGTGCCTTTGCCGAAGGTCTGACCACCTATGATCAACGCGCGGTGGTAATCCTGCATGGCACCGGCAAAAATTTCCGAGGCCGAAGCAGACAGGCGGTTGACCAGCACAGCCATCGGGCCTTTGTAGAAGGCGCCTGTGTTTTCATCTTCCAGCACATCCACCTTGCCGTCGGCATTACGCACCAGAACGGTCGGGCCGTGATCAATGAACAGGCTGGTCAGCTCGGTGGCTTCCTGCAAGGAACCGCCGCCGTTGTTGCGCAGATCCAGGACCACGCCATCGACCTTTTCGGCCTGCAGCTCGGTCAGCAGTTTTTTCACGTCGCGGGTGGTGCTCTTGTATTGCGGATCGCCAGCGCGGTAAGCCTTGAAGTCGAGGTAAAACGCCGGGATGTCGATCACGCCAAGCTTGTAGTCGCGGCCATCCTGTTTAAGGTGCAGGACCGATTTCTTCGCCGCTTGTTCTTCAAGCTTCACGGCTTCGCGAGTAATGGCAACGATTTTGGTGGTCTGGTCGTTTGGCGCGTTGCCGGCCGGAATCACTTCCAGACGCACCACCGAGCCTTTCGGACCGCGAATCAGTTTGACCACTTCATCCAGGCGCCAGCCGATCACGTCGACCATCTCTTTGTCGCCCTGGGCAACGCCGACGATCTTGTCCGCCGGTGCAACCTGTTTGGTCTTGGCCGCAGGACCTGCCGGTACCAGGCGCACGATCTTCACGTTGTCGTTGTCGCTCTGCAACACGGCGCCGATGCCTTCCAGCGACAGGCTCATGTTGATGTCGAAGTTTTCCGCGCTGTCCGGGGACAAGTAGTTGGTGTGCGGGTCGTAAGACATGGCGAAGGTGTTGATGTACGCCTGGAAGATGTCTTCGGCACGCGTCTGGTTCAGGCGCGCCAGCTGATTCTTGTAGCGCTTGGTCAGGGTTTCCTGAATCTTCGCCGGGTCTTTGCCGGCGATTTTCAGCCGCAGGACTTCATCCTTGACGCGCTTGCGCCACAGGTCGTCCAGCTCGGCTTCGTTCTTCGGCCAGGCGGCTTCCTTGCGATCCACCAGCAGGCTTTCCTTGCCGGTGAAATCAATCTTGTCGACGCCTTTGTTCAGCTCTGCCAGGGCGAAATCCAGACGCGACTTGATGCGGTCCAGGTAGCGCTTGTAGATGGTGAAGCCGGGGTTCAGGTCGCCGCTTTTGAGGAAGTCGTCAAACTGCGTGCGCCACTTGTCGAACTCGGCAACGTCGCTGGCCAGAAAGTAGCTGCGCGCCGGGTCAAGGAGCTTCAGGTAGCTTTCGTAAATGATGACCGAGCGCTTGTCGTCCAGCGGCGGCTTGCTGTAATGGTGACGCTTGAGCAATTCGACGACGTTGAGGCTGGCGATCACTTCGTCGCGGTCTGGCTGGAGATTATCCCAGCTGTTGGCGGCGAAGGAGCTGGCGGACATCGGCAGAATGCTGAGCCCCACGACCAGTGCCAGAGTGGCGCTGGGAAAAAATTGCTTCATGCTGATTCGACGCGGGGACAATTGATAACGCATATTAGGCCGTCTTTGGAAGTCGCCGGTCCCGTCGGATCCGGTCGCATAATGCAAGAAAGCCCGTGCTGCTTCAGCATTCGGGCCCAGTCCAGACTCACTATGGAGGCACCGTGAAGGCATTGCAAGGCGTTGAAGGTCAAGTGGAATGGGTCGAGGAGCCGAGTCCGGCACTTGATGTTGGTCAAGTTCGCATCAAAGTTGCGGCGGCAGGTCTCAATCGCGCTGACTTGTTGCAACAAGCCGGGCTTTATCCGCCCCCACCGGGAGCCAGTGAAATTCTCGGCATGGAGTGTTCAGGGGTCATCGCCGAAGTCGGGCCGAGCTCGTCCTGGCAGGTGGGCGACAGGGTTTGCGCGCTGCTGGCGGGCGGGGCGATGGCTGAAGAGGCGGTGGTCGACGGGCGACATGTGTTGCCGGTACCCGAGGGCTTGACCCTCGCCGAGGCGGCGGCGCTGCCTGAGGTTTATGCCACCGCGTGGTTGAATCTGTTTCAACTGGCGAAGCTGCAACCCGGCGAAAAGGTTTTGCTGCACGCAGGCGCAAGTGGAGTTGGTTCAGCTGGCATTCAGCTTTGCAAGGCGTTCGGCAACCCGGTGTGGGTCAGCGTCGGTTCGGCTGATCGACTTGAGTACTGCATTGCGTTGGGCGCTCAGGGTGGCGTGGTGCGTAACGAAAGCCTGGAGAGCCTGAAGGACTTCGCGCCGTTCAACGTGATCCTTGATCCAGTGGGCGCCAACTATGCCGAATTGAACGTCAAGCTGTTGGGTGTCGACGGCCGCTGGGTATTGATCGGCCTGATGGGGGGCCGCGAGGCGAAACTGGACATGGCGCAGATTCTCGGCAAACGCATCCATCTGCTGGGCTCGACCCTGCGCAGCCGTGACGACACGTTCAAGGCTGACCTGATGCATGACCTGGGTCAGCACGTCTGGCCGCTGTTCAGCGAAGGCCGCCTCAAGCCCCAGCTGGCCCGCAGCTACCCGATCAAGGACGCAACAGCCGCCTATGCCGAACTGGCCAGCAACAAGGTCAATGGCAAGCTGGTGCTGGTGATTGATGAGAGTCTAGTGTGACTTGACCTTGTTGGAGCGAGGCTTGCCCGCGAAGAACGATAACGAGGTTTTCCTGTTTCACCGCGTCGACTGATTCGCGGGCAAGCCTCGCTCCAACAGGTGTGCATTCCTACTTCCAGCTATGCACCGGCCAGCCGGCCTTCTGCGCATGTTCGAGCAAGGTCGGGTCCGGGTTGACCACGTGGGGATGATCAACCTTGAGCAGCAGTGGCAGATCGTTGCGTGAATCCGAATAGAAGCTCGCCCCTTCAAGGTTCTCGCCTTCTGCGTCTAGCCATTCCAGCAGGCGGGTGATCTTGCCTTCGCGGTAGGTCAGCGTGCCCACGGTCTTGCCGTTGTAAACGCCATGGGCGACATCGAGGTCGATGGCCAGCACTTCATCAATGCCGATGCGCTCGGCAATCGGTTTGACCAGGTGCACGCCGGAGGCGGAAATCACCAGAATCCGGTCGCCTGCTGCGCGGTGCTCGGCGATGCATTTGGTGGCTTCGCTGAAAATGATCGGTTCGATGAAGTCTTCTACCCAGGGCCCGACCAGATGATCGACTTCTTCGGGGGAGCGGCCCAGCATCGGCTCCAGGCTGAAGGCCATGTAGTCCTCCATGGCCAGTTTGCCTTCGCTGTAGGCTTGCATCAGCTCATGGTCACGTTTGAGGAACGACGCCGGATCAACCCAGCCCAGCCTGCCCATCTGCTCGCTCCACAGACTGGCGCAGTCGCCGGCGATCAAGGTTTCGTCCAGGTCAAAAATTGCTAAAGCCATTTAAAGCTGTCCTCTGAAAATTAACGTCGTGGCGGCGCGGTTCCCTGTAGGAGTGAGCTTGCTCGCGATGGCGGTTGGTCAGTTACGCAACCATTAGCATTGAGAATGCTATCGCGAGCAAGCTCACTCCTGCAGGGGGAAGGGTCAGGTCATGAATTGTGTCGGATTGGCACAACCTCACGCCTCATACCACCGCGCAAAGCGCCGAATCATCAATACTCAACGACACCCGCCGCCCATGGGCCAGCAGGTCGTCTGCCGAGCGGTTGAGTACGTCGACCACCAGTTCCACGCCGCGTGCCTGAACCCGGTAGCGAATCACGTTGCCCAGCAGGCTGTGGCTGCGGATTTCGCCTTCGAGTGAACCGGTCAGGCTTAATTGAATAGCTTCCGGGCGAATCGCGATGCGGCTGTTGATCGGCCGTTGCATCAGGCGGCTGGCGTCGTCGGCTTCGAGCAGGTTGTAATTGCCGATAAAACCGGCGGCGAATGCATCGACCGGCGCAGTGTAAAGGGTTTCCGCATCACCGCTCTGCACGATCCGACCCTGATTCATCAGGAAAATGCGATCGGACATGGTCAGCGCTTCCTCCTGGTCGTGGGTCACGAAGATCGTGGTCAGGCCCAACTCCCGTTGAATCGCCCGGATCTGCTCGCGCAGATGTTTGCGAATCCGTGCATCCAGCGCCGACAACGGCTCATCAAGCAGCAACAGGCGTGGGCGGGTCACCAGCGAGCGGGCCAAGGCCACGCGCTGGCACTGGCCGCCGGACATCTGATGCGGATAGCGGCTGGCAAAATCGGTCAGTTCAACCAGCCTGAGGACTTCGGCCACCCGCTTGTGAGTGTCATCGGCATTGACCTTCTGCATGCGCAGGCCAAAGGCAACGTTCTGCTCCACGGTCATATTCGGGAACAGTGCGTAGCTCTGGAACACCATGCCGATATTGCGCTTTTGCGGCGTGACCGGCACCAGGTCCTGGCCATCGAGCAGAATGCGTCCGCTGTTGACCGAAGTCAGCCCGGCGATGCAGCGCAGCAACGTGGACTTGCCACAGCCGGACGGGCCGAGCAGGGTGACGAATTCGCCGCGCTCGATGGTGCAGTTGATGTCACTGAACACCGCTGTGCTGCCGTAGTTTTTTTGCAGGTTTTCAACACTGACAAAACTCATATCAGTCTTTGTCCTTATTCAGGCGATTGGCGGCCAGGGTCAGCAGCAACACGAAGAGAAAGTAGGAAATCACCAGCGCACTGTTGAAGTGGCCGCTGCTGTTACGCATGTTGTTCAGGTACACCTGCAAGGTTTCGTAGCGGGTACCGACCAGCAAATTGGCGAACACGAACTCGCCGAACAGGAAGGAAAACGACAGCAGCAAGGCCACCATCAGACCTTTGCGCAGGTTGGGCAGGACCACCAGAAACGCTGCCTGCCAGGTGCTGGCGCCGAGCAATTGCGCGGCGTCCATCAGGTCGGTCAGGTTGATCGCTTGCAGGTTGTTGCTGATCGCCCGGTACATGAACGGCAGCGCCACCGTGAAGTAGCAACCGATCAGGATCCACGGCGTACCCACCATGGCGAACGGCCCGGAACCGTAGAGCTGCAACAGACCCACGGACGACGCCACTGGCGGCACCGCGAAGGGCAGCAGGATCAGAATGTTCATCAGCCCATCAAGGCGCGGGAAGTGGTAATGCACCACGAACAGCAGCGGCAGGATCAGCACCACCGAGAGGATCAGCGCGCCGACGCACACCAGCAGCGATTGACCAAAGGCGGCGAGAAAGCGCGGGTCGCTCCACAGCGCGATGTACCACTTGAAGGTCAGCCCGCTGGGCAGAATGCTCGCCGACCAACTGGTGGCCACGGAATACAGCATTGTCCCGGCCAGCGGCAGCAGCAGAATGAAAAACAACAGGTAGACGATGGTCCGGTGATAAAACCGGGCAGGGCCTCTTTCAACGCGAGACATGGTAGCTCCTCTTCAGCAGCCATTGATGAACAACTGTCACCAGGGTCATCAAGCCCACCAGAATGATCGCCAGGGCGCTGGCCATGTTCGGGTCCAGACTGATGTCACCGGCAACCATGGCCGCGATACGAATCGGCAACACGTTGAAGTTGCCGGTGGTCAGGGCATACACCGTGGCATAGGCACCCAGAGCATTGGCCAGCAGGATCACAAAGGTGCCGAGCAGCGCTGGGGTCAGCACCGGCAAGCCGATATGACGCCAGAACTGGAAGCTGCTGGCGCCCAGCAGGGACGCCGACTCGCGCCAGTCTTCACGCAAGGCATCGAAGGCCGGGTACAGCAGCAACACGCCCAGCGGAATCTGAAAGTAGGTGTAGAGAATGATCAGTCCGGTTTTCGAGTACAGGTTGAAATCTTCGATGATCCCCGCCTGCTTGAGCATCAGTGTCACGGCACCGTTGAAGCCCAGCAGGATGATGAAGGCAAACGCCAGCGGCACCCCGGAAAAGTTGCTGGTCATGTTGGCGAACGAATTGACGAAATCGCGCAGGCGCGAATCGACGTTGCGCAGCGAATAGCTGCCCAGAACCGCGATGATGATGCCGAACACGCTCGACCAGAAACTGATCTCCAGGCTGAACTGCATCGCCTGACGATAGAACCGTGAGCTGAACGCATTGACGAAGTTTTCAATGCCCCAGCCCGCTTCGGAATGCAGGCTGTTGATCGCCACCCAACCCAGCGGCGCGATCTGGAACACGAAAAAAAACAGCGCAAAGGGAAGCAGGCACAGCAGGCTCAGCCATTTGCCTCGGTTATGGGTCACTTGAGAATCTCCCGGCATACCGGTTTGTCGTGGGGCACGCCGAGCAGCTCGCAGACAATGCCGCACAGCTCGGTTTGCCGGGGCGCGGCGTTAAGGTCAAGGCTGAAAGCATCGCCGAGCACGAACAGCGGCACTTCGCGTTCTTCGGGCAGCAGGCCGTTGTGCGAGCGGTCGTTATTCATGCCGTGATCGGCGGTGACCAGCACCTGATAACCGGCATCGAGCCAGCCTTGCAGGTAGTCAGCGAGGATGATGTCGGCGCTGCGCGCGCTGTTGCGGTATTGCGCGCTGTCGAGGCCGTGCTTGTGCCCGGCGTCGTCGATATTCATGGGGTGAATCAACAGCAGATGGGGGTCGTGTCTGACCAGCAGGCTCTGCGCGTCGGCGAACAGGTGCGAGTCCGGGTAATGGTCGGCGTAATAAAAATGCCCGTGCTGGATCGGCAGCTCGGCGTCATCGGTGTGGCGATCCCGGGCGGCGTCGAACGGCGTCCGGTTGTACAGCTCGCTGACCCAATGATAAGCCGCCGCAGCGGTGGTCAGGCCGGCGTCGGTGGCGTAGTGAAAGATGCTGCGCTGGTTGGACAGGCGTGACACCTGGTTATGCACGACGCCGCTTTCAATGGGCGGCACGCCGGTCAGAATGCACTCGTACAGCGGCCGCGACAGCGCGGGCAACTCGCATTCGAGCTTATACAGCGCGGCGCGACCAGCCTTGCAGTACGCCTGAAGATGGCCCATGGCATGCCGGGCGACTTCGTAATTGAGGCCGTCGAGCACCACGAGAATGACGTTGTGTTTCATGAGCCAGTCGCTCCGACGGGATTCGAGACGGGGAGGGCAATAAAAAGGCCTCATCCTTGAGGCCGGTGACGCATTACTGCATTTCGATGATGACTTGCTCGTTCCACATTTGCGGCAGCTTCTTGGAAGTGGCTTCCCATGCGGCTGCGTTCTTGATCGGGGTTACGCCTTTGTACTGCTCGTTAGGCAGCAGCTTGGCCTGAACCTCAGGTGGCAGCTTGATGTGCTCGGCGCGGATCGGACGCGCGTTGCCTTTTGCCAGGTTGATCTGGCCTGCATCGCTGAAGATGTATTCACGCGCCAGTTTGGCGGCGTTAGGGTTCTTCGCGTATTTGTTGATGATGGTGGTGTAACCGGAAATCACCGAACCGTCGGACGGGATCAACACCACGTAGTCATCCGGGTTGGTCATCTTGGCCTTGTAGCTCAGGCCATTGAAGTCCCAGACCACACCCACTTCGACTTCGCCTTTTTCCATGCTCTGAATGTTCGGGTTGTTCAGCGCCAGACGTTTCTGCTTGGCCAGCTCGGTGAACAGCTGCAGGCCTGGGGCGATGTTGCTTTCGTCGCCTTTCATGGCAATAGCTGCGGCCAGTACGCCGTTGGCCGCCTGGGCCGCCGTGCTGACGTCGCCGATGGTGACTTTGTATTTGCCGTTCTTCAGGTCTGACCATTTGGTCGGTACTTCAGAACCGTGCAGCAGCTTCTTGTTGACCACAAAGGCGATGGTGCCGGTGTAGGCCAGCGCCCAGTGACCGTCTTTGTCCTTGGCCCAGTCCGGAACCTGATCCCAGGTGCTTGGTTTGTAAGGCTGGGTTACGCCTTTGGTGGCGGCGATGGGGCCAAAGGCCGCACCGACGTCGCCGATGTCAGCGCTGGCGTTGTCTTTTTCCGCATCGAACTTGGCGATTTCCTGGGCCGAGCTCATGTCGGTGTCCATGTGCTTGAGGCCGTATTTGGTCTGCAGGTCCGCCCAGGTGTCCTTCCAGTTTGCCCAGTCGTCCGGCATGCCGACGCTGTTCACCGCGCCTTCTGTCTTGGCGGCGGCTTCGAGGGTTTTCAGGTCAACGTCCGCGGCCATGACCGAGGTGCTTAGCGCGATAGCGGAACCGAGGAGTGATGCCAGCAAAAGGTGTTTCATTCGAAGCTCCTTGTGCACTTCTTAAAGGTCTATTTAGAAGTGATCGTTGCGGGTGAGTTGGTCTAGGTCAGCAATACCTGAGCCAAGTTAAGCTTTTTCGATGACATTTTTATGTTGGTACGGCCCAGAAGGCGCCCGTGCCATGGACACCCTGGTTGTCGCGAGATAAGCGTAGACCATGATCAAAGCCTTGATCTGCAAGGGCCTGGCAAGAGTCGAAGCGCTCATTGGCACGCTTTGTGATGCACGCATGTCATGTGCCAGTCATCTACGCTCAGTAGGCTGTTGCTACTGTTAAGTCGGTGCGAAGCGCCCAACCTGTGCTCTGTTTTGGCGCTGGTCTAGTCCAGAAAGGTAACTTGATGCGCGAAGAACTACCCCGTGCGGTGACGACGATCTGTACCGCGTTGCAGGAACAGATCGAGCACGGCCTGTTGCCCCCCGGCAGCAAGCTGCCCGCTGAACGCAAGCTGAGCGAGGTTTTCGACACCACGCGGATTACCCTGCGCGAGGCTTTGGTGCAACTGGAGGCATTGGGGCTGATCTATCGCGAGGAACGGCGCGGCTGGTTCATCTCGCCGCCGCGCCTGGCGTATGACTTGATGCGCCGCAGCCATTTTCACGCCATGGTCAGCGCTCAGGGTCGGGTGGCTGACACCCAGGTGATCTCGGCGCGCTTGCAACCGGCTTCGGCACGGATCTGCGAAATGCTGCAGCTGCCTGCGCTGTCCAGCGTGATCCAGATCTGTCGCGCGCGGCGTATTGATCAGCGGCTGGTGCTGTATGTGGAGCATTACCTGAACCCGGATTATTTCCCAGGCATTCTGGACAGCGACCTGAACCAGTCACTGACCGAGTTGTACGCCAGCCGGTATGATCTGCGCTACGGCCAGGTGCGCTTCGAAATGGTCCCTACGGCATTACATGCTGAAGCCTCGGCGGCGCTCAAGGTTTCGCTGGGCAGCCCTGGCCTGCGAATCGCCCGGGTCAATTTCGACCAGAACGGCCGCCTGATTGACTGCGACCTTGAGTACTGGCGCCACGATGCGATTCATGTGAGCGCGGTGGTGCGCGATATTTGAATGTATCCAGCGGATCAGGCGTCCGCGGTGGGTTCCTTGGCACCCCCAGCCGTCATCACCTGCACACTCAACCTCGGCGTCGCCAAATCCATCCCGGCTTCATCCAGATGCCGTTTCAATGACAGGTTGAACGCCCGGGACACTTCCCATTGTTTGATCGGGGCGGTCTTGAAGCGCGCCCGCAGGATGGCGTTGCCGGACTCGAAGCTTTCCACTCCCTGGAACTCCAGCGGCGACCAGATGTTGCGCCGTTGCAGTGGGTCGGCGCGCATTTTGGTGCCGACATCGCGGATCAGCTTGAGGGCGTCGTCGATTTTCATGCTGGCCGGGATGGCAATCCGGAAAATCGCGTAGCCGAATTCCCGCGAGTAGTTCTGGATGCTCTTGATCTCGCTGAACGGAATGGTATGCACGATGCCGTCGATGTCCCGCAGGCGCACGGTGCGAATGGTCAGGCCTTCAACGGTGCCCAGGTGGCCGCCGACGTCCACGTAATCATCGATCGCCAACGAGTCCTCGATAATGATGAACAGCCCGGTGATCAAATCGGCGACCAGCGACTGCGCTCCAAAGCCGATCGCCAGACCGATCACACCGGCACCGGCCAGCAGCGGTGTGACGTTCATGCCCATGTTGGCCAGCGCGACAATCAGCGCAATGATGAAAATCGCCACGAACAGCACGTTACGAATCAACGGCATCATGGTCTGCGCCCGGGCGTTGGCAACGCCTTTGCGCGAGCGGGTCAGGGCGTGATGCACGGCGGTGTCGCTGACGATCCACACCAGCCAGGCGAACAGCAGCGTCGCGATGAGGCTGAACAGCTTGACGCTGATGTCGTGCCCATCACCGTCGGCAAAGCGGATCAACGACAACCCCCAGACCCGCAGGCCCAGCTCGATGAACACCAGCCAGACCAGCAGGTGCGCCAGGGTGTAGAAGAAATTGTTCAACCGGTCCGAGTACAGCGCATGGCGTTTGTGGCCGTGCCGCGGACGCAGCGCATGGCGCCTGACCAGCCCCTGAATCACCATGCAAACCACCAGCAACACCGTGCAGATCAGCGCCTGGCGCAAGGCGGTGCTGGTGTCCCCGGCCGAGAAGAAGGTGGCGAATAACGATACCGCCACCAGCATCAGCGCCGGGACGTACCAATAAGTACCGAGGATCTCGATGATATCGCTCAACGCACGCCGGGTCAGGCGACGCGACAGCGGCTGGTTGCGAATCAAATGGGCGATGGGCCGACGGAAGCGCAGGATGAACAGCCCGCTGAACAGCGCGGCCATGACATTGGCAAAGGTGCTGGCGGTGTGGGCCAGATGCACGCCAAGGCTGGCGATCAACCGCGGATCGCTCAGGGCTTCGCCAAACGCGGCAAAACTGCCGATCAGCCACAGCGGGTGAAAAGCCTGATGGCGCAGGATGTACAACGCCTTGTGGCGATGCGGACCGTCGAGCACGGAAAAGGCGATCACGCAGATCGCCGAAAACAGGGTGCCCACCACCAGCGCGTAGGCCAGCACCATGGCCAGATCCTTGCCCAGCGACGAGGGCAGGTTGTAGCTCAGGTAAACAGTGATCACCAGCGCAATCAGCCACGGCCCCAGTTTGCGCAAGGCGAAGCGCAGCATGTCCAGGGTGCGCGGGTTCTGCGGCAGTTCTTCCGAGAGGCCAAAGCGCACCCGCACCCAATGGCCCAGCCAGATAAGCGCAGCCGCCAGCAGGCTCCAGAGCAACAACACCAGGGCGAAGCCGACGATCACCGGCAACCACTGATTGGCCGGCAGCAATAGGGCGAGGAATTCATCCTGGGCCAGATCGATTTCCTGCGACCAGCGCGTGAGCGGGCTGTCTGCGCCAGAGAATTTTTTTTCCAGCTCGCTCAGCCCGCTGCCGATCAGCCCCAGCACCCCTTGATCGCTGTCTGGCTGGGCTTTTTTTGTCGCGTCGCGGAGTTTCTTCAGATCGGTGAGCAGTTGCGTGCGCTGTTGATCGTTTTCCAGGCTTTTGATCACTTCATCCAGCGATTGCCCGAGGGGCTCCTGCGCCTGCGGCTGAGCACTCGACCCGCCCCCCAGAACGCCCGGTAGAGCGACGGCGTGGGCAGCGTTAAGCGGCAGCAGTGCCAGCAGGCAGACCAGAAACAGGCGTTGGAGCAGCGAAAAGCAGGGGAAAGCGGTCACCGGGCAGTAAACCTCGAATCGACATCAGTACGCCGCAAGCCGAGCGGCCGGGCATGAGTGACCGATGAGTTTACGAGCGGGGCGGCGACTTGGCGAGTTGCTTTTCAGCTCTGCGGGCCGCGTAATCCGTGAGGTTCTGACTCATGACCGGCAGCAGCAGTGTGAAAAACGCGCTCATGGCATCGAACCTACTGAAGGTTGGATGCGTTGGGCGGAGGTGGTTTGAGGGATGGACCTGTTGGAGTAGCCACCTGTGGGAGCGAACTCATTCGCGAAGACTGCATTTCAGGCAACAGATAACTGTCGGATGTACTGCCTCTTCGCGAATGAATTCGCTCCCACAATGGTGACTTGCGCAATGGGGTAGGTGCTTACGGCAATTCATGACTCGCATAAAACGCACCCAGCACTTTCACCAGGTGGGCCAGGTCGTGGCTGCCCGCCAGTTCCCGGATCGAGTGCATGGCGAACGTCGGCAGGCCGATGTCCACGGTGCGCACGCCCAGATGGCTGGCGGTGATCGGGCCGATGGTTGAGCCGCACGCCATGTCGCTGCGGACCACGAAACTCTGCACCGGGACTTCTTCGGCCATGCACAGATGACGGAAGAACCCGGCGGTTTCGCTGTTGGTCGCGTAGCGCTGGTTGCTGTTGACCTTGATCACCGGGCCCGCGTTGAGTTTCGGGCCGTGGTTGGCGTCGTGTTTTTCGGCGTAGTTGGGGTGGATGCCGTGGGCATTGTCAGCCGAGACCAGCAACGACTTCTGAATGGTGCGCACGTAATCGGAGCCGTCCGGCAGCAGGCGCTGGATGATCTGTTCCAGCATCGGGCCATCCGCGCCGCAGGTCGACGACGAGCCGACTTCTTCGTGGTCGGTGCATACCAGCAGGCAGGTTTCGTCGGTGTCGGTACCCAGCAGCGCCTGCAGACCGGCGTAGCAGGACAGCAGGTTGTCCAGGCGCGCACCGGCGATGAAGTCGGCATTCAGCCCGACAACGGCAGCGCTTTGCGTATCGTAGAAACTCAGCTCGTAATCAAGTACGACGTCCGCATTCAAGCCGTGTTCGCGGGCCAGTTGGTCGGTGAGCAAGGCGCGGAAGTCAGCGCGTTCGTCACCGGCCACCTGGGCCAGAATCGGCGGCAGCTCGGTTTGCGGGTTGATGGTCCAGCCTTCGTTGGCAGTGCGATTGAGGTGGATCGCCAGATTCGGGATCACGGCAATCGGCTGCTTGAAGTCGATGAGCTGGCTTTCGACCTTGCCGTCGCGACGGAACGTCACGCGACCGGCCAGCGAAAGATCACGGTCGAACCACGGAGCGAGCAAGGCGCCGCCATAGACTTCGACACCCAGTTGCCAGAAGCCCTGACGTTGCAGCTCAGGTTGCGGCTTGACCCGCAGGCACGGGCTGTCGGTGTGGGCGCCGACCATGCGGATACCGCCGGTCAGCGGCGATTGCCGACCCAGGCGAAAGGCCACAATGGAGGAATCGTTACGGGTGACGTAGTACTTGCCTCCGGTTTCAGTCGCCCAGGTTTCACGTTCGTCCAGGCGCTGGAAGCCAGACGCTTCAAGGTGCTGGACGAGGGTGGCAGTGGCATGAAACGGCGTGGGGGAGGCCTTGAGAAAGTCAATCAGGCCTTGGTTCAACTCTTCGCGCATAAGTAGCTCCAGACAGCAATGGCGAGAGTTTACCGTATTGGTCTGGGTCGTGTTGTTGCGGGTGTGCTAATCGCTGGAAGAACGCATGACCTGTAGGCGCTGCCGGAGGCTGCGAACGGCGGTGTTTCAGGACAACGCAGAACCGGTAGGAGCTCACGAGCAGCGCGAGGCAGCGATAGCGGTTTGTCTGACGCACCGCCATCGCGGGCCTCGTAACCTCGGTGCGCTCCTACAGGACTGCGATATCTTAAAACGGCGCAGCGCACTCAAACCGCAACCGCTCGCCCGTTTGCGGGTGGGTGAAGCTCAGCATGCTGGCGTGCAGGCACAGACGCGGATACGCCGCCAATGCTTCGGGATGGGCATACAAGCCGTCGCCCAGCAGTGGATGCCCGATCGACAGCATGTGCACCCGCAGTTGATGCGAACGACCGGTGATCGGAGTCAGCTCCACACGGCTGTAATGCCCGCAGCGCTCCAGCACCTTCCAGAAGGTTTGCGCATGCTTGCCTTGCTCATGATCCACCACATGCCGTGGCTTGGTCGGCGGATCGTAGCGCAGCGGCAAATCAATGCTGCCACTGTCCAGCACCGGTTCGCCCCAGCACAGCGCGGTGTAGGCTTTTTCGGTTTCCCGGTCATGAAACTGTCGGGACAGCTCACGATGGGTGTCGGCGTCACGGGCCAGCAGAATGATCCCCGAGGTCTCCCAGTCCAGGCGATGCACAATGCGGGCTTCGGGGTAGCCGTTTTCCTGCAGGCGGGTAATCAGGCAATCCTTGTTGTCCTCGGCGCGGCCGGGGACGGAAAGCAGCAGGGTCGGCTTATCGATCACCAGAACGCCAGCGTCCTGATGAATGATGCGGATGTTCGACAACGGCATTTGTCACGACCTCTAACGCCAAACGGCGGTAAGAGCCCCGTTATTGAAAAGGGGGCGCGTACCGCCGCAGGCAACCGCCGGATCTAGCGATCTGGCAGGGTGATGTTGAGTTCCAGAATCGAGCAGCTGCCCTGGTTTTCCAGAGCGACCTGCACATCGTTGGACTCGATGTTGACGTATTTGCGGATCACTTCGACCAGTTCTTTTTGCAGCGCTGGCAAATAGTCCGGAGTGGTGCGTTGGCCGCGTTCATGCGCCACGATGATCTGTAGACGCTCTTTCGCGACCGACGCGGTGCTGGTTTTTTTGCTGGCACGAAAGAAGTCGAAAATGTTCATCAGTTACCCCCGAACAGGCGTTCGAAAAATCCTTTCTTCTGTACGTCCAGGAAACGGTGCTCGCGGTCTTTGCCCAACAGACGATCAACCGCATCGCTGTAGGCCTGACCGGCATCGCTCTGCTCATCAAGGATGACCGGGACGCCCTGGTTGGAAGCTTTCAGTACTGCCTGGGATTCCGGGATCACGCCCAGCAGGGTGACCGCGAGGATTTCCTTGACGTCTTCGACGCCGAGCATTTCGCCCTTGCTGACGCGCTCCGGGTTGTAGCGGGTCAGCAGCAGGTGTTCCTTGATCGGCTCCTCGTTGCGCTCGGCACGACGGGATTTGCTGGCCAGCAGGCCCAGCATGCGGTCCGAGTCACGTACCGAAGACACTTCCGGGTTGGTCACGACGATAGCTTCGTCGGCGAAGTACATCGCCAGGTGAGCACCGGTTTCGATACCAGCCGGGGAATCACAGACGATGTACTCGAAGGATTCCTTGAGTTCCATCAGGACCTTTTCCACGCCTTCCTTGGTCAGCGCTTCCTTGTCACGGGTCTGGCTGGCAGCCAGTACGTACAGGCCTTCGATCTTCTTGTCTTTGATCAAAGCCTGTTGCAGGTTGGCTTCGCCGTTGACGACGTTGACGAAGTCATACACCACGCGGCGCTCGCAACCCATGATCAGATCGAGGTTACGCAAGCCGACGTCGAAGTCGACGATGACAGTTTTGTGGCCGCGCAAGGCGAGCCCGGTACCGATGGCGGCGCTGGTGGTGGTCTTGCCCACACCACCCTTGCCGGATGTAACCACGAGAATCTTGGCCAAGGTGTATCACCCCTAGAGGAAAAGGACTGTTAGTCCTGAAGAGCGTCCCTTGAAGCGGCGGCATCCGAACAATGATGGAAATTTAAACGCCCGTCGGGTTGTCCCTCGGAGCACTCTGCCGGAGAAAGCGAATATCCCCGGATTTCCTATAACCTTTGCTACGTTTTCGCGACGAATCAGAGATGCTTTGAAAATGGCGCAGTATCCGTTAAAGACGGATGATGTTCAACACGTCGCCTGACAGGCTGACCTGTACCGAGCTGCCCCACAGTGGATCGCGGCGCAGATCTTCGGAAACCTTGTATTGGCCTGCAATGGAGATCAGCTCAGCGCCCATTTGCTGACAGAAAATTCGTGCTTTGGTATCGCCTTTTATTCCTGCCAGCGCCCGTCCACGCAATGGGCCGTAAACATGGATGTTGCCATCGGCCAGAAGTTCCGCACCGGGACTCACCGGAGCAATCACTACCAGATCGCCACCTTGGGCGTAAATCTGCTGGCCGCCCCGTACCGGCGAGGTAATCACGCGGGTTGGCTTGATGACCGGCTCGGCTGGCTTTTCGATCTTTTTCTTCGCAGCGTCGCCTTCGAGCGGATCCAGCGCGCGTTCCCGGGCACCGGAGGGCGGCAACACGGGCAGATCAATGGCAATGGCGGCGGCGATGTCTTCGATGCGGCTGGCGCGGATTGCCAGAGTGCGCAGGCCGTGCTGACGGCAGACACGCATCAGGCCGGGCAGATCGACTGCACCGCTGTCGGCCGGAAGCTTGTCCAGGGCCAGTACCAGCGGGGTGTTGCTGAAGAAGTTCGGGGCCTGCGCCACTTTCGCCGCCAATTGACGGTCCAGGGCCTCAAGGTTGTTACGGGCCAGCTCCAGCACGGTGATGGCCAGCATGCTGCCCTTGAGTTGGAAGACAGGTTCCTGTTCTTGCGATTCGTTTTGGCTCATGGTCGGCATACAACGGCTTGTCGCTAAAAGTGCCGAGACTTATAACGAGAACGCCCGCGAGCCGCAAGCGGGGTCGAACCGTTGTAGAATGCGCGGCCATGGTTCTGACGGAAGCTTTAATGGATCGCCCGCGTTTTCGAGCTTACTTTCTTCACCCGCGTTTCTGGCCGCTATGGCTGGGGCTGGGGCTGCTCTGGCTGATTGTGCAGCTGCCATTTCGCGTCCTGCTGGTGATCGGCCGATTGCTGGGGGCGGTGATGTATCGCTTTGCCACTGATCGCAAATACATTGCCTCGCGCAATCTGGAGCTGTGTTTCCCACAACTGTCCAGCGTGGAGCGCAAGCGTCTGCTCAAGGAAAACTTCGCGTCCACCGGCATTGCCTTCTTTGAAATGGCCATGAGCTGGTGGTGGTCAAGACAGCGCCTGGGCCGGCTGGCGCACGTCGAAGGCCTGGAACACATGCACGCTGCCCAGGCGCAAGGGCAGGGCGTGATCCTCATGGCGTTGCACTTCACTACCCTGGAAGTGGGCGCTGCGCTGCTGGGCCAGCGTCACACCATCGACGGGATGTATCGCGAACACAAGAATCCGCTGTTTGATTTCATCCAGCGTCGCGGTCGCGAACGGCACAACCTTGATTCCCTGGCGGTAGAGCGCGAAGACGTGCGCGGCATGCTCAAGCTGCTGCGCAACGGCCGCGCCATCTGGTACGCCCCGGATCAAGACTATGGTGCCAAACAGAGTGTGTTCGTTCCGCTGTTCGGCATTCAGGCTGCAACAGTGACCGCCACCAGCAAATTCGCCAAGCTCGGCCGCGCGCAGGTAGTGCCTTTCACCCAGCAGCGGCTGGCCGATGGCAGCGGCTATCGTCTGGTCATCCACCCGCCGCTGGAAGATTTCCCGGGTGAAAGTGATGAAGTCGATTGCCTGCGCATCAATCAATGGGTAGAAAGTGCCATTAGGGAATGTCCCGAGCAGTACCTTTGGGCGCATCGTCGTTTCAAAAGCCGGCCGCCGGGCGAGCCAAAACTCTATAAAAAACGCGACTGACCACCAAAGGCAGCCTATATGCTCGAACCCGCCGTAGCGATGGACGCTGTGAATGATGTCGAACCCGTTACCGGGTTGATTCTGTCTGGTGGTGGGGCGCGTGCGGCCTATCAGGTGGGCGTGCTGGCCGGGATTGCCGATTTGCTGCCCGCCGGTGCGGCCAACCCGTTTCCGGTCATTGTCGGCACGTCTGCGGGCGCTATCAATGCGGTCAAGCTGGCCAGTGGCGCGCTGCATTTTCGCACCGCCGTCCATCAGTTGACCGAGTTCTGGCAAGGTTTTCACAGCCATCAGGTGCTGCGCAGTGACTGGCGCGGTGTCATCGGCCAGGCACGACGGTTTTTCGGCAACAGCCTGCTGGGGCTTGGTTCGCAAGTGCCGGTGGCGCTGCTCAACAGCTCACCGCTGCGGGATTTGCTGACCGAGCGGCTGGATCTGGAAGGTATTGACGCGGCCATCGCGGCCAAACATCTGCATGCGGTGGCGGTCACCGCCTTCGGCTACGAATCCGGCCATGCCATGACGTTCTATCAGGGCAAAGGCACCATCGAGCCCTGGCTGCGCCACCGGCGTCTGGGTGTGCCGACGCAACTGACCATCGACCACTTGCTGGCCAGTTCAGCAATTCCGCTGCTGTTTGCGCCAGTAAAAATCGGCCAGGAGTATTTTGGTGACGGCGCAGTGCGTCAGTCAGCGCCCATCAGTCCGGCGCTGCACCTGGGAGCCAACCGGGTGCTGGTGGTCGGCGTCAGCGGCAACTCGCGTGGCATCGACGCGGGCAAGCAGATCCAGCGTGTGACCCACGGCAAGCAGCCGACGCTGGCGCAAATCAGCGGTCACATGCTCAACAGCACCTTCATCGACAACCTTGAGAGCGATATCGAAGTGCTGGAACGTATGAATCTGGTCAGCGATCTGTTGCCTTGCGAGCAGCGGATACGCCAGAAGGGCCTGGCACCGGTCGAAGTCCTGATCATCGCGCCCAGCCAACCCATCGACCAGATCGCCGCCCGCCACCGCCACGAACTGCCCCGGGCGCTGCGCACCTTCCTGCGCGGGCCTGGCGCAACCAAGACCAGCGGTGCCAGTGTGCTGAGTTACCTGCTGTTCGAGGCGGGGTACTGCCGGGAGCTGATCGAGCTGGGCCGGTATGACGCCATGGCCCAGGGTGAGCAGTTGAAGCGGTTTTTGCGGTTAGGGTAATCCCTGTTGGAGCGAGCGGGCGGCGTTCCGACTTGCCCGCGAAAAACGATGACCGGGTATGTCAGATACACCCAGATGACTGTTTCCCGGCAAGCCTCGCTCCAACAAGGCTTGCCTATTCACGCGGTCAACCGATCATCCCGAAAATCGCGCAACGCCTGTTCGATCTCTTCGCGGGTGTTCATCACGAACGGGCCGTATTGCACGATCGGCTCGCGCAGAGGCTTACCGGCAATCAACAGCACTCTGGCGCCGGTATGGGTGTGCAATCGCAGTTCGCCTTCCTCCGACAAACGCACCATACGGCTGGCGGTAACACTTTGCGGATGGCCTGCAACGTCCAGGCTGCCTTCGTAGACATACAGCAAGGCGCGATGGCCTGACGGGATGCACGGGCTGATGCTGCTCCCTGCGGGCATGTGAAAGTCAAAATACTGCGGCTCGGTATCCGGGCGTTGCACGGCCCCGGCCTGCTGGGTGAGGCCATCGTCGAACTGACCGGCAATCACTACCACCTCAACGCCGTTCTGCGTGGTCAGGCGCGGGATGTTTTCCGGCTGGATATCTTGATAGCTGGCGTCATTGAGTTTGGTTTTGCCCGGCAGGTTCAGCCACAGCTGAAAGCCGCGCATCACGCCTTCTTCCTGCTCCGGCATTTCACTGTGGATGATGCCGCGTGCCGCAGTCATCCATTGCACGCCACCGCCTTGCAACAGGCCGACGTTGCCCATGTGATCCTCATGGCGCATGCGGCCTTCGAGCATGTAAGTCACGGTCTCGAAGCCCCGATGCGGGTGCGGCGGAAAGCCCGCGATGTAGTCGTCCGGCTTGTCGGAGCCGAACTCATCGAGCATCAGGAACGGATCAAACTGTTCAACCCCCTGACCGCCGAATACACGGGTCAGCTTGACACCGGCACCGTCCGACGTGGGTTGGCCAGCTTGAATGGACAGCACTTTGCGAAATTGGCTCATGGGTCAGTTCTCCTCATCAATGGCGACCATGCTATGCCTGTTTGATCGGTTGATGGGTGAGGAATCTAAAAACGAATGATCGATTTTGTAGATGTTTTCGAATCTCAGGCGGTATGCGGAAAACTCCTACAATATTAGTTGATGTATCTTATGTGTACGCAGTCTTTGTCCTGCAGATTTAAAAAAATATCACTGTATATTGGCGGGCCTGTTGAGTTGTTACGAAGGGTTAATCGCGTGGCTTTATATTTTGAAACATTTGAAAAAATAGTTGACTTCAACGCGCGATCGACTCGAACAGAGTACTTCGTTTTCCTGTTTGGTTCAGTTTTGCTCGGTCTTCCGCTGGTATTTATTGATGTAGTTTCGGAGCTTTACAGTCCTGTATATGGGGTCGGCCCGTTAACTGGGTTGTTTATACTTGCTACGGTTATTCCTTCCCTATCAGTCTTTATTCGAAGGCTCCATGATGGTGGATTCAGCGGGTGGTGGTTTTTCATCGGTTTTGTTCCTTTCGTAGGCCCTCTTGTCCAGCTGATTCTGATTCTTTGGGAAGGGACTGACGGCCCCAATAAATATGGTGTTGATCCACGGGCGACAGCATCTAAGCTTGCGTCCTAAAGACTCGCCTGAAGAGTTGAGGTACCTTCGGGTTGGCCGCAGCCGGGTGAGTAGACTCTGAGAAGTATTTCCGCGAGGTGCGTCGCGGTTAGCTTAGCGTTATTGATTGTCTGATTGTGAGAGCTAAGTCAATGAAACACTATAGAGCAACCTTCGTAAAAGGGTTCGATTTCAACGGTCGTGCCAGAAGAAAAGAGTACTGGGTATTTACAGGTGTCAATACATGCATCTCTTTGTTGGTGGCTGCCTTTGATGTCTATATTGGGTGGTATAGCGTTGAGTACTATATCGGCGCTTTTAGCACGGTGTTAGGTTTAATACTGCTGATTCCATCTGTTGCGGTAACGATCAGGCGCTTTCACGATTTCAGTTGCTGTGGCTGGTGGTGGCTGACGTTTCTCATGCCTGTCGTAGGTTTGCTTTTGCAAATTATTTTCATGAGCGTTAAGGGAGATAGTGGGCGAAATATGTATGGTGAGGATCCGATAGCTCAGATGGATGAGTCCGGTGGGACAGCACTTAGTTCTTCCCGCACCTCTGTCTCGTGACATATAAAAAAACGGCCAGGCGGATCGCCCCGGCTGGCCGTTTTGTTACGCCGCGGGGTTACTCGGCGATTTGCAGCTTGCGGGCTTCGGTGTAGACGTAGCGCACCTTCTCGTATTCGAACGGCGAGTTCATCTGGCCGTAGCGGAAGCTGGTGCCGTAGCGTCGGTCGATGGCGCGCAGCGCGTAGAGTTCCGGGTGGTCACTGCTGACCTGCGAGACGTTGAGGAAGTTGATCTGCGATTCGGCGGTGAAGTCGAACAGCAGGCCGCCGGTGTCACGCAGGTTCGACGGGCCGAGCAATGGCAACACCAGGTACGGGCCGGACGGCACGCCATAGAAGCCCAGGGTCTGACCGAAGTCTTCGCTCTGGCGCGGCAGGCCCATCATGGTCGCCGGGTCCCACAGGCCGGCGATGCCGATCGTGGTGTTGACCAGCAGACGACCGGTGGTTTCCAGCGAGCGCTCGCCTTTGAACTGGAACAGGCTGTTCAACAGGTTGGGGATATCGCCCAGGTTGTTGAAGAAGTTGCTCACGCCACTGCGCACGAAGCCCGGTGTCACGTAGCGATAGCCGTTGACCACCGGCAGGAAGACCCACTCATCGAAACGATAGTTGAAGTGATAGACCCGACGGTTCCAGGACTCCAGCGGATCGTAGACTTCCAGCGCGGTCAGGGTGGCGCGTTCGAACTCACGTTGATCCAGACCCGGGTTGAACTGCAGCGACTTCAACGGCTGGGTAAAGCCATCGGCATCGATCTGACGTGCGACGGTGGCCGGATGTTCGGCCAGGTTGCTGTCAGTCGCATCAGCGGCTTGGGCGGTTCCTGCGCAGAGCAGGGCAGCGAGGAGTAAAAGACGTTTAGCCACGGAAGAACTCCAGCATGGCGTCGCTGTTGACGCGGTAATTGATGTTGCCGCAATGGCCGCCATAAGGGTAAACGGTCAGGCGATCGCCAAAGGTCTTGCGCAGGAAGCCCAGGTCACCGGCGCCCAGGATCACGTCATCGGCGTTGTGCATGACTGATATTTTCTCGCTGGTCTGCAGGTAGTCCTTCAGCGCGTACAGGCTGACCTGGTCCACCAGCTGCAACAGGCTGCCACCGTCGGTGCGGGCACGCCACATCGGGATGACTTGTTCGGTCAGGTAGCAATCGAAGTCACACTGTAGCGCACGACGCAGGAACGGCGACAGGCTGGTGCCTTCGGTAATCGGGAATTTCGGCGGGGTAATCAGGCCGCGACGGTTGATCAGGTCCGAGGTGAACGCAATATCGGCCGACGAAAAACGGAACGAGGTGCCGATCAGCATCGCCATCTGTTCGTTGGTCAGGTGCTGTTTGGATTGCTGGAAGTCGTAGAGCAAGGCGTCGTTGAGATCGATGTAACCCTTCTGACGGAAGTAACGCGTCAGTTTGGCCAGCACCAGCTCATAAAAGGTAGTGCTGTTATCGATGCCCTTGACGTTGGTCTGCACCAGCTTGTCGAGGTTGGAAATCGAGGTGTAGAGATTGACCGGCGGGTTAAGCAACAGCACTTTCTTGAAGTTGAAGCTGCGACGGGTTTCGTCCAGGCGGGCGACGAACGCAGCGTTCAGCGCACCCAGGCTGTAACCGGTCAGGTAATAGTCGGTGACTTTCAGATCAGCCTGCTGCGCACGCACGGCCTGCATGACCCGATAGAGGTCTTCGGCATCTTCGGTGGAAATACCCGGTGTGGCGAAGCGCGACGCGGAACTCATGAAGTCATAGCTGGTAGGCGACGACAGCTGTACGACGTTATAACCGGCGCCGTAATACAGCTTCTTGAGGAACTCGTTGATGGTGCTGTTATACGGTGCGCCGGTGCCTGCGATCAGAAAGATCAGCGGAGCTGGCTTGTCCTGTTTGGCCAGGCGATAGCGCAGTTTTTTAACGGCCCAGAAATTGTCCGGCAGGGTGAACTCGCGTTCAGGGCGCAGGTTTAGGGTGTAGTCGTCCTGATCGATGTCGTCGTCGGCTGGCAGCTCTGGGCGCATGTCGGGAGGCGTGGTGGCGATCGTCGCTTCAAAGGGGTTCTTTAAAGGAAAGCCATAGGTGGCGGGGTCAACATTGACCGCCATAGCGGACGCACTCAAACAGAGGCCGCCAATAACGGCAGCAAAGCGCAGGAAACGGAGCATGACTAGATCCCTTGGGAAAGAAGTGCTGATGAGGTACGCGGGCTATGACCACCGCTGTAGTGCCAAAGTGCCCTACGCGCGGCTAAACCCCTTGTAAATAGTTCGAGACAATACACGTTCTCTGGCGTCAAGAGAGCAATGTAGTGATTTTTTGTCGTTTATGGGATGCATGCCTCCCTGCAGGAGCTCACGAGCATCGCGAGGCAGCGATGGCGGCGCATCAGACAGACCGCTTTCGCTGCCTCGCGGTGCTCGTGAGCTCCTACAGGGGATTGACGCGATTCAGGGGGGGGGGGGCAGGCAGCAAAAAGGGGAGCCGAAGCTCCCCTTTTGAATCGTCTTACGTGCTCTTTTTATTGTTTTAGGGCGGCCTGTTGTTGTTTTTGGCGACCTGTCCCTTTACTGCGTTCTTGTTCGACCCCCATCCGGGATCAAGAGCAAACGTATTTTTTTGAGCGCTGATTCACTTTGATCTCGCGATCCAACCAGTACGGGAGCTGCCTGAAAGCAGTTTTATTGTTCTCTGTCCGGTTGCGAGGCCCCAAGGCGCCTCTGTAAAGCTGATCCACTCCAAAAAAATCTGTTAGCTGCGTCTCTGTGCCTTTGTTCTTGTTATGTCAGAGCCGATACGTCTTGTTCTTATTAGGTGTGCCGCGTTTTATTCTTGTTGTGCCAGAGATATAGCAGGAGCTGTGCCAACTTTGTAAATCTCTTTTAAAACAATGACTTGAAATTTATGGCGCAGAGCCACCAGACCTGATCTGTTTCCGTGTTACCCGATTCGGCAGTGGTTTGCGGCCAGGCGGTAACACTCGTGTTTCCCTCGGGTGTACCCCCGACAGGTGCTGATTACGACGCAGTTGTCGTTGATGGCGCGCTGATGTCGTTTCTCCGTGCATTGAGGTCGCTGACAGAGCATGTCCCTTCGCCATGCAGGTTGATGATCAGGGGGCATACGGTGCTGGTCATCGTCCGCTGAGCCAATCAGGCGTGAAAAGTGCGCAGGGCCGTGGCGGTGTGCGCGAACTGCGGTCTTTATAAAAACGTTAACGATGCCTGACTTTTTGTCGGGCGCAGGACTACCGGGGAGTAACGATGAAAATGCGAAAAATCCTGGGCGTGAGTGCCGCTCTGGCGCTTGCTGTCAGTTCCACGCTGGCGCATGCCAAAGAAGTGAGCATTGGCTATGTTGACGGCTGGTCCGACAGCGTTGCCACCAGCAACGTTGCGGCAGAAGTCATCAAACAGAAGCTGGGTTACGACGTGAAACTGCAGGCGGTAGCTGCCGGGATCATGTGGCAGGGCGTTGCGACCGGCAAACTGGACATGATGCTCTCCGCCTGGCTACCCGTTACTCACGGCGAATACCTGGCGAAGAACAAAGATAACGTCGTCAACTACGGCGCCAACTTCAAGGACGCCAAGATCGGCCTGATCGTGCCTGAGTACGTCAAGGCCAACAGCATCGAAGACCTCAAAACTGACGATTCCTTCAAGAAGAAGATTGTCGGTATCGACGCCGGTTCAGGCGTGATGATCAAGACCGATCAAGCGATCAAGGACTACGGTCTTGATGGCTACAAACTGCAGGCCAGTTCTGGCGCTGGCATGATCGCCGAACTGACTCGCGCGTATCCAAAGCAGCAATCGATCGCCGTGACCGGTTGGGTACCCCACTGGATGTTCGCCAAGTGGAAACTGAAATTCCTTGAAGATCCAAAAGGCGTCTACGGTGCAGCGGAAACCGTGGACAGCGTCGGCAGCAAAGAGCTGGCGACCAAAGCGCCGGAAGTGGTGGAATTCCTGAAGAAGTTCCAGTGGGCTTCCAAGGATGAAATCGGTGAAGTGATGCTGGCCATTCAAGATGGCGCCAAGCCTGACGCGGCTGCCAAGGACTGGATTGCCAAGCACCCTGATCGCGTAAAAGAGTGGACGGGTAAATAACTCAGCCCTTTAACGCTCCACCCGAAACCGCCCGGTTTAACGACCGGGCGGTTTTTTTGTGGCTTGCGCCGAATTTTTAGGGATGCAATTAACCCCGTGGGAGCGAGCTTGCTCGCGAAGACAATGTTCCTGATTCCAGGAATATGTTCGGATGTCCCGTCCTCTTCGCGAGCAAGCTCGCTCCCACCGGAATTTCCGTGCAGGTATGCACCTCCTCTGATCCCCAGCTAATGTCGTTCTAATACTAAGGTCGTCTGGAGCGATGGCCAGACCGGACTAAAGTGCAATACGTAACATCTCATCTGTGCTGCGAGGACAAAAACAATGAACGACAGCATTTACCTCTCGATTCAAAACAGCCCCCGTTTCAAGGAGCTGGTATCCAAAAGGGAGCGTTTCGCCTGGATTCTCTCGGCGATCATGCTTGGGCTTTATGCCGCATTCATCCTTTTGATTGCTTATGGACCCCACATTCTCGGCGCTAAACTCAGCCCGACTTCGACCATTACCTGGGGAATGCCGATCGGGGTCGGTTTGATCCTGTCTGCGTTCGTGCTGACCGGCATCTATGTTCGCCGTGCCAACGGTGAATTCGATGACCTGAACAACGCGATCCTGAAGGAGGCGCAGCAATGATCCGGCGCCTCTTTGCAGCATTCGGCCTGGCCGCTTTCGCGCCGTCCCTGTGGGCGGCAGACGCATTGACCGGCGCCGTGCAGAAACAACCCCTGAACGTCTCGGCGATCGTCATGTTCGTCGTGTTCGTGGCCTTTACCCTGTACATCACTTACTGGGCTTCGAAAAAGAACAAGACAGCATCGGACTACTATTCGGCGGGCGGCAAGATCACCGGTTTCCAGAACGGTCTGGCAATTGCCGGTGATTACATGTCGGCGGCGTCCTTCCTGGGTATTTCCGCGCTGGTATATACCTCCGGTTATGACGGTCTGATCTATTCGATCGGCTTCCTGGTGGGCTGGCCGATCATTCTGTTCCTGATCGCCGAGCGCCTGCGTAACCTGGGTAAGTACACCTTTGCTGACGTGGCGTCCTATCGCCTCAAGCAGAAAGAAATCCGTACCTTGTCTGCTTGCGGTTCGCTGGTGGTGGTGGCGTTCTATCTGATTGCGCAGATGGTCGGCGCAGGCAAACTGATCCAGCTGCTGTTCGGCCTGGACTACACCGTTGCGGTGATTCTGGTCGGTATCCTGATGTGCCTTTATGTGCTGTTCGGCGGCATGCTGGCCACCACATGGGTACAGATCATCAAGGCGGTGATGCTGCTGTCCGGTGCGTCGTTCATGGCGCTGATGGTCATGAAACACGTCAACTTCGACTTCAACATGCTGTTTGCCGAGGCGGTCAAGGTTCACCCTAAAGGTGAAGCGATCATGAGCCCGGGCGGTCTGGTGAAAGATCCGATTTCGGCGTTCTCCCTCGGCCTGGCGCTGATGTTCGGTACCGCTGGCCTGCCGCACATTCTGATGCGCTTCTTCACCGTGAGCGATGCCAAGGAAGCCCGTAAGTCAGTGCTCTACGCCACTGGCTTCATCGGTTACTTCTACATCCTGACCTTCATCATCGGCTTCGGCGCGATCCTGCTGGTCAGTACTAACCCGGCGTTCAAGGACGCGGCGGGTGCGCTGTTGGGTGGTAACAACATGGCAGCGGTGCACCTTGCCGATGCGGTGGGCGGCAGTCTGTTCCTGGGCTTCATTTCAGCGGTTGCCTTCGCCACCATTCTGGCGGTGGTTGCCGGTCTGACCCTGGCGGGTGCTTCGGCGGTATCTCATGACCTGTATGCCAGTGTGATCAAGGCAGGCAAGGCCAACGAGAAAGACGAGATCCGCGTGTCGAAGATGACCACTATCGCTCTGGCGGTGGTCGCCATCCTTCTGGGTATCGCCTTTGAAAGCCAGAACATCGCGTTCATGGTTGGCCTGGCGTTCTCCATTGCTGCCAGCTGTAACTTCCCGGTGCTGCTGCTTTCCATGTACTGGAAAAACCTGACCACCCGTGGCGCCATGATTGGCGGCTGGATGGGCTTGATCAGCGCTGTGGTGCTGATGATCCTGGGCCCGACCATCTGGGTGTCGATCCTGCACAATCCGAAGCCGATCTTCCCTTACGAATACCCGGCGCTGTTCTCCATCGCCATTGCATTCGTGGGTATCTGGTTCTTCTCCATCACCGACAAGTCGAAAGCGGCAGAAGGCGAGCGCGCCTTGTTCGCTCCGCAGTTCGTCCGCTCGCAGACTGGCCTGGGTGCCAGCGGTGCGGTGTCGCACTAAGGGTTAGTCGTTGTAAAAAGAAAGCAGCCTTCGGGCTGCTTTTTTTATACCTTTAAACCCTGCGCCTTGTTGAACGCTACACCCGTAGGAGCTCACCGAGGTTACGAGGCCAGCGATGGCGTTTTACATGACACACTGCTATCGCTGGCCTCGTAACCTCGGTGAGCTCCTACAAGGAGAGTAAAGTTGATTGAAATAACTGTAGGCACATCAAAAAACCCATTAAAAAGCCCCGCTTAAAAAAGCGGGGCTTCGGGTTATGCGGTACGGATAGTTATATCCGGCCCAGCAATACCAGAATCAACAGAATGACCAGAATCGTACCGATGATCCCCGACGGGCCATAGCCCCAGCTCCGGGAGTGCGGGAAGACGGGCAGACCGCCAACCAGCAGCAGGATCAGGATAATGATTAGAATTGTGCCGATGCCCATGACGAGTTCCTTCTGTGGTGCTTAGGTTAATGGCGACAACAGTTCAAGCTTTTTACCGGGTTGGCGTAAAGTTTGTGCTGCTTGAAACATCCGACTGTGCGCGCTCAGAAAAAATCCATGGCCTGTACAATAAATTTTACATTTTGTTAAAGGTTGATGTGTGGCGATTAAAAGTTGAACTTTAGTCTCCGCTAGTTGTTTGCCCATCTACTCAAAGAGGCTGCCATGTTCTATCGCCTAGCCGCCGACTCGGTGGTAGTGGTCCACTTGCTGTTTATTGTTTTCGTGCTGTTTGGCGGGCTACTGGTCTTACGCTGGCGCTGGGTCATGCTGCTGCACGTGCCCGCGATGATCTGGGGTGCGGTGGTGGAGTTCTTCCATTTGTACTGCCCCCTGACCCCGCTGGAGAATTCCCTGCGAGCCAAGGCGGGAGGGCAGGGATATGACTCGGGTTTTGTCGAGCACTATCTGATTCCCGTCATCTACCCGGCGGGTCTGACCCCGCAGATTCAACTGTGGCTGGGGACCGTGGTGCTGGTCAGTAATCTGCTGATCTACGGCGGCTTGATCAGGCGCCGCTGGTTGCGGCGCAAGCCCGCGTGAGGCGCGGGTTTGCCTGGGTCATTCAGCGCCCTGATGGTGGGTAGAATCCTTGAAATCAGTGGTTACACTCAGCTTCATTCCCCGTAACGACAAGGCGTTTCCCTATGCAAAATCGCATCATGATTACCGGCGCGGGTTCAGGTCTGGGTCGTGAAATCGCACTGCGCTGGGCCCATGAGGGCTGGCGTCTGGCATTGTCCGACGTCAACGATGCCGGTTTGCAGGAAACCCTGAAGCTGGTGCGCGAGGCGGGCGGCGACGGTTTTGTCCAGCGTTGCGATGTGCGTGATTACAGCCAGCTGACTGCTTTGGCCCAGGCGTGCGAGGAGAAGTTCGGCGGTATCGACGTGATCGTCAATAACGCCGGTGTGGCCTCGGGTGGTTTCTTCAGCGAGCTGTCGCTTGAGGATTGGGACTGGCAGATCGCGATCAACCTGATGGGCGTGGTCAAGGGCTGCAAGGCGTTCCTGCCGATGCTAGAAGCCAGCAAGGGCAAGATCATCAACATTGCCTCCATGGCGGCACTGATGCAGGGCCCGGCCATGAGCAACTACAACGTGGCCAAGGCCGGTGTGGTGTCGCTCTCTGAAAGCCTGCTGATTGAGCTGCGTGAGCAACAGGTCTCGGTGCACGTGGTCTGCCCGTCATTTTTCCAGACCAATTTGCTGGACTCGTTCCGCGGCCCGACCCCGGCCATGAAAGCGCAAGTGGGCAAACTGCTGGAAAGCTCGCCGATCACCGCCACCCAGGTTGCCGAATATATTTACGACCAGGTCGCCGAAGGCCAATTCATGATCCTGCCCCACGAGCAGGGGCGCATGGCCTGGCAGTTGAAGCAGAAAAACCCGCAGGCGCTCTATGACGAAATGGCAAGCATGTGCGAAAAAATGCGCGCCAAGGCACGTCAGGGTCGAGAGTAAAAACGTCGAGGACAATGGCAAGCCGCGCATTCACCAGGCCCGGCCACATCAATTGTAGGACGCGTCTTTCAGTCAAGTCCGGCGGGCTTGCAGGACGTTACTGATTTTGCCTTGGCCAATTGAAGCCGGACACACCACCCTGCAATCTGCCTTCTTATCGACTTATAAGAGGGCAGGAATATGCTGGTACTCACTCGTGAAGCTGGCGAGAATTTCTCGATCGGCGATGAAATCAACCTGCAGGTGTTGGCCGTGCATGGCAACCAGGTGCGCCTGGGCATTACGGCCCCCCGGCAAATCAAAATCCACCGAGCCGAGGTGTATCAGCGCATTGCCCAGAGACAATCACAGCGTCCGCTTTTAGCGGACGAACTGCCGTGATTGATCAGTCGAAAAACTCTTTGGGCACGTCATGCTTGAGCATGAGTTGGCATTGCTGGCTTTCCAGATCGAAGAAAATCACTGCCTGACCTTTGCTCAACGCGTGGCGCACCCGCAATACGCGGGTCTCCAGCGGCGTTTCGTCACCATTGTCGGTGCCGTCGCGGGTGACAAAGTCTTCGATCAGGCGGGTCAGCGTGTCGGCTTCGAGTTGGTCGTAGGGGATCAGCATGGGCGTTCTCGTCTCATTTGCCGGCGATGATAGTGCCGATGCCGAGAAAAATCACAATTTCCTGTAGGAGCGCACGGAGGTTACGACGCCCGCGATGGCGGTGTGTCAGGCAAAACGCTATCGCTGCCTCGCGCTGCTCGTGAGCTCCTACGGAAAATTACTCCACCTCTTCGCGGTTCTGCCCAACCAGGCTGTCGACGCTCGGCACGCGGGTATCACTTTCCATCTGCGCGTCGTGTTCGATCTGGTGGCTGAAGCGCTCCAGTGAGGCCTTGCCCGGTTGTGCATCGCTGGCAAACACTGGCGGGCTGAGCATGTACGCGCCAAGCAGACGGCTGAGGGCCGCCAGGCTGTCGATGTGCGTACGCTCATAGCCATGAGTCGCGTCGCAACCAAACGCCAGCAGGGCAGTGCGAATGTCGTGACCGGCTGTCACGGCCGAATGGGCATCGCTGAAGTAATAGCGGAACATATCGCGGCGAACCGGCAGTTCGTTTTCGCTGCCCAGACGCAGCAGATGGCGCGACAAATGATAGTCGTAAGGGCCGCCGGAATCCTGCATCGCGACACTGACCGCATGCTCGCTCGAATGCTGGCCCGGAGCGACCGGCGCGATGTCGATGCCGACAAATTCGCTGACGTCCCATGGCAGCACGCCTGCGGCACCGGTGCCGGTTTCTTCGGTGATGGTGAACAGCGGATGGCAGTCGATCTGCGGCTCTGCGCCACTGTCGACGATGGCTTTCAGTGCGGCCAGCAACGCGGCAACACCGGCCTTGTCGTCCAGGTGACGGGCGCTGATATGGCCACTTTCAGTGAACTCGGGCAAAGGGTCGAACGCCACGAAGTCACCGATGCCGATACCCAGCGACTCACAGTCGGCCTTGGTGGTGCTGTAAGCATCCAGGCGCAGCTCGACGTGGTCCCAACTGATGGGCATTTCATCGACTGCCGTGTTGAACGCATGCCCGGACGCCATCAATGGCAAGACGCTGCCGCGAATCACGCCGGTGTCGGTAAATACGCTGACCCGACTGCCTTCGGCAAAACGGCTCGACCAGCAGCCAATCGGCGCCAGCGACAGGCGACCGTTGTCTTTGACTTCACGTACGGCCGCGCCGATGGTATCCAGGTGCGCAGACACGGCACGGTCAGGGCTGCTCTGCTTGCCTTTCAACGTAGCGCGAATCGTCCCGCGCCGGGTCAGTTCAAACGGGATGCCCAGCTCTTCAAGACGTTCGGCGACATAGCGCACGATGGTATCGGTGAAGCCGGTCGGGCTTGGGATCGCGAGCATTTCCAACAGGACTTTCTGCAGGTAATTCAGATCCGGTTCGGGGATATTTTTTGCAGGGGTCATGGGAGGTACTCCTAAATACAAGGCATTGCAGGGACGCGCATCCCGTAGGAGCGGCCTCAGCCGCGAAGGCGATAGTCAGACATTGAGGTATCGACAGGGCTGACGCCTTCGCGGATAAATCCGCTCCTACATGGCTAGCTGCTTTCAGCTGTGCGCAGGCAAACTGTGGGGAAACAACAGGTCGACGAACCTTTCGGCCGTCGGTTGCGGTTCGTGGTTGGCCAGGCCAACCCGTTCATTGGCTTCGATAAAGACGTATTCCGGCTGATCGGCGGCGGGCACCATCAGGTCCAGGCCCACCACGGGAATGTCCAGGGCACGGGCAGCCCGAACAGCGGCGTCGCTGAGCACCGGATGCAATATCGAAGTGACATCTTCCAGGCAGCCGCCCGTATGCAGATTGGCAGTACGGCGTACCGCCAGACGTTCATCCATCGGCAATACGCTGCTGTAGTCGTAACCGGCATCACGCAGGGTGCGCTCGGTTTCTTCATCCAGCGGGATCCTGCTTTCACCACTGGTGGCGGCAGCACGGCGGCGGCTTTGCGCGTCAATCAACTGGCCGACCGTGTGGCGACCGTCGCCCACGACCTCGGCAGGGCGGCGAATGGCGGCAGCGACCACTTCAAAGCCGATCACAACGATGCGCAGGTCCAGCCCTTCGTGGAAGCTTTCCAGAATGACCCGGGTGTCGAACTGCCTGGCACGCTCGATGGCGCCGTGCATGTGCTCAGCAGTACGCAGGTCGACTGCCACGCCCTGGCCCTGTTCGCCATCCAGGGGTTTGACGACGATCCGCTGATGTTGCTCAAGAAACGCCAGATCGGCATCAGCGTCGCCGACTCGCTGCTGCGCTGGAAGCTTCAAACCTGCTGCCTTGAGCGCTTTGTGCGTCAGGCTTTTGTCCTGACACAAGGTCATGCTCACGGCGCTGGTCAGATCGCTCAGCGACTCCCGGCAACGGATCCGCCGCCCGCCATAAGCGAGAGTGAACAGGCCAGCCTCGGCGTCATCCACCTGTACCTCAATGCCGCGACGATGGGCTTCCTCGACGATGATGCGCGCATACGGATTGAAGTCCGCCTGCGGGCCGGGGCCGAGAAACAGGACTTCGTTGATGCCGTTTTTGCGCTTGATGGCGAAGGTCGGCAGGTTGCGAAAGCCCAGCTTGGCGTACAGCGCCTTGGCCTGCTGGTTGTCGTGTAACACCGACAGGTCAAGGTAGCTCAGGCCGCGACTCATGAAATGCTCCACCAGATGACGGACCAGCACTTCACCCACGCCAGGGCGAGTGCACTGCGGATCCACCGCCAGGCACCACAGGCTGCTGCCGTTTTCCGGATCGTTGAACGCTTTGTGATGGTTGAGGCCCATCACGCTACCGATCACCGCGTTGCTGCTTTCGTCCTCTGCGATCCAGTAAACCGGACCACCTTGATGGCGCGGGGTCAGCAGGGCAGGGTCGATGGGCAGCATGCCGCGGGCGATGTACAGGTTGTTGATCGCCTGCCAGTCCGTGCTGTTTTGCGCCCGACGAATTCTGAAACCGCGAAACACACGCTGGGACGGACGATAGTCGCTGAACCACAGACGCAAGGTGTCCGACGGGTCCAGAAACAGTTGCTGAGGTGACTGCGCCAGCACCTGTTGTGGCGCGGCAACGTAAAGCGCGATGTCCCGCTCGCCGGGTTTTTCATTGAGCAGTTCGTTGGCCAGTGCCGCCGGGTCAGGGTAGGTGTGACCGATCAAAAGCCGCCCCCAGCCACAGTGCAACGCCAGGGGCTGCGCCTCGCTAGTGCTGCCATCTTCGGCAAGGCGCGCCTGCAGACGTTCGTAGGAAGGCGCCTGACCCCGTAGCAAACGTTGGCTGTAGGCCGTCGAATTCTGTTTCATCGATCAAAGTCCTTGTTCGCTGAGCCACAGGTTCAGGGCAGCCAGCTGCCAGAGCTTGGAACCGCGCAGCGGCGTCAGTTGACCTTCCGGATTGGTCAGCAGTTTGTCGATCATGGCCGGGTTGAACAGGCCGCGATCCTGGCTCGGGTCAACCAGCAGGTCGCGTACCCAACCCAGGGTGTTGCCTTCAAGGTGCTTGAGGCCCGGTACCGGGAAGTAGCCTTTCTTGCGGTCGATCACTTCCGAGGGGATGACGAGCCGTGCGGCTTCTTTCAGGACCTGTTTGCCACCATCGGGCAGCTTGAATTTCCCGGGGATGCGCGCCGACAGTTCGACCAGGCGGTAATCGAGAAACGGCGTACGCGCTTCCAGGCCCCAGGCCATGGTCATGTTGTCCACGCGTTTGACCGGGTCGTCGACCAGCATGATCGTACTGTCCAGCCGCAAGGCCTTGTCCACGGCCGCATCCGCACCTGGCTGGGCGAAGTGGTCACGCACGAAATCACCGGCCGCGTCGTTGGCGGTCAACCATTTAGGCTGAACAGTGGCAGCGTATTCGTCGTAACTGCGATCGACGAAGGCATCGCGATAGGCAGCAACCGGATCAGCCGCGCCGTCCACCTGCGGATACCAGTGGTAACCGGCGAACAGCTCGTCCGCACCCTGGCCGCTCTGCACCACTTTGCAGTGCTTGGCGACTTCACGGGACAACAGATAGAAGGCGATGCAGTCATGGCTGACCATCGGCTCGCTCATGGCACGGAACGCCGCTGGCAGCTGTTCGATGATCTCGTGTTCCTGAATGCGTAACTGATGGTGATGGGTGCCGTAGTGTTTGGCGATCAGGTCCGAATACTGGAACTCATCGCCACGCTCGCCGCCCGCATCCTGAAAGCCGATCGAGAAGGTCGAGAGGTTTTCCACGCCGACTTCACGCAGTAAACCGACCAGCATGCTTGAGTCGACACCGCCGGAAAGCAAGACACCGACGTCAACGGCTGCACGCTGACGAATCGCCACGGCTTCCCGGGTGCTGTCCAGCACGCGGTCGCGCCAGTCTTCCAGGCTGAGGTTGGCTTCATCGGCATGTGGGCCATAAGGCAGACGCCACCAGATTTTCTGCTCGACCTTGCCGTGGGCGTCAATGCGCATCCAGCTGGCAGGTGGCAGTTTTTCAACGCCGGCCAGTAAGGTGCGCGGCGCAGGCACGACCGCGTGGAAGTTCAGATAGTGGTTGAGCGCGACCGGGTCGAGCATGCCGCTGATGTCGCCGCCTTTGAGCAGCGCGGGCAGGGACGAGGCGAAACGCAGGCGCTTGTCGGTACGCGACAGGTACAGCGGCTTGACGCCCAGACGGTCGCGAGCGATGAACAGCTGTTGGGTGTCACGCTCCCAGATGGCAAAGGCGAACATGCCGTTGAGCTTGGGGAGCATCTCTGCGCCCCAGGCGTGATAACCCTTGAGTAGCACTTCGGTGTCACCACCGGAATGGAACTGATAACCCAGGCCTTCGAGCTCGGTGCGCAGTTCCGGGAAGTTGTAGATTGCGCCGTTGAAGGCCATGGACAAACCAAGGTGGCTGTCGATCATCGGCTGCGCCGAGCCGTCCGACAGGTCCATGATTTTCAGGCGTCGATGACCAAGGGCAATCGGCCCCTGGCTGTGAAACCCCCAGGCATCCGGGCCGCGTGGCGCCAGCTCATGGGTAATGCGTTCAACAGCGGCCAGATCCGCTGGTTGATGGTCAAAACGAAGTTCACCTGCTAATCCGCACATAAGTCCTTACCGGTTTTCCGTTGGGGAGGTGACTGGGAAATGCAGTCACCCAGAAACTGACCCATGGGAAACCGGGGAGTTTTAGATCAATCGGTTATAAGCAGGTGGGTCAAAGGCACCTGCGGACTTGCAGGAGCTGTCGAAGGCTGGGAATCGCGGTAGGTCAGTTATAACGATTTAGCAGCCAGCGGCAGCCCCTACGGGTGTGTGTTGTTTCAGGTACACCCCGGTCCCGTAGGAGCTGACCGAGGTTACGAGGGCTGCGAGGCGGTGTATCTGACACGCCACTGTTCGCAGCCTTCGGTCTCCTACAGACCCTGTAGCAATCAATAACCCGTCATCTCCAGATAGCCCACGCCTTTATGGCTGCCGCTCAAGGTAATCGGCCCCTCCCAGTACGGAATCTGCAGGTTCATCCAGGCTTTCGGGTTGAGGGCTTCGGTGGTGATGTCCAGGCCTTTGCCGGGGATTTTCACTGACCAGCGGGTCGGCATATCGTGGCCTGCGACCCGGGTGTTGGCCAGTGGCGAGAGGCTGATGTCTTGAGCACTGAGCGACTGAGTGCTGCCATCTGTGCTGATCCAGGTGCCGGTCAGGTAGGGCTCGCCCTGTTTCTGGCGCATGCGATACAGCATCAGTTCGTCGCCGTCGTCCAGATGCACCGAGAACCAGTCCCAGCCGGTCTGGTTGGCGGTCAGGGGCTGGCTGCTCCATTCGCGGTCCAGCCATGCCGGGCCGCTGACCTGATAGCGTTTGCCGTCGATGATCACTTCACCTTTGGCCGCAAAATACGGCTGGCTGTAGTAGTACGACGCCTGGCCCTGTTCGGACTTCTGGCTGAAGCCCTGTTGCCCTTGCAGCACCAGTGGCTTGCTGGATGTCAGGTGCAACCGATAGGCGAATCGCGCGCCTCTGGCCTGTAACTGCAGGCTGGCCAATGGGTCCGTGGCGGCGGTGTCACTGCTCATCGACCAGTCATCGATCCATGCTGAAAAAGGCGCCAGCTTTACCCCGGCTTGCTCGATGCCGCCCCGCGCATAACGCTCTGCGGCGTAGTGCCGGGTCGCCGAAGTGACAGCGGCATGGCCCATCCAGATGATCCCGTCGTTCCAGCCCGAGCCTTGAGGGCCTGCGCGCAGGGCATTGCGAAACAGCGTCCATTGCACACCGAAATCCTCACCCTGTGAGTCCTTGAGATTGGCGGTGATGTACCACCACTCAATACGAAAACCCGGATGCGGGCCGTGATCAGCCGGGAAGGCAAACGTGCGCCCTGGGGTCACGGGCGTGAATTGCTCGGCCTGATTGCCCAGCCCCGCGAAACCTTGTTCGGGTGTGGATTGCTGATCGCAACCGACCAGGGCCAGAAGCAACAGCATGAGCAGCCGATCAAGCTTCACTGGCAAAGCTCCTCAGCAAATCCGCAGGGCGGGTACGGAATAATTTAAACAGCGGCCATGCCGAGGCGAGCAGGGTGGCGAGCAACGCCAGTGCCGAGAGCTGCAGCAGTTGTGCCGCAAATATATGCAGCGGCAAGCGCCAGCCAAAGGCCTGCACATTGATAACCGCGTCCAGGCACCACGCCAGCAGCAGGCCCAACGGCAAGGCAAGGATCAGTGTGAGCACCGCCAGCAGCCAGGTCTGGCCGAGGTTTAGCAGCATCAATTGCCTGCGCGTGACGCCCAGCGCCCACAGCGGCGCCAGCTGGCTGAGGCGGCTCTGGCTCTGGGTCAGCAGGCTGATGAACAGCGCAATACCGGCAACCGCGAGGGTCAGGCTGTTGAGCGCGGCAGTCGCGGCAAAGGTGCGTTCGAACACCTGGGTGGACCAGCCTTTGAGCTGGGTCTGGTCAATGATGTGGTTGTCATCCAGGACGAAACGGTCCTGCAGCGCCCTGACGATTGTCGGCACAGCGCTCGGCGCGATCCGCAAGTTGAAGCGATTGGCGGTCAGCCGTGGCCAGTGGCTGAGTAGACGCTTGGCATTGACCAGCAGATGGCCCTTGGGATTGCCGTAATCGGCATAAATGCCCACCACGCGCGGAGCCCACTGTGCATCGGGCGCGGGGATGTTCAGGCGGTCGCCCACCTTCAGCTTCAGACGCCGGGCCAATTGTTCGCTGAGCATCACGCTGTCACCCTTGGCCAGTTGCTCCCAGGGATCGTCGCTGACCGACTCCAGCAACGGCCAGTGCTCGCGGTAGGTGGCATGATCGACTACGCCGAACAGGTCCGCTGGCCAGCCTTGCAACTGGACCGCCACCTGCCAGTTGGGCAGCACGGCGCTGATGGCGGGTTGCTGCGTCAGCCAGTCTTGCAGCTGCGGCGCCTGCGCTGCATTTTGCGGCGTGACGTAAAGCTCGGCGGTCAATCGCTGCTCCAGCCAGTTGCCGAAGGTCTGGCGAAACCCGGAAGTCATGCTGCCCGCACCGATATTGGCTGCCAGCGCCAGTAACAACGCCATCAGCGCCAGGCTCAAAGCGGGTAATTGCTGGCGGCAATCAGCAAGAAACCACTGGCCGAGCACCGAGCGGCTGCGCCTGAGTAATCCATTGAGCAAGGCGTTGAGCAACACTGGCAGGCCCAGCGCCGCTGCCAGCAACAAGCCGGTCATCAATACAAAACCGCTGGTCAGGCTGTCGCCGAACACCAGCGCCACCAGGGCAATCACTGCGGCAATACCGGCAACCCAGGCCTGACGGCGCAGCCAGCGACTGTGGGCCTGATGCCAGGCCTGGGCATTGGCCAGGGCCAATATCGGCATGCGGGCGGCACGCAACAGGCTGTTGGCCCCGGCCAGTAATGCACCGAGGATGCTCAGACCGAGACCGCCCAGCCACCAGCTCGGGCTGAGGCTCAGTTGGCCTGCGACTTCCGCGCCGTACAGCCCGCGCAGACTGGCGGCTACATCAGGCAACAGCAGGCTGGCCAGCAGATAACCGCTGGCGACGCCAAGCAAGCCACCGAGCAAGGCCAGCCCCCCCAGTTCAACGGCCAGGGCCGCGATCAGCATTCGGGCGCTGACCCCGCAAGCGCGCAGGTTACGCAGCAGCCCGCGGCGTTGCTCCAGGGCCAGGCCGATGGCGGCATGCACGATAAACAACCCGACCACAAAGGCCAGTACCCCCAGGGCATTCAGGTTCAAGTGGAAGCTTTCGGTGAGGCGCGCCAGATTGTTCTCTTCGCCACTCTGCTTGAGCTGCAGTTGAGCGTTCAGATCAGTCGGCAAGACCGGCTCGCTGGCGGCAAAGTCTCTGGGCAGCAACAAGCGCGACAACTGGCCTGGCATGTTGAGCAACGGCTGCGCGAAGCCGATATCGGTGAGCAACATGCCCGGTGCCATGTCGACCCGGCTGCGCAACGGTGGCAGGCTTTGCCCGTCGGCAGTCTTGGGTTGTTGGCCTTCGTGCAGCCCCAATGCCTGCAGGGTCTGCGTGGCGATCCAGGTTTGTCCGGGCGGGGTCAGGAAGTCGACGATCTGCTCGGTGTCCAGTGTCTGTCCGGCCACCGCCGTGCCGCTGGGCAACGAGACCGGTTCAATGCCCATCAGTTGCACGCGGCGCTCTTCCAGGCCTTGCAGGATGATTCGTCCTTGCACCAGCGGCGACACCGGCCAGCCTTCCCGGCGCAGGCTGATGAACAGCGTTTGGGAGAACGCTGCGCCATTGGCAGTGCTCAGGCTGCTTTGCGGTTCGCCGCCGATCAACTGGCTGGCCTGGGCGTAGTTCTGCCGAGCCTGACTATTGAGGGCTTGCACGCCGGTCAATAAGCCGGTCGCCAGCCACAGGCCGGTCAGCACGCTGAAAAACTGCACCGGATGACGCCGCCAATGGCTGAGCAGGGCGCGCAGGGTCCAGTAGAAGACGCTCATCTCAGCCCCCGACCGGGTTTGCCAGACGGCCGTGGTGCAGGATCACTTTGTGCGCCAGACGCTCGGCCACCCGCGGGCTGTGAGTCACCATCAGCAGGCTGGTTGAACTGTCGGCCAGCAGGTCGAGGAGTAATTGCAGGACTTCATCACTGGTGGCTTCGTCCAGATTGCCGGTGGGCTCATCGGCCAGCAGTAACCCGGGGCGCGACGCCAGCGCCCGGCCTATCGCCACGCGCTGTTGCTGGCCACCGGACAATTGCTCAGGATAGCGCCTGAGCAAATCTCCAAGCCCCAGCCGCTCCACCAGTTGCGCCTGCCACTGTGGCTCGAAGCGCCCGGCGAGCCGCGCCTGAAAGGCCAGGTTGTCTTCGACCTTGAGGCTGCCGATCAGGTTGAACTGCTGGAAGACCAGGCCGATTTGCGTGCGTCGCCAGTTGGCCAGTTGCGCTTCGCTCATCAGGTCCAGGCGCTGCCCGGCGATCTCGATCTGCCCCGCATCGACCTGATCGAGCCCGGCCACCAGATGCAACAGCGTGCTCTTGCCACTGCCTGATTCGCCCATCAAGGCCAGGCTGCTGCCGCTCTGTAAAGCCAGGTCCACGCCCCGCAAAACCGCCAACGGACCTTGGGCCGTGGTGTAGCTCTTGAAGACGTTTTTTACGTCAAGCATGGGTTGGGCTCAATTGCGAGTTGTGGAAGGGGGAGGATAGCAAGCATGCGACCTGTAGGAGCCAACTTGTTGGCGAGACGGCCTTGCAGGCGACGTTTATCCATTGGCTGTGCCATCGCCTCGCGAACACGTGCGCTTCTCGTATGTCTGATGCCTCAAAAATCGAAGCATTGCGTCTTGAGTCGAGTTTCAACACAGCATCCGGGCGCTGCTGAGCCAGGTTCCGTCCTGACGGCCGGGTCACTTTTGGTGCCAAAAGTAACCTTACTTTTGCGCTTTATCAGTAAGCGTCCGGTAGATACACCTTGACCACACCATTTTCCCCTCGGTGACCTCGTAAGCCTAGGGTCGCTCATCGCCGCCTCGTACGTAAGGTGATTATGGCAAGCGGAGCATGCAGGCGCGGAGATGGAAGTCTGAAGGGTCAAGACACAAGCGAAGTAATGGTTTGGTTCACGACAGCCGTGCCGGGGCCGTGAGCGTCAACCTAGATTCCTAGAAGTATTTCAACCGCCGCCGTCACAACTTGATTTTTAGATAATCTCTGAGATCGGCCATCGCTTACAGTGCCATAGCCAACAGCTACAACACCACTGCCTCGGCCATAGCCGAGGCAGATTGATCACCAAAATACAGCTCGCCTGCGACAGCAACGGCTTCCCGCTGACCGTCATGCTGTCGCTCGGTACAAGCTGGCGAACAGCTTCAAAGCCATAGTTGCACGAGCCTGAATCAAGAAATGCCTGCAGGCTGATTGTTTGGACGAAATCTAGCTCAAGAAGGTTTCCAACGATCTACCTCGCAGCTCGGCCCTGTAGCGGTTGGGATGGAGATCAACTCTATCAACGAGCCCCATGGCGCTCGGACATAATGCATAGAATTGCCTGTTCCTTTTTCGATACCAAAAAGTGCGTTCGGCCCGCGAAGCGGAGTACCTCCTGCAGCCAAGACACGATGGAGCACCTGGGCAAGATCATCACAGTAAACGGCGAAGTGCTGAAGCCCCATGGAGCCTATTCCATCGACGCCCGGTGCTGCACCTTCGATCTCAAACAATTCGATGTTGGCACCTTCACCGAGACGAATCATGCGAGTCGCCACGATTCTTTGCTCTTCTTTCAGCGCTACCGTTGCGGCAAGTTCTTCGGGGGGGCGACGCGGTTGGCCATCGACCACTGTGTCGTAAACGATAGCTGCATCGAAGGCCTCGTGAAAGAACCGGGTTGCTGCCTCGATGTCTGGAACCGTTATGCCTATATGATCTATGCCACGTACATTGCTAGACATTCAGCATTCCCACCTATGGTCGACCCAAGAAGGAGTTGATCAAAGGGTTCAACGCTGGAGCGCACTCCTCTGGAACCCAATGGCCGCAATCTGGCAACACGTGCGATTCAACGTTAGTGGCGTAGCGGCGGATGTTCTCAGGCTGCTGAGCACCGAACCCGCCGTTACCCCCACCGCCAACCGCGAGTACAGGCATTGTCAGCTTAGTAGCCACCAGCTTCTCGTTCTGCTTAATCGATTGGGGAAGCGCACGATAATATTCAAATGCGTGGTGGAAGGTCTGGGGCTTAGAGTATGACCGCACGTAACGGTCTACCAGTTCGTCAGTGAACACCGCTTGGTTGCTGGCATGGTGACGAATGAAATGCGTCAGAAACAATCGCTCGTTTCCTTTGACCATTGCGTCGGCCAGCTGACCGGAGGCTGCGAAGAAACTGTGATGCCATCCAGGTGCCTCCCCGGTCGCGACGAAGGCTGGCAGCGAATAGAGAGTGTCGTCAGGAATGGTCGCTTCGATGAACGCAGCCTTCACGATGTCCCCAGGATGGCGGGCAACCATTGGGTAGCTGTTCCAGATACCAATATCGTGGGCAACAAGGTAGAAGGGCTTGTCCGCACTGATCCGCTTGGCAAGCTTGTGCAGATACTCCGAAACATCCACTCCAGTGTAAGTAGTTTTCGGCGGCGCTGACAGGCCAAGACCTGGCAGGTCTACTGCTACGACCGTATAGCGTTCTGCGAGTTGCGGCATGAGGCTACTCCACTCATACCATGTCTGGCCGAAGCCGTGGACAAGCATCACAAGGGGGCCTTTGCCGCCACGTACGAAATGCAACTTCACACCGTCAACAGTCTCGTAGGCGCTGGTAAAACCTTCGGGTGTCGGAAACTCTGCCTGTTGGGCGCTGACAGCTGGAGGCGGTGCAGGATTGATCTGTGCTGCGTTGGCCTGAGTTACACCCATAGCGAGCGCAGCAACGGCTAGTGCAATTGCGTGGAGCTTCATATTTTTCACCTAGTGGGACGATAAATGATTGGGCGATCAGCGATCTTGTTGAGCGCGACTACCGGGAGGAAAGGCATAGCGACGTGCTGCCAGTGCTATCACAAAAGCTAGCAGTGCGAGAATGGCGACAGCGGGCGGCAGCATGGACGTACCACCTTGCGTAAGGAGAGCTCCGCCAACAGCTCCGCCGGCCGCGATTGCCAGGTTCCATGCAGTGGTTACCATAGCCTGGGCTAAGTCGACGCCATCGCCGGCGGCATCAGCTGACGCTGTCTGCATCATGGCGCCCGCTCCGCCAAAACCTAGGCCCCAGACGACGGCGCTCAAATAGACCGCGATGCTCTGCTCTCCAGCGATACTCAAGAGTACAGCGGTTAATGCGAACGAACCGATCGATGCAACCACCATCATGCGGAGCATCCGGTCAACCCAACGCCCGACTACCCATATGCCAGCAAGCGAACTTATTCCGAACGCCAGCAGGACTAGATCGACCCGCGATTGCGAGGCAGTCGAGAACGGCGCGATGTAGGTATAGAGAATGTTGTGGGCAGTCATCCAGGCCAGAATGACAAGAAGGATCGGCAGGATGCCCTTAGTTCTGATGACGCCTATGAGCGAGGGGCGGTTGTCGCCTGTTCGGCCAGGAGCATCTGGAACCTTCACCATGATCCAACCGATCAACATGACAGCAAGTGCCGATAGAATGAGGAACGATCCACGCCACCCTACCAAGCTCCCCAGGAACGTCCCCAGCGGAACACCCAGTGATAGCGCCAGGGGCACACCTACCATCGCGACCGCCATTGCCGCCCCAGTCTGTTCGGGACGTACGATGCTGCGGGCGTACCCCGCAAGTATTCCCCACGCCAATCCTGCCGCACATCCTGCTATGAACCGTGCGATCAGCACGACACCGATTGACTCAGCCATCGCGGTCAACGTGTTGCCGACAACGAAGCAGATGATCGTTGCCATCAAGACAGGCCTACGGCGCAAACCTTGGGTCAGACTGGTGAGTGGGATTGCCGCCAACAGCGATCCAAGTGCGTATATCGCGACAAGCTGCCCTGCAATAGCTTCAGAGATCTGAAGGCCAGAGGCGATGCTGGGCAACAAACCGGCGGGTAGTGTCTCAGTGACGATGCATAGAAAGCCTGCGGCGGCTAGGCCAGCCAGTGCCGCGATGGGTAGTCCGGAGTTCCTGGCAGTAGCCTCGTTGGACAGGCTTTGAGATGGGGAGGGCTGCATGATTTTCCTCGCGATTGGCGTAGTGGCTGCCGTGCAGAGCGCAACCTGACGGCATGGATATTTACGTTATCTCCCACTATAGTATTCATAAGCCCCAGAGTAAACGGATTATGTAATGGTTATTAACGTAAATAAGCGAGCCCGTGGGCGACCGCGTGAATTCGTCCTTGAGGACGCCATCCAGGTCGGGCAGCATCTGTTCCACGAGCACGGCTATGAGAACGTCAGCGTCGCATCGCTGACAGAAGCGATAGGGATTACTCCGCCGAGCTTCTATACGGCTTTCGGCAGCAAGGGCGCGTTTTTCAACGATGCTTTGAGGCATTACTCCGCGACTGTTGTGCCACTCGACACCTTTTTGATCCCAGACAAATCACCGCAGACCGTACTGAGGGACATGCTTAGGGCTGCGGTGCATGCATACGCCGCCCACCCGAACCGCCGAGGTTGTTTTATTCTGGAGCATGCGAAGGCCGGAGCCACTGAGTCGGGAATAGCTGCTAAGCAAATCGCAGACGAGAATCGTGCAAAAGTGATGGCGTTTCTCGAAGCATCTGGCATCTCCGCTGCTAGCCAAGTTTTAGACTATGTCTCCGCGACCATGCTTGGCCTGTCGGCTGCGGCGAAGGAGGGTTGGGAGGAAGAGAGGCTGATTGCAGTTGTGGAGACCACCGCGGTAGGCCTAGGCCAAATAATAGGCAGCGCCAGCGATATACCTGAAGAATCTTCCTAATACTTCCACGCACGAGGATTTAACTCCTGAAATCATGACGGCGGCCTTGCTGGCGTCGTCCGACTATTGCCTGGTTTCTCCCTACACCTGCATGCTTCCTGGTCAACCCAATGTAGGTGTCTTGCGCGATTAAAGCGATTGCCACGTATGCGGCAGCAACTGATCGATTTCACTCGCCCGCTGCGTCGGCAGGCGCGTCAGCACATCTTTGAGATACGCATAGGGATCCTGCCCATTGATGCGGGCTGACTGGATCAAACTCATAATCGCTGCCGCCCTTTTGCCGCTACGAAGAGACCCTGCAAACAACCAGTTTGAGCGCCCCAGTGCCCATGGACGGATCTGGTTCTCCACTTGGTTGTTATCGATGGGCACAGCCCCATCGTCGAGGTAGCGCGTCAGCGCTAACCAACGTTTAAGGCTGTAATCCAAGGCTTTTGCCGTTGCAGATCCTTTGGGTACAAGATCGCGCTGGGTCAACATCCAGTTGCGCAAAGCTTTTGCCAACGGCGCCGCTTTTTCTTGTCGTATTCGCCAGCGATCTTCATCACTCATATCGTGCGCCTGGCGTTCGACCTCGTACAAGCCGCCAATCGAGTTGAGTGCCTTTTCGGCCAACTGACTTTTATTCGCCACGTGCAGATCAAAGAACTTGCGGCGGGCGTGAGCCATGCAGCCGATTTCGGTCATGCCTTTTTCGAACCCGGCTTTGTAGCCCGCGAAGTCGTCGCACACCAGTTTGCCGTTCCAGGAGCCGAGGAAATTGCGGGCATGTTCACCCGCGCGGCTTGGGCTGAAGTCGTAGACCACCGCTTTAACCGCCGTGAACGGCGTGGTGCAGTAAGCCCAGACATACGCGCGGTGAGTTTTCTTCTGGCCGGGCGCAAGCATTTGCACCGGCGTCTCATCAGCATGTACAACCCGCTGCGCCAGGACGACCTCTCGCAGGGCATCAACCAAAGGCTGAAGTTGCACGCCAGTTTGCCCGACCCACTGAGCCAGCGTGGAGCGCGCAATAGGCAAGCCGGCGCGGCCGAAGATTTTCTCCTGCCGGTACAGCGGTAAGTGGTCGGCGAACTTCGCCACCATCACGTGCGCGAGCAGGCCTGCAGTAGGTATGCCTTTGTCGATTACTTGGGCCGGTACCGGCGCCTGGATCAGTGCTTCGCATTGGCGGCAGGCCCACTTTCCACGCACATGCTGCTCGACCGTGAACACGCCCGGTGTGTAATCCAGCTTTTCGCTGACATCTTCGCCGATACGCTGAAGTTGGCAGCCGCAGGCGCACTTAGTGTTTTCCGGCTCATGGCGGATCACGGTGCGTGGAAACTGCGATGGCAGGGGCGCGCGTTTGGGCTGCTGACGTGTCTTCCCTGGAGCCGGCTCCGGCGGGAGTGCGCTCAGCTCGGCGTCGATAGCCTCCAGATCCGTGTTGAGCAGATCGCCGAGCAAGTTGCCTTGGTCAGGGCTGATCTGCTCGCTGCGCTTGGCAAACCGATGCCGCTTGAGGATGGCAATCTCGTGGGTCAGCTGCTCAATGATGGTCTGATCGCGATGGATCTTTCTGCCCATGGTGTCGACCTTCGACATCAACTGCGCCGCTAATGCACGTAGTTGGTGAGTGGTCATTTGGTCGAGGTTGGGCAAGGATGTCATGAATTGGATTTTACCAAAGCAGGTCGGTTGCGACAGCAAGCCCGGATGCTATTTACTGCTTTTTTAAAGCAATGTGATGGTGCCACCTATGCCAACCCGCTGCCAAGGCAACCCCAAAACCAAGGCCTGAAGTTGTTCGTTATCAAGTTCAATTTCCAGGCCATGGCGGATACCAGGCCAGTGAAACTTACCCTGATTGAGTCGCCGCGCTGCGAGCCAGACACCCACACCGTCATGCACCAGAACCTTCATCCGGTTAGCGCGGCGATTGGCGAAAAGATAAGCACAGTGCGGCTTCGCCTTACCGAACACCGCGATTACCCTAGCCAGCGCGGAATCGGTGCCCGCGCGCATATCCAGAGGTTCGGTGGCGAGCCAGATGGCGTCGATACGAATCACCGGGTCAGCCCGCGAATGAATCGAGCGCAACCATCAGGATCAGCTGAGGGCCATTTCACAATGATGATCTGCTGCCCGAAGGGGATTTCCAGATTCACCAGCAATGGCTGATCGGGCAGAGCTATGGGCTCCAGTTTTATTGGAACGAAGGCGGGCAAGGCCGGTGCCTGAAAATCTTGATGAAGAGGTATCCACTTGCGAACCAGATTGGCATTGATGCCGTGGCGCAGGGCAACGCTGGCCATCGACACGCCGGGTTGCAGGCATTCCTGGACTATCTGGGCTTTAAGGGGTTTGGGATAAGACGTTCTTCGGCGCATGGGAATCCTGACGATAAGAGTGATGGTGTCCACGTATTTTTAGGTGGAGAACATCGCCCTTATTGCTGGGATCGGGTAGGTGACTTTGCCGGACGGTTACCTTTATCAAAAGTGAGGCGCCGTAAGGGCGCAAAAGTGAATCAGCGTCGCCGCCGCTGCTGGATATACAAGGTTTAGCGCTCTCCCAACAGAGTATCTACAGGAAATACGCTGGCCTTACTTGCCCCGAATCAACTCCCGCAACATGAACCGGTTCGGGTGGCAAGCCTCGGCCACGCTGCGGGGCAGGGGCAGGGGTTCGTTGTCGAGCCAGGCGGCGAGGAGTTCGGCGCACAACGGCGCGGTGATCAGGCCTCGTGAGCCATGGCCGCTATTGATGTACAGGCCGTCGAGCCAGGGACAGGGCGCATCCGGGGTCTGCCGGGCATCCTTGGCCAGCGCGGCATAGGCCTGTCCGAAGGCTTGCCGGTCCGCCAGTGGCCCTATGATCGGCAGGTAATCCGGGCTGGTGCAGCGAAAGGCGGCGCGGCCATGCAGCTGCTCGACTGGCAAGCTAGCTGCGCCGAGCCGTTCAGCCAGGTCTGTGGAGATTTCCTGCAAAAGCGCCAGGTTGCCCAAGTGGTCCGCCGTGCTCGGGCTCAGGTCCTCGTTGCTGAAATCGAAACTGGCCCCCAGCGTGTGCTCGCCCAGACGTGGCGGTGCGACGTAGCCTTCGGCGCACACGACGGTGCTCAACGTTTCGCTGGCATCGGTTTGCGGCAGACGGGTGATCTGCCCGCGAATCCGTTTCAGGGGCAACCCTGCACTGGCGGCAAACTGCTTGATGTCCGCTGCTCCTGCAAGCACAACTACCGCGGCGCTGGCCAGCAACCGGTCGCCATCCCAGGCCTGCCATTGATCCGACTCACGACGTAACTCCAAGGCGTGGTGATGCGTCAGCAGCTGGATGTCTGGGTGATCGACGGCTGCGCGACACAGCGCAGGTGGATGCACCCAGCCGCCCTCGGGGAAATACAAACCACCGCTCGCCAGCGTGACGCCACTGCGAGCCTCGGCGTTCGGTTTATCCACAAGGTGCAGCAACTCCTCGGGAAACGCCGCTGCCAATTGCGCCTGACGCTGCGCTTCCTTGTCGTTGAAGGCCAGTTGCAACACCCCGCACGCATCCCAGTCGACGCCCCGCTGCAGCCGCTGCAACGCACGCCGGGTGTAGCCGAAACCACTGAGGATCAGTTGCGACAAGGCCGTGCCGTGTGCCGATAGTTTCAGGTAGAGCACGCCTTGGGGATTGCCCGACGCCTCTTGAGCAATATCTGCGTGACGCTCCAGCACACTTACCTGCCAACTCCGCGCCGCCAGGCTTGCGGCAGTGGTGCAACCGGCCATGCCGGCACCGATGACCAAGGCCTTGCGTTCGCCAGTGATCGGCGCCGGGCGGGCGAACCAGGGCTTGATGGCCGGTGCTGGTGCTGCGTCTTCCGGCCAACCGATAAAGGTGCCGCGCAGCACTTCCCATTTGTGGCCGATACCCGGTACGCGCTTCATTTTGAAACCCGCCGCGTTGAGGGCGCGTCGCACCCAGCCGGTGCTGGTGAAGGTGCCAATGGTTGAGTTTGGCGCGGCCAGTCGGGCCAGCTCGGCAAACAGTTGCGGGGTCCACATTTCAGGGTTTTTTGCCGGGGCAAAACCGTCGAGGAACCAGGCGTCGATCTGCCCGTCCAGTTGCGGCAGCATGTCCAGCACGTCGCCGATCAGCAACGTCAGTGTCACCCGGCCGCCCTCGAACCTCATGTGCTGAAAACCTTCGTGGACTGCCACGTATTGCTCAAGCAAGGGTTCGGCGAAAGGTGAGAGCTGCGGCCATAACCCCAGGGCGCGCTGCAGGTCGGCGCGGTTCAGGGGGAATTTTTCCACGCTGACAAAATGCAGCCGCGCTGTCGCCGGGGCGCATTCGGCAAACAATTGCCAGGCGCAGAGAAAATTCAGGCCGGTACCAAATCCGGTTTCACCAATCACCAGACGCCCGTTGGCAGGCAATCTGCTGAAACGCTCTTGCAGGTCGTTTTGCACCAGAAACACGTGTCGGGTTTCTTCAAGACCTGCCCCGGTGGCGAAGTAGACGTCGGAAAACTCCCGGGAATGGGGGTTGCCCTGTTCGTCCCAGTCGATCTGGGCATGGCGGGTCATGGTCACGGTCTGGCTCGGTTTGACGGCGGGCGGCTATGGTAGCGCAGTCTGTGGCAACGCAGGCCCTGCGACAAATCACCCATCCCCAGGAACCCCTGCATCCCGCAGGATGCGGTCGGTATTAAACATCTACCCCCAACAGCCGCCCCAAACCTGTTCACGTGCTGACTCGTTCAAAAGGAGTTGAGCAATGAGCCAACCAACCGTATCGATTCACCCTGCATTGATCAAATCGAGTCTGCCGTCGTGGTACGTGTACACCAGCGCCGATCTGCGTGATCGGCTGCGTCGCGACATGCTGCGTGGGCATCATCTGCGCAGCCTGGTCCAGCAGCTACTGAGCGGTCTGCAGGACCTCACCACCTTTGCCCGGCCACTGCTGAGCGATGCGCTGGAGCAGCACTTCGGGTTCGGCCTGGATGTTGACCGCGATCATTTTCGCCATGTCACCTTTGCCGACAGCCGCTTGCCCCTGCCCGGCAAACTGGTGGAGCGCCACTTTACTGTTCAGTCGCTGTTGCAGGCGGCACTGCAGAACTTCCATCAGGAAGAAGTCGAGGCTGCCACTGCCGATTCAGTGATTTTCCAGGGCACGCCCAATCTGGCGAATCTCGCGGCGAAAACCAGTTATCCCCACCCGCTGAAGGTCGCCCCGGCAAAGTTCATGGCGCTGTGTCGCCAGCTTGATCTGGGCGGCCGCTACCAGGCGCACATCCAAGCCGTGCTGGAGCCCGCCGCCAGCGCTGTGGCCTCGGGCGCGCCGGGTTCGGCGCAGATCAAGTACCTGCTCAGCCAGCAGATGCGCAATACGCTGTATGTCGAGGCTCATCTGGCCCACATGCAAGGCGCCGAAAGGCTCTCCAGCGGCGCTTACCAATCGATCCTTGCGGCCACCAGGCACTGGGCCGCGGTGAAGACGGCCCGCGCTGTGGAGATTCAATACCTGACGATCCTCGGTTTTACCCTGCGTGATGTGCTGGTTTTCCAGCCTCGAGGGGTGAGCGGCTGTGTGGTGTACGTCCCCGGCGACCCGACTGCGCCAATCACCGAGTACGACTCGTTTGAACAGTTCATGAGGTTACTGCGATCCAGGCTGCGCGATGCCGATTATCAGCAATTCTTCACTGGATTCATTGCCCAGCGACGCAGGGCCGAGTTCATCTGCAAGCTGCGCGAATGCCTGACGCCAAGACGCACACGTCCGGTGCCGGGGGATACCGGGCTGATTCCCAGGCAGTGGGTGGTGGCCGAGGTGGACGAGCATGCCGATCTGCAGTTGGCCGCAGAAAACATTCCTTATTCATTGCTAGAGTATTTTCATTTTCAGCGAATGTTGCGGATCAAGGACGATGCCCGCGCCCTGGCGGTGCCCACTGGCGATGAGGATCGCGCTTCCCGTCAACAACGCCTGGCGCATTACCTTGAGTCGGGCCTGGACCTGGTCAATGTCGCTGCGCTGTTTGTGCCGGTGTTGGGCGAAGTGATGATGGTCGTCGCAGGTTCGCAATTGTTGACGCAAACCTTCGAAGGTATCGAAGCCTGGGCGCACCACGATATGGATGAGGCGTTGAGCCATCTGGCCAGCGTGGCGGAAAACCTGGCAACGATGGCTGCGTTCGCGGCTGCAGGCAAGGCCGCCTTGCCCGCAGAAATCCCGGCGATCAAGGACTCGACATTCATTGGCAGCATGGTTCCGGTAAAGCTGGACAATGGTCAGACCCGTTTGTGGTCGCCGCAGCTGACGCCTTTTGGTGTTGATGCGGTCCTGCCCACGGGCCTGAAACCCAGCGCCGAAGGGGTTTTCAGCCATCAGGGCAGCCATTACATCGGTATCGAGGGCAGGTTCTATCGGGTCGAGCTGGATACGGCCCTGAACAAATGGCGGATCAAGCCCCCGCCGGGCAAACGCTTTTCGCCAAAACTGGAGCACAACGGTGCAGGTGCCTGGCGTCACGAAGGGGAAAATCCGCTGCACTGGGACCTGAAAACTTCCTTCAGACGTCTGGGGTATTCCGTTGCCGCGCTCTCCGAGCAAGCCGCTGAACAGGTCATGCAGGTGACGGGCATCGACCGTGCGCTGCTCGATACCTTGCACCTGGAGAATCAGGCACCGCCCGCAGCACTGACCGATGCCGTGGAGCGCTTGCAGCTCAATCAGCGCGTGCTGCTGATGAAGGGTGAGCCGCCGGCAAGCCTGTTCGAGCGCCTGAACCGGGTGCGCGAGGCCAGCACTGATCCGCTGGTGCAACTGATCAAGCGTGACTTTCCCGGGATGACGTCGGCGGCAGCCCGTGAATTGTTGCTTGAAACCACTGCCGGGCAGCGCAAGAGCATGAATTCGACCCAGACCCTGCCGTTGACCATTACCGGCAGGGCTCGAGGATACCTGCAAGAGACGCGCATCAATCAGGCGCTGGAAGGCTTCTTTCTGGAATCCCGGGCGGACCATGCCGATACGTTGAAACTGGCGCTGCATGGGCTGGAGCAATTGCCGGGCTGGCCGAAAGATCTGCGCATCGAGATACACGACAGCGCGTTCGGAGGGCCTCTGCTCGACGCTATCGGCGAGCGCTCGACCACTCGGCGACGGATTCTGATCAAACAAGGCACTGGCTATTCGCTGTGTGATACCACGGGCCATGTGCTTGCGCCGCCTGACAGCTTTTATGCTGCAGTGCTCAACGCGCTGCCTGAGGGCCCGGCGCGCAGCATCGGCATCACTGCCGCTGCCGGACTGCGCGAACGGATCATTGCTGACGTTGCGTCACAGCGCAGGCGAGTGGCGAAAGTGCTCGGTCTTGAGCAAGTCGCCCCCGGTTTTCGCGGCCCTTTGCGTCTGGCGAATCGTCGCTTGGGGTATCAGTTGAGCGGGCGCGGTGCAGGTGCTCCGGGGTGGCCGGCAGGTACTCAGGAGTTGATGAATCTGCTGGCTGCTTTGTATCCCGAGGCGACGAGCCTGCACATCCACATACAGAACCTGATGTTTCGCGGCTGGGATATCCCGCAGTTACTGGCGTTGACCCGAGCCCGTTTGCAATCCTGGGAAATGATGCGCAGCGCCCTTGAAGGCTGGGTAAACCCCACAGGGCCGGGGCCATCAATCAGCAGTCAGCAATTTGCAGTGCGCCACTCGGTCGCAAATGCCCTGGGTCGTGCGTGGCGTTTCAGCGATCCGCTGTCGCCGCTGCATTCAAGCAATCTGCTGTTTGAAGACCTGAATCTGGCCGGTTTTTTCGACATGCCCGACCTGTCGGCGCATTATCGGGAAATCCATTACCTGACACTCAGCCGGGTCACCGGTGACAGTGAGGACATCAATCGCCTGCTCGGGCGTTTTCCGGCAGTTCAACGCCTGGAGCTGATGGGGCCGGGGTTGACGCAATTGCCCGAAGGCCTGGTAGGCATGCGCGATCTGACGCACTTGTCGCTGGAAGGCGTTGGCCTGACCATCGACCAGGCAGCCATCGATCTGTTTGCGCGCATTCCCTATCTGGATGAGCTGGACCTGTCGCGCAACATCATTGGCGATATCACCGACGTCAGCCGTCTGCGTATTTCCACCCTGTGGCTGAACGAAACAGGCCTGACCCAGTGGCCGGCCTGGGTCGAGAACCTGGGGCTGCGTTCGCTGGACATCAGCGATAACCAGATTGTGCATTTGCCTGAGCACATTCTCGAAAACAGCATGGGCCAACCGTCGCAGTTGACCATTCACGCCTATGACAACCCCATCGACCATGAAGACCTGCGCCGGTTCTGGGTCAACGATCGTGGCTACGATATGACCTATCGCCTTGAATTCAACTTTCCAGAAGACATCCGCGATCTGGTGGTGGATACCACGTCCAGTGATGATGACATCCTGTCCGGCGACGATCTGGACTGGCATACCCATCACGCCGGGCACATGCCTTACGTGCCGCCCGTGCCGGTGATGGATATTTGGCTGATTGAAGGGCGCGCGGAGTTGAATTCGCGGTTGAGCATTGCCTGGCAACAGGTCGAAACCGCCAACGATGCCCCCAATTTGCTGGTGTTGCTGCAGCGGCTTCACGAGGCGCCGGACTTCAAGCGCTTTCATGAAGAATTGGCCAACGATGTGATGCGGGTGCTTGAGTTCGCTGCCGCTGATCCGGCGTTGCGGGCGGAGCTGGAGATCATGGCCAACGATCGGCTGTTCGGCGCCGACCAGACCTGTGAAGACGGCGCACGACTGATCTTCAGTGATATCCAGGTGGCGGTCTATGCGCGCAGCGAACTGCAAGGCGTGCCCGACGCACGACACACCGAGATGTTATTTGGGGTCATCCGCAAGCTGTTTCGTTTGAACGAAGTGCAGACCATTGCCGACCTGGAAATCGCCAATCGTGAGGCCCGGGGTGTGCTGGTCGATGACGCGGAAGTGCGCATGGCTTACCGGATCGGTCTGGCTGACGATCTGAATTTGCCAGGCCAACCGTTGAGCATGGCCTGGAGTCGGCTGGCCTCGGTAGATCGCCAGGCCATCCTCGCGGCCCGGCGCCAGGTACTGGAGCGCGAAGCGGGCGATGAGTTCGTCAACTATGCCGTGGCGGATCGACGCTGGAACGAGCGCCTGCGCACAGAGCATCAGGCGGATCTGACCCGGGTCACGGCTTCCATCAGGGCGCAGATGGAGGCGCTTGAAGAGCATCCTCCAACAGATCGCGACGAATACGACCGTCAGGGACGTGCCTTGATCGCCAGCCTCAACGCTGCCGAGAAAGACCTGTTGGAGCAATTGACCCGCAACATGAGGCAGAACTGGTTCTGAGTTCAGAGTGATTGACCTGGGCCCGGCAACTTTGTCGGGGCTGGGTTAGTCTCACTCTCACGAATCGCTTTCAATCCAGGCAAAGTGCAGTTTGCCGGCCAACGGAGACACTGTTGGAGCGAGGCTTGCCCGCGAAGAGGCCTGAACATTCAGAGCGTGTCTTAATGTTCAAAGCAGCGTTCGCGGGCAAGCCTCGCTCCAACGGAAGATGTCAGCAGTCTGATGGTCGCGCGATGTCGGGTTAATCAGGAGTCATGCATGTTCGAATCCGCTGAAATCGGTCACGTCATTGCCAGGGAAACCTACGACGCTGAAGTCCCTGACTTGCGCGAAGCCTTGCTTGACGCGCAGTACGAGCTGCACGAGCAGGGCAAGCGCCAGATCATCGTGCTGATCAATGGCATTGAAGGCGCGGGCAAGGGTGAAACCGTCAAGCTGCTCAACGAGTGGATGGACCCGCGTTTCATTGAGGTGCGCACCTTCGATCAACAGACCGATGAAGAGCTGGCGCATCCGGTGGCCTGGCGCTATTGGCGACAATTGCCTGCCAAAGGGCGCATGGGGATTTTCTTCGGCAACTGGTATAGCCAGATGCTTCAGGGGCGGGTCCATGGGTTGTTCAAGGACCCGGTGCTCGATCAGGCGATCAACGCGTCCGAGCGCCTGGAAAAGATGCTCACCGATGAAGGTGCGCTGATCTTCAAATTCTGGTTTCACCTGTCCAAGAAGCAGATGAAAGCGCGCCTCAAACACCTCAAGGATGACCCACTGCACAGTTGGCGGATCAGCCCGTTGGACTGGCAGCAATCGAAAACCTACGACAAGTTCGTGCATTACGGCGAGCGAGTTCTGAGGCGCACCAGCCGCGACTATGCGCCCTGGCATGTGATCGAAGGCCTTGATCCTCACTACCGCAGCCTGACCGTGGGCCGCTTGCTGCTCGAAGGCATGCAAGCCGCGCTCAAGGCCTCGAAAGTCAAACCCAAGGCGCAGCCATTGACCGTCGGCCCCTTGGCTGCGGCGCAAAACGAGGCCACCTTGCTGGGTAGTCTCGACATGAGCCTGAACCTGAGCAAGGACGACTACGAGGAACAGTTGATTACCGAGCAGGCGCGACTGTCAGGCAACATTCGTGACAAACGCATGCGCAGACATGCCCTGGTGGCCGTGTTCGAAGGTAACGATGCAGCCGGCAAGGGCGGGGCGATCCGGCGAGTGGCGGCGGCGCTTGATCCTCGCCACTACAACATCGTGCCGATTGCCGCGCCCAGTGAAGATGAGCGGGCGCAGCCTTACCTGTGGCGCTTCTGGCGCCAGATCCCGGCGCGGGGCAAGTTCACTATCTTTGATCGCTCCTGGTATGGCCGGGTGTTGGTCGAACGGGTCGAGGGTTTCTGCAGTCAGGCTGACTGGCTACGCGCTTATGGCGAGATCAACGACTTCGAAGAACAGCTGACCGATGCCAGGATCGTGGTGGTCAAATTCTGGCTGGCCATTGACGACGCGACGCAGCTGGAGCGTTTTCAGGAACGGGAAAAAATCCCCTTCAAGCGCCACAAGATCACCGATGACGACTGGCGTAACCGGGGCAAATGGCCGCAGTACAGGGAAGCGGTAGGCGATATGGTCGATCGCACCAGCACCGAAATCGCGCCCTGGACGCTGGTCGAAGCCAACGACAAACGCTGGGCCCGGGTGAAAGTGTTGCGCACCTTGAACGAAGCGCTGGAAGCGGCGTTTGCGCGGGACAAGAAAAAGTAGCGGGTTGTATTGCCTGTAGGAGCGAGGCTTGCCCGCGAAGAACCATGATGCGCTGTGGCTGATCCACCACGGCGACTGGTTCGCGGGCAAGCCTCGCTCCTACAGTACGCCGCGAATTTCTACCGCTCCCGCATCGCCTCGGTCCGGGCTTTCAATATCGGTTTCAGGAGGTAATCCAGCACACTTTTCTCGCCGGTGATGATGTCCACGGTCGCGGTCATGCCAGGGATGATCAGCAAGGGCTTGGCGTCGCTGCCCAGATGGTTACGGGCGGTGCGGACCTGGATCAGGTAGAAGCTGTTGCCCTTGTCATCGGTGGTGGTGTCGGCGCCGATCAGTTCGAGTTTTGCAGGCAGACCGCCATAAATCGTGTAGTCGTATGCGCTGAATTTGACCATGGCTTTCTGGCCCGGATGCAGGAACGCCACGTCTTGCGGACGCACTTTGGCTTCGATCAGCAGGTTGTCTTCCAATGGCACAATTTCCACCAGATCACTGCCCGGCTGGACCACGCCACCAATGGTATTGACCTTGAGCATCTTGACCACGCCGCGCACCGGTGACACCACGGTGGTGCGTGTCACCCGATCATCGATGGCAATACTGGTGGCAGTAATTTTCGCCAGCTCCGCACGCTTTTCATTCAGCTCTCTGGAGGCCTCCGAGCGGAAGGCAAACTCCGACTCCTGGACCCTGCTCTTGATTTCATTGATCGCCGAGTCCGCCCTTGGAATCGCCAGGGTGGTGGCGTCCATCGAGCCGCGAATTTCCACGGCGCTGCGCTTGAGCCGAAGAATTTCCACCGGCGACACCGCCCCTGAGGCCACCAGCGGTGTGGACATGTTCAGCTCCTGCTGGACCAGCCCAAGGCTGTTGCGGTATTGCTCCTGTTTGGCGCGAAGCTCAGCCAGCTCCTGAGTCTTCTGCCGCAGTTGCTCGTTGAGGGTGCGTTGTTCGCTGCGCAGGCGCTGCTGGCGGGACTGATACAGCGCCTGCTCGTCGGCCGCCACTTGCGGCGCCTTGGCAACCACTTCAGCGGGCAACTTGAACGGCCGTCCTTCGGCCTCGGCAGACAGCCTTTCGACCTGCGCGGTCAAGGTGTAGCGATCCACTTCGCTCTCGCCCTTGTTGGAGCGAAAGCGCGTGTCGTCCAGGCGCAGCAAGGTTTCGCCCTTGTTCACCAGTTGCCCTTCGCGGACAAAGATCTCGGTGACGATCCCGCCCTCCAGGTTCTGTATGACCTGCACTTTGCTGGACGGAATGGCCTTGCCTTCGCCCATGGTCACTTCTTCGAGCACGGCCAGTTTTGCCCAGACCAGCGCGGCCAGCATCAGCACCGCCACCACCCATAGGGTCAAGCGTGATTTGCGCGGGGTGTCCTGGGCCATGACGCCTGCCAGGTACGGCATGAATTCGAGCTCTTCGCGCAGGCGCGGGTTGAAAAAGCGGGGAGGGTGGGTCGCGGGCATGGTGATTCTCCTTTAAACCGGGGCTTGGCCGACCTGGCCGTTGCGCAGCGCCTGAATGACAGCGTCCTTGGGGCCGTCGGCGACGATTCTGCCGTTGTCCACCACCAGCAGCCGATCCACCAGCGTCAGCATCGACATGCGATGGGTGACCAGCAGCAGAGTCTTGCCGGGCAGCAGGTCGTACAGGTGCTGACGCAGTTGGTCTTCGCTGGCGTTGTCCATGTGGCTGGTGGGCTCGTCCAGCAGCAGAATCGGCGGGTCGAGCAACAGCGCCCTCGCCAGCAGCACTGCCTGACGCTGCCCGCCGGAGAGCAACTGACCACGTTCACCCAGTGGCCGGTCGAAACCTTGCGGATGCCGCAGGGCCAGGTCATCGACACCGGTGATGCGCGCCACCTCGATCATCCGCGAGTCATTGACCTGTCGCGCACCGAGGGTCAGGTTGTCGCGCAGGCTTCCGGCCAGCAGCGGCAGATCATGGGCCACGTAGCCGATCTGCTGGCGTACTTCGCTGATGTCCAGCTGGCGCAAGTCCAGGTTGTCCAGCAGAACCTGCCCTTCATCCGGCTCGTAAAAGCCCATCAACAAGCGCGCCAGGGTGCTTTTGCCCGAGCCGCTGCGACCGATGATGCCGATCCGCTCGCCGGGACGAACCTGCAGGTTGACGGCCGACAGGGCAGGCGCGCCTTTCGCGGTGTAGCGGAAACTCACTTGATCCAGGCTCAGCGCGCCGGACAGGGTGCTGTGCTGCAGCGGTTTTTGCAGCGGCTGACGTTCCTGGGGCAAGGCCATCAGGGTGTCAGTGGTGGTCATGGTCAGGCGCGCTTGCTGGTAGCGGGTAATCAGCCCGGCGATTTGCCCCAGTGGTGCCAGCACCCGGCTGCCGAGCATGTAAGTGGCGACCAGTGCGCCGACGCTCAGGCTGCCAGCAATGATGCTGTAGACCCCGGCGACAATGGTCGCCATCCCCGCGAATTGCTGGACAAACAGCGTGCCGTTGCTCGCCAGCGCGGCCAGGTTGCGGGCGTGGCCATCGAGCCGGGTCAGCGCGCCGTGGGTGGTTTCCCACTGATGCTGGCGCTGATGCTGCGCGCCACAGGCCTTGAGGGTTTCCAGCCCGCCAAGAGTTTCGATCAGCAAGGCCTGACGTTCGGCGCCCAGGCTGAGGCTTTTCTCCACGGTATCGCGCAGGCGAATCTGGATGATCCAGGCAAACAGCATGGTCAGCGGGAAGGCAATCAGCGGGATCAGCACCAGCCAGCCACCCAGCAAGCCGATGACCATCAGCATCAAGGCGGCGAAGGGCAGGTCGATCAGGCTGGTCAGGGTGACGGCGGTGAGAAATTCGCGCAGGCCCTGGAAGTCATGGATGCTCTGGGCAAAACCGCCAACCGTGGCCGGACGCGCTTTCATGGTCATGCCGATGATGCGTTCGAACAACGTGGCGGACAGAATCAGGTCGGTTGTGCGCCCGGCCTGATCCAGCAGGTGCGCACGGATCATCCGCAAACCCAGCTCGAACAGCGTGCCCACCAGCAGACCGATGGCCAGCACCCAGAGTGTCGACGTGGCCTGGTTGGGCACCACCCGGTCGTAGGTCTGCATGACGAACAACGGCACCATCAGCCCCAGCACATTGATCAGCAGGCTGGCGAGAATGGCGTCGTTGTAGAGGCTGCGCGACCGTTCGAGGGTGTCGCGAAACCAGGCCTTGACCCTGGGCACCAGCGGCGAGCTGAGGTCTTCGAGGGTGTGGCGAGGCCGGGCGAACAAGGCCTGGCCGCTGTAGCGTCGGGCCAGTTCTTCGGCGTTGACCCATTGCTCGCCCCCTTCGGTTTCGCACGGCAGGATCAGGGCACGGCCGTCTGCGCCCCAGCGGCTGAGCACCGCGCAACGACGTTCGTCGAGCAGCAGCAGGACCGGCAGGCTCAAGGTGTTGATGGCCTTGAGTTCGCGACGCAGCCAGCGTGCCTGTAACCCGGCCCGTGCTGCGGCGCGGGGCAGCAGGTCGGCGCTGAGGCGGTCTCCCGCCAGGGGCAGCCCGGCGCTCAGGCTGGCGCGGCTGACCGCACAGCCGTGCAGTTTGCACAGGATCAACAAGCCGTCAAGCAGCGGGTCATCAGGTGACGGGTTAGCGAAGCTTGGACGAGCCTCGACAGGCAAGGGCAGTTCCATGGTGGTCACAGGCGTACTCCCGAGGCGAACAGTTATTTCAATGCCGGCAGACGGGCGTCACTTTTGACGTCCGACAGGGCAATGGCTTCGGCGGGCAGCACGATCCGCTGCTTGCGCAGCAACTCGCCTTCAGTGGCCAGTACGCGGTACATGGCGAACTCCTCGGTGTAGCGCACTTCGGTGTAGCGTCGATTGGCGTTGTACAGCTCGTTTTCACTGTCGAGCAGGTCCAGCAGGGTGCGCTGGCCGAGGCCGAACTGATCCTGGTAAGCACTGCGCACCCGAGTGGTGGTCATGGCGTATTCCCGAGCCGCCGGGGTTTGCTGCCGCGCGTTGTTCATCGCGTTCCAGGCCAGGGACATGTTTTCATTGAGCATGCGCAGGGCGTTGTTGCGGATGTCCATGGCCTGGCCGGTCTTGTAGGAATCCGAGCGCAGGCGGGCCTTGTCGCGGTTGCCATTGAACAGGTTGTAATTCATCACCACGGCAGCGCGCCATTCGTTGTCGTGGCCTTCTTCGCCTTGCAGATTGTTGTTGGCACCCACCGCCAGCTCCCCGTCGAAACGCGGATAGAACGGCGATTTGGCAATTTCATATTGCTTCTCGGCAGCGTTCACATCGGCCTGCGCCGATTTCAGGTAAGGGTTGTTGAGCAGCATGCTTTGTTGCGCATCGCTCAGGGTCAGCGGCACCTCGCCTTTGATCGATGGCGGCGCCTCCAGCTCATCCGGCTGACGGCCGACGGCACTGAAAAAATTCGCTTCGGCGTCCGCCAGATCCACTTGCGCGGTGTAGAAATTGTTTTCCGCCAGGGCGCGGCGGGCTGCGGACTGGTCGCGGTCGGCCGTGCTGCCCAGGCCGCGCTCGGTGCGCAAACCGATCTGGTCGTTGATGCGCAGGTGCGCTTGCAGGTTGTTTTTGGCCAGGGTCAGCAACTCCCGACGCTTGAGCACTTCCAGGTAAACCTCGATGGCGCGCAGAGCCAGGCTTTGCGAGGTGCCCTGCACGTAGTACGCCCTGGAGTCGACCACCGCTTTGGTGCGCCCGACCTCATTGGGGGTATTGAAACCGTCGAACAGCAATTGACGCAGGCGCAGCTCCGACTGGGTGTAGGTCAGGTCCCGATCGTCGTGACCATAAAGCGCACGGGTAGTGGGGTTGTCGCTGCGTTGGCGGCCGTAGGCGGCGATGAGGTCCACGCGCGGCAGATACCCGCCTCTGGCGACGTTCACTTCTTCGTCAGCGGACAGCCGATCGTTTTTGCTGGCCTGGATTTCCGGGTGGAAGTCCAGCGTGCTCTGGATGGCTTCGTTCAAGGACATGGCTTGCGCTTGGGCGCAGGCCACCGCCAACACGACTGCACTGTAGAGCGGGGTCAAATCGCGCATGAATACTTCTCCCTAAGTAATAATTTCTGTTTTGCCAAAAAACTGACGATTCCTGTGTTTGAAACCGTATCAGGTTTGTAACATCACAGCTAAGAACAACTTTGGAGGAAAGCAAGACGGTTTTTTCATAAGGTTTATGCCAAAAAAGACTTATGAAAATATCGCTATTCGGCAGATTGTTGTTTTCATATGGCTATTAAATACAGGAGTTTATGAGCCTGAATGTCTTGGCTTAGGGTTTTTGGCAGATTAATGGCGCTTGGTGATTTCGATGATTTTTAAGGCAAATTCGGCATTTAACGTAAATGACGTTATTTTGTCGTTTGCAAAATTGTCAGGCTGATGACCCGCCATAGAGCTAATGGATAAGTTTCTGCTGTCACGAATATGAAGCGGATTATTGCGAATTAAGGAGGGAATATGGCTCGGGTGATCGGTACGGTACGACAGGTGGTCGGTGAGGTGTTCGCGGTTGCCAGCGATGGCACGCGACGGATGGTGATTGAGGGCGAGCGCCTGTTTGCTGGCGAGCAACTGGTGACGGGAGCGGGCGGTGCGATAGCCGTCAGTCTCAGCGCAGGGGGTGAGTTGACCCTCGGCAGAAGCAGCGGTCTGCAGCTGACCCCTGAACTGCTCACCCATCACGCTGCGCAGATCGTCACTGCCGACGAGCTGACCCCGACCCTTGCGGCACCGGTGGACGCCACGCAGGCGCAGCCGGTTGCCAGCCAAACGCTGGCTGCCGACGAACCTCCTGCCGCTGCAGACGGATCGCCACTGGGCGGCGGCCATTCGGCGATGCTGCTGACTGAAGTGGGCGGTGAAGTGACCCCGCAGATTGGCTTCGCGACCCAGGGCCTGAGCCGAGCGCCGGAGTTCCCGCAGGGGCGTATTGAAGGTTCACCAGATGCCTCGACTCGTGCGCCGTCAGTTCCCGTATCGCCGGGGACCGTGCCACCGCTTGTGGTGCTTCCACCCAGTGATCCTCCCGTAGAGCAGCCGCCCATCGAGCAGCCGCCTACAAATCCGCCAGTTGAGCCGCCCCTGCAACCGCCCGTCGAGCCTCCGGTGCAACCGCCGGTCGAGCCGCCGGTCGAGCCGCCGGTGGATCACGGCGTGCAGTTGTCCGACGCCGAACTGACCGTCAACGAAGCCCACCTGTCGTGCGGCTCGGCTTCTGATCCGGGCGCATTGACCCAGACCGGCACCTTCAGCGTCTCGGCGGAGGATGGCCTGCACAATCTCGTGGTAGGCGGATTGATGATTATCGACGCGGGCGTGATAGCGGGTTTCCCGCAGAGTACGCAAACCCCGCTGGGTAATGTTTTCAGCGTCACCCACTACGATCCGGCCAGCGGGATGGTCAGTTACAGCTACACGCTGGTGGGTGCCACCGTCCATGCCGATGGCGACGGCACCAACCTGCAAGGTGAAACCCTAAACGTAACGGCTCGGGATATCGACGGCGACGCCGCCAGCAGCACCGTGCAGATCACCATCATTGATGACGTGCCGGAGGCGACGAATATCGAGCTGACCCTTACCGGGGAACTCGCCTGCGACGGTGTTTCGCCTGCCGTCACCTGGGGCAGCCTGCTGAACGGCGCTACGTTTGGCGCCGACGGTGGTTTTGTGCGTTCGATCTGCTTCAACGGCGCCACCTACAGCTACGATCCGCAGGCCGGGCTGAGTGTCAGCGCAGGCGCGCCCGACCCGGTGTTTGATCCGCTGACCCACGTGCTCTTCGTCCGCGCAGATGATGGTTCATCGCTGGCGGTCAACATGCTTACCGGCGTGTTTGGCTATACCCCTTCGCCGGACCCGTCCAGCGTCCTGCTGACCGAAACCATTGGTTTTGTGATCAGCGACAACGACCATGACCTGGCTGGTGCCGATCTGATCATCCACGTGCCGCCCACGGTTGTAGAGCCTCAAGGGCCGATTGCGGTGGCCGATCATGTGATCACTAACGTGCTTGCGCCAGTGATCGAAGTGCCCTCGGCCCTGCTGGTGGCCAACGATGTATCGGCCAATGGCGACTCATTGAGCGCCACGCCCACGGTTTTCCCTACCGGCTGGCAGGCCAGGGGCGAAGGGTTTGCCGAGGGATGCGTGAAAACCCTCGATTTCGCCGGGCATCAGAACACGCCTGGCAACCAATTGAACAATCTGCAGCGCAGCGACTTCGTCAACGCCGGCAACCTGACCGCGCTGGTGGTGCTCAACGGTTTTCTGGGTGCCAGTAATGCGGCGGCGGCCAACGCGCAGGATCTGTACAGCGTCAACCTCAAGGCAGGAGAAACCGTCAGCGTTGCATTCGGCAGTTCCAGCGACACCATTGGCGTCGCCTGGCAACTGGGCGATGGTAATTTCCAGCTGATCGATAACAACGGGGGCTTTACTGCCAGCGAGGACGGGGTGTATCGCATTCTGCTGGTCAATCAGCCTGACGACGGCGAGGCGCACACTTCGGCGGATTATTCCCTGAGCCTGTCCATCGATTACAGCGCGGTGGATAACACGCCGACTTACGAGAGCGTGTACACGGTCAGCGATAATCAGGGCGGCAGCGACTCGGCGGCACTGACGATCAGCTATCAGGAAGGCTGCACCTTGCTCGGCACCACGGGCAACGACGTATTGCTGGGGGGCAGTGGTGACGACAGCCTGCATGGCGGCGATGGTAACGATGTGCTCAGCGCTGGCGACGGAGACAACATTCTGTATGGGGATAACGGCAACGACCTGCTGTTCAGTGGTTCGGGCAACGAGGTTCTGGATGGCGGTGCGGGCAACAACACCGTGAGTTATGAGTTGGCGTCGTCGGGCGTGACGGTCAGTAATCTGCAGACTGATCCACAGGATACCGGGGGTGCAGGCGTTGATACCCTCATCGATATTCAGAATCTGATTGGCTCGAACTTCGATGACCATCTCACAGGCGACTACGAAGCCAACGTGATCAACGGCGGTTTGGGCAACGATTTACTGATCGGTGGCTTGGGCAATGACACGCTGACCGGTGGCGGCGGGAGCGACACGTTCACGTGGGTCGCCGGGGATGTGGGCCGGGATCTGGTGACCGATTTCAGCCTGGGTGCCGACACTCTGGACCTGTCAAAGCTGTTGCAGGACCTGGGTGCAGGTGGGGATTCGCTGGATGATCTGCTGCACTTCACAGTCAGCGGCAGCGGCGAGAGCCTGGTCTCGACCATCGACGTTGGCGCGTCCCAGACCATCGACCTGGCGGGCGTGGACCTGGCCAGCCAGTACGGCGTGACAGCCGGGGCGGGCGGGATGATTGCCGGCGGGGCGGATTCGGCAGCGATCATCAACGGGATGCTGGGGGACCATTCGATGCGCGCGGATGTCTGATTGTTTCGCGCATAACCTTGTGGAAGCGAGGCTTGCCCGCGATAAGGCTGGACGCGGTTCACTCTAGAGTCGCGGTGTCATTATCGCGGGCAAGCCTCGCTCCTACAGACAACTGGTTAATCAACGCTTCAAGGTCTTCTGCCGCAAGATATAAATCGTCACCAGCGACGCAGTGATCAGCATGAACACTCGCGCCCAGAGCAGCGGTACCAGATAGCAGGACAGGCCGATGCTGAACCACATCGTGACAATCGCGTAGACCTTGCCCTTGAGCGGGATGCCGTTGCCTTCCAGGTAGTCACGAATCCACGGCCCCAGCCGTTTGTGATTGACCAGCCAGTTGTAGAAGCGAGGGGAGCTGCGGGCAAAGCAGGCGGCGGCCAGTAGCAGAAAAGGCGTGGTGGGCAGAATCGGCAGAAAAATCCCGATCACACCCAGGGACACGCTCAACCAGCCAACACCTTGTAGTGCGAGGCGCACCAGCCGATGGCGACTGGTACGCGGCGGATTCTGCGCCATAGGCGCAGACTCAGTGATGGCGAGGCTTGAGGATCGCCGGCTTTTCGTCCGGTGCCTGGCACAACAGGTACAGCGCCGTCAGAGCTTCAGGAATCTGCACGATCATGTCGTCCATCAGGTTGGCGTCCTGGGCGATATCGGAGAACTCCGGCTGCTCGTCGAACAGGCCCGAACCGACCATGATTGGCAGCAGCATTTCGCTGACTTCTTCCTCGGCGGTTTCGAACCAGGCGCTTTCACGCAGGAAGACGCCTTCCATGAAGCCGATGCACCAGCCGCGCAGATCAGAGTCATCCGGCTCATCGCCCAGATCCAGATCGCATGGCAGTTCGAATTCTTCATCCGATGCCAGTTGGCGAGCAATGTGCGCCTGCAGCTGGATCAGCGTGCCTTCGATTTCTTCGCGCTGGGCATCATCGGCGTAGTGCGGCGGCTCGGAGAACAGCGCGTCGATCCACTCCCGCTCCGGCACGGTTTCGGCGCAAATGGAAAGGGCGGTCAGGTAGCCATGGGCGGCCACGTAGTCCAGTGCCTCGTCATGCAGCTCATCAGCATCGAGGAAGGCTTGCAGGCGGTTTAGTTGCTCAGCGAAGGACATTGACGGACTACCTTGGAAATAAACGATGCTGAATTCTAGGCCCTGAGCGCCTTGGGCGCCAGCGGCGTGGCCCATGCAATGCGTAGTGGGTTAAATTTTGACCGCTTATATCCATGCCGCCCTTTGCCTTTGAAGCCTCGGGTATACTGCCCGGCTTTGCAGTGCAGCAGGACAATCTGGGGTTTTTATGCTCGAACAGGCACAACGCGTACTTAAAGACATCTTCGGCTATGACAGCTTCCGTGGTCGCCAGGGTGCCATTATTGAACGTGTGGCCAGCGGCGGCGATGCCCTGGTTCTGATGCCCACTGGCGGCGGCAAGTCCTTGTGCTTTCAGGTACCCGGGCTGTTGCGTGACGGCCTGGCGGTGGTCGTATCGCCGTTGATCGCGCTGATGGACGACCAAGTCGCGACCCTTGAGGAGCTCGGTGTTTCGGCGGCGGCCCTGAATTCGACCCTGAGCGCCGACCAGCAGCGCGAGCTGGCCCACCGGATTCGTCTGGGGGAAATCAAAATGCTCTACCTGGCGCCCGAACGCCTGGTTCAGCCGCGCATGCTGTCCTTCCTGCAAAATCTGCAGATTGCCCTGTTCGCCATCGACGAAGCCCACTGCGTCTCGCAATGGGGTCATGATTTCCGTCCCGAATACCTGCAATTGGGGCAGTTGGCCGAACTGTTCCCGGATGTGCCGCGCATCGCCCTGACGGCTACCGCTGACAAACGTACCCGGGAAGAAATCGTCACGCGCCTGCATTTGCAGAACGCCGAGCGATTCCTGTCCAGTTTTGACCGGCCGAATATTTTCTACCGCATCGTCCCCAAGGAGCAGCCGCGCAAGCAATTGCTGGCGTTCCTGTCCGAGCGGCGTAGCGATGCGGGCATCATCTATTGCCTGTCGCGCAAAAAAGTCGACGAAGTCGCGGCGTTTCTGTGCGAAAACGGCTATCCGGCGCTGCCGTACCACGCCGGGTTGCCCAGCGAGACCCGCGCCGCCAACCAGAAGCGCTTCCTCAACGAGGAAGGCCTGATCATGGTTGCCACCATCGCCTTCGGCATGGGTATCGACAAACCCAACGTGCGCTTCGTCGGGCATATGGACTTGCCCAAGTCGCTGGAAGCTTATTACCAGGAAACCGGGCGCGCCGGGCGCGATGGTCTGCCCGCCGATGCCTGGATGGCGTATGGCCTGCAAGACGTGCTGATGCTCAAGCAGATGCTGCAGAATTCCGAAGGCGATGAACGCCACAAGCGGCTGGAGCAGCACAAGCTCGATGCCATGCTGGCGCTGTGCGAAGAAACCCGCTGCCGCCGTCAGACTTTGCTGGCCTATTTCGACGAAGACATGCCGCAGCCGTGCGGGCATTGCGACAACTGTGTCGATGGTGTGCAGACCTGGGACGCCACCGAGCCTGCGCGACAGGCCTTGTCGGCGATCTATCGCACCGGCCAGCGTTACGGCGTCGGCCATCTGGTGGATGTGTTGCTAGGTAAAAACAATGAAAAGGTGCAGAGCTTCGGCCATCAGCATCTTTCCGTTTTCGGGGTCGGCAAAGACCGCTCCGAGGCTGACTGGCGCTCGCTGTTCCGCCAACTGGTGGCGCGCGGCCTGGCGGATATCGACCTGGAAGGCTACGGCGGTCTGCGCCTGAGCGATTCGTGTCGCCCGCTGTTGCGCGGCGAAGTGCGCCTTGAGTTGCGTCGCGACCTGAAACCGCAAACCACCTCCAAAAGCGGTTCCGGCAGCCCGGCCAGCCAACTGGTGCGTGGCGAAGAGCGCGAACAGTGGGAAGCCCTGCGTGCCTTGCGACGCAAGTTGGCCGAGGAGCATGGCGTGCCGCCTTACGTCATCTTTCCGGACTCGACGCTGCTGGAGATGCTGCGCAGCAAGCCCGACACGCTGTCGGACATGGCTGAGGTCAGCGGCGTCGGCGCTCGCAAACTGGAGCGTTACGGCCAGGCCTTCCTTGAAGTCCTTGGTGGCGCGGCAGAGGCGCCCAAAGTGGTGGCCGATGTCCGTCACGAACTGATCAGTCTGGCCCGTGCCGGCATGACCCCGATGCAGATATCCGGTCAGTTGCAATGCTCGGAAAAGAACGTCTACACCATGCTTGCAGAAGCCATCGGCAAACAGCAGCTGTCCCTGGAGCAGGCGCTGGATCTGCCTGAGGATCTGCTCAGCGAAATCCAGGATGCGTTCCTTGATGGTGAAGGCGAGCTGCCGCCGGTTACGGCCATCGCCGAACAGTTCACGGGCCGCGTGCCGGAAGGCGTGCTGTATTGCGTGCGCGCCGCGTTGCAGGCTGAGTTTGAGGTTTGATGGATTACGATATTGGGACCGGCGATGAACCTGTGGGAGGCTTGCCCGCGATTTAACGTAAACCGCATTCAGCCTTATCGCGGGCAAACCTCCCTGCGACAGAAAAGCGTCATTCCAACTCATAGGGTCACCAGGCCACACTTGCCTCACACCCAGCGCCATGCTTAGCTGGCTAATAATTAGTTTCGACGTGAGTTTGCTATGCCAATGACTGATGAACACCGCTTCGGGATGCAGTTGGCGAATATGTCCCGTGGCTGGCGTGCAGAACTGGACAGGCGCCTGGCCGATCTGGGGCTTTCCCAGGCCCGTTGGCTGGTCTTGCTGCACCTGGCGCGTTTCGAAGAACCCCCCACCCAGCGCGAACTGGCACAAAGTGTCGGGGTTGAAGGCCCGACCCTGGCGCGTCTGCTGGACAGCCTGGAAAACCAGGGGCTGGTGCAACGGCATGCCGTGGTGGAAGATCGTCGGGCGAAAAAAATCGTTTTGTGCGACAGCGCCCGGCCGTTGATTCAACAGATCGAGGCCATCGCCACGGCCTTGCGGGTCGAGTTGTTCGCCGGTATTGACGAAGAAGATCTGCGGATTTGCATGCGTGTTCACACGAGCATTCTGGCGAACCTTGAAAGATCCTGAGGCACAGGCTGCTCTTCTCGCTCATACTGGCAACTAGACATTGAAGTCCTCGCGTTACATTGAATTGCAGAGAAGCTTGCTTTGGATTCCATAAGGGTTGGTATGCGCAACAGTTCTCGGGCGGCGACGCCAGCAGGGTTTGCCAGGACGGCTATTCGTCGTGGTTTGATGATTGCCGCGTTTTCCTCGGCATCCATGTTTTATGCGTCCATCGCCCAGGCATTGGGCATGGGTGATATCACCCTGCATTCGGCGCTCAATCAGCCGCTCAACGCCGAAATCGAACTGGTGGAGACAGCCGGTCTTGCGGCAGAAGACATCGTCGCGAAACTGGCCTCCCCGGAAGCCTTTGCGCGAGCCGGTGTGGATCGGCAGTTCTTCTTCAACGATTTGCGCTTTACCCCGGTGATTCAGGGCAACCGTGGCGTGATTCGGGTCGTGTCGAGCAAGCCGGTCACTGAACCGTATCTGCAGTTTCTCGTTCAGTTGATCCGCCCCAATGGCGATCTGCAGCACGAATACACCTTGTTGCTGGACCCGGCCACATCACCTCCCGGGCGTGCTGCTGTCAGTGGTCGCAGTCGCGATGCCGCCTCTCAGGATGCGCCGCAGTCGCGGATGCCGGTTGCGCCCCCGACCGCGTCCCAGGGCAAGCGCTATGTCGTGGCCAGCGGCGATACGCTTAACTCCATCGCCCGCAGGGTCCAGGGCTCGGGCAGTAATGGCTCGGTGAGCAGACTGGCCGATGGCATCAAAGCCCTGAACCCGCAGGCTTTCGGGAATGGTGACGGCACGACCTTGCAGATAGGCCAGAGCCTGGCGCTGCCGGACGCGGCAGTTTTGCCGGTTGCCAGTCCTGCCCCTGCGACGGGTGCGCCAGCCTCGGCTGCCACACCGGCTGCGGCTGCATCACAAGGCGCCAGACAAGTGACGGCGTCGGCGATCGAAAACCAGGCGCTGAACCAGACCGTCGCCGATCTGCGCCTGCAGCTGCAAAGCATGCAGGAGCAGATGGAAGGGCGCGACAAACAGATTTCCGCCTTGCAAACCGCCCTGGCCGAGCGTGAGTCAGCGGTGCCCCAGCCTGTGCAACCGGCCGCCACCCCAGAAACCGCAGTGGCTGCTGCAGTGGTCGCTGCACCGTTAACACCAACGCCCGTCGCGCCGCCGCCTGCTGTCGAGCCTGAGGGCGATTCGATCCTCACTTCGCCACTGTTGCTGGGCGCTGTGGCGATACTGTTATTGCTGATTGGCCTGGCAATTTCGGTGCGCCGCAATCGTCAGAAGGAGCATCGGGCGGGCCCGGTTTCGTCCGATCCAGCCCTGATCAAACCTGCCCAGACCCCGGTCATCCCGGTCTACGAGGTGCCGGTTGCTCCACGCGCCAGCAAGCCGCTCAGCGCTCCGGTTGCGCCGCGTCCCGCCGCTTCGCGAACGGCCGGTGGCACCCCCGACGCACTGGATGGCGTAAGTATCTACATTGCCTACGGGCGCTATGCCGAAGCCATGGGGATTTTGCGTGAAGCGTTGATCAAGCAGCCAGAGCGGGCGGACATTCGCCTCAAGATGCTGGAGTTGCTGGGCGAGCAGAACGATTCCGCCGGATTTGCCCAGCAAGAGCGAGACGCGCTGGAAAACGGCGTTCCGGCCCAGCAGGTTCAAGACCTTCGATCGCGTTATCCCAAGCTCAGCCCTGCGAACCAGACCCCGGTTGATGCCCCTGTCATGGCCGCTGCGCTGATCCCGCCAGTGACCGTGGCGTTGGCGAGCAGCGTGGCTGAGGCCGAGGCGGCTCAGCTCGATGAAAGCGCCGCTGCAGCCTTGAATCCGGAACCTGCCGATGAGTTTCAACTGAATCTGGACAATCTCGCGCTGGATGCCGATTGGGATCTGGTGGATCCGTTCGACACGCCTGCACCGTTACGCGCAAAGCCTGCCGTGGCGCCGGAGCCGGAAGAAGATCCGGACTTTGCTTCCAACCTCATCGAGTACCCGGAAATCCAGGAGATACCTGACGACAGGTTCCTCAGCGATTTCGCCGACGAAGTGCCGATTGTCGAATCCAACAGCGATGCGCTGGACGATGCGTTTCTGGATGGCTTCATGGACGACTCGTCCGAGTTCGATCTACTGGACCTGGACGACGCGCCGTTGAGCAAGGTCAATCAGGCGCAAGTGCTGATCGACGAAGGCGACATCGACGGCGCACGGGCTTTGCTGCTGGAAGTGATAGACGAATCCGACGAAGAGCATCAACAAACCGCACGTGATCTGTTGGCGGGGCTGTGATGCCGTAAAGTCCCATGCAGGCTGCACGGTTCAGCAGCTTCACCGAGTATCCCCCATGACCAAACCCGAAATCATCATCACCTACTGCACCCAATGTCAGTGGCTGCTGCGTGCCGCATGGTTGGCGCAGGAGTTGCTCAGCACATTTTCCGATGATCTGGGCAAAGTCTCACTGCAGCCGGGCACTGGGGGCGTGTTCATCATCAGCTGTGATGGCGTGCAGATCTGGGAGCGCAAGGCTGACGGCGGCTTCCCGGAAGCCAAGATCCTCAAGCAGCGGGTTCGGGATCAGATTGATCCTCAGCGTGACCTCGGGCACAACGATAAGCGCGACGATCAAAGCGCTTAGTGGCCAGCCTCGGCGGGCGCTGTCGGGACTTTTGCGCGGCTCACCAGTGCTGAAACGCCGATGGCCAGAATGATCAGCGCGCCGCCCAGCAACATGCGCAAGGTCGGGGTCTCGGCAAAGATCAGCCAGGCGAAGGTAATGCCGTAAACCGGCTCCATCGCAAACACCACCGCGGCGGTTCGCGCCTTGATCACCGCCAGGCTGGCGACGAACAGACTGTGGGCAAGGCCTGTACAGAAAACTCCCAGCAGGCTGATCCACAGCCAGTCCAGCGCCGAGACGTCTCGCAACTGCGGGGCTGCCATTGGCAGTAAACAGGCCGCCACCACCAGGTTTTGAAGCAATGCCGCTTGCACCGCAGGCACTCGGCTGGAGCTGGCGCGATTGACCAGCGACAGCAGCGAGAAGGTCAGCCCGGAAAACACCGCCCAGAGCAATCCGCTCGTGGCGTCGCTGGCCAGATCGAACTCGGGGGTGACCAGCACCAGCCCGACGCTGACCAGCAGCACCAGCACGATTTCAGTGCTGCGGATTCGCTCCCGGAAGAACATCCCTTCGAGAATCACCGTGAATGCCGGAAAGCTGGCAAAGCCCAGGGTTGCGACCGCAACGCCGGAAATCTTCACTGCAATGAAAAACGCTACCCAGTGCGCTGCCAGCAACATGCCCGCGAGTATCAGCCGTAGCCAGTCTGCACGGCCCAGGGTTTTCCAGGGCGTGGCGCTGGCAAAACGGGCGAACAACGCCAGTGCAATGACTGCAAAAAAACCGCGACCGAACACGATAACCAGAGGTGAAGCGCTGGCCAGTTTGCCGATTACACCGGTCAGGCCGAACAGCAAAGCACCAAGATGCAAGGCGCCAAGGGCGGAGCGTGGGGTCATGGTTGTCCCTTGTTGATCAGGATTAAATCCCTGTAGGTGCTCTTGAGGTCTTACAGGGACGGGGTCGCCTCAGCCTGCATTGTCACGTCACTGCCACAACCCCGTCACATTCGATTAACCGGCATGGGCCACTCTCTTTCAAACCCTGCCGGAGGTTGCCCATGAGCAGTGCTCAGCTTGCCAAACCCAGCCGTAAGCAACATGTGCGCACGTTGTGGATTTCCGATGTGCATCTGGGGACTCGTGACTGCCAGGCTGAACACCTGTCGCGTTTTCTCAAGGGCTACCAGGCCGACAAGGTCTATCTGGTCGGGGACATCATAGACGGCTGGAAGCTGCGCAGCGGCATGTATTGGCCGCAGGCTCACACCAATGTGATTCGTCGCCTGCTGACCATGAGCAAACGCGGCACCGAGGTGATTTACGTCACCGGTAACCACGACGAATTCCTGCGCCGCTATTCGAAGCTGATCCTGGGCAACATCCAGTTGGTGGATGAGGCCGAGCACGTCACCGCCGATGGCCGTCGGTTGCTGGTCATCCACGGCGATCAATTCGACGTGATCACGCGTTATCACCGCTGGCTGGCGTTTCTGGGCGATTCGGCCTACGAATTCACCCTGACCTTGAATCGCTGGCTCAATCATTGGCGAGCGAAGTACGGCTACGGGTACTGGTCGCTTTCGGCGTACCTCAAGCACAAGGTCAAGACCGCGGTCAGCTTCATCAGTGATTTCGAAGAAGCTATCGCTCACGAATGCGTCAAGCGCGGTCTGGATGGTGTGGTCTGCGGCCACATTCACCACGCCGAAATCCGCACCGTAGGTGGCGTGGAATACCTCAATTGCGGCGATTGGGTGGAGTCCTGCACCGCGCTGATCGAACATCTGGACGGCACGATTGAGCTGTTTCGCCTGGCCGATGCACATCTGAAACAAAAAGAGCTGCTGGCTCAGCAAGAGGCCCCGGCCAGCGAGCCAGTGCTCTGATCCGGCGCAGGTACTAGAAGGGCACCTTGCCGATGATCATGTCCCGATACATGACGAAGTCGCCCAGAAGGCTGTAGAACGGATGCTGAAAGGTGGCGGGGCGGTTTTTTTCGAAAAAGAAATGGCCGACCCAGGCAAAGGCATATCCGGCTACGGGCACGAGCCAGATCAACCCCCAATTACCGCTGCCCAGCACGAAGGCCAGCAGGAATATCACCAGTGTGGTGCCCACGAAGTGCAATCGGCGGCACGTGCTGCTCTGGTGTTCCTGCAAATAGTAAGGATAGAAATCGGCGAAGCGGGTAAACGATTTGGTGGTTTCCATGGCTGGAGTTCCTGATCGTGATCGCTGTGAGTCCAGGCTACTGCGAGCGTAACGCTCGCTGCGCCCGGCGTCAGCAGACAGTAAACCTTTGCGATCACTGACGCCAGAAGGCCGGAATGCACAAGACCAGTACAGTGATGATTTCCAGACGACCCAACAGCATGCCCAGCGACAGAATCCATTTGGCCGCATCCGGCAGGGTGGCGAAGTTGCCCGCCGGGCCGATGGTTTCGCCCAGCCCCGGACCCACGCCAGATACGGTGCTGGCCGCGCCGGTCAAGGCGGTCATCCAGTCCAGGCCGAGCAGCGAGAGCAGCAGGGCGATGACACAGATGGTGATAGTGAAGAAAAAGGAAAAGGTGAGGATCGAGCGAACGATTTCATCATCCAGGCGATGGCCGTTGTAGGTCTGTTTGAGCACCGCACGTGGGTGAATCAACTGATTGAGGTTGGCCTTGAGCAGGATGTAGGCGACCTGAAAGCGGAAAATTTTCACGCCGCCTGCGGTCGAGCCCGAGCAGCCGCCGATGAACCCCAGATAGAAGAAGAACATTAGGGCGAAATTGCCCCACAGGCTGTAGTCGCCCAGCGCGAAGCCGGTGGTGGTGACCACGGATGTCACGTTCAACGCCACATGGCGCAATGCGTCGTACCACGGCAGATCGGTGGTCAACCAATACCAGACGGTCATTACCAGCCAGGTGGCGAGCAGCAAACCGAGCAGACCCCGCACCTGTTCATCGCGAAACAGCGCGCCACGGTTACCGCGCAGGGTGGCGACGTACAGGGTAAACGGCAGGCTGCCAAGGATCATCACCACGATGGCGACCCAGTGCACGGCGGGCTCGGGCCACTTCGCCAGGGATTGGTCAGAGGTGGAGAAACCACCCGTGGAAATCGCTGACATGGCATGGTTGATTGCATCGAAGATGCTCATGCCCGCAGCCCAGAACGCCACGCTGCCCACGGCAGTGATACTGACATAGGCCAGTACGATGAATTTGGCCACCATGTGCGAGCGCGGCATGACCTTTTCCGAGCGGTCCGAGGATTCGGTCTGGAACAGGCGCATGCCACCGATGCGCAGCAACGGCAGAATCGCTACCGCCATGCCGATGAAGCCAATGCCGCCCAGCCAGTGCAGCATTGACCGCCAGATGAGAATGCCCGGCGACATGGCGTCCAGCCCGCTCAGTACCGTGGAGCCGGTAGCGGTGATGCCGGACATGCTTTCGAAGAACGAGTCGGTGTAGCTGATGTGCTGCGTCAGCAGGAACGGCAGCGCGGCAAACACGCAGACCACGATCCAGCTGGAAACGGTCAAAAGGTACATGTCCCGCGGACGCAGGTGTACATGTTCCGGTCGCCCGGGAGTGATCAGTGCCAGGCCGGCAATGAACGTGATGACACTGGCCCACAGGAAGGAGCGCAGATCCTCGAAGCGGTCGTAGATCACCAGCGTGATCATGGGCACGATCATGGCGATGGCCAGTGTGATCAGGAATATGCCGATAATGAAACCGATGATGCGAAGGGTCGGCAACGCCATGTAGTCACTCTGACTTGTTCGAGGAAAGGCGCCATTCTACCTGCGACCATCGCCATGTAAACCAGACGTCGTTCGACGCGGCGTGTAAGTAATTGCCCTGCCGGTTCGTTATCCGAGAGCACAGGCTCTAGAATGGTCCATCATTTCCCAAGGAGGTTGCCCATGGAGGCGCTCGACGTATTGCTCAATCGGGTTTCGGTTCCACGATTGATCGACCCGGCCCCGGATGCCGCTCAGCGTGAAATCCTCTTCAACGCGGCCATGCGTGCCCCGGACCACGGCCAGTTGCGGCCCTTTCGTTTCATCACCGTTGAAGGTGCTGCTCGCGAGCGTATGGGCGACATGCTGGCGCAGGCTTTACAGGCCAGCGGCGCGGAAGTCACCGAGCAGGCGCTGGAAAAAGCCCGCCTGGGTCCGCTGCGAGCACCTTTGGTCGTGGTGGTGGTTGCGCGTTTGCAGGATCACTACAAGGTGCCGAAAGCCGAGCAGTTGATTACCGCCGGTTGCGCGGCGCACAGCGTGTTGCTGGCTTCATACGCATTGGGCGTGGGCGCGGTCTGGCGTACGGGTGACCTTTCTTATTCACCGATGGTTGCCGAAGGTTTTGGCCTGACCGCCGATGAAGAAGTCATCGCGTTTCTGTATCTGGGCACGCCACTGAATCCTCCGCGCACGGCAGCGAAAGTCGATGTGGTGGATTTTGTCAGTGTGTGGCAGGGTTGAGCTGAAGATATAGATATGTCGCATTACTTCTGTGTGGCGGTTGACCTGGGCTGCATCAGGATGACAGGCATGGGTATGTACACATCTTTTTTGCGTACATATCCATTGTTGAGGTAACGGCCACTTAGTGTTGCGCCCTTACGGCGCGTCACTTTTTTCAGACGCCAAAAAAGTAACCAAAAAGGCTGTGCCCCACCACTCGGTCCCTCGCCTGGGCTCGGCATGCCCGTAATCCGACATTGATTCGGCGGGCCGCCGCGAAGGGCCATCCCTGGCCCAGCGCGGCTAAACCGGCATCCATGCCGGTTCGCCCGCCGCCTCAATGTCGGATTCCGGCCAGCGTGGTTTTACGAGGCACCAAGATCAAGATCAAAAGCAGATCAAAAGCCAGGGCAACGCTAATTACACCGCTGGACCTGTTGGCTCGGCCGGTAAATCAATAATCGCCACAAACCCGCCGTCCGGATGATTGTTCAGGATCAGGTCACCGCCATGGCGTTGTGCGGCGCGGCGGGCGATGGCCAGGCCCAGGCCGTGCCCTGCCGCCGTCTGGCCAGGCGCGCGGTAGAAGGGTTCGCCCAGTTGCGCCAAATGTTCGGGCGCAACACCGGGGCCGCGATCGCGTACGCTCAGTTGCAGTCGATCGCCCACCCGCGCGGCCTGCACGTCAATCGGCTGGCCTTGAGGGTTGAAGCGCAGGGCATTGCGCAGCAGGTTGTCGACAGCGCGTTCGATCATGTCGGGCCAGCCGTGCAACGCCAGGTGGTCCTGAACCTGCACGCGGATCTGCTGATCGCCGCCGTCCAGTGTGGCGTCGTTCTTGATGCGCAACAGCAGCGCCTTGAGGTCAACCGGTTCGGCGCTGCTCAGCTCCGCATCGAGCCTTGCCAGCGCCAGAATCTCGCTGATCAGCGCCTCCAGGCGATCACATTCTCGACTCAGACGCGGCCAGAGCTTTTCCCGCTCGGCAGGTTCGGCGCGTTCCGCCAGAGCCAGGGCGATACGCAGCCGCGCCAGAGGTGAGCGCAACTCGTGGGAAACATCGCGCAGCAGTTGTCGCTGACTGCCGATCAGGCTTTGCAGGCGAGCGCCCATCCGGTTGAAGTCGTTGGCCAGCACGCCGAATTCATCTCGGCGATTGGCCAGTTGCGCCAGGCTGTTCTGCTGGTAAGTGGTCTGCCCCAGATCATGCACTGCGCCACGCAGGCGGCTCAGTGGCCGGGTGATGGACAAGGTGACGAACAGGCTGAACAAGGTCAGCACCACCAAGGCGATCCCCAGTGCGCTGAGCGGCCACATCAGGCTGTCGCGATGCCAGGCGTCCAGTTCCGGGTGGGGAATGCGGTAGATGAAGAGGTAGGTTTCGCCGGTTTTATCGCTGGTGTATTCGCTGGTCAGACGCCGCCACGGCAGTTGCCTAGGGTCGTCACCCTGTCGGGCTTCGAGCGCGGCCGCACGGGGCGAAAAGGTGCCACGCACCACCGGGTCGCCGGTGTCATTGAGGACCTGGACGTCCATATGGTTCTTGCGCTTGAGGCTTTGCAGGTAGTCCTGAGCCGCATCCGCGCCCTGATCTTCGTAGCGCTCGGTCCAGCTCTGCGGCAGTTTGCTCAACACCGGATGCCGACTGAGAATCCAGGCGTCCTGATTGAGCATATGCCCAAGCAGAATCGACAGGCCCGCAACCAGGGCAATGGCCAACCAGAAACTGGCCAGAATTCGCCAGAACAATGAGCGCACAGGGAAACCTCACATAGGAAAACCCGGCACACTGGGGCATGCCGGGTTTGGATAGAGCAGTAGCTTACTGGGCTTTTTGCGCCTTTTGCGCTTTCCATGCTTCGAATTCAGCGCGTTCGGCCATTTTGGCAGCGCGCTCTTTCATCATTTCGTCGAACTCCTTCTGCTGGTCAGGCTTGAGCAGGCCGCGGATGTCGCTGTCGGTCTTGGTGCGTTTGGCGTCCAGTTCGTCCTTCATGGCTTTCTGGTCGGCCGGCGACAGTTTGGCCAGGTACTTCTGGGTGACTTCCTTGCGGTTGTGCATTTGGTCGCCCATCAGCCTGCGTACCTGGTCGCGCTGTTCGCGGGTCAGGTCCAGTTTGCCGAGCGGGCCGCGATCATGATGCATGCCTGCACGCGGGCCCTCAGGGCCGCCGAAACCAGGACCGTCTGCAGGTGGCATCGCCATGGCGACGGTAGGCAGAGCAGCAGCGAACATCAAAGCGATCAGAGTCTTGCGCATGGTGTATCTCCTTGTCTGGAATCCGGCTCGTTGCCGGTTGAGGCCAGTTTAGGGAGATCAAGGTCAAGAGCGGTCAGGGGACTGTAAAGACTGGGTAAAGAGGGGGAGTAAGTGGCCTGACACAGCACCGGTGCCTGCGCTTGCAACATCGTGGGACCGGCTTTAGCCGGGAAGAGGGCAGTACATTCCGCACATTTGCGTGGTCATGAATGCAGCCTTCCCGGCTAAAGCCGGTCCCACGATATGAGCAAGTCTTCTACTCGCTGTAATAGTAACCACGACTGCGCAGCGCGACGATCCTCGGCCGACCATCCGGGTGTGGGCCGATCTTTTTGCGCAGGTTGCTGACGTGCATGTCGAGGCTGCGGTCATACAGCGTCAGTTTGCGGCCCAGTGCCAGTTGCGCCAGTTCCTGCTTGTCCAGCGGTTCGCCAGGTTGGCGCAGCAGGGCTTCGAGCAGGCGGCTTTCGGACATGGTCAGGGTCAGTTCCTGCTCGGCAATGATGACCACGCCGCGCACCGGGCTGAAGCTCAGGTCGCCGAGTTCCATCTGGGTCGAAACGGCCGTCGGGTGGCTGCGACGCAGCACGGCGCGCAGACGCGCTGTCAGCTCCCGAGGATCGCAGGGTTTGGCCAGGTAATCGTCGGCACCCAGCTCAAGGCCAAGAATGCGGTCCAGGGGTTCGCCACGGGCCGACAGCATCAAGACGGGCAGATCGGGGTGGTCACTGCGCAATTGCTTGAGCAGTTCCAGGCCGCTGCCGTCAGGCAGCATCACGTCCAGCACCACGGCGGCGGGCGCGGATTCGGCAAGGGCGCGGCGTGCGCTGCTGCCGTCGTGGCAGGCGCGGACCAGAAAACCTTCCTGGCTCAGCCAACTGCACAGCAGCTCACAGAGCTCCTGATCATCATCAATAAGTAACAGCTCGCTCATTTCTCACTCAATTTAGCCACTGTCGACGCTGCTTACGTCCACCGCGAGCAAAGATACCGCACAGAAGGGCTATCAGCGCAACGCCACCGCCGGTCACGAACCATTGCTGTTGTTCGGTGAGCAGGCGTTGCGGTTCAACGGATTGTGCTTCTTTGAGCTGCAACTTGAGCCTTTGGTTCTCCTGTCGCAGCCGACTCAATTGAGCGGTGTCGCGTTCGGCATCGACATTCTGCAGTTGCCTGAGCAGTTCCTGACGCTGGCGTTCGCTTTCTGTCAGCCGCTGTTGCAGATCGCTGATCTGGTTCGCCGAGGTGGGCAGCGGTAATGCATGAACAACTGAACCGTTGGCTTCCTCGGCCCAGGCATTTGCGCCTGATGCCAATACCGCTACCAGCAGACACACCGAACCTGAACGCATCTGAACTCCTGTTGTTTTTGGAAAGACCGCGTGTTCGATGATCAATCGAATATTCAACAGGTTGTCGGCAGGGCGTTGAGAATGATTAGCGAGGGGGAGCATGTGTGATCGGCTCGTGGGACCGGCTTTGGCCGGTCCCACGTTCGATGCAGGATTAAGGCAGCACTTGCTTGAAAGGCTTGACCACGACATTGCCATAGACGCCAGCCGCCACGAACGGATCGGCTTCGGCCCAGCTTTTGGCCGCACCGAGGGATTCAAATTCGGCCACGATCAGGCTGCCGGAGAAACCCGCCGCGCCAGGATCGTTACTGTCCACCGCCGGGTGCGGCCCGGCAAGAACCAGGCGGCCTTGCGCCTTGAGCGCATTAAGGCGCTCCAGGTGAGCGGGGCGCACGCTCAAGCGTTTTTCCAGGGAATTCTCGACGTCTGTGGCAATGATTGCGTAGAGCATGTCAGTCCTCGGTTTTCGTGGTGGGCGGCGTCGCGGCCGGGTCATTCATGTGCTTGGCCAGGAACAGGCCCTGACCAATCAGGAACAGCAGGGTCATGCCCAGGCTGCCGAATACTTTGAAGTCGACCCAGAATTCCTGATAGGTGAAGGCCACATAAAGGTTGGCCGCACCACAGAACAGGAAGAAGATGACCCAGGCGATGTTCAGTTTGGTCCAGATCGCCTGAGGCAAGCTCAGGGCGTGACCCATGATGCGCTGGATCAGCGGGCGGTCGCCGATGAAGTGGCTACCGGCAAATGCCAGCGCAAACAGCCAGTTCACCACCGGCGCTTTCCATTTCAGAAAGGTTTCGCTGTGGAAAGCCAGCGTCAGGCTACCGAACACCAGGCACGCAGCGAGGGTCAGCCACTGGCTTTTTTCCAGCTTGCCCTGCTTGACGAACAGGATGCCGTAGACCACCACTGAACTGACGATCAGCATGGCGGTCGCACTGAAAATACCACCCAGCGTGTAGCTGTCGCCGAGGATCTCGACAGGGCGAGGATCGATTTTATAAACGATGAAAAACAGCAGCAGCGGGATGAAGTCGATGAATTGTTTCACAATGGCAGCCAGACGCAGGATGTGACGGCATAATAACAAACATCAATGATAGCGAAAGCGCCACCTATGAATGTTGACCTGCACTGCCACAGCACCGCCTCCGATGGCGCCCTCGCGCCTTCGGTACTGGTTGCCCGTGCTTACGAAAACGGCGTGCGCGTCCTGGCCCTGACCGACCACGATACCCTCGAAGGCCTCGCCGAGGCCCGCACAGCGGCGCATGCGCTGGGTATGCAACTGGTCAATGGCGTCGAACTGTCCTGCACCTGGGGTGGCTCGACCATCCATATTCTGGGCTACGGCTTTGCTGTCGATGCCCCGGCCCTGGTCGCGGCCATCGCCCGTTTGCACGAGGGTCGCTGGCTGCGTGCCGAGGAAATCAGCCGCAAATTAGCGATCAAAGGTATGCCTGGAGCGCTGGAAGGTGCCCGGGCCATTCAACAGGAGCTGGGCGACAGCGGCAATGCACCGGCCAGGCCGCACTTTGCGGACTTCATGGTGCGCGCCGGTTTCGTCAAGGATCGCGCCGAAGCGTTTCGCAAGTGGCTGGGCGCGGGCAAGCTGGGGGACGTCAAGCAACACTGGCCGACTCTGCAGGAAACCGTCGCCACCTTGCGTGAGTCAAACGCGTGGGTGAGCCTCGCGCATCCTACGCATTACGATTTCACCCGAAGCAAGCGTCGCAAACTGGTCGCCGACTTTATCGAGGCGGGTGGCCATGCCATTGAAGTGGTCAACGGTCTGCAGCCTGCCGAGCAGGTGGGCACGCTGGCCATTCTGGCGCGTGAATTTGGTCTGCTGGTCACCGCTGGCAGTGATTTCCATGCACCGGGCGGCTGGGCCGAAATCGGCATCTATCGTCCGGTTCCCGAAGACTTGCCGCCACTGTGGGCGCGATTCAAACATGACCAGCCTACTGCCGCCGTCTGAACAGGAAGTTACCGTGAGTCAATTTTTCCAGATCCATCCGGAAAACCCCCAGGCGCGCCTGATCAAACAGGCGGTGGAGATCATCAAGGCCGGCGGGCTGGTGGTTTACCCGACCGATTCGTCCTATGCGCTGGGTTGCCAACTGGGTGACAAGAGCGCCATCGAGCGCATTCGCCGTTTGCGTCAGCTGGACGACAAGCACAACTTCACCCTGATGTGCTGTGACCTGTCGCAGCTGGGGCTGTTTGCCAAAGTCGACACCGGTGCGTTCCGGGCCTTGAAAGCCCATACGCCGGGGCCTTACACCTTTATTCTCAATGCCACCCGGGAAGTGCCGCGCCTGATCCTGCACCCCAAGCGCCGCACCATCGGTCTGCGGGTGCCCGAGCACCCCATCGCCCAGGCGCTGCTGGAGGAACTGGGCGAGCCGCTGATGAGCGTCAGTCTGATCATGCCCGGCGAGACCGTACCATTGAGCGATCCCTACGACATGCGTCAGATCCTCGAACATCAGGTCGATCTGATCATCGATGGCGGGATCGGCGGCATTTCCGCTTCGACCGTCATCAATCTGGCCGAGGGTGAGCCTCAGGTGATCCGTGTCGGTTGCGGCGATCCTTCGCCTTTTGGCGTGCAGGCGTAATGAGCAGCGTAGAAACCGTGGACAGCCAGGCCGGTGCCCAGCAGGAACTGCCGTTTGCCATGGTTTATGGTCAGGCGGTCATGCAGATGCCCATGGACCTGTACATTCCACCGGATGCCCTGGAAGTTTTTCTGGAGGCCTTCGAAGGTCCGCTGGACCTGCTGCTGTACCTGATCCGCAAACAGAACATCGACATCCTCGACATCCCGGTGGCAGAGATCACCAAGCAATACATGGGTTATGTCGAACTGATGAAAAGCGTGCGTCTGGAGCTGGCGGCCGAATACCTGGTGATGGCTGCCATGCTCGCCGAGATCAAGTCACGTATGTTGCTGCCACGTTCCGCCGAGGTCGAGGCCGAGGAGGACGACCCACGCGCCGAACTGATTCGCCGACTGCAGGAATACGAACGCTTCAAGGCCGCCGCTGAAGGCATCGACCAACTGACGCGGGTCGGACGCGATGTGATCGTGCCCAGACTGGATGCGCCCGAAGCCCGGGCGCGCAAGTTGCTCCCCGATGTGAGCCTTGATGAACTGCTGATGTCCATGGCCGAAGTGCTGCGGCGTGGCGATATGTTTGAAAGCCACCAGGTCAGCCGCGAGGCCTTGTCGACCCGCGAACGCATGAGTGATGTGCTCGAACGCCTCAAAGGCGGTGGCTTTGTGCCGTTTGCCGAGTTGTTCACGGCCGAAGAAGGGCGTCTGGGCGTGGTAGTGACTTTTATGGCAGTGCTTGAGCTGGTCAAGGAATCCTTGGTAGAGCTGGTGCAGAATGAGCCCTTTGCCGTTATCCACGTACGGGCCCGAGCCGAGTAAGAGCTGATCAATGAACCTTAACGAACCCCGCGAGCTGGCCCCGCTGCTCGAAGCTTTTCTGTTGGCCTCGGGTAAGCCGCAATCGCTGGAACGCCTGTTCGAACTGTTCGAAGAAGGCGAGCGTCCTGAACCGCCGGTTTTCAGGAAAGCTCTGCAATTGCTCGGCAAGTCCTGCGAGGGGCGTGCTTTTGAGCTCAAGGAAGTAGCGTCCGGCTATCGCTTGCAGATCCGCGAGAAGTTTTCTCCATGGGTAGGGCGCTTGTGGGAAGAACGGCCGCAGCGCTACTCCCGGGCGATGCTGGAAACCATGGCGCTGATTGCCTATCGCCAGCCGATAACCCGGGGCGAAATCGAAGACGTGCGCGGCGTTGCGGTCAATAGCCATATCGTCAAGACCTTGCTCGAACGCGAGTGGATACGGGTGGTGGGCTATCGCGAAGTACCGGGCCGCCCGGCGATGTTTGCCACGACCAAGGCGTTTCTGGACCATTTCAATCTGAAAAACCTCGACGATCTGCCGCCGCTGGCCGACTTGCGTGAGCTTGAGCCGGACCCGGTGATGGATTTCGAAGACGCGCCGGTGCCTGCGCATTTGCAGGCCCTGGCCGACGCAAGCATTGACCCCGATGCTGAACCCGAGCCGCCCAGGGACGAAACCAGTTTCCGCAGCCTGTTGGTCGAACTTGACTCCATGGAGCAGGGTCTGAAGATCGACTTTGATGATTTGTTGCCGGATGAGAAACCTGAAGACGACACCGATCCGGAGTGAACTCAGATCAATTGTAGGAGACCAAGCACCGCTCCCACAGGCTTCATTCACCCTCCAGCAGGGCATCTATAAATGAGCTCGAAAAACCCCTGCATCAGCCTCTGCAAGTTCGACGCAGACATCTGCATTGGCTGTGGTCGCAGCAAGAAGGAAATCAAGGGCTGGAAGAAAATGGACAAGGCCGAGCGCAAAGTCGTGCTTGCTGATTCGGCGGGCCGTTTGAAGGATTTGAAGAAAGCCGGTCGGCGGAAAAACAAATAACCTGTCTGTTTTCGACTACGCTCTGATGCGCAAAGCGCAGGGTGAGCGTATGATTCGCGGCCTTTTGGCGATTCATGCTCGCCAACAGCTTTATCAGAATCATGCCTGCAGGCTTCCACAGCCAGGGCAACAGGTTGCGCCGGTCCTCGGCGTGCCCTGAATCGACACACCGGGAGGTGCCCAGATGAGTGAAAAAGACAAGCAGGACAGCCAGGAAATCGGACCCGCAGGCGAAAAGCTGCAGAAGGTTCTGGCACGTATTGGCGTAGGCTCGCGTCGCGACGTCGAAGCCTGGATCAGCCAGGGCCGGATCAAGGTCAATGGCAAGGACGCGACTCTCGGTCAACGCGTCGATCTGCATGATGCGATCAGCGTTGATGGTCGCGTCATCAAACGCGAAGAGGCCGCCGAAACGGTGCGCCGCGTGATCATGTACAACAAGCCGGACGGTGAAATCTGTACCCGTGACGACCCGGAAGGTCGCCCGACGGTGTTTGATCGCCTGCCGCGCCCGAAAGAAGGCCGCTGGGTCAACATCGGTCGTCTGGACATCAACACCACCGGTTTGCTGATGTTCACCACCGACGGTGAACTGGCCAACCGCCTGATGCACCCTTCGTTCGAAATGGACCGCGAATACGCCGTGCGTGTACGTGGCGAAGTCGACGACGACATGATCGCCCGCCTTAAAGCCGGTGTTGTCCTTGAAGACGGCCCGGCTCGTTTCACCGACATCCAGCAAGCGCCGGGCGGTGAAGGTTTCAACCACTGGTATCACTGCGTGGTGATGGAAGGTCGCAACCGCGAAGTCCGTCGTCTGTGGGAATCCCAGGGGTTGGTGGTCAGCCGTCTGAAGCGCGTGCGTTACGGGCCGGTGTTCCTGAATTCTGACCTGCCGATGGGCCGCTGGCGCGAAATGAGCCAGTACGAAGTCGACGTGCTCAGTGCTGAAGTTGGCCTGACTCCTGTGGCCCAGCCGCAGATGAACGCCAAGACCAAGGACAAACTGGAGCGCCTGCAGCGTCAGTCGTCCCGCCCGTTGGGCAAAGGCGAGCGCGTTGTACGGACCTTGCGTCCGGCCAAAGAAGGCGCGCCGACCCATGATCGTGCGCCGCGTCAGCCACAGATCACCGGCAGCGACCGCGATCGCAGCCAGCGTCCGGCCGCGCCGCGCACTGACTCGAACCGTGGTCAGCGCAACGACCCGAGCAAGCCGTCGCCGCGCAGCCCGCGTCCGGCCACTGGTCGCACCGACAACAGCCGTGGCACGCCAGTGGCTGAGCGTCCGAGCGATATGAACAAACGGCCAGCCAAGCCGTCGCCGAAGCGTCCGGGTATCACCCTGGTCGATGACGCGCCGTCCGGCAAACGTCGTGGACCGGCATCGGGTTCGGGCCAGCGCCCAGGCTTCGGTCGTCGCAAGCCGCAGTAAGCGTCACTCGTGACAAAAAACGCTCATCTCAGGATGGGCGTTTTTTTTGCCTGTCACTCAGATCTTGTGACACTTGATTCCGACACTCGCGGACTGTTGCGCTAAGCCTTCTGATGATCTTCGCGGTTATCAGGATGAGCGTTTATGCGTATGGGGATGTTGGCTTTTGCCTTGGGTTTGCTGGCGTTGCGCTTTTTGCCAGTCTTGCCCCCGGTTTGGCTGCTGGTGGCAATGCCGGTGTTCGGGCTGATGCTTTTACCCTTTCGCAGCTACCCGATAGCGTTGTTTTTACTGGGTTTCACCTGGGCCTGCGTTTCGGCGCAGCTTGCGCTCAACGATCGCCTGCCTGCCCGGCTCGACGGCCAGACCCTGTGGCTGGAGGGTAAGGTGGCAGGCTTACCGGCTGCGGCTGACGGGGTGGTGCGCTTTGAGCTGCAAGACCCGCAATCGCGAAGAACCCGTTTGCCGCAGTTGATTCGGGTGGCCTGGTACGGCGGGCCGCAGATTCGCAGTGGCGAGCGTTGGCGGCTGGCGGTCAAGCTCAAGCGCCCCGGCGGCCTGGTCAACCCCGATGCGTTTGAGTACGAGGCCTGGCTGCTGGCCCAACGGATCGGGGCGACCGGGACGGTAGCCGATGGACAGCGGCTGGCGTCGGCGGCATCAGGCTGGCGTGACCAGATCCGCCAGCGCCTGCTGGCCGTTGACGCACAAGGCCGTGAAGGCGGGCTAGCGGCCCTGGTGCTCGGCGATGGCTCAGGCCTGAGCCGCGCCGACTGGGAAATCTTACAGGCCACCGGGGCTGTTCATCTGTTGGTGATTTCCGGTCAGCACATTGGTTTGCTCGCCGCAGTGATGTATGGGCTGATTGCGGGGCTGGCCCGCTGGGGGCTGTGGCCGCGGGGGTTGCCCTGGTTGCCCTGGGCGTGCGGGCTGGCATTCGCAGCGGCGCTTGCCTACGGCTTGCTGGCGGGTTTCGAGGTCCCCGTGCGGCGTGCCTGCGTGATGGTCGGCATGGTACTGCTCTGGCGTCTGCGCTTTCGCCATCTCGGTGTGTTGCTGCCGATTTTGCTGTCGCTCAACCTGGTGTTGATTTTCGAGCCGCTGGCCAGCCTGCAGCCGGGCCTGTGGTTGTCGTTTGCTGCCGTGGCGATCCTGATACTGATCTTCAGCGGTCGTCTGGGCGCCTGGAGCTGGTTGCGCAGCTGGACCCGCGCCCAGTGGTTGATCGCCATCGGCTTGCTGCCGGTGCTCCTGGCCTTGAATCTGCCCATTAGCCTCAGCGGACCAGTGGCCAATCTGGTCGCGGTGCCCTGGGTGAGTTTTGTGGTACTGCCGCCAGCGTTGTTGGGGACTCTGCTATTGCCCGTGCCGCTGCTGGGGGAGGGGCTGCTGTGGCTTGCCGGTGGCGCGTTGCACTGGCTGTTTGGTTTTCTCGGCTGGATGGCCGACAGGTTCCCGGCCTGGATACCTGGCGCGGTGCCGTTATGGATCTGGCTGTTGAGTCTGTTGGGGGCAGTCTTGCTGCTGCTGCCCGGCGGTGTACCGCTGCGGCCGTTGGGCTGGCCGTTGTTGTTGCTGTGTGTGTTTCCTCCGCTGAAAACCGTGCCTTATGGGCAGGCTGAAGTGCTGCAGCTGGATGTCGGGCAGGGCTTGGCGATTCTGATCCGCACCCGGCAGCACACGCTGTTGTACGACGCGGGCCCCCGGTTTGGCGAGTTCGACATCGGCCAGCGAGTGGTGCTGCCCGCGATTCGTAAAGGCGGCGTGGGTAAACTGGACTTGATGCTGCTCAGCCACGCCGATGCCGATCACGCCGGGGGCGCGCTGGCGGTGTATCAGGGGCTGCCGGTGGAGCGAGTCCTGGGCGGCGAGCTGGCCCGATTGCCCGCGCTGCTCAATGCACAACCTTGCGAAAATGATCAGCGCTGGGAATGGGATGGCGTGGTGTTCTCGATCTGGCGTTGGCAACAGGCCAGGGAAGGTAATCAGGCATCCTGCGTGTTGATGATCGATGCCTTGGGAGAACGGCTTTTGTTGACTGGCGATATTGATGCCGAAGCCGAGCGGGCGCTGATCGACAGCGGTTTTAACCTGCATGCTGACTGGTTGCAGGCACCGCACCATGGCAGTCGGACTTCATCCTCGAAAGTCTTTCTTCAGGCCGTTGCGCCTCGGGGCGTGCTGATTTCCCGGGGGCGCAACAATGCCTTTGGTCATCCGCACCCAATGGTCATGGCGCGCTACGGCTGGCTGGGTATTCGCAGTTATGACAGCGCTGAACTGGGTGCCGTCAGCGTGCAGCTGGGCGCCTTCGGCCAGCCTCGGTCGCAACGCCATGAAAGGCGCTTCTGGCGTGATTCCAGTCAAGGATATTGATCGCAAACTTCGGCGCGGCGCTGACCCTATGTTAGAGTGGCGCCCACTTTTGCGAGGGAGTCGTCACTGTGTGGGAACTGGTCAAATCTGGCGGCTGGATGATGCTGCCGATCATTCTGAGTTCCATTGCCGCGGTCGGCATCATTATCGAGCGTCTCTGGACCTTGCGTGCCAGCCGTATTGCGCCACCGCATCTGGTGGGCCAGGTATGGCGCTGGCTGCAGGATAAAAAACTCGACGGCGAAAAGCTCAAGGAGCTGCGCGCCGATTCGCCGCTGGGTGAAATTCTCGCAGCGGGTCTGGCGAACTCAAGGCATGGTCGCGAGATCATGAAAGAGTGCATCGAAGAGGCTGCTGCAAGGGTCATTCATGACCTGGAGCGCTACCTGAGCGCCCTCGGTTCGATTGCCGCCATGGCGCCGTTGCTGGGTTTGCTGGGCACCGTGCTGGGCATGATTGATATTTTCGGCTCGTTCAACGCAACCGGTAACACTGCCAATGCCTCGGTACTGGCCGGTGGTATTTCCAAGGCGCTGATCTGTACCGCGTCAGGCCTGATCGTCGCCATTCCGGCGATCTTCTTCCATCGCTACCTGCAAAGCCGCGTTGACGAGTTGGTGGTCGGCATGGAGCAGGAAGCGATCAAGCTGGTGGAAGTGGTGCAGGGCGACCGTGATGTGGACCTGAACGACCCCAAGGTTGCACTCAAACTGCAGGCCCGTGGCGAGGGTCGCAAAAAGTGAAGTTTCGGCGCCGCAAGGCCAGGGAGAACATCGATATCAACCTCGTTTCGTTGATTGATGTGGTGTTCATTCTGCTGCTGTTTTTCATCGTGACCACCACCTTCACCCGCGAAACCCAATTGCGTGTGGATCTGCCGCAAGCCGTTACGGGCACCCCGGAAACCGATGCCGCCCTCAAGCATCTGGACATCACCATCAACGCTGACGGGATCTTTTCCCTGAACAATCAATTGCTGCCCAAAAACGATCTGCCGACGCTGATCGACGCCTTGCAGCGCGAGTCGGCCGGTGACACCAGCTTGCCGTTGTCCATCAGCGCCGATGGCAAGACGCCGCATCAGGCGGTGATCACTGCCATGGACGCCGCAGGCAAGCTGGGTTTCAGTCATCTGCGCATGACCACCGTTGAAGCTGCACCGGCTAATTGATGGCAGTTTCCGATGTCATTCTCTGAACGTTTGCTCAACGCCTGGTACACCGGTCATCCAGCGCTGACGCTGCTGCGTCCACTGGAGTGCCTTTATCGCCGGGTCGTCAACGGCAAGCGCGAGCGCTTTCTGGCCGGGCAGGGCGAGATTTACAAAGCGTCGGTGCCGGTCATAGTCGTGGGCAATATCACCATCGGTGGCACCGGCAAGACGCCGCTGATCCTGTGGATGATCGAGCACTGTCGTCAGCGTGGCCTGCGGGTTGGCGTGGTCAGTCGTGGCTACGGCGCGAGTCCGCCGAGTTTGCCCTGGCGGGTGACGGCCGAGCAGAGTGCCAGTCAGGCGGGCGATGAGCCGTTGTTGATCGTGCAGCGCAGCGGCGTGCCGATGATGATTGACCCTGATCGTGCTCGTGCAGTGAAAGCCTTGCTCGACAGCGAACCCCTTGATCTGATTCTTTCCGACGATGGTCTGCAGCATTACCGGTTGGCGCGTGATCTTGAGCTGGTGTTGATCGACGCGGCTCGCGGGCTGGGTAATCGTCGTTGTCTCCCGGCAGGTCCTTTGCGCGAGCCGCTTGAGCGCTTGCAGAGTGTCGATGCGCTGCTTTACAACGGCGCCAGTGCTGATCGCGAAGACGGCTATGCCTTCCAGCTCAAGCCCTCGGCGTTGGTCAATCTGCGCAGCGGCGAGCGCCAGCCGGTGGATTTCTTCCCGCCCGGACAAGCGCTGCATGCAGTCGCCGGGATCGGCAACCCGCAACGTTTCTTCAATACCCTTGAAGGGCTACACTGGCGGCCAGTTGCTCATGCGTTCGCCGACCATGCCGTTTTCAGCGCGCAGGCGCTGAGCTTTACGCCGGTGCTGCCAGTGGTCATGACCGAAAAGGATGCCGTGAAATGCCGGCCCTTTGCGGCGCACGATTGGTGGTATCTGGCTGTGGATGCGAAACCCTCCGACGCGTTCGTCAGTTGGTTCGATTCTCAGTTGTTACGTCTTTTGCCATGATTCGCTCAGGAATGCTTATGGACACCAAATTGCTCGACATCCTTGCCTGCCCGATCTGCAAGGGTCCGCTGAAACTCAGCGCCGACAAGACCGAACTGATCAGCAAGGGCGCAGGCCTGGCCTATCCGATCCGTGACGGCATCCCGGTGATGCTCGAAAGCGAAGCCCGCACGCTGAGCACCGATGAGCGTCTGGATAAATGACCGCAGCCTTTACTGTTGTCATTCCGGCGCGCTACGGCTCGACCCGTTTTCCTGGTAAGCCGCTCAAAGACATTGCTGGCAAACCGATGATTCAGCACGTCTGGGAACAGGCGCGCAAAAGCAGCGCGGCGCGCGTGGTCGTCGCCACTGACGACCCGCGTATTGTCGAGGCCTGCCGTGGTTTTGGCGCAGAAGTGCTGCTGACCCGCGATGATCATAATTCCGGCACTGACCGGCTGGCGGAAGTCGCGACCCAGCTGGGTCTGGAGCCAGACGCTATCGTGGTCAATGTGCAAGGCGACGAACCGCTGATCCCACCCTTGGTCATCGATCAGGTGGCGGCCAACCTGGCTGCCCACCCTGAGGCTCGCATGTCGACACTGGCCGAGCCTATCGACGATGTTGCTGCCTTGTTCAATCCCAACGTGGTGAAAGTGGTTGCCGACATCAACGGTCTGGCGCTGACGTTCAGCCGTGCACCATTGCCCTGGGCTCGCGATGCCCTGGCCAAGGATCGCGAGCAGCTTCCCGCTGGCGTCCCCTATCGTCGACACATCGGGATTTATGCCTATCGCGCGGGCTTCCTCCATGACTTCGTCAGTTGGGGGCCATGCTGGCTTGAGGACACGGAAAGCCTTGAGCAACTGCGTGCCCTCTGGCATGGCGTGCGCATTCACGTCGCCGATGCCGTTGAAGCGCCGCCTGCGGGGGTTGATACAGCCGAAGATCTTGAGCGCGTGCGCCGCCTGCTGGAGGTTTGACGTTGCAGCTGCAATCCGCCGTTTCCCTCAAGCCATTCAACACCTTTGGCGTCGATGTTCAGGCGCAGCTGTTTGCCGACGCGCATAACGATGACGATGTGCGTCAGGCACTGGCTTACTGTGCCGAACACCATCTGCCGCTGATGGTGGTGGGCGGCGGCAGCAACCTGCTGCTGACAGGCAATGTGCAGGCCTTGGTGTTGCGCATGGCCAGTCGAGGCATACGCATCCTCAAGGAAGATTGCCTGCAGGCGATTGTGGAAGCAGAAGCCGGGGAACCCTGGCATCCGTTTGTGCAGTCGTGCCTGGAGCTGGGACTGGCGGGGCTTGAAAACCTCAGCTTGATCCCCGGCACGGTTGGCGCTGCGCCGATGCAGAACATTGGTGCCTATGGGGTCGAGATCAAGGATGTGTTTCATGGCCTGACAGCCCTTGATCGCGAGACAGGTCAACTGCGCGACTTTTCCCTGGAGGAGTGTGCCTTTGGCTATCGCGACAGTGTGTTCAAGCACCAGACCGGTCGCTGGATCATTCTGCGCGTGCGTTTTGTGCTCAGCCGCAGCGCCCAACTGCACCTGGAATACGGTCCGGTGCGTCAGCGCCTGACGGATCAAGGGATCAGCCAGCCGACGCCTCGCGACGTCAGCAAGGCGATCTGCGCCATTCGTGCCGAGAAGCTGCCCGATCCAGCAGTGCTGGGCAACGCCGGGAGCTTCTTCAAGAATCCTTTGGTGTCCGCTGAGCTGGCTGATCGTATTCGCCTGCAATATCCAGCGCTGGTGGGTTATCCACAAGTGGACGGGCAGGTGAAACTCGCAGCTGGCTGGCTCATCGAACAGGCTGGCTGGAAGGGCCATCGCGATGGGGATGCGGGCGTGCATCGGCTACAGTCGCTGGTCTTGGTCAATTATGGTCAGGCCAGTGGCGCGCAATTACTGGCACTGGCCCGGCGGATTCAGGTTGATATCGCCGAGCGCTTCGGTGTCGACCTGGAGATGGAACCTAATCTGTATTGAGTTGGCCCTGTGATCAGGAATTGTAATGACTGAAAGCATTTGCGCCATTGTTCTCGCTGCCGGTCATGGCCGCCGTTTTCAAGCCATTGCCGGGCAGGGCAGCAGCAAGCTGTTGGCCCGATGCAGGGGGCGTGATGGTGTAGAGCGGCCTGTTCTGGAGCACACTCTGGTCAACCTGCAAGGGGTTGTCGATCAGGTCCGGATTGTTACTCGCCCGAATGCCTCTGAAATCATCGCGTTGGCCGATCGATATGACTGCCAGCTGGCATTGCTGGATTCTCCAGGCATGGGCGACAGCATTGCGGCGGCAGTTGCGGTTGAGCCTGATCATCGTGGTTGGCTGATCATCCTGGGCGACATGCCGTTCATCCTGCCTGAAACCCTGCACCAGCTCGTTGCCGCTCTGAGTGACGAGCGCATTATCCTGCCATTCCATCACGGCGAGCGCGGTCAGCCCGTGGGCTTCGGCCGCCGATATGGTCCAGCGTTGATGGCATTGACGGGCGATCAGGGGGGCAAGCGATTATTCAATGACGGCTGCGTACAAGCCGTCGAAGTGCAGGATCCCGGAATCCTGTGGGACGTGGATGTGCCTGAGCGGTTGGTATTTAACGTGAGTTCCTTGTAGGGGCTCGCCCAGGAGTCCTCGTCTTTGGCCAAGCGCTGTCCAGATTCGTGGGACCGGCTTTAGCCGGGAAGGTGGCCGTTCTGCCAACAGAGATGCTGTGGATATGTGGGCTTCTTCCCGGCTGAAGCCGGTCCCACAGGCAGCCTTCGGCAGTTGCGACACAAATCGGTTTTCAGCGGCCACAAAAAAGCCCCACCTGCTTCACAGGTGGGGCTTTTTATTCAGCGCGGATCAAGCGAGAGGTTTAGGCTCTTGGCTTTCTTCCGATGCCTGGTGGTGTGGCTGTACGGCTTCATCAGCCGACTGCAGGTTGTCATCGACAACCGGAGCAGCTTCAGGAGCCGCTTTGGCTTCTTCGGCTTCCTTCAGCAGACGCTCTGCTTCACGCTTGCGACGACGCACTTCACGAGGATCGTTCGGTGCTCGGCCATTGCTGCTGACCGGCAGTGCTGGCGTTTCGGCAACCACTTCCACTGCTGCTTCTGCGGCAGGTGAGGTGGCGACGATTTCCGCAGCAGCGTAAGGCGCAGACTCTTCAGCCACAACAATTGCTGGCGTTGGCAGTTCGGCGGACTCGGTTACCGATTCGGCAGCCGCTTCAACAACCGCGGCTTCTTCACGGGCTGGAGCAACGGCTTCAACCTGTGGTGTTGGCTCTGGCGTCGGCGTGAACGGTACTACGCGTTCAGCGTGCGGTGCTGTTTCGAACAGCTCAGGTTGGGCAGCCAGGGCTGGAGCTTCTGTTACAGGCTCCGGAGCGGCTTCAACGACTGGCTGAACTTCAACATCCGGCGCGCTTTCGGCTTTTGCAGCGTACTCGCTAACCGGTGTCTCAATGGCTGGCGCTTCCACGACAGGGCTTTCGACCACTGGCGTTTCAACAGCTGGCTGCTCGACTTCGGCCACTTCGAACGCGGGTGTCTGGATCGACGGCGTTTCAACAACCGGCTGTGAAACGAACGACGAATCGGACGCTTCTACCGTTGCATTGGCGCGTTCGGCCTGGCGGTGAGCTTCGGCTTCGGCCGGAGCGCTGATCACCGTGCTTGCAACAGCGGCAGTGACGGCCAGACCTGCTGCCAGATCGGAGTTGCCTTCTTCGCTGCCGTTGTCTTCTGAACCGTCAGCGCCTTCGGATCCTTCGATCACGTTGCCGTTGGCATCGCGTTGACGCTCGCGACGGTTGCTACGACGACGCTGACCACGGGAGCGGCGGCGAGGGCGATCACCTTCTGCACCGTCCTGTTGATCGTCATTCGCCAGTTCTTCGTTTGGCAGGACTTCGTCTTCGCTCACTGCCACCGCAGCTTGCTCGGCACGAGGCTGACGCTCTTCACGCGGTACGCGAGGCTGGCGTTCTTCACGCGGAGCGCGCTCAGGGCGTTCTTCACGAGCAACGTTGACAGCCGGGGCTGCTGCATCAAGTGGCTCACGCAGTTCACGCACACGCTCTTCACGAGGCTTGCGATCTTCACGTGGGGCGCGGCCATTGCGAGCCGGGCGTTCTTCACGCGGTGCTGGTGCTGCGCTGTTTTCTTCGACGCTTACGGCTTCACGTGGCTGGCGTGGTGCACGCTCTTCACGCGGTGCACGTTCCTCGCGAGGGGCACGCTCTTCGCGGGGAGCACGTTCTGCACGCTCTTCACGAGGGGCGCGTTCTTCACGCGGCTTGCGTTCTTCGTCGCGGCGGTTGTTGCGACCACGGCTCTGCTGGCGACCGTTACGACGCTCTTCGTTACGCGCAGGGCGCTCGGCCGCTGGCTTCTCGACCACAACCGGTGCAACCGGCTCTTCCTTGGTGGCAAACAGGCTTACCAGGGATTTGACCAGGCCTTTGAACAGGCTTGGCTCGTGAGCGACAGGGGCTGGCGCGGCAGCAACGGCCTCGACCGGAACCGGTGCGTTGGCACGCGGCGGGGCGGTCTTGACGGCGGCTTCCTGGCGAACCAGGGTACGGGTTGCGGCAGCAGGCTGGACTTCTTCCACTTCCGCAGCTGCCGCAGCGATTTCATAGCTGGACTGCAGGGTGTGGGCTTCCGGGCTGTCATCGCGCAGACGCTGAACTTCGAAGTGCGGCGTTTCCAGATGATCATTCGGCAGAATGATGATGCGGGCACGAGTGCGCAGTTCGATCTTGGTGATCGAGTTGCGCTTTTCATTGAGCAGGAACGCTGCCACCGGGATCGGCACCTGAGCGCGGACTTCGGCAGTGCGGTCTTTCAGGGCTTCTTCTTCGATCAGGCGCAGGATCGCCAGCGACAGCGATTCAACATCACGGATGATGCCGGTGCCGTTGCAGCGTGGGCAGACGATGCCGCTGCTTTCACCCAGGGAAGGGCGCAGGCGCTGACGGGACATTTCCAGCAGGCCAAAGCGCGAGATGCGACCGACCTGTACACGGGCACGGTCAGCTTCCAGGCTCTCGCGGACTTTCTCTTCCACGGCGCGCTGGTTCTTGGCAGGCGTCATGTCGATGAAGTCGATGACGATCAGGCCGCCGATATCGCGCAAACGCAGTTGACGGGCGATTTCTTCAGCCGCTTCAAGGTTGGTCTGCAGCGCGGTTTCTTCGATGTCGCTGCCTTTGGTGGCACGCGCCGAGTTGATGTCGATGGACACCAAAGCTTCGGTAGGGTCGATGACGATGGAGCCGCCGGAAGGCAGTTCAACGACGCGCTGGAAGGCGGTCTCGATCTGGCTTTCGATCTGGAAACGGTTGAACAGCGGAACGCTGTCTTCGTACAGCTTGATCTTGCTGGCGTACTGCGGCATCACCTGGCGGATGAAGGTCAGGGCTTCTTCCTGGGCTTCAACGCTGTCGATCAGCACTTCGCCGATGTCCTGGCGCAGGTAATCGCGAATCGCGCGGATGATCACGTTGCTTTCCTGATAGATCAGGAATGGCGCGGAGCGATCCAGCGAGGCTTCTTTGATGGCGGTCCAGAGTTGCAGCAGGTAGTCGAGGTCCCACTGCATTTCTTCGCTGCTGCGGCCAAGGCCTGCAGTGCGCACGATCAGGCCCATGTCGGCAGGGGCGATCAGGCCGTTCAGCGCTTCACGCAGTTCGTTGCGCTCTTCGCCTTCGATGCGGCGGGAGATACCACCGGCACGCGGATTGTTTGGCATCAGGACCAGATAACGACCGGCCAGGCTGATGAAGGTGGTCAGGGCTGCGCCTTTGTTGCCGCGCTCTTCCTTTTCGACCTGAACGATGACTTCCTGGCCTTCGGTCAGGACGTCTTTGATATTGACGCGGCCTTCAGGGGCTTTCTTGAAGTACTCGCGGGAGATTTCCTTGAGGGGCAGGAAGCCGTGGCGCTCAGAGCCGAAATCGACAAAGGCAGCCTCCAGGCTTGGCTCGATGCGAGTGATCCGGCCCTTGTAGATATTGGCCTTCTTCTGCTCGCGTGCACCGGACTCGATGTCCAGGTCATATAGGCGCTGGCCGTCTACCAGTGCAACGCGCAACTCTTCAGGTTGAGTTGCGTTAATCAACATTCTTTTCATGTAGTACCGTCGGTTTCCGGGCTGCCGGAAACGGCGTTCGGCACACACGACTTCTCACGGTCGGTGTCAGGGCACGTCAAGAGTGGTTGGACACTCCAGTGTCTAGCGAGGTACCGACCAACGGGGCCGGTGTCGCGACGACGTTTCCTGCTTGCTGTGGTGACAAAAGGCACCCATTCAGCAAAAGCTTTGTCAGGAGGAGGAATCGACCATCGGTAGCGGACGAGATGAAGCGTCTAGAACAAGCCTTGTGCTACACAGTCCGATGGTTGTGCGTCTCCACCCTACACGTATCCCTGATAATTCGGGTGCTGCCGCGCGCAGAATCCGCAACGGGTTGGCATTTACCGCGATCTTCGATGGGAAGCTCGCGCATCTATGGCTTAAGGCGTGGTTTCCGTAGCATTCGCTCAGAACGTCTGCAAACGACTGCACTTTGTGAACTGGCCGTGAATTATTAGCTCTGAAGGCGAGTGATAACTCTGCGATCTGGCGTGTTTCAGGCCTTATGTCACCTGCGCTTGTAACGTCTGCAGCCTATCCGTTGTCACCGAAAGCCCCGTAGGACGGCCTCGCGTCCTCGTGAATTGCGTAGGGCAGGGCCGGTCATAAACCGTTGGTCCGCTGTCCAGACCGCTTTTGGCGGCGTTCGCGACTATAGCAGCAATCATTAAGTGCTTCAAATCCATAAAAAATTGTTATGATTTGCGCCATGACGACTACCACACCCCCAACCCCCGGCGTCCAGCTGGTTGAGGTTGCGCCGGAATATGCCGGTCAACGCATCGATAATTTTCTTGTCACTTTCCTCAAAGGCGTGCCAAAGACCTTGATCTACCGCATTTTGCGCAAAGGCGAAGTGCGGGTGAACAAGGGGCGGATCAAGCCCGAGTACAAGTTGCAGGCAGGCGACATCATTCGCGTCCCGCCGGTGCGCGTGCCCGAGCGCGATGCGCCGGTGCCGGTTGCCCAGGGGTTGCTGCAGCGACTGGAGGCCGCGATTGTCTATGAAGACAAGGCGCTGATCGTCCTCAACAAACCGGCGGGGATCGCCGTGCATGGCGGCAGCGGCCTTAATTTCGGTGTGATCGAAGCCTTTCGGCAAATGCGTCCCGACGCCAAGGAGCTTGAGCTGGTGCACCGGCTCGATCGCGATACCTCCGGGCTGTTGATGATCGCCAAGAAGCGCAGCATGTTGCGCCACCTGCACGAAGCCCTGCGTGGTGACGGCGTCGACAAGCGCTACATGGCGCTGGTCCGCGGTCATTGGGATACTTCGCAGAAGCGCATCAATGCGCCCTTGCTCAAGAGCAACCTGCGTTCTGGTGAGCGTATGGTCGAGGTCAATGATGAAGGCAAGGAGGCGCTGACGCTCTTCAAGGTGCTGCGTCGCTTCAGTGATTTCGCCACGCTGGTCGAGGCCAAGCCGGTCACCGGCCGTACTCACCAGATTCGCGTTCACACGCTGCACGCCGGGCATGCCATTGCGGGTGATACCAAGTATGGCGATGAGGACTTCAGTCGCGAGATTCGCGATCTGGGCGGCAAGCGCCTTTTTCTGCACGCTTATATGCTGACCGTGCCTATGCAGGATGGCAGCGAGCTGAAACTTCAGGCGCCTGTCGACGAGATGTGGGCCAAGACCGTGGAGCGTTTGAGTGCGCCGTGATTGCGAGCCGTCCGGCTATGAATTATTGATTTTTGATTGGGATGGCACGCTGGCTGACTCTATCGGTCGTATCGTCGACGCCATGAGGCTGGCTGCCGACCTGAGCGGTCGGCCGGTGCGTGATGATCTGGCGATCAAGGGCATCATCGGGCTAGGCTTGCCGGAGGCCATTCGCACGCTTTACCCGGACATTACCACCAACGATCTCATCGATTTTCGTCAGCACTATGCCGACAGCTATATGGCGATGGATAACGACGTGCCTTCGCCGCTGTTTGAAGGTGTGCTGGAGTCCATGGCGGGTTTTCGTGCTCAGGGCTACAAGCTGGCGGTCGCCACCGGCAAGGCGCGGCGCGGTCTGAATCGAGTGCTCAAGGCGCATGGCTGGCTCGAATATTTCGATATCACCCGTGCGGCAGACGAAACGGCCAGCAAGCCTGATCCGTTGATGCTGCATGAGATCCTCCAGCATTGCGGTGTGCCACCGGAGCGGGCGCTAATGGTGGGGGATTCGTCGTTTGACCTGCTGATGGCGCGCAATGCAGGCATGGACTCGGTGGCGGTCGGTTACGGCGCACAGTCGCTGGATTCGCTGCGCGAGTACGAGCCGCGCCTGGCGATTGAAAGTTTTCCCGAGCTGCGGGCCTGGTTAGGTGAGCGCAGTGGTCAGTCTTCGTTGTTGGGGTAATAGATAAATGTCGGACGAATGGAAAGCACCGGTCTCGCAAGACAAAGACGAGATCGCGGACAGCAAGGCTGATGCAAAGAGTTGGAAGTTGCTGGAGAAAACCCTGTTGGCGGGGGTTCAGGAGCAGCGTCGGTCGCGTCGCTGGGGGATATTTTTCAAATCACTGACGTTTCTTTACCTGATTGGCGTGCTGTTCATGTTCTCGCCGCTGATGGATTTCGAGAAGGGCGCATCGCGCAGCGCGAACCATACCGCGTTGATCGAAATCGAGGGCATGATCGCCGCCAAGGAGCCCGCCAGTGCCGACAACATCGTTGGCAGCTTGCGCGCGGCCTTCGCCGACGAAAAAACCAAAGGTGTGATCCTGCGGATCAACAGTCCGGGTGGCAGTCCTGTGCAGTCTGGCTACGTGGCGGATGAAATCCGTCGCCTGCGGGCAGAGAAGCCGGCAATCAAGGTCTATGCGGTGATCACCGATCTGGGCGCCTCGGGTGCCTATTACATCGCCAGTGCTGCGGATCAGATCTATGCCGACAAGGCCAGTCTGGTGGGTTCCATCGGCGTGACGGCTGCAGGTTTTGGCTTTGTCGGTGCCATGGAGAAGCTGGGCGTGGATCGTCGTACTTACACGTCGGGTGAGCACAAGGCCTTTCTGGATCCGTTTCAGCCACCAAAGGCTGATGAAACGGCGTTCTGGCAGGGCGTGCTAGACACAACCCATCGGCAGTTCATCGCCAGCGTCAAGCAGGGTCGTGGCGATCGTTTGAAGGACAAGGATCATCCCGAGCTGTTCTCCGGGCTGGTCTGGACGGGCGAGCAGGCATTGCCACTGGGCCTGATCGACGGGCTGGGCAGTGCCAGTTATGTAGCGCGTGATGTGATTGGCGAAAAAGAGCTGGTGGATTACACCGTTCAGGAATCCCCGTTTGACCGTTTCTCGAAAAAACTCGGTGCCAGCGTCGCGGATCAGATTGCGATGTGGGCTGGCTTCAAGGGTCCATCGCTGCGCTAATCTGTGTAGCGGTTGAAAAGCCCGACCATTGGTCGGGCTTTTTTGTAGGAGTGTGTCGTCGTCCAGGCATTGCGCTGGCGTGCAGCACGCGTTGCCCCGGTAGGAGCGTCCTTGCCCGCGATAGCGTCATTTCAGGCGCGTTCAGGGGATTTGCACGCCTTCCTTTATAAGCATGTCGACAAGGCGGATCAGCGGCAGGCCGATCAGGCTGGTGGCGTCACTGCCTTCGGTGGATTGAAACAGGCTCACGCCCAATCCTTCGGCCTTGAAGCTGCCAGCGCAGTCATAGGGTTGTTCGGCGTGCAGGTAGCGCGTGATGGCGGCTTCGTCCAGATCGCGCATGTGCACGGTAAAAGGCACGTGATCGACCTGGCATTGGCCGGTAGCGCTGTTGAGCAGTGCCAATCCGGTGAGAAACGTGACGCTCGAACCGCTGGCGGCGCTCAGTTGCTCCAGGGCGCGCTCGAAAGTATGTGGCTTGCCGAGAATCTGCCCATTGAGCACTGCAACCTGATCCGAGCCGATGATCAGGTGGTCAGGAAAATCGTTGGCCAGCGCCTGGGCCTTTTCCATTGCCAGGCGCTGCACCAGCTCAGTGGCGCGCTCTCCAGGTCGGTGGCTTTCGTCGATATCAGGCGAGCTGCAGACGAATGGCAGGCGCAACCTGGCGAGTAATTCGCGGCGATAAGGTGAGCTGGAAGCAAGGAGCAGAGGCTGCATGCGGTTCTCCAATAAGTGAAAGTTGATTCTAATCAGTCCTGTGCAGGATTATTGCCCTGAATTTCCTTTGACATGCATTAGGGTCGTCCCTAGAATGCTGCGCCTATGTTGAATGACCCGATTCCACCTCACGTTGACCCGCGCAAACTGGCTGATCGTGGCACTACCCTTCAAGGTGAAGTGCTGCTGGCCAGTTTGGAGAGACTCTGCGACCCGCTTTCCGATGATGTCGGTACGGTGCAGGCCAAATTCATTTTTGAGCGAGACGAACGCCGGTCTGTGGTTATCCACAGTTCCATCGACGCCGAAGTCAAAATGGTTTGCCAGCGTTGTCTTGAGCTGGTCACCCTGCCGATCCACAGCGAATGCAGTTACGCGGTGGTGAAGGAGGGTGCGAATACCCAGTCGTTACCGAAAGGTTATGACGTGCTGGAACTGGGCGAAGATCCATTGGATCTGCTGGCATTGATCGAGGAGGAGCTTTTGCTCGCCTTGCCCATTGTGCCTGCTCATCATCCGGAAGAATGCCAGCAGCCGGCGGGTCTCGATGAGCCCGAACCGAGCGTGGACGAGGTAACGCGGTCCAACCCGTTCAGTGTATTGGCGCAGTTAAAGCGTGACCCAAACGTTTAGGAGTTAATCAATTATGGCTGTTCAGCAGAACAAAAAATCCCGCTCTGCCCGTGACATGCGTCGTTCCCACGACGCCCTTACGGCTAGCACCCTGTCGGTAGAAAAGACCACTGGTGAAATTCACCTGCGTCACCACGTTTCGCCGGAAGGTGTTTACCGTGGTCGTAAAGTGATCGACAAGGGCGCTGACGAGTAATTTCTTGTCCGCTCCGATCATCGCGATCGACGCAATGGGCGGGGACTTCGGTCCCCGCAACATTGTTCAGGCCAGCCTTGCGTGCCTGATTGCTACGCCCTCGCTTCATCTGATCCTTGTTGGTCAAGCCCCCCTCATTGAAGAACTGATCGCCCGCCAATCCGGTGTGGATCGCTCACGTCTGCGCGTTGTAAATGCCAGCGAAGTGATCGGCATGGATGAAAAACCGTCTCAGGCGTTGCGTGGCAAGCCGGATGCTTCGATGCGGGTGGCGCTGGACCTGGTGGCGAGTGGTCAGGCTCAGGCGTGCGTCAGTGCCGGCAATACCGGTGCGCTGATGGCGCTGTCGCGTTTTGTGCTCAAGACCCTGCCGGGTATTGATCGCCCGGCGATGGTAGCGGCGATCCCCACGCAGCGAGGCTATTGCCAGTTGCTGGACTTGGGGGCGAACGTCGATTGCAGTGCTGACAATCTGTACCAGTTTGCCGTGATGGGTTCGGTGGCCGCCGAGGCGCTCGGGGTTATACGGCCCAGGGTTGCACTGCTCAACATCGGCACCGAGGACATCAAGGGTAACCAGCAGGTCAAACTGGCAGCGAGTCTGCTGCAGGCTGCACCTGGCTTGAACTACACCGGTTTTGTCGAGGGCGATGGCTTGTATCGTGGCGAGGCTGACGTCGTGGTTTGCGACGGTTTTGTCGGCAATATCCTGCTCAAGTCCAGCGAAGGGCTCGCCAGCATGATTTCTGCGCGGATTGAAACATTGTTCAGCCAGAATCTGTTGTCCAGGGCAGTCGGTGCGCTGGCGTTGCCGCTGCTCAAGCGCCTGCAGGCTGATCTTGCACCGGCGCGGCACAATGGCGCGAGCTTTCTCGGTTTGCAGGGTATTGTCGTCAAGAGCCATGGTTCAGCCAGCATGCAGGGCTTTCAGAGCGCCATTCATCGTGCGTTGATCGAGGTGGAGGGAAACCTGCCACAACGATTGCACGGGCGGCTCAGCGAGCTGCTTTAGGCTTTCTGTGCGGCGCTTGCGCGCGTCGTCCGCTAGAATGTGACCCTGCTGACTGGTCAGTCATCATACTGGCGGCTCAGTTTTTAACGAATTCTTCGCGCTCGGTCATGACCGGGCGTTTATTTTGACGACCACACTCAGAGGCTTGTTCAATGTCTGCATCCCTCGCATTCGTCTTCCCGGGTCAGGGTTCCCAATCCCTGGGCATGCTCGCCGACCAGGGCGCGCAACACCCGCTGATCCTAGATACTTTCGAGCAGGCATCCGATGCCTTGGGCTATGACCTCTGGGCTTTGACTCAGCAAGGCCCGGCTGAACTGCTCAATCAGACCGACAAAACCCAGCCTGCCATCCTCACCGCTTCCATTGCCCTGTGGCATGTGTGGCTGGCTGAGGGTGGCGCGGTTCCAGCCTATGTTGCCGGTCATAGCCTGGGCGAATACAGCGCTCTGGTTGCCGCGCAAAGCCTGAGCCTGGCCGATGCGGTCAAGCTGGTGGAGCGTCGCGGTCAGTTGATGCAGGAAGCTGTTCCGGCCGGTCAGGGTGGCATGGCTGCCATTCTGGGCCTGGATGATGCCGATGTGATTGCTGCCTGTGCCGAAGCGGCGCAGGGCGAGGTGGTCAGCGCGGTGAACTTCAACTCCCCGGGCCAGGTGGTGATTGCCGGTGCCGCCGAAGCTGTCAAACGCGCGATGGAGCTGTGCAAGGCTCGTGGTGCCAAGCGTGCATTGCCGTTGCCAGTGAGCGTGCCGTCCCATTGCGAATTGATGCGTCCTGCGGCTGAACGTTTTGCGGCGTCCATCGAGGCCATCGAGTGGCAGGCACCGACTATTTCCCTGGTGCAGAATGTCAGCGCTGCTGCAGTCAGTGATCTGGCGACGCTCAAGCGTGATTTGCTGGAACAGTTGTACAGGCCGGTTCGCTGGGTGGAAACCATTCAGTGTCTGGCAAACCATGGTGCGACCCAACTGGTTGAATGTGGGCCGGGCAAAGTACTGGCTGGTCTGAACAAGCGTTGCGCCGACGGCGTGACAACCTACAACCTGGATACCCCGGATGCCTTCGCCGCCGCTCGCGCGGCGCTGGCCTGATTAGGAGAAACTTGCATGAGTCTGCAAGGTAAAGTTGCACTGGTCACTGGCGCCAGCCGTGGAATCGGTCAAGCCATTGCCCTGGAATTGGGTCGCAATGGCGCGGTCGTGGTGGGGACGGCGACTTCCGAGTCCGGTGCCGAACGCATCAGCGCCACCTTCAAGGAAAACGGCATCGAAGGTTTTGGCCTGATGCTGGATGTCTGCAGTGCCGCCTCCGTGGAAGCGACCCTGTCGTTGATCCAGGAGCGTGTCGGCGCGCCGCTGATCCTGGTCAACAACGCCGGTATCACCCGTGACAACCTGATGATGCGCATGAAAGATGACGAATGGCATGATGTCGTCGATACCAACCTGAACAGCCTGTTCCGCCTCTCCAAGGGCGTTTTGCGTGGCATGACCAAGGCGCGTTGGGGTCGAATCATCAGTATTGGCTCTGTTGTGGGTGCCATGGGCAACGCAGGCCAAGTAAACTACGCATCCGCTAAAGCAGGGCTGGAAGGGTTCAGTCGTGCCTTGGCTCGGGAAGTGGGTTCGCGTTCGGTTACCGTCAACTCGGTAGCCCCCGGTTTCATTGATACCGACATGACCCGCGAACTGCCGGAAACGCAGCGTGAGACCCTGATCAACCAGATTCCTCTGGGACGTCTGGGGCAGGCGCAAGAGATTGCGCACGTGGTCGCTTTTCTCGCGTCTGACGGTGCAGCCTACGTAACCGGGGCTACAATCCCGGTGAACGGCGGCATGTACATGAGCTAAAAGTGACGCATTGCATCAAAAAAATGTCATACGTGCTGTCTAAAATCCGTTATAAAGCTGCAATCTATTTGATGGGCAGATGAGCGGTGCGGTTCGAAGGGGTGAGCATTAAGCTTGAAATGCGCAAAACCTCTTCTATACACTTACCCACCGGTCAGTTGCCCGAATTTGTCCACTAGGAGTTAAAACTAGGTATGAGCACCATCGAAGAGCGCGTCAAGAAAATCGTTACCGAGCAACTTGGCGTCAAGGCTGAGGAAGTTACCAACAGTGCTTCCTTCGTTGAAGACCTGGGTGCTGACTCCCTTGATACCGTTGAGCTGGTGATGGCTCTGGAAGAGGAATTCGAGACTGAAATCCCTGACGAAGAAGCTGAGAAGATCACCACCGTTCAAGCTGCAATCGATTACGTTACTGCCCACCAGGCGTAAGATTTTGTAATCGTTGTTGCTGTCATGGGAAAACCGCACTGCCTTACCGGCGTGCGGTTTTTTCTTTAAAACGATGTTTTTAGGTCGTCAATGAGAGAAGAGGAGAGTCCTGTGTCGCGTAGACGCGTCGTGGTCACCGGTATGGGTATGCTGTCGCCATTGGGTACGGATGTGCCAAGCAGTTGGCAAGGCATTCTGGCTGGTCGCAGTGGCATCGGCCTTATCGAGCACACGGACCTTTCGGCTTATACGACCCGCTTTGGCGGTTCGATCAAAGGCTTCAACGTCGAAGAGTATCTGGCGCCCAAAGAGGCTCGCCGGCTCGATCTTTTCATCCAGTACGGTCTCGCTGCCAGCTTTCAGGCTGTGCGTAATTCCGGTCTGGAAGTCACTGATGCAAATCGCGAGCGCATTGGCGTTGCCATGGGTTCGGGTATCGGTGGCCTGACCAATATCGAAAACAACAGCCGTTCACTGCATGAGCAGGGTCCGGGGCGTATCTCGCCGTTTTTCGTGCCGGGTTCGATCATCAATATGATTTCCGGGTTCCTGTCGATCCATCTGGGCGCACAGGGGCCTAATTACGCCATCGCCACCGCCTGTACCACCGGTACACATTGCATTGGCATGGCGGCACGCAACATCGCTTATGGCGAAGCAGACGTCATGATTGCCGGTGGTGCCGAGATGGCAGCCTGCGGTCTGGGCATGGGCGGCTTCGGTGCTTCCCGTGCACTCTCGACCCGTAATGACGATCCGACTCGCGCCAGTCGCCCGTGGGACAAAGGCCGTGACGGTTTCGTGCTGTCCGATGGTGCCGGCGCCCTGGTGCTTGAAGAGTTGGAGCACGCCAAGGCGCGTGGTGCGACGATTTACGCCGAGCTCATTGGCTTCGGCATGAGCGGTGATGCCTACCACATGACCTCGCCGCCGGATGACGGTGCAGGGGCTGCGCGCTGCATTGTCAACGCGCTGCGCGATGCCAAGGTCAACGCCGATGAGGTTCAGTACATCAATGCCCACGGCACCTCCACGCCGGCGGGTGACCTCGCTGAAGCCAATGCGATCAAGAGCGTGTTTGGCGATCACGCCTACAAGCTGGCCGTGAGCTCGACCAAGTCCATGACCGGTCACTTGCTGGGTGCTGCAGGCGCTGTGGAAGCCATTTTCAGCGTGCTGGCGATCAACGGCCAGGTGGCGCCGCCGACCATCAACCTTGATGAGCCGGGCGAGGGCTGCGATCTGGATTTCGTGCCCCACGAAGCGCGCAATATGCCGATCGATGTGGTGCTGTCCAACTCCTTCGGCTTCGGCGGTACCAACGGCTCACTGGTGTTCCGCCGGTTCGCCGAGTAATGCCTGACTGGATTGATGGCCAACCTGCCAATACGCTCTCTGTCAAAGACAGAGGCCTGGCTTACGGCGATGGATTGTTTGAAACCATCGCGGTAAGGGCAGGGCGGCCATCGCTTCTGGACCGTCACCTGCAGCGCCTGGCTGGCGGCTGTGAGCGTCTGGCAATCCCCATCAATCTACCGCTGATCCATGCCGAGCTACTGGCGTTTGCTGCGCAGTTGGGCGAGGGCGTGATGAAGCTGATCCTGACCCGTGGCGATGGCGAGCGGGGTTATGCGCCCTCCAGCAACGCTAAACCGCGCAGAATCCTTCAGGGCAGCCCGGTGCCAGCTTATCCTGCGAGCCACGCCGAACACGGCATCAGCCTGTTTCCCTGTGCAACCCGTCTGGCCGAGCAACCCTTGCTGGCGGGCTTGAAGCATCTGAACCGTCTCGAGCAAGTGCTGGCTCGCTCCGAATGGCAGGATGCGACCCATGCCGAAGGCTTGATGCGTGACGCCAGTGGGCGGATTATCGAAGGCGTCTACAGCAACCTGTTCCTGATCAAGGATCAGACGTTGCACACCGCCGACCTGAGCCGTTGTGGCGTGGCAGGTGTCATGCGCGCCGAGCTGCTTGAACAGGCCAGCCAGCTTGGCATCGATTCGAGCATTTGCGACCTGCACCTGATTGACTTGCAGCACGCCGACGAAGTGTTTGTCTGCAACAGCGTCTATGGCATCTGGCCGGTCAGGGGCTTTGAACAGCTGAGCTGGCCGGTCGGTCCGCTCACCCGTAAACTGCAACGCACAGCCCACGCGCTTCTGGATATTGTTTAGTGATTCGAAAATTATTGCTGTTGCTGGAAACCGGTATCGTTCTGGTGGGTCTTGGCCTGGGCGTGGCTTACTGGCAGCAGAAAGAGGCACTGCACCAGCCCTTGAACGTCAGCCAGGAACAACTGCTGGACGTTCCGGCCGGATCGACGCCGACCGGCCTGCTCAACCGTCTGCAGGCCGACGGAGTGATCAAGGATGCGTTCTGGTTACGTCTGTACTGGCGCTTCAATCTGGCTGATGAATCACTGCACAGCGGTGAGTACCGGATGACGCCGGGCATGGACGCCCAGAGCTTGCTTGCGTTGTGGCAGCGCGGCGAAGTGGTGCAATACAGCGTGACCCTGGTCGAAGGCTGGAATTTCCGTCAGGTTCGGGCTGCTCTGGCCAAACAGACCAAGCTGGAACAGACGCTTGCAGGCCTCACTGACGCCGAGCTGATGAGTAAAATCGGCCACCCGGACGTATTCCCCGAAGGCCGGTTCTTCCCGGATACCTACCGCTTCGTGCGCGGCATGAGCGACGCCGAATTGCTCAAGCAGGCCTACAAGCGTCTGGATGAAGTGCTGGATGAAGAGTGGGCCAGGCGCGCCGCCGAAGCGCCTTATTCCAATCCTTACCAAGCGCTGATCATGGCCTCGCTGGTGGAAAAGGAAACCGGCGTTCCTCAAGAGCGTGGGCAGATTGCCGGGGTGTTCGTGCGGCGTCTTGAGCTGGGCATGCTGCTGCAGACCGACCCAACCGTGATCTACGGTCTGGGCGAGCGCTACAACGGCAAGTTGACCCGGGCCCACCTGCGCGAGCCAACCCCTTACAACACTTATGTGATTGCAGGATTGCCACCGACGCCGATTTCGCTGGTCGGTCGCGAAGCGATTCATGCAGCGCTCAATCCGGTCGCGGGTCGCAGCCTGTACTTCGTCGCCCGTGGCGACGGCAGCCATGTGTTTTCCAACGACCTGGACGCGCATAACGCAGCAGTGCGCGAGTACCAGCTCAAGCGCCGCGCCGATTATCGCTCCAGCCCGGCGCCTGCTGCCTCGCCAGCAACGCCTGAACCCGCGCCGGTCGTGAAGCCTGCGACCCCGACCGAGCCGACGCCTGCTGTGGAGCCTGATGCAACGCTCAATCCGGCCTCAGCGCAAGGTGCCGAGCCGCCTGCTGACAGCGTCGCCCCGCAGAGCGAGCAAAGCCCTAAATGAAGATGACCGAGGACTGCCTGTGACCGGCCTGTTTATTACCCTTGAAGGGCCGGAAGGCGCGGGTAAAAGCACCAATCGTGAATACCTCGCGGCCCGGTTGCGCGCCGAAAGTATCGATGTGGTCCTGACCCGTGAACCGGGCGGTACCCCGCTGGCTGAACGTATTCGTGACCTGTTGCTGGCGCCCAGTGACGAGTCGATGCACGCCGATACTGAATTGCTGCTGGTGTTCGCAGCTCGGGCGCAGCATCTGGCCCAAGTGATTCGCCCGGCTCTGGAACGCGGCGCGATTGTTTTATGTGATCGGTTCACAGATGCCACCTACGCCTATCAAGGCGGCGGACGCGGTTTGTCCCATGAGCGGATTGCCGCGCTGGAGGCCTTCGTTCAGGGCCCGTTGCGCCCGGACCTGACTCTGGTGTTCGATTTGCCGGTTGAAATCGGCCTGGCGCGGGCCTCCGCCCGGGGGCAACTGGACCGTTTCGAACAGGAAGGTCGGGCTTTTTTCGACGCTGTGCGCAGCACCTACCTGAACAGAGCCAAAGTCGCCCCCGAACGCTATCGCCTGGTGGACGCCGCGTTGCCATTGGCTGAAGTTCAGCAGTCCCTTGATGGGCTTTTGCCGCAATTGCTGGAGCTTTATCGCCGTGGCTGAGGCTTACCCTTGGCAGGAACAGCTCTGGCAGCAGATGGCCGGACGTGCGCAGCATGCCCACGCTTATCTGCTGCACGGACCCATCGGCATCGGCAAGCGCGCCCTGGCCGAGCGCCTGATGGCGACGTTGCTATGCCAGCGTCCGCAAGGGCTGAACGCCTGCGGCCAGTGCAAATCCTGCATGCTGCTGGCGGCCGGTAGTCACCCCGACAACTATGTACTGGAGCCCGAAGAGGCGGACAAGGCGATCAAGGTCGATCAGGTCCGTGATCTGGTGAGTTTTGTCGTGCAAACTGCACAAATGGGTGGTCGCAAGGTGGTGTTGATCGAGCCGGTAGAGTCGATGAACGTCAATGCGGCCAACGCTTTGTTGAAAAGCCTGGAAGAGCCTTCGGGCAATACCGTCCTGCTGCTGGTCAGCCACCAGTCGAGCCGATTGCTGCCAACCGTGAGAAGCCGCTGTGTGCAGCAGGCCTGCCCGTTGCCCAGTGAGCCGATGAGTCTGGCCTGGCTGGCGCAGGCGTTGCCCGAATGCAGCGAGGATGAACGTCGCGAATTGCTGGTCCTGGCGGCAGGTTCGCCGTTGGCGGCCGTCAAGCTGCAGGCTCAGGGCGTGCGTGAACAGCGTGCCCAGGTAGTGGACGGCGTCAAGAAGCTGCTCAAGCAGCAGCAATCGCCCACCCAACTGGCCGAAGGCTGGAAAGATATCCCGCTGTTGCTGCTGTTTGACTGGTTCTGTGACTGGTCGAACCTGATTCTGCGTTATCAATTGACCGAAGATGAAGAGGGGCTTGGTCTGGCGGACATGCGCAAGGTGCTGCAGTACCTGGCTCAGAAAACCTCACAGGGCCGGGTGCTTGACATACAGGACTGGATACTCGCCCAGCGTCAGAAAGTCATGTCCAAAGCCAACCTCAATCGTGTGCTGTTACTTGAAGCCTTGCTGGTGCAGTGGGCAGCGATGCCCCAACAACGTTAGGATTACTCATTCCCGATCCAAGGAGTTGTCATGAGCTTGCCGCTGAATTCCGGTCCACGTAATGGCATTTTATCCCTGACCATCAAGGACAAGTCCGTCCTGTATGCCGCCTACATGCCGTTCATCAAGAATGGCGGCCTGTTCATCCCCACCAGCAAGAGCTACAAGCTGGGTGATGAAGTGTTCATGTTGCTCAATCTGATGGACGAGCCGGAGAAGGTGCCGGTGGCGGGTAAAGTGACCTGGATCACCCCCAAGGGCGCTCAGGGTAACCGTGCCGCGGGTGTCGGCGTGCAGTTCAATGACGGTGATAATACCGCCCGCACCATGATTGAAACCTACCTGGCCGGTGCTTTGAAATCCGACCGTCCCACTCACACGATGTAGATGCCTGACTCCATGCTTGTAGATTCCCATTGCCACCTCGACCGTCTGGACCTCGCCGAGCACTCCGGCTCCCTGGATGCTGCGCTTGACGCGGCCCGGGCGCGGGGCGTCGGTCATTTCCTGTGTATCGGCGTCAGCGCCGATAACGCCGCTGCGGTAAAGAGCCTTGCCGAACGTTATGACGACGTGGACTGCTCCGTGGGTATTCATCCGCTGGACCTCAAGCCTGGCGAAGCGCCCGCTCTGGACTGGCTGCTCGAGGAATTGAATCACCCGCGCGTGGTCGCCATCGGCGAGACGGGGCTGGATTACCACTACGAGCCTGAAGCCGCCGAACTGCAACAGGCTTCGTTCCGTCTGCACCTTGAGGCGGCCAAAGTCACGGCAAAGCCGGTGATCGTCCACACCCGTGGGGCGCGTGCCGATACGCTGGCGCTGCTGCGTGACGCGGCCTTGCCTCAGGGCGGCGTGCTGCATTGCTTTACCGAAGACTGGGACATGGCCAAGGCAGCGCTGGATCTGGGCTTTTATATCTCGTTGTCCGGGATTGTCACCTTCCGCAATGCCGACGCCCTGCGCGACGTGGCGCGTCAGGTGCCTGCAGATCGTATTCTCGTGGAAACCGACTCGCCTTATCTCGCGCCCATCCCGTATCGCGGCAAGCCGAATTTGCCGCAATACGTGCGTGAAGTAGCCGAGTTCCTGGCCATGCTGCGCGGTGAACGCTATGAGGATTTTGCCGCGATGACCACGGCCAATTTCGCCCGGCTGTTTCCTCTGGCGCATTTGAAGGGGTAAAGCCCCTGAAATGCGGGCAAAAAAAACCCGGGTTCTGGGGGGTGAATCCGGGTTAAGACCATTAGGAGTAAAACAAAGGTGCGCTATCCGTCGGCACCTTTACTGGCGCGTCACTTGGGGGAGATGCCGCGCCAACTGTGTAAGTATTGGTCAGGATTGCCCCGCGTCCAGCCGCTTGTGTACGTTTTTTAAACAGTTTTGGAATAGCGTGGCAGTTGTTGAGTCCGTTTTTGCCAGCAGACCCGTCCGTTGGGGCTCACCACCCGGGCGAGGCAGCGATAGCGATCCAAATGCAGCGGATTGTTTATCTGTAACAACTGTCTTCCACGCATTTGCGCGACGTGGGTGGGATGATCCGTGCAATTTCGCGCCACTTAGGCATAATACCGGGCTTCGATTTTGAGCCCCTACAGACCCTTTCCTATGCAAAAAGAACCTCGTAAGGTCCGTGAGTTTCGCCGCCGCGAGCAGGAAATCCTCGACACCGCGCTGAAGCTGTTTCTCGATGAAGGGGAAGACAGCGTCACCGTCGAGATGATTGCGGATGCTGTGGGTATCGGCAAAGGCACTATCTACAAGCACTTCAAATCCAAGGCCGAAATCTATCTGCGCTTGATGCTCGACTATGAGCGTGATTTGAACGAGCTGCTGCACTCTGCTGACCTGGAAAAGGACAAGGAAGCGTTGTCCCGCGCCTACTTCGAATTCCGCATGCGTGATCCGCAGCGTTATCGGTTGTTTGACCGGCTCGAAGAAAAGGTTGTCAAAGGCAACCAGGTGCCGGAAATGGTCGAGGAACTGCACAAGATCCGCGCCTCGAACTTCGAACACCTGACGCTGCTGATCAAAGGGCGGATCAACGAAGGCAAGCTTGAAGACGTCCCGCCCTATTTTCATTACTGCGCCGCCTGGGCATTGGTGCATGGCGCCGTCGCGCTTTACCACTCGCCGTTCTGGAGCAATGTGCTGGAAGATCAGGAAGGCTTCTTTCAGTTCCTGATGGATATCGGCGTGCGCATGGGCAACAAGCGCAAGCGTGACCCGGATGCGGTGACGGAAGTGGCAGCAGCAGAATCAAAAAACGATCCGGCCGAGATCTGACACTTGGCCGCAAATCTTGGGAGATTGAATTGTTCTCCTGCAATGCACAGTCTGTGGCACCGGTTTTAGCCGGGAAGAGGTCGAAGTAACCCCAAAAGCGGCGCCTGAAATCCTGCCTTCCCGGCTAGAGCCGGTCCGACGTGTGTGTGATGGTCGATGTTTTTTATCCCCAGGGGCGCAGATTATTCACCTCCATGGCTTGTCTGGCGCGGAAGCTGCATCCGACGACCATTCGCCGGTTTTCCGTCACCGGCATTCGGGAGGAAATGATGCGTAGCCTGGTTCTGCTACTGGCGCTGTTGGCGTTGAATGGTTGTATGAGTGTCAGCGATATGGCCCAGGGCACTCGCGATCAACTCAGTGATGCGGGGATTCTCGATCACAGCAATACCCGGCGCCTGAACAACTTCCGTCTGCAGGCCGACTCCTTCGTTTATATCGCCCAGGGTGCTTTTGCGCCCCACGGTGCGGGGCCTCTGCCGCGGCAGAATGTGGTTGCCGAAGAAGCCTTCAATGGTTTTGTCGAGTATTTCCCGATGGTCCGTCGTGCCCGTGCGCCCTTGGGGCTGGACGAAGCCATGACCGAAGCCCGTTCCATGGGCGCGCATTATCTGCTCTACACCCGCTTCGCCAGGGCTGACGACCGGATCGGCAATACTGACGAATGGTCTGATCAGGAAGCGGTGGATCGTCTGGGCATCGACAATGGGGTGATTCAGTTGATGGTCATTGAAACCAGCACCCGTTACCTGATCGACAGTGCACGGATCCATATTCGTGGCGGTTTGCTGACGCTGTACGACACCGCCCCGGAAGATTTGCTTGGCCCGCCCCTTGAGGAATACGCTCGCAGTCTGTTGGGTGTCAGTCGTTAAGGAGCAAATCATGAGCGGTTCCGGCAAGGCCAACGATCTGTTCGCACAGATCCCCAAGGGCAAAGGGTTGCCGCCTGTTCACCTGTGGAATCCGGATTTCTGTGGTGATATCGACATGCGTATCGCCCGGGACGGTACCTGGTATTACTTGGGTACGCCCATAGGGCGCAAGCCGATGGTCCGTCTGTTTTCCACCATCATGCGTCGTGACGGCGATGACTATTTCTTGATCACCCCGGTGGAGAAGGTGCGTATCACTGTCGACGACGCGCCGTTCGTGGCGGTCAGCCTGGAGGTCGAAGGCGAGGGTGAGCAGCAGGTTTTGCGCTTCACCACCAACGTCGAGGACCAGACAGTGGCAGGGCCCGAGCATCCGCTGCGGGTGGTCACCGATCCGCAAACCGGCGAGCCTGCACCTTATGTCAATGTACGGGTCAATCTTGAAGCGCTTATCCATCGCAACGTGTTTTACCAGTTGGTAGAGCTGGCGGTCGCCCGCGAGATCGACGGACAACGATGGCTGGGAGTCTGGAGTTCAGGGCAGTTCTTTCCTGTCGGGCTCGAACCCTGACCGATAAATCGCCTGCTCAATTGCCTGCGCCAGACTGCGCGGTTAAAGTGCCGCTCCCCGTTTTACCTGAGGTTTTTGCATGGATCAGTCCTTTGATATTGCCGTGATCGGCGCCACCGGTACTGTCGGCGAAACCATCGTCCAGATTCTTGAAGAGCGCGACTTCCCGGTCGCCCAGCTGCATTTACTCGCCAGCATCGAATCGGCAGGCCATTCGGTTCCCTTCAGAGGCAAGAACGTGCGAGTCCGCGAAGTCGACGATTTCGACTTCAGCAAAGCCCAGGTCGCGTTCTTTGCGGCAGGCCCGGCGATTACCCGCAGCTACGCGGCGCGAGCAACGGCGGCGGGCTGTTCAGTGGTCGATTTGTCGGGTGGCTTGAGCTCCGACCAGGCACCGGGTGTCATTCCGGAAGTCAATGCTGCACTGCTCGAGTCGTTCGGCAAGCCATTCCAGGTCAGCAGCCCAAGCGCTTCTGGCGCTGCGTTGGCGCTGACCCTCGCACCCTTGCGCGAGGTGCTTGAAATCCTGCGGGTGAATGTCACCGCGTGCCTGGCGGTTTCCAGTCAGGGTCGCGAGGGCGTCGCCGAACTGGCGCGTCAGACCACCGAACTGCTCAATGTGCGTCCGCTGGAAACGCGCTTCTTTGATCGGCAGATGGCGTTCAATCTGCTCGCCCAAGTGGGAGCGCCGGACGCCGATGGCCACGCACCGCTGGAAAAACGTCTGGTTGCCGAGTTGCGCGAGTTGCTTGACCTGCCTTTACTCAAAGTGGCGGCGACCTGCGTTCAGGTGCCGGTTTTCTTTGGCGATAGCTTCACTGTTTCGTTGCAAACAGCCGGGCCGGTTGACCTTGCGGCAGTGAACAAGGCGCTGGAGGCAGCGTCTGGTATCGAGTTGGTGGAGGCCGGTGATTATCCGACGGCGGTCGGTGACGCCGTAGGACAAGACGTCGTTTATGTAGGACGAGTGCGTAGCGGCATTGACGACCCTTGTGAGCTCAATCTGTGGGTAACCGCCGACAATGTGCGTAAAGGCGCGGCGTTGAACGCTGTGCAGGTTGCTGAATTGTTGATAAAAGACTATGTGTAAAAGATACTTGGCAACAATTTGAAGAATCATTCTAGCCGGACGTGTCCTCGTAGCTGCTGAGATGAGTGCTTTTGACCTTCTCGGCTACCGAGGAATTTTTAAACAAGGGATGGGCTATGGTTCAGGTTCGCAAACTGGTTTTAGCAATTGCTGCGGCTTCAGCGTTGTCCTCGGGAATGGCGCAGGCGCTGGGCCTCGGGGAGTTGTCGATCAAGTCGACCCTGAACCAACCATTGGTAGCCGAAATTGAGTTGACCGAAGCGCAGGGGCTCAACGCTGCGCAAGTGGTCCCAAGTCTGGCGACTACCGCTGACTTCGCTCAGGCCGGGATTACCCGTCAGGCCTTTCTCAATGACCTGACGTTCACCCCGGTGATCAACGCCGGTGGCAAAAGCGTCCTGCGTATCACCTCAACGAGGCCGGTACGTGAGCCCTTTGTAAAATTCCTGGTGCAAGTGCTCTGGCCTAACGGCCGCCTGCTGCGTGAATACAGCCTGCTGCTGGATCCGCCGAAGTATTCGCCCGAGGCCGCTGCAGCTGCTGCGGCCACGGCAAATCCGGCGGCCCCCGCGCAATTGCCAAGTACCGCTCCAGCGACCACTCAGCCTGCAACTCCGGCTGCAGCCCCGGCCCCCGAGCCTGCGGCACCGACGCCACCTGCCGCAGCGCCTGCGCAGGAAGCGAAACCGGTTCTCTACACCACCAGCAATAACGACACGCTGTGGGAGATTGCCGAAAAGGTCCGCAACGGCGGTACCGTCCAGCAGACCATGCTGGCGATTCAGGCTTTGAATCCAAATGCCTTCATCGGCGGCAATATCAATCGTCTTAAAAAGGGTCAGGTGTTGCGCCTGCCTAGCGCCGAGCAATCGAGGGTCACGCCTCAGCCTCAGGCCATCACTGAAGTGGCCGCGCAGAATCAGGCCTGGCGTCAGGGCCGTAGTTCGGCGACGGGTGCTCGCCAGCTGGACGCGACACGTCGCGACCGTGCAGGCGCAGCGCCTTCGCAGGTCGAGGCGAAAGACAACCTGAGCCTGGTTTCTGCAGGGTCTGCTGGTGCTGCCAATGGCGCGGCGGGCGACAAGAATCTGGCCAACAAACTGGCAGTGGCAGAGGAAAACCTTGATACGGCGCGTCGCGATAACGCCGAACTCAAGAGCCGCATGAATGACCTGCAAAGCCAGCTCGACAAAATGCAGCGTCTGATTCAGCTCAAAAGCGATCAGTTGGCCAAGATGCAGGCCTCTGGAGCAGTCGTCCCGACTACGCCACAAACCAATCCGGCCACACCGGCAGCGACCAATCCGGCCATGCCCGCAGCACTGGCTGCTGCGCCAGGCTCGCCGGAAGTTGCAGCCAAGCCGCCGGGTGAAATTGCTCCGGAAGATGCTTTGCCAGCAGGTGCTGCCCAGGTGACCACGCCGGGCATGGAAACGCCGTTGGTGGTCGATCCGGCCGCCGTGCAGGATGCCGAAGAACAGGACCCGTTCAAGCAGCTGCTGAGCAACCCGATCGTGCTGGGCATCATCGGCGGCGCAGTGGTGTTGCTATTGCTGCTGTTGATGCTGTTCCTCGCGCGCCGCCGCAATGCCAAGGCTGAAGCCGAGAAGCATCGCCGCATGGCGCGTGCACTGGCCGAAGAGTCCGAATTTGTATCGGATATGGACATGGAGCTGCCGCAAGCCAGCTTCGACGGTCTCGATGTTCCGCCACCGGGCGTGAGAATGGCCCCGGTCGCCGCTGCGGGTGTGGCGGCTAAAGAGCGTCCGGCCGATCCGCTGGTGCAGGCCGAAATTCATATTGCCTATGGCCGTATGAATCAGGCTGTCGAGCTTCTGGAAGAGTCCGTCAAGGTCGACCCGACTCGCGACGATATCCGTCTCAAACTGATGGAGATCTACGCCGAGCAGGGCAACACCAAAGCCTTCGCTGCACATGAGCGCAAAGTGGTGGCCCGGGGAAAGAACCCAGCTGAGGTCGAGCAGCTGAAAGATAACAACCCGACCATCGCTGCAGCCGCTGTCACTGCGGCCGCCGCTACTGCCACTGCCGCTGCTCTGGCCGCCGAGATGGACGCCAAATACGTCGAGAGCCTGCTGCGCGACGAGCAAGAGCCCGTCGCGGCTGAGCCCGTGTCAGCGGTTGAGCCGGAACCGGCTCCGATTGTCGATGCTGATGATCAGGACAACGATTTTGATTTGAGCCTGGATGATCTGGAACAGGCCTCGCCTGAACACGTCGCAGAGCCTGAAGCGTCGCTGCAAGCCGGTGATTTCGAGCTGGATGCGCCGGTTGTAGCGCCAGAAGAGCCAAGTTTCGAAACATTGCTCAGGCAGCAGAATGAAGCCGTTGCGGTCAGCGCTCCGGATGACCTGGATGATTTTGATCTGGATCTGGCTGAAGACGAACCTGCGTTGACCACCGAGGATGATTTCCTGCTCAGCCTGGAAAACGATCCTCTGGATCTGGGTGAAACGCCAACAGTTGCGCCGGAGCCAGAGCTGGAACACGATCTGGACCTGCCGGATGATTTCGATCTGTCGCTGGCTGACGAGATCGAGACCGATCAGGCGACCCAGGCTTTTGCCTCGGAAATCGACGACGTCAACGCCGAGCTTGAGCGCTTGTCGCAGAACCTCGAAAGCCCTCCGATCGCCGAGCCGTTCCAGACGCCAAGCTTCACGGCCGATGACATGGCAGCGATGGACGACGAGCCTGAGTTCGACTTCCTTTCCGGCACCGACGAAGCCGCCACCAAGCTCGATCTGGCCCGAGCCTACATCGAAATGGGCGACAGCGACGGCGCGCGGGATATCCTCGACGAAGTGGTCACCGAGGGTGATGACAGCCAGAAGACCGAAGCCCGAGAAATGCTCGGTCGGCTTGCCTGACTCAGTCCAGTGATACAGCAACGGCCGCTCAAGCGGCCGTTTGCTTTTGAGGCGTCGAGACGTGGCGTCTTTTTCTGACGGCCCTATAATGGCCGCCATTTTGCAAACCGACAGGCTGTAACTTCTTGGCGAACATAGACACTCCGGCAGCGGAAATGGCTGCCGACGGCTTTTCCCGAATTGCCCTCGGGGTCGAATACAAAGGCTCGCGCTATTGCGGCTGGCAGCGTCAGGCGTCCGGCGTCTTGACTGTTCAGGAAACCCTCGAGAACGCCTTGTCAAAAGTGGCGGACTCGCCGGTTTCGCTGATGTGTGCGGGCCGTACCGATGCCGGTGTGCATGCCTGCGGCCAGGTGGTGCATTTCGACACCCGTGCCGAGCGCTCGTTGAAGGCCTGGGTAATGGGCGCCAATATCAACCTGCCGCACGATATCAGCGTGAGCTGGGCCAGAGTCATGCCTGCCGATTTTCACGCCCGGTTCAAGGCCATCGCCCGGCGCTATCGCTACGTCATCTACAACGATCAGATCCGACCCGCCCACCTGAACCAGGAAATCACCTGGAATCACCGGCCGCTGGATGTGGAGCGCATGGCCGAGGCTGCGCAACATCTGGTGGGCACCCATGATTTCAGTGCGTTCCGGGCCGGGCAGTGTCAGGCCAAGTCGCCGATCAAGCAATTGCACCACCTGCGGGTGACGCGACACGGCAAGATGATTGTCATTGATGTGCGCGCCAACGCCTTCCTGCACCACATGGTGCGCAACATCGCCGGGGTGCTGATGACCATCGGCACTGGCGAGCGACCGATCGAATGGGCGCGGGACGTGTTGCAAAGCAAGGTGCGGCGCACCGGCGGGGTGACGGCCCATCCGTTTGGTCTTTACCTGGTTCAGGTGGAGTACCGGGACGAATTTCCGTTGCCGGATCGCTACATCGGGCCGCATTTTCTGACAGGTTTCTCGGAATTGGACGGCTGACGCTCAGTGCAGCATTTGTTAACATCCTGGCCTTTCCCGAAAGGCTTGAGGTCATTTACATGTCAGCCGTTCGCAGCAAGATCTGCGGCATTACCCGCATAGAAGATGCCTTGGCCGCTGTTGAAGCCGGCGCCGATGCCATCGGTTTTGTGTTCTACCCCACAAGTCCAAGGGCCGTGACTGTGCAGCAGGCTCGGGCGATTATCGCTGCCTTGCCGCCGTTCATCACCACCGTAGGGCTGTTCGTCAATGCCAGCCGTTGTGAATTGAACGAGATGCTAGATGCCGTGCCACTGGATCTATTGCAGTTCCATGGCGACGAGACGCCAGAGCAGTGCGAGGGTTATCATCGCCCGTTCATCAAGGCGCTCCGTGTGCAGGCAGGTGATGATATTGCCGGCAGTTGCCGAGCTTATGCCAAAGCCAGCGGCATTTTGCTCGACACGTTTGTCTCTGGCGTGCCCGGTGGCACCGGTGAGACGTTTGACTGGGCATTGATCCCGGACGACCTGGAAAAGCCGATTATCCTGGCGGGCGGGCTGACATCGGCCAATGTCTCTCAGGCCATTATTCAGGTTCGACCTTATGCGGTTGATGTCAGTGGCGGAGTGGAAAGGAGCAAAGGCATCAAGGATCACGACAAGATCCGCGCGTTCATGAGCGCGGTGCACGGCGTCTGACAGCAGATGCCCGGGGTTGCTGGCTGGATGTGACGGTTTTTGACTGTCCATCGTCCACCACCCTGTCTGCGGTCGTTGGCGCAGCATTCTGGATTTTTACGGGCGAGGGCGGTTTCTGTCCTCGCTACGGGTTGTAGAAGAGTCACGATTGAAGTTGCGCAGCAGGCAGGTCTGTCAACAAGGCGGCCGCAGTTCGCAGCTACAAGCCATTTACGAATTTAGCTCAAGGGCATGCGCAGGCGCTGAGTCGCCCCGCGTTCGAGCCACCGGTACTGGAGAAACAAAGCATGAGCAACTGGTTGGTAGACAAGCTGATCCCTTCGATCATGCGTTCCGAAGTCAAGAAAAGCTCGGTCCCCGAAGGCCTTTGGCACAAGTGCCCGTCCTGTGAAGCGGTGCTTTACCGTCCGGAACTGGAAAAGACCCTGGACGTCTGCCCCAAGTGCAAACACCACATGCGCATCGGTGCGCGTGCGCGTCTGGACATTTTCCTTGATGCCGAAGATCGTGCCGAAATCGGTGCAGATCTGGAGCCGGTGGATCGACTCAAGTTTCGCGACAGCAAGAAGTACAAGGATCGCCTGACCGGCGCGCAGAAGCAGACCGGCGAAAAAGACGCCCTGATCTCCATGAGCGGCTCCCTGCTGGGTATGCCGGTGGTGGCCTGCGCATTCGAATTCTCCTTCATGGGCGGTTCGATGGGTGCAATCGTCGGCGAGCGGTTTGTCCAGGCTGCCAACTATGCGCTGGAAAAACGCTGCCCAATGATCTGCTTCGCCGCTTCCGGTGGTGCGCGCATGCAGGAAGCACTGATTTCTCTTATGCAGATGGCGAAAACCTCTGCGGTGCTGGCTCGTCTGCGTGAAGAAGGCCTGCCGTTTATCTCCGTGCTGACCGATCCGGTCTACGGCGGTGTATCGGCGAGTCTGGCGATGCTGGGTGACGTCATTGTCGCTGAGCCTAAGGCGTTGATCGGTTTCGCCGGTCCACGGGTGATCGAGCAGACCGTGCGTGAAAAACTGCCGGAAGGTTTCCAGCGCAGCGAATTCCTGCTGGATCACGGCGCTATCGACATGATCATCCATCGTCAGGAATTGCGTCAGCGCCTGGGTAACCTTTTGGCGCAGATGATGAACCTGCCAACGCCCAAGTTCGTCGCACCGGTCATTGAGCCTGTCGTCGTCCCACCGGCTCCGGCCACTGTATGACCCCAGGATCCCTGGGCGACTGGCTCGCTTACCTTGAGCAACTGCACCCGTCGGCTATCGACATGGGGCTGGATCGGTCGCGACAGGTGGCGCAGCAGTTGGGTCTGACCCGACCTGCGCCTCGGGTCATCACCGTTACGGGCACCAATGGCAAGGGTTCTACCTGCGCCTTCCTGGCGTCACTGCTCCAGGCACAAGGCCTTAAAGTCGGCGTTTACAGCTCCCCGCATCTGCTGCGCTACAACGAACGCGTGCAGGTGCAAGGCGTCGAAGCCACTGACCTTGAGCTGTGCGATGCGTTCGCTGCGGTTGAAGCGGCCAGGGGTGATGTCACGCTGACCTACTTCGAGATGGGCACACTGGCCGCTTTCTGGTTGTTCGAGAAAGCTGCGCTGGACGTCGCTGTGCTTGAAGTCGGCCTTGGTGGTCGGCTTGATGCCGTCAACCTTATTGATTCCGACATTGCAGTCGTGACCAGCATAGGCGTCGACCATGCCGACTGGCTGGGCGATACCCGCGAATCGGTGGCTTTCGAGAAAGCCGGAATTTTCCGCCAGGGCTGCCCTGCTGTGTGCGGGGATCCGCTGCCGCCAGCGCCGTTGCTGGACAAGGCGCTTGAGTTGAGCTGCCCGGTATGGGTGAGGGGGCGCGAGTTCGACCTCTCGATCACTGACCAGCACTGGAACTGGCTGGGCCGCGATGCTCAAGGTCAGCGTGTTGAATTGCATGATCTTCCATTACTTGATTTGCCGATGGAAAACGCCGCACTGGCGCTGCAGACCTTTCTGCTGCTGGGCATTGCGTGGGAGCCGGAGCGGATTCGTGAAGCGTTGGTCGCCACTCGTATCATCGGTCGGCTGGATCGTCGGTCGTTTACCTGGCATGGCAAGACGCTGAATCTGCTGCTTGATGTGGGTCATAACCCGCATGCCGCGCAGTTTCTGGCCAGTCGTCTGGCGCAGCGCGCCATTGCAGGCCGCCGTTTTGCCGTCTTTGGGCTGCTGGCCGACAAAGAACTGGAAGGCGTGGTGGCGCAGCTGGCATCAAGCATCCAGGACTGGGCTGTTGCGCCACTGCCGACTTCCCGCAGTCGTCCGGCAGCTGATTTACACGCTGCGCTCCAGAACCTTGGAGCCACAGTGACGTCTTATCAGAGCGTTGCGTTGGCACTGGAGGCTCAGTGCGCGCACGCCACGGCCGATGACGAAATTTTGCTGTTCGGGTCTTTTTACTGTGTAGCCGAGGCCCTGGAATGGTTGACCCGGCACGCCAAAGAGGAAGCTGCAAATGGCACTGCTGGATAACGTATTCAAACAGCGCATGGTTGGCGCTCTGGTGCTGATTGCCGTGGCGGTGATTTTTCTGCCGATGCTGTTCACGCGTCAGGATGAAACGCACCATGTTCAGGTGGATGCGCCTGCTGCACCGCAAGCGCCCGTGGCGCCCCAGGTCCAGGTCGAACCCGTACCGGTGCCGGAACCTCAGGCGCAGGAGCCGGTGCCCAGCGATGATGACCTGAGCGATCAGTCCCAGCCACCTTCGATGCCCATCGCGCCTGCGCCGCCAGCGGCCAAGCCAGTGACGCCGCCTGTGACTGCTGCGCAACCTGCTCCGACGGCGAAACCTGCGACCAAACCTGCCACCATTCCTGCTGCGCCTGCTGCGCCTGCTGCGCCTGCTGCTCCAGCCACAGCGCCTGCCGCGACTGTTGCCAAGCCTGCAGTGCCAAGCGGTGTGGATGCCAATGGTCTGTCCGTCAGTTGGTCGGTGCAACTGGCAAGCATGTCCAATCGCGCCAACGCCGATAACCTGCAGAAAACCCTTCGCACTCAGGGCTACAACGCCTATATCCGCACGGCTGATGGTGTGAACCGGGTGTTTGTCGGCCCGTTGATCGAACGTGCAGAGGCTGACCGCCTGCGCGATCAGCTCGACAAGCAGCAGAAACTCAAGGGCATCGTGGTGCGCTTTCAGCCCGAGCGCGGCTGACCGTTCACGAGTGATTGCAGGCCTGCCGGAAATCTCGCTTACCGGCAGGTCGGCGCTCTGCTAAAATGCGCCGCCTTATCTGTTCGCAGGCTCCAACGTGCCCTTTACCCCGGTCGACTGGGCGATCCTCGGGATCGTCGTCATCTCCGCTCTGATCAGTCTCAAGCGCGGCTTCGTCAAGGAAGCCCTGTCGCTGGTGACCTGGATCATTGCAGGTGTCGTCGCCTGGATGTTTGGCGCGGGATTATCGGTTTATCTGGTCAATTACATCGAAACGCCGTCATTTCGGGTTATTGCAGCCTGTACTATTCTATTCGTCGCCACTTTGCTGGTCGGCGCAATGATCAACTTTCTTATCGGGGAACTGATTCGTGTCACCGGACTTTCCGGGACCGATCGTTTTCTCGGCATGGTCTTTGGCGCCGCGCGCGGAGGCCTGCTTGTCGTAGTGGCCGTCGGGCTGTTGAGCCTGGGTCCGGTGCAACAGGATCAATGGTGGCAGCAATCAAGGTTGTTGCCGCAATTTCTCATGGTCGCTGACTGGTCGAAAAACCTGATTCTCGGGATGTCCAGCAAGTGGCTCGCCAGCGGCATCAGCGTACCTGCTGAACTGCCGTTCAAGGATCATCTCCTGCCGCCTACAATGCCGCAGGAAGTGATCGGTAAATCCAGTACCACTAAGTAGGGGTTGTGTCGCATGTGTGGCATCGTCGGTATCGTCGGTAAGTCGAACGTCAATCAGGCGCTGTATGACGCGCTCACCGTCCTCCAGCACCGCGGCCAGGACGCTGCCGGTATCGTAACCAGCCACGACGGCCGGTTATTCCTGCGCAAGGACAACGGGTTGGTTCGTGATGTGTTCCACCAGCGCCATATGCAGCGTCTGGTCGGGCACATGGGGATTGGCCATGTGCGTTATCCAACAGCGGGCAGCTCGACTTCGGCCGAAGCGCAGCCTTTCTATGTCAACTCGCCTTACGGCATCACGTTGGCCCACAACGGCAACCTGACCAACGTCGAGCAACTGGCCAAGGAGATTTACGAATCCGACCTGCGCCACGTGAACACCAATTCCGACTCGGAAGTGTTGCTCAACGTCTTCGCCCATGAACTGGCCGTGCGCGGCAAGTTGCAGCCCACCGAAGAAGATATCTTCGCGGCAGTGACCGACGTGCATAAGCGCTGCCGCGGCGGTTACGCCGTGGTCGCGATGATCACCGGTTACGGCATCGTCGGCTTCCGCGACCCGGACGCGATCCGTCCGATCGTCTTCGGTCAGCGTCATACCGATGAAGGCGTCGAGTACATGATCGCCTCGGAAAGCGTTTCGCTGGACGTGCTGGGCTTCACCCTGATCCGCGACCTGGCACCGGGCGAAGCGGTGTACATCACTGGAGATGGCAAGCTGCACACTCGTCAGTGCGCAACTAATCCAAAATACGCACCGTGCATCTTCGAACACGTCTATCTGGCGCGTCCGGACTCGATCATCGACGGCATCTCGGTCTACAAGGCGCGTCTGCGCATGGGCGAGAAGCTGGCGGACAAGATCATGCGCGAGCGTCCGGATCACGACATCGACGTGGTCATCCCGATTCCGGATACCAGCCGTACGGCTGCGCTGGAGCTGGCCAACCACCTGGGCGTCAAGTTCCGCGAAGGGTTCGTCAAGAACCGTTACATCGGCCGCACGTTCATCATGCCCGGCCAGGCAGCGCGGAAAAAGTCCGTGCGCCAGAAGCTCAACGCCATCGAGCTTGAGTTCCGCGGCAAGAACGTGATGCTGGTGGATGACTCCATCGTACGTGGCACCACGTGCAAGCAGATCATTCAGATGGCTCGCGAAGCCGGTGCCAAGAACGTGTACTTCTGTTCCGCTGCGCCAGCTGTTCGTTATCCGAACGTCTACGGCATCGACATGCCAAGCGCCCACGAGCTGATCGCCCACAACCGCACCACTCAGGACGTGGCTGATCTGATCGGCGCCGACTGGCTGATCTATCAGGACCTCAACGACCTGATCGAAGCGGTCAGCGGCAGCAAGAAGATCAAAATCGACAACTTCGACTGCTCGGTTTTCGATGGCAAGTACGTGACCGGTGATATCGACGAGCATTACCTGAACAAGATCGAGCAGGCGCGCAACGACGCCTCCAAGGTCAAGACTCAGGCCGTGAGCGCGATTATCGATCTGTACAACAACTAATCATCAGGGAGAGGGCGCATGACTCAGGAATGGGATGCGGGTCGGCTGGACAGCGACCTTGAAGGCGTAGGGTTTGACACACTTGCTGTGCGTGCCGGTCAACACCGCACGCCGGAAGGCGAGCATGGCGATCCGATGTTCTTCACCTCCAGCTACGTGTTCCGCTCGGCCGCCGACGCGGCTGCGCGCTTCGCCGGTGAAGTGCCAGGCAACGTCTATTCGCGCTACACCAACCCGACGGTGCGTTCTTTCGAAGAGCGCATCGCGGCACTTGAAGGCGCCGAGCAGGCCGTTGCCACGGCCTCCGGCATGGCTGCCATTCTGGCGACCGTGATGAGTCTGTGCAGCGCGGGCGATCATGTGCTGGTGTCGCGCAGTGTGTTCGGCTCGACCATCAGCCTGTTCGAGAAGTACTTCAAGCGTTTCGGCGTGGAAGTGGATTACGTGCCCCTGGCCGAACTGGCTGGCTGGGATGCCGCCATCAAGCCCAACACCAAACTGCTGTTCGTCGAGTCGCCGTCGAACCCTCTGGCGGAACTGGTCGATATCGCCGCGCTGGCGGAAATCGCTCACGCCAAGGGTGCCATGCTGGTTGTCGACAACTGCTTCTGTACGCCTGCGCTGCAGCAGCCGCTGTTGCTGGGCGCCGATGTAGTCATGCATTCGGCCACCAAGTTCATCGATGGCCAGGGCCGTTGCATGGGCGGCGTGGTCGCCGGTCGCAGCGAACAGATGAAAGAAGTCGTGGGTTTCCTGCGGACTGCCGGGCCGACGCTGAGCCCTTTCAACGCCTGGATTTTCCTCAAGGGCCTCGAAACCCTGAACCTGCGCATGCGTGCTCACTGTGCCAGCGCTCTGGAACTCGCCGAGTGGCTGGAGCAGCAGAGTGGTATCGAGAAGGTGCACTACGCCGGTCTCAAGAGTCATCCGCAACATGCTCTGGCCCAGCGTCAGCAAAAAGGCTTTGGCGCGGTAGTGAGCTTTGAGGTCAAGGGTGGCAAAGACGGCGCCTGGCGCTTCATTGACGCCACGCGGTTGATTTCCATCACTGCCAACCTGGGCGACAGCAAAACCACCATCACCCATCCGGGCACCACTTCCCATGGTCGTCTGTCACCTCAGGAGCGAGAAGCTGCGGGTATCCGCGACAGCTTGATCCGGGTTGCGGTTGGTCTGGAAGACGTCGCCGATCTGAAGGCGGACCTCGCCCGCGGCCTGGCGGCCTTGTGAATGATTGGGTGATGCCGGCCACCACGACCAGCAATGGTCGGGTGGCCCTGGTCACTGGTGCTGCGCGGGGGATTGGTCTGGGCGTTGCCGCCTGGCTGATCGCCGAGGGCTGGCAGGTGGTGCTGGTCGACGTTGATCGCCGGCGCGGTGAGTTGGTTGCCCAGGCCTTGGGGGCCAACGCTATCTTCATCGCCATGGATGTGGCCAGTGAAGATCAGGTTGCGGCCGGCGTGGCGCAGTTGATCGGCCAATTCGGACGTCTGGATGCGCTGGTCTGCAACGCGGCGATAGCCGACCCTCACAACGGCACTCTGGAAAGCCTCAGCCTTGCGCACTGGAACCGGGTGCTTGCGGTCAATCTGAGTGGCCCCATGCTGCTGGCCAAGCACTGCGCGCCCTACCTGCGTGCTCACGCTGGCAGCATCATCAATCTGACCTCGACCCGCGCTCGACAGTCTGAAGCCGATACGGAGGCTTATGCGGCGAGCAAGGGCGGTCTTCTGGCGTTGACCCATTCGCTGGCGATCAGCCTTGGGCCTGAGATCAGAGTCAACGCGGTCAGCCCTGGCTGGATTGATACCCGTGATGCCTCTGTGCGGCGTGCGCAGCCCCTTTCAGAGGCCGATCACGCGCAACACCCGGCTGGCAGGGTAGGGATCGTGGAAGACGTTGCAGCGATGGTGGCCTGGCTGTTGTCCAGGAATACCGGATTCGTCACGGGTCAGGAGTTTGTGGTCGACGGCGGTATCAGCAAGAAGATGATTTATGTGGACTGAATTCCAAGGAGCGGCATTTAGCGGCGAAAGCCGCGAGCCGTTTATACCGATATGAATGCTTGAACATTGAATAGCGTTGAAGCAGGCAAAGGCGCAAGAGATTGCGCCTTTGCCGTTTCTGGATTGTTCCTTGAGCCTTGCTGCATGGAATCGCTGATTTGCCCTTTTTAAAAAAACTTCAAGCAGGCTATTGACTTAGGTTCGTTAGGTGCGTAAATTTCGCGGCCTCAACGAAGCAAAGGGTGATTAGCTCAGCTGGGAGAGCAGCTGCCTTACAAGCAGCGGGTCGGCGGTTCGATCCCGTCATCACCCACCACTTCGTGAGTTTCAAGCTACAAAAGTTGAAAGGGTTACATAGCGACACCGGACGCAAGTCCACCGACAAGCAGCGGTAGTTCAGTCGGTTAGAATACCGGCCTGTCACGCCGGGGGTCGCGGGTTCGAGTCCCGTCCGCTGCGCCATATTTTACGGATCAGGTCAGCCTGGTCTGAGATTGAACAGCCTCAAGGCTAATCAGTCACGGTTACAACGAAACAGTTTCTCGAAAGACTGTTTCAACGATTCAAACGGACGAAAGTTCGAGCGATACGCAGCGGTAGTTCAGTCGGTTAGAATACCGGCCTGTCACGCCGGGGGTCGCGGGTTCGAGTCCCGTCCGCTGCGCCATACATAGCTTCGAGGCCCTTGAACTCCTCGAAGCGAAACAAAGCGACCTTAAAGGGTCGCTTTTTTTTTGCTCTTTTTTCGCCTTTGTGGGGCCGGAGTTATATGCCGCGGATGTCGATCAGTATCGCGGCTGATGCCGTTCCTACGGATGTTCAGCTCATTGTGGAACTGGCTCAGCCGGGAAAGCGTTGCATCAGCGAGACAGTCGCTGAGGCCCTCCACGATTTATGCAGAAGGCCAGCCCAGGCCGGTGGTGGTTCAACTCACCACTTCATCTCGCCCTTGGCCACTTTCGCGCTCAGTTCCAGGGACGATTCGTCCGCCAGTTTCGGGTAGTGCGCTTTCATCGCTTTGATCAAGGCGGCGGAGTCCTTGGCCTTGGCTGTTTCGGCATCAAAGGTCTTGATGTAGGCAGCGGTAAAGGCGGGGGACTGCTCAGCCTTCAGCTTGCCTGGCAGGAAGTGGCCTGGCACGACGATCGCAGGCTTCAATTTTTCAATGGCGGCGAGCGTCGCCAGCCAGTCCTGATGGGATTTCGCGCTCTGGGTGTCAGCCATCCAGACATGGATGTTGCTGGACAGCACCACGCCACCTACCACGGCCTTGACTGAGGGAATCCAGACGAAGCTGCGCTCAGGCTGCGGACCGTCCAGGCCGATGACCTGTAGTTTCTGACCTTCGAGCGTCAGCTCGTTGCCCTCAATGACTTGGGGAACGATCAGCTTGCTCGGTGCCGCTGCACCCAGCTTGGGACCCCAGTATTCCAGTTTGGCGTCTTTGCTTTCTTTGATATGCGCGACCGTCTGGGCGCTGGCGACGACCTTGGCTTTCGGGTAAGCGGCAGTGAGGGTCTGCAGGCCGAAGTAGTAGTCCGGATCACCATGGCTGATGTAGATGGTGGTGAGGTTTTTGCCGCTCTTGCGGATCTTCTCGACCATTTTGTCCGCATCGCTGCTCGAGAACTGCGCATCAACCAGTACGGCGTCCTTCTCGCCGCTGACCAGCACTGAAGACACCGGGAAAATCCCCTCTTCGCCAGGGTTATACACATCCAGTTTCAATGGCTGCGCAGCATAGCTGGCACCGGCGAAGCCGAGCAGGGTGGCTGCGGCCAGCAGGCGTCGGGTGGGCAGTGAAAACATGTCGATCTCCAGAAGGCTGATACAAGAGTCGGCAGGGTAGATGAGATTTATCGAGCGAAAAACGCTAGATTGGCGGCAGGTTTGTTTCTAAAAGCGGTCGAATCATGGACAGATTGTTGGCAATGAAGGCATTCGTCACAGTAGTGGACTGCGCGAGCCAGACCGCTGCGGCGGATAAGCTTGGCCTGTCCAGGCCAGTGATCTCCCGCTTGCTTGCCGAGTTGGAAAGCTGGACGGGCGCGCGCCTGATGCACCGCACTACACGACGTCTGAACCTGACCGCCGCAGGGGCAGAGGTCTTGCCGCTGTGCCGGCGGATGCTGGACCTGGCCGAGGACATGCGCGCCGTGGTTGCAGCCCCCGAGCATGAGCCCAAAGGGCTGCTGCGCATCACCGCCAGTACCTCATTTGGCCAGGCTCAACTGATGCACGCGATCACCGAGTTTGTCGGGCGTTATTCACAGGTCAATGTGGACATGGTGCTGCTGGACCGCACGGTCAATCTGGTCGATGAGCGTCTGGACCTGGCCATTCGCATCACCAACGAACTGGACCCCAACCTGATTGCTCGACGCCTGACTACTTGCCGCTCGGTGGTGTGTGCTTCGCCGGACTATCTGCAGCGGCATCCAGCGCCTCGCGTGGTTGCCGACCTGACCCTGCACAACTGCCTGACCCACAGCTATCACAGCAGCAGTCTCTGGCACTTCACGCGTAAGGAGCTGCCACACAGCGTTGCCGTCAAAGGCAACGTGAGCAGCAACGATTCGGTGACTACGATGCAGGCTGCCCTGTGTGGTGCGGGGGTAGCGTTATTGCCCACTTATCTGGCTGCGCCGCTGATCAGACAAGGCCAACTGGTGGCGCTGCTAACGGACTACCAGCCCACGGAACTGAGCATCTTTGCGGTCTATGCCTCGCGCAAGCACATGTCGTCTGCGTTGCGCGCCATGCTGGATTTTCTGGCGCAACGCTTCGCGCCTGAACCTGCCTGGGACGACATTAATCCCGAGCCGCAGCGGCTGCTCAACGGCTGAAACGGCGAGATTGCCCCGCAAGTTCAGCCGCTGACTGCACAGTTTTTAAAACTTGAACCGCGCCACAACCGTGCGTAGTTCTCCCGCCAGCAGAGACAACTCGTCGGCGGTAATTTCGTTCTCTTCCACACCTTGCATCAGCGTCACGCTGCCATTGCGGATGCCCATCACGTTGCGGTTGATGTCTTCCGAGACGGCATGTTGCTGGACTGCTGCGCTGGCGATCTGGGTGTTCATGCCGACGATGCGCTCAACCTCTTCATTGATATCGCCAAGGCTCGCCGACGCTTTGACGGCCGAATCGATACAGGCTTGCGCGCGACTCTGGCCGGCGGTCATCTGCTCAACGGCGGCGCCTGTCGCTTGTTGCAGTTCCTGGATAATGCGGCGGATTTCCTCGGTGGAGTTTTGAGTGCGCGAGGCAAGCGTGCGCACTTCATCGGCCACTACCGCAAAACCGCGGCCCTGTTCTCCTGCCCGTGCAGCTTCGATGGCAGCGTTCAGGGCCAAGAGATTGGTCTGATCGGCGATGTTGCGAATCACCTCGATCACACCGCCGATTTCCTGGCTGTGCACCGCCAGGGCAGAAACCCGCTGTGAGCTGACTTCCACTTCCCCGGCCAACGCTTCGATGGTGGTGCGGGTCACCTGCATGACCTCCATGCCCAGACTTGAAGCGCTCCTGGCCTGCTCTGCGGCAAGGGCTGCGCCTTCGGTGTTCTGCGCGACGTCAGCGACACTGGCGGTCATCTCGTTGATGGCCGTCGCCACTTGTTCGGTTTCGGCCTGTTGCGCGTTCATCGACTGTTTGGCGTTCTGGATCGACAGCTCCATGCGTCTGGCAGCGTCGGATACCGATTGTGAGCTGCGCTCGACCTGGGCCACGGAGCTGGCGAAGGCCTCGGCCATCAGGTTCAGTCCGTTGCCGATATCCGCCAGCTCGTCCTTGCTGCGCACCTTGACCCGCGCACTAAGGTCACCCTGGGCAAGCGCACGCGTCGCGGCGAGCACTTCTTCGATGGCGCCGCGCATGGCGCTATAGATACCGCTAAAGGCGTAGATCAGCAGAAAGCCCATCAAGGCGAATGCCGACAGGATCATCGTCCGCTCCAGCGACATCTGCTGTTCGCGGCTGGCCAGCTCGTTGCGTAGAGCGTCCTGCAGAAGATCCTGCGCCTTGAAGAATTCAGCGACTGTCGCGTTCCCTTCGGCAGTCAGGGTGTCGATGTTCTTGATCACGCCGTCACTTGCGCCCAGCAGGTTGGTCAGGTCTTTGCGGAACAGATCCATGCTTTGTATCGCCGCCAGAACCGGAGGCTCGATCCGGTCCGTCAGCGCAGGCTCTTTGCGGCGTAGCAGTTTCAGGCTCTGCAACAGTTCCTGGCGAATCCGGGTTTCCTGTCTGAACATCGATTGCACAGCGTTGCGGGTGGCATCGGTGATCGGCTGGCCGTTGCGCAGGCCGCTGGTGAAGCCGCGCAACTGGCCCACGATGTTGATCTGACGCGGCAGCCGCAAGGTGCTCTGATCGATCATAAAGAGCGTTGCGTAGTCTTCATCCAGCACCATCCCCGACGTCGCGGATACGAAGTAGATAAAGTCCAGGGTCGCGGTCAGTTGATCATTCCAGTCGTCAAACGTTTTGTTCTGATCGGCGCCGGGTTTGACCTGGGCGATCAACTGCTGCGCGGCGCTGCGCAGGCGCTGGACACGGTCACCGGTTTCCAGGCTGACGTTGTAACGGGCATCGGTGCTGCTCAGGGTGGAGAATGCATCTTCGAGCTTGGCCTGGTTTGCGGCCAGGTCACTTGCGGCGCTCGGGTCGCCACCCAGCAAGCGGTTGCTCAGGGCGCGTTGGGTCATGGAGAGGCGAAGGACCGGGGTGGCGTCCAGAAGGTAGCGCTGGCCGGATTGTTCCAGGCGAACGGCGTCAATACTGCTGTTGATCTGGTTCAGCACCCTATACCCCAACAGGGCGATCGGGATTAGCACGATGATTGCCAAAACAGTGAACTTGGCGGGAAAACGTAGGCGGTTGGTCAGGTAAACGGCAGGCGCAAGAAGGCTCATTGGATCTCTCATGCCGACGAGTCGGCAGTAAATTTCTAGGTATGAGAAAGATCCGTTTCTCTGGTTATGAAGGTCTCGCTAGACCTTGTCTGGTTAGGGTTTACATCAGTCCAGAGGCCTGGCTGGCGGGTAAAGGCGTATTGCTATCATCGGGACTGTCTTTATGACTTGAGCCCATTGGGATGGTTGCATCGAATCATGAAATTATTTGTAACATGCGTAAAAGGGCAGGTCCGCTTCTCAGCGGTAGCTGTCGCTTGGCTTTCTTGTAACAAGATCCATTCAATCTCTGCGTTGATCCCGCGCCTGCCTTGTTGCAGACTTACCGACGTTTTTCCGGTCCGCAGATCTGCTGACAGCGACTTTCTCCAGGATTCCTGATGCCTAACTCAGTTAATTTTCGCCGTGTGTGCTGTGCTGTTGCCTTACTGGCACTGGCAGGCTGCGCAGCGAAGAAAACAGCCGTCTACGAACACGAGAACTTTGATGACGCGGGGACTTTCTCGAGAAATTACCCGGTCAGTGATTCTGCTTCGTGCGAGGCCGCACGGCGGGCCTTGCTCAGCCAGGGTTACATCATCACCAGCAGCGACCCGAAGATGATCAGCGGGCATAAAAGCTTCCAGCAAACTGGCGAAACCCACATGGAGATCAGCTTCAATGTGGTGTGCGCGGCCGATGGCAGCGCTGAAAATGGCGCGACGATGTTTGCCAACGCCCTGCAGGATCGCTACGCGCTGAAGAAGACCAATAACTCGGCCAGCCTTGGGGTGGGGGTATTGGGGTCTCTGTCGATGCCGATTGGCTCCACGGACGACTCCATGGTCAAAGTGGCCAGTGAAACCGTGGCCTCGGACAAGTTCTACGACCGCTTCTTCATACTGGTGGAAAACTTCCTGCCGCCCGAAGTGAAGAAAGCGGCGCACATCAAGGAAAAACCGAAAACCGATCTGGGCATGCCTGAACCAGCTCCGGCGGCGGCCAAACCGGCTGCGCTGGTTGAGCCAAAAGCCGCTGAGCCAGCGCCTGCTGCCAAGTCCGAGCCAGAAGCACCGGCTGTGGAATCAAGCCAGCCAGTGCCCGCACCAGTGACCAATGATTCGTTTCAGGCCGAGCCAGTGGTTGCTCCTGAGCCAGCGCCGGTTGAGGCCGTTCCAGAAGCGACCCCAGCGCAGTAAACCCCCTGTGGGAGCGGTGTTTGCCCGCGATACATGAGACGCAGTCAGGCAACACACCGCGCGTTATCGTTCATCGCGAGCAAGCTCACTCCTACAGACGATCACCGAACTTGTGGGACCGGCGTCAGCCGGGAAGCTGGCATTCCTCTCGGCACAAATGGAGCGGATGTACCTGCCTCTTCCCGGCTAAAGACGTTCCCACGGGTAATCGCATCAGCCCAAAAACAACTTGTACGCCGGGTTCTCGCTTTCATCCCAGTACGGATAACCAATCTCGGCCAGCGCCGCCGGGATCAGGTGTCGTTCGTCTTCCGGCACGATCAGCCC
>NZ_UWFA01000272.1 GCF_900601905.1 Pseudomonas viridiflava
TACAGCCACAGTGCGCCATGAAGTGCTGCTGCCAGCCTGGGTATCGAATACAGAAATCTGACCATCAGCAGTGAACCTGTGCGCACCCAGGCCATAGTTGATCGCCGCAACGGTTGCCAGCGACGTCAAGGCGGTCGAAGGCATATAAGCATAGGTTCGCCTGCCATTATCGGCACCGATGACATTGAGGAAGCCATCGTTAGCGTCTGCCAACAGGCTGTACGTCATGTTGCTGGCCTTGGCAGACAGATAAGTGCTGTAGGACGTACTGCCCGTCATATCGGTCGAAGTCTTTTCCGTTGGAAGCGCGACAGCCAGATTCGTATTGAT
>NZ_UWFA01000276.1 GCF_900601905.1 Pseudomonas viridiflava
GCCGATGACCACCGCTGCGATGGCATCCAGCTCATACGACATGCCGGCCTGAGGCAGGGCGGACGTGGTTCGGGCGGACAACACCACACCGGCCAGACCCGCCAGTAATCCGGAAACCACGTACACCGAGAACATCACCTTGCGCACGCCGATGCCTGAGGTGCGGGCGCTTTTCTCGTTGCCACCCACGGCGTACACGTAGCGGCCATAGGTGGTGTAACGCAGCACCATCCAGAAAATCAGCGCCACCACAGCGAAGATGATGATCGGCACACCAATCGGACCGATTCGCCCGGTGCCCAGCGCCAGATAGGCTTCAGGCAGGTCAGTCACCGGGCTGCCATCGTTGAG
>NZ_UWFA01000279.1 GCF_900601905.1 Pseudomonas viridiflava
GTACTACGACGCCCAGCTCAAATAGAACAACTGGGTTAAGCTCCATCAGACAACCCTCCTGGCCGGCTTCACTGGTTTGATGCAGTAGTTGATGGTGTCCTGTTTCGCCTGGATAAAGCTGGCTACCTGCCCCAATGGAAGCCTCGCATTCCTGCCGCTCCACATCCTCAAACTGCCTACGATGACCAACCGCTCCATCGCACGTGACATCGCGACGTTGATACGATTCGGGGTCGCCAAAAAGCCAGTTGATTGATCCGCTTTGGCACGAGTTAAGGA
>NZ_UWFA01000280.1 GCF_900601905.1 Pseudomonas viridiflava
GGCCTGCGGGATTGATCCTGGCGGCTGCCTAAGGGTAAACCAGCGGATAGACCAGCAAGCCCATCGCTTCGTTGAGCAACACGCCGCTCTGGATGAACACCCGGCTCTCGGGCAGCCAGCCGCAGGACGGCCGGGCATTGTCCACGCCCAGAAAACCCACGGGCGCACCCACCACGGTAAAACCGGCCTTCTCGGAACTCCAGCGCGCCCTCGGCATGTGCCAGGCCTGGGTCACCAGCACCACCCGCTTGATCCCTTGAGGCTGCAGAATACCGGCGGTCAGCGTAGCGTTTTCCCAGGTCGTCCGGCTCAGACCTTCCTGCCAGCGCACGGCGACGCCGAAATCATCCTGCAGCGACTGAGCCATGATCGCCGCTTCGCTGGGAGGCTCGTCATAATGC
>NZ_UWFA01000469.1 GCF_900601905.1 Pseudomonas viridiflava
CTGACGAAAATCCAGCGTATCGAGCGCGGGATTGCCTTCTATGTAGAAGGCCAGTTCAGCGAGGCAGACGCTCAGGCCATTGCTGACAGCCTGCACGACCGCATGACTCAACTGGTCCTGGGCGACCACGAGCAGGCTGCCGGTCTGTTCAGCCACGCTCAGCCCAAGCCGTTGACGGCGATTGATATCCTGGGTGGTGGTCGCGCTGCACTGGAAAAGGCCAACATCGAACTGGGTCTGGCCCTGGCTGAAGACGAAATCGACTATCTGGTCACCAGCTTCAACGGGCTGGGTCGCAACCCGCACGACATCGAACTGATGATGTTTGCCCAGGCCAACTCCGAGC
>NZ_UWFA01000282.1 GCF_900601905.1 Pseudomonas viridiflava
CTGCCTCAACTGTTCGACAGGCCACAGTATAAAAAGCGCAACGTGATCGAACTGCTGTTCAGTTGGCTCAAGGAAAAACGTCGGCTCTGTACGCGATACGACAAACTGGCGAGCAGCTTCAAAGCCATGGTTACACTGGCCTGCATCGAGAAGTGCTTGCGGGCTGACTTTTCAGACAAAGCCTAGGACTTCATCGGGCGTTGTATCTGGACCCTCCAGACAAGGCGCTGGTGCTCTGCTGTGATGAAAAAAGCAGGTTCAGGCCTTGGAGCACAACCGTCTAGGACTGCCTTTGGACATCGTTCATATCCGAACGCAATCGCACGATTATAT
>NZ_UWFA01000402.1 GCF_900601905.1 Pseudomonas viridiflava
GTATGATGACCGACAATGCGAGGGACACACTTCGCACATACCCGCATAAAAACAACGAGTGGGAGATTCAACTGTGAGCACATCCAATTCCAGGATGGCCGACGGCACAGATTCGGTTCTGAGTTCAGCCGTCTCGAAGGTCAAACGTCACGTCCTGCCGCTTTTCGTGATCATGTTTATCGTCAACTACATCGACCGGGTGAACATCGGCTTCGTGCGCTCGCACATGGAGCACGACCTCGGTATCGGCGCTGCCGCCTACGGGCTGGGTGCCGGACTGTTCTTCATCGGTTACGCGCTGTTTGAAGTCCCCTCCAACATCCTGCTGCAGAGAGTCGGTGCGCGTATCTGGCTGACGCGAATCATGCTCACCTGGGGCATCGTTGCCGCCTGCATGGCCTTCATCCAGAACGAAACACACTTCTACATCC
>NZ_UWFA01000445.1 GCF_900601905.1 Pseudomonas viridiflava
TCGGACGACAGCGCCGTGACGGAATTGAACACCAGAAAGCCGATGATCGTCAGCAGCAACACCGTCCTGCGGCGCCAGCTTTGCGTGGCGATGGTCAGCGGGATGGCGGCCAGCAGTGACCCTAGCGCGTAAACGGTCACCATCTGCCCGGCAAACGACGCCGATACCCCAAGGCCCGTGCCGATCTCGGGCAGCAAACCCGCAGGCAGCGTCTCGGTCACGATGCAAATAAACCCGGTCATCGCCAGTGCCAGCAATGCACCGAGCGGGAGTTTTTCGCCCTGCTCTTTACCCATAGCCATTCGATTTCACTCACTAATATAC
>NZ_UWFA01000336.1 GCF_900601905.1 Pseudomonas viridiflava
GGCTTTGTAAGCCGAGGCGTCGTGCGCCTGGCCAGCACGCGACTGGTGCCAGGCATCGATCTGCGCCTGCAATTCATCACGCTGGGCGAGCAGTGCCTTGTTCTTTGGCGCGAGGTCGTGGATCAGTTGGTCCGCACCGGCCCAGAATGCGTCCGCATCGACGCCGGTTCCGGGGGTTGCTTCGTTCTGCACGAAGCCGAACAGGACTCTGGCGACTTGCAGGTCACCGACTTGAACGTACTCAGTCATTGCACTTGCCTCACTCTGCTCAGCAGGGTCGAGCACACTCAGGGAGCGCTCTGTCATTGATCTTGGTTTTATGTAGTGATCGCTGCGGGATACTACATCAGCCGCAGTCGTGTGAAAACGTCGCTGGATATGTCATTAAACGACTGAATCCCAACGTCCGGTCACGCCGAGGGTCACGGTGCTTCCAGATTCGCTCAGGATTGTTC
>NZ_UWFA01000142.1 GCF_900601905.1 Pseudomonas viridiflava
ATCCTGGACACGTCGAATCTCTGGACGTTGCCAAGTAATCCGAGAGTGGCTCTGGTGATGGAACCAAAACCGATAAATACCAGTTTTCCAGAGAACAACGCTTTGTGGTTCATTTCAGGGATCTCCCGCTGATTGTACTCAACAGGCTAAACAGGCACATGAATACCGATGCGCTCATGGACATGCGCTGTCGAGTAAAAGCAATAGGTGATTAGCCAGCTTTACAGGTTTTTATGTCTGCCGTTAGGCGCGCGCAATGCAGAAACCTATCCGTGGTGTTACCG
>NZ_UWFA01000286.1 GCF_900601905.1 Pseudomonas viridiflava
GAACCCAGCAATCCGTCCGACGCCTGCATGGGCTGGCGTCCCGTGTTGAGCGTCGACGTCGGACACTTCAGCGGCTGATCCGGCTAGAACCTCAGGTTCAGACGCACGATTCCGCCTTCGCCCAGGCTGTGCGTCATGTCGCAATCGCCAACCTGCACCTGCATCCGTCCCAGCCAGGGATGCACCAACTCACCGGCGCCCGATGCTTCCAGCGCCTGAAGCAGCTTGTCCCTTTGCTCAAAACAGTCCGGCCCGACAATGAACGCCGTTACCGTATGGACTTGTGATTGCTTGCCCAGCGACTCGAAGTAAGGTTCGTCGCGCTGCGGAAACTCATGCAGTTGTCCTTTGCGTCCTATCGGAA
>NZ_UWFA01000287.1 GCF_900601905.1 Pseudomonas viridiflava
GTCCAGCGTGAACCGAACAATGGCCGCACTGCGCGGTGATCAGTACGTCAAAATCCCCAGTCCGAGCAGGGCGCTGGGCTTGCAGCGCTCAAGTGTGCGCAGTGACGCACCGCAAGGCCAAGATCGTGCTCAGATCGAATTGATCGCACGCGCGCTGTCAGAGCGAAGTCAGCAACGAGTTGTCGCAATTGTGCATCTGGCCCGGGAGACTGGTATGCGTCTGCGTGAAGCGATCTTGGCTGATCTGCCCCGACTACAACGTGAGGCCAGGCAACTGGGCAAGAT
>NZ_UWFA01000288.1 GCF_900601905.1 Pseudomonas viridiflava
GGCCACTCTCGTAGTGGCTGGATGTGCGGCATTGCCGCTGTTTCTCTGGTTGAGTGCTGCCGCAGGATGCCTTGTGCTTCTGCGGCGCGGGTTCAGTGATGCCGTTGGTGTCCTGTCCTGGGCTCTGCTGCCGGCTTTGGTCTGGTGGTATTTCGGCGAACCACGTGTAGCCATGGTGCTGGCTGGTTCGCTGAGCTTGGCAATGGTGTTGCGTGCCAGCGAGTCCTGGGTCCGCGTGCTGCTGGTCAGCGTAGCGTTGGGTGTGGTGTATGCAGTGGTTCTGGGTGCGGTTTTTGGCGAACCCATTGAAGCG
>NZ_UWFA01000290.1 GCF_900601905.1 Pseudomonas viridiflava
CAGAACATCAGGGACAATTCACAGGGCTGGATTGCCAAGACAATAATCGGAATCATCGTCGCATTGATGGCCTTCACCGGCATCGAGGCAATGTTTGCCGCTACCAGCAACAAGCAGAACGCTGCCGAGGTCAATGGCGAGGACATCTCTCAGAACGAGCTGAGCCAGGCCGTGGACATGCAGCGCCGTCAGCTTGCCCAGCAACTCTCGCAACAGTTGGGCAAGGATTTCGATCCTGCAATGCTGGACGAGAAGCTGCTGCGCGAGTCCGCTCTCAAGGGGCTGATCGACCGCAAACTGCTGCTGCAAGGCGCAGCCGACTCCAAATTCTCCTTTTCCGACGCGGCACTGGATCAGCAG
>NZ_UWFA01000088.1 GCF_900601905.1 Pseudomonas viridiflava
GGTACAGACTGCGCCGGACCAGCTCCAGGCGCTCGGTTTCCTTGCGGGCCAGCAGGTGCTCTTCAATGCGGCGATACACGACCATGTAGGGGTCGAGCTCGTCCAGGTCCAGTTGATTGGCAAACACGGCCTGTTTGAAGCGCAGGCTCAGGCACTGAACGGCGGGATGCTCGCTGGAGTACACCTCGATCAGCAGCAGCTTGAGCACTGACTTGTAGGGTGATTCGATGCCTTTGAACAACTGCCACAGGCCCGCACCGACGAACTCCGCAGGCGGGATCTGCGCCATCGGGCCAAGGTCGATGACCTCGTCTGCGCGGATGAATCGCTTGGACAGCAAGGTGTGGGTG
>NZ_UWFA01000231.1 GCF_900601905.1 Pseudomonas viridiflava
CTGCATCACCGACTCGCACAGTCTCCTGATTGACGCCCAGCAGGCTGGTGCGCAACTGAACGACTGCGACGTTCAGCGCACGGCTGATGGCTGCAAGCTCGTCGCGCCCCTGAACCGGAACCTCCACGCAGAGATTGCCGTCCCGCAGCGACTCGGCCAGGGTGGTGATACCGCTGGCACTGCTTCGAATCGAAGCCTGCAGGCAGGCGAACAGGTACATCGCCAGCAACATCAGAACGCCGAACACCACCGCCAGCGGGATGAATTCCATGTTGGACGCGTCGTGGTAGTAGTCGAGTCGGTCGTAGAGTGCCTTGAGCGAATGGTTACGGAAGTCACCCACGCTTTTTGTCAGCGTATCGA
>NZ_UWFA01000309.1 GCF_900601905.1 Pseudomonas viridiflava
CCTTACAACATGGCAGCGGATGGCAAGAATTTCGCTCAGGACAGCAACATCAATGGCATCGCCGTGGATGTGGTTCGAGAAATGTTCAAGCGTGCAGGTGACGGTTACAACCTTACCCTGCGCTTTCCCTGGGAGCGTGTGTACAAGCTTGCGGTGGAGAAGCACGGCTATGGCGTGTTTTCTACGGTGCGTACGCCGGAGCGGGAAAACCTCTTCAAGTGGGTAGGACCCATCGGGCCGGTGGACTGGGTCCTGCTGGCACCGGCGAACAGCACGGTTGCGCTGTCGAGTCTGGAACAGGCAAGGGGTTATCGGATTGGCGCCTACAAGGGCGACGCGGTCGCCGAGCATCTGGAGCTCAAGGGGCTGGATCCGGTGGTGATGCTGCGCGATCAGGACAACGCTCGAAAGCTGGTCAACGGGCAGATCGATCTGTGGGCAACGGCTGATCCTGTAGGGCTTTATCTGGCCAAGCAGGAAGGCATCACCGATCTCAAGAC
>NZ_UWFA01000292.1 GCF_900601905.1 Pseudomonas viridiflava
CCTTTAAGCGAGTGTGTGTTCTTTGTCTTGCGGCAGTGAGTAATCATGGGCCTGATCGACCAGCCAGTCGCGAAATGCGGTCAATGAAGCAGACTCTACTTTTCGCTCGGGGATCATCAAGTGATAAGCCTTGTTGCTGGGCAGGGCGCTGGTGCTGGCGATCACCAAGCGTTTTTCGTGCAGTTCACGCTGGATGAGAAAGGGCGGGATCAGCGCCACGCCCATGTCGTGCATGGCTGCCTGCGCCAGCATCGAGAACAGCTCGTAGCGAGGGCCGGTCATGTCGCGTGCGATGTTGAGGTTCTGAGCGTTGAACCACTGTCGCCAGGCGTAAGGGCGTGTGGTTTGCTGAAGCAGCGGCAGCACGGCCAGCC
>NZ_UWFA01000305.1 GCF_900601905.1 Pseudomonas viridiflava
AGGAGAACACCGGCTGCAGGTCTTCACGCTTGAGCAGCACCTGATTGCCGAGGCGCTCGGACAGCTGACGGGCGCCGTGCAGCGGGGTTTCCACGGCAATGTCGTAGACGCGGGAGGTGAGGATCTTTTTGACGTATTGCTCAAGCATCGGGGGCGACATCACTGGCAAAGAGGACATGGGCCGAAAGTCTAACCCGCACTCCGGCACACGACCATACGAATCACGGGGCTTTGCAGGTGGCATGTCGCTATAATGCCAGCCCTTTTCTTCAACCCGCAGGAGCGCGCTTGCCCGCGATGGCATCGGCACATCCAACGTTGATGGCGCCTGATACAACGCAATCGCGGGCAAGCGCGCTCCTACGGGTCTATATATCCAGCACCCGTGGAGCCCGCATGAACCAGGACCAACTCAAGCAAGCCGTGGCGCAGGCCGCCGTGGATTTCATCCTGCCGAAACTGGACGACAAGAGCATCGTCGGCGTCGGTACCGGATCCACCGCCAACTGTTTCATTGATGCACTGGCTCAGCACAAAGGTGCTTTCGACGGCGCCGTCGCCAGCTCCGAAGCCACCGCCGCACGCCTCAAGGGCCATGGCATTCCGGTGTACGAGCTCAATACCGTCAGCGATTTGGAGTTCTATATCGATGGCGCCGACGAAAGCGACGAGCATCTGAACCTGATCAAGGGCGGCGGCGCGGCATTGACCCGCGAAAAAATCGTCGCGGCGGTGGCCAAGACCTTCATCTGCATCGCCGACGCCAGCAAGCTGGTACCGGTGCTGGGCGCGTTCCCGCTGCCGGTTGAAGTGATCCCGATGGCGCGCAGCCATGTGGCTCGCCAGCTGGTGAAGCTGGGCGGTGATCCGGTCTACCGTGAAGGTGTGCTGACTGACAACGGCAACATCATTCTCGATGTGCACAACATGAACATCACCCATCCAGCGGAAGTGGAAAGCCAGATCAACGCCATCGTTGGCGTGGTCACCAACGGCCTGTTCGCGGCGCGGCCTGCGGACCTGCTGTTGCTGGGGACCAGTGAAGGGGTCAAGACGCTCAAGCGTTGATGCCGTGATCCTGCATTTTTGATGGACTTGTGGGAGCGAGCTTGCTCGCGAAGAGGCTAGTTCAGACGAAACATCGTCCGAGAATGGAAGACCGTCTTCGCGAGCAAGCTCGCTCCCACAGGAAATTGCAATGTTGTCTGCCTTTACTGTTTCTTGAACACATAAAACAGATTCGGCTCGCTGGTCACGTACAGCGTGCCGTCGTCGTCCATGGCCAGCCCTTCGGCCTGGGGCACGTCTTTGCTCAAGCCCATCGAGCCTTTGCTCAACGACACATTGGCGACTGCGCGGCCTTGGGTGTCGAGCTCCACAATCTGCCGGGACTCATCCGACAACGCCAGCAAATGCCCGCTGCGCTCATCGAACTGCAGGCTGGAAATATCCCGCACAAACAACCCTGCGTCGCGCCTGGCGTCAGATGACACCTCAATCGAGCTGGGCGTACCGGCGTTCATGTTCGGGAAGCCGCGCACCTCGATGATCTGTGTAGGCCTGCGCTCCTTGGCGACAAACAGTCGCTGGCCTTTGGTGTCGTACGCCAGCCCTTCATAGCCGTTGTTGCTGCCCGCGCCGATACCCAGCGTCAGCTGCTCGGCATCAGCCGCATCCAGAAAGGTGGTGTCATCATCGATGTGCACCTTGATCAGACGCTGCTTGCGCTCGTCACTGATGACATAAATCCCGGGGCTGATGTATTCGATGGCTTCGGCATCACCAAAACCGGTCAGAGGAATGCGACGCAGAATCCGCCCATCAAGGCTCAGCTCGACCATTTCCGGGTTCTGGTTGGTCACCGTGAACAGGCTTTTGCGGTCCGGGTCATAGCTCAGCGCCGAGACATCATCATGCAGGCCATCAATCACTGTGCCTTCAATCACCACGCGGTAATCATTCAGGCCAATGGCAGGCACATCCTTATCCTGCCAAAGCAGCTGCCAATTGAACGAGGCGCGCTCAACAAAGCGATATTCACGATTGGCAAAAAAACCCAGCAGCGCCAGTAGGATCACGACCAGTACAAGAATCATTCGGGGGGCAGAGAGGCGCATTGACAGAGCTCAAGGGGTTGGGCGGGCAGCATGAATAGCATGCGAAGATGAATTGAAGCTTAATGGCGGTAGGCCAGCAGACGAAAGCACACTCCGTTGGAGCGAGGCTTGCCCGCGAATCAAGCGCCGCGGTCGTGGCAGGCAGACCGAGTCACCACTCTTCGCGGGCAAGCCTCGCTCCAACAAAACCGATTTATCGCTTATGAAAGGAATAAAACAAATTCGGCTCGCTGACGATATACAGCGTGCCCTCCTCATCAAGCGCGACACCTTCGGCGCGGGGGATGGTGTCTTTGAGGCCGTTGAAGCCGCCCAGCAAGGTCATGAAGCTCACTTGTTTACCCTGTTCGTTCAGCTCCAGAAGCAAGTGCGAGTCAGCCGAGAGCACCAGGGTGTGGCCGGTGCGTGGCTCGATGGTCAGTGAAGAGAGGTTTCGTACGTCGAGGGCATCGCTGAGCACTTTCTGCTTGTCGCCCGCAAGCTTGTCGCTGCCATCGCTTTTCCAGGTAAACATCGCCGCCGGACGTTCTTCGCCCAGTATCAGTTGCTGATTGCGCGGGTCCCAGGCGATGGCCTCAAATGCCTTGTTCTGGTCTTTGGACGGTCCGAGGTCGTACTGCGGGAAGTCGGCGATATTCAGGGTAGTGGTTTGAGGTGTGACCTTGACGATGGTCAGGTGATGCTGGCGCTCGTCAACGATCGCCATGAAGCCATTCTCCAGCACCGCCACCGCCTCGGGATTGCTCCAGCCCACCAACGGCATCTTGCGCAAGACTTCGCCCTTGAGCGTCAGCTCGACGAGAAACGGGTTCTTGCCCATGACCGAAAACAGCGTTTTGGTCAGCGGGTTGTACGAAAGGTCGGACGCCTCGTCCTTTTCCATGCCCGGCAACGGCTTGGCGTCGATATCCACCACATAGTCCGGCAGCCAGACGCTGGCAGTCCGCTCGGCCTTGCTTTCAAAGCGCTCGCCCAGCCACAGCAGGCCGCGATCATCCCAATGCATGGCATAGGCCACCCCGTAACCGATCACCACAACGATCAGCAGCCAGACGTACCGGTTCAGGCGCAGCAGACGGCGTGGGGATTTGCGTGGCGATGAAGGGCTGGTCATTGAGTGTTCCTGAGCGAAATGGCATCGGGTAGCACATTGCCCCGAGCGGGGGCTGGAGGCCGGATTATCCAGATCAATTGTGAAAAAAACGCCAATTGACGCTGTTCGATCCTTCCAGGCACAAAAAAGCCGCCTGCGACGGGTATCACAGGCGGCTCTGGGTCACGCTTTGAAATCAGCGAACGCTGCTCTCGAAGGCTTTCTGACCGACCAGCTCGATGGACAACTCATCACCGGCCAACAACGGACCGACGCCAGCCGGAGTGCCGGTCATGATCACGTCGCCTGCCTGCAGCGAGAAGCACGCCGCCATGTGCTGGATCACCGGCACGATCGGGTTGAGCATGTCGCGGCTGTTGCCATCCTGGCGCACTTCGCCATTGATGGTCAGGCGAATGCCGATATCCGTCAGGTCCGAAAAGGTATCGGCCGACACAAACGGGGCAATCACGGCCGCGCCGTCGAAGCTCTTGGCTTCTTCCCACGGGTAACCCTTGTCGCGCAGCTTGGTCTGCACATCGCGCAAGGTCAGGTCCAGGCCAGGCGCAAAGCCGGAAATGGCATCCAGCACTTCTTCACGGCTCGGGCTTTTGCTCAGCGGCTTGCCGATCAGCACCACGATTTCGGCTTCGTAATGCACGGCACCGCGATCAGCCGGGATAGTGAAGCCGCCTTCCAACGCAACCACAGCGCTGCCAGGTTTGATGAACAGCAAAGGCTCGGTGGGTACCGCGTTGTTCAGTTCTTTAGCGTGCTCGGCGTAGTTACGGCCAACGCAAACCGCCTTGCCCATCGGGAAGTGGATGCTCGTTCCGTCGACATACTTGTGCTGATAGCTCATGGCGGCTCCTGGGTCTCGTTGGGGTGGTTAAACAGCGAAGATTTTGCCGGGGTTCATTATGCCGTTCGGGTCGAACACTGCCTTGACGGCCTTCATGTATTCGATTTCCACCGGCGAACGACTGTACTCCAGATAATCCCGTTTGGTCATGCCCACGCCGTGCTCGGCGGAAATCGAGCCGTTGTATTTCTGCACGGTCTCGAACACCCATTTGTTGACCTTGGCGCACTTGACGAAGAATTCTTCCTTGTCGAGAGCCTCGGGCTTGAGGATGTTCAAATGCAGGTTGCCGTCGCCGATGTGGCCGTACCACAGCACTTCGAAGTCCGGGTAGTACTCGGCAACGATGGCATCGATTTCGCCCAGGAAAGCCGGCACTTTGGAAACGGTGACCGAAATGTCGTTCTTGTACGGCGTGAAATGCGAGATGGTTTCGGAGATGTACTCGCGCAGCTTCCACAGGTTCTGCAGTTGCTGTTCGCTCTGGCTCATCACGCCATCCTGCACCCAACCCTGCTCGACGCAATGCTCGAAAGTGGCGAGCGCTTCGTTGGCGATGTCTTCGGTGGTGGCTTCGAATTCCAGCAGCACATAGAACGGGCATGGAGTATCGAACGGCGATGGCACGTCACCACGGCTCATGACCCGAGCAAAGGCTTTGTCGGAGAAGAATTCGAAGGCGGTCAGGTCCAGCTTGCCGTGGAAGGCGTGCAGCACCGGCATGATCGAGTCGAAATCGGTCGTGCCCAGCACCATCGCGGTAAGGTTCTTCGGCGCGCGGTCCAGGCGCATGGTGGCCTCGACGACAAAGCCCAGCGTGCCTTCACCGCCGATGAACAGCTGACGCAAATCGTAGCCGGTGGCGTTTTTGATCAGGTCCTTGTTCAGCTCAAGAATGTCGCCCTTGCCGGTCACGACCTTCAGGCCCGCCACCCAGTTGCGGGTCATGCCGTAGCGAATCACCTTGATCCCGCCCGCATTGGTACCGATGTTGCCGCCAATCTGGCTGGAGCCCGACGACGCGAAGTCCACCGGGTAGTACAGACCGTTTTCTTCCGCGAGGTTCTGCAGCTGCTTGGTGATCACCCCCGGCTGAACGCGTGCGGTGCGCTCGGTCAGGTTCAGTTCCAGCACCTGGTTCATGTAATCGAACGAAACCACCACTTCACCGTTGGCCGCGACCGCAGCAGCGGAAAGCCCGGTGCGGCCGCCGGAAGGGACCAGGGCAACACGATGGCGGTTGGCCCACTGGACGATGGCCTGGACTTGTTCGATGGTCTTGGGAAACACGATGGCCGTCGGTGCAGGCGGATATTGTTTGGTCCAGTCCTTGCCGTAAGCCTCAAGGGAGTCGGCATCGGTCAGCACTTTGCCAGGCTCAACCAGGGTCTTCAGCTCATCTATCAACGCAGGATGGGTCATCGACGGAACTCTCGAACAATTCATGGTCATCCTGAGAACGGTTCACGTCCAGGAATGGGGTTTCGCGGGGTGCATATGCTAGCATACGCCCCCCGCTAATCGAGCTTTTGGCCGATATGCGCATGCTTCACTTACTGCCAATTTCTCCGGGACACAGGTTAAAGCAGATGAGCAAGACTTCCCTCGACAAGAGCAAGATCAAGTTCCTTCTTCTCGAAGGCGTCCATCAATCCGCTGTGGACGTCCTCAAGGCAGCCGGTTACACCAGCATCGAGTACCACACCAAGTCTCTGCCGGAAGCCGAACTGAAAGAAAAGATCGCCGACGCTCATTTCATCGGTATCCGCTCTCGCACCCAACTGACTGAAGAGCTGTTCGACCACGCGAAGAAACTGGTCGCGGTCGGCTGCTTCTGCATCGGTACCAACCAAGTTGACCTGAACGCAGCCCGTGAACGCGGTATCGCTGTGTTCAACGCGCCGTACTCCAACACCCGTTCGGTTGCCGAGCTGGTGCTGGCCGAAGCGATTCTGCTGCTGCGCGGCATCCCGGAGAAGAATGCTTCCTGCCATCGCGGTGGCTGGATCAAGAGCGCTGCCAACTCCTTCGAAATCCGTGGCAAGAAACTGGGCATCATCGGTTACGGCTCGATCGGTACTCAGTTGTCGGTACTGGCCGAAAGCCTGGGCATGCAGGTGTTCTTCTACGACCCGCTGACCAAGCTGCCACTGGGCAACGCAACCCAGGTCCCCAGCCTGAACGAGCTGCTGGGCATGGCAGACATCGTGTCGCTGCATGTACCTGAACTGCCGTCCACCCAAATGATGATTGGCGAGAAAGAAATCCGCGCCATGAAAAAGGGCTCGATCCTGATCAACGCCGCCCGCGGCACGGTCGTGGACCTCGACGCCCTGGCTGACGCGATCAAGGACAAACACCTGATCGGCGCCGCGATCGACGTGTTCCCGGTAGAGCCGCGCTCCAACGACGACATCTTCGAAAGCCCGCTGCGTGGCCTGGACAACGTGATCCTGACCCCGCACATCGGCGGCTCGACGGCCGAAGCCCAGGCCAACATCGGTCTGGAAGTGGCGGAGAAACTGGTCAAGTACAGCGACAACGGTACGTCGGTGTCGTCGGTCAATTTCCCGGAAGTGGCCCTGCCCGCTCACCCTGGCAAGCACCGTCTGCTGCACATCCACGAGAACATCCCGGGCGTGCTGATGGAGATCAACAAGGTCTTCGCCGAAAACGGCATCAACATTTCCGGTCAGTTCCTGCAGACCAACGAGAAAGTCGGCTACGTGGTCATCGACGTCGATGCCGAGTATTCCGATCTGGCTCAGGAAAAGCTGCAACACATCAAAGGCACAATCCGCAGCCGCGTATTGTTCTAGGTTCCGATGGCAGGACAAAAGGAGACCCTGTGGTCTCCTTTTTTATGGACGCGATTTTGGGTAGCCCGCAGAAATGGGGTTTATGACAAAGGTTTCATGCTGGCAGAACAGCCCATATTCCATGGGAGCAGAATCTAGAAAACCCCATCGCCACGCCGCCGAAACCAGCCGGTGACGGAAAGCCGGTCACGGCTGGCGGGCAGGACTTCGTGGGGGATGTCGCCGGACATGAACACCACCAGGCTACCGCCGCCGGGCTGCACTTCATGTTGGGTGGCGTCGTCAAAGAACATGCGCAACTGGCCACCATGCTCAGGCAGCCAGGCATCGTTGAGGTACAACACCGCCGAGACCATGCGCCGATCATCATCGCGAAAGCGGTCCACATGCTTGAGGTAGAACGCACCCGGCGGATACAGGGCAAAGTGGCTTTCGAAGTCTTCAAGGCCGAGAAACAAACCGCGATTGAGCGCAACACGCAGGCTGTCCATCAACGCCAGGTAGGCATCGCAAGGCTCGGCCTGGCCCGGTTCGATCCATTGGATTCGATCGCCGCGGATCCCTTCGCGAATCTCCTGAAACGGGCCGCGCCCCACGGCCGCAGGCGCAAGTTCACCTTCGGCTGCACGCTTGCGGCATTCAGCGGCCAGCTCACGGGTCAGGTTCTCGGGCACGAAGATGTTCTGCTGCGACCAGCTGCGGGCGGCCAGGTCGTCGACTATTCGTAACAGCAGCGGGTGATCGAAGGTGATTTGCATGGCGCATAGTATCCAGCCGCCTGTTAATCGGGAAGCACCCCCAGTGCCGGATTGCCAAGTCCATGAAATATCAACCGCGCAGGCTCGACAAAGCCCCGCCGGGACCCGGAGAATAGCCGCCTGCCGACAGGAGTCCCTATGCGCCGTTTGTTTGTTGTGTTGTTGATGTTCTGCACGATGCCCGCCTGGGCAGACGGCTATGACCAGCTGTACAAGGTCGCTGGCTGGCCAGAACAGCGCGCGCATTTCAGCGATGCCCTCAAAGCCGCGCAACAGCGATACCGCAACAGCCTGCCGCCAGCGGTCTATCAGGCACTGGTCAGCAACAGCGATCAGCGCTTCGCCGCCCAGGCAATGGATCAGCGCGCCGAGCAGCGCCTGCGCGACACGTTGCGTGATCCGACGCCTGCGCTGAAGTTCTTCCAGTCGCCATTGGGCCGCAAGATCGTAAATGCCGAACTGACCGCAACCCGCCCGGATCAACTGGCGAAAAACGCCCAGGGTCTGCCGCAGATTCAAGCCGATGCGACGCGCCAACTGCTGATCGGCCATCTGGCTCAGGCGCTGCCCGCCAAACAGGCCGGGGCCGAAGTCAGCCTAGCGATTGCCGGTGTCGCTGCCGACAGCCTGAGCCAGATGATCCCCGGCTTGCTGGGCGGCGGTCAGGCACAAGGCATGCTGGATGGTCAGCGCGAACGCCTGATGGCACAAATCGCCGCCGACATGAACAACACGCTGCTGTACGTGTACCGCGACTTGTCTGACCCGGAGCTGGAAGAATTCTCCTCCTTCGCCGAATCCACCGAAGGCAAAGCCTATTACCAGGCCGCGCTGGCGGCGATTCGGGCCGGGTTGGCCGTCGGGCAAAGCACGTCAAGCCTGACGCCTGCCCGTTAACCTGCTTTATCGGGTCGACGCGAGCCTTATCTTCTGTTCAACAAACGCCAGATACCGCGCCCGAAACTCCGGCAGCTCGTTAGCCAGATGGTGCCGGGCTTGCTTGAGCATCAAGATCTGCGGCTGGCTGAATTTCTCGTTGAGCACCGCAAGGTTATGACCCCAGTCAACCGTCATGTCGGCATCGCCCTGGATAATGATCGGGCTGCGCAGGCTGGCGGGGGCTGATTCCACTCGCTGAATCCAGCGCGCCAGCGCACCTACCCAGGCGGTCGGCAAGCGATTGGGTTGCAGCGGGTCGGCCAGCAGAAAGGGCAGAAAGGCGGGCGCGTTGGAATTCTCGCTGAAGCGCCGGGCAATGCCTTTGACGAAGGGTTTGAGCAGGTAATAACTGAACTTCGACCAACCCCAGGCGCGGGGCCTTACCAGCGGCGCCAGCAGGATAACCTGACCCTGAGCGGGGCTGTGCTCACCTCGATTGAGCAGATGATCGATAAGGATCGCCCCACCCGTGCTTTGTCCGCAGAGGTGCCAGGGCTGGGGCAATTTCAGGGTCGAGGCTTGCTCGAACAGGTGCGTCAACACCACCTGGTATTCGGCGAAGTCATCAATGCTGGCCCGCGAGCCACTGGACAGGCCATGCCCCGGCAGGTCGCAGGCAATCACCGCGAAGCCCATCTTCATGGCCCAGTCGATCAAATGCCGGAACAAGCCCATGTGGTCATAAAAACCATGGATCAGAAACAACGTAGCCACCGGCTGCTCGGGCAGCCATACTTGGCCCACCACTTCGTAGCCGCCCACATCCATCCTGCCCAGCCAGCTGCGCACCGCCCCGGCACCCGCAACACTGTAGAAACGCTGATAAGCGCGCCCGCTCTCGCTCAGCGGCTGGCCAGCGCCAAGCGGTTGCAGGCTGGCACGCAGCACATCAGGATCAAAGGTGGCAGCCATGGAAACACCGGGGAGACGATAGACAGTGGCTCGATCTTCATCTGTATTACAAAGCATGGCAAGTCAGACGCAACGGGGCGGACGCGTTGAACCCGACATTCACCAGACGCGACACCCATCACGCCTGGCCAGTGGACGATTCCCATGTTGGAGCGAGGCTTGCCCGCGAATCAGACAACGCGGTTAATCAGGCATACCGCGTTATCTTCTTCGCGGGCAAGCCTCGCTCCAACAGGAGCAAGCCAAGCCTACTCAACCCCCCCGCAAATCTGTAGCCTTCTCCTCTCGCCCAGCCCCCCGAGCCACCCAATGAAACGCAGTCTGTCTATCCTCGTGTTCATCATCGCCATCCTTATCGGCGGCGGTGTCTGGTATGTGCACAGTAAACAGCCGCAGCGTGATGGCGAGCTGAGCGTTGCCGGGCTGCAAGCCCCCGTGACGGTGCGCTACGACGAGCGCGGTGTGCCACATATTCGCGGCGAAAACGAGGCGGACCTGTATCGGGCCCTGGGTTATGTTCAGGCTCAGGACCGACTGTTCCAGATGGAAATGATGCGCCGCCTGGCGCGTGGTGAGCTGGCTGAAGTGCTGGGGCCGAAACTCGTCGCTACCGACAGACTGTTTCGCAGCCTGCGGATTCGTGAACACGCTGACGCCTATGTGGCACGCCAGGATAAAAACACGCTGGCCTGGAAAGCACTGCAAGCCTATCTGGATGGCATCAATCAATTTCAGGCCACCCATCCCAAGCCGCTGGAGTTCGACGTATTGGGCATCCCCAGACGGCCCTTCACTGCGCAAGATACCTTGAGCGTCGGCGGTTACATGGCCTATAGCTTCGCGGCGGCGTTTCGTACCGAGCCGCTGCTGACCTATGTGCGTGATGAACTGGGGCCGCAGTACCTGAAAGTCTTCGATCTGGACTGGCAGCCCCAGGGAGTTCTGAATCAGGCGCCCAACCTTTCGGCCAATGACTGGAAGAGCCTCGACCAGCTGGCTTTCCTGAGCCATCAGGCGCTGGAGCAGGCTGGCTTGCCGCAATTTGAAGGCAGCAACGCATGGGCGGTTTCCGGCAGCCGGACCCAAAGCGGCAAGCCGCTGCTGGCGGGTGATCCACACATTCGCTTCTCGGTCCCTGCCATCTGGTACGAAGCCCATCTGTCCGCGCCGGGTTTTGAGCTGTACGGTCATCATCAGCCCCTGAACCCGTTCGCGTCGCTGGGCAACAACATGGATTTCGGCTGGAGCCTGACCATGTTCCAGAACGACGATCTGGACCTGATCGCCGAGAAGACCAACCCCGAAAACCCCAACCAGATCTGGTATCACGGGCAGTGGGTCGACATGACCATCAGCCAGCAGCAGATCGCAGTCAAAGGCCAGTCACCGGAGCCGCTGACCCTGCGCAGCTCGCCCCACGGGCCGATTGTGAATGACGTTATCGGCGTCACAGCCGGCACCACCCCTGTCGCCATGTGGTGGTCATTTCTTGAATCCGAGAACCCGATTCTGGAAGGTTTCTACGAGGCCAACCGCGCCGACACACTGGCCAAAATGCGCAGCGCCGCGCAAAAGATCCAGTCGCCGGGCCTGAATATCGTCTGGGCCAATGCCAAGGGCGATATCGGCTGGTGGGCCGCCGCGCAGTTGCCGATTCGCCCGGAAGGCGTCAATCCGGGCTACATCCTGGATGGCAGCACGGGTCAGGCGGACAAGCTGGGCTTTTACCCATTCAGCGCCAACCCGCAGGAAGAGAACCCGGCGCGCGGCTATATCGTCTCCGCCAATACTCAGCCGGTTTCGCCCGCGGGCATGCAGATCCCTGGCTATTACAACCTGGCGGATCGCGGCCAGCAGTTGAACCGGCAGTTGAGTGATGAGCGTGTGAAGTGGAACCTGGATAACAGCAAGGCGCTGCAACTGGGCACCGAGACCGACTACGCTGCCCGGATGTTGAAGCCGTTGATTCCGGTGCTGCGCGAGGTCATCACCGATCCGGAGGAAAAAGCCCTGGTCGAAACACTGGCCAGCTGGAAAGGCGACTATGCCGTGAATTCCGTGGGCGCGACCCTGTTCAATCAGTTCCTTTCGGACCTCACCGAAGAAACCTTCCACGATGAATTGGGCGACGGTCTTTTCGAGACGTTGCTGTCGACCCGGGTGATCGATGCAGCGCTGCCACGTCTGGCCGCCGATGCCGGCTCGCCGTGGTGGAACAATCGCAACTCACCGTTTGAAGAGAGCCGCGCCGAGACTGTCAAAGTCGCCTGGCATGCCACGGTGTCGCATCTGAAGTCCACGTATGGGCTCAATGCGGATGAATGGCTCTGGGGCATGGCCCATACCGTAACGCATGCCCATCCGCTGGGCACGCAAAAGCCGCTGGATCAGTTGTTCAATGTCGGCCCGTTTGCGGCGCCGGGAACCCATGAAGTGCCGAACAACCTCTCGGCGCGCATCGGTCCCGCGCCGTGGCCGGTGACCTACGGCCCGTCCACCCGCCGCCTGATCGACTTCGCCGACCCGGCCCACGCACTGGGCATCAACCCGGTCGGGCAGAGTGGCGTGTTGTTCGATGAGCATTATTCGGATCTGGCACAGACCTACATCAGCGGCGGCTACGTGCCACAGCATCTGAGCGAAGAGGATGTGGCGAAGCATGCCAAAGGCACCTTGAGGCTGGTGCCGGGAAGCTGATCTCGTTGGAGCGAGGCTTGCCCGCGAAGCAGGCGCCCCGATGTATCTGATACACCGCAGTGCCTGCTTCGCGGGCAAGCCTCGCTCCAACAGGTTTTGCTCAACCCATCAAACCGGCGCGGGCGCGCGGCGGGGATCGGGTTGTTTGTAGGTGTCGGCAGCGCTTTCTTCGATGGCTTGCTGAATGGCTTTCCTGCGCTGCTGTTCGGCGCGGCGGGTGAAGAACCAGACCAGAAAGGTCGCACACGAAACCGCCAGCAGAATCAGGCTCGCCACGGCATTGATCTCAGGCTTCACGCCCAGGCGCACTGCGGAAAACACTTCCATTGGCAAGGTCGTCGAGCCAGGGCCGGAGACGAAGCTGGCGAGCACCAGATCATCCAGCGACAGCGCGAACGACATCATCGCCCCCGCCGCCAATGATGGCGCGATCATCGGGATGGTGATCAGGAAGAACACCTTCCACGGCCGTGCGCCCAGGTCCATGGCGGCTTCTTCAATCGACAGGTCCAGCTCACGCAAGCGCGCCGACACCACCACTGCCACATAAGCGGCGCAGAACGTGGTGTGGGCGATCCAGATGGTGACAATCCCGCGCTCCTGCGGCCAGCCGATCAATTGCGCCATGGCCACGAACAGCAGCAACAGCGACAGCCCCGTGATCACTTCCGGCATTACCAGCGGCGCCGTCACCAGCCCGCCGAAAAAAGTGCGGCCCTTGAAACGCGTGATGCGCGTCAGCACGAACGCCGCCATGGTGCCCAGCGCCACTGCCGCAATTGCCGTGTAAGTGGCGATTTCCAGCGAGCGCATCACCGAGCCCATCAGCTGCGAATTGTCCAGCAGGCCTACATACCAGTGCACCGACCAGCCGCCCCAGACCGTCACCAGCTTGGAGGCGTTGAACGAATAGATGACCAGAATCACCATCGGCGCATAGATAAAAATCAGGCCCAGGACCAGCATCATGTTCGAGAATCGAAAGCCTCTCATGCCCTGCCCTCCAGCTCTTTGGCCTGACTGCGGTTAAACAGGATGATCGGGACGATCAGGATCAACAGCATGATCACCGCCAGCGCCGAAGCCACCGGCCAGTCGCGGTTGTTGAAGAATTCCTGCCACAGCACGCGGCCGATCATCAGGGTTTCCGGGCCACCCAGCAGCTCGGGGATGACGAACTCGCCCACCACGGGAATGAACACCAGCATGCAGCCGGCAATTACGCCGTTTTTGGACAGCGGCACAGTGATTTTCCAGAAGCTGTTGAAGGTGCTGGAGCCCAGGTCGGACGCGGCTTCCAGCAGGCTGGTGTCGTGTTTGACGAGGTTGGCGTACAGCGGCAGGATCATGAACGGCAGGTATGAATAGACCACGCCGATATAGACCGCCAGGTTGGTATTGAGTATCTGCAGCGGCTCGTCGATCAAGCCGAGCCACATCAGAAAGGCGTTGAGCAGCCCGTTATTGCTGAGGATGCCCATCCAGGCGTAAACCCGGATCAAGATCGCGGTCCAGGTCGGCATCATGATCAGCAGCAACAGAACGGTTTGCAGCTCCTTGCGCGCAGTGGCGATGCCGTACGCCATGGGGAAGCCGATCAACAGGCACAACAAGGTGCTGAAGAAAGCCATTTTCAGCGAGCCCAGGTACGCCGAAATGTACAGGTCATCGCCGGTCAGCAGCGCGTAGTTGGCGAAGTTGAGGATCACTTCGAACTTCTGCTCGGCGTAGCTGAAAATTTCCGTGTACGGCGGGATTGCCACATCGGCTTCGGCGAAGCTGATCTTGATGACGATCAGGAACGGCAAGGCAAAGAACAGGAACAGCCAGAGAAACGGCGCGCCGATGACCAGTTGCCTGCCATTGGGGATGATGCGGTTCAGGTTCCGTTTGATCTTGCGTAGTTTCATGAGCGCAGTACCACGCCGCTGTCGTCTTCCCACCAGACAAACACTTCATCGCCCCAGGTTGGCCGCGTGCCCTGGCGTTCGGCGTTGGCCACGAAAGACTGCACCAGCTTGCCGCACGGCAACTCGACGTAGAACACCGAGTGGCCGCCCAGATACGCGATGTCGTGGACCTTGCCGCGGGACCAGTTGTACTCGAACGTCGGTTGCTCAGTGGTGACCAGCAGTTTTTCCGGGCGCAAGGCGTAGGTGATGTGTTTGTCCTCCACCGAGGTGGTCACGCCGTGGCCGACATAGATATTGCGCTCCAGCTCAGGGCTGCGGATCAGGGCATGGCCTTCCATGTCTTCGATCACTTCGCCTTCGAACAGGTTGACGTTACCGATGAATTCGCAGACCAGGCGACTGGTCGGGGTTTCGTAGATGTCGATGGGGCTGCCGATCTGGGCGATCCAGCCCAGGTGCATGATGGCGATACGCTCGGCCATGGTCATGGCCTCTTCCTGGTCGTGGGTCACCATCACACAGGTCACGCCAACCCGCTCGATGATTTCCACCAACTCCAGCTGCATCTGCGAACGCAGCTTTTTATCCAGCGCGCCCATCGGTTCATCGAGCAACAGCAGCTTGGGCTTTTTCGCCAGGGAACGCGCCAGCGCCACCCGCTGCCGCTGGCCGCCCGACAGTTGATGCGGTTTGCGGCGAGCGTATTGGGTCATCTGCACCAGTTTGAGCATTTCCTCGACGCGGGCCTTGATCTCCGCCTTGGGCAGCTTGTCCTGCTGCAGACCGAACGCGATGTTCTGCTCCACGCTCATGTGCGGGAACAGCGCATAGGACTGGAACATCATGTTGATCGGGCGCTCATACGGCGGCATGTCGGTGATGTCGACGCCATCCAGGTAGATGCGGCCTTCGGTGGGCCGTTCGAAACCGGCCAGCATGCGCAACAGCGTGGATTTGCCCGAGCCGGAACCGCCCAGCAAGGCGAAGATTTCGCCCTTGTTGATTTGCAGGGACACGTCGTCCACGGCAATCGTCTCGTCGAATTTCTTCGTGACCCGATCGATCTTGACCAGCACCTGCTTGGGTTGCTGACCGCCTTCGAGTGATTTCTTGTAGGCGCCGGAGGCAACTGCCATGGGTGGAACTCCCAACTGGTTTGCAGCCCGGCCAGTGCGGCCGGGCGCTGGATTTTTATTTGCCCGACTTGACCTTGGTCCAGCTGCGGGTCATCAGACGTTGCACCTTGGGTGGCAACTCGCTATTGACGAAAAGACGGTCCAGCACGGCCTGAGGCGGGTACACGGCCTCATCGGTACGAATCGCCTGGTCCATCAGTTCGACGGATGCAGGATTCGGATTGGCATAGCCCACCTGATCGCTGACTTTGGCGATGACCGCTGGATCAAGCAAGTAATTGATAAAGGCGTGGGCTTCTTTGCTGTTCTTGGCGTCAGCAGGGATCGCCAGCATGTCGAACCACAGGTTGCCGCCCTCTTTCGGGATGCTATAGGCGATGTTCACGCCCTTGCCTGCTTCTGCAGCACGCGCCTTGGCCTGGAATACATCACCCGAGAAGCCCGCCGCCACGCAAATGTCGCCATTGGCCAGGTCGGTAATGTATTTCGAGGAATGGAAGTAGGTCACGTAAGGCCGCACGGCCATGAGTTTGGCTTCGGCTTTCTTGTAGTCCGCTTCGTTGGTGCTGTTCGGGTCCAGGCCCATGTAATTGAGCACCGCCGGGAGCATTTCATCAGCCGAATCCATGAAGGCTACGCCGCAGCTTTGCAGCTTCTTGATGTTCTCCGGCTCGAACAGCACGGCCCAGGAGTCGATTTTGTCGATGCCCAGTACCGCTTTGACTTTCTCGACGTTGTAGCCGATGCCGTTGGTGCCCCACAGATACGGCACAGCGTACTGGTTACCCGGATCGTTTTTTTCCAGACGCTTGAGCAGCGCCGGGTCGAGGTTTTTGTAGTTGGGCAACTGGCTCTTGTCGAGCTTCTGAAAAGCGCCCGCCTTGATCTGTTTGCCGAGGAAATGGTTAGACGGCACGACCACGTCATAGCCGGTGCGGCCTGCAAGCAGCTTGGCTTCCAGGGTTTCGTTGGAGTCGAAGACGTCGTACATCGGCTTGATGCCGGTGGTTTTTTCAAAGTCTTCGAGGGTGGTCGTGCCGATGTAATCGGACCAGTTATAAACATGCACGGTAGACGCAGCCTGAGCACCGACAGTGAGTGTCAGCGTAGCCGCCGCGAGCATGGATTTGGCAATAAAAGAAATAGACACGTGATCAATCCTTTTTTGAGGTGGGGTCTGGTGCCTGTGTAGGAAAAATCCGGGGCGCGCAACTTACCGTTGTTGACCGCGTATCGCAAAAAAACTTTATGTGACAACGGGTTGGGTGGGCCAGCGGACCCGGATCGGTGGGAGCGAATTCATTCGCGAAGGCGGCATTCCAGGCGAAACAGATGCGTTGGATGTACCGGCCCTTTCGCGAATGAATTCGCTCCCACAGGTTTAGCGCCAAGCACTCAACCTGGGCTTATTTACCCGACTTAATCTTGGTCCAGCTGCGCGTCATGATGCGCTGTGTCGCGGCTGGCAGATCAGCAATGGCGTAGAGCTTGGACAGCACATCAGCTGGCGGGTAAACGCCCGGGTCGCTGGTGATGTCTTTGTTGACCAGCGGCGTCGAGGCGGAGTTGCCGTTCGGGAAATGCACCTCGTTGGTGATTTCGGCCATGATTTCCGGCTTCATCAGGAAGTCCATGAACTTGTAGGCGCCGTCGACGTTTTCCGCGTCTTTGGGGATGGCGACCATGTCGTAGAAGCTGCCTGCACCTTCTTTGGGAATGTTGTAGCTGACCTTGACCTTGCCACCCGCTTCTTCAGCGCGGGATTTGGCCTGGTAGATGTCACCTGAATAACCCACGGCAACGCAGATGTTGCCGTTGGCCAGGTCAGAGATGTACTTGGACGAGTGGAAGTAGCCAATCGATGGGCGAATCTTCATGAACAGCGCTTCGGCTTCGGCCAGTTGCTTCTTGTCCTGGCTGTCGGTCGGATAGCCCAGGTAATGCAGGGCAATCGGCAGCATTTCGGTTGGCGAATCGAGGAAGCTGATGCCACAGGATTTCAGCTTGGCCGCGTTCTCCGGCTTGAACAGCAGGTCCCAGGTATTGGTCGGTGCATCGGCACCCAGTGCAGCCTTGACCTTGTCCGGGTTGAAGCCGATGCCGATCGAACCCCACATGTACGGGAAGGCGTGCTTGTTGCCCGGATCGCTAACGGATACCGCCTTGAGCAGGTCGGTGTTCAGGTTTTTGTAGTTAGGCAGCTTGGACTTGTCCAGCTCCTGGTAAACCCCGGCCTTGATCTGCTTGGCGAGGAAGTTGTTCGACGGCACGACGATGTCGTAACCGGACTTGCCCGCCAGCAGCTTGGCTTCCAGGGTTTCATTGCTGTCGAACACGTCATAGACGACTTTGATGCCCGACTCTTTTTCGAATTTGGAGATGGTGTCCGGCGCGATGTAATCGGACCAGTTGTACACGTGCAGCACTTTGTCATCGGCCTGCGCAGCGGCGGCCACGACGCCCATCAGGGACAGGGCGAGGAGGGTCTTGCCAAATGTTTTCATGTGTACAACTCCAGTGTTATTAGGTGGCGGCTTCTAGCCATTAGTCTGGCAAGTTCGTGGCGTCGCTTTCAAGAGTATCTTTGTTGGAGCGAGGATTGCCCGCGAAGAACGATAACGCATTAATCCTGATGCACCGCGTCGCCTGATTCGCGGGCAAGTCGGAACGCCGCCCGCTCGCTCCAACGACTGTATCCAGGTCTAGCCCTGCAGCTCGGCCAAGGTCAAATCCAGGCACTTGCGAGCTTTCTCTATCAGCTCGTCAATCTCGCCAAAGCTGATCACCAACGGCGGGGCGATGATCATCGTGTCGCCCACTGCCCGCATGATCAGGCCATTTTCGAAGCAGAAGGTTCGGCAGATCATGCCCGCGCCCTTGCCGGTGTAACGCTCGCGTGTCGACTTGTCCTTGACCAGTTCAATGGCCCCCAACAGGCCAACGCCACGCACCTCACCCACCAGCGGATGATCGCTCAGCTCACGCAGACGTTTCTGCAAGTATGGTGCCGTTTTAGCCTTTACGCGCTCCACGATCCGCTCTTCACGCAGGATGCGAATGTTCTCCAGCGCCACAGCCGCCGCCACCGGATGCCCGGAGTAGGTAAAGCCATGGTTGAAATCGCCACCTTCGTTGAGCACCGCCACCACTTCATCGCGAACGATCAGGCCGCCCATCGGGATGTAACCCGAGGTGAGGCCCTTGGCGATGGTCATCATGTCCGGCTTGAGGCCGTAGAAGTCGCTACCAAACCACTCACCCGTGCGGCCGAACCCGCAGATCACTTCGTCGGCGACGAACAGGATGTCGTACTTGTCGAGGATCTCTTTGATCTTCGGCCAGTAAGTTTCAGGCGGCACAATCACACCACCCGCGCCCTGAATCGGCTCGGCAATGAATGCACCAACGTTGTCCACGCCCAGTTCGAGAATCTTCTTCTCCAACTGCTCGGCGGCCCAGATGCCGAACTCGTCCGGTGTCATGTCGCCGCCTTCGCCAAACCAGTACGGCTGGGGAATGTGCGCGATGCCCGGAATCGGCAGGTCACCCTGCTCATGCATATACGTCATGCCACCCAGGCTCGCGCCAGCGACGGTCGAGCCGTGATAGCCGTTGACCCGGCTGATGATGGTTTTCTTGTTCGGCTGGCCTTTGATCGCCCAATAATGGCGGACCATGCGCAACATGGTGTCGTTGCCTTCGGAGCCCGAGCCGGTAAAGAACACGTGGTTCATGCCTTCAGGCGCGATGTCGGAGATGACTTTGGCCAGTTCCAGCACCGGCGGGTGAGCGGTCATGAAAAACAAGTTGTAGTACGGCAACTCGCGCATCTGTCTGGCAGCAGCATCAGCCAGTTCATCGCGGCCATAACCGATGGCGACACACCACAGGCCTGACATGCCATCCAGAATCTTGTGGCCTTCGCTGTCCCACAGGTACACGCCGCTGGAGCGAGTGATGATCCGCGGGCAGACTTCCTTCAGTTGTTTGTAGTCGCTAAATGGCGCCAGGTGATGCTCGCTGCTCAGGGCTTGCCATTCGCGAGTCTTGGGGTTCTTGGAACTCATTACACACTCCATATGCTTTGTGGCAGCTGCACCCCACTGGGTTGGAATGCAGGCTGTATGTGGGAGCGAGCTTGCTCGCGAAAAGGCCGGCACATCCGACATATTTTTTCAGCCAGAAATAATGCCTTCGCGAGCAAGCTCGCTCCCACAGGTCCAGCGTTCACATCAAATGTTGTGCGCTGTACATCACACCGCAAACAGCAGGAACTCCCGCTCCCAGGAACTGATCACGCGTTTGAAGTTTTCATGCTCGGCGCGTTTGACCGCGACGTAGCCCTTGATGAATTTCTCACCCAGATACTTTTCGACGGTCTTGCTGTTTTCCATGCGTTCCAATGCATCTTCAATGGTCAATGGCAGACGCAGGTTGCGGCGTTCGTAGCCACGGCCGACCACCGGGGCGCTCGGGTTGATGTGTTCGACCATGCCGATGTAGCCACACAGCAGGCTCGCGGCGATGGCCAGGTACGGGTTCGCGTCGGCACCCGGCAAGCGGTTTTCCACACGACGGTTCTGCGGCCCGGCGTCCGGTACGCGCAGGCCGACGGTGCGGTTCTCTTCGCCCCACTCCACGTTGACCGGTGCCGAAGTGTCCGGCAGGAAGCGGCGGAACGAATTGACGTTGGGCGCGAACAGCGGCAGCAGCTCGGGGATCAGCTTCTGCAAGCCGCCGATGTGCTGCAGGAACAGCTCGCTCATGGTCCCGTCTTCGTTGGAGAAGATGTTCTTGCCGGTGCGGATGTCGATGATGCTCTGATGCAAATGCATGGCGCTGCCCGGCTCGCCCGTCATCGGCTTGGCCATGAAGGTGGCAGCCACATCGTGCTTGAGCGCGGCTTCGCGCATGGTGCGCTTGAACACCAGGATCTGGTCGGCCAGGGACAGCGCATCACCATGACGGAAATTGATCTCCATCTGCGCCGTGCCGTCTTCGTGGATCAGCGTGTCCAGATCCAGGTTCTGCAGCTCGCACCAGTCGTAGACGTCTTCGAACAGCGGATCGAATTCGTTCGCCGCTTCAATGGAGAACGACTGGCGACCGGTTTCCGGACGGCCCGAACGACCGACCGGCGGCTGCAATGGATAGTCAGGGTCGTCGCTGCGCTTGGTGAGGTAAAACTCCATTTCCGGCGCGACAATCGGCTGCCAGCCATGATCGGCGTACAGCTTGAGGACTTTCTTGAGTACGTTGCGCGGCGACAGCTCGATGGGGTTGCCTTGCTTGTCGTAGGTGTCGTGGATCACCTGCGCCGTGGGCTCGATGGCCCATGGCACGACGTACACCGCGTTGGCGTCCGGGCGGCAGAACATGTCGATGTCCGCCGGGTCCAGCAGCTCGTAATAGATGTCGTCTTCGACGTAATCACCGGTCACCGTCTGCAGCAATACGCTCTCCGGCAAGCGCATTCCCTTCTCGGCAATGAATTTGTTGGTGGGCGAAATCTTGCCGCGAGTGATCCCGGTGAGGTCTGCAATCATGCATTCGACTTCGGTGATCTTGTGTTCTTTCAACCAATCGGTGAGCTGGTCGAGGTTGGTACTCATAAATACCTCAGGTGGTCTTGGTCCTGATTGCGAATCAGGGGTTGGCTGACGCATCGGCGTCGCGTTGTACTGAGCGCTTTCGGCAGGCATCGCCAAATGCTCGAAAGATAGCAAGGTAATCGGGATTCGCGCTGACTTGCCACTCGGGATGCCATTGCACCCCGAGGGCAAACGTCTGACTGCCGTGGACCGAGACAGCCTCGATCAAGCCATCCGGCGCAGTGGCTTCAACACGCAGGCCGGGCGCCAGATGCTCGATTCCCTGACCATGAATTGAATTGACACATATTTCGCTGGCCAGCCCCAGGCCTGCCAGAACGCCGCCTGGCTGAACATGCATGGCATGGCTGGGCGCATACTGCACCTCCACCGGCTCGTTGTCCGGCTCACGATGATCCATGAAGGTTCCGGTTTCATGAACCCGTTGATGCAGGCTGCCGCCAAACGCCACGTTGAGCTCCTGAAACCCTCGGCAAATGCCCAACACCGGAACACCAGCGGCCACGGCAGCACGAATTAGCGGTAAGGTGGTGCGGTCGCGCTCGGGATCATGGGCAGTACCCGGAGCGCTGGCAGGGCCACTATAGTGGTAGGGTTCGACATTGGAAGGCGAGCCGGTGAACAACAGTCCATCAAGGCTGGCAAGAATCTCGGCAGGGTCGAGCAAGGGTCCCAGCGACGGCAGAATCAGCGGCAAGCCCTTGGCAGCCACAGCTACCGCCCGGACATATTTGTCGCCACTGACATGATAAGCATGAGCACCGATCTGCTGGCTGCAGGCGGTAACGCCAATCAAGGGCAGGCGTGACATGGAACCCCCGTGTTGTGGCTGTTTTGGGTTGAATCGAGCTTAGCCTTGTTCATTTTTTTCCACAACCGCGCCGTAAAAAATACAACACAGGTGTTACAGGCCCCGATTTTAAAAGCCTCCGGCGCCTGATCAGCCGCCCTGTATTGCGGCAAAAATGGCCGTTTTGCGCCTTTCCGGGGCAATGGATGGCTCCCTTGACTTCATCATGGCTTTCGGATTGACTGAATCCCGTAATGCTCGATGATTGATATTTTTAACAACAAAGGTGTTGCATCATGTCGGTACCCCCGCGTGCCGTTCAGCTTAACGAAGCGAACGCGTTCCTTAAGGAACATCCTGAGGTTCTGTACGTTGACCTTCTGATTGCAGATATGAATGGTGTGGTGCGCGGCAAGCGCATTGAACGCACCAGCCTCCATAAGGTTTACGAGAAAGGCATCAACCTGCCTGCCTCTTTATTTGCCCTGGATATCAATGGCTCGACGGTGGAAAGCACCGGCCTGGGTCTGGACATCGGTGATGCTGACCGAATCTGTTATCCAATCCCCGATACCCTGTGCAACGAGCCTTGGCAGAAGCGCCCTACCGCGCAGCTGCTGATGACCATGCACGAGCTGGAAGGCGATCCGTTTTTCGCTGACCCGCGTGAAGTACTGCGCCAGGTCGTCGCCAAGTTCGACGAAATGGGCCTGACCATTTGCGCCGCTTTCGAGCTGGAGTTCTACCTGATCGATCAGGAGAACGTGAATGGCCGTCCGCAACCACCACGCTCGCCGATTTCCGGCAAACGCCCGCACTCGACCCAGGTCTACCTGATCGACGACCTCGACGAATACGTCGACTGCCTCCAGGACATTCTGGAAGGTGCCAAGGAGCAAGGTATTCCTGCTGACGCCATCGTCAAGGAAAGTGCTCCGGCTCAGTTTGAAGTCAACCTGCACCACGTTGCCGACCCGATCAAAGCGTGCGACTACGCGGTACTGCTCAAGCGCCTGATCAAGAACATCGCCTACGACCATGAAATGGACACCACCTTCATGGCCAAGCCTTATCCGGGCCAGGCAGGCAATGGTTTGCATGTGCACATCTCGATCCTGGATCGCGATGGCAAGAACATCTTCACAAGCGAGGATCCCGAGCAGAACGCCGCGTTACGTCATGCCATCGGCGGTGTGCTCGAGACCCTACCGGCGCAGATGGCGTTCCTTTGCCCGAACGTCAACTCGTATCGTCGGTTCGGTGCTCAGTTTTACGTTCCCAACTCCCCGAGCTGGGGCCTGGATAACCGCACCGTGGCCGTGCGCGTACCGACCGGCTCTGCCGATGCGGTGCGTATCGAGCACCGTGTCGCGGGTGCCGACGCCAACCCGTATCTGTTGATGGCATCGGTGCTGGCAGGCGTGCATCACGGTTTGACCAACAAGATCGAACCGGGCGCCCCGGTGTCGGGTAACTCTTACGAGCAGAACGAACAAAGCCTGCCGAACAACCTGCGCGATGCCTTGCGTGAGCTGGACGACAGTGAAGTGATGGCCAAGTACATCGATCCGAAGTACATCGATATCTTCGTCGCCTGCAAGGAAAGCGAGCTGGAGGAGTTCGAGCACTCCATCTCCGACCTTGAATACAACTGGTACCTGCATACCGTTTAAACGGGTTGCAGCCTAAAAAACGCCGCACAGCCGAGAGGATGTGCGGCGTTTTTTTTGTCTGCGCAAAGCTTCATTTGTGGGAGCGAGCTTGCTCGCGAAGGCGGCGTATCAAGCTGCATAGTTGTTTCGGATGCAAAGGTCTCTTCGCGAGCAAGGTGGAGCGCCACCCCGGTCGCTCCCACGGGGGAACGCATTGCAAAAGTGAGTTCATTAACAAAAGCCAGCTCACCTGTACAATCTCCCTCAGCTCCCGCCCAAGAGAATCCCCATGACCCGCCCCGCCACACCCCGCAAACCCCGTGCACGTAGCCAGGCCCGGATCGACTCGATCCTCGACGCCGCACGGGAGCTGCTTGCCACAGAGGGCGTGGCGAGCCTGTCGATCTACAGCGTGGCCGAGCGAGCGCAGATCCCGCCGTCGTCGGTGTATCACTTCTTCGCCAGCGTCCCGGCCTTGCTCGAAGCGCTGACGGCCGATATCCATGCGGCCTTCCGCGCCAGCCTGCAGGCGCCCATCGAGCATGAGGCGCTGAACACCTGGCGCGACCTGTCACGGATCGTCGAGCAGCGCATGCTGACCATCTACAACGCCGACCCCGCTGCACGTCAGTTGATCCTCGCGCAGCATGGTCTGTCTGAAGTCAACCAGGCCGACCGCCAACACGACATCGAACTCGGCCATCTGATGCAGGATGTCTTCGACCGCCATTTCCAGCTGCCGACCTTACCGGATGACGTCGATGTGTTCGCCCTGGCTATGGAGTTGAGCGACCGGGTATACGCCCGTTCGATGCAATTGCACGACGCAATCACCCCGCGCATGGCCGAGGAAGGGATGCGGGTGTTTGATGCATATGTGGGGCTTTATCTACCGGCGTTTTTGCCGAAGAAAACCAACTGCACGTGAAGCCGCGCCTACGGGACCGCGCCTGTTGCGCGATGTAGCCCCAACGCGAACAACCCCGAAAGGCCGTCACCTTGCGGGGTTGTTTTTTGCCCATCGATTACAGCTTGGCGATGGAAACCTCGGTGGATTTCACGAAGGCGATCACTTCGCTGCCTACCACCAATTCGAGCTCTTTGACCGAGCGGGTGGTGATCACGGAAGTGACGATGCCCGAAGCGGTCTGTACGTCGATTTCCGACAGTACGTCGCCGGTGACGATTTCCTTGATGATGCCGCGAAACTGGTTACGCACGTTGATGGCTTTGATAGTCATGATGTTTTCCTTTAGATGATCAGGTGTCGAGCGGTCGGTCAATTAGCCCAGCGCAACTGCGTGGGCAACGGTGAAACGGGTTCGGGCTCTGGTGGGGTGCCAGGTAATGACAGCACCCGCTCCAGGACCTGCGTTTCCAGTGCGGCCAGACGATGTGAACCTCTGGCGCGCGGGCGTGGCAGGTCGACCAGCAGGTCCAGGCCAATCTGCCCTTCTTCGATCAGAATCACGCGATCGGCAATCGCCACCGCTTCGCTGACGTCATGGGTCACCAGCAACACGGTGAAACCATGCTTGCGCCAGAGGTTTTCAATCAGTTGCTGCATCTCGATACGGGTCAAGGCATCCAGCGCGCCCAAGGGCTCATCGAGCAGCAGCAGGCGCGGTTGATGAATCAAGGCCCGGGCCAGCGCGACTCGTTGTTTCTGGCCGCCGGACAACGCCGCGGGCCACTCTTCGGCACGCTCGGCCAGACCGACCGCTTCAAGGGCCTCCAGCGCCTTGCTGCGCCAATCGCCATTGAGGCCCAGGCCAACGTTGTCGATGATCTTTTTCCACGGCAGCAGACGCGCTTCCTGAAACATCAGCCGGGTGTCTTCCCGGGCATCCACCAGCTTGCCGGAGCCTGCCAGCAGCTCACCGGCAGTGGGCTTGTCCAGCCCGGCCAGCAGGCGCAGCAAGGTACTTTTGCCACAGCCGCTGCGACCGACCACCGCCACGAATTGCCCGGCAGGAATGTGCAGGTCGATGTTCTTCAGGACTTCGCGGCTGCCGAAGGTTTTCTTCAATTGCTGAACCGCCAGCGGAATGCCACGTAGCAGGTGTGCCGGTTGTTGCTGTTTCAGACTGCTCATGCGGCACCGCCTTTATTGACTTGATACGCCGGGTGCCAGCGCAGGCACACGCGCTCTAGGCTACGTGCCGCCAGATCGGCCAGTTTGCCGAGGACTGCGTAAAGCACGATGGCCAGCACTACGACGTCTGTTTGCAGAAATTCCCGGGCGTTCATCGCCAGATAGCCGATGCCAGAGCTGGCGGAAATAGTCTCCGCAACGATCAGGGTCAACCACATGAAACCCAGCGCAAAGCGCACGCCCACCAGAATCGAAGGCATGGCTCCCGGTAGGATCACATGCCAGAACAGGCCGAAACCGGACAAACCATAGCTGCGGGACATCTCCACCAGCGCCGGATCAATGTTGCGGATGCCGTGGTAGGTGTTCAGGTAGATCGGGAACAGCGTGCCCAGCGCCACCAGAAACACCTTGGCGGTTTCGTCTATCCCGAACCAGAGGATCACCAGCGGAATCAGCGCCAGATGCGGCACGTTACGGATCATCTGCACCGAGCTGTCGAGCAGGCGTTCGCCCCATTTCGACAGGCCGGTGATGAAGCCCAGCACCAGACCAATCCCGCCACCGATGGCAAAGCCAACTCCGGCGCGCCAGCCGCTGATCGCCAGGTGCGTCCAGATTTCACCGCTGGACACCAGATTGATGCCCGCCTCGATGACGGCGCTGGGCGCCGGCAGAATACGCGTGGATAACCAGCCGGCGCTGACCGACAGCTGCCAGATAGCCAGCAGCAGGACTGGCAACGCCCACGGCGCGAGGCGCTGGACCAGTCGTTGCGAGGCGTTATTGCTCATGGAGTTGTCTCCTCAGGGGCTGGCTGATTACGGCGCTTTGGCAGCGACGGCAGCAGTGGGCGTCCAGACCACATCCGCGATCTTCAGCGGCTTGGGGATCAACTTGAGCTGATAAAACGTGTCAGCGATTTTTTGCTGTGAAGCGACGACTTCTGGCGTCAGGAAGTGCGCACCGTAGCCCTGGCGTTTCACTGAGGTCAGGGTGATGTCGGCTGGCAAACCGAGCAGTGGCGCAACCTGTTTGGTCACTTCCTCGGGGTTGGCCTTGGACCATTCGCCGACTGCGCGCACCTCTTCGATCAGCGTCTGGATGACTTTCGGATTTTTCTCGGCGTACGGCTTGGTCGCCAGGTAGAACTGATGGTTATCGACGATCCCGGAGCCATCACGCAGGGTGCGCGCTTGCAGCTGTTTCTCGGCGGCCGACTGGTAAGGATCCCAGATCACCCAGGCATCGACGCTGCCACGCTCGAACGCCGCGCGGGCATCGGCAGGTGGCAGGAAGACGGTCTGGATGTCGGTGTACTTCAGGCCAGCATCTTCCAGCGCTTTAACCAGCAGGTAATGCACGTTGGAGCCTTTGTTGAGAACGACCTTCTTGCCTTTGAGGTCTTTCACTGAGGTGATGAGCGAATCCTTGGGTACCAGAATCGCCTCACTGGTGGGCGCTGGCGGCTCGTAAGCTACGTAGAGCAGATCGGCACCGGCGGCCTGGGCGAACACAGGCGGGGTTTCACCGGTCACGCCGAAGTCGATGGAGCCAACGTTCAGACCTTCCAGCAGTTGCGGGCCACCGGGGAATTCAGTCCATTGCACCTGCACGCCCTGCTCGGCGAGGCGCTTTTCCAGCGAGCCCTTGGCCTTGAGCAGCACCAGGGTGCCGTACTTCTGATAACCGATGCGCAGGCTTTCGGCCTGGGCTTGTGTAATGGCGCCGAAGGTGACCGCTGCAGCAAACAGAGCAACCAAACCTTGACGCAAAATGGCAGTGCGCATGGCGCTCTCCTTTGCTTATTCAGTGGCACCTGCTTGGCCGTTGGCGGACGAGTAAGGTGGTGGGGTGTGTCGATTGCAGTGACCTTAACAGTGATTTTTTATATCCATAAATCTCATTTTTTTATTTGGTTATTCTATAAAAGCATATAAGTTTTGTTGGAGCGAGGCTTGCCCGCGAACAATATGACTGGGTACATCTGAGTCACCGAGGCGAGCCAGTTCGCGGGCAAGCCTCGCTCCAACGTATCCACGCCAAGCAAAAAAGGCCGACGAATCGGCCCAAACCAATCCAGGGTCAATCAGCGATTGGGTTGCGGCGTCAGGCGCAGATACGGCGTGACGGCTTTGTAGCCTTTGGGGAAGCGTTGCTTGATCTCGTCTTCATCCTTGAGCGACGGCACGATCACTACCTCATCACCGTCTACCCAGTTGGCAGGCGTGGCGACTTTGTAGTTGTCAGTCAGCTGCAACGAGTCAATAACCCGCAGGATTTCATGGAAATTGCGCCCGGTGCTGGCGGGATAGGTGATGGTCAGGCGGACCTTCTTGTTCGGGTCGATCACGAACAGCGAACGTACGGTCAGAGTTTCGCTGGCGTTGGGGTGAATCAGGTCGTACAGCTCGGACACCTTGCGATCGGCGTCAGCGAGGATCGGGAAGTTCACTCGGGTGTTCTGCGTGGTGTTGATGTCGTCGATCCACTTGATGTGTGAGTCGACCGGGTCGACCGACAGCGCGATGGCTTTGACGCCGCGCTTGTCGAACTCGTCCTTGAGCTTGGCCGTGAAGCCCAGTTCAGTGGTGCACACCGGCGTGAAGTCCGCAGGATGGGAAAACAGAACGCCCCAGCTGTTGCCCAGCCATTCGTGAAAGCGGATGCGGCCTTCGCTGGAGTCCTGTTGAAAGTCAGGGGCGATATCGCCAAGTCGCAGGCTCATGGGTGTGGCTCCTTGTCAGCTGAGTGATTCAGCTCACTGTGCCCCAGGCCAACCAGGATTAAAAAGAATAGATAACGCTTTATATAGCACCAAAGGGAATAACAAATGACAGACAAAAAGAACCCCGCCGAAGCGGGGTTCTTTGATCAACTGACCCGGCTTATTTGAAAGCGTAGGTGTAGTTGAAGATCAGACGAAGCTGATCGGTATTGGTTGAGTTGTTCAGGTCGTCATCAGCACGATAAGTACCGTGACGCAGGGTGGTACCGAAACCCTTCAACGGACCGTTCTGAATCACGTAGTCAACACGGACGTCACGTTCCCACTCGGAGAACTCACGGCCGAAAGCAGCAGTGCCACGGGCGCCTTTAATGTCGTCAGCGTGCAGGTAAGCAATCGCAGTCTTCAGACCAGGAATGCCAACACGAGCGAAGTCATAGGAGTACTGACCGAAGGTGGTGTTTTCACCGGCACGGGTGAAGCTGTTGACCATGGAGTCGGTGAACAGGTAAACGCTGGAGCCGCCGTTACCTTCGTTACGACCGCGACCATCAACAACGTTACCCTGGTTCAGGAAGACCATGCCGCCGTCGTCGCCCACCTGCTGGTGACCGACCAGGAACGCATGACCGCCCAGGCTATAGGTGAACATCGCCGACCAGGTCTGGTTATCAACTTCGCCAGTATTCTTGGCGTAGCCACTGTTGTTGTTGAACACGTAGCCTGTTTGGCCATTTTTGCCGTCGTCGCTGCTGTTGAAGTAACGCAGGTCAGTCTTGAAGGACTGGTCTTCACCCAGTGGCAGAACGTGCACCAGACCCAGGAAGTGCTGGTTGTAGTAGTTTTCGAGGTTGGCAAAGTAGTACTGCAGGGTCAGGTCTTTAGTGACTTTCCAGTCAGCACCGGCGAAACGGAACTGATTGCTGCCTTTAGTACCGCCACCCACCGACAGGTCGCTGTAGTTGCTGGTCGCACGACCTGCAGACTGGGTCAGCTGACCGCCTGTGAAAGTGACATTGTCGATTTCTTTGGAGCTGATCACGCCGCCTTCATAAGCAGTTGGCAGCAAGCGACCATCGTTGGAAACGAGGATTGGCAGGTTAGGCGCCAATGCGTTACCCAGACGCAATTCAGTTTTGGAGAAGCGAGCCTTGGCGTTACCACCCAGACGGGTCCAGCTATCAACCGAGCTGCCATCGGTGTCAGTTGGGAAGAAGCTGTTGGTCGTGGTGGTGTTGTGGTGGTCAATACCGCCACCCAGATGAATACCGACCAGCGCTTGCACATCAAGACCGAAACCAACGGTGCCCTGAGTGAAGCCGGACACGTAGTCGAACTTCAGACCGGTTGCGGTTTCACGCTGATCAGAGGCACGTACGCCTTCACGCAAATCGTTGTTGAAGTACATGGTCCGCGAACTGACGGACGCTTTGCTGTCTTCGATGAAACCTGCTGCACTAGCCTGCTGAGCCATGACGCCTACGGCGATTGCCAGGGCCAGAGTGGACTTCTTCATGTTTCGCTCCTCGTGAATCTATATTTTTTATGATCCGTGGTGCCGAGGCCTAAGGCGCTCTGACCCGTGGATTTGCGATTAGCGCCAGACCCGACCTTTTGAGCCAATGATCAACAGGCGCCACAAGACTAATTGACTACACCGCATGTGCTGGTGGGTCGCAGGGTAGTGAACATTTTACAAATCGAAAAAGAATTATTAATCCCCTTTTAAGACCTGTCGGTTATATGTCACAAACCTTGTCGGCTCCTTCCGTCCCTGAGTGTATCGAGCTGTTTCGCTAATTCCTAAAAAATATTTCACTGCCGTTCGTCAGATCATTCCGGATGATAGACGCAGGCGCCGGAATAAGACCCTACAGTCATGCGATCAAGTTCGAATATGGGCAAGCTGAATCGTCCGAACCCCGCGTATTACAACGCTTTTACCGGCGGTAGTCAGAATTGTGACAATTGCCACCACCCGCTGGGCAGTCGCCTGAACGCAGAGCAAATTTTTTTGTAAATACGCCGTTTATCGCCCTTTGTCGGACAACTTTGAGGGTCTGGAAGGGCGCTCCGAGGGCAAGGCAGCGAACAAAGACGAATACGCGCTGTCGTCGTCGCTCCTGGACCACCATCTGCGCTGATAACAAAAACGTGCATCGCGCAGCAGATCCGCACCACAACGAGGCAAATGCAAAGGTGGGTCAGTTCGAATGACTGACCTTGATCGGGCCTAGGTGAAGGACTCAGCAGTGAAAGCCCGAAAACCTGATACTGCGCAGAAGCCTGTAAATAAAGGCCCCGAGCACGAAAAAGGCCGGGGCAGGCAGATTCTCCATTCACAAAACCCAAAACTGGCACGCCCTCTGCAATAGGTTACGTATCACCAGTTTTGGGGACCTTGGTACAGGCAGGCCGGGGATTCCCCTCTTTTATTCCTCCCGGAGACTGATCTCCAGTCTCCAGCGCCCGTCCACCTCTGTACCGCGCAAGTCGCCATGCAGCGGACGGGCCGCCAGCAGGCTCAGCAGCAAATCCCTCTTGTCCCGCTCCAGCTTCCAGCGAATATCTTTTCCATCGATCTTGAATTGCCCACGCCATGGCTGCCCAGCCGAGGTGAAGCGCATCGTCACCATGCCGTCGAGATGCTCGGCAGCGACCTTGGGATCGTGATTGAACCAGAGCACCAGACCTGTTGGCTGTTCTTCAATTTGCAGCAATTCCAATGTTGCGGGCTCGGTCAGACGACCGATCATCAGCCCCACCATCAAACCGACAATTGCCAGCGAACCGAGAACTCGCGGCCATAGCTTCGATCGCGGGTCCTCTTCGGGGGTAGAATGCTCCCCGTCCTTCAGTTCGGAGCCGTGCATGTTTCACGTCATCCTTTTTCAACCAGAAATTCCGCCGAATACCGGTAATGTCATCAGGCTGTGCGCCAATACCGGCAGCACCCTGCATTTGATCGAACCCTTGGGCTTCGAACTGGATGACAAACGCCTGCGCCGCGCCGGCCTCGACTATCATGAGTACGCCACGTTGCAGACTCATCCAGACCTCGCCAGCTGCCTGGAAAGTATCGGCCAGCCGCGCCTGTTTGCTTTTACCACAAAAGGCTCGCGGCCCTTTCACGACGCCAGCTTCCAGGCTGGTGACGCCTTTCTGTTCGGTCCGGAAAGCCGCGGCCTGCCCGCTGAGGTTCTGGACGCGCTGTCAGGCGATCAACGCCTGCGCCTGCCCATGCGCGAAGGCTGCCGCAGCCTGAACCTGTCCAATACCGTTGCCGTGGCAGTGTATGAAGGATGGCGACAGCTGGGGTTCAAGTAAGGCTGAGCCTCGCGCGCCACCTGTACAAGCGAGCTTGCTCGCGAAGGGTCAGGTACATCCACAACATCTTCTGAGCCTGAAATACCGCCTTCGCAAGCAAGCTTGCTCCCACAGGTACATCTCCCTAGCCACAAAAAAGCGCCCCGAAAGGCGCTTTTTCAGTCTTGCCGGAACACTTACTGAACGCTAGGTGTTTCGCCAGCTTCCTGCATGCGCTGCAGCTCTTGCGCGTACAGGGCGTCGAAGTTGACCGGCGACAGCATCAGTGCCGGGAACGAGCCACGGACCACCAGGCTGTCGATGGTTTCGCGCGCATACGGGAACAGAATGTTCGGGCAGAAAGCACCCAGGGTATGGCTCATGGCGCCCTGATCCAGACCCTTGATCAGGAAGATACCAGCCTGCTGGACTTCAACGATGAACGCCACTTCGTCGCCATTGTTGACGGTAACGGACAAGGTCAGCACGACTTCATAGAAATCGCCTTCAAGGGCTTTCTGGCGTGTGTTCAGGTCGAGGCTGACAGTCGGCGTCCATTCCTGACGGAAAATCGCAGGGCTTTTTGGCGCTTCGAACGACAGGTCGCGAACATAGATGCGCTGCAGGGAAAATTGCGGCGATTCTTCTTCGGCTACGGCGCCGTTGGTCGGTTGATCAGTCATCTCAGATCCTTCTCATAGTGAGGTCTAGTAAGGGTTTGGAATCAGGCTTGCAGCAGCGCATCGAGGTTGCCTGCGCGCTCCAGCGCAAATAGTTCGTCGCATCCGCCTACGTGAGTCGAACCGATCCAGATCTGCGGCACCGAGGTGCGCTTGGCCTTGTTGGCCATCTCGGCGCGAACTTGCGGCTTGCCATCGACTCTGATTTCTTCGAACGCCACGTTCTTGCTCTTGAGCAATTGCTTGGCGCGAATGCAGTAAGGGCAATAATCACTGGAATAGACGAGGACTTCAGCCATTTCACTTCACCAGAGGCAGGTTATCGGCACGCCAGGTGGACACGCCGCCCGACAGTTTGGCGGCAGTGAAACCGGACTTGAGCAGTTCGCGAGCAACGCCACCAGCCTGCTGGCCCATGGCGTCTACGATGATTAGGGTCTTGGACTTGTGCTTTTCCAGCTCCGCGGTGCGGGTCAGAACCTTGTCATTCGGGAAATTCAGGGCGCCAACGATATGGCCGGTCGCGTAATCCTTGCTGGAGCGGATGTCGATGACCACGGCCTGATCCTTGTTGACCAGAGCGGTAAGCTCGCCGGTGCTCAGGCTGCGACCGCCTTTGCTCAGCTCATAGGCGATCAGCATGCCCAGCAAGATGACGAAAGCGCCAGTGATCAAATAGTGGTTCGTTGCAAATCCAATCAGGTGCTGAAGCATCAGTAGGTTCCAGGGCGTTAAAATGTCGGCCAGTATACACAGCCCCCATGGCGGGCCAAAGCCCGTACAGCAATGAGGCAGATTGCCTTCGCTGTGCATCGCCCCTGAACCGACAACTCCGGCATCGCGGCTCGCAATTGCAGATCAACAGCCCCTAAAATGCCGGTCCATTTTTCAACTTTCTTTATTAGCCACGAGTGGGATCTATGACTACCACGCCAAAACCTCTGGTCCTGATCATTCTGGACGGCTTCGGACACAGCGAGAGCCACGAAGGCAACGCCATTCTGGCAGCCAAAATGCCGGTCATGGACCGCTTGTACCAGACGATGCCCCACGGCCTGATCTCCGGCTCCGGGATGGACGTCGGCCTGCCGGACGGGCAGATGGGCAACTCGGAAGTCGGGCACATGAACCTCGGTGCCGGGCGCGTGGTGTATCAGGATTTCACCCGGGTGACCAAATCCATTCGCGATGGCGAGTTCTTCCAGAACCCGACCATCTGCAACGCCGTCGATAAAGCCGTTGGCGCGGGCAAGGCCGTACACATCCTCGGTTTGCTGTCCGATGGTGGCGTGCATAGCCACCAGGATCACCTCGTGGCGATGGCCGAGCTGGCAGCGCAACGCGGCGCGGAAAAGATCTACCTGCACGCCTTCCTCGATGGCCGCGATACGCCACCGCGCAGCGCCAAGGCGTCGATTGAACTGCTCGACTCAACCTTTGCTCGGCTGGGCAAGGGTCGCATCGCCAGCATCATTGGCCGTTACTTCGCAATGGACCGCGACAATCGCTGGGACCGCGTCGCTCAGGCCTACAACCTGATCGTTGACGGCGACTCGCAATTCCAGGCCGCAAGTGCCGTGGCCGGGCTTGAAGCCGCTTACGCCCGCGACGAGAACGACGAGTTCGTCAAAGCCACCAGCATTGGCGACAAGGTCCGGGTTGAAGACGGCGATGCCGTGGTGTTCATGAACTTCCGCGCCGACCGCGCCCGAGAAATCACCCGCGTATTTGTCGAAGACGAATTCAAGGACTTCGAGCGTGCCCGCCAGCCCAAGGTCAATTACGTGATGTTGACCCAGTACGCAGCGAGCATCCCTGCCCCTTCGGCGTTTGCCGCAGGCAGCCTGAAAAACGTGCTCGGCGAATTTCTGGCCGCCAATGGCAAAACCCAGCTGCGTATTGCCGAAACCGAAAAATACGCTCACGTGACATTCTTCTTCTCCGGTGGCCGTGAAGAACCGTTCCCCGGCGAAGAGCGCATCCTGATCCCGTCGCCGAAAGTCGCTACCTACGACCTGCAGCCGGAAATGAGTGCGCCGGAAGTCACCGATAAAATCGTCGACGCCATCGAGCATCAGCGTTACGACGTGATTGTCGTCAATTACGCCAACGGCGATATGGTCGGCCACAGCGGCATCATGGCAGCGGCGGTCAAAGCGGTTGAGTGCCTGGACGTCTGCGTAGGCCGGATCGCCGAAGCCCTGGAAAAAGTCGGTGGCGAAGCCCTGCTGACGGCCGACCACGGTAACGTCGAACAAATGACCGACGACCACACCGGTCAGGCACACACCGCGCACACCTCCGAGCCGGTGCCGTTCATTTATATCGGCAAGCGCAACCTGAAAGTCCGTGAAGGTGGCGTGCTGGCGGACATCGCGCCAACGATGCTGCAGCTGATGGGTCTGGAGAAGCCGGAAGAAATGACCGGCCACTCGATCCTCGTCGCGGAGTAAAACCCGCAACCGGCATGTCGAAGCGCGGCATGCCGGTTTTTTATTCCGTATTTCCAGACATGGCCTCCCGCGAGGCGTTTTTTTTGCAACGCATGGCGGGCATACTAGCCCTGTCATTTTTTCTCACAATTGCTCGGTATCGCCCACCCTCATGCTTCGCGCCTTGATCACCCTTGCTTTGATCTGCCTGCTCAATCCGGCTTTTGCCGATGATGAGCGTGCGCAAACCCAGAAACAGATAGACGCTGCGCGTCAGGACGTCGCCGAGCTGCAAAAAGCCCTGGGCGACCTGCAAAAAGAGAAAGCCGGTGTCCAGAAGGACCTGCGCGGTACTGAAACCGAAATGGGCAAGCTGGAAAAGCAGGTCGAGGTCCTGCAAAAGGAACTAAAAAAGACCGAAGTCGAGCTCCAGAGGCTCGACCACGAAAAAAAGAAGCTACAGAGCGCACGCGTTGAACAGCAACGCCTGATCGCCATTCAGGCGCGCGCGGCCTACCAGAGTGGTCGCCAGGAATACCTCAAGCTGCTGCTCAACCAGCAACACCCGGAAAAATTCGCCCGCACCCTGACCTATTACGACTACATGAGCCAGGCGCGTCTGGCCCAGCTGCAAGCCTTCAATGAAACCCTGCGTCAGCTGGCCGGGGTCGAAAAAGACATCGACCTGCAACAGGCTCAGCTGCTGGTGCAGAAAAGCACCCTCGAAGAACAACGTGAAGAGCTCGACAAGGTTCGTCAGGAGCGCCAGCAGGTCCTGGCCAAGCTCAACAACGATTACAAGGCGCGGGACCAGAAGCTGCAATCGCGGCAGCAGGATCAGGCCGACCTGGCCAAAGTCCTGAAAACCATTGAAGAAACCCTGGCTCGCCAGGCCCGTGAAGCCGAGGAAGCCCGGCAGAAGGCGCTGGTTGCCGCACGCGAGGCTGAAGAAAAGCGCCAGCGTGAAGCCGAGGCACTGGCCAGAAACAATAGCCGCAACGCCGAACGCGACACCAGCAAGACCGACAGTGAAGACACCCCACGCCGCATCAGCAAAGCCCCTGGCGCCATGGTTTCCAGCGCAGGCGCCTCTTATGGCGGCGCTTTTATTGGGGCCAAGGGCAAACTTCCGTGGCCGGTTGATGGTCGATTACTCGCACGCTTCGGTGAAGCCCGTGGCGACGACGCCCGCTCGACCTGGGATGGCGTCATGATCAGCGCTTCGGCAGGCAGTCAGGTACATGCCGTGCACGGCGGTCGGGTGGTGTTCGCAGACTGGTTGCGCGGCGCCGGGCTTCTGGTCATTCTCGACCATGGCAACGGCTATTTGAGTTTGTACGGTCACAACCAGACGCTGCTCAAGGCGGCGGGTGACATTGTTAAAGCGGGTGAAGCCATCTCCACGGTCGGCAATAGTGGCGGACAGGACACCCCGGCGTTGTATTTTGCTATTCGTCAGCAGGGTCGCCCCAGTGATCCGGCCCAATGGTGCCGCACTCAAGGATAAGTCGGTATCAACTTCAGGAGTTCGTTAGACATGCCGTATCTGTCCCGCCTCACCTCGCTGGCCCTCGCGATTGCCGTTGTCATCGGCGCACCTCTGGCTCAGGCTGCTGAAGTCAAGGCCGCACCTGCCAGCATCCCTTCGGCAGCGAGCACCGCCAAGGCGCCGCTGCCGCTGGAAGAGCTGCGCACTTTCGCCGAGGTCATGGACCGGGTCAAAGCCGCGTACGTCGAACCGGTGGACGACAAGACCCTGCTGGAAAACGCCATCAAAGGCATGCTCAGCAACCTTGACCCGCACTCGGCCTACCTCGGCCCGGAAGACTTCCAGGAACTGCAGGAAAGCACCAGCGGCGAATTCGGCGGCCTGGGCATCGAAGTCGGCGTTGAAGATGGCTTTGTCAAAGTGGTCTCGCCCATCGACGACACCCCGGCTTCCAAGGCCGGCATCGAAGCCGGTGACTTGATCGTCAAGATCAATGGCGCGCCAACGCAAGGCCAGACCATGCAGGAAGCGGTCGACAAGATGCGCGGCAAGATCGGCGAGAAAATTACCCTGACCCTGGTGCGCGACGGCGGTAACCCGTTCGATGTGACGCTGGCCCGTGCGACCATCCAGGTCAAGAGCGTCAAGGCGCAGATGCTGGAGAACGGCTACGGCTACATCCGCATCACCCAGTTCCAGGTCAAGACCGGCGAGGAAGTGGGCAAGGCGCTGGCCAAGTTCCGCAAAGACAACGGCAAGAAAATGAGCGGGCTGATCCTCGACCTGCGCAACAACCCTGGCGGGGTGCTGCAATCGGCGGTTGAAGTGGCGGATCACTTCCTGACCAAGGGCCTGATCGTCTACACCAAAGGCCGCATCGCCAACTCGGAATTGCGCTTCTCGGCAGATCCTGCGGACGCCAGCGAAGGCGTGCCTCTGGTTGTGCTGATCAACGGCGGCAGTGCCTCGGCATCGGAAATCGTTGCCGGTGCGTTGCAGGATCAGAAGCGCGGCATCCTGATGGGTACCGACAGTTTCGGCAAAGGCTCGGTACAAACCGTGCTGCCGCTGAACAATGATCGCGCGTTGAAAATCACCACCGCCCTGTACTACACGCCAAACGGCCGCTCGATTCAGGCCCAGGGTATCAACCCGGATATCGTCGTGCGCCGTGCCAAGGTCACCAACGAAACCGACGGCGAGAACTACAAGGAAGCCGATCTGCTCGGTCACCTGGGCAACGGCAATGGCGGCGCGGACAAACCGACCGTCAAGGGAGCTGCAAGCAAGGCGCGTCCGCAGGATGACGACTTCCAGCTCAGCCAGGCCCTGAGCCTGCTCAAGGGCTTGAGTATCACGCGCGGCAACTAAGCCATGCGTCTGCTCCTGTCCCGCTGCCTGCTGCTGGTCTTTTGCCTGGCTGGCGCTGTTCACGCAGCGCCAGCCGAGCAGGCCAGGCCCGTTCGCACCGCCTACCTCACGCTGATCATTGACGACCTGGGCCAGAACCCGGTACGCGATCAGCGTGTGCTGAATCTGCCCGGCCCGGTCACCCTGGCGATCATGCCCGACACGCCCCACGCGACGGAATTTGCTCGCCAGGGGCATCGCGCCGGCAAAACCGTGATGCTCCACATGCCCATGGACCCGGCGACCGGCCCGTTTGCCTGGCACCCCGAGTTGCCGTTGCCAGAATTGGAAAGCCGACTCAACGCCGCGCTGCTGAAAGTCCCCTACGCGGCGGGCATCAACAATCACATGGGCAGTCGCATGACCGCCGAACCCGTCGCCATGGGCTGGCTGGTGGCTGAGCTACAGCGTCGTCACCTGTTCTTTGTCGACAGCCGCACCAGCGCGAAAACCGTGGCGGCAGCGCAGGCGCAGAAAATCGGCCTGGCCAGTGTTTCCCGGGATGTTTTCCTCGACGATGAACGCACCGCCGAGGCCATCACCAGGCAGCTGAAAATCGCCATTGAGCTGGCCCGCAAACAGGGTTCGGCGGTGATGATAGGGCACCCCTACCCGGTCACCCTCGATGTGCTGGAACGGGAACTGCCACGCCTCAAAGCGCAGGGCATCGACTGGATCGACATACGCCGGATGATCAGCGTGCGCGGCAATCAGGCGATGGCCGGGCACGGCAAAGACGGGATGTATCGCTGAGGCCTGACATTGGCACTGCACAGATACAACACCATCCGCGATAGATCAGATAAGTACTTACCGCACTCTCCCATGCAATGACTGGTAAGAGTCTGCACAATCGCCTACGACCACGCAGATCAGCAGTCGGCAGTGCGCGAGGATTTGCTGGGGGTTGCAGAGGCATGGTCTGTTGGAGCGAGGCTTGCCCGCGAAGAACGATAACGCGCTGTACCTGCTGGACCGAGATGCTCAATTCGCGGGCAAGCCTCGCTCCAACGGGTCAAGGCTGTGTCAGCGATACCGGGCGAGGATTTTCTCGACAGCACCCTCGGCGCGCAGCTGCTCCAGCGCGGCCTGCAGCTTGTTGACCACCGCATCCGGGGTTTCCTTGTTCAGGGCCAGGTACAGATCGGCATGGTGGAAACGCAGCACGGTTTTGAGGCCGGTGACACCTTCTATTCTGGCGAGATACGGCCCTGTCGGGTCGCCTGCCGCCCAGAGATCGATCTGGCCGTTGACGAGTTTTTTCGCGTTATCCTGATCACGCAGCAACAGCACAGGGTTCAGCCCCTGAGCGAGTAGCCGCTCGCCAATGGCATCGCCTTTGTAGGCCCCAATGCGGTACGCCTTGGCCTGTTCGAGAGAGGTCAGCTTGATCGGGCTGTCAGCCTTGGCCAGCATGATCCAGTCATACGAACCCACCGGCCCCACCCATTTGAAAAGCGCTTCCCGCTCAGGCAACCGGGCGGTGGAAAACACACCATAGCCGGGTTTATCCAGGGCCAGCTTGTAGATCCGCTCCCAGGGGAAGCGCAGGGTCATGCTGTAGCCAATGCCGGCGCGCTTGAACGTCTCGCGCACCACTTCGGCGGCGATGCCTTCGATGTTGCTTTCCTGAGCGAAATTCTTGCCGTCTACCGCCATGTTGTAAGGCGGCAGATTTTCCGTCATGAGCACGATGGAGTTACTGCCGGGCACGTCGATGGCCTCGTCGCTGGCGGCGACTTCAGTGGCGGCGGTCAGCAATGCGCTAAAAGCGGTCAGTGCAAAAAAACGAGATCTGAACATAGGCATCTTCCTGACGCGGACAGCGCACAGAGTGCAGCGCTGCCAAGGGCTTGTCCAGAGCTCTGTAGAGACCCACCCCGCCCTGATCGCGCAATCGGTACTGGTCGGTCAACGATGCCTGCGACAACTCAGAACTTGTAGGAGCAATGGAAGGTTACGACGGTCGCGATGACGGTCTGTCTGACACACCTCAATCGCAGCCTTCGGCAGCTCCTACAGGCTAAAGGCCCTGCCTCAGCGCACTACAATCCCGCGCGCAGCCATGTACGCTTTCGCTTCCGGCACGGTGTATTCGCCGAAGTGGAAGATACTCGCCGCCAGCACCGCGCTGGCATGGCCTTCAATGACGCCATCGGCCAGATGCTGAAGGTTGCCGACGCCGCCTGAGGCAATCACCGGAATGCCCAACGCATCGCTGATGGCGCGGGTGACGCCCAGGTCGAAGCCGTTTTTCATGCCGTCCTGGTCCATGCTGGTCAAGAGGATTTCACCCGCACCGAGGTCTTCCATCTTTTTGGCCCACAACACAGCATCCAGCCCTGTCGGCTTGCGCCCCCCGTGGGTGAAGATCTCCCAGCGCGGGGTTTCGCCCGGCAGCGAGACTTTCTTGGCGTCGATGGCGACCACAATGCACTGGGAGCCGAAATGCTGAGCCGCTTCGGCAACAAACTCCGGGTTGAACACCGCAGCCGTGTTGATTGAAACCTTGTCGGCACCGGCGTTGAGAAGGTTACGGATGTCCTGCACTGTGCGCACGCCACCGCCCACGGTCAGCGGGATGAACACCTGGCTGGCCATGCGCTCGACGGTATGCAGCGTGGTATCACGACCATCGACGCTGGCGGTGATGTCCAGAAAGGTGATTTCGTCAGCGCCCTGCTCATCGTAGAGACGCGCGATTTCAACCGGGTCGCCAGCATCGCGAATGTTCTCGAACTTGACGCCCTTGACCACACGACCGTTGTCGACGTCCAGGCAAGGGATAATGCGTTTGGCCAGGGCCATTGGGTCCATCTCCAATGTGTAGGAGCGCGCTTGCCCGCGATCGGCTGCGAAGCAGTCGTAAAATCATCGATCACAGCATGGTAGGAAGGTCGTACCGACCTTATCGCGGGCAAGCGCGCTCCTACAGGAATCGCTTAGCGCTGGTACTCGTCGCAAAGCGCCTGAGCTTGCGCCACGTCCAGTGTGCCTTCGTAAATCGCCCGGCCGGTGATTGCACCGATGATGCCCGGGGCCCTGGCGTCCAGCAATGCGCGAATGTCGCCCAGATTATGGATGCCACCGGAGGCAATCACCGGGATCCGCGTCGCCGCAGCCAAGGCCGCCGTGAACGGGATGTTGCAGCCCTGCATCATGCCGTCTTTGGCGATGTCGGTGTAAACGATGGCCGATACGCCGTCCGCTTCAAAGCGCTTGGCCAGATCGATCACTTGCACGGTGCTGACTTCAGCCCAGCCGTCAGTGGCGACAAAACCGTCCTTGGCGTCCAGGCCGACAATCACTTTGCCAGGAAAGGCGCGGCAGGCTTCGGCCACGAACTCAGGCTCTTTGACCGCCTTGGTGCCGATGATCACGTAGCTCACGCCAGCCTTTACGTAATGCTCGATGGTTTCCAGCGAGCGAATGCCGCCACCGATCTGAATCGGCAGGGTCGGATAGCGCTTGGCAATGGCGGTTACCACATCGCCATTGACTGGCTGGCCTTCGAACGCACCGTTGAGGTCGACCAGATGCAGACGACGGCAACCGCCATCAACCCATTTGGCAGCCATGGCAACCGGGTCATCGGAGAACACGGTGGAATCTTCCATCCGGCCCTGGCGCAGACGCACACAGGCACCGTCTTTAAGATCGATAGCGGGAATGATGAGCATGCTTTTTCCTTGGTCAGGTACCCGCAGGAACGACCGGCCGGCGTTCCTGCGGATGTTTAATTTTTCTCGAGCGCCCACAGATCGCTTTCAATGCTCTCGAACCTCTCCTTGAGGTGCTGCTGAACATCGAAAATAGCTCGGTTGTAGTAGTGCGGGGCAATCTCGCTGGTGAACAATTCAAGCACTTCGGCGACTTCGAACGAACCCAGTTGCAGCTCAAAGCGCTCGGAAAAAAGACGCTTGAGCTTGTCGATGGCCTGCTGCTCATGTTCGGCACTGAGCGTCAGGATCGGTGGTTTGTTCTTGCCCTTGGCCACTACCAGCGGCCGTCCCAGGCGGCGAAGTTCTGCAACAGTTGCAGGCCATGGGTATGGCTCTTCTCCGGGTGGAACTGCACGGCAAAGCGCGAGCCGTCAGCCAGTGCGGCGGCAAAATCGACGCCATAATGGCCGCGGCCGACGACCTGACGCTGGTTGGCGGCGTCGATGTAAAAGCTGTGCACGAAATAGAACCGCGCCATGTCCGGAATGCTGTGCCACAGCGGGTGATCCACAGCCTGTGCGACTTCGTTCCAGCCCATGTGCGGCACCTTCAGATGCTCGCCGTCTTCGTGCAGGTCCTTGCCAAAGAATTTCACCTGGCCAGGGAACATGCCGATGCAGTCCACGCCGCCGTTCTCTTCGCTGCTGTCGAGCAAGGCCTGCATGCCGACGCAGATGCCGAGAAACGGACGATCCTGACTGACTTCACGGACCAGCGAATCGAACTCCAGGCGGCGGATTTCAGCCATGCAATCACGGATCGCACCGACACCGGGAAAGACAACGCGGTCGGCTTCACGAATCACGTTGGCGTCGCTGGTGATATGCACCCGGCCAGCGCCTACATGCTCAAGCGCCTTGGCGACCGAGTGCAGGTTGCCCATGCCGTAATCAATGACCGCGACTGTCTGCATCAGAGCACACCCTTGGTCGAAGGCATTTGCCCGGCCATGCGGTCGTCCAGTTCGACCGCCATGCGCAAGGCGCGACCGAAAGCCTTGAACACGGTTTCGATCTGGTGGTGAGTGTTGGTGCCACGCAGGTTGTCGATGTGCAGGGTCACATTGGCGTGGTTGACGAAGCCCTGGAAGAACTCCTGAAACAGATCCACGTCGAAACCGCCCACTACAGCGCGGGTATACGGAACATGCATTTGCAGGCCCGGACGCCCGGAGAAGTCGATGACCACACGCGACAAGGCTTCATCGAGCGGCACGTAGGCATGGCCGTAACGACGGATGCCTTTTTTGTCGCCAATCGCCTTGCTGAAAGCCTGACCCAAGGTGATACCGACGTCTTCCACCGTATGGTGGTCGTCAATCTCAAGGTCGCCTTTGCAGTTGATATCCAGATCAATCAGCCCGTGACGGGCGATCTGGTCGAGCATGTGTTCAAGAAAAGGCACGCCGATATCAAATCGGGCCTTTCCGGTGCCATCCAGGTTGATCGAAGCGTTGATCTGGGTTTCCAGAGTATTACGCTCGACGTACGCCTTACGTTCGGCCATCACCAGCTCCGCAAAATCATTGGGCGAAAAAGGCGAGCATTATAGGCCTAGAACAGGCTGGCATGAAGCAAACAGAAGAAGGGAAAGGGAGAAGACGACGAATTACGGTCCGCCAAGGTGAATAAACGGGCAAATCACACCCCTGTAGGAGCGTGGCTTGCCCGCGAAGAACGATGACGCGGTGTATCTGGAATACCGAGGCAATCGATTCGCGGGCCAGCCTCGCTCCAACAGAAGTCGAGAACGAAGATGCCCGCGAATGGCCTTACTGAAACAACACCGCAGTCTTCTGCAGCGTGATCCAGACACCCCACGCCAGCGGAATGCCCACGGCCAACCAGGCAGCGATTGCCAGTGGTTTGGTCGAAGGATCGGCTTTCCACTCAAGTACGGTGGTGTGATCCGCGCCTTTGTCCATGCCGTAGGATTGCTCGACAGCCAGCTCTTCATCCGTCATGAAGTACTTGTCGGCCACCGGACGTACCAGCAGGTTGCAGATGAAGCCCAGCACCAGCAGACCCGACAGGATGTACAGCGTCATGTCATAAGCGTCGGCACGGGCAACGCCGTGGCTCAGCTGATATTCACGCAGGTAGTTGACCAGCACCGGACCGAGGATGCCCGCAGCCGCCCAGGCAGTCAGCAGACGACCGTGGATCGCGCCAACCATTTGCGTACCGAACAGGTCAGCCAGGTAGGCCGGGACCGTTGCGAAACCACCGCCGTACATCGACAGGATCACGCAGAACGCGGCCACGAACAGCGCAACGCTGCCCATATGGCTCAGGCTCGGTACCATCGCGTACAACAGGAAGCCCAGAGCGAAGAACACGAAGTAAGTGTTTTTACGACCCAGGTAGTCCGAGAACGATGCCCAGAAGAAACGACCACCAATGTTGAACAGGCTCAACAGACCGGTGAAGCCCGCAGCGATAGCGGCGATTTGCGCCAACTGAGCGGCATCGAGCTGGTTGAAAGCCAAGGTGTTACCCAAGAGTTTCCCGGCGAACACTTCCTGCAGCAGCGGCGAGGCCATGCCGAGGATACCGATACCGGCAGAAACGTTCAGGCACAGCACCAGCCAGACCAGACGGAACTGTGGAGTTTTCCACGCTACGTTCACGTGTACGTGACGGTTGGTGATCATCGCGTTGCTGGCTTTCTTGACCGGAGCGGTCCAGCCTTCTGGCTTCCAGCCGGTTGGCGGAACACGATAGGACAGCGCGCCGCCAATCATGAACACGAAATAGATCGCAGCCATCACTACAAAGCTCTGCCATACGCCCACGCCTTCAGGCGAAGCGAAATGGTTCATCAGCGCCGCAGCCAGTGGAGCACCCACCATCGCGCCGCCACCAAAGCCCATGATCGCCATGCCGGTGGCCATGCCGCGCTTGTCCGGGAACCACTTGATCAGCGTCGAAACAGGCGAGATGTAACCAAGCCCGAGACCGATACCGCCGATGACCCCGGAGCCAACCCACATCAGCCATATCTGGTGGGTATAAATCCCCAACGCAGAAATCAGCAGACCACCACACCAGCACAGTGCCGATACAACACCGGCCTTGCGCGGGCCTGCGTGTTCCAGCCAGCCACCCCAGATGGCAGCCGAGCAGCCCAGGAAGATGAAGAACAGGGTGTAGATCCAGCCCAGCATGGAGATGGGCCAGTCACACGCAGACGAGAAGATCTGCGCGAAAAAGCTCATGTCAGGTGCGCAGGCAACTGGAGCCTTGATGCCGACCGCCTTGGACAACGGCAGCCAGAAAACGGAGAAGCCATACGCCATGCCGATGCACAGATGGATAGCCAATGCCGCAGGAGGTACCAGCCAGCGGTTGAAACCGGGCTTGGCGATGATGCGCTCTTTGGACAAGAACGCAGGTTGGGCGGTGGACGCGCCCAATGCAGTGCTTGTAGTCATTATTAGTTTCCCCAGTTAAAGAAGCTCACAACAAGGTGTTCCGATTCCACCTACAGCCTCCGTGCGCGCAGGCAACGACCGTTTTATCGGCAGAGGATTCGAATACGTGACAAATCGACGCACCGAATCAGCGAACGGCGCGGAGATTAACATTTGCCAATCAAAATTAGAGCCTTGTGCCATCACTTTTTTGACGTCACTGCTCTGGCGCCAATGTTTAAGGCACAATCAGCCCCTGCCTTTCGTCGCCTGAGGACACTCATGCCCATTGTCGTTGAATATCTTCAGTCGCTCAGCTATCAGGATCAGGGCGACTTGCGCAAGATTTACCGGGACGCACCCGCCTGGCTGCTGCCGCCTTTCAGCGATGCGCTGCAGTTGATTGAAAGCTGCCTGGAAGATCAGACCCTCGTCACGGCTCGGCTCAATGATCGGTTGCTGGGTGCTGGGCGTCTGCAACGGCACCACACAACGTGGGAACTGTCCCATTTATGCGTAAGAGCGCAGACCCGTCGTCGCGGCCTGGCCGAACAATTGCTGCTCAATGCGCAGAAAGCGGCTCGTCAGGCAGGTTGCGAGCTACGCTTGCTGACACCCCAGGCGCCTCCCGAAGTCCAGGCGCTGGCGGGCAAAACTCAGGTCACCCTGCTGATTTCCTGAGGACCCGGCATCCACGGCCCAGCTCCTGCGTGAGGAGGTTATACTCGCGGGCAAACTTTGAACGTTCGAACACAAGGACTCGCCCATGAAAGCGTTCGGCAAAATCCTGGGACTTTTTGTTCTCGGGCTGTTGCTGATCATCGTGGCTCTCGGTTTCGCCCTGAGTCATCTGTTTGATCCCAACGACTATAAAGACGAGATTCGCCAACTGGCCCGCGACAAGGCCAACATTGAATTGACCCTCAACGGCGACATCGGCTGGAGCCTGTTCCCCTGGCTCGGCCTGGAGCTGCATGAAGCCAGCGTGGCGACCCTGACCAACCCGAGCCACCCTTTTGCCGACCTGCAGATGCTGGGTCTTTCGGTCCGTGTCCTGCCACTGCTGCGTCGTGAAGTGCAGATGAGCGATGTCCGTGTCGAGGGCCTGAATCTGCGCCTGAACCGCGATGAAAACGGCCACGCCAACTGGGAAGACATCGGCAAACCCGCGCCTGTTGCCGGAACTGCAACCCCACCGCCCACCGACGGTTCAACGCCACCGGCCAACAAGCCAGACAGGCCTGCCCAGCCCCTCAAGCTGGACATTGACAGCCTGACCGTGAATAACGCACGGGTTGAATACGTCGACGCACGCAAAGGTCAGTCCTTCACCGCAGAGAGCATCCAGCTGAGCACCGGCGCGATTCATGAAGGCGCCGACATCCCGATCAAACTGACGGCATTTCTGGGCACCACCCAACCGGTGATGCGCGCCAAGACCGAACTGGTCGGCCAACTGCGCCTGGATCGCGCCCTCAAACGTTATCAATTCGGCGACATGCGCCTGTCCGGCGAAGCGTCCGGTGAGCCGCTGCAAGGCAAAACCGTGACCTTCGCTGCGCAAGGTCAGCTTCTGGTCGACCTGGCAGCCAACGTGGCCGAATGGAGCAACCTGAAGCTTTCCGCCAATCAGCTGCGCGCCCTCGGTGAGTTGCGCGCTCGTGATCTGGACAAGGTCGCGCAGATCACTGGCGCGGTCTCTGTCGCTCAATTCGACCTGCACACCTTCCTCGACAGCCTCGGCCAGCCGCTGCCCGCCATGGGCACTGGCAGCCTGAGCAAGGTCGAAATGGTCAGCCGCGTGAGCGGCACGCCGACCAGCGCGTCTTTTGACGACTTGAACCTGAAAGTCGACGACAGCACCTTCACTGGCCGCATTGCCATTGAAGACTTCGCCAGACAAGCGCTGCGCCTGCAACTCAAGGCCGACACGTTCAACGCTGACCGCTATCGCCCGGCCGAAAGCGACGAGAAGAAAGGTGCCTCTGCAGCTCGTAAAGCCGACGTTCAAAACAGTGAGGCCGCCGCTGTGGCCGGTGCGGGCACCACGCCACTGCCGGAGCAGCCGACCAAGGCCGCCTGGAGCACTGAAAAACTGCTGCCGCTGGAGCGTATGCGCAAGCTGGATGTCGACGCTGATATCAGCTTCGGCACGCTGACCCTCAACAAGTTGCTGATCCAGAACGCCGCGCTCAAAACCCAGGCCTTGAACGGCGTGGTGAAGCTCGACAGCCTGCGTGGCGATCTCTACAACGGCAACTTTGAAGTCAAAGGCAACCTCGACGTGCGTCCCGACGTACCGTTGGCCAGCGTGCAGACCCGTGTCAGCAAGGTGCCGGCCGAGCGCTTCCTGCAAAGCCAGGATCAGACGCCGCCCGTCAAAGGCCTGCTGACCCTCAACAGCGACCTGACCGGCAAAGGCAACAGTGAAAAAGCCCTGATCGACAGCCTTAACGGTACCGCCAGCTTCGTGCTCAATAATGGCGTTCTGGTCAACGCCAACCTTGAGCAGCAACTCTGCCAGGGGATCTCGGTGCTCAACCGTAAAACCCTTAGCGGCGAACCGCGAGGCAAGGACACACCATTCAAGCAATTGAACGGCAACCTGACGTTCCGCAACGGCGTGGCCAGCAACCCTGACCTGAAAGTGCAAATCCCCGGCTTGACCGTCAATGGCGACGGCGATGTGGACCTGCGCGTACTGGGCATGAATTACCGCGTCGGCATCATCATTGAAGGCGACAAAACCGAGATGCCTGACCCGGCCTGCGAGGTTAACCCGCGCTATGTCGGCATCGAGTGGCCCGTGCGTTGCCGTGGCCCTCTGGAGCTGGGCGCCAAGGCCTGCCGTCTGGACAAGGAAGGCCTGGGCCAGGTTGCCGCGAAACTGGCGGGTGACAAGATCAGCGACAAGATCGAGGAAAAACTCGGCGACAAGGTCAGCCCTGAACTCAAGGACGCCCTGCGCGGATTGTTCAAACGCTAACGAGCGACCCTACCTGCAGGAGCGCGCTTGCCCGCGATTCAATTTGTCATGCGACTCGGTTGTCGCCTGACCTGACGCAATCGCGGGCAAGCGCGCTCCTACCTGACAGGCGAAGACCTGAGCCACTCATAAGACCGGATCAGCAATGCAACCCGAGCAATTCTCCAGCGCCGTACTCGACTGGTATGACCGCCACGGCCGGCATGACCTGCCCTGGCAACAAGGCATCACCCCGTATCGGGTCTGGGTGTCGGAAATCATGCTGCAGCAGACGCAGGTCAGCACCGTCCTGAATTACTTCGATCGCTTCATGGACGCTTTGCCCAGCGTCGAAGCCCTGGCGCAGGCGCCGGAAGACGAAGTTCTGCACCTGTGGACCGGCCTGGGTTACTACACCCGCGCCCGCAACCTGCAAAAGACCGCAAAAATCGTCGTTGCAGACCACGACGGTGAATTTCCTCGTGACGTGGAAAAGCTCATCCTGCTTCCGGGCATCGGGCTGTCCACCGCAGGCGCCATCGCCAGCTTGAGCATGGGCCTGCGGGCGCCGATTCTTGATGGCAACGTCAAACGGGTTCTGGCGCGCTTTACAGCGCAGGAAGGCTATCCGGGCGAGCCCAAGGTGGCAAAACAGCTGTGGGCCACTGCAGAGCGCTACACGCCGCAAGCACGAGTCAACAACTACACCCAGGCGATGATGGATCTGGGCGCGACGCTGTGCACCCGCAGCAAACCCAGTTGCCTGCTCTGCCCACTGAAATCAGGTTGCCAAGCCCACATGCTCGGCCTGGAAACCCGCTACCCCATCCCCAAGCCGCGCAAGACCGTACCGCAAAAGCGCACGCTGATGCCGATGCTCGCCAATCGCGACGGCGCGATCCTGCTTTATCGCCGCCCGTCCACAGGCCTCTGGGGCGGGTTGTGGAGTCTGCCGGAACTGGACGACTTCGACGATCTGCAACATCTGGCGCTGCAACACTCGCTGCAACTGGGCAAACATCAGGCGCTGCCTGGGCTGGTCCATACTTTTAGCCACTTCCAGTTGAGCATCGAACCCTGGCTGATTGAAGCCCGGGAGTCCGCCGATCACGTGGCCGAGGCCGACTGGCTCTGGTATAACCTCGCCACCCCGCCGCGCCTGGGCCTTGCCGCCCCGGTGAAGAAGCTGCTGAAACGCGCAGCCGACGTATTGAACGCAGGAGAATCCTCATGACCCGCACCGTAATGTGCCGCAAGTACAAAGAAGAATTGCCCGGCCTTGAACGCGCACCCTACCCGGGCGCCAAGGGCGAAGACATCTTCAACCACGTCTCGCAGAAAGCCTGGGCCGACTGGCAAAAGCACCAGACCCTGCTGATCAACGAAAAACGCCTGAACATGATGAATGCCGAAGATCGCAAATTCCTCCAGACCCAGATGGACAAGTTCCTGTCCGGCGAGGAATACGCCCAGGCCGAAGGCTACGTTCCCCCCGAGAAATAAAGCGTTTCAGCCAGTGTGGGTCGTAAGCGACGGTAATAATTAAGTTTTTTTAAAAAACATGCTTGACGATCCCCTGAAAAACACGTTTAATGCGCCCCGTTGCCCAGATAGCTCAGTCGGTAGAGCAGGGGATTGAAAATCCCCGTGTCGGCGGTTCGATTCCGTCTCTGGGCACCACTAATTAGTTTCAGGTGGTGTCGAAACCTCCTGAAAGCCCAGAAAACCGGCCCTTGTGCCGGTTTTTTGTTGTCTGCAATTCCCCACCCCTCCCTTGAAAGCCCAAATCTTTGTGAGTAGATTCGTGAGTAGATCAGTTCGGTCTACGAATCTACTCACACCACATCAGCGAAAAGCCCATGTGGTGCGGCCTGCAAGGGGGCTGATATGCCACTATCAGATACCACCATCCGAAGCGCCAAGCCCAAGGACAAACTCTACCGCCTGACCGACGCCAATGGTTTGTGTCTGGAAGTTGCCCCGACCGGTTCCAAGCTGTGGCGCTACCGCTATCGCTTCAATGACAAAGCCAAAATGCTTTCATTGGGTGCCTACCCCGCCGTCACCTTGCTCAAGGCCCGTCAGAAACGCGATGAAGCACGCCAACTGCTCATCGAAGGCCTCGACCCCGGTGAACAGAAAAAAGCCGCAAGAAAGGCGCAGATCATCGAGGGCGTGACTTTCGAGACGCTGGCGCGAGAATGGTTTGCCTACAACTCACCGCGCTGGGCCGAAAGCACCACCTACAAAGCCCAGCTGTATCTGGAGAATGACCTGATCCCCGGCATCGGGACTCGCCCGGTCAAAGCCATTACCCGGCCCGAACTGGTAGAGCTGGTGCGCAAGGTCGAAGCACGGGGCACCCTGAATGCAGCGGGCAAAATCCGCCAATGGCTGCACCAGATATTCCGCTATGGCCTGGCCAAGGGGGTGATCGAGATAAACCCCGCCACGGACCTGAACGTAGTGGCAGCGCCAACCAAAGCAGCCCGCCATCATCCACATGTTCCATTTGCCGAACTCCCCGAGCTACTGGTGAAGTCCGATGCCGCAAAGATCCATACCCTGACCCGCAGCGCTATTCGCTTATTGGCGCTGACGGCTGTTCGCCCTGGTGAATTGCGACAAGCGCCATGGTCAGAATTCGACCTCGATGCAGCGACCTGGACGATACCTGCCGCACGCATGAAAGCCCGTCGCCCGCATATCATTCCACTGCCCCAACAAGCCGTGGCAATCCTGCGCCAACTGCAGGAGGTGACGGGTCGCTACAAACTCGTTTTTGCAGGCGCAAACCCTCAGCGGCCCATGAGCGAGAACACGGTTAACAAGGCGTTACGCTTGATGGGCTACGAAGGTCGCCAGACCGGCCACGGCTTTCGGCATTTGCTCAGCACCGAACTGAATGGACGTGGATACAATAAGGACTGGATCGAACGCCAACTGGCCCACGGCGACACGGACGAGATTCGCGGCACCTACAATCATGCAGCGTATGTCGAACAGCGCCGGACCATGATGCAGGACTGGGCCGACTCCATCGACGCGCTCTGTGCAGGCGTCAACGTCGTGAGCATCAAACGCAAGGCATAACCGCCCGGACCGTTTACATCCGGGGAATCCAACACCCCTCTCTGACCAGCCAAGCATTCGGGATTGAGTAACGCCTCTGGAGGCGTAGACATGACCGCCACAAATCATCTCGAATACAGCTTGTGGGCGCTCAGAGGCGACGATGAGGCGAACTGGCGCGAGTCGTATTCCAATCGGACCATTTTCGAGCTGGCAGACGCTGCATTCATCCTCGCCGGGGTCCAGCCGGAATACCCCGATAGCCTGGACAGCGAAACACTGACAGACATCAAGCAATGGCGACAGCGGCTGAAGGACCACATTCACGAGTTGCTGGCCAAGTCCGGCTACAACGAAAAGAACCCGGACTTCCATCGCCTGTCACACGACAAGCTAAGGGCATGGTGCGACCACAATCAAATCCAATGGCCGATACCAGACGGCTTGTATCTGCCAATGCGCACGATCATGCGACGCGAGCGCGAACTCAGGTTGGCTGCCGAAGAGAAAGTCTTCAGGCTTCGGGCCGAAAAGCCAGGCATCCCGCAACCAGCCGCAACCTCGAACGCCGTCGACGCCCTGATATTTCCCTACGCCACCAAAGCCCTTATCGCCATGCGCGACGCCGCGCTGGCGCATTGGGTAAATCACAACCCTAAAGAACCCGCGCCCCACGGCATACAGAAGGCCGTTCGCTGGACCCTTTCACAACAGCTGGGCAATAACGAGCGCAAACTTGCGGAGCTGGCCAGCGCCATCAAGCCGGATGACCTGCCAGTAAAGTGATACGAAGCATGACAATGTGACACGCCACAATGTCACCTCTTACTGACAGGCCACATCACCCGTCAGCATCGCCATGGTCGATAACCCAAACCACCCAAGGGGGTGCAGACCATGGCTCCAAACACCAACCCCGACCAACCCGCACGCCGGTTTATCAAGCTTCCGTTGGTCAAGGACTACACCAGCTTCTCCACGTCCGAGATCTACCGGCGCATTGCAGCAGGCACATTCCCAGCCCAAGTGAACCTCGGCCCTAAATCAGTTGCCTGGATCGAGGCGGAAATTTTGGCGTGGTGTGAGGCGCGGATTGCGGAACGCTCGGGTGAAGCAAAATGAAAATTCTTGCCCCCATTTACGAACGTGGCTACATTCCGCCCGTCGCGGTCAATCCCGTGGCCGGGCTTGGAAACCCGAACAGTGAACGGCGCGAAAGCGTCACGAGCGTATTCGCAGACGTTTTTTCAATGTCCGCGATATCGTTTTATGGCGGCTGTACGTGGGAGGACTTCGGTCCTGCCGGGCTCCGTTTACCCCGGTTTTCCAACCCATGTACAGCTGTCACCCATTCGCTTGGAAACGAACGTGACAGCTTCTCTCAAGTAAATGGAACTACACGCATGACCACGTACATCTCCCCTACCCCGACTCCGCCCGGTCGCCCGCCTAATCAGCAGGCGCGGAAAATGGCTAAGGCCTACACGCCTGAAGCCGCGCTCTCTCACTCCCTCCAAGAAGGCTAAGACATGCCAACCCTTCAACAGCGCTCCTCTGCGCTGACGGGAGCGGCTTGCCCGAAAAAAGCCCAACACGGGGGTGAACAATGAACCCTATCGATACCGTTTTAGCTCGACTGAAAAAGGTCAAACCTCAAGGCAAAGCTGGCTGGAAAGCTCTGTGCCCCGCGCATAACGATCGGACGCCTAGCCTGAGCATCAGCGAGACGGCGGACCATACCGTCCTGCTGAAATGCTGGACCGGCTGCACCGCCGTCGCCATCGTCCACGCCATTGATCTAGAGCTATGCGACTTGTTTCCGAGCCATAAGTCCGCAGTTCCTGGCCCCAGCAAAGCCGCCGTTGATCACGAGCGCGCCATCTACCTGATAGGCCAATCCTCTCTCGATCGGGGGGAAACGCTAACGTCTGAAGATGAGGCCCGCCTGACACTCGCCAAACAACGATTGGGGGTCCTATGAGCGTTCAAGATCCCTATGCCCAGCAATGGGCAAGCACAGACAGTATCGGCGAAGCCATCAAGCGTCTCCCAACTGATGCAGGGGCAGTATTCGAGAAGCCAATCAGGGACGAATTGCGACAGATGCGCAACGACGACCCTGCGCGCTTCGCACGGCTGCGCCAGCAAGTGAAAGAGACCAAGACGGTTAGCATGGCCGAGTTTGATCGCTTGACCACCTTGCCTCCGGAAGCGTCGGAAACAAGTAAAGGCATGCTCTTTGAGGAAGTCGCGCCTTGGCCCTGTGAAGTTGACGGCGCAGCGCTGCTAGACGACCTGACATCTGCCATCGGTCGTTACGTCGTAGCTGACAAGGAAACACTGAGGGCCGCAGCTCTGTGGTCCACGTTTACCTGGCTAATCGATGTCGTGCAGATAGCCCCTATTGCCAACATCACCGCCCCCGAAAGGCGCTGCGGGAAAAGCCAGTTGCTGACCGTATTCAGGATGCTCTGCTATCGCCCGATGCAGGTTTCGAACATCGCCCCTGCCGCGCTGTTTCGCTCAATTGAACTGTGGTCGCCGACCCTGCTGATTGACGAGGTGGATAGCTTTCTCGCGATGTACGAGGAGGCGCGAGGGATTATCAATGCCGGATTCACCCGCGACAGCGCTACGGTTATTCGCTGCGTTGGCGAGAACTACACGCCTACGCCTTTCACCGTCTGGGGTGCAAAGGCGTTGTGCGGCATCGGCAAGATTGCCGACACCCTCGCAGACAGAAGCATTCCACTGCGCCTGCGTCGTCGCTTACGAGGAGAGAAAGTCGAACGCATGCGCCATTCCGATCCAGAGATGTGGATGTGTCTGCGTGCCCGACTGGCGCGATTCGCCCAGGACAACTCGACCTCGATAGAAAGAGCTCGATTTGAACTGATTGAGGGGCTGAACGACCGCGCCAACGACTCATGGGAGCCACTCTTGGCGATTGCTGATGCAGCCGGAGGCGAATGGCCCCGCTACGCTCGATCTGCCGCCATAGCGCTCCACGGCACCGAAGACGACTCCCCTTCCATTGGCGTCCAGTTGCTGGCAGATATTCAAGTCGTTTTCCAGAACAAGAAGGCATCGCGGCTCTTCAGCGAACAGCTGCTTGAAGCACTGACAGAAGACAATGAAGCACCATGGGCGACCTGGAACCGAGGCAAGCCAATGTCCGCACGTCAGCTCTCAGGAAAATTGGCCGGATTCGGAATCAAATCTGGCACGCGACGCTTGAATGGGATTGTGAAGAAAGGCTACGAACGAGATGACTTTCTGGAGGCCTGGGAACGCTACCTTTCCCCTAGTACCCCCGCTGTATCCGTTACAGCGTTACAAGCCACGTAATACAAGGCCTCCGGCGATTCTCCATCCGTTACAGAACCTCGGATGTAACGGATAAGGAATCCCCTCCAGCCCTTGAAATACGCGGGTTGTAACGGCGTAACGGATACGCAGCTCCGTTTATCAAAAGACTCACCAAATGCGCTGACGGACCTGGCGTTACAGTGATGCGTAGGTGACGAAGATTGCTTCTTCATCCGTTACAGCGTTACAAGCCACGGAATACGTGGCCTACAGACGATTATCTATCCGTTACATCGCAGCACGCGTAACGGATAAGAAAACCCGTACAGGGCAGTAAATACAATGGTTGTAACGGCGTAACGGTTAAAACACCCCTACTAGGGCGGGAGGTAATGACAAGAGAGCCTAGCAAGGCACCCCTTCATCACCGTGGTAAGCCACCAATTCGATGCGGGTTGGCATAGCCATCAGCGACCCATCGGCATTGCTGTGGTCAATCGACTGCCGCGACTTGCCATAGCCCCGATCCAGAATCTCCCTACTCGCCGCCACGCGCGCCGCATGGGGTGCCTTGGCATCACGCATGATCTCGACCAGCGCGCTTATCGCCTCCGCGCCGTAGCCCTGGGCAATGTCTCTGATCCCAGACGTCACCTTGTTCCGCTGACCCCTTGGACGGCCAGCGCCTTCACGCTTTCCACCGGTTGGCATTTGATATCCGTCGATATTTATTCAAAGAGAAGCCGATACCCATTTGCCCTATCAAACGCTTCTTAAGCCACTTTGAACACCCCTCGATCAAAAAGCGGCGGCGTGGGGCGCCAGTCTGGTGCTGGGTGCTGCGGCGCTTTTTGAGGGCCATATACATAAGCACCGCATATCACCTACGAGATTCCGCTACGCTTTTGACCGCATCTTGCTATATTCCAGCAGCATCACCTAGCCACTACGGCGCGATGCGTAGCAGCGCTTCTGACAAGAAGAGAGCAATACGGCCGCAAATGGAATTCGAATTAGATAATTATGGAGTCCGGGGAGGGATACCATGGCAGTAACGAAAAAAACCAAAACCATACACTATAAAAATGTTTTCATTACTGGAAATGCGAATCTTCAATCACTTTTGAACAACGCAATTGGTGAAGCTGGATCTGTAAAAAAACCAAGCCAACGCCAGCAAAAAGCAAACGATGAGGACACTGTAGTCGTTTTCATCAATAAATTTTCTAAGTACAACGGAATGCAATTCGGGCAGTTGGTATACTTAGAAAAAGGACGACAACAGCCGTTCATAACGGTTGATGATGACGCTGAGTTCTACTCAATAGATTCAATGTCATCTGATGAAATACCGTCAAAGATATCATCTGAGCTTATTCCACAAGAAAAAACCGAAGCATCGGAAACGAAAGAAGAAAAAGAGATCATCAAAAAAAGAAAAGAGTTTGTAGAGTCAATTTTATATTTTGGCATACTAGATAATCATTTAGTAATCATGCAGTCGTCAGCACTGAAAAGCAAAGAACTGGAAGCACACTTATTCTGGCTGTTAGGAACCTGCACCAACTACGTCCAACCTGGCACGATGTTGAGTCTGAATGACAAGCCTGCAGAAAGCGTCTATGAAAAAATGGAGCGCGCACCTGCAAAAAGCATTCACGTTGGCGCACCTTTGACATCAGATCTGGCAATAGACCCATCATCACCAAAAACAGCCAGTCTTGCCTCGCAAACTTCGACGCCGTCTACGCCGGAAAAAATTGATGAGATTCACGCGAGTAAAGTTCGTTTTGAACCCACCGGGGTTGCAGCATCTATCATACGAGCTGTGGCCCCAGGCCTTTTAGACAGACTGAATCTTGAGGAATCTCTAGACGAAGCAAACATACATATTGCCCTCGAAATAACTTACAACAGAAGAACAACTAAAACTGGACAACAGGTGATTGACTCAATCGCCACCAGTCTAAGGCATAGCCCAGAATCTGATGTAGTAATAAACCTCCAAGGCGGCGGAAAAATACATGGCAACGAACTAAAACTATCAGGAAATATTTCTGTCGAATACCTGCCAAGCGGCTTGATAAACGAAAGCACGCTTTTTCATGAGATGTACCAGTGGCTTTATGCTAAGATGGATTCAAGCGAAGTCGATTCCACCACCGAGAGTTCAGAGTAATGAGCGTAATCAGTCGAGCACAGAGCCTAGGAGAAAGACTTTTGATAGTCTTACCTGCGTGCTTGCTCGGCGCTTACATTATGGGCTTGTTACAACCATTCATACCTGCTGACCGGAGCATTATTCCAATTGGCATAATGGGCACATTAGCAACGCCGCTAACCGTATCTATTAGCCTCCTACTGAAGCTAGGAGACATTAAGAAGCTAAAGGCGTTCAGCAGACAGGAGCTTAGACGCATCAAACCAATGTTAGATAGCAAGGTGAATAACGTCTATCGGCTGATAGTTCTTTATTCAGTTCTGTCATTTACAGTTGGACTGCTGTTATTTTCAGCCTCTCTACCAGACATTGCACAGTACTCGCTGTGGATCTACAGAGTTTCGGGAGCTGCCCTAGCGTTCGCCATTACCAGCTCACTACTGGTTCTGGCAGAGCACAAGCGGACCACAGATTTTGAAGCCCACATGATTGCTAGAAGCAACCAAAGAAAGCAAAAAGCAGCTCTGCTTAAGAAAATGCAAGGGAAAAAACCTGAGTAACATGCCGTCTGTGCCCCGCGACAAATAGCTGCTGGGGGGGCATGCCCCCCCTTGATTTCGGGCTCAAACTGAGCTGCCAAGTGACTAACGAACAACATAAGCCCGTTCAACTGCTCTCGAAACCTTTTGAGCCGCTCAAAAGCGTGGCTTGAATCCAGGAAAACCATTAGCCTGACGCCATTGCTTCACAGTTTCGGTAATGCCCTCAGGCGTACATTGCGCCTCGTCCTCTGGGTAATAAATCAGATCCGAACCGTCCGGGTGTTCAGTCAGGCGCTCGAACTCTTCCAGCAACGGATCTAACACATCATCCGAAGCACCATCATTTGCAACAAACAGCTCACTCATGAACTGAATGAACTGGATCTCTGTGTAGTCAGACAATACTTTTTTCATATCTCTACCGGTGTTGGTTCACGTGATTCTTAGGGGTATTGATTCTTAAATTATCTACGTCGTATATCTCCCCTCCCTTCGATATCCACTCAACATGGTGAATTTCGAAAGTTCTCCTCTTTCCTGCATGATCTGGTTTCCTGGCTTTGGGACCGTATCCTTCCCGCATACGAGCAATATTCGACGAGGAAAATTGGCTTACCAGCTCAGGATCAAGGGAGACAGCCTTCCAAAGAGCCTCTCTGAATTTATCAAAACTTGAAAACTCCCGCCCTCTCAGCTTATCCGTAATCCGGGTCGGGATCGGTACGCCAAGCCCCCGACCTGCACCCGCCAACCAGTTACCCCTCACATCCTCGCCTTCCCCAGTCACCACACCTGGCGCATCCCGAAGGCTGATAGACAGATAGATCGGTGACAGCTCCGGCTTGGTCGGAAACCAGATAATGGCGTCCCGGAAGTCCTGCTCCAGGACAGGATGCTCATAGATCCGCTCGGCTTGTTCAGCTTCGGGATAAACATAAGTACCCGGTAACTGCGGCGCACCTTCCAAAGCGGGGATTGCAGGTTTATCGCGGGTGCCCGCAGCAGGTGTCCAGATCAGCCCGATGCCGTCACCGAGATCGGCAACCAGCTGTTCGCCACGCTCGGTGGCAGCAATCAACGGCACGCTACGCCACGCCGGGTTGTTGCCGGTATACACCCCGAACGTACTGACTGATTGCTCAGGCAGATATTTGAGGTTGATCCGGACGCCGGTATCAGCCACGGTCAGATCGGCAAAATCCTCACGCTTGTAGAACGCGGCATCGGGAGTCAGAGACCAGTTGGGAATCAACATAGCGACGGTGCCCGCCAGCAGGCCGCCAGCTACCGTACCGCCCGCCGCCCCGGTAAGCGCTGCTGCTCCCGCACCACCCACAGCCAGTGGAGCAACCCGACCCAGCGACAGCGCGCCTCTGCCCAGGCGACCCGACAACGTCAGCGCGTCGACCGAACCACCAATGTAATGGAGCGTCGCACCGTTATCGGTAATGGCTTCGGTCGTGCTGAGAACAGCAAAATCGCCGTAGTTGCTCAGCCCTTCAGAAGGTGCACGCGGGCTCGAGTAACAGGTTTGACCTTTGGGCACCTGTACGGACTTGGCGAAAATGCATGGCTGAACAACCGGGGGTTTGAGACGTTCGGCTTGTTCGCGCTCCTTCCATTGACGCAGACTCTCCTGCATTCGGCGTTCGTCTGACGCCCTAGCCGCCTGAAGCACGCGGGCGTCTTCTGCCCAGCGCTTCTTGCGTTGCAGCTCTAGGTATTCCCTTGTTGGGATATACGCGCTCACGCAACATGAACAGGAACAGCCAGTGGGCTTCCTTTCTTGCGCCATAGATCATTCAGCCCCTTGAGAGCGATTCAGTTAATGAATCGTGAGGGCGCGAAACTAGAAAACTTAATCGAACGAGGTAAGAGGACGGGAGCCATACCACTTGAGTGAATGGTCTTTGAATGACGTAAGACTTTTCTTGAGGGACGCCGCCACACTCTGTTGCAGGTGCAACATCGATCAGGGCCAGCCCACAACTCAACCCCGGAATCACTACTCAGATATAACGCGGTGCATCCATCCGATCATGCAGTACCCGAACAATCGCAATCCCGTAAGCCATGACGCGGAAGTAGACGACGTGCCGCTCAACGCTACGCCGACGGTAGCCGGGTCGGATGTGATCGCAGGTCGGTGCTGATTTGGGCGACTGCGCCAGTTCTGCGAAAGCGGTAGTTATATTGTCGATGTAACGATTGGCCTGTGCTGCGTCCCATTCTTGGAAGGTGTAGATCCAGATCGCTTCCAGGTCGCGCTCAGCTGCAGGCGTAAGGCGGTATTCAGCCATGCGTTTTCAGCATTCTCTGTTTGAATTCGTCGGCGTTGAATGGGCGAGGCTCGCCGCTCGACTCGCCGTCTATCAGAGCCAAGCGAATCCCCTCGATCTCGGCACTGCGCTCTTGCTCACGACGGATCAGGTCGCGGATGTACTCGCTGTCGTTGGTGTAGCGGCCTGCCTCGATCTGCGCTTTGATCCAATTATCTTGCTGATCGGTCACAGTGATGGTTTTACGCACGGTTCCCATGTTGAACCTCAAGCTCAAATATTAGTGACGCCTAGTTTGTCATACTATTGATGCTTTATCGTGCACCGCTGAGCGGTTGAATACACACCCGCCCAACGATAAGGATTCACCTAGACGGTGGATTCAGCCAACTTGGCTACCCACCTTCACCAACGCATCCGCCATCAACGCCCGGTACTCAATGTCAGGATCGGCCAGCAATTCCCGGAGCGCCTCATCATCGATCAAACCGCCCTGCACCACTCCCAGCTTGGCGAAGTCCACGACCGGCCCGGTCAGGCCCAGCAAGACTGCGCCCCCGGCGATGGAGGCGATGTCGGAAAAGCCGGTGAAGCTGTCGTCACTGGCCGGGACGATGAAGCCGCCGTGGCTGGTGGCGCTGCCGAGGTGCGCCATGGGTCGGCCGTTGATCAGGATCGAGGGGAACCCCGCCGTGATGACCGCGCCACAGCCGCACATGTCGCCCACACGGGCTGCGCCTTTGAAGTTGATCACGGTATCGCGGGAGGCGGTGATGATGGGAGTGTGGCCGTGGCCTGGCTCTGGGCAGATGTGGATATCGTCGAGTCGTGCTGAACGGAACATGTTGTCTTCCTTGGTTGAGAAAGGAATCTGAATACAGCAGCTATCGAAAAAGCCTCAACCGAGAAGGATTACGGGACATGACGAATTGCCTGGTTAGCGAGCAAGATTCGAAAATGTGAGTAGATTTGTGAGTAGAAAATTTTCTACCCATGATGAAATGACTGAATTTATTGGCCCGATCGGAAAGGTTCGATTCCGTCTCTGGCACCACTTATTAATTTCAGGTGGTGTCAGCATCATCTGAAAATCCAAAACCCGCCTAGTGCGGGTTTTTTATTGCCTGCGTTTTTATCCTCCCTTGGCTTTACTTAGTCCCCATGCACAGCGCCAAGGTAAGCCCCGAAATCCATGGGAGGCAATATCATGCAAACCCACGACGTCCACGCCGCCAAGATGCATTTCTCACAGCTTGTAGATGCCGCTGCGGGCGGGGAAACCATCATCATCGCCAAAGCAGGCATACCTGTCGCCAAACTTGTCCCTATCACTCCTCTGAAGCGGCGCGGAATGCTGAGCAATGTGACATTCAACGCGGTAGCTTCTGACGCGATGGATGCTGAAATAGCTGACCTGTTCGAGGGTAAGGAATGTAGTTACTGCTCGACACCCACGTTCTGATTTGGGCTGCTACCGGGGACACCAAGCTCTCTAAAGCAGCAGCCCAACTTATCGATGATGAGTCCAACGCCTTGTATTTCAGTGCGGCAAGCATCTGGGAATTGACGATTAAAGGCACCGAGCGCACGGGCGTGACCCCTGCTGTGCTGCGCAAAGAATTGATGGACGCGGGCTATCTTGAGATACCCATCACCTCAGCCCACGGACTTAACGTAGGCACCCTGCCAAGCCATCATCGCGATCCGTTTGATCGCATCATGGTTGCTCAGGCAATGGCAGAAGGCATCAGCCTGATGACACATGACAGCGCTATGCGTGCTTATCCTCATACGATTATTGTTTGAGTTCACGTCGCGCTTCTTCCTCCTCTACTCAGCTGCTAACCTACGCGGCTCTGCGAAAAGCGGGGCGAGCACCAGCTACGGTGTTCCACATGCCCTTCACGACTTACATCATGAGCAGAAGCCGTCGCAAAACTCCCATCTTTGGCATCACCACTGCCACCTCCGAAGCGCAAGATAAGGCAGCCTGGCACCGAGCCTATCGCCGGGCCGAAAGTCAGCGTCTGAACACTGCGCCCGAAACCGAACCCCATCACTACCGCGAGTTTTACAACCCCTGGAAGATGGACAAGGACGGTAAGCACTGGTGGCCTGGAGCATTAAAAAGCCCCCGAGGGATGCGCAAATGGTTGCTGCCGCATTGAGCACCGCAGACACACCCTTGGATATTCACACCGTTCTGCGCTTCAATGGCGCCTTGTGATTACTCGCCGCAACAGGACCCAACTCCATGGCTTCGCCAGACAAGCAGCAAAAACGCGCCCAACGAGCGAAAGCAAAGGCCAAGCAGAACCGTTCGCACAAGCCGGCGAAGAAAGTCGCGCATCCGATGTTCGCGTCCCCCCTTGTTGATCAGCCGTTCGATGACGTCGAGATCGATCTGAGCACTTTCGATTTCAAGGACATCGTGGACAACGGTTTCGATCCGGCTGACTTCGACGAGCTGTTCCAGACCATGAAAGCCGCTCACGCCATCAGCCAGTTGGCGATGTGCGCGGTGTTCCTGCAATACCCGGTGCTGGAGCTGGTGATTGCTGAAGAAGACGAGGAAGAAGCCACTGACTTCATGATGGGCCTGCTGATCACCTACCGCGCGATGTTCTACGACGAAGACGAAGACACTGCTTTCGAATGGATTGGCAGCCCGGCGTTTCAGGCCGATTACCAGGAAGCGTCGCGCCTGCTGATGCTTCGCAACGAAAGCTCAGGACGCTAACGCTGGCAAAGCCCACGGTAACGCAAGGCGGACCTGTTAACGCCAGTCCGTCTTGTGCAGCGACAGTGACCACATCATTCTCAACCGACTAACCGGTAAACCAACTTTTCTTGCACTTCAGAATCCCTTGCCATCGTTAATGCGCTCACGACGAGGTTAGCTGGCGGCTGGACTAAAACAGAAAGAATCATCCAGTGTTTACCGTTCAACAACAGACCATTCGCGCCAAACGTATTATCCAACATACCAACAGGCAGCACTCTCAATATCACGGTACCCAGAGTGCTCAAGTCAGGGAACTCCACACCAAAACCGGACACAACAAAGCGCCCGCCTTGATCCTCATTGAGTCTAGTACCTATAAAACCATCAGGAGCTGGAAGCTGTAGAATAAAAGGACCTCCGTTATTAAAAGAGGGATCCACTGTTCCATTCCGACGCAGCACAACAAGTTCAGCATGCAGTCGATCCACACCGAAAACCGCACTTAGAACTGCAACTCTTTGATCCCTCCCTATTAGTAATCCACGATTAGTTAGCTCGCCAGCTGTTGGACGCAATATAACTTTACCTTCAGCACCAAACTGGTCATCCGGACGCCCGTCAAATCTATATCTGGCAAGCACCACTTGGTGATCCAGGTCGCCTGCAACCGTGATAGCTCCTTGTGAATCGACAGTGAAGCTGCGGCCCTCGACACGCGCCAGTGAGGGGCCAGCCCCATAAGTAATAAGCACCTGCCCCTTATCGCCGAAGGATTCATCCAGACGGCCGTCAGTGGCATAGATACGCGTTACATAGGAACCAACATGGACACTGGCGCCTTGCGTGTACCGGTTAGCCAAAAACGTGATTTTGCCGTCTAACACCTTCAAAGGCCCACTTCTCATTACCGCCAGACCACCACCAAGGAGATCATCATCTCGCTTCTTGAAATACTCATCGACTTGCAAAGAGGACGCCTCCCCATCTCCTATCCCTACGCTGGAAGTTTCTGGCGCGTTGTAGGTTTTCACTCCGTGATCTCCAAACGCTTCGTCTGGCGAACCATCAGATTTCAAACGAACAAGCAGAGTGAGTTGAATGACTTCGGTGTCATATACCTCTGCTGCCTGCCCAATCAGGGTGATTGCACCCGTCTCGTCAAACAGCGCCTGATGGAACGAAATACGTTGCCTGAAGGGAGGCACTTGATAATTACCGCCAGGAATATGCGCATAACCTCCATCCCCATAACGAGCATCGATTAGTCCACCCTCTAATACCCGAACCAAATAGTGATACGGAGAAACCAGTGCACCGTCATTTGCATAAACAAAAAAACCTCCCTGGGGATCAAGAGGATCATCAAACAGGCTTACCGGCGTATAAGTGAACGATGTATCCTGAAGACTCGGGATGACAAGCTCTCCACCCTCACCAAAGGCCGGATCAATATCACCTGCCGCGCGCACACCTCCCGTAGAGGTAGTAGATTTAAGGGTCATGGTTATCCTCCTTGTAAACCAGCTAATCCCAGAGTTTTCACTATAGCTCGCCGAGCATCGAGCGCAACACCAAAAAGAAGTTACCGCCCGAGACCATTTAACCAAAAAACAATAAGTTAGATCCACGATGCTAACTTTCGAAATAACACTCATAGAAAAATGTTCTACCCTTAGAACTTCTTCAGGCCTCTACGGCAGCAGTGTGTTTGCCCGCACGCCGCAATCACTGAAGCACTGGCTGAATCAACGTCTGGCCAAATCACCCCTGCTTACGGTGGTTAAAGAACTTGAGCAGTTGGAATGGCTTATCAACTCGGGGAAAAGGCGAGGAGCGAATTTCGCGTCTGGATCAAACGAGAAAACGGAGCCAGTCACGGCTGGATAGGTTCTTTGTCGGCTATTTCTCGCGCAAACCAATGACCCGCCCAAGGAGGTCGGGCCGGGGCAACTCGGCCTGCTCAGCGCTGATCGCGCCAAGCCTTGCCTTTATGGACTCACTGAACGGCGTTGCATGCGGGCCGGCCAAGTCTACGTGTAACAACATTTGCTCATTGCCGGCCAGCGCTGTGTCTTCGCCGACCAAATGCAAGCTGTGGTAGAGATGCAGGCGCTTGGCGTCGTGGGCGATCAGTTGGGTATGCACTTCAACCTCGGCACCGAGTTTCACTTCGTGCAGGTAATTGAGGTGCAGCTCCAGGGTGAACAGCGAGTGGCCGCTGGCTTCGCGGTTATCTCCATCCAGGCCAAGGAGGTCCATCAGTGCGTCGGTGGCGTAGCTGAAAATCAGCAGGTAGAACGCGTCGCGCAAGTGGCCGTTGTAGTCGACCCAGGCGGGTTGGACTTGGGTGGTGTAGGTGGTCATTGCTGGCATGTCGGCGATTCCGGCTCGGTACTCGGTTAAGTGGGCGCTGGCTGGCTTACAGTGGCGATACACAATTGACAGTTACCGTCCAAGGCAAGCCAGCTTCCAAAGGGCTATTCGGTAAAGGCCATGCCATGCTTGGCTTTGGTTGTCTTCACCGCCTCCAGCACGGCGAGCAAGCAATCATCACGGTAGCGCTCCAGCTGCGAAATACTGCGTTCACCCAACTGATCACGGGTGCCGTCGACCACGTCGTCGATCAACTTATCGGTCAGCTCCGGCGCCTGAAGGTAGGTCCACGGCAGCTGCAACGCCGGGCCGAACTGTGCCATGAAGTGGCGCATGCCCGCGTCGCCACCCGCCAATGTGTAAGTGAGAAAGGTGCCCATGAATGACCAGCGTAACCCGGCGCCGAAACGAATCGCATCATCGATTTCGCCAGTGGTCGCCACACCGTCATTGACCAGGTGCAGCGCCTCGCGCCATAGCGCTTCGAGCAAGCGGTCAGCGATAAAACCGGGGACTTCCTTGCGCACATGCAGCGGGCGCATGCCGAGGGATTCGTACACTTTGATCGCGGCATCAATGGCCGACGGAGCGGTATTTTTGCCGCCCACTACTTCCACCAATGGCAGCAGGTACACCGGATTGAATGGGTGACCGACCACGCAGCGCTCCGGGTGCGTTGCACCCTCATAGAACGCACTGGGTAACAGGCCGGACGTACTTGATCCAATCAACGCATCGGGCTTGGCCGCAGCGCTGATCTTGCTGTGAAGTTCAAGCTTCAATTCCAGCCGTTCCGGAGCGCTTTCCTGGATGAAGTCGGCGTCTCTCACGCATTCTTCGACAGTGGCGACAAAACGCAGACGGGTCTGGGAGGCACCCGGTGCCAGACCCTGCTGCTCCAGGGCGCCCCAGGCGTTAGCGACACGTTTACGCAGCGCTGCTTCGGCGCCGGGCGCGGGGTCCCAGGCGACCACATCCAGGCCATGGGCGAGGGCGCGTGCTACCCAGCCGCTGCCGATGACCCCACTGCCCAGAGCGGCGAAGGTTTTGATTTCAGTGATAAAGCTCATGGCGACGTTCCTGAAAGGTGCGGTGATTCAATGTGCAAGCCGGCCCACTGTGGGAGCTCCCGTGGGTTTGATATCGCCCAGGCGTTAGCCGCGCTTGGTGAGGCCCATCTTGATGCGGCCTTGCGCCGGGGTCATGACCCGCGCGCCCAGGCGGCTGAGGATTTCACTGGCGCGTTCCACCAGTTGGCCATTGGTGGCGAGCACGCCCTTGTCCAGCCAAAGGTTGTCTTCCAGGCCGACCCGCACGTTGCCGCCCAGCAGCACTGCTTGCGCGGCCATCGGCATCTGCATGCGCCCGATGCCAAAGCCGGCCCACACCGCGTCGGCGGGCAGATTATCGACCATGGCTTTCATGGTGGTGGTGTCGGCGGGTGCGCCCCATGGAATACCCAGGCACAGTTGAAATAGCGGGTTATCGAGCAACCCTTCCTTGATCATCTGTTTGGCGAACCATAGGTGGCCGGTGTCGAAAATTTCCAGCTCAGCCTTTACGCCCAGCTCTTGAATACGTTTGGCACCGGCACGCAGTTGCGCCGGGGTGGACACATAAATAGTGTCGCCATCACCAAAGTTCAGGGTGCCGCAGTCGAGGGTGCAGATTTCCGGCAGCAGTTCCTCGACGTGGGCCAGGCGCGTCAGCGGGCCGACGAGGTCGGTGTTGGGGCCAAACTCCATCGGATGCTCACCGCCGCCAATCTCCAGATCGCCACCCATGCCAGCGGTCAGGTTGACGATGATGTCGATGTCGGCCTCGCGAATGCGCTCCATCACTTCGCGATACAGCGCCACGTCGCGGCTGAATTTTCCGGTCTGTGGGTCACGCACATGGCAGTGCACCACCGTCGCACCGGCCTTGGCGGCCTCCACGGCAGCGGCCGCGATTTGTTTAGGCGTGACCGGTACGTGCGGGCTTCTGGCGGTCGTGTCGCCAGCACCGGTGAGTGCGCAGGTGATGATGACGTCGTGGTTCATGGGGCAGGTTCCTTACAGACGTGGGGATGCTGCTCGCGGCCGGGGAAGACCGCGAAACGGCAATTCAGATCAGGTTATTTGCTGTTTGATTGAAGGTTTGCCGCGGCCGGTTTGCCGTCAAAGGTGGTGACACCTTCCAGCCATCGCGCCTGGTCTTGGGGATGATCCTTCAACCACTGCCTGGCGGACGCCAAGGCATCCTTGTGATCCAGCAGTGGCTGCATCATCCGGCTCTCGTCGGCTGCGGTGTACGTCAGGTTAGTCAGCAGCTTATGCACGTTGGGGCACTGTTCGGCATACGTCGGCGAAGTGACAGTCCATACGGTGGCTATGCCCTCGTTCGGCCCCAGAGCGCTCTCGCTGCCGCTGAGGTACGTCATCGCCACGTTGACGTTCATCGGGTGCGGCGCCCAGCCGAAAAACACCACGGCTTCCTTGCGGCGCACGGCGCGGTCCACGGCAGCGAGCATGCCGGCTTCGCTGGACTCCACCAATTGGAACTTGCCCAGGCCGAACTGGTTTTTGGCGATCATCGCCTTGATCTGGGTATTGGCACCCGAACCCGGCTCGATGCCGTAGATCTTGCCGCCCAGTTCCTTCTCGAATCTGGCGATATCGGCAAAGGTCTTCAGGCCCTTGTCTGCCAGGTAAGTCGGCACGGCGAGTGTGGCGCGGGCGTCTTCCAGGCTTGGTTTGTCGAGGACTTTGAGCTGCCTGGCCTCGACAAACGGGGTGATAGTCTGGGTCATCAGCGGGTTCCAGTACCCCAGGAACAGGTCCAGGCGCTGGTCGCGGATGCCGGCGAAGATAATCTGTTGGGAAGCGGTGGTTTGTTTAGTCTTGTAGCCGAGGCCGTCGAGCAACACTTGGGTCATGGCGCTGGTGGCGATCACGTCGGTCCAGTTCACCACGCCCATGCGTACGTTCTGGCAGGAAGCGGCATCAGCTGCCATGACATGGGTGCTCAAAATAGCGCTGGCGCTGAGCGCAAGCACGCTGCGGCTAATCAGTCGGTTCATGGAGGGTCCCTCGGCAGATTGTTATTGTGGGGGCGGCGTCTTTGTGCGCCGTGGGATCAAATTACGCGGCTTGCAAGGCCGCGAAGCGCACGGCGGCGACCAGCTTTTGCACTGCAGCGACCTACCCCCCTTGAAGCGGACCCTAAACGCGAGTATCACAGTGCCAAGCTGACGGTCCGATAAGAGCGCCACATGGTCCAGGATTTCTATTTTTTGTTGATGCCGGGGTTCTCGGCCATCGGCTTTATCTCCGCGCTGGAGCCGTTGCGGGTAGCCAACCGCTTTGGCGGCGAGTTGTACCGCTGGCACGTCCTGAGCGCCGACGGCGGGGCTGTACTGGCGAGCAATGGCATGTCGGTTAACGCAGACGCGGCGCCGGGCTCGCTGAAAAAAGGCACGACCTTGCTGGTGGTGGCCGGTTTTGAACCACTGCAGTTCGCCACCCCGGCTCTGGAGCAATGGCTGCGTCGCCTTGACCATGATGGGGTGACCCTTGGCGCCATCGACACAGGCGCTTGCGTGCTTGCCGAAGCCGGCTTGCTCGACGGCTATCGCCTGACCCTGCACTGGGAGGCTATCGACGCGTTTAAAGAATCGTATCCACAGCTCACCGTGACCCAGGAACTGTTCGAAATCGACCGCCGCCGCATCACCTGCGCGGGAGGCACTGCATCCATCGACCTGATGCTCGACCTGATCGCCCAGGCTCACGGCCCCGAGCTGGCGATTAAGGTATCTGAACAATTCGTCCTTGGTCGCATTCGCACGCGCAAAGACCATCAACGCATGCAGATCGCCACGCGCTATGGCATCACTAACAAGAAGTTGGTCCATGTGATCGGCGAGATGGAACAGTGCACCGAGCCGCCCCTGAGCACGTTGGCGCTGGCCGAAACGATCAAAGTCACCCGGCGCCAGCTGGAGCGTTTGTTTCGCCTGCATCTGAACGACACGCCGAGCAACTTCTATTTGGGCCTGCGCCTGGAGAAAGCCAGGCAACTGCTGCGTCAAAGCGGTCTGAGCGTGCTGGAAGTGAGCATCGCCTGCGGGTTTGAATCGCCGTCGTATTTCACACGTAGCTATCGAGCGAGGTTTGCGAAATGCCCGAGGGAGGATCGGCGCAGGGAGGTGGTCTGAACCTCGTCCTTCAAGCGACAAATCATCATGCTACATAAGCCCATAGGCAGGATTTTCGGTATGGGTTGTAGTTGACTCTTCAGCAAATCTCGGCAGAAATAATAACAAGAGCGCCGACGGGTGCGCTCCGCGTTAGCCGCAAAGGTTTCGCGCCTAAGCGCTTAATCCTCATTGAAAGCACTACCGCTCGCGGCTAAAGCCGCTTGTACGATCAGTAAGGTCCCGCCACCCCGATCGTAGCCTCCTCTGCGACAACGGCTCTTAACCGACGCCAGCGCGAACACGGTAACTATTTATTGATTGCTTCGCGCGCGAACCGAAACCCAACTATCCCTTTGAATAAATTTTGCGAAAAAGCTTGATTTCCCGCTCACGAACCTGTTACGTCCAAACATATTCCAACAGAAAGTTTACAAGGCTACGAATATGTAAGACACGTCCTACAAACACGCTTTAAACCCAAGAAACTTCCTAAACGCGAAATCACTTCGCACGTATTCCTTCGCCTCCAAAAAAGGTGAACCTTAATCTATATATAAGCGAGAACTGCATCATGAAAAAAATACTACTTGCATCACTGGTCAGCATGACACTGGCTACGCAAGCCGAAGCGATATGCTTGAACCTCACCGATCGATATTCCGGCAGCATCCCTGCAGAAAGCACTATTACTGCCTATGGCCCGATTACGATCGACTCCAGATGTCGCTCGGTCATTATTACCGCCACCATTCAACCCCTGGGGAGTGGTCCGGCGCCGGAAATGTGGATTGAAAGACTGGTAAACGGCCGATGGGAACTATTAGCTCAAGCTCGAGGTAGATCTGCCTCCGTCATCACAACTGCTGGTACGTTCCAGGTTAGACATAAAAATGATTTCTCAGAACCCCGAGCCTACTCCGGCAGCATCACCATCCCCCGATAATCCCTGACATAAGTGCACCGAGCCTGCAGGCGCGGTGCACTTATACGCAGATCAAGCTCGATCATTGATCGAGGGCAGTTTCTGCGCACTTTTCGCCAGGTACGACAGTGCCGCTACTGCATGGTTAGCATTGGCCAAACTACCGAGAATCCGACCATAGGCCAGGTCACCGGTTAATCCTTGGCTGCGGCCGAACTCGAGCTGGCTATCCAACCGCTCATTGATTAAAGGAATCGCATTGAATTTCACGTCTTGGTTGCGTGGCATCCCATCCAGACCTGTGTCCTGGTTACCGACAGACAGAATGACAGCAGCAAACCCATCATTAAAACCCAAGGCACGCAACCTCGGACACAAGTGGCTTAGCTCTCGGGTGCTTATCGCCGTGAAATCCAGCCCACTAATAAGTTCTTCCAACTTGTCAAAATCATAGACACCTAGCCTTTCCATAACATCTCGTGCAGCACGGTCATCTTTGACCGTAAATTTATTCTCCACCATCTCCGGATTCTTGATTTTAATTACATACTCCATTGGCGTGAATCTAACCGACCCCCCACCAATTGACGCACTCACATTGATAGCCATGATCCTCACCCCTATTTCGACCGTGTTGAATGTAGTTATCGGTGCGTCAGAAATAGAAATGCAGGCTCTATATACGCCACTGCGGATGCCGAATTGGCCAAGGATGTAACTTGAAATTTAAAAGCTAATACTGCGCTTCATCCAAATGCAAACGACCAATAAACACTCACCCACAAAAAAGCCCGCATCGCTGCGGGCTTTCTCAGTGCTCAATCAACCATGACTCAGTTGATCTTGGCATCCAGTTCGCCGCGGGCATAACGCTCGAACATCAGGTCCAGCGACACTGGCTTGATCTTCGAGGCGTTGCCAGCGGTGCCGAACGCTTCGTAGCGAGCGATACACACGTCACGCATGGCCGTTACGGTCTTGGCCAGGTATTTACGCGGGTCGAACTCGCCCGGGTTCTTGGCCATGAATTCGCGAATGGCACCGGTGGACGCCAGACGCAGATCGGTATCGATGTTGACCTTGCGCACGCCGTGCTTGATGCCTTCGACGATTTCTTCAACCGGTACGCCGTAGGTTTCTTTAATCTCGCCGCCGTACTGGTTGATGATTTTCAGCCACTCTTGCGGAACCGAAGACGAACCGTGCATCACCAGGTGAGTGTTCGGAATACGCTTGTGGATTTCCTTGATGCGGTCGATCGCCAGGATGTCACCGGTAGGTGGCTTGGTGAACTTGTAGGCGCCGTGGCTAGTGCCGATAGCAATTGCCAGGGCATCGACCTGCGTCTTCTTGACGAAGTCGGCTGCTTCTTCAGGGTCGGTCAGCATCTGGCTGTGGTCGAGGATACCCTCAGCGCCCACGCCGTCTTCTTCACCTGCCATGCCGGTTTCCAGCGAACCCAGAACACCCAGCTCACCTTCTACCGATACGCCACAGGCGTGAGCAAAGGCGACAACGCGGCGGGTCACTTCAACGTTGTACTCGTAGGTGGTTGGCGTCTTGCCATCCACACCCAGCGAGCCATCCATCATCACCGAGCTGAAGCCCAGTTGAATGGAGCGCTGGCAGATGTCAGGGCTGGTGCCGTGATCCTGGTGCATGACCACCGGGATGTGCGGGAATTCTTCAACTGCCGCCAGGATCAGGTGGCGCAGGAACGGGGCGCCCGCGTATTTGCGCGCACCGGCCGAAGCCTGGACGATCACCGGGGAATCGGTCTTGTCGGCCGCTTCCATAATGGCGCGCATTTGTTCCAGGTTGTTCACGTTGAAAGCTGGGACGCCATAACCGAATTCGGCTGCGTGGTCCAACATCTGGCGCATGCTGATAAGTGCCATTGTCTGTCTCTCTCCCGGTAGGGTCGTTATCGTGCAAACCGGCCATAGCGGCGGCTGCTATTCAAGTTCTGCGCGGCAACCCGGAGGCTGTGCGCTGGATCATCGGTCCGGTCAGCGAGCCTGCTTGCAACCGCGCCCGATCAAATCATTGGTGGCTTCCCAGTACACAAGGCCTTCATCGCCCTTGTTCTGGAACGCCAGCACACCATTGCTGTACAACGCAGGCGCACCCGGCTCGGCCTTGAGACGGAACACCTGATCACTCTCGTTGAGGCGCACCTCGACTTCAGCTTTGGCCGGGTCGACATAACGCCAATGGACCTGGGCCTTGCTGTCGCAAACCCAGTGGGCCCAATTGTCGCCGGGTTCGGGCGCCTTCATGGTGGCGCAACCGCCAAGCACTGCAAATGCCGCAAGGGCAATCAAGCCTTTCATTACTTCTCCTGGCCTGCCCTGCGGAGCAAGGCAGATGCCAGTTGCTTCAACATTCAGGGGCAGTTCTGTTCCTGATTCCGATCATCGGCCGGCTCGCCCGTTGCTTGCGCCTCAACCCGTTGATCGTTCTGGGTGGTCGGCACATTGACGGACGCCGGGCTGAATATTTCACAGGTCCTGGCGCGTGAACCAGACGCGCTGCAACCGGCAACTATCAAGCAACTCAACAAGGTCAGGGCGGCGATTTTCATGATGAAAGTCCTTATCCAGAATGGTTATCCACCCTGTAAAGACCGCTCCTGAACCCAGATGTTGCCAAACCGCCGTCTTGATCGCGCCTTAGTGACAGGCAACGGCCCCGACATTGGGCATGAATTCGTACTTCTCCAGAACCGCCGAGCCGCCACGCTTGTAAATGACCGGCACGGTTTCAGCCTGCCAGTTGGCCTGATAACAGCCAACGTGAGCCAGCGCTGGCTCACCCACAACCTCTTCGGCTTCCGGCTCACTGGCGCACCCGGCCAGCAAGGCGGCAATCATAAGCAGTTGTAATGGCTTGAGCATTTCAATTCCCTTCACAAAGCCTGTTATCAGGCCTTGGCGCGTTGTTCCAGAATCTCGACAGCCGGCAGAACCTTGCCCTCTACAAATTCCAGGAATGCACCGCCACCTGTGGAAATGTAGGAGATCTTGTCTGCCACGCCATATTTATCAATCGCAGCCAGCGTATCGCCACCGCCCGCGATGGAAAATGCCGAACTGTCGGCGATAGCCTTGGCCAGTGTTTTGGTGCCTTCGCCGAACTGGTCGAATTCGAACACACCCACCGGGCCGTTCCACAGAATAGTCTGGGAAGATTTCAGTAGTTCGGCAAAACGCGCTGCAGTTTGCGGGCCGATGTCCAGAATCATGTCGTCATCGGCAACGTCGGCAATCAGTTTGACAGTCGCGGTTGCGCTCTCGGCGAATTCTTTGGCGACAACCACGTCCACCGGCAGCGGCACACTGACCTTGCCAGCAATTTCACGGGCGGTGTCCAGCAGGTCCGGCTCGTACAGCGATTTGCCGACTTTGTGCCCGGCAGCTGCCAGGAAGGTATTGGCGATACCGCCGCCGACGATCAGTTGATTGCAGATTGCGCTCAGGCTGTTGAGCACGTCCAGCTTGGTGGAAACCTTGGAGCCGGCAACGATAGCCGCCATTGGCTGGGCCGGAGCGCCGAGGGCCTTGCCCAATGCGTCCAGCTCGGCAGCCAGAAGAGGACCAGCAGCAGCGACTTTGGCGAACTTGGCCACGCCGTGAGTCGAGCCTTCGGCGCGGTGAGCGGTGCCGAAAGCGTCCATCACGAATACGTCGCACAGGGCGGCGTATTTCTGCGCCAGCTCGTCGGCGTTCTTTTTCTCGCCCTTGTTGAAGCGCACGTTCTCGAACAGCACGATGTCCCCGGCCTTGACGTCAACGCCATCCAGGTAATCGGCCACCAGTGGCACTTCGCGGCCCAGGGCCTTGCTCAGATAATCGGCAACCGGCTTGAGGCTGTTCTCGGCAGAGAACTCACCTTCGGTCGGACGACCCAGGTGCGAGCAGACCATCACGGCCGCGCCCTTTTCCAGGGCCAGCTTGATGGTCGGCAGCGACGCAAGAATACGTGCATCGCTGCTGACAGCGCCGTCCTTGATCGGGACGTTGAGGTCTTCGCGGATCAGTACACGCTTACCTTGCAGGTCGAGGTCGGTCATCTTCAAGACGGTCATGAGTGAATCCCTGTTTTTTACTGTTGTGGGTCTGCGACGTGCAAAAAGTGCTCGGCAACGTCAAGCATTCGGTTGGCAAACCCCCATTCGTTGTCGAACCAGGCCAGCAGATTGACCAGCCGTGGGCCGGAAACGCGGGTCTGACTCGCATCGACAATGGCCGAATGAGGGTCATGGTTGAAATCACAACTGGCATGCGGCAGCTCGGTATAAGCCAGCAAACCCTTGAGCGGGCCACTGGTAGCGGCCTCGCGCAGAATGCGGTTTATCTCCAGAGCGTCGGTGTCCCGTGCGGTCTGCAAGGTGATGTCCAGACACGACACGTTGACCGTCGGCACGCGCACTGCTTTGGCCTGAATTCTGCCCGCAAGTTCCGGCAGCAGCCGCTCGATGCCGCGCGCCAGACCAGTGGACACCGGGATGATTGACTGGAAAGCCGAACGCGTGCGGCGCAGATCTTCATGATGATAGGCGTCAATCACCGGCTGGTCGTTCATCGCCGAGTGGATCGTGGTGATGGTGATGTATTGCAGGCCAATCGCCTGATCCAGCAGGCGCAGCAACGGCACGCTGCAGTTGGTGGTACAGGACGCCGCAGACACCAGCAGCTCGCGGCCGGTCAGCTTTTGCTGATTGACGCCGAAGACGATGGTGGCATCGACGTCGGCCTCGCTGGCCATGGGCTGGGAAAACAGCACCCGCGGTGCGCCAGCGTCGAGAAACCGCTGGCCGTCTTCACGGGAGTTGTAGACGCCTGAGCATTCGAGCACCAGATCAATGCCCAGCGCGGCCCAGTCAACGTCTTCCGGCGTTGCGCTGCGCAGCACTTTGATCGTGTGATCGTTGATGTGCAGAAACTGTCCTTCGACCCGCACTTCGCCGGGAAAACGGCCGTGAGTGGAATCAAAGCGCGTGAGGTATTCGAGGCTGGCCATGTCAGCCAGATCGTTGATGGCAACCACTTCGAACCCGGCCTTGTCCCCTCGTTCGCACAGCGCGCGCACGACGCAGCGGCCGATACGGCCATAGCCGTTGAGTGCAACTTTGTAAGGACGGTGTTGGGGCATGGGGTTCTCGTTGGGTTACCAAATACCCGGATCGGACTGTTGGAGCGAGGCTTGCCCGCGAAAAGGGCAACGCAGTCTGTCAGACAAACCGTGTTGCGGCTTTCGCGGGCAAGCCTCGCTCCAACGGGCTCGCTCCGAGGGCTGAATCGCTATCAGTCTTCCAGTAGTTCTTCAGCCTGACCCAGGATGTTTTCCAGGGTGAAACCGAACTCTTCGAACAGCGCAGGCGCAGGTGCCGACTCGCCGAAGGTAGTCATGCCGATGACACGACCTTCCAGGCCGACGTACTTGTACCAGAAGTCCGCGTGAGCAGCTTCGATGGCGATACGGGCGCTGACCTGCAGCGGCAGGACCGCTTGCTTGTAGCCCGGATCCTGAGCATCGAAGACGCTGGTGCATGGCATGGAAACAACGCGCACATTGCGACCTTGAGCGCTGAGTGTGTCGTATGCCTGAACCGCCAGCCCGACTTCCGAACCGGTAGCGATCAGGATCAGCTCAGGCTCGCCAACGCAATCACGCAACACGTAACCGCCACGAGCGATATCCGCCAGTTGCGCTTCGTCGCGGGATTGGTGCGGCAGGTTCTGACGCGAGAAGATCAGCGCCGAAGGGCCGTCGTTACGCTCGATGGAGTACTTCCAGGCAACGGCCGATTCCACAGCATCCGCAGGACGCCAGGTGTCCAGGTTCGGCGTGGTGCGCAGGCTGGTCAGTTGCTCGATTGGCTGGTGCGTCGGGCCGTCTTCGCCCAGACCGATGGAGTCGTGAGTAAACACATACAGCACGCGCTTCTTCATCAGCGAGGACATGCGTACCGCGTTGCGGGCGTATTCCATGAAGATCAGGAACGTCGCGCCATAAGGTACGAAACCGCCGTGCAGAGCGATGCCGTTCATCATGGCGCCCATGCCGAACTCACGTACACCGTAGTGCAGGTAGTTACCGTTGGCATCTTCGCCAGTGATGCTCTTGCAGCCTTTCCAGATGGTCAGGTTGGAACCCGCCAGGTCAGCCGAACCACCGAGGAACTCAGGCAGCAGCGGACCGAAAGCAGTCAGGGCGTTCTGGCTGGCCTTGCGGCTGGCGATGGTCTCGCCCTTGGCGTTGACTTCGGCCACGTAGGCAGCGGATTTCTCGGCGAAGTCTGCAGGCAGCTCGCCGCTCATGCGACGGATCAGCTCGTTGGCCAGTTCCGGGTGCGCAGCCGAGTAAGCAGCGAAACGCTGATCCCAGTCGGCTTCGGTTGCCAGGCCTTTCTCTTTGCAGTTCCACTCGGCGTAGATGTCGGCCGGGATTTCGAACGGGCCGTGGGTCCACTTCAGGGCAGCGCGGGTCAGGGCGATTTCGTCAGCACCCAGCGGGGCGCCGTGGGACTCTTCCTTGCCTTGCTTGTTCGGCGAACCGAAACCGATGGTGGTCTTGCAGCAGATCAGGGTCGGCTTGTCGCTTTTGCGAGCGGTGTCGATGGCGGTCTTGATTTCGTCGGCGTCATGGCCGTCGACATTGCGGATCACCAGCCAGCCGTAGGACTCAAAGCGCTTTGGCGTGTCATCGGTGAACCAGCCTTCTACTTCGCCATCGATGGAGATGCCGTTGTCGTCGTAAAACGCGATCAGCTTGTTCAGGCCCAGCGTGCCGGCCAGCGAGCCGACCTCGTGGGAGATACCTTCCATCATGCAGCCATCACCCATGAACACGTAGGTGTGGTGATCGACGATGTCGTGGCCTGGGCGGTTGAACTGGGCAGCGAGGGTCTTTTCCGCGACCGCGAAGCCGACAGCGTTGGCAAAACCCTGCCCCAGAGGACCGGTGGTGGTTTCAACACCAGGGGTGTAACCGAATTCAGGGTGACCCGGAGTGCGGCTGTGCAGCTGGCGGAAGTTTTTCAGGTCGTCGATCGACAAGTCGTAACCGGTCAGGTGCAGCAGCGAATAAACCAGCATCGAACCATGGCCGTTGGACATGATGAAGCGGTCACGGTCGGCGAATGAAGGGTTGCTCGGGTTGTGCTTCAGATAGTCGCGCCAAAGAACTTCGGCGATATCCGCCATGCCCATAGGGGCACCGGGATGGCCGCTGTTGGCTTTTTGCACGGCATCCATGCTGAGTGCACGAATGGCGTTGGCACGCTCACGACGGCTGGGCATCGCTGATCTCCTGAACTGGAAAGAATGGATCTGAAAAAGGCGAGCATTTTCCCTCAGGCACTGCCTGGGAGCAATGAAAGATAGCGGGTCGGCGTGGTTTTTCCTGCTCGCTGCTCGTTATTTGTTCAGGTATGGCGCAGTGCTAGCGGCCAGCCTCACCGCCAACCAAGCAATATCAAAACTTTTTGATATTGGTCTTGCGACATATCCGGTCGCTAACTAGACTGCCACCCCTATGAACCTGTCCGCGCCTCTGATCCATCACGATGACTTCGACGACCTCTCTGCCTTGTGCAAGGCGGGCGGCGACCCATTGCGACTGAATGTCTTGCGGGCACTGGCCAACGACTCCTTTGGCGTTTTAGAGCTGGCACAGATTTTTGCCATCGGCCAGTCAGGCATGAGCCACCACCTCAAAGTGCTGGCCCAGGCGGATCTGGTCGCGACCCGACGCGAAGGCAATGCAATCTTCTATCGGCGCGCCCTGCCCCACACCGTACTACCGGGCGGCAGGCTGCATGCAGCATTGCTGGACGAAGTGGACACCCTGGCGTTACCCGACGATGTACAGGCGCGTATCGGCCTGGTGCATCGCCAACGCGCCACTGCCAGCCAGGACTTCTTCGCCCGCACTGCTGAAAAATTCCGCGCCCAGCAAGACCTGATCGCCGGTTTGACCCAGTACCGGGAAAGCCTGCTGTCATTGCTCGACAAGCTGAGCTTCGGCCCGTCTGCGACCGCGCTGGAAGTCGGCCCCGGTGACGGCGGCTTTCTACCCGAGCTGGCTCGTCGCTTCGAGCAGGTCACGGCGCTGGATAACAGCCCGGCCATGCTCGTAATGGCCCGCAAGGTATGTACAGACCTGGCACTGATTAATGTCGAGCTGAAACTGGCCGATGCATTGAATGCCGCACACGTGCACGCCGACTGCGTGGTGCTGAATATGGTTCTGCACCATTTCGCCGCACCGGCCGAGGCGCTCAAACAACTCGCAGCACTGGTTAATCCAGGCGGAAGCCTGTTGGTGACCGAGCTGTGTAGCCATGACCAAAGCTGGGCCAGGGAGGCCTGTGGCGATCTTTGGTTGGGCTTCGAACAGGATGATCTGGCCCGTTGGGCCATCGCTGCGGGGCTAGTTCCCGGGGAAAGCCTCTATGTAGGCTTACGTAATGGTTTCCAGATTCAGGTCCGCCATTTTCAGCGACCGGCTGGCAACACTCACCATCGGTAAAATTCAGGAAACCCGTAGAGATGAGCGAATACTCCCTTTTCACCTCCGAGTCCGTGTCCGAAGGGCATCCAGACAAAATCGCCGACCAGATTTCCGATGCGGTTCTGGACGCAATCATCACCCAGGACAAGCACGCTCGCGTAGCGGTGGAAACCCTGGTCAAGACCGGCGTTGCCATTGTTGCCGGTGAAGTGACCACCACGGCCTGGGTTGATCTGGAGCAGATCGTTCGTGATGTGATCAGCGACATCGGCTACACCAGCTCGGACGTCGGCTTCGACGGGGCCACCTGCGGCGTGATGAACATCATCGGCAAGCAGTCTCCTGATATCAACCAGGGTGTTGACCGCGCCAGGCCTGAAGATCAGGGTGCCGGCGACCAGGGCCTGATGTTCGGCTACGCCAGCAACGAAACCGCCGAACTGATGCCTGCGCCTATCGCGTTCTCGCACCAGTTGGTCAAGCGTCAGGCTGAAGCCCGCAAGTCCGGCCTGCTGCCCTGGCTGCGTCCGGATGCCAAGTCGCAAGTGACTTGCAGCTACGAAAACGGCAAGGTCGTGGGCATCGACGCGGTCGTTCTGTCGACCCAGCACAACCCGGAAGTGTCCTACAACGACCTGCGCGAAGGCGTGATGGAGCTGATCGTCAAGCACGTGCTGCCTGCCGAACTGCTGCATAAAGACACCCAGTTCCACATCAACCCGACTGGCCAGTTCATCATTGGTGGCCCGGTTGGCGACTGCGGCCTGACCGGTCGCAAGATCATCGTCGACAGCTACGGCGGCATGGCCCGTCACGGCGGTGGCGCGTTCTCCGGCAAGGATCCATCCAAGGTTGACCGTTCGGCAGCCTACGCCGGTCGTTATGTAGCCAAGAACATCGTGGCGGCTGGATTGGCCGAGCGTTGCGAGATTCAGGTTTCCTACGCAATCGGCGTCGCGCAACCGACTTCGATCTCGTTGAACACCTTTGGCACCGGCAAGATCAGCGATGACAAGATCATCAAACTGGTCCGCGACATCTTCGACCTGCGTCCGTACGCAATCACCAAGATGCTCGACCTGCTGCACCCGATGTACCAGGAAACCGCTGCTTACGGCCACTTCGGTCGCACGCCGCAAACCAAGACCGTGGGCGACGACACCTTCACCACGTTCACCTGGGAAAAGACCGATCGCGCCGAAGCTCTTCGCGCCGCTGCCGGCCTGTAATTTTCAGGCGTTACAAAAAGCCCCTGGCGACTTCGGTCGGCAGGGGCTTTTTGCTTTCCGAAGATAAAGATTTCTGTGGGAGCGAGGCTTGCCCGCGAATCAGGCGATGCAGGTTCTCAAGCACACCGAGTCATCGTTCTTCGCGGGCAAGCCCGGTTCCAACAGGGTGATGCAAATTCCCTGTGGAAGCGGTGCTTGCCCGCTATAAGGTTTGGGTGATCTGACTGCAGGATCGCGGCGTCCTTATCGCGGGCAAGCACCGCTCCCACAGGTTAAGCAATTTCGGTCAGCCCGTCGCGACTTCACGCTGCGGATCGGTAATCCACTCGCTCCACGACCCGGCGTACAGCGCGCCCAGCGGATAGCCAGCCAGACATAACGCAAACAGGTTATGGCAAGCAGTCACGCCGGAGCCGCAATAGGCAACCAGTTGCTCTGGCGGACGGCCTTGAAGCTTGGCGGCAAAGCGCTGCTTGAGCAGTTCGGCAGGCAGAAACAACCCATCTGGCCCGATATTGTCATTGAAGGTTGCGCATTGCGCCCCAGGAATGTGCCCGGCAACCGGGTCAATCGGCTCGACCTCACCACGAAAACGCGCTTCGGCGCGGGCATCGATCAAGGTCATTTGCGGATCACCGAGGCGCTGTTGCAGTTGCTCGGCGCTGAGCACCCGTGCCGCGCCTGGCTGAGCGCTGAAATGCCCCGGCTTCTTATCTGGCGCATCAAGGCTCAAGGGCAGGCCCGCGGCATGCCAGGCCTTGAGACCGCCATTAAGGATAAACACGCCATCACGCTTGCCCAGCCAGACCAGCAGCCACCAGGCGCGGGCGGCATAAGCGCCGGGGCCGTCGTCGTACAGCACGACGTCACTGTCAGCACTGATACCCCAACGCTGCAGACGTTCCACCAGCGCCTGCGCATCCGGTAACGGATGGCGGCCAGTCTTGCCCTTGCTCACTGGGCCACTCAGGTCGCGTTCCAGATCAGCAAAGCACGCCCCCGCGATGTGTCCGTTGGCGTAGCTGCGCTGACCGTAGGCGGTATCTTCCAGAGCAAAACGGCAGTCGAGAATCACCAGGCCTGGCTGCTGCTGGCGTTCGGCCAGTTGCTGAGGGCTGATCAGTTGCGCGATGGACATGACAGGCTCCTGTGGATAACTGAATAACGAGAAACGAAAAGCGACGATGCGCGGATGCTCTGGACCTCAGACACCATCGGCCAAGGCCTGCTGCAAGGGCACGTAAAATTCTTCGCACAGGGCGCTGACTTCATCCCGCGCGGTGGCCGTGACATAGCCGGATTCCAGCATCAGCACCTGATAGACCCCACGGCGCATGGCGTCCTGATTCAGGCGGCTGCTGTTTTCCTTGGTCGTGCACAAAAAACGCACCCAGGACGTCAGGACAATCCAGGTGTTGAGGGTCAGGGATTCGATCTGCACCTTATCCATCTGCAGAATTCCCGCCTCCACAAACCCGCCATAAATGGCCATGGCCTGGATCAGGCAATGCTGGGAGAAGCGTCGATAACGCGCCGCGAGCTCAGGATCTGCGTCGAGCAGGTGCTCAAGATCACGGTGCAGGAAGCGATAGCGCCACATGCCGTCGAGGATTTCCAGCAGGTAGTAGCGCTTGTCTTCGACACTGGCCTGTCGCCCTTTTGGCGGGCGCAGGAAGGTGTTGACCAGCGCTTCGTATTCGCTAAACAGCTGGGCGATGATCGCCTGCTTGTTGGGGAAGTGGTAATAGAGATTGCCCGGCGAAATCTCCATGTGCGCCGCTATGTGATTGGTGCTGACACTGCGCTCGCCCAGTTGATTGAACAACTCCAGGCTGCACTGCACGATGCGTTCACGGGTTTTGATGCGCGGGGCCATGCTCGATTGATCGCTCGAATGTTGTGGGTATCGAGGGATCTTAACGCAAGCCTGCAAGAACGTGTCATGCCAGGGCGCGACCAGCGCCCGGACACAATCAACTCAAGGACGCTTGCCGACTTCGACCTGCTGCGCAGTCCAGGGTTTGACCTGCTCGCTCAGCGTCAAACCCAGGCCTGGGCGAGTCGGCACCAGCATGCGCCCGTCACGGGTTTCCAGGCGCTCATTGAACAGCGGCTCCAGCCATTCGAAATGCTCGACCCAAGGTTCGGTCGGGTACGCTGCTGCCAGGTGAACGTGCAACTCCATGGCAAAGTGCGGAGCCAGCATCAGACCAGCCTGCTCAGCCATGGCCGCAACTTTCAGATAAGGCGTGATACCGCCCACTCGAGGTGCATCCGGCATGAGGAAATCCGCGCCACGCAGCTTGATGAACTCGGCGTGCTCGGCAACGCTGGTCAACATCTCGCCGGTGGCTATCGGTGTATCGAACTGCTGCGCCAGCGCTGCATGGCCTTCGGCGTCATAGCAGTCCAGCGGCTCTTCGATCCAGATGAGGTTGTAGTCTTCAAGCTTGCGACACATGCGCTGCGCGGTCGGCCGATCCCATTGCTGGTTGGCGTCGACCATCAGCGGGAAGTTATCCCCGAGGTGTTTGCGCACCGTGCTGACCCGCTCAATATCAAGGGTCCAGTCCGGCTGGCCGACTTTGAGCTTGATCCCGCCAATGCCCTTCTCGCGGGAGATGTCAGTGTTTTTCATCAGTTGATCCAGCGGCGTATGCAGGAACCCCCCAGACGTGTTGTAGCAGCGCACCGAATCACGCTGCGCCCCCAGCAGCCGAGCCAGGGACAGGTTGGCGCGCTTGGCTTTCAAGTCCCAGAGCGCCACGTCGAAGGCACCAATAGCCTGAGTGGACATGCCACTGCGACCCACCGACGCGCCCGCCCAGCAGAGCTTGGTCCACAGCTTGGCGATATCGCTGGGGTTCTCGCCGATCAGCGCAGGCGCAATTTCCTGAGCATGGGCGAACTGGCCGGGACCGCCGGCACGCTTGGAGTAGCTGAAGCCCAGGCCGCTATGACCGTCCCTGGTTTCGATCTCCACGAACAGCATGGCAATTTCGGTCATCGGCTTTTGCCGACCGGTCAGCACCTTGGCATCGCTGATCGGGTTGGCCAACGGCAGGAATACCGAAGAGACCTGGACCCAGGCGATCTGGTCGAGGTCGGAGGACGTGATGTTTTGTTGTTGGAGTGGCATGAGAACCTCCTGATGAATACTGAGTTTATTGATAATGATTGCGCAATCATGAGGCAGTCAAAAAAACTCCGCGTTCGCTTCCGAATGAAGAGCTGATCGGGATACTACTATGATTGCGCAATCATTCAATGCTCACACGGAAAATGTTGCGTGCACTGAACCGGTACAAGCGGCTTGCCGCGAAACCAGTTGCAACCGACGAATAGGCATCCATGTCCCACTCCATCGCGGCTGAAGCCGCTCCTGCGGGGCCCGTGTATTGGAAGAATGAATTCAGGTCGTGGCGCGGTCGATGAGTGTGAAGCCGGTATCGACTCGCAGGGGCTTTTCGCCGCTGGCTGAGTGATTGAAACGCTCCAACAGGGCGTGGGCGGTCAATTGTCCAATACGCAGGCCATCGACCTTGACCGTCGACAATGCCGGATAGACTTGCGCAGCGCTGCTCAGATCACCAAAGCCCATGACCGCCAAGTCTTCGGGGATGCGAATGCCTCGGCTGGCCGCTTCCGCCAGTACCCCTTGGGCGATGGTGTCGGAACTGCAAATCACAATTTCCGGTGGGTTTTCGCGGGCCAGTAGCCGACGCAAGCCTTCACGCCCGACTTCCAGTGTTGCAGGAGGTGCCAATACTTCAACCGGCACATCCTCAATGCCGTGACGCTCAAGTTCGGCGAGCAAACTGTTGCAGCGACGCAAGCCCCTCGGGTCACTGATGGTCACAACGGAGAAACGCTTGTAGTGCTTTGCCAGCAGATGCCGGGCCACGGCCTCGCCCACTGCTTCGTGGGAAAAACCCACCAGCATGTCGATAGGCGATTCGCTCAAATCCCAGGCTTCAACCACGGGAATCCCCGCCTGCGCCAAGCGCATTCGGCTGGCCTCTGTGTGCAAGGTGCCGGTCAGTACGATGCCGTCCGGCCGCCGCCCCAGCACCGCTTCGAGCAACGCCTCTTCCTGTTCGGCAGAATAACCGGTCAGCCCCAGCATGGTCTGATAGCCCGCCCTGGTCAGCGCATCCATCAGCGCCTGGACGGTGTCGGCAAAAATCGAGTTGGCGATGGTTGGCAACAATATCGCCACCAACCGGCTTTTGTTACTCGCCAGACCGCCTGCCAACATGTTCGATACATAGCCTGTCGCGCGCACCGCCTCACGCACCTTGTTGCGGGTCTTTTCGCTGACCAGTTCAGGCCGATGCAAAGCCCTGGACACCGTCATCGGCGAGACACCCGCAACTTTGGCGACGTCGATCAGGGTCAGGCTTGCGCCTTTGGGCGAGACGCTATCGGGTGGTAGGGGCATCAGTGTTTCCGGACTGCGGCGCTAGACCGGCAAAGATACCGTTTCCCGAAACAAAAATGTGAAAGCTGACACCACTTGTAGGAGCTGCCGAAGGCTGCGAAGCGGTCGGGCAGGCTCATCGCTTTCGCAGCCTTCGGCAGCTACTACACATTGACTAAGGCATTTGACTTCCTAGAGCAACAACTCTAAAAGCACTGAATAACTCCAAAAGGATTTGCCCAATGCCCGCCGAAGTTGCCTGGTTGCCAGGCTCGACTCAATCGCCCAGTGAACTTGAGCGAACGTTTGCCGTACAACGCAAAGCGTTTGCCGCCAACCCGATGCCGACCCACGCCGAGCGTTCGCAATGGCTGGCCAGCCTGCATGAACTGATTTGCGCCAACAAACAGACACTGATCGAAGCCATCAGCAGCGATTTCAGTCATCGCAGCGCTGATGAAACCTTGCTGGCCGAAATCATGCCCAGCCTGTTCGGCATCAAGGACGCGCGCAGGCACCTCAGGCAATGGATGAAACCGTCCCGGCGCAAAGTCGGCATTGCCTTTCAACCGGCGTCCGCCAAGGTTGTGTATCAGCCGCTGGGCGTGGTCGGGATCATCGTGCCGTGGAATTACCCGTTGTTTCTCGCCATCGGCCCCATGATTGGCGCACTGGCGGCGGGTAATCGGGTGATGCTCAAGCTCAGTGAGTCGACGCCAGCCACCGGCGATCTGCTCAAGCGCCTGTTCGCACAGCTTTTCCCTGAGGATCTGGTTGCGGTGGTGCTGGGCGAGGCGGACGTGGGCATCGCGTTTTCCAGCTTGCCGTTCGACCATTTACTGTTCACTGGCGCAACCAGCGTGGGGAAGCATGTGATGCGCGCTGCGGCGGAAAACCTCACGCCGGTCACCCTCGAACTGGGCGGCAAATCCCCGGCCATCGTGTCCCGTGAGGTACCGCTCAAGGATGCCGCTGAACGCATCGCGTTCGGCAAGACCCTGAATGCCGGGCAAACCTGCGTTGCCCCGGATTACGTGCTGGTCCCGCAGGATCGAGTCGAAGGCTTTATCGAGGCGTACAAAAACGCAGTGCTCGGGTTTTATCCGACACTGGCTGACAACCCGGACTACACGGCAATCATCAATCAGCGACAGCTGACGCGGCTCAATCACTTGCTGGATGACGCCACCGGCAAAGGCGCCAGGGTCATCCCCCTGTACCCGACCGGCCAGGGGCGACGCATGCCGTTCAGCCTGCTGCTGGATGTCAGTGACGACATGCTGGTCATGCAGGATGAAATATTCGGCCCGCTGCTGCCTGTCGTCAGCTACTCGGAAATCGACGAGGCCTTTGCCTACATCAATCAGCGCCCTCGCCCTCTGGCGCTGTACTACTTCGGCTACGACAAGACAGAGCAACAGCGCGTGCTGGAGCAGACGCATTCTGGGGGGGTCTGTCTGAACGACACCTTGCTTCATGTCGCTCAGGACGACTTGCCATTTGGTGGCGTTGGCCCTTCCGGCATGGGGCATTACCACGGACGCGAGGGCTTCCTGACCTTCAGCAAGGCCAAAGGCGTGCTGGTCAAACAACGCTTCAACGCCGCCCGCCTGATTTACCCACCGTATGGCAAGGCGATTCAGAAGCTGGTCTATAAGTTGTTCATTCGCTGAGATCACAGCCCGTGGGGCCGGCTTTGGCCGGGAAGGCAGCCATGCTGACCATGCAGATGCATCGAATGTACCGGCCTCCTCCCGGCTAAAGCCGGCCCCACGAAGCTGGTCCTCACTAAGCTGTAACACCGGATTTCGATAGCAATACGACCTAAGCCTTCAACACGCCGACTTGGCCCACCGGGATTGCTGCGATACCATCCGATTCCCCAAAGGACTCCGACCAGGACGACGCGATGAACCGAGTGTTGTATCCAGGCACCTTCGACCCGATTACCAAGGGCCATGGCGATCTGGTCGAACGCGCCTCGCGCCTGTTCGATCAAGTCGTGATTGCCGTGGCTGCCAGCCCCAAGAAAAACCCGCTTTTCCCTCTGGAACAGCGCGTCGAGCTGGCCCGCGAGGTCACCAGACACCTGCCCAATGTCGAAGTGGTGGGCTTCTCGACCCTGCTTGCGCACTTCGCCAAAGAGCAGAACGCCAATGTATTCCTGCGCGGCCTGCGTGCCGTTTCGGACTTTGAATACGAGTTCCAGCTGGCCAACATGAATCGCCAACTGGCACCGGACGTCGAAAGTCTGTTCCTCACCCCGTCGGAACGCTATTCGTTCATTTCCTCGACACTGGTCCGTGAAATCGCGGCACTGGGCGGCGATATCACCAAGTTCGTGCACCCCGCCGTTGCCGCCGCGCTGACCGAACGCTTCAAACGCTGAGCGCGATTGCCGCACGCCCCGGGTGCATCGAGACGACTAATGCGGCACAATTCGCCGCATTGGATTTCATATGCCGCGGCATCGACCGTGGCAGGAGTGTTTCATGTCCCTGATCATCACTGACGATTGCATCAATTGCGACGTCTGCGAACCCGAGTGCCCGAACGAGGCGATTTCTCAAGGCGAGGAGATCTACGTGATCAACCCTAACCTTTGCACCGAATGCGTTGGCCATTACGACGAGCCTCAGTGTCAGCAAGTCTGCCCGGTGGATTGCATCCCGCTGGATGAAAACCATGTCGAAAGCAAAGACGAGCTGATGCAGAAGTACGTAATCCTCACCAGCAAGGCCTGAGGGCGGTGTCGACGTGCTCGCCGAGTCCAGGCTCTGCGCCTGTTAACCAAAGCGAGCCCGGCATGGTCCCCACATCTGACTTTGAATTCATCTCCTGCAGGGGATTACCCCTCGTCCAGACGCCGCGCTGTCGCGCAGCAAGCATTGGTCGTTGCAGAGGCACGAGTTTGCGTGACATCAGCGTGATGCTCAGAACAGCACTGCTCATGCTGTGCACACTCACGCCGCAACTTGCCAGCGCCGCTGAAACCACCTCCCCGCGCCCGCCACAGTCCGCCATCGCCAGCCCTCATCCGCAAGCGACTGCCGCCGGTCGGGAAGTCATGATCGCCGGAGGCAACGCATTCGATGCTGCCGTGGCAATCAGTGCCACGCTGGCGGTTGTCGAGCCCTACGGCTCGGGATTGGGTGGAGGTGGTTTTTTTCTGCTGCGCCAGAGTGCTGAGCCGACCCGCTACGTGTTTCTCGATGCCCGCGAGAAGGCGCCGGTGAAAGCGACCTACGACCTCTATCGCCGGGACGGCAAGGTGCAACCGGCGCTGTCGCTGAACGGGCCACTGGCCGCAGCCATTCCAGGCTTGCCTGCCGCGCTGGTGGAATTGGCGGAACGCTATGGCAAGCTGCCCCTGAACATCTCCATGGCACCGGCGATTCGCATTGCTTACCAGGGTTTTCCGGTCGATCGGATCTATCGACAGCGCGCCACTTCCCGGCTATCGGCATTACGCGATAACCCGGAAAGCGCCCGGCTGTTCCTGCGCAAAGGTGAAGTACCCGAGCTGGACGAGATCATCAAACAGCCTGAACTGGCGGCCACCCTCAATCGCCTGGCCGACCGGGGCCTTGCCGGCTTTTACAATGGCCTGACTGCGCAAACCCTGGTCCAGGGTGTACGCGAGGCGGGAGGCATCTGGACCGTCGAGGATCTGGACCACTATCAGGTGGCGACTCGCGCCCCGCTGCGTTTGCGCCTGGACGACCAGCGAGAATTGATCAGCGCGCCGCCGCCCTCGGCAGGCGGTGTGGCCCTGGCTCAAAGCCTGAGCATGCTGCAGCAACTGCCCTGGCGTGAGTCCGACACCGTGCAGCGTGCTCATTACGTGCTGGAAGTGCTGCGCCGAGCGTACCGCGACCGGGGCTTGCTGGGAGACCCGGATTTTGTCGCCAACCCGATCAACCGCCTCCTGAACCGCGAATACCTGGCGCATCTGGCGTCCGGCATCTCAGCTGAACAGGCAACCCCGAGCAAAGACCTCGAACCCGCCCCGGCCTGGCGCGAAGGCGAGCACACCACGCACTTCGCGGTACTGGATAACGACGGTAATGCCGTGGCCGCGACCTTGTCGGTCAACCTGCCGTTCGGTGCGGCCTTCACCGTGCCCGGCACCGGCGTGGTGCTCAACGATGAGATGGACGACTTCGCCGCAGACCCGCAAGGCAGCAACGCCTACGGGCTGGCGGGCAGCCAGGCCAATTCGATTGCTGCGGGCAAGCGTCCGCTGTCGAGCATGAGCCCGAGCTTTATCGAAAGTCCTGAGGAGTTCGCAGCGTTTGGCACGCCGGGTGGCAGCCGGATTCCGAGCATGGTGCTGCTGTCGATGTTGCAGTACCTGGACGGCCAGCCGGTCGCGCGCTGGCCAGCGGTTGCGCGTTATCACCACCAGTATTTACCGGACGTGGTGGAGCACGAGCCTGATGCGTTTACTCAACAGCAGATGAATGAGTTGCGGGCCCGCGGTTATCAATTCAAGGAAGTCAGCCGTGGCTACGGCAACCAGCAGGTGCTGTTCTGGAACAAGAGCGGCAACCGGGTCGAGGCCGCCAGCGACCCACGCGGTGTAGGTGAATCGCAGCGCTTTGATCCCGCAGGCCGCTAGGGCGCAGGATTATTCCTGCTTGTTGTAGCCATCGCCGGTGCAACCCAGGCAGCGCACGAACGCGGCTTTGGCTGGATCCACCACCAACGCCTTGCCTGTTCGCCCGATACCGCCTCCGGTTGCGGTGAATGGCAAGGCCACCACGAACAGCCCCGCACCGATGATCGTGGCAGCAATGAGCAACGGCCTCGCTATCAGCAAGTCGCCGATCATGGCATAGGCTGGCGGGTTCTGAATGTCATAGACCGGATCCCCACTGCCCGTCGCCTGCGTATCAGCCAGCACCGGGACGGCCTGCAAACCTAAAAACAGCGCCAGCGTGGCAGCGAGCATGCGAAACGGTTTCATGGGATGGTCCTTCAAACACAACGGATTGGATGGCGATAACTATAAACAGCGGTGGGCGTTAAGCAAGTGAGGCAGTGTTGCAGCGTCTGAGTCTACTCGCGCACACCTCAGCGACTTTCCGGCGGCGGTTAATCCAGCATTATTCACGACTGCTTCGCAGCCGAGCGCGAGCAAGCTCACTCCTACAAGGAGCGTGCTTCAGCGGGTAAGGCCTTGCAACCTCGGTGAACTGCACCGGCTGCTACTTCTGACACTTGGGGCAATACACACTCGCCCGTTGCCCCAGCTTGATCTCGCGCAATGTTGTACCGCATACCTTGCAGGGCAATTCACCGCGCCCATAAGCAAACAGCTCCTGCTGAAAATAACCAGGCTGACCGTCGCCACCGATGAAATCACGCAAGGTCGTGCCGCCACGTTCGATGGCCGCGGCCAAAATGCGTTTGATCTCAATTGCGAGCTTCACATAACGCGCCTTGGAGATACTTTTGGCCTCCCGACGCGGATCGATGCCCGCAGCGAACAATGCTTCGGTGGCATAGATATTACCGACGCCGACGACCACCGCGTTGTCCATGATGAACGGCTTTACCGCAATGGATTTACCCCGCGAGCGCTCGTACAGACGCAGGCCGTCGAACAGGTCAGTCAATGGCTCAGGGCCTAGACGGATCAACAGTTCGTGATTGAGTGGATCAAGACTCCAGAGCATCGCACCAAAGCGGCGCGGGTCGGTGTAGCGCAGCGCCAGCCCGGATTCCAGCTCGATATCCACATGCTCGTGCTTGAGCGCAGGCAACCCGGCTTCGACCAGACGCAAATTGCCCGACATTCCCAAGTGGCTGATCAGCGTGCCCACTTCGGCCTGAATCAACAGGTACTTGGCGCGGCGCTCGACCACGACGATCTTCTGCCCGGAAAGGCGGACATCCAGGTCTTCCGGAATCGGCCAGCGCAAACGTCGGTCCCGCACAATGACGCGGCTGACCCGCTGGCCTTCAAGGTGAGGCGCGATGCCCCGGCGGGTGGTTTCGACTTCGGGTAATTCAGGCATGGGTAACTCGTGGCTGGGCAGACGCTTGATTTCTTCAGATACAGGTAATTTCTGTAGGAGTGAGCTTGCTCGCGATTCGGTCTGACAGTCGATGACGCTATCGTCTGTGCTGACGCCATCGCGAGCAAACTCACTCCTACAGGGAATTCACGCGTTCAAGCATACCGACAAGCTGCACGCAAAGTCAGCGCGCAGCCAGCTCGCGAATGCTTTCTTTCAGGTTTTCGAAGTCGTAATCGGACAAGCCCACATAGTCCAGGACCAGATGCCCGATGGCGTTCCACTCGTGGTCTTCATCTTCATTGCCCAGCACCTTGTGCGAGGCACAGATGTGCTCGGCCATCTTCAACACTGCGAGCATGTTTTTCAGCGGCGCGTTGCGGTTGGAATCGTCCTGGAAGATCGCCAACGCGTTGTGGTGGTTGGCGATCGCGTTGGTCACATGTTCCGGCAACCGCCACGACTTGGCCGTGAAATAGCCGACAACGGCATGGTTGGTATCGAATACATCGTTTTCGGTGTCGACCACACGCTGGTCAGGCCCGGCGTTGGCATAAGCCCGCTCCAGCACTTGCATGTAATCCGGAAAGCGCTTGAGCATCAGCGGGATGCCGCAGTCATGGAACAGTCCCAGTGCATAGGACTCATCCACGGTCTGCGAGCCAATGCGCTTGGCCAGCGTCAGGCTGGTCATGGCCACGTCCTGGGTCGAATCCCAGAAACGGTTGAGGGTCACGATGGTTTCATCGCTCATCTCGCCCCGGATCGACTGCGCATTGATCAGGTTGACGACCGAGCGAATGCCCAGCAGATTCACGGCCTTCTGGATCGAGGCGATTTTGTTGGCCAGCCCGTAATGGGCCGAATTGACGATTTTCAACAGAGCGCCCGACAAACCGGGATCCTGGGCAATCAACTTGGCAATGACATCAAGATCCGGGTCCGGCATGTACTGCTCCATCTGCAAATCAACCATGATTTGCGGCTGCGGAGGCACACTTATCCCTTGCAAGACTTGCTGGATCTGCTCGGCAGTTAGCTCTTGGGACATAGGGGACACACTCCAGGACTGGTCTGGATTCTACCCCTACCTGCGTGTCGCTTTACAGCCACTGGGGCAAATGGCTGGAACTTTGATGGCGTCAACTATTCGGACACAGTGAGCCCAGGCCTTATAAGTCATTCAAAAAAAGGGATAAGCGCCTGGAACTGCCACGTTACTGATAGCGGAGAAATTTCATGTCTAAATCTTTGAACGGCAAGCGTGTGGCGATTCTGGTCACTGACGGATTTGAACAGGTGGAGTTGACTGGCCCACGACAGGCACTGGAAGACGCCGGTGCAACCGTCGACATTCTCTCGAGCGAAGAAGGCAACGTAAAAGGCTGGAATCACGACAAGCCCGCCGATGATTTCAAGGTTGATCTGACATTCAAAGCGGCCAATGTTGCGCAATACGACGCCATCGTTCTGCCCGGCGGCGTACAGAACTCAGACACCATTCGTGTCGATGTTGACGCGCAAAACCTGGTCAAAGCCATCGATGCGGCTGGCAAGCCACTGGCGGTCATTTGTCACGGCGGCTGGCTGCTGGTTTCGGCAGGCCTGGTTGAAGGCAAGACCATGACCAGCTTCAAGTCACTCAAGGACGACCTGAGCAACGCAGGCGCCCATTGGGTCGACAAGGAAGTGGTCAAGGATGGTCAACTGATCAGCAGCCGCCAGCCAGACGACATCCCGGCGTTCAATCGCGAATTGATTCAGGCTCTTTCTGCTTGAATGTCAGGCATGCTGACGCATGCAAATCGCCGTGGGACTGGTTTATCCGGAAAAGCGACATGCCTGACACACTAAGTGCAGCGGATGTCCCGACATTCCCGGCCAGAGCCGGTCCTGCGGCTGATCACTCCTGGCCGATCGCTGGTGCCTATAAATCCGACGTCCGCGACTGGATTCCCGCTATAATCCCGCTCTTTTTTCCGGAGCGACGTCATGTCCCTGCCTAGCCTGCGCCTCAAAGCCAATGCCGACCGTCGCCTGCGCGCCGGCCACCTGTGGGTCTACAGCAACGAAATCGACGTGGCCGCGACCCCGCTGCATGGTTTTGCCGCTGGCGATCAAGCCGTGCTGGAAGCTCCAGGTGGCAAACCGCTGGGCATCGTCGCCATGAGCCCCAACAACCTGATCTGTGCGCGCCTGGTTTCCCGTGACGTCAAGCTGCCGCTGGATAAGTCGCTGCTGGTGCATCGCATCAACGTCGCGCTGTCACTGCGCGACCGGCTGTTCGACAAGCCGTTCTATCGCCTGGTGTATGGCGACTCCGACCTGCTGCCGGGTCTGGTGGTTGATCGTTTCGGCGATATTCTGGTGGTCCAGCTGGCGTCGGCGACCATGGAAAAGCACAAGGAAGACGTCCTCGCAGCACTGATCCAGGTGCTCAAGCCGAGCGGCATTCTGTTCAAGAACGACTCCGCCGCCCGCGACGCCGAAGGGCTCAATCGCTACGTGGAGACCGCTTTCGGTGTGGTCCCGGAGTGGGTAGCCCTGGAAGAGAACGGCGTGAAGTTCGAAGCCCCGGTCATGGAAGGCCAGAAGACCGGCTGGTTTTATGATCACCGCATGAACCGCGCGCGCCTGGCCCCCTATGTCAAAGGCAAACGTGTACTGGATCTCTACAGCTACATCGGCGGCTGGGGCATTCAAGCCGCCGCGTTTGGCGCCAGCGAAGTGACCTGCGTCGATGCCTCCTCGTTCGCCCTGGACGGTGTTGAGCGCAACGCGGCGCTGAACGGCTTCGCGGAAAAACTCACCTGCCTTGAGGGTGATGTATTCGCAGCCCTCAAAGAGCTGAAAGCCAGCGAAGAGCGTTTCGACGTGATCGTTGCCGATCCTCCGGCCTTCATCAAGCGCAAGAAAGACATGAAGAATGGCGAAGCCGGTTACCGTCGCCTGAACGAGCAAGCCATGCGCCTGCTCAGCAAAGACGGCATTCTGGTCAGCGCGTCATGCTCGATGCACCTGCCAGAAGACGATCTGCAGAACATCCTGCTGACCAGCGCCCGCCACCTGGATCGCAATATCCAGCTGCTCGAACGCGGCGGCCAGGGCCCAGACCACCCGGTACACCCGGCCATTGCCGAGACTCGCTACATCAAGAGCATCACGTGCCGGTTGTTGCCCAATAGCTAAAAACCAATGCGACTTCCTTGATTAAGGGGAGTCGCATTTCACCAGCTGAACTTCCAAGTCACGAGTCGCAGCTTGCTTTCATACCGACTACACAAATAAAGTTCTCGTCCACTTCAACCTCTAGGAAAAATCGAGCCTAACCACTCTGAAGCACTTGAATGGCCGACATCGTATAGAGGCGAGTTAGCATAAAAAATCCGCTTCCCGCGCTTTCAGAAAAGCCCTACAAACAAAACTGTATATCCCTACCGCAAGTCAGAATTCCCTTTCCCTTACCGTCCGGCAATGAACCTGAAACGATTCCCACTGTCTTTGACTTGGGATTAAAACGGATGGCGTATCAGGCGTAGACCCGATAAAGGGCTCCACACGTAGTTCCCTCCCGCCCATTGCGATTTTTCGCAGCCGTTGCAGCGTTTGTCCTGCATGTCATTGCACCCTCTTTACGGCCCGACCATCGGCGCCTTTATCTTTCCTTTTATTGAAGATAACCATGTCTATGTCTCGTCATCTTTCAGCCTTCATTTCTCATCGCCTGCTCAACCGCCGCACGCTGGGTGCCGCTTTGCTGATAGCCGCCTGCAGCACCGCCCATGCCGCCGAGCATAAAGCCAACGACCGCTGGGTCAGCGACAGCCTCAATACCTTTGTGCGCAGTGGGCCGACTGATGGCTATCGCATAGTGGGTACGCTTAAATCCGGGCAAAAGGTCGAGTTGATCAGCGCTCAGGGCGACTACAGCCAGGTACGCGGCGAGGGCGGGAGCTCGGTGTGGATTCCCACCAGCGATCTGCAAAGCGAGCCCGGTCAGGCCGAGCGTCTACCGGAATTGACGCAGCAGGTGGCCGACCTCAGCGGTCAGTTGAAGACCATCGATGACAGCTGGAAGACCCGCGTGCAAGGCATGCAGGAAACCCTAGATACCCGCAAAAAGCTGATCGATGAACTCGAAGCTCGCAGCAAAGACCTCAACGAGCAACTGAGCGCTTCGCAATCCGAACTGCGCACCACCCAGGCCAAGCTGGGCGACGAAAACAATCAGGTGCTGATGCGTTACATGGTTTACGGCGGCAGCATCGCCGGTGCTGGCCTGCTGGTAGGCCTGATCATCCCGGCCCTGACCCGTGGCCGGAAAAAGAATGATGGATGGGTTTGATTAGCGTAGCGGTCATTGGCGCCATCGCAGTATGGATAACACGCGACCTGCGTCATTCCCTGATTTTGCGTTGCGGCACATGACGTCATCGCTGCCTCGCGCTGCTCGTGAGCTCCTACATAATCCGGTAGGAGCTCACGAGCAGCGCGAGGCAGCGATGGCGTCCGAAAAGCAATATCCAGATTCGAAATCTAAACTGAGTTCTCAAAGCCTATCCCTTAACCTTCCTGCAACCAAGGAAGAAAGGACAACGGATTGCACCAGCTACATAGCGGATACAGGCTGCGCGTTGGTCGATACTCTGAACCTAATCGCATATACCTAGTGACGTCTGTCACTCATAACCGCAAGCCTATTTTTTCTGACTGGAAATTGGGGCGTCTAGTGGTTAATGAGTTTCGCCGAGCACAAGATCAGAAATTGGCGGTGTCTTTAGCATGGGTAGTGATGCCAGATCATTTCCACTGGCTGATCGAGTTGCGTGATAGCGATTTGAGCAACCTTATGCGACAGGTAAAAACACGCAGCGCTTGCGCCACTACCAAAGCAGTGGGAAAGCAACTCCCGGTCTGGCAAAAAGGCTACCACGACCGAGCCCTGCGAGAAGAAAACGACATCCTCCACGCTGCCCGCTACATCATCGCCATCCCTCTGCGTGCAGGCCTGGTAAAGCGCTACGGCGACTAACCGCTGTGGGATGCAGTATGGCTATAAATTTCATTCATCCATAAATCCCCCCTCAACATTCCTTATCCCCTTTACCGGTGTAGAATCGACGCTATTCATCGCCAGTCATCCCCGGCGGGTTTATGAGCTCAGGCCGAGCGTACGGTGATCCCGTGGTGCGTCGGTTTCCCTTGCCGCAGGCGGTCACTGCCGTTTGTGTGTGAAGACATCAGAAGCTCACTCCCTCTTTATTTACCTGATTAGCCGCCAGGAGTGCTCCATGCCTGATTACCGCTCGAAAACGTCCACCCACGGTCGCAACATGGCCGGCGCTCGTGCCTTGTGGCGCGCCACTGGGATGAAGGACGCAGACTTCAAAAAACCTATTATTGCCGTTGCCAACTCGTTCACCCAGTTCGTACCGGGTCACGTACACCTCAAGGACATGGGCCAACTGGTTGCCCGTGAAATCGAGCGTGCCGGTGGCGTCGCGAAAGAATTTAATACCATCGCCGTGGATGACGGCATCGCCATGGGCCACGACGGCATGCTGTATTCGCTGCCGAGCCGCGAGATCATCGCCGACTCCGTGGAGTACATGGTCAACGCCCACTGCGCTGATGCCATTGTCTGCATCTCCAACTGCGACAAGATCACCCCAGGCATGCTGATGGCCGCATTGCGCCTGAACATCCCGGTGATTTTCGTTTCCGGCGGGCCGATGGAAGCCGGTAAAACCAAGCTGGCCTCCCACGGGCTGGATCTGGTCGACGCCATGGTCATCGCCGCTGACGATACCGCCAGTGACGAGAAAGTCGCCGAGTACGAGCGCAGCGCCTGCCCGACATGCGGTTCGTGCTCCGGCATGTTCACCGCCAACTCGATGAACTGCCTGACCGAAGCACTGGGCCTGGCCTTGCCGGGCAACGGTTCGGCACTGGCGACCCACAGCGACCGCGAGCAGTTGTTCCTGCAGGCGGGCCGCACCATCGTCGACCTGTGCCGCCAGTACTACATCGAAAACAACGAAGCCGTGCTGCCGCGCAACATCGCCAACTTCAAGGCCTTTGAAAACGCCATGACGCTGGACATCGCCATGGGCGGATCGACCAACACCATCCTGCACTTGCTGGCCGCCGCTCAAGAGGCCGAAATCGAATTCGACTTGCGCGACATCGATCGCCTGTCCCGTGAAGTGCCGCAATTGTGCAAAGTCGCGCCGAATATCCAGAAGTACCACATGGAAGATGTACACCGTGCGGGCGGGATCTTCAGCATCCTCGGCGAACTGGCGCGCGGCGGTCTGCTGCATACCGACCTGCCGACCGTGCACAGCGCAACCATGGCCGAAGGCATCGCCAAGTGGGACATCACTCAGACTGACGATGAAGCCGTACACACGTTCTTCCGTGCAGGCCCGGCCGGCATCCCGACGCAAACTGCGTTTAGCCAGTCGACCCGCTGGGATACCCTGGACGACGACCGCGAAAACGGCTGCATCCGCAGTGTCGAGCACGCTTACTCGCAACAGGGCGGCCTGGCCGTGCTGTATGGCAACATCGCGCTCGATGGATGTGTCGTGAAAACGGCGGGCGTGGACGAATCCATCCACGTGTTCGAAGGCAACGCCAAGATTTTCGAAAGCCAGGACAGCGCCGTACGCGGCATCCTTGCTGACGAAGTCAAAGCGGGCGACATCGTGATCATCCGCTACGAAGGGCCCAAAGGCGGCCCGGGCATGCAGGAAATGCTCTACCCGACGTCCTACCTGAAATCCAAAGGCCTGGGCAAAGACTGCGCGCTGCTGACTGACGGCCGCTTCTCGGGTGGTACTTCTGGCCTGTCCATCGGCCACGCTTCTCCGGAAGCGGCGGCTGGCGGCGCGATTGGCTTGGTACGCGATGGCGACAAAGTACTGATCGACATCCCGAATCGCTCGATCAACCTGATGATCGACGACGCGGAAATGGCCGAGCGCCGTGCCGAGCAGGACAAGAAAGGCTGGAAGCCCGTGGAATTCCGTCCACGCAAGGTGACCACTGCCCTCAAAGCCTACGCTCTGCTGGCTACCAGCGCCGACAAGGGCGCTGTGCGGGACAAGGCGTTGCTGGACAAGCTGGTGCCTTAAGCTTTTCGGCGAACACAAAAAACCCGGCAGCGATGCCGGGTTTTTTTATTGGCCTGCAAGGATCAATGCGAAACCTGTGGGAGCGAATACATTCGCGAAAGGGCCGGTATAAACGATGCATATCCTTCGCTTGGAACACCGCATTCGCGAATGAATTCGCTCCCACAGGGGTCACGTCATTCTGTTATCTACTGAATCTCCTCCGGCTTGACGATCACCCAGTTCTTGTCCGCCGTCACTGGCAAGCCTTCTTTGGCCTGGGCTTCGGCGTTGCTTTTCATCATGCCGTTCAACTGGGTCATGTATTTGTCTTTGCGGTTGATCCACAAATGCACGCCACCTTTGCTGACGTCAACGCCGTGGAACAGCATGTAGCCATCACTGGTCGGGGTATCGCCTGCCACCAGCACCGGTTTTTTCCATTGGTCGATGTAAGTCAGGATCGCTGCCTGCTTGCCGGCCATCCAGGTCGCGGGGGTCCACAGGTAAGGGGTCAGCTCCAGGCCAAGGTTGGCCTTCTCGTCATATTTGCCTGCGGTGATCTGCTTGCGCGCAGTGGTCAACTCCCCGGTTTTCGGGTCCTTGAGCAGCATGGTCACGCCAATCACGTTCTGCGGTTTCACGTTGTAGCCATACTTGGGATCAGCCGCGACCATGCGCACCAGCTCTTCGGAGGCGGCGGTCATCACATAGACCTCAATGCCGTTTTCCATCAGCTTGTTGAACAGTTCTTTCTGGCCGGTGAAGATGCGCGGCGGCTCGACGTCAAGCTTCTTGACCACATCGCCATCGAAGTACGTGGCCGGGACGGGTTTGCCCGACGCCATCAGCTCATCGACGTAACCCTTGAGTTCCTTGAGGGTGAACCCGGAAAAGACTTGCGCGACCCACGGGTAGCAGACCATGTCGTCCAGCTCACACAGGCGATAGTAGTAACTGAACAGACTTTCCTTGTGCTCAGCCGTGTCTTTGAAGGGCATCAGCTTCAACGAAGGGTCGAGTTTTTCGCGAGTGATCAGGCCTTTGTTTTCCATGTACGGCAGCAGCGACTCTTCGAGATCGAAGCGATAGCTGGTGTTGTCCATGTCAAAAACCGCGTAATTTCCCTTGTTGGCGTTGGCAGCGATCATGGCGTCAAGCGCCTTGGCGGCAGGCTCAGGCCAGTGTTTCAACTCGGTGGCCGCATTGGCCTGACCGACGAGGCCAAGGCACAGTGCAGCGGCAAGCAATCCCGACGCGAACTTCATAAGGGTGTCCCTCCGAAAACAAGAGGTCCGACCGTAACAAATTGTTGTGACTAATTGGGGATATCAGCGACTGCGCACGTCCTGAGGGCGTCATGTCGGGAACGATTCGCGACAAGGTTCGCCGATTGCGACATTTTTGTGACCAACTGTGGCGCACGCAACCCCGTGGGAACGACCGGGGTGGCGATCCACCTTGCTCGCGAAGAGGCCATCACATCCGACAGCTATTTGTCTCCTGGACTACAGCCTTCGCAAGCAAGCTTGCTTCCACAGGTCTGAGGCGCACTCAAATCCGTGTGGAATCCATTCGCGAAAGGGCTCAACGGCGCTGCCAAACCTCAAAGGTATAAGCTGGCTTGTCATCCACAGCAGGATATTTATCTTCAGAAATTAGTAACCACTCGGCCTGATCAAACTCCGGAAACCACGCATCACCCTCAGGGCTCAACGCAACTCGGGTCAGGTACAAACGATCAGCCTGAGCCAGCCCCTGCGCATACAACTGTGCGCCGCCGATCAGCATCACTTCGGATACGCCCTGCGCGTGTGCCCACTCCTGGGCGCGTGCGACAGCCGATTCCAGGGAGGTGAAGACCTCGGCCCCCTCCAGCTGCAGATCCGTCTGACGGGTCACCACCAGATTCAGGCGCCCCGGCAGTGGCCGCCCGAGAGAATCCCAGGTTTTTCGGCCCATGATGATCGGCTTGCCAAGGGTGGTGGCCTTGAAATACTTGAAATCCCCCGGCAGGTGCCAGGGCATGGAATTGTCGACGCCGATCACCCGGTTTTCACCCAGGGCGGCAATCAGGCTCAGCGCAAGTTGTGTTTTCATGGCGGCGAGAATAACAGTGCCGGGACTGAATTCGTACCGGCCTTGTTGCTCGAATAGAGGATGCAGAGGTTATGCTCCCCCACCGATTCACTCATCGAGACACTGTGTGACTGCGCTGACACCCCTCGACACCCTTTGGCTAACCGAAGCTGTGCGCCTGCGCGAAGAGCAGGCCGGCCCGCTGGACGACCTCGAAGCCAACCGCCGGGCACGTGCCGAGGGTGGCGGCTTGGCGAGCCGTATTCAACAGCGCGCCGCGTGGCTGGCTGAGCGCGACGGTATGCTGGCGGCCTTGCGCCATTGGAAACAAGGCGCGCGCCTGGCATTGATCGCCCTGGCGATTTTTTCCGTGGTCAGCGGAGCCGGGCTGGCGTTTGCCGCACTGGGCGATGGTCAGACACCGGTCAACGTGTTCTGGGCGTTGGGCAGCCTGCTGGGGCTGAATCTGATCCTGCTGATCAGTTGGGCATTGAGCTTCAGCGTCTCCGGGCAGAGCGCTGCGAGCCTTGGACGCACCTGGTTGTGGCTCAGCGAAAAACTGGCCCGCGACGCCCAGGCCGCGCAAATCGCCCCTGCGCTATTGGTGTTGTTGCAGCGCCAACGTTTGAATCGCTGGGCATTGGGTGCGCTGATCCACAGCCTCTGGCTGCTGGCGTTGGTCAGTGCCCTGGTGCTGTTACTGATGCTGATGGCCACCCGTCGTTACGGCTTTGTCTGGGAAACCACGATTCTGGGCAGCGACACCTTTGTCAGCCTGACCCAGACCTTGGGGACGCTACCTGCGCTGATGGGTTTCAGTGTGCCAAGCGAAGCGATGATCCGGGCCAGCGGCGACAGCGCACTGCTGATCGAAAGCGGCCGTCAGGCCTGGGCCGCCTGGCTGGTCGGTGTGCTGTTGATCTATGGCATCGTGCCGCGCCTGCTGCTCGCGCTGCTTTGCCTGTGGCGCTGGCGCAGTGGTCGCGACGCGTTGCGCCTGGATTTGAACCTGCCCGGCTACAGCCAGCTACGTGAACGCCTGATGCCGAGCAGCGAACGATTGGGCGTCAGCGATGCTGCGCCCGAGCAACTGCATCACCTGCCCGCCCACTCGGGAGCCCTCGACAGCAATGGCGCAGTGCTGGTGGCGATCGAACTGGATGAAGAACAGCCCTGGCCGCCGCATTTGCCGCCGACCGTCATCGACGCGGGCATCCTCGACAGCCGCGAATCCCGCCTCAAACTGCTGGACCAATTGACTCGCTTCCCGCCTGCCCGGCTGCTGATCGCCTGTGATCCACGACGCTCACCGGACCGTGGCAGCCTGGCCCTGATCGCCGAGCTGATGCGTTGTGCGGGCGCGACTCGTGTCTGGTTACTGCCTGCGCCAGCCAGTCAACGCCTGGACGCGGCGCGCGTCAGCGACTGGCATAGGGCGCTGCAGCAGCTCGAAGTGCCACACAGCGAACAACCGCCACTGACCTGGCTGGAGAGCGGCGATGAGTGATTCGCAGAACGTGCACGCGCTGAAACTGGCGGTGGTCGGCCACACCAATGTCGGCAAGACCTCGCTGCTGCGCACCCTGACCCGGGATGTTGGGTTCGGTGAGGTGTCCCATCGTCCGAGCACGACCCGACACGTCGAGGGTGCGCGGCTCTCGGTGGATGGCCAGGCGCTGCTTGAGTTGTACGACACGCCCGGCCTGGAGGACGCCATTGCGCTGCTGGACTTTCTCGAACGCCTGGATCGCCCCGGCGAGCGGCTGGACGGTCCGGCGCGGCTGGCACGTTTTCTGGAAGGCAGCGAGGCACGGCAACGCTTCGAACAGGAAGCCAAGGTCATGCGCCAGTTGCTCGCCTCGGATGCCGGGCTCTACGTGATCGACGCCCGGGAGCCGGTGCTCGCCAAATACCGGGACGAGCTTTCGATACTCGCCAGTTGCGGCAAACCACTGCTGCCGGTGCTGAATTTCGTCAGCAGCGCCGAACATCGCGAACCGGCGTGGCGTGAAGCCCTCGCTCGGCTGGGGCTGCATGCGCTGGTGCGGTTTGACAGCGTCGCACCGCCGGAAGATGGCGAGCGGCGACTGTATGAAAGCCTTGCACTGCTGCTGGAAAATTCCCGAGATCAACTGGAGCGGCTGATCCTTGATCAGGAAGCCCAACGGCACATCCGCCTACAAAGTGCCGCCCGCTTGATTGCCCAGCTATTGATCGATTGCGCTGCATGCCGCCGCAGCGTTTCGACCGAAGCTGCGCAAGAGCAGCAGGCCATTGATGAGTTGCGCAAAGCGGTGCGCCAACGCGAGCAACGCTGCGTTGAAGAGCTGCTCAAGCTGTATGCGTTTCGCGCGCAAGATGCCGCCGCCAGCGACTTGCCGTTGCTGGATGGGCGTTGGGGTGACGATCTGTTCAACCCGGAAACCTTAAAGCTGCTGGGCGTGCGGGTCGGCGGCGGGATTGCCGCTGGCGCGGCGGCGGGCGCAGGTGTTGATCTGCTGGTGGGTGGAATTACCCTCGGCGCGGCCGCGCTGGTCGGGGCGATTGCCGGTGGCGCGCTGCAAACGGCGCGCAGTTACGGCGGGCGGCTGATCGGCAAACTCAAAGGCCAGCGCGAGCTGACGGTCGATGATGCCGTGCTGCGCCTGCTGGCCTTGCGCCAACGGCATTTGCTGCAAGCCCTTGGCGCACGTGGTCATGCCGCGATTGAAAGCATTCAGCTGACCACGCCTCAGGATAAAACCTGGCGCGAAGGCAGATTGCCCGAAGCCCTGCACAAGGCCCGCGCCCACCCGCAATGGTCGTCGCTCAATCCGGGGGCGAAGCTGAACCAGCCTGAAAGGCAGGAGCAGATTGAAGGCCTCACGCAAATCTTGTTGGAGCGAGGCTTGCCCGCGAATCGGGATTGAATGTCACCTATCGTCGCTAGAAATGACGCCTCCGCGGGCAAGCCTCGCTCCAACGGAATTGCCGCCGACAGTCGCCTCGGCAATTTTTGATTACGCGATTCCCACGGACACCGGTATCATCGCGCGCCCGATACACCCGGAACCGTATTCCCCATGAAACCGACCTTGATCGCCGCCGCAGAACTCGACCGTATCGATACCTGGGCCAAATACTCCAGCCATATGTGCGGGGGCTGTATTTCCAGCTGCTGCACGCTGCCTGTTGAAGTGAAGATCAAGGATCTGATCCGCATCGGCATCGTCGATGACTTCGAGCGCGGCGAGCCGGCCAAGAACATCGCCAAGCGCTTGCAGAAAGAAGGCATCGTCGAGCGCTATAACCAGAAGTCCGAGATCTTCACCCTGCAGCGCATGAGCAACAACGATTGCCTGTATCTGGATCGCAAGAGCCGGATGTGCACCATCTACGACAAACGCCCGGATACGTGTCGTAACCACCCCAAGATCGGCCCACGCCCAGGCTACTGCGCCTACAAGCCCAAAGACGTGGTGCGCCAGGCCAGCGGTACGCTGAAGAACAACACCAGCGTGCCGTTTCCGAAGTTTTAAGAGTACGCCCTCTCCCCGTGGGAGCGAGCTTGCTCGCGAAGACAATTAACTGAACGCTGAAAAATGCACAGGATGCTCCGGCCCCTTCGCAAGCAAGCTTGCTCCCACAAAAATCAGCACCGCATTCCACACAAACAAAAACGCCCCCGATCTTGCGATCGGGGGCGTTTTGTTTTTAGCCGATTGACTGATTAATCAGTTGCCCGACTTCTTGGCAGCGCGAGTACGCTCGCTTTCGCCAAGGATTTTCTTACGCAGGCGAATCGACTTTGGCGTCACTTCGCACAATTCGTCTTCTTGAACGAATTCCAGCGCTTGTTCCAGGGTGTAACGGATAGGCGGAACCAGAGCGATGGTTTCGTCTTTACCGGAAGCACGCATGTTGTCGAGCTTCTTGCCCTTGGTTGGGTTTACACCCAGGTCGTTGTCGCGGCTGTTGATGCCGACGATCTGACCTTCGTACACGTCTTCACCGTGGCCCAGGAACAGCTTGCCACGCGCCTGCAGAGTTTCCAGGGAGTAGGTCAGCGCCTTGCCGGTCGCAACCGAAACCAGAACGCCGTTCTGACGGCCAGACATGTCGCCCGACTTCATCACGTCGTAACGGTCGAAGATCGAGGTCAGGATGCCAGCGCCCGAAGTCAGAGTCAGGAACTCGTTACGGAAACCGATCAAGCCACGAGCCGGGATGTTGTACTCAAGGCGAACACGGCCTTTGCCATCCGGAACCATGTTGGTCAGGTCGCCCTTACGGATACCGATCTGTTCCATGATCGAGCCTTGCGACTCTTCCGGCAGGTCGATGGTGACGTTTTCGTACGGTTCGTGCTTGACGCCATCAACCATACGGATGATCACTTCCGGACGACCAACGCCCATTTCGAAGCCTTCGCGACGCATGGTTTCGATCAGTACCGAGAGGTGCAGCTCACCACGGCCGGAAACCTTGAACTTGTCAGCGGTGTCGCCTTCTTCAACGCGCAGGGCAACGTTGAACAGCAGCTCTTTGTCCAGACGTTCCTTGATGTTACGGCTGGTCACGAACTTGCCTTCTTTACCGCAGAAAGGCGAGTCGTTTACCTGGAACGTCATGGAAACGGTAGGTTCGTCAACGGTCAGCGGCTTCATCGCTTCGACGTTCAGTGGGTCGCACAGAGTGTCGGAGATGAACAGCTGGTCGAAGCCGCTGATGCAGACGATGTCGCCGGCAGCTGCTTCTTCAACGTCGATACGGTGCAGACCGTGGTGACCCATCAGCTTCAGGATGCGGCCGTTGCGGCGCTTGCCGTCAACGTCGATCGCAACAACCTGAGTGTTCGGCTTGACCTTGCCGCGAGCGATACGGCCAACGCCGATGACGCCCAGGAAGCTGTTGTAGTCCAGTGCCGAGATTTGCATCTGGAACGGACCGTCACGGTCAACCTGTGGAGCAGGAACGTGGTCGACAATCGCCTGGTACAGCGGGGTCATGTCTTCGGCCATTTCAGCGTGGTCCAGACCGGCAATACCGTTCAGGGCCGAGGCGTAGACGACTTTGAAGTCCAGCTGCTCTTCGGTGGCACCCAGGTTGTCGAACAGGTCGAAGATCTGGTCCAGAACCCAGTCCGGACGCGCGCCTGGACGGTCAACCTTGTTGATGACCACGATTGGACGCAGGCCGGCTTCGAAAGCCTTCTTGGTCACGAAACGGGTTTGCGGCATAGGGCCGTCTTGAGCGTCGACCAGCAGCAGCACGGAGTCAACCATCGACATTACGCGCTCAACTTCACCGCCGAAGTCGGCGTGGCCCGGGGTGTCCACGATGTTGATGTGGTAGCCGTTCCAGTTGATGGCGGTGTTTTTCGCCAGAATGGTAATACCGCGCTCTTTCTCCTGGTCGTTGGAGTCCATCACGCGCTCGTCGTTGAGCTCGCCGCGTTCCAGAGTGCCGGATTGACGCAAGAGTTTGTCTACCAGGGTGGTTTTACCATGGTCAACGTGAGCAATGATGGCGATGTTGCGTAGATTTTCGATCACTTGTGTATCTCGATCAGAGGATTCGGTCAGCTGAATACTTCTAGTCAGCTATTTATAACGTCAGAGTCGGCTAAAAGCCGTTACGGCTAGACGACTGGCGTCGGGGGGCCGGTGACGCAAGCCACAGGCAAACAGCCCCGGGCACTTAGCTCGGTCTATAAACGCGCACATTGGCATACCCCTCACTGAGCAAATGGTGAGCATGCAGGCGACTCATGACGCCTTTGTCGCAATACAACAGGTACTGGCGCGTGTTATCCAGTTCCTTGAAGCGGCTGTTCAATGCATAGAACGGCAACGCCTGTACTTCAATGCCAGGCAGCACCAGCGGGTGGTCTTCCTGGGCATCCGGATGACGGATGTCCACGATGACCTGCCCGGCCAAGGCCTGACTGACTTCTTCTATCTCGACGCTGCGGCTCAGATCGTCGATGACCCGATCGATCGAAACCAGCTTGGCGTTTTCGAGCGCTCGCTCGAGAACGGCCATGTCGAATTGCTGCTCTTCGTACTCAACGCGGTTGCGCTTGGCGTTGGTTTTCGGGTTGATCGAAATCACCCCGCAATACTCAGGCATGTGTTTGGCGAAATCGGCAGTACCAATTTCAACCGCCTGATCGACAATGTCCTGCTTGTGGCTGGTAATCAGCGGACGCAAAACCAGTTTGTCGGTCGCGCTGTCAATCAGCGACAGGTTGGGCAGCGTCTGGCTGGCCACCTGGGAAATCGCCTCGCCGGTCACCAGCACATCGATTTCAAGACGGTCAGCGATAGAGGATGCAGCGCGCAACATCATACGCTTCAAAACTACACCCATATGACTGTTATCGACTTTCTGCAGAATTTCTCCGAGAACTTCCTCGAAAGGCACGCTGACAAACAGCACTCGCTGCGAGCTGCCGTACTTTTTCCAGATGAAATGCGCGACTTCCATCACGCCCAGTTCATGAGCCCGGCCACCCAGATTGAAGAAGCAGAAATGCGCCATAAGCCCGCGGCGCATGACCTGATAGGCCGCGACCGTCGAATCGAAACCGCCGGACATCAACACCAGGGTCTGTTCAAGGGCGCCCAGCGGGTAGCCGCCGATGCTGTTGTGCTGGCTGTGAATCACAAACAACCGTTTGTCGCGAATTTCCATCCGCACCACGATTTGCGGCTTTTTCAGTTCAATACCGGCCGCGCCGCACTGCTGACGCAACTGACTGCCGACGTATTTTTCGACGTCCATTGAGCTGAACGTGTGCTTGCCTGCCCGTTTGCAGCGCACCGAAAACATCTTGCCCGGCAGCAGATCGGCGTAATGCAGCTTGCACTTGGCGACGATGTCATCCATGTCGCCCAACGGGTATTCGGCCACTTGCAGGAAATTGGAGATGCCCGGCATGCAGCTCAGGCGGTCGGTCATTTCCTGCAGGATCTTCGGATCGGTCAGCCGGGTCTGCACCTCGAGGTTGTCCCACACGCCGTCCACCACCAGCGCCGGGTCCAGATCGCGGAGCACGGTACGGATGTTCTTGCCCAGCTGACGGATGAATTGCTTGCGCACCGGCGGGCTTTTGATAGTGATCTCGGGGAAGACTTTTACGATTAGTTTCATGAAAACAGCGCGCGAGGTGCCAGCCGAAAAAGAGGGGGCGGGATTATAGCGGAAATTGTTCAAGGTTTAACCAGTTATCGTGCAACCAATCATCGACGCACCAAAAAAGGTCTCGCGCACCACGGTAAGCCTCATTACGGTGCAGCCGATATTTTAAATCTGGCTTTAATGCCCTGTTTTGCCAACGTTTGAGGCAGAAAACCCATCTCGGGGCACTGGCATGCAATTTGCTCCCTTGTGAGGCAGGTTGCCATGGCAGAGTATTCGCGCCGGCATCACCCAAATTCTAAGGGCCTAAACCATAAATCGGCCCGAAGCCACCCGGAGGACACCATGTCGAAGTCGGTTCAACTCATCAAAGATCATGACGTTAAGTGGATTGATCTGCGCTTCACGGACACCAAAGGTACTCAGCACCACGTGACCATGCCGGCTCGTGATGCGCTGGACGATGAATTCTTTGAAATCGGCAAAATGTTCGACGGTTCGTCCATCTCCGGCTGGAAAGGCATCGAAGCCTCCGACATGATTCTGATGCCGGACGACTCCACCGCTGTGCTCGACCCGTTCACCGAAGAGCCGACCTTGATCCTGGTTTGCGACATCATCGAACCGTCGACCATGCAGGGCTACGACCGCGACCCGCGCGCGATCGCTCACCGCGCCGAGGAATACCTGAAGTCCACCGGTATCGGTGACACCGTATTCGTAGGCCCGGAACCAGAATTCTTCATCTTCGACGAAGTGAAGTTCAAGTCCGACATCTCCGGCTCCATGTTCAAGATCTTCTCCGAGCAAGGCTCGTGGATGTCTGACCAGGACGTCGAAGGCGGCAACAAAGGCCACCGTCCAGGCGTGAAAGGCGGCTACTTCCCGGTTCCTCCGTTCGACCACGACCACGAAATCCGTACCTCCATGTGTAATGCCATGGAAGAAATGGGTCTGGTCATCGAAGTTCACCACCACGAAGTGGCGACTGCCGGCCAGAACGAAATCGGTGTGAAGTTCAACACCCTGGTCAAGAAAGCTGACGAAGTTCAAACCCTGAAATACTGCGTACACAACGTAGCTGACGCATACGGCCGCACCGCGACCTTCATGCCAAAGCCGCTGTACGGCGATAACGGTTCGGGTATGCACGTTCACATGTCCATCTCCAAAGATGGCAAGAACACTTTCGCAGGCGAAGGCTATGCCGGTCTGTCCGACACCGCTCTGTTCTTCATCGGCGGCATCATCAAACACGGTAAGGCCCTGAACGGCTTCACCAACCCGTCGACCAACTCCTACAAGCGTCTGGTCCCAGGCTTCGAAGCTCCGGTAATGCTGGCCTACTCGGCTCGTAACCGTTCCGCTTCGATCCGTATTCCTTACGTGTCGAGCCCTAAAGCCCGCCGTATCGAAGCCCGCTTCCCGGATCCGGCAGCCAACCCGTACCTGGGCTTCGCTGCACTGTTGATGGCGGGCCTGGACGGCATCCAGAACAAGATCCACCCTGGCGACGCAGCTGACAAAAACCTGTATGACCTGCCGCCTGAAGAGGCCAAAGAGATCCCACAAGTTTGCGGCAGCCTGAAAGAAGCCCTGGAAGAGCTGGACAAAGGTCGTGCGTTCCTGACCAAAGGCGGCGTTTTCAGCGACGACTTCATCGACGCTTACATTGCTCTGAAAAGCGAAGAAGAAATCAAAGTACGCACCTTCGTGCACCCACTGGAATACGAGCTGTACTACAGCTGCTGATCCAGCCGCGTCAGCCACTTCGACGCACTGAAAGAGGCCTCCTTCGGGAGGCCTTTTTTGTGGGCGGGATTTGACCAGCGATACGTAGGAGCGAGGTGTGCCTGAATACAAGCCTGCAATGGTTGTCTCCTGCTAAAACATGCACTTTGTATTGGCTCTACATATGTATTACCCGTAACGCTCGCATCGCAGGCAAGCTTGAACGAAGATCTGCAGGAGCTGCCGAAGGCTGCGAACCGGTTTTCATGATCCACCGCAATTCGCAGCCTTCGGCAGCTCCTGCAAAAAAACATTTCGAGTCAGTTATTTATGCAGCTTGAGACGAGATCATCATGGCGAACCCACTAAGACTAATTTTGCTGATCGCAAGCCTCACCAGCCTGAACGCTTGCGCTGGCACAGAAACTCCCGCTCCCGACGCGCTGACCCCACTTCTGGCAACCATCGCCGAGCGCCTGAGCGTGGCCGATCAGGTCGCGCTAACCAAATGGGACAGTGGCAAACCCATTCAGGACAGCCCTCGTGAAGCCCAGGTGATCGGCGCTGCCGCAAAGCTTGCGCCCACCTACAAGCTAGATAGCGGCGACGTCAGCCAATTTCTGGCCGCACAGATAGAAGCCAACAAGCTGGTGCAGTACGCGCTACTGGCAAAATGGACTGCGGCTGGCAGCGCCCCGGCCACCGCCCGGCCCGACCTGATTGGGCAGATCCGCCCACAACTGGATCAGTTGCAAACCCGACTGTTACAAAACTACGCGGCATTCGCGCCTTATCGTCAGGACCCCAACTGCCCCGCATGGCTCAATCAGCAGCGCCAACGCCAGGCCACTGACTCGATCCACGATCTGGCGTTGATTCGGGCGGTCGGGGAATTGTGTGTCATCCACAAATGAAGCCTGAGCGTTTCAGCTGATGTGTTCTATGCTGCGCAACACCGCCAGCTGTCTTTCGCTACCGGAGTCTGCATGCTTCATCGTCTCGCCTGCCTGCTGCTGATCATGGTCGCGCTTCCCGCTGCTGCGCAGATTTATCGCTACACCGATGCCAACGGCAATACCGCGTTCAGCAATCAACCGCCCGATGGAGTGAAGGCCAAGGTGGTGGAGTTACCTCCGCTCAACAGCGTTGAGCCGCAGAAACTGCCCGCACCGACCGCCCCTTCCCAAAACCAGGCATCCCCGGCTCCGCTGCGGGAGGCCTATGAGAGGCTGGAACTCACCGACCTGCCCGATGGAGGAGCGCTGCGCGCCAACAACGGCACATTCACGGTTGGGGTGGCTATCCAGCCACGTCTGGCGCCGGGCCATCAGCTGCAACTGCTGGTAGATGGCACTCAATATGGGCAACCGGGTAACGTCCCGCGCCTGCAAGTGGTCGACCTGCCTCGCGGCGAACACAGTTTTGCCGTGGTAGTACTGGATAACGGGCGCATCCTCCAGCAAAGTCCGACCCTTACTCTGACCGTGCAGCGAGTCCATGTCGGCAACCGTTAGTTTCACTTTCCTGCGCAGCGCCTGGCTCTGCCTGCTGATGCTGTCGTCCATCCCAGCCATGGCCGATGTGTACACCTACGTCGACGGCCAGGGGAATCGAGTATTCACCGACCAGCCGCACAAAAACGCCAGGCGCGTCGACATCCCGCCCAGCAACAGCACCACCGGCACCCCGCCCAAACGCACGGTGCAAAGCAGCCCGGCGATGCCGAAATACAAGGCTATGTTTCGCTATGAGTTACTTCGGGTACTGGTTCCAGAACCCGACGCTACGGTGCGCAGCACGCCGGGCGACATGATCGTCACCGTGACCAGCGACCCGGCCTTGCAGTCCGGCCACAACTATCAGCTACTGATTGATGGCGCGCCTACTGCTGCACCGGGCCGCAGTCCGGTATTTGCGTTGCAGAATATCGACCGAGGCACGCATCAGCTTTCCGTGTTGATCCTGGACGAGAAAGGCAGAGTGCTGGAGAGGACGCCCAATCAGCCCTTTCACATGCAGCGCATCTCACTGGCGCAGAAGCGCACCGCCAACCCGTGCCAACTGCCCGAATACGGCGTGCGCCCGGAATGCCCCATCAAAGACAAGCCGGAAGAAAAAAGCAGCTTCTTTCCCTTCTTTTAAAGCGTGCGTGCCGATTCGCAGCCAGGCGCTATATTGGTGCAAGATATTGCCGCCTGCCCGACAAGGCATCCCATTTTGGTTCGCAAATGAGCGCTGCTGGTGAACCAATGCAACGCACTGTCCAATAAAAGCCCGGATTTGCGAATTAAACGCTTCTTTTCGGAGCCTTGGTTTGGTTTTTGCAACTTGCCACTGACAGCCCTTTATCTGCACGGGATACGACTGTACCCGTGGCGTTACCACCGCTGGGGAAGACCAACCAGCGCCTGCGGACCAAGGCTCGCCTGGGTCTGCAATGTGCCAAAAGAGGTCAACGACTTTAATGACTATCAGCGACGCGCTGCACCGTTTGTTACTCGACAACCTCACCACTGCCACGATTCTGCTCAATGCCGATCTGCGCCTTGAGTACATGAACCCCGCAGCGGAAATGCTGCTGGCCATCAGCGGCCAGCGCAGCCATGGCCAATTCATCAGCGAGCTGTTTACTGAATCGGCCGAAGCCCTGAGTTCGTTGCGTCAGGCAGTGGAACAAGCGCATCCGTTTACCAAGCGTGAAGCCATGCTCACCGCGCTGGCTGGGCAGACCCTGACCGTTGACTACGCCGTCACGCCGATTCTCAGCCAGGGCCAGACCATGCTTCTGCTGGAGGTCCATCCGCGTGACCGCCTGCTGCGCATCACCAAAGAAGAGGCTCAGCTGTCCAAGCAGGAAACCACCAAAATGCTGGTGCGCGGCCTGGCTCACGAAATAAAGAATCCATTGGGTGGCATCCGTGGCGCAGCGCAATTGCTGGCCCGTGAGCTGCCGGAAGAAAGTCTCAAGGACTACACCAACGTCATCATCGAAGAAGCCGACCGCCTGCGTAATCTGGTGGACCGGATGCTAGGTTCCAACAAGCTTCCGTCGCTGGCCATGACCAACGTGCATGAAGTGCTTGAGCGCGTCTGCAGTCTGGTCGAAGCCGAAAGCCAGGGGCGCATCACGTTGGTGCGCGATTACGATCCGAGCATTCCCGATGTATTGATCGACCGCGAGCAGATGATTCAGGCCGTGCTCAATATTGTTCGCAACGCGATGCAGGCCATCAATGGCCAGAACGAGATGCGCCTGGGCCGTATCAGCCTGCGCACCCGCGCCATGCGTCAGTTCACCATCGGCCACGTGCGGCATCGCCTGGTCAGCAAAATCGAAATCATCGACAACGGCCCCGGTATTCCAGCCGAACTTCAGGAAACCATTTTCTACCCCATGGTCAGCGGCCGCCCGGACGGTACCGGTCTCGGCCTTGCGATTACGCAGAACATAATTAGTCAGCATCAGGGACTGATCGAGTGTGACAGCCATCCTGGCCACACCACGTTTTCGATCTTCCTGCCGCTGGAACAAGGAGCAGCTTCGACATGAGCCGTAGTGAAACTGTCTGGATCGTAGATGACGACCGTTCCATCCGCTGGGTGCTGGAAAAGGCTCTGCAACAGGAAGGTATGACCACGCAAAGCTTCGACAGCGCCGACGGCGTGATGAGCCGCCTGGCCCGTCAGCAGCCGGACGTGATCATCTCCGACATCCGCATGCCTGGCGCCAGTGGCCTGGACCTGTTGGCACGCATTCGCGAGCAACACCCGCGCCTGCCGGTGATCATCATGACCGCTCATTCAGATCTCGACAGCGCCGTTGCGTCCTATCAGGGCGGCGCTTTCGAATATCTGCCCAAGCCATTTGACGTCGATGAAGCCGTTTCTCTGGTCAAGCGCGCCAACCAGCACGCGCAGGAGCAGCAAGGCCTGGACATCCCGCCTGCGCTGACCCGCACCCCCGAAATTATTGGCGAAGCGCCTGCGATGCAGGAAGTGTTTCGCGCCATCGGCCGCCTCAGCCATTCCAACATCACCGTCCTGATCAACGGCGAGTCGGGTACCGGTAAAGAGTTGGTTGCCCACGCCCTGCACCGCCACAGCCCGCGGTCGGCCTCGCCGTTCATTGCACTGAACATGGCCGCGATCCCGAAAGACCTGATGGAATCGGAACTGTTCGGCCACGAAAAAGGCGCCTTTACCGGTGCGGCCAACTTGCGTCGCGGTCGTTTCGAGCAGGCTGACGGCGGCACGCTGTTTCTGGATGAAATCGGCGACATGCCTGCCGACACCCAGACCCGCTTGCTGCGCGTGCTGGCCGATGGCGAGTTCTACCGCGTCGGTGGCCACACCCCGGTCAAGGTCGACGTGCGCATCATCGCCGCCACCCACCAGAATCTGGAAACCCTGGTGCAAGCAGGCAAATTCCGTGAGGACTTGTTCCATCGTCTGAACGTGATCCGCATCCATATCCCGCGCATGTCGGATCGTCGTGAAGACATCCCGACCCTGGCCAGACACTTCCTCAGCCGTGCAGCGCAGGAACTGGCTGTCGAGCCGAAACTGCTCAAGGCGGAAACCGAGGAATACCTCAAGCACCTGCCATGGCCCGGCAACGTGCGTCAGCTGGAAAACACCTGCCGCTGGATCACGGTCATGGCCTCGGGCCGTGAAGTGCACATCAGCGACCTGCCACCAGAACTGCTGAGCCTGCCGCAAGACGCTGCCCCGGTGACCAACTGGGAGCAAGCCCTGCGCCAATGGGCCGATCAGGCATTGGCACGCGGCCAATCCAGCTTGCTGGACAGCGCCGTACCGACCTTCGAACGCATCATGATCGAAACCGCCCTCAAGCATACCGCCGGCCGCCGTCGCGACGCCGCTGTACTGCTGGGCTGGGGACGCAACACCTTGACTCGCAAGATCAAGGAGCTGGGCATGAAGATCGATGGAGGTGACGATGACGAGGGTGAGGAAGGCTGATTAACGGCCTCATCAAAAAAGCCCAGGGTTGCGAAAGCAGCCTTGGGCTTTATTGATTGCGCTGCCTGTAGCGATGAAAACTTGTGGGAGCGAATTCATTCGCGAAAGGGCCAGTACAAACGATACATATCCGTCGCCTGGAACACCGCATTCGCGAATGAATTCGCTCCCACAGGTCCGAGGTCAGCCAACGCTTCTATGTGTTTTCAGAAGCCTTGCAGGCAGACATAGAATTTCCCACAGGGAGACCGCGGCGTTAACCAACCCTGCCTCTAACGCACCAAATGCAAAAACTGCATATGACGTTCGTACTGATCAAGAATGTCGTTGATGACCTGCTCCTTGGTGTAACCCACCAGGTCGTAATCCTGACTGCCTTCGCTGAGATGAACCTCGGCGCGGTAATAACGACGGTTGTTCAGCTGCTTGGAGCCCATTCCGCCCCGAGCAAACGACGGCGTGAAGAAGCCCTTCATCATCACCTGATAAACGAACGGTCGCTCTTCGCCATGACCGATTTCCAGCGTCACGCTGTCATTGGCCGGGTCTGGCTGAGTAATGACATGCAGGCCTTTTTCAGCGAACACCGCAGTGACTTCCTCGGTCGCCGGGCGAACCGTCTGCTCCAGGAAGCGATACACCTCGTCTCGGGACGGGTAATGCACAGCCTGACTCAGACGTTGACGCCACCCGCCGCGCCGCGCACCGGAGGCCGGGGCCAGCGAGTACAGCTGCGCGATCTGGCGCTGGGATTCCATGAAGAACGCCTTGTGCAGCCCCCACATCATCAGCAACAGAATCAGCGAAAACGGCAGCGAGGTCAGCACGACTGCAGATTTCAGCGCATCGATACTGCCCGAGAACAGCAAGCCGCTGGTAATCAACGCCGTCGCCACGCCCCAGAACACCCGCAGCCACTTCGGGCCGTCTTCGTCCGGGTTGCCGCCTTTGGCCGACAGCGTCGAAAGCACCACCGTGCCCGAATCCGCCGAGGTGACAAAGAATACGAAGCTGATAAACACCGTCACCGCAATAACCGTCTTGCTCCAGGGATAGGTTTCCAGCAGCAGATAGAGCGTGCGCGACGGATCATCAATCGCCGATTGCCCCAGCGCCACCATCCCGTGGTTGAGTACTTGATCAATGGCGCTATTGCCGAAGATAGACATCCAGGCCAGGGTGAACCCCAGCGGAATCAACAGCACCCCGAAAACGAACTCACGGATGGTCCGACCACGGGAAATCCGCGCAATGAACAGACCCACGAACGGCGACCAGGCAATCCACCAGGCCCAGTAAAACACCGTCCAGCCACCCAGCCAGTCGCTCGGTTTGTCGTAGGCGTAAACATCGAAACTCTTGGTTGGCAGCGCGCCCAGGTAATCACCGATGTTCTGCACCAAGGTGTTGAGCAGGTGCTGAGTCGGGCCTGCAAACAACACAAACAGCAGCAGCGCGCAGGCCAGCAGCATGTTGATGTCAGACATGACGCGCACGCCCTTATCCACACCCGCGATGGCTACCAGAATCGCCGCGCCCATCATCAACGTTATGAGCCCGACCTGAATCCATTGGGTATGCGGCATGCCGAACAGGTAATCCAGCCCGGAATTGAGGTGCAACACCCCAAAGCCCATGTCCGCGCCCAGCCCGAAAATCGTCGCGATAATGCCGAAACCATCTACCGCGTAACCAATGGGCCCATTGATACGCTTGCCGATCAGCGGATACAGCGCCGAGCGCAAAGCCAGCGGCAAATTATGCCGATACGCAAAATAAGCCAGCGCCATGCCGACAAAGGCAAACACACCCCAGCCATGCAGACCCCAGTGCAAAAACAGCAACTGCATCGCCTGCCGCGCCGACTCCGTGGTGCCGCCCTCGCCTTGCGGCGGAGCCAGCATGTGGGTCAGCGGCTCAGAGACACAGAAGAAAAACAGCGTGATGCTGATCCCGGCGGCAAACAACATCCCCGCCCAGGACAAATAACTGAATTCGGGCTCGTCGTGGTCGGCACCGAGCTTGATCTTGCCGTAGCCAGACAAGGCGGTGACCACCACGAAGACCAGATAAATGGTCATCGCCAGCATGTAATACCAGCCGACCGTATTGGCCGCCCAGTTCTGCGCCGCCAACAGCCATTGGCCGGAGGCCTCGGGGAAGGCGATAACCGTCACACCGAACAACAGAATAAACGTCGCCGCGAAGTAAAAAACCGGCGGGTTCATGCGAACCGAACCGCTGGGTGAAGCAGCAGATGCACTCATGAAACGTGCACCTCCGACTGGAAGGAAAAGACAGCAACAAACGGGTTAGACAAGGGTAAGCCTCCTGAAATGAGCGGGCAGCGAACCACCGGTTTTAATTGAACGAGCGTTCAATTAAAACATGGAAGCGCCCGCGAGGCCTAATCGCAGGCCAGTGGGTGCAGGCTCAAGCGAGGTTAAGACGTGTGTTTCACGGGGATCGTTCCCGATGTGGGGAGGGTCTGTTGCGAGGGATGTAGAAGAGTCACCATTCCCACTTGGCTTCTCGGAATTCGGCGTTTGGGATGACGGTTTTCAAGAAGGCGACGAACTCATCAATCTTGTTTTTTTCGAGGTGGACTTCGAAGCCGGCCAGTGGATTGTCCTGAAAGCTGGGGACGACCATTTTGCGTTTACGGTCGATGAAAACGAGGTCGTAGCGAGCCCAGTCGGTGGAGTGATGCTCGACGGGGTTTTCCCAATGGAGTAATTTTATTGCGGCAATAATGGTGATGCCTGCTGGGCCTGCAGCGATCCAGATCAACCTCGGGTCTATTGAAATCATAGAAAGGATGCAGATGAAGGTGAAGATGGATAGAGCTTTGAAGAATGTCGCACCCGACTTGGGTAGATTCAGCCAATAATCGACTTCGCAGCCGAGTTCGGTGAAACGGTAGTTGTAGACAGTTTTTTGCCGGACAACTCCTGCCCAGAGAATAAACACAACCATGGTTCCAAACACGCCTGTGTTTACTACCAAATGCCTGGTATCTTCGTTTCCGTGCAAAAACCATCCATACAGAATAAATACTCCAGTAAAAAACCCAAGCACTGCCATACCAACATACATAAACAAGGTCGGATGTGAATATGTTTTTATTTTCCATGTCATTAAAATCGAACCGCAGACGGTTGTCCGCCGCAAATCGGTCCGCCCTATACCTCTACACGTTTTTATATTGTCTTGAACATCCATTTACTCTACAACCTCTATGATAAGCATTACGCAATTACATACGCCATACATAAAGTGGATACTATTAGAATATTTAATACCCGCTTCGGCCCTCCTGAAAGAAGGTGTAGGCTGGAGCGTACCTTCTGCAGACATCCAGAAACTCACTAAACCGATGCGGCGGAAGGAAAACTCGGAAATACATGTAATTTTGTTCAAAAGGTATATCGGGATCGTATCGTCGCTCAAGGATCACAAGATTTATCTTTCGATCTGTCAATATCAACTGAACTCTATCCCACTCAAAATTATCGCTATTAACTTCGTTCTCCCAAGCCAGCAGCTTCAAAGCAGCCGGGATGGTGATAGCGCCAATGCCAACTAAAGCGAAAATCATCATCGGCATGATCGCGATTATGGCCAGCACGGTGACTAAAGCAAAAATCGCAATGCCCTTGAATATCCACCCGGAACATTTTGGAAAGTGCAACCAGTACTTGACCTCGCCCCCCTTTTCGGTGATGAGGTAAGAATAAATAGTTTTTTGTCGGGCGACTCCTATCCACATGATAAAGACCAGCACCATGCCGAATATGGGTACATCCGTGAATAGATATCTGGTATTTTCATTTTCATGAAAAAAACACCCATATAGAAAGCACATTAGGGGAAGTGCTCCTAGGACAGCCATACTGCCATCCATAACCATTGCCGAATGCTGGTATGCCTTTATTTCCCAATTCATTAGGACCGGATTACCATCCCCCTCCAAGGTTGAATCAACATCAATATGAACTTGTATTTCTGCATTGCTTTTCAGACTCATTTACGTTAGTACTCTCATGTAAGAACATGCCGGCATTCAAAAATAGCCCCACCCTCTGCGGGAGCGAGCGTGCTCGCGACGGGGCTGAGCAATCGAAAAATTAGGTAACTGATCTGACGCTTTCGCGAGCAAGCTCGGCTCCTACTTGGTAAGCGTTGGAGTCACTACAGTGGCACAGGAAGAAGTAAGGCGTCCGCGCGCGAGCCTAACGACTCAACCGCCAGTGAGTTCCTGTTTGACCCCACGACTCGACTATCACTACCGTTGGTTTCACCCTCTGGAACCAGCTCCATCTGATAGCGGAAGCCTTTGTCGCCGTCTCGGATGGTCAAGGTCTGTGCTGAGTACCAAACCTGTAATTCCAGGTATTGCGTGCTTTCGGTCAGCGGAACCCAGGCTTGCCAGATAATGTCTTCGTCCGCAGGAGGTGAGGCTTTTTGTTGAGGCTCGTTAAAACGGTTCTGAGGTTTGAGCGGCGAAACTTTCCCCCACTGATCCACGGCCTCAACGCCACCATAGCCACTGAAGTCATCTTTAAGGCTGTCGCCGACTCTCTGTACTGGAAATCCAGGAAACGGCCTGCCGCTTGCGGTCAAATTCACATAGGCCACCTCGCCTCGAATGGCTTCGGGCAAACGTAGTTGCACCCAGGCGCCATTTTGGGTTTCGCTCGGTAGATAGCCGATGTCCGTAAAATATTGTTGGCTAGCGTGGAATGTTGGCTTTACGAAAAGCCCTGGAGCGAGTTGGATTTCAATGAAGGTTTGATTCTCCTCATTTTGGTCTTTAAAGCGATCTTCCGGGTATCGAGACCAGCGGCACTTGTGCAGCCAATGCCCGACAACATCCCGCTTCAGGTAGTTGAGAGCCAATGTCGACAACAAATAGACAATCCCAATTAAGACTGTTAGTCCTAAAAATACGGGATGCATTACCCACGGGATCAAATCTCCGAAGCCAGCTAGTGCAGCAAGACCAGCGAATACCTGAGCACTCCCGACGAATAGAAACCCACCGACAGCGTAGGACTTAACTATCAGAGCTTTTCTATCTAAAGCTATTTCCGATTGGTCGAGATCGTTTTGGATATCCCATATCTACAAAGACGCAGCCACCACCGCAAACCCGCCCAACCCAACCAACCTCGCGCCGAATCCTTTTATCAATCTCCCCCAGTCGGATTTACCCGCTCGTATCCACTTAGCTGACGACTGTTGGGTGATTTTGGTGGGTTTCGAGTCGCTACCAGAAACAGCCAAATCCTTCATCGCTAACCACCCCGTCTCAACAAACACCGCCATCAGCGCATTCCCCGTATACGCCGCAGCAGACCCGATCTTGGCCCAGTCTTTCTTGCTCAGCTCTCCATCCCGGCTGGCGATTTCGTAGGTGATCATGGTGTTGAACAGGTTGATGGCCGCAATGCCCCAGGTAATCGCCGCAGCGTTGAGGCCGTGTTCGGCGTTCCAGACTTTGGCCTGGTGGGTCCATTCCTGGGTGAGTTGGCCGTTGCGGGCGAAGAAGGTGGAGATTTTGTTTTGCATCGCCTCGGCGTAGCGTTTGCTGTAGTGGTCGAACGGCATTAGTTTTTCGGTGGTAGGCCTTTCAAGCTCAATCCCTCCCCACCTCGTCCAAAAACTTCGCTCTTTCATCACTCATACCCGCCGCACATAGATTCTTCGCCACGCTATCCATCACACTTCCCTGCTCAAATTCAAAAGCTTCAAGCGCGCAGTTCTCGTCTCTGAATCTAATCCACGCTCGCTGGGAGTGCTTTAGCTTATCAAGATAAAGCTTTAACGACTCCTCATCCGAACCATTGTACTTATGTATTCGCTTGCGAGCTGCAACATAACTTTTATTCAGGCTATTATCTGACTCTATCCTTTTGTCCTGAGTACACGGCAGTATAGCCCAACTCTCGTTTAACCCATCACAAGCATAACTCATATAGGACCGCGCACTTAAATGAGCTGATAGCACACTCAGAAAAACAACACTTGCAGCTTTAATCAAACTACTCATACGCCCCCCTCTTTGGCTCTGATAAGGTATTCCACACGTCTACGGCCGCCTTCGTACTTCATAAGCGCTTCACTGCCGCGGATATACCTTATCATTTCATCGATATCATTATTAACTCCCGAAGTCATCGGATTCTTCGTAGCAAATCCTTGATAGACAAAATCTACTAAAATATCCCTAACTGGCTGAGACAAGGCATTCCACTCATATCTCCCCGGCTTGCTAGCTGTATACTTATCATATATCTTGACGGCCCTAGCGACATAGGCCGGATAAATAAACTCAAAAAGCATAATCTGTTGCTCAATTGTAATTTCACCAACGTCAATTTTATTCTGAATTACAAAGCGCTTAGCATCTTCGCCTTTCAACCCATAGGCTTTAGAAATCTTTGACGCCTGAGCCTCGGAGATACCCGCACCGATCATATGTTCAAATACTTCACCCTCGGACCGAGACCCCATGTCATAACCGCGACCAAGCGTAACTCCAGACAAATCATTTCCAGGCCAGTGAATAACTCGGCTAAATCCACGAGATGTCGGGATATCGTTACCCTCAGCGTCATAGGTCACCTGCCCCTGTGTGATAACCACTTCCGGAGGCATTAAATGGCCCAAAAACTCCACGGGATGAAAATGCCAAACCCGCCCATTCTTGGGGAGCCCGACCTTTTCTGCTATTTCATCCCAAAACACCAAGTTATCGATACGTTCGCTCTCATGGCGCAACACTTCTGGTGCATCTTTTAGCAGATCACGAAAGCGCTCTCGCGCGGGGCTACCGGACTTGGCTTTCCACTCAGTTGGGTGCTGAGCAATCAGCCTGGACCAGTGTGGCCTTAGCGCCGGATTGCGTAATGCTGCTTTGAGCTCGTCGGCTGATATTCGGCAGTCCTCATTCACATCAAAATCTGAGAATAACTTGTCTCTAGAAGGATTGAGACTTTCGAAGAAGTGAGGAACACGATCTGCCTCCAGATAACCGCCGCTGTTCTCGTCAGGCTCGCTCACCGTGCGCCAGCCAAGCTTTCTCAAGTCATGCTGGCAAATCAGGCGAGCGGTTCTAGGCGTCGAGTGCGTCACGCTTGCATTTGCGTTGTTGATCAGCCCGTTGAGCGACCGCCCTTTCTCCTCAAGGGCGACCTCGTACCACTCAATACGTTTCGAGTCTTTATAAATTGCCAAGCTTTTGAGGTCGAGCACATGGTCTATGTGTGGATAAATCTGGGTCGTTGAAGCAGGCACCGGGAGCTTTTCAAATATTGGGGTCCAAGCTGGAATTTCCAGGTACTGCTTACCGCTTTTCAAGCCTGCTGCGTTATCCAGAAATGAATTCAATTGCTCAGTATCACAAGCAAAGATTTCCAAATGAACTTGATTTGAGCCGCGCTTGCCACCTTGCAAACCCGCAGGCACTTCGTAAGTACCAAGGTAACCAACCGGATCTGCTGCCCTGATGGGTATCGGCCTTTTCGGAACGATTACGTTGGCAAAGTCTTGGGGAGTGGGTGTATCTCGACCAAGCATTTCACTATCGACGTTTAGCCAGAATTGCTCCGGCAATGTTCCAGCCCCTCGCAGGCCACTGTGGCCGGGCACAGCCGTACATTCGGCCATCTGCACGTCTTTCCCATCAATGACAAATAGCTCGATTTCTCCGCTATCAAACTCGACCTGGCTATCCATGTGTAAGGCAAAGTCACTCAAGGGACGAGGCGTCGCGCCCTCTGGTTTGGAGTACACCTGCAATCCGTCATGGGCCTTGACGACACCTCGGACCTTGCCTTGCCAATAAACGGGAGCCGTACGCGCAGTTTTGGGGACTTTGATTAAACGTTGCCGACCTCTGCTGGTCATGATCGGCTTGCCGTTATCTCCTATGGCAAACCAAACCTCTTCGCCTTTGTTGCGGCTCCCCACCTTCCCCTCGATGATGCGCCCCCTGGCGAACTCGTAACGACCATCGCGGGTGTTGCGTCGCTCCAGGATTTCAATCTCCGTTCCTTTTCCAATCATGCCAAGGGTATGGCTGCCATCTTCACCGAGCGGTAAATTGCGCGCCGGCCACCCCCCATTAATAACCTTTACCCTTGGTAGGTCCGTGTCGTCGGCAGCGTCATAAGCGCTAAACGGCAATAAGTGCATGTAAAGGCTGTAAAACGTTAGGACGTTCTTGGTTAGGTCGTCGGCTGTATTCTCTGACTCCGTTTCCGGCGAAACACTCGATTTGACCGGCTGCGGATCGGCAGCTTCGAAAGTATGTCGAACGAGACAAAATGAGGTTGAGTAACGCAATTCCGTACATTGCTCGGAACCCTCAAAAGTCGATTGGAGGTAGTTCCGATTTAGTCGATAAGCCACTACCTCACCGTCGGCAATACAACGCAAAGGTTCCTGCCGCAGGCATTGTGGGGCCGTGCTTTCGCTCAAATGCACACCTCCGTGCCAGAAGCCGTGTTTGGAAAGTAAGTAAAAACCTGAATTTTCCTTTTCCAGCAGGGAGTGCAGAGCGTCAGCATTTGGAAACTGAGTACCGTCAGCCCTTCGGAGTGGGAGTTGAATCTTTTGCATGGTTAGAGTTCCGGCCGTCATTCGGAAAACAAGGTAAGGGCATTGGAAGAGGTACCGGGAATGCGAGCCGCCTCCCTATGCAATTCCCCAGAATCACTGATTAGCACTTCAGGAGACTTCGCTGCTGCTGATTGCAACCTTGTAGGGAGCCCTGCAGCGCCAACCATCGGAATCAAGCCTGTGGGCACACTCGGAACCGCTGGCCGACCTGTTAAAGGAGCTCCACCCAGCAAGATCGGCACACTGGTAAAAATCCCCGACGGAGAGATAGTTATCCAGTGCCCTCCGGCCTTGATCGTGGTACTGAGCGCGGCATCGACAATCATGTCCTCTCCAGCACTCAGGTGGATTTCTGTAGTCGCATTCACCAAATGACTGGCCACTTCAATATGCTGACTCCCCACCACCTTCAGCGAGTCATCAGCACCAATCCGCGTATTGCGCGCTCCATGGGTCAGGTGATGTTCGTCGGCCTTCAACTCATGGCTGGAAAGCCCGCCCACCAGCACGCTGCGCTGGTTGTCGACCTGGATCGACTGGTCGTTGAGCACCCGTTCTGACCAGTCCCGCTGCGCGCGAATGGCGATTTCTTCGCGGCCTTTGGCGTCCTCGATGCGCAGTTCGTTGTAGCCACCGCCGCCAGGGCTGCTGTGGGTCTTGAGCAGGGTCTGGGTCTTTTGGGCGGGCAGGTTCAGCGGGATGCGCGTGCTCGCGTTGGGCAGGCAAGCCTGCACGTAGGGCTGATCCGGGTCGGATTCGAAATAGCCGACCACCACTTCCATGCCGACTCGCGGGATCATCGCCGCGCCGTATTGGTCATGAGCCCAGCCGGTGGCGACCCGCAGCCAGCAGCTGGAATGCTCGTTGAGACCGCCTTCGCGGTCCCAGAAAAACTTGACCTTGACCCGTCCGTATTCGTCGCAATGCACCTCTTCGCCGACCGGGCCAGTGACCAGCGCGTGCTGGCTGCCCAGTAGCCGGGGTTTGGGATGTTTGAGCGGCGGGCGGAAGGGCGTCAGGCCCGGAATCGCTTCGAAGCGGTTGCGATAGCCCTGTGTAAAGTCTTTCGAGTCAGCGCAGCTGTGGGCAAATTCCTCCAGCACCTGCGGCTGTTTGCCTGTATGGATGACGGAAGTCAGCAGCCACTGGGCATTCCAGTCCGGGTTGGGGTGTTCCAGTTCGAATAAATGGCCGCTGACCAGTGCCGGCTGGTCGCTGTTGCCGCTGGCCTGACGGTAATTGCTGCGGTGGCGTTCCAGGGCCTTGCGTGCCTGTCGAGCGCCCGTGTCGCCGTCGATATAGGCTGCCGGATATTGGTAATCTTCGAGATCCTTGCGGCCCTCGCCTTCGGCAGATTTGAGCAGGTCCACCGGCGGGCGCTCGAAGTGATAGTTCTGCCTCGCGACTTTGCTGGTGCGAGTGGCCAGGCGTAGCCTGAACGTGTCGATCACTGGCGCTTCGCCGACCAGGCCACTGCCTTGTTTGTAACGGACGGGCGTTTGCAGGATGGGCAGTTGGCTCGGGTCATCGGCGAACACCAGCAGGTGTTTTTCAGCGCTGTGCTGGAAGTGAAAGTGCAACCCCTCCTCTTCGCACAAGCGCCGCAGAAAGTGCAGATCCGTTTCGTGGTATTGCGTGCAGTAATCCCTCGGCTTGCACGGCTCGCGCAGCTTGA
>NZ_UWFA01000222.1 GCF_900601905.1 Pseudomonas viridiflava
CCTTTTATATGGTCAATTAACTCGAGCGTTGATATGTGAGCTGTCGAATCGACATCCAAGCCACAATACTGTTGAGCCAATTCAAACTCTGTAGGCATGTAGCTGAAGTAATCGTATGGAAGGATGCTCGACAAACCACCGTGACCGTGCTCTGCGCTGATTTGATTACATAGATAAACAAGCCATTCTTCATATTGGGTGCGCCCTTTAGGCTCCTTTAATATTGACCACGGCATAATCAGCTTAGTATGTGAGCGCTTTAGATAGCCGTGTATCGCAAAGG
>NZ_UWFA01000293.1 GCF_900601905.1 Pseudomonas viridiflava
TTGTATGGCTGTGCGGAGCTTGGATCGTATGGTGAGGAGCCGCACCGGCAAAGTTGCATATGCCGGACCGTGAGAGCCATATAGTCTTTATGGGTATCCGGTGAATGTTCAACTGGAAATAGCTATGCTTTTGTGCAGATTGTTTTGGCAGGTATAGCGCTGAGTGCGTTGATTGCACAGACAGTTCGCAAAGCTCGAGCCAAGAGCCAACGTTTCCCCTGACATCCTGCAAATGTGACCCACACCCACATTCCGGGTTTACCCGTATCGCTCGCCGTCACATAATCGCGCTGAATCCCTCCCAGGAGACGGCCTTGCCGAGCGCAGCCCCTTCATCGTCAGTTTTGCTGGTCCAGCTATCCGACAGCCACCTGTTTGCCG
>NZ_UWFA01000296.1 GCF_900601905.1 Pseudomonas viridiflava
GGCCTAGATCGATTCGATCAGGATAGAGGCTGGCCAGGGTGCCGAACTGCTCGGCAACCACCAGCGGCGCGTGATTGGGCAGCATGATCCCGCCAGCGCCCACACGAATGGTTGAAGTGCCCCCGGCCAGGTACGCGAGCAGCACGGAGGTCGCCGAACTCGCAATGCCGTCCATGTTGTGGTGTACAGACACCCAAAAACGGTTGTAGCCCAGCTTTTCAACGTGCTGAGCGAGGCTGAGCGAATTGCGCAGGGATTCGGCGGGCCCTTTGTCGTGGCGCACGGGCACCAGATCAAGGGTCGAAATTTTTACATCTGCAAGACGTTTCATAGGCCGGGGT
>NZ_UWFA01000299.1 GCF_900601905.1 Pseudomonas viridiflava
GACTGGCCGTTATTAACGAGCTTTGCCCCCTGCCGGTTTCTGTCAATAATCGACAGCGTCATATAACCGTACTCGGAAATAGTAAAATCAGGAGCAAACGCAATGGAGACGGCCGCATTATCAAATGAGATGGGCCAATTGAACGGGATCACACTTCCTTGTCCGAGCGGGATAGAAACGTTCATCCATTGCATGAGTGTTCCGTTGGGCAGCCTCTGACGCCCTGAATAGCCGGAAACACCCGCAAGAGCGGTGCAATACTTCAGTGCGATGCTGCCCCCCAGTAAGCGCCATTCACCAGCCACCCGAGATAAAAGCGCCGAATCACCCGCGCCCAATACAATCGGAATTGT
>NZ_UWFA01000388.1 GCF_900601905.1 Pseudomonas viridiflava
GTCGTGAGCACCGTGGTTGGCTACGCGGGCGGACACACGCCGAACCCGACTTACGAAGAAGTCTGCTCCGGCCTCACCGGACACACCGAAGTGGTGCTGGTGGTCTACGAACCTGAAAAGATCAGCTATGAGTCGCTGCTTAAAGTGTTCTGGGAAGCGCACAACCCGACCCAGGGCATGCGTCAGGGCAACGACATCGGCACGCAATACCGCTCGGTGATCTACTGCACCACACCTGAACAGCTCGATACAGCCAAGACCAGTGCCGAGATTTTCCAGGCAGAACTGAGCAAGGCCGGTCTGGGCGGGATCACCACAGAAATCGAAGAGGCACCGACCGTGTTCTTCGCCGAGGCTTATCACCAGCAGTACCTGGCCAAGAATCCGCAGGGCTATTGCGGCCTGGGCGGTACCGGGGTTTGTCTGCCGGCCTGATCGCTACGACTGATCGTGCCCATCGTTCCGTGTGGGCATGCATCC
>NZ_UWFA01000303.1 GCF_900601905.1 Pseudomonas viridiflava
CCCAGCCCGAAGGCCAGCATCAGCAGTGCGCTGTCAACCGGGTTGCCCTGGCTGGCGGCCCAGAGCAGGGTGCTGTAGACCAGCCCGCAGGGCAGCCAGCCCCACAGGGCGCCGAGCAACAAGGCGCGCGGCAGGCTGGACACCGGCAGCAAGCGACTGGCCAGCGGCTGCACGTAGCGCCACAGCCCTCGGCCCAGGCGCTCGATGTGTGTGAGCGCGCTCCACCAACCGGCCAGATACAGGCCCATGACAATCAGCAATACCGCCGCCATGACCCGCAAGCCCGTTGCCAGCGGGCTTTGCGCGACCGCCCAGCCGACCAGCCCGGAAC
>NZ_UWFA01000504.1 GCF_900601905.1 Pseudomonas viridiflava
CTGGCCACATCCTTGCTTAAAACTTCAAAACGTCAGCGGATATCCGCGATGAGGTCATCGACATGCGCGTTCTGGTCCTTGGTAGTGGTGTGATCGGTATAACCAGTGCCTATTATCTGGCGCGGTCAGGCTTTCAGGTCACAGTGGTTGATCGTCAGCCAGCTGCCGCCATGGAAACCAGTTTTGCCAACGCCGGTCAGGTCTCGCCGGGCTACGCCTCGCCGTGGGCCGCGCCGGGTGTGCCGCTCAAGGCCATCAAGTGGCTGCTGCAACGCCACGCCCCGCTGGCGATCAAGGCCACGGCCGATATCGATCAATACCTGTGGAT
>NZ_UWFA01000308.1 GCF_900601905.1 Pseudomonas viridiflava
TCGCGAGCAATGCGGATCGCTGCCTCGGGCGCTCCCACAGGGGCAGTTGATCGGTCAGTATACGTGCCGATACGGCAACGCGCTCCGTGCTTGCTCGGCATACGCCATTATGCCCGCTCGCTCCTGCTCCAGAAACTCGCTCACAGCGTCTTTCAACCCTGGGTGCATCAGGTAATGCCATGAACGGGTGATCTGCGGTTCAAAGCCGCGGATCAGCTTGTGTTCGCCCTGGGCACCCGCGTCGAACCGTTGCAGGCCGTGGGCGATGGCGTAGTCCATGCCCTGGTAGAAACAG
>NZ_UWFA01000335.1 GCF_900601905.1 Pseudomonas viridiflava
GGGGGCCAGCGAGCCTTATGATCTCATCGTTCTTGATCTGGGTTTGCCCGGCATGCCCGGCCTTGAGGTACTTGAGCAATGGCGAAGCGGTGGACTTGCCATTCCGGTGCTCATACTCACTGCTCGTGGCTCCTGGTCCGAGCGCATCGAGGGGCTTAAAGCCGGCGCAGATGACTACCTGACCAAGCCCTTCGGCATCGAGGAGCTGCTCGTCCGTGCCCGGATCCTGGCGCGCACCTCGACCCGGGTCGCCGCGGCCGGGGCGAGCGCCGAGGTCGTGGTCGGGGTCCTCCGACTCGACGAGGACTCCCGCTCGGTCAGCCGTGCCGGGGACCCCATCGAGCTCACGCCGACCGAGTACGAGCTGCTGCGACACCTGGCCCGCAACGCCAACC
>NZ_UWFA01000168.1 GCF_900601905.1 Pseudomonas viridiflava
GGTGAGGCCACCAAGTTTTCGCAATACCTGCTCGATTCGGACAAGTCCTACGAAACCATGATGCAGCTCGGCAAGACCACGACCACGGGCGACTCCGAAGGCGATGTTCTGCTGACGCGTCCCGTGACCGTTGGTCGTGACGATATCGACGCCGCATTGCCCGCTTTTCGTGGGCAAATCAGCCAGATACCGCCGATGTACTCCGCCCTCAAGCGGGACGGACAGCCTCTTTACAAGCTGGCACGTGCAGGGGAAGTAGTGGAGCGCGAGCCCCGTTC
>NZ_UWFA01000273.1 GCF_900601905.1 Pseudomonas viridiflava
CACGTTGCCGGAATCGCTCTCGCTGCATTGCTCGACGACCTGTCGGCAGATGCTCAGCAGGCTTTCGGCGTTGGTCAGGTTCTTGTGTTCCTGCTCCAGTTGCTCCAGCTCGTTCTCGCCCAGGCTGAGGCTTTCCAGCTCTTCCAGCTGATAGCTGAGCAACTGGTGACGTGCCCGTTGCTCGTCACCCGAATTGGAAAGACGTTCCAGCTCTTGCCGGGTCTGACGCCAGCGCTGTGCCGCCAGTTGAACCTGCCGCGCCAGATCGGTCGCTCCTGCGTATTCGTCC
>NZ_UWFA01000312.1 GCF_900601905.1 Pseudomonas viridiflava
GGCCGAAGACGCGCTGCGGGGCGCAATCAAGCGCGGCTACGACAGCCACCTGATCCGTCTCTATGGACTGCTGCGTGGCAGTGATCCGGCGCGGCAACTGAAGTTCGCCGAAGGCTGGCTGAAGGATCATCCCGGCGATGCCAGCTTGCTACTGACGCTGGGTCGCCTGTGCCTGCAAAACAGCCTGTGGGGCAAGGCGCGGGATTATCTGGAGAGCAGCCTGCAAGTCCAGCGCAACCCTGAGGCCTGTGCCGAGCTGGCGCGACTGCTGGCCCAGCTGGGCGACACCGAGCGCAGCAACCAGTTATTCCAGGAAGGCCTGGGCC
>NZ_UWFA01000313.1 GCF_900601905.1 Pseudomonas viridiflava
CTTTATCCACTCGGCCTAATGTGGCGCCTGCTTACCCATGAGCGCCTTGTATTTGCCAAGCAGATCCTGCAATTGCCTCAACTGCTCGGCGTTGGCATGACAGGCGGTGTAGTTGCTGGCAGTGGTTGCGGCGACGGTAGAGAGCGCAACTCCCGAGGGGCCTTCAAAAGCAGTTCCGGCACTTCCAGAGGCAGGCAGATCGGCGCCACTGGCGGCTGCGTCGTGCAGCCGGACAAAGCCAGAAGGAACAACACAGGCAGCATCAGACTTTGCCGAGACATAAACCGGAACCTCTTTAATGAGCGTGGCGCCGCGCTTTTCGATGTACTCGACGCGGTCCACATATTGAGTAACTACACGATCGCGCACCGTGCCCAGCGCCTGGCCCTGCTCGAACGCAGCAGCCAAACGATCGTTATCAGCCTTCACGGCAGCCGCCTCGACGCTCTGCATGCCGTTCACGTAGCCATACCAGTACGTGGCGCCACAGATAAGAAGTGCGACCCACAACAAAACAGCCTTTTTCATTTCAAGGCCTCCAGGCATAAATCGCGCTGCAGCTCGCGCCGGGTGATGATGCCGGCGCAGTTGCTGCCCTTGAGTCGGCAGTCTTTGCCGGCGACGTACACCCAGCGCATAAAGGCGTGCGACGAAGCTGCGTAATCGCCTGCAGCCGCAAAGGAGATC
>NZ_UWFA01000471.1 GCF_900601905.1 Pseudomonas viridiflava
GGCAAATCTCGATCTGTTGCTTACCGGCACTATGCACCAAAGCTGCGAAGTGCCCAAGCCCTTGTAGGACAAGTCGCCCCACATAGACGCTTGCTCATCGGCGGCGGGACAAGCCAAGATAGCGCCTGCATTCACTATCGACCGACACCATGAAATTTTGCAGCCAGTGTGGCAACCCCGTCATCCAGCGCATCCCCGAAGGCGACAGCCGCCTGCGGTATGTCTGCGAGCATTGCCACACCATTCATTATCAGAATCCCAACATCGTCGCCGGTTGTCTGGTGACGCTGGGCGACAAGGTGCTGCTGTGCCGTCGCGCCATCGAGC
>NZ_UWFA01000315.1 GCF_900601905.1 Pseudomonas viridiflava
CATCCAGATAGCGCTTGCGTTCGGACTGCTGCTGGTACTCGTCGATGGCCGCCAGGTTGATCGCGCCGAGGCGCTGAATACGGCCGGCAAGACTTTCCAGTTGCAGCTCGGCGGCCTGTTCGCTGGCTTCCGGAGTCAGCGTGGCGAGGACGCCGTGCAGGTCGTAGCCGTCTTCATGCAACTGGTCCTGCAGGGCCTTGCGACGTACTGTCAGGGCCTGCCATTCCAGGCGCTGCTGTTCGAGCTGACCCCGCAGCAACTGCGACTGCTGCTCAGCC
>NZ_UWFA01000317.1 GCF_900601905.1 Pseudomonas viridiflava
GCGCGCCGGATGTACGATTGTCATCCACACTCTTCAGGCATGGCACAATCACACTGTGCCCTCTCGCCAGGAATTCAGCCATGCCGTCCCACATCCGCCGTCGCGAACTGTCTGTCTCCGTGAAGTTGATTATCTGTATCGCTCTGGGCATCTGGCTCGGCGCGATGGCGGTGGGCCTGACCGGCTGGCTGGTCTACAAAAGCCTGCCCCCGGCGCAGACCATGGCGCTGGAAAAGGCTGCTGCGCAACTGACGGCCCCGCCCGCACCACAGGTAGAACCGGAAACGGCCATGTTCCGCAAGTACGAGCAAAGCCTGCGTGAAAGCGAAGCACGCCAGGCGCGCGAGCAGGTTCAGGAACAACAGCAGCGCAACTTCAGCCGCTCCAAATGCGATTTCTGGATGCAGCAGGACCGTACCGCGCCGAGCGAAAAAAGTCGCGCCAGTATCAATGAATACTGCGGATAACCC
>NZ_UWFA01000291.1 GCF_900601905.1 Pseudomonas viridiflava
GGCTTCGCGAACGACCGTCAAAGGCAGCTCGTCTATGAGGCCGACGGTTTCGCAGGTCTCAAGCCAGCTCTCGCGCAGGGTTTCGAGATGGGCGAGCAGATAATCGTCGTGCTCGCTGTCGGCGGCAAAGAAGAGTTGCAGGACAGCTTGCAGACGAGCCCCCCATTGCGTCGGGGTGGCCGGTTTCGAGAGTTCGCCATGAGCGGCCTCCAACGCATCGATCAGGGCCACCAGCGGACCGATCAATGCGGCGTCCAGCCCTCCGATTTCATCGAAGGCGCAGGT
>NZ_UWFA01000318.1 GCF_900601905.1 Pseudomonas viridiflava
GTGTTCAGCTCATAGACCGGAATACCGTGGCCCTTGAGGCGTGCAGCGGTGGCTTCGGAGCTGGCGACTGCGCCGTCGAACGCACCCTTGTGTTTGGCCAGTGCATCGATGAAGCAGTTGGCTGTGGAACCGGTGCCGACGCCCACAATGCTCTTGTCGTCGAGCTTTGGAAGGATGAAATCGACAGCGGCTTGGGCGACTGCCTGTTTGAGTTGATCCTGGGTCATGCGGGCTCCACGGTGCCTGATGTAGGTAAATGAGAGGTTTCTGGAAAAGGCGGGACGCAAAAAGGCCCGTATTATAGCGGCGACCGCACCGCAAAGCCTTGTCATTCGTATGGTCGTCTTTCGGCACGCAGGGTAGAC
>NZ_UWFA01000320.1 GCF_900601905.1 Pseudomonas viridiflava
ACCCCGTAGTCCTCGTCCTTGCACGGATGGGTCGCGCGTTTTTGCGACAGAGAAATACGCTGCAGATGAAACGGCTGTTCGGGGTCTTTTCCAGAACGCGACCCATCTCGTCGAAAATCTCGACCGACAGCTGATGCGTGCCACGATCCACATTACTCAGCGGGAACACCGGGCTGCGTCCGGCCTGGCCGACGGCAACACCATCGAGCAGCAGCCGATAGCTGTGGCCCGGTTGCAACACTGGTTCGCTGGTGACGGTCACGATCAGGTCGCCACTGGGATTGACCAGCGTGGCGTCGGGCTCGGGCACCAGAATTCTCAGCAACTGATAGTGAAACATCGGCTGCACG
>NZ_UWFA01000515.1 GCF_900601905.1 Pseudomonas viridiflava
CCCCCGAAGTGAGCAAAGCACTGCGTGAAAGCGGCCAGGCGACACCGGCTCCGGCCTCCATGCCCGCAAGGCAGGCTGATCGATGATTCCCGAACTCGGCCATCTGGCCATGTATTTGGCGCTGGGTTTCGCGCTGGTGGAGGCCATCGTCCCGCTGATCGGCGCGGGGCGGTACGACCGCTTGTGGATGAGCCTGGCGCGTCCAGCGGCGTGGGGCCAGTTCAGCTTTCTGGTCTTCGCCTTCGGTTGCCTGACCTACGCGTTCATGACCGATGATTTTTCCGTTACCTATGT
>NZ_UWFA01000321.1 GCF_900601905.1 Pseudomonas viridiflava
GCCAAAAGCTGAAGGAGTGGCCTGAGCGACTCGGTGCACCAGAAACAACCTGGGTGGCCGGTTTCAGGGCCGTTTCGCAGCCCATCGCAGCCGTCGTAAGCTCCTGAGGCTCCGACGCTCTACGGGCAGAAACACCGTTTTCAAGCGCCTGAGGAGTGGTGGATAACGTCGGCACTGCCCAGCAGGCCACCATCTACTTACTGAACTGCGACGCCAGCTCGCGCAGCAAGACCTCTGCCTCCAGCACTTTTTTCACTGATTCATTGGCTTTTTCGCGGCTCAGGCCCAGTCGGTCGAACAGCTCGTCCGGGATCTCCTGTTCCGGCCCCGCACCTACGCCGTTCGCTCGCAACAGGCGTACCGCCAGGTACACCAGGTTGGCGTAGGC
>NZ_UWFA01000233.1 GCF_900601905.1 Pseudomonas viridiflava
GGTCGCGGCTGCTGGATTTCACGCCATAGGCTTCGGCGGCCAGTACGCCGGGGTTGACCCTGACCGGTTCGTCGAGCGTGTTATAGCCCTGCGCGTAAAGCGCCTGTTTGTCGTCGGGCACGTTGACGTAGGTGCTGTTCAGGCCCAGTGCCGGGAACAGGCGTTGTTGCATCGCCTCTTGAAATGGCATGTTCATACTGCGCGCGGCGATCACTCCCAGCAGGCCAATACTGGGGTTGGCGTAGGTGCGATGCGTCCCGGGCAGGTATTCGGGCTGCCAGGCCTTGAAATAGTCCATCAGTTGCCGGG
>NZ_UWFA01000144.1 GCF_900601905.1 Pseudomonas viridiflava
CAGGAGTCCTTCAGACCTTGTTCGTCTCGTGCATGCGCGCCAGTTGACGCTCCAGCATGGACGGGTAGGGTTCCATCAGGCGTTCTACACAGCAGGCACCTTCCGGGCTTGCGATAGGGCGGATGCGGGCGCGTTGACGGATCAGAGGATCATCGTTGATCTTGCGCTCAACCAGCAGCAGGTTGCGGCTGTGTTGCGACAGCGCCAGTGCGTCCTGCGCGGTTTCAGTCAGCAACAGGTCGATCTGACTCAGGCCGCCCAGGCCTTCACCCAGCGTCAGGCCCAATT
>NZ_UWFA01000284.1 GCF_900601905.1 Pseudomonas viridiflava
TTGGGATAATCCCAACCAAAAAGAAACCTTTGCCAAATATCAGTAGATGCAGCCAGAACTGCGACCTAGTCGACCACAATGAGAACCTAAACCTTTCATGATCATGCCGATCATGAAAGTCCACATGCTCGTAGGGGGCGGGCACATAAGTGCCTGCCGCTCGATGCTCATCTCGTTCTGTACGCATTTGCTCGCGAAACCGCAAATTGCTGGGCGAGCGCTTGCGTATGAACGCTTCAGGAGCGATCTCTAGCGGGTCACCCCACGGCAAGCGCTTTTTGCCAAAACGCTTTAACCAGGAGCGCTCTTCAGACGGCAACTGGTTCGGGATGCTGCCCAAGCGATAGGCTGTTGGCGCGTAGTAAGACACTTCGTTGCAAGTCTCTGTCATCGCTTCAGTCCACATAGCGTACATATCGCGCCATGAAGTTCGGGCGTTGAAAGGTGTCTATGCCGTCGATGTTGTCCAGCAACTGATCCACATAGAGCTTGTAGGTCGCGTCATCCATGTCGATCCAGAAGCGCGGGTTGCGACCGGTTTTCAGGTCGTGGGCAGCGGTGGTCGGGTCAAGGTGGCGGAACTCTTCATAGCGCGGTAGCTCCGGCAGCGGGCCGCTGGTGTCCATGTAGTTCTGCAGGTAATCCCACAGCGCGC
>NZ_UWFA01000384.1 GCF_900601905.1 Pseudomonas viridiflava
GCTCTACATAAGGCTCGTACGCCAATACCTGGAAGCAGGTATGGGTCAGCTTGGTGAGCTGCTCTTGCACGGCGGCGACGATCTTCGGGTGCAGGTGACCGGTGTTCAGCACCGCAATACCGCCGGCGAAGTCGATGAATTCACGACCTTCCACGTCGGTAACGGTGGCGTTCTTCGCCGAAGCAGCGAAGATAGGGTGGATCTGACCAACGCCACGCGGGACGGCAGCATGGCGGCGTTGCATCAGGGATTCGTTGGTCAGGCTCATGTATTCCTCATTCGCCGCTCATCGGTCGGCGTGGTT
>NZ_UWFA01000322.1 GCF_900601905.1 Pseudomonas viridiflava
CGGCCCGCACACCGCGTCACTGGGCCTGGTGTTCGCCGACGGCATGACCTTGGCTGCGCCGTTCAACGAAGGCCTGTTCATCGGCCAGCATGGCTCATGGAACCGCAAACCGCACAGCGGCTATAAAGTGGTGTTTGTTCCCTTCAGCGGCGGCAAGCCCAACGGCACGCCAGTCGATGTGCTGACTGGCTTTCTCAACAAAGACGAAAAAGCCATGGGCCGCCCGGTCGGCGTGGTCAACGATCAGCGCGGCGGTTTGCTGGTGGCGGATGACGTCGGCAACAAGATCTGGCG
>NZ_UWFA01000418.1 GCF_900601905.1 Pseudomonas viridiflava
CCGTCACAGGGTGGAGCGCCGCTCAAGCGTCCGTCCTTCACCCCCGATCCGAATGCCTCGGGCGGTTACGGCTCGGGGAGCGCAACCGATGGCGTGGACTTCAAGCTGTACGGCGCAGAAACCCAGTTTGTCGAACTGGAGCTTGATCCCGGCGAAAGTGCCGTCGCCGAAGCCGGGGCGATGATGTACAAGACCTGCGACGTGCAGATGGAGACTATTTTCGGCGACGGCAGCAATCAGTCGTCCGGGCTGCTGGGTTCGCTGTTCGGTGCCGGCAAGCGCATGCTCACCGGCGAAAGCCTGTTCACCAC
>NZ_UWFA01000325.1 GCF_900601905.1 Pseudomonas viridiflava
GGCTGATGGCTGCCAGGCCAGGAATTTCTGCCTGCGGCTGGCACGCAAAAGCCGCGATCAAATTACTAGCCGCGCATCTGCCAGAGGATGAAATCGACTTTTTTGAGATCCGTCAGCGCGTGGTGTTCCGGTACCAATTTGTTGAACTGCTCTACCCAACTCACACCTTCATCAGACGGCAGGAAGCTCTGGTACCAATTTTCGATGTCGGCGTAACGGAGCTTGGCGTCCTGAATCTTCGTGCGAGAGGTGTAGGAAGGCGCCACCTGGTTGGTGTC
>NZ_UWFA01000549.1 GCF_900601905.1 Pseudomonas viridiflava
GTCCAGACCACGCCACGCGAAGCATCGCCGGCGAGGGTTTGTGCGCTGCTGCCGAATGCCTGGGCGGACTGCGCTTGCTGCAATCGGTCGTTCATGGCGTTGCGCACCAGGCGGCTGTCTTCGATCAGCGCGGACTGGGTCGATGCATGCAGTTCGTTGGACAGCGCCTTGAAGGTGGCTTGTGCGGTGGAGGCGTCGGATTGCACCACCTGACGCCACAGCGCGTTGTTTGCGCCCGAACTGTCCAGGCCCTGCGCAACGGCCCTTGCGTTGTCGCTGGTCGCCAGGCTGGAGAAGCGCTGG
>NZ_UWFA01000327.1 GCF_900601905.1 Pseudomonas viridiflava
GGTCTGGACGCCACCCGCTGCTGTTGCTCAAGCACAGTGATCCACAGGCCCTTCGAGGAGACCACTCCATGAGCCTCAGTGCTTCGCAACGCCTCATTCACCGGCTGGCGCCCTGGGCGTTACCTGTTTTGCTGCTGGCGGTCTGGCAACTGTCGGTCAGCGCCGGCTGGTTATCCACACGTATTCTGCCTGCACCCAGCGCTGTCATCGAAGCCGGTGTGACGCTGGTTTCCAGCGGTGAAATCTGGACACACCTGGCCATCAGCGGCTGGCGTGCAGGTTTGGGCTTTGTGATCGGCGGCGGTATCGGCCTGGCGCTGGGCTTCATCACCGGCCTGAGCAAGTGGGGCGAGCGCCTGCTGGAC
>NZ_UWFA01000329.1 GCF_900601905.1 Pseudomonas viridiflava
GTCTTCACCACGCCAGCCAGCGCTGTCGTCTCGTCTGTCTCTGCGGCCTCTGAACAGGTCTGCCATTTCGCACCCGTCGCCGATAGCGCAGCCAGTCTTCAGCACACTCAATCAGTGGGGGTGATGTACAGCGAAAACACCGTCAGTAACCTGCAGTACCTGAACAACTACCACTCGGTAGCGCTCAGGAGCGGCCAGAACGGCGCGCTGGATTCGCGGATTCGCAATGCATTCATCAGCAGTTCAGACCCGAAACTGGCGACCGACTGGCTGATCGGTTCATTGAAGAAAGAATTCGCGTCGGTAACGGTTTACGACAATCTGGATACACT
>NZ_UWFA01000460.1 GCF_900601905.1 Pseudomonas viridiflava
GTCCCAGCACTACAGCATTCCGAACTGGTACCTGAACAATCATCGTCTTGCGTATCGCAATCGATTCGCCATGGTCACCACCCCGCCCTACACCCTGGGGCTGCGTGCGTGGTGGCTCAAGTCTCTGGAGAAGCCCCGATGAACCCTTTGCATTCCCTGCGCCTGCGAACAGCCGCGCTGCTGTTGGCAAGCCTGGCCTGCTCGGTACAGGCTGCACCTCAGCACGCCGTGACGCTGTACGACGAAGCGCCCAAATATCCGGCCGACTTCAAGCACTTCGACTATGTGAACCCGGATGCCCCGAAAGGTGGCACGCTCCGCCAGGCCGGTTTCGGCGGGTTTGACAGCCTGAACCCGTTCATCAACAAGGGTGTGCCGGCAGATGACATCGGTCTGATCTACGACACCCTGGCACGCGGAAGTCTGGACGAGCCTCTGACCGAATACGGATTGATTG
>NZ_UWFA01000330.1 GCF_900601905.1 Pseudomonas viridiflava
CCCTCATGCTGCTCAAAAGCGCGCCCGGCGTCAGCATGCCGATGCACAGTCACAGCGGCAGTGAAATGACCATGGTCCTCAGAGGTTCATTCCACGACGAAATGGGCGATTTCAAGGCAGGTGACATTGCCGATCTGGACAGTGATGTCCATCACCAGCCTGTCGCCTACGGAGAGTGCATCTGCCTGCTGGCCACCGATTCACCGCTGCGCTTGCACGGCCTGTTTGCACGCATTATGCAGCCGTTCATCGGTATCTGACCGAACGGCTGCAACGCAGCTTTCAGCGCTGAATGCCGACACCCAGCGAGGCCAGCGC
>NZ_UWFA01000479.1 GCF_900601905.1 Pseudomonas viridiflava
GCTTTGAAGCGCGCCGAGGCGATTGCCTCGGCTGCGACACCCCGCCACGCTCGACCTTGGTCGAGAAAGACGAAGTGCAGCCGTCGTGCGAGACTGCGTGCTGTCGATACATTCTGGAATCCGATATGTCGCTGTCCAGCGGGCTGATCGCCGCCGTTGCCCTGTCCTATATGTCAATCATGTTTGCCATTGCCTTCTATGGCGACCGCTACAGCGCATCGCTGCGACCGACCATGCGTGCCTGGGTCTACAGCCTGTCGCTGGCGGTCTATTGCACCAGC
>NZ_UWFA01000392.1 GCF_900601905.1 Pseudomonas viridiflava
GGTCGGGGCCGATCAGCGCGACATGCCCTGCGTCGAACCCGCCGATGTAATCGCCCGCCACCAGCTTGCCGCTGCCACGGCGGATCAGGTGAATCTCGAATTCGGGATGATGATTCCAGCGCGCCAGGGCGTAGGGATAGTCGTGCTCGTACCAGCGAAAACACTGGTCCGGTTCGGGAAGAATGACTTCAAGTTCGGCGGGACGCTGCTCGAAAAGAGCGGCTCGGCTGTCAGGCATTGCAGGCGCCTTTTATCGTTATGGGTGCTTCGTGCAGGCATCAACATACGCC
>NZ_UWFA01000331.1 GCF_900601905.1 Pseudomonas viridiflava
GGCCTGATATGGCTACAACGAACGCTGCAAGTTTCAAGAGCTTCATGTTAAAACCTTTATATAAAAAGAGTGGGTGTGGCGAGAAATAACTTTTCAATCGTGCGCGTGCATTTCTGACAGGCGTGTCAAAGCCCGGTCGAGCTGTTCAAGTTGCCGGGTATAACGGGGTCAGGCCGTACTATCGATATTGGCTGCGAAGCGAGCGAACGCGATATTGGCCTCGGCGTCGATGAGTTCATCAATGAACTCAGTCATTGCAGCCGTACAGAAATGATCAGTCATTTGTTCTTCATTCGACCAATAAC
>NZ_UWFA01000333.1 GCF_900601905.1 Pseudomonas viridiflava
TCAGTACGCAGCGAGTCAGTACAACGAAGGTCAGCAATGGATTCTGGGCGAACCCCGCTCGTTGTTCGTCACAGCGGACCTGAGTTTCTGATGCTTGCGCTAGAGCGTCTCGCGTGGGCACCGGAACAGGCGTCAGTGTGCGCGCACGAGCATTTCGCCCTGAAGGATATCGACCTGCAGATCGCTACCGGCGAGTTCGTCGGGCTGATTGGTCCTAACGGCAGCGGCAAGACCAGCCTGTTGCGCATGCTGTGCGGGCTGATGCAGCCCACAGAGGGGCAGGTGATGCTCAACGGTCATGCGCTGGACCGTCAGCGTCCGCAGCTGACCGGTCTGTTGCTGTGGAT
>NZ_UWFA01000364.1 GCF_900601905.1 Pseudomonas viridiflava
CACCTGTGCAGCGCTCAGCCCGAGCATCCCGACGCTGCTAAGACGACCATTGCCCCCATAGGTGCCACCAAGGTTGAGGCTTAGCGAGCCATCACTCGCAATCAGCCCATCATTCGTCCAGTTCCCACCCGACCCGCTAAACAGACTCGACGCCAGCAACTGCCCGCCCGCCGTCTGGTTCGACGTCCCGACATTCACCGTCAACCGCCCGGCCTGAATCACGCTGCTGTTGGTCCAGGTGTCCTGGGCGATGGTCAGGTCGCCACGGGTGACCAGGCTGCCGCCTACATCGTTGAGATTGCGCGGCGCGATGCCGAAGGTGCCGGTGCCCACATGCAGC
>NZ_UWFA01000205.1 GCF_900601905.1 Pseudomonas viridiflava
GGACACTACAGCGCTCGCCTTCGAGCAGATCGCCGGGCCGAACGGTGTTCTGCCTGGCTCGTATCGTCAAGTTACGGTGGATCGTCGAGGCCTGGTGGTTGCGGGTTTCAACCCGACCACGCTGGGCGGGTACGGCATCGCCGATGCTTACAGCAAGAGCGAGATCGATGCGCGGGTCGGGACGCTGCAGGCCAAGCTTGGCTTTACTCCCGTGCAGCAGGGCACCGGCACGGGCCAGTTGAACAACCTGATTAAGATCGGCTGGTCAGGGGGTGCGACCAAGGCGACCGTAGATAACTCCGACATGGGGAATCTTTGGTACTCGGGTAACTTTGACCCGGCCACAAAGGCGAACGTTGGTAGCACGTTGTTTGCCTACGGAATCACCGATGCCTATACCAAGGCAGAAACCGATGCGCGAGACGCGGCTCGCCCGCTTGCAGACAGCATCACGCATGTCGGGTTTGCAGCTAACGATCCTACCCAGCCTTACATGCGGCGCACCAATGACGCAACCGTGTACTTTCTGCAGTCGAGACTTCCGTACACGCCTGTGCAGCAGGGGACCGGCGCGGGACAGACGAGCAACCTTGTCAAAATAGGGTGGTCGTCGGGCGGGCTAAAGGCTGCTGTCGATAACACCGATTTGGGCACGCTC
>NZ_UWFA01000334.1 GCF_900601905.1 Pseudomonas viridiflava
GCTGTGGAATCTCGAGCCCATCCTGTTGCAGTTAGGGCAGGCCGAAGCCAACGTGCACATGGCTGCTCAATTTCTGATCACCCTGCCCTTCGCGCTGCCCGGCCTGCTCAGCTTCATGGCGCTGCGCGGTTTTACCAGCGCGCTTGGCCGCGCAGGCCCGGTGATGACTATCAGCGTGGCCGGGGCTGTCGCCAACTTTGTGCTTAATTACGCGATGATCAATCAGTGGCTAGGGCTGCCCAATCTGGGGCTGATGGGGATCGGGCTGGTGACTGCGATGGTGACCAACTGCATGGCGCTGGCGCTCGCCTGGCACATCAAAAGGCACCCCGCCTACGCGGCGTACCCGATCAG
>NZ_UWFA01000484.1 GCF_900601905.1 Pseudomonas viridiflava
GAACAACACAGATGCGACTGCTTACTATGAGTCGTATGCAGCGAACAAAACAGAAATTGATTGCATTGAAGCAGTTGCGGCACAGGATGCCCCTAAATGGACGCTTGCTGTGGATCTTTTCAATAACCGTTTTGTGGACATGCCTTTCACGCTTTCTGTAGCGAACCAAGCAAAGGCTGCTTTAGGAAAAGAAAAAGCCCGGCTAAAGTTCACATTCAAAGAGGGGGCAGACACTGTAGAGTGGTCGCGCCAAGAAGTAAAAACTCTGAGCCAGGGTGAAAGACGCGCACTATATCTGCTTAACTTTATCTTCGATGTTGAAGCTCGGAAAACTTCGGTAAAAGACACTTTATTTATTATCGATGATGTTGCAGATTCTTTCGACTTCAAAAACAAACATGCAATCATTCAATACTTAGAAAAT
>NZ_UWFA01000337.1 GCF_900601905.1 Pseudomonas viridiflava
GCATTGGTCTGGCTACTGACGTGATACGTGATCGCATGCGCTGTTGCAGCGGCGGCCCCGAGTTATGGGGTGCTTGCCTTTGCGCGCATCATCATGGGTATTTCGAGTGCCGTGTGTATCGGCCTGTGCATGACGATATGCGCAGGTCTGGTGGCGCCTGAAGGTCGCGGACGCGCGGTCTCGGTGGTGTTGGCCGGTTTGATGCTGTCTCCGGTGGTGGGCGTGCCAATGACCACCTGGGTCGAACAGCATGTCGGCTGGCGAGCCAGTTCCTGGGCGGTGGTTGCGCTGGCCATGC
>NZ_UWFA01000498.1 GCF_900601905.1 Pseudomonas viridiflava
TCCTTAAACACCCAGAAGAACCTGGGTCGGGCTTCCGATGCTCTTTCCGTGTCGATGACTCGTTTGTCTTCCGGCCTGAAAATCAACAGCGCTAAAGACGACGCCGCCGGCCTGCAGATCGCTACCCGTATGACGTCGCAAATCCGCGGTCAGACCATGGCAATCAAAAACGCCAACGACGGTATCTCGATCGCGCAGACCGCTGAAGGCGCGCTGCAAGAATCGACCAACATCCTGCAGCGTATGCGTGAACTGGCTGTTCAGTCGCGTAACGACAGCAACAGCAGCACCGACCGTGACGCGCTGAACAAAGAATTCTCGCAGATGAGCAGCGAGCTGACTCGTATCGCTCAAAGTACCAACCTGAACGG
>NZ_UWFA01000338.1 GCF_900601905.1 Pseudomonas viridiflava
CCTTTGTCCACAGGCTTATCCACAGTTTTGCAGCAGGCTGCGGATAATATGGACGGTGAAGTTATCCACAGATCTGCGCTTGATCGGATCAAAACTCACCATCTTCCAGCCCCTTCAGAGCAGGGGCCCAAGGCTTTTCGTGTCGGGGTACCCGCCTTCGATCTGTTTCCTTTCACCTTGTGGGGCAAGCTCTACGCGGCTTTCTGGCGTCGTCCGGACCCTGCCTCGCTGGGCTACGGGGCCGCAGCCGGAGAGCCGAGGCTGCGAGAGCTGATTGCGGCGTACCTGCGTTCAT
>NZ_UWFA01000055.1 GCF_900601905.1 Pseudomonas viridiflava
GGCCTGGCACTTCCAGACCCGGTTTCGACGGCCAAGGCTGCCGCAGCCTACAAGGCTGTCAAATCTTCCGGTGCCGACCTGATCGTTGCGCCGCGTTATGAAGTCAACGTGAAGGACTACTTCATCTTCAAGAAGGTGAATGTAAAGGTTACGGGTAACAAGGGCAGCATCAGCAGCATTCGCTGATTGATCGCCGAAGTGCTGCCGTGCCCGTCAGGGCAGCACTCACGAGCTGAAAAAATTGTCTCGATTCTCGCCGAAAATAAGAATTCTCCTACAGGAAACAGGCGGATAAGCCGCTACAC
>NZ_UWFA01000339.1 GCF_900601905.1 Pseudomonas viridiflava
GCACAAGCAGGGCATGGCGCGGCTGGCGGCCGGTCTGCTGCATCCGGACATGACGATCTATCTGGACGCAGGCACCAGCACGCTGGAAATCGTGCCGCACATTGTTGCGCTGTCGGGTATGACGGTGGTCACCAATGACTTTGGCGTGGTGAACGCACTGGCCGATGCCGGGCACGTGGATGTGATTCACACCGGCGGCCTGCTCGATCATCCGAACCGCTCAAGTGTCGGCGGGCTGGCGGCTGCGACCTTGCGGCAACTGGCGACGGACGTGGCGTTCATGTCCACCAGTTCGTGGGATCTGCAGCGCGGGACCACGACGCCCTCGGCACTGAAAGTCGAGGTCAAGCAGGCTGCGATGCAATCCGCTTCGCAAACCGTACTGGTTGCGACCAGCTCCAAATACGGCACCTTTGGCATGTACAAGGTCGCCGCGCTGG
>NZ_UWFA01000171.1 GCF_900601905.1 Pseudomonas viridiflava
CCACAGCACTCTGCTCTTCAGCGGCTGCCGCGATCTGCTGGTTCATTGCCTGAATGTTGGAAACCGTCTGCGTGATGCTGTTCAGCGAGGTGCCCGCCTTGCGGCTGAGCTGCACGCTGCTGACCGTCAGATCACGGCTGCTGAGCATGATGCTGGACACCTGGCGTGTACCGTTCTGCAGCGCAGCGACCAGATTCTCGATTTCCTCAGTGGACTGCTGGGTGCGTTGCGCAAGGCCACGCACCTCGTCTGCCACCACCGCAAAACCGCGTCCTGCTT
>NZ_UWFA01000225.1 GCF_900601905.1 Pseudomonas viridiflava
GGTTCGGTGGGGCTTGCCTGCCCGGTGCTGACGCCGTCGCCCAAACGTCCTCTGTACTTGGGTTCAGTCACTCGCTGAACAAGGGCGTCATTCAACTGTTTCAATGAGGCAAATGCTTCCAGCCCGTCATGGGGCGTAAACAGCAGGACATCTTCCAGCTCTTCCAGGTCAAGCTGGACCGGCGCATCACGAAGACGCCGGGCAATGGCAAACGCACCGTAAAGCGAAAGCGAGGGGCCGTCGCCGTCTTGTGCCGACAGGCTGTAAACACTGTGCGGCTGTAAGTCTGCGAGACCTGCGGTCGCATTTGTGGCACATGGCCCAAGGG
>NZ_UWFA01000341.1 GCF_900601905.1 Pseudomonas viridiflava
GCTTAGAGCCGCCGAGCAGTGCATGGCTCTAGAGGGGTTATCGCAAGGTTCCGGCGGCTCGTCAGCGCTGAAAATCAGCCGCCATACAGCGGATAGTCAACGTACCCCTCGCCAGTGCCGCATAAACCGTGGCCGGGTTCAGTGCGTTGAGTGGCCAGTCATTGGCGATGCGCGCAGGCAAGTCCGGGTTGGCCATGAATGGCCGGCCGAACGCTACGAAATCGGCCAGCCCGGATTCCAGCAACTGAGCCCCGGATTGCGCGTTATAGCGGCCTGCGTAGATG
>NZ_UWFA01000477.1 GCF_900601905.1 Pseudomonas viridiflava
GTGCTGTGCAGCTGACCGGCCAGATTATGAGTCGAAAGCTGGCTATTACCACTGGCATCGGTCTGCTTCAGCGCTTCACCTTGTGCGTTGAAAACGCGACAGGTCTGAAGGCCGGCCGGCTCCACCAGCTCATTACGATCAGGCTCGGCTGATGGCCAGTCCGCTGCTTCTGCGGCAAGCATGAAATGTCGTGTTTCACTGAGTACCGAGCCATGCAGGCTGTAATCCTGCAGCAAGCGCGAGCCCGCCGTATCGTCATGGCGGACCAGTTGATTGCACTGGTTGTGTCCTGCCGCATCTGTCTGGCCATAGGCGAACCGCTCCGCGCAGCGATTTAGTTCGATGATGTTTCTCAGGCGTAACAGCAGGTCGTACTC
>NZ_UWFA01000342.1 GCF_900601905.1 Pseudomonas viridiflava
CTTAAAATGTTGACGTTTTTAGAAAACCGAAAACAAGACGCAACCTACGCCTACCAAGGGGGCGGGCGTGGCCTGTCTCACGAGCGTATCGCAGCGCTGGAACAGTTTGTTCAAGGCGACCTGCGCCCGGACCTGACGCTGGTGTTCGATCTGCCGGTGGAATCGGCTTGTCACGCGCTGCGGCACGGGGGCGGCTGGATCGTTTCGAGCAGGAGGGCCGAGCTTTCTTCGACGCTGTGCGCAGCACCTACCTGAATCGTGCGAAGGCTGAACCCGCGCGCTATCGCCTGGTGGATGCCGCGCAAAGTCTGGCTGACGTGCAGGCTTCGCTCGATAAGCTGCTGCCTGAGTTGCTGGAGCTGCAACGTGGCCGAGGCCTACCCCTGGCAGGAATCACTCTGGCAGCAGATGGC
>NZ_UWFA01000340.1 GCF_900601905.1 Pseudomonas viridiflava
TGATTAGACCGTCGACCACAGGCACCAGGCGTACAGGCGTATTGCCGATCGGTACGAAACGTGCAGACTCAAAGCTGTGGACCAGCTTGAGTTTGCCGTTGGCCGGGCATGTCGCATACAGGTCAGCGCTGCTTTTGCTGTCCTTGTCCTGGGTGCCGACTTCATCGCCTACCTGAAACTGCTGTTCCGCATCCAGAATACCGCCATACCAGGCCTCGGCGTGTTTGCGGTAGTCCGCGAGGCACTTCTTGAAGTCCTTGATGATGACCTGAGCATCGGGTTGCTCGGCTGTCAGGTTGCCGACGATAGAACCCATGGAAATGTTCATGCGGTCACCTCATTTTTCAGGTGGGCTTTCAGGAGCCCGGTAT
>NZ_UWFA01000343.1 GCF_900601905.1 Pseudomonas viridiflava
CCTGGATACCGACACCCAGACGTTCGTAATTCATCAAGGTGAACATCGCCGCCAGGCCCTTGTTCGGCTCACCGATCAGATAACCGACGGCGTCATCGAAGTTCATCACACAGGTGGCCGACGCCTGAATACCCATCTTGTGCTCAATGGAACCACAACTGACGGTATTGCGCGCACCGAGGCTGCCGTCGTCACTGACCATGAACTTGGGCACCAGAAACAGCGAGATCCCTTTCGGCCCGGCCGGAGCGTCCGGCAGCTTGGCCAGTACCAAGTGAATGATGTTCTCGGTCAGGTCGTGCTCACCGCCGGTGATGAAAATCTTGCTGCCAGTGATCGTGTAGGCGCCGTCCGTCTGCGGTTCGGCTTTAGTGCGAATCATGCCAAGGT
>NZ_UWFA01000127.1 GCF_900601905.1 Pseudomonas viridiflava
ACCCATGATATCTCCGCCACCTTGTTGCATTGGCAAAGCCCCCTCATCGGGCCGTCTCAACCGGCCGGTCTGACCGCTGGCATCATGTCCTGTCGGGTCGCGCAGGGCGATGGGGTTGCCCAGGCAGTAGGTGTAGGGGTTGACGCCGCCTTCGGCGAAGGGGCTGAGAAAATCCGGGCTGTGGAAACGCATCAGGAGAGGGTTGTAGGCCCGGTAGCCATTGCCCAACAGATACCAGCCGTTGGCGGCTTCGCGTACTTCACCGTTAAACCCGGCAGTGCTCAGCAGCGCCTCCTCGCTGTGGCGCTCCCCGTAGGCACTGTAGACCGCCTTGCGCAGCTGGCCTTGTTGAAATTCACCCATAACG
>NZ_UWFA01000349.1 GCF_900601905.1 Pseudomonas viridiflava
GTGAATGACCCTTCGCACACCAGCAGACGCCCTTGACGATCACGGCACATGCCGTTGGAAAAATTCGAGTGCTCGCGATACACCAAGAAACTCCCGGAAACCTCATCCCAGCGCATGATTCGGTTATTGGCAATGTCGCTGACCAGCAGGTAGCGACCATCGCCAATCCATACCGGACCTTCGGCCCAGCGCATGCCGGTCGCGAGCTTTTCGACGCTGGCATTGAAGATGCGCAGGTCCATGAAGCTGTCATCCAATATGCCGACCAAAGGATCGGGGT
>NZ_UWFA01000379.1 GCF_900601905.1 Pseudomonas viridiflava
CTCAGGCGCTGGTTGGGCGTTCGATCATCGACTTTTTCCTGGGCGCTCCAGAAGCCGATGGCGAATCTCTGGAAACCTTCATCAGGCGCGGGTGGGTGCTGGACTACAGCCATGTGCAACTGAGAGAAAAGGTCCGGGACCTGGTACGGAACAGGCAGCCCGGTGCATCACCGAGCACGGTCGACCTGCTGCATTACCTGTTATTGCGCGAAACGATGCCCGAACTGTTGGTAGACGGCGTACCCGATCATTTGCAGTACGGACGATCCCTGCAGAGCGTTGCCTTGCTTCATGGCGTCGCGCTGGTCGAGGCGATGACGCCAGGTCTGGCGGTCATCACGTCTTACGATGAGCTGATCAAGGTCAGCGCAGAGTTGGCCGAGTCCGAGGATCCCGGGGTTCAGGCGCTCTGGGCAACAACGCTGACCCTGCCTGCCTGGCGCTACGCCACGGCGCATGGTGCAGTTGAAGGAGCAGCCAGTGAGGGTCTTCAACAGGCATCCGCCGCACAGGTTGCTCAGGCCC
>NZ_UWFA01000344.1 GCF_900601905.1 Pseudomonas viridiflava
GTACTGCTTGAGCTGCTGCGGCGTGTCGCGGTTGGGGTCGACGCTGACCAGCACCACGCGCATCTTGTCCACAGTTTCCTGAGGCAGCTTCGTTCTGATGCCCCGTAGCTGCGCCAGCGTGGTGGGGCAGATGTCCGGGCAGTAGGTATAGCCGAAAAACACCAGCGTCCATTGACCCTTCAGTTCGTCCACGGCCACCGGCGCACCGTTCTGATCATTCATGCTCAACGAAGGCAGGCTGCGGCTTTGCGGCAGCAGGATGACGCCCGCGTCGATCAATGCCGTCT
>NZ_UWFA01000072.1 GCF_900601905.1 Pseudomonas viridiflava
CTCAGGTGACGGCAGTCCAGCGTGACCTGCGCCGGGTCTTCGGCCGGGTTGAACTGGTCGAGAAAGGGTGTAGCCGAGGCGAAGAACAGCGTGCCGTGCAGGTGGTAGATCTTGCTGCCGTCGGCTTCGACATGGCTGTCGGCGTATAGCTCACGAGCCTGCTGCCAGGCGAAGTTGATCGCAGCGATGACAATGCCGAACAGCACGGCCGTCGCCAGATCGGTCAGCACCGTCACGACGGTCACGGCAATGATCGCCAGCACGTCGTTCACCGGAACCT
>NZ_UWFA01000347.1 GCF_900601905.1 Pseudomonas viridiflava
GCCTCGATGCGTGAAAACACCATCTTCACCAACGTCGCGCTGACCGACGACGGCGACGTCTGGTGGGAAGGCCTGACCAAGGAAGCGCCGTCGCACCTGATCGACTGGCAGGGCAAGGACTGGACGCCGGACTCCGGCACCAAGGCCGCTCACCCGAACGCCCGCTTCACCGTCACCGCCACGCAGAACCCGGTGATCGACGCGGCCTGGGACGATCCGGCCGGCGTGCCGATCTCGGCCTTCATCTTCGGCGGCCGCCGCTCGACCACCGTGCCGCTCGTCACCGAAGCGCGCAACTGGGTCGAAGG
>NZ_UWFA01000353.1 GCF_900601905.1 Pseudomonas viridiflava
TGGAACAGCGCTTTGCTGCCGATAGTGCCGGAGTTCTGCTTCTGGTACTCGAAACTGGCGCTCAACTGGTTCTTGATGCGGGCCAGCGAGTCGGCCGGAAAGGTTGGCTTGCCGACGACTTCACTGAACAGCTTCAGGGCCGGTTCACGCTTGTCGGGCGCGCTCAGGCTGCGCAGCGAGGTGACGGCCATGTCGCGATAGGAGCCGTTTTCGAACTCGGCGCCCAGGCCTTCGAAGCCTTGGGCGATAGCGCTGACATCCTTGCCTTTCACGCCTTCGTTGAGCATGGCGTTGGTCAGCAGGGCAATGC
>NZ_UWFA01000037.1 GCF_900601905.1 Pseudomonas viridiflava
GTAGTTATACAGCCTCACGAGTAAATGGCAGGGAGCGGCACTGGTCAATGTAGACCAGGCCCTGTGACGAATCGTCAGACACGGCTTTGCAGCTCGACGAAGCAGGGGCCTGACGATATCTACACGGTGCATGAGGCTGAATGAATCGATGTTTGAATGGAGCGGGCTACCCGGTAAAAGCGATGCTCTCGGCAAAGAGGCTATAACCGGCCAACCATCAGCTGTGAAAGGAGGACAACTCGGAGGCTCCTGGAGGGTATTCATACAGTCCTGAAATTCAATTTGGGAGTGGATCGTACAATACACACAACTGTTTCGCACTTTGAAGAAGTACTACAAGACTTGACCAAATGCAGCAC
>NZ_UWFA01000355.1 GCF_900601905.1 Pseudomonas viridiflava
CGATCCCTGCTGGCTGTCTTTTGACAAGGCTGAGTTTACGCTGCAGAAATAGATCGGCTTATCGCCGGTAATTTTAAGTAATGACCGGCTTTATTTAAGATTCGGCCGTCATGGCGTGATTCAACCGAGAGTGCTTGACGGCGTGCGGTGTGTTGTTGCGGTGAGCTGCCGTGTTATCAGTAGGTCCTGAAGCTGCTCACTACATCACCTTTGAAGTCGATATCGATTTCATTGATTACGGTCTTCTGTCCCGGTGCGTTGGACCCTGTGACAGTTCCTGTGTCGTCCAGTATTTCCTGGGCATCACCCACACGTGACTCACCCTGCAAAACACTTGACGCGGCCGTTCCGGAC
>NZ_UWFA01000399.1 GCF_900601905.1 Pseudomonas viridiflava
CGCCAAATCGCTGCGTCAGCTCCAGGGCGATGGTTTCCAGATGATCTCGCTGGCGAGCCACCAGAATGAGGCTGCGACCACGGCGCGCCAGTGCTTCGGCCATGGCCAGGCCTATGCCGCTGGATGCACCGGTGATCAGGGCGTAACGGGTCATGCAGTTCTCCATTGAGCGTAGTGCGGTCGGCAGTCTACCGGGCCATGAGCCTTTTATTGCGAGTCGCCTTCGTCTTCAGGCACATTTCCAGTGTCGGCCTGGCTGGATTGGGCGTTGTCGCGTTGCGCTTCATCGTCATAAGGCAGGGACTGCTCGTACT
>NZ_UWFA01000079.1 GCF_900601905.1 Pseudomonas viridiflava
CAGTATGTGGTCTGGTTCTGGCGGGCTGCGCCGGCACCCCTATGAAAACCCAGCAATACGACAGCAACCAGTACACCGTCGTTGGCCACAGTGAAGCAAGCGCCACCGGCCTGATGCTGTTCGGTTTGATCCCGATTCGTCAGAACGACCGTTTTGTTCGCGCGCAGAACAGCGCCATCCAGGCCAAGGGTGGAGATGCGCTGATCAATACCCAAGTGCAGGAGAAGTGGTTCTGGGCCTGGGTCCTGAACGGCTATACCACCACCGTTTCTGGTGACGTGATCAAACTGAAAACCGCTAAGTAAGCGCCGCTCGGTTTCAGAAAGCACGGTTCGCCGGGCTTTTCTGTTTCTGGCCATTGGTGGATGCGCAGTGGGGCGGTGGTGTAA
>NZ_UWFA01000206.1 GCF_900601905.1 Pseudomonas viridiflava
GATTTCGACGGCGCCAAAACGCAGATCACGCAACGCACTCTGAATTTCACGCAGAATAGCTGCTTCGTCCTGACCGTCAACACTACGTAGAGATGCGCTCATTATCTTTTTCCTTGAAATGTGAGTTTCCGGCCTTCGCGACTGGGGGCGATGGCGTATGGCGGTAGGGCAATAATAGTGACGCGCGGATATTCTTAAAAAGACTATTTAAGAATGCAGATATAACCAAAAGACATTTAGCAAGTTGATGTCTCGCCAGGATGCGTTGCACACCCTGGCAAGCCTGATGTTTTCAGGACGCGCCTGGGCCAAAAACAGGCGCGTGAGACCAGTCGATCAGGTGCGCAGCCATCGGC
>NZ_UWFA01000365.1 GCF_900601905.1 Pseudomonas viridiflava
TCCTTCTGCCATGCCAGGCAGTAGCCGCCCGGGCTGTGGTTGACGATATTCAAGTCGAAGGTCGGAAACGCGTGCTGGCCGTTGGAAAGCGAGTCGTTGTCGCCCTCGATCTTCGGGTATTCGATCTCTTCGTAGGGCAGCAGCACGGATGAAGTCTTGCCGCGATGTGTGTCGAAGGCGGAGGACCAAGGGTCATCCTCTTCATCAGTATTGGCGATCTTGAGCGAGAAATTCGCAGCACCGCTCGCGCTGTTCAATTGCAGCAAATCGCTGAACGAGCGCTGGCCCGCCACGTAGAAATGCAGCGCACTCATGCCGATGCACAGTTTCAGCGTGCCCTGGCCTGGCGTGCGATGAAAGGTGCGTTCAGCCACATCGCCCCAGGCGACCGCCAGATGTTGCAACAGGTCAGTGT
>NZ_UWFA01000172.1 GCF_900601905.1 Pseudomonas viridiflava
CACCAGCGGTCTGGCACGTGGCATCGACGGTGCCGCGCATCAGGGCGCGCTGGATGTCGGAGGCCTTACAATCGGCGTCCTGGGCACGGGACTCGAAAAACTTTATCCACAGCAGCATCGGACACTCGCCGCGCAGATGGCCGCGCAGGGCGGGGCGGTGATTTCCGAGTTTCCGTTGGACGCGGGACCGCAGCCCAGCAACTTCCCGCGGCGCAACCGGATCATCAGCGGTTTGTCTCTTGGTGTGCTGGTGGTCGAAGCCAGTGTCGCCAGCGGCTCGCTGATCACGGCACGTCTTGCGGCGGAACATGGG
>NZ_UWFA01000366.1 GCF_900601905.1 Pseudomonas viridiflava
GTCCGGCTATGACCCACGCTACGCCGACCCGTTGGGCCGCACGCTGTTCGCACGCATGACGTATCACTTCTGAGGGTGAAGGCGCGACCCATACCCGCTCCGTGGGTCGCGTCCTGTTTGCGAGCTCGCCCCCTCCGGCCACAGGTTTCATCCACCTTCCCCGGCCGGAGGCCTTTTTCGCCGCATGGCGTCATTCGTGCGTACGAGGATAGCCCCATCATGTCGCGTCAAATCCGTCTTCTGCGACGCCTGCTGCTGGGTGTTGCGGTGTTGTGCACCTGTTGGCAGGTCGCGCTGGCCACGCCGACACATGCCTTGAC
>NZ_UWFA01000548.1 GCF_900601905.1 Pseudomonas viridiflava
CTTGTTGAACAGGATCAGCTTTGGCTCGGCGGGTGGCGCCTTGGCGACTCGCCGGGGAGCGCCTGATGGACTGGTTTGAGGACGGCGGGAGGCAGGACGCTGGATGCGGGACATGGGAATTCGGCAGTCGGAAAACAGAAAGGGCCACTTTAGTGGCCCTTTCTGCAAATACCAACTGCAATCAACGGAACGGCGGTTCGTCGAAGCTGCGCAGTTTGCGCGAGTGCAGCGAATTCAGCTCGGTGCGCAGCAGGTCCAGCGCTGCGATGCCGATCTTCTGATGCTGGCTGACGGCGCGTTCATAGAACGCGTTGGCCGAGCCAGGC
>NZ_UWFA01000278.1 GCF_900601905.1 Pseudomonas viridiflava
TCGTCGATCTGGTGGAATGTACGTTCTACCTCAACTGGCCAGGGCGTGATGCGGCAGACATGGCGGTCGTAGAATACCCGAGACGCTGTCAGGTACGCCGGGTCGGTCAAAGTGCCTGCCTCTTCATGCTTGAGTAACGTGGCCTGAACGTCGTCGGGCAGCTCCTCGCGCAGGCGATTGGCTTCGCTGACCCACGTGTGCATGTCTGCGGGCGAGTTGGCGATGATCAGTGCCTGCAGGCCTGTCGGCTGAAGTACGGCGTGTTCCGACGCCAGCATGCCACCCCAGGATTGACCCAGCAGCGCGTAGTCGTCGGCGATCTCCAGA
>NZ_UWFA01000367.1 GCF_900601905.1 Pseudomonas viridiflava
CCATCAAGCAGCTGATCAGTCTTCCAGCAGCTCTTCAGCAATGCTCAGGACGTTTTCCAGCGTGAAGCCGAACTCTTCGAACAGCAGCGGCGCAGGCGCCGACTCGCCAAAGGTGGTCATACCGATCACGCGACCTTCCAGGCCCACGTATTTGTACCAGTAGTCGGCATGGGCCGCTTCGATGGCGATACGTGCGCTGACCTGAAGCGGCAGAACGGCTTGCTTGTAGCCTGCGTCCTGCGCTTCGAACACGCTGGTGCATGGCATGGAAACCACACGAACGTTGCGACCCTGAGCGGTCAGCTTTTCGTAGGCTTCAACGGCCAGACCGACTTCCGAGCCGGTCGCGATCAGGATCAGCTCGGGTTCTGCAGCGCAGTCGCGCAATACATAACC
>NZ_UWFA01000125.1 GCF_900601905.1 Pseudomonas viridiflava
GTTTTTAACCGCTGGGTGAACCGGGGGTTGAGCCAAAAGCCCAGATAAGCGCAGAATGGTCGGCCCTGAGGTATTGCCTCGCTTGCTAGATAAGGAAACTCGATGACCCGTCTTCGTGCCATTTGTACCGCGGTAGTTCTGGTCTGCGCCAGTGGCCAGGTCCTCGCCGATACCGCCAGTCACAACGCGAGCGCCGAAACGTTCCTGAAACTTGCCAATGCCGATCGCCTGGGCGCTCCGGTGTACGCACAAGTACAGCAGATGTTTGCCCAGCGCTTCGCCGAAACCAAGGCACCTGCCTCGAAAAAGGCGCTGCTGGAAACCTATCAGGCAAAAGCCAACACCGCGCTGGACCAGGCCATTGGC
>NZ_UWFA01000400.1 GCF_900601905.1 Pseudomonas viridiflava
GTCATCGACTGGTACAGCCCGATTCAAGGTGATGTAGTGTCCTGGAGTTCGGCGACTGAGGCTGAGCGTGTCGTCGCCAGAACCCAGCTGAACCATTTCAAGACGGCTATCGCCGAGATGAGCGCGTCGCTGGTGCAGGCCGGCAGCAAAGGCGGCCAGAGCGATCAGATTATTTTCGGCAAGCTGTTGGGGCTGGTTCCGCATGCTCCCGATGACAGTTACGTTTATCTGGTCGAAGCCACACGCACCAACGCAGAAGGCGCAGTCGAGCGTTACAGCCAGCCGATTCTGACGTTTTGGGGCTTTGTACAGAATGAAGG
>NZ_UWFA01000499.1 GCF_900601905.1 Pseudomonas viridiflava
AGCGACAGCGCCGGGTCGCCCCAACCGGGGTCGATGTCCGGGTCACCGGGGCCGCCGCCGACCTCGATATCCGCCAGCGCAGTTTTGACCGCTTCGGGAATGGCGGCGGGCATAAGCCCCGCGACTTTTACCTGGCCGTGCTCATCGACCATGCTGGCAATCGCATTGGCCAGAATGATGCCGGGGTTGGCCAGCAGCCCGCCCCAGTTGCCGGAATGGTGCGCGCCTTCGCGCAGGTTCACCGTCAGCTCGAAGTTGAAAACCCCGCGCGAGCCGAGAAACAGGGTA
>NZ_UWFA01000221.1 GCF_900601905.1 Pseudomonas viridiflava
ACACCAAGCATCCCGAGACTCAGGCCGTGCTGGTGGGCGCACCGAAGCTGGCTGATTATCTCGATGAAGAATCCCGCGTCCACTTCGAAGGCTTGAAGGCCCGTCTGGATGCTGCCGGTATTCCTTACGTGATCAATCCCAAGCTGGTGCGCGGGCTGGATTACTACAGCAAGACCGTTTTCGAATGGGTTACCGATCAACTGGGTGCTCAGGGCACTGTCTGTGCGGGCGGTCGTTACGACGGCCTGGTCGAGCAGATGGGCGGCAAGCCGACCGCGGGCGTTGGCTTTGCAATGGGTATCG
>NZ_UWFA01000371.1 GCF_900601905.1 Pseudomonas viridiflava
GAATATCGCCGAGTAATTTGCGGTACGAGGCAATCTCGGAAATCCGCGCTTTCACCAGGTAGTCGAAGTCTCCGGACACCAGGTGACACTCCAGCACATGCGGCAGCTTGAGCACCGCGCGGCGGAACTCTTCAAACGTGTCGCCGGACTTGTAATCCAGGCTGATCTCGACAAATACCAGCAAACTCCCTTTCAAATGCTGCGGATTGAGCCGTGCGTTGTAGTCCATGATGATCCCTTCGCGCTCCAGGCGACGGACCCGCTCGGTGCAGGGCGTGGTCGACAGGCCGACCTTTTCCCCCAGCTCCGTGAACGAAATGCGCCCGTCGGCCTGCAGGATGCGCAGGATATTGCGGTCGATCTTGTCC
>NZ_UWFA01000394.1 GCF_900601905.1 Pseudomonas viridiflava
CGTTAGGGGTTCAGCACCGGTGTGGCCTAAGGGAAACTCTGCGAAACCCGCTGATTCAGACGTTTTCGCACAACTTCCCACTGCTGTTGACGGCTTGCGAGTATATCGGGCGTTGCGTCTTAGAACGACCGTCGGGTTTTCATTTTGTATTGATGCAGTTCTTGACATGTGTTTTTTGAAAGCAATTTGCTATCTTGCTGGACCTCTACAGGTAACAAGACTGCCTGTACACGCAATTTTGGTGCCTATCTGCACCGTTGCTCCCGACTATCGCTTCTGCACGGCACCCCGCAGCAGCCAGCGTTGCTGTCGCTTGCCCCCTTCGAAGAACAAGTAAAGAGAAGCCTTGCC
>NZ_UWFA01000374.1 GCF_900601905.1 Pseudomonas viridiflava
AGGAAATAGAACGTGAAGTACCTTACCAGCCGTGCTTGATCGAGAAGTTCATTCACATAGCGCCTCGATCGGTGCTGAGTCATGACCTCATTAGAAACCTGGAGAGAGGCATCTTTGTCCGCAACCTTGTCATAGAAGTTGAATACGAAGCCGGCCCCTTCCCGCGGCTCAATCCGCCCACCGCCGTTGTAGACGTAACCTGCAGTGTCAGGCCTGGCCCAAGCCACCTTCTTGAAGTTTGAACGCAACGGTATCTCACCACGCCCTGTCACGTTGATCGTTACCTCGGGAAAGAGGTCTTTCAAGGCTTCGCG
>NZ_UWFA01000376.1 GCF_900601905.1 Pseudomonas viridiflava
GTATGTTCTTCAACCAACTGGCTTACAAAGGTGAGCTGCACACCAAGGAATCGGAAGCCGCGATGCTTGCCGCCCGTGCCGCCGAAAAGGCCGCCACGGCAGGTTGATCACACCCCGTCAGCGACTCATCAGGCGTTGGGGCGGACGTAGTAGTTATCGAACTCGCCGCTTTCAACGAGCTGAAAACCGTGGCGGAGGTAGAAACGGTTTGAGTCGCTTTCTTTCAGCGCGCCCACCCGCAGTCGATGGGTTGCATTAGCCTGCGCACCAGAGCTGACGGCGGGCTAAGCAACGTGTGTGTT
>NZ_UWFA01000041.1 GCF_900601905.1 Pseudomonas viridiflava
CAAGGCTGAGCAAACTGTCGGCCTCGAGTCAGGCGAGCACCGCGCAGATCCGCGCCGCTCGAGTTGAGACGACGCGCCTTGCACGGGATCTCAAAAGCGCGTCGGCCGACATGGGCAAGCTCGATACAGCGCAGGACAAGGCCTCGGCCAGCGTCAAGACGTTGAGCGCTGCGCAGCGGGCCGAACGCAACGAGCTCAAGAGTCTGCAGGGTGCCTTGAAGGGCGCAGGCGTCGACACTGGCAAGCTCGCCAGTGAGCAGAAGCGACTCAAGGCTGAGACGACGGCAGCGAACAACGCGCTGCAGGCCCAGCAGGCAGAGCTCAAGGC
>NZ_UWFA01000387.1 GCF_900601905.1 Pseudomonas viridiflava
ATACAGGTGCGTCTGGGCGTCTGGATTGGCGAGCACTCTGGGAGCGTCCAGTGCGGTGTCAGGCTGCTCATCCAGGTGCAGGGTGACCCGCTCTGCAAAAGGCGCTTGCCTGAGCCGCTTGATGAAGGCACCGCGCTCGGCGGAACGAATGCAGTAATGCAGCTCGAAATCCGCACCTTCCAGCGTGAGCTGCTCGGCCATGCACAGGATCGGCGTAATGCCGATGCCGCCGCCAAACAACAGTGTGCGACGACTGTTTTCCGCCAGTGGAAACAGATTGCGCGGTTCGCTGA
>NZ_UWFA01000461.1 GCF_900601905.1 Pseudomonas viridiflava
AGCCCGAAGAGCTGTCCCATGTGCTGGCCAACCTCGGCGATCTGGTCGTCAAGGAAACCCAGGGCTCCGGCGGCTACGGCATGCTGGTCGGCCCGGCAGCGACCGCCGCTGAAATCGAAGCGTTCCGCGCACGGCTGAGAGCCAAGCCACATGCGTACATCGCCCAACCCACATTGTGCCTGTCGACCTGTCCGACGTTTGTCGAGAACGGTATCGCCCCGCGACATATTGATTTACGCCCCTTTGTTCTGTCAGGACGCGAAACCCGCGTCGTTCCTGGCGG
>NZ_UWFA01000119.1 GCF_900601905.1 Pseudomonas viridiflava
ATCTGTGGGAGCGAGCTTGCTCGCGAAGGCATTGCTCCGGCCTATAGAAATGTATTTGGATGTCTTGGCCTATTCGCGAGCAAGCTCGCTCCCACAGATAATCACTTCTCCAAGGACCGGGGGAGCCGTGATTGGAGCGTGTTTGCGGAGGTTATAACGCTATCTCACTCGGTTATTGACCATCCGCCTGTCTGCGCTGTCGTTAGCGCCGCCCGACGGCTATAATCGGCCGCTTTCCTCTCTGCCAAGACCTCTGAGACCATGACTGAGTCCGTTCT
>NZ_UWFA01000398.1 GCF_900601905.1 Pseudomonas viridiflava
GGCCAGCACTATAGACTCCGGTCTTTTTAACCGCTGTCAGGCCGATAACTTTTAACCCTCGGAGAACACAACACAACGCGCAGGATGGGTCTGTAGGAATTGACACAACTGACAGGCAGATACCCTCAGGCAACCCATAACAAGACGTAACTAGGCCAGCACACCATTACGCTGTCGGTATTATTTTCGAGGCGGGCGTATCAGACAACAAACTGTCCCACCCTGGTGTGTGACAGTCCGAAAGAGAAAGGCATACAGGTGCGCAGTTACTGGTAGCTCAGCGTAATAACTACAGCGTCGGGCCGAGCATCGCCGCCTGTCTGAGCGGTGACCGGTATGGCCTGATAG
>NZ_UWFA01000403.1 GCF_900601905.1 Pseudomonas viridiflava
ATTGTTGCGCGCCGACTCGATACCCGGCCCCCTGAGCCTCGACGACTTCTGCGCCCGCCCCCACGCCTTGGTGTCATTTGCCGGCGACCTGAGCGGGTTTATTGACGAGCACCTGGAAAAACTCGAGCGCAAACGCCACGTCGTCCTCGCCGTACCGCAGTTCAACGGCTTGGCCACGCTGCTGACCGGCACCGACATCATCGCCACCGTGCCGGATTATGCTGCGCAGGTATTGACGGCGGCTGGCGGCGTACGAGCTGAAGATTTGCCGATTGAGACGCGTACGTTTGAATTGCACATGGCTTGGCGGGGTGCGCAGGATAATGATCCGGGGGAGCGGTG
>NZ_UWFA01000274.1 GCF_900601905.1 Pseudomonas viridiflava
GCGAGGGCAACCATTTCGGCAATGGCGTGCTTGTCTTCGCGACCTAACTTCTTCAGCGCCTTGCGGGTGATTTCCATCTGATCGGAGACAGCGCCGAAGCGCTGTGCAGCGACGACCGGATCCGGGCCGCTTTCGACTTCGTCTTCTTCATCGGAAGCGTCCGCCGATTCTTCCTCGTCGTCGTCGGCCCCTTCGGCCTTGGCGGCTTTGGGATCGACAGGCGGAGGCACTTCGGCAGGCGGCGCAATGCCGTCGTCCGGGTCGATGTATCCGCTGAGAACGTCGGACAGGCGACCGCCTTCGCTCGTGACATG
>NZ_UWFA01000405.1 GCF_900601905.1 Pseudomonas viridiflava
GCGCTGCTCGCCGATGGGGATCGGCTTCATGGTGCGCTCGGTGTCGTTGAACACGCCGACCAGCGCCTGCGACAGAATCTTGTACTTGCCTTCGTTGACCGACGAGATCGAGTACATCACCACGAAGAAGGCAAACAGCAGCGTAATGAAGTCGGCGTAAGACACCAGCCAGCGTTCATGATTTTCGTGTTCTTCGGGCTGACGACGTCGAGCCATGAGGTGTTACTCCATGAAGCCTTGCAGCTTGAGTTCGATGGAGCGCGGGTTCTCACCCTCGGCAATGGACAGCAGACCTTCGAGC